>CAWGZD010000001.1:0-1221838 GCA_963827005.1 uncultured Acidobacteriaceae bacterium
AGGACATCGAGGTCAGGGAGCGCGAGTTCCTGCTGGTCAAGGGTGACAAAGCCCTGCCGGTGGAACCGAAGGCATTCCGCGTGCTTCTGTTTCTGTTGCAAAATCCCAGGAGACTCGTCACAAAAGACGAGATTCTGAGCGCGGTCTGGGATGACTGTGCAGTGTCTGACAACTCGCTCACTCGCAGCATCGCCACACTGCGCAGGCTGCTTGGAGATGACAGCCGCAAGCCACGATTCATCGCAACTGTTCCCACTGTAGGTTACCGATTTCTGTGCGATGTGGTGGCTGTAGAAAGAGACGTCAACGGGTTCGCTACGGAAGAAACTCATTTTCCGCTGAAGATCGAGACCAATCATCGTCCCAGCGAAAAGGGGGCACTCAAGCCACAGTTTGACCCCGGCCGCAAGAGATTATCTGGTTTGTCCCTCGCTGGGCTCTGCATTTTGGCGGTCGGAATGGCCGCAGCGGGGTACTTGATACGCGAGGCCGCCGGCCCACGCGACGTGCACGGACCCTTCGTTCCACATCTGGCGGTCGAAGAACGCCTCACCTCAAACCCTCCTGAAGCGCCCGTTGAAAATTCCGTCGTATCGCGCGATGGCAGGTATCTCGCTTTTCACGACAATTCGGGGCTTTATCTGCGGCAAATCGCGAACCGCGAGAGCCGCGCCTGGGCCCTGCCGAAGGATTTCGTTGCCTGGCCCGATGACTGGTTCCCCGACGGTACCCATCTGCTGGTGACACGGAGAGAAGGCCCGTCCAGAGCGCTTAGTCTTTGGAAACTTTCCCTCTTGGGCGGCAATCCTGAGAAGCTCCTGGACAATGCGGCGGGGGGATCTGTGTCCCCGGATGGATCCCGGATCGCCTATGCATCGCGGGCCTAAATTCGGAAGCGAACTCTGGGTCATGGACTCCGATGGTGCAAACGCCCGAAGAGTGGCCTTGGCCAGAAAGCCGGACCAGCCAAACCTGGGGGATGGCTGGATCCAACATCGCCGCTTGGTCACCAAATGGCACACGTCTTGCCTATGTCGAAGCCCACTTGGCGACACCTGATCCCCCTCTGTTTGCTAACTCACTCCTCACTCGCGATGCGAATGGTGGCGATTTACAGGTTGTGATGAAGGATGATTCTCGGTTGCGGCCGGCCCTGTGGTGGACTGCGGACGGACGTGTTCTCTTCGCCTACCTTAACGATCCGACGAGCGAACGTGAAGAAACGGGCGTTGACTCGATTTCGATTGACGAGCGCTCGGGGAAAGCCGCTGGCCCGCCTCAACGGGTAACCGAGGGGCAAGGATGGATTGGCGCTTTGAGCGCCACGTCGGATGGGAAGCGGCTGGTTATATCGAGGGGGAACACAACGCGCCAGGTGTTTATCACCGAACCCGATCCGGGCAACCACCGGTGGAAGGCACCTCGACGCCTGACCCTGGACACAAACGAGAGTCTAGCCACGGCATGGACCGCTGACAGCAAAGCAGTCCTTTTCGTTTCCGATCGAAGTGGCACCTGGAAACTTTTCAAGCAGAATATCGACGAGACCACAGCCGAGGTCCTCGTTGAAGGGAGCAGCATGCGTTTCCCACGTTTGAGTGCCGATGGTTTGCACGTACTCTACCTTGTTGAAACGCAGGGAAGCGATCATTCGCTCCCCGCATCCTTGATGTCCAGGCCTTTGGCCGGAGGGCCTCCCCGGTTGATTCTGCGGGAAAATGGAATCACCAATTACCAGTGTGCGCGGGCTCCATCACAACTGTGCATTTTCAGCAAGCTCGTGGGATACGATCACCTTCTTCTCTCGTTCGATGTGAAGCACGGTGCAGGTCGCGAGATTGCGAGAATTCCGAATGGCTTATCTCACTGGAGCCTTTCCCCGGATGGATCGCGGCTTGCACTCGTCCTAGCCCCGCATCGAATTCGATTTCTCTCACCGGACACCGGTGCCGCTCACGATGTTAGCTTGAACGACTGGCCGGTGTTTAACATCGACTGGGCAGCCGATGGCGCGAGGCTATTCATACGGAGCATCACGTCGGCAGGCGTCCCCGTGATTCTTGCCCTCGATGGGTCGGGCAAGGCGGAGGTTGTTATTGAAGGGCAAGCACATTCGAATTTCACCTTCTTCATTCAATCTCCCGACGGCAGGCATGGGATTCTAGAAATGCCAACTCCGGGCGACAATAACGCCTGGATGGTCGAGAACTTTTGAGTCGCGCTGACGACCATTTGACTTGCAGCACCGATCACGGCGGCATCGATGGTCCCGGGGTGTCCCAGCCCTCTAGGCACTCTCCCCGATACGGCGGCCCTGCAAGTCGATCATGAGCCTCATGGATGAATGCTCGCCACACGGAATTGTTAAACTACATTTAGGTCTGGCTTCGCGCCGGACCCTCGCCATCCATTTAGGGGTTATTTCGTCCCGCATCTCCTGCGCATCTCCTGGATGCAGCCGCAGGTTTGTTTGGGGAGATTGCCGAGGCGAGTCCTCAATAAAGCGATAGCTCTCATCGCTCGTTGCGGAACCCGGAGTTATCGGCAACCCCCCAAGCAGTGATTGCTAGCTGACTTTGGCGAATTTCTGGGCTGGTTTGCAGACCGGACAATTCTGCTCATGAAGAACCATCCGCTCCTGGGCAGCGGTTCTCTGTTTGTGCCTTCTGTTTAATTTCCGCGGTCAGGCGAGCTGCTGCGTCAAGCAAACCACTCCGACGGGAAGACAACTCGGCCTGTTCGCAACGTCGCACTGCTACTACGTAATGCTGGTGAAGTCTGAAGTATTCCAAGCAAGCCATATAGCTCTAGATGCCGCTTTTTAATATTCGATTCCCAGTGTTTCTCTCAGATCAAAAAAATGTCTTCAAAGTAGCAAAAGCGGAGGGAAAAAGAGAGCCCCGACCGAATCAAAGGGCGACGGACAAGTTTTCCGTGAGAGACGAGGTTTCCGTAGCAAAGCGAAGCGTTCCCGGCACTCCAGTCGTCATGCACAGGATTTCGACTTCTCCAGTATATTGCTGAGATGGCCGACTCACATCCACCGGACCCGCTGCACAAAGGCGGACGGCTGCGCCTTTTCTCTCTGATTGCCGCGACCTTCTTTATGGTCTCCGGTGGCCCCTATGGCATCGAGGACACGCTCGGCGGCGCGGGGTACCTCGGCGCGCTGCTGATCCTCGCCATCGTTCCATTCGTGTGGAGTCTGCCCACGACCCTCATGATCGGCGAGCTGGCCAGCGCCATGCCCGCCGAGGGCGGCTTCTATGTCTGGGTGCGGCAAGCCTTCGGCCCCTTCTGGGGTTACCAGGAGGCGTGGCTCTCGCTGGCTGCCAGCATCTTCGACATGGCCATCTATCCCACGCTGTCCGTCCTCTATCTCGGGCGGCTGTTTCCCACATGGACCGCCGGCGGCCGCGCAACTCTGTGGGCGGTGACCTTTGTGATCCTGTGCTGCTTGTGGAACCTGGGGGGAGCACGCACAGTCGGCCGGAGCGCGGTCGTACTGTTCGTTGCCCTGCTCGCTCCTTTCGTCGTGCTGGTGGGCTGCGGCTACTGGGCTGGATGGCATCACCTGCTTCAGCATGTTTCCTATCCGCAGTCGGCCGCGCCGCACGGCACGATCACCACGGCCCTGCTGGTCGCGATGTGGAACTACATGGGCTGGGACAACGCCTCGACCGTCGCGCAGGAGGTGGAGAATCCGCGACGCAATTATCCGCTGGCGATGCTGGCGACTTGCGGAATCGTCGCGCTGTCCTACATTCTTCCGCTCAGTGCAATCGCTGCAGCCGGTATCCCCGTAGATCAGTTCACAACAGGCTCGTGGACCGATGCGGCGCGCCTGCTTGCCGGACCATGGCTGGCGGTCGCCGTCGTCATCGGCGGCATCATCAACGGCGTGGGCATGTTCAATGCGCTCACCCTCTCCTATACCCGGCTGCCGGTAGTGATGGCGGAGGACCGCATGATGCCTTCCGCACTGGCGCGGCGCAACCGCCGGCGCAGCCCCTGGGTAGCCATTCTGCTGTGCGGCCTCGGCTGGGCACTGGCGCTCGGATTCACCTACGAGCGGCTCATCTCCATCGATCTGATCTTGTATGGCGCCAGCCTGGTGCTCGAGTTTGCAGCGCTCATCGCGCTGCGCATCAAGCAACCGGAGATGGTGCGGCCCTTTCGTATTCCCGGCGGCATGGTCGGCGTGTGGGTGGTGAGCGTCTGTCCGGTGGCGCTGCTCGTGTACGCCGCTTATGCATCCCGGTCCGAACAGGTAGCGCATATGCCGGCGTTGCTGTTCGGATTGCTTGTCGCTGCCGGCGGGCCCGTCTGCTATCTGCTCTCGCGGTGGTGGTGGGGCAGACCGCTCCCCACACCACAACCCACAGAGATTGCTGCGGACTGAAGGACGGAAGTGTGGACAGCCTTGCCTTGTTGACGTTAGGAGTGGAGTAGAATCTCGCGGATCAGGCTGTCCCGATTTCCCCTCGGTCGCCGCATTAAGGCCAAGAGCGGTTCACGGCGCTGTACAAATTCATTTAGGGGTTATTTCGTCTGTCGCGCATCTCTTCGCGCATCTCTGTCGCGCATCTCGCGCATCTCTAGGAGTGGAGGAGAGTCTCGCGGATCAGGCTGTCCCGATTTCCCCTCGGTCGCCGCATTAAGGCCAAGAGCGGTTCGCGGCCGCTGTACAAATTCATTTGGGGGTTATTTCGTCTGTCGCGCATCTCCTGTTGCGCATCTCCTGTCGCGCATCTCGTCGCGCATCTACTGTCGCGCATCTCCTGTCGTCGCGCATCTCCTGTCGCGCATCTCCTGTCGCGCATCTCCGTCGCGCATCTCCCGCACCTCTCACTCACCCGGGGAACGGTGCGCCGACGTACATAATCCACTCGTTCCACACCCCGTTGGGCAGGCGCAAACTGACGTGGTTGTGCCCTGGTTGAATGCCCAGAACTCACCGGATTGGTTCACAAATCCCACCAGTGGGTTGCCGGAGGTCCAGGTACCGTGTGATCCCAGAAGGAAATTAACGTTGAGCCCGGCCTGTTGCGTTACGCCGTTGGTATAGCTGATCACCGGGTAGAACTGGACAGTGTTTCCTGGACTCACGGTGTTGACATTAGGTATGCCGTTACAGGGTGCGCCACACTCATTCCCTTGTAGCAGGGTGTCTCTGCAGGTAAAGAGACTTCGTGTAAGTTGCGCGTTTACGGTGGCAAATGCTGTTTGTGCCATCATGGTCATGACGGCATATCCGGCGGCTGTGGGTTGGTAGGCCGAGTAAGCGTTGACGCTGGTGGCCGTGTTGGTGGATGTAAAGAACGGACCAGCGAATCCTTGCGCGGTTCCACCGGGACTCACAGCTCCATTATAACCAGTCTGTGCATTACTGAATGCACCGGCGTAGTTGATCAGAGGTACGCCGTACTGGCGGCTGACGGAATACACAATGATATCCATCGACGTCACAGCTTCCGGCCCGGTGCATTGAGTGGCTGAATGCCCATTATCACGGGATGCCGGCAGCCTGCGCCTGCGTGATCGACTGTATCAGGAACTCTTCGAGTTCGGCAGTTACAAGGTTGTAACTCGCGTTATTATCCCAGTAGGCCGATCCCATCATGATGCGAATGAGTGACGGCTTTGCCGTTATCGCTGCTGCCATGCCTCCATTTTGGTCATAGTCAATCCAGTTAGCTGGGAACGTAGCACTCCAACTGTCAGTCAGCCAGTCGCCAACGAATGCTACTTTGGGTGGCGCCGCCGTCGGCGTCTGCTACCGGGATCAAGGCAGAAAGAAGCAGCAACTCAAAATGCTGTTTTAGACATAAATCCTTCGCATGGGTGCTATAAGGCGTTGAGGTTACGGGGGAGAAATGTTTTTCATTGTGACTCTGGGGCCGCAGACCCAAGAAACTTTCTTTTGCCTCTTTAGAATTTTCTTTTCATTCGATCCCAAGGGCACGGTGAGCCTTGGCGATGGCATCGCGGCTGCCGAACGCGCGACGACCCAGAGCAACCCGGCCGCAGCCAGCACCGTTTCAAAAAATTAACCGGCAGGGCGTCCCGTGGCTCCACGGGGGCGTCGATGGCATGCAAACATCCATACCGACAGGGTGAGCTAAGGTTCAGCGGGTAGCACATCGCCAGGGTACGTTTCGTCTGTCCACTGGTTTCTGTCCACGGTTTCCCGGCTACGAATTTAAATTTGGACAGAAATGCGGCTGGCTGCCCCCAATACTTCCATCACTGGTTGCCACACCCCGAGGACCCGTGGCCTTTGCGGATTTACGCGTTTACGGCTACGGGGAACCTGCGAGAAACCGGGACAGACCAAACGTAAGCCATCAAAACTCGCGTGCCGACAATGAAGTGTGCGCCGTTCGTTGGGGTACTTTTCGTCCGGTTTCCCCGTGCCGGCTTCGCGATGGGTTGCTTTTGTCTGTCACCAGGTTTCCGGAGTTTAGGGGTTATTTCGTCGTCCTGGGTCTCCCAAATCTTCCCCTTTCGTCTATGACTGCTCCTTTGTCATCGCTCCTTCAAGGGCTGCAGTCCATCCCGTCCCCGAAACCTCCCGCCTCCCTCGTCGCAGAGTTGCCGACGGCTCAGGGTCATCCTGGCGATTTCCAGACTTCTTGGGGAGAGGTCCTGGTTTTGCACTGAAAGGTGCTTAAGCTGAACGCTGGTACTGACGATGGCAAAACCTCCACGCCCTGAACCCGATCTGGGAAACGCCGGTGAGACTCCATTCGTGCGGTTCGACCTTGGGGGAGCCATGTATCCGCCTAATAAAATTTACAGCGATGCCGAAGTTCTATTGAAGCAGCTCGAAGAGAACCAAAGACCGTCGGTGATCGTCGAGCAATTGATCCGGGAGGGACCTGTGGTGGGCCAGTACGGCGTGCTGCGCGAATCGACATGGTTCGATCTTTTCCGAAGATTTTTGACATATCGGTCGGATGTGACCAAGGACAAGGCGGCCGCCGAAAAGCATTGCGTAGATGCTCTAAGGATCATATGTCGTCGTCCTCATCAGGAGGCTTGGCCTCCGTTGCGAGAGTTCATCATTTCGAGAGTGGACGAACTAAGCGGTTGGAGTGACTCTTCGCAATTCCACGCTGAAACACCCGAAGTGTCAGAAGACGGTAATATTTATTACGGCGACCAGTCTTTTCAGCCTATCCAAATTCTCGGGGCGAAAGAGACACGCATCGACTTCATTACAACTCAACTCGTGGCTCAAACGGGCTTTCTATACCAATTTATCGCCATGTTCTCCGTGTTCGTGATTGCGGACGATTTCCAGAACAATCCTCGTGACTACCATAAATGGCTCAAGGCCATGATCCCACCACCCCGATCGCACGATGTAGAAATTACATGGCACTTCATGCGCTTAAACTATTCGCGCAGCTACATATGGCGGCCTCGATCGCCGTTCTGCGACCCTAAATGGCTCGCTGGGGATGTCCTCGGCGTACTCGCAGACACTCTTGAAACCGATCACAAGTTAAACAGCCATCCAATGGATCTTGACAGAATGGCTGCAAGATGGCAACAACTTTCAGATGGACTACGCTCTCGAAACGAAGCTGCAGCTGGGAAAGGACGCCTGCACTTATATTCCGTTTGAAGGGAAGACTTTGCGCTGGATAAACGCTACGCCTGAGTCAGATGCCACAGTCAGCGTTAGCATGTCCGATCGTAAGGACCATCGGCAGAGGATGAAATGGTTTTGCGATTCCTGAGTCTCTTGGCCTGGGAGAACAGCCAAGCGGCGCGGATCAAGTTTGGAGTGAGCGTGGACGTACACCTTATTCAAAAGCCTACAGCTCAAGGGGAGGACCTTCAGGTATTAGGGTCGATCCCATGTTCTGGCCGCGTTCGTTCGACCGCTCTATGAACAAGAGCCAGAGAGCAGCGCTCGCGCTTTATCGAGAAGCCATGAATTCCAGCAGTACGTTCTATGAGTTCTTGTCCTATTACAAAATACTGGAACTCGCCTTGCCTGGGGGCGCCCAGGTTCGTGGAACATGGCTCGACGCGATCGCCATTCCACAGCTTGGCTATGTTCCGAGAATGAAGGAGATACTGGCCCGGCATCCAAAGCTTGAGACCTATCTCCGCGAGGTTAAGGTGAACGGCATTAAGCACGCAATCAAAATGACAATCGACCCGGACAGCCCGGAAGATCAACTCGCTACTACGAAGGACAACCGGCTCATGGAACAGATTGCAAGGCTTGTCATGAAGGACAAGCTTGGGCTTTAGTGCCTGGTGAAGCGCCGGATGATGCAAAGGAGAGAATCCTAAAGCAGGTCGTGTTCGTGCATGACGATTACCAGACCGTCTAGTTGAAACAGCAGATCGAGGGCTTCATACGGAAATACACCGAGGACTAGACCGGTGAGGCATGTGGAAACATGACCCGGCTCGCGTCTGTTTCAACCGCAGGCTATCAAGCCACCTCACGTCCATGAGTCCGCTGCAATATCAGAAGCAAATCCGGCTCCAGACCGCCAGAGAACGGATGCTGATGGACGGCTTGGATGCCACGATAGCCGCCTATGACGTGGGCTACGAAAACGTAAGCCAATTCAACCGCGAGTACCGCCGGCACTTCGGCCTGCCTCCGATGCGTGACATTAAAACCACAAAGGAACGGCAGGAATCCATGGCGTCCGCTGATCGAGCAAACTAGTCGAGGTCATTAAGACGGCGGGCCGAGCCAGGCGGATGATGTTGAACAGATCGTTCAGGCAGATTGAAAACCGTGCGCGGCAAGAACTTCTTCCGCTATCTCAGCCGAATAGAGGGGACACCGGTCAGTAAAAACAAAATCTTCGAGCTTTTGTGCCTCGTCAGAGGTGGCAGGCGGAATCTGTCAGCATGGCAATCACGCTCGTGCGGCAGTCGAAATGACGATGGCGCATCGTTCCTTGCGTTCATTTGCCCCAGATCACCACGTCGAGGCCGTCTTCGCCGGGAAAGATAACTATCTTGGAGATGCAGGACAGACGAGGAGATGCAGGACAGACGAAATTACCCCACGTCATCAAAAGAGGCGGGGAGAGTCTGGCGACCGGAGTTTAGGGGGTTGTTTCGTCTGTCCTGCATCTCCTTTGCATCTCCCTGCATCTCCTGCATCTCCTGTCCTGCATCTCCCTGCATCCACTGGCGATGATGGCGACTTGCGGAATCGTCGCGCTCTCGTACATTCTTCCGCTGAGTGCAATCGCTGCAGCCGGTATCCCGGTAGATCAATTCACAACAGGCTCGTGGACCGATGCGGCGCGCCTGCTTGCCGGACCATGGCTGGCGGTCGCCATCGTCATCGGCGGCATCATCAACGGTGTGGGCATGTTCAATGCGCTCACCCTGTCCTATACCCGGCTGCCGGTAGTGATGGCGGAGGACCGCATGATGCCTTCCGCACTGGCGCGGCGCAACCGCCGGCGCAGCCCCTGGGTAGCCATTGTGCTGTGCGGGCTCGGCTGGGCACTGGCGCTCGGATTCACCTACGAGCGGCTCATCTCCATCGATCTGATCTTGTATGGCGCCAGCCTGGTGCTCGAGTTTGCAGCGCTCATCGCGCTGCGCATCAAGCAACCGGACATGGTGCGGCCCTTTCGTATTCCCGGCGGCATGGTCGCCGTGTGGGTGGTTAGCGTCTGTCCGGTGGCGCTGCTCGTGTACGCCGCTTATGCATCCCGATCCGAACAGGTAGCGCATATGCCGGCGTTGCTGTTCGGATTGCTTGTCGCTGCCGGCGGGCCCGTCTGCTATCTGCTCTCGCGGTGGTGGTGGGGCAAACCGCTCCCCACACCACAACCCACAGAGATTGCTGCGGACTGAAAGACGGAAGTGTGGACAGCCTTGCCTTGTTGACGTTAGGAGTGGAGGAGAGTCTCGCGGATCAGGCTGTCGACGATTTCCCCTCGGTCGCCGCATTAAGGCCAAGAGCGGTTCGCGGCCGCTGTACAAATTCATTTGGGGGTTATTTCGTCTGTCGCGCATCTCTGTCGCGCATCTCAACACCAACACTACCTGTAAGGCGCGCTCACGTTTCATACCGTCCTCCGTTTTGAGCGATGCAAGGTTATTACCACCTTTTTTACTTCAGATTGTGCGATTGTCAGCTGTGATGCGTCCGATACTGGAACCCTGCGAGCATCCGCAGTGTGAGCAGAATGCTTCTCCCCCTCGAATAGGCTCGCCACAGGAACTGCAAGGCCCAAGGAGAGGCCCTCGGAACACAAAATAAAGGATGAATCCAATCAAATTGGGTATGAGGAAAGCGGCAATCAGCCAGGCCCAGGCAGGCATTTGACGCCTTTTTGCGTCCCCATAAATATATCCGAGGGCAAGGAGAAAAGCCGCGGTGAAGACGCCAAACGTCAAGCCAAACCAAAGCGCTTCTGGCATGGTGCTGAGAAATCCTTTGGAAGCAAGTAAGGAACGGCCCTGGCTGGAAGCAAAATAGACTACCCAAATCGGGATCGCCAGTGCTGCGATGACCATTGCAGACCTGGGTAGAACATTCCGTCTTGCGGTTCCCAACAAGACAGCCGCAACTACAAGCCCGGCCAAGAACGCTATCAAAAGCACCGCCGATTGCTGTGTCATGCAATACCTCTATTCTCACCAGGCGCCGCGAGCAGACATAAGGCCGAGCAAAAAGATGGCAGCAGCCAAAAGACGAGCACGCCTGCCTGGACTTGAGCAGTGTCGAAATGCATTGGGACCGTCAGGAGCTTGGCCACCTGGTAGACAAGTGCCGATCCCACAATTGACATCGAGAGAGCTACAGCAAATGCGGCCCAGACCTTGAATTGCACGTTGTGCTGGCGCATTGTCTCGGTATGATGCGCAAGAATCTCACGGACCTGGGCATTCGAATCTGGTTCACTCGTAAAGGTGAATTCCCGCAACCCCCGAATCGTACGCGCAGTTAGCTCGAGGTAGCGCTTGCAGCCATCACAGTCGCGGATGTGGTCATGGATGAGCTGTCTTTCGCCCTCTGAAACCTCTTCTACGAAAGACCTGTCGATAAGCTCGCGAAATCTCTTGTCACCCTCCATGCGAATCACCTTCCTCAAATGCGGATCTCAGTGCTGCAAGACCGCGATAGATTCTGGACGTCACCGTTGTCACAGGGGCGCCCAAGACCTGAGCAATCTCCGCAAGAGACAGGTCTTCTTGAAACCTCAGCAGCAAAGCCTCGCGATACAGCGGTGGCAGAATCTGCAGCCGGCCGGCCAGACTCATTGCGTCTTCGCTTCGAGCCGCGGCTTCGAATGGGGAAGGACCGGAGGAGGGTAACTGCAGCATTGCATCGCGATCATCTGGCAAGGAAGCTGCCTTACCACTTTTCGTTTTTTCCGGAGGTAATCTATTGCCAAATTGCGGGCGATCGCGAATAGCCATGGATCAAACCGCTGCCGCCCGTTGTACTGGCTGCCCCGTTGCAGCACGCGAACCCAGGTCTCCTGCGCAAGGTCCCCCGCATACTCTCGCCTCCCGGTGAGGTAGAGCAGGTAGCGCACCAGTCGATGCTGATAGCGCGCCACCAGGTCTGCAAGAAGGTCGCTATCCCTCTCACGTAAGCCCCGCGCAATCTTTGCCGTTTCGGTTTCGGCTGTCGTATTCAATGTCATGGGAAGAGCCAACATATATATCCTGTATACGATTAAACCGCAGCGGATTACTCAACTTTTGACCGAAAAATCACGCTAAGATTTGCCTCTGACGGATATCGGATCAATGGACGGCAAGGGTGGGTGGGCCACCCGTCCGATCTCCCAAGTGTTCCCGGGGAACATATCGTCATGACGCGTATGGGATGACGATTCTGTCATGATACTCAAACCCATGGAAACATAGGAGAAAGCGGAAACCGGATGGGTTCGTATCAGGGCACGGCTTCAGCCGTGCCGGCCAGGCGCAGACCCCGACCGCCTTCAGGCTCTGAGGTTTTCGTCTTTCGCAGCCAAGAAAGGCCAGGATGCACCGCATTAGGGAGAATTGGGTCAGTTCCGTTGTCCCCGTATTTTTCAAAGCTGATTTTCCGGAGAATCAGGGTAAGGAACAATATTCTTCCTCTTGAAGCCCCATAGCACAAGATGATGAGATATGAGCCGCTCTGCTTCGTGTGTAAATCTATTCAGAATCTCATTCGTTTCAGCCATCGCACTGCCCAACGCTGAATAGAACTCCTCCGTGTTGGCAGCGAAGCCAATAAGAATCTCGCACGCTATGATATCGGCGAACGGGTGGGTAGTATGCAATCGCGTCGGGCCACCTCCTCCAGAGATGAACGGACATTCTTCGCAACTCGCCCTTTCGATTGTTTTGGCAAAGGCTTCGGGATCAAAATGAAAAACCGCGCTGTTGCGGACTGGATCTAGATGCGCACGCTCGATTTTTCGAGCTATCTTATCCTTAAGGAGTATTCGCAACCCATTCTGAATACCTGATCTTCCAAAAACGGCCGATTCATCTTGCGGATAAGCACCAGAGCTTCGTACATAATTGCGGACCCGAACAGAAATGAATTGAAGCGATCTCGTTTTGCACCTGGGGAAGTTTGGGTCTCTCTACCGCTGATAGCAGCGTGCACAAAGTAGATAGCATTCACCGCTCGTGCGAGCGTAACGATGTAAGCGAACTTCTCATCCTGTTTGCATTTTTCAAAAGTAGGTTGATCGCAAATGACGTGCCAGTCTATCGTTTGGCTGGACATGACCTTGCCTCCATTGATGTTTCTAATTCAATCTCCGCCGGCTTCCGGAACGCCGTAGAGCTGGCCCACGAGGCCGAGACCCGATCCGGGGAAACCTGGGGCCGACAGGACATACCCTACATTCTAATTCGCAAAAAACCGGTGAACGTCCCGTCTGTCCACTAGTTTCCGTCCCCTAGTTTCCCGTTGACGCCAGCGTTCGAGCTGACGCCAAGCAGTCCGGGGGCGCAAAAGCGATGCTCTAGAACTAGTCGATACCGTAGTCTGCCGCTCGAACGACGAACTGGTCTCGATTTTCTACGAGGGGCAAGAGCATTCCGCCGCCGGTAAAGTGAATTCCGCTACTCCCGCAGAAGAGCCGTAAATCCTCCAATGCGTTATGGCTGTAATGAAGCATGGCTGCCGCGCTCATTGAGTAATGTCGTAGCTGCGCTCCGTCCGCCAGATAAAACCCGATTCACCGGCATCTGTGTCGATGAGGAAGTGAGAGATTGCATTCCTTGTTTCGCGTAGTTTCTCGAACAGTTTCCTCGCGCAATCAATACCACCAGCAAACTCTGCGGTAAAGCCAAAACGGCGCAGGTCCTCTGCGCTGATCTTCGGATCGGGCGGTAACTTTGCCGAAATGTTCCGCTTCTCGCATTCTTTCCGAACGAACCCGCGAATTTTGTCGGTCCCCTCGTACATTTTCCAACTGCAGATGAGACGATAGAACGGACTCGGCGATAGAAGGGCTTCTCGATAGAGTGCATCATAGGGAGCAAAAGGAGTAGCTTGCATTATTCCTCCCAGCGGCCCAATGATAACTCCGCGCGATTCAGGAATCAGGCATTCCGAAAGCAACACTTCTCCGTTCCTGGGCGAAATAAGATCAAGTCTCTGGATGATGAGGGGCATGGGATTGTTGCGCACCATCACATCGAGCAAAGCATTCAGCGGCCCGCGGGCCAGCATGATTGCGTTGGAAGGCAATCGAGTTTGAACTTTCACGGTTATGTAATCTAGTCTTCCTGACGGATCGTTGAAAAGCCCGTAGTACACTGCTCGCCGTCCACCGGCATGCAAATAGATCCACAGTGGGTTTTCCTCCGGTTTCACGTATAGGCCATGCACCCCGACTCTCTTTAAGAGTCTCACCCAGATTGCCGGCCAACGGCACATGATCGGACAAGTACTGCCCTAACTTCCCAAAGGCGTGGGGATCGCTCTTTCTCAAGTTGTTTTATTTCTTCTACCTTCTCGGGCCACGTGACGGCACCAAGTGCTCCGGGCGTTGGCATTTCAGGATATAACCCCAACACCACTTTTTGGCTCGACATAGAAATCTCCTCGTCTAACTCTATCGCCACTTCCGCAGCAATTTCCATATTGTTACGAGGCTCTGCATCGACCTGGACGGGTGGCCCACCTTTACAAAGAACGTAAAGGTGGGCCACCCGACTCTGTGGCGCTGTTGAGAAAAAGCAGATTCCTCGGCCGATAAACCTGGCCTCGGAATGACAAGTTTTGAGATTTTTGCTCAAACTGCACCACTACCTGGAGCTTTCCTTGTTTGTTATTGAGTATCTAGATGGGGTGGGGGTGGCGCACCCTGCTAAAGATGGCTGCCCCACCCCTTGAGTTTTCAAGGGTGGGCATGACGAATGTCTCTAGCGCAGGATTTTGATTGTGACGTAGAAAACGGTGTAATCATCCGTTACATTATCCAGCCGGAAGCGATAAGCCGAAATCCCAAGCGGGATGCGGTCGTGGTGCCCACCCTTCCAAAAACGAAGGGTGGGTGGCCCACCTTTACATCGATAACTGCTTGCCTTTAACAGTGGAATTATTTCATCAGCTTGCCTTTTTCATTCTGAGCTGCAAGCCCATCTCGTATTGCCGCTTCAAGCGTATCGATGTTTATATCATTTAGAGCTTTAAACCGAATGCAATATCCGGTCACGCTCGCCTTGCCTAGTTTTTTTCCATATGTTTTGGCTAAGTACTTCTTATCTTTGAGACCAAGAATATAGACAGAGATTCCGGTTTTGTTTCCGCTCACACCAATTTTAAAAAACTCTCTACTTTTTCCATTAGCATATTTTATTGTGTGAAATCCATATCCAATCGTAGGGTTGGAAACAGTATGATTTGTGCTGACTTTACCATCGAAAAACCATAATTTGCATTCTGGTGACACTTGAAGGGTGAGCCGATGCAACTCTCGCATGTCACTGCGTTTTGGCTCCGGTTGGCTGGTAATATGCTTCCTGATTTGTTCTTGTACGTTCATACGTTCTGCTTCCTAGTTGCGCGCACCAGATTATACGACGCTTAATCCTTCTCCCCTTGCAAGGTGGGCCACCGTCTAATCTCCAGCCATTGAGTAAGCGCTTATGGGCTCCGCTTTCCACCGGTACAATAATGCGAGCCCGAATAACGAACTCGTTTATTCATTTTGGGGACACCCAGAAAGCACAGGGACAAAAAGGTACTGGTGAAAGTCGCCACCTTCAACATTAACAACATCAACAAGCGGCTCGACAACCTCTTGTCTTGGTTAGCGAAAGCTGAACCGGACGTGGTGAGTCTCCAAGAGCTCAAGGCCGAGCAGGAAGCCTTTCCCGTGAATGCCCTTCGGACTCTCGGGTACGAAGCGGTCTGGCAAGGAGAGCGCTCCTGGAACGGGGTTGCCATTCTCGCGCGAAACCATGTTCCTGTCGTGACTCGAACAAGTTTGCCGGGAAATTCCGGAGATCATAAAAAAGATCAGCAAGCGCGCTACATTGAAGCGGCGGTTCAGGGAGTGCTGATCACTTCCATCTACCTTCCCAATGGGAATCCGCAGCCTGGACCGAAATTCAACTACAAGCTGGCCTGGTTTGAGCGCCTGATTGACCACGCCGCCGAACTCATGGCGAGTGGCGCACCCGTGGTGCTGGCCGGTGACTACAATGTCGTGCCGACACCGCAGGACATTTATCCGACTCGATCGTTGGATAACAACGCGTTAATCCAACCCGCGAGCCGCCAGGCCTTTGCGCGTTTGCTGGCTCAAGGCTGGACTGACGCCATGCGGAAGCTACATCCGAACGGGCCGCTCTGGACCTTCTGGGATTACAAATTCGAACGGTGGCAGAAGGACAAAGGCATGCGCCTTGATCACTTTCTGCTCTCGCCGAATTTGTCGAACCAGTTGGTCGACGGCGGTGTTGACCGATGGGCGCGTGGGCAGGAAAACGCGAGCGACCATGCCCCAACGTGGATCATGCTTGATCTTTAGACCAATAAATAAGGGGAACTGTGAGCCAGTTCCCCTTATCAAACAGTTTTGGACAGTCGTCATAATTGCCCAATTGAACGTAACCTTCTGATTGCGTTGGTTGCGGGGGGTGGATTTGAACCACCGACCTTTGGGTTATGAGTTCAAAGGGAAATTGATACCAAACAACTTACAAGCGCACGGATGACACCTAAGCACCTGTAAGTACGCGCAAGAAACGCACCTCAGTCCCTCGTTTAGTCCCTAGTCCCCAACTAGTCCCCGGTCCCTCGTTAGTCCCCTGTCGCCTATTTACGTCCATACCGGAGCATTGTTTTGCTGCCTTTCACACATTCCGATCAAAACCTTGTCTGAAGGTGTCGATCTGGGCGCGAGCGTCTTCCTCGACATGGTCGCCGACGCCTCTGGCACGGACGAACGTCATCCACGCTGGATTGGCTTCATTCATCGCTTCGAGAAACGCGTGGACAATCTGTACTTCGTCGTCCGCGCAAAGCGCACGCAGGTCGAGACCCATCAGAAAGGCGGGAGCCAGTCCATAGTCCTGGAGCGCGGCATCTATCACTACGTCCGAAAAGATCCGCTTGCTGTCAGCTTCATATTGCACAAGGAGACCTCGTATGTCATCCAGGTCCTTGACTCGCCGCTGCGGATCGTCCATGAACGCGACGATTTTCAGCAGCATCAGCGCCGTCGATGAGATCACTTTCAGCGTGAGATCTGGAGCAAGTTGAACCGGCTGAGCGGTCGCGAATACGTGGTCGAATCCCACCAGACTCATCGTGAACTGACTAATGGGCCATGTGATCCGCTTGGCTTCCCGAAGCTTGGGTCCAGCTGGGATCAGGTCCAGGATCGTTGCCTGGGCGCTCCGCCATCGGTGCTCACGGTTTGCGAAACGGACCCAGCCGTCTGCAAGAAGTCGACGTTCCAGCTCTGCGAATTCGTCAAGGTCCAAGGCGACGGCGAAATCGATGTCTCCGGTATGCCGGGACTCCGCTGGAAAATGTATCTGGTACGCAATGGCCCCGATGATTACAAGCTCCGCTCCAAGGGCCGCACAACGGTGTTGCAGGACTCGGAGGTCAGCGATTTGGTTGTCGGTAAGTTCGGGCATTGCTCAGGAGAGGAACTCGCGTTTGAGTTCTTCCGCCGCTTCGTGCGCTCTCGGATCGAAAGAATACATCAGCTCGGCATAGATCAACCACGGATGCGCGAGAGGGAACGGCTCGATTTCTCGCCAAAACGGGATGGTACCGAAGGAACGCAGAAAAATGAGTGGCCCTGCCTTGTCAGGAATGATCCGCAACTGACGACGAAGTTGGTCAGGGAACGAGTCGACGAAGATTGGCAGTTCCAACCCTCGATAAAACTTCTGGAGAGCCTGAGCAGCCGGCCCGCCAGTTACCGACCACCGAATTGATAGGTCTGCAAAAGGCTTTCGGACGCTAGCGAGCATGTCGTCTAGGTCTCTGTCGGAGGACCGGAAACGCCCGATTAGAAGTTTCGGACGCAGAGCGAACTCATATCCTCTCAACAGCTCGTCCTGTAATCGCGATTTGTCGCTGATATCAAAGCAGTGCCCCGATTCTCGCAGTACTCCGCGCTCGACCAACTGCTGTCGAACCTTCGCAACATTGCTTTTGCTCAATCCGGACGCTTCAGCCAGTTGACGCACGGACCAGCTTCCCGCTAGTTCCTTCGTGGCAAAGGTGAACAACAACTGAGCGATTGCGGGGCTGACCCTCTTGCCTTCTTTTGAAACGGCATTCTCTTTGTTTCCGATGATCGTACGCTCATAGTTTTGACCGAGCACGAGGTGCATGTTGCCAGCTTGGTCCACAAAGTTTATTCGTGATTCGATCAATCGCTCGGCAGAAGGCCGGGGGATGTAGCGTGCCAACAGCAAGAGGGGCTTGCGATGTACTCTTGCATAGAGTTTGGCATGAGCGACGAGGGCATTGAGTATCCCTCGGTCCAGATACGACCGCTTCTGTTCCACGAGGAAGGAGTAAGTTCCTTTGGGAGTGCGCACCTTGAGGGTGCCGTCGATTCCTTGATCGCGGCCAAGGTTCTTCGGAGAGAAATCCAGATCGCTGATGAAGTGCAGGGTCCGGAGCTGCTCTAGAAAAGGGGTCAATGGAGATTCAACTCGCATAGCGTCCATTATTATGCCATGTCCATTACTAATGGACGACAAGAAAATGTGGACATGGGCTCCCTGAAAGGAAACGTGCCGGCAGGACAACCGCCATTCCGTGCGGACTATAATTGGTCAGCGGCGTCGGTCCAGACCGTCATCAGCCCGTGCCTCTTCCATGAGCTCTTCAAGCGTCGGCCGGCTCGCTCTTGCTTGCTGCAGCTTCAGCTCCATCCCCAGCGCCGCTAGAATATTGGTGATCTTGGAATATCCCAGTTCGCCCATCCGTCCGTTTTCCAGGGCGTCGAGCGTGGAGAGTCCGACCCTAGCTTTTTTTGCAAGCGTGGGCTTCGTCAGGCCGAGTTCCTTGCGCTTGATGGCGATCTGTTCGCCTAGTGAGAATAGGGGCAACATAAACCTAATATACGAGGCTATGGCGCCTCATGCCTCAAAATAACCTAATAGAGTGGGTGTCGATACCGCTATCGGGGAAGGCAAGCACGATTTCGGAAGAAGAGCCAGCAATGTGTTGTTGCGCTCATATCTCTTCTTCCGCCATCTCGTCTTTACCCGAGCGGACCACATTGATGGCAGCGGCGTTAAGCGAGTTCTTGATATGCACCCCGTAATACTTCTCGATCATTCCGACACTCGTGCGACAGTTCTTAGCGATTTGATAGATGTTGGCTCCCTCCATCAACCGCATGCTGATATATGTGTGCCGTAGGCTGTACGCAGTACGCGGTCGGCCGTCTCTGTCGGACCGAAGATTCTCCTCCTCAAGTGATGGTCTTGAAGAGCTCGCTCTGCCATTTGGGAAAAATGAGGTCCGTCGGTTCGGGCGTGCGCCATTCCTTCCCGAGGACATCAGAATTGTCGGACACTTCGCTGGGGGCACGCGCTCTCTCAACCCGCCTCGGACGGAGTCTGCTTCTAAGTCGCTCCAATGGACTCACTGCACCCGGCATACTCTTGCAATATCCGAATCCCCGTTTTCCGCGCACTTCAATCTCGAGAATCGTCTCCCCCGAAGGCTCGTCGTCAACGATCTCGACATCACGGAACTCAAGGCGCCGTGCCTCAAGATTTGCTCGCTGAAATATAGGTGTGACGAAACTGTTGTCCACAACGCTGAGCGCACCGTGGCTATGCGCAATATCGGAGACTTCCTTCAGCTGCGTGACTTTCAGCAATGGATTCGACAGCGTCTCCATCCACACCAGTTTCGTATTCGGTCGGAAGGCGGGCCCCACTGACGCCATGCGGCTAAGATCTATGGCACTGTATGTGATCTGCCACTCTGACAAGACCTCGCGCAGGATACGGACTGTGCCTTGGAAGACATCGTCAGGAATGATGACGTGGTCCCCGGGCTTTAGCGGCCGCAGGACTGCCGTGATGGCCGAACACCCAGAGGCGAATGCGACCGCTACTCTTCCGGCCTCAAGCGCCGCAAACGCAGCTTCCAATCCGTTGCGATTCGGATTGCCTTTGCCGGAATAGAAGTACCCGCGTGGATAGCTGCCATCGGTGTCACGTTCAAACGTGACGGACAGGTTAATCGGCTTAGCAATGGCGCCGGAGGCCGTATCCACCTCGTGGCAGACATGCACAGCTTGCGTCTGAAGTCTCATCTGTGTTCATTTCACCAACTGGTGGCTTTTGACGGTTGGATCTCTTCGTCAGGTGCCGCCGGCAGACCTTCTGGCGTGTTCCACATGTGCGGCAATGGTTACCAAACGCATGAATTCAACTTTCTCGGCCATCGGCATCCTCCTCGGGTCCGGAAAATGACTTCCTGAACGCGTCCTTACGGGAAATCCGGTCGCTACGGAATTCAAAGATGTCGCACCCGCGGACCTCAAAATCGGTGTCGGGTCCGGCTCGAAATACATAAGACCACTCGCTGACACCAACGCTGCCTGCAATGAACACCCGGCCAGCACGAGACACACCACCTGAATCAAAAGCCAACATCGCTAAAAACCCCTCTCGAACTGCTTCCCAGCCCACATACGTCGTTCCTGGCTCGGGTCCGACCGAAGCACAGTAAACACAATCGTCCGTCATCATGCTCATGAGCTCGTCAATGTCCCCAGCATTCCATGCTTCTCCGAATTGCTTCAGCAGGCGAACGTACCGGGAGTCCTCGGCTTGACTTGTTTCTGTCCCCATCATGGTTGTCTGGTCTTTAGACCGGCACTTGAACGTATCCAGGCTCAAGCCCGAATTGCAATCTTGCTGCCCTCCAAGTTGCCAGTTTCCTGACTTCTGACTTCTTAAACTCGAACCCATCCCACTTCCACCCCGCTATGCCCCCCAGCATCTTCTTCACTTTTCGATTGAGGCGCGCGAGGCGCACTGCCGCTCTATCCGCTCCGTTGCAGTGGGGGCCGGTGCAGTAGACCACGAAGGCGACGCCGGCAGGGAATGCGGCGAGGTTGCGCTCGACGATTCGGCCGTGGGGCAGGTTGATGGCTCCGGGGACGTGGCCGGCGGCATAAGCTTCCGGGCTGCGGACATCCAGGATGACGTAATCGGGCATGCCGGATTTCAGGTCCTCGTGGACATCCCAGCAGTCGGTTTCGAATTCGAGCAGTTGTTCGAAGTGTTCGAGGGCGGTCATGGCATTACTTTCGCTCGCCTGGGCGACCGGGGTCGAGAGGCATAAATGCCAATATGCGCTAAAATCCTGCCATGGCGCTCCGCGATCCGCGAAAGCTTGCCGCCATGGCGTATGACGGCATGGGCACATTCGAGTTGGGAATCGTTTCGGAGGTGTTCGGGCTGTTCCGGCCGGAGCTGAACGTCCCCTGGTATGAGTTCCGCGTGTTCAGTGCGGAGGGTCATATTTGTCCAATTCGCCCCACTGGGTCCCACGATCATGTGAGTGCCTTCGTGACCGATAGCCCATGCCAAGCTGGGGACATCCAGCGCGGTGAAGATTGTCGGTGCCTGAGTGAACATTTGCGATCACATGCCGGGTGTTGGCCACACGGTTTTTTAAGGCGCAATTTGGGCAATGCCGCGGTGGACTCTGCATGACAAGGTTCTGAGGCAATTGGTGGGTAGGTAGTGTCCGTCATTTTGACGACGCTTCATTTCAAGCCTAAGGCCGTAGGATGCTTAGGCTGATAAAGGCCGACTTTCCCTCCACCGGGAAGCCGCATCTTCGTAATGGAACCCCATCGTGCTTCCTGAACCTCAGAGCACTCAACGTTCTTCTTCGCGAGGGATGCCATTTCGGACTTCAGGTCGTCGCACATGAAATAGACTTCCTGGGTGCCACTCCCATCGGATGGGTGTACTGCGGCTTCTCCGGGGGGCAGGGCGAAGATCAGCCAGCCATGACCCGCATCGACGGATTTGAAACCGAGGACATCGCGGAAAAATGCGCGGTCCGCCTCGGCGTTCTTACTGTAGAGAATTACGTGAGCGCCAAAAATCATTTGTTCCTCCTAAACGGACCTGTGTGCAGTGCCGGAGTCGCTACCCGGTGTAAACGGTTCCCTCTTCTACCAAACAAAGAGGATTTCCCCAGGGATCCTCGGCATAGAACGATCGTTCGCCCCAGGGGCGCACCACGATGCCGCCTCCCGGTGCATCGTGAACTTCCTCGCGCGACAGACAGCTCAGCGCTTGGGCGCGATCGAATACTGCCTCTAGATTCTTGACCGTAAAGTACAAGGACTTTGCCGCTGGATGCGGCTGGCTCTCCGAGGAAACATCCAGCACTTGCAGGGTTACCGGCCCACAGTCGAAGTAGCATCGGTGTCCCGGCTGCTTCCGCCCTTGTACACCAAGCAACTTTGTATAGAACGAGGTCGCCGCGTCGAGATCGCCGACCTCCACGTTGAGCCTGAAGAACTGCGGCACGTCGTCAGGCGCTTCGCGCTTTGGCGGCTTCGCCTTGATGACTCTTGTTTTTTTTGTTGCGGACATCTTGTTTCCCTCCTGTACGGTGTCTCACCGGGTATTGAAAGTGCGCCAGCCAATCGCTCACCAACGCCAATCGCTTTCGCTCGATGCAATAAATACGCATCCTACCCTGCCTCTCGTGCGTGAGAGACCGGCGGCCTCAAGAACCTGAAGATGCCGGGTCGTGGTCTGCCATGCATGCGCAAACAGCGCTGCAATTTCTCCGGCGGTCATCGCACATCCATTGAAATAGACCGCGAGCAGCACGCGGCGCCGCGCAGGGTGGGCCAGCGCCCCGAAGACATCCTTATACGCGTCTCGACGCATCCTCGATGCAGTGGCATAGCCATCCCTTTCGTTCGTGTTGAGCGTAAAGGGATGCACCGGGTCCAGTAAAGATCCAGATTGAAACCAACCACTGGAACCAGAATTCCCCCCGCCGTGTCCAGAGGACTACCGGGTCGACGAAACGTCGCAATGGTTCGTACAAAAGGACCTCACGCAGCTTCTGCTCGAAAGCCGATGGCTGCGGCTGCACCGTCTCACCTGGTACCTGCGCATAGACAAGCTGCAGAGCGAGAAAGACTGCTAAGGATAAGGATAAAGAGCGGATGATTTTCATCTGAACCACGTCATCGATCCGGTGGGTAAACATAGCCTAATTTCTTTCAAAGCATTCTCAATCCTTGGGATGATTATGTCCCGGGCGCCTTTGTTTTGGATCGCCTCCGCCGCCTGCAATGCCTGCTGGAGTGCGCGGTGAGCTTCATCCGTTTGTCCTTTCTGCATCAATGCGCGTGCCTTGATCTGTAGCAGCCATGCTTGTCCATTCGCACCTGGTCCGCGAGCTAGACCACGATCACAGGCCGCGATCGTTTCTTCGTAGTGTTTGCTGCGATCTCCATCTGCGCGAGGCGTAGAGAGGCGATGTAATTGTTCGGCATCGCGCGCTCGGACTCGATCAGAGCCGGCAATATGCGCGCCGGAGCGCGGACGAAGTCAGTAACCTTCCAGCTCTTGAAGAAGCGCTGATGGTAAAACTCCGAGTCGAATAGGATATTCCTCCCCTGGAGGCGCTCGTAAATGCGCTTGCTGCAGGGCGGGGAGCGAACAGTGCTTGCCGCTGCCATCGTCGCGTTAATGGGGGACCTGGGCAAGGGATTCAGTGCATCGGCTTTCGCCAACAGGTTCGGCCGTAAAGAAGAATGGTTTGGAAATAATTGATGCTGAATTTTCCTATTTTGCTAACTACCGCCTTCCACGATCTTCTCCATCTGCCCCAGATGGTTCAGGTCGTGTCCGGCATACAACCTGACAAGATGGGCAATTGATTCCTTGCCTCGCTCCTGATGCATGCCATAGTTCTCCCACAACTCCTTAGGCAGCGCTTTGAGCATGGCCAAGTTGCGGGCACGCAGTACCTGAAAGAATTCCATGGACTCTTTGGCATCGCGGTGGGCGTAGTCGAAAGTTTCAGCCCAGACATTCTGGTTGTATGCCTGGACAGGAGCGCCATTGTTGCCCAAGATGTGACGCAGCCGCCAACCAACCACGATCTCGGTATCCGCCAGGTGGGCCAGAATTTCGCTGATTGACCATTTACCCAGAGCCGGCTTTCGTGTGAGCTGTTTTCGGCTCAACCCGCGAATTAGACCGGCAAGTTTCTTTGGCGTCCCGCGTTGCACTTTCAAAGGGTCTTTACCCTCGATATGGCCCAGAAGGCGATGAGTGTACTGTTGTGGCGTCTCCTGCATGTTCGCTCCTTTCAATTTGAGTCTGTGGTCTATATATTGCCGTGACCGATTATAGATTCAGAGAAGCTCGATCCCGCGTAAGTGCCGAACTACCTTCGCGACATCATTTTCCTGGAACATGCGAATAGCGGCTATGCCGCTGGCTCCGGCAGCTATACACTGGCGTGCATTAGCCAATGTGATTCCTCCCAGAGCCTGTACCGGCGCAGAGCGGTCCGGCATCCGGCACACTGTTCTGAGTCTCTCCAGGCCATCGGTGACAGGTCTCCGATCTTTTGCAACCAGCGGAGTCCGCTATTCAGACAGGGGCCGAAAGATCGACAGCTCGAGGAGGCGAATACAATTCGTCTCATTGGCATAAGCATAAGCTGCCTGGAACTCGGGATCGCTCAAAGCCGCTAGCCGGTACTCCTCGTAAGCAGCCAGGCTGGGGAACGTGAAGGACGCCAAAGCCACGTCGTTCGAGCCCTCAGAGGGCAATAGGCATCCGTGGTGCTTCCCACCGTTTTTATTGACCAGACGGACCCACAGCCGTCCGTAGTGCTCAAACTCCGCAATCTTTTTGGTGTCAATCTCGTAACGAAGAAAACATGTGACCATGATTCGACTATTTCTCCTGTGAACTGCACACGAACACTCTGCGGCAATTGATGGTTAGGTTTCGATTCGACACGTCAGGGGTCCCGAGCCAAAGTGTTGACGAGTACCACGCCGCCAACCGCTAGCACCCCCACCCAGCATGGTCGGAGCCGAAGGGAGGTCCCGGAGCCATCCCCAGGCACTTTCGTGTGAGCTGTTTCCGGCTTAACCAGCGAATTAGACCTGCAAGTTTCTTCGGCGTCTCGCGTTGCACTTTTTACCCTCAGCCAAGAGGTTGACGACTTTCAACTCTGGCGATGAGCTCGATCTCCACTGCAACGTCGGCAGGCAGGCTGGAAACGCCCACCGTCGTCCGCGCGTGCCGCCCTGAATCGCCGAAGATGCCGACGAGTGAGAGTCGAGGCTGCATCGGTGATCAGTGGCAGGTCATGGAATTCTGGTGTGCAGTTCACATAGCCATTCAGCTTCACGATCTGGCGGACCTTATCCAGTGACGAGAGGGCGTGCTGAAGTGACGCCAAACAGCCCAGCACTGCACTTTGCGCCGCACACTTTCCTGCCTCCACATCAAACTCGCGGCCGATCTTGCCCCGGTACAGGAATTCTCCGTGATCGAAAGGAGCATGCCGGAAACAAACACAAAATCGCCAATTATATTGACAGGGAGAAATTCGTGCGTTGGCGCGAGATCGGGCAGCTTAATCCCCAGCCGCTGCAGCTGCTGATATTCTGAATTTCAGGATTGCACAACCGCCGAAGCGATTGCACAGGCAAATTTAGCGGCTGTCCGGCTGCTATGTAAAAAAAGTGCCGGCTCGATCAATTCAATCTCTATCAAACAGAGGTGCCCTGCTACGTCGACGGCGTCGACACGTGCATACAGCCATTGCACGCTCACATTGTTGAGGATCGTTCGGGCTTCTTCTATCAGAACTGGAGGAGGGGTGATATTCCGCTCGATAGTTCCACCAAATTCTGTTTGTACGCGGAAGTCACCGCCCTGCGGACGCTTTAAGATAGCGTGGCTGAACTGATCACCAAAGAAGATGAAGGACCATTCACCGGAAGTCGTTATGTTTTCTATAAACCTCTGCATCATCACAGCGCCTGACGCAAGCATTTCGTCGAATTTTGTTCGGAGCGAAGCCGCGCTGGCTTGCGTTACGAGAAACGTGTTCCACGCGGTTGCCGAAACGGCCGGTTTCAAGACTGACTTTTTCCACCCATAATCCTCCATTACCTGTTCCAAAACCGCGGATGTACCTGGCTCGAACCACGCAGTCTCGGGCACAGGCACAGCAAGGGATGCCAACTCGCGGAGATACCGCTTATCATGGTTCCAGCGCAGAGTCGCTACGGGATTGAATAGTTGCACTCCGCTCGATGTAATCCCCTCAGCCCAGCTAAGGAATTGCTTGGGCCTGAACTGGTAATCCCAACAGCTGCGAACGATGACGGCCACAACATTGTCCAGCGTCTGTTCCGAATCATCCCAGACGATGGGCTTGGTTGCGAAGCCGGCTTGCTCAAGCTGCGCGGCCAGCAGCCTATCGTCCGCGTTGAGGTCTGCAAGGCGACGACAGGTCGCTAATGCGATCATCGGCCGCGATGTCATTGCACCTCCACATGGGTGGAATAGGAACACGTCCCGTGGTCCGAGAGTAGCCACGAGCACTCGAACGACATGACGAGCTGACTGTCGAGCTTCATCGATACGGTTGCGCGCGACCATCCAGACTTCAACTCGCCGCCCAGGGCCACACTCTGGAAACGCAGGTCCAAAGTATCGTCGTTGCATGCCATTCCGATGATCTGACCCATGAGAATCGGTCCGCCGTGATAAGAACCGAGGACCAAATCATCTTTCGCCCCGTATTCGAACGTCGTCAGCTCATTCGACATCCCTCGTTCGTTCGCAACCACGCGAAACCGCTTCTGATGCAGATCGAACTTGAGTATCGATTTCATTTGTAGAAACCAACAAAATGCGGCGTTCAAACGAAACTTCTGCCAGAGTAAATACGCGCTAGGCGGAGTGTCGTGGCTTCTTCGGCCTTGCGAATCACGCCTGATGTTCTTTTCCTTCATCCGACGTTAGGCTAAAGCCCTCGTCCTTCCAGCCCTCGATTCCTCCAATCATCTTTTTTACCTTCCTCCCTAGGTTAGCGAGTCGCGCCGCACCTCGATCGGCGCCGTTACAATGTGGCCCACCGCAGTACACGACAAACAGCATTTCGGCGGGGAACTGCGCCAAGTTGCGCTCATTGATCCGTCCGTGCGGAAGATTGATCGCACCGGGAACATGACCGGTAGCATAGAGAGCTGGGCCCCGAACATCGAGGATGACGAAATCGGGATGTTCTCCGGTGATTGCGGCATGCACGTCCCAGCAGTCCGTTTCAAGCGACAACAATCGTTCGAAGTGTCTCTGAGCATCCCTGGGGTCAGCAGCCGTAACCTCGGTCACAGGAGAGTTGGTTTTCGGCAACGCAGGCATAACGTTCCTTTCATTCGACCTGTCCAGCATAGCTGGCTATATTGGATCTAGTAAAGATCCAGATTCACATCAATCAATGGATCCAGTGTGCCAATGCCATGTCAAAGCGACCTACGACCCTCATCGGCATTAGATTAGGAATAATCGTGAATCCTTGCAGACGCAGTTCGCTGTCAGTCTTAGAGAGCTTGTGAGAAAGAGTTCTGCGAGTCACAAAATCGCGAGACTGAGAGAGGTTCTAAGTCGCACGCTTTTTTCGGCAGCCTGCTCGGTATTGAAGAAGGAAGAGCACGCTGGTACCATTGACACACCATGATCTGGATCTTTACTAAGTCCAGTCTCTCCGCTATCGTCAAGACTCGTGTGCGTCTTCCTCAGAGCCGGGCACTCGAGAGTATTGCTGAATTTTCTCGGATTTCGGGAGAATCGAATGAAGATCAAGCTGTCAATAGCAATTCTATTTCTTACCCTTGTCAGCACTACATTTGGGGCGACAACGACTGGCCTGCCGTTTATCAACGACAACTACCCTAAAGCTCTGGCTGAAGCGAAGCAACGGAAATTGCCGATTTTTGTCGAAGTTTGGGCTCCATGGTGATCCACGTGTCACCTGATGCGAGACCTGTTGGCTCACGCCGACCTTGCCAGGTACGCCGGACAGTTTGTCTGGCTTGAGCTCAGTTACGATGAGGCTGAAAATCGCGCTTTTATGACTAAGTACGGCGCGGAGTCTACACCTACGTTCTTTGTGATCGATCCGCAGGACGAACATGTTGTCGCCATGCAACCCGGCGCCATGTCCTTGGCGGAACTCACACAATTCCTCGAGCGGGGAAAAAGCGGCGTACTTGCAAAAAGCCAAACGCCTGCCGTCGCGTCGCTAACGCGAGGCGATGCTCTCCTCGCCCAGCAACCGGCGGATGCAGCCAAGGCCTATGAGGAAGCGCTTCGTCTGGCCCCCGCCACTTGGCCGCAGCGCGAACTCGTCGAGGCGTCACTCGTCCAGGCGCTGGAAGACAGCAGACAATGGCAGAAATGCGCCGAAACCGCGGCAACCGAAGCGGCCCCTATGAATCGAGACGTGATATTCGTACGGACCGTCGTCTCGGGCATGTGGTGCGTCGCCTCGACCGATCCTGCGCCTTGGGCGGAGGCGGAACTCGGGAAACTGAAGCCGCTCGCAGAGGAAGCGCTCTCGTTGTCCATAACGGTCCGCGACCATCGTGACTCGATCTACCGGACCCTTATGTACATATCGGTCGCACGCCATGACAATGCGGGAGCCGCTAAGTGGGGCGATCGCTGGCTGGCCGAGCTCGACGCGATAAAACCATCTAGTGACGACGAACGGTCCGCGTTAGATATTGCACGCGTGGAGAATGTACAGATCTTCGGCGACCCGGCGCGCATATTGCCGGCTCTGACCGAGTCCGAGCGCGCGATGCCGAACAATTACATTCCCTCTCTCCGCCTCGCCCAGATGGAGTTCGCAGCAAAACACTATGACGAGACGATCGCGGCCTGTGATCGCGGTTTGGCCCGCGAACCAGGTGCGGTTGGACGAGCATGGCTGCTACAGATCAAGGCGCGCGCATTGAGGCAAAAAGGACAAACGGATGAATCTCGTCGCGCACTTCAGCAGGCATTGCAGGCGGCGGAGGCGATCCCAAACAAAGGCAGCCGGGACACAACCGTCACAAAGATTCAGAATGCATTGAAAGAAAATCAATGACAAGAACCTCTTTGTTTCTATTGTTGCTTTGCTGCTTTGCCACGTTCCAGTCCGCGGTCGGTCAAGCAGGGAGGAGCTCTGCTGATCGATCGGCATTTGGAGCCGGGGGCCTTGACTTGAGTGGGCGGGACACTGCGGTCCGACCTGGAGATAACTTCTTCCGCTATGCCGACGGACGTTATCTGGATCAGCTGGTAATTCCCCCAGATCGGTCGATCGGTCCCGCTATTCGACAGGCTCAGTTTTGACGGATGCTGCAGAGGCGAAAGTACGCGCGCTGCTGGAAGCTGCGGCGCCGCAGGGTAGAGTTGGTTCCGTTGGGCGTATGGCTGGAGACTACTACGCGGCCTTCATGGACGAGTCGGCGATTGAGCATCTTGGCATCACGCCGCTCGTGCTGGAGTTGAAGTCGATTCAAGGAGCGAGTTCGCGAAATGCTCTTGCCGCACTGATGGGCGGAGAGAATGCTAGCTTCCTTGGCAGTATCTTCCACCTAGATATTTCGGCCGATATCATGGACCCTGAGCACTATGCCATTCAAATCAGTCAGCCAGTTCTGGGCCTACCCGATCGCGGCTACTATCTTGATGCGAGTTACGCACCCCAACGTAATAGCTATAAGACTTACATCACGAAGCTTCTTGCATTAGCCAGCTGGCCTAGGCCACCCGAGCGCGCGGAAGAGATCCTGCAGTTTGAGACCAGCATTGCCGAGGCTAGTTGGGATCGTGAGCAAGAACGGGATTCTGCGAAAACGTACAATCCTATGACTTTGCAACCCTTTGCAACAGCTTGAGACCAGCGTGGGGGACTTTGCGTGGAGCGAATTTCTAACTGCCGCGGGACTCGGTGACGAAGAAAAGTTCATCGTCGTCGAAAAAACCGCAATCCCTCGGATCGCAGCTTTGTACAACCTGACACCAATGACAACACTTCAGGCATGGGAGGCGTTTACGTTGCCGCGTGAACATCGAAGTGCGGAATTCAGATGCTTGGCATTCAGCTTTCCATGTGATGGCGGGCGAGAAACTCTATCTCAATCCTGAGAGTCGTGTGCAGATTTGGTGACTCCGTAAAAGGCGTACTGGGCTTCTCGACGGCTGCGTTCCTGCGATATGGCGATTATCGGGATCGTGGGAGTGTTGCGGAGGGCCGACTAGCGCGGAAGCGGTTTGTTCCAAATTCGCGCTTAAGGTACGGCTACGGAAGAGAACTGGATATGCTCGATTGTCCAGTTCGTGAAAGACCGCTGGGAGCCAGCGGTTTCCGCAACCGTTGCGCGTATCTAATTCATCTTGCTTCAATGACATAAAGGAGACGCGTGGCACCTCCACGCGCCGAGATGTCACATTATTCATTTTCTCGCAGTCTTGTCAGACCCTAACCGACTCAGGCTTTGGTTTCCGTCAAATGCATGGAATCTCAACAAAGTTTCAGGTGTTTTGTCATCGCGTACGCCCGAAAATCCAAGGTTCACTCGATATTCTTGCCATCGAAAATGTTACCCTGTGGGAAGTTGCGGAGGTTCGCGACCTTCGACCCTGTTTTGTCTGACTTGCCCGAAATATCTGACCGCATTATGGTCCCAAGCGGAACACTCTAAAGAGACACAGCGAAGGAGGAAAACGTATTCGTCCGATGCGCCGAGGCGCGAAGTTCTATGTGCCGCCGGAGTTCTTGGACAAAAGTTATTCACTTTTAACAATTAGATTCGTGAATCAAACGGCGAGCCGGACGGCAGGGTGCAGGCGGTGGATCTTGACCCTCGTCGTCCAAGCGAGTTTGGACGCACAGCGGAACAGTAGGTGGTTGTTGGACGAGGCATCTGGACTTGCCTTCGAGCATGTTAATAGATTGTGAACTCGCGGCTTGCGATCCAATGCATCACCTTTAATCAGCGCAAAGAGCTCGATGAAACTGTCTGGTACAGGGAAGGTAGCGTGAGCCATGTTCCCCAGAGTTGAAGTTCGTCACCTCCTCGCAGTCGTTGTGTTGGCCGAGGAAATGAACTTCACGCGGGCAGCATTCCGGTTACACACTACCCCACCCTGCTCTCAGCAAACAGATCAGCGAAATTGAAGAGGAACATGGATTTCGACTCTTCAGCTGCGACCGACGGCGGGGTATTGAACTCACTGACGCAGGGAGCATCTTTCTCGCGGATTCCGCCCTGTTGCATACGGAACGAGCGATTCACCTCGCTCATCTCGCCGACGAGGGGGCCGATATGGCTTTGACGGTGGGATATTCGCCTTGTGCCGACCAACCGAGGGTGATAGGCCTGCTGCCTGATATGCCTCCGGGTAAAGCAAAATTCCAAACTGCACGAACTCTCAAGTTCAGGGCAAGTGCATTATCCGAACAGGACGAGCGCACATTCAGTCATATCGAGGAATTTGGCTGAACTGTGCCAATGTCAGAAACAGAAAACTGATGAATATACCGAACGAAACGAGGAGTTTCAAGCGAAGCAGCTTACCTGCGAGATAAGGAATCTTCAAATTGATTGGCGTTAACAGGCGTGGCTGTTGAAAAAGTAAGTGCTTGGGCCGATCTCGTGCGGCTGGGGAAGTGCTACTGAGTTTGTTCTCTTCATTTGTTCTAGGTGGTGAGAGCCTGTGGCGTTGTCGGTGGACTGAGGAAGCGCACCAATCGCTTGATGTTCTGCGCCGCTGCTGCCAGGAAGAATTGTTCGCGTACGAACTTCAATCGGCGGAGACGCAAGCGGCGTACTCCAATCTGATTCTTCAGTTCGGCAAACAACGCCTCCACTTTCTTTCTCTGCCGTTGTGCCTGGGCAAACTCAGGTGTGCCGACTAGCTCCCGTGCGCGTTGCCGCGCCGGTTCGTGCTGGTGGATGACCAGGCATCGGAAAGCCGCACTCGTGCATTGCGGGCGGAGCGCGCATGGGCCACACCGTTTCCGTGTCCCGATGTAGGTCCAGGAATGGTTGCGATGACTCTGGCCGCCGTAGTTCAGCGGCTGACCAGCGGGACAGAGATAGCGATCCTGTTCCGGTTCGTAAGTGAAACGCTCGGGACCAAAGAATGGACTCCTCTTTCGGTGGATACTGTCGCGGGTTCGCATGTAGGGAGTGATGCCGCGATCCGCCAACCACTGCAAGAACTCTCCGTTCCCGTAGGTCGTGTCCGCTGCCACCGATTCCGGCGCCCGGCCTTGCCACGCGGCGAAACGGGTCAGCATCTCTTGCGCGGCCACTGTCTCCTGGCTCATCCGGGCCGCCGTCGCCTGCACTCCCACGATCACGCAACTCTGATTGTCGATCAGATAGTTGTCGTAGTAACCGAGACGCGCCGGCGTGCCGCCCTTGGTGGCGTAGGTGGAATCGGGATCGGTGGTCGATACCTGATCCTGCTCGTGCACCGGCTCCTCCACCGGATTCTGTTCTTCTACTTCCCGCAGATACTGCCGCACCGTGTGATGCACCTGTGCCGCTTCCGCTAACTGCTCCCGTGGAATGCGACTCTCCTTGGCCGCGTTCGCTTCCACGAAACTGCCATCCACCGACAGATCCTTGCCCTGCACCAGCCCCACTTCCACGCACTGGCGCACGATCTGTTCGAACAACTGCTCGAACAGCTTCGACTCCTGAAACCGCCCGTGCCGGTTCTTGGAGAATGTCGAGTGATGGGGAATCTCCTGATCGAAGCCCAATCCAGTGAACCAGCGCCACGCCAGATGCATGCGTAACTCCTCCACCAACTTGCGCTCGCTGGTGATGCCATACAGATAGCCGATCAGCAGAATGCGCAACAGAAGTTCGGGATCAATCGACGGGCGACCGGTCTCGCTGTAACTGCCTTTCAGTTGCTGCCGGACGAACTCGAAGCTGATGTGCTTGTCGATCAGCCGCAACAAGTGGGTTTCAGGAACCTGATCTTCCAGGCGGAAGTAATAGAACAGCGCTTCGGAACGGTCGTGTTGCCCCATCATGATCAGCAGACCTCCGACGATCAGAATCAAACAGAGCATGTACGGATGCTCTCTTCTAACACGCTTCTGCCCAATCTCATCCGCTAATCAAGTGACTTTTTCAACACCCACAGGCAATTTCACCAACTATGGCCCAAACCCGGGGTTGTTGGTGAAATTGCGATTTTTCGCCAACAAAACCATTGTTACCGTCGCAGGCAGGATGATAGACTCGCGCACTATGCGTCAGGTCGGCATGTTTTTTCCTCTCCTGCTCGTGTTGGCGCAACTACCGGTTCGAGGATCTGCACAGGCTGCCTCCATTGAAAACGCGATCCAAAGTCCTCGCAACGATATCGAAGTCAGCGACGGACATCTCCTCGGCCCAGGGGCGGCCAAGATTCGAGACGCCACATCCCACACTTGCTATGCCTTCCTTGGTGAAGACCACGGCATTAGAGAGGTGCCGGAGTTCGCAGAGGCGCTTACGGGCGTCGTAGTGGGCGATGGAGTACAGACGCTTGCTCTAGAGGTCAGCCCCAGCGTGGCACGGCAGTTGTCCTTGCAGCTCGCCAGCCCGAACCCTAGCCAGAGCTTTGCGTCTTTTCTTCGGCAATTTCCGTTAACCGTTCCGTTCTACAACACAGCGGAGGAGTTTGATTTCCTGAGGCATGCGAAGGCTCGAATCGGGACATCGTTCAGTTTGATTGGCTTCGATCAGGGTTCTTAGGATCAGCTAAATTCTTGCTTCAAGAAGCCGGGGAACAAGCACTTACTGATGATCTTCGTAAGGAACTCGACGAGTTCAAGAAACAGGAACAGGAAGCGAATAGCAGGGCAACACGAAGTGGTAAGTATGAAGATCTCTTCTTGCTCACTTCAGACACGGCAAGAACCTGGTAGCAAGTAACATTCGGCAGTGCTAAAGTTGTTCTCTGAGATGACTATTAGGCAACCGGGAAATCGGCCGGAAGCGCACATTTTAGTACTCGCGCCGCTGGGCAGACGAGGTCAATGGGCCGGTTCGCCACGGTGGCCTTTCCTTCGGCCTTGGAACGCGAGCGCAACACGTTTCATCGACTCCTGTGTGGTTCGCTGCTCAAAGGCGGTAAATCCGAAGACAAGACCGGGTCGGGTTGGCCGCAAGGAATACTGCGAAAGAGCCGGAATCTCGATACCGATGGATTTAAGCCGGTCCGAGCATTCTCGATCATCCTCGGTAGAATCCAGAAAGCCTGTTAAATTCATTCCTCCATCGATGTAGGGAAAAGAAAGTGGTAGCAGAAGTTTGGATGCCGATTCAATGAATGTCTGTAGACGCTCTCCGTACGCTCTTCGACTCCGCCGTATGTGACTGTAGAACGCACCGGCATCTATGAACTGGGCGAGCGTTGCCTGATCAATCAAAGGACCATGATCGTCCAAAACGCTGCGGAGGGCGGTGAACTCCTGCACCAAAGACGCAGGCAAAACCACGTAGCCAATACGAAGAGAGGGGAAAAGCACCTTGCTCATGCTCCCGATGTAAATCACGCGCCCGGAGCTATCGAGACTCTGGAGACTGGGCAACGGGGGACGGGAGTATCGGAATTCAGAGTCGTAGTCGTCTTCTATTATCCACGCGTTGGTTCTCGCGGCGAACTCAACGAGGGAGAGGCGCCGAGAAAGTGACAGACACGCACCGGTGGGGAATTGACGGGACGGCGTAGTGTAAACCAGCTCCGCGGAGAAACGCTTGTCCGGAGGAAGCCTCATTCCCTCTGCATCGATCGATACTGGGATTAGGCGGGCGCCGGTTCGTTGCCACGCGAAACGTGCGCCCAGATACCCCGGATCTTCCATTGCGACACGCGACTCCGGCCTCAGAAGTAAATGAGCCAGCAAGTACAACGCCTGTTGTGAACCGGTGGTAATTGCAACCTGGTGCCAGTCGCATTGAACGCCCCGGCTCTCGCGCAGATAAGTAGCTAAGGTGCGTCGCAGAGACGGAAATCCTAGAGTCAGCTCCGACTGGTAATGCAAGAGGTGTGTGCCATAACTCCTGAGTGCTCGTGTTCGCATGCGATTCCACAATGCGAGCGGAAATAATCTAACGTCGGGTTGGCAAGGGCGAAACGGCACCGGCATACCGAGTTTCTCGGAGTTTTGCTGGAAAACGAAACGCGACACAGTAGTGGACGCATTAGACAGGCCCGTTCTACTCAAGATCTTTTCCGTCAGAGATTCGCTCACGAACAGACCGCGTCGAGCTGACGGCTCTAAATACCCTTCGCCGATAAGGCGATCATAAGCTTGGATCACCGTGTTGCGGGAGATACGAAGATCCCCAGCAAGGTCTCTGCTAGAAGGCACAGCCGCGCCCGGAGCCAATACCCGAGCCTGCACCAGCTCTTTAAGACTGACAGCGAGCTGCGTCTGCAAGGATTCGCGTTTGTTTCTATCTAATACGATGAGGGTCGCAGGTCGCTTTGACATGGCACTGGTGCACTGGATCCATTCACCTGTATATATCTGGATCTTTACTGGATCCAGTATATCCGCCTATGCTGAACATGTCGAATGAAAGGAGCATTATGCCTGCCTTGCCGAAAACAACTCTGTTGTAACCGAGGTTACGGCTGCTGCCCCCCAGCGGATTAGCCGTCGCAGTAACCCGGCGTAAGCCGAAACGGGCTGCGTCTGTTCATTTTCTTCAGGAGGAAACAAATGAAGTATTCACACGCGCTGGCGCTGTTTTCGTTGATACTGGCCTTACAGCCCCCCTGGGCCGCTGGATCTCTCCCGACCCCGATTGGAATCCCCGAAGTGATCCCACGCCTCGGGAGACCGGCCTGAAAGCGGTCGGCCCGCTTCCTGTTGCCAGGCAAGTCCTAGAGGAATCTCGTCGCCAAAGCTCCCTAGCCTGGAATAAAGTACCCCAGGTTGGATGCTTCCTCGATGCCGCTATCCGAGGAAACTGAAGGCACATTTTCCGTCAGGAACAATGCGGCTCATTGCCGCGTGAACTCATCGCCTTGCCAGCTCACTTTGTTTGCATTGGCATCCGCGCCGCGAAAGAACACGAGATCCGCGCTTTCTGGAAATAGTTCCATTACGTAAGGTGCCACCTCGAAAAGGCACAAGCGGTCCATCGAGCACTCCGTAGCGGGATGGAGTTGGCCTGCGAGTATTCAACTTTCAGCGTACCTGCCGACTCGCTAACGAACGTTCCTGCATACCAGGATTGCGGATGATGGGAAGTGAGAACCGAACTCGGCAACTCGCCCGCGGCCTCATCTTCTCCCCGCGTCTTCGGACTGCGCTGTTCGCGAATTCGGTGGCAAGCTTTTTGGAGTCAGCATTAGCCGGACCAACGCATCAGGTGTCGTCAGCAGCATGTCATAGAGCAGCCGGCATAATTACGGAGGCAATTATTCCCAGATCGTCAGCTAACCGGAATGTATGGTCCGCCGCCTTGTCGCAAGCGAAAAACGAGGTGACAGGTGGGTCTGCGCAAATGTATTCGGCCTTCGTTGGAGCACAAGGCTCCTGGCCATGATGGAAATGCGCTACTCCCTCGTCGTATTTAGTTACCTTCGCTCTGTATGACATCGCTGTTGCGATGGCTGAGGCCGACATCCGCTGCTATAAACAAGGCAGTGGCAATCCGGCATCGTGTTGCGCGCTAGGCCCGTTTGTTAATGAAAATGCCTTGCCACGCCAAGCCAAGTTCGGTCAGGACCAGCGTGGCCACCAGCACACTCCACGTCACCGCCCCAAAGACGACTGCTCCCGGGCGATATATGGCTAGTATCGCATCAAAAATTCGGTCAGTGACGAAGGTGCTTGTGATTGCGTAGCTGCGCACCATGAATTGCCGGTGCAATGGGATGTTGCCGTTGCGCACGCAAACAAATGCAATCCCCGCAGTCAGCAGCCACGCGGGAGCAACCGCGAAAACATAAAACCTGATTCCGACGCTTGAGTGTACGGCAGCGAGGTACATGCCTATCGTCGCAGCGACCGCAATTCCACCGAGATAGACGCATCCCATAATGCGGTGTACTCGCAAATGCCGTTGCCGGAACCGCGACGAGAATTGAAAAGGGCCGATCAGGAGCGCAGTCAGTGCGGCCAGCCCGTGCGGAAGAAGCCACCAGCGCACGGGAAAGTAATACCGCCACAACGGATGCGAATGGTCAATGATAAAGCGCTCGCGGTCCCAGAGCACGAACAGGAACATCAATACGAACGCGACAAACAGAATATACTTGAAGCGGACTTGTGGGCGGCGGATTGCAGCAGCCGACGAAGTGTCCATAGTCCAGAATCTCCTTTTTGGTTCAAAAACGGCACTGATAGCGGCGTCTTTGGCTGTTATCTTGGGGGAAAATCGACGCCCCTATGGCAACGCAAATGCCACTATGTAGTCTCCCAGCTTGATCCCTTTCGCCTTGCCATGCCCGCCTGCCGCGACCACTACGTATTGGCGTCCACCCGCCTTCGCCCTGTATGTCATCGGGGTTGCGATAGCTGAGGCCGGCATTCGCGTTTGCCATAGCTCGCGCCCGGTCTCCGTGTCGAACGCGCGGAATGTGCTGTCCAATGTCGCTCCAATAAAGGTAAGACCGCTTGCGGTCGTCAACGGCCCGCCCAGAGTGGGTGTGCCCCAACCGATTGGAAGGGGAATTGGAGCCAGTTCCCTCACCGTCCCCAGCGGAATCTGCCATCGAATTTTGCCGGTGCCGGCCTCCACGGCAGCCAGTGTTCCCCAAGGGGGAGGACTACACGGCAGGCCCCACGGCGAGAGCAACGCTTTGCGCCGCATTACGTACGGTGTCCCCTTCATGGGCGCATACTCCCATTCGCCCTCCACGCCGCCTGATTGGCTCCTTAGGCCCGTGATCTGCTCGCGCGGGATCAGTTGGACGATGAACGGTAAGTTGGTCTGATTTATCACGATCAACCCGCGCGAGCGGTCAAAAGAAAGTCCTCCCCAATTTGTCCCGCCGGCAGCGCCGGGATACTCGAGCGTGCCTTGCAGACTAGGCGGCGTGAAAATGCCGCTGCGGCGGAGGCCTGCGATCGTGTCGCGGCACTTCCCGCGATCCCAAGGCGTCAAGCCCCAAGCATCCTTCGGTTCCAGACGGTCCGGCACCAACCGCGGAGTGGCCACCGGGAAAGGCTGCGTCGGTGAAAGCCATTCTCCGGCTACAGCATCCTGTGGCACCGGCCTCTCTTCCACTGGCAACACGGGTTTTCCTGTGTCGCGATCGAGGATGAACAGGTGGCCCATCTTGGTCGGCTGAGCGAGAGCCGCAATGCGCTTACCATCGCGCTCCACCTCGACTAGCGACGGGCCAGACGGTAGGTCGTAGTCCCACAAATTGTGATGCACAGCCTGGAAGGCCCAAACCATTTTGCCGGTGGATGCACGCAGCACGACCACGGAGTCCCCGTTCCGGTTCGCGCCCTTCCGTTCGCCGCCAAAGTAGTCGGGACTTGGACTGGTTGTAGGTAGAAAAATCAAATCATGCGCAGGATCTGCCGAGATCGGGCCCCACACGTTAGCTGCGCCGGTGCGATCGGCGCCATTCTGCCAAGTGGCTCGGGCAGGATCGCCAGGGTCTCGCGGCACTGGGTCCCATGCCCAAACTAACGTGCCCGTGCGCGCGTTGTATCCACGCACCACCCCGGAGGGCATCTCGACGCGATCACTGTCGTTGATGCCTGAGCCCACGACCACGACGTCGCCCACCACCGCCGGCGGCGAAGTAAAGTAGTACTCGCCTGGGATGATGTGGTCGATTCCCGAATCCAGATTGATGCCTGCCTTCAGCGAAACCTCGCCGGCCGTCCCGAACCCGGCGCAGGCTTTCCCCGTTTCTCCATCCACTGCTATCAAGCGGCCGTCGAGCGTGGCTTCATAAATCGTCTTCCGGCAAGCTTGTCCCGGCGACAATTTGGGATCGACCCGGCTCGCCAGTCCTCTGCACGTGAGGCCATTACCGTAATAACCAATGCGGTCAAGCTTTGGATCAAAAGTCCACTTCTCCTTCCCCGTCTCCGGATCCAGCGCGATAATGCGATTGAACGCGGTCGCAATGTAGAGCGTGTCATCAGTCATCAGGGGTGTTGCCTCAAATGTGCTTTTGGCCCAAACCTTTTCCCCGTTCCACGTGCCTGTAGCGTCTGACATGTCCCCGGTGCGATACGTCCACGCCACTTTGAGATCCCCCACGTTGTCTTTGGTGATCTCGCTGAGCGGGGAGTAACGCGAGCTCCCCGGATCGTTGCCATACGTCGGCCATTCCTCAACTGGAGCCAGGGGATCCCGCACCACAGCCGGCGGCGTGCAAGCAACCAAGCCCAAAGCTAGAACTACACTGCAACGCCAACTTCGCCTCATCACGCACTCCAGCCAGCGGAAGACTTTGCGTGGATACCTTGAGCGACCAATGGAAGCTGGTTGAAGGTTATAATTACGACTAACAGAACGAGCAAGATCCAAGTCCGTTTCATTTGTCCCTTTCCTCATGGGGTTCTCTGGATTACACAGTCCTAACAGACCCGTTCAAAAATGTTGCACGGCGCGGTATTTTTCCGCTATTGTGCCTCTGCGCCACGTGCGGATGCTCTTTACGATATTGACGCCTTTAACTCCATCACCGGCGTGAAAACCAACGTTGGCAATGAAGAACGCACCCTGGGTCGGATCTGCGGCTACTCGCGGGGTTCCGAGGGGTATGAACGTTCCGATCGCAGGCAGTCCATTCTCGAAATCGGCGGCGCAGTTCGAGTTGTCGCGCTGAACATAATGGGATGGCCTGGGGAACCAGCCATAAGTAAACTCAGGATTCAGAACACGCGCACCCATTGCAGCTCCCCACCACCAGGTCGACGCCATTGCCGCCACGGCCCTAGGATCAAACCCACCGAATTCATTCGCTTGGCCAACAAGAGGAGCGTTGACCAGGGACTCTAAGTCAAACTGATTGCCGTCGGGTTGCAGACAGAGCCGCCAGCCTTCCGCACGCTCCAAACGCGAATGCGGTCGGCATTCCGATCAAAATCAAGAGTCTGAACCCAACTGCGATGGACCTCATCGGTTCTCCTACGGAAATCTTCTTGCAGCCTCACTCAATGTCAAGCCATCTATTTTTCGAAATCACCTCTGTTTCAAATCCATTTCATCTGCTAAATGGATGAAAAGCAGATACTTAGTAACTTCCTTATGCTAAGTGGAAGGAGCCCAGCGTTGTCGGATTGAGCCAGCAATTCGGCAACCGAAAAGGCTGAATAGGAGCCATAACGCTCCTCTCATTCGGCATTTTCAGCATAGGCAGACATACTGGACCCAGTAAAGATCCAGATTGAAACTGATCAATGGATCCAGAACTCCAAGCGAGAGCAAGGCTTAGCCGAGAGTGCAGCCAGAAGTCACAAATAGCTGAAGCAGCGCGGTGCTGGCACGTGCGAGGCTAATCGCGGGCGGTGGCGTAAAGGATCGGGTCGCACGTTGGCAAACCCAGCTACGCTCCTCCCGGTGATTTACGCCCAGGGCAGTACCTCCGTTTGGGCCAGCATCAACTCTTGCGGCTGGTGCCGTTGAGTTTGGCAATATGACCAGCCAAGAAAGCACACTGCTAGCGAATCAGGAAGGGTACAAAAGCTGCCATCAAGTCGCGAAGACTCAGCCCGAGGACCCTAGCTCGCGAGTCGATAGTGCAATTCGTATTTCTTAGCTTCCCGGCTATTGGCTGTGCAGAACGTACCCGGATTCGAGGGGAAGCTTGTCGTCAATCCTCAATACCTCGACGTTGCTGTTGATGGAGTAAACATTCACCAGGCCGATCGCAGATGTATTTGATTGCACAATCTTTAGGACCTCATCATCGCTCGAAACCACCCAAAACGTCATCTTGGTCTTGTTTGTCGCATCGATCAAGTTCTTGAACTCGTCGCGCGTCAGCGACAGTAGTTTCTGAGCAACAATGCGCATCTCTAGGGAAGATGGGTCGGTGAGTACAACGATCAGCTCATGCCCACCGGGCCATTTGTGCGTGGTTTTGATTATTCTCGCCAGATCGGCGGCTGGCATCACTCTGACCTGACTGTTCTTGCTAGTCACCAGAACGATATCATGTGCAGCCGCGATCTCGGTGCACACCAAAATATATACGAACGCCAGCACTGTCTTTGTTAGGATCCGAAGCGCTCCGTTTTTGAATCCCCTCCCCCTCCGACATGGCTCCGGCCATCTGCAGAACCGCTTCCGCTTGATCCAGGTGTCGGAAGGCGGCAGCGGGGGATTCTTCCAGCAGCGCCAGATCCTGATGGATGAGACTTTGGTAGTCGTTCAGTTGCAGCTTCGTCGCCTCCTTCAGCACCACCGCCAGCTGCACGCGGGCTTGCTTCACATTGCCTTCACGGGCGTACGTGATGGCTGATAGAATCTGACACTTGAGCCTGTTCTTCGGTGCATACGCCATCATCGGAAGCGCTTTGGCGTACTCCTCGCGGGCCCGATCCTGCTGACCTAGCAGCGCGTAAACGTCGCCGAGGCCCCACTGCGAAAAATAGAACTTAGGATCCAGTTTCAGAGCTTCCCGATACTCCGCTAGGGATTCTTCCAGCCGCCCTCCCTCCTGCAGGATCTCGGCCAGGGAATCGCGGGGATTGTGATCGTTGGGTTCCTCCTCGGCGTAGCGTTTCATGTAAGGGATTGCCTCGGCGTACCGATGCATGGCGGCGAGGTTATAGCCGTTGATGTTCAAAGCTACCGCGAACTTGGGGTCAACCTCCAGAGCGCGCGTGAGGAACTTGGCAGCTGCTTCGTGTTCACCCTGGTAAGACAACCAGACCCCGGCTTCGAGGTTCAGTTGGGCATCGCGAGAATACATCGCCAGCAAATCATTCATCGCTGCGATGGCATCGACAAGATTTCCCTTGTATGTCGATATCCACCACTTCATCAGAAGCTTTTCCCCGGGTGTCACGTGCTGGGAGGTCTGTTGTGCCGCCTCCGCCGCCTGCCTAGCTTCCACGGGATCCGGTGACGTCCACATGATGCGAGCCCACGCCTGCGCGAATTTCGGGTCCTTCTTGGTGGCTTTCCGAAACTCGGCCAAAGCCTGCTCATAGTGAGCGTCGTAGAGGAAGCGAAGCCCTTCCTCGAACAATTTGGCGGCTTCCGGCGAACTCGTAGAAATAGGAAGCCGATCGGAATCGCCCGCGTGGCTCGATGCTGAAAGCGAAGTTTGCCCGAGCGCAGGCATTGGCCCTGAAGGGGGCAGCACACCGAAAAATACCGTTCCCAGCAAAAGCGCGCACTCCCAGAAATGGCGACAGCGCAAGCCGAGAAGAATCCCCATGTTCGGATCGTAGGAGGCGAGCATTCCACTCCCAAGTTACGGAGGTATAGCGTTGGCCAGCTTGATCACGACCCGCAGGAATATACCCGGGAAGCACTTTTCTCGATTTCTACTTCACAACTTGGCGGTGTCCGGCTTGTCCCGCTGCGCGAACGGAAGTTTGTTCACTGTCCATATCCGAGTTGATTTGAAATGATCCGGGTCCGGCGGATCATCTGATCGTCGCATTCATGCGTGTGGCCATACACCCAGAGGGCCGGCTTGTAGGTCCCAACGATCTCCACCATGTCCAAGGAATTGAACGCCGGCGTGAGAGGGCCGCCCTTGTATTTGGAGTTGGGATTGATGACCGGCGCATTATGGCTGATAACCACGCGCGGACCACTTAGCTTCTTGGTAAACCAGTCCAGTAATTTCGATGCGAACGTTTTATGTAGCGCAATCGAATCTGCTGGCGTGAAAACCGTTTGGTCGGAGTTATAGATGAGGCGGTAATCATTCATTTGAGAGCGGGCGGTCTCCATGGCGCGCAAATCGCCGCCGTTGAAATCGGTCCACATCGTGCCGCCGAAGAAATTGACTCCGCCGATGCTGACCTCTTCATCGAGCAGCAGTTTCACATGCGGATGTCTGTCTTCGAGCCACGCCTTGAATCTATTCTCCTCTTCGTTCATTGGCCGCCTCGTGTAATATTCGTGGTTTCCCGTCACATAGAGGACTGGTTTCTTCCACTTCCGCAGAATCTGGTCGAGCGGCTCATAATCCCTGAGCGTGACGATATCGCCTCCCAGGATCATGACATCTCCGTGCACTGCCGGGGGCAACATCCAGCCTGAGCCAAATTCAAGATGCAGGTCGCTATAAGTAATGATTCTCATGCTCGTAAGAGAAAGCTTGTTTGAACTCGTCTTTCTCAAGTCCCAGATTTCCTGCGACAGCGATTCAACTTGGGGTGGAGCCCGGTTCGTGGAACTGGAAAGCTGACATCCCCCGGATAGCTGAATAATAAGCCGAGGCGCAAAGGCCAGTGTCAAGGCTCTTCGACCGCAAACGCGGCGCGCGAAGCGCGGCCTTGACACTGGCCGGGCCTCGGCTATGCTCTGGCTATCCGGGGCATGTCATTCGGGAATGCTGCATCACAGACCTAAACCGAAAACCTGACTGATCTGATTCGTGTGCGTGGTTTGTAGTTCTATTTTATGCATCGCTGGCTCTGGCTGAATCGCGTGCGAATGGGACACATCGGGGCTGGGTTCCTGCCCCAGCGTCGCTGCATTATTCGTATAAATCTGCGCGTCATAGCGTCCACGCGAGACGGAGACATAGGTCAGCCTTTGCGGGTGACGGACAGCTACTCATCGGCCACCGCTGCTCAGCGCCGTGCTTCGTGGTCTTTGAGGCGGTCCCGCGCCACACGCGCCTTCTGCTTCTTGACCTCGTCCACGATCCCGTCGAACCCCTCTTGCGTCATCGCCTCGCCCTTCGCCAGCGGACCCAGCAGGTTCACCAACAACAGCCGGCACGCCGTGATTTCCACCATCTCCGCACTGGGTCGAAGCCCCGTCTTGTCCTGTTCGATCTCGCGCAGGATCAGCCCGCGGATCAGCTCCGCCTGCGTCTCGTTCCGCTTCGCCGCCAGCCCCTCCAGCTCGTGCAATTCCGCCTCGTTCAGCTTTGTCCCCACGTGATGCACCCGGAACCGCGCCCGCTTTGCCGCTTCCGCCGCAAGGTTCTTCTCATCGAGCAGCGCCATCGCTCCAACCTCCCAGCACCCGCGTTTACGCAAGGAGTCACGGGTTTCCTTACGGAACCCCCACCCACGCTATCTATTGGATGCCAGGATGGTTCCTCCAGAAAGATGTCAAGTTTCCCTACAGTTCCCTCGAAGGGGTGGAGTGTCAAAATTCTTCCGGTGCGAAGCACCGCGCCTTTCACAGCTCGCCATACTCCCTCGCCAACGCATTCCACAGACGGACCACTTCCGGCGCCTGCCAGCCGCGGCGGAACAGACTCTTAATAGCCTGCCAATCGTCATGATGAAATGTGAGGGCGATCCCGTGGTCCCGAGAGCGAAATACGACGCCGACCTTTTCTTCTTCGTCGAACCACGTAGACGCGAGGAAATAGCGACCTTCCCAGAAGATCAGTGTGTCGCGCAGCGACAACCCTTCTAGTATCGTCCGAAGTTCCGCAATTCTCGGGTAATCGAAGAGCGGATATTGCAGAGCAAATCTTCCGGGAAAATACAACCAGGTAGAAAATTCCGTCTCCGGCCCCCGGTGAAATTCGAGACGGTATTCGCCTTCCTGAAACGAAGGCAATGGCCCAGGATTTCTCAACCTAGAATCGGCACCCCAAAATGCACCATCGCGTAAGGGTTCTTCATGGCGGAGGTAATGGCCACGGGCGCACACGCGCCAGAGAATCGGCCAGTACGGTCGCAGCGCTTCGTTCAGCTTCTCGATGTTTAGAAACTTTTCGTTGTCAAGAACCATGTAGAGAAGTCGAGCGGTATGAATTGGTCGGTCAGTCTCGCTGTCAGCGTTCTTTAGCGTGTGGATGGTTCGGTTCACGGCCCGCTGCACATCATCGTTTACGATCTCTTCTGACTGCTTCGCCTCAGTTTGCTTTTGTGACGGCAGAGTGGTGAGGAGATAAGGGGCCATCGGGCCCCTCTTTCTCTGTTTAGATACAAGTCCATAAACGGCAAGGAAAGCTTCGAGAATTCCGGCGAGAGATTCAAACGAAATGTCCGTCTGGCCGGTATTTGCAAATAACTCCGCACCCTGCTGACAGTAGTAAGCAACCAGGGTCCATTCGGCTTGCGAAAGTGGCAGCTTTGCGTCTACCTTCCCGCGAATCTTCACCAGGGAATCGGTTGGCTCTGAGAGTAGATTTACGAACTCTAATCGCTCCTCTTTAGAGGACTCAAGGAGCTGCTTTGCCGCCTCCGATGTTGAGACGGGTTCGCCACTCTTGGAGGCCATGATTTCCTTCAAAGTGTCGAGTCTTTGACGCAGCTCGTCGGAAATCCGAATGGAGATCACCGGCTGCTGCAGGATTGGGGTCTTGTCTGCCAAAGGGTCAGCCTCACTAAAATATCGTAACGTTACGTATTGACTGTATTGGTACACGTGCGTTAGTGTCAAGTGCAACGTTTGCTCCCCGGTCGGACGACCTACGTCGCAGGGATTGCTGCACGCTCAGCCAAATGAACCCGTCCGAAGTTCCGGGATGGAGTAGAAAATGAATCCAGCCGAAGACAACGAACCCTTCGTAACGCCCGAAGAAGCAGCAAACTTTTTGAAGATCAGCCCGGTGACCGTGAAGAAGATGGCTCGGGAGGGCTGGCTTCCCGCACATCCCATAGGCAGCGGAGTCCGCAAGCGCTGGCGTTTCCGAATTTCAGAGCTAGTTTCGCACATGCGTTGTCGTGTAGAGTCGGAAGCGTCATCCGTGCGCGCTTTAAGGAGGAAAGCTTCTTGAAACGCACACAGCAAGACGTGGGCACGATTGTCCGCAAGAAGAGAACGCGAGGCCCGGATGTCTGGGTTTGGCGCTTTTACGAAACGGACGAGATGGGCATTACGCGAAAGCGCAGCGTAATGTTAGCGGGAGATGCGGAAGCGATGGCCAACGGAAGATCATGCCTGGCTGGGGTCGAGAGAGTTTCGATACCAGCGGATGGAAAAGTCTTCCAGTCAATCGTTCGGAGCATTGGTAAGGCGATACATGCACGAAGCAATGCCAGAACGGTATTCAACCAAGAAGTCCTACGTATCCATTTTGAAAGTGCACATTTTGCCACAATGGGGCGAGGCTCCTGTGGCCGAAGTGAAAAAGCCCCTCAAGGTGGAACAGTGGTTGAAGGAGCTGAAGCATTCTCCCAAAACGAAGTCCAACATAAAGGGTCTCCTGCATCGCATTTTTGAGTACGCGATGAAATGGGAAATTTTGGAGACTCAGAGAAACCCGATGCAGTTAGTCGAAATCAAGGGCGTGACGAAACGTGTTCGCAAGAAAGTTGTGCTTACGGTCGAGCAATATCAGGCTCTTCTCGCAGAGCTTCCGTACCACATTCAAGTGATGGTCATGATTGCAATGTGCCTGGGCTTGCGCATCAGTGAGATCAGGGCATTGCAGTGGCAGGACTTTGATTTGAAGGGGCGGATACTGACGTTGACCCGATCTATTGTGGGCCGCTACGTCTGGAACGGCGGAAAAACCGGAGCTTCAGAGGACGAAGTGTTTCTGGATTCCAAGCTAGTGTCCGTTCTGGAGGATTGGCGAAAGCAATGTGTCGAAACGCCGGAGGCTTGGCTATTCGCGAATGCGGATACGAAACGCCCGGTCCACGGCGATGCCATTCAGAAAGACTACTTGCGACCGGCGGGTGAAAAGATCGGGTTGCAAGGAGTGGGGTGGCATAGCTTTCGTCACACCTATCGAACGCTGATTGATGATATCGGCACGCCGCTCGGGGTGCAGCAGCGCCTCATGCGGCACGCAGACATCAAGACAACCATGAATACCTACGGCTCAGCATTTGAGAAGACCAAGCGCCGAGCCAATAGCCGGGTAGCAGATCTTGTCTTGCCACCCGCGATCAAAAAGCAACTGAAGGATAGGGCGAAGGAAGTTTCCCTGAAGAATTTGAGGCCCGAAACAGCCGCGATCCAGTGAGTTTGGAATTGGGGACTACGCCGGTAGTCCCTCAAATCCGTAAATGGTTGCGGGGGGTGGATTTGAACCACCGACCTTTGGGTTATGAGAACAACCGCTTGCAGTTAAATCATTGAACCTGAAGCACGGACGGGATGATTCAGGTTCTCAAAAACACCGCCAGTTCAACTCAGTCACGGCAGATTATGAGCGGATATGAGCGTTTTTACAGATGGACACAACTGCGGAAAACAAGAATGTCTGCATGTGCGCGGGGAAGAATCGAAGCTGATCACTAGACATCGATAGCGGGCTGGCTGTCTGGGATTCGAATCCGCCCTTCACCCTAGATTTTTAAGAGTGTGTATAACCAGTGTGTTTAATAACTTACGAGGATACGTGGGACTGCCAAGCACTTGCAAGTAGCTGCAAGACGCGTTGAGTGCGGACTGGAACTGCGGACCAGTAATCGGGATTCTGCATAAGAAAACAACTGTTAGCAAGAGTGATTGACAGTTCAGTTTCTTCCGCAGGACAAGGGATCGCACTTCCTCCTTCCAATCCCATTCTGTACAGTTCCGTTCGGGCTGCGTTCAAAATTTTCTCGATACCTTTTTCCTGCTGCAGGTTCCTTACATACATAGAGGGGAAAATCTCGCGGCGGATCAACGGAACCGCCTCGCTAAAGAGGCGGGCGGTTGAGTGCAGCGATTGTTCTGTTCCCTTGGATTCCCTAAACGTACCTAAAAGCGCTTCTAGGCGCTTTAGGCACTTTAAGCACTTCTTGAGAAGCTGTTTTGAAGTCGACAAGAAAAAAGATTCTTGAGAAAAGCAACAAATGCGTCTTGTACGGTTTCTATACGAGTACTTGTTCTCGTCCGCCCATGACGCGAAGACTAACGCCAGCCGAGTAGTGAATGGGCTCGAAATCTGTCGGACGAAGTCGGACGCCACAGCCGACCTTCAGACGACGTGGTGATTTCAGCCCGGTCTCGACTCTCGCTGCAGGAGGTTTTATGAGCGAGATGCACGAATCAACACCAGTCAGTCAGCCGTTCCCTCATTTCGAGAGGTTCCTCGATTCGCGCGAAGCCGCGGCATTGCTGCAAATCCATCCGAAGACACTGCAACGTCTCGCACGTAAAGGCGAGATACGCGCTATGCGGATCGGGAAATTGTGGCGCTTCCGCGCATCCGATCTCGACGCGTGGGTACATTTGCGGTTAAAAGTGGCCAGCTAGCTTCGATGGCAAAGTCTTCCTCGCATCCTCGCCGCTAGTGATTGCAAAGTGATTACAGAATTCCGCGACTAAAACTGCACGACCGACAAGCCAGGAATCATCTTGAAGTGGCGGAGATTGCCCGTGGCTACGCTGTAGCCGAGTTCTAAGGCCGTTACCCCGATCAACAGATCGGAGAGCGGTAGACGAATGCCTTTCGCTTGGTTCTCGCCATCGATCTGACCGACACGAAGGGCAAGAGACACCGTTACTGGATGCATGGGTAGGGCAGTAAGAAGCTCCTGAATGAACTGCTGCCGCTTCTCCTTTCGCAGCGACGTATCGGCACGGGCTGCGCCGTGGGCCAGTTCGATCAGAGTGACCACGGAGACCGCGATATCGGTATTCCCTGCCTTGCCCGAGATCGCGGCAAGCATCTGCCGCGCGTTTTGCCCCTGGCGCTCGGCTGTAATCAGCACACTGGAATCGAGGATCAGTCCCATGCGGGCGGTTCGAGCGGCTCACGATGACTTTCGACAGCCGCTTCCACATCCCTAGCGAAGTCAGGGTCCATGGTCGCCGTCGAGTCCTCGGGTAGCAACGCGATGCACTCCGAGATGGACCGGCGCGGCGGGACTGGTGCATGGATCACCGCCACCGGCAGCTTCCCACTCTCGATCACGATTTCCGCGCCCGCACGCACCCGTGCGAGCAGCCCAGCAAAGTCACTGGCGGCTTCCGCTTCCGTGATATGGATCACATGGTCAGCCATGTCACGATTATACCGTCATTCCGTGTTCAGATTGCAGTCTCTAAGGCCACACAATCCAACGTTTCCGTCCAAGGGAACACCGCTTCTCGCGAAAAATGCTGCTCACAAGCAATCGTAGCCACCAAATTGGGACGCATGTGCTTTTCGACTCTGTATGTGCGGCACATTGGGTACGCACCGTGACCTGCTCCTACTCGGCAGGTAAAGCTGAAGCAGAATTGAACGCACGCGAACACTGCGTTGGCTTCTGCACGGTGAACTCTTTCCTGATCGGTCAGAGCGAACTCTTTTCGCAGAATCTCAGATTCAGGATCGAAATAGGGATCGCTCATCGAGCGAGGATAGCATTCACCAACTGTTCTTCGGTCACGTCACCCTGGACAAACTGTTCGAACAGGAGCCGCGCATCGGCAGTGGGAGCCAGCCCCTCCAGTCGGAGATCCGCTACGGCGTTCTCGACGGCTTCCCGCCGGAGAAGGCATTCTGAAACGGCTATTGCTCGGGGTGCTATCGCAGTAGACATTTCATGCTAACTTTACCATAATGAGCTCGACATACGGGTCTGCATTACCTTCGAAACCAAAGCAAGTCATTGACTACACATAGGTTATATCGACCTCTTTGCCAGACTCGTAGAACATACAATGGCATCGCAGCATCGACCCGCGCAGGACAGGCGGTAGGGCCACTCCCGGTTGCTGCAGCGCTGCAGGCGCAGACTGGGGAGCATAAAATTGAAGTATGAAAGAAGAAAAAGGTGGCCGTTATTGGGTTGTTCAGTGCGAGGAGTGCGACAGACTAATCCCACTGAGGCGTTATCGCGGCTTTGTGTTGAGTTGGCCCGAGCACTTTGAAGTGCAATGCGAATGCAAGTTTGTCGGCAACTATCACCGTGCCGAGATTGGGTATGCCACATTTTCCGCTTTGATCCCGCGAGAGCAACTTCCGAAGACTAAAGCTGTGCAGGCTGCTCCGCTCAACACCGACGATGTGAGCAGCGTCGCTCCGCCAAATCAGCACGATTAAGGGAAGAGATCTCCCCCCTGCGGGCGCGCCAGTGCCCGTTCGTGGCGCATTTTTCCCATGCAGCCCAAAACGCTGCACAATAAACCGAGCACGGGGATGAGAAATGAAGCGCATCAGTGGACTCGTGGATGCAATACGAAACGAGCTTGAGAGTAGAAGCCTTTGGCCTACCGACGATGACCACTTTTTCTCCTTTCTAGTGGCCTGTCGCAGAGTAACCATTACTAGACTGTTAGCATCAAAGCTGTCATGGCTACTGGCAGCGAAATCTTGCTCTCCAAGCAACAGCAGTCCGATCTAAGTAGCATCGCCCAGTCCCGTGCTCTGCCGGCCGGATACGTGTTTCGCGCCAAGTTGATCCTCATGCTGGTAGAAGGCTCGTCCTTCAACGCGATTAAGCAACAGCTCCAGACCACGGCGCCCACCATCGTTCGCTGGAAGCAACGCTTCCGGCAATACGGAATGGAGGGACTGGACACCTATCATCCCGGCCAGAAGCCCAGTGTGCTGACTCCAGCTCTGCGCGCCCGCATCCTGTCGGCCACGCGGAGAAAACCTAGCGACGGGTCTACGCACTGGAGTTGCCGCAAGCTGGCCTCTGCGCTCGGCGTCAGCAAAGACGCTGTGCATCGGGTTTGGCAAGAAGCGGGCCTGAAACCACACCGCCTCGAACGCTACATGGCCAGCGACGATCCTGAATTCGAAAGCAAAGCCGCTGACATCCTCGGCCTCTATCTGCGCCCGCCGCAGCATGCGGCCGTGTTCTGCGTCGATGAGAAGACCGCCATTCAGGCCTTGGACCGTCTCGATCCCGTCCTGCCGCTCTCGCCGGGACGCGCCGAACGGCACGGCTTCGAGTACTACCGCCACGGCACGCTCTCCTTATATGCAGCGCTTAATACCGCCACCGGTCGCGTCCACGGCAAAACCGCTGCCCGCCATACCAGCCGCGAGTTCGTCGCCTTTTTGCAAGAGGTCGTATCCTTGTGCCCGCCTCGGCAACAGATTCACATCATCCTCGACAATCTCTCTGCGCACAAAACTCAAGCGGTCCGCGAGTTCCTCCAACAACATCCGCGAGTCCGGTTTCACTTCACGCCCACTTACTCGTCCTGGCTCAATCAGGTCGAGATCTGGTTCGCCAAGATCGAACGCGAAGTCATTGCACGGGGCATCTTCACCTCAGTTCCCGACTTGGCTCGCAAACTCCGCCGCTACATCAATGCCTACTCTGCCCATGCTCGGCCTATCCAGTGGAAATACTCCGACCCCACCCGCCGCGTCCGCGGTAACGAACTCACTGCGACAGGCCACTAGTTGGCATTGATACCGCGGAGGACGCGGCTGAGGCATTGCTAAACTATGAAGAACAGGGCTTGGGAAGTACAGACGGAGAACAATACCTGCGGCTCTATGGTTTCCTTCAAGGTGTTTTTCTTCAGCAAGACGCGATAAAGCAAATCTCGCAGGACTTGATGCCGGATGGCGCAAAGGCCTCGCCAAGCTCTGCCTGGTCACAACTCAGAGAGCTCAGAAACATGACAGTCGGCCACCCCACGGCCTATGCGCTGTACTCGCAGTACTGATTTAACACAATGAAGAATCCACTCGAATCCGTCATGGCGAAGTACGGCGTCCCCCAGAGTCGCGAGGGGTGCTGCCAGCGCGAGCGGCTTGGCCCAAACAGATGAATGACAAAACTAGCAGAATGTCCGGAGCCCTCAGGAAATTGGGGCTTTTTTCTGCTCCAAAGATGATGGGGGCCTGACTGCTACAGCTTAGAGAAGAACTCCTCAAGCGTTTGTGATTGCCCTGCCTTTTGTGAAGCCTCAAGCAGCCATTCTTTGAAATCCATGGCGTCCCGTATACGGCGACCATCATCCAGACGGGCTGTATAGACCCGCTCTGCCAAGAGCCGCAAGAATATCTCGTACTCACGCACGGCAGAATTAATAGGTTAGGAATTGATACGGATACACAGACCGTCGCTCATCATGCGCCGACATTATTTCTGTTCGTGACTGAAATGTTTGGGATATCACAGTGATACGCTGGGGGCGAATACTCCCGTAGTTCGGAAAATCACGGGGGAGTTGGGTCTTTTCGGGCGGGAGGTGTTGGCGCGGACGTTGCGGTGCTGTGACTATCGTCACCTTGGAAATGCGACTGTATGGAATAGGATTCACGCTAAGATGATTGGCCTTGCAATACTTGTATGCCTGCTGGCAGGACCTGATGGGAAGTGGGTGAAGAAATTCCTGCCCACCACCGCCAATCGTCTAGTGTTTCTAATCACTGTGCTATTCATTGTTGGGAGCGGAATTTCTCAAGGCATCGACTCCTTGCGTCACGGTGAGAAGGGGTTAGGTTATTTCAGTTTGGCGATGTACGGTTTGTGTGTTCTCGCACTGTGGCGTTTCATCAATAGTTGGTGGATCAACAAAGCAGTGTCAGGCGAGCGAGGCGCGTGAGTTGGTAAAGAAACAACGAGGCTCTATTTCATGGTCGATCAAAAAGAACCGATGGCTGAAAAATGTGAATGTGATCATTCACGGTCTGAGCACGCGGACACAGGCAAAGGACCGGGACAGGGCCATTGTAGACACGAAAAAGGCAACCGTAAGTTCGGTAGTGGCTCAATTTGAAATCCACTTTCAAATTGAGCCACTACCGGCGATTGCACTAACTAAAGCCAAGGGATATTCCGCGTCACCTTTGCCTTTTCCGAGCAAAGTATCTTCCGTCACTTCTACTCGTTCGGCGGTCGTCTTGTTCTGCTAGAAGCATCGCCCCACACCGGAGAGCAGCCGATTAGCAACGCGATAACTGCCCGCGGAACGTCCCGCAAGCTTCGGCGGCATCTATGCTGAGAGTTGTCACGGAGACGCGATGTTACGCCAACTACGCAGGCGGCGGTTCCTCGATACGAGGACCTAGCGTATTCTTTAGGGGTTGCAAGATGAGCCGTTCGCCTTCGTGCCGAATACCGCAAAATATCCGATCGTGTAAAGAACGACAGTCGCATCCATCGCTGCACCGACCTTAAAACCCTGTGCGTAGGACTGGCTTCGGTTTGCCACAACCAGATAAACCATGAAGGTTTTTTCAAGTAGGCTATAGATGAGAATCGGCTTCCGCCATTCGACTTTGAACGCGGCGACGATCATGAAGACGCCCATCAGGCCCACCATGATGCCCCAGTGCTGGGTGATGATCGTGTAGTCCGGGATGAACGGGATTTTCGCGGCGGTTTCCGTTGCCCACCGGGGCCAAAAGGCGTAGAGACTCGCCAAAGCCGTTCCAATCCCAGTAATAACAAAGAACGGCGTGAAGGTAAGATCGAAAAAGCGTTTCATCTGCTCTCCGTCTGAATCGGATCTGAGCGTGCGGCGACGTCGCATCAGTGCGTCCATCGCCGCCAGGAACCAACGCCAATTTTTCTATGGCTGGCGTGGCGGTCCAATCAGAGGCGTGCGAACCGGCTTTGCCATGCCGTAGAAGACAACCACGCCCTGTCCGGCGCCTAGAGTTTGTAATGCTTCATCGACCTTGCCCAGAGCATCCTGGTACCCCTGCCAGTTGTTGGTGACCCAAACATCTCCAGCGGGGCCGATGCCAACGTCAACCTGTAACTGCAATCCGCCTCCGACGTAGCCGCTTGGAGGCGAAATGGCGTCTCCCGTCTTCATGCCTGGAGGACAATTCTCCGGCCGGAAGCCGCACAACTCCACGATTCCGTCCGACGCGGTGCTGAAGTTGGAGATCCAGATATTGTCGTTGCCATCCACGGAAGCCGCCCAAGGCCCGACGATGCCTTTGCCATAGACCGGAGAGAAGGACGCCTCCTTGCCGTCGGGGCGCAATACTGTAATACTGCCGCCTCCGTAGCCCGATTTCTCCTCGGCCATGGCAGGCACCAACACCTTGGTCGCTCGCTGCCCGGCGTCGGGGTCGTGGTCGAAGTTGAACTTGAACGCGGCCAGCATTTCCGCGAACTTCAATGCGCCCTTGGGCGAGCTGCCCAATTTGTTTGTAACCCAGACGTTGCCCAGGCTATCGACGGCGAGGCCGCTGGCGGAGTATCCCACCTTGAACGTTTCGAACTTGCTGGGATCGGAAGCGGGGAAACGAACCACATGGTCCGCGACGGCGTTGGTAACCCAGATGCGGTCCTGCTGGTCGATGGCGAGGGCGAACGGTCCCATGAGTTTGCAAGGGTTTTTTAGCGGATCGCCGGTCTTGTTCTGACAGAAGAACTGGACCTTGGACGGGTCACCCTGGGGAAGCTTCACGACCTGACCCTTGATCAGGTCGAGCGTCCAAATATCTCCGCTCGGCGTGGCGATGATGCCCTGCATCTGGCTGATCTGGCGGTCGAAGTTCCAACCCTCGGGGGGCGACTGCGGCTTGCCGTTCTTGTCGAACTTTGTGATGTTCTGGCCGGTGAAGCTGGTGACCCAGGCGTTGTCTTGTGCGTCGAGGGTCAAGCCGAAACCGGGGCCTGCCAAACCTCCGCCCCTGAAGCCCAAGGGGCTGGGCGAAAGCGCTTTACCGTTGGGCGCGAACTTGCTGAGGCCACCGGTCCACGAGGCGTCCTGGTTTTCTGCGCCGACCGTGAAGTTGTCAGCAACCCAGGCGTTGCCTTCGCTGTCGATCATCAGCTTGCCGCCCCCGCTGACGCCGCCGCCGGTGAACTTGAGCGGGAAGATCCAGGCACTGGGAGCGAAAGTTAGATAGGGCAGGAACGGGGTCGGCCGAAAAAGCTTGCCGGGCGTGTTGGGGGGTGGGAGTGGATAGAAATAATTGAGCAAGCCGAAAACTTTGTCAGCCTGGTACGAAGGATAGCGGACGATGGACTCAGTCGCGGCGAGCGTGTCCTTGGGATAGGTGCCTGAGGGAGACGTTGCGGCATAGAAAAGACTGCTGCAAGCATCGGACTTCAACCGTGTGACGCACGCTGCCAGAATATTGGAGAGCGTGCCAAAGTTGGCCATCGTGGGCGTCTGGGCACTGTTCAGGGCATCCAGAATCGTCGCACCGTAGCCACCGGTTTCAAGGTCGACGAAGTTGGGCACGTTACCCGCTGCAATCCGCAGCGGCAGCGGCGAGCCCTTGATCGTCGAGCCATCGATGAACTGGGTGTGGGTCACCACGGAGGCGATGGTCGTCATTTCGTCGATCACAACACGCGCCGGGGGATTGCTGCCGACAACCGCTAGCAGCGCGATGGCTGCGTTGTCACCACCTCCACCTCGGGGTTCGCCACCTGTGGCGACTAGATAGAGACTGGCGTCAGCTTGCGCACCGGTGGCGCGAACTTCAAACATGCCATCGTTCCCGCTCTTGGTCTGAGCGAGTTGCTTGGGCGCGTCTGCACTCGCAGCCCACAAAGTTACGGTCGAGTTGACGATAGGCGCGCCTCCGCCCAGAACCTGACCCTTAATGCTGTCAGCGGCGGAAGCCAGCCCAGCCAGCAAAACGCTGGCGACGAGAAGCGCTCCCAGTATCAGTTTTCGAACGGTTATCGTCTCTATAGTCATTCTCATGCGAGCCTCCTGCGGCGCACTTCTGTCGAGTGCCGCGAACTTGGTTAGTTCACAACCATGGCGGGCGGATGGGAACTGTATGTTTTTACAGTGATAGCGGTGGCGGGTGACTGTCGAGCGGATCGATCGGCGATTTCGCGTCTTCATGAACAGGGAGCTTTTGGGCGAGGTTATCAGTCAGTAATACAGGGTTTAACGGATTGTGCGCACATTCGAATGTACGTTATCGTACAGTTCGTCCTTGTTCACCACGAATCGCGAGAAAGCAAAACGGAAAGAATCTCGCGAACCGTATACCGGACGCTCCGAAATTTGAAGGTGCTATTGGGAAAAAACTTCAAACGCCCTGAGCAAGCGTTTCGGACGCGTCCGGCGATACTTTTGGAAGATAACGGGTCTCTACACGGGGAAGGCAATGTCTGATATGGGACCGCACCGAATACCTGCAGAGCCGGATCGGAAGGTCGTAGAATACGCCATCGCCGTAAGTTCGGAAGTGAGGGAGCAGGCTTCCTCCACAAAGAAGACATCTGCACATGCGCCAGTTTCAAACCTCGAACCAAGTCAGCAACTAGAGACAATCAGTGACAGGGAAATGCCTCAGTCAGAGCGTGGAAGGTCAACAATCCGGCAGGAAGGTGGCTGCGCCACGGGCGATGTGAACGACGCGGTCATAACGATCAACAGTAAAAGAGCGCAAGCTACAGCAATTCTCACGGTGTATTCTCCTATTCTCCATAGGGAAATCATCTAGCGTGGCCCAGCCCCAACATGAGTGAGATCGCAATCATGGTGAGCCGCATTCGCACCAGCGTTCTCCAAGAAAGATTTTCTTCAATTGAAGAGGGCTCAACGGCTGATGCCATAGTAGTGGCTTGCTTCTACGATGAGTTCCTGCTTCTCCTTGAGACTCGGGTTCTCCCGGTTGATGGTCTGCACTGTTTCGGGCGCGGAAGCTTTTCTAGATGGCTCCTTTCCTTCCTGTACCGTATCGAACCCGTGCTGGGCGGCAGCCGACCGTTCACGAAGCTGTTCACGTAGAGTCGGGGTTGTTCGTTTCTCTTCGATGGAGGGCGCTTGCATTTTGCGCGCCAGCTCGGAAGCGGATTGGCGCGTGACTGAGCGTCCTACCGATTCACGCAGCAGGTCTTTATCGCTGGTCACAACCGTGATGCTCTCCCGGCCCCGCGAAGCAGCCACATAGAATAGTTCTTTCCGCATCCCATCAGCGGAGATGACGACGCCATCGACAGACTTCCCCTGACTGCGATGGGCAGTGACAGCGTAGCCGTGTGTGAATTGCTTGTAATTCTCCGGCACAGTACGCCCATCCTGTAGATGAATGCGCCCCTGCTCGTCGATTCGGGAAACCGTCACCAGTTCGCCGTTGGTAGCGCGAAACCCCGGCTCCCGTCGATTTGCTGTCAACAGTAACTTGTCATTGGGAGCAATTTCAATGGGGCGGCGCTCATAGACTTCAAAGCATTTCGCGTGCTTTGCGGTGAACTCGCGTTCTTCGCCGCGTGCGTTGCGGGCAACGACTGTGCCGTTTTCCACTCCGACGACTTCCAACGATTCATGCCTCGCAACGCCCTTGACCGCCCGATGAAATTCCAGCACCTGGCCTTCAGCATAGTTCCGCATGTCACTTTTCTCCGCGCTCGTCCACTTCAGTGGTATGTGATGCTGCTGGTGAGTACCCAGTCCCAGCTCCCCTGTGCGCGTGCGCTCAGCGCGGATAGCCTCGGTAATATTGCCGATCTCTTCGTGTGTGGGGGCGACAACCAGCACACTGCGAGGATGGCCCTTCGCATTGCCTTGAGCTTGAGCCTGAGCCTCTGAGTAGGCTTGCTGGACTGCCTGTGCCCGGTCGGACCAGAGAACCTCACGCACAGCACCGATTTGTTCCAGCTTGTCGAAGCCCCGCTCAGGATTATGCCGCAATTCCTGAATCGCCTCGCGATAGCCTTGGGCAGTCTGCCGCTGCACTTCGCTAAGCGAAACACTCTTCAACTGAGATTCTCTTTCCAGCACACGAAGGGCATCGCTGGCCTCGACACTCCGAATCTGCTTCGTGTCACCGCTGAAAATGATTCGCGCTGATTGCTGGTCAGCCAGCTTTAGAAGTTCGGACATTTGACGACCGGAAACCATGCCCGCTTCATCCACGATCAGCGCTTTCCCGAATAACCCTGCTTGAGCGCGTTGGTCCTGTAACAGCCGTTCCACCGTGATGGCATCCGAGAAGCCGACTTTCTGCAGTTCCTCAACTGCGCTCCTCGTGGGAGCCACCGCCAACACCTCGCGACCGCTCTCTTCGAGGCCGCGCTGCAGCTCTTGCAGCGTAGCGGTTTTCCCGGTACCTGCCGCCCCACGAATGTTAACGGCCAGATCACGGGAATCGAGAACAAATTCGATTGCCTGTTTCTGCTCGGGGCGGAGGAAGGCGGAATCAGCGAATTCATGCTGCCCACCCAGCCGCTCAAACTGACCGATTCCACGATTGATCCGCTCGATCATGTCGCGCTCACGGTCAAGGCTCTCGCGTGTGGCGACTTCCTTCCCAGCCTGGAGGATTCTGCCGTTGCTTTCTTCCAGTGAAAACTCACCTTTCAGGTCCGCCAAGTCGATCCGGCCCCGGCCGTGACGGAGTGCTTCAGTCAACAGTTCATGGTCGAGCGCCACAGAGACGCGCTCAAAGACGTGTTGTTTTGCGTAGTCGAGGGAAGGAACTGCACTCTCTGGTTCTAGTCGCTGCGTTTCGGAAACTGCCTCGCGGATTTGTTCAAGGGTTAGGTTCTCCTCTGGGGTCAATCGAGCTGTTTGGCACGAGTGTACCTCCGCAGTTGAAATCTCAACCAGCTTATCGGCCCGCGACTCACGAACCAGCACGGCGATTTCGTTGTCGCTGGGCTGGTGACCCTTACTTTCGACAAACTCGGCAATGGCCCGGTCGCGCTGCTCGCTGCGCTGACTGTATTTTTCGAGCAATTCATCCGAGACACCCTTGATCTCAAAACCCAGGTTCTTGCCCTTGGAGCTACGCCGGTCCTCGATCTCATAGCCCAGAGACCGCACTTCGCGGGCAAGTGCGTTCCGGTAGACCTCAGTCAGATAAGCCCGCTGCTCGTAGATATCGGAGGCTTGGAGGGCCTTCCAGCGGCCCTCCGCACCGTCGTAGGTCAGATTAGCGGCAACCGCGTGGGTGTGAAGCTGAGGGTCAAGTTCGCGGCTGGTATCGTGATGGTAGACGGCCAATACAAGATTACCCGTGATGCGGTTATCATTCGCCCTGTCCCTTCGGACGCGGCTCGCTGCGCGATCCTCCAGCTCTTTCAGCGTTTCTCGAACGGCCTTCCCGTGAGCTTCCACAAGTCGGGCATCCCCACCAAGTTGGGCCATGATGGAAACTGACTTCGGAGCCGATATCGTGAAGTCGTACAGGTTTCGGCCCCGGCTCTGGGTCGTGCCATCAGCGGCTGTGCGGTCGGCGCTATGGCGTTGCCGGAGGAACTCACCACTTTGGGGATCGACGCCCTGGCGCAGCGCTTCGAATTGTTCCGACTGAACTTCCCCTGCCAAGCCGAGCATCTCCGCTCCCCGGCCTTGCCATTGTCCCGTTACACGCTCCCCTTCGGCGTAGTAGTCGCTGTGCTGCAAATGGCGTGCGGAGTAGCCTGCTCCGTTGGACATGGCGCGAATGGTGAGCATGTTTGAAGACCTTTAACGTCTCATTTGCAAGAAGACACCATCCCTAACGCTCCGCGTTAGGTCCGGTGTCGCGTGCGCGACCTGACTCTCGACCCGTGGATGTCCGGCATTATCCGGTATACATCCGGCACATGTCCGGTGATTATCCGGCCATCCTCTGACCTCTGGTTGGCGTCTGTTATCAGTACGGCCTTTAGCCGGGCTCCATCTCGCCAGACGCATTCGGAGGAAATTGTGGACCCCAAATTTGAAGCCATACTCAACAGCCTGCCCGCCAAAGAACCGCGCTCACGTTTGGAACCGTACAGCGAGCTAATCACTGAGATGCGAAAGCGAGGTCACAGTTATCGAGAAATCACACAGGTACTCAAGAAAGCTTGTGGCCTCGAGGTGGGCACGAGCACGATCAACGACTTCGTGCTCGCACGTTCAAAATCAAAAATGAAGTCATCCGGTTTGGGGTCCAGGACAATAGAGACTAAGAAGGACAAAAGAGCACTTACAGGAACGTATAGGAACACCAAGGCTCAGGAGAGCACCAGAAGGCCTCAGAAGGAACTGGAAGGCATTGCAAAGACGATTAAGGAATTGAAAGACGGACCGCTGAAAACGCGGGCGAAAAAACTTTTATTTGAATACAACCCAGACGAACCGTTGCGGCTTCAGCGTAATCAAAGAACGAAGGAGTAGCCATATATGTACGACTCCAACACCGCTGCAACAGCCGAACGGAAAAACTCCGATTCACCTTCTGTCGTCTCGTCCACCGGCCCGTCCAAGCGCGTCATTCTCACGATGGGAGGAAAAGGAGGAGTCGGCAAAACGAGCTTTATGCTTGCCCTCGCCGAATGGTTCCAGAGCCATGAGATTCCGGCAACGCTTCTCGACCTGGACACCGAAAATAAATCTCGTGGAAGCTTGAAGCACTACTTCGACGGCAGGGTGACCAAGGTGAACATTCACACTGCAGCGGGCCTCGACGCTTTCGTTGACCACTTGGCAGAGGGCGCTCCAATCATCCTCGCGGATATGGGCGCGAGTTCCGGACAAGTGACTCACGAGTGGTTCGACAGCATGTTTGAGGATGTGGCAGCTACCGGTGTCACGTTCACAGCCATCGGTATCGTCACTCCCGACCCGGCGAGCGTGGAAAGCATTCTGAGTTGGGCTGCCCGTCTGCAAGATAGAGTGAGCTATGTCGTGGTTGAGAACGCCATGGCCCATCAAGCTGATTTCTCCTACTGGCGTGACAGCGAGCAAGCCAACCAATTTCGCACGGCCTTCCAGCCGGTTGTCCTTACGATGGAGTTTCGTCTACCGGAACTCGAAAACCCTTCTCGACAACACGGCGTCACACTCAGCCAGATCGTCGAACGCCGGCTTAAAGTCCCGGAGCTGCAGCGGGCCTCACTGGTCATTCGCGCTCAGAGCTACCGGCGGCGACTTTTTGAGGAGATCGAAAAAGCCAAGGGGCTGCTCTTGCCGTGAACCCCAAGCCCAAACTCGTAGAAGAACAACCTGCCGAGGCCGATTTCATCGACGACATCGCCGAACTGCTGCCTGCAGAGCAGCGTCCGCTTTGGTTTCGCGATATGGCGCACTTGCGCCGCTTGCCCGCCGATGACGAAATGCTACGGATTGCCCGCGCTATGGGCTTTTTGGCACTGGTGACGCGGCAAACACCGGCTCAGATCGCCATTGAACGGGAAAAGCTTGCCACGATCTTAGGCCACGGCATCCAGGTCATTCAGTCCGCTCGACAAGATGCTGTCGCTTTGCATCAGCAACTCGAAGAACGGCTCGCACAATTGCCAGCAGAAATCTCCGAGGGCATCAGTCCCGCAGCTATTGCCGCTAAACTCAGCGAGAGTCTGCGCCAGCAGTTTGTGGCAAGTGGCATTCCTGAAACAGCACAAGCCTTAGCCGTCGTCTCGAAACAAACGAAGCAAGTCGCGGGAGAGTTTGACCGCTCGTCCAAGCAACTGACGGATTCCTATCGAGGCGCTGCCAGCGATGCCCGCAGGGCGCTCGATGAAATACGCGGAAGCATCGAGTATGCCACGGCCACCGCGAAGCAAGCCGCACACGATCTAACGCACACTTTCCTCCGCGAATACAAGTGGTCGGTCCTCGCCCTGTGCAGCGCGGCTCTGGCTGTAGGATTTGCGCTGGGAACCCTGTACTACCGCTGGATCAATTCAACGGCACCGGAACCAACCCCGAACACAGTCGCGGTTCCATCGAAGCCAGAGGCAGCAGCACCGAGCGCCAATACAACTCACCCTGCCCGCAAGACTCAAGGTAAGTCCACATCGAAGGATGAGGCGGCGCAATGAAGCACCTGAACAAGATCGCACGCATCCAACGTCTTCTTTCGCTTCCACTTGAACGAAAGTGGAACTGCGAAGAACCCGTCAAGGGGCAGGCCCGCTGGCGCGGCTCCCTCCGGTCGCTCTTGACTGAACCTCCGCAGTTCCAATCCACCCCGCCACTATGGAAGCGAAAGAAAAATGACAGGTCTAACAACACCCCCCAATCGTTCAAGGTTTCTATGAGCACTCCCGAATACGGGGCAGTCTTTCATCCTCACGAGCAATGGGAATACGTAGCAATCAGAGGCGGTGTTCGGATGGCGCTTCATCAAGCACAAACGACATGTAACTCCAGTTCTGCCATCGTCAGGGTTTACGATGCCGTTGACGGGGCGCTCTATGCACTGCAATTGCCGCGATGAGACGCGAATTCAATGCCAGCCAATATCAATCCGCAATCCTCAGTTCGGCCAGACCAAAAGAAACGCCCACAACGAGCGGGGTCCGAAACCGATTTTGAGCCGCTGCTGGATGATACGCAGGCAGCCCAACTGCTAGGGAACATGCACCCCAGAACGTTGCAAAGGCTTGCACGTACCCATATGGTGCCTGCCATCAAGATTGGCCGCTTCTGGTTCTTTCGTGCTAGCGCACTGAATGAATGGATTGGTGTACAGTCTGAACACCGTCCGTGCTTCTCGAAGGAGACAAAATGAGAAGCCGGTATCAAAGAGGAAATGTCACGTTGAAGAAGCGGAAAGGGCCGGATGTTTGGGAATTTCGTTGGTACGAACCAAACGGAAGACTGCGAAGCAGACTGCTGGGCACCCTGGAACAATACCCAACGAAACAGGACGCACAGCGTGCGGCAGATCCTTTTCGCTTAGAGATTAACAGCGAACTGCCGAAGGCAGTTCCCACAACCGTTGCGGCACTGATTGGCCGCTATTTGAATGATGAAGTTGAAATGGTCCGATTGGCTTACGCAACGCGCAAGAGTTACGTGACCTGTTTGCAGAAATGGGTGAAACCCAAGTGGGGCGCGAGTTTTTTGGAGGAGGTACGCACGATGGGAGTAGAGCAATGGCTACGAGTTTTGCCTCTGGCACCCAAAAGTAAGGTGAACGTGCGTAACGTACTCCACGTGCTCTTCGAGTGCGCGATCCGATGGGAATTCGTTCGAGACAATCCCATCGCTCGCGTGCGTCAGGGCGGGGCAAGGCGTGCAGAGCCGGAAATTCTGTCAGTGTCAGAGTTTCACGCGGTGCTGACAGAACTTCAACAGGAGCCGTACAGAGTGATGGTCATTCTGGCAGGCTGTCTGGGCTTGAGCCGCAGTGAACTGACTGGCTTGCAGTGGTCGGATTTTGATTGGGAAGGGGCAACCTTGACCATCCGTCGTGGCATGGTGAACAACCATGTGGGCAATCCGAAAACCCAAGCACGGCGTAAGCCAGTGCCGCTCGCTCCGGAACTCATCAGGATTCTCAAGGAGTGGCGGTTGCTGTCTCCCTACGCATCTGATTCGGATTGGGTGTTCGCGTCTTCGTACAGTGGCGGGCGAGTTCCTTACTGGCCTGATTCAGCGTTGAAGCGAATCATCCAACCGGCGGCGAAACGGGCTGGCCTGTTCAAGACCGTGGGGTGGCACACGTTCCGGCACTCGTATTCTTGCCTGCTACGTGCGAATCATACCGATGTGAAGGTGCAGCAGGAACTCTTGCGGCATTCCAACATAGCCACGACCATGAACGTTTACACCCAAGCCGTGAGTGACCAAAAACGGGCCGCGCACGGGCAGGTCGTGGGGCAATTGCTGGCAGTATGAGCGGACAATGAGCGGAACGCTCGGGACCGAAAGGCTGTAACCAGTTGAAAAGGTTGGTTGCGGGGGGTGGATTTGAACCACCGACCTTTGGGTTATGAGCCCAACGAGCTACCAGACTGCTCCACCCCGCACTTCGATCATAAACAATGCGTTCGACATCGTCAAACCTCAGGCCCCGCTGGTCGGGTCGCAGTTTTCGGAGATGCTCATGCGCGGACGGCCGCCCTCGACTGTCCAGTCGTGCGCTCGACTGCTTTCTTCCGTCAGAATTTGTCTCCCCGATGCTCCGCCGCATCCAACGCCAGATTCCACGCATCGAACTGAAGTCGAAGCTCCATATGCAGGAGATTCGAGTAAACTAGGAGACCCTGGGAATCTATAAGGAAAGAAAGATTAGCTGCAAGGAAAGAAAGATTAGCTGCGCCGCAAGGAGAACAAACTTATGGCCAAGAAAGATCTCAACTCGAAAGCACCCACCACCGGGCGAGCGCCCATCAGCGCCCAGCCTCGTCTTCACCAGCGTGCCGACGAAATTCAAGCGTACGGCACCGTTTCCCACATGTTACCTCTTGATCTTGAGGAGCCGGTTCGTCTGGAAATGACCGAGCAACTCAACCTGTTGCTGGCCGATACCATGACCCTGCGCGATCTCTACAAGAAATCGCACTGGCAAGTTGCCGGACCAACTTTTTATCAACTCCATCTTTTGTTCGACAAACATTACGCAGAGCAATCGGAAATCGTCGACACCATCGCTGAGCGCATACAGCTTCTCGGTGGGGTCTCGATTGCCATGGCTGCCGACGTAGCCGAAACCACGCGCATCGAGCGTCCGCCGCGGGGCAGGGAAGAAGTGCCGGTCCAGATTTCGCGCCTGCTCGATGCCCACCAGATCATCATCGGCCATTGCCGCACTTTGGCAGCCCGCGCCGACCAACTGGGAGACGATGGTACCAACGATCTGGTCGTCAGCGATGTGCTGCGCACCAATGAACTCCAGGCCTGGTTCCTCAGCGAACACCTGGTCGATGCTCCGCTCGTACACGCAGAGCAGCCGCGCCTGCGCAGCGCGAGCTAACTTCGTCGCAAACAAATCGAGCAGGCTCTCACCGCAGAGCCTGCTCGATATTTGTTTGTGATTCGAACTGCGTCACTGGACTAGATTACGTCCGGCTGCCCGCCTTCAGATTGTCGTGATCGTAGTATTCGTAGGCTGACATCGGCTTTTCGCCGCCTTTCTTCCAGGTGCGCGAGTCCTCCGGCAACTTGCCCAGCACCCGCGCCATTTCCCGGATATGCATCGCCACCGTGCCACAGCACGCGCCAATGAAGTTGATGCCGATATCGCGCGCCTGCGCCGCGTAATTCCCCATTTCCTTCCGCGTGAGCTGCAGCGGATCTAGCGCATAAGGAAACTCCGGCAAGCTCGTGAAATCAGGTTTCGCCTTCGGAGTGCGGTAGGCGACCGGCTGGCATGCCAGATAACCCCGATACCGCCTCGCGCATTTCCTCCATCGGACCCAGAATGTGCTCCGGCGGCCGCAGGCAATTCATGCCAACAATGTCCGCGCCGGCATCGAACAGCGCCTTCGCAGCGTCGGCCGCGCTCTTGCCGTCGGCAGTCTCATCCTTGTTCTCGAAACAAATCGTGACCATCGTGGGCAGGCCGGTTTTCTTTCCCCGCTCCACGGCAATCAGCGCTTCTCCGAGAAAAGAGAACGTTTCCCCAATGATGAAGTCCACTCCCTCCTCGACCTGCACCGCCAGTTGCTCGTCAAAGGTCTTCCGCACCCGGTCAGCGGCCGACGCGCTCCCCGGCTCATACATCCACGTCAGACTCAGGTTTCCGGCAACCAGGCAACGGTCGCCCGCAACCTCGCGCGCAATGCGCACCGCCGCTCGATTCAGGTCCTGCAATCGATCCTCAAGGCCGACCGTGGCCAGCTTGTCGCGGCTGGCATAGAACGTCAGCGCCTGCAGCACTTCCGATCCCGCTTCGCGAAACTCCACATGCAATTCGCGCAACGCCTCGGGATGCGTCAACACCACCTCCGGAGTGAATGGACCCGCGCGCACCCATCCGCGCTTCTCCAGTTCCAGCAGATATCCGCCGTCGCCCAACACCGGCCCGTCTTTCAATCGTTCCAGAATGCCTTTCTTTTTCATACTCCTCCTGATTTTCTAATCATCCACGTATTCGAATTCCGCCTTGATGGGCTGGCCTTCCGCAAAGCGCTGCGGACGAAACGCGCCAATGTCTACCGCCTTGCTCCGCCCGTCCAGCACAAGTTCGCTCATCACCAACCCGATCGCGGGAGAAATCTTGAAGCCCATGCCCGAAAATCCCGCGCACACATACAACCCGTCGATCCCCGGAATCTCGCCCAGCAGAGGCCGCGAGTCCGGCGTCATGTCATAAACCCCCGTAACGCCGCGCATCACCTCAGCCGAGGCCAGCTTCGGAATCCGCCGGCAGGCGCGCTCGATGATCTCCTCCAGCGATTCGTCCGCAGCCCGCTGCGGAAAATTGTCCGGATCAACACCTCGCTTGCCATAAAAATCCCCCACCAGAAATTTATCCTGCCCGTCCGAGCGAAAATAAGTCGCCGTCCCCGAATCGATGCACGCGCATCCTCCGCCTTTCATATCCGGCGGCGTAATCAGAATCGCCACCTGATGCAATTCGCACTCGATGGGCAAGTCGTATCCCGCCTGCTGCAAGAGTGGACGCGTCCACGGCCCCGTAGCAGAAATCACAACCGGCGTCGCAATCTCGCCCCGCTCCGTAACTACCCCGCGTACTCGCCCGTCAGACGCGGCAATTGAAGTTGCCTGCGTGCGCGATAAATAAGCCACGCCCAGCTCGCGCGCACGGCTTAGAAAATCGCCCGCCACTCCCGCGCCGTCGCCATACCCGGCATCGGGCTCGTAAGCCGCCAGTTCCACATCGTCAACTACCCAGTCCGGCTCCAGTTCGTGCAATTGTTGAGGGCCGATCAGCTCCACGGTTACGCCCAGCTTGCGCTGCATCTCCACATTCAGCCGCAGCCGCGCCATCTCGTTCGGAGCCACAATCCGCACGAACCCGGTCTTGCGAAAATCTCCCGCCGCGCCCACGATCTCCTGCCAGTTATGAAACATCCGTAAGCTGATCAGCGCCAGCTCTACTTCCTGCGGAAAACTGTAGTGCATGCGCACCAGCGCCGAGGATCGCCCGCTGCCACCGCTGGCCACGTGATCCTTATCGATCACGACGACGTTTCCGCGCACCACGCTGCGCAAGATGAAACGCGATCGACGCGCCCATGACGCCCGCGCCCAGAATCACAATGTCGGCGGTTCGCGGCAGCGAATTCGTGTTCAAACTCGAACTCACGCTGCCGTCTCCTTGAATCGTCCTTTTTTCCAATCCCGCAGAGCCTGCTGCGCCGCATTCCGGCCCGGCGCGCCCGTAACCCCGCCGCCAGGATGCGCTCCCGCTCCGCAAAGATAAAGCCCGCGAATCGGCGTGCGATACTGCGCCCAGCCCGCCACTGGACGCATAAAGAAAAGCTGCTCCAGCCGCAAATCTCCGTGGAAAATATTGCCCTCGGTCAATCCATAAGTCCGTTCCAGATCCAGCGGCGTAAGCACCTGCCGCGCGACAATCGCATCCCGGCACATTCGGCGCATACTCGGCAATCTTCTTCACCACGCGATCGCCAAGCAGTTCTCGCTTCTCATCCCAGTTGCCCTCGCGCAATTGTAGGGCACATATTGCACAAAGCAAGTAAGGATGTGCTTGCCCGCCGGCGCGAGCGACGGATCCGCATTCGAAGAAACTACGCAGTCCACCCACAGCTCTTCCGGAATCTCGCCAAATTTCGCAATGTCATAGCATCGCTCAGCAAACTCGAGCGACGGTACCAGCGTGTAGAACGTCCGCTCCAAAGGCGTTGCCTGCGGCGACGTTCCCGTGAATCGCGGCTCCTCCGCCAGCACAAAGTTCACCTTCGCGCACGGCCCATCCATCTTGATGCCGCGCACCGCAAACAGAAAATCTTCTGGCAACTCCCGCGCTCGGCAACCATTTTCAAGAAATGTCCGCTTCGGGATCGGCATTCGAAAGAATCATCCGTCCCCGAACTTCGGTTCCATCTTCCAGCACCACGCTGAGGCTCGCCCGTTGCGCACTTCAATCTGCGCGACCGATGCCGAAGTCCGAATCTCCACTCCCAGTTTTTCCCCGCCGCCGCCAGCGCCTGCGTGATCGATCCCATGCCGCCCATCACGTGCCCATAGAAGCCCTGCAACTCGTGTTCGCCGCCGCTCAGCAGATGAAACAGCAGTCCAATCGCTGTTCCCGGCTGATACGGCCCGCCATGCTTGCCGTAGACATTGTTGGCCAGAAACATCGTCTTCATTTTCTCCGATTCGTAATTGTGATCGAGAAATTCTCCCAGGCTTCCGGTAAGAAACGAAATCAGCTGCGCAATCTCAGCACTCGAAATTCCGCGAAACCGTTTGCCAGCGCGAAACAAATCGCTCCAGCCCCCCAGGGTCGTCGTATCAATCTCCGGCGGCGGCTCCATAAAAAACGGCTGCAGATACCGCGCCAGCTTTTTCAGTTGATCGTCCACCTCGAACAAACCGCGCGGCATCTTTCGTCGGAAATCTTTCCAAACTCCGCCTTCGCCCGCTCGCGGTCCACCCACCACGGAACCACGTGTCCATCGGGGAAGGGAACTTGAATCGCCGGGTCGCAGGGAACCATGCGCAGCCCATGATCGGCAAGCCCCAATTCCGCAATCACTTCCGGCCGCAGCATGCTCGCAATATACGAAGTAGTCGAAACCCGGCAGCCCGGAGCGATCTCCTCCGTAACGCAACATCCGCCCACAATTTCGCGGCGCTCGAGCACCAGCGTAGAAAGCCCTGCACGCGCCAGATACGCCGCCGCAGTCAGCCCATTGTGGCCGCCGCCGACGACGATCGCGTCGTAAATGAAGTTGGAAGCTGGTTTCACCGGATCGAACTCATAATCTGACTCAAAGTCACGCTACCCTGCCTCGCGGAACCATACATTACTGCAACAGCCCCTAAAAATGAAGTTGAAAATTAGATAGGACTCTTATATGCTTCCGTGACTTGGAGTCATCAATGAGCGGAATCGCCAGCAATCCCGTCGCCCCTCCCCGTTACACGCGCCACCTCGCGCCCCGCCCCCGTTCTGAGGCCAAGCGCTCCCGCATCATCGAAGCCGCCACGCAACACTTCGCGGAGAACGGTTATCACGCCGCTCGCGTCGGCGATATCGCCGCCGCCCTCGGCATCGCTAAGGGTTCCATTTTCCAGCACTTCGGCAGCAAAGACGGCCTCTTCTTCGAAGTCTACAAACGCGCCGTGCGTTCCTTCTCGAAATATCTGGACGCTCCGGCCGAAGTCCGCGCCGCCGGATTCTTCGATGTTCTTCACTACTGGCTGGTGCGCACCGAACATCTGCTCCGCGAAGATTGGATCCCCTACCGAATTTCTCTGCTCGGCAACTACGGCACCGATCTCGTGTTGAAGCGCGAAATCAATCGCTTCCTCACCACCGAAGATCCTTACGGCACCGTCGCCTTTGTGCGCTTTGGCATCGAGCGCGGCGAGTTGCGCAAAGATATGGATGTGGAAATGATTGTCTCCATCCTGGATTGGACGATGGAGCGTTTTCAGGACGCCCTGCTAACCGCCGAACTCGATCCCGGCCTTTTCCGCAGGCAAGGCGAGATGCCGGAGAAAAAAGAAGCTCGCATCCGCCAATTCCTCGCTGTCTTGCAGCGTGCCGTCGGCGCGGTCTCGCCAGCTTCGCTCCGCGGTCGCCCGGAAATACGCAAACTCGCCACCGCAGATTTTGTCGCTAAACCGCGAGCGATATAGTCAACGCGCCGGGCAAACAAAAGTTAAGATCGAACTCACAGTAGGAAAGTTCAGACATGCAAACGTCCATCGACCAGATTCTCTCCAGTTACGACGACCGCGCCCCTCTCGCGCAAGCCTCAACCATCCCGGCAGCGTGGTATACCGACCCTCGTATCGCCGAACTGGAACGCTTGAACGTCTTCAGTAAAACCTGGCAACTCGTTGCCCGCACCGATCAACTGAAATCGCCCGGCCAGTTCGTCAGCACCACGGTCGCCGGTGAACCCGTGGTCGTTGTGCGTGGAAACGACCGCGGCACAGACGGCACCCTGCGCGCCTTCTTCAACGTTTGCCGCCATCACGCCGCCGCCGTCGTCACCGAACCCTGCGGCCACGCTGCTCTCTTGCATTGTCCGTATCACGGATGGAACTACGGCCTCGACGGCTCCCTCAAAGGCATGCCCGAGTTCGAAGGCGTCGAGAATTTTGACCGCGCACAGAACGGCCTCGTTCCCATTCGCGTCGACACCTGGGAGTGCTTCGTCTTCGTCAACCTCGATCCTCACGCCGCCCCGCTCTCCGAATTTCTCGGCGGATTAGTCAAACGCATGGCCCCGCTCGGCATCAGCAAACTCCACTACTTCGACCGCCGCACCTACGATATTCACTGCAACTGGAAAGTCTTCGTCGATAACTACCTCGACGGCGGCTACCACGTCCCTCATCTGCACAAAGGCCTGAGTTCCGTCCTCGACTACAAGCAATACACCATCGAGAACGAAGACCGTTACTGTCTTCAATCCAGCCCCATGGTTGCCTCCGACGAAGATGCCGCCACCGGAGCCGCGCGCAAAGGCGATCGCGCCTGGTATTTCTGGCAGCATCCCAATCTCATGATCAACTGCTATGAGGGATACATGGACACAAATCTCGTGATCCCCGTCGATGTCGATCATTGCCATGTAATCTTCGATTTTTATTTCGGTGACATCAGCGAGGCGCACCGCGAATACAACGAGCAGTCGGTGAACGTCGGCAATCGCGTGCAGGAGGAAGATCTCGGCATCTGCGAAGCCGTGCAGCGCGGCCTGAAATCGCGCGCCTACCGCGCCGGACGCCTTTCCGTCCGCCGCGAAGCCGGCGAGCAATTATTCCACCGCCTGCTCGCCGCCGATCTCAAGCGCAGCCCAGAGCCCGTGTCCGCCGCGGCTGATTAGTCCATACGCAAGGAAAAAATGACCAAGCCTCAAAAACGTGGAAGCCTCGCCCGCCTGCTGCAAACATACCTCGCAATCATCACCGCCTGCGCCGCGCTGACTCTCTGCGCCGCTTCCCAGGTCACCGCCATCCGCGCCGGCAAACTGATTGACCCCGATTCCGGCACCGTCCTCTCGAACCAGACCATCCTCATCCGCGCCGGCAAAATCGACTCCGTAGGCAACAACGTAACCATCCCGTCCGACGCCAAGGTGATCGATCTCACAAAAATGACCGTCCTTCCCGGCTTGATCGACTGCCACACCCATCTCGCCGATGGCGCCGACGGCGACGAGTGGTATAAAGAATCCGCCGCACAGATCGCGCTCGAGTCCGTCCCTAACGCCCGCGTCACGCTCGAATCCGGTTTCACCACCGTGCGCGACGTGGGAGTATATCGCGCCCTTGTCGATGTCGCCCTGCGCGACGCTATCAATCGCGGCGACATCATCGGTCCCCGCATGTTTGTCGCCGGCGCCTACGTCACCATCACCGGCGGCGCCGGAGCCGCCACCGGCCTCGCTCCCGACATCACGCTGCCCTGGGACTTGCGTTACGGCGAAGCCAACAGTCCTTGGGAAGTCCGGCAAGTCGTTCGCAAACTCGCACACGATGGAGTCGATCACATCAAAGTTCTTTCCAGCGGCGCCGTGCTCACTCACGGCAGCAATCCCCAATCACAGGAATTTACTCTGGAAGAACTCCAGGCCGCAGTCGACGAAGCCAGCCATTTCGGCCTTCGCGTCGAATCGCACGCCCACTCCACACAAGGCATCAAGAACGCAATCCGCGCCGGAGTCGCCTCCGTCGAGCACGCTACCATGATCGACGACGAAGGCATCGCCCTCGCCAAACAGCACGGCACGTACCTCGATATGGATATCTACGACGAAGAATGCATTCAGGAAGAGGGAAAAAAGGGGACCGTGCCCAAGGACTATCTCCAGCACGATGCCCAACTCGGCCAGATCCAGCGCGACAATTTCCGCAAAGCCGTTGCCGCCGGAGCAAAAATGTCGTTCGGCACCGACGCCGGCGTTTGCCCCTACGGCACCAGCGCCAAACAATTCGCCTTCATGGTGAAATACGGCATGACGCCGATGCAGGCCATTCAAGCCGCAACCAGCAACGCCGCCGACCTGCTCGGCCGCTCGAATGAATTCGGCTCGATCAAGCCAGGAAAATATGCCGACATCATCGCCGTAGCCGGCGACCCACTAACCGACATCCGCCTTCTCGAAAACATCCAGTTCGTAATGAAAGACGGCAAAATTTACAAACAGTAGAAATGTAGAAGACCCCCGGTAAAACCCGGCGCTTCAGCGCCGCGTAAAGCCTCCAAAAAATCAACGCGGGCCTCAGCCCGGTTCACTGATGATCCCTCGCGATCGTCTCCTGCCAAGTCTTCGACCTGATCATCACCCCATCCTGCAGCAACTCCCGCGTGTACTTGTAATAAAAATTCTTCTGATCGGTGGTCACCGACAAATGTCCCCGCCACGTCAGCGTGCGCCCTTTCAGCGTAAACACAGTCTCCGCTTCACCTCGCACCGAGCTGGTTTCCGGATGCGCATCATCCGCATCATAGGTCAACTTCTCCGAGTCGACTTCTTTTCCCCACGGATACTCGCCGCTCTCCGTCCCGCTCCAGTGCACTGTCGTTTTGTGACGGCCCTCATCCCGTTCCACCGTCCACTCTCCCGGCCAGGGAAATCCTTCGCTCTTAAGATCGGTCCGTTCTTCAGAAGGTTCGGGAGGCGAAAATGCCGGAGGAGCAACGCCGTGCTCCGGCACAACCGGCAACACGATTCGCGACCCATCGCTCCCACCAAGTTCCAGCGAAGTCGTCATCGAGTAAGGCGTAGGCAGCATCATCGGCCACAACGCATTTGAAATCGCCACGCGAATCCGATGCCCCTTCGGAAACAACCACGAAGTCAAATGCATTTCAATATCAAGCGGATAAACTTTCCCCGGCTCAAGATCGCGAGGCTCGCTCATCGAATCCCGTTGCGCCCCGTTAATCCCTGCGCCGGTAATCTGCGTAACCGTCCCATCGGGCGCCACATCTGAAAGCCGCGCAAACCAATCCGCCAGCGGCGCCGTAGCCGACGCCCGCAACAAAGCATGCGGACGCCCCAGAATTGCCACTTCCTCCTGCAACGGCGCAGAGTCATAAACCAGGCCGAACGCGTCCACTGGACGCACATCGCTCAACAACTCGCCCCACCAGAATCCCGCTTCCACGCCAAACGACGGCACATATTTAAGCTGATGCGTATCAGGCTGCGGCGCCCTCTCCGCCAGCCCGTGATTCGATTGCAGAAATAAAGTCGACGCCCGCGCATCCTTCGGCGGCCACGCCTCCTCCCGCCTCCAATCTCCTGGCACATTTTCCAAACTCGGATCCGGAGGATGCCAGTGCTGCATATAAATCACCAGCCGTGGATCGCGTTCCACGCCCGTGTCGCGCCCCTTCAGCCAGTGATCAAACCAACGCACCGCCTCATTCCGCCACTCGACTTGCGGACCCGGTACCGCCTCATTCGGATATGTGTGGTTCCACGGCCCCATGATCGCCTTCACCTGACCGCTCGACTGCATCAGCATGTCAGTCACGTTGTCGCGGTATCCGTCAAGCAATCCCCCAATCAAAAAACTCGGAATTGTGATTTCCTTCAGCGGCCGCACCCGCTCCCGCCAGAACGGCCCATCATGCTGATGCTTCAAATAAAGCAACGACCACGGAGGCGAATCAAATCGTGGCCCCAGCACTTTCTCGTCGAGCGTATAGTCCGGAGCTCCCGTCCATCCCTCCGCCATATCCATATTCAGTTCGAACTCATCGACGTGCGCGATGCCATCCACGTAGTGCACATCATCGTGAAACAATTCGGCGGTAGCGCACATCGCGAGAATCGCTTTCAGCGCCGGCGGATGCCGCATCGCCATCTGCAAAGAATTAAATCCTCCCCACGAAATGCCAAACATCCCCACATTTCCATTCGACCACGCCTGGCTCGCCAGCCATGAGATCACCTGCTCTCCATCCACCTGCTCCTGTTCCGAATATTCCCGCTCCGGTGGCCCGCCCTCGCTCGCGCCAAATCCGCGAATATCCACGCGCACGCTCACATATCCGCGCCGCGCAAAATAAGCATGCTTGGGATAATCTCCCGCCGCCGTCCCATCATCTTTTCGATAAGGCAAATATTCCAGCAGAGCAGGGAATTTCTCTCCCGCCTTCGCCCCATCCGGCATGTAAAGCGTCGCCGCCAGCCGCACCCCATCCTTCATCGGAATCCACGCCTGCTCCATGCGAACCCCATACACAGCGGGAGAAGGCGGCTCAATCGCAAAAGCGCTTTCAGAAATAAATATGGAAATGAGTGAACCGAGGAAGAAACACCAGACGAAGCAACGACGATCCATTCGAATCAATGCATTCTCCTGAACGCTGGTGAGAGACAGCCACCAGATTCTAGCTCGCAACGAATCATAACGCTCGCTCGGCTAGAAGCTAGAGGCTAGAAGCTAGCAGCCGATCTGAAACTACTCTTGCGACCCTTGCTCCCGCCGCATCGCCCGCAAATCAATTCCCAACTGCTCCGCCTTCTTATAAAGATGACTGCGCTCCAGCCCCAGCGACTTCGCCGCCAGGCTCACATTTGAATGGTTGCGCTTCAACTCCGCGAGAATCACTTCGCGCTCGAAAGCATCCACACGCTCCGCCAGTGGTCCCGACGATACTGTGGAAGACATCGCAAACCCGCTGCTCCCACCTTTCGGCAAACCCGTCTCCACAGTTGCAAGATCAACCTGCCCGTCGCTGGCCAGCAGCATCAGCCGCTCCACCATATTCCGCAACTCCCGCACATTACCGGGCCACGCATACGATTGCAACGCCCCCATCGCTTCCGGAGAAAACGGAATCGCCTTCCATCCATTCTGCGCACTCACCTGCGCCGCAAAATACCCAACCAGCGCCGGAATATCTTCCCGCCGCTCGCGCAACGGCGGCAGCACCAGCGGAAAAACATAAATCCGGTGAAACAGATCCTGGCGGAATTTATCTTCTCGCACCCGCGCTTCCAGATCGCGATGCGTCGCCACCACCACCCGCACATCCACGCTCACCGGCTTCTCCCCGCCAATTCGCTCCACTTCTCCTTCTTCCAGCACCCGCAGCAACTTGGCTTGCATCCCGAGCGGCATGTCGCCAATCTCATCCAGAAAAATCGTCCCATGATCCGCCTGCTCGAACTTTCCAATATGCCGCCCCGCCGCCCCGGTGAACGATCCTTTTTCATGCCCGAACAGTTCGGACTCAATCAGCTCCGCCGGAACTGCCGCACAATTCAGCGTCACAAACGCTCCACCAGCTCGCCCGCTGCGTTCGTGGATCGTGCGCGCCACCAGCTCTTTTCCCGTCCCGGTTTCTCCTAGAATGCAGACCCGCGTCTCGCTGGCCGCCACCCGTCCCACCTGCGCCATCACGCGCTGCATGGCCGCGCCCTGCCACACAATCTCGTGCTTGCCCAGCCGCTGCTTCAGTTGCCGGTTTTCAATTTCCAGCCGCTGCAGCTTCAGCGCATTTTCCACCGTCAGCAAAAGTTTTTCAGTGGAGATCGGCTTCTCCAGAAAATCCAGCGCGCCCGCGCGCGTCGCCCGCACCGCCGTTTCAATGTCCGCCTGGCCTGACATCATCACCACCGGCGCCGTCACTCCCTGCGCCTTCAATTCCTCCAGCAGCGCCAGTCCACCTTTGCCCGGCATCACCACATCGGAAAGTATGACGTCGAAATTCTGTGCTCGCGCCAGCTCCAGCGCCTTGGCGGCGTTGTCGCACACCGTAGCCTCATGCCCCGCCAGCCGGAACGCTCTCGCCAGCGACGCCAGCGTGTTCGCTTCATCGTCCACAATCAGCAGATGTGCTTTCGTCGGCAACCGTCCTCCCAATCTCGCCCACTTCAACCCGCGTTCTGTCCCGGACCATTTTTCGGCAAGTCAATCACAAACGTTGTTCCCAGCCCCGGCTCGCTCCGTACTCGGATTCTCCCTCCATGATCGCTCACCACCGATTGCACAATGGCCAGCCCCAGCCCGGTGCCGTGCTGCTTGCTCGTATAATAAGGAGTAAAGATTCGCTCGCATTCCTCCCGCGTCAACCCCGATCCCGTGTCCGCAACCTCGATCACCACATTGCTGCCCTCATCTCGCGTGCTCAGCGTAAGCCTTCCACCCTGCGGCATCGCGTCCATCGCGTTCAGAATTAAATTCGAAATCGCCCGGTGCAGCAACTCCGCATCCGCCGCCACCGGCTCCACGTGCGGATCCAGTTGCAGCTCGCAACTGATCTTCGCACGTCCCGGCGCCTCCAGTTGCGCCTGAAAAAGCTGCACGACTCCCCGAATCACTTCATTCACCTGCACCCTGTGCAACTGCGGCTGCGGCATCTTCGAAAACTCGCTGAACCTCCCAACAATTCCTTTCAGGTTCGCAATCTCCGCCAGCAGCGTTCGCGAACTCTCGCGGAATACTTCTTCGAACTGCTCCGGATTCTGCTGCCGCGCCCGCATCAGATTCTCCACCGTAAGCTGCAGCGGAAACAACGGATTCTTCAACTCATGCGCCAGCCGCCGCGCCAGCTCCCGCCATGCCGCCACCCGCTCAGCCTGCACCAGTCGCTCTTGTTGCCACAGCAACTCCGTCGTCATTCGATTAAACGAATCCGCCAGTTGCCCCAGTTCATCGTCACCCAACACATCCACCCGCGAATTCCAATTTCCTGCCGCCACTTCCTGCGCCGCGTGCGCCAGTTGCTCCACCGGACGCGTCACTCGCGCTGCCGCCCAACTGCTCAGCAGAATCGCCAGCAGAATCCCTCCGCCGCCTACAATCAACGCCGCCGACCGGATGTGCCGCATCAACTCCACATACGTGCGCCGCGAATTTCCAATCAGCAGAATCGCCAGCAGTGGACGATCGTGCCCCGTACCCGCGCCCATGAGCGGGATCGCATGAAACACTTCATCCTCCGTCTGCTCCCCCGACCAATGCACCAGCCCCGTCATCTCCCCTTTGGACTTCCGCACCGCATCGACCAGAGGCTCTAACTTTTCCGCCGACCGCGCGTCCCCCGCAGTGGACGAGGGATCCACCAGCAACTCCGCCGCAAATCCCTCCCCGCGATTCTGATACAGCAAAGCCCGCATGCCCGACCGGCATATCGATTCCCGAGAGAAATGTTTTATCCAGACGCCGCCCGCCAATCACATAGACCGGATTTTCCCCCACTCGCGTCGCCCGCACCGCAAATAATCCCAGCGCCGTTCCATCCTGCAGATCTTCTTGCTTCAAGAACGCTTCCTGATCGGCCGCCGCGGCAAAACTCACCAGCCGCGCCCTCCGGATACCCAAACTTCGCCGGCCACTGCGCCGAAGAAATTATGCTGCCATCGCTTTGCACAAACTCCAGAAAGTCCAGCCGGTTATTTTCCGCGATCGTCTTTGCCAACTCAAAATACGGCCCCGCATCCGCCTGCGGACGGTTCAACTTCACCGCCATCCGTCCCACGTCTTCTGACGCCGCAATCGCTTCCACTCGCCGCACCACGTCCTCGCCCTGGCGGTTGAACTCCCGCCGGAACTGCGTCACCAGCGCGGCCGTTCGTTCATCCTCGCTGCGCTCGAACGCCCGCCGCGTCACCGCCGACACCAGAAACGCCACCGCCGCCACCGACACAAACACTGTCAGCGCAAACACCGCCAGCAATTTCCGGCGAAACGTCATGGGATTTCTTTTTCCGCCAGCATCAATCCTTGTAGGATGCCACGGAATCGTTTGCATGATATCTCACCACCAGTTTTGCCGGCGTGAAAACCGTTTCACGCTGCAACCCGGAAGAAACTGACAAGTGGTCAGCAGGCGAACGAGACGCCGCCCACTGACCACTGACCACTGACCACTGATCCCTAACCCCTGATCACCGCCCGCTATCTTCCCGCCGGCCGACTCGGGCTAGCCAAATCCATGCCGCGCAGCACGTCGTTGGCAAAAAAGAACTTCCCATCATTCGGCACCATCATGATCTGCAGCTTGTCCGAAAGCCGCTCCGCCACAATCTTATTAATCAACAGCGGATTGTCTTTCAATATCGCCGCCTCGCTATGCAATCGCTCCGCATCCGCCACTGCCGTCACTCGGATTCGATCCGCGTCCGCATCCGCCAGCAGCCTCCGCCGCTCTCCTTCAGCTTTGCTGTCCATCACCTTTGCCTGCGCCTCGGCGTCCGCCAGCAATGTCCGCCGCTCACCCTCGGCCTTGCTGTCGATCACTTTCGCCTGTGCTTCCGCCTCCGCATTCTGGATGGTTGCTTCCTTCCGTGCCTGCGCCTCCAAGCGGCTCTGCTGGATCTGCTTCTCTTTCAGCGGCAACGTATATTGCATCGCGTCGGCTTCACCCTTCGCCTGCAACACATGCACCTGCGCTTCGCCTTCCGCCTGCTTCACTTGCTGCACCTTCGCAGCCTCGGCCTCGAGTTCGGCAATCCGCACTTGCTTGGTCTTCAACTCTGTCTCCACGCCCATGCGGTCGTTCTCCTGTTCCTTCAACAGCAGCGCCTCCAGCCCTTTCGCATATTCCGGCGGCAATTGGATATCCCGCAGCATCACCTCTTTCACCACAATCCCGTCCGCCGCCAGCTTCTGCGTGATCAGCGCTGAAGCCCGTTGTCGCACCTCCTCGCGCTTCGCCGAAAAAACATCCCGCACCGTATAGTTCGGCACCACCTCGCGCCAGACGCTCGCCACCGTGGGCGGCACAATCTCTTTCTCCACCGGGCGCGGCAAATTTCCCTGGATGTAATCCAGCTTCTTCGCATCCAGCCGGTACCGCACCGTGATCGCCAGCCCGAGCGTCAGTCCTTCCTTAGCCTGCACATCCAGAAGTTGCGGCCTCGTGGGCAGCCCGCCAGCCGAGGGCTTTGCAATCTCCGAATCTCCCGTGGTAAAAACCTGATCCCGCGTGTCGAACAGCGCCACATCCTCCACCAGCGGCATCACCATGTGCGCGCCCGGATACAGCGTCCCCGGCACCGTCCCGCTCATCTCGCTCACCCTCACGCCCGCCATTCCGCTCGGCACCACGACGATGCTGAAGGCCACCAGCAGCGGTCCCCACGCCAGCATTGCGAAAGCCAACGATGTCCTCCAGCGCACCATCACCGGGGTCGCGCCCACAGCTCCTCCCGGCGTTTCCAGCAACCGCCGGTACAACATCTCGCGATACAGATCGTAGGCCAGAATGCACAGCGCGGCGATCATCATCGCCACGCCGCAAGTAATCAGCAGATACTTCAACGCCAGCATCGTAGTTCTCCTGTGCGCCTCAGCGCTTCTGCCCGATCTTCACCGGCACGGTTTGACGGACCGATTGCTGAACTGCTTGCTGAGCCGCTTGCTGAGCAAAGAACAGCCGGAAGACCTGCCCGAAAATTAGTTCCTCCGCCAGCAACGCCACTGCCACCGAAAAGATCAGGCCGGCCACAACTGCCATAAATGTGATCGCCATCTGCATAACGTCCTCCGTGCCGCACGCGAACCTATAGCGCAGGACGAGCACCAATCTTTAGTGAATTGAAAAGAAATGACTTACAGGAACTCCAAAACTCGTGGGGAGTGTCTATCCGAGGTCAGTGTGTCCAGCCAGACACACTCAGCCGCGGTGGAAACCGCAGGTCGTTCATTTACCACAGAGTCACAGAGGCACAGAGAAAAGCTCGATCTGATTATTGCTTTCTTCCTGTTTTCTCTGGGTCTCTGTGACTCTGGGGCGAAAGTCCTTTTGCCGTTTGACTTCCCATTCCACCGTCGCTATCGTTGCCCCATGAACGTAGTGAAAGCCACCCGGCAGTTCGAAACCTGGCTGGCTCAGCGCACTCGTATCGATCCACGAAAGACCTTCGCCTCAAGCACGCCAACATGAAGGCGGACGTCTTCATGTTCTTCCGCGCCACCTACTACCGCTGGGCGCAAATCTGGCCGCAGGTTTGTCCCGAACTTGCCAATGCCCCGCGCGTCCTCGCCGTCGGCGATCTTCACGTAGAAAATTTCGGAACCTGGCGCGACCTCGAAGGCCGCCTCATCTGGGGTGTCAACGATTTCGACGAAGCCTGGCCCATGGCCTTCACCATCGACTTGGTGCGTCTCGCCGTCAGCGCCCATCTCGCCGCCGAGGCGGGACGTCTTCCCCGTCAAACGCGAAGACATCTGCACCGCGATGCTCGAAGGCTATCGTGAATCCCTCGAGGAAAAAGGTTGCCCCTTTGTCCTCGGAGAAAAGCATCAATGGCTCCGCCGCATCGCCGAAGGCGAACTCCGCGATCCAGTCCACTTCTGGCAGAAAATGGACGCACTTCCCACTCTCAAAACCGAATGCCCTATCAGCGCCATCGATGCTCTTGAACATTTAATGCCGGAGCCCGGAATCAATTTCCGCCTCACTCACCGCATTGCCGGACTCGGCAGTCTCGGCCACGCCCGCTACGTCGCCATCGCCGACTGGCACGGAGGCCGCATCGCCCGCGAAGCCAAAGCTCTCGTTCCATCATCCTCGCACTGGGCCGAGACGCCGGACGTTCAGGAGAAACAGTCCCGAAAAACGGCGCCCAGGCCAAAGGCCCTGCCGAAATCCTCTACCAGACCATCATCAATCGCGCCGTCCGCTGTCCCGATCCCTTCGTCAAGCTTCGCGGACGCTGGATCGTCCGCCGCCTCGGCCCACTCTGTTCGCGCATCGAACTCGCATCCCTGCGCGCCTCCGATACCGAGCTTCGCCTGCTTCACGCCATGGGATGGGAAACCGCCAACATTCATCTCGGCACTCCATCCGCCCGCAAAGCAATCCTCCGCCACATCGCCAAACAAAAACCGAAGTGGCTGCACCACGCCGCCGAAGCCATGCTCCAGGCCATCCGCGCCGATTGGAATGTGTGGAAGAAAAAAGGTTATGTCTGATCTCAACCCCTCCGCAGCTGCGACACCTTTAAAGCGACCGATAGGTGTCACTATTATTGCGGTCATTAATATCCTCGCGGGAGTGGCCGTTACCGTTATGGCGACTCTGCTATTCGTGTCGTCGCAGCAACCGCAAGGCATCGTGCTTGGAATTTTCGTCATAGGAGCGCTACTCGGTTTCGCACTCGGCATAGCTTTGCTGATGCTGCAAAACTGGGCGCGCTTGCTCATGATTCTGGGTTGCGTGTTGTCGTTGATCGTGATTCCAGCTCGCTTGTTTATGATGCACAGCCTCGTCGACGCCCTCGAGGCATTGCTGCGGGGCTTGTACTTTGTGTGGGTCGTCTGGTATCTGTTGCAACCCCAGGTCAAAGCCGCATTCGGCAAGCGCTAGCATTTTTTCTCCTCTAACTAGGCCCAGGCGACCTTACCCTTTCTCGCATTTCTCCCGAGGCTTCGCCTCATCGCGTGCAGCAGGCGCTCCTGGCCGTTCTGCCTAACTTCGCAGCTTCTAGCTCGCGCTTGGCATTCATACGAACCTCATCCTGCGGAAATCACTTCGTACGGACGCATCATTTCATTGTCCTCGTGTTCAAGGATGTGGCAGTGCCAGACGTAGCGTCCGGTAAAGCCGGTAAAGGGCACGATGATTCGAGTGACCATGTGGGAATCGGCCCGCACTGTATCTTTCCAGCCGGCCTCATTCGGGTCGGGGGGCTGCGGAGGACCCATAAAGTGCAGCTGACGCTTGGTCTGGAACAGCCACGGCTCGTAGGATTGCCGGTCGAGGATCTGGAAGCGCACCAAGTGGAGATGAATGGGATGGGAATCGTTGGTGGGATTGATGAGCGTCCAGATTTCAGTTGATCCCAGCACCGGCTTTTCCGTGACCGGCGCATTCCAATGGGAAGCATTCAGAAGCATCATGACCGGATTGCCGGCCTCGTTGACGTACTCGTTCAGCGTCAACAAGCGGGTCTGAACAGCTTGTGATTCCGGAATTCTGGCTACAGGCCGCAGAGATGGAGGCAGCGAGCTGGTATCGGCAACTTTCTCCGGAGGAGACGCGGAATTGCATGACGATGAAAGCGTCGTTCTTTAAAACCAGCTGCGCCCCGCGATGCTGGCTGAAGTCGACGACAAGATCGGCGCGTTCGCCGGGCGCGATTTCAAGGTTGGTGAGCGGAACCGGGCTTGGCAGTAAACCCTGATCGGTACCGATCTGATGAAATGGCGCAAGGTCACCGGAAAATGGTCTGTCGGCAGCTGCGTTCTCAACCAACGACAAATGGTAGAAGCGGGCATTTGAAGCGTTGAGCACGCGGAAGCGATATTTTCGCGGCTCGACTTCGAGATAGGGATAGAGTTTTCCGTTCACCAGAATAGCGTTGCCCGAGAGTTCAGGAACCCAGGGGGATTGCGGATCCGGCGAAACCGGGTACAGAAGCTGGGCATCCTGCGTCAACATGCGGTCATAGAGGATGAGCGGCAACTCGTATTTGCCCTGCGGCAGATTGAGCGCGGCTTCCACGCTGTCTCGAATGAAAAACGCGCCCAACAATCCTGCATAGACATTGAGACGATTAATTCCCAGCGTGTGATCGTGGTACCAGAGCATGGCCGCATCTTGCTGGTTCGGGTAAAAGTAGAGCGACGACTTGCCGGGCACGATCCAGTCCTCGGGATAACCATCGCTTTCGGGTCCGGTTTTCGCTCCGTGTACGTGCACTACGGTGCGAACTGCGGGTTTGCCGGCCTCGGCTCCGTGGATGGAGTGGTCAATCGGCAAGAAATGTTCGGTGGGAAGTGCATTCGCCCATTCGACCAGCAGAGGTTCGCCGGCGCGGGTCTCGAACGTCGGTCCGGGCGCGGATGGACCAAAGCTCCAGAACCTGGTGGGCGGCAGATCTCGATGAACTTTGGCGGCGATGGGCTGAGCCGCAATGCGGTAAAACGGGACGCTCTGCTTGGGATCAGCGGGACTTGGCCGGAATCCGTTAGCCTGTGCGATTGGGGGGATCGGCAGCGGATCGACAAATTGCGCCAAGGTGCCGACATCGAGCGCAGTGGGCATGGCCGGCGCTGAATGCGCCGGCGCGATCGCGTGCAGCAGTCCGTTCTTGCCGGTTGCAAGCGTGGTAGCCAGCAGGCTTGATCGTTGCAGAAATTTTCGACGTGTAATCACTCCCTACCTTTCGCGGGTCAAGGATATAACAACGGCAAGGCCGGTAAGCGCTAGCGCGCCGCACGGGCCTTGCCGTTGATCCATCTCGTAATGTTGCGTCTCGTGTTGTTGGGTCTTGTGCTTAATTCGACTGCCTTAATTTGGGTTCACGGGTTCGCCGGTGTTTGGGTTAAGGATGAACAGATCGTTGGTCACAGTCTGACTAAAGTCGAACAACGAGCTGATCGAATCTGCGATGCCGTCAAAGGAGCCTTGCCCGATCCGCTGACCGGCCAGCCAGTTGTCTTCAATGAAGCGAATGACCGAAGTCTGATCCGTGGTGGAATGATCCACGAAGTTATGCTTCGCCCAGGGTGAGATGACGAGCAGCGGCTGGCGCGGACCGTATCCGCATCGGCCCTGCGCGTGGAGCGTTGCTGGATTGACGCCGGGCAGTGCGGTCGTGCCGTTGCCGCAAGATCCCGGGCCGGTGAGAGCATCGGCGGCGGTCTTCGAACCGTTGACGATCTGGCCGAGCTGGTGATCGTACCAGCCATCGGAATCGTCATAGAGAACGATCAACGCGGTGTTGGCCCACTCTGGCTGGTTCTGCAGGAAGTTGGCCACCGTAACCACGAATTGCTGCTCGTCCAGAGGATCGGAATTTCCCGGATGGCCATCGTGAATTGAGATGCCTTTGAGGAAGCTTACTGCCGGGAAGTTGCCGGCCGAGACGGCGGAGAAAAAATCTTCGACGTCATAGTCGTGATTGGCGGGATCGCCCGAGTGACCGATCGTCGCGACCGAGCGGGGGCGGGCATGGGTGGGGTTGGCGGTGGAAGCATAGTACTGGAATGGCGTGTGATGCGGGACGTAATCGCCCTGGGTACCGACGATCGGCGAAGTCGATTGGCGGTTGCAGCCGGTGCTGCCATCCGGATTGACGCGGTTCAGGTTGAAACCTCCGGCGAACCAGCCCCAAGTGATGCCGGCGGCGTTGAGGAGGTCGCCGATATTTTTGCCGCTCATTTGCGTCTGTTCTCCGCTGGCGCTGGAGCAGACATCGCCGTAGGGATCGGGGTCGCCGATCACGGAAAATCCTCCGTTGCCGTCGGCCACAAGCCCGCCGGTGCCGTTGATGTTTTGAGCGACACCGTTGGTCTGGCCCGAAATCAAGTTGATGGCGCCGACGGTGGAAGGACCAAAGTTGGTGCTATAGGAGTTGTCGCTCATGGCATAGTGCTGAGCGTAGTTCCAGTAGGCGGTAACGGTGTTGCCGTCAAAGTAGCCCATCACTTGCCCGGTCGTGAGCACGACGGCCGGCGGGGCGTTGGGCGGCGGGCCTGCGCTGCCGGTGTTCGCGGGAAACAGATCCATCGCGCCACCGTCGAAAGCCATCTGCTCGGGCGTGTAATCATGCGACATGTCTTGCGTGTTTGCCTGCCGGCGATCGAAGCGGAAGGGATTGGCTGCTCCGCTGCCGTTGGCCGGGTTGAGATTGGGATTATTGTTCAGGAGAGCGTTGCTCAGGCCGTTCACGGTTGGCGTGTTCGGAAGCGGGTTGAACACCGGTTCGCCTCCCGGGTTCAGGGCATGGGGATACGTTCCGAAATAGTGGTCGAAGGAACGGTTTTCTCCGAAGATGATCACGATATGCTTGATGGGAGTGGTGGTGGGAACATTGGCAGCGTTGGCTACGGGCGTCAGTACGGGCCCGGCAACAATGGCAGCGACGAGACATACCGATAGAAATTGACGCATATTCTTTTGTCCTTTCACTTTGTTGACGGTAGGAGTTGTGGGACCTTATTGCACCGATGCTAGTCCGCGAATATTAAGGCGAGATTAAAATTTCGAGATAAAGAGCAGGTCTGTCACGGCCCATATCGCCGCCTTGCGGCGCCCAATCTCTTCCATAATTCCCGCTCTGCGGTACACTATCTCGCCACCAATGCCGCCGACTTCCCACGATTCCAACCAACTCCTTAGCAAACTCGAAGCTGCCAAGAGCCGCTTCGATTCAGGCCATGCCGCCGTAATCGCCAAGCTCCTGACCCAGCTCTCAAACCTTGAATTAGATCCGCACCAGCTCATTCGCTTTCACGAGGCTCTGCTCTTTCTGCGGGCTTTCCCGCATTCTTTCTCTCTGGTCCCGCGCGTCGAACGTCTTCTCAACACCTTTCACGAGCGCGTCGAAAAACTTCGTGACGCGGGCGCTGACATGTCGCTCTTTGACGACTTCGACACTGCCGGCATCGCCGCGACTACCATGCAGGACGTTCTCTCGTTCGAAGTAGCCCAGTGGCTCGTCCGCCGCATCCCGCGCAACATCGAAATCGCATGGGAGCTTTACTGGGACGACTACCAGGGCGAGCGCGCCCGCGGAAATACCTGGCCTCGCTTTATCCCGCTGCTCGAAGAGGACGCCGACGCCGAAGCCAACATCCCATGGGCAAGTTGGCTCGACGCCGCTCGTGGCCGCCGCGACCCGCTTCCCTGGCTGCTCGACCAGTTCGCCAAACTTCCGCTTCCGGTTCGACAGCAGGCTGAACTTTACGACTCGCTCCGTCTCCCGCTGCGGTGGAAGCTGGAGAACCTGACGCTCTCCCGCACGCGCAACTTCGTTCGGCCCCGCAGCTTCTTCTTCCATAAGATTCCGCTCATCCAGCGCAGTGAAGTTTCTCTCTCCCGAGAACTCTCGCGGCCTGCGCCTAAGCTGGAGAAGCTCTCGCGATCCGCGGGAGAATCTGTCCTCGAATCCGTTCGCGACGTCATGTTTGTTCGTTACCGCGAACTCTACGGCACCACGCTCGGCGATCCCACCACGGTAGTCTGTGCGAATGTGGGCCGCGGCGTTGTCCTCCATCTTTGGGGATTGCCTGCTGCTCATCGTCTTCCCCTTCGCGCCTACGTCTGCGGCTACACTCTCAAGAACGGCGTTCCCATTCACTACTTCGAGGCCATTGGACTTTGCGAATGGCTCGAGATCGGCTTCAACGTCTTCTACACTTACCGGCAGGGCGAAACTGCATGGATCTATGCGCAAACCCTGCGCTGCCTGCGTGCTCTCACGGACTCGACTTGCCTCTCGATCTATCCTTATCAAATCGGCCAGGACAACGACGAAGCCATTGACTCGGGCGCTTTCTGGTTTTACCGCAAGCTGGGGTTCCGCTCTGGACGGCCCGACCTGCAGGAGTTATGTGAACGGGAAGAGAAAAAAATCACAGCTGATCCCGAGTACCGCACGCCTCGGCGCATCCTGAAACGCCTCGCCGAAGCGCATATGTTTTATGACGTGCAGCCCGCGGCACGGAGGCTGAAGCCCGGGTCGTGGGATACGTTCTCGACGCGGACGCTGGGCTTGCGCGTCAACCGGCGCATGGCCCGCGATTTTGACGGCGAGAGCGAGAAGATCCGTCGAGCTTCTACTCGCGCTGTGGGTCGGGCGCTGAATCTTAACTCCTCTCGCTGGAGTTCTGCTCAAAAGCAGTCGCTCGAAACGTGGTCGCTGGTGCTGGCTGAAATTCCTGATCTTGCCCGTTGGACTGCGCAAGAAAAACAAGAAATGATCCAGATCATACGCGCCAAATCTGGCGCCAATGAAATGTCCTATCTTCGTCGAACCCAGCAGCACGCGCGGCTGCGGCGGGAATTGTTGCGTTTAGGCTCTCGCTAGCATTCAGACGCGCTGACGTTGTGAGTTAGGTTCTTTGGCGGTGCTCATGACCCAGTCGCGGACCTTGCCTCGAATTTTTTCCCGGACCTCATTCATATCTGCTTTTCTGGGCGCCTTCTTGTTGAGTTTCGCGGGAGTTGCGGGGAGTTTGACTTGAGTTGGGGCGCTTTGTTTTGGGTTGAAGGCGGGCTGCGGAGGGGCACTTGCGGGCGCGCGCGGGGCGAGTGATTGGGAAGCCTGTGGCGCTGGACCGGGGGCTGGCTCGCCATACTCAGGATCGTCATACCATGGCTTGGCCGGCGGAGTGGGGACAGCGGGTGCAGGTGGCGTGGGAAGGGCACGAGCGGCGGCTGCGCGTTGGGCTTCGAGGGCGGCGTTGCGGCGGGCTTTTTCTTTGGCTGCTGCCTGGGCTTTGGCAGCTTCCTCGGCGGCGGCCGCTGCTTTCTCGGCTCTTGTTGGTTCGGGGTCAGGGAAATCGTCCACCGACCACTGGTCGCAATCGAGGTAGGTTTGGTCGATGGTGCCGCGATCGATGACTATGTCTTGTTTGTGGCAGGGCTCGAAGCTCAGGTGCCGGAGATTGAAGCTGGCGGTTTGCAAGGCGTAGAGGAGCAGTCCGGCGATCTTGGAGTCGATCTGGCCGGAGGCCAGCAGGCGCATGATCTGCATGAGGGAGACCTGGATGGAGTTCGCGTCCTCGAGGACGGGGAGGTAGAAGTTGGCGCGGCCGCGGCGGAGGCGGTCGCCGTTGAGCTTGATTTGCTCCTCCTGAAAGCGTTTGTGGAAGAAACAGAAGCGGTTGCGTTTGAGTGCGGGGGAGCCGCACTGGGTTCCGTTCACTTTGAGATGCTGACAACGAGGTACGTTGTAAATTGACATTTCGGTCTCCTACCCCCTCCCCCCTGGTTCGATTGGAATCAGGAGTTTGGCGGGAAATTGTGAAAAAATCTTAGGGCTGCAATAAGTTAGGGGGAAAATCTTGATTCCTAACGAGTTGTGGGCGCGTGGGAGCATTTTGTGGTGATGGCAGGCTGATAAGGAAGCGAGCCAGACGCGCGATTATTGCGTCGCAAAGAACGCGACGCTTCGCGCGGCTCGCCCAGATTCCCTCGGCAAGCTCGGGACAGGCTCTTCGCTGCGCAAAAGACGCTTGCTCAGGCTGACAATCAGACTGCACCTCTGACGATTAGTATTGGGCGTTGGTGGGTGGGGTTCAAGGTTAGGTGAACATTGGGGGAAATAAAGCTGTGGAAATGATGGGCGGCGGGCTGCACGGTGGAAACTAAGGACGCAGAAGTCGCGGCACGAGCGAGGACCTGACCGCAGGCGCTGAAGCGCGGATGTATTTTCCAGGACCTAACGGCACGACTGAACGTCGTGCCCTTCCCGATCCTTCTCGAACGAGAGTTTTTCCGTAGTGTCTGGAGGTCTTGATTCCCAGGGTCTTGCTTGTCCTCGGGGTTCAGACACGGCCGATAGTTCGGGCATGCTAAGGTCTTCGATAGCGCCTATCCATGTCTCATCCTATTGTTCTTTACGATGGCGTTTGCGGACTTTGCAACCGGTTTGTCCAGTCCGTTCTCCGGCGGGATCGTGATGCGGTGTTTCGTTTTGCGGCGTTGCAAAGCGGATTCGCGGTACGCATTCTCTCTCGGCACGGGGTCAGCCCTTCTGCGCTCGACACGGTGTATGTGGTCGTCGACGCTGAACTTCCTGGCGAACATCTGCTCTCCCGGTCTGCGGCCGTGCTTTTCATCCTGGAGCAGGTTGGAGGTTTCTGGCGAGGGGCTGCATTTTTGTTGAGGCTGCTGCCGAAATTCCTTCTGGATTTGGGGTATAGGGGTGTTGTGCGACACCGGTATCGCGTCTTCGGTCGCTCCGAGGTCTGCGCAGTTCCCGGCGATGAGGAGCGGGGGCGCTTTCTCGGGTTGTAGTAGTAAAATGTCGCGGGTACATTCCTCAGAGCCGAGGCTTCTTTCCATGTCCGATAGAGCGATCGCCGATCTGCAGGCCAGCAGCATAGATTCCATCCTTCAGGAGGATCGCAAGTTCGAGCCCCCAGAAGAATTCAGCCGCCATGCTCACGTCCAGAACCTTGAGGAGTATGAGGATCTGTACAAGGAATCCATGGCCGACCCTGACAGGTTCTGGAGCCGCATCGCCAGCGACCTGCACTGGTTCAAGAAGTGGGACAAAGTGCTTGAATGGAATTCTCCGTGGGCGAAGTGGTTTGTGGGCGGACAAATTAATCTTTCCTACAACTGTCTCGACCGCCATGTGCAGACAGAACGCAAGAACAAAGCCGCGATCATCTGGGAGAGCGAGCCCGGCGAAATCCGCACGCTCACCTACCAGCAGCTGCATCGCGAAGTGCAGAAGTTTTCGAACGTGCTCAAGACGCTTGGGGTGAAGAAGGGCGACCGGGTTGCGATTTATATGGGCATGACTCCGGAGCTGCCCGTCGCGATGCTGGCTTGCGCGCGCATTGGCGCGCCGCACACGGTGGTCTTTGGCGGATTCTCTTCGAACGCGCTCATCGACCGCATCCATGACTGCCAGGCCTCTGCCGTGATCACGCAGGATGGTTCCTACCGGCGGGGAGCGGAGGTAAAACTTTTTCCTGCGGTCGAGGAAGCGCTTAAGTCCTGCCCCACGGTGAAGAGTGTCGTTGTCTACAAGCGTACAGGCACTGCGATCAACCTGCAGGCGGGGCGTGATCACTGGTGGCACGAGCTGATGGCGAAGGCGTCTGACGTTTGTCCGGCCGAACCGCTCGATGCGGAGCATCCTCTTTATATTCTTTACACGTCGGGGACGACCGGGAAACCTAAAGGGGTGGTCCACACCACCGGCGGATATTCCGTTGGAACTTACATCACGACGAAGTTGGTTTTCGATTTAAAAGAAGAAGATACGTACTGGTGCACTGCGGATATCGGATGGGTGACCGGCCACAGCTACATTGTCTACGGGCCGCTGCAGAACGGGGCGACGACGCTGATGTATGAAGGGGCGCCGAATCATCCGGAGCCCGACCGCTTCTGGTCGATCATCGAGCGGCACCGGGTGAATATTTTTTATACGGCGCCGACGGCGATTCGTACGTTCGTCAAGTGGGGCAACGAGTGGCCGAAGAAACATGACATGTCGAGCCTGCGGCTGCTGGGGACGGTGGGCGAACCGATTAATCCGGAAGCGTGGATGTGGTATCGCGAAGTGATCGGTGGAAACCGCTGCCCGATCACGGATACGTGGTGGCAGACGGAGACGGGGAACATTATGATCGCGCCGCTTCCGGGGGCGATTGCGACGAAGCCGGGGTCGGCGACGCGGCCGTTTCCGGGAGTGGCGGCGGAGATTGTGACGATGGATGGGAAGCCGGTGCCGCTGGGGTCGGGAGGATTTCTGGTGATTACGCGGCCGTGGCCGGGGATGCTGCGCACGGTTTACGGTGATCCGGATCGCTATGTGAAGAATTATTGGTCGCAGATTCCGGGGATGTATTTTACCGGGGACGGTGCGCGGCGGGATAAGGATGGATATTTCTGGATCATGGGGCGCGTTGATGACGTGCTGAACGTGAGCGGGCACCGGTTGAGCACGATGGAAGTGGAATCGGCATTGGTGGCGCATGAGGCGGTGGCGGAGGCGGCGGTGGTGGGGCGTCCTGATGACGTGAAGGGGCAGGCGATTTCAGCGTTTGTGACGCTCGAGCAGGGAAGGAAGCCTACGCTCGAATTGAAAGAAGAGCTGCGGAAGTGGGTGGCGAAGGAGATTGGAGCGCTGGCGAAGCCGGACGATATCCGCTTTACCGATACGCTGCCGAAGACGCGCAGCGGGAAAATTATGCGGCGGCTTTTGCGGGAGCTGGCGACGAATGGTGACGTGAAGGGCGATACGACTACGCTGGAAGACTTTACGGTGATTGCGAGGTTGAAGGAGAGTGACGAGGTGTAGTGGGGGCGGGAAGGGCGATGAGGATGCGGGCCAAACGGCTGTCATTGCGTCGCAGAGAACGCGACGCTTCGCGCGGCTCGCCCGGATCCCGCGCTGCGCGAAGAGCGCTTGCTCCGGATGACAACAGATCCTGATTACGGTGCGTAGGCGAAGAGATCACCTCAGGCGCTGAAGCGCGGTGCATTCTTTGGGGCTTATCGGCACGACTGAAGTCGTGCCCTTCCCGATCCCTCTCGGGCAGGAGTTATTCAGCGTGGCTTACGGCGCGGCCGAAGCCGCGCCCTTTCGAAACTATTGCCTCGGGCTTTCGAAACCATCAAAGTGAACACCTGCGAATTAGAAAGTCAGATTGAGTTGGAGGCCGAGGACGGCTGCTGAGGTTCCGTTGGCGCCGTTGGTGTCCCAGATGTATTGGAAGTCGGGGATGACGGTGAGGTAGCGTTTGGGAATCCACTGATAATTTAGTTCGAGTAACTTCGCCGCCGAGGCGTGAGGGATGTAGTGGCTCGTCTCCCCATAGATGTAGCCTGCGCTGAGGATGTCATTCTTCCTTTTCCTGATGAGGCCCTGGTAGCTGACGCCGGCGCCGCCGAAGACCGGCATGGGACTGACTAATGGCTTCGAGCTGTAGGCCCATGCGCCCCAGAGGGTGAGTCCTTGTGAAGTTGCGGGGCCGTGGGGGCGGTAGACCATTTGTTGTCCGAGCAGAAAAATGCCGGAGTTGCCGTTTGTTTTTCTGAGGCCGGCGGGGAGTGTGGGGAAGGAGTTGTTGTCTTCGAAAAAGCCGGCTGTGTATTGGCCGGGCTTTCCCTGGTCTTTCGGTCCTTGATTGTAGAGATAGCTCAGCTGGGCGGTGACGAGGGCGCCTTTGTTGGCTTGCTGCATGGCGAAGACGTTTCCGTTGGCTGCCGAATTCGGATTGGTGTTGAAGGCTCCGGCGGCGATCTGGATGACGGGAGTCACGGTGTAGAGGGCCTGCGCGCCCCACTCTAATCCGGGGGCGGGGCCGGAATAACTGAGGTCGTTGGCGGCGATCGATCCGATTGCCGGGTTGATGGCTAGGCTGAGATAGTTTTCGAAAACAGGCAGACCGGCGAAAGTGTAGCTGGCGCCGAGGCGGCCGGCGGCGATGGTTAGATTGTCTTTGAGAAGCTTTTGCTGCAGGTATAACTCTCCGAGGTAAGCTCCTGCGGCGTAGTTGGCGTTGACGGGGAAGACGCTGTTGATGGCGGCGGTAAGATCGCCTCCGGATCCCCAGGAACTGGAGACGTAGAGGGACATGCCGGGAATTTTGAGGAGCTTTTCGAAGTTGAAATCGAGCGCGGCGGTGAGTTGGCCGGTGTATCCCCAGATCTGGTGAGGGGCGCCGGTTACGTTGGTCTGGAGGGCAGAGTAGTACGACGCGCTGGGCGTGATGCCTAGTTTTCGGGCTTCGGCGCGGGCGCCGTTCCAATCGGCGGTGAGCGCCTCTTCCCAGTCGAAGCCGGCATCCTTGCAGCCGAATTTTCGTTTGCCCGGACTGGCAGGGTGTTGGCAGCCAAGCTTTTGCGGTTTGGGGGTTGGTGTGGCGGGAGCAGATTGCTGGGCTGTGGTGGGAGCGGGCCAGGCCAGGAGCAGAGCTAGTACGGTTGCGGGCGCTGCGAATCGAAGATTGACGGCGCCGAGATGGATGGTCAGGTGCACTCTCTCCGTTTACTTGTCACTTTCTCTTCGCAACTACCGAGGCGGCATCGAGGCCGGCGAGTAGCCATCGTCGGTGGGGGGAAGCGGGTGCTGCACCTGTCAAAAGCTACAGTTGTGCGGAGTTGAGTGCGGGCGTACACACGGGTGCAGGGAAATCCAAGCGCAACCCTGGGGCCCATATTCCGACACTCCTGGCAAACATTCCCGATGAATACAAACCACTGGCGGCGCTCGGCATTGGCGCTTTCATTCTGGTGTTTCTGACGCTGTTCCACGGCGTGGGGCTGCACTGGATTCTGGTGGGGCAGAGGCGTGGAGAACGGCGGTTGCGTTCGGGGCGTCCGCATGTGATCGCGGCTTCGGCGCTGTTCGCATGGTCGGTCTTCCTGATGCTGGATTTGCATCTTGTAGAAATCGTTATCTGGGCGTTCGCGCTGAACCACATGGGGCTGATTGAGCACGCCTATGATGCGATTTATTTCTGCGCCAACGACTACACGACGCTGGGTATGGGGAAGATGGATGTGGACTCGCACTGGCACATCATCAGCCCGATCATCGGGATTTCGGGACTGTTTACCTTCGCGTGGACGACGAGCGCGCTGGTGGATGTAGTGGCGGCAAACCGGCAGCTGCTCGGCGCACTGGAGGAGGAGCGGGAACGGGAAATGCACATGCGTTGCGCTTTGCGGAAAAAAGAATGGGACGCGCTGAAAACAGAAACCGAAGCAGAGCGGGCGGAGAAAGCGAAGACGGGGGCGGCTGGGGCGTCGTTGATGCAGAGGTTCAGGATGTGGCGGGAAGAAAGAGAGATGGTGGCGGAATTGCGGCGGGAGAAGTTAGCGAAGATTGAGGAGCTGCGGCGGCAGGAGCGGCTGGAGGAAACCAAGCTTGGGGATGGGCCGGCGGGTGGCGATCCGGGGGATAAGGGGCAGGCGTGAGGAGCGGAAGGGTTGGCGGCCTTTCTGTCGTGCATGGGCGCGGCTGGGGATTTGGGGGAGATCCCTCGCTTCGCCTGAAGAACGGCTACGCTCGGGATGACGGTGGTTGGGTGGGGACTGGAAGGCAACAGCAGGTTCCTCACAGGGCCTTTGGCCCTGTTCGGAATGACAAAGATATATGGGGTTGACGGCGCGGCTGAAGCCGCGCCCTTTCAAAACTGAATCCGAACCCTTTCAAAACCGAAGCCGCGCCCTTTCAAAACTGAATCCGCGCCCTTTCAAAACCCCAGCCACGCTCTTTCAAAGCTGTGTTCGCTATTGATTCAGTGTGACGATTGCCAGATCCTGGGGAGTGCCGTTCAGGGTGACGGGGGGTACGCCTTGGACTGGCAACGATGTGGCCGCGAGAATCTGGCCGGTGGTCGATTGAAATGCGTTGATCTCGATCTTTTTTCCGTAGAGGGCGAAGAGCACGCGGCTGTCTGGGCTGAAATAAATATTCGGCGTGCCGGGAAGAGTGGAAGGGCTCTGGAGGAGTTGAGAGCCAGCGAAATCGATGTGACCGATATACGTCGTGTCGGCATCGGTGTCGGGGAAGACGATGTTCTGGCTGGCGGGATCGAAGGCTAAGTCACCGGCGTTATCGCCGCAGAAGGTGAGATTCGAAGCCTGGCAATTGATCTGTTGACCAGTCGATATCTGGGTGATCTGCAGATAACCGCTGCCGGCTGCGCAACAGGCGCTGTCGGCGCCGATGAGCTGGTCGTTCACGGTGATGCCTGCAGTTCCGCCACAGTCCGCGTTTACCTCGGCCAGGTTGGTCAGCGGCCCGAGTGCGCCCGTGGATTGACTGACGCGATAGTAATCGTAGCCTGGATTGCAGGTATAAGGTCCGTTATCGAAGTAGCGGGCGAAGAGAGGGCTGCCTTGCACTCCAAAAGTGAAGCTGGTGAGAGCCGTGTAGTAGTTCGAGTAAGTCGCGACTACCTCTTTTGTGTCGGTCAGCGCTCCGGTGGAAGGATCGATGGTGAAGAGGGTGATGGCGGCATCGGAGTTGCCGTGGGCGTCCGTATAGAGGATCGCGGCGTAGGCGAACTTGCCGTGGGGATCGACGACGAAGGAATACACGGGCAGGCCGAAATCAAAAGTCAGATGCTGGGCGGGCTGCGCGGCGGGCGCGCCCTTTGCATCGGTGCGATAGAGCCAGACATCAGTGCCATCCCAGATGTAGACATAGTGCTGGTTGCCGACGCTGAGCGGATCAATGTTATTGGCGCCGACAAAAATGCTGCCTACCTGCTGGGCTACGGCGGTTTCAGGGTTCACGTTGTAGGTGAGCAGTGAGATGGTCTCAGTCCCCCGCTCGGCAACGTATAAGACTTCTGTGGGCGAGGCGGTGGCTGATCCGGTCGACGAGAGCGCTGCAAAGAATGTAGCCGAGAGAAGGAAGCGAGATAGTTTGGAGATGGATAGTGTGGGCATAGGAGGCCTCCAGACGCCTGTGGTTCCGGGGATCAGATGCGATTCACTGAAGGAACGGTTGGTCGGATAGGGAAGCGGGCAGATGGGAAGTAAGAACCGGGTGCGCCCCACTCCTTGCGGGCGGGAGTGGGGCGCCCGGCTGAAGGTTAGGCGGTGTGGCGATTTTTGAAGTCTTCGATCTTGGCCTTGGCGTTGTCTTTGGCGTCATCCACGGACTCGCTGATGTTCTCGCGGGTCTGCGCGGCCTTTTCGGATGCGACTTGCTTGTGCGAATCGTGGATCTGCTTGGCAGCGTCCTTGGCGTCGCCCCAGGTTTCCTTTACCGCGCCTTTGGCTTGGTTGACTACGCCTTTGTTGGCCAGCTTTTCGCTGCCGACGGTTTCGCCGACGCTCTGTTGCGCTTTGCCTACAGCCTGATCGATCTTGCCTGATACCTGATCCTTATTCATAAGTTCCTCCTCTATTTTGAACGGTTGCGCATTCGGGGAATGCGGTTGAGGTCATTGCGTTTGGAGTTCTTGGAATCCTTCTTAGATCGTACGCGGGTTGGGCGCGTGAGCCATCGGGGGAACAGGGTAGAACGCCTGGAATTGAACCGCAGGCTGCTTGCCTTGTTTCTGCGGTAGACGTGAGTCACTCCCTCTCGCATGGGTGCAGTGTGGCAGAACTGGGGACGAGGAAGCTGTTCTGTTTTGGCCACTTGGTGGGATATTTATGAAAACGATTTCACCACAGAGGCACAGAGACACAGAGAAAACCTATATCGGGTGAAGGCGCTTCGCCAGTGGGTGCTTTCTCAGTGCCTCTGTGTCTCCTGGGTGGATTCTAGCGCTCTGGTGGGTGTAACTTCTGCCGGTAGGATGCGATCTGTATACAATAGAAGGTCGCATGCCGGATACCTCAAGCAGAGAAGCGGGAAACGGGCAGGGGGCGGCGCTGCCGCCCGGAGCGCCGGAGCTGAACCCCGGGGCGAGGCTGCGTCCGGCGTTTGGAGTTTGGCTGCGGGACTTGATTGTGTCGCTGGCGATATCGGCGTTCATTATCGTCTTCATCTACCAGCCGGTGAAGGTGGAGGGGACGAGCATGATGCCGTCCCTCGAGGACCAGGAGCGGATCTTCGTCAACAAGTTCGTTTACCGGCTGGAGCCGATTTCGCGCGGGGATATTGTGGTGTTCCGGTATCCACGCGATCCTTCGAAGAGCTATATCAAGCGGGTGGTGGGCGCGGCGGGAGATAAGATCCGCATTGATGGCGGGCAGGTGTATGTGAACGGCGAGGCGCTGGATGAGGATTACGTTCCGCCGGCGTATGCGGACTCGCGATCGTATCCGGAGATGGTGGTGCCGGCGGAGAGCTACTTTGTGCTGGGGGATCACCGGTCGATGTCGAATGACAGCCGGGATTTCGGTCCGGTGAACCAGAGCTACATTTATGGCAAGGCGGTGTTTGGGTATTGGCCGATGGATAAGCTGGGCAGGGTGCGGTGAGCATTGTTGATTGCTGATTTTTGATTGTTGATTGAAGGCCCCTGGGGATGGGATTTAAATCATCAATCAGCAATTAGCGATCAATAATATTCGTGAAGATTTCCACATGCTGGCAGCGTTCCGGGCTTGGTGCTGGCGCGTTTCCCTGATAAAATCTCTAAAATCCACTCCCCGGAGCGAGAATGCAAGCAATCCTTGCGCTGGAAGACGGGCGAGTCTTCCGAGGCAAAGGCTACGGCGCCAAAGGCGAATGCTACGGCGAAGTCGTTTTTAATACTTCCATCACTGGCTACCAGGAAATCTTCACGGATCCTTCCTACTCAGGGCAGATCGTTGTCCTGACCAATCCTCAGATCGGCAATTACGGAACCAACCAGGACGACAATGAAGCCACGCGTCCGTGGATTGAAGGGCTGGTCGTGCGCGAGTTCTCGAAAGTGAGTTCGAACTGGCGCTCGCAGCAGGTGACCGACGAATACCTGGAACAGTTTAAGGTGCCGGTGCTCTCGGACATCGACACGCGCGCGCTGGTGCGGCATTTGCGCGATCACGGAGTGATGCGCGGCGTGGTCTCGACGATCGAGAGCGATGCGGCGAAGCTGGTGGCGAAGGCGAACTCGATTCCGAAGATGGACGGGACAGACTTGGCGAAAGTGGTGTCGACCAAGGGTCCGTATGTGTGGGAAGTGGGCGAGCGCTCGCACGAACCGGTGGCGATGGTTGGGGTGAAGGATGAGCCGGCGCGTTTTCATGTGGTGGCTTATGACTTCGGAATTAAGCAGAACATTCTACGGAAGTTACGCGGGGAGGGCTGCCGGGTGACGGTGGTGCCGGCGCAGACGCTGGCGGAGGATGTGCTGGCGCTGAAACCGGATGGAGTATTTCTGTCGAATGGGCCGGGCGATCCGGAGCCGTGTACTTATGCGGTGGATTCGATTCGGCGGCTGATGGGGAGAATGCCGATTTTTGGGATTTGCCTGGGACATCAGCTGACCGGGATCGCGCTGGGCGGGAAAACTTTTAAGCTGAAGTTTGGACACCATGGCGGAAATCATCCGGTGAAGCAGTTGAAGACGGGGAAGATTGAGATCACGGCGCATAACCACAACTTTGCGGTGGATCCGGATTCGTTGCCGGAGAGTGAAGTGGAGTTGACGCACATCGATTTGAATGATTCGACTCTGGAAGGGCTGCGGCATCGGAATCTGCCGTTGTTTAGCGTGCAGTATCATCCGGAGGCGGCGCCGGGGCCGCATGATTCGCATTATCTTTTTAAGGAGTTTACGAAGATGATGGAGGAGTGGAAAGGGTGAGGCGCACATCCCTGTCACTGCTTTTGCTTGTCGCGTGCAGTGTTCTGTCGAGCGGGCAGAGGATCGGCGCGTGCCCTCCGAGCACGCCGCGAAGCCCGCAGAACATCAAGGAGTTAAGGGGCGTTGTCCTAGATGAGAACTCGGCGTTGGCCCCAAGAGTCAAGGTCAGATTGCAAGTGCTTGATGGCAAAGATTTCCGCGACATCGCGGCGACGGAGACCGAAAGTAGGTTAAAGGTGGAAGAAATGACGGGCCGAGAAGGACGCGAGTAAGAGGAGCTTTGAAAGGGCGCGCCTTCAAGACGCGCCCTTGAAGATTGAAGGTGAGAAACGCTGTCATCCCGAGCGGAGAAGATCGTGCGCAAAGCGCACGATCTGCGCAGTCGAGGGACCCGCTGTTTGCTTGCGGCGTATACGGTGCCAGCGAACAGCAGGTCCCTCCACTCGCCAGTCGACCGGCTTCGCCGTTCGACTGACTCGGTCGGGATGACAGAGCAGGTGCAGCGGTATGAAAGAACACCATTACAGCGTGTACATGATCGCGAGCAAGTCTCGCGTCTTGTACATCGGGATGACGAACGATTTACATCGCCGCATCTTTGAGCACAAGAACGATCTGATTGAAGGCTTCACACGGCGATACAAGTGTCATCGGCTGGTGTATTACGAATCGTTCGACGATGTTGATAAGGCGATTGACCGCGAGAAGCAACTGAAGCGCTGGAATCGAACGAAGAAGGAATGGCTGATCGCGCAGCGCAATCCGACTTGGGAAGATTTGGCAGTTGAATGGTATGTGCGACATCAATTCGAACCAGAGAAGAAGCAATCAGCGTGAAAAACTCGGTCATCCCTCCACGCGGAAAATGATCGGCTTCGCCGCTCATTCACCTTGGTCGGGATGACAGATTTAAAAAGAAATATCCAATGCCCAAACGTACCGATATTTCGAAGATTCTGATTCTTGGCTCCGGGCCCATTGTGATTGGGCAGTCGGCGGAGTTTGATTATTCTGGCACGCAGGCTTGCAAGGCGCTCAAGGCTGAGGGCTTTGAAGTAGTGCTGGCGAACTCAAATCCGGCGACGATCATGACTGATCCGGAGATCGCGGACCGCACTTATATTGAGCCGCTTACGCTGGAATATCTGGAAGAGATTATCCGGATCGAGCGAGAGATGGCGCCGGGCGCGGGTTTTGCCGTGTTGCCGACCGTGGGCGGGCAGACGGCGCTCAATTTGGCGATTGAACTTTCTGACGGCGGAGTGCTTGAGAAATACAACGTGATCCTGATTGGCGCGAAGGTGGAGGCCATCAAGAAAGCGGAAGACCGGCTTTTCTTCAAGGACGCGATGCAGAGGATTGGGCTCGACGTGCCCAAGTCGGCGCTGGTGAATAGCACGAAAGACGGTCTGGAGTTTGCGGGCAAGATTGGATTTCCCGTGATCGTGCGGCCATCGTTCACGCTGGGCGGGACGGGCGGCGGCATTGCGTTCAATCGCGAAGAACTGGTCGAGGTGCTTACTCGTGGTTTGGATTTGTCGCCGGTACACGAGGCGCTGATTGAAGAGTCGGTGCTGGGATGGAAGGAATTCGAGCTTGAGGTGATGCGCGACACGAAAGACAACGTCATCATCGTTTGTTCGATCGAGAACTTTGATCCGATGGGCGTGCACACGGGCGATTCGATCACGGTGGCGCCGGCGCAGACCCTGACTGACCGCGAGTACCAGGCGATGCGGGATGCGTCGATTGCGGTGATTCGCGAGATTGGCGTGGATACGGGCGGATCGAATATTCAGTTTGGCGTGAATCCTGAGACCGGTCGCATGGTCGTGATTGAGATGAACCCGCGCGTGTCGCGGTCGTCTGCGCTGGCGTCGAAGGCGACGGGGTTTCCGATCGCGAAGATTGCCGCGAAGCTTGCGGTGGGTTATACGCTGGACGAAATTCCGAACGACATTACGCGCAAGACGCCAGCATGTTTTGAGCCGACGCTCGATTACGTGGTGGTGAAAATTCCGAAGTGGCAGTTCGAGAAATTTCCAGGAGCCGATGAAGGCCTTGGGGTGCAGATGAAGTCGGTGGGCGAAGTGATGGCGATTGGCCGCACTTTCAAGGAAGCGCTGATGAAGGGCATTCGCTCACTCGACACCGGGAAGCGCGTGGGGGGCGGGAAGATCGAGCCGAAGATTCTGACGCAGCGGCTGGTGACGCCGCATCCGGAGCGGCTGGCTTATGTGCAGTATGCGCTGCGGCAGGGGCATACGGTGAAGCAGATTGCGAAGATGACGTCGATGGATCCGTGGTTTCTTTACCAGCTCAAGGAAATTAATGATATGCAGCTTGAGCTGGAAAAGCATCCGATGGAATCGATTCCGACCGTGGTGCTGCGGGAAGCAAAGCGCATGGGATTTTCCGACGGACGGCTGGCCAGCGTGTGGCGGCTGGAGGGGCAGGAGAAGGTTCGGCATCTGCGGAAAAAACATGGCGTGCTTCCGGTGTACAAGCGGGTGGACACGTGCGCGGCGGAGTTTGAGAGCTTTACTCCCTACCTTTATTCGACTTACGAGGACGAAGACGAAGCGGCGCCTACGGATAGAAAGAAGATTATTATTTTAGGCAGCGGGCCGAATCGTATTGGGCAGGGAATTGAGTTCGACTATTGCTGTTGTCACGCGTCGTTTGCGCTGCACGAAGACGGGTACGAGACGATCATGATCAACTGCAATCCGGAGACGGTCTCGACGGATTATGACACCAGCGACCGGCTTTATTTTGAGCCGCTGACGTTTGAAGACGTGTGGGCGATTTATCAGCATGAGACCTCGAAGGGCGCGCCGTGCGGCGTGATTGTGCAGTTTGGCGGGCAGACGCCGCTGAACCTGGCGCTGCCGCTGAAGGCCGCGGGCGTGAATATTATTGGTACGTCGCCGGAGTCGATTGATCTGGCGGAAGATCGCAAGCACTTCAACAAATTGCTGGAGGAGTTGAAGATTCCGCAGGCCGCGGGGGTGATGGCGACTTCGCTGGAAGAAGCGGTTGAAGGAGCGAAGCAGGTTGGATATCCGGTGGTGGTGCGGCCGTCTTACGTGCTGGGTGGACGCGCCATGGTGATTGCCTACGACGAGGAATCGGTGGTGCGCTATATGAAGGAGGCGGTCGAGTACTCGCACGACCGTCCGGTGCTGATCGATCACTTTCTGGAAGATGCGATTGAAGTGGACGTGGACGCGCTCTCTGACGGCGAAGATGTGGTGATCGGCGGAATTATGCAGCACATTGAAGAGGCCGGAATTCACTCGGGAGATTCGTCGTGCGTGCTGCCGGCGGTGGATATTCCGCAGGCGCAGATGGACACGATGCGCGATTACACGTTCAAGCTGGCGCGGGCGCTGAAGGTGGTGGGGCTGATGAATATTCAGTTCGCCATCCCGCGCGGGAACGGCGGCGGGGCGGGGAATGCGGAGGGCGGGAAGGTCTACGTGCTGGAGGTGAACCCGCGGGCTTCGCGGACGGTGCCGTATGTTTCGAAAGCTACGGGTGTGCCGCTGGCGAAGATTGCGGCACGGCTGATGACGGGACGCAAGCTGCGCGAGTTCCTGCCGGAAAATATCGACCGGCGGTCCGATCTGGGCACAGGAAGCTGCTACTACGTGAAGTCGCCGGTGTTTCCGTGGAACAAGTTTCCCGGCGTGGATACGGTGCTGGGGCCGGAGATGAAATCGACCGGGGAAGTGATGGGCGTGGGCGACAGCTTTGGCGAGGCGTTTGGCAAAGCGCAGTTGGCGGCGGGGCAGAAGCTGCCGACCAAGGGCACGGTATTTCTGAGCGTGACGGAGCATGACAAGCGCCTGGTGGCCGAGGTCGCGCGCAAGTTTATGGATATGGGCTTCAAACTGGTGGCTACTTCGGGGACGGGCGACGTGATTGAGGCCGCAGGGATGAAGGTGGAGCGGGTTTACAAGGTGAAAGAGGGCCGGCCGAATGTAGTGGATCTGATCAAGGGCCAGCGCATTCATCTGATCGTGAATACACCGACCGGCCTGGAGCCGTGGTTTGACGAGAAGGCGATCCGGCGTGCGGCGGTGATGGCGCGCATTCCGACGATTACTACGCTCTCGGCGGCGCGCGCGGCGGCGGAGGGGATTGCGGCGCTGCAGCGCGGCGAAGTGAATATACGGGCGCTGCAGCAGTTGCACGCGGAACGTGGAGCGAAGATCGGACGCTGACGGTGTAGAATTCGCGCGCCTAAGGAGGCGACATGGGTGTGCTCCCGTCCCAGCAGTTGCCGTCGCTCAGAGTGCCTCGACCCAAGCGATCGAAGACGAGACGGATTGTTCTCGGCGGGTTGCTGGTTGTGGTCGCAGCGATCGTTTTATGGAGCTGCGGCAAGGGTGCGTATCACAACTATCGGCTATCCGCTGCAGCCGTCGATCAATTTCATGAGCGGCTCAATCAGGCAGACTACGAGACGATTTATGGTGAGGCCACGGACGACTTTCGCAATGCTGGGACCCGGGAGGACGAACTCAAGTTCCTGGAGACCGTTCACGAGAAGATGGGGAACTCGGGGAAGATGAGTGCGGCGGGGTTTCACATGAACTGGCAAGGAGGCCGCTTGTCGGTGAACCAGGTCTATGAAACGCAGTTCGCTCTTGGAAAAGCGCAAGAGGGTTTCGTCTGGATCATCGAGGATGAACGGCCGCGGTTGCAGACGTACCACATCGACTCGGCCAACCTGCGCTGAATCATAATCTCCGTAGTATCCTTGGGGCTCCGCTCTGGAGGCGCGTTTCTATGCTGCTTCACGGTATCTTTCCTCCCATCACGACGCCGTTTTATCCCGACGGCAATGTTTATTTCAAAAAGATTGAGAGCAATGTGGAACGCTATTCGCGGACACCTTGCGCGGGGATTGTTGTGCTTGGGTCGACGGGAGAGGCCATTCTGCTCTCGGACCAGGAGCGGCGCGATGTGTTGAAGGTCGCGCGCGAGGCGGCTGCGCCGAACAAGGTGTTGATTGCGGGGACGGGGATTGAATCGGCGATTGAGACGCTGCGGCTTACCGAGTACGCTGCCGAACTGGGTTACGACATTGCGATGGTCCGCACGCCGCATTACTACAAGAAGCAGATGGAGGCGGCGAACATACTGGCGTTTTACCGCACGGTGGCTGACCGCTCGCCGCTGCCGGTGATCATTTACAACTTTCCTCAGGCCACCGGCTACGACATGCCCGCGGAAGTGGTGATCGCGCTGGCGGAGCATCCGAATGTGGTTGGGATCAAGGAGTCGGGTGGTGATGTCGACAAGGTGCGCAGGATGGTGGAGGGGACGCGGCACATCCGGCGCGCGGTCACGGTCACGGAGACGTTTGAGGCGGTAACACCGCGAATGCTCGCGGCTGCCGGATCAGGAGATGGTGGGGAACTGGTGCAGGTTGCGGGGTTGACGGGTTTCGCTTTGAACAAACCTTCGTCGTCGGCTGTCGCAGTGGTGGGCAAGATGAAAACCCGGCAGAAGGAAACGGGGTTCCAGGTGCTGGTGGGGGCGGCGAACAAGCTGCATGCATCGCTGGATGCCGGGGCGGTGGGGGCAATTCTCGCGTTCGCTTGTCTGGCGCCGACGTCGTGTTACGAGATTTACGCGGCGTGGAAAGAGGGCGACGCGGATTTAGCGCGACTGAAGCAGGAGCGCATTGCCGGAGCGGCACAACAAGTGGTGGGCGAGATGGGAATCGCGGGCGTGAAGTACGGGATGGATTTCAATGGGTACTTTGGCGGGCCGGCGCGGCTGCCGCTGCTGCCGCTTACGGGCGGGATGAAGAGCGACGTGGAGCGGTTGCTGGCGGATATAAGGAACTAGGACTACTCGAATCGAAGTCCCGGGATTGTGATCGAGGTCGTCGTTGCCGTATACTAAATTCGAACGAACGTTCGAATTTGGCCTTGGTCTTCCGGAGCAATGGCGAGCCCTTCTACTGCAAATCGAGTACGGACGCGGCGGCATCGCGGCGCGACTGCGCCGGCCACGCGCTTTGACCGGCGGCTGGCGGAGATCCTCACCCACGCGACCGAAGTCTTCTGCAAAAAGGGATATGAAGGCGCCTCGATGCGCGATCTTTCGCGGGCGAGCGGGATGTCGCTGGCCGGGCTTTATTACTACTTCGAGTCCAAAGAGCGTTTGTTGTTCCTCATCCAGAAGCACACGTTCTCGACCATCGTGCAGCGGCTGAAAGCGCGGCTGGCGGGGTAAGCGATCCGGAAGAGCAGATCCGCATTTTCATCCTCAATCATCTGGAGTATTTCCTGGCCAATCAGGCGGCCATGAAGGTGCTGTCGCACGAGGCGGAAGCGCTGAAGAACGGATTTGCTTCAGAATTAGCGGCAATCAAGCGCGAGTATTACCGCATCTGCGTGGGGCTGTTGGATGAATTGAAAGGCGACCAAGGGATTGCAAGTTTCGACGCGCATCGCAGTGCTCAGCCTATTTGGCATGATGAATTGGATTTACACCTGGCACAACCCGCGAGTCGATGCGGATGCAGAGCAACTGGCGGGGGAAATGGGCGACATTTTTCTGCGGGGCGTGATGAACGGGAGCGGGGGGCGGAGATAAACGCGCGGTGAGGATGGCGTTGTATTGATTACCGGCGAAAACCAGGGTTCCTCGCTTTGCTCGGAATGACAAGTGAGCGGGGCACGGAACGACAAGCGGGTATTCGGGGCGACACGTAAGGTCGCGGAGAGACAAGTGACTCCGGAACGACAAGCGCGAACTAGACTTATTGAAGTTCATGACGACATAAGGAGCGACAGATATGGCGACCACGATGCAGCCGACGACCGGGGAAACCAGCAAGCAGCTTGTTAACTACCGCAGGGACGGCGGCGTGGCGGTGATCGAGATGTGCGATCCGCCGGCGAATACTTACACCTACGAAATGAACCGGCAACTGGATGAAGCGATCCTGCGGGCGCGCATGGACAATGATGTTTACGTCATTCTGCTAACCGGCGCGGGCGACAAGTTTTTCTCGGCGGGCGCGAATATCAAGATGCTGTCGAGCGTCGATCCGACTTTTAAGTATTACTTCTGTCTGCATGCCAACGAAATGCTGCTGCGCCTGGAGCACACGCCTAAGCTGGTGATTGCGGCGATCAACGGGCACTGCGTGGGCGGAGGGCTGGAGATTGCGATGGCGGCTGACATTCGCATCGCGCGCAAGGATGCGGGCAAGATCGGTCTGCCGGAAGTGAACCTGGGCGTGCTCCCCGGCACTGGCGGTACGCAGCGGCTTTCGCGGCTGGTGGGTAAGAGCAAGGCGATTGAATTGATGGTGACGGGCAATACTTTCTCGTTCGAAGAAGCGCAGGAGCTTGGCATCATCAACGACATCTACGAGCGCGATGGCTTCATGGAAAACATGATGGAGTATGCCAAGCAGTTCTGTCCTCCGAACAAGGCGGCGAAGGCTGTGGGACGGATCAAACGCGCGGTGCAGACGGGATGGGAGATTCCGATGGAGTCGGCGCTGGCGGTGGAACGCGAGAACCAGCAGATACTTTTCCAGAGCGAAGATGCGAAGGAAGGGCTGGCTGCGTATGTGGAGAAGCGGCCGGCGGTTTTTAAGGCTAAGTAGTAGCGAGTACCTAGTACCCAGTACCCGGTCGCTCGTGCCGAGAGCAAGTGCTGGAGTTGATGCGTGCGAATTGAGGAATGTTTATGCCGGGAAAAGTAGCGAAGATCGGAACGTTTAGTGATTGGGAAGGGATGTTTAACGATTGGCGCAAAGATATTGGCGTCAATACGAAGGACATTGAGGCCTTTCACTTCGACACGCTTTATGGCGCGATCGACACCGAGGAGATCGAGTTCGGGTCGTACAAGGGGCGGCGCAAGTGGGAGAACCTGCGGCAGATTCCGACGCAGCAGATGCGCGACGCGCTGATGAACATGATCGTCTATCAGGGCGACACCGAGTTTGCCAGCGTCGAGCAGCAGCGCAATCTTCTGGAGAACGCGCCTACCGACTGGGACCGGCGAGCGATCACGCGGGTCATGATTGAAGAAATGCGGCATGGCTGGCAGATGTGCGCTCTGCTGGTAGATCACTTTGGTTATTCGGGCAAGGTAGAAGCGCAGAAAATGCTGGAGCGCCGGGCTTTCGAAAACAAGCGGCTGCTGGGCGCGTTCAACGTCGACGTCGACAACTGGATGGATTTCTTTACCTACACCGACTTCGTCGATCGCGATGGAAAATTTCAGTTGCAGATGCTGAAGTATTCGGCGTTCGCTCCGCTGGGGCGGTCGATGTCGTACATGCTGCGCGAAGAGGCGTTTCACATGGGCACGGGCAATGATGGCCTGCGGCGCATCGTGGAAGCGGGAGTGATTCCGGGCTGGCTGATTCAGAAATATCTCAACAAGTGGATTTCGAGTTCTTACGATCTTTTCGGCACGGACCATTCTTCGTCGGCGCACTGGGCCTACGTGTGGGGCGTGAAGGGACGCTACGACGAGCCGAAGAATGAACATGCGCCCGACCTCGACGACTTGAACGATTACAACCGGAATCTCTATCGCGACGAAGTGGCGGGGCTGATCGAGCGCTTCAACGGCGCTTTGAAGCCGGGGCAAGCGAAACTGTACGCGCCGCACATCAAGTTCAATCGTGAGATTGGACGCTGGGCGGGGCAGAAGTTCCACGCGCAGACGGGCGAGTCGCTCGATGATCGCGCCTATGCAGAGCATTTGAAAGAGTACATGCCGTCTGCGGAGGACAAGAAGTTGCTGCTGGAGATTATTGGCACTGAAAAGAAATGGATTGCCGAGAAGACCGGCGCGCGCGATCCGCTGGCGAGCATTGGCGAGGTTCGGAAGTCGGCGATCAATCTGTTAGGGCGAAAATCTTCACCACAGAGACACAGACACAGAGAAAATCATGGCCTCCACGTTCGTTGAATCCAGACTCGTTCGGCTGAGGGTCGAAATTCGATCTTCTGTCGCGCGAGTTGTGCTTAATAATCCGCCGCTGAACGTCATCGACATTCCGATGATGGAGGAGTTGGCGCGGACACTGGCGGAGATCGAAGCGCGTTCGGATATTTCTGTTGTCGTGCTGAGCGGCGAGGGCAAGGCGTTTTCGGTGGGCGTCGACGTCGCGGCGCACACTCCCGACAAAGTCGAGGCGATGCTGCTCAAGTTTCACGGCGTGATTCGCGCTCTGGTTGCGAGCCGGAAGGTGACGGTCGCCGCGGTGCATGGCCATTGCCTGGGCGGTGGCGCGGAGCTGGCGATGGTATGCGACATGGTCGTATTCGACCGCCTCGGCGCAGTGGGGATTTCCGGAGATCAAGCTGGGATGCTATCCGCCGGTGGCGTGCACGGCGCTGGCTGCGCTGGTGGGGCAGAAGCGGGCCGCGGAGTTGATTCTGACGGGGCGGACGATCAGCGGGACAGAGGCCGCGGAGATGGGGCTGGCGAATCGCGCTGTTGTTGATGAGGAGCTCGCAGGCGCGGTTGATCAAACTGTAGAGGAGCTGCTGAGGCTGAGTCCGGCGGCGTTGGCGGTGACCAAGAAAGCCTTCTACGCGTGGGATGCGATGCATTTTGACAAGGGTCTGGCGCGGGCGGAGAAGATTTATCTGGAAGAGCTGATGAAGACGGCGGATGCGCAGGAGGGGATTTGCGCGTTCATGGAAAAGCGGTCGCCGAAGTGGACGGGGAGATAGGCTGGCAACACGCTGCTTAACCATGGATTACGAGATCACGCCCGAAGAGGTGAAGGCCAAGTCGGATCAGGGTGAAGAGTTCACTCTGCTCGATGTGCGCGAGCCCTGGGAGTTTGAAGCGGCGCACATGGCGGGGGCGAAGCTGGTGCCGATGGGAGATATTCCATCGCGCGCGCATCAGGAACTGGATCCCGAGGATCACATCGTGGTGGTGTGCCATCACGGGGTGCGCTCGATGAGTGTGACGGCGTGGCTGCGGCAGCAGGGATTCGAGAAGGCGCAGTCGATGCGCGGCGGGATTGACGCATGGTCGCGGCGCGTGGATGGGAGAGTGCCGACCTACTGAGGCAGCTCTTAGCTTTTAGCTTTTAGCTCTTAGCTTTTAGCTCTTAGCTTTTAGCTCTTAGCTTTTAGCTCTTGGCCTTTCGCCAAACCGGCCAGCTAAGAGACAAGGGCTAAGAGTTAACGGCTCAATATGAAAAAAGAACTTGTCGAGCTCAGGGTCAACGGTCGTACGCACGAGCTGGCGATTGAGCCTAGCGCGTTGTTGCTTGACGTGTTGCGCCAGGATCTGGATCTCACCGGGTCCAAGCGCGGATGCGATGAGTCATCGTGCGGAGCTTGTACCGTGCTGGTCGATGGCGTTGCCATGATGTCTTGCGCGCTGCTGGCCGCGAGTTGCCAGGAGCAGGAGATCACGACGGTCGAAGGCGTGAGCGAGCATGGCAGCCTGGCAGCGATTCAAAAGGCGTATGGCGACTGGGGCGGTGCGCAGTGCGGCTTTTGTACGCCGGGATTCATGATGACGGTGAAGTCGCTGTTGGCGGAGAATCCTGATCCGTCGGAGGCGGAGGTTCGCAGCGCATTGAGCAGCAATCTGTGCCGGTGCACCGGTTACAGCCAGATGTATGAGGCGATCCGGTCGGCGATTGCGGCGGAGCAGCGGGGGATGGCTGCAAAGTGACGAGCAGACCGCCGGCAGAAAGCAGGTTCCTCGCTCCGCTCGGAATGACAATATTGGGTGAAATGACAAAGACACAATGAGTACGTTCTCCATTATCGGCAAGTCCATCGCGATGATCGACGCGGCGGAGAAGACTACGGGCGGCGGCAAGTACACGGACGACCTTAGCGTCCCCGGCATGCTGGTTGGCAAGATTCTGCATTCGCCGTATCCGCATGCTCGGATCAAGCGCATCGATACGAAACGCGCCGAAGCTGTTGATGGCGTTGTGGCCGTGGTCATTGGAAAAGACGCGCCTAATCCTTACGGAATTCTCCCGGTCGGACACGATGAGCACGCTCTGGCGCTCGACAAGGTGCGTTACGTTGGGGATAACGTGGCGTGCGTGGTCGCTGTTTCTGAGGCGATTGCGGAGCAGGCGCTGGAACTGGTCGACGTCGAGTATGAAGTATTGCCGGCTTATTTCGATCCTGAAGAGTCGATGAAGGCGCAGACTGATCTGATTCACGACAACAAGCCGGGCAATCTGGAGAAGGATTATCACCATGCGTTCGGCGATCCGGACCAAGGCTTTGCCGAAGCGGATCATGTGGCCGAGGCGCGCTTCATTGCGAATGAAGTGACGCACGCCGCGATGGAGCCGCATTCTACGCTGGCTTCGTTCGAACTCGATCCGCATACGGGCGAGCCTGGACGGCTGACGGTGTGGTCCTCGACGCAGGTGCCTTACTACCTGCAGCACAAGCTTTCGCTGGTGCTGGAAATGCCGATGCAGCAGATTCGCGTGATCAAGCCGCTGGTGGGCGGCGGATTTGGCGGCAAGAGCGAAGTCATTCCGCTGGAGATCATTGCCGCGGTTGCGGCGCGCAAGGCCCAGGCTCCGGTGAAGATTACTTATACGCGCGAGGAAGTGTTCTGGGCGCATCGCGGACGGCCGCGGACCATCATCGATCTCAAGACCGGCATCAAGAACGATGGCCGCATCACCGCCGTAAAGGCTCGCGTGGTGCAGGATGGCGGCGCGTATTGCTCCTATGGCGTGGTTACGATTCTTTATTCCGGCGCGCTGCTGGGCGCGCTCTACGACATTCCCGAACATTCAGTACGACGGATACCGCGTGCTGACCAACAAGCCCGCGTGCGGCGCCATGCGCGGCCACGGAACGGTCAACGTGCGCTTTGCGTTCGAATCGCAGCTCGACGAACTTGCGGCGAAGATCGGAATGGATCCGGCGGAGATTCGGCAGCGCAATCTGCTCAAGCCGCCATGCATCACGGTGAACGGCCTGCGCGTGCAGAGCTACGGGTTGCCGGAGTGCATCGAGAAAACGGTCGAGCGCTCGGGTTGGAAGCAGCGCAAGGGCAAACTGCCCAAGGGGCGCGGTCTCGGCATTGCCTGCAGCCACTATGTGAGCGGCGCGGCGAATTCGATCATCCGTTCCGACATGCCGCACTCGACCGTGAACATCAAGATCGACCGCGACGGCGGAGTCGTGGTGTACACCGGCGCTTCGGAGATTGGGCAGGGATCGGACACGATGACGGCGCAGGTCGCTGCCGAAATGCTGGGATGCTCGCTGGCTCGCGTGAGAGTGATTGCGGCCGACACGGACCTTACGCCGATCGATATTGGATCCTATTCCAGCCGAGTGACATTCATGGCGGGCAATGCGACGCTGCGCGCGGCCGCGGACGTGAAGAAGAGAATCGCGGCAGCCGCGGCGAAGAAAGATGAACTGCGCTGCGGAAGATCTCGTGTTCCGCGACGATCTTGTCTTCAAGAAGGGAAGCGCTCCGCCTGGCGGTGCAAAGGGATCAGACCGAGGAAGTGGAGGTGACGCAGGCTGGCGCTTCGGTCAGCGGACGCGTGGAAGGCCAGATTCTGCGTGGATCGCTGCAGCAGAAGCGCAAAGAAGAGGGTCCGAAAGACTGGATGACCTTCGAAGAAGCAGTGGTTGCCGCGATTGACTTTCACGGCGCGCTTACCGGGACAGGCTCGTATGCTCCTCCGCCGGAAGCACGCGGGCGGCAAACACAAGGGCGGCGGGCGTGGGGCCGTCGCCTGCGTATTCTTACTCGGCGCAGGTTGCCGAAGTTAGCGTGGATGAAGATACCGGCGAAGTCACGGTGCACAAAGTGTGGGCGGCGCACGATTGCGGTCGCGCGTTGAATCCGGTTGTCGGTGGAAGGACAGATCATCGGCTCGGTGTGGATGGGCATGGGACAGGCGCTGACGGAGGAAATGGTCTGGAAAGACGGCATGCTGATGAATGCCGGGATGCTGGAATATCGCAGTCCGTCGTCGGTGGAGTCGCCGGAGATTGAGCCGATCATTGTGGAGAGCATCGATCCGGAAGGTCCGTTTGGAGCCAAGGAATGCAGCGAAGGATCGCTGGCGGCGACGATTCCGGCGATTTCGAATGCAATTTATCGATGCGGTGGGCGTGCGCTTGCATGAATCGTCCATTTACGCCGGAGCGCGTTCTGGCGGCGCTGCGCGCGAAGAGAAAATGCGAAGGCATTGAACCTGACCGAAGGAGTGGATCCAACTTCGCCGGCGCGTTTTCGCGAACATGGCGGCTCGCTGTGCTTTAAGGGCAAAGGGCCGGAGCGCCATGCGCTTGATCCAGCGCGGCGCGGCATCCGCTGCGCGGAGGTGCGGATTGAGCCTCCCGCAATTCCGATTGCTACGTCCGCGAGCAGTCGAAGAGGCGGTCGCCGTATCTGGCGCAGCACGCGGGGAACATTCGCGTGCTCGCAGGCGGCACGGATTTGATTCCCTCGATGCGGCAGAAGCTTTTTGAGCCGGAGTATGTGCTCGACCTGCGCGGCATTGCCGAGTTGCGCGGGATCCGGCCACAAGCCGATGGGGCCGTGGAAATCGGCGCGCTGACTACGCTCAGCGCGATTGAGAAATCAGACTTACTTGCGCCAGCACTATTCTGTGCTCACCGAAGCGGCGGCGACCGTGGCTTCGCCCGTGCTGCGCAACATGGGCACGATCGGCGGCAACATTTGTCTCGATACGCGCTGCCTCTGGTACAACCAGTCGCTGACATGGCGCAAGGGCTGCGGATTTTGCATCAAGAAGGATGGCGATCTCTGCCACGTGGCTCCGGGTGGGACGAAATGCTGGGCCGCATTTTCCGGCGACACGCCTCCGGCGTTGCTTTGTCTGAACGCGGAAATTGAGATCGCCGAGTCCGAACGGCATGCGCCGCGTTCCATTGCGGGATTTCTACACCGGAGACGGAGAGAATTACCGCAAGCTGCTGCCGAACGAACTGGTGACCCGCGTATTTCTGCCGGCGGATTCGGCGGACTATCGCGGCGTTTATCGCAAACTGCGGGTTCGCGGATCGATCGACTATCCGCTGGCAGGCGTTGCAGTCGTGATGAAGAGATCGAACGGCCATGTCGCCGACGCGCGGATCGCAATCACGGCGGTGAATCCCGCGCCGCTGCTGGTGCAGCGAGCGGGAGAGATGCTGATCGGCAAAGATGGTCGACGAAGCTCTGGCTGAGGCGGTCGGTGACTTGCAGCGCGTACTGCCAAGCCTTTGACTACGTCGGCGCTTACTCCTGAATACCGGCGAGAGATGATTCGCGTCTTCACGAAGCGCGCCGTGCTGGCGGCGGCGAATAATTGAGCGCTGACACCTGAGGCTGACCCTGAGGCAAACAAGTGAGGCAAATCTGGGGCAAAGCGAAATGATTACCGACTGCCACATCCATATCCAGCCGATGGAGATGTTCAAGCCGCACGCGCTGGAGCTTATGAAGAAGAAGCGGCCGAACTTTGAGCAGATTGCCGAGTTCTGCCGCTCCCCGAAGGCGTTCCTCAAATACCTGGACGCCTGCGGCATCGACCGTGCGGTGCTCATCAACTACGTGGCGCCTGAAGTGATCGGCTTCACGAACGGCGTAAATCAGTTCATCGCAGACTACGTTAAGGAGGATCCCAAGCGGCTGCTATCGTGCGGCAGCCTGCATCCGCGGCATACGACGAACGTGTTGGCCGATATGGAGCAGATTCTGCGGCTGGGGATCCGCATGATCAAGATTCATCCGCCGCACCAGCTCTTGTTTCCCAACGACTACCTGAACGGAGTGAAGGAACTTGAAATCATTTATCGCGCCGCTGAAGCCAATGGAGTGCCGGTGATGTTTCACACGGGAACATCCATCTTTCCGGGGGCACGAAACAAGTATGGCGATCCTATGTATGTTGATGATGTTGCGGTCGATTTCCCGAAGCTAAAAATCCTGCTGGCGCACGGGGGGCGTCCGCTGTGGATGCAGACGGCGTTTTTTCTCATCCGCCGCCATGCCAATGTCTATCTCGACATCAGCGGTATTCCCCCGAAGACTTTGCTGAAGTATTTTCCGCGGCTCGACGAAATTGCGCACAAGACTTTGTTCGGCACGGACTGGCCGGGTCCGGGCGTGCCCGACATCAAGAAGAACCTGGATGAATTCCGCGCGCTTCCGCTGAATGCAGAACTGCAACAGCAGATTCTGAGCAGGACGGCGTTAAGCCTTTGGCCCGCTTGACCAGGCCTATTTCGGCTTCCACAAGCCAATGGTGTTGCCGCCCGGGTCGGTGAACCAGGCGAACGTTCCGGACGGAATCTCGACGGGTGGCAGCACGGTCTTGCCCCCGAGCGCCTCAACTCTATCGAGGTAAGCCTGAACGTCCTCGACCTGGACGTAGAAAATCGTGTACTGATGGGGTTCGTGTCCGAGGTTCGTGATGTGGCCGTGAATGCCGGAAGCGGCGCCGGTGTCGATCATGGTGGCGGGTCCGGCAGCCTGCATTTTCCAGCCGAACAGCTCCGAAAAGAAAGCGACGGTCTTGACTTGATCACGGCAGCCGATTTCGAAGTGCACGACGGGTTGGCTCATAGGAAATGCTCCTGATTGGTCGCCGGATACTGCCGGAGCGTTACTTGCCCGCTGCCGCGCCTTCTTTCTTAGAACCGACCAGTTCGTCAGCCAGAGCTGAGGCTCCGTAGATATGGCGCAGCGCCTCCTGAATTCCGCGTGAATCTACGGAGACGGCGCGGCCCTGCACGTCACTATAGGCGAAGTTCCACGGCAGCGACTCGATGTTGCTATCGAAGATGATGCCGACCACTTCGCCTTCTTTGTTGACCGTGGGGGAGCCGGAGTTGCCTCCGATGATGTCAGCAGTGGAGACAAAGTTCAGAGGAGTTTTTAGATCGAGCTTTGACTTCGCGTTCATCCAGCTCTCCGGCAGTTTGAATGGAGGCTGATCGTTGTGCTCGGCAGAATGTTCAAAGGCCCCGCCCATGGTTGTGAAGTAGGGAATCTTCTTGCCATTTTCTGTGTAGCCCTTTACCGCGCCATAGCTGAGGCGAAGAGTGAATGTGGCGTCGGGCGGCTGGGCGAAGCCGCTCTGGGCAAAGCGGGCTTTGGCGATGAGCGTGCCATCGCGGCGAACGACGGAATCGATTTTATCGTCAAATATTTTGCGGACCGCAAGGGAATCAGGCTCGATGGCGCGCATGGCGAGGATGAGCGGATCGTTGTTGGCAGCGATTGCAGCCTGGCCGCCTTCGTACAACTGCTTGCGGACGGCCACATCATCCAGCTTGGTGCCTGAAATAATCTCTTTGGCGGCGTCGGCTGGGGTTCTGCCATTCAGAACCTTCTGGACATCGGCATCGTCTTTGCCGAGAGCTTCCTGCATTTCAGCCAGCGAATCCGCGAGCAGAACGGTGTCGAGACTTTTGTAAACCGGGGCGGCAGAAAACAATTGCTGCTCGAGAGAAGGGAGTGCGGAATCACGATACTCGCGCAGCCGGTCTGCATTTGGTTTTGGCCTCTCCTCGGCCGCCCGCACCAGAACTCGGGCGATCTGCGGCAGTCCCGATGCAAAGCCGCGCAAGCGCTCGAGGTAGGAGAGTTGAAGATAAATCTCGCGTTGCAGCTTCATGGCCTGCGCAATTTCATCCCAGGGATCGGGAGCGCCGGCGTTCTTGGGGTCCGCTTTGTACGCGGCGCGAAGCTTCGCCTCATCAGCGGCCTTAACGTCCATGATCGATTTATCGAGCAATCCGGCGTCGTAGCCTGTGATGGCCTTCAGTGAATTCTGCAGGCCGAAAATATCTTCTTTGGCGATGCGAGCATTTTCTTCTGATTGCGCACTGAAGTTCTGCAGCAAGGTGATGCGGCGCTTCAGCGTGGTCAGGGTCAAGGGATACGCCACGTCGCGGGTGAAATCCATTTGAGCGATCGTCTGCTGCCGGCTGGTGTTGCCGGGGTGACCGGAAACGAAGATCAACTCGTCATCTTTTACGCCGGTGCGCGACCAGCGAAGATAGTTGTCGAGGTGCGCGGGGTGCCCGTCTTCGTAGACGCGAAAGAAAGTGATGTCGAGATCGTAGCGGGGATAGGTGAAGTTGTCGGGGTCGCCTCCGAAAAACGCGATGTCAAACTCGGGCGCGAAGACGAGGCGCACGTCGGTGTATTTCTTGTACTTGTACAGGTTATAAACCTGGCCGGAGTAGAAGGTAACCACGTCGCAGCGCTGCCCGGTGGAGGTTGCACAGTCTTGTTCGATCTTTGACATGGCTGCGCGCTGGGCCTGGCCTGCGTCGGCGGCGGACATTTCCGGTTTCACGCCGGCATTCACTTTATCGGTTACGTCCTCGATTCCGACCAGTTGGTTCAATTCGAGGTTCGGACACTTGGCTTCTTCCGCCTGAGTCTTGGCATAGAAGCCGGTCTTGATGTAGTCGTGGCCGGCGGTGGAAAGCTGCTGCACGCACGCTGCTCCGACATGGTGGTTGGTGAAGGTCAAACCGTCGGGGGAGACGAACGAGCCGGAACCGCCGTTGTTAAAGCGCACCGAGGACAGCCGCACATGATCGAGCCATTGCTGGGTCAGCTCGAAACCGTACTTTGCCTTGATTTTTTCCTTCGGGGCTTCGTTGTAGAGCCACATGCCCTCGTCAGCGGAAGCCAGCGTGGAAAAAAGAAAGAAAATGGCAAGGCCAGTCGACATACAACGCTTCATGAGATCTCTCCAGGAAGGATTTTGAGGAGCGGAAACAGCTTCCTCGGCCAACTGTGAGCGGACTAAACACTATACGCTGGGAGCGAAGATGAAGGCAAAAGAGGGGTGGGCAGCCGGGCTTAGAGGCCAGGCGAATAAGGCGTCCGACAGCGGAGTTACCTAGGGGCTGTATGGAATGAGAACGCGATTTGGGGTATAAAAGAAAGTTGCACTCCCCGCGCATCCCCTCGCGCGGCTCCCGCAACGGTAATCAATTTAATTAAGCGAGAAACTATGTCCAGCGTGACCAGCACTCCTGCCCCAAAAGGCCTGGAAGGCATTGTTGCCACGAACTCCAGCATTTGTTATATCGATGGCGACCGTGGCGTTCTTGCCTATCGCGGCATTGACATTCACGAACTGGCCGACCACTCCACGTTTGAAGAGACCTGCTACCTGCTTTGGTATGGGCGCTTGCCGAGCCAGAGCGAACTAAAGGGCCTGCAAGAGCGTCTGGCGCAGGCACGCGTCCTCGACCCTGCGATCATTCAGTTAATACGCAACGCGCCGAAGACGGCGTTGCCCATGGATGTGTTGCGCACGGCTGTTTCGGCGCTGGCTTTTTACGATGCGGATGAGAAGAACAACGATCATGACGCCAACGTTCGCAAGGCGATCCGGCTGACTTCGCAGATCCCGATGATCGTTGCTGCCTATGACCGGATTCGCAAGGGCAAGCCGGTTGTCGAGGCCGACCGCTCGCTCTCGCACGCCGCCAATTTCCTGCTGCAGTTGAATGGCACGAAGCCTTCTGCCACAGCCGAGCGGGCGCTTGATATTGCGCTGATCCTGCATGCGGACCATGAGTTGAATGCTTCTACGTTTGCGGCTCGGGTGACCGCAGCAACCTTGTCGGACATGCATTCGGCGATCACTTCCGCCATTGGCGCGTTGAAGGGACCGCTGCATGGAGGAGCGAATGAGGCGGTTTTCCGCATCCTCGAATCGATCGATCGCGAGAAATCCGATGCCGTCGACTATGTGCGCAAGATGCTGGCGCAGAAGAAAAAAGTTCCGGGCTTTGGCCATCGCGTGTACCACACGGAGGATCCTCGAGCTACGCATTTGCGCGTGATGTCGCGGGATCTGGGCCGTTCCAGCGGCCAGCCGCAGTGGTATGACATGTCGGAGAAGATCGAAAAGTTCGTAAAGGCGGAAAAGAAACTGAATGCCAATGTGGACTTTTACTCCGCTTCCACTTACCACGTGCTGGGCATCGATGAAGACCTGTTTACTCCTGTATTTGCGGTTTCGCGCATCAGCGGCTGGGCAGCACACGTCATCGAGCAGCTTGACGACAACCGCCTGATTCGGCCACGCGCTGAATACCAGGGGCCGGAATATCCCAATCGGTACGTGGCCATGGAAAAGCGGTGATTGCCTGGCCGAGTGCCGCGCGCTGTTTCTCGCGACCTTGATTCCTCCCGGTTCTCTTCGGCAAAGCGGGTAGAATAGTAAGGATGATGCGCCGGATCTACCTCGACAATAATGCGACCACGCCCGTGCTGCCGGAAGTGCTCGAGGCCATGCTTTCATATTTTGGCGAGCACTTTGGCAACGCATCTTCGATCCACCATCATGGGCAGGAGACTCGTGCAGCGGTGGAGCGGGCGCGGGATTCAGTGGCGTTGTTGCTGGGTTGCCGGGCCGCTGAAATCGTTTTTACTAGTGGCGGGACCGAGGGCGACAACCTCGCGATTGCGGGATTGACCAGCGCCGGGGATCACATCATTACTTCCAGCATCGAGCACCACGCCGTGCTGCATGCCTGCAAGCATCTCGAAGAGACCGGCTGCGATGTGACGTATGTGCCGGTGGATGGCCGCAGCCTGGTTGATCCCGACGATGTGCGGCGGGTCTTGCGCCCGAACACAAAGCTGATTTCGATCATGATGGCGAACAACGAAACCGGGGTGCTGCAACCGGTCGAGGAGATCGGAAAGATTGCCGCCGAGGCTGGCGTTTATTTCCATACCGACGCGGTGCAGGCCGCGGGCAAGGTTCCGCTCGACGTGAAGTGGATCGGGTGCCACGCGCTGTCGATTTCCGGCCACAAGTTGCACGCTCCGCAAGGCGTGGGTGCGCTCTATGTGCGCAAGGGAGCGCGGCTGCAGCCGCTTTTTTATGGCGGACGCCATGAACGCTCCCGACGCGCGGGAACGGAGAATGTTCCTGGGATCGTCGGTCTAGGCAGGGCTGCAGAGTTGGCGATGCAAGGCTTCGAGCGCGGTGATGACAAGAAGTGGTCCGCGTTGCGCGACCGCTTGCAGCAGGGAATTCTTGCCCAGGTGGAAGAGGCGGGCGTGAACGGCGACGGCGCTCCGCGCGTGCCGAACACAACGAATTTTTACTTCGATCGTATCGATGGCGAGTCGATGGTGATTGCGCTTGACCTCAAGGGCTTGGCGGTTTCCACGGGCGCGGCGTGTTCGTCGGGCGCGATTGAGGCGTCCCACGTGCTGACGAGCATGGGACTGCGGTCTGATCGGGCGCGTGCCAGCATCCGGTTCAGTCTGGGTAAGCAGAACACGGAAGAAGATATCGATCTCGCGCTTGCGCTGGTGCCGGAAACTGTGGCGCGGCTGCGGGAGTTGTCGCCGGTAAACGGGAGGGCGGCGATTCACAATTAGGACATGCCAAATTTCAAGACCATTGCCGTCGCTATGTCGGGCGGAGTCGATTCCTCCGCCGTCGCGGCCATGCTGCGCGCCGAGGGACACAACATCATCGGCTTGACCATGCAGCTGTGGAACCAGCGGCGGCTGGCCGGACACGACGGCATGCCGGAGCAGGTGACTGGCCGTTGCTGCTCGCTTGACGACGTCTACGATGCGCGCCGCGTGGCGGAGCACATTGGCATTCCCTATTACGTGGTGAATCATGAGGAGCGCTTCGAGCGGGACGTGGTGCGCCCGTTCGTGGCGGAATATCTTTCGGGGCGCACTCCGATTCCGTGCAGCCTCTGCAACAATCATTTGAAGTTCGACCAGCTACTCGTGGTTGCGCAGCAGATTGGCGCCGAGTGCGTTGCCACCGGCCACTACGCTCGCGTGGAGTATGACGATGCTTGCGGACGCTGGCAGCTGAAGCGTCCCGCCGACCGCAGCAAGGATCAGACTTATTTTCTCTTCGGCCTCACCCAGGATCAGCTCAGCCGCACGCTGTTTCCGCTGGGCGGCATGACCAAGCCGGAGGTTCGGGAGCTTGCGCGCAGGTATGGCCTGGCTCTCGCCGAGAAGCCGGACTCGCAGGAGATCTGCTTTGTTCCCGGCGGGGACTACAAGCGCTTCATCGATGCGTATCTGGCCGAGAGTGGCGAGGCGCTGCCTGATACTGCGGGCGAGCTGGTGACCGCCGACGGGGAAGTGATCGGCGAGCACGGAGGCATTCATAACTTCACCGTTGGACAGCGCAAGGGTCTGGGCGTTGCGACGGGATCGCCGCTCTATGTGATCCAGATTAACGGAGCTGACAAGCAGGTGATCGTGGGCAGCGACGAGCATCTTTATTCCCGAACGCTGCGCGCCCGCCGCCTGAACTTAATCTCAGTTGACGACCTGCGCGAGCCCCTGCGCGTCTCCGTGAAAATTCGTCACCGCCATGAACCCGCGCCGGCGGTGCTTGAGAAGAGTGCTGCCGATGAAGTTCTCGTCACCTTCGACCAGCCGCAGCGCGCGATTACTCCGGGGCAGGCTGCCGTGTTCTACGAGGATGACGTGGTTGTCGGCGGAGCTTGGATCATTTAAATCTGGATCGTCTGCCTGCCGCTATGCGCGAATGGGCCACAGTTCGCCTAAAGCCAGCGCCACGGCGATGCCTACCGAAACTTCCACGAAGCGGTGCGAAGCTACGATCCATGCCGGACGTGTATGTGCGATCAATAGAATGATGCTGAGGGTGATCGCGGCAAAACGGTAGGCGCCGGGAAACCGGAGAAGTGCGCAAAGCAATCCGCACGAGAAAATTGCGACTGCGTACACCAGTGCGGTAGGTGAAAGAAATGTGGCGACCAGCGCTCCCAGAACGGCGCCCAGTGCGGTCCCCGCAAAGCGCTGCCAGGCCAGGGTTCTGGGATCGATGGTGGACTGAATAATCACGATGGCCGAAATCGGCGCCCAGTAAAACTCAGGAAGCTTTAGTGCGCGAGCCAGCAGCAGAGACACGACCGCAGCTACAGTGGTTCGGGCCGCGTCCAGAAGCGCGCCTAACGCCGGGGTGCGAGCTTTTGCCATTATCAATGCGCCCGGCGCAATCCTCGCCGTCGCCGAACTAGTGTAGTGGGTCTCGAGGTTTGTGGGCGAGATCCTCGTAGAAAATCGTCGCTGGATGGCTTGGACTAGACTATAAACAGTCAGGCAAACCGATGACGATCGACAATGAAGCTTTCGCCGGCAAATCGGCGACGGTAACTCGGGAAAGGCCGCGGAGCCGATACTCGTGGCTCCTGGGGATTGTTGCGGGTGCGGTTCTTGCTATCGTTCTGGCGGGAGCGCTGTTGTGGTTGTCGACCGGGATCGGGCTGGCGAGCCTGTTTGGAATGTTGCGTGGAGGGCGTACGCAGTTCAACGTGGATCAGCCGACCGTGGTTCGCCAGATTCAGCGGCTCGATCGGCTGGAAACGGTGAGTTATACGATGGATAAGATCATTTCGGGCGAGCATGCCAATGCTTACCTGCCGAAGTTTCTGGCCGGGGACCGCTTACTCCTGGTGGTCCACGGAGAAGTGGTTGCGGGCATCAATCTTGCCGGCCTGCGGCCCGGCGACGTTCAGGTGCAGGGGCAGAAAGTGTCGATTCGTCTTCCGGTCGCGGAGGTCTTCAGCACTCGAATCGATAATGCGCGGACGAAAGTGTATTCCCGCGACACCGGCCTGTTTTCTTCTCCAGACCCCGACCTTGAAAGCGAGGTTCGCGTGGAAGCGGAGCGCCAACTCCAGCAAGCCGCGTTGCAAGATGGCATCCTCAAGACAGCGAATGACAATGCGCGGAGCACAATCTCGGGCATGCTAACGGGCTTTGGCTTCCACGAAGTGGATGTCCGGTGAGTTCGTTCGGTGTGTTCGTTACGGTAGGCTCGTCGTCGCGGCGATCTATTCTTTCTTGCCCCCGAGCGAATCAAGGAAAGGCGTTCCCGAGCCTTTCAGTTTCTGCTCCAGCCGCGCGGTGCAATCGCAGTTGCTGCAAGCCCAGGGTTCGCTCCCGTTTTCGTCGCGGCACTGGCGCCGGTCGTGCGCGTCCTGCACTTTCGTGAGATCGAAATATTGTTCCCAGTAAGGCTGCTCTTCCTGCAGCGGCGTGGGACAGTAGCAGACCTCAACCCAGCGCACGGTCTGGTCGTCGCAAAGCCGAGCGTCGTTCATGTTGCGCAGGTATTCGCCTTCAGCGACCGAACCCTGGCCGAGCGTCTCCTTCTCAATGGCCTGAAGCAAATCGCCTTCGCGGCCGGGTTTAACGCGGGCTCGAACCAAGTAACGCATCGTGATCTCGCTCTCTTTACCTCCTACCTCTATTGCAGCCCTGCCTGCGCCAGCATTTCGAGAAACTGCCGCTGCGTGCGCATGTCGATAGACTGCGCCACCAGTTTACCGCCGCGGTCGTAAACAAAGCTCTTTGGGATGCCTTCGATCTCGAGCTGTTCATTCACCTTCCGCCCGGGATCGAGGAGCACGGGATAGGTGATGTTTCGCTCCGCCAGGAATGGATTGACTTTGGCCGCATCTTCATCGGAAATGGCCAGCACAACCAGACCCTGATCTTTGAACTTGAGATAAAGTGCTTCCAGGTCGGGCATCTCTTTCCGGCATGGCGGGCACCAGGTCGCCCAGAAGTTCAACAACACAACCTTGCCGCGCAGATCTTTGAGGTTCCAGGTCTTGCCGTGAAGATCGGTGAGGGTGAAGTCGGCCTGCTGGCGTTTGGCATCGTCGGCTTCGAGCTTGACCATGGCGGCGGCAAACTGCGGACTATTCATCGCCACCTGCACGTTTTCATAGCGCACTAACGAGGCTAGCTCGACGTAGAGGAAGTCCGGCTCGCCGTTCTTATCCGGCTGCGGTTGCTCGCGCAGGGCTGCCGCGAGAGTATTGGCGACTTCCTGCAGAGTGTCATGGCCAAAGTCGCCTTCGGTCGATAAGTTTGCCAGGCCGCCGGCCAGGCGCAGCTTGTTGGGTGTCGCAGGAAGCTGACGAATCTGCAAGGCGAGGTCTTTGGTGGTGTGTGCGCGTACGTCATCGGGAAGCTTGCGGAGTCCGTGCAATTGCTCGACGATCGGTTTCTCCTGATCGCTCCACACGATCTTGTCATCGGCGGCAAGGGCGCGAGGCGGAAAGGCAACCGCGCATGGAAAGAGAAGGGCTGCAAGGGTCAGAAGGAAAACGGAAAAGGAAACTCGGAAGAAATTGCGCCGCATAAAACCAGCTTACAACACGCCGAAAGACGTGGCATTCGTTGGACAAAGATCTAGATGAACATCTCGTCCTGCGGCACCGGACGCCGCGTGTCGCGGCTGCCACCGTTTCTGCGGCCGCTGCGGCTGCCCAGCAGGAACTCAATGCCGGCCGTCACGCCTTGAATCAGCCCGGAGAACTGGCGCACCGGCGAAACCACCGTCTTGTGCACCATGTCGGAGGTCTCTTCCACGCGGTCGAGAGTACGGCTGAGTAATTCATCAGCGCGGATGATTTGCAGTCGCGCGCGATCCACCACGTCATCCACCGTCGCATCCACGCGCTCTACCTGCGAGCGCACCGAATGCGTCGTCTCCGTGAGATTATCGGCAATCACCGTAAGCTTGGGACGCAGGTCAACCAGTATCGCCTGCGCGGTCTCGATCGTGGGCAGGGCTTTGGTCTTTATTTCGACGGCCAGCGCTTCCATACGGGCGCTGCTCTTGCGCATGGCCAGATACATGGCTGCAAGAAGGCCGGCTTGCAGAAGCACGGCCGCTGCCGTCACGGCAATGAACCACGTAGTTAGGTTTTCCATAGAGCGCTCTGCTCAGCCGGTACGCTGGCTCCAAGCTTACCGGTTCTTGGATTACAGGTTCTTGGGTGCTCCGGTCTCAGTGGTAGCCTCTTGATAGGCCTGCCGACCCGCTTCGTAGGCGGCGCGGAACTGGTCTTTTTGCTGATTCACCACGTCGCGTCCGCGGTCGACCCAGTCTGAAGCCTGGCTGCGGGCGTCGCGGGCCCGGCTGCGGACATAATCGCGTCCTTCTTCTGCGCGAGCGCGAAGGGCGTCACGAGTCTCGCTGCCCGGCCGGGGCGCGTACAGAATCCCCGCCACTGCACCCAGACCCAACCCGGCTAGGAACCAAACAAAAGTATTGCTATCTCGATCCGACATCGTAGATACCTCCCGGCTAATACTGCCGATAATCGGATGGTAGCACCCGCATGCGGGAAATACAATTACGGCAAAACCCCGAAGCGTTTCCCGGGAAGACTGCAGGCGGGAAGGCGAGCGTAGGGCTGGCGGGTTGGGCAGGATTTGCCGTGAACTTCTATTGAAATTTCTACTTCTGCGCCGGGGCTGCAGGAGGAGCGGCCGGCGTTGCCGGCGGCGTCGGCTGCGTCTTTACCGGAGCCGATTTCACTCCCTGCAACACGGAGTTCGAATTCGGCCCGCCGTGCTTGATGGCATTGATGGAAAGCGTGATCGACGTCAGCATGAAAACAATGGCAGAAATGGTCGTGGCCTTGGAGAGAGCCGTGGCGGCGCCGCGTGGGCCAAACGCCGCCTGACTGCCCTGTCCCCCGAACGCCGCCGAAATGTCGCCGGCCTTGCCGCTTTGCAGGAGAACAACCACAATCAGAAAAAAGCAAACAATCACGTGGATCACGTAGACAAGATTGATGAGCATGAAATCGAAGGTCCTGAATCCTTTTAGAATGAGTGCATTGGTGCGGAAGGCGGGATTTGAACCCGCACGCCTTTCGGCGCCACCCCCTCAAGATGGTGTGTCTGCCAGTTCCACCACTTCCGCACAGACGTGAAACAACACCACGGGGCGTTTTCAGTATAGCAGAAGGAATCCGCCTAACCATGGCGGCACAGCATCTTGAGGAATGGGAATCCAGTCCGGCAGTTTGGACTGAGAGAACTGCGCCCCCATCGCCGGGCCCGGGGCGCCGGCGCACGTTTTAGAAATGTAGCGGTTCCGGGCTAGGCCGATTCTCTGAACTGATCTGCCATCGCCATGCGCTCTGCGACCGGAGGCGGGGACAATGGCACTAACACAATCCCCCGGCGGCGGTCGTGAACCAATGTCCAGGCGCCGGCGCACTGGTCACACAGCCAGTAGCGCTCGACCCGGCGTGGCGGTTGCCGCATACGAGGCATTGCCGGGGGTGTCGACTCGCCCGAGCGGGCTATTTCGGTCTCCACCAGGAACAGCTTGCCTTGGCGCAGTCGAAGAAATGGTCTAGAGCATCGCGAATTCGCGCAGTGGCTCAGCATCGTGCCCTCACAAATAGCAGACGGATTCCTCAGCGCTTGCAGGTGGAATGCCAGAGTGTGTGGGCGCCTCCGGAGGCCAATTTCGCTGCCTTTGAGGGCAGCGTCCGAACCCCTGGCTCAACCCTGAGTGCCGACTCATCGGCACCCTGACGAAGTTTCGTCTTCTGGGCTCGTCTTCCCAGTTTGAACTTCCGCGCTTGCCGCAACGCGCCAACGTCGTTACCATTCAGCAAATGCCAACGCGCGTGCTGCTTTGTCCTCCGGCCTATTTTGACGTTGTCGATCAGAAAAACCCCTACATGTCGGGAAAGGCTGCGGTTGATCGGGAGAAGGCCGAGCGGCAATGGCAGGCTCTGTATTCTGCGCTCGAGAAGGCCGGATGTCAGGTGGAAACTATCGCCCCCGCGCCGGACCTCGAAGATATGGTCTTCGCCGCCAACCAGGTGTTTGTAGGTTTTCACGAAAAGGTTGGCAAGTTCATCGTACCCAGCCGCATGGTGCACGCCTCACGGCAGCGCGAGGTGCCCTTTTATGTGGATTGGTATCGCGAGCGGGGCTTCAAGGTCATGGAAATCGATCCCGGCGTGGGGCACTTCGCCGGGTACTTCGAAGGCCATGGCGACCTGCTCTGGCACCCTGGCTGGTCACGCATCTATGCCGGCTATGGATTTCGTTCGAACCAGGAGGGCGTCGATAAGTTTCGTGACGCCATGTCCAGATTGGAAATCCCGGTCGTCCCGCTTCGCCTGGTCGACCCTTACTGCTATCACCTCGACACGTGCTTCTCTCCGCTGAACCACGACGCCGTGCTGATCTATCCCGGTGCTTATGATCCTGAATCCCTTGCTACCCTGCGCGGATTCTGGAATCGGGTTCACGAGCTTACTGCCGAGGAAGCGCACAAGTTCATGGGCAACGGAATCGTGGTGAACGGAAGCTACCTCACTCCCTACGTCACTGCGCATCTTGAAGAGATCTTCGAGAAGGAAGGCCTGGTGCCAGTCATCATCGATACCTCGGAGTTCGAGAAATCCGGCGGCAGCCTGTTCTGCATGAAAGCTTTTTTGCCTTGATCAGGATCTCCTGACGGTCGCTGGGTTTCCAGGCTGCGCTCAGTGTGCCAACGCTCCGATCACGGCGACGACGACTCCCACCACGCTCAACACAATCCCAAGATGCCAGAAGATTCGGCGGCCTGAAAGCAGAGTGATCGAGGTCACGACCAGGCCAATTTCCAAAAACACCTCTGCGAGGTCAAACAGATCGGCGCGGTGGCTTGCGGCCGCGACTTCCGCCTCCAGCTCGCGGGCATTGTCCTGAATCGTTGCCTTCTCGGTCTTGTAGCGTTCCGCCTCTTGCGAGGACTTTTCGCGGAACTTGCCCATCGCCGGAGCGTCAGTGTTGGCCACAGCCGCTGCCAGATCGCTGAACAACGCGTCTTCGTGCTCGCGAATGCTCTTGGCCTGGTAGTATGCCCACTGATCGGAGGCTTTCGCCTGGAGCACCACTTCCTCCGTGTGGGCGCGGTGCCCCAGCAGCGAAACCACCGCTACGCATACGGCCAGCACGGCCATGGTGAGTGACACGGCCGCCAGAGATCGGTCCTCTCGGGCTTTTTCCGCATGCTCCCGCAGTTCTTGAAGCTCGTCGGCGCTCATGTATCCTCCTGGAGCAGTGGTCAGTGATCGGTGGTCAGTGACCAGTGCTTGTGTGTCGGCAATTAGTTTCTCATTAAAGATCGAGTTGCGCTCGAATCAAAGCAAAGGGGGATTACTGACCACCGATCGCCGGCCACTGCTTTTATTCCCCCATCACTTTCACAATCACTCGCTTTTCGCGCTGGCCGTCGAACTCGGCATAGAAAATGCGTTGCCACGTTCCTAAATCAAGTTTCCCGGCGGTGATCGGCACAATCACTTCGTGATGGATGAGCAGCGCCTTCAGATGCGAATCGCCGTTGTCCTCGCCGGTTTCGTGATGCTGGTAGTTCTTGCGAAACGGAGCCAGATGTTCCAGCCATTGATCGATATCCTCGATCAGCCCGCTTTCGTTGTCATTCACATACACGCCCGCCGTGATGTGCATGGCGGAAACCAGCACCATACCTTCTTTCACTTCGCTCTTGCGCACGATGTCCTCTATCTGAGGGGTCAGGTGGATATACGCCCGGTGCGTCTTGGTACGGAACTTCAGATATTCGGTAAAAACTTTCATGAAGGCCTCCGCCGGACAGAAGGTTCTATACGAGGTTGAGTGTAAAGCGAAACAGGCGGTTCCAGAGTGCGTGGAGCTTGTCAGGCAGGCGACGAGTTGGGATCATTCGGCTGGCATAGATGCCGGGAGAACTGAGATTGGAGATTCTCCTGCGCATCACTCACGCGCTTCAACGCTTCCAGAGGAGCCTTGAACTCACGATTGCACTGCGTGCAGGTTGCGATGGCAGGCACCATGCCGAGCCACTTAAGCACTCGCAGATTGCGTTTCGCCATGACGAAGCCTTACCCAATGCGCAAAATCTAGCGCATGGTTTCTTCGATCTCAGAAATCCAGTCGGGACGTTTTAAGACTTCGCGGGGCTTGGGACCATCCGCGGCTCCTACGATCCCGTCCTGCTCCATCAGATCGATCAGGTGCGCGGCGCGCCCGTAGCCGATGCGCAGCCGCCGTTGCAGCAGGGAGGTGGAGGCTTTGCCAAACTCGACGACCAGCTTTACCGCGTCCTGGTAGAGGGGATCGTCCTCGCCGCCGCCGGCTGATCCCTCGATCTCGCCGCCGCTGCTTCCAGCCTCGCGCTCGTCTTTTGGAGGATCGAGGAACTGCTGCTGGTATTCCGCCGAGCCCTGCTGCTTCCAGAATTCGACCACGGCCGCGATTTCTTTTTCGGTGACCAGCGGCGCATGCAGCCGGTGCACCCGCGCCGATCCGGAGGGCAGGTAGAGCATGTCGCCTTTGCCGAGCAATGCCTCTGCTCCGTTGGCATCGAGAATGGTTCGCGAATCCACTTTGGTCGCGACGCGGAACGAAATGCGCGCCGGGAAGTTTGCCTTGATTAGGCCGGTAATGACGTCGACCGACGGACGCTGCGTCGCCAGCACGAGGTGAATGCCCACGGCGCGCGCCATCTGCGCGAGGCGCGTGATCGACTCTTCGACGTTCGAGGAATCGAGCATCATCAGGTCGGCTAATTCGTCGATGATGATCACGATGTAGGGAATCGGCTTGTCGTCGGAATCCTCTTCAAACAGGCTTGGGGTTGCGCTATCAAACAGCCGGTTGTACTGGTCGATATTGCGCACGCCTTTCGCGGCCAGCAGCTTGAGCCGCCGTTCCATCTCGCGCACGGCATTGCGAAGAGCGTTGGCCGCAAGCTTCGGTTCGGTAATGATGGGGGTATAAAGATGCGGAACGCCTTCATAGTTGCCGAGTTCGAGGCGCTTCGGATCCACCAGGATCAGCCGCACCTGCTCCGGCGTCGCCTTGTACAGAATAGACATGATGAAAGCGTTGATGGCCACGCTCTTGCCTGCGCCGGTCGATCCGGCGATGAGCAAGTGCGGCATCCCGGCGAGGTCGGCGACTACGATGCGTCCGTTGATGTCTTTGCCCAGGGCCAGGGTCAGCTTCGACTTGGTGCCCATGAATTCCTGGGACTCAATGTTTTCCCGCAGCCAGATAATCTCGCGCTCGCGGTTCGGCACCTGAATGCCGACCGTCGATTTGCCCGCCATGCGCTCGATCAAAATGCTTTCGGCCTTCAGGGCTAAACAAAGATCATCGGTGAGGTTGGTGATGCGGCTGTACTTGATTCCGGCATCGGGCTTGAACTCAAACGTCGTCACCACGGGACCAGGATTGATCTGCGTGATCTGGCCGTGCACATCGAACTCGGAATACTTTTCGGTGAGCACCTGGGCCAGCAGTTTGAGTTCATCGGCGTCCACGCTTTGCTGTTCATCGGGACGCTGGAGCAGGCTGCTCGAAGGCAGCTTGTAGCCGCCGGCGGCGATCCGGGGCATGGTCGTCTTCGCCTTGTGGTCGCTATCGGCACGCTGCGTCACTTCGGGATCAACTGAAGTTTCGGTTCCAGGCAGAGGCTCGGCGAGAATGCCCCCCGTTGCCGCGCGGGCGTCTTCTCTGACGTCGGGCTCCAGCATGCGTTCGATGCCGGTGCGGCGAGCTTCGGGCGCAACCCTGGCCTGCACTTCCGGATCGGCGGCCGCCTGCCGTGACGGAATCAACTGCGTCTTCACCAGCGGCTTTGAAATGCGGCGCTTGTCCAGTTCTTTCTGCTGCCGCCGCTTGGTGCGCTCCTCGCGCCAATCCTGGTATCGGTTCCACAGCGCAGTCATGAAGGCAAAACGCGTTGGCGCCCATACTCGAATCGAGGAAAACGAGAACGCCGTCGAAAGATAGAGCGCAACTGCCAGCACGCTGGCGCAAACTATGTACGCTCCTGCAAGATTCAAGTAGTGGATCAGCAAATCGCCCACCACTCGTCCCAACAGGCCTTCCACCGGGACCACATGGAGCCAGCGCAATTGCCCAGGCAACAGGGCCAGCAGCGCGGGGACAAAGACCACGAGCCAGATTCCGCCGAGGGTTTTTGCCACGGGAGACTGAATCTTCCGGGAGGCGAACCAGCGCAGCCCGAGCAGGGCTGGGAAGACCGGCAGCAGGAATGCCCCGATCCCGAAAAACTGCAGGGCCAGGTCGGAGATGAAGGCTCCGACCACCCCGATCCAATTGCGCGCGGCGTGAGCTCCGGTGAGGACCGAGGCGCTATTGAGCGAGGGATCGAGCGGCGAATAGGAAGCGAGCGCGAGGAAGAGGAGAAGCGCAGAGACGCACAACAGGAAACCGATCAGCTCATTCAGCCGCCGGTTGCCCGTGGGAGTAAAGATGCTTGCCAGAAAACGCATGTGGGCCGTTTTTCACACGGACGCAAAAGCGTCTCGTGCCGCAATCGGCCAGAGCCTCACCATTATGCCAAGAAGCGAGGGAGTGGGCAATGGAGGAATTGTGGACGGGGTGTAGAGTTGGCTTCCTCGCGCAGAGATTGGGACATCTTGTTTTGTGGTAGGATGTTAGTAGTATGAAAGAGAAGATATCCATCACACTCTCGGCCGATCTTCTTGCGGATGTGGACCGATTGGCCGGCCGGAAGCTTTCCCGTTCGGCCTTCATTGAGTCCGTGCTACGGCTCTACATTCAAGAGAAGCGCAGGGCGCACGCTCACGCCCAGGATCTAGATCGCATCAATCGCGCGGCCGACCAGCTGAATACTGAGAGTACGGACGTGCTGGACTATCAGGTGTCGGACGATTAACAAAGGATGGATGATCAGCAAGCTGACGCTTGATAACGAAGATGAGACGTGGCGACCTCTATCGCGTGAATAAACCAAAGGGAGATCGGAAGGATTACCGGGTCTTCGTCGTGGTCAGCCGCCAGGTGCTCATCGAGTCCAGGTTCTCAACTGTGGTTTGCGCCCCGGTATTCAGCAGCGGCCAAGAACTTTCCACCCAGGTCGCCGTTGGAGTGGACGAGGGGCTCAAGCATGCGAGTTGGATCATGTGTGACAACCTTGTGAGTTTGCGAAAGTCCGATCTGACTCACTATGTTGGCTCAGTTTCGGGCGATAAGGCAGTCCAACTCAGCCGCGCTCTGAGGATGGCACTGGATCTAAGCTAGCGCCGGCTCTGGACCACTCTTCAAACGGCGCCGCGGATGGGCGCAACCGTCCCGGGTTCATAATGTTGTCCGGGTCGAGGCCGCCTTTGATTGCGGCCACCGCCATCACGCCCAGCGGGGAAATATCGTCGGTGAGCCACGGCAAGTGTTCGGTGCCCACGGCGTGATGGTGCGACAGGGTTGCGCCATGATCGATGAAGGACTGCTGAGCAGTTCGTTTCGCGTGCAGGTACTGTTGCATCTCGCGTCCGCTCTGCTGCTTGCAGGCGAAGGTCAAGTAGAGGCTTGCACCGGAGTGATAGGTGTGGCTTATGTGACATCCGACCCAGGGCTTTACTCCGCTCCCAACAATCGCGGCGCGTAACGCGGTGGTTGTTCCACGGTAGAGAGGGACGAGATTGCTCCAGACGGTCGAGGTTTCGCTCACATCGGAAGTGATGCCGCGATCCAGAAGAAAATCCCGGATATGCGGGAAGTCGTACTTAGTCGACTCGAACGACTTTCCCGAACCGGAGCCGAGGTCGACTCCGCCGAAGCGGCGGTAGATGGCATTGACTTGACTGTGCTGACGGGCCGCGCCGGGTTTGCTGCCCTCAAATGTGGTGAGCATCAGGCAGGCGCGCGCGAAATCGAAACCCTTCGCCCGGAGGTAGCCTTGCATCACTTTGGATGCCGCGTGGGAGAGCCGCGACGATGGCGGTTTGAACGCCAGCGACAACGCGGTCTTGTCGGGGTCGCTGAGCCGCAGCATTGAGGGCACGCACTCCTTTCGGACGCATTCGTGCATGGCCGCGATACCGGCTTCGAATTCGAGAAACAAGTAGCCGTGCGTGCGCCGCGACTCGGGACGGAGATGAACTCGCATGGTCGCTTCCGTAATGACTCCCAGAGTTCCCTCGCTGCCGATGCACAGATGATTGACATCGATTCCGTTCGAAGACTTGGGTACGGCTCGCGTCGCCAGCACGCCCAGGGGTGTGACCATGCGGACCGCCATCACCATATCTTCGATCTTGCCGTACTTGTCGCTCTGCATTCCAGCCGAGCGCGTGGCGATCCAGCCGCCAAGGGTAGAGTGCAGGAAGGAATCTGGAAAGTGGCCGAGAGTCAGGCCATAGCCATTCAATTGCTCTTCCAGATCAGGACCAAAGGCGCCGGCTTCGATGCGCGCAGTGCAGGACTCGACATCGACCTCCAGGACGCGTCGCATGCGCCGCATATCGAGCGAGACGGCCATGCGTCGGCTTTCGCTTCGCTCCAGGCAACCGGCGATGTTCGAACCGCCGCCGAAGGGAATGACGACCACATCATGGCGAGCGGCGGCACGCAACGTCATCAGCACATCGTCTTCGCTCTCGGGATACAGCACCAGGTCGGGAGCGCCTTCCGCCATGCCCCTGCGCATGCGAAACAAGTCGCGAAAGCCCTTTCCATAGGCGTGGAGCACGCGCTCGCGCCGGCTATCGCAGATCTGATCGGCGCGCATCGAAAGCCGCAGGGCTGTGACAAACCCTTCATGACGAATCGCTTCATGCAGACGCACAGCTTCGAGGGGCACGGGCGGCGCGTCCGTGTTTTCGTCTTCCACGCCGAGCTGTGCCTTCGCATAGGGCCACATGCCCGGATGGGCATTGGAGTCGAAGCTGACTGCTTCGTCTCCCCATCCCCACCACTTCATGTGCCTGGCTGTGTACATAAATTTCCCGGATACCGGGTCTAACTAGCTTTCATGAGCCGGAGCGCGGCCAACCAAATCTTCTGCAGGCACCCGGTGGCTGAGGGCGCGAATGCGCCGCTCGATTAAATCGACAGCCGCCTTCCGCAGCCCGCGCGCGAGCAGAGTATCGGCCTGATTCGATGCAAACCGAACCGGCTCACCGAAGCGGACGGTGACGGTTCCGAGCCGCGGCATGAACTGTCCTTTCGCCAGAATCTTGGGCGCGCCTTCGATGTAGGCGGGTACAACCGGCACTCCAAGTTCGACGGCAAACAATCCCGCCCCTTTCTTGAACGGCTGGATCTGGCCGCTGCTGGAGCGCGTACCTTCAGGATAGAGGATCAGATTGCCGCGCGTCCGCTGCAGAAATTCATCACACCATGCCAAACTGCGCCGCAAGGACTTGGGCTGGGCGTGGCGATCGATGGGAATAACATTCATGAATCGGGAAACTATGAACTTCACCTTCCAGGAGTCAAAGAAATAATCACTGGCGCCGAGCAGAGCGAACTCCGAAAACGGACGCCCCGAAGCGGTCATGAGAACTGCACTATCGATATGGCTCGTATGATTGCTACACAGAATAAACGGGGAAGCCGGAAGGTGCTCTTTGCCTTCGACCGTTAGCCGGCAGTATGCAAAGAAGAATGACCGGCAGAAGCCCTGAAACAAGAGGCTGCCCGGGGTCGCCGCCAGAAACATGCCTTGCGCTTTGCCCGGGCCGGTCATAGGACGTATGACACACGCTTCCTTTCCCCATCCGACGTGAAGCTCGCTGGCCAGAATCCAAAAAGAACTACTGGAGATGCCACAAATACGCCAGGGCAATCACGACGACACCGAATACGATGCGGTACACAATAAACACGCGCAGACTGTTGGACTGCAGGTAGCGAATGAGCCAGGCGATGGTGGCGTAACCAACAATCGCGGAAACGGCAATGCCGACGAGGAACGGCGCGTGCATCCCGGCGGGCAAGCCTTCCTTGTGAAGTTCGTGCGCCTTCAACAGAGCGGCTCCGGCGATGATCGGAGTGGAAAGCAGAAAGCTGAAGCGCACTGCCGCTTCCCGGGTCATGTTGCGAAACAATCCCGCCGTGATGGTTGCGCCGGAGCGGGAAACTCCCGGGATCAGTGCGAAGGCTTGGGCTGTGCCAATGATCAGCGCATCGGCGAAAGAGGTGCGGGTCAGCGGTTTTTCCCGCTTGCCAACTTTTTCCCCCAGCCACATAAAGACTGCAACCACAATTAATGCAGCCGCGATCAGGACGATGTGCTCGCGAAAATAATCTTCGGCGGAGTGCTCGAGCAGCTTGCCCGCGATTGCCCCTGGAATGGTTGCCAGAGCCAGAAACCACAGCAGCATGCGCTCATCCTTGCGCTCCTGGAGCGTCAGGTTCACGTCTGAGCCTCCGGCTTCGGAAAACCGGACGATTTTGCCGCCGAGGGCCGCGCGGATGATTTGAAACCAGGTACGGCGAAAATAGAACAGTACGGAGAGCAGGGTGCCGAAATGGAGCGCGACGTCGAAGGTAAGCTCATGAGCAGGGGAAAGCTCATTCCAGCCCAGGAGGCGGCGCACAATAATGAGATGTCCCGAGCTCGAGACGGGAATAAATTCCGCCAGGCCTTGAATGATGGCGAGAACTACAGCTTGATAGATGGGCAAAGTCAGTCCGTCATGTTGCCGTAGGTTGGAATACCCTGTTGAATGTAGAAGATCAGCCGCTCGGTGCGCAAGGCCCAATCGCTCTGTGCGTACTGGCTGAGGATTTTCTGCGCCAAGGCGATGGCGCGGTCTTTGGATTCGGCCGATTTTTTCTGGTTGGGCTCGGTCTTATAAATCTCGATCAGCGCGGAGCGTCGCCAGGCGGCGTTATACAAGGCCTCTGCGGCGGCGGGAGACTGTGGGTGTTCTTTGGCATAGTTCTCGTAGAGGTCAGCTTCTTTGTCGGGACACTTGGCCAATCCTTCCCACTCGCCGCAAAGCTTGTTGTCGATCAGCCGATAGGCGGCAAGGTCGGCCCATTTGGTGCCGGGATATTTCTTGAGCACCAGCTTCATCCAGTCTTCCTGCATCTGGCCGCGCATGTAGGATTCGCGTTCGCGAGCGGAAGGGCGCGTCATCACGTCTGACCTCTCGATTTGCCAGCGTATGTCGGCCGCACGATAGAGCGCCTCGGCGGCAAGCGGCGAGGCAGGCATCAGGTCATAGACACGGTAGTAGAGGCGCATGGCGTCCTGTGCGGCATCTCGCCGCCCGCGGCGGCGGCTGGCCTGGTCTTCCGAGTCCGCGGCTTCGCCGAAGATGATCCGGTCACCGTCTTGAGTTGTGCTGGTAACGAGCGACTTCGCGGAAACCCAGCCGGTAATCGCTTTGCCTTCCTCTTCTTCTTCGGTTGCGCCTTCGTCATGGCTCGGCTGGCGCAGGATTGCTTCCACATGAACCCAGTCGCGGCTGGCATCGATGACGACCAACTCGCGCCCACGGCCGACCTCGGCCAGTTTGGCGGCGCCGCCGTCGGGAGCGACGCGGAGGATCTCCTCGTGTACCAGCGTTCCGCGCAAGGCGTCTGCCAGGGTGAACGAGGTGAAAAGAGAAAGAATTACGGCAACTTTAAGAGTAGCTAGGGTAGCGGATCGCAGTTTCATAACACTCCACAAGCTAGGAGTATGTTAGCCCAGAACCAGGTTGCCAGGCACACGCCGGAGCGCGTACTTCAAGAAGGGGTACTTGACCCAGGAATTCGGGATGCAAAAGAAGTTGGTAGGATTGCTGATCGGTACACGCGGCCCTCTTATGACACCCTTAACTATATTCGGCCTGTTTGCGGTAACGGCGATGCTTGTCTGCTATGCGATGGAAGCGCGGAGCCGATGGTTCATCCTGGCGTTTGCTGGAGCTTGCGCGCTCGGGTCGGTTTACGGTTTCCTGCAGGGAGCGTGGCCGTTCGGATTGGTCGAGGCCGTTTGGTCGGTGGTCGCGATACGGCGTTGGGCGGTCGCTGCGCGTCCAAAATGACGGGTGCGATTTCTTGACCACGCCTATCCGCGGCGGAGCTCTTCCAGCATCTTGGGATCGATGTTGCCGCCGCTGATGATGGCGACGTTCAGCTTTGTCTTGGGAAGTTGGTCCCTGCGGAACAGGAAGCCGGCCATGGCTACGGCTCCGCTGGGCTCGGCGACGGTCTGGGCATCTGCCGAGAGCAGGCGGACAGCTTCGCGAATCTCATCTTCGGTGACGGTAACGATATCGTCGACGTAGCGGTGGATGTGCTCGAAGTTGATGGGGCCGATGCTTTGCGTGCGCAAACCGTCGGCGATGGTTTGGGAGACGTCGTCGGCAGGGAACTGAACGATCTTTCCAGCGCGCAGGCTGGCTTGCGCATCGGCCGCGAGTTCCGGCTCCACGCCGATTACCTTGACGGAAGGTTTGCTCAGCTTGATGGCGGTGGCCACACCGCTGATCATGCCTCCGCCGCCGACGGGCGCAAGAACCGTTTCCACTTCCGGCAAGTCTTCGAGAATCTCCAAGCCGATGGTGCCCTGGCCGGCGATGATCTGCTCGTCGTTGTAGGGAGGAACGATCATGTAGCCATGCTGCACGGCGAGCTCTTCGGCCTTGAGCTGGCGTTCGGCGCTGCCGGGGCCGACGAGGACGATCTCCGCGCCCAGCGCCGCCGTGGCCTCACGTTTGATTGCTGGAGCGTTGCCCGGCATAACGATGACGGCCTTCACGCCCAGAGCTCGCGCCGCGTAGGCCACGCCTTGGGCGTGATTGCCGCTGGAGTAGGTGATCACTCCGCGCTTGCGGTCTTCTTCGGAGAGCGAGGCGACTTTGTTGTAGGCTCCGCGGAGTTTGAAGGCGCCGATGGGTTGCTGGTTTTCGGGTTTGAGAAAAAGGCGGCGAGCGTCAGACTCCGGATGACCGAGTTCGATCAAGCGAGTGTGGACGGTGATGTCTTTGAGGCGAGCTTGGGCGGAGCGGATGTCGTCGAGAATAACCATCGGCGGCCGGGTCAGATCTCCAAAATCACCGGCATGATCAGCGGCCGCTTCTGCGTTTGCTTCGAAATGTAGCGCTTCAGGTCGGCGCGGATTTTTTCCTTGATCACGCCGTAATCGGCTTTTTCTTCTTCGCTGGAGTGCGCGAGCGTGTCTTCGACGATGCGCTTGGCTCCATCCAGCAAGCCATCTTCGCCGGGGTTGAAGCCGCGGGTCACGATCTCCGGCGCGGTTTCCACGCGGCCGGTAAGTTTGTTGATGGCGATGATGGGCAGCACGATGCCGTCTTCGCTCAGGTGACGGCGGTCTTTGATAATCAAATCTTCGACCACGTCGGTGCGCGAGCCGGAATCGATGCAGACGCGGCCTACGTTGACGCGTCCGGCTTTGCGGGCGTTGTGTTCGTCGAACTCGAGAATGTCGCCGCTCTCGATCAGGATTACTTTGCCCACCGAGCTGTGCATGGCTCCGGCCATTTCGGCGTGCAGCTTCAGCTGCCGGTACTCGCCGTGGATGGGAATGAAATACTTCGGCTTTACCAGGTTGATGATCAGCTTCAGTTCTTCCTGGCTGGCGTGTCCGCTGACGTGGATCGGGCGGCGAAGTGCCGTCTTCGTAAATCACGTGCGCCTCGCGGCGGAACAGGTGGTCGATCATGCGGTAGATGGTCTTCTCGTTGCCGGGGATGATGCGCGACGAGAGCACGACCGTGTCGCCTTTTTCAATCTTGGCGTGCTTGTGATTGTCCACGGCAGCGCGCGACAGGGCCGACATGGGCTCGCCCTGCGTCCCGCTGATCATCACGCAGACTTTTTCCGGCGGGAAGTTCTTCATCTCGCCGGGATTGATCACCAGGCCTTCGGGAATTTCCAGGTAGCCGAGATCTTCGGCAATTTCCGCGGAGTTGTTCATGGAGCGGCCGATGAACGCGACTTTGCGTCCGTGCTGATGTGCCAATTCCACGGCCAGCCGGATGCGATGAATGGAAGAAGAAAAGCAGGAAATGAACAACCGCCGCTGGGTCTGCGCGAAAACTTCATCAAACTTCCGGCGCACCGCGCGCTCGCTCGGCGTGTATCCTTTGCGCTCAACGTTGGTCGAATCCTGAAACAGCGCCAGGACGCCCTGTTTGCCGTATTCGGCGAAGGAGTGCAGATCGAAAAGATGGTTGTCGGTGGGCGTGGGATCGACTTTGAAATCGCCGGTATGAATGATGACGCCCAATGGAGTGTGAATCGCGAGCGCAACGCAATCCACCAGGCTGTGGGTCACGTGAATGGGGTGGACGGTGAAGACGCCGACCTTGAAGCGTTCGCCGGCGCGCATCTCGCGCAGATCGGCGTCATCGAGCAGGCCGTGCTCGTCGAGCTTGTCCTCCACGTAAGCCAGAGTAAACTCCGTTCCCCAGACCGGAACATTGAGTTCGGAAAGAATCCAGGGCAGGGCGCCGATGTGGTCTTCGTGGCCGTGGGTGAGGACGATTCCGCGCACCCGCTGCCGGTTTTCGATGAGGTAGGAAATGTCGGGAACAACGATGTCCACGCCGAGCAATTCAGCCTCGGGGAACATGAGGCCGGCGTCAATCACAATAATGTCGTCGCCCCAGCGGACGGCCATGCAGTTCATACCGAACTCGCCGAGGCCCGCCCAGAGGGATAATCTGCAGTTTTCCAGTTGGCATTTAGATACTGGATGCTAGCACAGCAGGCCGTGATCAGCGCGGAGTGACCGTATGAGCATGATCACGGCGAGAAGCAACTGTCTCGCGCTGGTCTTTCGCTCCGCCCTGAGTCTAACGTTAAGAGAATGGGCGAAGCTGAATCTAAATCCTGGCTGCGCCGTCGCGTCGAGAGAAGCGCTGATCGGAGGCGGTTACGGCGCGCTTACCCACGGTACAAGTCGATCCCGAGCAAGTTTTTGGTGCAATTGCGCACAGCCTACGGACTGCCCATCAGCGGCTATCACGGAGTCTATTCGCTCGAAATGGGCGAGCTTGACGCGGTGGCCGACGATCTGATTCGCAGCGGAATGAAGCTGGCTGCGCTCGAGGGCGCCGGTTTCGGCCTGGGTGGTTTGATCACGATTCTTCCCGGATCTCGGCATTCTGTCGGCGATCACGATGCGTACCATGCAGAAGCTGAGTCTGGTGTATGGATTTCAGTTCAACACCGACGGCGAGATTGCCGAACTCTGGATCGCTGCTGCGAGTGCGGCTGGAGTTGACATCAGCCGCGAACTGCTGGAAAAAGAAGTCGTCAGTAAGTTTGTGCCGCGGGTGATCCAGCGGATTGCCGCCCGGGCCAGCGCTGAAGTCGTCGAGAAGTGGGCGGGGCGCATGATTCCGCTGGTCAGCTCCGCGCATTGGCGCCGGTCTGAATTATTGGTTTGTGCGCGCCTGGGGCGGGCGCGCCAAGGCACACTTTCGCCAGCGGCATTTGCAACTCCGCCAGCAAGCGCAGCAGGCAGTCTCACCTCCGCCAACACCGCAGATTCTGCCGGCCACCACCGCTAGCCTTCTTTGTGTTAGAAAAAAAGAATGACGACTTTTCGTTGCTCCGCAATTCTCTTCGATCTCGATGGAGTTCTGGTTGATTCCACTCGTTCGGTCGAGCGCCAATGGCGCATCTGGGCTCGCGAGCAGGGGATTGACGAAGAGAAGGTGATGGCCGTCGCACATGGCGTCCGGGCAATCGAAGTGATTCGCACCGTTGCTCCTCATTTTGACGCGGAAGCGGAAGTGCGGAAGCTGGAAAGCCGTGAGTCCGCCGATCACGATGGAGTCACAGTGATGCCTGGCGCTGCCGAACTCGTGCGCTCGATTCCTGATGGCCGCTGGGGCGTGGTCACGTCTGGGACTCGCCATCTTGCCACTGCACGGCTGCGGCTTGCTGGAATACCTGTGCCCAAGGTTATGGTTGCCGCGGACGATGTCGCCCGCGGAAAGCCGCATCCCGAGCCGTATTTAAAGGGTGCGGAGCAGTTGGGCGTAGAACCCGGCGGAGTGTCTGGTGATCGAAGACGCACCAGCGGGAATTCGGTCCGCTCATGCGGGTGGGATGAAGGTGATTGCGCTGACCAGCACTTATCCCGCGTCCGCACTGAGCGAGGCTGATGCGGTGGTGCAAAAGCTGGGGCAGATTCAAGTTGTCCCGAGGTGTGCGGATTCGGATGGTCAGCGTCAGCTAAGACTCCGCTTGTCGCTCGGACGCAGGCGAAGTCGTCGAGCATGCGAGCGAGAGGGTGAACGGCTTCGATCAGCGCAGCCAATCCTCCAGCTCAATTCCCGCGGTCGGTTTTTTCGTCGCGGTATTTCACGATCACCGGCGTATACAGCGAGATTCCCAACTCCGCCGCTGCGCCCTTCTTCACCGCGCGCGACCCGGGCACGACTACAGCGCCTTCTGGAACCTCGAGAGAAGATTCCGCCGTCGCACGATAAACTTCGTTGCGCACCAAGTCGTAGAGTGGCGTCGATCTTGTCAAAATCGTTCCTGCCCCCAGCACTGCGCGTGCCCGCACCAACGTGCCTTCATAGACTCCGCAGTTGCCGCCGACCAGCACATCGTCTTCAATGATGACAGGCGCGGCATTCACTGGTTCAAGCACTCCGCCAATCTGCGCCGCGGCGCTAAGATGAACGCGCTTCCCGATTTGCGCGCACGATCCTACGAGCGCGTGGGAATCAACCATGGTACCTTCGTCGACGTAAGCGCCCACGTTGATAAACATTGGCGGCATGCAGATTACCGACGGCGCCACGTACGCTCCCACCCGCACCGACGATCCGCCGGGAACGATACGCACGCGATCAGCCACAGAAAACTGCCGGGCAGGGAAGGTGTCTTTATCAAGAAATGTCAGACCATCGCTGCCGCTCTCGACCAGTTCGCCCAGCCGAAACCCCAGCAGGATGCCGTGTTTGACCCAGGCGTTGACAACCCAGCGGCTGTCGATCTTCTCGGCCGCTCGGATTTTGCCCTGCGTAAGCGCGTCTCGAAATTCGAAAAACGCAGGACGTGCCTCAGGATTGTGCTCGACCTCGCCCAGCGCCGCCAAACGTTCGATGGAAGTTTTCAGGGATTGCATGAAATTGTTTGATTGCTGATTACTGAGTGTTGATTAAAAACCAAAATGCAGGCAGTTTTTCAATCAGCGATCAGCAATCAAAAATCAGGAATGGATCTCACACGCACTTGCACTCGCTGCGTATCAGCACGCCCGCCATGCCATGCGCGACTTCGCGGCCTTGTCCGAGGTTTGCGTAGGGTCCGTGCCAGCGCGCGTGGTTCGCGTCGTGCCCTGCTGGACGGCCTTTTCCCTGATTGCACTGCCCGCATGAGCCGCGGTGCAGCACGATCTTATGCGGTCCGGCTGCCCAGTTTTCATAGATATAGAACTCTACTGCCTCGGGAGCGGGCGCGGCCGGCTTGGCGATCAGCCCGACTTCCGTGACGACTTTCTGCAACCTCGACCGTGTGTCGCGGCGCATCGGCAGGAGCGGCAAGCGGTAGTTCTCTTCGATCCGGCCCATCATCGCCAGCACGGCCTTTACCGGAAGCGGGCTTGATTCAATGAAGTTCGCTTGCATCAACGGCAGGTACTTGCGATGAATGCTCCGAGCCGTAGTCCAGTCATTATCGAGCGCCGCTCGCGTCATCGCCGCGATCTCGTGCGGAATTTCATTCGACGCCACGGAAACCACGCCTACGCCGCCGAGTGCAATCACGGGCAACGTAACGGAATCGTCTCCGGAGAACACCAGAAATGTTTCCGGAACCGAGTTGATGGCCTCGGCGATCTGCGTCATATTGCCGCTGGCTTCCTTCACGCCCACGATGTTCGGTACGTCCGCCAGTCGCGCCAGAGTCGCCGGCTCAAGATTCGCTCCAGTGCGGCCCGGCACGTTGTAAAGAATGAGCGGCTTATCGCCCACGGCCTCGGCGATGGCCTTGAAGTGCCGGTACTGGCCCTCTTGCGTCGGCTTGTTGTAGTAAGGAGACGCGGTGAGAATGGCGTCGACTCCAGGTCGCGCGGCCACTTCTTTGGCTTTTTCCACGGCTTCATACGTGGAGTTCGAAGTTGCGCCTGCCATGATCGGCACGCGTCCCGCGGCCACTTCAATCGTGGTATCGATCACGTACAGCCATTCATCGTGAGTGAGGGTGGGCGTCTCGCCGGTGGTTCCGCAGGGGACCAGAAAATCTATGCCGGACTCCACTTGCCACGCGACCAGGCTGCGCAGAGCTCCGTCGTCAATAGAACCATCCTGATGAAAAGGAGTGACGAGCGCGGTGCCACAGCCACGGAGTTGCATGGTAATAAGATAGCGCGAATGGGCATGGGGTGGGAACGGGCGGAACTACAACTGCCGCCACACATCTTTGAAATCGTAAAAGCCCTTTTTGCCGCAATCCACTCCGCCGCGCGCACCGCGCCGTCGGCAAACCCTGGCGGGACTTGGCATCGTGACAGAGATAAATCCTGTCGGCGGGGGAGTCGAGCACAACCTCGTGCATGCCCACGACATCGCCTTCGCGAAAAGAAGTAATCTCGAGGGCTTCTTCCTTGCTGTTGCCGCTGGCTTCGCGGATTACTTGCTGGATTGCGATGGCTGTGCCGGACGGCGCATCCTTTTTCTGAACATGGTGGCGTTCGAAGATCTGTCCAGAATAATCGTGCTGCAAGGCTGCTGCGGCGGCGCGCGCAACGTCGAAGAAAAGATTGACGCCTACTGAAAAGTTCGCCCCGTAAACGAAGCCTGTGCCGTGGCTCTCAACCAACTTCCGGACACGATCGACTTGCTCGTGCCATCCGGTCGTGCCGACGACCATGTTCTTGCCCGCCGTGACACAAGCTTCGATATGGCCGACAACGCAGGAGGGAGTGGTGAAGTCAACGACGACATCAATTCCGCCCAGCTTTTCCGCGGTTAAGGCGGCGCAAGCCGCGTTCTCGGCGGTGCCCGCGACCTGAACGTTGTGGCCGCGCCGACGGGCCGCTTCCGCCACCAGCGATCCGGTCTTGCCGCGGCCAAGGAGAAGAATATTCATGAGGTCAAACATTTTAACCGCAAAGAGCGCTAAGAGAGGCCGCGAAGTTCGCCAAGAAATTCCTTGGATTTACGGCCGTTGCGGTCAAAGGATCTGGACTTTCCGCAGCCTATGCGTAGACTTCCGGGTCCAGATCCGCAAAAAATGTGCTGTGCAGACGCTGGATCACTTCGGGCACTTCTTCTTCCTCGATCACAAAGGTCAGATTAATCTCAGACGCGCCCTGCGAGATCATGCGAATCTTCTTGTCGGCCAACTCGCCGAACACGAGCGCGGCCACGCCCGGCTTATCGCGCAGGCTTTCGCCCACCAGACAGACGATGGCTTTCCGGCCCTCATACTTCACATCGGCAAGCTTCGCCAGATCGGCCGCCAGGGCTGGAATTGCGTGATTCGAATCGACGGTGAGCGAGACGCTGACCTCGGAGGTCGAGACCACGTCGACTGCCACTTTGTGCCGGTCAAAGGCCTCGAAGATGGCGCGCAGAAAGCCGTGAGCCAGCAGCATGCGGGGCGCTGCCACGTCAACGATAGTGATCCGCTTCTTGACTGCAATTGCCTTAAAAATGTTTTTCCCCTGGGGCGCGCGGGTCGTAATCTTCGTGCCCTCGCACGACGGATTTCGCGAGTTCAGCACGTATACGGGAATATTTTTCTGGATAGCGGGCAGCACCGTCGCGGGATGCAGAACCTTGGCCCCGAAATAAGCCAACTCCGCCGCTTCGTCGAAGCTGATTATCTTGATGCGCCGCGCGTCCGGACAAATGCGTGGGTCGGTGGTCAGAATGCCGTCAACGTCGGTCCAGATCTCGATGCGCTCGGCGCCCAGGCCGGCGCCGATGATCGCGGCGGAAAAATCAGAGCCTCCTCGCCCGATCGTCGTGGTCACGCCCGCGCGGTTCGCCCCAATGAAGCCTCCCATGACCGGAACCTGGCCGGCCTCGAGCAGCGGCTTCACTTTGGCTTGCAGGCGCGCGTTCGTTTCTTCCTGCTGCGGGATTGCTTCCATGTAGCTGTTATCGGTGACCAGGACTTCGCGCGCGTCCACGTGCACGCCGTTGAGGCCGTGCGCGGAAAAAGCTGCCGCAACAATTTTGCTGGAAAGCATTTCACCGAAGGCAGCGACGTGATCGGTGGTGCGCGGAGTCAACTCGCCCACCGCGGAAATGCCGCGCAGCAGTTCATCGAGCCCCTCGAAGTCACTACCCAGTTCCGAGTGGAAGTCGGTAAACAGGGCCGTACCCAGCAGTTCGCTGGCCGTGTTGTAATGGCGCTCCTGCAGGGACCGGCAGAGTTTGAGAGCGGTTTTGCGTTCCCCGCTTCCGGCCGCGCGCGCCATGGCAAGCAGTGCATCGGTAACCTTGGCCATGGCGCTAACCACCACAACCGGCCGTTGGGGCAACCGGTCTTTCACAATGGCGGCCACGCGTTCGATGGCGCGGGCGTCTTCCACAGAGGTGCCGCCGAATTTCATTACGATCATCGGCGTCGCTTCCTTTTGGGATTCCTGCGGTGCGGCGCGAGTTTCATTTCCGGTCGACCGTATCGAGGTAACCCTTGGCCTTGAGCAATTCCGCATTCAACACGGCCGCGCCGGCGGCTCCGCGGATGGTGTTGTGCGAGAGCACGGTGAATTTCCAATCCTGCACACCACAGGGCCGCAGCCTGCCCACAGCTGTTGTCATTCCAGCTCCCAAGTCAACATCGAACCGCGGTTGCGGACGGTCGCTGGCCTCCAGATATACGACAGGACGTTCCGGGGCGCTGGGGAGTTTCAATTCCTGCGGCTCACTGCGGTATTCGTTCCACGCGGCGATGATCTCCTCCGGCCTAGCTTTCGTTTTCAGCCGCACTGAAACCGATTCCGTGTGTCCGTCTTCGACTGCAACCCGGTTGCATTGCGCGCTCATGGCAAAGCTTGCGGAAATTATCTTTGTTCCATTCAGTTGCCCCAGGAGTTTGAGCGTTTCCTCCTCCATCTTTTCTTCTTCGTTGCGGATGTAAGGGATCACATTGCCCAGGATGTCGAGCGAAGCCACGCCCGGGTAACCGGCGCCACTCACGGCTTGCATAGTCACCGCCATCACCGCTTCCAGGCCGAAGCGCCGCTGCAACGGCGCCAGGGCCAGCACCAGACCAATGGCCGAGCAGTTGGGATTGGTCACCACATAACCGCCGGAGTTCTTTCGCCAAGCCTGAACATCAATCAGCTTGACGTGCCCGGCGTTAACCTCAGGGATGACCAGGGGCACGTCGGATTGCATGCGCAGAGCACTGGAATTCGAAACCACCGCACAGCCGGCCTCGGCGAAGCGCGGCTCCATTTCAGCCGCGATCGAAGCGTCAAGCGCCGCGAAGATGATCTTCGGCGCGCCCTCAGGAGTTGCCGGGGAGACTGTCATCTTGGCGACGTTTGCCGGGATCGGCGTCTTCAGGCGCCAGCGTGCGGCCTCGGAGTATGCCTTGCCTTCAGAACGGTCGGAAGCGGCCAGCCAAGCCACTTCAAACCACGGATGGCGCTCCAGCATCTGGATAAATCTCTGTCCAACTACGCCGGTGGCGCCCAGAATCCCGACAGGAAGTTTGTTGCTCATAAGAGGGTGCTTTCGATTCTACAACAGCCTTGATTTGAAAAAAGAGGCCGGCCTAGGCTTCCAGAGCGAGGCAAAGCCCGCAAAGTGCCGAACCCTCAAGCACTTCCGCGCCCTTCGCGAGGCCGAGACCTTACGAAGGACTACAGCGTCACCCTCCCTTTGCCGATAGAAATGCCAGAGGTTCACTATGCCGGAGCTGCGCCAGAATTTCTCCACCAAAGAATGGGTCATCATCGCCACCGAGCGGGCCAGGCGACCGGAGGAGTTGGCGGTACATCGTCCTGAGCAGGCTGTGCCAGCTTTTGTCGAAACCTGCCCATTCTGTCCGGGCAACGAGGATAAGACGCCGCCTGAAACTATGCGGTTCCCGGCAAACGGCGGCGGGCCCTGGTCGGTGCGAGTGATCCCCAACAAGTTCGCCGCGCTATCCAGCGACGTGCAGCCTACGCGGGACCTGGCGCACTTCCGGCGCCGCATCAATGGCTTCGGGTTCCACGAAGTCATCATTGACAGCCCGGATCACTCCCGCTACATGGCCCAGCTTCCTGACGCGCACGTGGCCAGCATTCTCGGGGTTTACAAAGAGCGCTACAACGAACTGAGCATGGACCCGCGGGTCAACCACATCACAATTTTCAAGAACCATGGCGCCGACGCGGGCGCGAGCCTGCAGCATCCACATTCCCAGCTGATCGCAACTCCCGTGATCCCAAGCCAGGTCCGGCAGCGGCTGCACGAGGCTCTCTGCCACTACGACGACGCCGGGGAGTGCATGTTCTGCCACATGGTGGAACGGGAGGTCGAGGAGAAGACCCGCATCGTGCTCAAGAGCCAGTTCTTCGTGGCCATGGAGGTATTCGCCTCGGCGACCCCCTTCGCCACCCACATCTTTCCCCTGCGCCACATGGCAAGTTTTGGGGAGATCTCGGCGGCAGAAATCCCAGACCTGGCTCTTATTCTGCGGATCCTGCTGGCTAAGATTTATGTCGGACTTAACAATCCCGATCTCAACTTCACTATCCGAAGCGGCCCCTCTGACTATGTCGGGGCGCGGCACTTTCACTGGTATGTCAGCGTAATTCCCCGGCTCACGCGGGTAGCCGGCTTTGAACTGGGTTCAGGCATGTTCATCAATACGGTTCTGCCCGAAGCGGCGGCAGAATTTCTGCGCAACGCCAGCACCGAAAAGGCTGGAGGGGCAGTCGCCCAAGGGGGATAAGCTTGCGGAAACCGAGAAAGGGAAATGCGATGCGCATTCGCTGACTGCGAATCGCTAGTTGCCAACGACCCTACTTGGGTCTCCCGATCTCGTTATCGAGGACGTACGCACTGAGGGGACCGAACTTCCTTTTCTCCGCATACAGGCGCCAGCGCCGGAATACAATTCGCAAACTCGCCATGACCGGGATGGAAAGAAAAATACCGAGGATGCCGGCGACTTCGCCGCCCGCCATCACTCCAAAAATTGCCGCCAGAGGATGCAGTTCCATGCTGTGTCCCATGATGCGCGGCGAGGAAACATAGTCCTGAATCAGCCGCCAGACGCCGAGAAAGACGATTAGCGCCAGCCAGTGCGGATAGCCCATCAACAGTGCCACGCCGATAATAATCGTGGCGGCCACCAAAGGTCCTACCACGGGGATAAATTCCAGCAAGCCACCAATCGTCCCGAGCACCAGAGCGTACGGCACCCGCATCACACCCAGAACTCCGGAATACATGAGCAAGGTGAGCGCTGCCAGGCTGAGTTGCGCCCGGATGAAATGGGCTAGCATCTGGTTCAAGTCGCTGAGTACGCCCTGTAGCAATTCGCGCTGGGGCCGCGACTGGACCAGTTCGAGCAGGATTTCGCTAAAGGCGCGGCCATCTTTCAGAAAAAAAATGGACAACAGGGGAACTACCACCAGCAGCCACGCATGCTTCGCGACGTCCGCCACGTGCAGTCCCACATCCTGTGCGAGTTTGGCGATTTCATCACTGTGGCTCGCGAGGTAGGCACGCAGCAGATCCACCGCTTTGCCGTTCCAGCCATGCTGCTGCCCCAGTTGTTCCGCGATCTGCCCGGAACTTAACTGAGCCAGCGCCGGCAGAGATTGACCGAGGCGCGCCCCTTCACGGCCGATCCTGGGACCCATGGAAATAAAGAACAACACCACGATGCCCAGCAGCAGAAGGTAAATGATCGCGATGGCGCGGACGCGCCCATGAAGAACTTTTTCCAGACGCGACACAAGCGGGCTCATCAGGTAGGCAAAGAAGATGGCAAACAGGAATGCCATCAGCGTCTGCCGCGCTACGTAGAGAAATCCCAGCCCCAGCGCAAACAGCAGCACCGTGATCAAAACCCGCGCCGTACGTGCATCCGCTACCGGCATCGCTATCCCGCCAACCGAATCCAATCCCGCGCAACCACCGGCGCCGCGCTAGTCCCGGACTACTTCTGTATTATCGTCTACAATCAATACCCGCATTAGCTTGAACTGGTCTTTGTCATCCACCCAAAGGGCCCACGAGAAGGATTCACCCAACAGGTTCAAGCGTAACAGTTCGCGCTCCGTTCCCCGGATTTTGACCTTTTCCCGTCCCACCAGCTCCAGGCGCACTCGCATCGAGGTTCGGTCCTGGGGCACCAGCACTCCGAATTCTCCTGGATCCTTTTGGCAACGCATCTCTCCGCTTTCGCTCCGGCAATTCGTCTGCAAGTACCGCCATGCCAGCACTTCGCGGTGGACAAAAAAATTGTTGTCCAGGATGGCCGAGGTGCTGGGCATGAGGAACGGCTGTTCGGCCGTCTTGGCGGTTGGCGAAGCGGTGATCCTCTCCAGCAGAAAGTCATTGTTGGGCGTGACCATGAGGGAACCGTTGCCATCGCTCCATTCATAGCGAACTAACTCCGCCGAGGACGTCATCTGCAGCTCCGACTTTTGGCCGCTCGCCGAACTGCCGGTTTCCTGCAGATGCGACTTCACCAAGCTGATGCCGTTATCCTGCTGCACGCTAAAAGTCTCGGTTACCACGCGCTGCCCTCTGACGAAAACGCCGAACGAGCCCGAATCGACTTTCTGTGGGCCTGCCGGTTTCGATTTGTCTTTCTTGTCGCCGGCATATAACACTGCCGCGCACGCCAAGACCGCCACCGTTCCCCATCGCATCCGCGCCATCAGAGTCACTACCGTTCTCCTTGCTTTCCCCGGCTTCGATTCAAGCCCAAAGCCTGAATCAATTCGGCCGCAATCCGCTCGACGGTCTTCCCACTGGTGTCCTGCCTGAACGCCGCCTTCAGGTAATGGATCCGGCGCGCCGCATAAAGCTCGCTAAAACGTTCCTGACTGCCCAGCAATGGACGCTCCGTCCCTTGCTGGTCCGCCTGCTGCCTGCAGCGCAGCCACAAATCCTCAACTGCAGCATCCAAAAACACAGTGAGAACGCCTCTTGCCTCAATCAGGGCGGCGTTGCGCTTCTGCGCAAAAGCGCCACCCCCAAGGGCCACGACTCTCTCAGCGACGGCACCCAACTCCAGTAACAATTCCCTTAAAGCCGCGTGCTCTGCCCGGCGAAACGCTGACTCGCCGGAATCGCTGAAGATCTCAGCCACCGTGCGCTGTTCCCGGCGCTCAATCCGCTCGTCGAGATCCTCAAACTGCCAGCCCAGTTGTTCGCTCAGGACCCGGCCCACACTGCTTTTCCCGGCGCCCATAAAGCCGATCAGCACGACCGCCCGAGTCCCGGACCTGAGGCCCCTCGACTCGGCCTTTCGGCCAGACGCACCCAGCCCGGGCTTTTTCTCCGGGCCTTGAGCTGACCGTATGCGCCGATCCGGTTTTCGCTTCGTTTTCTTTATTGTTTTTCGGAGCGTTTTCTGAGGTGAATTTTACCACTGAAGGTTCGCAGTATCACGGTAGAAGACACCGCCACGCGTCCCATAGTACCTGCGAAGGCACGTCCCTTATCGACCGGAAACCAGGTGTGATTTTTCGGCTGCAGCGGAATGTCGTCATGCACTTCTCCGCGCACGGAGCGGGCGCTCACGTCGGCGGAGGTCCAGTCCGGGATGGTGGCTTCGATATCGCCACTGTGGCTGGTGAGCCGGTATTCGCCACTGTTGCCGAAGTCGCCGATGTAGTTGATACGGCCACTGGTCGAAACCACCTGCACCAGCGGGCCGTTTACACCCGTCAGGGTAACTTCTCCACTCAAGGAGTCGACCTCGACGTGTCCGTTCTGGATGTTGTCCAGATTGACCGTCCCGTTCATGGTCTTTACATGCACGTGCGCGTCCGAGATGTCGCGGACATCCACCGCAGCTCCTGGACCCTCGAGGCTGACGTCGCCGTGCAATTTTTCGGCGCGCAGCGACCCAGTGTTGGAATGCAGGGTAACGCTGGCATCGGCAGGAACCAAAACTTCATAATCGACGCGTCCCGAGTCTGCGTCGGCCCCAGGTAAAAGGTGTGACTGAATATCCACCCGGTTCCCAGTCTGGCTGTTATCCACTTCCACCTTATCGGAGTGCAAATACGCATTCACCACGACCGTATTATTCGTCGAGGGCCTGACCGAAATCGAGCCATACGGGTTCATCACCGAGACGCCGGCTTTCGGCCCCACAGTGAAGTGGTACTCTTTCCTGCTCTCGGCCGCCAGCGTGCCCGCCACGATCACGCCGATGGCTACAATCCTTGCCGCGCGTTTGCTCACCATATGCGACTCTCCCCAGCCTGCTGATCCACCATCGCCGTAAAACACCGCTGCAAATTTTCGACCATTATGGCATTGATCGGTCCATCGCCATCTCAAAAAGCATGGATTTCTGCTGGTACGCATCCATCAAGGATCGCCGGGCGTCCTCGTCATTCGGGCTCTCGTCCACCATGCCCTGGGCGTCGACGATCGATTCATTCACCTGGCGCAGGTTCTCCTGGTATTGCTGTTTCATTGCCGGAGCGTTCATCGCAACCTCTTGCATGAGGTCGTCGTCATTCAGGTCGGAGGGGTTCGCCGCCGGCAGCGCCACGGAGGCCCGCTGAGCCAACTGATTGGGCAGCGGCATCGACTCACGCCGTACGTAGATTCCCAAAGCCAGCAATAACATTGCGGCGGCAGGCACCAGCCATCGCGCCGAGCCCCAACGCGCACTGAAGGAGGGCACGAGCGGCCGTCCCGCCCGCTGGGGACGGATCAACCCCTCTCGCCGCAACGCAATTTCAATGGAATTCCAAAGTCTAGGACTAGGTTCATCCGCGGCTTGCAGTTCGCGCGCCGCTGCTGCGATCAGATTCAGCTCTTTCGCCAGCGCTGAGCACGCCGGGCACGCCCTCAAATGGGCTTTCTGTTCCACACTGCTGCCGTCTTCTACGTCCGCCAAGCTCTGCTGCAGCTCAACGCAATTCATAACCTCTCCCCAAGTTTTCTGTGGCTTAGACTCCTCACCACAGCTCTTGCGCCCCCGCCCAGGTTATTGTCGTTCCATCCATTCAATTTCCGCTTAACCTGCCCGCGATTTCCCGGCCTTTTCGGCTCTATTCATCTTGAGCAGGTCGCGCAACTTCATGCGCGCCTTGTGCAACTGCGACTTGCTGTTGCCGATCGAGCATCCTGCGATTTTAGCGATTTCATTATGCTCGTAGCCTTCCATGTCGTGCAGAACGAATATCATCCGGTAGCCGGGAGGGAGGTTGTCCACTGCTCGCTGCAACTGCATTCGGTCGATGGACCCGGCTAGCGCGATATCTTCCGCTCCGAAATCTTTCTTCGGAGAATCTTCTTCCGTCCCCTGCGTAGTCTCTTCCAAAGAAACTACGGGAAGACTTTTCTTCCTCAGGTGCATCAGCACGACGTTGACCGAAAGCCGGTGCAGCCATGTCGAAAACGCCGACTCGCCGCGGAAGGTGCCGATCTTGCGGAAAAGTTGCAGGAATGCTTCCTGCGCCAGATCCTCCGCTTCGGCCGTATTCGCCGTCATCCGCAGACACAGCGAATATACCCGCCGCTTGTGCTTGTTGTAGAGCACCTCGAACGCTTCCGCGTCCCCTAGCTTCGCCCGTTCAATGGCCTCGGCTTCGCTAAGTTCGGTGCCCGATGATTCTCGTGGCTCGGTCAAGTTGCCTGTTCCGGCCGCAATCACTGGGATGCGGCATAAGTAGTTTGTGTTGTATTGTTTGCGTGGCTCGGCCGTAACGAAAGTACGTTCCGCGATTCCAGAATATCAGATTATTTCTACTGATCTCGGGATGCGTCTGCTCGTCCCAATTCCAGCTCCCAGCCGTGCGGAAAGTCTTTGCATCCGCAGGCTTGGATGCATCTGCCTGCTCTGGAACCTAAACCCCAGCCGACCGAAAGAGTCGCAACCTCCGAAAAACGGTAGTTAACGCCATGTTAATGCGCAGTGTGACGCTAAATTAAGACGCCCGCTTGGAGGTCGTGATCGTCTCCAAGCCATGCCCGTGCGGCCCCAGTTCCCGCTGCCGCAACAGGAACGCGAACAGACACTCCCAGAAATCCGAGGATCGAGAAAATCCACATTCCCAAGTCGTAGCCGGCCGGATTGCTGGCATCGGCATGGCGATATTCATTGGCCCAGCCCACTAGTAGGTTGAGGCCGAAGAGCCCGATATTCTGGATCATCGTCATCAAACCATACGCCGTCCCCAGTTTCGATTGGTCGACAATGTAGGCCACCGAAGGCCACATCACTGCCGGAATCAGGGAAAACGCGACCCCCATCATCGCCATCGGTACATACAAACTGACCTGCGTATAGGCCATGATCAGATAGACCGGGATCAGGAGCAAAGACCCGAACATCATCAGGAGTGCGCGTTTGCCCACGCGGTCCACCCACAGACCAAACAGCGGAGTGGCAATCATGGCGAACAGGGTCAACATGCTGGACAGGAACCCGCCAAATTCACGCGATGTCCCATGCGCCTCCATGAAGAACTTCACCGCGAAGGTCTGAAAAGGGAAGATGGCGGAGTAGAACACAATGCACAGCGCGACAATCAGCCAGTAACTCACGCCAAACTTCCACAGGTCGGCGAAGACCACTTTATCGGTTGAAACCGCTCCCAGGCTGTAGTTTTTCTCCGCCCACTCTTCCATGAACCAGTAAACGATCGGCGCCCACCAGGCTGAGGGCCGCGAAGCCCAGTGCGATCAGGAAAGGAGTCCGCCAACTGGCATAGGCCCAGCGCGCCCAGGTCGGCGAGTTAAGGGCAGCGAACGTGCCGAGGCGCGATGCGGTCAGGTTCAAACCAAACGCGAAGCTCAACTCTTTGCCTTTGAACCAGCGCGCCAGCGCGGTGACGACAGCAACGTTGAGCGATTCCGCCCCCATGCCGAAGATAAGCCGTCCAGTGGCCATGATCGAGAGGTGACCAGACATCACTGTGATGGCGGGACCGATGAAGCAGAGTACGCCGAAGATCATCAGCGATTTTCGCAGTCCGATCCGGTCGATGATGAAACCGCCGATGACCACCGTGAAAATGTTGGGAAAGCTGTAGATCGCCTGCAGGAATCCGATATCCAGATCGGTGAATTTCAGTTGCTGCTTGAGCACATCGGCCAGAGGACTGAGAGCATCGTAGACGTAGTAACTGCCAAACATCGCCAGGCTGACAAAAATCAGAACCAGCCAGCGGTACAGCGGGCTCGGTTCGGGACGCACCGTTTCCGTCATCCGCGCTCTCTTCTTCGGGCAAATTAAACCCCAGGAATTGCGAAGCAGAAGACTAGCAGATCAAAGAGTAGTTCGCACCAGCTACTGCCGGGCAAGCAGCTCAGTACTTGGCAGCTCAGTACTTAACAATCGCCGCAAATGACTTCGGATCGAGCGACGCTCCGCCTACCAGCGCGCCGTCGATTTCCTCCTGTGCCATCAGTTCTGCCACGTTGTCTGGCTTCACCGATCCTCCGTAGAGAATGCGCAGGTTCGATGCGAACTCCTCGCCGAATACTTCCGAAGCTTCGCGCCGGATCACGGCATGGGCCTGGCTGGCGATTTCAGGCGTAGCGTTTTTGCCCGTGCCGATGGCCCACACCGGCTCGTAAGCCACCACCAATTTCGCAGCCTTGCGCGCAGAAATAGCATGAAATGCGCGGACGCACTGCCGGCGCAGGACATCTTCGTAAAGACCGGCTTCGCGTTCTTCGAGAACTTCCCCCACGCAGCAGATCGGCGTCAAACCGGCTTCCAGCGCGGCTTTCAGCCGCAGGTTCACGGTGTCATCGGTTTCGCCAAAATACTGCCGCCGTTCCGAGTGTCCCACGATGACGTGGGTCACACCCAGGCTCACCAGCATCGGCGCCGAAATTTCCCCCGTATAAGCGCCGTCCGCCTTCCAGTGCACATTTTGCACTCCGATCGCGACATTGGAGCCGCGCGCCGCTGCAATCGCCGCGTCAACGTCGGTGTAGGGGGGACATACCACAATCTGGTCGCGAGTGTGACCGGCGACCAGGGGCAAAAATTCGCGGAAGTATTCGCGAGTTTCGTCCGGCGTCTTGTTCATTTTCCAGTTGGCGGCCATCAGCTTCTGTCTCATGAAGGGCTCTTTTCGATTTGGAATGGAGATGCAATTCTGGGATGGTTCAATCCTTGGAAGTGAAGACTGAAGACCAACTATTTCTTATCTGTGAGAGCGTCGACGCCCGGCAGTTTCTTGCCTTCCAGAAATTCCAGCGATGCTCCGCCGCCCGTGGAAATATGGGTCATCTTGTCGGCTACTTCGGCGCCGTGCACGGCCGCGACCGTATCGCCGCCACCCACAATCGAAATCGCGCCCACGTTTTCCGCTACGGCATGCGCCACTTTGAAGGTTCCCCGCGAAAACCCAGGGATTTCAAACACTCCCATAGGCCCGTTCCAAACGATGGTGCGGGCCCGCGAAATCTCTTCGGAGAACAATTCGATCGTCTTCGGCCCAATGTCGAGCGCCATGCGATCGGCCGGAATCGGTTGGCCTTCGCCGATCTGCTGCACCACTGCGTTGGTTTCAGGCCTCATTGCTACCACATGATCGATTGGCAGCAGAAACTTTATATTCCGCTTCTTCGCTTCGGCCAGAAGCTGCCGTGCCAGATCCACTTTGTCAGCCTCAAGCAGCGACTTGCCAATCTCCTGTCCCTGCGCTTTCAGGAACGTGTACGCCATGCCGCCGCCGATGATCAGCGAATCCACCTTGCTCATCAGATTCCGAATCACGCCGATCTTGTCGCTGACCTTGGCCCCGCCCAGGATGGCCACGAACGGCGGCTCCGGATGCTCCAAGGCCTTTCCCAGATATTTCAGCTCTTTCTCCATCAGCAACCCAGCCGCCGATTTCGACACAAACTTCGTAATGCCGACGGTGGAGGCGTGCGCGCGATGCGCGGTGCCGAAGGCATCGTTGACGTAGAAATCCGCCAGGCTACCGAGTTGCTTGGCGAACTTCTCGTCGTTGGCTTCTTCCTCGGCATGAAACCGCAGATTTTCCAGAAGCAGGGTCTGACCTTTTTCCAGTTGCGTGGCGACTTCCTCCGCCTCCGGACCTACACAGTCAGGACAAAAACCCACGTTCTCCCCTCGCGCCAGCTCTTTGTCGAGCACCATGCGCAGCCGCTCGGCCACCGGCTTCAGGCTCATCTTCGGATTCGGTTTGCCCTTCGGCCGTCCCAGATGCGAAGCGAGAATCAGCCGCGCTCCGTGCCGCAGAGCGTACTCGATGGAAGGGAGGGTTTCGCGGATGCGCGTATCGTCCATAACGCGTCCGTCTTCGAGCGGGACGTTGAAGTCGACCCGCATGAAGATGCGGTTGCCATTGAGTGGGAGGTCACGGATAGACAGCTTGGACATTGGCTGGTTCGTCCTTATTAGAAGGCAATAGCTTAAGGTCGCGCCGGCAAGATGCCGGCGCTACAAACCTGCGGCTACCGAACTTACAAACCCTTGCCGGCGATATAGTGAATCAGATCGCGCACCCGGCAGGAGTATCCCCACTCATTGTCGTACCAGGAAAGCACTTTGACGCAATTGCCGCCGACCACCAGGGTCGTGGGCGCATCAACGATCGAAGAGCGCGGATCGCCTTTGAAATCCGATGAAACTAGTTCGTTCTCTTCATAGCCCAGGTACCCCTTCAGAGGCCCGCTCTCGGATGCCTTCTTCAATGCCGCATTCAGTTCTTCCTTCGTTGTTTTCTTTTCCACCCACGCTACCAGGTCAACCACGGAGACGTTAGGCGTGGGCACGCGCATGGAGAAACCATCTAGTTTTCCGGCCAGCTCGGGGAGGACCAACTTCAAAGCCTTCGCTGCTCCCGTGGAGGTCGGAATCATGTTGATCGCGGCCGCCCGAGCCCGCCGCAGATCTTTGTGCGGGAAGTCGAGGATGACCTGATCGTTGGTGTAGGAGTGAATCGTAGTCATCGTCCCGCTGACAATCTTGAATTCGTCGTTGATCACCTTAGCGATCGGCGCCAGGCAGTTCGTGGTGCAGGAAGCGTTCGAAATGATGTGATGTTTGGCCGCGTCGTACTTCTCATGGTTCACGCCCAGCACAACCGTGATGTCTTCATTCTTCGCCGGAGCCGAGATGATCACCTTCTTCACCGATCCGCGCAGGTGCTTCTTGGCATCGTTCGCGTCGGTGAAGTGTCCGGTTGATTCGATCACGACTTGCGCGCCTATGGAATCCCAGGGCAACGCACCCGGATCTCGTTCCTTGAATACCTTGATGGTCTTGTTGTCGATGGTGATGAAGTCCGGGCCGGCCGTGATCTTGTTGGGCAGATTGCCGAGAATGGAATCGTATTTCAGCAGATGCGCCAGCGTTTTCGGATCGGTGAGGTCGTTGACGGCCACGAATTCCAGGTTGGGATCATTGAGCGACGTTCTTAGAACGTTGCGCCCAATGCGTCCAAACCCGTTGATACCAACTTTGATTGCCATGATTTCTCCGTTCTTAGTTGTTCTTATGAATGCGACATCAGAAACAGTCCTGAGCCGGAATACAGACAGATGATGTTAGCAGGACAGGGAACTGTCGTAAATGCTAGCTCGCCTGCCGGGGAGATTCGGTTCCCGTCACGGGACGCGGAGGTCAGATCCCCTGCGGTGGTGTTAAGGAAAAGTTAGTTCCAGGAACGCATCCGCTCTGCTGAAAGGCGATGACAGCCGTGCCAGCAAATACTTCCGGTTGATGGTCTGTCGCGCACGGGCGTGCTCTTCCTTCGGCAAGATGCGGGCGGAAGCCGGCAGCTCGCTCCCCGTCAACTTCCCGCGCATGGTGCAGGGAGCAACCGTCACCTCCGGGTTGTTGCGAATGCGCTTGACCTTGCCCATTTTGCTGAGGGTCATCACATAAAGCTTGTCTGCTTCCTCGCCAAACCACACTGGAGTTGCGACCTTGACTCCGTTCTTGCGGAACGTCGCGAGAGAAATGTATTTCTGGCCTCGGATCGTTGAGGGGATGGTTTTCGACATGATCTTGATTGTAGCTTTCGCACCAGAAGTTTACCCGGAGTGCGATGTGGTCGAGCGTCGCGTTGTTTCGGCCCTGTAGTTGCGTGCCCGGCTGGCCCTGGCTGGCTGTGTCGCGTGTGGTTCGTCTCCGGCTTTGGCCGATTGATCCCGCCCTCATCTTTGTGTTAAAAGCCGTACATGCGCAAATGGATGCGCGAGCGCCTGACGCGCCGCAAAAAGACGCCTGCAGAAGCCTCGGACCAGCCTGCTCCTCCGCCCTTGCAACCCGCTTATTTTGATGCTGAGCAGCACCCCGGCGCCGCTCCCGATGCCGGCAACGTCGAAGCCAAGATCGAACTGGAGGCTTCAGCTGCGCCGCCCATCGCAGAATCTCGGCCCGTTCGCAGAGCGCGTCCCGGCCCGGTCGAGGAGCTCTCCGAACAGCCGTCCGACGTACAACCCGTGACCTCGCAGCCTGCCCAAAGTGGTTCCGGATCAACTGGTCGCGGGCGACGTCGTCGCGGCGGGCGCGGACGGGGTGGCCGGGGGCGGGAACAAGCAGTGGCTCAGGCCTTTGCCCCTGCTGCCGTAAAGGGATCTATTCCGGTGGTACCGGTAAATGCCGCAGACGAGGAATTTTCAGACGCAGGCGACACTGCAGAGGCGGAGGGACAAATATCTGCTCCGCCGCATGTGCCGGCGGCAAAGATTCCCGCAACTCCGGCACCGGCACAACGTCCGCCGAAAGGCGTGGTGGTGCTCGCAATCGGGCTCCCCGGCTCGGGTAAGAGTTCGTGGTTCAAGCGCCACAACGTGGTCCCTTTATCAAGCGACATGGTGCGTGCGCTGCTGTTCGATGACGTGCGCGAGCAGCGTTTTCAAGACCTCGTGTTTTCAAACCTGCGCTCCATGTTGAAAGCGCGGCTCATCGCCAAGCGTCCCACGAACTATGTGGACGCAACCAACCTCACGCCGCAGGAACGCCAGCACTGGATCAAGCTGGCGAAGGATTACCAGTACGAAGTGCAGGCAGTCTTCTTCGACGTGCCGCTCGAGGTCTGCCTGGAGCGCCACCAGCGCCGCGACCGGGTCGTCCCCGAAGACGTGATGCGCCGCATGGCCGCCAAGCTGAAGCCGCCCGCGTTTGAAGAAGGCTTCGCCAAGATCACCGTCGTCCGGGTCAAGAAGAAGAGAGGCGGAAGCCTAATCGCGTCTGCTGTCCTATCCCTTCAGATGCGGCAACATCTCCTTAAAAGCTGGCGACGACGATGAGCGCATCAGTTCGTAGATCATCATTTCGGTAGAAGAGATCACCGCACCCGCGGAGCGCATTCTTTCCAGGCCGATCTTCCAGTTCCATTCCGTTCGCGAGCCGATCGCGTCAGAGGCCGCATGCACCAAGTAGCCTTCGCGCAGCCCCGCCAGCGCGGTCTGCATTACGCAGATGTGGCTCTCCATTCCGCATAGCAACAAGGTGTTGCGGTTTCCGGGCAGTCGCTTGAGCAACGCACAAAAGGCATCGCTGCCGAAACAGGAGAATCGATCTTTGTCGATAGCCTCGGTTTCCGGCAACAGGGAAGCGATCTCGGGGACGGTCTTGCCCAGACCCTTCGCATATTGCGTGCTCACGACTGCGGGAATCTTGAGCATGCCCGCCGCTCGGATAAGCAACTTCGCGTTCCGCACCAGTTGTTCTTTCTGAAAGATGGGCGGCAGAAGTTTCTCCTGAATATCCACCACGACAAGGGCGCACTGGTTCGCCTCCAGCGGGCGGCGCGCAATTTCAGAATATTCAGTGGAGACTGCCGAAACATTCTCGAAAGCTGTGACCATAAATAGCTCCTTGGAGCAGCATAACGTCCAGTACAAGTTCTTCTGCCGAGTTTAGCGCGACCTTGGCGCGAACCCTAGCGCGAAGCAATGTTAGGCGCGGGCGGCTGGCGATTTTTGTCGCCGTCGAGTCCGAAGTCTGGAACAATCAATGCCGTTCCTTAGATTAAGCGGCGGATGAAGGGGTCGAATGGGAGACTCATGAAACAGATCGCAAGGTGGACAGTGTGCCGGTGGATCATCCTCGTTGCTCTCGCCGCAGCCACTTTAGCTGCGCCTTCGCGAGCGCAACAATTATCCCTTCAGGCTCTGGTCACGCCTTCCACAACCATCTTGAAAGAGGGTCACCCTGTCGTCTTTGCCCTTCACGGCTTCATTGAATTCAAATCGCTGGCTGAGTTGTTTCCTTACATCGATGCGCAGACTCAGCGTTGGAAGCCGGAAGGAGTCCTCGCAGGGGATGGACGTCGACGGCTGGCGCACGAACTCCTGAGGCGCGGTGTCGAGAGCCGCATCATTTCGATGACCGACGAGCGCCCGCTGGAAGTGCTGGTCACGCACACTAGAGAGGAACTGCTCGAAGCACTGGGCCGCGTGAAAGAGCCGGTACCGCCGGGCTATGCGGAAGCGTTTATAGAAGTGCAGCAGAAATGGAAGCATTCCCTGAACTGTTGGAGCGCCGCGCCGTCCATCCCGGCACGCGTGCTCTCCAATTGGTACCCGATTGAAGAAGGTATCCAGCTCTACGGCGCTACCTACGATTCGACGGAACATTTCTGGCAGGGGGTGAAGTATCATCCCGCCGTCACTGTGGCGGACCTGACGACGTTGCTAGGAGTGCTGGAGCAGCGAGACTGGAAACCGTGGATGGCGCGGCTGGATGACGATCCCGAACTCTATTTACCTAATGCCTACGCCGTGGAATTTTTGCGCCACAACCTGGCGCCGGAACGGCTCCACTGGTTTCGCGATGAACTCAGCCGTCGGGGCATCCAGGCGACGGACCGTCCCCGGCTGGGTCAGCAGCGAGGCACGATTCCATTCCGCTTCAGCGCGAACGAAGAGAAGATTCTATGGGGCGATCTCGCCGATTTGTTCCACTTGATCTATACGTTTTCTCAGCCCGATGATCCCATTCGGAAAGTCCTGGCGGAAAGCCACTTCGATGCGGTTTATCTGGGTGATCGCCGCATGGGTTTCATCAGCGAAGAGTTCCGCTCGTTAATGCTCGAAATCTGGAGGGTAAAATATTTGCAGATGCCTCGGTTTCGGGAAGTGATCAGCTCGATCCCACTGGAGATTCGGCTGGAGCATTTCCTGAATGACGGCGACTCGCCCGACATACCCATCCCGGTCTACGTTGGATACTTGAATCAGATTCGCGACCTGGCCCGCGCCTCTGTCGTTCACTAAGTTCGATGACTGAGCTGGATAAACCGGATTCCGGGCAAGCTCTGCAAATCGATTCGGATTTGACCGCCCTCTGAACTCGTTGGATAATGATAACGAAGAGAGTTGCCCCCTCGTTCAACGGCTAGGACACCTGCCTCTGGAGCAGGCTATCGGGGTTCGAATCCCTGGGGGGCAGCCAAATCGTCTTTAGCATTTCCCGGGGCTTCTCCCTCTATCGCGACTCCGCTGCCTCGTCGTAAAACAGCGCTGGAAAATCCGTCCGGACTGGTATAAGCTTTTCAGCCTGCAAGCGGCATTCACACGTTTTAATGAATGCTTTCACGCAATCGTCCGACCGTGAGGTGAAACATGATGCGGACCCCTAGCTCCCTCAACATCTCCAATCGTAGTCGGCTTTCCTCCATCGCGACCATTGCTCTTGTTTTTCTGCTGCTGGCGTGTGCTTCAGCAATGGCCGTTTCCTCCGCGTATGTGCGCGTCAACCAGGTTGGTTACGAAGCCGAGAATGCGCCTTTTCGGGCATATCTTATGTCAACGGTCCCGGAAACGGCAGCGACCTTCAGCGTTATCAACTCCGCGGGACAGACTGTTTATTCGGGTGCAATCGGCGCCCTGCTTGGCACGTGGAGCAACAGCGCGAAGCTGGTCTATGACGTGTACGCTCTCAATTTTTCCGTCCCCGGGGGCGACGTTTACACCATCTCCGTGCAGGGCTCGACGCCTGCCACGTCACCGCAATTCGCCGTCGATGCGCCCGCAGTGCTCTATCCCGGATTGCTCCTGAACACGCTTTGGTTCTATGAGACCGAACGCGATGGGCCAGACTACATTCCCAACGCGCTGCGGACCGCCCCAGGTCACCTTAATGACGAGAGTACGACCGTCTTCGATACTCCGCCGCTGAACGGCAACGACCTGATTACCACCACCGGGACACCGCTTACTCCCACCGGAGCGGTGATTGATGGCGCAGGGGGATGGTGGGATGCGGGCGATTACATGAAATATGTGGAGACCGTGAGCTATACGACCGCTCTCATGGAAATTGGAGTCCGCGATTTTCCCAACCAGATGGGACCGAACTCTCCGCAGAATCCCGCCGCGCCTCCAGCTTCGGTTTCCTACGCGGGAACGGCCTCGGGAGCGCCCACGTCGTCTGACTTCTCAGCCGAGGCGCAATTCGGTTTCTCCTGGCTGATGCAGATGTGGGACGACAGCACGAAGACGCTTTACTACCAGGTCGATAACAGCCAGGACTGGAAGCATTTTCCCAATCTTGAAAGCGAATATGACGTGTGGACGCTGCCGCAGGCGGCCGACGACTACCAGGGCTGCACGGCTGACTTCGTTTATATTTGCCACCAGCCGGGGTTTATAGCGGCTCCTGCCGGCTCGCCGATCAGTCCGAATCTTGCCGGGCGACTGGCCGCCGCCTTCGCCGAGTATTACCAGCTTTATCGAACCACGAATCCAGCCACTGCGGCACAGGCGCTGCAGAACGCAGAAGACATTTTCGCCCTGGCTGATACCTCTCTTACCGATCCAGCGAACTCTGTCGATGGCGGCAGTTGCCCTTCTGGCTGCCTGCTCACCATTATGCCCTTCGACGGCTATCCAGAAACCGTATGGGATGACGACATGGAGTTGGGGGCAACCGAGCTTTACTTTGCCTTGGCCTCCGCGCAAGGCTCGGCAAAAAACAATCTGCCAGCCGGATTGCCGGTGACGAACCCCGACACCTATCTGGCCGACGCGGCCCAATACGCCTCAAACTACATCACAAAGATTTATGACACCGGCAGCGAGGACACGCTCAATCTCTACGATGTCAGCGGACTCGCGCACTTCGAACTCTACCGTGCCTTGGGCATGGCCGGCAATCCCGGCGGCCTGGCAGTGAATCAATCCATCATGCTCAGTGCCTTGCAAAAGCAACTGGGCGCGGCGGTTACTCAGTCCAAAAACGATGTATGGGGGTTCGGTGTGCCTTGGGAATATGGCGACACTACATCGCATGGCGCCGGCCTTTCGGTGATGGCGAGCGAACTCTATTACCTGACTTCGTCGAACAGCTACAACTCTTACGCGCAGAAATGGCTGGGGAATGTGCTCGGCGCCAATTCCTGGGGATCATCGTTCATCGTGGGCGACGGTTCCACTTTTCCGAATTGCATCCAGCATCAGGTGGCGAACCTGGTGGGGGCGCTGGACGGCACTTCGGGTGGCACGCCGGTCTTATGGGGAGCTGCGTCCGAAGGTCCGGCCGGTGGAGCGACTGCCGGCACTTTGCCTGGAATGATTCTCTGTCCGGCGAACGGCGTGGATACTTTCAAAATTTTCAACGGCAATGATGGCAAGTACAACAGCTCGCAGACAGCAGTTTACCGGGATAACGTTCAGTCCTACAGCACTACCGAACCGGCAATCGATCTGACCTCTACTTCGTTCCTGATGTTTTCCTGGAGACTGGCCGGCCAACCCAGCTTTTGGACCAGCTCCAGCATTTCCGCACATCCCGCGACCATTTTCCAGAACGGGCACGACTCAACTACGTGGCTCACGGCAACAGTGAACAGCACCGGACCCTCCGGACCGCGGGGAAAGGCTCGCTTCTATCTGGGCAGCACCCGAGGCACGCTGCTCGGTGAGGCGCCGCTAGAGGATTGCTCGCACTCCGCATCGTCCGCAACTCTGCGGGTTCAAGCCTCAGATCTTGGGGCCGGGGCTAACGAAATAGTTGTCTATTTCTCTGGCGACGATAAGAATAATGGTCCCTCTACTTCTCTGCCGGTTCAGGTGACTGTGAACCAGAATGCTGCGGGAAGTTCATTCCCTTGACAGGTCCGAATTAGCGAAGGTTTCCAGATCCGGAAATTCAAATAGAACAGCACAATTCTTTACAGTTTAAGCCGCGGGGAGCGCGGTATGATTCGAAGAAGACGGCGAGCGTCTGCGCGATGCTATGACGAGTTCCGGTCTTCGGCTTCTAGGCTTTATTAGGATCGAGGGCAGGCTGCGCCCTGAGTTCGTCCTTCCTTTACTTCTGTTAATCTCGCTGGCCGTGTTTCATGCTCCTCCCTTGCAGGGGCAGACGAATGCACAAGTCGCGCCTCCCGCGGCCGGAGGGCGCATTATTCATGGTGTCGTGAAGTCGGGCAATATGCCCATTCCGGGCGCTGAAGTCTCTGCCGCGGTCACCGGAACCAAAGACAGAGCAGCCAACGACACGGCCGGCCAAGACACCGCTGGGAGCGACAAAGTACAGGTCAATACGTGGACGGACGTGGATGGCAGCTATGCGCTGAGGATTCCGGTCGATGGGCGCTATAGCGTGCGGGTGCAGATGGCGGCGTTTGCCGTGGGCGCGCAGGAAGCATCGCTGGATGCCGCACATCCGGATGTGCAGGTCAACTTCGAATTGGTTTTACTGTCGCGGGCACACGAAGCAAGCCGCGAAGCAGGGAATGAACAGCAGCAACGGCGTCCTAGCGCGAACGCGGCTGGACGTGGTTTTCAGAGTCTCTCCGTATTTCAGAGCGGAACCGGGCAGGACGCCTCCACTGGTTCCATGGGCGATGTAGTACCTTCCGGGATGCCGGTTCCCGGCATCGCGCCCGACAGTGCGACCGAATCAGTGGCAGTGTCGGGCAATACTTCCAATTCCTTCAATACGATGAGCGCCGACGAGATGCAGCAGCGCTTCAACGATGCCCGGCAACAGGGTGGAGGGTTCGGCGGGGGCGGAGGATTCGGCGGCGGCGGCGGAGGCGGAGGTTTCGGTGCGGCAGGAGGCTTCGGCCGGCGGGGTTTTGACATCAACCGTCCGCATGGGTCGCTCTATTACGGCGTCGGTGATTCGGCTCTGAATGCATCACCGTTCTCACTCACCGGTCAGCCGACGGAAAAACCCGCGTATCTGCAGAATAGCTTCGGCGGTTCGGTCGGCGGACCACTCAACATTCCCCATATCTACCACGGCGGGAGCAAGACTTTTTACTTCATCAACTACAACGGCAAGCGCGCCGAGAATCCTTTCGATCAGTTTTCGACTGTGCCTACTGTGCTGGAGCGGCAGGGAAACTTTTCCGCGACCACATACACGTCAGGGGCGGAGGCCGGGCAGCCGGTCGAACTCTTCAACCCTCTCACCAACGTCCCCTACGGAAATCAGGTTCCGGTCAGTTCGATCGCGCAAGGACTGTTGCAATATATTCCGATGCCGAACTTGCCCGGCAGCTATCAGAATTTTCACTACGTGACTTCGGCCAATAGTGACAGCGACGATCTCAACCTGCGTTTGAACCACACCTTCGGCGCAGCGCCCGCGGGGGGACGCCGGGGCGGGGGCCGCAACGCTCCGCGCAACAACCTGACCTTTGGCTTCCACTACCACGGATCGAGCACCAACCTGACGAATCCGTTTCCAAGCGTTGGCGGCAGCACGACGGTGCGGAGCTTTGACGTTCCGGTCTCCTACACCCGCAGCATCGGAAAGCTCACCAACATTATCAAGGCAGACTTCAACCGCAGCCGGACCACCACCCAGAATCTCTACGCTTTCAAGAACGACGTCACGGGCACTCTCGGCATCACGGGAGTCTCGCAGAACCCGTTCGATTGGGGCTTACCCAGCCTATCGTTTACCGACGTCGCCAGCCTTCAGGATACGACTCCGTTGCTGTCGCGAAACCAGACCTACACGTTCTCTGACAATGTGATCTGGAACCACGGCAAGCACACCTGGAGATGGGGCGGAGATTTCCGGCGCGTGCAGGTGAATACAAACACGGCCAGCAGTCCGAGCGGTACGTTCGTTTTCACCGGCCTCAACACTTCGGAAATAAGTGGTGGCCAGCCCGTGGCGGGGACAGGATACGACTTCGCGGACTTCCTTCTCGGCTTGCCCCAGCAAACTTCCGTGCAGTTTGGAGAAAGCTACAACGGCACCCACTTCCGCGGCAATTTCTGGGACTTATACGCGCAAGATGAGTGGAAGATGCGCGGGAATCTCACCCTGAATTTCGGAGTGCGCTACGAGTATGTCTCGCCCCTCACCGAGCTAAACAATCTGATCGTGAACCTCGATCTCTCGCCCGGCGTGCTGAATCCAGCACTACCGCTGGGTCCGATGCCGGTGGTGCCGATTCAGCCGGGGCAACCCGGACCCTACAGCGGCCCCTTGCCGGCCAGCCTGATACGGCCCGATCGCAACAACTTCGCTCCGCGAATCGGTTTTGCCTGGAAGCCGTTACCCATGACTGTGGTTCGCGGAGGATATGGCATCAACTACAACACGGGCGCCTATCAAGGCATGGCGCAGCAACTCGCCCTGCAGCCTCCGAACGCCACCACGGCAACGAATGTTCAGACGGCTCCCGGAGAGTTGACGCTGCAAGACGGATTTCCCGCAGCTACTGGTGTCACGAACAATTATTCGGTGAACCCGAATTACCGGCTGGGCTATGTGCAGATTCGCAATCTGGATATTCAACAACAGATTCGTCCCACGCTGCTTCTGAATCTTGATTACACCGGAACCAAGGGAACGGATCTCGACATTCTCGAAGCCCCGAACCGCACCGCGACCGGAATTCGTATTCCTCCAAGCGTTCAGGTGGTCGATGCCTTCAACTACGAAAGCTCGGTGGCGGATTCGGAGGCCAACGCGGGATCGGTGCGGCTGCGCAAGCGCTTGGCCAAAGGATTCTCCATCGGCGGCATTTACACCTACTCCAAGTCGCTCGATGATGCGTCCTCCATTGGAGCAGGAGCAACCTCGGGGGCGAACACGCCGGGCTTAGGCGCGGGCGGTACAGGCGCGGGCGGAGGAGGGGGCGGTTCGTCGGGCGGGGGCTCATCGGGCGGGGGTTCGTCTAACGTTGCGCAGAATCCTTTTAATCTATCTGCCGAACGTGGCCTTTCCAGTTTCAACCAGACGCATAAATTCACCGGAGATTACTTGCTGGAGCTACCCTTCGGTCACGACAAGCGCTGGCTCACCGAAAAGACTCCGTGGCGCGCCATCTTCGGCGATTGGCAATGGAGCGGCGGTTGGACCATCGCGTCTGGCCTGCCCTTCACGCCGCGACTGCTGGGTAACATCGATAATGTGAACTCGGGAACGAACGGCACGCTGCGGGCCAACCTGGTTCCCGGGCAACCGGTAAGCCTGCCGAATCACTCCATTGCGGAGTGGTTTAATACTGCTGCTTACGTTGCGCCCCCTTCAGGACAATACGGCGATGCGCGCCGCAACAGCATCATCGGGCCGGGCAGCAAGGTGTTTGACATGGCTTTCACCAAGATCTTTCCCATGCAGGAAGGTCGCCTGCTCGAGTTCCGGGCGCAGGCCACCAACATTTTCAACATCCCGAACTATTCCTCGATCGATACGAACTTCTACTCGCCCACGTTTGGCCGAGTGACCGCGGTTGGGGCCATGCGACAGTTCACGATTACGGCGCGCTTTCGATTTTGAGGAGAGAGTTATGAGTTCCACGTCAAACCGATTCGCCAATAAAGCCGTAGCATTGCTGCTTGTGCCGGTGCTCCTGTGTGCGGCATTGCCTTCGCAACAGGAACCAAGTTACGTGCTTCGCGTGGAATCCGATCTCGTGCTGGTGAATGTGACGGTGCGGGACAAGAACGGCAAATTCGTAGAGGGACTGAAGCCGGAAAACTTTACCATCATCGAAGACAACAAGCCGCAGAAGATTGTTTCCTTTGATGTGGAGAACGTCGATGCCGTGCCCGCGCCAGATGTGACGCAGGCAAAGCCGCTGCCAGGACCGTCCTCTGACCAGGCGACTCCGAAAACTGCTGCGGCGAATGCGGCAGCTCAATTTAAAGACCGGCGGCTGATCGTCCTGTTTTTTGATCTTTCCGCCATGGAGCCAGATGAGATCGACCACGCTGTGACCTCCGCCGAACACTATGTCGATTCTCAAATGGCGCCCGCCGACCTGGTGTCGATTGTTTCGCTCGGAAGTTCGCTGCTGGTGAATCAGGACTTCACAACCGACCATGAGCTTCTAAAGAAACAACTGCAGGCGTTCAGTTCGGGTAGCGGTCAGGGTTTCGAGGAAGGCACCACCGGCACCACCGAGGGAACCCCCGACACGGGTCAGCCATTCACCGCCGACGATACGGAATATAACATCTTCAATACGGACCGCCGGCTGGAAGCGTTGCGCTCGGTGGCGGAGAAGCTGGCTTACGTCCAACAGAAGAAGTCGTTAATTTATTTTTCCAGTGGCATGGACCGGACCGGCATTGAGAATCAATCGGAACTGCGCGCGGCCGTGAATGCTGCGGTGCGTTCAAACCTCGCGATCTACACCATGGACATGCGTGGCTTGCAGGCGCTGGTCGCGGGAGGAGAAGCGCAAAGCTCCAGCCTGCGCGGCGTTTCGGCGTATTCCGGACAGTCAACCCTCAACGCTCTGAATTCCAATTTCACGACGCAGGAGACGCTGGTCACACTGGCCAGCGATACCGGCGGGCGCGCCTTTCTAGACTCCAACGATTTCAGCAAGATCTTCAAAGGAGTGCAGGAGGACACGTCGACTTATTACCTCCTGGGCTATCACAGCACAAACCCCGCGCGTGACGGCCATTACCGGCGCATTGTCGTGAAGAGCAGCGTTCCCGGCGTGAAGATCGACTACCGTCGCGGCTACTACGCGCCCGCCGATTATCAGCATTCCACCAAGGACGACAAGGAGCGGCAACTTGAAGAAGAACTTGCCTCCGAACTTCCCGCCACGGATTTGCCCCTGTATCTCGGCGTCGCCTACTTCCGGCTGGAGGCCAACAAGTTCTTCGTTCCCATGTCGCTGGTGGTGCCGGGATCGCAGATTCCTTTCGTGCGCAGCAGCGACCAGGACAAAGCTACGCTCGACGTGATTGGAATGGTGCTCGATAGTGACCACCATCCCTTGAACAGATTTCGCGAGACCGTCAAGCTCGCGGTCAACACCTCGGCTGAAGTGCAAAAAAAGAATGTGCAGTATGACACCGGCATGAGCCTGCTGAGCGGCAAGTATCACCTGAAGTTCGTCGTGCGCGAGAATCAGACCGGCCGCCTGGGATCGTTCGAGACCGATATCGAAGTTCCGGATTTGAAATCGCATCCGCTCAAAATGAGTTCGGTGGTGCTAGCCAGTCAGATTCAACCGGCCAAAAAGAGTGCCAACCCGAATCCTTTGATTCACGACGGTTCCGAGATCATCCCGAGCATCACGCATGTTTTCTCGGCCTCGCAGCACTTGCTTCTGTATTACGAGGTGTACGACCCAACTCAGCCGCCGGCCGCAGCTTCTGCCGGAGCAGGAGGGCAAAAGCCCGGTATCCGGCTGTTGACCAACGTGGCGTTTTTCCAGGGTACAGCCAAGACCTACGAGAGTTCGTTGGTCGAGTTGACGGAATTGAATGCGCGCGATCGAAAGGCCGCGGTCTTCCAATTAGACGTGCCGCTCACTTCGCTGAAGCCAGGCTTTTATACCTGCCAGATAAATGTGATCGACGATGCCGGAGGCCACTTCCTGTTTCCCCGGCTGGCCCTGTTGATCCGGACAGAGCCCAAGCGAAGCGGCGCGTCTTGAGTCTTGAACTTTTCAGCTTCCCACATACCGCGCGTACAGACTTCGAGCCACGCCAGTGTCCGTTGTTCCCTTGATGATGGCCCGTCCATCAGGAAACAGCGTCATCTCATAAGGCTCGCGCCAGAACTTCAGCACGAATTCGTTGTGCCGCACCACGCCGTGTGCCTCCAGTCGCCGCTGCATTTCCGAAAAATCAATCGGCCGGGCGCGCTCGTGAATCTGTACTGAATTTCGCCCGCACATCGTGATATGCGGACGTCCCTCGCCCGCCAGGTGCACAAACTCCCGCTCTCCGCACGCCCTGCATCCCGGCCGCGGCTTCGCCGCCGCAATCTCCGCGTGCTCGTTGCTCCACACATCGAATGACCACAACGTCTTCCGCAACTGCTCGGCCGCCGCGCCCCCAACGAGCAATTTCATCGCCTCGGTCGCCGCGATTGACGCGACCAGGTTCACCGCCGTGTTCAGGATCCCCGAGGTTTCGCAAGTTTCCACGATCCCCCGCGGGCTATCCGGAAAGATGCACGCCAAACATGCCGTGTTACCCGGCAACACATTCAGCGTCACGCCATAGCTGCCCACTGCGGCGGCATAGATCCAGGGAAGGGAGTGCTTCACTGCATAATCATTCACCAGATATCTTGTCTCGAAATTATCTGTGCCGTCGAGGATTACATCCATGCCTTCAAGTAACACTTCAATATTTCCAGGCACTAGATCCTCCACCCTCGCCTCGACGACAATCCCCGAATTGAATGCCGAAATCCGGCGCGCGGCGGCGATCGCCTTCGGCAGCGACTCGGCCGCATCCCTTTCCTCGAACAGAGACTGCCGCTGCAAATTGCTGGCCTCGACATAATCGCGGTCGATAATCCGCAGCGTCCCAACGCCCGAGCGTCCTAGCAGCGCCGCCAGGGCTGACCCGGTCGCCCCGCACCCCACAATGGCTACCCGCCCCGCCGCCAGTCGGCGCTGACCATCCGCTCCGATTTCGCGAAATAGAATCTGTCGCGAGTATCGTTCTTCCAATTCTTCTTTCTCCACACCCTGCCTCAAGGAGGTCACCAGTCTTGCCCCACAAAACCTTTATTATAAGTGTCTGGACGAATTCAGCCGCCAGGATGCAGACAACAGGGAGTGGTGCAGTTCGATTGTCATCCTGAGCAAGCGTTCTTTGCGTAGCGAAGGATCTCGGCGAGCCGCGCGATGTGTCGCGCTCTTTGCGACAAATAACTAGCGCGTTTGGCTCGCTTCTTTATCGAACTGCACCACTCCTAGACAACACAGGCCTTCTGCGCTTCATCGAACCTAGGCACCAGGGCCAAGGACATTTCTTGCTGAGACGGTACGGATTATTCATCATCTTGATCGTGGCTTCGCTAGGTCCGGCCGCCCAGGCCCGATCCTCAGCGCCCGTCCAGTCTTCTTCTCAGGAACAGCAAACCGCGCTATCCCCCTCAGCGCTTGCTTCCATGTCGGCTTACGAAGGACGTACAGTAAAATCAATCGACCTGCCCGGAGTGCCGGACCGCGACCACTTGCTCCAGATGCTCCCGCAAAAACCTGGGCAACCACTTGACCGCGACCAGGTCCGTGAAAGCATTCGCGTCCTCTTCGCGACCGGACGATTCGCTGACATCCAGGCCGAAGTGACTCCCTCGGGCGAGGAGGTTCAACTCACCTTCGCTACGTCGCCTAACTTCTTCGTCGGAGGCATCGACGTGGAAGGCGCTCCCAACCGCCCCAGCTACAACCAGATCGCGAACGCCAGCAAGCTTCAACTCGGCGAACTCTATACCATGGACAAACTCGACCGGGCTCTGCAGAACATCCGGCAACTCATGCAGGAGAACGGCTACTATCGTTCGCGCGTCACTGCCGAAAGCACGTCCAACGCCGCCACCCAGCAGGTCAATATCCTTTTCCATATCACCGCAGGTGAACAAGCCCACGTCGGCGAGGTCAAACTGACCGGGCATTCAACCTTTTCCCTGGGGCAGGTTCAGGACATTTCCCGCATGCACCCGGGAGATCGCGTCACCGCCGCCCGGATCACCAATTCGCTCCAACGCCTGCGCAAGAAATTTCAGAAACAGCAGCGCGTCCTGGCTCAGGTTTCCATCGCCGAGCAGAAATACAATCCCGCATCGAACGCGGTCGACTACACCTACCTGATCGACCCTGGACCCGTAGTGGTTGTCTATGTCCAGGGTTTTCACATCAGCAAAGGCGTCTTGAAAAAAGAGGTCCCGATCTACGAGGAGAACGCACTCGACGACGACCTTCTGAACGAAGGCCAGCGCAACCTCCTGGACTATCTGCAGAGCCGCGGACACTTCGATGCCACCGTCGAAATCCAGAAGGAAAATGCTCCCGATACTCTGCGCGTCATTTACCGCATCGATCCCGGTCCTCTGCACAAGTTCGAACTCATTGAGATCACCGGAAACAAGTATTTTTCCCGGCAGATGATCCGCGTGCGCCTCCAGATTCAGCCCTCGGGCAAGTTGTTTACCCACGGACGCTACAGCGGAGACTTGCTCAAAAGTGACGTCGACAGCATCCAGGCTCTATATGTTTCCAATGGATTCCGCGAGGCCAAGATAACCACCAAAGTCGATGACAACTACCACGGCGTGCCCAACCACATTGCAGTTCACATTCAGATTGACGAAGGCCAGCAGACTCTCATCAACTCGTTCCAGATAGTCGGGAACCATCTGATCGACGCCAAGGCCTTCCCAGAACTCAGTACCGCGAAAGGCCAGCCCTACTCTGAACAGAATCTTGCCAACGATCGTGCGGCGATCCTCAACTACTACTTCAACCATGGCTTTTCCAACGCGAACCTCGAAATCATCACCAATCCCGTGCCCGGTCAGCCCTACCGCGACGACGTCACTTACACCATCCAGGAGGGGGAACAGTTTTTCGTCAACCAGGTGATGGTCGCGGGGCTCGCGCACACTCGCAACTACGTCGTGCAGCGCGAGATTAGAGTCGCCGCGGGCCAGCCCCTCAGCCAGCAAGATCTCCTCGATACCCAAACCAAGCTCTATGACCTCGGCATCTTCAGCCAGGTCGACACTGCCGTCCAGAATCCCGAGGGCTCGGATCCGCAAAAGAAAGTTCTCGTCCAGGTACAGGAAGCGAAGCGCTACACCTTCACCTATGGCTTTGGATTGGAATTCGAAACCGGTTTGCCCTCCGGCTCCAGTGCTCCCACGGGCTCTACCGGCGTAAGTCCGCGCGTCGGATTTGACGTTACGCGCCTCAACGTTGGCGGGCGGAACCAGACCTTGACGTTCCAGTCCCACGTTGGACGCCTGCAGCAGCGTGGCCTGATCAGCTACGAAATCCCAAAGCCTTTCAACAATGACCGCCTCAAGCTTTTCTACACCATCTTTTACGACAATAGTCTCGACGTCGCCACCTTCACCTCCCAGCGGCTGGAAGCCAAGATCGATCTTCGCCAGCAAATCGGCAAGCTCCAACTCAACCACTCCACCTCCATCATTTACCGTTTCGACTACCGCAGGGTCAAAGCCAGCAATTTAGTATCGGACTTTTCCCCTGCCGAGTTTAGTTTGTTCTCTCTGCCCGCGCGCGTCGCCGGTCCCGGCGTCACCTTCATCCGCGACAAGCGGGATAACCCGCTCGAAAGTACCAAGGGCCAATACTTCACGCTGGACGCTTTCGCTGCATCGAGTTTCCTAGGCTCCCAAGCCGATTTCGCCCGCGTTCTCACTCAGGATTCCACCTACTACGCGTTCGGCCCTGCCAAGCACAAGTTCGTCTTTGCTCGCTCCACCACCCTCGGATTGGAGCAGGTCTATCGCGGCACGCGGGTGCTGCCGCCGGGAGCCTGTCAGCTCAGCGGTTTGACTGACTCCTGCCCTCCGGGGATTTCCGTAATCCCCCTGCCCGAAGTTTTTTTCACTGGCGGCGGCAACTCTCATCGTGGTTTCGGGTTAAATCAAGCAGGACCTCGCGATCCCGATTCCGGATTTCCTGTCGGCGGCACGGCCCTCTTCATCAACAGCGAGGAGTTGCGCTTTCCTTCCGTCAGCCTGCCCTATCTGGGAGAAGGCTTCGGCTTTGCCCTTTTTCACGATATGGGAAATGTCTTCACCGCCGGTCACGATCTGCTCACGGGCCTCATGCGCTGGCACCAGCCCGACCCCGCCGAATGTTTGCAGGCAGGAGGCGTGCCGATCTCCTCCTGCATGACTCAATTCAACAACAGCGGGTACGACTACACCTCTCATGCGGTTGGCATCGGCTTGCGTTACAAGACTCCCATTGGCCCTTTGCGCTTCGACTTCGGGTACAATCTAAATCCAACAGCTTATTTTCAGGGTCTGGTCAATACAACGGGGGCGCTGACGGGTAACTACGAGGCCCTGCGCATGCGTCATTTCAATGTCTTCTTCAGCATAGGTCAGCCATTTTGAGAATCCGCCTTCATTGCCGAGCCGCCGCTGTCGTAGCCGTCCTCGCGATCATGTTCACGACAATGCTGCTCACACCCTCGGGCGCTGCCTCCGAGGTGATCGACCGCATTGTAGCCACCGTAAACGGCCGCGTCATTCTGCAGTCCGATTGGGACGAAGCACTCTGCTATGAAGCCCTCCTGACCAACCGCAACCTCGCCCAGTTTTCTGACGACGAGCGCCGCGCCGTTCTGGACCGCCTCATCGACCAGGAACTTCTTCGCGAACAGATGAAGTCCGCCGACTTCGCCCATGCCACGGATGCCGAGGTCGCCGCCCGCATCGCCGATGCCCGCAAGCAATATCCTCAAGCCGCCGCCGCTGCCGATGCCTGGCAGTCGCTGCTCGCCCAATACCACCTTACGGAGAAGGATCTTCTCGCCCACGTCCGTCAGCAGATCGACCTTATGCGCCTTGTGGATGCCCGCCTCCGTCCTGGCGTCCAGATCGATTCCAAGTCTATCGAGGCTTACTACCGCGACCAGTTTGTTCCCAAGCTGAAGCAGTCGGGAGTCTCCGAAGTTCCCCTGGCGGATGTTTCTGGCAAGATTCGCGAGCTGCTCACGGAACAGAAAGTCAGCGAGCTGCTCGTTTCCTGGTTGCAAACTTTGCGCTCCGAGGGGCAGGTCCATATTCCCGGCGTCACGCCCTCTGCCAATGACCCGGGAGTTCAATCGCAGTGACCGAGTCCTCCACCAAGCCCACCCGCCGTCGCTGGTGGAAATATCTGCTCCTTCTTGCCGCAGCCGGAAGCCTTGCCGCTCTGGGCGTGCTGATCTACGTCAACACGGACTCTTTCCAGTCCCTGGTCCGTCGCCGCCTTATCGCCGAACTGGAGCGCGTCACCGGCGGCCGCGTCGAAATTGGCAGCATCCATACCGCGCCTTTTCGCCTGCGGGCCGATGTCCGCGACATCACCGTCCACGGTCGCGAGTCTGCCTCTGCCGTTCCCCTGGCTCATGTGGATCGCATCGTTGCCCGCCTGAAGATAAGCTCTCTGATTCGTTCCGAGTTCGGATTCCACGAAGTCATCCTCGATCAGCCCGTGATCCACGTCGCCTTCTATCCCGACGGCACTACTAACTTCCCTGCGCGAAAAGTCGAGGCCACTTCCACCAAAACCATGATCGAGCAGCTCTTTGCTCTTTCCATCAATCATCTCGAAGTTCGCCAGGGCCAGCTCCTCTGGGACGACCAGACCATTCCTCTCGATTTTTCCACCCGCGACACTTCACTCCAGATGGACTATTCCTTCCTCCGCAGCCGCTACGACGGGCGCCTCCTGCTCGGCATGGTCGAGACGAAACTCCTCGATTACCGCCCCTTTGCCTGGATGACCGAGGTGGAATTCAGTCTGGGCTCCGACTCTGCCGTCGTTACTTCCGTTAAATGGAACTCCGGGCACTCGCATTTCTCGGGCAGCGGTCAAATCATAGATTTTCGCCGTCCGCATCTGCAGGCTTCCTACGAAGCCCAGTTCGATCTCGCCGAGGCTGCCTCCATCGTCCGCCGCCGCGACCTTCGCGCCGGTATGCTCGGCCTTAAGGGACACGGCGACTGGTCTCTCGACCAGTTCTCCACTAGCGGTCTGCTCGCCCTCAGCGATCTCGCATGGCAGGACAATCAGATCTCTGTTTCCCGTGCCGCCCTAAACGCCGATTACGCCGTTAGCGACCAGCAGTTTAAACTCTCGAAGCTGCAAGGAAAGGTTTTCGGCGGCAGCTTCACCGGCGATGCTGAAATGAATCAGTGGCTGGCCCCCGCTCAGCACCTCTCGACTGCCGCCAGAAAAACTCTTGAGACTGCCATTATTTCCGCCGCTCCTCCCCTGGGAAAATCCAAACAGAAAGTCGCCGAACGGAAACCGCCTGCGCCAAAACCGCCGGCAATTCAAAGCGCGCTCGTCGTTCTTCGTTGGCGTGACCTCGCGGTCGGAGATCTCGTCACGGCGCTCACCGCTCCCGTTCACCCGCTCTCGCGCCTCCATCCCACCGGAGCAGCTTCCGGCACTCTTGAAGCTCGGTGGAAGGGAACTCTTCGCGACGCCGAAGTCCAATTCGCTCTTGACCTCACCCCTCCCGCGCACCCCGCTCCCGCGGAACTTCCGATCACCGCTCATGCCAAAGGCGTCTACCATGCCGCAGGCGACTCTTTGGATCTGCCGGAGTTCACTCTGACCTCTCCCACTTCCCACGTACAGGCCTCAGGCACTCTGTCTGCCTCTTCCGCTGTCCGCCTCTCCGTCTCCACTTCCAGTCTCGCGGACTGGCTGCCCTTGGCCGATGTCGTGCGCGGTCCCTCCCTCTTCCCCGTCGTCTTGAAGGGCAGGGCCGCATTCAATGGCAGCATGAGCGGTTCAATCTCTTCTCCGCAGCTCGCGGGCAACCTAGAAGTCGACGATTTCGACGTGAATCTGCCCGCCATGGCCAACGCGCATGAACTTCGAACTCATTGGGATTCTCTTTCCGCCTCCATCCTGCTTTCTTTCCACTCGGTCGCTTTTCACAGCGCCACTCTGCGCCATGGCGACACCTCGGCTGAGTTCGACGCCTCCGCTATTCTGCAGCACGGCCACTTCACCGGAGGCACAAACTTCACCCTGCGCGCCAACCTGCGCAACGCTGACCTCGCCATGGTCCAGGGCTTAGCTGGATACAACTATCCCGTCTCCGGCAAGACTGATCTCGCACTGCAGGCCGCCGGCACGTTCGCCGCACCTCATGGAGAGGGCGATATCCATGTCACCAACGCATCAGCCTATGGTGAGGCCATCCAACAATTCAATTCTGCCTTCCAATTCGCCGAGGGCGAAATAACTTTCGATAACATTCGTCTCTCTCACGACACGTCAACGCTCACCGGAAGCGCCGCCTACAATCCTTCCACGCACGCCTTCCATTTCGACTTGGCTGGCAATAACGTCGACCTTGCCAGCATTCGGCAGATCCATTCCAATCGACTCTCCGTCGAAGGACGTGCAGACTTTCTCCTCAAAGGCTCCGGTACTCCCGACGCACCTTCCTTCAATGCAGATGTCCACCTTCGGAACCTCAAGCTCGATGGCGAACTCGCCGGTGACGTCGACCTCCAAGCCGTCACTCAGGGTGGCGAACTGCATCTCACCGGCAATTCCCGCCTGCAGCAGGGTTCGCTCTCAGTCAACGGCATCATCGCCTTGCGCGACGACTATCTTGCCAACCTTACCTTTCAAATGGACCAGTTCGATCTCGATGCCCTCTGGCGCTCCTATTTCCCTGGCCAGCTTACCGGACGTTCAGCGGTCGCCGGTTCTCTCGGAGTGAACGGCCCGCTCCTTCAGCCGGCGCAGTGGATCCTCGACGGGAACCTGACAGCTCTTTCCCTGGATGTTGACAACGTCAAAATCCATAACCAGGATCCCATCCGCTTTTCCCTTGCCAAACAGTTGTTCAACATCCAGCAACTTCACCTTCTGGGGGAGGGAACTGACCTCACTGCTCACGGCACCGTGCAACTCTCCGGCACCCGTCAAATCGATCTCACCGCCGAGGGACGCCTCGACCTCAAACTGCTTTCCGCCTTTGATCGAGACCTTACTTCGTCCGGCCTCATCACCTTGAACGTGACCGTTGGCGGCACGATTGCCGAACCGTTGCCTCAGGGCCAGGTTCAGGTCGCCGGAGGAGCGCTCTCCTACGCAGGGCTGCCTAGCGGCCTGAGTGAACTCAACGGCTCACTCCGCTTCACGCGCGACACTATCCACATCGAAACGCTCACTGCCCGCACTGGCGGCGGCTCGCTCGACCTCAAAGGGGATGCCACTTACTTTAAGCAGCAGCTCAACTTCAACGTCACGGCCACGGGCAAGGATGTTCGCCTGCGTTATCCTCCCGGTGTCAGCTCCACCGCCAACGCGGAATTGCACTGGGTCGGTACTCGTTCCTCTTCCACCGTGTCCGGCGATATCAGCATCAACAAGATCGCCGTCACGCCCGGCTTCGACTTCAGTGCTTATCTCGAACGCAGCCGCCAGTTCTCCACGGTTACGGCGGCTAATTCTCCGCTCTATAACGTGAAGCTCGATATCCACGTCGTAACGGCTCCCGAACTCCAGATGCGGACCGCTATCGCCCGCCTTTCCGGCGATGCCGACCTCCGGCTGCGCGGCTCCGTAGCTCGTCCCGCCGTACTCGGCCGGGTCGATGTTCTGGAGGGTCAAGCTACCTTCCACGGCACCCGGTACACGCTCGAGCGCGGCGATATCACATTCTCCAATCCGGTTGCCATCGAGCCTCAGCTCAATCTCCAGGCGTCCACTCACGTTCGCAACTACGACCTCAACATCACGGTGACCGGTACCCCGGACCGCCTCAGCCTCAACTACCGTTCCGAACCTCCATTGCCCAAATCCGACATCATCGCGCTCCTCGCGCTCGGCCGGACCAACGAGGAGTCCGCGCAGCTTCAGGAACAGGGCGGCCAGAGCGCCTTTTCAGATCAGGCGACCGCCGTCATCCTGAGCGAAGCATTGAACGCTACCGTCAGCTCGCGATTGCAGCGTCTGTTCGGCGCCAGCAACATCAAAATCGATCCCCAGGGACTCACCACCGAAACCAATCCCACCGGCCGCGGTCCCCAGGTCACCATCGAGCAGGAATTTGCCAACAACCTGTCCCTGACTTATTCCACGAATGTCTCGCAAAGTTCGCAGCAGATTATTCAGGGGGAGTACTATATCAATCGCAACGTTTCCGTCGTCGGCACCCGCGACCAGAACGGTGTGGTCAGCTTCGATCTCCGCATCCGCCGCCGCAAGCAATAACTACACCAGTGAGGCGCGCCGCCGCACCAAAAGGCTGATTCGCATGCCCGACCCGACCGCCGCCCGTCAACTCATGGTCGACTCCCAATTGCGGGCGCGCGGTATTTCCGACCCGTGCGTCCTCGACGCCATGGCTCGCGTTCCCCGCCACGAATTTGTTCCCGAACCCTACCGCAGCCAGGCCTACGAAGATCATCCGCTCCCCATCGGCGACGACCAGACTATCTCGCAACCCTATGTCGTTGCTCTCATGCTCGAATCGCTCCAACTGTCACCCGAGGACAAGGTTCTCGAAGTCGGAACTGGTTCCGGCTATGTCACCGCGCTGCTCGCGGAACTTGCGGCGCACGTTTTTTCCATCGAACGCCACCCGGCTCTCGCCAACCGCGCCCAGGAAGTTCTCGCCGCGCTCGACTATAAAAATGTCCAGGTCTTCACCGGAGACGGCACCCTCGGCCTTCCCGCCAAGGCTCCCTTCGACGCAATCCTCGTCTCCGCCGCTGCTCCCGATCTGCCCCCTGCGCTGCTGGCCCAGCTACGCGATCATGGTCGAATGATAATCCCAGTCGGCTCTTCGGATTCTCAGCAACTTCAATTCGTCCGCATAGTTAACGGACGCCCCGTAATTTCGCTCCGTGAACTCGTCCGCTTTGTTCCTCTCATTCCAAATTGGAGCTGAGCCTCCTCGCGCCCGGTCACGCCTCGTGTTGGATCGGAAATTAAGTCTGATCGAGCTGTGAGAGAAGGGAACCGGCGTGACCGTTGCCGCAGCGCGTGCTTCAGAGGCCCGCAGGAGCAGTAGAAACCGGTGTGGAGGAAGGAGCTTCGGGAGCAGCCTGCTGGACAAGTTCCTGCGCCGAATCCTGTACATACTGCAGCACGCGGCTGGGAAACATACCGAGATAGATCGTTGCCACGATGCACGCTGCCAGAGCGAGCCCCAGCCCAAACGGAACCGGCGTGACCGGAACTTCCTTCCGCGACTCGCGCATGTACATCATCACGATGATGCGCAGGTAATAGTAGGCGCCTATGCCGCCGTTGAGCACGCCGATGATCGTGAGCCAGATCAAGTTGGCTTTTACGGCTGCACTGAACACATAGAACTTGGCGAAAAAGCCGCCCGTCATCGGAATGCCGATCAGCGAAAGCAGGAAGATAGTCAGCGTCGCGGCCAGCAGTGGAGAACTCCGGCCCAGGCCTTCGTAGTCCTCAAGAGTCACATATCGTTCGCCTGTGTTGGCGAAGTGGCTTACCACGGCGAAAGCGCCCAGGTTCATCGCGGCGTAGGCTGCTGTATAGAACATGACCGCTGAAGTTCCCAAGCCAGGCGCGGCGGCGAAGGCCATGAGCAAATACCCCGCGTGCGCAATCGAGGAATAGGCCAGCAGCCGCTTCACGTTGTTCTGCACCAGCGCCGCCGCGTTGCCCAGAGTCATGGAGAGCGCCGCCGAAATCCAGATGATCCAGAACAGCCCTGGCACATCAATGACGAACACGACGCGTAACAAGACAGCAAACGCTGCCGCCTTGGGCGCCGTCGACATAAGACCCACAATCGGCGCCGGTGCCCCTTCATAAACGTCGGGCGTCCAGATGTGAAACGGCGCGGCAGCCACCTTGAAGCCCAGCCCTACAAACATGAACGCCACCGCCACCGAGGCCAAAAGCGAAATCGGAGCGGCGCGCAGCACAGCGCTGATTTCATCAATATTCGTCGAGCCCGTCGCGCCAAACATCAGCGCCACTCCATACAAGAAAAACGCTGTCGCAAACGAACCCAGCAAAAAGTATTTCAGCGAGGACTCAGCGCTGGCAGCTTCGTGGCGACGGAATCCCGCCAGCACATAAGATGAGATCGAAGAAATCTCCAGCGCAATGAAAATCAGAACCAGTTCGACCGCCGATGACATAAGCGCCATACCGACCGTACCGAACAGGATCAGCGCGTAGTATTCCCCCGCGCGGATCCCCTGCACAGCCATATATTCGTGAGAGATCAGGATCACAACGGCAGCAATCGCAATCACCAGAAAATGGAAGAAGACGCTGAATTCGTCCACCTTTACCATTTTCCAGAAAGCCAGCCCCGGAAATTGCGACATCAACCAGGTCGCCTCCAGTCCCGCCACCGCGCCAGCCAGCGCGATCCACCCCAGAATGGTTCTGCCCTTCTCTTCGTCGAGCAAGGGCTCGAGCACCATCACGACCATCCCAAAGACCGTGAGAACAATCTCAGGCAGGATGCGGAAATAGTCGTCCCCCTGCGGGAGCGTCTGCGAGAAAGCTGGGGCCCAAGTCGCGATCATTGTCCCACCACCCTGCTCGCAACTCGTACAACGGGAGTCAGCGCCGCCTGAACCGCCGGATCAATCGCCCCGAGCCACAGGATCGGAGCCACTCCCATCACCAGCGCCGCCGCCGCACATGGCCAAACCGCGATCTTTTCGAATCCGGAAAGATCGCTCAACGAATTGTTCACCGCATGCGTAACTTTGCCGTAGAACACGCGCTGATACATCCAGAGCAGGTAGACCGCGCTCCAGATGATGCCGGTCGCCCCGAGTATTCCGTAGATTGCCTTGTCCTGGAATGCGCCGCTCAACACCAGAAATTCACCAATGAACCCGTTCAGCAGCGGCAGACCCACCGATGCCAGCACAATCGCCAGATAAGTCGCGGCGTACACCGGCATGGGAGACGCCAACCCACCGAATTCGCTGATCTCGTAGGTGTGACGGCGTTCGTGCAGAATGCCTGCCAGCATGAACAGGCCGCCTGTCGAAATCCCGTGAGCCAGCATGACAAACATCGCGCCATTCAGCCCAGCCTGCGTGAAGCTGAAGATTCCCAGCACCACAAAACCGAGATGGCTGACCGACGAATACGCGATCAGCTTCTTCATGTTCGGCTGCACCATCGCCACCAGCGCGCCATAGATGATTCCAATCAACGCCAGAATCATCACCCACCATGCGTTGCTGCCGCGATTGTTCGGGAAACAGACCCAGGTTGAAGCGCAACATTCCGTAGGTGCCCATCTTCAGCATCACCCCCGCCAGCAGCACAGAACCCGCCGTCGGAGCCTCCACGTGCGCATCGGGCAACCAGGTGTGAAACGGAAACAGAGGAACCTTAACCGCAAATGCCAGAAAAAATCCTAGAAAAAGCCACTGCGCTGCTGCCGGAAACTTCGCCACAGCACCGCTCGCGATCTGTTCGCGAATCACGACAAAGTCAAAGCTGCCGGTATGCGCGTAAAGCCACAGAATCGCCGCCAGCATGAACACCGATGCAATCATGGTGTACATAAAAAACTTCACCGCCGCATACACCTTGCGCTCGTGGCCGAACATGCCAATCAGCAGCGCCATCGGAATCAGCGTTGCTTCCCAGAAGAAATAAAAGAGGAACAGATCAAGCGACATGAACACGCCAATCAGCGCCGTTTCCAGAACCAGCAGCAGGATGAAGAATTCCTTCACCCGCTCGTGAATCGACTTCCACGAAATCAGCACGCACAAGGGAGTGAGAAACGTAGTCAGCACCACCAGCCACATAGAGATGCCGTCCACGCCCATGTGGTAGTGGATGTTGGGAGTGGAGATCCACTGCTTGTCGATCTCGAATTGAAAGCCGCGTCTGCGCGCGATGGAAATAGACCGGCAGATGCAGAGAAAGCAACAAACGTCATCAGCGAAATAACCAGCGCGAAGACGCGAATGTCGCGGTCGCGGCGCGGCAGCAGCAGCAGCAGCAACGCCGCCCGCCAGCGGCATGAACGTCACCAGCGTAAGAATGAGCGGGCTGAGACTGTCCGTGTTCATCGCCCCATCCCCATCCAGACCATGTAGGCGATCACCACTGCCGCCCCGCCGCCATCCATCCCGCATAGGAACGAATATTCCCGGACTGCATGTGGCGAACCGCATCGGAAACCTGCCGCGCGCCGTCGGCGGCGTCATCCACCGCAGCGTCGATCACTTTCTGGTCCACGCCTGCCACAGGATTCGAGTCGACCATCGATCAGCGGCTTGACGAAAATCAGCGGCGTAGAGTTCGTCGATGTAGTATTTGTGCGACGACCGCCTGATAGAAGCCGCCGAGCGAATCCGCAATCTTCTGCGGCAAATCGGGCGTCTTGTAGTAGAGCAGACAAGCCAGCCACCAATCCCGCACAGAGCCACAGCCGACCGACACTGCCCATTGAGCACCAGTTCGGTGCCGTGACTGCGACGCTTCGACAGCTTCCGCTCGTCGCCGAATACAGGGGCCAGGAAATTCTCGAAGTGATTGCCCCATGCCCACGCATCCCGCCGAAGAGCGAAAGCATCGCCAGAATCATCAGCGGAACCAGCATGACCATCGGGCTCTCGTGCGGTCCGCCATGTCCGTGCGTCGTCGTGGCCGTGAGAACCGTGCTCATGCGCGTCCGCTTGCGCTCCCGCGATACTCGCCGAAGAACGTCATGAACCACAAGCCGGAACATATAGAACGAAGTGAGGAACGCGGTAACCACGCCGATCGCCCAGTACACCCAGCTCCGACGCTGGTACGCCTGCCAGAGAATCTCATCCTTGCTGCAGAAACCCGCCAACGGCGGGATGCCCGCGATGGCAAGAGTCGCAATGCTCATCGTCCAGAAACGTCCACGGGATTTTGGTCCGCAGGCCACCCATCTTGCGCATGTCCTGCTCGCCGCCGACCGCGTGAATCACCGAACCCGCCGCCAGGAACAGCAGGCCTTTGAAGAACGCATGGGTCATCAGATGGAAGATGCCCGCCGAGAATGCGCCCACGCCGCACGCCATGAACATGTATCCGAGCTGCGAGACCGTCGAGTAGGCCAGCACTTTCTTGATGTCGGTTTGCGCAATGCCGATGGTCGCCGCGAAAAACGCCGTCAGCGTGCCGATGATCGCCACTACCATCAAGCGCCGTCGGCGCGCGTTCAAAAATCACGTGCGACCGGGAAACCATGTAAACGCCGGCCGTCACCATGGTCGCCGCGTGGATCAGCGCGGAAACCGGCGTCGGGCCTTCCATCGCATCGGGCAGCCAGACATAGAGCGGAATCTGCGCCGATTTGCCGCACGCGCCCACCATCAGCAGAAGCCCGATCGCGGTGAGCAGTCCGGCGCCCGCGGTCTCCACGCTCAGGGGCGCTGACGCTCTGAAACACTTGCGTCGAAATTCAGCGATCCAAAATGCTTGATCATCAGGAACAGCGCGATCAGAAATCCGAAGTCGCCGATGCGGTTGACGATGAACGCCTTCTTGCCCGCCGACGCCGCCGAATCTTTCGTGAACCAGAATCCGATCAGCAGATACGACGCGAGCCCCACGCCCTCCCAGCCGATGAACATCAGCAGGTAATTGTTGGCCAGCACCAGCGTCAGCATGAAGAACATGAACAGGTTCAGGTAGGCTGAAGAAGCGGTAGAAGCTCGCGATCGTCCCACATGTAGCCGACGGAATAAATGTGGATCAGGAATCCGACGCCGGTGACCACCAGCAGCATGACCAGCGAAAGATGATCGAGATAGAAGGCGAAGTCCGCACTGAAAGCTGCCGATGCGAATCCAGGGCGCCAGAAACTCGTGATAGGGCAGCGCCAGCGACGAAAACCGCAACGCGACCCACAAAGCCATGGCAAACGCGGCGCCGCTGAAAACACAGCGCGACAGTGGTCACCGCCTGGCGCGAAAAATGCTTGCCCGAAAAAGCCATTGATCGCAGCCCCCGCCAGCGGGAGCAGCGGGATCAGCCAGAGATGAAGGTTCGGCGTCATAATTTGAGCAGGTTCACCTGGTCCACGTTCAGAGTTTCGCGCGTGCGATACACGGCGATGATGATGGCCAGTCCAACGGCCGCTTCGGCCGCCGCCACCACCATGACAAAGAAAACGAAAACCTGTCCCGCGCAGCGCGTGCCACTGCGCCGCGAAGGCGACGAACGACAGATTCACGCCGTTCAGCATCAGCTCAATCGACATGAAGATGGTGATGATGTTGCGCTTGATCAGAAATCCGGCCACGCCGCAGGCAAACAAGAATCCGCTCAGAACCAGGTAATAGAAAACGGCACATACGAGGCAACCATCAGTCTACCCTCCCTCGCGGCGTCGGTGTTCCGGCTTGCTCGCCAGCACCACCGCGCCCATGATGGCGATCAGAACCAAAACGGAAGTGACTTCGAAGGGCAGCAGAAAATCGTGGAACAGAAGCGAGCGATAACGTGTGGGATGCCCGGGCAGTGCGCCGATCGGCAACCGATTCGGTCCCGGAGTGCCGCAGCACGACCCAAGCCATCAGCACGCTCCCCGCAGCATCCCGGGACGCCGAGCAGCATCGCGACCTGGCTGCCCTTGCGTGCGCTCTTCTTCGCCCGGCGTTCAGCAGCATGATGACGAACACGAACAGCACCATGATGGCGCCGGCATAAACGATCACCTGCACGGCCGCCACGAACTCCGCGCCCAGCAACAAGATACTCCGCCGCCAGCGCAGCCATCACCACAATCAGCGAGAGCGCGCTGTTGATGGGATGGCGCTGCGCCAGCAGGTTCACCGCTCCCGCCACGCAGACCGCTCCGAAAATCAGAAATAAAATGAGATGCATCGAAATCAGTTCTCAGTGCCAGTTCGTCAGAAAATCTCAGCTGCCGCAATCTTGAGGCTGTCACTGAGTACCGAGCAACTGCGACCAGCTTCTGTCACCAGGCCACTGCAATCGCCGTCGCCACCAGATTCGCAATCGCCAGCGGCAGCAGAAACTTCCAGCCAAACGCCATCAGCTGGTCATAGCGGAAGCGCGGCAGCGTCCCGCGCACCCAAATATAAAGAAACAGAAATCCGAAAATCTTCAGCCACAAACCAGAACACCGGCAGCAAGCGCCTGCAGCAATCGGAGGCCCGAACAGCGGCCCGTGCCATCCGCCCAAAAACAGCAGCGTCGCCAGGCAGGCCACCGTGATCATGTTGGCGTATTCCGCCATAAAGAACATGGCAAACTTCATCGCGCTGTATTCGGTGTGATATCCAGCCACCAGTTCGGTTTCCGCCTCCGGCAGGTCAAACGGAATGCGATTGGTCTCCGCATACGCCGCCATCAGATAAATGAAGAAGCCGATGAACTGCCCGTGAAAAATATTCCAGCGCGGGATGAATCCCCAGAAATGTCCGCCCTGCGCATCGACGATGTCGCGCAGGCTGAAGCTGCCCGCCAGAATCAGTACGCCGACCAGCGACAGTCCCAGCGCAATCTCGTAGCTGACCATCTGCGCGCTGGCGCGCAGCCCGCCCAGCAGCGAATATTTGTTGTTCGACGACCATCCCGCCAGCGCCACGCCGTACACGCCCAGCGAAGTCATGCCCAGAACCATCAGCAGCCCGATGTTCACGTCAGTGATTTGCAGCGGAATGCTGTAGCCACGAACAAGTCAGTGATCGAATTGCCGAACGGAATCACCGCGATCGAAGTCAGCGCAAAGATCACCGCGATCATCGGCGCCGCAATGTAAAGCGGCTTGTACACATGCGGCGGCGTCAGATCTTCTTTGAAAAGAAATTTGATGCCGTCGGCCGGCGGCTGCAGCAGTCCAAACGGCCCGACCCGCGTGGGTCCCCAGCGGTTCTGCATGTGGCCGACGACTTTGCGCTCCAGCCAGACCGTGTACGCGACCGCCGTGAGCAGCACGACCAGCACGATCGCCGACTTGATCACCGACACGAGTATGAAAGTCCCGATGGGCAAAGCCTTGCGTCCTCTCTGTAATATCGCAACTTCGATCTGCGATCTCGCAGCTCTTGTCCAAAACTCATTCCGAATTCAGTCCGCCGCAACTTCCGCCGGTCTTGACTTCGTGACTCTCCATCACCGAATTCAACGTCCGCGAATAACGTCCCAGAGTTCCCGAAGGTGAACAGCCCATCGTTCGCCGGAACAATCAATTCCGGCACGTCGCTGCAGCCGCACCCGGTCCGCTTTCTGCCAGTCGACGTATGCTCGCTCGTTGCCCGCCAGCAGATTCAGCGCGCGAAACGTCATAGCCCGGCACCAGCCGCTGAATCTCATCCAGAATCGCCATGGGATCGAACGGGCTCATCTTCGGCTCCAGACCATGCGCCTCGAGCCACACCGCATGCCGGTCGGCCTCGCCCGACTGCGCTCCGCGCGACTGGCCCATGTCCGCGTGCGTGCCGCCGCCGAACGGCACGAGCTTGCGAACGTCGAAGCCCATCGCGTCGGCGATGCGCACGATCATTTCGAAGTCGGCTTTCGTGCCCGTAACCTCGCCGGCCTTTTTCACCAACTGCAGATCGCCGCAAGTGTTGGTGAACGTGCCGGATTTTTCGTAAGCATTCGCCGCCGGCAAAACCACGTCCGCAATGATCGCCGTCTCGGTCAGGAACATGTCCTGCACGACGACGAAAGTCTTCGAGAACGCAAAAGGATCGATATTCAACCGCCCAACCGGATTCGATCCGACCACATAAAGCGCCTTCAGCTTGCCCGCTTTCGCCGGCTTCCACCATGCCCGGCAGATCAAGCCCGGCAGCCTGTGGAATCGCTCCCCACTCCTCGTGGAACTCGCTGCTTCCCGCGGTCGGCGTGGTATCCCGGCAGCAGATCGGGATAAAGCCCCATGTCCGCCGCGCCGCGCGAATTCGCGTAGTCCGCCAGGCAGATGAACTTGGCGCCAGCGATCGCCGGAACCGAACTTCACCAGCGTTCGCAAGATGTCTCGCCGCGAATTTCCGAGCCGAAAACGATGACCAGATTCTGCTCACCGCGCAACTTGTCGCGCAGAGCGGTCCAGGCGTCTTTGCTCGCCGACGCGCTGACAAGTGCATCCACCGCCGCATCGTCGCCCGCAAGAAACGCCGCAACCTTCCCTTCGGTCCCGGCAGGAATCTGCGTAAAACTCGTCGCCTGCCTCTGCAATTTGATCGACTTCGAATTGATGACATACAGCTGCGCCCGATGCAGCCGCACATTGTTGCGAATCTGCCAGGCCAGCAGCGGATGCTGCTCCGTCGGATCGTTCCCAATCAGCAGAATCGCCGGCGCAGTGAACACGTCGCGCATGCTCGCCGTCTGCATCGGCCTTGCCACGAAGCGCCGCCGCCAGGGCAGGGAAGTCGGCCGTGCGGTGATGGTCGATGTTGTTCGTCTTCAGCACCACGCGCGCAAACTTCGACAGCAGATAATTTTCTTCGTTGGTCGTGCGCGTCGATCCGATGACGCCAATCGCCGCGCCGCCATCGCGGTCGCGAACTTCGGCGAACTTCTTTCCGATCAGCTCAAACGCTTCTTCCCACGTCGCCGGAGTGAGCTTGCCATCTCTTGCGAATCAGCGGCTGCGTCAGCCGTTCTTCGTGATTCGCAAAGTCGAAAGCGTAGCGGCCCTTGATGCAGAGAAAATCGCCATTGATGCCGCTCTTGTCGCGATTGTCGCCGCGCACAATCTCCATGCCCGTGTCGGAGCGCCGCACGCCCAGCGTCGTCTTGCAGCCGTCGCCGCAGTGCGTGCAGACCGTGCCGACGTGCTTCATCTCCCACGGACGCGTCTTGTAGCGATACGCACCCGAGGTCAGCGCGCCCACCGGGCAAATGTCGATGCACATGCCGCACTCTTCGCACTCCAGATGATCTTCTTTATTCGGCGCGATGATCGAACTCACGCCGCGGTTCTGCACGCCCAGCGCCCACACATCCATGCCCTCGCCGCACACCCGCACGCAGCGGTAGCACAAAATGCAGCGCGGCCGGTCGAAGAACACCACCGGCGACCACTGCTGCTCCTCGTTATGATTCTTCGCCTCCATGAATTTCGATTCGGCGGCGCCATAGGAGAACGTCATGTCCTGCAGTTCGCACTCGCCGCCCGCATCGCACACCGGGCAATCCAGCGGATGGTTTCCCAGCAGCATTTCCAGCATCGCCTTGCGCGCCTGCTTGATCTCGTCGCTGTCCGGTAGTGACGACCATGCCTTCGCTGATCACCGTCGTGCAGGCAGTCTGCAGCTTCGGCATCTTCTCGATCTTCACCAGGCACATGCGGCAAGCGCCCTGCAGAGACAGATTGGGGTAGTAGCAGAACGAAGGCACTTCGATGCCCGCGCTCTTGCAGGCCTCAATCAGCAGCGTCCCCGCGGGAGCCGTGACTTTCTTGCCGTCGACTGTAAGTGTTACGTCAGCCATATTAAGTGATCGTTCTTCATTGCACAGTAAACGTTAGAGTCGAATATGTAGAAACAGTCCTGACGAATAATGCGGCGTCCAAGTTGTCGCCTGAAGGTTTTCTCAAAGCTCAGCGGACGAATTCCGCAGCCGTGCAAATCTGCGACCAAGGACCGAGCAATCATTCAAACTCAGCCAATTTCGACTCTAGCGTCTCCAGCTTCAATCCGCAATTCCTGGACTCGCGCCTTGCTTCTCATACGGACACGGCTTGCCATCCAAATGATCTTCAAACTCTTTGCGGAACTTCTTCACGAACGCCAATCGTCGGCATCGCCGCCGCATCGCCCAGCGGACAGAACGTCCGTCCCAGCATGTTCTCCGCCAGGTACTGCATGTTGTCGATGTCTTTCTTCACCCCGCCGCCGGAGTGAAAACGCATCAGCGTCTTCTTCAGCCAGTCCGTTCCCTCGCGGCAGGGAATGCACCATCCGCAGCTTTCGTGCTGATAAAACTTCATGGTCCGCAGCGCGAATTTCACAATGCACTGCGCGTCGTCGACCACCACCACGCCGCCCGAACCCAGCATCGATCCGGCCTTCGCGACCGAATCGAAATCCATGCGACATCAATTTCATCGGCGGTCAGGCACGGGACACGAAGCTCCGCCCGGCACCACCGCTTTCAGCTTGCGCCCATTCGGAATGCCGCCGCCCACTTCGTAAATCATCTTCTTCAGGTTGTAGCCCATCGGCAGTTCGTACACGCCGGGCTTGGCAATATTCCCGCTCAGGCAAAACAGCCGCGTCCCGCCATTCTTCGGCGTGACCAAGCTTCGCAAACCATTCCGCGCCGCCCAGAATAATGTGCGGCACGCTGGCCAGAGTCTCCGCATTATTAATGACGGTAGGCCCGCCCCACAGCCCAACCACAGCAGGGAACGGAGGCCGAATGCGCGGAATGCCGCGCTTGCCCTCCAGCGATTCCATCAGCGCCGACTCTTCGCCAACTTCGTAAGCGCCCGCGCCGCCATGCCAGTAAATATCGAGGTCGCGCCCGCTGCCGAAAATGTTCTTGCCGAGAAAGCCCTTCGCATACGCGTCGCGAATCGCCTTCTGCATGATCATCGACAGATAGCGGTACTCGCCGCGAATGTAGATGTAGCCGCTCTGCGCGCCCACCGCCAGCGCCGCGATCATCACGCCTTCGATCACCGAGTGCGGATCGTGCTCAAAAATCAGCCGGTCTTTGCAAGTCCCAGGCTCGCTCTCATCGCCATTGCACAGCACATATTTCGGTTTCGCCGATTGCTTGGGCACAAACGACCACTTCATCCCGGTCGAGAATCCAGCGCCGCCGCGCCCGCGCAGCCCCGAATTCTTGACCTCATTAATAATGGCGTCCGGCTCCATCGCCAGCGCCTTCTGCACAGCCTTGTAGCCGTCCAGTTCGAGATAGCGGTCGATATTGGTCGCACCCAGGCCAAAGCGCCGGGAGACAACCTTTACTTCGTCGGGATGTGAAACCAGAGTCAGCCATTGAAGTAATTGTTGTGATTGAGTCATTGTGTGATTGAAACTCGCAATTCCACAGTCACTTCGATCGGCTTTTCAATCACACAATCACTCGATTACACTTATTGCGTTGCCTTCTTCTTATACTCGTCCAGAATCTTGTCCATCTTCTCGGGGGTCAGGTTCTCATGAAAATCGTAATTCACCTGCGCCGCCGGAGCCCAGCTGCAGGCCCCAATGCACTCCACTTCTTCCAGCGTAAACATCCCGTCCGGCGTGGTTCCTTTGTGCCCGACGCCCAGCTTCTTCGCGCAGTGATGCAGAATGTCTTCGCCGCCGCGCACCATGCAACTGATGTTGGTGCAAACCTGCACGTTAAACTTCCCGCGCGGCTTCGTGGTCAGCATCGAGTAGTAGCTGATCACGTTCCGCACTTCGAGTTCGGTCAGATCCAGCCGCCCCGCGAGTTCCGCGATGACTTCATCGGACAGAAATCCAACTTCATCCTGCGCATAAAGCAGCGTCGGCACCAGCGCCGACCGCTTCGTCGGATAGTGCGTCACCATCTCCGCAAACCGCGCCTCGAATTCGTCAGAAAATTTCATAAGAATTTAGTAATTGCGTAATCGGGTAATTTTGCGATTGAAAAACTCTCACGCTGTGCCGATGTCTCTCGCCGTTCGTTGTGAGGCTGTGAAAATCGCCGTCAATTCGTTCGCCTCTTTCAGCAGATCCTCGCAGTCGTGCTTCTTCATGACGATTTCGGCATTCGATCAGCATTTCCAGCCAAAATATCGATTCGTCTGCTTCCTCAACCACTATTCCGATCTCGCGCCAGCAAACTCGGCCTCGCGATCGTCGCTCGGCACAACGGCTCGATAATTCGCAGCCACCGAAGTGCCGCAGCGCAAAAGCTGCTTGCCCAAAACCTGTGTATCGGTCGGTACGAGGCAGCGACCGGTAAAGCCGACATCACGCTCAAACGCAAAAGCCTTAGTGCGATCTCGCAACTGCTCCGGCTGACTAGTCATAACGCCTCCATCGGTCTCAAATCGCACAATCACCCGATCACCAAATCACTCAATTCCTACCGGTCGATTTCTCCCAGCACGATGTCGATGCTCCCGATCGCCGCGACCACATCCGCCAGCAACCCTCCCTCGCACATTTTCGGCAACGTCTGCAGATTCGCAAAGCACGCCGACCGCATGTGCACCCGATACGGCTTCGCCGTGCCGTCGCTGACAATGTAGTAGCCCATCTCCCCGCGCGGCGATTCCACCGCCTGATAGACCTCGCCCGCCGGCACCGCAAAGCCTTCGGTAATAATCTTGAAGTGGTAGATGAGCGCTTCCATCTGCGTCTTCATCTTTTCGCGGTCCGGCAGCACCACACCCGGAGCGTCGGCTTTGATCGGTCCTTCCGGCATGCCATCCAGCGCCTGCTGCACGATCCCGATCGACTCGCGCAACTCCTGCACGCGGCACATATATCGCGCAAAGACATCGCCTTCCTGCGCCACCGGAACTTTGAACTTGAAATTCTCATAGCTCGAGTAAGGCATGTCGCGCCGCAAATCGATATCCACGCCGCTGCCGCGCAACGTCGGCCCGCTCGCTCCCAGAGCAATCGCATCTTCCGCCGTCATCGCGGCCACGCCCTTGGTCCGCATCCTCCAGATCGGATTCCCCGTCAGCAGATTCTCGTACTCATCGACCTTCTCCGGAAAACGCTCGGCAAATTCTCGCACGCGATCAAAGAATCCCAGCGGCGGTTCCAGCGCCACTCCGCCCACGCGGAAGTACGAAGTCATCATGCGCTGTCCGCTGACCATCTCGAACATCCGCAGAATTTCTTCGCGCTCGCGGAAGCAATATAAGAAGACCGTCATCGCGCCAATATCCATGGCGTGCGTGCCCAGCCACACCAGGTGCGAATTGATCCGCGTCAACTCGTTCATCAGCACCCGCATCCACTGCGCCTTCGGCGGAATCTCCAGCCCCAGCAGCTTCTCCACTGCCAGCACGTAGCAGAGATTGTTGGTCATCGGGCAGAGATAGTCGATGCGGTCGGTGAGCGGCACCACCTGCTGGTAAAACTTCGCCTCGCAAGTCTTCTCGATTCCCGTGTGCAGAAAGCCGATGTCCGGCATGATCCGCACGACAGTTTCGCCGTCAATCTCCAGCAGCACGCGCAGCACGCCGTGCGTCGACGGATGCTGCGGCCCCATATTCAGGATCATGGTTCGATCCTGTCCGGGTTCCAGCACGGGAGTGGGCGCAAGGTGGGCCATAATCGAATCTAGCGGTAGCCCTCCACCGGATAATCCTTCCGCAGCGGATGGCCTTCCCAATCCTCCGGCATCAGGATGCGCCGCAAATAAGGATGTCCCGTGAACCGGACTCCGAACAGATCAAACACTTCGCGCTCAAAATAATTCGCGCCCGGCCAAACCGAAGTCAGCGACTCGACCGCCGGGCTTGCGCTGTCCAGCCGCACTTTCAGCCGTACGCGCTCTTTGTTCGGAATCGACAGCAGATGGTAGACCACTTCAAATCGCGGCTCCGCCGGATACCAATCCACGCAGGTGACATCGGAAAGAAAATTGAACGGGCACGCCGCATCATCCCGCAACAGCGCGCACGCCTCGCGGATGCTGACCCCGCTCGACGTAAATCGTCATCTCGTCGCGGTCGAACTTCGCGCCCTGCGACGGCAGCCGGATTCCACGCCAGCAGCCGCGCCATCGCGGGATGATCCTTCAACTGCTCCAGATCGGTGATCGCCGGAGGCCAAGCGCCATCTAGCAGACGTTCCCCGCCGATTCGCGCTGGTCTCGCCCCAGTCCAGAACGCCTTTTTTCCACACATAAAAGAAGCCGACCAGGAAGATCCCGATATACACCAGCATCTCCCACAGGCCGAAGTGCTTGAGATCGCGCAGAATCACGGCCCACGGATAGAGAAAACCGCCTCAACATCGAACAAAATGAACAGCATAGCCACCAGGTAGAATTTCACCGAGAAGCGCCGCCGCGAGTCGCCCACCGGGGTCATGCCGCATTCATAAGGAGACATCTTGGCGCGCGTCGGTTTCCGCTCCCCGATCAGCCACGAAAGCGTGACAATGGCAGTCGCAATCCCGCCCGCCAGCAGAATATGGATCAGAAACGGCAGGTAGCGTGCGAAGTAATTGTCGGGCATAGGACAGGCTATATATAATTCGCGCCAGTGGTTGCTTAAACATTCTAGATTAGGTGCTGGTCACGCGAGAGTGTCAAGGCGAACGAGGCACAATTTGGTAATTTCGCGAGCGTGTAATTTCGTAATTGAAAATCAACGCCATGATTTGCACCGAAAAACGCTGTAAGCTCAGGGTGTTTGGTTTTCAATCGCACAATCACCCGATCACTCAATCACCAAATTCTTTATGATTTTTGGCTTCAATACTGACGTCAAACACGGCGACACCATCTACCACGTGCAGAGCGAAGCGCGCGAGAGCGAAAAATTCTTCTGCAGACGCAGGTTTTCGTGCGCGGCCGCTGCGTCGGCAAGAGCGCCATCTCCTACGCCACTTCCGCCGTGCAGGCCGGATTCGGCGATCCTCAAAAAGAGCAGCAACTGCGCGACCAGCACCGCCTCGTGCTCGAAGCCATTCGCGAAGGCAAACTCGAAGACGTCCTCGATCACGCCGAGACCGAAGCCCTGGCGGCATCAAGCAACTCGACGTGCAATGGTGAAAACGCCGACTCGGTCCACACCGATCGCAACCTGACCATGCAACTCCGCGTCACCGAAGGCGGAGCGGCCGGCGCCGGCGCCCGACTCACCTTCCGCTTCGCCCGTCCCGGATGCCGCCCCGTTCTACACTCAAGCCGTCACCGATTCCGGCGGCGCCGCCGACATCACCGATCGAAGTCGAGGAATCCGCCCTCGCCGATTCCTCGGTCATGGTGCAAGCCAACTACGAAGGCCGCACCGTCACCCGCAAATTCGCGCTCCGCAAAGCCGAGTAGGCTAGGGCACACCGCCGGCAGCACCGTGGAAGAGCGGCGCTTCAGCGCCGCGTAAAGCTTCCACAGGCAGTCGGGCTTTAGCCCCCCAGGTACCCTCCTGATTCGCACCAGGCTAGGCCCCCATGCCTTCCAAGTTTCGACCCTGCTTTTCTTCGCGACCTTCGCGAATCCTTCGCGCACTTCGCGGACAAACGCTTTCGCTCCGCCAATCCCGAAAATGTTCTAAACTAATCCGCGCTCCGCATCCGCATTCAAAAAGCTCCTGCACGAGGAAGCAAACGACTATGAAACCCCGCCAACTCGCTCTACCGGTTTATGCATTCATCTGTCTTTCTTATGTCGTGCTCCCCTTCGCCGCGGCTCAGTCCCCGGCGCCCCGCGCCATCACCGTCGATGACGCCTTCGAGATCCACGACGTCCGCGATCCCCAGATCAGCGACGACGGCAAGTGGGTCGCCTACACCGTCTCAACCGCCTCGTTAAAGGAAGACAAGACCGAGACCCGCATCTGGATGGCTCCGTCCGCCGGCGGCGGTGACGCTCATCGTCATGACCGCGGAAAAAGTTTCCTCGTCGCATCCCCGCTGGAGCCCCGACGGAAAGTATCTCGCATTTCTCTCCAAGCGCGATGAAGGCAAGACGCAGGTGTGGCTCCTCAACCGCATGGGCGGCGAGGCCCAGCGCCTCACCGACACCGTTCAGGACGTCGATGATTTCGCCTGGTCGCCCGACAGCAAGCGCCTGGTCCTCATCCTGCAAGATCCCACCCCTGAAGAATTGGACGAGGCCAAAGCAAAAGAAAAAGACAAGCCCGGAAGCAACATAGACAAAGATAAAGACAAAGACGCGAAGCCAAAGAAGCCGAAAACTCCGCCCCCATTCGTCGTCGACCGCTATCGCTTCAAGACCGATACCGTCGGATACCTCGACCGCCGCCGCACTCATTTCTATGTCTTCGACGTTGCCACAAAAGCCGCCGTGCAGATGACTTCCGGCGACTTCGACGATGACGAGCCGGCCTGGTCTCCCGACGGCAAGCAGCTCGCCTTCCGCAGCAACCGCTCCACTCCCGATCCCGACCGCACCTACGACAGCAACATCTGGGTGGTCGCCGCCGACAACACCGACAAAGGCGCGCACCTGACGCAGGTGACCACCAATCCCGGCTCCGACACCTCGCCGGCATGGTCGCCCGACGGCAAGTGGATCACCTACGTCACCCAGCTCGATCCCAAACTTCTCGTCATACGCCACGCATCACGTCGCCGTTTCTCCCGCCACGGGAGGCGAAGCCAAAGTACTTGACGCTGGCCTTCGATCGCATGTCGCGGTCGCCGCACTTTTCGCCCGACGGAAAGTTCATCTACTTCATCGCCGACGATGACGGAACCGAGAACCTGTGCCGCGTTCCCGCAACCGGCGGCGAAATCACGCGTCCCATCTCCGGACGCGTTGTCGTCTCCAACTACACCATTGCCAAGTCCGGCGAGATCGCGGCGCAGATCACCACCATGGATCGCCCCGCCGAAATCTACACCATGCTCGACGGCACGCCCGCGCCAAGTTCACCCGCATCACGCACGTGAACGACGAGTTCATGGCGAAGATCCGGATCGTCACTCCGGAATATGTCAAGTTCAAGAGCAAAGACGGCACCACGGTTGCCGGCTATCTCTACAAGCCGCTGGATTACGTCGCCGGGAAAAAATATCCCACGATTCTTATCCCCATGGCGGACCGGTCGGCGCCTACTACGGCGACTTCAACCACTTCTCGCAACTCCTCGCCGCCAACGGCTACGTAGTGCTCGAGCCCAATCCCCGCGGCTCCTCCGGCTACGGACAGGATTTCTGCAAAGCCATCTACGCGGATTGGGGCAACAAGGATTATCAGGACGACATCGCGATGGTCGACTACGCCATCGCAGCAGGGCCTGGCCGATCCCGACAAACTGGGCGTGGGCGGATGGTCTTACGGCGGCATTTCGACGGACTTCATTATCGCGCAGACCACGCGCTTCAAAGCGGCGATTTCCGGCGCCGGCACGGCTTTCTTCGCGTCATTCTATGGCCACGACCAGTACATCCTCGATTACGATGTCGAACTCGGCCATCCCTGGGAGAACCGCGCCGTGTGGGATAAAATCTCGCCCTACTACAAAGTCGCAAACATTACCACGCCAACTCTATTCATGGGCGGCGACATCGACTGGAACGTCCCCATCCTGGGCGGCGAGCAAATGTATGAGGCGCTGAAGAGCCTGGGCCGCGAAACCGAGCTGGTCGTCTATCCCGGCGAGTTTCACGGCCTCAAGACGCCTTCGCATATCAAAGATCGCCTGGAGCGCAACCTAAGCTGGTTCGCGCATTATGTGAAGGCCGATGGAAGTCCAGCTCGTCCGCCCGCTAAATTGAACTAGATGAAACTGCAAATCAATGGCGAAGAGCGCGCTTTCCCTGAAAGCGCGCTCACGCTCGCGGCTCTGATCGAATCCTTGCAAATGAAGCCCGACCGCGTTGCCGTGGAACTAAATCGCGACATTGTTCAACGCGACCGATGGCCCGAAACGCCCCTAAAAGACGGCGATCGCTTGGAAATCGTTCACTTCGTCGGCGGCGGCTGTCGCCCAATCTACTGCGGCAAAGACGCCGCCACTTTCAACGATGACCTCTCACCCTGTGCCGATCCTTTCGGCACCGGATAGCCGATCGCCTGTTCCGCGGGCGCGCCAAACAGTTCGGGATGCAAGTACCGTCCCTGCTCCTGCGGCGGCTTTTCTACTTCCACCTGAATGCGATGAGCGTCGGCGTAGGCGTCGTGGCGGATGCCCGGTCACTTGCCATGAGACTTTCACTTCGGGCTGCTCGTCCTGATGGTGAAGCGATTGCCGATTTCTTTGGCGACGATGGCTTGCGCAAATTGCCCGATCACGGTCAGCTGATAGCGGAAGTCGCGTTGAGGGCTTCGAAGTAGTCGGGCAAAGTCACGGTCGCTAGCCCACGCTCGGTTGGTGACGATATTCCCGTTGTAAACATTCATCATGTCGGGCGATCTCGACGAAGGAGTGCTAAAGATATTTATTCGCAGGATCGAGCGGATGGTCGATCTTGAAACGAGCCACTGCCTTTGCTCAGGCTGCCGGTGATGAAAACGTTGCCCTGAAAGAATCCAGCGTAGTCATTGCCACCGGTGCCCGTGTTCACGCCCACAACGCCCGTGCCTTCCGGGCTGGAGGTGGTAAAGAAACCACCATTCGCTCCGCTTCCGGAGGTCGCGGTGTTGTTGCCGTAGACAGCATTGTTCAGAGCGGAGGTGATTGCCGAAATCGTGTTGCCGCCGAAACCGTTGTCGCGCACGTCAAGGGTTGCATTAGGACCGGGCGTACCGATGCCCACTCCGACATTGGAAGTCGCTCCATTTAGGCCTTTGATGCTGCCCAGTACGATGGAATTGCTGCTTTCGACTAGGGCGTTAGCGCCGATAGCGGTGCCATTCGTGAGCGCTCCCGAATTGGTGGCCGCATTAGCCCCCAAAAAGCTGTCGTTGTTGCCGGCTAGAACACCATTCAAGGTGTTCCCAGCATTGAAGCCGATTGCCGAGTTGTTGTTGCCAGCAGTGTTAGTGGGAAGAGTGTTAGCGCCGATTGCGGTGTTATTGGTGCCGACATCGTTGTTGAAAAGGGCGGACGAGCCATCGGCGGTGTTTCCACCGCCCGTCATAAATGTGTTTCCTGCAAAGCCGAGAAATGCGTTTTGAGTCGACGGGGAACCGAAGGCGAAGAGGCTGCCTCCAATCTGATAGGCGCCGCCGGTCACGAATCCAGTAGCGCTCACGTTCCCGTTCACCGTCTGATTGCCCGTGAAGGTGTTGGCGGTGGCCAGTTGCGCGTATAGAGCATTCGTTGCCGCAGTGTTCAGGTTCAGCGTGATCGTGCCGCTGGTGCCTCCGCCAGTGAGGTCCGTTCCCGCAGTTACGCCAGTGATGGTGCCTGTGCCGGGAAATGTCTGTCCCGAGGCGAACGTGATTGGCGAGCCGAACGCAACCGCTCCGGTGAAGTTGCCCGTGCCATGCACATCGAGCGAGAAAGCGGGAGCGGTGGTGCCGATCCCAACCATGACGCCGCTGCCCAGCACCATGGCGTTGCTCTCGGTCACCTCCGCATTGGCGCCCACGGCTGTGGCATTCGATAGCGTGCCAGTCCCAAATAAAGTATCCGCTCCCAAGGCAGTGTTACGGGCGCCAGTCAAGGAAACCCCACCGGGCGTCTGGCCGGCCGCTTCGCCAATCGCCGTGTTGCTGCTACCAATGGTGTTGAAAGGCAGAGAACCGGCCCCAACCGCGACGTTGCCCGTGCCCGTGGTGGTGCCGAGGTTCGCAGCCCAGCCGACGGCAACATTCGAATTGCCCGCAGTGTTGGATAGGAGTGCGTTGTAACCGATGGCCGTGTTTACACCGCCGGTGGTGTTGGAGGAGAGCGCAAGGACGCCGGCAGCAGTGTTCCTGGTACCCGTCATTGTCGAGTTACCGGCGAAGCCGAGGAACGCATTCTGATTTGCGTAGGAGCCGTAATCGAACAGGTTGCTTCCAATCTGAAAACTGCTGCCGGTCACGGTTCCGGTCGTGCTCAGATTCCCGTTCACCGTCTGATTGCCGGTGAACGTGTTGGCAGCGGCCAGTTGAGGCACGACCGTGGTATCGATGCTCAGCGTACCCGTACTCATGATGGGTCCGCCCGTCAGTCCCGCGCCGCTCGCCACGCTGGTCACCGTGCCGTTGCCCGTACCCGTTCCAGGGAATGTCTGCCCAGTTGCAAACGTGATCTGTCCATTGCTGGCAATGTGCAGTCCAGTCTCTGAAGGCTTGGTCGCGCCTTCGCCGAACAGCAGATTCAGTGTCGCCGAGGGTGCGGTGGTGTCGTTGCCCGCGGGTTCGGCCTGCCAGCGGAAAATCTGATTGAGCGCGGTGCTGGTGGTGCTGCTGAACTGGATGCGGCGAGATTCAGAGGTTGTGAGTTTGCGCCCGCCGCGGTGGCCGCGCCGGTGGCGGGCAGGTTCAGAATGCCGCGAATAGTGGCGGCGCCTTTTACGTCGAGCGTAGTGGCGGGCGCGCGTGTATTAACGCCGATCTTGAACGGTGCGCCCGGCCGATTGAAAGAGACGGAGTCGAGATGGTCGTGGTGGTGGTCAAGAGCGGCATGAAAGTTGACCGCAGTGCCGGTAGCCGGTGACGTCGGTCGCGGACGGCGGTGGGTCGGTTGCTCGGTAGCGTTGATCCTAGGGATTAGTGCGCGGAGGTGCGGAATCCGTCGCCGTGGGCAAGACGAAGGCTGAGGGAGGCAATCCGCCGATCGTCGCCGCGTCTCCGCTTTCATCGCATAGGGCACACTTAACAACAGCACGCGCGGTTGCTCCGTTTGCTCGGCGATCCGTATCCCCATCCACCGCGCCTCGCCGGTCGTAAATAAAGTCAAGGGGACGCCATTCGTTTTCGTGATTCCCAACTGCACCGAGTAGTGCCCGTTGAATCGAGTTCAACATTCTTCTGCGTCTCCGCCCACAGCGGCTCGCCACCTTGCTGGCCCTATACAGCGAAAACGTAATGCTCACCACACCGCTCATGGTATTGCCGCCTTCGTCCGTCGCGACGCCCGAGAACTGGATCAACGGAGGCACCTGCACCGAAGCGGCGCTGACGCCGCGAGGTCTGACCGGCCATGGAAAGAGGGAACGACAAAAATCCAACTGCTGCACACGCGATGCGGATCTTCATCGAAGAGTTCTCCTTAAACCATCGAACTGATTCTCGGGGCTCGACTGTCGAGGGTCCGAAGCTGGTACGGAAAGCAGGTTCCGGGCAGCAGGGAAGGCGCAGATAACCCAAAAACGTGCCGACGATTATGTTCGATGGTCATTATCCTGTCAACACGGAAATACCTGCCTATCGCCGCGTTTTGAAGGGCGGACCGAATGGGCGCGGTTTCGCCGCCCCCGCAAGTCTGTACAAAATCCAATACGGGCCGTCCAGGTCGCAATGTGGGCCAATTGCAGGCCGCGCACTCTTTAGTTAACCCTTCGCCTACGAATCTCTGTTGACACCCACCAACTCGTGCCTAAAATGTTTCAAACATTCGGCTCGCAGATTGTTTCAAACATAAACGGGGAATAATGCAAGACCGCTTTTCATCGCAAGAGGTGATCGCCCTAACCGGCGTAACCGCCCGCCAACTCCAATGGTGGGACGAGCGCGGCGTGGTCAAGCCGCAGCGGGAAGGCCATCGCCGTCTGTATTCCATGCAGAACTCACCGAAATGGCGGTCATCTGCGAGTTGCGCCGCAAAGGCTTCTCGTTGCAGGGAGTCCGCAAGGTCATGCGTTTCCTCCAGCGTGAGTTCGGCAAAGGCCTCGCCGAAATCGTCGGCCGCAACTCCGACGTTCACCTGCTCACCGATGGCACTCGTCTTTATCTCGAAACCTCGGCGCAAGCAGATCGTCGACATCCTGAAGAATTCCAGTCAGCCCATTCTGGGTGTCTGCCTCAGCGACGCGGTTCGGCAAGTGCGGGCAGAGGTCGTTGCAAGGAAGGGCAGTACTTCCGTAATAGCGTCGGCAGAGCGTCGGCGTGCTAGAAAAGTTTCTTAGGCAGAAGTGTTCGGACGAGTGTCGGACAAGTTTCTAAAGCAGATTTCTGTAGCAGGTTTTCGTACTAGGTTTCTGTAAAAGGAGGAACGCATGGTCGGAGAACTGGACATTCTGAACGAATGGATTCCCGAACAGATGCAGCCCGGAACAGTTTTTGTTCTGGAGAATGCCGGCGAAGTCGGCGAGAAGGAAGATCCATACTGGGCCGTGCTCGCCTGCCCATCCTGCGGCATGCTGGGCCTGATCACGCGCCGCCAGATCAACGGCCTGATCTCCGGTCATCTGCGGCTCGGAAAATGCTCGGCGCAGTTTTTCATTCGCGAAGCCGAAGTGGTAGTGCGAAACCGTTTTAAATTCCGGGCCTGGCTACCCTGCGACCTCTAGTTTTCTCTGTGGAGAGTTTTAGCCTCTTTCCGGTCTGCACTCCAGTCAATTCCACCGGAACCTGATCGACGATCTCGATGCCGAATCCTTCGAGCGCGGCTACACGTTTGGGCCGGTTGGTCAGCAGGCGGATGCGCCGCAGGTTCAGGTCGGAAAGAATCTGCGCGCCGATGCCGATCTCGCGCTGGGTCTGGCGCTCGTTGTCGAGCAGGGACGGCAGCTTGCGTCCGCGATGGAAAGCGAGCGCGCCTCGCTCGCCAACTTTCTCGACAGAAAATCCTTGCGAGGTTTGGTGCAGGTAGATCAGCGCGCCGCGTCCTTCCTGCGCGATGCGGCGCAGCGAGCCTTCGAGCGTGGCGTGACACTCGCAGCCGGTCGCGCCGAAGACGTCTCCCATCAGGCAGTGGGCGTGCATGCGCACCAGCACCGGAGACTCGCTGATATCTCGACATCACCCTTAATCAGAGCCACGTGCGACTCTCCGCCATCGATCTCGCTCTCGTAGGCGATCAGGCGGAATTCTCCGAAGCGCGTGTCGACCATCGCTTCGCCCACGCGATGCACGTAACGTTCATGCGCCATGCGATAGCGGATCAGCTCCGCAACCGTCAGCATCTTCATGCCGTGTTGCGTGGCAGAACTCGATTAGGTCTGGGACGCGGGCCATGGTGCCATCGTCCTTCATGATTTCGCAGATGATTCCTGCGGGAATCAGTCCAGCGAGGCGGGCGAGATCGACGGAGGCTTCGGTCTGTCCGGCGCGGACGAGCACTCCGCCTTTGCGGGCGCGAAGCGGGAAGACGTGGCCGGGGCGCGCCAGGTCCGAGGCTTGCGTCGCGGGATCGATGGCGACTTGGATGGTGCGCGCGCGATCGTAGGCAGAGATGCCGGTAGTCACGCCGACGCGCGCGTCGATCGCCTCGCAGAATGCAGTGCCGTATTGCGAAGTGTTCTCGGCGCGTCATAGGACCGATGCGCAGGTGATCGAGGCGCTCTTCGGTCATGGCGAGGCAGACCAGGCCGCGTCCGTACTTGGCCATGAAGTTGATGGCTTCGGGCGTGACCTTCTCGGCGGCGAGCGTGATGTCGCCTTCGTTCTCGCGATCTTCATCGTCGACGACGACGATCATGCGGCCGGCGCGGACTTCCTCGATGGCGGTGGGAACGTCGGCAAAGGATTCGTGGCTCATGGTGCGATTATTGTAACAAGTCAGTTAATAAGTACCGAGTACCGAGTACCCGGTGCCCAGTGCGACGTATCCATATGCTCAACCATGGCGGGTGGCCCAGCTTTCCGCGTCTTTCTTTCCCGATACGGAACCGTGGGTGCCCCGTCCTTGCGTTGTTTGCAAGGGCGGGCGGCGATGCTGCTTGTACGATAGGGTTTGTCATGCCCAGCGGATTGCATCGCACTTACGGCGCCCATCACCTGCACTTTATCACCTGCTCGTGCTACCGGAGGCTGCCTTTTCTGGCCAGCGCGCGGAGTCGCGACTGCCTCCTCTCGATTCTGGAACAGACGCGCCAGCGTTATCATTTCGTGGTTGTAGGTTATGTTGTCATGCCGGAACATGTTCACTTTCTGCTCACCGAGCCGGAGGTTGGAACGCCGTCCACCGTGATGCAAGTGTTGAAGCAGCGCACGGCCCGTGCCCTTTTGCCGAAGAAAAAGCGATCGGATCCGCATCAGCGTCGCCTCTTCAAAGACGCCAGTCTACGCACTCCTTTCTGGCAGGCCCGGTTCTACGACTTCAATGTGTGGACGACGAAGAAGCGCGTGGAGAAGTTAAGGTACATGCATCGCAATCCAGTGAAACGCGGCTTGGCGGAGTCGCCGGAAGCATGGGGTTGGAGCAGTTACCGTTTCTATCTCTTGGATGAAGCCGGGCCCGTGCGGCTTAATGAGGGCTGGACCGCAATTTCGCTTAGGGATCGGGTGGCGTAACCGGGCGTTCTTTGCGCGCACATTTCTGAGTCCCCAACTCGGTTGTGCAAGGAGCATCGTCGCCCGCCCTTGCAAAAAACGCAAGGACGGGGCACCCCCAGCATTCCTGATGCGTAGAAGATCAAAGGCCTGGGCGACCCGCCCGAGCTAACTAGATTGTCTTCAGGATGACGCGAGAAATGGGGCACGCGACTTTTCTTAATCCCCGCAGCTTTCCACAACACCCTTGTGACATCTGACCTTGCGCCCCACCAGAGACTAGCCCATCATCGTCAAGGCGGAGGCGGTATGTTCCGGTGCAGAGGTATAGGGCATAAGCCCTTTGAGTGCAAGATTTTGCCCGTAAGCGATTGAGCCCAATACATCAGATCGCATTTTCGCTCTAAGTCGATGATTCCAACATACCGAGGGGGAGGGGGGTATACCCGATTTCCCAAATCAGAACCGCGCAGCGAATGCAAGAATTGCTGTGGCAAAGGCGCCGCGGGAGGAATATTTTTGATCGAAATTCACAGGCAGCAGCTGGGGCTAAAGCCCGGTTACTGATGCGGAGCTGTACGCGGCGCTGAAGCGCCGCCCTTCCACGGTGGTGTTGTTTTCGGGGCGTCGTCCGTCATTTATTGCTGGTAGTAGCTGATGGGGCGCAATATGGTTGCTTGCGGGTTAGGTCGCGGTTAGACTTCCCGGGAGCGGCATGCGCAAGGTTTCTGAGTTTATGGAAAACAGTCCTCGAGTGCGGTTAGGGCCACTGGAGCAGAGACTGCTCGAAGAGGTGTGGTCGCGCCGGAAGGTGACGGTGCGGGAGTTGCTGGCGGATGGAAAGATCCGGCTGGCCTACACCACGGTGATGACAACGCTGGACCGGCTTTTCAAGAAAGGGCTGCTGGAGCGGGTGGCCGAGGGCAAGGCGTTCCGCTACTCGGCTTGCTGCAGCCGCGAAGAGCTGCCGCAATTTGTGGCGGTGCGGGATATGCGGCGGTGGATGGAATCGACGGAGGTATCGTCACTGCAGCTATCTTATTTTGTGGAAGCGATTGGGGCGCAGGACGCGGGGCTGCTGGATGAATTGCGAGCGCTGGTGGAGAACAAACGGCGTGCGTTGAAAAACGGGAGGCAGCACTGATGTTTGGGGTCCGGTTATTGCTGGTGGGGCTGGGGTTTTTCGGCGTGCTCTATTGCCTTCTGTCGCTGGTGGTGGCGTGCATCTGGCGATGCGTAAGGCTGCTGCGCCTGAACCGGGCTTCGACCATGGCGAATACGCTGTTCATCCTGCGAGTGCTGCCGCTGGCGGGGTCGGCCTTTGTGACCCTGGTGTTTGCGGTGCCGGCGTTTGTGCTGCTGGAATCGGGGACGATTGATGAGGACCTGGGTACGCTGGCGTTTGGAGTGGGCGCGATTTTGATTATTGCGGCGGCGGTGTTCCGTGTGATGTCGACGCGGGCTCGGACTTCGCGCGTGGTGGGAGAGTGGGTGGAGGGAGCCGAGACTCTGGATGCGGGGACGGCGACGCCGACGCTGCAGGCCAAGAGCGGAACTCCGCCGCTGTTGCTGGTGGGGATTTCGGAGCCGCGGGTGCTGGTGTCTGAAACGGCGGTGGCGCTGCTGAATGGGGATGAGCTGAGGGTTGCGGTGCGGCACGAAATCGAACACATGCGGTCGCGCGACAATCTGAAGAAGCTGGTGGTGCACTGCGCTCCGTTTCGCGGCATGGCAGGTCTGGAGAATGCGTGGTACGAGGCCACGGAGCTGGCTGCTGATCACGAGGCGGTCTCGAATAGCGACGAAGCGGTTGACCTGGCGGCGGCGCTGCTCAAGCTTTCGGAGCTGGCGCCCGTGCAGGAGGCTCCGACGCTCACGACGGGGCTGATGACGGACTCCATGCTGGTGAAGTTGCGAGTAGAGCGGCTGCTCAACTGGAATGCCAGCGAAGCTCGCGGGGCTGCGACCGGCCTGAGTTTGATCTTTATTTCGGCGCTGGTGCTGGTCAGCGGATTCTATGCCACGGCTCACTATGGCCGCGCTTTGTTGCTGGTGCACCAGGCTACGGAGTGGTTCGTCCACTAAGCGGGCCGCGGTTTGCGGTTGTACTCCACGTATGATGCCGTCCTGATTCTGCACTGGATGCGAGCTTTCCAGCGGACTTTCCTGTGAACTTTCCTACGAGCGTGTTGGTAGTAGCAGCTACTGTCTTGCTACCTTAAGTCCATTCTGTGCTGCCCCCCAACTTAAGAAGTGACCGTCACGGCGAAAGCATCGCGAAGAAAGGGATTTTCATGCGGCGAGAAAGAAAGCAGAGCCTCGCATTCTGTCCAGCGATGAGGCGATCGGGAGTCTGGCAATTCTTAGGGAGCGTGGGCGTGATGTTGTGCCTGGTGTCGTGGTCGGCGGCGCAAGTGGATCGCGCGGGATTGAATGGCACGGTGACCGACCCCGCGGGGCGCGTGGTGCCGCAGACTCATGTGACGGCAGTGCAGGGTTCGACGGGATTGCGGCGGGAGACGATTACTTCGTCGAAGGGAACCTATGACATTCCCGAGTTGCCTGTGGGGAGTTACACGGTCACGTTTGAGCATGAGGGTTTTAAGACGCTGACCTTCGTCGACGTGGAGCAGGTGGTGGGGCGGACGCGCACGCTGGACGCCAGCCTGCGGGTCGCGGGCGAGCAGGAGCGGGTGGAAGTTTCGGCGAGTTCAGAGCAGATGGATAAGACTTCTGACGCGCTGGGCGGGCGCATTGAGCCGGAGCAAGCCAAGGAGCTGCCGCTGAACGGGCGGAATTGGGCTACGCTGACGGCGCTGCTTCCGGGCGCGGTCGATACGGGCGGGAGCAACCAGCGTTCGGTTCGATTTGTGGGCCGAGGGCGCGACGACGATAACTTTACTTACGATGGCATCGACGCGACGAACATCATTAACCAGCCGCAGCAGGCGTATGTGCGGCTGGCGATTCCGCTGGATACGATTGAGGAGTTTCGGGTCGACTCGATGCTGGCTACGGCGGAGGCGGGAGCGACTGGAGGTCCGCAACTGGCGGTGACTTCGCCTTCGGGGACCAATGAATGGCACGGCGGCGCGTACGAATTTTTTCGTAATAACGCGTTCGACGCCACGGAGCCGGTTCCGGCCAACGCTTCGTTGCAGCCGTTTCATTTGAATCAGTTTGGAGGTTCGCTGGGCGGGCCGATCAAACGTGACAAGACTTTTTTCTTTCTCGCCTATGAAGGATACCGGCAGATCTGGGGTTTTCCGCTGCTGGGCTTCGTCCCGAGCGATCCGTTCCGGGCGCAGGTGGCGGTGGATTCCCCGGTGCTGATACCGATTCTGGACGCGTATCCGGAAGGGCAGGTGCTGACCAGTAATCCTGACGTCGCACAATTTTCGAGCGAAGGGCGGCAGGTGGTGGATGAAAATTCCGCGATGCTGCGGCTGGACCAACGTTTCTCGCAGAAGACGACGGCGTTTCTGCGGTTCAACATTGATCGAGCGGTGAATACGCAGCCGCTGGCCAGCGGGGGAAATTATCTTAACGACCGGCAGCAGCTTACTTCTGCTCCGGTGAATGGCGGCATCGAACTGCTGCATATTTTTTCCCCGACACTGGTGAACGAGGCGAAGTTCGGGTTCAATCGCGGGACGGCGGATACGACCGACATCAATCAGACGGGCTTGCCTTACACGTTTACGGTTTCCGGCGCTTTTACCACGCTGAATAACAATAAGATGAGCACGGGAGTGGGCAACTCATTTTCTGAAATCGACAACCTGACGTGGATCAAGGGGCGGCACACGGTGAAGGCGGGAGTTGAAATCCGGCGGATTCAATTGAATCAGGGAAACACGGAAGCCGGGACGGTGGTATTTCCCGGGACTGCCGCCTTCGATGCTAACCAGGTGAGCACGGCGACGCTGAACGGAGCGTTGCCGATCAACGGCCTGCGCAAGATGCAGTATTACGGCTACATTCAGGACGAATTCAAATGGTTGCCGAACCTGACGTTGAACATTGGGGCGCGTTATACGTTCTTCAATCTCTTTCATGAGGTGCAGGGGCGGGCGAATCCATTTGATTTTGCGACTTGCGGACCGCAAGGATTTTGCGGAGTGGGAGCCAGCTTCGGGCAGCCGAACTTTGGGGATTTTGATCCTCGGGTAGCCTTGGCTTTTTCGCCGGGCAGGAGCGGGCGTACGGTGTTGCGCCTCGGGTTTGGGCTTTATCACGAAGACGGGCAGCTGGACGATCAGAATCTGCCAATCAGCAATGAGGTGTACGCCTACTCGTTGTCGAACAAGACGATTCCGAATCTGAGCTACCCGATCACGCCGTTTCTTGCGGATACGACGGGGATTGTTTCACCGCGGGACGACGACCGCCGGCGCAAGGATACGTACGTGGCGCAGTGGGGACTATCGGTGCAGCAGGCGTTGCCAGCCGATCTGGTGGGGACGGTATCGTACGTGGGGAGTTCGGGCAATCATCTGCTGACGTTGTCGGAAGTGAACGTGGTGGATCCGGCGACGGGAGTGCGTCCGTATCCGGATTTTGGGCAGGTAAGCTGGCGAGGGAACCGGGACGTCAGCAACTACAATGCGCTCTCGGTGGCGGTGAAGCGTTCTTTCTCGCACGGATTCCTGCTCTCAGCGAACTACATGTGGGCGCATGAAATTGATGACGGCTCGGATGGCAGCGGCGACGGAGATTCGCTGGTGGCGCAGAATGTGGCTTGCCAGCCCTGTGAACGGGCCGACGGAATCTGGGACGTGCGCCAGGTATTCAATGCGAATGCCATCTATCAACTTCCTTTTGGGCCAGGGAAACCGTTCCTAAACCAGGCGGGAATCGTGGGCGACATTGTTGGCTTGTGGGAGCTGACTTCGATGGTAGTGGCGCGGACGGGATTTCCGGTGAACGTTACGATTGATCGTTCGGCGTCGGTTGTGCCTGACGGGAACACTACGGATCAGCGGCCGGATCTGCTGCCGGGAGTTTCGCTGACTCCGCCGGGCGGGAAGACGATTGCGGAATGGATCAATCCGGCGGCGTTTGCGGCGCCGGCGCCGGGGACCTTTGGCAACTCGCCACGAGATCTGGCTCGCGGGCCGGGGGCATGGCAGTTCGACTTCGGAGTGGGGAAACATATTCCGTTGACGGAGCGGGTGCAGCTGGAGTTTCGTACGGAGTTCTTCAACATTTTCAACCATCCGCAATACGGGCTGCCGCAATCGGACATCACTCCTTACCTGGCGGGGACGCAGGGAGTGTTCGGGGCAATCATCCAGACGGTAAATACTACGACTCCGGTCAGTCCGGTGGGGACGGGGACTCCGCGGGAGATTCAGTTTGTGTTGAAGGTGATTTTCTAGGCTGGGGCTGAAGCCCCGCTTCTTGTTGACGCTTTACGCGGCGCTGAAGCGCCGCTCTTCCACGGTTGTGCCGGCGGTTGGGTGTGGGCGGGTGCATTGGTGGCGCGGACGCAACCAAGGTCCCTCGCTGCGCTCGGGATGACAAACGCGGGCGACGCGGCGGTGGCGAACCAGAAGTTGGGGCCGGGGGCTGAAGCCCCACTTCTTGTTGACGCTTTACGCGGCGCTGAAGCGCCGCTCTTCCACGGTTGTGCTGGCGGTTCGAAGACCTACTCCACCCTATTGCGGTCGGCCGGTTAACTCTTGCTCGGCGCCCTGGAAGAGGGCGCGCAGGGCGCGGATCACGACGCGAATCAGGAGGACGATGATGGCGACGAGGCAGAGCGCGATGGTTGCGGCTACGTAGGGGTGGCGCGTGGCTAGCCAGGTGAGGGCTACGGCCAGGGCGTCCTCGGCCAGGCTTAGCGAGATGTTTGAGAAGGGCTCTGGGGATGGGGTGACGGCGGCGCGGAGAGCGGTTTTGCCTCCATGGGCGGCGAGAGCGATGGCCGCTCCAAGAGCGGCGGCCAGCAATTGCTGGGCTGGGGTCAGCTGGCGGGTGGCTCCGTAGGCGAGGAGAGCCGCGACAGGGACGCGGACGAAGGTTTGCAGGGCGCTCCAGATGAGGTCGAAGGCGGGGATTTTGTCGGCAACGAATTCGATGGCGAACAGGGTTGCGCTGGCCGCGATGATGGGCCAGGTTTCCAGGAGCTGCAGTGCGGGCGGGAGTGGGACGTGCCCGAAGCGGGCCAGCAGGCCGAGGGCGGCGACCGTGGCGTAGACGTTCAGTCCGGCGGCGAAGGCGACGGCAGCCAGAACGGCGAAGAGTTCGGGGAGCGGAATTTGAAGGATGTTCAGCATGGAACGATTGCCCGGCTCGGGACAAAGCGAAGGTAAGTCCCTCAGGGGCTAAAGCCCGGACACATTGTAGATGTTTTACGCGGCGCTGAATCGCCGCTCTTCCACGTTACTGCCGGCGTCCCAGATACTACGCGGGATCCCGGCTCCAAAAGCAAAAGGGTCGCTTTCGGCGACCCTTGGAAAATCCTTACGGCTGCGGTTACAGCGTGGATTCGATTTCGAATCCCCAGGCTTCGAGCAGGGGTTCGGGGATGTATTTCGAGTTCTTGTTACGGCGCGCCCACTCGCGGAGGCGAGTCGAGCGGAGATACTGGTCGGGGGTGAGCTTGTATTCACGAACGACCTGCTCGAACTCCGTGATGGTGGGGACAATGGGACCGATTGGTTCGGGCTTGCCCCAGTTGGGATTTCCGCGTCGCTTGGCCATGAAAAACGCCTTTCCTACAAAAAAGGGGAATGAACTAAATTGATTGCTCTATGTATATGATTCTCCGGAGAGTATCGGGATTCAGGGAAAACGCACGATTAGTACGCTCGGCAACCGACTGGCGGTGCCACAAGGATCCCAAAAGCTGATCGGAGACCAAAATCTTAGGACAACGGAGTGCGGAAGTCAATCAGAATTTAGGCAGTATCGCATGAGTAAGTGATTTCTAAGTTATTGGATTCATTGCGGTTGTGGCGATCGCGAGACGAAGCTTTTCGGGTTCTTGAGACGTCTGGGCCGAAGACAACTCGCATCGCGGGGAGCTAGCCGAAAAAGCAGGTTCCTCCGCTCCGCTTACCCTTCCTTCGGAAGGGCAAGCTCCGGTCGGAATGACAGACTTTCTCTACTCACTCTTTATCTTCTACTCATAGTCACTCTTACTAACTCTTTATCCAAGGGTCCGCCCACGTTATGAGGCTGCGGCGAAGAGGTTACGGTCGTAACCTTCGGCGCGAAGAGTCACATTGATAGGGTTCTTGGGACGGGGATACATTGGGATAGGGGCGTGTTCCGTTCGTGGGGCTTCATTCCGCGGGAGAGACACTGCCGTTGCGGTTCGGGCCGAGTGGAGAGACGCGAGCGGAAGGATTAGAGACAGCACCATGAATCTGAAGTCGCTGCTGCTTTGTTCGGACGAGAAGATCGTGCGTGTGCTGCGGCGGACGCTGGGCGATCTGGATATCGGCGTCGAACTGTGCACGAGTTCGGAGGTCGCGCTGCGCAAGCTGACGCGGGAACGGTTTGAGGCGATCATCGTGGATTGCGCGGGTCCGGGAGCGGCGGCGGTGCTGCGCAGTGCGCGGACAGCACCGTGCAACAAGCGGGCCATCGCGGTGGCGATTCTGGATCCCGATATTGGGCTGCGTTCGGGATTTGAAATTGGGGCGCACTTCATTCTGTACAAGCCGGTTACGGTGGAGCGGTCGAAGTCGAGCTTCCGGGCGGCGAGAGCGTTGATGAAGAAGGAGCGTCGGCGCAACTCGCGAGTGGCGGTGCAGATTCCAGTGGAAATGTCGGTCCTGAATCCGATGCGCGGCTCAGGGTCGAACACTACCGATCTGGGCGAAGGCGGACTGGCGATCAAGCTGCCGAAACTTAGCAAACTCCGGGGGCGCTGGAAGCTGCTGTTCACGCTGCCGGGCGCGACTTCGGCGATCGAAGTGGATGCGGAGTTCGCGTGGGAGGGGCTGGGAAGGCAAGTGGGACTGCGCTTTCAGGATGTGTCGCCGGAAGTTGGGCGGCAGTTGCGGGAATGGCTGGGGCGGAATTCTCCGGAGGTGGAGAAGGATGATCCGCCGGTGAGTTGCCAGCTTACGGATTTGAGTTTGGGCGGTTGCTATCTTGATATTGGGTCGCCATTTCCTGTGTCCACGCGAGTCACGCTGTCGATGAAGGCTGCGGGAGTGGAGCTGAGAACTGAAGGCGTGGTTCGCATCATGCATCCGGATCGCGGGATGGGCGTGGAATTTATACAGAGCACGCTGGAGCATCGCGAGTTGCTGGAGAAATTTCTGAGCCTGCTTACAGAGAATCGCGAAGTGCTGCCGGAGTTGCTGGTGGAGCCTGAAGGGCTCGAAACCGAGTCTGGTGATTCGTTGTTGATTCCGGCAGGGGCTGGAGAGACGGAAGATACGCTGCTGGGATTGTTTCGAAGCAAGGCTGCGCTTACCGCGGATGACTTCCTGGCGGAGTTGCGAAAACAGCGAGGTCTGGCGGCGGCATCGGCGAGCGCGTCGTCGTGAACTGGTGAGCATAGGCCGGCTCTTCCCCCCACACTGAAATCTTCTGCACGAAATCCAGATAGGCGGCCTGGCCGCTGCAATTTAGTGTTGCAGCGGCGGTGGATTATCTTCATACATTCGCGGGCGGGGGCGCCCGCGCCAGACTTTCAGCTCAATCCTTAGAACGTCTTGTTAGAACGTCTTGCGGAAGATCCAGAATAGAGATCCGGAGAGCATCATGGCTACTGGGAGGGTTAAGACCCAGGCCAGCGCCAGGTTGCGGACGGTGGACCATTGAATTCCGGAGTGGTTGGCCGCCATGGTGCCGGCGATGCCGGAGGAGAGCACGTGGGTGGTGCTGACGGGGAGGCCGAATCCGTCGGCGGCGCCGATGGTGGCCATGGCGGTGATTTCGGCTACTGCTCCTTGCGCGTAAGTCAGATGGCTCTTGCCGATTTTTTCTCCGACGGTTACGACGATGCGCTTCCATCCAACCATGGTGCCAAGGCCGAGAGCCATGGCTACTGCAACCTTGACCCAGAGGGGAATGAAGCGAGTGGAGTGATCGATGTGCTTTTTGTAGTTGGCGAGGACGGCGGTGTCAGAGGCGGAGATCTGCGGAGTGTGACTTTTCTGCATGAGGCGCAGGGCTTCGCTGATGAGATACATATCGTTGCGGAAGTTACGGACGCGGTCGTTGGGGATGTTCTTCATCTCCTTGTAGAGGGCGGTTTCGTTGCCGATGTCGCTGACCAGGGTGCGGAGGGCGAGCATGGTGTTGGGGGTGAAATTCTTGTCGCGGATGTAGGCGGTAACGTCGTCGTGGGCGTCGCCGACGGCGGCGTCGGGGCTGACGTATTTAGTTAGAGTGTCAGAGGCTTGCTGGGAGATGGCGATGAAATCCTGGGAATCCTGGTAGGTGATGGCGTGGTTCAGGGCATAGGCGGTGGGGACGGTGCCGATCAGGATGAGCATGATGAGGCCCATGCCTTTTTGTCCGTCGTTGGAGCCGTGGAAAAAGCTGACGCCGGTGCAGGTGAGAATGAGCAGGCAGCGGATGTAGAACGGCGGCGGCGCTTCGCCTTCGGGTGCGGTGTAGAGTTTGGGATCTTTGATGAGGGCTTTGGCGAGGAGCAGCAGGAGAGCGGCGCAACCGAAGCCGACGACGGGCGAGAGCAGCAGAGCTTTACCGATGTTGGCGGCTTGTCCCCAGTCGACGCCGCTGGTACCGCTTCTTCCGTTCATGAGCTGGTTGGCGATGCCGACGCCGATCACGGAGCCGATGAGGGTGTGGGAACTGGAGGCGGGCAGGCCGAAATACCAGGTGCCGAGATTCCAGATGATGGCGGCGACGAGTAAGGCGAAGACCATGGCGAATCCGGCCTTGCTGCCGACCTGCAAGATGAGTTCGACGGGCAGAAGCGAGACGATGGCGAAGGCTACCAGGCCGCTGGAGGCGAGCACGCCGAGGAAGTTCCAGAATCCGGACCAGACGACTGCGATGTGAGGTTCGAGCGAGTGGGTGTAGATGACCGTGGCTACGGCGTTGGCGGTGTCGTGGAAGCCGTTGACGAATTCGAAGCCGAGGGCGACTAGCAAGGCAATCGCGAGGAGCAGGTAGGGCAGGAAGGATTCGCTGTGAACGGTGGAGAGGTCGCGGAGGAGGCTGGAGCCGGCGTAGAGCACTCCGACGAGGAGGACGGCTCCGAACACCAGCATGCCGAGCTTGCCGGGAGAGCGGGAGAGTTTGTGGTCAAGGGCGCTGGTGGGTGCGGTTGTGGCCATGGTTCGTCCTCGGTAGTAAAGATGATTAAAAGTGAGCGCTAGGGCAGAACTCCGCACCTATACGGCGCAACTATACGGAAGGATTGTTGCGGGAGTGTGAAAAGGCAGTTCTCAGTTCTCGGTTCTTGGCCGTTACAGTAGTGGCGCAGTGTGATAAGGAAGCGCGCCGGACGCGCGATTATTGCGTCGCAAAAGACGCGACGCGAGCGCGGCTCGCCCCAGATTCTTCGCGGCGCAAAAGCGCTTGCTCAGGATGACAATGAGAGCTTGGGGGACTTGTTTACAATGAGGGACTCGTTTGGTTGAGTATCCGAAGAAGCTGGGGAGCGGCGTGATCATTGTTGTGATGGGAGTGACCGGGGCGGGGAAGACTACGGTGGGGCGGCTGCTGGCGCGGGAGTTGGGATGGGAGTATGTGGAGGGGGATGACTTTCATTCCGAGGCGAACGTGGCGAAGATGAGGCGGGGAATTCCGCTGGGTGAAGAGGACCGGCAGCCGTGGTTAGAGAGTCTGCGCGCGGAGTTGGAAAAGCATGATGCCGAAGGGCAGAACATGGTGCTGGCGTGTTCGGCGCTGAAACGAGATTACCGGAAGATGCTGGCAGTGGGGCCAGGGGTTCGGTTTGTGTATTTGAAGGGAGACGCGCAACGGATCACGGAGCGTCTGCGAGCGCGGCAGGGGCATTTTGCCGGTGAAAAGATTCTCGCCGGGCAATTTGCCGATCTGGAGGAACCGGATGGGGCGGTGGTAGTGGACATTGATGCGACGCCGGAGGCGATGGTTAGGGAGATTCGCGAGAAGTTGAGGGTGTAAGCCGGAGTTGGAGGGTAGCTGCAGTTTAATAAGGAAGCGAGCCAGACGCGCCCTTCGGTCGCTTGCGCTCTCTCAGGGCAGGCTCCGTGATGCGCGCGGCTCGCCCGGATCCTTCGCGGCGCAAAGAACGCTTGCTCAGGATGACAATCCAATTGCACGACCACCACAACCACTTTGAGAGGGTTTTTGAAGCAAAGGTCTGATCACGGCATTGAATCCGTTGTGGTGGCGCGGCTGATGTGGCGGCTGCTGCCGTTTCTTTTTCTCCTTTATATCGTTGCTTACCTGGACCGGATCAATGTCAGTTTTGCCATCCTGCAGATGCGGGGACAACTTCATCTGACGGACGCGGTTTACGGGCGCGCGGCGGGAATGTTTTTCGCGGGATATTTTCTGTTTCAGGTGCCGAGCAACCTGCTGCTGGAAAAAGTGGGCGTGCGGCGGTGGATTACCGGGCTTATGGTGAGTTGGGGCGCGGTGTCGTGCGCCATGATTGTCATTCGCGGGCCGCTTAGCTTTTATGGGCTGCGTTTTCTGCTGGGAGTGGCGGAGGCAGGATTTTTTCCGGGAATGATTTTTTACATGAAGCACTGGTTCCCGGCGAGCGCGCGGGCGCGGGCTGTGGCATGGTTCATGACGGCGAATCCGCTGGCCGGGGTCGTGGGGAGTCCGATATCGGGGGCGCTGCTGGAGATGCACCGCGGCGGGCTGGCGGGATGGCAGTGGCTGTTCGTGATGGAGGGACTGCCAGCGATTCTGCTGGGGGTCGCCGTGTATTGGGTGCTGACGGATAGTCCGGCGAACGCGAAGTGGCTCTCTGGGGAGCAGCGCGGCTGGCTGATTGGAGAGCTGGAGCGCGAGCGGCAGGCGAGTTCCGGCGAAGAGAAGGGCGGCGTTTGGCGGGTGCTGGCGAGCGGAAGAGTGTGGCTGCTGGGGCTGATTTATTTTGGGGTTCCGGCGTCGGTGTACGGCGTGATGTTGTGGTTGCCGAGCGCGATCCGGGGGCTGTCGTCGCTGGGATATTTCTCAACCGGCGTGGTGGCAGCGGTTCCTTACTTCGCGACTGCGGTGGCGATGGTGCTGGTGGGGAAGCATTCCGACCGAACGAGGGAACGGCGGTGGCATACGGCGGTGCCGGGGCTGGTGGGGGCGGCGGCGCTGGTGGCGGCGGCTTACAGCCGGACTCCGGTGCTGATCATCGCGGGAATGAGCCTGGGGATGTTGGGAGCGCAGGCGACGAATGGGCCGTTCTGGGCGCTGGCGACATCGCGTTTGAGCGGCAGGGCGGCAGCCGCGAGCATTGCTTTGATCAACTCGATCGGAAACCTAGGCGGGTATTTCGGGCCTTACATTATTGGAATCGGTCTGGCGCGTTCGGGGAATGGGGACTTCCGGGGTGGGCTGTTGGCGGTGGGGGCGACTCTGGGAGCATGCGGGGGGATGGCGCTGTTGCTGGGGGCGAAGCGGGTGGGCGGTGAGGTGAATCAGGTTAGTGGTCAGTGATCAGTGGTCAGTGGCTGGTGATCTGCGCTTTGGTGGAATCAGTCTTGGCTGGCCCCAACGGAGTTGTTCTGATTTCGTGGGGCAAAAGCCTTTCACCGCAAAGGGCGCTAAGAAAGGCCGCGAAGATCGCTAAGAAAGGCAAAATCTGCGTTAGGAGGACGCCTCCGGATGGCGTGGGTTCCGGAAAACTTGGGGGCTTGTTTACAATAGGGGATTCGTCCACCTGGACCTTGGAATCCCTGTAGTCTGGGTGAAGAAGACTTTGGAACAGTTCAATCACTTGGAACCATCAAACCACAAGCTTGGCGTGTCAGCGGTCGCCTCCCCTACCGTGTACTGGCGGGTGGAAGGGAGCCTGCTCGATCTGACGGTGGTGGAGCCGGTGGCGTTCTTTACGTGGAACGCGCAGACCTTTGCGGAACGTTTCCGGCGGCGGGGGCAGATTTTCCTGATGGCGGCGCTGCGTCCGTTTCTGTATTCGACGAACCGGAAGTTTGCCACGCGCGTGGTACACACTACGCTGCGAGGCGTGACGCGAGACCGGCTGGATCTGCTGGGCGAGGAATATTTCAATTACAAATTGAAGCCGCGGTTGAAGGCGCACGGCGTGGAGCGGGTGCAGGAACTGGTGCGCGCCGGGGCGGACGTGGTGCTGGTGAGCCAGGGGCTGGAGCACGTGATGAAGCCGCTGGCGCAGCATCTTGGAGTGAAGCGGCTGGTGGCGAACCGTCTGGAATTTCGCGATGGCATGGCGACGGGAAGGCTGCTGGAGCCGGTGATCCGGCCGCGGGGAGCGTTTGCGCGGATACAGGAGCAGAGTCCGGATGGGCGGCGGGCGCCGAAGACGCTGGCGCGGCAACTGGATATCACGGTGGAGGAACTGCGGGCGGCGGCGATTGCGTCGGGGCGGGAAGTGGCGGAGCAGGAACGTCCGATTGTGCATTTTGAGGGGCAGCGGCAGGCGGCGGGATTTTCGGTGCGGCGGGCGCTGGCTGGCAAGCACGTCATGCTGATCGGCGTGACGGGATTTATCGGGAAGGTCTGGCTGGCGAATACGCTGATGGAGTTGCCGGAGATCGGACGGATTTATCTGCTGATCCGGCGGCAGAAATCGAATCCGGCGGCAGCGGCGGTTCGAAAAGATCGTGGAGGAGTCGCCGGTGTTCGATCCGCTTGTTTGAGAAGTACGGGGCGGGCTTCGGGGAGTATCTGCGGGAAAAAGTTGAGGTGGTGGAAGGCGACGTCACGCAGCGCGGGGCTGGGGCTGGATGCGGAGGTGGCGCGGCGGCTGCAGAAGAATCTTGATCTGATCGTGAATAGTTCAGGATTGACGGACTTCAATCCGGATTTGCGGGATGCGCTGACGACGAATACCGATGCGGCGATGAACATCCTGGAGTTTGTGCGCGGGACGGAGCACGCGGGGCTGCTGCATCTTTCGACTTGTTACGTGGCGGGCGAGCGGGACGGGCGGGTGACGGAGAAGTTGATTCCGAATTACACGCCGCATCGCGTGGCGAACTTTGATGCGGAAGCAGGAAGTGCGGTCGCTGCATGAGTTGATCGCGAAGGCGGAGGCGCAGGCCGAGGGCGCGGAAGTGACGGCCGGGTTGAAGATCGCAGTCGCTGGCCAAGGAACATGCGGCGAAAGGGTTGCAGGGCGCGGCGCTGGAGAATCAGATCCGCAAGAACCGGATCCGGTGGTTGAAGACGTATTTGACCGAAGCGGGAACGCGGCGGGCGAAGGAGCTGGGCTGGCCGAATACTTACACGCTGACCAAGAGCCTGGCGGAGTCGCTGATTGTGAAGTATGGCGCGGGGCTGCCGATTGCGGTGGTGCGTCCGGCGATTGTGGAGACCTCGGTGGCGAAGCCGTTTCTGGGGTGGAATGAAGGGATCAACACTTCGGCTTCGCTGTCTTATTTGTTGGGGACATATTTCCGGCAGCTGCCGTCGAATGAGAGCAAGCGGCTGGATATTATTCCGGTGGACGCGGTGTGCGCCGGGATGACGCTGATTGCGGCGGCGATTGTGGAGCGGCGGCACGATCCGCTTTATCAGTTGGCGACCTCGGTGACGAATCCTTGCGATATGGGGCGGTCGATTGAGTTGACGTCGCTGGCGCACCGCAAGCATTACCGGGCGCAGGAAGGGTTGGAGTCGTGGCTGCGGCTGCGGTTTGATGCGATTCCGGTATCGAAGACGCGGTACCAGCGGATGTCGGCGCCGGCGCAGAAGGCGATTGTGAAATCGATTCAGCGGATCATGTCTCCGCTGCCGCTGAAGAAGACTCCGCTGGTGAAAGCGGAGAGAAATCTGGAGCGGGTGGAGAAATTGATCGAGTTGTTTGAGCCGTTCATCCTGTTTAATGAGCACGATTTTGCGGCGGACAATGTGGAGAAGCTCTCGCACGCGCTGGTGGAGGACGAGCAGGAGGAGTTTGGATACAAGGCGCGGTTGCTCGACTGGTGGGATTACTGGATCAACGTGCATATTCCGGCGCTGCGGCAAGTGGACTTATCCGTTGATTGAGGGCAGGCCGCTGGAGGCGCGTCCGGCGCGGAGTTTGTTGAATGGGGAGGCGGTGAAGACGGGGACGTGAGGGGTGCCGTCCCTGAAGGACGTCTCTGAGATTCGGCTCCGACTTACGTACGGGGCTAATGAATGCCGTCGCTTCGCGCTGATGAACATGCGTTCGCACAGGACGACGGAGAAACGGAATTGGTGAATGGCGATATTTCTGACGGGATCGACGGGATACATTGGGGCGCATGTGGCGGCGAATCTGCTGCGGGATCATGGCGCGTGCGCTGAATGTGCTGGTGCGGGCGCGGGATGCGGGTGAGGCGGAAGGGCGGCTGTGGCAGGCGCTGCAATTGCATCTGGAGTTCCCGCAGTTTTATGAATTTCTGCAGACGCGGGTGCGGGTTTTCCGCGGCGACTTGACGGAGCCTGGATTCGGGCTGGACCGCGACGAATACGACCGGCTGGTGCACACGACGGATTCGGTGATTCACTGCGCGGCGTCGCTGAACCGGAAATCGGAGAAGAGCTGCCTGAACGTGAATCTGCGGGGAACGCTGGAAGTGCTGACGCTGGCGCGGCATGCGGAGCATTATCACGGGCTGCGGCGGTTCAGCCAGGTGAGCACGGTTGCGGTGGCGGGGAAGCGGCAGAATGAAGTGGTGACGCGAGGACCGGTCGATTGACTGGGAGCGGTCGGATTACGATCCTTATGCGCGGACAAAAAAATTCTGCGAGCACATGATGCGCGTGTTGCTGCCGGAGACGCCGAAGACGGTTTTCCGTCCGAGCATCGTGCTCGGCGACAGCCGCTATGCGGAGACCACGCAGTTCGACATGGTGAAGGCGTTTGTGTTTCTGGCGGGCTTGCCCGCGCTGCCGTTTCGTCCGACGGACAAGATCGACATCGTGAACGTGGATTTCGTGGCGGAGGCGATTGCGACGCTGCATCAGAAAGAGCGTCCGGAGCACGAGACGTATCATCTTTCGTCGGGAGTCGGGTCGCAGACGTTTCGCGAGATCACGAAGGCGCTGGCGGCGGCGCAGAACAAGCGCGCGCCGGTGTTCGTGCCGGTGGTGGAGCGTCCATTTGCGGGGTCGGTGAATTTTCTGGCGAACCGCAAGGGAGCGATTGGCAAAGGCGCGTCGCTGATGAAGGTGTTCATGCCGTATCTGGTGTGGAACACGGTGTTCGACAACACGCGCGTGACGAGGGAACTGGGGAAGAAGCCGGTGCCGTTTTCGCGAGTATTGCTATCCGCTGTTGAAGTTCAGCCGCGAAAATAATTTCGCCTACAAGTACCGGCCCTGGCCGGCGGCGGCGGGAGGGACAGCGGCATGATGGACTTTATTCTGGAAGCCTGGGTGAGCAGCTCGATCGAGCGCGCCAAGGCGGGATGGATGCTGGGCGAGGGCGAGCGCTGGCAGCCGGGCGAGAAGCTGAAGCTGTTGTTTGCGGGCTACAACGGCACGCGAAATATGGGATCGGATGTGCGCGTGGAGGAGATGCTGCGGCAGATCCGGCACATTCTGGGCGCGGAGCGGGTGGAGTTCAGCGTGATGAGCCAGAACTTCGATTTCTCGCGCGGATATTTCGAGGGCACGAAGCAGGTGCATCTTCCGGATATTTTTCCGCCGTTTCTGGCGAATGAAGTCCCGAAGCATGATGGAGTGGTGGCGTGCGAAGGGTCGATGTTCAAGAGCAAGTTCGCCAACGCGCTGACCACGATGATGATCGGGTCGCTGGGAATTGCCGCGGCGCAGAACAAGCTTTCCGTGGGTTATGGCGCGGAAGCCGGGCACATGGATCCGCTGGTGGCGAAGATGTGCGGGCGCTATTGCAAGAATTCGTTCGTGATTACGCGGAATGAAGAATCGCGGGCGGTGTTGCGCGAACTGGGCGTGCCGACCGAGTTGGGGACCGATACGGCGTGGACGTTTGAGCCGCGGCCGCCGGAGTACGGGCAGAGCGTGCTGCGGAAAGTTGGCTGGGATGGGCGGACGCCGGTGCTGGTGGTGTGCCCGATCAATCCGTTTGAGTGGCCGGTGAAGGCGTCGGTGGCGAAGTATGCGGTGCAGAGTTTGACGGGAGCTTACAAAGACAGCCATTACCGCACGGTGTATTTTCACAATTCGGGGCCGGCGGCGGAGCAGGCGTATCACGAAATATTGGACGGCGATTGCGAACGCAGTGGACGCGTTCCGCAAGAAGAAAAATGTTTTCGTGATTCTGGCGGCGACGGAGCGGCTGGATGCGCGTCCGGCGAACCGGATCGCCGAAAAGCTGGGCGGCGTGCCGGTTCTCACCTCCGACGAGTACAACATGTATGAACTGGTGAGCATTCTGCGGGCGTGCCACATGATGGCGTCGTCGCGCTATCACGGGATTGTGACCTCGATGCCGGGGCTGGTGCCTTCGGCGGGAATCACGATGGACGAGCGCATCCGCAATCTGATGCGGGAGCGCGGACATGAGGATTTGCTGATGACGGTGGACGATCCGGAACTTGAGGGGAAGCTGCTGGCGGCGCTGGAGAAGCTGAGTTGCGAGGGCGAGGCGATCGCGACTGGGATTGCGCAGACCGTGGTGAGGAATTTGAAAGTGATGGCGCGCATGGGCGTTTATTTTGAAGAAGAAGTGCAGAGAAGGTATCCGGAGTTTGAGACGCGGCGGGGCGAGTGGAGTTGGGAAGATTATCTTGCCGCCGATGAGCCCGGGGCTGCGGGAGTTGGTGGCGGCTTACAACTAGAGTCAGGTGAGTTTTCGTAGTGCGGTCGTTGCAATCCACATCTTGAATACAAAGCATTCCATTTATCGGAGAGATATTCTCGCAACTGCAGGCGGCTGCGGACACGCGGATTCTTGCCGAGATTCGCGACGGCGAAGTCACGGGCGTGACCGGTGGCGAGTTGCTGGAACTGGTCCGCAAGGCGAGAACTTTCATCGCTTCGAAGGGATTGAAGAAAGGCGACCGGTGCGGGTTGCTGGCAGCGAACAGCATTCGCTGGGTGGCGATGGATCTGGCGCTCATGGCGGAAGGGTTGATCGTGGTGCCACTATATTCGCGGCAGGCGCCGGCAGAGTTGGTGGCGATGATGAAGGACTGCACGCCGTCGCTGGTGTGTTGCGGGGATGCGGCATTGCGGGATGGGATTGCGCAGAGTTGGCCGGAGGCGCCGCCGCAGTTTTTGTTTGACGAGATTTTTGCGGGCGTGGATGGCGTGCAGTTGGACCGGCCGCAGGTGGGGAACGACAGTCCGGTGACGATTATTTATACGTCGGGAACTTCGGGCGAAGCCAAGGGCGTGGTGCTGACGGCGGCGAATGTGGGCTTCATGCTGGAGCGGACGGCGGAGCGGCTCGGCGAGTTGATGTCCGGTCGGTCAGCGTCTGGATCGGCTGAGCAAGATCGCATCTTTCATTATTTGCCATTCACGTTTGCGGCGTCGTGGATTGCGTTGCTGACATTTCTGAAGCGGCGGAGCCTGGTCACGATCAACATGGATCTGGCGAAGATCGCGAACGACATGCGGGCGGTGGCTCCGGATTATTTTCTGAATGTGCCGCAATTGCTGGAGCGCATGCGGCGGGCGGTGGACGAGCAACTCTGGCAGACCGGCGGAGTGGCGCAGGCGATTTATGCGCGGGCGAAAGGCGCTTGGGCGCGGCAGCAGGATGGGCAGCCGAAAGCGGGCGATGCGCTGTGGCTGGGGCTGGCGAACCGCGCTGGTGTTTCCGGCGATCCGGAAGAAAATGATTGGAAGGAATCTGAAGGCGCTGATTTGCGGGTCGGCGCCGCTGAGCGTCGGAAACGCAACTTTATTTCATGATGCTGGGAATTCGTGTGCTGCAGGTTTACGGGCTGACGGAGACGACGGCGATTTGCACGATGGATGATCCGAACCGGGTCGAGGTGGGGCGCGTGGGGCCGGCGATTCCGGGCATGGAGATGAGGTTGGGCGAGCATGACGAGATCGTGGTGCGCGGGCCGAATATTTTTCCGGGTTATTGGAACCGGCCGGAGCAAACGGCCGAGGCGTTGCGCGACGGATGGTTTCATACCGGCGATCAGGGCGAGGTGAATGCGGCGGGAAACTGGCGGATTGCGGGGCGGATCAAGAATTTGATCGTGCTGGGATCGGGGCACAAGATTTCGCCGGAGCCGATCGAGACTGCGATTGCGAAGATTTTGCCGGAAGCGCAGCAGGTCGTGGTGGTGGGGAACGGGCGCGGATATTTGTCGGCGATTGTGACCGGGAGCGTGACGGCGGAGCAGGTGCAAGCCGCGCTGGATGCGGTGAATCCTGAGTTGCCGCATTACAAGCAGGTGCGTGCGTTTTTCGTGCGCGAGGAGGCGTTTTCGATTGAAAGCGGAATGTTGACGGTGAATGGGAAGCTGAAGCGGGACGTGATTGCGGCGCGGATGAAGAATGAGATTGAGGAAATGTATCGGGTGAAGCAGGCGGTGTAGTGCGGCTGAAAATGCTGGGAATCACGAAGGACACTAGAGTGCACGAGGCGAAAGCTGAGCCGACGTAGAGAGCCGGTGCGGGAGACGCTTTGTCGTGGTCTTTGCAGATGGCGTGATCGAACTGGCGCTGCATCGGGAGCCTTGCAACGAGCTGGGGTCGGCGTCGCTGGAGGAGTTCGAGAAGTTTGCCGACGGCTTTGGAGAGCATGCAGGCGGAGGCGCATGCGCTCATCATTTATAGCGAGATGAAGCCGGGGTTTTGTGCGGGCGCGGATTTGCGCGAGCTGTATCAGCGGTCGCAGGCGATGGAGAAAGCTGAGGCGGCTGAGAGGAGTGCGGGATTTTCTGGAGCGCATTCACCGCGTGTTGAATCTGATCGATGCTGCGCCTTTGACTACGATTGCGGCGGTGCATGGAGTGACGTTTGGAGGAGGGTTCGAGCTGGCGCTGGCTTGCGATTTGATTATTGCCGACAAGATGGCGCGGTTTTGTTTTCCGGAGCTGAGGCTGGGGTTGATTCCGGGGTTTGGCGGGATTCCGCGACTGAAGCGGGATTTGGGCAATGCCGTGGTGAGGGATCTGTTGCTGACGGGCGCAGCTTTAATGCGACCAAGGCGCAGCAGATCGGTCTGGTGAGCCAGGTGGTGGGCGAAGGCGAGGCGTTGCGGGCGGCGCGGGCGACGGCGGCACAGTTGGGGAAGTTCGATCGCGCAACGGCGGCGGCGGCGAAGAAATTTATCAAGCCGATTCCGCATGAGGAGTTGCGGCGGGAGATCGATATTTTCTGTGAGCTGTTTGCGCGTCCGGCGGTGCGAGGCGGGATTGCGGAAGTTTGTGGAGAGCACGGATGCGCAGCCGTATTTGCCGTAGTGACGTACCGAGTACGATGGTGAGTACCGAGGAGATGCGAGGTCCTTCGCTTCGCTCAGGATGACAAAGCATTTATAGTGACGAGGATTATTGACAGAGGACTGCTGAACAGACGCTGGATGAAATTTTGAGTCTTGCGGCGGCGCACTTTAAGGTGCCGCGGGAAAAACTGCATCCGGACGACGATTTTTTCAAAACGCTGGGGATTGACAGCTTGCAGACGCTCGATCTGCTGACCAAGCTGGAGAATCATTTTCGCGTGGAGCTTCCGGATTACGAGTTGCAGGGAGTGTCGGACTTCCGCACGCTGGCGGGGAAGATTCAGGCGCGACTCTAGGAATCCAGACATTGTTGATTGCTGATTGCTTGATCTGCATCGATTGCAATCGGAGTCACTGATAACATGGTGTTCTCCGTGTCATCATGCACCATCTGTGGTGAAATATCTCTTATGCTCGATCTCCAAAAATATAGCTGTCTGGGCGCGGCGTTGCGCGATGCGATGGAGCGCTTTGCGGGCGAGACCTGCCTGATCGAGGCGGACCGCGAGCGGGAGAAGACGCGGCTTACCTACTCCGATTTCAAAGAAATCAGCATGCCTCTGGCGCGGGCGCTGGAGGATGCGGACTTCGATGCCGGGGATCGCGCGGCGATCCTGATGACGAATCAGTCGAAGTGGCTGATTTCGGCGTATGCGATTTTCTACAGCGGCGGCGTGCTGGTTCCTCTGGATTACAAGCTGACGGCGGCCGAGCAGTTGCAGTTGCTGGAGCACTCGAAGGCCAAGGTGCTGGTGGTGGAGTATTACCTGTGGCGGGCGATCACGCAGTCGCCGGAGTTTCACAACATCAAGACGAAGCTGGTGCTGGTGACGGAGGCGCCGCTGGGGCGGAGCTGGCGGGGGGATTCCGCTGGGAAGATTTCAAGCGCAAGGGCGCGCCGGATTTCGTGATGCGGCAGCGGGAGGATGTGGCGTGCATCGTGTATTCGTCGGGCACGGGCGGGCGGCCGAAGGGATGCGTGCTGACGCACGAGAATTATCTGGAGCAGTGCCGGGCGTTGACGGCGTGGTATCCATTCTGGCCGGGGGTGCGGTATTTGAGCATTCTGCCGACGAATCATGCGATTGATTTCATGGTGGGATTCATTGGGCCGTTTGTGTGCGGGGCGTGCGTGGTGCATTTGCGGACGCTGCGTCCGGAATTTGTGCGGGACGCGTTTGTGCGCTACCGGATTACTTATGTGGCGCTGGTGCCGATGATCGTGAAGAATCTGGAGCGCGGGCTGCGGGCAAAGTTCGACGAACTTGCCGGCGTGGAAGCGGGCGATTCTGAATCGAATGATTGCGCTGAACAAGATGCTGACGCGGAGCAAGCCGCGGGTGAAGATGAGCCGGGCGTTGCTGCCGCAGAGTGCACCGGGCGTTTGGCGGAGAGTTGCTGGCGCTGATCACCGGCGGGGCGTTCATGGAGCCTTCGACGATGCAGTTTTTCTACGACCTGGGAATTCCGGTGGTGAACGGTTACGGGCTGACGGAGGCGGGAACGGCGCTGACGTTGAACGATCTGAAACCGTTCCGCGCGGATACGGTGGGCAAGCCGCTGCCGGGCGTGGAATTGCGGGTGCTGAGTCCCGAATGAGGAGGGGATTGGGGAAGTTGCGGCGCGGAGCAAGACCGTGATGTCGCATTATCTGGACGATGCCGGAGTTGACGCTGGAGACGATCGTCGATGGATGGCTGCTGACGGGCGATTTGGGGCGGTTCGACAAGAGCGGGCATCTGCAGCTTTTCGGGCGGAAGAAAAACATGATCGTCACCGAAGGCGGGAAGAACATTTATCCCGAGGATATTGAGACGGTTTTCGACGGACTGCCGGTGAAGGAGTACTGTGTGTTCGCGGCGAACTATGTGTGGCCGCAAAAGAAGCTGGGGCGGGAGATGCTGGTGATGGTGCTGCGGCTGGAGCAGAACCAGCGCTTCGACAGCGAGCTGCTGGAGGAGATCGCGGCCCGCAACCGGCGATTGCCGGATTTCAAGCGCGTGGGCGGATATGTGATCTGGGAGAAAGATTTTCCGCGGACGGCGTCGATGAAGATCAAACGGCAGGCGCTGGCGGAAGAAATGGGAAAGACGGTGGAGCGGGGAGCGGTGGTGGGGCTGTGAGTGGGCGGGAAGCGTATCTGGCCATCGTGAATCCTGCGGCGGGAGGCGGGCGCAGCCGCAAGATGCTGGGTCCGGTGCTGGAGCGGTTGCGGGCGGGCGGGGTTGCGGTTGATGTGGTGGAGACGCGGTGCGCCGGCGATGCGACGCGGATTGCGCGCGAGGCTTATGCGCGCGGGCAGCGCCGGTTTATTGCGGTGGGCGGGGATGGGACTTCGTACGAAGTGGTGAACGGGCTTTTCCCGGAGGCGGCAGCGAGGGCGAGCGCCCCAAGCTTGGGTTTTTGCCGCTGGGGACGGGGAATTCTTTTCTGCGTGATTTCAGCGATCGCGGGGTGGAGCATGCGATCGAGTCGCTGATCGCGGGCCGGGACGCAGACCTGCGACGTGCTGCGGTTGCGGCATCGCGACGGAGTCATCCACTACATCAATCTGCTGAGCGTGGGGTTTCCTGCCGACGTGGCGACGTTGCGGGCGCGGCGGTTCAGCGCGGCAGGGAGAGTTGGGATATGTCATTTCGATTTTTCTTGGGCTGGCGCGGTTGCAGAGGCGTCCGTTTCCGGTGCGGGTGGATGGGGAAACGGAATTTGACCGGCGGCGCTGTCTGTTTCTCACCTTCAACAACAGCAAGTTTACCGGCGGCACGATGATGATCGCGCCGAAGGCCGAGGTGAATAGCGGTTTGATCGAATACGTCCGCTGGGGTGCGATTGGGCAGGCTGGGACTGATGCGGAATTTGCCGCGACTTTATGATGGCACGCATATTGAGCATCCGCTGGCGGAGCGCAAAGCGGTGAAGCGCGTGGAGTTCGATTTGGATGCGCCGGTGGATGTGATGGTGGATGGGGAAGTGTTGACGCTGCATTGCGAAGAGTTGGATGTGCTGCCTGGCGCGTTGAACGTTGTGGCTTGAGGCCGTGATATAAGAAGTGAATCGTGTGGGAAGGGAATTATGTCTGAAGAGCGGCGAAAGCGGCAGCAGGAGCGGGAGGGAGCGGCGGAAGCGGATCCGCAGTCGCGGAAGAAGCTGATCTGGGGCGGAATTGTGGTGTTGTTTGTCCTGGCATATGCCGGAGGTGGTACTACACGAATCACCGCTACGACGGGTTCGCGCAGTGCCTGGCGTCGAAGCAGGTGAAGATGTACGGGCTGTACTGGTGTCCGCACTGCGCTGAGCAGAAGGAGATGTTCGGAAAAGCGTTTCAGTATGTTCCTTATGTGGAGTGCGCGATCAAGGGTTCGCGCGAGCTCAAGCCAGTAGTGCAAGGCGGCGGGAGTGAAGCTATTTCCGAGCTGGCAGTTTGCGGGGAATCCTCCGGTGGAGGGAGTCTTTCCGATGCAGGAGTTGAGCGACAAGACCGGGTGCAGCTTTGCCGTGAGGCAGGATCCGGGCAACGCAACGACAATCGATATTGTTCGTGGCGATCGCGGTGTTGGCGGCGGCGGGGATTGTGGTTTCGGCGGTTTCGCTGCAGCGGCATTACGCGAAGTCGGCGACGGCGTTTTGCGAGTTTGGTGAGAAATTCAATTGCGACATTGTGAACCGCAGTGAGTATTCGAGTGTGATGGGAATTCCGGTGGCGGGGATTGGGATTGCTGGGTACGGAGTGCTGCTGGCGCTGGCGACGGTTTACCGGTCGCGGGCGGAGACGCCGTTGCGGCTGCTGGCGGCGGCGTTGGCGGGATTGGGGTTTGCGCTGTGGTTGACTTACGTTGAGGGCTATGTGCTAGGGACGTGGTGCATTTTGTGTTTGAGTTCGCTGGGCATGATTGCGGGGATTGCGGTGCTGGCGGGAGTGGTGAAGGTGCGAACGTAAGCGGGCCGCAGGTGGGTGCCGTCCCTGAAGGGACTCGGTTCCAGTTTGCCAGCCTTCCCCGTACTTGCGTACGGGGCTAATGAATGCCGTCGCTTCGCGACTGAAGTTCGCCTGAGGATGGAAACCCACGCTTTGCTGCTGGGAAGACACGCTGAAGTTACTCTTCGATGGGAAAAATCCAGAAAATCAGGAATGGGGACGAACCTGCTTCCGCCGTGATACGCGTCGAGGGAGCGACCGGAGATTTGCGGCTGCATGAGTTTCGCAGCCGGGTGTTCCGGAACACGCGGTTCTTGCGGGTGTGGCTGCCTCCGGGTTATGACGATGCGGAGAATGCCGGCCGGCACTATCCGGTGCTGTATCTGAATGACGGGCAGAATCTGTTTGAGGCGGCGACATCTTTTACCGGCGTGGAGTGGCAGGCGGATGAGACGGCGGACCGGCTGATCCGCGAAGGGTCGATTCCTCCGATGATTATTGTGGGCATCGACAACACGGGGAAGGATCGGCTTCGCGAATACATGCCGCACCGGTCGATGAATCCGATGATGTTGCGGGTGCAGGGGCGGTATTATCCGGATTTTCTGATGAAGGAAGTGATGCCGTTCGTCGAGCGAAGCTATCGAGTGGCGACGGTGCCGAGAATACTGGATTGGGCGGATCGTCGCTGGGAGCGCTGATTGCGCTGTATACGGCGCTGGCGCGGCCGGGAAGGATTGGGCAGTTGCTGCTGGAGAGTCCGTCGCTTTGGGCATCGGGGCGGCAAGTTATCCGGGAGAGCCGGTCGGTGCGGATCTGGCCGGAGCGAATATTTCTGGCCGTGGGAACTGCCGAGGCGGGAAATGCAGAGCGGAGCCGGACTGTGGTGGACGATGTGCGGGAGCTTGCGGGGATCCTGCGGCGGGCCGTGCTGAGTGAGAAGCGGCTGCGGCTCGTGATTCAAGATGGAGGCGGGCACAACGAGGGAGCCTGGGCCGAACGGTTTCCCGGAGGCGTTGCGGTTTTTGTTCGGATCGTATAGGTTCAACCTGCATTTAAGTCGGGTTCGGATTTCCTGCCTAAGTTCCATATCTCATACAAGAGAGCGGCCATTACGGGGACGGTGAGCTGGAAGTGTGTCCAACGCGCGAGCGGGCCGAGTAAGGGAAGTACGAAGGCGAGATAGAGAAGTAGCTTGAGTTGCGATGTGGCGGCGCCGTGGGGGTGGGCGGCGATCCAATCTGCGAGCAGCAGAAAGGCGGGCGCGAGGATCACGAGGTCGTAGACGGTGAGATGTGGGGCGAGCAGAACTGTCGCGAGCAGTAGCGCCGAGTAGCGCACGGACAGCGGGGTGCGGCTGCGCCAACATGCGACGGTTACTGCTGACACGAGCAGAGCTGAGATTAGGTATAGCGTTAGCGAGGCGGGCGGCCAGGGCAGGAGCATGGTCCAGAAGGTGCGCAGGGAGTGGGTTTGATACGGCTTGGGTTCGAGCAGCGGAAGCGCGGAGAATACCTTGAGCAACACGTGCAGCCATTGGCGAAGCGGGGCGGGGCCGTAGTAGAGCCAAGCTGCGGTGAGCTGGGCGGAGGTAGCGAGAAGCGCTCCGGCGATGAGCTTCCAGTTCAGCGTGATCAGGAAGACGATGGCCGCGGCCAGGGCTAGTTGGGGTTTGAAGATGAGGCATCCGATGGCGAGGCCGGCCAGGAATTCGTGCTGGGCACGCAGAGCGAAGAACGCGAGAGTGAGACAGGCCAGGGCTAGCGCGGAAGTTTGTCCCCAGGCGATTAGGTTCCAGAAGGCAGGGAAGGCTAGGGCGAGAATGAGCACTGTGAGTTTGCTGTTGCGCAGGTTGGGGCAGGCGCGCCAGACGGTATAACAACACAGGCCGTAGATGAGCGCGCTCAAGCCGAGCCAGAGGATGAGCGCGCAGGAATAGGAGAGACGCGCGAAGGGCGCGAACAAGAGGGAAACCTGCGGCGGATACAGAGGCAGATAGCGGATGCCTGCGGCGGCGGGAACGCGTTCGGCCGCGAGCGCGGATTGCGCTTTCATGTTGTAGAGATCGGCGCCGCGATGCGCGAGCGCGATGGAGCCAAGAGTGTAGAAATGTAAAAAATCCGTGCCTTTGAGGTTCGCGGCGCGATCGAGCAGGCCGGGTGTGGCCATGTTCCAGAAGTAAACCGTCCAGAGGCAGAGAACGAGGATCAGGCCGTGGGCGCGCAGGCGGCGGGGGGTGATCCAAGACGCGAAGCTGGAGGGCTGAGCCATGTTACTTCTGTCCTGTCGCGGCGGGTTCAATCGGCAGCAGTCTCTTGTTCAGCAGGATCAGAACGCCGAAGGCAGCGAAGGGGAGTGCCATACTGGCGGCCAGAGGAACCGACCACATTCTAAGTAGCCAGTCGCTATGGGGCGTCAACGGGTTGGCCATCGCGACCACGGCGAGCAGCCAGGGCAGGAAGGCGCAAAGACAGAACAAGGAAGTAGCGGAGCGCACGACAAGGTTCGCAGTGCGAAGGTCGCGCCAATGACGAATCGCAAGCAGGACGGCAGGAAGAAGCAGGACATGGTTGAAGGGCTGAACCACCGCTGGGACAATCGAAACGGTAAGGGTCAGCGCGAACGATAAAGCGATGGCGAAGGCCGCGGAATCGGCGGGCTCGCGGCGCACGCGCCAGCAAAACGTTGCGACAGTTACGAGCGCTAAAGCTGTAACCAGCCAATGCAACGGAGACGGCAGGAGCATTCCGACCAGCGATGTGGCGTTCGTGTAGTTGGCGTACGCTCTGAGTACGGAGGGGTACTGGAGCAGCCAGCCCGGCAAAAGCCACTGGGATGCCGCTAAGAGGATGGCGAACGTGACTGCGAAGCCCCAGAGCAAAGACCGGCGGCGCTTCCAGTCGCTGCACATCCACAAAGCGAACCAGGCCAGCGGAAGCAGAGAGATTTGAGGTTTGACAGTGGCGGCGGCGAGCAGCGCTCCGGCCAGGAACAGGCGTCCTGAAATAACAGCGGTGGCGGCCGCGGCGATGAAGCAGGCAGGCAGCAGAAACGGTTGCAGAATGCTTAGGTTCTGGATGACCGGAATGCTGGTCATAGCCATCGCAAGAGTGGCGGCGAGGGCTAGCGGGGACAGGCGGAGACGGAGAAAACGCAGCCAAAGAAAAATGTTGACGACAGCGCTCACGGCCAGAACCCACCAGAAAACGATTTGCGCTGCGTGGAACTGCATCCAAGCGAGAGGCGCGATTAAGAATACAAAGTACAAAGGATAAGCGAAGCGTTGCTGGTCGCGCCGTTCTTCCGCGCGCGAGGGGTCGAGTTCCTTGCCGTAATAGGCGATCTGGAGTTCGCGGCTGACATCGGCGCCATAGGGATCGCGGTGATGAAGCAGGAGTTCGTGGCTGGCATACCAGCTTGGGTAAAAGTCGGTAAGAACCGCGGGCTTCAACACGGAAGAGGACGCTCTTGAGGCATGCACGGCGTCGGTAATGCGGCTCCAGTAAAGGCACATGCTGGCCGAGCAGATTAGCACAATCACCAAAAGAGCCAGACGCTTGACTGAGGATGGAGTTGCTCGCATGAGTGATTCAGTCCGAGTACGGCGAGATCGTGTGGGCGGGACTGTCCCCCTCCGCCAACCAGACACTCCGGCCGTGAAAATACTGGAGCAATTCCTGGTTGCCTTCTTTGCCCATATCGCGTGCCCAGACCACTTTCGCTGCGTCGATGTTGGCTTCGTTGTAGACCCACTCGCGGACAGGGTCGTGATGAGCGCCGTAGCGCACGATTACCAGCTGATTGCCCGGCCGCGGCTCCATGTCGCTCAGAACGGCAGATCTCTCGAGGTCGCCGCGGGGCCATGCGGGTTCGATGCTCACGTGAGCGGCAGCCGACGTGACGCGCAGGAGAATCATAGCGCAGGCCAGCACGGGGATGGCGCGAACGATTTCTCGTCCTATCATGTTTCGTCCAATCGCGGCGCGTCCGATCGGACTGCGAGTGGCGGACCAGTTCCACAGGTGGCGCATGCCCTGGATGAGAAGGATGTACAAGGCGCCGGTGGCGGGCGAGAAATAGTGGGGGAGGGTCCAGGTCTGGACGGAGAATCCGGCGATCATGGCAGCGCAGATTAGAAGGGGCAGCCGCATTTTGCGCTGGCGAACGACGCTGGGGAACGCCAGCAGCGGCAAAGTGAGCAGCGGGCCCAGGTAGAACTGCCACCAAGAAAACAGTTTTCCAGCAGCGCGATGCAGGTATCCGGCGAGGGTGCGGTTGCTCTCGAACTCGCTCAGCTCGTGCCGATAAAAATCGCGCATCACGGCGTGGTGATAGACGGGCTCGGGGCGCGGGGTTTGCCAGATGAAGTAGGGAGCGGTTGCGTAGGTGTCGCGATTTACCTGGTAGGCCATGCGGAACGGGCTGCCGGTTACGCGGTAATAGTAGTAGCCGGTGGCTGCGGCGGCGATGAGGAGGGTTAAAAGGATGGGCACAATCACCTTCGGCAACGAACGGCGAAGTGGGGGATGATTTTTTCCAGTGAGCCAGAAGAGCATTGCGACGGCGATGGGGATGGAAAAGATGAGGCCTTCGTAGGGACGGCTGTTGGCTAGAATCGCGAGGCCTAGCGCCATCAGCAGAGCGTCGCGCACGCGGGGATGGCTGCGCAGGCGTGGCCATGCTCCGAGGACGAGCGCGCCGCCGAGAGCTGCGACCGAAGCGCACCAATAGGTGTTCATCCAATAGCTGAGGATGCCGAGGCGGAGGACGGCGAGCGCGGCTCCGAGCAGGGCCCAGGGCGGGGGCAGCCAGGCTTGCAGCATCCAGCACAGGGCAGAACACATTAGCGCGGTGATGAAGAGTTGGCCGGTCCATGCTCCGAAACCAGCCTGACCGAGCAATTGTCCGGCGGCGAGGACGAGGCCTTGCGCGGGCGGGTACATCGACATGTAGGTGGGCTGCTCGATGATGTGGAAACTTTCAAAGTGGATCCACATGGGGTGGGTAGGATTGGTGAGCTTGCCGTGTGCGAACGTGTCGGCTGCGAGCAGATAGCTGAACTCGTCGTTGAACCGGGGCTGGGGAATGCCGAGGATGGGGATCAACGCGACACGAACGGCGACTACGCTGAGTCCGACGAAGAGTATGGAGAGTCGTTTGCGGCGGGCCAGGCGCGCGAAAGCACGCTCGATGGAACGGAAGGCTGCAGCTTGAAGACGAGCGGGAGAATTTCCCCGGGAAGAAAAGAGAATCAGCGTCGCGGCGGACGCAAGCAAGAGCAGTTCGAGGAGCGGCACAAATGACGGAGCGAGGCGGAGGTAGAGATCGTGCGTCACGAAGCGAGGCCGAGGACTACTTTACCTTAGTTGGATAGAGCTGGCGCTTCTCAAGATTTATTCGGCGGACGGAAAAGCAGGTCCCTCCACTGCGCCGTCGCTCTCGCTCCTGCTCCGGTCGGGATGACAAAGATTATTGTCGCTCTCGCTCCTGCTCCGGTCGGGATGACAAAGATTATTGTCGCTCTCGCTCCGGCTCCGGTCGGGATGACAAACATTATCGTCGCTGTCGCTTCGGTTGGGATGACAGGGACGGCTTAGAGTCTGGATCGTCTTGAAAAAAGTCCTATCCCCGTTTAGACGGCTTCCCGGTCGGCGACTTTTTGGAAAAGGCCGTCGACGATCTGGATCATTTCGTCGTCGACGACGCGGTTTCGGGAGATGGCTTCGAGCAAAGGGATGGAGACGATTTTGTTGGAACGCAGGGCGGCCATGCATCCGAATTCGCCGCGATGCACCATGTCGATGGCGCCGAGGCCGTAACGGGTGGCGAGGACGCGGTCGAAGGCGCTGGGAGAGCCGCCGCGCTGAATGTGTCCGAGAACCACGGGGCGAGTTTCGTAGCCGGTGCGCTTCTCGATTTCACGGGCGAGGATGTTGGCGATGCCGCCGAGCTTGACGTGGCCAAACTCGTCCTTGCCCATGTCGGAGAGAACGGACGATCCCTGGCCTGATTCGGCGGAAAATTTTGCGCCTTCGGCTACGACGACGATGGAGAAGTAGCGGCCGCGTTCGTGGCGCTGGCGGATGGAGTCGGCGATCTTGTCGATATCGAAGGGGCGTTCGGGAATGAGGATGACGTCGGCGCCGCCGGCGATGCCGCTGTACAGGGCGATCCAGCCAGCATCGCGTCCCATGACTTCGACCACCATTACGCGGTTGTGGGCCTCGGCAGTGGTGTGGACGCGGTCGAGGGCCTCGCAGACGATGTTGCAGGCGGTGTCGAATCCGAAGGTGTAGTCGGTGCCTCCGAGGTCGTTGTCGATGGTCTTGGGGACGCCGACCACTTTGGCGCCGCGCTCGTGGAGTTTCTGGGCGACGGACAGAGTGTCGTCTCCGCCGATGGCGATGAGAGCGTCGAGCTTATTCTTTTCGAGCGTGGCCAGGCAGCGGTCGATGCCATCGGGGCGTTTCGAGGGATTGGTGCGCGAGGTGCGCAGGATCGTGCCGCCGCGGGGCAGAATGCCGCCAACGGCATCGAGATTGAGGGGCATGCTGGTGTCTTCGATGACGCCGCGCCAGCCTTCCATGAAGCCGATGAATTCGTCCTCATAGGTGAAGATGCCCTTGCGCACTACGGCGCGAATCACAGCATTCAGACCAGGGCAATCCCCTCCACCGGTCAACATACCAATCTTCATGGTCCGCTCCCCTGCATGAATTCGGACGGCAATCCCTGGGATGGACCCCGGGCGTGGGCTGGGTTGAGCAGCAGCCCGAAGCGCGGGATCAGCAGTCGCCGGGAAGAAACAGATTATCACTAAAATCGGGCACTGGGCGGGAGGGCTGGCGTAACCACGTTGCGTCGGGGGCGGAGATTGGGCACAATGCTCCACGGACGGAAGGCCATGAATAAGACTCCTGTGCGTTTGGCTTGGGGATTGGTTGCGTTGATGGGCGCGGCGGCTGTGGGCGTGATCGCCGTGCATCGCGGTGAACCCATCAATGCCTTGTGGCTGGTGGTGGCGGCGACGTGCTGCTATTCGTTGGGCTACCGCTTTTACAGCAAGTTCATTGCGGTGAAAATTCTGGCGCTGGACGGTTTGCGGGCGACTCCAGCGGAGCGATTGGAGAATGGCCGCGATTTTCTGGTGACGAACAAGTGGGTGGTGTTTGGGCATCACTTCGCAGCGATCGCGGGGCCGGGGCCGTTGGTGGGTCCGGTGCTGGCGGCGCAGTTTGGCTACCTTCCGGGGACGATGTGGGTGCTGGCCGGGGCGGTGTTTGCTGGGTGCGTGCAGGATTTTGTGATCCTGCTGTTCTCGGTGCGGCGCGACGGCAAGTCGCTGACGGAAATGGCGAAGGATGAGATCGGGCGCGTCGGCGGTTTTGTGGCTTACGTGGCGGTGATCTCGATCCTGATCATCTTGCTCGGAGTGGCGGCGCTGATTGTGGTGAACGCGCTGAAGGCAAGCCCGTGGGGCACGTTCACGATCGCGATGACGATGCCGATCGCTGTGTTGATGGGCGTTTATTTGCGGCGGATTCGTCCGGGGAAGGTGCTGGAGGTCTCGGCGCTGGGATTTGTTCTGGTGCTGGCGGCGATCTGGGGTGGGCAGTATGTGTCGCAGAATCCGGCGCTGGCGGGGGTGTTTACGTTTAGCGCGCCTACGCTGGCGATCCTGATCATGGTTTACGGGTTTGCGGCGTCGGCGTTGCCGGTGTGGCTGCTGCTGGCGCCGCGGGATTATCTGAGCACGTTCGTGAAGCTGGGGACGATTGCTTTGCTGGCGGTGGGAATCGTGGCGCTGCATCCCACGCTGCACATGCCGGCGCTGACGCGGTTTGTCGATGGCACCGGTCCGGTGTTTGCGGGGAAGATATTTCCTTTTGCTTTTATCACGATTGCCTGCGGAGCGATTAGCGGATTTCACGCGCTCATCTCAAGCGGAACTACGCCGAAGCTGATTGCGCGCGAGACCCAGACGCGCATGGTGGGGTATGGCGCGATGATGGCGGAATCGGCAGTGGCGGTGATGGCGATTATTGCGGCTTGCGTGATGCAGCCGGGGATCTATTTTGCGATTAATAGTCCGGCGGGCATTGTAGGGCAGGCGCCGGCGACGGCGGCGACGACAATTTCCAGCTGGGGATTTCCGGTGACTGCGGCAGACATGCAGACGCTGGCGCATGCGGTTGGGGAGCAGACGCTTTACAACCGGACCGGCGGCGCGCCCGCGTTTGCCGTGGGCATGGCGCATATTTTTTCGCATAGCCTGGGTGGCGAGACGCTGATGGCGTTGTGGTACCACTTCGCGATCATGTTCGAAGCGCTGTTTATCCTGACGATTCTTGATGCGGGGACGCGGGTGGCGCGGTTCATGGTGCAGGATGCGCTGGGGCATGTGTACCAGCCTTTGGGGAGGACGAGTTGGTATCCGTCGATTCTCGGAACCAGCGCGCTGATCGTGGGCGCGTGGGGATATTTCCTGTGGCAGGGAGTGAAGGATCCGCTGGGAGGAATTAATTCGCTGTGGCCGCTGTTTGGAATCGCGAATCAACTGCTGGCGACAGTGGCGCTATGCGTGGCTACGACGATCATCATTAAAATGCACCGGGCGAAGTATGCGGCGGTGACGCTGGTGCCTTTGGCGTGGCTGGTGGCGGTGACGTTTACGGCGTCGTGGTACAAGATGTTCGATGCGAATCCGCGAGTAGGGTTTCTGGCGCAGGCGCGGGTTCTGGCGGCGGGTCCAGCGACGGGAGCGACGGCGCGGCTGATTTTCAACAACCGTCTCGATGCGGCGGTGACGGGCGTGCTGGTGGTGATGGTGACGCTGGTTCTGGTGGAATCGTTACGGCAATGGTGGGGGATTCTGAGTGGAGCGAGAGAGGCGCGGGTGAAGGAAGCGCCGTTTGTGAGGACTCGGCTGGTGGAGGAGCAGGGATGAAGCGGATCGTTTCGGGCTGGCGCACTTTCATGGCGACGTTGCGGGAGATTTTTGACGAGGCGGCGTACGCGCGGTATTTGAGCCGGGCTGGGAGGAAGTCTTCGAGCGCGGCGTATGCGGCGTTCCGTCAGGAATTTGAAGAGGCGAAGATGCGGCGGCCGAAGTGCTGCTAGCGCTCGGGCTGCTCGCGGGACAGCCGAGGGCGGCTGTCCCCTGCAAGAATCCATGACACCTTCATGACACCAGGTCGGGTCTAGGTTCTGCGCGGGTTCCGCGCTACACTGCTCTGACATGCGAGTAATGGGCATCGATTGCGGCGGGGCGTACACCGGGTATGGCGTGGTGGAGATGCATTCCGGCGGGCGGCTGGTGTGCCTGACGTGCGGGGCGATCAAGCTTTCGCAGCGGGAGACGCTGGCGCGGCGGCTGTCGCGTGTTTATGACGAACTGGGCGAACTGATTGCGGAGCATCATCCGGACGAAGTGGCGATTGAAGGCATCTTTTTCGCATTGAACGTGAAGTCGGCATTGCAACTGGGCCAGGTGCGCGGCGTGGCGATGCTGGCGGCGGCCGCGGCTGGGCTCGAGGTTGCGGAATATTCTCCACTGAGCATTAAGTCGTCGGTGGTGGGCTACGGGCGGGCGGAGAAGCAGCAGGTGCAGCACATGGTGACGCGCCTGCTGGGATTGGCCGAGGCGCCGGAGCCGATGGACGCGTCGGACGCGCTTGCCATCGCCATCTGCCACCTGCATACGGCCGGCACTCTGGAAAGACAAAGGGTCGCGGCGCGGTGATGATTTCGGTTGCGCTGATTCGAGCTATTCTTGTCCCGGCTTTTCTATGCCGATCCTTCCCGATCGAGGCCTCTCTGATCCAGGCGAAGCGCGGCTGGCGGCTCGTTGTAATGGCTGTGCTGGTTGCGGCTGCAATGCCGGTGTCGTCGCTGTCACAGCTGCCAGAAAACGCCGCAGCGCCGGTGGTTACGTTCGCGGTTGACTTTCCTCAATCGAATCCTCAGCATTACTCGATCGCGGTGGATGCAACCGGGCATGCGCGCTACGAGTGCACCGGGAAGGTTGCGGAGGATTCGGAGGAGCAGGCGTACCGGTCGGAATTTCAAGTGTCGGCGGGGAATCGCGAGCGGATCTTCAACTGGGCGAAACAGGCGCGGTATTTTTCCGGAACAATTGACTCGGGCAATCGCAAGCTGGCGTTTACCGGCGCGAAGCTGCTGAGCTATCAGGATGGGGCGCGGTCGACCAGCGCGCGATATAACTATTCGAAGCTCGAGCCGGTGCGGGAATTGACCGCCCTTTTTCAGAACATCGCCAGTGCTCAGGATTATGGGCGGCGGCTGGCTTACTACCATCGCTATCAAAAGCTGGCGCTCGATGACGAGTTGAAGCTCATGGAAACGCAGGCGCGGAACAACGAACTGAGCGAGATACAAGGTGTGGCGCCAATTCTGCAGGAGATTGTTGATGACACTTCCGTGATCAATGTGGTGCGGGCGCGGGCCAAGGAGTTGATCGAGATGGGGAGTAGTGGCGCGGGGCGCTGACGATGGGACGATTTGCTTGATTTGAATATCCAATTACAACCACCGCCTAGCATTTTAGATGGGCCCGTCCGATAGTTGTCGCCCCTCGCATTCTGTGGCAACCTCCATTTCGCCCAAAGATACCAAAGGAAGCGAAGATCGGCAGCATTTCACGGGGCTCTACTTAGCCAACGTCGGGGAATGAAAGGCGACACCGGAGACGGGACGATGGGGCTCAGTGAAAACAGAACGCTGTTCACGAGAGTATTCGCACTAGTAGTGGCGCTTCTCTTGTTTCTTGGCTGGCCCATCCAGGGCGCGGCCTATGCCGTGCTCGCGCATGAGGCGATTGTCGACAGCGCATGGAACACGAACATACGCCCGCTGCTGGTGAAGCGATTTCCTAACGCTACGGCGGACGAACTCAAGGAAGCGCACGGGTATGCCTATGGCGGCGCCATCATCCAGGACATGGGCTATTATCCGCACGGAAGCCATTTCTTCAGCAACTTGACGCACTATGTGCGGAGCGGGGATTTTGTCCTGGCTCTTCTGCGCGACGCCAAGGATCTCGACGGCTACGCATTTGCGCTCGGGGCTCTTTCTCACTACGCGGCGGATAACGAAGGCCACCTCATGGCCGTGAATGTTTCGGTCCCGCTCCTGTATCCGAAGCTGAAAAAGAAATATGGCGACGTGATCACCTACGAAGAAGACCCCCTGGCGCATGTAAAAACTGAATTTGGATTCGACGTCCTGGAAGTCGCGCAGGGACGTTACGCTCCCGCAAGCTACCATGACTTCATCGGCTTTGGGGTTTCAGTTCCGTTGCTGGAACAAGCGTTTCAGGAAACCTACGGGTTGGATCTGAAGAGCGTCCTCAGGGATGAAGACAAGGTGCTCGGCTCTTACCGGTATGCCGTCAGCCGGCTTCTCCCCAAGGCCACTCGCATCGCCTGGAGCTTGAAAAAAGACCAGATCATGAAGGATCAGCCTGGCATCACTAAGAAGAAGTTTCTTTATAACCTGTCGCGAGCGAGTTACCAAAAGAACTGGGGAAATGTTTATCAGGAGCCGAGTTTTGGTGAAAAAATGCTCGCCTTTCTGGTGAGGATTCTTCCCAAGATAGGTCCGCTTCGAGTGCTGCAACTCCGGACGCCGACGCCTGAGGCGGAGCACATGTTCGAAGCCAGCTTCGATACGGGCCTGCAACGTTACCGGAACCTGCTTGATCAGGAAGCTTCCGGTCATCTGGACTTGCCCAATGACAATTTTGATACCGGCGGAGTGACGGGTCCCGGGAAGTATCGGCTCTACGATGAGACGCAAGCAGAACTGCTCGGCGCACTCGCGAAGCAGAACTTTAGCGGTGCTTCGGAGGAGCTTCGGAGCGAACTCCTGGAATTCTTCGGGCATCCTGACGCGCCTTACGCGACCAAGCGCAAGCCGAAGGAGTGGGCGCAAGTTCAGGTCGAGCTTGAACAGCTGAGGAAGGCGGCTTCGCCCGTGGCGGTTCGCGATGCGGGTAATCCCTAAGCGGGCACGATCGCGCTTTTTGGCCGTCGTCGTTCTTAGCGCCGATTTGTGAATGACGAGTCAGTGATCTGACTTAGAGCTGGTCAGGACGTCAGGTCTCCGGGGCGGAGCAGGAAAAGAATCCGCAGGTCAATGATGGCGTGCAGCGCCATGGGGAGCCAGAGGCTTCCGCTGGCGAGGAAGAGTACCGCCATTACCGCGCCCAGCAGGGCTGTGCCGATGATTCCGGATAGTCCCTGGTAGCCGTGCGCGAGTCCGAAGGAGACGCTGGCGATCGCGAGCGCCAGCCAAATTCCGGCGTGCCAGGGGCCGTTCGAGAGATAGCGGATCAGAAATCCGCGATACAGGACTTCTTCGCAGATGCCTGCCGTGATTGAAACCAGGGCGAACCAGGCGCGCTCATCTTGAGTTACGGGAAGGATGAAGGCCAAGCGCCGGAAGGCTCGCAAAATCTTTTCGCGCGCGGCTGCGCTGCGATGGACTAGAACCACTTGCAGCAGGGAACCTGCTGCAAAGGCGATGGCGAATCCCCAACCGAAGGATGGTCCTATTTTCTGCTGCGCGGTTAGACGGACGGCTGGCCAGATGAAGAAAACGCTGGCTCGCAAGGAAATCCAGGCGACGATGGCGGCGGTCCAAAGGATGAGCACGATCCTCTGGTAGGACAAGATCTTTCTGCGGGGATTTGTGCTGGTCTTTAGAGCCCGCGTCTCGAGGGCGTCCCAGACGGGAACGCCGAGAAAGAGGAACAGCGCCAGGGCGTGTTGGCAGGCAAGCATAGCGACAAATCTACAACATTGAATCGCAACTGGAAATCGCAACCGGGGATCGCAACAGAGATCGCAACCGGAGAACCGAGCTTGTCGCTGCCGCTAGTAAACCACAACGCCGGCGTAGCCTACGACTGCGTTGCGGTCGCCGGAGACGTCGCCTGAGGTTGCGTATTTCACCAGTTCGGCCGAAGTGGCGCCCAGCTTCTTCGCCGCCGTGAGCATCGCGACGGCGGGTCCGAATCCGCACATCGTGATGTGCTGGTCGGTGACCACGTCGTAGAGCGCGCGAGCGTCGAGGGCGAGAATTGGTTCAATGGCGCGGTGGTCTTTCACTCGCGTGATGGCGTCGGATTCGTAATGATTCATGTCGCTCGAGGCTACGATCAGGACGGGATCGTTGTGGGCCGCAATCACATCGGCAATTGCGTTGCCGAGCTGCTCGAGAGGGTCGAATTGCGCGGTGCCGAGCGCGATGGGAACGAACTTCATTTCGAAGTTCAGTTGCGGCCGGCGCATTTGCAGGAACGGCAGTTCAACTTCTATAGCGTGTTCGTTGCGGTGGGCGGACGAATCTTCGTGCAGAAGGGGGCAGCGCTGCTTGAGAGCGGTGGCGAACTCAGTGTCGATGGGGACGTTGCCGAGCGGGGTCTCCCACGCGCCTTCACTCACGATGGCAAGGGCGCAGCCTATGCCGGTGTGGTTGGGACACAGCACGAGGCAAAGCGGTGGAATCTCTAAAGCCGCAAAAACGGCGCCCGCCACGTGGCCGGAATACATGTAGCCCGCGTGAGGGGCGATGCAGCCTATGGCACGACGTGGCTTTTGCTCGGGAGTCTGGGATAGATAGGTGCTGACTTCCTTGCGCAAAGCGGCGGGATCAGCGGGATAGAATCGCCCGGCGACTGCGGGATAGCGAAGGACAATTTCGTCACGCATAGGCTCTTCTCCCTGAGGCGGCGCCAGGCGACTATTATGCTACGAGCCGTCGTGGTTGCCGCGCAAGGCACGAAACAGGGCTAGCGCTTTCTTCAAGGGTCAGGGTTTCGGCGCGGGCCGCGGGCTTTACTTTGGCCTCGAGCCAGGGCGACGCGCAGCTGAGGTTCGGGATAGTTCGACTTGAGATTGTTCCACAGAGTTTTGCGCTTCTGGCCGAAGGAAAGCTTTAGGAAGTCGATGAAGCTGTCGTTTATTTGGCGGTCTTCCATGGCGCCGTTCCCATCGAGGCCCAATTCCTTCTGCCGCGGAGCGATGGTGAGGCGCAGGGCGGTGGAATGCACTTTGGGTGGCGGGGCGAAGGCTGAGGGCGGCAAGGTGAAGAGTTTGTCGACGCGGGCGTAGAGCTGTGCGGTGGCGGAGAGCAAGCCGTAGTCACTGCTGCCGGGTTTGGCGGCGATGCGATCGGCGACTTCGCGCTGTACGAGGATGACGATGGTCTCGAAGTATTTCGAATAATCAAACAGGCGCAGGAGAATGTCGGACGTGATGTAGTAGGGAAGGTTGCCGATGACTTTGACGGGCTCGGGCCGGAATTCGATGCCGGGACGGCGCAGGCCGGGCTTGGGTCCGAACAGGGAATCGAAATCGACGGAGAGAATGTCAGCCTCGATGACTTCGACGTTGGGGAACATGCCGAAGCGGAGGCGGAGTTGTGCGGCGAGGACGCGGTCGAGTTCGACGGCGATGAGGCGGCGGACGCGCTTGGCCAGCAGGGAAGTGAGAACGCCGCGTCCGGGACCGATTTCGAGCACGGTGTTTTGCGAGACGTCGCCGAGAGCGTCGACGAGCTGAGCGGCAAAGCTGTCGCTGGCGAGGAAATGCTGTCCCAACTTGGGCTTATGTTGCGGACGGCGAGTAGACACGACCTTCGGCACGTTGACCCTCTTTTCGTCGGGCATATAGACTGACCATTCGACCCGCGTGCATGGCGCGCGGGAGGTTAGTCCCGCAATAGACATTCCATCATAACGTGCGGCCGCAAAAAAGCGGGTCTTGTCCAGGGAGGGGTTCATGCATATTGCATTCGTGGCGTCGGAAGGCGTGCCGTTTTCAAAAACCGGCGGACTGGCGGACGTGGTGGGGGCATTGCCGCGGGCACTGGCGGCACTGGGGCATCAAGTGAGCGTCTATCTGCCGCGTTACCGGCAGACCAAGTTGACTGATCCGGCGGTCGTGGTGCGCAGCATTACCATTCCTTTCGACGACAAGTATCGGTTCGCGTCGGTGGTCGCGGGAGGAAGCCAGTCGGGTGTGCGCTTTTATTTTGTCGACTATCCAGAATATTTCGATCGCGATGCGCTTTATGGCACTCCGGCGGGCGACTTTCCGGATAATGCTGAGCGTTTCGCGCTGTTCTCGCGCGCCGTGCTGGAGGCAACAAAGATTCTCGGTGTCCCGCAGATTTTCCATTGTCACGACTGGCAGTCCGCGCTGGTGCCGGTGCTGCTGCGGACGGTGTATGCGGAGGATCCGGCCTTTCGCGACGTGGGCACCGTGTTCACCATTCACAACATTGGCTACCAGGGGCTTTTTCCGCCGGAGACGCTGCCGCTGCTGATGCTGCCCTGGGATCTGTTCACGATGTCGAAGATGGAATTCTTCGGGCAAGTGAATTTTCTCAAGGGCGCGCTTACCTATTCCGACTTCGTGACTACGGTGAGCCGGAAATACAGTCAGGAGATTCAGACTGCGGAATATGGGTTTGGACTCGAAGGCGTGCTGCGCGACCGCGCGGCGACGGTTACGGGCATTTTGAATGGTGTGGACTATGACGAGTGGAGTCCGCAGGCAGATAAGTTTATCGCGGCGAAATATTCCCCTCAGGACCTGTCCGGAAAAGCGCAGTGCAAGCAGGATCTGCTGGCGGCGTTTGGGGTGAAAAATGCCGACCCGAAAGTGCCGGTGATCGGCATCGTGTCGCGCTTCGCAGCGCAAAAGGGATTTGACCTGATCGCGCAGATCATGGACCGGCTGGCGCGGGAAGAGATGATCGTGATCGCGCTCGGTGCGGGCGATAAGCAGTTCGAAGAAATGTTTGTCCGGCTCAACAAGCAGTTTCCCAACAAGATCGCGGTGAAGGTCGCCTACGATAATGCCATCGCACACAAAATCGAGGCCGGGTCTGACATGTTCTTAATGCCTTCGAAATATGAACCTTGCGGGCTAAACCAGATCTATAGCTTGAAGTATGGTACGGTGCCGATCGTCCGCGCGACTGGCGGCCTCGATGACACGATCGAGCCCTGGGATGCTCGCTCCGGCAAAGGCACAGGCTTCAAATTCACCGAGTACAACGGCGAGTCTCTGCTGCTGACTATCAAGCACGCGCTGCAGGCTTTTCGCGACCAGACTTCGTGGCAGGTGCTGATGCGCAATGGCATGAACAAGGACTTTTCCTGGAATGCTTCCGCGCGCGAGTACGGCAAGATTTACGAGCGGGTGAAGCAGATGCGCGGCGCGGTGCCGGTGCAGGAGAAGGTGCTGGTTTAGTAGACAGCGTGCTCCAACCATCGTTCCCGATGAACTCTAGCACTCGCCGGCCCGAGATGATTCAGGATTCGCCGCGATGCTTCGCTTCTTGTCCCCTTACTGCCCGCCGCGAAACCGCAGCAAGACATATCCCAACGTAGTCCCGAGCGCGCCGTAGATTGCCGCGTTGATCGGGGCAAGCAGCAAAAAGATATCGAAGGGCGGAGGGTCGACCGACAACTTCAAGAAATACATGGGACACAACGCAAGCGTCAGCTGGGTATTGAGATTCCAGCTGTGCGGGGAGAGATAGGCGACGACCGCGACCAGATATGCAACTGCGGCGAAGACACCGAGCAGTTTGAAGGGCGCGGCGAACAACTGTTTATCGTCGCGGTCTTTTCTGCATGCTTTCGCAATCCACGAGCGGGGCAGCACTGCAACGGTTATGCTGCAAACGCCCACCAGAGTCAGAGCAACGGTAAAGATGACCCATTCGCTTTGAACCGGCAGGTCCTCGCCCTGCTGAAACACATAGAGGGTGCCGATGAGGAGTGAGGCCAGTCCGCAAAGAAAAAACGCAATGCGAGCGGTAATTCTGAGAGCGCGTCCGCGCATGAGGCGAATTCTAGCAGCGGTTTTGAGTTTCAGCACGCCTGATTGCAGTGGCCTGACCGGGGCAAGGGCAACTGCTAAAATTCTTCCAGAATGGCTGCTCCCGACCAGTCCGTTTTTGCCCGAACCATCTTCCATGTGGACATGGATGCGTTCTTCGTTTCGGTGGAGGAGTTGTTCGATCCGTCGCTGAAGGGGAAGGCTGTCGTGGTTGGAGGACAGCGCAACGAGCGCGGCGTGGTTTCGGCGGCGTCGTATGAGGCGCGGAAGTTCGGAGTGCATTCGGCGCTGCCGCTGCGAACTGCGGCGAAGCTCTGTCCACAGGCCATTTTTGTCGACGGGCATCCGGAGCGCTACCGCGAGTGCTCGGAAAAAGTCTACAAAGTTCTGACGGCATTCTCGCCGCAGGTGGAGATGGCTTCGATCGACGAAGCGTATCTCGATATGACGGGCACGGTGCGATTGCACGGTCCGCCGCTGAAGGCTGCGCACAAGTTGCACACTCGGATGAAAGAAGAGACGCGATTGAATTGCTCGATCGGCATTGGGTCGTCGCGCCTGATTGCGAAGGTTTCGTCCGCGCAGGCCAAGCCGAACGGCGTGTTGTGGATTGTGTCTGGACAAGAGGCGAAGTTTCTTGCGCCTCTGGATGTGCGGGAGATTCCGGGCGTTGGCAAGGTGATGGAGAGCCATCTGCACGAGTTGGGCATCAGGAAAGTCGGGGACCTGGCGCGGTTGGAAGAATCGGAACTCGAAGAGCGATTCGGGAAATGGGGGCTGGCGCTGGCCGGCAAAGCGCGCGGGGAGGATGCTGGAGGATGGTTCGACGGGGAAGTAGGCGCCGATACTGAGGCGAAGTCGATCAGCCACGAGCATACGTTCAATGAAGACACGGCGGACGTGAACCAGCTGGGAGCCACGCTGATGCGGCTCTCGGAGATGGTGGGCCGGAGGCTGCGGGAAGCGAAGCTGCACACCCGCACGATTCAACTCAAGCTCCGGTACAAAGATTTCACGACTATTACTCGCGCTCATACCTTGGCGGCGCCCACTCAACTCGACGGGGAAATCTTCGAACAGGTGCGTGCGCTATTTCGCAAGAACTGGAAAGCAGGCAGGGAAGTGCGGCTGCTGGGCGTGCAGGCCTCGTCCTTTGAAGCGGCAGCGGAGCAGATCAGTCTGCTGGAAGGCGGCCGGCAGCAACGCTGGAAGGATGCGCTGGCGGTGGCCGACCGACTGCGCGATAAATTCGGCGAGTCGAGTGTGACGCTGGCGGGAGGCATGCGGGGTACGTTCCGCGAACGCACCCATGAGAATCCCGCGGGCTTGCCGGGTAAGGGCAAAGTAGAAAAGAAATGAAGGAACCTCAAAAGCTGAAGTCCTCTTTTAATACCCGGGGCTCGTCGCAGCGCTGAAGCGCTGCGCCCCCCAAAATCCTCAGTATACAAAGCTTTACGAAGCGGAGCCGGGAAGTTGACCGGCTGTGCCCTGGCACACTAAGATTTCGGGTCACTCTCGAGCGATTGTCAGGAGCTCCACATGCGCGAACTTCGTCGGGCGATGTATGCCCTAGCGGTACTTTCTTTGTCTCTGGCCTCGCTGTTCTTGCCCGCCGCTTCGGCGCAGAGTGATCCGCCTCTGCTTCTGCGCTTTCCAACCGTCAGCAAGACGCAGATTGTTTTCAACTACGGCGGCGATCTTTGGATCGTCGGCCGCGAGGGCGGAGATGCCCGCCGGCTCACGTCCGGCGTGGGGAGTGAGACTTTCCCCAGCTTCTCTCCGGACGGAACGATGATCGCTTTCACCGGTGAGTACGACGGGAACCGCGACGTCTACGTGGTAGCGGCCACCGGAGGCGTGCCGCGGCGGCTGACCTTCCATCCGGCGGAAGAAGACGTGATCGGTTGGACCCCGGACGGCAAGAAAATTCTGTTTGCTTCCTGGGGCAGCAGCTTCCGGCACTTCGAAGACCAGCTTTATACGGTGCCGGTCGAGGGCGGGTTTCCTACGAAACTACCGCTGCCGATCGGCGACGAAGCTTCGTTCTCGCCCGACGGCACGCATCTGGCATATTTGCCGCACATGCAATGGCAGGCGGCGTGGAAGCGCTACCACGGCGGGCAGACCACGCCGATCTGGATTGCCGATCTGAAGGATTCGAGCGTGGTGAAAGTTCCGCGCGAGAACTCGAGCGATCACTATCCCATGTGGGTGGGCGACACGATCTATTTTCTTTCGGACCGCAATGGCCCCGTGAGTTTGTTCGCCTATGACACGAACAGCAAGCAAATTTCGGAAGCTCTGCACAGCGACGGCCTGGACTTCAAGACCGCTTCGGCGGGGCCGGACGCAATCGTGATCGAGCAGTTCGGCGCCATCAAGCTTTATGACCTGAACACGCACCGGGCGAAGAATATTTCGATCCGCGTGAAAGGCGATCTGGAAGCCGTGCGGCCTCACTTTGCCAAGATGGAACCCAAGCGCATTCAGAATTTCGGGATTTCGCCAACGGGAGCGCGGGCGGTGTTTGAGGCCTGGGGAGAGATCTTCACGGTACCAACAGATAAGGGCGACATCCGGAATCTGACGCGCACGCCGGCAGTGGCCGACCGCGACCCAGCGTGGTCTCCGGACGGAAAGTCGATCGCATACTTTTCCGATGAGTCAGGAGAGTATGAACTGTGCATCAGAGGGCAGAATGGGTTCGGCGACATCCGGCGCATCAATCTGGGCAAGATGCCATCGTTTTTCTACACTCCGGCGTGGTCCCCGGACAGCAAAAAGATTGCCTATTCCGATAAGCGCTTGAACCTGTGGTATGTGGATCTCGACACGGCTCAGCCGAGGCTGATCGATACCGACTACTTCGGCGGCTTCGCCGCTTCGCAGTTCAACCAAACCTGGTCTCCAGATAATAAATGGATCGCCTACACCAAGCAGTTGCCCAGCGGCCTGCATGCGGTGATGGTGTACTCGCTCGATCAGGGTAAGGCGTTCCAGATTACGGATGGGATGAGCGACGCGCTGTATCCCGCGTTCGACAAGAACGGGAAGTATCTTTACTTCACGGCATCGACCGATACGGCGCTTTCGACAGCGGGACTGGATATGTCAAGTGAAGAGCACCGCGTATCGCGAAGCGCTTATGTCGCGGTGCTGAGTAAAGATTTGCCATCGCCGCTGGCGCCGGAAAGCGATGAAGAAAAGAGCGCGGCTGACAAGGAGAAGGCTGCCGAGAGAGAGAAGGAAAAAGACCAAGGCAAGGCGAGTGACAAGGCGGCCGCCAACAAAGATAAAGACGCGCACAAGGACAACACAGAGGATAAAGACAAAGCCAAGAAAGAAGAGCCCGTGGTCGTGAAGATCGACATGGAAGGAATCAGCCAGCGCATTCTGGCGCTGCCCATCCCGGCGAAGAATTATGGCAGCCTGGTTACGGGAAAGTCGGGGATCCTGTTTTTGTCCGAAGCTCCGCCGGTGGTTACCGAGGAAGATCAGCAGAACCTGACGCAGACGATCCAGAAATTTGATTTGAGCAAGCGCAAAGTGGACAAGCTGCTTGATGAAGTGAATGATTACGCGGTTTCGTTTGATGGCGAGAAGATCCTTTACCGCAAGGGTGAAGCGTGGGCGACAGCGTCGACGGACGAACCGCCCGCTGCGGGCGGGCCTCCGAAGCCGGGTCTCGGTCCGCTGAAGCTCGATGGCTGGGAAGTTTATGTCGAGCCGCGAGCAATGTGGAAACAGATTTATGACGAGACTTGGCGCATCGAACGCGACTTTTTCTACGATCCGCAGTATCACGGCCTCGACCTCGAGAAGGTGAAGAAGAAGTACGAGCCGTATCTGGAAGGAATCGCGTCGCGGGGCGAACTCACTTATCTGTTCAACGAGTGTCTCGGCGAAATTACGGTAGGCCACATGTTCGTGGGCGGCGGTGAGGCGCCGGAGCCGAAGAAAGTAAATGGCGGACTGCTGGGCGCTGACTACAGCCTGGAGAATGGCCGCTACCGGATTGCGAAAGTGTATGACGGGGAAAACTGGAATCCTGGATTGCAGGCGCCGCTGACGCAACCGGGCGTCAACGTGAAAGCCGGCGACTATATTCTGGCGGTGAATGGACGCGACCTGCACTCGCAGGAGAACATTTACAGCTTCTTTGAGGAAACCGCCGGAAAGCAGGTAGTGTTGAAAGTCGGCGCAACCCCGGATGGCAAGAACTCGCGCGAGGTCACGGTGGTTCCGGTTGAAAGCGAGGAGAGCTTGCGGCAGCTGGCGTGGATTGAAGGCAATCGCCGCACGGTCGACCAGGCAAGCGGAGGTCGCGTCGCCTACGTTTACGTGCCGAACACGGCGGGCGGCGGGTATACCAGCTTCAATCGCTACTTTTTCTCGCAGGTGGGCAAAGAGGCGGTGATCATCGACGAGCGCTTTAACGAAGGCGGGCAGCTTGCCGACTACATCATTGACTATTTGCGACGGCCGATCATGAGCAAGGTGGTCACTCGCGAAGGGCATGACTGGTCAAGTCCATCGGAGGCGATCTACGGGCCTAAGGTGATGATCATCAACGAAATGTCAGGCTCAGGCGGCGATGCGTTGCCGTGGTACTTCCGAAAGGCCGGGCTGGGGCCGCTGGTCGGGAAGAAGACGTGGGGCGGGCTGGTGGGAATTGGCGGATATCCGCAACTGATCGATGGCGGCTTTGTCACGGCGCCGCGAGCCGCTCTTTACGGACTCAAGGGGGAATGGGAAGTGGAAAATCACGGGATCGCTCCGGATTTCGAAGTGGACCTTGAACCTGCTGCCTACCGCCAGGGCCGCGATACGCAGTTGGATAAGGCAATCGAGGTGGCGTTGCAGCAGTTGAAAGAGCATCCGCTGCCGCAGTACCCACGGCCGGCTTATCCGAACTATCACGAGAAGGATGGGCTGGGGGTGAAGTGAACGGCTGGATGTTTTGTCGTGACGTCTATTTTCCTAGGTGAGCCGAACCTATTCGAACGCTCATTCGAAGGGTTGGGTATAAGCGGTTGTTAGCGTCAACTAATCCTGCGGCAGAACAGGAAATCGCCGTGGCCGAGATTGAGACCAATCCGAAGAGCGCAAATGGCGATGGGATGCGTTGCTATCTCGCAGGCGTTCTGTTTCCCATCATCTACCTGACAGTGGAGCCCTATAAAAGCAATAGGTTTATCCGTTTTCATGCGTTTCAATCGATCGAATTTACGATTGCTTGGGCGGCACTGACTATCTCTACGGATTCAGTGGCACACTCGGGAAGTATTGGTGCTCTGCTTTCTGGTCTTTGGCTTCTATTTTTGTCACGTGGTTTGTATTGACGCTTAAGGCATACCGTGGGCAGATGTTCAAATTGCCGATGCTCGGCAGTCTCGCCGCGCGATGGGCTGGATAGCCTTTGGGAGTTCCCTGCCGAAGAATGATTGCGTTCAAGAATAAAAACGAAGGCCGGGTATCCCGGAAGGTGATTCCGGATCCCGGCCATCGTCTTAGTGCAACTGGGAATGTATCGCCGGCCAGAGGCCGGCGCTACAGTTAAGACTTAGTTGGTGCCTGGAGTTGAGTTGGCGGCGGTGGCCGGTGCGGCGCTCGGTGTCGTCTGAGTGCCGTAGCGGGCCAGGCGCGGGTAGAAGGGCGTGACTTCAAACGGCATTTTGTCACGCGCCGAGGTGATGGCGACCGGAGCCGTCTTCACCATTTCTGCCTTGTCGTCCCAGGGATTGATCTTGACGCGGCCGCCCAGCGGAAGCGCAGCGACCTGATCGAGTTTGTTGTTGTCGAGCGCCGGACCCTTGGTAGCCAGAGCGGGCAGGCGTTCGATGGTGCCATTCGCAGCCAGCGGATTGCCGAGGTGGGTGGTCAATAGGGCGTTGAGCTGAGGCGCGCGGGTTTGCAGCGCCTTCAGGAACAGGCCGACGTTGTCGAGCTTCTGAGCGTAAGGCGAGTTGTTCAGCAGTTCGATGGCTTTCTTGTCGGCTGCGGTTTCTTCTTCCGGAATGTGCTTGAAGCCCAGGTTGTTGTAAGTGGAATCATCGGAAAACAGCATGCGGTCGTTGAAAGCATACTTGCTGCCGAGGTTGTGGCCGAGCACGATGTGAGCGAGTTCATGTGAGAGCACCGCGGCGAGGCTGGCCTCGTCGGGAAGCACGTCGATTAACCCGCGGCTGATCACGATGGTGTTGCCCACGCTGAAAGTTTCAAGCGGCGCGGTGAGCAGCACGCGAGTGCGCACCGGACGCGGCAAGTCAATGTTGTTGGTGACTTCCAGATTGTTGACCACGGTCTGGAGAATGTGGTCGACGTCGCCCTCGGGGGCGAGCAATCCAGCGCGAGTGAGGCGCTCGATAACGTTATCTTCCGCCTGCTGCTGCCATTCCCGCTCGGCCTGCAGCGGGGAGGCGTCTTGCGTGGTGGCGGTTTCATCCTTCACGCTGTCGACGCGGATCTGTGTGAGTTCGTCGTCCTTATCACCCTTCTTCAGGTCGTAGCCCCAGATGCGGGTCTGAGCCTTGAAGGCGAGCTTGTTCTTTACGCCAGCGCTGAAGTCACCTTCTTCGCTGTAGATGTAGGCGGGCACCCAGTAACCCGGAATGAGGTTGAGGCGCCAGCTATCCATGTGGAAGAAGTAGGAATTCCGCGGCGCCGGAGCGTAGGTGCCGTTCAGGCGGACGATGTTGTAATCCTGGTCTTCGACCCAGACGCGGCCAAGGAAGCGACCGCGGCCGGAGCCTTTCTTGGGTGTGACGTCGAACACGAGGCAGCGCACGTCGCCGAGAAATTCGCGGCGGATGTAGTGGAACTCATAATGCGAGCGGTCAAAGTCGGTGCGATCGGCATAGACCATCCAGGAGAAGCCGGTGGGCTGGTACTGCACCCGGTAGAGCTTGTGGAAGCCGCCCATCAGGCGAGTCTCCATGCCCTTGTCCTCTTCTTTCAGGTAGTCTTTGCGGTCGACGGATTCGCCCATATCCATGCGGCCGAGGAAGTAGTGGTCTTCACTGGGCACGGGGCCGAGCTGAGGGTCGGCACTCAGGTTCTGCAAATAGGTTTCGACCACCGGGGTACGGGTGGCGAGCGCCTTCATGAGGCCGTGTTCGCGCTCAATGAAGCGATCGACCACCTGATCCATAGTGGTGGGTTGAGGCAGAGCCGACGGAGTTGGCGCCGGCGCTGTCGCCTGCTGAGACTGCGATGGAGAAGCCTGAGCCTGGGGCGCGGATTGAGAGTTCTGCGCCGGGGCCGCGGCATCGGAAGACACCGGCGGTGGCGCGGTTTGCGTGGCTGCGGCAGCGTTAGGTTGTGCCGGGAGTTGTGTCTCCACCGGCTGCTGCGCGGCGGCGCTCACCGAAACCAGCAGTGCGGCAGTGAAAATCCATTTCGAAGTACGCATGACTCTTCTCTCCAAAATTTCTTCTGAACCGATGTTTTTCTCGAACAAACTTTTCTTCTAAAGCCGTTATTCGGGAACCGATTCCTATATTTGCCTCGCAACTACAGGGCCACGAGACGAATTTTCTGCCCTAACGCGTATCGAACACGAAGTCGTTAGTACGCAATCTGGAAAAGCACGTGCACGATCGCGGTCGAATCCACGGGCTGCCCCATCCGCATCGCGGGCTTGAAGCGCATCTTGTTGGCGGCTGCGATGGCAGCTTCATCCAGGCCGTGACCGAGGCCCCGGACAACGCGGTTCACATGCAGCGATCCATTGGCGCCGAACATCACTTCCAGCAGGACTTCGCCTTCGAGCTTCAGGCTGCGAGCTTCGTCGGTGTAAACCGGCTGGGGCTTGAAAACGATTTCTACGGGAGTCGTGGCAGGACCGGCATCGGCCTGGGCGATCTTGGGACCGCCATGGACGACCTGCTCGGCTCCGAAGCCGCCGGTCGAAATTCCGGCGCCGTTGCTGCGGCCGTCGCCTTTGCCACCGGTGGCGATGCCGTTGCCGAAGTCAGCGCTGGCTACGGTACCCTTAATGCCTTTTGCGCCGCCTGATCCGTTGCCTTGTCCAGGACCGGCGGGCATATCAAACGAGCCAGCCTGCGCCGCGTAGAGCTTGGCGTTGGGCTTGCCCGTTCCTTTCAATCCGTTGTCGTCACCGAAGCCGCCAGTCTGCACCTTCTGCACGGCGACGTTGACGGTTGGAGCGACGGAGCTGCCGGCGAAGTCGCCAGTATGCAAAAGTTGGGGACGCGCGCCACCAGCCGCCGCCATTTTCAGCTGCGGGGCGGCAAACGTGTTCACCACTACTTTGGGCGCTTCCACGGGCTCGGGAGCGGGAACGCGACGAACTTCACGGGGCACGATCAGCTTGGGCTGTTCGAAAACCGGCGCGGGAGGAAGCAGCTTCGGCTTCACATCCGGCTTGATCACTTTGATGGGTGCGGGTTCGGGCCGCAGGCTGGGCATCGGAATCAATTCCGTCACGCGATACTGCTTGAGCGAGATCCGGTCGGGAAACAAGATTCCCAGATTGATCAGGAGCAGAAGCAAGATCACCATGAACGTGTAGCTGGCGACCAGCGCACGCTTGTCGATCTTGCGCTCCGGTAAAATGCCGAGCCGAAAACTATGTTGATACGTAGCCATGTATTAACTCCAAGGGGACCCAAGCCGAGGGAGCGGACCCGGGACTGGAGTTCTCAACATAGGGGAAAAAGGACAGGGGGTAAACGTGTCCACGGCTCTTGACCGAAAGTAACCAGTAAGGAGTAGTTACGGGCGTGGTTTCAAAATGGGCCAGGGTGCGGGCGTAAATGGGATGATTGCAGCCTATGACGGCATGTGCGCCTGACGGCGCCTGCGAAACCAGGCGAAAACCGGGATGCCAGAAGAAAAACCTCAAGATCGCGGAAAGTGAATCCGTAAAGAACCACGGGGAAAGCCCATCGATTTGGTCATGGCCGGGTCGATCGCTAGTCCGGGCGCCCTATCCAAGACTTCGCTCGGGCAGGGCCTCTGATTCTCACGGGATGGGAACTGTCCATTCACAACTTCACCACTCCAAGAGCTTTCCACAGCCCCATTGTGACATCTGACCTTGCGCCCAGCCCACACTTCGTTTCAGAATTGTCCCAGCAGAGGCCGTACACGTAGCACTAACGAAACGGAGGCTCCGACCAGCAAATCAGGCCCTAAATCCTGTGTTATCTAGATTATGACCTCTAAGTCCTTTGTCCTGCGGATTTTGCGGGGAAATTCCTGCTAACGTGATGATTCTAGATACCCGAGGGGGGAGGGGGTACCCCATTATCCAATTAGTAATCCTCCGTCGCCTTCCCCCAGGACGGAGTCCCAGCGGCGAACTTTATTTTGAGGCAGAAACACACAGGTCGGAACGGCGAAATGCCTATCGATTACGCAGCTGCCGGAACAACCCGAAGACCGGCACTCCGGCCAGAATGACCAGCAGTCCATAGAACGAGTTCGGCCAGTCGTTGCGAAAGGTGTAATAAAGAAGCGCGGCGGCGACGGCGATAAAGACAGCCGGCACGAAAGGATAGCCGAGGACGCGATAGGGGCGCGGAGCGTTGGGATCGCGCCAGCGGAAGACGAAGACAGTGCTGCCCGCGATCATGTAAAAGAGCCATTCGGCGAAGATGGCGAGAGAAAAAAGCTGGCGGAAGTTGCCGCCGAGCAGCAGCAGGATGATCGACAACACGGCCTGAAATACGATGGCGACCGACGGAGTGTGAAAGCGGGGATGCACGTCGGCGAGAGCAGAGAAAAAATATCCGTCGCGGGCAACGGCGTAGGGAACGCGAGCGCCGCTCATGATGGTGCCGTTGAGAGTGACGAGCATGGAGATGGCCATGCCGGCGGAGACGATGCTGGCGCCGAAGTGTCCCATGACGAGGGCAACGGCGTCGGAGGCAGGGCGCGGCGAGGCGGCGATGGCACTCGCCGGCAGAACATATTGCACGCCGGCATTCACGAGCACATAAAGGATGCCGACCGTGGCCACGCCGGCGATGAGGGCGATCGGAATGTTGCGCTCCGGCTTCTTGACTTCTCCGGCAACCATGTTGAGGTCGTTCCATCCGTCATACGCCCAGAGCGCGGCGACCAGCGCGGCCATGAAGCCCGCGACTCCGCCTTTGGCTCCGGTGAAGGTGGTGGCGAAGTTGCTCCAGCCGCGTCCGGCGGCTGAGTCGGCTCCGCTGAAGCAGACGACGACGATGCCAAGAATGATCACGACTTTCAGCACCGTGAAAACGAGTTGGAATTCGCCGGCCTTCTTGACTCCCACATAGTTCAGGAGAGAAATAAGAATCGCGGCGGCGATGGCTACCATCTGTCCCCAGGTGATGGAGAAGGGAATTGAGATGGCATTGTTCGGGAAGAAGGAGAAGATTGGGAACGTGCCGAGAATACGAACGAGTCCGGTGGCGATCGTGGCAACGGACGCAGGTTTCGCGATGACAAACCAGGTCCAGGCGTAGAGGAAGCCGCCGAGCGGTCCGTAGGCGTCGCGGACGTAGACATATTCTCCGCCGGCTTGCGGCTTCATGGCGCCAAGTTCGGCGTAGGTGAGGGCGCCGAAGAAAGAGAGCACTCCACCGACGAGCCACGCCAGGTAGACCAGCTTGGCCGAGCCGACGGCTTGCATCATCTCGGCGGGAACCAGAAAGATTCCGCTGCCGATGATGGTGCCTACGACCACTGCCGAGGCGTGGCTCACGCCCAGGTCGCGCGAGAGTTCGGGACGAGTGGTGTTTCGCTCGTGCATGGGCGGAGTGAGACAGTATACGGGAGAGGCAGAGCAAAAGCCTTAACCGCAAAGGACGCTAAGAAAATGCCGCTCCTTCTTAGCGTCCTTCGCGGCAGTTCTTTACGAACTTTGCGGTCAAGAGCTTTTGCAAGAGAATCAAGAAGATCTTAACCGCAAAGGTCGCTAAGAACATCCGCAAAGTCCGCAAAGAGATTGGGCTATTCCGGGTTCGGGACCAGGAGGCTCGCTACATATCCCACGACGTACGTGACCATTGTTCCGATCACTACCCACCAGGTCCATGGGACGTGGGCTCTCCACAAATAGAGTTCGATGCTGAATCCGAAGAGCATGCCAATCATGGCGCCGCGCTGGTTGGCTTTGCGCGTCAGCACGCCAAGGAGGAAGACTCCGAGCAGTGCGCCGTAAGCGACGGAGGCGATCTGCAGCCCGACTTCGACGACGCGCCCAGCTTTGTTCAGCGACAGGACTGCGATGGCAAATAGCAGGAGCGCCCATACGAAGGTCGAAAGGCGCGAGAGGCGCATTTTGGTGCGCTCGTCGGCTTGGGGACGGAAGCGAACATAGAAGTCCATGATGGAACTGGAGGAAAGCGCATTCAATGCTGCGCTCAGGTTTGACATAGCTGCGGCGAGGATTGCGGCGATGAGCAGCCCGGAGATTCCGTGCGGCATGCGGCTGACGATGAATGTGGGATAGATGCGGTCGGGCTTGCCGAATGTAGCCGAGGGCACGCGATAGTAGGCCCACAACATAATTCCAACCATCAGAAACAACGCAAACTGAAAGAGGATGGCCACTCCGCTCGAAAGCAGCGCCGCTACCGATTGCTTCTGGCTGCGAGCCGACAGCAATCGCTGCACGATGAGTTGATCGGTGCCATGGCTTGCCGTGATGAAGGCCGTGCCACCGATCACGCCTGCCCAGAACGTGTAGGGCAGCCAGGGAGTCAGCGTGAAGTCGAAGACTTGCAGTTTTCCGGCGGTCGCGGCTGCGGCGTGGATGGCGCTCCAGCCTCCGGGGACAAGATGCAGGATCGTGACTAATCCGATCAGAGTGCCTCCAACGTAGATCGCGGTCTGCACCACGTCGGTCCAGATTACGGCGGCGAGGCCGCCTTCGAACGTATAGATGAGCGTCAATGCGGTGATGATGGCGATGGAGGCGATCTCGCCAGTCCCCAAGGCAATGGCCACCACAATCGACACGGCGTAGACGCGCACGCCCTCGGCGGCGGCGCGGGTCAGCAGGAAGAGGCCAGCGGTGAGAGACCGCAATCCGCGCCCGAAGCGGCGTTCAATCAATTCGTACGCCGTATAAAGATCGCCGCGAAAATAGTGTGGCAGCAGCACGAAGCTGATCACGACACGTCCCACGAGGTATCCCATCACCACCTGCAGGAAGGTGAGGTTAGTGTCATAGGCGAGGCCGGGGATGCTGATGATGGTGAGCGTGCTGGTCTCAGCGGCAACGATGGAAAGAGCGATGGCCCACCATGGGATGTCTCGTCCCGCAAGAAAATAATCGCGGAGAGAGCGATGGCGCTTGCGGAAGCGCAGGCCGAACAGAGTGATCCCGACCAGGTACAGCGTGATGATCGCTAGATCGAGTTTGTCGAGGCCCATATTTTCGAACTGCCGAGAAAAAGCTTTTAACCGCAAAGATCGCTAAGAAAAGGCCGCGAAGGGCGCTAAGATGGGCATTTCTAAATCACCCTTCGCGCTACCGTTTCTGTGGGATCGTAGGGTTCGGACGAACAGGCAACCAGCCATAACGGCGAGTCTCCTTGGTTACGCACGGCGTGCGATGCGCCCGGGGAGACCAGCACCAGCACTGCATTGCTACCATCGAACTCGCGGTGCTGTGCCGGCGCGTGCTCGCCTTCGTCCCAGTGCAGCGACCAGGGTGAGCCGGGCAAAATTACGATAGCTTCGCGGCGACGCAGGTGGTAGTGATTGCCGCGGATTGCTCCCGGGGCCGTCGCGGCGAGGTGCATGTCGGCGACGCGGCCTACGAAAGCGAGCGCTTCGGGCGGTGCGGTGAAACTGTAGCCGCGTGCGTCGCCGGTGTTGCCGAGTTCTATGATTCGAATCTTCTGGGTCACAGCTCTCCTCAAGTCGCGATAGTTCACGATAGTTTTCGTAGGAACATTATCGCGTTAGACCGGAATTCCTGCGAGTGAGACTCTATGAACCTGCTGTGTGAACCTGCTGTGTGAATCCGCTGTGGTAGAACTAACGCGTGGCCTACTATCTGGGCATTGACGGAGGCGGCAGCAAGACGACTTGCGCGGTGGGCGATGAGCGCTCGGTGCTGGCCACGGTTACTGGTGGCGCGAGCAACATTACTCGAGTAGGAGAAAGTGGCGCCCGCGAAGCACTACACAGAGTGATGTTGGAGGCATGCTCTGCCGCAGGAATTACGCTGCCACAGGTGCGGCGGGCGTGTATTGGGGTTGCGGGCGCGGGACGCGAGGATGTTGCGCGCACCGTGCACAAGATCATCGCCGAGATTTTCTCCGGGGACATCGAGATTGTGGGCGACATGGAGATCGCGATGGCGGCGGCGTTTGAGGCGGGGCCGGGCGTGATCGTGATTGCCGGGACGGGTTCGATTGCTTACGGCCGCGACGCGCGGGGAAAAACGGCTCGCGCTGGAGGCTGGGGATTTGAGATCTCTGATGAAGGATCGGCGCACTGGATCGGCCGCGCGGCGGTCGAAGCTTTGTTGCGGGCGGCGGATGAGGCTGGGGTTGAGCATTCTGCGCTTGAGCGTGAGGACCGCGATCAGGCATGGCCTGCCGGGCGGCTTTTCCACGAGCTGAAGATCGCTTGGCGGATGGATTCGCTGCCGCAGTTAGCACGTGTGGCCAACTCTAAGGCGGACTTCGCGGCGCTTTTTCCCGCAGTGCTGGCGGCCGCGGAAGCCGGCGATGCGGTGGCTCGAGGCGTCATCACGCAGGCTGCGGGAGAGCTTGCGCTGTTGGCTGGGATCGTGCTGCGCCGGCTTTTTCTTGGGCAAGATTCTTCTAGTTCCCCGGCGGTCCCGATGGCCATGGCGGGCGGGGTCTTTCGTCATGCGCCGATGATTCGTGAACTTTTCTACAATGGAGTGCTCGCGGCGCATCCACGAGTTGTTCTAAAACCCGAAGTGGTCGATCCGGTGCACGGCGCATTGCAGATGGCACGGAGAGCCGCTTCGTGAGCGCCGCAATCCGTTATGGATTCAGAGGGAATTCAACAGGAACGGGTACTGGCGTCTGGATGCGACGAGCAGGGCGCGCCTCAGAAGCTCGTTATAGGAGATGCGCGCGCACCTGCCGCGGCTGATTCTGATGCCTCGCTGAACGAAGATCGTGCGCTCGCCTTGCTCGAACGCCGCGACTTGCCGCTTGAAACACTTGAGCAACTCGGCCGCGATCCAGCCGCGCTGAAATCCCGAAAAGTATGTTTCGCCCTGGCGGCGCATCCGCGCACACCGCGACACCTGGCGCTGCGCTTGCTTCGCCACTTCTATACGGCTGATCTTATGCAGTTTGGACTGCGTCCGGCGGTGGCTGCCGATTTGAAGCACAACGCGGGGGAACAACTTGTCACCCGCCTGCCTTCGGTCACGCTGGGAGAACGGCTGATGCTGGCCCGGCGTGCTTCTGAAACAGTGGCCGCGGCGTTGTTGCTGGATAAGGAATATCGCGTGTCGCGCACGGCGCTCGACAATGCGCGGTTGACGGAAGCCGCGGTCGTACGGGCGCTGATGCGGCCGAAAGCCGGCGCAGCTTTTGTCGAGTCCGTATGCCATCATGCGAAGTGGTCGGTGCGGCGTGAGATTCGACTGGCGCTGTTGCGCAGTCCGCACACGCCGCTGGCGCGGGCGCTGGAGTTTGCGCGCAAACTTCCTCCGCCGGTTTTGCGCGATGTTCTGCACACGTCGCGCCTGCCGGAAAAGATCAAAAGCTACCTGCGGGAGAATTTGAAGCAGAGGAGTTAGGAGTCAGGCCGACGCGGAGTTATAATGTCGGCAAATGAGGAGGGTTTTATGCTGGTCTCCCGCCTTCTGGTTGTCTCGCTGCTGATTGCGGTGAGCATTGTGCCGGCCGCAGCCCAGTCCGCGCTCGACAAGGCCCCAGCTTCCTCTGCGCTTCCGCTTGCACTATCGCAGAAGTCCAGCATTATCCCTTCATCGAAGGATGCCGGGATTGTTCTTACACTTGAGCCCAACGATGTAACCTGTTTTTCCACCCGGACGTACCGCGTCACCCGCGACGACCCAGATTCTGATTCAGTCAGGTTTGCGGGTTATTCCACGTGCCTGCCAGCCAATCGGGTTCAGCTGAAAGTCGCTGTCGATTCGCTGGATACAGCGCCTCGGTAGGCGCGGTCCGCGGCGATATTCTGCCCGTCGAAAGTTCGGGATTCCATTCAAGCCGACAAGAGTCAACAGTTAACGTCCACCGCCGACCTCTAGAATTGCGCCCGTCGTGTAAGAGGCGGCAGGGGAGAGCAGCCACAGTACGGATTCAGCCACTTCGAGAGGCAGGCCCGGCCTTTGCATGGGAATCGTGGAGGCGAGGCGGTTCAGGCGGTCGGGCGCGCCGTTTGCGGCGTGGAGGCCGGTCTCGATCAATCCTGGAGCGACGGCGTTCACACGGATTCCTTCGGTTGCGACCTCACGCGCAAGGCCAATGGTGAAACTGTCGATTGCGCCTTTAGAGGCCGCGTAGTGCACCCACTCTCCGGCGGAACCGGTGTGGGCGGCGCGGGAGGAAATGTTTACGATTGCGCCGCCGGTTCCGCCGTGCCGAGTCGACATGCGGCGAACGGCTTCGCGGGCGCACAAGATCGCTCCCGTGACGTTCACGGCCATAACTTGCGCGAGAGTGGCCGCGGTTACTGATTCCACTCGCGCGAAGCCGCCGGTGATGGCGGCGTTATTGACCAGAGCTTTGATGGGCCCCAGTTCGCGCTCGGCGGTGGCAAACAGGCGGATCACATCTTCGTCGCGGGCGACATCGGCTTGGATCGCGGAAGCGCGTCCGCCGGAGGAAACAATCTGTTGTGCGATGGCGTTGGCTTCGGTCTCGCCAGTGGCGAAATTGACGGCTACGGAGAATCCGCGAGTGGCCGCCAGCGTGGCTATGGCGGCGCCGATACCGCGGCTTGCGCCGGTGACGATAAGCGTGCCGCTGCCTGCCTGGACATCCATGCGATTCGACCTGCCTGAGACCAATGTAGCAAAACAGGTTTTCCCTGTCCGGTTAGACCACGCGCTGATTAGGCCGGGGCTGACGTTCGTAACCTGTTGCGCGGAGCTCGTGGCCGTAGAATCTTCTTCAGACATGCACGAATACTTGCAGTTCGCTCTGGATGAACTTGGTTTCGATAAGCCGTGGAAGCCGGTCTCGCGACCGGCATTGGTTGCGTGGCTCGTTTTTTATGCCGCTTTCATGGCCTATGCCTTTTCTGCGCACGGCGGCTTTCTTTTCATCGATAGCGCGAACCTCGTTGTGCATGAGGGCGGTCACAACCTGTTCCGGTGGTTCGGTCCCACGCTCTGCCTCTGGGGAGGGACATTGCTGCAGTGGCTGGTTCCGTTTCTTTTAGCCGTGTACTTCTTCAAGGAGCGCCAAATCTCGGGCTTCGTCTTTTGCTCGTTTTTCTTTTTTGAGAACTGGCTCTATACAGCGACCTACATGGCGGATGCGCGCGCCATGGTGCTGCCTCTGGTAACGACTGGCGATCCGGAGTTTGCCGAGCATGACTTCCATGCCATCTTCTCGAGTCTCGGCATTTTGGACTACGACACCAAGATCGGCATGACCGTTCGGCTCCTGGGCTGGTGCGGAATGCTCGCCGTGGTAATTTGGTTTGCGCGGCAAAAGCCCAGCCGCGAAGGCTCAGGCCTGCTTCGAGCTCCAGACGAGGAAGAGGCAAAGTTCCAGGAGTTTCTCTCCAGGGATTCCAGTCGGCGATAGAGATATTTGTCTGGTGCGGCGCTGCAGGGAAAGCTTTTAACCGCAAAGGGCGCTAAGGGACGGCCGCGAAGGTCGCTAAGAAGATCGCTTAGGACCAGCCTACTATTTCCGAAAGTGATTGCTGATCGCTTCTGCCTGGACTCGCGTCACTACCGCCGACAGGGCTGAGGCGTCGGCTTGCTTTACCGCCTGCAGGCTGCCAAAGTGTTCCAGCAGACGGCGCGTCGTGCTTTCGCCTACGCCAGGGATCTCCAGCAATTCGGTGGAGCGGTCGCGCATCTGGCGGCGTTTGCGATGGAAGGTCACGGCGAAGCGGTGGGCTTCGTCGCGAATGAGTTGGATCAGGTGCAGCACGGGCGAGTGATGGTCGAGGGCGATGGGATCTTTCTCCTGCCCGTAGACGTAGAGAATCTCTTCACGCTTGGCGATGGCGGCGAGGGGCTGGTTGATGATCTCAAGCGACTCCAGCGCTTCGGCGGCGGCGTGCAACTGGCCGAGGCCGCCATCGATCAGCACCAGGCTGGGCATGGGCTTTTTTTCTTCCTGCATGCGTTTGTAGCGGCGTGCGACTACTTCGCGCATGGAGGCGAAATCGTCGACGCCCTCGACGGTGCGGATGATGAACTTGCGGTAGTCCGATTTCTTCATCTTGCCGTCTTCCCAGACCACCATCGAAGCGACCGTCTCCGCGCCTTGAATGTGCGAGATGTCGAAGCACTCGATGCGCTTGGGCAATTCGGGCAGGCTGAGCGCATCCTGCAACTCTTCCTGGATGGCTTTGGCGTTCGGTTTGAGCACGCGGAAGCGCTGATCGTAGGATTGCTTGGCGTTGGTGCCGGCTAGGTCGATGAGAGCGCGCTTGTCGCCGCGCTGCGGGACGAGAATGTGAACCCGTGTGGCGCGGGCGTTCTCACCCGCGATTTGCTCGGAGAGCAAATCTTCTAGAGCTTCGCGATCTTCGAAATCCACCGGCACGTAGAGGTTTCGCGGGACGTAGGGCTGGCCGATGTAGAGCTGCTTCAGCAGGGCGGAGAAGAACTCGCCGGGATTGAAGGCGGTCGGCCGTGGGGGCATCCGGCGACGCTTTGCTCGGACTGGACCCCTCGAGCTTCGCTCGCGGCAGGCTCACGGGGGCGTCCGTCCCTCCATGGTTCGTCTCTTGCGACTGCGCCGGTGCCGAACTCCGGCAGATCTTCCCAGAAGAATTCGCGGCGGTCTAGAACGCGGCCGCCGCGCATGTGAAACAGATTCACAGCTAGCATGCCGTTTTCATAGTGATAGCCGAAGACGTCGGCATCGTCGCCTTCTGCGGCAGCGATGCGCTGGCGCTCCTGCAACTGCTCGACCGTGGAAATCAAATCGCGGTATCTGGCTGCGCGCTCATACTCCTCGGCCGCAGCGGCCTGCTCCATGCGTGCGTGCAGCGACTTGCTCAGGTCGGTGGGACGGCCTTCCAGAAACAGCTTCACGTCGCGGACTGCTTCCTGATAGGCATCGGGCGTGGTCAAGTCCTTCACGCACGGGCCCAGGCAGCGCTTGATGTAGTACTGCAGGCAGGGACGCGGATGAAAGCGCGTTAGGTCGACCTTGCACGAAGGAATCAGGAAATTCCGGTGGATCAGATCGACGATGCGGTAGGCCAGGTTGGCAGGGAAGTAGGGGCCGTAGTAGGCGCTGCCATCTTTGCGCAGGCGGCGCGTGACGTAGACCCGCGGCCAGCGCTCGCCCAGGGTCAGCTTCACATAGGGGTAAGTCTTGTCATCGCGCAGCAAAATGTTGAAGCGCGGCTTACGCTGCTTGATGAGATTGTTCTCGAGCGCCAGCGCCTCTTTATTGTTGGCGACTACGATGTAGTCGACATCGGCGGCCTCGCGCACCAGGGTGCCGGTTTTTGAGTCCTCCCAGCGGCCTTCGTGGAAGTAGCTGGCGACGCGGCTGCGCAGGTTCTTTGCCTTGCCCACGTAGATGACTTCGCCCTCGGCGTTCTTGTAGAGATACACGCCAGGCTCGGTGGGGATGGTGCGGATTTTCGGAGAGAAGATCCACGGCTTAATTCTATTTGATGAGCGGGAGGCTTCGCGTGATCCGCTGCCAGGGGGTTCACTGCAGTGGAATTCTGCGGGTCGTGACTCTTCTAGACATTTACGGGCGTTGCGCGCAACCGCGGCTGAACTTCCACGGCTTTTTCAGCTGGGATTGGCTGCCTTCGGCTCAGGCGGCTTGGGATCGGGGTCCGTGGCTGGAATAGTCCGTTTCGGTCCTTCCCCCTGGTAGAGCTCTTGCGCGCGCTTCTCAACTTTCTCGAAAGCGGCATTCGAGAGGCTCGACTGCAGATGTTCCACGTGAGCATCAGCAATTTGTTCGCGTTCCCGCGGTCGAATCGCCGGGACAGAACGCATTTCGCCAGAGTTCGGTATCGCCCTCTCCTGCTGATGCGATCGGATGTCTCGCTGAAAACTGTCGGCTTCCTCCTGCAGAATACTTTGTTCTTTGTCGCTCAGGCCGCTCGCGCTCTGCTCATCGGCGCGGGCCTTGGCCGCGGCCTGGGCGTCGTCGCCGTTGCCTGCGGCAAATTTGTCCATGGATGCGATCAAGGACAAGTACCTGGCGATCATTCCATCTTCGGAGAGCGGTTGGCGCACCAGGCGCCCGGGAACCGTTTGATAAAGTCCGTGCGCATAATCATCGAGGGCAGCGAAAGTGGCCTTGCCCAAGGCCAGCCGCAGGCTTTGCAAACGGGACTCCATCACTTTTGCCCGCTGGTCGATCAAGTCATCGAGGTGCTGCCTGCGCTCTTTCACTTCTTGCAATTGCGCCCACGTAGCCGGAGGTCCCATCATGGCAACCGTGGGTGGCGCGGAGGTTTGTATCGAGTCTCGCCAAGTCTGAAGCCAATCGTTAGCTACGAGCGTCACGACGTCGCGTTGATTTTCATTCATGCTGCCGGGATAAGGATCTGGGAAGCGGTCCGCCAGCGAATCCGGCGAAACGCCACTAGCCAAACAGCCGTCCCGCCCCGCCACGTAACGAAAATACCGCGAGTAGAGCTGCTCGTTGGTTACCGGACGCGGGCCGTTTTGAGTTCCTTCTGCTCGAATCCTCGCTCTCTCTGCCGGCTCGATTCCAATTCCAATGCCGGCGATACCGAATGGCCGCGGCGCTTGGAGATGGCAATGCGGCGACAGCGTGGAGTCTTGCTGCTGTGGACTTTCCGCAGAGCCGTTTTCCTGATCCTGAGTGCCGGGCGTGCTTTGATCACTCTGGGCAAATAGAGGGAGTGCGAACAGGCAGCAGAAGAAGACGATAGGGGCGGCCTTCATGGTGGGAATCATAGCGAAGGGTCGGGGCCTTCGCAATATTGCTTCGCATACTCTTGCATTTGTCGCTCGCATTTGCCCATCGGAGGCGCAATCCCCACGTCTGGGGCACCTCTAGAATGCCGCGCAGAGCCTGAACCCGACTGTATAAAATTTCCACCCCCTGTGTGGGGTTTGCGTTACTTAAGGCCCTCATGGTTTTGGACCTTTAGTAATCCTTTGACCGCAAATGGTTGAAAACGTATATACTTATCGTGGTGATTCCCGCATGGGGAACTGGCACGTCCCGTGCAAAAGTAGAGGCGGGACTTGTAAGCTTTCAAAATCTCCCAGGGCCTGCAAGACAGCAGTATTCCGCCCGCGGGGAAACCCGATGACGCTGAGACAAGAATCTAAGGAGCCTCTTCCAATATGACTCGCACTTCGTTAACGATTTTCCTGGCAGTCAGCATGGCGGCGACGGTCGGCTGCACCAGCAAGAACTATGTGAAGCAACAGACCACGCCGCTGATCAACAAAACCAACGAACTCGATGACATGACGGCGAAGAACAGCAAGGACATCAAGGACGTTGATGCCCGAGCGCAGGCCGGTATCGCGGCCGTGAACGCCAAGACGGCGGACGTGGAGCAGAAGGCGCAGGCGGCTGGCCAATCCGCAGCCTCGGCGCAGCAGATGGCTGACGCAGCCAACGGCCGCGTGGGCGTGCTGACCAACACGGTGGCCAACCTGGATAACTACCGTCCGGTGGCTGAGACCTCAGTAAAGTTTGGCTTCAACCGGGACAATCTGACGCCGGCTGCCAAAGAGGCATTGGACCAGTTGGCCGGGACGATCGCCAGCACCAAGGGCTACATTATCGCGCTCGAAGGCAGCACGGATTCCGTGGGCTCGGCTGATTACAACTACGACTTGAGCCAGCGCCGCGCGAGTTCGGTGATCCAGTATCTGGCCTCGAAGTACAACGTGCCCGCCTACAAGATTTACGTCATTGGCCTGGGCAAGGACAAGCCGCTGGAGACGAACAAGACCAAGGCCGGCCGCGCCGACAACCGTCGCGTCGATGTCCGTCTCATGACCAACACGGTGGGTGATACGACGCAACCGACAACGACGCCGGCGCAGAGCAATCCTTCGTCGCTGTAATTGTCGCTGTAGTCGGGTCGATGGAATCGCAAGAGATAAGTTTCGCCCTCCACACCGGAGAGGTTCGACAAGGCCGTTCAAGACTCCCCCTCTTGAGCGGCCTATTTTTGTCTACGATTTACTGCCGCCGTTCAGAAGGCTTCCAACGTCCGGGGCACAGGGGTAAAATAAGACCATGCAGCGTTGGGTGTACTTGGGTTTGCTATTGGGATTGAGCGGCGCAGCGTGGGCGCAGCAGAATCCGGCACCGCCCTCGAAGCCGCCAGCCTCTTCTTCGAACAATCAAGACGCTTCCGGGTTGAGTCGCGACAATACTTTTCCTGAGGATGAGCCGGCGAATTCCGCTCCGGCGACACCTGATGCGGCGAAACCGAAGGCACCGAACCTTACGCCGCCCCGCTCGGACCGCGTGGAAGCTGACGATTTGTCAGGCACCGGCGACAGTTCGAGCAAAGATACGCAGGTCGATTTGAACCCGCCGGCGGACGACGCCAAGGTGCATCCGCAGAGTTCAGCAGCGCTGGCTGAGGCCGAAGCGTCGTCGCTAGGCAGCGGTGGGATCAGTGAGTTTCATACTTTCGATCCGCACAAGGCCGCCAAAAGCGTTGAGGTCGGCGATTTCTACTTCAGGCGCAAGAACTACCGCGCTGCTGAGGATCGTTACCGCGAGGCACTGCGCTACAAAGACAACGACGCCGTGGCGACCATCAAGCTGGCTGAATGTCTGGAGAAGCTCGGCATCCCGGACGACGCACTTGCCGAGTACCAGAGCTATTTGAAGATACTGCCCCACGGCCCACAGGCCTCAGAAGCGCAGAAGGCGATTAACCGGTTGACCGCACAAACGCAGGCGCCGAAGCCAATGCAGTAGCGGCAACCCAGTGGTCTTATTTGAGGGCACGGCTGGCTCGCGATCGAGCCGCAGGTTTTAGTTTCGAGTGATTAATCTGCCTGGTAGCGTGCCGTGGGCTGACGTGGTTCTCTCCGTTGTTTACCTTGCTGTGAGCAGCTTCTCCCAGAATCAGATTGGCAGGCCACTTCGGGCCGGAGTTTGCCTTGCCTTTGGTACGCGCCGCATGGGCGACGATAGCCTCAACCGCATCCAGGCAGGAGTGGATCATCTGGGCGCGCAGCGGCCCGGCGACACCTCCACGGATCAGGTGCATAGCGGTGCCGTGCATCAGCGACCACACCGAGAGCATGAGTCGAGTGTTGTTGCGGGGAGTGCCTCCCAGTCGCTGAGCTAGACGCAGGCGCATGAGATTAAAAGAAGGCCAGGGTTCGTGGAGGGATGGAGGCTGCGCGAATCCGTCGAAGAGAACTTCGTAGGCGTGGCGATGATCGAGGGCAAACTCGAGGTAGCGTTGGCAAGCCTGGGTCAGGGAGCGAGTGCGGCTCAGGGTGGCGAAGAGTTCGACCCGGGTCTGGATGCGGACGGCGCGAAGGATGTCGTCGCGGTCCTGGTAACGCTCGTAAACGGTGGGAGTAGTAGTGCCGGCCGCTTTGGCGACGCCGCGCATGGTGAGAGACTTTTCGCCTCCCCGCGACCAGAGCCGGCAGGCGGCGTCCAGGATGCGCTGTTCGAGTTCGGGATCTGCATGTCTGGGCAACGACCAGCCTCCATACCGCCAAAGATCACTGCATGGCCCTACTGCTTTAACAATGTATAAGTAACATCGGGCAATTCCGTTACGCTGGCAATACAGTTAAACCCTCAGGCGGCGTCCTGCCGCTGTTGCAAGGTTTGCTGGTTCAGCTTCGGCAGGGGGGCCGGTCAGCAATCCAAGCTGGGGAGGTTCAGTTTTATTTTGCTTCGGGCGGCCAGCGTCCAGAAACGAGCGACCCTGAATCTATTTCTCCACGCGGATAAATGCGCCGCTCGTGGCGTTGATAGCGACCGTCAGCCTGGCGGTTTCTCGAGAAGCGCCATAGATGACATGCCAGACCAGTTCGTTGGTATTGTGGTTCCAATCGCAAATGTAGATCACCGGGGTGGCGGGATCCTTCTCGAGTTCCTTGTCGCCACCGTGCTTTTGCGCCTCGGTAAAAGCCTGGTCGGTGTCCACTTTCAGAAAGGCCGGATCAAAAACCTGAGTAGAGGCGTTGCTGGGGTTGTAAACATCTTCGTTGCCGGGTGACACGCCGCGCGATGGAGCATCCGGCAGGTTGCTGCCGGACCAGAAGAAAGGCTTCACGCCGTGTTGCGTGGCGGAGGCATAGCTGGCCCGCCAGATGGTTGACTTGCCATCCTGGCCATTGCTCTCGCTTGAGGGGGTTGACTCGATGCGGAAGGGTTTTACGTCTGCAGCATAATTTCGGGCGGCGATAAAAGTCTTGTAAAAAGCCGAGCGTCCCGTGAGCAGTTCCGGAGGCTTAACCTCCGGCTTGGCTGGGGCTGAGTTGGTTTTGCTCGAGTCGCAGCTCACGAGCAGCGCGAGAATCGCGAGAGCAGCCGCGAAAGCGGTTGTCGCTCGGGCACGGCCCCGGCGTCGCTCCGCTTTCAAAGTCTTGGTTCTATTCGCTTCTTCAACGGCGGCAGCGATAACAGCAGCCTCTGGCCGAACGAAGTCCCCCATCTTCATGGCGACCTTCCTGTTATAAATTGAATGCTTTGATTGTCGCGCAACATTCTACCTGAAGCGTGCGGAAACGCGGGAGTAGTGCGATGGATTCCCACCTGAAAAAATTGAAGCAAGCTGTGGAGTCGGCGGCCGACGGCATGTCGAGCGAACAATTGAGCTGGCATCCCGCCGAGAAATGGAGTGCGGCCGAGGTGCTGGAACATCTCTACCTGACCTACACCGGAACGATCAAGGGATTCACGAGGTTGATGGAAGCGGGCAAACCGCTGGCGGGCCGGGCCTCGATGAGGCACCGTATGCGGATTCTAGTGGTCCTGGGATTCGGGCACATGCCCAAAGGACGCAAAGCGCCCGGAAACACAGTGCCGAGAGGCTTGCCGGCGGAGACCGTAAGAAGCGAGGTGGGGGCGAAGATCGTGGAGATGGATGCGATCATCGCGCAGTGTGAAATCCGGTTCGGCGGGGGCAGCCGTTTGCTCGATCATCCCATCCTGGGGCCTTTGACCGCGGCGCAGTGGAGAAAGTTTCATCTGGTGCATGGGGTGCACCACGCGAAGCAGATTCGCAGGCTACGCGAAAGCATGGAGCAAGCCGGTGATGGTGCAGTTTGACAGGGAGGCGAGCCAGACGCGCGATTCTTGCGTCGCAAAAGACGCGACGCCTCGCGCGGCTCGCCCAGATCCTTCGCGGCGCAGAGAACGCTTGCTCAGGATGACAGCGGAACGCCGGCTGATTTTACGCCTACTTGCAGGTGGAGATCTTGAAGTGCGCGATTCGGGTGTACCAGTTGATGGTGGTGCCCGTCTGGTTCTTAGGAAAATATTCGTTGGTGTACCAGAAGGTGCAGTCATTGACCGGATCGACCGTCATGCTGGTGTAGCTTCCCCACTTTGAATCGCTTTCGTCATCGGCCACGCCTTTGAGGATGACGATCTCATTCGGTTTCGTGCCGGTCTGCAGATTCCACGTGGCTGCGCGAATGCCGGGGTGAACCGTGGGACTGGAGACGCTATACCCGACCATGGCGTCCGCGCTGTGATCCTGCGTCATGCTGGGCATGAAGCGGAACGTAGTTGAATCGAAGCTGACGTTGCCGTCCTGATAGAGCGATGGCGTGCCGCTGCCGCGAAGTTCATACCAGCGGATTCCTGTCTGCTGGCTGGGGCTGGTCCCGACCTGGACGGTATGGCTGACCAGAAACGATTCGTAGGTGCCGAAGTTGCGGTAAGAGAAGCGGGGCATGAAGCGGTCGCCGACGGAGTCGACGTAGTTTCCGGTTGTGGCCGAGGATGGTTCAGGCACGCAGACGGTTTGAGTCACGCGGAGCGCATTGTAGCAACCGGGAGTGTAGGGCGCCTCGCGGATCGTGCTTAGGGTAAACGTGGAGTTAGTGGGCGTGTTCCAGTCCACATGAAAAGCCCAAAGGTTAAATGAGTTGGAGGTCGTGGCCGTTCCGTTGTTTGTCGGATTCTCGATGCTGACAAAATACTCTTCGCGGCCCGCCGGCGGAGCGGTCGTGCCGTCGATATCGGCGGGAATCAGGCTGTGAGCCAGATAGAGGGCTCCGGTCACGGTTGTGGGATTAGTGAAACACTGCTGCGTGCGGGGCGAGCCTCCGGTGAGCATGTTCGTACGATCGAGAGCGCACGCCACGACTCCGACTTCCTGATAATTATTGCTGATGTCGTTGAGGTCGATGGTCAGATAGTACGCGTCCGCCCAGGTGCCGAGCTTTGGCCAGTCGGGGAACCAGTAATCTCCCTCGGAGTTTTTGCCCATGATGGGATCGAGCGCAATCTCGTAGGCGTGCCAGGCCAGCGTGGAAGAAGAGAGGTCGTCGGTATTCGAAACGGCGATGCAATAGTAATAATTATTCGGGATGGAAGTGTGCGCGCCGAGCACCCACCGCGAGGCCAGATGGTCGAATAGAATCTCGCCGTCTCCGGTAATCTCAGAGCAGTTGGAGAGTCCGGCAAAGGGGGTAGTAAAAGGCTGTGGGGTCGACCACACCGGCGTGTAAGGCGCTTCTTTACTGTAAGCTTGGTAATAAGTATTCACGTATTCCATGAACTGCTTCGTCCCTACGGCGCCGGAGGGATCGATGTCATAGCCCGCACTGGGAAGTTGGGCGGCGTACATGCCGTTGAAGGATGCGCCCGAGACCGCAGGTGGCGCCGTTTGGGCCCCCGCCAAGCCTGCAATCAGACACGACGCAAGTATTCCGAAGCATATCTTCATGGTTCTTGGCTCCTCGGGTCGTAAGACAAACTGCGACGGAAGTGCGGCAGAGACTGGAAGTTTAACATTGCCGCTTTCCCGGGAGTTAGAGGCGAAAGTCTCCGAAGGAAATCGAGGGAATGGCCCGAGCAGCGCGGAAAGACGTGCAGGCCTCTGCGAAGAGGCCTGCTTGAGTTTCAGACGATTTGCGAACGAGTGCTACGAATCAGTCACGCTAGTCAGTCATGGAAGAAGGAACTCCGGCCTTGTGGGCCTCTTCCTGCATATCTGAGAGTTTCTGCTTGGCGTCTTCGAGCGCCTTCGTTTTGTCGGCGATCTTCTGCTTGTAGTCGGCGTCCGCCTTATCCCACTCGGTTGAGTTGCGGATGCGGTTGCCGGCGTCGGCATACATAGCGGCGGCGCGGATCTGGTATTCGCGCTGCAGCACGTCGAGTTCGCGGCTGGCCAGGTCAATCTGATCCTTCTGCGTGGTCACTTTGTCCTGCCAGTTTTTCCACTCCTTTTCCTTCTTGGCCTTGTCATCTTCGGCAGGCTTGGCGTCGGCGGCGGCCTTGTCGTCAGCCGGAGCGGCGCCTGGGGCATTCGCGGCCGTCTGCGCGCCCACGATGGAGAGCTTGTCGTCGGTAGGAAGATTATCGTTGTCAAATACCTTGGGCTTGGGCTTGGGCGCGGCTGGATCCTTGCGGATCTTGCGGGCATAGTCGCCGAGCGCCTGATCCTGTGCAGCCGATGAGGACTGCGGAGCCGATGAGGTCTGCGCTGCTGCCGGAAGAGCCAGCAGGGCTGTAAACAGCGCGAATACGAATCCGATGCAGGTGATGCGTTTCATAGGTTCATCCTCGGGTGCTTGCGTTCGCTCGATCTTCAGTTCCGATCTTTTTCAGTAGTGATCCTTCTTCAGTAACAGCCGCAATCTTTCTCTGTCGCGATCTTTAAAGTTCCTTCGCGATCCTTAAATGTTGTAACCGGCAGCGCTGGCGCGGGTTGCTGCTACCGCGGCCGTGCGCTTGTCGGATAGAAATCCTCCAATGTGGCGGTCGAGTTGGGCAGCCTCGCTGGCGATGTCCGCGGCCAACTGCGGAGCCAGGTCAGGATCGCGGTTCCGCGCCAACTGTTGGGCGTAACCGGCGATCGTGGTCAAAGAGGTGCGTAACTGCAGCGCCATTTCAGCCGAGATTTCAACGTGCAGCTGTTGCTGCTCGCGAATGCGCTCGAACTCGCTGCGGTCGCTGATCAGGCAAGCGGCTCCCAGCAGGCTGCCATCGACGGCGGGCACGGGTGAAACCGTGACCGCGATGCGAAGCTTGTTGCCAGCAGGAGTGCTGTAGTCGGCTTCGAGCTGGCGGCACTTGCTGCCTTCGCGCAACACGGCCTGAACCTCTTCTGTGAGCCGCCCGGGCGAATTCGCTTGCCCATCGCCGGCTGCGGAAGAGTCCGGGGAGCAGATGACGGCGCTGCGAAAAATATCCTCCGCGCTCATGCCCGAGGGGGAATGGAAGCCGAGGATGTCTTTGGCGGCGGGGTTCGCTTGTTTCACCAACCCATTAACGCCGAACACCAGCACGCCGGAGGAAAGATTGGAGAGCACGGCCTGGCTGAAGTTCTCCGTGGTGCGAGCCCGGCGCTGTTCGGCCAGAGTCTGCACCTGTAGCTCGTGCTTCTGCTGCTTCAGTTGCTGGATGACGGTGTTATAGAGATGCAGAGGTAAAGTCTCCAGCGTGGGTGCGGCGGCGGAATCGAGATCGGACTCGGCGGCAATATTTCGCCGCAAGCCGCGAATCACCCACACGGCAAACACGAAGGCGCCGACGGCCAGGATCATCACCAGCGCAGCGCGCATGACCAGCGGATTGGCCAACAGCCTTACCACCAGAACCTCCCATACCAGTTCAAGAACTGGTTGCCCACGAACAGAGCAAGCAAAGCCATGCTGCCCAGGAAAACTCCGAAAGGCATTTGATAGTTCCGGTAGACCATCTGCGCGGATCGCCATCCCCGGCGTTGCGCAGCCTGCAAGGTGGCGAACCGGCGGGTAAACCGGTGAGTACGCTTGATCCAAACCACGAGCACCGTAGTGAGGCCGAACATGGAGCCGGCAAGCGAAGCGGCAAAGATAGTGAAAATTGTGAGCTTCATGCCGAGAAACGCGCCGACCATGGCCATCAGCTTCACATCGCCGAAGCCCATCCCTTCCGCCCCGCGCCAGCGCAGGTAGACGGCTCCCGCGCCATAGATGAACGAAGCGCCCAAGGCTGCACCCAGCAGGGAATCGAGCAGCGAAAACAAGGGTGCGGCCAGGCTGGCGCTGACCGGCAGGTTCAGCATGCCCGGTAGGAACTGAGAAGCCATATCGCGCACCGGAACCAGCAGACTGAAGACCAGGCCTAAGCCCAGTCCGGAGAGCGTGAGCTTATCCGGCAGCAACTTGGTTTCGGCATCGGTGAAGATAAGGCCGAGCAGAAGAAATCCAAAGACGCAGTATTTCAACGTGGCGAAGGTAAGGCCGGAATACGCGTAGCAGCCGAGGAAGAGCGCGGCTGTGAGCAGCTCGATGAAGAGGTAGCGCGGCGAGATGGCGGCTTTGCAGTTGCGGCAGCGGCCGCGAAGCAGCAGCCAGCTGAGGACCGGCAAATTGTCATAGAACGCAATGGGCTTCCGGCAGCGGGGACAGGCCGAACGGGGCGTCACCACTGACAGATCAAGGGGCAGGCGATAGATGCACACGTTCAGAAAGCTGCCGAAGGCCAGCCCCAGGACGAAAATCGAAGATGCAAGAAACGGATCCACTGAGTCTCGTGGCGTTCTTTGGAAAGATGCGAGCGCGACCCAGCGCGCACATCCTCCTGAGAACGCAGATATCACAGGTTCTTGAGTGGATTATAAGTCGACCAGGGCAGGGAGGACTAAGGTACTGAAGTCACTGTCCATGCGGACAATAGCGGGCCAGAAGCATGGACAGCTGCGATCGGCCATTCGGCGAGCTTCCCCCAGGCTAGGTAAAGTCAGGGCAGGGTAAAGCGCAACAGGTTCCCTTGCAGGGTTAGCGCGGAAGGATCATGAGCCGGCAGCCGGCCTTGCCAGCGGTTCCAGCCGCGGGGGACAAGCCGGGTCTCAGGCGCAGGATGCTCGAGCCAATGTCCTCCCGCCTGCTCGCGTACGAAGACGGAATAGGCCGAGCCATCGGCCGCAACTTCGCCACCGGGCAGCGCACTCCATTCGAACAGACTTGCCTGCAGACCCTCGGTGATCGATTCCCCCGGCTGCATGCAGAGAATCCAGTCGTGGCGTGCCAAGGCGAAATAGCGGTTCGAGGTCGAACTGTCTGCGGTGACGACGCGGGCTCCGTATTCGCGCGCGATGCGGCGCGTGCCATCGGCAGAGTTATGGTCTACTACCAGGATCTCACTGCACGGAAGCAGCATTTCCAGGGCTCGCCCCAGGCGCAGAGCGTCGTTCCTTGTGTGAAGCATCGCCGTGAATGGAGGCATGAGGTGAAGCGCTACCGTGCCTTCAAAGTGTACGACGAAGCGAATCCGCGCGGCGAATCTAAAGGCAGCTCGTGGGGCGGATATTTCTAGTGGATGAACTTGTAGTCAACGATGGAGGCGGCCAGCAGCCCCGAGTCGGCGTCGGTATCCTGATCGTCGTCCTGGGCCTTGGCCTGGGCTTCTTTGCCCGGCTTGTTCCTCGAGCGCATCACGCGGCCCTGGCAGAGCACATTGCGGTTCTTCTGGCCTGAGATTTCTTCCGGCATCTCAAAGACCATTTCGATCAGAGCGTTGACCGGCAACTGCTGCGGCCCATGAAACAGCAGCCCGCTCTGGCTGAGGTTATCGATGGTGCCCTCATGCCAAGTGCTGGTGCTGTTGACACGATAGCGAAGCGCCACATCGAGCTTCAGGCGGCGCGCGCGCGGCGTCCAGGAGGGCCGTTTCTCCCGCGTGTGGCTGCGCCGGATGACGGTGTCAGGCTTGGCATGCTCCACACGCTGAGTGCGGCGCATCGTGGTCCAGTCATACTGGTACTCGGCGGCGCACAGCAGACAAACTTGATAGTAGTCTCCGTCAGTTCCCCGCCGTGGCCAGGAGAACTCGTGGGAGCAGCGCCCGAGCATAAGAACGTCCATGATTTTCTGCGGCATGATGGGTACTTCTGGACCTGAGGCAGCGCCCGAAACCCATCATCTCCCGGAGTAGGATTCTTGGGTAGGTTACTTTCGTGTCAGTCACGGCGTGAACCGCAAGGCAACCTGAGTTGATGCAAGTATTTACGCTGTGGAAAGTTTTCTGGTGGCTGAAAGACGGCGCTGGCAGACAAGGTTACCGAAGCTCTCGCGGCGTTCCGGCAAAGTGAAAGTGTATGATCGCGGCATGGAAAACGGCCCTGGGAGCAGGGTGGCGGCCTTCATCCTGGCCGGTGGCAAGAGCACGCGCATGGGCACGGACAAGGCATTTGTGGAATACGATGGGCGCATCCTGCTGGAGCGGGCGCTCAGCCTGGCCCGCTCCGTTACACCTGACGTGCGCATCGTAGGAAGTCAGGAAAAATTTGCGCCGTTCGCTCCGGTGGTGGAAGATATATTTCGTGACTGCGGACCGCTGGGCGGAATTCATTCGGCGTTGCGAAGTTCCCGGCTGAATTGAACCTGATGCTGGCCGTGGACATGCCGTTTATTTCCGCTGCAGTTCTTGCAGTACTTGATCAGCCAGGCGCGGAGCGTGCCCGAGGCGCATGTGGTGGTGTCCACTCGCTGGCGGGCGCCGGCAGCCGCTATGTGCTATTTACCGGCGGGAATTTGCCGGACGTGGCCGAGAATGCATTGCGTGCCGGACAAAACAGGATCGACCGCTTGTTCGATGAGGTTCGACACCCGAGTGATCGAGGAAGAAGAATTGGAAGACGCTGGATTTTCGTCCGCATCTTTCGCAACCTGAACACGCCCGAGGAATTGGACGCGCAGCCGCGAAGGGCTTGACGGCTGCACCGAAACCTGACTATCGAGAGCCAACCAATGCCTGATCCCGTCCAGCGTCCTTACATCGAGTTCCGCGAAGTCTCCAAAGCTTTCGGCGAGAATCGCGTGCTCGATCGAGTCAGCTTCAACGTCATGCCGGGCGAGACCGTCTGCATCCTGGGGCGCAGCGGCGTGGGAAAATCGGTTTCGCTGCAACTCCTCATGGGCTTTCTCAAGGCGGATTCCGGCCGCGTGATCGTCGCCGGCGAAGACATCACCGACTTTACAGAAGACCAGATGGAAGCCATCCGAAAGAAAGTCACCATGGTTTTTCAGAACGGGGCGCTGTTTGATTCGCTCACGGTCGGCGAGAATGTGGCGTTTCCCCTGCGCGAAACCAGGGAGTTGTCGGAGGAGCAGATTTACCAGATCGTCGACGGCCTGCTGCACATGGTGGGCGTGCAGGAGATGCGCGACCTGCTGCCTTCGGATCTCTCGACCGGCATGAAGCGCTCGGTGGCCATTGCCCGGGCGCTGGCGGCGCGGCCGGAATGCGTGCTCTACGACGAGCCGACCACGATGGTCGATCCGCTGATGGCGCAACTGCTCGGCGATCTCATCAAGCGCCTCAAGCTGCAGCTGAACCTGACCAGCATCGTGGTCACGCATGACATGCGACTTGCCCAGAAGCTGGCCGACCGCGTCGTCTTCCTTTACGAGGGCAAGGCGATTTTCTTCGGAACCTATGCGGAGATGGAAAAATCCCACGGAGCCGATCGTGCAGGAGTTCCTGCAGTTGGACGAACTGAAAGTGGTGGGATGCTAGCAGGCAGTTGCTACGCGATCAGAATCTACTTGCCCGCTGGAACTTTACATCTCGGCGGATGAGTGCGGCTGCGCTTCGTAGCCCGCACAGATGAGCACAGGGAGCCGCGGATACTTCGCAAAGCGCGGATCGGTGAATGATAGTTGGCACTGCAGGAATGTCGAGCCTCGGTCCGATACTATCAGCCGAGCGTGGCTGCAGTCGCCGCATAGACCTGGAATGTTCGCCATCGCAACGTCCGGCATAGTCACGTTTCAAAATCCCTGCCGCACCAATTCCTCCACAGTGAGCGAACTTTCAGCAGCATCGCCTTTCATCATCTTCTCCACATACTTCGCGATCAAGATCAGCCTCGAGATTGACTGGATCGCCCGGCTTGAGCGATTTCAGATTCGTCATCTCCACCGTATGCGGAATGATGGCGACCGTGCAGATTCTGTCTTCGAGTTTCGCGACTGTGAGGCTGATGCCTTCAATACAAACGGAACCCTTGTAGACCGTGTATTTCTCCACGTCGCGAGGCAATTCGATGCTCAGCCACCAATTTTCAGAGTCAGCGATGCGTTCCAGAGCGATAAGCTTGCCGACACCATCCACATGACCTTGCACGATGTGCCCGCCAAAGCGGCCGTCGGCTTTCATAGGCAGCTCGATGTTGACCAGCGCACCATCGTGTATGCGCGAGAAAGACGTGCGCCCCCAGGTTTCCGGCGCCAGGTCGGCGCAGAACGAGCCGGGCTTGATGTCGAGCGCAGTCAGGCACACTCCGCTGACCGCGACGCTGTCGCCGGTCTTCAATTCCTTGGGAGCATCTGCCGCGGCAATGGTGATGCGGCGATTCTCGCCGCGCTGCTCGATGCCAGCGATGCGTCCTACTTCTTCAACGATGCCAGTGAACATGAGAACCTCGATAGGCAACGGAATATCATAAACCCACTACACCTGGAACGTCGTATCGGATGAGCGCAGGTACCCCTCGACGGCGAAGTCGTCTTCGAAACGATGCAGGCGGATATGCTTTTACCAGGAGGATTTCATCCTTGCGGCGCAGGTTGGTGGCAAACGGGATTGATCCCTCGCCACTCGAAATCTTCGGAGCGTAATAGAGAAAAACTTTGTCGACCACTCCCGAAGCCAGCGCAGTCCCATTCACCGCGGCTCCGCCTTCGATCATCACGCTCGTGATTTCAAGTTCTCCCAGGCGGCGCAGAGCCGCATGAATATCGGGACGACCTTCCGATTGAGCGGCTGGGAGCTGCTCGACCTGAATGCCGCGAGCCTCCAGTTCACGTTTTTTTTCCTCGTCGCCGGACGAGCAGAAAATCAGCACATCGCTTTTCCCCGAGCCTTCCTTCCCGACACTCTGCACCAGACGCGACTCCAACGGCAGGCGCAAGCGGGAATCGAGAACGACCCGCAACAGGGGGCGGCGCCGCGGGTTTCCGCTGCGATCGGTGAGCAACGGATCGTCCGCGAGAATCGTTCCCACGCCGACCAGGATCGCGTCGCTCTGGTGGCGCTGTTCCTGCACGTGGGCACGCGCCGCTTCTCCTGTGATCCATCCGCCGGCAGGAGTGCCGGCCTCGCGCTTTGTCGCCGTGCCCGGTGGAGGAGCGATCTTGCCATCAAGCGTCATGGCAGACTTCAGAGTCACGAGCGGAACGCCGTCGCGGATGTGGCGCGCGAAGGCCTCGTTCAAATAACGGGCTTCCGGCTCTAGTCCTCCAACTTCTACGTGAACGCCGGCCGCGCGCAGCTTCTGAAAACCCTTTCCACTCACTTTCGGATTAGGATCGGGCATAGATGCGACTACGCGATGAATCCCAGCGGCGATCAGAGCGTCAGTGCACGGAGGGGTGCGGCCCTGGTGCGAGTGCGGTTCAAGATTGATATAGAGCGTGCCTCCGCAGGCCTTGGCGCCGGCTTGTTCGAGGGCGCGAACTTCGGCGTGTTTCGTTCCCTCGTAGGTGTAAACACCCGTACCTACGATGTTCCGTTCGGGATCGACAATGACCGCGCCGACGTGTGGATTCGGCGACGCCAGTCCAATGCCCTGGCGCGCCAAATCCAGCGCGCGCCTCAGGAATTGCTCGTCAGTGGCGTGGTCCGGCATTCTAGAAAGACGGGACAAAGCAGATGCACCTCGGAGACTCGTAGCCACACGGAAACAGGCCCCAAAGCTCTTCTCCGTGCCTCGGTGTCTCCGTGGTGAAACAGATTTATTCGAACAGCGAATCCACAAATTCTTTCGGATCGAACGGCAGCAGGTCTCCAACCTTCTCACCCACGCCCACAAACCGCACCGGCAATCCCAACTCGCGCGAGATAGCGACCACGACTCCGCCCTTGGCGGTGCCGTCGAGCTTGGTCAGCACGATCCCGGTCACGCCCGCCGATTCCGTGAACAAGCGAGCCTGCTGTAAACCGTTTTGCCCGGTGGTTGCGTCCATGACGAGCAGAGTTTCGTGCGGCGCCCCCGGAATGATGCGTTGCGCAGTGCGCCGCATCTTCTCCAGTTCAGACATAAGGCTGGTCTTGGTATGCAGCCGGCCGGCGGTGTCGACGATCACATAGTCTGTTTTCCGCGCTGTCGCCGCCTGCAAGGCGTCGAACAACACGGCTGCGGGATCGCCGCCGGGTTTGGTCTTAATCACTTCCGTGCCGGTCCGCGTGCCCCAGATCTCCAGTTGCTCGATCGCCGCCGCGCGAAAAGTATCCGCGGCACACAGCAGCACGCTCTTGCCGTTTGACCGGAACACCTGCGACAGCTTGCCGATGGTTGTGGTCTTTCCGGTTCCGTTCACGCCAACCACCAGAATCACTTCTGGAGTGCCTTCTACTTTTTGGACAGGCCGCGTATTCGCCGCATTCAGAATCGCCAGCAATTCTTCTTTCAGCAGGCGTTTTAGCTCCTGCACGTCCTTAATCTGTTTGCGGTCGGCCCTGTCACGCAGCTTGCCCAGCACTTCCTGCGTAGTCGTGGAGCCCAAATCCGCGCCAATCAGCGTGGCCTCCAGATCATCAAGAGTATTGCGGTCTATTTCCTTGCCGAATGCAACCACCTCCTCGATGCGCTCAGCGAGGTTTTCACGCGTACGCGTGACCGCCTGCTTCATGCGCTCGAAGAGTCCAGTTTTCTTTTCTTCCGTGCTGCCGAACAAAGTCTGAATCATGAGGAATCCCAGATTCGATTATAGCGGTCGGGAGCGTAGACCGCGTTCGGCGGGCGAAGCAGGGATTAATGCAGGTTAGACGCGAGTTCGTTCGAGGTTGGCGTCTTCCGGGGCGGCCAACGCCGGAGCAGGAGCGGCGGCGGCAGCGGATCCCTCCACGGCGGCCACCGGCCGTTTAATCGAGAAACGCTGGATGCGGATTTCGCCGCGTCCGTAAACCGCGAGCAAGGCTGCCACCGGCTCGGGATCAAGCCGCTTCCCAGCCAGATTCTGAATTATTTTCAACGCTTCTTCCGGAGTGTGGGCGTGCTGGTAAGGGCGATTGGTAGTGAGCGCATCGAACGTATCGGCCACCGCGATAACCTTCGCCAGCAGCGGAATCTGATCTCCCTGCAGGCCGTAGGGATACCCTCGTCCGTCGAGCGCTTCGTGATGCAGTTCAATGCCCGGAAGCATCTCCGCCAACTGGGTCACCGGGCGCAGAATATTGGCGCCCTTCGTTGTGTGCGTCTTCATGACCTCAAACTCTTCCGCGGTAAGCGCTCCCGGCTTCTTGAGGATGTGGTCTTCAATCCCAATCTTGCCCACGTCGTGGAGCTGCGCTGAAATCTGCAGGGTTTCCATGAAGGCGGCTGGCAAGTTCATTTCCTTGCCAATCATCAGCGAGTAGCGCGTGACCCGGTCAGAGTGGCCGCGGGTGTAGGGATCTTTTTCGTCAACCGCGCCGGCCAGCATCTGGATCGACCCGAGAAACAGGGCGCGGTTTTCTTCTGCCGCTCGTTTCAAATCTTCAACGAAATGTTCGAGTTCCTGAGACATGGTATTAAAGGTCGCAGCCAGTTCGCCGATTTCAGTGCGGCTTCGCAAGTGGACCCTCTGGGAAAAATCGCCCCGCGCCAGCGCGCGCCCAGACTGGGTGAGAATTTGCAGGGGATTGGTGATCCTGCGGGCCGCGAAAATGCTTACGCCAATGCTCAGCAGCACAGCCAGCAGCGCCAGCAGGCGCGCCGTGCGCTGCATCTCGGCAACTCCCGCATAGGCTTCATATTGCGGCTTCTGCACCACCACCGCCCAATCGAGTGTAGTAACCGGGCTGTAGGTGCCGAGCATTTCAACGTCTTTCCCGCCCTCTTGCACATTGAATTCGTTGGTGGCAACCACCTGCGTCTTGTTGCCCTCATCCACAAAATTGCGGACGATCTCCAGGCTCTTCATGTCCTGGCCCGTCACATATTGCGGAGTGCCAGCGGCTACCAGTCGGCCCTGCGCATCCACCACATAGGGAATCAGACCGCCGCCGCTCGCCTTCACCTCCTGCAGCCGCCGAATCAGGAATTGCAGATCCACGACCGCGCCCACCATGCCCAGAAAACGCCCGCCGTAGCTGACCGGACTGCTCACCAGCACCACCGTCCGCTCCGACTTGCCATCCTCCACTTGCAGCGCCTGCCCGTTGTAAGCGCGGCCGTCGCGGGCTGCGTCGTAGGCATGTTGCAACTCCCGCTGCAGAAAAGCATCGGGCGCAATGTGACCAGCAGACGCAGAAATTCCTTTTGCCTCGGAATTGAGCAGCGTCGCATAGGCGACCACGTCAGAGGACGACACAAAGTTTTCCAGCAGCGCGCGCAGCTCCGGCGCTTCAATGTTTTTGTTGCCAATATCGCCGCCGCTCGCCACCTGAATTGCCGATGAAAGATTCGCCAGCATCATGCGCACGGAACGCTCGCGCTGCGAAAGATCATCGGCCAGCGATCGCGTCACGGTGTTCTGCAGCAGCTTCTCGTTGGTTTTCAGGCGGTCCTGGTTAATCTTCTCCACTTCAGAGGAGTAGAAGTACATAGGAACGATGCTGATCACCAGAAGCACGCCGAGAATGACGTAGAGAATCGGGATCCGCGCCGGATTGAGCGGGGTAGCAGGCAAGTCGCTCCCCTGGCTCGGTGCGGGAGCGCCGTCGGTCGAAGTGGCGGCGGATTTCACGGGTATCTATGAAAGTCTAATGGGGAAGCAGCGCCCGCAGGCGAAAACCGTGAGCTCTGCCGTTACCAAAGTACCAGCGAAAACCTGCGCCTGGCGCGGGTTTGGCAAGAAAACGCGAAAACGCCGCAGTCTCAATCCCGGCGTCGCCTCACGCCCCAAGAGCTTCGCTCTTGCTGCTGCGGGTCATCAGTTCGTAGATTGCTTCCCGCGGAGCCCTGCCCTGGTGCAGAATGGCATACATTTGCTCGGTGATAGGCATTTCAACGCCGCGAGCCCGCGCCAGTCCCACCGCTGCAGTGGTCGTGAACACTCCCTCCGCAACCGCCCCGTGCATTCCGGCGAGAATCTCCGGCAACTGCCGCCCGCGGCCAAGTTCCACGCCGACGCTGCGATTGCGCGAGAGGCCGCCCGTGCAAGTCAGCACCAGATCGCCGAGGCCCGCGAGTCCTGCCATGGTTTCAGCCCGGCCTCCGCAGGCCAGCACCAGCCGAGTCATCTCCGTCAGGCCCCGTGTGATCAAAGCTGCCACGGAATTGTGCCCTAGGCCGAGGCCCGCGCAAACCCCGGCTGCGATGGCCACCGTGTTCTTCAGCGCCCCACCCAGCTCAACGCCGATCGGATCCTCATTGGTGTACAGGCGAAAGCTGGCGTGGCTGAACTCCTGTTGCACAGTGCGTGCAAGCGCTTTATCCAGCGAAGCGATGGCAATCGCTGTCGGATCCCCGCGCGCCGCTTCCAGAGCGAACGACGGACCGCTCAGCGCGCCGATCCGCGGCGCAGCCATGCCACCGCTCGTGAGCACCTGCCCGATCACCTCAGTCATGCGGAAGAGTGATCCTTCCTCCAGTCCCTTGGCCGCGCTGACGATCATGGTTTCCGCGCGTAGATGCGGGCGCATCCGCTCAAACAAGCGGCGGCAATGTTGCGAGGGCATCACGCTGACTACGATGGACGCGCCCTCAATCGCCTCCGCGAGATCGTTACAGGGCGTCACGCAATCCGGAATGCGCTGGCCGGGAAGAAACTTCTCGTTCAGGCGCTTCCGCGAGATGGCCTCGCAGATCTCTCTTTCGTGAACCCACAACCGAACCCGGTGACCCTCTTTGCGGCCAAGCACAATCGAGAGCGCCGTACCCCAGGCTCCCGCGCCGATGATCGCGATCTCGCTCATGCGGGCTTCGCTCCCAGCCGACTCTCCGTGCCCGCCCAGAGCCGCCGCGCGTTGTCTCGATGTTTAAAAAGAATGAGCAGGGAAGCGAGCGCGATCATCGCCAGTCCCCCCGAGGGAAGATAAAACTGGCCGATGATCCCCGCCGCAAAAGGAAAAACTGCAACCGCGACCATCGATCCCAAAGAAACATAGCGCGAGATCAGGACGACAACAATAAAAAAGCCAGCAGCGATCAGTACTGCCTTCGGAGCAAGCAGGGCAAATGCACCCAACGCGGTCGCAACTCCCTTGCCTCCGTGGAACTTCAGCCATACTGGAAACATGTGACCAAGAACGGCGAACAAAGCTGCCAACGCCAGTTCCTCGTAAGTCGGAATCGCGGTCAGGTGTTCGGCGATAACATACGACAATGCCACCGCCGCGGTTCCTTTTGCCGCGTCGAGCAGAAGCGTCAGTGCTCCCAGAGCCGGGGACTTGCGCGACACATTCGTCGCGCCAATGTTTCCGCTGCCACTTTGCCGCACATCCTCGCCGCGGAAGATGCGTACCAGGAGATAGCCGAACGGAATCGAACCCAGCAGATAGCTTAGCGCGGCAATGACGATGAGGAGGAGCGTTTGCAAAGTGTGTCCGTTCTCTGTTCGAAGCTACCGCAAAGCAAATCCCGCCAGCTTCGTGTACTTTGAGCCGCCCGGCGAAAGCTGGCTCTGGTATAGGAAAAACTCATGGGCCGTCATCGTACCAAACTCCGGCGCAGGCAAAGCCGCCAGCCGTTCCTGCAGTTTGTGAAAGTTGCGGTTCGGAGCATCTCCCTTTTGCCTGCGCGGCGAACCCGACCCTCCCGCGCCCCGCGCCAGAGTAAGGTGCGCGTTGAAAGCATGCTCCTCCTTCGGTATGCCAAGTCGCGCTAGCGTCTCATCCACAGTTGCCGCCAGAGAAGTCAACCCCGCACCCGCTTCAATTCCGACCCAGAAAACTCGCGGCGCCCATATGCTCGGAAAAAATCCATAACCGCGAACGTTCATCTCGAAGCGATTCGCCGCAACCGTTTCCAGAGCAAGCTTAATTCGTTCAGCTTCATTCTCAGACTGCTCTCCGATAAATTTCAGCGTAACGTGCAGCGATTCGGCCCGCACCCAACGCGCCTCAGAAGCAAATTCGCGCACGCCCTCGAGAAAGACGGCAATGCGCCGTCGAACAGCATCGTCGATGTCGAGCGCAACGAAAAGGCGCATGAGAAGCTCTTAGCTCTTAGCCTTTAGCTCTTAGCTGGAACCGTTCCGTCGGCACGATTTCCCACTCGTCTCTCCAGTCGAGGTTCCGAAACTGCAGCCGGACACAAAAGGTTTCAAGCTAAAAGCTAAGAGCCAACAGCTAAAAGCTCTTGTTCACATCAACTTCCTCCGCACCATATCCAGCGCCAGCGTGGTCGCGAACCAGCGAATGCGTTTGCGATCGCCAGGGAAGTTGCGCTCGATCACTTCCGTCCCGCTGTCACTGGCCAAAGCATGAAAAACCAATCCCACCGGTTTCTCTAAAGTCCCACCAGAAGGCCCAGCCACACCGGTGATGCCGACGCCGAGCGTCGCCTCGCAACGATAGCGAATGCCCTCCGCCAGCGCGGCTGCCACCTCGCGGCTCACCGCCCCGTGACGCTCAATCATGTCGGCCGGTACTCCCGCCAGTTCGGTTTTTATGGCATTGGAATAAACGATGGCGCCGCCGGCAAAATAGCGCGAACTACCGCTCACTGATGTAATCCGCTCGCCGAGCAATCCGCCGGTGCACGATTCCGCTATCGCGAGCGTCGCGTTGCGCATCTGCAGCCAGTACCCGACGATCTGTTCGAGCGACTCCCCGTCCCGCGAGTAGACCGCATCATCGAGTTCTTCCTCGACCGCATCGGCCGCTTCATCGACTCGCGCCTGCGCCGCTTCCATGGTCTCGCCGCGCGATTTGAAATGAAGTTGAATTTCTCCAGCTCCCGCCAGAATAGTAGTCTGTACGTCGCTGAATCGCTTGTAGATGGGCGCCACGCGCGCATCCACGTGAGATTCGCCCAGCATGGCCACTTTCAATACGCGGGTAGCCAGAAACGCCGGTGGAAGTTTTGCCCGCAGCCGCTCGCGGCACTCCGCCTCAAACAAAGCCTTCAACTCATGCGGAGGTCCCGGCAGCAGTATGACAATGCGCTCGCGCCCATCGAACTTCCCGCTCAGCCACTGCCCCGGGGCAGTTCCATTTGCATTGGGCAGCACCACCGCGCCTTCCAGTACGTCCGCCTGTTTGGCATTGTTGGGCGACATCTTCCAGCCGCGCGATTCAAACCGCTTCTCGATTCCGGCAAGAACCTCTTCATCGCGCCGCAATGAAACACCCAACGCTTCGGCCACGGCTTCGCGCGTAAGGTCATCCTCGGTGGGGCCCAGGCCGCCGCTGAAAATTACAATCTCTGAGCGAAACAGCGCGTGTTGCGCGGCCGCCACCAGGCGCCTCAGGTCATCCCCGACAACGCACTTGAAGACAACCTCAACGCCCAACTGATTGATTTGCTCGGTCAGGTAGAGAGAGTTCGTATCCATGCGGAAGGGCGTCAGCAGCTCGGAGCCAACCGCAATGATCTCGGCATTCACGGCTAGAAGTGTAAATGATGAAGGCAGTTCTCAGTACCCAGAAGGCAGTTCCGAGTACCTAGTACACAGTTCTCAGTAAACCGGGCCCCGATCTTGGTCGGAAAACTCTGAGAACACTTGTCGAACGGTGTTGCCTTTTCTGAGAACTGAGAACTGAATACGGGCTACTGGGTACTGCCCTATTCCGGCAGCAGCGGCAGCCCGGGAATGTTCCACGAAAGATGATGCACGGCATCCGTAGTCGCCAGAATCGCACTTCGTCCCGGAGCAAACGCCAGCCCCACGAGTCCATGACCCGCAACTTCCAAAGTGGCCTTGCCGTCGGGCGTAATCTTCACAATGCCGCGCCTGCCGGAAAGCGAAGCCGCCACGTAGAGATTTCCCGCAGAGTCAAAAGCCAGCCCCTGGGGACGCCCCAATCCTCGGAAAAACGTATGCACTGTCCCTTGCGGATCAATCCTATGCACGCCGTCGAAGCTCGAAGTAGTCGGCCCCGTCACAAATAAGTCGCCCTGCGGTCCGAAGGCAAGATGATAAGCCGAAACACTCGGCTCCAAAGTAGCGAACACGAACACCTGCTGGTCGCGGCCAATCTTGAAGATGGTGCCGCTGCGGTCGCCCACATAGAGATTCTGATTTCGGTCAAAAGCAATTCCGGTCGCGACTCCCATCCCTTCCGCATACGTAGTCATGGTCCCGTTCGGAGCCACGCGATAGACCGCACCGTCATGACGCGACGAAACGTACATCTGTCCCTCGCGATCGAAAGCTATGGAAGTTGCGTTCATCATCTCGGCAACAAACGGCTTCACCGCGTAATTGGTATCGATCTTGAATATTGCGACTGGCACTTTTTGTCCGCGTGACCCCGAGAAAGTCACATAGATGTTGCCTTGCGCATCAAGCGCCGGATTGGTCACCGGATGCAGATTCTCGGCGATGGGGACCGCGACCTTCACCGTCTGCGCGTTGCTGACGTGTCCATCGGCCGCGACCACCACCGGTCCTGAAGTCGCTCCGTCCGGAACGCGCGCGACCAGAAACGAATCGGAACTGATGACGACTCCGCCTTCCACATCGCCAAACTGCACCCGCGGACGCTGCCAGGGCTGCGCCCGCAATCCCGTGCCCGCAATGCGGACTTCGCCCCCCGCCAGCGCCAGCATCGGCGATACGGACTCGATATGCGGTCCGCCGTTTACGTTTTTCTTGCCCAGGATGCGGTCGGAAAATCCCATGAGGAAAGCACTCGCGCTACTTAGAAGACACTATCTTAGAAGGCCAAAGTGCAACAAGAGATGCATGACTCCCAGTGCGTAGAGTCCGGCAGCCAAGTCGTCCAGCACAATCCCGGCGCCTTCCCGAATCGCCTCCAATTGTCGCACTGGCGGCGGCTTGACGATATCGAAAATCCGGAAAAGTATAAAGCCCGTCAGAAAAGTTTTCCATCCGAGCGGCACCGCGATCAGCGCGACTAACTGGCCCGCAACCTCATCGATCACAACAAACTGCGGATCTTTTCTACCCGATCCCCGCGCAACCTGAGTCGCTGCAGGAATGCCGATCAGTGTGACCGCCGCCGCCAACCCGATTGCGGCCAAAGTAAGCGACGACGGTGCCAGAGCATGAGCCAGCCCCGCCCACAACAACACGGCCGCCGCTGATCCCCAAGTGCCCGGCCCAGGCCGCAGCCGTCCGACGCCGAAAAACGACGCCACCAGCGTGGCCCAGAGCGGGGTTCGTCGGGGAGTCTGCGCTGGAACAGCCGGCGGGACGCGGGCGCTACGCTCGGCCTTCCAAGTATTCTTCACGATTCCTCGTCCGAGTCTTCAGGCATCCTCTCTCGGATCTGCTCCTCGGCATCCGTAATCGGCGATGGAATCACATACGCGCCGCTCGCCCACTTGCCCAGATCGATAGTGCGGCAGCGGTCACTGCAGAAGGGAAATTCCGCGTCGCCGCTCTTCACAGCTTTCTTGCAGATCGGGCAACGAAGTTTAAGTGTGCGCTTGCGAGGCATGTTGAGGAAGGTTACAGACTCTTGCCAAGTCAGACTACAGGAACTCTGAGCGACAGCTCACTATACAATCCTCGCCACCAAGTCATAGTCGTGTGCTTCCATGATCTGGCAACGGTAGAACTCGCCGGGCTGAGGGTCCTGGTCTTCCGGAAAATCGTTCACAAAAACTTTGCCGTCGATTTCAGGAGCGTGCATCGACGTGCGACCTTCCATCAGCAGATCGGTTTCTTCCGATGTCCCCTCCAACAACAGATCGAACTCCTGCCCCACCAGCGCCTTCTTTTTCTTCTTGCTGATCTGCCGCTGGATTCCCATCAAATGCTTGCGCCGCCGCTCGATCTCACGAAGCGAAAGTTTCTTCTCCAGACCGTAGGCGTCCGCGCCCTCCTGGTCCGAGTAGCCAAACGTCCCCATCCAGTCAAACTGCACTTCGCGCACGAAATCGCACAGCTCTTCGAATTCCTTTTCAGTTTCTCCCGGAAAACCCACGATAAACGACGTCCGCAAGGTCAAGTCCGGGACCGCACGCCGCATCTTGCTGATCGAGCGCAGAAACAAATCCGCTCCGCCTCCGCGTTTCATGCGCTTCAGCACCGCCGCCGACGCATGCTGCAGCGGCACATCCATGTAAGAACAAATCTTCTCCGACGACGCAATCGTCTCCAGCAGCTTGCCCGTGATCTTATTCGGATAGGCATAGAGAAACCGGATCCAGCGCAGATCGTCAATCTTTGCCAGCTTCTCGAGCAGAAGTGCCAAGCCATCCTTCAGGCCGAAATCTTCTCCATAGCAAGTCGTATCCTGCCCGATCAAAGTGATTTCCCGCACCCCGCTTCCCGCCAGGCGCTCGGCTTCCGCCACCACAGACTCGAACCGCCGCGATCGAAACTGCCCGCGCAACTGCGGAATAATGCAGAACGTGCAAGGATGGTCGCAACCCTCCGCGATCTTAATGTAGGCCGTGGATTTCGGCGTCGCCAGCACCCGCGGAGTTTCGTCGTCATACAAATAATTCGGCAGATCCGCAATCGCGCCGTCCCATTGCCCGCGCGAGAATCGCCCCTGCGCCGCCCGCGCATCGCCCTCAGCTCGCGAAGGCAATACGACGAACGGAGAATCATTGCGTGCTGGCGCCGCACCAATCCCCGTTGCCGCCAGAATGTTTTGCAGCTCCCCGGTCCCAACCACCGCATCCACTTCCGGAATGCGCGTGCGAATTTCGTCGCGAAACCGTTCGACCAGGCACCCCGCCACAACCAGTTTCTTCGCCCGTCCTGAGGTCTTGTGCCCCGCCATCTCAAGAATCGTATTCACCGACTCTTGCTGCGCGCTCTCAATGAACGAACAGGTGTTCACCACAATCACGTCGGCATCTTCGGCCCGGGGCGAGAACTCGGCCCCCGCCCGCGCCAACAGCCCCATCATCACCTCACTGTCGACCAGGTTCTTCGGGCACCCCAGGCTGACAAAGCCCACCTTCTGCGGGCGCACATTCTGGTCACGATCATCCGTCGCGGCGGCAGCGGCTTTCTTGCTGGGACGTGAGTCAGTGAGGGTTTTCGAGGGCATGTAATCTGCTATTTTAACATTTTTCGGCGAACCGCCCCGGGAGGAAGCAGTATCCCAGTTTCGGTCCCGCTTTTCTTTGCGACCTTCGCGAATCCTTCGCGCCCTTCGCGGTTAAAAGCTTTCGCTCCGCGAAATTAAGGCAGCACCCCTGGGAGGATTCCATGCGGATCCCAGGCACCACGAAAGGCAGCAGCCTGTGGAAGAAATCGCTGCGCTTCATGCTACCCTAGGCGTTACCGACAAGAACTAGCTATCCCGCATCCTGGAGGGGAAATGTCTGGGAAACAGGCCGTACTCGCAGTGCTGGCAGTCACATTGTCCATTCTGGGCGCTTCTGCCTCGGCCCAGGACGAAAAGAACCAATTGACCGGCATGATTGGACGCATCTTCATCAGCGACCAGGGCATCCAGGGTGCCACCTATTTCAATCCCTTTGTTCGCTCCGGCAAGGGACTCACCTTCGAAGTCAACTATGCCCGCGTTCTTTTCAGCACTCCCATCTACGCCGTCTCCGGAGAAGTGCCCGCAGTCTTCAACCTGGATGAAAAGCTCAACTCCGGCTCCAATGTCGTTCCCAGCAGCTACAAACAGATCTTCGTCACTCCCTCGGTTCGCTTGAATCTTTTTCCTGCGACCGCAGTGTCGCCCTGGGTGAGCTTCGGTGGTGGCTTCGGCCACTTCAGCGAGAATGACACGCTGATCTACGGCGGTCCCAACCCCGGCGGGTCCACCACTTCAGGAGTGATTCAGGGTGGTCTTGGCCTCGACGTCAGAGTCTGGCACCGCTTCAGCATTCGCGGCCAGGTTCGCGACTTCTGGTCGGGCACGCCTAGCCTGCCTCTGGCTGACACCGGCAAGACCCGGCAGAACAATTACTTCGTCGGCGGTGGCGTGATCTACCACTTCTAGTCGGCCGATAAATCTAAGCTGATAGATTTTCAATCGACCCTGCGGGAGAAGTGCGGGACAAGCGCGGGAGGGTTGCCACCGGAATCGTGCAGCGCTCAGGTCGTTGTCATTCCGAGCGCAGTCCGGAGCGTCAGTGACGGCAAGGCGAGGAACCTGCTGTCGCGTCCTCCATCACTGCTGCCGCAGCTTCCCTATCACTCAACCGTTTTCGGCTCAGTCAGCTTGTTTAGCAACCCGTTCATCAGCCTGTTCAAGTCTTTTGGGGCCATCGCGGCTCACTTCTTCGTGGCCGACTCGACTTCTTCGAACAACTCCGGCAACCGCAGCGCGTCGTCCGTAGAATTCCCAAACCGCGCCGACTCATAAGCGTCCGTAAACTGCCCGACCCGCAAGCGCACCCGCTCATCGGGAATAACACGCACAAATTCCCGCGGAGTCTGCGTCCCAGCCTTCTGCATCCCACGGCGCGCCAGCGACCGAGCCATCCGTTCGTACCACATCGCGGCAGCCTGATCCGGCGAGCGCTCCGGATGTGCCTGCAGCCGCATGGTACGAATCTTCCGGATAATCCGCCCAGCATTTCCCATCAGCAGCAACAGAAGCGCAACCGTCACGCTTCCCCCAAACCACGGCCCAGGAGAATGCCCCGCGCTCCGCTGGCTCTTTCGCGCCCAACTGAGCAGCCCCGCGTAGCGCAGCCGGCCCCACTCGCGTGCTCGCTCCCAGAAACTGCGCGTTCCGATCATCATCGACTGGCCCAGAATATTCTGGTGCGAGGTGTCATAGCTGATCACCCACTCCCGCCAAAACGATGACGCCGCATCCAGGTAAAGCATCACCCGGCCCCAGCCCTGCGGCGACGCGACCGTGCCCCCCGGCGTGGGATCGAACGTGACCCACCCATAATCCGGAAAGTAGGCCTCTACCCAGGAGTGCGCATTCTTTGCCCGAACCACGTAGTTGCCCGTGACGTCGTTAAACTCGTCGCTGCGGAAGCCATTCACCACGCGCGCAGGAATCCGCAGCGTCCGCAGCATTACCGCCATTGAAGAAGCGAAGTATTCGCAGTGTCCCTGCCGGCGCTCAAAAAGAAAGTTCGCCAGCGGGTCGGCCACTTCCGTCCGGGGCAACTGCAGCGTGTATCCGTAGTGCGTCTTCAAATATCGTTCCACCGCAGCCGCTTTGTCGTAGCTGTTGGAAGCGGAGCCCGCAATCTGCACCGCCAGCCGCGGAATCCGCGGATCGAGCCTTGGCGGCAATTGCAGATAGCCCATGGCAAATCGCGGAAGATAATCTCCAGCTCCTCGAAGCTGCTCGGGCGAAGGCGTTGCAATGTCTGAGTCCGCCTCATAGAGGCTCACTGAGCGCTGGTTGTCCTGATCGGAAACCGCCCCTCCGCTATCGATCTGCAACGTGCGATACGCTCCCTTGATGCGGCGCGCCCACGGAGCAAGAAAGAACACGTTCGTGCCGATCGGTTCCATCAGCACCCGGTAATGAATGAGGTGAGTCGGCTTTCGCGGCACCGCCCGGTTCCGAACCGACGTAGCCTGCGCCACGTCCTGATTAAGCAGCGGGATAGCAAAACTTCCATCGCCTCCGCGCTCCAGCGGGAACTGCTCCCGCGGGTTCGACCAGTTCCTGCCGTCGAAATTCTCCAGCGCGACCCCGCGCCAGGCCAGTTCGTACCTGCCGTCCCGGTCTCCATCGATCTGGATGTGCATCACCACCGCATCCGATTGTTGAATCTGCCCAATCCGGCCCAATTGCACCTGGTCGCTGAATCCGGTCGACAAGTCGGTGCCAAACGAGTAACCGCCCAGATAGCCCGCCGACATACGGGGCAATAGAAAGAACACCGCCGCTGCCCCCACCAGCATCATAAGCACCAGCGTCGGCGTCACCCGCGCCAGCGAAAATGCCAGATGCCGGTGCTCCTGCATATCCCGGGAGTGCCGCGCCTGAAAACGCGCCGCGCGCCCCGACCGCCGCATCTCCATCAGGATGAACGTGGCCACCGCCGTCACCATAAATCCTGCGAAGAAAAGCATGAAGACGCTGTCCACGGTCAGCACAGCCGAGGCCAACACCATCAGGAACGACAGGATCGCGAGCATGACGTAGTCGCGGTCGCGCCGCAGCGAAAACGTCCGCACCACCACCGCAAACAGCACCAGGTGTACGGTCGCCGTCAGGAAACTACGCGAGAGCAGGAAGTAATCGGCGGCGTAGAAGATGAAATACGCGATGGTCAGCGGAGCCGTCCAGCGTTCCGAAATCACAACCCGCCGCCGCTTCGCGAAGAGATAACCGCGCAGCGCCAGCCCCGCTCCCACCAGCACAATCGTCGCAAGATCCAGCCCGCCGGTACTTGCTAGCGTGCCAAATCCCATCAAAACAAGCAGATAGATCGACAACTCAAAGTATTTATTGATCGCCTGCGGCAGTGGGATCACATCGAGTTGTGCGGTAGCGTGCGGCATCAAGTTCTCGCGGATGGCCCTGCGGCCATCCGCCGTCAGGCAATCGTGCGGCTTCTTCAGCTAGATTTCTATGCTTCGCCTTCCATTGTTCGACAAGCTTCTCAAGAAGGGAAGGCTTTCATCTGTTTTTCTTGCACCAAAAGTCACCAGCCCTTTGCCCAGCCCCGCCGTCGCCGGGAGGGTTTTCGATTTTGCTTTTCTTAGCGACCTTCGCGGATCCCTTCGCGCACTTCGCGGTCAAAGGCTTTTGCTCTTGGTTGTTTGCTAGAATGATTCAGGTCAGGCATCGGTCTCACGCGACGTACTCTCGCCAACCCCGCCAGGTCCGGAAGGAAGCAACGGTAACGGGCTCTTGCGTGTGCAGTGGGCCCCCGGTGCCTGGCTTATTTTGTTTGGATGGACCCGCTCTGTCCTCTGGATAGTGGCTCAACTTGAATTCACCTTGAATCAGACGCTCCGCCATTACCTGAGATCAATCGTGGACCTGCGGCCTGCGGAAAAACTCAACAAATGCGTGCAGCACCGTGGAAGAGCGGCGCTTCAGCGCCGCGTCAAGCGTCTAAAAACGACTGCGGCTTCAGCCGCCGAGGGATAGCGTCTTTCGAACCGATCCACCACCGTCTTCTGACGTCGGTTAGACATTCTCCGTCCAATCCTGCAAAATACTGAGTCTCATCCTCAGGAGCACTCATTGACCAAGAACGTTCCCGTAAGAGTGAAGATCAGTGCCCTCGGCACCTACGTCCCGCCGAAACTTCTCACCAACGCCGACCTCGAAAAGATGGTCGACACCACCGACGACTGGATCCTCACCCGGGTCGGCATCCACGAACGCCACATCGTGGAAAAAGGTGTAGCCACCAGCGACCTCGCCGTCGAAGCCGCCAAGAAAGCGCTCGCCCAGCGTGGCATCGCTCCCAGCGACCTCGACGCCATCATCGTCGGCACCGTCACCCCCGACATGTTCTTCCCCTCGACCGCCTGCCTGGTGCAACACAAGCTCGGCGCCACCGGAGTCTGGGGATTCGATCTCTCCGCCGCCTGCTCCGCTTTTATTTACGCCGTGCAGACGGGCGCGCAATTCATCGCCACCGGAGCCCACAAGCGCGTGCTCGTAATCGGCGCGGACGTAATGTCCTCAATCATCGACTACGCCGACCGCGCCACCTGCGTGATTTTCGGCGACGGCGCGGGCGCCGTGATACTCGAGCCCGCCGAGGACGATTCCGTCGGCCTGATCGACTTCATCCACGAAGTCGACGGCTCCGGCGGATGCTTCCTCCAAATGCCCGGCGGCGGCAGCCTGAATCCTTCAACCCGCGAAACCGTCGACAAAAAAATGCACTACGTTCACCAGGACGGCCAACAGGTCTTCAAGTTCGCCGTCCGCAAACAGACCGAGGCCTGCCTGAAGCTGCTCGAACGCAATGGCCTCACCGGCGCCGATATCGACGCCTTCATCCCGCACCAGGCCAACCTGCGCATCATCAACGCCACCGCCGAACGCCTTGGCCTGCGCCCCGAAAGCGTGATCATCAACATCCAGCGCTTCGGCAACACCACCGCCGGAACCATCCCCTTAGCCATGAATTCAGCCATCGAAGCCGGCAGGCTGAAAAAGGGAGACCTCGTGCTGATCGCCTCAGTAGGAGCCGGCTTCACCGTAGGCGCCGCCCTCCTGCGCTGGGCCTTCTGAACCGCGGGCTCCGGCCTTCAGCTTTCGGGAGTTTTGCCCAAACTTGAAAGTCAACCCCGGAAGCCCGAAGCCGGAAGCCAGAAGCCCGAAAGCCGAAGCCCGCTCCGTGACGTTCGTAACGCTCCCCCGCGCATTTAAGTATCCCCACGCAGCACCCCGCTGCTATCTTTTCGCAGCGTCCGCCTCACGTGGGGATGAGCGGACGAGCAAGACCATGCTTCGTGCCACATGCTGCTGTCTTCTGCTGGCCTTCGTTTCGACCGTACCGGCCGCTGCCCAGAAGTCCAAAGACGATTCTCAGGAAACCAAGCTGATCGTCATGGAACACCTGTGGAATGAAGCTCAGGTAAGTCGCGACGCCCGCACCCTCGACGCCATGCTCGGCGGCGAATTCGTCAATACCGAATACGATGGCGAGATCAGCGACAAAGCCAAGTTTCTCGCCGATATTAAAGACCCGCAGTTCCGGCCCAATATCCTGACCATTCAAGACCTAAAAGTCAGCATGTATGGCGACTCCGCCGTGGTCGTCGGTGTTTACCACACCAAAGGCACCTACCAGGGCAAGCCCTACGAACATTTCGGCCGCTTCACCGATACCTGGGTCTATAGCGACGGCCGCTGGCAATGCGTCGCCAGCCACACCAGCCTGCTGAAGAAGTAAACCCTCCATCGGTTTAGGAACCCCGCCATCTCTTGAAGGAAGAGTCGGTCCTCCCTCGAATTCGTGGTATATCTTGACGTGGATATACATACACGTATAATAGCGTCTGGACACGTCGTTCGCGGAGGACATTTCGGGCAATGAAGAAAATGTATGTGAAAACACCAAAACTGGCCGGAGCGAACTTCAAAGGACAAAAGGCTCTGGTGGTCGACGCACTCTCAAGTTGCGCTACTCCAGTTACCCTCGAAGCGCTTGCGCCAATCGTCGACAGAGACGGTAGATACAGCGCGCTTCTTAATGACTGGGCGAAGGAAAACGGTGGTGTAAAAGGAAGTATCCGATTCCACCTAAGAGCTCTGAAAGGACTCGGGATGGTTGAGGAGAGATCCGTGCCAGCCTCAACCAAAACGCAGGTTGTCGGGTGGGGCAATAGTCAGGCACTGCGAATTCCCAGGCCTTTTCTCGATGCGTTGCAGCTAAATGAAGGAGACGAGGTGGAAATGATGGTCGAAGACGGGCGGCTCACCGTTCGGCCTCTCAGTCCGAAGCTCACTCTGGAGTCCCTAGTCGCAGCCATCACGCCGGAGAACCGCCATAAGGAAACTGACTGGGGCAAGCCCGTCGGCAATGAAGTATGGTAGCCGGGCGCTACACACCTGACTGGGGACATGTCATCAAAATTGACTTCGATCCCAGCGAAGGGCACGAGCAGGGCGGTTGGCGTCCCGCGATCGTGCTGTCTCCCGCCGCATACAACGGCAAAACACGACTTGCCGTGGCTGTGCCCGTTACCAACCAGAGCAAGGGCTATCCCTTTGAAGTACGGCTTCCGGCCGGCATGAAAATCAAGGGCGTTGTTCTCGCCGATGCGATAAAGAATCTCGACTGGTATACGCGCGGCGCCAGGTATGTCGAAACCGCGCCAATGGAAGTCATCCACGCGATACACGAGCGACTGCTATTACTTTTGGGAATCGAGAAGGTCTAGAATTCGCAGGAAGCTCCAGATGGAACCCACGCCCCGCCCACATCGCTGGAAGACCCTGCTGGCCTTCGCCATACTGTACTTCGTCTGGGGCTCGACATTCCTCGCCATTCGCATCGGAGTCCACGAGGTCCCCCCGCTCCTGCTCGCCGGATTGCGCTTCTTCGCCGCCGGCATCGTGCTCTACCTGTGGATGCGCGCCACCGGCACAGCCTCACCCTCCCGCCGCGAATGGGCTTCAGTCACGCTACTCGCAGTACTCATCTTCTTAGTGGATTACGGCCTAGTCTTCTGGGCCGAGCAGCGCGTACCCTCCGGAATCACTGCCGTCATGCTGGCCACCATCCCGGTCTTCACCGCGCTCGCCGAAATCCTTATCCTGCGCACCCAGCAGCTCACCTTCCGCCTGGCATGCGCCCTCGCAGTCGGGCTAGCCGGAGTAGCCGTGCTCGTCAGCCATTCCGTAGGCTTCGGAGACGCTCCCATCGAAACCTCGGGCGCGATTGCCCTCGTAGTCGGCGCAATCAGCTGGTCGCTAGCCTCGGTGCTCACCCGCAAGCTCAAGCTGCCCGAATCAAAGGTCATGAGTTCGGGAGCGCAAATGCTGGTCGGAGGAGCCCAGCTCCTACTGGCGGCTGCTGTTTTTGGAGAGTTCAAAGGCTTCGACTGGCGAAGTGTTTCTTCGCGTGCTTGGCTAGCGCTGGCTTACCTGACGGTCGCCGGCTCCATCATCGCGTTCACAGCCTACGTCTGGCTCCTTCACCACGAGTCGCCCACCAAAGTCGGCACCTACGCCTACGTAAACCCAGTCATCGCCGTAGTGCTCGGATACTTCATAGGCGGCGAAGCGCTAGGCGCGCGCACGGTCCTCGGAACATTCCTGGTATTAGTGAGCGTCGTGGTAATCACAACCACACCGAAGCAAACGAAATCCCCGCAACTGACCCAGGAACCCGAACCAGTCGAGCCGTAGTATGCCGCCGGGTGCCCCATCCTTAACGTCGCGCTTCGCGACGTTAGGGTGGGGATTTTGACTTCCTAATCTTCAAGCGCGCGCGACGGAGGGGTGGCCCATTCAAGCCGTCCTCTGGCTTGAGTGGGCAGTTCGACTGCTGGACGTATCCCGGCCGATTGGCTATCAGCTCTGTCATCCTGAGCGAAGAAACTGCTTAGTGAAGCGAAGCCGGGTGCCCCATCCTTAACGTCGCGCCCTTCGCGACGTTAGGGTGGGGATTTTGACTTCCTATCCTGAAGCAACGGTAGCCCATTCAAGCCGTCCTTTGGCTTGAGTGGGGCATTTCGCTATCGAATCTGCAGCAAAACTCCAAGGTAGCCGCGGACCCGATTCAGCAGCCCCGGATCCGCACGTGAGTGAAACTTCACGTCGCGCGCCTTTAAGTCGACGCTCCTGATGTGATCAACCAGAACTGCTCCTTCCACTTTGCCCACCACCACCGGAAGTGCGAAGGCATACGGTTTTCTCCGCCTGGTAAGAGGGCAAACCACCGCCAGGCCGCTGGCGCGATTGTAGGCAAGATCGGTCAACACAAGCGCCGGACGGCGTCTTCCTTGCTCACGGCCCGCTTGCGGATCGAAGTTCAGCCATACAATATCGCCAACATCTGGCACGTAGGGTCTTACCATTCCACGATTTCCTTCCCCACGTCAGCTCCCCAGTCGGTCTCCTCGTGACGGTTCTCTGGAGTGATCTGCGCCACCAGCTCCTCCAGAGTTGGAATTCTCTCGGCAGGGCGCAACTCGATGTTTCCCTCCGAGACCTCGATCACAATCGCATCACCTTCCTGCAGCCGCGCTTGTTCGGCCACAGCCTTGGGAATACGGACCGCCAAACTATTCCCCCATCTCGCCACTTGTGCCTTCGGCATGGAATCTCCGATTCAAAAGGGTAGATACATAGTATACACCCGCTGATCTACGATGTATATACGCGCGGCCGGATGCCCCACCCTTTACGTCGCGCTTCGCGACGTTAGGGTGGGGATTTTGACTTCCTATCCTCAAGCACGCGCGACGGAGGGGTGGCCCATTCAAGCCGTCCTCAGGCTTGAGTGGGGCAGTTTGACTGCTGGACGTATCCCGGCCGATTGGCTATCAGCTCTGTCATCCTGAGCGAAGAAACTGCTTGGCGAAGCGAAGCAGTTTCGCAGTCGAAGGACCCTATACTGCTGGTGCCTCCTGTGCTGCCGCAGGGGATTCTCCCCGCGCAATCAGCATCGTGAGAGTGCCTTGGCGCGCATCAGGCGTAACGCTCGCTCGCATGTCCGCCCGCTGTGAAACGCCTGGGCTCTTATGGCCTGAGCACAATCTAGTTTGTTCGATGGCGAGTCTGTGACGCGTGAACATCCCCACTCAAGCCAAAACTAGGTTTGAACGAGCCACTAGCCATCTGGCTTTCTGCAGGGCGCGGCGTTAGGATTGAACGCTCGATGAAGTTTGAGGATTTTAGCGTCCTAGATTTTCCGCCAGCGAGAGATTCCGTCCTCACGCCTTCGGGGTTCGTGTATGTCTTCTGCTGGCTCTCCGACGGGGTCGAGACTCCTTTTTACGTCGGCCAAACGCAGCGTTTCTTAGGAAGAATGAATGACTACCATCTGGCGAACTTCAAAGCATGCACAGATTTCTGTGTGGGCGAAGCTGTCAAATATCTGAAAAATACGAAGAAAGTTCAGGTGGTGGTGAGACACCGACCCAGCCTGGAACCACTTGAAGAAGAAAAAACAATCGTCCGGCGCCTACTTGTATCCGGAGTTTGGCTCTTGAATTGTTTGCCTCGATATGATTACCGCACAGATAGCGAAGACGAAGAAAGAGAAGTAGTTCAGAGATTTTGCGACATGTTTATAGGAAGTCGGTCGGGAGAGACTAGCGGAGATTGAAACTCAATCCGCTGTAGGAATCCGAAATGGGCGACCAATCCGAGAGTCCCGAACGCATCTACTGCAACAAGTGCCGACGCAAAACCCTGCATCGTCTGCTGTATACGACGAGTGGCGAACGTACGGACGAGTACGCGGCGGACAATTGGGAACCCGACGGTGGGGAAGTCCCATCGTGCATATACTTTGACATGCTGGGATGTTGTGGCTGCAACACAGCCGTACTCCGACGCGTGTTCCACTGCAATGATCCGGAAATGCATCGGAAGCTGGGAGGGACTGGGAAGGTTATCGACGAGTACGAAGTCGCTGATGATATACGTTACTTTCCCCCCGCCATTGTGAGAGATCCACCGCCATGGCGGTTCAAGCTGCCCCATAAGATGCGAGAGCTTTTGGAAGAGATTTATCGATCGCTTGATGCCGAGAACTTGCGATTGCCGATGATGGGAGCAAGAACTTTGGTAGATATGATGATCCTCGAAAAGATAGGCGACCTCGGCACTTTCAAGGATAAGTTGAAGGAGTTGGAGAAAGAAGGGTTCGTTAGTGCACGCAATCGGGAAGCGTTGGATATAGCCATCGGGGTCGGGCACGCTGCTGCACATCGAGGGCACGCAGCAACGGAGTCAGAAGTTCAAGCAGTCATGGACATTGTCGAAACTATGCTACAAGCCATCTACGTGTTCCCCGAGCTTGCCCAAAATCTGAAAGCGAACACGCCTGCACGATCGCCTCGGCCGCCCAAAGCTCCATAGCGAGAAATCCGGCGACAGCCTAAGCGTTCCCACTTAACTAGTTTGCATCACACCCCAAAGAGAAGCGCAGCGCAGCACACACCCCCTTCATTCGCGCGGAACTAAGCTGGCCCATGCGCTTCCCCACGCTCTGTTGCGACACCGTAACCGCATTGTGCAAGCTCACCGCGCCCGGGGACCTCATGCCGTCCTCTTCATTCAGAACCACTTCCGATGGCACGCCCCGAATCGTCGAAGTGGCAGGAGCGTCGGCCTATTCTCCCCCCACGCCGCCTCCGATTCCCAACCCCGAGGCTCGGCGTCGGCTGTCGAACATCGCAAATAACCCCGGCGATCGCGCTCTTCACTGGCGCGCAATTCGAACCGGCGGAGATGCTCCCGCAGAGCATCGCGCACCAAAGCCGAGCGGTTTTGCTTGGTGCGCCTCGCGGCCTGGTCGGTAGCCTGCAACAGCTTTTTATCCAGCACGATTTGCACGGCCTTCATATGAAGAACCTATTCCACAGTACACTCCACATCGAGCCCAGCACCCTTCAGACTTTTCCACAGCCCCCTTGTGACATCTGACCTTGCGCCCAAAATTAAATCGCGTAATCATGGTCGAGGCCGTGACAGTCGGGCGAACCCGCATCGTCGCGGCCCTAAGTCCTTTGTTTCAAGGATTTTAGTACCTAAGTTCTTTGACATCCGGATTTTGCGGGGAATTTCCTGCTAACGTGATGATTCCAGAGATAGGGGTGGGGAGGGGGTGCCGAGATTTCACGTCCGCAAGCGCTCGACCCAGCTCTCGCAGCAACCACTCCGCAAACTTTATTTTCAGAACGAAATCCACTACGGCCGCGTCATCTTCTCCGGCCTAACCCACTGGTCAAATTCCTCGGCCGTTAGATAGCCGAGTTTCAACGCCGCCTCGCGCAGGCTCGTGTTCTCCACGTGCGCAGTATGGGCGATCTGCGCGGCCTTGTCGTATCCCACCTTCGGAGCCAGCGCCGTCACCAGCATCAGCGAGTTCTTCACGTACCAGTCCACCTTCACGCGATCGACTTCGATGCCCTTGATCATGTACTCAACATATCCACGGCAAGCGTCGGCAATGAGAGTAACCGAGTGCAGGAAGTTATAAATAATCACCGGCTTGAAAACGTTAAGCTCGAAATTCCCCTGTGAGCCAGCAAATCCCACCGCGGCAGTAGCACCGTGAACTTGCACGCAGACCATAGTCATCGCTTCACACTGCGTAGGATTCACCTTGCCCGGCATAATCGACGACCCAGGTTCATTCTCAGGAATGGAGATCTCGCCCAGCCCGCACCGCGGCCCCGAAGCCAGCCAGCGGATGTCGTTCGAAATCTTCATCAGCGAAGCGGCGAGAGTTTCCATCGCGCCTTGCGCAAACACAATCTCGTCATGCGCCGAAAGCGCGGCGAACTTGTCGCCATGCGAGCGAAACGGAAGCCCCGTGAGTTCAGCAATCTTTTTCGCGGCCCGTTCCGCGAATTCAGGATGCGCGTTCAGCCCCGTCCCAACCGCAGTTCCGCCGATCGCCAGATCGTAAAGTCCGCCAAGCACTTGTTCGAGCCGCTGAATGTCGCGCTCGAGCAGGCTGGCCCAGCCACCGAACTCCTGCCCGAAGGTAAGTGGAACAGCATCCTGCAAGTGCGTGCGCCCAATCTTCACCACGTCATGAAATTCTTTGGCCTTCGCCGCAATCGCATCGCGAACGTTCCTGATCGCTGGAATCAGCACGTTCTTCACCTGCTCAGCCGCGGCAATATGCATCGCCGCCGGAAACGTGTCGTTCGACGACTGGGACATATTCACATCGTCATTAGGATGAACCGGCTTCTTCGATCCCATCTCGCCGCCCGCGATTTCAATGGCGCGGTTCGAGATCACCTCATTTACGTTCATGTTCGTCTGCGTGCCGCTTCCGGTCTGCCAGATGCGAAGCGGGAACTGATCATTCAACTTGCCTGCAATCACCTCGTCAGCAGCCTGCACAATCAGCTTGGCCTTATCTGCCGGCAGTTTGCCCAGATCCTGGTTCACCAGCGCGCAAGCCTTCTTGAGCGTGCCAAACGCGCGAATCAGTTCCGGCGGCATTGTGTCGCGCCCGATATTGAAGTGCAGCAGCGAGCGCTGCGTCTGCGCTCCCCAGTAAACATTCGCCGGGACTTCAATCTTTCCCATGCTGTCGGATTCAACGCGGATACGAGTTGGATTTTCGCTAGCGGCGGACATAGATTCTTCCTGATTAGTGCGCGAAGGGTTAGGGAACCGTAGATTATAGCAAGCGCCGCGCAGCGGACTCTGGGCCGACGCCAAAGCAACGGTCCGCTCTTGAACCTGACTGCGTGCTAAAATCATCGGCTTCTGATCTCTACTCGTTTCTGGTGCTGACCGCAAGCCATCAAAGATTGCATGCCTGACCTTCTCACTGCCGCAATTGTCGAAACGCTGCCCAAGGCCAAAGCCCGTCCGCAACCCGAAGTACGCTGTGATGTCCTCGTCATCGGAGCTGGCCCGACGGGTTTGGCCTGCGCCATCGAGGCGCAGAAGTTAGGTCTTAAAGTAATTGTCCTCGACAAGGGCTGCCTGGTGAATTCGCTGTTTCACTATCCCGCGAACATGGTGTTCTTCACAACGCCCGAACTGCTGGAAATTGGCGACATCCCGTTCACTACCGCCCTACAGAAGCCGAACCGCGAAGAGGCGCTCGAATACTACAGAAAGGTCACTGAGCATTACCGTCTGGATATTCGCCAGTACGAGTGGGTCAAAACAGTCATGGGCGAAGACGGAAACTTCAGCATCACTTCCACTGACCGCTCTGGACGGCCGCACGACTACTGCGCGCGCAAAGTGATCGTCTCGACCGGATATTACGACATGGCCAATCAACTCAGCCTACCCGGCGAAGAGCTGCCCAAGGTCTCGCACTATTATGCCGAGGCTCATCCTTACTACGACACCGATGTGCTGGTGATCGGCGGCAAGAACTCCGCCGCAATTGCAGCTCTGGATCTTTGGAGACATGGAGCCCGCGTCACCCTGGTGTATCGCGGCTCGCAACTGCATCGCCACGTTAAATACTGGATTAAGCCCGACCTCGAGAATCGCATTAAGAATGGGGACATCGCAGCCTATTTCGACAGCCGCGTGCAGGAAATCGGCGTGGACTACGTGGTGATCGTCACGCCGCGCGGCCCGATGCGCCTGAAAAATGATTTTGTGCTGGCCCTGATTGGCTACCACCCGGACTACGACTTTCTGCGCAGCATGGGCATCGAGCTCTCGAACGAGCAGTGCCGTCCGGTCTGCGATCCGGTGTCGCTTGAAAGTAATGTTGCTGGAATCTACGTGGCCGGAGTGATCGTCGCCGGCTCCAGCACCAACGAAATCTTCATCGAGAACGGACGCTTCCACGGCAAGCAGATCGCCGCGGACCTGAAGCGAAAACTGCGGCCGGAATCCTGAAAATCGTCATCGCTATTTCAGTAAGTATTCCTTCACGAACATCACCGTCGCATAGAACTGGTAGTCGCGATTCTTTTTCTTGGCGAAGCCGTGGCCTTCATCTTTGCCGAGCAGCCACCACACTGGAGTTCCATTCTGCCGCACCACCTGCACCATTTGTGCCGACTCGCTGGCCGGAACTCGCGGATCGTTCTGCCCCGCGATGACGAACAGCGGCTTGGTGATGTTCTTCGCGTTGTTGGCGGGTGCAATGCGCTCCAGGAATTCGCGCATCTTCGGGTCGCGTTCATCGCCGTATTCCACGCGGCGCAAGTCCTGGCGATAACCTGACGTGTGTTCCAGGAACGTGACCAGGTTCGACGGCCCCACAATGTCGACCGAGCAGCAAATCCGGTCGTTGTAATTGGTCGCGACCGCCAGGGTCATGAATCCGCCATAACTGCCGCCGGTGATCATGATCTTGCCTGCATCCAGATCGGGCTGGGTCTGGATCCAATCCAGCAGGGAATTGATGTCTTTGTACGATCCCTCGCGCAGAAAGCCGTTGTCGAGTTTCTGAAACGACTTGCCATATCCAGTCGAACCGCGCACGTTGGGATAGAGCATCGCGATGCCCAGCTCGTTGATGTAATAGTTGTCACTCCCCAGAAAGTCAGGACGAACCTGACCTTCCGGCCCGCCGTGAATGTCGATAATGACAGGACGCTTGCCGGAAAACTTTGCCGGAGGCTTGTAGAGAAACGCGGAGATGGTGCGATCATCCCATGACTTCCAGTGGATCAGATTGGGCTCGGCGAATCCCGAAGTATTCAGGCCGCCGGTTTCGCTAAAAGTCCAGCGCTCGAGTTTGCCAGTAGCCATGTCGAGCGAATAGGCATCGTAAGGCTGGCTCGCGGTGTTCAGACTGAAAGCGAGTTCGCGGCTGTTCTTGCGCCAGGAAAGACCCTGTATTACACCTACAGGCAATTTGGGCGTCGAAACCTCTTTGTTGGTTCTGGCATCGAGAACATGCAGCACGCTGATTCCATCTTCATTCGCCTCAAACGCAATCCAGTTCCCATCGGCCGACAAATCGAATTCATCGACGTCCCACTTGAGCTGGGGAGTCAGCACCGTAGTCTTTCGGCTTGCCAGATCCATGAACGCCAGACGCTGGAATTCGGAATCCTGATCGCTGGTGAAGTAAACGCCTTTGCCGGACTTGGCAAAGCGTGCGTTACTGTACGCCACCGGCTCCGATCCCGTCTTTGGAGTGAGCAACTCTTTCTTGCCGCTGGTGATGTCGATCAGCCACACATAACTCTCGGCGGCCGACACTCCTTTTGTGGCCAGAAGCTGCGTGCCGTCGGGCGACCAGTCGGAAACTTCCCATCCGCCTCCTTCCAACTGCGCAACCATGCGCGCGCTGGCTGGGTCATTCGCGTTGACGACCCAGATATCCACATCGTTTCCCGTGCGCTTGGTGGAGCCGTACGCGATTCGGTCGCCTTGATACGACCAGCGCGGGCTGGTGTTGCGTGACTTGCCGTCGGTTAAAAGCGTGACATCGCCGGTGGCAAAGTCGTAGCGATAGAGTTGGTAGAACTCGCCTCCGCCAACATCTTTTGAGAACAGGAAAGAATCGCCATTGACCGGCTGATAGTCGACGCCCGCAACCCGGTCGGGAAAAAATGTAAGTTGAGTGCGCGCACCACCGGGGAACTTTACCTGGTGCACCTGGTAGGTGTCGGCGAAACGGGTTTCAATCAGCATCTCGCGCTTTGTCGGGTGCCAGCTGGCGAAGACAGCAGCACGGAACTCGCTGTAGCGTCCGGCCGTTTCAGCAAGGGACGCGGGAATCTTGGGAACTCCTTCGACGACCAGATTCTCGTTGGGAGCGACCACATCGTTCTGCGCGAAGGCGAACGCAGTGAAGAGAACCAGGGCGAGCGGCAAACTTAAAGACCGTTTCATCAGTCAAACTCCTGTGTGTTTCGGACGAAGGCGAACCGGTTCCGTTAGCAGAATTTCAGCGTGCATCTTAGGTGGGCGTTTGAGCGCAAGTCAACGGCAGCGTTCGAGCGCGCTGGAGTCAGGGCCTGAACCCGATCTTTGTTACCCTAGCCCTTCGCATGGAACCCCAACCTGAGCAACTGGCTCCGTCGATCTCGCTGACCTCGTACCTGCGGCTGGTGCGCGGCAACCGCAATTTCCGCCGGCTCTGGATGGCGCAGATCGTCAGCGAAATTGGTGACTGGTTCTACACACTTTCTATTTACACGCTGCTGCTGCAACTTACCGGGCAAGCCAGTTCGGTGGCGCTGGCTCTGGTTTTGCAGGTTTTGCCGCAGACCTTCGTAGGTCCGACAGCGGGAGTGGTCAACGACCGCTTGCGCCGCAAGCACGTGATGATCGTGGCAGACCTGATCCGCGTCGTCGTGGTCCTGGCGATGCTGCTGGTACGGTCGCGCTCCATGGTCTGGCTGGTTTACCCGCTGCTGCTGGCGGAAACCATTATGGCGGCGTTCTTCGAACCGGCGCGGAGTTCCGTGATCCCGAACATTGCGGCGGAGGGAGATGTGCTCATCGCCAACACCCTTTCTTCGGCTACGTGGTCGGTGAATCTGTTGATTGGCGCTTCGGTGGGAGGAGTGGTCGCTGCATTTTTCGGACGAGACGCAGTGTTTGTTCTCAATGCGCTGTCGTTTCTGGCTTCGGCCGCGCTTATTGCAGGAATGCACTTTGCCGAACCGCATGCCGAATCGGCGGTGCCGCTGCGTCCGCGGGATCTGGTGGATTTTTCTCCCGTGCTCGAAGGCATCCGTTACGTGCGCAATCACAGCATGCTGCTGCCTACAGTGTTTGCGAAGGCTGGCGAATTAATGATCGGGCCGAGCTGGGTGATTTTTACGGTGATGGGCGCGCATGAGTTTGCCGTGCACTGGCACAACATGAGCGCCGCGCGCGGAGCGATGCTCGGCATGAGCATTCTGCTGGGAGGCCGCGGCGTGGGGGCGCTGGTTGGTCCGCTGGTTTCGGCGCGCTGGGCAAGCCGCAGCGACCGGCGGTTGCAGCTGGGCATTCTTTTCGGTTACCTCACCATCGCGGTGGGATATGGAGCGCTGGGGAGCAGCAGTACAGTTTGGATGGCCGCTGCCTGCGCCATGCTGGCGCATGCGGGGGGATCGACGGTCTGGGTTTTCTCGACCACGCTGTTGCAACTTCATACCGATGACCGGTTCCGCGGGCGTGTCTTCTCCGCCGATCTGGGCTTCTCGATGCTGACGATCGCCGCGGGAGCTTACCTGTGTGGACGATTACTCGACTCGGGCATTGCCGCGCGCACGGTCGCAACTTACACGGGGCTGGTTATGCTCATTCCGGCTGTGTTGTGGGCGCTGGCGATTGGGGCGGGCAGGGAAGGCTAAATGCGGCTTCCGGCTTCCGCTACCGGGCTTCCGGTGTTCGACGGTGATCGCTCAGATCCCGGAAGCCCGCGGCCGGAAGCCTGGAGCCGATTTAGGAGGCGAGAAGGCGGTCGATCTTCGCGGCCATGATGAAGTCGCTTTCGGTGAGGCCGTCGATTTTGTGTGTCCACATTGTGACTGCGGCTTTGCCCCAGGTCAAAAGAATATCGGGATGGTGGCCTTGCTCTTCGGCCAGCGCGCCTACGCGATTGACGAAGTCCAGCGCCTGCTTGAAGTCGGGGAAGGTGAAGACGCGGGTGATGTGGTGCTGGTTGACCACGCTCCATTGGGGGACGATCTTGTGCAGGGCGTCGAGCTCGTTGCCCTGGAGTGGAGGCACGCCGCCGCGGCAGGGAACGCATTTCTTGTCGGCTAGTTCGGTCATGGAGAATATTCTACCCGGTCGGCGGCCGAAGTAGTTCTACTCCGACTTTGGTAAGGCTCCAGGTGCAAGTTTCAATAGTTGGAGAGTCCTAGTTTCATCGTTGGCCATAACGAACGTGAACTGGTCCCCGTCGGTACAGGCTAATCCGAACCCGAGGTCTCTGGGGAAGAGGTACTGCCGCAGCGGTGTGCCGCTCTCCGGGTCGAACGAATATGTGGCGAACTCCTGGCCTGTCCCGCCAGGAAGCTCGTGTATGAATTCGGCAACCCAGGCCGTTCGAGTCGCCTTGATCGTGAACAGCCTGTAGTTGCCCCGCACCTGCAGGCTATGTGCGCGTGCCTCGCCGGAAGGGGAGATGGAAAATACAGGACCACTCACCGGGCGAAACAGAAGGAGGTTCGGTCCATCGGCGGCGATCTGAGACGTGTATACGACGTCTTTCAGGGATTCCGCGAAGCCCTGCCAGGGCGTGGAGAGCGGCAAGGCTGTCGAATCTTTGCCCTTCGCCGGCGAGCTGGATTCCTCCTGCGCGTGTACGTCTCCCTGTAATTCGACGAGCCGGCGGAACTGTCCATTGGGGCCGACGATCGCCACGCGGGGCTCGCTAGTGAAAGGGTCCGCACCTGAAATTAAGAAGTCGCCATCCGCAAACACGCCGAGGTGCAGAGGCTTGAAGGGCAGGTACAGAGGAACAGCACCAACATACCTGCCGTCGCGTTCGAAATGCGCGACGAATGTGCCGCTCTTTGACGCCTGGTGACTTTCCACTTCCCCCGTCGGGGCACGCCACTTTGTTTCGTAGCCGAGTGGGATACTGCCCCGTGTCAGGATGTACACCTCGGACCCCCGTAGGAACATACTGAGCGAAACGGGCCGAGAGATGTCGTTGATCTTTTCCTTGCCATAGCGGGTGACAGTCCCTCCATCGCTTGATACGGATACCGGGTCGCCCACCCCGGTGTCCGGCATCGCGAGTCGAAAGAGGAGCCCGCCGTCGGCGTCGCAGAGAACGGGCATCACTATACTCTCGGCGGGCAAGGATGGCACTTGAACTACCGAGACCTCGTTCAGTGGAACCTTTTCGGGTGCTGTGGCGGCGGATTGCCTTGAATGTATCGAGGCGTCCTGAGTGAAAGAGCCGCCCACCGCCGAAAAGACAATCAGGAACATCCGGAAACTTCTATAGCCCGCCATTGTCGCTCCCCTTTTCCCCCTTTCTGTCGCGGAAGGCAATTCTCGCCGGGACATAAGCGCCGCTGCAGGTCGGAACCAGGATCTCGTTGTCCTCGGCAAGTTCTAGGATGCGCGATCTAGTGCGGGGATCCTTCATCTCCGTGATGTAGCATGTTCCGCTCTGTACATAGTTAGAATATTTTGCGCAGCACGTTTGGACTTGGGTAAGGAAATCGCATTCATTGTCGTCGTTACATGCTTCGGTTTGGAGCGTATAGTAAACGCCGCAAGCCGAACCGTTAGGACAGCGTATAGGGCCCGTTGTGCTATCAACGGAGACGCAAGTGAACGCGTCTGGCTGACCCTGATGTTGACCGGATGCCATAGCAACGGACAGCACCACAGTCGTATTCATTTTTTGTTACGAAAACGCAACACCTTACCATGTGACTGCGGCGCTCGTCGAAGGAGCCCAGGAAAGGGGCCAATCGCAGCGCCCCGGGAGCGCTGCGTCACTTAGCGTCAGATCGCCCTAGAACGGAATATCTTCGTCCGTGATCGGGCCGGAGCCGGCGTTGCGTGCTCGGGCTCTGGTGTGCGCTGGTCGAAGTTGTTGCCGCCGCCGCTTGAGGACGCGCCGCGCGAGCTTTCCTTGAAGTCTCCGCCGCCGCTGCCTTCGCCGCGTCCGCCGAGCAGGATCAGGTCGCTGGCTACGACTTCGGTCATGTATTTCTTCTGGCCGCTGGTCTTGTCGTCCCAGGAGCGGGTCTGCAGGCGGCCTTCGATGTAGACTTTGCCGCCCTTCTTCAGATATTCGCCCGCAATCTCGGCGAGGCGCTGCCAGAGCACGACGTTGTGCCACTCGGTGCGGTCCTGCCATTCGCCGCTCTTGTCTTTGAAGCGTTCGTTGGTGGCGATGGTCAGCTTGGCCACGGGCGTGCCCTGCGGCGTGTACTTGACCTCTGGATCTTTCCCGAGATTTCCGATCAGTTGAACCCGGTTCAGACTTTTTCCTGCCATGGGGTGCTCCTTTGCAGGGGTTCACTATAGCAGAATTGGACGCGTGGAAATTGTGCGAGATGTCACAAGAGTTGGAGACGGAGTATCATTTTGGGCAGGCCGAAGTCGCGCCAACGCCATAGCTTCGTTCGAGGAGGAGATTATGTCTTTCTCCGGTGTCGTTCGTTCTGGCTTACTCTGAAGGGGACGGGGATTGCCTGGTTATCGCGGCGCTGCTCGTGCTCTCGGGATGCTGGGTGACGTCGATCAATCCGCTGTATGAAGACGATTTTCAGGCAAGGATCCCGATATTGTTTTTGACAGAGCCTGGTCGGCTCATGGAGTTGAGGTCGGAGAGAAATGCACAGCGCCGCTGACCGATCACAGCCAAGGACGAAGTCTACGATGTGCCGATCGAGTGGCAGAGGGTGAGGGATGCAGCGACTCGGTCGAGCGCAGCCCACTTTCAGGCCCGGCTGGTGAAACTGGATGGCTACTACTTCCTCGACGTCTCGCCGAGGGCGGAAGAGTGTTTGCGACATGTGCATCGCCTAGACACAAGATCTCCTGGCGGAGTTCGACAAGACCACACTGACGATCACTCCGATTGACTCCGACCGGTTGAAGAAGTGCGATCGCCGCAAGGCACTTGATAATCCTTGGCGACGATGCCAGATGATTATACCCGAACGTCCTACGACTCTGACCGCCTTGTCCAAAGATCTGAAGGCCTTCTGCCGCAAGTACGCCGGAGACAAAGAGGTGTTCAGGCCGGACTCGACGGACGGAACAGGTTCACGCGGAAGTAAGTTCGCAATCCGCCGAGTTCACGTTATAATCGCGCCATGCCTCCTGCACCCGGCGCCACCAAAGCTGTCGGCATGGTTCCCGACGAGATGAAGTCTGAACCCAGGTCGAAGGGCCTGACCACTCCGCGCAAGAAGAAGCCGAAAGAACTGGCGGTGATCACCGAGTGCTGCACGGGATGCGCCGGCTCGCCGGCCTGCGTGGAATATTGTCCGGTGGAAGACTGCATGTTCTGGGTGGCGGACGAAGACAGCACCCCGTTCGGGCGCATCGCGGTCGATCCCATTCTCTGCATCGGCTGCAAGAAGTGCCTCAGCAAAGGTCCCGACGGCTGCTTCCTTGATGGCTGTCCGTGGGACGCCATCGTTATGGTGGACACGGCTGAAGTGGAAAAAGAAGTTGGGGCGATGGCGATTTAGGGCAGGGGCTTAGTGTTGGCCAGTAGATCCTTACTCTTCGGACATTCCTCATAGCTTTCTTACTACTAGCCGTTTGCCCACTTCTTTGCATCTTCGCCCGAGTGTTCCGGGCTTCCGCCGGGTTCGGGGAAGTCGGTGTCGGCGCCTTTGATCAGTGGATCCTGGTCGCGGTGGCCGAGTGGTTCGGAGAGCGCGAGGTTGCCGTCGTGGTGGTGCTCTTCGACCTTCGGTCGCGCCTTTGGCGCGGTCGGGATCGTTGTCGGAAATTTTATTCATGAGGAGTGCTCCTGCCTCGACTATCAAGGTAAAACTCTGTACTTCTGTGCCTGCCCTGTCCGGGCGCGGGCGCGAACGCCTAGCTTGCGAAGCCGTTCGCGCGCCTGCAACGCTTCGTTGGATTTGGGATAGCGCTGGATCACGCGGCGGAGTTCTGTGACGCCGTCATCCTGCTTGCCCAGTTCGATCAACGCGAACCCTTTTTCAATTGCGCGGAAGCAGATTTGTTTCCCGTGGGAAAGTTCTGCAGCACCTGATCGTAGCTTTGCGCGGCCTGCTGGTAGTTTCCCTGGCGGAATTGAATTTCGCCCAGATAGAAGTAGCAGTTTCCGGCGAGATCGGTGTTGGGATAGAACTTGATGTAGTCGGAAAATTCCTGCGTGGCCAGATCGTTCTTGTCGCCGTTGTAATCGCGCAGCGCGTTGTTATAGAGCACATCGGGCGGCGGAGCCTGCGGCTGCAGCCTGCTGCTGTGCCTGTTGCGTGAGCCTGCTGCGCGGCCAGGCTTTGCTGGCGACGACTGCATGTCCTCGAGCTGCTTGCTGACTTTGGCCAGCCGCGCCTTGAGTTCGTCGAGCGAATCGTTGAGCGATTGGATCTGGCCGGAGAGCTGGTCGACGTGCGCAGCTGGAGTCTCCCTGCTGTTTCTGCAGCGTGGTTTGCAGGGCGGTGAGGGCGATGGTGACTTTGTTGATGGCGTCGGTATCCTGCTCGACCAGATTTTTCATGACGCCCATGCGCTCGTCGAAGCTGCGCTGCATGGCGGTCATCTGCTCCTGCAGTTGCTGGACCTGGGTTTGCAGTTGAATCATTTCTTTGCTGGCGCCCCAGGCGGGGCGGCGGCCAGACAAAGTGTGGAGAGCAGGGCGAAAAGAGTAGAGCAGCGTCGTAGAGTCATAAGCAAAGGTTTCCTGAACCTATTTTAGACGGGTTGGCGGCGCTGTGGGTTGGGAAGATATTCGGAGCTAGAACATGAAAAGGCAGGGGCGAGGACTGCTCCGCCCCTGCCGAGAACAAGCCACTACTTCTGGTAGACAAAGTGGCCGCGGCGGTTCTGCTGCCAGCAGGCTTCGTTGTCTTCCAGGCAGAACGGCTTTTCTTTGCCGTAGCTGATGGTCTTGATGCGGCTGGCGTTGACTCCAGCCGTAGTCAAGGCACTTTTAACCGCACTGGCGCGCTGGTCGCCCAGGGCCAGGTTGTACTCGGTCGAGCCGCGGTCGTCGCAGTGTCCCTCGATCGTGAAGTTGATGTTCGGGATGCTGATTGAGGAAGTCATGTCGGCTTGAATGGAAGCCTGACTGATCGGCGCGAATATCAGACTTGTCGTAGTCGAAGTAAATGTCCTTGATGGTCTGGCCGAACAGGTCTTCGTCGTGGGCGAAGGAGTGGCCGCGGCGGTGGTGGCGGCGGCTGGGTGACGGTGAGGCGCGTGCTGGCCTCCTGCGTTCCGCCGGAGCCTTTGGCCACCAGGTGATAGGTGGTCGGGATCGGCGGAGTGACCTGTTGCGATCCGCTGGGTTGAACTGCGCCGATGCCATCGATGGAAACGTCAGTGGCGTTCGTGGTCTGCCAGGTCAGGGTGGCGGACTGCCCCTGCTGAATCGTGTCGGGGCTCACCGAGATCGAAGCGGTTGGCGACGGAGGTGGTGGTGGCGGTGGTGGCGGTGGCGGCGCTGCTTTCTTCGCGCAGGCGCCGAGCATCAGAATGGCGCCCAGAGCGATGACGGTTGCGAGTACCTTCAGGGTTTGCTGCTTCATGTTGTCTCCTCTTCACGTTTAATCCTCCTGCGAGTCGAAATCTTTTCGAGTTCAGACGAAGTGTTTTACTTCCAACTCCAGTTCGGTTGCGTGTTACGTCCGGTAAAAGTCAACTGATGCAGTTTGGTGCCGTCGGCCAGCATCATCCAGATCTCTTCCTTGCCCGAGCGGCTCGATTGAAAAACGATATGGCGGCCGTCGGGCGACCACGAAGGAAAATCATTGCGTCCGCCATCATGCGTGAGCTGCACCCATTGTTTGCTGGCGATGTCCATCAAATAAATGTCGGACGAGCCGGGCTCACCGGGTCCATATTTGCGAATCCACGCCAGGGTAAGGAACTGGCCGTTGGGCGACCAGTCGGGCGAGACGGCGTAGCCCTGGTCGGTCATGCGTTGCTGGTTGGTGCCGTCGGCTTCCATGGTGTAGACCTGCGGCAATCCGGTGCTGCCGCTGACGAAGGCGATCTGAGCGCCGGTCTTGCGATTCCACACCGGAGAAACATCCGGGCCTTTGCTGGCGGTCATGCGGTGAAGGTTCGCGCCGGAAGCATCGCAGACGTAAATTTCGGAGCTGCCGCCGCGAGAGGACGACAGCGCGAGCGCGCATGCCGTCGGGCGACCACGCGGGCGAAAGATTGGTGCCCCCGAAGTGGGGGAAGCTGACCAGGCGGTTGAGATCGATCGAGTACATCATGATATCCCAGCCGGTCTTGGTTAAAGAACTGAAGGCGAGGCGGGAGCCATCGGGCGAAATGCGCGGCGAAAGCGAGATCGAACCCAGGTGAGTGAGCTGGCGTTGGTTGTAGCCGTCGTAATCCATCACCCAGATTTCTTTGTGGCCGGAGCGGTCGCTGACAAAAAAGATCTTGCTCTCGGCGATGCCCGGAATGCCGCCACCTAGGCGGAAAATGATTTCGTCGGCGAACTTGTGCGCGATGACGCGGGTAGCGTCGTCGGTGGCAACGTCGGTGTATTGCTTGCCGAGAACCTGCGGCGAGGCGGTGTTCTTCACGTCGTAGAGCCAGCCCTGCACGGTGACCTTGCCGGCCGCGACTCCGAGATTGCCAAAGGCCAGCATGGCAGCGTTGGGCGGCGGCGCATTCCAGGCGGCGAAGGTGACGTCGGGCGGCTGGCCGGGCACCTGCAAGGGATAGAAACTCTTCGAGACAAGTTCGACGATGCCGGAATTATCCAGGTCGTTCCAGAACGTGTCATTGAAAGTCTTGAGCAGAGCGGCGTTCTGAGGGTCGGCGTTCGAGGCTTTGAAGTCGGGAACGGCGAGGCGAACTTTGTCGACGCCGAGGCCGGAGCCGGTGCGCACCCAATCCTGGGCGAACGACGTAGAAGCCGCGAGCAGGCACGAGAGCAGAATCAGGAAGGTCAGGGCGCCGGGAAAGCGAGCGCCGGGGAAGCGAGGAGTCTGTCTCTGTCTGTCTTGTCTGTCGTGCATCCGTTTGGAGCCGCTCGGCGAGCTCGGACAAAAAGGTGCTCTATACAACAATATCGTACTCCGATACGTTTTCATGGGCAAGCTAAAATCCATCATAGGCACGGACCATCATAGGACGGACAGCCGTTCTCAAGAATAATCAAGTGGATGCTCCACCGCGCGTTCTTAACAATGTATATCGGAACAATGTATATCGGAACGCTCGGGCATTGGTGTATGGATGCCCGTACCCGCCGGGTAGGTACACAACTTTATTTCCGGCTGTAATCGAACCAGTACTCGACTGAGATCTTGCCGCCGCTGTAGTCCGGGGGCAGTGGGCCGAAGGTGTCGATACGCTGCAGGGCGCGGGTGGCAGACTGATCAAGCGACGGAATCCCGCTGGACTGCTCGACCTGCACGTTGCTCGGATGACCATCGCGGGCGATGTCAAAGGTGATGTAGACGCGCTGCGCGCTGGTGATTCCAGGATCGACTTCGTACTTGAGCCAGTTCTCCGACACTTTCTGCTGGATCACCTGAACGTACCAGGCGTATTTTGTGCCGAAGTCCCCGCCTCCTCCGGTGACGCCAAACCCGCCTTTCGCGCCGCCGGCGGCGAAGCTGCCATAGGGTCCGCTGACCGGGCCGCCTTCACCGAACGCAACCTGGTTCGTATCTTCTTCGGGCGCAGGCTGAGTCTTTTCTTTGGTCGAGGTGGGAGTCTTTTTCGGTTTGACCTTCGCATTCTTGCCCTGAATTTCGATGGCGTCGGGTTCCTTCTCTTCGACCTTGGGCTGGGATTGGGTGATGCCTTTGGATTCGTTGGCCAGAACGTTTTGCGTTTGCGCGGCCGTGGCGGGCAATGGCACGGAACTTACCAGGGTGACCCCCATCGCCGAACCACCGCCGCCAGCGCCCCAACCCTCGCCGGTCGATCCCTTAAAGATGAGTGGGTAGAGCAGAATGACCGCCGCGACCGCAACGTGAAAACCCGCAGACCAGGTGAGGGCGCGGGCCCAGCTATCGTGTTCGAAGAAAATCTCAGCGTTTTGCGCCATTTTGTTCCAAAGGCTGAGTCACGATGCTCACATTGGTGATGCCCGATTGCTTCACCGCGTCCATGACGGTTGCGAAAGCGCCGAAGGGCACGTTTTCGTCGGCGCGGATGAAGATGAACTGATTGTGTGGATCGCGAATCTTTGAGCGGAGCTTGGCTGCGATCTCGTTGACGTTGACGGTGTCGTTGCCGAGAAAAACCCGCTGATCTTTGTTGATCGTAATGACGGTACGTTCTTCGGTGATTTCCTTCACGGTGCGGGTCTTGGGCACGCTGACCTCAATACCCGATTGCAGAACCGGCGCAGTGACCATGAAGATGATGAGCAGGACGAGGACGACATCGACCAGCGGAGTGATGTTGATATCAGCGAGGGCAGATTGGGTACGGCCGTTGGATGAGGTAAAAGCCATCAGCGCCTCCCATCGGCCGCGGGCTGCGCCTGAATCGTCTCGATCGCGTTCAGCACTTCGAGGGCAAAATCGTCGCCGCGGGCCGCGAACTCTCGAATCGAGTTGCCGATGAGGTTGTAGGCAATCACGGCCGGGATGGCGGCAGCGAGTCCGGCCGCGGTGGTGATCAGAGCTTCGGAAATGCCCGGGGCAACGGCACGCAGTGTAGCGCCTCCAGCGGTGCCGAGACCATGAAACGCGTCAATGATTCCCCAGACTGTGCCGAACAAACCGATGAAAGGCGTGACCGCAGCGGTGATTGCGAGCCACGGAACGTTGCGCTCGAGGCGCGTGATCTCTTCCGAGACTCCGATCTGCATGCCGCGCTGCACCGCGGTTAGGCTGCGAAGCGACGAGCCGGGAGCGGCGAGTTGGCGCTTGTATTCCTGGAATCCGCCTTCGAAGACGCCGACCAGCGGGCTGGGACGAAACTGATCGGCAACGGTGGCAATATCCTGCAGGCGCTGGGCCTTGCGAAACGCGCGCATGAATCTTCCACTCTGCAGGCGGGCGCGGCGCAGCAAGCTCCATTTGGTGAGGATGATTGCCCAGGAAATGAGGCTAAAAGCCAGCAAGGTAAGAAGGACGAACTTGGCGACCGGACCGGTATTCGAAATCAGGTCAAGAATGTCGCTGCCGATGAACACTGCGGAGTAGGGAAGGAATAGCATCATCTTGAGTTTGGAGGATTACCTGGAGCTGATTATAGATGATCGATGCGAGCTTCTTGCGTGAACGTATCCTAAAGAGCAACCCAGAGAGCAACCAGAAGTACAAATCGAAGAGCGAATCAAAGATCAGCCTGCGGATCCGGATTGCGGCGCCGGACGCGATCGCTTCGACTTAAATTTCCTTGATATACCCCACCATCGAGAGTGACATCCAAGGATGGTACGCAATATCTCGTTTGAAGTTCTTTACTGGAGGGAAACTTTATGGCGCAGCACGGAATGCTCCGAGACTACCGCTTTACGGATGTCGCCGAAGACATTCGCGGGTCCAAACTGTACGGCATCAACGATGAGAAGCTGGGCAAGATCGACGACGTGATCTTCGATCACTTCACGGGAGTGATCAACTACGTGGTCGTAGACACGGGCGGGTGGCTAACTACAAAGGAGTTCATTGTCCCCGTGGACCGGCTTCGCGCGTCGGTTGAGCATAAAGACGATTTCGCCACAGATCTGACCAAAGCACAGGTGGAGAGCTTTCCGCCATATAAAGAGTCGGATCTGGAGTCCGACGAACAGTGGGCTGACTATGAAGGAAGGTACCGGTCGAAGTGGGAGGCGAATCCGGTGATGCACCGGGCGGAGACCGATCGAAACATTACTCCGACCACGCAGCAGATGCAGGGAAACTTGTCTTCGGCCCGTGCGGCGGACGTCGCGGCGGCCGACGGCACCGATACCGGGGCGCTTACCGAGGGCGGCTTCGCCGCCAGCACTGATTCGGTTGTGATTAGCCAGAGCGCGAATGGAATCGGGCCGCGTTGGGACGTATTCCAAGACAGGTTGCGGGAACGGCGGAAGGAAGTGATCAAAACCGGGCGCACGGAAGAGAGCGCGACGGAAACCTACCGCAAGGCAGGATAGTCCTGCCGGCTTTAGCAGGCCACGGCTTCGGCCGTGGCCTTTCTTATTTACCAGCGGAAACTGGGAACTGACAACTGGCTACTGGGTCCTGCCTTTCATGCTATGCTGCGCAAAACTTCGAATTCGTCGACTGAGGTCGGCTTGTGCTGGTTGAGTTGCGGCTGGAGAACTACGCGGTCATCGACAATGCAGCGGTGGAGTTCGCCGCCGGCTTGAACCTGCTGACGGGAGAAACCGGCGCGGGGAAATCCATTCTCATCGATGCGCTGGCGCTGGTGCTCGGCGACAAGGCTTCGAGCGACGTGATTCGCACTGGAGCGGAAAAGGCAGTCGTGTCGGCGGTTTTCGAGTGTGAAGGCAGCGCTGAGGGTTCCATCGAGAAGGTTCTCGAAAAGAATGGATTGGACGAGTCGGAAGATGGCTCGTTGATTGTTCGTCGCGAGATTGCGGTTGGCGGAAAAGGCCGCGTGTTCGTCAACAACCAAGCGGCAACCGTCGCGGTGCTGCGGCAACTGGCGCCGCATCTGGCGACCATCCATGCGCAGAACGAATCGATTCTTTCGTTTGACGCTCCGGCGCGGCTGGCGCTGCTGGATGCGTTTGCCGCGAGCCAGGCTGGGCCGGTGACGGCCGCATTTGAAGCATGGAAGGGGATCCGCGAGCGCATTGCGGATCTGGAACAGGGTGAGCAGGACCGCCTGCGGCTGGTGGACCTCTGGTTGTTTCAGAAGCGCGAGATTGAAGAGGCCCGGCTGCTGGCCGGCGAGGACGAGCTACTCGAAACCGAAAAGCGTGTGCTCGCCAACGCGGAAAAGATCTATAACGCTGCCATGCAGGCGTTCGATCTGCTGTATGAGGGTGACGGATCGACTTCTTCCTCCATGCGGGCCGCGCAGAAGCAGATCGAGGAATTGGCGCGCTATGAGCCGAGATTTCAGGAAGCGCTGGCTGCGCTCGAGACGGCGAGAATCAGCGTGGAAGATGTGGGAGCGACGGTAAGGGATTACGCTGGCGGAATCCATGCTTCTCCGGAACATCTGGCGGAGGTGGAAGACCGGCTGGCCTTACTCGATCGGCTCAAGCGGAAGTACGGTCCGGCGCTGGAGAATGTGATCTCCTTCGGGGAAGATGTGGCGCGCAAGCTCTCGGAGGTCGAGAACAAGGACGAAATCCTGTGCGAGTTGCGGGGGCAGCTGGCGAAGGCTGGCGCGGACTATTTACGGGCGGCGCGCGCACTGTCGAAAAAACGCGAGGACGCGGCCCGAAAACTGGAGAAGCTGGTGGAAGCCGAGATTAACGATCTCGCGATGAAATCGGCGTTTCGCATCGAGATAACCACCGGCGAATCGGAAGGGGACTGGACGGTCACGGGAATCGACCAAGTGGTTTACATGATTGCGACGAATCCCGGCGAGCCGATGCGGCAACTGGAACACATTGCGTCCGGAGGTGAGCTGTCGCGCGTGATGCTGGCGTTGAAGGTGAGCGTGGAAGCGGGAGCAGATCGTGTGGCGCGGGCACTGCCCACGAAAGCCAGCGGCATGCGAACCGCTACGCAGCGAGCAATTGCCCAGCGCACCATGGTGTTCGACGAAATCGACACCGGCATCGGAGGCCGCGCCGCCGAAGCGGTTGGCAAGAAGCTGAAGTCGCTGGCGCGATCGAACCAGGTGTTGTGCGTGACCCACCTGCCCCAGATCGCGACGTTCGCTGACCATCACTACCTGATTGAGAAGAAGGAACGCAACGGGCGGACGCGGACCAGCATCCGCGCCGTCGTGGGCGAAGAGCGCACCGAGGAAGTGGCCCGGATGTTAAGCGGCGCCAAGCTGACCGACACTTCGCGCAAGCATGCCGAGCAGATGATTAAGGCCAACGAGTAAGAAGTGTGGCGGTGCAGGTCTAAAGTTCCTGCGAGAGTGTGCCGTTAGAGTGCTGAAGACCCCCGAACCATGGCCATCTTCACGATCCGCTTCGCCAAAGCACATTTGTTGCAGCTCATCAACCGGGCGTTGCGGGGCGAAGAGATTATCATTGCTCGTGGATCCAAGCCGGTTGTACGTCTGGTTGCCATGAAACCGAGTCACCGTCGAATCACTCCGCGGACGCCTGCAGGGTAGAGAATTGCCCCCTTTGGTCGGAGTATAGGCGTCCATCCGGCTGCGACGCTTGGGTTCCCACCACCGTTCACCTTCTACTTCTCCCCCTTCACTGCTAATCCTCGCCGTTTCTGTAGCTTACGTTGACCAGAAGGGTACTTTCCGGTAGTTTATTACTATTGCCTTCATAGGGTTCGTGTAGTCTGACCATACAGATTCCGGGCCAGATCTCGCATCCTAAACAGGGTCTCGGGAATATCACAGGAACGGGAGTTTGATGGTGCCAAATAGCCAGGGAAAGACGTTGCTTTTGCTCAAGCCGCGGGGGTTCTGCGCCGGAGTGGTTCGAGCCATTGATGTGGTCCGGATCGCGCTGGAGGCCTTTGGGCCGCCGATTTACGTCCGCAAGGAGATTGTCCACAACAGCTTTGTGGTGGACGAACTGCGCGGCAAGGGCGCGATCTTCGTCGACAGCGAAGATGAAGTGCCCAACGGCGAGCGCGTCATCTACAGCGCGCATGGGGTTTCGCCTGAAGTGCGAGAGCACAGCGCCCGGCGCGGGCTGCGCGTGATCGACGCCACCTGTCCGCTGGTCACCAAGGTTCACGTTGAGGCGGTCAAGTTTGCCAAGGAAGGCTATTCGCTCATCTTGATTGGCCACCACGATCACGACGAAGTGGTCGGAACGCTCGGCGAGGCTCCGCTGGTAACCCAGGTGGTGGGAAATCCCGAACAAGTGAAGTTACTGAGCGTGCCGGATCCGAATCGCGTGGCGTATCTCACGCAGACCACACTCAGTCTGGACGAAACCAAAGACATTATTGCCGCCTTGAAAAACAAATTCCCCAACATCAAAGGCCCGGCAGCGCAGGATATTTGCTACGCCACGGAAAACCGGCAGGTGGCTGTGAAGGAAGTGGCATCGGATGCTGATTTGCTGCTGGTGGTGGGATCGGAGAACAGTTCGAATTCGAATCGTCTGGTCGAAGTGGCGCGGAACCTGGGGACGAACTCGCACCTGATCGACAGCTATAAAGACATTGAGGCTGAGTGGTTGCTGGATGTGAAGACGATCGCCCTCACGGCCGGTGCTTCGGCGCCAGAGTGCCTGGTGGAGGAGACTATGAAGTTTCTTGCCACCAAGGGTTTTGACAATGTGCAAGAACTCGAGGTTATGCCGGAAAACGTCCGCTTCGGGCTGCCGCCGGAAATTGTCGAAGCCATCGCCGCCGCTCCGGCAACCGTTACTGTGGACTAACTGAGCCGCACATTTACGGATTCGCAATTGATGGAAATACGGAAACAAAGCATGGAAACAAACTCCTCTGATGGCAATATAGCTTCCGCCCCTCAACTTCGCTTTGGCAAGATCGATGGATTGGCCAGCCGTGTCGGCGCTGCCCTGGATGCCGCCCGCAAACTTCTTTTCTCCGCCCAGCATGAGAGCGGGTATTGGTGCGGGGAACTGGAAGCCGACACCACGCTGGAATCGGATTACATTCTGCTGCACACGCTGCTCGGCACCGGCGACCCCGAGCGCTTCCGGAAAGCTGCGAACTGGATTGTGCAGCACCAGAATGAAGACGGCGGTTGGAATACCTATCCGGACGGGCCCTCGAACGTCAGTGCGTCGGTGAAGGCTTATTTCGGCCTGAAGCTGGCGGGATACAAGACGGACGATCCCGTGCTGCAGCGCGCCCGCAAAAAGATCCTCGAACTCGGCGGGGTCACCGAGGTCAATACCTTTACCAAGATATATTTGTGCTTCTTCGGGCAGTACGACTACGACGCCGTGCCCGCGATTCCGCCGGAAATTGTGCTGTTTCCCAACTGGTTCTGGTTCAACATCTACGAGATTTCGTCGTGGTCGCGAGCCATCCTGGTCTCGCTTTCCATCTGCTACGCCAAGAAGCCCTTCAAGAAAATTCCCCGCGAAATGGGCGTCGAAGAACTGTTTGTGGGCGGTATGCAGAAATCGCGCATGCACCTGCATTGGTCGAAGGAGCTGTTTTCGTGGCGGAATTTCTTCCTCTGTATGGACCGCATGACCCACTGGTTTGAGCGCGTCCACATTCGTCCGCTGCGTTCTATCGCCCTGAAGAGCGCGGAGAAGTGGATGGTTGAACGCTTCGAGATGAGCGATGGGCTGGGCGGCATCTATCCCTCGATCATGAACTCCATTATCGCCATGCGATGTCTGGGTTATTCCGTTGATGATCCGCAGGTGATCCGGGCGCTCGATGAATTCGAGAAACTCGGCATCGAAGAGGGTGACACTTTCCGCATGCAGCCTTGCATGTCTCCCGTCTGGGATACGGCTTACGCCATGTTCGCATTGGTTGAGTCGGGAGTGCCGGCCAATGATCCGCGAATGGTGAAGTGCGCCGACTGGATTCTTCAGAAGCAGGTGCGAAATCCGGGCGACTGGCAGGTCAAGAATAAAAAGGGCAAGCCGGGCGGGTGGTACTTCGAGTTCAACAACGAGTTCTATCCCGATGTGGATGACACAGCGATGGTTTGCCTGGCATTGAGCCGGGTCGAGCATCCCAACGGACGCTACCAGCGGGAGTCGGTACAGCGCGCGATCGATTGGGTCTTGTCCATGCAGTGCAAGAACGGCGGCTGGGCCTCTTTCGATAAAGACAACGACCGCATGGTATTCCAGCACATGCCCTTCGCCGATCACAACGCCATGCTCGATCCCGCGACGGTCGATATTACCGGCCGCATCCTTGAGATGATGGCCGCCTACGGCTACGACCAAAACCATCCGGCGATCAAGCGCGCCATTCAATTCCTGCGCGACGAACAGGAGCCGGATGGAAGTTGGTTCGGGCGCTGGGGTGTGAACTATATCTATGGCACGGCGCTCGCGCTCCGCGGCCTCGAAGCCATCGGCATGGATAACCACGACCCCTGCATGCAGCAGGCGGCGGAGTGGCTGCGTATGGTGCAGAACCCAGATGGCGGATGGGGTGAGAGCTGCGGTTCTTACGACGATCCCAGCACTCGCGGCGTGGGCCCAAGCACTCCTTCGCAGACGGCGTGGGCGATTCTTGGAATCCTTGCCGTGGGCGATACACGCAGCGATTCCGTGGCTCGCGGAATCGCGTATCTGCTGCAAACGCAGAGAGAAGATGGTTCGTGGGATGAGCCTCAGTGCACCGGCACAGGATTTCCGCGCGTGTTCTATTTGCAGTATCACCTTTACCGGGAGTACTTCCCGCTGCTCGCGCTTACGACATATGCCAAGGTGATGGAGAAAGCGGAAAACTAGTTTCCAGTTTCCAGTTCTCAGTTTCGCTCTTCAAGCGTTGAGGCTCTGACTGAGAACCGAGAACTGAGAACTGCTCTGAAAGCTTTCCTCACTGGCGCAACCGGATTTCTAGGCTCCCACGTAGCTCAGGTTCTGGCGGAGCAGGGAGCAGACTTACGTCTGCTGGTCCGCCCGACCAGCAATCTTAAAAATCTCGAAGGTCTTAAAGCCGAAACCGCAACCGGCGACCTGCGCGATCCCGCATCGCTTGAAAAAGCCATGTCCGGCTGCGAAGTCGTGTTTCACGTGGCCGCCGACTACCGGCTCTGGGTGCGCGATCCCAACGAGATGTACCGTTCGAACGTGGAAGGCACGCGTGCAATCCTCGAGGCAGCGCGCAAGAACGCAGTGCGTTGTGTTGTCTATACCTCGAGCGTCGCGACCATGGGATTCACCGGAAACGGCCGTCCCGCCGACGAAGAGTCTCCTGTGTCCTTGGCGGATATGATCGGCCATTACAAGCGCTCGAAGTTCATGGCCGAACAAGTTGCGCTCGAAGCCGGCCGCAGCGGCATGCGCGTGGTGACCGTGAATCCGACCACGCCGGTAGGCGAGCAGGATGTCAAGCCCACTCCCACGGGACGCATTGTCGTAGACTTTCTGAAGCGCAAGTTCCCGGCATACGTGGAGACGGGATTGAACCTGGTCGACGTTCGCGAGTGCGCCCGCGGCCACATTGCGGCGCTCGAAAAGGGCAAGAGCGGCGAGCGCTATATTCTCGGCGGTGAGAACCTGACGCTGAAACAGATTCTCGACAAGCTGGGCGCGATCTCCGGCCTGCCCTCGCCGAACGTGAAGCTGCCTTATTTTGTCGCCTACGTAGCGGGCGCCGTGGATCAGACGTTCTCTGGCCACCTGCTGGGGCGCGAGCCCCGCGCCACCGTGGAAGCGGTCCGCATGGGCAAGAAAAAGATGTGGGCCAGCTCCGGCAAAGCAGAGCGCGAGCTGGGATGGAAGGCTGTGCCCGCGGACGGGGCGCTGCGCCGTGCAGTAGAGTGGTTCCGGGTCAACGGTTATGCTTAAAGTCGCCATCGTCGCAGCGCTCGAGCGGGAAATCACCGGCCTGACCCGCAATTGGAGCCGTGTCCAGCAGCTATTCGACGGCCGGGAATATATTTTCTTTGAGCATGACGAGATGGTCGCTGTGGCGGGCGGGATCGGCGCAGACGCCGCCCGTCGCGCCGCCGAAGCCGTGATCGCGTTGCACGATCCCGCGCTGATACTGTCAGTGGGCTTCGCCGGAGCGCTCGATGCCAGCCTTCGCGCGGGTGACGTCTTCACGCCGTCCGTTGTCATCGACGCCCGCGACGGCAGCCGCAGCGAAATCGATGGCCGGGATCGCCACGGCGCGCTGGTAACCTTCATGGCGGTAGCCGGAGCACAACAAAAAGCCGGCCTCGCGCAGGCTTACGGCGCGCAGGCTGTCGATATGGAAGCCGCCGCGGTAGCCGCCGCGGCCTGCGCTCATGGAATCAGGTTCGGCACCATGAAAGCCATCTCCGATGAGTTAGGCTTTGAAATGCCCGAGATGTCCCGCTTCATCGGCCCCCGGGGCCAGTTCAGGACGGCGAGCTTTGCCGCATTCGTAGCCCTGCGGCCGTGGTTGTGGAGGCGCGTCGCCGTGCTCGCCGGCAACAGCCGAAAGGCAGGGAAGGCGCTGGCCGCGCGCCTCGAGAGCTTCCGGCAGGAATTGCGTCAGACATCGAAACAGACACCAGATCAGGCATCAGAATCAAACCGCATCCCGGTGCTCGAATCCGTACCAGGAACCCCGGCGGGCGTGAAGCGCATCTAATTTCGGTTCACTATAAATTAAGTCGGGTTCACGGTAGATAAGCTAGATTCACCAAAACCTTGATGGGGATTGCCGGACAAATCGCAATAGAAGACCGTATCCCGTCGATTCCCGCGACCATGCTGGCTGCGGTTTACCGCGGAATCAACGACGTCCGCCTCGAAACCGTCCCCGTACCCGCAGATCGGCGCCGGAGAGTTGCTGCTGCGCGTGCACACCTGCGGAGTTTGCGGCACCGACCTGAAAAAGATAGCCACAGGCTCGCATTCCGCCCCGCGCATCTTCGGTCATGAAACCTCCGGCGTGGTCGCTGCGGTAGGCGCGGACGTGAGCAAGTTCGAGCCCGGCGACCGGGTCGTGGTGTTTCATCACATCCCTTGCCGCGAATGTTACTACTGCCGGCACAAGACTTTCGCCCAATGCGCCACCTACAAGAAAGTCGGCTGTACCGCCGGATTCGAGCCTTCCGGCGGCGGTTTCGCCGAATACGTCCGCGTCATGGATTGGATCGTCGAGCAGGGCACCGTGAAGATCCCCGACGGCGTCTCCTTCGAGCAGGCCTGCTTCGTCGAGCCCGTAAATACCTGCATGAAGGGGATCGAGGCTCTGCGCCTGCAGCCCGGGGAGACAGTGCTGGCCATCGGGCAGGGCCCAATCGGCATCATACTCAGTGTGCTGGCACGAAGGGCAGGGGCCACGGTTATTACTTCCGATTTGTATCCCGAGAGGCTTAGAATAGCTAAAAGCCTCGGATTCGAACATACAATCGACGCATCGCAGGCAAGATGCTGGTCGCAGCAGTGTGCGCGAGCAGACCGAAGGCCGTGGTGCGGATGCTGTGATTCTTGGCGGTCGGCAGCAACGGCTTGATTCGGCCCGCTATGGATGCGGCCCGTCCCGGCGGGCGGGTATTGTTGTTTGCGCAGACGCAGCGCGGGGAAGTGGTTGTCGATCCGGCAGCGATTTGTGTGGATGAGAAGACGCTGGTCGGTTCATATAGTGCGTCGGTGGATTTGCAGGAGGAGTCAGTTCGTTTCGTGATGAACCGGGAGATGGACCTGGAACGGCTGATCAGCCATCGCTTCCCGCTCGCAGCAGAGCGCGCAGGCGTTGGAACTCGCGGCCCATCCGCAGCCTGCATCGATGAAAGTCGTGATTCAGCCCGGGAGCGCCTGGGAAGCGTCGAGGCCTGGGGAAGGAAGCCAGCAGTGAATGGAAAAATGACCGCTGCCGTCCTGTACGGCAAAGAAGATCTCAAGATTGAAAGAGTGCCCATCCCTCGCGTGGAAAAGGGCGAAGTGCTGGTCAAAGTGCAGGTCGCGCTGACCTGCGGCACCGATCTCAAGGTTTACCAGCGCGGCTACCACGCCCGCATGATCGTGCCTCCCGCATTGTTCGGCCACGAACTGGCTGGAGTGATCGAGGAAGTCGGCGAGGGCGTCCACAGCTTCAAGAAGGGCATGCGCGTGGTCGCGCTGAATTCCGCGCCCTGCCAGATGTGCTTCTACTGCTCCAAGCATCAGGAAAATCTCTGCGAAGATCTGCTCTTCAACAACGGCGCCTATGCCGAATACATCCGCGTGCCGCGGCGCATCGTCGAAGCCAACATGCTGGTCATTCCCGCCGAACGTGAGCTTTGAAGACGCCGCCATGACCGAGCCTCTGGCCTGCGTGCTTGCGCGGCTTGCACGAAACCGGAGTTGAGATCGGCGACACCGTCACCATCATCGGCGGCGGCCCCATCGGGCTGATGTTTGTTCAGGTGGCCCGCGCCATCGGCTGCAACGTGATTTCCGTCGTCAAGCGCGACGAACAGGTCGTAGCCGCCAAGCACATGGGCGCGCACGAAATCGTTCAGACCACGAAGGTTCACGAATGTCGTCGAAGCAGTCCGCGCGCTCACTCCGCAGAAGCGTGGTTGCGACGTGGTCATCGAAGCGGTAGGCCGTCCCGAAGCCTGGGAGTGGACTGTCGAGATGGTGCGCAAGGGCGGCACGGTAAATTTCTTCGGCGGATGCGCCAGCGGATCCAAAGTGCAACTCGATACCAACCGCCTGCACTATTCCGAAATCACGCTGAAGGCGACGTTCCATCACACGCCGGAAACCGTGCGCCGCGCCTTCGGCCTGATCGCGGCCAAAAAGATTCGCCCCACCGACTACATCACCGGCGAAGCGCCGCTGTCGCGCCTGCAGCAGGTTCTGCGCCACATGCTGAACCGCGGCGGCGACATCAAGACGGCCATCATCCCCGGCCACTGATCGACAGCGCCGAATGGGCTGTCATCCTGAGCGAGCATGTACCGCTCGCGACGCGGGAGCTTACATGCGCAAGGTTTGCTACCGCGCCGGCGCGGTCAAGATCGGGAAGGGCACGACTTCAGTCGTGCCATAAGACCGCAGAGGATTTCGGCTTTAGCCGCTGAGGCAGCTCCGCAGTGCCGAGCGCGCTAAGATGACTTCTGCTGAATGACTCGCAACCAACTTCTGACCTCGCATCGCAATTGCGCCCGCTGCCGCACTCGGCTGGAGCCGCCTGCCCGCCGCCTACGCCATCCCCGACATCCGCGCCCTCGCTCGACGAAGCCCGCGAATACTGCCGCCACCTCGCCCGCACTCACTACGAGAATTTCTCCGTCGCCACTTGGTTTCTTCCCAAGCAGCTGCGCCAGGATTTCCTCAATGTCTACGCCTATTGCCGCATCTCCGACGATCTGGGCGATGAGGTCGGCGACGCCGCCGCTGCTCTGGCGCTTGCTCGACCAGTGGCAGACCGAACTCGACGCCTGCTATGCGGGCACTCCGCGCCATCCGGTTTTCGTAGCGCTGGCCGAGACAGTCGGAGAGTTCGACATTCCGCAAGCACGAATTTTCCGATCTCCTGATCGCCTTCCGCCAGGACCAGACCGTCACCCGATTCGAAACCTTCGACGATGTCCTCGCCTATTGCCACTACTCGGCGAATCCCGTCGGGCATCTCGTTCTCTACCTGTGTGGATATCGCGACGCCGAGCGCCAGCAACTTTCCGACTACACCTGCACCGCGCTGCAACTGGCAAACTTCTGGCAGGACGTCACCGTGGATTACGCCAAAGGCCGGATCTATCTGCCGCTCGAAGATCTGCGCCGCTATTCGCGTGACCGAGAGAGACATTGCCGCAAAACCGAAACACCGCCGCTTTCTGCGAGATGATGAAATTTGAAGTGGAGCGTGCGCGCGAATGGTTTCGACCGCGGACTGCCGCTCGTCGACGAAAGTGGATCAGCGAATTGGCCGTCGATCTCGAACTCTTCAGCCGCGGCGGCCAGGAAATTCTGAACGCCATCGAGCAGCCAGGGCTTCGCCGTCCTCGGGCGCCGCCCGTCGATCTCCAAGCCGCGCAAACTGGCGCTGGTGGCCCGCGCCGCGCTGGGTAAGTTGTCGGGGGGCTCTGTAAGTGAGCGCCGGAAGCAGCCGACCCAAGTCTCTCCGCATTCCCGTGGACGCCCGCTCCGGCGCAGCTCACCATGGCGTATTCCGTCTGCCGCGGCATCACGCGCACCGCCGCCAAGAATTTCTACTACGCATTTCTCGTTCTGCCCAGGCGCAAGCGCGAGGCGCTCTGCGCCGTTTATGCCTTCATGCGCCGCTGCGACGATATCGCCGACGACCCGGCGCTCAGCCTTCCGAAGAGCGCCGCTTCAAGCTCGACACCTGGCTCGACGCGCTGCACCCCGCGCAGCAGGGCCAGCCCAGCGACGATCCGATCCTTCTGGCCCTCACCGACGCCCAACGCCGATATACCATTCCCGCGGGCCTGCTCGACGAACTGGCGCATGGGCACGGCCATGGATGTCGCCGATCGCCGATCTCCGCATCGAAGACGCTCCGCATACTCGCGAGCGCCGTCGATTCCCGGGCTCACCGTCCAGTACAAGACATTCGAAGACCTCAGACTATATTGCTACCGCGTCGCTTCCGTCGTCGGCCTGGTCTGCATCCACATCTTCGGATATCGCGATCCCGCGGCCGAGCCGCTGGCCGAGCAATGCGGCCTGGCTTTCCAGCTCACCAACATCATTCGCGACGTAAAAGAAGATGCCGCCATGGGCCGCGTATATTTGCCCGAAGAAGATCTGGCAAAGTTCGGTCTCTCGGCCGCGGAACTTGCTCGTCACTCCCGACGCCGCCCGCTTCCGCCCGTTGCTGGCGCTCGAAGCCGACCGCGCCCGCGAGTTCTACCAGTCCGGCGACCAACTGATCCCCTATATCTCCGAAGACAGCCAGCCCGCGCTGTGGGTGCTGGTCAATATCTATCGCAAGCCTGCTGGAAAAAATCGCCGAAAACCAGTACGACGTCTTCACGGCGAAAGTGAGCCTGACCGTGACCGAAAAGCTCCGCATTCTGGCGAAGGGTTTCCTGAAACGACTGACATGAAGCACAACTCTGTCAGTCCGACCTGAGCGGAGCAAGTGACTCCGTGGAGACCTGGCTCGCGAGACTGACTCACAGCAATTACTGCAGCAACTGTTCGTCTAGCCCATGAATCCGCATGACCCCAACTCCAACCCAACCCACCGTAGCCATCGCCGGAGGCGGCCTCGCCGGTCTCGCCGCGGCCTGCGCTCTGGCTGACTCCGGCTTCCGCGTCACCCTCTTCGAGCGCCGTCCCTTCCTCGGTGGCCGCGCTTCCTCCTACGAGCATCCCGGCACCGGCGAAGTCGTCGACAACTGCCAGCACGTGCTCTTTCGCGTCTGCACCAACCTGGTCGAGTTCTACCGCCGCATCGGCGTGAAGACAAAATCCGCTGGTACGACGAGATGACATTCATCGAACCCGGCGGCCGCACCAGCGTGATGCAGGCTTCCCCGCTGCCCGCGCCGCTGCACACCGCGCCGTCGTTCTGCGAATTTCCGTTTCTGTCAGCGCAAAAGACAAGCTGGTCGATCTCCCGCGCCATCGCCGCTCTCACCCTGACCCCGCAACCCGACACCGGCCGATCTTTTCAGCGATGGCTGCAGCACACGGCCAGACGCAAACGCCATCGAGCGTTTCTGGAAGCCGATCCTGGTCAGCGCCCTGAGCGAAGACCTCGACCTGATTTCCATCTCCTCCGCGGCGCAAGTCGTTCGCGAGTCGATGAAGTCGCCGGCAGCGCGCCACATGGGCGTTCCCACCATCCCGCTCACCGACCTCTACAATCGCGCCGGAGACTACATTCGCAGCCCGCGGCGGCGAAATTCACTTCCGCAATTCGCTCGAAACTTTCTCGCCGACGCCGTCGCAGGTGCAGATTCGCCGTGCCGCGAGAGGAACGAGCGGAGGAGGAACGGCTTCGACTACCTCGTCCTCGCGCTGCCCTTCGACGACATCTGGACCGCGTGCTTCCGCAAACTCCGGAAGCCGCGCCCCTGCGCGAACAACTCCCCACTTCGAGACCTCGTCCCATCACCGGCATCCATCTCTGGTTCGACCGCCAGATTACCGATCTCGACCACGCCGTCCTCCTCGACCGCACCATCCAATGGATGTTTCACAAGTCGCGGCTTGCTGAGACCGATCGCGACGGCAGAGCTGCGAATGCACGGAATCCTCCTGGGCAGCTACATCGAACTCGTCGTCAGCTCTTCGAAGAACCTAATCGACAAATCACGCGCTGAGATTGTTGACCTTGCGCTCAAAGAAGTCCGTGAGTTTTTTCCCGCAGCGCGCGACGCGAATCTGGTGAAATCTGCGGTGATCAAGGAAGTCCATGCTACCTACTCTCCGCGTCCCGGGATCGACGCGTACCGTCCGCAGCAGTCACGGCGTGGCCCCGCGTATTCCTCGCCGGCGACTGGACCTCCACGGGATGGCCCGCCACCATGGAAGGCGCCGTCCGCAGCGGATACCTGGCGGCCGAAGCCCTGATGCGGACGTCTGGCATGAAGGGCGCGAAGTTTCTGGTGCCGGATCTCCCGGCTTCCGGCTTCATGCACCTGTTCAATCGCTGACGTCCCCAATTCCTCTTCAACCTCGCATCGCCAGGAAGCCCTAGCCGCCAACGCGGCATTAGTGAGCTGTGAATAACTCCCTGAAATAATCCTGCGGACGACTAGCTGTGAGACGCCCGCAGGGTGTTCCAAAATGGAAGATTATTGAAGTTGAGTGGGTACCCCCCCTCCTCCATGCCTCTGAAAGCCTTGCTGGGCGCGGGGTTTGCAAAAAGTGTCTGCAAAATCCAGATGTCAAAGAACTTAAGAGTCAAAATCTAGAGAACGCAGGAGTTAGAGCCGCGTGCTCCAGCGCCAGCTATACCGCCTCCGCCTTGACCATGTTGCGCTGGTTTCGAATGGTGCGCAAGGTCAGATGTCACACTGGGCTGTGAATTTTTTACGCGGGCGAGCTAGAGGCCGATGCGTTCTTCGATCCGGGAGACAAACTTCGGCGTATGGCTTTTCAATAGCTGCTCAACGCCCGGGCCAAATTCATGCCAGAGATTCATCCCCGCATCGTTGCCGATGGTCGAACCAAAGTCGCTGAACGGTTCGGCGCGGGAGCGCTTCCAGTACGGGGTGGAGGCCGTGTCCCTGGCCACCGCAGTCAGGGTGCGCAGCAGGTAGGAAGTGTTCAGCTTCGACTTTCCGGAGTAATCCCGCGTGATGAGAGGGCGCGAAGCCGCGTAAGTAGCGCGGCCCATCAAGCTTCCGCCGCTCATAGGGTGATGCCCGGATGTCTGCGCAGTCGAGGACGGCCGCAGATACTTGGAAAAAATTGTGCTTGACGCTTGATTCGCTTCTGCGAGGCCAGGAGCGGCGAATTCGCTCGGGCGTGCCATGGCCCAGCGGCTGGCCGTCGCGCCAGATTCGAAAGCAGGGCGAAACGCCCCGAGGCCGTTTAATCGCTGTTCACGAGTCGCAGCTCGTGCCGAAGGCGCGTCAGGAAGGGAATAAGCATGGTTCTGGCATACTGCCCCGCAAGCGGCTAACAACACAAAAGAAACGACGGGTGCAATCTGCTTCACCATACACCGGCACCGCAAGCCTGCCTCGACCGTAGCACTCCGCATGCCACTTCGGCTGAGCAAGAATGCTCATTGTCGAAACATAGGGTTAGTTGAAGAAAAGACGCGCTCTGGTTGCGAGGGAAATGGCTGCGCGCACTTCCCCGGCGGAGCACAGTGCAAAATATTGGAGCAATGTGAGTAAAAGTTTCAGCGTGGTCGGGCGAGTCTGGCAGCGAAAAGCGGGTTCCTCGGCGGGCCTTCGGCCCGATTCGGAATGACAAGTGTCGGGGTACCGGCAATAAACAAGTTATCCTGCCAACAGCGCCACGCCCGCGGCTACTAGCCCGGCGGCGATCCAGCGGCGGCGGTCTACTTTCTCGTGCAGGAAGATTTTGGCGGCGATGGCGTTGCCGATGAAGGTGAGGGACGCGGCGGCTGGACCCACCAGGCTTACGTCTCCCCAGGAGAGCGCGAACAGCAGGCTGAAGAAGGCCACGGCCATGGCTACGATCCCGAGGAGGAAGTTAGGATTGCCGAGCGTACGGCCGATCACCACGCCGAGGCCGGAGCGGCGCCACAGGGCGCCGACATCGCCAACCTGCTTCATGGCGCGGGCGAGCAGCACGTCGCCGATCACCGAGGCGAAGACGATGGCGAGGATTGCGCCCCACGTGTAGAGGGTTTTCATATTTTGACCATCATGATTTGATCCCGCTCTCCGCTCCACGCCTTTCACCCTCCGTAGAACGATGCGTGGTGAGTTCCGGGCCGCCGGCAACAAATCCCACGCCGGCCGTGATCAGAGCGATTCCCATCCAGCGCAGCGGGCTGACTTGCTCGTGCAGCAGGAACTTTGCGACCAGCGCGAGCAGCACGTAGCCGAGCGACGTAGCCGGCAGCACATAGGTGAGGTCGGCCCAGGAGAGCGCGGCCGTGTACGTAGCAAAGAATGCCAGCAGAAGAAGAATGCCGATGGCGACCCAGGGATTGCGCAGGGCAAGGATTACGTCCGGCAGGTGATGGATGGAGATGCTGCCGGCCTGCTTCATGCCGTGCGAGAGCATGGCGTCCCCGGAAGCTGCGAAGACCGTGACTCCGGCCAGCACAAGATACTTGCGAAAGTTCACGGGAAGTTTAGGGAGCGAACACTAAAATCATTCACCACAGAGACGCCCTTCGACTTCGCTCAGGGCAGGCTCCGTGACAGAGAAAAAAGGAAAAAAACGAAAAGGCAAGAAAAGATTTTCTCTGTGTCTCTGTGCCTCTGCGGTGAAGAGCCCTTATCCTCAGGCCTTGGCGAGTTCGGCGGCGGCCTCGTCGTTGTGCTGTTTCACCAGCTTGTTGCGCTTCGAACGCAGCTTCAGGAAGGTCTTCGCTTCTTTGTAAAGGCGCTTGCGATCGGTGCTGTTAAACGCGGCCTTCCTCAGGATGCGGAAGACGGCCTTGGGCCGGAAATAATATTCGTCGTAGAAGCGGTGCACAGCGGAGAGAATGTCGTCGGCCGGCAGCCCGGGATACTGAATGTGAGCCAACTGGTGGCCGCCTTCATCGACCATCTTGCTGTCGCCGACGATGAATCCGTTCTTCACGGCATAGTCGTAGAGTTCGGTGCCGGGGTAGGCGTGGGCCACGGAGACCTGAATGGTTTCCACGTCCAGCTCTTTGGCGAAAGCGATGGTCCGGTTGATGGTCTCGTGGGATTCGCCCGGCAAGCCCAGGATGAAATCGCCATGCACGACCAGACCGAGCTTATGGCAGTCTTTGGTGAACTGGCGGGCGCGCTCGACGGTTGCGCCTTTCTTGATGTTCTTCAGGATCTGCGGATCGCCTGACTCGTAGCCGACGATGAGCAGGCGGCATCCCGCTTCTTTCATGGCTTTCAGCGTTTCGTAATCCGTAGTGACGCGCGACGTGCAGGACCAGGTCAGGCCCAGCGGCTTCAGCTTGGTGCACAACTCGATGGTGCGCGCTTTCTGGATATTAAAGGTGTCGTCGTCGAAGAAGAACTCTTTTACCTCAGGCCAGTACTGCTTGACCTTTGACATTTCGGCCGCGACGTCGTCGGTAGAACGTTTACGCCAGGGGTGTCCGCTCAAGGTTTGCGGCCACAGGCAGAAGGTGCACTGCGCCGGGCAGCCGCGGGTGGTGTAGAGCGAGACATAAGGGTAGAGCAGGAATGGCACGTTGTAGCGAGTAACGTCGAGATCGCGCTTGTAGATGTCGGTGACGTGGGGAAGCGCATCCAGATCCTGGATCTGGGGCGCGTCCGGATTGTGAACAGCCTTGTCATCTTTCAGGAACGAGATGCCGGGAATGTCTTCAAGAGGCTTACCCTTCGCGTAGTCGACGACGGCGTAGTCGAATTCTTTGCGGCAGATGAAATCGATGGAGGGGCAATCGCGCAAAGATTTTTCCGGCAGCACGCTGACGTGCGGGCCCACAAAGGCAATCTTAATCTTGGGATTTGCGGTCTTGATCGCCTTGGCCAAGCCGATATCGCCGGGGAAGCCGGGCGTGCTGGTGAAGAGCACGAGAAACTCGTAATCTTTGGCAATCTCAATGGTCTGCTCGGCCGAAATGTAGTGCGGCGGGGCATCGAGCAAGCGGGCTCCCTCGAGCATTCCAGCCGGGTAAGCCAGCCAAACCGGGTACCAATAACTCTCGATTTCTCGGGTGGCCGGCCAGCGGGAGCCGGCGCCTCCGTCGAAATTCTCAAAAGAAGGCGGGTTCAGGAACAGCGTTTTAAGAGGCATATTGAGTGAGTGGTTATTTTACCATTCCGCCGACGCGAATGTGTTGAAAAACCAGTGTTTACGCAGGTTCGTCGTCGAACATCACGTTTGATGCAGCGAACGGGCGAAAAGAAGCATTGGAGAAGCATTGAAGGACCATTTGGAGACCTATTGGGTGCCCTACTTGGTACCCCGGGCCCAGGTTTCCAGATCTCCGGTGGCGCGCATGAGGGCGACCTGGCTGCGCTCCAGTTCGAAGGTAACGTCCTGTAAGGCGATGAGGCGGTCGCTGGCTTGAGTCCTGGCATTGTCCAGATCGTGGAGATTGGCGCTGGAGGAGTCCACGCGAGTTTGGGTTGCTTCGACATTTTTCTGGGCGATCTCATACTCGAGTTCGGCGACGTCGCGAGCGGCCTGCATCTGGGTGACGGAACGCTGCAGGCGCAATGTTTCTTCGGAAACCTGATTGCGGGTGGCCTGTGCCTGTTTCGAGGCTTTGGAGGCTTCCGACTCGGCTTCCTTGACGCGCTCGTGCTGGGCATAGTTGAAGAAAGGGAAGTGGATGGAGACGCCGACGGTCGCGTTGTTGGGCTGGGTGCGAAGGTAGTACGCCTCGTAGTTGTTGTAGGAGGCAAGCAACGCGTACTGGGCGGCGAAGTCGACGCTGGGCCACAGGGACCTGTGTTCCGCCTTTACGCGCAAATACTGGGCGCGCGCATGTTCCACGGCGGCCTCGACCGCTGGATTAGCGTCGGTGGTCTTGGCCATCAAATCCTCATCCTGCTTCACAGCGGGCAGGGAAGGCACGGAATCAGGGTCGATTTCGATGGAGGCAACCCGCAGTCCGGTGAGCCCGGAGAGATGCTCGCGCAGAACGTCAGCCGCGCCGCTAGCTTGCGCCAATCGCAAACGTACACGCGCTACCGACAGGCGGGCCTTGGCGCTGTCCACTTCGCTGTCTATGCCTTCTTTGACACGTTGTGCCACGGCCGCTTCCAATTGCTCTTCCGCAGCCTGCACCTCGCGCAGGCGGCTGAGGCTCTTCTCCCACTTTGCCAGTTCGGTGTAGCTCAATACCGTGTCCTGAATGATCTGGTTGCGCTCGTCCTTAGTGTGCAGGGTGCTGACGATAACCTCGGACTTCGCGGCGCGGATGAAATCCTTCAACGCCGGATTGATGAGCGCCGATTGGGCATTCACGTTGAACAGGGAAGGTGCGGAGCCTTCAAGGCTGAGCGGGAAGCCATCGGACCAGCCGAGTCCCGCTCCTGCATTCAGCTGGGGAATGTAGCTGTTGCGCAGTTCGCGGTAGCTGGCTGAGGCGTGTTGTTCGTCGGCTGCGGAGATGCCGGCGGCGGTGGCATGCTTCAGCGCCAGCTCCACGGCCTGGCGGAGCGTGAGGGGTTCGGCCAGCAGGGCAGCGGGCGGCAAAAACAGAACCGCCATCACAAGCTTGGCAATGCGTGCGCGACTCCATGACTTAGCTTTCATTGGTCCTCACCTTCGCAGTATTCGCTCTCATAGTAGCTGGAAAGATTCTACGGATAATTTGGTCCCATGCCCTTGGCCCCGATGGTCCGCGGTCAGCCCCGGCCGCGAAACTGAATGATCCTGCGGCGGTCTCGTTTGGAGGGTCTGGCTGCGGGTAACTCTTCGAACTGTCTCATGGCTTTGCGCTCGGCTGCTACCTTCTGCCGTTGTTCGCGGCTGGCCTCGGTTTCGCGATAGAGGGTTTGCGCGATGGATGCGGGTCCGCGCACGTCGCTGAGGAGCAGCACGGCGATCTCGAAGTCTCCGCCTTCGTTCGTTACGCGCAGCATGTCTCCGATGCGAACCTCGCGCGCGGCTTTGGCGGGCTGGCCGTTCGATTGAATCCTGCCCAGCTCACAGGCTCGCGCCGCCAGCGATCGCGTCTTGAAGAATCTGGCCGCCCACAGCCACTTGTCGATTCGCACCGAGGTCATGAGGTATTTTCCTATATAACATCGCTTAGCAGGAAGGTGTTCCGATCTCGCATGGATGTTCACCTCATCGACGGGACCTACGAATTGTTTCGGCACTTCTTCGCCGTGCCCGCGATGGCCGACGCGGATGGGCAGGAAATCGGTGCAGTGCGCGGCGTGCTGACTTCCGTTTTGTCCATGATCGAAGGCGGAGCGACTCACCTCGGAGTTGCCACCGATCACGTTGTGGAATCCTTCCGCAACGATCTGTATCCCGGATACAAGACCAGCGAAGGAGTTGCTCCGGAGTTGCTCTCTCAGTTTCTCATTCTCGAGGAGGCGCTCGAAGCCATGGGAGTGGTGGTTTGGCCCATGGTCTACTTTGAGGCGGATGACGCGCTCGCTTCTGCCGCCGCTAAAGCGGCCGACGATCGCAGCGTAAGCCAGGTTCTGATCTGTACGCCGGACAAAGATCTGGCGCAGTGCGTGGTCGGCACACGGGTGGTGCAACTGGATCGCAGACGCAATATTTTGCGCGATGAAGCTGGCGTCGTCGCCAAGTTTGGTGTGAAGCCGCAATCGATTCCGGACTACCTCGCCGTCGTAGGCGACAGCGCCGATGGATTCCCCGGCGTGCCGGGTTGGGGCGTGAAGGCAGCGGCGCTTACATTGTCGCAATATCCGCACCTGGAAGACATTCCGAAAGATTGGACGGCATGGCACCCTTCGATTCGGAAGGCGCGTCCGCTTTCTGAGTCGCTATTTAGCGCGTGGAACGATGCCTTGCTGTTTCGCACTCTTGCTACTCTGCGCTTGGACGTAGCGGTTTTTGAGACCGTCGAAGACCTTTGTTGGCGGGGTCCGCGAGGGAACTTTGAGAAATACTGCCAGCGACTCAAGGCTCCCGAACTGCTTCGTCGAGTGATGTCGGCACAATCAGCGCTGTAGGCAAATCATTCTTGGCGAATGAAGGGATCCTGCAGCTTCGTTTATGGCGCCACGCGCTTCAATGCTTCCTGCGCTGGGCGGTAGCTGTGGGCGAGCGCCAGCGCGGCGCGATATTGTTCCGCCGCTCCCGGGCCGTTGCCTTGCCTTTCCAGCAACTGGCCGAGCACGTAATACGCCTTGAACACTGGCGCTTCCTCGACCGTGAAAGACGACGCCGCATACGTGCGCAGGAAGCGAATCCCCATCGGATAGCCACGTCCGGTGCGCAGCAACATTCCCGCTCCATCCAGCAACGCCCCGGAGTGATCGTGCGGACGCGACTCCATGGTGCGCAAGGCCTGCTCCATGTCGTCGAAGCGGCCCATGCGGCGGTAGAATCCGGCAAGATTCACCCACGCGCGCGCGCCGGATTGACTGGAGGCAACCGCGGCGCGAAATTCCTGTTCCGCCGCCGCGTTGTCTTTATTTCGCTCGGCGATGCGTCCCTTAACCCAGTGCGCCATGGTGGGATTCAGCGGCGCAATAAGTTCAGCCTGCGCACGCGCCTTGTCTTTTCCGCCGCCGACGATCGCCGGAGCTTCCATATAAAATTCAGCCAGGTCGGTGCGCGCCTCCCAGTTGTTGGGAGCGAACTCCACGGCGCTCTCGAATTCCGCGCGAACTTTCTTCGCCATGCCGAGCGCGCTGAGGAAACTGACGCGATCCGCTTTCTCCCCGTAGATGCGGCCGAGCCAGAGATGGTAGACGCCGTTTTCCGGCTCGAGCGACACCGCCTTCTCGCAGAAGGGAATGCCTGCGTCCCAGCTGTCGAATTCGAAATGAGCGCGGCAAGCCAGATTGTAGGCTTCCGCGGTAGGCGATGTCTGGATCTTCTGGTTGAGAATTTGCAGCGCCTGATCGACGTGTCCGGTGGTGAGAAGATCCTGTGGCGTCTGCGCGCCGGCACTCACAGAAAACAGGAGGAGCAGCGCCGCGATCAGGAAGCGAGCCCAGATTCCCTCGGCAAGGGCAATCCGCCGCATGCGCTAAGGCACCACTTTTACATGCGCGCCGTCAGTCAAAGGTTTGGCCTCGACCGAGGAGAGCGCAACGACGGAATTCTCCGGAAGCCCGGCGGTGATCTCGACTCGCGTCAGGTTCTGCAGAGAGACCTCGACTTCGCGGCGCTTGAGCTCGCCATCGACCACCTGGTAAACGTAGGGCTTGGTGTCGTCCATGCGAACAGCCTCGCGCAGCAGAGTGAGCACGCCGCTGTGCTCGGCAGTGATCACGATCACGCCCACATTGACGTTCGGCAGCAAACGCATGTCATGGTTGTCCACCGTGCAGGTAACCTCGCCCACGTTGCGCGACCCGCGAAGTTTCACGGTCGAGGGAACGCTGATAACGGCGCCGTTCCAGGTGCGTGCGGGCAGCGCGTCCCAGGTGACTTCAACTTTCTGTCCGGCGGCAAGGCGTCCAATATCGGGTTCGTCGACGAAGGCGCGAACCAGCATCTGCGAAAGATCGCCTGCTTGCAGCAGCAGATCTCCCGTTTGCACGTACGCGCCTTGCTTGACGGGAAGGGCGTAGACGATGCCATCGAAAGGAGCGCGCACGCTGGATTTCTCGAGAGCATCTTCGGCCGCTTCGTAGGCCGCCTGCGCCTCCGCTCCTTGCGCCTGAATCTTGGCGGCTTCCGGTTGAGAATAGCGGTCTTTCCGTTTCTGCTCGAGCAGCGTGGTATCGGCCTGGGCGCGCTGCAATGTATCTTCCGCCTGCTTAACCTCGCCGGCAGAGGCCGCGCCCTGCTGCTGCAGGCGGCGCAGAGCATCCAGATTGCGCTGGGCCGCGTCGCGCGCGTTGCGGGCTTTGATCAGGTTGGAATCGAGCGTGAGAACTTCTTCCTGCGTGCCGCTGTTCTTCAGGTCTGCTTGATTGGATTGCGCCGCCTTCATCTGCGCCTGCGCGCGCGCAGCCTGGCTGCGGAGATCTGCATCATCGAGCTGCAAGAGCAGTTGACCTTTGCGTACGTGGTCACCCTCTTTGACCAGTACGCGTTTTACCGTAGTGGCCACGGGAGCGTGCGCCTCGAAATTGCGGATGGGTTCGACCTTGCCGTTAGTAGAAATCAGGCTGCGGATGGGACCGCGTTCCACCGTCGTGGTGCGAATCTTCAACGGACCGGGGCGGGTGAAAATCGGGATCAGCGCCAGCGCGGCGACCACTCCTCCCACCGCCAGCCACGTGCGGCGGCTGCTCGCGGGCGAGCCATTCGAATTGTTGGTTGCTGCCAACCGGTTATCTTTCAAAGTACCGCAAAACAACGTACGGCAAGAACAACTGCAAGTAATAATTTACCACTCGGCGGGCAGGGAAAGAGCGCACAGCAGCCCCAGCCGTTGCATGGTTAGATGCGGGTCGAGGGCACCGGATGCGTTTAGAAGGCACGGCTTGGTAGCGCGGCAGTCGTACTTCGGCGCATTCTCTGGCATGTCGTGCGTTACGCCGTCTTGCGAGAACAGCGCGAGGCGAAACGTTACAATATCTCCATGCCAAAACAGCCGCGCTATACGTCTGAGCACGCCGCCGCCGGGCTGGACGCCAACTTTCCTGAGATTGAAACCTGGCCGAACCAGTTTCCGGGATATGAAATCGTGATCCACGATCCGGAGTTTACCTCGGTGTGTCCCAAGACCGGCCTGCCTGATTTCGGCGTTATCACGCTGCGCTACCAGCCCGGCAAGCTCTGCCTCGAACTGAAATCGTACAAAGAGTATCTGCATTCCTACCGCAACCTGGGAATCTTTCAGGAGAACATTGTGAACCGCGTGCTGCAAGATGTGGTTCGATGGGCGAAGCCCGTGTGGGCTGAGGTCAAGGGAGACTTCCGTCCGCGGGGCGGCATCTCGACCACGGTCGTTGCGAGATGGCCGCGGGCGCGCAGCAAGAAATAGGTAGCTTTAGCGACGGCTTCGCGCGCGGCGGTGCGCCGCAAACATGCGCGGATCGTAACTCAGCGGTTCAATTCCTGACACAACTATTTTCCGGAAGCCGGCATGTTGCGGATTGATGAGCCAGTTGTTTTCGTTCGGCGCCAGTGCCGAGGGAACAATTAAGATGCAGCGTTCCGCCCTCTGCACGAACTCATCTCCGATCCGTGCCAGCTCCGGCGGAGCAGGGGCGCGCCGCCATAGTGGCGGGAGTTCGTCCGCCGCAACGCGCTGCACGGGCAGATCATCGGGAAACTCAGCCGTGACCAGAACCAGATCGCGCGGCGCATCGTCGGCGTCGAGGTGCACGAAGTACTCCAGCATCGCCAGCGACTGATGTTCAGAGGTATAGGCGAGCCGGGTTCCCGCGCTCGACCAGCGCCCGCCGTAGCGATAAGCGCCTTCGCCATCCAGCGGCGCCTGCGCGAAAATCTTGCGCAGCACGCGATAGACTCTGCGCGAATGATTTTGTCTCGAATGAGATTGGGCGGGAGAAGATTGGGACCGAGAAGCTTGGGTCAACTGATTCCGCCGAAAGCGATCCGTCCGAGGACGTTCTCCACCTGCCGGGCTCCAACTTCTGTATCCAGCGTGCTGATGGGAGCAGCCCCGCCCAGAGCGCGATTTGAGCGCTTCAGCCAGCGCGCCGCGCTTTGGCGGTCGCCGAAACTCTGTTGCGCCAGCGCCACGATTCGGGCCAGGCGGTACAAGCGGTCAGATTCGAAGCGTGCCAGGTGGCCCGTGCGCCGCCTGCGCTGCAGGCTGCGCGGCGAGAGATCGAGAGCGTCGGCCAGTTCCTTCAGCGTCAGGCCGGAGGCTTGCATCAGCTCTTCCACCACGGCCGGAGGAAAGCCCTCGCGAATGGCCTCGCTCAGGTCGTGCTGGCTGGCCAGGTTTCGCCCCAGAACCGTTCGACCGCCAAGTTCTTTCACCACGGCGCGGAGTTCGCTTACCATTTGTCCTCTATTATAGCGACAAATGTCGTCACCGTCAAAGGCTTTATCCGTTCGGCCGTCCCCACATCGCCGCCATGCTATATTCGCTCGACCCCGTGACTTCCACGAAACTCTATCCCCGCACCGCGCTGGCTCTGCTCACCGCGCTGAACCTGCTCAATTACATCGACCGCTCCGTGCTGTTCGCGGTGCAGGATCTGGTGAAGGCGGAGTTTCATCAGAGTGACGCCGCCTTCGGTGCGCTCACCAGCGTTTTCTTTATCTTCTACATGTGCGCCGCGCCCTTCATGGGCCCGCTCGCGGTTCGATACTCCAGAAAATCAGTCATCATCGCCGGGGCTCTCATCTGGAGTGTCGCCACTCTTCTCACGGCCTTCACGCACGATTTTACCGGCCTTCTCATCCGGCACACTCTCGTCGGAATTGGCGAAGCGAGTTTTGTAATCCTCTCTCCAACGTTCGTCGCCGATATGTTCCCCGAGAATCAGCGTGGACGCGTGATGGGCGTTTTCTATCTGGCAATTCCCGTCGGCACCGCGATGGGCTACGTTCTCGGCGGATTAATGGGACCCGCTTACGGCTGGCGTACCCCGTTTTACGTAGGCGCTGCCCCGGGCGCGGTGCTCGCGTTCTTGCTCTTCTTTATTCCAGAGCCTCGTCTCGGCCAATTCGATCACGTGGAGAAAGCTCCCAACCGCGACACCGTCAAAGGTCTGCTCCGCAATCCCGCATTCCTCACTGCGACATTCGGCATGGCCATGATGACCTTTGCCCTGGGCGGCCTTCAGGTCTGGATGCCGACCTTCCTGCATCGCGTTCACGGCTACACACTGGGCCAAGCGAACAATTTGTTCGGCCTCAGCATCGCCGTAAACGGATTGGTGGCGTCCCTGGCCGGAGGCTGGATCTCGGATGCCTTGCTGCGCAAGACGCGAGCGGCGCACTACCTGGTCTCCGCCGTAAGCCTTGGTCTGGGAATCCCGGCGATGTGGGTTGCCATTCACGCCGACGGCACGCGGATGATCGTCGCAATCTTCGCCGCGGAGTTTCTCCTCTTGCTAAACACGGGCCCGTTGAATGCCGCGGTCATCAGTTCCGTCAGCGCCCACATTCGCGCTGCGGCGCTCGCGCTGAATATTTTCATATTCCACCTGCTAGGGGATGTTCCCTCCGCATATTTGATTGGCTACATGTCGGACCGCTACTCGCTGCGCCTCGCTTTCGTTGCGCCGGTCTTCGCCACCGCACTCTCCTCTGCCATACTGTTCTATGGAATGAGATTTGCGCCGCCGGTACGAATTGACGGCGCGCCAACTCCGGCAGGGAAGACCTAAGGCGGGATGCATTACTTTCATTGGATTGCAGGGACAATTCTGGCGCTGGCCTGGTTCTCTCGCATTGTCGATGCTGCGATCGGCATGCCCAGCGTCGCCAACATTTCCACACCACGGTGGGACATCGACCCGGCCAGCGCCCCGGGCCAGACGTCTTCTCCGCGAGTTTGCATCATCGTTCCCGCGCGCAATGAAGAAGAGGACATCGAACTTTCGCTCACCCGCCTGCTCCAACTCGATTACGGCAATTTCGAAGTGATCGCGGTGAATGACCGATCCACCGATCGCACCGGGGAGATCATGGAAGAGGTGGCGGCTCGATCCACTTCGCAGGGCCGGCTCCAAGTGATTCATCACCGCGAATTGCCCGCAGGCTGGCTCGGCAAAACCCACGCCATGTGGACTGCCGCCAACCAAGCGAAAGGTGACTGGCTGCTCTTTACCGACGCCGATGTGATGTTCAAACCGGATTCCGTCCGCCGCGCTCTGGCTTATGGCGAGGCCGAACGCGCCGATCATGTTGTCGTGTTTCCGCAAATGATCATGAAGCGGCCCGGCGAATATATGATGATCGCCTTTTTCCAGACCATGTTCGTGTTCGGCCACCGGCCCTGGAAAGTTGCCGATCCGAAGTCGAAGGACCACATGGGAGTCGGCGCCTTCAACCTGATTCGCCGCAGCGCCTATGAAAAAGTCGGAACCTACGAAGCGCTTCGCATGGAAGTGCTCGACGACATGAAGCTCGGCAAGGTGGTGAAGAATGCCGGCCTCGCGCAGCGCAATGTTTTCGGTGAGGACTTGATTTCAATCCGCTGGGCGCATGGCGCCAGGGGCGTGGTCGAGAATCTGACGAAGAATTTCTTTGCCGTCTTGTCGTTCCAGTGGTGGCGCACGCTCATCGCGGCCTTTGGGCTCGCCTTCCTCAATCTCATGCCGTTTCTGGGATTGTGGCTCGCGCACGGCTGGGAGCGCCTGCCCTACGGCCTCGCCGTGGCTTCGATGTTCCTCATTTATCTGGGCATGTCGTGGCGCTCCGGGGTTCCGGCTTATTATTTCGCGCTGCATCCGGTCAGCACCGTGCTCTTCATCTACACCCTGATGCGGTCGATGTCGCATGCCCTCTGGAATGATGGCATCATCTGGCGCGGCACAAAGTATCCGCTGGAGGAGTTGCGCAAGGGAATGGTGTGAAAGCTCACTGCGGCGGTTCTCCGCTTACATCCGCTTCATTGCCGTAGGTCGCAGTGGTATTGGGCGTGCCGTAGGTTTTCGCCGGCTTCTTCGAGGGACGCATTCTGCCTGCGCTGTAGTGGCCTTCTTTTTCCACGTCGTAGTTCTTGGGTAGAGGCGGAATCAGGGTTGAACCGCCGCTCAACTGGCTCACCCGGTTCAGGACGATCTCGGCTCGCCCGTTGTAGAGCTTCACCGGACCGCGAATCTCAATCATCCGTCCGGCAAGCCGGCGCACGTCGCCCACATCTTTCAGGTCGTGCGGGAAAACGATCACGGTGAAAGGGCAAGCCATCTGATCTTCGCAGAAGTCTACAAAGTGCACGCCTCTAGCGCCAACCTTCACGCGCAGCACTTTTCCCATCACACATTTGGTTTCGCCGACGTGCAGCTTTGCGTCGCTGATGGGAAGACAATCTGAGGCGCCGAATAAAGGCGTTACGCACCACAGCATCAGGCCGAGCAGGGAAGAGTTCGAAAGCCCCAAGCGATGGCGATCCATAAGGCTTCTCAAGAAGTGTTACATCGTGCTACTTGGGATCTTACGGCGTCGGGGTCGGAAGAAAACCACGTGGCGGAGAATTCTTGGGCTGCCTTTCCCGGAATGGAATCCTATCCACGGGAAGGCGGACGGGAGAGAACTCTGAGGACTGGACCAGCCAGTCCCCGGTTCTCAGCGCCAACGGACACCCGATGGCGGTGGTTTACTTGAAGGCCTTGATCGCGGCGGCTTCGTCGTCCTTCACATCGAAGACGGTGTAGAGCTTGGTGATCTGGAGCAGGTCATGCACCTTCTTGGTGAGGTGAAGCAGCTTGAGTTCGCCGCCCTGATTCTTGGTGGTGGTGAAAGCGCTGACCAGCTCGCCGATGCCGGAGCTGTCGATGTAGTTGACTTCGCCCAGGTTCAACACGATCTTCTTGTTGCCCTTGGCGAGCAGGTCGCGAACCGTGTCGCGCATCATGACGCTGCCTTCGCCCAGAGTGATACGGCCGCTGCAGTCCACAATGGTGACTCCGTCCACCTGCCGAGTGCTAAGTTTCATGCTCACTGAGACCCCTCCTTGCCGCCCGCGGATGGTCCGTGGACGTGCTTGATCAATTTCACTTCCGTGCCTGTCTGGGACGGGCGGATTTCCACCTCGTCCATGAAGGAACGCATCAGAAAAATACCGCGTCCCGAAGTCTTGAGCAGGTTTTCCGGCGCCAGAGGATTCGGAATTCCGCTCAAGTCGATCCCTTTGCCCTGATCGCGAATCGTGATGACCAGGTCCTTCGGAGTGTGCTCGAAAGCCAAAATCACTTTCTTGTCCGGGGCATATGCGTTGCCGTGCAGAACCGCATTCACTGCACCCTCGCGCACCGCCATGGAAATCTGCATCACTTCGTCTTCCGCAAAACCGAGTTCCGTGGCAATGCGTGAGGCTTTTTCCTCCGCATGGTCCACGGTTTCCAAAGTGGAATCGAGCGTATAGGAGACTGGTTGCTCCATGGCCGATGATTACGTTTTAGACCCGCACCTGTCCTCGGAATTGCCCGTAGGGGCTCGCCAAAGCCTGGAATCGGCGATGCGGTAGTTTGCCTGTAGAAGCGGGGAGTTGTCAACGAGCGCTGCCGTTGAACCGTCCAGTCGCGCTCAAAGCTGTCCTCCCACCCGCGGCCTGACGCGGCAAGACTGCAGGTATAATTGCACTCCGTGAGCTCACCGCTGGTCGCCAGAATCAAGCACATCCTGAAGCGATTGCTCTTCATTGGAGTGCCCTCCGTGCTCGGCGTGACCGCCCTCGCCTACGCGGTCGACTACGCCATGTTCCGCCATCGCGTGGCCACGAATCACCAGCCCTACGGACAGTTCACGGTCACCAGCTACGACGCCGTGCCGCAGAAAAATGGCAAGACCCAATTCATCTTCAATCCGCCGGAAGTCCAGACCTGCGCCAACGCTCTGTTTCCTCGTGGAGGATACCCTCCCTGCTGGTATCTGCAACGCCACACCGAGCAGCGCATCGACATGTAGGGCCGGACTCAAACAGGCAAAGCCAAGCAGACGGCCGACCAGCGGGCCACAAGATTCGGCTACAATGGCGTGCATTCAGAATCAGGGGGACACCGATGTCTAATAAGCCAGGCCTTTCGACCTTCCATCGTTCGACCGTTACCGTCGCTGTCGCGATCTTCGCTGCCCTGATTTGTTTGCCTACTTACGCTTTCCCGGCGAATACTCCCGCAGCACCGTCTCCGGACTCCCGCCTGGCCAAAGCTTACCGCTTCCAGCAAGGCGGTTGGACTTACGTTCACCTCGAAGGTTCCCCCGCCGAGATCGGTTTCCAGCACGGCTACCTGCTCGCCCCCGAAATCGCCGACGCCCTCGAGGCCATCAAGCTCTTCGACACGCACCACGACCCAGCGCGATTGGGATTTCTTCCGCCAGGCCGCCCGCGAAATGCTCTGGCCGCACATCGATGCCGAATATCAGCAGGAGCTGCAGGGCATTGCCGACGGCGTGAAAGCCCACGGCGTCGAGCTCGACGTCTACGACATCGTCGCCCTGAACGGCATTCGAGGAGCTTCCGGACTACTACGTGCCCTGGCTGAACAAACGCGAGAAGGCAGCCAAGCGCGCCGAAGCTGCGCGGCTCCCGGCAACTGCAGCGCGTTCATCGCCACCGGCAGCTTACACCAAAGACCATCAGATCGTCATCGCCCACAATAATTGGACCAGCTACCTCGCACGGCGAACGCTGGGTAATCATTTTCGATATCCTGCCCGCAGCACGGCCAGCGCATTCTCATGGATGGCTTTCCCGGCGTCATCACCAGCGACGACGATTTCGGCGTGAACGCCGCCGGCATCATGATCACCGAAACTACCATCACTCAATTCGAAGGCTGGGACCCGAACGGCAAGCCTGAGTTCGTGCGCTCGCGCAAGGCGATGCAGTACGCAGAGCTCATCGACGACTACGTGCGCATCATGCAAAGAAGGCAATAACGGAGGCTACGCCAACGACTGGCTCATCGGCGACCGCAAGACCGGCGAGATCGCGCTACCTCGAACTCGGGCTGAAGAACACTCCGCTGTGGCGCACGAAAGATGGATACTTCGTCGGTTCGAACTTTCCCCGCGATCCTAAACTCATTCACGAGGAGACCAGCGGCTTCGATCCCAATGATGGCTCCTCCTCAATGAACGCCCGCCACGCCCGCTGGGAAGAGTTGATGAAGCAGGCGAAAGGAAAGATCGACGTCGCGGCGGCCCAGGAATTTTTATCCGATCACGTCGACAGCTTCGAGTCAGACAAGGTGCAGCCGAGCGAGCGCACGCTCTGCGGCCACGTCGATGCCTCCTCGCGCGGAGTGAAGGAATGGAGCTGGGATGCCTACAACCCCGGGGGCGCGGTGCAGGGCAAAGCCGCCGACAGCAAGATGGCGGCGAACATGAGCTTCGTCGCCCGCGCCGGCCACCCCTGCGGAGCGGATTTTATGGCCGCCGATTTTCTCGACCATCATCCCGAATTCTCCTGGCAAAAGCCCCTGCTGCGCGACATGAAAGCCGGCCCCTGGACCACATTCCAGTCCGGACAAAAAGCAAGTCAATAGAAATTGGCCGCCCCGGAGGGCTGAATCGCATGAAAGAAACACCGCAGCAATACACGCAGCGAGTGCTCGGCTTCGCAGAAGGGAAGCAGCCTCTCGCCGTCCAGGCCGCCACAGCAAAAAAACTCAAGCGCTACATCAAAGGCGTGCCCACCAGCAAATTGCGTAAGCGCCCCGCGCCTGATAAATGGTCGGTCAGCGAGATCGTGGCTCACTTCGCCGATGTCGAAGTCGCCGTCGGATTTCGCCTGCGCCTGATTCTGGGCGAGCCCGGAACTCCCGTCGCCGCCTTCAATCAGGATGCCTGGGTCGTGAGCGGGCACTATGAAAAGCGCGATCCGCGCAAGTCGCTCGAATATTTTCGCGTGGCTCGCGCAGCCAACCTCGCTCTGCTCAAATCATTAACACCCGCGCAGTGGAAGCACTACGGCATGCATGCCGAGCGCGGCCAGGAAACCATTGAACACATCGTCCGCCTGCTCGCCGGGCACGATCTCAACCACCTGCAACAGATCGAGCGCATCCTCGAGAAGTAATCGGTGGGGGTGCCTTGAAAGGGCGCGGCTTTAGCCGCGCCGCACCGCCTGCAGAAAAATTGATAGCGGCTTCAGGAGCTGAGGCGCGCTCCCTGCCGTGCAGACCTCATCCTGCGCTCTTAATCAACTCACTCAGTTTATCCAGATCCTGCCCGTTGGCGTCCCCGATCACGAAATAGCGAAGCCCGTTGTGGCTCCAGCTTCGCACGTTGAACGAGAGCGCCGTCTGCATTGCATCATCCGGCCGCGCATCCCCCAGCGCTTGTTCCTGAAAGATGAAGACGGAAATCTGGTGCTGGCGCACCCGGAAAATCAGCTCCGCCCCCGGCGACTGGTGCAGATAGCTCACCTTCGCGCCCACCAGCGTGAACGGCGAATCCTGCAACTCGGGCAGGTTGAAGGTAAAAGGAATCTTTCCCGCAAACCACGGCTTCACCGTATGCCGGTCGGTCGAGACCACATCAACAGGATTGGCGCTGGCAAGCGTCGCCACATGCAGGTCCGCCAACTCGCTCAGCACCTGCTGCTCGCCTCGCTGGCCGTGATGTAAAGAAAGAGGCAGCAACGCGGCAATCAGCAGTACCATCGCACCAACCAGCGCTGGGAACCAGAGCCGCTTCCATCGCGAAGGCTTGCGCACCGCAATGCTCTGTTGAATGCGCGCGCGAAAAGCCGCATCCGGCGTAAACCTCCGGCCCGCGGCCCGCACCGCAAGTTTCTGCTGAACCCGGCGCAAGCTTTCCGCCGCACAACCCGCGCACCCTTGCAGATGCTCGCCGAGCGCCCGCGCCTCAGCGGCCGGAAGTTCGCCATCGAGATAAGCGTCAAGTTTTTCAGCCCACGCGTCACAGACCATAAATTGTCATCCTGAGCAAGCACTCTTCGCGGCGCGAAGAGCCTGTCCCGAGCTTGCCGAGGGAATCTGGGCGAGCCGCACGATGTGTCGCGCATCTTGCGGCACAATACTCGTGCGTTTGGCTCGCTTCCTTAAACTACACTCCGCCCGCACCCTGCATCTTCCGAATCTCCTCCCGCAACGCCCTTCGCGCGCGCGACAAGCGCGACATCACCGTGCCCATCGGAATGCTCAGCGCCACCGAGATTTCCTGATACGACATTTCTTCCACCTCACAGAGCAGAAGGATCTCCCGGAAATGTACCGGCAGTTGATCGAGTGCGCCCTGCAGTAGTTCGCGATCCGAGCGCTCAAACAGAATCGTTTCCGGCGTCTCCCGCTCGACCGCCAGTTCAGGACCGTCCTCCTCGGCATCAAGCGGCATCGTCATCGTCGCCTTCAACCCGGTTCGCGAGGTCAAGAATGTGTTGCGCAAGATGCGGTACATCCATGCCCGGAAGTTGGTCCCCGGCTGAAAAGACACAAACCCTTTCAGCGCCTTGGCATAAGTTTCCTGGACCAGATCTTCAGCCTCGTCGCGATTCTGCGTCAGCCAGTGCGCAAAGTTATACAGCTGCTCGAAGAGCGGCATTGCCAGTTCTTCGAACGAATCGGGTTGAAGGCCCGCTGCGGACACGTCCACATACTAGAACATCCGAGGGAGCACTCGCGTGGCAGTCCCAGTTGCAGTTCGCAACCGCCGGCACACGGGGACTGACAAAAGTCTTATTACTTAAACTTTACTCACCCGATACATTTTGCTGACAACCGGCAATCCTCGCGTGGGTATCTTCTCACCACGGCCGACGAGCAGGCATCGGATGCACCGCCGCAAGCCCTGGCTGGTCTGCTGTTTGCCGAAGTCGAAACAAACAAGGAGAAGACAATGAGGGCGTTTACATTTCATACCATCGCCGGACTATTAGCAGTTGGTCTGGCGTTTGGCGCGAACTTCGCACAAGCCCAGGCCGGTAGCCTGGACTCAACCTTCGGCACGGGTGGAATCGTGACGACCACCCTTGGCGATAACCTGGCCACGTTGACCGCCATCGAGCAATCGAACGGCGACCTCGCGGTCGTAACCGGCTTCAACAACGAGGGCGCCGACAATCCTAACGGAGAAGTCGTCGCTCTCACGCGCTACACCTCGGATGGCACCTTGATCGCAACCAGGATTGCGTCCTTCTTCATAAACGGCATCAGCAGCCCGGCTGCGGTTGCCGTGCAGTCGAACGGTGGCATTGTTGTGGCGGCGACGGCGCAGACTGCCATCGACGCGCCGCAATTCTTCGGCGTGGCACGGTTCATGCCCAACGGCGAACTCGACAAAACCTTCGGCACCGGCGGCACGGTGACCACCGAACCTCTCGGACCTTTTCCCACGGTGTCTGCGTTGTTAGTGCAACCCAACGGCCAGATCCTGGTGGCCGGGTTTGTGGACGGGACTAATAGACATACTTCGGGGCAGACGGTGCTGGTGCGCTACAACTCCAACGGCAGTCTGGATACGACGTTTGGCACGGGTGGGATTGTCGAAGCGGTGGCCGGCGTGGGTTCGCCCACCGCTCTGGCTGAACTCTCCGGCGGCTCCTACCTGGCCGTGGGGGGCACGAGTTCAGCGGAGTTCAGCTCCACGGGAGTGCTGCAATCCACCGTAACGCCGGAGAAGTTGGTGGCCGCAACCCTATCCGGGGCGGGTTGCTGTGCGCCGGTTCTTTTCCAGCCGGATGGCGACTTCGTTTTTGCCCAGCCGGTTCGCACCGGTTGCGTGAACTGCCACGAGAGTGACGCCGAAGTGTCTCGATTCAACGAAACCGGCGTTGAGGATTCTTCCTTCAGTTCCACGCCCTTCACGTTCGGCGGCAACAACCAAATCGAGCCGCAGGCAATCGCTCGCCAATCGAATGGGCAAATCGTGGTGGGCGGCATTGCCAATGCGCACGGCACTCCGGTTACGGGCGGTCTGGCACGGCTCGATTCCAATGGCGATCTCGATGAGACGTTTGCCAACGGCGGCTCGCTCATGAGTGACCAGATCGTTTCCGGCCTGCTCATCCAGAAAGACACAAAAATTGTTGCCATCGGCAATATCGACGGAAACCTGGTGTTGGAGCGGTACGTGGCAACACCCGGTGTACTAGACCCGCCGTCCGGGTTGGCGGAGGTCCCTGTCAGATAGAGCTCACCGCGAACCTGCGCTAAGCCTATCTTGTTCGCCTCAGTAGGATGCTGACCGCAAACCGCGGTCAGCGCCTGCTGGGAATCAGGCGAGGTCCTAATAGGTGCCTAACGGACAACTACATCGCACGGATCCGGTTCGAGGCATAGTTTGAAGTCTTGTTTCTCCGGCTCCATTCCCTCCGGAATCGGTGCCACGGGTGCATTCTGGTTTGCGGTCTTCCTCCCATAAGTCATCCTGAGCAAGCGTTTTTTGCGCAGCGCCTCCTTATCAAATTGCACCACTACCCGAATTTTTGGGATTGCTCTTCTACTTTAGCGGGAATAAATCCGGCTCAGTCCAGTTATCACCTCAGAACGCTGCAAACGAGGAGGCGAAATGCCAGAGAAAAACCAGGATCTTATCGATCAGACGTTACAAGACCTCAACAATGATGGGGTCGACCGTCGCGGATTTCTGAAGTGCATGGCATGGGCCGGTACCGGCCTGGTCTGGACCATGGCGGGAGGCATCCCAATCTCTCGGGCCTTCGCCAAAGGCCATAGCAAAGATGCCGGCAAGGCTGGGGACTTTACTTTTGTGCAGATCAGCGACAGCCACATCGGCTTCAACAAGCCCGCCAATCCGGATGTCACTGCGACGCTGCAGACGGCGATAAACAAGATCAACGCTATGCCCCAGGCCCCGGATTTCATCATTCACACCGGCGATCTCAGCCAGCTTTCGAAGCCGAGTGAGTTCGACACGCTCGATCAAGTGCTAAAAGGAGCGTCCGCAAAGCAGATTTTCTTTGTGCCCGGCGAGCACGACATGCTGACCGACAACGGCGAGCAATTTCTCCAGCGCTATGGAAAAGGCACAAAAGGTACAGGCTGGTCCAGCTTCGATCACAAGGGAGTTCATTTCGTTGGCCTCGTCAATGTCGCGAATTTGAAAGCCGGAGGCATGGGGTCGCTCGGTGCCGAACAACTGGAGTGGCTTGAGAGTGATCTCAAGGGCCGCTCCGCCAGCACTCCACTCGTGCTCTTCGCCCACATTCCGCTGTGGACCATCTATCCCGACTGGGGCTGGGGAACCGACGACAGCGAACAAGCTCTCTCCTACGTCAAGCGCTTCGGTTCCGTGACCGTGTTGAACGGCCACATCCACCAGATCATGCAAAAGGTGGAAGGCAAGGTTTCGTTCCATACCGCGATGTCGACCGCCTTCCCTCAACCCGCGCCCGGAACCGCTCCCTCCGCCGGCCCGATGAAGGTGCCGGCCGAGCAGTTGCAGCGGGTGTTGGGCGTCACCGATGTGAACTATCGCGTCAGCGGCCGCAGCCTCGCCGTTGTCGATTCACCCCTCGGGGCATAAACCGGAAATAAGAGATCGTGAAGAAAGAATCAAACCAGAAAGGAAACAATGCCATGAAAAACAAGAACATGTGGATTGCGAGTTTAGCCATGCCGCTAATGATTGCGACGCTGCTGCTGGCCGCATCACCGCGAGTCAAGGCAAGTGACCAGCGAACCGCCGCAAACGCTGCGGTGAAAATCGATAATTTCGTCTTTGGACCGCAGACCATCAAGGTGCCGGTTGGCACCACCGTCACCTGGACCAACAGCGATGACATTCCTCACACAGTTGTCAGCATCGACGGCGCGTTCAAATCCAAGCCGCTCGATACCGACGACAAGTTCACCTTCACCCCGGCGAAGCCCGGCACCTACAAATACTATTGTTCGATCCATCCGAAGATGACGGCCGAGTTGGTCGCCGAGTAGTCAGAGCCGGAAGGACGAGAGTGACGAGACGCAGCCACATCCTAAAGACCCACACCCAAAAAACATGGCGGAGAGGGTGGGATTTGAACCCACGATACCCGTTAAGGTATGTCCGCTTTCGAGGCGGATCGTTTCAACCACTCACGCACCTCTCCGGAAGAAGCTATCAGCTGTCAGCGAAAACCAGGATTCCTCGCTGCGCTCGGCAGGACAATCCTAATGGTTCACGACCAACGACTAACGACGGCTTTTAAAGAACGTTTGCAGCAGTTCGGCGCAACGGCCCGCCAGGACCCCACTGCGGACTTCTACTTTGTGGTTCAGCTGCGGGTGATTCAGCACCTGCATTACTGATTGCACTGCGCCTGCCTTGGGATCGTCCGCACCAAAGACCAGGCGGCGGATCCGAGCGTGCACCAGCGCTCCGGCGCACATCGGGCACGGTTCAATTGTAGCAAACAGATCGCAGTCCGCCAGGCGATGGTTACCAACGGCGGCTCCGGCCTCGCGCAGGGCGATGATTTCAGCGTGGGCGGTGGGATCGGAGTCCGTGATGTTGCGGTTCCAGCCGCGGCCGACGATGCGTTCGTCGCACACGATCACTGCGCCTACGGGAACCTCGCCGGCTTCGAGGGCGCGCTGCGCGGCACGGAGGGCTTCCTCCATCCAGAGTTCGTCGTTGTCATTGTGAGTGTCAGGCGTGCTGGTCAGGCGTGGGCCTCCCTTCGGTAGTGGGCAGTTTGATAAGGAAGCGAGCCAAACGCGCGATTAATGGGTCGCAAAGAACGCGACCCATCGGCGCGCTTCGCTTGCTCAGGGCAGGCAGCTTCGCGCGGCTCGCCCAGATCCCTCGCTGCGCAAAGAACGCTTGCTCGGGATGACAAGCTTTTTCCGGCTGCGCACGGGTTATTGTAGCGGTTTGCCCCTGGGATTTGAGGATCGAGAATCGCGCTTTCCAACGGCAATGTTTTCGGGCATAATATCGCGCCCAAGGGAGGACTCTATGGCGAAACGAATCTTGTTGGCGGGTGTTTTGGGGGGATTTGCGCTGTTTATCTGGGGTGGACTGGCGCACATGGTTCTTGGCCTTGGCATGGTGGGAATTCAGAATCTGCCGCAGCAGGAGCCGGTGATGGATTCGCTCAAGGCAGCGGTGCCGCAGTCGGGCTTTTACTTTTTTCCGCAAGTCGATGGAGCGGGTAAGGTTGCGGCGGACAAGACCGGCGGTCCTTACGGCATCATGATCTATCACTCCGCTGGAGCGGGCGGGATCATGACCGGCCAACTGGTGAAAGAGTGCGCCCTCAACATTGTGATGGCGGTGTTTGCTGCGTTCGTGCTTTCGCTGGCTACGGGGCTGACCGGATACGGCTCGCGCGTTGGATTGGTGACGCTGCTGGGGCTGATGGTGGGACTGATGACCAACGTCCAGTACTGGAACTGGTACGGCTTCCCGATGAATTACACGTTGGTTGGCATCTTCAACGACATTGTTGGATTCCTGATTGTGGGGTTGATCGCGGCGGCGATAGTGAAGGCGCAAGGGCAGCAAATCACGGCGGTGCCGGCCAGGGCGGCATAAGAGTCTGCTACGACAGTTGAGCTGATGATGGTTCAGCCTGAAATGCAGAAGCTCTCCGTTGGTCAGTGTTCCCGGTCGGGCGGGTATTTTCAAGGCACGGATCAGACGACCAGGCTATCCTTCGGCTCGGTCCCAACTTCCGGGTGGGCCGTGATTCGGGAACTGCTATGGAGCCATCCGCTCGCAAAGCCCGATTCGGCTCATTGACTTCGCCCCGCACCCATCCCTACCATTGCCTGAGTCTTCGCGCCCATGATCGGCCAGACCATTTCGCACTACCGCGTCCTCGAAAAACTGGGCGGAGGCAGCATGGGGGTGGTCTACAAGGCCGAGGATATCGAACTCGGACGTTTCGTCGCCCTGAAATTCCTGCCGGATGAGGTTGCCCACGACCCGCAGGCGCTCGAACGCTTCCGACGCGAGGCCCGGGCGGCTTCGGCGTTGAACCATCCCAATATCTGCACCATCCACGAAATCGGAAAGAGCGGGCAACAATCGTTCATCGTGATGGAGTTTCTTGACGGTGCGACGCTGAAGCACCGCATCGGCGGCCGCTCGATGGAAGCCGAAGAAATCCTCTTGCTTGCCATCGAGATTACGGATGCACTCGATGCAGCACACAGCTCAGGGATCATCCATCGCGATATCAAGCCGGCAAATATCTTTGTAACCAAGCGCGGCCACGCCAAGATTCTCGACTTCGGCCTGGCGAAAGTCACATCTCCGCTGAATGCTGCCGCGGGCGACCCCACGGCGCGATCGACTGTAACCTTATTAGAAGAGCATCTCACTAGTTCCGGCGCAGCAATCGGCACGGTGGCCTACATGTCACCCGAGCAGGCACGCGCAAAAGAACTGGACGCGCGCACAGACCTGTTCTCGTGTGGGGCCGTGCTCTACGAGATGGCGACGGGCAGATTGGCCTTTCCGGGAGAGAGTCTGGCCACGACATTTGACGGGATTCTGAATCGCGCTCCGCGGCCGGCGCGTAGCATCGCTCCCGAACTCCCGGCCAAACTCGAAGAGATCATCAACAAAGCGCTAGAGAAGGACCGCAATCTCCGCTACCAGAGCGCGGCTGAAATGCGCACCGACCTGCGGCGTCTCCGGCGGGAGTTGGAGTCGGACAGGGTTTCGCTAGGCGATGACCAAGAAGGACCCGGCGCTTCCCTGGGCGGGGAGATCAAGAACCAGTTGATCGAGCATCAGTTCATGCTTACGGAACGCGTTTGCCGCAAGCTAGACCGAGCCACTCTGGATCCTCGAGTGATCGGCGATCATTTGCTTTATGTAGACAACCAGGTAGCTTCGGATGTTCTTGTCTTCTTTCTTCATGGGCTCGGTCTCGATCACGGAGACTTTGAGCCGATCCTCAAGCGTTTGCCTTATCGTGGCCTGAGTCCGACGCTATACGGGTGCGAACCGGATCGCCGCGGACGCATGTCGTTGTCCCTTGCAGATCATGTAGTCATCTTGCGCGAGTGGTTGCGGGAAATCGCCGGCCGGATTGAGCACGAATCGATCGTCATGGTCGGGTTTTCGCTGGGCGCGGACATGGGTTTCGAACTCCTCTTGGGGCCATCTGACGAGCCGACACCACGCATCGACGCATTCCTGTCTCTTGAGTGCAATCTGTCGTTAGATACATGCATGTTCTCGCGGGTGTTGGCAGGACTTGCGAGCGACCGGCCCGAAGTCCCAATCGCCGAGTTGAAACGGCTGGGCGACTCAGCCAGTTCCCTGGACGACTGGCTCAACATGCACGACTATTTGTTGAAAGTGCTGCGGAAGTTCCAAGGGGATATTGGGGTGTTGCAGCGAGCTGCCGCCGATATTGTCCGTCCATTCAGTGAAAGGCCGGGATTCGAAGTATTTGCGCGATGGTTCAAAGGCGCTCGCGAGCGCGTGCCGGCACTGCGGCTGGTTATCTCGAACGATTGCGGCTACCAAGCCGCGCTGGCGCGTTTGAAATTGGAGAACCTCGACAACAATATCCTCGGGGAGGAGTTTCCGGAGAGCATGATTACTGTATCCGGCAGCCGGGACCATTTTGGCTTAATGGCCGAGGAGCGCGTTTTGCGACAAGTCGACGAGCTTGTCTCCGATACGCGCAAAAACCGAAATCTCTCAGTCAAACGTGGTTGAGGACTCCCTCCGAGATCGGGTTGGCCATTCCCTGCGATTTGTAGGTTTCAGAGCGCAGTGATTCTTAGCGAGTGGTCGGCCAACCGGAAGTAATCCGTTTCATCTGACTTGCGGCCCGCTTTAGAGCAGGCTGCGGAAAAAGGCTCGCTTCGAGGAACATTTCTCGTCTCTTGTTCCTACTCAGCAGTTGATCTTGGGTTTCGAGTTGTGGTGAAGGGGCGTTTGCGCAGGTTCCGGGACGTAATCAGACACACTGAAACTGCGGGCTACTGCGCATGAGATTACGGAGGCGCACTAAGTTATAGGCCGCAGCGGTGAAGGTGAACATCCGCAACGGATGCTCTTGGGGGATCCGTTGCTCCGGGCTTACATAGCTGAACACATCCAACTGCTGCTCGTCGTCTCCACGCATGTCCTCTTCTTATCAGCTTGTGTTGTGGAAACAAGAGAGTTTTCTGGTACTGCGTGGAGAGGTCTACACTTTAATAGGTGGCGTGAAGGCTGTTCACGACAGAAAACTGGTTCCTTAAAGGTTTAGAATGCGAGCGATGAACTGCGGTCTTTTAGCATCGGTTCTCTGTTTATTAGCTGTGACCACTACCACCGCCGCCAGCACTGGCAAGAACGCAACTGCCCAGCGATGCGGTGTCGATCAGGATGAACCGGCACAAAGGATATTCGCTGATCCAGACGGCAAGCATGGTTGGCGCGAGTTTCAACACTTAACGGATGTGCCCGAACTGGAATTAGGATTTGGCGAATCCGCTCGGTTGTGGGCGGGGGGTGACGGCAATCTTCTGATTAGCGCGGAAGAACCCGGTGAGGACTTTGCGGCTTATACCGACTATTGCTTTAACAAAGCGGGCCGGTTGCTGCAAATCAGGTTCGAGCTGCGGACTGCATGGGGGTGGGGTTACCGGCAGGAAGGGCCGATTGCAAAGGGTTCGATTGTCGCTCAGACCTCGGAGTTCTTTAGCACAAAGACTGGGGAGCCCATCACAAAGCCAGATCAGGCGGCCGATGTTGCTGACGCACTCCGGCCACATCTATACCTGCTGAAGTCGCAGTTGCCGTTCTCAAAGCTGTTGTCTCGACGAGATTAAGGCTGGCAAGCAAGCCCGTTTGTACGACTGCCGAAACCGAGTTTTTCCGCAAGCTGTTAGAGCAGGCGCAGCACCGAGCGGACCACGTCCGGGACTGCGGCGTGAATTACTGCCGGCACCACACTCGTCACCAAGGCATAGGCGATCGCGATGACGGGTACGGCCAGCAGCAGCCGGGTGTTGGGGGTCAATTTGGCGAGATAGGCTCGCATAACATCCTCTGGTTGCAAGTACGGATGAGGGGCCGAAAAAGTTCCCGAGCCGGAGCCCTGGGGCGTCATTGCCGGTGAAAAGGAAAGCAGGTTCCTCGCGCGCCTCCAGCGCGCTGCGGAATGACAAGAGTTTAGAGCTTGGCGGTGTCTATTCTGGCGGCTAGCAACTGGCGGCTGGCGGCTGCTCAATGATATGCTTACCCCGTCATGGGGATGCAAAGCCTGCTTCGCAAAGTGTTTCTGGTCGACCTTCTGCAGGGATTGAAGGTCACGTTCCGCTATCAGGATCCCAAGGAAATTTATACCGAGCAATATCCCATGGAGCGGCCGCAGGTGGCGGAGCGCTACCGGGGCGCGCCGCGGCTGAACGTGAATCCTGATACCGACGAGACCATGTGCATTGCCTGCGACCTGTGCGCACTCGCCTGTCCGGAGAATCTGATTGTCGTGTCGAGCGCGCGCAACGAGCACACCCGCCGCAAAGAACTCACCAACTTCACTTACGACCTGAGCCGCTGCATGTTCTGCGGACTGTGCGAGGACGCCTGTCCCGTGGACGCTCTCGAACTTACCCAGGATTTCGAACTCGCCAGCTACACGCGCGAGGGTTGGATCTGGGATCGCAAGACGCTGGAGCAGGGGCCGGTGCCTACGGAGTATAAGAAGTAGCTTTTAGCTGTTAGCTTTTAGCTGTTAGCTTAAATCCCTTTGTCATTCCGAAGCGGGCGAGAGCCCGGTGAGGAAGCTGCTTTCCTCGACACCCTCATGACAGCCGGCTGTCCCCACCCTTCCGCCAAATCTTCCCAGGTGGGATTGTCGGCATGAATCAAAGCCACTTTCTTCTCCCGCCGCCATCCCTTGATCTCCGTCTCACGCGCAATCGCGTCTCCCACGTTCTGAAAACTTAGGATTATTGCAGGAGCTTGAAACGCGTGGCACGCCCATTCAACCGGCCGACAGTATCGACGCTGCCAGCGAGTTGCATAGGTCCTTCGGCCCGCAAAGGGCGCGGGCCTCAGGATGACAAGCTTCAGGGGGAGACGTCTTTTCCGCGATTCTGCCGAAATCTTGTCAAGCCCCGGCGGCGGCGTTTTTGGGGTTATGTTGTTGATTCGGCGGGGGAAATAAATCGGCTAAGATGTCCCAAGTGCCATATGCAGGATGATATAATGGGATTATAGAGTTGAAACAGCGGCGCAGCCTTCGGGTCTGCGCCGTTTGTGTTTGGGGCGGGGAAACCAAGGTCCCTCGCTTTGCTCGGGATGACAAGGTAGAAGCTCTCGGGATGACAATCTAGACATTGCAGAGGAGTGCTTTCAGGCGCGGCTTACGGGCTGCGCCTTTCTGTTTATGGATGAGAAAAACGACAATTCGGGTGAGGAACATGCGAACGAGGGGATCGAGTTGCATGCGGTTGCTGACGACACTTGCAAGAGGATGGGGGAGGCGGTGGAGGCGGCGTTTCTGGCTGTGGTTTGCCGGCTCAGGATCCCGGTGTGCAAGCCCTGGGGGGACAGCGAGCGGTATGACTTTGTGGTGGATTGGAGGAGAGGATTCTGGCGGGTGCAGGTGAAGGGCGGGTCATATTGCGAGCGGTCGAAATATCAGGCGGGAGCGGGAGGGAAGGGCAAGCCGTTCACGAAGGAAGATATGGATTTTGTGGTTGTTTATATTGTGCCGGAGGATGTGTGGTACATCGTGCCGATCGAGATGGCGGAGGGGTTGGTGAAGCTGTGGTTCAATCCGCGGTCGACGCGGGCTCGATTTGAAAAGTACCGGGAGGCCTGGTGTTTGCTGGATTGTCCGCGGAAGGCGCGGGGGCGCGGGGATATTCCTGGTCGGTGCCGGAGTGAGGCGGTGACGGTGCGGTGTGCGGTTTGTCCGCTGCGCGGGACGGCGGAAATCAAAATCCAAAGGCGGCGGGGGTAGTGGAATCCCACCCTAGTCGCAAAGTGCGCGAGAAGGATGGGGCACCCTCGGTCCGGGGTGCGGCGCGGGAAAGCAGGTTCCTCGCTCGCCTCGCCGAGCTTTGCTCGGCTTCGGACTTCGCTCGGAATGACAAAGAGATTTGGCGCGCCCGTCGGGCTGAGTACTGAGAACTAAGCAGACGGCTGTTGTTGGGTCATGCAGTGCAGGGTGCCGAGTCCCCAGACCAGGTCGCCGCAGTAGATTGGAACTACTTCTCTTGTGGGGAATAGCTGCGCTAGCGTGTTGAGGGCGATGCGGTCGTTGGGATCGTTGAAGACGGGGACTAGCACGAGTCCGTTTGCGATGTAGAAGTTGGCGTAGCTGGCGGGGAGGCGGCGTTGCTCGAAGATGACTGGACGGGGCATGGGGAGTTCGACGACGTTGAGCAGCTTGCCGTTTTGATCGGTGGCGGAATGGAGGCGGCGGAGATTGTCGCGGAGAGGTTTGTGATTTATGTCTTTGCGGTTTGGTTCGATTACAGTGACGACTGTGTTGGGGGCGACGAAGCGGGTTAGGTCGTCGACGTGGCCGTGGGTGTCGTCTCCGGCGATGCCCTGGCCTAGCCAGATTACGTGTGGGGCTCCGAGGTAGTCGGCGAAGATTTTTTCGTAGTCTTTACGTGACATTGTTGGATTACGTTGTTGGACCTTGCTTAGCAGGCATTCTTCGGTGGTGAGGAGGGTGCCTTCGCCGTTGACGTCGATAGAGCCGCCTTCGAGGACTACGCGGGTGTGGTTGTGGTGGGGGCGGATTTTTTGGGCTTCGGCGGTGGTTGCCATCTGGGCGCCGATTTTTTCGTCGTGGCGGTAGTTGGTGTATTTGGCCCAGGCGTTGAAGCGTAAGTTTAGGGCTCGGAGAGCACCCTCAGGGGCTAAAGCCCCTTTCTTCTTGCCCTCTCTAGCGGCACGACTGAAGTCGTGCCCTTCCCGATCGGGACGAGGTGGCAGCAGCCGGGCTTCGCCCGGCGGACAGCCGAGGGCGGCTGTCCCCACATAAGGCCTTAGGAAGATGCAGCCGGAGTCGCGGAGCCAGCTGCGGTTGGTGGGCCAGCGGTGGAAGCGGACGTGCTTTATGTTTGCATTGGATTTTTCAAGTTGCTTGCGGGCTTGGCGTTCGGCGGCGGCGTTGTTGACCAGCAGATCGACGCGCTCGTGGCGGGCTAGATTGCGGATGATTTCGGTGTAGACCCAGGGGATGGGCTCGAACTTGCCGGGCCAGTCGGCGTAATTGTGGGGCCAGGCTAGCCAGGTTGCGGCATGCGGGTCCCATTCGGCGGGCATGCGGTGGGCGAGGGTTGCCGGCGGAACATTTAAAGTATTGGTTGAATGCTGGGATCGGGCCATGGAGGGTAGTGTCACTTTGAAAAGGTGCGTCACCTCAGCGGCTAAAGCCGTATGGATTTTGAGCTTCACGGCACGGCTGAAGCCGTGCCCCTTCAAAACGAGCCCACGCCTACAAACTCAGTTTCAAGCGGATCGCAAGGTAAATCGCAACGCCAGCACTTAGCAGGGATCCCGCCAACCAGATGAGCGAGTAGGCAGGCGCAAGAAGTTGCGCGGCCAACCCAATCAGGACGCATGTTCCCACCACGGCAGGCCGGTCCAGCATATCTCCCCGCCAAAGGAAGACGAACAGGACCACGCTCGCAACCGGTATCAGGATCATAGTTGTGCAGGATTATAGCCCGTGTTTACTTGAATTGTTGTAATCGGGCGATTTGCACTCGTTGACCTGATCTTACCGTCCGTCGAGCAGTCGACTGCTGATTGGAGCATAGGCGTCGATTCTGCGGTCGCGGAGGAAGGGCCAGTTGCGGCGGATGTCTTCGAGGGCCTTTAGGTCTACGTCGCCGATGAGGATTTCTTCGCGGTCGTGCGAGGCTTCGGCCAGGACTCGGCCGAAGGGATCGCAGAAGAAGGATGCGCCCCAGAATTCCAGTCCCTGGCCGGGGGTGGACTTGCCGCGGATGTTGCCGGTTTCGAAGCCTACGCGGTTGACTACGGCTACGTAGACTCCGTTGGCGATGGCGTGGGCGCGCTGGACGGTGCGCCAGGCGTCGTGCTGGGCGACGCCGAACTCGGCTTTCTCGGCGGGATGCCAGCCGATGGCGGTGGGATAGAAGAGGATGGACGCGCCCTGGAGCGCGGTCAGGCGGGCGCCTTCGGGGAACCATTGGTCCCAGCAGACTAGCGTGCCGAGGCGTCCCGCGGTGGTGTCGAGGGCGCGGAAGCCCAGGTCTCCGGGGGTGAAGTAGAACTTTTCGTAGTAGAGGGGATCGTCGGGGATGTGCATCTTGCGGTAGAGGCCGCTCAGCTTGCCGTCGGAATCGAAAATGGCGGCGGTGTTGTGATAAATGCCGGGGGCGCGTTTCTCGAATAAAGACGCGATCAGTACTACGCCGTGCTGGCGGGCGGCGGCGGCTAACTTTTCGCTGGTGGGGCCGGGGATGGGCTCGGCGAGATCGAAGAGGGAGTGGTCCTCGCGCTGGCAGAAATATTGCGTCTGGAAAAGCTCGGGGAGGCAGACTACCTGGGCGCCGCGTCCGGCGGCGTCGGCAATGCGTTCTAGAGCTTTTGCTAGATTCTGTTCCGGGTCGGGGCCGCAGGACATTTGCACCAGGGCTACGCGGAATTTGTCGGGGGGCATGCTTCGTCCTCTGGGTCAATATAGCATTTGGGGTGCGGGCTTCGGACTTCGGCTGCCGGGCTTCGGGAAGTGCTTATTTGCGGGTAGAGGGTTGCTGGGGGTTGCGAGAAGCTTTCGAGCTGCGCTCGAAGGACAGCCCTTCGGCTCCGCTCAGGGCAGGCTTGGGGAGCTGTCCCCACATAAAGCTGGTCTCGGTGGATGCGGAAGGGTTACGGCCGTATGTTTGGGCTTGCGCGATGGGGCGGGGAGAGGGAGATTCTTCGCTCCGCCTGAAAGGCGGCTGCGCTCAGGATGACAGGGCGGTGATGGACGACTGCTAGCTGGTTGGCTTGAACTTTGCGACTATTGCGGTGATGTCGTCGTGTTGTTCGTTCGGGCTGAAGCGCTGGACGCCATCTACGATTTCGGTCAACAGAGCCTGGCACGGGAGGTCGCGATGTTGCTGGAGCGATTCGATCAAACACTGCTCGCCAAATTCGTCGCCTTGCTCGTTGCAGGCCTCAGTGATGCCGTCGGTGTAAAGTGCTAGCACGTCTCCGGGAGAGAGTTGGTGCTCGCGCATGGAGCAATTCCATTCTCTGAAGAGTCCAAGCAGGGTGCCGGTGGAATCGAGGCGATCCACTTTGCCGTCGCGTCTTATCAGGAGGCCTGACAGATGGCCGCAATTGACGTAGCGCAGCCGGCGCGCGGCCTCGTCGAATTCAACATACAAGAGCGAGGCATAGGCACTGTCGCCGGTGTTGTCAAAGAAGAGGCGATTCACAGAGCGGAGCAACGGCTCGGGCTGATCGAAGGCCAGCGCGGACTGACTGCGGAGGCTGGCCTGCAAATTCGCCATCAACAAAGCGGCGGCGATGCCCTTGCCGGAAACGTCGCCGATGATCAAGCCCAGGCGCTGCGGCCCGAGATTCAGGAAGTCGAAATAATCGCCTCCGACCTGGCGCGCCTGCAGGCAGATGCCCGCGTACTCTAGTGTTTTCAGCTCCGGCTGAATCTGGGGAAACAAGCGTGCCTGCACCTGGCGTGCTATTTCCATTTCCTGGGCGGTGCGGCGTTCGGCTTCGAGTTTCTCGGCGTGCGCCTGGCGGCGTGATTCCAGGCTTTGCCTCACTTCATCGAAGCCTTCCAATCCAAACTCATTCCCGTCCGGATCCACGAAACGCGCGTAGGTGCCGCCCCAGCCCGGCGTCTCGGGAGTAGTTGAGAAGCGGACACCGCGTTCGCTCCATTCTTTGTACTTGGCGTCGACATCTTCAGTCATGAACAGGACCCAGCGGTATCCTCCGATCAGTTTGTATTCCGGCGCGTCGGGCTTGGGCTCAACCAGCGCGAGGTTTGCGCTGCCGTCGGGAGGCGCGACTTCGATCCAGCGTTCGCCGGTGGGAAGGCATCGCTCGGTAATGAGTTCGAAGCCCAGTTGTTGCAGGTAGAACGGCTTGCTGACGTCCAGATCGCGGACGAAGACGACGATGTCCTGGATGGACAGGTAGGGATCTTCGCGGCCGGGGCGAAGCACGGTCCGATTCGCCCACGTAAGAAAGGCGTCGCTGGCCATCGGCGTGAATTATAGCGGACCGGGTGAGTGTTGAGATCAGGCTGGCGGTCGTTGGGGATCGGGCGGGACGGGGTCGGTGAGTGTAATGGCGATGTTACGACAGCTATCGAGGAGCTCTCCGCCAGGTGGAAGCGCTATCCGTTTGTGGGCGCTGATACTACGACGCTGCCTGAAAATCGATATAGAGGCCATCCGGGCGTGACTCCAGAGGAAAACCGCGGACGTTCAATCCCTGCCCTGGCTGCCGTCCGCCTGTCACGTTTATCTTCATCCCGTGCGAACGGCAGGTCACGACGCAGCCGTCGAGGGCGCCCATGGCAAGCGACGATCCCTGGTGCGGACAACCGTCGTCAATCGCGTACAGTGTTCCGTCAAGATTAAAGACCGCAATCGAGTAACCTTCGACGTCGAAGGCCCTCCCGGTGCCGGGAGCGACGGCGCCAACTTCAGCAATTTTCAACCATTTTGGCATGGTTTGGCTCTCTTCAAGTCAGGCGGCTTTTTGGTTGGATGAGTTGCGTTTCAGTTCCTCCGCTAGTATCGGCAGGCCGAGGTTGAACGTCTGAACCCCTTGAACGACGCAGAGTTTCAAAACCTCCATGATCTCCTCCATCGTTGCCCCGGCAGCTAGGCCGGATCAGGCAACCTGCATACTGTCAGAAACTACAGTCGGCAGTTGATGAAATCAGGCGGTGCACTCGCCAGCCATTCGATTCGTGGTTCCAAGTCCAGTATTTCTCTAATCTGTTGGAGACTGCCGGTTCAATCGGCGCGTTGCCCGCTCCGCCACTTCGTGACGTAGGGCAGCACGAATAAATAAATACCGGTGAAAAACATCAAGGCGAGCGCGGCCACCGCCAACAGGCCCATCCAGTTGGCGTACCTGTGTTTAAAGACGGCCACGCCGTTGAAGATAACGACCAGCGTAAAAACCGTGGATAGCCAGCGGTGCAGCTGCCGAATCCATTTGCTGAGGTTCAATGGGACCTCCTCTCATCGGTCGGTTTGGACGGTCTGCGGACAGCCTTGACCAGCGCCCGCGAGCGACAAGGAATTGGCGTCCTTGAAAAGAACGGACGACTTGATTAGATAGCACAAACTGGGGCCGCGGGTGGTGGGAAACGTGTTTCCGGAAGAAAACGGTATTGTTTGCGCCCGCTTGGACTGCCGAGAAGAATAGGCCGTTTTGAATACCGGCTGAGCGCTATGGCGATATTTCACCGATGAAGAACTATGGGAAACTAGTGGGCGAAAGGATTCCCTATGATGACGAGAATTGTGGTTACTTTGTCGTTGGTTTGCGCGGTGCTGGTGATCGCGTCGTCGGATCGGCCGGTGAAGGTTGCTGCTCAGGTTCAAGCTCCGTGCGTCGCTTATGTTCCGGCTGAGTGGGGCACATATAAAGGGGCGTCGGCTAGCTACGGGTTGGGATTCGAGGATTCCGACGGGACCGTGAGATTTGTGAATCAGATCCCCTGCTCGGGTCTCCACCAGGCGCCTACGCTGGCGCTGGAGCTGAGGAGGAAGTGAGGAGACGAGGGCGCTACGGTGTGCGCTTGAGCACCAGATCCAGGCTGGTTCCGGCCTGCTTCCAAACACCTGTGATTCTTGAGCTGTCGTTCTCCATGGTGCCGTCGTAGGCGCACAGACCGGGTGTGCTTTCGAAATGCAAAGTGGACTTCCTATAGGTGATGGCCGTGATCTGGACGCCGGAGACATCCTGATCAGGGTAGTCGATGGTGCCGCGCAGGCTGCCATCCTGTTCAGCGGAAATGTGCACGACGACGTGCTTTTTCGGTTGGCCGCCGGGATTCAGCGTTCCCGTCCATTCTCCAACGACCGGCGGCGCGTCTTGCGCCGTGAGACGCGGCACAAGGCTGGCTGCGAGCGTTAATGCCAATGCCAGCGGAAGCAGGAACGATGGATGGCGAAGATGTTTCATAGTGGAGGCTTCCTTATTTTTTCTCTTACGAAGATTACCACGGGCGAAGATTACCACGGGCGAAGATTGCCACGGCCGAAGATTGCCACGGCCGAAGATTGCCACGGCCCCGTACTTGCGAATGTCCGCGTGGCATCCTTTCACGGTGTTCCTGTAAAGTAAGGTTCGGGAAATTTACGACTTGGGATTGGAGGCGTCATCTTGAAACAGGGGAATCATGGCGGTGGGCATCCGGCGGGGAAGCCGCATGGTAATTCAGGGCACGCGGGGGATGGCGTGGAGCGGCAGTTGCATAATCCGATTGCGGACAAGCTGATTCCGCTAGAGCCGCTGGATTTGAGCAAGGTGAAGTCGATTGATGGCCTGGTGCGGGCGATGGCGAAGACGGCATTTACCGGGCGGCAACTGGGCGAGGCGGCCGATGTGCTGGAGGCTATGGCGCGGGACGAAGAGTGTTTTGTGGTGATGACTTTGTCGGGCGCGATGACGGTGGCGAAGCAGGGGCTGATCGTCACGGAGTTGATTGATCGAGGGATCGTGAATGCGGTGGTCTCGACTGGGGCGCTCATGGCGCACGGGCTGGTGGAGGCTACGGGGCGGGCGCACTTCCGGGCGAATCCGGAGGTTTCGGACGAGGAACTTTACGAGCAGGGATACAACCGGGTGTATGACACGCTGGAGCCGGAGCAGAATCTGGATGATGTGGAAGAAGTGATGTCGGCGGTGCTGGAGGGTTGGGATCACAATGAAGTGATGTGTTCCTACAAGCTGAATCATGCGATTGGGGCGTATCTGGCGAAGAATGCGCAGGATCGCGGGATTTTGAAGTCAGCGCATGACAAGGGCGTTCCGGTGTTTGTGCCGGCGTTCAGCGATTCGGAGATGGGGCTGGATACGGCGCTGAATAACCGGCTGCGGGAATCGACGGGGAGGCACAAGATACGGTTCGATCCGTTTCTGGATCTGGAGCATTTTGCGGCGACTTTGTTGCGGCAGAAAAAACTGGGAATTTTTACGATTGGGGGCGGGGTGCCGCGGAACTGGTCGCAGCAGTTTGGTCCATTCTGCGAATTGCGGCATCGGCGGTTGGGGGAGAATATTCCGCTGAAGCGGTATCACTATGGGCTGAGGATTTGTCCCGAGCCGGTGTATTGGGGAGGGTTGTCGGGGAGTCCTTATAGTGAGGCGATTTCGTGGGGGAAGTTTGTGCCTCCGGCGGAGGGCGGGAGATTTGGGGAAGTGTTTGTGGACGCTACCGTTGGACTGCCATTGATAGTGGCGGCGGTGTTTGAGCGGCTGGATAGGAAGGGCAAGGGAAAGACGGCTGCGGGGAAGAAGTGAGATTGCTTAGGGCCTGCGGCCTGGGATGGAAAGACGACCACTCGGACTGAAGTCCGGGTCATTTTCTTCGCCTTTTGCGCGGCGCTGAAGCGCCGCTCTTCCACGGTTGTGCAAGCGTTTGAGCAGGCTACGGGTTCAGATTCAGCCGGTCCAGGTCCACGAGATCGAGTGTGTTGGCGGGGGCCTGGCAGGTGATGCGCAGCGGCCCTCTGAGGCCAGGCCGAGGGACGGTGGAGGGCGGCTGTCCTTACATGAGTCTTGGTAGGTTCGTTAGGCTTCGGTTTCTGGGGACGAGGTGTCGCGCGACTTGCGGTAGAGCGGGGCGAGGATACTGTTTCCCAGTACTTGCGACTCTGCTTCGACCCAATCTTGCAGGGCTAATCCTTCGGCCTGGCCGCGCTGATCGTAGAGATGCTGCGCGTGCAGGCGAATCTTTCTTTCCAACAATTCTGTAATTAGAGCTTGCTGCTTTTGTCTACGGGTATCGATGTCCACTGCTATGCCTCTTGCCTAAATAGGTATCTTTCTTCAAGTCCCATGATACGGGAAATCTGTTAACGGAAGGTTACATTGGGGAGGGCTGAGGGTTACTAAAGTACAATCATATACGTATAAGATGCGGGCTTGGGCCCGTTGGTCGCTGGAGTTTGATAAGTTATGTGTTTCCAATAGAATAAGAGGATCGCACTTCTAGCCCTTATGAGCAACAAGGGACGGGAAGTGCTGCCTGGGTCAAGATAACCTCGTCGTGTTTGCTCGTGGATATTAAGGGCTGAAGCTCCTCGCCTTTAATGCCGATCAACGGCACCACTGAAGTCGTGCCCTTCCCGATCGTATCCTTACTCTTCCCGAACTCTTCCCGAGCGCGCGCTTTAGGAGGCTGGGGGATCAAGATCCAAGGATCTCTACGTTCGTGGAATCCCACTTCTCGCAAGGGGCAAGAGAAGTGGGGCACCCGGGGTCTGGGGAATCCCGTCTTTCAAGCTGCCGCGAAAGCGGTAGCGCGCATGCGTTCCCCGTAGCGCGCAAAGATCGCCTTGCAAAGAGCGGGAGCGAACGGCGGAGGGTAGACTGGCAATAACCCACTAAGATCTGAGTCCGAACAAGTGGAAGTACCTGCGCGCTTTCTTGACGTCCCTCGCGATCTGCTCGCGCAACGCCTCCACCGACGGAAATTTGATCTCATCGCGCAGCCGGTCGAGGAAGCAGATCTCGACTTCGCTCTCCGGCATCAGTTCGATGGGGTGAAAGTTTAGCAAGTGGGTCTCGATGGCAAACGAATCCGCTCCAAACGTCGGACGGTTTCCTACGTTGGTGACCGAATCAAAGCGCTCGGTTCCGACCTTCGTCCATGTAATGTAGACGCCATCCTTCGGCACAAGCTCCTCGTACCGCGCCAGATTGATGGTGGGGACGGTGTACTTCGATCCCAAACCGCGTCCTCGCCCGGGCGTACCGAGAATAGAAAACGGGCGCGCCAGTAGATGCCGGGCCCGGCTCACCCTCCCCTCGCCGATCAACTTCCGGATGTGACTGCTGGAAACAGGCTCGCCGCGAAGCTTCTGCTCGGTGTAGACCTTCACTTCGAAACCCATTTCCTGCCCGAGTTGCGCCAGCAGACTGGTATCTCCAACGGCCTTGTGTCCAAAGCGGAAGTTATAGCCCTCATGCACTTCACGCGCGTGCAGCTTCCGCCGCAGTATGCGGTCGGCAAACTGGCGTGGCGTCATCAGTGAAAGATCGCGCCCAAAGGGCAGCACCAGCACAGCGTCGATGCCTGTGTCTTCGAGCAATCGCAGCTTTTCAGGCAGAGGACTGAGGAGCTTCAGACCAGAGTCGGGGCGCAGAATGCGTGCCGGATGCGGTTCGAAGGTCACTGCTATAGCTTTGTCTCCGCTCTGCCGTGCCCGCCGCACAATTTCCTTCAGCACATGCACGTGAGCCCGGTGCATACCGTCAAAGTTGCCCACGCTCGCGACTGAAGGACCGAATCCAGCCGGCACATCTTCGAGTTTGTGAAAAATCTGCATGGCAGCCGTCAGTGGTTAGGGGTTAGTGTTTAGAGCCAGTTTCCGAAAGGTCTTTGTGGATCACTGATCACTGGCCACCAGCCACTGAGCTTAGATTTCAAACTCCAGCTTCATCCCGTCGTAAGCCAGCCGCACCTGCGGTGGCAGGGTGGCATTGGTGGCCTCATGCGGCAGATCGTGGCAAATGTGAGTAAAGAAGGCCCGGCGCGGCTTCACCCGTTCGACAATGCGCAGCGAATTTTCTACCGTCGAGTGCGTGGGATGCGGCTTGTGCCGCAGTGCATCCAGGAAAAGAATATCCAGACCTTTTAGTTGATGAAACGACGCTTCCGGAATTTCGCTGTGGTCGGTGAGATATGCCGCGTTGCCAAAGCGGAATCCGTAAATCTCAGCCTCGCCGTGAATCAAGCGCACCGGGTCAAAACTTGCCCCGAAAAGCTCCACCGGACCATCAATCGGCCGCAATTCAAGCTGAGGCAGGCTGCCATATTTGTAATCGGCGTCGAAGATGTAGCTGAACATCCGCCGCAAGAAAGCGGCCGCATCCGGTCGCGCGTAGAGCGGCAACTTTGCCGGTTTATGACGGTAGCTGAAAGGGCGAAGGTCGTCGATGCCCAGGATGTGGTCGGCGTGCGTATGCGTGTATAGAACCGCATCCACGTGCATGATTCCCTCGCGGATGGCCTGCGTGTAGAAATCGGGCGAGGTATCGATGAGCACCACCTTGCCTGCATATTCCAGCCGGATGGAAGGACGAGTCCGGCAGTCATGGGGATCGGCAGAGCGGCAGACGGCGCAGTCGCAACCCAGAGTAGGCACACCCATCGACGTGCCGCTGCCCAGCACCGTGAGCGTGGCCTTCATGCGTTAACCTTCATGCTCTGAGCTGATCGAAGCGTCATCGTCCGTCGGTTCCAGTGGCAGTTCCGGGCTGCGGCGGACGCGACAGCGCGTTGGTTACCTCTACGTAAGCCATGCGCACCTCGTAGAGGCTGTTCTGCAGAAAGGCTTCTTCTGTCGGCGTCAGGTTGCCTTTGGTTTTTTCCGCCAGCAAGGAAAGCGTGTCGATAGTCTGGCGGGCTCCGATGATGTCGAGCCGAGGCTGCTCACCCTGCTGGTGCATCAACCCCAATTGCAGCATCGCCGTCATGTACAAAGACGCGAGGAAGCGGTCGAAGGTCATCTCAAACTCTTTGGCGGAGCGGCCACTAAGTTCAACGCGTGAATCCAGCTGTTGCGAGGATTCCCGGTAGGCATCGGCCTGCGCCTGCTGCTCGGCGGCGGTAGGTGCCGCAGGCATATCTTGCCGCAGGGTGTCGTCAGCTTCCGAGGGAAACGCTGCAACGGTACTGGTTGCGGGTGCAGCCTCTGGGGCCGTCGGTTGAGGTTGGGCTGGGATGGAGGCCGGAGGCGCGGCAGCCTTCGGCGGCTCTACCTCCTCGGGGACATCTTTGCGCAACTCTCCGTCCTCGGTAAACAAGCGACGGTCGGTTACAGTGAAACCTGATTCCTGTCTCTTCTCAGCCATATAGATGGTGTCCTTGTAAGTCGCAGTTCCAGAATCTCGATCGAGCTTTTCTTTGCGGTCAAAAGCTATTATGCCCGCTGGACCAGGGTATCTTCAGTCTTCCCGGGCGCAGCGCTCTCCAACGGCAACTGGATCACGGTAAAGGCGACCGCGCCGATCGTCACTTCGCGACCCGGCACTCCCACTTCACGCCGGATATATCCCAGGGCGAGCGTCCGCTCGCCCGTGGTTGTGCGCAGAACCGCAACGCTAGTGACTTCGCCGACTTCTTTTTCACCGGAGACGATCTTGGCGCCGACTGCGACTGGCGCCGTGCCGTCCGCAACGAAGCCAGTGAACTTGCGATGCACATTGCCGCGCGAACGAATGCGCTCGACGATCTCCTGGCCTACGTAGCAGCCTTTGTTGAAGTTGAGGGCACGCATCTGCTCGGTTTCCTGAGGCAAATCGCGTTCGTGAATGTCAACGCCATAAAGTGGAACGCCAGCCGCGATGCGCTGCAATTCCAGAGCTTCGCTGCCCACCGCCGTCGCGCCAGCGGCAAGCAGGGCCTGCCACGTCTTATGAACATCCTGGGGCGCGAGCCAGATTTCGTACGATTCCCGCTGCGCGTCCTCGCCCCGCACTAGGGTGCATGCCACGCAGCCGCAGTCGCAGTTACATTGTGGAGTCACAACCTGCAACGGCAGCATTTCCGGCACTTCGATGCCTGCCGCATTCAAGATGGTTCGCGACGTTGGACCTTCCAGGCCCAGAGCGGTTTGCTGCTCGGCCAGATTCGTCACTTCCACGTCGTCCATAATTATGTAATGGGCGAAGGTGGCGGCGATCTTGTCGATCTGGCTGCGATCCGTTTCGACGATGAGCGTCTCACCCGCGTTATAGACGTACATATCGCCGAGAATGCGGCCCTGCGGGTTGAGAAGAAAAGCATATACGCCGTGGCCGGTCGCGAGGTCGCGGATGTTATTCGTTACCATTCCGTTCAGCCAGCGCACACGGTCGCTGCCGCTCAGGGAAAGCCTGGCGCGGAAGCCCAAGTCATAAATTCCACAACCGCCAACAAGAGCGGCCAACTCCCGCTGAGGGTCGGAAAAGCGCGTAGCGGTCGTAGCCCCGCGATAGTCGGCCAGGGGGAGCGATTGAGCTTCACCTTCCGGCCGCCTACGTATCGCGTCTTGGATCGGGGTGTAACTCATTGAACCTTCGATTATAAGCGAAGAGCGAGATGAGCCCGCTTGGGGAGCCGCAATCTACTCATTCTGCTTCGCTTGTGTTAACTTCTCTGCCGTGGACCAGCCCAAGCCTGACAAAAAACGCATTGCAGTCATCCCCGGAGACGGGATCGGCCGGGACGTGATCCCGCAAGCCCTCAAGGTCATCCAGGCGTCGGGGGCCAACGTTGAATTAAGCGAGTTCGACTGGGGCGCTGACCGCTATCTTCGCGATGGCATGACGGTTCCTCCCGATGGCTTCGCCATGCTCGGTCGCGATTACGATGCAATTTTGGCCGGAGCCTTCGGCGATCCCCGCGTCGCCACCAATATCCACGCTAAAGAGATCCTTCTTGGCATGCGCTTCAAAATGGATCTTTACGCCAACGTGCGCCCGGTGCAACTGCTGGACGCGGCTCTGTGCCCGCTAAAAGGCGTCGAGCCCAAGGATGTGGATTTTGTTGTGATCCGCGAAAACACCGAAGGCGTCTACACCGACGCCGGGGGAGTATTCAAGCAGGGCACGCCGGATGAAGTTGCGATTCAGGAAGACATCAACACGCGCAAGGGCGTCGAGCGCATCATCCGCTATGCATTCGAGTATTGCGAGCGCCACACTAAACTTGATGGCTCGCGGCGCCAGCGAGTGCTCATGTGCGACAAGTCAAACGCCATGACCCACGCCGGCGGTTTGTGGCAGCGGGTCTTCAAAGAGGTAAGCGGGGAGCATCCGCAGATTGCGACTCAGCACATGTATGTCGATGCTTTGTGCATGCAGATGGTGCGCGATCCCCGCGCGTTCGATGTGATCGTGACCAACAATATGTTTGGCGACATCATCACCGACCTTGCCGCCGGACTGCAGGGTGGACTGGGGATGGCCGCCAGCGGAAATATTCATCCGGGGAAGACCTCGATGTTCGAGCCTGTCCACGGTTCAGCGCCGCCGATCGCCGGGAAGAACGTGGCCAATCCCTTGGGCGCGATTCTGACCGCGGCCATGATGCTAGGGCATTTGGGATTGACGATGGAAGCTGAAAAGATTGAAGGCGCCGTACTCGAAGCAGTGCGGCAGAAGAAAACCACGCAGGATATCGGCGGGACGCTCGGAACCAGGGAAACAGGGGAGTGGGTCGCGGAGAAAGTCAGCCGCGGGTAGGCACGCGCCCCTTTGGATTAGGCAGTGTCTTGACGAGCGACTAGATAGGGAAGCAGTTGCTCGGGCCTCGCCTAAGATTTACGTCCCATGAGCAACGCCAGTTCCCGCCACTTCCATTGGCAATCCACGTCCGCAAATCCGATCTCGCGAAGCCACTGCAACTGCGTTTCGAGATTGAGCAATTTGTTGGATGGGTCTTCGGTTTCGACGGTGTAGCCGATGCTGTGGAGGAACTCTTCATGCAAGCGCTGCGTCGGCGAAGCCACGTGCTCCAGATTGCAGAACACTCCACCGGGGTTCAGCAGTCCGTAGATCTCCGAGTAAAGCGCGCGCTTGCGTTCGTGTACAAGATGATGGATCGCGAAACAGGATACAACCGCGTCGAACTCGCCCAGCGCCGGTAGCGGGTGATCGAGATTGTGCGGGACGATGGTGACGGAGGAGTCTCCGGCAAAGCGCTTGGAGGCAGCTTCAAGCATGGTGGGCGAGAAGTCGAGGGCCACGCCCTCCACTCTGTTGTGGTCGCCTGAGGCGGCAGTGCTTCTGGCTAACTCGCGTCTGACCAAAGCCAGCAGGCGGCCATCACCAGTGCCGAGATCGAGGATTCGCCGCGCCGTCTTCGGTACGAACTCCATAAGGGTCGATTCGCCTTCGCCGCGGTGAAGAACGGAATCAACCCGTCCGAGATAGTCGCGGGCGTGGTCGCTCGAACTCCAGAGATTGATGGGTGTAGTCATTTGTCCTTGAAGAAAGTATAGGGAGACAGGGTAGACTCGTTCCTAATGGATACCGTTAAGCTGCATCGCGTGGGGTTTCTTAAGCCGATTTTTGCGGTTGGGCTGCTCCTGGGGCTGAGCGTCGCAGCGCAGACGCAGGATCAGTCGGCGCAAGCTCCCGCCCAGGGAGCGCAAGGTCAGAGTCAAGATCAGGGTCAAAAGCCGCCGGATAAGACTGTCCCTACCACTAAGACACCTTCGGCGCAATCGCCCTCCACGCCCGCGGCCTCCGAAGAAAAAGAGGTCAAGATCACGCCGCGCGAAGCCGAGGAACTGTTTCACTCCGTCGATGAGATTTTGGCTTTCGACAGCAAAGAAACGGGCCTGCCAATCAAGAAACAGGTCAAGCGCCGGCTGACCAGCCGCGACGAAGTGGTCGCGTATCTGACCAGGCACATGAAAGACGAAGACGTGAAGAGGCTGCAGCGATCGGAGCTGGTGCTGAAGAAATTTGGGCTGCTTCCGCGCGAGTTCGATATGGAAAAGCTGCTGGTCGATCTGCTGCGCGAGGAAATTGCAGGCTACTACGACCCTAAGACGAAAACAGTGAATCTGCTCGACTGGGTTCCGATGGAAGAGCAAGAGCCCGTGCTAGCGCACGAACTCACGCATGCTCTACAAGATCAGTCGATCGGCCTCGACAAGTGGATGAAAAAAGGCGACAAGGACCTGGGCGAGATCAAGAAAGATCCGACCTCTGAGGATATCGAGAACGATGAGATGGACGATGCACGCGAGGCAGTGGTCGAAGGACAGGCGCAGGCCATAATGTTTCAATATGCGCTGGCTCCGGCCGGACGATCGATTGTCGATTCTCCGGATCTGGTGGAAGGGATGGAGGCGGAAACATTAACCGGAACAGCGAACACCAAAGTGTTCAACGACGCCCCCATCTTCATGAAGGAGTCGCTGACGTTTCCCTACAGTTACGGTATGAACTTTATCGTGAAGTTGCTGGAGAAGGGCGGCAAGGAAAAAGCATTTGCTGGGGTACTGGCAAATCCTCCGCATACCACTCGCCAGATTATGCAACCTGAGACCTACCTGTCGGGCGAGAAGATCGAGCCCATGCATGTGCCCGACTTCAAGCTGGACTTTAAGGATTATGTGAAGTTCGATATCGGGGCAATGGGCGAGTTCGATGTGGCGGTGCTGATCGAGCAGTATGCTGGAAAAGAGCCCTCGAAGCGCTTGTATCCGGAGTGGCGGGGCGGATATTACTATGCCGCTCGTCTGAAAGCAGACCTAGCAGCGCCGCTCGGGTTGCTCTATGTTTCGCGGTGGTCGAGCCCGGAGAAAGCGTCTGAGTTCGCTGCGATTTATGCACGGTCGCTCGGGCAGCGCTACAAGAAGGCCGATGAGCAGGGAAGTCCTTCGGCTGGCCAACCGGGACCGCAGAGTTCGCAGCATGAGCCCGAGGCCCTGGTCGGCCGGCATTCCTGGACCACGGAGGAAGGCACGGTAGTGATCGAGGAGCAGGGGGATACCGTGCTGATCTGCGAGAGCCTGGACGCGGCGACCACGCAGAATCTGGCGAAGGAAGTGTTTGGGCCTGGGATCTGAACGCACCTGCTATCGCGCTGCCCGCGTCAGTTCTTGTGCGACTTTCCTTTTGACTTATTGTCTTCCTCTGTCTCTCCCAGGAAGTGCTGCACCGTGGCCACCACGGTGAATTGGCTGCCGGAACGCGCCAGAGTCAGCGTGCGTTCTTTGCCGGGAGAGCCTCCGAGCATCAACCAGACTTGCCCCATCGTAGACCCGGCAACCGGGATACCATCGACGGCCAAAAGTTGGTCGCCGACTCGAACTCCGTTCTGACCTTGGGGCACGGAAAGTTTGCCGCCGTTGTCGGTGATACCGATTATGGTAAAGCGTCCATCGTCTTCGGGACGCAGGGTGAGGCCGATCACGTCGAAGTCGGGAAACTTAAACGTGCGGCCGATATCGAAATAGACGATGGAGCGAGCGTAGTCCAGACCGACGCGGTAATTGAGCACAGCCTCGGACCCGAGCAGGCCGGCAGTAGAAACTCCGGCGCGTTTTTCGAAAAACGCGGCACGTTCCTGCGGGAAACAAACTACCGCCACATCAGTGAGAAAGAGCGGACCGTATTGCAGGCGGTCTGCCCGCATCAGCTTCCGGCTCGGTTCATCAGCTGATCCCGAAATATTGGCCGGCCCGATTGCGCCCGTGAGGTGCGGCCAGCCGGGGTGAGTTGCGGAGAGCTTGTCAAATAATTCTCCTGAAAGAAAGCTGATGGGGGAGCCCAGATCGAGGTCGAGGTTGAACTTATTCCTCTCGATCTGGCTAGGGATCTGGATGAGGCCATTCTTCGAATTCACGATTGCTTTTGCCTGCACGCCATTGAATTTCAGGCTGCCGGGTCTGGCGATGGTGAATTTGTAATCCGGGTAATCGATAAGCACGTCGTAGTTGCGCAGAACGGAAGACGGAATGTTGATCTCGGCGTCGAGTCCGGGAGCGATCGGAGCGCTATCATTGGGAGGTACCCAAGCTTCTTTGATTCCAGCTCCGGGGAGTTTCCCTCCCAGCGGAATTGTCATTGCGCTGATGCTCATCTCCAACGGGGGAGTGACAGAGCAGAGTTGTCCGTCACATGAAAAAGGTCCGGCGGCCAACCGCCGCGACATGTAAAGATCAGGGTTTCCATTGTCGACCCAAGCATGTACGCGCTGCGTCGTTCCATCGGAGCGCCGAACGTCAACATCGATCACGACCCGGTCATGGCTGAGCGTCATTGGAACGGTTACAGACTTGGGCTCCGGTTTGGGCGGGGCATCAGCTGCGCTTTGCGCGCAGGCAGCGGTGCAGAGAATGAGGACGACGAGAGCCGCAGTGAATCGCATAGGAAGATTGTAACGGGTTGTAGAGAGCGAACCATTCGGCACGGGCCCGCACAGACGGTCTTGTATAATCACGAGTTCGACTTCCACGCGCGAGGATTCCTGACGGCGCGTACTTTGGAGGGTTGGTGCCGAAGGCGGAGATTGGGATCATTGGCGGCAGCGGTCTTTACGCCATGCCGGGGCTGAGCCAGGTGAAAGAAGTGCGGCTGAAGACGCCGTTCGGCGCGCCTTCTGACGCCTACGTCTGCGGCATGCTGGAAGGCCGCAAGGTTGCGTTTCTGGCGCGCCATGGTCGCGGGCATCGCATTCTGCCCAGCGAACTGAATTTCCGCGCGAACATTCATGGCTTCAAACAGCTGGGAGTCGAGCGAATCGTTTCCGTTTCTGCCGTAGGCTCACTCAAGGAAGAGCACAAGCCGCTGAATTTCCTGATCCCGGATCAGTTCTTCGATCGCACGCGGCATCGCGTGGATACTTTTTTCGGCGCCGGAGTGGTGGCGCATATTGCTTTTGCCGATCCAGTTTGTGGCGAACTGGCGAGTGTGGTTGACGGCGCGTGCAAGAAGATCGGCGTCACCGGCAAGCGCGGCGGCACCTACCTGTGCATGGAAGGACCGCAGTTTTCTACGCGCGCGGAGTCGCACGTGTATCGCAGTCTGGGTATGGATGTGATCGGCATGACCAACCTGCAGGAGGCTAAGCTGGCGCGGGAGGCCGAGATTTGCTACGTCACGGTGGCGATGGTGACGGATTATGACTGCTGGCATCCCCATCACGATTCCGTCACCGTGGATCAAATTGTCGCCGTGCTGCTGAAGAATGCGGAAAATGCGGCGAAGGTTGTGCGGGAGACCGTCGCGGCAATGCCGAAGAATCGGTTGTGCAAGTGCGGATCGGCACTTGCACACGCAATCATGACGGAGCACAAGAAGATTCCGGCAGCGACGCGGAAGAAACTGAAGCTGATTATCGGGAAGTATGTGAAGGTCGGCAGCCGGTGATCACTGGCAACTAATAGGTGAGGTTACGAATGAGCATTGTTGTGGTTGGGTCGGTTGCGTTTGATGACATCACGTCGCCGTCGGGCAGCGTGAAGGGCATTCTGGGTGGAGCGGCGACTTACTTTTCGCTGGCGGCCAGCTATTTCACTCAGGTGCGCATGGTCGCGGTCGTGGGCGAGGACTTCACCGCCGAGCATGAGAGCGTCCTGAAGAAGCGTGGCGTGGATACGCGCGGGATCGAGCGCGCCGCCGGCAAGACATTCCGCTGGGGCGGGACCTACGGCGAGAATCTGAACGAGGCCAAGACGAATTTCACCGATCTGAATGTGTTTGAGAAGTTTCAGCCGCGCATTCCGAAGGAGTATGAGGATTCGGAATTTCTGTTTCTGGCCAATATCCAGCCAACGCTGCAAGCCAACGTGCGGCGCAAGATGAACGGCGTCAAGCTCACCGGATGCGACACCATGAATTACTGGATCCAGGGTGCGCGCCAGGAACTGGCAGAGACGCTGAAGCTGGTGAACGTGCTTCTCATCAACGACACCGAGACGAAGATGCTGGCGGATGAGAAAAATCTCCCGCGCGCTGCTCTGAAGGTGCTGGCCATGGGGCCGCAGGCCCTGGTGATCAAGCACGGCGAATATGGAGCGACGATCTTTTTCCGCGAGGGTGCATTCGGGATCGGGCGTCATCCTTTTCGCGCGCCGACCTTGCCGCTCGATGAAGTCAAGGATCCCACGGGCGCGGGCGATTCTTTCGCGGGCGGTTTCATGGGCTACCTTGCGTCGCAGGAAGAATTGAATCGTGAGGTGCTGAAGCGGGCTCTGTTCTATGGTGGAGTGATGGGATCGTTCGCCGTGGAAAGCTTTGGCACTGAGCGCTTGCAATCTTTGAACCGCGAAGAGATCGACGCCCGCTTTCAGATTTTTCGCGAGCTCACCCACCTCGAATGAAGCCGCAATCTCCGCCCCCGAAGGCGTATTCCGATCATGAGATCGTTCGGCTGGTGTGGCTCGCGATTTTTGTCTCGGTGTTTTCTTTTCTCTTTTATAACCGGCACGGAGATGTGCTTCTCTACGGCGACGCCGTGGCGCACATCAACATCGCGCGCCGCCTCTTCGATTCGAAAACTCCCGGACTCCTGCAGTTGGGAACAGTGTGGCTCCCGCTGCCGCATCTGCTGATTGCGCCCTTTATCGTTTCGAAGCACATGTGGCAGAGTGGCACCGGCGGCTCCATCCCGTCGATGGCGGCGTTTGTGCTCGGCGTGCTTGGAATTTTCCGGTTGGTTCGGGTGAGCTTGAACCGCAACGCCGAAGTGGATGGAACGGCAAACCTCGCGGCAAAGGTCGCAGCAAAGGCCGGAGCCTGGGTTGCCGCAATCTTGTTTGCCGCGAATCCCAATCTTATTTACATGCAGGCGACGGCGATGGGTGAGTCGCTCTATCTCGCGTTCTTCATATGGGCCGTCGTGTACTTGTCCGAGTTCGCCGGGCAGCAGGAGGCAAAGAAGGCAAGCCGATCGCTGACAAAGTGCGGGTTGTTTCTGGTAGCAGCGGGGTTCACTCGATATGACGGGTGGTTTCTAAGTGGGGCTCTCGTCTGCACAGTCCTGGTCTGCGCAGTTATGGGGGCGCGCTCCCGCTTTCACAAAGTGCCTGAGGATAACGCTTCGAATTTCTCGCCTCCATCTCGGCCGGCGATCGCGAAATTTGTTTTACTGGCGGTAGCTGCTCCGCTGCTTTGGATCGCGTACAACGCCATCATCTACCGAAACCCGCTTGAGTTTGCGAACGGCCCTTACTCCGCGAAAGCGATCGAACTGAAGACCTCGACGGTAAATCCTGCGAAAGGAAATCTGTTCGCCGCCGGATCGTATTTTCTGAAAGCCGCGGAACTAAACGTCGCCGAAGTGAGTTGGCTGGGAAAGCTGTGGCTGGCGCTGGCGCTGTTAGGCAGCCTCGCGGCGGCGTTCGGCGGTCGTGGACGCGCCGCCTTATTGCTTTGGGCTCCGCTGCCGTTTTACGCGCTATCCATCGCGTACGGGAGCGTGCCGATTTTTGTGCCGACGTGGTGGCCGTTTTCACTGTACAACGTTCGCTACGGCCTGCAACTGCTGCCGGCCTTTGCGGTATTTGTGCCGCTCGGCATCGCTTTTCTCGTTCAATCTGCGGCCAGGATGCGGCAGGTTCAACCGTCCTGGCGCCGTTGGAAGGATGCGGCCATCCTGGCCAGCGTTCTGGCGCTGGCGGTTGGGAGCTATGCAGGCATCTGGCGCGCGGACCCGATGTGCTATCGCGAGGCCGCGATCAACATGCGCGGACGCGCCGCCCTCGACGGCCAACTCGCGGGCTGGATCAAATCTCTGCCTCCAGATTCCACTCTGCTGATGTATCTCGGCGAGCACGTCGGCGCTCTCGAGCAAGCAGGAGTCCCGTTGCATCGGGTCATCAACGAAGGCAATCATCGCGTGTGGAAGCGGCCGGTTGATCCGGAAGGTTTGTGGGAGCGTGCGCTCGCGGATCCGGCCGCGTACGCGGATTACATTGTGGCCTTCGATGGCGACCCGGTGTGGACCTCGGCAAAAGACCGCCATTTGCCAGCACTCGTTGAGATCCATACCACGGGGCAGCCGCGGGCCGTAATCTTTCAAGGGCGCACCCAAGGCCAAACTCAGATGCGAATGCAGTAACGCGCCAGGCTCTCGTTAGAAATGTACGCGGTAATCAGCCGGGTTAATGTCGAAGGCACCGAAGCTGACGGGTTCCAGTGATAGAATCCGGCCATCCGAAATCAACATCGGCAGTGCGGGCCGGGTAACTTTGTCGGCCCCGGTGGAACTGGAGCGACCATGCAGGCCCGCGTAATTCCGTTTGTGAAAGCGAGCGCCTGCGGAAATGATTTTCTGCTGATCGAATCTTCGGTCATCGATTCTCTGGCAGGGGAAGGCATTCCGGCAGACGTAGCGGCCCTTGCGCGGCGCCTGTGCGACCGCCACGAGGGTGTGGGGGCGGACGGAGTGGAATGGATCTATCCACACCGAACGGCGGATGTGGAAATTCGGTTAACGAACGCCGATGGCTCTGAAGCCGAGATTTCCGGCAACGGCACGCGCTGCGTGGCAGCCTATGTCTGCGAGAAGCAAGGGAAAGAAAAAATCACGATCCAGACCGGGGCAGGCCTGAAGACTTGCACGCTGACGCGGCGAAGCGAGGGCGAGTTCGAGTTTGAGGCCGAGATGGGCGAACCGGTAGTGGGTGCGCAACTGGCCGTGAAGCTCGGCGGCGGCGAAGTGCGCGGCATCCCCGTTTCGATGGGGAATCCGCACTACGCCGTGTTTGTGGAGGAGTTTTCGAGAAACTGGCAAAGCGAGGCGGCGGAAATTCAGCGCAGTCCCTCCTTCGAGCACGGTGTAAATGTTGAGTGGGTTGCAATCGATGGAAAGCATGACGTGAGGGTTTGCGTTTTCGAGCGCGGGGTGGGCGAGACACAATCGTCCGGGACGGGTTCCTGCGCCTCGGCAGTTGCGGCGATGTCGGCAGGCAAAGCGGAGTCGCCGGTTCGCGTGCATACGCCAGGAGGATTACAGACTGTGCGCAAAGAAGGCAGTCTCTTGTTCCTTCGTGGCTCGGCCCATTTGGTCTGCCGGGGGGAGTTTTTTCTGACTTAGTCCGTTGACTTCGGGGGCACGCTTTACGATTTTGCAGTTTCATAGTAAGTGCCAGATTTCATTTTCACATCGGGCCTCTTCAAACTTGTCATCTCCACTCACTCCCCGGATCAAGCCGCCCGCCCTTCAACTGGGCGATACGGTGGGCATTGTCGCGCCGGCCAGCAACGTCAGGCGTAGCGATCTCGAAGCGGGATGCGAAGCATTGCGGCGCGCAGGCTACCGGCCTTTGTTTTTAGATTCCATCCTGCAACAGGATCTCTACTTCGCAGGATCGGTGCAACGCAGGGCGCGCGAGCTGGAAGAAATGTTTGCGCGCGACGACGTGCAAGCGGTGCTTTGCGCACGCGGGGGCTACGGCTCGACCTATCTGCTCGAAGCGCTCGATCTGGAGACGATCAAGGCGCATCCCAAGATATTCGTTGGCTACAGCGACCTGACCACGCTGCTCACTTATTTCTCCGATGCGCTTGGATTGGTAACTTTCCACGGGCCCATGGTCGCGAAAGATTGGACGCACGAAGACGGCGTCGACCGGGACTCCTGGCAGGCGGCGCTGGCTGGAACGGCGGCTTGGGAACCCCACCTGGGCGCGGACTCCGGAGCTCGAGGGTTGATCGAGGGCACGGCCGAGGGTGTGCTCTACGGAGGCTGCCTTTCCCTCCTGGTTGCGTCGCTCGGCACGCCCTACGAGTTCAAGACCGAGGGCACGATTCTATTTCTTGAAGACGTGGCGGCGAAGCCATTTCAAATCGATCGCATGCTCATGCAGTTGAAACTCGCCGGCAAGCTCGATGAAGTGCGGGGAATTATTTTTGGCGAGATGCTGAATTGCCTGCAGACTGCGAATCAGGGCTATACGCTCGAAGAAGTGGTGTTGCGAATTGTTGGAGACTTGGGAGTGCCCGTCGCCTATGGAGTGCGGTCCGGTCATGTCACGAAAGGGAATATCACTTTGCCGATTGGAGTGCGGGCCGCGTTGAACGTGCGCGACGGGCAGGTGAAGTTGAAGATACTGGAATCTGCTGTCACCCTGGCAGGGAAGATCTAGCTGCGCAGAAATCATGAGCGATAAAAAGCACATCCATTTAATCGGCATCTGCGGAACCGCAATGGCATCGCTGGCCGGGACGCTGAAGCAGCGGGGATTTTCCGTCACAGGATCCGACGCTGCCGCTTATCCGCCGATGTCGGACTTTCTTGCCGAGCTCGGAGTCCCAGTGGCTCAGCCGTTCGACGCGCGGAATCTGGAGCCTCGCCCTGATCTAGTAGTCGTAGGCAACGCGATTTCGCGCGGCAACGCGGAGCTGGAGCAGGTGCTCGACCAGCGCATTCCGTTTTGCTCGCTCCCGCAATTGCTGCACGAGGAATTCCTGCATGGCAAAGAAGTGCTGGTGGTGGCGGGCACCCACGGAAAAACCACGACAACTTCGATGCTGGCGTGGATTTTTCATACCGCCGGGATGCAGCCCTCGTTTCTGATCGGCGGCATCGCCGAGAATTTCGGTTCGAGCTTTCATCTGGGGCAGGGAAAGCATTTCATTTTGGAAGGTGACGAGTACGACACCGCGTTTTTCGACAAGGGGCCGAAATTCCTGCACTACTTTCCGGATGCCGTGATCTTGACTTCGGTCGAGTTCGATCATGCCGACATTTACAAAGACCTGGATGCCGTGGAGACGGCGTTCAAGCGGTTGGTGAACCTGATTCCGCGGCGAGGACGCATCGTAGCATTCGATGGCGTGACCGCCGACGCCGCCGAGAGCGGCAGCCTGGAACGCTGCCTGAGCAGAGCGTTTTGTCCTGTCGAGCGATATGGAACTGGCGCCCGCGCCGGCTGGCGAATCACGAATCTGAAATTCGAAGCTGGGCGAACTACATGGTCCGTGCTGCGCGAAGGCAAAGCCTGGTCCGATTTTGAATTCCCGCTGGCGGGTGAATACAACGTTTGGAACGCAACCGCGGCCGCGGCGTTGGCCGTGGGACACGGCATCTCGAAAGAAGAGATTGCGGCGGCGCTGAAGACGTTCAAGAGCGTGAAGCGGCGATTGGAAGTGAAGGCGCAGGTGAATGGCATCACGATTATCGACGACTTTGCGCATCATCCCACGGCGATTGCCGGCACGCTGAAGGCCTTGCGGTCGCGCTATCCCGGCGCGCGCCTGTGGGCGATTCTTGAGCCCAGGTCGAATACTCTGCGTCGGCGTGTGCTACAAGCCGACCTGGCGCGGAGCCTCGCGCTCGCCGATGAAGTCATCGTTGCCGCAGTCTTCCGCTCCGAAGCCGTGCCCGAAAATGAACGCCTGGAGTTGCCTGAGTTGGCGTCGGATGTTCAGAAGCATGGCAGCCACGCACGTTTGTTTGCTGACGCGGATGAGATCGTGCAGACGATCGCTCCGGAAATGCGTAGCGGCGATGTGGTGGCGATCTTATCCAACGGTGGCTTCGGTGGAATCTACGAGAAACTCCCGGCCCGGTTGCGGGCTCTCGCGGGCGAGAGCGGCCCGGTCAATTCGGTGAATGCGGCGGGCAAGCGATGAGATGTTTATTCCTCGCCAGAGCCTGGCCACGCAAAATTCTCCAAGTGGCGCTGCTGCTATCTCTGGCTCTCGCCCGTTCGAACGCAACAACGAACTACACAATCTCGCTGGCGAATCCGGAGCAGCATCTCGTTGAAGTTCAAATCACGTTGCCCGAGGGTTCGTCGCGGCGGGAGTTGCAGCTTCCAGTCTGGAACGCTATCTACCAGGTCCGGGACTTCGCGCAATACGTAAATTGGGTTCGAGCGAAAGAGCCCGCGAAAGGGAACGATCATGCGGGTCGCGCGCTCCCCGTGCGCGCGTTGGATAAGAGCCGGTGGCTGATCATCGGCGCCGAGAGCGGCGCGGTTGTGGACTATCAGATCTCGGTCGATTCGCCCGGACCGTTTGGCGCGCAGTTCAATTCGCATCATGCCTTTTTCAATCTGGCGCAGGTTCTTATGTATCCCACCGACGCCCGCAACGCGCCCATGGCCATGCGTTTCAGCCAGGTGCCTGGAGGATGGCACATCGCCACGCCGCTCGCGTCAACGCCCGATGGCGGGTTTGCAGCGGAGAACTATGACCGCCTCGTCGATTCTCCCGTCGAGATCGGCAACTTCAAAGAATCTGACTTCGAGGAAGCGGGCGGCCACTATCGCGTCGTCGTCGACGCCGAACCTGCCGACTACAACATGGAAGCAATCGTTGCCATGCTGCGGAAAATCGTTTCCGCTGCCACCACTTGGATGGATGATCGTCCCTTCGACAGCTACATGTTTCTCTTTCATTTTCCCCAGGGACCGGCGGGCGGTGGTATGGAGCATGCTTATTCGACTGCGATTTCTTTGAGTGCGGACGGCTCGCGCGCGCTCCCGACGCGCTGGCTTCGGTGACGGCGCACGAGTTCTTTCATCTGTGGAATGTGAAGCGCATTCGTCCACTGACTCTCGAACCCGTGGATTACACTCGAGAGAATTACACGCGCGCTCTCTGGTTCAGCGAGGGGTGCACCAGCACCGCGGCCGACATCATCCAGTTGCGCGCCGGGTTGCTCGACGAACGCCGCTTCGAACAGGAGCTAGGCTCTGGAATCGCCGAACTGGAACGGCGCCCGGCGCACCTGACGCAATCGGCGGAGGAGTCAAGCCTGGACGCCTGGCTCGAAGGCGATGCCTACTATAGCCGCCCGGATCGCAGCATCTCTTACTACAACAAGGGCGAACTGCTGGGCATCATGCTCGATTTGGCGGTGCGCCAGGCCAGCAACGGCCAAGCTTCGCTGCGCGAAGTTTTTCAATGGATGAATCAGAACTATGCGAAGAAGGGCCGGTTCTTTCCCGATTCAGACGGCGTGCGCGAGGCGGCCGAGTCCGTGAGCCACGCGGATCTCGGATGGTTTTTCACGAAGTATGTTGCCGGCACAGACGAGGTTCCGTGGAATGACATTCTTCCAAGGCGTGGGCCTGCGCCTTGAACAGGGAACGATCACGATAGGAGAAGCAGGATTTATGGCCACGCGAAACTTCGACGGTCCCATGACCGTGGCCGAGGTAGCTTCGGGCAGCGAGGCCGAGCGAGCCGGTTTGCGGGTGGACGATATAGTTCTCGAAATCAATGGCAAAGTTGCGGGACAGGACTCCGCGCAGGAAATGTCGCGCCTGAATCCAGGCGACGCAATCGCCCTGAAGCTGCGAGGCCGCCGCGGTGGCGATCGCGAGGTGAAGTGGAAGGTAGGTGGCCGCAAAGAAGTTTCTTATCAGCTGAAAGATCTGGAGAACGTTACCCCGGAACAGCAGGCACGCCGGTCGGCCTGGCTGAAGGGCGAGGCGCAGGTTCCACGAGGCGCACAGTAGGGTAGCGCCGGACGCAGGCTACGGAACTCAACATGATTCGCACCATCGCTATGCTGGTTTTCTGGGCGCTGGCCGCGCCCGTCGCGGCCGCCGTCGGATTTCCCTGGACGTTCATCACCGGCGACATTCGCCTGTTGTATCGCATGTTCATGTTTGGCGCGTGGAATGGGGTGCGGCTGACCGGAGTGCGAGTGGAAACGGTTGGGCTCGACCAGCTTGATCCGGCGCGCACCTATATCTTTATGTCGAATCACGTGTCGAACCTGGACCCTCCGATAACCATCCCTCTGATTCCGCGGCGCACGTCGGTGATGGTGAAGAAGGAGCTGTTCAGCTATCCAATTCTGGGCCGGGCGATGCGCATGGGATCGCTCGTACCAGTGGATCGCGGCAACCGTGATGCAGGAATCGAATCCGTTCGGGCCGCGAAACAAGTCGTGCGGCAGGGACTGAACATGACGATCTACGTCGAGGGTAAGCGCTCGTTCGATGGCAAGCTGCTGCCCTTTAAGAAGGGCCCGTTTTATCTGGCGATGGAGTGTGGAGTTCCGGTTGTTCCGGTGACGATTAACGGCACGCACGAGGTGATGCCAAAGGCCAGATTCGCAATCAAGCCGGGAGTCGCAACGGTGATTTTTCATCCACCGATCGAGCCCAAGGATTTCGGCACTCGGGACAGCCTGATGGAAAGAGTTCGAGCAGTGATCGATAGCGGACTGCCAAAAGAGTTCCAGCAAGAGGAATCAACCACGAAGGCCATGGCAGTGCATAACCCCTCGGCTTGATCGCTTGGCGCTATCGGCAGTTTCTTTTCAAGGATATAATTCGAGCCAACCGTGGGCCTTGCCGCAGGCACAAAACTCGGACCGTATGAAATCCAGCAACCGCTGGGCGCCGGTGGCATGGGTGAAGTTTATCGCGCTCGCGATACGCGCCTCGGACGCGACGTAGCTATCAAGGTCCTTCCCGCACATCTGTCTTCCGATCCCGATCTAAGGCAGCGGATGGAGCGCGAGGCCGGGCGATTTCCTCGCTGAATCACCCGCACATCTGCACTTTGCACGATATTGGCTCCCAGGATGGAGTCGATTTTCTGGTCATGGAGCATGCTGGAAGGCGAGACTCTCGCCGACCGGTTGCAACGCGGCGCGATGCCGCTGCAAGAGGCGCTGAAGACAGCGATCACGATTGCCGACGCCCTGGACAAAGCGCACGCTGCGGGGAATCATCCATCGCGATCTGAAGCCCGCTAACATCATGCTCACGAAGAATGGGCCGAAGCTGATGGACTTCGGCTTGGCGAAGCCTGCGCCGGGATCGAGTTCCGCGTCGGGTGCTGGCCTCTTAACGCCGAGCACGCCGACCATGAGTGTGGCTGCGCTCAGCGCTTCTGCTTCGCCTTTGACGCAGAAAGGAACGGTGGTCGGGAACGTTCCAGTACATGGCACCGGAAGTTTGCAGGGCCGGGAGTCCGACGCGCGCTCGGACATTTTCAGTTTCGGTTGCCTGCTCTACGAAATGTTCACCGGCCGCCGCGCCTTTGAGGGGAAATCGCAGTTCAGCGTGCTGGGCGCGATTCTCGACAAAGAGCCGGAGCGCATTTCGGCAGTGCTGCCGAGCTCTCCCCCGCGCCTTGATGAAACGGTATGGCGCTGCCTGGCGAAGAACTCCGGATCAGCGCTACGGCTGCATGCACGACGTCAGAATCCAGTTGGAAGCTTTGGCGGAGGCCGTTCGCAGCCCGCCGCACGAGCGACGTCATTGAGCCCGAGCCCCGCTGCTTCGCGGCTGCCGTGGCCGTCGCCGGAATCGCAGTGCTGGTCGCATTCGGTGCCGGGGCAGCTTATCTTATTCCAGCGCCGAAACCCGTGCCGGTAGTGCGTTCTTCGATCTTGCCGCCGGCTGGCACTTCGTTCGTGACCATGTTGCCAGCGTCGGGCCCGCCGGTGCTCTCGCCTGATGGAACGCAGTTGGCGTTCACGGCTCGTGACGACAAAAGCAAAGTACTGTTATATGTCCGGCCGCTTACGTCCCTGACAGCGCAGCCTCTGGCTGGAACCGAGGACGCGACATATCCATTCTGGTCTCCAGACAGCCGCGAGATTGGTTTCTTCGTTCCCGGCAAGTTGAAAAAAATCAACGCGAGCGGTGGTCCGCCGCAAACCCTGTGCGATAGCATTAGCGGCCGTGGTGGCGCATGGAGTCCAGCAGGCGTGATCGTTTTTACTTCATCCTCCAACCAACCGCTGCAGAGCGTATCCGCGGAAGGCGGAACTCCGGTCCCCGCTTCCAAGTTGGATCTTTCTCAGGCCGAAAATAGCCATCGCTGGCCCACCTTCCTGCCCGATGGCAAACACTTCCTCTATTGGTCGCGGACTTCTCGCGTCGGTCAGTCGCCTGTGCTCTACCTCGGAGAACTGGGAACCCTGCAGGCGAAGGTGCTCATGAAAAGTGAGACCATGGCCCTCTACGCCTCGGGCCATCTTCTTTTTCTGCGAGACCAGACTCTGATGGCGCAACCTTTTAACCCCGCCCGATTCGAGCTAAGCGGTGAACCGCAGCCCATGGCAGAACACGTAGCCGTGAGCGGATCAACCATTCGCGCCATGTTCTCTGTGTCGGATACTGGAACCTTGATCTACCAGGCCGGTGAAACCTCTGGCGGCTGGAACCTGATGTGGTGGGGCAGAGACGGCAAACCGAGCGGCCCACTCCCGCAGCCTGATCGTTATCTTTTTCCTGCGCTCTCCCCCGACGGCACAAGACTTGCGGTGGAGATTTTCACCGGCACGCAGGGAATCGGCGACATTTGGATTTTCGATCTGAACCGCGGAACCAGCACGCGTCTCACCTTTGGCCCCTACAGCCAGGGCTCGCCCTTGTGGTCGCCCGACGGGAAAACGATCTTTTACTCTTCCGGCGCGGGATTTCCTCATATCCGAGCCAAGGCCGCTGATGGCAGTACTCCCGAGCGGGTGGTAACTCAGGGGGAAGAGACCGTCGACATCCCCGCGAGCTTTTCACCCGACGGACGTTATCTGGTTTATGAACGCCGGGTTCCGAAGAGCGAAATTGGCTTTCATATTTGGGCCCTCCCTTTGTTCGGCGAAGGCAAGCCGTTTCCCGTTGTTCAGAGCACCTTCGAGGAACGTTTCCCTGCGGTTTCGCCGGACGGAAAGTGGATGGCGTACCAGAGCAACGAGACCGGCCGGTGGGAGATCTACGTCACAGCTTTTCCCGGCGGGGGTGCGAAGTGGCTGGTTTCGAGCGTCGGTGGCGCATCCGCTAAATGGCGTAGAGACAGCAAGGAGCTTTTCTATCTCGACCCTTCCGACAACCTGGTCGCGGTCGACGTAAATGCGTCTGGCGGCGCGGTGCAGCTTGGCACTCCGCATATTTTGTTTCAGGCGATTGGAGTCCAGCGCGAGTATGGCCCTTACGATGCGAGCGCGGACGGCAAGAAATTCTTGATCAACAGCGGGAACTTAAAAGAAGGCAGCGATCCCTTTACCCTGGTGCAGAATTGGCCTGCTGAGTTGAAGAAGTAGTCTCCGGCCTCGCTGCGACGGAGAGCAGAAGGGAAACGGGTTATTCCTTTGGCGTTTTGGCCCGCAGAGCCCGCGCCATCTCTGGCAGTTTAGGCAGCAGGGCGGAATACTTCAGCCACAACTTGTGATCGACGGCCGGAGCGCCGCTCACCAGCGCGCCGGCGGGAATGTCGTTCGCGACGCCGCTTTGCGGGGTAACGATGGCGGCCTCGCCCACCTTGCAGTGGCCGACGACTCCGACTTGACCAGTCAAGATGACGCGGTTCGCAATTTCTGTGGAACCACCGAGGCCTACCTGCGAGCAGAGCAGAGCATCTTCGCCGACCTGTGATCCGTGACCAACCTGCACGAGGTTGTCGATCTTGACGCCTCGACGGATGCGTGTCTCGCCGACGCTGGCGCGGTCGATGCAAGAGTTCGCCTGGACTTCCACATCGTCTTCGAGGACAACCGGAGCAGGCTGGGGAATCTTGTGCCAATGACCGTCGTGAGTCTTGGCGAAGCCGAAGCCGTCGGCGCCGATGACGACACCGTTCTGCAGCAGGACATTGTTGCCGATGCGGCAGTCTTCGCGGACGACGGTGTGGGCGTGGGCGAAGAAGTTGTTGCCGATGGTTACGCCGCGATAGATGACGATGTGCGCGACCAAGACAGCATGGTCGCCGATGACGACATTCTCATCGATGACAACATAGGGGCCGATGTGGGCCCCGCGTCCAATCTTTGCGGTGGAGTGGACGACCGCGGTGGGATGGACTCCTGGGGCGTAGTGCGGCGGCTGGTGGAAGAGGGTGAGAGCGCGCGCGAAGCTGAGATAGGGATCCTCGACGCGCAGAGTGGCCGCAGGGATCGCGGGAAAACTCTCGGCTACGATGACGGCTGCGGCCTTGGTGAGGCGCGCCGCGGCAGCGTACTTTGGATTGGCGACGAAGGTGATTTCTGCTGGTCCGGCTTGCTCGATGCCGTTGAGGCCAGTGATCTCGGTGCTGGGAGAGCCGTTTTCGAGGCGCGCGTGGAGAGCGGAAGCGATCTTTGAAAGTTTCATGTTAGATGAGTGAGGCTGCAGTAAATCGTACACCAGTTGCAGAGAGGGCAGGCGGTTTCAGAAGCGGAATCGCTTAAGTGTTCCGACTGGAACATTCGTGCTAAGTGTTCCAACTGGAACATTTTGTGCATGCAATACTGTAAGTCGCTTGTGTACGTACGAGTGGCTGTAAGTGTAGGCATCTAAAGTGGTTAATGGAACTAAATGGACAAGGCCTCCAAAGGGCCTCGGGGCCGACGACGGGGTGATGTACGTACAAATGTTCCGGTGAATTGCGAGGGCGATCGATCCTCAGTTGCGGGTTAGTTCGGCTTCTTTCTTGCCGGTAATGGTGACGAAGCGGATTACGCCTTCGCTGTCTTCGAAGACCAGGCCGGTTCCGTCCGGATTGACGACGGCGGCTACGAGGTGACCGTAGGATTTGGGAATGCCTCCGCGAGTGGGGGTTTGGTCGTAGCGGGCGAGTTCTCCTTCTTTCATTCCGGTCATGCTGACGAAGCGGATGACTCCCTGGCTGTCTTCGAAGATGAGGCCGGTGCCGATCTGGTCGGGAATGGCGGCGGCGATGTGTCCGAAAGACTTGGGGACGGTGCCGTGGCGGGGAGAGTCGTAGGAGTTGGCAGCGCCGGCTTGCGGCGCGGGGTTGGCGTAGGCGATTGTGGCGTTTCGGTTGCCGTAGAGATAGCCGGCGAGGACGAGTAGGGCTCCGCTGAGGACGAGCAGAATCTTTCTTGGCATGGTGATGACCTTTCTTTTTTTACGGCGCAGCGGCTAAAGCCGCGATTGACTCTGGGGCGCTTGAACGCGGCGCTGAAGCGCCGCTCTTCCAGGGTGCTGCTGGCGCCGGTGGTGATGCAGTTTGATAAGGAAGCGAGCCAGACGCGCGATTATTGCGTCGCAAAAGACGCGACGCAACGCGCGGCTCGCCCGGATCCTTCGCCGCGCAAAAAACGCTTGCTCAGGATGACAATCAAATTGCACCTACCCAAAGCCGAACCTTTCGAAGCTATCAAGGTTGAACCAGGATTTTGTGCATCATGCCGAGATCTTCGTGGAGGAGGATGTGGCAGTGAAACACAAAAAGTCCGGCGGTGGTGGGGTCGCGGAAATCCATGCGGACCTTGATGCTATGAAACGGACCTTTGCCGGACCAATAGGGAATCTCGTAGGTGTCGCGATAGTCCTGGTCGGTGACGGGCTTTCCGTCGACTTCCAGCACGAGGAAGTGAATCTGGTGTATGTGAAAGGCATGAGTCTCGAGGGCGCGATTTTCGATGATCCAATCTTCGACCGCACCGACCTTGGTGGTGATGACGGGTTTTTCGTTGGGTTCGAAGACTTTCTGCGGTTGACCCTGGACGGTGATGTAGAACTGGATCGGTCCGTTGGTGCCACCAAATTCTTCGGAGAAGTAAAGATTGCGGGTGGCGGTTGGAGTGGGGTCTTTCACTCCAGCGAATTTGAGGCTATCGGTGGAGATCGACGCGGCGGGCGGGGCGGACTTCGCTGGTTGTTTCTGGGCGGCGTCGTCGTTGCTGAGTTCGACGTTGGCGAGAACCTGTTCGAGGTCAGGATTGCCGGTGGGCCCGGTGGAGTAAGCCAGGGAGATAAACTGCTCGGTCTCTCCCGTAGGCGGAGCGGCGACGATGAACTCGGCGCGTCCGGCAGGAGGAACGAGAATGGTGTCCACGATGCGGGGCGCGGCGAGAGGATAGCCGTCGAGGGCGATCAATTCTAATTTCTGCGGCGTGCCGTTGAGCCAGACCTGCAGGGGCATGAAATCCTGAATCGTGGCATTGGCGACGCGCCAGAACTGTTTTTCACCGGGCTTCATCTGGATAATGGGAGACGGAGCGCCGGGGGCGGCGGCTACCTGGTAGTTCAGCGTGAGCTGGTAGGGTCCGGGAACCCAGGGAACGAGGTACTGCTGGCGCAATACGAAGACGCGCTCGGTGAGGCCTGCCACTTCGGGGCGAACCTTTTCCATGCCTTCGATGACGATGGCGCCGGCAGCGCCGCCGTTCACCTGAAACTCGGTGAAGCCGTGGACGTGGGGATGGTACCAATAGAGTCCTGGCGGCTCGGTGGTTGGAATCTGCATATTGAATTCGAAGCCGGGAGTGCCGGGCTGGATCAGGGTGGTGAGGACGTCATCCTGATGGCAGACGGGAGGAACATTGAGGCCGTGGAAGTGAACATTGGTGGATTGCAGGGTCATGGCTCCGGTATCGCCGCAGGGCTGGCCGGAAGGAGCTGCCATGGAATCCATGGCACTCATGGAGCCGGAATCGTCACCGGTGATGCTGTTCTTGACGCCGAGGAGAAGGCGGTCGCCGGGATTGAGGCGCAGGGTGGGAGCCTCGACCGTGCCGGAAGAAGAGTTGTATTTGTAGCAGTAATGGGAGTAGCCGTAGAGATCGACGGAGTAAGCCATGTCAAAGCTGGCGTTGAGGGTTCCGTTCTGCGAATAGAGGCTTAGGGCGTCCTGAACGACGGAGCCGGCGGGCGGGCGCGGGGGACATTGCGCGGTCGCGGCCAGAGAAGAAAGTCCAAGGGCGATGATGGCCAGGAAACATCTAGAAAGTGTACGCATCTTTATTCCTCACTCCTCACTTCTGCACTGATCAAATTCTGCTAAGAAATGTCTGTAAAGATCAGGTTCGCAAAGACCGGACTAGAAAGACCGGGGCGGAAAACTGCCGATGGATAATAGTCCGGGACTATTGGGGTCGGCGACGGGCGATCCGGTTACTTCTTTCATGGAGCACTTGGTGCCGGTCGAGGTGATGTGAACCATGCCGATGGAGGAGGGCGCGCCAAACTCGGCGACGTAGATGATTCCTCCCGTCCCCGTGTTGGTGCCGAGCCCTAGAGCTGCCAGATAGGACCAGGACGAACTGAAACCCTTGAGCCGGTTCGAAGCGCACCCAAGCGTGAGCTTGCCGGTGGTTGGGTTAAAGAAGGCGGCGCTGATTTTATCGCCCTCGGTGTTGCTGATGTAGAGCAGGGTCTCATCGGGGCTCAGCAGGATATTGCTGGAGTTGATCGAAGGGCCCAGGGAAAAAACGGCGGTGCGGCTTAACTTGCCGGAAAAAATCTCAGAGACTTCGACGACGGTAGAGGTGGCAGTGTCTCCGAAGAGGGCGAAACGGCCGTTCTTGGTGATCTCTACGCTATTGGGATAGGTAGCGCCCCGGGACTTGAGATATGCAGTGGAATTCTGTTCGTCGCCGTTGGAGGCTGGAGTTCCGGCGGAGATGTTGAAGGACTCGATGGAGCCATCGCCGTAGGTGGCAATCAGGATGTTGCCGTGCAATGCCATGCCGTTGATGATTCCGCCTTGCAGTCCGGCGACGGAGATATCGTTCACAAACGAAAGGGAGCAGCCGGGCAGAAGCTGGAAGGTGCCGATGGTGTTCGAGTCGGTGAAGCTGGCATAGAGGTATTTGGCGTTGATGGCGAGGCCGATGCCGTTGGAAGTGCCAGCGTCGGTGGCGGAGCCGAAGGCACTCCCGCCGACTTGCAGGGTGCTGACGTTGATTCCAGCGATGTCGCCGGTCGAAGCGTCGGAGGCATAGACGCACTGTTCGGTTGCGGTGTCGAGCACGACTACGCGGTTCGCGGCAAAGTATCCGCCGCCGATGCCGGAGCCGCCGGTGAGGACTTGATCTGAGAGAGTGAGCAGACCGTTGGCGCCGACGGTATAAAAGCTGACACTATTGGTGAACGGGGCATCGTCGTTGGTGACGAGATAATGAGGCTGGCCCGCGGCCGCGGCAAAACCGCTTGCCACAAGAATCAAAACCAGAGCTGCCATACCGCGGGGTAACCAGGACTTAACCGACATCCGCATAATTATTCCCTTGGGTTCGTTCGTTAATTCTGTTCGTTAGTTCCGTTCATTAATTCTGTTCGTTCATTCTTCGTTCGTTAGAAATTCGTGGACAACTCTGCAGGAAGTTAACCACAGGCAGCACAGCCATACAATTGCAATCCCGTGCTAGGGAATAAGGACTCCGGTTGAAAGTACGCACCGACAGGGAGGAACAACGGCGCGGCTTATTCCAAAATTACAACGTAATGACTGCGACAAAAAATGTACACGAAGAACTGAACTACTACCACAGGTTCGTTTGTCATTTCTTTGTCATGGAGTGTTTGTTGCGGTCGGGCGGTGGCGGTGCAGATTGAAAGGCAGATCCCGCAGGGGCTAAAGCCCGGATCCGTTTTGCTTCCAACGCGGCGCTGAAGCGCCGCTCTTCCACGGTGCTGCCGGCGGCGGTGGTTCTTCCTGCTTCTGACCTCAGGGGCCACGGCGCAATTCAGAGCGAGCATCTGGCGATGCGGCTAAAGCCCTACCCTGATACGAATCTGTTGCGGCGCGGCTGAAGCCGCGGTCTTCCCGATCCCTCTCGATCCGGAGTTTTTCCGCACTCTCTAAATGCGTGTTCCTTCAAAGCGATTTCAAACTGAGCCATCACGCGCATTCGAACCGGCGCAGTTCACGGGTTTACGTGAGTTTCGTCCGACGAGAGCGAATTACGATACCAGGCTCCAATCATGACGATCAATCCGCAGCCTACGTAGAGAACTCCCCAGAAACGCTCCTGGCCGGAGGGAAACAGGAGGAAGTGGCAGACCAGGTAAAAGGCGGTGACGGCGGCGAGGGCTTGGGTGATGCGGTGACGCTGGGCGCAAAGGCCTACCACTCCCATCAATAAAAATAATGGCATGGAACCGACCATGGTTTGAGAGACTGCGGTGCGGAAGGCGCGTAGGTAATCCGCCATTCCGAAGCTGACGACGAGTTCCCCGGGAGCCAAGGGGATGGCGACAAAGCTCCGGTAGTAGAGCATGCGCAGGCCGTAGTCTCCGGCGAAATGGTTAATCAGCAGGACCGATAACACGGCGACAATCATGAGGACGGCGGCTTTGGTCTTTTCAAGCTGCTTTGAGAGGACGGAGCAATAGGCGAGCACGGCAATGGCGAGCAGGACATTGTCGGTGCGGACATACACAGAAAGGAGCAGAAGAGTCAGGCCCCAGAAGAGGCGATCGAGTTCGAAGATCAAATAGAGCGCTGCGAGGCTTACCAGGCAGGCCAGGGCATCCGGGGTGTTAAAGCGGGCTAGATCGAGAAGCGGGGGACTGAGGACGAGAAGAAGCGATCCGAGAGCGGCGCGCCAGAGGGTGGCATAGCGGCAGAGCCAAGAGAAAACAAGAAATCCGATTAGCCAATAGGAGAACACTGAGATGACGATGGTGGCTCGCACCAGGCCGATGCCGAGTTTGAAATGGAGGAGATAGACAAGTTCGTTGAAGATGGGACGGATGGCGAAGCAGGGCAGGTATTCGGCGAAGTGGCCGGGATTCAGGGCGCGATCCTGGCGAGACTCCCATTGCGAGGGCGGGCCGGATTTGTCGCGGCCGAGAAGGTGGTCGCGGGCGGATGGTGGAACCTCGGTTTCGAGGGCGCGATAGGAAGCGTCGTGAATTTGACGGACGCTGGCGCCGCTGATGGCGACGGCGTTGCCGATGTAGCCCATCATGTCCATGTCGTAGAGGGAATAAAGATAGGCGCGGCTGGACAGGAGCGTGAGCAGAAGCAGGTAAACGGCGACGATGGCTTTTTGCCGAAAGCCGATCAGCATGATGCGAGTGCCTTCCTTTGAGCGCGGGTTGCAAGCATGGGGCCGCTGTGCAGCCATGAAAGTTTACACGGAAGAGAGAAAAGGAAGCGAGAAGGAAGCGAGCTGGACGCGCCCTTCGGTCGCTGTCGCTCCCTCAGGGCGGGCTCCGCGGATACGCGCGGCTCGCTCAGATTCCCTCGGCAAGCTCGGGACAGGCTCTTCGCTGCGCGAAGAATGCTTGCTCAGGATGACAATCAAAAATTGCACCGCTACTACTCTTCGAACATGGGAACCTGGCGGGTGTCGGAGCCGCGGCGGGGGCGGCGAGTGGCGCCGATGACGGCGAGGACGGTCAGAGACTCGAGGGCGCTGCGGGGGACGAAGATGCGCTGCGTGTTCGAGCGCTGGTCGGGCGGGTTGACGAGATAGCCTTCCGGCAGGTTCTGGGTGAGATCTGAGGGCATGAGGCCTTCGAGGATTTCGTTGTCTTTGAAGCGGAGGCGGACCCAGAGGCCTTCGGAGCGGGGACGGGAGGTGAAGGTCTTGCGGGTGAGGGATTCGGAGTCGCCGAACTCGCGGACGAAATAAACTCCCTTGATCTCGCGCAGCTCCATGGCGACGACGTTGCCGGCGGTGTTGAGCAATTCGAGCTTGCCTTCGTTGACGAACTGCTCGGGAGAGACGTAGCCGGAGACGGAATCGCGGTCCATCTTGCGGACGATGACTTTCTTATGAGTCGAGGGCATGGGTCGGGCTTCGGGCTTCGGCTTTCGGGCTTTGCTCAGAGCAAGTTTCGCCCAAAGCCCGCCTCATTCTCGCACTAAATTGGAAGAAATCCTGTGAATCCACGTTGGCAGTAGCCAAATTGTAAACGTTGTGTTATTCCTTTAAGTTGCCTTGGGTCGACTCATGTCTATTTAAGTGCTTTGTATTTAAGGGCTTGAATAGAGCTTGGTGAAGAACCGGCGGGTCGGGGGCAGGGTGCCCTGTGGAAATCCTGTGGAAAGTGTTGAGGCTGTCGGGCCGAGTGGGCGTATACCTGTGCCGGCTAGACGGTTTGAAGTGGGTTGTCTGAAGACGAATGGCTGATTACATTTACACAATGGAAATCCGGTTGACGCCGGACCAGATGAAGGGCGTCAATCTGGTGCAAGAAGTAGCCCGCGCCGCGGGAATCACCCTCTACCTGACGGGTGGCGCGATACGCGACATTATCAGCGGGTTCACGATCCGCGACTTGGACTTCACGGTTCAGGGCAATCCCCTTAAGCTGCAAAAAGAGTTTGAACGAGCCGGCGCGCAACTGGCGGGGCACGACGAAGACGTGCGCACGCTGTTTCTGGTGCTGCCGGGGAATGTGCGCGCCGAGATCGGCATGGCCCGAACCGAGCACTATGAAAAGGTGGGCAAACCTCCGGTGATCGCGCCGGCTAGCATTCAGGAAGATTTGCGGCGACGCGATTTCACGGTGAACGCGATGGCGTTGTCGCTGAATGAAGGGTCGCGTGGGCTGCTGCTTGATCCCTTCAACGGCGTGGCGGATATTGAGGCGAAGCTGCTGCGGATCCTGCACAACTATTCGTTCGTGGAAGATCCCTCGCGGCTGATCCGGGCGACGCGCTTTGCGGCGCGGTTTCACTGGCCCATGGAGGAGCGCACGCAGCAGCGCTATGACGCGGCGAAAGAGAATAAGTACATTGACCATGTTTCGAAGAGCGCCGTGGGACACGAGATTGCGCAGCTGGCTCATGAAGATGATGCGCTGAATGTGGTGCGCGCTTTGGAGAAGGAAGACTGGCTGAAGGTACTGCATCCGCACTGGTCATCGGCGAAAGTTGATACGAACGGGCTAGGGCAGTTGATGAAGACGCGCCAGCAGATGGTCGACCTGGGCTACACAGTGGATCCATCGCCGGCGGTGATGCACTTTCTGACGGCACGGCTTTCCGACAAAGACATTTCAGATTTGCGGCGGCAGATTCCGCGCAAGGATTTGATCGAGTCCTGGCGCGACATTGAGGATCACGCCAAGGAACTGGCGAAGCGGCTGACCGGGAAAGAAGCGGCAACGCCGTCGCGCACCTGGAACCTGCTGAGCGGGGCGCGGCCGGAGATGATTTTGTTTCTGGCAGTGACGGCGCGGCACCAAACCGTGGCGCAAAAGATCAAGAACTTTCTGACGAAGTGGCGGCAGGTGCAGCAACGGATTCCGCTGCCCGAGATGACGGAGTTGCTGATCACGCCGCAGTTGCCGGAGTATCCGAAGATTGCGCGCGATGTGTTCATGCTGCTGCTTGACGGGAAATTGCGGTCGCGGACGGAGACTTTGAAGTTTCTGAAGCCGTTTGCGCCGCCACCACCACCGCCTCCGCCGCCTCCGCGGCGCGGGCGCGGGCCCAAAGCAGCAGCGGCTGCGGCCCCGGCGGCGGTAGTGCCGGGCAAGAAGGGCGAAGTAGCGAAGGGCAAAGGAAAAGGCGCGGCGGTTGCGGCAGCAGTGCCTCCTGTAACGCCGGCGGCGAAGGTGAAGCCGGAAGGACAGCACAAGGCGGAGCCTAAAAAGCTTGCCCAAGCGAAGCACAAACCTGCTCCGCACGCTCCGAAACATGCTGCGAAACATGTCGCCAGGGGTGGGGCAAAGCATCCCGCGAAGCTAAAGAAAGCGGCTCACAAGCCGGCAAAAGCCAAGAAGCGGTGAGGGCGCTGCTGGCGGAGTTCCGGGGTACTGTCCTAATTCGGCTTCGGACCGGTACTAATTTCTGGATTTTCCGGGCAGCGACGGGCATATAATACGAGTATGCATCGATCGCTAATCATTGCGGCGTTCGTGCTCCTGGCGGCGTCAGCCCAACTCACGGCGCAGCACGGTGGAGGCCACGCTTCCGCTGGCGGGCATGCTGGATCGGCTTTTCACGGCGGGTTTGCCGGCCACTCGAGTGGTGGTTTCAACGGATCGCACTCCGGCTCAAGTTTTGCGCCACGCTCCTACGCACACGCGCCCTCCTCGCGTTCGTCTTTCCACTCATACCCACGCGGCTATAACGGATCGACTAGTGTGCGGATCCGGACCTATGGGTACGGGAACTGCTACGCGTATGGCTGCCGAGGACGTTATGGATATGGGTATCCGTGGGGATACGCGGGCTACTACGATCCGTATTGGTGGTGGAATTCTGGTTCTACGTACGACCAGGAGCAGCAGTATCAGACCGGCTTGGCGAACGAGATGAATGCGCAGAGCCTTTACGAGCAGAGGATGCGCGCGCAAGGTGATCAGGATCTTTATGCGAAGTCGGCGCCTCCGCCTCCGCATCAGGAAGAGCGCACGGAAGCGGCTCCGGCCACGGTGCTGGTTTTCCGCGACGAGCACAAACAGGAAGTGCAGAACTACGCCATCGTGGGCCAGACCTTGTGGAACTTCAACCCGCAGCATACGCAGAAGATTCCGCTCTCGGACCTCGATATTCCAGCCACTACTAAGGCAAATGACGAGCGTGGCGTGGATTTCCACTTGCCGGTCGCGCGTGAAGGGCAATAAGGGATCGGTATTCCGCGCGTGACTTCCTGTGTGACTCGCCTGCGCGACTCTCCGCTGTGGATAACTTGCTGCCTCTTGCTCTGCGTTTCCCTTTAGAATAACGCCAACAGAAAATTGAACTGAGGCCTATGTCCCAATTCGTCCACTTACATCTGCATACCGATTACTCGCTGCTTGACGGAGCCTGCGACGTGGAAAAACTCTGCGAGCGGGTGAAAGAGCTGGGCATGCCTGCGGTGGCGATGACGGACCACGGAAACATTTTTGGCGCGGTGCATTTCGTCAATGCGGCGCACAAGTATGGCGTGAAGCCGATCGTGGGCTGCGAACTTTACGTCTGCAAAAAGGACGATCACAACATTGAGCGCACCCCGCCTGAAGGCGACACCTACAACCATCTGCTGGTGCTGGCCGAGAACGAAGAGGGCTACCGGAATCTGGTGAAGATTACCTCGGAAGCCTCGCTGCATGGCTTCTACTACAAGCCGCGGGTGAGCAAGAGGTTTCTGGCAGAGCATTCGCGGGGGCTGATCGGGCTTTCAGGATGCCTCAAGGGTGAAGTCGCGGAGCGGTTGATGGAAGGGAAGTACGATGCCGCGCGCGCTGCTGCCGGAACGCTGCGCGATATTTTCGGGAAAGACAATTTCTATCTCGAGATTCAGGACCAGGGCCTGGCGATGGAGCACAAGATTCACCCTGGGCTGTTTCAATTGGAAAAGGATCTGGGGTTGCCGCTGGTGGCGACCAACGACAGCCATTACCTGTGCGAGGACGACGCGCATGCCCAGGATGTGATGTTGTGCATTCAGACGGGCAAGTCGATTCACGACACGCAGCGGATGAAGTTTGACGGCAACCAGTTTTTCGTTAAGAGCCATGACGAGATGTACCGGGTGTTCAAAGATTCACCGGAAGTTCTGACGCGTACTCTCGACATTGCCGAGCGCTGCAGCCTGCGCCTGGAAAAAGTGGCGACGCCGTTCCCGCAGTTTGATGTTCCTCCGGGCTACACGATTGACAGCTACTTCGCGCACGTCTCGCGCGAGGGCTTCGCGCGCCGCATGGCGGCGCTGCGGCCGCTGCACGAGCAGGGGAAGCTGAAGCATCCGATTTCTGATTATGAGCAGCGGCTGGAGCGGGAGCTGGGGATCATCCAGCAGATGAAGTTTCCCGGTTATTTTCTGATCGTGTGGGATTTCATTCGCTATGCCAAGGAGCATGACATTCCGGTGGGGCCGGGCCGCGGGTCGGCGGCGGGATCGCTGGTTTCCTACGCGCTGGGCATTACCGATCTGGACCCGTTACAGCACGAGTTGCTGTTTGAGCGCTTTCTGAATCCGGAGCGGGTTTCGATGCCCGATATCGACATCGATTTCTGCATGAACCGGCGCGGCGAGGTAATCAACTACGTCACGCAGAAATACGGGCGCGACAATGTTGCGCAAATCATCACGTTCGGCACCATGGCGGCCAAGGCTGCTATCAAGGACGTGGGACGGGCGATGAATATTCCTTACAGCGATGTGGATCGCATCGCCAAGATGATCCCGACGCAGCTCAACATCACGCTCGACCAGGCGATTGAGGATTCGCCGCAGCTGCGCGAGGCGATGGAAAAAGATGGACAGATCCGCGAACTGATCCAGACCGCGAAAAAGCTGGAAGGGATGGTACGCAACTCCGGAGTGCATGCCGCGGGTGTGGTGATTTCGCCGCGTCCTCTGACGGAACTGGTTCCGCTGCATCGCACCAAGAACGACGAAATCGTCACTGCCTTCGACATGGTGGCCATTGAAAAAATGGGCCTGTTGAAGATGGACTTTCTTGGGCTGACCACGCTTACGATTCTCACCGACGCCTTGAAGCTGATCGCGCAGACGCGCGGGACTCCGATTACGCTCGAAAATGTTCCGCTGGAAGATGCGGAGACTTACCAGAAGGTTTTTCACAAGGGATTGACGTCCGGCGTTTTCCAGTTTGAATCGCACGGCATGCGGGATGTGCTGCGCAAGTACCAGCCGAATTCGATTGAGGATCTTACGGCGCTGAATGCCCTCTATCGCCCGGGGCCGATCCAGGGCGGAATGATCGACGATTTTGTGGATCGCAAGCACGGGCGCAAGCGAGTGGAATACGAACTGCCGGAGCTGAAAGAAATTCTCGAGGAGACGCTGGGCGTGATCGTGTATCAGGAACAGGTGATGCAGATCGCGAACCGGCTGGCGGGGTACTCCTTAGGGGAAGCGGATCTGCTGCGGCGGGCCATGGGCAAGAAAAAAGCGGAGGAGATGGCGCAGCAGCGCGAGCGTTTTGTAGAAGGCGCGGCACAGCGCAGGTTCCCGCCAAAAAAGATCGAGAAGATTTTCGATCTGATGGCGCAGTTTGCGGGATACGGCTTCAATAAATCGCATTCCGCCGCCTACGCGCTGTTGGCCTATCACACGGCGTATCTGAAGACGCATTATCCCGTGGAGTTCATGGCGGCGTTGCTGACGTCAGTGACGGGAAGTACGGATGACGTGGTGAAGTACATCAACGAATGCCGCGAGATGGGGATTTCCGTGGAAGCGCCGGATATAAATGTTTCCGATGCGAACTTCACGCCGCACGGCGAAGCGATTCGTTTTGGGCTGGCGGCGGTGAAGAATGTCGGCGGCAACGCGATTGAGTCGATCGTCACAGCGCGCAAGAAGTTGGGGCGTTTCAAATCGATTTATGAGTTCTGTGAAAACGTGGATCTCCGGCTGCTGAACAAGCGGGTGCTGGAGTCGCTGATCAAGAGCGGGGCAATGGATTCTCTGGGCCGGCGCGCGCAATTGATGACGGTTCTGGACCGCGCCATGGATCGGGCGCAGAAGGCGCAGCGCGATGCGGAATCGGGGCAGCACGGTTTGTTCGGAGTGTTTCAGCAAGAAGAGTCTGAGGCGAATAACGACAGGCTGCCGAACATCCCCGATTGGGATGAGCAGGCGCGATTAGCTGCCGAAAAAGAAATCCTGGGCTTCTTCATCAGCGGGCATCCGCTGCAGAAATACAAAGACAAGCTGGTGGACCTGCAGGCGCTGAGCATCGAGGAAGTGGGCGCGATGACGAAATCCACGGGCAAGGACGAAACCATCGCGACGGCCGGGATCATCGCCAACGTGCGCGTACAGAAATCCAAGCGCGGGGAGTTCTATGCGCAGGCTACGCTCGAAGACATGTCAGGCTCGATCGACATGATTGTGTTCCCGGAGGCGTACAAACGGCTGGGGGATAAGGTAAAGCTTGAAGTTCCGGTGCTGGTGCGGGCTGGAGTGAGAATTGAAGAAGGCGCGAATCCGAAGATTACGGCTGCAGAGATTATGCCGCTGGAAGACGCGAAGGTTCCGCTGCCGCGCGCGATTCGCATTCGCGTGCCGCTTGAAACCGCAGGCGAGACTACGGTGGACGATCTTCACAATCTTTTCCGAGAGCGCAGGGGCGAAGCGCGGGTATTGTTTGACGTGGAACGCGCCGGGGATTTCATGGTGGTGATGGAAGCGGAAGGTTATAATGTGCTGCCGGATCGCAACTTCATCGCGCGAGTGGAACAGTTGTGCGGGCGGGGCAGTGTCCGCGTGATCAGTTAGGATCTGCGACGAAACGCTCGGTTCAACCATGGAAGCAACGGAAAAGGCGCAGCAGGAATTGGAGCAGATCGAACGGCAAGTGGCGCTGATCGAGGCCACGGCCGGGCAGAATGACGAGACCCGCCGCCAACTGGCAAAGCTGCAGGAGCGGGTGCATACGCTCAGGCAGGAGATGAAGGCCTTGCAGACCGCCTGGCAAAAAACGGAACTCGCGCGGCATCCGCAGCGTCCGCAGGCGCTCGATTACATCGAGCGCGTTTTCACCGACTGGAGCGAGATTCACGGAGACCGCGGTTTCGGCGACGATCCGGCGGTGGTTTGCGGGATGGCGCGCTTCCATGGCGAGGAAGTGCTGGTGGTCGGAACCCAGAAAGGGCGGGACATGAAGCAGCGCGTGTACCGCAATTTTGGGACGCCGCACCCGGAGGGATATCGCAAGGCATTGCGCGTGATGCAGGTCGCGGAAAAGTATCGCAGGCCAATTTTTACTTTAGTTGATACGGACGGGGCCTATCCTGGAATTCATGCCGAGGAGCGCGGGCAAGCCGAGGCGATTGCTTACAACCTGCGCGAAATGGCCGGGCTCGCGGTTCCGATCATCGCGACAGTGATTGGGGTGGGAGGCAGCGGCGGGGCGCTGGCGATTGCGGTGGCCGACCGGGTGCTGATGATGGAGAACTCGATCTACTCAGTGATTTCGCCTGAAGGCTGTGCGGCCATCATGTGGAGAGATTCGACCAAGAAGGAATTAGCGGCGGAAGCGATGCGCATTACCGCCACGGATCTGAGTGAACTGGGCTGCATTGACGACATAGTGCCGGAGCCGGAAGGCGGAGCGCACCGGGACCACGAAGCCGCGGCGAATTTGCTCGACGTCAGCCTGCAGAAGCACCTGGCGGAGCTGAAGAGAATTCCTCCAGCGGACTTGATCGTGTCACGATATAATAAATTCCGCACGATTGCGCAGTTCTTCAAGACTGAGTCCTGAGTTCCGATCTCCTCGTTCCCAGATAGATTCCTCCCCGTGTTGGACGGGCGATTTGGCGTGCTGAAGAGCCGCCGTCGCCGTATACTAATCTGTTTCGCTCAAGCAATTTTAGTTTCGGCGGTTTCTACTCTGCCGGCTAATCATAAGGAAGGTGTTGGGATGGCCACGACGGATGTTGTGCCCCAGGGTACGGGTGGACAACTAGGGCGCAAACGTATTGTCAATGACATGAGCATTCAGGTAGCCACGGTAAATGGCTCCGGCTCGCAAAGTTCAAACACAGTGTTGTTGCGGGCGATTTTTCAGATGGGCGTGCCGATTTCAGGCAAGAACCTGTTTCCTTCAAACATCGCCGGCCTGCCGACCTGGTATACGATTCGCGCCAACAAGGACGGTTACATCGGCCGCAAGAAGGAGATCGACTTCCTGGTGGCGATGAACGCGGAGACCGCCCAGGACGATGTGATGTCGCTGGCTCCGGGCGCTTCCGTGCTCTACGACGAACCACTTGCGCTCGACAAGCTGCGCAACGACCTGATCTTCTATTCGGTCCCCTACGACAAGCTGGTCGCGACGGTTTGCCCTGAGGCGAAGCTGCGCAAACTGGTCAAGAACATGGTGTACGTGGGCGTGGTGGCGCAGTTGCTTGAAATTGAGATGGGTGAGGTGGAGAAGGCGATCCGCAAGCAGTTTGCCACCAAGGCCAAGGCGGCAAATCTGAACCTGGCCGCGGCGCAGGCTGGATTCGATTACGCAAAAGCCAGCCTGCAGAAGCGCGGAGTCTTCTACATCGAGCGCATGAACAAGACCGCGGGAAAGATCATCATTGATGGCAATGCGGCCGGAGCTCTGGGCTGCATGTTCGCCGGATGCACAGTGGTGACCTGGTATCCGATCACGCCGTCGTCTTCTCTGGTTGAAACGATGATCGAATACATGAAGGAATACCGGATCGGTACGGACGGCAAAGCAACTTTTGCGATTGTCCAGGCGGAGGACGAACTGGCCGCGATCGGCATGGTGATTGGCGCCGGTTGGGCCGGAGCCCGCAGCATGACCGCGACTGCGGGTCCGGGCATCTCGCTAATGTCGGAATTTGCCGGTTTGGCTTACTACGCGGAAATTCCCGGTGTGATCTGGGACATCCAACGCGTTGGGCCTTCCACTGGATTGCCTACGCGGACTTCGCAAGGGGACATTCTGGCTACGGCTTTTCTTTCCCATGGCGATACCAAGCACATCATGCTGATTCCATGCTCGGTGGCGGAGTGCTTCAGCATGGCGTCGGAGGCTTTCAATCTCGCGGAGCAGTTCCAGACGTTGGTTTTCGTGATGTCCGATCTGGATCTTGGCATGAATAACTGGATGTCGGATCCATTTGAGTATCCAACTGCACCGATCAAGCGGGGCAAGGTGCTGGATAAGGAAGATCTGACGAAGCTGGGGGGATTTGCCCGCTACAAAGATCTGGATGGCGATGGAGTCGGGTACCGCACGCTGCCGGGAACGGACCACCCTGCAGCGGCGTACTTCACGCGGGGCAGCGGCCATAACGATAAGTCGAACTACAGCGAGCGGCCGGACGACTACGAAAACAACATGGAGCGGTTGAACCGCAAGTTCGAGACGGCGCGATCGTTCGTTCCGCGGCCGGAGATCCTCAAGGGCGCGAACGCAAATTCAAAGATCGGGATCATCGCCTACGGTACGTCGCATTGGGGCATCATCGAGAGTCGCGACCAGTTGCGCAGTGAGTACGCGATTGAGACTGACTATCTGCGGCTGCGCGCGTATCCCTTTACCCGGGAAGTGCATGAGTTCATCGAGCAGCACGAGCGGGTTTACGTGGTCGAGCAAAACCGTGACGCGCAGATGCTCAGCCTGCTGAAGCTCGACCTGAATCCGGAACTGATTGGACGGCTGCGCAGCATCAGCCATCTCGACGGACTGCCGCTCGATGCACGTTCCGTTACCGACGAATTGAGCACCATGGAGGGAAAGTAAAATGGCGACCACTCCAGCAGCTGAGCCGAAAACGAATCATATTGGTTTAACCGTAATCGACTACAAGGGTGGCAAGACGACACTGTGCGCCGGTTGCGGTCACAACGCGATCTCTGAGCGCATCATCGAAGCCATGTATGACATGGGCGTGCAGCCGGAGCGAGTTGCGAAGCTGAGCGGGATCGGTTGTTCGTCGAAGAGTCCTGCATACTTCATGAACCGCTCGCACAGCTTTAACTCGGTCCACGGACGCATGCCGTCGGTGGCTACGGGAGCGATGCTCGCGAACCGCAATCTGATTGCGCTGGGCGTGAGCGGTGACGGCGACACGGCATCGATCGGTATCGGCCAGTTCGTTCACCTGATGCGCCGCAATCTTCCTGTGATCTACATCATTGAAGATAACGGCGTGTATGGCCTGACGAAAGGCCAGTTCTCGGCGACCGCCGATCTGGGATCGAAGCTGAAGTCGGGCGTCTTGAATGATCTGCCGCCGATCGATACCTGCACGCTGGCCATTCAACTGGGGGCAACGTTCGTCGGGCGGTCGTTTTCCGGCGACAAGAAACAGTTAAGCACCATGCTGAAAGCCGCGATTGCGCACCATGGCACTGTGATGCTCGACGTGGTCTCGCCCTGCGTCACGTTCAACGATCACGAAGGTTCAACCAAATCTTACAAATACGTGAAGGATCACGAAGAGACTCTGCAGGAGATGAGCTTCGTGCCGCACTTCGAAGAGATTGACGTGGAATACGATCCGGGAACCACGGTCAACGTCACGATGCACGATGGCTCGCATCTGCGACTGCGCAAGCTGGAGGAAGACTTTGACCCGACCGACCGGATCCAGGCCATCACGCGCCTCACAGAAGCGCACGACAAGGGCGAAGTGCTGACGGGACTATTTTACGTGAACACCAAAGCCCCCAGCTTTCTCGACATGCTGAACATGGTGGATAAACCGCTGGCCACGCTACCGGAATCGCTGACGCGCCCGGGCAGGGAAGTGCTGGAAGCGGCGATGGAAGAGCTGCGGTAGGGCGGGCTGCGGCTGTCGGGCTTCGGGTCTTGAAGCTGAAAGTGAAGCGGGTTCCTCGCCGTGCCCTTAGCCCAGTTCGGAATGACCAGCGTTTTTGCCGGCGCCTGGTTGCCGAAGCTTGAAGCCCGCTTTATTTCGGCACGGTCGCGCTTCCCGGCTGAAGCCCGAGGCCGGAACCGTAATACGCGGCGAGAGCCTGTCTTTCTTCTTCCATAAGGAGCGCCGCAATCGTCCGCATGGGCTCGTTGATGTCGTTGGTGCGGGTTCCTGTTGCGAATGCTTCCAGCTGGATGAGGATGTAATCGCCGTTCTGGGTCGCGAGCGACGGGACTCCCGGACGGTAGGCGACTGGGCCATGGCAGGCCTGGCAAGGCGGAATGCCACGCTCTCCATCTCCGAACGAAACCAGGCGCGATGCGATTGCCGTATGACTGGCATCGCGCGGGGCTTGTGGAAACGCTCGGTTGTCCTGGGGATCGGCGAAGACGGGCAGCCTGGAGAAGTAGGCTACGACATCGGCTTCGTCGCGCGGCGAAAGTGACGCTGCGATCGGATCCATCGCGTGCGAGAGCCGTTTCTGAGTGCGAAAGTCCTCCAGTTGCTTCCAGATTGCCAGTTTGTTCAGGCCGGCCAGGTTAGGAGTCGTCCCTCTTGCGCTGAATCCTTCGTCTCCATGGCAGTGGCCGCAGCGCTTCGCCAGCAGCAATCCGCGAAAGGCGTCTCCAGCAGAGGCCGCAGCTATGGTTTCAGGCGTCCATGCCACGTAGGATGGGATTCGATCCGGAGGATGGTCACCCGCCTCGAGCAACAGCGCACTCGCGGCTAGAGAGACCAGAAGCGTAACGCAGAAAGTTAGCACAGCCTTGGAGTGCGGAAGACTTGTCGCGGCGGAGGGCCGATTATTGTGCTGCACAGGTTCCCCTTTCTCCCGGCTGCAAGGCAGGGAACTGGTCGCGAGGCACAACTCTTACCGCGGAGCGCATGGCGTAATGTCCGGCGCCGCAAAATTCGCGGCAGACCGTTTTGTAATCGCCGGTGCGAGGGAACTGAAGCTCTGCCTTGCTGATCGTGCCCGGAAGGACCTTTACGGCATAGTCCGTGCCGTTGAGGGTGAGAGAGTGGACGGCGTCGGCACTGGTGATGCGAAGGTGAATCGGAACCCCGGCGGGAACCAGGATGCAGTGCGGGATGAACAGATATTGCTGCGCGATCATGCGCACTGTGACCGAGCCGTCTGGATTTTGTTCGGTCCCCAGATTGTTCTCTACGAACTCTCCCGCCAAATGCAGCGATAGAGGGTCTACATGGGAGCCGCTCAGAAAACGCAAAAGTGGAAGATCGATCTGGTAGTAGCGCGTGGCAGGGATCAGGGACAGAACTAAAATCCAAAGCAAGAGCGTTCGCAGCTTTCGCCAGTTCACAGGTCGTTCGATCCCGGTCGATTATACAGATCGTTTTTGCATACAGATCGTTCTTGCCCTGGGGAGCGTTGACTACCGGGGCGTTTCCAATTGCTTCAGTACGGCGCTGCAGCGCTCGCAGACTGTGGGATACGTCTTGTCCTCGCCGACGTGGATCGAATAATTCCAGCAGCGCTCGCATTTTAATCCGTCCGCTTTCTTCACTTCGACGTGTACGCTGCCGGTGCCGTTGCCGGAGCCTTGAGCCAGGGTTACAGCCGAAACAATGAACAGGTAGCGTAGCTGATCGGCATGGCGCGATAGCACGGAATAGATTGGATCGGGCGCGACCAGATGCACCTGGGCTTCGAGGCCGGTGCCGATCAGCTTGCTGTTGCGGGCTTCTTCGAGCGCCTTGAGAACTTCGTCGCGGACGGAGCGAAGCGTCGCCCAATCGTTACTCGTCTTCTCATCTCCCGGACTCGCGGCGTTCCTGGCATCGCCCAGAATCTCCTCCGCGGAGGGAAAGAGCGCGGTATGCACGCTCTCGCTTCGTCCAGCCACTTTAGGCAGATAACCCCAAACTTCTTCTGCCGTGAACGTCATGATCGGCGCCAGGAGCCGCACCAGCGCCTCCCCGATGCGCCAGATTGCGGTCTGCGCGCTTCGCCGGCCGTGCGATTTCGGCGCGGAGATGTACAGGCGGTCCTTGAGCACGTCGAAGTAGAAAGCGCTCAGGTCGACGATGCAGAAGTGATTCAGCCGGTGATAGATCTTGTGGAACGCAAACTCGTCATACGAAGTGCGCACATCGGAAGCAAACGACCAGGTCTGCCGAAGCATGTACTGATCCAGAGCTTCCATATTCTCGAAGGCCACAGCGTCGGCCTGAGGATCGAAGTCGCCGAGGTTGCCGAGAATGTAACGGAAAGTGTTGCGAATCTTCCGGTAATTTTCCGCAACCGTCAGCATCAGGCGCTCGGAGCCGACGACGTCCTCGCGGAAGTCGACCGATGCCACCCAGAGCCGGACTACTTCGCCGCCGAGGCGATCGGCAATGTCGACCGGGTCCACGTCATTGCCGCGCGACTTCGACATGGCCTGGCCTTTTTCGTCGAGCGTCCATCCCGGTGTGACTACGCCTTTGTAGGGCGGAGTTCCACGCGTGCCCATGGCGCAGAGCAGCGACGACTGGAACCAGCCGCGGTATTGGTCGCCGCCTTCCAGGTAAAGATCGGAGGGCCAGGGATAGCTGGGCTCATCAGCGACGAGAGCCAAATAGCTCGCACCGGATTCCAGCCAGACGTCGAAGATGTCAGTCTCTTTTTCGAATTTCGTGCTGCCGCAGTGCGGGCACTTCATGCCGGCAGGAAGAATCGAGTCGGATTCAGACGTAAACCAGGCGTCGGCGCCGGAGCGAGCGAAGAGTTCGACCACTTTGCGATTGATGGCCGGGTCGTTGAGCGGCTTGCCGCAGCTCTCGCAAAGAAAAACGGCGATCGGCACGCCCCACACGCGCTGCCGCGAGATGCACCAGTCGGGGCGGGTGGCAATCATGTTCGAGAGGCGTTCTTCGCCCCATGCGGGGTCCCATTTGACGTGCTTGATTTCTTCGAGGGTGCGGGTCCGCAGCGTGTCGTCCTTTGACTTCCCGCCCGGCATAGGCGTTTCCATCGAGATGAACCACTGCTCGGTCGCGCGAAAAATCACCGGATTATGGCAGCGCCAGCAGTGCGGGTAGGAGTGCTCGGTTTTTTCCGCATGCAGCAGCGCACCGCGGCTCTTCAACAGGTCGATGATGGGCTGGTTCGCTTCCCACACCCGCAGTCCGGTGTATTCCGGCAGGCCGTTGCGCAGGATGCCTTTTTCATCAACGTTGCTGGTAGCGTCAAGACCATACTTCACGCCGGTAACGAAGTCCTCTGCGCCGTGCGAAGGCGCGGTGTGAACCACGCCGGTTCCGGTATCCATGGTGACGTAGTCGGCCAGCACGCCGAGAATTTTTCGATCGAGAAAGGGATGCTGGAAGTTCAGGCGCTCCATCTTGCGGCCGGGAAAATGCGCGAGCTCGCGCGGATTCGCAAGATTGCACTTTTCCGCGACATCTTTCGCCAGCTTCGACGCGACGATGTAAACTTCGCCTCCGGACTCCAGCGCGACATACTCTTCGCTCGGATGAAACGCCACCGCCATCGACGCCGGGATCGTCCAGGGAGTGGTGGTCCAGATGATCGTAGAAACCTTTTTCCCCGCCAACGCTGGATCAATCTTTGCGGGATCGTCGAGCAACGCGTACTTCACCCAGATGGTGGGGCTGGTGTGGTTCTCGTATTCGACTTCAGCTTCGGCGAGGGCGGTTTCGTCGTGCATGCACCAGTAGACGGCGCGCAGGCCTTTGTAGACGAACCCATTCTCGTAAAACGAAAAGAAAGTCGACAACACCACCGACTCGTACTGCGGGTTCATGGTGGCGTAAGGCCGGTCGAAACGGCCAAAGACGCCGATGCGCTTGAACTGCTGGCGCTGCAGGTCGAGATACTTCTGCGCGTACTTGCGGCACTCGGCGCGCACGTCGAGGGGACGCATCTGCAGCTTCTTGCCGCCGAGTTCTTTATCTACCTTGATCTCGATCGGCAGGCCGTGGCAATCCCATCCGGGCACATAAGGGGCGTCAAATCCCGCCATGGTTTTCGACTTCACGATGAAATCCTTGAGGCATTTATTCAGCGCTGTACCCATGTGGATCGGTCCGCTGGTGTAAGGCGGGCCATCGTGCAGGATGTAGGTGCCTTTTTCGGACCCTTTGCGAGCCTCGCGAATGCGCTCGTAGATTCGCATCTCTTCCCAGCGAGCCAGCATTTTCGGCTCGTTCTGGGGCAGGTTGGCCTTCATGGGGAAGGCGGTCTTAGGCAGATTGATGGTGGCTTTCAGTTCGAAGGGCACCCGGTTGGCTTCTCCAAATGATTGAATCTTCTCATTATAGGGAGAGGCGCGGGGAACGTCCATGCGACGAGGGACGGGAGACTTGCCAAACTTAATTCGCTGGGCCGGGGATACTGTCACCGGAAGGTACACGGCCTGCCGGAACTTTGAAATACACTTCGTAAAGGGTGGGCGAAAGGGGTACAATTTTAGGTAAGCTGAGGTTTGGGAGTTTGCCTGCCTGCGGAGGGGACAAGCTCCGATTCTGGAAGCTTAAGAGCAACCAGACAAGAATATTGGAGAGGCAACTTGCTGGAAAGACCACTCATCTGTGTAGTGAGAGCGTCGCCAGGAAGATAGCCCGTTTAGTACCCCAGCAGGGAGAACCAAACCGGGGAACAATGGCACCTACCGAAGTGAATCCGAAGGTCGATCCGGTCGTTGGGGCGAACTCTGCGGCCAGCCCTGCGCCGAACTCAGGCAGCGAGCCGGAACTGCACCTGCTGCTGGCTCCTGACACGTTTGAGCCGTTATACAAGTCCTTGTTTCGTGGCCTGGACGAGTTCTTCTTCCCCAAGAAACTTCCCCCGCTCAAGCTGGAATCGAAGCCCATCCCGGTTAAGGATATTTGGGGCTTCTACAACTATAAGAAGAATGGCGCGCTGACTTCGACCGCATTCCACGTCGTCGTGATCGCATTAATTATCGGCGGCACGATTTTCGCGCGGCGTCTGGTGACTAAGGTTGAGGCCAAGCCGACGATAACCCAGTTAGTTGATCCGGGGGATTTCATCCCGCTGAAGCCCGCCAAGACGCAGGCTGGTGGCGGTGGCGGCGGTGGCGATCGCGATGTGCTCAAGGCCTCGCAGGGAAAATTGCCGAAGTTTTCGATGAAGCCGCAGCTCGCGCCGCCGGAAGCGGTGATCCGTAATTTGAACCCGAAGTTGGCGGTTGAACCCACGGTAATGGTTGATCCCGATATCAAGATGGCGATGGCGAACCTGCCGAACCTTGGCGACCCCAAGTCCACGGCCGTCATTCCGTCGAATGGCACGGGATCGAATAGCGGCATTGGCGAGGGCAACGGAGGCGGCGTCGGCCCGGGCAACGGGCGCGGCGTGGGACCGGGTGAGGGTATGGGCATCGGCGGCGGCGCTTACCGACCGGGTAAGGGAGTAACTCCACCACGGCCAATTTATTCGCCTGATCCGGAGTTTTCTGAAGAAGCCCGCAAAGCCAAGTACCAGGGAACTTGCACCCTGATGATCGTGGTCGCAACCGACGGACACCCGATAAACATTCGCGTGGTGAACTCGCTGGGCATGGGACTGGACGAAAAAGCGATTGAGACGGTGAAGACCTGGCGCTTTGAGCCCGGGATGAAAGACGGCCATCCGGTGAACGTGGAGATGGCAGTGGAAGTCGACTTCCACCTGTACTGAGGAACTCGGTTAGCCTCGTCAGTGAGAATTACTCCTTCCGCAGCACGGCAAAGTGCAGCAGCACGCGTTGGCTGAATCCCAGCTTCTCGTACAACGCAATCGCGCGCACATTGTCTCCGCGAACATGCAGAACCGGCGTCTCCCCGCGGCTGCAGATGCGCTGCGTCACGTCAGCCATCAGGATGCGGGCGTAGCCTTGGCCGGTGTGTTCCGGGTGGGTGCAGACCGCGCTCACTTCGGTGTAGCCGGGAATCTTCAAGCGCTCCCCAGCCATCGCAACCAGCTTTCCAGCGCGGCGAATTCCGACGTAGGTGCCGAGTTCATGAGTGCGTTTGTGGAAAGGACCGGGCTTCGTGAGCGCCGTTAGCTCCATCATGTCAGGCACGTCCGCGTCGCCGAGTACGATAATATCTGCATCTGGGGCCGAGAGAGAGCGCGGAGCGTCGGTACGCTCATAAACCATTTCCGGCATGGGCGCACCAGCGACGAGGCTCCAGCCCGGGCGCGGCTGGTATGCTTCCTCGAGGAACAAGCCAATCGTCCCGCGTGGACTCACCAATCCTGCAAGCGACTCATACCCTTCCGCGGTGGGCTCGCGAAAGGCGGCCAGCGGCGAGACTTCCGGCATAAACCTGCGGGCATGGTTGAAGGACTCGGCGAACTCGGCTTGCCGCGTAGTCAGCGCTTTCCAGATGATGTTGTCGAGCGGATGCATAGTTTCTGATTGGAGCGGTGCACCGCTCGCCTGGGCACAATAATTGCACGAAGAGGCAGCGTGCTATCCGAACCTTGCGGGCAAATGACAAGCGTTCAGTTTTGTTATTCCTTCAAGTCGACATGCTGAACATCTTCAATCGGATGTCCCAGGAATCGCTCGCCCAGCCGGCGAAACTTCTCCACCGAATCCGTGGCAAAAAACTTGAGGCGCGGAAGCTTCCGTCGTTCTTCATGGACGGCCCGGGTCAGCGGCAGCAGCTTCTCCATACAGTCGGCAACGGCGCGGGCGGTCGATTCGGCGGAATCCACAATGCTCACGTGCGCGGGCGCCACGCGATGCAGCAACGGCTTCAGCAGAGGGTAGTGCGTGCAGCCGAGGACCAAAGCGTCGGCATCGTGGAAGCCGTCACCAAACGCCTCCGCCAGGTAAATACGGGCGACCTGTTCAGTGACGGCGTGCTCGACCCATCCCTCTTCAACGAGAGGAACGAGCAGCGGACAAGCTTTCTCCCGGGCATCGAGTCCCCGCACCTCAAGCGCTTTCCGATAAGCATGGCTGCTGACCGTAGCCTCGGTACCAATCACGACAACCCTCTTATTCTTGCTGACGGCAGCGGCAGCCTCGGCCCCGGGCTCGATCACGCCCACAACGGGCACGTGTGCCGCTGCCGTGATGCGGTCGAGCGCGAGCGCCGTTGCGGTGTTGCAGGCGATGACCAGCAACTGGGCTCCATGGGCCTCGAGGTAGTGGGCAGCCTCTACCGCATAACGCGCAACGGTTTCAACCGACTTGGAGCCGTAGGGAAGCCGGGCCGTATCGCCGAAGTAGAGATAATCGGCGTCCGGGATGAGCTCAAGTAAAGCTTTAAGAACAGTAAGGCCGCCGAAGCCGGAATCAAATACGCCGATGGTGGGACGCCGCTGGGCCATAGTCGCTGAAAGCGTGTCCCGATGATAGCAGCGCGGCAGGGCCGGAACGGATGACCAGATTTGTTCCCATTGCAGAAACTACGCGTGCTTTCGAGCCGAGCTCGAAACCGTACTCCCGGCAAACTCAGCGCTCCTGCCGCAGCACGCCCCCGGCGGAATCGGCGCACCATGCGGGCAAGTGCGGGGATGTCCCAGGAAGGTGCAGATCTTGTCGGTGGCCTCGGGCGAAAGAATGTGCTCGAACTTGCAGGCCTGCTGCTCGATCTCCGATTCGCTGTCCATGGCCAAGCTGTCGGTAAAAAGCCGCTCGGCGAGGCGATGACGGCGGATGATGCTGCCGGCCCGCTCGCGGCCGCGCGTCGTGAGTTCCACGATCATGGAGCCGTCCCCCATCGACGCAGCCACAGGTTTCAACGCCTCGTGGCAGGGATTGACGAACGGCTTGTGATCGTGGCGATGAGGTGGATGCGGAGTGGAAACAACAAACCCCATCTCAATCATCTTCTCGATCGCCAGGCTCACCGGCAACGCGCCGTGAACCTCCATGCGCTCAACTTCAGCGATTTCACCGTGTTCGGCCAGCACCCAGAGCTCTTCGAGCACTTCGTCAAACTGCTCCTCGTCGGCCATGGCAAACACTTCCTGCGACTCGATCTTGCCATGATGGAACTCGATGCGGCGGTCAGCGAGGCGCGCGACCACGGGATCGTGCGTGACCATCACGATCGTCCGCCCCTGCTGGTGAAACTCACGCAGCAGGCGCAGCACGATCTCTTCGTTCTGCGCGTCCAGGTTGCCGGTAGGCTCGTCGGCCAGAATAATCTTTGGATCGTTGATCAAAGCCCGCGCGATGCAGACCCGCTGCTGCTCGCCGCCTGAAAGCTGTGAAGGCAGATGATGCGCGCGATCGCCTAGACCAACGCGCGTCAAAGCTTCGATCGCTTCTTTTTCATCGGTCATGCTGTGGAAGTACTGCGCCAGCATGACATTTTCGACCGCTGTAAGAAATGGAATGAGGTGGAACTGCTGGAAGATGAATCCAATCTTCTCTGCGCGCACGCGATTCAATTCGGCAGAGGAAATGCCGGCCACGTTCTGGCCGTCGAGCCAGATTTCGCCGGAAGTTGGGCGATCGAGGCATCCAATCAGATTCACCAGCGTCGATTTTCCCGACCCGGACGGTCCCATGATGGAAAGCCATTCGCCCGTCGCGACGTGCAAGGAGATGTGATCGAGCGCATGAATGGCGCCGTTCTGATCTCCCTTGCCACTCGCGTTCTCTTGCCCTGCGCCCTGGGAGGGATAGAGTTTGGTGACGTTGTTGATCCGAATCATTTCATTCTCCCCGCAGAATGACCGCGGGCTGCACCCGGCGCAACAGCGAAATCGGAAGCACCGCCGAGAGCAGTGTCACCACTATGCTACCAGCCAGCACGACAGGCAGAACACCGAAACGCGGCGCCACGGGAGCATGAAAGTTAACCCGGCCAATCCATGCGGCGATGCCGATGCCCAGCACAAATCCAATCACCGCTCCGGCCGCGCCCAGAGCGGCCGCTTCTGCAGCAAAAAATCCGTTCAGCAATCGATCGGAGGCGCCCAGCGCTTTCATGATGGCGAAATCGCGGCGGCGATCGAACACCCATCCCATCAGAGTCGAAAGCACGCACAGCGCCGCAGTCAGGATAATGAGAGCGGTGGCGGCCATCAGCGTCGCGCGAGTCTTGCCCAGAACGCGAGCCTCACCTTCCATGATTTGCCGCACCGGGCGCACCTCGGCCGCCGGAATTGCCTGTTCAAGCTGGTGCAGGATAGCGGTGATCTCCTCGGGAGAACCGGTGGCCGCTACTTCGATCGTCGATGGTCGCAGCCCCGTCCAGGAAACGAAATCAGGCAACGAAAGATAGATGCGGCTATCTTCGGCGCCCCCGGTCTGCACCGATCCGGCGGGCGTAAGGTGAATGATCCGTCGTTGAAAGCTAAGGTCGAAGGGCTGGTTACCGGACGAAACAACTGGAGCGGCGCGCACACCGACCAGCGCCTGTTGCGGCGCCGCGGGCCAGCCGCTTACCGACCACCAGCGATCGAGCTGGCGAACCCGGTCGAAGTCCGTGCCTGCAACCACAACCGGCTGACCGGCGCTGGTCCGCGCCACGACCAGCGCAAAAGGTGCAACCACGCCGCGACCGGCGACCACGGAGTCTACGTGCGCGAGCGCATCTGCGGGAAGGGAAGCGCCGTCCTTACCTATAAGAATTATGTTCGCGCCATAGTTGCGAAACTCGCGCCGCAGCTTGGCCTGCACATCGACGTAAAGATTCAGCATTGCCGTGGCCACACCCGCCGCAACGATCATGGCACAGAGCGCTGAGAGTGCCCGTCCGCGGCGGAGGACGGCAGCGCGGACCAGCATCCGAAAAAACATCGACGTGTGCGGAGACCGCGCCCGCCCGGCTGCGACCACCTGTGCGGAATCCGCCTGTCCTACCTGCGCTTGTTCCGGATGAAAGCCGCCCGCGCTCACAATTCACCTCGCAGCGCGAACACCGGATCAAGCCTCACTGCTTTCCGGATGGCAGCAGCACTCCCCGCAAAAGTGACGATCACCGCGATGGTCAGGATCACAGGTAAGAGCACAGGGGCAATCGTGATCTGCGAATTGAAAATCGAACGCCCGATCTGCCGCGCCAGCAACCCTCCGGCGGCGAAGCCCACCGAGCCGCCGATCAAGGCGAGCAGCGTCGCCTCGGCAAAGAACACGGACGCGACCGCGACCCTTCCCGCCCCTAACGCTTTCATCAAACCCACTTCCGCGCGGCGCTCGAAAATCGCAGTCGCCATCGCGGCCGAGACAGCAAGGGCCGAGGCCAACAGAGCGGCCAGCGTGACCAGAAAAATCAGCCCTTCGATGCGCGTGAGCACTGCGCCTTCGTTCTGCGCAACCTGACGGATCTGTTCAGCATGGGAATGCGGAATCGCCTCCTGCAGCTGAAAGGCAATCGACTGCGGATACGGCGAGCAGTACCACCGGTCATACACCGCACCAGACATGCTCTTGGGGTCGCGCCGCGCGAAAGCATCTTCCGGCTTCGTAAGCGCGCTCACGTAAACGCGGCGCACCGCGCCAGGTTTGCCTAGGATCTCTTGCGCGAGTGCGATCGGCGCTACAATCTGGTCGTCCTCACTGCCGCCAGTGGAGAGAATTCCGCTGACCTGCAACAGCCGTCCTGAGAGCGTGATCGCGTCCCCAGCCCTAGCCGAGAGCCGCGCTGCCAGCCGCTCTCCCAGCAGAACATCGCGAGAGCTGTCGTCAGGCCATGCGCCCCGGACCTTCCACCAGGGATGCGTGGATCGCACCCCGGTGTTGAACTCTTCCTTGCCAAAGGAAACTTTCTTCGCGAAGTAGGTGCCGAGCAAGGTGGGATTTTCCGTTTCGCCCGCCCGCTGCAAAGTAACATTCACCGGCAACATGGGCGCAAACCCGGTAATGTTGTTGTGCCAGAAGGTTCCCTTGATCTTAGGCAGGTCTGCTTCGCTGAGAAACGCACCGTCGCTCGGCGGTTTCAGGTTGACGCCGCCGATCTCCACGTCCAGCGTATCTTCTTCGGGAGTGATGAGCAGGTTGGCGCCGATGGTGCGCAGCTCGCGGTTGATCTTGTCGCCGATATCCGTGGCGACCGCAATCATCGCCGTGGCCACAGTCACGCCCAACGTAATGGCCGCGCCGGCCAGCAGCTTGCGCCGCTTCTGGCGGCGGAACGATTCGTAGACGAGCCTGGCGAACATCCTCTACTGCTTTTCGAACACGCGGTTGCCGGCCGCGATGTCCGCCTCCTGAATAATCACAGAGTCGGCAGTTTGGGTCGCCTTGAGCGGAATCGGATTGCAGCCCCCCGCCGTCCCCACCGATTGCGGATTGATCGGAGCGGCGCAGTTCTTGCAAACTACTCCATTGCCTGACTTGTAGAAACCGACGGCGCCGCAAATCTGGCAGGCGTCGAAAACTGTGGCGATCTTGCCATCGGGCTTGCGATAGAGCCAGAAGCGAATCGCAGTGCCGTTCTCCTGTGCCTGGTAGCGGTGTAAGTCGCCATCGGCGACCTGCGCGAGCGGAATACTTACCTGCCCGTTTACAAAGCTGACATCGATAGCCGGCGATAGCGCACTCACACTCTTGGTGTAGATAAACTCTGCCGTGACCAGAGCGATGAAGACAAAGGAGAAGCCGTAGACAGAAGCCATCCACGAGCGCTCTTTGCGAGCCGTCCATGCCGCTTTGCGCCGTTCAGCCGGGGAAGCCGGCTCGCCGACGGGTTCGCGCCGCTTGGCGTCAAACAATACCATCAGCGCGGCCAGAGCAAAAATCGTTACAAAGAAGAAAAGATCGTTACGCACGATCGGCCCAATGATGGCCATCTCGCGCTTGGAGGAAGCAATCACGCCGCTTTCCGAGAGTTCGTGCAGCCCGGCCACGACCAACTGCAACGCCACCAGGAAAAGAATTGCCGTCGTCACCCGGAAAAACTTCTGCAGATTGATCCGGACGCTGCCCTTCACAAACATCACTCCGAAAGCGATCGCGGCCATCACACCCAGCAGTGTGCCCAGAAAACTCATCAACTCTGTGGAGTTCAAAGACACGGCAGAGAGAATCAGTACGGTCTCCGCACCTTCGCGCAGCACCATCAGAAACACAAAGAAGAACAGGCCGATCCATGCATCCTTGCCGGCCAGCAGACCGACCTTGCCTTCGATTTCACCCTTCAGCCTGCGCCCCGTCTTCATCATGAAAACAACCATGGTGATGACGAAAAAGGCCGCGGCCAGCATGATCCAGCCTTCGAACACATCTTCGTTCCAGTTCAGGCGCGAAATTACAACGGCAATCCCAATGCTGCCAACGAAAGCAGCGCCCAGCGCGGCATAGACCGCCTTACGCAGGTCATTCCGGCCAATCTTTGCGAGATAGGCCAGCGTGATCCCAACGATCAGAGCAGCCTCGACCCCCTCCCGCAGCGTAATGATGAAAGCCTGAAGCATTTATGAGCAGCCTGAGTTTCTAAAAGCGAGCCTAAAGACGATCTTGAAAATGAATTTCAATTTCAACTTCAAGGATATGCTGCCAGCGCCGGGGCCGTCAATCCGCCGCGTCACAAACGCGCGTGATCGGCATCACACGGGGAAATATAGGATTAAACGGGGCCAACGCTTCGCTTAGATTCCCTATTCGAGTCTAGGGACAGCACTGTCAATTGTTACAGTTTCGCGCGGCTTGAGAACTCGCGGAGAATAGCTTGGCGATCAACAGTTCCCCAAGGTGTTGACATGACTCTATCCGCCGAAACCGCTCTGACACTGGTAGTCGTAAAGGCTGTGGCCATCGTGGGATCAGCATTGGCTGTCGTTCTCTTCCTCGCTGTAGTCGGTGTAAAGAAGGGATGACCACAGCGGCGAAAAAGTAGACGCTCTCGGCAGCAAGGTGATTTTGCCGAACGCTGTCAGACTGCCGTTTGCACCGGTTCATCACTGCCTGTTCCTTTTTGCGAAGTAGTCTTGCCAGTCGGAATTACCACGTGGATTCGGGTCCCCGAACGGTCGGACTCGATGCTCATTTTCCCAGAGAATTGCAAAACCCGTTCTCGCATGCCTCGGATCCCGACCCCCGAACCTCGCGACTGAATTTCTGATAATCGTTCCGCGGACATCCCCCTGCCTTTGTCCCGAACCTCCAGCACCAGAGCTCCATCGCCGGGGACAATGCGGATGCTGGCGGTCTTGCTCCCCGAGTGGCGATGGATGTTTGTGAGGCATTCCTGGACGATGCGGAACAACGAAAGCTCATAGTCGCGATCCAAACGCTCGATCACCTCGGGAAGGTCGAGCGATACTTGAACCCCACTTCGTTGTGCGAATCCGTTGACGTATTCTTTCAGTGCGGACTCAAGGCCCACTTCGTCCAGCAGGGGCGGATACAAAAGGTGAGACATGGTGCGTATGTCTTTTGTCATTTGTGCGACGAACGACTCAATGTTGCTGAGCGACAGGGCGGCGCGCGCACTCAGCCCATCGCCTTCGCTGGCTAAATTGGAGGCCTCCATGCCGAGCGCAGCTAGAAGTTGTCCAGCGCCGTCGTGGAGCTCTCGCGCGATTCGCCGTCTTTCCTCGTCCTGCGCCTGCAAAATGCGGGCAGACAGTTCGCGGAGTTCCTCGCTTGCGTTGAACAGCTCCTGCGTGCGCTCCTGAACTCTCTGTTCCAGTTCGGCCTGGCTTATCCTGAGTTGCGTTTCCCGATCTCGCTGCAGGCGGGCAATCTCCAGTCTGCCGCTGACGCGAGCCAGCAGTTCCCGCGCGGAGAAGGGCTTGATCAAGTAATCGTCCGCACCCGCTTCGATGCCTTCCACTCGCGATTCTTCACCTGCGCGCGCCGAAAGCAGGACAACTGGAATGCTGCGAGTCTGCTCATCGCCCCGCAGTGCCTTCAGAAGCTCAAAGCCGTCGAGTAGCGGCATCATTACATCGCTAACGATGAGATCCGGAGGATTGTTATGCGCGGCCTGAAGAGCAGCTTGACCGTCAGCAACGGTTTCCACTTCGTACTGTTCCGATAATAGACGGGCCAGATACTGTCGCATGTCAGAGTTGTCGTCAGCGACAAGGACGCGAGGACGAAGGGCAGTCTGCAACACCGGCGGACATGGGATAGGCAGCAACTCGTCGTGCACGGAAAAGATCTCGTCGTTCGCGGCGGCAGAGTCGGGAAGCCACCGGAGGGCTTCCTCTACAAACGGTTTCGCGCCCACGGCGGTCGAAGACAAACTACGAGAGCCACCCATTTGGCCGGACGCGAGGTGATTTTGTCCGAAGGGAATGCTGACGACGAATGTGGATCCTTGCCCCATGATACTTTCGGTACTTACTGAGCCGCCGTGCAGCTTCACTAACTCATGTACCAAAGCCAAGCCGATCCCGCTGCCCTCGTGGGTCCGACTGGGCATATTGGGAACACGATTGAATCGCTCGAACAACTTAGGGATGGCTTCGGCCGGAATTCCTACTCCTGTGTCCCGAACGCGGAGCTCAGCCATCTCGCCCACGCGGGATACACTGACCGCAATTTCTCCCTCAAAGGTGAATTTGAAGGCGTTGGAGATCAAATTCAGAACGACTTTCTCCCACATGTCGCGATCGACGTAGACCGGTTCCCCGAGATCGGGACAATCCACGATGAGCCGCAGTCCCGCCTTGTCCGTAGCAGAACGGAATACGCTCGCCAGCTCAGAAGTAAAGCGCGCTAAGTCCGTAGCCAGATAGACAGCCTGCACTCGTCCAGCTTCCAGGCGCGAGAAGTCCAGTAGCGTATTGACCAGGCGCAGCAACCGGGCGCCGTTGCGACTCACCAGATCGAGCTGCTCCTTGGCCGTTGGGGAAAGGTGAGTCTGGCTTCTGGCCAGCAGATCCTGGAGCGGACCCAGCATCAGAGTCAGGGGCGTGCGAAATTCATGGCTCACGTTGCTGAAAAATGCTGTCTTCGCGCGATCCACTTCAGCCAGAGCTTCCGCACGTTTTGTTTCCGCCGAGTATGCGCGCGCATTGGCAATGCTCGCGGCGATCTGGCCGGCAACGAGGTTAATGAATCCGGCGTAGCTGACATCCAAGGGACGGTATGGATTGACGGCGGCCACAATCACACCGGCGGGTTTGTCTTGACCCTGGCTCGTGATGGGGAGGAGAAGCGCTCGCCAAGGCGACTTGTCCCAGGAGCCGCAGGGAACCGAGTCGAACCTGTCCAACAGGTCCTCGACGAGGATGGAATCCTTCCCAGTGAGCAGTTCGCCGATTGGCCAAGCCTGATTCTTGTCGCTCAATTGAATCGACTCTGGGGCGGCCGGGTGATGTTCCGGCATTCCAGTTTGGCACGCCAGGTAAGCTTCGTTCCCATCTTCAGTGAAGAGATACAGCAGCGTAAACGGTAAGTCTTTTTGATTTTCGCCCAGACATCGAGCGATGCAGGAGACAGCCTCCTCCTCGGTAATCGTCTTGCTCAACTCTCCCGCCAGGGAGCGCAGGGTCTTGAGCCGGCGCTCGCCAATCACGCGATCCGTTTCTTCGGTCACCACGCACAGATGCCCGGCAACCGTGCCATCGTCTTCCCCCAAGGGACTGTAAGAAAAAGTGTGATAGGTCTCCTCGCGATATCCGCTCCGCTCGAGAAACAAAAGCAACGCTTCATCCCATGTCGCCTCACCGGTCTCCAGGACTCGGTGAATGCGGGGACCAATGTCGTCCCAGATTTCCTTCCACACCTCGTGGGACGGCTTTCCCAGCGCCCACGGGTGTTTCTTCCCCAGCGTCATCCGCGCATAGTCGTCGTTGTAGAGAAAGGTGAGTTCTGGTCCCCAACTCATCCACATGGCAAAGCGCGACGTGAGCAGCGTGCGAACCACGGTTTTCAAGCTTTGGGGCCACTCTTCGATGGCACCGAGTGGGGTCTCCGCCCAATCAAATTCACGGACCAATTTTCCCAGCGCCCCTCCGCCGCGGACCCATCCTGGCGTGAACGCGGTTTCTGCCCCAGTGTCTCTGACGAATTCCGCGACCGGGTTCTCGAATAGCCTCTTGATGGTGGCGGGCAACTCCTGGGTGAAATCGGATTTCGTCACCGAGCCTTTCGCATCGACCGCGGCAGCTTGTCGTCGGGCGATCGTTTCGTGATTCTGGGTGACAAGGATGACGTTGCACTCGGGAAGCTCGCGGCGAATAATTCGTGTCGCCTCCAATCCGTCCATGCGAGGCATGTTGATGTCCATCAGGATGACTTGAGGGTGCAGCCGTTTCGCCTTCTCAATTGCTTCGATTCCATCTCCAGCTTCGCCGCAGACCTCCCAATTGAGCTGAGATTCAATGAAAGATCGCGCCGTCCGCCGGAACAACTCATGATCATCGGCAATCAGAAATCGGACAGCGCTCATTGGTTAACCGTTCTGTCGGCCGGGATTTACGGCATTTCTTACACGAGCCGCGTCGTATTATCTAATAAACCCAAATACGACGCCTCTACAGTGGTCGCTGTATTACTCATGTGTTTAACCCCGAAATAACCAGCGACCGTATCGCACTCACAACCGTTTCAAAAACGCGTTGGCCCGCTCCAACTGCGGAAACAATTTCTCCTCCGCTTGAAACTCCGCCGAATGCACGCACCTTCTGCTCCCACGCAGCCGCACCGGATGCTTCAGGTGCAGCATCTCGTGGTAAACGATGTAGTCCACGGCATAGCGAGGAACGAGGAACTGATCAAAGATGCGGCTGATCACAATTGCGTTGTGCGCCGGATCGTAGTGGCCAAGAATGCGGCGGGTCTTCGTCGGGCTCCAACTCATGCGCGGCCGGCCCAGCAGTCCATGAAAGAATCGCCGGTTTAAATCCTCAAAAACCACATCAAGATCGTAGACGCGCCCTTTAGGTGAATGCAGCTGCTTGCGCCCGCGCATCTGCCGCACCAGGTGCGCCTTGCTCACAACTTCGTGGCTGCCGACATACTTCCGGTAACGCGCCGAATGGCGCGGATCGATGGGCTTGCGGTACATCTTAGCCAGCAGAATGTGCGCGATGGCGCGCACCACCACTTCAGGCGCGCCTTCCAGCAGATCAGAAAGCCTTACCAGAAGCCTGCCCTCGCGCAAGCGGATGGTGTTGTTGACGTTCGCGAACGCGAAAAACTCGATCTTCAGCTCAGGCGGCTCCGCCCCGGGACGCAATCCCCGGTGTTCCTCCTGAAAAATTTCGAGCAGTCCCGCACGCACAGTGAGCCTAGATTAGCACGAGCACGATTAGCACAAGCACGATTAACATGACCACGATTAGCGCGAGCACAGGCTAGAACTCTTCACTCCGGCCTGCTCCCCGATTGCTTTGCATCCGGCTTCTTCCGATGCTTCGCCGCCTCTTCCTGCTCAGCCAGCAGCTTGCGGTGGTCGTCCACGGAATTATCCAGCGTATCGAGCGCGGTCGTAAGGGTGAATTCATATTGCTTGCTTTCCCCCGCGGAAATATCGGCGGCGTCCCTGAGCGCCCGCAACTTGGCCTGGAACTCCGTGTCCGCGTCGATGATCCCTTTCAGCGGCTTGCGAATGTCGTCCTTGCGATCAATGTAGGTATCAATGTTGTCGTTTAATTCGTCGTAGATCAGCAGAAAGTCATCCAGCTTGTCGTGTGTCTGCTGCGGCCGGTCTTTTATTGTTGGATCGCTGCGCATCTGTTCGAGCGCGACCAGGCGAGCCCGGGCAAACTTCACATAGAGCGAAAGCCGCATCTGCGGCTCCCAGCTGGCATCTCGAATCTGATCAATCTCCGCCTGAGTAAAAGGATCCCGGTGCCGCTGCGCCTGCGCCGCCACGGCTGTCAGCAGTAATAAACCGACGCACGTGCGCCCGCGCAGCCAGTGGCCCGTCATTTCTTATCACCCTTCTGAAACATGGCGGCCTGCAGATCATCCCGAACCCGCTGCAGCCGGTCAATCGTGATCTGTACCTGCTCTTGGTCGTCGTGAGCAACGGTGTGCTTGATGTCTTCCAGCTTGCGCACCATCTTGCGGATCGCGATCTCGCTCTGCTTCTCGTGCTTGTGCGCCTGCACCGCATAGTCGCGGGCAAACTCCGAGTAAGCCGCCACATCGGCCAGCGCAGCCTGCGCCTTCTCGCTGTCGCCGGCAACATAAAACCGGTCGGCATCACTAAGCTGCCGCTCCGATATATTCAGGCACAACGGAGGCCGGTCGGCAACCCTAGCCTTGGCCACTCGTTCCTTCAGTTCTTCGATAGTAGGCGCCTGACCGCCGGTTCGCGCCCACCCCACGGCCACCGCCAGCAATGCCAACCCCACTGCCGCAAGCCGCCGGAATCGTAATTGTTCCATCCCTGCCACTCTCGCGCCTCGCGATTACTTCTTCGGCTCGATCGCTATCAGCCGGTGTTTCGCCTGCCACTCCTGATCAGGATACTTCCCGTTGGCACCGTTAAGGAAGAGGCGATAGTTGGCTGCCGCACTCTTGAAGTCGCGCAGGTGATCGTAGGCCGATGCCCGCATGAAATACGTGATCGGAGTTTCCTTCAGCAACTTTGCCCGCACATCCAGCGCCCGGATGGCAAAGGCCCACTCTTTATTCTCCCCGGCCGCGAATGCCAGATCGCCATAAGCCTCTCCCAGGTCGGGTTTCAGCTTCACCGCATTTGCGAACTCCGCTTGCGCCTCTGGGAAGCGCTTCTGCCGCAGCAAACACTGCCCAAGACGGCGGTGCAGTTCGGCCTCATTGGGGTGGGCCACCAGCAACGCACGGTAGCTGGCCTCGCCCAACTCATTTTTGCCGGTGTTTACGTACAGATCAGCAAGGTCGCGCTGCGCGGCATCGTCATCCGGCGCCAGTTTCAGTCCCGCCTGCAATTCCGCGATGGCCGCGTCGGTCTTGCCCTCGGCGGCAAGGGATCGTCCCAGCTGGATGTGAACCGCCGCCGAGTTCGCATCGGTCTCCAGCAGCTTGCGCAAATATTCTTCCGCCTCGGAAAAGCGGCGCCCTCGCATGTACACGTTGGCTAAACCAACCACCGCATCAGTTGAGTGCGGATCGAGCGCCAGCGCCTGCTTGTATTCCTGCTCCGCCTGGGCATACCGATTCTCCCCTTCGAGCAATTGGCCCGCGGAAAGATGCGGCTCGGCCCGCCTGGGCTGAAGCGCGGCCGCGTGCTCGTAGGCCGCAAGAGCCTCCTCCGGCTTCGTCTTCGCAATCGTCTCGGCCAGCGACAGCCAAGCCCGGTATTGCCCCTCTGCGGTGTGACTGGTGGGTTTCAGGTGGGTCGCAGCCCGCAGAAATTCCTCCGCATCGGGCTGTCCGGTCTTAGCCAATTGCAGTCCAAGATTCAGGTTCGATTCGAAAACATCAGGCTTGGCCGCCACCGACTTGCGATACGCCGCGATCGAGTCGTCCAGTTTGCCTAGAGCATTCTCTGCAAAGCCAAGATCGAACCACGCCTCATAGTTCGCCGGCTCCCGCTTCAGCAGCTTGCGGAGCAGGGGCTCGGCGGCAGCATAGTCTCGCTTTTCAATCGCGGCTTCGGCGTCAATAAGTTCCTGAGGCTGGGAATCTTCAACCTCAACCTGAATGTGATGAACCGGCCGGTGGGCCTGGCCTTGTGATTGGGTTGGTGATGAAGATTGTGATGGAGTCTGTGGTGAAGTCTGTGATGCAGCCGGCGACGCGGCCTGTCCCGAAGTCGCGCCGGCATCCTGCGCGACCAAGCCGGTGCCCGCCACCAGCACCAGCAGGCAACCGGCAAAAAATTTACTTGCTCCCATTGGAACGCGACGCTCCACCCTGGCTGCTATTCCCATTCAGCAGACGTGCCAGATACTTGCCAGTGTAAGACGCGGGCAGCTTGGCGATCGCCTCCGGCGGACCTACACCCACAACTTTCCCGCCGCGCGCTCCGCCCTCCGGTCCCAGGTCGATCACCCAATCCGCAGTCTTGATCACTTCCAGATTGTGTTCGATCACCAGGATCGAGCCTCCCGCATCAATAAGACGGCGAAACGCAGCCAGAAGTTTGCTGACGTCGTCAAAATGCAATCCCGTCGTCGGCTCGTCGAAAATGTAAAGCAGACGACGGCGCCGTCGGCTGTCCTCCGGCCGCGCCCCGCTCGGCCGGCCAGCCTCCCGCGCCCCCGGCTGCAGATGCGCTGCCAGCTTCATGCGCTGCGCTTCTCCGCCTGAGAGGGTTGTCGCCGATTGTCCCAGCCGCAGGTAGCCCAGCCCAACTTCCTCGAGCACCCGCAGCTTCTCCGTGATCTTCGGGACTTCGGCAAAAAACTTTAGCGCCTCTTTCACCGTCAGCTTCAACACTTCATGAATGTTCTTGCCGTGGTAGCGGACATCCAGCACCTGCGCTTTATAGCGCGTTCCCTTGCACTCTTCGCAGATCAGCTCCACATCGGCGAGGAACTGCATCTCCACCGTAACCGTGCCGTCGCCCTGGCAAGTCTCGCACCGTCCCCCAGGAATATTGAAGGAAAAGTGCCCTGAAGCAAAGCCTCGTTTCTTGGCTTCAGGCAGCGAGGCAAAAAGTTCGCGGATGGCGTCAAACGCTTTGATATACGTTACCGGATTCGACCGCGGTGTCCGCCCTATGGGAGACTGATCGACCAGCACCACTTCGTCGATGAACTGATCGCCCTCCAGACTCTCCCAGGTCGCCGCTCCGCGCGCTGCACTCGCGCTTTGCTGCTTCTTCGCTTCTCCCAGAGCCTGATAAAGAACCTGGTGCAGCAGCGTGGATTTGCCCGATCCGGAGACCCCGGTAATCGCCACCAGCATCCCTAGAGGAATGCACAGGTCGACGCCCTTCAGGTTATTCGCACGCACGCCCTTGATTCTGATCTGCTGCACTCCTGGCTGGCGACGCACCGCCGGTATCTGAATCCGTAAGTCATCGGCCAGATAGCGGCCCGTCAGGGACGCAGGATTCCGCAGTATCTCTTCGTAGGTCCCCGCCGCCACCAGCTTGCCGCCGTTTTCTCCCGCGCCCGGGCCCAGATCGAGAATCCGGTCCGCGGTGCGCATAATATCAGGATCGTGTTCCACCACCAGAATCGTGTTCCCTAGATCACGCAGGTCCTGCAGAATCTTGATCAGCCGGTGCGTATCGCGGCTGTGCAATCCGATCGAGGGCTCGTCCAGCACGTACAGCGTGCCCACCAGCCGTGATCCGAGCGATGTGGCAAGTTGAATGCGCTGCGCCTCGCCTCCGGAAAGCGTGGAAGACAAGCGGTCGAGCGTCAGATACTCCAGGCCCACATCATTCAGGAAGCGCAAGCGCTCGCGGATTTCCTGCAGCAGCCGGTCCGCAATGCCTGCCTCCTGCGCACTCAGTTGCACTCCGTCGAAAAACTTGGCCGCGTCCTCCACCGTCATCGCGCAGACTTCACAAATGTTTTTTCCGTCGATCTTGACCTGCCGCGCCTCCAGCCGCAGGCGCGTGCCCCGGCACTCCGGGCAAGTCGAATACCCGCGATAGCGGCTCAGAAACACCCGGATGTGCAGCTTGTATTTCTTCCGCTCCAGGTACTGGAAGAATCCGCGCACGCCCAGGAATTTTCCATCTCCAGCAAGAATCATTTCCTGTTGTGCGGCGCCCAGTTCCTCCCAGGGTACATCCAGCGGAATATCTGCCTGCTTGGCAAAGCGCTTCATCTCCGTGAACAGCGGACGGTATTTCGGCTTGTTCCATGGATCAATCGCACCTTCTCCCAGCGCTTTCGTCTGGTCGGGAATGACAAGGTTGAGATCGAAGTCAATCGTGTTGCCGAAGCCCTGGCATCGCGGACAGGCGCCATAGGGATTATTGAAAGAAAACAGCCGAGGCTCGGGCTCTTCATAACGCAGAGCGCAGCTTTTGCACTCGAAACGCTGCGCGAACCGCAACTGGCGGCCGGGCTGGCCGTCACGCGGCGGCACGTCGAAAATCACTTCCCCTGATTCCCGGTATGCGGTTTCCACCGCATCCACAATGCGGGACCGCGACTCCGGGGAAATCGTCAACCGGTCAACCAGCATGAACACCGGCTGATCGAAGCGAATGTCCAGCAGCGATTCCGGCGTGGAAAACTCAAACACCTGGCCCGCTTGATACAGGCGGTTGAATCCGGCCTTGCGTAGATCGAACAGCCGGGCCTTGACCTGATCGGTTAACCCTGAGTCCAACGCCGCGGCCTTCTTGCCCCCCTTGCGCGTGCGCGCAGGCTTCTTCTCAGTTTCCTGCGGCGCCGCAGCTGTCGCCTGCAAAGGAAATACCACCTGCACCCGCGTCTCCGGATCCAGCGCCAACACTGCATCGGCGATTTCGTCCACCGTATCTTTCTTCACTTCACGCCCGCAGTTTGCGCAATAAGTGCGCCCGACCCGTGCAAACAATAATCGCAGATAGTCGTAAATCTCGGTCGCAGTCGCGACCGTCGACCGCGGATTCCGCGTTGTGTTCTTCTGCCGGATCGCTACCGCAGGAGCGATGCCCTCAATCGAGTCCGCTTCCGGCTTCTCGATCCTCTCCAAAAACTGCCGAGCATACGCCGAGAGCGACTCCACATACCGTCGCTGGCCTTCCGCATAGATCGTGTCGAAGGCAAGGGAAGACTTGCCGGAGCCGGACACTCCGGTAACCACCGTCAAAGTATTGTGCGGCACTTCAAAATCGACGTTCTTGAGGTTGTGAACGCGGGCTCCGCGAACAACTATGCTTTCCGTGGGTAGCGAGTCAGACATCGGGTCAGTGGTCCGGCAGCAAACCAATCGCCCGCCGGGAGTCTTCCCAGCAGCTTCAGAGAGCACTGCCGAATCTCTTATTATAAAGCAGAGATCCAGTCAGGAAGAGTAGGGAAGCCGCGAAGCTGCGGAAGAATGCAGCCCACGGCGTCAGCCGTGGCTGCGAAGAAAGGCGAATAGCAGAGCCCCGAAGGGGAGAAAGAGAAGTTCGCGGCTAGTCCGGATCCTGATCGCGCCGCTTTCCATACCGGAAAGCCAGCCCAAACCCAAACACCATGATCCCGATCGGAGGTAGCAGCAGCACCAGCACGGCCCGGTTCAGCGCCCGCTGACCTTCTTTCGGCGTGCTCCGCGCATTCGCATTGCACATCGCGCAGCCCTGAGCGAGAGCGGGCGCTGTCCAGAGCGAGCCAGATATCAGAAGGATTAAGAGCGAATTGCGAAGAAGGGTCACGATACTTGTCCGATCCCTACGCCTTTCGGCGGCGGTTGAACGCGGTCCGCGTCCGGAAAGAAGAAAAAGTACATAATCACAAAGCAAGCCGTCACCGACACCACCAGCAACCAGCGCATCAGCGGCTTTTCAAACTTCAAATGCATGAAGTAGCCGATGATCAACGCCGATTTGATCACCGACAGCACCAGCAGCACCTGCAGCATGCGCAGCGGCTCGAAGACTTGCCGGTAACCCAGCCAGACCTCCACCCCAGTCAGAACCAGCAGCGCGCCCCACACCCAGAAATACTGCCCCTTACTATCGTCATGCTTAGCCACGTCGTGCATCGCGTTTCCCCTCACTCACGTTGTCATCCTAAGCGCGTTCTTCGCGCGAAGGACCCATGCAACTTTGCGTGCGCCGCCCAACCGCCGGAGTTTCCACCCCCACTGCAAACCCTAAACCTTCGTCGACATCAAATAGACCAGCGGAAAGATAAACATCCACACCAGATCCACAAAGTGCCAATACAATCCCGAGACTTCAACATCATGCGCGTCATAATCCTTCGGCTTGAGAAAAAGAATAATGCTCGCCACAATCAATCCCAGCAGCAGCGCGTGCACTCCGTAGTGAAAGACATTGTCCGACGGGATCGCCAGGTACGCCCCCAGCCAGATCACGCCCAGAATCGGCAGAAACCACTTCCGCAGCGCCACCACGCCTAAATAAATCACCCCGATCGTGACGTGCAGCATATGCATGGCAGTCAGCCCGAAGAACGTTGCCGCGAACTGCGGCACGCCCGTAGAAATCTTGGCAAACTCCCCATTCTCCTGTCCCGCAGGCTTCGGAAATCCCGGCAAGCTCAGCCCTTCATGGATCAGCTTCGTCCACTCCATCCCGTGCAATACTATGAACGCCGTCCCGAACGCCATGGTGGCCAGCAGCCACAGCCGCGTCCGGGCTCGGTCGCCCCGCTGCGCCGCAAACACGCCCAGCACCATGGTGAGGGAACTCGATAGCAGGCACGCCGTCATCACCGTCGCATTGATGATGCTGTCCTTGCCAAACGGCGTCGGCCACACCGTATAAATTCGGTTGTAGCTGAAGGCAAACAGCAGGGCACCGAACGTCAGCGAGTCCGAGGCCAGAAACAGCCACATGCCTACCTTTTTCGAGTAAGCCCCGAACAGCGGAGCTTCATACTCCCCTGCGGCTCCGTGCCCGGCAGCGGCGTTATGTTGCAGCGCAGCGTCAGCCATTCCCCAATTTCCCCTTTCCGGTTATCGCGCTAGCGCGAGAAGAGCAAATACGTAAATCCACAACACCGCCATGAAATGCCAGTACCATGCCGCGACGTCCACCACAATCCGCCGCCCTTCGATCGCCTTATGTCGCAGAGACGCCACGCCCGCCCACACCAACGCAAGAATCCCCCCAGCGAGATGCACCGCATGCGCCGCCGTCAACAGATAAATGAAGGAACTATCAGGATTCGTGTTGACGAAGAACCCCCGGCTCTTCAGTTCGCCCCAGGCCAGCCACTGCCCGACGAGAAATCCCAAACCCAGAACCACCGTCACACCCAGCCACGGAAAACTCCGCTCCCGCCCCAGAGAAACCCCTGGAATCGACCGTAGCGGAGCCAGAGCCGCGCGTCGCGCAATACCTCGCCGCGCCCCTTCCATGGTCAAGGTGCTGAACAACAGGATCGCCGTATTAATCGCCAGCAACAGCCACGGCAGTTGCACCTCGCCCCAGTCGCGGACGTAACTATTGGTTGTTCCGTCGAAAGTTGGCAGACCCCGCCGCACCACGTAAGCGCTGGTCAGAGAAACAAAAATCATGCTGACCGTCGCGATCGCGCAGATCATTCCCAGCCGCGCCCGCCGCAGCCGCGCCCCATAATTCGGCAACCCCGAATCCGGAGGTCCTCCGCCATCCCCACCGTTCGGCAGCGTAGGCACACTCCCTCCGCGGCCCAACTGGTTCATCGGAGTGCTGGAAGTCAACGTCGCCATAAACTTAGAAAAGCCCTGTCATCAATAAAACTTTGTCATCCTGAGCGAAGCGAAGGACCTGTGCAACTTGCCTGCGGTGTCGGACTCTCCGCCTTCACTCACCGCGTTCGTTGTCAGTGCCCGCCTCCCACCGCCGGATCCGTCTGCATCACGAAGTCCCGCGCCGCCCCCGGAACCCCATACTCATAAGGACCGTTATGCACCACCGGTGTCACGCCGCCAAAATTGTCGTGCGGAGGAGGCGTCGCGGTCGTCCATTCCAGAGTCGTCGATTCCCAAGGGTTATCGCTCGCCTTCGGACCCTTGAACATGCTCCAGAACAGGTTGATGACAAAAATGAACTGCGCCGCGATCGTAATAATCGCCGCGTACGTCATGAACTGGTGAATCGGCTGCAACTTCGCCAGATACGCCACTTCCGTATATTGCGAATACCTGCGCGTTCCCCCGGCGATCCCGAGATAGTGCATCGGCATGAAGATGGCGTAAGTCCCGACGAGCGTGATGAAGAAATGTATTCTGCCCCACGTCTCATTCATCATCCGTCCAAACATCTTCGGGAACCAGTAGTAGGTTGCCGCAAACATTCCGAAGATCGCCGCCACGCCCATGATCAGGTGAAAGTGACCGACGACGAAGTAGGTGTCGTGCAATTGAATGTCGAGCACCGGCTGTGCCAGGAACGGACCACTCAACCCGCCGGAGACAAAAAGGGAAACGAAGCCGATGGCATACAGCATCGGCGTCTGGAACCGGATGCGCGCCTTATGCATCGTTCCCAGCCAGTTAAATGTCTTGATCGCCGAAGGCACTCCGATGCACATGGTCAGCAGCGAAAAGGCAAAAGCCGAATACGGGCTCATGCCGCTCATGAACATGTGGTGGCCCCACACCATGAATCCCAAAAACCCGATGGCGAGCATCGCGTACACCATGGCCTTGTAGCCGAAGATCGGCTTGCGCGAGAACGTCGACAGAATCTGCGACGTCACACCCATGCCCGGCAAAATCGCGATGTAGACCTCAGGGTGCCCGAAGAACCAGAACAGATGCTGCCAGAGCAAAGGCGACCCGCCCTTGTGCCCCATGATCTGCCCGTTCACAACCACCAGCGGAACATAAAAGCTGGTTCCAAGATTGCGATCCATCAGCAACAGTATCCCCGCCGAGAGCAGCACGCCGAACGCCAGCAATCCAAGAATCGCCGTGATGAACCATGACCACACGGTCAACGGCATGCGCATCATCGTCATGCCCTTGGCCCGCATATCGAGCGTCGTCGTCAGAAAATTCAACGCGCCCATCAGCGAGGCTAAACAGAAGATCGCAATGCTCGTGATCCAAAGATCCGCTCCCAGCCCTTCGCCCGGCCCCGCGGATTGCAGTGCGCTCAGTGGCGGATAGCCCGTCCACCCATGCAACGGTGCTCCGCCCGAAACGAAGAAGGCGGCGATGATCACCACGAAACCCACAAAAGTCGTCCAGAACGAAAGCATGTTCAGGACGGGGAACGCCATATCCGGCGCCCCGATCTGAATTGGCAGAAAATAATTTCCAAATCCCCCCTGCGGCGCCGTGGTCAGCACAAAGAACACCATGATCGTGCCGTGCATGGTGAGCAGGCTGAGATAGGTCTCCGGCTTGATCTCGCCCACCAGCGGCAACACGGCCGTGGGCCAGACCAGGTGAATGCGCATCAGCAGCGAAAGAAACATCCCGACAAATACCGCCGTGAGCGCCAGAAAGAAATATTGAAGGCCAATAACCTTGTGATCGAGGCTAAAAATATATTTGCGAATAAACCCCTGAGGAGCGTGCGCATGAACCGTAGCTGCGGTTGCCATTTATTGTTTCTCCGCCTCCCGTGCCGCCAGCCACTTGTCAAAATCTTCCTGGCTGACCACGTGTACCATGCCGTGCATCTTGTAGTGACCTAAGCCGCAGAGTTCGGCGCACACAATCTCGTACTCGCCAATCGCGGTCGGCTTGAAGTGCATGTGAATGTCAAGTCCGGGCACTGCATCCTGCTTGAAGCGCAACGAAGGGACAAAGAAGCTATGGATCACATCGACCGATCGCAAACTCAAGTCCACTTCCCGGTCCACCGGCAGAAACATCGTGCCGGTCACCACATCATCTTTGGCGTCAGGGTCTGAAGGATCAAGCCCAACCGCCGCATCCCCGCCCGCCGAAGGGTCCATCAGCTTCACGCTCGTTCGCGCGTACTTTCCATCTGGCCCGGGATAGCGGAAGTACCAGGCAAACTGCATCCCGGTAACTTCAACCTGCACCGCCCCCGGTCCCGCCTGGTCGAAGCGTTGCGCAGCCCACACGCTACTCCCCATCAGGTTCAGGCCCACGAAGAGAACCGTGGTCAGCACCGTCCACACCACTTCCAGTTTTATATTGCCGTGCGAATAATCCACCGGAGGCGAAGAAGGCTGTTCCCGGTATCTCCACGCAAAGTAGCCGAGGGTAAGTTGCGCGGCCACAAAAATAATTCCCATCAGCACAAATGTCAGCGCAAGTTGTTTGTCGATAAAGCCCGCGGCTGCGGAAGCCCCCACCGGCAGCCACCAGGTCTTCGCGACAAAAAAGTACGTGCTGGCCAAAGTGATCAGCCAGATAATGACCAGTAGCGCGAGGCCCATTCCTCAGTCCTCCCCGAGACGGAACCACACTCAGCGATTTCTCCACGACTGTTGTCATGCCGAACAGCGAGAGCAACAGTCGGCGGCGAGTTTACCACAGCCGCTTGAGGATATTGCAATCGAGTTACGAGGCAGCGTGCCAAAACGGTTATGTGGGGACAGCCGCCCCCGGCTGTCCAATCGAGCGAAGCTCGACTTTTCCCGGCAAGCTACTCCGCTGCCGGCTCAACACACACAAGAACCCTCATGCCGGAATCAAATCCGCAAAAACAAACTGATCGCGCACCACGGTCTCGCCCACTGAAACCGGCAGCATCGCATTCAGCATAGGCCCGGCATAAACAAAAGAATGAAATTCCCCGCGTTCGCCGCACGGATCCACTTCCTTCGGCAGATCCAAAAGCAAGGCTGCATCGAACTCGCGCCCCGCAAAAGACCGGTCGAGCTTTTCCGTGTCGACGCAAGTCAGCTTCGCTCGCATTCCCGACGCAATCATCTCCTTCGCCAAAGCTCGCGTCGCCAGCCCCCACACCGGAAATATTGGCTCCAGCCCCGTGCCTTTCATCTGCTTCTCTCGATAGGCGCGCACATCCTCGAGAAACAAATCTCCAAACGCCACTCCTTCTATCCCTTCGGCAACCGCCTTGGCGCAGGCCCGAGCCATCAGCGCTTCATACTCTTCATTCGAGCAAGGCCACGGCAGCGGCACGGACCAAAGCGGCAGTCCAGCAGCCGCAGCCTGCCGCTCCACCAACTCGCGCCGCACCGCATGCATGGCAACCCGATCCGCCTCACCATTAAACGTAGTCAGCAACCCCACCACTTCATACTCCGCGCTCCGTCGAAGCACATGAAGGCTCCACGCACTATCCTTCCCACTCGACCAAGATAGAAGAATCCGCCTCAGTTTGTTCCTGCTTTCCTTTGCGTCCTTCGCGGCCGTTCTTGGCGACCTTTGCGGTCAAAAGCTCCCCTATCCGCCATCCCTAGTCCAAACCGCACCCAGTCTACGACACACTCCCTGAACCGGACGGCAGGTTAAAATCATCGCCATGCCTAGCAAGCCTCAAGGCCACGACACCCGCTACGTCAAGATGCAGAAGAATAACTGCTTCGTCTGTGGCATGAACAATCCCGGCGGCATGCGTCTCAAGTTCATCCTCGACGAAGATCGCCAGACCTTCGTCTGCCGCTTCCGCCTGAGCAGTCGCTACACCGGACCTCCCGGCCACTGCCACGGCGGCATCATCGCCTCCATCCTCGACGACGCCATGGGCAAAGTAAACAAGCTCCATCACGTAGTCGCCCTAACTCGCGAAATGACCGTCGAATATCTCAAACCGGTCCCGCTGCACAAGCCACTCCGAGTCGAAGGCCGCGAGATCAAAGTCCGGGGACGAACTCACGTCAACGCCGCCGAAATCTTAAACGACAAAGACGAAGTCCTCGCCCGCAGCCGCGGCATCTTCATCGCAATCGACCCCGAAAAGATGTTCAAAAAGTACGTCGCACGATAGCCCGTGCGAGGGCCGCAGCCGCCCCCGGGGGTACCGCGAATCCCAAAGGCGCTGTAAAATAAAAGCAGCTTCGCCGCAGCTCGAGAGCCGAAGCCCATCTCCAGAAAAGAGTCCACCATGTCCCAAAACAACGGCAGCTCCCAGAACAATGGAAACACCAGCCTCCGCCTAAAGACCGGTTTAGCCGAAATGCTAAAGGGCGGCGTAATTATGGACGTCACGAACGCTGAGCAGGCTGCTATTGCTGAGAAGGCAGGGGCGGTGGCGGTGATGGCGCTGGAGCGGGTGCCGGCGCAGATTCGCGCGGAGGGCGGGGTGGCGCGGATGGCTTCTCCGAAGAAGATTCGGGAGATTATGGCTACCGTGTCGATCCCGGTTATGGCGAAGTGCCGCATCGGGCATTTTGCGGAGGCGCAGATTTTGCAGGAGCTGGGGGTCGATTACATTGACGAGTCTGAAGTGCTTACGCCTGCTGACGAGGCTCATCATGTGGACAAGCATGCCTTCAGCGTCCCGTTCGTTTGCGGGGCGCGGAATCTTGGGGAGGCTTTGCGGCGTATTGCTGAGGGCGCGGCCATGATCCGCACTAAGGGGGAAGCTGGGACCGGGGATGTGGTCCACGCCGTTAAGCACATCCGGCAGATTGTGCAGGAGATGAAAATCCTGACCGTGCTCGGCGAGGAGGAGCTTTACGCCAAGGCTAAAGAACATGGCGCGCCTTATGAACTAATCAAGATGGTCGCCAAGACAGGGAAGCTGCCTGTGCCGAATTTTTCGGCGGGAGGCATTGCCACTCCTGCCGACGCGTCGCTGGTGATGCAGCTCGGCGCCGAAGCTGTGTTCGTTGGCAGCGGCATCTTTATGAAAGATTCCACCACCTTCGCCGATCCTGTGGAGGCGGAGAAGCGCGCACGGGCCATCGTCAAGGCCGCGACGCACTATCAAGACCCTAAAGTGTTACTTGAAGTCAGCGAGGATCTGGCTGGAGCGATGAAGGGGCTGGCCGTGGCTGGGCTGGATGAGGCGCAGATGCTGCAGACGAGGGGCTGGTAGGGTTCGACGCGGCGCTGAAGCGCCGCTCTTCCATGGTGCTGCTGGGTTCGTCATTGAAAGGGTGGTCGCCTTTCGCGCTTCTTCGAATCGGGAGATTTCCGGGATTCCTCAAACTAAGGGCCTACGCGGCCGGGGCTCCGGGCTCCCACCCTTTCGCAAAGGACGCGAAAGGATGGGCCACCCGCCCGAAAGGGAGGATCCCGCACTGAGCTCTCAGGTTCGTTGAGAGAACTCCCTGCGGCACCATGAGTGATTGCTAGATTGCAGGGGTCCTTCGACTACGCAAGAGCTTGCGCTATGCGCGCAAGCTCCTGCTTCGCTCAGGATGACAAAGTGCGGAGAGCGGCTTTTGATCCCGGTGCCATTTCAGCGGTGGCGCAAGAAATAGAAAATTCCGGCTATCAGGGGTCCTTCGACTGCGCAAGAGCTTGCGCTGTGCGCGCAAGCTCTTGCTCCGCTCAGGATGACAAAACTTGGAGGGGACGAGATCCTGCGAGGGGAAGCAGATTTCTCCTGCCTCGCTTCGCTGCGCGTCGGAATGACAAGGGATCCTGGGAGCGACGGGACGTTTCCCATTCTTTCCGGGGGCCGCGCGACGCTTCGGCGGCGGTTGCCGAGGTAGGCCGTGCTCAGCCTAAATTCAGCGCCAGGTCTGCTAACGCCGCGTATCTGTTTCCGTCTAGTATTTGGATCTCGAAGAAGCATGCCGGGAGGGTGCCCATGAAACTCCGACTTCAAATCCAAAGGAGAGCGTCACTATGAAGCGATCGTCGCGTACGTTAATTGCGCTGGCTCTGCTCACCGTTCTCGGAACCGGCCTCTACGCTCAATCCCAACCGCAAAATCAAACACCCATTCCCGCGCCTTCCCGGGCCGACGAAACGCTGGCTCGGTGGAACGATATCGGAAATAAACTGATCGCCATGGCCCAGGATTTTCCAGAAGACAAGTATGACTATAAATTGCAGAAAGATGAGCGTACTTTCGCGCTGAATCTTCTGGACCTTGCCGCACTCGATTTCATCGCGATCCGCGCAGCTGCCGGGTCAAACGTGGGGCCCGACTTTGGCGAAGGTGACAACCCAGCGCGTGAAGCTTTCAAGACCAAAGCCGACGTGGTGAAGTTCGTTCAGGAGGCGGTCGCCGACGGAGCGGCTGTGATTCAGCAGCAGGGCGACGCGGGGTTGGATAAAACGTCGAGACTGGGGAAGAAGATGCACACAATTCCGACCTCCGGATGTTCGCCATCGAGCACAGCGCCGAGCACTACGGTCAGCTGGTGGTGTACTATCGCGCCAACAACATGGTTCCGCCGGATTCGCGGCGGTAATAAATATACTTAAGAATCCGGCCTCGCTCCGCTCGCGCGTCGGAATGACAAAGAGTTGGGGTGGTCCATGGCGCTCCGGCTCCGATACAGTAAAGTTGTGTGCAATGTTGTGAAATTTCGCCTGACAGTTTTCCTCCTCTTGTTGATGGCTTGCTGTCTTTGCGTGGCACAATCCGTCCATCCTAAAAAGCAATTGCTGGTGATTGGCGAGGAGAAAGGGTATCGCCACCAGGCGGTTTCGCATGCGATGGCTACGATTGAGCGGCTGGGAAATGAAAGCGGGCTCTGGGAGACGACCATCCGCACCGACACCGAGGCGCTGACGAAGAGGAAGCTGGAATACAACGCTAAAAATCTTAACGACTTCGATGCCGTGCTTTTCTTTACCGGTGGCGACCTGGAGATGGATGCGCAGCAGAAGGCGGATTTTATTTCTTTCGTGCATGACGACGGGAAAGGCTTTGTCGGCGTACACAGCGCGGCCATTACTTTTACCTCATGGCCGGAATATGGGGAGATGATCGGCGGGTACTATGACGAACATCCGTGGGGAACGTTTGACGCGCCGATTGTGGTTGAAGACCCCAGCTTTCCGGGGATGCAGCAGTGGCCACGTTCGTTCGTGCTGCGTGATGAAATTTACCAGCTCAAAGATTATTCCCGGGACAAGGTTCGGGTTTTGATGCGTTTGGACGCCACGAAGCTCGACCTGAAGAACAAGAACGTCCACCGCAGGGATGGAGATTTCGCCGTGACCTGGGCCAAAAGCTATGGCAAGGGCCGCGTGTATTACTCGAGTCTGGGCCATGTCCCGGAAAACTGGGACAATCCTGCGCTACAAAAGATGTATACCGAAGCGATTAAGTGGGCTATGGGACTGGTGGATGCCGATACCACGCCGCATCCGCTTGACGGTCACTGAATTTCAAATATCAACCTTCGATTATCAACCCTCGACGTCATGGGGCCGGGTGCCTCGGGCAATCGCTGTATTGCGCCTGCCTGCGCCGGGGCCGAAAATTTGTATTAGATAGGCATCAGCTTAATTCACGTTCCAAGAGCGATGTTGCGCCGTTTCGTCATAATGAATAGGAGGTTCTTTATGCGACATCTGCTGCTGTTTTCGGTGCTGTTGCTCGGCGTGTCATGGGCCGCAGCGCAAACTTCTCCGAGCCAGGGAACTAGCGGAAGCGGAGGGCAGGAGACCGTGAAAGGTTGTTTGAGCAGCTCGGGCGGGAACTACATGCTGACTGATAAGAATGGCAAGTCGTTTCAGTTGACCGGAGACACCTCGAAGTTGAGCGACCATGTCGGCCACGAAATTAAGGTGACCGGGACCGCGAGTTCGGCCTCCGGATCGTCGGACATCGGCGCGATGAGTCCAGCCAGCCCAACCCTCGAGATCAGCACCTTTAAGCACATTTCGAAGACTTGCGAGGGCGCGGGCGCGTCCCACTAGCTTCTGCGGTTCACAACACGTCACACACCGGGCCCCACTTCGCGCGCTGGCGCGTAGTGGGGCTTTCTCTTTTCCGGCAAAATCTTGTCAAGAGGCTGAGGGCGAGGTTTTTGGCTCATGTTGTTGATTCGAGGGGAGAAATAAAGTTGGGTAACATGTCCCAATCGCCTTATGCGGGTTGATATAATAAGAATATAGAGTCGAAATTGAAGCGCAGGCCTTCCCGGTCTGCGCTTTTTGTTTGAGGCGGGGAAACCAGGGTCCCTCGCTTCGCTCGGGATGACAATGTTTGGGGTGCGGAGGGGTGGAAGACGCGGGCGACGCGGCCTCCGGTGGTGAACCGGATGTCGGGGTCGGGGGCTAAAGCCCCATTCTTTCCTTGAGGGCTGACGCGGCGCTGAAGCGCCGCTCTTCCACGGTGCTGCTGGCGGTTGGTGTGGGCAACTGCATCGGTAGCTTTGGGGAAACCAGGGTCCCTCGCTGCGCTCGGGATGACAATCCCGGACTACATGACGTCGGCAATACTAACTTACATATGGGGCGGTCTTGGCGCGGCCGAAATGGCTGCGCTTTTTTTTGGGTTTTTTTCCTGAGGAGGGTTTTGTGCTGGAAGAATCGGATCAACGACCAAGTAAGAGGGAAGAGATCATTGAGATACACGCTGTTGGCATGCCTGAGCGCAAGCCGCTGGGCGAGGCGGTGGAGGCTGTGTTTCTGGCGACGGTGACGATGCTGGGGTTTCCCGTGTTGAAGCCGTGGGGAGATAGCCGTCCTTATGACTTTGCGGTGGAGGGTAGGCGGCGGCTGTGGAAGGTGCAGGTGAAATGCGCGACCAGCCACCGGGGGACGCGATGTGATGCGAAGGCGGCCGGCAGCAGCGGGGAACTTTATACGCTGGAGGACATCGATTTTCTGGCAGCGTATGTGATCAAAGAGAATCTGTGGTATGTGGTGCCGGCGGATGCGTTTGTTCCGCGGGCGACGGTGCATTTTAACTACGGTCCGAGAAGCCAGGGGATGTTTGAGAAATACCGGGAGGCGTGGTGCCTGCTGGAGTGTTCGGAGAAGGCGCGAGGGCGAGCGGATATTCCGAAGCGATGCCGATGCGAGGAGCTGGCGGTGCGGTGCGCGGTGTGTCCGAAGAGGAGGTAAAGATACACGGCGCGAAGGCAGGGTCACTTCGAGTTATCCAGATAAACCTCGCCGCCTTTCATCACGAAAACAACTTTCTCCATCACGGTGATGTCGGCTAGGGGATCGCCATCTACCGCAACGATGTCGGCGAACTTGCCGGGTTCGATGGTGCCGATGTCATTGGCGCGCCCGGTGAGTTCGGCGCCGTTAATGGTAGCGGCGCGGAGGGCATCGAGAGGGGTCATGCCGCCTTTTACCAGGGCTCCGAACTCCTTGGAGACGAAGTCGGGATCGTCATCGATGCCATAAGCAATTTTGAGATGATGAGCCAGAGCGCGATGGAAGGCTGGCTCTTGCTCTTTGAGAATGGCGACGCCTTTGGCGAAGCTGACGGGGTCGCGTCCCTGCGAGGGTCCGGTCACCATGTCGTGCTGAAAGCAGTAGAGCGTGGGAACGAGCCAGGTACCGTGTTGTTCCATCAGGCGCGCTCCTTCTTCGTCCATTACGGTGCCGTGCTCGATGGAGTCGACGCCGGCGCGAACTGCGGCTTTGATGCCCTCGGTTCCTTCGGCGTGTGCCATTACTTTTTTGCCGGCGCGGTGCGCGAGTTCAACTGCTTTGGCCATTTGCTCTTCGCTGAGTTCCTGGACACGATAGTCGCTGATTGGGTCCATGACGCCGCCGGTGGCCATGAGCTTGATCCAGTCTGCGCCGTACTTGATGTCGCGGCGAACGACGTCGCTGATTTCGTCCACCGTGTCGGCGATGTTCGGGCCGCGGGGCAAGCCGGCGTCGGGAGCGAGGACGTTGCCATCGCCGTGTCCGCCGTTCAGGGAGATGCAGCCTCCGGCGGAAACCATGCGAGGGCCGCGGATCAGTCCTTTATTGATGCTGTCGCGAAGTGCGAGCTGCCCGTAGGAGGCGTCGCTCTCGCAGGCGTCGCGCATGGCGGTGAATCCGTGGTCGAGCCAGACTTGCAGGTTGCGAACTCCCCAGATTGCCTTCTGCGGCGAAGACATGCGCAGGCTCGAAGTGGAGGATTGATCTTTGGGATTGCCCAGCACATGGGCGTGAGAATCGATCAGGCCGGGTACGACGGTGTATTTGGAGAGATCAAGCACACGCACGCCGGCGGGAGCAGAGTCAGCGATGCGAAGAATGCGGTCTTTTGCGAGCAGGATATAGGCGTTGGTCGAAACGGTGCCGGTGCGGACATCGATCAGGCGCCCGGCGTGGAGGGCGAGAGTGGGTGCTTGATTTTCTTGTCCTGATTGTGCCTGTTGAGCCTGGAGCACTCCAGCGAGCGAGCAACATGCAAGCACGAGCAATGTGAGATGGCGCAGCGTGGCCATAGGTATTCTTCCTCCAGAGGGAAGTAAGAAGACTATGGTGAAAAGGGCGCGGTTGACAACAAGAAACAGGCTGGGTGGGATTTCTTAATTATTCCTTGCCCTCGTGCGCGCGCTTGAGACCCTCCACGTCGATCTTGATCATCTTCATCATGGCCTTCATTACTCTTTGCGATTTCTGAGGATCTTTGTCGCCCAGCAATTCGCCGAGAGCCTTGGGAACGATCTGCCATGACACTCCGAATTTGTCTTTCAGCCAGCCGCACTGCATGAGTTCACCACCTGCCGAGAGCTTCTCCCACAGGTCGTCCACTTCTTGTTGGGTTTCGCAATCCACAAAGAACGAGATTGCCGGCGTGAACTTGAAGTGCGGACCGCCATTCAACGCCATGAATTCCTGGCCCTCGATCTGAAACGACCCCGACACGACCGAGCCTTTGGGCCCGGGTCCGGCGTCTCCGTAGCGCCGGATCTCCCTCATTTTCGAATTCTTGAAAATCGACGTGTAAAAGTTCATCGCCTCTTCGGCGTTGTTATCGAACCATAGGAATGGCCTGATCTTTTGCATACGTTCTCCTTTGTGTTTTCTGGTTACGCGCTCAAGGCTTCACGCCGCAGCGCAGGGAACAGGTTCTCCAGCCGGTCGAAGCTTGCGGTTAGGCCGGTCTGCATCGGAGACTTAAGCACGGCATCGCGCGTCTCGCGCGAGTTGTACAAGATCGTTTGGGTTAGCGTAGTCTTGCCCTCCCTCTCCACCAGAACGATGGTGTCGACGGCCTCACCTGGGTACCACGCCTCGTCGAAGACCTCGGTGAAAACAACCCGCTCGGGCGCCAACACTTCGCGATAAATGCCGCCCATGCCCATTTCTCGTCCGTCGCTATCGCTTCTCCAGACATAGCGGTACTTGCCGCCGGGCCTCAGGTCGATTTCGCATACCGGCATCGACCATCCATCGGGCCCCAGCAACCACCTCTTGACCAGCTGCGGTTGGGTGTAAGCGTCGAATACCAGCCGTCGCGGCGCATCGAAAGGCCGCGTCACCACGATCTCGCGGTCGCCGTGGGCGGTAATGTTGAACGTTCCACTGTTTTTCATTGCTTATCTCCTTTAAGGGCGCTTTTTTTTTGAGAGCGTGCTTTTCTCTTTCCCGGTTTTTCTCCACCGGTTTGCAGTTCGTGCAGCAGAGCATCGAGGCGCTGGAACTGCGCTTCCCAGAACTGGCGGTAGTGCTCCAGCCATTGCGTGGCGTCGCGAAGCGGGCGGGCTTCCAAGCGGCGCGGACGCCGTTGCGCGTCTCGTCCGCGTGAAATCAGGCCAGCCTGTTCTAGCACTTTGAGGTGTTTGGAAATGGCAGGCTGGCTCATGGCGAAGGGCTCCGCCAGGTCTGTTACCGAAGCCGCGCCTTTGGCCAGTCGGGCCAGGATGGCTCGGCGCGTGGGATCGGCCAGGGCCGCGAAGGTGGCATCCAGGCGAGCCGAAGATTGTACATAACCGTTGAGTTCCATAACTATCTGGTAATATAACGAGCGTCGCACCGCTTGTCAAGCTGGAATTTCGGTGCGAGCCCAGCCGCACTCGCAGTTCTGCTGTTTAGAGTGTCCGGCTCTACTGTTCCGGTAAAATCAAACCAGGATGATCATCGGTGTTCTAGCGCTGCAGGGCGACTTCGACGCGCACCGCCGCCGGCTCGAAGAGCTGGGAGCCAAAGTTCTGCTCGTGAAAAAGCCCGAGCAACTGGACGAGGTCGACGCGCTGGTGATTCCGGGAGGGGAGTCGGGCACATTCCTGAACTTGCTGGGAGAAGCGGGTTTTGAAAAGCTGAAAGAGTTCGTGCACGCCAAGCCGACTTTTGGCACCTGCGCGGGAGCAATCCTGCTGGCAACTGAAGTGGAGAATCCGAAGCAGGCCGGGCTGGGAGCGATCGACATCGGGATTCGGCGAAATGCTTACGGACGACAACTCGACAGCTCCATCCGGCAAGGCCGGTTCGTTTCCGCGAAGTCGGGAGAGTCTCCGCTCGAAATGGTGTTTATCCGCGCCCCGAAGATCGAGCGCGTAGGCGCGGGCGTGGAAGTGATCGCGACCGAAGGGAAGGACCCGGTGGCCGTGCGGCAGGGAAGGGTGATGGCGGCAACGTTTCATCCCGAACTGTCTGAGGACACACGGGTGCACCAGGCGTTTCTGGAGCTAGTCGGGAGCGGAGCCGCATCTTGATGGGGTCTTTGCCGACGTCTGCCGGGCATCGGTGCTTGAAAAACACGAATTGCCGATGGCGCCAAGAACCACGCTCAGGGATGGCAGCTCGTGCTGAGCTGGATGCAGGCTTTCGTGGACGGAGGAGAAACCATCGACACTCGTAGTTGATTCGTCGCCACGTAGCCGCGCGATCGCGATAAGCGTCGACTGGTAATTTTGGCTATTGCCCCCTCCCAGAGGATAAGACTAGACTGCTAGTCGCCAAGGGGCTGGCACCGTTCCGGTGCGTTTCTTCTGTCGGGGGCACAGGACCATGATCCACCGAGCGCCGTTTCGTCTATTCCTCCTTTTTTTCCTGTCTTATACCGCGTCCGCGCAAGTGTTGAGCTTTCCCTCGTCGCAGGGCGGAGCCATGACGAACATGGCTTCGTCAGCGCTCAATGCCGTGCAGGCCACGACGATGGACGGGAACCTGTTTTCGATCAACAGTCAGAACCGCAGCCCGCTGGAAAGCCCGAATGGCGCTCTTTCTAAACTTGACCTTAAGGCTCCTGGAAAGGCACGCCGCGAGTTCGACAAGGGATATCAACTTCTCCTACGCAAAGATCTGCCCGGCGCCGTAGAGCACCTGACCACAGCTACTTCGATCTATCCCAGCTTCGTCGCGGCGCACAATGCGCTGGGCACTGCCTACCTGGGCTTGGCCAAGAACGATCAGGCGCGAGCCGAGTTCGCCCAAGCCGTCGCGCTTGATGACCACCTTCCCAATTCCTATTTGAACCTCGGGTGCGCCGAACTCGCTCTTCAGCACTTTGCAGCTGCGGAAGAGTCGATTCAGAAAGCCTCGGCCATCGCGCCGCTTGATCTTACTTTGCTCACCGCCCTCTCTTACGGACAGTTCATGAACCACAACTACGCGGCCGCCGTCGCAACCGCTCATCAGGTCCATGACCGCAAACACGACGGCGCTGCTATGGTTCATTTCTATGCAGCGGCTGCCTGGGAGGCTCAAGAGAACATCCCTGAGGCCCAGAAGGAGCTGCAAACTCTCCTGCGCGAAGATCCCAAGTCGCCCGCTGCGGCCCAAGCTGCGCAAATGATTCAGCAGCTTAAGGATCAGCAGGACCATCCTCCGGCTCCGGCGCCCGACTTGAAAATCTCCTATAGCGAAGTTCCAGCGCAGGCTCCTTCCGGTCCCGTGCAATTGCCGGAGAGTGTTCGCAAGCTCATGCAGGAGTCAAAGGAAAGTGCGCAAATCGCCGAGGCCGAGGCGGCTGCGAAGGCTGAGGCCGAGTGTCCGGCCTGCGGGACGAGAGTCTCGCCAGTTCCAGCCGAGGCCGACGTCGCGGCGGGTCCTGCTCCGCAAGCGGAGTCTCCCAAGTCCAAATACACCGGGTTTACCATGCGCGCCTCGGCCGACGAAGTGGCGGTATTTTTCACCGCTACCGACCACCGCAAGCCGGTAACGAACCTCACCGCGCGAGACATTGGGATCCGCGACGATCACCGGCTTCCCGCCGCCATAATCGGTCTGCGCAATGAGTCCGAGTTGCCTCTGCGCCTGGGCCTGCTGATCGACACTAGTTCATCGATCGAGGGGCGCTTCAAGTTCGAGCAGGAGTCCGCGGCCAACTTCCTGAAGAAGGTTGTGACCGGTCCGGATGATCTTGCATTCCTGATTGGTTTCGCCAACTCCGTGCTGCTGGTGCAGGATTTCACCGGAGATCAACAGCTTATTTCCCGGGGCGTCGGGAAACTTGTTCCCTCCGGTGGTACAGCTCTTTGGGATGCGGTTGACTACGCGGCTGAAAAACTGGCCAACCGCCCTGAGGCCCAGCCCGTGGCCAGAGTTCTCGTGATCATCAGCGATGGCGAAGACAATTCGAGCAGCGTCACTCTTAAGGAGGCAATCAATCGGGCTCAGCGCGCCGACGTGGCGGTCTACACCGTCAGCACCATGGAGGCGCTCGCGGATCCAGCGATACAGACTCATTCCACGGAGTCTTTGATGGGCGAGCATGCTTTGGCAACCGTAGCCGAGTTGACCGGCGGAGCCGCGTTCACTCCGGGCTCGGTTCACCGTCTTGACAGCAGCCTTGCCGACCTGCAGCAGGTCATCCGCAGCCGCTATCTGGTTTCTTACAAGCCGGCCCTGTTCAAACGCGATGGCCAGTTCCGCGCCATCGACATCACCGCGGCAAAAGGTGGTCACAAGCTTCGCGTGTACGCGCGCAAAGGCTACTACGCATCCGCGAGTTCGCCGGGCGCTGTCGACCATTTTTAGCGCGGCCGCATTTCCCGCTTGAGGCGGACAGGAGTGTCCAACCCACACGAGCATCTCTGACTTGCATCGCTTATACTGGCTCTGTCTATGTCTGCCGCTTCGCACAAGACCTTTTACCTCGAGACCTTCGGCTGCCAGATGAATGTCCATGACTCCGAAAAAGTCATTGGCACGCTAGTCAACGAGGGATACCGGCAGGTGGAGACAGTGGAAGAGGCCGGCCTGGTGCTGTACAACACGTGCTCCATCCGGGACAAGGCGGAGCAAAAGGTTTTCAATCGGCTCAACGACTACAAGAAGTATCAAAAAGAGGGCAAGAAGTTTGGGGTGCTCGGCTGCGTGGCCCAACAGGAAGGCGAAAGGATTTTCGAGCGCGCCCCGCATGTGTCACTGGTGTGCGGATCGGCCAGCTATCGCAACCTGCCGCAAATGCTGGTGCAGTTGGAAGGCGCCCAACTCGAGGCAGGGAAGACTGAAGCCTCGAAGTCCCGGGCAGAGAGCCTGGTTCGCATCACGGGACTCGACGATCGCGAGACGGACGAGTGTTTTGAAACCGAATTCACGGCCCGCACGAATCCTCATCGGGGATACATAACCATCATTGAAGGATGCGACAAGTTCTGCGCCTACTGCGTAGTGCCGTTCACGCGCGGGAAAGAGCGCAGCCGCACTTCCGATTCCGTGCTGGCGGAAGCGCGCCAGATGGCAGATCTGGGCTATACGGAAATCCAACTGCTAGGCCAGAACGTCAATTCTTATAAAGATCCGGCAGGGAAGCCGGGTGGAGGATTTTCCGGAAAAACGAGAACCTTCGCGGAATTGCTGGCTGCGGTGGGCGAAGTGCCGGGGATCCGCCGGGTGCGGTTCACTACTTCGCATCCGCGCGATTTCGGACGCGACATCATCGAGGCCATCGACGCCGTCCCCACGCTTTGCGATCACGTGCACCTGCCGGTACAAAGCGGATCGGACCGCGTGCTCAGCGCCATGCAACGGCTCTACACCCGCGAGCAGTATATGGAGCGCATTGCCTGGATGAAGGCAGCAAAGCGCGACATCAGCATCACCAGCGACATCATCGTGGGCTTTCCCGGAGAGACCGAAGAAGACTTCGCCGATACGCTCTCTTTGCTGGACGAGGTGGGCTACGACTCGGTCTTCACTTTTAAGTACTCGCCGCGTCCGAATACTCCGTCACTGGCTTTGGAGGACGCGATTCCGGATAAGGAGAAGGTCCGCCGTCTGGAGGTTCTGATGACCCGGCAGAAGGAGATCCAGATCGCGTCTTACAAGCGATATATAGGCGCAATCTTAGAAGTAATGGTTGAAGGGCATAACCAGGCTCGCGGCCAGTGGATTGGGCGCACCTCGCAGAATAAGACGCTGAATTTCACGGCCCCGGAGTCGGAAACTCCCAAGTTGGGAAGCTACGTCCCGGTGAGAGCGACCGCCAGCTTTCCCAACAGTCTCGTAGGCGAAATGGTGGTATAAGAAGCGAAGAACGCTTGGCACCGGCGCAGGAGGTCACAATGGAAGTGGAGATGACGATCCGTGGGCTTTTGATGGATCCAGTGTCGAATATGCCGATTGTGATCCTCAAGGATGTGGCGGGGGAAAGCGTGCTGCCGATCTGGGTGGGGGTTTACGAGGCGAATGCGATTGCGCTGGAGATGGAGAAAGTGAACACGCCGCGGCCGATGACGCATGACCTGATCAAGAATGTGCTGACCGGGCTGGAGACGCAGGTGCATAAGGTTGTAGTGACGGAGCTCCGCGAAGATACGTTTTATGCCGTGATCTGGCTGGAGCGGAGCGGCGAGGTGATCAGCATCGACTCGCGACCCTCGGATGCGCTGGCGCTGGCGCTGCGGGTGGATTGTCCGATCTTTGTGGATGAAGTGGTGCTGAAGAACTCCAAGCAGGCGGCGAACATGTCGGATCGTGTTACCGCGGAAGAACTGCGCAAGTACCTCGAAGGACTGAACGACGAAGATCTGGGGAAGTATAAGATGTAGCGGCGGGCCCAGTCGCCGGTTTCGCGCCGCCTAGGAAGCGGCGCCTCGCAACACCTGCCATTCACTCCGTCCCGTCGCTTTACATAATACCTGTTATCGGACACTGCGACTATCCAGTCTATATCCCTCCCGGCTTCTCAGGGTCCAACAGTTTGGGTCATCATGCCCGAACTGCCGGTGAAATCCGCATTCCCGTTGTAGGTCGCCGTCACGGTTGTAGAGCCTACGGGCAAGGTTGAATTCGTAAGTCTCGCCGCGGTGCCATTGAGGCCGACCGTGCCGAGCGTGGCCGCTCCGGCCGTAAATGTTACGGTGCCCTGGGGGACGTATCTCGAGGTCGCGGTAACGGTGGCTACAAAGGTGACATTCTCACCCTGCCGCGAGGGATTCTTGGAGGAGGTCACGGTGGTGGTCGTGGAAAGCGGATTCACCGTCTGGGCCAGTGTTCCCACGCTGCCGCTGAAAAGCTCGGTGCCATTGTAGGATGCGGTGATGGTGGTGGAACCGGCAGGCAGAGTTGTAGCTTGTATGACCGGGTTACTCACTGGGCGTTCGCCGATCTGCTTCCCTCCCGCGAAAAATGTTACTTCGCCCGCAGTGGGGCCGCTATCGCCGGCGGGGGGTGCGACAGAGGCTGTGATGGTGACGGGCTGACCAAACAGCGCCGGGTTAGGGGAGGAAACGAGAGTCGTGGTAGTAGGGGCCCGATTCACTATCTGGAGGAGAGGCTGCGACTCGCTCTCTCCCCAAGGGGATTGCGCCACGTAGTGCGCGGTGAGAGTGTGATCTCCGGGGTCCATCTTAGCCGAACCGAGGACAGCGACGCCATTGGTCAGAATCGCATTCACGTCAACTCCGCCAGCCCCACGGAATCGAACTGTGCCGCTGGGCGGGACGCTCGCGCCCGAGGTTACGGTTGCGGTGAGAAATACGGTTTGCTGGTAGGTCGACGGGTTCAAGCTGGACGTTAAGGTTGTCGTCGTGGGGAAAAGAGGGCCAACCACTTGATCGACCGCGGGCGATACGCTTTTGGCGTTGGAGCCGTCGCCGACGTAATTTGCGGTGACTGACGACGTGCTGAACAGAGGCATTGTAAGAGTTGCGACGCCAGCGATCAGCGGCTCGGTCCGACCGTCGCGGCTTGTTCCCTGAAAAACAATCACACCGGTGGGAACGCTGGGGCCGGTGGTCGTGACTTGTGCTGTGAACGTTACGGTTTGCCCGTTGGTGGATGGATTAGGGCTGGAACTGAGGGACGTGGCAGTCGGGGCCAGTTGCACCGTCTGGTGCACTGTGCCGGTACTGCTCGCGAATACAGCATCCCCGGCGTAAGTCGCTGCGACATCGTACTCGCTCGCCTTCAGTGAGGAAGTTATGAACGCAGCGATGCCACCAGCGGTCGTGCCCGTACCGATCACGGTGTTGCCGATCTTGAACGTCACTAATTCCCCATTCGGAATCGTGCCGGACTTGGATGTTACGGTCGCCGTGAACGTAACCGGTTGCCCGACAAGCGAAGGTGACTCTGATGTGGTCAGGACTGTGTGCGATTGCTCGTGTGTTCCGGACTCCTGGACGGTTTGGATTACCGAGGCCGAACTTGCAGAGATGTCTGAGTTCCATGGGTACGTTACTGTCACGGTGGTTGAGCCCGCCGGCAACGCCGAGGTGGTGAACGTAGCCTTGCCGCCGCTCAGTTCGACGGTCGCGAGTACGGAGTTCCCTGCCGTGAAAGTCACGGGGCCGGTCGGGGTCGCGGTTGGCGAAGTGATCCGGGCGGTGAAAGTCACGGGCTGGCCTGGGTTGGATGGGTTGGGCGATGCGCTGATCGTGGCTGAGCTTGTAGTTTGCGTTACGACTTGGTTCAAGATGGCGGAAGTGCTGGGGGCATTGTTCGCATCGCCCTTGTAAACCGCAATCAGGGGGTAGGAATCGGCGTTCAGATTGGACCTGGTGAGCGTCGCCACACCGCTGGCGTTGAGCGCGGCGGTGCCAATGCTGTTGCCAGCCCACGTGAAATTCACGTTTCCGGTGGGCGGGATCGAGCCTGTGGGTGTCACCGTCGCAGTCCAGCTTACGGGCTGCCCATAAATCGATGGGCTGAGGCTTGAGGCCAGCTCCGTCGTGGTCAAGGGTTGCATCGAGACAGAAAAAACTGCTCCTGCGTTATAGGGGCCGCCGGTCGAAGTGGTGCCGTAGAGTGTGTTGTCCACGAGGATCAAGGGAGCCAGAGAGCATCCCGGCAGTTCAGCAAATTCGTTGAGCACACCCTCAGGCGTGAGCTGGAAAACCGTTCCTGACGTGGGAAAGTTGGGGGGAAGATTGAGAACACCAAACGAACTGTTGCAGGTGGTGCCGTAAAGATTTCCTGTTTTGTCGAGAACCAAGCCCGCTTGCGGATAAGAGCCGTCGGCGCAATTCGCCAGCGAGCAAAAGCTATACAGCACGGTCTCACTCCAGGTTTGCTTGGAGCGGGAGAGCTTGAACACGGTGCCCTTGCCGTTGGCGCCGCCATAAAGGGTTGTCCCGTAGAGGTTCCCGGCTTCATCGAGGATCAGATTCCCGGAGGGATTTTCGCCATCAGCACAGTTCTGCATCGAGCAGAAGTAGTAGCGGATGGCCTCGTTCCAAACCTGATGCGATTCTTGCAACTCAAAAACCAGGCCTCCGCCATGGCCACCGGAGGGCGTTGACCCGTAGATGGTCGGGCCATTAAGAGTCAAAGGCGACGCTGGGCCCGCCCCGTCAAAGACGCAGAAGCCGTACAGCTGGAGGTATCCCTGGGTTGCGGATAATTCGTAGACGCTGCCGGCACCATCGGGCGACGGTTCGACGCAGTACGGGCTGGAGCTGACTCCTCCGCTGGCAAGCGTGCCGTAGAGGTTACCCTCCTGGTCGAAGACCACGGCGGCTAAAGGAGTGGAGTCGACGTTGGTGATCCAGCGCGGGATCCAGACGCCGGCGGAGGGTGTCAACTCGAAGAGCGTACCCCCGTTTCCCAGAGATGTTGTGCCGTGTAGATTGCCGAGGTGATCGGCCGTCAGACCGCCTGCAGGGCCCGCGGCGCCGTAGGGGTTGCAGCTAGCGCCGCCATCCGGGCAAATGCTGAAGATGGGAGTATCAATCCAGCCAGCATTTTGAGGGTTACTCAGCTCGAAGACAAGGCCGTTTCCGTCGCCGTCGTACATGGTCGTGCCATAGAGGTTGCCGTTCAAGTAGACCAGGCCCCCGCTTCCGGGGCCACCTCCATCGGCCCCGCCGGTGAAGCTATACAAGATGGTGAGTCGGTTGGGAGTGCCGCCATTCGCTTCCAGCCTGCCCGTGCCAGCGGCGGATGGCTGACGGGATGGGCGACCCGCGGCTGCTTGCTGAGCCTGGGCTACGTGAGCGATCAGGACGATGAGAACTACGAGGAACAGAACGCGGGTACCGAGAATTTGGGTAGTTGTCTTGAGGGTACGCTGGCTGGTCATGGAAGACCTCCTTAAGGGAGCTGCGGTCTTAGGGGCCCTGACTGCGTACGTGCTGACGAAATCCTTATATGGTGAACACCATCCTGAGAGCCCGGCCGGCGGGCGGGGAGGATTGTCGCGGGGGAAGGCGAATACGGGCGAAAGTTAGCATTGAATGGAAGGCCAGTCAATGCTGAATTGTGGCGCGCATCTCCTGCTCTCCGGTCGATTCGAGAAGACGAAGCGGCGAAGCTTCCCTGCTCGATCGCCGGAACCCGCTTAACGCACCTCAACCCTGAGGGCCGGATTTAGTTGCGGAAAGGAAAAATTATTTGATGACGCGACGGAGGGGGCAAGCGCGCACCCTCGAGTTAAAGCGGCGGCATAATTTGCCCTGAGGTCGCCGATCGGCTATTCAAGGGGGAATACGATTTTCGGGTGGAAGAGCGTGCCGGCGACGCGGGTGGCGATGGCGATCAGGTCGCGCTGTCCGTAGAAGACTTTGACCTGGCGGGCGCGGGAGAGTTCGGGAAGGTTGACGGGGCGTCCGGAGCGGATGCGGGCGGCGGTGGCTTCGTCGGCGGTGACGGAGGGTAGCTGGGGCAGGAGTTCACGGGGATGGACGAAGAGGCTGGTTAGGGCGTCCAGAACAGCAGGTTCCTCACCGGGCTTTCCGCCCGCGTTTATCTTTGGCGTTACTTCTTTTTCGATTTCTTCGAGGGTGTGGGCCTGGGTTATGTCGAACTCGGCGACGGAGGTGCGGCGTAGGGATTCGAGATGCGCACCGGTGCCGAGGCGCTGGCCCATTTCGTGGGCAACCGAACGCATGTAGGTGCCAGAAGCGACGCGGGCGCGGAAGCGTGCGCGGTCGGCATCGACCGAGAGGATGGAGAATTCTTTTATTTCGACCTGTACGGGCTTAAGCACTACCTCTTTCTGTTTTCTGGCCAGCTTGTAGGCGGGGACGCCGTGGATTTTCTTGGCCGAGAAGGGCGGGGGGACTTGCTCGATCAGGCCGAGAAATCCGGTGGCGAGGTTCTGAAGATGATCGAGAGTGGGAGCGGCGGGTTGGGCGTCGCCGACTGGGTCACCATCGGCGTCATAGGTGTTGGTGGCGAAGCCGAAGCGGATCACGCCTTCATAAGTTTTTTCCGAAGCGGTGTAGAACTGGGCGAGACGGGTGAGGCTGCCGGTGACGAGCGGGAGGACTCCGGTGGCGAGGGGATCGAGTGTGCCGAGATGGCCGACGGAACGCTGGTTCAGAATACGGCGCAGGCGGTTGACCACGTCGTGGGAGGTCCACGCGGCGGGCTTGTCGACGATGATGACGCCATTCATGGGGGAATTTGGTAATTTGGTAAACGAGTAAATTGAGTGATTGAGCGATTGGGTCATTGGGCGATTTGAAAATCGTCCCGAATCGCCCAGTCATTAAATTACCAGACTTCCTATGCTTCCCATTCGCGACGACCAGCCGCGGTATAGCACGCCGGGGATAAATTATTTTTTGATTGGGCTGAATCTGGTGATTTTTCTCTTGGAGTTCGCACTCGATCCGCGAAGCCTGGAGCTGCTGATTCGCCAGTTCGGCGTGGTGCCGTCGCATCTGACGGGCTGGATCGCGGGGTCACACCGGTATCCTCTCGCGGCGATCGTGCTTCCCTTCTTCACGTCGATGTTTCTGCACGCGTCGTGGATGCACGTATTGAGTAACATGTGGTTTCTCTATATTTTTGGCGACAATGTGGAGGACTACCTGGGGCACTTCAAGTATCTGGTGTTCTACCTTCTTACGGGGTTGATTGCTATGGCTGCGCAGGTGCTGGTGAATCCGAACTCGAGCTTGCCGACGGTGGGAGCGAGTGGGGCGATTGCCGGGGTGCTGGGAGCGTATTTCGTCCTTTATCCGAGGGCGCGGGTGCTGACGTGGTTTTTTGTGGTGGTGTTTTGGGTTCCGGCATGGATCATCCTGGGATACTGGTTTGTGTTGAACTTTCTAAGCGGGACGGCGACCGTGCTGGCGGTGCAGGGGCAGAACATAGGAGGCGTTGCCTTCTGGGCGCACGTGGGCGGGTTCGTGGCAGGAGCGCTGCTGGTGAAAGTTTTCGGCGAGCGGGCGCGGCGCTACCGGTATGCGGTCGGGTGAAGGCGCCGGCAGCCTGGGAGCTGCCGGCAGCTTGTAGAAGTTCCCTACTTCTTGGGACGCGACTCCGGCGGGACCAGGCCTGACAACCGGTAATAGCCGACGAGCTGGCCGTAGTGTTCGCCCGAATGCTCGATAAATCCGTAAGCCCAGTCGGAGATCCGGACCTGCTGATGGGCGAAGGGATCGACGATGAGATCGGACATTCCTTTGTCGCCTTTGGCTTTGATGGCGGCGGCTCCGTCGGCAAAGGCCTTTTTCACGAAGGCGACGACGGCAGCCTTCGTCTTATATTGATCGCGCTTCGGATCTTCTTCCGCGGGCGGCTTTTGTCCCAGAGCAAGATTAGTGAAGTAGTAATTTGCGTTGGCGGCATGGAGCAGTTGTTCGGCGAAGGTGCGCTGGGCCGGGGTGGGCTTGAAGTCGTACTTGTCTTCGGGGAAATCTTCGGCCATGGCGATGAGCTTGCGGCCGATGTCGTTCCAGGAGTCGAGCACGACCTTCGAGGGGCTGTCGGCGGGCTTTACGGCTGCCCGTTGCTTCATGGCATCCTGGGCGTGGGCCGGGAGAGCGAGAATCGTTGTCGCCAGCAATGCGGCGATGAGCACTAACTTGTTTCGCATGGTTCCTCCGGTATTGTCTGATCGGCGAGCGCCATCTTAGTCTGACTTTTTATTTGTGTAAACGGCGGAGCAGCAGGATCGTGAAATAAATTCTTCACGTCAGAGGGCACGCGGGGTACACAGGGTAGATCTGTTTTGTTATTGCGACACTCTTCTCGCGTGCCTTGGCTTTCTTTGAGCGAACGAACGGCGCGTCCCGACCCTCCGATCAATCTGACTTTATTCGTTGTAACTTCAGCGGGCACTGCTCGGGCAAGTTTTGGTCTTCACCAGCGGCAGAAAGTCGGTGGGGGTTAGTTCCTTGCCAGTCGAAGTGGGGAGGATGTCCCACATCGTAACGGTCACAATCAAGCCTTCGTTCGGAAACGCTTGAAGGTTCTGCCCACCGAATCCACGGGCCATCCAGACATACTCTGTCGAATCCGGCAGTTTGGACAACCACCAGTTGAAGCCGTACTTGAATCCATCCTTAAACTGCGCCTCGGCGGGGGTTTGGAAGTAGGGCGTCAGAGACTCTTTCACCCATTCACTGGAGACGATCCGCTGGCCGTCCCACATGCCATCGTGCAGATACAGATAGCCGATCTTCGCCAGGTCGCTGCCGTTCAGGTACAAGCCGCCCTCGGTGTCCACGACTCCCCGATAGGTGCGCTTCCATTCATGCCGGATTCCTAGCGGGGCAAACAGATATTTCTCGCCGTAGGCGTCGATGTCCCGACCGGTTTCTTTCTGAAAGATATAGGCGAGCAGTTCCGTGGCGCCGCTGTTGTAGTTCCAGACTTTGCCGGGTTCGGCGACCATCGGCTTGTCGATCGCGTATTGCACCCAGTCATCCGTGGCTTCCATCAAGCTCGTGTCGTTGTGCGGATCGCTGCCGGTGTCGAAGCCCTCGTCATTCCAATCGAGACCCGCCGTCATGTCTAGCAAGTCGCGCAAGGTCATGCGGCGCTTGCGGTCGTCCATATTTTTCACTTTGGATGGGTCGAAGTATTTCAATGCTGGTGTATCCAGAGCGGCGTTGAAGTCGCCACGTTCGATTGCCGCGCCGATGATGACCGAAGTGACCGTCTTGCTGATCGATTGCATGGTATGCAGATCGGTGCCTTGATAATAGGGGTGCCAGTAGGAATCGAAATAGTTGTACCGGCCTGTGAGCCGCTCGTTGTACGGCCCTCGTTCCCGCGCTTCCTTGCGATAGAGCTTCGCGTAGTCGTGAGGATAGGTGCGTTCGAAAACCTTTTTGCCGCAGCGGAAGACCGCAAAGCTGTCCCACATCTGCGAGTACTTCCCGGAGGCTATGTCCTTATCTAGCCTGAGAAGAACTTGCTCATCCAGGCCAACGCTGGCCGGGCTGGCAGTTGCCCAGCCTTTGGTCGGCCAGAGAGTTTCACCTGACGGCGGCGCCTCTCCGCCGAAGAGCAGTGCGGCTGAGGCTAGAGCGATGGTTCCGGCAAGGGCGATAACCACACCGCGTTGTTTCATATGGCTCAGTTTGAATCAGGTCAACAGCAAGATCAAGCGCGACGGACGAAGCCTCCCCGAGCGAAGCCGACGGGGTGTCGGCTCCACACGATCCGTTGCAGCTACATGCCATTCGGCCGCTGGCGAATCAGCGAGAGAAATTCCTGACGGGTTTCGTTCTCGTTGCGGAAGCAGCCTAGCATAGAGGAGGTGACTGCGGCGGAGTGCTGCTTCTCGACGCCGCGCATCATCATGCAGAGATGGCGGGCCTCGATGACTACTCCCACGCCCTGGGGTTCGATTACTTTCTGAATGGTCTCGGCGATCTGCGTCGTCAGGCGCTCCTGAATCTGCAGCCTGCGGGAGAAAAGTTCTACCAGCCGCGGGACTTTGCTCAGGCCGATCACCTTGCCGTTGGGGATGTAGGCGACGTGCACTTTGCCGAAAAATGGGAGCATGTGATGTTCGCAGAGGCTGAACATCTCAATGTCTTTGACGATCACCATCTCGTCGTAGCCGACGGTGAAGAGCGCGCCCTTGAGCAGGGCCTCGGGATCTTCGGTGTAGCCGCGGGTAAGAAATTGCAGAGACTTGCGAACGCGGTGCGGAGTCTGCTGAAGGCCTTCGCGCTGCGGATCTTCGCCGAGGCGGACGAGCATCTCCTGGACGAGGTCTTCGAAACTGGCGCTGGTTATCGTTGGCGATTCTGTTGTAGGTTTCATGGTCATGTCAGATTTGTAATTTTGTAATTGGACAATTCTGCAATTTGAAGTCAAGAACCTTCGCCGGCGTACTCGAACGAATTCATCATGGTTTCTTCCAGCCTTACTCTTTCCAGATGCGCGTGATGGAAGCCGCGGTGCACTATTTCATAAATCTGGATGCAGAGATTTTCGGTGGTGGGCACTTCTTGGGCGAACTCGCGGAGCGCATTCAGATTCTCGTGGTCGTAGCGTTGGAGCACTTCCCTTTCCATGAAGCCATCGAGATCGGCGAGGTTGCAAACCATGCCGGTACGCTCGTCGACCGGGCCGCTGACGGTTATTTCGACGATGTAGTTGTGTCCGTGGCCGAAAGGATTGTTGCATTTGCCGTAGGTCGACTGGTTCTCGTCCGCAGACATGGCCTCGCTGTGCAGGCGGTGGGAGGCGGAGAACAGATAGCGGCGTGAGAGGTGAGCCTTCATTTTATGAAACTCGTAACCGAATGAGACTCGTAACCTAAAGAAAGTCGTAACTTAAAGAAGCTCGTAATCCTCAGGTTCATGGTTCTCCGTAGACATCGACGAAGAGGTCTGGGGTTTCGTAGACGCGGACGCGGTGCAGTTTGGCCTGGTCCAGCTTGGTGGCCAGGCGGTTCCAGATTGCGATTGCAATGTTTTCCGTAGTGGGGATTTGACTCTGAAACTCGGGAACTTCTTTGTTGAGAAAACGGTGGTCCATGGCGTCGAGCACTTCGCGGTGCATCACCTCTTTTAGCTGCTTGAGATCGACGACAAAGCCGGAGCGCGGGTTGACTTCGCCTTTCACCGTGACTTCAAGAGTGTAGTTATGGCCGTGACCGTTCGGGTTATTGCACTTGCCAAAGACGCGGCGATTCTCCTCGGGAGTGAACTCCGGGTTGTGGTAATAGTGCGATGCCGAAAATTCAGCTTTGCGGGTGAGGTAGACCATAGGAGCCCGTTGTCAGTGGCCGGTTGCCAGCAAACATCCTTCCTCAGAATCAGCGTACTCGCGGCCCTTCCAGGGCACAGTGCCGTTGGCGTGCGCGCTTTTTGAGCGCAGCAGCAGATAAGAGAAAAGAGGGAGGCCGAACAGCGCCAGGATATTCGCATCCCAGGCGAAATGAGCGCGGCGGATCCGGGCGAGAAGAACCATATATAGAATGACGCCGAGTATTGCAGTCACGACGGCCGGTCGCAGGTGGCCGCGCAGCGCCGTGGCGATACTGATGGCGAAGCTGGCGACAATCAGGACAAACTCAATGGTTCGAAGTGCAGCCAGGCGCGCGGGCGAGGGAAACAAGAGCGCGAGGTTCTTGGTCCAGCCTTCGCGGAGTTGGGCGAAGCTGCGATACATGCGGGTACGAACTGCGTCGGCGGCGAAGCGAAAGAATATTTTTCTGCCGGTACGTTTTACCGCACGCGCTAGAGCTACGTCTTCGAGCAGATTACCGGCGATGGCGGCGTGTCCCCCAACCGCGTCGTAGGCCTCACGCGTGATCAGGATGTACTGGCCGTTGGCGGCGGCCGCAGTTGAGCGAGGATCGCTCACCTGAGATGGACGAAAGCTCGTGGCGAGTTCGGCGAAGATAACCGGCATCGCGGCCTTCTCCCAGAAGCTTTCGACGATTTGCTCGGGCGAATAGGAAAGCAGAGCAGCGCCGCGGCGTTTTGCCTCTTCGAGGCTGCGGACGAGCGAGCCGGGAAGATGAATGGTGTCGGCATCGGTGAAAAGCAGCCATTGACCCCGAGCTGCTTTAGCTCCAGCGGCGACCGCGTGATTCTTTCCGGTCCAACCCGCGGGCAGCGGGCCGGCTTCGATCACCCGCACTGGCGAACCGGGGAAGGACAGAGCGATTTCGCGGGTGCGGTCCGTGGAGTGATCGTCGACCACGATGATTTCGACGTCCAGAGCTTGCGGCGCGGTGCTCTGTGAGATCAGGGATTCGAGACATGCGGCGAGGCAAGCCTCTTCGTTGCGGGCCGGCACAATCACCGACACGGCGGGCGGTCCACAAGCTTTGTCTGTCGCAGGCATACGCCGAATCCTTTATTATAGCCGTGTGCGACATAGCTACGTGGGACGCATCTTTCGTTTAACGGGCGCGATGGTCCTGCGCATCGGTCTGCTTGCGGGTCTGTTGGCGCTGTCTGGCTGCTACAGCGGGACGCGGCCGTCGCGGATCGGCATGGCGGCTCCGGACTTCACCGTGCGCGACTCCGACCGCACGGTAACGCTGAGCCAGTTCAAAGGCCAGGTGGTAGTGCTGAATTTTTGGGCGACTTGGTGTCCGCCCTGCATTGAAGAGATGCCGTCGCTGGTGCAGATGCAGCAGCGGATGAAATCCAAAGGCGTGACCGTGCTGGCGGTGAGCGTTGACGCCGACGGAAACAGTTACAGGCAGTTCCTGCGAGACCACAATGTGAATCTGCTCGCAGTGCGGGACGCTGACCAGAAAAGCAACGAACTGTACGGAACTTTCAAGTTCCCCGAGACTTACATCATTGACCGTAACGGCGTGGTGCGGCGCAAGTTCATCGGCGCGGTAGATTGGACCGAGCCGGAGGTTATTGATTTTCTTGGGAAACTTTAAGTTGCGGTGAGCCCATCTCCCGCGCGAGAAGTTCCGCCTCACGCACAATCACAATTTCAGACTTCGAAGCCGTAGCGCGTTCGTGATTACGGAAACCGAACTGAAGCTCATGGCGGCGGCGGCGAAGATGGGGCTTAGCAGTATGCCGAAGAATGGATAAAGCGCTCCGGCCGCAATGGGAACGCCGATTGCGTTGTAGACGAAAGCGAAGAAAAGATTCTGCCGGATGTTCCGCATGGTGGCCTGGCTCAGCTTGCGGGCGCGCAGGATGCCGGTCAGGTCGCCTTTCACCAGAGTAATGCCTCCGCTCTCCATGGCAATGTCGGTCCCGGTGCCCATGGCGATGCCCACGTCGGCCTGGGCGAGCGCGGGAGCGTCATTGATGCCGTCGCCAGCCATGGCGACTACTCTTCCCTGCCCTTGCAGCCTGCGAATGACGTCCAGCTTTCCCTCGGGCAGAACTTCAGCTTCGAACTCTTCGATGCCGAGTTGCTTGGCAATCGCCGCCGCGGTGACGCGATTGTCGCCGGTGAGCATCACGAGACGAATGCCTTGAGCTTTAAGATCGCTCAGGGCGCCCGGCGTGGAAGCTTTTATAGCGTCGGCTACGCCGATCGCTCCAACATATTTACTATCAACGGCTACGCAGAGAGCCGTGCCACCTGGCTGGACCAGCGCGGCGACAACAGGCCTTTCGAGAGCTCCAACCTGCACCATGAGAAGAGGATTTCCGACCGCAACTTTTTTCCCATCGACGGTGCCTAGAATGCCCTTGCCGGTAACGGACGAGGTTTCCTGGGGCTGAGAAAGCCTCAGGCCCTTCGCAGATGCGGCCGCTACGACGGCTGCGCCCAGAGGATGTTCACTGGCGCGCTCGAGGCTCGCGGCGAGGCGTAACAGCTCGGGATCGTCGGCCAGCGCGCCGGAATAACTCACGACCTGCGGCTTGCCTTCGGTGAGCGTTCCGGTCTTGTCGACAACGAGCGTGTCGACCTTTTCTAAAGTCTCCAGGGCCTCGGCATTCCTGATGAGCACGCCAGCGCGGGCTCCACGGCCTACGCCGACCATGATCGCCATCGGCGTGGCGAGACCGAGCGCGCACGGGCATGCAATGATGAGCACGGCCACGGCATTCACCAGGGCATGCGCGAGCCGCGGTTGCGGACCCAGCAGGTACCACGCGAAGAATGTGATCACTGCCACTGCTACCACGATGGGAACAAACCATTTTGCAACGCGGTCAGCGAGCCGCTGAATGGGAGCGCGGCTGCGCTGCGCCTGGCCCACGAGCTGCACAATGCGCGCCAGCAAAGTCTCGCTGCCTACGCGTTCAGCGCGCATCACGAACGAGCCGGTGCCGTTGATGGTCGCACCGATCACATTGCTCTCCGGCAATTTCTCGACCGGCATGGATTCGCCCGTGATCATCGACTCGTCAATGGTGCTGCGGCCTTCGAGCACAACGCCATCCACCGGGATTTTCTCTCCTGGACGCACGCGCAAACGGTCGCCGGGCTTGACCTGCTCGAGTGGAATGTCTTTTTCGCTGCCGCCCGCGTTCAGCAGGCGCGCAGTCTGCGGGCTGAGATCAAGCAGGGCGCGAATAGCTGCGCTGGTGCGGCTGCGGGCGCGCAGTTCCATGACCTGGCCGAGCAGCACCAGAGTGGTAATCGCGGCGGCTGCTTCGAAATAAACGTCAGGACGTCCGCCCATGTTAGCGGAGCCCGCCCCGAGCGATTGTGGAAAAATCTGCGGCGCCAGCGTGGCGATAACGCTGTATCCGTAGGCAACGCCGGTGCCCATGCCGATCAGCGTGAACATATTCGGACTGCGATTGACGAGCGAAGTCCAAAAGCGCTGAAAGAACGGCCACCCACCCCAGAAAACCACCGGCGTGGCCAGCGCCAATTCGAGCCATGCGAGGATCGACATCCACGGTGTCCTGAAATGTTGACCACCTTTGGTGATGTCAAGGCCTCCCATGAAGGCGTCCGGCCACAACATGCTGGCCATAGAGATCGCCATCAGAGGCGCCGTGAGCACGAGGCTCACCCAGAAGCGATGAGTCATGCTGCTCAGCTCGGGATTTTCCCCGCTCGACGCGGTGACGGTGCGAGGCTCAAGCGCCATGCCGCAGATGGGACACGAGCCCGGGCCGGGGCGCACGATCTCTGGATGCATGGGGCAGGTGTACTCAGTGCGGGATCCGGTGGCGGTGATATCGGCTTCGAGAGCCATTCCGCAGGAAGGACAAGCCCCGGGCTTGTTTTCGCTGACCTCAGGACACATGGGGCACACGTAGGTCACGTCCGGCGGGGGACTCAACCTGACCAAACCGGGTGTGATCGAGCTGGGCGCAACCAAGCTGGGCTTGACTAAGCCGGGCGTGGCCAAGCCAGAAGACTGCGGAGCCAGATATTTCGCCGGGTCCGCTTTGAACTTTTCCACGCAGCCTGCGGAACAGAAGAAGGTGTTCTTCCCATCGTGCTCAAATTTATGTTTAGCGGTCGCGGGATTCACATTCATTCCGCAGACCGGGTCGCGTTCGAGCGTGGAGCCTTCCATAGTTGGGTTATATGCTTCGATGGAGCATGCTTTATATTGGATTCAGCCGCGGCGAAGGCCGAGGCATCTGCACTCTTTCTGCGCAAAGGATTATGCCATGACTTATCTGGATGTGGTTTTTCGCTACGGCGCCGGGCCTGGCGAGAACGAATTGCGGGCCATCGACGGCATGCGCGAGGTCTACGGAGTGAGGCGCGTTGAGTTCAACGAAGCGGAGCGCACCGTGCGCGTGGAGTTTGACGCTTCCCGGCTTAAGCCGGAGGCAGTGGCTCGACTCTTGCGGCAGGCTGGAGTTGATGTGCGGGAGCCGTTGACGCTCGCATAGAACAACGGAGAGGGCAGGACGAGGATCGACGGCGAAAAATGCGGGGGATTGGGGAGGGCTGGCGTCAGCGCTAAACGCAAATGCAAGGGGCGCCCAAGAAAACCTCTGGCCGAAGTCACCTTGGAACGCCCCGTTGCGCGCCACTTCGTCTGGCCTTTATATAAGCATCTCGCGTGCCGTCTGTAAGCCACTCAAAATACAGGCGCCGGTCGGTGGCGACTTTGTAGGAATTGCTCTGAGCCGGGAAAGATTTACTTCGGGCACAAAGCGAAAGCAATGCCGTGGCCGAAGAGCTGTGGAAAGGGCCAATCGGCGGGAGACACCGACCGTCCATGTGATCGTAAGTGGAAGACCTTACAGCGGATGGCGCGCGGCGCGTTCGCGATGGAACAGTCGAACTTCGCAAGTCAAATTTCATCAGCAAGCTTATCGGCCAGCTTCATTCGTCCTCTGGAATTACGATCGCGTTTCCAGCAAGCGGCGACTTCCGCTATAATTCCTGAGGAGTTTTCGTGCCTAAGCAAAGTCTGCGCCCTTAGCTCAGCTGGATAGAGCGTCTGGCTACGAACCAGAAGGTCGGGAGTTCGAATCTCTCAGGGCGCACCATTTTCCCTCAAAATTATCTCCGGCTCAGCCCTCCCGCTTCAGCCGTCGTAATTCCCGTCGCGCGACAACTATCATAGTGCGATAGTTGGTGCGGCCCGGTTACGCTAGGGGCATTCTTCTGCTAGTCTTGAGCCTGCCCTGTTGTTTCAGTACCTGTTGTTTCTGTCATCGACCGGAGTCTCTCTCCGGAAATCGGGTCGCGCGCCATGTCGAAAGTGATCGAACAGGAATTGTCTATCCTGTCGTCGTCCAAACACGGATTAGTCTATCTCACCGCCAATGATTGGGCTCTAGTTGCCGACAAGGCAAGCCGCGTCCGTTTCAAGAAGGCTGACGTCCTGGTGCAAAGGGACAAGCGCGCGAACGGCGTATATCTCTTACTCAAAGGAACCGCCCGCGTGCAGATTCCCTTCCAGTCCTCTGTTCCGCTGATCGGACCGGGCGAGATCTGCGGGGAGATGTCATTCCTTGAAGACGCGCCGGCCAGCGCCAGCGTGGTCGCGGAGGAAGACGTTGAGGCGTATCACCTCGACCGTCCCACATTGCAGAGCCTGTTTGAGCTGTTTCCCCACCTGGCGTCGCGGTTTTATCGCTCGCTGGCGACGAATCTGTCGCGGCGACTCAGAGATCTGATTGGACCGAGTTCCGAGCAGCCAGGTACCGCCCCAAAGCTCCTGTGATGCTCGTCCAGCAAGACGCATGAAAGGAAGTTCCCCGGAAAATTAAGAAGCGTCCCGGAACTCTTTCGAGTCTCGGGACGCCCGAACAGCCCTCCCCCAGAACTGCTCACGCCTACCCTACTTGCACCCCCGCCGGGTTGTGAATTACACTTTCGTGCCATTCGATGGCACGGGACGGCTATGCGATCCGGAACGCTGCGGCGGTGTTCAGGGGACGCTCTGGCCAGCCGTTTTCGACGGCGTCTCGGCCTGCTGCTCCGGCTCGAGGGATGCGAATCGCTCCCCGGAAGTTCTAGCAGCGGGACGCAAAAGGACTGTACTAGTGTGCAGCGCTTTGCAGTTTCATATTGGGCCTCTTGTATGGTATGTCATCTAACTGGTAATGAAATCAGTGTTTTGCATTTTGTCGCAGTTTGGCACGCAGGGTGCTCTTAGAGGTGTGCGGGTACAGGGTTGCCCCGTCAGTGGAGGCCTGAAGCTTCCAGGAACTTTTGAAATTACCTTGCAGTAAGCAGTTCAGGAGGACGTGATTATGAAGCGGATAGTTTTGATGGCTTTACTGGCCCTGGCTTTACCTCTCGCAGCGTTTGCGAACAATGTCGATTTCACCAATCATGCCGGCACGCTCTCGGGAAGCTCCGCGGGCCTGACGCTTTCCGGCTCTGAACTGACCGAAGTCGATGGCATCGGCGGACTGGGCTTGATCCAGGGCGGTTTGGGATCATTAACCTTTTCGACGGGCGCACTGACCTCTGGAAGCCTGACCAACGGCGGCGTATTCGCCGCGGGCGGCACCTTCGTGATCACCGGTAACGGCACGGGCGGCATTCCGAACGGCGTAATCTTCAGCGGCACGTTCAGCGGCCCGGTGACTTGGACTCCTTCAGGGACAGTAGGCGTGGATGGATCCATCTACTACACCCTGTCCGGCTCCATCTCCGGCACCTGGTATAACGGCGCGACCGTGAACGGCGCAACCACGCAGCTCACCTTTAACACCGGCAAGAACGGCTTTATGGGCCAAGTGACCTTGGGCAGCGGCGACACGGTTCTGACCACCGTTCCCGAGCCCGGCACTCTTGGATTGCTCGGCACCGGCCTCGTTGGCCTGGCCGGAGTAGTTCGCCGGAAACTGAAAGCCTAACTTCAACCTATCCGCCTCTAAAGAGCCCCGCCGCACGGCGGGGCTCTTCTTTTTTCGGTATCCTCTCCGGCCGTGCTTCCGCCTCTCTTCCTTATCAACCCACACCAATACCCACGATTACCCCAGTAACCCTCAAGCCGGGATTACCGTTGACCCCTACCGCTCCCCCTCCATACATTCTCCACAGGGGGTCGTATGAAGGATATTCATGAGGTATTGCGGCAGAAGCAGACCAAGTACGCAGCGCTGGGCAAGCAGATCGAGATGCTCCAGCAGGCGGCGGAGAAGCTGCGTGAAGTGGCTCCCTTACTTGCGGAGAACGACGAGGAAGACAACGCGGTTCTAATGGAAGGCGACGAGGCTTCCGACACCATGGCAGCGAAGGCGGGGGCAGCTAGCTCGGGCGCGTCAGCGTCCAAGGCAGCACGGCCCACGGCACCTCGCTGGCCGTAATCTCGCCACAGTTAGGCGAGGAATCTAGTTATGACCCTTCTGGCATTGCTGGTTTCCACTGACGACTCTGCATCCGAGATCCTGGGCCGGGTTCTGCCGGCCACAGGGATCGCGGTGGAGCGTTTCAGTGATCTCGCCACGGCGATCGACCGTCTGCAACAGCAACGGTTCGACGCACTCATCATTGACCACGAAGACCCGAAGGCAGCCACCGAGGTGCTCGAAGAGGCCCGCAAGCTGAACTCGGGAAATGCGCCGGTCACGGTGGCTCTGGTTGCGGAACGAGCCACTACGCGCGCCATCCTTAGCGGCGGGGCGCATTTTGTGCTGTACAAGCCACTCTCCGATGACAAAGTGAAAGCTGGCCTGCGGGCTGTGGTCGCATTGTTGAATCGCGAACGCCGGCGCGCCTACCGTGTTCCGGTTCAGGCTCCGGTGGAAATAACTCTACCCGATACTCGCAAAGCTGAAGGAATTCTGCTTGACCTGAGTGAAACCGGGATGGACGTTCTCACCGCCGAACCTCAGGCTCCGGGAGCGCTCCTGAATTTCCGCTTTCAATTGCCCGACGGCAGTCTTGAAGTTCATGCTCACGGGCAGGTGGCGTGGGCTAATCCGAACGGTCAAACGGGCGTCCGTTTTCTCGACCTCGATGAATCCACCAAGGCTCAACTCCAGGTCTGGTTGCAGGCCGCGGCGGTGATCCACGGCGCCGGATCAGATGACGGCGTTCCTCACGGCAAGCTTACCGATCTCAGCCTGGGCGGCTGCTATGTGGAAAGCGATTCACCGTTTCCCGAGCGTGCGCTGGTCGACCTTTGCCTGAAAACCGAAGAAATGGCAATCCACACCGAAGGTATGGTGCGGGTCACGCATCCCGGACGTGGCATGGGCGTGGAATTCCCTTCCCGCACTCCGGAACAACGAGCCCAGGTGGAAAACCTGATCAGCTTTCTCCGCAGTTGTCCCGAATCCATGCTGGGATTGACCATCGCTCCGCGCGCTCTCACGGCGGACCTGAGCCAATTTGAGCACTCCCTGGAACTCGTCGACGCAACCGGAGAAGACTTGACCCTCGAAGATCCTTTGCTCGAACTTCTGCGCCAAGGCTCCGAGTTGCAAGAGGACGATTTCCTCGCCGAACTACGCCGCCAACGCTCCGGCGAGAGCGTCGCAACCTAGAGAAAAGACCGAGAGCAAAGGGCTAACGAGCTAAGGAGCTAAAGAGCAGCTTCTTCCTGCAACGGTTTGCCCTCCTGAGCATTCCTCACCCCTTTACAGCAACGTGCCCAGACGAGGCCTCTCGTGGCAGATGGCTGGCAGATTTTCTCGGAATAGCGCAACGGCGGGAAGAGCATGAGGTAAAGGGTAAAGTGCCTGGCAGCAAGAGTAGCGGAGCGAGAGGCCGCGGCGGATCATTTCCCGGAGGGCGAAGACCCACGCCCCGTCTCTGGCATGGGCCTTCACCACCCGGTGGTCTGTTCCACCCCAATGAGAGTACGGTAGCTCACGGCTGTTGCAGAGCGGTTTCAGCAACATTAAATGTGGGTTAAATCGTGGATGGGATGCGAAGCAGAGTCGTTTTTCCTAGCGTCCTTTGCGATCTCCTTGCGCCCTTTGCGGTTAAAAGCTTTCCCATCCGTCAGCAAGTCACTGAACCTCGCTAAAATGAATGCATGCGAAGAATTCTCATTGCAACTTCCAATCCCGGAAAGCTCCGCGATTTCGCTGGCGCCGCTCTGCGCCACGGAGTAGAAATCGCCGGCATTCCCAGCTTCGCTTCCCTGCCGGCGGTCGTCGAAGACGGACTCACCTTCGAAGCCAACGCGCGCAAGAAGGCGGAAGAGTACAGCAGACACGTTCCGGGAGAAACGGTTCTAGCCGACGACTCGGGTTTGGAGATCGACGCTCTGAACGGCGCTCCGGGCGTGCACTCTGCGCGCTATGCATTCGACAGGCCCGACCAGGCCGAGGCGAACGCCGACGACGAGGCCAACAACGCGCGCGTGCTGCGCGAACTGAAAGACGTTCCGTTTGGGCGGCGAACCGGTCGATTCGTCTGCGTGCTGGCCGCGGCCCGCGACGGAAAAACGCTGGCTACATTTCGAGGAACCGCCGAGGGATTGATCCTCGATGCTCCCCGTGGCACGAACGGCTTCGGCTACGATCCGCTCTTTTATTTTCCTGAGATTCAGAAAACATTCGCCGAGCTAAGCGCTGAAGAAAAATCCAAGTACAGCCATCGCGGCGCCGCATTCCGACAGTTCCTCGAATGGTATCAGCGGCATTCTTGACTTCACTTCTCCCGCCGCCGGATAATAAAGGGTTCTTTCGTCATCCTTAAAGTAGCAAGCGGCACTATAGGAACTCATAAGGAGCTATTCGTGGCGTCAGCGGCCAGTTCTACTGCTCCCGTAGTAACGGCAGGAGTAACGACAGGCGCAACCAAAGATATCTCGCATGGCGTCGCGCCTCTGCGCGCCGGACATGGCACGCAATTCGTTTTGCGCCGCCTGCATTCGCTATCCGGCATCGTCCCCGTGGGCGCGTTTCTGTTCGAACACATTCTGATTTCCAACTCCACCGCCATCACCGGCCCCGAAGCCTACGCCCGCCAGGTAAGCTTTCTCGGCCAACCTCCCGCTGGTATTTTTTCTTGAGCTATTCGGCATCTGGCTGCCCATCGCGTTCCACGCGCTCTACGGCTTCTACATCTGGTACCGCGGCGACGGCAATACGATCGAGTATCCCTGGACCGGCAATTGGATGTACACCGCCCAGCGCTGGACCGGCGGCATCGCCTTCGCCTACATCCTCTGGCATACCTACACGATGCGCTTTACCGGAGTCGATCTGCACGCCTACCCGAGCGCATCATTCGGCAAGGTGCAGGCTGAGGTGTTTCAGACTCCGTTTTTCTTGTTTTACATTGTCGGATTGATCGCGGCGTCCTGGCACTTCGCATACGGCATCTGGCTGTTCTCTGCGAAGTGGGGCATCGTTTCCGGAGAGAAGGCGCGCCAGCGGTTCCTGATCGTGTGTCTGGCATTTTTCTTTGTCCTGACCGGTGCGGGACTGGCCAGCCTCGCCTCCTTCCGGTCGCGCCCGCAGCAGCCGACTGAGCCGGGTACCGCAGTGATGAATCAACCAGCAGATTACAGAAAGCCGATAAGGGAACGATGGCAGCAGCTCCGAAAATTATTGTCATAGGCGGCGGCCTCGCAGGACTTTCCGCCGTCATCAAGATCGCCGAGATGGGCGCGAACGTCGATCTCTTTTCCATTGTTCCGGTAAAGCGTTCGCACTCGGTGTGCGCGCAGGGCGGCATCAACGCCGCCAAAAACCTGAAGGGCGAAGGCGATTCCACCTGGAAGCACTTCGACGACACGGTCTACGGCGGAGATTTTCTGGCCAACCAGCCGCCCGTCAAAGACATGTGCGAGGCTGCGCCCGGCATCATCGATCTGCTCGATCGCATGGGCGTTCCTTTCAACCGCACTCCAGAGGGCCTGCTCGACTTCCGCCGCTTCGGTGGAACTTTATACAACCGCACCGCTTTTGCCGGCGCTACCACCGGCCAGCAACTTCTTTACGCGCTCGACGAACAAGTCCGCCGCTACGAATCCGAAGGCAAGGTAAAGAAGTACGAGCACTGGGAGTTTCTCTCCGCCGTGCTTGATGGAAACCGCGTCTGCCGCGGCATTTGCGCGATGGATTTGCGCAGCATGGAAGTCCGCACCTTCCCAGCCGACGCCATCATCATCGCGACCGGCGGCAACGGCGCCGATCTTCGGCAAATCCACCAACTCGGTTGTATGTACAGGTTCGGCGCAGTCCGCTCTCTACCAGCAGGGCTGCTACTACGCCAACGGCGAATTCATTCAGGTCCATCCCACCTGCATTCCCGGCGAAGACAAGCTGCGGCTCATGTCGGAATCGGCGCGCGGCGAAGGCGGACGCGTCTGGGTTCCGAAGACGGCAGGTGATAAACGCGATCCGAAAACGATTCCGGAAAAAGAGCGCTGGTACTTCCTCGAAGAGTGGTATCCGAAGTATGGCAATCTGGTTCCGCGCGACATCGCGACGCGAGCCATCTTCAAGGTCGTGTTCGAGCACAACCTCGGCATCGACGGCAAGCCGATGGTTTATCTCGACCTCACCCATATCGACCGCAGGATTCTCGACCGCAAGCTCGAAGGCATTCTCGAAATCTACGAGAAATTCGTCGGCGACGATCCTCGCGACACGCCCATGAAGATTTTCCCCGGCATGCACTACACCATGGGCGGCCTGTGGGTGGACTTCAACCAGGCGACAAATATCCCCGGCATCTATGCCGCCGGCGAGTGCGAATATCAATACCACGGCGCGAATCGTCTCGGCGCGAACTCGCTGGTGTCGTGCATCTACGGTGGAAGCATCGCCGGTCCGAACGCCGTAAAGTATGCGCGCGGGTTGCAGGCCCTCCCCGACGGCAACGGAGTTTTCGAGGCTGAAAAGAAGAAGCAGGAAGACAGCAATGCCCTGCTCATGAATAACGACGGGCACGGAGAATCCCTTCCGCCTGTGGCGCGAACTGGGCGAGCTGATGACCAAAGATTGCACGGTGATCCGTTACAACAAGAATTTGCAGCAGACCGATGCGAAACTGGTGGAGATGCTCGAACGCTTCCGCAAAGTGAACTTGAGCGACCGCACGCAGTGGGCGAATACCAGCGTGGTCTTCACCCGCCAGCTTTACAACATGCTGCAGTTGTCGCGCGTCATCGCCCAGGGCGCGCGCCTGCGCGACGAATCGCGCGGTGCGCACTATAAGCCTGATTTTCCCGAGCGCGATGACAAGAATTTCCTGAAGACGACGAAGGCATATTTCGCCCCGGATGCGGACGAACCCAAGTTCGAGTTCGAGCCAGTGGATACGTCGCTGATTCCACCCAGGCCGAGGAAGTATGACGCGGTGAAGTAAGTCGCGCGAAAGCTCGCTTCAACTAAGTGCTAAAGGCTAAGAGCTAATGGCTAACAAATCCGTCATCCTCAAAATCAAGCGCCAGAACACTCCGACTTCCAAGTCGTACTGGGAAGAGTTCGAACTCGCCCATCATCCCGGCATGAACGTGATCTCCTCGCTCATGGAGATCGCGGCCAACCCCGTCACCCGCGAGGGCAAGGCGACCACGCCCATCACCTACGACTCGAATTGCCTCGAGGAAGTCTGCGGCTCCTGCGCCATGCTCATCAACGGACGCGCCCGCATGGCCTGCTCCGCCTTGATCGACAACCTCGAGCAGCCAGTTAAGCTCGAACCGTTCTCAAAATTTCCCGTCGTTCGCGATCTCGCCGTCGATCGCAGCGTTCTGTTCGAGAATCTCAAAACCGTCAAGGCCTGGGTACCGATCGACGGCACCTATGACCTCGGGCCCGGACCACGTCTATCGCCGGAAGAGCAGGAAGCCGCTTACCCGCTTTCCCGTTGCATCTCCTGCTGCTGCTGCATGGAGGCTTGCCCGCAATTTAACGAAGACACCGGCTTCGTGGGCGCAGCCACCATCGGGCAGGTGCGCCTCTTCAACACCCATCCCACCGGTAAAGAGTTTGAGCGCGAACGTCTTTCGGCGCTGATGGGCGACGGCGGCATCCAGGAGTGCGGCTACGCCCAGAACTGCGTCGAGGTTTGCCCCAAAGATATTCCGCTCACCAACGCGATCTCCGAAGTGGGCGGCGCGGTCATGAAGCAAGCCATCGGTGACCTTTTCCGGCGCTGATTTTTGTCACTTCTGCGCCTCCGGAACGGCCGTCCCTGGCCCGGAAAGCGCCAACTCATTGCTCCACGCGCACATAGAGTATTCCCCGAATCCCTCTGCAACGGCCCTGTGCGTGCCACTCTAACTCCTAAGTGGTCGTGTTCTGGCCGCTGGTAACCACCAGTAACCAGCACCTGCGATCAGCTTTGCGGATAATCGCTGGTAACGTCAGGCCTGCAGTCATTGGTTGGACCACTTGACAGCATGCCTTACAATGTCCCGACGGTTGCGGTTAAACCGTTCTGGAAGATTGCGGAACTCATTGAGATTAAAACTACAGCGTGAACTAATTCTTCTTCCCCTGTTGGCTTGTCTGTGCAGCCCGCTCTTTGCGGCGACGGCTACGGCCGTGCACAAGGCGCCTCACCGTCGTCATTTCCTGCACTGGACGCGCTGGAATCCTATGTTCCGCCCTTCCCACGAATCTCTTTTATTGCAGAACGCGGAAGTCGACCGCCTGGAACTGCCCCGCATTCAGGACGACGACGAGCTCGAAGCGCTCAAAGCCAGTGGAGCGCTCCAGCCAATTATTGCGGGTGAAACGCTGCGCTTCGACCCGCGCCTCGATCCTTCGCGCCGCTACTGCCGTCCCTGGACCCGCGACTTTGTGCAGGATCTCTCGCAGGCTTACTTTCATCGCTTCCACGAACAGATTCAGGTCAATTCCGCGGTGCGCACCGTCAAGGTTCAGAAAAAACTTCGCCGTCACAATCGCAACGCTGCTCCGGCTGAAGGCGATACCGCCTCATCTCATCTCGCCGGCCTCACCGTTGACCTGCAACGCCGCGGCATGACCCAGGAGCAGATTCACTGGGTCGAGCGTTACCTCTTCTACATGAAAGCTCTCGGCCTGGTTGAGCCCGAGGAAGAGCGCCGCCAGTGGGTATTCCACATCATGGTCTCGGGCCGCTATGCCGATTGGCGCGAAACTCAGGATATCGTTCCGGTCGAGCACGAACGCCCCGAGCCCGCCACGGTCACCGCCGACAGCCGCGCCGAATAGTCGCTCACACCGTATACTGCGCCTCGCCGTTGCCAAACGACCAGTTTTCCCACGCGACTTCTACTAAACTAACCATCAAGTCATTCGGCCGCAGCCCTGGATTCTCCGCCAGAATTTCCGCCATTCGCTTAAACAGCTTGCGCTTCTGCGCCAGCTTGCGCCCGGTCGAAAGCGTAATCTGCACCATCACAAAGTTGTCCGTCCGCTGCACCCCGAGATACGTCGGGTCATAGACGAGCCCGCTCGCCGGATGCTCCGTAATCACCTGGAATCGATCCTGCGCCGGCGCATCCATCGCCTCCACCAGCGCCCGATGCACGCCGTCCCCCAGAGCCTTTCTATATTCTTCCGTTTTACCTTCGCGTAACGAAATTCGAACTAATGGCATCCCTGCCTCCTCTAAAATCGAAACTCCAATCGCGTCTCTGGAATGGATGAACCGCATCCCCAACACGATTCATCCCCCGCCGCACCTTCAGCCAAAGCTCGAACATGCTCTAATGAAGCCATGATCGTTCTTATGGCCGGCCTTCCCGGCGCCGGCAAGACCACACTCGCCCGCGAACTCGCGGCGCGGACTTCCGGCCGCGTGCTCAGTAAAGATGAGATTCGCCACGCCCTCTTTTCCCCCGATGAAATCGAATACTCTACCCCGCAGGATGATTTCTGCCAGCAGGTGATGCTTGAAACTGCCGGCCAGCTCCTGCAGCGCAATTCGACCCTTACGGTTTTTCTCGACGGCCGCCCGTTCTCCCGCGGCTATCAGATCGAGAACGTCCTCAACGCGGCCGCTGCCCTGCACCAGAGCTGGCGCATCCTCGAGTGCGTGTGCCCGGAAGCAATCGCGAAAACGCGAATCGATGAACAATCGGCATCAGCATCCCATCCCGCCAACAATCGAAGTTTTCAGCTCTATCTCGAAATCAGAACCCGATTCGAGGCCATCACCTTGCCGAAGACCGTGATCGATACCAGCCAGCCCCTGCCCGAGTGCATCCAGCAAGCCCTCGCAGCCCTGTCCTGAATGGTTGGCGCCGCATAGCGCCGATCCTGCTTTCCTCCTCGCGCTTCCGCCTATACAATCGTTGCCTGTTCCGAACAGTTACCGCAGACCTAAAACTTTCTATGACTCATCTCAGAGCTCTTTTTCTCTCCACCCTGCTTCTCGCCGCTTCTTCCGCGCTCCCCCAGACCGCGCCTCCATCCGGTACTCCCGTCAGCCCCCAAGCGCGAGCCCTGCAAGACTCCGCCATCGTCGTCGACACCCATGCCGATACTCCGCAACGCTTTCTCGATGAAGGCTTCGACATTGGCTCAAGCGATCCCAACGACCCGGGCCACCTCAGCCTCGACAAAGCCCGCCGCGGCAATCTGGGCGCGGAATTCTTCTCCATCTGGGTCGACCCGGAGACCAACCAGGGCCACTTCGCCCAGCACACGTTCGATCTTATCGACTCCGTCTATGAGCAGGCCGCGCGGCATCCCGACCGCATGATGATGGCCTTTTCCGTCGCCGATATCGAGCGTGCCCACCAGGAACACAAGCTCGCCGCTCTCATGGGCATTGAAGGCGGACACTCCATCGAAAACGACATGCACCTGCTGCGCGATTACTACCGCCTCGGCGTTCGCTACATGACGCTCTCCTGGTCAAACACCAACGAATGGGCAGACTCCTCCGGCGACATCAACGACCCAAAGGTTCAGCATCACAATGGCCTCACCGATTTCGGCAAACAGGTCGTGCTGGAGATGAACCGCCTCGGCATGATGGTCGACATTTCTCACGTAGCCGACAAAACTTTCTGGGACGCCATCGCCACCACCAAAGCTCCGGTCATCGCCTCGCATTCTTCCGCGCGCGCGCTCACCAACGCGCCCCGCAACATGACGGACGACATGCTGCGCGCCGTCGCAAAAAACGGCGGCGTGGTCGACGTCAACTTTTATTCCGGCTTCGTAGACGAGAACTATCGCAAAGCTAATGAAGCGCAGGATAAAGACGCGAAAGCCGCCGTCCAGAAATACATCGACTCGCTGAAAGCCCAGGGCAAGCCCGTCAACTACATTGAGGTCGATCGCATCGAGCGCGAGTGGATGGCAAAGATTCCACGTCCACCCTTCAAGTCCCTGGTCGACCACATCGATCACATCGCCAAAGTTGTCGGAGTGGATCACGTTGGCCTCGGCTCCGACTTCGATGGCGTCAGCGGCGCAACGCCGCAAGGCATGGATTCCGCCGCCGACCTGCCAAAGATCACCCAGGCCCTGCTCGATCGCGGCTACAGCCCCGACGACATCAAGAAGATTCTCGGCGGCAACCTGCTGCGCGTCTTCCGCCAGGTCGAAACCGTCAGCCGCGAAATGCAGGCCCAGCCGCACTAGATGCCAGCAGATCGCAGCGCCGTCCGGCCTCTCTGTCGTACAATGCAACGTTGCTGCTAAACCACAAATTGCACGCTGTTTATGTTCAAGGAGCATTCATGCGTAATCTACTCCTGGTATTCACGCTGTTTTCCATGGCTGCGCTAGCCGCCTCGGCCCAATCGGCCACCCCGGCCGCGCCCGCCAAGCCGCCAGTTCACCATGCTGCAGCGGGCCCAACCACGGCCATCATCAACACGACCGTGGGCAAGATGACCTGTACCTTGTTTCCCGACAAAGCTCCCATCGGAGTCGCCAACTTCGTCGGCCTAGCTACCGGAACGAAAGATTGGAAGAACCCGGTCAGCGGAGCCACTAAGCACGGCGTGCCGCTCTACGACGGCACCATCTTTCATCGCGTGATTGGCGGGTTCATGATCCAGGGCGGAGATCCTGCGGGCAGCGGCTCCGGCGATATCGGGATCGCGTTCAAGAACGAAGTGTCCTCCGACCTCCTGTTCGATCAGCCCGGACGCCTCGCCTACGCCAACGCCGGCCCCGGCACCAACGGCTCGCAATTCTTCATCACTGAGGTCGCCACGCCGCACCTCAACGGAAACTACACCATCTTCGGACAGTGTGATGAAGCCACCGTGGCTCTGGTCACCCAAATCGCGCGCATGGCTACCGACCCCACCAACAACCGTCCGTTTCGTCCCGTAAAGATTATTCACATTTCGATTATTCACGGCACGCCGCCGGCGCCCGCGGTCAAACCCGCAGCTCCGGCAAAGCCCGCGGCGACTCAAAACTAACAAACTCATGTGGAGCCAGCCACCTGAGCTGTCGGCCGCAGCGAAGCCAGGCCACGCAAAAACAGAATCGCGAACGACTAACGACGAACGACCAAAGACTGAACTGAAAGGATTCCCATGACCCGCCAACCCGGACTCTACGCCACCTTTGAAACCACCGAAGGCAACATCGTCTGCCGTCTCTTCGACAAAGACGCCCCCAAAACCGTAGCCAACTTCGTGGAACTCGCAGAAGGCAAACGCGAATGGAAGCATCCCAGCACCGGCAAGAAATCGAGCGACCGCCTCTACGACGGAACTATTTTCCACCGCGTGATCCCCGACTTCATGATCCAGGGCGGAGACCCGCAAGGCACCGGCATGGGAGGTCCCGGCTACCAGTTCGAAGACGAAACCAAAGGTTCTCCGCACAAGCTCGACAAGGCGGGCAAGCTCGCAATGGCCAACGCCGGCCCCAACACCAACGGCTCACAATTCTTCATCACCGTGGCGCCCACCACGTGGCTAACCGGCAAGCACACAATCTTCGGCGAGGTCGTCGAAGGCCAGGATATCGTCAAGAAGATCTCCGAAGTCCCGCGCGGGCGCAATGATCGTCCGAACAAGGATGTAGTGGTGAAGAAGGTGACGATCGAGAAGGTGTAGGCAGAAGCCACGCCTTCGGGTTCAAGCGTTTTCTTGGAGTCCCGGATGCCCTCGTCCGGGGGATCGGGAAGGGCACGACGTTCAGTCGTGCCGCTATCCCGCCGAGGAATGCAACCGAGCTTTCGCGCTAGAGGTTAAGATCAAGAAGGCGCGGCTCCTACACCCCAATCACCCCGCACAACTCTTTCACCGCCGCCGCGCTCTTATCCAGCCCAGCCTTCTCTTCCGCAGTCAATTTGATCTCGATAATCTGCTCCAGACCCTTTGATCCCAGCTTGCAGGGCACACCGACGTAAAGGCCGCTGATCCCATACTCACCCTGCAGGTAAGCAGCACAAGGCAGAACCTTTTTCTTGTCCTTGAGGATTGCCTCGACCATCTCCGTCGCCGCCGCGGAGGGCGCGTAGTAAGCCGACCCAGTCTTCAGATACTTCACAATTTCGGCCCCGCCGTCGCGCGTGCGCTGCACCAAAGCTTCGAGTCTCGATTTCTCGATCAACTCCGTAATCGGAATCCCCGCAACGGTCGAATACCGCGGCAGCGGCACCATCGTATCGCCGTGTCCACCCAGCACAAACGCGGTCACGTTCTCCACGCTCACCTTCAACTCATCGGCGATAAACGCTCGAAAGCGCGCCGAATCCAGCACGCCGGCCATGCCGACCACGCGCTCGCGTGGAAATCCACTCAGCTTGTAAGCCGCCTGCGCCATCGCATCCAGCGGGTTCGACACAATAATCAGAATGCAGTTCGGCGAGTTCTTCACCACTTCACCGACCACCGCTTTCATGATGCCGTAATTCGTGTTGAGCAAATCGTCGCGGCTCATCCCCGGCTTGCGCGGAATGCCCGCAGTAATCACAACAATGTCGGAACCAGCTGTGTCCTTATAATCATTCGTCCCGGTGATATAAGAATCGCGCTTCTCGATCGGCATGGCCTCGAGCAGATCCAGTCCCTTGCCCTGCGGCACGCCCTCAATAATGTCGATCAGCACAACGTCGGCCAGCTCCTTCGAAGCAATCCAATGAGCCGCCGTCGCGCCCACGTTGCCCGAACCTACGATGGTTACTTTCTTGCGCATGTATGAGTCCTTTCAGAAAATTGAGCCATTTTGCGATTGCGTGATTTTGCGATTGAAAGTCAAAATCGCACCATGGGGCGACCACACCGACAATCGCCCAGTGACCCGATTGCCCAATTACACGATGCCCTACGCCAGCACCGCCGCCCCCATATTCTCAATAATACAGTCCGCAAACTGGCTGGTCGTCACCTTGGTCGCGCCTTCCATCAGCCGCTCAAAATCATAAGTAACTTTTTTCTGCAGAATCGCCCGCTCCATCCCCTGTTCAATCAGATCCGCGGCTTCATTCCATCCCAGGAAGCGGAACATCATCACGCCCGAAAGCATCACCGACCCCGGATTGATCACATCTTTATCCGCATACTTCGGAGCCGTACCGTGCGTCGCCTCAAAAATCGCATAGCCATCGCCAATGTTGGCTCCCGGAGCAATCCCCAGCCCGCCCACCTGCGCCGCGCAAGCATCAGAAATGTAGTCCCCGTTCAGGTTAGGACAAGCCAGCACCGAGTATTCATCCGCCCGCGTCACCACCTGCTGAAAGATCGAGTCGGCGATGCGGTCGTTGATCATGATTTTCTTTTTCCACTGTCCCTTGCTATGCGTGGCGTAAATGCTGTCCAGCACCTCTTTCACTTCCTTCTCTACCGCCTGCCGAAACGCCGGAGGAGCGAACTCCATCCCCGGTTCCACCAGCTCAGCATTCTGCGCCACCGTCAGCGCCGGATTCTTATCCTTGTTATCGACGATCCAGCTCTCCCGCTCGGTGATTATTTGGTCGCGAAATTCCTCGGTCGCCAGCTCATATCCCCATTTGCGAAACGCTCCTTCAGTAAACTTCTGGATGTTCCCCTTATGCATCAACGTGACCGTCTTGCGTCCAGTCTCGAGCGCATAGCGGATCGCCATCCGCACCAGCCTCTTGGTTCCCGTCACCGAAATCGGCTTGATGCCGACCCCGGAATCCAGTCGAACCTGCTTCTTCCCGCCTTTCAGCATGTCCTTGTTGAGGAACTCGATCAGCTTCGCGCACTCCGCAGTTCCCTCTTCCCACTCGATTCCTGCGTACACATCCTCGGTGTTCTCCCGGTAGATCACCACGTCCATGCGTTCGGGATGCTTCACCGGCGACGGCACGCCCTTGTAGTACTTCACTGGACGTACGCAGCAATAAAGATCCAGGATCTGCCGCAGCGCCACGTTCAACGACCGGATCCCGCCCCCCACCGGCGTGGTCAGCGGACCCTTGATGGCCACGCGAAACTCCCGCACCGCATCCACGCTGTCATCCGGCAGCCAGGTGTCAAACTTTGCCTTCGCCTTTTCTCCGGCGAACACCTCATACCACGCCACTCGCCGCTTGCCTTTATAAGCCTTCTCCACCGCCGCATCGAACACGCGCCGCGACGCCTTCCAGATGTCGCGCCCCGTTCCGTCCCCCTCAATAAACGGAACGATCGGATTATCCGGCACCTCATACTTCCCACCCGCATAACCGATCTTCTTCCCATCGGAAGGTACTGCCACTCCGTTATAAGACCCCGCCATCGTCAGCCTCCCTATCACTTCCGCGCAGCTTCAGAAAACTCTCCATTATAGAATGGAAGCCCTTACCACCGTCTCGTTCCAAAATACTTGCGCACTCCCAGCGACATGTAGCGTCCCCAGGGACCGTTATTTCCCTGATCAGCGGGGCCCAGATTCGTATCGCGCGCGCCCAGGCGATCGAACAGAAAATGCTGGGTCACGCGAAACTCAAATCCCTTTCCGATATAAACTGCCCCGCCCCACGAGTGCTCAATCCCAATCGCATCCGGCGACCACGTATACAGCGTCTGCGGAATAGTCTTGCCGAACAAGAACGCCGGCGCTCCAAATATCATGAGCCGCCGCCACTCTCCTTGCCCAAACGGACGCACCTCCAGCATGCCCGAGATCATATAGCGCGCAAACATGCTGCACGGTGCGTTCACCCCGCCATACTGCCCGGCATTTCCCGCGCAGATGCCTGGGTCGATCTCGTTATGCGGCGGCGCCAGATCCACCTGCGCCCACCCCCACAGCATGTCCTTAGGAAAGAACATTCGTTCCTCCTTCGGTGCGTCGTTTTGCACAGTCTGAACCGGTGCAGTCTGCGCCTCGCCCAATACCGCGATCCATAAAGGAAATACAAGCACCCACGCCAACTTTTTCATCTACCCTCCAAAGGTTTGCCTAGCTCGAAAAGCCATATCGCGCCCCCAATTTCCCGTCTTCGTAACCGCGCCGGAAAAATTCATCCGCGAACCGACGCATGGGAGCGGAACATTGTAACCTGCTGGATCTGAATAATCCCGGCTCCACGTCCGCCCCAGCTCGCTTCGATCGAGACACGACAGTCCAAAACCGCAATCCTCACCCACGGGCCCGAAACCCCACCCGCTCGCCCACCTTCCAGAATCCATATCCAATATTTTGATTTATCCCATTCGCAGGATTCCCACAGAGGCTTAGCAGCCCAAAGGACTTACGGTGCAACCATCTACGGTTTGGCTGGACGATTGCTTATCCAATACCAGGAAGCCCCAAACTCATGCCCCAGGAAGTTTCTGTCTCCTATCAAGCCGTTAAGAGCAAGGTCTACCGGTTGATCGACGCCTTGGTCGTGGGTGAAAAAACAGAAGCCGAAGTCCAGGATTCCATCCGCCGCTGGTGGGATCTCATTCACCCCGCCGACCGTCCCATCGCCCAGAAATATCTGCTCATCGTCCTCGGACGCTCTTGCCACGCGCTCGATGCCATTGAGGGCGGCTTGATCGAGGCAACCAGCATCGACTTGCCCCACCAGTCCGAAGCCACCAAAGCCCTCAAACTCGTCGGCCGAGTCGTCAAGCAATCTACCCTCAGCATCTAAACCAGCACGATCTAAACCACGATCTAAACGACGAGACAAGAATTTTACAAACTGCACCCTTGCCCGGATCAACCCCACCCGTTATTCTCAATTCCAGATAGTTGTGGCACAGCTGGATGTGTCATCCTGAGCGAGCGTTCTTTGCGCAGCGAAGAGCCTCTCCCGAGCTTGCCGGGGGAATCCAGGCGAGCCGCGCGGTGCGTCGCGCTCTTTGCGACGCAATAGTCGCGCGCTTGGCTCGCGCCCCTATCTGCACCACTACCCAATTCCGCGCAGGAGTGACCTAATGCGACCTTCTTACCTTCAATCCCTCTTCACGATTCGTGGCTATCTTCTCACCGGAGCATTGCTGATCATGGCTGGATCTTTACTCGCCGCCTCTGGAATCTACACCTTCACCCTCAACTCCATCGACGGCACGCCCGCGCCGCTGGCCAACTACAAAGGCAAAGTGGTTCTCGTCGTCAACGTAGCCAGCCAGTGCGGCTACACTCCGCAATACAGCGCTCTCGAAGCGACGTATGAGAAGTACAAAGACCAGGGCTTCGTCATCCTCGGCTTCCCTGCCAACAATTTCGGAGCCCAGGAGCCCGGCACCAACGAAGAAATCAAAACCTTCTGCACCCGCAAATACAGCGTAACCTTCCCCATGTATTCAAAGATCTCCGTCAAAGAGCCCGATCAAGCCCCGCTCTACACGTACCTGACGAAAGATACCGGACCCGGCATCCGGGGCGAAATCAAATGGAACTTCACCAAGTTTCTGGTCGACCGCAACGGCAACGTAGTCCAGCGCTTCGAGCCAGCCGTCACGCCGGATTCAAAAGAAGTGATCGCAGCCATCGAGAAACAGTTGAAGCAATAATTGTCCGCAAGCCACTAATGCTCATGTGCGGACGGCCGCCCTCTGCCGTCCGCCAGGCGAAGCCTGGCTCACCGAGCGCTCCGGCGATTTTTTCGACAGCTCTCGTCCACCGCCGGTGCAATCGAGCGTGTTGCGTTGGCCCCACGCCTCATCTGTGTAAAAAACAACGGAGTACCAGTGGTTCTCCAGGCGAAGAACACCAAGGACCTCACACGGGATGCCGCTAAACTTACCCGCTGAACGCATCTTCGCGGCGATCGCAAGCGAGTCTGTCGGATCGAAAACAAGATAGTCCGTGTTGTAGGCAACGCCGGCGAACCCTGTAGCTTCCCACTCCATATGTCTGAGCTCTCCATTGACTGGAGCAGGTTGCGCCAGCACTTCAGCCTTGAACCGATGCGACCGCAGTAACCATCGGAACGAAGGCCGGAGCGTCCCCTCGTTCCTGAACAAAACCCACGATGTACCCAAGAGCGCGACTAGGATCAACAACATCGATAGAGATTCGCGTGTTCTCTTGCGAACTACATCGACAACCAAAATGACGAGACAAATGAGGGAAAAGGGAGCGAGCAAAGGAAGGTACAGAAAGACGGCATACGCGCTGTAAACCATCAGCGACACGAATACGATGCTCGCGCCTACTACGACGCGCAACGCAGGCACCCAATCGAATCGACTGTTCGGTTCAGGAGACCCATTTCGGCCGCGGACTGCTACGACGGCCGGAAACGACGATTGAAATGATAACTACACTGGCGATGATTGCGGCATCTACCACCAAGACAATTTACCCCGATCCACATGAAAGTTCCACGATTGATGGCGTAATCAATCGGTAACGCTCATCGACAACTCGTCGCCCTGCAATCCTGATCATCCGCCTCGGACCATGAGATTCATCGGCCGGCATCCAACTTCCCACAAACCCGATGGCCCATAGCCTCCTGTTGCGACAACCCTTCCCGCGCCAACCGGAGTTCCGACAAACCATCGCGACAGAGCCGGCATCCAAAGCTCCGGTAAGCGCCCCGTGTCGAACTCTGACCTCACTTCCGTTCTGCTGCTCCTCCTGCTTCTGGTCGCCCTTGCCCATGTGCTTGGCTACCTGTTCGTGAAGCTCCGTCAGCCGAAAGTTGTCGGCGAAATCATGGCTGGCATCCTGCTCGGCCCCGCCGTCGTCTGCAGGTTGTCCTCGGTGTCTTGGATTCTCGCAGCCGCCCACCAGCAGGCCACCATTTTGAACTTCGTGTACTGGCTCGGACTGTTATTGCTTATGTTCCTGTCGGGCGCGGAAGCTCAGCAACTTTTCACTCGCGAGGAGCGCCGCGAAGTGGGCTGGCTGGCGATCGTTGGAACCGGCATTCCGTTTGTCCTCGCGTTGGTCCTGGGCCCATGGCTCATTCGCCCCGCTTTGGCGGGCCCTAACGGCAACCGAACCTCCTTGATCCTCATTCTCGCCGTAGGTGTTGCGGTAACCTCGGTTCCGGTAGTTTCCAAGATCTTCTCGGATCTGAAAATCCTCCATACTCGTTTCGCGCGCCTCGTTCTTGGAGTCGCGGTTCTAGAGGACATTGTCCTCTGGCTCGCTCTGGCCGTTGCCACAGCAGTCGCTTCAAAGACGGCTCTCAACCCTCGGCAGATGTCCTACCACTTGTTGGCCACCGTCGCATTCTTCGGGCTCGGTCTCACCATCGTTCCCCGCATCGTGAAGCGCCTGAATAAGTCCAGGATCAACGTTTTCGCAAAACAGTCTCCGGTGGCGTATGCCATCGCCGTTCTCCTCACCTACTGCGTGGTCGCGGGAGCTCTTGATGTCAGTCTGGTCTTTGCCGCTTTCCTCGCGGGATTTGCCGTTGTTCATAAAAAGCGGAAACTCTTTGCCGAAGCGCTCGATGCCATCGGCAAGGTATCGTTCGCGTTCTTCATTCCGGTTTACTTCGCAATCGTCGGATTGAAACTCGACTTAATTCGAGGCTTATCATTGTGGATGATCAGCACGTTCCTCCTCGGAAGCTGTCTCGTCAAGATCCTTTCCGTTTCGTTGGCAGGACGCTTCGCCGGCTTTCGAGGATTGGACCTCATCAATCTCGCGATTACAACCAACGCACGCGGAGGTCCCGGCATCGTGCTGGCCAGCGTGGCATTTGATGCAGGCATTATCAGCCCAAAGTTCTATACCACTCTGGTCGTAGCGGCCGTGCTGACTTCGCAAGTCGCCGGCGCATGGCTCGATTACGTCCTCCGCAAGGGCTGGCCGCTGCTAACGCCGCTGGTCCACCACGACTCATCAGTAGCGATAATCACGGAAAGCCCATTGGCTCATTGAAGCCGCGATTATTGATCGACGGTTAGACTGGACAATCCGCCCTACGACTCCGTCGCCGCTCCTGAACCACCGGCCCTGCTACAATTCGTTCCGCAACAAAGCTCCACCGAGATACAGCCCCGTCAAAAAATCGAGCCCCGGCTTTAACTGGCCACTGACAACTGGCAACTGCCCCATGGACTTCGACCAACTCCAAACCTTCCTCGAAGTAGCCCGCCACGCCTCGTTCTCCCGGGCCGCGGAGAAGCGCTTCCGCACCCAGCCCGCCATCTCCTCCCAGATTCGCGCCCTCGAAGACGAAGTCGGCGCCAAGCTCTTCGACCGCTCCGGAGGCAAAGTCTCCCTCACCGCAGCCGGAAAAGCCTTTCAGAAATATACGCAGGACACCCTCGACGCCCGCAAGGCCATGCTCACCTCCCTCGCCGAAATGGAGCACGTCCCCCGCGGCGCCATCACCGTCGGCGCCAACGAAGGCACCTGCCTCCACATCCTCCCCGAGGTCTTCGCCGACTTCAAGAAGCAGTATCCCGACGTCTCGGTCAACATCAAACGCGCCGACTATGCCAGGATCCTCGAATCCGTCACCGACAACTCCGTCGACTTCGGCGTCGTTTCCCTTCCCGTAAAAGACAACCGCCTCACCGTAGTTCTCATCCATCAGGATGAGCTGGTCATCATCGCCCCGCCGCACCACCCGCTGGGCAAGGTCAAGTCGGCTCCCGTAGCCGATCTGGCAAAATATCCTCTGGTTCTTCCTAAAGGAGGCCATACCCGCGACGCCCTCGATGAACTCTTTCGCGAGCGCCGCTTGAAGCCGAACTACAGTATGGAACTCGACTCCAGCGAACTCCTCAAGCGCTTCGTCGCCGCCGGCGTCGGCGTCGGCTTCATCGCCCGCTCTAACGTTCAAGAGGACGTTCGCGCCGGCGTCCTCGTCGCAATTCCCATGGCCGACGCTCAACTCCGCCGCGACCTCGCCCTGGTCTTCCGCAAAGATAAAGCTCTCAGCCGAGCCGCCCTCGCCTTCATCGAGATCGCAAAGAAACACAAATCTAGTGACGTCGTAACCTCCAGATCGAGTAGATGAAGACCTTCCTCCAAGATTTCGTCACGCCCTTCTTGCTCTCTTCCCTGCTCCTCGGTCTGCCCGCCGCCGCCCAAACCAAATCCCCTACCACCACGGCTCCTCTGCCGCCCGCCTCCTACAAACTCATCTCCGTCAAAGTCACCGGCAGCAAACGCTTCACACAGGAAGAAATCGCCGCCGCCAGCGGCCTCCCCATCGGCACCATCGCACACGAAGATGATTTCAAAGCGGCAGCTCGCCATCTCGGCGAGAGTGGAGCCTTCGGCGACATCACCTTCTCGTACTCCTACTCCTCAGCCGGCACCAAACTGGTCTTCCAGCTCTCCGACGCGGACAAATTCGTTCCCGCCCACTTCACCGACTTCGTCTGGTTCAGCGATGACGAACTTCTGCGCAAACTTCATGAGCGCGTTCCCCTCTTCAACGGCGACCTGCCCATCAACGGACGCCTCCCCGATCAAGTCTCCGACGTTCTCCAGGCCCTGCTCGTCGAAAACCAAATCCCCGGCCACGTCGAATACGTGCGCACCACTTCCAAGACCGGACAACTCGAATCCATCGACTACAGCGTCTCCGGCGTCAACATTCGCATCCGCCACCTCGAGTTCCCCGGTGCCGGACCCGCCGAACTGCCCACTCTCCAGGCTGCCGCGGAAAAATTATCCGACCGCGAATTCGCTCACGCTCTGATCAAAAGCTTTGTCGATCGCACCCTGCTCCCCGCCTACCACGCCCACGGATACCTCAAAGCCTCCTGCGCCACGCCCGAGCTCAAAGTCGTCAAAGCCCCCGTCCCCGACTCCTCCGCCGATAGCAAAGAACAAGTCACTTTCGTCGATGTCACCTTCCCCATCTCTCCCGGCATCCAGTACAAGCTCACCCAGTGGGATTGGTCCGGCAATAAAGAAATCCCCACCGCCGCGCTCGATCCCCTGCTCCACGCCAAAGCCGGCCAGCCCGCAGATACAGTTCACCTCGAAAGCGACCTGCGCGCCGTTCAGCAGCTCTACGGCTCCCGGGGATACCTCCTCGCCAGCGTCAAAGTCGATGCCGAATTTGACGACGTCACCAGCGAGGTCTCTTTCCATCTCGTCGTCCACGAGGATTCTCTCTACCACATGGGCGAACTCACCTTCCGCGGACTCGACAACAATCTGACCGCCAGGCTCCGCGCCGCCTGGAAGATCCGCGCCGGCGATATCTACGACGCCACCTACCTCGCCGAATTCCTCCCGAAAGCCAAAAAGCTGCTCCCCGCCAATTTCGATTGGGAAGTCGATCCCCACGTCACCGCCATCGTCCGCGACAAAACCGTAGACGTCGACCTGCAATACACCGTCAAAGCCGCGCAATAAAGTAGTAACGCCGCAGTGCCGGTCACCCAGTTTTGTCATCTGAGCGTAGCCTGACCGGCAGCGACCCATCCACCCTTGTCATTCCGAGCGCAGCCGGTGCGATAGCACCGGCGGAGTCGAGGAACCTGCTGTCCGCGTCCAGCACCACCGCTCTCGCCACGCGCACGCTCGGGAAGGGCGCGACGTTCAGTCGTGCCGTCAAGTCTTCGAAAAAGATCCGCGCTTCCGCGCCTGAGGTAAGCCGGTTAAAAGCGCATGCCGATCGGCAGCGACCCATCCACCCTTGTCATTCCGAGCGCAGCCGGTGCGATAGCACCGGCGGAGTCGAGGAACCCGCTGTCCGCGTACACCACCACCGCTCTCGCCAGGAGCACAAACGCGAAAGCCACGATTTCAGCCCCACCCTTTTAAATCCCGCCCCAGCAGGCGTACCATAAATCTATAAACCCGCGCCGCCTCTGAGGAGATCCCGGAATGACTCGCAGCCCACGCTGGCTCACCGCCCTAGCAATCCTAATTTTCTCTGCAACCGCCTTCGCCGCCGGCAAGCAAACCTTCACCGGCGAGGTCGGAGACGCCATGTGCGGCGCCAAGCACATGGAAGGAACTCCCGCCGAATGCACCCGCGCCTGCGTATCCAAAGGCTCCAAGTTTGCATTAGTCGTCGGCGACAAGGTTTACACCTTAGATACCACCGACAAAACCGCTCTCGCCACGCTCGACAAGCAAGCCGGCAAGAACGCCACCGTCACCGGCACCCTCAACGGCGACACCATCGCCGTCAGCTCCGTGACCGCCAAGTGAGCAAATCTCGCGTCTGTTCGTGAAACCGAAAGCCGCAAGCCTTTTTCTTGACCTCGTCCAGCTTTGTGTTAGAGTAAGTCGGTTTTGCCCGGGCCCTCCCCCGAAGAATCCGGGCATCGTGGCGGGAACCCGCGCCAGCGGTTTCCCGCCATTTTTTCTCTCCGCACGCGAAATTCATCCTTCCTTCACAAAGCATTGTGTTAAATTGTGCATTCTCTATCTAAACTTTTTCGTACCGGAGGTAACGAGCGTTGGGCAAAGATATGGTTCCCAAGCGGATGTTCTTCACCAAAGGAGTCGGGAAACACCGCGAGCGGTTAACATCCTTCGAGCTGGCTCTGCGCGATGCCGGCATCGCTGCTCAGAACCTGGTGCGGGTCTCTTCCATCTTCCCGCCCAACTGCAAAATGCTCGCCCGCAAAGAAGGCGTGAAGTATCTCAGCCCCGGAGAAGTCGTCTTCGCCGTCGTCGCCGAAAATTCCACGCATGAGGCTCACCGCCTCCTCGCATCCTCCATCGGCGTAGCCATCCCCGCCGACAAAAATACCTACGGCTACCTCAGCGAGCACCACTCCTTCGGCGAAACCGAAGACGCCGCCGGAGAATACGCCGAAGAGCTAGCGGCAGAAATGCTAGCCACTACGCTCAACGTCGAATTCGACCCCGACCGCTCCTGGGACGAGAAAAAACAAATCTATCGCCTCTCGAACAAAATAGTCCGCACCGCCAACGTGACTCAGTCCGCCGTAGGCGACAAACGCGGCCTCTGGACGACGGTAATCGCCTCCGCCGTCCTGATCTTCGACTAGCCCGAGATTGGAGAGCAAGTGGGAGCGTGGACGCCCGGCTAATGCGGCAGGTAGCCTGACTCCATGGGTAATTTTCCATCGACCCGCACCACGTTGATAGTGTTGTCGACGGAACGGACATCCACAAAGCCGATGGCGCCGGGGTTGGATTGCACAATCTTGAGCACATCCGCGTCGGAATCCGCCATCACGATGGAATCCTTGTGTGCGGCGATCAGCGCCTTCAATTCATCGGGAGTCATCTTATTCAAGCGCTCCAGCGTTTCGACCTCGCCCGCGGAATCCTTGTGAAGAACTACGACAATCGCCTTGCCGTCCGCCCACTTCTTCATCTCGGACCGGAAAATCTTGGATAGGTGAACCGCCGTGACGTTTTCAACAGTGTTCTCTTTGTTGACCACAACTGCCATGTGGTGGGCGAAACAAGGAGTCAGGAACGCTAAGACAAACGCAATCTGTACCGCAACCCGCTGAAATCTCATAAGCACATCCTGCTTCGAACATCGTTGGCTTAAGCTGACAAGACCAGACTAATCAAGAATCTCTGACCGAGAAGTAAAAACGATGTAAAGAGTTGCTGACGTACCAAAAAAGGAAACATGCGGAATCAGCAGGCAGCTCCCGTAGAAATCTAAAATTGACAATTTCCCGGAGCGCCGTACAATCCCGCCTGCATGACGATTGGCCCCATGCAACTGATTCGGCAGGCTACACCGGGACAGCGGCGCACGCTGCTGGCCGCCGCTCTCGGCTGGGCGCTCGACGCTTTCGATGCCATGCTTTACGCACTCGTGCTCGCGCTACTCATACGCGACCTGGGCATGAGCAAGACCACGGCTGGCCTGCTGGGCACACTCACCCTGTTGGCTTCCGGCCTGGGCGGCGTTCTATTTGGATTGGGCGGAAGCAGGCGCTCATGGCGAGCATCCTGACCTATTCGGTTTGTTCGTTTGTCTCGGGACTGGCAGCCAGCATCGGGATGCTCGCGGCGGCACGCTTTGTTCTGGGCCTGGGGATGGGTGGCGAATGGAATACAGGCGCGACGCTCGTTGCCGAGAGCTGGCCGACGGAGTTTCGAGCCAAGGCAATCTCGCTGGTGCAGAGTTCGTGGGCCTTGGGCTTCGCCGCGGCCGCGCTGGTGGCGGGGCCGGTAACGCAGCGCTTCGGATGGCGGGCCGTCTTCTTTGTGGGAATTCTGCCGGCGATGCTGACGTTGTGGATCCGTGGGGGCGTGCCCGAATCACCGATGTGGGAGGGACAGAAGCTGCGGCAACAAGCGGAGGTGATCTGCGGCAGCGGTCGAGGGGATGGCGCGGGCGGCGCATGTAATTCCGTCTTATCTAGCTCTGGCTTAATCTCCGCGGAAACGTCTGCTTTGGTGATCTTTCGGCCTCCTTATGTGAGGCATACGTTTGCGCTCCTGCTGTTTAACTTCTGCGGGATGTTTGCCTGGTGGGGATTGTTTACCTGGCTGCCGCCTTATTTATCGCTACCCGTGGCGCAAGGTGGACGGGGCTTCAGCGTGATGGGGGCGACCACTCTACTGGTAGTCCTGAATCTGTTTGGGATGTTCCCGGGATATGCCAGCTTCGGGTGGGCGGCGGACAGACTTGGACGGCGTAAAGCGTTCTTGTTCTATAGTTTAACGGCAGCCTTTCTGATTCCACTTTATGCCGCGGCGCGGTCCCCTGCGGTCCTCATGATGCTGGGGACTGCAGTGGCTTTCTTCGGGGCTGGAATCTTCTCTGGTTCGGGAATCATTGGCAGTGAGATCTTCCCGACCAGCCTACGGGCCCGTGCGCTGGGATTCACTTACAACGGCGCACGGACGATGAGTTCGGTTGCACCGCTGGTGATTGGGCGGGTCGGACAGATGAAGGGCTTGAGCTGGGCATTTTAGTTGTGCGCGGCGGGTTATCTGCTGGCTGCGTTGATGACCACACAATTGCCGGAGACGCGCGGGAAGAATCTAGAGTGACAGACCGCAGATTATTCGATTGGCTCGATCACCATGGACTCTTCGGCCGGGGTACGACCTGGGCGCTGCACAATCACAATTGCGGCAAGAACGAAGACAATTCCCAAGGTCTGGATCGGGCGCAGCCCTTCGCCCAGCAAAAGGGCTGCGAGAAGAATGGAGAACACCGGCTCCAGGCAACTGGCGATGATGGCGCGGGTAGGTTCGAGATGCTGCAAGCCGAGGAAATAAAGTGAGAAGGCTCCCAGCACAGAGATCATCGAGAACACGAACAAGAATATCCATTGCGCGGGGGCGTAGTGCGCGGCGGCGATTTTCCACGGTGGGTTGATGACGATCCAGAAAGCTGCTGCGGCGGCGAGCGTCCATACCAGCACGCGCCAACGATCGTAGCGGGCGAGGATGCGGTGCCCGCCGACGTTATAGAAGGCGAAGGAGAACGACGCCAGCAGCGCGGCGATTATCCCGTAGGAATCGAGACGGAGCGCGCGCCCATCCGAGGCTTTCGTTCCGACGATGCCGATGACGAGGACTATGCCGCTGACCGCCAGCGCTGCGGCTACCACCTTTTGCAGCGACAGCTTTTGCTGGCCCCGAGCCACCACATAGAACAGCACCCACACCGGAGCGGTGTACTGCACGATGATGGCAGTCGCCACGTTTGTTCTTTGAATCGCGACGTAATAGAAGTAATTCGAAACGGCTACCCCGAGGGTTCCCAGCAGGAAGCAGTACGCGAGATCCCGCGCGGGCATTTTGATGCGCCGCAATCCCTGGGAAGCCACGAGGAGAGGAAGCAGTACTACAAGAGAAAACGTAGTGCGGGTCTGCGAAAGAATGAGCGGATCGATGGGGCGGAGAGCAGCGGCGCCGAAGGGCAGCTTGCCCGTAAAAACGGCGCGGCCAAGAGCGGCAGAGACTCCCCAAAGAAAAGCGGCGGAGGCAATGAACAAGTATCCGCGCAGAGGATGCGGGCGCGAACTTTGCTGCTCTGGGCTCGGGATGGTTTGCCTCGTGATCGTTCGGATGCGCTTCGATGATCAGGCAGCGGAGAGGCCGTGGTCAAGGCGGCCCGGATCGAAGCTGCCCTAGGCGTCCAGAAACTCGATCTCTGCAGTGATCTTCGCGGTCTTGGCGAGCATGGCTGAGACCGAGCAGTACTTTTCCTTCGAGAGGCGGACGGCATCCTCTACCGCCTTGCGAGACACCTTGCCCCCGACGCGATAGATCAGTTTGATCTTCGTGTAGACGGAGGGCGGGTCAGCAGCGCGCTCGGCTTCGGCTCGCACTTCAAGGCTGGTGAAGGGCTCCCGCTTTTTCTGCAGAATGGAGACGACGTCGTAGCCGGTGCAGCCGCACAGACCGATCAAGACCAGTTCCATAGGGCTGTTGCCGGTTGCCTTGTCGCCGTCGACGACGATGGAATGGCTGCTGTCAGCGACGCCGTTGAAACGCTGCTTTTCAATCCATGTTGTGCTGGCTTTGGTCATGAGAGTTCTCTCTGCAAAATTCTACCGGCGGTTGTCGGTGCTGGGTTCCGGGTGAATCAGTACACGGAAAAGCTCGGGCGCGGCCTGCTTCAACCGGATTTCAAGTTCGGTCTGGATGTCGTGAACATTGGCAAGCGAGAGATCGTCGGACAAGGTGCAGTGGCAGGAAACATACAGGCGTCCGCGAACTTTCTTGATCTGAATGTCGTGCATGTCGACGATTTCGGGAAACTGGCTGGCGATCGACTTCAGTTGCCGCTCGAGCCCGGCGTCGCGCACCACTTCGTCGCCGGTTTCGATGGTGGCAGGCTCGCTTTCGATATGGGTAAGGATGTCGGCAATCTCGGGAATGTCCCGGCGCATGTCGGCTTCCAATTCCGTGACCTGATCATGGGCAATCTTGAGCGTCATGCGCTCGTCGAGTTCGACATGCTGTTCGACATGGAGTTGGCCGTGGAGATCCTGCACGCTGATGTCGTGGACGTTAAGGTTGTGGCGGGTAGCGACGGCGCGAATGCGGTCGAAAATATTTTCCGAGCGCTGGGCCCGGGGCAATGGTTGAACCGTGACATCGGCGTCCGGGAGGATGTTGTGGACGGCGGCGGTCACAGCTTCCACCAGTTGCTCCGAGCGCTGGAAGGTGACCGTGCGCGCCAGACCAACGGCTAGGTCGACGAAATAGCGGTTGCCGGCTCGCCGGATGCGCACCCGCCCGACTTCCAGCACGCCATCCACGAGCGAAACCGCGTCGGTGATCTGAGCGAGCACGCCGGGAGGAGCGGCGTCGAGCAGCGCATCCACGGTACGTCGCGCCAGCCGCCAACTCACAGAAATAATAACGCCACCGACGAACAGAGCGGCGATAGGATCGGCGCTGCGCAACCAATCCAGGTGATAGGCGCGCCCGAGCAGGATTAGCACAAGACCGAGAACAACCACACCCGATGACCAGATATCGGTAGAAAAGTGCAATGCGTCGGCTTCGAGAGCCTGGCTTTCGTATTTCGTGGCAATGCGTCCCAGAGCCCGCGAACGCCACCAGTCCACCACCATGGAAACCAGCATCACGGCAAAAGCCCAGATTGAAGGTTCGACGTCGACGTGGCGGTAGAACAAGCGCACGATCGCTTCATAGATGACCCAGGCGCAAGTCAGCAGAAGCAGGCCGGTTTCGACGAAGGCCGAAAAGTTCTCGATCTTGCCGTGGCCATACTGGTGATCGGCGTCGGCCGGCTTGTCGGAAACGCCGACAGAGAAATACGTCAGCAGCGCAGCGATCAGGTCGAGCGCGGAGTGCGCGGCTTCAGAGAGGATTCCGAGGCTGCCCGTGGTAACTCCGACGACAATTTTGCCGCCGGTGATGAGCGCGGAGGCAACCACCGAGTTTCCCGCCACCGCGCGCTTCTCAGCGCGCATCGCATCGGGTGAGTAAAGGGCCGGCGTCCCGGACGTCATGCGATTATCGTTGCTGGGGCTGGATTGCGCCACGGGAATCGTCGTGAGCATAGCATCTGGCTCGGATTTCGGCGCCGTCTTTCATAGGCAACGCCCTGGGGCCACGGCCGGCCTGCCTATTCTGCTCACGCCTTTTTGTGCCATCCCCGCCAGTACTGCCGAAAGCGACCTCTATGCTAGGATGCTAGGTTCGGGTTGTCCAACTTCCTGATGTACCAATCCTGGAGGAATTTTCTATGCATAAGAGTTGGTTGCTCTGTGTACTTTTGGGAACGCTGGCCTGGGGACAGGCGCAGCCAGGGATGACGGCTGCGCAGCCGAGTCCAGCGCAGGCTACCGGCGCCGCTAAGGCTCCGGCGCCGGCAGCAGAAGTGCCAGAGACTGCGGTGGTGCTCACTATCAAGGGTGTTTGCCCGCCGGTGCCGAAACCGGCGGCGGCTTCCACAACCGGCGCACATCCAGCAGCCGCGCCAGCCAAGAAACCGGCCGACTGCAAAACGGAGATCACGCGGGCGGAGTTCGAGAAGATAGCCAGCGGCCTTTCGCCGAACGTCACTCCCCAGTTGAAGCGCCAGCTCGAGCAGGCGCTGCCCCGCTTCATGGCGATGTCTGAGATCGCAAAAACCAAGGGGCTCGATAAGAGTCCACAGTTCAAGCAGACGCTGAAGATCGCCACCATGCAGATTTTGACCACGGAACTGCAGCGCCAGGTGCAGGAAGAAGCAGACAAAGTGCCGCCTGAGATGATCGCGGCCTACTACAAGCAAAATTCTGATGCATACGAGCAATTCTCGCTCGACCGGCTATTCATCCCGCGTTACAAGCAGGCGGAAGCTGAGGACAAGGAAGAGGCCAAGGAAGCGGAGAAGCTGACTGAGGAACAGCAGAAGGCCAAGGAAGCAGCGGACCAGGCCAAGCGCGAGAAAGGCGAACAGGAGTTGAATAAATTGGCCGACACCCTGCGCGAGCGGGCGGCAGCGGGTGAAGATTTCGCCAAGCTGCAGAAGGAAGCGTTCGAGGCGGCCGGTACAAAGGTAGACAACCCGACGGTCAACCTGCCGAAGGTGCGGCGCACGGGACTGCCTCCGGCGCATGCTGCCGTGTTTGATCTGAAAGTGGGCGAGGTGTCTGCGGTAATCAGCGACAACGGCGGTCACTATATCTACAAGGTCGTGAGCGAAGAAGTTCTTCCCCTGGATCAGGTCAAGGATGAAATCCACAACAAGCTGAAGAGCGAGCGCATGAAGGCGATGATGGACAAATATACGAGCTCGTACCAGGCAGTGCCGAACGATGCGTATTTTGGACCGCCGGGGCCGGAAGGAATGCAGGGAGGACGTGCGGTTCCGCCGCATATGCCGCATCCAGCAATGGCTCCGCCGCCGACCCAGCCGCAAACGCCTCCACCCGCGACGACTGCACCCTCGAAGCCGGACTGATGCCGAGCACGAAGCCTGTTGTCGTAGTGACTGGCATTGCGGGGAACCTGGGGTCCAGGTTGCTCCCGCTGCTGGGCGACTTTTCGGTGATCGGGGTGGACATGTCTCCAACCCAAACCGATTTGCCGTTGCAGTTTGAGCGCCTGGATCTGGGCGAGGAATCTTCCACGCGCGTGCTGTATGAACTGCTGCGCGATACTCGCCCGGTTTCGGTGGTTCATCTGGCATTCGTGGTCGATCCCGTACGCACCGGCGTGCTCAGCGTCGAGCGCATGTGGCAGATCAACGTGGCGGGCACGGCCCGAGTGATGGAAGCCGTCACAGAGGCTAACCGCACGGGAGATTTCGGAATCAAACAGTTCCTCTTTCCCAGCAGCGTTGCCGCCTATGGGCCTAGCCTGCAGGGGCCAGCAAAGGAAGAATCTGTCATGGCGGCACACACTCTGCCATACGCGATTCACAAGAAGCAATCCGACGAAGTGGTGCAGCAGCGCGCGTCGGCGCTGCGCGGCTGCAGCGTGTACATTCTGCGTCCCCATATTTTCGCCGGCGCCAGCGTGGAGAATTACATGCTGGGAGCGTTTCGCGGCACGCCCAACGGCAAAGGCGCTAAGGCTGAGACAATGCGGAGCGAGGGCAAACGGCTACCCTGCATGCTTCCGCGCGGCCAACAATATCTGGACAACAAGATTCAGTTTGTCCATGTAGATGATATGGCGCGGCTCGTCGCGCATATTCTGCATCGCGATCCGGAGGCGCAGAGGCTCACCATCATGAACGTGGCCGGGCGCGGCGAGCCGCTCACCTTCGGCCGCTGCATTGAGATAGCGCAGGCGAAGCTGGTACGCGTCCCCGGGAAATGGGCAATGCGGTTGGTGCTGCGCTTTCTATGGAAGCGGCAGATCTCGGCGATTCCGCCCGAAGCACTCCCCTACATGACCGGTGAGTACATCATGAACACGGACCGCCTACGAGCATTCCTGGGCGGGGAGTACGACCACGTGATGCGATACACGATTGCCGACGCGTTCGCGGACAGCTTCAAAACCAATACCGCCTCAGCCCAGAGCGCCAGCTAGATTTCCACACGATTGTTCTTACTTCTTTCCGCGATACAAGCCCGCAATGCCGAATGTGTAGGGCGTCCAACTCACTTCACGAAATCCTGCAAGACGCATGCGGTCGAGCATATCTTGCGGCTCGGGAAAGCGCTCGACGGAATGAGGAAGATACGCGTAGGGTCCGCGGACGCCAGAGAGCATAGTACCGACCCGCGGCAGAACCTGTTTGAAGTAGAGCCGGTAAAGATAGCCGACGAGGCCCTTCGGTTCGCTGAAGTCGAGGATGCCGCACTCGCCGCCCGGGCGCAGGATGCGAGCAATTTCGCGCAGGCCGGCGTTGTAGTCGGCTAAGTTTCGGAAGCCGAAGGCTGAGGTCACGAGGCTGAAGTGCTCATTCGGAAACGGAAGGCTGAGGGCGTCGGCTTCGATCCAGCGTGGCATTGCGGAGCTGCCATTTCGCGAGGCCTTGTCAAGAGATTTCGAGTGGGCCCGCTGCAGCATGGCGTGAGAGAAGTCGGCGCCCATGATCCTGGAGTTCCCTGCTTCTCTGCGCAAAGCAAATGTCATATCTCCAGTGCCGCAGCAGAGATCCAGCACCTGCGAGTCAGGCTGGGCCATGCTTTGAGCGAAAGTGCGCGCGGTGCGGCTCCACCACAGGCGATCCACGTTGCAGGAAAGCACATGGTTCAGCAGATCGTAGCGCGGCGCGATCGAGGTGAACATCTCACGTACGGCGCGCGCGGCTGCCTCGGGATCGCGTGCCCCTTCGGGAGTCGCGCCGACTACGGGTTTGAGGGCTGTGGGCATGATTGCCGCGATTTCACTTTCCCCACCCGCCGCGGGACAAGCGGCGCAATTCTTCGACGGCGGCGATCACAACGCTGTCCGGCACATCGGCAGCGATTTCGACCTTCCCAATCTCACGCGGCAACACGAAGTGAACGACGCCTCCCTGCGTTTTCTTGTCGGCCTGCAACCGCGCGAGAATCTTGCGCGCATTCACTTTGAGTTCCGGCAGGCGACCGAGACCGAGCACCGCGTCAGCGATGCGGCCCGCGGTTACGCTATCCGTCCGCCCCACCGCGAGAGCAATGTTGGTTGCGGCGATCATGCCCCAGGCGACGGCCTCCCCGTGAAGCAGGCTGCGGTAGCCGGTTTCGGCTTCAAGTGCGTGGCCGATGGTGTGTCCGAGGTTGAGCACGCGACGCAATCCGCCCTCGCGCTCGTCGGCCGAGACCACTTCGGCCTTCAACTTTACGGATTGCGCGATCAGGCCCTCAAGCTCGACCGGGTCGCGCTTCAGAATCTGCGCTCGTTTCTGCTCGAAGCGCAGGAAAAGATCAAGGTCCCCAATGATGCCGCACTTGAGCGCCTCGTACAGGCCGGCGCGAAACTCGCGGTTCGGCAGCGTACGCAGAACTTCAGGGTCAATCAGAACGACGCGGGGATGATGGAACGTTCCCAGCAGGTTCTTCCCTGCTCCCAGGTTCACGGCAGTCTTGCCGCCGACCGATGCATCCACCTGGGCCAGCACGGTTGTGGGAATCTGCACCAGCTCCACGCCGCGCATGTAGAGAGAGGCCAGTAATCCGGTAACATCGCCGACCACACCGCCGCCCAGCGCGATCAGCACAGCTTTACGGTCGGCGCCGAGGCGAGACAATCTTTCGGCCAGCGTTTCAACCGTCCGCAGCTTCTTGGCCGGCTCGCCGTCCGCCATCTGTACTACCTGGGGTTTAAAACCAGCGGAGTTCAGGGCGCGAACCAGCTTCGTGCCCCAGCGGCGACGCACCGGCGGAACCGTGACCACAAACACCTGGCTGGCTTGAGGCAGCAATTCAGCCAGCAGGGTGCCCGCCCGCGCCAGCAGGCCATTCTCAATACGGGCCTGGTAAGGCCGGGGCGGGACATGGATGGTGACCTGCGCCATGGAATTCCATCATAGCAATCTTTTCCGCTAGCCCAGAGCTACTTCTGCCGGCCCAGGTGACCGCTCTCCCAGGCGTCCCACAGACCAAAGGCCTTGAACATTTCGTCGGTGTGAGTTTCGCGCATGCTCTGCTCGATCTGCGCACGAGTGAAGCGTGGGCCGATCTTTTCCGGGAGATTGGCTAGAGCAAAACTAAACGCGGCAGCCTCGGCTACGTTCTTCTTGAGCTGCACAAAGTCTACTTTGTCATAGGTGTCAGAGACAGCGTGGTAGTTTTCAAGATAATTGGCTTCTTCCTGATCGGCAACGAAAGTCGGAACGCCTTCCAGCATGAAATCGAAATGGTCGGTGCCCCATTCCATGTCTGTCTTCAATTCGGTCAGACCGAATTGTTGCAGCGGGGCGATCAGTCGTCTGCTGGTGTCGAGCACATCCTTGCGGCCGCCATCCGAGAAACCTGTGGTCTTGCCCGTGCCGGAATCATAGATGACAACTCCGGCCGCCTTATCGAGTTCGTGGCGGTGGGCCACGGAGTAAGCCCGCGAACCGAGCAGGCCTTCTTCTTCGCCGGAAAACAGGATGAAACGCATCGAGCGACGCGGGATCATTCCTGTCGCTTTGATCGCCCGCAGCGCGTCCACCACCAGTGCGGCATTGCAGCCGTTATCGAGTGCACCGGTGCCGAGTTCCCAGGAATCCAGGTGCGCGCCGAGAATCACAAATTCGTCAGGCTTCTCGCTACCCTTGATTTCTGCGATCACGTTTGCGGTTTTTATGGGACCGCCGATCTGGTTCGGGATGCTCAGATCGACCCACACCGGATGTTTCGTGGCAAGCAGGCGGCCGATGCGCTCGCCATCTTCGCGCGCCACCAGCACCTGCGGAATGCGGTCGATCTCTCCCTCGGAAGAATTTGTGTGCCGGTAGAGGATGTCGTGCTCGCGGGTGGCAATGAAAGCGACCGCCTTTGCTTTTCCTTTCACGGCCGCATCGATCACCGGGGGCGCATTCGAATATTCTGCGAACAGATCGTCCCAAGTCTTGAGCACCACAGAATGCACCAGAACGACTTTGCCGGAAATGTCCCCCGCCTTGGCGAAATCGGCGGGACTGCCGGTACCAACATCAACCACCGGAACATGCTTCGCCGGAGCCAGCGCGGGTGCCCATGCCACAGACACTACATGCGCGCGGAAAACCGTTGGCAGAAGCCCGCCAACTTTTGGATTGCCCACCTCGTAGAAGGCAGTCACCGTCATTTCAGTCGCACCTTCGGCCCAGGAATTCGGGATGGTGAAGCTTTCGGTGTGAACGCTGTCGGCTCCGGCAACGGTGAAGGCCTTCACTCCCCACTCGACCGCATGCTGCATGGCCGCGGTGCCGGGGACGCGTCCGCCGATTTCGTCGGTCAAGTGTTCCAGATTGCTTTCAAGCGGAGAGGCCTGAAGAGCTGCCTCAATGATGCGGGCCTCATCGTCGGTTTCCGAGGGCGGAGTTGCAGCAAGACAAACTACGCATACAGCAGAGCACACCAACAGGCTTTTCAGCTTTCGCATATGGGGTGCATTAGAAACGAAATTCCGGAAAAGATCAAAGAGCTCTTAACCGCAAAGATCGCAAAGAAAGTTCCGCAGAGCACGCGAAGACAATCAAGGATTTCCTTCGCGTCCTTTGCGGAATTTCCTTCGCGATCTTTGCGGTTAAAAGTTTTCGCCGTTGTTGTCACCTCGGGCCGATCATTTCGGCGGCAATGGATCCATCTTGTCGAGGATGCCGACCGTTTCGAGCACAGTGCTCCCGACAATCTCCAAGCTCTTGGGGCTGAGTTTGTCGACGGTGTCCTGGGTCGTGTGCCAGAATACGTCGTTGTAGCCGTAGTCGAAGTCGATCAGGTCCGCCGAAGGTACACCCCGCTTCATGAAGGGAATATGATCATCTTCCACACCCGGCAGAGTACGCGCGAAGAAGTGCGACTGATAGCCGAGCCGGGTAGCCGCTTCATACACCACTTCTTCCAGCCACGGAGTCGAATTCCCATCACGATCAACGTTCAGATCCGCGTCTCCGATCATGTCTGCCAATAGGAATGCTTTGATTTTTTTAAGGGTTCCATCGGCTTCCCATTTTTCCGCGAGGTGGCGGATACCGTAGAGGCTGTCATCGAGGAACGCGACTTCGGTGTCGGGTTTTATCGCCTCCTCGGCATCGTCCCACACCAGCCAGATGCTGTAGCCTTCCCGTGGCTTGCCGCGAAGTTGATTGGCAAGTTCCAACAGAAGCGCGCTGGATGAGCCGCCGTCGTTGGCGCCGACGTAGGAAGTCTTGCGCAGCGGATAGTTCGTGTCGTAATGGCTGGCGATGACAATGATGCCGTCTTTCGTCCCCGGATATTTCGCGATGATGTTATGGACGGAAAACTTGCCTTCCGCCGTGTCCGCCGTAAAAATGTCGGATTCAACGTCATCGCCTTTGAGATGACTGAGGATGTAGTCCTCGACCTTCTTGTGGTTCACGCTGCCGATGGGGCGCGGGCCGAAAGCCACAATTTCTTTCACGTACTGCATCGCGCGGGCAGAATCGAACTTCGGAGCCGGACCGCTGTCCGGCGGAAGCGATAGCTTCGGGAGCTCTGGCCCGGCCGAGGCCGTCGGTGGCGGGATCTGCGTTCCCGCTTGGCTGGTGCCCTCGTCGTGGCCGCAGGCAACGAAGGTCAGTGTCAGCCAAACAAATAATATCGGCAGAGAGGCGAGCTTCAGCAATCGTTGATCCTCCGTCGTCCCATTTCAGTTTGCCTGTTTTTCCGCACGCGCCCGCCGCTGTTTGGGATGGACTAACCAGGCGATGCCAATGCTGATCCCGTACAGCCCGAGCATGGGGGCGGCGAACACGCACATACTCCAGGGGTCGGGAGTCGGGGTGACGATGGCCGCAACGATGAAAATGAGCAGAATGGCATAGTTGAAGTTCTTCCACATAAACCCGGCGCTCAAAATCCCCATCAGTGAAAGGAAAAAAACAAGAATCGGCATCTCGAAAATCAGGCCCATGCCGAGAATAATGCTGAGAAACAGCGACGTGTATTCCCCGATGGTGATCATCGGCTGAAACTGTCTGCCAAAGTGGATGAGGAACTCGAGCGCCCGCGGGTACACGATTCTGTACCCAAAGTATCCGCCTGCCATGAACAGGGCGATAGTCGAGACCATGAACGGCACAACGTAGCGCTTCTCGTTACGGTAGAGACCGGGCGAGATGAACATCCAGACCTGATACAGCACGAAGGGGGATGTAAGAAAAAGACCAGCCAGCGCGGCAATCTTCAAGTAAAGGTTGAAGGGTTCCGTGGGGTTCAGGTAGACCAGCTTTTCGGCCATGCCGTTCGCCCGCAGCACGTCCATGATCGGGCGCTGCATGACATCGTAGATGCGTTCCACCTTCCACCAGCAGGCCACAAATCCAACTCCTACCGCCGCAATGGAGTACACCAGGCGGCGCCGCAGCTCCTCGAGGTGGTCGAGAAAGCCCATGGTCGGCATGACGCCGCGGCCCTGCTCCTCGCCGGAGCCTTCGGTCACAGTGTCAAACATGCGATTCCTGGGGAGTCGAGACCGCAGCATCAGCGACGGCTTTGGTGGGCGAGCTGGATGCAGCTTCTCCAGTCACGTCGGGGCTGGCTGCAACCACCTCAAGCACCGGAGCCGCCAGCGTCGCGGAAGCCTCGGGCTGCTGCGGAATGGATTCTGCTGCCGCCGGGTTCGCACTCAGGCTGGCCACAGTCCCCTGCGGTGCTGGGCTAGGCGGCAGAACGGTAACGGCCTGCTTCTTCTCCGTCTCCAGATGAGCGATTTCGGTTTCGATCTGTGACTTAAACTCGTTCGAGGCCCGCCGCAGTTCGGCCAGAAGGCGCCCAGCCTGACGAGCCATCTCCGGTAACTTCTTTGGCCCAAAAAGAACCAGCGCCAGGAAGAATAGGAAGACTGTGTCGGAAAAACTCATGGCCTCATCATAGATGCGAGAGGGCAAAGGCGGCAATCGCCGCGCCACCGCCCGAGGCTCCACCGTAGTTCTGCATCTCAGGTGCCGGTTAACCTCAGGGAGCCGGCTTAAGCACCAGCGTGTTTCGCTCGTCGCCGGCGATGATGCGGTAGAACTTCTTGAGGTCGTCGGATTTATTGACCGGCACGCTCAACTCCTTGACCTCAAAGGTTCGCGTGTAGTCCACTACATTGCCATTCACGACCGTCTTTGCGTGATAACTCGCAAAACTGTAATCGGCGTCGACGGCGGGTGGCAGGTCATCAACGACGTAGCCGGCCGGTATCGTGATTTCAAACGTATCGGTGTCGCGCGTCGGCTCTTCGAATTCGATCGGAAATCTCCTCGGTTCTTTGGTCTCGAGGAATCCCATTCCCTTGTCGCCGATTACGCGGGGCCGCACCAGGATGAGGTTGCCGGCGTTCTTGGCGTAGTTCGGAGACTCGAAGGTGTAGCTGAAACCGAAAGGTTGATTGGTTTGATCGAGATTGATCAGGCTGGCGCGGCTGATGTGAAAGCTGGAAAGCGAGCCGGCAAGAACATCCTCGATCGGCTTTATGCGGTCGGTGTTCTTAGTTACGGTGCGCAATCGCCAGCGCTCTGAGGCTGCGCGCTCGCCCAGACGCATCTCTTTGACCTCGCCTTTCAACGTACCATCCGTATCGAGAGTTAGCTTCGCAGTGCGTTCGATGCTGTTCATCGCGGACGGCTGCTGCGGCAGCTCAATCAGCTCGCCACCCTCGGGCGTTACCAGCAACCCATAGTTCGCCTGCAGATAGCCAGGGAGCTGGCCGAACGGAATAAGGTCGTTGGTGGGGTCAAAGAAAAGCAGCTTACCCAGTTTGGGATGCTGTATGACGGCAAACAGCGAGGGATCAGACATGCCATCGGGTAGTTTGATGGCCGTGATCACGTGGTTAAATCCGTCATGCGCCGGCATCTCAGCCGTTACAGAACCGCGCCTGTCGTTGATCACAACGTGGTAGGAATCCACGCCAATCTCCCGCAGCATTGAGCGCACCAAGGTCGCCTTGTCCTTGCAGTCCCCATAGTGGTGCGAGAACACGTCTGGAGCAGAATGCGGCTGTAAGCCGCCAATGCCCAGCTCAATCGCGACATAGCGAATATCATGTTGCACGAAGTTGCCAATGGCTTGCATCTTCTGCAACTGGGTGGATTTCGCCGCAGTCAACGCCGCCACCTCTTGTTTGATCTCGGCGGAAGCATCGACCCGTTGGCCGACAAGGTTGGAGTACCACTTTCCCATCTCGTCCCAATCCTTGTTGGCGTTCAGGGCCGGACCTCCTGAAGAAGTGAAGAAGGACACGATCATCTGACCCTCGACTCCACTCATGGGAGGCATCAGGGGTTCTCTCCTGATTCCTTTCACGTCGTAGACAGTCCACTGCCACGCGTTACCGCCCGCCTGGGTTGCCTTGACCTCCGGATGGTTAAGCCATGAGATTTTGAATTCCCATCCCGGTGGAAGTTGGAGGGAATAGTGGCTTTCCCGCACTGGGTCTGCATCCTGAAACTCCCAAATGTTCTGCAAGAAGATGGGCTGCTCTTCCACTTCGTACTCGTAGCCGACAATATTGCCCGGATCTGGAGCTGGAATGCGCAAGACCTTTAGTTTCGTGTCCGAGATTTCCCCGCCTTCGATAGCCGGCGACACCTCAGTCGCATCCTTGTCCTTGACTTCGTAGTCCTTGCCTTGCGCGGGAATGCACCAGCCATGAAGGCTCTTGACCTTCTTCTGGGGGCCGAAGTCGACCTCCACGATGCCGCGGCTACGGCCGTTGGGACGAAGAATCTTATAGGCCTCGCGGACCTGCGTCCTGATCTTGTCGGTGGAAACAACGGTGACGTTGGTTTCGGAATAGAGCAACACCGCGTCTGTCTTCTCGTCGTAAGTTGGCAGCGGCGCGCTGACCAGCGCGTGCATCCACTGCGGAGCGTCTCCACCGGCCGCGGCGCGCGGAACGAATGTAAAAATGCATGCCACCATGCAGCTGCCAAGCAGCAGCACACGCTGCTTAATTGCCTGCAGTCGCCGCGGCGGGCTGCAATACGATCTGTTGTTCATCTGCGGTCCTCACTCCCTGAAAAAAGCTTCGCAACGCCGGATAGTATTTCGGCTCTAAGATCATGAAATCTACTTTCACCTTGCGCGTCAGATGCACGCTGTCTTTGCCGCTTTCCACCTTCAGGTTATAAGCGACCAGACCTTTATCCTGATCTTGCCCCGGAGGGACGCTGCTCACCTGCCAGCCCGCGGGGAGTTCAATGGTTACATCATCGACCTTCTCGTAGGGGTACTCGAAGTAGATCGGGTGGACGCGATCCGCGTGTTCAAAAATATGCTTTTCCACCGCGGTAAAGACTCCCGCAGGAATCAACACCCGCTTTCCAGCACCAGACGCCCAACCCATAATCTTCACATCGAACTCAGCGACCAGCGGCGCTTCCGAACTGCTCCAGTCGGGATGATTCGTCAGTTCCGCTTCGATTGCGCCCGGTACTTGCATCTTTACTCGATCCTCCAGAAACTTCTTGCGTGCCACGTCGTCGGAATGTCGAACATCCAGCCGGTGGTACATTGCTTCCAGGCCGGTGTAGGTAACCGTAAGCTTCCCTTCCAGGTCTCCTGTGTCGGACAGTTTCACCTTTGCCAGGTGCGCTATCCGGGACTCCGAGCTTTCCGGAAGCGTGGTCTGGATCCAGGTGCCGCCGTTGCTGTCCAGTCGCAGCCCCGGAACCCCGGTCTCGGCCCAGGTCAGCAGACCAAAAGGAGTGAATTCTCCTCCGGGATCGAAATACATATCCTTCCCGTTCAGCTTGACCAGCACCACCTTGGCATCCAACTTTGCACTTTGCATCGTGTTGGCGCTAAAGAAATATTGACTGCGATCCGCGACCCAACACCCGTAGGCCTCGAACCCCGCGGCGCGGACCAAGGCAAGGTAAAGCCAGGTAAGTTGCACGCCGTTGCCGTAACCTCGCTGCCAGACGTCCTCAACGTTCTCGGCGGGCTTTTCCTTATCCCTCTTCTCTTCCTGCTCGGTTTTTCTTATTTCGTAGGATGTATTGCGCATCTGCTGCACCCGGTCATAGAGTTTGCGCAATTTCACTTCGGCAGGATCGTTCGGAGATACCAGCTGCGCCACAGCCGCTTCCATCTGTTTGCGCTTTCCCACAAAGTGCTCCAGCTGTCCATTCCTCTCCTGTCCAACGTGCTTCCAGTACTGGTCCGCTTTTTGTTCCAGCACCATGTCTTCGTAAATAAAATCCACCCGCGACTTCATCTCGTTTTCCGGAGGCATGAAATCCTCGGTTTGGAAGGCGGGAATGTTGCTGGCTTCCATGCGGACGATGCCCTCCGGGCCCAGCTTTGGCGGAGGTGTTCCGGCCGGCAGGTTCTCCCAGCTCCAGCGCACACCCAACTGGCTTCCCTCATGCCGGTAGGGCTTTAGCGAAAATTTGGCATTCTTCGTGAACAGGTCTTGGCTGAGGATCCAATGCGATTCAAAAAGCATGCGTTCTTTCAAGTCAACGGTGTAGTAGTACTCGAGAATGCTGCCGACTTGTACATCCGGAAGTGTGAAGGTCTTTGCCAACACTTTCATGTCGCGAGACTTGGCGAGCGACTGCTCGATGACCTTCCCGTCAAATTCGACGATCGAACCGTCGGGGCGGATGGTTCGGGCGCGCACCTTCGCTATATCGTCGTTTCCCTTGACGAATGGCAGTTCAACATTCGCATAATTGCGGCCCTCTTCGGTGAGGATCTTTATCCGGACGTAGTTGTCTTCGTGCGAGGTTAAGCTGTTATCGTCCCGGTCCACCTGCCGGTAAAGGATGATCGCGGGAGCGCCAGGAGCCAGCGGTTCGCTGGTCATCTTCAATTCAGCAGATGAAATGGGTTGGAAGCCTTCGCTCGCGCGTACGGTAACCGGAAGAAAGCGGCCCGCGGCCAGGAGCAGGAATACTACACAGGATGCAATGAGGACGTTTCGACGAAGTGGCACGTTCGCTCCCCGAGCGCTAGTGTCTACCGGAACGGGCCCCCTGCACGTTTCGGTGACGGACACAATATAGTGCTTCGGTCTCCGCGTCAATAGCGCTTTTTGGCGGCGCGCAGTTCTGGTAACAGTCTGGCAAGCGCCTATGCACGCGGCCACCGTTGGCTTTAGTATGGTGCGCCATGCAGCTTTGGTTTGCACGGGGAAGTGAAGTCAGCATTCGCGAACAGCTGGTGACGCAGGTCGTCCTGGGCATTCTGGGCGATGACCTTGCTCCCGGCCAGCGTCTGCCGAGCACGCGCGAACTGGCGCGGCGCTTTCATCTGCATCCCAACACGATTAGCGCGGGCTACCGGCAACTGGCCCGCGATCGCTGGGTCGAGTACCGCCGTGGGAGTGGAGTGTTTGTCCGAGCTGATAAGCCCGAAGCGCTGCTTTCGCCGTCTCTCGCCCTGGACCAGATGATCGCCAGTCTCTTTCGTTCAGCCCGCAGACAAGGCGTCTCTCTGCCGGCGTTACGCTCGCGCCTGCGCCAGTGGCTGGAACTGCAGCCGCCCGATCATTTTCTACTGATCGAACCGGACGAAGAACTCCGGCGCATTGTAGCGGCCGAGATACAGCAGGCTGTAACCCTCCCGGTAATGAGTTGTGCCGTGGAGGATTGCCCGAGAATGCTCGAAGGCAGCATCCCCGTCGCGCTTCCAAACCGCGTAGCGACCGTGCGGCAAGCGCTGCCCGATGGAACCGAGATCCTGACCCTGAGCTTTCGCTCCGTGCCATCCTCATTAGGAAAGTGGCTGCCTGCGCCCTCGGGAGCGCTGGTCGGCGTTGCCTCGAAGTGGCCGGACTTCTTGAAGCTTGCTCGCACTATGCTGACGGCCGCAGGCTTCCACCCCGACAGCCTGGTTTTGCGCGATGTCCGAAAACAGCATTGGCAGCGGGGACTGAAGCAGACGGCCGCCGTGGTGTGTGATTCGGTCACCGCTACAGAGCTGCCCGCCGGATGCCGCGCGATTCCCTTCTCCCTGATAGCCGAGTCGTCGATCGACGAACTACGACGCTACGCGGAGTTCGTCACCCGGCCCCTCACGCCGTTGTGACATTCGCGAAAGTGTCACACCTTCCCCTTCGACGCCGCGGGCCTCTCGATAGGCTGCACCTAGCACTTGAGGAGGTGCAGCATGAAGAAATTCGTTGCGTTCTGCTTTTTTCTGGCCCTATCTTTCCCCGCTCTTGCGGTCGAAGGCAGCCAGGTGATGTACGTCGGCGGGACAGCGCCAGGTGTGAATGCCGGCATCGTCGGACGGCTGGACACCGCGTCGGCTACCTCGTTGATCTTCGAGCACTCAGAGAGCAAGCTGGCTATTCCCTATGACGCCATTCAGTCGTTCGACTATTCGAAAGAAGTGACCAGGCATCTGGGCGTCCTGCCCGCGATTGGCGTCGGGTTGGTGAGGATGCGCCAACACCGGCATTTCTTCCGCATTTCGTATCGTGATTCCGGCGACGTGACCCAGGTCGCCATCTTCGAAGTGCCCAAGCAGATGCCGCGAACACTGCAGGCTGTGTTGAAGGCTCGATCCCCGCAAAGTTGCGGCATGTGTTCGCTGGGCGGGACGCACTACTGAACGCGCGAGCCGAGTTCGTTCCCCATTTCCGGTCATTGTGTCACTCCGAAAACTGTCCCAGACCCGCAACCGCAGCTCAGACCTTGTCACTAGGATGCGCTTATGAAACTCACGAGAAAATTCTGCTTCTTGCTGGCGCCAGTACTGTCGGCGTCGGTCGTGTTCGCCCAAACCAGAGACGAGGGAGCGGCAAAGTCCGGTCCAGAAAGCGACCAAATCTCGGCGGCGCGCAGGCAATACACGCGGACCACAGGCATCTCGCCAGACGCAAACCCCGATGCGAAGGACGACAATACGCTCGCTCAGTTTCCACTAGCCAGGCCCGGAATGCCATTTCCGCCATCGGGCGGATATCCCCGCGGAAGCTACCAAACCCCGTGGATGGATCATGGCAGCGCCGGCCACGTTTTGCTTGGGGCGGCTATCGGCTTCGGCATCGGCGCGGCTCTCGGGGCAAGAAACAGCGCTCAGAACGGCACCCCAGTCAGCGGCGGAATCATGATCGGGGGTGGCCTCTTCGGCTTTATCGGCGGATGCGTCGGCGCGGCCGTCGGCTCGTTCCATGGCGGCCCTTATCCGTTCGCCCACCGGAGACCTTACCGGCCGTCCTCGCCGAGGGACGACGATGAGGAAAGCCAGCTTCGCACTCCTTCGCCGCGCCATCGCCCCGAGCGGCCGCTCGCGGCACAGCCAGCCTCGCCGAGCCAAGCAGCCACAATCGAGACGACTGCTCAAGAAGACCTGGCAAGAACTTTCCCCCAGCCAGGAACCCCAATCGCCGCCATCCGCATCTCACAATAAAGACAGTTCCGGGGGTGGTTACCATGGTGACCATCCCGGTTCAGGACAGTCTAAGGTGGTGATATACTGCCTGTATTCAGTGCGGTAGCTGGGCTGGTCCGACAACCCTCAACCGAAGGAAAAATTCAAGATGGCACGTAGTTCTCGCCGCTCACTCTTCCTGGTAGTTTTTTTTCTCCTTGCCTGCGGCTTTCTGGGAATTCTGTTTGCCCAGCGCTCAGGCCAGCAGTCCTCGCTCAGCGGCGACTCCGACGTCAAAGACAGCCTGAAGCAGTTCACTGACGTCTATGCCCTAGTCGAGGACAACTACGCCGAGCCAGTCAATCCCGACAAAGCCATCTACAACGGTGCAATTCCGGGAATGCTGCACGCTCTCGATCCGCACTCGAACTTCTTCGATCCCAAGTCCTACGCCCTGATGCGCGAAGACCAACGCGGTAAGTATTACGGCGTGGGCATGACGGTTGGTCCGCGCAACAATAAAGTGATCGTGATCTTCCCCTTCACCGGCACGCCCGCCTACAAGGCCGGCATTCATCCCGGCGATGTGATCATCGCCGTCGACGGCAAGTCCACCGAGAACATGAGCACCTCTGACGTTGCCGATCTGCTCAAAGGGCCAAAAGGAACCACGGTGCACATCAGCATTTCGCGCGAAGGCGTTGAGAAGCCGATGGAGTTCACCCTCGTCCGCGACGAAATTCCGCGTTACAGCGTGGACGTGCACTTCCTCATCCGTCCCGGCATCGGCTACCTGCACGTCAACGGCTTCAACGAGACCACGGAAGAAGAAGTTTCGAAAGCCCTGGACGAGTTTGGCGATCTCAAAGGTCTGATTCTTGATCTGCGAGGAAATCCCGGCGGCCTGCTGAGCGAAGGCGTGGGCGTAGCCGACAAGTTCCTGAAGAAGAACCAGCTCATCGTTTCTCACCATGGCCGCGCTTCGGCAGAGAAGCGTTACACTGCGCAGCATGGCAACGGTGGCAAAGATTATCCTCTTGTGGTCTTAGTAAATCGTCTGACCGCATCGGCGGCTGAGATTGTCTCCGGAGCCATTCAGGATCACGATCGCGGATTGATCGTCGGTGAAGTCACTTTCGGCAAGGGTCTGGTGCAGACCGTGTATCCGCTGTCGGAGAACACCGGCCTCGCTCTCACAACGGCGCACTACTACACGCCAAGTGGAAGGCTGATCCAGCGCGACTATAGCAACATCTCGCTCTACGATTATTACTACAACCGCGATGTGGACGCCGGCAGCAATGCCAATCGCGAAGTCAAGCTCACCGATAGCGGACGCACAGTTTACGGCGGCGGCGGCATTACGCCCGACGTTGCCATCCCTCCGGTCAAGAGCAACCACTTTCAGGATACGCTGCTGCAGCACTACGCATTCTTCAACTTCGCCAAGCGCTACGTGGTGAATCACCATCCCACGAAGAACCTGGAAATCGACGACGCTATCATGCAGGACTTCCGCAAGTCGCTCGACGAAGCCAGCATTACCTACACCCAGGCCGATCTGGTGGATAACAATGACTGGATCCGTTCCAACATTAAGGCCGAGATCTTTGTGGATGCATTCGGCCAGGATGAGGGCATGAAGGTGCGTGCGGAGTCAGATCCCGAAGTGCTGAAGGGACTCGAACTTCTTCCCCAGGCTAAAGCTTTGGTCGACAGTGCCAAGCGTGTCGTGGCTGAGCACAATGGAGCCGGGGCGTTCAACCGCTAGGCTCAAGACCAGGTTTCAAAGTTTCAGGGTTTCAAAGTTTCAGGGTTTCAAGGTTTCAATGACAATAGGTCCGGAATAGATTCCGGGCCTTTGTTGTTGGAGCAGATCAAGATTCTAAGCTTCGAAGTTTCGCGGAAAGTCTTCCGTTATGGACTTTGAAACTCTGAAACCTTGAAGCTTTGAAACCTCGTTCATGTTTCATTGACTTCGCTATCGAGCTATGTGAAAATCCGCGGCAGCAGGGCTTGTAGCACGGTTTTTGGCGCCCGAGAGGAGCTCGTTTGAAGTCGGTCGTGCTCGGACTGGCGGTCGCGCTGGCGCTGATTGCCGGGTGGACGGATTGGCGCAGCCGCCGCATTCCAAACTGGCTCACCGTCCCCGGATTTCTCGCTGGAGTTTCAGCAAATCTGTTGGCCAGCGGATGGGCCGGGTTGAAGACTTCCCTGCTCGGCGCCGGACTGGGATTGATCTTGCTTTTACCGTTCGTTTTTCTGCGCAGCCTGGGCGCTGGCGACTGGAAGCTGGCCGGAGCCTTAGGAGCGATCGTAGGTTGGGAAGTGCTGGCAAATCTGCTCATGGGCTCCGTGCTCGTGGCCGGGATCATGGCCCTGGTGCTGGTGATTTACAAGCGGAGATTCAAAGAAACCCTGCGCAATATCGGGAGGTTGCTGGCGTCGATGCTGACCTTCCGAATGCCGGGAGCGGAAGTTTCGCTGGATAATCCGCAATCGCTCAAGGTCCCCTATGGCGTAGCATTAGCCTTGACCACTTTGCTTTTCGGCATCGGGAAAATCTGGGGAGTGCGATAGCAATGCTGAAGCCGGGATGGACAACATGGCGCGGTGTCGCTCGCGATACCCGCGGTGCCGAAATCGCAGAAACTGCCATGGTATTGCCGCTGGTCTTCATGATGCTGATGGCCATCTTCTGGTTCGGCCAGGCCTTCCGCATCTACGGGACGATCACTCATGCGGCACGGGAAGGCGCGCGCGCAGCGGTGGCACCGGTTTGCGGCACCTGTGCCGCTGTGCCGACGAATCAACCGACACAGAATGCGATAACCGCAGTCAATAACGCGCTGGCTGCGGCGCACCTGAGTACAGCACAAGTGCTGAAGCCGGTGCCGGTTCCAGTTTTGTGCCCCTGCGGGAGTTCGAGTTCTTCATGCGGTGGCAATGCTGTGGCGTGCGACCCCAGCGTCGGCACCAGCAATGTTTGCGTTCAGCCCAAGGTGCAGTTGTCTTATGCCAATCAAGGTGGAGCCGGTGCCTGCGGCACCTCGGTCAGCTTCGGCTACAAATACCCTTACCATTTCAGCATCCCTTACACCGCGCTGGACCTCGGAAACATCACGCTTCCCGCGCAGGCGCAAATGAGAGTGGAGACGCAGTGACCGTGAGGCTCAATTGTCCACTGCCGATCAGACTGGTAAGGTCGCTCTCCAGGCTCTACCTTGATGATCGTGCAACGCAGATTGCAGAATTCGCAATTTCGCTGCCCTTGCTGGTCGTATTCGTGGTGGGAATTTTCGACTTCAGCGGCGCACTCACCCTGAAGCAAAAGCTGACCAATGCGGCGCGGGATGCAGCGCGGGTCGCGGCCGCCGATCCCTCGAACGATCTTGCTGGTCCTCCCACCTCTAGTGTGCCAGTCTCCGTCAGCGATGCTTTCCAGGTCGTGGATAACTATCTGCTCTCCGAAAAAATCAACGACTGCGGGCTGGGCTCGGCCCTGCCAGTCCAAAGTGGTACCAGTCTTACCTGGATATCGACCGCCGCCAGTTGCCCGAACGTCGCCCCTTTTAGCGGGATCATCCTCACCATTAACCGGGGCTTTGTGACGGCACAGAGCATCGGCGGAAATTCCACGGATGTGGTGAACACCCAGGTCACGATTCAGTACGCCTACAAGTGGCGATTCAACAGCATAATTACCTTGCTGGTGCCGAGCGCAAGCTACGCGAGCGTCTCCTATATCACGACGACGGCGACCGCGTACAACGAGAATTGAGAAACCCCGCATGCTGCGACCGTTAATCCGACGCCCGCTGATCCAAAACGCGCAACGCCGCGCCCCAAACCGGCATCGCGAGCGGGGCGTGACCTTGGCGCTGGTGGCGGTGGCCATCTTCAGCATCATCGCCATGGCGAGCCTCTCTATTGACGTTGGCACTCTCTATCAAGCCAGCGCAGAGGCGCAACGCGCCGCGGATTCGGCCGCGCTTGCTGCGGCACGCGCCATCTCGATTTCCGGCATCACCGGGGCCGCAACGCCAACAACGGACCTCACGCAATGGCAGCAGATCTGCGGCGGGGCAAGCGGCGTCGCCACCCAGACCGCGGTCGCGGTAGCGCAGCAGAACACCATCGGCGGCGCCATCGTGCCGACTGGCTCTATTACCGTGCTCTACGCTGTCGGCAACTCCGCCGCTGCGGGCCAGATGGATTGTTCTACGCTAAGTGCCGGCTTCGCAGTGAACCCCGTCGTCACAGTAACGGTGACTCAATCCAGCCTGCCCACCTATTTCTCGCGCATCTGGGGACGAACCGGCAGCACCGTAAGCGCTACAGCTTCCGCGGAAGCTTTCAACCCGTCAAACTCCAACGCCTACGCTTCAGGCAGCGCGGTCGTCCCTGTTCAGCCACGCTGCGTGAAGCCGTGGATGGTCCCCAATCTTGACCCGTTGAACCCTCCCCTGAGCAGCGGCGTAGTCTCCCCGTTCTTGTGCTCCACGGCTGGCAACCCTGCCTGCGAGCAACTTGTCGGACTTGCAGACGGATCGATCCAGAACCCGGGAATTCTCGCAGCCGGCTCCGGCATCATCGGCGAAACGTTCTGGATGATCCCAGATTGCCATCGCTTTCCGGCCAACTGCACGCTGCGTAGTGCGCCCCAGGCAAACTACGTGAAGGCCGGAGACGTTTACATCCCACCCCCTGTCGACGGGGCAAACCTTGAATATCTTCCCGCCCAGGCACCTTCGCTTCCTCCCACGGCGGTTCCAACGGATGGCGATGCCTGCACCGCCGTGGCCTCCTCCGCTACTGTCAACTATGCTGAAGCCATAGCGGGCTGCGACCAACACACCGTATACCAATGCGGCGTAGCGGGAGGAAACACGGTCGACTTGAGTGAAAATCCTGCTCTCGGCGACACCACCAACGGCGTGCAGTGCCTGACCCATCAGGGAAACACGAACTCCAAATACATCGTGACCGCGACCGGGCAGGATACGCTGCAGCCCTTCGCCACCACGCCGCTGAATTATCCATTTCAGATTCAAGCGGGAACCAACAACCCCATCTCCGGAGCGTCCGGCAATCTCGTCACTAGCAGCACGTCGATCGTCTCCCTGCCGATTTACGACAACACCACCGCCATCAACGCGACCAGTACCACCACCGTCACAGTGATCGGATTCCTGCAAGTCTTCGTCAACTACGTCGACGCCAACGGCAGCATGAACGTAACTGTGATGAACGTCGCCGGCTGCGGCAATGCCGTCCCGTCCGCAGCACCCTCCCTGACCGGAACTTCTCCCGTGCCCGTCCGGCTGATCACGCCGCCATAATCGCAATCGGCATCTTTCGGGACGAAGATCTGCGCGCACACGCAGACCAACACAAGCAAATCTGGATAAGGAAATCGGCAGGACGCCGCCAAACCAGCAGCCTAGTCGGGAACGTCGTTATTCGGCGCGGCCTTCGCGTCGGGAGCAGCCGGCTGCGCCTGACCGTCCGTTCCAGCATTAGGATTCACTGGCGGCATTGGCCGCGATGGCGGCGGAACTCTGGGCTGGGCGTCGGCTTCATCGTCATCTTCAGCCACGGGCTGCAGCTGCGGCCTCGGCGCCGGCATCGGTCCTTCCGCGCGAGGAGTAAGAATGACGCGATCCAAAGCGTGCGAATCGCCCGGCGAACTCATGATCAGGAAATTAAACTTCGACCCATTCAGCAAGTGAGCCAGAACTTCGGGCGCAGGCGCCGGACCCAGATCAACCACAACCATCTCCTGTTCCGCGCCCGCAGGGATCGCGATCTCCGCCCCGGTGTGCTGGTGCACTGCGAAAAGAACCTCCGACAAGCTGGCCTTATTCGAATTAATCGACAGCATGCCTTCCTGGAACAAAACTTCAAGCGGCGGCTTAGCTGGAACCGGCGCCGAAACCGGCGCGGCCTGCGCAGGATAACTCGTATTCACCAGAACTGGTCCGGAACCAGAGCGGAATCCCGCAGTCTCCGCACCCGCACCGCCACCGATCTTCACGATCACAGTTCGTCCCGAAGGAAACACCTGGTACCGCTGTGGACCATTCAAATCCAGCACAACCCGCGTGACCGGCGGATTCGAGGAAAACAATCCCACGCGAAGGCTCTTCACTTCCCCGCGGTTGACTGCCTGATTGCGCAACTGAACGCCCGGAACCGCGTTGACGAAATCCACCACGAGGCGGTCCGGCCCGGTCAAAACATTGGTCTGAGGAACGACACGGTCACTTGCCTCGATCTCGATTTCGACTTGATTCTGCGTGTGCAGCACTTGCACCCGGCGAATGGACGGCAGGGCTCGGGCTTGACCCGCTGCAGGAGCGGAGACACAGGCTGCCGACAGCAGCAAAACGGCAGCGGCTCTGAGGGAGCGATCCATGAATGCCTTAAATCGTGAATGGAGTGCAGTCGTTCTAGGCCGATTCTAGCAGCGTTTTCGAGCGCGACCCCTTACGGAAGGATTACAACCTTGGGTCGTCGCCCACTATGGCGTCAGCGGCTTGAGAAGCACGCCGAGAAGGTCCGGTTGACCGGAAACCCGCTCCAGATGCGGGTTCTTGTCCCCCTCGTGATAAGCGATCGAATAAGTCTTGAAAAACTGGGCGTTTTCGACAAGAAGATCGATGGGCGCCGTAGTTCCCTGCGCCGCTTTGAGCGCATCGCGCAGAACGGCAGGCGTCCACTTGCGCCCGTTCACCGCAATCAGCTTCATGCCGGGCCCGAGCCCCGACCGGTATGCAGGCGACCCGACGATCACATCGTCAAGTTTGCCATCCTCGGCAACCAAGAAGCCCAGGGAGTAAGAGAAGTCGGCAAACTTCACCAGCTTCTCCAGCGCCTGGTTAAATGCATTCGGCTTGTCGTTATAAATCAGCTTCCAGCCCTCGCGCTCAATGCCGCCCAGCGGCGCATGCGTGCTGGTCGCTCCAACCCGTTCCCGCAGCAGACTTGCCCAGTCGTAAGCAGCAACGTCATTGAGCGTGCGAACCACGTCGTCAAACGTATACGGGACAACCATCGGAGGTCCGCTCTGGCCACCATGGAAGCGCCGGCAGAAATCATCCAGCGAACGCTGGCCGTGCGTCTGCTGCCGGATGATCGAGTCAACTTCCAGCCAGATCAGCTGCCCCTCGGGATAGTAATCCAGGCCGCGGCGCCAGTTCGACCACTGCGGTCCCATCAGGCGCAGAATCTGCACCGAACGCGCCGTATCCTCCAGCGGACGCCACGTCCGCCCGGAACGATGATCGAGACTGGCAGCGGTCAGGGCCAGAGCTTCGCGAAACTGCTCAGCCGACGTCAGCCCGCTACGCTCCGCCAGCAAGTTGCCCAGATAATCAGTGAGCCCTTCGTAAACCCACAGTAGATCGCCGACCATGGGCTCCTGATAGTTTCGGGTGGCCAGCCCAGCCGGCCTGCGATACTTGCCATTCCAGGAGTGCGCGAACTCGTGCGGAACGAGATCCGCAAACACCAATCGCAGATCAGGGTCGAGCAGAGTGCGCTCGGCGGCCACGCTGTCATTCGATTCATGGTGCTCCAGTCCATGCCCGCCGACCTGGTCGCTGAGCGTGTAAAGAAAGTGGTACTGCCGGTAGTGGCGGGCTCCGAAAAGCGCTCCGGTTTCAGCCACCAACTTCTTATAAGCTGCCAGATCCTCAAGCTTCATCGCCAGATCAGTTTCACTATCGGCAACCACGTCCATCACATGCGCAGGCGTATCGGCGCCCGCCGGGGTTAAATCGATTCGCCGGTAATGCTCCCCCGCGATCAGTGGGGAATCCACCAGGGTGGTAAGTGAAACCGGCGCAAACTCCACTTCATCGCCGGATGCATGCGCCGCCACCAGCGCCGTTCCAAACTTCCATCCTGCCGGCAGTTTGACCGAAGGAACGAATTCCACCGCATCCGAACTGGCTCCCTGCGGATAGAGAACCACTGCGTTCCAGTTCAGATCGAGCAGATTGCTCGAGGCCGCCGGACCTTCCGCACCCGCGCTGTCACTGGACGTGATCGCGTCCAAGGATACGTCGATGCTGCCAACCCCTTCGGGCACAGTCACGTGAAACGCGTACATGTCGACCTCGTCGCGCTGCCACGCCAACTCTTTGCCCGCCGCTTCCATGTGAATGCCGGTGAGCGCCGCAATCGGGCCGCTGGGGCGGTGGTTGCCGGGAATCCACTTCGGAAATACCAGCGTCATCTCCCCTGCTTTGGCCGGGATGCTCAGCTTTGCGTGATACAGATTCCGGGGCGCGTCGGTGAGATCGACGCGTAGCCGGATGGATTGACCAAGCATGCGCTGGCCCGCCAACCCGAGCGTTCCCAGAGCAAGCAGAATAGAAAACCCAAAAGCAAGACGTGGCGAACGCACCGTGAGCCTCCCGCGCAGTCTGAAATCAAGAAATGCAGAAGGACGAGCCTACCGAAAGAGAGGTGCGATCCGCAAGAGAGTTGCGGCGATCCGTGCTGGCTCAGCCTGAAATAGTTTTGAAAGGGCGTGGCTTCAGCCGCGCCATCGGTAGACCAGAATCAATCGCGGCTTTAGCCGCTGAGGGAGCACGGTTTTAAGAGGATTCGAAGTTTCAAGAATTTCAAGAGCGGGAAAGTTTGCGCCGGGCACACCAGTAGATCGCAGCCAAACCGGAGGCAAACAGCACCCACGTTCCAGGTTCGGGCACCACTCCGATCGGTCCACCGCCGCAAGGACCGAGCTTTGTCTTCTTCCCATGAGTTTCAACGGCGCCGGCATCGCTGCTACCTTTTTTCTTGGTCGGCTCGCAAAGGCCCACAGGCAATGGCGGAGGCGCAATCGACACCCAGTTTCCCCCGACAAACGGATCGTACATGCTGAGCGGCCCGGCCGGCCCCAGGCCAGAAACTGCCGGCCGGTCAAGCAAGGCCGACTGGAACGGCACCGGCGGAGATTGCATGGCTGTGCCATTGCCCGCTTGAACGGGTTCGTCGAACTTCTGCACCGGAGGCTCGGCTGGCGAAGCTTCCTGCTGCGCCTGCTCTTCCACGCGGTTCGCGCAACGCGTGCGCGCCGTCATTCTTCCGTCCGTGATCAGCTTCTCGCCCTTGTGCAATGTCACTCTTCGACGGGTCCAGTAGATCTTGTTGCCGATGCGGTAGGACAAATACACCGTCCGTGCCTGCGTCAACTGCACCAAGCGCGCCCGAGCGTAATCAAACCCTGCGTAGTGGGCCCCGACCACCGGATCGTGCTCCGCGATCCACTTCAATTCCTTCGCGTCCTCAACTCCACCCGGCACCACAGAATACGGATAAACCGGCCGCACCTGGGCATGCGCAAGGATTCGATCCACAATCACCGCATGGCTGCGACTGCGTTCAGACTGCTCGAATGTGGAAGGTGAAGACTGACCGGCGCGAAACAAAGAGGGGCTGAAGTACATCAACGCGAAGGTGGAGACGCTGACGGTGAGAACGCCAAGCGCCCCAAGCGCAAGCCAACGCCGAATCTGGCGATTCCTGCGGTGGCGGCGGGTTCGCCGGCGCCTGACTATCACCTGCATGTTCCCGTTAACGGGATCCGGCACAAACAACTCCTGCCTGCGGCGACAGTCCCGAGCCCTCTAGGACCGGAGGCACTCCACCACGGAACCATTGGTGCAGTTTGAGTGCCACACCGCGAATCGGCGAACCTCACAATCTAAAGGAGATGCGCCCATTTCTGGCGATCATGGTAGCAGACAGCGAATCGCTTTGCACACAAATATCCTGTGGATTTCCCCGGAGGCTCCCACATTGGTACTCCGACCTTCACGCCGCATCCGAAACTTCACTGGTGACCTCAGTAACGCCACGCGTGTGCCATTTCCAGCCCCGGAAACCGCTGGTACTCTCACTGCACGTTACCGGAGTCAGCTTGACCCGTTGACAGAAATGCCGCTTCCTTCGCGGCGCAGCCAGCTTCAGCTCGCAGCAGATTCGCTGGCCGACATCCCCCATCGAAGGAAATCAGGGTTCGCTGTCGCGCCACGCTATGGACAGCCATCCTCGTTTGCTGGGAGGCAAACTCATGCGCCTAAGCCGCTTTCATCTCGCACTCTCGGTTCTGATCTTCTCGCTGCTCCTGGCGGGCCCCGCCTTCGCCAACTCCGTCTCACTCACCTATGAAGGTCATGGATCCGCCAACCACCAGGGATTTCCCTATCTCTTATCGATCAACAACAGCAGCACCTACACCGCGCTGATCTGCGACAGCTATAACAACGACATCTACGTCGGCGAGACCTGGAATGCGACCGTCACACCCTTCCTGCAGGGCGTGGGCCTCTTCGGTTCCAGCACATCGCTCGACTACAAGGCGGCCGGGTTGATCTTCAAGAGCATGCTCGCCGGAACCACCGGCGCAGGAGCTGGACAATGGGCAATCTGGGCGCTGTTCGCGCCGAATGCAGCCAGCAGTCCCATGTTCACCGCGAGCGGGGGAGCGGCCGTAGAAGCTCAATTTCTTGGGCTCGCCGCCACTGCCAGCAACAGTGCATTTAACGGGCTGGTGCTTTACACTCCGGTGGCAGGCTCGGGCGGCGTCAACGGTCTGCCGCAGGAATTTATCGGCTACAGCGCCGTGCCAGAACCGAACACACTGCTGCTGATGGGAACTGGGTTGGTCGGCCTCGCCGGAGCTCTTCGCCGCAAGCTCGCCAAAGTCTAAACTTTCCGCACCCTCAACTGCGCCGCCTCACTCTTCGGGCGGCGCAGTCACCCTCTAGCCGCGCTGCTCACGGGCAGCGCGGTTTTTCTTTCCGCTTCTCCTTACTGCTTATCTTTGTTGCTGACCCCAGAGTTTGCAACGACACGCCCGGGCCATTCATTACATCAAGCGCAGAGTCAGCGACGGCAATGCGAGCCCCTCGACGTCAACCGTCCACACATCGCCACTTACCACAGCATGCCCGGCGGTCAGTGTCCCCGAACTCACAATTTCTCCAGCGCTCAACGGCTCAGCTGGGAACCGCCGTGCGATAGCCACACCAAGCTCCGCCAGACACAAAGCTGGACTCTTCAATGAGTTCCTGCCAGAGCCTTCTTCCACAAACTCCCTGCCCTTCGATACTCGTACTTTGAATTTCGGCAGCTCGTCCACAAGCTGCGCAATCAGATCCGGCTTTACCGGAACCCTCTCCCCGATCACAAGCGCCGCGTGCAGCCCATAGGACGCCACGAAATCACTAGCCTGAAACTTCCACTCCGGAAAGGGACAATCAATAATCTCGAATCCCACCGCCATCCAGTCCACAGCTTCCAGTGCCGCCACGGCATCAGAACTCTCGCCCGTGACCGCCTGCTTCAAACCAAAAACAATTTCAGGCTCGATCTTCAACGACCTTGGATGCGCAAGCGCCAGCTCGGCGGAGTTGCTATCACTGTAATGCACCGTGTCGTCATACATATGAGCCCACGCCATGGTTTCAAGTTTGAGCACACGCCACATCGCCTTGTTGGCAAAGCCAACCTTCCGTCCAACGGCTTTGTGTCCACCCGCTTCCCGGAATTGTCTGAGCCGCGCTTCAACCGCGTAAGCCATGTTGAGATCAAAACCAGGGCGCGCAGAAGGCGGCACCTCGACCATCCGGCCCGCGTCGCGTGCGGACTCCATTTCACGCGCTAAAACTTCAATATCACTGTTCGGCATAAGTTCAGCATCTTAACACCAGCTATCCGTCAGCTTCCTCGTTCACTCGGCGCTTCTGCTTACCTGTTCCCACTCTGACAACAGCTCGTCACCTTGCCGGAGCCTGACTTCACTCAAAACGGTGGTAACTTGAAAGACATCAGCTGGCAGCATTTCAGCAGTGGCCAAAAGATCGGGTTTCGCTTGACGTAAATCCCCCCGCAATCAGGAGGAACACGATGAAGCTACCGGCAGAATCTTTAGGTTCAAGTCTTGCTCCGCCAGTTTCTAGCCGCCGTCTCTCTCATATCTTGTCGTTCTCCATTCTCATACTCGGACTAAGCGTCCTTCCTGCCAGCGCCCAAAATGCGCTCGTCCTCGTCGGCTCCGGATCGAGCGTCCCGGCTCCTCTTTACATCCGCTGGGCGCAGGAGTACGGCAAACGCAATCCCAATCTTCAGATGCGGTACCTCACCGTCGGCACCAGCGAAGGCATTAAACAGATTTCTCACGGCGCCGGTGACTTCGCCGCCGGCGAAGCTCCACTCACCGAGAAGGAACGAAAAGAGGGTGGCTTGATCGAGCTGCCCGTCGTGCTCATCGGGATCGTTCCCATCTACAATCTTCCCGACGTCCACTCCGAGCTTCGGCTTTCAGGAGAAGTATTGGCTGAAATCTTTCTCGGCGAATTAAAAATGTGGAACGCCCCTCAGATCGCCAAGCTCAATCCCCAGATCACCCTGCCAAGCCTTCCCATCCAGGTCGTCAACCGCCCGGCCGGAAAGGGATCCAACTACGTCTTCACCGACTTTCTTTCCAAAGTGAACTCCAAATTTCGATCCCAGGTCGGCGTCACCGCTTCACCCAAATGGCCAGTCGGCGAGCCCGCAGAGCGCAGCTCCGACATGGTAGACAAAGTAAAAAACGTTCCCGGATCCATCGGCTTCGTCGAGTATCAATACGCCGTAAAGAGCGGCATTCCTCAAGCCTCGGTGCTGAACTCCTCTGGCAAGTTCGTGATCGCTTCTTATGAAAGTATGGCTGCGGCCTGCAACGCTGCTGAAGCGCCTCGCTGGAATAGCTTCTCTGCGTCGCTTTCCAACACCTCCGGAGCCGATTCCTTTCCCATCACCAGCTTCAGTTGGATTTACCTGCGAGCCTCATCCGCAGATTCGGCTCGCGTCGCCGCCCTCGGCGACCTTCTGGATTGGGTGTTCTCCGATGGCCAGCGCTACGCCGTTCAGGAAGGCTATTCCGAACTGCCTCCGCCGCTGCTCGCCGCAGTCCGAAAGAAACTCAAAGACATGCGATAGTGTCCAAGGCTTGCAAGTGGTAGTCTCCTAATTTCGATTTTGCTTTTCTTCGCGACCTTTGCGAATCCTTTGCGCACTTCGCGGTCAAAGCTTTGCCGTTTTCTATGGAGGAATCATGCGCGCCCATTTCGTCTTCGCTTGCATCGCAGGGCTAACCTCTCTCGCTCTGGCGCAGCAACCCGCCGTGCCGGCAAAAAGTAGCCAGAGTCCACCTTCCACCAGCGTTTCCCCAGACTCCGCCTTGAAAGATATGTTCAACGCCAAGATCAAAACGGAGTGGGACGCTCTCAAGAACAAAGACAAGAAGGCCTACGCCGACCTCTTAGCCGATGACTACCAGGGCGTCGAAGTCGATGGCAGCGGCGAGCGCACCAAGCTTCAGGCAGTCAACGAACTGGCGAACACCAATGTCTTCAACTACACTCTGTGGGGATTGAAGGTGATACCCCTTGGACAAGATGCCGCCTTCGTCATCTACGAAACCACCATCCAGTTCCCGCCCAAGTCCGTAGTCCACTTCTCGCGCGTGTATATCAGCGAACTCTGGGTAAAGCGCGACGGCCAATGGAAGGAACTGCACTATCAGGAAACCCACGTGAAGTAGTCCACCGCAAATTTATTGCAACCACCGCGGTCACCTTACCATCCCATTTCCAGAGAGGAGAATCCACATGAGAAAATTGGGCATCGCGATGCTGCTTCTTTCCGGCAGCTTTCTACTGGCTCAAGACAGCAAAGGACCAGTAACCGTACAGGGCTGTGTCAGCCGGTCCAGCGGCGATTACATCCTCACGAAACAGGATCCTGGCGTAAGCTACGAACTTCAGGCCAGCGGCAAAACCAAGCTCAAGCAATATCTGGGACAACAAGTAGAAGTAACCGGCACGGAGTCACCGTCCTTGAGCACAAGCGCAGACACTTCCAGGCGATCGGCATCCCCGGTGACCTTAACCATCACCTCGATCAAAACCATCGCCAAGGAATGCCCGGCGCACTAAGGCTTACGGGAGTAAGCCGTTCGCGAGCTAGAACTTCGCCGTGCCTCAGGCCAGCGTCAGTCGCACTCCGGAGGCATGGCCATGATTTCCGCATTTGAATCGCAAAGCGGCTTTTTCTTGGCCGGCTCCAGCAGCGCTGGACGAATGTAGCGGAGAACCCACAGGCCGTCGTTATTAGTGAGGTAGATCAGCCCGTGGTGACTATCCGGAAGCAGGCTGGTAACTTTATTAAAAGTCTCCAGCGTCTTCGGATTGCGCGGGTCCGTCAAATCCAGCACCCGAACCGTATCCGTGGGATGGCTGCTACTGACGAGTGTTGTCGGCGTTCTTTCCGGAGCTACCGCAATGGCCACGTCGGGACTCACAATTTGCAGTGTTCCCGTAGTCGCCTGGTTCGATTCCGCGGTCCGCTTCAAAAGGCTGGGCTGCTCCGGCTTGCTCACGTCCACGATCATGAAGCCCTGCTTCGCCGCCTGTTGCACGTAAAGGTATTCTTTCGAGTTTTCCTTCTGCAGCAACATCTGGCTTCCCGTCGCCTGCGGCAAGGGCAAATGGGCGATCACCGTCGCGGGAACATCGGTGGCCTTCGGCGTAGGCTGCTCGGCTGCGCTTGCCGATAACACAGGCCCCAGCAGCAGCGATAACCCGAGGGCATAAGTTCGCAGAGAGTTTCTAGAACGATTCTCCATAAATCACTTCACAATTCAGGACGCGAAACCTCGTTCTGCTTCGCGTCCAAGCCAACTATATCACCGCCGCCACTACGTCTCTTCACTGTTGCCCGATCACGTCAATACACCCGGCGCCAGCCTGCGTCCCGCAGATCGCTCCTGCCTGCTGCGGCATAAAGACGTGGTTCGTTTTGGGGTCGACCGCGATACTATGCGCATTCGTATTTACTGGAAGGTTAGCCAGCCATTGGTTGGTTCCAGCATCAATAACGCCCATCACCGGACCGGGCAGGAAGTCCCGCGCCGCAAGGTAGTACTTGTTGTCACCCGGGTTGTACCAGACCTCATCCACGCCGCCAGTCTGCGTAACTGCCACGCAGTTGACGGTGGGAGCTGGCGGCATCGCGCAAGTGATGTTCCCGCTCGTGGTGTTGGTAATGATGTACTCATTGGCTGGGAAGGCCTGGCCGTCATGGTCTGCGCAACCTACCAGGAAGTTGTCCCCCGGTCCCTGAACGATGCTGGTAGGCATGCAGTCATACATTGGGTAGCTGTTGATAACCACGGGCCCGTTCGGATTGCCCGGCCTCGGATCAATCTCATCGATCGAGCCCACGCTGAGAACGGCGGTAGAGTTCGAGTTCGGCAGCAGGAAATGTCCGGTGTTGGGGTCCCACGCCGGCGCGCCCAATCCGGCCGGAGCAATCGAGCCGATGCACGCCGCACCCGCAACCGTTGGATCGCAACTCGGATCGTAAATGCCCGTAGCGTTGTCGATGATCGGCCCGTGATGGCAAGGAATCGGGTTGGTGCCGGTAATGTATCCGGGATTTCCAGAGACCCCGGAGTTTACCTGAGGATTAGACGGATCGGGGCAAATAAAACCATTGACCCCATTGAGCAGAACGTCATCAACCGGCACGTTGGTGTTGTTCTGCGGAGCGCCATCGTAATAAATCTGGCCAAGGATGCACGTCGAAGGGTTGATAAGGCCCAGCGGATTTCCCAGCGGAGGACCGTAAGGCTCTGTCGGCACGACCGGCAAGCAGTTGTTGGTAATCGGGCGCGCCACCAGGCCCGAAACATCGATAAATGTGATGTACGGAAGCCCGGGGTCGCCATCGATGATAGCCAGGATCTGGTCCTTCGAGTCATACGCCATCTCGTCACCACGGAGATCTCCGCAGGTTGGATCTGAAAAAGCTCGTCCGTTCGCGGATTCTGCGCAGCCCGCGATCCCGGTGGTGTTGCCCAAGGTGCCCGCGGGAGCCCCAGGCCAAGGGGCGGAATTGCCTAACTGCCCGTCGTAGTCGGGAGACAATCCAGTCGGGATGACTGCGATGACATTCGGCTGAACGCCCGTGGACAAGTTCATCGATGCGAGGTCGAAAACGGCAAACGAGCTGCTGCCGTTGCCGACGAAAAGAGTGTTGCCGTCGTTCGTTACGACCATTCCGTTGGGGCCAGACAGTGGGTTGATGCCATTAGCGCGGGCCGCGCAGCATTGCGCTCCCGTAAATCCACCGAAGTTCCCGCTGGCGCCGAAGCCCGGGATATGGAAGGCGTAGGTAGGGTACCCGGCAGGCAGATCTGCAGGACTTTGCGTTCTGCAGCCGAACCTTGTCCAGTTTCCGAGGACCGAGACGATTGGCGGAATTGGCAGTATGACAGGCGGGGTTGTACCAGCAAGAGGGGTAACGGAAACACAGGGGCTGGCATTGTCTCCGCCGCCGGAGATGCCGTTCTGGCCGGCGATGGAATACGCCGCGATGTTGGTGTTCGTGTCGATCACCTGGACGGCGATGCCGATGCGGTCCGAAACGTAGTCGAGATTGTCCGTCCCCGACGCTCCGGCGGAAGGAGGCGGCGATACCCAGCTGATGTCGAACGAATTGAAGGGACCGCCCGGTTCGCCGGTATTGTTGTGCTCGGGCACGGGGATGACATCGATCACGGCGTAGGCGCCGTTGACTGTGGTGCCGCATGTGGGACAATTCGCCGGCGTGCTGCAGCCGCTCAGCATCACATATAGCCCGGCGAGAAGAACAGTAAGAAGAATCTTCGGTTTCATTCCAATTCCCTCCTGCGATTTCCCTTCGGGACCAGCCTGCGGCCAGCCCTCGCATTCACCACAGTTTGTTGACTCTGCATCGGTAACGCAAACCTCGAACCGGCGCCAAATCTAGAACCTGAACTGTATCCGCTGCGTCACCACAAAATAGTTCTGCGGTGTAACGCCGATGGTGCTGGGCTCTTTCAGCTGATCGATGCCCAGGTTGATGACGTACTTCACCCAATAATTGGGATACCAGTTGAGTCCGGCGGTGTACTGGAATGTATGGTCATTAAAGCCAGGTACAAAGCCCGGAGTGTACTCGTTCAAGAGGTTTGTTGCCGGTTCGTTGGCCTGAATGCCGGTGAAGCGGAAAGCGACTTCCCATGCGCCCAGCCCACGTCCCTGTCCACCCGGAGTATCGGGGCCGAACAGCGGCCGCTTCACCCGAGGCGTGCCGTTCTCCGGCCGCCTTTCTCCCGTGATCAAGTAAGTCGTGCTGATGTCCCAGGCCTTGGCGACGATTCCGGGAAGGCTTATGTATCCCAGGCCCCCTGCCTGCAACGAGCCGACGTTCTGCCGGAACTGGTTGAGCTGATCGTATTCACCGCGCAGGGCGAAATTCTTCTTCAGGTAAGTGAACTCACCGTTGTAGCGCTGGATCGGTCCGTTGATGGCGAACTGCGGGAAGAAGCTGTAAGCGCCGTCGGGCAGTGCGCCGCTGAAGCTTTGATCACCAGAAAGGCCGCGCGAACGGGCAAAGTCAACTGATCCGCCGAAGGCAAGTTGCTTGAACCAGTCGCTCTTGCTCTTGCGCCACGGGTAAAAGCGCAGCCGGCCAACTACTTCCGGCTGATTGGTTGTGTTGGCCAGTGCATAGCCCTTGCCGTTGAATGCCCCTACCCAGTACTGCACCACGCCACCGTCAATGTCGCCGTGAAAAGCAGCCCCGGGACTGCGGTAAGCCGTGGCTGCGGATGGGTACAAGAGGGATTGAAATCCGCGGTCGACAAAATCCAGGCTGGTATCGCCGATTCCGGTTTCCTGGCCAAACGGAGTTTTGAATTGCCCTGCCTGGAATTGCAGCATGGGGTTGTATCTAACGTTGAGGTAAACATCGCGCACGACTGAGCCTGTAGTCGCGGCTGCGTCAGCGAGGATTGCAAAATCAAAGTGCGAACCGTAGTTCCCTTGAAATCCGAAGCGGGCCTGGCGCAAGAGAAACGTGTTGGCGGGCGCTCCATCGCCACTGTAAGCGCGGTAATCTGTATTCACATAGCCGTAAGGGCTGATGCTGAATTGTCCGTCGGGACTCTTGATGAAAAAGTGTTCGCCGTTCCATCCCGCTGTCAGCGGAGTATCCTTCTTCGGAGCTTCGATCGGCGATTGGTCCACCACGGCCGCGGACGGCTCCGGCTCAGCCTCCACCAGGACTGCGTTGCTCAGATGGACCGCGCTCTCGCTTGGAGCTTCCGGCGGTTGCGCGCTGGTCGCTGTCGTCGTCGCGGCCGTCGTTGCGGCCACGGGCTGAACCTGGATCGCGCTATTGTCCGCGGCGCGAGTCTGGCCCGCTGCCAGCTTCTCCACCAATGCCTTCAGTTCCTCAATGGTCTGGCGTTGCGCCGCGACCTCACCGCGCAACTCGTTGACCTCATCCTTCGTGGCGACGTTGGGGACGGATGCGGAACTCTTGTCGGCAGGTTGCGAGCCTTGCCCATGCGCGAGTGAACCCGGCGCCATGGAAACGACCAGCAGGACAAAAGACATTGTTAGCGAGCGCATGTGTTTCCTCTCCCAAATGATTTGCGGGACGCAGCTGCCTCAAGGGTTTGCTTACCAGCAAGCCGTTCGGGCAACCAGCCGGAAATCTCCAGAGTTGCGAGTGAGTTCAGTGGCATGAAAAAGCGGAGTAGTTTATGCGGGCGGGTTTACCATATGGAAATCGCGACTGTCAAGAAAACTTTTTTCAAGCCTGCATTGCAAGATAACTTTCCCACTATCACTTCCTATCACGAAGTTAGTCAGGAGTAACCATTTGGAAAGGTTTAAAGATGCTAAGTCGGCACACGCAGTGACTAACTCGCGCGTGCCTCTATTTGACTCTGAATTGGCGGCCTGCCATGATGACCCAATGCCAGACCGCAGGCTCCGAATCGTCAGATTCATCGGCAGCACTCCGAACACAGCGTATTGCGATGTCTGCAAATTAGCCTTTCGCACGCGGCAGGAATTTATTGCCGACGCCGATAAGGCCAAAGCTCAGCTTCAATCCGATTTCGAAAAGCACGAGTGCAGGCCTGAGGAAGGCGCGGTCAACGACGCACTCCTCCACATCCGGTGACTCGATTCGGTGATTCGATCCGGTGAGTAGCCGCTCTGTTGGAATCACCTCTCTCAGCGCGCTCCGTAAACCTCTTTGAACCAGTGATCGGCAGTTTTGCGTTAGGATAATTCTCGGAACAGAAACCCGGAAGCACCGAGGACATCCCAGTGAAAGCCCGCGGTGCTGGTTGAAGGATTTATCCCATGACGTCGCACACCGAAAACAGCACGTCGCAATCGATGAATTACGCTCCGGCGGAGATGGATCCGCGCAAGGATCTTCCTCAGGGATTCTTTGACTTTCTGTTGCCGCTTCACCAGCAATTCACTCCCTGGCAACAGAAGCTGGTCGCCAAACGTGCCGAGGCGTTGCGCTCGTCGCATCACGGGAAACCGCCAAACTATTTGCCTGCCTCAGAGGCAACCACTTCCGAATGGCGCATCGAACTGCCCGCGTGGTGTGCGGATCAGCGCAACCAGATGACCGGTCCTGCCGATGACGCCGAGTTGACGGTGAAGCTGCTGAACTCTGGTTCTCCAGCGGTGATGATCGATCTGGAAGATTCCATGGCGAACCTTTGGGACCGAACCTTGCTCGGAGTGAAAAATACTCTGGCCGCGTACAAGTATGAACTCAGCTATGACGATAAAAAGCGGCAGAAGAAAGTCTCGGTTCAGCGCTCGAAAACCGTAACCTGGGTGCGTCCTCGCGGCCTGCATATCAGCCAGGGTGGAGTTATCAAGAACGAACTCTTGTCTGCTTCCCTGTTCGACCTGGCTTTGATCTGGTACCAGCTCGATCCCGCGACGCTGCCGCATAATTTCTCGGTGTACATTCCAAAAAGCGAATCTGCCGAAGAAGCTTTCTGGTGGCGCGATCTCTTCCAGGCTTTCGCTAAACAGAAAGGCTTACCGCATAACTACATCAAGTGCATGGCGCTGGTAGAAGCTCATCCACTGGCTTACCAGATGGAAGAATTTCTTTTCAATCTTCGCGAGCACTGTCTCGGATTGAACCTCGGGCGTTGGGATTACATGGCTTCGCTGATCGATTTCATGATCGACGATCCCAATTGGATTTTGCCCGACCGCAACACCATTCCGCACGACGTGGCGTTCTTCCAGAACTTCCGCACGCTGATGCCGGAAATCTGCCACAAGCACGGCGCTCTCGCCATTGGGGGCATGACCGCGCTTTTTCCCAGCCGGACCGACAAAGAGTTGAACGAACGCGCGATGAAGGTCCTCAAGCAAGACAAAAAAAACGAGGCAGACTGCCTGATGGACGGAGCCTGGACCGGACATCCTGACCAGAACGAAATCGCGGTCGCGCAGTTTCCCTATCCTAATCAGATCGCGAAGCGGCCCAGACTGCCGAACTCGCATCCCGACCTGCGGCCAATCCCGAAAGGGGTAGGCGAAATCACGCTTGCGGGAACCCGGGCCGCTGTGCGCACCGTGATTCGCTACCACAACGGCGTGCTCAACGGAAAAGGCGCCAGCCTGCTCGATGGCTACATGGAAGACCTGGCTACCGATCGAATTTACCGGCTGATGATCGCGCAGCGCGTGCTCCACAAGGTAAAAGTAGCGGGCGACGATGGCAAACCGGTCGAGCACAGTTCTGCGCTGATCACGCGTTTATTTGACGAAGAACTGGCCAAGCTTCAACAAAAGCCGCCGGCAGAGATCGATCAGAAAGCTGCCAAAACTCTCCCCGAAGCCCGACGCATCGCTGAAGAGTTGATCGTGCAGGGCCACCACTCGCCGATCTAACATCTTGAGATCACAATTTGTGATCTCAAGGTGCGGTCCGGTTCGGGCTGTTAATTTCTTTCTCGAAATAAACTTCCGCCGAGGCGGTTCGAGCGCGATGAACAGGGTACCGTTTTGAGGTGAAATATCGGTACCCCCTCCCCCCTGGGGTCCAGTGGAATCTTCAAATTAGCAAGAAATTCCCTGCAAAATACGGATGTCAAAGAACTTAGCGGTCAAAATCTAGACAACAAACGATTTAGGAGCGCGACGGCTTGGGTTCACCCAACCGTCACCGCCTCGACCATGATCGCGCGATTTTATTGCGCGCGCAAGGTCAGATGTCACAAGAGGGCTGTGGAGAAGATTGGCGACGAAGAACCCCCGCCACCAGCCACACGAGTGCAAGAATCCGGTCAAGACCGATGAATGCTACCGCCGGCTTCGACTAGTTACTTCAACTAGTTACTTCCGAATGTCCGGTTGCTCTCGAGCAGGCGCGCGACGCTGGCGCTTTCAACGAAGGCTGATAGTTCTGCCAGTTACGGGGGCGGCGGGGCTCTTAATAGACTCCTCACGGAGCGTTGGAGGTCGAGATAGATACGGTATTCACGGTAGTGCGCCCGAATAGGCTGGCCGCTAAAATTTGTATGGTTCCCCGTGCCACAACGTCGCCTCCACGACCGAATCCAAATCCTCGTCGACCAGGCCATCGCCACTGAGGATCCAGTCGAACTGGAGGACCTGATTCGACAGCTGCGGAGAGCTCTCCACGAGCATGCCAGGCGAATACGTTTACTGGCAGCGAATACCTTGATAGCGAGGCCCCTCAGGGAGCGATAAGTGAGCCGACGGAGCGGCGGAGGGGCAGCCATTAATTATTTAATCAATAATTGTTAATTATTGTAAAAACATAGCCATATCCCTCGCTGCGCAAGGGGCAAAGTGGGACAATGGTGGCTCATATAGTGGCTCGTACAGTGGTTCAATCAAGAGGGGATCCTCGATGTTCTCAGTTCGCATAATTCTCTGGACGCTAGCGATGGCTTATACCGGATTTATCCTGACCAACCAGGGGCTGCGAACGTTCAACAGCCTGTCGATTACAGAAGCATTGCTCGGAGCTTTGACGGGCTTTTTCCTGGCGATTATGTTCACTCTCCGAGAGAGGCGGCGACAAAGACCTGCTTTCGTTGCGCAGTCCCTTGCGCAAGTCTTTCCGGCTTGGGGCACGTTCCACGCAAACCGCGAAGACCGCGACTCACGTCCGTAAGGTTCCATCGAGATTTCAATCACTGTCGATAGAGCGGAGGACGAGCGCTCACTCCGCGACCGCAGCGGTTTCCCCGGGATCGTCAGGCTGCGTCCACATGCGGATCATGGTGGGCGCGGCCAGCACCAGCGCCGCCAGCCAAGTGACTACGACCGCGGTCACCGCCAGTGCACCCCGCGTCGCTTCAAACGGCCCCAACAGGCACACCGCCCAATACGCCGCGACAAACACGACCAGCGCGGGTCCGAGCAACTGGTAGGCGGCTCCCTGCGCCCGCAGCCGCAGCTCGGCTTCGTGTTCGTCGACTTTCACCCGGCCGAAGAGTCCATCGCGCACCGCCTGCTGAAAGATCTCCCCGCGCTGCTTCTCCTTTAAGGCATCAAACTCGGCGCCATACTGCATTACTGCCCGGTCCTCGAGCGACACCTGCGCGAAGCCGATGCGGAGCGCGCGAACCGACAATCCCATCAACGCTGCCAGCCAGGCAGCACTGATCAGTCCCGCCCAGGGATCGAGGCGCACGACGCGTAGGCTCACAGCAATCTCAAACGCCAGCGTCGGTACCCACAACAACGCAAACAACCGCCGCGTCCGGCGGGTCTTTCCGGTCCGCGACATTTTGCGGACCTTCGCCCACTCCTCGGGTCCGAGCGTCCCCGACCTCACGGGCACGAACCAGAAGCCGATCTTTTTCCAGAACGAGCTACGGTCTTTTTTCGAGTTGTCGTTCAGGTTGTTTTCGTTGTTTACGTTTACCGCCATCTCAGGCCTCCCTCTTGTGCAACTTGTACACCTGCTCGCTCAAGGTTCGGAACGGACGAGGCGAGAAGACAGCCTCCACGGGCAATCCAAAGTGTCCGGCGATCCTGAAGGCCAACTCCAGGGACGGAGTGTAGTCCCCGCGCTCCAGAAACCCGATGGTCTGGGGATTCACCCCCACGGACGACGCGAGCGCTGCGCGAGAGATCTTTTTTTCCGCCCGAAGCACTGCGATGCGGTTATGAAGCGACATGATGCCTTTATACATCATATCGTTGCGTATATACAATATCCAAACCTTGAGACTCGCGACCGCGCCACGGTGACATCGGTCGGTTTGGTACCGTAATATCATCGAGAGGTCCATCGAGAGGATTTATGAGCGCCATTGAACAGCCCGCCGTAGTTCAGTTCCCTGCCCTCGCACCGCCGCGCCGCTATCTGTTCGGTCCGGGGCCGAGCATGGTTCACCCGCGAGTTTACGAAGCGCTTTCGAAGCCAATTGTCGGGCACCTCGACGCCTACTTTATTCAGGTGATGGGGGACGTGCAGCAATTACTCAAAACTGCTTATGGCACGAGCCCGGGCGCGACGCTGGTGATTTCGGGAACGGGCAGCGCGGGCATGGAAGCGTCCGTGACTAACTTCGTTGACCCTGGCAGCAAGCTCGCGGTCTTTGCCAACGGATATTTTTCTGACCGCCTCACTGAGATGGCGAAGCGCAACGGGGCCGACGTGGTGCGCTTTGAGAAGGCCTGGGGCGAGACTTACTCGGATGACGAGGCTAGAGAGTTCATCGCGCGCGAAAAGCCCAAGGTCGTGGCCTACGTTCACGCCGAGACTTCGACGGGAGCGTTGCAACCGGGCCGCGCGATTTGTGATGCGGCGCATGAGGCGGGAGCGCTGGTGATTGCAGACTGCGTTACTTCACTCGGCGGAGTTCCGGTTGAGTTCGACCGGACTGGCATCGACGTTGCCTACAGTTGCACGCAGAAAGGGCTGAGCTGTCCGCCGGGGTTGTCTCCGATGGCGATGTCGCCGAGAGCTATGGAATTTCTGCGAGCACGAACCTCTCCGTCGCGCAGCTGGTATCTGGACTTGAAGTTAATTCATGACTACTCGACCGTGTCGCACCGCTATCACCACACGGCGCCGATTTCCATGTTCTATGCGCTGCGCGAGGCGCTGCTGGTGGTCGCCGAGGAAGGAATCGAGAATCGCTGGGAACGCCATCGCCGCTGCCACGAGATTTTCGTCAAGGGCGTCGAAGCGATGGGACTCCGCATGCACGTTCCGGCGCGGGATCAAATTGCTACGCTGAACACGGTGTGCGTGCCGGCGGGAGTTGATGAGGCCAAAGTGCGGCGGCGGCTGCTTGAGGGTCCCGGCATTGAGATCGCCGGCGGGTTTGGACCGCTCGCAGGAAAAGTCTTCCGCGTCGGCGTGATGGGCCCGTTAGCCACGGAAGATAATGTGCAATTCTTTTTGAAGGAATTCAAGAAGGCGTTGAACGCGGAGGGCTACTCGACCTAGATCCGTGAGCTTACTCAGCGCGTGAGAGCCGCGTGCACTGCCTGCGGCTCTTTTCCTTTCGTTTCGTGAACAGCGGACGAGATCATTCAATTTCATTGATCCATCAGAATTTTCCAAACATCATTGCTCGATCATCTTGTTTGGTCATCCTGATTGGCTATGGCGTACCGGGGTAGAGGCGATCACGCATGACACTGAAGTCGGTTAACACTCTTCTTGACGTTTTACATTTCGCGGATAGTCATACGGCGGTCGTGGTTCCTGAACTGCAGGTGCAGGTGACCTACGACTCGCTGCGGCAGCAGGTTCTGGCCATGGCGAACGCTTTGGCATCGGCGGGGATTCGCCGCGGGGATGCGGTAGCGATTGCGCTGCCGAACGGGTTGCCGGCGATTGTGAGTTTTCTGGCTGCTTCGATCGCGGGGACTGCGGCCCCTTTGAATCCGGCTTACCCTTACGAGGAGTTTCATTTTTTTCTGGGCGATACGAACGCGCGCATTTTGCTCTGCCCGCCGGTGGGCGCGGAGTTTGCGCGCAGCGCGGCGGCGGACCGCAAGATTCCTGTTTTCTCGGTAGAGATGAGCGAGAGCGGCAACGTTCAACTCATCGGGGCTCCGACTGGCGCGACCGCAAGCGAACCTACGGCTGACGACATTGCGCTGATCCTGCACACGAGCGGAAGTACGGGACGGCCGAAGCGGGTTCCCTTGCGGCATTTCAACCTGGCAGTTTCTTCGGCGAACATTGCGAACACTTATGGGCTTTCTGAAGAAGATGTGTCGCTGTGCATCATGCCGTTGTTTCACATTCACGGCTTGATTGGCTCGACGATGGCGACGTTGCTCTCGGGAGGCGCGGTGGTGGTTCCGGCGAAGTTTAACGCGCTTTCTTTCTGGCGAACCGTGAGGGAGCACCGCGTGACGTGGTATTCGGGAGTGCCGACGATGCACCAGCTTCTGTTGGCTCGTACGCACCATAAGCCGGTGGAGGCTGCTTCGTTACGGTTCATCCGATCGTGCAGCGCGCCGCTCTCTCCGGAGCTGATTCATAAAATCGAAAACGAATTTGGCGTGCCGTTTGTCGAAGCGTATGGCATGACTGAAGCGGCGCACCAGATGACGTCGAACCCGCTGCCGCCGCGACATCGCAAGGCGGGATCGGTGGGAGTGGGCGCCGGGTTGCGAGTGCGGATTATGGACGCGGATGGCAAATCTCTCGAGAACAATCAATGCGGCGAAATTGCGATTCAGGGCGCGAATGTTTTTCGCGGGTATGAAAATAATCCCGAGGCGAACGCGCACGCCTTCGTCAACGGATGGTTTCGTACCGGAGACCAGGGATACCTGGACGAAGATTGTTACCTGCACCTGACCGGCCGGATTAAAGACATTATCATTCGCGGCGGAGAGAACATTGCGCCTCACGAAGTCGACGAGATTCTTCTGAGGCATCCGGCGGTGGCGGCGGCGGTAACGTTTGGCTGCGCGCATCCTACTCTGGGGGAAGAAGTGGCTGCAGCGGTGGTCTTGCATGAACCGCACGGGGCCACGGAATCGGCACTGATCAAGCACTGCCGCGAGTTCCTGGCAGAGTACAAGTGTCCGAAAAAGATTTATCTGGTGAAGAGTATTCCGACCACTGCGACGGGAAAGATTCGGCGGCGCGCGGTTGCCGCCGCGCTGATGGATAATCAACGCGGGTAAGCGAGAGTGGGTAAACGAGTGAGTGAACGAAGATGAGATTTCTGATCGCCGGGGCTGGCGCTATCGGAGCTTACATTGGGGCGCGCATGGCGCAGGCCGGATTTGACGTCACGCTGTTTGCCCGCGGGCCGCATCTTCGCGCCATGCAGGAGCATGGCGTGCAGGTGAAAAGTGGCGACGGAGACTTTGTGGCGCGGCCCACAATTGTTGGTTCACTTGAAGACGTGGGCGCGGTGGATGTGATCTTTCTGGGAGTGAAGGCGCATGGTCTGCCGCAACTTGCGCCGCAACTCAAACCGGTGCTGGGACCGGCGACCACGGTGGTGAGCACGCAGAATGGAATTCCGTGGTGGTACTTTCAGGGCTTCGGCGGCGAGTGGGAGGGGATACACCTGGAACGCGTCGATCCCAGTGGCGTGGTTTCTTCGGCGATTGAAGCGCGAAGCGTGGTCGGGTCGATCGTTTATTTTGCCACTGAGATTGCGGCGCCGGGAGTGATTCAACACATCGAGGGCAACCGGATTTCTCTGGGCGAGCCGGACGGCACACGGTCCGATCGCTGCCGGGGAATTGCGGAGGCGCTTATAGCATCGGGCCTGCGGTGTCCGGTCACGACCCGCATCCGGCATGAGATCTGGGTGAAGGTACTGGGCAACGCGTCGTTCAATCCGGTCAGCGCGCTGACTCGCGCGACGCTGGCGCAGATGGTGCGCGATCCGGGAGTGTCGTCGGTGATCCGCAACATCATGCAGGAAGTGGAAGCGGTGTCACACAAACTCGGCATGGAGTTGCCCGTGTCGATCGAGCAGCGGATGGCGGGCGCGGAGAAAGTTGGAGAGCACAAGACCTCGATGCTGCAGGATCTGGAAGCGGGCCGGCCGATGGAACTGGAAGCGCTGGTGGGCGCGGTGGTGGAGCTGGGTGAACGCGTTGGGCTTCCGATGACGGTTACGCGGACGGTGTATAACTGCACGAAATTGCTGGCGCAGAGTAACTCAGCGGCAACGAAGTGAGGGTGCCGTCGCGGTCACTCGCGACGGCACCGCCGAACAATGCCGGACGCTTGGCGTCTTTAAGCTGCCGCCGTCACTCCCTGAGCGGCTTTTACCGCATTTCGGATCACATCGATCACGACTTGCGGCTTCGACAGCATCACCACGTGGCTGCTCTCGGTCTCGGTCGTCTTGGCCCCCATGCGCTTCGCGAGGAAGCGCTCACAGTCAGGTTGGATAGTACGGTCGTTCTTGGCGACGATGTACCAGCTTGGCTTCGATTTCCATGCGGTTCCGGCAACTTTCGCGTCGAACAGGTCTGGAGCCGGCACGGTTTGGGTCGCCCAGACCAGCTTCTTTTCCTGCGCGGACAAGTCGCCTGCGAAGGAATCGATGCCTTCCTGAAGTAGCCAGATACGTCCGTCCGCGACTTCGATGTGCGAGAGGACGTCTGTTTTGGGGAACTTGGACGGTTGGGTGTTGGACGTCTCATCGGCGTCTGGTGCAAATGCTGCGATGTAGACCAACCCGACCACGCGATCATCAGTTCCGGCGCCGGTGATGACGCTTCCGCCATAAGAGTGGCCGACGAGAATGGCTGGACTACTGACTCGCCCGAGCGCGCTTTTCACGGTGGCTATGTCGTCTGCGGTTGTGTTGAGACTGTATTGGGCGGCAATACACTGGTGCCCTTCGGCCTGAAGCGCGGGGATCACCTTGCTGAAGCATGAGCCGTCTGCCCAGATGCCGTGGCAGAACACGATGCTGGGTTTGGTGCCTTTCATTTTGGTCTCCTTTTCGTATGGTTGCGGTGAGGGGAACGCATTTGTGAGACGGCCGCTTGGTGCGATCACACCGGCAGCCACCGTGCTGCCGATGGTCAAAAGAAATTGGCGGCGATTCGGCCGAGGTGATGCAGGGGAGCGATCGTAATGTTCCATTGTGGTCTACCTCACTTGAGAGCCCGAAGGCGCCGCGGTGTGGAGTCGACTCCAAAGGCTGAAGAGGCGATGATTATCCGTCAGCTCGAGTTGGGGGGTCAACTGGCACATAGTTGTCGTTAGCGGGCGTTCGCGCTCACAACCAATAGACAGGCAAACCGACACTTACCCGCCGCCTCTGTTTGCTCCCCGATAAGGCTCCATCGCACTTCTTCATCCATCCAATAAAAATATTTGCTCGGGGGGGTTGACAGCGGGGGTATACTCCCCTCGTCGGCTGGTCCACTTATCGGACCACTTGGAATTCTCCCTTGCCAACGGCGATCAAATCCGACTTCGAAGTGGTCAGACGGAACAAAGTCTACGAAGAAGTTGCCAAGCAGATTGAGCGCCTGATCCTGAAAAAGCTGAGCCCCGGCGACAAGCTCCCTTCTGAACGCGAACTGGCGGAGATGCTGCACGTGAGCCGCAGCTCGATCCGGGATGCGATTCGAGGCCTGGAGCTGATGGGCCTGGTTGAGCCGCGGCAGGGCGCCGGGACGATTGTTCGCGAAATCTCGACTGAGTCGGTGGTCAACCCGTTTACGAACGCCCTGAAGCGCCGGCAGGAGCTGGTCAGCGAACTTCTGGATTTCCGCAGGATGCTCGAACCGCCGCTGGCCGCGCGCGCCGCGACGCATGCCTCCGCAGAAGATATTTCCGAGATGGAAGAGATTCTGGAGCGCCAGGAAAAGAAGCAGGCGCAGGGAGACGCCGCGGTCGCGGAGGACACGGAGTTCCACTATAGCGTCGCCTTGGCTTCCGACAACAGCGTCGTATTGAAAGTGCTCGACATTCTGATGGACCTGCTGCGCGATACGCGGGCACGCTCTTTGCAGGTGGAGGGGCGCGCGCAGAAATCGCTTGCTGGACACCGGCGCATCCTGGCTGCCATCAAACGCCACGATGCGGAAGCGGCGAAATCTGCCATGCGGCGGCACATTGAGGACGTGGAAGAGATTGTGCTCAACAAGTTGTGATGAACCAGCTTTGATAAACAAGCTTTGAGAAACAGGTTTTGACGAAACGGAGGGTTTTGCCATGGGCCGGCTATTTGCAATCGAGATTATTTATCGCGGTATTTTTCAGAAGACTTTGGCTACCCGGTTGAGCCGGGCGATCGTGCTGGCCGCCCATCATGAAGGCAAGATGGGAATCTCGTTCGGGCGTTACGGCGACAGCCCCGAGCGCAATGGCATTCCGGCGAAGGGATTTGCGATCGTGGCTACGGACGAGCAAACGCTGCAGGAGGGGATGGCGAAGTACGAACCGAAGGAAGTGGACGTCACTATCTGCGTGGATGACACGCTATGCAAGGGCGTGGAGTCGTGGGCGTGGTACGGGCTGCAGCCGGTCAACAAGCTGCTGAAACCGGGGGGAACGCTGATTGTGACCTCGCGCGAGGGTCCGGAAGCGATTATCGCGATGGCGCACCGCAAGGAGAGCCCTTACCAGCTGTCGATTCTGAAGGGTACGGTGAGCTTTTCAGGTCTGTGGGTGTACAAGGACGATCACACCGACGTGCGTATTCTGGGCGCGCTCGCGAAGATATTGCCGGAGCTGGTTAGCCTGGAATCGATTCAGAAGGCGATTATTTCTGAGTGGAAGGATGAGCTAAAGGCCAAGTCGGCGGCCAAGTCCTACGAGCGAACCACCAGTTCCACGGTGCGGCCGGACCAGGGCAATCCTGAAGTGCCCTACAAGTTTGATCTTCCCAAGTGGCACGAGATGGGCGAAGGCATTGCCATCCCGAGCATTCCCGCGGGGCACAAGATGGACGATCCGACGTCGCATGCGCATGGCGGATACCAGCCTGACCGGAATCCGACGTTCAAGAAATTTGCTACGAGGACGATGCGGCCGGTGGTGAATTTCGATACGTGCATCAAGTGCACGCTGTGCTGGCTGCAGTGTCCGGACTCGTGTTTCGATGTGACGCCGGAAGGTTTGTACGACGCAAACATGCAAGCCTGTTGCGGGTGCGGGGTATGCGAGGCGGTTTGTCCGGTGAAGGAATGCGTGACTATGGTGAACGAAACGGAGTTTAAGGACAACGCCAGCCAGTGGGAAGACTGGCGCAAGGACAAAGACGGTTACAAGGTGTGGCTGGAGGAGAAGATTAAATCGCATCCGGAGCGGTCGCATGGGTTCCGGTACCGCGGGCAGTATGAAGAGCAGATTTCGGAGATGCTGGAGATTGCGAGCGAGAAATAGGGATGATGTGAAAGCGAGCCAAACGCGTGGTTATCGCGTCGCAAAGTGCGCGACGCTTCGCACGGTTCGCTCAGATTCCTCGCTGCGCGAAGTACGCTTGCTCGGAATGACAATTCAGGAGAGTGCGTTATGGCTGTGGCTACGGTAGTTGAAGAACAGAAACACAAGATTGAAGAATCCGCGCTAATCACGGGCAGCGAGGCCATCGCGGTGGCCTGCAAGCTGGCCGACGTTGATGTGATTACGGCGTATCCGATCCGTCCCTACGACACCGTTATGCAGTACGTGTGCAAGCTGGTGGCGAATGGAGAAATGGACTGCGAATATATTGTCGCGGAAGGCGAACACTCGCAGTTTGAAATTGTGAAGCACGCCTCTGCGTGCGGAGCGCGCGTGTTTTGCGGATCGAGCGGCGTGGGTTGGATGTATGCCATGGAAGCGCTGACGGTGACTCCGGCGCTGCGCATTCCCATGATTGCGATGGTCGGGAACCGGGCGCTCGATGACCCTGGCGCCTTCGGCGTGGAGCACAATGATGCGCTGGCTGTCCGCGACCTGGGTTGGCAACTGGTTTGGGTCGACAACGCGCAAGAGGCGCTGGACACGGCCCTCATCGCCTACCGCGTGGCGGAGGACCGGCGGGTCTTTCTGCCTTGCGCGATCAGTTGCGATGGCGCGTTTCTGACGCACTCGCAGGCAATGGTAAAAATTCCATCGCAAGAGAAGGTGAACGAATTCCTGCCGCCTTACGATCGAGGCGATCTGCTGCTTCATCCCGATAACCCGATCACGGTGGCGCCGCAGGGCAATGAAGACTGGGTGATGGAAATTCGGCGCCAGAACTATGCGGCGATGGAGCGGTCTTATGGCGTGATCAAGGAAGCGTATGCCGATTTCGAGCGCATCTTTGGACGGTCGTATGGTAATCCGTTCTTCGAAGAGTACATGACCGACGATGCGGATGTCGTTCTGATGGGAATGGGAACGCTGTCCGTGTCGGTGAAGGTGGCGATCCGGCAGATGCGCAAGGAAGGAAAGAAAGTTGGCTTTGTGCGCATGCGCTGGTTCCGGCCGTTTGCGGCGGAGGACTTGGCGAAGTCGCTGCAGCGATTTGGGGCGGTGGGTGTGATTGATCGCGACTACTCGTTCGGTTCACCCTACCTCGGCGGGGTGTTGGCTGGAGAGGTTCGGCACGCGCTGTATCCGGGAGCGGGCAAGAAGCCGCCGGTGATCGGCTTCATTTGCGGCCTGGGAGGGCGCGAAGTGACGTTGCCGGATGTGGAGAAGATGGCCAACGCCGTCTACGATGCGGCGGATGGCAAGAAGGCTCCGCTGACGCAGTGGATTGGCTTGCGAGAGTAATTTGGATGCGAGGCAAGCGCGCGACTATTGCGTTGCAAAGAACGCGACGCTTGGCGCGGCTTGCCCAGGTTCCTCGCTAGGCAACAAATGCTTGCTCGGAATGACAATGAGGTTTTAGCCGTCAGAGAGGATGAGGAATTTTATGGATACCTACGTACAGATCGATCCGACCCAGAAGCTGGATCCGTTCAAAGCGGTCAAGAAGATTCCGTTGGAGGAGTACTTCACCTCCGGGCACCGCACCTGCCAGGGTTGTGAATCGGCGCTGGTGATGAAGATGATGGCGAAGGCCGCAGGCCCAAGGACGATCGTGCTGGGCAGCACCGGGTGCATGTATGTGGCGAACACCACGTATTACAGCACTTCGTGGGTGCTGCCGTGGATGCACACGCAGTTGGGGAGCAGCGGATCGGCGGCGCTGGGCGCGTCCGCGGCTCTGAAGGTGCTCATGCGCAAGGGGAAAATGAAGCAGGAGCCGATCAACGTGATCGCATTCTGCGGTGACGGAGGCGGCGCTGACATGGGGGTGGGCGCGATCTCGGCCACGCTCACGCATCCTGATTACAACTGCCTGATTCTGATGTATGACAACGAGTCATACGCTAATACGGACATACAGCTTTCAGGTAGCACGCCGTGGGGCGCGAACACGACTTTCAGCACTCCCGGCAAGGTGAAGAGAATCATGCATCGCCGGTGGAAGAAGAATATGGCGGGGATGATGGCGGCGGGTCATCCGACATGCCGCTATGTTGCAACTGTTTGCATGTCATACGGGCTGGCGGCTATGAATTCCATGCGGAAGGCGCTGGCGATCGGCGGCCCGACGTTTATACATTCGCTCGATCCCTGCCCAAAGGGCTGGGATTACGACCCTTACATCTCGCACGAACTGGGCGAACTGGCCGTCAATACTGGGATTTGGCCTTTGTATGAAGTGGAAGATGGTGTGCTTAAGCTAACAGGCAGGACGCAGCAGATTGCCGCTAAAAAGATCCAGCGGCAGCCGGTGCGGGATTACCTGCTGAAGCAAGGAAGGTTTGCCCACTTTACGAACGACGACATCGATTACTTCCAAAGCAAGATTGATGAGATGTGGGAGAAGTGGCTGGTTCCCGGCGTGATTCCTTTTCGGACGGACGTGGAAGCTGATACGCCGCCCTCGAGTTAGTCGATAAAGTCAGCCGAGGTCCTCGATTCTGCGTTAGCTGGAGTCGTGGGATGGAATTGGGACTGGCGATTTTGGCAGTGCGCTGTTAAAGTCTAACGCTCTGTCTGGAGACATATCTATGGCTGCAAGTTCAGCCTCCCTAATTCATCCTTCACGCATTCCGAACCGTTGGGTCCAGTTGATTGCCGGCATCTTTGCGATGATGGCGGTCGCCAACCTGCAGTATGCCTGGACCGTTTTTACCAAACCCATTCAGGCGCACATGCACGCCACGCTGGTGGACGTGCAGTGGACCATCACTTTATTCATTGCGCTTGAGACCTGGCTGGTGCCCTTTGAAGGCTATCTGGTCGATCGCATCGGTCCGCGCTTCATGCTGGGGGCCGGCGCCTTCGCCGTTGGTTTGGGCTGGATAGGCTCTGGCCAGGCCGAGACGCTGCGGGCCTTGTATTTTTGGTATGGCTTAGCTGGGGTTGGCGCAGGCATGGTGTATGGCGGGACGATCGGGAATGCCCTGAAGTGGTTCCCCGACCATCGCGGGCTGTGCGTCGGCCTGACGGCGGGGGCTTATGGCATCGGCACGGCTTTGACGATTGTTCCGGTTTCCAACATGCTGAAGGCGTCTGGCTATCAGCACACGTTTATTGTTTGGGGAATGATCCAGGGCATCGTGGTTCTAGCTTCTGCTTTGTTTCTTGCCCAGCCGCCGGTGGGATGGACGCCGCCGGGCTGGAAAGAGAAAGAAGCTGCACTCAAAACGCACGTGCAGACTTCCGCCATCGACATGACGCCCTGGCAGATGCTGCACCAGCCCTCGTTCTACGTGGTCTATCTGATGATGACGATGTTGGCCTTCGGCGGCATCGTCGTCACCGTGCAACTCTACCCGATGGCCGTTTCCTACCACGTGGATAAAGTGATTGTGGCGTTTGGCTTGAGCGCGTTTGTCCTCGCGATTGAGATCGATCGCATCTTGAACGGTCTGACTCGACCTTTCTGGGGATGGGTGTCCGATCACATCGGCCGCGAAAACGCTCTCTTCATCTCATTCGTTCTCGAGGCGATTGCCGTCTTTGCCTTGCTGCAGCTGATCAGCCATCCTATCTGGTTCATCGCGCTCTCCGGCCTGTGTTTCTTCGCCTGGGGCAATATCTACTCGCTGTTCCCCTCGATCACGGCCGACTTGTATGGGAAGAAATGGGCTACTACGAACTACGGCATTGTCTACACTGCCAAGGGTGTAGCCACGCTATTTGCGGCTCCTGGTGCCGCCTGGCTGTTTGAGAAGACGGGGTCTTGGACAAAAGTCTTCTGGGCGATGATTGCCTGCGATCTGATCGCCGCCTTCATGGCTCTGCTGTGGTTGAAACCGCTGGCAACTCGTACGGTGGAGGAATCCGAAAGCGGACTCCGCTCTCCTAGCTTGCCCACGGCGGACGGGGCCCGAACCGCAGCGTAGCCAGCGCTCCTCGCTGCGGCGCAATCTGAGCCCTTGATTCACAGAATCCGTAGTGTTACTGCCCACCGTGGGCGAGCCCTGGAAAATCCGCCGATGCGAACGGAACTCTCGCCGTACTTTGCTCGTTGCTCGTTTGTTCTGTTCTGCGCTTGCTAGCCGGGCAGGCGCTGGCCGCGAGTTTCCGCGCCGAATGGAATCAGGAGCAGTCCCAAGGCGAAGGCAATCGAGGTCAGGGCGACCGGGGTTCCCAATGATCCATAGTGGCGCACGCCGCTTCCAACCAGAAACGTAATCCCTGCACCGCCAAAGCGAGCGAACGAAGTTGAAAAAGCGAAGGCGCTGGCGCGGCACTCGGTGGGATATTGCTCGGGGAGCCAGAGAGTATAGACGGCGAAATTGGCTCCTCCCAACCCGAGGAAAAAAAGGCAGACGAAAAACCAGGGCAAGGCGGTGGGTCCCAGATAAAAGACTTTGCCGAACGTAACGGCGATAAAGACCATCATCAGGGCGAAGAAAAGGGCGAGCGCACCGCGACGGCCGAGCCTTTCTGCCAGCCAGGGCATCGCGAGGCAGCCAAGAATCGTTGCGAACGAAACCAGCATGGTCGCCCAGGAGGCCAGTTGCGCGGCTTGCGGGCCGACGCGGCCACCGGCTTCGGCCAACGCGGTAACCGCCGCAGGAACGTAGACCGTCCCGGCCCAGAGGCCGCAGATGGAAGCCAGCATGAGCAAAGCATTCAGAATCGTGCGGCGGCGCAATGTTGGAGAAAACAGCACTGCGAACGGGCGCCAGACCGCCCATGACCGGACTACGCTCTCTTTCTTCTTCCAGGCAGCGGGCTCCACGACGCCGTGACGAATCCAGGCCAGTAGCAACGCGGGTACGCCGCCAACAATAAACATCCAGCGCCAGCCGTAGTGGCTGCCGATGCCAAAGTTAGCCAGCGCCGCCAGAAAAAACCCAACGTAGTAGCCGGTGTGCATGAACCCGGCACCCATGCGGCGGCGATGCTCCGGCCACTCCTCGGCGACAAACGTGCCGCCCATGGCCCATTCGCCGCCGATGCCGATGCCGGCAAGCAGACGGAGAATCGCGAGCTGCCAAACGGTGGTGACGAAGGCGCTCATAAAGGTGAAGACCGAATACCACACGATGGTCAGCATGAGCGTGCGCACGCGGCCAAACCTGTCGCCGATCGGGCCCCATAAGAAGGCGAGTCCCCAGCCGATGAGGAACATGGCAAATGATCGAGATCCGTAGTAGCCGATGTTGCCTTTGCTGGCGGTGATGCCGGAATGGGGTAACAGTTCGCGCAGCGAGGGAACGAGGACAAGTGCGTAAACAACGGAATCCATGCCGTCGAGTGTCCATCCGCCCCAGGATGCCCAGAAGCCACGAATCTGATTGCGAGTGAGAGAGGCAGGTGCCACTGGGATAGGCGGATTCACTTCGGGTGGGGCTGGAGGCGGCATGACAGTGCGGAACTATAGCAAAAGTCCGGGCGCTGCGGGAAAAGGTCGTGGGTCTTGGGTCTTGGGCAGGAACCCGAAGAGCTAAGGCCTAACACCGAACACCCAATACCTGAAGCCTTATCCCTTTGCCGCTTGCAGACGTGCTTCGAGAGCCTTCACTTCAAGATTCAATCCTTCGGGGAGATGGCTGCCGAAGTGGGCGAAGTGTTCTTTGATCAATGGCACCTCGGCCAGCCAGCCATCGATGTCGACACTGAGCAGCTCGGTTAGATCGGCGGCGGGCATCTTCAATCCTTTGGTGTCGAGATCGTCTGCCTCGGGAATCCTTCCGATGGGTGTATCGTTGGCATGCACCTTGCCGTCGCAGCGCTCAAAGATCCATTTCAAGACGCGGCTGTTCTCACCGTAGCCGGGCCACAGGAACTTGCCGTCCTGGTCTTTATTTTTGTCTTTATTTTGGCGAAACCAGTTGACGTAGAAAATCTTCGGCAGCTTCGATGGATTTGATTTCGCTCCCATCTTGAGCCAGTGCGCGAAGTAGTCGCCCATGTTGTAGCCGCAAAAGGCCAGCATTGCCATGGGATCGCGGCGTAACTGTCCGACCTTGCCGGCAATCGCGGCGGTCGTCTCACTGCTGATGGTTGAGGCCAGGAAGGTACCGTGCTGCCAATCGAAGGCTTCTGTGACCAGGGGAACAATTCCGGCGCGGCGGCCACCGAAGAGGATGGCATCGATCGGCACTCCGCGCGGATTTTCCCACTCCGGGGCAATCACCGGGCACTGCTTGGCGGGAACTGCGAAGCGGGCGTTAGGATGCGCCGCTTTCCGGCCTGACTCCGGGGTCCATCGCCGGCGCAGCCAATCGACGGCGTGCGCTGGCTTCTCGTCCGTCATGCCCTCCCACCAGACGTCGCCGTCGAGCGTCATGGCGCAATTCGTGAAGATGGTATTGCGGGTCACGCTGAGCATGGCGTTGGCGTTTGACTTCATGCTCGTGCCCGGAGCCACGCCGAAGAAACCGTATTCCGGATTGATGGCGTAGAGGCGGCCATCCGCACCGAATTTCATCCAGGCGATGTCGTCGCCGATGGTCTCGACCTTCCAGCCGGGAATGGTCGGGATCAGCATCGATAAGTTGGTCTTGCCGCAGGCCGAAGGAAATGCTCCGGTAATGTACTTCGCCTCGCCGGAGGGGCTGATCAACTTCAGAATCAGCATGTGCTCGGCCATCCAGCCTTCGTCGCGCGCCTGCACGGATGCGATGCGCAGCGCATGGCACTTTTTCGCGAGCAACGCGTTGCCGCCGTATCCGGAACCGTAGGACCAGATCTCGCGCGTTTCGGGGAAATGACAGATGTACTTGTTCTCGGCATTGCAGCGCCAGGTCGAATCCGCCTGGTTCGGAGCGAGCGGCGCGCCGACCGAGTGCATTCCGCGCACAAATTCACCATCCGGTCCCAGAGCCTCGAGCACGCGGCTGCCGACGCGGGTCATGATATGCATGCTCACCACGACGTAGGTCGAGTCCGTAATCTCGACTCCGATCTTTGCCATCGGCGACCCGATCGGACCCAGGCTGTAAGGAACGACATACATGGTGCGGCCTGCCATGCAGCCGGCAAAAAATCCCGTCAGCTTTTGCTTCATCTTTGCCGGATCTTCCCAGTTGTTGGTCGGGCCGGCCTCTTCTTTAGTGCGGGAGCAGATAAAGGTCTGGTCCTCCACACGGGCCACATCCGCAGGATCGGAGCGGACCAACACACTGTTGGGGCGCTTGGCAGGATCCAGGGGGATGGCAATCCCGGCGAGGGTCAGGAAGCGTACCAGCGCCTGATATTCTTCGGGCGAGCCATCGCACCAGTGGATTCGATCGGGCTCGCACATCTGGGCGACTTCTGCGACCCAGCGCTCCAGCCCGGCATGCCGAGGGTTGCTCGCGGCCGCGTCAACTTCTATCGTGGTGGTCGCCATGATGGAAAATTATCTCCCGTAGAATGAGGTGCGGATTCTAGTGCCCGTCGCCGAACGCGCGGTGCCATTTTCGCCAGATACGGCCTTAACATTCTCTCTCACTTATAGACATTATTCCAGAGAATGATTCCACGGGGGTAGGAGCGGTCACCCTGCGAAGCCGACGGTTCGCAGATCTGCGATTGTCGGAATGGGCCGTCGGGAGCCGGAAGTCCGGGACTCGCGCTTATCTGCATCGCTTGGGGATAGCGGGGGACTTTGAATTCAAAGTCCCCCGCTACCCCCTTAGATATGACTTGACAAATCTTTACCCCCAGATCAAAATTCTTGGCCGGGAAGTGCGCGGTAAAACAGTACGCAAAAGCGTGTCCCCCACTCGCTGTTTGTATCGTCCCGACATTCATAGAGATTGCCGCGAGGTAGCATTCCTCGCCTCGCACCTGCGTGTCTTGCGCCTCAGCAGTATTCAGCGTGAGGATTCGCAGGCTCGTGCTATGTCGAACCGCTCAAGTCGCTTTGTTATGAGTTCTGCGTAGAATTTCAGCCGCAGACGAAACGACTTCAAGCCCCGGATCACAATTCGCTTGAAGGAGTACGCCATGAATTCGCTCAAAACCAATTTCCGCCTTATGGTGGTTGCAGTTCTCGTGCAGCTGGTCCTGGCTCTTGCCCCTCAAAACTTGATGGCGCAAACCGTTTCGGTTGCGCCCGGAGACCTGTCTTTCGGCATCCCGACGGGAACGCCCCCGCCACTGACCACCACAGATTTGGTCACGGTCAGCGTTACCGGGACCGGGCAAGCCACACTGAGCGATTTCGCGATTTCGGGCGGCCAGTATGCGGGCGACTTCACCGTGAATGGCAATACATGCCTGACTCCTCAGACGGCGCCTACGACCTGCCAGGTCGGCGTGCAGTTTACGTCCACACAAGCCGCAGGCGTTTTGGAGACTGCAACGCTCACCTTTAATTCTTCCACGCAGACGGCTCCCATCAGCGTTCCGCTGAACGGCGCGTTTGGCGCTATCAAACTCTTTGGCCCTATCAATATCAATCCTTCCCTCATTTCCGGCGTCACCTGGACCCAAAACCCGCCCACGGCGGGCTATACGGTGCAAGGGACGAACGTTAATCTCTCATGCCCAGGCAGCCCGACTGCGGTTCTATCTTCCACGCCTGACGGGCTAAGCAATGTCTTCCAGGACAACACCATCACGGTGGCAAACACTATAAGTAATGCGACTGTCCCTACGACAAACGTTTGCTACGGCGGGGACACTAATTTTCAGGGATACACCGGCTTCCCCACGGGAACTACGAACTGTTTCCAGCCGAGTTACGAATCGGCTGCAGCCGGCTTCATCGGCCAGGATCCCGATCTGGCTGCCAGGCCTGGTGGCGACTTATGGCGTCGCCCCGCTGAACCTGCAGAGCGCAACTGCTAATCCGCTGTATCCGCCGGTTCTCGGAGCCGGCCCGCAGGCGCTTGCCGTCCAGTTGACGGACGCGGGCGGCGATCTCGGTGCGGCCACGCTGCACCTGGTCACAAACTGCAGCCTCGCAGGAATCACGCCCGGCGGCAGCATCACCGGCAATCCGATTTCATCCAATCCAACGCAGACCTATACGTTTGACAGCGCTCCGGGCCAGACCATCTCGCTTGAAAACAGCGTTGCTGCGGCTACCGGAGCCACATTTAATCCGGGAATTGTGCCGATCGTTACCAACATCGCCGTGCCCCAGCAGCTCTTCTCGCAGCTCGTTCAGAGCACTTCGGCGGCGCCTGCGGTTTGCTTCCGCATGGCCAGCGAACTGGACTACTCCGTAGCGCCGCCTGCGCCCATGTGCAAGGGCTTTCTGATCCAGTGCTTTAACCCTGCAGATGGCACCACCACCGGCGACAACTGCGACCCGACGTCAGTAAACGAGGTAAGAAATCTGTTTTACTCGGCGCAGTTTGCCACGCCCGATGGGCCGGTCAACGGATTCAACTTCCTGTACGGTCCGGTGGGAAGTCCGGCAGCGGATGCATGCAGCAACGTGGTGCCGGGCGGCAGTTGCGCCAGCGGCACGGGACCGGGCATGTTGATGGGCGGCGACAACTGGACGCAAGTGCAGTGCTCCTCGCCACCGTGTGCCCAGCCCACTACGACGACGCCGCCGAGTCCTCCTACTTATTCGGCAGCAAACTGCACACTCACCGGCAGCCTCGCCGGCGCTCTGTGCCCTCTCGACATCCTCACCGAGTTTGAGGGAGCAGCGGACCTTAAAGGCGGCAGCACTACGAACGGCACCAATTCCATCCTAGTGCCCGTTGCGAACATGCCGCTGCCTACTGCAACCGCGAGCGTCAGACGGACAAAACGCCTACGGCTGGATCAGGGGTTCTACCACCATCAGCGCGTCGTTCACTTCGAATGCCGCAACCTATCCGGGGACGGGCAACATTCCTCAGGCCAACGGTTTCACGCCGGCGACCGCGGCTCCGCCTTTCAGCTTGACGTATGGCCTCAGCACCTGGCCTTCACTTCCGGATACGACTCATCCGGTAGTCGGGCGATATAACGCTGTTTAACTCGAACAGCAACACGATTCCAACCACACCCTTTTGCAACAGCGGCGGCGTCACGCCTCCGTCCTTCTCCATCGGCGGGCAGCTTCAGCGGCCTGAGCAGACGGAATTTACAACCTGCACTACTTCACGACGGACTGTGCCTTCACCGAAGGCTTGGTTTTCAATCCGCAGGGCGCTCAGCTTACCAATCCAACCGCCAACTGGGCATCGTTCCCCTTTGTGACCGTCGGCGTCGATAACGCAGCGCCTCAAGTTACTTCCTGCGGCCCGCCGCCGGCGCCCGTTTACAACGGCTGGTACAACACGAACTACTCGGAACATGCACTGTGACGGATCAGTATTTGCCGGCGTATCCGGATCCGGGTTCTTGCCGCTGCTGGCAAATAGCATTCAAGGCAGCCCCAGCGAAATCGTTACCGTTACCACCAATGCTCCGGCTCACGCCGTCAGCGTGGGAGTCAATGCCCTTCCAGTCCCTGCTTCTCCTACACCGGGCTGCGACTTTGCTGGAAATTGCGTTCCGGTTTCTGCCGGTCCATTTAAATCGACTTGCAGGCTCCGACGATCACTGGGCCCACGCTCAGCGCTCCCGGACCTTTTACTGAATGGACCGCCGGTCACGGTGACCTTCGGATGCTCCGACGGGGCGGGTCCGGCATTGCGAGTTGCACCGGCAGCGATCCGGCCTCGAGCGGCGGCATCGTCGGAACACACTCCTCCTGCAGGAACTTACACAATTACCGTAACCGCAATCGACAATCGTCGGGAATAAAACCACTTCTCCCGAGCATACACGGTTTCCGTCGCTCCTCAGCGGAGATGTGGCTGTATTCGACATTCCCTTCCCGTAGACCATCCCGCAAGGGCAGACCGGGAAATACTACCCTGGGTAATCAATCTGAGTTCGAACGGTGGCCAACAACGTAGTGGTCACTTCAACCTTCACGGTGGCCAATCAAGTCCTGAACGGCAGCCTGATCGGCAGCTTCGCGTGGTGATTACCTGCAATCTGAAGACGGGTGCAACTCCATCCCGAATTCAGGATCGAGCTGTTCCGTGAACACGACTGTCGGGAGCAGCACAACGGTTGCCGTCCTTACGTGTAACATCGGGCAATTGGTGAGCATATCGAAGCTGGAAGGCGTGGGGATCATGGTCAATATTCCGAGTGTTGTCCACAGCGCCAGTAAACACAAAGTTCAGTCGGTGACCACCGTCACGTCGGACAACGATCCTAATTCCTCGAACAATACTGTCTCGGAAAGCTATATCGTGGCGAAGTAGAGCATGGCTAAACTCGAGAGCCCAATCAGAACGAGCCCGGTGACCCTTCCCGAAAGGGGGCGGCACCGGGGCTTTCATTTTCGCGGAAGCAGAGGAAAGATTCGGCAGGAGAAATGAACGCGGCAGCGTGAAGCTCGCTTCGCAGATTTGCATCCGCACAATCTATTTAGCTGCAACCGAAGAGCGGCCAGCTCGGCATACATCGAGGCTGAGATCGGAACGATCCAGTAGATGCTCCGCGCCTGGATCCTTCTTGAGTTCTTCCAAGATGTCGCGTCCCAGCTGGTACTGGTGGGGCGCGTCGTCAGCATTTCCGCCAAGTCGGAGAGCGTCTCCGAGGAAATAATGAATTCGGGCAGTTTCCAGGCGCAAGCCCAAGTTTTTCACTGCTGCCGAGGGCATTCTCCAGTTCCTGACGAGCGTGCAAATAGTCCTTGCTCTTGATCATCGCCTCCGCCAGGTCAACGGACTGCGGAGCCAATAATATTTCAGATGAAGAGCTGTCGGCCTGCTGGATGGCGGCGCGTAATTCGCTGACGGCGGACTGCGAACGCCCATCGGCAATGGCAACGCGGGCAAGATTCATCTTGGCGATCAAGATATTTTGGCGATCTTTAGTCTTGGCGGCGGCCAGGGCAGCCTGTTCGTAAGCGCTGCGCGCTGACTTTATAATCGCCCCGATAGTAAGCCACATCTCCCCGGGTGTTTAGAAGTTGACTGCGAACGCTTTCGTTCTTGAGTTCGTCAGCAAGGCTGGTGGCTTCGTCCAGAGGCTTGCCCGATTCCTCGCCACGGCCAGCCAGGGCCAGAGTTTCGGCCAGGTCATTCAGAGAGTCAGTCAACTCAAAGCTCTGATTGTTGGTGGAGCGGAAAGCCGTTAACGGAATCCTGCATGGCGCTCACCGCTGCTCCCAGGCGTCCCTGGTAGATCAGAATTTGCCCGATGGAACTGCGAAACACCGCTGCATCCTTCGTGTTATTGGACTTGCGGGCAACATCGAGCGCATTCATCTGGATCGAAAGTGCTTGATCGTAATCGCCCATGGCTGAGTGCACTTCTCCCAGAGCGCTAGAGTTTCCGCGAGGTAGATCGGTTCGTTCAGCTTTTCGCGCAACTGCAGAGACTGCTGGTAATAGATAAGCGCGTTATCGGTGTCGTATTTTGCGGAATAGACGTCGCCGATATTGCTGAGGCAAATGCCTGGTAATTGACGTCGCCGGCGTCGCGCTGGATTTGCAGCGCGTCTTTGTAATCCTGAAGCGCCTTGTCATAGTCGCCGCGCGTCTGGTAGAGAACGCCGCGATTGATCAGGATATCGCCGTAATCTTTCTTGACCCCTATTTCGCGCAGGATCTGCAGCGCCTGGTTGTAACTCGCCATGGCCGCATCCGGCTTGCCGATGCGTGATCTGATCTTGAGCCAACTCGGAAAGACTATTCGCCAGCAGGCGCTTCATGCCTAGCTTGCGGGTAATCTCCATCGAGTCCTGAATGCTCTTGATCGCCTCATCCGGCTTGTTCATCGCCGATAGGAAATACCCAAAGCCTGAAGATAAGCGCCTTCTGCTCCGCGTTGCCCACTTCGACCGCCATGCTCAAACCCTTATTCAGGGGCTCGAGGGCCGCTTCGGGATTCCCCTGCAGGTATTCCACGCTGCCGATTTTCCACAGCGCCTGAATGTTCTTGGGTCGGCTTTCAGGATGCTCGAAAACTGCGACCCGGGCTTTGTCGAAATCACCGTGTCAGCGTAGAGGCTGCCCAGTGTGTACTCCACGTCCGTGTTATCGGGGAAGGTCTTGGCCAGATTCTCGTAGGCCTCGATGGCCTTCTTGTTATCTTTCATGACGCGAGCATGGGTGGCCTGGATGATGTATTTCTCAGCCATCGGCAACTGTTGGCTAAGTTCCATCGCTTTGCGGGAGGCCTGCTCGGCGTCGCCATCGTAGCCAAGCGCGGAGTCCGCGTCGGCCAGGCGGGAATATGCGAGGGCAAATTCCGGATCTTCCGTGGTGGCAGATTGGAAAGACTTGACGGCGTCCAGATTCTTACCGTCCCGCAGCAATTGCACACCCTGGTTGTAATCCCGCAGAGCGGGCGCAGAACGCGAACTGGGCTGGAAGGAACTGGCTTTGAGTTCGTTAATTACGTCCGGGGAAAAAGCCAGATTGTTGCGCAGCAGAACGGCCAGGCGATCGACTGCGCCGGGAATATCTTTCTCATCGACAGCGTCGATTTTGATGGGGACGCTGCGATCATGCTTCAGATCCTGCAACGTGGCGTCGATCCGGATTTGGCCGCCGAATTTGGCATACTGTCCCCAAACCAGAGTATCGGCGCTGCTGAATTCGGCGATGCGGCTAACCATGTTCGGATCGATCGGAGTTCCGGGGGTAACGCGCAAATCAGAAAGCACCTGATGCAGGCGCTCCGGCGAGATCGTGCGCAGGTGCGCGGATTGCCCCACATCAGTGCTCAGCATGTCGGCCAGGCTAGAGCCCAGCCAATCCAGTTCCGGATCGCCAGATGCGTTGCGAAACGGCAAGATCGCGAGCGAGACGGCAGGCGCAGAGGCAATTTTCTTCGGCGACGGTGAGAACAAAGGAACACGAAATATATAGCCCACGACCGCAAGAAGCAGAACCGTGGCAATGCCGGCTACTAGAGGCCAGGGCACCGTCTGTCCCCAGGGCTTAACGGCGGGTTGAAACGACAAGGTTGCGGCCGCGCGATTTCCCTGCCACGCATCGAGATCCGCGAGGAGTTCAGCTGCACTCTGATAACGCAGGCTGGTATCGCGCTCCAGGCACTTGCTCACGATGTTGCTGAGCGCGAGCGGAATCGTCCCGTCATGATCGGAGACCGGGATGGCGCGTTCCTGGTTGCGCTTGATCAAGCTGGCCAGCGCACTCTCGGCCTTATACGGCATCTTGCCACTCAAGAGCTCATAAAGAATCAGGCCCACCGCGAAGAGATCCGAACGCTGGTCCAGCGTTCCGGCCAGTGCCTGCTCGGGAGACATGTACTCCATGGTTCCGACCAGGGCGCCGGTCTGGGTCATGCCGTCGCCTTCGAGGGTGCGGGCCATGCCAAAATCCATCACCAGGATGCGCCCGGCCTTATCCCGCATGACGTTTTGCGGCTTCAGATCCCGGTGAATCACGCCTACGCTGTGAGCCGCTTCCAGAGCGCGGCAGACCTGCTGAATAATCTCCACCGCTTCTTCGGGAGGAAATTTTTTCTTTTCCAGGATCAGCGAGCGCAGGTCCTGGCCCTCGACAAACTCCATGCTGATGAACTTCACGCCATCGGCATCGCCGAGATCGTAGATGCGAATCACATTCTTGTGCGTGACTTGGTGCGAGAGGAGAAGCTCCTGCTTGAAGCGAGCGACGATCGCGGGATTGGCGGCCAGCTCCGGCCGGATCAGCTTCAACGCTACGAAGCGGTCGAGTTCCCGGTCCCGCGCCTTATACACGGCACCCATGCCACCTTCACCCAGCATTTGCAGGATCTCGTAACGGCCGCCCAGCACATCGCCGGCTTGCAGCAGCGGCACGCTCACCTGGAGGCGCGTGGGCCTGCGGCCCGTCGACGGTGGAGGAGGAGGTGAAATCCCTTCGGGCAGGGTCGCATCGAGATCGACCAGCGTGGCCTCGGGGTCTACTAATGTAGCTTCGGGATCGTAAGTGGGCTTGGGAAAGTCGATCACCGTCGCGCCGTCAGGATCAATCGGAGGGTTGGAAGCAGAACTATCCCCTTTGACCGGAATGCCCACGCCGGGTTGGCCCGTGGCATTCGCCCGATCCTCGGGATCGAACCGTGGATTCCGATTGTGCATGTTTCCCCTGGTTGGAAACCAGCTTGGGACGCCCCAAAGCGCGCTTCTTCGAGCGATAAATTCAGCGAGAAGTATATACCCGGAAGTGGCCCAATGCAGCAAGGAAAGGGCTGTTTCTCATACCCGCTTAGGCCCGGGCAGTTCCCGATCCCGGCCAGGGGCCCTAAACGATTTTCGGGCATTGGCTGGGCGGAAGGCCTAACGGTAAGTGCTTGAATACGAGCGAAATGAAACCGTAGGAAATGAATGGTGGAGCTAGTCGGGATCGAACCGACGGCCTCGTCGTTGCGAACGACGCGCTCTCCCAGCTGAGCTATAGCCCCACGAAACCGGATGGAACTCTGGTTTGCCCGCTTATTTTACCAGCGTTTTCTCCTCGGCACCAAGACCCGCTCCAATTCCCTCCTCCCCGGAGCCGTACTTAACAACCCATCCGCCTCGTTACCACAGTTAAGACTAGCCCGCCCAAAGAGGCTTGACGAACTCCCCCTCCGCGCGTCTAAGCTAATGTCTGGACCGTGGGCGGGCCGGGAGCTTGCTCCGACATGTTTGCGCAACTGAATCCCGCGACACCAAGAAGACAGCGCCGCATGCTGGCGGCTTCCCTCGCTCTGCACGCCTTGCTCCTCGCCTGGCTGCTGCATACCCCGGACCCTCGACTGCTGACCGCGTCCTCGATTGCGATCGGACACAACGGCAAGGTGGTCACGCCACTTTACTTCCCTACCGCGTCTCCCGATGACAGCACCACCAGTTCGTCGGACCGCGCCAGCGAGTTCTATCGACACCTGCGGCTCGGGCACGACAAACTGATTTTGAAGCAGGATACCGCCGTAGCCAAACTGTCTCTGCCCTCGATCCCTATCAATCCATTGCCTACTGAAGACAACGCGAAGACCGCGACGCTCTCGAAGCTCGGGCACGGCGCAGCTGCAGGCCTTCCCTACGGAAGCGTGCCGGGCGGTCCGGTATATGGCGATGAGATTCGTCCCGCTCTGCCCATCACGACCGCCGATCCCGTGGTCTACCCCTGGCAACGGCCGGACTCCGAGGGCAAAGTCATCATCGAAATCACCATCGACGAGCGGGGAGAAATCATCCGCAAGACCGTGCTGCAGAGCCTGGGCTCGGAGATCGACAGTAAATGTCTTGCCGCGCTCGAAAACTGGCACTTTCACCCCGCCACTCAGAACGGAAACCCGATTCCTTCGAAGCAGGATGCCATTTTCCCGTTCAAGGCGCGTGGATAGGAAATCCCCCTCGCCCTCGCCTTCGCTCACAGCCGCTATAATCGAACTGTGACCCTCAAGGCCATTCGACCCGTCGCTTCCGCAGATTTTCCCACACGGTGGGGCCGGTTCCGCATCTATGGCTTTCGCGCCGAATCCGTCTCGGACGGGGCGCCCCGGGTCGAGGAAGCCGTTGCTCTCGTGATGGGCGATGTTCATTCCACCGCTCCGTTGGTGCGCATTCACTCGCAATGCCTTACTGGTGACGTTTTTCATTCGCTGCGCTGCGACTGCCGCCAGCAACTCGAGATGGCACTCTCGATGATTCGAGACGAGGGCGCGGGCATTCTGATTTACGAACAGCAGGAAGGCCGCGGCATCGGCCTGATGGCGAAACTGCAAGCCTACGAGTTGCAGGATTCCGGTCTCGACACCGTCGAAGCCAACGAGCGCCTCGGCTTTAAAGCTGACCAGCGCGACTTTGCCCTGCCCACCCAGATGCTCAAGGCGCTCGGCGTCGGCAAGGTGCGCCTGCTCTCAAATAATCCCGAAAAGGTTGAAGCGCTGCAGAGTGCCGGCATTGAAGTCATCGAGCGCGTCCCCTGCGAGGTCAAGCCCAGCCCTCACGCCGAAGAATACCTCAAGACAAAAAAAGAAAAGCTCGGCCACTTATTCAGTTCTTGACCTTGTCATCCTTAGCCCAATAGCTACTTCAGCATCTTTTCCAAACCAGCCCGATCCTTCGCCGGCAAATCGTGCAGCGCCGAGAGCGCCAGAGCAACATACACTTCTCGAACGTCCGGAACCTCAAGTAATACTTTAAGATGCTTCCCAACCGTTGCCACATCCCCGCGCGGGATGGGACCGCTGAATGACTCCGCCGCGCCCAGGCGCGCATAGTTCGCGAGGGTTTGCCGCAGAATCGGCAACATTCGCTCTCGCGCCGCCTTCGGGCCCACTCCAGCGGCGCCCGCGACGCGCTCACCCGCCGCCAGTAACGCAGTGAGTAACGGCGACGCGAACATTCCCCACGCGTGATAAGCCTCTTTCTGCCGCTTGCGAATCGCGACGGACTGCCCGCTCAAATCCAGAACAATCGCGCGCGCCGCTCGCACCGCTCTGGGGCTTCCTTCCACCGCGAACGAAACTCCAACCAGCGGCGGCCGCGATCCCTTCACAAACGTCATCAGCGGATGCACTGACGCCACGGCAGCTCCCCGCTCCCGCAACCCGGCAAGCTCGTCGCTGGTCAGGGCGCCGCTCGAGTGCACCGCCACCTTGCTCTTCCAGTCCGCCGCGTTCACGAGAGATTCCGCCACGTCCGCAATCGTCGCATCGGGAACGCAGAACCAAACGATCTCAGCCCGAATGTGCGCCTGACTTGCCGTCACGGCAGCTGCCCGAACTTCACGTGCCAAGCGCCGGGCTCGCCGCAGAGATGCTGCCGATCCCCGAGAAACGACTTGTTCGATTCCGTAACCCGCAACGTGCAGCGCGACGGCGAGCGCACTCGCGAGGTTCCCTGCTCCAACAATTGCAACCCGCGGCTTCTTCGGAGATATCTTCCGAGACATGCCCGGCAGCATAGCAGAATCAACCACCGATCCTGACGTCACGATTTTGAGTTCCTGCCGAAAAGCGGAAGCCGGAAGCCGGCTGTTCTATATTGTTTGCATGCCCAAGTCTCCGCGTCCCAAGCCAAAGCCAGTCAAATCCCGCAAGAGTTCCCATCCGAAGGCGCGCTTGATTTCTTCCCGCACGGTTTATCGCGGCCCGGTGTTCTGGGTTACAACCGACGATGTTCAGGAACCCGGAGGCGTGCGCGCCCGCCGCGACGTCATTCATCACACCGGCTCAGTTGTAGTTCTGGCCGTCAACGAGTCGCACGCCACACCTCGCGTGCTGCTGGAGCGCCAGTATCGCCACGCCGCGAGCGGATATCTGTGGGAGCTTCCCGCCGGCCGCATCGACGCCGGGGAAAACGCTCTGCACGCCGCCAAGCGAGAGCTCCTCGAAGAAACCGGATACACCGCCACGCATTGGCGCCGCATCCTCAAGTTTTACGCGAGCCCCGGCTTCGTCGCCGAAACCATGTCCGTATATCTAGCGACCGGCCTGCGCGCCGGGCCAGCTCACCCCGAGCCAGATGAAGTGATCCACAAGAGCCTGGTCCCACTCACGGAGGCAGTCCGCATGGTCTTGAGCGGGACCATCCGCGATGCCAAAACCATTTCCTCCGTCCTCTGGCTGGATCACGAAGTTAGTAAAAAGTAGGCGCTCGCGCATACCGGATGAGGACCGCCTCCTCGAGGGCCTGCCTACTGCCACCATTTCGTCTTGACACCCCATCCCAATCGCTCCAAAATGCATCCTATGCGGGCACGTCTTTTGGGTCCCCCACGGATGGACGTGCGGAAAGAGGGGGTACGTGGAACGTCTGAAAGGCACGGTAAAGTGGTTCAATAACGCAAAAGGCTACGGATTCATCGGCCGCGCGGACGGCCCCGACGTTTTTGTGCATTACAGCGCGATCACCTCCGAGGGCTATAAGAGCCTGCAGGAAGGCGACACGGTAGAGTTCGAAATCACCGACGGTACCAAGGGACCGCAGGCAGCAAACGTAACCAAGAGCGCCTGAATTGGTTGGTCCGAGATTGCGAGCAAAAACGCAGTTAGCCGCGAGGGAATCTCCTCATGAGCCGCCGCGAGATTGTCGTTAACACGCTGCTCGGAATTCTGCTGATCTCGGTCTGGGCGCTTCCCTTCCTCGTAGCTCTGGTTGCTGCAGCATATCTTGCCGGACCCATAGGCGGAGTGGTCAAGTTCGTCTTTCCCGCGATCCACGATCCTGCAAACGTGCTGTTCTTTTGTTCTTTCGGCGCGATGTTGCTGGTCGGCGGCATACGCCTCATGCGGAAACGACGTTGGGTGAACGCATTTTTGTTCTTTGCGGGCGTTCCAATGCTTCTGTCAATCTGGCTCGCCGACTCTCACTCCCCGCTCGGATTTAACGGGCCCTTCTGGGTCTCTAGTCTCTTCCCGATCCTTGCCACACCAGCCGACTCAGCTCCAACGCGATCCCAGTTCTTCATCGTCGCCTCCACGATCTGCGCAGTGATAGCCGCGAATACTGGTTTGTTTGGATCGGGATCCGTGGCCCGGATTTCAGCGGACTTGGTCACCGCATTACTTGTTGTATGGTTCGTGATTTATATGCGCCCACATTGGAGCAGCCCGAAGAGCCCCGTTGAACAAGTTCCTGCTTCTCCGGTTTCTCCAACGCGCGCGTAAAGTTCCTCGCCCCTAGCTCTTCGGTCCCATCCTCGTTTACCCTAACCCTGGCCATGGACAACAAGGGGATCGCCAACATTCTTTACGAGACTGCCGACCTGCTCGAAATCGACGGCCAGGATTCCTTCCGCATCCGCTCCTACCGCAACGCCGCCCAAGCCATTGAGAACCACACCGAGCAGATCAAAGACATAATCGGCGAACCGAAGAAAGTCCTTGCCATTCCCGGCATCGGCAAAGGGATGCTCATCAACCTGCAGGAACTTTTCAAAGACGGCAGCCTCAGCGTGCAAGGCGAACTGCTCAAGAAATATCATCCGTCGATGCTGCAGCTACTGAAGATTCAGGGCCTGGGACCAAAGACGATTGCCCTGATCTGGAGCGCCCACCAGGTCTGCGATGTCGATGGAGTGGAAAAACTTGCCCGCGAAGGCAAGATCCGCGAACTGCCGCGCATGGGCGAGAAGCACGAACTAAAGCTGCTGAAGGCGATCGAAGACTACCGCCGCATCTCCGGTCGATTTCTTATCGACGCTGCCGAATCCGAGGCGACGAAGCTCACGGAGTATCTTGCGAAGTATCCCGGCATCGACCGCATCACGCCCGCAGGCTCGTTGCGCCGGGGCCGTGAGACCGCCGGTGATCTCGACATTCTCGTCACCGGCAGCGCCTGCTCGAGCCCAGCCGAACGCGCCAACGCCGTTCAGTACGTCGCGAGATATCCGCCCTTGATGGATATCATCGCCCAGGGCGACAACAAGATCAGCTTCCATGTGCGCAGCGGCATGCAGGTGGACGTTCGCCTGCTGCCGCCAGAATCTTTTGGTGCCGCCATGCAGTATTTCACCGGATCGAAGGCGCACAACGTTGCCCTGCGCCAGCGCGCCCTCAAGATGGGCTACACGCTGAATGAATACAGCCTCGCCGATCTCGAGACCGAAAAGCCGGTCGCGGGAAAAACAGAAGAAGAGATCTACGCCAAACTCAAGCTCGACTACATTCCTCCCGAGCTGCGCGAAAATCTTGGCGAGATCGACGCCGCCGAGAAACATACACTGCCAAATCTCATCACCTTGCAAGACATTCAGGGCGACGTCCACATGCACACAGTCGAAACCGACGGCAAAAATACCATTGAAGAAATGGCCGAGGCCGCGAAGGCGCGCGGCTACAGATACATGGCCATCACCGACCATTCGAAGAATCTGGCCTTCGCCAACGGACTCGATGACACGCGCGCCGTCGCGCACATTAAGCGAATTCATGAAGCCAACGACAAGATCGATGGCATCACCGTCTTCGCCGGAATCGAAGTCGACATTCTCGCCGATGGCGATCTCGATCTCTCCGACGACGTTCTCGCCCAGATGGATCTCGTCATCGCCAGCGTGCATTCCGTCTTCAATCAAGAGCCCGCAAAGATGACCGAACGCCTGCTCAAAGCTGTGGCCAACCCAAACACTTCCATCATCGGACATCCCACGGGCCGCCTCCAACTTCGCCGCGACGCCTACCATTTCGACATGGATGCCGTGCTAACCTCGGCGGCAAAACACAAAGTCGCTATGGAACTGAATTCTTATCCCGATCGCCTCGATCTCAACGACATTCACTTGCGCCAGGCTAAACAACGCGGAGTGATGATCGTCATGAACACCGATTCCCACCACACCTCGCACCTCGACAAAATCCGCTACGGCATTCTGCAAGCCCGGCGTGCCTGGCTGACCAAAGACGACGTGCTGAACACACTTCCCGCGCAAAAATTCGCCAAAGCAATGAAGCATGCCTGGAATCAGTGAGTATTCAGACCATCCACCAACATCCGAAAAGACACCGCTTTCTACCCGACGCCCGGGAGTAAAATCATAAGCGCGAACGAATTATGACCGATCAAGCCCCCACTCCCGTCCCTCCTCCAATTCCACCCACCGCCGAGCCGGCCGCGCAACGCGGCCCCACGATCAGCATCGCCGACGAGTTCGGCACCGCCAAGCGCAACCTGCCTCCGGTCAAATCCTTGCTCCTGACGATGGCCGGAATCCTTGTTGTCGTCGGCATCGTATCTTTTTTCCAGCGCGCCAAGCCCCAGGGCGCCGGATCACTCGACAACGTTGCCGCCGTCGAACTCCCCGGCCAGAATGCCTCTCTGGTCGCCCTCACCTTCACCTTGCGCAACTCCGGCAAGAAGTCGCTCTGGGTGCATGACATCCACGGCAAGCTCCTAACATCGAGCGGAGAGCTCACTAGCGAAGCCGTCTCCGCCATCGATTTCGATCGCTACTATCAGGCCTTCCCCGCATTAAAAGTGAACACGCAGCCTGCTCTCGCGCCCGAAGATAAGCTGCAGCCGGGCGAAGAGATCAGGCGCACCGTCATCGTCAGCTTCCCCGTAACGCTCGACGCCTTCAACCAGCGCCGCTCCGTAAGCGTAGTCATCCAGCCCTACGACCAGCCCGTGCCCGTCACACTAGCCAAGTAACCGCTGGACGATTTTTCTCCGCACTTGCGCGAAAGCCGTCCGATGCGGTTTCATAGCGGGATGAAACTAACTCGACAGCTCTGCCGTGCCGTCGCACTCTCTCTCGCATTCGCGTTCGCGTTCCTGCTTCTCACAATTTGCGCCAACGCGGCCCCCGCTCCGCCCAAAGATAAATATCTGGTCTACGTCGGCACTTACACGCTGGAAGGCAGCGCCAGCAAGGGGATCTACGCCTACCGCTTCGACTCGGATACGGGAAAGATCTCGACCATCGGTCTGGCTGCTGAAACCACCAATCCATCTTTTCTGGCCGTGCACCCCAATCATCGTTTCCTTTACGCGGTCAACGAGATCGGAAATTACAAGGGCCAGAAGAGCGGAGCAGTCAGCGCCTTTGCCATCGATCGCGCCACAGGCAAACTCACGTTTTTGAATCAAGTGGCGTCGGGAGGCGCCGACCCCTGTTATATCACCGTGGACAAAACTGGAAAGTTTGTTCTGGTGGCGAACTATACCGGAGGCAGCATTGCAGCTTTCCCCGTGCTAGAGGACGGGCGGCTCGGCGAGGCTTCGGCCTTCGTGCAGCACACCGGCCACGGCACGAATCCGCAGCGTCAGGAAGCTCCGCACGCGCACTCGATTGATCTTTCTCCGGACGACCGCTTCGCCATCGTCGACGATCTCGGCCTCGACGAAACCCTTGTCTACAAATTCGATAACACCAAAGGTTCGCTCTCTCCTAACGATCCGCCGTTCGCGAAAGCCGACCCCGGAGCCGGTCCCAGGCACTTCGCACTTCATCCCAACGGAAAGTTTGGTTATGTGGTCAACGAAATGGGATCCACGGTTTCCGTGTATAGCTACGACGGGGCTGCCGGCGCAATGCATCCCCTGCAGACGATCTCGACGATTCCGAAAGACTTCACGAAGCTCAACGAGGACGCTGAGATCGAAGTCCATCCTTCCGGCAAATTCCTCTATGCCTCAAACCGCGGACATGACAGCATTGCGGTCTTCGCCATCGACGCGAGCAAAGGTACGCTGACGCTGGTCGAATACGCCTCCACCAAAGGCCAGAGCCCGCGCCATTTCGAAATTGCCCCAGGCGGCTCGCTGCTGTTTGCGGCCAACGAAAAATCAGACAACATCGTGATCTTTCGCATCGACCAGAAAACCGGACGCCTTACGCCCACCGGACAGACTCTCGAAGAGAGCCAGCCCGTCTGCGTGAAATTTGTTCCGGTCGAATGAGGCTCGCCGCCTTCAACTGAGATTCGCCAAGCGTAGGATTCGTGCCAAAGCTACGCCTTCGGGCACTGGATCACTTTTCCTAGACGAATCTCCGCCGCATCAGATGTGGGTTGGCGCCCGGTTTATCTCGTCATATCAATTTGCCGTGACCGGTACGGGCGCGCTCTTCGGCGTGCTCAGGTAGCCCGTGGCTTTCTTCTTGTCCACCGTCCAGACCACCAGCTCAAACAGCAGGTGCTCACGCCCTGAATAGAATTGAATTGGCTCAGCGATATTGCGATCCTGCTTCTCGATCGTCTTGTCGTCGGAAGTCACGTTCAGAGTGAACTTTCCGTGCTTAGGATCAATTTTTTTAAGTTGCAGGCTCACCGTGGCGACCGGCTGGGGCTTCGCCCCCTTGAGCAGCGTGAATTCGTAATAATTGCGGTCGCCCTTATGCTTGAGGATCTCCAGATCACTGCGGGTATTGGCGATCAAGCCGCTTTGTACTCCCAAGTCGCCCACTGCACTCTGCAGCTTCGCCTTGGTGGCTTCCAGATCCGCTTTGGTTGAGGCCACGTCAGTCTTGACCCCGCCCACGTCGGTTTTAACGCCGGCTACCTCTCCAGTCACCTGGCCGAACTGCTCTTTCGATTCTTTCTCTTGCTGCGCCAGGCGCGATTCATCGGCCCTCTGTTGCGCTTGCAGTGCCGCCGCACGGTCCACCAGTTCCTTCTTGGTCATCCCGAGCTTTTGAGCCAGCGTCTCCTGCTGAGCTTCTGAGGATTGCATGCGCTTTTGCAATTCCCCCACCTGCCCCTGGCTATCGCTCAAGTCTTTCGTCAGCTTGTCGACGTGCTGCTGCGTGGTCACATATCCATAAACCGAAGCCGCTACAAAAACGATCGCCACCACCACCAGGATCCACTTCCCTGCAGTCGACTGCTGTTCAACCTGTATCTGTTCGCCTTCTTCCGGCATAGTTCCTCCCAGGATTTAACCGCCTTAGCTGCAGGGGTCCATTCAATTGTTGAGCACAAGTGCCACAGTGTCAATTAGCTCATGTAATGCCCGCTCGGTATCGAGAGTTTCAGTTTGGGAGAGGCTTATATGGGAACAGCGGTCTCCCGCCCGCCGCTCCTGACCTTTATGTTTAATGGATAATTAACGCTGCAGCGTCAGCGCTTCCCGCAGCGCAGGTTCCGGATCGCGACGGATCGAGTCCGCTTCTCTCCCCGCTCGCCTTTCGGTTTGTTTGATGGCATCGGCCAGCGATTGCCTCTGCGATTCTTTTGGAAACGCGTCCTGCAGGCTCCTGGATTTCACCAGGCACGCATAAACTAGCCGGACCGGAAACCCTGCGCCATCGAGAAAACGGCCGTAAGCCATCCAGTCTTCGGCACTCGACGTCCGATCGCCAATCGAATCATCCAACTCCAAAGCGTGCTGATACAGCGGAAGCGCCTGCCCCAATTTCCCGGCTTCCCCTTGCAGCGCCGCTTCATTCACGTTGGCGATGCTCTCCAGTTTGATGTGCTTGGTTTGAGCTGCAATCTTGCCTGCCATTTCGTAAGACTGGATCGCCTCCGCCTTGTCGGACGCACGCCCCTGGCAATCCGCCATGCGGAGCACAATCGCGATCACATTCTCCGCTGGCGGACGCTTTGCCGCCGGCTGCCGCGCAATCGTCACCAGAAACGCTTTGTACTGGACAGCAGCGTCCCGCGGCTCGCCTTCGTGATCGAGTTCGTTCGCGAGATAAAGATGCGCCAGCATGTCGCCAGGATCCGCAGCAATCGCCCGCTCCCAACTATCGACCGCCTGCCCTGGCTGGCCCAGGCGCAAAGCCAGCAGTCCGCGGTCGACCAATAAATTGGCGTCCCTAGGAGCGTACTTCAGAGAAGCATCCGTCAAGCTAAAGGCTTCATCGAAACGGTTTTGCCCCACCAAGAACCGCAGCAAAGCCTGTCGCGGCGCGGATCAGCCGGATTCGCCTGGATCGCTTTTCTCCACGCAGCCTCAGCTTGTTGCGGATGGCCATCCTCCAGTTCCCGGTGCGCCAGACGCATCTGCAACGGCCCATCAAACGAATCCAGCATTTCCGCCCGCTGCAGGTCGCCAATATTTTCGGAGCGCAGCGCCAGATAGTGGCGCGCCTGATCAACCGTTCCCCACGCCAACAGTAGAAGCAGCGCGCCCACTTGCAGCGACCGTGCGCCCGCGCGCGCTTCCTGAGAACCAGCCCCACGCCCGTGACAGCCGCCTGCTCGCCTGCGAAGCGGCATTCGCCAGTCGGTCCCGCGAATTCAGCAGCAGAGATGCGATCCGCCCATCGCGTAGCTTCCAGATGGCGCCGTCAAGAATGAAGTGGTGCAGGTTCACCAGTGCGGTGAAGATCAGAAAGCTCGCGCTGAAATCATGGTGGAACACACGGCTGGCCAGCCACGGTCCGGGGACGAACAATGCGATCCCACCGCGCGACCAGCACCCCGAAGTAAGCCAGCGGACGCCAGCTGCGGCCGGCAGCTTCCGACGCCTCCCGCCGCGCGTAGTAACTCGTAATCCAGAGATACTGCGCCGAGTGCATCACTGCCAGCACGCCCGAACTATAACGGCTCTGCGGGATTTCCATTCCCTTGAACAACGCCATCGCCGCCGGCAGCAGGAACCAGAGAAACTGGGACGAGAACAACGTCAGGCACGGCAGCAGTTTCCGCCATCCCATCTCGCCCACGAGCCGTGACAAACCGAAAGTCGAGAGCGCCACGAAAACTACTCCCAGTGCGATCTGCCCCCAACGGCCCACCGCAGCCGGAATGCCCAGCGAAATAAAGAAGGGATCAGAAGAAGCGCCCGTGTGGAACCCCAGAAACAGAATGAGATAAGACGCAATAAAGGCGCCGTACAGCGCCCGCCGTTCTGCCGTGCCCGGGTTCGCTCCAGCCCGGCGCGCAAACATCATGAACAGGCCGTAGTTCTGCCCGCTGTAATGCCACGGACTCCAGGTCAGATAGATCGTGAATATCCACGGAAGAATGCCTAGCCAGAAGTGCGAAAGTAACCCGGTGAGCAGAATCAGACCGGTCGTATAGACGGTGAATACTCGATACTTCTGGAAGTCTTCCGCGCGATGGTAGGCCCGGTAAATCGTAGCCATGTAATGCGGATAGTTAAAGAACAGCGCCAGCGCATAAAAAGCAACCGCCCACAGTCGCGTGCTCGAAGCCATCGAGAAATACGAGAGCAGCAAAAGCGGAGCCGACCACGCCCCGCAGCCCACAACCAGATCAAGCCACGGTCCATACAGCCAGACCGATGCGGCCGCGGGATCGCTCGCGTTTGCTTCGTGCCTCACGATCGTCCTTCCGTTTTGAGATCGATCTGCTGCCATTCATCGATGCTGACTGATTAAGCGGAGGAAAGCGCGGCGTATGACGTGGTATGCTCGCGGGTACGAAATTATAGGTGCCAGAAAGCGCAGCTCCGTTAACCACGAGTGTCCCAGCCAGGTCACGAAAGTAATCGACTGCGCAGTCTTCTACAATGCGGAAATGAAGAATTGGGACGTAATCGTCATCGGCGGCGGCATCATCGGCCTCTCGCTCGTCGATCGAACTTCGCAAGAAGGGCGCGAGCGTTCTGGTCGTCGAGCGCGGCGAGCCCGGCCGCGAAGCTTCCTACGCCGCAGGCGGAATGCTGGTCGATTGCCTCTTTGAAACCCCCGCCGCCCTGCAACCACTCGCGACCGCCAGCGCGCGCATGTACCCGGAGTTCGTCCACGAGCTGCAAATCGAGTCAGGAATCAACGTCGACCTGCGCGATCAGGGAACGATTCTCTTCCCCTCCAGCCGAACAGAGTTCCCATCCGGCCTTGCAAGCTGCAGCGCTTCCCGCGCCGCTGGCCGAACTCGAACCAGCGCTCTCGCCGACCTCAATCAGCCCGCGTTTTATTTGCAGGAACGCAGCGTCGATCCCCGCGCACTGACGCCCGCGGCGCTGCAGGCCGCCAAAGCATCGCGGCGTGGACATTTCCTCCGGCGATGCGGTCACTGCGGTGAATCTTATCGGACGGCCGCGTCAGCAGGAGTCGTCACCAACAAAACATCTTTTCACGCACCCGAAAGTCGTCAACTGCGCCGGAGCGTGGTCGGGCCAAATCGGACCCCACGCTTTTCCCACCCGCCCCGTTAAGGGACAGATGCTCTGCCTGATTTCGCCCTCCCGCAACTTACTGAAACACGTAATCCGTGCGCCCGAGGTTTACCTGATCCCGCGCAGCGATGGAAGAATCCTGGTCGGAACCACAGTAGAAGAAGCCGGATTCGACAAGCGCACCAGATCGCCGCACGATTCAGCGCCTGCACCGCGCCGCCCTCGCCTTGGTCCCCGAACTGCGCAACGCGAAAATTCTCGAAGACTGGGCCGGCCTGCGTCCCGGAACTCCCGATGCCTTGCCGATTCTCGGCCCAACGCAACGCCCGGCTACTACGTCGCCACCGGCCATTTTCGCGACGGCATCCTCCTCGCCCCGATCACAGCGCAAGTAATGGCTGAAGTAATTACCGGAACCAACTGCAAATACGACCTCGCACCGTTCTCAGCCGCAAGGTTCCCGAGCTAAGAACCCATCGGAAACTGCTTCGGAGATTGCTCCTGGAATTGCTTATGTGCGACGGCCGCATCGAGAGCGTTCGCCGAGCGAAGCCGATGGATCCCGCCAAGCGCAGCGAGGCTCCTGCCCACCCAGTCCTAATTCCTTCGGGTATACTGAAGCGTTTCCTCATCGGCGCAACTCCGCGCGATTGCGCTCCAGCAAGAAAGGATCACCCGATGGCTTCTCCCGCAGTTGACTTCGCCCGCAATAATCAGCAGCGCTTTCTCGACGAACTCAAAGATCTCCTACGCATCCCGAGCGTCAGCACTCTGGACGAGCACCGCGCCGACGTGCAAAAAGCCGCGCATTTCGTCGCCGACGACCTTCGCCGCATCGGCATGGAAAACGTCGAACTCATTCCCACGAAGGGCCATCCCCTCATTTATGCCGACTGGCTGCACGCCCCCGGCAAGCCCACCGTCCTCTGCTACGCGCACTACGACGTGCAACCTCCCGACCCTCTGGACGAATGGCTCACTCCGCCCTTCGATCCCACCGAGCGCAATAACAACATCTACGCCCGCGGCGCAGTCGACGACAAAGGCCAGCTCTGGATGGAAGTGAAAGCCCTAGAATCGTTAATGAAGTCGGGCAACGGCAAACTTCCCATCAATGTCAAAGTCATTTTCGAAGGCGAAGAAGAAGTCGGCGGCGAATCGATCACCGAGTACGTCCAGAAGCAGAAAGCTAAGCTGAAGGCCGATTTCGCCCTGGTCTGCGACACTGAACTCTTCGCTCCCAACCTTCCCACGTTATGCGTAGGCCTGCGCGGCCTCGTCTATACCGAAATCGAAGCCCATGGCGCCAAGGTCGATCTGCACTCCGGCGTCTACGGCGGCGCCGCGCCCAATCCCTTCTTCGCTCTCATCGAGATCATCAGCAAATTGAAGGACGGAAAAGGCCACGTGCTCATCCCCGGCTTCTATAAAGGCGTAAAGGCCCCGAGCAAAGACGAACTCAAAGCCTGGAAACGCCTGCCCTTCAATGAAGAGCATTACCGCAAAACCGAAGTAGGCTCCAAGGTTCTGACCGGCGAACCTGGCTATTCAGTTCTCTATCGCACCTGGGCGCGCCCTACGCTCGAAGTCCACGGCATGCCTGGCGGATTCACCGCTCCCGGCGCCAAGACGGTCATTCCTGCCAAAGCTTCAGCCAAAGTCTCGATGCGCCTCGTCCCTAACCAGGATCCCGGTGACATTTTGAAGCGCTACACCAACTTCGTGAAGAAGCTCACCCCCAAGGGCATCGAGATCAAAATTAAAGTGTGGAGCAAAGGCCCAGCCTGCGTGGTCGGCACCGACAATCCTTACATCAAAGCTGCCACAGAAGCCCTGCATGATACTTTCAAGAAAGAAACCGTATTCATCCGCAGCGGCGGATCCATCCCCATCGTGAACGATTTCTACCAGGCGCTCAAAATTCCCAGCGTCATGATGGGCTTCGGCCTACCCGACGACAACCTCCACGCCCCCAACGAAAAGTTCCACATCCCCAACTTCCACCACGGCATAGAAACCATCTGCCGGTTCTTCGAAAAGCTGGGAAGCAAGTAGTCGGATACTTCACCACCTTCACCCTCGGATTGTCATCCTGAGTACAGCCGAGGCATTCGCAAAGTGAATGCCTCGGCGAAATCGAAGAATCTCCGCTCCATCAACTGCTCCGCTTGAATCGTTGTCTTGCCTCGCCGGTTGCGCTACCATAGCTGTGCTCTCGCGTTTCTCCCGCCTCGTCCTTCCCTCACCCGTAAACCAGGCTTTTGCTGCAATGTGTGTGCAACCCAACGCGCTCGCTCTTAAGGCCATACAATATATAGTGTTATATTGCTTGACCCCGCCCCGATTTCGCCGTTACAGTAGCTCTAATTTGTGCCTGTCCTACCAAGTCCGGGACGGAATTGATCGGGACGAGAAACGTTTTGGCGATAGAGGTATCGAGCTAGTTAATAGGTCAGCAAGCGGCAAAACGAATATCTGGCCACGGACCACTAGCCACTGGCCACTGCTTTTCCAAGGAGTCAACGTTGCTTAAACTGAAGCGGCTTCAGATTCTCGGCTTCAAATCGTTTTGCGACCGCACCGACCTCAAGTTTCACGGGGACGGCATCGCCGCCATCATCGGCCCCAACGGCTGCGGCAAGTCCAATATCGCCGATGCTATTTCCTGGGTGCTGGGCGAGCAATCTGCCAAGACTCTCCGCGGCTCGCGCATGGAAGACGTGATCTTTGCGGGCACGCGCGACCGCAAGCCCACGGGCATGGCAGAGGTCTCCCTCACCTTAATCGATCCCGACGAGTATCCCGGCCCCGACGCCGACGCGCCCACCGAAATCGACATTCAGGACGAACTGCCGAGCGCCGCCGGAGTCCTGAGAAACGCCGCCGATGTTCGTGATACCGATCTTCCTAATGGAGACCTTCCGGATAAAGACTGGGACGAAGCCGCCATCCGCGCCCGCGCCGCCGCCGATACCGAACGTGCCGTCGAAGACGCACAGCCCGGCAGAACGGAAGAAGTCGAAGTCCCGCGTTCGAAAGTGAACGTCATCGCAATTGCCTTTCCTGACGACGAGCCGGTATTCGCGTTGCCCGTCCACGGACTCGCTCCGGTCACGCCGATCACGTCGGCGACTGTAATCGCGCCCAATGTGGTTTTGAAGATCCGCCGCCGCAAGTTCAACCAGCAGCAATTCCGCACTGGCGAAATCGTCGTCACCCGCCGCCTCTTTCGCTCCGGGGACAGCGAATACCTGCTCAATGGCAAACTCTGCCGCCTGCGCGACATTCAGGAACTCTTCATGGGTACCGGCCTCGGCCCGGAGACCTACGCTCTCATCGAGCAGGGACGCATCGGCCAGATTCTCAGCAGCCGTCCCACCGACCGCCGCGCCATTCTCGAGGAAGCTGCGGGAATCACCAAGTTCAAAACCAAGAAGCGCCTTGCCGAAGCCCGCCTCGAAGACGCCAAATTGAATCTGGCCCGCATCAACGACATCTTCGAAGAAGTCACACGCCAGATGAATTCGCTCAAGCGCCAGGCTTCCAAAGCCGAGCGCTACGCCAAGCTGCGCGAAGAGATGCGAGCTCAACTGCGCGTCGTCCTGGCCAGCAAGTTTGACGCAATCGAGCAGCGAAAGCGCCGACCTTGATGCTCAACTCAAGGCCCTCGCCGAAGACATGCAGCACCGCACCGAAGCCGTTCAGCAGCTCGAATCGGAGCACGGCGAAGGTACCGAGCGCGGTTACGCCATCGAAACCGAACTGCGCGAAAACCGTGATCGCCTGAGCCAGATCGATTTGGAAATCGATCGCGCCCGCGCCCGCCGCCGGCACAACGACGAACGCTGTGCCGAACTGGTGGTTCGCTCAGCCTCGGCCGAAGCGGAACTGGCCCAGGCCCGTCACCGCCTGACCGCGCTTGAGGCCGAGCGCGACTCCAACCGGCAGGTGCTGGAATCCGCGGCCGCCGATCTGGCTGCGGCTCAGCATGAACTTGCCTTGTCCCAGCAGGAAGCCGCCGCCGCCGCAACCGCGCTGGCGGAACTCGAACTCCAGCAGGAAGAATCCGCGTTGCCATCTTTGACACTGTCTCGTCCGTCTCGCGGCTTCGCAATCAACTCGCGCAAGCCGAAGAGCGCCTTGCTGGCGCGGATCGCGAAGCCCGCCGTCTGCAAACTGAAATCACCAATGCAAATCTGCAGGTGGAAGCGTTTGGCGGCCAGCGCGGACAACTCGCCCTCGAGTTCGAAACCGTGACCCAGCGCGTGGCCGGAATCACGCGAAGAAATCAGCCAGCTTCGCCGCATGCTCGAAGCCAAGCGCCTCGAAGAAACCAGCGCCAAGACTAATCTCGACGTCGCTCCGCGCCGAATTTGCCACGGCTCTCGGAAAAAAAGGGTCTCTTGAAGCAGTCATCGCTGAACACGGCTACTCGACCGAATCCGTTCGCCGCCTATTCCAGTCTGGAGTAATGCAGAGCGGCCTCGCCCCGGTCGGCGTGCTCGCCGATTTCCTTGAAGTCGAGCCGCGCTTCGAGCGTGTCGTCGAAGACTTCCTGCGCGACGAATTGAATTACATCGTGGTCAAGTCCTGGGACGCTGCCGACGAAGGCCTTCGCCTGCTGCGCAGTGACGTCGACGGCCGCGCCACCTTCCTGGTTCATCCCGAGGATTCGCAAGCCAAGTTCTCGTTCATCGTCGACGAGGCCGCGCACTGCGCCCCGCCCACGGCTTCGATCGTGCCCTTGAAGCACACCATTCGCGTTCTCGATGGCTTCGGAAAGTCGCTTGAAGTGATTCTGCCGAAGCTGCGCGACGGCTATATCGTTCCCGGATCCGACACGGCGCGCGGTCTGGCTCTCGAGAATCCCGACGCATTCTTCCTCTCGCAATCCGGAGAATGCTTTCACAACGTAACCGTCACCGGCGGCAAACAGCGCTCCGAGGGACCGCTTTCCATGAAGCGCGAACTCCGCGAAGTGCTCCGCCAGCTCGAAGACCTGGAGCGCGCCCTCCGCGAGGAAGAGATGCGCGTCTCACTCTCGGCAGAGAAATTAAAGACCTCACTTCCCTGCTGGAACGCCTCGACGGCGAAAAGCGGGAGGCTGAGCATCAGTCCATGACCTCTGGCCACATGCTGCAGCAGCTCGATTCTGAAATGGCGCGCGTCACCGAGCGCATGAGCATTTCGCAGGCGGAGTTGCAGCGTCTTGCCGCGGAGCGGGCTGAGCAGGAATCGATCATCACGGCGCGCCAGGCGGAGACCGCTGCCCTGGAACAGACGCGCGATGCAACTCGAGCAGCAGATTGCGGCCGCCCAGGAATCTCTCGGCACTCTGCGGCAGCGCCGCGAAGATGCGGCCCAAGCCAGCTCACAGCGTGTGGCCCGGGTGGCTGCGCTGGAAGAGCGCCATCGCTCCGCCACCGCGGTACTCTGCACGCATCGATTCCCTGTTCGCCGAAATGAGCGAACGCCTGCATGCTCTCGCTTCGCAGATCGAATCCGCCGCCGCTGAAAAGCTGCAACGCGAGGCCGAGAACTTACAACTCGAGCAGCAAGCCGCCGACTTCGCGGCCGAGCGCAACGCAGGCCAGGCGCGCGAGGGGTTGCTTCAGTTTGAGAAAGACCAACTCCGCGCCCGCCTCGCCGAAATCGACGAGCTTCTCCGCCACGCCCGCCAGCTTCTCGATCAGGCCCGCGACCGCCGCGGCGAGCTGCAGGCAGCCGCAGCCAAGCTGCAGGCCGACGCCATGTACATGGCAGAAACTTGCCTGAACGAACTCGGAATCGAGCGCGCCACCCTGCTCGCCGACACCACGCTCGTTCTCGTCACCGGGGACGGAACTCGCGGCCCGCGATCAGTCTTATCGTGACATGCGCGCCAAGCTCGAAGCCATGGGTCCGGTGAACATGATGGCGCTCGAAGAGTATCGCGAGACCGCGGAGCGCCACACTTTCCTCGATGCCCAACGTAAAGACCTGATCTCTTCCATCGAGAACACGACCGCGACCATCCGCGAGATCGACGAAGTCTCCCGCCAGAAATTCCAGGAGGCCTTCACCAAGATCAACGAGAACTTCGGAGAAACTTTCAAGAAGCTCTTCGGCGGCGGCCACGCCTTTATGAAGCTCACCGACGAAGAAAACTCTGCCGAAAGTGGCATTGACGTAGTCGCGTCGCCGCCCGGCAAGCGCCTGCAAAGCGTGTTGCTGCTCTCGGGAGGCGAAAAGGCGCTCACCGCGCTCGCTTTGCTGGTCGGCATCTTCCAGTACACGCCCAGCCCGTTCTGCATCCTCGACGAAGTGGACGCTCCTCTCGACGAGGCCAACATCGGCCGCTTCACCGAACTGGTGAAAGAAATGAGCATCAAGACGCAGTTTGTCCTGATCACTCACAGCAAAAAGACGATGAGTATCGCCCCGGTGCTCTACGGCGTAACCATGCAGGAGCCCGGCGTCTCGAAACTAGTCTCAGTCCGCTTCGGAGCCGCGTAACCCGCGCCGCCTAAGGGCTAAAAGGCTTATATGGGACCGCCCCCCCCGGGCTGTCCGCCTCGTGCAGCGAGGCCGTTGCCCCAGATGCCGCCACTACCCTGCAACCCGCAGCAAATCTGCAGTTATTTGACAGACTTATCTCAGAAGAGAGCAATTGTGACCATCGCTGCGCACACTGGGCGGCGCATCATCTCTAGTTAGATCAGAATCCTGGACCTCACCGGGTTGGATCGTCACAGGATTGATGATCGCGAGATGTGCTTGAGGCTTTTTCGGGAGACATATGATGTTGCACTCGTTCAGCGTCGCGAGAGAATCTGCCGAACCACCCTTGGCGTATCCGAGTGCGCCGCCGGACTCGGAACGTGCTAAGCAACCACCGCTGCCTGACTTTCCCTACAAACGCATCGGGAAGCCTGCCCCGCGTGACGCTCCCTAGGAGCCTTGCAACGGCAAGTCTTCGCGACTCGGCGCTGCGCTGGTAAGTGTCGTGCTGGTGAATCAGGGTTTCACACAAAGGGCCTTATGGGTGCAATCGGCATTGGCGTCAGTGTGCTGGCGGTGATCTTCGCCATACTGTTGTTCTATAAGATGAGGCGCCTGCGGCCTCAGATGGCGGGATACGCATCGCAAAGAATATGCCCTGCCTGCGGGTTGATCACCCCGCGGTCCAAAGCAGCCTGCCTGGAATGTGGAAAGATGTTTCGCGAACCCGCGGCCAGCCGGCCCGATCCGGGATGAATCTCGAGAATGAGGCGCCGATAAAATGAAGATTGTCGAGGCCTTCATGGTCGGCATACAATCGAGAGGCGCCTCCCCCAAGGAGGAACATGCTGCTGATAAAAGGCATACTAGTTTCTGCGCTTTCCGCCGGGATCGCTCTGGGGTTGGCGTTTGTCCCGAGGGCCCTCGGTCAGAGTTGCGTCTCCGTAACGACCTATCACAACGATAATTTCCGCACCGGCCAGAACCTGTCGGAGACCGTGCTGACCCCGAGCAGTCTAAGCACCCTGAAAGCGCGCTTTGCGACCGCCGGAGACTTCGACGGCTGGGCCGTGGCCCAGCCTCTTTACCTGCCTCAGACCCCGATCAACGGCGGCACCCACAATGCAGTGTTTGTGGCCACGCTGAATAACAGCGTCTACGCTTTTGATGGCGACACCGGCGTGCTTTATTGGCATTGGCATGCGGCCGGCGGCCCGGCTGATACCGCGCCCTTCACACCGCCCAGCGGCTGCACCGACTCCGCTTTCTACAAGAACCCAAGTGGTGGAGCTGGAATCGTTGGTACCCCGGTCATCGATACGTCGTTTGCGCCGCCGCAAGCGCCGGTGATGTACTTTGTGACCAAAGAACTCGACGGCGGCACAACCCATGCCATGTACCTGCACGCGATTGACACCTCGACCGGGCTTGATCTAACTACTCCGGTCGCGCTGGCGGGCTCGGTCATCAACCAATTAGGGGCAACTGTCACGTTTTCCGCGATCGACCAGATGGCACGTCCCGCGCTGCTGCTCTCGAATGGAACGATCTACATTGGTATCGGGTCCGTGGGATGCAGAGAGGTTCCCAACTACGGCTGGGTCATGTCTTATACGTTCTCCCTGGCAAACGGATTTACACAGCAAGGGGTGTTCAACACAACTCCTGACCTAGCGGTTGCCGGTGGCGGGCCTCCGTATGGCAACGGCGGCATTTGGCAAGCGGGCGGAGGCCTGGCGGCGGATGCGAGCGGCAATGTTTACTTCGAGACCGCGGACGCGAATAACTTTTATCACAATACGAAAGGCTGGCAGGGCACAGACTTTGGCGACAGCATTGTGCAGCTGACTCCAACCCTGGGCGCGCCGACTTCTTCGGCCAGCTATTTCACGCCTTACAACGACCGCTTTCTTTACACCAACGATCTCGACCTTAGTTCGACCGGTCCGGTGCTGTTGCCGGACCAGCCCCAGGGGAGCCTGCTGCCCACACACATTCTGGTCGGGTACGACAAGTCGGAAGAGATTTTTGTAGTCAACCGCGACAACATGGGAGGCTACACCGGGCCCAAGGGACCCAACAACATTTTGCAGGACGTACAGGATCCGACGACGAACTCGTGCGCAACCGGAGGCGTGCAATTTACCCGATGCTCCGCTCTCAAAGGTACGTGCGGTTGGAACGCGCCGGTCTACTGGAACAATAATCTTTACTTCTCTTCGAATCCCGGGCCGCTGCTCGCTTACGGGTGGAATCCTAACACCACGACTACGCCTCCGGCTCCTCTCGCTGCCTGTCCTACTGTGGAACCGGGTTATTCGAGTGGAAATTACAGCAATTCTGGAAGCCCCTCAATCTCTGCCAACGGAACCAGCGGAGGGATTCTTTGGGTAGTCACGTGGCTTGGAAATCGAGTGGCAACGCTGCGGGCATTTGATGCGACCAACCTGGCGAGCCAGTTGTATCAAGCTCCGGTGGGAGCAGTGGGCGGTTATCCGACGCCAACGATTGCCAACGGAATTGTCTACGTTGCCAGCAAGGGACGGCTCTACGCTTTTGCTCTTAAGGGAAATGCGTCGGGGTGCAAGGCACCGAAGGACGCGTCATCTGAAAAATCGCGGCCGGCTCAGACCGCGCAGTCTACTCCAGTGGCCAGAGCAACTCATCCATAGTGCGGGGATAGTTCTGGCGATAGTACTGGGCTGAATAGTTCCTTCAATTCCTTACGAGCGAAGGCTGGGTTCCGTTTTGAAATCTTTCGACCCGGGAAAACGTTGGTTCTTTGGTATCGTGGAAGTGAAATCTGGCATCGAATGGGCAGGGGGGAACGGACGCGATGTCAGTATTCGACGAAAAATACCGAGTGGTGGGCGTCGAGAGCGATCGTTTGCTCTTGCGGGGAGTTCACAGCGGTGATGTGCTGACCATCGTCAACTCCGAGCCCGAGATTCCTCTTACGCAGGAAGAATATCCGTTGGGCAAATTGATTGCTCTGACGGATCCATCCATTGTGCCCCTGAACTAACTTGCCTCTAAACTAACGTCCTTCTAATTGAGCAGGCGATCCGCAACGCATTTCAACAATATTCAAAGCCTTCGAGCACGGCAGACTGCGGGGCAGGAATCTGCATCGTACTCGCGGTGCAGACGGTGGTGGAGTTAGTCTAGACTATCGGGATTGAGGAGGGGTGCGTGCGCTGTGGACGATGCGGCAACGAGAATGCCGAGGGCAACCGCTTTTGCGGAATGTGCGGAACATCTCTGGTGGCGACGGCTCAGGACGCCGCGCAATCTTCGGGACGAGCTCCGGCGCCGCCAGTCCCAGTGCAGCCGGTTCCAGTGTCACCTATGCCGCGGCCGCCCGTCCAAGCACCTCTGCCAGGGCCTGTGGGATTCGACAGCCCAACCGCCGAACGGCGTCCGGTGGCTCCGCGGTCGTTTGAGAGTAAGCCTTTCGAGAGCAAATCGAGTTCGGGGCCGGTCACCACGGGACCATCATTTCTTGGCTTGAGCACTCCTGGACCCGCTACCGATCGGCATGCGGAGCGCGATCCGCTGCGGCCTTCTTCTAATTTGGATTACCTTCTCGATGATGAGGAAGAACCGAAGCGGGGATGGGGCAAACCGATTCTAGTTTTCGTCGCCCTGGTGTTGGCCGTGGGGTTCGGTTACTTGCACTGGAAACAAGGCGGCTTCGATTGGCTGAACGCGGGGGGCAAGAAGCCAGCAGCGGCGCAGCCAGCCGCGACGACATCACAAAGTGGCACGGGTTCCGGCAGTGTGCCGGCGACGACGCAGGGCGCTGCTCCGGTGGCTGACGCCGGCAGCGGCGGGACGGCTCCGGTAACGAGCGGCGCGGCGCCGAGTTCGGCAGAGCCGCCGGCGGCGCAGGCGCCTGCTCCGCCGGGCACGTCGCCAGGTACATTACAGGCTTCATCACAGCCCACATCGCAGGGTACGGGGCAGAGCACACCGACGCAGAGCACGCCTTCTCAAACCACATCTTCACAAGCCGCGCCTTCGCAGACCGCGCCGAGCGATCCTAACTTGCTGGCGAGCGCAGCTCCACAAACTGTGGGTTCGGATGCGATAACGCCAGCGCCTTCGGAGGAGCCGAAAGCTGGAGCGCGCAAGCCCACGGCTGCAAAACCTGCGGCAAGGCCGGTCGACACGGTGACCGAGGCACAGCGTTATGTTTATGGACGGGGAGTGCGACAGGACTGCGACCAGGGCGTGCGGATGCTGAAAGCGGCGGCGCAACAATCCAACGCCAAGGCGATGATTTCGATGGGCGCGCTGTATTCAACTGGAACTTGCACGCCACGCGACTTGCCTACGGCTTACCGCTGGTTTGCTCTCGCCTTGCACAAAGACCCTGATAACCAGGCTCTGCAGGACGATTTGCAGAAACTGTGGAGCCAGATGACGCAACCCGAGCGCCAGCTTGCCATCAAGCTCAGCCAGTAAGTTGGTGCATGGTTTTTCCTCCCGACAGTGTTCGTCCCGCCTACAACACTCCGCTTTGAGTTGGAGCCGTTTGCTGCATCCCAAAAGCAAGTCTCTCGGGCTACGCTTCGGGGCTAAGCTCCTGCCGGCTTGCCCATGGCGGGGTTCGGCTGCTATGTTTTCGCCACCGCTTTCGGGGTGTTGTCCGTTAGTGGAGGGCAATCTGATGGGGCTGATTTTCCGTATATTTAGATAAGGAAGAGACCTGGCGTTTGTTGAGCTCTCGACAACAAGGCAGTGCGAGGGATTTGGCCCTGGTTACGGGGCTGAAGTCCGGCGATCAAGGGGCGATGGCGGATGTTTACGATCGCTATTCTCCGGTGGTGTATGCGGTAGCCTTGCGAGTGCTGGGCGATACAGGAGCGGCGGAGGATGTGCTGCAAGAAGTCTTCCTGCAATTGTGGCGCAAGCCCGGCGCATTCGACGCGGCGCGCGGCAGCCTGGGAAGCTGGCTGGCCGTGATCACGCGCAACCGCGCGATAGACTCCCTCAGAAGACGGCGGCCGGAGACGGATATTGAGGACGTCGTGTTGTCGGTAGCACCAGACATTGCTGGAGAGGCAGACCGCGCGCGGGCGGCGGAAAAGGTGCGGGGTGTGATGGGAGAGATGGCGCCGGCGCAGAGGAGCGTGCTCGAAATGGCATATTGGGAAGGCATGAGCCACTCCGAGATCGCGGTCAAGACGGGAGAGCCGCTGGGGACAGTGAAGACGCGGATTCGCGCGGGGTTGATTGCGCTGAGGAAGGCGTTTCAGACTTGAGGGTGAGGCAGCGGAGCTGCGCTCCGCAGAGAGCCAAGGGCGGCTGTCGCCACATAGAAGCGGAGGACTGGCGAAAGAAAGAATGAGCGAGCACGAACAATTCGCGGATGATCTCGCACTGTACGCGCTGGATGCGCTGCGGGGAGAGGATCGCGCGCGGGTGGATGTGCACCTGGCGGCGTGCGCCGCGTGCCGGCTTGAGCTGGAGCGACTGCGCGGGGATACGGCGTTGCTGGCGCTGTCGGCGGTGGGGCCAAGGCCTCCGCAGCGGGCGCGGCAGAGACTGCTGGATGCGGTGGCGCGGGAGGCTGCGGTGTCTCCCACCCCTTCGCAGAATGCGCGAAAGGATGAGCCACCCTCGCGAAGTGTGCCGGGCAACCGAGGCTGGTGGGGAGTGCTGGGATGGGCAGCGACGGCGGCAATGGTGGTCTTCGCGCTGTCGTTGTGGCGGGAGAACTCTGCGCTGAAGCAGACCGTGGTTTCGGCGAGTTCGCAGGCGTCGCAGAGCAGGAGTGAACTAGAAGAATTGCGGAAGATCGCGGCACCGATTCTTGATCCTGAGACGCAGCGGGTCACGCTGGTTTCGGCGAAGGCTCCGGCGCAGCCGCAGGGGAAGGCATTTTATTTGCGGAACCGCAGCAGCCTGGTTTTCCTGGCTAACAACATGCCCGCGCTGCCGGCGCAGAAGGCTTACGAGTTGTGGCTGATTCCGGCGAGCGGGGCTCCGATTCCCGCGGGAGTGTTCAAGCCGGATGCGCGGGGGAGCGCGAGTGTGGTGAATCCTCCGCTGCCGGCGGGAGTTGCGGCCAAGGCGTTTGCCATTACGGTGGAAAACGAGGCTGGGGCGACGACCCCGACGATGCCGATTGTGATGATGGGATCTGGTGAGTAGGGGCTCTTGGGCTTCGGGCTTCCGGTCTTAGGCATCAGGGATTCAGCGCGGACTGCTTGCTCTCCGCGGGTGCTTCGAATCGATCAGGGCAGCCGAGGCGGCTGCCCTGAGACGTTCGGTTGAACGAGTTCCGATCGAAGCATTTTCCGACCGCGGAATTAGTTTTCCATGACTTTTGCGGGCTTGGCGGTGGTGGCGCGTTCTTTTCTATAGGCGCGGGCAACGTCGCCGAGAGGAGTCTCCTGTTTGAGGGTTCCGAATTGCGCCAGGGGCTGCTCTCCCTGGGCATAGCTGTAGGCGGAGCTGCCGAGAAGGCTGGTTTCCAGTGCCATAGCATGCTGCATGGCGTGCTCGGGATGTTCAATCATTTGAATGGGCGCGGGCTGCCCGCTCAGGATGGGAGCGCTTTGCGCGAAGGCGGCCATGGCGCAGAAGAAGCAGAGAACGCATAGAGTGATCTTCATAAAAGTGATCCTGTCCGGGGGAAATTGCATATCGATTTAAAAGAACGGCGGAAAGCCCGGTGGGCGGCTTTCAGGGATGGTAGGGGCAATCCGCATACCAAACGGGGACGGACGGGATTCGAGTTAGAGGGCGGTGGAGAACGGAAAGTTGCAAGAATTTGCACATATGTGGAAGACCGGGCAGATGAGGGGCGGAAGGCTTCCGGAAGCCCCTAGATCGGGCAGTGGGACGTGAAAGGAGGCGAGCCGAACGCGCGATTATTGCGTCGCAAAAGACGCGACGCCGGCGCGGCTCGCCCAGATCCTTCGCTGCGCAAAGAACGCTTGCTCAGGATGACAATGGAAACTGCGCCACTACTGGGATAAAGGGGGGTGTGGGAATGAGATTACGCGGGAGCCTCTCGGGAACGATGCTTCTTCTTTGTTATGCTCTGTTCTGCGCTCTGTTGCTGCCTGCGGGCTTATGGGGACAGACCAATTGCGAGGAGGGCAACGGGGCGCTGGATTCTGGTCCTCCGAAGACGATGAGCGTCGAGGAAGTGATTCAGAAGTTTGGGGCGGCGGAAGCGGTGACCAAGGAAGCGCGGCTTCACTATACCTATACGCAAGACGTGTTAGTGCAAACACTCAGCGGACAGACCGTGACGGGAGAATTTCACGAGGTGACTACGGTTTCCTACGATGAGAAAGGCAAGCGCCAAGAGCAGGTGACGTTCGCGGCGCGGCCTTCGCTGCGAGGAGTTCAATTGACGCAGGACGACATGGAAGATATTCGCGTCTTCATGCCGCTGATGCTACCGAGCGACGACCTGCCGCAATACAAGCCGACGTATAAAGGGCAGCGGCATGTTGACGACCTGGATACCTACGAGTTTCAGCTAGAGCCAAAGAAAGAAGCGAAGAGCAAACGATATTTTCAAGGGCGGATCTGGGTGGACGCGGAGGATTTCCAGATCGTAAAAGTGTGCGGCAAGAGCGGCCCGGATCAGATACGGACGGGAAAGCATCAGCATTCAGACTTACGGCCGACGTTCGTCACGTACCGGCAGCAGGTGGACGATCGCTACTGGTTTCCCGCGTATACGCGCTCGGATGACACGCTGCAGTTTAAGACCGGGCCGGCGCACCTGCGGGAGACCATCAAGTATAGCGGTTACAAGCGGAGTGGGCCGTGAGTTTGCGATCGAAGGTCATAATTGGTTGCGTGCGGAGGCGGCTCGCACAGATCCCTCGCGGCGTAAAAAGCGCTTGCTCGGGACGACAATCCGGCCAAGGGGAAGGATTTGAAAGGGCAGTTGGAGTGTGAAGGAATATTCACAGTTGACACACCCTGGGAATGTGAGGAGAATCATCCGATCTTGTTGTCCCCTACATTTCCCGCGTAACGCTGGAATTTCAACAAGCGAGTCCACAAATCTTTAACCGCTGATGCTGTAAAAGACTCTAAGGAGATCCATACACATGAAACAACGATTCACTGCGCTCAGCTTGCTAGCTGCGCTTTTGGTGGTGGCCAGCCTGGCTGGCGCCGCTTTCGCCCAGGACGCAACCGACACTTTCCCCGCGCATGCACTGTATGTCCGGAGAACGCCGCACCTTACCAACGACGTGGGAACACCGGCCACACCGCTGACCACGTGGAATGGATCGTTCGTATACCAGAGCCGCACCTACAAGTACAACATGGTGGGCACGGCACCCTCGACGGGAACTTCGACCACGGTTCCCGTGTTCATTATTCCTATCGCGCTGGCCTACAAGACGGGGTCGACAACAACGATTTTCAGTCCGACGACCAAGCTTTCAAACGGGCTGAACGCGATCTCGAGCACGCTGAAGTCGCCGATTTTCCAGGTCATGGACTGGACGACGCCAGAGGGAACGGACCTGGGCACGACGCAGTATGAAGACGCCTTCCAGCGCGGGAATTTCTGGAGCCAGGTATCAGCTGCGCCGGGATATCACGTGTTGCTCGGGAAGCCGAAGGTGGCTCCGACGGTGACAATATTGGTGCCGCCGGCAGACGGCAGCATCGCAAATGAGTTTGGCGTGAAAGTAGGACTGGCGGACATCGACTGGTTCGACGCGAAGCTCGAGGCACTGGTCACGAAGTTCAAGCAGATTCAACCGAACACGCTGCCGATCTTCCTCGCTTACGATGTCTACCTGACGGAAAGCGGCGAGTGTTGCGTTGGCGGCTACCACAGTTCGATGGGCAGCTCGGCGGCGCCGCAGGCGTATGCGTATTTCGGCTACATCGGAACGGCAGGGGCTTTCGCCCAGGACGTTTCGGCTCTGTCGCATGAGGCAGGCGAGTGGCTGGATGATCCGCTAGTGGTGGAAACCGGCGGGAATCCGGTTGTGTGCGGGATTCTCGAAGTGGGCGATCCGGAAGAGGGATTCGCAAACTACGGCGCCTTCCCTTACACGCTGGGTGGGTCTACTTATAACCTGCAGGATCTGGTCTATCTGGAATATTTTGGAGCCCCGAAAACCACTTCGGTGGATGGCGGCACCGAGTCGTTCCACGATAATCCTTTCCACCTTGGGATCTGCAACAACGGTGGCTAATATTAGTAACGGCTAGTTTTGACGAGAAGCCCGTTCCGCAAGGAGCGGGTTTTTTATTGTCCGGACTCGGGAGCATGGCCGGAGGCGGGTTTGGCTGAGGGCCTGATTCAAGCTCCGGTGGCGGGGCGCGTGCCTCCATATTTCTTGAAGACGGAGTCGCGGGAGATGACGCCTTCGAGGTGATGGAAGTTGGCGCGATTTACGACGGGCACGAGCGGGTAATCGTTCACATAGCGCAGGGCGGAATCGAGAGGGAGATCAGGATAAAGGCTGGGCAGCGACTGCGGCGGAAGAACGGAGGCGAGCGTAAGTTCTCCCTTGCCTTCCTGGAAAAGGCGCTGCAATTGGTCGCGGGTGATGACATTCCAACCGCTGGGATGGAGGCGCACGAGGAAGATTGCGTCGGTGGAATCCTGGATGCGGCGGGCGTTGGCGTCGACATAATCCTGGGCGTTGAGGATGGTGGCGGGAACGGAGAGCATAGCGTCTTCGACGCGGAGGATGGTTTCTTCGCGGTCTTCTTCGAGTGAAGGGAGGATGAGGCCGTCCTGGCGAGTGAGCAGATCGAAGATGGGAATGGTCTGCAGGCTGCGCGAGATGAGGTAGGAAAAGGTGTTGGCGACGATGACGGGGACGATGATCTCGTAGTTGCCGCTGACTTCGAGAACCATGAAGACGGAAGTCATGGGGACGCGAAGGAATCCGGCGAAGAGGACGCCCATGCCGACCAGATACGTAGGTTCCGGTGGAGCCGGTGAGGTGGGGGAAGAAGATGCGTTCGATATCGCCGACGGCGCCGCCGAGCATGGCTCCGATGAAGAGCGTGGGAGCGAACATGCCGCCGGGCGTGCCGCTGACGAAGGAGAACGTGGTGGCGAGAATCTTGAGAACGGCGAGGATAGCGAGCATTTTCCAGGCGAACTGGCCGTGCATGGCCTGGTCCATGGAGTCGTAACCGGCGCCCATGACTTGGGGAAAGCCAAGGAAGCCGATGAGACCGACGAGGAGTCCGGCGAGGGCGGGCTGGAAGTATTGCGTCCAGCGCGGAAGCGCTTTGAGGACGGGACGCAGATAGCCGATGGATTTGGCGAAGGCAACAGAGGCGAGGCCGCCGACGATGCCGAGCACAGCGTAGGCGATGAGTTCGATGGGCGCTTGAAGGTGGTGACGGGAATGCGGAAGAGTGGTTCGCTACCGAGAAACCAGCGCACGATGACGACGCTGGAAACGGCGGAGAGGACTACGGAGCCGAGGATGCCGGCGCTCCAGCGTCCGATGACTTCTTCGATGACGAAGAGGACGGCGGAGATTGGAGCGTTGAAGGCGGCGGCGAGGCCGGCGGCGGCGCCGACTGGGGCCATGAGGCGGAGTTTTTCGCGGGAGATTTGGAGCTGGCGTCCGAGAGCGGAGGCGATGCTGGCTCCGATTTGGAGAGAAGGATCTTCGGGACCGAGGGATTGGCCGGAGCCGATGGCGAGCGCGGCGCAGATGAATTTTCCGACGGCCGTGCGGAAGGGGATGAAGCCGTTGAAGATGTAGAGCGCGGCTTTGGTCTGGTTGACGCCGCTGCCGCGGATGCGTGGGAAAGACGTGCATCACGAGCGCGGCGACGACCAGGCCGGCGAGCGCAGGGTACGGCGAACAGGCGCCAGCTGTGGGTTTGCGGGAGAGGGCCGAGCAGGGCGAGGTGCATCCAGTCGATGGCGAGGCGGAAGCAGACGACGGCGAGGCCGGAGAAGATTCCGATGAATACGGAGAGGATGAGGAAGAATACTTCTTCGTGGAAGACGCCTTCGAGAGTGGCGAACAAGCGGCGTGGAATTGGGACATGCACGGTAGTGGGCCGCGGCGCAGGCGGCTCGGAAGAATCGTTGGTAGAACCAAGGTCGCTCATTGGCTGGCGGCCTCGCGTTTTTGGGAGATCAAGAGTAGTGCGAGGTCGATGCCTTGGGGCTGGCCGCAGGTTGCGGCGGTCTGCTGTTCGATCTGGAAGACAACGTCCATGAGGGGGTCGGGGAGATCGGTTTCTGCGGGGGAGCGGAGGCGGGCGAGATCTGGGTGGGCGGCGGTCCAGCGGGACTGCAGAGCTGGAGAGAGGCGATGCAGGAGAAGTCGCGGTGGGGCTGAGGCTGATGCCTTTTTGCTGGGCGCATTCGGTGAGGCGTTTTTCGGCCTGCTCGAAGGCGGCGGTGATGCGGCGGTTGCGTTCGGCGTCAGAGATGTGGCTGTGGAAGGGATTGGTGCGGAGGATCAAGATCGGCGGTAGTCGAGAAGCTGGCGAGAGTCGGCATCCTCGCGGATTGGCATTGACTGCGGCCTGCAGATAGCGTTGGGCGGTGCGGTAATCGCCGGAGCGGTAGGCGGCCTGGCCTGCGCCGGCGAGGGCTGCGGAGTTGGCGGGTTCGAGGCGGAGAACTTCCTGATACTGGGCGAGCGCGCTGGGATAGTCCTGAGCTTGCTCGAAGAGTTGCGCGGCCTGGAGATGGGACGCGGGATCGGGCGGCAAGGCGGCGGCGAGGGCCATGAGTTCGGATTCGGCCTGGGTCGGAGCGTTTTTCTTGAGCAGGAACTGGATGAGCTCGATGCGAGCTTTGCTGCGGTTGGCGTCAGGATCGGAGTTCCAGACTCCGTACATGGCGTTGTGGTAGTAGCGGGTGGCGTCTTCGATGGAGCCGCGGTGGGCGGCGACGCGGGCGAGAGCCAGATTGACGGCGGCATCCTGCGGCGTGCGCTGCCAGAGAGCGATAAGGTAGGATTCGGCTTCGTCGAGACGGCGGGGATCGTTGCTGTCGCGCAGGGCGCGGGCCAGGCTGAGCTGATACTGGGAGTTGGTGGGATCGCAGGTGAGGGCGGCGCGGAAAGCGGCGATGGCGTCGTCATAACGGGCCGGCGCTGGCATCGGCGAGGCCCTGCGGCGTAGAGAGTGCGGCCGCGGGCCTGCTGATTGGCAGTGAAGCGGGCGACCAGATGGCTGACCGCGGCGAAAGCGACGGCGGCCGCGAGAGTGAGGACGAGGAGGATGACGGGCGCGGAGCGGGGGACAAGTTTGGGGAACGTCCACGGCATGTCTGCGTATCACGATATCATTTTCTAAAGCATTCCAGATGGAGGGTTAGGTACCTCGGAGGATAGGCCCGCTGATTCTTAGCGTTGTGAGATCCTCGCCTCGCTCGCAGGGCAGCCGAGGGCGGCCATCCCCATATGGATCGCCTCTTCAGGTAAGATACTTCGTCTGCTGGGACGAATGCAGAATGAATCGCGAATATCACAAGGCGTATAGCCAGGAACTGAACCGGGACATGGATGCGCTGGTGTTTGGGCATGCGGGAACGCCGTTGGTCGTTTTTCCGACATCGATGGGAAAGTTTTTCGAGTATGAAGACCGGGGGATGATTGGGGTGCTGGCGCCGAAGATTGAGCGCGGCGACTTGCAGGTTTTTTGCCCCGACGGCGTCGATACCGAGAGTTGGTACAACAAGAGCGTGCATCCCAAGGTGCGGGTGCTGCGGCATTTGCAGTATGAACGCTACATTCTGCATGAGTTGGTGCCGTTTATCCGGTGGAAGAATCAGGCGCCGCGGCTGGCGATGACGGGATGCAGCTTTGGGGCTTATCACGCGGTGAATTTTGCGTTAAAGCATCCCGATGTGGTCACGCATTGCGTGAGCATGAGCGGGGCGTTCGATATCCATCAATTTCTGGATGGGTATTATGACGATGATTGTTACTTCAATTGCCCTCCAGACTATTTGCCGAATCAGAATGATGACTGGTTTTTGAGCCGATACCGGCAGATGAAGATTGTGCTGGGGTCGGCGGATTGGGATATATGTCTCGACGCAGAATGTGAAGCTGTCGGCGATTCTGAATGGAAAAGCGGTGCCGCACTGGCTGGATATTTACGGGGATAATTCGAAGCATGACTGGCCGTTGTGGCAGAGGATGGCGGGGAAGTATTTTTAGGTCAGTGGTCAGTGGTCAGTGGCCAGTGATCAGTGGCAGTACTGAGATTGAAAGCTGAGGAATGGAGAAGGCTGTGAAGAAGATTGGGATTTTGTTTGGGATGGAAAATACGTTTCCGCCGGCGTTGGTCGAGAAGATCAACTCTATGGGCGCGGAGGGGGTTTCGGCGGAGTTTGTAAAGATTGGCGGGATCCGGATGGATGAGCCGAAGAAGTATGACGTGATCATCGACCGGATCTCGCAGGATATTCCCTTTTACCGGGCTTATTTGAAGAATGCGGTTTTGCACGGGACGATTGTCGTTAACAATCCGTTCTGGTGGACGGCGGATGACAAGTTTTTTAATTATGCTTTGGCGGACAAGCTGGGCGTGGCGATACCGCCGACGGTGATTTTGCCGCATAACAAGCATCCCGAGGGGACCACTGATAAGTCGATGCGGAATTTGATTTATCCGTTGAACTGGCAGGAATTGTTTGATTACGTTGGCTTCCCTGCTTTTCTTAAGCCTTATTCCGGCGGCGGATGGAAGCATGTTTATCACGTGCATTCGCCCGAGGAATTTTTTCAGCACTACAATCAGACCGGCGACTTGTGCATGACTTTGCAGCATGGCGTGGTGTTTGAGGAGTATTACCGGTGCTATGTGGTGGGGCAGGAGAAAGTGCACATCATGAAGTATGATCCGCGGGCGCCGCATCATGAGCGGTATGTGAAGGGGAATCCTCCGCCATCGTCAGAAGCTTTAAGGGCTCGAATTGAGAAAGACGCGCTGACTTTGTGCCGGGTGCTGGGGTATGACTTCAATACCGTGGAGTTTGCGGTGGAGGCAGGTGTGCCTTATGCGATTGATTTTCTGAATCCGGCCCCGGATGCGGAGATTACTTCTGTCGGGCAGGAGAATTTTGACTGGATCGTGAATGCGGTCGCACAGATGGCGGTGAAGATGGCGCAGAGCGGGGAGAATCCGGCGAAGGAGTTGCGGTGGGCTGGGTTTCTGAATGGTCCTTCTTCCGGGAAGCAGGCGCGCAAGGGAGAGCCGGCTTGGGTGGCGGAGCGGAAGCGCGGGAAGGTGGCTGAAGTAGGAGTCCGGCTTCGCCCGACGGACAGCGGAGGGTGGCTATCGCTTGATGATCAATCGATTTCACGTCATTTATACTGCTTAGGGCAAGCAGTTTGGGAGCTTTCGTCGAGACCAGGCTTCCTCGCTTCGCTCGGAATGACAAGCTTAGTCGTATGAGCTTTTACGGACCGTATGACACCTACTTTCACGATCGGGATTGAAGAGGAATATCAGACGGTGGACCCGGAGACGCGGGATCTGCGGTCGCATATTCAGGCGGAGATCCTCGAAAAGGGCAAGCTGATCCTGCAGGAGCGGGTGAAGGCTGAGATGCACCAGTCAGTGGTGGAGGTAGGGACTGGGGTTTGCAAGAACATCAAGGAAGCCAAGGCGGAAGTGAAGATGCTGCGGCGCGATATTGTGCGACTGGCCAAGGAGAATGGATTGCGACTGGCTTCGGTGGCTACGCATCCGTTTGCGGACTGGCGGGTGCAGGAGATTTATCCCGATGACCGGTACAAGAATATTGTCGAGGACATGCAACTGGTGGCACGGGCGAATCTGATTTTCGGCTTGCACGTGCATGTGGGGATCGAGGACCGGGAGACGGCGATCCACATGATGAATCATGCGCGCTATTTTTTGCCGCATTTGCTGGCTTTGTCGACGAATTCGCCGTTCTGGCTGGGGATGAATACCGGGCTGAAGTCTTACCGGTGCAAGGTGTTTGACAAGTTTCCGCGGACCAACATTCCGGATTATTTTCCGAGCTGGGGCGAGTACGAAAACTTCATCAAGCTGCTGATCAAGACGAACTGCATTGATAATGCGAAAAAGATCTGGTGGGACATCCGGCCACATCCATTCTTCAATACGATCGAGTTCCGGGTGTGTGACATTCCTATGCGCGCCGATGAGACCATCGCTCTGGCGGCCTTGATTCAGGCTACGGTGGCGAAGCTGTATAAGCTGCATACGGCGAACCAGGGATTCCGGCTGTACCGGCGGGCGCTGCTGATGGAGAACAAGTGGCGCGCGGCGCGTTATGGGATGAGCGGGAAGCTGATTGATTTCGGCAAGCAGACCGAAGTGCCGGCCAAGGATTTGATCTACGAGTATCTGGAGTTTGTGGACGATGTGGTGGATGAACTGGATTCGCGGGAAGAGTTGAATTACATCCATACGATGCTGGAGCGTGGTAGCGGCGCCGACCGGCAGTTGCAGGTCTACCAGGACACTGGAGATTTGAAGAAAGTTGTCGATTACATTATTGAGGAGACGGAAGCCGGGCTGGCTGAGGATGAGGCGGCTTCGGTGAGAAAAGTCGGATGAGTATTTCAGGAAACGAAGTCAAGGTCCCCGTCACTGTTAAGGAAGTCAAAGCCCCCACCCTCCCCCACAGAACGGAGGAAGGATGGGGCACCCGCTCTGGGATTTCTTTTGACCCTGAATTTTCCCCTGGGGCTCGGAATGCTGTTCGCGTTTGCTTGCGGGTGCGCCCGGATGAAAAGGTTTGCGTGATCACGGATGAGGCGACGCTGGAGATTGCGACGTCGATAGTGCATGAGCTCGAAGCTCTGGGCGCGCCTTACCGGGCGTGGGTTTTGGAGGATCTGGCGGAGCGTCCGCTGAAGGACTTGCCGGCGGAGATTCTCGCGGATCTGGAGACCAGCCAGGTTTCGATTTTTGCGGTGCAGGCGCAGAGGAACGAACTGCACTCGCGCATGCAGATGACGGATGTGGTGAACCGGCGAAAGATCCGGCACGCTCACATGGTGAACATCAACCGGCAGATCATGCTGGAAGGCATGCGGGCGGATTTTCAGAAGGTCGACCGGTTGAGCGCGAAGGTTGTCGCGATGGTGCGCAAGGCGCAGCGGGTGCGAGCCAAGACGGATGCAGGAACGGATCTGACTGCGGAGTTGAATCCGAATTACAAGTGGTTGAAGACGAGTGGGATTATCACCCCGGAAAAGTGGGGGAACCTGCCAGGCGGTGAGATTTTTACCACGCCGGGTGAAGTGAATGGGACGTTCGTGATTGATGGCGTGGTGGGGGATTATTTGTGCGCGAAGTTTGGCAGCTTGCGGGAACAGCCGCTGACCATTCACATGAAGCAGAACCGGCTGACCGACGCACACTCGGAGAATCGCGAGCTCGAAGAAGACTTCTGGAAGTATACACACACAGACGAGAACAGCGACCGCGTGGGCGAGTTCGCCATTGGGACGAACATTGATTTGAAGGACGTCATTGGGCAGATTCTGCAGGATGAGAAGTATCCCGGGGTGCATATTGCGTTTGGAAACCCGTACGGAGCGCATACCGGGGCGGAGTGGGATTCATCGACGCATATCGACGTGGTGGGGCGGAAGTTCAATATCTGGGTGGACGACGAGCAGATCATGCGGGATGGGAAGTTTCTGGTGGAGGCGTAGGGCAAATCAGTGGCTTCCGCTGCGTACAAGTTCGGCCACCTAAACGCCTCGGGTATTGAGGCCCCGTTCCAATACGCAAACTGCTGGGCGGTGGAGAAAACGACGGGGCCTTCTCGCCTCGTGATCGCGCCCGCAGATCGATACATCGAGCTAATAACACGTCTGACGGCGGTGATGCGGGAGCCGTTTGGAATTCTCTACGTTCTGCTGGTGCCCCGCGCTGGAGGTGAGAGTGGCAGATATCAAAGTCCCGCCCCAATCAACCCTGCCGAACTCGAAGAATTTCTCTGGCAGTACCAAGATCTGATCGAGAAGGACGCGCGGCAGCATCTCTGGGTCAGTTCAGTGGACGGCTCTTCCCTTCTTGTGTACGACAATCACAATGTCGTCTATGCGTACGGCCCTCTCGCGGATTTCGAAAATGTGCTTCGGTCAAACGGTCTTACGCAATGCGAGGCCGTGTCTTTTCCAGTTCCACACATGCACAGATATAACGTGGAGTTCGATCAACAGGCGGGAGAGATCATGAAGCACTGGACATGGATAAGGTTTCCGCTCCAAGAATCAGACGACCGGTAGCAGCCCGTTTGTGCCGTCCCTAACGGGACTCGATTCCATTTTCGCCGAACGACCCCGGACTTACGTCCGAGGCTAAATTATGGCGCCGCTTTCGCGCCTGGTGGGCCGTTGTACACTGTTCCGGGTCATTCCAAATTACTCTCAGGTCCACAACCAGGCATTATGATTCGTGCTTTGCGCGCGCAGTTCAACTCCGAATTTACTCCCGAAAAATATCAGACGTTCCTGCGGCGGATTGATGACGCTTGCGGGACTCATGTGCAGTTTCGCCTGTCGGAGACTCCGTGTTTTTTTCCTAAGGCTTTGCTAGATCGGATGGCGGAGGACGGGAAAGAACTTATTCGGCAGCTAGTCGAGAATCCGGAGTATCGGACGCGGTCGGAGGCTTCGATTCCGGCGGAGTTTCGGGTGCCGAATGAGCCGGCGCATCCCATGTTTGTGCAGGTGGATTTTGGGCTGGCGCGCGACGCTGCGGGCGAGTTGCAGCCAAAGCTGGTGGAGTTGCAGGCCTTTCCTTCTCTTTACGCGTATCAGGTAACGCTGGCGCAGAGCTATATCGATGTGTACGGGCTGAATCGGGCTTCGGGCTTCGGCTTTGAGGCTTCGGCTTCAGACAGGCGGGGACTCGATTTCTTTTTAGGTGGACTCAATTCGGAGTCATATTTTGAACTCTTGCGACGGGCTATTGTGGGGACGCACGATCCGGAGAATGTCATCCTCATGGAGATACATCCGGAGGAGCAGAAGACGCTGCCCGATTTTCTGCTGACTGAGAAGATGCTCGGGGTGCGGACTGTCGATATTACGGCGATCAAAAAGGACGGCGAGCGGCTTTATTACGAGCGCAACGGGGTGAGGGTGCCGATCCGGCGGATTTATAACCGGGCGATTGTTGACGAGCTTCAGCGCAAGCGGGTCAAGCTAGCGTTCGACTGGCGCGACGATCTTGATGTGGAGTGGGCGGGACATCCGAATTGGTATTTCCGGATCAGCAAGTTCTCGATTCCTTATTTGCGGCATGAGTCGGTGCCGAAGACGTGGTTTCTGGACCGCGTCGAGAAGATTCCCGACGACTTGCAGAACTATGCGTTGAAGCCTCTTTATTCGTTCGCCGGGCTGGGGGTGGTGATTGCGCCAACAAAGAAAGATATTGAGGCCATTCCGGCGGAGAAGCGCGGGGAATACATCCTGCAGGAGCGGCTGCATTTTGAGCCGGTGATTGAGACTCCGTTTGGCGACACCAAGGCGGAGGTGCGAGTGATGTATGTGTGGTTGGATGAGTTGAAGGCGGTGCTGACGATCATCCGCATGGGACGCGGGCTGATGATGGGCGTGGATCACAACCGGGATATGGAGTGGGTGGGGGCGTCGGCGGGGTTGTGGGTGGAGGAGTGATGCTTGTGCAACCTCCTTCAGTTCACGACATTTGACTCATCTTCAAAGAAAGGTTTGACCGCGAGCGTTAGTCCATTGAGCCTTTGGTTGATTTTTTCGGCCCACTCCGGGGTTGCGGTTACGTTCACCGGAGGAACCCCTTGAGCCGGAGTACCAGTCTGCCCCTGGCGGGCCAATTCAACCCACTTTCTCATTCCCCGAACGTAGGTTCGAAAAACCTCGGCTGGTGATTGGCAATCGGCGACGCGAAGATAGGCCGACGGGATGTCACCGACCACGACCCATATCCATGGATCTATTCCAGGCCGGCTGGAACGGATGTGGAATAAGAAAACCGCAAAGATGCCGCCGACGCCGCCACCAAAAAACGAACTGAGAATTGTGCCGCACCACGAGAAAGAGGAAATATACTCCTTCGCATCTCCCGACATTGCCCGAAGCAGAGCAGTGTCCTGTTCATCATCGCCGGAGATATCCCCAGATGGAATTAGCTCGGAGGCAATCAGCTCCCCTCTCACGGAGTCCGGAAATGCTTTCACGAACAGCCATTATAGACAGAGCCCTAGCCGATTCTTTTTACGATGGTGGTTTGGAGTTCGCGGCCGTTGGGGCGGCGGAGGTAGAGTTTGTCGCCGGAGAGGCGGATGGGGACGGGGTCGCCAGGCTTCCATTCGCCGGGAGTGTAGCCATCGGCCGCGGTAGAGTCGTATTCGCCGGTATAAACGACACCCTGGAGGTTGACGACGACAGCGCGGCGGGCGAGGTGAGTGGCGGATTCACGCAGGATTTCGGCTTCGGCCCGGTACCAGTTGTCGGCATCGTGGCCTTCGACGGCCCCGCCCTGCTGGTAGAGTTCGGTGGCACGGCGGCGGATGGCTTCTTGCATTTGAGGAGAGTAGTTGCCGGACGTCCGCGACATATCAGAACCGCCTCGCTCGTTTCAGGATGGCTAGCTTCATAGTAGTCGCCGGAAGGCAACTTGGAACTCTCAGAGGGAGACAAAAGGATAGGCTGTTTGTCAGTTTGGGAACGCTCACGCTCAAAACGCGCCAGTTGACCGGAGTCGCGGACGGGCCTAACATTACGGCGTTCGGGAGCATGGTCCTCTAATGATCGGCCAGACAGTATCCCACTATCGCATCCTGGGAAAGCTCGGGGGTGGTGGTATGGGCGTGGTCTACGAGGCCGAGGACCTCAAGCTGGGGCGGCACGTTGCCCTGAAGTTCATTCCAGAAAACCTTGCCGGCGATCCCAAGTCGCTAGAACGATTTACGCGGGAGGCGAGGGCGGCTTCGCTCTTAAATCACCCCAACATCTGCACCATTCATGGCATTGAGGATAATGGCGGGCATCCCTTCATTGTGATGGAGAGGCTGGAGGGCGAGAGCCTCAAGCAAGCCATTGGGGGACAGCCTATGCCGATCGATAAGGTGCTCGATATTAGCGTCCAGGTGGCGGACGCGCTGGCGGCGTCCCATGCCAAGGGGATCGTGCACCGGGATATAAAGCCGGCGAACATCTTTTTGACTCCGACAGGGCAGGTGAAGGTGCTGGATTTCGGGCTGGCCAAGCTGATGCACAACGTAGGGACGGACAGCGACGGCGTGGCCGCGGACAACTCCCTGACGGCGGTGGGGGTGATTCCGGGGACGGCGGTATATATGTCGCCGGAGCAGGCGCGGAGCGAGGAGATCGACTTCCGCAGCGACCTGTTTTCGTTCGGTGTGGTGATGTATGAGATGTCGACGGGGAAGAAGCCGTTTACCGGCAAGAACTCGCTGATGACGCTCGATGCCGTGCTGCACGACAAGCCGGTGCCGCCGGGGGAGTTGAATCCGAAGGTGCCGGTGGAGCTGGAAGGCATCATCGGCAAGGCGATGGAGAAGGACCGCAAGGAGCGCTACCAAAGCGCCACGCAGATGAAGGCGGACCTGCTGCAACTGAAGCGGGAGACTGAATCTGGGCAGGTGAAGAGCAGTCTGCACGTTGCGAAGCTGCGGGTTGCGAGCAACACCTTTGGCCGGCCGGGCAGCAGCCGGTGGCAGTTCTGGCTGCTGCTGGGAACGGCGGCGCTGCTGGTGACGGTGCTGGCGGCAGTGGGAGCGTACTGGGTGAAGCACCGGTCGGTGGCGAGCCTGGAGCAGGCGAATGCGATTGCGGTATTACCGCTGCAGAACATGAATGGAGATTTTGGCGTCGACTACCTGCGTTTCGCGCTGGCCGATGAGTTGACCAGCGCGTTGACGTATTCGCGTTCGTTGGACGTGCGGCCTTCGTCGGTGACGCGGAAATACGTGGAAGTGGATCTGGATCCGCGCAAGGTAGGGCAGCAATTGCGTGTAGGGAAGTTGCTGACCGGGCACTTCATGCGACAGGGGGAACAGTTAACCGTGACTCTGGAGGCGATTGACGTAGCCAGCGAGCGGCTGCTGTGGCAGACGAACGTGACGGCGCCGGTGAATGATTTGATTTCGCTGCAGAATCAGTTGAGCACGCAGGTGCAGCAGGGATTGTTGCCGCTGCTGGGTGGCGCGGGAGGAGAGTTGAGCACGGCGTCGCGTCCGAAGAGTCAGGAAGCGTACGACTTGTACCTGCACAGCTTGGCGCTACCGCATGATCCGGGGCCGAACAAGGATGCGATCGCAGTGCTAGAACACGTGGTAGGAGAAGATCCGGGATATGCACCGGCGTGGGATGCGCTGGGGCAGCGGTGCTACTACGATTCAATTTACGGCGGCGGCGGCGAGCAGATGTTCCAGCGCTCGAATGCCGCGTACGAGCGGGCGCTGGCGCTGGATCCGAACCTGGTGGCGGCGGCGAGCAATTTGATTACGAATCGCGTTGAACGGGGTGAACTGGACCGGGCTTACGCGGCGGCGACGGATCTAGTACGGCGGCGGCCACAGAGCGCGGACGCGCATTTCGCACTGGGCTATGTGCTGCGTTATGCGGGCATGCAGGAGCAGGCCGGGCAGGAGTGCAACACGGCGCGCTCGCTCGATCCGGGGAACTTCAGCTTCCGGTCGTGCGCATGGACGTTTCTGGAACTCGGCAAGACGGACAGGGCGATGGACTTCGTCCGTCTGGATGCGGGCTCGGAGTGGGCGGCGTGGGTGATGCCGTACGTTTATCTGGCTGGCGGGAATGTGGCGCAGGCACGGGAGAGCGTGAAGAATGTGGCAAAGACCGCGGTCTACCATCGGGAGTTGCTGGCAGCATGCACGGCGGCGCAGCGGCCGGCTGACATGGAACGGATTGTGCGGGAGGCGGAATCGTCGGTGATGATCGAGCTCGATCCCGAGGAATGGTATCGAATAGGATCGCTGATGGCCTATTGCGGTCAGAAGGAGCCAGCCTTACGTTTGCTGAAAGCGGCGGTGCAGCAAAACTATTGCGCGTATTCGGCGTTGCTGGGAGATCCGCTGCTGAAGGACTTGCGCAAGGATACGGCCTTTAATCAGGTGCTGACCGCGGCGAGCACTTGTCAGGATGCGCTGAAGGAGGGACGGCAGTAGGCAGTAGGCTGTTCTCAGTTCTCAGTTCTCAGTTCTCAGTTCTCAGTTCTCAGTTCTCAGTTCTCAGTGATTGGATTTTGATTTTTGGGTTACGGGGTTGCTCTTTATTGTTGCCGGCGTCTAATTCGGGTATTGCGAGGAAAGAATTTGCGTCGGAGCGGGGGTAGGCCCCATCCTTGTAGGGTGAAATATTCGGGATCCAGCTACCTTGCGGGCCGCCAGCGGCGGCTTGCGCCGCGTGTTTTTCGAACCTCCGCCTTCCGAACCTCATTTTTATTCCTGCTGGTCGTCATTCCGCTTCTGCTGCTGGCTTCACCGCACGGGACTGGGACAGCGGCGGGCTCGGCTCGACCGGCTGCGGCCGCGGGGGTCACGAACTTTCCTCAGCTTCCCTATCAGGGAACTCCTCCAGAGCTTCCGCAGGATCAAGGGACTCCCGGATTGCGGCTCGCGCTGCGGCAACTGAGCACGACGGCGCGGCTGATGCAGACGGTGGCGCATCCCGATGACGAAGACGGCGGGATGCTGACGCTGGAAGCCCGCGGGCGGGGAGCCAGTGTGTTGCTGATGACGCTGAATCGCGGCGAAGGCGGGCAGAATAAAGTTGGAAGCAATTTATCGGATGTGCTGGGCGTGTTACGGACGGAGGAATTGCTGGCGGCCGATGAATATTACGGCGTGCAGGAGCGGTTCTCGCGCGTGGCCGATTTTGGGTTCTCGAAAAATCCCGGACGAGACGTTTGCGAAGTGGGGGGGACACGATACGGCGCTGGGAGATATGGTGCGGGTGATTCGAACGTTTCGTCCAGATGTGCTGGTGGCGCGGTTTTCGGGCACCGAGCGGGATGGACATGGGCATCACCAGGCTTCGAGCATCCTGGCAAAAGAGGCGTTCCGGGCAGCGGCGGACCCGAAACGATTTCCTGAGCAGATCGCGCAGGGGTTGGAGCCATGGCAGGCGAAGAAGTTCTACATTGGAAATGTTTGCGGGTTTGGGGCGATGACCTGCGACGACGCGAAGTGGACGATCAAGCTGAACACGGGTGAGGTGAACGCGGATTTGGGAGGGTCGTATGTGCAGTTTGCGATGGAGGGATTGCGGCACCAGCTGTCGCAAGGGTCGGCAAACTGGACGGTCGATCCGGGAGACAGGTTTACTTTTTATAAGCTGGTGGATTCGATAGAGCCTCCGAAGCTCGATAAAGACGGGCATGAGAAAGATTTCTTTGATGGAATTGACACGAGCTTGCCCGCGCTTGCAAGAGGAATAGACGAGTCCAAGGTTCCGAAGTTTGAGTGGGAGCTACAACAGATTGCGCTCAGGATCAGAAAAGCAACAGATGCCGCGAGTCGAAACGACGCAGCGGCTGCAGTGATCCCACTTGCGGGAGTAGCTGCAACATTCAAGCAGCTTAGCGTCGATGTGCAGTCAGCCAGCATAAGTGCCAGCGCGAAATCCGATTTGATCGCGCGGCTGAAAGAAAAAAGCCGGCAGGCGGAAACAGCGTTGAACGACGCTCTGGGCGTGACGCTGGAGGCGACGGTGGTTTCGCGCGCAGGTTCGGACGGCGAACCCGAGAAAGAGGCTGTGAAAAAAGAAGCGGACGCCGTAACGACCGTGTCCCCGGGTCAGGATTTTTTGGTCGGAGTGGATTTTCACAATGGCTCGGGACAACCGTTGAGCGTTGAAGGACTCAAGCTGGAAGTGCCGGAGGGATGGGGCACGATTTCTGAAAAGACGAAGCCGGTTGCCGTGAAGCCCGCGGACAATCTGCGAGTGGTTTTTCGTCTGAAGGTACCAAAGGATGCGGCGTACACCCGGCCGTACTGGCATCGCGATAATCCTGACACGGAGAGCGTGAATCGCATTGACGATGACAGGTATGTGACCTTGCCGTTTCCGCCTCCGGTGCTGCGGGCGCGAGTGGAGTACTCATTGGCGGGCACGGACGGGCGCTCGGAAAACAACGGCATTGGGGCGACGGTGGTGACGCGGTTCCTGGACGATGCGGGAAGAGAAAGCGCGCGTCCGCTGGCGGTAGTCCCGGCGTTTTCGGTCGCACTGGAGCCCGGGACACAGGCGATCTCGACGCATAACGGCGCCGGCTCGATGGTGACGGTAGGCATCACCAGCAATTTGAATCGTGAGGTGCAAGGTGGGTTGCGGCTGGAGCTGCCAGGCGGTTGGCGGTCGGAACCGGCGCAGCTTGCGGTGAAATTCTCGCGGCGCGGAGACAAACAGGATTTCCAGTTCAAGGTGTTCCCTGCCGGATTGCAGGAAGGTCGGGCAAAGATCCGCGCGGTGCTGGACGCCGAGGGCCAGAAATTCAGCGAGGGTTACACGGTGGTGACGCGCGAAGACCTGGGAAGTTTCTACTACTACCAGCCGGCGGTGCAGCGGGTCAGCATCGTCGACGTGCAGGTTCCGCATGATTTGAAGGTCGGCTACATCATGGGTGCGGGCGACGACATTCCTACGGTGCTGCAGCAGATGGGAATGAATGTGACGATGATTCCTCCGGAGAAGCTGGCCACGGAAGATTTGGGCGGGTACCGGACGATCGTGCTGGGGATTCGGGCCTACGATACGCAGAAAGATGTGGCGATGAATAACAAGAAGCTGCTGGATTTCGTTGCGGCCGGAGGAACGCTCGTGGTGCAATACAACGCCGGCGTCGGAGATTTCAATAGCCGGAAATTTCACGCCATATCCCGCGGAGCTGAGCCGGGCACGAGTTTCGGTGGAGGAGGCTCCGGTCGAGATTTTGGCACCGGAGGACGGAGTGTTTCATTATCCGAATGCGATTTCGGCGCGAGATTTTGATGGTTGGGTGCAGGAGCGCGGGCTTTATTTCATGGACAAGTGGGATGAACACTTCAAGCCGCTGCTCGGCTGCCATGATCCGGGCGAAGATGCGCAGAAGGGCGGGCTGCTCCGGGCGCAGTATGGTAAGGGAACTTACATCTACACGGGATATGCATTCTTTCGCCAGTTGCCTGCGGGCGTGCCGGGAGCAGTGCGGTTGTATGTGAATCTGTTGAGTGCGGGGCATGAGAGGCGGTCGTGCTAGGCGCTGGTCGTTCGTCTCTTCCACGAAATGTCGACTCCTTCTGCAGAGTAAATCGGGATCTCCTGGCCTGATCCGCGGCATGGGCCTGGGGAGCGCGACTGCGCTCAACATGATTGACATGATCGGCGTGGGGCCGTTTATTACCATGCCGCTGGTGTTGGGCGCGATGGGCGGGCCGCAGGCCATGCTGGGATGGATCGTTGGCGCGCTGCTGGCGGTCTGCGACGGACTGGTGTCGGCGGAACTGGGCGCCGCGTTTCCGGGGTCGGGCGGATCGTATCGCTACCTGAGCGAGATTTATGGCCCGAAAAAATGGGGAAGGTTGATTTCGTTTCTGTTTATCTGGCAACTTTCCTTCAGTGCTCCGCTGTCGATTGCGACCGGATGCATTGGGCTGGCGGGCTACGCCGCCTATTACTGGCCGGGCCTGGAAACGGTTTACGCCGCGCACAGCTGCGGCTCTGCACATTCCGCTGGCTGGGTCGCTGCAGGTGAGCTGGATTGTTTCCGGGAACGTGTGCTGGCCATCGTCATGTGCTTATTTACGGTGTTGCTGCTCTACCGGCGAATCACGGTCATTGGACGGCTTTCGAAAATGTTGTGGTTGGGCGTGATGGGAACAATTGGATGGATCATCTTTGCCGGGCTGACACACTTCAATGCCGCTCGCGGCGTTCGATTTTCCGCCCGGAGCGTTCAGTCTGTCGCACGCGTTCTTCACCGGTTGGGCGGGGCCATGCTGGTGGCGACCTATGATTATTGGGGCTATTACAACGTCTGCTTTCTCGGCGACGAAATGAAAGATCCGGAGCGGAACATTCCGCGGGCGCTGCTGCTTTCCATTCTGCTGGTCGCCTGTCTATATCTAGTGATGAACTTGTGCATTCTGGCCGTTGTGCCGTGGCGGGAGATGCTGCAGGCGGGGCATAACAACAGCGGGCTGTACGTGGTTTCGCTGTTTATGCAGAGAATTTATGGAGCGTGGGCGGCGCGGCTGGTGACCGGACTGGTGATCGTGACGGCATTTGCATCGGTCTTCTCCCTGACGCTGGGGTATTCGCGGGTTCCTTACGCGGCCGCGCTGGATGGAAATTATTTCCGGGCATTTGCCAAGGTGCATCCGCGTGTACCGCTTTCCTTACGTTTCGCTGCTGGCACTGGGAGTCGTTGCGGCGATGTTCTGCTTTCTGCGGCTGGGGGATGCGATCGCGGCACTGGTGGTGATTCGACTGATCCTGCAGTTTCTGATGCAGGCGGTTGGTTTGATCGTGTTCCGTATAACGCGTCCGGAGGTTGCCGCGGCCGTTTCGTATGTGGCTGTATCCGGTGCCGGCGTTGTTGGCGATTGCGGGGTTTCTTTTTATCCTGTTCAATCGCGAGAACTGGCAGAAGGAGATCCGGTATGCGGTGGTGATCTTGCTGGCGGGGGTGGTGATTTACATGATTCGAGCGTGGAGAGGCAGGAGTGGCCGTTTGGGGCGGCGAAGTCTTCCGAGTAGCTTCTGGCATTCAAGAACAGACCTTCACCACAGAGGGCACCGAGATAACATAGAGTATGAGCTCGATTGGCTGATCATATTTCGATTCCGGCGGTTGAGGGCTCGGCACGCGCCGCGCTGATTCGCCCTGGGCGCCATTGCGGGAGCCGCTGTTTCGGTCGTTGTGGATCGCGGCGGTGATCTCGTACACCGGCACCTGGATGCAGAACGTGGGGGCGGGCTGGCTGATGACGCAGCTCTCGACCTCGCCGTTGATGGTGAGCCTGGTGCAGGCTGCGGCGGCAGTTCCCGTGTTCTTTGTGGTCCTGCCGGCGGGCGCTCTGGCGGACATGGTGGATCGGCGGCGGCTACTGTCTGTTCACGCAGAGATGGATGGTGAGCGGCGGCCGCGTCTGGGTGTGCTGACCTTGCCGCAGCAGTGACTCCGTGGTTGCTTCTGCTTTTCATGCTGGGACTGGGCGCGGTGATGAACGATCCGGCCTGGCAGGCGATTACGCCGGAAGTTGTTTCGCCCGGGCTGCACGCATCGGCGGTCGCACTGAATTCAGTGGGATTCAATGTGGCGCGAGCGGTCGGGCCGGCGCTGGGCGGGGCAGTCGTGGCGGCGGCGGGATCGGGATGGTCGTTCTTGTTGAATGCGGCTTCGTTCTTCGGAGTGATTTTTTTCTTGTACCGATGGCGGCGCGCGCCGCGATGAACCGCTGGCGACCGTCGGCTGCGGGATGCGATCCTGGAGGGCTTCCGTTACGTTCAGGGCGCGCCTCAGGTGCGATCGGTATTGATTCGGACTGGCGGCGTTCAGCGTGGGGGCGACTTCGCTTTTGGCGTTTTGCCCGGTAATCTGTCAACCGCATGGAGCACAGGGTTATGGATTTCTGCTGACGTGCTTCGGATTGGGCGCGTTGGCCGGGGCAGCGCTGCTGCCGCGGCTACGATTGCGCTATTCCGTCGATGGCCTGGTGGCGGCGGCGACCGTTGTGTTCGCCGCCATGACATTTGAGGCAGGACAAGTGCAGAGTTCGGGTGGCTTTGCCGGTACTGTTCACGGCGGGTGCGGCGTGGATTGGAATTCTGGCGTGCTTCAATGTAGTGGCGCAGACCATGTGTCCGTCGCGAATGCGGGCGCGGGCCTTGTCCATGTACCTGCTGGTGCTGCAAGGAGGGATGGCGCTGGGAAGCGTGGTCTGGGGAGAAGTGGCCGCGCGCCAGGGAGTTCCGGTGGCGCTCGCTTGGTCGGCGCTGGCGTTGGTGGTAGGGTTGAGCGGCATTCTGTGGCACCGCTTGCCGGCAGCAGAGTTGAAGATGGCTCCGGTGGTGGTGCGGGATTAGGGTGGGGGCTTCCAAAGAGATTCGCTTTCCAACCAAGGAGGAATCGTGATGAGAAATGTGGGCTGGGCTGCGGTCTGCTTGCTGGCGCTGGTTGCGGTTGGTACGACGCAGGACAACAAAGGAAGGACGAACACCGGACGGTCACGCAAGTATTGGACCGCACGGTTTCGAATGTGGAGCAGCGAGTTTGTTCCGGCGGCGGAAGCCATGCCTGAGGACAAATTCGGATTCGCCCCGAGCAATGGCGAGTTCAAGGGCGTACGGACGTTCGCCGAGCAGATAAAGCACGTAGCGGCGGTGAACTTCATTTTCGGGGCGGCCATTCTGGGAGAAAAGGTTCCGGTGGACGTGGGCGATGAGTCCGGGCCGGCATCGCTGAAAACCAAAGCGGAGATCATCAACTACTTGAAGGACGTCGTTTGTTTATGTGCACAAGGCGATTCAGACGATCAATGAAAAGAATCTGGTGGAGCCGGTGAAGAGTCCATTTGGCGAAGGAACCGTGACGCGGCTGGGGCTGGCGACGAGCGTTTCGCCATGGCTTCGACCACTACGGACAGATGGTGGAATATTTGCGCATGAACGGGATCGTGCCACCGGCCAGCCGGTAGATTGGTTGAGCGATTAGTGGCGACCACTGCCGCGGTGCGGAAGTTCCTATTGCTTATCGTTGTCGTTGCGGGCAGCGAAGAAACTGCAAAGGTGCTTTCTGGAAGTTGACGCTGGGGTCTTTGCGCACGCGGGCTGGATAGGAATCGAGGGCCAGCAGAAAATTCTGGATCTCTTCCTCGACCTGATCTTGCTGGAACTGGGCTGCTCAACGCTCGACGGAACCATTCCCGGGCTGGATCTGGTTTGGCTGGATCTGGTAATGCATTTTCCGCTTTCATCCCTACTCATCCCCAAGGAAACTTCGCTTGAGCATCCAAGCGGACCCGCACTATCGCTGTAAACACATAGGAAACGGGTAAGTTTCGGTTTTGGGGGGAGAGCCAAAATATCCGGGAAGGCCGGAGCCGGTAAATGGCACTTTAGTGGTGGGCGGGAAAGAGCCGGATTAGAGCCGATCAGCGGCGACGCGCCGCGCGGGGTGATGGAAGTGAGGAGCAATTCGGCGCGGAGTCCACGGCCGGCCAGATGGGCAGCGACGGCTTTACACGCCTTCCGGGCGGGGGAACCGGGGATTGAGAAAAACGATGACGGACGGTCCGGCGCCGCTGAGGGCGGCGCCGAGGATGCCCGGAGTGCCGCTCAGCTCCTGCAGGCAGGGGAGCAGGGGGCAGAATGGAGCGCGGTAAGGCTGGTGGATGCGGTCTTCGAGCGCAGCGGCGAGCAAGTCAGGACGTCCCTGGGTGAAGGCGGCGAGCAGGAACATGGAGTTCTGGATGTTCGCGACGGCGTCCGCGCGAGAATACTCGGCCGGGAGCACGCGGCGGGCTTCTTCGGTGGACAAAGCCTGGTCGGGGATGGCAAGCAGCAGCGGCCACTTCCCTTTCGGACGGATGCGAGACGACCTGTACCCCGGATTGCCCTGACATGCGGGCGACGGTGAGGCCGCCCATCCAGCAGGCGGAGGCGTTATCGGCATGGTGCTCGCGGCGGGAAGCCTCGCCGACGATCTGGGCGTCGGTCCAGCCCAAGCGGCCGAAGTGATTCGCGAGAGCGATGCCGGCAAGGCGGGCGGCGGCGGACGATCCGCAGCCTTTGCCGATAGGAATCTCATTGCTGATTCGAAGAGCCAGAGGAATCGACCTGGCCGCCCTGGGCATGGAGAACTTCGCGGTAGGTGTTGAGGATCAGATGATTCTCCATGTTCCGGCAGATTTCCTGGTCGCGTCCGGTGACGGTGATGGAGAACGCTGGGGGCGCGGCGGGCATCGATGGTGATGTAGAGGTCCATGGCCAGAGCGGCGGCATCGAAGGCCGGGCCAAGATTGGCCGAGGTGGCGGGGAGGGCCAGGTGCAGCGCGGCCGGGCGGCGGGTCTTCTTCTTGTTCTTCTTCTTGGACATTCTGGCCTTGGCTCTAGGCATTGGAGTGGGGTGGAGCGGATTTCTCTGCCTGCTCCAAAGTCCTGACTACCGCGTCCAGGTTGGCATCAAGGACGACGGGAGGATGACGGAAAGAATTCAAGGACGCATTTTCCTGCTCGTTCCGGGAGCCGTGAAAAAGATCGCCACGATGGAATTCCATAGTGAAATCGGGATCCTTCAACAGGCTTCCGGTGAGGACTAGGACTACGGTTTCTTCTGGCTTCACAAAACCTTGCCGCAATAATTTCTTCAGGCCGGCGAGGGTGACGGCGGAGGCGGGCTCGCATCCAATGCCTTCGGCGCCGATTTCGGCTTTGGCCTGGGCGATCTCGACTTCGCTCACTTGCTTCGCAGGCGCCACCTGTGGCTTGAAGAACCTTGACCGCTTTTTCCCATGAAGCGGGGTTGCCGATGCGGATCGCCGTGGCGCGCGTTTCCGCCTGCACGCTGACCAGATGTTTTCCTCCAGCTTCGCGCAAGGTGCGCACCAACGCGTTTGCGCCTTCGGCTTGAATCACGGACAACTTGGGCAGCCGCGGGATCAGTCCGAGATCGAGCATTTCGAGCAAAGCTTTGCCGATTGCAGAACTGTTGCCGAGGTTGCCGCCGGGAACGATGATGTGGTCGGGCGGCTGCCAGTCGAGTTGTTCGAGCAGTTCGAGCGCGAGAGTTTTCTGACCTTCAAGACGGAATGGGTTGATGGAGTTCAACTGGTAGACGGGCGCCTGGCTGCACGAGTTCCTGCAGCAGGCGCAGGCAGCCATCGAAATCCGTGCGGAGTTGGCAGGTGAGGGCTCCGTAATCGAGAGACTGCGAGAGTTTGCTCCAGGAAATTTTGCCCATCGGGCACAAGCACCAGGCTGCGCATGCCGCCGCGCGCGGCATAGGCGGCCATGGATGCGGACGTGTTGCCGGTGGAAGCGCAGGCGACCCAGCGGAATCCAGCCTGGCGGGCGAAGGTTGCGGCAACGGTCATGCCCGCGTCTTTGAACGAGCCGGTGGGATTCATGCCTTGATGTTTGGCGTAGAGGCGCGCGACGCCGGTGGCGCGCGAGGATCGTGGAAGCTCGTAGAGCGGCGTGTTGCCTTCGCGCAGAGTGACGACCTGCTGCGCGGATGCGGGCGCAGGAAGAAGCTCGCGGAAACGCCACACGCCGCTGAGATCGAGACCTTCGTTCAAGGTGCGACGTTCGCGCCAGAGGGATTTCAATGCGGCGGGGTTGCGGGAGTTCCAGGACGAATCGGTGATCTCGAGCAGGTTTCCGCACTGCGCGCAGCGAAAATCCTGAGCGGCGGAGTCTGCGACCGTCCCGCAGCCGATGCAGCGGAAACGAAAAGTAGCCTTTGGCAGGCCGGGCTCCGACCCTTTCTCGGAAGTGGTGGACGAAGGCATGGACAAGATTATTTCCGGCCTCGCAGGTATTGGTCGGTTTTGTTGATCCAATCAGCGCGGGGAGGATTGAATACGTCGAGATCCACCGTATCTTCGAGTGCCTCGGCCTGGTGCGGCATGTGCGCGGGGATGCAGAGCACTTCCCCGGCGTGAACCACGATTTCGCGGCCGTCGATCTGGAATTTCAACGCTCCATCAAGCACGTAAGTGAGCTGCTCGTTATGGTGGCTATGCTCGGGAACGATGCAGCCTTTTTTCAGGAGCACGCGCGCCAGCATAATTTCCTGACCAACCACGAACTGGCGCTGCAGTAGCGGCTTCAGATCTTCGAGCGGAATCGAGTGCCAGGGCACGTATTGCAGTTGAGGCTTGCTGGCGGCGTGCTTGGTGACGGCGCGTTGCGCGCGGGAATGAGACTTCGCGTCTTTTGATTTTGCCTTCGCTTTTGCCTTCCCGGCAGCGGAAGACTTCGCTTTAAGTTTCTTCTTCATGTTCAACCTTGTTGGTTCACGTTCGCTTCCTAGAACGTAACCGCTCAGTGGACTCTGCCTGCATACAGCTTCACGGCATTGTCGTGCAGATAGCCGTGAGCCAGCTCCAAAGCCCGCGCTTCCGTGATTTCATTTTCCGAGATCATCTCGGCGAGCGCCGCGGCCAGCGCAGTGCGCGCCGATTCGGCGCCCAGCCAATAGCTTTCTTCCGCGCCCAGAACTTCATTGTACGGGAAACAATCGGTGCCGAAAGTGATCTTCTCGGGAAAGGTTTCCAGCCACATCTTGAGCGTCTCTTTGAAGGCTGAAGGATACTGGATGAGTTCGCCCAGCGAGGAATCCAGATAAACATTTTTCATGGCCGCGAGCCAGATGGCCTCGCGTTCCAACGGGTAGCCACCGTGGATCATTACGAACGTGGTGCTGCTATAGCGCGGATCACGCAGCACATTTTCCAGATTCATGATGTTGCTTTCGGAGAAATTAAAGTAATTGCCGATGCCAGCTGCAGTGTGAATGTGCACGGGCAGATTCAAGCGGCTGCTCAGGCCCACCAGGAAGCGGAAGATGTAATCCTGAAATGTCCGATAATCTTTTTCGCTGGGGACTCCGCCCGCCGCGTAATGCTTATAAATATCTTCCGCTTGCGAGCGGGTTGGATCGGAAAACGTCGTAGGACGGAAGTAGGCGACCTCGAACTTCATGGCAATGCCGTTTTTTCTCTTGTTCTCCTCGAGGACTTTGCTTATGAACTTCAGGTAACTATCGAAGTCTGCGGGCAGTTTGCTCACATTTTCCTGCTGCATCCAGCGGTGCAGCATTTTCTCTTGCAGCGGAATGTAGACTGCTTCATCAGGATTGCGCGCGGCCTCGCGCTGGTTATTGAAGGGCCACATAAAAGAATCCACGAAGAACACCCATGGAAAACGATGGGGATCGAGGTACTCGGGCATGGCGACGCGGTTTGCCACCGAACTCTCGGTGTTGAGCTTGTCGAGAATCATGTTGAAGTAGGCGGGGCCGGGATATTGCTTTTTCAGCTCTGCTTTTTTTGCGACCAGCCACTTCGCGTGCTCTGTAGAAAAATCATCGTAAGGATAATCGAACAGAGCTCGAGCCGCGGCGATTAGCTCAGGGTTATCGCCGCGCGTGCGCAGGGGAAGGTTCGTATCGGGAGCCGAGGCCATCGCGTCAATATCAGGATCGTCGGCGAAGCCGGGGTGAGCGTGGTGGTCAAAGGCAGGAATTTTTTCGATTTGCGGCAGCAGGCGCTGGTAGATTTGCTGCACGTCCGGGCCAGGGAACGGTCGAGCCTGAGCGCCGGCAAAGACTGGAAAGGCGGCGGCGATGCAAACCACGAAGCCGCGCAAGACTTCAAGTTTCATAGATTGGCCTCACCGGCGCTCGCAACGGGATCATGAGTGTTTGTCGTCACCCGGCGCATTGAAGGTCACCATCACTCGGGCAAACTTCCAATCTCCATTGCTTTCTCGATGCAACACGCGCAGCAGCTTGCCCTGGACTGGGGTCACTGGTTTGCCGGTGGCTTCGCGAACTCCGGCGTCAAAAGAGCCCCACTCATAGGCCCAGTCGGCCGCCACTTGTACATCCCGAATGTCCGGCTTGTAACTGACGATGGCATACTCGGGATTTTCTTTCACAAAGCGCAGGTCAGCCGCGTAGATTGCCGCCTTGCCCACATCGGCCGGTCCATCGGGCTCTAAGCGCACCGCATCGTTCGTCCATTCTTCCTGAAGCGCCTTTGGATCGTTCAGCAGCGTGACCCGTTGATCCAGTTGATGCAACTTCTCGATGCCTGCCATTGCGCCATTTTGCTGAGCGTAAACCGTTTGCAAAGACGCGCCCTCGCCATTCAAGACACGTTCGGCAACCATGCCAAGAGCGAACGACACTATCACGGCAGATAGCGCAATTCCAGAAAGCGCGGCTCCAGAAAGCCATGATTTTCGCATGCGTCTGCTCCCCCGTGTCGAACCGTGGTGACCTACAAGCCTTTGTACGCGCCGCCATCGACGAGCACGGTCTGGCCGGTGATGTAGCAAGCGCGCTCGGAGGCAAGCCAGACAATGGTTTCAGCAACTTCGCGGGGATCACCCAGACGCTTCAGTGGAGCGTCGGCGGCCCAAGCCTCGAAAATCTCCTGCTCACTTTTTCCCGAAGCCGAGGCACGGGCTTTGGCTAATTCCTTGAGGCGATCGGTCGCGGTGAATCCAGGCCCGACGTTGTTGACCAGGATTCCGTCTTTGCCAAACTCGTTGGCCAGGCTCTTAACCAGTCCAACCACCGCGGCCCGCACCGCATTCGAGAGCACAAGATCGGCGACCGGCTGTTTGGTCGTAATCGAAGTGAGGGTGATGATTCTGCCCCAGCGCTTCCGCTGCATGTGCGGAATCACCGCGCGTGCAAAGTAGACAGTACTGAGAAAGTTGGCTTCCAGCGCGCACTGCCATTCTGCAAGCGTGGCAGCAAGAAAGCCTTTGGCGGGAGGGCCGCCGGAGTTCGTCACGCAAATGTCGACGCTGCCAAACTTCTCAGCCACGGCTGCTACGAAGCCGCTGACGGCTGCGGCGTCGGTGACGTCTAACGCCTGGGCAAAGACCTCCACGCTGGATTGCTTTCTAATCTTCTCCGCCGCGGCCTGCAAGGTCCGATCATTGCGGGCGCACAGGGCGACGCGGCAACCCTCGGCAGCAAAGGCCTCCGCGGTGGCGCGGCCGATTCCCTGGCTGGATGCAGCTACAAGCGCGACACGATCTTTCAGACCGAGATTCATGGAGCAGGAATTATAAATGGCTCCGGCGCATTGCTACGCCGCCCGTCGCTGCGCCTCGAGATAAAAATCCCGGCCTTCGGGGCCGGGATTTTTTTGTGCGTCAACGATTCGGAAACCTAGAAAATAATCTTCAGCGCAAGTTGCAGAATACGGGCTTCGTGCACTCCGCCAGCATAGAGGAACCCTGTAGTGTCGATGGTGTTCGTACTGGAGCCGTTGATATTCGCGCCGGCGCCAGCCTGGCCCGCAATGGGAGCCCACTCCGTGTGGTTGAAGACGTTAAAAGCCTCGGCCCGGAACTCAATGGCCGCCGCCTCTTTGATGGCAAAATGCTTGAACAGAGCCATGTCGAAGTTGATAAAGTCGGGATTCCGCAGGCTGTTGCGGCCGGAATCTCCGAACGTCAGAGCTGTCGGGTCAGCATAGGCCGCGGCATTATAGAACACCCGCCCGAACCCAACCAGGGGAGTTTGAACTACACCTGCCTTCGGATTGCCCACGAGATCGGCATAAGACGCGGAACCAATTCCATTGCCCACGCCAGCGTTATCAGAGTCAAAGATCACGCTGAATGGCGAGCCTGTGCTGAAGCTGGTAATACCGGAGTATTGCCAGCCGCCGAGTACGGCGCGGGCAATCCCGGGACTCTTGAAGAACGGAATATCCCACACATAGCCGAAGTTCAGCACCTGCCGTTCATCGAAGTTCGAACTGGCGCGATTGGCGGCAGGGTTATAGGTGTCGGTGAAGCTGCCGTCAAAGCGGTCCGAAGAATCGTCAATGGAGTGGCTGTAGGTGTAGGCGAAATTCAATTCCAGACCGCCGGAGCTGCGCCGCACCGCAACCTGGAGGGCGTTGTAATTCGAAGACGAGGCCGTCTGGATGTTGGCGATGTCTCCGTACCCCGGATAGGGGCGGAAGGGATCGGCACCAGCGCCGACGCAACCGTTGGCGACGGCAACGTTGACGGCAGGGCCCGAAGGCGGACCTCCGGCCACTCCTGGAGTGTAGGGCACCAGCACTCCACTGGGCGTCGTCGCCATTTGCGGAACGCCGTAGGCATCGGGGTCCTGACCGCATTCGGCGCCAGTGTAAACCTGACCCGCCGTATACGGGTTCTGCGAAGACGGAGTGGGATGAAGCTGGTTGAGGTCGGTCTGGCGCGTCAGGTGCGTGCCTTTGCTGCCCACGTAGGACACCGTGCCCACCGTGCTGTGAGCGATCTCCCGCTGAATGTCGAAGTGCCACTGCTGCACGTACGGGTACTGGGCCGACGTGGGGATGGCGGTAACGCCGAGCGGGAATTGAGGGGCTGCCGTACCGCCGGCTCCTCCAATGTTCGTGTAGCCAACAATATTATTCTGCTGGGCCGCATAAGCCAGCGGCGGAGAGTTTTCCAGGGATTCCGAGTTGGCCTCGTTGCCGTTGCCGTGCTCAAAGAAAATACCGTATCCGCCTCGGATCGCCATCTTGCCGTCTCCCTTCGGATCGTAGGCAAACCCGATGCGCGGCGCGGGGTTGAACAGATGTCCCGACATGCAGCCCACCGGCACTCCCGGAGTAACTCCGCACTGCACGATTCCGTTCGGCAAATTCGTAACCGTTGGCAGCCCGTTGTTCACCGTGAGGTTGGTGACAATGTCGGTGTTGGGGTCGACCGTAGTCTGGCCTTGCACATAACGGGCAGGGTCAAAGTTGAAGGCTTGGTGCTCTTTCTCGCGGTACGTGCCGTAAAGGCTCAAGCGCAGGCCAAGGTTCAAGGTGAGCCGATTGGTGATGTGCCAGTCGTCGTTGAAATAAGGCTCGACGATCTTGTAACGGTTGTAATACTTGACGGTTGCGTTCTGTTGGCCGAAGGCTGCCATATACCCGAGCAACAGGTCGGCAAATGGATTTTGCGTGGTGGTCGACGCGATGGTTGGGTTGTATGTGATGTAACCAGGGTAGGAGCCGGCCGCGAGCTCTCCGCCCAGCTCGTTCTTCTGCACCGCCTCAAAGTATGCCCCGAACTGAAGATTGTGCTTGCCGATTAGCTTGCTGACGTTGTCCTTGTAGCTATAGGTGGGGTTCGAGTTGTAGGGCCCGTTCGGAATGTAGCCCGCATCCTCGCCAAAGTTACCGTAGACGCCGCCTGGATCTACCAGGTTGATTCCCGGCATCACGCCGCGATCCGCGCCCGGGAACAGGCCGCCAAACGTGGTACCAGCGGGCCTTTGCCAGTTCCCTGTGTCGGTGAGGGTGATGTGGTCGGTGGTGTAGCTGAATACAAATTCATTCAAAAGCGTAGGCGAGAAACTCGATGACAACCGCGTCACCAGGCTGACTCCCGGCCCCGTGAAGGCGGTCTGAATCGTAGGAAAGTTTCCGGCGTTGGTCCAGAGCGGAATCTGATTGACGGTGTCCCAGGAATCGTGGATGAAACGGAAGGTCAGGCGTTCGTTACCGGTAAGGTTGTGATCGACCTTGATCAGTTCCTCCTGCCAGTTTGTGGGTTGGGATGTAATCTCGTTGAACAGCGCGCTGCCGGGCACGTTTACCTGACCGAAATTTGGTGCGGGGATCAACGTGAGCAATGCATTTACGTTGGGGTCGCTAAGATTGACAGGAACCTGATCCCCTGGATAAGGCAGCCCAGTTCCGGGGTCGATTGGGCAATCAGCCGCTCCCAAGGCGCAAACGTCACTGAAGTTGCCGGTTCGTTCCGCAGCCGTCGGTACTAACTGATTGAACGTATAGGGCACGCGGTCTCGTCGCCACTCCTGGGACCAGAAAAAGAAAGTCTTCGTCTTTTCCTTGTTGTAAACGCCCGGAATGTAAACCGGGCCGCCGATGGTGTAGCCGAAATCATTCTTCTTGTAAGGTGGAGTGACTCCGTCTTGATTCCATGCCGGCGAATTGAACATGTCGTTGCGCACGAACTCGTAAGCGTCGCCATGGAATTTGTTGGTACCGGATTTCGTCTCAACCTCGATAGTGCCGGAACCGTTCTTGCCGTATTGCGCGCCGTAGTTCGAAGTAAGCACTTTCACTTCGCCGATTGCGTCAATGCTGGGCGTTACGTTCAGAGTATTATTGCTGCCGTTGTCGAGATTGTCGCCGCCGTCCAGCTCCCAGTTGTTGTACTCGACGCGGCCACCGTTGATGCTGAAGGAATTGTTGGCGGTAACTCCGACTCCGCCTTCATCGGCGCCGGTCTGGTTGCTGACGCCGGGAACCAGCGTGACCAACTGCTTGAAGTCGCGGCCGTTCAGTTCGAGCTGCGAGATTTCCTTGCCCGTCACCGTCCCACCGAGATCGGAGGATTGTGTTTCGACCTGGGCGACGGCCGAACCCTGGACCACAACCTCAGTGGTGGTCGCCCCGACTTCCAGCGAGACGTTCACGCGTGCTTTTTCTCCGATGCGCAAGATCACGCCTTTGGCTTCGTATTTCTTGAAGCCGTTCGCGCTGACGGTCAAGTCATAGGAACCGATGGGCAGCGATGCGAAGAGGAAATCGCCGCTGCCGTTCGAGCTGGCCTTTCGGCTGATTCCCTGCTCTGCGCTGCTCACCGCAACTTGCGCATTCGGGATGGCGGCGCCGCTGGGATCGGTGATGGTTCCGGTAAGCGAGGCCGTGTCCTGGGCCCAGGCCGCCGCGCACAACGTTAAGATCACCAGCACGATCCGCGACAGCATACGATGAGATTTCATGGTCAAGTTTTTCTCCTGATGCGCGAACGGATCGCGCAAAAACATAACAGCAGTGCCGTGTTTGTGCAGGGCCACGGCCTCCCAGCGCTGGCTCCGCAGTACGCTGCTTCCAGCCTTCCTCCAAAACCAACAGATAGTTTATTAAAACGTATGAATAGTGCTTTTGTGGTATGTCTCCTGTCAAGAAAAAAGTGCGGCGCCCCGGCAAAGACCTCCCCAAACGGGCTCCTCGGCCCGGGGTTTTACGCCAGGGGGCGAGTAGACTCCCGAACCACCAACTGGGGGGCTACCTTGCGATGGTGGGCGGCGACTTCTCGTTTTTCGAGCACGGAATTGATGCCTTCAAGAACAATACCGACCGCGCCGGAGCCCATCGCTTCCATGGGCTGGCGCACGGTGGTGAGCGGCGGCGTGTAAAGAGCCGAGGGGGCGACGTCGTCGAAGCCGATCACAGAGCAATGCTCCGGCACGCGCAACCCGGCCTTGGTCAGGGCGCGAATCGCGCCGAAGGCGGTCATGTCGTCAAAGGCCAGCAATGCTGTGAACTGTCGCTTCTGTTTGATCAGCTCTTCGGTGAGTTCCTGGCCCGCCTCAAAGCTGGAAAGTGGATCGCGCGATTCGGGCAAGTCGACGATCAGGCGGGAATCAAGCTCGAGGCCGCGATCCTTGGCGCTATTGCGAATGCCCCGCCAGCGCGGAGAACTGTCCGCCAAAGTTTTCGGCCCGCGGATAAACGCGATCTTGCGATGCCCCAGCGAGTGCAGGTGCTCGAGCGCCAGGTAGCCCCCGACTTCGTTATCGACGATGACCGAACTCATCGAATCCCCTTCGAGTTCGCAGCCGATAATCGCAGTCGGAATGCTGCTCTTCTCGAGATCGGCGAGCAGGTTGATATCGAGAAAGAGCCAGTTCGCGAGCACGACCAGGCCCTCGATGCGGCGGTCGAGCAGCATCTCAAGATAGCGCTCAAAGCGGGTGCGCTCGTTATGCACGTCGGTGAGGATGGGCAGGTACGACGCTTGGTACAGCGTGTTTTCGATGCCGCGCAACACCAGCGTGCAGTAGGGATCGGTCATGTCGAACACCATGACCCCAACGGTGTGGCTGCGCTTGCTGCGCAACGCCCGGGCAAACTGATTGGGACGGTAGCCGAGCTTTTCCGCCGCGCGCTCGATGCGCTTCTTGGTTACGACCGGGATGTAGCGCGCCAGCGGAGCGTCGTTGAGAACGATCGAGACCGTGGTTGAGGAAAACCCGCTCTCCTTCGCTACATCGCGGATGGTGACCATCGAATTCTGCCCTTATTCGCCACAGCCTGGAGTGCAGAAGCCTGGTTTGCCAAGATCACAGTGCGGCACTGCGAAGATCCCGAGCTGCTTTCCCCGCGCTTGAATTTAATGCGGAGCTTGGCGGACACTACAGCAGAGACTTGAGACTAGTGTCAAGCGCGCACATCCGATTGAAAGCCGTGAGCTGGCTCTTGCTGGCGGGAGTGGCGACGGCAATGCCGCCGCAGACTTCTTCGCCGGGGGCTGTCTCCGGGCCGCGAGATGCCGCGCCGGTCGCCCCGTCTGCAGCGGCGGCCGATCTTGCACGACTTTTCCAGGCAGGGCAGGATGCGCTCAACCAGGGAAAGCTCGACGAAGCGGAGCGCGACTTCCGGCAGGTGCTGGCGGCGAATCCCCAGTTAGGCGGCGCCTACGCGAATCTCGGCGTCGTCTACATGAAGCGCAAGCAGTGGACCAAGGCGCTGGAGTTTCTTGAGAAAGCGGAGCATCTGCTGCCGCAGGTGGCGGGAATCCGGCTGAACATCGGGCTCGCCTACTACCGGCAGAGCGAGTATCTCAAAGCTATTCCACCTTTTGAATCCGTGGTGCGCGATCAGCCGGATGCGCTGCAGCCCCGGCATCTGCTGGGGCTCTGCTACTTCTTCACAGAACGCTGGGCCGATGCCGCCGACACGCTGGAACCGCTCTGGGCGCAGGAATCCGGGCAGTTGAGTTATCTTTACGTGCTCTCGATCGCCGCCCACCGCGCCGGAAAAAAAGAACTGGACGAGAAGGCAACGGCGCAACTCATCAGGATCGGCGAGGGCTCTCCTGAATTCCATTTGTTCATGGGCAAGGCGCACTTGAACCTGGAGCAGTACGACCTGGCGCTCGCCGATTTCCAGGCCGCCGCCCACGCAAATCCCAAACTGACCTTCGTTCACTTCAACCTGGGTCTGGCCTACCTGAAGAAACAGGATTACGAACACGCGCGCGATGAGTTTCTGGAAGACGCCGCGGTGGAACCCGATCTGGCGCTGAATTACGACGCTCTCGGAGACGTCTACTCTCTCATGCAGCAGGATAGCGACGCCGAAAAAAACTACCGCAAAGCTCTGCGCCGCGATCCCCGCCTGGTGAATTCCTATGTGGGGCTCGCTAAGGTTTACCAGCGGGAAGAAAAGTATCAGGCAGCGCTGAACGCCATTGATTCCGCCGTGAAGCTCGATCCCGGCCGCACCGACATTCACTACGTGAAAGGACAGGTGCTGATTCACCTGGGCCGCAAAGAGGAAGGCAAAAAGGAACTCGAAGCCGCGGTCCGCATCGACAACGAACGCCGGGCCGAGCGCCAGAAACAAACGGAAAGCGGGACCGTGCCCTCGCCCGAACTTCTGCAAGATGACCAGTGAAGCCCGGCAATGCGGCAGAGGTTTCCCCTTTTAAGCAGGTTTTTTGCGCGACTTTTCGGTCGAGTTAAGCCTCGTCTGGGGATCATGCGAACGGTGCCGTAATCGCTGCGATGTAAACGCCGCCTGGTGCTCTGAGGCTTGCACGGGTGGTATCTAAATTGCTATCTAGACTCGTTGACAACCTGAGTCTTGAGCGCCATACTCGCCGAACAAGCTGCAAAATGTTTCACACTTGCTGATGCTTGATGGAAGGCATGGGGCGATCCAGAACAAGTATCCAGAGCAAACTGGGGCTCCGCTGCCGAGCGCTTTTTCTACGACCAGGTTCTTTGTGTCGCTAACTTTTAGGAGGATGTCTTGTCAAAACCAGCTGCCTCTCGAGGATGGGTTTGTGCTTTCTGCGTGGTCCCCATATTAGCGGTTGTTGCCCTCGCCCTGCTTGCTTTTTCTCCAGCCTCGCGTAGTGGCGCCGCAGGCAAGGCTTCCGATGCGTCCCGGCCCGGAACCGTCACCGCCGCCGCGCGCGGCCGAATTCAGGCCAGCGTCGCCGCGCTTCCCTTGGCCTTTGAAAAAAATCAGGGGCAAACCGATGCCCAGGTCGAGTACCTCGCGCGAGGCAACGGATACACGCTTTTCCTGACGGCGAATGATGCGGTGTTCTCTCTGCATTCCCGGTCGGCGAGTGCGCCCTCCTCGGTTCGCCGCGGGGCGGCTCTGCACAGCAATTCGCAGCAGCGCACAAAGAAGTCAGAGAAGGATTCGACCGCCGTGATCAGGATGCAACTGGTCGGCGCAAATTCGCTGGCGCAGGTGGCGGCCAGCGGCCTGCTTCCCGGCAAGAGCAACTACTTTATCGGCAATGAACCAAGCCAATGGCGCAGCGGCGTCCCGCACTACGCCCGCGTCTCTTACCAGGACGTTTACCCTGGCGTAAACCTCGCTTACCACGGTGCGGAACGCCAAACCGAATTCGATTTCGTGGTCGCCGCCGGCGCGAATCCCGCACCCATCGGTTTTCACTTCACCGGCGCACAAGGCTTAAAGACTGACGACGCCGGCAACCTCGTAATCGCCTCCGCAGCGGGTGACGTCGTACTGCACAAGCCCGTCGCCTACCAGGAACAAAATGGCGCTCGGCAAACCGTCGATGCGCAATTCGCCCTGAACGCCAGCAACGTCAGCTTCAAGCTCGGCACCTATGACCACAACCGCGAGTTGGTGATCGATCCCTCGGTCAGCTACGAATATTCGACTTACCTCGGCGGCGCCGGTGCTGATGAAGGCGAGGCCATCGCTTTCGACAGCAGCGGCAATGCCTATGTGACGGGACAGACGGCGTCCGCCAGTTTCCCCGGTACGACCGGCGCTCTGCCTGGCGCCGCTAGCGTCTTTGTAACGGAGATCGCTGCGAATGGAACAAGCCTGATCTACTCAACGTACGTAGGCGGCAGCGGTACCGACAGCGGAAACGGCATCGCGCTCGATAGTTCCAACAATGCGTTCGTCGCGGGCGGTACAACCTCAGCCAACTTCCCTACGACTTCGGGAGCATTTCAGAAAGCAATTGGATCTGGCGCCGGTGAGAACGCCTTTGTCCTGGAGATCTCCAGCAGCGGAACGCTTACGTACTGCAGCTATCTGGGAGGGTCTGCTGACGACGTAGCTTTTGGCATCGCTCTCGACAAAACGACCGGGGTTTATGCCGTCGCGGGCGAGGCAACTTCCGCAAACTTCCCGACTGCAAACGCGCTTCAAGGATCGTTGGGCGGACCGGCCGATGGGTTCGTGACGGTATGGAGTTCGAGCAACGTCCCGGTGTATTCCACTTACCTCGGCGGCAGTAGCGGCGACGCCGCCAATGCGGTTGCTCTTGACTCGAGCGACAATGCCTACGTGACCGGACTGACGGAATCGACCGACTTTCCGCTGCATGCGGCGCTGCATGGCACGTACGGCGGCGGGACTTCCGACGCTTTCGTGACGGTCATCAACGCGGCAGGAACTGCGTACGTCTACTCCACCTACCTGGGCGGCAGCGACGCTGACATCGGCGACGGCATCGCGGTGGATGGAGCAGGCGACGCTTACGTGACCGGGTCCACCGGATCGGACACGGACTTCCCGCTGAAGTCGCCCTTGCAACCAGCTTACGGGGGCGGCACGAGTGACGCATTCGTTACAAAATTGAACCCCACCGGGAGCGCTCTTCTGTACTCGACGTTCCTCGGGGGCAGCGCGCAGGACGTGGGCGCAAGCATCGCGATCGATGGCAACAACATCGCCTACGTGACCGGCCAGACGATTTCGAGTAACTTTCCAACCGCGAACCCAACTCAACTGGCTACCGGGGGCGGATTCGACGCGTTCGTGAGCGAGATCAACTCGGGCGGATCGGCTCTGACTTTCTCCACTTACCTCGGAGGTTCGCAGGACGAAGACGATGGCGGCGATTACGGAGCCATCGCGGTAAACAGTTCCGGGGCTATCATCTACGTAACCGGAAATACCGCTTCTACGGATTTCCCGACGACCTCACCCTTCCAGGCGGCCAATGGTGGCGGCGGCAGCGACGCCTTCGTCGTCAAATACGCGCAGGGGCCCACCTTCACCATTACAGCCTCAGCGCCGGCGGCAATTGCTCCGGGCGCCTCTGGAATGTCAACCGTCACGGTGACGTCGCTCAACGGATACAGTTCCCCAGTCAACCTAAGCTGCACCGTCAGCGGCGGCGGTTCTCCGGCGCCAGCGTGCAGCACAACAAGTTTCTCTCCTGACTCGGTAACGCCGACTAGTACCAGCGCGCTCACGATCACCACGACCGGGACGAGCGCTGCGGCGTTCCGTCCCAGCAAGGTCTTCTACGCGACGTGGCTGCCTGTCATGGGCCTGTCGCTGGTAGGGATGGGCTTCAGCTCTTCCCGCTCGCGGCGCAAGAAAGTGCTGGGCTTCCTGATGGTCGCGATGGTCATGGCTGCTCTGTTCCTCATGCCGGCTTGCGGAGGCAGCAACAACGGCGGCAGCGGCGGCGGCTGTCCGGGTTGCACGCCCTCTGGCGCTTACACCGTCACCATCACCGGAACGGGTACCGACGCGAACGCGACAACGGCCTCCACTCAGATAACCCTCACAGTCAACTGAACCAGACTCGAAAAACAAGGCCGCCTCTCTCAGCAGGCGGCCTTATTTTTTCCAATCCTCATCGCCACAGATTGGCAGGATCGACAACTCTAGTCTAAGATTCTCTTTGGCGCATTCTGCGAGAGGCCTTTCGCGTAATACATCATCTTGCGGCTGATTAAGCAGGCGGCATTCTTTTGGGCCGAGGCGGGCAGCTTTTGCGCCGTTGGAGGAATCGAAGGTAGTGAGTTCTCATCCATTCATGGTCAATCCCAAGCGGTTCGTGCGCGCAATCATCTTCGCTTCGTTGCTCTCCATTCTCTCTGCAGCGTCAGCATCCGTCGCTTATGGGCAGGGCTTTACCCTCACTCCAACCGCGCTGCACCCGCCAACCGTCGATCCCGGCGGATCCTCCATCGCCACCATCGATCTCGGGGCCACCGGAGGCTTCGACAATCCGGTGTCGTTGTCCTGCGTCGTGACTTCAAACCAGCAGGTCACCACCAGTCTGCCGGTGTGCACAGTAAGTCCAGATGTCGAAACGCCGCCAGCTAACGGTCCCTCGCTGACGATTACGACCACAGGCGGCACAGTCAGTCCCACCCTGGCGGGCACCTACCAGATTACGATCACCGGGACGGCTTCCGGCGCCGCAACGCAAACCGTGATTCTGTACCTGAACGTAGCGGACCTCACCGAGGATTACACCCTCACGGTAACGCCGACCACTGCGATTCCAAGCCCAATTCCCGCCGGCAGCACGGCGCAGACGTTGGTCACGGTGATGCCGATCGGAAGCTACACCGGAAACGTCACACTCTCTTGCCTCTCGGTCACGCCGGTCGTGACGGCAGCGCCATACTGCTCGTTCCTTCCCGCAACCGTGAAGGTAAGCAACGGCCTTCCACCGTCATCCGTTCTGACTATCACCAGCTTCGGACCCGCGTCCGCTCCGGCCAAACTGTCGAGACCGCGAATTTTCTACGCGCTCTGGCTGGCCCTACCTGGGCTGGCGCTGCTGGGAACGTGCGCCGGCGGAAAGCAAAGAAGAAAGCTGATGGGGATGCTTCTGCTGGTAGCTGTAGCCGCGGGATTGCTGCTGATGCCGGCGTGCAACTCGACCATCGGCACCACGGCGCCCAATGGCGAGATCACTCCGGATAACGCGTACACCTTCACGCTGACCGCGACCGATCAAAACGGTGCGGGACCAAGCAACCTTCCGCCCAGCACTGACGCGGCCACCGTCAGCGTAACAGTAATCACGGCGAATACGGCGAACTAAGACAGGCCTTCGATTCATGTTGCGGCAGTGGAACTTTGCGTGGCGTCGTCCAGCACTGCTGTTCCTCTGTGCTGGCACAATTTGCTGCCGAATGGCCTTCTCTTCCGAGGCCTCGGCACGGTCGGTCCCGGCCTCGCCCGTGAGCTCAGCGCCCAGCCTCGATAGTAGGGACCAGGACGCCAGAACTCAGGGTAGCCCTGAGAAAGACAAAGTCAACGCTAAGAGGACTCCCGCCCCGCCCGTCGTCCGCTGGAGCGAACAGCTGCCGGGATGCACCTTTTCCGCCGACGAAGACGGCAAGTATCGTTACGGCTTGTGGTCGGGAAGCGTAGGCATCATCCTAGCCGTGGACGCCCGCGAAGTAAAGATTGCCCACAACCCTAACCCAGGCGATCCCATCTTCGGAGTTCAGCTGCGAATCTTCTACCGGGGAGCAGGTAGCCTGGACACTAGCGCGGCCCCAATCACTCTGCAATTCATGAAGCACTTCAAAGTTGAGCAGCCCGCGCTCGATCCGGACGATTACATTCAGAAGATTCAGGCTGATGCCGATGCACTTGACGATGACGTCAGAAGAGAAGTCAAGAAGCATCCCGAGAGGAAGCAGGTTCGCGAGGCAAGCCTGCAGGACTACCGGAAACGTGCCGAGGAACTGATCGAGTTTCTCGGTAAGCATAGCCTCCGCCCTGCACTCCTCGACCGGGCGCATCCGGAAGTGAGTGGCTGGGTATTCTTCAGCACCAAAAGCAAGTGGCTCGGCGGATGGAAGGCTCAGGAAGAGTTCGTGTTACGCGTTCCGCTCGACGGCAAAATCTTCGAGTTCCCCTTCAAGCTTCCCCCCGAGAAAGGGGAACTGCTGTTGCAGAAACGGCAGTGAATTGGGCTTCGGCTATCGGGCTTCGGGCTTCGGCGGGACTCGCAATCGCCTGAAGCTGAATCCTTGCGAGCTAAGCAAGCACAGAAGTCGATAAAGAAATCCGCGGCCCAATGCAATAACCTGAAGCCCCGAAAGCCAAAGCCCGAAGCCCGCTTCAGGAAGCTCGCCGCCCCTGGCGCTCCAGCTCCGCGGCCTGGCGGAGCACGATGTCGCGCAGCGAAACCAGCCCTCTCAGCTCTTTCCCCTCGACAATAGGCAGGTGCCGGAAGCCGAACTCGTGCATGATGAAAAGACACTCTTCAATGGTCTCGTCCAAGCCCACGGCTCGGGGATTAGCAGTCATGACCTCAGACACGGCGGTATGTCCCGGGGTGCGGCCCACGGCGACTACGCGGTTCATAATGTCGCGCTCGGAAAAAATGCCGGCCAGTTCTCCGTTGCGGAGCACGGGCAGCGCGCCGATGTTGTGTTCCATCATGAAACGCGCAGCATCCAGTACGGAGCGTGGCAGCGTCAATGGAGTAAACTTTGCGGTCTTTCACAACGTCGCGGAGAGTGGCCATGGCGGACTCCTTCTGGATTTCGAGGTGGCGAGTGAACCGGCCCCGGGCTGACAAACCCGGCCAATTCGTGGGCGCGACTACTTTACCACACACCCATGCACCTCGGGAGGGCAACTGCAAAGACCAGTAAAGACCCGCGGAATCGGACAAATTGAATCTGCAATTGGATTCGCGAGTTGAAGGTGAAGAGACTGAGGATACTACTGCAGATGGTTGAGCCGAACCGGGCTGGCGTCGGCCGTGCTGTTGCTACGCGGCTTCATCGATACCACAACGTACTCGCGCTCTTTGCCGTCCACGGCGTCCACTCGCAACAGCATCTTTTCTTTTGCGAACCGGAATTGTGCGTCGCTCGCCCACCGGCAGAAGCACTGAACGCTTCATCTCCCGGGCACGGATTCGATACACCACCTTATCGGTCTGCAGCTGATACTCCTGGCAGAGCAGCTCCTGCGTTTTCTCCCCGCCGCAGCGAACCGAATCCATCTGCAACAACTCGCCGCTCTGGTACGCCTTCGGCTCTTCGGCATAGGCCGCCGCGCCAAACAGAAGCAATGCGAGCATGAGCGATTTCGAGCGCATGAACTCCCATTGTTTCGAATCTGGCGCAGGCTGGTTAGATCACGTCGGTCACCGAACGGAAGTAACCCGGCTTCGGCTCAGTAGACAATTTAGATGGGAGAAACGATGAGTTGCGACGGAGTCAGCGCTCGATCAAGCTTTCCAGCGCAGAGAAAAATGCAGGATAAGAAATGGCAGCGCACTCACTGCCGCGGATCAGAGTGTCTCCCTGAGCCCGCAGCGCAGCAATGCTGAAAGCCATGGCGATGCGGTGATCTCCAAACGATTCCAGCTCGGCGCCGTGAAGCGTCTGCCCGCCGGGAATCTTCAGACCATCCTCCCGCTCCTCCACTTGCGCCCCCATCGCGCGAAGGTTCGTGGCGATGGATGCGATGCGGTCTGACTCCTTCACTCGCAATTCTTTCGCATCGCGGACTTCAATTCCCTGTTCGGTATAAGGAGCGATCGCCGCCAGCACCGGAATCTCGTCAATCAGGGCAGCCGTATCGGCTCCCGCGATGGTCGCGCCCTGTAGCTTTCCTCCCTCAACCTGCAGTGTGCCCACCAACTCGCCATGCACTTCTTCCAGTTGAGTTACAGAAATGCGCAGCCCCAGCTGCGTCAGGACGTCGAGCAGTCGCGCGCGCGTCGGATTCATCAGCAGGCTGGTGATGGTCAACTGCGAGCCGGGAAAAAGCGCGGCGGCGCAGAGAAAGAACGCGGCGCTGGAAAGATCGCCAGGCACTCGCGCGTCAATTCCGTGCAAACTCTGGCCTCCGCGAATCCACACCTCGTTGGCCCGTGCGTTCAAGCTGCGCCCCAAAAGCCCGCAGCGCCACTTCCCCGTGATCCCTTGTCCTGAGCGGCTCTTCAACGCGGGTTTCTCCATCGGCCAGAAGCCCGGCAAACAGCAGGCAAGTCTTCACCTGCGCGCTCGCCACTGGCATCCGGTAATGAATGCCCTTCAGTCGCGCGCCGGCAATGCGCAGCGGCGGCCGCCCATTCTGCGCAGTGATTCGTGCCCCCATCGCCGTGAGCGGTGTAATCACGCGCTCCATTGGACGTCTCGACAGCGACTCATCCCCCGCCATCATCGCTCTCGAATTTCTGCCCCGCCACAATACCGCTCAACATGCGGATGGTCGAACCTGAATTCCCGCAATCCAGCGGCTCATTCGGAGCAGTCAACGTCAGCCCGCTTCCCTGCACTTCAATCACGTTGCCTGTATTTTCCTTGCGCTCCCACTTCACTCCCAGCGAACGCAAACAGCCGAGTGTGCTGGCGCAGTCCGCGCCCGTCGAATAGTTTTCCAGGCGCGACCGCCCCTCTGCAATCGCAGCCAGCATGGCATAACGATGTGAAATCGATTTATCGCCCGGAAGACTTACGCTCCCACGCACGCCGCGCGCTGGACGCACAATCACGTGTGACTCGCTTTTCATCTTGAGATCAATATAAAGGAAGGATAGGAAGTAACGCTGTCGTCAATTCTTAGGCCAGCGCCTTAGCCCCGGCAGCAGCTTCGCGCAGTACATCTGCCGGGATCTCTTTCAGCCTCACTCCAAACTCGAACATCGGAGTCTCCGTGCCGCGTCCCCAGCGCGCCACCTCCCAGTGTGCGCGCACCAACTTCACATCCGGATGCGCCGTCAGATCAAGCAACAGCGGAGACTCGCCACAATAAAACTTCTGCGGAAACACAACGATCGGCTTCGCCCCCCACGTCGCGCCATCACTCGAACCGCTGACGCTGACCTCGAGCGACTCCTGCTCAATAATCTTCGTGATCTCAAGAGTCAGCAAAAACACGCGGCTCGCCGCACCGCTCACATCCACAGTTGGGCCGTCGCCCTTGGCGCTAACCACCGTCTTTCCGGCAACTAAAACCGTATCAATCATGGCGCGACGATTGTAGCAAATCGTTCGGCGCCCGTGTCATCTGCTTTTGCTCAAGCCAGCTCAAGGCGCGCAGCTAGTGAATTTTCAGCAGGCAAAATCACAATGCATTTCGCCGTGACAGGCCTTTACAGGTCGCTTATATTTGCTCGCGACGAGACTGGACGAGACTATATGTCCGCAACTAAACCGGCCAACGGCCCAGCGCCGCCCGCACTCGAATCCCCCCAGCCGTCCTCCGAACGCCTGCTCAGCGTCGATATCTTCCGGGGGCTCGCCGTCGCCGGCATGATCGTCGTCGATAACCCCGGCAGCGACGATCTGGCTTACGGCCCGATCAAACATGCCGAATGGAACGGCTGGACCTCCGCCGATTTCATCTTTCCGTCGTTCTTGTTTCTGGTCGGCATTTCGATGGTGTATTCATTTGCCGCCCGCCTCCAGCGTGGCGAATCGCGCAAGCAAATCTTGCTTCACGCCTTCAAGCGCAGCCTGATCCTCATCGCCATCGGGCTTTTTGTGAACGCCTCGCCCATCATCGGCCTCGACCTGCACACCTGGCGATTCGAAGGCGTGACCCAGAGAATTGCGCTTTGCTATTTTGCCGCTGCGATTCTGGTTCTGTGGTCCAATCGCCGTGGAGCATTCCTCGCGCTGTGCGCTTGTCTGCTCGGTTACTGGGCTCTCCTGCGCTTCGTCCCCGTCCCCGGTCTTGGAGTACCCGGCCATAGCATTCCGTTCATGGACCCAGATCGCAATCTCGCCGCGTGGCTCGACCGCAAGCTTTTTATGGGACATCTGTACGACAAGACTCGCGATCCCGAAGGACTCCTCAGCACCATCCCTGCGGTCGGTACAACCTTGATCGGCGTGCTCACAGGTTACTGGCTGCGATCGGAAAAGAGTCCTGAAACCAAAGCAATCCGCATGTTATGCGCTGGAATTCTGGGGCTGGTCGCGGGCGAGATTTGGAATCTCTGGTTTCCCATCAACAAGAATCTCTGGACCAGCTCATTCGTCCTCTTCAGTGGTGGCTTCGCGCTCGTCTTCCTCGCGGCTCTTTACTGGATGCTCGAAATCCGCAAGTGGCGCGGCGTCTGGACCATGCCGATCCTTGTATTCGGAATGAACGCCATCGCCGGATTCGTCGCCGACTCCTTCGTCTACGGTCCCGGATACTCCTTCACCGTGAAGGGCCCGAACGGCCCGGTGATGTGGCACGACGCGGCCCAGGCCAAGTTGGTGTCCCTCGGCGCCAGCGCGGCGAATGCCTCCCTGCTCTACTCGCTGGCAGCTCTGTTGTTCTGCTGGACGCTGCTGTGGTTCCTGTGGAGGAAACGGATTTTCCTCAAGGTCTAGCGGCTAGGGTGTCCCACTACCCGCCGGCATTCTCCAGAAACTGTCGCAGCAGTCTGCCTGCCTCGTCCGGCCGCTCCCACGGCGAGTAATGCCCGGCTTTCGGAATCACGCGCAACTGGCTGCCAGAAATATGCTGCCGCATCAGTTCGGCTTCGTTCACACCGGTAAGAATGTCTTCGTCACCCGTCACAACGAGAGTAGGTACATTGATCGTCTTCAATGTATCCACCGAGTCCGGACGCTCCGCCATGCCGCGCTGCACCTGCGCCACATCTTCCGGAGACATCTTCCGCATCATGCGCAGCGCGCCATCGACCAGATCCGGCCGTGTTTCGCGCGTGCTCCTGCCCAGCAGGCGTGGAATCATGCTCTCAAAAAACGGCTCCGTGCCACGCTCGAGAACGTCGTTCGCAGCCGCCAGGCGTCCGGCGCGGGCTTCAGCGGAATCGGCCGCGGCTTTCGTATTGCAAAGCCCGAGCGCCGCTACCCGCCCGCGATGCCTTCTCCAGAATTCGAACAGCGCATATCCCCCGATCGAAACTCCAACCAGCGGAGCGCGCCCTACATCGGCCGCATCCATCACCCGCGCAATATCGGCGGCGTGCTTCTCCACGGTGGCAGGACCCTCCCCCACGCCGGAATCGCCGTGGCCGCGCATGTCGGGGAGAATCACTCGGTACCGTGTAGCCAAAGCTTGCGCCACAGGCATCCAGAATTCATGATTCACAGGGAAAGGATGCAGGAGAACGACAGGAGGACCCTCGCCAACGACGCGATAGGCAATCTCCGCGTCACCGCTCCTTACTTGCTGAAAGGCGATCTGTGGCATCTGGTCCGGATCTAGGAATTGGTCACGCCTTGCGCGCCCACAGGCGCCGTCGCCAGCAACAGCGGCTCTTCCGGCATGACGATCCAGCCGATGGGATAGGCGAGCAGGCCGATGCCGGTCATGAACGACGCAATCAACCACACCAGGCGCACCAAAGTTACGTCGATGTCAAAGTACTCCGCAAAGCCAAGGCAAACCCCAGCGATCTTGCGCCCCTGCCGAGGCCTCACCAGCCGCTTGCGGGCCACCGACGCCCCCACGCGAATACCGCAATAAGCACAAACCGCCGCGTCATCCTGAATCACTTTGCCGCAATAGTTGCAGTACATAGTCATTCCCTCCCCGCTCTACAAGAGAATACGCAATTGTAGCCGGAAAGTTCCCTGGCCCCGACCTCGAATCGTCGCGGAAATCCAAGTGCTCCTGCCGCCCGACAACCCGCCGTCATGAGACAGTTAAAGCCTGGGAGTAACGCATGCGCACCGACATCGACATCGGGGACCGATTGATCGACTGGGCAAACCGGCTTCGTAGCTGCGTCGCCCAAAAAGCTGCCGTTCACGCCGAGCGGCGTTTGCTCGGTGAAATCCATGCTCAAAGCTCGGTCCGCGCGCTCCGGGGAAAGATAGTCTTGGAGGACTGCCACGGCGAGATCGGAATACCCCTTACTCCCGGTACGCTTCCCTGATATACTCGCGCGCCTTTTCCGCCGGAGGCGTACTCGCGTTTTCCGCCAGCACACTTTGATACTTCTTCATCGCCAGTTCGCGCTTCTGCAACAAGTCGTACATTTCGCCGGCGGCAAGGTTGGCCTTCTGCAAAGTCTCCGGATCCGGATCCGGCGCTTCGCTCACCATCTCATACGCGGCCGCCGCTCCAGCATAATCTTTCTGGCTGCGCAGCAACTCGCCCAGGCCCCACGCCGCCAACTCATAGTGCAGGGTGCCGTACTTCCCTTCCCGGCCGTTCTGCCACACCCTGCGATAATCTGCCGCGGCCTCCTGCGGGTGACCGCTGGCGCGAAACAGGTTGGCTTCCTCCACTAGGAACAGATAATTCCTGGGATAACGCACTCCCAGTTCGTGCATCAGCACCCGCGATTCATCGTAACGATGCTCGCGCCGCAGAAACACGCTCAGCACAACCTTGGCGTCAACCGCGTTCTCGCCGCTGCTGTCCGCCACCTGGCGCAGGTATTCGAGGCCTTTTTCTTTCGTTCCGCTCAGCCCCACTAGAGCCACCGCCGCTTTCACGCTCCACGGCAGGCTGCCCATCACGTAGTTGTGCGTCCCCACGACCAGCTTGGCATCCACATAGCCGGGGTCAAGTTCCAGAACGCGTTCGTGATCGTGGCGCGCGCCCACGGCATTGCGTAGCGCGGAGAACCACGCGCGCTCGACCAGCGCCGTATACAGCGCAAACTGCGCCCGCGTCGCTCCCCGGTCATACAGTGCGGCCACGTCGTTCGGATTCCCTTTCAGCCGCTGCTCTTCCAGACCCTCCGCTCGGTCCACGAGCTGTTTGATCCGCTCCTTCACCTTGGGATCCGCGCTGCGATGGGCATCGCCGACGAAACTATCGTTGGCATACTCCCCGGAATTCATCGCGCCCATGTTATAGAGTTCGCGCATCAGCATGGTCGTCAGCAAGTGATTGATCGCCGCAGGATCGTCCGGTCGCCGCTCCAGCACCTTCTCGAACTCCTGGATCGACCGGTCATACTCGAGGTTATAGAAATGCTCGAAGGCAGCATCAACCAGAGGATCGTGCTCCCCGCCGGCAGCGGGGACAGACGGAGCTACTATTGCCCCCGTAGCATAAGTTTGAGCGCCGGCTTGGGCGGACGCGAGACACGCGATGCAAACGATGACAAGGGACCAAAGCAGGCTCTTACCTACCAACCCTCTCACCAATATCCGAGTCGACTGCATCCCCACCGTTCGTCCTTGCACTTTAGTCTAGCTGATCTGTGTCTGATGCACGGCATGAACCAAAGGCATCATCGCGCGATACTCAACAATTCTTGGATGCATTCCGCACTTGCCCCTATAATTTGCTGGAGTCGACGACGAAAAACCGGAGTAACCGGCGCATCTTTACGAGTTTGCCGGTAATAATTGCGCGGGAGCCTCGGCAGCAGGTTTCGTCGTAGCGTCACAAGTATCTGACTTGAAAACACCTTAGTCGGCAACCCGCTTTGGCTGTCGGCTTGCCTTCTCAGAACTAAGCGTTCCTAGATATGGCTGAAGTGGTTCAAGAGGCGCAGCAGGAGTTTTGGCGGTCCCCGGCCGTGCTCGATCCGGTCGTGGAGGCTATACTCCCGGCTGCGCCCGTAGAAATGGCCGAGGCCTGTGCCGATTGCGGTACTGAATTCATGATCGGCGCCCGGTTCTGCCACACCTGCGGCCGGCGCCGTCCCGTTATGTCGATCGAAGGCGCGGATACCTCGGCGACGCCTGGCCTGTGGACCCGGAGCTTCGCGTGGCTAGGCTCGTGGTTCGGTTCTCTCGCCGAAGCCTGGAGCGAACTGTCCTTCCCCGGCTGGCTGCACTATCTGCATTTCCATGAGATCAAGCGCTGGGTAGGCTTGCCCACTGGGGCGTTGATCGCCTTCATGATCGGCTTGGGCTGCGTGGCCGGAGCCCTAGGCGTCAGCCTCTTCTATAAAGCTTCCACCCTTGCCGAATTTCAGGCCATCCAGATGTGGCGCATCGAATGGCTGCTCGCCGCTACCGCATCATTTGTCGCCGGCATTCTGCTGAAAAAGCCCTCCGACGACGACCCAACAAGCTAGCGACACCGAGTAGTCCATCTACGTCTTTACACCCCAGCCCATCCTCACGATTCGGTTCCCGTCCCAGCAGCGCGCCGTTGCTGGTGCATGCGGTACAGATGATGCACCGGCCCGGTTCCCCGGCCTACGGGATGTCCCGCTGCAATTGCCGCCGTCACATAGGTCTTGGCCAGCAAGGCTGCTTCGGCCAATCCTCGATCCAGCGCCAGGTGGCACGCCATAGCCGTGGCGAACGCGCACCCCGTTCCATGCGTTGAATTCGAGCGCTGCCGCTCCGCTTTGAAAACCTCCTGCTCAACTCCGTGCTTCGTCGTAAAACTCAACAGATCAATCGCCTTGTCAAGGTGCCCGCCCGTAATCACCACCGCCGCCGAACCCATCTCATGGAGCTTCGCCGCCGCAGACCGCATCTGGTCAAGATCCGTCACCTTCAAGCCCGTCAGGGCCGCAGCCTCGTCCACATTCGGAGTAAGCACATCGGCCAGAGGGATCAATTTCTCGATCAGCAGCTTGGTTCCCGCAGCATCCAGCAAGTCCGCCCCTGAGGAGGACTTAAGGATCGGATCCAGGACAATATTGGGTAACTTATTGCCCAAACCGCCCCTGCCCGCTCCCCGGCCAAGGAACTCCGCCACTGCCTTTACTACCTTTCCAGTGCCCAGCATTCCTATATGCACCGCTGCAATGGATATATCGCGGGTAAGCTCCTCCAGCGTCTCGGTCACCAGCGCCGGGTCAACCGCTTCCACCCGCAAAACTCCTGCCGTCGACTGCACCGTCATTGCTGTAATGCAAGCCACTCCATAGCATCCATGGGCCGCAATCGTCTTAATATCAGCCGTCACACCGGCCCCTGACGAGGGGTCAAAGCCAGCGATGGTCAACACGACAGGTGGTTTCTCAGCCATGAGCGTCACAAAAAATGCCCTCTGCTGCCTGCAATCTTGTACCTAAAATGCTAAGGATAAACAACTTACAACAAATCTCCCGTAAGTCACTGAATCCATTGAGGATGAAAATACTTCCCAGCCTACAGCGGGCTGAGTATTTACCATATGATAAACATCTAACTTCATTGTTTTGAGTGACATGTTTCGTATTACTCATGATTAACAACAAGTTACGTGAGATATCCATAACTACCACGTCACCATAGGTCATGCACTTTCGGGTTGACAACCCCATCCCAGCCCCCTACCATTTACATAACGCTAAACCAAACAGCCTAGCTAGGACGACTTTTGAGATGCGAGGAGAACTGAATGCGAGGACGTATAGCTCGTGGTCTGATGATCGCCTTTTTGATCGTCGGCCTGGGAGCGGCTCAGGGCCCAAACAACTCGGAGGCCAGTTCAGCCCAAACTAGGGCGGTTCAAGCCAAGCCCGAATTCCGTAACCAGACCGGCAAAAATCAACCGTATCAGGTTGGGACAGCTTCCTGGTATGGCGAGTATTTCGTCGGCAAGCCTACCGCCAGCGGCGAGGATTTCGACATGTACGACATGACCGCTGCCCATCCTACGCTTCCCTTGGGAAGCTACGTGCGGGTCACCAACCTGCGCAACGGACGTGCAGTCGTGGTCAAGGTCAACGATCGGGGTCCAGTCGTTCCCGGCCGTATTATCGACCTATCCTACGGCGCTGCCCAGGTGCTTCAGTTCGAGCAGCGCGGAGTGCAGCGGGTTCGTCTGGATCTGGTAAAGCCACGTACTCAGCACCGGCAGGTTTACCAGACCGTCGCCTCGAACTATCCCGTGGCGGAACTCCGCTAAACACTCTACACTGTTGGGGATGTCGGCCCTTCCCAACCTTACCCCTTCCGCATCGCGCGGCGGTGCCGATTCTCAGAGACGCGGCGGTGCCGATTCTCAGAGAAATGACCCGCGCGAGAAGCTGATCGTTGCCCTGGACGTTTCCACCGCGCCCGCCGCGCAGAAGATCGTTGCGGCCGTCGGCGCCTCGGCTCTCACCTACAAAGTCGGCATGCAGCTCTACACCGCTCAGGGCCCGCAGGTGGTGCGGGATCTCGTGGCCTCAGGCCGCCGCGTATTCCTCGACCTCAAGTACCACGACATTCCCACCACGGTCGCTGCAGCCGTGCACGAAGCCGCGCAACTCGGCGTCAGCATGTTGACCGTACACGCCTCGGGTGGCGGCAAAATGCTCCACGCCGCCGCAGACGCTGCCCGCGCCAACAACCCTGCTCTCGTTGTGCTCGCTGTCACCGTGCTCACCAGCCTCGATGAAAGCGAAATGGAAAAAGTCGGCTTCCGCGGAACCGTGCCCGAGGAAGTATTGCGCCTAGCCAGGCTGGCCTTAGACAACGGCTGCAAGGGCATCGTCACCTCCGCCCGCGAAACCGCCGCCCTGCGCGCCGAACTGGGCCACAACTTCGCCATCGTCACTCCTGGCGTCCGCCCCGCCGGCTCCAGCCACGCCGATCAAGCCCGTGTCGCCACTCCCGCCGAAGCCGTCGCCGCCGGAGCCAGCCACATCGTCGTCGGCCGCCCCATCACCGAAGCCACCGACCCCGCCGCAGCCGCCCAGGCGATTCTGCAGCAGATCAGCTAGAAGCCCGCAATGATGTGCTAGAAGCATGCAGTGACGTGGAAGAGCGGCGCTTTCAGCGCCGCGTAAAGACCAAAAAGATAATGGGGGCTTTAGCCCCGGTGGACGGCCGACGCGCCACGTTGCCAAACCCCTCCCTCCACGTGCAACCTATACCCATGCCGGAACTCCCCGACATCTCCGCCTACCTCACCGCACTCGAACCCCGCATCGTAGGTCAGCCACTTGAGCGCGTACGGCTGCAGAGCGCCTTCCTCCTGCGCACCGCGCAACCACCGCTTTCCGATGCAGAAGGTCGCGTCGTTCGCGAACTGCGAAGAATCGGCAAGCGCATTGCAATCGGCGTAGAGAACGATCTCTGGCTGGTCCTGCACCTGATGATCGCCGGACGCCTGCACTGGCGTGCGAAAGACGCAAAGCTGGCCGGCCGACAAACTCTCGCAGCTTTCGACTTCCCCAACGGCTCTCTGGTCCTCACCGAAGCGGGCTCCAAACGCCGCGCATCCCTGCACGTAGTGCTCGGCGAGGAGAACCTGCACTCCTTCGACGCCGGAGGCATCGACGTCTTCTCCGCCGATCTGGATTCGTTCCGCGCCGCCCTCACCGCCGAAAATCACACCCTCAAGCGCGCCCTGACCGATCCGCGTCTGTTAAGCGGCATCGGCAACGCCTATTCCGATGAAATCCTGCACGCCGCGCAACTCTCCCCGCTCACCCTCACGCAAAAAATGAAGCCGCCCGACTGGCAGAAACTATTCGCCGCCACGCAGCAAACCCTCCAGCTCTGGATCGACCAACTCCGCGCCGAAGCCACCGCCGCCTTCCCCGAAAAAGTCACAGCCTTCCGCGAAGGCATGGCGGTCCACGGCCGCTACGGCGAACCATGTCCGAGATGCGGCGACAAAGTCCTGCGCATCCGCTATGCCGACAAAGAAACGAACTACTGCGCCCGCTGCCAAACCGCCGGCAAAGTCCTGGCCGACCGCAGCCTGTCCCGCCTCCTCGGCTCAGACTGGCCCAGAACCTTGGACGAACTGGAAGCCCTAAAGAGTCGCTAGCGGCCGCCGATGGGAAGCCTGTCGTTCACATATTCGAGGGTGCCCCGTCCTTGTCTCTGCGCTCTTTGCAGAGACAGGGCGGGGACTTTGACTTTCACGTTCTCCTCAACGACCGCTCCGGTAATCACTTCAGCAGCCCTCGCAGCACCGCCACCTCCGCCGCAATCCCCGTCCGCAGCGCCGGCTCCGCATCCGGCGCAAACAGCGGAGAGTGATTCGACGGCAACAACGTCCCCGCAGCCTTAGCCTCCGCAAACTTCCCCGGGTCCGCTCCACCCAGGCTGAAATAAAACCCCGGAATGCCCTGAGCAACGTAGTAAGAAAAATCTTCCGACGCCGTGATCGACTCTTCGATCACCACATTATCCTTGCCCAGTGCCGCTTCCAGCGTCCCCTTCATCCTCTCGGCCAGCGCCGGATCGTTGTAAACCAAATCCGTGCCCTCATAGTGCTCAATCAAAGGCCGCGGCCGTGCGCCCGCCGCTTCAGCTTCCTCCTTCGTGATTCGTGCGATGGCTGCCAGCACCTGCTTGCGCACCTCCGGCTTGTTGGTGCGGACCGTCAGCCCCAACTCAGCCTGATCCGGAATAATATTATTCTTCGTGCCCGCGTGAATGTAACCCACGGTGACGATCGCCAGCTCTCCCGGCTTCACTTCGCGCGAAACAATTGTCTGCAACGACAGAATCGTCCGCGCCGCAATCACAATGGGATCAATCGTCGTCTGCGGCGCCGCGCCATGTCCGCCCTTGCCGTAAATCGTGATCCGCAGCGAGTCCGCGTTCGTGTTGTAGACTCCAGGAATAATTCCGACCTTCCCCGCGGGAAGCGTGTTCCCTACATGCAATGCGACGGCCACGTCAGGCTTCGGAAATCTCGTCAGCAATCCATCGTCGAGCATCGCCTTGGCGCCGCTGATCGTCTCCTCGGCCGGCTGCCCAATCAGCATCAGAGTTCCCCGCCACGTGTCTTTGCTGTGCGCCATGATCGCCGCCGTCCCCACGATCGACGCCATGTGCACGTCGTGTCCGCAGGCATGCATCACGGAAACATCCTGCCCCGCGTCATTCTTGGTGTGAACCTTGCTCGCGTAAGCCAGCCCGGTCTTCTCTTCCACCGGCAGCGCGTCCAGTTCGGTTCGAAGCATCACGGTCGGTCCCGCGCCATTCTTTAGAATCGCCACAATCCCCGTGCCGCCCACATGTTCTGTAACCTCATAGCCGAGCGCCCGCAACCGTCCAGCCAGCTTTGCTGCAGTCTGCACTTCGTGCGTAGAGAGTTCAGGGTTCTGATGCAGGTCAAGATACAAGGCATGCGCATCCGGATAAGCTGCCTCAACTTCCTTCGAGGCCGGCGTCTGAGCCGACGCGGCAACACTCAGCAATGCACTCAGAAGGAATCGTATCCAGGTCAATCGTGTCCAAGTCATGGTCCAACGGATCATATCGGCACTCCCGCAAACTGTAAATAAGTCTGATCTCAAAAACTGCGCCGTTGACATCCCTCACCCGGGTGTACAATCGCCCTAGAAAGCACTGGTTTGCGCGTCGCCGTTTGGCAAGCTTGAGGTGCTCATGAACGTCCACATCAGTTACCGGCTTCATAAAACTCCCGCCGTAGAGAAAGACATTCACCACCAGGTCGAAAAACTGCGGAAACGCCTGCAAGTCTTCCGTCCCGAACTCATCAATCTAAAAGGCATGGTGGAAGAGATCTCTGCGCGCGAAGGAACCAGCGTCTCCCTCAACCTGCGCCTGCCTTCGGGACAGATGGCCGTCCAGGCCAAAGCCTCGACCGCCGCGTCCGCAGTAAAGAGTGCGTTCGAAGATTTGCTGCAGCAGGTCAACAAACATAAAGACCTGCTCCGCTCCTCGCACAAATGGGCGCGCCGTCAGAATGAGGCCTCCGGACGGCGCAGTGTTTCCATACCCTTCGAGCAGACGCTCGCCGCCGTTTTTCCGGCGATAGTTTCTGCCGAGGACGTGCGTTCCTACGTCAACGTGAATCTCTCCCGCCTCGAGCGCTTTGTGGAACGCGAGATCTATTTCCGCGAAGCCTCCGACTTGATTGAACCGGATTCCATCAGCAAAGAAGAAGTGATCGATGAAACCATCGCCGCCGCCCTCGGCGATGGCAACAGCGGAAACGGCAACGAGAAGCCGGAGCGCCTTACCCTCGAACCCTGGCTCTACCATTTAGCCATGAAGGCGCTCGATGAACTCTCCCGCCCCGATGGCACGAACGGCAGCGCGGTGCACCTCGAAGATTCCGCCCGCAAGCCCAACGTCAAGGCCAGCGACGAGCCCGAACTGCAGTTCCACCAGCCGGATGAAGCCATCACCGAAGAGACCCTTATCGCCGACGGCCGCATCGCCACGCCCGAGCAGATCGTCGGGTCCGATGAGATGATGCGTCTCATCGCTTCCGCCTTGCAGGACGTGAGTCCCGCCCATCGCGAAGCTTTCATCCTGCATGCCATCGAAGGCTTTGGCGTCGATGAAATTTCGGCGATCACCGGCGCCTCCCCAGAGATCGTACTCAACTCCATCTCGACCGCGCGCGATCACTTGCGCAAATCGCCGCGGCTCGTCCGGCAATTCAAAGGGCGGTTCGCCAATACTGGCACCGCGTAACTTCAATTCCAGCTGAAAGGAAGCGGAACCGCGAATGATTACTCGTGAACAGATCCATGAACTGGCACAATTCGAAGATCGGGAAGCCTCCGCTCTAAGCTTCTATTTTCAGCCTACCGCTCCCCGCAACAAAGCCCACAAAGAAGATGCGATCCTCACCAAGGATCTGGCGCGCGAAGCTTTGCGCCAGTTGGAGAACAAAACGAATCGCAACGGCAATCATATTCATAAAGATAAAAACAAAAATAAAGACAAGAGCGAGGCCGCCCGCCATGACCTCGACCGCATCGTGCGCCTGTCGCAGGATTTTCGCAGCAACGGAGCCCGTGCCAAAGCCGTGTTCGCCTGCGCTGCCCAGGGCTTCTGGCGCGAGTACGATCTGCCGTCGCAATTGAGCGGCACCCAGCTCCTGGTCGACCGTCATTTTCACTTGAAACCTCTCGCCCAGTTGCTGGGAGCATTTCCCTCCCTCGGCATCATCCTGGTCGATCGTCATCGCGCCCGCCTCTTCGATCTGCATCTGGGCGAACTGACCGAACGCGAAGGATTTTTTCATCCCCTGACTCGCCGCGGCCGTGGCGATGGCTTCGCCGGCTACGACGCCGGACACGCCGAACGCCGCGTAGCCGATGAGGCCCGCCAGCATTTCAAGTTCGTCGCCGAATTCCTCAAGGACGCACTGAACAAAGACAAAGACATAAAAGACAAAGACGATAAAGCCGACAAACCCACCGCCATATTTGAACGTTGGATCGTGGGCTGCCAGGAAACGCACTGGTCGCAGTTCGAACCACAACTGCATCCCTATGTCGCACAGAAATTAGTGGGCCGCTTTTCCGCGGACGTGGCTCACGTCAGCCGCGATGAAATCCGCTCGCAAGCCGAAAAGATTCTGGCCGCCGCGCAGGAAGCCCGCTGCCAGGAAGCGGTTCGCGAGGCCATCAGCCAGGCCCGCCATCAGGCTCGCGGCGTCACTGGATTGCGGCGCGTCCTGAACTCCCTGGAACTGGGCGAGGTCCAGACCCTGCTGCTCGGCCAGAACTATCACGCCCAGGCGGTCGAGTGCTCCGGCTGCGGTCACCTCGACGCCCACCTGGTCAGCTTTTGTCCGGTCTGCGGACGCGAGACCCGCGCCGTGGTCGACGTTGGCGAAGCCATCCTGCCCTGGGTCATCCGCCGTGGCATCGAACTGTTCTACGTCAAAGACGATCCCGAGTTCGACAAGGTCGGAAATATCGCCGCCCTGCTCCGCTTCCGCTCCGAGCAGAATAACAACGTGCACTCGATCACCGACGTCGCACCTCATCCATCACTACGCCGCCGCCCCGGCATGGTAGCCCGCTACCGCAGCCTGGCCAGCGGTTGATCCTCGGCGCATAACCTAATCGACTCGTTGTCATTCCGAACCGGGCGCCAAGCCCGATGAGGAACCTGCTTTCCGCCGGCAGCGCCTCCGAGCGCGTGCACCGCCGTGGAAGAGGGGCGCTTCAGCGCCGCGTAAATCCCCCCAAACTCAACAGGGCTTCAGCCCCAGCGCCTCGCTCTCCAGACGGAGAATCTGCAGACAGTAGGGGGCAGACGGACGTTCCCTATTTCCTAAACCAAGAACAAGACCGAACGAGGCTCTTAAGCTCCTGCAGTCTTCCACAGCCTACCTCTGTGACATCTAACCTTGCGCCCGGAACTAAATTAGCCCACCATAGTCAAGGCGGAGGCGGCACATCGCGCGGCAGCGGCACACGATCTAAGTCCTTTGAACGCAGGATTTTACCCCCAAGTTATTGAGGACCATAGATCAAATCGCGTTTCCCCGCCAAGTCGATGATTCTAATGAACCGAGGGGGAGGGGGTATACCCAGCTTTACCAAATCGGAACTCCCCGAACGATCCCATCGGAACGTTCACATCCGCGTCGCGGGACAATTATTTTCAGCAGAGATCCACAGCCAAAACCAAAACCTCACCACAGAGGCACAGAGAAAGCCTCTCGTTGTTGTCTCGTTCTTCCTGTTCTTGGTTTTCTCTGTGTCTCTGTGTCTCTGTGGTGAAAAGCATTCTTGCCCCGTGATATGCTTCCCGGTTTCCTACTAAACAGGAGCAACTCATGCCATTCTCGCGCCGTGATTTCGTCAGGACATCAGTTCTAGGAGCAGTCGCTGCCGGAGTGGGACCCCGATCCCAAGCGGAAGGCTCGGCGCAACCTGCCTCTCCAGAACGCGACGCGCAATCCGGATCGTACAAGCGCCCCATCATCGTCTGCGCCAATAACGGCTACGCTTATCTCGACGACGCATTCGCCTTCCTGAAGAGTGGCGGCGACACGCTCGACGCGGCGCTCAGAGTCGTCAAGGGGCCGGAAGACGATCCCAAGGACACAAGCGTCGGCCTGGGCGGACTCCCCAACGAAGAGGGCGTGGTCGAACTCGACGCGTGCTGCATGCACGGACCCACGCGCCGCGCCGGTTCCGTCGGCGGCGTGCGCAACATCAAGAATGTCTCGCTGGTCTCGAAAGCCGTGTTCGAGCACACCGGACACGTCATGCTTGCAGGCGAAGGCGCTGAACGCTTTGCCGTGGCTGTCGGCTTCGCGCGCGAGAACCTGCTCACCGACCACTCGCGCAAGGTCTGGTTGCTGTGGAAGGAATTTCATTCGAACCAGGACTGGTGGGGACCCGGCCTGGCCGATCCACGCTGGCAAGCTCCCGACTCGAGTCCGAGTCCCGACAAACCGCAATCGAAGCTGTGGCAGGAGCGAATTGAGAACCTACATGCGCGCGCGGCCGATCTCGGTATTGCGCCGGAGCTTCAACTGGATGCCGTGAGAAAGGTTCTGTTTCCACCAACCGGAACTATTCATTGTTCAGCGCTGAACGAGAAAGGAGAGATTTCCGGCTGCACCACGACCAGCGGACTGGCCTTCAAGCTTCCTGGGCGCCTCGGCGATTCGCCTATCATCGGGGCGGGTTGCTATACCGATCAGGACGTGGGTTCCGCCGGCGCAACCGGCAGCGGTGAAGAAAACATCAAGGTCGCCGGCGCGCACACGATCGTCGAAAATATGCGCCACGGCATGTCCCCGCAAGAAGCCGGCATGGACGCGCTCAAGCGCATCGTTCGCAACTACAACGGCGACATGCAGAAGCTGCGCTTCGCCGACATGACTTACTACATCTTGCGAAAAGACGGGGCCTACGCCGGCGTCTGCCTGTGGGAGGGCTACTCGAAAGGCAATCCTCACAAGATCGCCGTTCACGACGGCACTCGCCGCTCCGAAGTGGCGGTGAGCCTGCTCAAAGGATATTCGCAGGAGTTTCCACCGGTCCCCGAGCTGCCCGAGGATTCGAAGAAAGGTTAGGAGTATCCGAAATAAAAACTTTTACGCGAACCTCACCTTCACATCGGGGCCTTTCTCCAAGTGGATGCTCTCGATGAAGCGTACTTTGCCGGTGAGTTGCGTGAGGATGACGGAAGAAGTACGCGTGCCTTCGCCGAAGAAGCGGACACCCTTGAGCAGTGCACCGTCGGTGACGCCGGTGGCGGCGAAGATCAGTTGCTTGCCGGGAGCAAGGTCCTCGGCCTCGTAGATTTTGTTTTTGTCTTTGATGCCCATGCGGGCGAGGCGCTCTTCCTGGTCAGGCTTCACCACCAGGCGGCCGAGCATGTAGCCGTTGAGGCAGCGGATGGCGGCAGCGGTGATCACGCCTTCCGGCGCTCCCCCCGAGCCCATCACCGCATGCACTCCGGTGCCGATGACAGCAGCCGCGATGCCGGCCGAGAGGTCGCCATCTCCGATGAGGCGGATGCGGGCGCCGGCGGCGCGAATATCGGCTATCAGTTTTTCGTGGCGCGGGCGATCGAGGACGATCACGACCAGGTCTTCAACATCGCGATCCATACGCTTCGCGATGTTCTTCAGATTGTCGGACACAGGCGCGTCGAGCTCGACCGCGTTCTTACACGATGGTCCGACCACGATTTTTTCCATGTAACAATCGGGAGCGTTGAGCAAGCCTCCGCGCTCAGAAGCGGCGAGCACGGTGATCGATCCTGGTGCGCCGGTGGCGCAGAGGTTGGTGCCTTCGAGCGGATCGACGGCGATGTCAACCTCGGGAACCTCGCGCCCATCGGGAAACTCAGCGCCGACTTTCTCGCCGATGTAGAGCATGGGCGCTTCGTCGCGCTCGCCCTCGCCGATCACGATAGTACCGCGCATGGGAATGGAGTCCATGGTCTGACGCATCGCTTCGGTGGCCACCTGATCAGAGAGCTTGCGTTCACCTTGTCCCATGGTGTGTGCCGAGGCGATCGCTGCCACTTCGACTACACGTAGAAACCGCGACGCCAGGTCGCTTTCAATATTTTCTCCGAAACTACGGGCCTTACCATCGGGACGAGTCTGCGTAGCCATAAGAGCCTCCGAACTGCGTATGAACCGGCTATTTTCAACCGGGCTGAGAATATATCCCAATCACGGGGAGATTGAAAGAAGCGGCTGGCGCGATGGGAATAACGCATGCTCGCGCAGCCGCTGCCGTGATATTCTCTCAACCCTGTTACGAAACGGATCCCATGCCGGAATCACGCCCGCTGACGTTTCTTTGCATTACAACCTACGAGAAGGGACAGGAGTTCATGCGCGAGTGCAAGCGCCAAGGCTGCCGCGTGCTCCTGCTCACGGCGGAGAAGTTGCGCGATGCCGACTGGCCGAGGGAGAGCCTTGACGACACGTTCTATCTCCCCGCAGAAATTTCCATCGGCGATATTGTTCGGGCGGTAACGCATGTGGCGCGGATGCAAAACATTGACCGCATCGTCGCGCTCGACGAGTACGACATGGAAACGGCGGCGACTCTCCGTGAACATTTACGCGTGCCGGGGATGGGACTGACCACCATGCGCTACTTCCGCGACAAACTCGCGATGCGCATGAAGGCGCTGGATGGGAATGTACGCGTACCTGATTTCGTTCCGGTAGTAAATCACGCGGACATCCGTTACTACCTTGAACACGTCCCCGGACCGTGGGTATTGAAGCCTCGACAGGAAGCGTCGGCGATCGGGATCAAAAAGATTCATGCTGCCGAAGAGTTGTGGCCGGTGCTGGAACAACTGGGAGACCAGCAATCGTCGTTCCTGCTGGAGCGGTTTATCCCCGGCGACGTTTACCACGTGGATTCGGTAGTTTCAGAAGGCGAGGTGTTGTTTGCCAGCGTAAGCAAGTATGGCAAGCCTCCGATGAATGTGGCGCAGGGCGGCGGAATCTTTACCACTCGGATAATTCCCCGAGATAGTGAGGCAGATACAGCTTTGCGTGAGATCAACCGGGAGCTGATTGCGGCGCTGGGACTGGTGCGGGGTGTGGCGCATACCGAATTCATTCAGGCACAGGCGGATGGGCATTTCTATTTCCTGGAGTGTGCGGCACGGGTGGGAGGAGCCTACATCAACGAGATGGTCGAGGCGGCCACGGGGATTAATTTGTGGAGGGAGTGGGCTCGCATCGAGGTCGCTGGCGGGGATGGAACTTATAAGCTTCCTCCGGTGCACGAGGAGTATGCGGGAGTGATTCTTTCACTGGCGCGGCAGGAGAATCCGGATACTTCGGGGTACGACGATCCGGAAGTGTTCTTGAGAATCAAGAAGCATCACCATGCTGGGCTGATTTTGCGATCGTCTGATCCGCAGCGCGTGCAGGCGTTGCTGGAAAGCTATGGACGGCGCTTCGCTGAAGAGTTTCTCGCGGTTGAACCGCCGCGTGAAAAGCCTACTTCCTGAGAGCTCACCGATCTTTAAGGAAATTCAGAAAAACACCTCCGGCGAAACATGGAACCGCTGACTGAGCCGCCGGATGTGTTCTGTGGTTAGCTGTCGCTTGCCGCGAAGAACCTCCGAGACAATGCTCGGTGTGGCAAAAACGTCTACAAGGTCTTTCTGCTTTAAGTTGTTGGCCAACATCAGTTCGTTCAGGACATCGACGGCGCTGGCGGCTTTGATGCCGTAATGTCTCTCTTCAAAATCTTCGATGAGCAAAGTTAGCAACTGAGCCAACCGCCGCTCGGCCGCGGTAATGCGACTGCCTTTGCGGTCAAGTTCTTCGAGCAAGTTGATGTAACGTTCGTTCTCAGCTTCACTTCGGATCACCGAAGGCAACGTGCTAGTCAACAAGGAAGCGTATTCGGATCTGACTGGGCTCGCGCTCATCGCTTCCAACCTCCCCGCCCGTACTCGGCATGGCTGAGAACATGGCGGACGTAAATCCGGCCAAATGTGTAATTGATCTCCACGATCAGCCGATACTGGTTACCTTTTATGTTGAAGGCCGTCCACTTGCCAATGGCGTCTGCGGTCGCAAACGTCCTCCGGACATCTGTCAGGCTTTTCCATGTCGCCTTCTTAGCAATACGAAACCACGCATCGAGCGGGCCTTCGAGGGTGCTGTTTCGTGTAGCCGCTTCCTTCAGCTTCTTGCGGCTGATGACGTGCACGCCGTTCCTCGCGAGTTCGCAATATGCGAATAGTGTACTTCGCAATACGCGAAGATGTCAAGACGCTAGAACGCGTCGATCCCGGTCACACTCTGCCCGATGATCAGCGAGTGCACGTCGTGCGTGCCTTCGTAGGTCTTTACCGATTCGAGGTTCATCATGTGACGCATGATGGGGTAGTCGTCGGCGACGCCGTTGGCGCCTAGGATGTCGCGCGAGAGGCGGGCACACTCAAGGGCCATCCAGACGTTGTTACGCTTGGCCATGGAGATGTGTTGATGCTCGACCTTGCCCGCATCTTTGAGACGACCCACCTGCAGCACGAGCAGCTGCGCTTTGGTGATCTCGCTGATCATCCAGGTGAGCTTATCCTGAACGAGCTGGTGGGACGCGATGGGCTGGTCGCGCCATTGCTTGCGCAAGATGGCGTACTGCAGGGCACAGTCGTAGCAGGACATGGCCGCGCCGATCGCTCCCCAGGCAATGCCGTAGCGGGCCTGGTTCAAACACATCAATGGGGATTTCAGGCCGTCACTTTTCGGCAGCAGGTTCGACTCGGGGATGTGAACATCTTGCAGCGAAAGCCCCGAAGTAACCGAGGCGCGCAGCGACCATTTGCCGTGAATGTCATCGGCCTTGAAGCCGGGGCGATTGGTCTCGACCAGGAAGCCGCGAATCTTATCATTTTCGTTTTCCACCTTCGCCCAGATGATGGCAACGTCGGCGATGGTGCCGGAGGTGATCCACATCTTCTCACCGTTAAGAACGTACTCGTTGCCCACTTTGCGGGCGCGGGTGCGCATGCCGCCGGGGTTGGAGCCGAAGCCGGGCTCGGTGAGTCCGAAGCAGCCGAGCTTTTCGCCTTGCTGCATGGCGGGCAGCCAGGTCTTTTTCTGTTCTTCACTGCCGAAGGCGTAGATGGGATACATGACGAGCGCGGACTGGACGCTGACGAAGCTGCGGACGCCGGAATCGCCGCGTTCGAGCTCCTGGGTGACGAGTCCGTACTCGACGTTGCCCATGCCGGCGCAGCCGTAGCCCTGGAGCGACGCGCCGAAGAAGCCGAGATCGGCCATGGGCTTGACCAGTTCGCGCGGGAAACGGCCGGCGCGATTGCACTCCTCGATGATCGGGACAAGATTGTCCTCGATGAACTTGCGCGTGGTGTCGCGGACCAGACGCTCTTCTTCGGTGAGCAGCGAATCAAACTGGATGAAATCGACGCCGCGAAATTTGATGGCAGGCATGATGAACCTCCGTTGAAAGGCAAACATATGACGGTAGCAGGGGCCGGGAATGGGGTCAATGGCGGGAAGCGGCGCAAGACAAGCTGCACTGAGTTACTGTAAAATAACTGTGCGAAAGAAAACGAGACGCAGTGGGAAAGTGCTGAAGAGCGGATTTCCGGATGCGGGCTTGGCTTTCTAGAACATCCCATCTAAACCATTCGTGCGAAGACAAAGCGGCGGATCGCTGCGCACACATTGAAGAGATCAGGAGAAACAAGTTATGGCAGTAGGGGCGAAGATCGCAAAAACAGCAGACCGTAAGAAGGTCATGGACACGAGCAAGAGTACGGATTGTCCCAAGTGCGGCAAGACGACACGCATCGTGAAGCGCATGAAGGACCGTGAGCGCAACATGCCGGGCGGGATTTATATTTCTTGTTCAGCGTGCGAGTTCTACGAGAAGCTGTAAGAGAGCTTGAGGTTTTCGGGATTACAGCGGCCGGAGGAACGGGGGGCGAGTTCCCTGCTCCGGTCCTTTTCTTGGATGAAGAGGCAATGTCCCGCTACACCGCTACCGTGACCGATGTCTCGGTCCGGGTGACGGGGCGATAAAGCGTATCGCGCTCGAAGGGCTCGCGGCCGGCGGCGCGGATCAGGCGCTCTAACTCTTCGCGGCGCATGCCTTGCGGCGTGGTCGCGCCCGCGTCGTGGTAAATCTTTTCTTCAATCACGGTGCCATCCATATCGTCGGCGCCGAAGCGCAGCGAGATCTGCGCGATCTTCGACGTCATCATCTGCCAGTAAGATTTAATATGCGGGAAGTTGTCGAGCACCAGGCGGCTGACCGCGATCTGCTTGATGTCGAGCATGCCGGTGGTTTTCGGCAGATGCTGCAGCGGAGTGTTATCCGGATGGAAAGCCAGCGGGATGAAAGTCTGGAAGCCGCCGGTTTCGTCTTGCAGCGCGCGCAGCTTGAGCAGGTGATCGACGCGGTCTTCGTCGTTTTCGACGTGGCCGTAGAGCATGGTCGCGTTCGATTTTAATCCGATCTGGTGTGCGAGCTTCGCCGTGTCGAGCCATTGATCGCCATCGATCTTGTGGTCGCAGATGATGTGACGCACGCGGTCGGCGAATATTTCTGCGCCGCCGCCGGGGAGCGAATCCACGCCTGAGGCTTTCAGTTGTTCCAGCGTCTCGCGAATGGAGAGCTTGGCGCGCTTCGACAGGTAGGCGACCTCGACCATGGTGAAAGCCTTGAGATGCACCTGCGGAAAACGCTGCTTCAGGCCGGAGCAGAGATCGAGAAAATATTGAAACGGCAGATCGGGATGCAATCCGCCGACGATGTGGAATTCGGTGACGGCCTCACTGTATCCGGACGCGGCGGTTTCGAAAGCCTCATCAAGCGCCATGGTGTAGGCGCCGGGCGCGTCTTTCTTGCGGCCGAAGGCGCAGAGGCGGCAGGCCGCGACGCAGACGTTGGTGGGATTGATGTGGCGGTTGACGTTGAAATACGTCTTATCGCCGTGCATGCGTTCGCGGACGTGGTTGGCCATCCAGCCTACGGCGAGAATGTCGCCGGTGCGGTAGAGAGCGAGGGCGTCCTCCGCATCCAGCCGTTCGCGGGCCATCACTTTGGCGTGAATCGGCTGCAGACGGGCGTCGTCAGTTTGAAATGAATGGTGCTGACGCGGAGACAGGACATCTCCCTTGATGATATCGCAGGTAGCGCGCGGTGAAGTCACAGAAAGAGCGGTGCTAGTGGCAAGGTCGGCGCTAGCGGCCGGCAATGACACGGTCGCTGATCTTATCGTATTCGGCTTCGAGAGAGCACGCGGCGCTTACCAGGTCATGAGCATCGTCGAATGGGCGGTCGGCGATGATGCGGTCGGCTTCGCGGTCAGTCATACCTGGCAGGCTGAGCAGGTCTTCGCGCGAGGCCTTGTTGATGTTAACGGTCTTGTCGCGGCTCATGCCTTCCTTCACACCCTCGGCACACGGCCTTGGTATCGCGCCTCATGGTCTCGGTGGCCTCGGCGGTACGCTGCCGGATTTCGTCGGGATTGTCTTATTGTTTGTGCAGGCGACGATGCCCGCAAACAGGAAGGCGAAGCGCGATGAGCACGAGTTGCGAAGATCAGGCGCATGGAATTCTGATGCGATGGCGGTTGTGACGGTTGGCAGAATCTTAGTGGCTACCTCGACGAACACCGCCCCGCTAGCTGGAAACGGCTCTTTGTCGCGCGCGAGTCGTTCGCTGGTCCTGTGTCCTGTACAATTTTGCTTCCGATGAGATCGTACGCAAAATGGTGGCTTGGTGTATTTGGCGCTGCTGTCGCTGGTCTTGGCGGCGCAGGCCGAACCGGTGGCCAAGCTCAAGCCCACGGACTACGTCAACGACTTTGCCCACGTTCTGGATCAGAACTCGATCGCGCAGATGGACTGAGATCTGCCGGCAGATCGACCAGAAGGCGCATGCACAGATCGCGGTGGTGACCATCCAGTCGCTCGATGGCGCCGATATTGAAAGTTATGCGGTCGATCTCTTCCATCAATGGGGCGTCGGAAGCAAGTCCACCGACAGTGGAGTACTAATTCTGTATGCCATCGACGACCATCGCGCCCGCATTGAGGTTGGCTACGGGCTGGAACCAATCCTGACCGATGGCAAGGTCACTTCATTTCAGCGGGAGGCGATCCCGCTGATGCGGAGCTGGGCAATATGGCCAGGCATTGCTGCTGGTTACGTCGCGAGTTGCGAAGGTTATCGCCGATGATGCCGCATATTCAGCTTACCCGCCAGCAGCCAGCAGGCTCCAGTTGAGCCGGATCAGTGCAGCCGAGCGGAGGCTTGTCGATCGGGGCGATAGTAGTGCGATTGGCATCGTTATTCTGATCATTCTCTTTACGCCCTTGCGGGGCATGCTTGTTCTGGATGCTTTTTTCTGGAATGTTTGGTGGAGGCGGCCGCGGTTACGGCGGTGGTTTTGGTGGCGGAGGCGGCGGCTTTGGCGGTGGTGGTGGATTTGGCGGATTTGGCGGCGGTAGTTCCGGTGGCGGCGGTGGCAGCAGTAGCTGGTAAGCGAGGATGCAAATGGTTCCGGAAAAAACAATTAACGACTTTGTCAGCCGGCTGCGGGCGGCGGCGGGAGCGAACCTGGAGAGCGTCATCCTGTTTGGATCGGCGGTTGCGGGAGATTTTCATCCCGAGTTCTCGAATGTGAATTTGTTCTGCGTGGTTCGCGACAGCTCGTTCGCGGCATTGCAGGCACTGGCTCCTGCTGTGAAATGGTGGGACGCGCAGAAGCAGCCGCCGCCGTTGTTCATGACTCATGACGAGATCAAGCGCTCGGTGGATGTGTTTACGATTGAGCTGATGGATATGCAGCAGCACCATCGCGTTCTCTTCGGCGAAGATGTTGTGCAGGGGCTGTCGATTCCGGCGAAGCTGCACAGCGTCCAGGTGGAATACGAGTTGCGGGAAAAACTCGCGCTTTTGCGCCAGCACCTGCTGCTGGCTTCCGGCAACGACTCGCGAATGTGGGAATTGCTGCTGCGATCGGTCTCGTCGTTCGCCACGCTCTTTCGCCACGCTTTATCGTGCTTGGTCACGATGCGCCGGTTGGGAAAGCGCGAGGCGGTGCAGGCGTTGTCGAAGCAGATTGGATTTGACGCCTCCGGGCATACTGCAGGTGCTGGACGTGAGAGAACGAAAAGTCGGATCGCAAGAAGTTCGATGTGGCGGATGTTTTTTCGCGATATCTGGCGGCGGTGGAGCAGGTAACGGCGGCAGTTGATAGAATGCTGGACTCGGGTACAGCCGGGCTCTTTATAGAGTTTGCAACGTCGCTTTTCAGGAGAATCTCATGAGCAAGGCACTGATCGTAGTCGTCGTTATCGTGGCACTCGTATTGCTGGTTACTTTGTTTGCTTTTGGCCAGTACGTCAGCGTGAAGAATACGCTGGTCAGCAAGAACGAAGCGGTAAAGGCAGCGTGGTCGCAGGTTGATATCGTGCTGCAACGCCGCGCCGACCTGATCCCGAACCTGGTGGAGACGGTGAAAGGCTATGCGCAGCAAGAGGTGACGGTGTTTGGCGATATCGCGAAAGCGCGCTCTGCGCTGCTTTCCGCCGGCTCGCCGCAGGAAAAGATCGCCGCCAACGGCCAGCTCGATGGAGCGCTTGGCCGCCTGCTGGTGGTGGTCGAGAACTATCCTCAGTTGAAGTCCAACGAAAATTTCCTGCGCCTGCAGGACGAACTTGCCGGCACGGAGAATCGCATTGCGGTCGAGCGCAAACGCTACAACGATACGCTTGCAGGATTACAACACTTACGTGCAGCAGTTCCCCAATAGCTTTTTTGCGGGATTTGCGGGATTCAAGCCGAACGAAGCTTATTTCGAGGCGTCGCCGGCATCGCGCGAAGTTCCGAAGGTGAACTTCTCAAGTCCGGCGCAACCGCTCCGCAGGCGACTCCTCAGCCTGCGCCGGCTCACTAGGGCGGGCGCGCAGAGGAATGCTGTCGAGAAGCGAGTTGATGAATTTGGGGCTGACCAGAAGGGCCGGAAGATGATGATCGCCGCTAGCGCCACGATGCAAAGGCCGAGGGTCACGACGGACAGCTTCTCGGTCTTCTTTACGCCCTTCCACATGCTCGATTTCGTTTCCATGTGTTTCTAGTTTGCCGCAGCGAGCCGGCTCCGACAATGGCTCGATTGTGGGTGGCACGGCGGTAACGTGCCTAAAGTTCCTTAAGTTTGTTCCTTAAGTCTGTTCCGCGGTTCCCTGGGCCGGAGGTTGGCCGGGTAGTTCCTACTGCGGGCCGGCGGGCAATTCCCAGCCTTCGTCCTTCATTTTCTTGTTGCTCCAGTGTTGCAGTTGTTCGAAGAGCGCGGGATCGATGACGGCGAAGCGAAGGCCGACGCGGCCTTCGCCGCCGAACCAGACGATGCGGGCCTTCGCCCGAAAAATGGTTTCGCTATCGGGAAGCGGGAAACTTACATCGAGAAGGCCGGTAAACTTCATCGGCTCCTTTAAGCCGTCCAGTCCCATGCCGCCGGTGCTGAGGTTCACGCCCTGGACGCACACTTCCTCACCCTGCTGGTTCTTCAACGCAACCGAAAGCTGGATGCGGGCGCGGAAGAACTTCTGCTGCTCGAGACTGATGAAGCCCAGTGAGTTCGCACCGTCGCCAGGATTACATTGATGTTGTATTCCTTCAGCTTGCGGCTGAGGGTGCGGCGGGAGATGCCAAGCTGTTCGGCGGCCTGGCTGCGATGGCCGCCACTGCGCTCCAGCGCGCGGATGATCATCTGCTCTTCCATGCTGTCGAGATTGCCGACCGGCATGGAGGCGGACTGCCGCTGCGCGACCGGGTTGCCGGACATAGCGTCGGTGATCTGCGACTTCTGAATTTCAGGCTGGCTTGATTCCACGGCGACTCGTGCGATGAGATTGCGCAGTTCGCGGACATTGCCCGGCCAGGAGTGAGAGAGCAGCGCGGAAATGGCATCGGGCGTGAAGGAGCTGCCCGGAGTTTTGAGGCTGAGGAAGTGTTCGGCCAAGGCGACGATGTCCTCGGGCCGCTCGCGCAGCGGCGGCACGCGAAGTTGAAACTGGCCGAGGCGATGAAAAAGATCCTCGCGAAAGCGGCCCGCTTTGACGGCGGCGTCGAGATCCTGATTGGTGGCGGCGACGATGCGGACATCGACTTTGATTTTACGGTGGCCGCCGAGGCGGTAGAAAGGATATCCATCCAGCACGCGCAAGAGCTTGACCTGAGTTTGCAGCTGAAGTTCGCCAATTTCATCGAGGAAAAGCGTGCCCTTGTCGGCCAGTTCGAACAGGCCGGGCTTGGACGCATCGGCGCCAGTAAACGCGCCCTTTTCGTAGCCGAACAACTCGCTCTCTACCAGGTTCTCGGGAAGCGCGGCGCAGTTGATATCGACCCAGGGCCGGCTGCGCGGTGTGAGGATTGGTGAATCGTGCGGGCGATGAGTTCCTTGCCGGTTCCGGTTTCGCCCGTAATCAGCACACTTTCGGTATGGCCGGCAACGCGATCCACCATGCGCATGAACCGGTGCATCGAGGGCTGGCGAGTATAAGGTTGGTGCCGTCAATCTCGCGCGAGACGGTGTGCGCGGCTTCATCTTCGCTCTTTTCCTTGAGCACTTGCTTGCTGGGCACGGAATGCAGGTTTGCTTTCTCCTCTGCCACAGAAGAGCATGGCGACCATCCCCGCTGGCGCGATTTCCCGTCGCGCAGCAACGTGACGGACAAATCGGCGTTGAAAGTTTTTCCAGGCTTGTTCTGCCACCGGAGTGAACGATCGATACTGACCTTGCTCCAGAACCGCGGCCAGTATGGCTCTCTGCGCTGGCGCTGCGCTGAACGGTCTTCTCCGGAGATAAAAGCGGCGAGCGTCCGGCCTAGAACCTCCGCAGCGGTAAGCCGAAGATTTTCATGGCAACTTCGTTGCAGCCGGTGACATTGCCATCGAGATCGCAGAGAGATCGCAAAACGGTGATGGTGCCCGGGTGCAGAGGCGTCAGAACCGGCACCCTGCCAGCGCCTGCTTAGGCCGCGAATTGAGCTTTACTGGTGGCATTCCCCGCGTTTGGAGTTGATCTTGACACAGCGAAACAGATGTTGCAGGAAGTATGCGGTGTCCGATCATGACGAAAGTAATTGGTTACCGGGGAAGAGGCGGGAGTCGAAACGAAGATCTGCCACACGTCAATCGCCAAAAGGCAGAAAAAGCAGGCACCGGCATTACGTCAGTAAGCTACTTAAAACCCTGTAACAACAATAGGATTTCACTGAACAGACCTGGCCGGAAGTGTGCGCGGAAACAACCCTCTCCCGCGCAATGGGCGCAGTCTGTCGCCCCTCCCCTTTGCAATTGAAGTGACGACGCAATGTCGACTGGGACGAAACTATTTGTCGGGATCACGGTCTCGCTCGGGATGGTAGTGCTGTGCTCCGCCCTTTGGCACTGGCAGTCCGCGGATCTGTCTCGATTTGTGTGTTATCTGGCGGTGGCCGTCCTGGCCTCCGGTCTGAAAGTGCAACTGCCGGGGATCGACGGCACGATGTCAGTCAATTTTCTTTTCATTCTTCTCGGCGTGATGGAGCTTAGCCTGCCGGAGACGCTGGTGATTGGCTGCACCGCGACTCTGGTGCAGAGCGTCTGGCAGGCTCGGAATCGACTGGATCCGGTAAAGGTCTTCTTCAATGTTTTCGGAATGATGGCGAACGCCAGCGCATTCTGCTACGTGAGCTTATCACTGGCTGGATGGGAAGATCGGAGGCAACAAGCCGATTTTGCTGATGATGGCGGCGCTGGTTTTCTTCCTGGCAAACACCCTGCCAATCTCCATCGTGATCGCGCTGACGGAAAACAAATCGAGCCGCAAGGTGTGGTCGGAGTGCTACTTCTGGTCGTTCCCCTACTACCTGGTGGGTGCGGCGGCGGTGGGTCTGGTCGGAATCATCAACCAGCGCGCTGGATGGCAAACTTCGCTGCTCGTCCTGCCCGTGATTTATTGGGTGTACCGCTCCTATCGGCTCTATCTGGGGCGACTGGAGGCGGAGAAAGAGCGGGTCGAGGTTGAGAAGCGGCACGTCGAGCAGATTGCGTCGCTGAACATGCGGACGATCGAGGCTCTGGCCCTGGCCATCGAGGCCAAGGACCACACGACGCACACGCATCTGCAACGGGTGCGAACTTACGCGGTGGAAATCGCGAAAGAGATCGGCCTGTCAGCGGACGAAATCGAGGCATTGCGCGCCGCAGCGCTGCTGCATGACATCGGCAAACTCGCCGTGCCGGAGCACATCATCAACAAACCGGGCCGGCTCACTCCGGAAGAGTTCGAGAAGATGAAAGTGCATCCGCTGGTGGGCGCGGAAATTCTCGACCGCGTGGCCTTCCCGTATCCGGTGGCGCCGATCGTGCGTTCGCATCACGAAAGGTGGGATGGATCTGGATATCCAGCGGGGCTTGCGGGTGAAGAGATTCCTATCGGTGCGCGCATTCTGGCGGTAGTGGATTGCCTGGACGCTCTGGCTTCCGACCGACAATACCGCCCGGCGATGCCGCTGGATCGAGCCATGGAGCGGGTAAAGGAAAGATCTGGAACATGGTTTGATCCGAAGATCGTGGAGGTTCTGGAACGTCGTTACGTCGACCTGGAACGCATCGCGCAAACTTATGAGGACGGCTTCGTTCCCTGCGGGTTCTCGAAGGATTTGCGGGTGGAGCGCGGTATGGCTCCGGCGCACCGGGTTTGAGAAGTGGGCCGACAACACGCAGAACGAAAGTGACTTCCTGACCTCGATTGCATCGGCTCGGCAAGAGGCGCAGGCCATGTTCGAGTTGAGCCAGGATCTGGGAAACTCGCTGAGCTTGAGCGAGACGCTTTCGGTGTTGTCGATGCGGCTGCGCAAGCTGATTCCGTATGACTCGATCGCCGTATTCGTGAACCGCAACGGCTGGCTGTTGCCGGAACTGGTGAGCGGCGAAAACTTTCGCGCGCTGTCGTCGCTGAAAATCCGCGTGGGCGAGGGTTTATGTGGGTGGGTCGCGGAAAATTGCAAGCCCATCATCAACGGCAATCCACAGGTGGAAGCGGGCTACGTCACTGACACCGAGAAACACGCACTCTTGTCTTCGGCGCTGGCGGTTCCTTTGCAGGGGTTGAATGGCGTGGTGGGTGTGCTGGCCATGTATCACTCCACGGCAGACGCTTTTACGCCGGACCACTTGCGGATTCTTCTGGCAGTAGCTTCAAAAGTCGCATTGTCGGTAGAGAACGCGCTGAAGTATCAGCAAGCGGAAAGCTCGGCGACCACGGACTTCCTCACCGGACTGCCCAATGCGCGCTCGCTGTTCGTGCATTTGGCGCAGGAAGTGGCGCGATGCCGGCGCATGAAGACTTCGCTGGCCGTGATGGTCTGCGACATCGATGGGCTCAAAAAGATCAACGATTCTTTCGGACATCTGGAAGGAGACAAACTGCTGCGCGAGTTCAGCGCGCGGCTGCGGGACGCCTGCCGCGGCTACGACTACGTCGCACGCATGGGCGGCGACGAGTTTGTGATCACGGCGCCGGGACTCACCACCGAAGCTGCCGAAGAGAAGACTATTCGCCTGAACCAGGCGGCGGTGGAAGCAGGGCGGCACACTTGCGGGCGGGACATCATCAGCCTGAGCGTGGGGACGGCGTTCTGTCCGGAAGACGGGTATGACGTGGAGGCGTTGCTGGCCGAGGCGGACCGGCGCATGTACTCCGTGAAGCAGACCCACCATGCACAACGCAGCGCCAGCCAGGACTCTCTGGCGCACGGCGCATCGGGGGAGTAGATGCGACTCCTGCGATGGAAAATTGCCGGGCATGCGCTAGCTTTGCTGGCAACCCTTGTGCTTGGAGGATTTCTTTCCGCTACACTGGTGCGGCTTGCGCCGGGCTTCGACGCGGATGAGCGTGAGCTCGATCCGCACTTGAATGCACAGAGCGTGCAGGCGTTGCGCGATGCACGGCAGCAAGACCGCAACGTCTTCCGTTTTTATTTTTCTTACATGAAGCGAGCTGCAAATGGCGATTTTGGGACTTCGCTCGCGCTGGGACAGCCGGTGCGGACGCTGCTGCGCGATCGAGTTCCCCTCACTCTGCGTTTGCTCGCGATGGGACTTGGACTGGCCTGGATGTTGACTCTGACTTTAGCCTTGAGCGCCTCCTGGATGCGGCTTTCGGTTTATGACACGCTGACCACGGTGGTCAGCGGAACATTTCTTTGCCTTCCCGCTGCGGTGCTGGCATTGCTCTCGGTGCTGTGGAATGCGCCCGGATCGCTGGCGATTGCGCTGATCGTGTTTCCGCACACTTACCGGTACGCGAGAAATCTGCTGGTCAAAGCCTACTCGCGGCCACACATTACCACCGCGAGAGCCAAGGGGCTGGGCGAGGCTCGCATCCTTTTCTGGCATGTAGTGCCGGTGGTCACGCCGCAACTGCTGGCGGTGGCTGGAGTGTCGGTGAGCATTGCCATGGGGGCGGCGATTCCTGTCGAAGCCTTGTGCGGGCTGGCCGGCATTGGACAATTGGCATGGCAGGCGGCACTGGCTCGCGACCTTCCTTTGCTGGTCAACATCACGATCCTGGTGACGCTGGTAACCTTGCTGGCCAATTCGGGGGCAGATGTAATCGGTCATATGCTGCGGGGCCACGAAGCATGAGACTCTGTCGAAAATTGGCGTGCGTGGTTTTGCTGCTTGTGGTGGGCGCATCGGTGGCAGCGAACTGGCTGGCGCCTGCGGGATATGCCCGGCAGTATCGCGAGGCGACGGATGCGCCGCCATCGCACGCGCACTGGCTTGGGACAGATGAGATCGGGCGCGACCGGTTTGCCCGCGTGCTATATGGAACGCGGATCTCGTTGTTGCTGGCTCCGGCGGCGGCGCTGCTCTCGACGCTGATGGCAGCGTTCATCGGGGGACTGGCGGGATATTTGGGAGGAGTTTGGGCGCGGATGGCGATGGCTGTGACCGATTTGTTCTTGTCGCTGCCCTGGTTGTTTCTGCTGATCACGGCACGCGCGCTCCTGCCGCTGAATGTCTCGCCGCTGGTCTCGGTGCTGGTTACGTTTCTGCTTCTCGGGTTTCTGGGCTGGACCACGGCAGCCCGAGTGCTGTGCGCGACGGCGGGATTGCTGCGCTCTTCGGATTTTGTGCGCCAGGCGAGGGCGGCTGGACTTCCCGGACAGCGGTTGTTTTGGGTGCATGTTCTGCCGAACTTGAAGCCGGTGTTGTACGCGCAGTTTTGGATTTCGATTCCGGTCTTCATCTTAAGTGAGGCCAACCTAGGCATTCTGGGGCTGGGCGTGGCGGAGCCCATGCCCTCGTGGGGAAGTTTGTTGAAGGAATTAGAAGGTCTGATTTCAGTGGGAGAAGAACCGTGGAAGTTTGTGCCCTTGATTCTGCTCGTAGTGGTGGTGACGTCGTTTCAGCTTTTGCTATCCAGGCAGGAGGAGGTGGCTGCATGATGCGCCACGGAACAGTTCGGAAGAAGGCGGCAGATCTCTGCGGGAAGGCATTTGCGGTTGCGGTGCTTTGTTTGGGATCTTTACTGGGGCGCGCGGCGGCTCAAGGCGGGGGCGAGCTGAGGTTTTGCCTACGCGCGGAGCCAAAAACGTTCGATCCTTTGAAAGTGGACGACGACGCTTCCGGTGCGATCCGTTATCTAACCGGAGGAGTGCTGGTGCGGGTGAACCGCCAGACGCAAGAACTCGAGCCGGGGTTGGCGCTCTCCTGGAGTGTCTCGAAGGATGGCCGGCAGATTTCCTTCCGATTACGGAGCGGAATCTCATACTCCGACGGCACCCTTTTTTCCGCCGAGGACGTGGCCTACACCATCCAGCAATTGATGGACCCGGCATTGCACTCGCCGACCGGCGATGCTTTTCGTTCAAGTTCTGGGAATGTCGAAACTAAAGTGATTTCGCCCACCCAGATTTCGATCCGGTTTCCCGCCCCAGTGGCCGGACTGGATCGTCTGTTCGATCAGGTGGCAATTCTCTCCGAGCACTCGCCGAAAAAGGAAATGGCGGTGCTCGGACCGTTCATGGTGGCCGACTACAAACCAGGATCTTCGATTCTCTTGAAGCGCAACCCCAACTACTGGAAGACGGACGCACAGGGACGAAGGCTGCCCTATCTCGATTCGATACGGCTGGATATCCAGTCCGACCGCGATGTGGAGGTTTTGCGATTCAAGCGTGGAGAGCTGGACCTGATCAACTCACTCGACAGTGAGTATTTCGACAAGCTGGCGGCAACTTCGCCACAACTGGTGCATGATGCCGGACCGTCGCTGGATAGCGAGCAGCTTTGGTTCAACGAAGTGGCCAGGTCGCCCATTCCGGGCTACAAGAAGAACTGGTTCCGCTCGGCCGCCTTCCGGCGGGCAATTTCGGAAGCGATCAACCGCGACGACTTAAGCCGTGTTGTCTTTCACGGACACGCGCAGCCTGCGATGGGGCCATTCTCGCCGGCGAATAAGTTCTGGTTTGATGGCAAGCTCAAACTCCTTGCCTACAGCCCGGATGCAGCGCTGAAGGCGCTGCAGGCCGAAGGTTTCCGCATGGAAAACGGCGCGCTCAAAGATAAAGACGGCAATGAGGTTGTGTTTTCCATCATCACCAACTCGGGCAACAAATACCGGGAGCGCATGGCGGTTCTGATCCAGGATGATCTGCAGAAGATCGGCATCCACGTGAACGTGGTCACGCTCGACTTCCCTTCCCTGATCGAGCGCATGACGCAAAGCTTCGACTACGAGGCCATCATTCTCGGCCTTACTAATGTGGATCTGGATCCGAATGGGGAGATGAACGTGTGGCTGAGTTCCTCGGAGAACCATCAGTGGAACCCAGCACAGAAGACTCCAGAAACCGCGTGGGAAGGGGAGATTGACCAGCTGATGCGGGCGCAAGCGTCTTCGAGCGACCCGAAGAAGCGGAAAGAGGCATTCGACCGTGTGCAGGAAATCGTGGTCGAGCAGGAACCGTTCATCTTCCTGATTAACAAGAATGCGCTTTCGGCGGTATCGCCTGCGGTACATGGCGCTGCTCCGGTGATTCTGGCTCCGCAGACTTTCTGGAATGCGGAATGGCTGATGGTCGCGGGCAAATAGAAGATCTTTTGCCACGGATTTACACCGATTCTCACGGATCTGAAAATCAGCGAACTCGTTAAGGTCAAAACCTGTATGTCGTCAGCTTCGCCAGACCAGACACTGCTCTCCGCCCATCTTTCGGTGCGCTATGCGGGCAAGCCGCCGGTTCTGCGCGACGTGCAGCTCGAAATCGAGCGTGGCGAAGTTCTGGGGCTGGTGGGACAGAGCGGCTCCGGCAAAAGCACGCTGGCGATGGCAATTCTCGGCCTGCTCGACCGGAAGCGGGCACAGGTGGAGGGCACACTCCGGTTGCAGTATTCCGATATCCTGCACCTCTCGGAACGCGAACTGCGCGCGCTGCGGGGACGGACGGTCGCGTTGGTGTTGCAGAGTCCGTTGTCGTCTCTGAATCCTGCGTTGCGGATCCGAACTCAGCTTAAGGAAGCGTGGCGGGCTCATGCATCTGGGTCGAGCACGGACTGTGCAGATGCAATCCGAGCCTCACTCGAGAGCGTTTCGCTGCCGGCCGACGATGAGTTTCTGCGCAAGTATCCGTCGCAGATGAGCGTAGGGCAGGCGCAGCGCGTGCTGATTGCCATGGCCGTAATGCACCGTCCCGCACTGCTCATCGCCGATGAAGCCACCAGCGCGCTCGATGTAATTACGCAATCCGAGATTCTGGCTCTGTTTCGGGAACTGAACCGCTCCACCGGAATGGCTATTCTCTTCATTTCTCACGACCTGGCTTCGGTGGCCGGGATTTGTGACCGCATCGCCATTCTTCACCAGGGCGAGATCGTAGAGTGCGGAGCGACCGGGCAGATCTTCGCCCATCCCCAACACGAATACACGCAGCGGCTAATGGCAGCGATGCCCCGGCTGTTGCCTGCGAGCGCACAGACCAAAACCGCAACGGCGCGGTAAGGCCTTCAAGAGTTCGAGCCTCACGCACGGTCCACAGGACGCGTGTGGGGCCAAACTAGAAACACCTTCCTTACTTGTGGCTTCCCCTATCCCCAAACACCTAATCAGGGTACTGAAGTAATAGTCTCCAGCGGGACAAACTGTCTCGCGCCCAGCATGGCAGGACAGAGTGGCCCAACACACGCCTGTCAGCATCTTCGATCTCCAATGATAACAATAGCTTACGGGGGACAGGTTGGCATCGCCCGTGCACAACATGAAGCGGGTAGTAGAAGAACACTTTTGCTTCACAATCGTTCGCCCCCGTTTAGGAAGGGTGAGATTCATGTTGCAAACATTGAAATCAAAGAGTCCCGGTCGAGGCCAGCGACATAGCGCGGCCTGGGGAAAGCGCTTGAGCATGCTGTTGCTGCTCCTGCTTGCGGAGACGGCCTTCACCCAGGATTGGGGAGGCGGCAAGCCGGTGGGCAAGTTCGCGCCGGATCTTGCGCCCATCGCCGCGCGAGCGCATAACACAGCGGCCCGCGAGACCGTCCAGGTCATCGTGCAGTACAAGCAGGTTCCGAAGTCGGAACAAGAGGGACGAGTGCAGCGCCTAGGGGCGCGCCTCAACCACAGGCTTGGCATGGTGAAGGGCATCGCTCTCACCATTCCGGTGAGCGCGTTGCCTGCTCTCGAAGCCGACCCGGAAATTCTTTCCGTGAGTGTCGACCACCCAATGAAAGAACTGGATGATACTACCGACGTCGCGACGGGCATCCCCAGCGCTTGGAGTGCAGGCTACAACGGAAAAGGCATTGGCGTGGCAGTGATTGACAGCGGCATTAACGACAGCCATCCGGATCTGTGGAATGCGAACCAGACTCATTCGCGCGTCGTTTATCACCAGGATTTCACAGGCACCGCGACCTCGAATTCAAGCGGCGCACAGTACGACCTGTACGGACACGGTACGCACGTTGCCGGCATCATTGGCGGCAATGGTTATCTTTCAAGCGGGAACTACGTTGGAGTCGCGCCGGCCGTAAACATCGTAGACCTTCGCGCGCTCGATCTTAACGGCGCCGGCAGCGACAGCACGGTGATCGCGGCCATTCAGCAAGCGATCGCTCTGCAGAACACCTACAACATTCAGGTGATCAACCTGTCGCTGGGGCGCGGCATCTTCGTCAGCTACACGCAGGATCCGCTCTGCCAGGCGGTGGAAGCGGCGTGGAAGGCCGGAATCGTCGTGGTCGTGGCGGCGGGCAACTACGGCCGCGTGGGCATCAACGGCAGCAACGGGTTCGGAACCGTCACGGCGCCAGGCAATGATCCTTATGTGATCACTGTGGGCGCGATGAAGAGTAACGGATCCACTACGCAGTCAGCCGAAACGGTGGCCAGTTACAGTTCCAAGGGGCCGACCACCTACGATCACGTGGCTAAGCCTGACATTATGGCTCCCGGCAACGACATCGTTTCATTGTCGGCTCCCGGAGCTACTCTGGAAGCAGAGTATCCAGCGGAACTGGTTACGGGCAACGACGGAAACAACGACTACTTCACGCTTAGCGGCACCAGCATGGCAACGCCGGTGGTCACCGGAGCGGTGGCGCTGCTTCTGCAGCAGAACAACAATCTGACTCCGGACCAGGTAAAGGCGCGGCTGATGAAAACCGCGTACAAGGTATTTCCGGTGTCGACGGTCGCCTGGGTTCCGCATCTTTCGCAAAACTTCACCGGGTTCTACGATCTGCTTACGGTGGGGTCAGGCCTGCTCAACATGCAGACTGCGGTCAACAACACTGACCTGGCTTCCGGCACGGTGGGTGCTGCGCTGTCTCCGTCGGTGGTCTATAACGCGAACGGGAGCGTTTCGCTGGTTTACGGAAACGGCAGCGTCGCGGCGGGCTCGGTGGTTTGGGGATCTTCGGTGGTGTGGGGAACGTCGGTAGTTTGGGGTGCAAACGTGACCGGCAGTTCGGTGGTTTGGGGAACCTCGCTGCCCTGGAATGACAACCTGCTGAGCGCTTTCAGCGTGGTCTGGGGATCGAGCACGGGCACCGGCACGCAAGCCACAAGCGTGGTTTGGGGCGCCGCAGTGTCGACTGCCGACGGTGCGTTCTCAGACGCTGGAGACGATGAACAGTGAGCCGTGTGAACTAGAACAAAGAAAGGAGAAGCTATGAAACCCAATACACGGCTGACGCGAACATTCATCGCAGGCATGGCAGTGGCAGCAGCGGCAGGAACGGTATACGCCAGCCTCGCCAGCCACGCACTGCATCCAGCGTATGCCGTAGCTTTGCTGGCGCTGGCGGCGGCGACCTCGCGCATGAAGATTAAACTGCCGGGCATTGACGGCAACATGTCGGTCAACCTGCCCTTCCTGCTCATGGCAGTGGTGAATCTGAGCGCGCTGGAAGCGGTCTTCATCGCAAGCGTATCCACGGTAGTGCAGTGCTGGCCGAAGGCGGACGGAAAATTCAAGCCCGAGCAAATGCTGTTCAATGTCAGCATGATGGCATTTGCCACCTGTATGGCCAACCTGATCTGGAACGCGGGCTGGCTGGGCAAAGCCGCGTGGGCCTCGGAGCCGCTGATGCTGGCCTCGGCCACCGCAGCTTTCTTCCTCGGACAGACGGCGCCGGTGGCGGGCATCATCAAGCTGGCCGAAGGTGCGGCCATGCGCCGGGTCTGGGTTGGCATCGTACAACTGTCATTCCCTTACTACGTGCTGAGCGCGGGCATGACTTCGATGGTGAACCTGGTGAGCCATCTTTGGGGATGGCAGGCAGCGCTGGTGGTGTTCCCGGTGATGTATGGAATCCACCACTCATACCGTTTGTACTTTGCCCGGGCGGTCGAACCTTTGCGCACTCCGTCTCTGGTTCGTGCAGCTAGCGCGGGCGTGTAAAGACAGTTAAGCTTTGTGGCATCGATTCAATTTCTGAGTGTGATGAGTATGGCGTTCCGGATCAACTGGAACGCCACTTTCTTGTCGGCGCTAGATGGCAGGAGTAAGTTGCCGGAGTAAGCCTACTTCACGGCCTGCTTCGGAGTTCGTGCGGAATCGATAACGTTGCGGGTTGCGGTCGGGCGCAGCAGAAAGCCAGCATTTTCGATTCCGTCATGATCGCCCCATCCCACGATTTCTCCGCGATCATTGATGCTACTCGCGACTTCGAGAGTCCAGCCGGAATTCGCGGGGATCAGCGTATTCAGATCCCGCATGCCGTGGGCCTTGTCCCAGACAAACGCGCGTTGAGCTTCCGGGCCCGGGCCAAACGATCCGACGGCAACTCCATCGCTATTCAGGGCACGAGGCGTGCCTTTCGGAATATCAATGGCTTCCAGCCTGCCGCGTGAGTAGAGAAACAAACCACCAGGAGTCGCTTTCACCACAACGTCCCCGCGATTATTAACGGCCAGGGCGGAGCTGAATTCTTCGCCAGGCACAGCCAGAAGGCGGGCACCATGCGGGGCATCCCAGAGGAAAGCGTGATAGCGGCCTGCCTGGTCGTAAGTATCACCGATGATCAGGCTCTCCCCGTTAATACTGCGCGCCGAACCCGCACAGCAGATATTGAGGTCGATGGCGGAGCCGCTCTTCCAGAGAACCGGCCGCGCCGTCTTGCCCTCCGGAAGTATGGCCTGGCCTACGATTGAACCCGCCTCGTTGATGCTGTTCGCGCGTGATTGCGAGCCGGGCAGGAGTACGACTTTCCCTTGCCGCAGCGCGAAGCCGAAGCGGCGGCTGGAATCGGTTGTGGAAGCAGTGCCCACTGCATCGCCGTGGGAATTAATGCTGACGCATTCCGAGAAGTTGAACTCGGAAGGCACCGGGATGCGGTAGACGCCCGCTTTCGCACTCCAGGTCGCCGCATGCTGATCGGGAGTTGTGCCCGCCACCCATTCAGAGTTGTTGCTGATCGATAAGGGGCGGAGCGGGAGTTCGATCAGTTGATAACCTGGCTCGGCGCTCGGCTTGGGCGCGGTCTGGCCGTGAGCTGCGGACAGCAGAAACATAAGCAGCAGCGCCGGCAACTGGCAACCGGCTCGAAACTGCGCTCCCCTGTGATGCAGGCGCCCCGGCATGTCAGTTGACGGTAACGCTGACGGTCGGAGCGGCGTTCGAAGGAGTCAGTCCGCTCGCGTCCTGCGCGGTGATTGTGACCGTGTAAGTTCCAGCAGGGGTTCCGCCGTTATGAGTGATGGTTCCGCCTCCACTGTTACTGGAACCGGTTCCGCAAGCTGGGAGAACGATGAGGCTCGCCAGCACGATCCCTAGCAGCAAGAAACCAAACAGCCTCTTCCTGCGTGAACCTCTGGAACCGAAGCCCATCAGCGCCAATCCCGGCACTGGCAACCACAGGGCATATAAAGTGTTCGATCTGTGCAAGATCGTCGCGGACGGTCCCACGGTGGTGAATGTGAGGGTCGCCGTTCCGCCGTTGCTGGCAACAGTAACTGGGTTGGTATTGCCAAACGAGCAGGTTGCCTGTGACGGGGTGAAGCTTACCGTGGACGTGACGGCACAGGATAGAGTGACGCTGCCGGTATATCCATTGGCTGGAGTTGCCGTCACAGTCGACGTCACCATACCACCGGGACTGATCGATGCCGAAGTAACTCCCGCCGCAAGCGAATACGCCGGCGGCGGCGCAATCACTGAAGTCACGGTAAGGTTGATCGTTGTGTTAGGCGTCAGGCTGCCGGACGTGCCGGTGACGGTCACCGATACGGGTCCGGGGGTTGCCGAACTGCTCGCTGTCAACGTCAGGACGCTTGTGCTCGTGGTTGTGGCCGGATTGAATGAGGCGGTGACTCCCGCGGGCAGGCCTGAAGCAGCCAGGGTCACGCTGCCGGTGAAGCCGTTCGTTGGGTTCACCGTGATCGTGCTAGTAACGTTCGCCCCCTGAGCAACGCTCAAGGACCCGGGCGCGGTCGTAAGCGAAAACCCCGGCTGGGTTGAAGTTGCAGTCTCCGAGAACTTCACGGGAGTAAGTCCGGTCGTGGAAGCCGTGATCGTAACCGTGCCGGCATTGTTTGGCGTTGTGTAGGACGAGCTCGCCTGGCCCGTGCTGCCCGTGATGACCGAGGGGGCCGAAAATGTTCCCCCGGCGCCTCCGTCACTGAATGTGACCGTCACTCCGGGAATTCCGAAGCCGTAAGGATCCTGCACTTGCGCCACCAATGGGGCTGGCAATTGCGTGGAAACCGGTCCGGTTTGCCGGTTCCCGGAAATGATGGTCTCACGCGTCAGTGGGCCGGCAAGGGCAATTTCCGAGAAAGAAGTGGTAGCGAATCCTGTGCTGGTGCAAGTGATCGTGACGGTCTGCGCCTTCTTAGGCAAGGTGTAGGTGGTGGATGCCTGACCTTGGCTGTCGGTCACCATCGGCATCACAGCGCTGAAGCTGCCGTTGACGCCACCGTCCTTACAAGTCACAGAAGTATTGGGGATTGGATTTCCCTGGTAGGCGTCGACCGTTTGCAATTGCAACGCTACCGGCAGTGTGGTTCCGACGTAGGCAGATTGGCTGTTACCGCCAAGCTGTGAGATCAGAGGGAGCAGGCCATAGGTGGTGAGGGCCTTGGTGCCGCCCACATAAATTTTTCCGTTGGCACCGGTCGGCGCCACAAATTTTGGAACGCTTCCCAGGGTGTCCCGCAACTCTAGCGCCTGCCCGGAGCTGTATAACATGGTGCTTAGATCGGTGGCATTGAAGGCGTAGAGCGTCGCCGGATTGTTGCCCTGGACGGTCCACACGATACCGTTATTCGATCCGTTCGCGGTGATCGAGATCCCGGCGGGCCCGATCTTGCTCGTGGTTTGCGAGGCCGGCGATAGCAGATCGTTCGACAAGGTAAAGGCTCTGATGAAGTCTGCCCATCCGACAACGTAGACGGTTCCGTTCCAATAAGCGGGAACGCTGTCCATTCCTCCCGTGGTGGCGTTTGGAATCGATTGTACGATTTGGGTATCGCCTCCGGCGTTGTATCCGCCCATGCTGTCGCGATCCACCAGGTAAAGCGTTTTCCCTTTTCCTCCGGCGACCATTTCATGTACATGCGGAGCGCTCTGGTCCGGAAGCAGGACTATACCCCCTGAACCAAGATCCAGATCATCTGTGTCGAGCGTCTCCTGGTTATAGGGCGTGAAGGAATCAAGAAGAGCTAGTCCGCTGCCGGCAGGACTGAGATGGAGCAGGCTGTCGCCGTAATCGGATCCTCCGGTATTGGCGTCGAAAGTCCCATTGGCCGTGGCCAGGAAAATTGTGCCATCGCTGTCGGCCGCCGGGCCGCCGCCCGACTGCCAGATTGCACCCTGTTTCCCATTCGGAGTGTCCACGTACACGCCCGCCGGCTGCAGGCTCGCCTCACTGTAAGCCAGCAACCAGCCGTTGTAGGCGTAGGTGTCGCAGCCGTTGCTGCCGAATCCGATATAGATCGTGCCGTTCTCCAGCAGCAGCCCAGGACGCTGCAGTTGTATCGCGGGATTGAATTGCAGGGTTCCGCTGTTCGTAGTTACTGAAGCGCTGAGCACCGCCGGCGTGGTCACGTCTGCTCCCGTGGTAACGCTCAGGGCGTGCAGCCGGTAGATATAGGCTCCGTTCTCGAGGGTCTTGGCCACTACGAAGAGAGTGCCCGCAACGGGATCGATGACCGGCGTGCTGACGATGCCCATCTCGGTGAAAGCCGTGCCCGAGCAGCCGTAGTCGCTCATGGGCACAGTCGTGATTCCCGCGGCCGGGTTGATGAAGCTCACACTCCACAAGGGCGCCTGGTTGCTGTCGCCATCAAACGCGAAAACGCTATCGTGCTGCGTCGCTACGTACACCACGTTGTGCGTCGATCCGTTGGGAAACTGTACCCCGGAGAGATACAGCGGCTGCCCCACGACCAATCCATCTACACTCTGTGTGAATAGCTTGCCGAAGCTGTTGACGTTGACGTTGGCGGGCGTCAAAAGGGTCTCACTGGTGTTCGCGCCGGTCCGGGACACGTCGTTATGCTGGGTGACCACCTGGACCTGGCTGAGGGCGACGGAAGAGAACAGCATCCAGGCGACAGAAATGAAAACGGGGATCGCCGAAGAGACAGCTTTCCCGTAGAGACGATGGCGCGCGGGCATTAGACACTCCTCCTGAGACCACAGCAGATAAAACTGAATTGGGGATTCTAGCAGGAGGAGTTGGAGATACACGCCAGGACTTTCCCCAAGTTGTGGCGATAGCATAATAGCAGCACCCACGATGCCAGAAAATGTGCTCGCCACCTGCCCCGCAAGCAGCATAAACCTAACAATCAAAAGCACATTCGGCCATGAATAGGACTAGGGAGTCGTGCACGTCCAGCAGACGTTCGGGGAGCTGCAATGATTTGCATGCAAGCTGAAATAAGTCGGCTGGCCACGCATCGGCCAGCGGGAGTCGCCGACCCTGACCGTGCAAAAACAGGCACTCGCGGACAAGAATTGTACAAACTGATGACAATTCTCTGACATCCTCGCCGGCTCTCCCGCCTAGTCTTATCGCGATCTTCGAACCGGACAATTGGGGCCCCGCGCGAAACCGGTCGATGATCCATCCTCTCTCGCATCACGCTACTTAAGGAGAAAATTACATGCTGCGGCTGCTTGATCGCACCTACCATCTCCCTGCCCTCCTCGGGCTTTTGCTGGTCGTAGTGTCCAGCTCGGCCCTGGCGCAATATCAACCCGTATACCTGGTTTCGGATCTGGCGGGTAAGGCGAAGCATACCGATCCGCTGCTGAAAAACGCATGGGGACTTGCTTATGGCCCGAGCGCACCCTTCTGGGTGAGCGACGAAGCCAGTGGCTGGTCTACCCTCTATGACGGCAAGGGCAATCCGCAAAGCTTGCAGGTGGTTATTCCTCCTGCCGGCGGCACCGGCACGGGATCGCCCACCGGAATCGTTTACAACGGCTCGCAAGAGTTCAAGATTGACGACTGGACCTCTGTATTCCTGTTTGCCACTCTGGACGGAACTATCAGCGGCTGGTCAGATTTCTTCCCCAGTTCGGCCCTGATCGGAGCCACAAGCTCCGGCTCGGTGTATACCGGGCTGGCGATCACCAGCAAGACGTCGGGCAATTCACTATTCGCCGCCGACTTTGCCAACAATAAGATCGACATCTACGACGGAACCTTCCAGTTGGTGTCGTCCTTTACCGATCCTTCCCTTCCGCCGGGCTTCGCGCCTTTCGGAATTCAGGACATTGGCGGACACGTCTACGTCACCTTCGCGAACACTTCGGGCGCGAGTGGCGGCTTCATCGACATCTTCGACGAAGACGGCACTTTCCTGAAACACCTGGTTCATGGCAAGCCTCTGAATCAGCCCTGGGGACTCGCCGTGGCTCCGGCAAACTTCGGCGCGCTCAGCAATACGCTGCTCGTCTCGAACAACACAGCCAACGGCACCATCAACGGATTCAATCTGAAGACTGGAGCACTGGTCGGCACGATGATGAATTCTGCCGGCAAGCCAGTCCTCATCAACGGGCTCTGGGGAATTGAATTGCGGCGGCGGGTCGACGGAAAATGGCCAGCGGAACCAGCTTTTCTTCACCGCCGGTCCAAATGACACCGACGGCTACTTTGGGCTAATCCTCTCGAAGTAAGCCGCCAGATTTAGATTGCCAACAGCAGCTGAAACAAAGGCCGCCTTGAAAGGCGGCCTTTGCATTTGTCTCCGCTCGAGGGCATTAGTTAGGCATGACGACGGCATCGATCACATGGATCACGCCGTTCGATTGAAACACGTCCGGAATGATCACGAGCGCGGTCCCGCCCTTTTCATCCTTCAACAGGATGTGGGTGCCATCGTGCAATGACACCCAGAGCTTGCCGCCCTCCACTGTCGTGAGTTCGGCCGTCCCGTTGCCCGCTTTGATCTGCTTCTTCAGATCCGATGCGCTCCAGGTTCCCGCAACCACGTGGTAGCTGAGCACCCTGGCCAAAGTGGCTTTATTCTCCGGCTTCAAGAGCGAGTCCACAGTTCCGGCGGGGAGTTTGGCGAAAGCCTCGTTGGTCGGAGCAAAAACCGTAAACGGCCCCGGGCTTTCCAGCGTTTCCACCAATCCGGCAGCCTTGACGGCTGCCACCAGCGTGGTGTGATCGGCAGAGTTCACCGCATTCTCGATGATGTTCTTGGTGGGATACATTTCCTGCCCGCCTACCATCGGATTCTTCATCCCTGCCACAGCCGAAGTCACTGCGATCGCAACGATCGCCAGCACTACTGAAACTTTTCTGTTCACTGTCATTATCACGTTCATCGTTATTATCCCTTTCAGAGTTAGATTTCTTGACCCTCGCTTACAGTACGGAGGGACTCTGAATTTGGATTTATCTTCGGATTTACTTGGGATTTATCTGCGGACGAGGTTCCGTTCAATTCGGCGAGCTGAGAGGGAAAATCCGGCTGGGCGGTTATGCCGATCCCTCAGTGCTGATCGAATAGCTCCATACGGTCGATCCGTTCGCCTTTGAACACGACCATCGAGATTCGCTCCGTCGCGCTTATGTCCTCGAGAGGATTTCCGTCGGTTACCAGCAAGTCGGCATCGTTGCCGGCACGGATGGAACCGATTCGGTTGTCAGACCGGAGCAGGCGCGCCGCATTCCAGGTTGCGGCCTGCAAGGCTACGGCAGCTGGAATGCCGGCCTTCACCCAGAGTTCAAGCTCATGCTGCACAGTCGGTCCATGGATGACCAGAAAGTTTCCCGCATCGCTGCCCGTGACCAAGAGCACTCCGTGCGCCTGGGCGCGCTTCAGGTTGTCGATCGCGATCGCCATGTCGATCGGATACTGGGCCAGCGACTTGCGCATCGCTTCCGTGTCTGCCGAACGGAGCGCGTCTTCGGTGCCGCGAAGAAGTTCCGGTGGGCCCACCTGCTGCACCAGCGATCGCTTGAGCAAGTCAGTCTTACCGGCGCCAAATTCCTGGAAAGCCTCTCCTACGCTCAACGTCGGATCGTAGAAAGTTCCCTGCTTCGCCATCTGCTCAAACAGCGCGTCTGGAATCTTTTCGCGAAAAGACCCATGCTCGATCGAGTTGGCTTGCGCCTGCACTGCATCGGCCACGTCGCGGGCGTCTCCCGTATGAACTGCAAGGGGCAAAGAGTCGGCATGAGCCTGCTGCGCAATCGCGACAAACAGCCCGGTGTCCAGACGGTTGTAAACTCGGCCTCCGGAGCCGGCTTCAAGAATGGCCTTGATGCAATCCACGCCTTGCTTTTTCAATTCGTCGACTTGCCGGCGGGCTTCGTCGGCAGAAGCCGGGGATGCGAAGGAATTGTCTTTCGATATTCGCCCGAGCCGTACCGGGAAGCTCTTTGAAATATTCCGTCCCGTGGCCGCCTTGGGCGGTAAACAGCGGTCCACAAGTGTACAAGTCTGAGCCCAAGAACTTCGCCGCTGCTCACCGTGGAGCGCACTTTCAGAACACTGTCCAGGCCATCGCCAACGCTTCGCACCGTGGTCACACCGCTATAGAGATACGCCGCCAGATTCGCAACGCATGCTCTTCTGCGCGATCATAGCGGCTCATGTCCGAATAGAACCCACCCGGCGCCCCGAGATGAACATGCACATCGATCAGCCCTGGAAGAATCGTCTTCCCGGCAGCCTCCACCGTTTCCGCTTTCAACTCTTCGGGATCAGGGCCTTCTCCTTCATAAACCTCAGCAATCTTGCCGCCCCGAATCAGCACCGAGCCGTTCTCGATCACCTTGCCGTCGCCCACAAAAATGCGCGCTCCGCGAATCAGGAACGTGTCGCCGCGCGCCAGTTGCCGGCTCAGGATCTTTGGTTTTCGCGATGCCAGTCCGAGCATGCATCTGCCAAAGGCCCAGCACGATGAATGGAGTCAGCACCGCCAGCAACCACAGTTTGGCCGAGGCGCGGATCTTTTCTTCTTTCTCCCAGCGAAACAGTTTGTAAGCGATAAACAGTCCGACGACAAGCCGTGAGGGCGAGCGCCAGCACGGGCTGAATGTTCGCAGCGATGCCCTGATGCCGCAGCAACATTCCCTGGATGCCACTCACCAGATAAGTCGCCGGGAGGAACTGGGTCACGATCAGCAGCCACGGCGGAAACATGGTGAGCGGAAACGTCACGCCGCTCAAGAACAGCATGGGAAGGTAGATCAACTGGACCAACAACTGGCTTTCCTGCATCGAGTTGACCACCGACGCGATGATCATACCGATTGCGCGAAATCCGATGATGGCCACGCTCACGAAGATCAGCACCGAGCCCATGGAGTGCGGCCACGGCATGCCGTAGAGGAAATGTGCCAGCGTAAAGATCAGCAGCACATTCGGCATATACAAAATCCAGCCCGTCACCACCGAAGCGACGAGCAAGGGAGCCGGAGTGATCGGCGTAACTTTGTAACGGCGCAGAATGTTCGCTTCGCGTTCCTGCACGGCGCGTATGCCGGCGCCCATCAGCCCGTTGCCCAGTATCCCGATGACCAGGACCATGGCGATCACAACCGTCATGGCCGCGCCGCGTTCGGCGTGCATCGCCTGCCCAAAAATAAAAAAGAAAGTGAGCGGGAACAGGTAGTTGAAGAAAATGACGGACCGGTTGCGCAGCGCCAGCTTCAGGTCGATCGCGATGAGTGCTTTGTAGGGTTTCATTCGCAGGCTTTCGCTTTCGCAGCTTCTTCCCCGTCAGTTCGATGAACACATCTTCCAGGCTGGGCTGTTTCAGGCTGACGTCGGTCAAGCTCCATTCCCTGCTGATCGATCCACTTCACCAGATCCACCAGCGTGGCCGCCGGACGCCGCGAGTGCACGGTGAGCGTGCGACCGCTAGCGTCGAGCGCGCTCTGTGTCGCCTCCGCCCAGGCGGATCGATTCTCCGGGAACGGCGTGGCGCAGGTCACCACAATGCTCGACGCATTCCTGCTCTGCTGTTGCAGCCGCGCCGGCGTGTCCAGCGCGATGATGCGTCCTTCGTCGACAATCGCAACCCGGTCGCACAATCGCTCCGCTTCCTCGATGTAGTGCGTGGTCATCAGAATCGTGCGGTGTTCGCGCTTGAGTTCTTCGAGCAGAGAATGAATCTCCACCCGCACCTGCGGATCAAGGCCCGTCGTAGGCTCGTCCAGAAATACGAGTTGCGGATCGTTGACCAGAGCCAACGCCAGCGCCAACCGCTGTTTCTGCCCGCCTGAGAGCGTGCCGTAGAAGGCGTCCCGCTTTTCTTCCAGCTGCAAGCGCTGCAGCAGTTTATTCAGATCCACGTTGCGGCGTATAGAAAGATGCGAACAGCTGCATCGCCTCGCGGACGCGGATCTTCTCCGGCAGATTCGTCGCTTGCAGGCAAACTCCAATGCGATCCTTCAGCTGCTGCCGTCTGCCGGTCAGGGTCGAAACCGAGAACTGCGACCTGGCCTCCGCTGCGCGGACGAAGCCCTTCCAGAATCTCCACCGTCGTGGTCTTGCCCGCTCCGTTCGGTCCGAGCAGGCCAAACACTTCTCCCGGCTGGATCTCGAAGTCGATTCCTTTCACAGCATGGACATCACCATAGGACTTCTGGAGGCCTTGCACTGAGATCGCTGGCGAAGTGGATTCATGCCGGATGGATAAGGCTACCGAAGAACACAAGCTGAGTCAAAAACCGAGCGCATGCGGACTACGACGCCGGGGAGCGTACTCCATCCTGGTGAACATAGCGAATCACTTCCACTTCGGACATCGCAATCAGCCCCTCGGCCACCATCTCGTCCAGCGCCGGCAGCAGTTTGCCGATCTTCTCTTCCGTGTCGATGACAGCCACCATGATCGGCCGGTCTGAGGACCACAGGAGATGCTGCTTGTGAATGAGCGTGCTCGCGCCATAGCCTTCGATCCCGCGAAAAACCGTGGCGCCGGCAATGTCGAGTTCCCGGCACTTAATCACGATCGCCTCATAGAGCGGCTTTCCGTTCCATTTATCGTGTTCGCCAAAATGGATGCGCAACATTCTCGCTTTTCCTTCAAGCTTCATGGCCGCGCCTCCTGCCGCCGGTCGGTCTTTTCATAGTTGTGCGCGTACTTGATCACTTCCGCCTCGGATAGCACCACCAACCCCTGCTGCACCATCTGATCCAGCACCGGCATGAATGCCTTCAGCTTTTCTTCCGTTTCCACCACCGACAGCAGGATAGGCCGATCGTGAGAAAGACTCAGCGCGGCGTCTTTATGAATTCGGCGATTGGCCCCGTAACCGAGAATGCCGCGGTACACCGTTACTCCGGCAATGTCGTGGGCGCGCAGACCGTGGACAATCGCTTCATACAACGGCTTGCCGTTCCACTTGTCGTTTTCCCCGATGTAGATCCCCATCACCTTGGCTTTGCCTTCGCGCTTCAAAGCCGCCGGCTCGGGAGCAGTTTGTTCTTGTTTCTTTTCGGCAGGTTTCACGATGGTGGTATCGTGCATCTCAATCAGTCCGGTGCCTGCCATCACGCGCAGTTTGGGCAGCAGCTCCTCTACTTTCTCCGCGGTTTCGACGAATTCGATCTTCACCGGCAGGCGCGTCGCCAGATCCACCAGACGATCCGTATGCAGATGATGGTCGGCGCCAAATCCGGCGATGCCCCGCGTCACCGTCGCCCCCGCGACGCCATGAAAGAAGAGAAAATCTAAAATAGCGGCATAGGTCGCGGTGCCGTGGTACTGCTGATCCTCAGCCACATAGATGCCGACCTTCTTACCCGGTCCCGCTGTGAGCACATTGCCCTCCTGAAATCGGACGCCTCTCTTCAACCTCTACGAAATTGCCCGCCCGGCGACCATCCCTCCCCACACCGCAATAAATCCCACAATCACGCTGGTCGCCACGTAGAGCAGCCCCAGTCCGACCTGCCCATCCTGCATCGTCCGCAGCGTCTCATACTCGAAGCTGGAAAATGTCGTGTACCCTCCGATGAAGCCAATCGGAATCAGGTAGCGCCAGTTCGGGCTCCACTGCGTTTTCGCCGTCAACAAAGCAAACACCAAGCCCACCAGAAACGATCCCGTGATATTGACCACCAGCGTTCCGTAGGGAAAACGACTGCCCATTCTGCTGCCGATGTAGCTGCCCACCCAGAAGCGCAGTATCGACCCCAGACAGCCTCCAATGCCGACCATCAGATATTTCAGCAAGTTGCTCCGTTCCTTTCCGTAAATACTAAATCTCTCCAGCGGACGCGCCACCACAAAGTCATCAGTCGCGGAGACGCAACGCAGTCTTCACGAACCATCTAGACTTCTACGGATCATCTAATTCTGCGGATCGTTGCCGGTACCATGCCTCCGCGACAAACAATCTGCTTGTCAGGAGTCATCAGCTGCGCCCGGCTTGAAGAATGGGACAGCGGTTCGCGGTGAACCCCTTCACCGTGGTCTATCGCTCAAGTACAACAAAAGATGCCGCTTAAAGTCAACGCTCTTTGGTCACGTCGAACCTGGAATTGTACCGGCTAACCAACGCCAGAGCCGAGTTCCGTCGCCAAATTTATTGCCTGCCACTCCCTTGCTTCGGCGCTACAATAACCTTCCGGCGGCTTGTTGAGCACGCGCCGCTACTGGCCATCGGGTTCGAGCGGATTTTCCCCGCCCCTCACCCGAAGAAGAAGAAGATTATGAAGAATCGAATCATCGCAGCGTTGTTGTTATCCATCGGGATTGCGCTTCCCGCTTTCGCGCAGCAAACCACTTCCAGTCCGAGCGCGCCGCCGGCAACATCCTCCAGTCAAAGCGCTCCCGCTACGGCTTCGGGCCAAGAGCCCCTGCAAGATCCTCCACGCCAGAACTTTTGGGACGGCGATGAGCCCGGCGTTGCCTGGCTCGTGCTGCACCCCTTCGCCAGCAAAGATTACGTCCGGCGCCACGTTCAGCCCATCCAGGACCGGGTCAATGAACTCGATGAGCTCACCGCCGACAACAGCAAGATGATCAAGGACGTGGATGCCCGCGCCCAGCAGGGCATCCAGATGGTTTCCGCCAAGACCAGCCTGGCCGACGAGCATGCCACAGACGCTGCCACCAAGGCTCAGGTCGCCCAACAGAACGTATCCGCTCTCAACACACGCATCTCCGCCGACGAGACGACGGTCGCAAACCTCGACCAGTACAAGTCCGGAGCGCAGACCGAGATTCGTTTCCGTCCCGGCCAGACCATTTTGACCAAGCAGGCCAAGGATGCGCTCGATGAATTAGCCGCCCAGGTAAAAGGCCAGCGCGGTTACATCATCGAAGTGCAGGGCTTCTCTTCAGGCCGGGGACAGACTGCCATCGCAAACTCACAGAAGATGGCGGATTCGGTGCAACGTTACCTGGTGCAGAACCACGAGGTTCCCGCCTACCGCATCTACGTAATCGGGATGGGCAACGCTACCGACGCCAAACAGGCTCCGGGCACGCGCATCGAAGTCAGCCTGCTGAAAAACGATCTTGCGCAGACTGCCAAACAATAGCGCCCGAGAACGCGCCAAAGATTCGCAAATGATTTTTACATTCAGATCAGCATGAACATTGGCGAACCAGCGGATGGTGAAAAGAATCTTCTTCCCGACCGGCAAAACGCCACAGCGCAGGACCAGGACGCAGACGAAGCCAGAAGAATCCGCCGCCTGCAGGTCATGATCAACATGGTCGCTTCGGTGATCAGCCAGGATCCCGGTCTCACCGTGGAGGAAGCGTCAGAACTCGCGGCAGGCGCCAAGCGCGCCGCCCTCGCCATGTTTCCCGACAAAGAACTAGCCTACGACCTTCTCTACAAACCCCGCCTGCAGAGGTTGATGCGGGAACGCTTCCGCCTGCAGTAACAAATTGATTCGCTTCAGAGGTATGACTTCAGCCGTTGCGATCCGTTCAGCCTATTCGTCCGCCACAGAATTCCGCAGCGTCCCCACACCTTCCACGCTGATCTCCATCACATCTCCGGCCACGACCGGCCCCACTCCTTCCGGAGTGCCGGTAGCAATCAGATCGCCGGGAAAGAGTGTCATAACCTGGGCGATGTACCGGATCACAACGTCCAGCGGAAAGATAAAATCCCGCGTATTACCGGACTGCCGCACCGCGCCGTTGACCCGCGTCTCAACTCCAACGCCAGCCCACGGATCAAGATCAAGGCCCCCCGCAACCACCGGCCCCACCGGAGACGACGTGTCAAAACCCTTGGCCCGCGCCCACTGCCCATCTTTATTCTGCCAGTCGCGCGCCGTCACATCGTTCAGGCAGGTGTAACCGAGAATGTACGGCCGCACATCTTCGTCGGCCGGCGGCCGGTAGCAGGTCTTGCCCATCACCACGCACAGCTCGCCCTCATAGTCGACGCGTTCCGAACCCTTCGGCCGCCGCACCACGCCTTCAGGCGCGACGAGTGCTGACGTGGGCTTGAAAAATAATAGCGGCTCCTTCGGAACCTCATGACCGAGTTCCGCTGCATGGGCCCGATAGTTCCGCCCCACGCACACAATCTTCGACGGTCGCACCGGAGCCAGCAGCCGAGCCTCCTCTAAGGCAATCGGTTCGATCCGGCGTGTGCGCAAACCCTCCACGTCGCCATCGGATTCCTCCGGAGCCGTGAGCAGAACCCGCAGGATCGCCTCGCGTCCGGCAACGGACTCGACTAGCCCGTAGTGCGCCTGACTATTCACTTCAAACCGGCAGTATTTCATTGGCATCTATCTAACCACGGGACGCGGAAGTAAGGCGAGGATTTTTCGTCCGCCTACGGCACAGTCTCGTGAGCCTCTTCCGACCGCGCACTTTCATTTCCACGCAAATCCACCGCCGAAACGGAATACAAATAGGTTTTCCCCGAGACGACGTCCGCGTCACGAAATGCCGGCATCTTCACCAGTTCTGCGTTCACCTTAACCGCAGCGGCGCCTTCTTCGTGACGATAGACGTTGTAACCGCCCAGATCGGCATCCGTAACCGGTGTCCAGATCAAGTCGATGAACGCTGCCTGTCCGGGCCCGGAAAAAACCGCCTGCAATCCTCCCGGCACCGCCGGGGGAAACACATCGTCGGCAAAAACCTTAACTTCCGCGGTTTCGTCACCCGCAATGGAAACATCCGGCTTTCCCTCCTGCGCAATCACCGTGAACGTGTCCGCTCGATAGTAGTAAGTGTTTTCCCACTCAAAACTCTGGTCGGTGAGAGACGGCTGGTTCTCCGATCCAGCGTCCAGTTCGCCGATCAGAATCTCTCGCTGGCTTCCCTCCGTCCTGCGATAAACGCGATAACCACGGCGGATGCGGTTCGGCAACGGCAGAGACAGCAGCGCTCCCGTCCACGTCAGCACCACGCCATGCGCCGTAACTTGAGCGCTGAAATCCGCTGGCGCAGGCAGAGTCTCGGCCAGAGGAACATGCACTTGATTCGACAGTCCGGCCCCGCGGCCATCCCGGTTGAATACTTCGATCGCATAGGTCGCCGAGCCAAAAGTATTCCGCAGACGAAGTTCCAGCGGCAAAGTGTCAACATAGGTCGCCGTTACTTTCTGCTTGCCCTCTTCTTTCCCGCTCGCGGAATTCGCCGGCGGTGTCGCCTCGCCCACGAATGCGTCACACTTCGCGAGTATTGGTTCGAGACTTCGGCAAATGCTCGTCTTTCCTAAATAGCGCACCCTCTGCCGGTCCATGGTTCGCGCAGGGATGGTCCAGGTCAGCGTAACTTTGTCGCCTCTGCGCGCGGCCCGCAGATCGGCCGGTGGCCGTGGCAATTCCAGCGACGGCGGCAGCGGCGGGCCAATCGAAGCGCAACCGGTCAACCAGACCGACGCAGTCAGCGCCAGCAATTGTCCTAGTAGAATCTTCATTTCTGGAAACAACAGACTACATCAGTTGCCCCGCGCGTGTTTGCCGGCCCTCGCGTCATTTCACCAGGCGGTTGTACTTCGTAGAATCTCTCGCAGCTGATCATGCGGCAGCGCCATCGCCGTATGCCCGTTCACGCCGGTCATCGTTTTCGCCGCGATCATCGCATTCACCACCGCCTCCTCCGTGGCTTGCACCGTCGCCAGAAACACTGGATTGATGTCATCGTTCGGCAGCATCGTGATTTGAGTGGCGTGGCTCGCCAACGCAGCTCCCGCATTCGCCGTCGAAAAAGCAATAAAGATGTCTCCCGATCCATCTCCGGAATAACTGCCATTCCTTCCCAATCCCAGCGACACTCTCTTGGCCACGCGCTTTAATTGTGTAGAAATCAGCGGAGCGTCCGTCGCCACCACCACGATGATCGAACCCACATCGTCATCCCAAACCTTTGCTCCTGCAATCTCGCGGCCCACCGGCACACCCGCAATCCGCAACTGGTCGCGTTGTCCGTAGTTGCACTGCACCAGCACTCCCACGGTATATCCGCCGTATTTCGCATCCAGCACTCGCGAAGCCGTGCCAATGCCTCCTTTGAATTCGTTGCAAATCATTCCCGTTCCACCGCCAACGTTCCCTTCTTCCACTGGACCACCGTGAGCGCTATCCAAAGCATGAAAAACGTCCTCAGGCTTCACGTGGAAGCCATTCACATCGTTCAAGTAGCCATCCCATGTTTCCGCCACAACCGGCAACGACCACGAATAGCCATCCTTATCAGGCTCGTGATGTTTCACGCGCCACGCAATCACCGCATCGCGCACCGTACCCACGCTGTGCGTATTCGTGATCATCACCGGGCCTTCCAGAAAACCCGACTCCTCAACCCACGTCGTGCCCGTCATCTCACCATTGCCGTTCAGCGTGAACCATCCGGCAAAGACCAAATCACTGGAATCTTTGCCGCGCGGGAAAACCGCCGTCACTCCCGTTCGCACCGGTCCCACGCCCCTCTTCAGCGGTCCATCTCCGGAGATCAGCGTAGTGTGCCCCACTTCTACCCCTTTGACATCGGTGATCGCATTCAGCGGCCCCGGCACTCCATCAAAAGGCACACCCAGATCACGGGCCCGAGGATTGGTCTGCCGCTGGCAAAGGGTATAAAAACTCCGAAACTTGCCGAACAGCAACAAAGAGACACACATTATTTTTGTCAGCATCATGCCCTCCACCATATCGCGTCTCTGCTCTCCACAGACGCCGGTCAGGGATCATCAAGTCGCATCGGGGAAAATTTCGCTCCGGAACAACTTGAAGCCCTCATCAAGCTAAATGGAGTCCAAACATCTTGACAACCACTCCGCGGCGAATAAAGTTCCGCCCACAGCTTTCCGTTCAATCGCGCCATTCATTCTAGCTAGCGTGGCGCAAGCCAAGTGCAGCTGAAAGGAGCGCGCGATGCGCCGTTCGACGCGTACCGTCAAGGGTCGTCCTCGTTCTCGCCAGTTTGACTTTTCTCCGTAGTCGCTTCTCGCCGCTTTGCTTCAGGCGCAATCCTCCACCACCTCCTTGCGAGGAGCCATCACCGATCCTCAGGGTGCATTCTGCCGGACGCCACCGTAACCCTTTCCAACCCAGCTAACGGATTCTCCAAGTCGACAACGACCGATCACGACGGCGTCTACCAGTTTCTGCAGCTCCCGCCCGGCAATTACACCCTCACCGTGACCAAGGCCGGATTCGCCACCCTCAAAGAAGGCAACCTGCAGCTCCTGGTGAATGTTCCGACTACCTCGAACATCTCCATGCGGGTCAAGGGCGAAGTCAGCGTCGTCGAAGTCACCAGCACCGGCGTGCAAGTCAACAGTCAGGACGCCACCATCGGCAACGCCTTCGGCACAGCACAGATCGCTTCGCTCCCTTTGAGGGCCGCGATCCCACGCAGATTTTGAGTCTGCAACCTGGCGTAACCTTCGTCGGTACCAACGTAGACCAGGACTATGACAGCCGCGGCGGTTCGGTAAGCGGAGCCCGCAGCGACCAGACCAACATCACCCTCGATGGCATCGACGACAACGATCAGGTCAAGGGCTACGCTTTCGAAGGAGCGCTACGTTCCACCCTCGATTCCCTCCAGGAGTTCCGCGTCACCACCAGCAACTCCAATGCTGACGAGGGCCGCTCCTCCGGCGCACAAGTTGCACTGGTCACAAAAAGCGGCACCAATTCTTTCCACGGAACGGCTTACGAGTACAACCGCACCAACTTCGGTTATGCCAACGACTGGTTCAATAAGCAAGCAGAATTGGAATCCGGTTTGCCTAATGTTCCTGGCCAACTTGATCCGCAATACTTTCGGCGCAACCATTGGTGGTCCCATCCGCAAGGATCGAGCCTTCTTTTTCCTCGCCTATGAAGGTCAGCGCACCCGGGAAAACGCTCAACTAACCCAGACCGTGCCCAGCGCCAATCTCCGCAACGGCATCATGAGTACTACGACTGCACCGGCGATCCTGCTTGCCCGAGCGGCAACATCGAGACGCTCACACCACAACAACTAGCCAGCATGGACCCCTACGCCGGCGCGAACGGAACCTGCCCCTGGGCCACTCCGCAGGGTTGCGGCGCCGATCCCAACTCGGAAGCGCTCTTCCAGCAATACCCCCAGCCCAACTCCACAGCAGTCGGCGATGGTCTCAACTTTGTGGGCTACACCTTCGCTGCACCCACGCCGGGTTCCCTTAACACTTACGTCGCAAAATTCGATCTCAACCTCACCCAGAATCAGCACGTCTTCCTGCGCGGCGGCATGCAAGGGGATAATAACGGCTCCGGCCCCGAGTTCCCCGGCCAGCCGCAAAGTCTGGTGTCCACCAATACCAGCAAAGGTGTGATCGCCGCCTACACCGCATCTTTGCGCCCCACCCTGATCAACAACTTCCGCTACGGCTTCATCCGCCAAGGAACCGGCACCATCGGACAGATCACTCAGCCCTACGTCCTGTTCGGCAACGGACCGACTCCTCTCTTCGCTCTCACCAACACCACCCAGGTGAACGTCCCCGTCTACAACTTTGTGGACGATCTGGCCTGGGTGAAAGGCAAACACACAATCGGATTCGGCGGCAACCTCCGCATCGTCACCAACAACCGCAGCTCCAACGAAGACTCTTTTCCCTACGCCCGCATCTACGATCTATGGCTCGCCCCGGTCGGAAAAGTTGCGGGCTCCGGCGGAAGCCTTGATCCCGAGGCTTTCGGCTTTCCCGCCGTCAATCCCAATTTCCAGACCGGCTACGACTGGCCCGTCATGGCCCTCACCGGATTGCTCGACTCCTCCTACTCGAACTACAACATAACGAAACAAGGCAACGCGCAACCCGTAGGCTCCCCCGCCGTCCGCCACTTCCTGGCTCACGAATTTGAAACCTATATCCAGGATTCCTGGCGCGCCACACCACAACTGACCCTTACCTATGGCCTCCGCTATACGCTATTGCAACCGCCCTACGAGACCACCGGAACTCAAGTCGCCCCTTCCATCAGCCTGGAAGGTTTTTTCCAGAGCCGATCCAACGCCATGTTCGCCGGACAAACCTACAATCCCCTCGTCACCTTCGACCTATCCGGACAAGCCAACGGCCGCGCACCTTATTGGGCTTGGGATTACGGCAACGTCGCTCCCCGCCTCGCTTTCGCCTGGTCTCCGAAGCCCGAGAGCAGCTTCTGGAAGCGCGTCTTTGGCGACCCAGGCAAAAGCTCCATTCGCGGCGGCTACGGCATGTATTACGATCACTTCGGTCAAGGCATCGTCGACAGCTTCGATAGAAACGGTTCCTTCGGGCTCACCACCTCCATTCACGAATCCCATCGGCCAGTTCACCGTCGACACTTCGCCCCGCTTCACTAGTCTCACCACCATCCCGCCGCGCTGATCGCTCCGCCTCCGACCGGAGGATTCCCTCAGACTCCGCCGGTTGGACTTCCCTACGGGGCCACAATTTACTGGGGTCTCGACGACAAGATGAAAACGCCGTACTCACACGTCTTCGATTTCTCCATCAGCCGCGAGTTCCCTCACAACTTTGTTCTCGAAACCTCCTATATCGGCCGCCTCGGCCGCCGCCTTCTGCAGGAAGAAGACCTCGCCATGCCCCTAAACATCCGCGACCCCAAATCGGGCATGGATTATTTCACCGCCGCCACCATGTTGACCAAAGCTGCGCAAAATAACGTGCAGATTCAAAATCTAGCCCCCATTCCTTTCTGGGAGAATATCTTCCCCGGCGCGAAAGGCACGCTTCTCGACAATGCAGACTTAGGCTGCGCCCCCGGATCCTCCACTTTCACCGGACCAACCGCCTCTGCAACCCAAGCCATGTACGGTCTCTATTCCTGCTTCGTCCACAACGAGACCGCTGCCCTCATCAATACCGACGTCCCCGGAGAAGCCGCAGAAAACCTGCCCAGCGCCACTCCCGGTCCCGGCGGATGCTATCCCCTCCTGCGCGACTCTCGGCGGGCAAGTCACTCCCTACGCGTTCTTCAATCCCCAATTCACTTCGCTCTACGCCTGGCGCAATACGGGAACCAGTTCCTACAACGCGCTGCAGGTGACCATAAGGCGAGGCATGACTCACGGCTTGCAGTGGGATTTCAACTACACTTACTCGCGCTCGATCGATATCGGTTCCAATGCCGAGCGCATCAACCAGTTCGACGCTTTCTACCAAGCCGATCAAATCATCAACTCATGGTCGCCCGCGCAGCTTCGCGCCGTATCCGATTTCGACACCACGAACCAGTTCAATACCAACTGGGTGTACGATCTGCCCTTCGGACGCGGCCGCAGCGTCGCCGCAACCTCGAGCCGCCTGGTCAACGCAATCATCGGAAACTGGCAGTGGTCCGGCCTTGCTCGCTGGACCAGCGGCTTCCCCACCACCATCGAGACTTTCACTTCATTCCCCACAAACTGGGAGTTGCCCTCCGCCGCCATCTCAGTCGGCCCAAAACCCAAGACCGGCGCCTTCATCGATCAAAACGGAAATCCTAATCTCTTTCAAAATGCAGTCACCGCCCAGGGCGACTTCCGCTACTCCTACCCCGGCGAATCGGGCCAGCGCAACGAACTTCGCGGTCCAGGCTACTTCGGCATTGACACTGGTTTGAGCAAGATGTGGCCCGTCACGGAATCGCAAAATCTGAAATTCAGCTGGGAAGTATTTAATGTCACCAATTCAGTACGCTTCGACGTGGCCGCCTTGCCCCAAACTACCGGACAACTCGACCAGCCTTCCAGCGTCTTCGGCTCTTACAGCAGCACGTTAACGAAACCCAGAGTGATGCAGTTCGCGTTGCGCTATAGTTTCTGACGGCTTGCTATCTTCGCCTGAGAAGCCCGTAACTCACTAGTCGTCTCATTTTCGTATTCGAGGAATCATGCCAAACTTCGCCCGCCATTTTCTTTGGATTTGGATATTCACCTCCTTCGCGCTCCTGCTGCCGCGCCCCACAGGCGCACAGTCAAAACCCGCAGCCGATCTGATCATCACCAACGCAAAGATCTGGACCGTCGATCCCTCCCAACCTCAGGCTCAAGCCGTCGCCGTACTCCAGGACCGCATCGTCGCCGTTGGATCAAATTCCGCGGTCGACGCCTGGCGCGGCCCCAACACAAAGGTGATCGACGCCGCAGGAAAACTTCTTCTCCCCGGCTTCAACGATGCGCACGTGCATTTCGTCTCCGGAGGCGAACAGCTCGATAACGTCCAACTGAAAGACGTCACCAATCCCGAAGAATTCGCCCGCCGCATCGGCGAGCGCGCCAAAATCACCCCCAAAGGCGAGTGGGTCTTAGGCGGCAACTGGGACGAAACCAAATGGAATCCGCCCAACATGCCGACGAAGGAAATGATCGACGCGCTCACGCCCGATACTCCCGTCTTCGTAAGCCGCTACGACGGCCACATGGGACTCGCCAATTCCCTGGCCCTGCGCCTCGCCGGCATTACCGCCCAGACTCCCGACCCGCCCGGCGGCACCATCGTTCGCGACGCTCAAGGTAACCCGACTGGCGCCTTAAAAGATGCCGCCACCGACTACATCGATAAAGTTATTCCGCCACTCTCCCATGACCGCCGCGTAAAGGTAGTCAAGCGCGCTCTCGCTTATGCCGCTTCCGTCGGCGTCACCAGCGTGCAGCACATGGTCGCGAGCTATGACGATATCGCGGTCTACTCCGAACTTCTTGACCGCGGTGAGTTGACCACGCGAATCTACGCCGCTCCCCTCATCACCCACGTCGATGACCAGGCTAAACTCGGCATCGGCCACGCTTTCGGCGGCCCCTACCTTCGCATCGGCGCGCGTGAAAGCCTTTGCCGACGGCTCTCTCGGCTCCGGAACTGCTTACTTCTACGAACCGTTCCTGAATCAGGGAACAAATCGTGGCCTGCTCTCCGACGAGATGCATCCCATTTCGCTCATGCGCGATCGCTACATGAAAGCCGACGCCGCCGGACTCCAGATCTGCACCCACGCCATCGGCGACGAAGGCATATCGACCATCCTCGATCTTTATGCCGATGTAATCAAAGCCCATGGCGAAGCCGATCGCCGCTTCCGCATCGAGCACGCCCAGCACATGGCTGCCAAGGATTTCGAGCGCTTCGCTCAGCTACATGTCATCGCGTCCGTTCAGCCCTACCACGCCATCGACGACGGCCGTTTCGCCGAAGGCCACATCGGACACGACCGCTCCAGCCGCACTTACGCCTTCCGCACTTTTCTCGATCACGGCGTCCGCCTCGCCTTCGGCACCGACTGGGAGGTAGCCCCACTCGACCCCGTGCTCGGTCTCTACGCCGCCGTCACCCGCGCCACCTTGGACGGCAAAAATCCCAACGGCTGGTTCCCCGAACAAAAGCTAACGGTTGCCGAAGCCGTCGAAGCCTATACCATGGGCTCCGCCTACGCCGAATTTCAGGAAAAAGAAAAGGGTTCCATCACCCCAGGCAAACTGGCAGACATGGTGCTTCTCAGCGACGACATCTTTACCATCGCTCCCGCGAAAATTCGCGACACCAAAGTTCTGAAAACAATTGTCGGAGGAAAACTTGTCTGGGACGCCGCCGCCCCTGCTCAAGCCGAATCGTCCAAGTAGCAGCGCGTAAGGCTTCTAGCCGCAGGCTACGTCATACAACGAGTACAGCAACAAAATGGCTAGCACAATGTAACCGAACAGCTTCACGACCTCCCCCGCCTGCAGTGCACCGTGAGCAAATCCCGGACGGGGAACGGAATTCCATCGCTGTCGCTGCTTCTTCACCCGGCGAACTTCGATGGCTCCGCCACAATTGCTGCAGGTTGCCGTCTTCTCGCTCGTCACCAGGGTTGCGCCACAGGAGCAGCGCAAATGGAAACTCCGTTCAACAATCCGGTCAAGAACGATTTTCGAGGCCATCTCTCCTCCCTAACCATTCCGCTGGCCCAACAGCATAGACCATTTCTCCGGTTTTGCAGCAACCGTAATGACCGGAGGGTAGTACTGCAGTTCGATTGTCATCCCGAGCAAGCGTTTTTGCGCCGCGAGGGATCTGGGCGAGCCGCGCGATGTTTCGCGCTCTTCGCGACACATTACTCGCGCGTTTGGCTCGCTTCCTTATCAAACTGACCAATTACAGACCGGAGAACCAACAAACGCCCCATCGAGACTCACACCCTTAGCGACCCTCGGAACGCCCTCGCAGCATAGTAAGACTCCGCACCGTTGTGATACACGAAAACAGTGTCGAAGCGCCGATCACAAAAGAGCGCCCCTCCGAGTTCTCTGATTGCAGAAGGCGTTTTCACCCAGCTCGACGTTTTCGTGTCGAACGCTCCAAGTTTCTGCAACTCTCGATATTCTTCTTCCGTCAAAATCTCAACCCCAATCGCCGCTGCCAGATCAGCAGCATTCCCCTTCGGCTTGTTTTCCTTCCTCGACTCCAGCGCTTCGCGGTCGTAGCAAAGACTTCTGCGGTCTTTCGGACTTTCCACAGCACAATCATAAAAAATGTATTCGCCCGTCTTTTTATCCTGACCGACCACGTCCGGTTCACCGCCGGTTCTTTCCATTTCATTGAGTGACCACAGTTTTTCCCCATTCGCTTCCAGCCTCGCCTGCACCTTAGCCCACTCAAGACCTTTATGGCGGTTCATGTTTTTCTCAAAGCGCGCTCTCAACGCTCCCAGTAGTCCGTCACTTTGTTCTGGGGACAATTCCTTTTTGTTGCTATGAACGTTCCGCGCTTTCGTTGCTTTCATGGTCGTCGCTCCTCCCTCGTTCTTAATCGACTACTGCGCTGCGCTCCGCCACATGATAAACTGAGAAAAACAAAACGAGTGACGAGAAATCGAGTCCGATAAAGTCACATAACCGCCTCATTCCTCAATCATTCTATAAAATCTCCTAACCGCCGCCGTTTCATCAAAAGGGGCGCCCCTCGCGCCGTCGCTTAGCTTCATGCAAGTGTTCTGTCTTCCGCCCATTTCCCTCCTCAACAGAATTTGTTTCGCTGCTTCGCCTCATTCGTACCTTGTGTGCAACGACCTGTCATTTTTGACAGTGGTCACAAAGCGCAGCTCTCGTTAAGGTTCTCATCGTGGCGGCTATGAAGATCAAGTCGCGATGAGCGAACCAACGGACTCGCTCATTACCAACCAGGAATTGTCCGGCGGATTCTCAACTTAATCTCGAATCGAGAAGGAGAAGAAATGCGTAACTATTTTGTTGTGGTAGGTTTGCTCTTGCTAACGGCCGGGTTCGCCGCGGCACAGGATTTCCCGAAGGTCGAAACATCGCCCGCTTTTATGTATATTCGCACCCCGATTTCCTTCAACACTCCGGGTGGCGTAAGCGTAAGCCAAAGCTTTAACTGCGCTGGTGGCGGTGGCACGCTTGCTTATAACTTCACCAGCATGATCGGCTTCGCGGCTGACCTGGGCGGCTGCAAGTATTTCGGTCAGACAATCCCCGCCCCAATCAGCACCAACGTCGATGGGACTGCGTTCACTTTTCTGTTTGGACCGCGGCTCACCCTCCGCAACAAGGGTCCCTTCCAGCCGTTTGCCGAGCTCAACTTCGGCGGAATGCGCATCGGCGTCTCTTGCAAATACAGCAACAGTGATTGCGCTGCGAATTTCGGTACTGGCACGTACGCCAGGACTGCTTTCGCCATGACGGTCGGGGGCGGGTTTGACATCAAGCTCAACAAGAAGTTTTCCCTGCGTCCGGTCCAGGCCGAATACCTGTACACTCGCTTTGGAAATGACTGCAACGCGGTTGTCTGCACCTTCAATAACAATCAGAACAGCTTTCGGCTGAAGAGTGGCATCGTCGTTGCTTGGGGCGGCTCTGCCTCCAATTAACAAAGGTCGAGCCGTGACTCCGAGCGGGCCTGGACTGCCTTTGCCACACTAAGAACCGCTAACGCGCGGGACTCTCCCGCAGTTAGCGGGCAAAGGCAGGCTTGGCATCGCGCCCGGAGCAGAGCAGCGGAAGCCGGCGCCGGGCACCTTGAGCATACTTCAATGAGTCTTACGGACACACGTCGGGTATTTACGGTTCGCGTGACCGTCGGCATTGTGCTTGGATTGTGAGGTGCTTACTGTCACGCGTCAACCGACCGAGATATCTGTCAGCGGTGCTGAAGAAATGCCAGTGTCCAAAAAGGAAGTTCCCGAATGTCCGGTCGACGTCACGATCGGCTTCATCTCAGGGCGTTGGAAGGGCACGATTCTCTGGCATTTGCAGAAGGGACCGAAACGAACCAGTGAGCTTAAGCGTTTGATACCGCAGATCACTGAGAGCATGCTAATCCGGCATCTTCAGAAACTTGTTGCCGATGGAATTATCGAAAAGGACGACAAAGCGTTTCCTCGCCGCGTCTACTATTCCCTCTCGCCCAACGGAAGTACGCTCAGCCCGATCATCGCAATGATGTATCGCTGGGGGCGTTCACACTTAACTCATCTGTCGGCAAAAGGATGATCGGGGCAGACAATACACCTGCCATCCGATCGATCTCGATTTTATTCACGCATATAAAATCTCTGCCTTCAACAAAAACTAGCTCTGTCTCGATCTGCTCCCGAAATGCCGCGCCCACTCGGGTCAAAGGCGACCTCGGTCAACGCGGCCTAGGTTAACGCGACATGCGGGGGAGCATCGGGGCAAGAAGTTTGACTGGCGCGCGGCGACCGCCAGTCGCGTCCATCCAGCCGGCTACCGGAATGCCGATCGCGTGGCTCTCGCCGCCCATCCTCGGGTCTGAAGCGGGCAGGCTGTGCATCGCGCTCGCATTCACTGCGCTCGGCAATCGCGTCATCGCCACTCTCGTCCGGAACCTGCTGACGGAGATCGCGGAAGCCCGTTCCCAGCTGCGCAGGCCCTTCTTCTCAAACCCGCCCGCCAGAATCGCGTCGGAATGTCCCACCGCCGGCGTCCAGGCTGCCACTACAACCGGCCGCCACATTTTGCTGGTGCCACTCGCGCGGCGAAGTCCGGTGACCACAACTGGGCCCGTCCTCTTGACGGCCGCGCTTGCCAACTTCGCAGTGGCTACCGGCATCACCGTCGTGGTTTGCGCTCCCGTCTGGCCGCTGCCGTTCGGCGTCGTTGACGCCACCGTTAGCACCACCCCTGTCGAGGTGTAGCTCACGTTGAACTGGAACGTTCCATTGATCGCGATCGTGCTGTTGCTGAACGTCCCGCTCACGCCGCTGCTCGTCAGCACCGTGAAAGTCTCACCCAATGTCAGGCTCGCCTGGAAAGCCGCGGCCACCGTGAAGTTGATCGTCCCCGCCAGTGCCGCCGTGCCCGTCACCTTCAACTGGCTGAAGCCCGTGCCCGCCGCCGTTCCGCTGACCAATCCCGTCATCGTTCCAGTGGCCAGCTGCGTGTACTTGCCGGTAATCGAAAGCAATCCAGCCTTCGCGTTGTCGCCCACATTGATGGTGGCCGCCGTACCCGTCGCGTTGCCGACCGAAAGATTTCCCTTCACAATGCCCGCGCCCAAAATCGTACCGCCCGTGATGCCGGCCCCCCCCGGGATTCCAGCCAGCGTGCCATCGAGCGTGGTCTGTCCCGCCGTCTGCATGTAGCTGTTCCCCGTACCAGAAACCGTGAACGTGCTGCCCTTCGCCACATCCACCGTACCCGAGTTGGCGAAGTTGTTGGCAGTAGCCAACACCGCATCCGCCGATAGCGTCAGGCTGCCCGTGTTGTTGTCGAAGCCGGCCAGCGCGTTCGTCGTGCCGTCCAGAATCTTCGCCGATGTTCCGGTCAAGATCAGTGTGGCCGCGTTCGTCGTAATGCCTCCGTTGGCGCTGGTCAGTTGCAGAGTGCCGCCCACCGTGTAGCTGCCGCCCGTCAGCGTGCCACTGGCGAGATTGGTCAACACGTTCGATCCTGCCAGTGCGAACGTGCTGCCGCTATCGACGATCAGCCTGTTGTCGTTCGTGAAGTTGCCCGCAGCTGTGAAGTTGGCGTTGTCGGCCAGAGTGAGCGACCCCGTGCTGCTGATGGTCGCCAGATTAATCAGAGCATTCGTGCTGGGAGCCCCGCTGGTCGTATTCTTCATCTCGCCGCTGCCTTCCAGCGTGATGTTGGCCGAGTCGGTCTTGATCCCGCCGGTCGCCCCCGCGTTAAACGCCAGCGTCCCACCTACCACGTAGGTTCCGCCCGTCAGCGTGTTCGTGCCCGGCTTGTAGTTGGCCAGCGCTTTGCCCGAGAGCACCGTGAACGTGCTGCCGCTGTTGACCGTCAGTGTGCCCGCGTTGTTGAAATTGCCCGTGGTGGTGAAGTTGGCATTATCCGCTAGAGTCAGACTCTTCGTATTCGCCGCCAGGTTCAACAGCGCGTTCGAACTGTTCGAAGTGTTTTCGATCGTGCCGCCCTCAAGCGTCAACGTCGCGGAGTTGGTCGTGACGTTCGCCGTACCCGTGCTCAAATCCAGATTTCCGCCCAGAACGTAGGTTCCCGCCGAAAGCGTCGTCCCACTGATCTGCGTCAGGGCCTTGGCGGTGAAGCTGTCGCCGCTGTTGATCGTCAGAGTTCCCGTGTTGCTAAAGCTCGCTGCCGTGGTCGCAACATTGTTACTGGAGCCTCCGACGGTCAGCTTGCCACTGTTGACGGCCAGACCTGCCAGCGCGTTGCTGTTATTGGCGTTCTCGATGGTCCCGCCCCCCAGGACCAGAGTGGCTGCATTGGTGGTGATGCTTTGCGTGGCGCCCGTGAGAGAAAGATTCGCATCCAGCACATAGGTTCCAGCCGTCAACGATCCGCCGCTGATCTGACTGAGAGAACCGACCGAGAAACTGGTTCCACCGAGAATCGTCAACGACCCGGCATTGCTGAATGCACCCGCGTCGGTGAAGTTTACGTTCGTGGTCAGCGCGCCGGTCGACGTGATAGAAGTCAAATTGGCGAGCGCATTTGTGTTGTTGGTCGTGTTAAGAAGTTGACCCCCAGCTTCTTCCGTCACGCTCGCCGCTAAAGTCGTTATGCCAGTGTTATTGCCTGCGGCGAATGTAATGTTGCCGCCGTTCGCGATGTAAGTGCCACCCGTCAGCGTCGTGGTAGTGCCGTTGTAGTTTGTAAAGCCGGAGCTGTTGACGTTAATGGCGAGCGTTCCGCCGCTGACGTTGGAGTTCAGCGTGCCCGTGTTGGTCAGGCCCATCGACCCATTGCCGACGTACCCTGTTCCCTCGATTGTGCTTTGGTTGGTTAGAACCGGAGTCGTTCCGGTGCCGGTGATGTAGTTCGGACCGCCGTTGCCCAGGACCAGCGCGCCAGTGCCCTTCAAGGTCACCGCCCCATTGATGACCAGGAAGGTCTGGCCGCCGGCGGATTCCATATTGACGGTTCCGTTGTTAGTGATGGTCCCCGAGAGCGTCGTAGTGGTCGAGTCCAGCAAGTCGAGTGTTCCAGAGTTGGTCAGATTGCTGAGAGACACATTCTGGCCAGAGGGAGTCTCGATTACCCCGGTGCCAGTCGTGGTCAATGTGCCGCCCGTGATGCTCACGCCATTTATCAACTGGACGATCGAAGCCGTCGCCGCACTAACCGTTCCTGCTCCGGTCTGGGTCCAGTTGCCGCCATCGAGAAACAGCGTACCGCCATTGGTCGCTTCCAGTTTCCCGGTGTTGGTGCTGGTGCCGGAGGTGAGCGGATTCGCGTAAAGAAAGCCGCCGCTCACATTGGCGTTGATCGTGCCGCTGTTGGCCAGAAGAATCTGTCCATTGCCGACCTGATCCCAACCGCCGCTCGTGTCCGTCGATCCGCCTTCGATCGTGGAAGCGTTGGTAAGAGTGAAGCCGCCGTTGTTCCCACTGATGAAATTCTGGGCAGCCTGATTGCCCAGCACAACCGCACCCGATCCAGTCAAGGTGGTGTTCGCAGTCAGGTTAAGCCACGCCTGGCCGCCATTCGACTCCAGGCTGATCGTGCCTGTGTTGGTGATGGTGCCGGAGACGTCGATAAATCCGGTCGTGCTCAGCAAGGCTCCGGCATTGGTGAGGTTCGACAGGGACACGGCCTGGCCACTAACATTCTCGATCACGCCGCTCCCGCTCGTGGTCAGCTTGCCGCCGGTAATGGTTACGCCGCTTTGCAACTGGACCGTCGAACCAACCGCCGCGCTGATGGTTCCTGCTCCGGTTTGTGTCCAGTACCCACCGGAGAGCACCAACGTACCGCCGTTGGTCGCTTCCATGGTCGCTGTGTTAGTGGCGGGGCTGGTCGAACTGGAAAGCGGATTCAGGAATAGCGTGGTGCCACTCACGCCGTTAGCATTGATTGTGCCGTTGTTGACCAGATTGATTTGTCCAAGCCCAATTTGAGCATTGCCTCTGATCGTCGCTCCGCCTTCAATGACAGAATCATTCGTGAGAGTAGTGCCGTTGACGCCCGTGATGAAGTTCTGTGTATTTTCGTCGCCCAGCACGACGACTCCCGTGCCCTTCAAGGTGCTGTTGGCCGCCAGATAAAGCTCCCCTGCGCCCCCGTTCGTATCGCTCGCCAGCAGATTGATGGACCCGTTGTTAGTGATTGTGCCGGAGATTTCCGTCGTGCCGGGGGTCGGGATGGTGTAGTTCCCGGTGTTGGTGATGTTAGTCAGGAACACAGTGCCGCCGCTGTTTTGCTCGATAACCCCGGAGCCCGTCGTGGTCAGCGTACCTCCCGTGATGCTCACGTTGTTTTCCAGATCGACTGCCGAACCAGCCGCCGCGGTAATCGTTCCTCCAGCGTTATTCCACGACGAGCCGTCGAGTACCAGCTCGCCGCCGTTCGTCGCTTCCAGCTTTCCTGTATTAGTGTTGGTGCCGCTGCCCTGCGGATTCACATAGAGCAAGCCGCCGGTCACGTTGGCGTTGATGGTGCCGGTATTGGCCACAGTGATGTCCCCATTGCCGATTCCAGCAAAGCCGCCCGACACGCTCACTCCGCCTTCGATCGTGGAAGCATTGGTCAGAGTTGTACCGCTGGCTCCATCGATGAAGTTCTGCGTGGTTTCGTTGCCGATCACCACCGCTCCCGTGCCCGTCAAGGTGGTATTCGTGGTCAGATAGAGTATCCCTTGCGCGCCGTAACTATTCGCCAGCAGGTTGATGGTGCCGTTATTGGTGATGGTGCCTGAGATGTCCGTCGTCCCTCCGGCGATCTGGATCTGGTAAGTTCCGGCGTTAGTAAGGTTCGACAGAGAGACCGTGCCGCCGGCGTTTTGTGCAAGCAGGCCGGAACCCGCCGTAGTCAGCGTACCGCCCGTGATGCTCACGCCGTTCTGCAAAGCGACGGTCGAACCAGCCGCCGCGCTGATCGTTCCCACTCCCGTCTGTGTCCAGGTGCCACCGCTCATCTGCAACGTGGAGCTGTTAGTCGCCTCCAGCGTCTTCGTGTTGGTGCTACCCACACTGGAAGTCGGATCAAGATTAAGCGTGCCGCCATTGACGTTGGCGTTGATTATGCCGTTATTGGCCACAGCAATTTGCCCCTGGCCAATTCCGGCGTAGCCGCCCGACGTGTTCGATCCCCCTACTATGGTGGAATCGTTAGTGAGCGTAAGGCCGCTGCTCCCGGTAATAAAGTTCTGCGTGGTTTCGTTGCCGATCACGACCGTCCCAGTGCCCGTCAGGGTGGTGTTCCCGGTCAAATTGAGTATTCCCTGGGCCCCGTACTGATTCGCCAGCAGGTTGATGGTGCCCTTGTTGGTGATGGTGCCTGAGAGATTCGTCTGGCCGCCCGCGACCTGAATGTCGTAGGTCCCAGCAAGGGTAAGATTGTTCAGCGATACCGTGCCCCCGTCGTTTTGTACAATCAAGCCCGTCCCGGCGGAGGTCACTGTGCCGCCCGTGATGCTCACGCCGCTCTGCAAAGCGACAGTAGATCCAGTCGCAGCGCTGATCGTTCCCGCCCCAGTTTGCGTCCATGTCCCTCCTTGCATCTGCAACGTGGAGCCGTTCGTCGCTTCCAGCGTTCCTGAGTTGGTGCTGCCCACGCTGCCAGTCGGATCCAGGTTCAACGTTCCCCCACTCACGTTGGCGTTGATTGTGCCGCCGTTGGCCAGAGCGATTTGCCCCTGCCCTATGCCCGTATAACCTGTCCCTGTCCATCCGCCTTCGATGGTGGAAGAATTTGTAAGGATTGCGCCGCTGGTCCCGGTGATGAAGTTCTGCGTCACTCCGTTTCCCAGCACCAGAGCCCCGGTACCCGTCAAAGTGCTGTTGCTGCCCACGTACAGTACTCCTTGGCTGCCCACCTGGGTCGCGTCCAGGTTGATGGTCCCGTTGTTGGTGATCGTGCCGTTCACGGTGAGGGTGGCTCCGGTGGTCGTCACGGAATCGCCCGCATTGCTCAGGGTGAGATTTCCAATGGAGACGTTGAAGTCGTCGACGGTAGCAGCCGTCGTCAGGTTAATAAGGATGTTCTCGCCAGTAGTGATGGCGCCATTATTCCAGTTACTAGCGTTGCTCCAGTTCGCGGTGCCCCCGCTTCCCGTCCACGTGTCGGTTTGGGCGATGGTGAACGGCGCTGCCGAAATGAACAGCAGGCTAATCCATAGAACTACGCGCGAAGACACTACACGCGAAGACGCTGGGCGCATAAGGGAGACTCCTGGGAATAGATTCAGTAGACAGGTCATCCAACCCTGATCTTGTTTTTACTGCTCGGTTCGTAGTGCTGATTTGAGCCCTTCGTGGCGAAAGCATTTCCCAAACCTGCAGAGCAAATGCAGACGAATCCACCGAGAGACATGGAAGGATCCTCTTAAACTGTCTGATTCCAGATACTTGGTGCACGGCATCCCCCGTTCGTGGGGGAACGAACGGAGCAAAATCGCGCTATACTATCGCCGCAAAGTCGGCCTGGCAAGGGGCAAGACAGGCCGCATCAGGTCAAGACGGGACATTCCCCTCTATGGCAGCCACTCCCGACCAGGTCCAGAGCAAGCGTCTGGACTCCTGGAAAGAAATCGCCGCTTTCCTCAACCGCGGCGAGCGCACCGTCAAACGCTGGGAAACCGAGCGCGGACTCCCCGTCCACCGCTTGCCCGGCGGAGGCCGCAGTGCCGTCTTTGCCTACACGAATGAACTGGCCGACTGGCTCAAGGGCCCCGGCCAGGAAGACAACTCCGTGGATTTATTGGTTTCTCCCACTGAGGAAGAGGACTCGCCCTCCGGCGATACTCATGCCCACGCTGAACCGGCGCCGCCGCACTTGCTGACCCAAACAAGAACAGCTCGCCTCGCGGCCTGGCTCATCCCTCTTGTGTTCGCCGCCGGATTGATCGCCTTTCTCTGGATCGGCCACAGCGCATCGCGCTTCAAGGCCATGGCCAGCCGCCACGCCCCCAACGCCGAAGCCCAGGATCTTTATCTGAAAGGACGCTACTTCTGGGACCGCCGCACCCCCGAAGATCTGAACCGGGCCGTCGACTTCTTCACCCAGGCCATCATCAAAGACCCCAGCGACGCCCAAGCCTATGCCGGCCTTGCCGACTGCTATAACCTGTTGCGGGAATTCGGGGCAATGCCCGCGGGCGAGGCCTATCCGCGCGCCCTCTCTGCCGCCCAGCGCGCCGTTGAACTCGACGACAATTCCGCCGAAGCCCATCTCTCGCTCGCTTTCGCAACCTACTGGTGGCAATGGCGGGCCGTCACCGCCGAGCGGGAATTCCAGCGCGCGCTTCAGTTAAACCCAAATCTTGAGCGCGCCCATCATTGGTATGCGACCTTCCTTCTTGGTAACGGCCGCTACTCCGAATCTCTCGATCAGATCGAGCAGGCACGGCGCTTGAACCCATCCTCAAACGCTCTTCTGGCCGACAAGGGTAAGGTACTCTGGGATGCCGGACACAAGGCCGAGAGCGTGGCCTTGCTGACGCAGTTAGAAATAACGGATCCCTCCCTTTCTTCAACCCACAGCTACCTGGGAAATATCTACTGGATGGAGAAGGACTACGCCAGGGCACTGGCGGAGATGAGGCAAGTGGCGGAACTCCGCCACGACGAAACCGGAATCGCTTTCGCCGATGCTCGCGAGAGCGGGTACGCTGCGAACGGACTGAAAGGCTTGTACGAAAGTGAGTTGCCCCTGCAAAAGCAGCAACTCGACCGCGGCTCCGGCAACGCCTATGCCCTCGCTGCGACCTACGCGGCGCTGGGGAAAAAGCCCGAAGCCCTGGCCTGCCTGCAGATATCCTTCGACCGTCACGAGGCCGCCATGCTCATGGGCGACCCGATCCCGGAGCTACAAAAGGACCCGCAATACCAAAACCTCCGCGGACAGTTGAAGCAACTCCTGGCCCAGTGACCTTGGGAGCAAGATCGCTCATTTTGTCGGAGCGTTCTTCAGCGCAAGGGAGGCGCAGATAAGTGATCGCGACAGTTGGTTCACGCGGCCATAACTTGGGCGGGAACCTCGCTGTACGGGATCCACGGCACGTTGTCGGGGAGCGGGGCCGGTCTGGGCTTGCGCGATCGAAAGCTGGGAGCGGCGGCTTTGCTTTGCTTATGGCGCCGGCCAACCGTTGAACACCGCAAGAAATGGCGCAACTGCAAGCGAGCCTGATGAAGCTGCGACTTGGAAGTGCCGATCGTGCAACCCAGGCTGCGAGCGATCTCGCTATGCGCCAGGCCCTCCACGTCGTGCAGCAAGAATACGGTGCGATAGCCGTTCGGCAGCTTTCCGAGGGCGCGTCCAATGGCAATCCGGTCAATGGTTCCGGCAAGATTCTGATCTTCCACCGGAAGCAGATTCAGAAGCGAAGTTTCTCCATCGTGCTCGGCGCTCGGCCCCAATTCAACCGACATGGGACGGCGACGGTTGGCGCGCAAGCGCATCAGCACCACGTTTACCGTCAACCGGTGCAACCAGGTAGATAGCGCCGAGTCCCCACGAAACGTGGAAAGCTGAAGAAAGCACTGCAGGAACGCTTCCTGCGCGCAATCTTCCGCCTCCGATGGTTCGCCAGTGATGCGGAGGCAGATGGAGTACACCTTGCGGCGGTGAGTTTCATAGAGTGAAGAGAACGCTTCACTATCGCCGGCTTGCGCAGACCGGATGAGATCCATTTGTGCAGACGAGGTAGCCATAATCGGTTGTTGTCCGTTCCTTGAGTACAGAATCAACAGTAGTCCGATTGAAGCTCTCTGGGCATCGGGTGTTCCCACTAAGGGACCCTACGAAATGCCTGATTTGTGGGGGCTTAACGAAGTACGACGCTTACTTCACCCGCGGAATGAGCAGAAGCCATCGTTCTGCGATCGGCACAACCTGCGTTTGCATAGCCTTTAACGCTTACACGCCCGAGAAGGTAAAACGCGCTAGTGTGGTTCGCTCCCCGAGGAATACCCCGCGCGGGTTGCAACGCGCAGAGGAGTGGATCCGGCGAGGGCCTGAACCTGAATCGTGTGGTAGCTGCCTGTCGTTTGCGGATTCGAAGAGCGGTAGTCGATTACATACTCACTCCGGATGTCTTGCGCAATCGCACTCGCGATTGATTGGATCTCGTCGAGACTGGAGGGAAAGAACGCCGCACCTCCCGTCTGCTCGGAGAGCTTACTTAGCGATTGCCGGTAACCGTCGTCCTTCCGCTCGTTCTGCTCGAGTGCGATGGTGTAAAGAACCGGTCCGTTCTTGGTTTGCAGTTTCTGTAGAACCTGCTGGAACGTGGCCTGGCTGGCATTGTCGCGTCCATCGGTCACGACCAACAGAACTTTCTTTTGCAACGGCGAAGTCCGGTTCATGTGATCGACAGCGGCGATAAGCGCATCGTAGAGAGCGGTACTGCCCCGCGTCTCCACGCGCTGGAGAGCTGCCTTGAGCTTGTCGATGTCCTGGGTATAGTCCTGATCGAGGAACGCATCTTCGCCGAAGTTGACGACGAACACCCGATCCTCTTGCTGGCTTGCGTCCACTAGTTGCAGGGCTGCCTGGTTCACCTTCGCGCGCTTCGGCAACATCGAGCCTGAATTATCGATCAGGATTCCCAGCGCGACCGGCACACGCTCCTTGCGGAAGGAAGTGACCTCCTGCAGCTTGCCATCTTCGTACACTTTGAAGTTGTCGCGGGAAAGGCTCGTGATGAGGCGATTCTGATCATCCACTACAATCGCGTGCAAAATGACTTCTTCGATTTCCTTCTTGAAGACGAAGCCGCCGGTGTCATCGTCTTTGGGCGTGGCTGCATCGGGTGCCTGCGCACCAGTCGACGCCGGCGGCTCGGCGGGAGGGGTCGAGTTCTGAGCCGAACTGACGCTGGCAAGCATTAGCAGGCATGCCAGGAAAACGGTGATGCCAGCAAAACCCCAGCCGCATCCGCCCCCGTTCGTTTCCGCCCTTCCGAAGATGGTGATTCGCAAGCCGTAGACCCCTTTTTCAGAATTCCTAGGAACTAGATGAGTTTTAGAGGCCGAAAGTTGGTCGGAATTGTGGGGTGGAATAGCCGGCAGAGGTGAGGAGCGGACCGAGGCGATGAAGTAGAAGTGCGTTCCCCTAAAAGAAAAGCGCGGCCCATTCGATCAGGGCCGCGCTCTGGCAAGGGTCAGATGTTCTCACCAGTAGCTGAAGTTCAGCTCGTCGAGCCAAACCGAGTAGGGTGCCTGCTGGAAGTTTCCATCCTGCTGGTAGTTGATAGTCACGCCGTACCACGTAGTCGATGTTGGATTCTCGTAGTAGTTGAGAGTCGAAGTCACTCCGTTGAGCGTGATCGACTGGAACAGGAGTTGATTGTCCGAAGTGCGCTGCACCTGCAGAGTCAGATGGTTCCAGGCATTTGCCAGCGGATTGCAGGCAACACCGGTCGGGTGCCACTTCTGGCCGGGATTGTCCCAGATGTCCCACTCATTGCCGCCCGCGATCCGGCATTCATGCCCCCAAATGTAGGAGTTTCCGCCGACGAATTCGTTGATATCGAACTCGAGGGCCTGAGAAATGCTGGGATCGTCGACGTAAAAATAGACATCGTAGGTGAAATTGTAGAGGCTAGGGATGATCGTATGATTCGTGTCGGGCATACCCTGGGTCGAGAAGTCGCCGATCAGGTGGTTGTTCCAGAGGATATCCGCAAAATCAGTATCGCCGCCAATGCTCATGCGAGTTGAGCTTCCGCTGAGCGATGGCGATGAAATCTTCTGGGTCATCGACCATGTGGCCTTCGGGCCCGAGGGCGTGCAGGAATTACAGATGTCATAGAGCGGAGGAAGCAGGGCATATCCGTTCCAACCTGGCTCTTCATGAAGATTGGTAAAGGTGCCGGAATCGGAGCCGCCTCCGCCGTTTCCGACCGTGATCGTGATCGGAGTCGTCGCGGCGCCGCCGCAGTTATCCCACTCCTCGACGACCGTGTGGTACACGCCAGGGTTAAGGGTGAGGGTCGTATTTAGCTCAGCGCCTGGCGTGGAGTAAGCCAACAGGCCGGGTGCTGTATAGATTCCCACGGAGGAGACGCCTTTGGAGCAGGAAGAAGTCGCCGATGCCACGTATTGCACTGGCGAACCAACCGTGCTGTTGGCCTTCGGGCTGGTCACGGTTACTTCCGAACCGCCTCCCGAACCACCGCTGCCGACCGTGATTGTGACTGGAGCCGTCGCAGCACCGCCGCAGTTATCCCATTCCTCGACGACCGTGTTGTACACGCCGGGGTTCAGTGTAAGGGTCGTATTAAGCTCGGCGCCCGCCGCTGAGTATGCGAGTACCCCTGGCGCGGTATAGATCCCCATGGCGGAGACGCCCTTGGAGCAAGAGGAAGTCGACGATGCCGTATATTGCACGGTCGGACTCACCGTGCCGTTGGCCTGTGGGGCGGTCACGGTTACGTGCCCGCTGCCTCCTGAACCACCACTGCCGACTGTGATCTTGATCGGAGTGGTCGAAGCGCCGCCGCAGTTATCCCATTCTTCGACTACCGTGTTGTAAACGCCGGGGTTAAGGATAAGCGTCGTATTAAGCTTGTCGCCTGGCGCGGAGTACGCAAGCAGACCGGGCGCGGTATAGATTCCCATGGCCGAGATGCCTTTGGAGCAAGACGAACTCGCCGACGCCACATACTGCACCGTGGTGCTCACGGTGCTTCCGTTGGCCGGCTCTGAAACCGAGACGCTGGCCAAGGCCAGGGTTCCCGAACTCAGTACCAGCAAAAGGGCAAACTTCTTCATAACTGAGGACTCCGTCGTTGAGTACGAAGGCGGCGCTATCTACAGCAAGAAATTAGGGTTGGATTTCGTCTGATTCTACGTAGGCCGCTGGATCGACTCAAGCAAGATTGAGCGAAAAAATAATCAGAAGTGCATGGGCCAAAGATTTTAGCGTGGGAACCCCGTCACAAAAGCCTCCTTGGCCTAGGGGTTTTTACCGATATGTGTCACCGCGATACTGCATTTTCATTCCTTTAGCCATCTTTGGGACGCGTCCTCCACATCTGAAGTACACCTCGATCAGCGAAGCCCCCGTCGCGATCAGAGGGTCCCGGGGAGATGCCTTTCGTCTTGTGGAGTGGGCGATCTCGGAAAGGAAGGAAATCGCGTGGAATTGGGCGCAGTAGTGGTTGTTCCGGCCAGGGAAGATGGCACGACGGCGATCCATCAGGTTGAACCCCGTGCCCTGACAGCTTCAGAAAATCCGCAGCCGCATTACTCCTTGCGGATGCCAATTTTAGGCAATGACGTCTTGCGTTCGTGGATGGAGCGCGTCCGCAAGCTGGGGGTGCAAAGCTTGTGGCTCACTTCCAGTCCCCGCGATGAGAATGTCGCCGCTTCCGCCCTCGCCCGATTTGCCCGCCAGGGAATCGAGCGGCTTCTCGTGATCAAGCTCAAGTCGTATGCGGAGTTGGATCTGGCTGATTTACTTCGCTTTCATTGCGAGAGCCGGAACCCGGTGACCGAAGCCCAGGATGCCAGAGGCCAGTTGGGAGTTAGCCTGCTGGATCACCTTGCGCTGCGTGCCAGCGGAGAGAAGTACGAATTTTCCTGTGCTCCGACCGGCACTGGCCGAACTCCTTACCAATTTCGCGGATATGCCAAGCGCATTTTGTCAGCCCGGGAAAGGCAGGAACTCGTTGGCGATGGACTGACCGGAGCCTGCGCCATGCGTCCCTTAGGGAAAGAGATTCGCGAGCAGGTTTGGATCGGGGAAGGCGTGCAACTCGCCAATTCTGTAAGGGTCATCGGTCCCACCTACATCGGGGCCCGCACCGTCGTCCGCGCGGGCGCAACCATCGGTCCCTTTGCCTCGGTAGAGCGGGATTGCGTGGTGGATTGCGGAACCACGGTGGAGCGATCGACGGTTCTGCCGCATACCTACCTGGCGCCGGGCATTCTCATTCGGCGCGGGCTGGTGGACGGCGGAAAGTTCGAAGATCTGGACGGGGGGACAGTCGCCGATCTGCAGCCGGCTCGGTTGGGAAGCAGGATCCAGCAGCGTGAATCGCGCGGACAAGCGTTTGAGCAGACCACGGCCGACCTTAGCTCGGGGGCGGGCAGCGCTTCCACGTGGGACTTCGCTGCATCTTCCATGACGTCGCAACCGTGGCTCCAGGTCCGGTTATGAAAAGTCCAATGAAAGCAAAGTTATGAAAGGTGCAGCCGGGAAAGCTAGGGCGATGAAGACCGTTCCCTCGAAGATCCTGCCATTTCCCTGCGCGTCGAATTTTACCGACCGCCGGGCGTTGCGAAAGGACTTGCTGGTCGCTCTGCGCGTCTCCGGACCTCCGGTGATTGTGGATTTCTCAGCCTGTCGCACGTTGAATTACGAAGACATTGACTTACTTCTGGAATGCGTGGCGCAAGCGGCGGGCCGAGACTCAAAGGTGCTGTTCGTCGCCGGCTCTCGCGTCAATCGGGTGCTCCTCGAAGTGACCCGCATTTCTTCGCTTGTGCCCGTCTTCGATTCAGTAAAAGAAGCGCTGGCTTACCCGCAAATTGCAGCACAGGACGACGTCGATCTGCGTGCGAGCTAAGGCTCGAGAACTGGGGTGCGTAAATGAATCGTGCAGGTAACAGATATCCGAATTGCTTCTCAATTTCCATATTGGCAGGCGCATTTCTGGTCTCAAGCGGGATGCCCTTGTTAGCCGGCCCTCCCCAGTCTGCCCAATCCAGCAGCACCGGACAGAGGCAGCCGGGACAGAACCAGAATGATTCGTTGCCCGAGGCGCCGCAACCGCAGTCGGCACAGACGGGCCAGCAGCCTGCCCCTGCCCCTTCGGGAGCGGCTGGAGCGAAGGCTGCCACTGTGAAAGGAGCTCCAGTGGCCCAGCCCACAGGCGCGGCCGTAGCGCCCGCCCGTCAGCGCGGTCATCACTCACTCCTGATCAAGCTGGGTGTAGTGGCAGGAGCCGGAATCGCCGCCGGTGCGGCCGTGGCCTTGTCGGAGAGAAGTCCAGCCCGGCCGCCCGGCTCTTCACCGTCTACCGCATCTCGTCCATGAATCACGGAGTTCTAAAAACAATGACTGCCCACAAAGCCGCGCAGACTCTTCCGACTCGCCCGTTCCTGATTAGCTTTTCGGGAATCGACGGAGCGGGAAAGAGCACGCAAATCGAGCACGTTTCGTCGTATCTGCAGAATCAGGGGCTTCGCGTGCTGCGGCTCACGTTCTGGGATGATGTGGCGGTATGGTCGAAAATGCGCTCTGAAGTGGGCCAACGAACAGTAGACGCCCGTCACGCCGCCGAGCCTTCATTCAACCCCAGGAACAATAAGCACGTTCGGAAGTGGTATTTGACCGCCGCGCGGTCGGGAATGTACATGCTGGACGTTGTCCGATTGCAACGCGTGCTGGCCAGCGAAGCGGTCCGCAACTCGGACATCGTAATTTTTGATCGCTACATCTACGACCAGGTCGCAAACATCTATTCCCAGTCGTTGGCAGGCCGCAGCTACGCCAGGCTTTTGTTGAAGCAGACGCCGGTTCCCGACCTGGCTTTCGTGATCGACGCATCGCCTGCCGCGGCCTTTGCGAGGAAGCCGGAATACCCTCTGGAATTCGTGCATCGGAATCGTCGAACTTTTCTGCTCCTGCGCGAACTTGTCCCGCAGCTGATCGTCATTTCTGAGGGCGCAGAGGAGGACGTGAAAGCTGAAATTCGTGGTCACCTCAGCCGCTCGAGGCTTGTAGAGGCCGTTTTGACTGAGGGAAAGACTGAGGTTCCGGTCGAGGGCGTAGTAGTCGGGTCGCAGAGTTCCTGTAGAGTGCGAAACGATCCAACGGCAACGGTTTAAGTTCCATCCAAGGCTTGCGCGTTATCGAAAGCGAGGCCTTGAATGATACCCGGCGTTCCTGAAAATCGTTTTGCCTTGGTCATCCCGACGCTCAATGAAGCGGGAAACATCGACCGAGTGCTCAGTGAATTAACCGATGCATTGAGCGCGACGAAATATGAGTACGAGCTGGTGGTTGTCGATGATGGAAGCACCGACGGAACGGTGACAAAGGTTCGGGACTGGAACGAGCGAGATCCTCGGGTTCGCCTTATCTCGCGCGTCGGGGCACGAGGCTTGGCAGGGGCGGTGTTGTACGGCTGGAGTCATTCCCCGGCGAACCTGCTGGGCGTGATCGATGCTGACTTGCAACATCCCCCTGAATTGTTGCCGGAGCTGTTGCAGGCCGCCGAACAAGCCGATATCGCCATTGCCAGCCGCTACGCGCAGGATCACGGAACCAAGGGTTGGAATCCGCTGCGGGCCGCCGTTTCGCGGCTCAGCACGCTCGCCGCCGCACCTCTGATTTACCGGAAGAACCTCCAGGTCACCGATCCCATGTCGGGATTCTTCGTAATTCATCGCCGCTGCATCGAAGGGTTAACCTTCCAGACGGCCGGCTTCAAACTCTTGCTTGAGATTTTGGTCCGCGGGCGCATCGGGAAAGCACAAGAGGTTCCGTATCAATTTGGGCTTCGCCACGCCGGCAAAAGCAAAGCCAGCGCGTCCGTCGCCTTTCACTATTTGCACCTGCTAGGCCGGCTCTCACGGGATCTGGTGCTGCGCTCGAGCGAGCAGTGAAAATAGCGCTTATCACTTCGTTTCCGCCGAGCCGCCACGCTCTCAATGAGTATGGCTTCCACGTGGCCGAACAACTTCGGCAGGAGCGCTGCGTCGATCTGACGGTCCTGGGAGATTATCTCCCCGCCCCAGCCGAAGAACTGCCCGGCTTCAAGGTGACTCGCTGTTGGGGTTTCGGAAAGCCAGGCAATGTTGCGACTCTGCTGCACGCCATCCGGAAAGTGAAGCCTGACGTGGCCTGGTTCAATCTTGGTTTTGCCAGCTTTGGCGCCCGTCCTTTTTCGGCTTTGATGGGCCTAGCCGCGCCGGCGGGGGCGCGACTGAACGGAGTGTATTCGCACGTCACGCTGCACCAGTTGTTTGAGACGGTCGACTTGCAGGATGCCGCCGTGAGCTCACCCCGGCTCTACCGGGCGGGAGGCTGGCTGGCGACGCATCTGCTCCTCACCGCGAATTCGCTCTCTGTGCTCATGCCCGCCTATCGGCGCACTTTGGATGAAAAATACAGGCGTGGCCGGGTCAACGTGCGTTCGCATGGCATCTTTGCTGGAAGGCCGGACCCTCCCGACTTTGCGCGCCGGGGAAACCCGATCCACTCCATTCTTGCCTTTGGAAAGTGGGGCACCTATAAGCGCCTTGAGCTGCTGATCGAGGCGTTCGAGCGCGTGATAGCGAAGTTCCCCAATGTAAGACTGATAATTGGCGGCAGCGATCACCCAAAAACTCCCGGCTATGTGGAGTCGGTGGCGCAGCGCCATGCGAGCGATCACATTCGCTTCCTGGGCTACGTGCCCGAGGAATCCATAGCGGAGCTTTTTCGCGAGGCCAGCCTGGCGGTTATGCCGTACACGTCGTCCGCTGGATCCAGCGGTGTGGCGCACCTCGCGGCGCAATACGGGGTTCCGGTCATCGCCTCCGGCATCCAGGACTTTCGAGAGCTCGCCGAGCACGAGGGCATCGCCATGCGGTTCTTCACGCCGGGGGATGTGGACAGCCTGGTTGAACAACTGCTCCTGGCTCTGAATTCTCCGAGCGAGTTGAAAGACATGGCCTGGCGCAGTTATGGGGCCGGAGTGGCCATGAGCATGCCACTCGTGGTACGGGAATACATCAAATCTTTCCGTCAGCATGAGCGCATCAAGACCCTGCAATCGGCGGCTGAGTTGCGTCGCACCGGTCAATTCCACAGGTCAGAAGAACTTGCGCGCACAGTGGGCGAAAAGATTCAAGAATGGCAGGACGAAGACGAGATCGCCAGGCCCTCCGCTTAGCCCGTGTGGGGCTACTCTGTGAGAGGCACGCTATTGATAGCTATTTGCGCAGGGCAGAGTTCCGCTGGCCGTCCCTGGTTCAATATTGTTTATCAAGGTCGAGTTGACGAGTATACCGTTCTGATAGTGCTTCCACTGCCATTGCCCGTATCCCTGCGCCAGAAAGAACTGCTCTTCGTTGACACAGTTCTGAAAGTTATTGTCGCAGTTGTAGCGGTAATGCAGAACCCGAGTCCAGACCTGCCCGATGTTGCCTCCCGTCTCCATGAGCGCGGGTGCGTCCAGATCATTCAATGAAGTTCCGAGCTGGCTTGATTGGTAAGGGCTGCACGAAGCAAAGTATTGGAAGCTCGTGTCGGGCGCCTGAATCTCCTGACCCGTTCCGTTCACGGGCGCGCATCGGGCCGCGATCGGCAGATCGCTGACAAATCGTTTGAAGGTGGTGTTATCGCTCCAGACTAGTTCCGTGGAGCGAATGTAGACATAGTTCTGATCAAATGCCTTCACGTCGAATCCGTTGGCGCTTGCACTCTTAAGCCAAAACCAATATCCACTGGCGGCGAAATCTTCGTTGGGAAATACTTGGGTATAGATGGGGTTGGGCTGACCATTCATGAACTGGGTCTCACGTTTCTGCTGATCCATTGCAAAATACTGCATTACGTCCTCCTGCCCGGATGGGCAGGAGAAAGTCTGGGCACTGGGTGGTGATGGCGCGGTGTTAGAGGAAGAGCTTCCGCAACCGCAAAGCAACAAGCACAGCCCGGCGATAGAGACTGAGACGCAGGCAGATCGCGACATAACGACCCCGGCTTCTTAAGAGAACCCGAAGCCCTCAGCGAAGTCTCGATTCGAAAGGCACAGCGGGCCTCATCTATTTTGATTTGGAGACTGAGGCTGCGAAGTCTGAGGCTGAGACATCTGGGGCTGGGAGCTCTGCGGCTGCGTGGAATCTCCCGGCTGCGCGCTCGGCGGCGTATTTCGATCCGGCTCGGAATTCGGGGCTGGCAGGGCTGGAAGCGCGGGGGCTCCCATCGCAATCGGAGGAACCGGAGTCGTGCCCTGCTCCCCGCTCGCGGAGACACCGTCGCGGCGCTTCAGTTCGATGGGTCGTTGGGCGCGGCGCTTCTCTTCTTGAATCGCCTTCAGCGTGGCTTCAGTATCCGATTGGTTAGCGTCCGCTAGTTTGTCGATCTTCTCTCCCTCGGCATCACGCCGCGTGGCATAGCTGACTCGGGCGTTGGCATCTTTCCCGGAGCGCGCTGCCTCGTAATACATTTCGGCGCTCTCGCGATCGCCGCCCAGCTCGGAGACGTAGCCCAGATTGTTCAGAGTAAACGCATTCTGCGCGTCCCGCTGATAAGCCTGTAAGAAGAAGTCGCGTGCCACCAACGGATGATTGTCGTTCAGCGCCGCCACGCCACGCAGATTGAGGCGGGCGGTTGTCGCTTCCACCCCTTCACCCCGGGCGATCTGCTCGCTCACGGCCGCTGCGTTTCCCGCGGCTACTTCGCTGATCGGTCGCCCGCGCCACTTCACGCGCGGCGTTACCACCACCCGCTCCGTCGAATGCAGGCTGGCTGCGGCGGAGTAACATCGCAGCGCACCCTCCATATCTCCGACGCTCTCCAGTGCATACCCGAGATTGTTGAGAAGAAACGGGTCGTGCGAATGGCGCGGCAGCGCGTCTTGCAGCAGGTTCCGGGCTTCAAAGACTTGCCCTTGTTGCAGCAGCACGATCGCCCGCTCGTTGAGCTTGTTCAGTTCCTGATCGGAATCCTGCACGCGCCGAAACGCCTCATCCAGGGGCTTGCCCTTGAGCGCCGCTTCGCTGGACTGGTCGATCACCGCATCGGTGCGGTCCCGCGCTGCCAGTGCATAGTAGCGCAAGGCTCGATCGGCATCGCCCTCTAGTTCGGCGATGTATCCCAGATTATTCAGCGTGAACGGGTCATCGGGGTCCAACAGGTATGCTCGATAGAACAGTTGTTTGGCCTTCTTTTGATGCCCGTGCTTGAGTTCGGCAACGCCTTCGCGGTTCAATTTCTGGCTGGGAGTGGATATGCTCCGCTGCGGAATGCTGACCTTCAAGTCGCCGGCAAACCCCGGGCTTGACGCAGCGAGAAGCTGCATCGTCAGCAGACCGGAAATCACAACCAGTGTTCTCACCTTGCTCAAGTTCATTATGTGGCCGCCTTTATGATGTCTAAAAGCCAGCACTCGGTTGGTCTACAGGAAACACCCGATGCCCACAGTGCCCATCCGAGATGACCCTTAATGGCATCCAAAAAACGATGCCAACGATGCCAAAGCTTCTGTGGTCAACGTTCGTAACAGCCGGGATCTTAACGGCCGGCTGTGCTCTGGCGCAGGTGGCTGCTCCCGCCGCGTCGCCGGCGACAACCCCCGCCACAAAGGACGATTTCGGCCCGCGGCCTACGGCAGCGGTCAAAGACAGTCTGTCAACGGTGCGCGAACTGAGCGGCAAGGTGAGCTTGGTGCGCGGTGTGTTGAAGCGCCTCGATCCGGTCCACGATCAGATGTGGATTCACGTATTCGGGGGTCGAGATATCCGGATCGGCTTCGATCCCCGCACTCAGCTTCTTCCCGAAAACACGGGCGCGCATTTAATCAGCCTTCCCATTGGATCCGTAGTGTCCGTCGACACCGTGATTGATGGCGGACGGCTGTTTGCGCGCGCAGTGCGCACCGGCGCTTCCAATCCGATCGAGCTGAACGGGCAGGTTGTGCAGTTCGACGCCGCCAAGTCCCAGCTCACCCTGCGTGATGCCTTGAGCCCGGATAACGTTTCGCTGAAGGTCACCTCCAGCACGACAGTTGTGAACCGAGGCCAGCCCGCGTCGCCGCAAGCGCTGTCTCCTGGCATGCTTGTGCGGGTGCAGTTCGCTCCCGCGCAGAATGTGGCGAACACAGTGGAGATTCTCGCCGAACGCGGCAATTCTTTTACCTTTGAGGGTCGAATTGTTGCCGTAGACTTGCGCGCCCTCGTCCTGACCTTGTCCAACGATTCCGACCAGGGCGTTCACGAGCTCGCCATTGGATCGCTGGATCCGACTAGTCTCCGCCTCTTGCGTGAAGGCGCCGACGTCAGTGTCCAGGCTGAGTTTGATGGAGACCGCTACAACGCTCGCGCGGTCAGCATCGCGTCGCGTTAAGTCTTTCCCCACTCAGCGCGGGATGCTCCGAAGTTGCCAGCCCAGGCTCTTCTGATTCCTTTTGCTCGCGGAACAGCGGGATCGTGACGGTCACGAGCAATCCGCACATCACGAACAGTTGCACCAGAATCACCTGCGACAAGGAATTGTGATAACGCCAGATCGCTGCTGCCATCAAGGCGCTCGCGCCAAACTGCACCCACGCCGCAGTCCCGATGCGCCGGGAGATCTCATACATCATGACAACCACAGCCACGCAGTAAATGCCGGTCATGACTGCATACTGAGTCAACAATGCGGAGAACGCAGTCGCTGTGCCGGGCAGGAACGACTTTCCCAGCAGCATGGTCCACAACGCCTGCGGCGCCAGCGCTATCGCCGCGATGAAGGCCGAAGTGACTGTTCCCACCAGCAGCAATCCGGTGTACAGAACGGAGTGTCCTCTGTGGCTCTGCCCATGACTGGCAGACACCGGAAACATGCTGCTCACTACCGACCACGACAACATGAAGACAACGCGGCCCACCAGTGCCACAGCCGCGTAGACTCCCGCCTCCGGCGGCGGAAAGAAATGCTTTACCAGCAGGATGTCGAGGTTGCTGAGAATCACCTGCCCAATGAAGTACGTCACGGCCTGCATGCCCTCGCCGAAGGGTGCGATCTTTACCAGTCCCGGCGTCGCCCGGTAGTGGGCTCCCGGCGCAGAGACAAGATACGCGGCGACGAGTGAGAGTAGCACCGCCGTCATCACCCCGGTCACGCCCATCCCGAAATGCAGGAACAGCAGGGCCCCGCCCAGCTTAACCGCGACCTCCACCACCACATTGATGGCGAGGCCGCGAAAGTCGTAGCAGCCCTGCATCCTGCCGCGGCGCACTCCCAGCGGGATGTACACTCCAGCCGCGATTGCCAGCAACACAAGGTCACGCTGCGCTGGCAGGTGGAAATACGACTTGAGGTAGGCGCTGCCCGCGGCTATCAGCACCGCCATGCCCAGGCCTACCTGCCAGGCCCGGCGCAACATGCTGGCGTAGATTTGCGCGCGAACCAGCGCCTCTGAATTTCGCGCGATAAACTTTGAAGTGATGATCTGGAATGACAAGGTGATCGCCGTCACCAGCATCAGCAGCGTATACAGAGCGGAGGCGTGCCCGAAACTCGAGGCACCTAGCATTCGCGCCAGCAGGAGGTTGTAAAACAGGTTGGTCGCGGCCACCAATCCCGTGCTCAACAACAAAACCGCGCTGCCGCGCACTACCCGCCCCCGCAAAGCGCCGCGGTCAACCTGCTGTATCGTCACTTGCGTTTCTGGAGGCGTCGTCATAAGGAATTTGCGATCGCGCGCGGTTGGCACGGGCGAAACGCATGCATCAAAAGCTAAACTGCGCCGCCGGAACCACTTGGGTATGCCCTTGTCCGGGAAAGTCGTAAAAGCTCTGTTGCGAGAGGCCGAACGAAAATTTCATGGGGTGAGTGAGTGACGCCGTCTCTGAGTCTGCGTTCCTGCTCCAGCCCTTTTCGCGCGTGTAGGAGACCATTGCACTCGAGGTCACATTGTCGTAGGCGTGAAAGCCGCGTCCCGAAGACCACGCACCTGAGGCGGAGAGTGTCCAGTGTTGCTTGACTGCTGCCTCGACGGCGAAGCGCGGACGAAGAGTTTGCGCGATCGCATACTGACTCCCTTCAACCCGCCAGGCCCGCAGAAACTCCGCGACCCCCGATGCCACAATTCGGGAACCGAACCGATGTTGCAGGCCTGCGTAGGAAACGGTCTGGTAATACTCCTGGATCGATGGTCCAAACTGCAGGTCACGCGCGTTGTATCCGGTCAGCAGCGCGGTCTTACCCCAAGGGCGACCCACCCGGAAATCAAGAGTGCCCGATAAATCCCGTGAGTGCAGGTCCTGCTCCGTGAACGGGCCCGCTTCCCGGATCACGTTGCCGGAAAACGACAGCCAATCTCCGATCGGGCTGCTTGCTACGTACAGGAATTGCCGAAACAGATTCTGATTCATCTCCACCGGCGCCAGCGTGTCGCGCCGAACCGTGTACTGCAGTCCTGGCGTTACGCTCAGCTTCACGTTGCCAAATCGCACCACCGGGGCAATAGAAACATTGAAAATTGTGTCGAACGTATTGCGATCCTGAATCAGGAGTTCGCTCGGGAACGAGATGCTGCCCTGCGCATTGCGCTCTCCAATAAAACCCTGAATCGGGGGAAGCGAATCCGGCCGGTATTGAAAGCGCGAATCGGCGAATGTCTCAATCGTTCGTCGCGGAGGTGGTAACAGACTTGGAGAGTTCTGCACGCCGAGCAGCCGCGCGTCCATTTGATAGATGTTTTCATCTTCAAACACCCCACCCACGCGCACATTGGAGCCCACTCCAATGCGGTCGTTGATGGGATGGCCCTCTTCTTCGGCCAGTTCGATTTCTGCCGTCCGGATCGCCTGATCTTGCGGATCCAGTTGGTTGGCACGCTGGAAGCTCGCGAGTGCGCGATCATTCTCACCGAGCTGCCGGTAGACGTTGCCTTGCGTGACCAGAAAGTCAAAGTTGTTCGTGCGCTCGGGATCGCCGGACAGGCTCGCCAATTGCAATTCCGCGCTATGCGTGTCGCCCAGGGCCAGAGATGCATTCGCCATGCCAACCGCCACCGCGGCATCATCGGCGCCCAGCGCCTGCGCGCGTCCATACATCTGCTGCGCCAGCGGGTACTCGTGGATATTCATCAGTATGTCCGCTGCGTTCAAGTAGTCTTCCGCGGAGGTCACATCGGTGGGCGCGACTCTTGCTTCGGCGAAGGCCAGCGCCACCTGCTGTTGCGCGTCCGCTGCTTTACCTTCTTCCGCAAAAAGCCGGCCCAAGGCCAGCCGAACCTGTAGACGATCGTCGTCGGAACTTTCAAGCGCCCGCGCATACCTGGTCGTGGCTTCGTCGCGGCGGCCCAGGATGCGCAGGGTGTCCGCCGTCACAAGCAGGATTTTGTAGTCCGACCCGCCCGCTCGCTCCGCGGAATCAATCGCCTGCAGGGCTTCCGACGACTGGCCGAGTTGGGCATAGCATCGGGCAAGATCTGCTGAGACCATGGGATCATCCGGCGCGACCGCCAGCGCACTGCGCAAAGTGTCAGCCGCATTCGCATACTGGCGTGCCCGGTACTGAACATCAGCAAGCGCAATGTAGGTATTTGCCGCAGTCGGATTCAGCTTCAGAGCTTGCCGGTACTCGGCTTCGGCGCGCGTCAGCATGGCTCGCTGGCGGTAGGCTTCGGCTTTGACGAGATGCAGGCTTTCCGAGTCCGGAAGTAAGCGGCTCGCTACTTCCGCCTCTTTCAGCGCCGCCGTGGAACGTCGCAACTGGAGCAGGGCGAAGGCCAGTCCGAGGTGCGCTTCACCGTACTGCGGATTCAGCTCCAAAGCCTTGCGGAAGTCCCGCTCCGCCTTCGTGGCCAGGCGCATGTCGTTGTACACATAGCCCCGGTTCATGTATCCCACCGCAATTGTAGGATCGATCGCCAGGGCCCGCGTGAAGTCGTCGACAGCGCCCTGATACTCCTTGTGGTCGGCGTGCACGTAACCCGCGATGAGAGGCAGGTCGCGATCGCCTTCGAGAAGAGGTTGAAAACGGTCAACCATCGCCATCGCTTCGTCGAGGCGCTTCAGAAACAGCAGGTCATAGGCAAGATAGTCGACCGCCTCGCGATCCTTCGGCAGCTTCTCGATCACCTTGTATCCGAGATCCGCTGACTCCGCGTAATTCCCGCTGATCGTTAAGTACCGCTCATGCTCCCGCATGACTTGCGGATCCTGCAGCACTGCCTCCGGTGCACGCGCGAGCCACTCCTTCGCCTGGTCGGCGTGGTGTGCTTCGAGTGCCGCATTCATCGCACCTGACACGATCAGCGGATTGGTCTGCGACCTCTGAAAGGCTTTTTCGTAATTTTCCTGCGCTTCTGGAAATTGACGGTTCTCGCTATCCAGATCGCCCAGAGCGAGGAACGGCGAATAGTCGTCGGGATGCTTCTTGGCAAATTCCAGGAAGTAGCTGCGGGCGGCCTCGGAGTCGCCCATCTCGCGCGATAGGAATCCGAGCGAACCCAACGCACCGGCATTCGATGGATCGATGGCCAGCGCTTCGCGGTAGGTCTTGCGGGCGTCTTCCTTTCGATCCGTCTTCCAAAGAAGATTCGCGTAGTTGAGAAGCAACACGGGGTTGCGAGGTGCGAGCTGGATGGCTTCTTTCAGATCTTTTTCCGCAGCATCGACGTTGCCTGCCGAAACTTCAGTGGCCGCGCGCACTCGCAGAAAGTCGGGCCGCTCCGCGCCTGCCACATCGATGGTGCTGATCGCGTTGGCCGCGTCTTTCGCGACGCGTTCTGCATTCGCCGTGTCTCCGGCATCGCGGTAAATCTGCGCAAGATCCACGCGTAATGAGATTGGATAAAGAACACCTTCCGGAACACCTTCGGGCAGGTGCTGCAACGCAGACTCGTATTCGCGGATCGCATTCTCGTTCCTATGTTGATCCGCATCCAGCCTTCCCTGTAGAGCAAACACGCGGTAATGCTCTGGATTCAGCGTTGCGGCCTGGTTCAGTAGTGCGGCGGCTTTGTCGAACTCCCCGGCATTGAGCATAGCTTGCGCGGCATTGAGTTGGATCTCAATCTCGCGCGGCGCGCGGGCGGCCGCTGCACCATACGAACTCGCAGCCGCGCGCGCATTGCCGGCCAGCGCGTAGGAATATCCCAGTTCGGCAAGCGTGCCCGCATCTTTCGCGTGCAAGTCTTCGAGGATGCGAACCGCCTCCTCGTACCGGCCTGTGTCGCGGTAGTAAGACGCAACCGCTCGCAGCACCTCAGGATTAGAAGGAGCAGACCGGCGCGCACGCTCCAGCATCTGATGCGCTAACTCGGCGTCTCCGGCTCGCTCATAGGCGCGAGCCAGCAGAAGTTCAGTTCTGGGCGATGCCTTGGCGGCCTCCGAGCGCTGCAGGTATTCAATCGCACGCTTCGGATCGGTAGGTAGCAGCAGTTCGCCCGCGAGTTGCAGGTCCACATCGCTCTTAGGATTGGCGGCCAAAACCTGTTCCAGCGCTTCCTGCGCCTCGGCCGTCCGTCCCATGCGGGCGTAGGTTTGCGCCAGACCGGAAAGTCCCTCCACGGAAGACGGCCTTAGAGCGAGACCGCGGCGATAGGCATCGAGCAGAGAGAATACTGTCCGCTCAGCCGGGCCGCGTACGCCAGCGTAAACCAGAGATCAGGATTCTGTGGAGCCGCGTTCACCGCGCGCTGGGCATGCATGGTGGCGCTAGCCGAATCCCCGTGTTGCAGAGCCGTCTGTGCAGCTCGCGCCTCGCGCGCCACCTCAATGCTCGCACCCCAGCCCATTCCAGTCTCGTTCGTGGGAGCCGGCGTAGCTTGCTTTTTCGAAGGCGTCGGTGAAGTGGACGAGGTTTGGCCGTTTACATCAAAGGTTTGAGCAGCACTGGCCGTAGCCACAAGCAGGACCGCAAGCCGCATCCAGCCCCTGAATGCTGATTGCACCATTCCTCCTTTCCGACCTCCTGGTTGGTAATCCGGCTGGTCGGGTAGGGTACACACCTGACTCTCCGGTGTCGCTGAGATGCTGGAACTTCCGCCGTGGTTGGGCACGTTTGCATGCGGCGACCCGCACCTCCCCAAAAATCCGTACCAACCTTTGCCGGGTTGCCGGGAATCAAAGACATCGATTCAATGCAAATGAAAGACCGTCTCAAAACATTTGTGCTCCCGGGTGAGTCCAGCATTTGGCAACGCCCGATTCCTGTCGCTGCCATCATCTTGCTGGCGCTCGCGGTTCACGGGCCTCTGCTGATAATGCAGTTGCCCACGACAACGTCTTATGACGCAAATCTGCACATCTTTTTTGCGTCCCACTACGCTCATCACTGGTTCAATCCATGGAATGAGAAGTGGTTCGGCGGCTTTTCCCAAACCACCTACCCGCCGCTGACCCATCAGTGGATTGCCCTACTCTCCTATATCGTCGGGCTGTCCGAGGCTTTCATGCTGGTGCAGTTAGCCGCCGTCGTCTTTCTGGCGGTGGGTGCCTACCGGTTCGCGCGCCTTTGGGTGGATGAACGTGCTGCCAGCTATGCGGGTGTTCTGGCAGTCTTCGCCGGCAGCATCGCATTTCTGGTTTACTCAGCGGGACAGCTGCCCACCACAATGTCAGCGTCGTTGTACTTTCTGGCTCTGCCTTATTTCTATTCGTGGTGCCTGTCGGCGAACTGGCGTTCGCTGCTGAAGGGCATTGCTCTCACCTTGGCCGCCGCGTCGGCCCATCACGTTACGCTCATCTTCGGTTCCGTTCTGTTTGCCGCGCCGGTCTTGTGGCTGGCGTGGTATGACGGCCGCCAGAAGGAACAACCCGGCATCCCGATCATCGGCCGCGGCTTCGTCTTCGCCGCGATTTCCGCTGTGGGCGTTGGAGTCGTCTTGCTGCCTTACTGGATTGCCATCATCCGGCATCCCATCGAGCAATTGCCCATTCCGCACGCCAGCCGTTCCAACCTGCTGATGAACTGGATCTACGGGATGAATTATTTCATCGTGCCATACGGCGCTTTGATCCTGGCCTTGCCCTTTATTGTGATCAAGGGTGCATCGAATCCTCGTTTGAGAATCCTGCTGCTTGCCTTCTGGGTCACCTTCCTGATTGCGCTGGGGGGCACGACGCCGGTTCCGCGCTGGATCTTCGGCCGGGCTTTTGAAATTCTCACCTACGAGCGCTTTACGCTGTGGGCAACCGTGTTGGCGCTGCCGATTGCAGGATTGTTAGTGGCTCAAATCATCGACCGGTTTCCACGCTTGGGTGCGATCGCCGTAAGCACCGCAGCCATCTCCAGCCTGGCGCTTGCGCTGGGTTGGCTGTCATGGAGTCCGCTTCGCGTATCCAGTTCGCTCAACGTAGACTCAGTCGTCGGATTCCTGAATCGCGATGGCCACGATCAGTACCGCTATCTCACGCTCGGATTCGGCAACGCCCTCTCCAAGGTTTCAACCTATACAACCGCGAATAGCATCGACGGTGAGTACAACTCAGCCCGCCTGCTGCCGGAGATGACGCGTTACGGCGCAGCACAGTTGACCAGCTCGAAATTTTTTGGCGTTGCCGGCATGGATTCGCTCCGCGCTATGCTGCAGCATGCCGATCATTACGGTCTGAAGTTCATTTTCGTGCACGATCCGTTCTACGAGCCTCTTCTGGTTTTCGGTGGTTGGCGCCGCATCGAGAGTTTTGATGCCGGCACGATCACCGTCTGGTCCAAGGACGACGCACCTCCCGCGCACGTTATCCCCTCCGATGCCGTTCCAGCTCCGTGGGAGGGATTGATATGGGGCCTTCTGCCCATCGGCAGTAGCTTCCTGGCAATTCTGTTTGCATGGCTGTTGGTCGAGCCGCGCCGCGTGCGAGAAGCGATCGTGCTGCCCCGGGAAGCGGCGGACGGCGTCTATGCCAACGGGGTGCGCTCATGAAGTGGGGCTTAGTGACTTTTCTTGCTGTCGCCACGGCGCTGCTGGTTGCCGTTGCATGGCTGCAGTCTGGAGGGCTCAAGCAGCACGCCATGTTCTCCGCGGCAACTCCCGAAGAAGCCGTGCAGGCTCTGATGAGCCAGATTCAGAATCACAACTACCAGCAGGCCTATGCGTCGCTCGATCGCAGCAGCGATACGGATCAGGCCTCCTTCATTCGCGATGTGGCCGGAAGCGACGGTAGCTTGCGCACGTACTCCTCGCTGCAGACGGCAGAAGTTTCGCCGTTGCATGCCGATCACGACCAGGCTCTGGTGCGCGTCCGCATGAATTGGTCGAGCGCCGTGGGCTCGCTCGATGATGTGCGGGATCTGCATGTGCGCCGCGATGGTTCGGTCTGGCGCGTAGTGTGGCCGAAACCAGCGGTTTCTACTGTGCCCCCGCAGGTCTTGCCGGTCAACTACTTGAGCTGGGACGTCATCGGCCGCAACCCATCGCAGAGCTGGGGCGGGCAGGAAGAAGTGGATGCGCCGAAAGTACGTATAACTTCCATGAATGCGATCTCGCGTCCCGGTCGCGTGGTGATTCTCGGGGAGGTCGAGAATGAAGACACAGTTCCCGCGTACTTGAATGTGAATGCGACTCTACTAAAAGCCGATGGTTCTCCCATCGAAGAAGAAGGCAGCTTCGATCTGATCTCTCACGTTCTGCTCCCCAAGCAGGTTTCGCCTTATCGCATTGACTTTCCCGGGGTGCGGATGGATGCGGTAAAGAGTGTGCGCATGGATGCGCGGGCCCTCCTGGTTCCGGCGAGCGCTGATCCGGTGATCGCCGTTAGCGACCAGACGATCAGCAAAGACGCGCTGAACCGGAACGTGCTGAAGGGTGCCTTGGTGAATCAAAGCGGCCGCCCCGTCAACATCGCGCAGGTTCTCGCAGCCTATTACGACAATTTCGGAAAGGTAATCTGGGTTTCGGGCGGCTATGTGGACCAGGCCCTCATGCCGCAGGTGCCCGTACCGTTCGCCGTCGACATTCCGGACGACATCGCGGCACGGTTGAAGAATTATCGCGTCATCGTCAACCACTATTCGCAGTCGAGCCACTAGCATGAAGCCCACTCTCCATCGCTGTTTCACACGATGCTTGCGCATGGCCGGGTTGGCATTGCTGTGCGTGTTGCCCGGTTGGGCAAGGGCTGCCGAACTGCATGTTCCCGCCTCTGTCGAGGCAGGACAATCCTTCTCGGTTCACGTCGAGGGCTCCGGAGAGGCCGGCTTTTATCTCATTGGCCCCGACCACGTGGTGAAACGCACGGTGAGTCTTGGCAGCGATCTGCAGATTCAATCCAGCGATGTGCGCACTGCGGGTCGCTACCAGGCAATTCTCTGCGATTCATCGTGCACTGCCGCCATATTCGACGTGAAGGCCGCGCAGCCTGCGCATCTTAGCTTCTTTCTGCATCCTTCACGTGTGCCTGTCTCCAGTCCAGGTTCGATTGATGCTACGGCGTTCGTGTTTGACCAATACTTCAACCTGGTGTTGACCCCCGCCGCAGTCGAGTTCCGCATCACTCCAGCCAGCGGAGCCGGCTTCTCGCGGGAAGTTTCAACGCGGGCCGGTGTGGCCTCCATGCGCATGGACTCGACGCCGCATGAGGGGCGCGTACAGGTCACTGCCGTCTTAGGCAAAGTGGAAGAAGCGCGAGTGATTCAACAGGTTGCGGCAGAGGCCTGCGGATTGCGCATGAAAGCCGTAGCCAGCGGTAGTTTGGTGACTGTTGAAACCGATCCCGTCCGCGATTGCAGCGGCAATGCATTGCCCGAGGGGACCGTCGTTTCGTTTACCAAAATTGATGAGTCGGGCAAGAGCACCGTGGATACTCCGATCAAGAAGGGCGTAGCGCGAGTCCAGTTCAGCGTCCACGGGCGGGCGCAGATCAACGTTGCATGCGGAGTCGTGCTGGGCAATGAAGTTGCCCTCAACGGAAAACTATGAAGAGCGTACCCAACATCACCGCGCTCGAGAAGGCCTCAGGTCAATTGAGTGAAGCCGGCTTCGTCAAAGCTGCGGCTTTTGCGATTGTCGCTTGCGCTCTGGCGATTGCTCAATCTTCGCCCCAGATTCATCCTTCCCAGACCGCTCTCCCCGAAGTCCACCTCGATGCTGATGGACTTGCTCCGCGTCCCATCGAGCAGCTTACGGGAACGACGATCGCGCGCCATTATGCGCTGGCGTGGCGTGATCTGGCCGGAGCCCTTGATTCCAGCCGAACAGAGGGACTCTCCGAAGAGTTTATTGGATTTGCAAAAGATCGCATCATGCAGAGAATCGGCGAGCAAAAGCAGACGGGCGTGCACGTCCGCATCGTGGATCACGGCCACCATCTGAAGGCGGTCTTCTATTCGACGGACGGCACAGCCATGCAGCTTCTTGACCAGGCCCAGCTTGAGATTCAGACCTTCGATGGAAACAAGTTACTTGATACCCAGAATGCGCCCCGCGAGTACATGATTCTCATGACCCCCGGCGCGGATCGCTGGTACATTCGCGACCTCGAGGAAGTCCCTGCTAAATCCTTCTAAGGCCTTGCAGCCAAGCCCTGCTTTGAACCAACTCTTGGGAGCTTGCTCTCATCGTAAGCAGTGCAGGAAATCGAGGATGAGACTTTACCAATTTGCTTTGTTGGCGTTTGTCGTGATTCTCGGCTCCATTCCGAGCGCGTGTACCCGCGCGAATTCGCGGAATCTCGCGCTCAAAGACGTCCCGGACACCCCTGGCAATCCCAAGGTCCTCGCGGACTACCAACCCTGGTTTGGTGACCCCGACCACATCAATGTCGGCTATAACAGCCAGGATCCGACCGTCCTGCGCAAGCAGATTGAGAGCGCCCGCAACATGGGCATCTACGCCTTTGTGGTGGATTGGTATGGTCCACGGCATCCCTTTCTTGATCGCAGTACGTTGCTCCTCCAGCGAATTGCCAGCGAGCAACACTTCCACGTTGCGCTTATGTACGACGAAACCCAGGATGACAACGGGCACGCCACGGACGATGCCATGGAGGCGATGGAGCTGGCCTACCAGAAATACATCGGCCCCAATGCCCCGGGACGCGATGCGTACCTGTTGTACCAGGGACGGCCGGTCATCTTTGTGTTTCCCAAGCGCGGCCACACGGATTGGGACCAGGTGCGCCAGCAGGTGAATCAGTGGGAATCACCGCCGATTCTCATTTATCAGGACGATCCGCCGCCGCAGTTCGCCAAAGCCTTCGACGGTGAGTATGCCTGGGTGTATCCCGGGCACAAGGGCTGGGCTGCGGATGGCCAGGCTTGGGGCGAAGATTACTTGAACGACTTCTACTCCAAAATGCGAAGCAAGCATCCGAACGAGGTCACGGTCGGCGGAGTGTGGCCCGGATTCAACGATGCCAAGGCGTCCTGGAGCTTGAACCGGCACATTGATGCCCGGTGTGGAAAGACGTTTGAAGATACTCTCCGCGTGTTTCAGGAAAACAACGAGGCTTCGCATCCTATTCCATTCGTCCTGATCGCGACCTGGAACGATTACGAAGAAGGAACGGCCATTGAACCCGGTTTACCGCACTGTGAAGTATCGAAAGCGGATATTACGCACGGAGGACGTCCATGACGAGGGGAAGAGAACGCGCGGCTGCGATGTTCGAGACGCTGGCAGTTTTACATCTTCATGAGCTCACACCGGCGGGCCAGGAACGCGAAACCAGCCCGCAGATCGAACGAGCTCTCGCGGGGTTGCAGCAGAAGTCCAAGGAAGAGTGGTTCGACTTTCTGCGCTTCGCTGAGCTCCAACGGGTATATCTACGCACGCTACGGCTCCTGGAAAAATGGGCTGCGGCCGGGTCACGCGTGCCCCACCTGGAGGCCCTCGAGGATCTCGCGGAAGCCGAGGAGCGGCAAGTCGCCCACGCGCTCTCGGTCCTCGACAAGGTCGTGCGTTCCCTCGAACTGACCGGGCACTCGCCTGTCGTGATCAAGACTCTTGATCACTGGCCCGATATAGGCAGCGATCTTGATCTCTTTATCGCAGCCACCGAAAGCGATACCCGCCGCGTCATGCGGAGCGAACTGAAAGCCGAGCAGCAGCCCCAGAGCTGGGGCGATCGCTTGGCCCACAAGTTGAACTTCCGGATTCCCGGACTGCCGCAACTGGTTGAGATCCACGTGGGCCGCCTCGGACAAACCGGTGAGCAGGACGCTCTACCAGTGCATCTCGAAGAAACCTGCGTCCTTCGCGAGGTAGGTCCTTTTCGTTTTCGCGTTCCATCTCCCGAGCAACAAGTTACGCTGGCAACCCTGCAAAGAATGTATCGTCATTTCTACATTCGCTTCACCGACATCCTGAACCTGACCGGATTAGTGCGGGCCGAGCGTCTGGATTTTGCGCGGCTGCGCACCTCTGCTCAGCGCTGGTCGATCTGGTCGGGAGTGGCGACTCTGCTGAAGATCACTTCGGACTACAACGAGCGTGCGGGTGTCGGCTCGCTCCCGCTGCCGGAGTTTGTCCTGCGCTCGGCGCGTTTTGGGGCCCAGGTCACCTATGTCGGCGAGCAGTTCTTGCGCGTGCCCATGGTGCCTCAAGGCTCACAACTGTTCCTGCGGCAACTCATCGGAACGGGTGCAGCACGACGTTTTGGCGCCGCCGCTCGCTTGTCTCTATTGCCGGCGCTGGCCGCCGCCGCATTTGTCGATCTGCGGCTCACCGGAGACGACAAGGGGATTTGGTAAAGCTATGACTCCGCGGATTGGCATGGCAGAACGTCGCCTCTCAAGACCGGGCACTCGTTCAGTGCAGCCGAACCTCCAGGCAGAACCATGTCCGCAGTGATGGAAAAAACTCTAATAGCGTCCCCTCGCACCCTCCGGGCTCGAGTGTTGAGCGGCAGCATGATCATGCTGGTCAGCTCGGGATTCGTCGGAGGCCTGAACCTTCTCTACAATCTGGCAATTGCCCATGAGCTGGGCGCAGGCGGCTTCGGCCAGGCCAGCGCAATTTACACCGTGCTGATGCTGCTCTCCGCAGTGCACCTGTCTTTCCAGTTGTTGTGTTCAAAGTTCGTCGCCAGGACCGGTTCCCTGCCGGAGAAAATCGGCATTTACCGTTATTTTCACCGGCGCGCGTGGATCTACGGGATCGGCGTCGGCCTGGCATTGTTTTACAGTCGCTCTCTCATCTCCACGTACCTGAACCTGCCCACGCCCAACTACATCATCATGCTCGCTGTGGCCACGGTCTTCTTCATCCCCCTGGGCGCGCGGCGGGGCCTGATGCAGGGCTTATATGACTTTCCCCGTCTAGCTTCGAATTTCGTGTTGGAAGGTGTGGTCAAGGTCGGTGGCGCCTTCTTATCCCTCGCAATGGGATGGGGAGTGAGCGGGGTCATAGCGGCAGTTGTTGCCTCGATTGTCCTGGCCTATATCTTTTCCCCGCCTCGCCGCGACTTGGTGAGTGATCCGCGACCCCACTTGCCGCTGCCGGCTGCGCTCGGGGAAGGTGTGCAAGCCTCCCTGTTTTTTGCCGGCCAGGTGATCATCAACAACCTCGACATTATCCTTGTGAAACATTTCTTCGCTGCTACCGAGGCAGGTGTTTACGCCGCCATCGCGCTGGTGGGGCGAGTCGTTTTCATGCTTTCTTGGTCGGTGGTGAGCAGTATGTTTCCGTTTTCCGCCGGCGTCCGCCCTCAGGAACGAGACAGCCGCGCGGTTCTCGGAACTGCTTTGACCCTGGTTATTGCCATCTCCGGCCTGTTTACGCTTGCTGTGTGGGCTGCGCCGGCACACGTCTGGCACTTTCTGCTGGGGGGTGGTTTCCCTTTGAACCAGGGCGGCTCCTACCGGGCTCTGCTTGTGTTGTATGCCGCGACCACTGGCATTTATTCGCTTGGCGTCGTTTTGATGAGCTACGAGATATCGCGCAAGATTGGCAATGTCAGTTGGGTGCAACTCGGTTTCAGCGGAGCCATTATCGCTGGCATCTACCTTTTCCACGGCACGCTGCATGAGGTCATCATGGTTCAGACGGTGCTGATGATGGCACTTCTGGTTTGGGTGTCAGTGCCGTTCCTGTGGATCGAGGTTTACGGGCAGCCCGCCGCATCAGTGACGTCGCAAACACCGAGCGGCCTGACGAAGCTGCGGCGCGTCACCGAAGACGAAGTGATCTCGGAGTTCCTGAGGGGCGAATTCTACCAGCGCGAGTTCGACGGCTATCGCGAATCCTTTCGCGACATCGTCACTCGTCCGGATCTCAGCAACCAGGCGGATAACAGACTGCGGCGCGCCCTCCTTTACCGGCGTCGAGGAAGACTCTGGCGCGAGCTCCCGGCTGATACCGAGTGGTGGGAGGTCGAACTCCAGAGCAGCGATTTGCTGCGCGTTCGAGTCTTTCCCCGGGATCAGTGGCGGAAGCACTCCGATCGCAATTACTACCTGCTGGATACCGCTGAGCGTATCGGCGACAAAATTTCCCAATCTTCGGATGCCTTTATTGCCAAGCTTCGCTCACTCAGCACCGGCCTGGCGCAGGCGCAGGCCAAAGAACGGGGCAAGCGAGACACAGTCTTGCTGATCGGGCTGGACGTGGCCAGCCCCTTGACCATTATCGAAGGCAATCACCGTATGACTGCGGCGGCCTTGGTGTCGCCCAATGATGCTCATCTGACTTTCCGTTTTCTGTGCGGCTTTTCTCCGCACATGATGGAGTGCTGCTGGTACCAGACGGATTTTTCCACGCTTCTGCGCTATGCAAAAAACTCAGTCACGTGGCTGTTTGATAATTGCCAGGCGGTTATTGACCAGGCATTGCAGAACCAGCCTGACCGCGAGGCGATCCCGGTGACGCAAAACCTTCCTCGCGTTTAGCTTCTCGGCGCAGGCGTGCGTACAGGTCTCAGAACCGCGCAGATGCTAATTATGTTCAGTGAAAGTCCCTACATTCGCGCGAAGAATCCCGTAGATCCCGCAGTTGCGCTGGCGCCGCCCCTCAACTACTCGAATCGCGGCACGTTTATAGGGTGTCCACTCGATAGACCGGACGCTCTCGTCACGCTAACGTGATTACTGCCGATATACAGGCCTGGATATGAATTTCTGTTTCGTCCGAGTGGCGTTTCAACTGACACTGTCCATTCGGTTATTACAGGAGATTGCGTGACTCGGCTCAATCTGGCTATGCCAACTGGACCTGCAAACGCCGTGCATCCGTGCGAGGTAGCGGATTCACTCCCCATTCGCGAAGTGCGCCGCCGCGTCGTCCCACAACCAGCTTTGCCGCCGGGCGCATTCACGTTTAGCGACTCTTGGTCCCAGTACAGGGTTTCGACGCCAACCCGCAGCGCGTTTGGTTCGATCCTGGCGCACGCACTCGTCCTTGCGGCGATTGCCGGGTTCTGGCTTATGCCCCATGAAGTTCGGCCCCAGGCTAAACCGGTTGCTAGAGTCACACTGATCGCACCTTCCCTGGAATCCTATGCATTGCCGCTCGCCACAAAGCAGGCGGGTGGGGGCGGCGGAGGCGGTGACCACGACAAGGTCCAGGCGCCGCGAGGCGAGCTTCCCCGCGTCGCCAAGCAACAAATCACGCCTCCGCAGATCGTGCTGCGCAATGAACATCCCAAGCTGGCGGTTGAGCCAACGGTGGTTGCACCCCCGCAGGTCCGGATGGCCGTGAATGCGCCGAACCTTGGAAATCCGGCAGCACCGGTCCTACCCAGCATCGCCTCCAACGGAATAGGGTCGGCCGGCGGCATTGGATCCGGCACAGGCGGTGGCGTTGGGGCGGGCAGCGGCTCCGGCATAGGCGAAGGCCACGGAGGTGGCATCGGCGGAGGCGCATATCGAGTCGGAGGATCCGTGCTGGCGCCGCGCCCGCTGACCACGCCCGATCCGGACTACACAGAACAGGCGCGCGAAGCCAAATTGCAGGGTATGTGCGTTCTTGGGCTGATTGTAGGCGCAGACGGAAAACCGCGGGACATTCATGTGATCCGCAAACTCGGCATGGGCCTGGACGAAAAAGCCGTGATCGCCGTGAGTCAATGGACATTCGCGCCGGCAACCAAAGATGGAACAGCCGTGCCCGTGCAGATCAGTGTGCAGGTCAGCTTCAAGCTAAATTGAAAAGCCCCGGCGAACCGGGGCTAAACTTTCTCTAAACCGCCTGCTCAGAACCTTCTAAGCCGCCTGCACAATCGAGTTCCGTACCGCATATCGCACCAGCCCAGCAACCGAGTGGACATCCAGCTTGTGCATCACGTTGGTCCGGTGCGTCTCCACGGTTTTTACGCTCAGGTTCAGCAGCACGGCCGCTTCCTTGCTACTATTCCCTTCTGCTAACAGTTGCACCACCTCGCGTTCCCGCGCAGTCAATCGATCCTTCACCGTATTGCCGGGATCGACGTTGCGATGCAAGTATCCGTCCAGCATCATCTTCGCGGCACGAGCGGTGAAGAACGTGGCCCGCCTCTCCAGCGCTTCAACCGCTAACAGCAGGTTTTGACTCGCATCGGATTTCAAAATAAATCCCCGCGCTCCTGCTTCGAGTACCTGGCGGATCAATTCGTCCGACTCATACACCGTGAGGATCAGGATCGGCGTTCCCGGTCTTGCCTTTAGAATCTGCCGTGCGGCATCCATTCCATTCAGCATCGGCATGGCTACATCCAGCACCACCAGGTCTGGCCTCAATTCCTCGACCTTGGCCACCGCTTCTCGGCCGTCGCGAGCTTCCCCGCAGACCGCCCATCCTGGATGGCCTTCGAGCAGCGTACGAATGCCGCAACGCACCACGTCGTGATCGTCCGCGATCAGGATTCGAAATGCCTTCGCACCCCGCCCCTCATTACTCAGATGACTGGGTGAAGGGCGCTGCACGACGGGCGTCATCCAGGCATCTTGCGGAGCTGGATCACCTCGGAGATTAGGCTTGTTGCCACTGACAACCGGAACTTGCTCGGAAGATACGCGAATACCACTAGGCTCAGACATGAGAACAATCTAACATCAGTGCCTTTCCTCATACTGGTCAATAGGGGACACTACCGTTTATCACCATTCGACGCGTCAGCTCAGCCTTACGAAGAGTCGCCAGACTGCAAGGTGGTCAATATTGTCCAGCTTTTCCCTGATGTCTAAGGTAACTTTCCCGTATTGGTCCAGTAGCATGGCATACAACGAAGGTTATCGCCGCCTGGAGGACATCCTCATCACCAGAGAACTTCGCTCGCGCCCTCGCCGGTCGCCAAAACCGGAAACCGAGAGTGCAGCTCTGCGAATCCTTGCCCGGGTCATGGCGAATTCTCCCAGGCAACTGCCGGACACACTTCTTCGGCTTGCCTTGGAGCTTTGCCGGGCGGGCACGGCCGGTATCAGCATGGTCGAGACGACACCTGAGGGTGAGCCGATCCTTCGTTGGACCCACGTAGCCGGGCTCCTCAAAGACCGCGTAGGAGGTTTCACCCCGCGAACTTTCAGTCCTTGCGGTGTGTCTCTTGACCGTAAGTCTCCGCAGCTGTTTTCCTATCCCGCCCGGCACTTCTCTTATCTCAACGAGGTTCCAGTCCCCGTGGTCGAGGCCCTGGTGATTCCCCTAGTCGGCTCTGGTCCCGCCGGCACGCTTTGGATTTTCTCTCACGACGAAGATATCGCTTTCGATTCTGAAGATGTTCGCATTATGGCGGACCTGGCAGACTTTACCAGCGCTGCCCTTCGCGTAATTCCACTCCTGGATGCCGAGCGCTCGGGGCAAAACGGCGCGGCAACCGAAATTGCCAAGCAGACTGCCGAACTGCAAGCCCAGGTCGCCCAACGCAAACTTGCGGAGGCAAGTCTGGTGGAACTCACAGGCCGGCTGCTCCAGCTCCGCGATGAGGAACAAAGGCGCATGGCGCGCGAATTGCACGACGGCGTGGGCCAGTTGCTCGTGGCCATGTCGATGAACTACGGCAAAGCACTGGCGGAGAAGCATCTCAGTCCAGTGGCGGCAAAAGCTCTCTCAGAGAACCGGGCTCTGCTGGCGCAAGTCTCCAGGGAAATTCGCACCATCTCTCATCTTCTGCATCCCCCGCTTCTCGATGAAGTTGGATTAGCGCCGGGCGTGCGGGAATTTCTTGAAGGCTTCGCGGAACGTAGCCGCATGCAGGTTCGTTTCGAAATCGCAGAAGACTTCGGTCGATTACCACGCGACCTGGAGACAGCCCTCTTTCGCATCGTGCAGGAAGGCCTGACGAATGTCCACCGGCACTCCGAAAGCCGCACAGTCACCATTCGAATTGTTCGTTCTTCGGACGAGGTTTCGGTGGCAATCGCAGACGCAGGAAGAGGCATGGCACAACAGCAGGTCTTTGAAATTGAAGCGGGCCGCTCTGCCGGCCTCGGCCTGCGAGGGATGCGGGAACGCGTCCGCCAACTCGGCGGCACCTTTGAGATTAACTCGACGAATAAGGGTACGGTCCTGATTGCGCGGCTCCCCTTGGTCAATGAGCAAATGGGCAAAGAGGAATTGGGCAAAGAGCAAGAGACCGGCCTCCACAGCCCTGATTTTGAGACCCCTCCGCTCTTGTCACAGTCTCCAGATCGCTAAGCCAGCCTCGGCTCGTTCAGGCCAGCCGTTCCCGTCGGTATGCTCTCAGGCGCATTTCGAAGACTTCTAGCCACGAAGAAGATCACAAACAACCCCACGAGGCATTTGTACAACTAAAAGACGCACCGTAAGTGCCGCGTCCGCGATCAACAAGTCTAGCTATGCGTGTTGGGCGCAGGTCCATATTCCCGGGGTGGGTGACACTGCATGACTATGCGATGGCGGATGTTAGCGATCTGTTCCATTGAGAATCGGCAGGTCATCCAGAGCGCGATTATGGAGTGGTCACTGGAAGTATGCTGGTGCCTGACTTTGCAGGAGGCTCGCCGCGGCCTTCGGCGAGGCAAGCATGCGCTGGTCCTGTGCGAGGCCGAGCTTCCGGATGGCACTTATCAGGACGTGATGAAGTTATTAAAGCATAAGCTGGACCAGATCCGCGTCATCGTTTTGTCCGGCCCGCGCTCGGAGAATTGTTACAGCCAGGCCGTCGAAATGGGCGCCTTTGACGTGGTTTCCGCTCCCTGCAAACGAACCGATGTGCAGTGGATTATCATGCAAGCCGTCCAGGGCCACCCCGCCACAACCAGTGCTTCGAAAAAGGGCCGGCATCGAGGAGGCCCGACTTCATTCGCTTTCGCCTGACGCCCCAAACGTACGGCTCCTCCCCTCCTTAAGTTATTGCAACGACAGCCATAGCAACGACCAACCATCCTCCACTCACTTTCATCCAAATTCGGTCTTTAACTGGGCTTTTGCTGTAGGAGCACTGCCTGTAGGAGTAACGCGCCAATGAAATCTCGGTACACATTTTGGTTGACGTTGTTCTCGGTTCTCTTGACTCTCGCGCTGGCCGGTTGCCGAGGAGTCGTGGACGGAACCACGTCTGCCGCCACCCCAATGACCGTAACCATAGCCGGGACGGGCACAGGAACCGTGACCAGCACTCCGGCAGGAATCGACTGCCCAGGTACGTGCACCGCGAGCTTTCCGCAGAATACTCAGATCACACTCAGCGAAACTCCTGCAACCAGCAACGTTTTTTCGGGCTGGAGCGGCGCCTGCAGCGGGAATGCGAGCTGCAGCGTCATGTTGACCGCCGCAAACTCCGTCACCGCGAGCTTCGCCCCGGCGTCTTCCTCTTACACATTCACCGTGACCATGGCGGGTACAGGCACGGGAACCGTCACCAGCACTCCGGCCGGAATCAACTGTCCGACAACATGCTCCGCGAGTTTTGCGCAGGGTGCTCAGGTCACGCTGAACGAAACTCCCAGCGCCAATAATACTTTTAGCGGATGGTCCGGCGCCTGTACAGGAGCGGCGGCCTGCAGCGTCACCATCACTGCACCGGAATCCGTGACCGCGACCTTCGGCCCCGCTAACGCTTACGCTCCCTTAAATCACATCATCCTCTTCGCCCAGGAGAATCGTTCTTTAGACAGCTACTTTGGCGCCATGCTGGGATACTGGTCGGCCAATGGGTACGGCACGAATGGTCAGACGTTCAACGGCTTGCCACAGTTCAATCCCGGTGGCATCGCTCCTTCGAACCCAGGCTGCGATCCCACGGTTACCGATGAATGCACTCCAAACGCCAGCTATCCCGTCACCTCTTTTCATTTTGCATCAGAGTGCACGGAAGAGCCGAGCCCTTTCTGGGACGAAGCTCATAACGACTGGGACTACACCAACCAGGCTGATCAGCCCGCCGAAAATCCTCCTCCGCTGAATGGATTCGTTTACACCGCCGCGTATGACGCCCAATCGCAAGTCCCTCCGCTTATGGATGTCAACGGCGTACGCGCCATGGGTTATTTTGACTGGACCGACTTGAATTACTACTACTTCATGGCCTCCAATTTCGGGACCTCGGACACCTGGTTTGCTCCCCTGATGGATCGAACTCAGGTCAACCGAATGTACATTCTCGCCGCCACGTCCCAAGGCCTCGCCTATCCCATCGGCCAGGGGAGCAACAACGGGCAAAAGCTCACAGCCACCACTATTTTTCAGGCGCTGCAGAACGCGGGCATTTCGTGGAAGATTTATGTCAACTCTGAGGACCTCGTTGATCCGACGACTGGAGCCGCGTGTAACAACGATATTTCGGATGAGAATGCTGAATGCCTGATCCAGAGTTCTTATATCAATATGTTCGCGTACGAAAACACCATAATCAGCAGCGCTGGCCAGAACCCCGACCTGCTGCAAAATGTAGTCCCGGTGACGCAATTTGCGGTCGATGCGGCGAATGGAACATTACCCCAGTTCGCGCTGATTGAACCCGCCTCTGCCGCGTCGCTCGATGAGCACCCCAACGATATCGATACCTCGAACCCAGCCGATGTCCAGGCTGGAGCCAACTACGCAGCCGGTCTGATCAACGCCCTCATGACCAGCCCCAGTTGGACGGATTCGGCCATGATTTTCACCTTCGACGAATGGGGTGGTTTCTATGACCACGTGCCGCCACAACCGGCGACGCCACCTGGCGACTTCCTCTCGCCCATCGATCTGGTGCCCGGCGACATTTGCGACAAAACCGGCCAGGTGCTCGGACAAGGAACTTGTGATTTCGCCTGGACCGGGTATCCGGGTGCCGCTCATCGTGATTTCGCCTTATTCCGTGAAGAACTTCGTCTCCCACAACGTGCGCGACACCACGGCAGTGCTCAAGATGGTTGAGACCCGCTTCGGCCTGGCTCCGCTCACCGCGCGCGATGGCTCTCAAACGGATATGACTGAGTTTTTTGATTTTGTAAACAAGCCCTGGGCCACTCCTCCCACCCCGCCAACTCAAGTACAGAGCGGTCAGTGCAGCCTCGTTCCACCGGCAAGTTGGAACGATCCCCCAACGTTGGCGGTCATAATCTCAGGCGCCATCGGCTCCGGCACGGTCGCAGGCACGCCGGGTAACATCACCGAGTGCAAGCCCGGCGGGGACGGCTGCTTTGGCTCATTCGCCTATGGCACTGACGTCACCCTCACCGCAACGCCGGGAACCGGCTACACTTTTGCGGGTTGGAGCGGTGCTGGCTGCAGTGGTACTGCTACTTGTTCCGTCACCGTCACTGCCAACACTTCGGTCGAGGCGACCTTCTCCACGACTGCGGTGGCGCCGGCCAGTGTCTCAGGAGTGACCCACTAACGGCCCGCGCCCGCTAGATGGGATAATGGCTTCCGTGAGAATCCAGCGGGCATTTGTTCTATGCTTTGTCCTCGTCTCGGTTTCTTCCTGCTCGGCAGCCGCTCGGCACTACTACATCGCCGCCGAAGACGTCACCTGGAACTACGCCCCCAGTGGCCACGATCTGCTCACCGCCACGCCGATCCGCCAGCCCTGGCAGCAGCAGCTGCAATGGCCGAAGACACGCTTCATCGAATATACGGACGGCTCATTCACCACTCCGAAGCCGCAACCCGAATGGCTGGGGATTCTCGGCCCTGTGATTCGCGCGGAAGTTGGCGACGAAGTGATTGTGGATTTTCTGAATCGCAGCCACCGCGGTCACGATATGCATCCTCACGGCCTGCGTTACGACAAAATCAACGAAGGTTCCTTATATCTCCCAGTGGCTAAAGGAGGCTTCGTCGCTCCCGGCGCTAAATATACGTATCACTGGTTTGCTAACGCGGCCAGCGGTCCGGGACCGGGACAGCCAAGCTCCATCGTCTGGTGGTATCACGCGCACGTTGACGCCGGCATCGAGATCAATGCCGGACTGCTCGGGCCGATCATCGTGACCGCCAAAGGCAAAGCTAATCCCGATGGATCTCCCAAAGATGTTGACCGCGAATTTGTCGCATCGTTCATGGTCTTCAACGAAATGGGAGGCAAACCTGCAGGCCTGTTTTATGCCATCAACGGCTTCATCTTCGGTAATCTTCCCGGCTTGACCATGAAGCAGGGAGACAAAGTGCGCTGGTATTTGCTGGGCATGGGAAACGAGATCGACCTCCACACTCCGCACTGGCACGGCGAAACCGTTACTGAAGCCGGCCGCAACACAGACGTCATCGAACTTCTTCCGGGAAGTATGAAGACCGTCGACATGCTTGCAGACAATCCCGGTACATGGATGTTTCATTGCCACGTCGAAGATCACATGGAGGCCGGGATGATGGCGGTGTACACCATCTACGCCCCGCCCACGCGGTCCTGCCCGGTTGCCGTCGTTGGCGGAGATTTCTGGAAGGATCCGGAGAAGTTCACGCTGACGGTGAAAAACACCGGTAGCAAGACCATCACCAGTTTGCGGCTCATGCCCGAGATGTTTTTAGCGCCCCAGGACTTGCGCCGCCCTTTCAACTCTGAGTGGTCATCGGCAAAGCCCATTCCGCCCGGCCAGGAGCAAACTCTTGAGAGGCCGGGCATTCGCGCCGACAGCGCTCAGGCCGTCCTCGGTTGGGTCTTTTTTCCGTCTTCCGTGAAATATGAAGATGGAACCACCTGGCGCCCTCAAAGTGAGGGCGAATGTTTTAACGTGATCTGGCGAGACCCGCATCATCCCGATCTGCCGGTCTTACCTCCCCGGCAGATCGAAATGAATCCGGACTAGCCGCGAGCCCCAAAAAGGCTCTTTGCCGGCTAGAAACACTGGAAGTTGACGCTGACCTGCCCGGCCATCAACTGGTTGTTGGTGGATGAGTTGGATAGCACCCATTTGGCCGCGACATCCGGGTTTCCCCCGTCGAGTTCGTATAGTAGTGCCAGCTCACCCATCCATAGCTGTGCTTCACCTTGTCCACCGGGTTCACGTCGGTATCCAGGCCGTAATCAAAGACCTCGCGAAACTTACAGGAGTTCAAGTTCTGCGAAACCTTGCAGCTGTACGTGTATTGCAGGGGCATAGTCGTAATAGAAAACGACTTTGCTGGAACTGCGCGGTGGTCCGTGATGGTCATCGTGGTCGTGGCTAGCAACGCCAGCTGGGAATAGTCGAGATTCTGGTCCGAGGGTTGCAATACCTGATCTACGTAGGTGTAGTAGTTCGTATTCTTAGACTGGCTGGGAGGCGGCGGATTCCAGAACGAACTATTGTTCCCTCCCGGAGCCGCACACCGGGCAGCCCAGCGCATCGAGAAGTCGGCCGTCCCGTTCTGACTGCCATTGTTGAATTTCTTGCAACTAGTGGGATCGTTCCAGTGGTTCTTTCCGTCCCAGTCGTCCAGTTCCGTGACCCATTGATAGATGTAGCTTGAGTCGTAAAGGTTAATGTCCCAGGGATTCCCTTGCGGATTTTTCACGTAATACAGCTTAGACTCACTCTCGTCCCATATCGTGTAGACGTAGGACGAAGGCAGCCCGTTGGTGAGACCCTCCATGTGATAGCCGGAGGCCAGTCCTGGATCCATCATCATTACGCTCAAGACATCCCAATTACCGTGCCCTGAGGGACAACTGATGGTGGATTGAATCTGGCCGAAAGCGCCCGGTGCCAGCGGCAGACACACCGCGACGGCGAGCAGCGCAAAGACGAAAGTATGCGTGCAAGTTTTCATTGGGTAACCCTTCTGGGATAAGTTGGGTCGTTCTTCGCACACTATCTCTCGCTTGAATGTCAATACGCTAGATCACTGAAGTTCATCGAAAAGAACCCTTAGCCCAGTTTGGGAACGACGAGAGGTCCGCCGCGAGTGGCCGGTCGCATTGCCCGCGGCAATCTAATACTTGGCAGCGAGGAGATATCTGCTAACGGGTCGCCGATATTACGGCCCCTCCGCTCTTGGCGACATGTCTTGGCGATATGGACCGTGGCCTTCGTCAAGGCTCACCGAACTTTTCGACATGCTGAGGTGCAGAGGAAGAGGAACTGGAAGGTATCTTTCTCGCTATTGTTGATCAGGGAACCTTCGGGCCTGAAAGCCGCAAGGGCAGGCACGCCCTGTGCCTGAGCATAGATTGAATTGGTACGAGAAACGCTCTTTTCGTCCACTCTTCAGCTATTGAGAGGCGCCGAAAAGAACCGGACTCACCAAAGTTTCAATCCGGGCTGCCATCTCCTCAGCGGGGATACGGTTGGGGGTCTGAAACCAGCGGCGCGCCGCTCCAAAAACGGCCCAGGCCGCAGTGGTCGCCAGCAGAGCCGCATCGGCGCCGGGTGCCGTCCCATGAAGGGCGAGGCCTTCCTTGAACATACCCTCCACAACCGGGATGATGGAGCCTTCCAGCGGATATCCGAGCCAACTGACTGGGGCAACCCGTGCTCTCAGCAAGGTAGTCGCATACGCCGAGTGCAATGGCGCGCAATGCTCCGTGGCAGTCGTCTAAAGGTGATGGCGCGGCGCTCTATCAGGTCGCGGAAGCGGGATTCTGTCATGGCCTGCAGCAGCGCGTTCTTGTCTGCATAGTGCAGGTAAAAGGTGGCTCGGTTTAGCGTCGCGTCATCGGCTATCTCCTGGACCGAGATGTCTTCGAACTCCTTCTTTTTCAGTAACTTCTTAGCGAATCCATGAGCATGCGGCGGCTGCGCAGGATGCGCGGATCCGTCGTTTCGGTCTCGGGTTGAAGAAGCTGGGCCATTTCTACTATTGATGAAAGGATATCCCCTTACAGACTAAAGCGACACTTGTTTATTTTTTGAATCGACACATGTCGTATTATTAATCATATGTCGTGCAGGAGGAATTCCCAATGTCAACACTGCTTCACATCGATTCCAGCCCACTCTACGGTCGGTCGGTCTCTCGCGAGCTGACAGCCGCGTTCGTCACCCAATGGAAGGCTTCGCACCCGGACGGAAGGGTCGATATACCGCGACCTAAATGCAACCGCCATGCCGCCAGTCAATGCGGAATGGGTCGGTGCCGTCTATACGCCGGAACAGGCCCGCACTCCCCAGCAGAAGGAATTGCTTTCGCTCTCCGACTCCCTGCTCGCCGAATTGGAGCAGGCAGACGAGTACGTCATCGGAGTGCCTATGCATAACTTCGGTGTGCCCTCCGTGCTCAAGCTATGGATTGACCAAATTGCGCGTGTTGGCAGAACCTTTTCCTACAGCGACGGAAGGCCGAAGGGCCTTATTGTCGGCAAGAAGGCGACCTTCATCATCGCGACGGGAGGGATCTACAACGCCCAGACGCAGATGGCCTCATTCAATTTCGTCGAGCCGTATCTGCGCTCCGTATTTGGTTTTCTTGGCGTTACGGACGCGACCTTCCTCACCGCAGGCGGGACTAGTGTGCTGAACCAGGGGCATGACCGGAACGCGTTTCTTGCACCACACCTTCAGGCCGTGCAGACGCACGCGCAGACCTTCTAGAGAGGACACGCATGAAAATTACTTCAATTATCTGCTCGCTATCTACTGGGCCTGATGTTTACGGTCTTTGGGCTGAACGGATTTCTCAACTTCATCCACCAGCCGCCTCCACCGAATCCGCTGGCAGTTCAGTTTTTTGTCTGCCGTCAGCGCATCGCACTTTGCCGCGTTCTTTTTCGCGGTGCAGGTGCTTGGCGGGCTGCTGCTGCTCTCCGGCTACTTCGTGCCACTTGCGCTGACGGCGTTGGCGGCGGAGCTCTACAACATCCTTGCGTTTCACCTGACGCTTGCGCCGGGGACCATTCCTCCGGCTCTGGTGGCCTGTGTGCTGTGGGTGCTGGTCTTCCTTCAGTACCGCGAAAGCTTCAAGGGCATCTTCAGCGCGAAGCCTGCGACGCAGCCATGAATTGCGTCGCAGCAATGGCTGCGATTCGTACCGCATTGGTGACTCGAGAAGGCTGAGGTTTGCCTCCGGTAATTCTGCTGGACGCTGCGGCATCGCACAGGGCCTGCACTGCCAATGGTGCAGAGGCACAACACCTCGTTGCTCTTGATATTCGTCCAAACTATTTATTCTCTGTGGGTTATATGGTGCCGGGAAGGGGAATCGAACCCCTACAGTCCTTTCGGACCTGCGGATTTTAAGTCCGCTGCGTCTGCCAATTTCGCCATCCCGGCAAAAGTGCATCCAACTTCTTTTCAACAATAGATTACATCACACGCTGATGATCACCGGCATCAGCGCGAATTCGGGCTGGAGCGTCAGTTTCACTCTCAGTGCTCAATCAGCCGCTCGTTTATGCTCGGTGACAAAGTGAGCATAGCGCTTTGTCATCCGGATCACACCATGGCCCACCCGCCGTCTCATTTCTCGGGCAGCGACTATGGAACCAGCTCTGGGATTGGCTAGAAGTTCGCTAACAGGTAGGCTATTGTCGTCACTCGCGCTGGCATGCCGCTATGCTCAAGTTACTGCTGATCTTCGTTCCCGCCGCCATCCTCCTGAGCTTCTTGTCGCCCTCATCGCACATGCTCGTCTTCCTGGCAGCGTGTCTCGCGATCGTTCCGCTCGCGGGCTGGCTCGGGCGTGCTACCGAGGAACTGACCCACAACACGAACCAGGGGATCGGTGGCTTAGTGAATGCGACATTCGGGAACGCGACGGAGTTAATTATTGCCGTCGCGGCTCTGCAAAAGGGCCTTTATCCGTTGGTGAAAGCTTCGCTCACCGGTTCGCTGATCGGAAACTTGCTGCTGGTGCTCGGGGGTGCAGTTCTCGCCGGAGGCATCAAGCACGAGCGCCAGCGTTTTAACGTCACCGCAGCGCGGGCACAGGTGACTCTGCTCACGCTCGCGACGATCGGCATGATCATGCCGGCGGCATTCCACTATCTGGCGGGTCCCGGCGGGCGGAGCCGGGAGAATGGCCTGAGCCTCGAAATCTCAGTGGTGCTGCTGCTGGCGTATGGAGCGCACTTGGTCTTTTCACTGCGCACCCACAAGCAGCTATTCGCAGGCATCCCGGCCGAGGCCGGCACGGCAGCATGGAGCATGAAGAAGTCAATCGTGATCCTGCTCGGCGCCACAGTGCTGATCGCGTGGGTGAGCGAGATCCTGGTCGGCTCGGTTGAGGAAGCGGCAACCACGTTGGGGCTGACTCGAGTCTTTGTCGGCGTGATCGTGGTCGCTGTGGTTGGCAATGCTGCGGAACATAGCACGGCTGTCATGATGGCGATCAAGAACCGGATGGAACTTTCGATCGGCATCGCCATCGGCAGCAGCTTGCAGATCGCCCTCTTCGTCGCGCCCTTGCTTGTCGCAGTGAGCCACTTCATCGGACCACGGCCGATGGACCTGGTGTTCACGCCCGCCGAGGTGCTGGCGATTTTTCTCGCCGTACTGATCAGCGGTCACATCACGTCCGATGGCGAATCGAACTGGCTTGAAGGCGCGCTGCTTCTGGCGGTCTACCTGATCCTGGCAATCGTGTTTTTCTTTTTGCCGGAGGCCGTAAGTTAGCCCGGCAAGCGAGGGCACAGAGTACGCTCAATTCGGATGCCGCGCTGGCTGAGTTGAGGGCATCACGAAGTTGCTACTACTGCCTTGCCCCGCCGATGCAGCTTCGGCTGCCAGAATCGCCATTACATCCGGAGCGTCCCGCCCGCGCAGCAACAGGTCCATCATGAGCTTCATCGGATAATCGATATGTTTGAAGAAAGCTTTGTATCCGGCGCATAGGTAGTTCAATCCCGGTTCGCCATCCGGAGTCTGGATAAACCGGTTGCGGGGACATTCGCCGTTGCAGGCAAACTTTACTTCGCACTCCCGGCAGTAGCGAGGCAGGGAGTCCTGCTTGTCATTTCCGAATTTCCGCTGCTTGTCAGACGCGACGAGTTGCACCAGGTGCTGTTCCTTGATGTTCCCCAGAAAAAACTTTGGCTCGACGAAATGGTCGCAAGAATAAAGGTCACCGTTATGCTCCAGCGCCAAGGCGTTGCCGCAAGTCTTGGCGAAGATGCACAAAGAAGCGGGCATGCCCATCCACGACGCCAAAGCCGATTCGAACAACTGAACGTAGACGTTCCCCACGTCATGCCGCACCCACTCGTCGAAAATGGCCATCAGGAACTGCCCCCACTGCTCAGACTTGACCGTGCGTTCCGTAACCAGACTCCCATTCTGCGTGTAAAGCGGGCGCGCGTGGTTACTCTCACCCCAACCCTCGTTGGCGATCTCCAGCAGTTCAGGAGTGGCGCGCTCCACGATAGGAATGAACTGTACGAACTGTGTCTTCAATTCATCCCGAAAGAAGCGGTACACTTCGAGCGGATGTTCGACGTTAGCCGCATGAACGGTACAGAGGACATTAAACTCAACTTTATGCTGCTGCATGAGCCGGGCTGCCCGCATTACTTTCTCAAAAGTAGGCGCGCCGCCTTTGTCCACGCGGTAAGCGTCGTGCATTTCCCGGGGGCCATCCACTGACAAGCCGACCAGGAAGTTGTTTGTTCGCAGGAACTCGCACCATTCCTCATTCATGAGAATGCCATTGGTCTGAATGGTGTGTTCTAGCGTCATTCCGGGACGCATATATTTGCGGACCAGGGTCATTGCCCGCCGGTAGAAGTCCAACCCCATCAAGGTCGGTTCTCCGCCCTGCCATGCGATGGTAACGTGGCGCTCGCGTTGCGACTCGATGACCTGTTTGACATAGGCCTCGAGTACGTCATCCCCCATGCGGAACTGGCTGTCAGGATAAAGAGCGTCCTTGGAGAGAAAAAAGCAGTACTTGCAGTCAAGATTACACACTGCTCCAGTCGGCTTGGCCATTACGTGAAAACTTGACGGCGCATTGCGGGGCCACACTTTTGGGGTCTCGGGCATTGTCCAGCTTCCTCGGCGCCTTCCGACGCTACCCGAGAAGCACGCTACAAACTACTGTCACAAATGACAGTGTGGGATACTCGCCTGTCGCCACCGTCACTAGCCAATCAAAGCTAGCCCGTGCCCGCCCGAAGTACAAAAGTTACTTGCGCAAGAGCCCTCCCATCATCAGATAATAGAAGTAGCATTCCATAGGGGGATTTCTCGATTCCTCGGGTAACCATCAAAACCGGCGTGATCACTCCAGACGGACGCGAAGAATTGCTCACCGAATACCTCTGCGACCACGAAGACTGCCCTAATATTGCAACCCAGGTGCTCGGATGCTTCGCGGACCTTCGCCTGGCCTCAGTAGTTTGCGAGGAACACGCACCTAAGCCTCGACCATAACAACCACGCAGACAGCCAAAACAGACGCCAAGCAGAGCCGCGCTGTCATTTTTGACAGTTGTCTGACCGAGGCGGAAATACTAAAAGAATGGCATGCGAAGAACTTCTCTCAGGGCATGTCTTTCCATTGGCCTACTGTGGTTGGCCTTTCAGATTCCCTCCGCCGCGCAGGACGCTGACGCACTCAAGTCCCTCCACGTACCGGCGCAGTATTCCGCGGTGGCATTCGGTCAATCCGGAGCTACTGCAGGCAGAAGCTTCGGGCTCTCGGTTTACGTGACGGAATTAACCAGCGATGGCGAGGTCCAGGAGCTGGCGTCGACGCTGAAGCACAAAGGTCCAGATGGACTATTGAGCGCGTTTGAGGACATTAAAGACAAGGGCCGCGTAGCTCCTGCGGGCTCGGTCGGCACCGGGATGCGCGTTGTCCGCATTCACCCAACCAAAGACGGCGGCGAGCGCATCGTGCTGGTGACCAATCGTCCGATTACGTTCCCCGAGTTGTATAACGGCACGCGTTCCCGCGATTACCAGTTCGGTATCGTAGTACTCAACGTCGACAAGGACGGCAAAGGAACTGGTTCCTTCGCGCCCCTCTGCAAGATCAAGTTCAACAAGAAGAACGAACTCGAGATCGAGCACTACGGCCAGAAACCGTTTCGCCTCGCCAACGTGTATCGCGATAACTAGCTCTGCTCAATGCACTTCAGCAGGGCCGTGCTGTTAGTTCTGACAGTTGCCTAGCTGACGGTGAGGTACTACGTTCGACTGCATCGGCGAGAACCCGTCCCCGCGGGTTCTGCGTCACGCGATAAATACTGCAGACTTCAAAGAAGAAAGGGATCCTTCCATGAGTGACCAGGACAATCTTCAACGAACTGTTCTCCCTATTCCAGACCAACCGCGCTCCGGCCTGGTCCTTTACGATGCCAAGGATCCGGAAAACAAGTATCCACCAATCCTCCAGCTGCGCCCACCCAAGAGCGCTCCAAACGTTCTGGTCATCTTGATTGACGACGCCGGTTTTGGCTCTTCGAGCGCCTTCGGCGGTCCCTGCAGCACGCCAAATGCGGAAAAATTGGCGGCTGGCGGCCTCAAGTTCAACCGCTTCCACACCACAGCACTGTGCTCACCTACGCGACAGGCTCTCCTCACCGGACGCAATCACCACACGGTTGGCATGGGCGGAATCACCGAAATCGCGACCGGGTCTCCCGGCTATAACTCAATTCTCCCGAACACCTGCTCGCCACTCGCCCGGACCCTGAAGCTCAATGGATATGCGACCGCGCAGTTCGGCAAATGCCACGAAGTGCCCGTCTGGCAGACCAGTCCGGCCGGACCGTTCGATGCCTGGCCCACGGGTGGAGGAGGATTTGAATATTTCTACGGGTTCATCGGCGGCGAGGCGCACCAGTGGTATCCATCACTCTACGAAGGTACCACGCCAGTAGAGCCTAAGAAGACGCCCGAAGAAGGCTATCACTTGGTCCCGGACATGACCGACAAGGCCATCAATTGGATTGGGCAACAGAAAGCGCTCATTCCCGACAAGCCATTCTTCGTCTACTTCGCACCAGGAGCCACCCACGCCCCACACCACGTTCCGAAGGAGTGGGCGGATAAGTACAAAGGCAAGTTCGATCAGGGTTGGGATAAGCTACGCGAAGAAACCTTCGCCCGCCAGAAAAAGTTGGGCGTCATTCCAGCGGATTGCCAGCTAACCGCAAGGCATACCCAAATCCCGTCATGGGATGAGATGCCTGCCGCGCTCAAGCCCGTGCTCATCCGGCAGATGGAAGTCTACGCCGGGTTCATGGAGTTTACCGATCATCATGTCGGCCGATTGCTGGATAGCCTGAAGCAGCTCAATGTGCTCGACGATACCCTGGTCTACTACATCATCGGTGACAATGGCGCATCTGCCGAGGGCACGCTGAACGGCACCTACAACGAGATGATCAACTTCAACGGCGCAGCCGCGCTGGAGACACCCGAATTCCTGATGGCAAGGCTGGACAAGCTGGGCGGACCGGAATCCTACAACCACTTTGCCGTGGGCTGGGCGCATGCCATGAATACGCCCTATCAGTGGACCAAGCAGGTCGCCTCGCACTGGGGCGGCACGCGCAACGGGACGATCGTTCACTGGCCCAAAGGAATTAAAGGGAAGGGCGAAATTCGCAGTCAGTTTGCTCACTGCATCGACGTCGCTCCAACCATCCTCGAAGTAGCGGGTGTGCCCCAACCCACATTCGTGAACGGCGTGCAGCAGCATCCGATCGAGGGCGTCAGCATGGCCTACGCCTTCAACGATGCCAAGGCAGCCGGACGCCACGAAACCCAGTACTTCGAAATGTTCGGCAACCGCGGAATCTACCACAACGGCTGGACTGCAGTGACGCGGCATAAAACCCCCTGGCTTCTCCAAGGCGAGAAAACCCCGCCATTCGACGACGATGTTTGGGAGCTCTATGACACCAGCAAAGACTGGAGTCAGGCGAATAACCTGGCCAAGCAGATGCCGGAAAAGCTTCACGAACTCCAGCGCCTGTGGTTGATCGAGGCGGTGCGCTATAACGTACTGCCCCTCGATGACAACATCGGGGCCCGCATCAACTCGGACCTGGCCGGCCGGCCGGTGCTCATCACGGGTAAGTCCCAAATTCTCTTCGGCAGCATGGGACGCCTGTCGGAGAATTCCGTGCTCAACCTGAAGAACAAGTCCCACGCGGTGACGGCAGGAATCACGGTTCCGGCAACGGGTGCGGAAGGCGTCATCATTGCTCAAGGCGGCAACATCGGCGGCTGGAGCCTCTACGCCAAAGGCGGCAAGCTCAAATACTGTTACAACCTGCTCGGCATTCAGCAGTTCTATGCCGAATCAAGCGGACCCCTGACCCCGGGCGACCACCAGGTGCGCATGGAGTTTGCGTACGCGGGTGGCGGTCTGGGCAAGGGTGGCACCGCGTCCTTGTTCGTGGATGGCAAGAAAGTTGGGGAGGGAAAAGTCGCGGCCACAGCGGCCATGGTCTTCTCCGCCGACGATGGCTGCGATGTGGGATGTGACACAGGATCTCCAGTGTCGCCGGACTACGGGGCACGAGGGAACGAGTTTACGGGTGTCGTCAAGGGCGTGCAACTCGCCATTGCCGAGGACGCCGTAAGCGTCGATCACCTCGTTTCGCCGGAGGACGCCCTCCGCATCGCGATGTCCCGGCAGTAAGAAAGTCAGGGTTCCTTAGCTTTAAGCCCGCCCAGGGTTTCCCTGGGCGGTTTTTCTTTAGCTAACGGAATGCGCCAGCGACAACTGCACGCGGCTATGATCTTCCCCGCATCGCGAGACCACAGCCACTGCCCGTTATTGCCCTGCACCTTTTACGATTCACCCTGTTACTGTGATCACAGGATTGTTCGGCAGACATCGAATACCGCGCCAAGGCCTTATCTGTCCAAACGGCCGGGAGCGGGGTTGACTAATTTACGGGAGGACATAAGTGACACTTCAACCGGATTCAGAGATCAAGACAGCAGAAATGCCAGGAGCGCCTGATTTCTCGTTAGTCTTGGGCGGACCTCTTTTTCAACTATTCCGGCGCGCGCATCTCTCCAGCGATACTCTGGAACTTCTTCGCCGTAGGATTCTGGTCATCACCGCATTCACGTGGTTGCCGCTCGTGCTCTTGTCTGTAATCGAGGGACACGCGATCGGCGGCAGCATCAAGATCTCCTTCCTGCGCGATATCGAGGCTCACGTTCGGTTCCTCATTGCCTTGCCGGTTCTGCTCGCCGCCGAACTCGTGGTCCACGTACGCCTTGGTTCAGTAGTACGGCGGTTTGTGGAAAGAAATCTCGTTGTCCCAGAGGACCTGCCGAAATTCAGCGCCGCGGTCAACTCAGCGCGCCGCGTTCGCGACTCGGTTGCCGTGGAGCTGGGATTGCTGATTCTGGCCTATACGGTCGGAGTCTGGATATGGCGCAGCGAAGTGGCTCTGGGCTCCGCCACGTGGTATGCCCTGCCCGATGCGATGCATTTGCATCTCACCTGGGCCGGCGACTGGTACGCTTTTGTCAGCATTCCCATCTTTCAATTCATTCTGCTGCGATGGTATATGCGGCTTGTGCTCTGGTTCTGGCTGCTATGGAAGTTTTCCAAACTGAACCTGAACCTCAGCGCCGCGCACCCGGACCGAGCCGGTGGGATTGGCTTTCTCGGCACGAATTCCGATGCCTTTGCGCCCATCCTTTTTGCCCAAGGGGCACTGCTCGCCGGATTAATCGCCAGCCGAGTCCTCTATCAAGGACAGAATCTCATGTCCTTCAAGATGCAGGCCGCCGGCCTTGTTGTTTTCTTCGTTCTTTTCATCCTCGGCCCGCTGCTCATGTTTACTCCAGATCTGGATCGTGCCAAGCGTGCTGGTGGCGCCGAATATGGTTTGCTGGCCAGCCAATATGTATTGGGGTTTGAGCGGAAATGGTTGCGAGGTGGTGCCCCGAACGCAGGCGAACCTCTCACGGAAGATATTCAGGGTCTCGCGGATCTCGGCACCAGCTTCTCGGTTGTGCGCGGGATGAGACTCGTTCCGTTCGCTCTCGATGATGTCACGTTTCTCGTCGGTGCCACCGTTCTTCCTCTTTTGCCCTTGGCGCTGACGAGGTTTTCTCCGGAAGAAGTGCTGGTCGGCCTGATCAAAATCCTTTTCCGATGAAAGGACCATCGCATGCCAAACTCTGGCCAACTAATCGACCATTGCTCGCACTAAGCCGTTCCAGTTGCAGACTGCGAGTTTTGCCAGTTACATTAGGGACGCCGCTGCCTGTAAAGTTCGCCAGTCGTATCACTGCATTTGCCTTTCAAACGGATTTTGCACCACGGACTCACCCAAAAAGGACGCAGCCAAACCATGCGGCACAACCAGGTTAGAACAACAGCAATGCGAATCCCGCATATGCGCCGTCTCCTGCGGTACGCATCGGGAATCGCTGTTCTCGTAGTGTCATTGTCCTCTCTGGGCGCTGGGCAACAGTCCGATATCCAGAGTCTTGTGGCCAGCGGGAACCTGGAAGGTATGCGCTGGCCGAACTTCATCGACTATCGGCCCTCGCTCCTGAAGTTCTACGAGCCGACAGGATATGCTCCTGCCTGGTCCCAGAACTCACAACCCGTACCCCAGGCGCTATCGCTGATCGAATTCTTCAAAGCTGCTGGGAAAAAAGGTCTCAACCCGGAAGATTACGACGCGTCGCGGTGGGACGAGCGAATTCGTGCGCTGCAAGGATCTCCCAATACCTCAGCTGTGGCGCGTTTTGACGTCGCGCTTACCGTCTGTGCCATGCGCTACATATCCGATCTGCACATCGGACGGATCAATCCGCAGCATTTTGAGTTTGGACTGAGCGTAGAACAGAAAAAGTACGACCTCGCTCATTTTCTACGTGACCGTATCCTGGCCACTCCGAATCCGGAAGCCGCATTGGACGGAGTGGAACCTCCGTTTGCCGGGTATCGTCGGACCGAGCAGGCCCTGGCGCGATACATCGAACTGGCCAGCTCCGACGACGGTGAAAAGCTTCCAGACGTTATGAAGCCCATCGACCCGGGCCAGCCCTACGCGGGTGTCCCGCGGTTGACGCGCTTGTTGAAACTCGTAGGCGACTTGCCAGCGGATGCAGCTCCGCCCGCCGACTCTCAAATTTACGCCGGCGCTCTGGTAGATGCGGTTAAGAGCTTCCAGCGCCGCCACGGCCTCGATGCCGATGGACGCCTCGGTCCCGCCACCATCAAACAACTGAATGTGTCGCTGCGCGATCGAGTCCTCCAGCTCCAGCTCACGTTGGAGCGTTGGCGCTGGTTGCCGGCGGAATTTTCCGCGCCCCCAATCATCGTGAATATTCCCGACTTCCGCCTGCGCGCCCTCGATGAAAACAACAAAGTCGTGTTGGATATGCGCGTGGTGGTCGGCAAAGCGATGCGCACCGAAACGCCCGTCTTCAGCCGCAATATGACCTACGTGGTGCTGCGTCCGTACTGGAACGTTCCCCCCAGTATTCTCCGCAGCGAGATTATTCCCAACATCCAGCGAGACCGGAACTACATTTCCCGCAAGAACTACGAAGTAGCAACGCACGACGGCAAGGTTGTTACCTCGGGAGTAATTTCCGATGATGTGTTGGCCCAACTGCGTGCGGGAAAGCTGATGGTGCGGCAGAAGCCCGGCCCGAACAACGCGCTCGGCCTCGTAAAGCTGATTTTCCCGAACGAGCACAACGTCTATCTTCACAGCACTCCATCGCAGAGTCTGTTTGCGCGCTCCCGCCGTGATTTCAGTCACGGCTGCATTCGGGTGGAGAAACCCGCCGAGCTTGCCGCATGGACGCTGCGCAACAATCCGGGATGGACGCTGGAGAAAGTGCAGCAAGGAATGCAGAGCGGAAAAGACAACGTCACCGTAAACTTGGCGAAGCCTGTCCCGGTCTTCATCGTCTACGGGACGGCCGTCACCTATGAAACCGGCGAAGTTCACTTCAGCGATGACATTTACGGACACGACGCCAGCCTGGCGAAGGCCCTGGCTAAGGGTTATCCGTATCCGTAATTTCGGGCCTAGCTACCAACGCCGGACGCGACCCACATCGACGTGCACGAAGTCCGAAGCTGCGTAGTAGCCTACGCCGCCGCGATGCAGCGCCAACGCAGCATCCCGCAATTGTGCGGTAGGAATGCCGGGCACTCGTATGTCGATAGCCATTGCCTGCATATGGAGACTGTGAAGGGCCACGCCGTGTCCATGAGTGCGGAGAAACTCGTTGCTCCAGGGCGTGCGGTAGCCGCACACTACATCGATCTCAAGGTTGGGATTGCCGAGCGATGTCGTCAAATCGTGTAACAGGTCAAACACCCGCGGATCGTACTCGTGAACTTCACCGGTGCGGTGGTCGCGCAGGTAGTGGTTCAGGCGCGCCAGCGATTCCCGGTCGTAGCCTTCGCCGTTTCGGTAGACGATGTTAAGCCGCTCTCCAGTGTGCGTGTGAAACAAATTCAACTGGTAAGGACCATCCGAAGCGGTCGGCGATTTTGGCGCGGCATCGGCAAGGCAGACTAATCCGCCGGCGAAGACCAGCGTCAACAGGAAGAAACTCGAAAGATTTCTCGGCGACCAGGACAAGGCAAAACTCCCCAAATAGACCGGCCACCGTGAAGGTCGCCTACACCCCAATTATACCAAGTAAAAACGCCTGTTTCGGATCCTGACTCGGATCAGGAAGCGTACGACTTCAGTCACGCCCCACAGCACCGCCAAACGCGTTACTCGATTGAACTCAGCAAACGAAAAAGGCCACGACTAGCGCCGTGGCCTCTTCTGGATCGGTGTGAATCCGTGCAAATCCGTGGCAAAGATGTTGTTAGTGTCTTCCCCCGCCCGGCCCGCCCCGACCACGTCCACCGCCACCGGGCCGTCCACCGCGCCCGCCGCGTCCTCGATCGCGTCCACCGCCGCCGGGACGTCCACCGCGCCCGCCACGATCTCCTCCGTGCGGACGATCGCCCTGAGGCCGGTCGCTCGCCACGTGCGGCGCTCCGTCGCGGTTAAAGTTCGGCTCATTCTCGGCTTCATCGGGGAAATCGCCGCCGCCTTCAATCACCATGCTGCCGGCTGGGACCGCCGCAGGAACATACTCGCCTTCAGCACCGCCATCCGCAGCCGCACCCTCGGGCGCAGCCCCGCCCATTTTTGCGCGCTGCTCCTTCAGAATTGCCTTGCGCGAAAGCCGGATGCGGTTGCCTTCCACCGCCAACACCTTCACCAGCACCTGATCGCCTTCCTTCAACTCGTCGCGGATGTCGCCAATCCGGTGCTCCGCCACTTCGCTGATGTGCAGCAACCCGTCGGTGCCCGGAATGATCTCGACGAACGCCCCGAAATCAGCGAGGCGAGTAACCTTCCCGAGGTAAGTCTTCCCTACCTCCGCCGTCGCCGTCAGATCGCCAATGATCTGCAGCGCCTTCGCTGCCGACGCCTGATCGCTCGACGCAACCTTCACCAACCCGGAATCTTCCACATCGATCTTGACTCCGGTCTGCTCGACGATCGAGCGAATCATCTTCCCGCCCGGCCCGATCAGGTCGCGAATCTTATCGACCGGAATCTGCACCGTATAGAAGCGCGGCGCGAAGTCAGAAATCTTCTCCCGCCCGGTGGAAATCACTTCTTCCATCTTCCCCAGAATGTGCAACCGCCCGCGCTTCGCCTGCGCCAGCGCCTCCCGCATAATCTGCGAAGTAATGCCGGCAACTTTAATATCCATCTGCAGCGCGGTAATTCCATCCTTCGTTCCGGCAACTTTAAAGTCCATGTCGCCGTAGTGATCTTCCGCGCCCGCAATGTCGGTCAGGATGGCATACTGCTCGCCCTCCTTCACCAACCCCATCGCCACGCCGGCCACCGGAGCCTTCAACGGAACTCCCGCATCCATCAGCGAAAGCGAAGCTCCGCACACCGTAGCCATCGACGACGATCCATTCGACTCCAGAATGTCCGAAACCACGCGCATCGCATAAGGCCAAGCCTCTTCGGTAGGCAGCACCGCCGACACCGCCCGCTCCGCCAGCGCTCCATGCCCAATCTCCCGCCGCCCCGCTCCCCGCAAGAAAGCCACCTCCCCCACCGAAAACGGAGGGAAGTTGTAATGCAGCATGAAGCGTTTTTTGGCTTCGCCTTCGAAGCCTTCGAGGCGCTGCATGTCGTCCGACGTTCCTAAGGTTGTGGTGACCAGGGCCTGGGTTTCGCCGCGGGTGAAGACGGCGCTGCCGTGGGTGCGGGGCAGGATTCCCGCTTCGATCCAGATGTCGCGAACTTCGTCGAAGGCGCGAGCATCGGGACGCCGCTTCTTCTCCAGCACTTCCTCGCGGAAGATGCGCTCGCGCAGAGTCTCGAAATAGGTCTTGAGTTTCGCTTGCGCTTTTTCGTCGTCCTCGGGGATCTCAGCCTTCAGCTTCTTCTTGAGTTCCGAGACCAGCGCGTGACTCTCGGCCTTGGGATGTTTCTTGGTATCGAGGCGGTCCGACAAATCGGCGCCGACTTTCTTTTTCAGCGCGTCGTAGTAGGCCTGGTCGAACTCCGGAGGCGTGACTTCCCTCTTCTTCTTGCCGGCCTTGGCGCGCAGCTCGTTGAGCGCGGCGCAAATCTTCTTGACCTCGGTGTGGCCGAATTCGATCGCGTCGACTACGACTTCTTCGCTGACTTCTTTGGCGCCGGACTCGATCATCACGATTCCGTCGGAGGTTCCGACGACCATGATGTTCAGCAGGCTTTCGCGCATCTCGTCGTAGGTGGGGTTAATGATAAAAGCCCCGCCGATCTGCCCGACGCGGACTGCGCCGATGGGACCTAAGAACGGAATGTCAGAAAGGGTGAGAGCGGCGGATGCGCCGTTGATGCCGAGAACGTCGGGATCATTATTGGTGTCAGCCGAGAGCACGAAAGCGATGACCTGGGTCTCGCACTTGAATCCGTCGGCAAACATGGGACGCACGGGCCGGTCGATCTGGCGGCTGGTGAGCACTTCGCGCTCGCTCATGCGGCCTTCGCGCTTGATGAAGCCGCCGGGAAAGCGTCCACCGGCGTAGGTGTATTCGCGGTAATCCACGGTGAGGGGAAAGAAATCGATGCCCTCGCGGGGCTCGGCGTTCGCGGTCGCGGTGGCGAGCACGACATTTTCTCCAATGCGGACCACGGCCGAGCCATGGGCCTGCTTGGCCAGTTTTCCCGTTTCAAATGAGAGTTGTTTGCCGCCGGCGAGCTCTACGGTAACGCTGCTAACTTCTGGTTTCATGTTTCATCCTTTAGAACAGCTTCTAGCTCCTAGCTTTTAGCTTCTAGCTAGGAACATTTGGCTCCAGGTAGATTGCGGAGAGAGAGGGCGCGTCTGTGCTTTCCAATCGGATTGAGATTGGTGGGTGGGATGCGCTTAAAAGATGCACGTTGCAGAATTTCCTCAATGCTCGGCCGGCTTCGAGAGGAAGGCGGCGTTCTCTCAGATACGTTGTTGGGAACAGTTTCTTGATTTACCGGACCCAGAACTACTTGCGAATGCCGAGCTTTCCAATGACCGTCTTATAGCGCTCGGAATCGTATCGTTTGAGGTAGTCCAGTAAACGACGCCGTTTACTGACTAGCATGAGCAGGCCGCGGCGCGAGCCGTGGTCCTTCTGGTGCGTCTTGAAGTGGTCCGTCAACTGGCCAATGCGTTCACTGATGATGGCGATCTGAACCTCGGGACTCCCCGTGTCAGTCGCGTGCGTCTGATACTGGTCAATTACGGATTTCTTTTGCTCTCTGGCTAACACTTACCTGATGCACTCCTGTTCTGATTTTATCTTTGTGACTGGAATGAGGATAACAGGCGGGGGGTCGGGGTGTAAAGGCAGCCGAAAGGCGCGGGGGTGCCCCGTCCTTGTCTCTGCAGGGTTTAGCAGAGACAGGGCGGGGGTTTTGACTCCCTTTCGTTCGTTCCTGTTCTCGGAACAACTTACGAAATTATTTCCCGAGCACAACCCGGAATTGGACGCGGCATCCGCGCATTTTCCGAGGGGTGCCCCGTCCTTCTCTCTGCGGGGTCTAGCAGAGACAGGGCGGGGATTTTGACTCCCTTTCCTTTTCCTATTCCCGGAACGTCCCTGCGAGTTTATTTCCGTGTCACGACTGTCCGTCATTCACCGAGGCATACGATTGTTCCGTATGCCATGGGGACTCAAGCGATTTCAGGAGGCGCGGTGTTTGCACTCTCTCACGTTTAGCTGCTATGAGCGAGCGCCTCGCCTGGGTTCGCCGCGAGCCCGCGACATCTTTGAGCAAACTCTGGAGCGGGCGCGGGAATGGTACGGGTTCTACATTGCGGGATACGTCGTCATGCCCGAACATGTTCACTTGCTGATTACCGAGCCGGAGCGGGCAAAACTCTCAGTCGCGCTGCAAATGCTGAAACAGAATGTTGCGCGGAAGCTGCGCGAGGTCGAGGACGGATCTTTCTGGCAGGCGCGCTACTACGACCTCAACGTCTGGAGCGAGGCCAAACGGATTGAGAAGTTGCGGTATATCCATCGCAATCCGGTGGTCAGAGGATTGGTGACGAGTCCCGAACTCTGGGCGTGGAGCAGCTTTCGCCATTATGCTTCGGGAATCGAAGGAGTGGTGGAGATTGAGTCGCAGTGGACTGCGCGGAAGAGAGAGTTAGCCGGAGAGACTCCGCAGTTGAGAACTCCAGATCAAAGTCCCCGCCCTGTCCCTGCAAACGACGCAGGGACAAGGACGGGGCACCCGCTGGGGTGATCGGATCTTGCTAGGTCTTCCCTGCCGCTGCCTTCTTAGCATCTCCAAATTGGGTGATTTCGACGGAGCCGTCAGGGAATTTCGCGGTGATCTTCAGTTCCCCGCCCATGGCTTTGATGAAGTCCTGGAGCGTACTTACATACATATCTGTGCGGCGCTCCATTTTCGACACCGCGGCCTGATTGACTCTGAGGATACGGGCAAGATGCACCTGAGTGATCGCCAGAGCTTCCCGGAGTTCATTGAGAGGCATCTCAGCGCGATACTTCGCGGCCAGAGTGCGGGAACGTTCGCGGGATTCGGGAGACATCTTCTCCCGAAGGGTTTTGAAATTCTTCGCCATACGCATCATCCTTTGTTCTTTGGGCTCGGCCTTGTACTGGTTATTTTTTTCTTCTGCTCTGCCTGCTCAATTTCCTTCAGGTGCTGATCAAACAGGTCATCGGCAATCGGCACGAATTTCTCATACCACGCGGGATCATCCGTCTTGTCTCCTCCCAGCAAGAGCAACGCGGTACGGCGAGGATCAAATGCGAACAGTACCCGCAGGTATCTTTTTTCTACCTTCCCCCGCAGCTCTTTCATATTGGAGTGGCGGGAGCTTTCAATCCTGTCGGCATGAGGGCGAGAAAGCGTAGGTCCACGCTCTTCCAGAAGGTCGACCTTGGCGTCGATTTCTGCCTGCTCGTCTTCAGAGAGGGAGTTCCACCAAGCCTCGAACTCATCGGTGAATTCGATCTCCCATGCCATGTCAATAGTATTCCATATATGGAATAGTCTGTCAAGGGAATACGAACGCCCATAGGGCCGTGATTTCCGATTTCTCTGCCGAGTGAAGGCAAGGAGCTACAGGAGAATCGTCGAGTCCGGCTCTTGACAAGCTTTTCGAGATTATCGCCGTGACTCAATTGGGCAGAAGGTTTACTCTGTCCGGTCATGCGGGACGAGTACGGAAATTTGCGGGATTGGTTTCTGTGCTTCGGGCTTGGGTTATTGCTGGCTATTGATATGGCTGCGCGCCGCCCCATTGCTACACTTCAAACGCTTGTGGCGTCCCTCTCGCCCTTGCGTAGAGTATTCGGGGTTCTCTCTCTCCTCGCCATCTCCTACTCCATCGCTGCCGCATTCGGCGAACAAGCGGCTTCTCCGATGAACCCACGGGGCGCAATACTATGGTTTACAGGCGCGGCAGTTAACACCATTTTACTCTTCTGGATTTGCGAAGAACTTGTTACCACAAGCCGACTCTACCGCAGACTATTTCTAGTGGTCGTCGGGGTCTTGCTGATGGCGGCTTTCCGCCATCAGGTTAATTGGGTGATGGCAGCAGCGGATGAGGCGGCGCGCTCCGCTGAAATCAGAGAGGCGCAGGAATGCCTTCGCACAGTAAACGATAGCCGCAGAGATGATTTGCAACGCAAACTATATAAATTCATGGTTTCTGCAAATGGCCCTTCTTCTGCATCCCCAGGTCGAAAATCGGGGAAAGATGTCGGCGGAGCCTCATTATCATCGCCGGATGAACCTGCTGAAAGAGCTACTCTCCGGGTCATGGCGATCAAGGCGAACATCAGCGGCGGAATTAATTTCGAGGCTACCGTCGTCGTTCAAAATGTCGGGAAATATATTGCGTTGCCTTGGTCCTTCGTTCGGTCGGCGGTGAAAGAGAGTCCCCTACTTCCGGGTCCGGACGATGGAATACTTTTCAAGGGCGCACCCGATTTCAGTGGAAAAACAGTTAGTTCCCCAGAGTGGCATAGGGGCGGAGACATTGCGGAAAAAGATCCCTTGTATCCGGGCGATATCAGGTCGCTTACAGTGCAAGATTTCGTTCCAGCTGTGAGTGCAGAGGCAGCCGACTATGCAACTGGCGCTCGTGGCTGGTACGTGCTGACACGGGCGTTGTTTCACGACAAGCTGGGGAAGCTCCCATATCGAGACTCATGCACATTCTTTTCCGTGAAAGCGCCTAATGGCGCAAAGTGTTGGACGCACAACGACTAAGCAGCATTAGAGGCCGTCATTTGCTTGTATTCGAGATTGCCAGCTTCGGAAAACCGGGGACAGACGGGACGCTCCCCATTTCTCGGGACGACGGCGACAGCGTACCTCAGCGGCTGAAGCCGGGTTAGTTTTTTCGGCTTTACGGCACGGCTTAAGCCCTGCCCTTCCCGATCAAGATCAGAATCGAGGTCAAGGGCGATGGAGGGGAGCGGTCCGTCCCGCACGGTCAAGAGCCGGGGGCTGAAGCCCGGTTGAGTTGTGGGCTTTACGCGGCGCTGAAGCGCCGCTCTTCCACGTCGTTGCGCGCTTCCGTGGTCCGAGCAAGTTTCGTCGCGGAGTCAGAGTCAAAAGCTACGGCGAAGTCGAAGGCGACGGAGGGATGTCCGTCCCACACGGCACGTGTGGCATAGGCAAAACCAAGGTCCCTCGCGGTGCTCGGGACGACAAGGCTTTTTTGGTGGGCGGGCGATTTCTTCTTAGGCGAATTCGATTCCGTCGGGTTCGCGCAGTAGGTGCCAGGCTTCGCGGTAGGGGTTGTTGAGGTGGGGTTTGCGGCGGTTTTTGGGGCTTAGGAGGAGGCTGGTCTGGCCGAGGATGTGAGGGAGGGGGAAGATGAACCAGGAGTCTTCGGGGATCACGTAGGCGGCGATGAAATCGATTTCGGAGAGTTTGTAGGGGACGGCGCATCCGTGGATGCGGCGGTGGGCGTTGACGCGGTAGAGTCCGTTCATGAGTTGCGCGGTCGCTTTGACCTGGATGCGGAGCAGGCGCGGGCGGGAGCGGTCGTCGAGGAAAGTGGCGTGGGGCGGCTGCTGAAAAAGATGGGCACGGTGGCAGTCGAGGATTACGTCGTAACGTTCGCTGTCGCCGTAGGGATGGGAGACTCCGAAGTGGAGGCGGGCGGCTTGGAGGGCGAAGGCTAGTTGGGTGGTCTCTCCGCAGCGCTTGGTGGCGGCTTCACGCTCGAGGGGAGTCTTGGAGGGTTGGTTGAGGCGAGTGGGCAGGGCTTGGGCCGGACGCTGGTTGCGTCCGCGGGACGAGCCCTTGCGTTTGGACAAAAGTCAGTTCTCAGTTCTCAGTTCTCGGTTCTCAGTTCTCAGTTAGAGGAAAGTCCGGAAAAAAGTAAAGGCGCATGCCGGGGGGCTGCGCCTGTTTTTCACTCTATATTCAGGATAGCAGTTTCAGGCGGGTGATTGGGACATGGTTCAGGGATTTATTTCTCTAATGGCGGCAATGGGTTACGGGGAAATGGTCGAGTTTGGGGTCTTGACAAGATTTTGGTGGCGCGAGGGGAAAGCAGGTCCTTTCGGCTGGTCAGGAGAAACTCCCGAAACAGGTTAAAATGGATCGACTCTGGAGACTTGGAACATGCAGCCGAGCCGCTTTCTTCATAAGAAGTACGTCCACCGCGCGCTGACGCTTATTTTTCTGTTTACCGTGACCATGACCATGTCGGCGCAGTGGCCGGCTCAGCAAGATGAAGGCGGGGTTCCCGCTTACAATGCTGGGCCTCCGCCGAAGGATGTGAAACTGCCCGCGATCCTGACCAAGGCCGACCTGTGGGGAGCGGACGCGCAGTATCCTTATCAGACGCATGCCTACGAGCTGGCATCGAAGATTCCTACTGTGCTTCACCAGCAGCCCTGCTACTGCTACTGCGACCGCATGGGACATAACAGCCTGCATAGCTGCTTTGAGGGGACGCATGGCGCCCGCTGCTCCACCTGCCTGAAGGAGCTTTACTATTCTTATCAGCAGCACCAGAAGGGCAAGACTGCGACGCAGATTCGAGCCGGGATCATCAAGGGCGATTGGAAGGCGATCGACCTGGATACGGCTGCCGCGATTAACTAGTGGCTAGTACCGAGTACCCAGTACCCAGAAAAACGAGCGCGGAGGCATTCCACGCCGGATTCGTAAAGTGGGTTTGCTAAGTACTCGCTACTCGGTACTGGGTACTCGGTACTCCTTCCGGCAATTGCCCTCTACCCGCACTTTGAGTGATACTTGAGTATGGGCTCTTCGAGTTTGAGAGCCAAGGAGTCCTTATTACGACGAGCACAGGAAAAATTCTCCATATGGCTCAGAAGGCTACCCCAAAGAAGTCAACCATTGCGGACGACCCGCGCGTGACGCAGGCGCTGCAGAATTACGAAGCCGGGCTGCGCGCCTTGCAGGAGCACAAGTTCGAGAAGGCGAAACCGCTGTTCCAGAAGGTGCTCGCCGGGCCCAGCAAAGAGCTGGTTGATCGCGCCGCCGTGCATCTCAGCATCTGCAACCAGCACCTCGAGCGCTCTACCACCAACCAGTTCAAGAGCGTAGAGGAGCACTACGACTACGCCGTCTCTCTCATGAACGTTGGGGACTACGTGACCGCGCGCGAGCACATCGAGAAGCTGCTGAAGCAGTCTCCGAAGACTGATTTTGTGGTCTACGGTTTAGCTGCACTCGATTGCCTCACCGGTCACGTGGAAGACTCCCTGAAACATCTTGAGGAGGCGCTGCGGCTGAACGCCGGGCTGCGCTACCAGGCGCGCAATGATTCCGACTTCCACAACCTGGCCGAAGACCCTCGCTTTACCGAGCTGCTGTACCCGGATCCCGCTGCCGACATGGCTTCGCCGGAAAGCTCTTTCCGGGAAGACGAATCGTTTTGATCGACACAGCTTTGGTCGAAGAAGCTTAGACCGGCAAACGAGCTTCCCGGATGGAAACCAGAATCGCTGATCTCTTATCCCTGGAGAAGTCGACGCGCGGCCTGCGCGTGGTCGCCATCGGTGGCGGCACCGGCCTTTCCACCCTGCTGAAAGGGCTCAAGCGCTTCGCACTCACTCCGGCGGAAATGGCCGTCGCTCAACCGGGCTCGCCCGTGATTCGCGATCTCTGCGCAGTGGTTACAGTCAGCGACGATGGTGGTTCCAGCGGACGGCTGCGGAAGGAACTCAACATGCTTCCTCCCGGCGATATCCGGAACTGCATCGTTGCACTGAGTGAAGACGAAGCGCTGCTCTCGCAACTCTTCCGCCATCGCTTTGCAAAGGGTTCGGGTCTGGAGGGTCACAGCTTCGGCAATCTTTTTCTCGCCGCGCTGACCGACATCACCCATGACTTCTCCGAGGCGGTTCGCCTGTCTTCGGAAATTCTGGTCACCCGCGGGCACATCCACCCCGCCACAACTTCGAACATCGAACTCGAAGCTTTGATGGAGGACGGCACGCGCGTCCGCGGCGAAACTAAAATCACGGCCAGCAAAGTCCGCATCCAGGAACTTTTCCTGGTTCCCCCGAACGTCGACCCTCTGCCGCAGACACTCGACGCCATCGCCCGCGCCGATATCATCAGCGTCGGTCCCGGTTCCCTGTTCACCAGCCTCATCCCGAATCTGCTGGTGCATGGCATCGCCGATGCCATTGTCAACTCGCCGGCCACCAAGGTTTATATCTGCAACCTGATGACGCAGGCCAACGAGAGCCTCGGGCTCACGGCCGCGGATCACATCCGTGCGCTCAATCGCCATGCGCGCCAGCAGATCTTCGACTATGCCTTGATCAATCGCACGCCCGTCTCCGATGAACTCAAAGCCAAATACGCTCTGGAGGGCGCATGCCAGATCGTGGCCGATCTCGACGCCATCGAAGCGCTGGGTGTGATTCCGGTCCTGGGCGATTACCTGGATGAAGGCGACGTCGCCCGGCACAACACCGCCCGCGTGGCCAGCGACCTGGTGCAACTCACAGCCAAGGCTGGCGGCTCCGACCGCAAGAGCCGCTCCGCTGCAGAACCTTAACTCGCGCACCCTCACTTCGTCCTTTCACACGCTGCTCGCACTCGCTAGAATGTCTGGAGAGGAAGTCGGGGAGCATGGCGACCAAGATCAATATAAAGATAAAGACAAAAATGAATACAGGGACGGGAACAAAGACGTTGGCGATCGCGGCCTTGCTGGTTGCTTTTGTGCTTCTCGGCGCCGCCGCCGCGCAGAAGGAGAAGGACACGGAGCCTACCGCGATCCTGACTTTTCTTGTCGTCAAGGAAGACAACGGCAAGCCGGTCCGCAGCGCCGCCGTAATCATGCACCCGGTCAACCCCCACGGTAAGCAGAGCAGAGGCGGGCTCGAACTCAAGACCGACGCCGACGGCAAGACCAGCTTCGACGGAATTCCTTACGGCCTGCTGCGAGTGCAGGTGCTGGCCAGCGGATTTCAGACTTTTGGCGAAGACTATGACGTGGATCGCGGGAAGATGAACTTCACCATCAGGCTGAAACGGCCCCAAGGTCAGTACTCCATTTATCAGGACCACCCTGAGGAGAAAAAAGACGACAAGACGCCGCCGCCTCCTGCTGATCCCAACGCCAAACCGCAATAGTCCTAGTTTTAGTCCCCGCTGCGGATCGGTCTATGTAATTTGCCGCTGGAAATCGGCTCTGACCGCGAAGTAGAATTTGCCGATGAACTACCTCCTCAAGACCGAACCCTCCGTATATTCCTTCGCCAACCTGCAGCGCGATAACACGACGATCTGGGACGGCGTCACCAACCCCGCGGCGGTCAAGAATCTACGCAGCATGAAGCCGGGAGAAAACCTGGTCATCTACCACACCGGAGATGAAAAAAGCGCGGTGGGAACCGCGACCGTAGTGTCCGTGGATGATTCAGACGCAAAGAATCCTCTGGTTAAAATCAAGGTTGGCAAGCCGCTAGCGAAGCCGGTGACGTTAGCCGAGGTGAAGGCGCACAAACTCTTTGCCGATTCCCCGCTGGTGCGGCAAGGACGATTGAGCGTCGTGCCACTGACGGAGGAGCAGTACAGGTATCTGCTCAAGTGACCGACGCCCAACCTTTCACGTTTTACTGCGGGCGGTCGTTGGGCTGAAGCGGGCGGTCGTTGGGCTGCACCGGCGCTTTGTCTATGTTCTGGTCAGCCAGAGGCTTGTCGGCGTAGTCATTTCGCGGTGCACTGTACTTTGACGCCTCGCTCGCTGACGTATCGGAGTGGTCGATTGGTTTCATCGCGACTACCTGATAGTGGCGCATCTTGCGATCGCCGTCTGCGATGCGCATGTCGAACTTATCCTTCGAAACCTTGAATTCAGCTTCCTTGCCTATCGGAAGAATCACGGGATGCTTATGATCGAGCGGTCGAACGTGATACTCCATGTCGTCGCTGCGCAGGAGATATTGAGGACAAAGTTTCTCCTCGGAATTCACGGATGTAACCCCCACCGAGGCCCAGACACTGCCCAGGCCGGTCATGCCGTGTTCTTTCGCGCCGCAAGGCACCGCTTCCATCTTCTCGATCATGGCGCGGTCAGGATGCTTTTTCTGGTCGTGACCGAATGCCGGAATTGCTAATAAGAGTGCGACCATCGCGATCAAAAACCTCTTGCCGCTTCTGCGAGTTTTCATTTACAGCCTCCTCGTCTTTTTAGCTGCCGCAAAACGATGGCGGAAAATCAGAGAAGAGAGGGGCTGCCAAAGCAGCCCCTCTAATCACCACCAAATACGCCTACTTATTCGGCTTCATTTCCCCAGCCATCTTCGGCGTGTGTGTGTCGAACTGCTGCGCCTCCTTGATGAAACTTCCCGGGTCCTCGCTCAGCGCCTGGTGAGCCTGGGGATGCGCGTTCAGATATTCCCGCAGGTCAGGATGGTTCTCCAGATATTCCTTGTTATCGGCGAGCAAAGGATTCTTGGAAAGCTCATCCGAGATCCTGTTGTGGTTGCCCAAGAACTCGCTGAAGCTGGAGAGTTCGGCACTCGTGACGCGACCACGACCCTGGTCTTCGCGGCGGTCAAAGCGCTCCTCATCATGCATGAACGCTTCTGGATGCGACTTGAATTCATCGCGCACTCCGGGATGGTCCGCCAGGAATTGCTGCAAGGCCGCGTGGTTTTCCACAAACTGCTTGTTGTCTATGAGCGAAGGATCCTTGCGCAATTGCTCCGTGATCTCCGGATGGTTGCGCATGAACTCGTCCATGTCGACCAGTTGGGCCCGTGTTATGCCCAGAGGGCCCTGGTCTTCGCGGCGGTCAAAGCGATTCTCGTCATGCATGAACGCTTCTGGATGTGACTTGAATTCATCGCGCACTCCGGGATGGTCCGCCAGGAATTGCTGCAAGGCCGCATGGCTCTCCACAAACTGCTTGTTGTCTATGAGCGAAGGATCCTTGCGCAATTGCTCCGTGATCTCCGGATGGTTGCGCATGAACTCGTCCATGTCGACCAGTTGGGCCCGCGTTATGCCCAGAGGGCCCTGGCCTTCGCGGCGGTCAAAGCGATTCTCGTCATGCATGAACGCTTCCGGATGTGACTTGAATGCTTCGCGCGCTCCCGGATGGTCCGCCAGGTATTGCTGCAAGGCGGCATGGCTTTCCACAAACTGCCGGTTATCGACCAGCGAAGGATCCTTGCGCAATTGCTCCGAGATCTCGGGATGGCTGTCGAGGAAAGTGTCAAAGTTGGCAAGTTCCCGCTGCGTGACGTCATCGGAGCCCGGAGCTGTCGCGGTGTCGGGCGGCGTAGGCGGCGCCTGTGCTTGCGGCGTGACAGTCTGTGACAGCGTGCTGACGGGCGCAATCAGGAAAACGCCTGCAAACGTCAGCAGAAAGAGGCAACAACGGGCCAAAGTATTTCTATATTTTATTTTCATAGCGTTGAGTGAACCTCCTCAATCAAGAGTGTGGCCGTCGTTCCAGCCACGGGTTGAGGAATGCAACGCTGGGGCCACGCCCCGAAAAATGGCCGATCTCGTTTGAAGTAAGTGGCTTGCAGCGGCGTGGAGAAAGGACCTGAGAGCCTTGCGGAGAATGCAATTTCGACACTGAAAGGGAAAATCGCTATACGCCCGGGACCCTAATAAGGAACACGTAGGGCTATTTCGATGGCGTCTAGTAGAGAAAGTGTTCGGAACTCAGACTTCGGACGTCAGACGTGAGACCCGAGCCGTCAGACCTCAGACTTCGGACGTCTGCGAAAAATCGGCTAGAGCTGGCTTGGCCGAGGTCCGAGGTCTGAGGTCAGTAGACACGCGTCGAGTACGCATGACCTGCCGGCACACCGGTCTCTCAGTGCGCGCGCGCGTCGCGCCGGATCAGCGCGTGATCGACAAAGAAACCGATGCCTACCGCGAGCGGAATCACGCCGAACGTGGCCGCGATCATCGCATCCGGCTCCACGCGTCCGATCAGAACGAAAGTTGCGATATACCCCAGCGCTCCCGCTACCAGCAGAATCCCGGACCGGCGCGAACGCGCCGCTTCCGAGAGTTCCGGCTGCATGGGCACGTCAACGCCTCGCGCAATCGCGGCCAGCCGCTCCTCGCTGCGCAGCTTGCGCACCCGGAAGAACGTGTACATCGCCGCCATCGGGATCCCGAAAATCATCACCACCGCTGCCAGCCCCACAAAGTTACCGTCCATTTGTGCCTCCTGATTGGCCCGGCTTGATTCTTGAATACTTGTGCCGTGCTATAGCTGGTTACGCACGCCCGCGAAAAAAGTTCCTTCTCTACCGGTGATTTTGGTTCAGGGCCGGACACAGGTCGGGGTGGAGCGTTCCAGCGCGCTCCACTGCTCTTACTCCGCCCCAGGCGTGGCCGAAGCCACGGCGATGAGCCATGCGCCTTTCACTTTCCTCAATACCAGCAAATACTTTCCCACCTCGACATTAGCGGCGGAGCCAGCCTTATAGGTCCCGTAGTCGTAGCCCATGTCCGCCGAGTGATCACTCCTCACGCTGTGGATGCTCAACTCCATACCCGAGGCATTCGCGAACTGCTCAGCCAGCGAATCGCGGATCGCGTTGCGTCCCTCTACCCTACCCGTCGCACCAACGTACAAAGCGTCCTCGATGTAGAGGTTTGCGATTTGGTCGGCGTTTTTACTGGCATACCCGGCAGAGTACGCGTCGAGGATCTTTTTCAGGCTGGCTTCGAAATCGTCAGCCTCGGGCGCGGTTGGCGCGCTCGCTTCGGCCTTCGCCTCGCGGAAGGTGACGTCTCCAGCGAAAGTGTGGGCGTGGATGCGAAACGATCCGGTGCCCTGGTAGCTCAGCGAGTTCCCTATCCAGCCGTGCGGCTTTCCGAACGGTGAGGTCACATCCCCGGCATGCGTGGAGGCGTCGATCGATCCATAGCTGGCGTGGTCGCCAAGTTGGATGTCTATATCGCCAGCGTGTGTTTCCAGGTCTTTGTTTCCCTCGATCGGGCCGAGGCGGACATCGCCAGCAGATGAGCGAAGATAAATGTCCGTACGCGCCGGCACCCTTAGCTCGACCTCCGTGCTGCCATCACGGGGCGCCTTCAGGGTGAGCACGGCCTTCGCGGCCTTCGCGCCCTTCACGGCAAACTGCGTCTCGACCTTCTGAATGTAGTCGGGATGGTTGGAGTGCATCGTGTAAGTAATTGACAGGTGGGAATCGTCTGCCGGAATAATGCGGACATCCCCATAGCCGGTGTGAAGCTCGACCTGGCCGGCCGGCGCGAAATCCCAAGTCTGTGTTTTCGTCTTCGAATACTGGTCATCCCCGTGGCAGAAGGGGATAAGAGCCAGAAGAACAAGAGCCATCCTTTGGAGCATGTTTCTCCCTCAGCTTGCAGATGATACGCAAAATTCCGCATCGAGGTTCACGCCAAATCTGAGTTCCGTCTCAAGCCGCGTCAACAGGAGGAGATGCCCGATTCCGGGGCTCGGGCGTCAGCTTACAAAACTTTGCAAATCTCGGACAGTCCGCTTAGCAACCCAAGGCTTGCACTAGCGATTCCTACGCAGATGGCGGGAGATCGGCAGAAACCGAGATCGGTAGACACCAGAGAGGATCCCAGAAGATGAGGTTCAAGGAGGCCGGATTCAGGCTGCGGTCGGAGTTGGTTTTCACCCTCTGCATCTCCGGATTGCTGTTTGCAGCTCCTTTGCGGGCGCAGGACTCCCAGGAAAAAGTCGATGTCGACGACGTTTCCCGTAGCTTTGTAGTGCATCTGCCTAAAGGTTATGACTCGCAACAGCACTATCCTGTGGTGATTCTGCTGGCCGGCAGAAATCAGGACGCCGAGGACATGGCGCGGCTCACGCACTTTAATCAGCTTGCCGACAAGAACGGCATTATTGCCGTCTATCCCGTCGCTGTGCATGGACGATGGAATATTGGGGTGCGGCCGGAACAGCCTGCGGCGGCCGCGCCGCATCGTGGAGGCTATGGACATCACGGGGGGATGGGCGGCGGAGGTTATCCGGGAGGCGGTGGTGGCTATCCCGGTGGCGGCGGCGGAGGCTATCCTGGCGGCGGGCAGGGTGGAGGACAAACCTCCGACGACAGCAGAAATAGGCCTGAGCCTCCGGATGACGTCGCCTTTCTTGGCCAGATGCTCGATCAGCTCGCGACGAAATACTCGGTGGACGTTCATCGCATCTATGCCACCGGGTTAGGCGATGGCGGCTTCATGGCGCTGCGGGCGGGTTGCGCCCTGGCTGATCGCGTGGCCGCGATCGCTCCGGTCGGCGCAGGGCTGCCAAAGACGATGATTTGCCTTCCCTCGCGCGCCGTACCCGCGCTCTTCATCAGCGGGACCGAGGACCCCATCGTTCCTTACGGCGGCGGCACCTATAAACCCGGCCAATTCCACGTGCTCTCCGCCGAAGATAGTGCCAAGGCCTGGGCGAAATTCGACCGCTGCAGCGAAAAGCCGGCGCAGGATAAGCTCCCGGCTTTGGAGCAAGGGGCGAAGGAAACTAAAACCTTTACTTTCAGTGGCTGCCAGGATGGCGGTCAAGTGCTGCTCTACGCCGTCAAGGGCGGCGGCAATACCTGGCCGGGCGGCGAGCAGTACATGAGCGAGAAGGAGGTCGGCAAGACCAGCGACGCCCTCAACGCCAACGAATCCATCTGGAACTTTCTGGCTCCGAAGAAAATCGCGGGCGAGAGCGGCGCGGGAAAGTAGTTCACTAGATTCTCACGCCAGATTCGGATGCGCCGCGGGATAAAACTTCGCAATCATGCGGCCGGTCATCAGCCCACCTTCGTACTCGGGAATAATCACTTCGTCTGCGCCGGAGTTGCGCATGGCCTGCGCGTAGCGGGATTGCCCGGCCCTGGTAATGATCCGCGCCTTCGGGTTCAGGGCCTTGGCCGTCACCGTGATGTAAAGATTGTCGGCGTCATTGTCGATCACAATGCACACGCCGCGCGCCCGTTCGATCCCGGCGGACTGCAGCACGTCGTGCCGCTTGGCATCGCCCTGGATGACCAGCACTTTTTCCTTCAACAGTTCCCGGCACATGCCCTCATTGGTTTCGATCAGCACAAAAGGAATTTTCAAGCGGTTGAGCTGGTCGACGACCGTCCGGCCCACCTGCCCGTAGCCGCAGATGATGAAATGATCCTGTAACTTCTCAATGCTGACGTCGTTGACCATGGTTCGCCAGGCCTCCATGCCTTGCCGGTTGAAGATTGTGACCGCGACCCGCTCCGCCACCCAGATCTGAAAGGCAAACACGCCCAGGTACACAAAGAGCGAGAACAGCTTGGTGGCATTGTGCACATGCTTGGCATCGATGGCGTGCGGCTGGATCATCCAGAACAACGCATCCTGCCAGCTCAGCCACTCCAGCCTGCGGTACACCACGACACACATCAGGCTGAAGCCGGCAAACACCACCAGCGGCAGCCATAAGCGGCGCAAGAACAGCAGCAGGATTCGTGCCATGAGGGCAGAAGTAGTCTATCTGCAGCCGACGGGAATGCAGATCGCCAAAGTCGATAGCTTGCATCGATTTCTTGAATTCATTTCAAGAACAGAAGTGTTCCCTTCCAAGTCACACGTTCAGCGCATCAACTCCCGCAGCTCGCGCCGCAGAATCTTTCCCGAAGCCGTCTTGGGGACGACCTCCACGAAGTGCACCTCGCGCGGCTGCTTGTAGTGAGTGAGCCGGTCGGCCACGAATGCGCACAGCTCGTCTTCCATCTTGCGGCAGGTCGTGAATCCCTCGCGCAGAGCAATGAACGCCACCGGGATTTCGCCCGCCACTGCATCCGCGCGCCCCACCACGCCGCACTCCCGCACTGCGGGATGTTCGAGCAGCACCGCTTCCACTTCGGCCGGCGCCACGGGAAAGCCCTTGTACTTGATCATCTCTTTGCGCCGGTCGACCACGCGGTAGAAGCCTTCGGCATCGCGCGTGACAACGTCGCCCGACCAGTACCATCCATCGCGCAGGGCGGCTGCCGTGGCCTCTGGCTCGTTCCAGTAACCAAGCATGAATTGCGGACCGCGCATCACCAACTCTCCCGGCTCACCCGTAGGAACCTCGGCAATGTTTGCGGCGGAGACCTCGGGAGCTGCGGGACCAACTACGCGGCACTCGGTCTGCACCAGAGGATGCCCGATGGAATCTGGCCGGTACAGCTCCGGCTCCAGATAACCTACGTGCGTCACCGGCGAAGCTTCCGTCATCCCGTAGCCCTGACACACCAGAATGCCGGTGAGCGCCGTGAATCTTCGCGGCAGGTCCGGCGCCAGCGGCGCCGCGCCCGACTTCACCCAGTGCACCCGGTGATCCTTGGGAAACTCTCCCGCCTCCGCCGCCAGGCACAGCGCGTTCATCGCCGGAGGCACGAGAGGCATCATCGTAATCGACTCCTCGGTGAGTAGCTGCGTAACTTGAGGGACGCCGAAGCGCGGCATCAGCACCACCGTAGCGCCCAGAATGAGCGCCGGGTTGAGCATCACGTTCAAGCCATAAATGTGATAAAGCGGCAGGAAGCAAAGAATATTGTCATTCGCATTGAGCGGAGTCGCGCACGGCCCCAGAAACTGATACACGTTCGCGATCAGGTTGAGATGCGAAAGCATCACGCCCTTGGGCAGCCCGGTGGTGCCGCTCGAATAAGGCAGCGCGGCCAACATCTTCTCCGCAGGCTGATCGGGCTCAGGCAGCGTGGCCGTCACTGACCTCAACAGGTCGGAAAACGGCTCGGCGCCGCTTCCCTGCTGCCGCGTGCAAAACACTCGCCGCAAGTTCGGCAGCCCCGCGAGATTGATGCCGTTAATATTCGTTCCATCCGTAATCAGCAACGCGGCGCCAGAATTCCCCAGCTGATAACGCACCTCGCGCTCGCGATACGTGGGATTCAGCAGCGTCGGAATCCCGCCCGCGAGCGTGGCCGCATGGTAAGCCGCACAGAATTCCCAGGAATTGCAAAGGAAAATGGCAACCACTTCTCCCGGTCGCAATCCGGCCCCGACCAGCCCTCGCGCCAGCGCTTCCACCGTCTCTCCATATTCCGCATAGGTAAGCCGCCGTCCGGAGGAAGTATCCACCAGGGCGGTCTTTTCCGGATGCCGCCGGCACGAAGCTAGAACCGCATCGTGCATAAATACATTGCCCGGGATCGGCATAGAGCGCGGTGCGCAACATGGCGGGATGATTGTAGCGGAAAGCGTTGGAATTCGGCTGTATCGGTGGGCTCTCTGAACAACAGCTCGCCGGGCCGTCCCGACGGTGATTCGTATCAGGGTGCGGCTCCAGCGGGCGAGGGATTTCGCCCGCGTCCGGGAAACTTTGACAGCCTAGCTCGCGAGCTTCCGCAGAAATTCGCGCTCGTCCATTCGATACTTGAAGGCTTTGTGTCCGTCGATGAACACCACCGGCACTTCGTCGTTGAACTGCCGCCGCAGTTCGTGGTCGCTATCCACGTCCACTTCCTGCCAGGTAAATCCGCCGCGGCGCGAGAGCTTCACCAGACTTTCCTTCACCACCTCGCAGAGATGGCAACCCTTCCGCGAATAAACGACGACCTGGCGCGACTCCGGCACGGGTGGATTGTAGCCTTCCCGCAGTGCCGATTCCACTGGGAAATTGTCAAAAAACGAAAAGAATTGCGCTTCAAGGTAAAATTCCGCCATGCGTCCTCATCCCCGCCATAACGATATTCCGCGTAAAGATCCCAGTCAGCCTCTGCGCGGCAAGACCTGCCTGATCACCGGCGCCGCGCGGCGGCTCGGTCGCGCCTCCGCCCTGGCTTTGGCCCGGGCCGGCGCCGATGTCGCCATCACCTTTCGCCATTCCGCCCGCGAAGCCCAGCACACGGTCGTCGACCTCGCCAGCTTCGGTGTCCGCGCCTTCGCGCTACACTGCGACGTCACCGACGAAGCCAGCGTGAAATCCATGATGAAGGAAGCCGGCCGCGAACTCGGACGCATCGACATCCTGGTCAACAACGCCGCCAACTACAACACCGCCGACTTCGAACGGCTGACGGTTCGCCAGTGGGATGACATGTTCGCCTCAAACACTCGGGGACCGTTCCTGGTCTCGCGCGAAGCTCTCAAGTGGATGCGCCGCAAGCGAACCGGCGCGCAGCGCGGAGAAAAGATCGAAGCCAAAATCATTAACATGGGCTCTCTCGGAGGCCTGCGTCCCTGGCCTACGCACGCGCATTACTGCTCCTCCAAGGCAGCCTTGCACATGCTCACCAAGGTGATGGCAAAAGCTCTGGCCCCGGAAATTGCCGTAAACGCGGTCGCACCCGGCATGATCGATCTCGGGGAAAAAGCGGCCGCCGCATTCATGCGCCGCATGGCCAAGCAAACTCCCATGCTGCGCAATGGCAGTGGCGAGGAGATCGCCGCCGCCGTCCTGTTCTTCGCCACCGCACCTCAGTTCATTACCGGACAGATTCTGGCCGTCGATGGAGGACTGGGACTTTAGCGGCAGAAGGTCCTTCTTTAGCCTTGAAAGCGCGTGTGGGTTTGAAAGCGCTCTGGATTTGAAAGGGCGCGGCTTCAGCCGCGCCGCAAGGGCCGCGCGATCACCAGCGGCTTTAGCCCCGAGGGCAGCTCACTGGAATGCTGAAGGTTGATTGCCCTGCGCGCCGCGGTCCGGTGGCGGCTCGTACCGCGTCGCCAGTCGCTGAACAGGATCCGCCGCTTGCCCTGAGGAGGGCCATGTGAAGAACCAGTAAACTCTGCCGTCGGGATACACAACTCGGCGGCACCGCCCCCCGAGCGCTTCTTCATCCGCGCCTTTGCGTGGTTTCGCGGCAGCCGATTTTCTGAGCTGCTCCATCCACTCATTAAAAGTAGACCGTAGTTTCATAAGGATCGGGCTAGGAGCCTGCACAGGTTCACTCGCTCGCGCTTCCGCCGTCTCGCCAAGCAAGTTGCGGTAACGGTCCTCCTGTGGGGGCAAGGGCACGCATCGAATATTGCCCGAAGCCGGGCATACGCTCCATACAGTGTTTTCCGTATTTTCAATTCGTGGATCGCCGGATAGGGCTCAGTTTAGGAGATACTCTTGGGGACAGCCGGCCCTCGGCTGCCTGCCTGAGCTAGGAAGGGTCCAGTCGAGCGCTCGACCAGCTTTTTCGCTCAGGGTATATTGAGGCGAATGAAGAAATCCAGGAATCCATCTCCCCGCTCGTCGATGGCCGCCCATGCTTCCGCGGTCGGAAGCATTTCTCCTCCCCGCGTCGCCGTCGCCATCATGGCCGCCGGCAAAGGCACGCGCCTCAAATCGCAGCTCCCTAAAGTTTTGCACGAGGTCGGCGGCAAGCCATTGCTCGCCCACGTGATCGCCGCAGCCACGCGCGTCGTGCCCCCGGCGGATGTCTTCGCCATCATCGGCCACCAGTCCGATCTCGTCCGCTCCGCCGTCGCCCACACCGGCGTCAATTTCATTCTGCAGTCCGACCAGCGCGGCACCGGCCACGCCCTTATGGTCGCGCAGCCCGCGCTTTCCGCCTACGACCACGTCATCGTCCTTTCCGGCGACGCACCGCAGATCACGCCTCAGACCATCGCGCGCCTGCTGAACTTCCACCTCGACCAGCAAGCCGCCATGACCCTGCTCAGCGCCGACCTCGAACACCCCACCGGCTACGGCCGCGTGATTCGCAAGTCCGCCGGCAGCCCTGAAGTCCAGGCCATCGTCGAAGAGAAGTCCGCCAGCCCCGCCCAGAAAAAGATTCACGAAATCAATGCCGGCTTCTACGTCTTCGCTCGTGCCCCAGTTGCTCTCGCACATTCAGAAACTCTCCACGGCCAACCCTCACGCGCGAGTACTACCTCACCGACATGGCCGGGGTTCTGCGCCAGGCCCGGCAGCGTGTCGTCGTCTGGAAAACGGAAAACTCCGGCGAAGTTCTGGGCGCCAACACCCTCGTCGAACTCTCGTCCATCGACTAGCAGATCCGCATGCGAAATGCCAGCAACTCATGGCCGAGGGCGTCACCATTTTCTATCCCGCAGACGCTGCGTAATCGACGACGACGTCGAAATCGCCGCCGACACCGTGATCGAACCCTTCGTCCAGATTCTCGGGCAAGTCGCGCATCGGCGCCGCCTGCCGCATTCGTTCCTACTCCGTGATTCGCAATTCCGAGATCGGCCGACGGCGTGCTCATCCGTCCGGGATGCATTCTGGAGGAAGCCCGCATCGGCCCCAACGCCTCACTCGGCCCTTATTCGCACCTGCGGCCCGGCAGCGACATTGGAGAAGGCGCGCACGTCGGCAACTTTGTCGAGACCAAGAAGATCAAGCTGGGCAAGGGATCGAAGGCCAACCACCTCACCTATCTCGGCGACGCCGAAATCGGCGCCGGCGTCAACATCGGCGCCGGAACCATCACCTGCAACTACGATGGCGTCGCACAAGCACACGACCGTCATCGAAGACGGAGCTTTCATCGGCAGCGACAGCACCCTGGTCGCGCCCGTGCGCGTCGGCAAAGGCGCCTACGTCGCCGCAGCCTCCTGCATCACCGACGACGTTCCCGAAGATGCGCTCGCCATCGGCCGCGCCACGACAGATCGTGAAAGAAGGCTGGGCCCGCGAAAAACGCGCCGCGCAGGAAACCAAAGTAGACACGGAGGCACGGAGACAGCAAAGCCACAGAGAAGAAATCCCCCAAAAAACAAAAGCACCAGGACCCGGTTTTCTCCGTGTCTCAGTGCCTCCGTGGTGAAGCCGATTTTGATTTTCTCTAGTGCGAAACCGCCGCAAACAACTCCGAGTGCATCAGCGACTGGAACTGCTGGTCGCTGGACTTGAAGTGGAACATCCACATTCGACCCGTCGGAATCCACGCTGGTGTTATCCATAGCCATCTTTTCCGCAGGCGTGGCGCTCATCTTCTTGTAGAGCAGGCCCAACTTCACCAGCGGAGGACAGAGTAGCCGCGCTCACCGAATCGGAAGAGACCACCGTAAGATCGAAGTTCACGCCGCCCGAAAAGTCCATGGTGTAGCGCGAACCCAGCAAGCGCTTCTTGATGTGTCGTAGTCGGCAACCTTCGCGGCATCGCCCAGCGCCGAGCGCATCACGTTCTGCGTTCCCAGTTGATCCAGAATGCTCCACACCGGCGCCGAATCCACGCTCGACATCATGTCCGCCATCGATTGAGTTCGTGTCCAGGCTCAGGATCTGCCCATCGCGCGTATCCAGCGCCATACTTCACCGCCGACAGCTCCCCGAACAACAGCGTGCTGTCATCCAGAAAAGTCATCACCATTCCGCCATCCATGGGATAGATATTCGCCGTGCGGTACTTCGTCGGCTTAATCTTCCGCAGCGCCATCTTTTTCAGCACTGTCTTCATGGCAAACGGCCCCGCAGCCACGCCAATTCCCTTCACTCCCTGCTTCGCGGTGCGGAACGAGGCAAACGCCAGCGAGTCCACATCCTTATTAGGATCGATCCCGACGCCCTTCAGCGCCGCCCTCAAACTCCTTCAGATTGTCCGGCAGCATTGCTGTTTCAATTGCATGGCCGTCGGGGAATCCTTCAGCGCCCGGTAATCCACCGAAATCAATTGCTGCAGATCCGCGGGAACCACCGCTCGCGCCGACGAATTCAGCGGCATCGCATTCGCCGATTCCCGCCAAAGTCATCGCCAGCATTACTACAGCGCTAAAACCAGCTTTCACACGTTTTCATAACAGCCTCAGTCCTCATAAAGGATTTCTAAAACATGTTTTGCTTAAACTTGCGTCAACGTAAGAACGGAACATTCGCCCGCGCCTTGCGGCTTAGATGCGCAGTTTAGCCCTTCCAGTTACCACCGTCTCTTAATTCTAAGCCCGCGAACCGGTTCTGTGCTCCAGCCAAAGGTGTTAGCCCGGTGACCAATTTGGAACGGCCGTTACTCCCTCCGAAGCGAATTTCCCTAGTCCGCACTAGACAAATAGTGTAAGATCCATTCTGTCTGTTACGCTACCGCACATACAAACGCCGCCCTCGCTGGCACAAAGAAATCAGGGAAAACATTGAAAATTCTACTGTACAACCCCGACAACGGGGTTACGCGCAATTTCATGCCGCACCTCTGGATGTTCCTGCTGCAATCCCTGACTCCCCCCGGCCACGAAGTCGTGCTGATCGACGGCAATGCTCAGCCCATGGACGAAGCCGGGATCGCCCGCTACGTCATCGAACAGAAGATTGATCTGGTCGGCATCGGCGCCATGACCCGCATGATCGCCAAAGCCTATCGCATGGCCGACGCCGTCCGCGCCGTCGGCGTGCCCGTGGTGATGGGCGGACCTCACGTCACGGAAATGGCGGACGAAGCCCTCGGCCGCGATGGCGGTCCCCGCCACGCCGATGCCGTGGCTCTCGGCGAGGCCGATGACACCTGGCCGCGCATTGTCGAAGATGCCGCCCGCGGCGAGTTAAAAGACATCTACGCGCCGCGTCGATGCCGCCGGCAAAGAACTGAAACCCTCGCTCAAGCAATATCCCGTCATTCCCTGGGACACCATCGATCTCCAGCAGTTCAATCTCGTGCCTAAGTCGGCAAAGCCCGATGGCTGCAGAAATCGGCGAAGGCTGGGGAACGTTCCGCATCGTTCCCGTCGAATCCGGACGCGGCTGTCCCTACGGCTGCGAGTTCTGCACCGTAACCGGATTTTTCGGCGACTCCATCCGCTTCCGCACCAACGAAAGCGTCGTCAACGAACTCCTGCTGCTGAAAGCCCGCGCCCGAAAAGAGCGCGGCCAGATCGCCGTCTTTTTCATCGACGACAATTTCGCCATCAACCTCAAGCGCACCAAATCGCTGCTGCGCGATATCATCGCCGCCGGCGCGCAAGTCAATTGGGTCGCTCAGATCAGCGCCAACCTTCTGCGCGATCAGGAACTCGTCGACCTGATCTCCGCCTCCGGCGGCAAGTGGGTCTTCATCGGCATGGAGTCGATCGATCCCGCCAACTTGAAAGACGTCAACAAGGGCTTCAACAAGCCGGAAGAATATGCCGCCGTGCTTGAGCGCCTCGCCCAGCGCAACGTCTATGCCATCACGTCCTTCATCTTCGGCATGGATAACGACACCATCGGCGCTGCCGAACGCACCCTCGAACAAGTCCGCACCTGGCCGCCCGGCCTGCCGATTTTCGGCCTGCTCACGCCCTTGCCCGGAACTCCGCTCTACAAGCGTCTCGACGTCGCCGGCCGCTTAACTCGTCCCAAACACTGGCAGGAATTCATTCCTTTCGCCATGGCCCACACGCCGCTGAAGATGACCATCGACGAAGCTCACGCCGAAGTGAAATACGGCTGGTCCCACGCCTACGGCCCCGAGGCCATCGCCCAAGCCGTCGATTCACTCGACGACCAACCCCTCGGCTATCGCGTCAACATCTTGATCGCGCGCCTTTGCTTCCGCGGAATCTATTTCCCCATGCTCGGCCGCTTTGCCTGGTGGAAAGTCATCTCGGAAAACCGCCGCACCATCTTCAAACTGATCCGGCAAGGTTGCGAAGCCTGGTGGGAATCTCGCGCCAAACCCGAGCCCGCCCCCGCCCCAATCGCAGGCGACTGACAGGAGATTGTCATCCTGAGCAAGCGTATTTTGCGCAGCGAAGGATCTGGGCGAGCCGCGTGAAGCGTCGCGTTCTTTGCGACGCAATAATCGCGCGTTTGGCTCGCTTCCCTTTCAAACTACACCATCTTCGCGCTTTAGCCGCTGAGGCCCTTAATCATCATCCGGGTCCGTCTGCGGACGCTTATCGTTCCGGAAATAATCCGCCGTCAGCGGCGCAGCAACCGTCTGGAATGAGATCGGCGTCTGGCTGAAGTTAAAGCAATCCGAAAGATCATCCGCCGCAGCGTCCGCATAACCTAGCGAGGGCAAATTAAATGTCGTCTCAACAAATTTCAAAATGCTTCCAAAATCATGCGGCACATGCGAGATATAAGCCGGCTTGGCATAAGGTGAGATCACAATCATCGGCACCCGGAATCCGAACTCATACGAATTCAGAATCTTCGGCGGAACGTGGTCGTACCATCCTCCCCAGTCGTCCCACACAATAAGGATCGCAGTATTCGACCAGTACGAACTATTTCCAATCGCATCCACAACCGAAGTGACCCAGGACGGCCCCGATCCGTCGTTATTGAGCGCATGGTCGGATTCCAGTCCGCTCGGAATCACCCAGCTCACGCTCGCCAGCTGTCCGCCGCTGATGTCCGTTAGCACTTGCGCCGGATTCTGCGTCGTCGCCACCACCACATTGTTCGTCCAATCCGATCCCGTACACACGCCGCCGGTCGGGGCACTCGGTACGCACATGTGTTGAATCGCGTTGGGCGCAGTCCAGATCGAACCTGCCGAAGGCGCGTAATAGCGCCACGAAAGGCTGGCACTGTTAAGCAGGTCGGTGAGCGTGGGATGATCCATACACGGAAAAATCGGTGATTCCGTTCCCGCCGGATCGATCACTCCCACGGTCTCCGCCGCCGGAGCCGTACAGCCTGCGTTGTTACTGGGCTCCGGGACTCCCACCGGATTCTCCGCCACGAACAGGTTGCTACCCGGAGAAGGAGCCGACGTCCCCGAAATAATAAATTGATGCGCCGGAAAACTCGGCCCCTGGTTGGACTGGAACATCCTGTCCGCAAACGTGTACTGCTCCGCCATGGTGAAATAAGGCTGAACATCCGCCGGCTTCACATACATGAATTGCTCATTCGGCGGCCAGCAATTCGTCACCCCCGGACTGCACGACGGCTTGATCAGGTCAGCCCCATCCATCGCGCACACCCCGGTCGCCGCATTCAGATCGCACATCTGGGTGAAGGCAAGGTGGGCGTGGCTCAGGTCGTAGTTATCCGGAGTGGTGCCGTTGGTTCCCAGATCAATCGGGCTGAGCGGGATCGTCTGCCCCGTCGAGTTCACCCCATAGTTCTGAATGTCAGCGCCATTCGCGATCAGCACCGGATCCTGAAACAAGTTGTCGGGTGTGCGGTTCTCCTGAAAGATAATCACCACATGCTGGATCTTCGACGCCGGCGGTGGCCCCGTGAACGTAGCCCCACCGCTTCCGCCACAGCCGTTCAGGCTGAGGAGAACACCGGCTGCACAAAGAAAGAGAATCGAGATGGAGAACGCCGCCAGACGACTCATCGTAGGTTGTACCTCGTGGGATAAGCTCGAACAGCGTAGTCTTCCAGAAACTTCAGGCATGAACCCGGCGACGCAATTTTCCACTCGCAGAGCACGGAATTATTTGTGTCCGGAGTGCCGGGCCTTTCGGCACCAAGGTGGCGCAGCCCCTGGGAAAACAACTCACGTCGCCTTTACTGCCTCAACTCTCTTCCTAACTTCCGCGACGAACCCCTGACCCTTCAACGACCCCAAATTTATTTCCACATTCGCCAGCGCCCCAGTAATCGCAGCCCGCGCCAATGCCTGCGCGGTGGTCAAATCCGATTTCATGTTGGGATTACTAATGCTAAACAGACTCTCCGTGATGCGTCCCACCTCATGCGCCTTCTCCGCCACTCCGAGCGGGACACCCGTAGCCAACTTGAGAGCTGCATCAACCAGCGCCTCGGACCCAGCCGGATCAGCCTTCGCCTGCTTGTAAGCTTTCATCACTGCGTCGTAGGCATCCGCATCCGCATCCACCGCCGCCTTCAACTCCTCCCGCAACGGCCCGAGTCTCGCAATCGCTGCGCTCAGTTGCGCTTCATATTGCAGATACGCTTTCTTCCCTCGCGACATCGACGCCACCATCACGGCCAGCCCAGCCGCCATCGCTCCCGCAGCAGCAGCCGCACTTCCGCCGCCCGGCGTAGCCGTAGGTGCCGCCAGTTGCTCGATAAAAGGCTCGACCCCGCCCGCAGACCGCCGACCGCCATCTTCCCGCTCATTACTGCCGCCAGCCGGTTCTCCAAGATCAAAGACGAATCAAAATTCTCCACCTGCAGAAACCACTCCGCCGCCTGCTCCAGCGCCTTCTTCGGAATCAGCCCCACAATCTCGCTCGATACCGGAGTCACGCCATACCGCGCCGCCTCCCGCTTCACCATCTCAAACACGCGATGTACCGGCGTCTGCTCAAAATCCGTCAGATTCATCGAAACCTGCGCCAGCCCCGCACCAGAAATCCCGCGCCCTTCACAAACCGCATCCCGCCGTTCGAAGCGCGCACCGCCTTCGCAATCTTCTTCGCGATCTCCACATCCGGCGTGTTCAGAAAAACGTTGTAGGCAATCAGAAACTTCCGCGCGCCCACCACCGTCGCGCCTGCCGTCGCATGCACCCGCGCCTCGCCAAAGTCCGGCTTCCGCGCCGCATTCGTCGCAATCTCCGCCCGGATCCCCTCAAACTGTCCGCGCCGGATGTTCTCCAGGTTCTGCCGCTCCGGCGTCGCCGCCGCCGCTTCATACAAATAAACCGGAATCTGAAACCGCTTCCAGATTTCCGCGCCCACATGCCGCGCCATCGCGACGCAATCTTCAATCGTCACCCCATCAATCGGGATAAACGGCACCACGTCCGCCGCCCCCATCCGCGGATGCGCCCCCTTATGCACATTCAGATCGATCAGCTCCGCCGCCTTCCCCACTCCCCGAATCGCCGCCTCCTGAATCGCCTCGCGCTCGCCCACCAGTGTGATCACACACCGGTTATGGTCCGCGTCCATCTCGCGGTCCAGCACATACACTCCATCGCATTTTCATGGCGTCAACAATGGCATCCACCTTCGCCTTGTCGCGCCCTTCAGAAAAATTCGGAACGCACTCCACCAGCGTAGACATAGGTCAGAAGAATAGCTGGGCCGGAAGGATGGAAGCAAGCGAGGCTCTGCCCTTCTTAGCGCCCTTCGCGGCCTTCCTTAGCGCCCTTTGCGGTCAAGAGCTTTGACCTACCGTGGGACTCTTCCATTTCTGATCACGACACCCTCACAATCGAAAAACGTTCCGCTTCAATCCAGCCCACGGAAGTATTATCTAGGCCAAGGAGCAACCAGCCGTGACCACGCGTCAACCCAAGCCCAGTCGACCCAAGCCCCGCCAGCCCAAGCCGCACACCGAACTCGCCGAAGCCGCAGTCAAAATCTTCGCCGCGAACGAACGCATGAACCAGATTCTGATCGAACACCTCGACCTCGCGGCCTGGCGAGCCAAACCACCCGGCAACACCCGCACGATTGCGGCGATCTTCACCCACATGCACAATATGCGCTCCAAGTGGATCCGGCTCACCGCTCCGCATCTGAAGGTTCCACCGCAGCTCAACCGCGCGAACTGTACGCCGATGCAAGCCCGCGCAGGATTAGCCGACAGCGCCGCTCGCTGTGCCCAGATGCTCGCCGAAGCCCTCGGCGGTGCCGGCCGCGTTAAGACGTTTCATCGGGACGGTTGGGCTGCGCCCTGGCCGGCCGGACCGGAAATGCTCTGCTACATGCTCGCGCACGAAGCCCACCATCGCGGCCAAGTCTGCATGCTCGCGCATCAACTCGGCTTCCGTTTGCCAGACCAAGTAATGTCCGGAATCTGGAATTGGGAAAAACTCTGGAAAGATTGCGGCTCGTCTCGCCGCCCCGGCTACGACTCCTAGCAGATTGTTGATTGTTGAAAGAGATTGTCATCCTGAGCAAGCGTTCTTTGCGCAGCGAAGAGCCTGTCCCGAGCTTGCCGAGGGAATCTGGGCGAGCCGCGCGTTGCGTCGCGCCTTTTGCGACGCAATAATCGCGCGCTTGGCTCGCATCCTTATCAAACTGCGCCATCGAAGCTGAGCTACTGCCTTGTGGGGCCAGCTCCACCACTACTTCCTCCAAAACCTCCCCACGCCCACCCTCACCTGCACCGTATTCAGTCCCGGATTCGGCGTCGCCAGCCCGGCATTCGAAATGTGCAGATACCGCAACTCCACGCTCCAGTTATATTTCGCCCCCAGCACGTGCATCCCCAGCGCCGCCGCCGAAGTAAAGTTCACCGTGTTCGTGTACGTCGGAACATTGTGATTGCTGAACAGCGTCCCGCCACTCAACTCCAGATAAGGCGAGAACCTTCCCCGCCGCACAAAATTCCACTTCAATCCCAGCGGGTTAAACCCCACCCCATACGCCGTATTCGCCGGCTGAAAAATCAGATATGCCGGCTCCGCATCCACCGCATACTCAAATCGTCCGCGCAAAATTCCCGGCCAATGCTCCCCCGTAATCACCCACCCATAGCGCAGGCCCACATCAAAGATTCCGGTGCTCGAAGTTCCTCCCGCCACCGAATGCCCGCCCCCAGCCCACACCTGCACCTCATGCCCGCCCTCTTCGGGACCAGGCGCATCCTGCGCAACCCCCACCCCCGCAGCCAGAATCAAGAAAGAGAAGCTTAAGAAGACAGCCAGAAGAAGTCCGTGAATTCGTCCCATGCCCTTGGAGGTTGCCCCACTCCCGCCAATTTTGCAAGCCTCTCTTTGCGTCCTTCGCGGCCGTTTCTTCGCGACTTTGCGGTGAAACGTTCTGGGTAGACGCCCGACACGCACCGGATAATTTGAGTCCGGCTGCCCCATTTCTCGCGCTCGATGCGAAGAATCGAAGATCTCTGCCGCTACGTTTTCTTGACGCTCCGCCGCTTCGCCGCCGCCTGCTCCACCATTTTCCGCCGGCTGCCGGCGCTCGCGTCCTCCGCGCTATCCTGCTCCGACGGCGCGCCCTCTCGTCCCCGCGCAAAGCCTGCAGGATTCCTGCTGCGCATCGCGCCCAGCGCCTCTTCTACTTTCTTCAGCGAGTTCTCGAACTCGTTGCGCTTCGCAATTCTCCTCGATCGTTTCGGCATAATGTCATCATGCCACAGTCAGCCTCAAACATGGTGCCCAGGCAGCGCAAGGGTTCGTGAAGTGGATGTCTCGACAAGCGCGAGTCGTGCGAGGGCAAGCTCGGGAAGGGCACGACTTCAGTCGTGCCGCCAAACGCCACCAATTTCGCCGGGCTTCAGCCTCTGAGGTCCGCCTGCGACGACGAATCACTGACCCCTAACCCCTAATCCCTGACCACTGCCCACCCCCTTGACAACTCCCCACTCACATCCCTATAATTAGCACTCGATAGGCGAGACTGCTAACAGCACTCCCTAACCCTTAACAAATCATAGGTTTACGATCGTTAACCTTACCGTCCGACTTTGAAAGGAGTCACAACCATGGCAAAATTCAGCCCACTACACGACCGCATTCTGGTCCGTCGCGTGGAAGAAGCTTCCACCACCCGGGGCGGCATCATCATCCCCGACAGCGCCAAAGATAAGCCCCAGGAAGGCGAAGTCATCTCCACCGGCAAAGGCCGCACCAACGACGAAGGCAAGACCTTCCCCTTGGCCGTTAAAGAAGGCGACCGCATCCTGTTCGGCAAGTACTCCGGCACCGAAATCAAGATCGACGGCGAAGACTACATCATCATGAAAGAAGAAGAAGTCCTCGGCGTCCTCACCGGAGCCGCCACCCCGGCCAAGAAAGAACTAGCCGGCGCCAGAAAGTAAATGGCTTGTCATCCTGAGCGCGCACTTTGCGCGAAGGATCTCAATCGGATCCGCACTCAGATTTAGCTAGAAGCCAGCAGCTAGAAGCTGACAGCTGAGAGCTGATAGCACTCGAAAAAAATCGCAGGTCCATCCTGCAAACAGAATCAAGGAGAAAAGCATCATGGCAAAACAAATCGTTCACGGAGAAGAGTCCCGCCAGGCCATCCTGCGCGGCGTCAACCTTCTTGCCGACGCAGTAAAGGTCACTCTCGGCCCCAAAGGCCGCAACGTAGTCATCGAAAAGAAATTCGGTTCCCCGACCATCACCAAGGACGGCGTAACCGTAGCCAAGGAAATCGAACTCAAGGACGGCCTTGAGAACATGGGCGCCCAGATGGTTCGCGAAGTCGCCAGCAAGACCCGCGACGTAGCCGGCGACGGCACCACCACTGCCACCGTCCTCGCCCAGGCGATCTACCGCGAAGGCGTAAAGACCGTAGCCGCCGGCGCCAATCCAATGGCCATGAAGCGCGGCATCGAGAAAGCAGTAGCTCTCGTCTGCGGCACCTTCGACAAAAAGACCGGCGAACGCGGCAAAGGCGAACTCGATAAGTTCTCCAAGCCCGTCTCCGGCGAGATGATCGCCCAAGTCGGCACCATTTCGGCGAACAACGATGAGACTATTGGGCACATTATTGCTGAAGCGATGAAGAAGGTCGGCAAGGATGGCGTCATCACGGTCGAAGAGTCGAAGACGCTTGAGACCCAGCTGGAAGTGGTCGAAGGCATGCAGTTCGACCGAGGCTATCTGTCTCCTTACTTCGTTACCGATCCGGAGCGGATGGAAGTCGCCCTGGACAACGCTTACATCCTGATCAACGAGAAGAAGATCAGCTCGATGAAGGATCTTCTTCCGTTGCTTGAGCAGATTGCCAAGAGCGGCAAGCCCCTGCTGATCATCGCAGAGGACGTTGAAGGCGAAGCGCTCGCTACTCTCGTCGTCAACAAGCTGCGTGGGACGCTGCAAGTCGCGGCCGTCAAGGCTCCCGGCTTCGGCGATCGCCGCAAGGCTATGCTGCAGGATATCGCGATCCTCACCGGCGGCAAGGCCATCACTGAAGATCTCGGCATCAAGCTCGAGAACGTGCAGGTCAGCGATCTCGGCCAGGTCAAGAAGATCACCATCGACAAGGACAACACCACGCTGGTCGAAGGAAAAGGCAAGCACTCGGAGATTGAAGGCCGCGTGCGCGAGATTCGCAGCCAGATCGACAAGACCACCAGCGACTACGACCGCGAGAAGTTGCAGGAGCGGTTGGCCAAGCTGGTCGGTGGCGTAGCCGTCATCAAAGTCGGCGCCGCAACCGAAACCGAAATGAAAGAGAAGAAAGCCCGCGTCGAAGACGCCATGCATGCAACCCGCGCAGCCGTGGAAGAAGGCATTGTCCCGGGCGGCGGAGTGGCACTGGCGCGTTGCGTCGCGGCACTCGACAAGCTGAAGCTCGAAGGGGATGAGCAGATCGGTGTCAACATCGTGAAGCGCGCTCTGCAAGAGCCCATGCGGCAGATCGTCGAAAACGCCGGCGAAGAAGGCGCAGTCGTCCTCGGCAAAGTGCTCGACTCCAAGGACAGCAACTACGGCTTCAACGCCCTGACCAACGAGTACGAAGACCTGGTCAAGGCGGGCGTGCTCGATCCCACGAAGGTAGTGCGCACCGCACTCACCAACGCCGGCTCGATCGCATCGTTGATGCTCACCACCGAAGCCCTGGTCGCGGAGATTCCTGAAAAGAAGGAAGCTCCAATGCCCGGCGGACACGGCGGCGGCGGCATGGAAGGCATGTACTAAGAGGCAGCTTCTAGCTACTAGCTCTTAGCTTCTAGCTTGGATCAAAGGCCCTGCTCGCGAGAGTGGGGCCTTTTTTGTTAGCTTGATTAGAGGGGCGTTCTATGGCCCTTCTTCACTTACAAGGGTGTTTACAGGTGGGCAATGGTCGTCGTTGGTTACGGCAAGTTCCGCAGTTATAAGTTGCAAGAGGTTCCGGAAGATTTTCTGGCGGAGCTTGCAGATCGTTATCCTCTAAGCCATGAGTCGCAGGCTCAAGCCGAATACTCGCGTCTTCAGCTCACCATCGCGATTCATGAGGAGGTGCGTCGTCGTGAGAGGGGCGGCAGGCCGCACCCGAAACAGCCGAGCCAGCGAGAAATAGCTATCAAATTGGTGACGAAAGGGTATCAGTTTCTCAGCAAGGACCATCATCCGGATCGTGGGGGAAGCGATAGCGCGCAGAAGAGCGTCAACGCCGTTCGGGCGCAGCTTCTAAAGGCGTGCGAGGAGGTTCAGGACGATTCGGTGGAGGGGGCCTTGGTAATACCCGACCCCGAGCCAGGGTTCTCGCCAATTACGGATGAGGATATCCCCTTCTGAACGCGCTGCGGAGTGGAGCATGCCCCTGATGCGCGCCGCAGAAGGTCGGGCGTTTGCGCAGTGAGGCGGCAGCGCAAGGACTCTTGGTAGGCTGTGTCGAGGTGTGGCTGCAGATTGCGCCCAACCTCAGCGAGTTCGGCTACGATGGTGGCTTTGTCGGAGTCTTGGAAGCGCCCGATGAAATACATCCACCCGACGAGGTGCGGCGTGCTCTGTACGTTTCCGGCGGGAAGAATTTTCTCCGCTAGCTTCGCAGCCTTCCGGTCGTCCGTCATGAAGGCCTGCTGAGTTTTCTTGGCGAAAACCATCGAGGATAGCTCCCCTTTACTCATTCGTCCGCGCGCTTGTAGGATTTCGACGTCCTGAAGATCCTCTAGGTCTATGCTGCAGCAGGCAATGCTGCCCGAATCCAGTTCCCGCCTCAGTCTCGATTGGAGCTCCGATCTTTCCGGTCGCGCCTGGCCTGGCTTGTGAAGGCATTCGTATCTTACGAACTGCGTCAGGCAGAATGAAACCTGAGCCCCACGGGCGGCTGCGCGCAATAGGCGAGAGCCGAGAACGTTCCAGATCGAGCATGTGTCGGCGACGTTTAGGAGTGCGAATTTGGATGGGTCAATCATGGACTGCGAGTTTCACCTGGTACATTTCCGCCAGGTCGAGGAGCTCGTCCTCATCGACGGTCAGCATCTCCGCCGCCTTGGCGTTTGTTATCGCGCCTTCAGCGATCGCGTCGAAACAGAGCGACACGTAGAAATGGGACAGGCCGCGTTCCAGAAGAGATTTCCTCCGTTCGAGCGAACGTGGGGCAAGGCCTTCCAGTTCAGGGTCGCTTTTCACGGCGGCCTGTCCTCTTGACCGAAGAAGGGCCGACAGAGCCTCGTCATCGATAAGGCCGTTTTCCTTCAGGCCAATTGCCAGCGCATGCGCGCTCACCTTGAGTCTTGACGCCCATCCCGACAACTCCGAGGGAGTCCATTGCTGCACCGGAATCTTGCTGAGGACCGCTGGTGGTAGCAGGTAGGCGGATGCGAACGCATTCGCCCGAATCTCGACAAGGTCCTGTTTCTTCCAATCAGAAAATGAAACGATGACATCCTCCCTATCTAGGATCGCATGGCCGGCCTCGTGCGCAGCCGTAAACCGCTGCCGGAATATGTCTTCGGAGTAATTGACCAAAATGCATGGCCCGGCGATTGGGTGCCTCAGTGTCAATCCGGAAATGTTGGAATTGTCTAGACGTCGCCGAAAAACGTGCACCCCAATCTTTCGAAAATCAGCATAGACATCCGACGGTACGATCGAGTCGGAGTAGCCGAGGTGGAGGCGCAAACGGGCTGCCGCGTCGGCGGCATGTCCCTTGAAATAGTTACCGCGCGGCTCGTACCTGAACGTCGATCGTTCGCGGCCCAGCATGCGCATCAGGGCTTCCTCGCACTCGGCGAGGAAAAGGAACTCTTGTACGCGGCCGCGATCTATCTTTGAAAACTCGCTCCCGAATCGTCTGTATAACTGTTCCGTCTGCTCGAATGAAGCCAGCTTCTCGTTCGAAATGAAAAACCGGTAGTCGCATTTATAGAAGTCTGCGAGTATTAGGACCTCGTCGCCGCTCGGCGCTGCCTCGCCTTCTTCAAGCGCTTGTAGCCGCCTCGGTTCGATGCCCGTGCCGACGCTAACCTCCGTCGGCGTGAGCTGTAACTGATCGCGGTACCTCTTCAGCTTTGCGGCGAACTGTTTCAGATCGATGGCCATTTTGGGTTCTCACCAATCTTAGCCAACTTCTCCAGCCGCGGGAAGGGAGGGGTTGGCCCGCCTTTGTTTTCCCAGTCGCTTACGCCGGAACGAGACCGGCTGCCGCGCCTTTCGCCGCTTTCGAAAGGTGGGAGTCGATGCTGCGGGCGGGTATGAGGATTGGCCATGCCCTTGACCACATTCCGCGGTTACGGCACGAGTGAACTCGTGCCCTTCCCGAGCTTGGCGGGCCTTCGAGTTCGTGGTTTCTGCTTGGCTGTTCACCGCTTGCCTCAGCGGCTGAAGCCGAGCTCCTGTTTTGGGGCGGTTACGGCACGAGTGAACTCGTGCCCTTCCCGGGCTTGGCGGGCCTTCGGTTCGTGGTTCTGCTTGGGCTGTTCACGGCTTGCCTCCGCGGCTGAAGCCGGGTTCCTGTTTCGAGGCGGTTTTGGCACGAGTCAACTCGTGCCCTTCCCGGGCGTGACGGGCCTCCGGTTCGTGGTCTGCTTTGGCTGTTCACGGCTTGCCTCAGCGGCTGAAGCCGGGCTCCTGTTTTGGGGCGGTTACGGCACGAGTGAACTCGTGCCCTTCCCGGGCTTGCTTACGCTCAAGGAAAACTCGCCACTCCCACGCTCGGGAAGGGCACGACTTCCAGTCGTGCCGCTGAGGCGTTCTACGTCACGCGGCTTTAGCCGCCGAGGGCCAGCTGTCTAGTTTGAAGCTGGGGAACGCGGAGCTGTAGCGATACTCCGGAGCTGATTCGACGATCCCGCGCTTTACGGGATTTTCGTGGATGTAGTTGCGATGCACGTCGAAATCTGCGGCGTCGCGGACGCGGTGGTCGGTAAATCCGCGCTGCCACACTTCACTCTTTTTCCCTCGCTCCACGCCTAATGCGTGGGAGTAGCCGCCTTTGATGAGTTGTATTGAGCGCTCCAGTGTGACGTCGGGTGCTGGCGTCAGTAATAAGTGAACGTGTTCGGGCATTAGGACGAAGGCGTGTAGTTCGAATCTTCCCTGCCTTCGATAGCCGTAGAGCGTCTTGAGGAAGAGTCGCGCGTACGGTTCGACAACGAACAGCCTCCGGCGCTGCCAAGTTGAGAAGGTCACGAAATATGTTCCGTGTGGGTTGAGGGAACGAGTTGGCTTCAAGAGCGTACCTCAGCGGCTGAAGCCGCACTCTGGTCAGCTTAATGCGGCACGACTGAAGTCGTGCCCTTCCCGAGCTCTATTTCGTTGGCTGGTGTGCCGGTTCGGGAAGGGCACGAGGAAACTATGTTCCGTGCGAGTTGCGGCACGAGTTGGCTTCAAGGGCGTACCTCAGCGGCTGAAGCCGCTATTTGGCCAGCTTAATACGGCACGACTGAAGTCGTGCCCTTCCCGAGCCCTATTTTTAGCATCAGCGTTCCGCTTTGGGAGGACAGCCCTATCGCAGCGCTGAAGCGCTGCGCCACCCAGAGTCATTCTCGCGCCGTTTATCCTTCTCGAATTTCGTTGACCCTGGGGTGGGGGAGTGGGACAATTTAAGTGTCGTTGCGAAATGTGACGATAGCAGCCTCTGCGGGAGTGATTCCCGGCGGGGGCTTTTGTTTTTTGGGCGGGACTGCGATTGGCGGCGGCTTAACAGCAGGTTTCCTTCGGCTTTCGCCTCGGGACAGGCTCTCACCGGGCTTTCGCCCGGTTCGGAATGACGGAGGTCCGTGGTCGCTGAGGTCCTTCACTTCGTTCAGGATGACAAGCTTGTTCAGGATGACAAATTCGTTTTTGGTGGCAACAGAGAGGACATGGGTGCTGAGTATGGGTGTGATGATCGGGGATTTGATGGCTGCGGCGGATAAGGGGTATGGGCCGGGTGGGGAGCGGAAACGGCGGAAGCGCGGCGGGGCGTTCGACAAATCTGCCAGGGCCGGTGTTGACGGAGGTCCTTCAGCCCTCAGAAAGCGCGGGCTTCAGGATGACAGGCCACTTGATGACGGGCCACTTATAGAGGAGCCGACGATCCCGACGTCGCTAAGGACGCAGGGGAAGATTCCGCCTAAGCGGATGGGAGAGCTTTCGGAGCTGGATTTTTTGCGGAAGGCTATGGGGATGGGGATGATTGTTTCGAAGCCGTGGGGAGACAGCTACCGGTATGACTTTGTATGCGATGCGAATCGGAAGCTGTGGAGGGTGCAGGTGCGGTCGACGGAGGAGCGGTTTGGATGCCGGGGATACGCGGTGCATGCGTCGGTGTATGTGGGACGGAAGATTGTGGGGCTTACGGACAAAGATATTGACGTGCTGATTGGTTACATCGTGTCGCGGGACATCTGGTATGTGGTGCCGGTGCGGGCGTTTATGCCGCGGAAGAATTTGTGGTTCTATCCGGATGGGAGCAAGAAGGGAGCTATGTTTGAGAAGTGGCGGGAGGCGTGGTGGGTGATGATGGGGAGGAAGTAGAGGGCAAAGAAGTAAATGTGGATCGGGGATGGAGCGTACCTCAGCGGCTAAAGCCGCTCTCCCAGCAGACTAATACGGCACGACTGAAGTCGTGCCCTTCCCGAGCTTTATTTCTTCCGACGGTGTGCCGCGTTGGGAGGCAGGGGTCGCAGGCCGAGCTGTCCTTTGCGTTTCTGATCGAAATCCACCAGCCGCTGGCCGAAATGAACCACCGTAAGTCAATCAAAAGAACGGAACTATCCGCCACCCCCGGGGTTGAATCTGATAGCAGCAATTCTGGGGGTTATTTATGAAAAGCAAAGTTTATAGAACACTTTTTAACGCTGTGATGGCAAGCGCCATGGCGCTCGGCACTGGCAGTGCGTTGAGGGCACAGGATGCATCGATGGACAAGCCCTCGCCGGCTGTGAGCACTCCGGCGGATCAAGCACAGTCGAGCGAGCAGACCGCGCCGCAGTATAACGCGCCGCAATCCAATGCGGCGGAACCGAGCGTGGCACAGGATGTCGCGCCTCCGCCTCCACAGGATCAAGATGCGCCTCAGAATCAAGCGCCGCCGCCCGACCAGGGACTAAGTCCCAATCGGCAGTATGCGCCGCTCTCGGCCGAGCAGCTACATCAGCTGGTCGCGCCGATCGCGCTGTATCCGGACGCGCTGGTGGCGCAGATTCTCGCCGCCGCTTCCTATCCTACGCAGATCGTCGAGGCCAATCGCTTTCTCAAGGAGAACTCTAACCTCAAAGGCCAGGAGCTGGGCGCCGCAGTCGACGGCCAAGATTGGGATCCGAGCGTGAAAGCGCTTTGCCAGTTCCCTTCCGTCGTGGCCAACATGGACCGCGATTTGTCATGGACCCAGGAGCTGGGCGATGCCAACTATAACCAGTCCGCCGATGTAATGCAGGCCATCCAGGTCATGCGTCACAAGGCGCAGGACGCGGGCAACTTGCGCACGACCCCGCAGCAGCGCGTTTACGATCGCGACGACCAGGTTCAGATCGAGCCTGCCGATCCCAACGTGGTTTATGTCCCGCAGTACAATCCTTCTTATGTCTACGGATATCCCGTAGGCGTGTGGCCTGGATTCTATCCGTGGTGGGGATTTGGCGGTCCTTACATTTCCTTCGGCTTCGGATTTCCCATCGCACCGTTCTTCGGCTTCGGCTGGGGATGGCACGGTTGGGGTATCGGCTGGGGCTTCCACGGTGGAGTGTTCTTCGGCGGACACCCTTACGCGTTCCACAGCCGCGGATTCTATAGCCACAACGCCTACGTCCACGGCAACTATCGCGGCTACTCCTCCTACGGGCGCGGCGGCTACGGCGCGCGAGGCTTCGCGGGCCATGACGGCCGAGGCTTCTCCGCCCCTGCAAACCGAGGCTACGCCAGACCTGGCGGCGAGCGCGGCTCGACGGGAACGAGAGGGTTCGCGGAAAACAGAGGCGCCGTAGCCAATAACAGAGGCTATGCCGGCAGCGCCAATCGAGGCTTCGCCAGCCGCGGCCCGGAAACAGCACGCAACGGCGGGTTCCACGGAAACAGCCGCCCCGGCAACACCCGTGGATCGTCGCCGCGCGGAGGATCCAGCTCCAACGGCGGTCACAGCCACAGCTCCGGCGGCCACTCCGCTGGGCACAGCGGTGGCGGCGGACACAGCGGCGGCGGACACGGTCACAAAGGTTAATCAGGTCGTCAGCAAACAGCAAAGGCCCCGCTCGCAGGAGCGGGGCCTTTTTCTTTGCGTCCACCAAAAACCCTTTCATTCCGAACCGGGCGAAAGCCCGGTGAGGAACCTGCTTTTCGCCGGCAAGGTCCGCGAAGAGCGCGGGTTCGGGAAGGGCACGACTTCACTCGTGCCGTAAAACCGCGGCGAGTCAGGCGGCTTCAGCCGCTGAGGGCCGCCTCATTATTTTCCACAACCCCCTTGTGACATCTGACCTTGCGCCCGAAATCAAACTAGCCCATGATGGTCAAAGCGGAGCAGCAAATCGAGCCCGAAGAGCAAAACCCGCAAGTCCTTTATTATGCGGATTATGACCTCTAACTCCTTTAGGCTGCGGATTTTGCGAGGAATTTCCTGCTAACATGATGATTCCAGTAAGACCAGGGGGAGGGGGTGTGCCTCAAGAGCGATTTAGCCAACCCGAAACCCGACTCGTTTCCGCTCCCCTGGCATCTCGATCAGAACTATTTTTTCGGCATAAATCCACAGGCATATGGCCGGATCAAAACCATGCTTCCAGCCATCCCCCAACCGGAATCTTTGGCCGCGCAACCCGCGCCCATTAGCGCATTTGAGCCACGGAATAAAAACGGCGGGTTTCGGAATCTGGGGTATGATCAGGATATGCCTTATATCCTGGAACACCTTACTAGCCTTCGTCAGGAAATCACGGATTTACGGAACATGAACGCCCGCTCGGCCACCCGGAGCGCGGACAGCCAGATTGACCAATCGGCGGTGGAGATGCGAGCCAACCGGCTGGCGGAAATCAAGAAAGAGTTGTCCCAGATGCTGAATCGCCCCGAGGATCCCGCAGTGTGGTGGGAAAAGGGCGGGCGCCGGAATCGCGTAGCGTAGCTCAGACTGAAGTGTTTTGTGACGCCTTCATTGGACCTCGGTCCGATGGGGGCTTTTGTTTTTGGCTAGGGATCCGAAGGGTGCGCCATGCGAATTTCGTGCAAAGGCAACTGTAAGACGAGTCAGATTGCCAGCGATTGCGCTGCGGCGGCGAGAACATCGGCGAGCCCATCGGATTTAGGCGCGCCGCCTTGAGCGAGGTCTTTGGTGCCGCCACCGCGTCCGCCGAGCTGGGACATTGCTTGCTTCAGGAGCGCGCCCATGTCGTAAGGTTGACCGGCGGATTGCGCGAAAACCAGCGCGGGCTGCGGCGAATCGGTTGCGAGCAGGGCGATCGAGGGGGATTGGCGGGTGAGTTTTTGGGCGAGCAGCTTGAGGGAGTTGAGATCGCGTGCGGAAAAAGTGCGGACGATCAGTTTGCGGCCGTTTTTTTCGGGAGTTTCGGCGAGGAGCGCGGTGGCCTGGGCGGCGGCGAGTTCGTCCTGAGATTGCTCGAGCTGCTTGTGGAGCGACTTGATTTCGTCCAGAGACTTGCGGGCTTGCTGGGGAACGTCGTAGATGCCGGAGGAAAACAGTGCGGCCGTTTCGGTGAGAGTGGAAAAGTCGCGGCGGGCTGTGGAGACGGCGCGCTGGCCGGCCACGAATTCGACGCGGAATCCATGGCGAACTTTTTCGGTCTTGCGAAGTAACACTCCGCCGATCTGTCCGGTGCTGGCTACGTGCGTGCCGCCGCAGGCGGTGAGGTCGAATTCGCTGATGTCGATGAGGCGGAGCTGGTCGAGCGGGGCGGGAGGAAGTTTGCGCAGTCCGAGTGTTCCGGCTTCGTCGCGGGTTACGAAGCGGATGTCGACCGAGCGATTCTCGAGGACGATTTCGTTGGCGAGGCGTTCGGCGGATTCGATTTGAGTTTTATCCAAATTCGGCGTGTCGAGATCGATGGAGCAGTAGTCGGCGGCCATGTGGAAGGAGACGGTCGGCATATTAAAAAGGCGCAGGAAGGCGGCGGAGAGGACGTGCTGCGCGGAGTGTTGCTGCATGTGGTCGCGGCGGCGGGAGGCGTCGATTTCGCCGTGGACGCGGGATCCGGGCTGGACGCCTTTCGGCGGAGCTTCGAGGTAGTGGATGACTTGACCGGCTTCGCTCTCGTCAGCGACTTCGGTGACGCGAAGTTTCGTGGCGGGGTCGGCGGCAACCAGCCAGCCAGTGTCGTGGATCTGGCCTCCGCTGGTGGGATAGAAGGCGGTGCGGTCGAGAACCAGGGCTGGGCGCGGGCTTTCGATTACGGAGCGGACTTCGGCATCGAAGTGGTAGAGGAAGGAGTCGTGGTAGTAGAGACGGTCAGTCATGCGGAGTCCTCCTAGCATAGGGGCAATCGCGCGAGGTTATCAAGTCTGGGCTGGAGTTTGGACACCGCCAGAGCTTTTGACCGCAAAGATCGCTAAGGGAGGGCCGCGAAGTGCGCTAAGAAAGGCTAGGGCTCGCGGCTTTTCGGGCAGTGGAGATGCAGGTTCACTTGCGGGAACTCGGGTTTGGATTTCGGCTTCGATGTTATCTTTGAGTTGTTACGCGTTCGTTTTTCGTCGTTGCGCTGAAAATCTTCTATGGACGTTCTTCAACAGCTCTTCGAGAAACATTTTCACACGGCTGCGGCGCGAGTGCAGCCGCTGCAGGGCCAACTGGGCGGGTCGGGGCGGAACATTCTGCGGCTCAGCGGGGGAAACGCGAGCGCGATCGGGATTTTGTATAACGTCCGGGAAGAGAATGTGGCGTTTTTGGAGTTTTCGCGGCACTTCCGGAAGCATGGCCTGCCGGTGCCGGAAATCTATGGGGAAGATTTGAGCGCGGGCGCTTATCTGGAAGAAGATCTCGGAGACCTGACGCTCTTTGAGTTTCTCTCGAAGAATCGAACCGGTGAGACGATTGCGCCGCAGGTGGTGGAAGCTTACCGGAAGGTGGTGGGAGTGTTGCCGCGCTTTCAGATTGAGGCGGGGCGCGATTTGAATTACCAGGTGTGTTATCCGCGAAGCAGCTTTGACCGGCAGTCGATTGCGTGGGACCTGAATTATTTCAAATACTACTTTCTGCGGCTGGCCGGCATCGCTTTCAACGAGCAGGCGCTGGAAGACGACTTCGAACGCCTGACCACTTTTCTGCTGAGCGCGAACTGCAATTATTTTCTCTACCGCGATTTCCAATCGCGCAACATCATGCTGCGCGGGGAGCAGCCGTTTTTCGTGGACTACCAGGGCGGGCGCAAGGGCGCGCTGCAATATGACATCGCTTCCCTGCTCTACGATGCCAAGGCGGATTTGCCGCCGGAGCTGCGGCGGCAGTTGCTCGATCTCTATATGGAGACGCTCGGTGGTTATATCGAGGTGGAGCGCGAAACATTTCTCCATCATTTTTATGCCTACGTCTACGTGCGAATTTTGCAGGCGTTGGGGGCTTATGGCTTTCGCGGGTTTTACGAGCGCAAGGCACATTTTCTGCAGAGCGTGCCCTATGCGCTGAAGAATTTGCGCTGGCTGCTGCACAATGTGAAGCTGCCGATCGCACTGCCGACCTTGATGGAAGCCTTCAACAGCATGCTGGCCTCGGAGAAGCTGCAGGGTCTGGCATCGGAGGCGGAGAATCTGACGGTCCGGATCATGAGTTTTTCTTATCACCGGGGCTGGCCGAAGGACGAGAGTGGGCATGGCGGCGGGCACGTTTTCGACGGCCGCTGTTTGCCGAATCCGGGCCGCGAAGAGCGGTTCAAGGCGCTGACGGGCAAAGACGGGCCGGTGATCGATTATTTGAACCAGCAGGAAAGCGTGCACCAGTTTCTGGCCAGCGTAATGTCGCTGGTGGATGCGAGCGTGAGCGAATATCAGCGGCGACGGTTCAAGAGTTTGATGGTGTCGTTTGGATGCACCGGCGGGCAACATCGGTCGGTGTATCTGGCAGAGCAGCTGGCGAAACGGTTGCGGGGGCGGAATGGGGTTGAGGTGGTGGTGCGGCATCGGGAGCTGGAGGGTCTGGAGGGTGTGGATGCAATGCGATAAGGAAGCGAGCCGAACGCGCGACTATTGTGGCGCAAAAGGCGCGCCACATCGCGCGGCTCGCCCAGATCCCTCGCGGCGCAAAGGGCGCTTGCTCGGGATGACATTTCAATGAAGGCGATGATTTTGGCGGCGGGGCTGGGGACGCGGTTGCGGCCGCTGACGGATGACCGTCCGAAGGCGCTGGTGGAAGTGGCAGGGCGAACGCTGCTCGATATCACGCTGCGGCGGTTGCGAAGTTTCGGGGTTGGCGAGGTGATCATTAATGTGCATCATTTCGCCGACATGGTGGTGGAGTATCTGAGAGCGAACGACAATTTTGGCATGCGTATTGAAGTGTCGCGCGAGGAGTTGTTGCTCGACACCGGCGGCGGGCTGAAAAAGGCCGCTCATTTTTTTCTGGAGAGCGTGGGAGGAGTGGACGAGCCGTTTATTCTGCACAATGTGGACGTGATCAGCACGATTGATCTGGGGCGCATGGTGCAGTTTCATAAAGAACAGGGGGCACTGGCCACGCTGGCGGTGCAGGAACGCGAGACTTCGCGCTATCTGCTGTTCGACAAGCAGCTTCGACTTTGCGGGAGGCTTTCGGGGCACGACCAGCAGGCTGAGTTTGTTCAGTCATCGGAGCAACTGTATGCGGAGGCGCTGGCATTCTCGGGCGTCCACGTGATCTCGCCCCGGATCTTCGGAATGATGACGGAAGAAGGGCCTTTTTCGATCATCACTTCTTATCTGCGAATCGCGGCGGGGAAGGAAAAGATCATGGCCTTTCGCGGCGATGAGTATTACTGGCGTGATTTGGGAAGGCCGGAGAATGTGGTGCTGGCGGGGAAGGATTTCGAGAATAAGATTCTGTCTTGAAGTGGTTATTCGATCAAAATCCTGAGGGCGTTGACGGTTGGGGAATCCCACCTTTGCGCAAAGGGCGCGCAAAGATGGGGCACCCAGCTTCCTTGGATGATGCGCGGAAAGCGGGTTCCTCACCGGGCTTTCAGCCCGATTCGGAATGACATCAGTCTGTTAATTTGAATCTGTGGACGGGTTTTCTGGAGCCACCTACTTTATGCCTTCGACTACGTAGAGGTCGGAGAGGGTGCGGATGTAGCCGTAGACGTAGGCTTTGGCATCTGGGGTAATAGTTATGGCGCGAATGGTGTCGATGCCCGCCGCGTCGGCCGGGACTAGCTCCTTCCAGAGTTTTCTTTTTCCGGTGGAGAGTTCGAGCTCGACTACTTTGGCGGGAATCTCTCCGAAGCGGAACAGGTAGAGGAACCGGCCATCGTCGGACCAGCCTGTCGGTTGCTCATCGGGCTCCGCGCCGGAGACGGGAACGGGTTCGCCGCCGGCGATGGGATAAAGGTAAATCTTGTGATCCGGGCCCGACCGTGGCGACAAAGTCTCCTTTCGGGAGAGATCACCACTGCGGGGTTCACGCCTTCTGGACTGATAGGACGCGGCTTGCCTTCGCCGGGAGTTTCGACGTAGAGACGAAATCCGTGTCCGGCCTCGTTGCCCGAGAACACCAACTGTTTTCCGTCAGGAAGCCAACGGACATTGAGGTGATTGATGGAGTCATGGGTGAGCGGCTTGGCTTCGCCGACGCCGGTGGGCAGCAAGATGAGTGGCGCGGGAGTGGTATTGGGCCGCGCGAGCGCCCACTTTCCGTCGGGCGAGAGTGCGGTGCCGACTCCTTCACTCAGGCGGATGGCGGGCGAACCGTCGGTCTTGCGCAGGTAGACGGCATACTTCGGCCCTCCACCTTCGCCGGTTTCTCCGAAAAGAACGGTTCGACCGTCGGCTGAGAGATCGCCGGGCACGGACCAGTCGAGCCAGGACAAGTCACGTTCTTTGGCCTCACCCGGAGTGAGGCCGATCATTCCTGCGCGATCATTGCCGCGAGTGAGCAGCACATTTCCGTCGCGGTCAACATCGAGCAAGGTCAATTCTCCCGGAACGCGCGCGAGCAGTCTTACTGAGGCCGAAAGGTTGACGGCGTAGAGAGAGCGATCGCCACCGGTGCGGGTGGCGGTAAACCAGATTTCATCGCCGCGCGGCGACCATGCGATTCCCTGAACGCTATCCCAGCCAGTGGAGAGCGTTGTCCTTTTTCCGGCCAGATCGACTACGGCGACCGCGCCTCCATCGTCACCGAGTTCGGGGTGATCGATGAATGCGACCATGTCTGCTTTCGGGGAGATGCGAATATGACCGATCCATCCGTCAGCTTCGTAGAGCAGCTTGCCAGGAGGAAATTCCAGGCGGTGACGACCTTGCTCTTGCCGCACAATCGCCAGCGTGGTTCCGTCGGGAGCCCAATCTGCCCACTCAACATTATCCATGACCTCGCGCGGCGCGCCGCCGACTAGAGGCACGCGCGCAAGGGTGCCAGAATAGAGGAATTGTGCAACTGGATGACTGCGAAGCGATAGCGCCATTTCCCCTGAAGAGGAGACACCGAGGACGTCGGCTCCGGAGGGCTCGAGTTCGTGCGACTCAGGGCTTTCGGGGCGCGTGGTGAATAGTTGAAGAGACTTCCCTTCCCATGCGGCGCTGTAAATGATGGTCTTGCCATCAGAAGCGAAACGCGCGGCGTGAACCATGCCGCGGCGGAAGGTGAGGGGATGATAGACGGGCAAGGTAGCTTCCGCCGCATGTTGTTGCAGCAAAAACTTTCCCACACCGAGGCCGATGATGAGCGCGATGGCAGCCGCCGCGAGTGCTAGGAACAGAGAGCTCTTTCGCGGGGCCGCGGTCTCAACGACCGGCGATGGTGTTGTTCCCAACAGAGGAGCGGTGGCGTTGCCGGCGCGGACGCGGGAGGTGTCGAGCGAGCGCTTGATGCGCTTGAGGTCTCCGCGAAGCTCGGCGGCGGTTTGATAGCGGTACTCGCGCTCTTTTTCGAGGGCCTTGAAAATCACTTCTTCAAGCTTAGGGGGAATTGTTGGATTCGAGACCGAAGGAGGCACCGGAGTGCGGTTCAGAATGGCTTCGGAAATTACTCCACTGCTGCTGCCGGGGAAGGCGAGGCCTCCCGTAGACATTTCGTAGAGCACGGAGCCGAAGGCGAAGAGATCGGTGCGGGGGTCGAGGTCTTCGGCGCGAACTTGCTCGGGCGACATGTAGGCCACGGTTCCGATGGTGGAACCGGGAGTGGTCATCAAGGCGCCGTCGGTCGCTGTTAGCAGAGCGGATTCTGAACTGCCGCCATTTCGATTCCCTGGCGCGAGCTTGGCTAAGCCGAAATCCAGCAACTTGGCTTGCCCGCGCTTGGTGACGAAGATGTTGGCGGGCTTGATGTCGCGATGAATGATTCCCTTGGAGTGCGCGGCGTCGAGGGCGTCGGCAATCTCGATGGCGAGATTGAGCAGGGTTTCGGTGTCGATGGGGCGGCCAGCGATGCGGTGCTTCAGGGTCTGGCCTTCGAGCAACTCCATGACGATGAAGGCTTGGCCGTCTTCTTCGTCGATCTCGTGGATGGTGCAGATGTTGGGATGGTTCAGGGCAGAGGCGGCGCGGGCTTCGCGCTGAAAACGGTCGAGGGCCTGGCGGTCTTTGGCGAGATCTTCGGGAAGAAACTTGAGGGCGACGAAGCGGCCGAGCTTGATATCCTCGGCGCGGTAAACGACTCCCATGCCGCCGCCACCCAGTTTTTCGATGACGCGGTAGTGCGAGATGGTCTTGCCGATCAATTTAGACGAGGGCGCTCCCGTGCGCGACTATCTTAGGGGCGAAGGAGCGACAAGTCAATGAAGGGCGGAGTGTAGTGGTGCAATTTGGCTTACGCGTTGGGCCGGTTGGGCGGGAGATCCTTCCCTACGCCTGGGCTTTTCTGCGATGAGGCTCGGCTACGCTCAGGATGACAAAGTCGTCTAAGCGCCAAACTGCACGGCGATGCGCGGGAAAATTTCTTTCGCCTCGGATAGAGGCGCGTTTCCCGAGCCCAAGACAGTGTGTGGTGACTTATTTATGGAGTGAGTTTGAAGACGGTGCCGAAGCCGTGGGCGCCGCCTCCGTAGGTTGTGCCGAAGAGATTGCCCGCTTTATCCATGACCAAACCTGCGGCCGGGTTTCCTCCGTCGGCGCCGCCGGTGAAAGTATGAAGCACTCTGAACTTTCCGGCGGGAGTCAACACGAAGACGGTTCCGCAGCCAGCGACATTGCAGCCGACTCCGGCGCCTTGGAAGGTTGTGCCGTAGAGATTGCCCTTGGCATCGCGGATCACGCCGCCGTAGGGAGCAAGTCCGTCGGCCGCGCCGGTAAAGCTGTAGAGCACGTTCTCGACGCCGTCTTTGGTGAATTCATATATCGTGCCGTCGCCCGACGCGCCGCCGACGGACGTGGTCCCGTAGAAATTTCCCTCGCCGTCCGGGACCAAGCGGTTGGGGCCGGGGCCGGAACCGTCCGTGTAGTCGAAGCTGAAGAGTGTGGTCTCGGTATCGGATGGAGTTATTTTGAATATGGTTCCGCAGCATGAAGCGCCGGCTTGTCCGGTCGTGCCATAGAGATTGCCCTTCGCATCGCGCACCAGGGCGGCGACCGGGTTCTCTCCATCCGGGCCGGTAAAGGCGTGGAGCACGGTCTCAACGCCTGCGGGAGTTACCTGATAAACCGTGCCGCAGCCCAAACCGAAGGAACCGGTTGCGCCACCTGCGTTGGTTGTGCCGTAGAGATTGCCTTCCGTATCGCGGACCAGACCGGCGATCGGTTGTCCGCCGTCTGCTCCGCCGGTAAAGCTATAGAGCACGGTCGCGGTGTCCTGATTGGTTATCTCGTAGACGGTGCCGAAGCCGTAAGCGCCGCAGGCTCCGGTTGTGCCGTAGAGGTTGCCCTGCGCATCCCGGATCAAGCCTGCGTAGGGGGAGCATCCGTCGGCGGACTGGAAAGTGTAAAGCACTCTTTCGCCGCCGGCAGGACTTACCTCGAAGACGACACCGAGGCCGGGGTCAGCGCCCCCGGCAAACGTGGTTCCATAGAGGCGGCCTTTGGGACCGAGGAGCAGGTCAGCAAAGTAGGGGTTCGCGCCGTCGGCGCCACCGGTGAAACTGTAGAGAGTTGTCAGCGTTTGTGCGCGTGCCGGTTGGAGAGCGGCTAGTAATAAACAGGATGCGACCGCGAGGCGCAGGAATTTTGGGCTGATGGGTTTGAGGATGAAGTGTTTAAGGATGAAGTGGGCTTTGGACATGGGCGCCTGCCAGGCCGCTGGACGGCCTGTCCCGGTTCGTCACACTATACTCGAAGTTGAGGGCGGCATCGCGATATTTCGTTGGCAGAAAACCTGCTCCCTCAGCGGCTAAAGCCGCGCCCTTTCAAAACTGCTTCAAACTGAGCCACTGGAGCGGATTGTCATACTTAGAGTCTCGCGTAATGATAATCTTCTGGGCATGAATGCTCTTACTCGACGCCGATTCGGCAAAACTTTGGCCGGCACTGCTGCGGCTGCTTTGGCCAGCGCTTCTCTTCCACGAATTGCTCTTGCACAAATCGGTAAGCCGGTTTTGCTGCGATTCCCCGCGGGATTTCTGTGGGGCTGCGCTACGGCTTCTTATCAGGTTGAGGGCGCGGTGAATGAAGACGGACGCAAGCCTTCAGTCTGGGATACTTTTTCGCACACGCCGGGCAAGACGTTTCAGGGAGAGACTGGGGACGTCGCCGATGATTCCTACCATCTCTACAAAGAAGACATGAAGCTGTTGAAGAACCTGGGAGTGAGCGTATATCGGTTCTCCATTGCGTGGCCGCGTATTTTTCCCGATGGGACGGGGCAGCCGAACGAGAAAGGGCTGGCGTATTACCAGCGCGTGATTGACGAACTGCTGAAGAACAATATTACTCCCTACATCACGCTGTTTCACTGGGACCTGCCGCAGGCTTTGCCGGGTGGTTGGCAGTCGCGGGACACGGCAAAAGCGTTTGGCGATTATGCAGGATATGTTTCCGGCAAGCTTTCCGATCGCGTGAGCCATTTTTTTACGATCAACGAGTTCGAGTGCTTTACCGACCTGGGTTACAAGACGGGAAAGTTTGCGCCGGGACTGCAGTTGCCGGACGCGCAGGTGAATCAGATTCGTCACCACGCGGTGCTGGCTCAGGGGTTGGGGGTGCAAGCCATTCGGGCCAACGCCAAGGCCGGAACGCAGGTGGGGCTGGCGGAAGACCTGAAGGTGTTCGCGCCGGTGATGGAAACGCAAGAACATATCGCGGCGGCGCAACGCGCGACTCGCGAAGAAAACGCTCAGTTTCTCACGGTAGTTCTGGAAGGAAAATACACAGACAGCTATCTGGAGCGCGAGGGCGCGAATGCTCCGAAGGTGGAAGCCGGCGATATGAAAATCATCGGCAGCCCGCTCGATTTCGTTGGCATCAACGAGTACAGGCCGGAGTACGCTCGCGCCGATGCATCCCCGGCGGGCTACGTGGTGGAGAAGCGGCCGACGTCGTTCCCGCGCATGGCTTCGGACTGGCTGTATGTGGCTCCGGAGGGAATTTACTGGGCGATTCGGAATGTGAGCGAACTCTGGAAACCGAAAGCTATTTACATTACCGAAAATGGCTGCTCGGCAGACGATGTGCTCACGGCCGATGGACGTATCGAGGATACCGATCGGGTCATGTATCTGCGCAATCACCTCACGCACGTGCATCGCGCTGCGGCGGAAGGCTACCCGATCAAGGGTTACTTCCTGTGGAGCCTGCTCGATAACTTCGAATGGGCGGACGGCTACAGCAAGCGATTTGGCCTGCACTATGTCGACTTCAAGACGCAGACGCGGACGCCGAAGCTGAGTGCGGAATGGTATCGCGAAGTGATCTCGCGAAATGCGGTGGAGTGAGGTGGGATTGAAAATGGAGAAAATGGCGGCCCTGAAAGCGCCTGCAGGTGGAGATCCCCGATGGCTGCCAAGGTAAGGCTGGTAAATCTGACAGTTCCAATCAGGGCCGAGGCTGTGGTGAGGTAGACACATTCCGCCGAGGAACTGCTCGCTCATCGAGCAACCCTTCCTCCTGGCGGCGTAGTTCATTCATCCTCGATGGGTTTGACTGCTGATGAGTTTCACTGCGCCGCAATTGAAGGATAAGGGAGTTTCTTGACGGCGTTGGGCGATTAGCCAGCGGATAACAAAACACAGAGTACGCGTGTACGTTTCATTAGGCCTGTTTTTAGCAGGAGGCAGAGTGACCACGGCTAATCTTGAGTTGAAGCCAGTAATTTTATGCGTCGATGACGACACCGTGATTTTGAACTACGAGCGAGTGCTGCTCGAAAGATCCGGATACTCAGTTCTCACCGCGTCATCGGCGCAACAAGCCCTTAGACTGGTAAGCGTGTGCCACTGCGATGCCGTGCTGCTCGACTACGAGATGCCGGGGATGAACGGGTACGAGATTGCGACTGCGATCAAGCGCGTGAGGCCGGAGCTGACGGTGATATTACTCTCCGGCGGCGAAGTACCAAGCCAGGCATTGGCGCTGGTCGATGCTTTTATCCCTAAGCTGGAAGCGAGCCGCGAGCTGCTCCCGATGATTGCGGAGCTTTGCGGCCGCGTTCGTCACACGTAAGACAAGCCAAGAGAAATTTAGGCTGCGGCTAAAGGGATCGTGGAGAATGTCGCCACGCAAGCGAGGAGCTCACCTCAGGCGCTGAAGCGCGGATGTATTCTCAAGGACTTAACGGCACGACTGAAGTCGTGCCCTTCCCGAACTTTCTCGATCCGATGTTTTTCTGCGCTTTGCAAGGCCGAGACTGACTGTGGACAACTTACGGCGTGGCCGAAGCCGCTTTAGTAAGGGCCGATGATTCCGGCGATGGGGCGGGAAGCGGGCGTTTGCTCCACGCTCGGATCTTTTGGATCCAGGACATCGAGATACTTGAGGCCGGAGCCGGTGTTGAACAGCACGACGGTATCATCGGGGCTGAAGAATTCAGTGGCGAGAAGTTTCTGGTAGGCGACCAGAGATGCGGCGCCTTCGGGGGCGGCGAAAATGCCTTCGACTTTCGCCCAGTGGCGAACGGCGTCGAGGATTTCAGCGTCGGTGGCGGCGAGGGCAAGGCCTCCGCTTTTCTTCAGGATGTCGAGAATCAGATAGTCGCCGTAAGGTTTGGGGACGCGCAGTCCCGAGGCCAAAGTGGAGGCTTGAGGCCACATTTCTGCAGCGGGCTTGCCTTCATCCCATGCTTTAACAATGGGAGCGCATCCTGCGGACTGCACGCTGATCATATTCGGACGCTCGGGGCCGATAAAACCCAGTTGCTCGAGCTCGTCGAAAGCCTTCCACATGCCGAGCAGACCGACGCCGCCGCCGGTGGGATAGATGATGCCCTGGGGAAGTTTCCATCCCAGTTGTTCGGCGACCTCGTAACCCATGGTCTTCTTGCCTTCGACGCGGTAGGGCTCTTTGGTGGTGGAAACGTCGAACCATCCTTCATTGGTCCAGGCGAATGTGTCTTTGAGTTCGGCAACTTTGCGGGCACAATCGGAGATGAGGCCATCAACCAGGGTGACGTGAGCGCCGTAGTAGTCGCACTCGATGCGGTTGGCCATGGGAACATCTTTGGGCATGAAGATGTGGGCTTCGAGGGCGGCGGCCGCGGCATAGGCGGCGAGGGCTCCGGCGGCGTTTCCGGCTGAAGGGATGGCGAGCTTCTTCAGACCGAAGTGACGAGCCATGGTGACGGCGGCGGAGAGTCCGCGAGCTTTGAAGGAGCCGGTGGGATTGAGGCCCTCGTCTTTGATGAAGACGTTGGGATATTCGCGACTCGGCAGCATGGGCGTGAAGCCTTCGCCGAGCGTGACGGGCGTGGCTTCGGGAAGAACGGCGTCGTATCTCCACATGGTGGGAGCGAGCGGGAGCAGCGATGGGGGCGAAAAACTTTTTTTGATCGCGGCGAGATCGTAGCGCGCGTAAAGGATGCCGCCATCTTTGGGGCAAACGGTTTGAGGACGGTCGGCGGGGAAATGCTCGCCGCAGCGGGTGCATTCCAGGTGAGTGAGGCGCGGCACGCAGAGAGTTTATCAGGATCGGGGCGCGCGGGCAGAGTTCGGTCCGATGGCGCGGCCAACCGACTTCTTCCCCGCGGGTTCGGGCGCTTGCACAAACGCGACGGCAACGTCGTCGGTGTAGATCGCCTTCCAGCCGCTGGTTTCGGTAAGAATGTTGGCTAAGGCGGAGTCCTTGGGGACCAGCACGCAGCGGGGCTGGTACTGTCGAAGAAAATCCTGCCAACCCGGTTCTACGTGCACCATCTTTAGATAAGACTTCAGGAAATCATCGCCGTAAAGATCGTGGCGGTCATCGACGACAGCTCTCAGGCGAGGATAGAGACGGTAAATCAAATACCCGCCCCAATAATCGGGACTGAGGATCGGCCCCGGGACATGCTGTTGCTCCAAGGCATTCACGGCCTGCACGGGAAAACGCTTGGCGTCGAAGTGGGCATTCATTACCGCGGTTGGGCCCAGGTTGCCGCCGTGCACTGCGATCCAGCAGCACAGCAAGGTGGCCGCGATCGGCCAGAGATGGCCACGCAGGCTCAATTCGATGGTCTGCATCCGGTGAAGAAACTGGGCGGGCGCTCGCGTTCGCGCCGTTAGTAAATCCGCGAGGCCCGCCATCGCCTTAGACAGCCAGGGTCCGATGATAAGAATCAGCAGCAGGGACGATACCGGAATATTCCGCGACGAGTAGAGCCCGGAAAATACTGCAAACAAGACAACGAGCATCTGGCTCACGGGGATCGTAGAGCCGTGACGCTTTTTCGCTACCAAAGCCACCAGGGTGAGCAGCAGCAATGCCGCGAAACACTTCTGCGCCACATAGTGAAAGTTTGGAGATTGAAACTCGTCGATATGATCCATCAGAAAGCGATCCGAAAGATAGCGGTAGATGTGAAGGTGCAGATGAAAGCCGTAAGGATTTACCAAGGTCGCCGCCGCGCTCAAGATGCCGGTCAAGCCTAGATCGCGCATGCGACGGAGAGCTCGAATCTTTTCCAACGCATGGTCGAACCCGTCATCTTTGAGGCTCAGCCACCGCCACGCGGCGCCGAGCCAGTAAATCGCGAGCAGAGCGAAGCCCACCAGAAACCCGCCATGCAGATTCACCCACAACAGCATCAGCAGCGGCAGAAGCCACAACTTCCCGACCTGCTGCCACCCTTGGGGCGCGACACTGGAAGTTTTTTCCGATGACTCGAGAATGCAGAACCACGCCAGCGTGAACAACCAGCTCACCACATGCGGCCGCGCGAGGAAATGAATCATCGCTGCCGACGCGGCAAGCAGCACCAGCATTAACCCGACGAAAACGTTTGTGCCCCGCCGCAGCAGGAGCCGGAACGTCCAGGCAAACACCGTCGCGAGCAGCAATGCCGTGAACAGCACGACGCCGTTCAATCCGGCAGCGTTCTCGATCCAGCCGACCACTACGTCGTACAACCACTCCCAGGCAAACCACTGCGAGGTGGCTGAGGCCGCGGAAAAGGGATCGACGTGGGGAACTTGATGAGTCGCGAGAATCAGTTGGCCGGTGCGAATGTGCCAGCCGATTCCGGCATCGCCCAGCAACCGCACTGACAACGCCGTAAAAACCAGAAGACTCAGAAGCGCCACAAAAATCAGATCGCCCGCCGACGGAAGAATCCACCGAGCCCACGCCGGCTGAATTCCTGCAGCTTGACTTGCGGCGGCTTGACTTGCAGCCTGACTTCTTTCGTTCAATCTTGTGGAGCCGATTGCCATCGCGCTGAATCTTATAGAGTAGGGATATGAACGGCAAGGCTACAACTCGCGTGGTGATCGTGGGAGCGGGCTTCGGCGGCCTCAATGCAGCCCAGGCGCTGGGCAGCGCGCCGGTGAGCATTACGGTGATCGACCGCCAGAATCACCATACTTTTCAACCATTGCTCTATCAGGTCGCCACGGCTGGACTTTCTCCCGGTGAAATCGCCGCCCCGATCCGCTCCATTCTCCACCGCCACAAGAATATCGAAGTGCTCATGGCCGAGGTGACGGGCTTCGACCTGGAACGCCGGGTTGTGCGAATCGCTGCGCAGAGCAGTGATTCACACTGCAACGACGCGAAGAGCCACGATGTACAGAATGACGACGCTCAGGATTATCTGGAAAGCCCGGCTCAGGAAATTCCTTACGATTACCTTATCGTTGCGGCCGGCGCAAGCCACGCCTATTTCGGACACGACGAGTGGGAGAACCTTGCACCGGGCTTGAAGACCGTTGAGGACGCGCTCGAAATCCGCCGCCGCGTTCTGCTGGCCTTCGAACTCGCCGAACGCCGCGCCGCTGCCGGCGAAGGCAGCGACCCGTTGAATTTCGTAGTCGTCGGCGGTGGGCCCACCGGAGTGGAACTCGCCGGAACTCTCGCGGAAATCTGCCGCCATGCTCTCGCTCGGGATTTCCGATCCATCGACCCACGCCGCGCCCGCATTCATCTGCTCGAGGGCGGGCCGCATGTGCTTCCCGCCTATCCCGAGGATCTCTCCCGCAGCGCGCTCGAACAATTGCAGCGTCTCGGCGTGGAAGTGCTCACTTCTACGATGGTCACGAATGTTGAACCAGGCTTGGTTTACATGCGCACAACGAACGGCGAGAAAAAAATGAATGCCGCCGTCATCCTTTGGGCCGCAGGTGTGGCCGCGTCGCCGTTGGGCAAAAAGCTGGGCGTGCCCATCGATCGCGCCGGGCGCGTGCTGGTCAATCCAGATTTAAGCCTTCCTGGCCATCCCGAAGTTTTCGTCATCGGAGATCTGGCCGCGTTGAAAGACGCTTCCGGCAACCTGTTGCCGGGCGTGGCGCCAGTGGCGCTTCAAGAAGGAAAGTTCGCAGCCAAACTCATTCGCCGGGAAACCGAACTCGCGGGAACTGCGACTCGTCCGGAAGCCGTGCCCCGCCCGGCTTTTCACTACCTCGACAAAGGCAGCCTGGCCACGATTGGACGCTCGGCTGCCATCGCACAGTTCGGCAGGATTCACATCTCAGGATTCATTGCGTGGCTGGCATGGCTGTTCGTTCACATTTTCTTTCTGATCGGCTTTCGCAACCGGATACTGGTCTTCATCCAGTGGGCGTGGTCGTATTTCACCTACGAACGCGGCGCTCGCCTGATCACCGGCAGCACGAACCTTCCGGGATGGAATGACCCGCGCGCTTTGAACGCAGCGGAAGACGAGCCTGAAGAAATGTCTGCCGTAATCCGCAAATGAGAGTAAGAATATTCTTGCGGGCGGCCGCTGACTCATGAAAAGCACTTCAATCTCGCGAATTCTTCTTGGCCTCGCGGCGGCCCTGCTTTTCAGCTCCTTCGCTTCCGCGCAAATCCTCAAGGTCGTCATTAACGACACCATCCAGCCGATCACCGAGGAATATATTGCGCGGGCCATCGACGAGGCCCAGCGGCGCGGCGATCAAGCTATATTGATCGAGATCAATACACCGGGAGGCCTGGTCGAATCCACGCGCCACATCATCGAGAAGATCACCACCTCGCAGGTTCCTGTCATCGTCTACGTGGCGCCCAACGGCAGCCGCGCCGGTTCAGCCGGAATCTTTATTCTGGAAGCGGCCGACGTCGCGGCGATGGCTCCTGGAACCAACGCAGGCGCGGCGCATCCCGTGATGGTCGGCATGTTCGCGCCCAAAGTGGACGACGAGATGAAGCGCAAAATCGAGAACGATACTGCCGCTCTCATGCGCTCCGTCGTTTCCAGGCGGGGCCGCAATGTGGACGTGGCCGTAAGCGCCGTGCTCGAATCCAAATCGTTCACCGATCAGGAAGCGCTGGCGCAGCGTTTGATTGACTACGTGGCCACCAGCGAGAACGATCTTTTTCGCCAAATCGACGGCAAAGGCTTCAAGCGCTTCAACGGGCAGGAGGTCACCGTGAAGCTCTCTGGCCTGTCCATCGCGCCTTTCGGCATGACGCTCAAGGAACAGATTCTCGATTATTTGATGGATCCGAACATCGCCTTCATTCTGCTCGCCATCGGCGCGCTCGCGCTTTATGCCGAATTCAATCACCCCGGCGCGGTGGTTCCGGGAACGGTTGGTCTTGTGTTCATCCTGATCGCGGCTTTTGCTCTGGATTTGCTGCCCACGCGCTTTGCCGCGCTGGGCCTGATTTTGGCGGCGTTCGCGCTTTTCGCCGCGGAGGCGAAATTTGCGAGTCACGGTGTGCTCACCGTCGGCGGCATCACGCTGCTCACGCTGGGAGGTCTGCTGCTGGTCGATTCGCCCATCCCGGAAATGCGCGTCCATCTGCTCACCGCGCTAGCAGTCAGTATTCCGCTGGGACTCATCACTGCATTTCTGATGACCATGGCCATGAAGGCGCGCCGAAACAAAGTTGTAACGGGCGTCGAGGGCCTGGTGGGCGAAACCGGCATCGCTCAAACGCCGCTTTCCCCAGGTGGAAAAGTCTTCGTCCACGGTGAGATCTGGGATGCCGTCTCTTCTTCCGATGTCCCGATGGGTCAATCCGTCGTAGTGCGGCGAGTCGACGGCCTCTCGCTTCACGTCGAACCGCTGGCCGGGACGCGCCCCGCTCCTGCATCGCTCGCCCTCTAGCTCTCCGCGCACCAGCGCAAGCAACCATCCTTTTCCGAATTCCGCGCCCATCCCTACAGCCTGCGTTACAATCCGCGATAGGGCGTAATCTGCTCGAAGCGCGGAGGCACCAATGGAAATCTTTGGCATCGGGATCGGATTCGTCAGCATTGTGATCGTGATCGTCGCCCTCTATGCGCTGAGCTCAATCAAGATTCTGGCTGAATACGAGCGCGGTGTGATTTTCCGCTTTGGGCACCTCTACCCAAAAGCAAAAGGCCCTGGAATTATTCTCGTGCTTGCACCGATGGATCGCATGGTGCGGATCTCGCTTCGCCAGGAAGCTCTTGAAGTTCCGCCCCAGGACATTATCACCCGCGACAACGTTACCCTGAAAGTGAACGCCGTCATTTTTCTGCGCGTGATCGATCCCAGCAAGGCTGTGGTGGAAGTTACGAACTACGTCTATCAGACTTCGCAATTCGCCCAGACCACGCTGCGTTCTGTCCTCGGTGAGCAGGAACTTGATGAACTTCTCGCCCACCGCGAAAAGATCAACCTGCGCCTGCAAAGCATTCTCGACCAGCACACTTCGCCGTGGGGCGTGAAAGTGACGAACGTGGAGGTGAAGCAGGTCGACATGCCGGAATCCATGCTGCGCGCCATGGCCAAGCAGGCCGAGGCCGAGCGCGAAAAGCGCTCCAAGATCATTCATGCGGAAGGCGAATTTTCAGCCGCGCAGCGCCTGGTGGATGCCGCCCATCTGCTGGCCACCGAACCGGTCAGCGTGCAGCTCCGCTACCTGCAGACTCTGACGGAAATTGGCGTCGAGAAAAATACCACCGTCATCTTCCCCGTCCCCGTGGATTTTTTCTCGGGGTTGCAGAAGATGCTCGGGAAGGGCGACGACAAAGACCCGGCCGCCAAGTCGGCGTAGTGGATTTTAGGGACGCAGAATTTGTTTGTGTGGCGCAGCGCTTTCACCGCTGCGGTAAAGGCTTTGCAATGATGTGGACTTTAGCCCTTGAGGCACACGCTTGCTATGGACTCCTCACAAGACACTGAAATCACGCTAGGCACCGCGAAGCTGCTGGGCCTGTTCTTCGGCCTGGTGATTGTCTGTGCCGTTTTTTTTGCGCTGGGTTATACCTTGGGGCGCAAGTCAGACGCCGGACTCACAGCCGCGAGCGCTGCCGCTCCGCTGCAAACCGCGTCTAACGGCCTTAAGCCTGCGAGCTCGGCATCGGCCCAACCGGCTCCCGCCATGACTTTTTACAAAGCGGTCGAGCAGAAGGACGCCAATCCGCAGTTGACGCCTGCAACGTCCGACGCCGCAACTTCCACTTCCGCGGCTCCAGGCCAAGCGCCCGCGCCGTCATCCGGCACGCCTTCCGCCGCAGCGGCTTCCGGCGGAGCGCAGGGCGTGCAAACTCAGCCCGCGCAAACTGGCAACCCTCCCGATCCTCTCGCTCCGCTTCCCTCCGCTGGTTACTTCGTGCAGGTCGCCGCCGTGAGCAAGCAGGATGACGCCGAAGCTCTGGTTGACGCTCTGAAGAAAAAACAATATCCCGCTTTTGTGGCCAGCAACTCCACCACCGACAAGCTGTTTCGCGTGCAGGTCGGTCCCTTCAGCGACATCAAGGACGCGGAAGGCATGCGCTCCCGCCTCATTAACGACGGCTACAACCCGATCCTGAAGAAGTGAAGCTCGAAAGATACATTGAAAGTCCCCCTATGAAGCTTCACCCTCTGCTGAACCGCCGTGTCATCTTCAAACTGCACGGCATGGACCCGCTCGACTCAACAATTTTGAAGCAGGACGACGCCGGTTACTGGATCCGCGGCGGCACTCTCGCCCCTCACCTCGACCGATCCAACTGTTCCCTACCTGATAGTGACGTTCGCTACCTCGAGTTCGCGCGCATCGAATGGCTCCGGGCAGCAAGACAGGTACGCTGAGAGCTTCCCACATCCTGCATATTGACAACCGTCGATTTAACGGCTATTCCTAGTGCACATGACCACGCCGCCCACGTCGCTTGACCGCACGCTTCACGCCATTGCCGATCCCACCCGGCGCCACATTCTGCACGCCTTGAAACAGCGTGGCGCATTTTCTTCAAACGCCGCGCCCGCGGAAAAAAACGGCCTCTGCGCCGGCGACATCGAAGAACGCATCCGCTTGTCGCAGCCCACCATTTCGCATCACATGGCCATCCTAACCAAAGCCGGCCTGGTCGACGCCGTGAAGCAGGGCCAGTGGCGATGGTACCGCCGCAACGAAAAAGCTCTTCGCCGGTTGGTGAAGAGCCTGCGCACGCAACTGTGATGGAAGTCTAGCTAGCGCCGGCGGCGGACGCCTTCGCCTTTTGCAGCAGGCGTCTCGCCTGTGCAATCAGTTCTGCCACTTCGAAGGGCTTTACCAGGTAAGGTATATCGTTTTCTTGCAGGAACGCCCGCTCATCGCCCGGCTCAACGCCATTCGAAAACGTGAAGAGCACGTGCTTCTCCATCTCGGAGCAATTCTTCTTGACCCAGAGGTAGGCTTCTTTCGCATTCCAATCCGAAGGCATTTTGCCGCTCATGATCACGGCATCGAAAGGTTCAGAGAGCAGCCGCGTCTTGACATCTTCGCTCTTGTTGGCCGTGACCACGTTGGCTCCGGCGCCCGTCAGCACGTCGCGCTCGAACTCCAGCACCGCCTCTTCTTCTTCCACCAACAGCACGCGGCCCTGAATGGCGCCTTCGCGTTTCGGTGCGGTCACCGCGGCCGCGTCCGTCTCCGCTTCCGCAGGCGCCGCCATCGGCAGGCGCACTTCGATCACCGCTCCGCCCTCCGCGGCATTGTGCGCCGTGATATCGCCGCCGTGCTCCTTCACAATGCCGTAGCAGATGCTCAAACCCAGTCCGGTTCCCTTGCCAACATTTTTCGTCGTATAAAAAGGATCGAAGATTCTCTTCGGATCTTTAATCCCCGGACCATCATCAGCGAACTGCGCGCACACATCGCCCTTCTCACAGTAAACCCGGATCTTCAGCTTTCCTGACCGTCCGGTCTCGAGCACCGCGTCGACCGCATTGTTGATGATGTTCAGAAATACTTGTTCGATCTGGTGCGGATCGGCCACGACCAGCGCCGGCTCAGGCCCCAGATCTTTTTGCACGTCGATGTTGTTGACCTTCAGATCGTAGTCGCGAAGGGTCAGCGTTTCTTCCAGCACCTTCCGGATGTCGACCTCGGAGCGCTCTGGCTTCCTCTGCCGCGCGAACGAGAGCAGATTCTGCACCACGCGGTGCGTCCGCTGCGCCTGCTTGAACATCTTGCCAACGTAATCTTGTGCTCGCTCGTTCAGGCCTTCGCTTTCGAGCAGCTGCGCGTAACCAAGAATCGCCGTCAGCGGGTTGTTCAGCTCGTGCGCCACGCCCGCAATCAGCTGACCCACCGCAGACATCTTCTCGCTCTGCAAAAGTTGTTCCTGGGTGCGCCGCAAATCTTCGTAAGCCTTGCAGGTCTCTTCGTAGAGCCGGACTTTTTCAATGGTCGTGGCCAGCTGCCGGCTGATCGCCACCATCAGGTTCTCTTCCCCGCTGGAGTATTCGTACTCCGCGTGGCTGCGTAGTCCCATCATGCCGATCGGACTATCCTTGCCCCAGAACAGCACCCAGATCCACGAACCGTCACTCGCGGACCGGATGAACTCCGCAACGGTGCCGGTAAGATGCGGCAGGTACTCGGCCGTGATCACTTCCGCTCGTGACCGCATCACCAGATCTCCGAAGCCTTCGGCAAAACTGACTTCTGCCGGCCGCGACTTGTCGCGGCTCCGCGGCCCCCATGCCGCCCGCCGCCGGTACGTCGGAGCGTCTGAATCCGAAAGGTAGACCGCTCCACTTTCCGCCCCGAACAATGAAACCACCTGCCGCAGCGTGAGGTTTAGAATTTCATCCAGATCGAACGACTGGGTGGCGACCACGGCCATTGCGTTCAGCGCGTTCAGTTCACGATTGCGCCGCCGCATCTCGTCTTCGGCGCGCCGCTTCTCCGTCACGTCTAGCACGAAGCCCTGAAAGCGCTCGAGTTTCCCCGCCGAGTCCCGCGTCGCGAAGCTGCTCTCGGCCGCCAGCAGCAGCGTTCCGTTCTTGCGCCGCATGGTCACTTCAAAGTTGCGCACGTAATTCTGCAGATCAATGTCGCGGTGGAAGGCTTCCCGCTGGCCCGCATCCACCCGAATATCCTCGTCCAGGTTCAGCGGCAGCAACTCTTCCCGCGTTCCATAGCCAAGCATGTGCACAAACGCGTCATTGCAGTCGAGCAAACGCCCCGTTGGCGTGGCCACATATACGCCTTCCTGCACCTGGTCGAACAGCAGGCGGTATTTCTCTTCCGCCGACCGCCGCTCCGTGATGTCGCGTACGATGTGGATGATCCCCTTCTGTTTGCTTCCCTGCTCGGCATACGAAGAAGTGGAAACCATGGAGAATCCGCCGAAGCACGGGTCGGCTCCTTCGCTGATTTCTTCCTCTCCCCGCGCGCAGTAGGGACATCCAGTCCATTCGCCCAGCCCGTGGGGCAAAACCGACTCGCAAGTGCTGCCGATCACGTCGGCCGACGCCAGTTCCAGCTGCTCCAGCAAGATCTGGTTTGCCTTGATGATGCGGAAATCCGCGTCGTGCGCCAGGATAATGTCGTGCACGGAATCAAATGTGTTCCGCCACTGCCGCTGCGAGCGCAGCGCCTGCTCCAGCAGACGGAAATTCTCAATCGCAATCCCCAACTGCCGACCGCAGGTCTCGAGAAACTCAAGCTCGTCGCTGGTCAACTTCCTGGCCCGGGCGTTGCCCAGAATCAGCAGGCCGATCGACGACTTCTTCCCCAGCACCGGCACCATCACCACGTATTCCAGCTTTTCCGAATGCAGCAGCCCCGCGTCCTCCGGGCTCGCTCCACTGGCTTCCGCCGTCACCGGCCGGCCCCGCTCCAGCATCTGCGAAACGCTTTCCGATAACTGCGCAAAACCGGCTTCCCGCAAAAAGTCTGCCGAGACGCCTACCGCATGCGTCGCCACCAGATGTCCGCCCTCGATTAAGCGGAACCACGCCGCCTTGCTCCTGGTCAGCTGCCGCAATTCCTCGAGCGCATCTTCCATCATGCCGCCCTGCTGTTGCGCCAGCACAATACTTTCGGTCAAAGCCCGCATCACCTTCAATCGCCGGCCCCGCGCGCGCGCTTCCCCAAACACAATCAGCAGCATGCTCAGTCCCAGCAAAATATCGGCCGCGGCAACAACTCCGCCGGGAAGCTCGTTCGTAAACGGCGTCCAACTCAGATGCTGCACGATCAGGCATGCCGCCAAAAGCCACGCCCCCAATTCCCAGCGGCCCTTGCGGGCGCGCAACAACGCAATTGCCGCAGTCAGCAGAATGATCCGGTAGGAGACTTCAAGCGCGACCCGCAAAGGCAGCGAATCCGGCCACATCAGCACCCGGGCTACGGCAAAGCCGCCTACGCTCAAGGTAATTGCAGCTAGCGGAGTCAGAAGATTCCGTTCGCGGATATAAACCAGGACCGCCCCAGCCAACAATCCCATGGCAACCACGAACGCCGCTTGCTCAATCGCAGGAATGAAGCGCTCCGGAATTCGCATCGCCGCCCCGTGTCCGCCGGCCAGCCGCGAACCCGCCAGCAGCGCCCAGCCCGCCGTCCAAACCACCAGATACCGCTCCCGCAGCGCCGACACCACCACCAGCGACGCTGCCAGCACCAGCAGCAGCGCCCACTCCCCGGCCTTCAGCCCGGCAAGTGCCGGCTGTGCCGTGGTATTCCAAATCGACCAGAGGGAAGCGTTCATCTTAATTTCAGTGTGAGGCACACCCCAGACGTAACAGTGCCCTGCCTTTGAATATCACGGTCCGGGCCTTTATCCATGCGTTTTCCGGAGTGTGATGTTACTTTCGGCACCTAGCGCCAGGGTTCGATTTGCCGAGAGTATACTGACTGAGGGTTATGGCCGACCGCATTCTCGTAGTTGACGACGAAGAGGCAATCCGTGAGATTGTCTGTGCCATCCTCGCTGCCGCCGGCTATAGCTGGAAGCAGGCCAGCTCCGGCATGGAAGCTCTCGCCCTGCTCAATTCCGGCGAGGAATTCGAGCTCATGCTCTCCGACTTGATGATGGCCGACCTCGACGGCATCGGACTTCTCGAACGGACCAAAGAAAAATTTCCCGACATGCCCGTTGTGATGGTCACGGCGGTTCACGATATTTCCGTCGCCCTCGCCGCTGTCCGCAACGGCGCCTTCGACTACCTGCTCAAGCCCTTCGAGCGCGAACAGTTGCTCAATGCCGTGGGCCGCGCTCTGGAGAATCGCCGCCTCAAAGTGGAAAATCGAAACTATCAAATCAATTTAGAGTCTCTGGTCGAGGCCCGGACTGACCAACTTCAGGCCGCCATGGCTGATCTCGAGCGCTCCTACGACATCACTTTGCAAGCTTTGGGCGACGCACTCGATCTCAAGGACGCCGAAACCGAAGGCCACTCCCGCCGCGTTACCGCTTTCACTATTGCGATTGCCCGCGCCATGGGCGTGCCTCGCGAACAAATCCTGGTCATCGCCCGGGGCGCATTCCTGCACGACATCGGCAAAATGGCCATCCCTGATAACATTCTGCGCAAGCCCGGCAAGCTCGATGAAGACGAGCGCGCCCTGATGAAGGAGCATTGCTATCACGGCTACCAGATGCTCAAAAAAATTCCATTCCTTACCGAAGCCTGTGACATTGTCTATTCCCATCAGGAACACTTCGACGGCTCCGGCTATCCCCGCGGTCTCAAGGGCCCTGAAATTCCCCTGGGCTCCCGCATCTTTTCCGTAGCCGATACGCTCGACGCCATCATCTCCGACCGCCCTTATCGTCCTGCCAGAACTCTTGCCGAAGCCCGCAAAGAAATCCAGGCCTGGAGCGGCCGCCAGTTTGATCCCGAAGTCGTCGAAGTTTTTCTCAAGATGCCCGACGACATCTTCGAAGACCTTCGCCGTGAAATCAACGCCCAGACCTACCCCTTCAGCTACTCCGCCAGCGCCAAAAGCAACTAAGCGGCTCATTTCTCGGTTCCGGGGGAGTCGCGCCAGCGACGATATTCATCAGCCCCGCACGTAAGTGCGGGGTAAGCAGCCAGAGAAAAACCGAGTCCCGTCAGGGACGGCACTCGATCTCGCGCACGCCGCAAGACGCGCCAATCGACACGTTCTCACTAGTGCTAGTTCGTTCCCCAACCTACAATCGAAGAGCCAGACTCACCACGGAGGCATCTCATGAAACCCGCACTCTATCTTCTCGCACTCTGCATGCTCGCAACCGCGTCCTTCTCCGAGGAGCATCCCGCCTTAACCGCACTCCCGAACTCCGTCTACGTGGGCGCGGACGGCAAGTTTGAATCCGCTCCCGACACCGCCGTCCTGCAATTCAACGTCTCCGTGCAGGACGAAACCTCTCAAGCCGCCTACCAGCACGCCTCCAAAGAGGTTGACCAGGTTCGCCAGGTCATGCGCGCCAACGGCATCGAACCCAAAGCCGCCAACATCGGATTCCTTTCCGTTCAGCCCGTATACGATTACCGGACCGCCAAGCAGAAGCTCATCGGCTACCGCGTCACCACCGACGTCACTCTCAAGCTCAAAGATTTTTCCAAAATTGGACCCCTCACCCAGCAGCTCGCCGAAGCCAACGTAAGCGAAACCCAAACCCTGAACTACACTCTCGAAAACATTGACGAGGCCAAGAACAAAGCAGTCGAAGACGCCTATCGCCGCGCCCGCAACTCCGCCGACGCCCTCGCCCGCGCCAGCGGACGCACTGTCGGTGAACTTTCCTACGCCTCAGTCGACACCTTCGAGAACCAGCACATGCCAGTCCCCCGTATGGCCCGCGCCATGAGCGCGATGGCCAGCGCCGCCCCCGCCCCCACCGAAGAGTTCACCCCGCAAAGCGTCACGGTCACCGCCCACGTGAACGCCCTGTTCAATTTGAAGTGATGACGCTTGAGTGATGAGACTTGAAGTTATCTGAACCTAAAGTGCCGAGGCCCGGCTTGGATGAACGCCGCCTCAAGCCATCTCCGAAAGAGTCATTCGCCCCAGTTTTGAAAGGGCGCGGCTTCAAGCCGCGCCGTTCAGCCTCCAGAGAATCCAACCCGCGGCTTTAGCCGCCGAGGCAAACCTACTTGTGGCAATACTGCACAACATCATTCACGATCTGTTGCGCCCCATCCTGCACATCCGCCAGGTTATGCGGAGCGTCCGCCACGCAGGTATAAGCGTTCGTGGTCGTAATTTTCTGCTGCCATTCCCTGCCCATGATCGGCGCGCTGCTCAAGTCCTGACCACCCCAGGCAAAGTGCACCGAAGTATTCGGATACGCCAGCGTCCCTTCCGGGCTCAATATGCTGTCAGAAAAAAACTGCGGACCATTTGCCGTGCTCTGGGTCTGCACCGCTTCCGAGCAGATCGGCGCCGAATACGCCGGATCGATATACTTCTGCGCATTCATCAGCCCCGCGCACTGCGTCAGCAGCTCTCCCCCGCACGGATCCGCCAGCTCCGGCTGGTTGCATTCGCACGAATAATCCAGCCGCGAAACAGGTGACCCGCTGGTAGGCTCGACCATGGTGAAGATCGAAGTCTCCCCATAGTGCGCCAGCGCATAGCTGATCAGAATGCTTCCCGCGCTGTTGCCGGTCGCGCACAGCGGCGCCCCGGCAGGAGTGAGCGTCACATTGTCATGCACCCACTGCGCCAGCGTGGCGTACCGGCATGCCACCCGCCGGATCCCCCCCGGCCCGGTCTGCCACCCGTTCGGCTGAGTCGTGGTAAATAATCCACCAAACGATGTCTGCACCGTCACGTACCCCGCCGCCAGCAACCCATTGACCACGTCGCTTCCATAAACATAGACGCTTGGGTCCGCGTACAGCCCGTCCGAAACACCTCCCGACGTCAACATCACCGTTCCCACCGTCGGGACGGTAGGATAATTCACCCAAAGATACGCATTAAGATCGCCGATCCCCGCGCACGATAGAGCCACCGAATAGCACGTCCCGCCAATAGTGATTCCCGATCCCGTCGGGCAAGTAATGGTTTGCCCGCTGGCCGTGCCGATCGCGTCGAGCATCGTCAGCGTAACCGCCGCCGTCCCCGTGCTCACTCCATCGGCCTGCGACACCGCCGCAATCGTGATCGCCTGCGCCGGCATTGTCACGGGAGCAATGTAGAGGCCGGCACTGTCGATCGTCCCAACCGTGCTATTCCCGCCGGCCACGCCGTTCACCTGCCAGTTCACGGCCGTGGTGCTGGCGCCGGTAACCGTCGCCGCAAATTGATAGTTCGACCCAATCCCCATGCTGAAAGTCGCGGGCGCGACCGTAACCACGATGCCTTCCAGGTGCGGCTGATCGCTGGCGCCCGAACCGCATCCGGCAAGAATCGCGCAGGCAATCACCGCCAGCGCGCCGCGGACCGCCATCCGCCCGCACGCCCTCCCAATCGAAGTGAATGTCATGGTTATCTTTCGGTTTGTCATCCCGAGCAAGCGTTCTTTGCGCGGCGAGGAGCCTGTCCCGAGCTTGCCGAGGGAATCTGGGCGAGCCGCGCGATGTGGCGCGCTCTTTGCGACACATTACTAGCGCGTTTGGCTCGCTTCCCGATCAGAATCAGACTGCAGCACTACCGCATTGATTCAAAGCTCCTAACCCACCGGTGTATGAAAGGTTGCGCGAGCAAATGCAGCTTCGCTGGAGTCCCTACGGAGTAGCCTTCGCCACCGCAATCCGGCTCGCGTCCACCGTGATTCCCCGCTGAATCTCCATCTCAATCGACGTTCCCACATCCAGCCGGACGTCATTTCCACGCTTCAGCAGCGCCCACCCAATGCCTGCCGCCGCCCCAGCCGCCGCCCCAACCCGCGCGCCGTTGATCCCCGAACTCAGCCCGCCCGCCAGCGCCCCGCCCGAAGCTCCATACACGCCGGCCTTCGCGCCTTCTTCAATCTTCTGCCCCGTATCCTTATCTTCCTGGATCGTCCCTTCCTGATCTTTCACCGAATTGCTCTGCGCCCCCGGCGTGTTCTCCACCGACCCCGGCAGCATCACCGTATATCCGCTCGGATAAATCATCGACGTAAAGTGAATCAGGATCTCCGCTCGCCCCTTCACTCGTCCACCTCGCTCCACGTGCGAAATCTTCCCCTGAATGTAAGACCCCGCCGGCACGATCACGCGATTATCCAGAACAAACGGAAACGCCGTTGTGGCGTAAACCGCATCGCCCTCGTGAGCGTTCTTGGTCGAGATGGCCTGGGCCAGCGACAAAGGAATCTTCGTCCCCGCCGGAATCGTAATCACATTCGGATCAGCAACCGCCGCCGGCGCGGGATTGGCCGGTGCTGGATTACCCGACGCAGGATTAGTCGTGGCCGCAGAAGCCGGAGCCTGCGCCGCGGAAGACTCATCCGGCTTGGCCGTATCCGCCGCCTGTCCCAACGCCATCCCGGAAAGCAGAAGAACCGCAAAAAGTCCCCGCATCGCACACCTCCAATCGCACCAGATCAGCCCGAGAATATCACGCAACTAGCGCCTAAGATGCGATTCTACCTCGTTAGGGTGCCCTACCCTGTGCCCCCTGTGCTAAAGAGCTTCTGCCGGCATCCACACGAAATGCCGCCGCACTCAATAAATCAAATACTTCTTCCGCACCACTTCAAACTTCTCCAACTCCTCTTGCCAGTCCTGCGCAATCCGCCGCGGATCCCTCCCCGCCATCAGCCCGTCAAACACCGCCTGATTCACCAGCAACTCAGCCATCCGCCCAATCCTGAAATCCGCCGGATACAATTTCTGCAAAGCCGCCGCCAGCTCGATCCCCAACTCCGGCGCATCCAGCGCATTCCGCTCGGTCAAAACCACATTCACCCCTTCACATTTCTGCCCGCTGTAAACCGCAGACGAAGGCGTGAACGCCACCGGCACAAACCGCACCCCACCAATCCCGCGTCCATTCAAATAAGCCGCGAATTCCCTACCCTTGATCCACGGCGCGCCCACCACTTCAAACGGAGTATCCGTCCCCCGCCCCACAGAAACATTAGTCCCTTCAATCAAAGCCACTCCCGGATACAAAGTCGCCTCAGTCAAGCTCCGCAAATTCGGCGAAGGATTCACCCACCCCAGCCCCGTCGAATCAAACCAATCCCCTCGCTGCCACCCCTCCATCGGCACCACCGTAAGCTTGGCGTTGATCTTGCGTTCCGCATTGAACATCTTCGCCAGCTCGCCCAATGTCATGCCATGCCGCACCGGCACCGTCCAGTAATTCGTAAAGCTCTCATGCTCCGCATCCGCCACCGGACCCTGCACAAACGACCCCGTAATCGGATCAGGACGGTCCAGCACAATCACCTCAACCCCCGCCGCAGCCGCCGCCTCCAGAAAATATCCTAAAGTCGTTTCGTAGGTATAAAACCGCACTCCCGCATCCTGAATATCGATCACCACCGCATCCAGCGACTTCATCACCTCCGCCGCCGGACGCCGCGCCGCATCCGTCCCGCCATACACGCTATAAACCGGAATCCCGGTCGCCGCGTCCTTGGAATTCTTCACGTCGGTCGTGTCCAGCGTTCCCGTAACCCCATGCTCGGGACTGAAAATCGCCTCCAGCGTTACGCCCGCAGCCGAAGCCAGCACATCGATCGTCCGCCGCCCCTCCAGATCTACCCCAGTCTGGTTGGTCACCAGCCCAATCTTTTTCTCGCGCCCCGCAACCTGCAGCAAATCAAACCCTTGCTCTTCCAGCACATCGATCCCATTCTTCACGCTGCCATTGCGAACGCTCATCCGCCGCGCCGCGCTCTGCGCCTCGTTGTAGCCAGTAATGCTCTGCCAGCGCAAAGCTTCTTTCTCGCTGGTCGTCAAAGGCAGCGCCGCCGCCACCGCCGTAGCCACCTTCGACCGCAAAGCAATCGCGTTCGTCTTCCCCCGCGGATGCACCGCGTTCGTCAGCAAAATAATGTAAGTCTCGGTCGTCGGATCGATCCACATCGATGTTCCCGTGAACCCCGTATGCCCGTACCCTCCCACCGGCAGCAGATCCCCGCGGTTCGACGAGTACGGAGAATCAATGTCCCACCCAAACCCGCGCAGCACCGGAGCCGCAGGCGGCTGCTCCGGACGCGTCATCTTCTCCACCGACTGAGCCGATAAAATCCCGTCGCCCCCATTCAGCAAAGCCTGGGCAAACTTGGCCAGATCATCGCCGGTAGAAAACAACCCCGCCTGCCCCGCCACTCCGCCCATCCGCCGCACCGTCGGATCATGCACCACTCCCCGTAGCATGTGCTCATTCTCGTCATACTGCGTCGGCGCAATTCCTCCCACCCATGCAGCCGGAGGTAAAAACCGCGTCCTCATCATCTTCAGCGGCGCAAAAATGTGCCGCACCGCATATTCATCCAGGGTCTCGCCTGAAACCCGCTCCACCAGCGCTCCCAGCACAATAAAATTAACGTCGCTGTAGGAAAACTTCGACCCCGGCGCGTCCTCCGGCATCTCCGCAAACGCCATCCGGTATGCCGTCTCCTTCCCTTCCCACGCAGTCTTCAAATCCAGATCCGGCTCCAGCCCCGAGTAGTGCGTCAACAACTGCCGCACCGTAATGTCGTCTTTCCCGTTCTGCGCAAACTCCGGCAAATACTTCGCCACCGCATCATTCAGCCGCACCTCACCGCTCTCCACCAACTGCATCACCGCCGTCGTAGTAACAATCACCTTGGTCAGCGACGCCACATCAAACACCGTATCGAGCGTCATCGCCTCGCGCCGCGGCTCCAAAGCCCGCTCCCCATAAGCCTTCCGGAAGATCACTCCCCCATCATGCCCGACGATTAAGACCGCCCCCGGAATCGTCCCCTCAGAAATAGACTGCTGAATCACCGCATCGACGGTTGGAAATGCCTGTGTGGCGAGAGCTGCCCTCGGCCCGGTAGCCTGGCTCGACGCAGGTTGAGGAATCATCGCCGCGAGAATGATCCACACCGCGAGGCCAATTAGCGACTTTGTCTGAAAAGACAGGATGCTCTGACTCTACACAACCCCGCCACCATGACTCAAGAAACTCAAGTAAGCAGGTGCCACTTATGCCATATCATGGACCATCCATGCCCGCCCCACATCCCTCACCACCGCTGCTCGCCGCTTTCCAGCATCAAGATGAAAACTTCGCCCCGGCTTTTTCCATCCTTCAAGACGCCATCACCAAACAAGCCTTCCCTGCCGCCTCCATCGCTATAACTCACCAAAGCCGCCTGATCGCCCTCAAAGCCCTCGGCAGTTTCAACTACAATGAAGTAGAAGACCAAATCCCAGCGGGTGCCCCACCCTTCTCGCGCACTTTGCGAGAGGGTGGGGGTTTTGACGTCGAGTCCGTCGCTCCAGAACCGGATACCCCATTTTCCGCGTCGTTAGCGAGAAAGCCTGCCCTGAGCTTTGCGAAGGGTGGGCAAGCCGCCGTCAATCCCTCCACGCTCTTCGACATAGCCTCCCTAACCAAAGTCGTCGCCACCACTCCCATGGCGATGCTCCTCTACGAACGCGGTCTGCTCGATCTCGACGCCCCGGTCTCCGCCATCATCCCCGAATTCATCCGCGACCCCGCCAAAGACCCCCGACGCCACGACGTAACCCTCCGCATGCTCCTCGCCCACTCCTCCGGCCTGCCCGCCCACGAAAAGTTTTTCCTGAAAGCCCGCACGCGGGATGAACTCCTCCAAGCCGCCTTCATCACGCCGCTAGCCGCCAATCCAGCCACGCGCGCCCAATACAGCGACGTCGGATTCATCATCCTCGGCATCGCCCTGGAACGCCTGGCCGACGAATCCCTCGACCGCTTCGCGCAGCGCGAAATCTTCGCCCCGCTGGCCATGACCAACACCGCCTTCATTCCCCCGGCCGAAGTCCGCGCAAAGATCCCCCCCACCCAAGACGATCAATCTTTCAGAAAAAGAATCATTCAGGGCGAAGTCCAGGACGAAAACGCCAGCGTCCTCGGCGGCGTAGCCGCCCACGCCGGACTCTTCTCCACCGCCGAAGACCTCGCGAAATTCGCCAACGCAATGCTCAACCAAGGCAGCCCCATCCTCCGCCCCGAAACCATAGCCCTCTTCACCCGCCGCGAATCCGCGCCCGAAGGTACAACCCGCGCCCTCGGCTGGGACACGCCCTCCACCCCTTCGCAATCCGGAAAATATTTCTCGCCTCAATCCTTCGGCCATCTCGGCTACACCGGAGCCTCTCTCTGGATCGATCCCGCCCGCCAACTCTCCATCACTCTATTAACCAACCGCACTTGGCCCGACTGCTCCAATCAATCCATCCAACAAGTCCGCCCCAACTTCCACGACGCAATAATCCAAGCCCTGAATGCACGCTGAAATATTCCGGGACTACATCGGATCGGGAAGGGCACGACTTCAGTCGTGCCGTACGAGATACAAATAAAGATTGGGCTTTAGCCCCTGAGGTACTTTCTTGGACTTCACACCTTCCGGTTAGAATGAACCAGCCGCTCACGTCCCGAAAGGTTTCCCCTTGAAACGCAAGCCATCCACGCTCCGCCGCCTAAGCACCGAGCAACCGAACCACGCTGCCGACGACCTCGACCGCAAATCTTCCCTCGACATTGCTCACCTCATCAACGCCGAAGACGCCACCGTCGCCCTCGCCGTAACCCATGTCCTGCCGCAGATCGCCCGCGCCATCGATCTGGTCGCCGCCGCTCTTCGCCGCGGTGGACGCCTCATCTACGTCGGCGCCGGAACCAGCGGACGCATCGCCGCCCTCGATGCCGTCGAGTGCCCACCCACCTTCAACACCGATCCTCGCTCCGTCCAGTTCATCATCGCCGGCGGCGCCAAAGCTCTAGCCTCCGCCTCCGAAATCAGCGAAGACGATTCTCAAGCCGGCCGCGAAGAAATGTCCCGCCGCAAACCCACCAAGAATGACGTAGTCCTCGGCATAGCATCGAGTGGACGCACTCCCTTCACCGTCGCCGCCATCGAACGAGCCCGCCAGCGCGGCGCTCACACCATCGCTCTGACCTGCAATCCCAATTCTCCGCTCGAACGCGCCGCCCACTTCGCCATCGTCACCCAGGTCGGCCCCGAAGTCCTCGCCGGATCCTCCCGCATGAAGGCCGGCACTGCCCACAAAATGGTTCTCAACATGATTTCCACCGCCGCCATGACGCGCCTCGGCTACGTCTACGGCAACCTCATGGTCAACGTCGCTCCGAAGAACGAAAAGCTCATCCAGCGCGCCATCGGAATCCTCGAACGCGCCACCGGGGCCACTCACGAATCCGCAACCCAAGCCCTGAAAGCCTCCGGCAACCGCACCCCGGTAGCCCTCGTAATGCTCGCCGCCGGAGTAACCCGCTCCAAAGCCGCAGCCGCCCTGAAAAAATCCTCCGGCCACGTCCGCCAAGCCATAGCGTTAGCAAAATAAACATCTATGCCGCGGGCACGCCTGCGCCCGACTGCATAAAGCCATCGTTGACCCAGGCCCACGAACGGCCTAACATCTTGCCAACATTCTTCCCATGGCTCCAACCGAGATTTCCCACTACCGCATCCTCAGTCGCCTCGGGGGCGGCGGCATGGGGGTCGTGTACGAAGCCGAGGATCTCCGTTTAGGCCGTAAGGTCGCCCTGAAATTTCTGCCGGAAGAAACCGAAAAGGATACGCTGGCCCTCGAGCGCTTCCAGCGCGAAGCGCGCGCAGCTTCCGCTTTGAACCATCCCCACATCTGCACCATTTATGAAATCGACCAGTTCGAGGGCAAATATTTCATCGCCATGGAGCTGCTGGAAGGGGCCACGCTCAACAACGTGATCGCCGACCGTCCACTCTCCACGCCTCGATTGCTCGAACTCGCCATCCACGTGGCCGATGCGCTCGACGCAGCCCACGGCAAAGGAATTGTCCATCGCGACATCAAACCCGGCAACATTTTCGTCACCAAGCGCGGCGACGCCAAGGTTCTCGACTTCGGTCTGGCCAAGCTTACCTCCGCGCCAGCCGCGGGCGTCTCCGCGGCGCCCACCGAATCCTTGCCGGAACACCTGACCAGCGCCGGCACTACGCTCGGCACCATCGCCTACATGTCGCCCGAGCAGGCACGCGGGGAAGACCTCGATGCCCGCACCGACCTGTTCTCCTTCGGCGCGGTCTTGTACGAAATGGCCACCGGCTCAGCTCCCTTCAAGGGCCCGACCTCCGCCGTCATTTTCGACTCCCTTCTCAACAAGGTCCCGTCTTCGCCCCTGCACAGCAATCCCGACATTTCTCCCGAGCTCGACCGCATTATCAACAAGGCTCTGGAGAAAGATCGCGACCTTCGTTATCAGACCGCGGCTGAATTGAGGGGCGACCTGAAGCGGCTGAAGCGTGACACCGAGTCGGGCAGGATTTCATCCGCAACCCAGATCCCCGCGCGCAGGAAGCTCAACTACATTTGGCCTGCCGTCATCGCAGCCGTAATCATCGTTGCGGCGGCGCTCGGTTTCTACTTCTGGCGTGGCTCGCCTGCGGTCACAAGTTCGCAATGGGTGCAGATCACCGATTTTCCCGACTCCGCCGTGCAGCCCGCGCTTTCCTCCGATGGCCACATGCTCACCTTCATTCGTGGCCCAGAAAGCTTTGTCACAGAAGGGCAGATTTATCTGAAGTTTCTGCCCAGCGGCGAGCCCGTCCAGCTCACGCACGACGAATCGGCCAAGATGAGCCCGGTTTTCTCACCCGACGGCTCGCGCATCGCCTACACCGCCATGCAGAATTTCAGCTGGAACACCTATGAAGTGCCGGTGACCGGCGGCGATCCCAAACTGCTGTTGCCGAACGCGACCGGGCTGACCTGGCTCGACAGCCAGTGGCTGCTGTTCAGCGAACTCAGAGGTGAAGGACACATGGGGCTCGTAACCGCCCAATCCACCCGCGCGCAAGAGCACGATATTTATTTTCCGGCGGAGCCCGAAGGCATGGTCCACCGCTCCTATCCATCTCCGAATAAGAAGTGGATCTTGGTCGCTGAAATGGGCCCCATCAGCTGGGTACGCTGCCGCCTGCTTCCCTTCGAAGGCAGCTCAGCGGGGAATTCGATCGGCCCCGAGGGCAGTTGCACGTCCGCAGGCTGGTCTCCCGACGGCAAGTGGATGTATCTCAACAGCAACGCCGGAAGCGCCGGATTTCATATCTGGCGCATGAAATTTCCTGACGGTCTCCCGCAGCAGCTCACCTCCGGCCCCACCGAAGAGGATGGATTCGCTGTCGATCCCGATGGCAAGTCGTTGATCGCCTCGGTTGGAACAGCGCAAAGCACCGTCTGGTTGCACGATCAGAAAGGCGATCGCCAGATCTCCTCCGAAGGCTATTCCTTTTATCCGCGCTTCAGCGCCGACGGAACTGCTTTGTATTATCAGCGAAGCAGCCGCGTCCAAGCTTCTCCAGGCGCTTCCCAAGAACAGCAAGAAGAACAGCAAGAAGAACAGCAACGGGAAGAATTAATCCGTCTCGACTTGCAGACCGGCGACAGCAGTGACCTTCTTTCGGGGGTCAAATTTGAGGACTATGCTGTCTCCAGCGACGGCAAAAGCATTTTCTATGTCGCAAAAGGCTCCGACGGACATAAGAACTTGTGGGTGCTGGGCACCGACCACCGCTCCCCCGCCAAACAGCTGACCTCCGGCGCCGATGACAACGAAATCGAGGTGCTCAAAACCGGAGACATCGTTTTTCAACGCGAGGAGCATGGTCATAGCTTCGCCTATCGCATGAAAGCCGATGGCACTCAACTGCAGAAACTCATGCCCATTTGGCATCTCGGGACCGCTTCCCCGGACGGGGAGTGGATTTCAGTTTTCGTCCCAGTGCAAAACGAAGACCCTCCTGCCACGGTCATCGCTTACCATCTAAGCGACGGCACGTCCGTCCGTCTCTGCGATGCTTGCCACCTTTCCTGGTCGCGCGATGGCAACTACATCTACTTCTCTTTCATTCTTTCCGCCAAGAACGGGACGGCAAAATCAAGACATGTATATGCGATCCCGCTGAAACACGGCGCAAGCCTCCCATCCCTGCCGCCCGGCGGAATTCGATCGGAAGCCGATGTCGCGAAAATCGGAACTTTGCTGCCAGCCCTCAACCAGGTCGAGGATTTTGTCCCAGGCCCCTCGCCCGACGTCTACGCCTTCACCAATCGCAACATCCAACGCAATCTTTACCGCATCCCCCTCCCCTGAGCCGGGTGCCCCATCCTTCTCGCGTACTTTGCGAGAGGGTGGGGATTTTGAATTCCGTAACCCGCACCCTTCCGATTACCACCCCCACCTCAATTCCCCGCTAAAATAACTCGTACCCACGAACCCAACTCCATGGACAAACTGGTAATCCGCGGCGGCTCTCCCCTTCTCGGCACCGTCCGCGTCAGCGGAGCAAAAAACGCCGCACTCCCCTGCATGGCCGCAGCTCTCCTAACTGACGAGCCAGTCATCCTCGAAAACATTCCCCAAGTCCGCGACATCCAGACCACCCGCAATCTCCTCGCCGCGATGGGAGCCGAAGTCGAACTAGGCTACGGACGCGCCCAGCACCGCACCACCATCCACTGCAAAAATCTCGCCAGTCCCGAAGCCTCCTACGAATTAGTAAAGACCATGCGCGCCTCCACCCTGGTCCTCGGCCCATTAGTCGCCCGTTGCGGCCGCGCCCGCGTCTCGCTCCCCGGAGGCTGCGCCATCGGTCAGCGCCCCATCGACCTCCATATCAACGGCCTCGAACTCCTCGGCGCAAAAATCAAGCAAGAGCACGGCTACGTGGAAGCCACCGCCACGCGTCTCCGCGGCGCAGAAATCGTCTTCGACAAAATCACCGTCACCGGCACCGAAGACCTGCTCATGGCCGCCACGCTAGCCGATGGCGAAACCATCCTCCAGAACGCCGCCCGCGAACCCGAAGTCGTCGACCTAGCCGACCTGCTCAACAAAATGGGAGCCAACATCCACGGCGCAGGAACCTCTACCATCAAAATAAAAGGTGTGAGCAAACTGAAAGGCGCGCGCCATCGCATCATCCCCGACCGCATCGAGGCCGGCACCTTCCTCATCGCCGGAGCCCTCACCGGCGGCGACCTCAACATCGCCGGATGCGATCCCGCTCACCTCGAAGCCATTCTCAGCAAACTAAAAGAAGCCGGAGTCAAAACGAAATCCACCGCCGATTCCGTCCGCGTTATGGGAGACAATCCCTTCACCGCCGCCGACCTCAACACCGAAGAATATCCCGGCTTCCCAACCGACATGCAGGCGCAATTCATGGCCCTCGCCACGCAAGCCGAAGGCACCAGCATCATCACCGAAAATATTTTCGAGAATCGCTTCATGCACGCGCAGGAATTAGTCCGCATGGGTGCGAACATAAAAATCGAAGGCCACCGCGCCATAGTCCGCGGCAAAACCCCTCTAAGCGCCGCCGCCGTCCTCGCCTCCGACCTCCGCGCCAGCGCATCCCTCGTCCTCGCCGCGTTAGTAGCCGACGGAGAAACAATAATTGACCGCGTCTACCACATCGATCGCGGCTACGAAAAGATCGAAGAAAAATTAAAAGCCGTCGGCGCCCAAATCAAACGCATCGGCAACATGCTCCCCTAATTTGATTTATGCGGGCATCCACGACGCACTTGTTTGGTAGTCGTGTAGTTTTATTGTCATCCTGAGCAAGCGTTCTTTGCGCGGCGAGCGATCTGGGCGAGCCGCGCGATGTGTCGCGCTCTTTGCGACACATTAATCGCGCGTTCGGCTCGCTTCCTTGTCAAAACGCACCTTCTTGCCATACCTTGACCTTCTACACATAAAGATGTATATGTAGAAGCCATAGGTATGAGCACTGCAGACAAATTCGATCTCCCCCAGGGCACCCTCGATCTTCTCATCCTCAGGATTGTCTCGCTCGGCCCCATCCACGGCTACGCCATCGCACAAAGAATCCAGCAGATGTCCCGCGAGGCTTTGAGAGTGCAACAGGGCTCGCTCTATCCAGCACTTCATCGGCTCGAATACAAGAAGTTGCTCAAAGCCGCCTGGAAGGAGTCCGAGACCGGCCGCGAAGCCAAGTTCTATGAACTCACTGCCGCGGGGCGTGCCCATCTCAAGGCCGAAACCGAGAACTGGAGCCGGCTTACCGACGTCGTCGCCTTCATTCTCAACGGAACGCTGGAGGAAATCTCATGAGCTGGCTTGGCAGGCTTTTCGCTCGCAAGCGATTGGAAAGGGATCTGGACAAGGAGTTGCGCTTCCATTTCGAATCGCAGGTCGCCGAAAAGATGCGCTCCGGCGTTCCCGAAAGCGAAGCCCGTCGCCTCACCCGCCTGGAGTTCGGCGGCATCGACCAGATCAAAGAAGAATGCCGCGAAAGCCGCGAAGGCCCCGCAACGCGGTGGCTCCAATATCTTGTACAGGATATCCCGTTCGGCCTTCGCCAGCTGCGCAAGTCTCCCGGCTTCACCTCGATCGCTCTGCTCTCCCTCGCCCTCGGCATCGGAGCTAACACTGCGATTTTCACGTTGGTCAATGCCATCCTTCTCCGGCCTCTGCCCGTCCAGAATCCGAGCGAACTTGTCCTGTTTGGCGACGGCAGGATCCAGGGCCTGACCATGTCGGTCCCAGACGGCGACACGCAACTCTTCTCTTATCCCTTTTTTCAGGATTTCCGCCGCCAGGCCAAATCCTATGTAGGAATAGCGGCCGTAAACAGCACCCAATTCACCAGCAAAGCTTCCATCGCCGGCTCCGCGTACCAAACCGCGCACGTCGATCTTGTTTCCGGCAACTACTTTTCCGTCCTTGGTGTGCCCGCCTTTCTCGGCCGCACCATCCTTGAGGCCGACGACAAGGCTCCCGGCGCCGGTCCGGTTGCGGTCGCCAGCTATGCGTGGTTTCAACACCATTTCAACGGCGACGCATCCGCACTCGGCACAACCATTCGCCTCGAGTCGCACGATTACACCCTGATTGGCGTCGCGCGCCCCGGCTTCTCTGGAACTACGGTCGCCCGATCGGCCGACCTCTGGATTCCGCTCTCCATGGAGAAGGAGATCTCCCCCGGCCGCAACGGTCTCGCGGACGGTTTTTTCCAGTCTCTCCTGCTGATCGGACGCCTCAAGCCTGATGTGAAACCAACCCAGGCCAGCTCCGAAGCCAACCTTCTCTTCAAACAGATCATGCGCGATTACCTCGGCCCCCAGCCCTCGCGGAACCACATCGAGGCGATCGCACACTCCGCCGTCGACCTCACGCCCGGAAGCCGCGGGTTTTCCCCTTTGCGCGCCGCGTTTTCTCTGCCGCTCGAGATCCTTATGACAATTGTCGCGCTGGTGCTCCTCATCGCCTGCGCGAACATCGCCAACATGCTTCTCGCGCGCGGCGTTGCCCGCAGTCGCGAAATCGCCGTGCGCATGGCCCTCGGTGCATCTCGCGGACGCGTCATCTTTCAGCTTCTCATTGAGTCTGTGCTTCTCTCCGTGGCGGGAGCCGCCGCTGGTCTTGCGCTGGCATGGAAAGCCAGCATTCTCCTGCTTCAAATGGCCACGCCCGGCCCCAACCCGCTCCCGTTGAACATCACTCCCGACCTGCCTGTGCTTGCCTTCACTCTCGGGCTTACCGTTCTCACTGCGCTGCTCTTCGGCTGCCTGCCCGCTCTCCGCGCGACGGGAGTAGAATTCACGCCCGCACTCAAGGATGGCCGCGGCAGTTCCTCGGTCTCAACTCGAGGCACGCTGGCACGTTCCCTCATCGTCGGTCAGATCGCACTTTCCGTCTTGCTTCTTGTTGTCGCCGGACTCTTCGTGCGCAGCCTCATCCATCTCACCAGCACCGACACCGGCTTCGACAAAAACAACGTCCTCATTTTCTCGCTCGATTCCAGCACCGCCAATCTTCCCCATCATTCACCGGACGAGATCCGCTCCGTCCACCTTCAGGAGCAGATCGAGTCCAGCGTCCAGGCGATTCCCGGCGTCCAGTCCGATAGCTTTGCTTTCTATACGTTCAATCAGGGCGCTTGGAGCGACCTTGTTCTCTTCCAGGGCGTTCCGCGAATCCCCGAGAACTCCGATCAGGTGTTATTCAACATCGTTGGCAACGGATTTTTCTCCACCATGGCTATTCCTCTCCTTGCAGGGCGCACCTTCACTGCTCAGGACACGCAGAATTCGCCGAAGGTCGCCGTCATCAACGAGAGCATGGCCCGCCGCTTCTTCCCCCATGGATCAGCCATCGGCCAGCGCTTCGCCATTGGAGAAACGCCCGATCATCCCGGCAGTATCGAAGTAATCGGCATCGTGAAGGACGCCAAATACATCACGCTCGACGAAGGTTCCTTGCAGGCAGCCTATTTCCCCTGCACCCAGAACCCCGGCTTCTATGGCAGCTTTGCCGTGCGTTACGCTTCCCGGGCAAATCAGCGCGAAATCATCTCCCGCGTTCGAAACTCCATTGCCGAGATCAATCCCAACATTCTCGTGGATGACGTGACCAGCCTCGACGACCAGGTGAATCAATCCATTGCGACGCAATCACTCGTTGCCCGCCTCACCAGCTTCTTCGGATTCATCGCCGTTTTCCTTGCCTGCATCGGAATCTACGGCCTGCTTTCCTACTCAGTAGCCCGCCGCGCCAGCGAATTGGGAATCCGCCTCGCCCTCGGCGCGCAATCTCGCAGGTTGCTGTGGCTGGTCCTGCGCGAGTCTCTGCTTCTCTTGGTCATTGGCCTCGCCATCGGCATTCCCATCGCCCTGAGCTCCACGCGCATTCTCAAGAGCCTGCTTTACCAGCTGAGCCCGCTCGACCCCACCGCCATCACAACCGCCGTCGCCGCAGTCGTAGTCATGACCCTAGCCGCCGCGTGGCTGCCCGCACATCGCGCCACCAAAATCAACCCCATGCAAGCCTTGCGCGCAGAGTAGGGACGGGCGTATTGCTCCTGTTCCCCGGGCGAACTGGCCTGCAAGGAGCGAAGCGACGCAGCCGGCCAGTTCGTGGGCAAGCGGGTGGGGAGCGCGAGAGCCGTGGGCGCAGGAAGGAGCGAAGCGACGCCTGCACCCACGGCGAAAGCGCTGCCTCCAGCTTCCCCGCCCCGTCAGTGCAACCGGACCAAAACAAATCGGGCCGCCCGAAGGCGGCCCGTTTGGTTCAAGCTAAGAGCTAAGAGCTAAAAGCTGACTAGTCTCCCGCCACCGGCTCCCCAACTTCCGGCTTCGCAGCCGCCGTCGTATTCCCATTCGGCTTCGACAGCGCGCCCAGCGGAATAAATCCGTTCTCGGCGACTGCCGGTTTTTCTTTCAACACGACTTCGCGGTACAGCGAAGCCATGCGCGCGTTGTAAGCCTCATCGTTTTTCTGCGGACCGCGATGCCCCGCCACCGGAGTCTCCGCATGATCCACTGACAGCGCCTGAAGCTCGGCCGCAGCCTTCTGTTTTGCGTCCCGCGCCCGAGTTTTTTCTTCCCGCGCGTTCTTCGCGATGCCCAGATTATCCAGATCGTGCTGCAGTTCGGTGGTCACAATGTTTTCCCGCAGCAGCAGTGAATGCTTCTCATCGTCCATCTGCACTTTCTTGCCGCCCGCGAAAATCTCGTGCCGCCCATGCTCTTCATACCACTTGGTCAAGGTCGCGGTCATGTGCATCTTCTCGATGATGTTCCGCCACCCCACACCCGTGTTGTAAGCGCAGAACGAAATCTCCCCCTCCTGCGTCGCATAAGGAATAATGCACTGCTCCGTCCGCCGGAAGTCATAGTTAAACAGATCCTGGAACCACATCCCAGCGATGAACAGGAAGTTCCACCGGTCGGTGGTACGCCGCTTCATCACGTCCTCGACGGTTCGGTCGGGACCGACCTTGCCGTAGTCCTTTCCCGTAATGTGATAGTTCTTGTCGAACTTCTTCAGAAGATCCGTCAGCTTAAAGTGAGTCGGCGACTGGAACGGATCGTAATTCTTCATCAGGCATAATCCCATTCCAATCCCAGTCAAAAACTTCCCCCGCGCCGCATCGTTCACCTTGGCGATATCCCGGGCCAGTTGATCACCCGCCAGAAACGCGGTTACGGGAACGGCTTCCTTGGTCTCCTTATCAATCATCACCGCCATCCCCGTCCCGCAATTTGGATGACAACCACACGATAGTTGGCCCCAGTCGTTTTTTACGTCGTTGGCGTGCATTAGGTCGGCCCAGTCGCTGAATGTTCCCATGAAGGAGATGGGGAACCAGTCGCGGCTTGGTTCGCCTAGGCCGGTTTGGTTTTTTACGTCGTGGGCTAGATGGCTTAGTGTGTAGCGCTGCGCTTGGCGGCGGTCGTCGGTTACGGCTTCGTCGCGGCCGGTGAAGCTTACGGGTTGGAAGCTGAGGAAGCTGATTGTTCTGGGATTATCCAGAGCGAACTTGATGATGCGTCCTACTTGTTCGTTGTTGATGCCGTTGACGATCGTCACAACTGGAACAATTTCTACTCCGGCTTTGTGGAGGTTCTCGATGGCTTTCAACTTTACGTCGAACAGGTTGCCGACCATGCGGTGGGCGTTGGCGGCATTGCCGATTCCGTCGAATTGCAGGTAGGCGTAGCGCATTCCTGCTTCTACTGCCTGTTGGCAGAATTCAAAACTCTTTGCGAACTCGATTCCGTTGGTGGCGGCCTGCACCGAGTTGTATCCGACTTTTCTTGCGTAGCGAACGGCGTCAAGGAAGTACGGGCTCAACGTGGGCTCGCCGCCGGAGAACTGCACGCTCATCTGACGACGCGGCTTGATGGTGATGGCGTTGTCGAGCATGGTCTTGATTTCTTCCCAGGTGAGTTCGTGGACGAAGCCGACCTGGTTGGCGTCCATGAAGCAGGGATCGCACATCATGTTGCAGCGGTTGGTGAGGTCGATGGTCAAGACCGAACCGCGGCCGTACTTCACGGTTGAAGAGCCGTGATGGTGGAGCTTCTCGTCGTTATGAGCGGCGATGTCGCGGCCGGGGAAGACGTCTTCGAGGTGCTTCGAGAAGTCGGTGTCGATCGACATGACGTCTTCGAAGTGGCCGTGTTTGGGGCAGTCCTTGACCATGAGGATCTTGCCGTCGCGCTCGACGATGGTGGCCTTGATCTCGCCGATCTTTTCGTTCATCAGAACTTCGTGCGGTAGTTTGCCGTCGAGGATCTGCTGGCGGATTTCAGGGACGCACTTGGGGCAGAGCGAATCGGTGGAGCGGGGCCAGCCGAGCGGCGGCTTCGACTTCTCGTAGGACTTGAGCAGAGGCTTGTCGGACCATTTCGGGGTGGGCGAGGGGTTTTGCTTGATCTGGTTCAAGCGGTCGAAAACAACCCAAGCGCCTTTGGCGGCGACGGTGACTGCTTTTTCTACGTACTTGATCGGCTTGCGCATGTTAGCTTCGGGCTCCTGAATTCGGGCTTCGGGCTTCGGCGTTTGGGCTTCGGCCTTTTAAAACTGGTCTCAGGTCTTTGGTCTTCGGAAACAGCTTGGCGGAAACTTGCCTTGGCTTCACCTGAAGATCCTAACCCACAAAACCTGTTACTTGTGGCTCTCCCAGGGAATTGAACCTGATTCGTACACTTATCCCCTGGGTCTTTAGTATTTACTGATGTTATTGGAGGCTAAGGAGATGCGCATCCTTATCTCAATGAATGGGGGAAAAACGGGGTTTAGCGGGGAATTGGGGGATTGGGTGGGGGTAAACTATTGAAAGGAAAGGCTTGGAGTTCGGTCGATGATACTCGGGAACTCCAGGTTTTTACGTTGAACGGGCATTGGCTTGGGGACTAGAATCCCTGCATTTCGCCTGAAGTGGACGAAATTCTGAAAAAAGCCATGGCTCTGCCGCCGGAGGATCGCGGTGCTTTGGCCGCTTCCCTGATCGATAGCTTGGACGAGGGATTGGGATTTGATCTGGAGACGGAAGTGGCATGGCAGCACGAAGTGGCCCGCCGGGCTGAAGAAATCGAGTCGGGCAAGGTGAAAACAGTTCCGTGGTGGAAGTGAAGCGCAAAGCTCGCGAGATGTTCCCGCCGAAGTAGCCTTACATGCCAGACGAACCGCTCGAGTTTCACCCCGAGGCGGAAGAAGAATACCGCAAGCTTACGCCTGGTATCGGGAGCGAAGCTTCCCTGCAGCGGAAAGATTCGAAAACGCGGTTGAGCGCGCCCTAGTCCAGGAATCTCCTGAGCGCTGGCCGGTATACTATTCCCGCTTTCGCAAATATACGCTGCGCGAATTTCCCTATAAGATTTTTTATCGGTGCGACGCGCGGCGGACGCTCGTGCTGGCCGTTGCACATGGGCGTCGGAGGCCGGGGTATTGGAAGAGACGGGGTTAGGGCGCTTTCGCCCACTTCCCGCAAATGACAGGAGAAATGTGGCCTGCGGAAGTCAGCCTCTTCGAATCCTTCCGGGTAACCTTCCTCGGGATAGTCGGGATCGATGCAGGCATGGATAGTTAGAGGGGGATTTGGGAGTGGGGGATCTAGCAGGTGCCAGGCTTCGCGGTATTGTTCTAGGCGCGTCCCCTTGGCTTCGCGGCCCGGGTAGAAGCGGAGCAAGGGCTGCGGCGTACAGACCTCTACGGGAATGATGTACCAGATCTTCAGCGGGATGATGTGGACCGCGATGAAGTCGATGTCGCACTTCGTGTATGGGGTGAGAACGCCGCCGACCAGGTGCACCGCCTGGGTTTCGTAGGCTCCCTTGTAAAAAGCCTCGGTGCCCTTGACCTGCATACGGAAGAGACGGACTTCGGGCTTCGGACGGTTGTCGAGGATGAAGTCGTAGCGCTCGCTGTCTCCCCACGGCTTGGAGATGCCGAAGCAGCGCTGGCTGGCCTGGTAGAGGAACGCGGCTTCCGAACGTTCTCCCGTGCGCTTTGCACCGCGGCTCGTGGGGTCGTCGGGGCGACCGGGGCGTTTCGACATTGAAGCTCCTGATTTCTGCGCCCAAAGCGCAAAAAGGCGGAGCTTGTGGCTCCGCCTGATTTTTTAGGAATTTTGGGAATCCCTAGTATTCATTTTACCACTGAGGGTCAAGGGGAGATTGCGGTCGTCGGGCGCCCGCGGGACGCGCGAGAAACCTTTGTCATTCCTCTCAAGCGCTGCTCTCCCTGAAGCTTTGCGCGGATGGTGTCCAGGAATTGCATGGGTCCTCCGCGTGGTATTTTGCGGAGGCGCTGGGCCGCGCGGGGCTCAGGATGACAACCCGAGGGCGCGGCGGGCGATAAATATGCTCGTTGACAGTGGGAGAACGGGAGTAGAATTGTTGGCCGCATCGATTTGGGGGTACTTGTATGAAGCCGAGTCGCTATTTGGCTGTGGTGGCTGGTTTGCTGGGAATGATGGTGCTTTCCACGCCGGCTTTCGCGAACGGAGTGGTTTTACCTTTCACGAACGGCCTGGCTGCGCCTAACTCCGCGAACCTGCTGATCAACTTGAACAATATCTACAACGTGACCAACACGGGAGGAACGATTACGTTCAACCCGACGACTGAGACGCTGTCGATGACCTCGACCATTACGAGCATTAGTTCGGGAAATATGGTGTATACCGGGGACTTTGGCACGGTGACTTTTACGACGGGGGCGCTGACCTCGGGGAGCATCTTTGGGTTGGCGTTGTTCAACGGGGGAACGTACACGATTACGACGAACGGAACCGACGGTCTCCCGAATGGCGTGCTTTTTTCAGGAAGCTTCGGGCCGGTTCGCTGGCACAAGATCGGGAACACGGACGAATACTGGTTCACCGGAATTGGTCTCCAGGGAATCGGAAATATGCACGAGACCAGCGTGCTGGTGAGTGGGACGACGCAGTTCAATGTGATTCAAGGAGCGTCGGTCATACCTGAGCCGGGTACGCTGGTGCTGGCGGGAACTGGCTTATGCTTCGTGGCGGGGGCCGTTTACCGGGCGGGGTTGCGACTGCGGCAAGGCCCGGGTTCGGCGACGGCTGGCTGAGCATTATAGGTTGATCATTTTAGGCAGATCGGTCGAGGAAGAAAGCGGCCAGAAGACGGCGCAGCCGCTTTATCCACGCTCATCCTCAGGTTTTCCACAACCGTCCGCTGGGAACTGGCGGGTGAAGCCTGGGTTTCTTCAGGATTTGAGGGTCCAATGTATTCCTGGTCAACAGGATACGGACTTCCTTGTGGGCAGTGATCTCTGCCGTTGACAAAAATTTCTGAGAGTCTAGAATACGCCTCGCTCCTTACCCTGTTAAATTTAAAACATGAGCCCTAAACTTCTCGATCCCGTCGTACTGCAGACCGATTTCCCGGACCTCCACCTTCACGCCAGCGGCAAGGTGCGCGACGTATACCAGTTAGATGGTGAGCGCCTGCTGTTCGTGGCCACTGACCGAATCTCCGCCTTCGACTACGTGCTGGCGACAGGCATTCCGCAGAAAGGGCGCGTGCTGAGCCAGATTTCGCTGTTCTGGTTTGACTTCCTTTCCGACATCGTTCCAAACCATGTAATCACCGCGGATGTGGAGCGCTATCCGGAGGCTCTGCAGAAGTACGCCGACACGCTGCGCGGACGGTCGATGATCGTGCAGCGGGCGGAGATGTTTCCCATCGAGTGCGTGGTGCGCGGCTATATTTCAGGTTCGGCCTGGAAGGAGTACCAGAAAACGGGCAAAGTCTGCGGCATCGACCTGCCGGCGGGGCTGCGTGAATCCGAGGCCTTTCCGGAGCCGATCTTCACACCGTCAACGAAGGCGGTCAGCGGCCACGATGAAAACATTTCGTTTGCCCGGATGTGCGAAGTTCTGGGCGTGGAGACTTCGAGCCACCTGCGCGACCTCACGCTGCGGATCTATAAGAAGGCTGCGGCCTATGCGCGGCAGCGCGGCATCATCATCGCCGATACGAAATTTGAATTTGGACGGACCGCCAAGGGAATCACGCTGGCGGATGAGGTGCTGACGCCGGACTCATCCCGGTTCTGGCCCGCGGATAAGTATGCACCCGGCCGTTCCCAGGAATCCTACGACAAGCAATACGTGCGCGATTACCTGGAAGAGATTCACTGGAACAAGCAGCCGCCTGCGCCTGCTCTGCCGGCCGAGGTCGCCAGCCGGACCAGCGAGAAGTATCTCGACGCCTATTTCCAGGTCACGGGACACAAGCTGGATGTGTAGAGGTAAGGGCGGGCGAAGAGTTCTGCGCGGCTTCGTTCGAAGACGAGTGGCAGGCAGGAGAGCGGCATGACCGCGGCGGACTGGATGAGTGTGGTGATCATCCTGCTGAGTGTGATTTCGGCCGCGGTTCATGGCTTTTTTGCCGAGGCTCTGAGCATGGCCGGGCTGGTGGTCGGGTATATTGTTGCGGCCTGGCAGTATCCGGGCCTGTCGGCGTGGTTCATGACGTTTTTGAAGAACGGGTGGCTGGCGGATATTGTCAGCTTTCTGGTCATCTTCTTTGCGATCCTGCTGGTGTTCGGCATTGCCGGCAGGATCGCGCGCAAGCTGATGAAGGCGGCGGGCCTGAGCGGGTTCGACCGATTTCTGGGTGGGTTGCTGGGGCTGGCAAAGGGAGTTCTGATCGTGACCGTGGTCTTGATGGGAATGACCGCGTTTACGCCTACCTCAGCCATGTTGAAGAAGTCGGTGCTGGCGCCGTATTTCCTAGTGGTGGGAAGGGCCGCGATGTGGGTTGCGCCGGCAGATTTGCGGGCGCGGTTCAACGAGGGATTGGACTTTCTGCATCGCGCCCCGAGGGACTTGGGCGGAAGTCCCGCTTCGCAGTCGAAATAAATGCTGTGCTGGCTGGCAGTTAAAAAAAGATATTCAGGAAGAGAGAGACCTAACGTGAAAGATCAACTGGAAGCGCTGATTCTGCAGATGTACAAGAGCAACATTCTTTATTCCGAGGGAGTGCGCGAATTCAAGAAGCGTTTTATCCTCACCGTTCTCCAGGAAAATAAGGGCAACCAGTGCCGCGCCGCCCGCGAGCTGGGGATGCACCGCAATACGCTGAGCCGGACCATCGATGAGCTGAAGATCGATGTGCGCCAGCTTCGGGATGGAGCGAAACGTCCGCCGCGCAGTGCGCGACCGCTGTCTCTCGATAAGAAGGCGGTGCGCTAGGCGCGGTTTTTCGTTTTGTTTCAAAAAACTAAGGCAGCCCTTGCGGGCTGCCTCTTTTTTGGTTGCAGCGCAATGGCTATTGCGCGGCGGGTTTGTGAACCGTCTTCTTGGCCGCTGGAGCGGGGGTCGCGGCCTTCAGCAACTTCCCTTTCTCCATGGTCATCATGAACGGGCTCGGAGTGTATGCCGAGGGTTCACCCTGGAAGTCAAGGCTGGCGCCTTCTTTCGGGATCAGCCGAAGCGGCACCTTATCTTCAAAGGTAAGAGTGATGTCGGCCTTCTTGGCGTCGATGTCGTCGGAGCTTCCGGCGATATCGAATTCAGTTGCGGTAGCCTTTATGACCGTACCGTTCATCTGCACGGCTTTGCCTTTGATGGCGTTCCAGACGGTATTCTGATCGTCCTGCGAGCCGTTGGTGAAGACGAACTGCCATTCCGCGAAGTTCATGTCTTCAGGCTTCTTGGAGGCCACCATGGCCTTCACCTGTTCAGCCGGCGTGGGAGCGGCCTTGATGGTGAAGCCAGCGGGTTGGACGGGGTTGGCCTTGGCAAGAGCCAGAACGTCGGCCCAGCCGTCGTCTCCGCCGTGGTACTTGATGTAGAGGCCTTTGGCGTATTTCTCGATCGAGCCCTGATACTGCGGGTTCGGGGCCACGATAGAGGCGCGGGTGGCGAACCAGATCGCGTTCACGGAATCGGGCGGAACCTTGGGATCTGGAGGAGTAGGCGCGTAGGCCAGTGCGAGAGGATAGACCACGCTGAAATCTTTTTGAAAGTCAGGGCTGCTGTCGACGGCGGCGCGCAAATCCTTTCGGGCGTCGTCATAATCTTTGGCAGTAAGTTCAGAGATGCCGAGGGCGGCGTGGAACACTCCCGTCATCTGGTCTTTCATTTTTTGAAAGTCGGCATCGGAGGTGCCATCAGGCTTGGTGAATTTTGCCAGGCCATCCAATCCCATCTGCCCGTACTTCTTGGCGTCGACGAGATCCTGCTGGGCATTGGGGTCGCCGCCTTGAGCCTTCAGGCGATCGAAGTAGGCGAGCAAGAAGATAGCGCGCTCGTTGGTGGGATCGACGGCTACGAGCTTGGTGGCGGTCTCGATGGTTTTTGCCTGGTTCCCGGTCTGCTGGTAATCCTGCATGAGAGCCTGCAGGGCGGCGGCCTTCATCACGCTGTTGGGATACTGGGTGAGGTAGGCTTCGAAGCCGCTGATCTGGGTGGCGGGGTCCTTCTGCTGCAGCGCGCCCATGTAAGCGTTGTATTCGGCCGGATCTTTAATAACCGGTGCAGGCGCTGGCGTGGCGGGCGTGGCGGGTTGCGACTGGGCCGGCTGAGCCGCTGCGGGCGCCGGGGACGCGGACGGTTGTGCTGCTTGTCCTTGGGGTGACTGTGCAGTCTGGGCCGCTGCCAGCGCAGCGAACCCAAGCACAACCGTGACCAGAATCTTTTTCATCAGTATGGCTCCTTGGATCTTTCCGGGATCGGCAATTTCAATTCGCGTGAGACGAAGACCGACTCACCCATCACTTTGGGTTTGCCGGATTATAAGTACCTCTTGTTCCGAAGGCAAGCAACTTCCCTGCCAGCCCCCGCAGCTATTGTATAAGATGCACAAGTTGCGATGCAGGGATAGCCTCGCACGAGGCAAAGTTTCAAGGTTTCAAAGTTTCGAAGGCTTCAAGGTTGAGAACCTTGAAACTTCAAAACCTTGCGACGTCGAAACCTGTTTTTCACCCAATTCGACGCGTCCCGCGCTGCGATGGCAGAACGGGAGGCTCTTCCATGTGAATACATTTGGCGGAGATAAAGTTCAACTGTATAAACTTCCAGTGGGTAGAGATTGAGTCGATTAAGGATCGAGTGGAATAAGGATCGAGGGATGACGTGAAGCCAATCGCAGGACAAGTGGCGGTGATTACGGGCGCGGGGCGCGGCATTGGCGCCGCCGTTGCGCAGAAGTTATCGAGCTTAGGAGCTACGGCGGTGCTGTGCGGGCGCACGCGAACTGCGCTGGAAGCTACGGCGCAGGCGATCGCGGAGGCGGGCGGGAAGGCCGAGGTGGTGCCTTGCGATGTGACCAGCCTTCAATCGGTGGAAGCCGCGGCCAGGCGCGTCGAAGGGTTGTTCGGGCGCGTCGATGTTCTGGTGAACAACGCGGGCATTGGCGGGTTTGGCGGGCCGCTGCACGAGCTGGCTCCTGAAGCGTGGGAGCAGATCCTCAACACGAACCTGCGCGGCGTTTACTATGTGGTGCGCGCGTTTGCGCCGATGATGATTCGGGCGCGGTCCGGGCACATCATCAATATTTCTTCGCTGGCGGGGAAGAACGCGCTGCCGAATGGCGCGGCGTATGCGGCATCGAAGTGGGGATTGAATGGGCTGAGCTATTCCCTGGCGGAGGAGTTGCGAGGGCACAATATTCGCGTGGCGGTGGTGTGTCCGGGGTCGACGAATACTGAGCTTAGTCCGCATGTGGGGAAAGATCCGGGAAAGATGCTGCAACCGGAGGACGTGGCGCATGCCGTGGGGATGCTGGTTACGCAGAGTGCGCAGTCGTTTGTGAGTGAGATTCTGCTGCGGCCAACGCAGAAACCGTGAGAAGGCGAGCGCTGCGCCGGGCTAATTTGATTTCTTGTTCTCCTCGGATGCCGGGCACTGCACCTGCTTCGTGCGGTCGAGGGCCGCGTGCTGCGGGTCCTGCGTTAGATGGATATGGACGGAAACGGTTGAGCTGTTGCAATCTTTCAACAATTTCACACCAGTCCGTTCGACGAAATCTGCCGGGACCAACGAGCTGTTCTTTTCCAGGAAAGCCTTGACGTAGCCAGCATCGAAGACTGCCCCTGGTTCGAGTTCCCAGCGGGCCTGCAGCTTGTCTCCGACCTCCGGGGCCCCTGTAATTTCGAGCTTGTCCATCCGGTACTGCCGGCCCTCATCCACCTTGATGTTCAGGTTTACGGTTGAAGCGGAATCGAAGCTCGTGTCCGGGATTGCGGTAAAGTCCAAAAAGCCGCGGGAAATCACGAGGCGTCTCATACCTTCCAAACCTGCGGCGATCTTGGATTTCGTGAACACGTCGCCAGTCTTGATCAGGAAATCGGCCCGAAGTTCCTGAGAGCTAAGAGCGTGGTTACCGATGAAGTCGATGGTGGACAATCGGTAACGGCCGCCCTCGCTGACCTGAGCTTCCATGCGGACTGGTTTGGGGGAAGCCAGCGGGTCGATGACTTTGATGTCCAGCTTTTCGACTTCCGCTTTGAAGTATCCGCGATCCTGAAACTGGTTGCGGATTCGCTCGCTCAACTCGTCGGAATCGTCATTGAAAGTCGATCCGGACATGCTGTTGGTGATCTCGGCGAGCTCCGCCGAGTCAACGGCCCGCGTGCCGGAGATGACGAAGCTCTCGATGACAACCTTGTGGGCGTCGGAGGCTTGCGCGGCGCTTTGGGCGAAGACGGCTTGGGAGGGATTAAGCAAGAAAGCGGAAACGACGCTGATCCACGCGAGAACGTCTCGCATCGCAACTCCAATCACTTCTTGAACAGATTTTCAAACGCCTGCCGCGCGTCGTTGGGGCGAAGGTTGGCGGGCGTGGAAGTCTCTTTCTCTCGGATGACTCGGATTTCGTAGAAGTTGCACTCGTTGCGGGCGTCTTTTTTCGCCACGCGTTCCTTCACCGGCTGCATGCACTCGAAGCGGCTTCCGGGATCGAAATACATACACTGCTTGCAGGAATGAAGTTCGAACCCGCACTTGGGACACAGGCCGGCCGGCGGAATTGACTGCAGCACGGTGCCGCATTGCGCGCAGCGGGAGACGGCGCGCGTGCCGGGCATATTCACCGGCCGTGGTCCCATGCTGTAGTCGTTTCTTGCGGGCTTGGCGGGCGCCGACGCGGGTTTTTCTCCGGACTCCTTGCGTGGCTTCTGGTCGCGGTCACGGTCCTGATATCCATGCTGACGGTATTTGGCCACGGAACCTCCCGGCACGTCCGGCGTATTGTCTCGCCAGTGGCCCTTCTAGGCAAGTCTGAAGCTAGTTCGGAAGCGAATACATCAGGGGCCCCCCTCAGCGGCTGAAGCCGCGATTGATTCGGGGCACTTAACGGCGCGTCTGAAGCCGCGCCCTTTCAAAACCATTTCAAACTGAATCGCTACCCGGCTCTGGGTACATGGGACTCGCTACTCAGGACTCGTTACAATGGAGAAATGATCCACGAAATCTTTCCGGTCGGGCCGCTGCGGTGCAACTGCTCGATCATTGGCGACGAGACGACGCGGGAAGCGATGGTGATCGATCCGGGCGACGATATTGAGGACGTGCTCGCGCTCATCGCGAAGCATAAGCTGCAGGTTAAGCAAATCGTGATCACGCACGCTCACATCGACCATGTGGGAGGCGCGATGAAATTGCGCGCGGCTACGGGAGCGCCGATCCTGCTCAACCAGAACGACTATCCGCTGCTCAAGATGCTCGACGTGCAGGCCACATGGATTGGTGTGGCCGCGCCCGGCGAAGTGAAGATCGATCAGAGCATTGGTACCGGGGACACGGTGAAGGCGGGAGCGCACGAGGCCAGCATTCTGCACACTCCGGGGCATACCGAAGGCAGCATCTGCCTTTACTTCCCTGCCGAGAAAACTCTGATTGCGGGCGACACGCTGTTTGCCGGGTCGATTGGCCGCACCGATCTTCCCGGGGGATCGATGCAGAAGATCATGCAGTCGCTTCGCGGCACGGTGCTCGCTTTGCCGGATGACACCGTGGTTGTGCCGGGACACGGGGGGCTCACTACGATTGGTGAAGAGCGGGAGAGTAATCCGTTTCTGGTGAAGCGGTAGGAATTGTTATCGCGAGCGGAGCGAGGGATGTGGGTTCTTGCCGGCTGCGAGAAAACCAGGATTCCTCGGCGCTCCGCTCCTCGGAATGACAAAGGGCCGGGGAGATCGGTCTATCGTTTCACATGTCCAGATTCACTTCTCTAGATTCACATCTCCAATATTCGCCGCAAGGCCTCGGCAAATTCTGCTTTCTGCGTGATCAGGCTCAGCACGAGGTATCCGTCGCTGGGGAAGTCATAGAAGTGGCCGGGATGCACGAGCACGGATTTGCGGCGTAGCAGATCGACGGCTAATTCGTCGTCAGTCTGCGTTACGGGGACGCGCAGTACCGCGTACCATCCTCCTTCGACGTGCAAACGCTGGCAAGTCTTTTGCGCGGCCAGCTGGCGGTCGAGCTCGGCTAGATTCGCGAGCGTGCGATCGAGCAATTGCTGCCGAATGCTCTTGCGTTGATCGAGCAATGCCGGGGTCGCCCACTGGATCGGGGCGTTCATCGAGAGGTAGGTGTCGGCGATCACTTCGAGACGTGCCTGGGCTGCTTCGACTTGTGCCGCGGGGCCGCTGGTAGCGATCCAGGCCACCTTCATTTGCGGCAGGGCCGAGATCTTGGAGACTCCACTCAGGGTGAAGGTCAGCACGTCCTGATTCGCAACGAAACTTTCTTGGGAGACGTGATCGTGAGAGTAATCGAGAAAAACTTCGTCGGCGATGATGGCGAGTTCGTGTTCATGGCAGAAGCGATTGAGGGACTCCTGCTCATGGCGATGAATGTAGGAACCAGTGGGATTGTTGGGATGAACGACGACGACGCCGCGGGTGCGCTTGGTGACGACTTTCTGCAGCGAAGGGAAATCCATTTGCCATCCGTGGTCGTAGATGAGGGGATAAGGGACGAGCGTGACGTCCTGCAGGTCGGCGAGAAATTCGAAAAGAGGATAGCTGGGCTTAGGAACGAGCAATTCGTCGCCGGGATTGCAGAGCAAGCGCATGACGAAGGAATAACCTTCGCTGGTGCTGGTGGTGAGGATCAGATGTTCGGGATCGAGGCTGGTGGCGTGCTGAGTTTGATAGTACGCGGCAACGGCGGCGCGGGCGCTGGGCAAGCCTTTCGGCTGTGGGTCGTAATCCATCGAGTGGGGCGAGGCTAGCGATTGCAGAATTTGCGGCTCGTCGTAGTGCAAGCCTGCGCGGGTTGGATTGGAAAGCGTGAGATCGAGGATTCGGGCGCCGCTTGACCTGACTTCTTCGAGCGCTTCGGTGAGACGATTGCGGGTTAGCTTCCAGTTGGTGCGGTTGGAGAACATTCTGAATTCAGTGGACAGTGGTCAGTGGCTAGTGGCCAGCAAAACCTGGGGACTCACCTGTAACGTTCTGATTGCTGATTGCTGCCTCTACGGTTGCAAATAGAATCCCAACTCTTGGGGCTGGGTCAGGCTTTTAGTTGCGTCGTATTGGCGGCGCGCCTGGCGTACGGCGACGATCTTGTTCTGAAAATCGCGGGCGAGGTCGTCGTAGCGCACCAGGACATTATCCAGCCAGTACGTTCCGTATTCCCGGAGATACGCGGCGCGGTACATCTGGCTGAGGCGCGTGGTCGCGTCGCGCAGATCTTCGAGGCGCGCGTTGATGGCAGTGATCTCTTCGAGATCGTTGCCCACGCGGTCGGCATCGGCCTGATTCTGGAAAGCATCCCAATAGAATTTGTTGATCTCTTGCGTGAATTCGACCTTCATGCCGAGCGCGTCCCAGCGCCAGGCGGCCAGCGTGAGGTCGGCCAGGGTTTGCTGATTGGCATGGGCCTGGGCGCGATTGCGGTAGAGCGACTCGAGCGCGTGCTCGGCGCCTAAACGCATCTCAGGAGCGGCGGGAGCGAGCTTCTGCATCATCCGGGATCCCTCGGGCGTGAAGGGATCGATCCAGAACAAATCATCGGTCTCGGTTTCGACGTGGATCTTAGCGAGCGCCTGGTGCCCGAGATCCAGATTCTCCAGCGTGTCGCGGAAGGTGGCGTTGCGGTTGCGGTAGAAAGCCCAGTCGTAATCGTTCTTGAACTGGTCGATGCTCGACTCGCCGGCTTGCCATCCCGCGGCGGCGCCGAAGATGAGCGTCGGCCACGCCATTCCGTAGAGCGCCTCGCCATCGTCATTCCAGGTGGTGTTGAGCATGCCCATGGCGCCGAGTTTTTGACCGTCGCGAACGAAGTTGCGGATGTTGATGTAGCCCACATCGAGATCCGGCCAAAGTTGATTCCAGGTGTTCGCGCCGGGAGCGACGATGACGCGCAGGCCGGCATCGCGATAGGGTTTGATGATGCTCTCAAAGCTCGGCTTGGCGTCGTAGTCCCAGGGGACGGCGATCATATCTTTGGGCAGAACGCCGAGCAGTTGCGGATATTTCAGCGCAATGTCTCCCCAGAACATGAGCTGCTTGTGATAGGGCTGAAGAATGCCGAACACTTTCTGCATGTGATCGACATAGACGCGTCCGAGACCGACGTCAGCAACTCGTGCGGCGGTTTGTCCGTGGCCCAACTCGAAAGTCTCGTCGCCTCCGACGTGCAAAAACGGCCCGGGAAAAAGCGGCACCAGGTCGGCATACATGGCCTTGATGATGTCGTAGGACTGTTCCTTCGTCGGGGTAAGCACATGGCCGTGCGGACGCTCGGCTACCTCGGAATAGACTTCGTACTTCAGCATGTGGTGGAGATGCCCGAAGGTCTGCTGCTCGGGAACAATGGTGACGTAGAGACTCCGGGCGTAGTCGACTAGCGCGTTAATTTCCTGCGGAGTGAGCGCAGCTTCTTTTGGGGCCAACAAGGGTTGGCTGGCGAAATCGAACACGTGCTCCATGTAGAGAGCGAAGAGGTTTACCTTGTAAGCAGCCAGAGTGCGGATCTGCTGCTTCATGAAGTCTTCCGTGGGGATGGGACCGCGGCTGATGTCATCCTGCACGCCGCGCCATTCCATGCTGGGCCAGTCGCGAATGCCAACCGCGGGACAGATCAGTTTGCCGTCGTCCTGGCGCAACAACTGCCGCAGCGTCTGCACACCGTAAAACAAACCTTGCCCGGTGTTGGCGGCGACGATCAGGTGGGTCTTGTCGGAGAAGAGCAGGTAGCCCTGGTCGCCAATGGAATCTGCCTTAAGGCCTTTCGACGCCAGGAAATCCCGGACACTGCGGTCCTGCAGGCGGGCCAACACGATGGTGCTCCGAACCTGCTTGGTTTTCTCTTTGGAGCCGGTGATAGCTACCTTTAATCCGGACTGGTCGTGAATTTCTTCTGCCAGGGTTTCCGCAGCGATGCGGTCTTCCGACTGATGTCCAAACTCCACCAGGATTCTGGTAGTGGGCTTCACGTGAAAGCTGCCTTCGTGCTGCTGTACTTCCTTGGGCGCCGGAATCAACTTGAGTTGATTCTCGGGACCGGTTTCGGCGGAGATGAAGGGAGTCAGAAGCAGGAGGATAACAGGGAGAGCAAAGGCTCGTTTTTTCATTCGAATCCTTGGGGCCAGATGGACAACATTCTATTTTAGCGGCAATTTGCTAGCGCCGCAGTTAGATAAGGAAGCGAGCCAAACGCGCGAGTAATGTGTCGCAAAGAACGCGACACATCGCGCGGCTCGCTCAGATCCCTCGCGGCGCAAAGAACGCTTGCTCGGGATGACAATCAAAGTATCAAACTGCGCAACTAGCGGCAATCCGAGGCACGGCAAGTTTCATGAACGTTCAGACTAGTTCTTTTGGGCGGCCCGCATGAGCAGCGTGACCAGCACTCCGGCAGCAGCGGCCACGCCGATGAGCCCAAGAACCTTGCGCAGATCAGTCTGCAGGTCGGCAAGTTTTACAAGATCAAGAATGTAGAGAGAACAAAGCACCGCCAAAAGAATGACGGCAATCACGCCCAGCAGCAGCAGGAATTGTTTGATCATTTTGAACCGCCAGATTCAGAGTTCAACAGATCTGCCATGAGTCAATATAGACCCGGCAGAGCCTCGGCGCTATGGACTGGCAGTTTACTTTCCGAACGCCTCTTTATTTACTACATAAGGCATTTTCGTAAGATCGCCGCCATAGTTGGCTTCGAGCACGTCGATCAATCCCTGAACGCAGCGGCCGGCCATGCCTTTGTCGGGATCGGTGGAGAGGCGGGTGATGCGCGCCGCGCTGGCAAAGTGCGGCATAAGGCGGCAGCGGTCGGCGATCGCGGGATCGCGCAGCGGCGAGTCGGCAGGCAGAGGTTCCTTTTCGTAGACATCGAGGGCTGCGCCGGCGATCCAGTTTTCGCGGAGGGCCTTTACCAGTGCAAGTTCGTCGATGACCGGGCCGCGCGAGTCGTTGACCAGGTAGGAGGTCGGCTTCATCATGCGCAAGGTTTGCTCGTTGAATAGATGATAGGTTGGCGTCGCGCTTTCGCCGGGGCGCAGCAGGGGAACATGAACGCTGACGAAGTCGGCCTCGCGCAGGGCCGCTTCGAAGCCTACATACTTGATCCAGTTCTTTTCGCGGGAGATGCCGCGGGCGTGGCGCAAGTCCATGACTTCCTGAATGGCCTTGATGTAGTCGTGATTTTCGTAGGCCGGGTCGTAGCACAGCATGTTCATGTCGAAGCCGGCGCACTTTTTGATCATGGCCAGGCCAATACGTCCGGTGCCGATGATGGCTATAGTCTTGCCGGTGACTTCGTCGCCCAGAAACGGCAGGTAAGGATGCCAGTATCCCCACTGGTTATCGCGCGTGAGGTGTTCGGCGGGCCACATCTTGCGAGCCAGCATGCCGAGCATGAAGAAGGCAAACTCTGCGGTGGCTTCGGTGAGAACATCTGCGGTATTAGTGAAAGGAACTTTAAAGCGGTTGGCATCGGCGCGGTTGACGTTGTCGAATCCAACGGCGTACTGGGCGACGACCTTCAGCGTGTTCTTGCCTGCTTCATTCTTACCTGCACCAAAAACTTCCGCGTCGATGGGATCGCGCAGCGTGGTGATCAGGCCGTCAATGCCGGAGCTGACTTTCTGGATGATCAGGCTCTTCGGCGGCGCTTCGGGCTTGGAATAGACTTCGACGTCATAGCCGCGGTTGCGCAGCAGGTTGATGGCTTCTCCGATATCGCAGGTTGCAAAAACGCGGAATTTCTTCTCCATGAGTTGCCTTCCAAATGAGTGAGGTTAGACGAGGTAATAGTTACTCCACACCTGACCGTGCGAAGCATCGAAAATATCATACGCGGGCGCGGACATGCCCGACCGGCCCGGCGAAGCACATATCCGTCGACAACAGGAATGTACTTCCGGGCCGTTGACCAGATTTCCTTTCCGGCCTAAAGTTCCACCAACGTTCGATCCTCTCTCTTCGCCTGAAGAGAGATTTCCCTGGTGGGATTCCGCTCCCACAGCGCTGTTCCGTTCGCGGCAGGTGCGGCACCGGCCTTCTCGCCGGACCGTAACTTGTAACGAACAGCTAAAGGCCAACCTCGCGCCACGTCGCCCAAAAACAAAGCTGCACTAGAAGTGTGTCTCTCACCCTGCACGGAGGTGCACCATGAAATCGACGAATCTGATCGTCCACGTGATCGTCCCGGTTGTTGGTTTCGCATTCGCGACTATTGCCATCTCACCCCTTCACGCACAAACTGATCCCGGCCCGCGTTCGGGGCCGGCGGCGGCTGGAAGTTACTATTCAACCCTCAACTCGAACGAGCAGAATTTTTTCAACCAGGCGCAGCTTCGTTTTCAGGAAGTCGACTCGGTTTCAGGCGGCATCACGGGTGAAACGGGAGTTGGCCTGGGACCTACCTTCAACGGCAATAGCTGCGCGCAGTGCCATGCCCAGCCCACGATTGGCGGCTCGAGCCCGGGCCTCACCAGCCCACAGAACCCGATTGCGAATCCGCAGGTGGCGCTGGCTACGCTTGATGGCGCATTGAACGCGGTTCCCTCATTCATCACGACGAATGGTCCTGTACTCGAAGCCCGCTTTATCAAGACTTCTACCGGCGCTCTCGATGGCGGAGTGCACGACCTCTACACCATAGCCGGCCGGTCCGACGCGTCAGGCTGCACCCTGGCGCAGCCTGACTTCACTACTGCGCTCTCTACCGACAATGTGATCTTCCGCACGCCTACGCCGCTTTTTGGGCTGGGACTGGTGGAGGCCACGCCCGACGCCAATCTGCAGGCCAACCTGACCGCTACGGCGTCGGCCAGGGCGGCGCTGAAGATCGGAGGCGTCTTCAACACGAGCGGAAACGACGGTACCATCACTCGCTTCGGCTGGAAGGCGCAGAACAAATCGCTGTTGATCTTTGTGGGAGAAGCCTACAACGTGGAGCAAGGAGTGTCGAACGAGAATTTTCCCAACGAGCGCAGCGCGGTCGCGGGATGCGTATTTAACGGATCTCCGGAAGATGCCACCAACCTGTTGAACCCAAATGTGAACAGCTCCAACTTCGGCACTCCGATCGGCACTGCGTCGGAAATGTCTTCGGATGTGGTGAACTTTGCTGCGTTCAGCCGTCTCTCGGCTCCGCCGACGCCCGGGCCCTCAACTCAGTCGACGCAGAACGGAGCCTTGCAATTCAACACGATTGGCTGCAACCTTTGCCATTCGCCAACTCTGACGACTGGTCCTTCCGTCTACACGGGAATGTCCAATGTCACCTACAGCCCCTATTCCGATTTTGCTCTGCACTTCATGGGGACGGGGCTGGCCGATGGCATCCATCAAGGCGCGGCCGGTCCCGACCAGTTCCGCACGGCGCCGCTCTGGGGACTGGGTCAACGCCTCTTCTTCCTGCACGATGGCCGCACCAGCGATCTGATCCAGGCCATTCAATCGCACAGCAGCAGCGGATCGGAGGCGAACCTGGTGATCCGCAAATACAACGCTCTCAAACCATCCCAAGCGCAGGATTTGTTGAACTTTCTGCGCTCGTTGTGACCAGAGTTTGATTGCTGAGACGAAAACGGCGGAGAGCCGGCACGGCTCTCCGCCGTTTCGATCTTTGCTGGGAGGATCATCGTTCGGACGATCAGGCTCGAAAGATCAGTGCTCAGAAGATCAGTGCTCAGAAGATGAGCGCTGGGGAAAAATCCAGCGCGTCGACTTCCCTACGAATTCTTTTTCCCATAAACCAAACACGACCCTGGGCCGCACCGCGAAAACCGGTTCCTTCATCGCGAGGATTTCCTGCTTCATGTTCGACATGTCGAACTTGTACTTGCGTTCGCAGGCAGGAAGGAACTTGCGGCGCGCGGGCACACCGGCGATTTCAGCTTTGCCCTCGACGATCACCGCTTCATGCGCGTCTTCCGTGGCCAGCACGCAATTGGCGTTCTTCGCCAGGTTTCGCGCCTTGCGCGACTTGCTGCCGGTGCTGAACAGGAAGGCGCCATCCTGCCATAGACCCCAGACCACCATGGTGTGCGGCGAAGGTTTTCCGCTCGAAGCTTTGTCACGCGAAATTCCGGGCTTGACCGTGGTAATCCAGTAGTTGTGCGATTTCCTCAGGCGCTGTTCGGCCCAACTCCACGGGAGCAGGCCCTTGTTGCCTTGCGGCAGACCGTAGCCGGGCATGTGCGGACGGCTTGACTTGGGCTTTCTTGTTCGTGCGGGAATCTTTTTCGCTGGCATGAAATTATTCGGGTCAGCGCTCCGGCTTTAGAGATTTTTCCTGGTCCATTCGTCGATGCGGTCTAGCGCCAGTTGCAGGTTCTCGAGCGAATTGGCGACGCTGAAGCGCAGGTAGCCTTCGCCGAAGTCACCGAAGGCGGTACCAGAAAGCGCCGCGACTCCGGCTTGCTCGAGGAGAGCGTCGGCTAGAGGCTTCGACTTCCACCCCGTCTTGGTGATGTTCGGGAAAACGTAGAACGCGCCCTTCGGCATGCGGCAGGAAAAACCTTTGATCTTGTTCAAGCCGGCAACGAACAGGTCGCGGCGGTGCTTGAACTCGCCGCACATGTGCTCGACTGAGCTTTGGTCGCCGCGCAGTGCTTCGATGCCCGCCATTTGAGTGAAGCTGGCAGTGCAGGAATTGGAGTTGGTCATCAAGCGGGTAATGTTGGCGGCAAGATCGGCGCGCATCACTCCGTAGCCCATGCGCCATCCGGTCATGGCGTAGGTCTTTGAGAAACCATCGAGCAGGATGGTGCGCTCCTGCATGCCGGGGACAGACATGATGGAGAAATGGTCGCCTTCGAAAAGCAGGCGGCTGTAGATCTCGTCGGACAAAACCATAATGTTGCGGTCGCCGATGATTTTGGCAACCTGCTCAACGTCCCGACGCTGCATGACGCCGCCGGTCGGGTTCTGCGGCGAATTCAGGATGATGAGTTTGGTGCGATCGGTAATGAGCGGGGCGAGTTCGTCCACGTCGAGGGAGAAATCTCGCTGCTCACGCAGGTGAATGGGTACGGCACGGCCGCCGACGTAGTGAATCATCGATTCATAAATCGGGAAGCCGGGGTTGGGATAGATAACTTCATCGCCTTCATCGATCAAAGCGAGAATCGTAAAGAAAATAATGGGCTTACCGCCGGGTACGACCACTACTTCTTCGGGAGTAACTTTCACGCCCCGGGTGCGGCTGATGTAGTCGGCAATGGTCTGGCGCAGTTCGGGCAGGCCGGCGGAGGGGCCGTAGTGAGTCCAGCCGTGGTGCAGCGCGTCCACGCCGGCTTCGATGACGTTCGCGGGCGTGTCGAAATCGGGCTCGCCGATCTCCAGGTGAATGATGCTCTTGCCTTGGTGCTCGAGCGCCCGCGCCTTGTTCAGAACTTCGAAAGCAGTCTCTGTACCGAGGCGCGACATGCGGCGCGCGAGTTGCAATTCGTGCTGCGTGGTTTGAGCCATGATGGCGAATTACTCCTGAGAAGCCAAACGGTAAATTATACGCTCGGCGGCTGGCCATTTTTGTGGGGGAGGAACTCGGAAACGCGCCGGCTTCTATAATCGATGGCACGCCGAGGAGTCGATGACCACATATCTTAATGAACTCTATTGGCATCAGGAATGGGCGGACGCGGAACATTGGCGCGCGTGCGAGGCCTGCCCTGCCGCGCTGGCGGACCGGGCGATTCGCGAGCAGCTGCATCACATTCATGTGGTGCAGTCGGCCTTCTTGTGGGTCGTGGAAGGGCAGAAGACGAAATTCAGCATCACAAAGGTTGAAGATTACGCGAACATGGCCGACCTGAAGGCCTTTGCGCGAAAGTATCACTCGGAAATGGCCGCAATGCTCGGCCGGCTGGACGAGGCTCGGCTGGCGGAGGTTATTGAAGTGCCGTGGTTTCAGCCGCCGCTAAAGATCAGCGTGCGGCATGCCCTGACACAGGCGGCCATGCACAGCCACTATCACCGGGGACAAAATGCAACCCGGCTGCGCGAACTGGGAGGCGTGCCTCCGGGAACGGACTTTATCGAATGGCTGCGGCTCGGGCAGCCGGCGGCGCGGTGGGAGTGAACAGGAGGTCTTTCCGCGCATCTTTGCAGGAGGACGCAGCGGTGGGAACAAGGCAGGTCGCGGGGCAGTCTAATTTGTTGTCAGCTACAATTGCGGCATAGCCCGCGGTGTAATCCGAAATTTAAAATTGCTGGAAGTTTCTTAGTCCGCATGGAGGTCACAATGACAGGGCGCTTGACGGTATCCCTTCTGCTTCTCAGTTTTAGTCTTAGCACTTTCAGCTGCGCGGCAGTGTCGCAGGAAGCAAGTCCACAGGCCGAGCCCGTCGGCCCGAGTGTGATGGCAGGTCAAATCATCACGAAGGTTGCTCCCGTCTACCCTCCGCTGGCGCGGCAGGCGCATATACAGGCGTCAGTAGTCCTAAAAGTGTTGATCAGTAAATCGGGAGACGTCGAGAAGATACAACTTTTCAGCGGACATCCCATGCTTGCCCCGGCCGCCATTGAGGCGGTCAAGCAGTGGAAGTACAAACCTTACCTGCTCAACGGCGACCCCGTCGAAGTGTCCACTACCGTTACCGTGAACTTCACGCTCTCCGGGAAATCTCCTGCGCAGGGAGTCGCGGGCGATGCTCCTGGCGACGCCGCCTCTTCGAATCCGGAGGATGCAACGGCTCCCGCAATGCCCCGGCGCGTTCGAGTTTCCCAAGGCGTGATGCAAGGACTACTGGTCAGCAAAGTGCAGCCAGAATATCCGGAGGATGCTAAGGACCAGCGCATCGAGGGCGCGGTTGTGCTCAAGGTGACGGTCGATAAGGAAGGCAACGTAGCCAATGTTCAGCTTATCAGCGGACACCCGCTGCTGGCCCCGGCCGCCATCGAAGCCGTCAAGCAATGGAAGTACAAACCTTTCCTGCTCGATGGCATCCCCCTCGCGGTCGAAACCCAGGTCACAGTGAACTTCACTTTGGCGGAGTAGGAGTCAGCTGAAATCTACTCCGAGACGCTGTGCTCTTCGTTTTGCGAGCGAAGGACGCGGTCGACGGAGTAGGGGGCGCGGTGGCGGGGCTCGTGGTAGTGGCGGACCTGCATCTCGCCGAGCAGGCCAATGGCCAGCATGTTCAATCCGCCTAGCAGCAGGCCCAGAGCCAGCATCATCAGCGGACCGTGCGCGGCCATGACTGGAACGTGGCGCAGAAACTTTTCCGCTCCGAGCCAGGCTACGATCCCGCTGCCGCCGAACAGGCTTAGCAGGCCAAAGGTCCCGAAGAAGTGCAGCGGGCGGGACAAATAACGCAGGAGGAAGCGAATGGTGATGAGATCGAAGAAGACCCGGAAGGTGCGCGTGATGCCGTAGTGCGAAGCGCCGCGCTCGCGGTTCACGTTGCGGATGGGCACTTCACAAATCGACGCGCCATACCACGAGGCCAGCGCCGGAATGAAGCGGTGCAACTCGCCATAGAGCGGAACCTGCTCGAGGATCTCGCGGCGGTAGGCTTTGAAGGTGGTGCCGAAGTCATGAATATCGACGCCGCTCAGCTTGGCCATCATCCAGTTGGCTATGCGGGAAGGGATGCGGCGCATCCAGAAGTTGTCGATGCGGACTTTGCGCCAGCCGCTGATGATGTCGTAACCCGCGGCTATCTTTTCGAGGAAGATGGGGATGTCGGCGGGATCGTGTTGCAAGTCGCCATCCATGGCGATGATGTACTCGCCGCGGGCGTGATCGAAACCGGCGGCCAGTCCTGCGGTTTGCCCGAAGTTGCGGCGGAGCTTGACCACGGTGACGCGGCTATCGACGGCCGCAATCTCGCGCAGCATGGCGAAGGTGTGGTCGCTCGAGCCGTCATCGACCAGCACGATTTCGAAGGTCTCACCGGCCGCCTCCATCACCGCCTTGAGGCGATCATAGAGGTCGGTGACGTTCTCCTGCTCGTTGTGCAGGGGGACGACGATGGAGTACTTGGGCACAGTCTAGCTAGTATAGCCTGAACTGGCGTCTCTCACGGTCAATTTTTGCCATCGGAGATGACAACCTATGGACGGGACCGCCGTTGCTACTTTGGTGCCAGAGCAACAGCTTTCCCCAAAGTATTTCCAAATATTTCCGCCGTCGATCAAATGGTTCCTGGCCCTCGCGCCGTAGAATCACCTGGGATTTCGCCTGCATCAAATTTCACAGGCCATCACGCACCAATTTGAGGAACAGCACATGCAACCTCGCTTTAAAACACTTCGATGGATCGCGGCCGTTTTGTTTGTGGGCTTCGTGGGCATGCAATTCATTCGACCGGAGCTAAACAATCCACCGGTTACGGCTGACCTGCAGGCGCCGCCGCACGTGAAGGAAATACTGAAGAGGTCGTGCTACAACTGCCATTCGAACGAAACGAGATTGTCGTGGTTTGACGAGCCCTCACCTGCCTATTGGATGGTCGCCAGGGATGTGAGAGAGGCAAGGAAACACTTAAACTTTTCGGAGATCGGCAAGCTACCGGCTGGCCAGCAAAAGGCGGCGCTCTTCGAGTCCGTGAGCCAGATCGAACTGGGCGCGATGCCGCTGCCGGCGTATAAGCGGGTCCACACCGAATCTGGCATCACGCCGGAGGATCTGGCAACGTTGAAGGAATATCTCAACCCCGCCGCACCGCCCAACGAAGCGGCCGGAGCGGACGAGATCAGCGCCGCCGACAAACAATATGACAGCTGGGTGCAGGCAGGCGGCGCGGCACCGGAGGTGGCGCCAGCGCCGAACGGCATTCCCTTCATTCCGGATTACAAGAACTGGAGAGCGATCAGCAGCACCGAGCGTTTTGACAATCACACGATGAGGGAAATTCTTGGGAACGATGTAGCGATCAAGGCGATCGCGGAAAATCACATCGACCCGTGGCCGGATGGCACATCATTCGCGAAGGTGGCATGGTTCGAACAACCGGATGGGAAAGGTCGGGTGCGGACGGGAGCGTTCTTTCAGGTGGAGTTTATGGTGCGGGACAGCAGGAAATATGCCAGAACGCTGGGATGGGGATGGGCGAGATGGCGAGGCGCTGACCTGAAGCCGTACGGGAAGGATCAGAATTTCACCAGCGAATGCGTCGGCTGCCATAGCCCCTTGCACGGCACTGATTATGTATTTACGGCGCCGATCCGAGGTCAACAATGAGGCCATCGATAATTAGGCGATCAATGAAGCGATCAATCATGGGGCCATCGACGAAAGCAGTTTACTTCCCCCGCACTGTAACCTTTACCGTGCTGAGCATGATCGTGCTCAGTATGATCGTGCTCAGTATGCCCGGCTGTTCGAGGGATGAACCCAAAGTCTCCGCGGAAATTAATCAGCACGCGTCGCTTGCGGGAGAGTTCGCCGCTGGGCTGCCTGCGAATCCCTTGCAATGGAAGGTCGTTACTTCGGAAATCAACAAAGCGGATTCGACCATGTCGACTTTGTATGGCAATGACCTTGCGGTGGGATACGCAAGAACGCATTCGCAACACGACTACCCCGCCGGGGCGGTGCTAGCGCTGGTGACGTGGACTCAGCGGGAAGATCCTCGCTGGTTTGGAGCGAAAATCCCGGCGACGGTCAAGTCTGTGGAGTTCGTGTCGGTCGGGCCTGCGCCTGACGGCCGGCCTTCGTATTCCTATGAGGAATACGAAGGTGCACCTCTGAGGAAGTTGTCCGGTGAGCAGGGGGTAGTTCCGAATGACCGGGCGGCGCGTCTTCTCTCGCAACGAGCAGCGGTTATGCCCTAGGCAAGCCGGTTGCGGCTCAGCCCTGCTCTTTAAGCTTTAGCCGGGACTTATTGTCTTCCAGGAACTTCTTGATGTCCTCGGCCGCGCCGAGCAGGCGATTCCATTGCTCGTAATAGAGCGTGACCGGGAAGCGGCCCAGCCCGTAGACGCTGACGCCGCCTTTTTCGCCGACCTTGAAGATGAGATCGCCGCTGCGCTTCTTGACTTCGACTTCTTTTTCCAACTGGGACAATTTGGCTTTGAGTTCTTCGTAAGTTGGTTCCGACATGCGTTTCCTCGTTTGTGAAATTTTTATGGCTGTCTTACGAGTTAAACATAACAGGTGAAGACGCTTTTGTTTGACGCCGCCTGACAACCGGCGGGACGCCGTCGCTACGAGCCAGTTCCCATAGTAACTTGCCGGGCATTGCGTTGAGGAGACAACCGATATAAGCTGAAGAGAATCTAGCCCAATGCAGGAACGTATGCGGTTTACTTCGCGATGGTTGACTTGGCTCTGTCTGTCCTTGATGTTGTGGACGGCGGTAGCAGAGTCTACTCACAACCATCCGAACAAGACTGAGAGCGCCTCCTGCTCCATTTGCGTGGTGGCCCACAGCACCACGCCCACTGCGAGTTGCAGCCAGGCCCGCCCAGTGTTTGCCACGGTCGGTCAGCTGCAAGAAGAAGAAGTAATCGCGAAGGCCCGGTTGAGTGTTTTTGACTTGGGCATTCGTGGTCCTCCTGCCGTCTAGGGATTCCTTACAAATTTAAGAACCAAAGCTCCGGCGTTGTATGCCGGGCGGTCCCTATTTCTTTATTTGCTTCGGGAGGACTCATGTTTATCTCATGCAAGCGGTTGATTGTTAGTATTCTTGCCGTGTCGTTCTGTGTGGCCGGCGGCTTGGCTGTCGCGCAGTCAGGCGGAAGTTCCGGATCGATTAGCGGCACCGTGCTCGACCCCACCGGCGCTGTTGTGCCGAATGCGACCGTTGACATTCATAATCCGGTCAGCCACTTCGCCCGATCAACTACCACGGATAAATCAGGGAATTTCAGCCTCCCGAACGTTCCCTTCAATCCCTATCACATGACGGTGAAGGCGGAGGGATTTGCCTCGACCGCGCAAGACGTGGACGTGCGGTCGGTCGTGCCCGTCAGCGTGAACATCACCTTGCAGGTTTCGGGGTCGACCACTTCGGTAACGGTTGAGGCGGGAGGAGACCTGGTCGAAAACGATTCGACTTTCCATTCCGACATCGACCGGAACTCGTTCCAAAGGATTCCCCTCGAAAGCGCCACCTCGAACGTGAGTGCGTTGGTGACACAATCGACGCCGGGAATCGCTGCCGATTCCAATGGGCTGTTCCACGGACTCGGGGATCACGCAGAGAATTCGTTCTCAGTCGACGGCCAGCCGATTACGGACCAGCAGAGCAAAGTTTTCTCGAACCAGATTCCGCTCGATTCGGTGCAATCACTGGAAGTGATATCGGGCGCGCCTCCGGCGGAATACGGAGGCAAGACCAGCGTGGTGATTGTAGCGACCACGCGGTCCGGCCAGGGCGTGAACCCGCCTCACGGAAGCGTGACCGCTTCCTACGGATCGTTTGGAACGTCGAACCTGGCGGCCGAGTTGGCTTATGGAGGGAAGAACTGGGGAAACTTCATCTCCGCGGGCGGTTTGAATACCGGGCGGTTTCTCGATCCGCCAGAATTCACGGTGTTGCATGACAAGGGCAACGAAGAAAACCTGTTCGATCGCGTGGACTACCAACTCTCGGCCGCGGACTCGATCCATCTGAACTTCGGCTACACCCGGAGCTGGTTCCAGACGCCAAATTCCTTTGACGGCGAAAACGCGACGGCCTGGAGCGGGCTGAGTGGGGTGGACGCGCAGGATGTGAACAACTACGGAGGGCTGGGCCCGAATGGGGTTCCGGTTGGAGCGACCGATCAGCGCTCGAAGATTGGGACTTTCAATATCGCGCCTTCGTGGACGCGTCTGCTGAGCGCGAACGCAGTGTTTACTCTGGGCGCGTTCGTGCGCCGCGACGACTTCAACTACTACCCGAGCAGCGATCCTTTTGCGGATCTCGGGCCGCCAGGTTTGCAGAGGCAATCTGTGGGCCAGAACCGGACGCTCACCAACACGGGCATCCGCTCCGATCTTTCTTACGTCAAAGGGGTGAACAACATTAAGGCTGGAGTCACCTACGAACAGACGTTTCTCGATGAGGATGACACGCTCGGCATTGTTGATCCGACTTACAACGCGCCCTGCATAACTTTTTCCAACGACCAGCAGCAATATGTTGCGGCGCCGGCGGCGGGGATCGAAAGTCCATCTCAATGCACCGGGGTCTACCAGCCGAACACTGCTCTCAACCTGAACGCGCCCGGCACATCCCTGTATCCTTATTTCGATCCGACCTTGCTACCTTACGACCTGACCCGTGGCGGAATTTACTACACCTTCACTGGCCACACCGACGTGAAGGAGCTTGCGCTCTACATTCGGGACGTGATCACAAAAGGAAACTGGTCGCTGAACATTGGTTTGCGGGGCGATTTCTATAATGGACTCTCCACCGCGCGGCAGGCTGAGCCTCGCCTGGGCGCGGCTTACAACATCAAGAAGACCAATACGATTCTTCGGGCTTCGTACGCGCGCACGCTGGAATCTCCTTTTAACGAGAATCTGATTCTTTCAAGCATCGGATGCGAGAATGCCGTCTTGAACCCGCTGCTTCTTTGCGGATCATCGAGCGGGGCGCTCAGTCCTGGGTTTCGCAATGAATTCCACGTGGGACTAGAGCAAGCCTTCCGGAAGTATGTGGTATTTTCCGGCGAGTGGATTACGAAGTACACGCACAACGGTTACGATTTCAGTGTGCTCGGCAACACTCCGATCACGTTCCCGATTGAGTGGCACAATTCGAAGATTCCCGGATATGCGGGGCGGGTGAGCGTGCCGGAAATCCATGGATTCTCAGCGCTCATGGTTTTCTCCAGCGTGGCGGCGCGCTTTTTTCAGCCTCAGATTGGCGGTGCGGGCGCGACCGTATCGACGGCCGCCGGACTGCCATTTCGCATCGACCACGACGAGAAGTTCAACGAGACCACCCATTTGCAATACCAACCGTGGAAGCGCGGGCCATGGCTTGGCTTCAACTGGCGCTACGACAGCGGTCTGGTCGCCGGCAATGCGCCGTGTTACGGAATCGGCCCGAGCAACGATTGCCCGCAGTCGACCACCATCAACGGGCAACCAGCCGTCTTCATGCAGGATGTTTTCGGGAACCCGCTCAGTGCGGATCAGGAGTTCCAGGCTGGATTCACTTGCAATGGGGTCCGCGCCACTCCGACCAGCGCGCTGCCTTCGCCGTGCCTGGCGTCGCAGTTCGGGTCGAGTCTGATCAAGGTGCCCGCGATAGGAGCCGAGAATGACGATCGCAATCCGCCGCGCATTGCGTCGCGAAGCCTGTTTGATCTCTCGATCGGCCACGACAACATCTTCCACGGCGACAGGTACAGAGTGAGCGCGCAGTTGACTGCCATCAACCTGGCAAACAATTATGCGCTCTATAACTTTCTGTCGACTTTTAGCGGGACGCACTACGTGACGCCGCGCACTCTGGCGGTGGCGTTGGCGTTCCACTTCTAGTGGGAAGCGTTTACCGCTCTTTCGCGGCGGACCTGCGACGTCCGTCGACGGGAGATGCCTCACCCGGCTGAACTGCGCCGAGTTCGGGATGACGCTCCGAGGGGGTTGACGCGGGAAATTAGTATTTTCCGTGAAATATCGCCTGATTGATGTCGGGCCAGAACTCTTTTAGCGTATTGAAGATGCCGTCCAGGCCCACCTGCGTTCCCCAACGTTGGTAGGTTTTCACCCACGGGTTCGATTGCGCCGGGTAATATGTGTTGCCGATGCCCGCGGCCGCTCCGGCTCCAACGATCTCCGACAGATTGAACGTGCTCTTACCCGAGTTGGTCTTGGTGATGAACAGCCGAGTTACCGCATAACCGGTCCGCTTCACGAACCCGCCTTTGCCCATGGTGTAGTAGCGCGGGTCTTCTCTCGTCACGACGGGGACGATTGCCTCCGTCATGTAGTTCTCTATGCCGCCGTCGACGAAGTTGTGCCAGTAGTATTTGCCGTAGCCCTCAGCGCCCTGCCCAAAAGCTGGCTGCGACTTGCTGGCCATGTCGAGTCCGGCGAGACCGGCCACCAAAATGAAATAGGAGTAGTCGAATGTATCCTGGGTCGCCAGCCAGAGTTCACCCTTGAAAGTCAGCGGAGGCAAATGGGTGTTGGCGCTGACTGCGCGGTAATTGGGGATGATCCACAGAATTCTCTTCGGTTGTTTACCAAACTGGTCGTTGGGGTTATTGGCATCTGCGGCAGTCGCGCTGGGCGCGTCTGGCGGGGAGGACTTTCCATTCTGGGTTGTGGAAGCTGCGGCCGGAGTCTGGTTTTGCGGAGTCTGGTTTTGCGGAGTCTGGTTCTGTGAAATCTGGTTTTGTGAAATATCGGCTAACGAAGCATCGGTCAGGGCAACGCTTGGCGTCAGCGAACTTCCTTCTCGGGACTGTTCCTGAGCGCTCGCTGATTCCTGAGCTTGAGCTGACGCCGCAGCCAACATCCCTGCCAGCGCCACCACCGTGCAAAACGATCGAATCGCTTTCAAATCTCCCCCTGCATCCGTATTCTCCCGCTCGGCCTTCCCTGCTTTGCTTTTCAAACAACTCCTGCCCGTCACCCGAACTTGGATTGTCTGAATCGGCGTTTGGATGCACCCTGCGGCATGAAACGGTCAACGGTGGAATCCAGAGTGGGAAACATTATTGGGATGCTTTCTGCTGTTGTTTCTCCACGCGGCGGGCGTGTTTCTTTTGCAAATAGCCATGAATATCCGGCCAAAATTCTTTCAGCTCGTTTCCGAAGGCATCGAGGCCCATCTGCGTTCCCCAGCTTGAGAGACTCGACGAATAACTGCGATCGGCGGCAGGATAGTAGACGGTCGAAATAGCAATCGCGGTCGCGTTGCCAGCAAACTCGGGAATGTTGAACATGTGCGTCCCGGAGTCTCTTCGAGCAATGAAAATACGGTTGATGGCGTAGCCAAAGCGGTGAGGGAACGAGCCCGTACCCAATCGAAAGTAGCGCGGATCGATTTTCAGGATTGTGGGGTAAACGCCGCCCACCATGATGTTGCCATCCACCTGATCAGCGAAGGCCGCTCCATAGCGCTTCGCATATCCTTCGAATCCTTGCCCGAAGCCGGGAGAGGAATTGTCCGCTTGCCGGATGCCCGCCACGATGCCCACGAGCGTGAATTCATAAGGATCGAAGGAGCCCTTGGCTGCCATGGAGAACTTCTCTTTCCATGTGACTGGCTTCACTTGTGCCTGGCCATCGACCGTCAAGTAATTCGGCATCACGTAAAACATCCGGTCGTCTTTGGGCTTCTCGTCTTTAGGCTTTTCGTCTTTGGGCTTTTTTGCATCTGGTTGGGCCGAGGTGCTGGGATCCTGAGGATTACCCTGGGCAGGCGGTTGGCCTCCCGGCTTATCTTGGTTCGAAGAGCTGGCCGCTGGCGGCGGAACGGGTTGGGCAGGGTCCGAGGGTTGAGTCTGCGGGGCGCTTTGACCTGCGCAAAAAGCCACAGAGAATAAGATCAACACAGTCATCAGGCCTACACGCACTAAATAGCTCACTTTTAAATTGATAATGGCTCCAAGGTCCAGTCGATTAAGGCGTTTCCGAGCGAAAGAACCCTCTCTCTACTCTACCAGTTAAGATGCAGTTCGGGGCGGACAGGTCGTTCCGAACCGTACCTTTCCGGATCGCGCTGGGTACCGATCCGGTAACGGTCGTCTGATATGGGTTCTGATGGCTGGTTACGGGAGATCGTCGAGGTCGGCCGCGTCTGGACCTACAGGTTACAGGATTCGTTCGTGCGAATAGCCGTTGGCGCCGAGGGCTGAAATCAACTCGGCGATGTGGTCGGGACCGCGGGTCTCCATGGTGATGTCGATGGCAGTGTCACCTAGATTCACATTGTGGTAGGCGCGGTCGTAGGAAGTCTCGACAATGTTGGCGCGGTGTTGCGCAAGAATGCCGGTGAGCCGGTGCAAAGCTCCGGGATAATCGGGAAGGTGAACGCGCAGGCGGACGAGGCGTCCATCTTTGACCAGGCCGCGCTCGATGATGCGCGCCAGCAGCGTCACATCGATATTTCCGCCGCTCACGATGGCCACTACTTTCTTGCCGGGCTTGTCTCCGCGCTTCGCCCCGCTCTTTAGGTCCGAGTCCTGGAGCATGGGAACGCGGCGATTGACCAGAGCAGCCAGCGCTGCCGCGCCGGCTCCTTCCGCCAGAGTCTTCTCTCGTTCCAGCAGCAGCAAGAACAGCATTGGCAATCTCCTCTTCCTCCACGGTGACCATGTCGTCCACATATTTCTGGATCAGAGGAAATGTGAGGTCGCCCACGCGCCGCACCGCGATTCCATCGGCGATGGTCACGGCCGAGGGCAAGGTCACAGGTTTTCCTTCGGAGAGTGCGGCCTTCACCGAAGATAGCCGCGCCGGCTCGACTCCAATCACCCTGATGCGGGGATTGGTTTCTTTCAAGGCGCAACCGATTCCGCCGATCAGCCCGCCTCCACCAATGGGAACAACGACGACCTCAAGATCAGGATGCTGTTCGAGCAACTCAAGCCCCAGAGTTCCCTGCCCCGCAATCACGGCGTCATCGTTGAAAGCATGAACAAAGGTGAGGTGATCCTGCGCGCTGAGCCGCATCGCTTCTTCGTAGGCCTCATCGTAATTCGCTCCATGGAGCACGACTTCGCCGCCGTAGCCGCGCGTTGCCGATACCTTGATCAACGGCGTCGCTAGAGGCATCACGATTCTTGCCCGGATGCCGAGGTTCGAGGCGTGGTAGGCGACGGCCTGAGCGTGGTTGCCCGCCGAGGCTGCAATCACGCCTTGGGAACGTTCTTCCAGGGTGAGACTTAGGAGCTTGTTGAGCGCGCCGCGTTCTTTGTAGGCGCCAGTTCTCTGCCGGTTTTCCAGTTTGAGGTAGATGGAGTTGCCGGTGAGTTCGGAGAACGTTTCAGAACGAGTGCAGGGGGATACATAGATGGAGTTACGAACCCGGACCAGCGCCGATTGAATGTCGGAGAGATTGACCATTGGAGCTGCCGGCAGCGGCAAGATGCGTCATTTTACCTGAAGGAAACCTTCGACCGCCTCACGGAGCCGGGATGATGCAGAAAAATCCATGCACCGCATCGAAATTGACGATTGTACTTGGATGGGTGTTTCAGGTTAGACAAGTACCATGGAGGAAAGTCGCCTCACCTTTTCGAACGATCATGATGCCTGTGGCGTCGGGTTCATGGCGCAACTGGGCGGACCTGCGTCGCATGCCATGGTCGAACGCGGGCTGGGCGCTCTGGCGCGCCTGGCGCATCGCGGCGGGGTGGACGCGGACGGCCGCAGCGGCGATGGCGCCGGTTTGCTGGTTGCCATTCCGCAAACTTTCTTTCGGACGGTCGCGCGCGACGATGGGATTCGCTTGCCTGACGAGTTTGGCGTCGGCATGGTGTTTCTTCAGCGTGGTCAGGAGGATCGGGCCGGGAATGCGATTCAAGCGGCGGTTTCGAAATTCGGTCTTTCGTTTCTCGGCTGGCGCAACGTGCCCACCGACGATTCGATTCTTGGCCCGCGCTCGCGCGATTCGCTGCCCTTTGTCCGGCAATGCTTTATCGCGCCTCGCGGCAGGTCTTCCCAGATAAAATCCTCCACCGCGGAATCCTTTGATTTCGAACTGCAGCTCTTCCGGCTGCGGCAGGAACTCGAATCCATTTCTGATTCTGGCTACTACTGTTCGCTCTCTTCGAGAACCATCGTCTACAAGGGATTGCTTACGCCTGAGCAGTTAGCTCCTTTTTATCTCGACCTGCGTGATCCCGAATTTGAGAGCGCGTTCGTGGTTTTTCACCAGCGCTATTCCACCAACACGCAACCCAGCTGGGCGCTGGCCCAACCCTTTCGCTTCGTGGCTCACAACGGCGAGATCAACACGATCAGCAGCAACCGGCGCTGGTTTCAAGCTCGGGGGGAGAAGTTGCGCGGCCAGCTTGCACTGCCCGAGAACTCACGGCTGTTGCAGCCCGGCATGAGCGACTCCGCAAGTTTCGATAATGCGCTCGAAGCCCTGGTACGAAGCGGTTCGAGCATCGCCGAATCGGCATTGCGCCTGGTTCCTCCGGCGTGGGAACACGATGAACATCTTGACCCTGGGCTCGCGTGGGTTCCTCGCGGGCAGCGCTCCGGAGCAGGAACCGTGGGACGGGCCGGCCGCTCTGATCTTCAGCGATGGGCATTTCATAGGCGCCAAGCTTGACCGCAACGGCCTGCGCCCGCTGCGCTATACGCTGACTTCCGATGGGTTATTGATCGTCGGCTCCGAAGTCGGCATCACTGATCTTTCCGACAAGCAGGTTGTGGAACGGCAGCGGCTTGGTCCCGGCGAGATGCTGATCGCCGATCCGGCAAGCGGAACTTTTTTCCGGCCGAGTGAGGTTGCGCGGCTGCGTCCCGGCCGCAGAGAGCCCGGACCGCAACGACGGTGATTCCGGCGGAAAACAAAGCTGCGCCCACTGACCTCGACGCCAACCGTTTGATGGCTGCTTTCGGCTGGACCGAAGACCAGTTCCGCATGCTCTTTCAGCCGCTCGTGGAACAGGGCATGGAACCGCTCTGGAGCATGGGAGACGACGCTCCTCCCGCATTCCTGTCCAGTCTGCCGCGTCCTCTTTGGGATTACTGCAAGCAACGCTTTGCCCAGGTAACCAACCCTCCCATCGATCCCTGCGCGAGAGCCACGTGATGTCGCTCGACGTGTATCTGGGCGAGAATGCGAAGCTGGAATTCTCCGCTGCTCGATGCGGGACAAATGGATTCGATTGCCGAAGCGCTGTTGCCATCCATTGCATCGACTTCAGTTTTGAGGCTGCAGGCGGAGTTGAGGCCGCGCGCCAGGCTTTAGACAGAGATCCGCGAAGAGGCGTCGAAGGCTGCGGCTCGGCGGAAGGGCAATCCTGTTGAGCGACCGCGCCCTCAGCGACAAGCGTGCCGCGCTGCCCGCGCTGCTGGCGGTTTCAGCCGCATGGCGGGCGATGACCGAAGCTGGCGCCTGGAATGTTCCGCTGATGGTGGAGACGGGCCAGGTCATCGACACACATCACATTGCTCTGCTGGTGGCGGCAGGGGCAAGCGCTGTGCATCCGTATCTGGCAATGGGCCTCGCCGCGCGCGCTGATCTCAGTGGACCTGCGCGTTACCGCGCTGCGATTGAGAAAGGTCTGCGCAAGGTGCTGGCGCGCATGGGCATCTCCACCATGAGCAGTTACCGCAACAGCCAGATCTTCGAAACCATCGGCCTTGATCCGGCGGTGTGCGACGAGTTTTTTGAAGATGCCGGACACACTCTCAGCGGCAAGACATTAGACGATCTGTTGCAGGAGTGCATCTCTTGCCACACTGCGGGCTTTGGATCGGCTGCGGCTGAGTTCCGCGATTCCGGGCTGTATCGCTTCCGCCACAACGGCGAGCAGCATGCGAATTCGCCGGAACTGGTCGGCGAATGCATCGCTACATCAAGTCGCCCGACCGAGCAGAATCATGCAGGCTCTGGCTGTGCTCTCGGAGGAGAGGAAAAACGTTGCGGTGCGGGACTTGCTCGAGCTCCGTCCTGCGCAGCCTCTGTTCCTGGAGGAGGTTGAGAGTGAAACTTCGCTGCTCAGCCGCTTCAGCACGCAGGCCATGTCGCTGGGCGCGATTTCGCCCGAAGCCCATCAGACGCTGGCGATCGCCATGAACCGGCTGGGCGGGCGCAGCAATACGGGCGAGGGCGGCGAAGATCCCAGCATTTATTACGAGCGTCCGGAGGCGAACAACCGCGTCAAGCAGGTGGCCTCCGCGCGCTTTGGCGTTACTGCGGAATATCTGGTGCATGCCGACGAAATCGAAATCAAGATGGCGCAAGGCTCGAAGCCCGGCGAGGGCGGACAGTTGCCTTCCGCGAAGGTTTCGCCTTATATCGCGCGCCTGCGGCACGCCATGCCCGGGACCTCGCTCATTTCGCCGCCGCCGCATCATGACATCTACAGCATCGAAGACCTGGCGCAGTTGATCTACGATCTGCGCGCGGTGAATCCGAACGCGCGCATCGGAGTCAAGCTGGTTTCCAGTTCCGGAGTGGGCGTGATCGCGACCGGCGTGGCCAAAGCCGGCGCAGACGTGATAACGATTGCCGGCCACGACGGCGGCACAGGCGCATCGCCGCTCACCTCCATCAAGAACACCGGCTTGCCCTGGGAGATCGGTTTGCGTGACGCGCATACCGCGCTGGTGCGCGCGGGACTTCGTGCGCGAGTCGATTGCGCGTGGATGGTGGCCTTAAGTTTGCCCGCGATGTGGTGGTTGCGGCGCTGCTGGGCGCAGAGGAATTCGGCTTCGGAACCGCCGCTCTGCTGGCCATCGGCTGCGTCATGGCCCGGCAGTGTCACCTCAATACTTGTCCCGTCGGCATCGCGACTCAGGATGAAACCCTGCGCGCCCGCTTCGCCGGAAATCCGGAGATGGTCGAAACTTTCTTCCGCGCGCTGGCCGGCGAAGTTCGCCAACTGCTGGCGAGAATGGGCGCGGGATCCATCGACGAAGTTCTGGGCGCGGTCGACCGCTTGCGGCCGCGCTCGCCAGAGGCGGAACAAAGCGTGGCAGTCGCTTCTGCAGCCCATTGCTCGATCCGCCCGCGCAATTTCCCTGTCCGCATGAGGATAGCAGCGCGCTGCACGTTGAGCTGAATCGCGTGGTCGGACGATCTGGAATCGCTTTCGATCCGCCCCTACCGTTTTGAGATCACGAACGAGGATCGAGCCGTGGGCGCGCACTTCAGCGGCGAAGTGCTGCGCCGCCTCGGGTCTTCGTTGGGCAGTTCGAATCTAGAAATGACCGGCGTTGATTGCGAATTCTTTGGCGTCGCCGGACAAAGCTTCGGCGCATTCCTGATTTCCGGGGCGAACTTCCGGCTTGACCGGCGAAGCCAACGATTACGTAGGCAAAGGCCTGTGCGGCGGCAGCATTGCCATTGCCGCGCAGGCGGAGGCTTCGGAACGCGGCGACGTTCTGGTGGGCAACACAGTGCTCTACGGCGCGACGTCTGGCGAACTATTTGTCGCGGGCCGCGCGGGTGAGCGGTTCGCCGTTCGCAACAGCGGCGCTCTGGCGGTGGTTGAGGGCGTAGGCCGCCACGGATGCGAATACATGACCGCCGGCGTGGTGTTGATTCTCGGTCCCGCGGGCGCGAATCTGGGTGCGGGAATGACCGGCGGCCTGGCCTATCTGTTGCCAGACGCCGACGCCGGCGGCTATCGTTCAACGAACGATTCATATGAACCGCGACTCGGTGCGGTTTGCCACTCTCGAGCCTCAGGAAGAACAATGGCTGCGCCGCATTCTTCGCCGCCATGTGCAACTCACGGGCAGCCCCCGGGCGGCAGACCTTCTTGTCTTGTTCGGCCTGCCGCTGCTTCGGATCGAGCCCGTGCCGCCGCCATGCTCGATTGAAGAAACCTGGGCCTCGATTCTTGCCGCCTGGCCGCCGAGGAAGCGCGCAGTTATGGACGCAGACAAACATCTTTTCCTCCGAAAGGCCAGTCGTGCAGTGAAAACGCTGCAGTGATGCATCGACAGTGAGCAGTCTCGGCACTTCGCGCTCTAACCACGCACTTCAGGGCCACGAAGTTCGTTATAATCTCCTGACTAACTACATGGATTTCGATCAGCTCATCACATTTCTCGAAGTCGCCCGGCAAGGCAGCTTCTCCCGTGCCGGAGAAAAAGTTTTTCGCTCGCAATCTGCGGTCAGCGCACAGATTCGCCAACTGGAGCAGGAGTACGGCGATCGTCTGCTGGACCGCTCGGGCAAGACGGTCAAGCTCACTCCCGCCGGCCAGGTCTTCCACGACTATGCGCGTGCGCATGAAAAAGCTGCGCGACGAATCGCTGGTAGCGGTGGCCGACCATGGACACACCCCGCGCGGAACGCTCATGGTCGGGGCCAACGAAGCCACTTGCCTTTACGTTCTGCCTGAAGTTTTTGGAGAATACTGCCGCCGCTATCCCGACGTGCAAATCAGCATCTATCGCAACTTCACCTACAAGATCGTCGAGAAGCTGGAGAACGGTTCGCTCGACGTCGGCGTCCTCAGCCTGCCGGTGCAGTCGCCCAGTTTGAAGGTTCAGGCGATTTACCGCGACCGGTTGATGCTGATGGTGAGCCCCAAAAATCCTCTGGCGCAAGATTGAAGTCGGCGCATATCAGCGAGGTCGTGAAACATCCTCTGCTGCTGCCGAAGACCGGCCACACCCGCCGGCTGCTCGATAAACTGTTCCGCGAATACAACACCGAACTGAAAGTCAGGATGGAATTGCCCAGCATCGGGATGATCAAGAGCTTCGTGGCCGCCGATCTCGGTATCTCGCTCATCAGCGCATCTTTCGCGCGCGACGAAGTAGCGGCAGGCCGGGTGAAGCTGGTTGAACTGGAAGGCGCGGAATTGTGGCGCGAACTCGGACTTGCTTATCGGCGCGACCGAACGCTATCGGTCGCTACCAAAACCTTTCTCTCCGTGGTGCGGCAGCTCTCCGACTATCTGAAGAAAGACGCTCCGGCATAATCTTAGAGTGCTGTCTAAGCATCGCCGCCAACGGCTTGCGCTGCAGCCTGAATAATGTGCAGTCCGCACTCCGTCTTCGACGATCCCGCCCAACGCCCCGCCCTGGGGTCTTCTCCCGGCACGCACCGCGCGCGTGCAGTGCGTGCAACCAATGCTGGGATAGTTCCGCTCGTGCAGCGCGTTGTAAGGCACGTCATGCTCGCGGATGTATTGCCACACCTGTTTTGAACTCCAGTCGGCGATGGGATTGATCTTCACCAGCCCGAACTTCTCGTCCCATTCGATTTTGCCTGCGCCCGCCCGGGCTGCGGTCTGATCGCGCCGGATGCTGGTGATCCACGCCCGTAGCTCGCCAAGCTTGCGCTGCAGCGGCTCGACCTTCCGAAGATTGCAGCATTGATCTGGATTGCGCTGCCACAGTGCTGGACCGTGCTCCCGCTCCTGTTCCTCCGGAGAGCTCAGCGGAAATACTCTTTCGATCGTGATGCCATACCTTTGCTCCACTTGGTCCATGAGGTTGTAGGTTTCGGGGAACAGGAATTCCGTATCCAGCGTGAACAGGCGAAAGTTCCGGCGCACCCGGGATGCCATGTCGATCAGAACCATGCCTTCCACGCCAAAAGCGGAGGAGATCGCCACGGACTCTCCGAAGGTATCGAACGCCCATGCGAGCACGCGTTCGGGGTCCCAGGATTCCGCTGCAGACTGCAGCTTTCCCAACTTTTCTTTAGTCACTTCCTGTTTCATGCCACGGGCTCCTCATCCGCTCTCAAATTTTCAATGGCGTTTCGCGCCAACGCCGTTGCCACCTCCTGCTCCAGCTCCGGAAGGCTCGTCGCTCCCTCCACTAAACTGCGATCGGCGAATCGCACCACCTCGCCGACGACCAGCAGCGTCGGAGCGGCGAAGCGTGGCGCTCGAGGGAGATTCCGAAACCGTGGTCCGGTAGATCCGCTGGTCCGGAGTGGTTGCCCGGGAAATAATTGCGCAAGGAGTTTCTTCCGCGAATCCCGCGTCTTCAGCCTGCCGCGCAATCTCGTCATAGTTGTGCCCGGGCATGTAGATCACGAGAGTCGACTCGGCTCGCCGCAACCTGTCTCCAATCCTGCATCGGCGGCGCTGGGAGCGCGATGCCCGGCCGTCAACACCAGTGTGGAAGAGGCTCGCCGGTGCGTCAGCGGAATTCCGGCGGCGGCCGCGGCTCCCAGCGCCGAGGTCACGCCGGGAACAATCTCATAGTCGATATTCGCCCGCCGCAGCGCTTCCATTTCTTCCCCGGCCCGCCCAAAGATCAGGGGATCTCCGCTCTTCAGCCGCACCACTTGCAGTCCTGAAGCGGCGCGCGTCACCATCAGAAAATTGATCTCTTCTTGCCGGATGGTCTTGCTGCCGCAACGCTTGCCCACGTTCTGCACCTCAGCCGGAGGACGAAACCAGCTTCAAGATCTCGGGCGTGACCAGGTCGTCGTGCAGCACAACGTCGGCCGTCCGCAGCAGCCGCAGCGCCTTCACCGTAAGCAACTCCGGATCACCCGGGCCCGCGCCCACCAGATAAACTTTGCCGTTCATGCCGTATACTCCCTTCGCTTTCTCTTCCTTCGCCGACTTCTTCCGCCAGAGCTGCCTTCAGAGCCTCACGGCTGGCCAGCGAGTGCAGCAGATCGCGTTTGCGTTGCGGGTCAAGATCGCTGGCCAGCACCAGCTTTCGCGTCTCGCCCAGCTCCGCAACCCATCGCGCATATCCCGGACCAAACTGCCGCTCCAGTTGTTGCCGAATCTTCTGCGCCAGCGATGGACTCTGCCCGCTCGTCGAGATCGCAATCTGAAGATCACCCCGCCGCACCACGGCGGGATAGTAGAAGTCGCAATATTCCGGGTCGTCGACCACATTGCACAGAACTCCACGTCGCTGCGCTTCGCGATAAATCGACGCGTTCAGCGCGCGCGATGCCGTAGCGACCACGGCCAGAAATATTCCCGTCGAGATCTTCAGCGGTAAAGGCGACGCAGTTCGAGCGTGATCTTTCCGGCGTTCGCCCACTCATGCACGCGTCGGACGCCTCGAGAGCAATCACGTGGACGCGCGCGCCTGTGTCGAGCAGCGCCGCCGATCTTGGGTTCGCCAACCTTCCCGGCGCCAACCACAAGGCAACGTTTGCCTTCGAGCTTCACGAACATCGGAAATAAGCTGCTCATAAGTTTTTTGACATACTCGTTGAACGACTTCGTTTACCCTTCTACGCTGCTCGGCACGCGTCCCTCCGGCAGATCGCGCGCGACTGCTTCTACAAACTCGCCCGCCAGAAAGTTCCGCAGCTCGGTGTCGCTGTGGCGGGCAAAAAACTGCCGCAGATTTTCACCCGGCCGGCTCTCGGCAAGGTACGGCCGCAACAGCCGCTCGATGGCCTCGGGAACTTCGGTCGCGGGACAGCGATACCCCACCGGCCGCGCGATCGATTGATTCAGTCCGAGCGCCCCGCCCAGGCAGAAGTAGTAGGCGTCTACCATGTGTCCGTCGACTTTGATTTTTTTGCCCTCAATTCCGACGTCGGCAATCCAGTGCTGTCCGCAACTGTTCGGGCAACCGGTGACGTGCAGCTTCAGATGCTGATCAAATCCTGGCAAACGCTCTTCCAGTTCCTCCACCAGCCAGCGCGAGAAGCTTTTGGTTTCGGTGATGGCCAGCTTGCAGAACTCCGTACCGCTGCAGGCGACGGCCCCGCGCCAAAACGGCGATCCACTCACCGGCAGGCCAATCGCGCCTAACTCCTTGGCCAGGTCGTCCGCCTGCAGCCGCGGCACGTTGACGATCAGCAGGTTCTGCATGTTGGTCGTTGCGCAATTCGCCGCTCGCGAAACGCTCGGCCAGATCGGCCGCGGACTCCATTTGTTCCGGCGTGATCCTGCCGCGCAGAACCGTCGCTCCGACATAGCAGTAGCCCGGCTGCTTTTGTGCATGGATGCCGATGTGATCGCGGTAAACATCCGCTGGAGGCTGCTCCGGCCCGGCGGGGTCAAGTTGAAATCCGATTCGTCGCTCCAGTTCCTGCTGGAAGTCGTTCGCGGTCCAACCATGCCGCAGGAAGAGAAATTTCAATCGCGCGCGCTCGCGGTGTTCCCGCAGTTGGTCGGAGTCGCGGAACAACTCGGCGACTCCCCGGATCACCGGCAAAACCTGGTTCCAGCGCACAAAGGCATTCAGCGGCGCGCCCAGGTAGGGCTCGGTGGAAAGTCCCCCACCCACTCGCAGCCCAAAGCCAATTTCAGACTTGCCACCAACCACACGTTCGGTTGCAGTCAACCCAACATCGTTGATCTCCGGGTAGGGGCACCACACGCGGCATCCCGTGATGGAGATCTTGAACTTGCGCGGCAGGTTATAGAACTCGGCATTCCCCGCCAGCATGCGATCCGCTTCGAGCGCCAGCGATGAAGCATCGCAAATCTCATCCGCATCCACACCGGCGACCGGGCAGCCGGTGATATTTCGAGTGACGTCGCCGCAGGAACCAGTCGTGTTCAGGCCAACCCGCCACAGTTCTTCCAGCACTTCCGGAAGCGCCTCAATCGTGACCCAGTGCAACTGAATGTTCTGCCGTACAGTCAGGTCAGCGATCCCGCGCGCGTAACGTCGCGTCAGTCCGGCGATGGCCCGCAGCTGGTCGGATCGCAACAGGCCGTTTGGAATGCGAATCCTCACCATGAAGAACGGCAGCGCCAGTCCCTGGCCGTCTTTTCCGCCCACCACTCCCGCGCCGTCGCCCTGCGTATACACTCCCCACCAGCGGAAGTACGTCCCAATCCACTCCGCCGGAATCGAGTCGAAGCCCTCCCGCGCAAAACGGCGTATCTCAGCCAGGCCGTCCCATGGATTCATTGCCCGCTTCAGCCGTTCTGACTTTTGTGCCTTGGTTTCTTTGACCGGATTTGCCATAAGACCTGAAGACCACTTCCGCAAGCCGATTTGCCGCAAGCTGATTTGCCCCAAACCGATTTGCCCCAAAAAGAAAAACCCGCCGCCAGAGCTCTCTGGCGGCGGGTGATAAGTGCTGATGTTATAAAACTTCTAAGTCAGCAGCCTCCCTGCGCCAGAAAACACGCATGCACAACAACAACATGCACACATACACATCTGGCGGAGATTATTGGGCCGAAGATTGCTGAAACTTGTCATACTATCGAAGATACTAGGCTGAGCCGGTAAACGCGTCAAGTTACTACCAGCTAGATTGGATGAATAATTTCGATTCGGCGCATCATCTTTTTAAGTATCCACGCCGGGTTCTGGGGTCAGCTTCGCAGACGCGCCGGTCAGGCCGCGTCCGTCACTCGCCCTCGCACACTCTGCAGAACGGTCGCAGGAAGCTGCAGCACGCGAACTCGCGAATCCTTCTTGGTTGTGACCCGCACCGCGATTCCATCCGCTTCCGGAAATGGATCTGAAACTACTTCAAACTCCTCGCCATAAAGGCGGACCCGCCCCGCAACCGCATATCCAAGGTGTCGAACGCGCGCACATACTTCCGACATCGTCGCAGCTTCAATCCTGCCGGGTTCAATCTTGCGATTGCTCATCGTGACTCCAGTATAGGCTCCGAACCGAGTGTTTGCGGTGGCAGCGCTTTCGCCCAGTCGGCTGCCCATGCGCAACCCGCCAAGTTATTGAAAAGATGGAGCGGGAGACGGGGATCGAACCCGTGACATCCAGCTTGGGAAGCTGGCGTTCTACCGCTGAACTACTCCCGCCCTGCAAAAAACATCGAAAACGTGCGGCCACATGTGCTAGATCGCACTCTGCCAAAGCCAACCAAAGTCTAGCACCCAACCCGCCCGGAAACAATCCGCTGGCCGCGGCCCCGCGAGTTCTAATCCCGATTCATGTTCTAGGGGCGACTGGTTTCATTTAGACTTTCTGAAGTGAACCAGAAAACAGCCGTGTCTTCCTCATCTTCATCCCGAAAACACGGCGGTACCGTTACTGCCGGCAATCAGCCCGCAGTTCCGGAGCCTTCATTTTCGGAGCGGGCGCTCACTCTCGTGCATCTGGGTCGCACCGGCAGCCTTTCGACCCTGTCGCGCAAACAGCCGGGCTTCCCCTTCGGATCTGTAATGCCCTACGGCCTCGACGCGCGCGGTCGTCCCATCTTCCTGATCAGCACCATGGCCATGCACACGCAGAATCTGCAGGCGGATTCGCGCGCCAGCCTGCTCGTAACCCAGCCTCCTTCAACCCAGCCAGGCGCCAGCGCAGATCCTCTGGGCGCGTCGAGAGTCACCGTGATCGGCAACGTTCTGCCCATCCCCAAGCCCGAACTCGCGGACGCGCGCAAGCTTTACCTCGACCGCCACGCCAATAGCAAATACTGGGTGGACTTTGAGGATTTTTCTTTCTACCGCATGGATGTGATGGACGTTTACTACGTGGGAGGATTCGGCGTCATGGGCTGGGTGCCGGCTCCCGACTACGCCCAGGCGGAACCCGATCCCCTGGCCGATGCCGCGGCCGGAATCATTGAACATATGAATGCCGACCACAAGGATGCTCTCATCCTGATCGCCCGGACATTTGCCGGCATGGAGTCTAAGGAGGCGGCAATGACGGCCGTCGACCGTCTCGGCTTTCACGTGCTTCTGAAAACACCGGATGGCATGCGCGGAGCCCGCATCGCATTCCTCCGCGAAACGCGCACACCGGGGGATGCTAGAAAAGTTCTGGTGGAGATGGTGCAACGCGCGAGGCAAGGTTAGCTGTCCGGTGTCAGGCCTTAAGGTGTTACGTTTGCCTAAGACCTGACACCCAAGACCTAAGACGCGGTTGAGATCAAACCTTCCAATTCCCCAAAAAAATGCCCGTTATTCTTTCGAATAACGGGCACTTGAGTTTTACATCGAAAGCGGTCGCTTAGACAGCTTGGACGTTCTCCGCCTGCCAGCCCTTAGGGCCTTTGGTCACGTCGAACTGCACGGTTTGGCCTTCTTGCAAGCTGCGGAAACCGCCTGCCTGAATCGCGGAGAAATGCACGAAAACGTCCTCGCCATTCTGACGGCTGATAAAGCCATAGCCTTTGGCGTCGTTAAACCACTTCACTGTTCCTTGTTCTGCCATTGTTGGTATTCCTATTCTTTTTGTATTGGATTGTGCTGAGAAGATTCGCTGCTAGTGAGGGGGTGACGCTGGTTGGCGATACCGACCTTCAGTTGCTCGTGAGTCAAACTTAGCTGGACTTAATTATACACACTCACGCAAGAAACTGCTCAGAATCTTACAGGGGCCTCGATTTTCGCGCGTACCGCTTCACCGCCCGCGCCCTCAAGAAGCCGATAAACCGGCCACCGGCACGCATGTTCACTCCGAGTATCCATCGGAGTCGCCGTCGTCTTCACCGACATCGTTAGAATCGTCGTCTTCTTCCTCTTCCTCATCCTCTTCTTCTTCGTCGGGAGCCTGTCGGGCTGAAGCGCCAACAACAATGTCCGCCGAACGATCAGCCGGGCTGAGATCGACGAATCCAGGAGGTGTTTCGCTCATCGCTGAGTCACCATGGGATGGGGGGAGGGGACGCGCCGGGAGTTCGTAGGAACGAACGAGGATTTCGTCCGGCGCGCCGCCTCGAGCCGCTGCCTTGCGGCCGCGGCTCATTGCAACTCTGCGGCCAATACTAGCGGCTCCGCGATTTCCCCGTCTGTTCAAATTTATACACCCCCACCACGGCAGTTCCATTTTGGAACGAACAACCCTCTTTCTGTTCCGGTTTTACAAGTTTTTACTAGCTATCCCGCCATTTCGTGGTTAGCTTGATTCAAATCAGCTTGATTGAAATCAGATCAATCTACCCTCCCAGCCATGCACTTGAGCGAACCGAAACTCGTGGTTCGCCCGGCCCAAAACGCATCGAGGTGCTTCCCATGGGGAGCTTCTACACCGACGTGATCTCCAGGGACGCGCGCTTCGGCTCCAAGCCCGCATCAACGACCCCGCCCTGCTCGAACCGGTAACCCGCCAGCTCGTTGCAAGCGTACTCTCCGCCACGCTCCAGATGGGAATCGAAGTCATGCTGTACGAAACCTATCGCAGCCCGGAACGCCAGCAGGAACTCTTCAACCAGGGCGCGACCAGGCTGCGAACCGTGGGCGTTCACCACTACGGCCTGGCCTGCGACATCGTCCGTGTCGTGAGCGGAGAGCCTTCGTGGAAGGGCGACTTCTCATTCCTCGGACAACTCGCCCAAAGTAGCGGTCTCATCTGGGGCGGCGACTGGGGCGCTCCTCAAATCAAACACAGCTTTGTCGACAGTGTCCATGTCCAGCGCTGCACCGTCGCCCGGCAAGGCGATCTGTTTGCCGGTGCCTGGTATCCCGACAACACTTACAATCCCTGCGACGACGAACAACATCTCTTTGCCGCCGCAACCAAGCCGCCAAAATCAAGTGCAGGCAAAGGACGACCAAACCGGAAACAAGCATAGTCTGGCCGTCTTCGGAATCACTGCGGGGGAATACTGCCGCCGCCCCCCGACGACGCGGATGCGTACACCCTTCCGGCCGCTTGGATTAGTATGTTCCGTTGCGATTTACCCATTGCGTCTGCAGCAAAGGACACCCTCTACCATGCCGCAAAATGATGCGAAGCTCACCGCCAACCGCCGTTCGTTTCTGAAGACTACTTTGATCGGCAGTGCGGCCGCGACCTTGATCCCGCTCTATCCCGCGCTGGGCGCTGCGCGTGAAACCGCATCTCCCACCACGGTTCCAGACCTCAAGCCCTTCGAGCTCGACGAAATCACCATCTCCGACCTGCAGGATGGAATGAAATCAGGCAAGTTCACGGCCCGATCTCTGGTCGAAAAGTATTCCGCTCGCATCGATAGAATCGACAAGAGCGGTCCGGCGGTCAAAGCATCATCGAACTGAATCCGGATGCGCTTGCCATCGCCGATGCGCTCGACCAGGAACGAAAGGTCAAAGGCCCGCGCGGCCCGATGCACGGCATTCCGGTGTCTGATCAAGGACAACATCGATACCGCGGATAACATGATGACCACGGCCGGGTCGCTTGCGCTGGTGGGCTCAAAGCCGCGAAAGATTCGTCCGTGGCGCAAAAGCTGCGCGCGCCGGCGCCGTCATCCTGGGCAAGACCAATCTCAGCGAGTGGGCGAACATTCGCTCCAGCCACTCCACCAGCGGATGGAGCGGGCGCGGCGGCCTGACCAGAAATCCTTATGCCCTCGACCGCAATCCCTTGCGGATCGAGCTCGCGGTACCGGCGCTGGCATCTCCGCCAACCTTGCGCGGTGGGGATCGGCACGGAGACGGACGGTTCAATCGTTTGTCCTTCGTCGTCGAATGGACTTGCCGGCATCAAGCCCACGGTCGGGCTGGTCAGCCGTAGCGGCATTATCCCGATCTCTCACAGCCAGGATGGCGCGGGGCCGATGTGCCGGACCCTGCGCGATGCGGCCATTTTGCTCGGCGCCCTGACCGGCGTAGATCCCCGGAAGACGCGGCGACAGCGGCGAGCGCGGGAAAGTCTCTGACCGACTACGCGCAATTCTGCGATCCCAACGGCCTGAAAGGCGCGCGCATCGGCGTCGCGCGAAAATACTTCGGCTTCAGCGACGCGGTCGATGCGCTCATGGAGCAGGCCCTCGACGCGATGAAGAAGCAAGGAGCCACGCTAGTGGATCCCGCTGACATCGAGACTCTGGGTAAATTCGACGACAGCGAGTCTGATGGTTTTCATGTACGAGCTGAAAGCCGACCTGAATGCCTATCTTGCGCGGCTTGGTCCCGAGAGCACCCGGTCCACACCTTGAAAGACATCATCGACTTCAACGATCGCAATCGCCAAAAAGAAATGCCCTACTTCGGCCAGGACTTATTCCTGAAAGCCAAAGCCAAAGGCCCACTCACTGAGAAAGCCTATCTCGATGCCCTTGCAAAGAACCATCAACTCGCCCGCACCGAAGGCATCGACGCCACCATGGATAAGATACCATCTGGACGCCATCGTCGCCCCCACCGGCGGTCCGGCATGGCTCACCGACCTGATCAACGGCGATCACTTTACCGGCGGCAGCTCGAATGCCGCTGCCGTCGCGGGCTATCCAAATATCAACGTCACTGCTGGGTTTATTTCCGGACTGCCGGTGGGAATCTCTTTCTTCGGACGCGCCTGGAGCGAACCAACTCTCATCCGATTAGCCTTCGCCTTCGAACAAGCCACCAAAGCTCGCCAGGCTCCGCGTTTCTTGTCGACAATCGGTGCGGGAAGCGTGACGTAGAGCGGATTGCACAGCCAACGAATCTCCCGTTGCAGAGTGCGTCCCGGATTTCGGCTCTGCGGTCGCAGCTTGGCTACTCATAAGTCACTTTGGCCAATTTCAACAAACTGTCCTATCGTGTTAGCCTTACCTGCAAGGGGGTATAAATGATGATGAACAAAGTAGTCGCTTCCCTGCGGAAAGAGTACTCCCGTCTTGAAAAAGAGATGGGCCAAGTAGGGAAAGCGCTAGATGCTCTCGGCCATGCTGGCGGGAACAAGCTCAAGAAGACTGGCCGTACCTTGAGTAAAGATGCTCGCAGGCGCATTGCCGAAGCCCAAAGAGCTACGCTGGGCGAAAGTCCGAAAGGCAGCCGCCAAGCTAGTGAAAGCCTAAGTACAGTAATGTTTCGCAAGCACCGCAGCCGGCCTCGTTCGTAATTCTCCCGTCTGCGGAGCAAGACTTACGGACGGGGCCCAAGCTTTCAAACTCACCTTGCTAAAATCCAATCACCCGGCACGTCGATTTCATCGGGACTAAGTCCAGCGAAACCATTTCAGCGCCAGCAAGAACGAAACTCCTCCCCACGCGACCATCACCAACAGTCGCGGCCATTGATGAATCAGCGGCGTGCCTTCCAGAATGCTCGCCCGCAGCGCATCGTTCAGCGCCGTCAGCGGCAAGGCCTTGATCAGCGGCTGAATCACGGCAGGGAAGCGCTCGTAGGAGAAGAACACGCCGGAAAAAATCCACATCGGCATCATCACCAGATTCATCAGCCCGCTCACGCTTTCGATCTTCTGCGCGCGGCTGGCCGTCAGCAATCCGACTCCGCCAAAAGCACATGGCTCCCGCCGGACCCAGCAGCAGAATCGAGAATATCGATCCCAGCACGCGCATATGGAACACGATGACCCCGAGCGTGAGCAACAATGCAATCTCAATGATCATCAGCATCAGCCGGCTCGACAGCAGCGCCAGCAGAAAATCTCCGCGACGCATCGGTGTGCCCACAAAACGCTTGAGCAGCTTGCGTTGCCGCATATCGACCAGCGCAAATCCAATTCCCCACATGCCCGAGTTCATCAGGTTCATTCCAAGCAATCCCGGAATCAGAAAGTCGATATAGCGCGAACCCGGCTCGGAGGAAGCCGCGACACTGGTTGTGATTACGTCTTTGCGGCCAGCGGCGGATTGCAAGGCATCGTCAACTTCGGACTTCGCGAGAATGCTCTCCGGGCGGGCTGGGTCATAGATGTACCCGATGGTCTTGCCCCCCACCTCCACGATCAGATCGTATTTGCCCAAGCGAAATCCCCTATGGGCATCATCGGCCGTAAGCAACTGCGGTTTGAATGCGTGAAGCGGTGAGTGCGCCAGCATGAACTCGATCTCGGATGAAATAAAGAGAGAAGGCTGACTAGTATCTTGGCGAGCGATAGCGACGGGTATCGCGTCAGTGGGTTTATTGCGAAAAGCAATTCCGAGGCCCGTGGCCAGCAACAGCGGAAACACGAATACCCAAAACACGACCTCAGGTTCACGCTTCAACTCGAGCATGCGCGCGCCCAACAGATGCAGATATCCGGACCACCGCCCGTTGCGGCGCGGCGGCCGTTTCCGCGGGACTCTCGCATCTACGACCGGAGTTTGCTCTGCAACACTCATAGATCGGAGCTGTTACAACTCAGCGTGAGCCAAAACAACTTTGTCATCCCGAGACAGCTAGCGCGAAACCAACCTACCGCGCCTCCGGCTTCCACTTATTCAGGAACTCCAGCAGCGCCTCCGGCGTCATGGAGCGAGCGTCCTCGAATTCACCGTTTTTCTGGCTCACCACGACCTTGCCGTCGCTGTCGACCACTACCAGAGTAGGGATACCTTTATCCAAGGTCGCATCGAACTGCCGCACCACGTCCGCATTCTTTTTCTCGTCAACGCCAAGGTCCACATGCACCACTTCGTACCCCGCCATCACTGCAGCGAAATCCTCCCGATGAAATGCCAGATCCAGAACGTGGCAGTCGTAGCACCAGTTCGCCCCAAAGACCAGCAACACGCGCTTGTGCCCAACAGCAGCTTTCTGCTCCGCCTCTCTGATCTCGGCGTGCGCATTCGCATCTGCTGGATAAATATTCTTGTTCATATCCGAGGGCTGCTTCAGATGAGGCGCGTCGGCGCGCTCCACGCTCATCAGCCGCCACTGCTCGCCCTGCTTTCGCCACATTTGGCCATCGGTCACGCTCAGAGTCTGTCCGTTCGCCAACCGCACATCGGCTCTGAAAACAACGCTGGTGCCTTTGGGCCGGTCGAGCACCGCAACCGTTTCTAACGTAATGCCCCGCGCCTTCAGGCCCAGCCAGAAATTCGCGTCGGCATCGGCGTCGGTTTTTACCCCGTTCGCCATCACCTGGGCAACCGGATCAACACTGTAAAAAGCCTTCAGCGCCGCGGCATCTCCCGCGACGATCGCATCCCTCCACTGATCCAGAGGAGCAAATCCTGTCGAGTCAGCTGCCGCTTGCGAAAAAGCCAGTCCGCACATCGCGCCCGCCGTTACAAGCAGCAGAACTGCGTGGCGAAAATATCTCTTCACAATCGCATCCATCCTTTCAGTCATATCATTTCAGTCATGTCATTCTTCCCGCAAATGCCGCCCGGTCAGCCGTACAAACACATCCTCGAGGCTAGCCTGCCGCGTGGTCAGGTGCTGTAGCTGTCGCTGCTGCTTCCCAATCGCATCCAGCAGAGCCGGAATCGTCAAATGCGGCTCCTTCACACTCAGCGCGACCATGCCATCATCCTCGCGCACCGACTCCACGCTCGGCAGCGCGCGCCAGGCTTCGAGCGCCGCGCCGTCCGAACCCGCAGCCGCTCCTGCGCTCACCGCAAACTCCACCACGTGATGCCCGCCCAGGCGCTCAATCAAATCCGGTGGCGAACCCTCCGCAATGATCTGCCCGTGGTCAACAATCGCCAGCCGGTCACACAGCCGCTCCGCTTCATCCATATAATGCGTGGTCAACAGCACGGTGCCGCCGGCGCGCTGAAATTCGCGGACAATATCCCACAACTGCCGCCGGCTCTGGGGATCAAGCCCTGTCGTCGGTTCGTCCAGGAAAAGAATTTTCGGATTGCACACCAGCGCCGTCGCCACCGCCAGCCGCTGCCTCTGTCCACCGGAAAGCTTGCCCACCCATGCATCCGCCTTCTCGGTGAGCTGCAACTGCTCCAGCACCTCATCGGACGAACGGGGTTCGCGATAGAAGCTGGCAAACAGCTCGACCGTCTCGCGCACGGAAAGTTTTTCCGAAAGCCGCGTCTCCTGTAGCGAAATCCCCAGCCACTCCCGCATCTCGCGCGCATTCTCGCGCCAGGAGTGCCCCAGGATCGACACCTCGCCCGAAGTCGGCTCCAGCAATCCCTCAAGGATTTCAATGGTTGTCGTCTTCCCTGCCCCGTTCGGCCCGAGGAGACCGAAGCATTCTCCAGTGTGGATCTCAAGGCTCAGGCCCCGCACGGCCTCAACCTTGCCGTCGTAGGTCTTACGCAAGTCGCGACATTGAATGGCTACAGCCACGAAGGCATTCTAACGTAGCATGCGATCGCCTGTGGGAGCCGTCAGCATAAAGTCTCAGTCCGCTGGGGTGCTCATGTGAGGACAGCCGCCCTCGACTGTCCGGTCAAGCGAAGCTCGACTGTGTGAAATAGCGAGGCCAACTGGAGTGGCGGAATGGAGAGGCCGAAGTTAGCGTTCGACCACCCGCAGCTAGCGCTGGGTCGCCACAATTTCCCCCGGCCCCCCCGGAGTCCCCGGCGTCTGAGGTTCATCCGGCGGCCGCTGAGGCAGCGGCGTGGCTCCGTTCGCCGGTTTTGTCACATCCTCCGAATCTTCTCCCGGCCGCCGCAACGTCGGAGCGCTCTTGGGACCCTCGGCCGGCTCTTGTTTCGCTTCCTTATCCTTATCCGGCCGCTCCACTATCACTTCTTTTTCCGTGCGTACGATCTTTTCGCCGTCGATCTTCATGGTCTCCACGCGCACCACTTCATCTCCCACAATGCGCACGAAATCCACATCCGCCGGAGGCTCGCCGTAAATCCATTCTTCGTATAGCGTCTCCCCGTCCCGCTCCCGGACCTTCTTCGGCGGCTTGCCTTTGGCATGCAGAACCATTTCCTCATTCATCCCCACCAGGACGCGATGCGCCTGGATCGCCTCCTTCACCTTCGGAGGCACGGTGTCCAGATACGCTTGCTCTTTATTTCGGGCATTGAAATCCAGCACCGGATAAAGCAACGCCCGTAACTGCTGCACCGTCATCTCGGGAACATGCTTGTCGAAATAAAGGTCCAGGAACGTTCCGTGAGGGTTGGTGGTTGGCTGGTCCTGCCCCGGCGAGACCGGCGGACCGTTGGCCCCGCTCACCTCTACGCGTTGGTACCACTTCTTGCGGTGGATCGGACCGCCATTGATTTCGAAATGAATGTGGTCCGCTTTAATCTGCACCAGTGAAATGTGCGCCGGATCGCCCGGCCTCACCGCCGGACCCCAAAGCGCAAGTGCCTGCTGCAATTCCTGGCCGTTCGGCGTGATCACGCCTTGTTTCAATTGCAATCCCTTCGTGCCCATGGGAAAAGCTGTGCGCGCATACACCAGCTGGGTTTCAAAATCGCGGATGATTTGATACCGGCTCTGCGTGCCGAGGCGCGGCGCGTTCGCTGGAATAGAAGGAACATCCGGCATGGGCGTCTGGCCGACCGGAGTCGGTGAAGAAGTGGATGGGGAACTCTGAGTTTGTCCGGGATCGCCCGCCTGAGCGCGAACCAGAGCCGAGGCAAGCACGACTAGGACGAGCACGACGAGAACACGCACGACGGAAAGAAGAGTGGTACTCCGCAAGCGCAGCATGCAACACCCCCGCGGCAAGGACTCCATTATATGCGCTGGAGTAAAAGGGGGGTACAGGAAAGGGATGCCGGAAAGAAGGTCCCCGGTTGCAGCCAGTTCAAGGCCGCAGCGCCGGCTTAGACGCTCTCCGGTCCGCGCTTCTTGTGCTGCTGGCACTTGGTCATGATGGCGGAACGCAAGCGGGAGCGCAGGTCTTCGGGCAGTTCGTAGAGCTGCGAGTCACGGTAGATCTCGATCGTCTTCTTCGTGGTGTCACAGACCACATAGCAGTTGTGGCACCAGGAAAGATGATTCTCCAACTCGACTTTCGTTGTCTCGTCGAGGACGCCGTCCAAATAATTGGTCAGCTCGTGCAAAAATTCAGAGCATTTCACTGGTCGCCATCTCCGCTCTCACGTTTCTGGAAGAACCGTCCTAACCGCTCGCGCAGCTGCAGGCGCGCCCGCAACAATCGCGATTTCACTGCAGGCACGCTCAACTCCAGCGCCGCCGCAGTCTCCTCCGTGGAAAGTCCTTCCACATCTCTCAGTACAAACACCGTCCTGAAGCCCGGGGGAAGGCCCTGGATCGTCTTGCTCAAAATCTCCCGCAACTCGGCCTGGTTATACTGCTGCTCCGGATTGGGGCTCCAATCCGCAATCTCGCGCGGAAGAGAATCATCTTCAGTCTTGATCTCTTCGTCCAGCGAAACCGTTCGTTCGGGCTTCCTGCGGCGCAACTTCATCAACGCTTCGTTGACGGCGATGCGTACCAGCCAGGTGTAAAATTTCGACTGCTCCTGAAACTTAGCCAGGTTACCGTACGCCTTCAGGAACGCTTCCTGCACCACATCTTCCGCATCCTCGCGGTTTTGCGTGATGTGCTGCGCGATCCGAAAGACGTTGCGGTCATAACGGCGAACCAACTCTTCAAAAGCCGAGTCGTCGCCCCGCTTGGCCGCCTGCACCAGCGTCAGTTCATCAGTGACAGGCCCCTCTAGTTTGTTTTGGATGGCTTCCATTCTCTTGGCGATGCAGTATTTTCAGATAATCCAACTGCGCTGCTGAAAAGCAAACTGTTATTCTACTTGGTAACCGAAGTGTTTGCCCAATCGCTTTCAGGTTTCACGCCGGGCGTGCTTTGAGATAGAGTCGAGGGAAGCGTCGAGGGTAAGGAAGGTACGCGGTCGAACACGTCCTTGCGTACTCTGGGGCAGTCCCACAAGTGCCGTATAATCAGCAGTTAGAGCTGGGCTCCGGCCGCATGGTGCCGGACGAGTACACTTTTCAGGAATAAATGGTTCTCTAGGCATGGCGCGAAAGCACGAGAAACAGAACGAGGGGCAGCACAGCGAGACTCGACAGCTCGTTGAGCAGGCCGTGGCGCAAGCGCTGCAGGCCCAGATCCCGCAATTGCAATCGCAAATTGTGCAGCAGGTGCTCGAGGTGTTGCCCGCCCAGTCGGGCGAAAACGCGGCCCCTGCGCAGGCGACCTCCGGCGCTCTGGTTCATGCCGTCGCCAGTATTCATGCGGGATCCACGCAAAAAGAAATTCTGCGCGGTCTGCTTGATTCCGCCAGCGGGTACTGCTCGCGCATTGCGCTGTTCGTGGTGAAAGCAGGAGCCGCTTCAGGATGGCAGTCCCGCGGTTTCGGCGATGAAGAAGTTGTTAAGGACTTTGCCCTCGATCTCAGTGCCGGCCCGGTCGCACACACTTTCCAGAATCGCGTCGCAACCCCCGGCAACATCGCGGAAATGGGCCGCCAGTTCGTAGCCCAGTTCGGCAGCCCAACCAATGAGCAGGTTCTGGTGCTGCCGCTCGCGCTGAAAGACAAAGTGGCGGCGCTCGTTTACGCCGACGGAGGCGACACCGGCAAGTTGGACCCCGACGCTTTGGAGTTACTGGTAATCGCAACCAGCGCATGGCTCGAGGTCGCTTCGCTCCGCAAGCAGGCCGCCGCGAAAGAAGACGTCGATGTGCCGACCAGGATGGAGAGCGTTGCCGCTCCGGTGCAAACCGTTTCTTCGTTTTCCGATCCTTTCGCATCGCACGCGCCCAAACATGTGCCCGCCAGCGTTCCCGCCCAGCCTGAACCAGCCGCTGAGGTTGTGGAAGTGGCTTCGGCCCATACCGCGAGCGCGGCAGCAGCACCCGCCGCAGCCACCGATCCCCTGGCCGGATTGTCCGCCGAAGATGCCGACGTTCATCGCAAAGCGCAGCGCTTTGCCCGCCTGCTGGTCGATGAAATCAAGCTCTACAACCAGGCGAAAGTTGCCGAGGGCCGCCGCAACAAAGATCTCTACGACCGCCTCAAAGAAGATATCGACAAGAGCCGCGGTACTTTTCAGAAGCGCTACGGCAACACGGCAGCCGCCAGTGCGGATTATCTCCAACAGGAGTTGCTCCGCAGCCTGGCGGAGGATGACATCTCCATCATGGGTTCAAATTTCCGCCGCTAGGTTCAGCGGCATGATCTGGGCATAGAGAGTCTGGGCAGTAAGTGTCTTCGCGAAAAACAAAAGCAGTGCAATCGGGTTCGATGCGGTGGTGGGTGCTCGCAGCCGCGGTTCTCTGCGGTTTCTTTGGCCTCGTGCGCTTGCCCGCAAAGGCACAGCAGGCGTCTGCGTCCAACTCGGCTTCTAACTCGGCTCCAGGTCAAGACAGCACCGCTCCGCCGAAGCCGGCCGCTCAAGCGACTGCAGGCAGCGATAAAACGAGCAGTCCAGAAAAAGCTCCCACCAGCAAGGCACGTGCCGGCAAAACTCCGGCCGGGCAAGCGCCTGCAACGAAGACGCCTGCCAGCCAAACACCCGCCTCAAGCTCCGCCCAGCATCACTCCATCGCCACTCGCAATCGCCGGACCATCTCTCCGCGCGTTCGGCGCATGCGCCAGGCCTTCGTGGCGTCGGCTAGCCTGCGTCCCATGGCTCAGCAACTTCTGCAGGATCGTTCCCTGCCCGCCTATGCCGGAGTGGAAGCCTACGCGCGCTCTCACTCCCGCGAAGATGCAGGCGCGCTGGCCTGGCTGGTCGTGGGCTACGCGCGAGTCCTCGATCACGATTATGCCCGGGCCATTGACCCGCTCAGCCGCGCCAAGCTCCAGGCGGGCGACCTGGGCGATTACGTCGATTACTATCTCGGAACTTCCTACCTGCAAACCGGGCGCACCGCCGAAGCTCTGGCGACCCTGGCAGACTTCGCCAAGACTCATCCCGATTCCCTGCTGGTGCGGGACGCTCACGTCAGCTACTCCGGCGCGCTTCTGCTCGAAGGCCGGGCCCCCGAAGCCGTAACTCTGTTAGAGCAGGACCGCCTGCCGGTGCGCTCCGACCTTGAACTTGCCCTAGGACGAGCCTATGCCGCCGCCGGCCAGACCGCGAAAGCCGCCGAAGTATTCGGGAATATCTACTACACGATGCCCACCAGTCCCGATGCCGATGCAGCCTTTGCCGAACTGAAGAAGCTGCCTTCCGTGCCTCCGCCGACTTTCGCTCAACTTAAAACCCGGGCTGACGGATTGATGAACCGCCATCGCTATGCCGACGCCGCCGACGAATATCGCACCCTGGTCGGTCAGAGCAGCGCCGACCTTCGCCCTTCGGTCCAGCTTGACCTGACGGACGCGCTTCATCGCAGCGGCAAAAACCGTGATGCCAAGCTGGTGCTCGCCTCACTCGGCAGTCAAGGAGTAAGCGGCGAAATAAACGCGCATCGCCTCTACCTGCTCGGTCAAGTGGACTTCGCCATCAGCGACAACGACGCTTTCTACCGCACCGTCGATGAACTCCGCCAGTCCGCTCCCACCAGTCCGTGGCTCGAGCAGGCCCTGCTCTCCGCCGCAAATTTGCATCTGGTTCATCATGAATACGATCAGGCTCTCGACTCATTTCGCGAAGCCCAGCAGCGCTTTCCCAACGGTCCGCGCGCCTCTTACATGCATTGGAAAGCTGCCTGGCTCACCCTGCGCCAGGGACGCAACCAGGAAGCCGAAAAAGCCTTTGATGAACAGATTGCCCTCTATGCCACCGGCGCGGAAACTCCCGCAGCTTTATATTGGCGGGCCCGCCTTGCCGAAGAAGACAATCAGCCGCTCATGGCTCGCGCGTTCTACCAGAAACTTTCCGATCGCTATCGCAATTTCTATTACGCCGAACTTGCGCGGCAGAGAATGAAGCATCTTCCCCCGGCGCCAGCCGATGCAATATCGCAATACGCCTTGCTCGATCGCGTGCCGCCTCTCGACAACACCGGCAAAGTGAAGGACTCCGAACCACCGGCAGACGAGTTGCACGTTCAGAAAGCGCAGCTTTTGGGCAATGGAGGACTCGTCGACTTCGCCGTGCGCGAGTTGCAAGCTGCCGCAGCAGCCGATGGCGGCAGTTGGGGCCCGGCTGAAACCGCACAACTCTACGATGAGACTGGGCACTACGACCAGGCGATCCAGGTCATGAAGCGTTCGGCACCAAACTATTTTGCGCTCGACATTCCCGACCTGCCGCGCAAATACTGGGAAGCGCTCTTCCCCAAAGCTTACTGGAGCGACCTGAAACGCTACTCAGCCGCCAACGGACTCGATCCCTATCTGGTAGCGTCGCTCATTCGGCAGGAGTCTGAGTTTAATCCCAACGCAGTTTCGCGGGCGAATGCGGTGGGCCTGATGCAGTTGCTGCCGAAGACCGGAAAACTCGTAGCCAAGCAGGTAAACCTGAAGCGCTATAACCCCAGCCAGCTGTACACTCCGGCGCTGAACATGGAGCTGGGCACGCGCTATTTCAAAGGTATGGTCGACAAATTCGGAGGGTCCTTCGAATACGCGCTCGCCGCCTACAACGCCGGATCAGACCGCGTCGACGATTGGCTGAGCCAGGGCAAATATCGCGACCCGCAAGAGTTCGTCGAATCTATCCCTTTCACTGAGACCCGAGAGTACGTCCAGGCCATCCTGCGCAACGCCAGCGTATACAAGCAGCTTTACGGCGCGCCGTAGGATCCGGGGCTCCACAAGATTGAAGGCTTTCTCTTAGTCGTTCACACGCTCCCATCTGCGGACCGTATGCACACCCCGCTCGTCGTAGACGCGGACGTCGTGCCTCACGTAGTGATGCGGCTGATCCTGCTCCACTTGGACCGGTGCAACGCAAAGAACCAACAATAGAGCGAGCGGCAGGTAAAGGGGCGCGAGCAGGGTGAGCAGACCCGCACGTAGGAAGCGCTCGCTGTAATCGAGCGATACGAGGTGATGCCCCGTTCTGCGCCTGGTTTCGTTGCTATGGACCGCAGGCTGGGGCATGGGCCCGACGGGCCATAGCTGCGGCTCTTTGCTCAGGAGGTGTCTGTGCTTACTAATTCGAAGGGAGTACTTCTTGCCGTCGGGGGTCGCAACCCAGCGCCGAACCTCGACGGTCTCACCGCAGTTTCGGCAGGTTTCCTTCTTCTCACTGGTCTCGATGGTTGCACCACAGGAACAGTGAAAAAGGAACGCCTGCTCGACCACGCGTTCGACATCGGAGGTCATTTCTTCCCCCAACCAATCCGTCGACTTAGAAGCATACGCCCGAAGCTACACAGGAGTGTAGGAAATTCCGCCCTTCAGTTTGCGGGTCCACTCCGAGGATGGCCGCCCCGGTCGACCTAAGCTATCGGCGAGGCTCGCTACTGTGCCGCCGGAACGAACACTCTCTCTGCGCTCACAATTTCCGCGTGGGCCACATCCGTCCGCACTTTCACCGGCTGTGTTCCCGCTTTTTTCTCCGGCTTGGCAAGAAAGGTTAGCAGGTACTGCCGGTTCAACCGCTGCGTAGCGTCGTCCAGGTAGGGAACGAAGGAAGTCAACGGGCCGGTCTGGCGATAGTACGATTGGCCTCCCGTCTCCTCTGCTACCTGTGCCAGATAATTCTTGCTCACCCCGGCCTGGCCGGAGTTAATCTCTTCGCTGGAAGTGCCAATCGCGAAAACGACAACACCCGCGCGTTGCGCCTGATCGATCACTGAATCGACATAGATATCGTCCCTGCCGGGCCCGTTATCTCCTGAAACTGAATCAACGCCGCTCGATATCATAAGAACCTCCCGGCGATCCTTGCCGGTGGGCCATTGCTTAATGAGGTCGCCTAGCGAGGCATAGGGGCTCGCGCTGCGCGCCAGTCTTCCCAGCGAGATATGCACTGCGCTCGCTGCCTGCGCGTGGTCCTCAGTCAGGTTCTGCACAATCTTCAAGCCGCCGTCCTGCATATAGGCAACCCCGACCTTCGTGGTCGCGGGTTGGGCGAGAATGAAGCGGCGAATATCCTCCACCTGCGACCCCTGGCTGATATTGCTGGAATCATCGAGCAAGATGAAAAGTTCGAGCCCGGCCCGGTCGCCTTGCAGCGGTACCCAGTCCGTAACCTCAGCCCGAGCCCGGCTCTGGGATACGATCACATTCTTACTGCCGATGTCAGGCAGGTCCGCGCTGTGACGCGCTCCCACCGTGACCACCATGCTCACCGGAACTCCAGCCTGACCTGGGGCTGTCTGCGCCACGCTCCACTGCATCGCAACCAAGAGCAGGGTGACTGCGCCAAAATACCGAAGGCTAACGCTATTCTGCTTCACGGTGTCCTCCTCATCATTAATCATTCTCAAGAGTCACTTTCTCACGGACTGCCACATAATTCGATGCTCGCCCAGGTCCTCCGGGCTGCATCTTATGGATTCGGATTCAGCGCGACTGGCTCAGCCTGACTGGGAATCCTCACGGCCGTGGCCATGCGACTTCGCGAACAGGATTTCCAGCACCAACAACCCTGCCCCGACCACAATTGCGCTATCCGCCAGATTGAACACCGGCCACTGATACCGCCTGAAGTAAACCAATAGGAAGTCGACCACCCGGCCGCGCGCCACCCGGTCCCAAAGATTCCCCAAAGCTCCGCCCATAATCAGCGACAAGCCAATGCCGGTGACGATATGCGCATTATTGTTCTTCCATAGCAGTACCGAAACCACCAGCAGCGCGACTACGGAGAAGGCAATCAGGAGCCACGTTTTCCAGGGTGCAGTCGAGTCGGCGAACAGGCTGAACGCCGCGCCAGTGTTCTCGGTATGGGTAAGGCGAAGAAATCCCGGGATGACCTGGATATGAGAATAAAGCGAGATGTGCTGCGCCACCAGGTGTTTAGTCCAGCGGTCGAGCAGGACAACGACGAGGGCAATCAGAAGGTAAAAGGTGCGCGCAGAGTTCTTGGTCATCCGAGCTTTTGGTCCAGACACATCTTAACCCGCTCGGGCCGCATGTGCGGGCGTGAACCGAAGTTTCAGGTGTTTGCGCCTTCGATTCTTTTCTCCATAATCTTTCATTTTCATCTATCCCGCGCAAGGGCTCCCCATGTATTCTGATGCGGCCTTGAGCCGGACTGCGCGCCGCGAAAGCCCCAGCGCAGGCTCGTCCCGGGTTGTTTTAATTCCTATGTCGGCGAAATGCGCGCATGAAGCTCCTCAAACGCTGGAGAGGCCGGACTCTGCTGTTCCTCGCCGTAGTCGGGCCGGGAATCATTACGGCGAACGTCGACAACGATGCCGGCGGCATCCTGACCTATTCGCAAGCCGGCGCGCAATATGGATTTCTCCTGCTCTGGACCATGATCCCCATCACCCTGGCTCTGATCGTGGTACAGGAAATGTGCGCGCGTATGGGCGCGGTCACCGGCAAGGGATTGAGCGACCTGATTCGCGAAGAGTTCGGCTTCCGCATCACCTTTCTCATGATGCTCGGAATCCTCATCACCAACTTCGGCAACGTGGTCACGGAATTTATCGGCATCGCCACCAGCCTGGAGTTGTTCGGCCTCTCGCGCTACGTTACGGTGCCGGTTTGCGGGGTAATCGTCTGGCTGATCGTGGTGAAGGGTCAGTACAAGAGCGTTGAGAAAGTCTTCCTGGCGGCCTCGTTTTTCTACATCACCTATATCTTTGCCGGAGCGCTCGCGCATCCGCTTTGGAAAGATGCTGCGTTCGCTACTATCAAGCCGCCGGCGTTGCACGCATTTCGTGAGCAAGCCTATCTGTTCATGGTGATCGGCGTAGTCGGCACCACGATCGCCCCCTGGATGCAGTTCTACTTGCAGGCCTCGGTGGTGGAGAAGGGCGTAACCAAGCGCGGACTTCACGCTTCCCGCTGGGACGTGATCGTGGGCTGCATCTTTACGGACGTCGTGGCCTGGTTCATCATCGTGGCCTGCGCCGCGACCTTATTCGTACACGGATACCGTGACATTAAGTATGCCGCCGACGCAGCTCAGGCCCTGAAGCCGCTGGCCGGGCAGTACGCCTACATCCTGTTTGCCGTGGGCCTGTTCAATGCTTCCCTGTTCGCCGCTTCGATTCTCCCGCTCTCGACAGCCTACACCGTCTGCGAAGGCCTGGGCTTTGAATCCGGCGTCGATAAGAAGTTCAGCGACGCCCCATTCTTCTACTGGCTGTACACGCTGCTGATCGTCGCCGGTGGAGCCGTCCTTCTAATTCCTCGCTTGCCGCTAGTAAAGATCGCGGTGTTGTCGCAGGTAGTGAACGGCATTGTCCTACCCTTCGTGCTGATTTTCATGCTCCTGCTGATCAACAAGAAGGAACTGATGGGCGAATACGTAAACACCCGCCTGTTCAACACCGTAGCCTGGGTGACCACAGTGGTAATGATCGGGCTGACGGTCGCCTGGTTCTGGACGCTGAGAAACGGCAGCTGAAGATTCGAAACAGTGCAAGGGTTAAGCCGCCGGGATCCGCGCGAGAGAGACCGTGCGAACGACGCCTTAAATCAGCTTTCCCGCCACCAGGTCCTTCACCAGCGACGCGTCCGCCTCAAGAAAATCATACGAACCGAGATTCTTGGGAGCCGACCACTGCAGGTCGCGGAAAATGCGATTCTCGAGTTCCCCATCGTATTCCCGGACGATAAAGAACCGCAGCTCCACCATGGCTCCATTTGGATAGGTATGCTGCAGGCGTGCAATCTCGTCGCCGATCTTGGCGTGAATCCCTAATTCCTCTTCCAACTCCCGGCGCAGCGCGTCTCGCGGCTGCTCGCCTTCTTCAATCTTTCCGCCGGGAAACTCCCACTTAAGCGGCATGGTCTGGTGCCGCGTGCGCTGGCACACCAACACTTTGCCATTCTTTTCGATCACGGCTGCGACGACCCTTTTCATGATTTGGCAGCCGTTGTGGCGTGCGGCGCGCCGGCCACCGGATCCACTCCACAGCGCTCCTGGCCCTTTTCAACGTTCATCGAGCCTTCTCGAGTTTCTTTCCCACCACTTCGGCGCAGTACTGAACGAGTTGTTGATCCTCGCTGCCAAACGCCGCCGCGAAGTGGCTATCGATGTCGAGCTCGCCGGCGACTTCCCGGTTCACAAAAATAGGCACCACAATTTCGGACTTGGTTTCGAGCGAACAGGCCAGATAGCGCGGATCTTTGCTGACGTCGTCGACCACAATCGTCTTTCCGCTGGAGGCGGCAGCTCCGCAAATTCCCTGGTTCAGCGGAATTCGCGTGTGCGGGGTCATCGCCCCCACGAACGCTTCCAGCACCAGCGCCGGCGGCTGGGCCCCGGCCTCGAGCATGTAAAAGCCAACCCAGTTGTACTTAAGCATGCGCTCATGCAGGAGCTTACAGACGCCTTGCATCAGATCCTTGGCCGTAGGTGCGGCTTGAGCGAGCGCCGTGATTTCGTTGCGAACTTCTTCGATTCTGGTGGTAACAGGCATGACCAGAATCTTAACTCAGAGAGGCAGATTCACGCTGTGGAAGGCGGAACAGAGGTAATTTGCCGGATTCCTTTCGTGCTGGCAAAGAGTTCCGGGTGAATGGCAAATGCCAGAGCCGCGAGACCGCCGAGCAGCGTAGGAGCCGGAGTGTTGAGCAGTTCGTCCCGCACGCAATAGACGCGGGAAGCGCGAGCCGCGTGCGTTCCCTGCCAGTTGCGGCTGGCAATAATTTTCTCGAGCGGCACCCGGTCGGCCGCTCCACACCAGGCGGCGACTACAATTTCAGGATCCATGCGAGCCACTTCCTCGAAAGAAATTTGCTTCCCCGGCGCACCCAGGAATTCACCCCCGGCCGCTTCCACCAGTTCCGCAACCCAGCCCTGCGAGGCGATCAGCGGCTTGCCCCATTCTTCGCAAAAGACTCTCGGACGAGTTGATCCCGCAGTGCGGGCGCGGACCTGTTCGATTCCCTGCCGCATGCCGGCAATCGCCTCTTCGCCGCGATCGCCCGCGCCAACCGCCCCAGCAATGATCGCGATGTCTGTGTAGATATCGGCCATCGTCTTGGGGGCGAAACCCACGAAGCGCGCTCCTGACTTAAGTATTTCGATGACCGCCTTCTCCTGGTAAGGCACCGAGGCGATGACCAGATCGGGCTCGGTGGCAAGAATCTGGCCGGCGTCGGCCGTCCAGGAGTCGGCCAGGATCACGCGCGGGCGCGTCGCAATTTCAGGAACCACATCGGCGCAATACTTCGTGCAGGCGACCACACGATCAAGTTCGCCAACCGCGGCAAGAATGACCGTTGCGCTGGGTTGCAGACATGCAATGCGGCGCGGCGTGTGGGAAGATGGCATGAATCTTGAACGACTGATCCTGAACTACCGAAGGATATGGCTCAGCGCTGCCGAAAGTGCATCCAGCGCCAACTGGGCGGCGTGGGTTGAGGCTTGGGGCAGCCCGCCGACGGCGGCGCTAACCTCTTCACGCCGTAGCTTTTGAGCTTCTTGCAGCGTCTTGCCCGTTATCAATTCTGTCAGGGCCGAGCCACAGGCAATGGCCGCGACGCATCCCTTGGCTTTGAACTGCGCGTGGGTAATCCGGCCATCGCTGGCTTTCAAGCTGAGCCGCAGCACATCTCCGCAAGCGGGATTCTCAATTTCCGCCGTCGCGTCCGCGCCGGCGATTTCGCCGGCATTCCGCGGATTCTGAAAGTGATCGAGTAACTGCGCGGAATACATTGACAGCTTGATTGTAAACGAGGAGCTACTAGCTGCTGGCTTCTAGCCACTAGCGAAGCGATTCCTGCAATCGATTTTGATAGGGGCCAGCAGCTAGAAGCCAGAAGCTCCATGCGTACCCTCGGGAAAATAGATCCGCCAGCCGCGTTCGCCGGCCGTAGATTCGAGGTCCGGATTCGGATTTATCGCAAAGGCATGCTTCGCCATGGCCAGCATTTCCGTGTCCCAGCGGGAATTGCCAAAGGCGCCGTCGATATCTTTTTTCACTACCTCGCGCAGCGCTTGTGGCTTACCCGCTCCGGAAGGCACGCGTACCAGGCGATCTGTGACCACGCCCTCATCGAGTTCAACCTTGGCCGCAAGAATGCGGTTTTCGGGTATGCCAAAATACTTCATCCCGGCACGGATCACCCATTCGTTCGAAGACGAGACAACCCAGACTTCACAACCATTTTCCTGCAGGCGACGGACAAGTTCGCGCATCTCAGGGAAAATCTGCGCGACAAACTGCTGCTCGAAGAAGCGCGCCGCGGCTTGCAGCATCTTCTGCTCCGAAATGCCCCGGTGCATGGTCACCATTTCGCCACACATGGTCGTTTCATCCACCTCGCGGCGCTTGTAGCTGGCGTAACGCTCGCGCAAAGACCGGCTCAGCAGGGCGCGGCTGGCGCTGTCGGAAAAGACGTCGCTCTCTTTCAGCTCCCAATCGAAGAAGCGCTCCCCGGCATCGCCCGCCCAGAGCGTACCGTCGCAGTCAAAGGCCGCGACACCCGGCCGAAGCCGCACGACCGAATCGAGAAATTCGTTGGTGGCCGGAAGAAATCCGTCTGCGGCTGGGGCATTCTTCATCTATCGACGATAACGTGCCTGGGCGGACACGCGCAATGGAGCCGAGGACATTGCTGATTGATGATTGCTGATTGGAACCCCGCAACCCTCAAGCTCGGTTTCAATCGCAATCATCAATCAACAATCAGCAATTTTCCAAAGGGCGCCCCACCAGCCCAGCGTAGTCCTCGGGCGTATTGATATTCAGAGCAATCCGGGGATCGTCGACCTTGAGGTATTGAATGTGCTGCTGGTGCTGGTGTTCGATGTCGCGGGCGATCGACGTGGCTGGAACGCGAAGAAACGCTTCCATCATCTCCCGGCCGATCAGATAAGGATGCCCGTGTTTGCCGGAAAACTCAGGCACCACAGCCCAGACATTCTGATCGGCGGCTTCGAAAGCATCGCGCAGAGTCTGAATGGTTCTGCGGCTGGCCGGGGGACGGTCAACCAACGTGACCATGGCCGCGTCCCGGCCCCGGTTGAGCACTTCGTGCAGACCAGTTTGCAGCGAACTGAACTGGCCGCGGCTGGGGTTCGGGTTGACCGCCAGGGACGCTCCGTGAGCAAAAATAATGGGTGCCAGAGCCGATTCGTTCTTGCCCACCACGACCAGAACGAAGTCAGTAGCCAGCGCAAGCGAACGAATCGCCGCCGAAAGAAATGTCTCACTCGAAGGCACTTCCCCGGCTGGCAGCGGGGGCCACGGCAACAGGGCTTTATCACGGCCCATTCGCGAGGACTCTCCAGCGGCAAGGATCACGCCGGCGAAGCTCGGAGCGCGGGTCATGCTGGGAAGATAGCAGGAATGAGGGACAAGTGGCAGAAACCGAATCCACCGCGGAGGTACAGAGACGGACGCATCACGAAGAGCAAACCTATTGCGATTCACTCGTGCTCATCGACGGCCGCGGCAGCGGAAGAGTCCGCACCAGCCTCCGTCCCTGCATCTGGCGAGCCGAACCAGCTCATGTGCGGCAGGCCGGCAGCGGCGTGCCGGCGGATCGCGATCAATTCGGCGGTAATCGCAACCGCGATCTCCTCCGGCGTGACGGCGCCGATGTCGAGTCCGACAGGGGCGTGCACGCGGTCGAACAGGTGCGTGGACAAGCCTTCCTTCTGCAGCGTCTTGAAGATTTCGATCACCTTGCGCCGGGAACCGATCATGCCCACGTAGCGGGCGCGGGTCTGCACCGCCCAGCGCAGAATGCGCATATCGTCGCGATGGCCCCGAGTGACGATGACGATATAGGACGCCTCATTGGGATCAAGCTTCGCCGTAGCCTCGTCAAAGTCGAGCGCGTGAACTTCGCGAGCCGCAGGAAAACGTTCCTGGGTGGCGTAGGAGGTGCGGTCATCGGTGACAATGAGATCGAAACCTGCATTTGCCGCAACTTGGCAAAGACTAACGGCTACGTGGCCTGCGCCGAAAACATAAAGTAACGCTGGAGGTAAGACGGGTTCGATAAAGACTTCGAGCGTGCCGCCGCAGACCAGGCCCGTATCGTACTTCGGATCCTGATTGAGGTCGAATCTGAGGGTTCGGGCCTTCTCTGACTCCATTACCTCGCGCGCTGCCTGCCACACATCGGCCTCGACGCAACCGCCCCCGATGGTCCCCACGATCGAGCCGTCGTCGCGCACCAGCATCTTGGCGGTCTTAAAAGAAGGGATGGAACCGCGCACGTTCACGATGGTAGCGACGGCGCCGCGGCGCCCTTCGCGGCGGAGCTGGACGATTTGCTCGTAGATGTCCATGGAACGGTAAGCCGATTGCAGCTTTGATTATCAGTCGGTTAACAGTGGGAGTCAACCGGGCAAGCAAAAGCCCCGGGCCATCACTCCGGGGCTTCTTGCCCTAAACCAGCTAAGCACGAACACGGCCCGCCAAACCAATTTCATGCTTACGCGATTCGACGCAGAAGTCAAAACATCTCTTGCCAGGATATTCCACTCTGGTTCGCATTGAGGATTCCCGTTCCGGAGAAGTATGCTTATGTGACGTCACACTGGAGAACGCACGGCATGAAAGCAGTCCGCATTGATCAATTTGGTGGGCCGGAAGTTTTAATCTATGAAGAGGTTCCCGATCCGCAGCCGCGCAAGGATCAGGTGCTGGTGCGGGTGCGGGCTTGCGCGTTGAACCATCTCGACATCTGGGTGCGCAAAGGCTTGCCGGGAGTGAAGCTGCCGCACATTCTCGGCAGCGACATTGCAGGCGAGATCGTCGAGGTGGGCGAGTACGTTGGCGGCGGATTCAAGGCGAGGCAGCGGGTGCTGCTCTCGCCCATGCAGTACTGCGGGCGGTGCGCCGCATGTGTTGCCGGGGGCCAGAATCATTGCCGGGAATTTACCGTCCTCGGAAATGGCGTGGATGGAGGAGACTGCGAGCTGATTGCGGCTACGGCGCCGAACGTGATTCCGATTCCGGACTCGATCGACTTCAACCAGGCGGCGAGCGTGCCCCTGGTATTTGTGACGGCGTGGCACATGCTAGTGGGGCGAGCCGGCATTCGTCCGGGACAGACGGTGCTGGTGCTGGGAGCGGGCTCTGGCGTGGGCACGGCGGCGATCCAGATTGCGAAACTTTTCCACTGCCGCGTGATTACGACCGCGGGGGACGAGGCAAAGCTGGCCCGGGGCCGCGAACTGGGCGCGGACTACGCCATCAACCACTACCGGCAGAAGATTTCAGAAGAAGTGAGAAAGATCACAAATAAAGAAGGCGTCGACATTGTGGTCGAGCATGTGGGCGCGGCCACGTGGGATGAGAGTGTGAGGTCCCTCAAGAGCGGAGGCACGCTGGTGACTTGCGGAGCGACGACGGGGCCGAAGGTCGCGCTTGATCTGGCGCATTTATTTGCCCGGCAGTTGACGTTGCTGGGCTCCTATATGGGAACCATGGGCGAGTTGCACGAAGTGTTGCGGCACGTGTTTGCCGGCCGGCTGAAACCGGTGGTCGACCGCGTGTTTCCGCTCAGCGAGACACGCGCCGCGCACGAATATCTGGAAAAGGGCCAGATGTTCGGGAAGGTTGTGTTGAATCCGTAACAGGGCGGAAAGACGATCGTCTCCTTCATTCAGTCAACACGAAGGTACGGGTCGGGTTCTACCGGGCTAATTCTTCTCTCCATTCTTGCCGATAACTTCCTTGAAGGTCAGCTTCGGACGGCCTTTCCCTGCGTGTCATCCGATGGGATCCGCGCCGGGCTCAGTCAAGTACAAAATCATGCCGCTATGGAATTGGATTGGTCTGGCTGCGCTTGCCCTCCTGGTGATCTACCAGCAGTTCCGGATGTATTTGGAGCGGCGAGTGTCGAAGCAGCGCGAGGAGTTGTTCCAGATCGTCACTGAGAACGCGGCCGACATGATTGCGCTGGTCGACGTCAGGGGACGGCGGCTCTACAACAGTCCGGCGTACAAGCGAGTTTTGGGTTACTCGGCGGCGGAACTATCAGAGACGTCTTCGTTTGAGCAGATCCACCCGGACGACCGCTTTAAGGTGCTGGAGGCGGCTCGCGAGGCACGCAGCACGGGAATTGGAAGGAAGTTGGATTACCGCATCCGCCATAAAGACGGCAGCTGGCGGGTCCTGGAGTCGATCGCGGCGGCCATCCGCGACGAAAAAGGCGAAGTGGTCCGGCTGGTGATTGTGAACCGCGACGTCACCGAGCGCAAACGGGCGGAAGAACAACTGGAGCATCACTCTTTTCACGACGGCCTTACAGGGCTTCCGAACCGCCGCCTGTTTCTGGACCGCCTGCAGCATTTGTTTGCCCGGGCGCAGCGCAGCCCGGACCGCCTGCACGCCGTGTTGTTCGTCGACCTCGATGGCTTCAAGGTATTCAACGACACCATGGGCCCGGCGGTGGGCGACCGGGTGCTGGTCGAAATCGGGCAGCGGCTGGCAGCTTGCTTGCGCCACGACGACACGGTTTCGCGACCCCAGGATGAGTTTCCGGTGATCGATACGGTTCTGTCGCGCCTGGGCGGCGATGAATTCACGATCGTGCTCGAAGAAGTAAGCGATCCTAGCAATGCGCTTCGGGTAGCGCAACGAATCCTCGCGGCCGTCGCCGAGCCGTTGCTGGTGGAAGGGCATGAAGTGCATACGACGGCGAGTGTGGGCATTGCGTTGAGCAAGCGCACGCACGAGCGCGCGATCGATCTGTTGCAGGATGCCGACGTCGCTATGCGCCGGGCCAAGGGTATGGGTGGGGCGCGCTGTGAGGTGTTTGACGAGGCAGTGCACTCCCGCGCGGTCAACCGGCTGAGGCTCGAAGGCGAGTTGCGCCAGGCACTGGAGAAGCACCAGTTCCGCGTTTATTACCAGCCAGTTGTGCAACTCGAAACCAGGCAGATCGCGGGGTTCGAAGCTTTGCTGCGCTGGCAGCATCCCGAGCAAGGCCTGATTTCGCCGCACAAGTTCATCGAAACGGCGGAGGATACCGGGCTGCTGGTGGCCACCGGGCAGTGGGTAATTCTGGAGGCGTGCCGGCAGTTGCGCGCCTGGGAGACTGAGATTTCTGCGATGACGGACATCAGCATGAGCGTGAACATTTCCGCCAAGCAACTGGCCGACGCGCGGTTTGTAAGCGGTCTGGAAGCGACCCTGCGGGAAACCGGAGCGGAGCCGGCGCGGCTGCGCCTGGAGATGACAGAGAGCGTGGCCGCCGCCGACGCAAAGTTGACGGCAACCGTTCTTTCGCACCTTAAACAACTCCGGGTGGGAATGATCCTCGACGATTTTGGAACGGGAAATTCGTCCTTGGGCGGGCTGCGGCAGTTTCCGGTAGAAGCTTTGAAGATCGACCGCTCGCTGATCAACGGAATGCTGGCCGACCGCAGCACCGCTGAGACGATAGAGCTGATCATCCTGCTGGCGCACAAGCTGAAATTAAAAGTGATTGCCGGGGGCATCGAATCGAGCAAGCAACTCGATTACCTGCACGGCTTAGGCTGTGAAATGGGGCAAGGACAGTTCTTCTCGCAGCCGGTGGAGGCCAAAGCCGCCGAACAGCTCTTGCGCCAGCGCACGCCGGTTGCGAATGCGAAGATGGCAGGAGCGCACTAAGCAGCGTTCGGTACGGCTGTCGCGCCTTTGTTCCTGCGCCCCCTGACGTTTGTCCACCTTGCCCGCCGCCTAAGCTACGGCTTGAGTCGGCTTATCTTCCAAAGACCTGATTGCGCTGGCCTCGTCCGGTTCAATGTCGAACACAGCGGCCAATCTGGTCATCTGGAGAAGATCATGGATCCGCTTGTTGAGGTTCACCAGCCGGAGCTGACCGCTTCTATTGCGCACGGTGGTATGGGTTTTCACCAGTTCACCTAATCCCGAACTGTCTACGTACTGAACTTCGGCCAGGTTCAGGATGATCTTGCGGTTTCCCTCATCGACCAACTGGCGGACGATCTCGCGGAGCATGACGTTCCCCTCGCCCAGGGTGATTCTCCCGCTGATGTCGAGAACGGCGACGTCACCAACCCGGCGAGTCGTGTTTTGCATCTTGACGATCGTTGATTCCTTCATCCCGATACCCAACCGATCGAGCACTTCAACCGCGGCGTTCGCGACTTCACGCGATTCGGTGCGAACCACGATCAAGGAACGGCCCTCCTTCAGAACCTCGCGGAAGAAAGTTACGTCTTCCGCGCACTTCTCATCCGAGGTTGGTTGGGGAACATCGGAACTCTGAGACATGGACGACCCCATCGCCGCACCTGCCCCGGCTCCAGTGAGCCCGAGGAGCGCAGCCGCTCCCAGACCCAGAGCGAACACGGTCCCGATCCCGGGCACAAGCAGCGACGCAGCGACCACCCCCGCTGACATGCCCGCAGCTCCGCCGGCAAAACCTCCCACATACGCACCGAGTTGTTTCGCAATTCCTTTCGCTTCGTTCTCAGAGCGCGTGAGATAAACGATGGACTCTTCCGGCACCCGTCGTGCGAGCAGCTCTTTTGCCGCTGCTTCCGCGCTATCACGTGAAGTAAAAACTCCGATTGCAGTTTCCATGTGAGCCCTCCCTTGGCCACACCGGTGAATTTTCCGGGCTGCTGGAATGGTTTCGCGGAAAAACCCTTTGTGAAGCATTGAAGCGTGACAGAACACGCTTTGTCCACGAAATCGTTAAGAGGGACACAGCCTTTAGGGCTCCCACATCCCGCACAGGCCCAGTTACAAGCTCAACAAGATAGCAAACAAGGCTTGTTTGGGCCAGCACAAAGGCGATTTTCGTAAAGGCTGTTTTGGTGAAGGCCCAAGGCAGCGCATTCTCGGCAGAGCGGTAAGTTGATGAATCTACGGCGTTAGGGGCTAAAGTTCGAGGGGAGAACGCCATGCCAGGCCAAGCCTTTTACCGGGCGCCGTTGCCGGGGGAGACGACACGGCCATATTCGGTCGCGCGGCTGAGACGGTCGAACATCCGCCAGGCGGCAAGGGAAACCTTGCTGATGGCTTCTTCGCCCTCGCGTTCGTTGCCGAGAAAGGCGGTCATCACGCAAATCACGTAGGGACGGCCTTCGACGAAGACGACGCCGGAGTCGTTGCGCACGGCCTCAAGCGAGCCTGGTTTGTTGGCGATCTTTACATTGGCGGGAAGGTCGCGGGGAATCCAGGAATCTTTGTTAGTGCTCAGAACTTTGAAGAAGTCTACAGTCGATTCCTGGTCGAGCAGCTTTCCGCGATAGATGGCTTCGAGCAAGGTCATCATTTCGCGGGGGGTCGAGATATTTTCGCGGCCCTGCTTGGCGGCTTCGAGGTCCATCATCTTGCGGCGGAGGCGAGTGTGCGGGAGTCCGAGAGAATCGAGCATGGCGTTTACATTCTGCATGCCGACGCGGTCGATAAGGACGTTGGTGGCTGAGTTGTCGCTGACCGCGACCATCATGGTGGCAAGATCGCGCAGGGTGATGCGGGTGATGCCGGGAGTGAGACCTCCCATGATGTCGCTGTCGGCGACAAGATCGGAAGACTGAACGGTGTAGAGGTCGGTCAGCTTGAGCTTCCCTTGCTGCGCCTGGAGATAGAGGTTGGTGAGCACGGTGATCTTGATGGAACTGGCCTGGGCGAAGACTTCATTCTCGTGGAGGAAGAACTGGTCTCCGGTTTTGAGGTCTTCGATGGCCACGCCCATCACACCGTCGAGATGGTTGTCGACCTCGTGGATGGAGGATTCGAGTTTTTGCCAAAGGACTTTCGCTTTATCCTGCGAGGGCACGCTTGGCGATGAATTGCTCGCGGTCTGGGCAAAGCACGATGACGCAAGCAACAGCGCTGCGCAGAGTGTTTGTCTCAACCTGGTCCTCCTGTGTTCCGTAGTCGACTCGCGTTGGCCGTGGTGCCTTTAACCATCAATCTTGGCCTCGCGCAGTTGCTTGACCGCGGTTTCGGAGCTGACCGGCGAGTAGTAAACCTCTTTGAACGTGTAGGAGCGGGCCTTGGCGGCGAGGACGGGCATGATCTCGATGTGCCAGTGGTAGTCGTCGTCAATGGTCTTCCAATAGCCAAGAGTTTTCGAGGGATGCAGGCTGTTGGGAGAAGTGTGAAGGACGAGATGGAAACCTTCAGTAACGGTGCGAATGCGCTGCAGGGTGCGGCGCAGTAGCGCGGCAAGATTCACGCGCAGTCCTGGCTTTGACAGGCCCGTGCGCTCGAAGGAAGCGTCGTGATTGCGCGGCAGAATCCAGGTTTCGTAAGGAACGCGCGGAGCATAGGGGCCGAGCGCGACGTAATCGCCGCGAGCCTCGATGACGCGGGAGGCCTGGCGCTCCTCCTGGTTGAGAATGTCGCAAAACACGCAGCGCTCCTTTTCCATAAAATATTCGCGCCCGGCGCGCAATTCGTAGAGCACGCGGCGAGGCACGAACATGGTGGCGGTAAGTTGCGAGGTGGGATGGGCGAATTCCTGGCCGGCGTTGGGACCGTAGTCTTTGTAGAGGCTGACGTACTTGATGCGCGGATCGCGCTTGAGATCGAGGATGCGTTCGGCGGCGAGTCGCAGGAACTGGCCGATCTCATCATCGCTGGCACTCCAGAGCTGGCGGTCGTGGCGGGGGTTTTCGACGAGGACTTCATGAGCACCGACCGAACTCATGCGGTCGTAAATGCCATCGCCGCGGCGGCCGGGTTCACCTTCAATGTGGTAGAGCGGCCGGGGATGCACCATAGAGCGCGCCGACCAACCTGCGGCGCTGGGTATGGCGGAAATGACCTGCGTCGCCTCGGGGGCATCGGGGCAGAAACGGCAGGCGGTTTCAGGATGCACGCCTCCAGCCGGGTCGTCTCCCGTCATGACCCAGGAACGTGTAATGGGATCCTTACGGAGTTCCATGCATTAGGTAAACACTGCGAGAGAAGCTGCGTCAAGCGTGTAAGCCAAGGTTTCAAGGATGCAAGGTTTCAGAGTTTCAAAGACACGTGCCGCAGTGCCACTTCTGGGACATTGAAACCTCGACACATCGCAACTTTTGAAACCTTGCACTCTTGATATAATCCGCGCCAAGCGCGCTGCCCCGACTGAAAGAATGACCGAGCCCTCCACTCCGCTGATGCGGCAGTATGCCGCCGTCAAGAAAGAACATCCGACGGCGCTACTGTTCTTCCGCCTGGGAGATTTCTACGAGCTTTTCTTCGAGGACGCGATCGTGGCTTCGAAGGAATTGCAGATCACGCTGACCTCGCGCAATAAAGAGAAGGGCGTTGCGGTGCCGATGTGCGGAGTGCCGCACCACGCGGCGGAAGGCTACATTGGGAAGCTCATCCGCAAGGGCTTTAAGGTCGCCATCTGCGAGCAGATGGAAGATGCGCGGGTTGCGAAGAAGCAGGTCGGCACGAAGTTGGTGAGGCGCGAAGTGACGCGGGTGGTGACTCCCGGAACGGCGGCGGATTCGTTGCTGGGGTCCGAGGAGAACAATTTTCTGGCGGCTCTCGCGCAGGTTGGCGAGCGCGTGGGGTTTGCGGCTCTGGATCTCTCGACGGGAGAATTTCGCGCCACCGAATTCTCCGGGGAAAATGCTTTGCGGCGGGTGCAAGAGGAGTTGGAGCAACTGCGGCCGAAGGAATTGCTGTATGGATCGGCGGCACCGCTGTTTGAAGTGAAAGCTGGCAGAGCGCTCGTCCCCGTACCTGGCCTGCCAACGCAGGAGCCTCAGCCGCGAGCGCCGGGGTCCACTTGTGCGGAGACTCCGCTCGATGACTGGATATTCGCTCCCGACCATGCAATTCCTCTTTTGGAGAATCATTTTGGAGTGTTGTCGCTGGAGGGATTTGGGCTGGCCGGCCGCACGGCTGCGGCGGCCGCGGCGGGCGCGATTCTTTACTATGTGCGATCGACGCAGCGCGGATCGCTCGATCACGTCGACCGCATCGGCTGGTACGAACGGCAAAACTGTCTCGTCTTGGACGCGGTTACAGTGCGAAATCTGGAGTTGATTGAACCGCTGTTCGCCGGGGCCGATGCGGGCGTCACCTTGTTCCGGTCGATCGACGCGGCGGTGACTCCCATGGGAAAGCGGCTGCTGCGGGCGTGGTTGCTGCGGCCGTCACTCGATCTCGAGGAGATCAATGCGCGCCTGGATGCGGTGGAAGCGGGAGTGAAGGGCACGATTGCACGCGAGGAGTTGCGGCGGGCGCTGGACGGCGTGCTCGACCTGGAACGTCTGTTAAGCCGGGTGACCTTGGAGGCGGCGAATCCGCGAGATGTGCTGGCGCTGGCAGCGTCGCTAAGGAAGATTCCGGCAATCAAAGCTGCGGTGGAACGGATGGCGGCAGATCGGTTGAAAACTCTGCACAGGTTGCTCGACGAACTGGGCGATCTGCGAGAGCGCGTTGAGAAGACGATTGTTTCCGAACCGCCGCTGAGCTTCGCCGATGGCGGAGTGATTGCGGCGGGAGTGGACCGCGATCTCGATGAACTGCGCGAACTTTCCCGCAACAGCAAGCAGGTTCTGGCACAGATTGAGCAGCGCGAGCGCGGGCGAACCGGAATTGGGTCGCTGAAGGTAAAGTTCAATTCTATTTTCGGGTATTACATCGAGGTTTCAAAGCCGAATCTGCACCTGGTTCCCCAGGATTATGAGCGCAAGCAAACGTTGGTGGGCGCGGAGCGCTTCACTACGCCGGAGTTGAAGGAGTATGAGACGAAGATTCTCGACGCGCAGGAAAAGATTGTCGAGATCGAGCGGCGGCTGTTCACGGAGCTGCGCACGGCGATTGCTGCGGAGGCGAAGAGAATCCGGCAGACAGCACTGGCGCTGGCTGAAGTCGATGTGCTGGGTTCACTCGCACACGTCGCGGCGCTGCGGAATTACTGCAGACCGCAATTCGTGGCTTCGGTGGACAAGGCTGTGGTGGAGGATGGGGCGGGCGAGCTGGAGATTGTCGAGGGCCGTCATCCCGTAATCGAGCAACAGGAGATGGCCGGAGGCAGCGAGCGTTTCGTTCCGAATGATCTTTATCTGAATGCAACCACCCACACGATTCTGTTGCTGACCGGGCCGAACATGGGCGGGAAGTCTACTTATTTGCGGCAGACGGCGCTGATCGTGATTCTGGCGCAGATGGGGTCCTTCGTTCCCGCACGCTCGGCGCGGCTTAACGTCGTGGATCGAGTGTTTACTCGCATCGGCGCGAGCGACAACCTGGCGCGCGGGCGCTCGACCTTTATGGTCGAGATGACGGAGACGGCCGCTATTCTGCATACGGCGACTGCGCGATCGCTTATCTTGCTGGATGAAGTTGGACGCGGGACCTCGACATACGATGGGCTGGCGATTGCCTGGGCGGCCATCGAATATCTGCACGCGCGGGTGCGGGCCAAAACTTTGTTCGCTACACATTACTTCGAGTTGACGGAATTGGCCGAGCAGCTCGCGGGAGTGAAAAACTATCATGTGTCCGTGAAAGAAACCGGGGGCGGCATCGTCTTCTTGCGCAAGGTTGAGCTGGGCGCGGCCGACCGAAGCTATGGCATCGAAGTGGCGAAACTTGCAGGCCTGCCGAATGAAGTGATTGTGCGGGCTCGCGAGGTGCTGGCGGAGCATGAATCGGCGGAGCGCGAACTGACGAGTCATCTTTCGCCTGGGGCAACGCCTCCGGCCACGCAGTTGACGATCTTTACTGCGCTCTCGCAGCCGGTGGTGGAGAAGCTGCGGGACGTGGACTTGAACCGGCTTACGCCGCTGGAAGCCTTGAATTTGTTGGCGAAGCTGAAGAAAGAAATCTAGAACTCACCACGGAGACACAGAGGCACGGAGAAAACCGCGTGGGCGCTTGAGTTTCGAGGACGCGTCTGCGCTTGGGACTTAGATGGCTGCGCACACATGATTACTCGCACATGATTACGCAAACATGATTATTCACACCAGGCAATCCAGATCGAAGCACGATCCGGGCCAACTTCTGATCGTCGGCTTCGAGGGCACGCAGATGACGCCGCGGCTCAGTTCCCTGCTCACACGTCTGCAACCCGCGGGTGTGATTCTGTTTGCGCGGAACATCAAGAGCGCCGAACAGACTTGGCGACTGCTGCGCGATTGCCAGAGGTGCGTAGCTACGCCGCTGTTTACCTGCGTCGATCTCGAAGGCGGGGGCGTGGACCGGTTCCGCGATTTGTTGGGTCCGGCGCCTGCGGCGGCGGATGTATTCTCCTCCGGTGATCGCACACTTTTCCGCAGGCACGGGCAGGTGATTGGGGAGAACTGCCGCGCTTTGGGATTCAACGTGGACTTCGCGCCTGTGCTCGATCTGGCGTTTGCAGCCTCTCGCACGGTGATGGGTTCGCGAGTGGTCTCGACGGATCCACGCGATACGGTTGTTTATGCGCGTGCGTTTCTTGCCGGGCTGAGGGCGGCGAGCGTGATGGGATGTGGCAAGCATTTTCCAGGACTGGGCGAAGGGACGCTCGACAGCCATCACGAGTTGCCGGTAATCGAGAAGCCGCTGAAAACGCTTTGGGCTGAAGACCTGCTGCCTTACCGAAGACTACGTGCACAGTTGCCGATGGTGATGATTTCGCACGCCGCGTATCCGATGGTGACGAAGGATCGGACTCCGGCGTCGCTTTCGAGAGTTTGGATCACTGACATTCTTCGCAAGCGTATTGGGTTTCGCAGTCTGATCGTTTCGGACGATGTGGAGATGGGCGGAGTCTTGTCGGCCGCTCCTGTGGGCCAGGCTGCGGTTGCGTTTGTTCGAGCCGGGGGAGATCTGTGCCTGGTCTGCCATCGCGAGGATTACATTGCGCAAGCTTACGACGCGCTGGTGACGGCTGCGAAGCGCGACCGGAAGTTCGCCCAGCGGGTCGCTGAGTCGGCGGAGCGCGTGCTGGCGTTCAAGAAGAAGTCGGCGAAGATGATGCGAAGGTTGAAAGAACCTTCTTCCACAACGGTTGAAAAACTTTCACGGAGGCTTTGGGAATTCAGCGAACAGGTGGGACTGGAAGCTCTGGTTCGTGCGGAGAAGGCGCGGACGGAGAAAGATCTCGAAAAGAAATTGCGGCGGCCGCGGAGATGACGACGACAAAGGAAATGATTATGGCCGGAGTCATGAGCGGGACGTCTGCTGATGGCATCAACGTGGCGTTGGTGCGAATGGGCCCGCGGGTCGACTCACTCGCGGCCTCGGTTGCGACTTCGACAGTTCGCGCGCAGGGGCGCCCGTGCCGCATTCATCTTCTCGGGCACGCCGAGTATTCCTATTCCAAACACGTTCGGGGGGCTGTGCTGGGTGCGATGAATGCTTCGCGTGCGAGCGTGGCCGATCTGGCTCGACTGAATTTTCTATTGGGCGAGCTTTATGCCGATGCCGTGCTCGCCACGGAGCGGCGGTTCGCGGTGAGAGTGGATTTGGTCGGTTGCCATGGTCAAACGCTTTACCATCAGGGCGAGCCGCAGATTTTTCTGGGACGCAAGGTGGCGGCCACGTGGCAGACGGGCGAGGCGGCAATCATTGCGGCAAGAGTGGGCATGCCAGTGGTTTCGGATTTTCGTCCCGCGGATATGGGTGCGGGCGGCAAGGGTGCGCCGCTAGTTCCGTTTCTTGATTACATGCTGTTCCGCGATGCGCGCGTGGGGAGAATCGTGCAGAACATCGGGGGCATCGCGAATCTTACTGCCATCGCCCCAGGGGCTGCCGCGGATGATGTGCTTGGGTTCGATACCGGGCCAGGGAATATGGTGATCGACGCGGTCACGGAGAAATTGTTCGGTGAGCGCTTCGACCGCGGCGGCAGAATCGCCGCGTCCGGGAAGGTGCTGGAGAACGTAGTTTCCGGAATATTGCGACGGGAGTTTTTTAAGAAACAGCCTCCTAAGACGGCAGGGCGCGAGGAATTTGGGCGGGAGTTTATACGCGAGTTTCTGAGAAGTTGCGGTCGTTGCCGAAAAGAAGACGTTGTGGCGACCGCTACGGCGCTGACCGCGAAGTCGATTGCAGATGCAGTGCGTCGATTCGTGGTGAAGCAACCAGGGCCCTCGCGAAAACCGTTGTTCCAGGAAATGATTCTTTCTGGAGGCGGAGCGAAGAATTCGGCGCTGGTGGCCATGCTGGCCGGCGAACTCGAAGGGCTGGGAGTGCGACTGCGTGTCTCGGACGAATTCGGCCTGCCTTCCGCGGCGAAAGAGGCAGTGGCGTTTGCAGTGCTGGCGCATGAAACCTGGCATCGGCGAACGTCGAATGTTCCTTCTGCGACTGGGGCGAAGCGCGGTGCGGTGCTGGGCAAGATTTCTTACCCGTAGGATCGCAAGCATTCGACTTGCTGATGTAAACGGAGGGCCTTATGGCAACTTACATTTCTATGCTTCGCGGAATCAACGTGGGCGGCCACAAGATGGTCAAGATGGAGCGGCTGCGCGAGTCGTTCGCGGCGCTGGGATTCGAGCAGGTGAAGACTTATATTCAGAGCGGAAACGTAGTTTTCAAAGCTGGAAAGATCTCTATATCTGCGTTGTCGAAGAGAATCGAGGAGAAACTCCTGCACGACTTTGGATTTTCGGTCTCCGTCATTTCAAGAACGGATGACGAAGTGAGCAAGACAATTGAGAATAATCCGTTCTTGAAGGAGCGCGGCATCGACGCGGGAAAAATTCATGTTACTTTCCTGTCTGGGGCGCCCGCGCCGGCTGCGCTGAAGACTTTGGCGGACTTAATGGTCGAGCCTGATCGGTTTTGTTATTCCGGCAAAGAACTTTTCTTCTACTTACCGAATGGAGTTTCCGAGAGCGTTCTGATGAAGAAGCCTGTGGACCGGATACTTGGGGTTGTGATCACTACGCGCAACTGGAAAACCGTGAATACCCTCCACCAGATGTGTGGAGACTGCCGCTGATGAGCCAGGCTTTATCAGCTCTCGCGGTTTTGGCCTTGATGGCTTCCCTGCTCTCCTGCTCCAGCAAGCCTGACCCGAACACACTGGTGATGGTGATCGAATCGAGCCCTACGAATCTGGACCCGCGGGTGGGAATCGACGGGCAGTCGGAACGCATCGACAGCCTGATCTTCGACTATCTTCTCTCGCGCGGTGACAACTTGGACGTGGCACCGGGACTGGCCGAGCGCTGGGAGATTCCAGACCCGCTGACTTACATCTTTCACTTGCATCACGGCGTCAGGTTTCACGACGGGCGCCCACTCACCTCACGCGATGTGAAGTGGACCTTCGATTCCCTGCTGACCGGAAAACTTCGCAGCCCTAGAACAGCGACGTATCGCTTTGTAGATCACATTGATGCCCCGGACGATCACACCGCGATTTTTCATCTAAAGGAGCCCTTCACACCACTACTCTGGAATCTCTCCAACGGAGCAGTGGGCATTGTGCCCTATGGTAGCGGCAGTGAAGTGACGGCGCATCCCATCGGCTCTGGACCATTCAAGTTTGTCAGCGCCGAGACCGACAAGGAAGTAATCGTCGAGCGCAACGACGATTATTGGGGCGACAAGGCGAAGCTGGTTCGCGTGCGTTTCGCCGTCGTGCCCGACGCGACCACGCGCGCGCTCGAACTACGCAAGGGCAGCGGCGACGCCACGATCAATGCGCTGACACCGGATACTGTGGCGGCACTGGAGCGCGATCCCTCGCTCGCGGTCGAACGCGCTCCCGGAACCGTGCTGGCTTATCTGGGGTTCAATCTGCGGGATCCAATCCTGAAAGACGTGCGCGTGCGCCAGGCGATCGCCTATGCGCTCGACAGGCGGCCGATGATTGAGTATTTGTGGCGGGGCGAGGCACAACCCGCGCGCAGCATTCTCCCGCCGCAGAGTTGGGCTTATGACGGCGACGTTCCGCTCTACGACCACGATCCTGAAAAGGCGCGGAAGTTGCTGGATGCGGCCGGATATTTCCTGACGAACGGAGTGCGCTTTCACATCACCATGAAAACGTCGACGGACGAGAACACGCGCCTCATGGTCGCGGTGATGCAGCAGCAGTTGCGCGAAGTAGGGATAGCGCTCGACATTCGCAGCTTCGAGTTCGCAACGTTTTTCAATGACGTGACCCACGGGACGTTCCAGATGTACGGGCTGCGATGGATCGGCGGGAACGAAGACCCTGACATCTTCGAATATGCGTTTCACTCGGCGAAGTTTCCTCCGAATGGGGCGAACCGCGGCTTCTATTCAGATCCGAGAGTGGATGCGCTGATTGACCAGGCCCGCCGCGAAGTCGATCCCGCCGTGCGCAAGCCGATCTATGCCGAGATACAGATCATTCTGGCTGAAGACCTGCCTTCCATCGATCTCTGGTATCTGGACAACGTTCTTGTTCACAATAAGCGCGTTTTGAATTTGAAGTTGAATCCGGCGGGGAACTACGATTTTCTGCGGACAGCGGAGCTGGCGCCGACCGGGAATTAAGCCGCAAACTCTGCGTGTTACCATCGAAGCCTGGGACGATTGCGGATGCCGGCGGTACGCCGGCGCTACGTTTCTATGCGGATTCTCTTCATTGGCGACATTTTCGGGCGGCCGGGACGGACCATCGTCAAGGACCGTCTGCCGGGCACTGTGCGCGACCACACGATCGACCTCGTCATCGCCAACGGGGAGAACTCTGCGGCTGGTTTCGGCATTACTCCGGCGCTCGCCGAAGAATTGTTTGAGCTGAATATTGACGTGATCACCACTGGCAACCACGTCTGGGATAAGCGCGAGATTCTGGATTACTTTCAGATGGCCGAAGGCAATGGCCAGGGCCCGCAACGGCGCGTGCTTCGTCCGGCAAATTATCCCACGGATATGCCGGGATGGGGCTTGTATCAGGGTCACAAGGGAAAAATCCCTTACGCCGTGATCAACTTGCAGGGGCGCGTGTTCATGGCATCGAACGACGATCCGTTTCGCACCGCCGATCTGCTGTTGAAAAAGATTGAAGCTAAAGTGATCTTTGTGGACTTCCATGCCGAGGCGACCTCGGAAAAGATTTCACTGGGCTGGTATCTCGACGGGCGCGTGACCGCGGTGGTAGGCACGCACACGCATGTCCCCACTGCCGATGAACGCGTTTTGCCCAAAGGAACCGCGTACGTCACCGATGTGGGCATGACCGGCCCTTACGACGGCGTGATTGGAGTGAAGAAGGAGTTGGTGGTCAATAAATTTCTGAACGGCATGCCGGTGCGCTTTGAGCCGGCCACGGGCGACGTCCGGCTGTGCGCGGTAGTGATTGACTGCGACGAGAAGACCGGCAAAGCGCGGGAGATCGAGCGGCTGATGCTGAGTTAGATTTACCTTGCAAGGACGCCTGCCTGCCCCGTTCTTCTTGCGGTCTATTCCATCCCCTGATCCCCCATTGAGACCGAAGGTACGGGGACTATTAGCGCTCGGCGGGGAGTCGGGGGCAGGTTAAAATCAAAGCGATGCAGCGTGTGTGGTCCATTTTGGCGGGATGTCTTCTGGCTGCGATGACGGCGCAGTCCGCGTTTGCTGGCAGCGACGCGACCGCCGAAACGGCGGTGATTTCCTGCGGCAACGGAGTGCCGGGCGGGATTCACTGCGCTCCGACAAAAAAAGATCTGAAAGATGCGCACGACGCTTACACTCACGGACTGAAGCTGCAAGGCCACGAGCATCTGGATGAAGCCTTTACTGCGTTCGATGAGGCGGCGCGGCTGGCGCCGCAAGACCTGCGGTTCCTTTCAGCGCGGGAAATGGCGAAGTCGCAGCTAGTGTTTCAGCACACGGAGCGCGGCGACTCCCTGCTGGCGGATGCCCGGCCCGAGCAGGCTGCCGCCGAGTTTCGCGCGGCCCTGCAGCTCGACCCCGACAACACTTATACCGCAGAGCGGCTGGCGGAAGCGATACGCGTTCCGCTCGAGGGGAAGCTGGGCGGAGTGGCAGCGGTGCTCGCCGACTCCAGTGAAATCCGCCTTCAACCCAAAGCGGAGCGGGCAACATTTCACTACCGCGGCGATGTTCGCGGACTCTTCACCGAGCTGGGCTCAGCCTATGGCATGACTGCTGAGTTCGACGATTCGGTGGCAACTAAGACGGTGCGCTTCTACGTGGACGATGTTGACTTCCTCACCGCGCTCCACCTGGCGTGCCGCGTGAGCAAGACCATGTGGACTGCGCTGGGCGAGCACCAGGTGCTGATCGCGGCCGATACTCCGGAAAACCACAAGCAGTTTGACCGCATGTCGCTCGCCACCTTTGCCGTGCCGGGCGCAACCACGCCGCAGCAGGCGACCGAGTTGGTCACTTCCCTGCGCAACATCTGCGACTTCCAGAAAATAAGTACCGGGCAAATGGGAACAGTGGAAGTGCGCGCTCCGCAGGCGACCCTGGAAGCTTGTACCAAGCTGGTCCGGCAGCTGACCACCGAACGTCCGCAGGTGGCGATTGACGTTGAGATCTACCAGATCAGCCACAACTTCACGCGCGAAATCGGGATGCACATTCCGAATACTTTCACGATGTACAACATCCCGGTAGCGGCGCTGGCGGCGTTGGGAGGGGCGAGCATCACGCAGCTGGTGAACCAGCTGATTTCTTCCGGCGGCATCAACCAGGCCGGGAGCTCGGCGCTCTCCGGGCTACTGGCGCAACTGCAGGCCCAGCCGAACTCCATTTTCAGCCAACCGCTGGCGACGTTCGGAGGCGGCCTAACGTTCTCTGGCGTGAGCCTCGATCACCTTTCGGCCGCGCTTTCGCTCAATGAGTCCTGGGCCCGCAGCGTGAGCCGCGTCACCATGCGCGCGGGGCAAGGCAACGATGCGACGTTCCACCTGGGGGAGCGTTATCCCATCCTGAATGCCACGTACGCGCCCATTTATAACTCGCCGCAGATTTCCGCGGTGTTGGGCAATCAGAGCTACGTCCCGCCCTTTCCTTCGGTGAGTTATGAAGATCTGGGATTGAGCCTGAAGGCAAAGCCGGTCATTCACGGCAGCGGCGAAGTGAGCATGACTCTCGAACTGCAGGTGCGCTCGCTGACCGGGTCCAGCTCGAACGGCGTGCCGGTGATTTCCAACGAGGAATACAAAGGCAGCATACGCCTTCAGGATGGCGAATCGGCCGTGGTGGCGGGAGAAATCACCACCAACGATCAACTCTCGATGGCCGGAATTCCGGGGCTGGCAGCGGTTCCTGGCTTAAATCAAGTCGCGTCAGACAACACTCGCATGAAAGAGGATGACGAATTGCTCATCCTGATCACCCCGCACGTGGTCGCCAATCGCAACCTGGCCACGGATGAGATCTGGGTGACCGAGAAGTAGCGGGCTTCGGGCTCCGGCTTTCGGGCTTTGGGCTCCGCTGTCGTGGTCCAACTTCCGGCCGCCCGCAGTGCCCGACTCTTTGACTGTCCGAGAGTGAAAGTCCAAAGCCCGTTCGCCGAGGCCCGACCTTACTTCCCTTCCTTCGCGGCGAAATCTACCAGACTCTTCAGCGACTCGGGCGGAACCTGGCTGATATTCCCGATGGCGCGGCCATTGACAAAAAGAGTGGGGGTGCCCGACACGTTTAGAGCTTTGCCCAAGGCAAGGGAAGCATCCACGTGAGCTTTGGCGACGGGAGTGCCGGCGCAGGTTGCAATCTCTGAGCCTTTCACGCCCGCGGCGTCGGCGAGCGCAGTCAGCTTCTCATCGGCATTTTCTGCCGTGATGTCTGCCTGAGTGTCGTAGGTCTTGGCGATGAACTTCCAGAACGCTTCATTCGATGCGCGGCCTACGCAGTCGGCGTATGCGGCGCCCTTTGCCGCCCAGTTGTGCATGTCGAGCGGAAAGTTCTGGAAGACAAAACGCGCGTTTGGTTCAGCCGCAACGAGTCCTTCGATGGCGGGCTGCGCCGCTTTGCAGGCTGGACACTGCAAATCGCCGAACTCGACAATCGTGACCGCGGCGTCTTTGGGTCCGCGGGACGGACCGGTCATGCCCTTCTCCAGCGCCTTCTTCGCCGGATCGAAAGGTTTGGCGCCGAATGGAATGATATCGCCGACTACAGCGTGCTCGCCATCCGCCGTGACATAGAAGCGGCTGGCCTGCTGGCCCTGGGGACTCGCCAGGATCACGTCGACCTGAGCCAGGCCCGGCACCGGCGCCGGTTTGATGCTGGAGATCTTCCAACTCACCTGTGACTCATAGCCGAAGGTTTGCTGCATAAAGGAATCCACCGTGGTTTCCGAGGGAAGGACGGTGGCCACGCCGGAGGCTGGCTTATCCGCCGATTTCGCGGTGGTCGAGGTTTGGGCTGCTGCCAGGCTGCAGGTCAGCAGAATGATAAAAATCAGGTTGGTAGAAATGCGCATGGTGTTTCCTTTCAATCGGAAATTATTGTAGAGCAGGACCTTCAGACCTCGCTCTTCGCGGCGATGGGAAAACGGCGCCCGTAGCCGAAAGCTTTGGGAGAAATCTTGATGCCTGGCGCCGCCTGCTGGCGTTTGTACTCAGCCCGGTCAACCATTCGGACTACGCGGCGCACCAGTTCGAGATCAAAACCGCGATCGGCGGCAATCCGCTCGGCCGAATGTGCATCTTCCACGTAATCTTCGAGCACGGCATCCAGAATCTCGTAGGGAGGCAGAGAGTCGCTGTCTTTCTGGTCCGGCCGCAGCTCCGCAGAGGGCGGCTTCTCCAGCGTGGCCAGCGGAATTACCGGCCGGCGCGAATTCGCGTAATGGCTCAGCCGGTAAACCAGCGTCTTCGGCACGTCCGAGATGACCGCTAGGCCCCCGACCATGTCCCCGTAGAGTGTACAGTAGCCCACGCCGAGTTCGCTCTTGTTGCCGGTCGATAGCACGATGGCGCCGAACTTATTAGACAGCGCCATCAGCAGTGTGCCCCGGGCCCGCGACTGGATATTTTCTTCTGTAACGTCTTCTTTCCGGCCGGCAAACACTTCTTTCAAAGTCTGTCGGTACGCTTCGAATGCCCGATCGATGGAAAGCAACTCGAAGCGGATGCCGAGATTTTTGGCCAGGGCGCGGGCATCGTCGATCGATCCAGGGGAAGAGTACGGGCCCGGCATGCCAATGCCGATCACGTTCTCTGGCCCGACGGCGTCGACGGCGATCACGACGGTGAGTGCCGAATCGATGCCGCCACTGAGGCCGATAATGGCCTTTTGAAACCCGCACTTGCGCATGTAGTCGCGCGTGCCCAGGACCAGCGCGGCGTAGACGCTGGCTTCCTCGCCTTCAATCTGCTCGTGCAGATCGCCGGTAAGAGTCTCGGAATCGAAGTAGATAAGGTCTTCTTCGAACGAACGTCCCTGCGCTATGACGTTCCCTTCCGCGTTGAGCACGATGCTGGAGCCGTCGAAGACCAGGCTGTCATTGCCTCCGACTTGGTTGACCAGCGCGACTGGAACCTTGTGGTGACGGGCGATGGCGACCAGCATGTTGCGGCGCAGCTCGCGCTTCCCGATCCAGAAAGGCGAAGAGGAAATGTTGAGCACGAAGTTCCCCCCGGCACGAATCAGGGTCTCGATGGGATCGACCGTGTACAGGCGCTTGGGCCAGAACAGCTTGTCGTTCCATGCATCTTCGCAGATGGTGAGCGCCATGCGGTTGCCGGAAAAGGAGAACAAGTCCTGGCTCTTGGCGGGCGCGAAGTTGCGCATTTCGTCAAACACGTCGTAGGTCGGCAGCAGCATCTTCGATTGCAGGAATGCGACCTTGCCATCCTGCAGGAGTGCGGCGGAATTCATGACGGACTTGCCGGTTTCGGAGTGCGCCGGGGTGACCAAACCACAGATGACGGAGATGCCGGGAGTTTCGGCGGCAATCTGCTCGACGGTCTCGCGATTGCGGGCGACGAAAGAGGGGCGCTCGACCAGATCACGAGGTGGGTAACCGCAGACCGATAATTCGGGAAACAGGATGAGTCCGGCACCGCTTGCTAGGGCGCGGAGGGAATAGTCGACGATCTTATTTCGATTGCCGGAGAAATCTCCGACCGTGGGGTTGATTTGCCCAAGCGCAATCTTCACATATTTAGTGTAAAGCGGAGGGAAGCTCAGGGGAAGTTGAGCAGCGGAGTTCCGGTCTTGCTTTCCCGGCCGTTACAGTCGGGTTCTAGCGAAGTCGCGGCAGGTCTAATGAATGCCCTCGCTTCGCGAGTGCGGCCCGGCGGCGGCCGCTTTCGTCATCGTAGCGCCCGCGGAGGAAACGCTGGCGGGCTCGGGAGCCGGCGATTTCGAACACAGCTCCGCGGCATCGGCCATGCTTTGGCATTCCTGCTGTTTCAAGGTGACCCAACTCGCGAAAGTCGCCTTCTCCCGCGCCAGGCCTTCGAGGTTGCGGCTGATACGCGCCGTGTAGTGAGCTTTTACGCTTTCGAGTTCGGCCTGGATTTGGATATTTTCTTCCTCCCGGCGCGCCCATTCCGCTTCAACCTGTTCCTTCTGCTGGGCTTCGTAGGCGTCCAGCGTATCCTGGCGAGCTTTGGCGTCGCGCAGCACTTCGTCGATGGGAACGCCGGCGGCATCAAGAGCCATGAGGAGCGCAACCCGCTTCATTTCCTTGGACAAGCCGCGGATGTGTTCGCCGCTCAGCATTTCCACGACCTTGTTAATGCTGTATCCCTTGCGCGGAGTCATGATCCCCGCCGCCCGGTAGATGTCTTCCATGGGCGAGAGTTCGACCTGGAAGTCTGGGACCTCCCGCGCACCTTGCGCAGGAGCCCTCCTGGTGAATGGCGTTACTTCGGACATAAAATTCTCCTTATCGCCCCGGCCGTTGCTTTTCTCGTTGCCGGCGGAGTCGCCGCTTGCGCTGTTACCGCCCTGCTCATTGCGCCAGGGCGCCATTCCGAGCCATTTGCTTCGCATAGGTTTCCTTTCCTTGCCAACCTGCTTTCCTTTTGCCGGCCGTTGGACTTGAATCTTTTCTCGTCGAAGAGCTTTGAGGTCCTGGGACAGCCAAGAGTGGGACCCGTCCCGGCTTTCGATTTCGCGATTCACAGCGTGAGGAGGAATCACTGCCGCAGTGATTACGCTGCGCACTAGAGGTACACTTTCCACGGGCTGCAGGGCTACAGAAGTTTCGGCAGGGCTTTGTTCTTGCGCCGGCGGGCTTTCGATTGTGACCGTCGAAACGGGAGTATGGCCACCTGCGAGGTCCTGCGCAGGCGGAACATCTTTGGGAATGGAGACGCATACGGGCCTGGCGACTGGCGGGTTGAGGACCGGACTGTTCGCGGCATCCCGCTGAATGCCTACCAGATATTCCCTGCCCTCGCTGCGGCAGTAGCGGGCGGTGCCGCAGAACTGCTCGAAGCGCCACTGAATTTTCAGCTTTGATCCCACTCCGATCGGTGTGCTGGTTCGTATGCATGCCCCTCCGGGCGACTTGTCTTCCATGCGCGCGGACACCGTCTGCAGCGCTCCGCTTGGGTCGTGCCACGATGCTTCCACCAGGGTCATCACGGCCGTGCGGAACTCGGGCATAACTGCGCTCATTCAGTTCTATCGGCAAGAAGTTAAATTAATCGACAATCGGGTCCGGCCCGATTGGGCCTATGTCGAGGCATTTTCCCGATCTGGGAAGTCGCCTTAGGCCGACCTTTCCTCGGTGGGTCTTGTTTTCTCGTTTCTGGTCTCCCCCGGCGGGAAAGACGGTGTGCTGCGGTGCGGGGATGGGTGCATCGCCTTTCTGGTCGCGCCAGAGAACCTTGTTCAGGCTGGCCGCTCCAGCTGCGTCGGGGCGGGAGAAGTCCATTTTCGCCGATTCGCTGGCTCCTTTGGCATCGCGCCGGTTGGTTTCGTAGATCAGACCATTCTTCAGATTGCGGTAATCCGCCTTGAAGGCGGGCTGGCTGCCTTTGCCCGAGAACAGCGGTCCCATGGCCGGTGCGTAGGCGTCGTTCTGGTTCATGGGAGGCAGGCCCAGCAGCATTTCCATGGTGTGAATCATGTTGACCGTAGTATAGAAGCGGTGATCGAGGTAGGGCTCGGCCGCGGATCCGGGCGAATACTTGCTGACTACGAAGGCGATGGAGCGGTGCGCATCGACGTGATCGCCGCCATCCTGTGCGTCATCTTCGAGAACAAAGATGGCAGTGTCGTCCCAGTAAGGTGTGTGCGAGACGGCGTCGACTACGCGGCCGAGAGCGAGGTCGTTATCGGCCACGGAAGCCGCCGGACGGGGCATGTTGGGGCGCGTGCCTCCGGTATGGTCGTCGGGAAGATAGAGCAGGATGAATGCGGGAAGCTGGAACTCGGGGCCTTCGTTTTCTTCGCGGGCCCGCGTGTACGCTGCGAATTCGTCGAGGAATTCATCGGCGCGCAATTGATCGGGATAGTCCGTGTTGAAATCCGGATATAGCGGATCGAAGTGATCGCGCAGCGCCGCCTTGGTAGGTTTCACCCCTTTGAACAGAGGCACGGTCCAGGGGAACGGGCTGGGCCCGGCATGAGGATCGCCAACATTCGGCGGAAGCGGGTCGCCCTGCTGTAGCTCGGTGCGCGGGCACAGCGACTGCTGAGCCGAAGGAGTTCCCTGCTTCGGGGTCGCAGCCTTGCGGGCTTTATTGCACCACTCGGCGTTCACGAATTCCCCGTAGTCGCGATAGGTCAGCCCATGGCGGGCAACGTTATCCCAGAGAAAGCCGGTCGAGGGATCATCGATATCGGGCTGGTTGTGTTCCAGCGGTTGCTCGTCCGCGACGCTGCCGCCGAAGTCATAGGTGCGCTCGTGGCCGCGATAGGCGATCTGCCAGGTCTTTTCGTTGTAGTCACTGGTGATGGCGGCGGTGGACCAGAGATGTCCATCGCCGGAAACTTCTCCGCTGTCGTAAAAGTTGTCGAGCACGCCGAACTGCAATGCCAGTTTGTGCTGGTTGGGCGTGATGTCGGCGCCGTACATGGTGAGCGAGGGGTCGCCGTCGCCGGGTTTCAGATCGCCTAGGATCTGGTCGTAGGTGCGGTTTTCCTTGATGACGTAGATCACGTGCTTGATCGGATTCTCACCTCCGGGGAACTGGATCGTTCCCGGAGGAGTGTGCAGAAGGTTATCGTGCTCGACGACGCGGGTGAGTTCTTCGAGTTTGCCAAGAGTGGAGGAAATGTTTAACCGCGCGACGGAGCCGCTCAGCAGCGTGGGAATGTAGGGATGCTCGTGATATCTCTTTTCCCACGGAGTCTTCCCTGCTCCTTTGTTCGAGCGCGTGCCCTGGCCTTTGGCGGTGGCGATGAGAAGGTCGTCCCCGCGAACGGCAAGAGCGCTCGGGTACCAGTCGGTGGGAATGAAGCCGAGTGGCGCTAGCTCGGAGCTGCCAGGGGTTCCAGCGTGAGCAAGTAGGTCCGACATATCGAAGACACCGACCGCATCGAGGGACGCATCTGCGAAGAAGAGCCGCTTGCCATCGCTGGATTGCGCGAGAGCCATGGGATAGGTTCCCGCGAAATTCAAATGGTTGGTCGTCGTGGCCAGGAAATCAAGAGGCGCTCCCGTCGCGGCCAGGATCACTCCGATCTTGTCGGCATTCGATAGCGCGACGTAGAGCAATTTCTCATCCGGACTGAGCAACATTGCCGTGGGATGCGAGCCGGGAGCGATGGGATCATCAGGTTCCTGGAGCTTGATCCAGCGGGCAACTTTGCCGGTGCTGAGATCCAGTTCTGCAACCTGGGATGCGTTCCACAGGCTGCACCAGGCGCGGCGAGCATCGTGTGTGGCCACGCAGGTATAGGGAAACGAGGACGGCACAAGATTGTTCGTGCTCAGGTCGAAATGCTGGAGGACCTTGCCCGTGGTTACGTCGAGCAGCACCGCGTTGTCGGAAAGATTGTCGGCCACGAGGATCCGGTCGCGACCTCCCGAAGTAATCAAAGCCAACCCTGCGGGATACGGAATCGCGGTTCCCCCCGGCGTCGTGCGCAGAGCAACGGCTACTTTCTTGCCGGCGGCGAGCATCTGCGGCCCGATCGCAATGAATCTTTCAGGCGCCACCTTGCCCTCGGTAAAGCTGTAGACGGCAATGCCATTGCCGGTATTTCCTGGCTTCTGGCCCGTGGGATCGGTGATGGAACCAACCGATGCGTAGAGATGCTTACCATCGGAGCTGAAGACCAGCCCGAGGAAATAACTCTGGTGCGTGCGCTCTTCCTCGCTGAAGCGTTTGTCAGGATAGTCGGTAATCTGATTCGTTTTCAGGTCGAGGATCGCAATCGACTGGGTGGCCATGCTCTCCTGGGTTCCGTAGCCATCGTTCAGGAGCGCGGCATAGCGGGCGTCTGGGCTGATCGTGATGGTGGCGGGAAAGCTGTTGGTCGGGCCGATGCGGCCGGGAGTGGGAGTCGTCAGAATCTTGCTGGTGGGCAGAGGGATGGATGAGGCCTGAGGCTGCTCCTGCGCAAGCGGAGCCGCAATGTGCAAGACGAGGAACGCGGTGAGGAAAGCGATGCGGGAGAATCGAGTCACGGGGCCTCCGCGGGATTTAGTCTGCAGCAGTTGGAGAATGATGAGCGTAATTCAGGCGGGCCGCTCGGGTCAAAGGAGTCAACACGAGCAAGAAACGTAAAGTGAGGAAATGCCTTGCTGTCCAGACGTCAGCGAAAGCGTGCAAGGGATCCTTCGACTCCGCACCACGTGATTCGCTTTGCGAATCATGCCGCTCCGCTCAGGATGACAAGGTGCCTTAGGGTCCCACGTGGCCCGGCGCGTGCTCGGGATGCTCTTCTGTACTCGCGTTGTGGCGGACGTCGGCGCCCTGCACCCAGAAGATCACATCCTCGGCAATGTTGGTGGCGTGGTCGGCGACGCGCTCGAGGTTGCGGGCTACGAGCAGCGCGTCGAGGGCCTGCCGCACCACTTCAGGACGCTGGTTCATCGTCTTCACCAGCTGAATGAAAGCATCGTCCTTCATGCGGTCGACGACGTTGTCCATCTCAAGCACGGCCTGCGCCAGCTCGGCCTTGCCTTCGATGAACGACTCAAGGGACCGGCGAACCATGGCGCTGACGGCTGCTCCCATGCGCGCGATATCCACGGGCAGATCCGCGGGAGGCATTTCTACCATGTCCATCACGCGCTCCGCGATATTTACGGCCTGGTCGCCGACGCGTTCGAGATCAGAATTGATCTTCGTGACCGCGAGAATGAAACGGAGATCGACGGCCATGGGCTGTTGCATGGCCAGCAGATCGAAAGCAGCCTCGTCGATTTCTCGCTCCGCGGTGTTGATCAGGCTCTCGCCTTCGAGAACCATCTGGCAGCGGGCCAGATCGCGATCGACATAGGCCTGGCGGGCGCGATCTACCGCTTGCTCCGCCAGTCCGCCCATGCGGAGCAATCTCTGGCGTAGATCGTCGAGCCCTTGCTGAAAACGCGTACGCATTATATGAACCCTTCTTCCTAAGTCAGCGGCTAAAGCGGCACCCTTTCAAAACTCTTTACGCACGCCACAAACTGTTATCCAAATCTGCCGGTGATGTAATCTTCCGTCTTTTTGTCTGACGGCTTGGTAAAGATTTTTTCCGTCTTGTCGAACTCGATCATCCGGCCCAGCAGGAAGAATCCGGTAAATTCGGCGACGCGCGCCGCCTGCTGCATGTTATGAGTCACAATCACTATCGTATACCGCTCTTTGAGCTGAAAGATCAACTCCTCAATCTTACCGGTCGAGATGGGATCGAGCGCGGAGCAGGGTTCATCCATCAGCAGAACCTCGGGCTCGACCGCCAAAGCGCGTGCGATGCACAGCCGCTGCTGCTGCCCACCGGAAAGGCTGGCGCCTGACTTCTTGTGAACCTGGTCCTTAACTTCGTCCCAGAGCGCGGCCGAGTCGAGCGAACGATGCACAATCTCGTCGAGCTTACGGCGGTCGCGAAAACCATTCAGTTTCAGGCCGGAGGCAACATTGTCGTAGATCGACATGGTGGGGAACGGATTCGCTTTTTGAAAGACCATTCCGACCCGGCGGCGAAGCTGAGTCGCCGACGTGCCGTTGTACGCGTTGATTTCTCCAATCCGGACGCTGCCCGTCACGCGCGCCTCGGGGATGGTCTCATGCATGCGGTTCAGGCAGCGGATGAACGTAGACTTGCCACAGCCTGAGGGGCCGATCAGCGCCGTGGCGTGGTTCGCCGCCACCGTAATCTGGATGTCGTGCAGCGCCTGAGTCTTGCCGTACCAGGCATTCAGGTTTTCGACCTGGATTCCGACGCCCATAAGCTATGCCGCTCCGAAGGTGCCACGGCGCACGGCGAAGCGCACCGCCGCGACCGCAGTGACAATAAGAATGATGAGCACGAGCGCCCCCGCCCACGCCTGCCGGTGCCATTCATCGTAGGGAGAAATCGCGTAGCTGAAAATCTGCAGCGGCAGCGCCGCTGTAGGCTCGTTCACCTTGAGATTCCAGAACTGATTGCCGAACGCCGTAAACAGCAGTGGAGCAGTTTCTCCCGCGACTCGGGCAAAGGCTAACATAATTCCTGTAATCACGCCGGAGGTCGCAGTGCGCAGCGTGATGGAGAGCGTGGTGCGCCAGCGCGGAATGCCCAGTCCATACGCGGCTTCGCGCAAAGCTTGCGGCACCAGCAGAAGCATTTCTTCGGTGGTGCGCGTGATGGTCGGGATCATCATGATAGCCAGAGCCACTCCCCCCGCCAACGCGGAGAAGTGTTTCTGGGTGAGCACGACAATCGAATAGGCCACGATGCCAATCACGATTGACGGCACGCCGTTCAGCACGTCGGCTGTGAAGCGAATAGCGACGCCGAAGCGGTTGCGGCCATACTCCGCGAGATAGATGCCGGCGCCCACACCCACGGGAACTCCCAGAATGCTAGCCAGAGCGAGGATGAATCCGGAGCCCACTATGGCATTGGCCATTCCGCCGCCCGCTTCGCCGACCGGCTTCGGGGTTTGCGTCAGGAACGCCCAGTTGATCGACCCGACGCCGCGATAGACGAGGTAGGCGAAGATCGCGAACAACGGCACCAGCACCAGGATGACCGTGAGCACGGCCGCGCCGGTCATAACATGGTCAGTGATGCGCCGCCGCAAAGCAATCGGAGGCACAGCGTGCAGCGTGGACGGGTTGTGAATCTCAGGCATTCGCCCTCGAAGGCTGGCCACGAGTGACCGTCCAGACCAGCAAACGCGCCAGCGCGTTCACCACAATCGTTACCAGGAACAAGGCCAGGCCGATCTCGATCAGGGCAGAGAGGTAGACATCGCCCGTGGCCTCGCTGAACTCGTTGGCGAGCACGCTGGCCATGGTGTACCCCGGGGCGAAGAGCGACTTCGCAATCTCCGGCCGGTTGCCGATCACCATGGTGACCGCCATGGTTTCTCCCAATGCGCGGCCCAAACCCAGAATGATTCCGCCCATGATGCCGGCACGGGCGTTGCGCAACACGCCGACGCGAATCATCTCCCAACGCGTGGCCCCGAGGGCGAGTGCAGCCTCGCGCTGGTGCTGGGGCACGACCATCAGCACTTCCCGCGTGATCGAAGAAATGATCGGCACAATCATGATCGCCAGGATTATTCCTGCCGCCAACATGCTGATGCCGTAGGGCGGGCCGTCAAAGAAGCCGGTCCAACCCAGCGTTCGCGACAGGAACGGCTGGACGTAATTGCTGAGGATCGGCACCAGCACGAAGATCGCCCACAATCCGTAGACCACGCTCGGAATCGCGGCCAGCAGCTCCACGAAGAACGAGAGCGGCGCGCGTAAAGCCGCAGGGCACATCTCGGTGGTGAACACGGCAACTCCGATCGAAAGCGGAACCGCTATTAGTAAGGCAAGGAAGGAAGAAACCAGAGTTCCGTACACGAACGGCATTGCGCCGAATTGCTCGTTCACCGGATCCCAATCATGCCCGGCGAAGAACTTGAATCCAAAGGCGTGCCAGGAGGGCCCGGAGCGCAGAACCAACTCGTAGACAATCAAGCCGAGCGTTGCCAGCACGGCCAGACCGCACATCAGCATGGCGAATTTGAAGACACGATCGCCGGTTTCCCCGTCCCCGCCGTGAACGACGGGCGCGGGCTGCCTTCCCGCCGAGCGGATCTCACTAACCTTCGTTGCTTCAACGGGTTGCGGAGAAGGCATATCAGGCCGAGGCAGTGCGGAGAAGGCCATTCAAGGTTGACCGTATCAGAATACTGTTAATAGGGTGTTAAAATGGGAAGGCTTTTGAGGGTTGCCTTTTGCCGGGCAAGGCGGTATTTTCATCTCCCGATTCGATTCTCATTACTCGTTAACTTTAACTTAAATCTTTGTCAGCTTTAATCTTTTAGTCCCTTATGTCGATCGCGCCAAAGCGCAGCCGGGTTGTTTTCCAGAAACTGGACCAGGATCTGGGCAAGCTCTCCTCGAAAACGCCAGCGGAGAGCGTACACCGTTTCCGCACCGGGACGCGCCGCCTTCAGATCCTGTTGGGCGAGCTTTCGCCGAAACCGGAACGCAGTCAGAAAAAACTTCTGAAGCTGCTCGGCCGGGTCCGCAAGCGTGCCGGGAAGGTGCGCGATCTCGACGTGCAGCTGGCCGCGCTGCGCAGCTTGAAAATCCCGCGGGAACCACGGCGTAAGACTCAACTCGTAAACCATCTGATCGAAGTCCGGGCTCAGCAGGATAAGAAGCTCCGGAAGGCGGTCGACGAAGATACGGTGCGCGAGATTCGTAAGCGCCTGAAGCGCGCCAGCAAGAACTTCAAGCCGGAAGCCTGCCGGGATCCTTTGGTCGTAGCCAAAGCCATGCTCGAACGCATTGATCACGCGAATGATCGCGTGGGTGATCGCAAAAATGATCGCGCAGGCGCACCAGTCACCGAGGCCCTGTTGCACCAGTACCGCACTCTGAGCAAGCGCGCCCGCTATGCGGCTGAGTTCGCCGAGCCGTCGGCGGAAGCTGAACAGTTCATCGCCGGGCTCAAGCGCATCCAGGATGCGCTGGGAGATTGGCATGACTGGCTCACATTGACGCAAACCGCAAGCGAACATCTCGGCGAAGTGCGCGAGTCATCGCTTGTAGCGGAATTGCACAACGTGACTGGAGCAAAGTTCCGGCACGCGGTTGCAGTGCTCTCGCAGATGCGAGGCGCACGCGGAGCAACCAAGCCGATCGCCGCTGTCCCGGATCCCTCCCGCGCATCGGCGCCGAAGAGCCGGCCTTCCACTTCTGCAGCCTGAACCGCGGCTTGAACCTGATCGCCGCATACGCGAATCCTTTCCCATTTCGACGCATGACGGCGCCAGCGGTCGCGTGTAAACTGTTGGCCTTCCCTCATGCCGACCTTTGCCGCGGTTGATATCGGTTCCAATTCCGTTCGACTGAAGATTGCGCGGCTTACTCGCGGGCGCCTTCGTTCCATCCACGAAGACCGTGAAGTCACTCGTCTCGGCGAGGGCGTGTTTCGTTCCGGCTTCCTTACGCCGGAGTCGATGGCTGAGACGGTCAAGGTCCTGCGCCGCTTTCACCGGGCCACGCAACAAGTCGTCACGGACCCAGTCCGCGTGGTCGCCACCAGCGCTCTGCGGGACGCCCGCAATTCACAGGCGTTTCTCGAGTGGGTGCGATCCGCCACGGGATGGAAGGTCGAAATTATCTCAGGACTGGAAGAGGCTCGCCTAATTCACCTGGGACTTGTCTCCAATCTCCGCGTAGACAGTTCGCCGGTGTTGATGGTTGATCTTGGAGGCGGAAGCTGCGAGCTGACCGTCTCCGGGCGTGGGCACATCCGCGACATGGTTAGCCTGCCGTTGGGCGCGGTTCGCCTCACCGATGAATTTCTGCGTCACGATCCGCCGCGCAAAGGCGAACTCAAACGGCTGCAAGGCTTCGTCGCCCGCGAAGTGAACCGCATCGCTCCGCGAGTGGTGGCGGCAAAGGTTAAGAATGTAATTGCCACTTCAGGAACCGCCGCCGCGCTGGCTGCGGCCGCCAGCCATCTCAGGAAGAATGGCCGCCGGCAACGCACGGTGGTCTCGCGCATGGAGATGACGCGAATCGCCAAGCAGCTGGCGCGCCTGCCGGTGAGCCAGCGACGCCAGATAGAAGGCATCGGCCCACGGCGGGCGGAAATCATCGCCGCCGGGGCCATGGTTTATCACGAATTGCTCGAGCGCTGCCATCTTAAGAATTTTCGATACTCCCCCCTCGGCCTGCGCGACGGCCTGCTGGCGCAGATGGCGGCGGAACACGACCACAGCACACGCTCGGGAAAGCAGATTGAATCGGAACGCTGGGAATCGATCACCCGGGCCGTGGCTCACTATCACGTGGATATGAAGCACGCTCTCGAGGTGCGCGAGTCAGCCATGTTCCTGTTCTCGGCGCTGCGATCCGTACACGGGCTGTCTCCGGAATTCCGCGAGTGGCTCTCGGCGGCGGCGATGCTTTATGAGGTGGGCGACTACGTGAACCGCAACGCTCATCACCGGCACACGTATTACATCATCGCCAACTCGGAGATTCTTGGTTACACCCCGCAGCAGCGCCGGATTATCGCCGCCATTGCGCGCTATCTTGGAAAATCGCGTCCTGCCGCGGAAGAAGCTCCCATGAAAGCGCTCGACCCCGCGGACCGCGCCGGAGTGCAGAAGGCGATTCTGCTGCTGCGGCTGGCGCGCGCCTTAAACCTGGGCCGGAGCCGCGCCGTGCAGAAAGTGCGTGTGAGCCACCGCGCTGCCGAAGTGCGCCTGACCCTGGTGCCGCGAAGGCGCATGGGAGTGGACCTGGAACTGTGGGCGATCGAAAAGGACTGCGCTTACTTTCGCGAGGTTTTCGGACGGGAACTTTCGACTGCCGCCGTGTAGAGAATGCGCAGAGCTTTCGGCGTAAAACACCAGAGCAACGTCCCGGAACTGCGGCGCAGGTCGACCCGCGCCACGGCTCCCTTCTTCAGTTCCACCGAAGCTTCGCAGCCGGACTCGCTGATCAGAGTGCCGAGGAACTGGCTGAGGTTGGGGTTGTGTCCGACGACCATGATCGATTCCTGGCGCGCATACTTTTCCAGCAGGCGTCGAAAATCAGCAAAAGTCGTTCCCGGGCGCAGGGCGGCCTCGACCTGCAGCTTGCCTTCGTACCCCATCTCGTTTCCCACGAGCGATGCGGTCTGAGTGGCGCGCTTCAGAGGACTTGAAATAATGACGTCCACCTGAGCTTCAATAGCGGCCAGCGCACGGCCCACATACCCGCACTGTTCGATTCCCTCTTTATCGAGGGCGCGTTTCTCGTCTTTCTTCTGGCTGGCGAAAGGTTCGCCGGCGCTGGCGTGACGCAAAAAATAAACGATCATAACGAATTATCTTTCCCTTCCGGCAGGAACCCTGTGCTTCCTGGACGGAACCGAAGGCAGGGCAAACCCCGCGGCCTGCTTGCCTTCAGCCACGCCGATCAGAAAATCCTGCGCGCTGAAGGCCGCCGCTCCAGTCGGAGGTTTGCGATTCCGTTTGCCCTGTATGGGCTGCCAGGCACGAATATAGGCGGCGTCGCGTAACAGGATGCGGGCTTTCCTGTTATCCGCCAGATAGGCGTCGAGAATCTCGCGGCGCACGCGCTCGCGCAGGAACTCATCCCGCAGCGGCACCAGCACCTCGACGCGCTCATAAAGATTGCGCGGCATCCAGTCGGCGCTGCCGATGTAGATTTCTTCCTCGCCACCATTTCCGAAGAAATAAATCCGGCTGTGCTCGAGGAAACGTCCTACGATGCTGCGCACCCGGATGCGATCGCTCAGGCCGCGCACGCCCGGACGCAGAGCGCAAATGCCGCGCACGATCAGGTCGATCTCAACTCCGGCCTGCGAAGCCCGGTATAGGGCCCCCACAATGTTTTTGTCGACCAGAGCGTTCATCTTGGCGATGATGCGTCCGGGGCGGCCCTGGCGCGCATGGTCAGCCTCGCGATCGATCAGCGAAATACACTTTTCCGCCAGATCAAGCGGCGCCACCAGCAACGGGTCATAGCTGGGGTTCTCGGCATATGCGGTCAGAAAGCTGAAGACGTCGTGCACCGCGCGGGTAATCTCCGGATTCGCCGTGAACAAGCTCAGATCGGTGTAGATGCGCGCCGTGGTGGCGTTGTAGTTGCCGGTCCCGATGTGCGCGTAGCTGCGCACGCCATCGGGATCGCGACGCACCAGCAGCGCCAACTTGCAGTGCGTCTTCAGTCCCACCAACCCGTGAAAGACCTGCACTCCGGCGTCTTCGAGATCGCGCGCCCAGCGGATGTTGTGGGCTTCATCGAAGCGCGCCTTCAGCTCGACCACGGCCGTGACTTCCTTGCGCGAAGCCGCATCCATGAGCGAAGAAACGATGGCGGAATGCTCGCTGGTGCGGTAAAGGGTCTGCTTGATCGAAAGTACGTGCTCATCTTCCGCCGCCGATGCGATAAACGATACCACCGCGTCGTAGGAATCGTAGGGATGATGGAGCAGCACGTCGTGCCGCCGCAATTCTTCGAACAGATTTTGCGACTTGGCCGTAAGCCGCAACTCGCGCGGAGCAAAGGCGCGGTACTTCAGATCCGGGCGCGCGGTCTGCTCGTACACGTTGAACAGCCGTGACAGGTTGACCGGACCGTTGACGGGAAAAACCTGCCAGGGATCGAGTTCGAAGACGGTGCGCAGGCGGTCAATAATTTCAGGATCGGCGTCAGCCTCAATTTCCATGCGGACGGCGTCGCCCTTGCGGCGGTTGTGCAACTCGGCTCGCACCGATTCCAGAAGGTTGCGCGCTTCTTCTTCCTGCAGGTAAAGATTGCTGTTGCGGGTCACCCGGAACGGCGCCGAGGAAACAATGTCGTAACCGTGATACATGTGCTGGGCGTGGTGCGCCACCAGGTCGGCGAGAAAAATGAAGTCGGTAGTGTTGTCCGAGGGGAGTCGCACCAGGCGAGGCAGCGCCCGCGGCACAGACACTACTCCCGTGTAAGTAAGCGCGGAGCGCCGCCTCCGCCGCAAAAGCAGCCCCAGGCAGAGCGCTTTGTTGATGACCCGCGGAAATGGATGAGTAGGATCGACCGTCACCGGAGTGAGCAGGGGATCCAACTCTTTCTCGCAGTATTCGTCGATGAAGCGCCGCGCTTCGGCGTCTAGTTCGTGCAGGCTCAGTACACGAATGCCATGCTCGGCGAGGGCCGGACGCAACGTATTCCAGCTCTCGTACTGATCATCGACGAACTTGTGGGTAAGACGCGCCAGGGCGTCGCGCTTTTCGGTCAGCGTTAGACCGTCGGGACCGGCCTCGTTATAGCCGTCCTCGATCTGCTGCACCATGGCAGCCACGCGAATCTCGAAAAACTCATCCAGATTGCTCGCAGAGATGGCCAGGAACTTCAGGCGCTCCAGAAGCGGGTTGCCCGCGTCCTCAGCCTCTTCAAGCACACGCCGGTTGAACGCGAGCCAGGAGGTATCACGGTTGAGATAATACTCAGGATTTTCCAGCGAGAGACGTGCCATGGGCGGCCGGACATCTGCGAACAGCTAGTATAAAGCATGTCTCCAGACGGTGCCGAACCGGAAATCAGGGGGCAGGTAGCCGGATCGTCCTAAGACGTTCAGCGAACCTGCTTGATTGCGTCCTTCACCTTCTGTGCAACCACATCCGGCAGCGGCGCATAGCTGAGGGCAGCGGCCATCTTCTGCCCGTCAGTGACCATCCAGTTCAAAAAGTCGGCCAGGATTTTACCTTTCGCAGCATCCTTGGACTGCTCTGGAATCAGCAGCCAGGTAAAGCTCGAAATGGGATAAGCGTCTTTGCCCGGCGCGTTCGTAATGGAGACTCGAAAATCCGCCGGCATCTTGGGAGCCGACGCGGCCGCCGCCGTAACGCTCTCCAGAGAAGCCTTCACAAAGTTTCCTGCAGCGTTCTTCACGCTGCCATAAGAAATATTATTCTGCACCGCGTAGATCAGCTCGACATAGCCGATCGACCCCGCCAACTGCCTGATCAATCCCGCCACGCCTTCGTTGCCTTTTCCCCCGAGCCCGATCGGCCACTTTACCGATGTGCCCTTCCCGGTCTGGCTTTGCCAATCGGCATTAACCTTGGTGAGATAATCCGTCCAGATGTAGGTGGTCCCGCTGCCGTCGGAACGGTGCACGACAATAATGTCTTTCTCCGGAAGGTTCACGCCTGGATTCACGCTGGCAATGGCTTTGTCGTTCCACTTCGTCACTTTTCCCAGAAAAATTCCCGCCAGCGCCTCGGGCGTGAACTTCAACTCCGCCGTAACCCCAGGAATGTTGTAAGCCGGAACGTCCGCTCCCAGGACGGTCGGAATATGAAGAATCTTCATCTTGGCTTCTTTCAGCTGATCGTCCGTCATCGGGCCGTCGCTGGCGCCGAAATCGACCGTGCCGGCGATCACCTGGCGGATTCCGCCGCCGCTGCCAATCGATTGGTAGTTCATCTGAATATCCGGATGCAGCTTATGGTATTCGCTGAACCACTTGGAATACATGGGATACGGAAACGTGGCGCCGGCTCCGTTCAGCGTGGTCTGAGCTACTACCGGTAGAGCCAGAAAAAAGCACAACAGCAGCAGCGTGAGTCTGCGCATCGCTCGGTGATTCCTCCTGAGGATAGGTGTCTCTAAGTTTCTATCGGTGCTGTGTTACAGGACGGTTACAACCCAGTGAATATCTGATGAACCGGCCCGGCGCGCCTCCGCGGGCGATACATCTTAATTCCCATCGAGGATCGAAGTCGACTGCCTCCGCTATCCTAGCTCATGCTCTAGAATAAACCGACATTGCCAACCTGACATGGGACCTGTAAGACTCCAAAGTACGAAACCTTCATGAGCGATTCCCCGATCCGCTACGCCCCGGGCTGGCCCGGCATTCCGCCCCGCTGGACTTCAAGCGCCAAAACCGGTGTCGGCACTGCATTGAACCAGCACAGCAAGGTCTGGTTCACGCTGAGTCACGGCATTCTGAACGAAGTGTATTTCCCGCAGGGTCGACCAGGCCTGCACGCGTGATCTCGGATTCCTGGTCAGCAATGGACGCGATTATTTTTCCGAAGAGAAGCGGCATTGCATGTTTGAAAACAAACCCGTCGAGCCCGGCGTCCCGGCCTATGAACTCATCAACACCGAGGCCAGTGGCCGCTACCGGATTTACAAGGAGATTTTTACCGATCCCTACCGCAATGTGATTCTGCAAAAAGTCCGCTTCGAACCGCTCCAGGGGCAGCTTTCCGACTATCACCTTTACGCATTGCTCTCGCCCCATCTGGCTAATTTCGGTAATTTCAACACCGGTTGGGTCGGCGACTACAAAGGCATGCCCATGTTTTTCGCCGAGCACGACGGCACAGCACTGGCCTTGGGCTGCTCGACGCCCTGGAAGAAAATGTCGGTGGGATTTGTAGGCGCTTCTGACGGCTGGCAGGACGTTTCCAATCACTTCCAGATGGAATGGGAATACCAGCGCGCGGAGAACGGGAACCTGGCGTGTACCGGAGAAATTGACCTCGCGGCCTGCCAGGGAGAGTTCGTACTCGCCCTCGGCTTTGGCGGCATCTGGAGTGAGGCCGGCCAGCAGGTGCGCTCCAGCCTGTTCGAGGACTATGGCGAGCTTCGCCAGCATTATGTAACGCAGTGGCAAACCTGGCAGAACACGTTGCTCAAACTCGACGAACCGAAGCGTGAGAAAGATCTTTATCGCCCCTCCACCGCAGTCTTGCGCACGCATGAATCCAAGGATTTTCTGGGCGGCATCATCGCCAGCTTGTCCATTCCGTGGGGCTTCAACAAAGGCGACGAAGACCTTGGCGGCTACCACCTGATCTGGCCCCGCGACCTGGTTGAGACCGCGGGTGCGTTGCTGGCTGCCGGAGCCGATGTCGATGCCGTCCGCGTGCTTCGCTACCTTGAATCTACCCAGGAAGCCGCCGGCAACTGGGCGCAGAATCTCTGGCTCGACGGCCGCGCATACTGGAGCGGCGTCCAGATGGATGAGACCGCTTTCCCCATCCTGCTGCTCGATCTGCTTCGCCGCAACTCCGCCCCGGGCATGGGCAAACTGGAACGCTGGTGGCCCATGGTGCGAAACGCCGCCAGTTTTATTCTGCGCAACGGTCCGGTCACGCAACAGGATCGCTGGGAAGAAGACGCGGGCTACTCTCCTTTCACCCTGGCCGCTGAAATTTCCGCGCTGCTGGCCGCCGCTGACATTGCCGAACTCACCGGACACAGCGACGCCGTCTCTACCCTTCGCGACGCTGCCGACGCCTGGAACGACAACATCGAGCGCTGGGTCTACGCCACCGGTGGCGATCTTGCCCAGCAAGTCGGTGTCGAAGGTTATTACGTGCGCATCGCTCCGCCCGATAGCGACGGTGCTGCGTCGCCGACGCAAGGCTTCGTGCCTATCAAGAATCGTCCGCCCGGCGAGAATCCCGAGCAGGCGTTTCACATCATCAGTCCTGACGCGCTCGCGCTCGTGCGCTTCGGATTGCGCGCACCCGACGATCCCCGCATTCTGAATACGGTTCGCGTCATCGACGCCCTCTTGCGCGCGGATCTTCCGCACGGCCCATGCTGGTATCGCTATAACGGCGACGGCTATGGCGAGCACAAAGATGGCTCCGCTTTCGACGGCACCGGCATCGGTCGTCCCTGGCCTTTGCTGGCCGGGGAACGCGCTCACTATGAATTAGCCGCCGGTCGCCCCAGCGAGGCCGAGGCCTTGCTGACCATGATGGAGAACTGTCCCCGCGGTCACGGCCGCCTGCTCCCCGAGCAGGTTTGGGACGCCGATGACATTCCCAGCCTCGAACTGTTCCGCGGCAAGCCGACGGGCTCCGCCTGCCCGCTAGTCTGGGCCCATTCCGAATACGTCAAGTTGCGCCGCTCGCTGCGCGACGGGAAAATCTTCGACCAGCCTCCCCAGACCGTGCAACGCTATCTGGTGGAGAAGCCCACGCGCCAAGTCTTCGGATGGAGGTTTAACAACAAGGCCCGCTCCTTGCCTCGCAATAAGAAGCTGCGCCTTGTGCTGCTCACTCCCGCACTCGTGCACTGGAGTATGGACGGCTGGAAGAGTTCGCACGACACCAGCACCCGCGACACCGGACTCGGCATCTACACGCTCGATCTTCCGACAGCCTCTCTGCCCGGAGGAAGCCAGGTCGTGTTCACGTTCTATTGGCCGCAGCAGAATCGCTGGGAGGGCGAGGACTACAGCGTCACGGTGGAGTAGACGGTGGAGTAGAAATGATTGGGCGGCTCGCTATTGCCGCGCCGCACTGAGCACCAGCAATCCTTCCACCTCGCCCCAATCATCGGTCAAGCGATCGAAGACAACCTCTCGGCGCTCGTCGGAGAATCGAGCATCCCACAGCAAGAGCTTGTGGATCGCATCCGTTCGGGAGCCGGTGTTAGGGTCAAAGGTCTGAACGTAAGTCACACCGTAGACCACATACATGCGAGAGTTCCACTGCATGAGCAGCGCATTCTTGGCTGTGAGCGTATTGATCAGGCTGGCAGCATCAACCGACGCCGCCGGCAGATATTGGGCCGTCACCTGGATCGGCAGCCCGTCGCTCAGCAGATGCCGTCCCCGCAGTTTGTCGCTGACATCTTTCAAAGATCTCGGGTCTGCCGATTGGATTGCATCTTCCAGCGCAGAGTCCTTCCCGCAGCAAACCTTCTTGTCGTGGAAGATGATCTCCACCGAAGTCACCAGCACGTCGGCAGCGCTGCGCGAGCGCGCCGTCAGCGAAGGCAGATCGCTGATGCGGACCTCTTTGTTGGGATAATAGGCTTGCCCGTAAGCGAACCCTCCGAGTGAGACGCACAACGCCAGACCGCAACATATAAGCCCAGCAAGAAATTTAGTCCGGCGAAAACGAAGCCTGGTCACGCATCACCTTCTTCACCCTGCTGGCTTCGGTCCGACTCCTTCCGCAATCTACGCTTCAGCCCCCGGGGTCGAGTAAATGATTTCGACCACGGTGCAGTCGTCGCTGAGAGGATTGCCCGCGCAGAACTCCGAGACCGCCGAAAAAATTCCTTCCAGCGTGGGAGTTTTGGCCGCGGCCGCCTCCAGCCGCGAGTCTTCGAAGAAGTCGCCCATGGCATTTTCCGCTTCCGTCACTCCGTCCGTAACCAGAATGAAGCGGTCGCCGGAATTGAGCTGGCAGCGCGCGCTTTCAAACGTGGCGTCGGCCAGCAAACCAACCGGCACATTACCGTGCGGTGGACGCATCACCTCTCCGCCGCAGATCAGCAGCGGCTGCACATGGCCGCAATTCACGTATTCCAGGTCGCCGTCGCGGCGCAGGCGCGCCAGCAGCACGGTGGCATATTTTTCTCCGACCAGTTTTGCGGTGAAAAAGTTGTTCACCGCAGTCACTACATCGAGCAAGGGCATGCCGGAACTCAAATGCGAATAAATCATTCCCTGCAGCGTAGAAGCGAGCAGCGCCGCGGAAACTCCCTTGCCGCTGACGTCGGCCAGCACCACCGCCAGGCCTTCCTTAGTATTGATGGCATCGAAAAAGTCTCCGCCAATTTCTTTGCAAGACAGATTCTTTCCCCGCAGCTTAGCAAACGGCACTTCGGGAATCTTCACCTGCATCAAGCGCTGCTGGATGCTCGCGGCAATGGTCAACTCCTGTTGGTAGCGGCGGGATTCCTCCTCGGCCTGCACCAGGCGCGCATTTTCGATCAGCGATGCAGCTTCTGTCGCGATCGCCCGCAGAATGTCGTGGCCAACGCCCGAGAATTCCCGCGAAGCGAACCGCGAGTCCACGTAGAGAACGCCCGTCACCTCGGAAGAAGCGGCGTTCGGCGCCGGGGTTTGCTGGTCGCGCGCAGCTTGCACTTGCCGCTTGCGCAGCGGAATGCAAATCACGGTGCGAAGGTCATAGGCCACAATGCTCTGCCGGCCCGCCAGATCTGACGAACTACCGGTATCGGTCAGCAGAAACTCGGAATTCGACCGCAACGATTCTTCCAGCGCGGAATGCGAAATGGTTTTGTCATCCAGCAACGCCTCGCCTTTGCTGTTCCGCCCCGCCATCAACCGCAGGTTGCCCTCCTCGTCCTTCAGAAAAACATACCCGCGTTCGGCGCGCGTCAGCCGGAGCGTCACCTCCAGCATGGTCATCAGAATTTCGTCCAGCACTCCGGCGCCATTCAACTTGCGCGCCGCTTCCAGAAACAAAGTCAGCTTTTCGAGGTCCGTCGATTCCTGCGAGATCTGAATTCCAGAAATCTGGCTCAGGAACTCGCGTGCCGTGTTCGAAGTGCCGTGCGCCGGATTGAAGATGGCATACGCGGAATCGCGCGCTCCAAACTCCAGCCGGTCATTGCGCTCCAGCTTTTGCCGCTGGATCCGTTCGCCATTCACAAACGTGCCGTGCTTGCTGCTCTGGTCGACCAGAAAAAATCCGTCTTCCTCCAGCACGATAAGCGCGTGGTCGCGCGAGACCCGGGGATCGGCAATCACCAGGTCCTTATCCACTTTGCGGCCCACGCTGAACGGAGTCCGGTTGAGGACAATGTTCTTCTGCTCATTGCCTTGCACCAGCACCAGCGCGGGAAACACGCCGGAACCGGAAGACTGCGAACGCCCTATTGGATTCAAGCCCATGAGATGTGGCGCCACTTCACACACAAGCCTACACGGAAGCCGCGCAAATAAGAATAATGACAGGAATCATGCCCCTGCGGGAAGAGCCTTCGCGGAAACCGCCTGCACTCGGGCGATCATTTAGCCATAATCTCGGGGCTTGCTCCAGCCTCGGCATCGGCCCGGCTGGCGTGTCGAGCCTGTACGTCCAGAAAGGCCAGCGCGAAGACGAATACCGGCAAGCTGAATGTTGCCAGAAAGGGCCACTTCCACCCGTTCAGGGCCCACCCCGGCGACACCAACAAATATGCCCCGCTCAAACCCAAACTCGCAATCCATTGCCAGGCCAGAGCAAGAGTCCCCGCCAGATATCCGAAGCGCACCGCGCGCGACCGCCCCGTGAACCTCGCTCGATCCCGCAGCAGCACCAGAATTGCCGGCAAAAGCAGCACCTGGTTATACGGCGCGTACATGGGCACCACGAGGACAGTCAACGCCATCACCAGAGCCGTTGCCCGGCCGAACTCAGGAGTATCTGCGGGTTCGCGGCGCAACCTCCAGAGAAAAAAGGCACAGCCGAGCACCGCGACCACGGCCAGGATCTTCCCGAAAAACGCCCCCGGAACAAGTTGATCCAGCACAGACTGGTTCTGAGTGTAGCGGTGATATTGCCCAATCGCGCGGACGAACAATCCCAACCAACCTGGCAAGACAACTTCAGCGCCGCCCCAGAGCAAAGCCGTGACCGCAGCGAACCCGAATATGAGCCTCCGCCGCCTCCGCCAATCGCTCACCGCCCACACCAGCAGCCAACCCGCCAAAGGCCACGCCAGTTGCGGCTTGATGGTAGCCAGCGCCAGTAGCGCGCCGCCGCAAAACAATAATCCGCTGGCCACACAAGCCGCGGCTCCCGCCAGCAGCGCCGCTACGAGCAGGCTTAACTGTTGCAGCTTAATGCCTTGCACCGCTGGGACGCTGCCCAGCATCAGAGCGACCGCAATTGCAGTCGCCGGCAGCGCCAGCCGCCATCGCAACGCGCGCAACCACAGCCAGACGCTCGCCGCAGTCAGGCTCAGCAACAACCAGTGAAAAAATATCTCGACCTCATGAAACGGGAGACCGATCAAAGGCGCCAGCAGGAACACCACATACACTGGATACGCAAATCCCTGCTGGTCTTTAGGATCGTTCGGCCGCGCCGGATCGAGCACGCGCCCGTAGTATCCCTTCTGGATTTCTATCGCGATGTCGTCGCCATAAGGATTGCGCTGGTGAAGCAGCAGTTCGCGCGCCCCCAGCCACCGCGGATAAAGATCAGAGAGATTCCCGCGCGGCCGTTCATGCGCCGCTGCATCCGCAACCTGATAGCCCACCAGGATCCGGTCGACGTAAAACCACATGCTCGCCGAGGCCAGCAAAGCCACAAGAAATAAGACAGCAATTTGCAGGCGGGAATGCACGTCGTTGAGCAAATCCTCCTCTGAAACGCCAACAGAAACCAACCGCACCCATGTTACAACTGGTGAGGCAAATGTACCGCGATGCGGAAGCGAATCACAGTGGCGGCGGCGGTGGGCCTGGCCAGCGGCACATTCTGCTGGTTCCTCCTCGAGCGCCTTCACCAGAATGCCGGAGACTTCCGCTGGGCGCTGCATCTCGCCGAGCGGCTCGTCGCTCGTCAGAATCCCTACGATACACCGCTCGAGCAGTATCCCTTGCCGGCCGCCTTCTTCGCCCTGCCCCTGCTGCGCCTCCCGCCGGAAATCGCCGCCGGATTGTTTTATGGAATCAGTTCAGCCCTGCTGGCCTTCGGACTCACTCGCAAAGGCTACGGCAGGCTGCGCGTTTTTCTTGCCTTTCCCTACTGGGCCGGCGTGCTCACGGCGCAGTGGCCTCCGATAATCGCCGCGAGTGCATTTTTTTCAATCCTGCTGCCCGCAACCATGATGAAGCCGCAAGTCGGACTTCCTGTCTTCTTGACTCGCCTCTCCCCCCGCGGAGTGCTCGCCTGCATTTTCGTAGCAGCCTTAAGCTTCGCCGTGATGCCGCAATGGCCGCGGTTATGGCTTCACCAGGCGCATTACTACGAACACTTCGTTCCCCTGCTCATTTTTCCCGGACCTCTGCTCTTGCTGGCCTTGCTGCGCTACCGCGAACGCGATGCCTGGTTGCTGCTGCTCGCCTCCCTCATGCCGCAGCGCTGGTTCTTCGACAGCTTCACCCTGTGGCTGATTCCCCGCTCGCGTCGCGAACTCCTGTTCACCGCACTTGTCAGTTGGGGCGCGGGAATATCGCGGTGGTACCACCAGCCTGCGAACTTCACCGAAGTCGGCCGATTAGCCGCGATCTTTCTTTATCTGCCCATGCTGGCAGTCGTCCTATTCCGCAGCGCCGCTCCAGCGCCCGCCACGGATCCCCAATGATGACCTCTCTCCGCACCACCAGCGTCTTCCTGGCCGTGTTGTTCCTCGGACTATTCGCCATAGCCGCGCGCAACGTTACCGATCCTGACGTGTGGTGGCACCTAAAAACCGGGCAATTCATTGCCGAGCACAAAGCCGTCCCTCATACCGATCCTTTTTCCTACACCCGCGCCGGCCAGCCTTGGGTCGCGCACGAATGGCTTAGCGAACTTCTGCTGTACCAACTTCACCGCACCACGGGATGGGGCGGCCTAATCGCGCTCTTTGCCGCGATCGTTTCCGCGACCTTCTTCCTGCTTTACCTGCGCTGCGGCCCCGCGCCCTACGTTGCAGGAGTAGCCACTCTCGCCGGAGCCTGGGCCACTGCGCCGTTATGGGGCGTGCGTCCCCAAGTGCTTTCGCTTTTATTGACCAGCTTGTGGCTGCTGATTCTCGAACGCTCCCAACGCAATCCCGGGCTTCTCTGGTCGACCCTCCCCCTCACCCTGCTCTGGGTGAACCTGCACGCCGGATTCGCTCTCGGCTTGGCTCTTTCGTTCTTGTTTCTCGCCGGAGAATGGATCGAACGCGTCCTGGGTCGCTCCGCGCAAGCCACAAAGCACTTTCGGATTTCGGCGCTGATACTGCTGCTCGATCTCCTGATCGTGCCCCTGAATCCCAACGGCCTGCGGATGTTCTCCTACCCGCTCGAAACCCTTCGCTCCGCCGCCATGCAGAATTACATCGCGGAATGGGCCTCGCCCAACTTCCACCGTCCTGAATACTGGCCATTCCTGCTGCTGGTTCTGGCAACTTTCGCAACTCTCGGTTGGTCCCGGCTTCCGGTGCGGCCCCGCGACCTGCTCCTATTACTTGTCAGCCTCTATGCTGCCCTCTGTTCCATCCGCCTGATCCCGTTGTTCGTTCTGATCGCGGTCCCGCTCCTCTCGATGCGGCTCGGGCGCTGGCCCCGCAGCAACTCGCAGGTTCTGCGACAGCCAATTGCGGCTCGCACCCTGCTCAACGGATTGATCGTGCTGGCCATGGCGGTCTTCGCCGCACTCCACCTCTTTCAGGTGATCGAGCGTCAGCCCCAGGCCGAGATGCACCACTTCCCGGTTCGCGCCGTAGCCTTTCTTCAGACCCGCTCGCCCTCTGGCAGAATCTTCAATCACTACGACTGGGGCGGTTACCTGATCTGGAAGCTTTACCCCTCCACACCCGTCTTCATCGACGGCCGCGCAGATCTCTACGGGCAAGAACTATTTAACGAGTTCGCTGACACCTATCAGTTCAAAGACGATTGGCAACTCCCCCTGCAGCGCTGGAACATCGACACCGTCCTGGTTCCCCCGGACTCTCCGCTGGCGACCGGTTTGAGGAGTTCCTCGGCCTGGACCGTCGCCTACGAAGATTCGCAAGCGGTTGTCCTGACAGCGGTTCCTCATACCCCGCTGCCTCCCGGCCCGGCGGCACAGTCCGCCTCGCAGTTACCATCGGTATGCAAGAAAGTACCCCCCGCAAGGCATTTGGCAGGGTATTATGAGTGGGATTAATCTCCCGCAGGAGCAGTGTGAGTGAACGGGTCGTAAGTCCCCGAAGGCCATTAGGCCTTTGGTCTGCTTTGGATGGTTTGTCGAAAGCTCGATGTTTCTTAGGAGGCTCGGAACTATGGATCATCTTTGGAGATTGTGGCGCGAGGAAGAGGGACAGGATATCGCGGAATACGCCGTGATGCTGGCCGTGATCCTTGTGATCGTCGTGGGCACCATTCGCCTGATTGGCTCTAACGCGAACAATGTTTTCTCCAACGTCGCCAGTTCGATTCAGTAACGGATCTGACGCGGCGCAGCAGAACTGGGGCAATCCTCGGCAGCTATGGCGAGACAGCTATGGCGGGGATGATTGTCTTCGCTTGTCCTGACGGAGCACTATGAACCGCACTCGTTTGTTGATGATCGGGGCACTGGCCTTGGCCTTGGGAGCCTTTGTCAGCCTTTTCGTCTACAAAAACCTGCAAGGGCGGGGCCCGGTTGTCGAGGCTGGCCAGGACGTCATCGTGGCCGCCGACGATATTCAAGTAGGCGCCCGGGTCGAAGACCATGACGTGCGGATCGCCCGCTTCCCTGTCTCCGGCCTCCCCGGCGGAGCCTACGCCAAGAAGTCTCAGGTGCTGGGTCGCGGCGTCATCATTCCCATATCACGCGGCGAGTTCATTTTGCCGACCAAGCTGGCTCCTGAAAATGCCGGATCCGGTTTGCCCTCTTTGATTCCCCCCGGCATGCGCGCGGTTTCAGTGCGAGTAAACGAGGTGGTCTCGGTCGCCGGCTTCGTCGGTCCCGGAACCCGCGTCGACGTTCTCCTCACCGGGACCCCGAACGGCAGCTCCGAGGATCAAACCACTACTGTCTTACAGAATGTCGCCGTAATTGCCTCCGGCCATACTCTCGAACGCAGCCCCTCCGGAGAAGCTCAGAACACTCCGGTGATTACGCTTCTGGCCTCGCCCGAAGATGCCGAACGCCTCACCCTGGCCAGCTCCGAAGGCAAGATCCAACTCTCCCTCCGCAACCCGCTCGATACGCACCTCGATCCTGTCGACGCGGCGAACGCCAAGGGTCTGTACAAAGGCGGCACGCCGGCCGCGGCTCCGCCGCGAGCCGCCACTCATCCCGTAAAGCATGAGAAGTCTGCAACACCGACTCCCTCTCCTTCGGTGTTCAGTATCGAGGTTTACCAAGGTGATAAGAAGCTGCCCGACGTCAAGTTCCCGGAAACGAATGGTGAAGATCCCAAATAGTTCGGAAGAAAGTTCAGAAACAAGTTCAGAAACAAGTTCGGAAACACGTTCGAAGACAAGTAATCGGAGAGCAGTTCGTCTCGCGCGTTCGCTACGATGCATAGCAGGTTTCCTCAAGGGGAGAGGAATCACACGATGAAGGTTCGCGTCACATTTTTCGCCGCCGCCGCGCTGTCGTTTCTGCTCGCGCTGCCCGTTGTGGCTCAAACACAAGAGCCCGCCGCCCAGCCCCCTGCACAATCCCCGGTAGATTCACCGGCCCAATCCCCAGTACCCTCCGGCGCCCCGCCGCAGGAACCCGTTCCGCCGGCCGCCTCTCAGACCACGCTGCCGCTGCAGACTCCTCCGCCCCAGGGCTCGGCTCCGCTGCGCGTCATGGTCGACAAGTCTCTGCTCATCAATACCACCGAGCGCCTCAAGCGCATCTCGGTGACCGATCCCACCGTCGCTTATGCCACCGTCATTACCCCCACGCAGATTCTCGTCCACGGGCGCGCCCCCGGCGAAGTCTCCCTGCTCATCTGGGACGAACTTGAGCGCTCCCGCAGCTTTGACCTTCGTGTAGACGTGGACGTCAGCGCCTGCGCCGAAGAAGAACATCGCGTCTTCCCCGACGAACAGATTTCCGTCAGCCCTTCACGCGCCGCTATAGTTCTCTCCGGCCACGTTACTACCGAGGACGTCGCCAAGCGCGCCGGAGAACTCGCGTCCGCCTATTCAAAAAACGTTATCAACGTGCTCACCTTCGGTCCCGTAGGCGCGCAGGAAGTCCTGCTGGAAGTGAAGTTCGCTGAGGTGGACCGCTCCGCCCTCACCCAACTCGGCGTCAACGTTTTTTCCACCGGCGCCGGCAATCTCATCGGGACCTCCACCACCGGCCAGTATGGTGGCTTCGCCTCCCAGTCGATCAGCCAGACTCAAGGCCAGAGTCCTCCGTTTTCCACCACCCAGACCGTCAGCAACGTCCTCAATCTGTTTCTCTTCCAGCCCAATATCCACCTGGGTGCTGTGATCCAGGCGCTGCAGACCAAAAACCTTCTGCAGATCCTGGCCGAGCCCAATCTGATCGCCGTTAACGGCAAGAAGGCCAGCTTCCTCGCCGGAGGCCAATTTCCCTTCCCCATCGTGCAACCCGGACAGGGATTCACCGCCGTCACCATCTCCTTCAAAGAGTTCGGAGTCAAGCTCGAGTTCACCCCGGTCATCATGCCAAACGGCAACATTCACCTCGTCGTCGCTCCTGAGGTCAGCACTCTCGATTTCGCCGACGCTCTTACCATTTCTGGTTTCACCGTTCCTGCCTTGAGCACGCGCAAGGCTGAAACCGAGTTCGAGTTGCGCGATGGACAAAGCTTCGTCATCGCCGGACTCATCGATAATCGTGTCACCGACATCTGGAACAAGATTCCCGGCCTCGGCGATATTCCGATTCTGGGTACTTTCTTTAAGAGCAAGAGTATCCAGAAAAGCAATTCAGAACTGATGGTGCTCTGCACCGTCCACCGCATCTCGCCCTACAACGAACCTCCGCCCGGGCCCGCGAATCCGCAGCCCTTCATGAACAATGGCAAGTTCGATGGGAAGAAGCCTTCGGAAAAGTAATCGCATCCCAGCCATGTTGCGGATGAAGTTGCGTGGAGATGAGTTGCGCGGAAGCGGAAAGGATGAGCAGTCGAGATTGCCAATCGATAGATTACCAGTTACGGTCAGCCCCGAACTCACTGGCAACTGACAACTGGATACTGGCAACTGCATTTTAAGGTTATGGCCGAACTTTCAGTCGTCATCGTGGCCACCGATAATGAGCAGCGCACCGTGCTCCAGGTGTTGGTGGATGGAACCAGCGTAGCCCGCACGGTTCATACCTGCGCCAGTTTCCCGGTCTCCGCCTCCGATCCCGTCACCCGCCGCGTGCAGGCCGCCAATCCCGATGTCTTGCTGGTCGATGTTCCCGCCGACAATCCCTCAAACGCCATGCGCGCCGTTGAACTTCTCCGCCAGGAACTGCCCGATTCCGCCGTCTTCGCCATCGGCAGCCTCAACCAGCCCCAGGTCATCGTCAACGCCATGCGCGCCGGCGCTCGCGAGTTCATCGAACGCCCCACCACCACCACCGACCTCCTCGAAGCCTTCGTCCGCCTCACCACCGCCCAGCGCCGGATTCAGAAGGAAGGTCCCCGCGGCAAAGTGTTTTCCGTCGTCAATGCCAAAGGCGGCAGTGGAGCAACCACCGTAGCCGTCAACCTCGCGCTCGCTCTGCAGTCGGCCCACGGACACACCGCTCTCGTCGACCTTGCCCCCCTCGGGCACAGCTCTTTGCATCTGAACCTGAAACCCTTGTTCACCCTGTCTGACGCCACGCGCAATCTGCACCGCATGGATAGCTCCCTGCTCGAAAGCTTCATGACCCGCCATAGCGGCGGTCTGCAGTTGCTCGCCGGAGCCAACTCCCCAGCCGCGATCGAACCCTCCACGGCGGAGTTTGTCCGTTTGTTCGATATGCTGGTCACGCACTATCGCTACGTGGTCGTGGATAACTCCTCCCGCCTCGACGCCGCCAGTCGCCTGGTCGCCAATCTGGCGGAGTGCGTTCTGCTCGTCGCCTGCACTGACGTAGCTTCCCTATGGAGTGCCGCTCGCGTGCAACAATACCTGGGAGAGACTGGCAATCGCGAACGCTTGCGCCTTGTCCTGAACCGCTTCCGCAAAGTTCCCGGCTTCAGTGAGGCCGACGCGGAGAATGCCGCGGGCGTCAAATTGCTGTGGCGCGTTCCCAATCAGTATTTCGCCATCTCCTCGGCCATCGACCGTGGCTCGCCCGTCATGGAGCAAAGCCACACCGAGATCGCCCGTTGCTTTTCCGGACTGGCGCAGGAGCTGACCCGCAACGACGCCGACGTGAAACGCGCCGCCTGGTCACTGTTTAAGACAGTGTAAGAGTTTTGAAAGAGCGGGGTTATGAAAGGGGTGGCTCCGGCCGCACCATAGAGGTGTAAGAGTTTTGAAAGGGTGCGGCTTTAGCCGCCAAGGCAACATTCAATCACCGGAATTATCTAAATTTCTATGGCCAATCTGCAAACCTTCGAGCAAAACGACTACCAGCAGGTAAAGGCCGACCTGCACCGCAAAATCCTCGACCGCCTCGATCTCGAAAAACTGGGACGCACTACCGGCGACTCCGCCCGCGAGGAAGTCCTTGTCCTCATCCGCAACTCGGTGAACAGCGAGGTCGTTCCCCTCAGCTTCGCCGAGCGCGAACGCCTCTCGCGCGAGATCCTGGACGAAATCTTCGGCCTCGGTCCTCTCGAACCCCTGCTCAAGGACCACACTATCTCCGACATCCTGGTCAACCGCTTCGATAGGGTTTATATCGAGCGCGCCGGGAAGCTGGAGTTGACCCTACTGTCTTTCAAAGACAACCAGCACCTCATGCAGATCATCGAGCGCATCGTTTCCCGCGTGGGCCGCCGCGTCGATGAATCTTCTCCCATGGTGGACGCCCGCTTGCCCGATGGCTCCCGCGTCAACGCAATTATTCCTCCTCTTGCGCTCGATGGCGCCTGTCTTTCTATTCGCCGTTTCGGACGCGACCCGGTCACCGCCCGGAACATGATCGAGAACCACACCCTGACGGAAGCCATGCTCGAACTTCTCTCGATCATGGTGAAAGGCAAATTAAACCTGCTCATCTCCGGCGGCACAGGCGCCGGCAAAACCACTCTGCTCAACGTGCTTTCGGGCTACATTCCCAACGTGGAGCGCATCGTCACCATCGAAGACGCCGCCGAACTCCAGCTGAAACAGGAGCACATAGTTCGCCTGGAAACTCGCGCTCCCAACATCGAAGGCAAGGGCGCCGTCCGCATGCGGCAGTTGGTCATCAACAGTTTGCGTATGCGCCCCGACCGCATCATCGTCGGCGAGGTCCGCGGCGAAGAAGCCTTCGATATGTTGCAGGCCATGAATACCGGTCACGAGGGTTCTCTCACCACGGTCCATGCCAACTCCGTACGCGATGCATTAGCTCGCGTGGAAAATATGGTTTCGATGGCGAACCTCAACATTCCCGAGCGTGCCGTGCGCCATCAGATCGCCTCTGCCATTCATGCTGTCGTGCAGATCGCCCGCTTGTCGGACGGCACCCGTAAAGTAATCTCGATCTCCGAAGTCACCGGCATGGACAGCGAATCGATCGCCATGCAGGATATTTTCGTATTCGACCGCCGCGGCATGGACGAAAACGGCAAGGTGCGCGGTGTCTTCCGCGCCACCGGAATCCGGCCTCTCTTTGCCGAAAGGCTGGCCAATGCGGGCGCGCGATTGCGCCCCGCGCTGTTTGAAGCGAAGACGGAAATTTAAAATCGAAGGGAGAGATTTAAAGAAGGGAGATTTGGAGACGACGTCCCAACAACTTTCGCAGCACTGATCTACTTCTTATGTCCGCACTTTTGATAGCTTTTCTCGTGTTCGCCGTGGTTGCTCTGGCAACCTTCGTCGTCGCATCTCTCGTCGACCAGCGCCGCGCCCAGGCTCGCCTCATCAAAGATCGCCTGGCCACAGTACAGAAAGCTCCGGAACGCGAGCCCGACGAGGAACTGGCGCTGCTGCGCGACGAGCAACTCAGCAAGATCCCCGCCTTCGACACTCTTCTGCGCCGTTCCGCCCGGGTTTCGGCCATGCAGGAAGCGCTGCTGCAAGCGGGCATGAAATTCCGCGCCGGAAACTTTCTCGTGCTCTGCGCTCTCTCCGGCGTTGCGGTCGCACTAGCCGCCCTTCTCTGGAGCCGGAATCCCGCCATCGCCTGGGCCGCGCTCATTCTCGGCTCATTCCTTCCCTACGCCTTCGTCTCCTACCGCCGTCAGAAGCGCTTTGAAAAGATCGAGGAGCTTTTCCCCGAGGCCATCGATACTTTGGCCCGCGCTGTTCGTGCCGGCCACGCCTTCACCACCGCCCTGGAAATGATTTCCAATGAAACCACCGAGCCTCTGGCCGGCGAGTTCCGCAAACTTTACGAAGAGCAGAAGTTCGGCATGCCGGTACGCGACGCCCTCATGAATCTCACCGAGCGCGTGCCCCTGGTCGACGTCAAATTCTTTGTCACCGCCGTCATGCTGCAGCGCGAAACCGGCGGCAACCTCGCCGAGATCCTCGACAACTTGTCTTACGTCATCCGCGAGCGCTTCAAAATTCAACGCCAGGTGCGCGTTCATACCGCTCAGGGACGCCTCACCATGGCCTTGCTCATGGCCATGCCCCCGGCCGTGGTGGCGATTCTTGCCGTGTTCAGTCCGGAATTTGTCCGCCCACTTTTTTACGACCCGATAGGCCATTCCCTGCTCGTGGTCAGCATCGCCCTGCAGACAATTGGCTACTTCGTGATCCGAAAAATTATTAAGATCCAGGTTTAGAAATCAGGTTTATGAGATTGGGAAAAACTCAGGTTCGAGCAAGGTTCGGGAAAGGCATGAATTCATTCGTGCCGTTGAGCGGTTGAAAATGTGTCGCGCTTCAGCGCCTGAGGGACGCTTCTCGCGGCAGGCTTTTCCGCACCGCTTAGAGCAGGGGTTTAGTAAGACCAGGAATCAAGAATGCCGTTGATGATTCTGACCATCGTCGTATTTGTCACCGTCGTGCTGGTGGTGTTCGCCTTCGGCGCCGCCGTCGTCACGCCCAGTTCTGTGCTGGGCGCCCGCCTGCGCGCATTGGGTGGACAAGGGACGCAAGCGCCGGAAAAGCCCGCGATGAAAATGAAAGAGCGTTTGGAGCTGGCGCTCGATCCCATCAGCAAGGCCATTCCACTCTCGCCCTCAGACGTCTCCCGCACCCGCGCCTGGCTCATCCAGGCTGGACTTCGTGAGCCCCGCCACGCCAGCTACTATTTCGGATCCCGTCTCGTGCTCGCGGTTCTCGGCCTCGCCGGAGTCATTCTTTTTTCCGGATTTACCAGTCTTTCCCTGCTGGTCTGTGTGCCCGCGCTCGGTTTCTTCATCCCGCGCTTTTTTCTGAAGCGCATGATCAAAGACCGCCAGCAGCGCATCCGCATCGCCCTGCCCGACGCCCTCGATCTCACCGTGATTTGCGTCGAAGCCGGATTGGCTCTCGACCAGGCGCTCATGCGCGTTGGCAAGGACTTGCATCACGCTCATCCCGACCTCAGCGACGAGTTCCACCTCGTCAATCTTGAGATGCGCGCCGGCAAGCCCCGCGCTGAGGCTCTGCGCAACCTCGTCGACCGCACCGGCGTCGATGACATTCGCTCTCTGGTCGGCACTCTCATCCAGACCGATCGCTTCGGCACCAGCGTCGCCCAGGCCTTGCGCGTTCACTCCGACTCCCTGCGCACCGCCCGCCGCCAGCGCGCCGAAGAGCAGGCCGCCAAGACCACGATTAAAATGGTTCCTCCCCTCGTCATATTCATTCTCGTACCGTTCCTCTTCGTCACGATCGGTCCCGCGCTCATTCAGGCCTATCACTCGCTCACTTCGAAATAACAACGCGAGGTGAGAAGCGGTTTGGGGCGCATCCGAGAGAGGTAAGCAGGAGTCGTCATGCCGGGATTCGACCCGCATCGTCAGGCTTTCAACCAGACCCGTCAGGTCTTTCTCGCCACCGGCCTCGCCCTGGCGGAAACGCACTGGTCCCGGCTGCGTGGCCTGCTCGGAGCCTCCGAAAGTGACTTCCGTAACGGCGCGGGCCTCTGGATTCGACCCTGCCGCGGCGTTCATACTCTAGCTATGCGCTTCCCGATCGACGTGGTCTATCTCGACTCCGCGTGCACCGTCGTACATCTCGAACGCAATCTCCAGCCCTGGCGGTTCGCGCCAGTTCGCCTGCGAGCGGCCTCAGTCCTCGAACTCCCTCAAAACACGATAGCCGCAACGGGAACCGCTCTGGGCGATAGAATTGAGATCAAGAGTACCGGCTCTAGCCCTGACCAGTGACCGACACCCTCCAACTCGAAGACGCAATCCAGTTGCACGACGCGCCCAAGCTCTTGGTCGAATGGTCACCGCGCTGGGAGGGGTTCGTCACCTCCATCCGTCCGGCGTTCGGCCGCTCCGGCGCGCGCCTGGCGGGCGAAGCTCCTCACGGCATCGCTCCGTACTGGGGCATGATTACCGCCTTGCTGCTGGAGGCGTTCTTAGTCTTCGTCATCATCGTTATTCCCAAGGAGATTGACCGGCTTCGCCCCTACGCACCGCCGCGACTGCAGCCCGATGAAGTGATCTACTACTCCGGCGATGAACTCCCGCGCACCGCGGACCTCGGCGGAGCCCAGGCCGGCGACACCGGCCGCGCCGGAGGCCGCGAAGCCCATCATCGCACCCAGACCATTCACGTAGCCCGCGGAAGTTCGCTCGCCCCGCGAGTCGTCGACGCGCCCGACCTCAAACTTCCGTCCTCCACCGGCGCGGTGGCGAACCTGCTCGCCTTCAAGTCCACTCCAGCACCCTCAACCCCGGCACCGTCAAGCCCAGGTCCGCCTCCGGCAGAAGGCCTGCACTCGTCTCTTATTGCTCCCAGTCTTCCTGCCAATGTAATCGCTCCGGCGCCGCGGGATGTTGCCCGCGATCACTCTCGCAGTGCGATTACCCTCGACGCCAAGGCCGTGGTTCCGCCGGCTCCCAGCGCCTCATCGGATAAATCTCGGACCGCTCCTGCCTTGGATGCTGCAGTCGTGCCTCCCGCGCCGAGCGTCCGGTCCGAACACACGCTCATCGCGCCCACTCTCGATTCCAGCATCATCGCCCCGGCTCCCAATGTTCCCCGGGAGCGCACCCTGGCCGCGCCTTCGCTGGACGCGCACGTGATCAGCCCCGCATCCACGCACATCTCCCGCGACCAGGCGCGGGCCACGCCCGCACTCAACACCAGCGTAATTCCCCCTGCTCCCGCGCCTCTCAGCCGCGAAGTCTCGCCCACGCGCGTGCAGATGAGCGACGCCGCGGTCGTGCCTCCGCCAGTCTCCGCGCCCGAGCGCGACACCTCGCGCAACTCGAAACTCAGCCTGCCCGCGCCCTCGGTCGTCGCACCGCCGCCCTCCGCAGATTCTCCCAATGACCTGCGACGGCTGCAGAGCGGCAGCGCCGCCGACTCCTCAAAAGCCGTTGTCCCACCGCCGCCAACCCAGCCCAGCGGATCGTTCATGTCCAGCGTCATCGGCAAACTCTTCGGCACGCAGGACGTAGTGCCGCCGCCGCCCACCGTTTCTTCCAGCCCTTCGGGAACCGCCCGCAACACCTCGGGCACGCCAACCGGATCGCTCACCAACAACATCGTTCCACCGCCGCCCACGGTTTCTTCAGGAAAAAATTCAGGGACATCCCGCACCGCGGCCGGCTCGTTGGGAGGATCCGGCACCAATGTCGTTCCTCCTCCACCTTCGGTCGGAGGCGCGAATTCTGGATCTGGAAGAACCGCAGGGTCGTCACTCGGCGCTTCAAACGTCATCCCTCCGCCTCCATCGGTCGCGGGCTCTGGCAACGGCCACAACTCGTCAGCGGGCGCGGAAGGTTCCGGCGGCTCGCGCAACGGCACGCTGCTCGCCGGTAACGTTGTCCCGCCGCCTCCAACAGTCGGCTCAGGTTCCGGAGCATCCGGTTCTGGCTCCGGCAGAAAAGGTGCTGGCCTTGGTGGACCCGGCGACTCCGGCTCAGTTCTCGCTCCTCCAAAAGCTGATGCCGGAAGCAACGCCGGTTCGGGAATCGTGATCTCGTCCCAGCCCGGCTCGAAAGTCGGACTGCCGGGCAGCGGCGGCAAAGGCTCGCTAGCGATGTCGCCTTCTGGAGGAGACAAGCCCGGACTCGGCGGGGCAGGCACAGGCGCAAGCATTGGTCATGGCGATGGCCCCGGCAGCGGCTTGACCGGAGCTGGCTCAGGCGCGGGCAAAACTGGAACCGGCGTCGGTTCTGATGCCAGTGCGCGTGGCGGAATCTCTCCCACACCTGGTCCCGGTGGCGCGGGCAGCGCGCCAACTGGCTCACCAGCCGTTCCCGGCGTCGACGTTCGCGGCGGCAGCACCATCGTGACTCTGCCCAGCTTCGGATCGGAAGGTGGCAGCGCTCCCAATCCGCCCGGACGCTCTCCCGTAACCCCAAAGGAAGGCCCGTCGATCACCATCGTCGCCACCTCGCGTTCCGGCGGCGCGTTTGATTTCTACGGCAAGCTTCCCGGCGACAATTACACCGTTTACGTCGATACCGCAATCGGCGTGGTGGTGATGCAATTTGCGGAAGTCAATCCCGCTGCACATCCTCAGGCCGGAGCGCTCACTGGCCCGCAAGGGCTTCGGACCGATTTGCCCGCGAACCTTCCGCACGCCCGCGTCGTGATCAAATGCAAGCTCGACGCTTCCGGCAACATCAGGAATCTCCAGGTCGTCGAACCCGGCCCAGCCGACATGACCGCGAAGATCATGGCCGCGCTGCCCGGTTGGAAGTTCCGTCCGGCCATGCGGGGAGCGCAGCCGGTTGAAGTGAACGCCATCCTCGGCTTCAACATCGATACCAACGATCGCAATTAGTGGGCAGTGATCAGTGGCTAGTGGTCAGTGAAGTACCGACGCTCCAGGACAATTTCCACAGCCTCAGTGTGACATCTGACCTTGTGCCGATTTTCAATCTGCGTAATCATTGTCGAGGCAGTGACGGTCGAGTGAGTTAGCCTCGTCGCGCCGGTAAGTCCTTTGTTTCACGGATTTTAGTATCTAAGTCATTTAGGCTGCGGATTTTGCAGGGAATTTCCTGCTAGCACGATGATTCCACTAGACCCCAGGGGGAGGGGGGTGCCGAGAAAGAGTTCCAGCTCACTCCCACGGACACAGCAGCCCAGACCGCACTCGGCAACTTTATTTCGGTAAAGAAATTCACAGCGACCTTGGCCGGAGCAGGAAAGACAGTGGTCAGTCTTCAGTGGCTAGTCGTCACCTTCCAACTTCATTTTCTTTCGGCGAAAGTGTCATGTCGAAAGTGCCTGTCGAATGCGTCATGTCACTACCTTTCCAATAGCTTGCATGAGTCGCGGAAAGTAAACTAAAAGGTATCGTGATCGAGCAAAAGATCAACGAATTCTTCGGCGACGCCGAGGCTACCGGCTTTGGAACCGGCTGGTGGAGCGGGATACTCTCCGCCTTTTTCGGATTTCTTTCGTTCGGCGGAGTTTTGTGCCTGCATTTTCCCCAGCTACTAAGCTCTCCCGAACTGCGTCCGCATTACCCGATGCACACCATGCGCGTTTTAATCCAATGCCTCATCGTGGGGGCAATTTTCTTCGGAATCATTTCGTCGATTAAGCGCAGGAAAAAGACTCTGGCAATGACGGGAATGTTGCTGGCCATTGCGGCAACCGCTCTGGGCGGATCAAGCGTGCAGATTAACAGTAGTTTGGGCAACGGGCCAGCAATCGGCCTGGACTGGTTTTTGCTTGATTTGTTCTTGATGGCGCTCATCTACGTGCCGCTCGAAAGGCTGTGGCCGCAGTATCCAGAACAGGGAACATTCAGGAACGAGTGGACTTTGGACGTGATTTATTTCATGTCCACTCATCTGCCGATACAGATCTTATCTTTCCTGGTTTTGCTGCCCGCTACGCAGGCAACTAAATATCTGGGTGTTCCGGTTCTTCAACACTCTATCGCTCGAATGCCCTGGCTTTTGCAATTTTTCCTGGCTATTGTGGTCGCCGACGTTGCTGAGTATTTTATTCATCTTGCTTTGCATAAAGTGCCTTTTCTCTGGCGTTTTCATTCCATTCATCATTCTTCGAAGGCGCTGGATTGGATCGCGGGCTCGCGCTCCCACTTCGTAGATGACACACTGGTGCGCGGATTTATTCTTTTGCCTCTCATGTTCGGATTTTCGCAATCGATCATTCTAGCGTACTTGATTTTCGTAACGCTTCACGCGACCTGGACTCATTGCAACTTCGGCCCCAACGCCAAGTGGCTCGAAAAGTTTCTGGTTATGCCCAGATACCACCATTGGCACCATACTTCTCAAAAAGAGGGCATTGACAAGAACTTCGCCATCCATTTTCCGTGGATCGATAAGCTTTTTGGGACTTACTACTATCCGGATTACTGGCCGGAGCGTTACGGCCTGGACGGCGAGGAAATTGCGAAGAGCTTTTTCAGGCAGACTGTTGCACCTTTCACCAAAAAAAGAAAGAACGCCTTAACGCATAGGATCTAACAGGGAGTTCACCGCATTGCCTCCAGGGTCACTTCCTTGGTGATTTTTTCGTGTCCTCGCATCACGATGACCACCACCTTCTCGCCCTCGGAGTAGGCGTGTACGAGTCTGGCATAGTCGATATAGTTGTCGATCTTCCTTCCGCCGTACTCGACCAATACATCACCAGACTTGAATCCTGCCTTGCCTGCAGGACCATCCTGAGGCACTTTAACTAACTTCATACCTCCGTGTTCCGCCTGGTAATCAGGGTCGACACCAAAATCGGCGGGAAGTTGGGAGGTATGCCCGAACGCGATTTTCCAACCCTCTGGCGTTTTCACCAGGATGAAGCTCTCCACGAAGGTCGCATGCCACTCCCCTCCAATCATGGCGCGGCCCACCGGATTATCGGCGGTCCAGACGCTATGCAACGTCACGGTGACCCAAGCGACATTGCCGCGTACTTCGGCCACCGCGTCCTGGGGATGATAATCGATTCGGACGCCCGCGTCCTTGTAAGCCTGATAGCTTCGGCGCAGACCGGGTTCCGTCGGGAGCGGGTAGGACTCCTCGATCCCGCGCGAATCCGCCGTGTGCAGCGAATCCACCTTATCGAGATCATAGTTCTGGCAGGCCAGCTCGTGCGCCAGGACTACATTTATGGCTGCCTTCTTATCGTCCTCTTCTGATGCCGTGCATGCACTGCAAGCAGCCAGCACCATAGAGATCAGTACCGCTGTTGCGAAAAGCATTCCAGCTCGTTGTAGCATGCTGGTCTCTCCGTACAGATTTGAGCGCTACAGTTAAAAATCTAGTGCAGCTAATCGAACGTCCGCGGGCACCTGTTCGCCCCTTGCCGTTGCCTTCACCAGCCCAAGACGCTTCATGAATTTGACGGTCAAGAATCCGAAGTCGTATTCAGATTCGTCGTGGCTGAGCCGCAATAGAGTTTGATAGTGGTGATGATTATTCTGCAGGCAAGCGCTGAAGGTCGCCGTTACCGGAAGCCACTCGCCAATGTTCACCGCGTTGTCGCGTTCATCGTTGTAGCGCCGGTATCCGAAGTTTCGAGTGTGGGTCCAGTAGTTCTGAATCATGTTGATCCACCAGCCGAAAATTCGAACGCCAAGCCACATCACGAGCGCGAACTTCAGGCTTCCGACCAGCTTCCACAAGAGCCAACAATTCGCAGTTTGCGCGACGACGGCAAACAGCGGGCTTCCCGTCACGCGGAAGGTTTCTGAGTTCAAGATGTCGTCCGTGGCCAGATTCTCCTGGCATCGATATGGAAGGAGACAGAGATATAAGGTCCGCCAAAGACCATCTCCCCCAACTTTATTGGGGTCGCCATCATGGTCGGAATTCTTGTGATGCAAGCGATGGCGATTCACCCAGGTGATTGGATTGACATAGATCGCGAACGTGTTATTCACGATGGTGACGGCTCTGATGAACCACTCGTTATAGTCAAGGGCACGATGAGCGATTCCGAGATGAAGAACGTCGGCCAGATACAAGCCGCCGAGGAACCAGCAAAAAATAAAATAAGCCTCGCCGATCAACAATCCTTTCCAGACTCCCAGGTGAGCGGGAGCGAAATACATGCAGGCCAGCATGTAGGAAAAAATAATCAGATAGCCGATGAGGTTGTAAATTTTCATGATGGCTCTCCGTCGCGATATTCAACCAGAAATCGGAGCTCGTTTCAAACAGCAAACTGAGGGGATGAACAGGGGCCGGCAGCGTGCGACTTGCACTCATAGCCGCAGCCGGGCGAGCAGCGCGTACGCTTTGCGAAACCACGCTCGCTCGCGGCGTTGCTGGTAGCCGGGCATGGTGCGGCGCTGGTCCAGAATTTTCTGCGCCCACTGCCGCGCTTCTTCGGTTCGTCCCTGAGCCTGCAGGAAAGTCGCGTAGTTGTAGTAAGTCTCCGAACTCGTGGAAATGTTTGTCGCCTGCTGAAACAGCGCGTCGGCTTTTTCTGGCTGTCCGGTTTGCGCGTAGGCATGAGCGAGCAGACCTTTGGCGCGATGGAAATCGTAATTGTCATCGGCGGCAACGGCACGCTCGATGTCGGGCACGGCTGCCGCGAAATCCCCCAGCTCTACCTCAGCAACGCCGCGCCGGTAGAAGGCGTCAACGGAATCGGTGCGCTGCGCAATGGCTTTGTCGTAACATGCACGAGCCCGCGCAAAGTCGCCATCGTCCAAGTACAGCAATCCCAGCTCCTCGTAATTCCCCGCCGAAGGGTTGTCGAGGATGGACCGCTCCAACTCGTGAATGCGGCGGCGCCGGGGAAACATCTGAAACGATGTGCGCAGCAACCCAGCGTCCGGAATCACTTCGGCAACAATGTAGATGAGGGCGCCGATCCATCCCAGGAAGAGGATGATGAAGATCCAATAGGTATCCGGACGGCGGCGAATGAAGTGCACGATCGCCACTGCCTGCAGAATGAATCCCCATCCACCGAGAAGAAAGAGGAGTGATCCCATCGGATGGGAAATATAGCAGGTCTCGGGTGCGAGGTTTCGGGTCATCGGTCTTAGGTGTTAGGTTTCAGGTGTTTAGGTCTCGCGTTCGGCCTTCGAGGCTTGGCCTGCTGCCTGAGGCCCAAGACCTGAGACCCGAGACCCGAGACCTGAGACCGAATGCTAGAATCATTAGTGGCGAAACCTTTCATACCTTCCATCCGTCTTCTAGCTTCCGATATCGACGGCACGCTGCTCAATCCTCAATTTCAAATCTCACCCGATGACCTGACTGCGCTTCGCCATGCCCATGATTCCGGCATCGAAATCGTGCTGGTGACGGGACGGCGTCACACGTTCGCGTTGCCTATCGCCACGCAGCTCGGTTTCGATCTGTGGCTGATCAGCTCGAATGGAGCCATAACCCGCTCGCTTGCCGGAGACACTTTCCATCGCGATCTGATGCCGCGCGAAGTCTGCCGCGAGTTGTGCGGTGCGATGCAAGAGTTCCGCGGCAACACCGTTCTAACATTTGACAACGAATTCAAAGGAGCGATCGTGCTGGAGCACCTCGACGATCTGAACGCCAGCATCCGGCGGTGGCTGGAGAAGAATATGGCGTACATTGAGTTTGTCGTGCCGATCGAGAAGGCTCTAGTGACGGATCCGGTGCAGGCGATGTTCTGCGGATCCATGGTCCGGATGCGCAAGGCGTTGGAGAGGCTCGAGCAGAGCGGGATGCAGGGCAGGATCACGGTGCTGCGCACCGAGTATCCCGAGCGCGACCTATCGATGATCGATGTGCTGAATACGGGCTGTTCCAAGGGGCACGCGCTCGAACGCTGGGCCGCGCATCGCGGCTACCGGCGCGAGCAGGTCATGGCCATCGGTGACAACCACAATGACGTGGAAATGCTTGAGTTCGCCGGGCATCCGGTTATCATGGGGAATGCCTGTGAGGAACTCCGCGGGCGCGGCTGGAGCGTAACCCTCGGCAACGACAGGTGCGGAGTGGCGGCAGCCGTTGCGGAAGTCGTGGGGATTTAAAAGTGGTCGGTTGTTGTTTCTCTGACATGAAGAAGGCGTTCCAAATTCGGGGCTGGGCAGCAGCGATTGTTCTGTTCGCGGCAACGGCGCTTCCTTGTTTCGCGGCCGATGCGGCTGTGCTGCGCAATGGATTCTCCATTCGTCATGAGCGGCGGCAAGTCATCGGGACGGTCACTCGCCTTTTTGTGAATGCGGACGAGTCGAGCTTTGTGGATGTGCCGACTGAGGAGATCGACCACTTCGAAGCGGCGCCGGCTGACGCCGTCCAAAACGATGGCGCTTCACGCATCCAGCTGCAGTCGCAGTTGCAGTCGCCGTCGGGGAACGTCCAGCGGTCGCCCGATCTGAACGAGGTGGTGAAAGCGGCGAGCGGAACTTACCACCTGGATCCGGATCTGGTGAACAGCGTGATTCGCGCCGAGAGCGGCTTCAACGTACGCGCGGTTTCACCGAAAGGCGCGCAGGGACTGATGCAGTTAATGCCGCAGACTGCATCGCATCTGGGCGTGCAAAATGCGTTCGATCCACAGGCCAATGTGGAAGGCGGCACGCGCTATCTGCGCGAACTTCTCGAGCGCTACGACTTTGATCTGATCAAGGCGCTGGCCGCTTACAATGCGGGCCCCGAGCGGGTGGAGCAGTATGGCGGCGTCCCACCTTATTACGAGACCAAAGCTTACGTGGCCCGCATCGTGCGCGATTTTAATAAGAAGAAGCTCGCCGCGAAAAGCGCAGCCCCGCCTGTCGCTCCGAGTTCAGCAGGCAAGTCGACTGCAGCGCCTGTGCCTGGAAACAAAGCGAGCAAGTCCGGTCCCCAAACCGAGGCCAAGGCGAGTCCAGCAACCAGCGAGTAGCAATTGCGAACTGAGCGAGTACAAAGTCTCTTCCCGAGCTCGGCGAGAACCTTGGGGCTTAACTGTGGCGGCCGCGCTGATCGCGCAGGCAGGAACCAGGATCCCTCGCTAGGCTCGGGATGACAAACTTTGAGTGGACGAACTAGGGTGATCAGCGTTCTTCCTCCCGCGCATACCTGAGCAGCACCGTTTCCCTGTTTGACCCTCTAGTCACACTCGTTTACCTTTGAGGTGCCGTTTCCGCTTCGGGTTTGCGAGGGTCGCGGCGCGAGGCATTCCCTCTTCATGGACAAGAAGCGCATTGTGGCCAGTGCCGTTGTGTTCGTCATCCTGGCCGCTCTCTTCTACCTGCAATATCGGCATTGGCAGAGCTTTGACTGGGGCACGTTCTGGACCCAGACCCACCGCATCAAGAAGTTTCACGTGTTGCACGCGATTGCTCTCATCTATATCGCATATTTTCTGCGCGCAGTGCGCTGGAAGATTTTCCTGAAGCCGGTGCGTCCCAAGGCAACCATGGCGGATATGTTGTCTCCGACCTTGATCGGGTTCACGGGACTGGCTTTGCTGGGGCGCGCCGGAGAATTCATCCGCCCTTATTTGATCGCGCGGCGCACCGAACTTCCCTTCTCTTCTCAACTGGCGGTGTGGGCGGTGGAACGCATCTTTGATCTTGGAGCGTTCACGGTGCTGATGGTGCTGGCGATTTTTCTGCCCAGCGCCTTGCCCGCGATTCCGCACCCCGAGTATTACCTGCGCTTTCGCGAAGGCGGCTTTTTTCTGATCGGCATTGTGATCATCACCACGCTGGCTGCGATCGTGATCCGCCGCAGCGGCGACGCGGTAGCGCTCTGGCTGGAGGAGCGGTTCGGCCATCTCTCCGCCAACTTCGGCCACAAGCTGGCGCAGAAAGTGCGCGAGTTTGGCGCGGGACTCGACACCATTCACGGGCCGCTCTCCATGCTCTGGCTAACCCTGGTTTCGGTCGGGATGTGGTACATCATCGCGCTTGCCTATCAGGAGGTCACGCACTCCTACGGCGTGGTCTCGCTCGAGATTCCGGTTTCCCAGATTCTGATTCTGATGGGAGCGAGCATGGTGGGCTCAATGCTGCAACTGCCGGCCGTAGGCGGCGGCTCGCAAATGGCAACCATCGCGGCGCTCTCCAGCGTGTTCGACGTGCCTCCGGAACTGGCCGCCAGTTGCGGAATCCTGCTGTGGCTGGTCACCTTTGCCGCGGTCGTGCCTCTCGGGTTGGCGTTGGCGCATCACGAGAGATTGTCGCTGCGGAAGCTGTCGAAGGAAAGCCATCAGGCGGAAGTGGCGGGGATCGGCGAAGCGCCGGTGTGAACCCCGCGTTACTGTCTACCACGCAGGTTCAGGATGCGCGGCAGAGCCTTACTCGCCTGTTACAATTTTGTATTGATCCCGAACATTCGATTTGCATAGCCAGATTCGTACTCGATCGACCTCAGCGCCATGAAATGTCCTTTTTGCGGATTTGCGAACGACAAAGTTGTTGACTCGCGCGAGAGCAAAGAGGCGGAATCGATCCGCCGCCGGCGCGAGTGCCTGAAGTGCAGCAAGCGCTTCACCACCTACGAGCGCATCGACGAAATTCCGTACATGGTCGTCAAGAAAGACGGCCGGCGGGAGAAGTTCGACCGGCAGAAAGTTCTGAACGGCCTCTTGCGTGCTTGTGAAAAAAGGCCGGTGCCGATCAGCAAGCTGGAACAGATTGTGAACGAGGCGGAGTCGTTCGTCATCGAGTCGCAGGAGCGTGAACGCAAAACCAGCGAACTCGGCGAACTGATCATGAACCGGCTGCGGCGCTACGACAAAGTGGCGTACGTGCGCTTTGCGTCCGTCTATCTCGATTTCAAGGATATTAAAGAGTTCATGAATGAGTTGAGGGATTTAGTGAAAGCGAAGGAATTACCCGAGCTTAAGAAGAAAAGTGGACAGTGATTAGTGGTCAGTTGACAGTACCCAGTACCCAGTACAAGAGTCCATCTATGTTTTTCACTGGCCACTAGCGACTAATCACTGGCCACTGCTTCACTGAGGTGTGCATGAGTCATAAGGTAACTCTGATTCCCGGCGACGGCATCGGTCCTGAGGTCACCAAGGCTACAGTTCGCATTCTCGAAGCCACCGGCGTCAAATTCGAGTGGGAATCCTTCCAGGTCGGCGCCGAGGCTTTTGAGAAGTATGGCGAGTACATTCCGAAAGAGGTCATCGAATCGATTGAGCGCACGCACGTTGGGCTCAAAGGTCCGGTGACTACGCCGGTGGGCGGCGGGTTTTCAAGCATCAACGTTGCGCTGCGGCAGAAGTTTGAGCTCTATGCCAACTTCCGCCCGATTCGCAATCTGCCGCACATCCCCACCCGTTACCCGGATGTCGATCTCATCATCGTGCGCGAGAATACTGAGAGCCTTTACTCCGGCTTGGAACATGAAGTCGTGCCTGGAGTGGTTGAGAGCCTGAAGATCATCACGGAGAAGGCCTCGACGCGCATTGCGAAGTTTGCCTTCGAATACGCCCGCAAGAATCAGCGGAAGAAGATCCACGCCATCCACAAAGCCAACATCATGAAATTGTCGGACGGCCTGTTCCTGCGCTGTTGCCGCACCGTGGCCAAGGGATTCCCCGAGATCACTTATGGCGAGCACATTGTGGACAACACCTGCATGCAGCTCGTGATGAATCCGTATCAGTACGACATGCTGGTCATGGAAAACTTGTACGGCGACATTATTTCCGATCTGTGCGCGGCGTTTGTGGGCGGCCTGGGCTTCGTTCCCAGCGCCAACCTGGGCGACCACTGCGCGATTTTCGAAGCCGTCCATGGTTCCGCGCCTGACATCGCAGGCAAGAACCTCGCGAACCCAACTGCGCTTCTGCGCTCAGGACTGCTCATGCTGCGGCACCTCGGCGAGTTCGAGGCGTCACTGCAGATCCGCAACGCGCTGGAAAAGGTCTACCGGCATCGCGAGAAGCTGACGAAAGATATCGGCGGTGAAGCGGGCACGTCGGAGTTCGCGGATGCGGTGATTGAAGAAATGGAAAAGGCGAAGACCACGCCGGCCGCGGTTCACTAGAAAGCGTTCTCCCACTCGGTTCTACGTTTTTTCTTGCCTGCTTTCCGGGATTGCGATAAAGTCCTGTCCCATCTAGCGAGCGGCCGGCAGCAAAGATGTGCGGCATCCCGGTCGCCTCCCAACGTAGTTCTCGCAAGCATCGCTCTCGGCCCCGTGGTCCATCCGGAAGTTGGGTCCATCTGAGGTTGGGTTCATCCTGATCTTGGGTCCATTCTGCAGTCGGGTTCCGTCGATTCCAGGGGGTTGGTCGTCTGAATCCATACCGGCGTGTCAGCGCGAGCATCACCGCCGCCTGTGACCGCCGGATGATAAGGAGAAGAGCGTATGGTTGCGAAGAAAAGCGCTGGAAAAGGCGCGCAGAAAATCCGCTCCCGCAAAGTATCCGCACCGGGCAAGGCCATCGCAGCGGCTGCCGGGTTTGTGTTTGCCAATCCCACATCCTCGCCAGATGACTATAGCGGCTTTACCACCCAGGAAAAGGACGCTGACAGCAATGTGCAATCAGCCTCCTATCTGGAGCCCTTTCCAAAGTCGCGGCAACCAGAAGTGCTGTCACTGAGTCAGGTTTTGGGTCAAGCTGCAGTAGACGCCATTACCAAAGCAGGCAGCATCGTTTTCCATTCGGTGGGTGACACCGGCGGAGTCAAGGAGCCCTCAAAACAGTTTGCCGTGGCGGATGCCATGGCGAACGATCTTGCCGGCAAGACCTACCAGAGCGGCCTGCCCGCGTTTTTCTATCACTTGGGCGACGTCGTCTACTACCTCGGCCAGGAGCAGTACTACTACGATCAGTTCTACGACCCTTACCGCAACTACGACGCTCCGATTTTCGCCATACCCGGCAATCACGACGGAATGGTGGCGCAATCCGGCAAACAGAAATCGCTGGCCGGGTTTCTGGAAAATTTCTGCACCGCCAAACCGGGCCCCGCTCCCGAGGAGCAGCAGTTCGCCCGCACCACGATGATTCAGCCGGGGGTTTATTTCACTCTGGACGCCCCGTTCGTGAAGATCATCGGACTTTACTCGAACACGAGCGAAGGGGCGACGCAAGGAGTAATCAGCGGAAAGGTGGCCGGAGCCGCACAAATAACGTTCCTGCAACAGCAATTGAAGGCGGCGGCCACCGCGCGAAAAGCTGGCAACCATTTTGCTCTGATCATCGCCGTGCATCACCCGGCGTTTACCGGCAGCGACGATCACGTCCCCAGTTCAAATGTGCTGCGCGATCTCGACGCCGCATGCCAACAGGCCGGAATTCTCCCCGACACCGTCATGTCCGGCCACGCTCACCTCTATGAGCGCTTCACTCGCTACCAAGGTGGAAACCAGATTCCGTTCTTAGTCGCGGGTATGGGAGGTTACTTTAATCTCTCCGGTGAGAAGCCCACGAGCAAAGGCGGCGCTCCGCCCACGCCCCCGGTCCCACCGGTTACTACCACTGACTATCAGAAGAACAAGTTGATATTGGAAGCCTACAACGACACGACTTACGGCTTCCTGCGGTTGGCGGTTTCGGCCAGCGCCTTAAAGTGCCAATTCTTCGGAGTGGATGTGGACACAAGAATTGTGACTCCGGGAGACTCCTTCACATTGGACTTGAACCACCACATAGTGAGTACGCCGTAAAGCCGGGCAATGTGCCGTGCACAATTCCGCCATTGACTCTCGGCTCAGATGGGAGTAGATTCGCCCGTTCTGGGGAATCTGAAGGGATGGCGAAACCAAAGCGCCGTGTGGGGGTAGTTCTGTTTCAGCTGGGCGGTCCTGACACCCTGGCTGCGATCGAACCTTTTCTTTATAACCTCTTTTGCGACCCCGATATTATTGATTTTCCCTTTGCCCGCGTCGGTCGCAAACCTCTCGCCAAACTGATTTCGACCACACGCGCCCACAAAGTACAGCACCACTACGCGGCGATCGGCGGAGGCTCGCCCATCCGCCGCTTCACCGAGCAGCAGGCCTTCGCGCTCGAAGCAGAGCTGGCGGAGCAAGGTCTGGACGCACGCTGCTTCGTGGCCATGCGTTACTGGCATCCATTTACTGCCGAGGCGATCGCGCAACTGCAGGCCGCGCAATGCGACGAGGTCGTCCTGTTGCCGCTGTATCCGCAGCATTCGTCAACCACAACGGGATCGAGCCTGAACGAGTGGCAGCGCCTGTTCCACGGCAGCGTTCCCGTGCACAACGTGAATGCCTTTTACCGGCATCCCATGTATTTAGATGCCGTGATCGAGAAGATTGAAGAGGCGCTCGCCCGGTTTCCAGTTTCCCAGCGGGCTGAGATTGTCTTCAGCGCGCACAGCGTGCCGATGTCTGTGATTGCGAAGGGTGACCCTTACCAGCGGCAGATCGAGGAGACGGTCGAGCTTCTGATGGAGCGCGGAGGATGGCCGAATCGGCACCGGCTCTGCTACCAGAGTAAGGTGGGAGCCAGCAAATGGCTGCAGCCTTCCCTGCACCGCACGCTTCGCGATCTGGCCGCTGAGCGCGCACGCGAAGTTTGCATCGTTCCGGTGGCGTTTGTTTCCGATCACGTGGAGACGCTGGGCGAAATCGATCACGAAGCGCGCGAAGAAGCGCTGCGGCTGGGCATTACGCAATTCGAAATGAGCGCAGGCTTGAACGATTCTCCGAAATTTATTTCCGCGCTAGGGCAGTTGGTGCTCGAGGCGCTGGGCCAGGCGGATTCGTCCGTTTCGATTCATGGGAAGCGGAGGCAGGTTGCCGCGCCAGCTTTAGTGGCGGCTGATTGATATTGATTTATTGAAATCGGGTCTTGGGTGATGGGTCATAGGCGAAACCCCCAAGACCTAACACCTAGGACCTAAGACCAGCACTGAACAGTCAGGAACAGGAGGAAGACTCATGCCGGAGCCGGAGGGCGGTACGCCCAGCCCGAACCCAGAGCCCGCAAAGCCCGAAGCCACGGGAGCGGTGGACCCCACAAAATATGTGGGCACACCGGCGGTGGGAACTTCGAAGGCAGCAGCGGCGGCTGGACTTTCCTCGTCCGGCCCCTCGAATACTGAGATCGACCAGCGCCGGCGGCGGCTGGTGTGGGTCGGCGTCACCGCGTTCCTCACCGCCTGGTTCCTCGCCTTCTTTCGATTCTTCCTTCCCCGCACGCTTTTTGAACCGAACACCGTCTTCAAGATCGGCTATCCCTCGGAGTTCGCGCTCGGCGTCGACACCAAGTTTCAGCAGAAGTTTCGCATCTGGGTCGATCGCACGCCGGACCGCGTTTTCGTGATCTACGCGCGCTGCACTCACCTGGGTTGCACGCCAGACTGGAAGCCGAGCGAGAACAAGTTCAAGTGTCCGTGCCATGGCAGCGGGTACGACAGCGAAGGCATCAACTTCGAGGGACCAGCGCCGCGCCCCATGGACCGCGCCCATGTAGAACTTGCCCCTGATGGGCAGATCATTGTTGACACTTCCCGGCTGTACCAGTGGCCGAAAGGACAGCCCAGCAAATTTAACGATCCAGGAGCATTTTTAACCGGAGTATGACGGCGAGGTCTCAGGTCTTAGGTGTCGGGTCTTAGGCAAAACCCGAAGACCTAGCACCTGAGACCCAGGACCTAAGACCTTCGAATACAGGAATCATATGGCTGACGAAAACAACGGCAAGAACGGCAAAGTAGGCCTGGTCGATCGCGTCAAAGAAGACATTCAGGCGATGAAGGTCGACATCCCCACCAAGGCCAAAGAGCAAATCGAAGGACTCAAAGACCCCACCAAGACCCAGGTCTACACCTCGATCTTCCGCCACAAGCACGACGACACGCCGCGCAACCGGGCTCTGGGCGTGCTGTCGAACGTGTTCCTCCATCTGCATCCCGCAAAGATCAATCGCGACGCGGTGCGCTACAGCTACACCTGGGGCATGGGCGGCATCACGTTTCTTCTCTTCATCATCCTCACTTACACCGGCGTGCTGCTGATGTTTTATTACCATCCCAGCAAGGTGCAGGCCTTCCGCGACGTGCTCTATCTCGAGCACGACGTTCCCTTCGGCAAAATTCTCCGCAACATGCATCGCTGGGCCGCTCACTTGATGGTGATCGGCGTGTGGCTGCACATGTTCCGCGTATTTCTCACGGGTTCGTATAAGAAGCCTCGCGAATTCAACTGGAACATCGGCGTGCTGCTGCTGGTGTTTACTTTGTTGCTCTCGTTCACCGGCTACCTCTTGCCCGACGATCAACTCGGATTCTGGGCCGTCACCGTGGGCACCAACATGGCGCGCGCCACTCCGTTGCTCGGGCATGAAGGCCCGTTCGGCTCAATGCTGGGGATGACGCCTTACAACGATGTGCGCTTCGGATTGCTCGGCGGCTCGATCGTCGATGCGAACGCGCTGCTGCGCTCCTACATCTGGCATTGCATCGGAATTCCGATCGTGGCTTCGGTCCTGATGATCGTGCACTTCTGGCGCGTAAGAAAAGACGGCGGAATCTCCGGCCCAGCCCCGGTGATGCTCGAAGCCGAAGCCGACAAACCACGCAGAGGCCCGAAGGCCGCAGGAGAGTAAGGACGCGTGAAGAAAGAACAGCAGGTTCCTCGCCGGGATTTCAGCCTGGCTCGGAATGACAAGAAGTTTGAATAATCAATACCGAGAACAATTATGGACTGGCGACAAATTTGGGAAATTTGCTCTGCCCCGGATAACGTGCCGATCGTAGGCTTGATCCCGCTGCTGGGCTTCTACATTTATCTGGCATGGAAGCAGGCGCACGCCAACGACGTGCTGATCGAGCAACTGGAAGGCGACGCCGCCCTCGCCAAGACCCATCACCGCAAGACCTGGCCCTTCAAACCAGGTTGGCAAAAGGAAGTTCACGTCTGGCCGTTCCTTCTCCGCATTGAGTTTCTCGCCGCCATCATCGTCATCATTATTCTGATGGTCTGGTCGATCACGCTAAACGCCCCGCTCGAAGAGCCCGCCAATCCTAACTTGACCATGAATCCCGCGAAGGCTCCGTGGTATTTCCTCGGACTGCAGGAGATGCTCGTCTATTTCGACCCGTGGATCGCCGGCGTCGTCATGCCTACGATGATCATCGTAGGCCTCATGGTGATTCCCTATGTCGATACCAACCCACTCGGCAGCGGCTACTACACCTGGAAGCAGCGCCGGTTTTCCATTGGCACATTCCTGTTCGGCTTCATCATTCTCTGGGTCGCGATGATCATCATCGGAACTTTCATTCGCGGCCCTGGCTGGCAATGGTTCTGGCCGGGGCAAACCTGGGATCACAACCGGCTCATCTATGAAGTGAATCGCGACCTGCCCGATATTTTCGGAATCACTTCGAACCTGGCGAAGGCAGTTTTCGGTGCGATCGTGGTCGGCGGCTACTACCTGCTCGGAGGATTTCTCGTGTATTCGCTGTTCCGGCGCTACATGGCGAAAGACTTCAAGCGCATGAGCCTGCTGCAATTTTCCATTACTCAGTTTCTTTTGCTTTCCATGGTGGCGCTGCCCCTGAAGATGGGCCTGCGCCTCCTGTGGCACATCAAGTATGTGTGGATTACGCCCTGGTTCAATGTGTAATTACTGGGTGTCAGGTCTTGGCTCTTAGGTGTTTAGGCCCGAGGTAGAAACGTCATAGAAGGCAGACAGTGAATGCGGCCAAAACCTAAGACCTATCACCCAACACCTAATACCCGATTCTCCGGAGGAAGCGGTGCCTGAACAACCCAACCTCGAGCAGGACCCGATCACAACTAAATCGTACGCCGCGTATTACCTGATCGCGACGGTGATTCTGATGGCGACGTTGTTCTGGGCATTGTGGGACGAGGCCTGGGTCCAGCGCCCCTGGAAGGCTTTCCAAGAGAACTGGAAGGACCGCTACAGCGCGTTCCTCAACACCGCGCGCTCGGCTTCGGCTACGTCGGAAAAAGATGTTGAGCAGAATCCGGATTACAACTCGCTGAAGCAAGCTTACGAACAAGTCAGAAAGAATTCAGAAGCACAAGCTGAGGAAGCGCGCAAATCCGTCGATGAAGTCAGCGCCCGTCTGCTGGCGGTGCAGAGCGTCTTCACCGACCGGCGCGCCTACGTGAATGCCCTCAGTTATGAAATCGAGACCAGCACCAGCGCTTCCTCCAAAGCCAGCAAGCAGAAGGAACTGGAGGAATACAAAAAAGAGAAAGCAACGGTCGAGTTTCCCGACGGCAGCAAGCGGGAGTTCGACTTTCCGCAACTGGAGAAGATCTACAACGAGATCCGCGACGAGCGCACGAAGAAGAGCCTCGACCTCGGCGAGGTGCTGAAACCCGTGACTGCGGCCAAGGCCAAGATGGACGAATACATCTCCGACCACATGGTCGACCTCACGCCGCAGCAGATTGATGGCCTGAAGAAGAAGACGGCTGAGTGGGATCCGAAGATCGTGCAGATCAATGTCGCCGACGCCAACATTGTCGATCGTTGCGAGTCCTGCCACCTGAACTCTCGCGAGCCGCTGAAAATCACGGCTGTCTCCATGATGGCGAAAGGTGAAAAGAAGCCCGACGAATATGCGCAAGCATTTGTAAGCCATACCGAGCCCGAGCTGTTGAAGCTTCACGACCCTGACAAGTTCGGCTGCTCACCCTGCCACCAAGGCAATGGACGCGCTACCACAAGCATCGAAAAAGCTCACGGCAATTACGAACACTGGCTCTGGCCGCTGTTCCCCAAAGAAAACGCCCAGGCGGGTTGCCAGAATTGCCACGCCGCCGACATGGTGCTGGTCAGCGGCGACATGCAGTGGAACACCATCAACAACGGCAAAGACCTTTTCCGCCAGCGCGGCTGCATGGGCTGCCATCGCTACGAGGGCTACGACAAAGAGCCGGAAGACCTGAACTCCATTGGCCAGCAGATCAAGCAGATCGAAACCCAGAAAAGAGACAATCTCAAACAAACCGCGTATCTGATGAAGCAGGCCGATGCCGCCGCTTCCAACGAAGAAGCCAACAAGCTGAACACTCAGGCGGTTGACCTGAGAGTGGCAAACAGCAAGCTGGACGGCCGTTTGCAACAACTTGATTACCAGTCGCACAGCCTGTTACAGGACGAAAAGAAGGTCGGCCCGAACTTGAAAGACGTCCGCCTCAAGCTGAACAAGAATTGGATTCCGGTCTGGCTGAAGAAGCCGAGTGACTTCCGTCCGACTACGAAGATGCCGAACTTCCGCCTCACCGATCACCAGATTCAGTCCATTTCGGCCTACCTCTGGCAATCGGGATTCACTGATGCTCTTCCCAAGCACAAGCCCGGCAACGCCGCGCACGGAAAAGAATTATTCGAGACCCGCGGGTGCCTGGCCTGCCACTCCATCGGCGAAGGCGATCAGCTCCAAGGTGGAACCTTCGCCGCGAATCTGAGCCGCGTCGGAGAAAAAGCCAACTACGACTACCTCGTCCGCTGGGTTCACAACGCCCGCCAGCGCACGCGTCCCTACTGCCCTTACGAAAAGAAAGATATCGGCCCCGAGGATTACGCCAAGAAGGGCTTGCCTTACATCTTCGATCTCGATCACAGCCGGTGCCCCAACGACGGCCACGAACTGCAAGTGCAGAACATGACCGTGATGCCCAGCCTGCGCCTCGCTCCCGAAGACGCGGAAGACATCGCAACTTATCTGATGACCCAGAAGAAGCAGGAACCGTCTTCCTACCCGGACGCGCCTTACATGGATGATCCGAACCTGAAGGCCGAAGGCAAGCGCTGGGTCCGTCACTTCGGCTGCGGCGGTTGCCATGAAATTTCCGGCATGGAAGACGAAGGCCGCATCGGCACCGAGCTGACCTACGAAGGCAGCAAGCCCATCGAGCGTCTCGACTTCGCGCTGTTCACCACCGTCGCCCAGCGTGGCGGCAAAGATGCCGAGCCCATCACCAACAAAGACGATCTGGCGCGCCTGCCCGACGGTCCCGCGACAAAGCCCTGGTATGACCAGAAGGGATTCTTCGAGCACAAGCTCGCCGAGCCTGAAATTTACGACAAGGGCAAGATCAAAGGCGAACTCGACGCATCGCGCATGCCCAACCTGCACCTCACCAAAGAGCAGGTGCTCGATCTCACGACTTTCCTGATGGGAAGCGAAGAAACTTCCCTGCCCTCGAGTTATCAGTACAGGCCCGGCGACGCTCGCCACGATATTCAGGAAGGCTGGTGGGTCATCAAGAAATACAACTGCATGGGCTGCCACCAGTTCATCCCCGGCCAGCAAACCGTGCTGATGGGGCTCAAGCAGTATCAGGATATTCAGGAGCAACTGCCGCCGAAGCTCCTCACCGAAGGCGCGCGCGTCGATCCCGAGTGGCTGCGCAAGTTCCTCTCGAATCCCGCGCTCAGCACAACCGACACCAACCGCAACGGCGTGCGTCCTTATTTAAAGGTCCGCATGCCCACGTTCTCTTTTTCCGATATCGAACTGCGCAAGCTGGTCCGCTTCTTCCAGGCTCTGTCGGCGCAACCTCTGCCCTACATCCCTGAGGAGGTCCCAACACTCACCACGAAAGAAACCGATATGGCGCGCAGCCTGTTCTCGAGTACTGCTGCGCCGTGCCTGAAGTGTCACGCCACCGGCGATCCCTCGCACGACAAGATCGCCACCGCGCCGAACTTCCTGCTCGCGAAAGAACGCCTGAAGCCGGACTGGGTCGAGCGCTGGATCACCGATCCCCAGGCCATCAGCCCCGGTACGTCAATGCCATCCGGCCTATTCAAGCGACAGAATGATCAGTGGGTGTTCGCCGGACCCACACCATCTTCGTTCCAGGGCTTCGAAGGAGACTATCGAAAACTTTTGACCGATTACATCTTCCAGCTAACGCCGGAAGAGCAGCGGAAAGTAGCCGCGTCCATGCCGCACGCGAAAGCCGCCGTGCAGCGAAACACAAATCGCAGGCAAGCCACGGTGGAATCGCATCAAGCGACAAGCGGCGGTTCGCGGTAAAATGGCAGGTTCGCTACGGCTTGTCATGGCGCCCATAGGTTGTCATCCCGAGCGAAGCGAGGGACCTTGGTGTTTGCCAGCCGCGGCGACACCGCTCGATGCAGGCAAGGAACAACATCCCCGGCCTTGCTGGGATGAAGATGTTTCCGAGTCAACTACTAAGAAAAAGAAAGAAGGACATCATGAATAAGAAACTTTGGAAGATGACATCACTCAGCATGCTGGCACTGTGCGCCTTGCTGCTGATCGTGGCGTGCAACAAGAAAGAGGAGGCTGAGCAACCGGCCAACACCATGTCTCACTCCGCCGCGCCCGCACCCGCCGCCACCCCCATCGATCCCGCCACCGTGGCTACCATGAACGGCACGGTCAAGTTCGATGGCGTGGCTCCGAAGCGAATCCAAGATCGACATGAGCCAGGATCCAGCCTGCAAAGGCATGAACGAGGCCGAAAACGTAGTCGTAACCGGTGGCGACCTCGCCAACGTATTCGTCTACGTAAAAGACGGACTCGGCAGCCGCACCTTCGACGTTCCCACCACCCCGGTCGTCCTCGACCAGAGCGGCTGCAAGTATCATCCTCACGTTCTTGGCGTGATGGCCGGCCAGACCGTCCAGATCAAGAATGACGATCAGACCACCCACAACATTCATCCCACTCCGAAAGATAATCGCGAGTGGAACGAATCGCAGCCCCCATCCTCGCCCGCGATCGAAAAAAGCTTCGCCCGCGAAGAAATCATGCTCCCCGTTAAGTGCAACCAGCATCCCTGGATGAAGATGTACATCAACGTCGTGAAGAACCCGTTCTATGCCGTCACCGACAAGGCCGGGAAGTATGAAATCAAGGGACTGCCCCCAGGCGACTACACCATCGCTTTCGTGCAGGAAAAACTCGGCGAGCAGGACCAGAAAGTCACCGTCGGCCCCAAAGACACCAAGACGGTCGACCAGAGCTTCAAAGCAGGCGAGTAAGCCGCCGTCGCATTCGATGGGTTTCGGGACGGGCACGGCTTCAGCCGTGCCGTCCCGCTACCCAGAATTCGGGCTTTTAGCCGCGGAGGTCGCGACGGTCGTCTGATAAAATCAACTAACGTTTCGCACGAGAGATCAGGGACGCTCTCATCCCTGCCAACCCAAGGGGAACCACTCTGAAAGCCGCTCCGCCAACTTACAACCGGGCTCATCACGCCTTCGCCGTGTTCACCGCATGCGCGACGCTGGTCGTGATCACGGCCGGAGCATTAGTCACCAGCAACGATGCTGGCCTTTCCGTTCCGGACTGGCCCACCTCGTTCGGCTACCTGGTGAAGGTTCCGCGCTTCGTTGGCGGCGTTCGCTATGAGTGGAGCCACCGCATGGTGGCAGGCACGCTCGTTTCCCTCACCCTGGCCATCGCCCTCTGGACCCTGCTGGTCGAGCGCCGCCGCTGGATGCGCTGGCTTGCCCTGGCAGCTTTTGGAACGGTCATTACGCAAGCCACGCTGGGCGGACTTACCGTTCTGTTCTTTCAGCCGCCGTGGCTTTCCACCGCCCACGCCACTGTCGCGCAGACATTTTTCTGCATTGCCGTAGCCATCGCACTTTTCACCGGGCGTAAGTGGGTCGAGGAGACCCCGCAGGTTGAGTTCGACTCGCACCACCCCAGCCTGTTCACGCTCGCCCTGCTCTCCGTCGTCATCCTCTACGTGCAACTCATCCTCGGCGGGATGTTCCGCCATCACGGCATGAGCTGGTGGCCGCACGTGCTCAACGCCATCGTCGTCTCGTTCATCCTGGCCTGGACCGCCATCCGCGCCCTCTCGGCGCACTCGCACATTCAGGCAGTGCGCCGGCCCGCAATCGTAATGCTGTCGCTTCTCATCGCGCAGCTTTGTCTCGGCTTCACCGCATTCGTAACCCGCGTGGCCTGGGGCAGAAGCGCAGCGCAACCCGAGCTGCCCATGGTCGCATCCACGGTGGCGCACGTAGCCGTCGGCGCTCTGCTGCTCGCAACTACGGTGGTCCTCACCATCCAGGTGTGGCGCCACGTTCCGGCAGCTGTTGCGGAACGCCTGCCCCACGCGCAGCGGGGCGCTTCAGCCGCATGAGCATCGCCACCCAGCCCTTAGCTGTCGTACGCGGACCGCTCGATCTCGTCCGCGACTACGCCGAACTCATCAAGCTTCGCGTCACCACGCTCGTCGTGATGACGGCGTGGTGCGGCTACTACTTCGGAGCACGCGAGTCCGGCCTCCCTTCTTTTTCCTGGGGACTCTTTCACGCCCTCGCCGGCATCGCATTCATCGCCGCCGGAGCTGCATCTCTGAACGAAGTAATGGAAGTCGAAATCGACTCCCGCATGCGCCGTACCGCCCAGCGCCCGCTCCCCACCGGCCGCATGAGCCGCCGCCACGCCACCATCGCCGGACTTGCCCTCACCCTCGGCGGCGCCCTCTATCTCGGCTTCGCCATGAATGCGCTCACCGGCTGGCTCGCCCTCGCAACATCTGCCGTATATCTCGGGGCCTACACGCCCTTGAAAAAAGTTCATCCCATCTGCACCTTCGTGGGAGCCTTCCCCGGCGCCATGCCCGGCGTGCTCGGCTGGACCGCCGCTCGCGGCCGCCTCGAGTGGGGCGCTCTCGTCATGTTCGCCATCGTCTTCTTCTGGCAGTTCCCTCATTTTTTTTCCATCGCGTGGCTTTATCGCGAGGACTACGCTGCAGGCGCAATCCGCATGTTGCCCGTCGTCGAGCAGGACGGCCGCTCCACCGCTCGCCAGATCCTCGCGTATTCCGTGGCGCTAATCCCGGTGACGTTGCTCCCGACGCTGCTCCACATGGCAGGCAGAATTTATTTGGCCGCCGCGCTCCTGATGGGCCTCGCTCTGCTTTACGTCGCCATGCGCCTCGCAACGCTTCGTGCCCCCATCACCGCCCCAGCCTCGAAACAACGCGCCCGTCAGTTGCTGCAGGCCACGGTGCTTTATTTGCCTCTTTTGTTCATTGTCATGATGCTCGACACCGTCTCGTCGTAAACTGTTAGTGGATTAATTCAGGACGCCTCTTGGTATCGAAAGTCTCTGCCCTCGCCGACGCCGCACCGGAAGTAACGCCCGCTTCCGTCAGGCCCGTCATTTCTGTCGAAAACCTCGTCCATCGCTATGACTCCCGCACCGCGCTGAACGGCGTTTCCTTCGACGTGCGTCCCGCGGAGTTGTTCGGCTTGCTCGGCCCCAACGGCAGCGGCAAAACCACACTCTTTCGGGTCCTCTCCACCTTAATGATTCCCACCGCCGGCCGCGCCACCATCCTGGGCTACGATGCCGCGCAGGAACCAGCCCGCGTGCGCCGCCAGATCGGCGTGGTCTTTCAGGCCCAGAGCATCGACCTGAAGCTTACCGCCTACGAAAATCTTTGGCATCAAGGCCATCTCTACGGCCTGCGCGGCCCCGCACTGCAAAAGCGGATTCGCGAAATCCTCTCCCGCGTCGGCCTGGCCGATCGCGCCGGAGAACTCGTCGAAACTTTTTCCGGCGGAATGCAGCGCCGTATCGAGTTGGCCAAGGGATTGTTGCATCATCCCGGCGTGCTCCTGCTCGACGAACCCACCACCGGCCTCGATCCCGGCGCCCGCCGCGACCTTTGGCAATACCTCCAGTTGCTGCGCGACGAAGAGCAGGTCTCCGTTCTCGTGACCACGCATCTGATGGAAGAAGCCGAGCGCTGCGACCGCCTCGCCATTATGAATGAAGGCAACCTCGTGGCTCTGGGCACGCCCGCGGAGTTGAAGAGCGAGATCGGCGGCGACGTCGTGTTGCTCGATGCCGCCCACGACGCCATGTTACTTGCCGAACGCATTCGCGCTCGTTTTCACGTCGAGACCACGGTCCTCGAAAACCAGGTGCGCATCGAACGGCAAGGCGCTCACCGCTTTGTCACCGAAGTCGTCGAGGCGTTCCCCGGCGAGATCGAAGCGGTCTCCGTAAGCAAGCCGGCCCTCGAAGATGTTTTCATTCGCCGCACCGGACACAAGTTCTGGAGTGATACCAATAACGAGGACGTGCCGCCCAGTTCGAAAGACCAAAAGCAAGAGCAAAAGCAAAAGCAAAAGAAAGATCAGAGGCAGGATCGGAAATAGCAAATAAAATTGTCATCCTGAGCCAAGCGCACTCTGCTTGGCGAAGGATCTCGGCGAGCCGCGCCATGTGCCGCGGCTTTTCGCGGCACCATAATGGCGCGTTTGGTTCGCTTCCACATCACGAGGTAATATGCTCTCTATGAACCTGATTCTCTCTCTCATCCTCGGCATCCTCCCCTTGCTGGGAGTCGTGTTCACCGCGCTGAACGGAATGATCACCACCGTAGACGGCCTGTTCACGAGCTTGATTCTCCTCACGCTGTCCGGAGTTTTCATGCTGAACGCCTACTGGGAAATGCGCGACTCCGGCCTGCTCGGCCACAAGAAAGCCGCCGTGCCGGCAGCGAAACCTGCCGCGCCGAAAGCGAGCTAACTTTCTTGGCCACTTCAACCGCCGCCCTGTCGAGATCCATCGCGCCCGCTTCCGCCGGCGTGTGGCTGCCCGCCTTCACCCTGTGGTGGCGCGAAATTGTCCGCTTCTACCGCCAGAAATCGCGCGTCGTCGGCGTGCTCGCCTCCCCGCTCGTGTTCTGGATCGTGCTCGGCTCCGGCTTCGGCAACTCCTTCGGCTCAGGCTCCGGCCGGGGACAGCAGAGCTATACAGATTATTTTTATCCCGGCACCCTGATTTTGATCGTCCTCTTCACTTCGATTTTCGCCATGATGTCGCTCATCGAAGACCGTAAAGAAGGCTTCCTGCTCTCCGTAATGGTCGCCCCGGTTCCGCGCTCGGCAATTGTGCTGGGCAAAGTTCTCGGAGGGACCACGCTGGCTGCAATTCAGGGAATGATCTTCCTGCTCTTCGCGCCGTTCGCAGGAATACATCTCCACCCGGTGCAGGTTTTGCTGATTGCCCTCGTGGTTTTTCTGGTTTCGTTCGCGCTGACCGCGCTGGGCTTCGCCATCGCCTGGCCTATGGATTCCACTTCGGCCTTTCACGGCATCATCAATCTGTTTTTGATCCCGCTCTGGCTCCTGTCAGGCGCGCTGTTTCGTCTGTCCGGCGCTTCGGCCTGGATTCGCGCCCTCATGTACATGAATCCCCTCACCTACGGAGTCGAAGCCTTGCGCGACCTGCTTCATCCCGGGAGCGAGACCGCAGTCCCCCTGCCCGAAGCTATGTCGACGCTCCTTCTATTCTCGCTCGTCATGTTCGCACTCGCATTTTTCATGGCCAACCGCCGCTCCACCCGGCCCGCCGCCTGATCCCGAAAATATGATCGCCGAACAATACGCCTACTTCCCTGCACTGATCGCGAGCCTGAACGGAGCCAGCGCCGTCCTCCTGCTCATCGGACGCTACATGATCGCCCGCGGACGCATGGCCGCCCATCGCGCCTTCATGATCGCCGCCGTAGTGTCGTCCGCGCTTTTTCTAGCCTGCTATGTTTATTTCCACGTGCACGTCGGCAACATTCGCTTTCTCGGCCAAGGCATCTGGCGTCCGATTTATTTCCTGATCCTGATTCCCCACGTCACCCTGGCCATCGTCATCGTCCCCATGGTAATCATCACGCTGATCCGCGGCTTGCGCGCCCGTTACGATACTCATCGCGCCATCGCCCGCTGGACTTGGCCCCTCTGGATGTACGTCAGCGTAACGGGAGTCCTCGTCTACTTCATGCTCTACCAATGGTTCCCCCACAGCTGAAGCGCCACGGAGGAACGGAGAGAAAAGAGTTCGGGAAGGCACGGCTTTAAAGATTTGGATTTGGAAGGGCACGGCCTTAAAGATTTGGATTTGGAAGGGCACGGCTCTCAAGATTCGGATTTGAAAGGGCACGGCTTCAGCCGTGCCGCTAAGATTCAAGAAAGATGAGGGCTTTAGCCCCCGAGTGATAGCCCTGGGGTTTTCGTGCTGAATGATTTTCTCTGTGCCTCTGTGGTAAAAAAACTTTCATGCCAATCGTAAAACTAAAAATCGACGTTTCCGGCACGGTAGCCGACGAAGCCTGGCGCGAGATCAACCAATTCGACCAAATCCAAAGCGCTGCGTTCGGCCCCCAATTCGGCAGCGGAGGACTCTCCACCACTCCCGCCGCCTCGACCGCCCCGCCCAGCGAAGCCAAGCAGACTCCCTACCCCAAAGGAGCCTGGATCGGAGCCGAAATCAAAGTTCTCACGCCCCTCCTCGCCCAATACGCCGTCTCCCACTATCTCGAGCAGGAGCGCGTCCTCGACGCCGATGTCGTAGAGTAGTTACTAGGTTCTGATTTTCTCTGTGCCTCTGTGTCTCTGTGGTGAAATGTTTTCATATGTCTGCGAATCCAAACTTGACGTCGATGACCGAAGCTTCTGAAAGCAGGAAGCCCGGCATGTCCCGCACTCAAAAACTCCTTTTCTTCGTCACCGCCTGGATGATCTGCCTCATGCCATTCCTCTTCTGGTGGAACACCTGGTTCGGCCGCAAGCTCTCCGACCAGCAACTCACCGAATACCTGCACGACACGAAAAAGCCGCGCCACATTCAGCAAGCCCTGGTGCAGGTCGGCGAGCGCATTACGCGTCACGACTCCACCGCGAAACAGTGGTACCCAGATCTCGTCGGCCTGGCCGCCGATCCCGTCGAAGAAGTCCGCAACACCGACGCCTGGGTCATGGGACAAGACACCGCAGGCCCGGGCTTTCACGAAGCACTGCTGAAAATGTTATCCGATCCCTCGCAGATGGTTCGCGGCAACGCCGCCCTGTCGCTCGTCCGCTTCGGCGACGCCACCGGACGCCCGCAGATTCTCGCCCTCCTGCAGCCCGCGCACATCACGTCCCCGCAATCCGGCCGCATCGCCGACTCAGACCGGCCCGGAACCGCAATTCATCAAGGAGGCTTGCTCGCCAAGCTCGAATACGGCGACAAGCAGACCGCGGAAATCCGCTCCCCGATTCCCGGCCGCATTCGCTCCGTCGCCGGCACCGGCGCAAACATAGCCGCCGGAGCCGAAGTAGCCGTAGTCGATCCCGCCAACGACCAGGTCTGGGAAGCCCTGCGCGCCCTCTATCTAATCGGCCAGCCCGAAGACCTCGCTGCGATCCGCCCCTACGAGCGCGACCTCCCAGATATCTCCAACGACGTCCGCCAGCAAGCCCTCGAGACCGACCAGGCAATCCAAAAAAGATCCGGCTCCTGATGGGCCTATAAATTCTTTTGTCATTCCGAACCGCACTGGCCCCCACTCCCTTGTCACTCCAACCAGCGCCACTCTTCTTGCTTGTCATTCCGAATCGGGCGCCAAGCCCGGTGAGGAACCCGCTGTTCTTCCTTCACCAGGTACTAGGTACTGGATATTAGGTACTGGGTACTGGGTACCCGACACTAACCCACCGCCTCCACCACCACCCTCTCCACACCCACCCAAGCCCCCGCCCGCGGATCCACCACCTCAAAATGCCCCGCCCCAGCAATCTCCACCAGCTGCGCATCCTCTTTCATCTTCCGTTTCGCCCCAACATATTCCCGGCTGAACGCCGCCGGCACCACATCATCCGCCGCGCCATGCACCAGTCTCTGCCGCGCCCCCACCGCCAGCTTCATCGGATCCGCTTCCTTATAATGATCCCCAACCTCCGCCGGACTCCCGCCCAGAAACTCCACCACCGCATCATTACTCAAATGCAATTCATAAGCCCGCTGCAAATCCACCACGCCAGCCAGCGAAATCACCGCCTTCACGCCACTCTCATGCGCCACCAGACAAAGCCCCAGCTGCGCCCCAGCCGAGTGCCCGATCACTACCACTCGCCGCAAGTCAAACTCATAACGACCAGCATCCTTCGAAACATTCTTAGAAACATTCTTCCCCGCCAGCTGCGCCAGAAACTGATACCCGGCCCGCACGTCGGCGAACGTCCCCGGCCACCCTCCGCCCGCGTTGCCCACCCGCCGGTATTCCAGATTCGCCGTCGCAATTCCCTTCGCCGTCAAAGCCGCGCACAAATGCCCCATATACTCAAGATCGTACTTAGCCCGCCAGTACCCGCCATGAATACAAATCACGAGTCCCCACGGACCACTCCTCTTCGGCAACCGCAAATCCAAAAACTGATTCCCATCCCCGCCATAAGCCAGCCGAGCATCCGCCGCAGGCGTCACCAAACTCAAAATGTCCTCAGATGAAGTCATGTTCGCTCGGTACTCGGTACTCGATACTCTGTACTAGCTACTCATACCGCAGCGCCTCAATCGGATCCAGCCGCGCCGCCCGCATCGCCGGAACCATCCCGCTCACCACGCCCACCACCGCCAATATCCCCGTCGCCACCACCAGAATCATCGGCGACAAAATCAGCCGGATGTCTCCCGCCTCCGCATGCTTCGCCATTGCACTATAAAACGTCAGCCGCCCCACCGATACCGAGACCACATACGAGAGCAGTATCCCCAGCAACCCGCCCGCGGCCGTAATCACCATCGCCTCCGCCAGAAACTGAAACAGTATGTCCCGCCGCCGCGCTCCCAGCGCCTTCTCCACTCCAATCTCCCGCGTCCGCTGCGTCACCGTCACCAGCATCATATTCATCAACCCCACGCCGCCAATCCCGAGCGTCAGCGTCCCAATAAACGCCAGCAACGCCTTCAGCGCCAGCGAAATAATCCCAAACTGCGAGAGCTGCTTCTGCGCGTCGAACACAAAAACCGCCCGCTTATCGTCACTATTGAAATTGTGCGCCGCCGCCAGCGTGTCCCGCACCGTTTGATCCAGCCTGTCGTGGTTCAGCCCCTGCGAATCCATCCAGATTCCGTCCAGATAATAATTGTCTTTCAATACATTCATCGCGTTATACGGAATGTAGATTGTCCGGTTATCGTCGTCATCGCCCTCCTGCATCCGCGGCTTCACCACCCCCAGCACCTGAAACTCCACCCCATCGATCCGGATGTCTTGCCCCACCGCCGGCATCCCGGAAAACAATTTGTCCTTCGCCTCTGACCCAATCACCGCCAGCAGCCGGTGACGCTCGTTGTCCTCGTCGTTGAGAAACCGTCCCTGCTCCATATCCAGATTCCAGATGGTCTCAATCGCCGCATCCATGCCCAACACCGGCAGCGTGAACGTCCGGTTCCCGTTCTGCACCGACGAATCTTTCTGCGACATCCGGACCACATGTTTGCACAGCGGCACATTATTCCGCAGCAGTTCAATATCCTCGTTGGTAAACCGCACCGCCACTCCCGCCTTATTCCCTCCCGCCTGTTGCGAAGTCCGCCCCGGAAATATTCCCACCGCCGTCGCTCCAAAACTCTCGAAGATATTGGTAATCGCCAGCGCGAATCCATTTCCATACGCCAGCAGCAACACCACGGTCGCAATCCCCCACGCCATCCCCGCCATGGTGAGCGTAGTCTTGCGCAAATCATGCCGCATCGCCGCAAACGCCTGCCCCAACAAATCCCGATGCATAAGAAAATCCGCTCCTGGCTTCTAGCTTCTAGCTAAATCATTCACAACATCAGCCGATCTACCCCGTGATCCACCATGCCCTCTGTGTTCAAACTTTTGCGCCCTTATAATCCATGAAAATCCGCGCAAATCCGTGGCAAAGGTTTTCTCACTCGGTACTCGGTACCCGGCACTCGGTACTGACGTCCTACTCCTTCCGCAGCGCCTCCACCGGCTGCAGCAAGGCCGCCCGCCGCGCCGGATACAGCCCCGCCACCACTCCCGCAACCGCCAATGACACCACCGCCAGCGCCGCCGTCGACGCCACCAGCTTCGGCGGATCGAATCCCTCCCCCAGCGAAACCTTCGAGAGCAGCGCCATCAGCCCCGCCGCCAGCCCGATTCCAATCATCCCACTGAGCAACGTCATAAACGCTCCCTCGACAAAAAACTGGAACATAATGCTCGCATTCGTCGCCCCCAAGGCCTTCCTCAACCCAATTTCCTGCGTCCGGTCCGCGACCGCCACCAGCATGATGTTGATGATCCCAATCGCTCCCAGCCCCAGCGTCACCAGCCCCACGCTCCCCAAAAATGCATTCATCGCATCGAAAATCTTCCCCACCTGGTCGACCGTGTTCACCGTATCCCATTCATCGAAGGAGTCCGCATTGCTCGCATCGAATCCATGGTTCCGCGCAATCACCCGATGCACTTCCTGCCGCGCCGCTTCATGCAGCGCCCGCGTCTTCGGCTGGTATTCGATAATGTTGATCACATCCGTAGCTTCGCCTACGTTCATCGGACGAAAATATTCCCGCATCGTACTGAACGGCATAAAGCACTGCAGGTTCTGCGTGTTGTTATCGCCATGTCCAATCCTCTGCAGCGTTCCCACCACTTCAAACTGCACTCCGTTCAGCAGGATCGTGCTTCCCACCGCCGGACGCCCCGGAAACAGCGTCCGCCGCGCCTCATCTCCCAGCACAATCACCGCCCGCTTCTGCGCATCGTCCATCTCATTCAGCCAGCGCCCTTCATTGATCGGCAAGAACCGGATCTGGTTGAACATCGCGGGCACTCCCATCATCTGCCCGCTGGCCTGAAAAAAATCGCTCACCGCCCGAATATCGTTGCGCCGGATCACCGGCGCGATCGCACCCACGCTCCGCGCCTCGCGCTGAATGTCGCGGTAGTCGCGGTCCGTCAGGTAATACTGCCGCAGCGCTGTAAAACTCCCCTGCATCACCGGAGCCCGCCCCGACCAGATGAACATTACGTTCTCACCCAGCGTGTCGAACTGTTTCTTATTCCCCGACCGGAATCCCTCCCCCAGCCCCACCAGCAGCAGCAGCGAAAACACTCCCCACGCAATCCCGAACATAGTAAGGAACGACCGCAGCTTGTGCCCCCACAACGTCTGCAGCGTCTGCCCGAAGATGTCAAAAATAAGCCGCATCCCCCACGATTATACGATTCTGTCGCTGAAACCTGATCCCGCCCATCCCCTTCTGTATTAGCATGCATTGAGCGGTCCGAACCGAAACACGAATGCAGACCGAATCCACACATTTCCCCGCCACTCCCATCGCCCTGAAAATGGCCGTCGCCATCGGCATCGGGATGCTCGCCGGCATGGAGCGCGAATGGTCCAACAAAGACGTCGGCATCCGCACCTTCGCCATCGTCGCCCTGCTCGGCATGCTCGCTTCCCTCATCGGACCTAGCGTAGCCATCGCTGCCCTCATCGGCGTCTTCCTCCTGGTCGCCGCCATGAATACCCGCAGCATTATCGACAACCGCTCCCTCGAAATCACCACCTCCGCCGCCTTGATGGTCAACTATCTCCTCGGTGTCCTCGTCGGCCTCGGCCACATCTTCACTCCCGTCGCCGGAGCCATCGTCATGACCATGCTCCTCGCCTGGAAGACCGAACTCAGCCGCTTCGCCGGAGGCTTGCAGCCATCGGAAATCCGCAGCGCCGTCCTGCTCGGCCTCATCGGCTTCGTCATCTATCCCGTGCTCCCCAACCGCTACGTCGACCCCTGGCAACTCTTCAATCCCAGCGACGCCTGGATCAGCGTCATCGCCATCGCCGGCATCGGATTCGTGAACTACGTCCTGCTCCGCGTCTACAGCACCCGCGGCCTCTATCTTGGCGCACTCTTCGGAGGCCTGGTCAACAGCAGCGCCACCGTGGCCGAACTCGGCACCCGCCTTCGCGAGACCGGCATGGTCAACCGCGCCTCCACCTTCTGCCTGCTCACCACCATCGCCATGTTCGCCAGAAATCTCATTCTCGCGACCATCTTCTCTCCTCGCTCCCTCAGCGCTACCCTGCTCCCGCTTCTCGCCATGACGCTCGTCGCCGGCTCCTGGGTCTGGCGCGACCGCAGAATCGAAGAAGCCATCCCCGGAACCCTCACCCTCACCTCTCCCATCTCCCTCACCAAAGTCCTCTGGTTTGGAATCGTTTTCATCTGCATCCAGGTTCTAGGAACTTTGCTCACCCGCTACTTCGGCAGCGAAGGTATGCTGGCCACCGGCGTCTTCGGAGGCCTCGTCAGCAGCGCCAGCACCACCGCCGCCGCCGCCACCATGGCCATGCACGGCAAAATCACCGCCGCCCTCGCCGGCAGCACCACCGTCCTCACCTCTCTGGCCAGCGCCACCGTCAACGTGCCCATCATCTGGAAAACCACCAAGAACAAAGCCGTCGTAAAAACTCTCTGCCTCGAGATGGCCACCATCATCGCCACCGGAATCGCCGCCGTCGCCCTCGACCGCATCTTCCAATTCTCCGAATGGCTAGTCCGCTACTGAACCCCGCGAGCCTCAAAGGACGCGGCTTTGCAGAGCGCGGAAAAACTCCGATTCGAGGGGATCGGGAAGGGCACGACGTTCAGTCGTGCCGCTACGTCGTCGACAATCATCCGCGCTTCAGCGCCTGAGGTGAGCTCCCGCCCGCCATTTAATCCGGGCTTCAGCCCCCGAGGTACGTTAGGATAACTTTCAAGCCTCAGCAAATTCCGTGCGAACAAACCCGTTGCAAAACCACCGCCGCCACCCGCTCCTCGCGACCACCCTCTATCTCCTAACCCTGTTCGCCATGATTTCCTCACACGCCTCAGCCCAAACCGCCGCTCCCGCCGGAATCTCCCTGCCCACCGAACTGCGCCTCCAGTCGCCCGGATGGTGGCCCACTAAACCTGCCGCCCCCACTTCCTACACCGGAACCGCCGCCTGCGCAAAATGCCACGCCACCATCGCGGCCACGCAACAATCGACCGCCATGGCTCACGCCGCAACCCAAACCCAAGAGTCCGAGATTCTCCACCAGCACTCCCCTCTAACTTTTCAACTCGGCCCCTACCGCGAACAGATCGCAACCACCGCCGGAAAAACCCTTCTCACCGTCAGCAACACCAACACCGCCGCCACTCTCTCCGCCGACCTTCTCTACGCATTCGGCGTCGGCCACATGGGTCAAACTTATCTCTACGAAAAAAACGGCAGCCTCTACGAAAGCCAGCTCAGCTTCTACGCCTCATCCCAGAGCCTGAACATCACTCCCGAACACTCCCCGTCCATCCCCGCCAACCTCGAAGACGCCGCCGGACGCCGCCTGTCTCCCGTCGAAGTCCAGCGCTGCTTCGCCTGCCACTCCACCCCTACCCCCGCCAAATCCGCGCCCGATAAAATCCAGTCGGATAAAATCCCGCCGGATAAAGCTAACCCCGGCCACGCTCCCTTCGATCCCAGCACCGTCGTCCTCGGCGTCACCTGTGAAGCCTGCCACGGCCCCGGCGCCACGCACGCTGCCGCCATGCAATCCGGCATGCCCGAGCAGGCCGCCGATCTCATCATGAATCCAAAGGATCTCGATTCGGCCGCCTCCGTGGATTTCTGCGGCGCCTGCCATCGCACCTGGGAAGACGTCGTCGCCCAGGGATTCGCCGGCATCGGAGTCTACAACGTTCGCTTCGCCCCCTACCGTCTCCAAAACAGCAAATGCTGGGGCCGCGGAGACGCCCGCCTAACCTGCATCGCCTGCCACGACCCGCATCGGCCTCTCGAGCACGACCCCGCCGCCTACGATTCCCGCTGCCTGCAATGCCACATCAATCAATCCGCCGCAAACCAGCCTCGCGCCAAAACAACCGCCAGCCATCCCGCCCCCGCCTGCCCCGTAAGCACAAAAAATTGCGCCTCCTGTCACATGCCAAAAATCGAAACTCCCATCCAGCACTCCATCTTCACCGACCACTGGATCCGCATCGTCCACCCCGGCAAACCCTACCCGAATTAACGATTCCCCGCCCGCTCCTCACGGCCCGTCATCGTCCCATCAGCCCGTCATCGCCCCATCTGCCTGTCATCCCGAGCAAAGCGAGGGACCTTGGTTTTCGCAGCCCGCACTCCGGCTCTCACCATCGCAAGACCCCCATATTCCAAATCCGTGAAAATCCGCGCAAATCCGTGGCCAAAGTTTTTTTCCCGCTCCACACCACAATTCATTTCTCTCCCCCGCAAAACTCAGCTATTCTCTACCCCGGATGACCACGTTGCCTCTTTCCGAGCTTCTCGGCGCCACGGTGTATGACCCGTCCGGCGCGGCAACCGGACGCGTGCGCGAAGTCACCCTCGCTCCCCAGGAAGACCGCGACCGCATCGCCTCGTTCATCGTCAAAACCAAATCCGGCAACCGCGTTCTTCCCTTCTCCGCCGTTTCCACCATCGACGCCAACATCCACACCTCCACCAATCCCTCCGAGTGGCCCGCCGCCAACGGCGCCGAAGGCTTGTTCCTCCTCGAACGCGATCTCCTCGATCAGCAGGTCATCGACGTTCACGGACGCAAAGTCGTCCGCGTCAACGACGTCGATCTCCAGGTCGACGCCACCATCGAAGCCGGCCTCGCCCACGCCATCCTCCGCATCCAGTCCGTCGATATCGGCGTTCGCGGCGCCATCCGCCGCCTCCTCCGCGGACTCGCGCCCCGCGCCGCCCTCCACGTTCTGCTCCAGAGAATCCCTCCCCGCACCATCCCCTGGAGCTTCGTCGATCTCATCGAAACCGATCCCGCCCGCCGCATCAAGCTCAAGATCTCTCACGAAGGCCTGGCCACGCTCCATCCCGCCGACATCGCCGACATCGTCGAAGACCTCGCTCCCAATGAGCGCGAGGCCGTCTTCCGCACTCTCGACGAAGACGTCGCCGCCGAAACTCTCGAAGAAGTCGAGCCCAGCGTCCAACGATCCATCGTCGAATCGCTCGACTCCTCGCGCGCCGCCGACATCGTCGAAGAAATGGATCCCGACGCCGCCGCCGACCTCCTCGCCGATCTCTCCGAAGATCACACCGAGCAAATCCTCGACGAGATGAAGCCCGAGGCCAGCCAGGAAGTCGTCGAACTCCTCGAGCACCGCGAAGAAACCGCCGCTGGACGCATGACCACCGAATTCCTCGCCCTCCCGGTCACCGCCACCGTCGAGAACGCCATCGGCGTCATGCGCGAGTTCGAGGGCGGCATCGAAACCGTCAGCACCATCTATCTCGTCGACTCCCACGGCACCCTCGTCGGCGCCGTCCCTCTCGTCAAGCTCGTCCTAGCCCAGCTCGATACCCCGCTCCTCTCTCTCACCCAGGAACCACTCGTCCTCACCCACAAAGAAACCAGCGACAACGAAGTCGCCGCCCTCTTCGACAAATACAACCTCGTCACCCTCCCCGTAATCGACGAACACAACAAACTAGCCGGCGTAATCACCTCCGACGACGTAATCACAATGCTCCGCAGCAAACTCTAAAAAGGTTTACTCCGTGGACCTCCGTGCCCTCTGTGGTTAAGATTTTGATTCTGATTCTCATCTCGATCTTGATCCAGATTTTCACTGACCACTGCCCACTGACCACTAGCCACTGTTTATAATCATCAGTTCCCAGGAGAGCCCCTTGCCCTTCGACGACCTCCGCCAATGGATCGCCGCCCTCGATCGCGCCGGCGAACTAAAACGCATCAACACCGAAGCCGACCCCATCCTAGAAATCGCCGAAATCACCGACCGCGTCAGCAAGTCGAAATCCGGCGGCCCCGCTCTCCTCTTCCAAAACATCAAAGGACATCCCGGCCAGCAACTTCTCATCAACCAGTTCGGCTCCGACTCCCGCATGAAGCTAGCCCTCGGCGTCACCTCCTTCGACGAATTCGCCGACCGCATCAAAATGTTTCTCGACGTTAAATCCCCCCAGGGCTTCCTCGACAAACTGAAAATGCTCCCCCTTCTGACTGAGGCCGGAAAATTTTTCCCCAAAACCGTCCCCACCGGCCCCTGCAAAGAAGTGATCAAGCGCAACAACTTCTCCCTCCTCGATTTCCCCATCCTCCAATGCTGGCCCCAGGACGCCGGCCGCTTCATCACCCTCCCCTGCGTCACCACCCGCGACCCGAAATCAGGCAAAAGAAATCTAGGCATGTACCGCCTCCAGGTCTACGACAAAAACACCCTCGGCTTTCACGCCCAGCGCCAAAAAGTAGCAGCCGAGCACTACCGCCAAGCCCTAAGAAACGCAGTTTCGGATCCAGAAGGGTGCCCCACCCTTGTCGCGTTCTTTGCGACAGGGTGGGGATTTTGACCTTCGATCAAACAGAAATTCCGTAGATCTAATGGCCCGCACCTCCGGAGGCCAAGTCCTCTCAGAAACAAATCACCCGAAAGGAAAACTGGAAGTAGCCGTAGCCATCGGCACCGACCCTGCCGTAACTTTCTCGGCGATAGTCCCCGCCCCCCCCGACGTCGAAGAATATCTAATCGCCGGCTTCCTCCGCGCCGCCCCCGTCGAATTAGTAAAGTGCGAAACCGTCGACCTCGAAGTCCCCGCCTCCAGCGAAATCGTTCTCGAAGGCTACGTCAACCTCGACGAACTCCGCACCGAAGGTCCCTTCGGAGACCACACCGGCTTCTACTCCCTTGAAGATCTCTACCCTGTCTTCCACGTGCAATGCATCACCCACCGCAAAGACCCAATCTATGCGACAACCATCGTCGGCAAGCCCCCCATGGAGGACGCCTACATGGGCAAAGCCGTCGAACGCGTCTTCCTCCCGCTCATGCGCCTCACCATCCCTGAATTGATCGACATCAATCTACCTATCGAAGGCGTCTTCCACAATTTAATGATCGTCTCCATCCGCAAGTCCTATCCCGGCCAGGCCCGCAAAGTGATGAACGCCATCTGGTCGCTGGGCCAAGCCATGTTCACGAAAGTGATAGTCGTCGTCGACGAAGACGTCGACGTCCAAGACCTCGCCGACGTCACGCTGAAAGTCCTAAACAATATCGACCCCGAACGCGACATCCAGTTCACCCTCGGCCCCGTGGATTCCCTCGATCACGCCAGTCGTCTCGCCAACTACGGCTCGAAGATGGGCATCGACGCCACCCGCAAATGGCCCACCGAAGGCTTCACCCGCCCCTGGCCCGACGAAATAGTGATGGACGCAAAAACAAAGGCCGTAGTAGACAGCAAGTGGAAAGCCCTAGCCAAAGAGCTCGGCATCGACTAGAAAGCAACGGACTGAAACGCGGGTGCCCCGTCCTTGTCCCTGCGTTCTTTGCAGGGACAGGGCGGGGATTTTGATCTCCCATGCTCTGTTTCCCCGCGTTCCTACAGCATTTGCTGTAACTCAAATTTTCTCGGTCTCTCGACAAAAACTCCCGGTACTTCCAACCGCCCAGCCGCCAATCGCACCAAATGCAAGGCGCAAATGTTTGGCTCGCTACGTGCAATCACAACAACGGGCTAAGGCTGGAGAAAAAAATATGCTGAGTGTCCATACTGAAAACATCGGCGAAATGGCGGTAATCGAGTGCGAAGGCCGAATCGTCCGGAGCGAAGCGGCTTTCAAAATACGCAACGCGGTCAGCTTACAGAGCGACGCCCGTACGATCGTCCTCGACCTCTCGGAAGTCACCGCCATCGAAGGCGGAGGCTTGGGCATGTTCGTCTTTCTGCAGCGATGGGCTCACGACCACAACATCCGGCTTAAGTTATTCAATCCCCGTCCATCTGTGCGGCAAAAACTGGAGCACGCCAGTTCCATGCGAGAGTTCGACATCGCTACGCTGGATGAAATGATGGCCCTCCTGGCTTGCGCCGATGCCCGATACGCGCCAGCGGCTTGATCCTGACATTCCGCCCCTCGTTAGTTTTGCCTTTCGTCATTCTTCTCGGCGTCATCCTGAGCGCAGCCGTTCTTCAGGCGGAGCGAAGGATCTCGTGCGGATACCGGCGCGTCCTGGGCGACTCAGCGCGAGATCCCTCACTCGGCTGCAGCGTTCGGGATGACGCCTTCCGAAAAGGTCCAGGAAGCAAAACTGCACTCGATTAAAACTCACTAAGCATGAGCAATTCGACACACTAATCCCGGCCCCTCGCAGCGCAGACTTACAGCTACCGCAGTTCTTCGCGCGGACACTCTGACCTTGGAGGCCACATGCACCGACCACATCCTTACCTCGCTTCGCTATTCCTCACCGCCGCCTTTGCCGCGCCACTCCCCATGATGGCCATGCCCGCCCCGCAAGAGGCCGGCGTTCAGGTCCGCGTCTACGACAAAAATCACAAGGACTATCACAACTGGGATGAAAACGAGAACCGCGCCTGGGGACAGTTCCTCGTCGAAAATCACAGGACTACTCACGAGTACGCGAAGTCAAACAAGAAGGAACAATCGGAATACTGGAACTGGCGTCACGCTCACCCCGACCGTCACTAGCCAAAAGCGAACCCACGCCCCGTCGCTCTGAACCAACCGGGTGCCCCACCCTTCTCGCGCTTTTCGCGAGGAGGGTGGGGACTTTGACCTCCAGACCCCGCAGCACACCCCCGGGCCCTCGCAAGGCCGTTGCGAGCCAAGCGACGGCGACTCTTCAGCACGCCCCGTCTCCGCAAAAAGCGCAGAGACAACAACGCATCCCCCTCACCCATTCTCCGGCCACCTCCACATCATCAATCCCCAAGCCTCCCAATACTTCCCCAACGTCCCGCTCCTCGCATTCCCGTGCAAGCACAGCTTCGCCGTCTTCCGTCCCGCGATCGCCTCCACCGGAATCACAAACCACGCATCGCAAGGCAACACATACGCCACCACAAAATCAATCTCCGACGCATCGTAAGCCACCACCTCCCCATTCAAATTCCTCTGCAGGTTCACCATGTAAGACCCATACTGCTTCGCGCTCGACGACTTCACCTGCACCCTCCACAGCCGCCGCCCCACATCCACAATAAAGTCATACCGACGGCTGTCCCCATAAGGCTTCGCCGCCGCAAATCCCAACAGCGTAGCCTTCACCATAAACATCATCTCCGCCAGCTCCCCCCACTGCTTGCTGGTGAACCCCCGCGTAGCGCGGGCGACCTCGCCCGCGTCCTTTGACTTTGATCTGGATCTTGATCCTGATGTTGACTTTGATCCCGATCCTGACCCTGACCCCGATCCCGATTTTGACTTTCCTGTTGGTTTTGCCCCTGACCCCTGCACCCTAGCCCCTGCAACCCTCATACCCTGCCTCCACTCTTCCCCTGACCCTGGTTTAAGCCCAGAAACACGAACGGCGCAGACCAAAAGGCCTGCGCCGTCGTTTTCTTGACTCTATATATTCAGAATATCAAATCCCACAGGGTGATTGGGACATGCAGACCACATTTATATTTCCCACTGAATCAGCGCTTTACGAGGAAATGCTCACATTTAGGGTCTTGACAAGATTTTTCCCGCTCCGAAGCGCGTTCTACAGCATTTATGTGTCCTCAAGCCGTTGGGGTAATCTTGGGGTGGAGAAGTCACTTGAGCTTTAGAAGTCACTTGAGCTTTACCAGAGGACTCAATCATGACGAATAGAGAAGCCGGAATCAAGGTAGTCCGCGAAATGATGGGCGACCAGGCGGCCGCAAAACTCAGCTCTTCCGCTGAGTCAAACACCTTCGGTGCCCCGATCGCTGCCTACGCAGTCGACCAGGTTTTTGCGGATATCTGGACCCGTCCCGGTCTGGACAGGCGCTCCCGCAGCCTGGTTTCGATGTCCGTCATGATTGCCATGCGTCAGCCCCATGAATTCGCCATCCACATGGCGGCCGGACTCAATAACGGCCTCACCTTGAAAGAAATCGAGGAAGTTCTCATCCAGGCCCTGCCCTACGTTGGCTATCCTGCCATCGCAACCGCACTGACTGCTGCCGCCGAGGTTATCAAGGAGCGCGGCCTGGACGTCGACAAAAACTACACCGGCCACCGCGGCCTGCTCTGACGCTAAACGCCATCCGCACCGCTGGTTATTGAACAGGGCTGGTGCCCCATCTCTCGCGCGTCCCTTGCGCGAGAAGTGGGGTCTTTTCCTCCACAAGTTGCCCATCCGTCGCGCACTTTGCGAAAAGCCGGGTGCCCCGTCCTTGCCCTGCGGTTTTGCAGGGACAGAGCCTGCCCTGAGCGAAGCTGAAGGGCCGGGGACTTTGACGTTGCTAGCGTGGAGCGGGAACTACCGAGGCTGCGACCTCAATTCCGACCGTCGATTCCGCCCCGCCCGTCGATGAACGATGAAGGATGACGCATGAAGGAAAGGGATCGGGAAGAACACGACTTCAGTCGTGCCGCAAGGCCGGCGGTAACGTGGAAGAGCGGCGCTTCAGCGCCGCGTAAGGTCCATAATTTCAGAGGAACAAGGGCGGATGGAACACGCCCACCAGGCCTGCGTCCGAGCCACTCCTTTCGAGCCGCGCTTTAGCCCCAGACGCGTCCGCCCCTGGGATCATGCTGCCCGCTTCTACCGCCGCTTGGCGCCGCTGAAATATTGCTTCAGGCACTTTCGGATGGGGCCTGAAAGCCGGGAATCCGGTGCATTCATGTAGTCTCCGGTCGCCGTCGCCTCGCAGTAATACAGCAGTTGGCCCGTAGCCCCATCCGCGATGCCAATCGTAAAGTGCAGGTCGTTGCTTCCATACCAATCGGTGAGCTTGGCAGTCTTGGTCATCGCCTCCCCGGAAGCGCGTGCCAACACAACAGCGGCAAACTCGCTGCTGCCCGTAACTTTCTTGAGATCTTCGTGCAGTGTGATCCCTAGCACGCCGCTACAGTCGGGCCGCGCAGACGAGGAAAACAACGCGAGCCGGGAGTCGTATCGGTCCTGCAACGCTTCGATCGCTCCATCATTCGGCGGGCTTTCTTCCCCCTGAGCCATCCCCGCCGGGTCCAACTGCATTGCGTACCCTTTCTCCTCAAAGGTCCGAGACAACACGCCCTGGAATCCCGCCTCCACATCCTCGACCGCCCCCTCCGACTCTGTCCTCGAGAAAGCCTTCTCTTTCCAGAACTTCACCCTTGGTCGAAGAACCAGAATCCGGGCTTGCTCGGGCGCCGCCGCGTTTTTATGAGCGGGCCCGCACACAGTGTTTTGGCCCAGGCTGGCCAAGGAACTCATCGCGCAGCACACCACAATGGACATAACGCTAGTTCTACTCATCTCTATCCGTTCCACATCCGGCCGAAAGCGACTTCCCGCACTCAAAATCCCCGCAGGGTCAACGAGTGCTATCGCGATATTACGCCAACATCGAGCGTGGGTATGCCCCCACGGGGCACCGGGCGGTGTCTATAGTGGGAGTGGCCGCGCTTATTTTAGTAAGGAAGGGTGATCGTGTTAGAGATCGATTGGACGGTAATGTGGAAGTTTTTCCACCAGCAATTCTACTGGATTTACTTGGTTGTCGGCGTCCCCATCAGGCTTTCCGTCGCGAGGCAAGACAAAGCAGTTTCTCTCGGCAAAGCGAGTCTCTACGCCGTCGCTTCCAGCACAGTGGCCTCGCTTGTAGGCACCTGGTTGCCGATTGTTCCACTCGTTGGCGGTGCAATATGGATCTCTGTCGCTGGGCATGGCGCCAGCGAATCCACCCTCATTAGCGCGCCGATCGTCGCCGTGTCAATGGGCGTCGAAACGGCGCTTGTCGATGCAGCTTTTTTTCGAGTGCCGTTGAAAGGCTCTGTCCGTGAGCGGTCCGGTGCATTACTAAGCGCAAACATACTGAACGCCACAATTGCGCTCACACTCCGACTGTCGTGGGCATAGGTCGTTTTTCATCGCCACGTTGGATAACTGTCGTTAGCTGGCGTGGGCACATCATTGACCTGTCGATGAGTGTAATAGAGATGCTACGTCAACAAAGGTGCGTCGGCACTGGCATTCGCCTGAGCAGCGCGAACGGATCAGACTCTCTCGTGATTCCCTTCCGCTCCGCCTCTCGCCATACCATGAAGGCAAGGCAAACCAAGCTCAGCCCTATGAGAACCTCGCCTATGGCGAAGTAGCTGATTCGTGCGGGGGCGCCAACCTTTGTGGGCGGGTTCGTGTTGTCCGTTCGCATCCAGTGAATCTGTGCATTCCAAATGCTGATCTGCGCGGTGACATGTTTGTCTCCGCGAAAGAACTCATCAGATTTGACAGGCTCCGGGAGGCGAGCATCTAGAAGGTATCCGTACCCCGTGGACAGGTCCACCGAGTTGCAGTCGGTGTAGTCAATCGGAATGCCGCAGTTCAATCCGAACACCTCACCCTGCAAAACCGGAGTCGGTCCAAAAGTTGCCGCACCAGAGATGAAGATGCCGTGAACAAGAATGGCAAGAGCTAACAGTGAGATTCCTATCGCTGTTTCCTTGAAGGCCCACGCCTCACGCGTCGTACCCGATATGCAAATTAAGCCTGCCAACGAGAGGCCAGCCACGAACAAATACGCCAAGCCGGTTACTGAGGAAAACATAGTCGCCGGGAACATAAGTGATTGTTGTCCGTTTCGTCTCCAGAAAGAAGGTGACTGTCGTAATCAGGCGATTGCACTCATGGACCCCCAACCCCGCTGTGCCCGACTGTTGACGCCCGCAGCGGTTCAGTTTGAAATAGCTTTGACAGGGTGCGGCATCAGCCGCGCCGTCCGGACCCAAGCGCCAATCGCGGCTTTAGCCGCCGAGGGACCGCTTCTTTTCAAACCATCCAACCCGTAAACCGTCCCCCCAAGACCCATAGGTTGTCATTCCGAACCGGGCCGAAAGCCCGGTGAGAGCCTGCCCTGAGCTTGCCGAAGGGAACCTGCTTTCCCCCACCGAGGCACCCCGCCCCCCCACGTGCGTGCTATTCCCGAACCCGTGTGCGCAGGCTAATCTTCCAGCGTCTATTCAACCCTGCAACCGCAGCTCAGGCCCTGAAACAAGGGACGACCCTGGGAAGTATCTTGCCTCCCGCGCGGCCTTCGGCAAAAACTAGCCGCCGGAATGAAAATAGAAGATGAGCCATGAATGACAGGAAACGACGTCCGTCGATCGGCCACGTCCTAGCTGCGCTCGTCGTGATGTGCAGTTCGGTCGCATGGGCACAGAATGAAACTTACGCCGGCCCATGCACGAAGAACGTCTCGTCTGCCATTGCGACGTCGAACGGCGTGGATGCGCTGTTCCCGGACTTCGTGATGCACTGGTGGAAAAAGAACGCAAAGAACTATCCAGGTGTGTGCCTCTCCTCCAAGCCCAGCCAGGAAGCAAGGAACTATCTGCTGGTCTTCTCCACCTCCGAAAGCTACTACAGCGGATTAATGCCAACCACGCATACGTACAGGAGCACCAGCTCGACTACGTTCGGCGCAAATGGTTCAGTCAGCGACCAATACGGCAACCGTTGGAACTACACAGCAACCGGAGACGCTCAGACGACGACCACAACAACGGTCAACGAAAACGTACCTTACACGGACCGAGCCGTCGGGCTCCTTGTGAGGACCTACGACTCCACCGGCCGGATAATCCGACGTGACGCCCATCTGTACAGAAGCCGGACCGGAGGGGATACATCTAGCACCGCCGGCTACAACATCGGCTCCGCACTGACGAACATAAATGCCAGGGGCAAGATGCTCAAGTCCGCCCTTATGGCTATCACCAGCGACGAGGATGCCCCGTTGCCGGCACCTTCGGCGGAAGAAGTGAGGATCCAGACCATATCGGAGGTACAGCCTCAGCCTGCAATAGCCGTCGCAGGAGCAACCGGAACGGCGAGTGGGACAGGGAGCGGAGGCGGGGGGCAGGTCCATGTAGCAACAAACTTAGGAAACCCTGCGCCCACAGGCGAAGCAACCGCCGAAATCTCATCCAACCCCTCGGGAGCAGACATCGAAATCGACGGCAACTTCGTCGGCAACACGCCATCCTCGTTGGCGATAGCAGCTGGGCAGCATAATGTGAAGGTTTCGAAGAACGGTTATAAACAGTGGGAACGCACCCTTAGAAGCTCAACCGGGAGCATCAAAATCGCAGCAGTGTTGGAACCCATGCCCACTGTCCCCGCTGTTACTGCCGACGCGGCCATCCAAGCGCGCGAAACAAATCCATCCCCGGCACGTCAGTCTTCTCCTTCGGCGCCCGGCACAGCCGTATCGCAGGTTGCCACTCCAAGCACGCCCGCGACCCCAGCCATTCGCGTTCCTGAGTCCGCCGCCAGTCCACCCTCCGCTCCGCCCGAAGAAATTCTAATAGGGGTTTCGTTTGCGGGAAATCCAACTGTCAGACACGATGGAGTCGAAATCTCAGGCGTGCAGCCGAAGGGCCCTGCCGACACTATAGATATAAGACCCGGCGATATACTTCTCGCCATCGACGCTCACTATCTTTTCACCATCGACGAAGTCCGTACCGAGCTTCTGAAATACAAACCAGGGGTGCGGCTTCTAATACGGTACCGGCACAACCAGTTCATTTCCGAAAACTATCTCACCTTGCGGTAAGAACTCGCCACCCGGCACAGCGCCGCACCCCTCCCTGTAACCTTCCCCTCCCCAGCCTCGTAAGCGTATACAGAAGGGTCAAAGGATGCCCGTGCTCGAACTGTCATCGCTGGGACAGCCGTTACCGGAGAAGCCGCTGCCGGCACAATCCAGCGTGCTCCAGCTATTCGCACGCGGCGACCTCGACGCCTTCGAGACTCTGTTCCGCCGCTATCAGCCGGAAGTCTATCGCTGGATCGTGGTCATCGTCCGCGATCCTTCACTCGCCGAAGATCTCACCATCGAAACTTTCTGGCGCATTCACCGCGCCCACGCCCGCTTCGATCCCGCACGCAGCTTCGAAGGCTGGGCGCGCCGCATCGCCACCAACGCCGCGCTCGATCACTTCAAAAGCGCATCGCACACCTTCACAAAAAATACGCAAGCCTGGGACATGACTGATCCTCAGCAGGGCTTCCCGCTCGAGGACCTGCCCCAGCCCGCGCAGCCGAATCCCGCCATCACCCGCGAGATCCGGACGAAAACCGCGCAAGCCTTTCGCCAGCTCCCGCCCACGCTGCAGGTCGCAGCCACGCTGGCCCTGGTCGAAGAACAGCCTTACAAAGAAATCGCCGATGCGCTCGGCATCTCCCTCGGAGCCGTCAAGCTGCGCGTCTTCCGCGCCCTGCGCCTGCTGCGAACCAATCTCAAACAACAAGGAATCGAGCCCTAAAGGACCCCAAGCCATGAATGAATCGGAAAAAGCACGAATCGCAAAGCTGCTGAAACAATCGCTTCCGCCGGTCACTGAGGAGAGCAAGCAACTCGGTCGCGACCTCTGGCCAGCCATGCTGCAGCGCTTGCAGCAACCCGCTCCCATGGCGAGGTTCGGAGGAAAATGGTTAGAGCAAGCATGGTTCAATCAGGCATGGTTTGACTGGGCGCTGGTGGCGGCCGCGGTGGCATGGCTGGCATTTTTTCCGTCAGCCATTCCCGTGCTGCTCTATCACCTGTAACGATTAGGGGGACATTATGAAAACACATACTTATCTTCGAGCTTATATGGCAGGCATCTTCACGCCCAGCCTGTTTCTGCTATTGATCCTGACCATATTCATTCTGACGCGCCTGGTTTTTCACGTACCGGTTCCAATCGAACGTGTCATCGTATTCCCCATGGCGCTGGTGCCCAATCTCTTTGGCCTCTGGAACATTTTGTATATCCGGCTCGGCCGCCGCGTGCCCATCGGCTTCCACGGCGCGCTCTTGCCCCTGATCATGGCCCCGCTCGGAGTCGCCGTAGCCCAATGGCTCGGAGTTCTCAGCTTCGGCCCCCAGGGCCTCACCTGGTTTGACCAGGTCACCACCCCCTACTCGACGATTCTCCCCACCGCAGGCGCAGAGTTGTGCGTCACCCTGGTCGTCTACTACCTGGTCTGGAAATACATAGTAGGCTCGCTAAACCGCGTGCTGGAGATCGCATAAGCCATCAGCGTGATCCGCGCCAAGGACGACCCACGCCGCTAGGAACTGGGTACTGGGAGTAGTAGTGCAGTTTGGCCGTTAGACGACTTTGTCATCCTGAGCGTAGCCGTTCTTCAGGCGTAGCGAAGGATCTCCCGCCCAACCGGCCCAACGCGCAAGCCAAATTGCACCACTACGGCACTGGGTACTGGGCACTGGGTACTGGGCACTGGGTACTGGGCACTAGGTACTCTACGGTATACTAGAGAGGTATGTCGGTCCTGAAAAACATCGCCGCCATCGCCAAAGGCATGACCATCACCTTCCTGGAGATGTTCCAGCCCACGACGGTCGAAAACTATCCCGACGGCAAAGGTCCGCTCAAGGGAGCCAAGTTCGAAGCCCGCTTCCGCGGCGCCCACGTCCTCCAGCGCGACGAAAACGGCCTCGAAAAATGCGTAGCCTGCTTCCTCTGCGCCGCCAACTGCCCCTCCAACTGCATCTACATCGAAGCCGCCGACAACACCGCCGAACGCCGCATAAGCGGCGCCGAACGCTACGCGAAAGTCTATTCGATCGATTACAACCGGTGTATCTTTTGCGGGTATTGCGTGGAGGCTTGCCCTACTGATGCGATTACGCATGGGCATGGGTTTGAGCTGGCGACGTTTAATGCGAGCAATCTGATTTACCGGAAAGAGCAGATGCTGGCGCCGCGGGCGGCGCATATGGGAGACGGGGTGGTATTTAATCAGGCGGATGTGGATGGCGGGGCTCCGGCGCAGATGGTGGCGGGGAGTTAGAGTTTCCCAACTTTCGTTTTCGATGACACGCCGGTCCCGGGGCCGGCGTTTGTGCATTTTCTAGTACCTAGTACCTCGCAGAAGCTAATGAGTGACTTCTTACAGACCGTGAAAGAGCGCGTTGTGGTTTATGACGGCGCTATGGGGACCAACATTCAGGTGAGGAATCCCACACTGGATGATTATTGGGGCAAGGAGAATTGCAGCGAGGTGCTGGTGTTGAGCCGTCCCGACATTATTCGGGATATTCACGCCGATTTCTTCAAGGCGGGCTGCGACATCGTGGAGACGAACACGTTTGGCGGGTCGCGGATCGTGCTGGCGGAGTTTGAGCTTCCGGACCGGGTGCATGAGATCAACGTGACGGCGGCGCGGCTGGCGCGGGAAGTGGCGCAGCAGTTCTCGACCAAGGAACGTCCGCGGTTTGTGGCGGGCTCGATGGGGCCGACGACGAAGTTGCCGTCGCTCGGACACATCGGCTTTGATGCGATGGCCGCGGCGTATGAGGAGCAGGCGGCGGCGCTGATTGAAGGCGGAGTAGACCTTCTGCTGATTGAGACTTGCCAGGACCTGTTGCAGGCAAAAGTGGCGACGGTGGGCGTGCTGGCTGCGATGCGGAAGGCGGGCAAGCGGCTGCCCGTGGCGGTGCAGGTGACGCTGCAGGAAACCGGAACGATGCTGCTGGGCACGGAGATTGGCGCGGCGCTGACGGCGCTGGAGCCGTTTGACGTGGACATTCTGGGGTTGAACTGCGCGACCGGGCCCAAGGAGATGAACGACGCGGTCCGGTACCTGGCGCTGAATTCGACGAAGGAAGTTTCGGTTCTGCCGAATGCGGGGCTGCCCTTCAACGAAGGCGGGCACGCGGTTTACAAGCTGACGCCGCAGGAGCTGGCCGAGTATCACAGACATTTTGTGGTGGATTACGGGGTCCGCATTGTCGGCGGATGCTGCGGAACTACACCGGCGCACTTGAAGGCGGTGGTGGACGCGGTTTGGGGAGTGCAGCCGGCGAAGCGGGATGTGAAGAAGGTGGGGGCGGCATCGAGCGCTTACACTTCGGTGCCGCTTGATCTCGAGCCCAAGCCTTTGATCGTCGCGGAGGAAATGAATACTACGACCCGCGTCGAACATTTCCGGAAGCTGGTGCAGGGGAAGAAATACGACGACATTCTGGCACTGGCGAAGAAGCTGGTGAACGAAGGCTCGCACATGCTGGACCTGTGCTGCGCGATCGTAGGCGAAGACGAGAAGGGGTATGTTTCTTCCATTCTTGAGCGGATTGCGACGCGGGTTCCGGCGCCGATTCTGGTGGATTCGACCGAGGCGGATGTGGTGGAAGAGGCGCTGAAGCGGATTCCGGGACGGGCGATCATCAATTCGATCAACCTGGAGGATGGGGAGAAGCGGACGTCGCTGGTGCTGCCGATGGCGAAGCGGTACGGGGCGGCGGTGATTGCGCTGACCATTGATGAAGACGGGATGGCGCTGACGGCGGAGAAGAAGACGGCGATTGCGCACCGGATTTTCGATCTGGCTACGAAGAAATACGGGCTGGACGGGACGGACCTGATTTTTGATGCGCTGACTTTACCGATTTCTACCGGGCAGGATGAGTACCGGAGCGCGGGGATAGAGACTTTGAATGCGGTGAAGCGGATCAAGCAGGAGTTGCCGAACGTAAAGACGATTCTGGGAGTGAGCAACATTTCGTTTGGGCTGGACGCTTATCCGCGGCGGGTTTTGAATTCGGTGTTCATGCATGAGGCGGTGGATCACGGGCTGGATATGGCCATCGTGAACTACACGAAGATTTATCCGTTGTACAAGATTCCGCAGGAAGAAGTGGATCTGGCGCGGAAGCTGATCTTCCGGGACGAGTCGGACGGCGATCCGTTGCAGAAATACATGAACCATTTTGCCGGGTTGAAGGGCAAACCGGCGGCATCGACGACGGCGCATGTAGATACGCTGTCGGTGGATGACAAGCTGAAGTTTGCGATTATCAACGGCGAGAAGTCGGTGGGTGAGGGCGGGCAGAAGAAATCGCTGGAGGAGTTGCTGGAAGAAGCGTTGAGGGAGTATTCGCCGCTGGAGTTGATTAACACCGTGCTGCTGGACGGGATGAAGACGGTCGGCGATCTGTTTGGCGCGCGCAAGATGCAGTTGCCTTCGGTGCTGGATTCGGCGGGAGTGATGAAGCAGGCTGTGGCTTATCTTGAGCCGAAGATGGAGAAGAAGGAAGGCGGGTCGCAGAAGGGCACGATTGTGCTCGCGACCGTTAAGGGCGATGTCCACGATATTGGGAAGAACCTGGTGGACATTATTTTGTCGAACAATGGATTCAAGGTGGTGAACCTGGGAATCAAGCAGCCGGGGGACAAGATTATCAGCGCCGCGCAGGAGCACGGAGCGGATGCGATTGGGCTGAGCGGGTTGCTGGTGAAGTCTACTTTGGAGATGAAGTATGTGATCCAGGACTTGCAGCGGCAGAAGCTGGAGTTCCCCGTGATTTGCGGCGGTGCGGCCTTGACGCGGAAGTATGTGGAGGACGATCTGCGGCGGGAGTACTCGAACGCGGTGTTTTATGCGGAAGATGCGTTTGCGGGGCTGCACGTGATGGAAGACCTGATCACGGTGAATGGGGCGCGGGAGGCGCGGCTGCTGGATGGGCGAACGGTGAAGGAGTACGCGAAGGCGGCGGCCGTGGACGAGGAGACCGGGCCCGTGTTTGCGGAGCGGAGCGTGGTGGTGACGGATGCGCCGAATATTCCGGAACCTCCGTTCTGGGGCGTGCGGGTGAAGCGCTACGATGTGCGGGATGTGTTTCCTTATATCAACGAGACGGCGCTGTTTAAGAATCAGTGGCAGTTGAAGACGGCTTCGCAGGCGGATTATGTGCGGCTGGTGGAGGAGAAGTTCCGTCCGATCAAGAGGAAGATTGAAGAGGAAGTGGCGGAGTCTGGGTTGTTTGAGGCTAAGGTGGTTTACGGGTATTTTCCTTGCCAGAGTGATGGGAATGATGTCGTCATTTACGAAGCTCCGAGTCCCGAGTCGCGAGTCGCGAGTGAAAGTCAAAACCTTGAAACCGGGGGCCACCCTTCGACTTCGCTCAGGGCAGGCTCCGGTTCACAGGGTAAGGCTGATGCGAGGGAGCTTTTGAGATTCACGTTTCCGCGGCAGCGGGAGGGTAGGCGGCTTTGTATTTCTGATTTCTTTGCCGGGAAAGATTCCGGGAAGATGGATGTGATTGGATTTTCTTTGGTTACTATTGGAGCTAAGGCTTCGGTTGAGACGCAGAAGTTGTTTGAGGGTGGGGAGTATACGAAATATTTGTATCTGCACGGGCTTAGCGTGGAGACGGCGGAGGCTTTGGCGGAGCTGCATCACAAGACTATGCGCGAGGAGTTGGGGATTGCGGGCGAGGATGCTCCGGCGATTCGGGATTTGTTTCATCAGAAATATCGTGGATCGCGGTATTCGTTTGGGTATCCGGCCTGCCCTAATCTGGAGGACCAGACGAAGTTGTTTGTGCTGCTTCGCCCGGAGGAGAACGTGGGAGTGCGGTTGACTTCGGGATTTCTTCTGGAGCCGGAGCAGTCGACTTCGGCTTTGGTGGTGCATCATCCGGGGGCTAAGTATTTTGTGGTGTGAGCGAGGGTCAGCACCTACCACGGAGGCACCGAGCCGCGGAGAATGACGTTTGGACGGAAACTCCCTGCAAGGCCTGACGCTGTATCTGACTGAAAGGGGTCCTTCGACTGCGCATGATCGTCTTTCAGACGATCGTGCTTCGCTCAGGATGACAGGGCCTCGGGGACTCGATGAACCGCGCTTTTAGAATGTTGATACCAGGCGGAAGGTGTATTGGCGGGAGGGGCCCAGGGCGTTGCCGGAGAAGAGGCCTCCGAAGTCGATTACTTCGAGGGTGTTGCTGAGGTTCTGGACGTCGCCTTGTAATCGCACCGAGCGTTTTTCCCGCTGGTAGAGTTCCGCTCCCACCGAAGCATTCTGCGTGAAGTAAGGATTGATGCGGCCGCGATTAAAATTAAGGTGACTCACCACTACGTCACCGTATACCGTGGCATATTGCTGAGGAGTCAAGTCAGCCTCAAACGGCAGTCCGGTGTTGTAATCGCAACCCACGGCGAACCACAGGCGCGGGGCGGCTTGATAGCGGACGCGGGCGCGCACCGTGTTTCTCTGGTCCTGCGAGTCGGGAAAATGTCCGGTTAAATCGGAGGTTGCGCCGGTGGCATCATCCCCAAGAAACAGGCCGCCGGTTACCGGGTTCCAGACATTGCCCACGATGTAGGAATAGCTGGCGAAGCCGGAAAAGCGCCCCCAGTGCGGAACTTCGAGCTTGGCCTCGGCGCCGTAGAGGATGGCTTTCCGGAACGCGATGGGGAAGCTGATTCCGGTACTGAGGATTTGAGAGTCGTCGGCGTAATTGTCCACATCACGGCGGAACGTATTGGCGTCGACCCGCAGTTTTCCGAGGAACCCTTTCGTCGCTCCCAATTCGTAATAATTCCCTTGAGACGGCTCAACCGGCTTTTGCACGGCGGGAACGCTGGTATCGAGAGCTTCGGCGGCTGCAGAACTGGACAAGAGGATATTTTCGTAGGACGGCGTCTGGAAGATGCGGTCGTAGGAGAGGTGAACATTCACGCCGACGGTGGGAAAGTAGCGCGAGATGGCGACTCGCGGGCTGACCGCGTTCTGGTTCACGACCAGTTGATAGTGGTCCCAGCGGAGGCCGGCGTTGATGGTCCAGTTGCCGAGGCGGATTAAATCCTGAAAATAAGCCGATTGTTCGAGGTCGGGACGGTTGGCGATAAAGGCAAAAGTTGTCGCGCCGGCGTCTAAGATGCCCAGGTTGATTGCGCATTGAGGGTTTGAAATGTTCTCGCAGTAGGGCATGACATAGTTGAAGTTTTCGTGGAGGAAGGTCGAGTCGGTTTCGAAGCCCGCCCTCCATTCTTGCCGGCCGTGATGAACGGAGAGGTTGCCGGTGAAATATCCCTCATTGAAGTAATTGTGCTGAGTCGCGATGAGAGGCCATGACTGCGGATTGGAATAAAAATCGTTGGAGTTATTGCGAACCATTCCGCGCAGGGTGCCGATGGCATCGGAGGAAAAAATATGCTGGTAGGAGGCGATCCCCATGGTTTCGAAGTTGTCGCCAGTCTGGAGCTGGCCTCCGGGAATGAAGACGCAGTCGCTCGGCTCCTGATCCGGGGGAACGGGCGGGCAGCCGACGGTGTTGTCGGAGGTCGGCACATAGGCTCCGTTCTGCTGCACAAATTCGTTGGGGATGGCGTAGCGCGCGAGTTCGTGGCGGACGATGAGAGTGAGACGATCTTTTTGCGTTAGATCGCGCTCATAGCTCAGAGAAAAACTGGCGGTGGTGCCATTGTTGGTGTAGTTCTGAGGGACCACGGGGTTGAGATAGTGGTCGGTCATGTTGCCGGAGGCGGTCAGGCCGAGCGTGTTTCCCTTCCAGGTGTATTGGTCTTGAGTATTGGCGCCGGCGGTATTGTAGGTGCCGCCGAAAAGAGTGAGTTGTCCGTGAAGGCCTGGATATGCGCTCTTGAGAGTGTTGACCTCAACGATGCCGCCCATCTTTCTGCCATATTCGGCAGGAATGCCGGCGGTATAAATCTTGAGGGAGTCGACGTCGTCGGCTTCGACTTCGGGACCAAAGCTGGGCGAACGATTGTCGGTGAGGGGAATGCCATCGACGACGAATTGAGTTTGATATTCCGATCCGCGGGGGTGGAGTACGGCATTGCCTTCGTAAAGCCAGCCGGGTTGCGAGTTCACGAGATCCTGCATGGAGCGGCCGGGGAGCGCGGTCAAGCGGTTCTCGATGGTTTGCAGGCCGATTTCGTTGACCGAACCGGCACGATAGGGATCGATCAACGTTTTGGAGGCGCTGACCTTTACAGATTCGGAAACTGTGGCGACTTTCAGGCGGATGGTGCGATCCAGGGGAATCGCGGAACGTATTTCGATTGACTCGGCGACTTCAGCGAAGCCTTGGACTCGGATTAGAACCTGGTAGATGCCGTAGGGGAGGCGCTTGGCATCGAGGTTGCCTTGATCATCGGTCCAGAAGGTGCGGCGATACTCGTTGCCCTGGCTGACGAGTTCGACTGTGTTCTTGAGGCCTAGTCCGGTGGGATCGGTGAGGGTTAGGCGCAATTCTCCGGTGTTGCTTTGGGCGAGCAGGGGCAGAGACCAGAGAAGTGCGGCGATGATCAGGGCTTTTTTCATCTTTAATTATTGCCTACATGAATCAGCCTCGAGTTTTATCTGCTGTGAGGAGGCGTTTCCTCGGGAGTTACTTTCGTACTCCAGTCTCTTTGTAATTTCATGGTCTCGGCGCTTGGCGGACGGCATCGAGGCTGCTTGGCGTTGGGGGGAAGCGTTACTAGCTAATATTCTTTCTGAGTGGGGTTTGTTCAGGCATTATTTCTTACGCTCCGGTAACGGCAAAGGAGAGAGATTCGCAAGATAAATATGTTAAGCTGAGGCTCTCCCCGCATCCTTTCACCCGTAAGGTGTACGACTTGTCATTTTTTTCTGATTCCGTTCTTTCCTGGCCGCTTTCCCGACCGGCGGATGCGGACTCGCGGGTTCCTTCTTCTCCGGAAGTTGAGGTGGTGGAGTTGTTCGAGGAGCTGCGCGAGCGGCTGCTGCGTTATCTGCTGGTGCTGGGGCTCTCGACGCATGACGGGGAAGAGATTATTCAGGAATCGTTTTTGTTGTTGTTCCAGCATTTGCAGAAAGGAAAATCGCGCGAGAATCTGCGGGGGTGGGTGTTCCGGGTAGCGCGCAATCTGGCGTTGAAGCAGCGCTACGCGAACCAGGTGCGGCTGCGGCGGATGGTGGAATTTGATGAGGCATCGCCGGAGCTGCGGGTGGACCGGAACGCGAATCCGGAGGAAGAGTTGCGGAGCCGTCAGAGGCAGATGAGGTTGCTGGCGGTGGTGCGGGCGCTGCCCGAGCAAGACCGGTCGTGCTTGAGCATGCGGGCGGAGGGGTTGCGGTATCGCGAGATCGCGGCGGCTTTGGGGATTTCTTTGGGATCGGTAGCAGCGTCACTGGCGCGAACACTGGCGCGACTGGCGCGGGCGGATGGAGGTTAGAGCGTGAAGGAAACAAATCTTCATGTGATGGACGAGCAGCTGTTGCTGCACGCGAGCGGAGAGCTGAGCGAAGGTTCGAGAGGGCCAGTAGAGGCTCATCTTGAATGCTGCTCGCAGTGCAGCGCGCGCTTTGAAGAATTGGAGAACACGCTGGCGGAGTTCGGCGAGGCGCGGAAAGCGTGGGCGGGGGAGTTGCCGTCAAAGGTTGAGCCGCGTGCTCGGCTGGAGGCACGGCTGGCGGAATTGGCGGGCCGGGATCAGCGGACGGGATGGTTACCCTCGGCGTGGTCGACGATGATGGAGCACCGGCGGGCGGTAGTTTTCGCGATCGTCGGGATTGCAGTGTTCTTGCTGCTCGCCTTGCGACCTTACCGTGGAGGGCCGGTGATCATGGCATCGATTGGGCGTGGGGAAGAACCTGATCTGCGACTGACCCCGGGAGCGACGGTTCCGGTCACCGAAAATGAAGTATGTGGAGAGAGCTTAGAAAAAGAGGCGCCGGCGGTTCCGGTTTCACTGAAGCGCAAAGTATTTGAAGAGTACGGAGTCACGCCACCACGTCCGGACGCTTATGAAGTGGACTACTTGATTACGCCGGAGCTTGGGGGCGCGACCGACATCCGAAATCTTTGGCCGGAGCCTTACGAAGATACAGTGTGGAACGCGCACGTAAAAGATCAACTGGAAGACCGGTTGCATCGGATGGTGTGCCATGGCGATGTGGACCTGGCGACGGCGCAGCGTGATATTTCGACGGACTGGATCGCAGCCTACCGCAAGTATTTCCACGCGGACAAGCCGATCTCCGGCTCCGAGAGTTCCCTTCCCCGTACGTAATTTTACAAATTGTAGACATGGACCTGACAAATGAGGTCCGAGGGTGGAGGATTATGAGGGTTGGCTTTCATAGCGATCTTCAAGCCCTCCGTCGTCGTGAGGGAATGGGGGAACCGGCGTTTCCACCGCAGGGGGTGGGGATGCCGGTTTTGTTTTTGGGGGATGGCGGCGGCGGCTTTCCCCCCACATGAATTGTGGCACTGCATGCAAACAGCAGGTTGACAAAATTGTTTGGACGCGGCGTTTATGTTTCGTTCCTCATCCTGTTTGTATGTTTCTACTTTCGGAAGAGTAGGTCTGCGGCTAGGGAGGCGGCGAATACTACGGAGATTACGCCGTTCATGGTGAAGAAGGCGGCGTTGAGGCGTGATAGGTCATTGGGCTTGACGAGGGAATGTTCGTAGAGCAGGAGCAGGGCGACGGCGGCGACGCCGACTAAGGCTAGTTTGCCGAGGGCGAAGGCGGGCAGCAGGGCCAGCAACAGGAGCAGCATGATGAGGTGGAAGGCGCGGGCGATCCAGAGAGCGCGGGGGATGCCGAGGTGGCGGGGGATGGAGTGGAGTCCGGCGTGGCGGTCGAAGTCGAAATCCTGGCAGGCGTAGAGGATGTCGAAGCCGGCGACCCAGAAGGTGACGGCGGCGGTAAGAATAAGGATACGAGGGTCGAGGGAGCCGCGAACGGCGATCCAGGCGGCGGCGGGTGCGATGCCGAGAGCGAAGCCGAGCACGAGATGGGACCAGCGGGTGAAGCGCTTGGTGTAGGAATAAAGGAGGAGCACGGCGAGAGCTACGGGAGAAAGCCAGAGGGTGAGGCGATTGAGTTGGGCGGCGGCAAGAATAAAGATGGCGCAGGAGACTATGACGAAGGTGGCGACGAAGGCTGGGGAGAGATGCCCGGCGGGGAGGGCTCGGGTGCTGGTGCGGGGATTGGCGGCGTCGATGGCGGCGTCGGCGAGGCGGTTGAAGGCCATGGCGGCGGAGCGGGCGGAGAGCATGGCGACGGTGATCCAGAGAAGTTGATGAGGGGTGGGAAGGCCGGAGGCGGCGAGCATGGCTCCGCAGAGGGCGAAGGGGAGGGCGAAGATGGAATGCTCCCACTTGATCATTTCGAGAGTGACGCGGAGGTTGTGGAGGACGGGCACGGGGAGATTGTAGAACAGGTCTCGGGTGTTAGGTCTTAGGTCTTTTTCAGTTTTCGGTTCTCAGTTTTCGGTTCTCAGTTTTCGGTTCTCAGTTTTCGGTTCTCAATTCTTGGTGCCCAGTTCTCTGGCGCGGGCTGGCGTGCGTTTGACACGCGTGGGGCTCCGGAAACGGTCAGGTTATCGGCTGGGGTAGGGTTCAAGGCGGGGAGGGGACGCGTCGGCTTCTACTAGCCAGACGTTTCTGTTTTGGAAGTAGGTGAACAGGGGCTGGAGGTCCTGGCCGGGAATCTCGCGTGCCCAGACGACTTTGGAATGATCGATATCAGCAGCGTTGTATACCCATTCGTTGTGGATGACGTGGCCCGGGGCGTAGCGGACGAGGACTAATTGAAGGCCGGGGGCGGAGTCGAGTTGGTCGACCATGTGGGCGCGGGAAAGGCTCCAGCGATCGTCGTGGACTTTGTATCCTCGGATGGTTTGGGCAACGTAGAACGGCACGTTTGCCAGAGCGGCCAGGATGATGACACGGGACAGGGCGATGCCGAAAGGGCGGCCTCCAATTTGCCAGCAGCGCAGGTGCCTGAGGGACTGCACCAGGAGAGCGAAGACCGTGGCTACGAGTGGCGCGGCATAGTGCGGTTCAAGGTAGACGACTACGAGAAGACCGGCGAGGCTGAAGCAGAACTGGACCAGCAGCAGGCGCGTGCGGCGGTCCCGCACTACCCAGGGGAGAGCGAGGAACGGGATGGAGAGCACGCTTCCGAGGAATAAATGCCAACACGCGCGGAGTGCCTCGCGGGACCTGTGCAGCCATGCTGCCCAGGTGGGGATGTAGTGATTGCGTACATGGAAGTTGTAAAAGTAATCGAATTGCGGGTTCAAGTAGTGGAGCGGCGGATCTGGCTTTTGCCAGGCAAATACGGGACAGTTGCACTGCTGGCGCATGAAGAGCGCGTGGGGAAAAACGAGAGCGTTGCCAGTTATGCGCCAGTTGTAATAGCCGACAAACAGCATGGTCAGAGCCATGACACCGAGCGCGGGCGCGAATACGCGCGGCGCTGTGACGGAGAGAGGTGGACTGGTTCGAGAGAAAAGCCAGACGGCGAGGGCGAAAACGACAGGAAGACAGAAAACGAAGCCTTCGACGGGGCGGCTATTCAGAAGCAGAGCGGCCCCGACGCCGATTGCAAAGGAATCGCGGGGACGCTGGTGGTGAATGATGCGTGGGAGCGCGCCCAGGACGAGTGCTCCGCCGATGCCAGCAACGGCGCCTCCCCAGTAGCTATTGACCCAGTAGGTGAAGAACGCGAAGCGCGAGAGCACGAGGACTCCGCCGAGCAGAGCCCATTCGGCCGGGAACCAGCCCTGCAGCATCCAAGTCACGGCTGCGCACATGAGGGCCATGGTTAACAGGACGCCGATCCAGGGATTGCCGAGCACTTGGCCGAGGGCGAGGGCGCCGCCTTGCGCAGGAGGGAAAATCGACATGTACGTGGGGGTTTGCAGGACGTGGAAAGTATCGAGGAAGAGTGACATCGGATGGGGCGGGTTGGTCAGCCTGCCGTGGGCAAACGTGTCGGCTGCGAGCAGGTAGCTGAACTCGTCATGGACTTCCGGCACGGGCACGGGCAGGAAGGCAAGAACGGCGAGGCGTCCGAGGATGGCGGCGGCAGCGATGGCGATGACGGCGAGGCGCTTTTTTGCGGCGAAGCGAGCAGCAAGTTTTTCGGCGGCTCCCAGCCAACCATCTCCGAGGCGCGGAGTCAGGAAGGCGAGGATGAGGAGCAGAATGAGAAGAGGCCAGCCGAGGCGCGACATTATCTTGCTCCGCCGGGAAATGGGGCGAGTCCGGAGAAGGGGCGATCCCGCAGAATTTGATTCGTTTTAGTCAGGGGCAAGAGTGGCGGTGTGCGGCGGCGCAGCGGCCGTCGCGTCCGGAAGACACTATACTAGACGGTCGCAGATTGTGACAACGAGTGGATAGCGAGTTATTGCGGGGCTGCGATTTTGCTGCAAAGCACGGGAGTTTCCCTTATAGTCTGGTGGGGAGAATCCGATCTTAGTGATGGGTATTTCAGAGGCTGGAGCAGGCGGCGAGTTGCTGGGCTGGAGGCGGGAGTGAGCCGGGTGGCGGGTATGCTGGATCACGCGGCTGCGTACCGGCTGTGGCAGGCGCCTTTTGCCGAGCAAAAATTCGGGCCGATTCTTGCGAACAACGATCTAGGGCGGGTGCGGCGGGTGCTGGACGTAGGGTGCGGTCCGGGGACGAACACGCAGCACTTTGCTCACGTGGACTATCTCGGGATTGATTTCAACGAGCGCTATATCGAAAGTGCGCGCCGGAGGCATGGGCGGGATTTTATAGTTGCGGATGTGCGCGACTATCGCGCGGCTCCCGGGGAGAAGTTCGATTTTGTCCTGGCAAATAGTTTTCTTCACCATTTGAATACGGAAGAGGTTGTGGGAATCTTGTCGCATTTGCGGAGTCTGCTGACGGAAGACGGGCATTTTCATACTCTGGAGCTGGTGATGCCTGAGGAGAAATCGATTGCCCGCCTGCTGGCGCAGTGGGATCGCGGCGATTTTGCGCGTCCGGGCGAGGAGTGGCGGAAGATATTCAACGAACTGTTCGAGCCGGTGGTGATGGAGTTTTATCCGCTGACGCTGATGGGTGCGACCTTGTGGAATATGGTGTATTTCAAAGGCAGGGCTCGCACATGAGCGAGCCGACGAACAATGTGGAGGCTCGGCGCGCTGATTTGCTTGAGTCGATCGATCGAGGGGCATCGATTCACGGAGAACCTGGGAGCGCCGAGGGGCGCATCACTTATTTATCGGCTCCGATGCCGGTGAATATGGGGGACTGGTGGTTCGACGTTGCGACTGTCGATCATTTTTGGATCCGGCGGCGTTTTGAGGTGATGAGGCGACTGGCCGATGATGTTGTGCGGAAGGCGAAGGATGCGGCGGAGATTGGCTGCGGGAATGGGCTGCTGCAGAGGGACATTGAGGATTACTGCGGGAAGCCGGTCGCTGGATTTGAACTGAATGAGCTTGCGCTGCAAAAGAATGTGAGCCGGGTGAGCCCGCTCTATTGTTACAACATCCACGAACGCAGGGCGGAGTTCCGGGGGCGGTACGATCTGTTGTTTCTGTTCGATGTGCTGGAGCATATCGAGGATGAATCGGAGTTTCTGCAGTCGGTTGGTTTTCATCTGGCGCCGGGAGGGAGCCTGCTGATTAATGTTCCGGCGCACCAGTTTTTTTATTCCGATTACGACCGGGCGGCGGGGCACGTTCGACGGTACTCGATCGAGGAACTGGCAAAGGTTTGCGAGCGCAATGGTTTCAGGATGCGGGCATCGACTTACTGGGGGCTTCCGCTGGTTCCATTGCTGCTGGCGCGAAAGCTCATGAGTATGCAGCGCAGTAACGGCAAGGCGGGGTTCGACACGCGAGGGCAAACGATGAACCGGATGCTTTCGTTGCTGGCGCGAGCGCGAACCGATTCCGCATAGGTTCCTGGGAACTTCGGTGATGATGGTGCTGGAGAAAGATGATCGGCATCCGTAGAGCTTGGACATGTAGAGCTTGCAGAAACAGGACTAAGGGAACGAGATGATCGAGCGACCGAGCGTTTCGCTGGCGATACCGCTTTACAACGAGGAAGCCGTGTTGCCGGAATTGCTCCGCCGGACGATGGCGGTGCTGGATACGATTCCGGGCGGGCCGCATGAAATTGTCCTGGTGGATGACGGGAGTTCGGATGGCACGTTGAAGATGCTGGAGAAAGCGGCGGGGGAAAATCCCAGCCTGGTGGTGGTGGCGCTGTCGCGGAATTTTGGACATCAGACGGCGTTGGGAGCGGCGCTGGATCAGGTGTCTGGCGACGTGACGGTGCTGATGGATGGGGACCTGCAGGATCCTCCGGAGGCGATTCCGACGCTGCTGGATGCGTACAGGCAGGGATATGACGTGGTGTTTGTGCAGCGGGTGAACCGGAAGGAAGCGTGGTGGCTGCGGGCTTGCTACCACGGTTTTTATCGGCTGCTGGCGGCGCTGTCTTCGATTCATCTTCCGCTGGATGCGGGAGATTTCGGGCTGATGTCGCGGCGGGTGGTGGAAGAGATCCGGCGGATGCCGGAGCATCACCGGTACTTGCGCGGGCTGCGCACGTGGGTGGGATTCCGGCAGATCGGAATTCCGATTGAGCGCTCGGCGCGACGGGCGGGGCGGACAAAATACAGTCCGCTGAAGTTGTTGAAGCTGGCATCGGATGGAATTTTTGCTTTTTCGATTGTTCCGCTGCGCGCGGCGGCGATACTGGGGGCAAGTGCCACCGCCTTGTCGTTCCTGTTCTCCATTTACTCGCTGTACGTCAAGTTTTGGTTGCACGCGCCACAGGGTTTTACCGCGCTGATCCTGGCTATCACGTTCCTTTCAGGAGTTAATCTTTTTTTTCTCGGGATTATCGGAGAATACGTGGGGCGGATTTATGAAGAGGCGAAAGCGCGGCCGCACTATGTTGTGCGTGAGGTGATCAGCCAACGGCGCGCGGGCGGCCACACGGCAGCGACTGCGATTGATGCGCCTGAGGTGTGGAGACGAGCCGCCACGGAGTGAGCGGCGGAACGGGCGCGGGATGGGATGTTTACTGCCGATTGCGGCTGGGTTTTCCCCGGACTTTCCTCCGGACTTTCTGCTGGTCTTTCTCCGGACTCCTGCCGGTATTCTGATGTCCTTCCGGAGAATTTCCACAATTGACAAGCATGTCCCGCGTGGGGCATTATGAGTGCGTTCGATTAGGGTTCATCCCTCTTATAGGGAACGGTATGGATTGGAGGGTGAGCATGTCCGAATTTATTCGCAGGATTTGGTCGGAAGATGCGGGGCAAGACATTGCCGAATACGCGGTAATGCTGGCTGTGATCCTGGTTCTGGTCGTGGGCACGATACGCCTGATCGGATCCAACGCAAACAATGCATTTTCTAATGTTGCCAGTGCGATACAATAGCAGCGCGGGTTGGCACAGCAGTGGTTCAGAAATCGTAAGTTAGGAGCTCTTTGCATGACGCGATTTATCCCCTTTACCGGGCAGTTTCGCTACTACCGATTTAGCGGAGTAGCGGCTGCGGCGGAACTTGCGGGAGATCGAAGTCAGCCATGATCGACTAAGATTCAAGCGAAGTTCAGCTGGAGGCCGCGATTCAAGATCGCGGCCTTTGTTTTTTTGGAGGGGCAGGGAGCGATATGGAAGCGAGCCGGACGCGCCCTTCGGTTGCATTCGCTCTCTCAGGGCAGGCTCTGAGGAGCGCGGCTCGCCCGGGTCCTTCGCCGAGCAAAGGGCTCTCGGCTCAGGATGACAGTCGCACTTTATTAATGCTCGAGGAGAGAAACAATGATCGTCAATATGTCGGAGAAGGCGACGGAGCAGGAGATTGCGCACATTATCGAGCGCATTCGCGAGGCGGGCTACCAGCCGCACGTTACGCGTGGAGTGGAGCGCACGATTGTGGCTGCGGTGGGAAGCGGCCGGCGCCACGAAATCGAGGCGCTACTGGTGGCGCCCGGAGTGGAGAATGTGGTCGCCATTGCGCAGCCATTCAAGCTGGTGAGCCGGCAGGTCAAGCCGGAAGGCAGCATTGTTCATGTGGGCGGGGTTGCGATTGGAGGGCCGGGAGTAGTGGTGATGGCCGGACCGTGCTCGGTGGAATCGCGGGAGCAGTTGCTGAGCACGGCTCACGCGGTGAAGAAGGCTGGGGCTACGATGCTGCGGGGCGGGGCTTATAAGCCGAGGACTTCGCCCTACGACTTTCAGGGGCTGGGGCTGGAGGCGTTGAAGATTCTGCGCGAGGCGCGGGAGCAGAGCGGATTGCCGGTGGTGACGGAGGTGATGAGCACCGAAGATGTGGACATCATCTGCGAACACGTGGACATGTTGCAGGTGGGAGCGCGCAATATGCAGAATTTCGCGCTGCTGCGGCGGCTGGCGACGGTAAGCAAGCCGGTGCTGTTGAAGCGCGGGCCTTCGGCGACGGTGAAGGAGTGGCTGCTGGCGGCGGAATATTTGCTATCGGGGGGAAACAGCCAGGTGGTGCTTTGCGAGCGGGGCATCAAGACATTTGAAACGGAAATGCGGAATACGTTTGATCTAGCGGCGGTGGCTCTGGCGCGGGATCTCTCGCATCTGCCCGTGATTGCGGATCCTTCGCACGGGACTGGGAAGCAGAGTTTGATTGCGGCAGTGTCGCGGGCGGCGGTGGCGGTGGGGGCGGATGGGCTGATCATTGAAGTGCATCCTTGCCCGGAGCGGGCGTTGTCGGACGGAGCGCAGTCGCTGGATTTCGCGGGATTCGAGAAGGTGATGAAGGCGATTGGGGAGCCTTTGCGGAGGGTGGCGGTTCCGGCTTGAGTGGTTTGCAAAAACTTTTTCACCACAGAGTCACAGAGACACAGAGACACAGAGACACAGAGAAAATATTTTAACTTTTTCGTATTTTCTTTCTTGTTTTTTTTGTGACTCCAAGGTGAGAAGCTGGCGATTTTATTGCGCTGGCGGTTTCGCTGGGGGTTTGATGTGCATGGCGGGATCGCCTAAGAGATTAAAGGTGCGGCGCACGCCTAGATCGGTGATGCCGGACTTGGCTTTCAGGAGGGCCTCGCCCAGCGCTGGGTAGGGCGGATGCATTGCGTTTTGCACGATCAGCTTGTCGAGAATGGTCTGCGGTGCGGGCTGATTCAGGCCGCTGGACGCGAGAACGGCGACGGCGCCTCCGTTGGGAGCGAGCATCAGGGTGACGGCAAGCGGTTCTTCGTAGACATCCTGGAAGATACCGTTCAGGCAGTCCAGGATGAGAAAGACGGGCAGCGACGAGCCGTTGGTGAGGGCGCTGGCCGTGGTGTTGTCGAAAAGATCTTCGCCGGACCATTCCTCCTCGGAACCGTGCCCGGCGTAGTTGACGAGAAGTTGGCCGGAGTTGATGGCGGTGAGAATATCCTGCCGGGCGGTGGCCGCGCTCATGGTGGTGGCAAAGACATCGGTCACTTGCAGCGAGGCGGGCAACTGTTTCTGCACGAGTTGGCTATCCTGGGTGAAGTTCTCCGTATCGTTTACATCGGCGACCATGAGGGCCTGCGAAGTCCAGGGACCGTTGGTCGATTGGCCTTGATAGGCGGCCACTCGGCCGGCGACCAACGCGGCTTCGTCGGGTGTGCTGACGGGGAAACGGCCGGTGGCGATTGTGGGCATGCCGGTGTCGTTGAAGTCGGAGAACCAGTCGTCGGAAGCGGTCATCAGCAGAGACGAAGGCACGATTTTGGTGGGGACGAAATCAAGATGTCCGAAGCCGAGGTAGTTCCGTGGGTCGACGGAGGCGCGGCCGTTGAGCAATAAATAAGCGGGCGCGGTGTGCCAGACTTTGGTCGCGGTACTGAGGAAGTCACGGATGGCGTGCGGGTTGTGCTGGCCGAAGCTGAATTCGTCGTACAGGTCATCGACGGGAACGACGGCGACGGATTTGCCTTCCGCCTCGTGCGCGTGAACCAGCGGCGTGAGAGCGTCGGCGAATGCGGCCGGAGAAACCATGACGATCGTGCTGCCGGGCTGGGCACTGTGCCAATGCGAAGGATGATTGGGGCGAATTCCGGCGACTGAATCGATGCGGTCGGGGGCTAGAGCGAGCAGCGTATGCGAGGCCGGGGCGGCAGAGTTGGCGGTTGACCATGGGACCTGCACTTCGAGCGCGTATTGAGCGGGCGTCGAGTTGGGGATGGAGGCGATTTGCGGAGTTAGCTCCACGGGCTGATCAGGGTTGGTGATATCGAGGACTACGACGGGAGCACTGGTGAAGCCGGTGACTTTCAGTTCTTCGCCGGGAAGGCCAGTAAACTTCAGACCGTCGGAATCGGTGACATAAGAGTGGGGATAGGCGATGCGGAGCGACTGCAGCAGGCTGGTGTCGTATTCCCCGCCCTGCGCGGTGAGGGTGACGGTGTTATTTCCTTCCTGCAGAAGGCCTGGGGGCAGGGTGATCTGGAGTTTGCCCTTATCCTGGCCGGTGAAAGTGAGATTGCCGAGTGAGCTGCCGTTCAGGGCAATGGTGACATCATGCGGGAAGCCGAGGATGACGCCTTGGAGGATGACTTCGAGCTTGGCGGGATCGGTTGAGCTTTTGTCGAGGTGCGGGATTTGAACTGTCTGCTCGACCGGTGTGGAAGAGATGATCGGCCCGAAGAAATTGTTTCCGTTCGAGGTAATGAGCGCGGCGAAATACGTTGTGTGAGGCGTCAACTCTACGGCGAAGGGATAACTCGCCGGGGGTTGATTGGATCCTGAGGATTGCGGCAGTTGCTGAATCCGCTGGCCCTGCGCCTCGCCGGCGACCAGCCAATACACTCTTGTGCCGGAATACGGCGTATCGATCCCAGTACCGTAGAACTCAATGGCAGCCTGAGGGCCGAAGCCTCCGGGTCCGGCGGATGCGCCCGTGATCTGAATGGGGTGCTCGACGGCCTCGGCGTAAAGATGCAGGAGCGCGGGATCGACATTCGGACTCAAGCCTGCGGCGACGAGTTCGGGCTGGGTTACGCGATGCCAGCCGTCGTGCTTCACAAAGAGCTTCACGGCGGGATTGGCTGCGAGTTCGAATTGCTTCTGCTTCTGGGCGCTGGTGGGAACGAACTCCTGCAAGGGAGTTTCGAGGGGATGGCTGGCATCGTTGAACGCCGCGGCGGGCTGCGCCTGGTTGAGCTGGTTCAACAATGAGGCCGTCGCGGGAAGAGCGTCGCTGGCCGATTGCGAAGTTGCGGCTTCGGCGGTGACAGGTCCGTGGGGGGTGCGAGTGCCGTTCACATCCACATCTTCGAGCCAGTAGGCACCGTTGCCAGCGCCTGGGGAAGAATCGATCCAGGCGTAGGTTTTACCGGAGTGTTTGGGCAAGGCACCGCGCATCAGCAGAGCCGAGCCGGCGATCAGAGAGGGATTCAGGCGGACGCGCTGGCCATTCTGTTCGCGATAAATGTTGAAGCCGAGATTGTGCGATTCGCCGCCGGTCTTCCAGAAGAGCAGGGCGCGGTTGGCGCCAGTTTTGTCTTTGCTCAATTGCGCGGCAAACGACTGCAAGCGGATGCTCGTGGGAGCAGTGATGATTTCGGTCTGCGTGGATGAGTTGTTGGTGAGAATTGGGTCGGTCTGGTCGGCGCTTACGGTTGCAGTGTTTATAGCCTGTCCCTGTGCGCCGGCCAGAGTGACGATGGTGACGGTCGCGGTGGCTGCGTTAGCCATGGTGCCGAGCAGACAGGTAACGGTGCCGCCTGCTTGAGAGCAAGTGCCGGTCGTAGAAATGGACGACAGGTAGGTGACTGCCGATGGCAGAGGATCGATCACGGTGACATTGGTCGCGGACGCGGGTCCGTTGTTGGTGATGGCCAAGCTGTAAGTCAGAGGATCACCATCCGCGACGGTGGGGCTGGGAGTGGCGGTCTTCACGATGGCCATGTCGGCGCTGTTGGCGTTGGCGACGACGACGTTCGCGGTGGCGCTGTTGGTGGTGAGGCCGGGAATAATATTGCCGGCGCTGGCGGTGACCGTTTCCGCGATGTTGGTTCCCGAAGGCGTGCCTGCGTTGACCTGCAACTGAAGGGCGAAATTCGCGGTGGCATTGACGGCGAGAGTAGTGCCGTCAGTGCAGGTGATTGTGCCGGCGGCGCCAACGGCGGGAGTGACGCAGGTCCATCCGGCTGCGGGAACGATGGATTGGAAGTTGGTGTTGGGCGGCGTGGTTTGAGTAAATGTGACTGGCGCCGTGGCGGCTGCCGGGCCGTTGTTGGTGACGCTTTGGGTGTAAGTTACGTTGCTTCCGGCGGCGACGGAAGTTGGCGCACCGATATTTGTGGTTATTAGATCGGCTTGGGTGGCGAGGGCTACAACATCGGTCGCGGTGGCGCTGTTATTGCCGAGGTTCGGATCGGTGACGGAAGAAGTGATGGTGGCGGTGTTGTTGATTGCGGTCCCGGCCGCGGTTCCAGCATTCACTTTCACGACGACCGTGAAGCTGGCCGTTCCTGGAGCGAAGCTGGGGTTGGTGCAGGTGATGGCGCCGGTGCCACCAACCGCCGGCGTGGTGCAGGACCAGCCTGCCGGGAAAGTGACGGACTGGAAGGTGGTATTCGGCGGAGTGCTCTCGGTGAGGCTTGCAGTCGTGGCGGTGCTCGGCCCGGCATTGGTTGCGACCTGGGTGTAGGTGATGTTGTTGCCCGCCTGAACCGGCACGGGGCTGGCCACGTTGGTTATCGAGAGAGCGGCGGAGCCTGCCACTTGAACGCTGACCGAGGCGCTGTTGTTGCTGGAGTTCGGGTCACTGGTAGTGCTGGCGACGGAGGCAGTATCGGTGATGGTGGAACCGGAGGTTGCCGTGGTGTTCACCTTCACGATGAAAACGAAAGCTGCGTTGGCGTTGGCGGCGAGGGTCGCGATGGTGCAGGTGTAGGGCACGACCGCGGTGCAGGTCCATCCGGCTGGGCCGGCCAGCGAAACGAATGTGGTGTTTGCGGGAAGAGTTTCAGTCACGGTGATCGTGGCGGCGGCGGCCGGCCCACCGTTGGCCACGGTCTGCGAGTAGGTGATGTTCTGCCCGGCGGTGACGGGATTCGGGCTAGCGGAGTTGGTCATACTTAAATCCGCCTGGGTCGCACTGGCGACACCAATTGTGACGGTGGCGGAATTGTTATTCGTGTTGGTGTCGCGTGTCGTGGTGGCGACGGTCGCCGTATCGGTAATGAGCGTGCTCGCCGCTGTGCCCGCTGTCACAGTCACGATCACCGGGAATGTGCTGGTTGTGCCCGGTGCGACGCTGGGATTGGTGCAACTGATGGACGGGCTGGTGGTACAGGTCCATCCTGCGGGCACGGGAGTGAGGGAAACGAATGTGGTGTGGGTTGGGATCGTTTCCGTGAAGGTGGCGGCGGCGCAATTGCTCGGGCCAGTGTTGGTGACGACCTGGGTATAAGTAATGTTGCTGCCGGCGGCAACTGGATTCGGCGTTCCGCTGTTGGTCACGGCGAGATCACAAGCTTCGGTGACGGGCGTCGTCACGGTGGTCGTCACAGTCGTGGAGTTGCTCGATGAAAGCGTGGAGGTCGCGGTGATGGGAGTGATGGTGTCTGATGCGGCGACGCTCGCGACAACAATGATGTCGACAGCTGCACCTGAGGCCAAGCTGGGATCGGTGCAGGTCACGGACGTGGTGATGGTGCAAGTCCAGCCGGCCGGGGCCGAGGCGGAAACGATGGTGGTGTTTGGAACGGACTCGGTCAAGCTGACGGCGGAGGCGGCGGCAGGGCCGTTGTTGGTAACCGTCTGAGTGTAAGTGATCGAGTTGCCAGCGAGGACGGAGAGCGGCGTGCCCACGGTGACAAGAGCTAGAGCGGCTTGTGACGCAGTGGAAACTGGAACGGTGATGGAGGCGGAGTTGGCGCCAAACGCCTGGTTCGCGGCGTTGACTGTGGCCGTGTCAGAGATCGACGTGCCCCCAGTGACTTTATAAATCACGGTAAAGGTGCCGGAGGTGCCGGCAGCGACGCTGGGGTCCGTGCATGTGGGGGGGAAGGCGGTGCAAGTCCAGCCCGCAGGCGCCGCGATGGATACAAATGTTGTGTTCGCGGGCGTGGCCTCGGTAAATGTTGCAGTGGTGGCGGCGACAGATCCGGTGTTGGTGACGACTTGCGTAAAGGTGAGGTTGTTCCCGACCACGACGGGACTTGGCGAGGCGGCATTGGTCACCGTAAGTTCAGCCTGCGTGGTCGTTCCTACAACCGTGGATGCCAACGCAGTGTTATTGGCAGAGTTAGGATCGCCGACCGATGAACTTGCGGTGGCGGTGTCAACGATCACGGTGCCGTTGGCAGTCCCGGTATTTACTTTTACGACGATCGAAAAGGTTGCGGCCGTACTTGCGCCCATAGTCAACGCGGTGCAGACGATGTTGCCGGTTCCGCCGCTGCCGGGATTGACACACGTCCAGCCTGCGGGCGCGGAAACGGAAACGATGGTGGTATTGGCCGGAACGGCCTCGACCAATGTGACGTTATCGGCCGCGCTGGGGCCATTGTTGGTGACGATCTGGGTATAAGTAATGTTGCTGCCGGCAGCGACCGGGTTCGGCGAGGCGGTGTTGGTGAGGCTGAGGTCCGCGCTGGAGACGACGCTGGCAACGTTGGTGGCGGTGTCGTTGGCGAGGTTGGACTCGCCTCCGCCGCCGACGACCGCGGTGTTGGTGATGGTTGAGGGAGCGGTCGGCGATACGTTGGCGCTGATGGTAATCGAGGATCCGCCCGCCGGCAAGAAGACGCTGGAATCGGTGCAACTCACAGTCTGGGATACGACAGAGCAGGACCATCCGGTGCCGCCGGTGCCGGCGGGGATGGGCGTGAGGCCGACGGGCAACGTGTCGTTGACGGTGACCGTGCCGCTGCTGGATCCGTACGGGCTGACGTTCGAGACTGGAATCGTATAGGTTGCGGTTGAACCCCGGGTGAAAAGGCCGGAGGAGTTCTTGCTCAACGTCATGTCGGGAGTGCACTGAGCTCCAGACTGTGTGCCTGAGGTCGATGTGATCGAGGCGTTGGTGACGCGGGTGCCGGCAGCGCCGTTGGTAGCTCCATAGGTCACGCCTGGATTCTCAGTGGTGCCGCTGGCACCGCCGGTAACGCTGAGGCTGGCCGGAGTGCCGGAAACCAGGATGACGCCACCACCGCCACCGCCTCCGGGGCCGTGACGGTTGCCGAGCGTGAAGGTTTCGATTTCCCAGGCATTGCCGCCGTTGCCCCCGTTGGCTTCGAGGGTGAGGCCGGCTTCACCGCCGTTTGCGGAAAGAACTACGATTGAGCCACCAGCGCCGCCGCCGCCGCCGGCATCGTTGAGCGTGGCGTTGTAGGCGTTAATTCCGTTTGCGGTAAGAGTTCCGGTACCGCTCAGGCCAAAGGTGCGAATAATAATGATGCCGCCGCCGGTCGAGCCACCGCTGGCCTGGTTGTCACCGTTGGAGTTGTTGCGAGTACCGGCGCCACCGCCCCCGCCCATGGCGATGCGGTTGATTGTCGCTGGAAACACGCCGCCACCTTCGCCGCCCACACTCAGATTGCTATCCCATGAGTCTCCACCGAAGCCACCAGCGCCGCCGTTGGCGCCGCCACCGCCGCCGGCATTTTCATCATTGCCGCCAGTAGATGCGGTCCCTGGGTCGCCATCCGTGCCGCCGCCACCTGCGTTGCCGGGTGCGCCACGTCCCATGCTGCCATCGAGATTCGCAGTCGCAGTTGCGGTTTGCGCAACACCGGTGGCGTTCGTGAGTGTGAGCGTGGTCGCCGTGGACGCGGTTGAGATGAATCTTCCATTATTCGCGCTGTTTGCAAACCCGTTAACAACGAAGATGTAGCCGGCTAAAGTGTTGCCCGCGCCACCTGTGATGGTTCCGGTGTAAACGGTATCGCCGCCCGCAGCATTGGCCGCCGACGTGAGCTTGAAAGTGCCGAAGGCCCCGCTGGGATATCCCGTGCCTGTAGATAGGAAGGACGCGCTCGTCTCTACCCAGGCAGGCGTTCCTGCGATGCCCTCGCCTTTCGGCGCATCCCAACCGGGCTCGCCATTTGTTGTGGACCCAGTCGCAGTTGGCGTGTAGGTAGAGGGAGCCGTCTGTTGGAAATCAGTATTGGCCGGGAGGGTTGGAGGTGCGGGATTTGGGACGCCGCTCATCTGAAGGCCGGCGCCGCCGCGGAAGCCGAGTCCATCGACGGCTACGGTGGCGCCGTTCAGCGTGAGAGTGTTGGAAGTGTCGATGACCAGAACGCCGCCGGTGGAACCATTCCACGCGAGCGCGGTTGGCGGCGAGGTCGCGTTGAACGAAGCGGTGGTGTACTGCGGCACCACGATTACCTGATAGGTACTTTGCCCCGCTGTGGCAGTGACTGCGGAGGAGTGATAGGCGAAGACCAAGCCTCCGCCCGCGCCTGATCCGGCGATGGTAACCGTGCCACCTCCGGTGCCAACATTCGATTGCGCAGTGACGAACTCGTAGTCGCCAGCGCTATTCAGCGCAGTGAATCCTTGTCCGGTAAAACCGTTGCCGTACGCAACGCTGTTCGAGAGATTAAGGCTGGCGTCCTGCATCTGGATGACCAGCAAAAGATTGCCCGCAGCGATTGCAGTCCCGGCTCCGGTGGCGGCACCTATGGGAATTGTGGTTGCACCCGCTGCCACGCTGGCTGTTCCGGGGTAGTAAGTATTCAAGGTGCCGGTGAGATTGGTTCCGGGGACGGCCTGCGTGACGGTTGCGCAAGCGACCGCCTGAACGGTTGCGACGGCGACGTAGGTATTGTTGCCGGGATTCAGGTCGGGCGGCGGACTGGTATCGGAAACAGTTGCGGTGTTGGCGTACGAACCCGAGGTGGCTGCAGTTGCCACGACGGTGACGGTTACATTGGCCCCGCTGGCCATGTTGCCGAGGTTGCAGGTGACGGGATTGGCGAGGGTGCACGAGCCGGTGCTGGGAGTCGCAGAAATCGGATTCATTCCTGTCGCCAGCGTGTCGGACAGCGTGACGGCATTCGCGGCGGACGTTCCATTGTTGAAGACGTTAATGGTGAAGGTAGTGTTTTGTCCGACGAAGACCGCGCTGCCGACGGTTGTGGTGACTCCGATATCGGCGTTGGTGGGGTTGATCGGCACCGCTCCCTGCGACCAGTTGGAAGTAGCACTGAGGAGTTCCGAGACGGGGACGCTGGGCGCGCCGGCTCTGGTGCTGCCGGTGCCAGTTACATCGCGATTCGTGTTGCCGCCGGTGCTGATGTTCCACTGGGAAATCTGAGGGCCGGGTATGGTGACGGTGGGAGTTCCGCCGGTGGCCATGGTATCCATAACCATGCCATTGACCGTGCTGTTGACATTCACCTGGGTGCTGCACGCCGACGTGGGATTGGCGCTGGCAATGCAGTTGGCAGCGGCTCCATCGGCGGAGACGAAAGCGCCAAGTGGCACGGTTTGATCGACGCCGGTGAAGGTGGTTGCGCCGGCAGTGACGCCCTCGGCAACCGCGGTGGGGATGTTCACTGTGACAACGACGTTGAAGGTGCCGTTGGCCGGGGCCAGCAGATACCACATTTCGACTCGACGCGTGTTGCCGGCATCGTTGTGCGCGCCGATGAAACTCAGCGCCGTGCCGTTGTAAGTTACGCCCACAACACCGGTAGTGGGCGAGTTCGTAATGTCGATTGAAACGCCGACGATGAGAATGCGGTTCGCCGTAGCCGTGGTTGTGTGCTGGAAGGTGAGGTTCGGGTTTCCTGTGCCGTTCAGACGCCCCGAGTCCGAGGACGTGGAGTCAAAGACTACCTGGGCGAGCGCGTGCGGCGTGGCCAGCGCAATGAACAACAAGCTCAGGACGACGAGAGAACTCCGCACGCGCTCGCGCAGGGCTGATGGCGCTGAACGCATTGGCAGGGCTGGAGTTGCAACTCGCACGAGTTTTTCGAGTATGGACTGGGCTCGCGCGGCGATTCGCAGACAGCGTCCGCCCATGCCTCGGAACTTGGCGCGCACGATTCTGGTTCCAACTCGCACATCTTTGGCCACAGCCACTCCGAGAACCTGGTCGCGGCGAACCGTGGGGTCATCCTGCAGGCCGCAGTCGCCGCGGGTGACGAATATGTCGCGGTGGACATCGGCGTAGATCAGCCGGTGCAGGCGGAAACCGATGTCACTCTTCGCCAAGACAATGTCTCCACGGCGCAGGTTCGCCTCAGAAGCGGGCTTAACGTAGACGGTCTCCCCGTCACGAATGGCGGGAGACATGCTCGCGCCGCGGGCTTGAAAGCGAATCCGGAGTCCGGCTTTGAGACATTCCATGCTGAAGGACTCGAACTGGCGCGACTGCGGACGGTCTTCTTTTTTGCTTATGGGATCGTCGCTCGGACCATCGCTGCTTGGACCGTAGTTGCTTGTGCGATCAGTGCTCGCGCAGTCAGTGCTCGCGCCAGCGGAGCTTGCGATATCAAGGCTCGTAAGATCAGTCACGGAAATTAAGGACCCTCTCCACGGCGCGTTGGTCAGGCTCGAAAGAGTAGCGATAGCAGGGGACGGTGTCGGCGACTCGCTCCAGGAAGCTTAAAGCGGAATCCACATACTCGTGAGTGTGAAACGGCACAAAGCTGCGGGTGAACAGCTCAGCGACCATCTCGCTTCTGGAGAGGCGGGTGATGGCGTTGCCGTGGCCGTGTTCGAGGACGAAGATTCGTCCCAGCGGAGCGCGCTGGGGCAAAGCGTAGTGGGCTTCACCGTGCCACGGCGTGCCGTACATAAAGATCTGCCTGGGGTCGTCGCCGGGCTGGAGTTCACGAGCTGGGCTTTCGCGGACAATGATGCGGTCGTCGCTGAGAATCTCTACTTCATGGAGCGAGGTCCACAGGCGAGCCGTCGTGCTCTTCCCTGCTCCGGAATGGCCGACAAACAAGTTGCTGGCGCCGTCCGGGCCTACGATGCCGACGCCGTGCAGTTCGATGGCTCGCTCCTGGGTGAGGCGGTGCATGATGAGGAGTTCGTCGAGCGGGTACTCGAGTGGTACGGCGGTGTCGCGATTCCCGTAACACTCGCGGCTCAGGAGAAGCGAAGCGCTGCGGAATCGCTCATCGACCAGGAGCCGCTTATAAGGCACGCCACCGAGGCTCTCCATGCTGAAATCGAATTGAAAGCCATCTCCGTTTTGGTATAGCTTCCAGACACATCCGGAATCGAAAAGTTCACGCTGGCGCGAGCGTGGAAGACTGCCAACCCAGCGAACACGAATTTCGATATCTGAGCCGCGAGAGTCCACCCGAAAAGGCTGGAGCGTTGCATCCAGATTAAGGTCGCTGCTGTACTCGCCGACCACACGCACGGAAACTCCACCCACGTGAAACCAGGCGCAGCAAGGAGTGGCGACGCCCGACAGTCCGGGCACCGTATCATCCGCCATTACCGCTCCTATGCGTGGATTCACCTATACCTCTTTAAGTTTTTATGATCCCGAGTTCGGGCAGGTTCCGAGCGGCGCGCAACTGCCGATCGGGCCTCCAGACCCGGAGATTTTGCAATGCCCCAGGACCGCCTCCTCGGGACGCAGGCTGATGGTTTTCAGTTGCGGTGGCTCGTACGGCGTCTTGCTGTCGGCTTGGTTTAAGTCATGATCCATTCCGCCCCCAATCGTTGCCATACAGTTAATGGCTGCCGCAACTTCCGCAGCCCGCGGCAGCACTCCCGTTGTTCAAAATCTGAAAAGCTTGCTGAGGCACCGTCCAGCTTTCAACGTCGATCTCGTTGCTGACGATGCGGCGCGCGGACTCCCGCAATGCATCGTACTCAGTTCCACCCGCACAAAATTCGCAGTCGCCGTGGGCCGGAACCTCGATTCCAATCGCGGCAGCGCGTAGATGTGCGACATGGCAAAGGAACGACACCGGGCTCTCGCGGTCTCCGTTTTCCATTTCACCGTTGGCCGGGCACATTCCGCAGAGCGCCTTGATGCGGCACTCGGCGCACTTCGTGATCCGCGTTCGTTTGCGCCCTCGCAACTCGCGCAAAGAATGCTCCCAGGCAGGCTGAAGGCCGGACGACCGGATATCGAACGTCTCCTGCTGCGAAATGACGCAAATGCCCATCTCGCCGTAAGCATTAATGGCAAAAGAATTCATGCCGCCGCCACAGGCGTACACGGCAGCGTCCGGGACAGGAGCGGGAGGGCTTTCCAGATCATGCCGCGCCAGATTGCGGTACTCCATGGCAGCCTTTGGCGAGTGCATATCGAGCGCGACCACTTCTTCTGGCGTCAGCCGCACAGCCAAGGGACTCTGCGAACAATCAATCCGCGGGTTGATCTGTCCATCGAACTTGAACTCGACGCCCAGCTCTTCCTCGGCAAACTGCTTCATCGCAAAGACTTCGTGCTTGTTGATACTGGTGGCGACGGTCTTTAACTTGAGAGGCAATCCCCTCTCGCGCAGCAGCCTGATTCCGCGCAGACATTTTTCGTAGGAGCCGGGGATTTGCGTCAACTCTTCATAGATCTCTTTGGTGCGGCCGTAGAGCGTGATCTCGATGGCGAAGGGCGGCCACTCGACCAGGTAGTCGGCAATTTTTTCGTTGATGAGCGTGCCGTTGGTGAAGAGAGTGATCAGGAAACCTTTTTTCTTGGCGTAGGTGTAGATCTCGAGAAAATCTTTACGGGCGAAAATCTCGCCGCCGGTATAGAGCAGCCAGAAGCAGCCCATCTCGACCAGTTCGTCGAGCATGCGGAAGTGTTCTTCGGTGGACATTTCACGGTTGCGGGCATCGTGGTCGCCCATGGGCAGGTTGTTGTAGCAGTGCTGGCACTCCAGAGGACAGCGCCGCGTCACTTCAATCGACACCTGCATCGGCATCCGCTGGCCAGCTTGCCGCTGGTGGAGATCCGCGCTGAACGCGCCGTAGCTTACTTGATCCAAAATACCTCCTGATCTAGCTGCGGCACTGCCGCGATAGTCACGAACCCGCCTGCAATTCCTCTCGTACGGATGGCGTTGTGGCAGCGATGGAAACTGCCGGGCAGGCCTCGACCAGTCCGACGGAGAGCATGTCGTTCAAGAATCGCTCAACGTCTCGGCGCGCCTGCTCTGGGCTTACGGCGTACTCCTGTTCGACCGCGCGGGTCAACTCCGTGAGGCCCATGGGTGAGCGCAATAAATCCCAGATCAAAGATCCGGTTCCGTTGAAGCTATAGATGGAGGCAAGGTCGCCGACCTTGCCGCGCACCGGAACAATCAGAGTCTCTCCTGCGACCCGGCGAGAGACCACGGCTTGAGAGCGCACGAAGACTTGCTCTGAGCCCGGCACAGAGGCGGGCTCAAGGAATTCCGCATTTCGTAACAAAGTAGTCATAGAGAATTCACACACGCGCTTCCACTTTGATTACCGCAGAACCGGTCCTATAAAGCAATTGCGCCTTAGGGCAGAGGTATTCCGTTAGTTATCGTACGAAGTGGTTCCTAGCTATCGACAAACATTAGGGTTAGGCGTAGTCGCAATTTGAGAAGCGAGGGTGAGAAGAGGGCGGCGAACTGGACAAAAGCAAAACAGTCGTTATAAAACAAGTGCGAAAGAAAAAGGAAAAGATGCCACGATTTGATATCACGATCGCCGGTGAGCTGAACCTCGACCTCATTCTCTACGGACTGCCTGACGAACTTCCGCCGGAGCGCGAACTCTTGGCCGATGGCATGATGCTGACGCTGGGGGGATCGTCTGGGATTCTGGCGCACAATCTGGCGGCATTAGGAAGCCGGGTGGGATTTCAGTCGCGCATCGGCGACGACGATCTGGGGCAGACTGCTCTGCTGCGGCTGCAGCAGAGCGGCGTGGACGTCTCGCGTTTGCATCGCGTTCCGGGCCCAGTCAAGACCGGGCTTACCGTCATTTTGCAGCGTGCCGCCTGGCGCAACATGGTGACGTATTCCGGAACTATTGCAGAGCTTACCTGGGATGATCTGGACCTGGATTACCTCGCCGACTCGCGCCATTTCCACGTCTCTTCCTTTTATTTGCAAACTGGTCTGCGACCGCGAATACCGGAACTGTTCCGCAAAATGAAGGAGGCCGGGCTCACGACCTCACTCGACACCAACGACGATCCCGACGACGCATGGTGCAGCGGTCTGCTGGATGCGCTGCGCTATGTGGATGTCTTTCTGCCGAATGAGCGTGAAGCGCCGAAAGCGGCGGGAGTGAGCGATCTCGAAGCGGCAGTGAAAAAACTTTCGGCGATCGTGCCACTGGTGGTGGTGAAGTTGGGACGCGAGGGAGCAATGGCGCAGCGCGGAACGGAACGCTTTACCAGCCCCGCGCTCCGGGTTGACGCCGTGGACGCGGTAGGAGCGGGCGACAGCTTTGATGCGGGATTCCTGCACGAGTACGTGCGGGGCGCCGACTTGCCTGCGTGCCTCGCTGCCGGCAATAGGGCTGGGGCATTTTCGACTACGCGGCCCGGCGGCACCGAGGCTTTCCGCGACGCAGCATACCGCGAAGAATTCTTCGAGCAGCATAAGTTGAAGTAAGTTAAGCCCTTCCAATCGAGCGCAAGCCAATTAAGATTTTTCATAGTTACTCTGGTTACCCCGAGCATTCTTGAACTTGAACTATGATCGAGACTGGATCGAGTTATGAAGAAACTGAGTTTTCTAGTCTCCCTCACGAATAACGACAACGACTACCAGCAGGAGCAGCAGGCGGCGGCGGAGAAAGCTGCCCGGCGTCTGGGAGTGGACCTCAAGATCGTCCATGCCAACAATGACGCTGTAACGCAAAGCCAGCAACTGCTGCACCACATCCAGGGCTCGGCGGGGTCGCGTCCGGACGCCATCGTGTTCGAGCCCGCGGGTGGAACCGCGTTTCCGCAAGTGGCTCGCGCCGCCGTGGCCGCGGATATTGGCTGGGTCGTGTTGAACCACGACGCCGATTATCTCAAGCAGCTTCGGGCGGGCTGTCACGTCCCGGTATTCTCGATCAGCTCCGATCACGAGGAAGTAGGCAAGATTCAAGGGAAGCAGTTTGCAGCGCTCTTGCCGAAGGGTGGATCGATTCTTTACATCGAGGGTCCGGCCAATAGTTCTGCGGCGCAGGAGCGGACCGCCGGCATGAACCTGACCAAACCTGCGAACCTTCAAGTAAAAACTTTGCGGGCTAACTGGACCGAAGAGAGCGCCTACCGCGCCGTCAGTTCGTGGTTACGGTTGCGGACTTCGCAAGAAACGTTCATTGATGTGGTGGGAGCACAAGACGACAGCATGGCGGCGGGGGCGCGAAAGGCGTTCACGGAAATCGCCGCCAGTGAGCGCGAACGATGGCTCAAGATACCGTTCACCGGCTGCGACGGCTTGCCTAAGACCGGGCAGTCATGGGTGCGCAGCGGCCTGCTGGCGGCAACAATTTATATTCGCGCCAATACCGACATCGCGTTGGAAATGCTGACTGAGGCCATCCGCACTGGATCTCAGCCACCGGAGCGCAAACTACTTATTCCGGAATCGGTGCCTCTGCTCCGGGACCTCGCGGCGCGGGCCGCGAAGGCGAATGCGAATCAGCAGCACCGTTCCGCCGGGGCTTGAGATCGCTCCGGCGGTTTACGGCCGTGGCTTAAACTTCGTTTTCCCTCCCCGAAGAAGTCCCGGAATATCTTCAAAATCATATATATGGAACTGGGCCGCCCAAGGCGAAGCTCTGCTCTGAACCTCTCAATTTGAGATAGATCCGACCGCTTTTCTGCTGCGTTTTCGATCCTGTAACAAAATGTAATTATTATTTACACCCCGCAGGTTTTGTGTTAGTTTTCCAGCCCTTGGGCCGACTGGCTCAGTTTCAAGACGTTGAGCCCCGAAAGTATTCGCGTCGAAATCGCGCTTCCAAGTCGGCACTTGAGGCGACGCGAGGGCCCTTGGCAAGAGGAAGTCATGCTTGCCCATTTCAACGAAAGGCTCCCGGTTACGGAGGACGAAGTACGTCTTATGAAGCTGAAGAAATGGATTTGCAGTTCATTGCTCGCAGCTGTATCGCTCGCACCAGTCTCTGTGTTTGGCGGAACGAATGACGGCGCAGATGCGAAAACCAACACACCTGCCAAGACTTCTAGCACCTCGGACGCCGCCGCTGCAGCGGCGGCCGCTTCCGCAAGTCCGAACCCATCCCCGAGCCTGACTCCGACGGGAAATGCGAATGTGACGGCATTGCTGGGCGTGCTGGTAATGAAAGGAGTGCTCGCACCGGCGGAGGCCAACGCAATTCGGAACGCAGCTCCTGAAGTCGAATTTCAGCTTCTCGTGGAAGCGCTCAGCCGCAAAGGTGTGTTGACTGCAGCCGATTTGTCCGCAGCCGCGAAGCCGGCAGCGCCCGCTTCCACCCCTGCGGCAGCTCCCGTCGCCGCTCCGGAAACTGAGACGGTAGCTCTTGCAAGTCCGGATGCTGACGGCTCTCCGCAATCTGGTCCGGCGGGTGCAGCCCAGGGAACACCACCCCCACCGCCACCTTCGGTCGTTCCAGCAGTCGTGCCGTTGCGCGTGCTGCCCGTGGATCCGCCCAAGAAAGACGGTTTGAATGCCGCCTTTAAGATGGGGCCGGTGAAGATGACGCCTTATGGCTTCATCAAGGCAACCGCGGTTCACGATACGAGCGCTCCCAACGGCGATGACATGCCGTTCCCCGGCTTGTTCCTGTCGTCGACTTCGATCTTAAACACGGGCCCGACGGAGGACCCCGAATTCCATATTAAGGCGCGCTCCACCCGCATCGGGGCGAACATCGAATGGCCGGACTCGTCGAACAAGATCGTGCTGACCGGCAAGATCGAAGGCGACTACGAAGGCAACTTCAGCGAGGTGGATAACCGCGACGTTTCGTCCATTCGCAGCAACGCATTCCAATTGCGCCTGGCCTTCGGGCGTCTGGATTATGCCGCCAGCAACAATACGGATATTTACTTCGAGGGTGGCCAGGACTGGACATTGTTCGGCTCCACGGCTCTACCCAACATTCTGGAAACTACAGCCTTGGGCTATTGGTACGGCGACATCTACGAGCGGTCTCCGCAATTCCAGTTTGGGTTAGTGCAGAAGATCGGCAGCTCGTCGCGCAATTTCAAGATTGCACCGACGTTTGCCATCATGATGCCCAGCACCGGACAGATTGAAAAACTCGGATCACTGGGATTGCAAGGCCAGATTGCACAGGCCGAGCGCGAAGGCGCCGACTCCGGCCGTCCTGAATACGAAGGTCGCGTGGCCTTTCAGTTCCAGCTCGACAAGGCCCCAGGGGTAGCGTCGGCTCAGGTCTTCTGGAGCGGCTTCCGGTCCAGAGACGAGGAGATCGTCACCAACTCTGCCTACACGACGACTGCGCCATATTGCGCAGCGAACCCGCTGATCTGCTCCTATCAGGCAGCTTTCCCGAATGGCTTTAACGTCTCGAGCCCAATGTATGGCAACCAGATTGGCCTGCAATTGCCGACTCGCTGGTTCACGCTGGTCGCGAGCGGCTATTTCGGAGGCAACCTGCGCTTCTTCTTTGGCGGTCAGGTCAACACCTTCTTCACCGACGCGGGAGGCCTGAGCAACCCAGTCACATTTACCCCCGTCGACGGAGTGGTGAACGCTTCTGGCACACCGCAACTGGCTTGCAATATCGCCGTTACTCCGGCGGGGACCTGCCCTACCGGCAACGTCGTGGTCGCTCCCGAACGTCCGATCCGCGCGTTTGGCGGATTCGTCAACCTCGGATTGCCGCTCTCGCGCTGGTTTAACGCGAATCCCAAAGGCCACAACGCCGGCTGGCAATTGTATTTCGACATGGGCAAGGATCAGGTTGTGCACAACGACCTGTACAACCCCAATGCCGAGGGAGTTCTGCCGCTCTTGAATGGCAAGATGGTGGTGGGTACTCTCTACTACAAACTTAACCCGTATATTACGTTCGGCTTTGAGCAATCGCTCTATGCTACGCGTCTCAAGAACGGTGTCGACTATACGATCGCCGGGCAACTCAGCAATGAATGGCAGGATCACCGGACGGAATTCGGGCCGATCTTCACGTTCTAGGGTACCGAAGCTGGGAGGACGGACTTCACTCGGGCGATGGCCTGCGGTTGAAGTCTGCCCTCCCAAGCCTGCTCCAGTGTGGGAGAGTCCAGCGAAGGAGAATATGCGTCCGCGGCCTTGGGAGGAGTTAGCTCGATGAGTATGCGTAGAATGGCGGCCGTGCAGGCGGGTCTTCTGTTGGTGGCCATTTTCGCGAACGCCTCTTCGACCAGCAACGCGTTACGCATCACGGTTCTGGATTCCCAAACACGGTCGGTGAGCCTTGGCGGCAATGACGTTCCCAAGAATTGCGACCAAGTCAATTTCGATGCGTATTGCAATAACAGCAGAACCGCGATACAGACAAATACCTTGCTGGTGCAGGAAGGAAACCAGCCGCCATTCCGAATCTCCTGCACGGTTGATTCGAAGTATTCGCGTTGTACGACCCTGGCCAAGGGCGAAAGCTTCGATGCCAGAAGAGAGAGACACGGCATTACCGTGTATTACCAGGATGAAAGAGGCAAGGCGCGAAAACAGTTGTACACGCTGGTGGATGCGCCAGGAAAGACCGGTCCGCCGGTGATTGCGTCCGCAACTGCAGGTCAGCCAGTGGTGGCCGCTGCGCCTCCGCCGCAGAGTTCAGCGGCCGTCGCGATAGCCCCGCCGGCTGCCCCGGCGCAGAAAGTTGTGACGGAGAAAGTAAAGTGCAGTTTCGCTTCAACGCCCCCCGGCGCGGAAATAACTCTCGACGGCAAATATGTGGGCAACACGCCGTCCGCGATCGAAGTTAGCACGGGAACGCATGTGGTTGCGTTTTCTGTGCCAGGCTTTGCCGGCTGGAAGCGGGAGCTTACGGTGCTACCGGGATCGGAATTGACGGTAAGCGCAATTTTGCAGAAGGAACCGCAGTGAGCGTGGTGAGAAATCACCGCGGCAGAATGCAGGTCCAGGACAAATAACTGCAGGTTAACGGAGGAAGGTATGGCGAATGCTGCTCAAGTAGCGGGAACGAATAACGCCGAGTACAGCATCTGGCGCGTCATTATGGCCTCGTCAGTTGGCACCATGATCGAGTGGTACGACTTCTATATTTTCGGCAGCCTGGCGGCCATTCTGGGACCGAAGTTTTATCCTCCGGGCAATGACACGTTTGCCTACATCGCTTATCTTGCAACCTTCGCCGTCGGCTTCCTGGTGCGGCCTTTCGGCGCTCTGTTCTTCGGCCGAATCGGCGACCTGGTGGGGCGCAAGTACGCTTTTCTGGTGACGCTTTCTATCATGGGCTTTTCGACGTTCGCCATCGGCCTGTTGCCTTCCTACGCGACGGCAGGCTGGTTCGCTCCGATCGTGCTGCTGTTGATCCGCGTCTTGCAGGGGCTGGCGCTGGGCGGGGAATACGGCGGCGCCGCGGTTTACGTGGGCGAGCATGTTCCCGACAACAAGCGCGGCTTCTACACCAGCTTCATTCAGATCACGGCGACGCTGGGCCTTTTCGTATCGCTGATCGTGATTCTGGTCACGCAACAGTCCATGTCGAAGGAAGACTTCACCGCCTACGGATGGCGCATTCCCTTCCTCATTTCGATCATCCTGGTGATCATCTCGCTCTACATCCGGTTGAAGATGAAGGAGTCGCCCATCTTCGCCGAACTGAAGGCTACGGGCATGACTTCAACGCAGCCGCTTAAGGATGCCTTCACCAAATGGCCGAATCTGAAGAACGTCCTGATCTCGTTGTTCGGAGCGACCGCAGGGCAGGGTGTGATCTGGTACACCGGGCAGTTTTACGCTTTGTTCTACATGCAGACTATTCTGAAAGTAAATGTCAAGACCGCCAACATTGTGGTGGCGATCGCCCTGCTGCTGGGGATGCCGTTCTTCACCGTGGTGGGCGCGCTTTCTGACCGCATCGGGCGCAAGAAGCTGATGATGGCAGGCTGCCTGCTCGGAGTACTTACCTACATTCCCATCTACAAGGCAATGGAACGAGCTGCGGGGAATAATGTGGTCACGGTAAAATCCACTCGCAACAAGGTAACTGGTGCGATCGGCCTCACGGCCATGACCACCGACGCAACGGGCGCGCTGGTGCCAGTCAAAGAAGCTCCGAATCCGAATACCACCATGCTGGTGATCCTGATTTTCATTCAGGTTCTCTATGTGTGCCTGATGTACGGACCGATCGCCGCGTATCTGATCGAGGCCTTCCCAGCGAAGATTCGCTACACTTCGCTTTCGCTGCCGTATCACATAGGCAACGGAGTGTTTGGAGGGTTGCTGCCGTTGATCGGCCTTTCTTCGGTCGCGGCTACGGGCAATATCTATGCCGGGCTTTATTACCCGATGATTGTGGCCGGTATGACGTTTATTGTGGGAAGCCTGCTCTTGAAAGAAACCCGCGGCGTGCGTATTTGGGATGAGGCAGGAGCAAAGGCCTCGGCGGCAGACTGAGCACACTGCCGCAAGAGCGCGGCAGCAAGTTACAAAGATCGAGTAACAAAGATCGCTTTCAGTTCAACCCGGCCGGTTCAACCTCCCGGTTCGAGTTGACTATTGGGATCTTCGTTTCAAAATCCAGCCCATCAGGGTGCCGGCGGTAAACCCGACGGCAAACGTGGTCGCAACCGTCAGCACAGGATGCCGCTGGAGACGCAGAGTCGCGTCGTTGAGGAATTCCTCGGCGGCATCGCCACTCTGTTTTGCAGCGCGCTTCATTGCACCAACCCCGTCCTCAATGGCGTCAGCCACCGCGCCGGTCGCGCCCGAAGCCTGGCGAACCGATTTGCCGATCTGTTCGGCCGTTCTTTCCACTACGGTTTGCGACACAGTACCCTCCTTCGAGTCTGGCAGGTTGACGTTCTCTATTCTATGCGGTGAGCGGACAGGGTCCGTGGTCACACTGGCACGCGATCTCGACCTCTTTGGATCCCGCGTCTTTACAGGCTTGACCGCAGTATTTTTCGCCCGCGCTTGCCAGGCAGAGGCACGGCAGGTGCGCACATTTTTCTTGTTCAGTTGTGGTCATCATTGTTTTCTCCTTTCCTGGTTCTTCTTTTCCAGCAGTAGCTTCCTCGTCGTTAGGCGTCAATGGCGGAAGCTACGCCACCAGTTTCGTTGTAACCTCCGCAGGTTTCGCGAGTTCCTCAAATAGAGAGCGATAGTGAATCATCGCCGTCCTCAGGTCTTCTGTGGTTGCCGCGTCTTTCCCAACCCGTAACGCGATTTCATGGGCAGATCGGTAGTTCTCCACCACCCGGGGATGGTCAACCGAAATATCGGCGGCCCGTTGATTGAAATCCGACACGGGATAGCCTCTGGCTCGCATTAAAGAAGAGACCAGGTCATCTGCTTCGGCGACCGCGCCTTTGGGAGAGTCGACAAACCGGGACTGCAGGGACTCCCACTGCTTCAGGTAGCGTTCGCGTTCTGCTGGCTCGAGCTCGCGAATGTTGAGCTTGTCAATTCGCTCCTGGCGATCGGTTAATTTCGCTTCGGCCTTTCGTTCCGACCCGCTCTCGCGCAACGCCCGATCGTACTCGGGGCCAAATTTCTGTCGCAGGCCAGCCGTGGTGGTTTTGCGCCTTCGCACATACAGCCAAGCCAGCACTACGATGATCACAACTGCTACCGTGGCGAGCACTATCAATTTCGGATCCAGCCAGTTCACATTCATCAAAGCCTCCTACGACAGAATCTCTGCAAAGCCACTTTCCATCACGAAGTTTCGGTAGCCTTGCGAATGGCAATTATCAGACTTCAAGAATCGGAAAACTGTTCAGAATTGATCGTCTCTTGAAAAAAGTGACGAAACCCTTCGCGCAAACGTGCTGAGTCTTCAGCAGGACGAATGTTGAGGATCGGTTCGGAGGCAGTTCAGACAGATTGATGGCGCAGGGGTGAATAAGTTGAAAGACGATGAGCGCTCCGCCAGATAAGGCGGCCACTGCGGCAGGTTGAGCGAACGAAGTCGTCCCCGCCGCGGCCGCCTTACCTTATTACTACCACTTCCTCGTCACTATTGCATGTTGAACTTCCCGGTAAGTTCAATGTCTGCTGCCGAACGTGCGACGTAGATATCGAAATCGCCCGGAGCCACAGTCCACTTGTGGTTCTTGACGTCGTAATAGGAGAAGGCTCGGCGATCGAGCGTGACCTCGACGTGCCTGGTTTCGCCCGGGTTGAGCAACACCTTGGCAAAGCCCTTCAATTCCTTCACGGGGCGGGGTACGCTGGCGTGCTGGTCACCAACGTAGACTTGCGCAACATCTGCGCCGGCGCGCGAGCCGGTGTTGGTCAGGTCGAAAGAGACCGTAACTCGCCGGTCGTCTGAGGCCGATCCCGACGCCGATCCGGATTCCGCTCCCGACGCCGGAGCAACGCTCAAATTCTTATAGGCAAACGTCGTGTAGGAAAGGCCGTAACCAAACGGGAACAGCGGCTTGATTCCAGACTTGTCGTAGTGCCGGTAGCCGACGAAAATGCCCTCAGTGTATTCAACCTTCTTCTCATTGTTCTTTGGATAGTAACTGTCGTGAACGGCGTTGTCTTCCCAACGGCGCTCGATTGAAATCGGCAACCTTCCCGAGGGATTGAATTCGCCAAACAGCAGTTGCGCCACGGCCGTGCCTCCCTCTTGACCGGGGTACCAGGCCTGCAAGAGCGCCGGAACACGATCGACCCAGCCCGCCATGTCGACGCCGCCGCCGGAAGTCACAACCACGATTGTGTTCTTGTTTGCGGCAGTGATCTGCTTGATGAGTTCATCTTGTCCCGGAGGCAGCCGGAATGTGCGGTCACCACTCTCGCCTTCATTGGAGGTATCAAAGCCTACTGCCAGCACGACGGCGTCGGCGTGGGAAGCCAACGACTTTGCATCGGCAGTGACCAGCGTCTCTGGACGCACAATGCCAAGATTCGTGACGGTTTTCCCCCAGCCGCCTTTCGCGTAATAATCCAGTTCAACCTGGTGAGGGCCGGCAGTAAGCGTCATCGAAGCTTGACCCACAAACGCGTACCAATCGGTCCAGTTATCGAACACAAGTTTCTTGTCGATATAGAGCCGGTAACCGCCGTTTTCTCCGGGACCCTGAACGAAGACAAGGTAGTCCCCCGGAACGCTGGGCGTGAAGTAACCGGACCAGCGGATCGAGATATCGCTCGCGGCGCCGTCACCTCCACGTGCTGGCTCGTAGTTGACATGTTTATCGGTACGAGTGACGGCGGCAGCGCCCTGCAGGTTCCGGTTCGTGAAGAACTCGGTTTTTAGACCAGACTTCCCCCCATTGGCTTCGGTGGTGAATTCGGTCTGCTTGGCGATGTCGTCGAGGGTGGGCAGGCCGCGGTCGTAGTAAACCTTTGCGCCACTGCCCACATAATTCGCCAGCCCTTCCAGATAGCTCACCGGCGTAAAGGGTTTGGCTTCCGCGCTGCCGCCACCGCCCGGCTGCGCTGGATAGGCATCGGGACCGATGACCGCGATGGAGTGAATCTTTCCTTTATCTAAAGGAAGTAGATTGCCATCATTTTTCAGGAGAACCATGCCGGATCGAGCTGCCTCCAGTGTGACCTGCCGGCCTTCCGGATTGAGCTTGGAAATCGACAAATCGGTCTGGTCGCGATCGAGCCATCCAAACTGAATCGCAGTGCGCAGGATGCGCCGGATTTTGTCATCGATCGTCGCCTCGCTTACCTTGCCGGCTTTCACCGCCGGCAACAAGGTAGCGCGGTTCATGAATTTTCCCGAAGGCATCTCCAGATCGAGCCCGCCATTCGCCGCCCCTACTCCGTCGTAAGTAGCATCCCAGTCCGACATGATGATTCCATTGAAACCCCACTCCTTCTTGGCTACGTCAGTGTTGAGGTAGCCATTTTGCGTCATGTGCAAGCCGTTGGTGAGGTTGTAGGAGTCCATGATCGCGCCTACGTGAGCTTCCTTCACCGCGGCTTCAAACGTGGGCAGGTAGATTTCGCGCATGGTGCGCTCGTCGATGATGGAATCCATGTTATGCCGGTCGTATTCCTGGTTGTTCCCCATGTAGTGCTTGATGGTAGCGCTCACGCCTTCGCTCTGCATGCCGTTGATGTAGGCCACTGCGGTGCGAGACGACAGGAAGGGGTCTTCTCCGAAGTATTCAAAATTCCGGCCGCACATTGGAGCGCGATAGATATTAACTCCGGGACCGAGCATGAAGTGCACACCGCGCGCGCGGGCGTCTTCTCCGATTACGGCGCCGATTCGTTGCGCGAGTTGAGGATCCCATGTCGCAGCGAGGCCGATGCCGCCAAAAACTGTGGAAGGACCGTAGTTCCGCACCCCAACCGGCCCGTCGGCCATCTTCAGCCGCGGTAGGCCAATCCGCTGGTTGGCGCGGATATAGAAGCTGTCAACGCCGCCGAGTATGTCGATCTTTTCTTCGAGGCTCAATTGCTTGAGCATGGAATCGACTCGCGCCTCGGTCGCTGCCTGGGAGGGCGCTGCCGTCTGGCCCATAGATGGCAGAATGAACAGAAGAAGAAGCAGACAAAATGATTGGACTTTCCGCAGCATTGCAAGCCTCCGATCGGCACACCTTCGATGTAACAGCATCCTAGTGAAGCAGTATCTCAATCAAGCAGGATTTTAATAGCCTGGCGTTTTATGATCTGGCGATCAACTCCACACCAAGTGTAGCTAATGCGACATCTTCATTCGAAGATAGGCCGCTAACGGCGACGGCACCAACCACCTCGCCGTTTTTCCAGACCGGAAGGCCGCCGCCCCATCCCACATATTGGGGATCGCCGTAGTAGGCAATGTCGTGAGCTTTCTCCGGATGCTTAACCTTCTCGCCGATCTCTTTTGTTGGTTTGCGCTCACGGGCGGCCGTCCACGCCTTGTTCATAGCGATGCGGACGGAAGAAACCGGAGCACCGTCCATGCGGGCGAAACAGATAAGGTCGCCGTGCAGATCGGCAACGGCAACCGCAGCCGCCTTCTGCATCTGCAAAGCCTTCTCCACGATGAGATCGACAGCCCGCCTGGCCTCGGAATAGTCAATCGTTTGCAGTGTTCTCATACCAGGGAAGGATACAACGATTTGGCGGAGAGTTCTCTGAGGACCGGTAAAGTGGGGGTCATCGGCGGATGGAACGCAACTCGCGAAGAAAAAAGATCCGGGCCAGGAGAGTAAGCTCCTGGCCCGGACAGTCTTTAGAACTCGAATCTCAAAGCGAACTGAATCAGACGTGGATTGCCGTAGGTATTTGTCACCTGCCCGAAGCCGTTACCCGCGGGCGTAGTAGGAGTCGCGGCGACGCCGTTGAAACCCTCACCCGGAATACCGAACTGAGGATGGTTGAACAGGTTGAAGAACTCGGTCCGGAACTCGACGCCAAACCTTTCGGCAATCGTAGTCCTCTTAAAGATGGCCCAGTCAAAGTTCTTGATTCCGTCCCCGCGCAGAACAGAGTCTACGCGCGATTCGCTGCCGAAACCCCAGTCCGGCGGGGTGGCGAAACAATCGGTGTTAAACCAGTTGTCAACTGTCCGGCCGCCCGCTTTCTTGTCGCATCCGGCAACCACATCCGGGCGTACGTTCGCCACGCCCAGGTTGGCGCCTTCTAACGGCGTAGAACCGGAATAGCTGATCTTCAGCGGGAAGCCCCTCTGGAAGGTCGTGATGCCGTCCACGCCCCAGCCGGAAACTACCTTGTCGGCAACGCCAGTCAACCCGGATAGGAACGCTTTACCGTGGCCGAAGGGCAGATCAAGCACGTAGCTGATGATCAATCGTTGCGAAACATCTTGCGAAGAGAGCGACCGCTCTCCCGCTAGGTTGTTCCAGTCCTGAACAGCTCCAACTCCTCCTGTACCCGACGATCCGCCTTCTAGCCAACTGGTGAGCGTGTCTGTATTGCTCAGCAGCTTCGAGTTCGTATAGGCCGCCAGCAGGGTGCCACCACCCTGGAAGCGACGAGTCACCGTTGCCTGCAGTGAATTGTAATTGCTGCTGCAACAACCGTATCCGGCAAGGGATATGTTGTTGTATTCCGGGTAGGGCCGGTCAAGCTGCCCCGCGGGAATTGTCGTCCCGGCCAAGCCGGCATACGGACATACTGCGCCAGGAAGCGACGGGCATGTAAGGGGGTTGGGGATTGGCGTAGTGAGGGCGGCCTGCTGGGAGAGGAAAGAGTCGGGTATCTGGTTGATGTCGGTGTTGTATTGCTGGAGGTGAACGCCGTGAGCACCGGCATAGGCTACATCGGCAAAGAATCCTAGCGGCAACTGGCGCTGGATGTCGAAGTTGTATTGCTCGACGTATCCGTACTTCGGATTGGCCCAAGGCGCTAGTGTTGGCGAACCGTTCGCAGCTGCAGTGAGAGAAGCGGGTTGGTTTCGACCCGGCGGTAATAAGATTCCTCCCGCACCAAACGGTCCCGAATTGTCTCCGCAGACAGGGGCAGCGGTGCCACCGGCAGACGCACAGCCCCCCGCCGACGTGGTCGTGCCGTTCATCCAGCTGAAGGGAGTGATATATCCGTTCGTCGTTGCGGTAAATGGTGTGGTTGCCAGGTTGATCACATCGTTATCCGGATTCAGGCCGAACGATACATAGTTCGGGATGAAAAAGATCCCGAAGCCGCCGCGGATCACAGTCTTCGGATCGAAGCTGTAGGCAAAGCCGAGGCGCGGCGAGAACGCCTTCTTGTCCAAAGGCAAGTTGTTGTCGCTGCCGTTCGGGCCGGTCCCTACGAGCTGGGCATCGCCCGGGCAAACCGATCCGGTGGCACCACTGCAACCGCTGACGGTGGCGTTGGTCGCAGAAGGATCCCAGTAGCTCAGCCGATTGTAGCGTTCTGACCAGGTTCCGGGTAATTCGTAACGGAGCCCGAGGTTCAGGGTAAGTTTTGTTCTGATGTGCCAGGTGTCATTGACGTACAGTGCGCGATAGGTTTGCTTACCGGCCGTCAGAGCGGGCACCTGCGCTGCGCCCTCCGTCTGGTTCACGAAAGTTCCCTGGTTCTCGCCAAGACCCAGCAGGAAATCGGCGAATGCGCATTGGGTGCAGGTCACGAGGTTGGTTCCACCCGTGCTTGACGTCCAGACGCCACCGAAACCGAAAGCGCCGCTAGCGATGTTCGTCTGGTAGTAGTTATCCAAGCCCAACTCATACTGGCCGCCCGCCTGAATCGTATGCTTGCCACGAATCATGGTGAGCTGCGGCGAAAGGTTGTACTGAGTGTTGTGATCGCCAATTGCGCTGTTGCCCTGCGACCTTCCAACGTCGTTCGGGTAGGGGAACGCCGGCGTCGGGGGTGTACGAATGGAGCTGGCAGGGCTGTTATAGGCGTCCGTCCAACCGAGATTGGTCAGATCGTAACCCGACAAGATGGGCGCGCGCAGATAGACGAATCGGCTGGCCGCAAGATTAACGTCAAGGATGGTGGTCGGCGTGAAGGTATGGTTGATGCCAATCGACAACGCCTTCGTATGGTAATCCTCAGCGCAACGGTCGTTGCAGAGGCCCGTTTGGAATGGGTTCGTGGGCAAATCAAGCAAACCGAAATAAGTGAACCGTCCGAATAGACGAGTGTTGCTGTTAATGACCTGATCCCCGCGGCCCACAAACTGGTTGGTATTGCCGCCCGAACTGGTAGCGCTGGTGAAATTATTGGCGCCCGTAAACTGAGTCTGAGAAATGTTGGGCGGAACGTAATATGTATCCCACATCTTTGTCGTAGCGGGGCTAAAAAGCGTCGTTGGAATCTGATTGAACGCAAAGGGCTGACGGGCACCGGTGACTGGGTCTGCCGTCCAAGGGTTATAAATCTGGTCAGCGCCCCCAGGGTCATTGCATATCCCTGTCGCGCTGAAACCCGTGGCGCACAATGAGGAGAAGTCGCCAGCCCGCATTCCGCCGGTGACTCCAGCAGGCGTGAATTGGCTATTCGCGGTATAGGGAACAGTGGTGCTGAGCACCGAACCGGTTCGCAACCGGAATTGCTCCCAGCTCACGAAGAAGAAGGTCTTATCTTTGATGACCGGCCCACCGAAAGCGAACCCGTACTGGTTCTGCACGTAGGGTGGTGGCGTGTTGGAATCGCCGGCTGCTAATTCCTGGCTCTTGTAGAAATACTCGTTCGAGTTCAGCGCCTTGTTCCGCAGAAACTCATACGCTGTGCCGTGATATTTGTTGGTACCAGACTTAGTACTCAGATTCACCACGCCGCCTGAAAACTTTCCCCACTCGGCGCCGAGGTCGTTGTACTGAACCTTGAATTCACCGATCGAGTCCTGGGTTGGAATGATGATGGGGAGATTGATATAGCCGATGTTCAGGGGTTGACCATCTAGGTACTCGGCGCTCTGATTACCGAAAGAACCGCCGACCTGGTAGTTGCCCCAGCTAAATGGGTTCTGGCTGACCGGCGTTCCACCGGACCCGCCCTGCGCGATCGCGGCCGGGGAAACCGTGATCATATTGAAGATATTGCGACCGTTCAGCGGCAACTCCTCTACCTTGCGCCCTTCGACAACCTGGCCCAACGAAGAGGTCTCAGATTGGAGGAGCGGAGTCTCCGCCGTTACCTCGACTACCTGGCTGACTTCGCCGACCTGGAGCGAAGCGTCAATCTTGGTGGTCTGCTGCACTTCGACCACGATGGCAGAGCGGACGAAGTGCTTGAATCCCTGCTTTTCCACGTCAATCCGGTACTGGCCGGCGAACAAGTTCACGAACGTGAACAGCCCATCAGCGCCGCTGGATTGCGTGCGCTTCTCAGCCGTGCCCTGATTCGTCAAGGTCACCTTGGCGTCGGTAACTACCGCGCCTGAGTTATCCGTAACCGACCCGGCGATCGCGCCGTAAGTGCTCTGGCCGTAGACAGAAAGGGAGGCAGAAAACAGCATGCCTATCGAGAGAACGAGGGCCCAGAGTATGCGACTTGGCATAAGTAAACTCTTTCCGGTGCAGAAATTACCCAAACGTTGGAACGGCTGGATTTTTGAATACATGAGCAACCGTTGTCAAGGAGAAAATGCGCCGTTTTCCCTGTGAATAATCGTTAACCCTGAAACGGTGGTATGCTGTCGCGTCATGACTGTGACCATGATGGATATCGCGAAAGACCTGAAGGTCTCCGTGGTCACGGTGTCGAAGGTTCTTCGAAATCAGGGACGGATCAGCGCTGCCACGCGCACCCGAGTGCTGCGCCGCGCTAAGGAATTGAATTATCAGACGAACTGGGTGGCGCGCAGCCTGGTAACGAGACGCACTTATACCATTGGGCTTCTGCTGCCGGAGTTCACCCATCCTTTCTTCGCGGAAATTGCGCGCGCCGTGGCACAGACCGTCCGCCCGCACGGCTATCACGTGGTCATCTCCTGTTTCGAGGAGGATCCGGAACTGGAAGCGAATGAGGCCGATTCCCTGCTGGCCCGGCGGGTTGACGGACTCATCATCGCTTCTTCGCAGACGCAGCGTCGTCCAGACATGTTCAAGCGCGTACAAGAGCGGGGCGTACCTTATGTTCTGATCGACCGCCCCATCGCTGGTCTACGCGCTTCTTTTGTGGGAGCGGATAACCACGCCATCGGCAGGCTGGCGACGGAACATCTGATCGCGCGAGGCTGTCGCCGGATCGCTCACCTCCGTGGTCCCGAAGTGGGAATCGCCGCCGAACGACTGGCAGGCTACCGTCAAGCGCTGGTCAAGCACGGGATCCGTCCGAACTCGCAATATGTCGTGCCCGGCGGCCATCGAGACGACACGGGCTACGACGGGATGCGGAAACTGCTCGACCTGAACCCCTTTCCGGATGGAGTCTTCTGTTACAACGACCCAGTAGCCATCGGCGCCATGCGGGCAATCTTAGAAGTTGAATTTAATCTACCGGACGACATTTGCGTCGTCGGCGCCGGCAATATTCATTACTCGGACCAGGTTGCGGTCCCGCTGACCACGGTAGATCAGGGAACTTGCACCATCGGAGTGCTCGCCGCCGAACTGCTCATCGAGCGAATTGGGGCGAAGGGCTCGATGCGGCCAAGAAAAATATTGATACCACCCAAGCTCGTGGAACGGGAATCGACCCGGCGGCAGCCCTAGAACTTTCTTTCGCAAGGTCGAGCGACGCCTTCGCCGCCGCCGCGATCCTCCGTGAAGAACCATTTTTTGAGCGTGCGATTCTGTGCAGTGAACTCGCTGGCGCGATATGCTGGGCGACTGAGGAAACCTACGGTGCGGAACGTTCTGTTGCGCGTATCTTTTATCGCGATCTCGGTGCTGTGGGCTGGGGCTCTCACCGCGCCGGTCTTCGACGTCAAGCTACCCCGCGGTTTGGATTTCACGTTGCAGAATTCTCCCACCTCCCAGAAATATCTGATCGAGACCATGCCCGGCGGAGTGGCTCTTTTCGACTACAACAATGACGGCTTGTTGGATATTTTTCTGGTGAACGGCGGGCACGTTGCCAGCCCCATGCAGACCCCGGAGAATTTCGACCGTCATAACCCACTTTACTGGAACCGGCTCTATCGCCAGAACAAGGATGGAAGCTTTACCGATGTGACGCAACAAGCCGGCCTGGCTAATGCTGGAGACGGCAACTACGGCATGGGAGTGGCGGTCGGAGACTATGACAATGACGGCTATCCCGATCTCTATGTCACCAGCTACGGAAAAAATGTCCTTTACCACAATAACGGCGACGGCACTTTTACCGATGTAACCGCAAAGGCGGGAGTGGCGGCCGGCGGGTGGTCGGTCTCAGCCGGATTCTTCGACTATGATAACGATGGGAAACTGGATCTTTTCGTGACCCGCTACATGGAGTGGGACACGAAGCATAGCAAGGATTGCGGCGGCAATTACCACACTTATTGCCCTCCCGAAGAGTTCCCTGCCACCACCAGCATTCTTTATCACAACAACGGAGATGGAACTTTCACCGACGCGAGCCAACGCTCCGGCATCGCCGGCAAGAAAGGGCGCGCGCTCGGTGTAGCATTCGCCGACTATGATGGCGACGGATTCACTGACATATTTGTAGCGAACGACGGCATGCAGCAATATTTATTTCACAACAATGGAAACGGAACCTTCACGGAAGTTGGTCTCGAAGCCGGAGCTGCTCTTTCCCAGGACGGACGGCGGCTCTCGGGGATGGGAGTGGTCTTTCAAGACTATGACAACGACGGCCGGCCCGACGTGATCGTGACCGAGTTGCCTCGCGAAATTTACGGCGTTTATCACAACGACGGAGATGGCTCGTTCAGCTATCGCAGTCTCGAAACCGGACTTGGCGTACTCTCGAGTGGAAGTTCCGGCTGGGGCGTGGGCCTGGAGGATTTCGACAACGACGGATGGAAGGATTTATTCGTTGCCCAAGGTCACGTACTGGATAATGTGGAGCATATCGACCCTTCGCTTCATTATCTCGAATTGCCGCTATTGGCGATGAATCATAATGGAAGGTTCGAGCGCACTGATTCCGGCAGCACGGTCCCAGTGGCGGCGCGCGGAGCCGCGTTCGGCGACTTGAACAATGATGGCTGGCAGGACGCCGTAATAACCACTCTGGGTGGCCATCCTCAAGTGTTCCTGAACCGGGGCGGCAAACAGCATTGGCTGGTGCTTACCCTCCGCGGCACTCGCAGCAACCGCGATGGTTTGGGGGCTCGCGTGCAAGTGAACGGGCAAACCCGATTTGCCACCACGGCCGGCAGTTATCTTTCGGCCAGCGACAAGCGCCTCCACTTCGGGCTGGGCACCGCTGAGAAGGCAAAAGTGGAGATTGCCTGGCCCTCTGGCATTCATCAGGTCTTGAACGACGTTCACGCCGACCAGTTCCTAGAAGTGCGTGAACCGGAGAAACCGTGATCCGCGCACTCTTACTGTTAGCCCTGGCAGGGCAGATCGAATCGCCGCAGGCCGCCGAGCACATGCAAGCTGGAATTGCGGCCGACAAGCAACGACAGTTCGACGTCGCCATCCGAGAGTTCAAGACGGTGACCGAACTCGATCCGTCATTCGCGGATGGCTTCATCAGCCTCGGTCAGGGCTACATGGAGAAGGGCGACTACGGGTCAGCGATTGCGCCGCTCAAACATGCGCTCGAGCTGAGCCCGGATTCGCTGCCGGCTCATCAGTTGCTCGGCTACGCGCTGCTCGCTCAGGGTTATGCGAGCGAGGCCATTCCGCACCTGAAACGGGCGAAAGACATAACCGCACTCGGCATTGCGGAAATCCAGACCGGACAACTGCCGGAGGCAGTCGCAAACCTGCAGGCAGCGCAGGCCGCGCACCCCAACGATCCCGATCTGCTCTACTACCTTGGCCGCGCCAGCGGTTTGCTCGCCAAGCAATCCATTGATACCCTGCTGGCCGCTTATCCGGATTCCCCGCGCGCGCACCAGGCCATGGCGGAAAACTATTTCGTGCTGCGACGGATGCCCGATGCCGAAAAGGAATATCACGAAGCCTTGCGCCTGCGGCCAGGTCTGCCCGAGGTTCACCTGGCGCTGGGTGAAGTGTATGCTGGCGCTTTCCAATGGGACAAAGCGGAAGAGCAGTTTCGGATGCAGGCCACCCTACAGCCCGGTAATGCCGAAGCAGCATACCGTCTGGGAGAAGCTCTGCTGGAGCAAGGCAAAGCGCATGAGGCGCGGGCCGAACTCCTGCGCGCCGACCGGTTGATGCCCGACATGCCGGAGACGCTGTATTCATTGGGCAAAGCCGCTTCCCTTGAAGGCGATGCTGCCGCCGCCGAGAAGGCGTGGACCAAACTTCTTTCCATCGAAAAGCAATCTTCGCTGGCAGCGCAGGCCCACTTCGGGCTGGCAGGACTCTACCGTAAACAGGGAAAAACGGCCGAGGCGCAGCATGAAATGCAGGAGTTCCAGAGTCTGCAGACCGGCACGAACCAGCCGCCTGCGCCTGGGCAGCAAGAACCACCGCATTAGTAGAACTCATATTATTTTAGATCGGAGCTCGCTGACATGAGATCGATTCGGCTTACATTCCTTCGCAATCTGGCTACGCTCGTCTCTTGCCTTCTTGGGATTTCGCTGTTTTGCTGCTCCGTAGCATTGCCGCTCGAAGCGGCCGAGCCCTCCTCGCGCCCACTGGATTCAGGCTGGCAATTTCGCGCCGTGGCCAACACCGATCGATCCGATGTGAAGGAGTGGCATCCCGCGCAGGTTCCGGGCGTGGTTCAAACCGACTTGCTCAAGAGCGGTCTCATTCCTGATCCTTTCGACCGGGATAATGAATTCCGCCTGCAGTGGATTGGCCTGGCCGACTGGGAATATCAAACTACCTTTCAAGTGGATGCGGCCGCGCTCGCCCACGACCACGTCGATTTAGTGTTTGAGGGGCTCGACACGTTTGCGGACGTCTATCTCAACGACCAGGCAATCCTGCATGCCGACAACATGTTCCGCCGCTGGCGGGTCCCCGCGAAAGCCCCGCTGAAGCCCGGTTCGAACACGCTTCGGATTGTTTTTCATTCGGCAATCGAGAAGATGATTCCTTACGTAAAGTCGCTGCCCTACATTTTGCCTTCGATCTCAACTCATAACTATGGGAACGAAGAGAACATCGCGACTGCCCCTTATACCCGCAAAGCACCGTACAACTACGGCTGGGATTGGGGACCGCGCTTCATGACCGAAGGGATTTGGCAGCCCGTGCGTCTTGAAACCTGGGATGCGTTGCGCATTGAAAATTTTCATATCCACCAGCAGAGCGTCACCTCCGACCTGGCCAACGTCACAGCCGAGGTTGAGATCGAAGCCACACGGCCCACAGCAGCTACCCTGACGCTGTCTCACGATGAACTCTCCGGACCACAAACCACAGACGGAACCCAGACGCTGCAACTCAACGCCGGCATCAATCACATTTCGTTCCCGCTGCGGATAGCTTCTCCTAAGCTGTGGTATCCGGTTGGGTATGGGGCGCAGAACCGTTACCGCTTTTTCGCTGCGATCCATATCGGCCGCGAAGTTGCAGCACAAGCGAAACGAAAACCGGACTGCGCTCTGTCGAGCTGCGCCGCGTCTCCGACCAATGGGGAAGGAGTTTCGAGTTCGTCGTAAATGGAATTGCCGTGTTCGCCAAAGGTGCGGACGTGATTCCGTTCGATAGCTTCCCGAACCGCGTCACTCCGGAGATTCATCGCAACATTCTCCAGGCTGCGCGCGACGCGCACATGAATATGGTTCGCGAATGGGGCGGCGGCTATTACGAGTCCGATGATTTCTACGACATCTGCGATGAACTCGGCATTATGGTCTGGCAGGAATTCATGTTCGGCGGAGACATGATTCCGGGCGAGTCTCCTTTCAAGAAAATGTCCGGCAAGAAGCCATCGACCAGATCAAGCGCCTGCGCGATCATCCGAGCATCGTTGTGTGGTGCGGAAATAACGAAGTCGAAACCGGCTGGTGGCACTGGGGCGACCGCCAGGAATTCAAAGCATCCATCTCTCCCGAAACCCGCGATCGCGTCTGGCAGGATTACGTGATTATGTTCGCCGACATCCTCAAGAGCGCCGTCAGCGCAATACGCCGATCCCGTGCCCTACACGCCGAGTTCACCTAGCGCCAACTTTGAAGAGATTCCCGACAATCAGCACAACGGCGATATGCACTACTGGGCAGTCTGGCATCAGCAAGCGCCCGCGTCAGACTATACCAAACAATTTCCCCGCTTCATGTCGGAGTACGGATTTCAATCTTTCCCAGAGATGCGCACCATCCGCACGTTTGCCAACCAGCCGGAGGATTTCGATATTCGCTCCACCGTCATGCAGGCGCACCAGAAAAACAAAGGTGGAAATGAACGCATCCTGACTTACATGCTGCGCGAGTATCGCGAGCCCAAGGATTTCGCTTCATTCGTTTATCTAAGCCAGGTGCAGCAAGCGGAGATCATCAAGATCGGCGCCGAGCACTTGCGCCGGCAGCGCCCCCGCACGATGGGCTCGCTCTATTGGCAGTTGAATGACTGCTGGCCCGTGGCTTCGTGGGCGAGCATCGATTACTACGGCCGTTGGAAGGCCCTCCATTACTACGCTCGCCGCTTCTACGATGATGTGCTGATCTCGCCCTTCTTGCACGACGATAAAGTGGACGTATACGTCGTGTCGGATAAGCTCCAGCCACTCTCCGGGACAATCCACATGAGGCTGCTCGACTTCTCGGGCAACACTTTGCTCGAACAGACAAAAGACGTTCAAATCCCGGCGCAGTCGAACGCAGTTTACTTCACAGTCGACAAAGCGGCCCTCGCAGCAAAGGGCGATCTTCGCAAGAGTTTCCTGGTGTTTGATCTGGCGATGGCTGGCAAGCAAGTGTCGCGCAACCTTATATTCTTCGATGCAATGCACAACCTGGAGCTGCCGGTCCGGCCCAAAATCGAAACTACCCTCACTAAAGCCGGCGAAGATTACAGCGTCACGCTGCAGTCATCACAACTCGCCCGGAACGTGTATTTGTCGTTTGGCGATCTCAACGTCGAGGCTGCGGACAATTACTTTGATTTGCTTCCCTCGGAGCCAATCACGATTCGACTCAAGTCGTCAGCGACGCTCGACCAAATCAAAGCGGCGCTCACCACCATATCTCTCACCGACGCCTTCAATCCAAATTGACGGCGGTGCGGGAACTCCGCAGGGACGTTCGCTTCTGCCCAACCTAACTCAGTCATTCGTTCTTGAGGTACTTATCAAAGAATGCCGTCGCCTGCCTCATTGCGTGGTGGAACGCAATTGTCCCGATGACGTGGCGCTGTCCCGCATAGATCTCCAACTCGCAAGGCGTGTTTCTTTGCCGCAAAGCATGCGCCAGTTTGAGGACCTTCGCCAGGGGCACGTGACGGTCTGCACCGCCATGCACAATCAGGGTCGGTGGCATGAGCGACGCCAGTGAAAGATCCGGCACCTCCCCGAAGAACTCAACCACGGCTTTAATGCCGGAGCAGTGCGCGGCCAAGGCGAGACTGAGGGATGCACCCAGGGATATACCGGCAATTCCGACACGCGATGAGTCGACGTCTGCGCGAGATCTTAGCTCGAACATCGAGTCAATTAAACTTCCCACCCACGCGAAAAAGTGCTTTTCGACTTCCTTTGGCCCTCCGCACACCGTACCCGTGCGCGCGAAATAGAGAGGTGCGACGATTACGTAACCGCTTTCCACCAAATGATGAATAAACGGATAGTAGCTGGGAGTCAGCCCAAAAGCTCCATGCACGAAAAGTATGGCTGGTCCCCGGACCGAGCCGCGGGGGCGAAATATCTCGAATGGAATCGGACCGAAGTTACTCGCCGGCATAAGTGTAGTCGGATCGCCGGGCACGGATCTCACCGGCGACTGTCTTAGCGGCCGCTTCACGAGTTTGGTTGGCGGCTCATCCATATGCAGTGCGGAGTTACTCCCCCACATCCCTGAGCAAACGCACTTCGATCCCCGTTCGGCTTCGTTGCCGCGAGCGAGGACGAAGAATTGTCAGAGAATTCGAACAGCCGGTTGTGCCTCCTAATAGTTATGGCGCATGCCAGACCTCAGCGCCGCCGCGCGGGTTCGGTACGTACACCCACCTCGCCGGAAGTTGAACGGCAACCTTCGGTCCGAACGGATTCGCCGTGCCCACAAACAATCCGCAGGGAGTAGAGATCATCGTGCGGGCACCGTAGTTGTAGGGATTTCCGAATCCTCTGGTCGTCACGGGGAACCATTTGACGCCGTTGTTGGTGCGCCAGAGATCAAACCCTCCGCGGGTCTGGGCAATGTTCCAGGCCCCCTCTAAATCGATATAGTCGCGCAACCATTCGAACATGGCGGGACTGCGGGCGTAGGGCAAGAACACGCTCCAGTCAAACGTTCCCAGATATAAAGAGCCTTTGTGGCTCACCATGCGCCAAAAATAGCCGTTAAAGAAATTATTGCAGCCCGCTAGCATGCCGCTCAGCGGAAGCTTCCGTCCTTGCGGAGTTTGACGAGGATCGCCCACCACGAGATCCCATGTGCCATCGGGATGAATGCGTATCAACTCCGATGCGGCCGGGCCTACGCGATAAGTGCGATCATAGCCCCCGTTCTGGATTCCACTTCCCACGTACAGCGCATCGTTGAACACACACATGCTCATGGCCATCTCGTTCTTGTTTCCGCGATGCGCGCCTCGCTCGATCACCTTGGTCCAGGAACAGGGTTTGCGTCCGGTCGCGGGTGTTTTCCAAATCTGGTACCCAGCCGAGTTGTTAAAAGTTCCGGCATAGAGGCAACCGTTGAAAACCTGCATTTCGAAAATCCCGGTGTTGCTCGTGTCTCCGAAACCCGGTGCGCAGGCGGGTTCCCAGAGTCCCTGAACAGGGTCAACCGAGCGGAGAACGATTGCTTTCTTGGTGCTGTTCCAAGCCTTCCCTGCCCCGGCGGGAGCGACAAACAGATGGCCATCGAACGGCACCAGCGCCCGTAGCGTGGAGATTTGCGGATTGCCCAGGCCGGGTTGTGAAACAGCCGTGAATTTTCTTCCGTCCACACTACGCAGAAGGCGGGCGCCGGTGCCGCGAGAAACCGAGGAGATCCCGCTTAAATAGAGAGCCGGCACGGGGTCGGAACGTCCCTGGAAGACGGTCATGCCACGATATCCGAGGTCGCGCGCTACCCTGCCCCCATTCCGGCCTTCGATCACGGGAGAAACGTGCACCATTTCCCAGGTCTTCCTTGCCGGCGTCCAGTGCCAGATCTGAGCGCGCAAGTCGAGTTTCTCTACGCTGTCGGGAACCTGAATCGGCCAGGGGCGCATCGCGGCCGGATCTTCCGGCGGAGGAAACAACTTCAGAAGCGCCAGCAGGTCGCGCGACGTTCCGACGTAAAGGCTCCCCTGAAACCATGCCATCGAATGAGCGTAGGAGTTGTGCGGATCACCGAAGCCGCCGGTCGCAATGCGGCTAAAACCAGAACGTGCTGTGGCGTTGAGGTTGAGCATGTCTTCGTCGCGTCAAAGCTGTCGTTGATCAAGGCTGTCCTGGCTCTCATCCGTGTGTTCCCGCGCGTGGTCCTGAACATGGTCCTGAACGAATCGCTTGAGACTGCCGGCAAAGACTTGCGGCCGGAGAAGAGGATGCAAATGGCCCACTCCCGGAACCACGGCGGCCTCGTGATTTTGCAAATTCTTCTCGAGCGCTCGCAGCGTCGGCAGGCAGTGCGAGTGTTGACCGAACATGGCCAGCACCGGAGTTGAGATCTCCTTGATGCGATCTCGCGTCAGATCCCCGGCATCGCAGACCTCCGACGGCAGCGACGTGGTGTTTATCAGCTCCGACCAGTGCTTGGCTACGGAATCGTTGAAGCCCGGCACCGCCCAGGGATGAACCGCGCCGTCTCTCGACTTAAGGTCGCGACTGCGCCTCAACTCATCGAAAATGCCATACGCAACGAGAGGTAACGCCTCCGGCATCAGGACGCCCGCTTGTTGGAGCCTCCGACGCTGCAGCTTCCAGGTTGCCGATTGCCGGCGGAACGGACGCTGCAGCGCGGGGATCCAGGCATCGGCCAGAGTCAGGGAGAGAACCCGCTGCGGATAATGCGCAGCATAGTGCAGAGCCACGGCTCCCCCAAAACTGTGCCCCGCCACGTGAGCATGTTCAATGCCGAGATGATCGAGCAGCCCGCGAAGGTCTTCGGCCATCTCTGCGGAACGATATCCACTGCGCGGCATGTCACTTCTTCCATGACCACGCATGTCGTAGAGACATACGCGAAAGTCCCGTAGCAATTCGGGGAGCACCGAGAAATACCAGAACGCCAGGTTGCCCAGCAACCCGTGGATAAGGACAAGATTCCTGCCTTCTCCGAGTTGCTGGTAGTGCAGCATGCTCCCGTTGATTCTGATTCTCGGCACCTTTCAATCCTCCATCTATTCGAGGTAGCCCAAGGCCTTCAACCTCTCAATCACCGCTTCCTCTTCGCCCATCTCGCGAGTAAGCAGCGCTGCCGTTTGGTACTGCGCTGCGGACGCCTCTGCGGCTCCCTCGTGAACTTCTGTGCGAGCTTCTTTGCAAACCGGGTTTGCGGCCACAAACGATCTTTCGAATGCGGCGATGTTCACCTTGCCTTCCATCTCCTCCGGGATGGGGATCCCGAGGCTGTACAGCAAAGTTGGAGCGACACTCACAATCGGAGCAGCAGGAATCTCGGCTCCCGCCCGAATCCCTGGACCGCGGGCCAGGAACACGCCTTCTGGATGATGTGTACCGTAAGGTGCCACTCGCGACTTCAGAGGAGCGTCCGCACGCAACACGGAAAGAAAACTGCGGTCCCGCAAGACAAGCACAAGATCGGGCGCGTCAAGCATCCGCTTTCCCGGAAATGCTTGCTCACGGAACAACACCTCTTGCAGCACCGGTTCCCCCGAACTGTCGGTAAGCGCCAGCAGTGCGTCCGCCAACCCTGTACGGAACGATTCATACTCCGACTCGGGCACGCCAGGGCCGGCCTTTTCCGCCTTGCGGATGTAGATTCCATTGCTGCTCGCCGTAAGGGCAAACGCCTTCGTTGCGGTCCAGTCGAACATGGTGTCGGAGCCAGAGTGACCATCGAGAGTGAGGCGGCGGTCCTGGTCGAGGGGCACACCGTCAGCCCACCGGAGATAGCCATTCTGCTCGAGCCATACGTTGGCATAAAAAATATCGTTGCCGGCGCTGGTGAACCCATGGTCCGAAGCGATAAAAATTCGCGCGTCGCTTCCCGCCAGCATTGCGATGTTCTCCAGAAATTCGTCCAATTGACGGAAGTATTCGCGGCACTGCCGGCGAATGTTATCGGCCCAGGGCGAATCGAATCGCTTGTTCTGACGCGGGTCGAGCAGGTGATAACAAAGGTGCTGCAACTTGTCGACGCCGTCGAAAAGCACTGCAGTCAACTGGCACGGATCTTCGCACATCAACATTCGCAGAATCTCAAACCAGTGCTGTTCTCGCAGGGTGTGAAACCGGATCCACGACTCGTATTGCTCTTCCGGAAGCCCCTGAAGGGCTTTGCGCTCCAGGTCCCAATCGAGAGCGAGCGCCCGGGCTTCGAATCCCGGCAAGGCCCGTATGCGCGGATATAACGAACTCGGTTGGATGGCTCGAGGAAGGTACTGCCATGGCACGAACCCGGGAACGACAAAGCCGGGAATCGGCGGCGGCGGAAACATCGATGGGAAATTCAGGCAGGTCACTCGGCAACCGTGCCGTCCGGCGATCGACCAAACGGTTTCGGAACGCACGTCGCCCGACGTACTTAGGACGTAAGTGTAGCGATCCTCGCGACGATCGACCTTCACGAAGTCGAAAACACCGTGCTCGCCAGGAGAGACGCCCGTCATCAGGCTGGTCCAGGCCGCCGGAGTTAGAGGATGCACGGTCGAGAGCAGCACCCCCCGGGCGCCTTCGGCGGCGAACCGCGCCAGAAACGGCATGGTCCCATCCCGCATCAACGGCTCTAACACCGAGAAGGTCGCTCCATCCCATCCTACTAAGACGGTCGAACTGGTCCTAAGTCGGCTCATTGCACACCTTCTACTCTGCCGCACAGTTACGCGGCAGAGTTTCATAGACACAATCGACGAACTGCGAGACGCGCAGGGTCAAGACCGGCACACTGGGCTTCACCAGCGCTTTATAAAGAGCATCCCGCAGCCCGTAGGATTGCTGAATGTCGCCGATCAGGCAGGCTACGCAAACAGAGTCCAGGCCGGTGTCACCCAAAGAAGTTTCCAAGGTGATTGGAGTCGCATCTTCGTCCTGCACAAGGCTCCGCAGTATTTCCAGTACGTGGCTCGCCACCGCTTCGCGCGTTCCGTCATCTAACTTTGCGTTTGGCATCTAAACCGTCCTGACTGCATTAGACCAATGCGGTTCCAAAGGCATGAGCGCCTTCAACTCCGGTATAAGCAACAACACTGCCGCTGTGAGGTTGCCGCAAAGCCATCTCCTCCGAGACGGACACACTGACCCGTCCGGTGGGGATGTCGAGACCAGACACTTGCAATTCCCCAGACCCGGCGAATACTCCGCGGCCCAGAGCCTTGCCCACAGCTTCTTTCGCACACCACAGCCGCGTTGCCCATTCTGCGCGGGTCTCCTCGTCCATTGCGGCGAGGAGTTCCCGCTCTCCGGCTGAAAGCACAAGGCGTTCTACTTCGGCGTTTATCCTTCCGATTTGTTCGACATCCGCCCCAACCGCGAGACTCTTCGAACTCCTTCCCGCGACCGCGATCGTAAGGCCGCCGGAGTGCGAGATCGAAACCGCCGGCACGTCCCCATCCTTCGCCCATCGACCCTTCACTGCAGGCACGCCGGATGGGTCGGCCGCGATATCGATATCTGCGGGACACAACCTGAGGCCAGCGGTCTCCCGCAAAAGCCGGCGAACCGCATCCTTCGCCACAATTCGCCCCAGCAACCATTCGACTCGCCTCTCGCTGGAAGTCTTTAGCGTCCGCCAGAACTGCCGTTCGCTGGGGTTCAGGACCATGTAGGCCAGCACGAGCAGCCAGATCGATCCATGAGCCTCGAATATCTCTTCTGGTAGGCCCTCGAGCACTGCGCAGCGGAAGCCCTCCGGATCCGGCAGCACTTCAACCGGAACGTTCCATGGATCGGAAAGAAATACATCGACGGGGGAAATCCTGAAGTCGTAAAACCGGCGCGGAAGATCAAGCCTCCGGTCTTCCCATCCCGTCATTCGCACGACAGGCTTGCCATCAGCAGCGACGACTTCTATGTCACTGCGCATCCACCGCTCATCTATGGATAGAACTCGAACACGACACTTAGCTGTTTCACCAGCCCCGAGCGGGCCGCGATAAAGGTCCAGGCTGGCCAACCGGAACGGAAACACACTCAACCCGGTGTCAAAGTGATCTCCGATCCAGTAGCCAACTACCTGTCCCATGGCGTCGAGCGTGACCGGGTCAATTAACTGGCGTCCTGTTTTCGTTTGAAAAAAACCCTCGATCGAGCGTCCGGTAAAGGTCGCTTGCGCGCCATCCGCGCCGGTGTAGTCCAGGCCGGAAACAACCTGGAAGAGAGGGCCATGGAACATTCCAGTGCCTTCGTACATCCGCCCAGCCTGCCACTTAGAAGCTCGGCCATTGGACAGTTCCAGAGGAACAAACGTTGGAACTGGAGGATAGGCTGGCGCGAGTAAAACCGTTCCAGTCACGGCCGGCTCCGCTTCCCGCCGGCCCGCCGTGTCGTCCGCGGGCGATTCCCGCAGTGCGACTCGGACTTCCTTGCCTCCATCGGTGGATTGCGCAGTGATTTCGAGAGAGAGCCGCTCTCGCTCGACTACGAGCCACCGCGATGCCCGAACATCTTTCATGCCGATGACCACTCGCCCCGGCGCCAGCAACGACGCGACTTCAGCGAGGATTTCCATGCTGACGGTGAGCGGAATGACCGGCAGTCCAACCAGGCCGTCGTCGATGCTCGATATCTTTCCGGCAAGCGTGTGCTGCCTCAGGAACAGGTCTTCAGAGAGATCGATTTCGCATTGCACCTTCACTTCGCGACCGGGGACGATCGACACTAAGTCTCTGGCAAAAGGCAGATTGCTCGCCAAAAGCGAAAACGCTTCGAGGGGCGCGGGGATGTCAGACGGGGCTGAGGGGCAGCGCGGCGCGCGTGATGTCAGGAATGCGGTCATGACCTCGCGCTCGGCATCCAGCATCCTGGTCGTGTTCTGGAAGAAGCTCTCGAGTATCTGAGCGCGAGGAGAAACCAGAGGTGCGCGCATGGGCGGCATCGCTTCCACGACGTGCGGAATTGGGACCTTGACTACATGCTGTGAACCGTTCGTGCTCCCGGCAGCCGCGCCCTGCACCTGCGGTGGAAGTTGAAGCGATGGCAGGCGCAGAGACAACGTCAGATCAGCCGCGGGCGATGCTGCCTTGATTTTTGTAGTCAGTGCAAAAGAAATCGATCGAGGTTCCCGGCGGGCGTAGAACTCATCCAAACGCATGGGCACGCCGGAAGCAAACAACTGCGCAACCAGATGCTGGATCTGCACCATCCCGGACCGCCCCGCAATATTCGACGCAACCGCCACATGCGGCCGGCCGCGCAGAATGTCCTCCACGAAAGCGGTTAAATTTCCACGCGGACCGACCTCGACAAAAATTCTGATCCCTGCCTCATACATGCGCTCGATCGTCTCGCGGAATCGAACCGGCCGCGACCATTGCTCGGCGGCGAGTTTTCGCATCTCCTCCTGGTCGGCGGGATAAAGTTCGGCCGTCACGCAGGAGTACGCTGGAATTTCCGGCGCAGTGAGTTCCACATTTTGCAGCACCTCATACAAACGTTGTGAAACAGGATCAAACGCCGGCGTATGATATGCGCGCGCGAAAGGCAGCACTTCACAGATTGCTCCGGCATCCCGCATCTGCTCGCAGGCTCGTTTCGTGGACTCCTCCGTGCCGCAAAGGATCGCCTGGTGTGGACAATTGTTGAGAGCCAGATGCAGGGTGCCGCTACTCTGTTCGATCACCGCGGCCAGCAGGGCCGGGTCTGCGCTGTTGACGGCCAGAAGGATTCCTTCGGGAACCCCGCCGCGCGCTAGAAATTCTTCGTAGACACGATTGAACTCGCGTGCCTGCTGTATGAACTGAAGCTCTCCCGAAGTTCGGAACGCACCCGAAGCAAAGAGCGCCGAATAGTCACCCGAACTGTGCCCCACCACGGCATCGGGTTTAATCTTCAGACTCTTAAGCAACGCCAACATCGCCTGGCTGGCTGCGAACACAGCCTCTACCGCTCCGTCCGCCTGCCACAACTTGTCGGTTGCGGCGTCTTGTTGAGCTTCACCCGGGAGAGGAAAAACAAACTGGCTCGGGGTATAGCCTCTGGGATGGTCGATGAATGCCCGATCCATCCGGTCAAACCAATCGCGCACCTGTGGAAACCACAGACATACGTCAGCCAGCATCCCGATGTACTGGGAACCTTCGCCAGGAAAAAGAAAAGCGCACCGGCCCTCATCCCGGCCCTCGGCCCTCGGAGGATTCTCGCAGAAATAAATTCCACGGGGGTCGTTGACACGATTGCAGTGCGGCCGTGACAACCGCTCGAGCGCGGAAGCGACGCGCTCCTCGGCCTCAGCTAAAGTCGCGGCCACAAAGGCGAGCCGGCACGTGGACGCTACCGTTTCCACAATATTCAGGGTGTACGCCAAGTCCTTCAACGTGACCTGGGGGCCGGAGTGAAGACCGGAGTGGAGAAATGCGGCAAGTTGTTTCAGTTGCTCGATCAGACCCTCGCGCGAGCGCGAAGCGAAAGTGCAAACCTCCGCCGGCCATTGGCGGTGATAGGACCTCGGCTCAGGACTCATGAGGGCGATACTCCTCGAGAATTGCGTGCGCATTGATGCCGCCGAATCCGAAAGCGTTAACCCCGGCTCGTCGTGGAGTCAGAGCACCGTGAATCCAGGAGCGTGCCTCGGAGTTGATGTAAAACGGCGTTTGCTCCAATCCAAACTTGGGATTGGGATTCTCGCAATGGAGAGTAGGGGGTAGCACTCGGTGATGCAGCGCGAGCGCCGTCTTCATCAGGCCCGCGATTCCCGCTGCCGGAATGAGGTGGCCGATCATGGATTTCACGCTGCCCAGCGCACAGGACGGTCGACGGCCGTTCCGCGCGCCAAAGACTCTGCCCAGCGCCTCAATCTCGGCGCCGTCGCCGACGGGAGTCGCCGTCCCGTGGGCTTCCACCAACTCCACCGTGCTGGGCGAAATGCCGGCGATTTCGTAAGCTCGGCGGATCGCGAGCTCTTCCCCTTCCACTCGAGGAGCCAGCAGAGCACGAGCGCGACCATCGCTCGCGACACCGACGCTCTTGATGAGCGCGTAAATCCGGTCCTCGTCACGCTCTGCGTCCGCGCGTCGCTTGAGGACCAACATTCCAAAGCCCTCGCCGAGCAGCGTCCCATCCGCATCCCGGTCAAAGGGACGGATGCATCCAGTCCGCGACAACGCATCCAACTGACAAAACAACATGTAGGTTGGCGCAGCGGTGGCCACATTCGCGCCGCCCGCCAGAGCCATGTCGCATTTGCCGCTCACCAGCGCCTGTACCGCCAACTCGGTGGAAAGAAGCGAAGATGCGCAGGCGGCATCGACGGTAAAGTTGGCTCCCATCAGATCGAGGCGGTTGGCGATTCTCCCGGTCATGACATTCGGAACCAGGCCGGGTGCAACTTCGCCGTTGAACGGGGCAAGGCTCTCCTTGAGCTTCGCCTTAATCTCCCGCAGTTCTGCATCGCTGTGCTCGGGATGGATTTCCTTGAGTAACCGCAGCGTTTGGTCGATGACCAGACAGTGCTGCAACTGGTTTGTGAAGGCTCGGTTGATATAAGTTCCGCGGCCCACAATCACCTGTGTGCGCTCGTTGACGACTGCGCCATCCCCATAGCCGGCGTCGGCCAGGGCTTGGGCGGCAACCATCAATCCGATGAAGTGGTCCGGGTCGGCTCCGTCGACTGCCCGCGGCATCACTCCGTAATCGGTGGGATTGAAGCGCACCTCTTTCAGGAAGCCGCCGCGCTTGCAATAAATGCGATCGTTGGCCCGCGAATCCGGGTCGTAGTATTCCAAACCTTCCCAGTCTTGCGGAGCGTCTGCAACTGCGTCGACCTTGGAAATAATGTTTTCCCAATAGACCTGCACATCCGAGGCGCCTGGGAAGAGGCAAGCCATACCGACAATCGCAACATCCTGCTCGGCGTGCGAACCGGAATTGCCGCGGGTTGTTTTCGGATTCTTCATGAATACTCAGCCAATCGAATCTGCTCGGAAGATTTGCCTCAGGCGGCGAGCCGGCCATCGCTCCACGGCCCGCGCCCAAGGATCACTCCTCCTTCACCTTTCCGTCGATTACGCATTTCCCATTCCAAGGACTGAATACCATCGCGAGTCGCAATCGGATCAATGCCACGAGCCAGAAATCGACCATGGAGTGCGGGTGAAACCATACCCGTTTCCGCCCAAGGACCCCAGTTGATCGAGAACATCAGCCGGCCATGAGCGGTCGAGATGAGCAGCCAACTTGTCGAGCACACCGTTCGCCGCCGCATAATCTGCCTGCCCTGTGTTGCCGAAGCAGGCCGCGATGGATGAGAAAAACACCAGAAACTTCAGCGACTTCCTATCCAGCACCCGGGTGAGCGTAAAAGCGCTGCTAACTTTTGTGTCGAACACTCGATCAAAAGATTCTGGTGTTTTATCCTCAATCAGTCTGTCCTCGATGACGCCTGCGCCGTGCACTACGCCGTCGATGCGTCCGTAAGTCCGGTAGAGCGACCGGATCAATCCACTGAACGCCGCCTCGTCCCGGACATCCACCGAGAAGTATTCAACGGAGGCGCCGGCGTCACGCATCGCACTCAAGTTTCTGCGTAGTTCGCGGTTGCCAAATACTCGCCGGCACTCAGCATCGGCCTGCGCGGGAGTCATTTTCGATCCCGATTTTGCTGTGCGAATTAAAGCCGCTCTCACTTCCTGCGCAGAGTTCAGGCCGGCAGTCAACGCATCTTCGGGAGCCTCGGGAAAAGCCGATCGGCCAACAATCAGAAGCCTGGGCTGGTATTGTGCGGCCAGTTCTCGTGCGAGTTCGGCGGTAATGCCTCGACCGCCGCCAGTCACGAGAATCACGTTGTTGCGATCGATGGATTGCGTTGCCGCTGGGATCTCATCCCGCTGGGCTGCAACCGACCTGAGCACGAAGCGCTGCGACCCGTAATATCCGACTTCCACTTCACCGTCGGCTGCTGAAATCTCGTCGAGCAGCAAATGCACTAGCTCCGAGGCAGGTCGACCCTTTTCGAAATCGACCGCTTTGCATTGAACACCGGACCATTCCAGCGCCAGGCATTTCAGTATCCCCGCCACTCCCCCTTGACTGGGCACGAGCGGGAAAGGGTGTGGCTCAATCCCGCAAGAGCCTCCCATCGTCGTAGCGGAAACCAGGTGGGCGCCGCCCAAGGATGCGGCCGCCTTAAGATCCACCGCGGCCGCACTGGCGAGCAAGAACAGGCTCTTTACATCCAGGTCGAGGCGCGCGCGCCATAAATCCGAATTCATGTTCTCAAAGCCAGTCCCTGTTTTATTCGGCAGCAGGTGAATAATCCCGGAAACTGGACCCTGGCGCTGCCTCACGAGCCCCACAAGTTGCGAGACAGCTTCACGGGCGGCGAGATCCGCGGCATACGTGTCACCATCGCCGGCACTGAAGGTAGGTTCGAAGCGCACCAGCGAAACCCGCGAGCCGCGACGTCGCAGTTCTGCGGCGAGCAGAACCGCGACGCCCTGTTCGTCATCTGTAACCAGGAATGATCCGTTCGCCAATTCCCGCGAGCGGCAGGGAGGCGCCTCGATTGCGACCAAACGGGATCGCGGAACCAGCCGGGGGTGCTCAACTTCGGCGGAGACAGGTTGTGGCCCGGGTGATGTGGTATCGGGTGACGGTGCATCAGGGGATGCTGCATTAGGAACGGGAGACGGTGTGGCGTCAATCGCGGAATCCGCCGCTCCCGTGCTGCTGAGTGCGGCCTCGATCAAATCGATCATGGCGCGAAGTGTCCGCGCCTTCGTCAACCGCTCCATGCATGCGCGAACCAGTGGTTGTTCCGCCGCGCTGCACGCCTGTTGGAATGCGGCCAGAATCTCGGAAGTCTTCAAGGAGTCCACGCCCAGATCGGCTTCGATTTTCAGATCGAGACCGAGCGCGTCGACTGGATAGCCTGTCCGTTCGCTCACAATCCCCAGTAAACGTTGGCCGATACTCATCTTCTCCGGCGAAGACGACTTCACGGCGACAGGCTCCATAACAGGTTGATCACCGTCGGGCTGCGAACTGGACGGAGGCGCTGGAATTTGACGGATCACATCCTCGGACGCCCGCGTCGCGCCTGCGTCCGGAATGACAGCGTGCGATCGATTCCCGTTTTCTCTACTTTGAAGATATGCCAGCATTACTTCGCGCTGCGTTTCCAGCATCTTCGTCATGACCTGCTGAAACTGCGCGAGCATATGATCGGCATCAGTGTGGCCGTTCGAGTCGCCGGGCGACAGAGTCGGCGGCTCAATGGGAGTTATGGCCGGCAGCGAAGTGCGAGTGGCTTGTATACCGGAGATTATTTCCTCATGAGCGGCAATCTCTGCAGCCTCCACTGGTCTGGGACTCGACGCTAGCCGCGCCTTGCCGCCATCTACCAGCCAAGCTGTGGGCGGCAGAACCGCTTCACGCGTGTCCTCAACCAGCGAAGCGAGATTGAGCAACCTCGCTTTCCTCAATCGGAAGATGCGGTCCAATTGGAGTGGGAAGCCGAGCGTAATAAGTTGACCCAGCACATTCAGCAGGTGCGGAATCGCGGGACGGCCGGGCACATCGAGTGCAACAGCGACATGCGGCCTATTTTTCAGGATCTGCCCGACCAATCCGGTCAGGGTATTTCGCGGACCCACTTCGAGAAAAATGCGCGCACCCGCTTCATACATGGACTCGATCTCGCCCGAGAAGTTGACCAGACTCACGAGATGGTTCGATAACAATTCCACCATGCCAGGAGATTCGCAGGGATATGGCGCACCGGTAGAGTTAGAGAAGACAGGAAATCTCGGAGGCGAGAATTTCAGAGCGCCGAGTGCTTCTGCCAGGCGGTCTCGAGCGGCGGCGATCAACGGCGAATGAAATGCGCACGATACGTCGAGCACGCGCACCGTCAGACCAGCCGCTTCGCACCGGGCTGATGCTTGCTCGATACCTCCCCTGGTGCCTGAGACAACCGTTTGGTTTGGAGCGTTCAGGTTCGCGATCCAGACGCCGTCGACCGGGCGCAATAATTCTTCGACAGTTTTGCGGTCGGACGCTACGGCGGCCATGCCAACGTCTTCACTTGTCGAATTCGCAAGGATGAAGCGGCCGCGAGCTTCAGAAATATCGTATAGAGCTTCGTCCGGGAACGCGCCCGCGGCACATAACGCAACATATTCTCCGTAGCTGTGGCCGGCGGCCATATCGGGATGAACGCCCAACCCTTCGAGCAGCCGGAACAGCCCGAGCCCCGCCGCGCCCAGGGCGGGTTGAGCAACATTGGTCTTGGTCAGCGCCTGTCGTGAAGCAAGCTCTTCCGCGGAGTTGAATCCGGGAGGTGGGAAAACATAGCTGCTCAGCGGACGAGGAAAACGGCCGGCGAGCGCGGCATCGGCTAACTCAAATTGACGGCGAACCTCGGGAAAATGGATTGCCAGCGAGCCCAGCATCCCGGGATACTGCGAGCCTTGCCCGGGAAATAGAAATGCCAGCTTGCCGCTGTTCTCCCCCGTCTCGCAGAAATAAATCCCCCGGGCCTGGCACGCCATCACCTCTTCCGGTCCATCGCCATTTGATTTGTTCCACGCAGCCAGTTGCTGGCGCAGGTCGCTCAGCGAACCGGCGACTACCGCCAGTCTTACCTTTGAATCGCCGTTGGCAGGGCGGCGCGCAAGTTGCCACAACGTGTAGCCGAGATCCGCAAGTTTCGGGCTCGCGCCACGCTCCAACGCCTCCTCGAGCGATCGCAACGTCGCCGACAACTCCGCACGCGAATCGCCGGTAAATAGCAGCAACTCGCTCGGCCATGTCCCGCCTGATGATTTCTCCCCGCCATCGGCTTCAGTGCCAGGGTATTCTTCCAACACTGCGTGAAAATTCGTCCCTCCAAACCCGAATGCACTCACGGCTGCGCGGCGCGGATTTCCGTTCGCCGCGGCGATCCACGGCCGCGTTTCGGTGTTCACATAGAAGGGGCTCTCCGGTGACAGCACTTTATTAGCCTTGGTCACTCCGATTGTGGCAGGCAGGATCTTGTGATGAAGGGCCAGGGCTGCCTTCGCCAGACCCGCAACACCGGCCGTGCTTTTCGTGTGGCCAATGTTTGACTTCACCGATCCGACGGCACAGCTCCGAGCCGCCGCGCCCGCATTTCGATACACTTCGGTTAAGGCCTCAATCTCCACTCGATCTCCAACGACAGTTCCGGTGCCGTGCGCCTCCACCAGAGCAACATCCTTCGGTGATATCCCTGCCTGTGCGTAAGCGCGTTCCAGCGCCAGCATCTGACCTTCGCGCCGCGGTGCGGTCAGCCCCTTGTCCTTGCCGTCGCTCGAACCTGCCACGCCTTTCACGACTGCATAGATCCGGTCACCATCGCGCTCCGCATCGGCAAGGCGTTTCAGCACCAGAATCACCAGGCCTTCTGAAATCGCGATTCCGTCGGCGCTTTCATCGAAGGTGCGGCAGCGTCCTCGAGGGGAAAGAGCGCTGGTCTTGCTGAAACACGTGTAAGCAAACGGGCTCTGCAGCGTATCCGCACCGCCGGTGATTACCAGATCACTGGATCCCGCCTCAAGTTCTCTTGCCGCCTGATACAAAGCCGCCAGCGATGAAGCACAAGCTCCATCGACGGTGTAATTGACGCCGCCGAGATCAAATCGATTGGCAACCCGGCCGGCCACGACGTTCAGCAAAATGCCGGGGAAAGAATTTTCGGTCCACTCCGGTAGCTTGGCCATCGCTGCCTGTGGAATCGAATCCGAAAACATTGGCAGGGCCGCGCGAAATGCATACTGCAAGCCGAGGTCGGCGCTTCCACCGCCCACTCCGAGGATCACGGCTGTGCGCTCGCGCGGAAATGGACGGTCCGCATAGCCGGCATCTGCCAGCGCCATTCGCACTGCTTCCAGCGTCAGCAGCTGAAGAGGCTCGGTCGATGGGATGCTGCTGGGTGGCATTCCGTAGTGCAACGGGTCGAAGCGGATTTCACCAAGAAAACCACCCCATCGTGAGTACACTTTGTCTTTCGCCTTGGGATCTTCATCGAAATACTTTCGCCAATCCCATCGATCTCCAGGAATTTCCGTAACCGCGTCCACCTTGCCGAGAATATTCTCCCAGTAGGTTTGCAAGTCGTGGGCTTTCGGCAACAAACAACCCATGCCGATGATCGCGACCCCCGGCCTCGACGGGGCCGTCGACACCGCGGCCTCCTCATCGGGAATACCTTCAATTCGATTCGATGCCCCGACACTCACGTCTTCATGCAGCTCCTTGATCGAACAGACCTGATCGCGCAAAGCCGCCACCTGACCGATCATGTACATTCCTTCACGCTTCTGCTCTTGCGCCGTCAAACCTTGGAAATTGCGCGCATCTTTTCCCTCGTGGGCCCGCCGGATGCCCTTCGATGCGATCCTTAGCCGCCCCAGGTTCAGTTCCTCAAGCGCGCTGCGGATCTCATCCCCATCTTTGCCCGCCTCGCAGAGATCACGCTTCTTCTGTTCAAAGAACTCCGCATAGGGCGTATTCACGCAGCGGATCGAGTGCCCAGGACCGCTCTCCAGCAGCCTTGTGGCGGAGCAGCCCAGAGCTTCCTCCTGGAAGGCTGGAACAATCGCGCCCGACGTTACCGCCTCTCGGGTGAACAAGTACGCCGTGCCCAGCAGAACGCCGATTCGAATTCCACGCTCCGCCAGGGGCGCTGCCAGAACAGAAACCATAGACGCGGAGAGCGCGTCGTGTATCCCCCCGGCAAACAGCACGTGACAGTCCTCCGCTTCCGGCGGCAGGCATTCCAGCAAGGTGTCGATCATGGAATCCCAAAGGATGAAGCTGGACCGCGGACCCACATGCCCGCCGCATTCACGACCTTCAAATACAAATCGCCGGGCGCCACTCGCCAGATAGGTGCGCAACAGAATTGGTGAAGGTACGTGTAAATAGGTCCGTATGCCCGCCTGCTCCAGTTCCTGGCACTGGTCGGGCCGGCCGCCTGCAATCAGTGCGAAGGGTGGACCGCAATGACGTACAATTTCGATCTGTTCGTCGCGTAGCTCCTGCGGAACGAAACCAAGGATGCCAACTCCCCACGGGCGTTTTTCCAGCCGGGAGCGGCACTGCTCCATCAGAGCCGAAACTTCCGATCCCCGCATCAGCGCCAAAGCCAGGAACGGCAGACCTCCAGCATTTGCCACTTCGAGCGCGAAGTCGGCGGTGTCGCTGACTCGCGTCATTGGCCCCTGAACAATCGGATACCGCGTCCCGTGGGAACGGGCCAAAGGCGAATCCGGCGCAATCGATCGGGCTTTCTTCGCGGCCTTGACCTGCTCCCGGATTGCCCCGCGAAAAGCCTCAATGATGCCCCGCACCGTGCGATAGCGCGTCGCGAGCGATGCCGCAAAAGCAGCGTCTTGTCCGATGAGCCATAGCCCATCCCGATCACTGCTGGCTTCATCCGCGATGAATCTTCGCCATGATGCAGCGTCCGGTGGGTTGCACAAAGATAGCTCTTCAGCCCTTCGGCGCAGACGCTCCACTTGCGAACGCCCGCCCGGACAGTACACACGACACGCTGCTCCCAACTCCGCTCCCGGGCAGACCGTCTCCGAACCGTCCATCCGCGCCAGGACCGCCGCGGATTCGTCGTCGAGCAACGACTCTCGCGCCAAAGCGAGCTGTGAATCTAACACCACCCCGGCAGCGCCGGCCGCATAACAAGCCGGAGCCGTGTGCAGCCCGATTCCGCCCTGAGCCCACACCGGCACTCTCACCGTCCGCAGTACCCGCTGCAAAAGTACAAATGTAGTTTCTTGCCCAACCCAACCGCCGGCCTCATTCCCCTTTACGATCAGACCATCCACGCCAAGCGATTCGCCAAACCTCGCGGCCTCCACTGATGTGACTTCGAGTAACACCTTCCGTCCTGCGGCCCTGGCTTTTTGAACAATCGAACTAAGATCTACCGCACAAAGATCGACCTCATCCTCATGTGCAACGATGATCGTTTTGAGTTCCTGCGGAATACAGACAGAAGAAAGCTCGGTGGGAAGAATCCGCACGCCGGAGTGGGCAGCACCCGCGCGAGCCAACATCGCCATCAGATCGCGCGCGGTATACAGTCGCGAATCAAGCACAAATCGAGCACGCCTTCAGCAAAAGCCTTGCTCGCAGCCAGAGCAATGCCGTGATTCCTGCATCCTGGCAGTGTCAAACAAACGATCTGACAATCGACTGACATCGTAAGCGCCCCACCGCATCTGACCTGAGTGTAACTAGATACTTCAGATGTGGACCCGACCTAATCTCGGCTAAGTACCGCGAGGATGTGCATTCTAGCACTACTAGTAACACCTTAACTATTCTTTTTTTCGTCAGCTTCTGCGTTATCCCTGACTTTACTTATTTGTGTTATGACACCGTAACTCTATCTACACTTAGGTCGGCACCCGTAATACCGTTGGTGCAGACGGATAGCACTAGCTCGTAACTACTTTACTTAGGCTCATCACGAATGTATCGGCGTTCGCATACCGTGACTTCGTGCGGTACTAGGTTCGTAGATCGTAACAACCATGAATAGCAATATACACATGCTATTACCAATGTTTTGCACCCTCACACGACGTGCTGCGCACATTGATTACATTAAACGCCACACAATGAGTTCACGACATACTCTTAAATACCTGCTTTAACTTATTAAATACTTTCTTGCATCGCTGTAGGCGATAGGTCAGGTTAGATCTCAAGCGGTGTTGGCGCTAACTATGTATAACTTTAGTATTGACACAATATAGGACCGGAGATAGGATGTTCCGCATTTCCCCTTGGGAAATCTGATCGAAAAGGAGCGCTATATGGCAGTAGGATTCAGAGCAGCACGACAGCGAGCAACCAGAGTACGTGGCATGGCGGTTAGAGCTCACCTCAGGGCGGCGGGTAGGGCGCAGAAGCGAGCCATGCGCGCCAAAGCAAAGGTTAGACAGCATCTCATGAAAGCGAGAGTTGCAGGGGCGCGATTTAAGCGCTGAAATCTTCTCCTAACTTATTGTGGAATCACTTCAGTTTCTGGTACGAGAGACCGATGTGGTCCGTGTTGGAGGGTTTCGAGGGTCATAGCATCGATCCTAACCGGGTGAGGAGGGCGTCTATATGGCAACGAGTACTGGAGTGTCGAACCTGGCGCCTCGGACACAAGCGCGCATCAGCGCTTGGGAGAAGCGCGCCCAAGCGCAGCGCGACCGCGTATCCGCTTTCTTGACGCGGCAACCCGCCAACGCCGCGCAATCGGCGCGCCATCAGGTGGCGGCACAGCGGCTGCAGCAAGCGGTAAACGTTAAGCGGCAGTGGGCATCTGCGGTCAAGAGCCACTTCGATTCGCTGCACGAAATCCTTGCTCACAGCCCGGAAACGGAGGCTCTTCCTAGTTCTGGTGGAGCCTCCAATCGAAGAAAAGGCGGCTCAGCGGGCGAGTAGTTTTGGCTGCGTATTTCCCCGTCGGGTTTCGCCCTTGTCCTTGGCCTGCGGGTTAGCGTGTTTTTGTGGATGTTTGTTTGGCTTCGTGAGTTTGCACGAAGGTTGATTGCGGCATTGACGATCGGTTCACGAAATTATTCCGCAATGCCGGGATATAGGAGACCACCATGGGTGACGAGTGGATGGACAAGCTTCGCGACAAGTGCTTCGGCGGCGAAAAAAGAGGCATAGAAGAGTTCCTTCTGATCCAGCTTGCGACTAACCCGCAAGGGATCGATTTGAACAGCATTTTGCCTTTCATCTTATTGGGCGGTCGGGGTGGAAGATCGGACAAGTTCGCGCTTGTTCTGGCCTTGATTGCCTCACAGCAGGCGCAAGCGCAAGCAGCTGCGGGTACGTCAGGCACTCCAGTTCCGCCGACGAATAACATGCTGCCTCTGCTCATGTTGCTTCTTGGGGATCGCGACTGTGACCGCGAGCGTGATCGTGGTGAACACCACGTTTTCCGTTCCAAAGTCGTCGAAGAGGAAGACGACGAGGAAGGATTGAAGCCCCAGTAAGGTTCAATTGCTCGACCGCGAACGGCGCTTCGCAAGCGGGGCGCAAATTGGTGGGTAATGCCTGTCCTGCGTGTACTTCGTTCCCCCTGGTAACCGGCCCGCAGGAACCAATCGCCCATCCCCTGTCGAGACGCAAAGGCCCGAGGTTGGTTCTCGCGCCCCGTTAAGGCATAAGGAGACGCAAGCAATGCCATTCTCCAAAGACTTTGTTCCGGTGAAGGACAGCGAAATCCCTCGCATTCAGCGCGCCTACACGGTTCGCCCCAATGTGAACCTCAATGAAGTCGCGGATATCACCCTTTACATTAGGAGCGACCCATCGAACCAGTCACTGGATTCAGTCGTAGAAGGACTGGGAACCGTTCGCGTCAGTGACCGGCAGTATCTCAGCCGCGAGGAGTTCGCGCAGGGCCACTCAGCCGACCCGGACGATCTTGATGCAGTCGAGCGATTCGCTGCCTCGAATGGCTTGGCGATCTCCTCCACCAGCCCAACCAAGCGGATTGTCAGGATCACGGGAAAGCTCGGGAGTCTCGCCAAAGCTTTCAACGTTCAACTGCAAACGTTGCAGTCTCCCCAGGGAACGTTTCGCTCCTACACTGGATCGGTCTCTGTGCCGGCTGAGCTGTCGGACATAATCGAAGGAGTGTTTGGTTTCGACAATACGCCTCAGGCGCGTTACCATCTCCGGACAAAGCAGCAACAGCGGCCTCAATTTGGGTACCAGTCTGCCGCTTCTTCGCCAGCTGCCGCACCTTCCTCATATTACCCTCCCCAGGTCGCCGAGCTATACAACTATCCGACCGGCATCGACGGCCAGGTGGATGGCCAGGGGCAGTGCGTAGGCATCATCGAATTCGGCGGTGGTTATACGATGAACGATCTCAATACCTACTTTCAGGATCTGGGAATTACCACGCCCCCAAATATTGTGGCCGTCTCGGTTGGAAGAGCCGCTAACAACCCTTCCACTCCAAACAGCGCCGACATGGAAGTAATGCTGGACATTGAAGTGATCGCCTCCATTGTTCCTGGAGCGCAGATCGTCGTTTATTTTGTTCCCAACACAACCGAAGGCTGGTTGCGCGGAATCAGTACCGCGATTCACGATTCCTTCCACAATCCGTCAGTGATCTCGATCAGTTGGGGCGGACCGGAGCAGTCGTGGACTCGGCAGGCGCTTCGTGCCGTAAACTCTGAGTTCAAGGCGGCGGCCGCAATGGGAATTACGATTTGCACCGCAGCCGGCGACAATGGCTATACCGACGGCGTTCCTGGAATGAGCGCGAATGTGGATTTTCCGGCGTCCAGCCCTTATGTGCTGGCCTGTGGCGGCTCCTCTCTGCAATCATCCGATGGGAGCATCACCGATGAGACCGTGTGGAATGATGCGCCCAACAGTCCAAATCCGAGCAACGCCGGCGCCACCGGCGGAGGGGTCAGCGCGTTCTTCCCGGTACCTTCTTATCAGGACGACGCGAACGTTCCCCCCTCGGTGAACCCGCCGAATAATCCAGGACGCGGCGTGCCCGATGTCGCGGGCGATGCTGATCCCGATACTGGCTACCGGATCCGAGTCGATGGAACGAATCAGATCGTAGGAGGAACCAGCGCCGTGGCCCCGCTTTGGGCTAGCTTGATTGCGCTCACCAATCAGAAGTTGGGCAAGCCCGTGGGCTTTGTAAATCCTCTGCTCTACGGTCAAACACTCTCCGCGGGCGGCTTCAACGATATCGTCAGCGGAACCAACGGGAAATATAGTGCCGGCCCAGGTTGGGATCCCTGTACGGGCCTCGGTTCTCCTGACGGTACGGCCGTCTCGGACAACCTGTAGGCCGACAGACGCACCTTGACTGCTCTGCCCCAACCTCTTCTACCGGCTCGAAGCCGCTCAGACGCGCGTCATCGGTTTCTTCTTTCCTGAAGCGAGAACATAGAATGCGACCGACATCCTTTTCGTGTGGCGCCGTGACATGATCGACTGGAACGTCTTCCAATCAATCTCATTCGTTCGATACTTACCCAGTACGTAGTTCAGCTGGTGCCAGTCGAATCCATGCGCGCACTGGTCGGTTGCGTCGGTGACCTCAACGTCCTGGAAGCCGGCCCGCCGAAGACCTTCGCGATACGCGTCTAAGTTTGCGACCCAATTTTGGGAGTGAAGCATTGGCGCGCTCTTCTCCACATCGCGACGAAACAGAATGTCTGACAATACAAGGCAGCCTCCGGGCCGTAAGACTCTGTACGCCTCGGATAGAAATCGCTGCCGGGTCTTAAAGTGAAATGCAGCTTCCACACAAATAACCGCGTCGAAACAGTTATCCTCGAACTTCAGATCCGTCGCATCCATGAACACAAACTTGCAGCCCGGAGCGTTCAATCGAGCCCGCCGCAACTGTTTCTGCGAAATATTGATTCCCGTGATATTTCCGGGGAGATAGTACTTGCTGAGATGGCGGGTGGTCGCTCCTTTGCCGCAAGCCACATCCAGCACCGTCCCCTTCTTTTCTGGGATCATGTTCAAAAGCTTTTCCACCAGCGTTTCGCAGGCTTCCTTCTGGCTTTGCTTACTGCTCAACCAATATCCCCAATTTCCAAAGTCGCTGTGGCCGTAGTATTCCTCGATCACACTCAGAAACAGGTTCTTATCGTACGACTTCACGATCAGCGCCTGATCTTTTTGTGGTTTCGGATTTGGCCGCGGCGATCCCGGGGACGGCCAGAGGTCTGCCTCAACGGCTTTGCTCGGCTCGACATTTTTCATCACCCTGGACTCCGCGCGCCCCGAGTGAACAGCCCCAGTAGAGGGTAATCGAGGCTTCGAGCCCGATGCCGCATCGGATCGCCGCGACGGCAGATATCCACCTCGAGAAAATTGGCTCATTGCCCTACCATACGTCTACAGATCGTTCATCGCGCTCGGTACCGCCTGCTCTAGTCATAGCCGAGTTGCTGCGCCAGTTCTCGAACTTCGGCGCTAAATTCTCCACCGTCTCGCCGCCAGGGGAGCGGACCTTCCAGGCTCGACACCTTTACCTTAGAGCTATGCAGCTTGGGGTCCCGAAAGAAATAGGAGTCTCCTCCTCCCCAAAGAGCATTTGCTGGACCGAAGCAGGCAAAGGGCGATTCCTCGGGGTGCTTCATCTTGTTGATGGCGTCCGGAGTCGTCCGCACGCCGATCCAATCTGCAATTTCCGCCAGATGACAATCCGGGGCAGCCAGCAGATCTTCACCCCGCATGCGCAACTGTTGGCATTGTGGAACGGTCGCCAGAAAATTCAGGATATTTGAGTGTTGGCGGTGCCAAACGACCTGCGGATCGGCCACAGCGCTCCTCCCCAGATCTTCGAAGAACTTTAAAAACGATCGGCCGAACCCCAAGGGATGGCGCGTCAGGTGAAGGAATCTCGCTTTCGGAAATTCAGTCAACGCCCGGTCGAGGTGCTCCGCGCGGTTCACGATCAGCGGACTTTTATCGATTAGAACTAATGGATCTACTCGTCTTGCCAGAACCCGGAAAACATCTGCCGTCCGCCATGCTAATCGCCGCACGATCCAACGTCGCGCCAGCTCGATTGTAACCTCGCTCTGGCATCCCATGATGAGTTCAGCAATAGCTCGCAGCAATCCGTGCCCCATAAGTTTGTGATTGTTGCGATAACACGACCACCACTGTCGCATCGTGTCGCAAGTGAACAGGTGCGTTTCCAACAAGCTATACATTTGGGGATGCTGTCCCAGCATCGCCGAAACGACCGTACTGTAGGACCGCATGGGCGCCAATATAATCAGCGGCGCTGTCAGTACGGTAACCGTCGCGTGACCTTTCGGGCTCAGCTTGCAGCCCACAGGCCTGACATCCTCCTCCCGATGCATCTCAAGCGCTACGCCGGACCGGCTCATCACACCATTCCCCTCACCAGGTTGAAAAGCGGCGCCCAAATCTGGAGTGAACACCGAACTCACGAACCTGCTGCTCAACTCATCTACTTAACCTTCCGACGCAAACTCTCCCAACTGCCGCATCGGATGATTTGAAAAGAACGACAACAGCATGCCCGTGGCATCAACGTCGTCCGTCCCCGGGCCCAGGCGCGACAATATCGCAGGAAGCCCCAGCAATCTCGTTTCTCCTTCCGACAGCCGGATCGCCAGACCGGGCCACTGATGCCCCATTCCATCAATAGTGCACAGCGCAACGCTGGCATGAGTTAAAGGATTCGAATATGTCAGGCAGATCGCCGCCCCATTCCTATAGGTCTCGATTGGAACACCCTCGCAATCGTCAAACTCGATCCACTGGTCGACTGCGTCCCGACCCCATGCAAAAGGCACTAGAGGGTCATGGGTACCATGGAAGTGGAGCACCGAAACCGCATTTCTCGGGCGGCATTCTCCCCGCTTCAAGCCACAAGCGCACACCGCAATCGCCGCAATCCGATCTGACAATTCGCACGCCAGTCTGTAAGCCATCTGCCCGCCATTGGACATTCCCGTCGCAAAGATCCGAAAGGGATCAATCGCGACTACTGTAGAAATGTCCTCCAACATAGCTTGCGCAAAAGCAACATCATTATTGCTATAGTTGCTCTCCGTGGGGGCAGCATCCCACACGCCTTCCTGTGCTGCTGGATATGCGATAACGTACCCCTGGCCGCCTCCCCGTCGGCTCAACTGAGAAACATAGGCGAATTGCGCCGGAGCGGAGTTCCTGCCATGAAATCCAAAAATTATAGGAGACTTTTTCGTTGTGTCCAGGTCAGGGGACAAAAACAGATCGTACGACCGTTCCCTTCCGTTCACATCGAGGCGTCGAGTAGCGGATCCCAAAGTCTGTTTGTCTTCGGGCTGATCAGCAAGGCGTTCAAGAGCGCGTCGCGCGAATTGGCGGAGTGACATAATCCTCCAGGAAAACAGGCCTGAGCGTCGAGTCCTCACCACCGCAACGCAGAAGCCGCTACGTTATCGGCTAGGCAATGAAAGCTTCCCCTTCACTTCTTGAATGCTGGAATCGAGCCAGCCGCGCTCATTGAGATTCCGGCTGCGCTCGCGCAGGCTTTTTAGTGCTTTTAGGCGCACAACCAGGGCGGGCTGGTGCGTGCCGTCAGCCGCGAGCGCCATGTTCGTCAAATGTAGAGCCTTCACCGGGTTCCCGCGTGCGATCGCGCGAAAAGCCAGTGTGGTCACAGCTTCCGGGCCGCCGGCCAGCCACACCACCTCCGGGTACACAGCCGAAGCCGGGACATCGTACATAGAGGCCGGATTCGTATCGAACCATCCCGCGTAACCTTCATAGATACCGCGGACCGACCATGTTAGCTTGCCGTAGCCTTCACCCACATCGAGTTCTGGCGGCAAGCGGATGTCTCGCATCGACTCGAACACGTCTTTTCCTTCATTCATTCCTCTGACGACCTTGTCGTGCACATACCGGATTGCATTCCGGTAACGCGTCACACGCTCCGCCACTGCGGCCTCACCATGGATCGGCTGCCCGTGGCCCGGCAGCAGAAGGGCAGGCTTGAGCGCCAGCACTTTATTCAGCGAGTCGATGTAGTCAAGCGGCCAGCGCGGTTTCGTTCCGCGCAAAGTATAAAGGTTTGGAAATGAGTCGTAATAGTTGTCTCCCGTGAATGCCGCTCGATATTTCGGAATCCACAAGGTCAGATGGTCAGGCGTCTCCCCAGGTGTATGAAACAACTCGAATCGCGTTCCACCCAGCGTAAACTCATAGTGCTGGTCAAAGAGAATGGTGGGGCGAACCTGCGCGCTGTAGATGCCGGCTCGTGGCCTCGTGGCAGATTCCGGCTGTTCGAACTGCGCCTCTTCGCGCCTGGCGAAGAACCCCTCCAGCCGCTTATGGTATTTCACCAGCTCAACGAGCTCCTTCTGCGCAATGATTTTCGTTGTGGATTCTTTCCAAAGCGGTATTCCGCCCGTATGATCGCGGTGTCCGTGCGTCAGAACGATATATCTCACCGGCGCCGCGCTCATGCCTTTCAGAACCTCGACGTGCCATTGCGCGAACTCAGGCATTGACGTATCGATGACAACGTTGCCTTCCGGAGTGGTCACGAGATACGTGTTGCCAAACCCGATCGCCAAATAAATGGCCTCATCGACCCGCAACGCCACGCGATCTATCTTCGGCAAGGTACTCAAGCACAAAACTCCGCGTTTCTTCCTCTTGAAAATGGCAAAGGCAATTTACCATTCCGCCCCATATCCTCGAGCAATCGCGAAAGCCCGGTGCGCAAGTCAATCTTGGGCCGGTACCCTATCATTCTTTGCGCTTTACTAATATCGAACACCAGATGAGAGGAATGCATCGGAGTTAGCGACAGGTTGGGCAATCTGATTTGCAAAGCGGGCCACAATATATCCAGCATCGTCTTAGCCAGAGTAGGAAGGTCAAACAGTTCGGCGCCCGCTATGGTAAACACTTGATTCCGCCCTGCGGGAGAAATGCCGGCTCGAACAATCGCATTAGCAGCGTCCACAACATATACCCACTGCATGTTGAGCCATCGTTGCTGTCCCGCCAGCACCAAATTCGCATTCCTCAGAATCTTCCGAAGAAACTCCTCCATGGACTCTGGCGTATGACTTGGCCCGTAAGCGGTAGTCGGTCGCACAATCGAATACTCCAGTCCATGGGACTGATGACACTCCAGGACGAGGCGCTCAGCTTCAATCTTGCTTTTGCCATAGTTTCTGAATGCCGCACTACCCGCAGGTCCCAGAGGACTAGCCTCCGTAATCGGCAATTGAGCCCGCGATAGAGCGGGCCGGTAGACCGCCGCGGAGCTGACAAAAACAAACCGGCGAACGCCGCTTGCCACGCATGCCCCCAAAAGATTCTCCGTACCCCGAATATTTACCTCCGTGAGATCTGCAGCCGGGCTGCCCAGGATCTTGCCCGCCACGTGCAGTACAAGCTCCACGTCCTTCGTAGCCTGTGCAAGGGCCTTTCGGTCGCTCAACCGGCCAAGCACCACCTTAAGCTGGGACCGGTGTGCCAACTGGCTCTGGGTCTCGGGCTCGACCAGCGCAGTCACCGCACACCCTTCCTCGATCAGGCAATTCAACACCTGCGCTCCGATGAATCCTGTGGCTCCCGTCAAAAGAACGCGCATCCCACCCACCCGCTCAGTTACTATCAGCCTCTGAAGGTCGAATACTCGAGTAGTAACTCCGTGGTATCACTTAATTATGTACGTGCCCGTGAACACTGTATTCACAATTAATCCTGTGGCCATTCCCTTATCGCCTTGGTAGCGAAACAAGGCAGGCTGGCCAAGCGTACCGGGCCCAGGAGCAACCCTGCCTCTTGGAGTAACAGCCAGGGGCCGGTGCCAAAGCGGCCGTGGCTTTCCCCGCCCGAAAGCAGGAATCGAAAATGCTCCCAACACTCCATAGCTCCTTCCACCGGTCGAAATCGCGCGAAAATTGGTGTAAGCGACAATCTCTCTGGATTCCTCATCGTAGGTCAGAGCAAACGGGCTACCAACACCCACTCTAGCCACTCCGGGCCTCGCAGCGATCGAGACCATATCTGAGCTTTCCAAAGGCTGTGGAGAAGGAACATCGCCCACAAGTTGATCTACATCCCGATATAAGAAGATGCTCTTTAGCGTGGTGACAAAAAGATTGCCGCTCGGCCCGTGAAGAGCAGGCGCGGAATGCACGCTGTCACCTCGCGAAACATTCAACATTGATAACCAGCGAGGCTTGAGGACCCCTCGATCATCCTCAACCGCCGCGATAGTCGGATACAAACGGCCATTCTTGAAACTGTGGGCGTGGGCAAAGATGCGGACTCTTCCGTCCGCGGTTACCCAGGCGGGCGGCGAACCGCGCCCCCGGTTCAGACCTACAAATATCCGGTCTGGCGTGCTTTCTCTTCCATTTCTCAATTCGGCCAACGGCTTAATTTTGTGTGCCTGGCCGGGCGTTGACGGATGGGTCAGAGCAATCCGGATGATATGAACCGGGCTGAATAGCCACGGCAGAGGATTGGAGTCGTCGGGCTTGAACTCGGCAAGCAAGTAAAGAATATCGCCGACAACAATTGGAGACTTACAAGTAAAGAATGTACCTCGATACAGTCGCCCATCGAGACATACGGTCGTCTCCATCTTGTAAGTGTCGATCGTATGTCCATCCAGCGGACTTAGTTTTGCAATCCACCCATCATTAGTGGCTGCGATTACTTCTCTGGAATCGTTGAAACTCAGCGATATCGGCAAGCCAATACTTCGCGGCATCCCCGGCACTATCTCATCGCTTCGTCTTTTCCATAAGCGCCGGCCGTCTGCGTCATAAGCTACAAATTCATTCCTGTTGGCAGCAAAGACATAGCCGCAAGCCGGCTTACCGCCCATTCCCATGCTGGCCATCACAATTCCGCCGGGTATTCTGAGCGGCCACCCTTGCAAGTCCTCCATCGGACTAGTCCAAAGAACGGACCCGCTCTGGTAATCAAAAGCTGCGAGAGCGGGAAGGTCTGGCGATGAATAAGTGCAGACCGCTATGCTGCGGCCGGTGAACGAGCCTAAATGGATGAAGCCCTTGGAAGATGCTACCGGATGTCGGATCCTCTGAAAGTGCTTTACAGACCGAAGAGGGGGGAGCTGCTGAAACGAGTCGTCAGTGCGGTTGCAGTGTGCCATAGGACACCAGCAGCCATCCGTCTGCAGGCTGTCTGGACGGGCTAAACTTAGTGGCCTCGGCTCAGATCGTTCCGCCGTCTGCATAGGCACCATCATCTCCGCTCAGATCGCACCGACTTAGCTACATGGGTGTTAGTATCGACCGTGTTGTCCCGGCACGAATATTCATGGCATTGTAAGTCCACCAATAGTTTCATGTCTACACTTGTACTTAGTAAGTGGAATGGATAAGTCGCCCATTGAACCTATGTCAGGAGCGTGGCACCTTGCGCTGCCTGGAAGGAATCCAGGCTAAGCGCGCAACCTGAATCCGGAACGACAACTTCGGACGCAGAGCGCCCACTCGAACGTTTTTCACGGGCGCTACCGGAGGGATTGGTCGGTGGGCCATGCAAGGTTCGTCTTGGCGAACGGCTACAACGAGGATCATCCGCAGAGCATCACGCACGCCGAAGGATTTCGCGGGGCTGAGGTCTACCGAACGGCGACCGGGACAAGACGCCTGAAACACTTGCCACTTGGCTCTGACCCCATCTTCCGTCAAACCAAGCTGGAACGGCAGAGTTCGCCAGGTTCTCACGTGCTTGAAAACTTGGTGAGCGCGGCAGGATTCGAACCTGCGACCCATGCCTTAAAAGGGCATTGCTCTACCAACTGAGCTACGCGCCCGCCTTTCTTTAAATCTAACATATTACGGAGCGCTTAAGGCACGGCCTCCAGACTCGGTCGCGGCTCAGACTAGCCGCCGCCAACGCCCTCGGCCTTATGCCAGGGACTGCTCCGAGTCACTGCCGCTGGGCGTATACTCTTGCACGGCGTCTGCGTTCGCTGGCTTCTGACCGTGCATAATGTGCTGGCGTGGTTACTTTGTGTGGAGATTTGAATGCGCGACCCTGACCAGAAACCGGAAAATCCCGAACCCAAAAGAGAAGACACGACAAACGACTCTGGCGTTTCCCGGCGTGACTTCCTGAAGATTTCAGGAATCTCCGTTGCCCTTCCCTTGGTCGCTGGTCCTCAGGCGATCCTCGCTGCAGGGCAGCAGGTTCCGGTGCTGGGTCCCGGCAAAGTCGCAATGGAATTCACCATCAACGGCGAGCAATGCAAGGCCAGCCTCGAACCTTGCGTTACCTTATTGGACGCTCTTCGCGATCAGTTCGATCTCACCGGAGCCAAGATGGTTTGCGATCGTGGTGAGTGTGGTGCTTGTACGGTGTTGATGGACAACAAGCCGATATATGCCTGCTCCGTCCTGGCCATCGAAGCCCAGCACAAACCCATCATCACGGTCGAATCCCTGATGCAATCGGGCAAGTTGCATCCTATCCAGCAGGCGTTCGTCGATCACGATGCTTCGCAATGTGGCTTCTGCACCCCCGGTTTCGTAGTCGCCTGTAAGGCGCTGCTCGACCGACACGCGCATCCCACACCCGAAGAAGTCCGCCACGGCCTGAGCGGCAATTTTTGCCGCTGCGGAACCTACGATGGAATTCGCAACGCCGTTGCGCAGGCGGCAGCGCAGCATGTCCCGAAGGATGGCGCCTGATGCGGCCCTTCGAATATGTAAGCCCTAACGACAAAGCACAGGCAGTCAGCTTGCTGGCTACAACCTGGGGTAAGACTGAAATTCTTGCGGGCGGCACCGACTTGCTCGCGCTAATGAAAGACGATGTCATCTCGCCCCGGCGACTCGTAAACATAAAATCCATTAAGGACCTGCAGGGCATCTCTTCAGACGCACAGGGAATGCGCATCGGAGCCCTAACCACCCTGGGCGATCTCGCCGATGATGCCTCCGTAAGAAAGAACTATCCTGCGCTGGCTGATGCTCTGCTCGAAGTCGCCAGCCCCCAGATCCGCAACCAGGCCACGCTGGGCGGCAATCTTTGCCAGCGTCCGCGCTGCTGGTATTTTAGAAATGGCTTTGGCCTTTTGCCGAAGGACGAGCACGGCAAGGAATTAGTTGCCGCCGGAGAAAATCGTTACCACGCCATTCTTGCCAATGACGGGCCGGCCAAATTCGTCAGCCCTTCGACCATTGTTCCCGTTCTCATTGCCTACGGAGCGAAGATCAGAGTGGAAGGTCCGAAAGGTAAGCGCGAACTCGCACTGGAAAAGTTCTTCGTAGTTCCGAAAACAGAGGGCAACCGCGAACACGACCTGCGCCCGGACGAGATTCTCGCCGAAGTGCTTCTCCCTCCAACCCAGGGCGTCCAGGCAGCGCATTATGAAGTCCGCCAGAAGGCAGCCTTCGACTGGCCGCTCGCCGTGGCCGCGGTCGCGCTAAGGATGCGCGGAACCACTGTGCAATCGGCGCGGGTTGTGCTGGGCTACGTTGCCCCAGTGCCCTGGCCGTCACTCGAAGCGGAACTGATCCTGACCGGACGTCCTGTCACCGAAGAGATAGCGCAGCAGGCCGCAGTCGCCGCTTTGAAGGACGCCCAACCGCTCCGCCACAATGCCTACAAAGTTCAACTGGCGCGGGTTGCGGTGAAGAGAGCCATTTTGAAGGCCGCCTCCGGAGGCGCCGCATGATCCGCAGATCCGGTCGTTTTAGCGTTGACCATCCAAACCTGTGTCCGGCGTTGCGATGGAAGGGCCAGTTCATCGCCGCGGAGCCCGATCCCACTGTGCCGCCCTGCAACGACGGGCTCTTCTGGTGCCTTCACAGCCAGACCTGCATTGGCCCCGATGGCGAACTGGCTGAGCCCCGCAACTGCAGTTCGAAGACCCGATCCTGCCATGGAACCGGAAAAGCCACCGGAGACCCAACCGGAAAATACGGCTAGCCTTCGATGCCATCCGCAAATTCACAGCGCACCGACCCCCGCTGCTGGAATAGAATAGCGCTTCGCCAGTGTGGCCTATGAGCATTCCGACCGAACTCTGGAAAAAATGGGAAGGCCGCGCGATTGACGGCAAGTTCCCGCTGGAGCGATGGCTGGGAGGCTCCGACCACAGCGCTGTGTTTCTCACGGAGCGGAGCAGCGGCCAACCACAGAAAGCCGCTATCAAGCTCATCCCCGCGCAAGGCCTCGGCCAAGAAGGTCTGGACCAGAAAAACCCGAACGACCCAGCTCAACTCTCCCGCTGGGCCGATGCCGCAAAGCTTTCCCATCCCAATCTGCTTCGAGTGTTTGAAAGTGGAGCGTGCCAACTTGACGAGACGCCGCTTCTCTACGTCGTCGAGGAATATGCGGATGAGAATTTGGCGGAGATTCTCCCGCTGCGAGCACTCTCAGCGGACGAAGCCTCCGGCATGCTCCAGCCCGCGGCCGAAGCACTGGCTTACCTGCACCAGGCGGGTTTTGTGCATGGCTGCATCAAGCCGTCGAACGTAATGGCGGTCAACGACCAGTTGAAAATTTCCGCCGACGGACTTTGCCGGACGGGAGAGCGGGGCGACCCCCGCGCGCGCAGCGCCTACGACGCGCCTGAGGTCGCAGCTGCGGGACTCTCGACCGCTTCCGACATTTGGTCGCTCGGAGCAACGCTCGTTGCCGTCCTTACACAGAAGGAACCGAAGTTGAACGACAGCGGGCGGGGAGCCGCTGCCGTACCAGAGACGATTCCGCAGCCCTTGCGCAACATTATTCAGCGCTGCCTGCAGATCGACCCTCAACAGCGCTGCACGGTGAGTTACATCCTCAGCCAGCTGCAACCTCAGACTGCCCAAGCCCCGCCTGTTCCGACCAAGCCTGTCCAAGCCCAGCCTCTCCCCAGCGCAAACGCGCCTAAGGCGCGCCCATCGCAAAAGCGTCCGAAGCGCTGGATCATCGTCCCCATCGCCGTTGCCGCACTCTTTCTCATCGCCTGGGTTGGCAGCAGGTTCATGACGCATCAGCCGCCAATTCCCGCGGCAGAAGATCGCACCGCGAAGGCACCCGCTGAAACTCCGGCCACGCAATCGCCTGCGCCGTTTTCCACGACAGGAAATTCCGCGCAAAAATCGACGCAGCCCGGCGCGACGCGAGGCAGCGTGCTGCAGCAGGTGATGCCCGAGGTCTCGCCGAGCGCATTAAACACGGTCAATGGCAAGCTGAAAGTTAGTGTGCAGGTTTCGGTCGATGCGTCGGGGAGCGTCACGCAGGCAAAGTTGACCTCTCCCGGACCCAGCCCCTACTTTGCGAATCACGCGCTGGCCGCGGCACGCCGCTGGAAGTTCACTCCGCCCCAGGTGAATGGACAAGCGGCTGCCAGCGATTGGATCTTGCACTTTCAGTTTCGAAAAAAGTCCGTCGACGTAACTTCGTCACAGAAAAGTCCGTAAGCGAGCCGGCTCAGCCTTCCGACTCGTCGATCTTCTTCATCTTCCAGACCATCTGCCGCAACATGCCGAGCAGAAATTCGGCATCGCCAGTCTGCAGCCGGAGACGCAGCACCAGTCTCCGCACTGCACCCTGAAAAGAATCCGACGTGTTCAGCTTCGGGTAGCCGCTGGCCCGCAGCGCCGTGAGCAAGGTTTCCGTAATTCTCTCCATCTCCGCCGCCGATGCCGGACTTGCCTGCTCTACCTCAGCAACAACGGCAGAATCGCGAATCAATTCGTACAGACAAATCGCAACCGCCTGTCCCAGATTCATCGAGACGTGTTCTTCGCGCGTGGGTATGTGCAGAAGCCAGTGACAGTGGCTCATGTCTTTATTCGAAAGTCCGAATTTCTCCGATCCAAACAGCAGAGCGCAAGCGCCCGACTTAAGCTGTGCGCGAATCGCCGGTGCGCCCGCTTCCAGGCGCTGCAGCGAATGCTGCAGGTCGCGATGGCCGATTGCCGTGGTTCCGACCACCAGCGAGCAGTCCGCAACCGCTTCAGCTACAGTTTCGTACTTTTCAGCGCTCTCCAGCACGGCCGCTGCCCCCACGGCGGACCGAGCCCCTTCAAACGCCACCTCATAGGGATTCACCACACGCAGATGGTGAAAACCAAAGTTGCTCATCGCCCGCGCGGCCGCTCCAATGTTGAGCGGATTGCGCGCGTCCACCAGCACGACGCGCAAATGATCGAGTTCGGCAGAAACAGGCAAGCAGTCCTTATTCTACGGCAGAATTCCGAGGCGGCCGGGGCCGCACCGGCTGGTAGTGATGCAATCCGATTGTCATCCCGAGCAAGCATTCTTTGCGCCGCGAGGGATCTGGGCGAGCCGCGCGATGTGTCGCGCCTTTGCGACACAATAATCGCGCGCCTGGCTCGCTTCCCGATCAACCTGATCAGCGCGCACAAATGGTGCCGTTTTCCCCTCGGCAACCCTGCCGGCGGTCCGCATCCTTTGCAACCCTCTAGCCGTAGAGCCTTCCTACCCGGGTCCGCAAATGTAAAAAATTTGTCAAACCTCTGTCACTGCGCTGAAAATGGGAAGGAAAGTTGTAAGCTCATGGTGTGGCAGGCACGCTCGGGCAACTCTGCAAGCTATGCCAACTCAGAAATCGGCCCGATCGAGTGAGGATAGCTTTATGGGTCAAATCGCAACACCAATGAGCACCGCTGGGTCGGCAGATCCGCTGAATACCACGCGCCCGATGGGCAGAATTCTTGTGGTCGAGGATGATCCCGCCGTCCAGAAAGCCTTAAAGCGGCTGTTCGAATCCGAGGGATACACCGTCGAGGTTCAAGCCAACGGAAAGTCCGCACTCGAAAGCTTCGAGGCCGCTCCGCCCGCCGTCATCATTCTGGACCTGCGCTTGCCCAAACTTTCCGGCAGCGATCTGTGCAAGGAAGTCAAAGCCCAGGCGCCTACGCTGCCGATCGTGGTGCTGAGCGCAACCAGCGACGTCTCCGACAAGGTGCTGCTGCTCGAGTTAGGTGCCGATGACTACGTCACTAAGCCTTTCAGTCCACGGGAACTGCTGGCGCGCGTGCGCGCGGCCTTGCGGCACACCTCCAGACCCGCGCACGCCACTCTGGTGAGTTTCGCCGGAATCTCAATCGACTTCAAGAAAATGGAAGTCCTGCGCGAAGGCAAGATCGTGGTCTTGACTGCGCAGGAATTCAAGACGCTGCAGTTTCTGGTGCAAAATGCGGACCGCGTCATCAGCCGCGACGAACTGCTGAATGAAGTCTGGGGATACCAGAACTATCCCTCCACTCGCACCGTCGATAACCATATCCTGAAGCTTCGCCAGAAATTGGAACGCGATCCGGCCAGTCCGGTGCATTTCCGCACCGTGCACGGAATGGGTTACAAGTTCGTTCGCTGAAATCCCTTGGACCCTTCACCAGAACCCGTGTCGCAAACTTTTCCAGTGCAGTCGGGAAGCCCGTTCGTGCCCCGAACCCGGCTGCGGACGCGCTTTCTGCTCTCCATGGTGTTGATTACCGCGGGCCTCACAGCGTTGAGCCTGCTGGTCGTGCGCCACAGCGTGCGCAGCCACGTCCGCGAAGGAATCGCGCAGGATCTTCAAAACTCCGTCACGACTTTCCAGAATTTTCAGCACGATCGCGAAGTCACCCTCACCCACTCCGCGGAACTTGTAGCCTACCTGCCGATCACCCGTTCCATCCTCACCCCTCAGGACCCAGCCACCATCCAGGACGCATCCAAGGATGTCTGGCCCCTGACCGGCAGCGATCTTCTGGTGTTAGTCGACCGCAATGGTAAGGTGGTCGCTCTCCACACCAAATCCCCCGGCCTCACCCGGGAGGCCGCTCAAAACTATTTCGACCAATCCTTGACCGAAGAGGATTCCAGTCACTGGTGGTTTGGCGCCCATCATCTGTATCAGACTTTCATCCAGCCCGTTTACTTCGGTTCCAAGACGGAAGGCGGGTTGCTAGGCTTCCTCATCATCGGCTACGAAATCGATGACCGTCTGGCTCGCGAAGTTAGTAAAGTTTCCGCCAGCCAGGTCGCATTCTCCTACGGAGATGAAATCGTGGCCACCACTCTGCTGCCGCTCCAGGCGCAGAGCCCAGGTGTGCGCGCGTTGGCCGCAGGATCCTCCCAGAGCGGCCCGCGCGATGTCCAAGTCGGCGACGAGAACTTCGTGGCGACTTCGCTCGATCTCTCGGGCCAGCAGAAAACGCCAGTCCGCCTGACGGTGCTCGGATCCTACGATCAGGCAGCCAAGTTCCTCGGCAACCTGAACCGCCTGCTCCTGCTGCTGGGTCTCACCGCCGTCGTGATCGGCAGCGTGCTGGTCTTTCTGATCTCCCATACTTTCACTCGTCCGCTGGCCAGCCTGGTACAAGGCGTCCGCGCCCTTGAACATGGAGACTTCCACCATCCCCTTGATCCTCGTGGCGGTGACGAAGTCGCGGAACTCACCTTAGCCTTCGACCGCATGCGCGCCAGCCTGCTCAAAACCCAGCGCGCCCTGCTCGAGTCCGAGCAGTTGGCCACCATCGGACGCATGGCCAGTTCCATTTCCCATGATCTTCGCCACGCCTTGGCCGCCGTCGTCGCCAATTCTGAGTTCCTTTGTGACGGCCGCCTGACTTCGGCGCAGCGCGAAGAGCTCTATCAGGAAGTTCGCACCGGCGTGAACCAGATGACCGACCTCATCGACTCCCTGCTAGAGTTTGCCCGCACCCGCGAGTCCCTCAGCCCCACCTATGCCAGCGTGACCGAAACCGTGCAGCGAGCCATGCAGGCGGTCCGCTTGCATCCGCGCCATCAGGGCACCCTGATCGAAGTCCATAGCAATGGCCAGAACTCAGCATGGTTCGATCCCCGCAAACTGGAACGCGCCTTATACAATCTCTTGCTGAATGCTTGCGAGGCCGCGCCCAGCAGCGAGGGCAACGTTCAGGTCACCGTCGGCCGCAGCGGCTCCTCGGTCCTGATCGACGTTTCCGACAACGGTCCCGGCATTGCCGAGGAAATTCGTGACAAGCTCTTCCATCCCTTTGTCAGCTTCGGCAAAGAGAACGGCACTGGGCTCGGACTTACAGTCGTGCAGAAGATCGTGCAGGATCACGGCGGTAAGGTCGTGATGGAACGTACCTCGGACGCTCGAACCGTTTTTCGCATCACGATCCCCGGCCGCGCTCCACACGGCTCGGACACCAGCGACGACGAACTGGCGACCGGTCCTCTTTTGCCCGTAGAAGCGCCCGTAAGCAACATTAGACCGACTGAAAACTCGATTCGACATTCGGATAAGTAGTCCGGCCCCCATTTCTCGATTTCACGACGATCCGCATGTCCGCAGGAGGATGTGTGAAAAAACCTGAAGTCCTTGCGCTTCCGGCAACTGCCATAACGGCAACCCTCTTTGTGCTTCTGAGTACCTGCGGCTGGGCCCAGGAGAACGCGACCACGCCCGCGCCCCAATCCGGCGAGGCCCCGCTGCGCCAACTCGACTCCGAAGTGCGCGAGTTGCGCGCCGTCATCGAAGAGATGCGCGCCGAGAATGCCCAGTCACGCGCCGAAATGCGTGAACTTCGTCAGGAATTGCAAGACACCCGCAAGCTCCTGGCTCCGCTAGCGGCCTCGAACAATGTCCCGAGCAATGTCAGCCCATCTTCGGCAGCTCAGGCGGAATCCCAGGCGACAGGCGAGAATTTGAATGCCTCCGCAACCATGCCGCCCGCCGACCTGGCCGGGCGCGTCCAGAAACTCGAAGAATCCACTCAACTCCTGGGTTCGAAGATCGACGAGCAATACCAGACCAAAGTCGAAACCGCGGCCAAGTATCGCGCCCGCCTTTCCGGAATTGTGCTGATGAATGCCTTCCACAACGTCGGCGCCTCCGACAACCTCGACTTCCCCAACTACGCGCAACCGGTCGCAGCGGGATACTCTGGCGCCAGCTTCGGTGCCACCCTGCGCCAAACCGAGATCGGCCTCGAGATCTTCGGTCCCACCCTCGCCGGCGCAAGGACTTCTGCCAATGTGCAGTTCGACTTCGCCGGAGGTTTCCCCTCAGCTCCGAACGGCGTCGACTTCGGCATCGTGCGCTTGCAAACGGCCGCAGTCCGCCTCGACTGGCAACACACTTCCGTGATCGCCGGCCAGGATTCCCTCTTCATCTCGCCTCTTTCTCCCACATCCTTTGCATCGCTCGCCACTCCGGCCTTCGCCTACGCGGGAAACCTCTGGGGTTGGACGCCCCAGATTCGCGTCGAGCATCGCTTCGAACTTCCGAACGATCAAACCCTCACCCTGCAAGGTGGAATCTTCGACAACCTGACTTGGGAACCTCCGAACAACGAGTACTTCCGCTCTGCGCAAGCCGGAGAAAACTCAGGACAACCTGCGTACGCGGTTCGCACCGCATGGTCGCGGCCCGTCTTTGATCATCCCCTGAGCTTGGCCGTGGCAGGCTACTATGGCCGCCAGGACTGGTCCTGGGACCGCTATGTCGACGCCTGGGGTGGCATGACCGATTGGCAGATTCCCATCATTCGCCGCTTGAATCTCTCCGGAGAGTTTTACCGCGGCCGCGGCATCGGAGGCCTCGGCGCAGGGATCGGCCGCCCTGTTGTCTTCGGCGGCAATCCCTACGACGCGACCACTCCCATCCGCGGCGTCGACTCCGCCGGAGGATGGACCCAACTCAAGTTCCAACTCACTCCCAAGCTCGAACTCAATGGCGTCTTCGCCGAAGACGACGCATTCGCCGGCGATATCCGCGGCTTTGCCGTTGACATGAACAATTTCGGCACGATTCTCGGTCGCAATCGCGGCCAGCTCGGCAACGTGGTTTACCGCCCGCGCTCCGACTTGCTGCTCTCCGCCGAATTCCGGCGCCTGCACAGCTTCCCCATCTATAGCAGCGATATCGTGACCAACCAGATCAATCTAGCCATGGGGATACTTTTCTGAACATGCTTCACCTCGCTCATCGCCGCGCCATCCTCGGAATTTTGTTGCTGCCCTATCTCCTTGCTTTTGCCACGGCGCAATCAGCGCAGAATGTAGATCTAAAAGGCAATGTAGATCTAAAGGGCAATGTAGATTTAAAAGGAAAAGTCCAGATCACCCGCAACGGACGTCACGTCAGCGACGCTTCGAAAGTCGTAGTTTGGCTCACGCCCCTCGGCACCACTCCCGTGCCTCCACCACCGCCGCAGATCTCTCCGCCTCCTCAGTTAGTGCAGAAGGATAAGAGTTTCCATCCTTCCCTGCTGGTGATCCCGGCGGGCAGCAAAGTCGAGTTCCCCAATCACGATCCGTTTTTTCACAATGTCTTTTCCCTGTTCGATGGCAAGCGCTTCGATCTTGGACTCTACGAGAGCGGCTCCACTCAATTTGTCCAATTCGACAAGCCCGGAATTTCTTTTATCTTCTGCAATATTCACGCCCAGATGAGCGCCGTCGTGATCGCTTTGAACACTCCCTACTATGCAATCTCCAACGGCCACGGCGAGATCAGCATTCCCGGCGTCCTCCCCGGCCGCTACCAGATGCACGTCTTCCATCCCTCGGTGTCGCCCGACGCCCTGCGCGCCGCCGAACGCGAGATCACCGTCGCCCCCGGCGATTCCTTCCTCGGCGCCTTCAGCCTGCCCGAATCCGGCCTCGAACTCGCGCACAAGAACAAATACGGCCGCGACTACGACCGTCCCGACCCCGACAGCCCCGCCTATGCCCGACCGTAATTCGCGAGCCAAATCGTCACGGGTGGAGTAGCGCTTCCAGCGCTGCGTTAAAGATCCTGCTTATCCAAAGGCTTCGGCCGCTGAGGTACCTTCATGGGCTCTTTCCTGGTGCCGGATGCTGGATGCCTGGTGCTCGGAGTCCGGGAAGGGCAGGAGTTCACTCGTGCCGTGAGACCGCCAGAAATGCGTCCGCGCTTCAGCGCCTGAGGCAGGCCGCGACCACATCCTTACTTCGCCAGAAGTCCGTGGTTGTGGTTGTAGCTGATCACACGCGTAACCTTCCACACGTCATTTTTGTTCTGCCACAGCATCACAAACTTGGCGTCTCCGAGATTCTCCGGGTCCTGAGGGTGGTGAAAGCGATGAGTCCCGATCTCGACCGCTCCATATCCTTTCAGCGGGTACACCTCCAGTGTGTCCACCAGCAGCTCCCGCTGCACCTTTCCGCAGATGTTCTGCTTGATCGCCGCCAGAAAGGGCTCCCTCCCCACCGACAGCCCTGTCTGGTCGTGATAAAACTCCAGATCATCCGACACCATCGCGCCCAGCGTCACCAGATCGCAATGGTTATACGCATCGAAAAGCTTGGTATCCAGCGCCTGTATCGTCTTAAACAGAGGATCGGGCTGCGCCACAGATTGCGCCTCTAGATGCATGACACATAGAGACAAAAGAATAAGCAGGGAAAGGCCAGGCAATCTCTTCATGGCAAAGAAAACTCCTTCGCTGGGATGCACGCCGGGAGACACACGCTAGGTTGATACGCGCCGCGGGCGATCCTTGTTCCATGGAACAGCTCCCAGCGCGCATAGCCGCGAAGCGCCGCAAGAATGCAGCCCACTGCCCACACTGACCACACTGACCCCGCCGAAGGGGCGCAAGCCGTGGGGTGAAAAAACCAAAGTCCGAGCAAGATTCCGCAAGGGCACGAGTTCTAGCCTCCCCTGAGCGAAGCCGAAGGGTGCCGTTAAGTCCCGAAGATGGATCCGCAACGAGGCAGGCCGCGACCACGACCGCCCCTCAAGAATAGTTAAGATACGGGCCCAGGAGCGATCCGCGGCTTCAGCTTCGCTCAAAGCACGCGAGTCATGCTCCTAGGCCCTCTCAGCGGTTCGCACTGTCCGCTTAGTCATGAGCCATGGCTACAGCCTCCGCGGCAGTCTTCTTTTCCTCCTCAGACATTTGTGAAGGCCCGAGTTTGAAGGTCACCTTGTCGATCGTGCCGGTGAACTTGAACGGCAGCTCATAGCTATGATCGACCCCGGTGCGTGTATCGAGTCCAACGTCGAAGGTCTCATCAATAGCCATGAGCATCGGAATCGTGTGCTTGATGGTCTTCTTGGCCAGCTCGCGGCCATCCACCGAGAAGACGCCAGTACCGCCTTTGCCAGGGCCGGGACCGTCGTATTTGAAGTCAAAAACGATGGTGTGCTTGCCCGGCTTGAGTTCCCGGCCAAACGCGTCCTGGTCCACGAGGGCGCCGATGCCGCCCTCCCAACGGAAGCGCTCCAGATCGAGCAGGTTGTAAACGAAGACCGGCTTGCCATGTTGCAGGAACAGGCCGTAGCCTCCGAAGCGTCCGCCCATGGTCACGATCATGCCCTCCGCGCCACCTTTCGGGACGGTGATCTCGGCTGTAATCGTGTAGTCCTTGTTCAGAATATCGGGAGCATTATTGACGGGTATGCCGGCCTTTGCACCGGCGTAGGTCAAGACGGTCTTTCCCGCCGTGGCGCTTGGTTTCGGAGTCAGAAGGCGCGGGAGGAGACTGTTATCCAGCGGCAAGACATCGTACTTCGCGGCTTCCACCAGAAACAACGCCTGAAGTTCCTTGAGTTTCTCCGGATTCTTCTGCTTGAGGTCGTTGCTTTGTGAAAAATCCTGGGTGAGGTTGTAGAGTTCCCAGTTGTAATCGTTGACGTCCGGCAGTTTGCCCGTCCCCAGAAGCCAGGGGGCGGCGAAGGGCGTAGTGCAAGCGTACCATCCGTCGTGATAGATGCCCCGGTTGCAGAACATCTCGAAATACTGCGTGGTGTGCGTCGTGGGCGCCTTCGCATTGTTCTCGTCAAAGGTATAAGCCATGCTCACGCCTTCAATCGGTTTTTGCGGGATGCCGTTGACTGTCTCTGGGGCATTGATGCCGGCAGCTTCAAGAATAGTCGGCACGATGTCGATGATGTGATGAAACTGCGAGCGGATGCTGCCTGTTCCCTTGATGTGGCCGGGCCACGATATGGCCACGCCTTGCCGGGTTCCGCCGAAATGCGACGCCACCTGCTTGGTCCACTTGAACGGCGTATCAAACGCCCACGACCATTGCACGGCCATGTGCGGGTAGGTTTTCTCCGACCCCCAATCTTCGTAATGCATCATCTGCAGCGGTTCCGGGAGGGTCAGAATCCCGTTGTAAGCCGTCATCTGGTTGAACGTGCCTTCCTGGGTACCTTCGGCGCTGGTGCCGTTGTCGCCGGAGATGAAAATGATGAGCGTGTTGTCGAGCTTGCCCATGTCCTCAACCTGTTGAATCACACGGCCAATCTCATGGTCGGTATAGGCCACATAGCCGGCAAAGACCTCCGCCTGGCGGGCGTAGAGTTTCTTCTGAATCAGCGAGAGCGAGTCCCACCGGGGCAGCTTGGCGCCGCCGAATTCGTCCTGTCCATCCGGCCACGGGGTTAGCTCCGCATCCGCCGGAATCACGCCGAGCCGCTTCTGGTTGGCGAAGATCTCTTCGCGCATCTTTTCATAGCCCATGTCGAACTTGCCTTTGAACTTCTCAATCCATTCCTTCTTGGGCTGGTGCGGCGAGTGCGAGCCTCCGGGCACGTAATAAAGGAAGAACGGCTTGTCGGGCGCCGCCGCATTCAGGTCGCCCAGGTATTTAATGGCCTCATCCGCCAAGTCGGTAGTGAGGTTGTAGTCTTCACGTCCAATCCACGGCGAGACTTGGGTGTGGTCCCTAAACAGATAAGGTGTCCATTGGTCGGTCTCGCCGCCCATGAACCCGTAGAAATAATCAAAGCCCATCCCCGACGGCCATTGATCGAAGGGTCCGGCAAGGCTGTATTGATAGGTGGGTGTGTTGTGATTCTTGCCGAACCACGAGGTGGCGTAGCCGTTATTGCGGAGGATCGCCCCAATGCTGGCTTTCTCCGGGCTGATGACGGAATTGTAGCCAGGGAAACCAGTGGACAGTTCGCCGATTACGCCGGCGCCCACCGAGTGATGGTTGCGGCCGGTGATGAGCGCCGCGCGCGAGGGTGAGCACAGTGCGGTGGAATGAAAGTGGGTGAAGCGCAATCCCGCCTCGGCAATGCGGTCGACCGCGGGCGTCGGGATGATCCCGCCAAACGCGCTCGAAACCCCGTAGCCCTGGTCGTCCGTCATAATGAGCAGAACGTTCGGCGCGTCCTTGGGCGGCACTACCTGCGGTGGCCACCAGGGAGTGGACTCCTTGGCGTTTTCCTTAATCACGCCCCCGAATTTCGGAGGCAATGGTGGAAGTTGTTTCCCGTCGAGTGATGTTGTCGCACTCGGCGAGCCCGGAACACCAGTTGTCTTTTGATCTGCCATCTTGTACTCCTCATCTCTTGACTCTTAATTTTGCTGACATCAAAGAACGAGCCCGCGAGTCGAAGAGCCTTCACCCTAGAAGATGCTTGGGGTGTGGAGGACTGGCAAAAGTAACAGTCGGCGCGTGAGATCTGGATTTTCCTGAGGCTTCCGTCACAAGTGGGCGAGTGAATGAAACGGTGGGTGGCCCAGGCTTTCGATCTTGATAGCATCAGCAACACAGTAGATGCCCCGCTCCTTCGCGTTCTGTGCGAAGGGGTGGGTACCACGGGAGTCTGCAACTGCGAAGCCACGCCGCCGCGTCTTCCAACCCCCAATCCGCCCGCGCGAAACTCAAATCCAGTCAGTCAGCGTAGCGGCGATTTTTCAACAACCGACATAAAAGGGCCGTCCCTTTTCAAGAAACTAAGGACGGCCCAAAGTGTTCATGTGCAAAGCAGAATCTGGAACCTTAAGCTGCTTTGGCCTCCTGCGCCCTGACCGCCTTCGGCGCCGTCCATTTTCCTTCCAGCGCCTCAGCCTTCGGCCAATAGAGCCGCAGAAACATGATGAAAGGTCCCTTCGGCGCGGGGAGCCAGTTGGCTTCCTTGTCCTTGCCGGGCGATTCGTTCTGGATAAGCAGTGTCAACCCTCCGTCGGCATCGCGTTTGAGTTGCGGCAGCATCGGCGAGTTGATGAGGTAACGATTGATGGGATTAGCCACGAGCAGGCTCGCAGGCAGTTCATACATCGTCAGCGACCAAAAAGCGTTCACGGGTGGCAATTCTCCGGGCCCAAACCGTAGGGTATAGACATTGGCGCCGTTCAACTTGTTCCCATCGGCATCGACACCCAGGACCGGGTACATCGCTTCCTGTTCCGAGTTTCCGAAGATGCCCAGCACCGCGGCACCCATGCGGTACAAATAATTGTTCTTCAGATATTCCCGCGTCCCGAAGCATTCACCTGCGGTCACCTTTCCCGCATCAACCTGTTTCTCCAATCCGCCGAGGTCAGCCCAGGCGTCGGCGATGCCCTGTTCGATGCCCGTCTTCACCTCCGGCGATAGCTTGCTGGGGTCGAAGGTCTGCCCCGCTCCGATGCCGATTTTGGCGAAACGCGCCATGAGTGCCGTCTCGGAAGGGTCAGTCGGGCAGAACTGCAAGAGGAAGTTCAGGATGTTGAAAAACTCCGGCGATGTGCGCTCCTCGGCAGGAGAAAGCGGTTTGATGAAATCGATAACCGGTGCGGCTTTGGGTGGTGTCGTGCCCAGGAACGCCGACAGCGTCTGCGCTTTATATCCGGCTTGCACTTTCTTTACGTTGTCGAGGTCGGCGGAACTAAACAACTGAGTGCGATAGGCTGCCAAAACAAATTCCGTCTCGGAACGAATGACTTCCTTAACGCCCTTGGGTGCCGCTCCATCCCAATTCGGCCCCGCGATTAGAAAGCTGCCGCCATCGTTGCCGGTGGCACGACTGCCGAGGTAAGCGAAATTGAAGGTGTAAGCGTCGATCAACTGCACCGAGAAATATCGGTTCTTCTCAACCGGAGGCAGAGTGAGCACAATCGGCTCGGCCCGCAGATCCATACCGACCATCGAGTAAGGCGTATCCGAGTTGGGGGTTTGAATTGCCTTGTCATCAGGCGTGTAAACGCGCGGAATGTTGCGGATTTGGTTCCACGGAGCTTTGAACTCCGGGTTGTTGTGGTCCACGAAGTAGGCATATAGGATCCGATAGCTATCCACCATCGGGAAGCCGTAGATATAAGCCTCTTTGGCGATGCTGCGGGCTTCGGCGGGTGTCACGTTAGTGCTTTGCGGCATGGGAATATTCACTCCTTGGCTCGCTGTGATTCTTGACTGTGATTTCGCTTTGATGTCACGAACAACGGGCCTTGGCGAAGATAGCGCCGGACCGAGGAAAGGAAAGCTGGCAGAACTACCAGTCGAGGAAGATCGGACTCGATTACTGAGGTTTGCAGTCCCCCCTCCCCAAGATCAATGAGTAATGAGTGAAATGGGGATGTTACGGCAACCTTCGTCGTGCCTTGCCTCTAGGCACCGGGCGCACCAGAGTCGTCGTTGCCCTTCCCCGATGCCCTGAAGCCGAGAAAAAGCAAACCCGTTAACGGTAAGCCGTAGACTATTGCAACAATCCCGGCGACAACCGAATGCCACTTCACTAGGCCGAACACGAAATCGACCACAGCGCAAATTGAAAAGAAAGCAATCGGAGTGGGGCGATTCATCTTGCCAGCATTATGCTCCACCCTCAACAGTCTCTGCGATTCCAATCGAAAATGCTGGAGCAAGATGAGTGCAATGGCGATGTTTCGCCAATTGTCCAGGGCGACTCGGTTTATTTTCGAGGCAGGAAGCCTCCAATGAAGACCACGCCAGCTAAAAACCATATTGCCACTATGAACCAAAACGTCGTCGGCTCTTTGGTGCGGCTGACCAAACCTTGACCGTGTGTAAGAGCTTTCCCAGCACAGATTGAAATCCCGGCCACGACCAAGAAAAGAAACCCCAGCAAGTGATCTGGCTCGGTAATGAAGAAGTGTGAAATACGATCTATATTCATTCGGTCAATGCGGATTGGCGCTGCCGATTATAGCCGCGACGTGGGCTAAGAAAAAGCGCAAGAGCTAGGGCGGAAGGTCAGTAAGTAACTGGCGATTTTTCGCCAACTGACGATAGCTTCCGAGTAGCCGACTTACGAGGCGCTGTCCGGGTGTGTTAGACTCCTGCGGCTTCGGCTATACAGAAAGGGGGAAAGCGAATGCGCAAATGGCTGCCTGTGATGTTCTCGCTTCTAGCTGTTCTTCTAGCTTCGCCAGCTTGGACGCAGACCTTCGCCGTCCGTGCCGGCAACTTGTTTGATCCCGCGAAGGGCACGGTTACCACGCACCAGATCATACTCGTAAAGGACAAGAAAATCGTGGAGGTCGGCCCAAGTGTGGCCATACCAAAAGATAGCGAAGTCATCGACCTCTCAAATGAATGGGTAATGCCCGGCATCATGGACGCTCATACCCACGTCACTTGGTCCGCCCAACACTTTAAGGACCTAGATTACAGCTATGTGACGGAAGGTACGGGTCTGCGTGCCCTGCAAGGTCTTCACACGGCTCAGATCCTGCTGAATGCGGGGATCACGACCGTGCGGGACGTGGGCAACGATGCGAACTTTGCTGCCGTCGATCTTCGGAAGGCAATCGATGCAGGATGGTTCACGGGACCTACAGTTTTAACAGCCGGCAAAATCATTGCGCCGTTTGGAGGTCAAAGCGGATCTCTGCCCCCGGAAGTCGGTCCGCTCTGGCGTTTTGAATACTACGAGGCGGATGGCCCGGAGGAGATCCGAAAAGCCGTCCGCGAAAACATTTTCTACGGCGCTGATTTGATCAAGCTCGTCGCAGACAGCAACGACTACCACTATTCGGTCGAGGAAATCCGCGCTGCTGTGGAAGAAGCTCACCACGCGGGACGTGCCGTAGCGGTGCATGTCTACGGTGGGGAGGCGGCCGACAATGTAATTGCAGCGGGCGTTGACTCCCTCGAACATGGGTACTTGTTGACCGACGACCAGTTACGGCGGATGAAAGAAAAAGGGATTTTTCTTGCCAGTACAGATTTTCCCGCTAGTCACGCTGAAGCGGGTGGAGAGCCAGACTCGAAAGAGGCCGGCGAAGTGATAATCGATCGGTTGAAGCGCGCCTACAAGATCGGCGTCAAGATCGTCTTTTCCACCGACATTGTGACGGAATACAAAAACGAAAATCGTGCGGAAATGACATGGGACTACTTGGCCGTCTGGCGTGCCGCTGGTGTGCCGAACGCGGAGATTCTGAAGTGCATGACCACGAACACGGCCGAGCTCCTTCGAATTCAAAAAGCTCGGGGCGCAATCGAAGCAGGACTGTTCGCGGATATCATCGCAATGCCGTCGAGCCCGCTGGAGGACATCGAATCGTTGCGAAAAGTCAACTTCGTGATGAAGAATGGCGCCATCGTGCGGAGGTCGCAATAAGTCGGCAGCGGAAATGATTAGCTGCTTCTCCGCTGACGCTCAAGCTCAGTTTCCAGAAGTTCATGGTCTTCCGTTCCCAGCAAGTTATATATGGGAATGGTGAGTATTTTCCGCACTTTGAATCGCACCCACTAACGATGGTTGTCATTATCGGGCGTTTGCACTCATTGACCTTGATTCGGGGGTCGCGCTCGTTCAGGCGGGATTTTTGAGCGTCAACTTTTCCACAGCCCCATTGTGACATCTGACCTTGCGCTCAAAATTAAATCGCGTAATCATAGTCGAGGCCGTGACAGTTGGCAGAAGCCAGTCCGCCGCGCCCCGAAGTCCTTTGCTGTCTAGATTTTAGTACCTAAGTTCTTTGACATCCGGATTTTGCAAGGAATTTCCTGCTAACGTGATGATTCCAGGGATAGGGGTGGAATGATTATACATTTGACTTAGGAGACGATGTGAAAACCCGCGCAGTCACCGACAGAACAACGCTGCTTCTTACGCTGCCTAGCGGGGAGTCTGCCTATTTTCAGCGTCGAACGACGTGGGAGAAACGGCACGAGGAATCAGACGGGACAAACTTAGTGGCGATCTGGTCTTATTTGCCTCGCACAGAGATGCTGGATTTGTCTGAGCAATCCACCATCACCTTGTGTTGCCGAGGGCAGGTCAGCTCCATCACCCCGGTTGCTTTTCCGGCGATTACCTGATCGATTTTTATCTTGTGCATCGGGTCGAAAACGACCTGAAAATGTTCTTGGCATTGGTCACAAAGTACCCAGAGTTCTTTCGCCACACCGCGCTCCTTTGTCCACAAAACAGACAGCGATAGAATACTCCCATGCCCGAAGAAATCCTGGTGGACAAAGCGAAGTTTAATCGGCTCTTGACCAAGATGCTAAACACTCCGCCTCTGCCGAAGTCAGAGGTCAAGGTCGAGCACCCGAAGCCGAAGAAAAAAGGTTTGTCCAGATAATGGACAAAAAGGGTCGGGCCTTTTCTGATGGAGTAACCCAGCAGCGCCCGTTCGTTCCACCTGCGTCGCATTTCTACGACTGCCAGCGGCGCGGCGGGAAGTCGTGCCCGACCCACCCACGATTCTAGAACAAACTAATTCGGCTGTTTAACCCAAACGACCGCTACGCCCTTGTTTTCTAGCCAAGAAACAAGGGGTGCCTTTTTTACCGATTCGTCAAAGTATTTTACGGTGAAGGTGCCGTGAATTTCGTCGCCTCTTCCTACGTTTTCCAAGGCAGCTATATTTCGGATTTCTCCGTCTAGCTGATCAGCAGTATCGACTTCACAAACCCAATTTGGCATTTTGGTAGCCTCCTGCTTATCTTTGAGAGCACGAAAAAATTCGGATGTTTCCCAGCCGTTCGGTTGGGAAAGTTCTACCTTGTGCGGGGTTTTAGCCGATGGCGATTAGGATTTTATACCCTCGGGAGTGCCGAAGCCAAAGGCGGGATTTGTGATCGTTGGGCGCTGAATCTTGGGAGATGGATGCTTCTGCACGAAGTGCCCCGCTAAAACACTTCCCGCGTGAGAGTTCTGTACGTCATGGGTTTCTTGGTTGCGACTTCCCGCAGAAGGGTGTCGAACATCCAAGGCTGCATCTTTCGGCGGTTGTAGCGCCAGCAAAACTCCTGCAAGTACGAGTCAAGATGGTCCTTGCTCAGTTTGTGGTACGAGCCAACCACGCCGCGCTTGAATAGCGAAAACGCGCCTTCAATAGTGCGCGTCCCGTGTATTGCATCGGTTAGCTCTAGTTCTTGCTCGTGGATGGTTGCTACATGCTTTTCTTTCGGCAGGATGAAGGTATAAGCCGATGCACCATCTGTCACGATCTTGCTGGCATCGGGACTGAGGTTCGCCGCGATAACGGGTTTCAGGGTTTCGACCTTCGCATTCTCGACTCGCTGCAACCGAACCCGTCCGCCGCGCTCGACCATGCCTAGAACCTTTACTTTGGCATCCAGTTTTTGTTTCGTGGTCTTGCGATGATGCCGCTTGGCTCCGCCCAGCCAAGTCTCATCAATTTCCACGATCTGTCCTTGTCCGCCCAGAGGCTCGGCGTTTAGTTCTTCCATCGCCTTGCGGATTCTGTGGCAGAGATACCACGCGGTTTTGTAGGCCACGCCGATATGACGGGAAATCTGCAAGGCACTCATGCCTTTTTTCGCTTCGCACATTAGAGCCATCGCCATGAACCACTTCTGCAAAGGCAGGTGCGAATCGTGGAACAAGGTGCCTGTGGTGGCGCTGAAGTGCAATCCGCATTCGGCACACTCGAATAATCGGCAAGGCTTGCCCGTTTTGCCCTTGGTGGCAATCGTGTAAACCTTCTGGTTCTGACAAGCAAGACACCGCACCCCTTCGGGCCAGCGGGATTTAATCAGGTGGTCTAGCGCCTGATCTTCGGTTTGAAAACTCTTGGCTACGTTTAGGAGGTTCATAGTGAGTCCTCGTTCCGGCTCTCTACGGCGCGAAGGGCCGCTTTCAAGACCCTGTTCTTCGCTTTCTTCATCTTCTTCGATTCCAGACTATTCATCAGTTCATCCACTAACCGCGTTAGCTGCCTATTTTGTCGAGTTTTACTGCGAAGACGGCGAGCGGATAGTGAGACGCAATTGGCCCGGTACTTGGCTTCAAAATCAAACTGCGGATCGAGGCGTTTCAAAGCCTGCTTCACTGTCGCTTTCAGAACGTCCGAAGAAAAGAAGGACTCGTTCAAGGCTGTTAGGGAGTTCACCAAAAACCCGCGAAGTGCGGTCGATTCAGAGCCTCTGATATGCTTTTCTTTACCCATGCCCCGAACTTTACCAAACGATTCGTCCTAAGTTAAGTATATAATGGTAAGGGGTGGGAGGGGGGTATGCCCGAATTGCGCATGACAGCGCACACCACCCATCCCACTCGGACGCGCGCAGCAAGATTTATTTTCAGGCAGAAATCAACAAGTCTCACAAACGGAGCTTCGAGCGAGGTCGGCCAGTGATTAATGATCGGTGATTAATGATCAGTGATGAATGATCAGTGATCAATGGCTAGGCGCACGATTTTCTGACCACTGGGTACTGGGTACTGACGACTAACCACTGGACACTGATCACCCTAGTGGTGGCCTCCGCCGCCAGAATGTCCGCCGCCGCCCCCGCCTGAAGGATGGCTACCGCCAGAACTGGGTGCGCTGTGGGACGCGCCTCCACCGTAGCTCGGCGCACCATGGTAGCCACCGTAGCTGCCGCCGTAACCACCGGAAGACCGCGGCTGCACGATAGGCTGCCTCATGTTGAGCTGCGGACGCGATCCCGCGCTGCTCGAACCCGATTCGCGCGAGTAGCTCGAGCTGGGCGCCGTTCGATTCCAGTAGCTCCCGCTCTCGCCCCGGCCCGCAGTCTCAGCGCCACTCGCTCCGCGATCCGTTGACTCAGCACCGTGCGAAGGCGGAGTAAACGTCTTCCACTCGCTGCGATTCGGTTCTCCGCGAGCAGATGACGCCGAGTCCGTTCGATTCGCCGAAGAGTTTGCGCTCGAAGACGTAGCACTTGAAGATCGGTCGCTCGCCGAAGGCTGATTCCCTTCGCCTCGCGTCGCAGTACTGTTTGCTTCTCTGCCCGAAGCCGCTGCCGACGAGCTACGAGACTCCATGGAACCTGCGCTACTCCCGCGCGCGCCCGCAACGACCGGCGAAAAGTGGCTCTGCTGGATCGACTGTTGCAGACGCGCCGTCTGCTGCTGAAATGACTGCGGATGCGACGTGCTCTGCGTTCCAAAGAAATGTTGCGAAGCACCACTGTGAATCGTCGATGGAGCCGCAGCCCGTCCGCTCGCCGACAAACTTGCGCGCGTCGGCACAACCGGCAGGTTCCCGGTCATCATGTGAGCTCCACTCAACTGCGCGTGAGTGGCAGCCACCGCCGTGGTTCTGCCCGATCCGAACTTGCTCGCGCTCACCGTCGAGAGCGCTGCTCCAATGTGCGGATTGTTGATGTGCGCCAGGTTCGAGTACTGTGTGCCTCCGTGCAGTGGCGCGATCCCGCCGTAATGGTTGATGGTCCCGAATCGGTTGTAGCTCACGACGCCAAACCGGCCGCCGTATCCGCCCCACCACGGGTAGAACCGGTCACAAGGCCCAATCGGCAACCACCCGAAGCCGCCCCATCCTCCCCAACCAAAGCCAAATCCCCACGCGCCCCCAAAGCCAAAGAAAGAAACATACGCAGGCGCCCAGTATGGACGATAAAAGCCCGGACCCCAAACCGGTCCCGGCCACCACGCCCAAGAATTTCCGTACCACATCCAACGCCCGTAGTGGTAAGGCGCCCATCCCCACGACTCGTAACCAACCCAGGTCCAACCGTAGTAAGGCTCATACACCCAGTTGCCATCACGATACGGAGCCCAGCCGTCCGGCTCATTCGGCACCCAGACCTGGCCGTAATCCGGCGCATCTTCCCAGCTTCCGTTGGCGTCCAGATCTTCCGACCCAACGTAATACTTGTTGGTGTGGCGCCACGCATCCGCATTGTGAATCATGCGGTCGCGGTCGCTATTCCAGCGGTCCCAGTCATCGCGGTCGGGAGCAGGGCCAATTTTGTACTTCGCATCGGCGCCCACGCCGCGCACCGTCGCCATCTCACCTTGCTTAATCTCGGCAATGCCCTGCGGAGTCGAGATCTGCGCGTCACCCTTGCGCACGATCACGATGCTGTCGCCATCGGGCCGCACTTCAATGCGGAACACGCCATCCTTATGCGCGGGATGAACTGCCACATTCGGCGTGTCGATCTCAGGTTCAGTCTCACTCTCACCAAAGACCGAGTAATTCGCCAAACCTTGCCCTACCTGAATCTGAATGTACTGGTTGGTGAAGTTCGCAATAGTGGCTTGTGCATTCGATCCCAGGCGAAGAATGTTGGCGAAGTCGAGTTGCACTTCGGCGCGTCCGCCTGTGCCGGTAGAAACTTTATCCCCATTAACCACAGGCTGGTTCAAGACTGCGGCCGACCATGTACCCGAATCTCCGCGCTGCGTCGAGACGTCGCCATGAATCATGCTGACGCGGCCCACGCCCTGATTCGTCTTGGCCGGACCTTCCCCCGATGGCCCACCTGGCTGGCCATCATCCCCCATTTGCGGCGGCTGACCGGCTTGAGGCTGCCCCGGTTGCGGCGGTTGTCCGGGTTGCGGCGGCGCGGACTGACCCTGCCCCATTTCCATGGGCGCACTCGGCTGCTCCGAGGGACCGGCACCTTCCTGAGTAGTTTGCGCCTGGGCGCCGATCGAGAAGGCGCTGACCAGAGCCAGACTTAACATTGCAAAACTTGCTATGAATCTGTTCTTCATAACCCGCCTCATCCCACACCTGCCCACTTACCTTAGACTCGAAATTTGAAGAGTCAACGCATTATCATAGGAAGCAAATGCCATGCCAAAAGCGGATTGGCAGTAGGGCTACTAAACCATTTGTTTTCAGGAAAGAAGACGGCTGTATCCAAGCGAAATCAGCAGCGGGATCGGGAGCCGGTGGCCGCTCTGAACCAAGGTGGTGGTTTTCAGCCAGCAACCGCGCGGACAGGCCGAGGCGATGATCTGACTTTTCACCCCGCTGTTGTTATCTGGATTGCGCTGCGTGCCGAGTCGTGTTGATCGTAACTCCTCTCGGCCCTACGCGGTAGAAGATGGAGTATGGAGTGCCGCCCACAACTAATTCCGGTACTCCCGGCTCACTCCCTGCTCGACCCAGGTAAGGATGCTCTTTCAGGGCTTCGACCAGCGCAACACTTCGCGTCGACAATCGCGCCGCCGCGTCAGGCTTGTCGCGGGCAACATAGGCTCGCATCTCCGGCAGTCGCGCCAAGGCGAGCGGAGACCAGACAATCTCTACCGGCACAGCGCGCCCCATCATCATTATCGTGCCGCTTGCCGCAGGCGCATTTCGGCGGCGGCAGTTCACGGTCGGTTCCCCAGGAAAGCAGCCACGCCTTCATGTCGTCATTCCTGACAAAGTGCCCGGACTTGACTTGACGGTCGGCCTGGCGGATTTCTGCCAGCATTCTCTCCTGGTCCGCAACGTAGGACTCAACCGCATCGGAAATGAGAAAGTTCAAGCTCCGGCCGGAAACCCTGGCGAGCTTGGCTAGCCTCTTTTTGATTTCGGCTTCAGGCGGATGCTGAGCGTTGCACTATTTGTGTTCGCCATGAATACATTTTAGCCCGCTGCATTTAGAGGAAGTTTGCCTAGAAACACGAAAGCCCCGATAGTCAGTCGGGGCTGCGGTCAAGAAACCAGCACTGGACGCTGTCCTTCACACAACTCAAGAGTAATCCCGAGCGCGGCATTGTCAAGTAGTTTCCTCTACGCTTCTTTTTCCCCCTCATCCGCAATCCCAATCTTCGACAGCCGGTAGCGCAGCGCATTGCGCGAGAGCCCGAGCAGCCGCGCCGCCTGGCTTTTATTTCCGTTCGCGCGGCGCAGAGCTTCTTGAATCATTTCGTCTTCCCAATGCTCGAGCGTCATGCCCTCGGGAAGAAATCCGCTTGCGCCGTTCGCGGCCTTCGCCGGACGCACGTCCAGATGGATATCCGACGCTTCGAGTACCGTGCCCTTCGCCAGCGCGCAGGCCCGCTCGATAATGTTCTGCAGTTCGCGCACATTGCCCGGCCAGTGATAATTCACCAGAATCTGCATCGCCTCCGGCGTGATGCTCTTCGACCGGCTTGCCGGAATCTCCGGCAAATCGAGAAATAAAAAGATTCACCAGATCAGGAATATCTTCCTTGCGCTGCGCGCAAGCGGCGCGATATCGATCGGAACGACATTCAGGCGATAATAAAGATCCTCGCGAAACGTTCCCTGCTCCAGCGCCTCGCGCAGATCGCGGTTGGTGGCCGCGATCAGCCGCACATCCACTTTCACGGTTCGCGTTCCGCCTAGCCGCTCGAACTCACGCTCCTGCAACACGCGTAACAGCTTCACTTGAATCGCAGGCGGCACATCACCGATCTCATCGAGGAATAGCGTTCCCTTATCCGCCAATTCAAATTTGCCCGGCTTGCTGGCACTGGCCCCGGTGAACGCGCCCTTCTCGTAGCCGAACAGTTCGCTCTCGAGCAAGATTCTCCGGAATCGCTGAGCTGTTGATCTTGATGAAGGGGCCGGAAGCCCGCCGTGACTTCTCGTGAATCGCGCGCGCGATCAAGTCCTTGCCCACGCCGCTCTCTCCGCCGAGCAGCACGGTCGAGTTCGTGGGCGCCACGCGCTCCACCGTCGCCAGCACTTCCTGCATCTTCTTGCTGCGCGCAACCACATTGGGATGGACATAGCGCTTACCCAGCGCCTCGCGCAGCGAACGGTTTTCTTCGCGCAGGTCGCGGACGTCCAGCTCTTTGCGGATCACCATCCGCATCTCACTCAGCGAAAATGGTTTCAGCACATAGTCGCTGGCTCCGGCCTTCATGGCTTCGACTGCCGTTTCGACCGTGCCGAATGCCGTCATTACTACGACCGGCAAGGCTGCGTTCTGCCGCTTGACCGCCTGCAGGAACTCGAGACCATTCATCCCCGGCAGCTTGAGATCCGTAACCGCCAGATCGACCGCGTTCTCGCGCAGAAGTTTCAGCCCAGCCTCGGCGTCTCCGGCGGAAAGCGTGGTGAACCCGTCTTCCCCGAGATTTAACTCGAGCAGCCGCCGCATCTTCGCTTCGTCTTCGACAATTAAAATCGTTGGCATACAGTCGAAACAGTTGCGTTTCCCGATCCCAGCATAAACCGAAAACGTCAGTGGCAGCCCCTAGCTAAGATGTTTGCTCGCTCGCAGCTGCCTCATTCGCAGGAAAAAACGAGCACAAAGCATGCCCCTGGCCGTGCATCCGTTTCCCCGCCACTCTCGATGCGAATCGTCCCGTGATGCCCGTCAATAATCCTCGAGACGATTGACAGCCCTAGTCCCACGCCCGTTTTTTTGGTCGTCACAAACGGATTGAAGATCTGCTCCCTCAGTTCCGCCGGAATCCCCGGTCCGGTATCTTCGATCCGCACCTCTACACCCTCCTGATTCGCATTCTTTGTCCGCGCGGCCGTCACCTGCAACGTTCCGCCGCTACTGCCCATCGCATCATATGCATTCTGGATCAGATTCACGAACGCCTGCTCGCAAAGACTTTCATCGAGCGGAATCAACGGCAGGTTCGCCTCGTACTGCCGTTCCACTCGCACCGGCTGGTCTTTCTTGTCCCTGCCGTGTCAAGGTGCGCACGTCGATACATCGCAGAGCGCGCTCCAGCACCACAGTGATGTGCTGTGGAGCCAACTCGGCGTGCAGCGGCCGTGCGAAATCCAGAAAGCGCGTTACCAGCGCGCTCAGGCGGTTAGTCTCACTCGATATATAACCAGCAAGTTCGCTGGCCAACGGATTCGATTCCCCCAGCTTCTGGTGAAGCATTTCCGCCGATCCCTTGATCACTCCAAGCGGATTGCGAATCTCATGCGCCAATCCGGCGGACATCTGCCCCAACGCTGCCAGTCGCTCCGAGCGCCGCGCTTCCTCCTGCGCCTGCTCCAGCTTGCGGTTCGTTTTCGCCAGCGTTTCGGCTAATTCCTGATAGCGTTTGATCTGGAGCCGATTCTCGACCACGAAGCGGTTCACCACCATCGCCGCGAGGAAAAAGAAGAGGATTCGGATCGCCAGGATTCCATAACCCTCGGTGGTCATTTCGTAATCCTGCAGCGCGGGATAAAGGTAAGAACAGTATGCGGCAGAAGTCAGCGCCGTCCAGAGCAGCGTCGCCACGGGGCTGAAGTACTCCGCCGCTGTGACCGCCGGCAGAAAATAGATCGGCCAATAGCTGCTGTTGATTCCAACCTCGCCCGTGTGGTCGATGAGCAAAGTCGCCAGCGCGATCTTGAGGAGGATAATGTAAGCTGCGCCCCGCCGCGGAGCCCGCGCCAGCAGCCAGCCTTCACTGAACTGCACCACTCCAATGGCCAGCAGCGTGAGCTGCTTGTGGATCTCCGCCACGGGCGGCAGCACTGCCAACCCGGCCAGAAACAGCAGCCAGAGAATATCCATCCAGTTGATTGCTGGACGATGATGATTCTGTTCGCGCGTGATCGGTGGCGTCATCGCAGATTCGCGAAAAATAAATGCGCCGGGAGCAGGCCTGGTGCCCGGCTTCCCGGCGCTATCGTCTTCCTTCTATTTCCACTCCGGCCCACTTGCAGGCTGCATCGCATGCGAACCTTATCAAACCGCACGCAGCCTGCCCGCGTCAATGTCATTTCTTCGCTGGAGCTTCCGAGTGCGGCGCGGGCGAACTCTGCCGCGGTGCTGCAGGCGCAGCGGGCTTCTGCTGCTCCTTCGGCGGTTGCTCGTTTCGCTGCTGCACCGGAGCAACCGGCTTCGCCAGCGGATGCGACCACTGTTGCGCAGGCTGTTGCGGTGCACGCGCACTGGTACCTTGTGTGCCAGAGCCTTGTGTTCCAGAACCCCGTGTCCCACGGTTCGCCGGCTGAGCCTGCGTGTTCTTCTCTGGCTCTGGAGTTCCTTGCTCCTCCCAGACGCGAGGCTGTGCCTTCCCCTGGCCGCTCGGCGCGTCGGGTTGTCCAAACGATCGGAAACCATCCTGCGACTGTGGCACACGAGCCACGGGGACAGGCTTACCCGGCGCTTCCTGCCGGACCAACGGCTGCCCGGTCGGTGCTGGCTGCACCGATACTTGCTGGTTCAAATGTCCGCCGGCCTCCGACTGTCTTTGATCGAACGAGTGCGGCATCGGTGCCGGTGTCCTCAATGCCACCACCGGACGGCTCATCACCGCGGCCGGTGGCCGGTTCACGACCGGCTTGCCGGTACCCAGCACGCTGCTTCGGACAGGTTCGACCGCAAGCGTGTGCGATACCGGCGCGGCTGCGAGTTCCCTCGCTGGAACTGCTACGACGTTACGGGCGACTGGCCGCGCATTCACGAAGGTGTCGTGGGAAACCACGGTGACGCCGCCATTCACATTCCGGTTCGCATAAGTGACGTTGTTCACGTTGTGGTTTACAACTGCTGTGTTGTAAAAGTTAGTGACTCTCGTTACAGTCACCGAGGTATTGGTGACGTTCACGCTGTTCACGTACGCGCGGCTGACGCGGTACCCCGGAAGAAACACTTCTCCGGGAGCCAGCGGGAACCATCCCACTCCAACGCCGGTAGAGAAACGGAATCCCGGAGCGCCGCCTACAAACCCCACCAGCGCGGGAGCATAAACCGGCCGCACCATGCTCGGTCCCGGGACCCAAACCCATCCGTTGCCGGCGAAAGCCCAGCGTCCGTAGTGGAATGGAGCGAAGCCCCAGGGCTCGTCTGCCACCCACGTCCAGCCCCAAGGTCCTACCCAGCTCCAATGTCCAAAACGATACGGAGCCCAGCCGACCGCCAGGCCCGTAGGCGTCCAGCATGTGCCATAGCCCGCTACGTAGCTCCAGCTGCCGTACTCGTCGAGGTCTTCGTATCCAGTCATGTCGCGCGAAACGTAGTTCGCAGAATCGGCGCCTTCCTCGACCTGGTCACGGTCGGAGGCCCAGCTATCGAATCCGTCCTCGGCGGGAATCTGCCCGGCGTCGTACTGCAGTTGATCTGCCCCCGCGAATGTGGCTCGCTGGTTCGCCACCACGGTATAGGAATTCCCACCGCCGGTAACCTGCCCTCGCCCGCGCCATACCGTCACGTCCGTTCGATTGCCGTCTGCATCGACATCGATGCGGTAATCGCCCGGCTGCATAACCACGAACGCCACGTTCGGCGTGTCGATCTCATAGGAGTCTTCGTCGTCCACACGCCTTACTCTCACAATCAACGACCCCTGCGCCAGACGAATCTGCGCCGCGCGGTCGCTCACCTCAAGCAATGTAATCCCAGTCTTTGGACCAAGCCGGAGCGCAGTCGATCCAATGTGCACTTCGGCCCGCGAATCTTCATCGGCCCACAGATTGTCGCCGGTCACGAGCGGACGATTCGGCACGGCAGCAATCCAGTCATTCTCACCGCCCGGCTGAAGTGACACCGATCCCTGCATGTAATTCAGTCGTGCGACGCGGCTCGGAGGATCCTGATTGTTATCATTATCAGTGGCTTGCTCACTCTGATCCTGTGCGCCTTGCGGACCTTGTGAATCCTGCATCACCTGCGCATTCTGCGCCTTGACTTCAACCGCCCCTTGCAGCGCGAACGCCAGGCTCGCCGCGATCACGGCCCAGTTCCACCACTGCTTATGTGCTTTCATAGGTCTCTACCTCAAGGGACACGTCGTGCCCTCTAATCGCATCCACACCACTGCAAACACGATAGCGACTGCTTAGTCTCTCGCTAGAAGTGGTGGTTCTCGGCCAGTTTGACCGATAAGTGAGGAAAAGACTTGTTACGGCGGTAACTTCAGCGGGCTGCCGGTTTCGGCGAAATCTCATCGAGCGCAAGATTCAGTTCCAGAACGTTCACGCGCGGCTCGCCGAGAAATCCGAACTGCCGCGACTCCGTATGCTGGCGAATAGCTTCGCGAACTACATCTTCGCTCAGGCCACGTTCCTTCGCGATTCTCAGGACCTGAAATTCCGCCGCCTCCGGCGAGATATGGGGATCAAGCCCGGAGCCCGAAGTCGTCAGCAAATCCATGGGGATGGCTGCGCCCGGATTCTCTGCCTGCAATCGATCTGCATCGGCCTGAACTCGCGCAATCAGCGATTGATTCGTAGGCCCCAGATTCGAACCGCCGGAATTGCCGGCGTCGTAACCCGTTCCGGCTGAGGAAGGCCGCGAGTGGAAATATCCAGGAGAAGAGAACGACTGCCCGATCAATCGTGATCCCACGACCTTGCCAGTGCGCGTAAGCAGTTGCCCATTCGCCCTCGTCGGAAACAGAACCTGCGACAGTCCAGTGATCAATAGCGGAAACAACAGACCGAACAACACCGTTGTGACTAATGTCATCAGCACCGCAGTGATCAGATTCTTCTTCATATTCGCGACTACCTCTATGCCAGCCCTACTCTCACGATCAGCAGGTCGATCAGCTTAATTCCGATGAAGGGCACAATCACACCGCCCAAACCGTATACCAGCAGATTTCGCCGCAGCAGCACCGCTGCTCCCTGAGGAACATACTTCACGCCGCGCAGCGCGAGCGGAATCAGAGCCACGATGATCAGTGCATTAAAGATCACCGCCGACAGGATCGCCGATTGCGGCGTCGCCAGCCGCATCACATTCAGGGCCTGCAGTACCGGAAACGTACCGGCAAACATCGCGGGAATGATGGCGAAATACTTGGCCACATCGTTCGAAATCGAAAACGTTGTCAGCGCGCCGCGCGTCATCAGCAACTGCTTGCCGATTTCCACGATCTCAATCAGTTTGGTTGGATTCGAATCCAGATCCACCATGTTGCCGGCTTCCTTCGCCGCCTGCGTTCCCGTGTTCATGGCTACGCCCACATCGGCCTGGGCCAGCGCCGGAGCATCGTTCGTGCCATCGCCGGTCATGGCAACCAGCTTTCCCTGGCCCTGTTCCCGCCGGATCAAATCCAACTTGTCTTTCGGCGTAGCTTGCGCCAGAAAGTCGTCCACTCCGGCCTCGCCCGCAATCGCCGCCGCCGTCAGCGGATTATCCCCCGTGATCATCACGGTCTTAATTCCCATCGCGCGCAACTGATCGAAGCGCTGGCGCATGCCGCCCTTCACAATGTCTTTCAGGTGAATTACTCCAAAAGCGCGGCCATTCTCCGCCACCACCAGCGGCGTCCCTCCTGAACGCGAAATCGTTTCCACCGCGGCACGCACTTCTGCTGGCAGTGCGCTGCCCTGCTCTTCCAGATACTTCGCAATCGCATCGGTCGCGCCTTTGCGGATCGCCCGCCCATCCAGATTGACTCCAGACATGCGGGTCGTCGCGCTGAAGGGAATAAACTCCGCATCGTGCGAACTCATCTCGCGCCCGCGCAATCCGTACTTTTCTTTCGCCAGCACCACAATCGAACGTCCCTCGGGAGTCTCATCCGCGAGGGACGACAGTTGCGCCGCATCCGCCAGCATCGCTTCCGTCACACCCGGCGCGGTTAAGAACTCCGTGGCCTGCCGGTTGCCCAGCGTAATAGTTCCGGTTTTGTCGAGAAGCAGAGTATTCACATCGCCGGCGGCTTCCACGGCCCGGCCCGACATGGCCAGAACGTTGTGTTGCACCAGGCGGTCCATGCCCGCAATACCGATCGCCGAAAGCAATCCGCCGATCGTGGTCGGGATCAGGCACACCAGCAAAGACACCAGCACAAACACGGTCTGCGGGGCGCCGGCATAAATAGCGAAAGGTTGCAACGTGACCACAGCGAGCAGAAACACAATCGTCAGCCCCGCCAGCAGAATGTTGAGCGCAATTTCGTTCGGAGTCTTTTGCCGCTCCGCGCCTTCCACCAGCGCGATCATGCGATCCAGAAAAGTTTCTCCCGGATTCGAAGTAATCTTCACCTTCACCCAGTCGGAAAGCACGCGGGTTCCTCCGGTCACGGCCGACCGGTCGCCGCCCGCCTCGCGAATCACCGGCGCCGACTCACCCGTAATCGCCGACTCGTCCACTGACGCCACGCCTTCCACGATTTCACCATCCCCAGGAACAAACTCGCCCGCCTCCACCAGGACCATGTCTCCGGAACGCAGTTTAGATCCCGGCACCGTCTCTGTTTTTCCGTCGGGAAGCAGTCGGTTCGCCATCGTCTCCGCCTTTGCCCGCCGCAACGCATCGGCCTGCGCTTTGCCGCGGCCCTCGGCCATCGCCTCGGCGAAGTTCGCAAATAACACGGTGAACCACAGCCACAGCGTGATCTGCAGATTGAATCCAAATCCGCCGTGGGCTCGCTCCGCAATGAGCAACACAGTCGTCACCACGCTGCCCACTTCCACGACGAACATTACCGGATTGCGCATCATGGTCACGGGATGCAGCTTGACCACCGAATCCCACGCCGCGCGGCGCACGATCTTCATGTCCCACAAACTGCGCTTTGATTTCTTGCTCGCCATATTCTCCTAGAACGTTTTTCCCGCCATCATCAACAGGTGTTCAAGAATTGGTCCCAGACTGAGCGCCGGGAAAAATGTCAGCGCGCCCACGATCACCACCACGCCAATCAGCAGCACCGTGAACAGCGGTCCCGTCACCGGGAAAGTGCCGAGCGTTGCCGGAGTCTGCTTCTTGCCCGCGAGATTCCCTGCAATCGCCAGCATGGGCAGAATCATCATGAAACGCCCCAGCAACATCGCGACGCCCAGCGACGTGTTGTACCACAGCGTGTTCCCGCTAAATCCGTTGAAGCCCGAACCGTTGTTGGCCACGGACGAGGTGAAGGCATAGAGCACCTGAGTAAATCCGTGCGGCCCCGCATTCGATATGGCAGAAGTGCCGAAGGTATACAAAACTGAAATTGCCGTGAACACGAGAATCACCAGCGGAAAAATCAGCACGACCAGCATCGCCATCTTCACGTCGTAGGCTTCAATCTTTTTTCCTAAATACTCCGGTGTGCGCCCCACCATCAATCCCGCGATAAATACGGAAAGGATTACAAAGACCAGCATGCCGTACATTCCCGCACCCACACCGCCAAAAATCACCTCGCTCAGCATCAGGTTGATCAGCGGAACCATTCCACCCAGCGGCGTGAATGAATCGTGCATTGAGTTGACCGCGCCGCAACTGGTGTCTGTGGTAACCGTGGCGAACAACGCCGAGTTCACCACGCCGAACCGCACTTCCTTGCCCTCGAGATTCCCCATGGCCTGCGGTATCGCAGACGGATGCTGCGAGCCATGCTGCGCTGCAGCCGTGACGAGAGGGTTCCCGCGCGCTTCCGCCCAGTAAGCCGTGCTCACTCCGGCCAGAAAAAGCAATGCCATCGCCGCCCACACCGCCCATCCATGCCGCGGGGAGCCCGTCATCTTTCCCAGGGTGTAAGTGAACGCGGAAGGAATCGCCAGGATGCAGAACATCTCAAGAAAATTCGTGAACGGCGTCGGGTTCTCGAACGGATGCGCGCTATTCGCATTGAAAAAACCGCCACCGTTCGTCCCTAGTTCTTTGATGATTTCCTGCGAAGCCGTCGGCCCCTGCGCAATCACCTGCTGGGTCACCATCTGCATCACGGGCTTGCCGTCGGGCCCATTCACCGCCTTGCCGTCGGCGCCGAGTTGCGGCGTCTGGTACGGGTCGAGCAGTTGCACCGTGTCATAAGGCCGCAGGTTCTGCACCACTCCCTGCGACACCAGCAGCAGCGCCCCGATCAGGCATAGTGGAGCCAGAATCCACAGCGTGCCGCGAACCATATCCACCCAGAAATTGCCGATGGTCTTTTGCTCGCGCCGCGCAATCCCACGAATGAATGCAATCGCCAGCGCCATTCCCGCTGCCGCCGAAACCCAGTTGTGATAAGCCAGACCCACCATCTGCGTGAGGTAGCTCATGGTGGTCTCAGGTGAGTAATTCTGCCAGTTCGTATTCGTGGTAAAGGAAGCCGCCGTGTTAAACGCCAGCGCCGGCGCCACTCCCGCCAGCTTCTGCGGATTCCATGGCAGCCACGCCCACTGCTGCACCCGCTGCAGCGCATACAGCAGGATCATCGAAACGCCACTGAACAAAAGCAGTGCCAGCGCATATTCCTTCCAGTCCATCTCGTGGTCTTCGTCCACGCCCGTAAGCCGGTAAATGATGTGTTCCAGCGGTCTCATCACCGGATCGAGCCACGTCCGCTCGCGGCCGAACACCCGCGTCATAAAACCACCCAGCGGCTTGGTGATCAGCAACACGACCAGCAGAAGAAAAAAGATTTGCAGCCATCCATTCGCTGTCATCAGAATTTCTCCGGCCGCAACATCGCGTACACCAGATAAACCAGCAACCCGGCACAAATGATCAGCATGATGATCGGTTCAAAAGTCATATCAGTCTCAGCGCACCCGCTCGCAGAAGCGCACGTAAGCCAGCGACACCACAAAAAAGAGAACAGTTACGGCGATAAAAACCGCGTCTAGCATCAGGACTTCCTCCCGGTTTGGCCTTGCTCCCGATTCCCGCTAAAACTTGACCATGATCGCCATGTCGATGAACTGCTCATCCCGGCGCAGATCGGGGAACCATACGCTGCTGCCTTGGGCTCCACACGCCGTTTGCGCGCCGCTGAGAGTCTCTTGCATGGATGAATTCCCGTCGTTGCAGGCAAAGAACTGCGGATATCCGTTGTTGGTATATGGCACCCCACCCGAGCCCGGCGGCGTGACTCCGCCCGAACCCGACCAGTATGGAACGCTCGCATGCCGGTAGTCGTATTCCCAACGGAACGTGATGTACTGGCTCGGCATGTAATCGAAGGTCGCCGAGGAATCCCACGCCTTGAAAGGATTTCCGGGATTTCCCGTAAAGTAGGGCGCATTGATCGCCGCCGACGCTGCCGTCTCGCCGTTGATCGGAGGCACCAGAACCAGATAGCGCCCCGGATTGTTAATCTGGCCGCCGCCAAGCGTCACCGCGAACCGGTCTTTCTTAAACCATGCGCGATTGTAGAGCATGTATCCGAGAAAGCTTTGCTTGTAATGGATCCCGTCCGGGCCCGTCTTGTTGCCGAGGCAACTCACTATGCCGCTTGAGCCTGGGTTGCCCGGAGCAACGGTGGGGCCTGCCGTGCCGCCAAATTCGCATCCCATATCGCCGGTGAAGGTAAATGCCATCTTGTCGAGAGGATTCCCGGGCTTATCAAAATACTTGACCTCGACACTGTCGTCGGTATGAATACGCCCCCGGTTTGGTATGTAAAGGTCGTCATGGCCGAGTCCATAGTTATTGGAGATCACATTCACCCAGGGTCTCGGCGTCCACTTGATCTGCCCGCCTACGCCTTTCCGCGAGTTGGCTGAACCGTAGGATTGCCATCCATTGATGAACCACGGTTCAATCTTCAAATGCGGGTTGGGAAAAATCTGCACCCTCACACCATTGAAGAACCACGGCGTGTTGGAAGACACATACGAGGGCTGATAGGCCCAGTTGTCGAAGTTGTAGTAGCTGAACAGGCCGATGTACGACATGAAGATTCCTGCGTCGATGTTGATCCCATCGAGCGCGTTTATGTGGTACCCGCCATAAGCTTCCGAGACGTAGCGGTAGGCATCGCTGAGGTCCCACTGCCCCTTCGCCGGGCTTGGGTCATTGCGTGGCGTCGTCGTGGAATACATGCCGAACTGCGTCATGAATCGGGCCCGGACATTGTCGTAATGGAAATCGCCACCAACGCCAAGTTGCTCCAATTGGATTTCGTTGGAACGAAATATTTCGCTCGAACCGGTCATCGAGTTGTCTCGCGGTTTATTGAAATCGTAGGTGTAGGAAATATCCGCCCGGATTTCCGGTGTGAAGAACTTCGAATCGAAAGCGGCCTCTTTTGTGCGCGGATTGCCGTTCAGCCAGCTCCAGTCCCAGTCCGAAAAAGGAGCAATCTTGGCATTCTTCGCCGGCACTTCGTCGGCAGTGCTGGTCGCCGCTGCCACGACGGGCGGCACGGGCGCTCCAAGACTCGGCGGGACCGCGAAGTTTGCCGCCGTCACCGAGGGAACGTTGGGCCCAGCGCTCGGCCTCGCCGTCACCGCTACTGCCTCGCTACGATCATTCGCGGGCGCGGGGTTTCGCTGCTCGACTTCTGCGCGCAACCGCTCCACCTCGGCTCGCAGTGCCTTCAACTCATCCCGCATTTCCTGCTGTTCTGTTGCCGCGGTCGAACTGGAGTCGGGGCTCGCGGAAGACGTAGCCGCGATCTGAGTGGACTGTCCGGAAACCCAGCCTGTCTGAAACAGGATAGACATCGAAAGCAATAAGAACCGAAGAGGACTCTTCCTTCGCATAATAATCGTTCTCCAATCGCGGATCCCTGCGGACCGGAACCACCCAGTAGCAGACCGAGGGCGCACTTTCGCGCAGCAGAGCGATTAGAAATCTGAGCATGAACGCTGCTCCCGCCCAAGCGATCGCTGCCACAACCCAGGCTGCCCACATACTCCTGCCTCCTGCGCTTCTTGCGCGTGCGTCCCCGCGCAAACGTTTTAGTGGAACACTTCAGGTCTAAGGATGTTTTAAGGAATTCCTAAAGAAACCATAAAGACGTTACTCGGACTGAGCCCCAAGTACCCCATCATCAACGCCGCCACTCCCCCACCGCACACCCATAACTTCAGCAGCCCCATTCCGCCTCGCCCGGCTGAGCAAAATACTGCCGCGACTTTGCCCGGTCGCTGGTCATCGACTCCAGTTCAAGCAGCGCCAACCGCGCCGCCGCCACCAACCGGCTTTTCTCCTGCGGAGGAACTTCCCTCCACGCGCTGCGTCCTTCGCCCCGGTTCCCGGAAGTCTCCGGCGTCAATGCCCGGTGGTAATGATGAAAAAGTTCAGCCAACCGCTCCGGTGCAACTTCATGAATCCACATACCCATAACCTCCATGATTCCGTGTTCGTTCTCTGGAACCCTTTATCGGCCCCACGACTATTGGACACGGAATCGTAGAAGGTCCGAATAAGGGGTCCGTAAAATGTTCGTAAGGACGAAGCGGCCGCGAGGCAACTACAGTGACGGATGGCAGAGGATGTACGAGCTAGGCTTGTGTTCGAGCGACAGGCGGCAAAGACTGGTGCGATCCGGACTACGAGCCCGGTTCGAACCTGTATCCCACCCAGGGTTCGGTCAGCAAATATTTAGGCGCGGAGGGATCGGCTTCAATCTTCTTGCGCAACTGCCCGATAAAGACGCGCAAATATTCCGGCTGTTCGACGCTGTTCGCACCCCAAACGGCGGCCAGCAGCGTCCGGTGAGTCACCACTTTGCCAGGACGCCGCACCAGATAAATCAGCAAGTCGAATTCTTTCGGCGTGAGATGAACTTCGTTCCCCGCAACCTTCACCAGGCGCGCATCCAGATCAATGGAAAAATCCCCTGCGGTAATCGCGCTGGGCTGTTCCTCGGACACGGGCGTTCGCCGCAACTGCGCCCGGATCCGAGCCAGCAGTTCGTTCATGCTGAACGGCTTGGTCACGTAGTCATCGGCCCCAGCGTCGAGAGCTTCCACTTTCGTGCGATCTTGTCCGCGCACCGAAAGCACGATGATGGGCACCTGCGATACCTGCCGCACCTGCCGGCATAATCCAACTCCATCAAGGTTCGGCATGGCCAGGTCGGTGATCACCACATGCGGCGACCAGTTCTTCATCAATTCCAGCGCCATCTCCCCATCGTTCGCGACGCGGATGTCATAGCCCTGCGCCGAAAGCGTCGTGCGCAGCACGCGCGTGATCTGCGGCTCGTCATCGACTACCAGGATGCGCCGGTGCTCGCTCGTCATCTTCTTCTCGTCGATCAAATTCATCGCATTTCCTGGGTCACGATGTGCACGTCGACCGCCGGAGTATCGCGCAGGAACTTGTGAACCGTGGAGAGATAAAAATATCTTCTCCATCCCTTTGTGGCCGACCGGCCGAACACAACCTGCGTAACGTGGTTCTCCCGCACGAATTCCGCAACCTTTTCCGCCACGATTTTGCCTTCGGTCTTCACCACTTTCGCTCCCACGCTTTCCGCGAAGCGTACGTTGTCGGCCAGCGTGCGTTGGTTCTCGTCGCTCTCGTCCGCGCCGGTATCCACATAGAGCACATACAGGTCGCCGTCCATGCCCTGGGCCATGCGTGCGCCGCGCGCAATCAAATATTGCGCCGCCGGATTCGAGCTGATGCACACCGCAATTCGCTCGCGCACCTGCAGCAGCTGGCCGTCTTCACTCTTGAGTTCCGAAAGAGTGCGGTCGACCGCCTGCGTCACCTGCCGCAGCGCCAGTTCGCGCAACGCCACCAGGTTTGTATTGCGGAAAAAATTCGCCAGCGCCCGCTCCACCCGCTCCAGCGGATAGATGTCTCCGCGCTTCATCCGCGTCTGCAATGCCTGCGGAGTGAGATCCGCCATCACAATTTCGCCGGCCCGCCGGATGACCCAGTCCGGCACCGTCTCCCGCACCTGCACTCCAGTCAGATCCCGGATCGTCGGCGACAGACTCTCAATGTGCTGCACGTTCAACGTCGAAAGAACGTCGATCCCCGCATCCAGCAGCTCAAACACATCTTCATAGCGCTTGGCGTGCTTGCTTCCCTCAATGTTCGTGTGGGCCAGTTCATCCACCAGCACCACATGGGGCTTGCGCTCCAGGATCGCGTCCACGTCCATCTCTTCGAAGATGGTCGACTTGTATTCCAGTTTCTTGCGCGGCACCGTCTCCAGCCGCGAGGAAAGTTCCACAATCGGTTTGCGCCCGTGCGTTTCCACCACGCCGATTACGACTTCTTCGCCGCGGCTCGCACGCCGCACGCCTTCACTCAACATGGCATAGGTCTTTCCCACGCCCGGCGCGTAGCCCAGAAACAGCTTGAACACCGCCGGGCGCTGCGCGGTATCACATTCCTTAAGCCACTCTTCTGGAGTCTTAGGCATCGCCGCTATTCTCCACGCCGGAACGAAAATTGTCGAATCTGAACGGAGGCAGGTTTCAAGGTTTCACTGTTTCAAAGTTTCACAATCCAGCCCCGCGCCTTGAAACCCCGAAACGTTGAAACTCAGAAACCTTGATTCCGGTTACAATCGTGCCCGTGAAAGCTCGCTGGCCCCAGCAACTGTTCCGCTACGCCGCTTGCCTCGTGGCGGCCGAGCTCGTGGTCCAGATCTACCGCCGCCTGATCCACGTAAACCCCACCACCGTCGCCTTGACGTTCCTGCTGATGGTTCTCTGGGTCGCGGCCTACTGGGGCTTTCGCTTCTCCGTCTTTCTCGCGGTGCTGGCCACGCTCGCCTTCAATTATTATTTTCTTCCTCCCATCGGAACCTTCACCGTCGCCGACCCACAGAACTGGGTCGCGTTGTTCGCCTTCCTCGTCACCGCCGGCATTGCCAGCCAACTCGCGGACCGCGCCCGCCGTCAAACCTCTGACGCCATTCAGCGCCGGCGCGACGTCGAACGTCTCTACAGTTTCAGCCAGCGCCTGCTCGCCACCGATAACGTCGCCGAGCTGCTGAATGCGATTCCCTCCTATGTCTGCGACGGATTCGACGCCAAGTCTGCCGCCATCTACCTGCTAAGCACCCAGCAGGTCTACCGCACCGACCCCGATGCAACCTGGCTTGCCCTGCAGGATCTTCAAATGGTAAGTTCGCGCGGCGAACCGGTCATCGACTCCAAGCGCGGAATTTCCTTAACTCCTCTGCATCTGGGAACTCGCACGACCGGAGCGGTCGGCATCGCCGGACCAACCCTTTCGCGCGCCACGCTCGAAGCCCTGGGCAGCATGATCGGCATTGCCATTGAGCGAGCCGGAGCCATCGAGAAACTCTCACAAACCGAAGCCGCCCGCCAGAGCGAGAACCTGCGCGCAGTCCTGCTCGATTCGGTGACGCACGAATTGCGCACCCCTCTCACCGGCATCAAGGCTGCGGTCACAGGACTGCTCTCCGATTACAACCTCGACGAGGCGCAGCGAAAAGAATTGCTGACCGTCATCAACGAAGAAACCGATCGCCTCGATCGACTGGTCGGCGAGGCCACCGAAATGGCCCAACTGGATGCCCATAAGGTCGAGTTGCATCTGGCTCCCGTGGATATGGCCGATGTGATCGAGTCGGCCGTGGAAGAATCCCGCACGTTTCTCGGCCAGCATCCCCTCGATGTGCGCGTGGCTTCATCTCTGCCCAAGGTGCGCGTGGATTCCGACCGGATCGCAGAAGTGCTCAAACAATTGCTGGAGAACGCCGCCAAATATTCGCCGCCAAGCGCGCCCATTACCATTACCGCCGAGCGCGCGGGCGACCGCGTCGTCACCAGCGTCACCGATCACGGATCCGGCATCGACGACTTCGAACAATCTCTGGTTTTTGACAAGTTCTACCGCGGCCGCGACCAGCGCTACAGCGTGCAAGGCACCGGCATGGGACTGGCCATCGCCAAGGCCATCGTCGAAGCCCACAACGGCGTTGTCGGCGTGACCAGCCAACTCGGCCGCGGCTCCGTATTTTCTTTCGAACTGCCCGCCGCTTGAACCCAACCGCTGAGGACTCCCATCAGTACCGTGCCGGCTCACCTTTCGCATTGCCGAAACCAACCGTAATCAGTAAATTCAATTTCAGACCGCTCACGCTCCACTAAGCATCCGATGCCTCTTGCCACCCTGAACGATATCTTCTTCGCCGCCACGGAGCGCAATCTCGAGCGCGCCATGCTCTACCGCAAAGCCGGAAAGTGGTTGCCCATCTCCTCCGCCGACCTGCGCCGCAACGTCGCCGGAACCGTCCGGGCCTTACAAAGGTCGGGAATCCAGAAGGGAGACCGGGTCGCGATTCTCAGCGAAAATCGCCCCGAATGGTCCATCGCCGATTTCGCCATCCTGCTGCTCGGCGCCGTCACCGTTCCTGTCTACTCCACGCTCACGCCTGAACAAACCGCGTACACGCTGCGCGACTCGGACGCCACCATCGTTTTCGTTTCCACCGACCAACAACTGCGCAAGGTCCAGACGATTCTCCCGCAAACGCAAATCAGGAAAATCGTAATTATGGATCGCGTGCAGATTCCTGCCGATCTCGCCCCCACCTGCGCGCTCATGGATCGGTTCATGACCGAAGGCTCCGAAAAGCTCGACCCCGCAAGCCGAAACATTTGCGCCCGCTCCATTCAGCCCGACGACCTCGCCACCATCATCTACACCTCAGGCACCACCGGAACTTCTAAGGGAGCCATGCTCACCCACGGCAACATGGCCTCCAACATAACTTGCTCACTGCTCGGCTTCGACATGCACCCCGGCGAAATCAGCATTTCATTTCTTCCGCTGTCTCACGTCACCGCGCGCCACGTCGATTTCTCCATGCTCTACCACGGCGTCACTCTGGCCTACTGCCCCTTCATCGAGAATCTTTCCGAAACCTTGCTGGAGGTGCACCCCTCGATCTTCGTCTCTGTCCCCAGGGTCTACGAAAAAATCTACGCTAAGGCTGAGATGAAGGCTCACGGCTTCGCCAACCGCGCCATCTATCGCTGGGCGCTTTCGGTCGGCCGCGCCAACAAGCCCGCAATTCTCGCCGGAGAAACCCCAACCTCGCCCAGCTTGGAGGCTCGCCAACAAACTGGTCTTCTCGAAAATCCGCGCCGGCATGGGAGGCAATATCAAGACCTTCATCTCCGGAGGCGCGCCCCTCGGCCGCGAGCTCGCGCGAATGGTTCGCCACCGTCGGCATCCGCATCCACGAGGGCTACGGCTTAACCGAAACTTCTCCAGTCATCGCCGTCAACACACCGGTCAATCATCGCATCGGAACCGTTGGCAAGATCCTCCCCAACCTCGAAGTCCGCATTGCCGAGGATGGAGAAATCCTGGTGCGCGGCCCCTCCGTCTTCAAGGGATACTGGAATCGCCCCGAAGAAACCAAGAACGCCTTCGAGGACGGCTGGTTCAAGACCGGAGACATCGGCCAGATCGATGCCGATGGATATCTCTCGGTCACCGATCGCAAGAAAGAACTCATCAAAACCTCCGGCGGAAAGTTCATCGCTCCCCAGCCCATCGAAAATTCCCTGAAGCTGAATCCCCTGGTCGGAGCTGCCGCCATCATCGGAGACAGGCGCAAGTTCGCCTTTGTCATCATCTCCCCCAACTTCACACTTCTCGAAGACTGGGCCCGCGCTAACAACGTTGTTTTCTCTTCGCGCGCCGAACTCGTCGCGAACCCAAAAGTCCAGGCGCTCTACGAGGGAATTGTGGAAGAGGTAAACCAGAATCTTGCCAGATTCGAAAAGCTGAAGCGAGTCTTACTCGTCCCCGACGAATTCACCGCCGACAACGGCGCTCTGACCCCAACAATGAAACTCCGCCGCCGCGTAGTCGAAGAACGCTATCGCACGCCAGATCGACGACCTCTACGCCCAGGCAGAGTCCGAAACTACATCCGTGAGCAGTGCCCCAAGGCCGCAGTCGAACGACTCACATTTATCGGGGACGGTTTACAATGAAGGATCATGACCGACCCACTCCTCATCGCCGGACGCTCCTTCCGCTCCCGCCTGATCGTCGGCACGGGAAAATACAAATCCTTCCAGGAAACCGCGCGCGCTCTCGAAGCCAGCGGCGCCGAAATGGTCACCGTCGCCGTACGCCGCGTCAACCTCGACCGCAGCAAGGAATCGCTGCTCGACTACATCGATCCCAAGAAATATTTTCTGCTGCCCAACACCGCCGGCTGCTACACCGCCGATGAAGCCATCCGCGCCGCGCGCCTCGGCCGCGAGGTCGGACTCTCCGACTGGGTAAAAATCGAAGTGATCGGCGACCAGGCCACGCTTTACCCCGACGTGCAAGCCACGCTCGAAGCCACGCGCGTTCTGGTCAGCGAAGGCTTCACCGTCCTGCCCTACACCTCCGACGACATCGTCTTCGCCAAGCGTCTGGTCGATGCGGGCGCCGCCGCCGTAATGCCGCTCGGCGCGCCCATCGGCAGCGGCATGGGCATTCAGAACCAGGCCCACATCCGCATCCTGCGCGAGATGATCACCGGCGTGCCGCTCATCATCGACGCCGGCGTAGGCACCGCTTCCGACGCTGCCCTCGCCATGGAACTCGGCGCCGACGCGGTCCTCATGAACACTGGCATCGCCGGCGCGCAGGATCCGGTGCTGATGGCCGAAGCCATGCACCACGCCGTACTCGCCGGACGCCAAGCCTACCTCGCCGGCCGCATGCCGAAGAAGTTGTACGCCACAGCGAGTTCCCCGCTTGAAGGCGTAGTCCGGTAAGTGAAGTCTCCCCGCGGTTCTGCCAGGTAAGACACGCAGACAAATAAAAAAGGGCGGCCGCAGCCGCCCTCACTCACTGCAAATTCCCTCAGAGCATCTTCACGCTGTCTCACGTGAATAGAATCCCCGTTCTTCACCCCAGTCACGGCGACGTGATGTCCCGCATGAGCGGCAACCGCATCCTGATTATCCACGGCCAGAATCTTCTGAATCGCCGTCGGTCACGATTACCAGCTTCGCCCCCGCCGCCACACATTTCTTGGTGCAGGCCTCGGCCCCGGCGTTGGCGCCCTTCGCGCCACACTTATCATCACTCAGCCACCCGTTGACGGTCGTGGTCTTTCCCATATCGTCAAACGCTAAAGCCGTCAGGGCAAACACAAAACATATCGCAAGACAAAGCACTAGCACTTTTCTCATGGCCGGTTTTTCTCCTTTTTAATCTTCCGCTCGCGTCCCAAACCGCAGGTTGTGGCAGGAATTCTAATCACGCATCCGGCCGCAACTCGAAGCCCGCCGGTGGCCGATTAACGCCCGAACTATACCACAGGGAAACTTGCCGAATGTCACGCACTTGTAAACGCTTGCCAAACTCGCGCGAATCCTTCACGCTCATTTCTTAGCCGAGTGGTTGACGGGCGGGGGGCTTGGCGGAGACGGTGGGACGTACACGTACTCCCCGGGACGCGCATAGTGCAACTGCTCGCGGGCTTCTTTCTCAATGGCTTTTTCGTCGGTCTTCAATCCTTGAATTCTTTGCCGGTAGAGTTCATTTTCCTGTCTGTTCCTGGCTCAACTGCTTCTGCAGGGATTCATACTCTGCCCGCTTCTGTCGGTACACGATCATCCCATTCGCGCCAAACATAACATGCACAAACAGTAATCCGGCGAGCACTGCAACCGTAGTTGTCGCAATGCGCCGTCGCAATGCATACGCTCGCGCCGCCAGCGGCCGCGCAATCCCGATCCACGACGCAGCCAGCGCCTCGGCCTGCGGCGCTCTTTCGGCCATCACCCGCAGCCCGTCCTGCGCATTGGGAAATCGCCGAATTCCTGACGCGTCCTTTACGCGAAAATCCATTCTTTGGCCGCCACGCCCATCCATACGAACTACAGCGCTGACTCCGCGGCCACAGAACTCCCGCGGAATCAGACCTCAACTTCTCAGTGGACTTCTCCTTCACCTCGGGCGTCAAGCGGAAGTTCTCTCGCTGCGGGAAACAGGAACCAACTTGGTTACATAAGCCGCCCGCCGTCCCGATTGCAGATCGATCTCCGTGTGCATGTTCGGCTCTTAACCCAGCTTAAAGTGCTACCCTCTCAGCTGTCAGCTCACGGCTGATTGACGAACGCCGATTCTATATGACTAACAAACGAATCGTCCTCACCACCGCCGGCTCCGAGAAAGAAGCTCACCGGATCGCGCACGTTCTGGTGGAACGCCGGCTTGCCGCCTGCGTCAATATCGTCCCCCAGGTCACCTCGATTTACCGCTGGCAAGGCAAGCTGGAAGAAGCTCGCGAATGGCTTTTGGTCGTCAAGACAACTGCCGCGGCCTTTAGCCAGGTACGCCAGGCGATCGGCGAAATCCACTCCTACGAACTTCCGGAATGCATCTGCCTGACGATTGAAGACGGCTCGCCCGCTTATCTGCAATGGATCGCCGAATCCGTCTCCGATGGAGAATCCGCCGAGTGACTCCACCGGCAGCCCGTCGAATGCTACTGGCTCGATTGCAGTTGCGAGGTTAGCTGGTTGATCGCAGAGACATCGAAGAGGCCAGACAGATCAACGTGACCGGCCAGCGTGTCACGCTGCTTGCCTTCCACCAGGATTTTCACTTTAAGAATCCCAGGGAGGTTAACAGAAAGCGTCTGGATCAGGGACGCCACGGTAAGTTCCTCCGACAGCACGCCAGAACGGTGGCCGTCGGCGAAGGCGGCATTGACGTCGATGACGGCGAGTCCCGGATCGACCAGGTAGACGCTGCGGACGTCGGAGCCCTGCGGCAACGGGTGCGGCGAGGACTTGTCGAGGTACAGCGCTACGAGGGACCGCAGCAATTCTTCTGCCCGCTGTTGCCGGACCGAAGGCAGCGGAATGCGGGCAGACTGCGCGTGCAGCACGCCGCCATCGTCGTAGGCAACAAACAGAGTGACCTGCTCCGTGGCGCCAGCTACGGGAGGCACGACGGGACGCGTGTCGATGGCAGCGACCGGACCTGCAGCCGCGCGTCCACGCATGCGCCACGCGTACACGCTCATTCCCAGCACTGCCAGAAGCAGCACGGAAACCGCAATGTAAAGATGGCGAGGAATCATGGTTTCCCAATCATTCTTTGTCCAATCATGCTCTTATCCGATCATCCTTTATCGAATCATGTTTTTATCCAATCATGTCTTATCCAATCATGTCTCATCCAATCACGGAGCGGCTCCGAGTTGTGCGCGAATCGCGGCGATTCCATTCGCGACCGCGCTCGCAATTAATTGCTGGTAGTCCGGTGAAGTGAGTTGAGAAACGTCCGATGTGGGCGGAGCAACTTCGACTGCGATGGCTGCCGTGACGATGTTATTCAGGGGCCGAAGCGGCGCGGTGAGAGTGCGCACCGCGACCTGTTGTTTTTTCAATTCCACAGCCACGCTCGCGGCTGCGGCTTGGCTCAGCGGAATGAAAGACTGCTGGGCGGTAGCCCAGGAGCGGAACGGACCGCGATCCTCTTCGCCGGTATAGGGAAGCAACGAGGTGTAGAGGCGCACGCCGCGTCCGTTGGACGCGACATGCAGGGCCACATAGACGGCGGCATGCGTGGTATTGGCGTAAAAGGCGCGGTCGTCAAGCGACAAGTTAGCATCCGAGTCTCGCAAAATCAGCGTGGGAATTCCGCGATTCTCAAGCTCCTGACGCAGGCGCCGGGCAAAGACCACGGTCACATCTTTCTCGGCAAGCGTGTTGCTGAGCAATTCGCCTGGATCGTTGCCTCCGTGGCTCGCGTCCACAATCGCGAAGTAGCGGCGAGGCGCGGAAGCTGACAGATTCGGGGGCCGCGGCTGCACCGCCGCCTGCCCCGCGGAATTATTCTCCGGGGCAGTCCCGGCAGTTAAGGTCGTTTCCGTTGCAACTGTCCCAGGCACCGCGCCCCCGGGAGCGCTCGCACCGGCGGTGCTCGCCGCGGTTTGAGTTTTGGGCGGGGCCAGCGTGATGATTCTGCCATCCGGACTGAAACTCGCGATGAGCGGCACGGTCGTGGTCACCGTGATCTGTGCCGTGCCATTGCTCTCTGCGTAGGTGGCCTCGGGAATTGTCTTGCTGCCGAAGGTGAGTGTGGAAGAGGCAGGCCCCGTGACCGGCTCGCGGTTGAAGGTCAGGCGCAGCTTTCCGGGTTCGGTGGCCACCGACGGATTCACTGGCGCGGTGAAGCGAAAGATAAGTCGCGATGCATCGTCCGCGGACACCGACGCCGTGAAGTGCGTCGCGATGCTGCCAATAAAGAGACGTCCCGACTCCTGGTGCAGGGTCGCGGGACCACCCAGAAACCGCGGCAGCAGCGAGCTCAGCGAAGACAGCGGGACGAGGCCGCGTCCGTTTTCCATCAGGAATTTTCCCGAAAGATCGCTATCGCGTCCCTGCACGCGGGCATGGCTCTGCCCCATCGTAAAGTCGCCGAGTATGTTGTTGAAGTGCAGGCGCCATCTCGGCGGTTCGGATTTTGCGCTCACCGTCCCCAGCGGTTCCAGCACCTCCAGCAAGCCCACATACTCACGCCCCTGGCGCTGAACAATGGGCAAGGAATAGTTGGCCGCTGTGGAGTAAACCGCAAGGTGCTTTTCGCCGGGCGCGCCCCACACCGGCAGGAGCGCGAAGGACAAGAGAAAGCATGACAAGAGAAGGCCGGACGCAACTCCCCCTTTTCGGCCTCCGCTAATCAAGCGCATAAACCGTGAGCCCGCTCAAAAGTTTAGGATAGAAGTCGGTGGATTTCTGGGGCATGACCTCACCGGCAAAGGCGATGTCACGCACCTGCGCCATGCGGCACGGGTTCATAAGAAAAGCAATGTTGGCACGCGTGCCGCCAGCCTCGCGCACCAGCGACAAAGCTTCGGCGGCGTCGCGCACATAAGAAATGTTTTCCTGGTTGCGGATCGATTCTTCCGAAAGCTGCAGTACTCCTTCGAGCAGACACTTGTGCAGTTGCACCACATCCAGCGCCTCCTGCCGTAAGGACAAGCCGGCGAAGACCTGCGACGCGTTCGGATTGGGATGGTGCAGCAGAAAAGCGCGGTTCGCCGTGACCGCGAGTATCGAGGTCCCAGCCCGTCCAGCCTCGCGCAGGATCGCGGTCGCGCTCGCTGCGTTGAGCGAAGCATCGATCTCGTCGATGTCGAAGAAAGCCCGGGCCGCAGTGCGGAACTTTTCTTCCGAAAAGGAATCCAGGCCATGCACAAGCCGATGCGTCGGCAGGATCAGCAAACCGGGGCTGTTCATGTTGACGAAAGTCATCATGACGAACTCATAAAGCTCCGCACCCGTAGTTGCAGCGGGTCGAACTCCGGAAGCTTCAGCTCGGCGTTCATTGCGATAAGTAAGCGCAGTTTCGTAACGGTGGTGACCGTCGGCAATGATCAGCTTCTTGTCGTTCATCGCGGTTTGGACCGACTCAATCACCCCCGGATCCGACACTCGCCACACCCGATGAACCACCCCGGATTCGTCCGCCAGAGAAATGTCCGGCTCGCCATCGGTCGCGAGCAGGGACTCCACCTGGCCTGAGTCCTCATACACGACGAAGATCTGGCCAAAATGCGCCCGCGTCGCTCGCAGCAGGTCAAGGCGGTCGGCCTTGGGCTTGGCCAGGGTCTGTTCGTGCCGGAAGACCACCCCTGCCGCATAGTCCTCAATTCGTCCCAGCGCGATAAAACCCCGGCGCTCCAGCTCGCGGCTCGAACCAGGAGGAGTAAAGCGCTGCGAATAAACGTAGATGGATGCCTGGGAGTCCTGGCGCAAGATGCCTTGCTCCCGCCAGTCGCGGAAGTAGGCTGCGGCCCGCGAATATACGTTGTTTGCCGGATTGTCACTTTCTTCCCGGCGGCCTAGGATGATGCGCACCAGATTCTGCGGGCTCGCCGCGTAATAGCGATCCTGCATCGCAGGAGTGATTTTGTCGTAAGGCTGGGTCACGACCTCCGCAGGGCTGACCTGCCAGGGATCGTAGCGATAGGCGCGAAAAGGATGAACGTTAGCCATGGAAACCTTTGATTGTAACAACTATGCCGCCGCGCCCTCGGCTAGATTATTTCCAGTTTTCATCCGGCCGTCCGGAATGGGCCGCCCATTCCGGTTTGTCACCAATATTTGACAAAGAAACAGCAGCCAGATGCGCCAACCTGTGATACTATCGCGGCCAATTGAGGTGTTTATGGCCCTCCTGGATGGGCGCCGGCCATCTCGCCCTAAGGCCCTAGTTCGAAGCTTAGCTCGAAGCTCGGTTCAGAACTCAGTACGGAACTCCTTCCTGATTCAACGCCCAGTCTTTGCCCGCTTGCGCAGCCTCGCCATCTCGCCCGTGCTCTCGATGTCGCTGCTCGCGCTGATGAGCATAGCCTTCGCCTTGCCGGCGCCTGCCCACGGACAGGCCTCCGTCAACGATGTTCACATCCAGCCCCGCGACGCGGAAGAAGCAAAAACGAATACCGAAGAAGTTGCAAAAGAAACCTCCACCCCATCCTTGACGGCTCACGTGCGCCCCTTAAAGGTGGCCGTCGATCTGGTTCTGGTGCCCGTGACCATCACCGATCCCATGAACCGCCTCGTGACCGGCCTGGAGAAGGAAAACTTCCAGCTTTTCGAAGGCGGTGCCACTCAGGAGATCAAGTCTTTCTCCAGCGAGGACGCGCCCGTCTCCCTCGGCGTCATCTTCGACTCCAGCCGCAGCATGACCAGCAAGATGGACCGGGCCAAAGACGCAGTGGTTGAGTTTTTCAAAACCGCCAACCCGCAAGATGAATTCTTCATGATCGAGTTTTCCGACGAACCCGAGGTGGTCAACGATTTCACCAGCTCGGTCGATGACATTCAGGGCAAACTGGTATTCACCGTCCCGCGCCGCCGCACCGCCCTGCTGGACGCAATCTACATGGGCGTCAGCAAGATGAGGCAGGCCAAGTATCCCAAGAAAGCGCTGTTGATCATTTCCGATGGAGGCGACAATCACAGCCGCTACACCGAAGGCGAAATCAAAGCGCTCGTGAAAGAAGCGGACGTGATGGTCTACGCCATCGGAATCTACGATCGCTATTTCCAAACCCAGGAAGAGCGTCTCGGCCCCGAACTGCTCGGTGAGATCGCGGAACTGACCGGCGGGCGGGCGTTTACCGTCGAGAATCCCAACGACCTGGCTGATGTGGCCACCAAGATCGGCGTCGAACTCCGCAACCAGTATGTACTGGGCTACCGCCCCAACAAAATCGTGCGGGACGGCAAATGGCGTAAGATTAAGGTGAAGTTACTGCCGCCGAAAGGATTGCCGCCACTCCGAGTGTATGCCAGGACCGGATATTACGCGCCCGAAGAGTAAGCGGGCTGCGAACTTTTCCCTGCTTCTGAAGTATGCCATCTGGGCCGGGGCCGCCATCACGCTGCTGGCGCAACCATTCTCTGGGCGCGCCGCGTGGTACCCTCCGCCTCCGCAATCCCAGTCGACCCAGCCAGGCACGCCCGCCTCGCCTCCTGCCACGGCGACCCAACAACCCTCCCCTGACGAAACCGGGACCTTCGTCATCCGCAAGGATGTCGACGAAGTCCTGCTGCACGCCTCGGTCGTGGACGACAAACAGCACATCGTGACCGACCTCGACAAGAACGACTTCTCGGTATTCGAGGATGGCAAGCCGCAGACGATTGTTTCCTTTCACCATGAAGACATTCCCGTCGCCATGGGAATCGTCATCGACAATTCAGGCTCCATGCGCGAAAAGCGCTCGAAAGTAAACCAGGCAGCGCTCAATCTGGTACGTTCAAGCAATCCTCAAGATGAAGTCTTCGTGGTGAATTTCAACGACGAATATTATCTCGACCAGGATTTCACCAACGACCTTCTCAAACTAAAAGAAGCTCTCGAGAAAATTGACGCCAAAGGTGGAACCGCGCTCTACGAAGCCGTCGTGGCCTCGGCCGAAAACTTCAGGTATGCCAAGCTGGAACGGAAAGTTCTGTTCGTCGTGACCGACGGTGAAGACAACGCCAGCCGCGAAACCCTGGAACAGGCGGTCAAGCAGTTGCAGGGGGAAAACGGTCCGTCCGTGTACGCCATCGGGATCCTCGGGGATGAAGAACATCCCAAGCGCGCCCGGCGGGCGCTGGAGATTATCGCGCAACGCACCGGCGGCATCGCCTTTTTCCCGACAACTCTCGACCAGGTCGATGAGATCAGCCGTCAGGTAGCCCACGACATCCGCAATCAGTACACCATCGGCTACAAGCCAACGAATCCCCGCTCCAGCGGCGGCTTCCGGGCAATCCGCATCGAAGCCAGAGCCAAAGGCCACACCAAACTCGTCGTGCGCACCAAGAGCGGCTACTACGCCGGAACCCAGCCCGCCGCCTCAGGAGCAAAGTAGACGAGCCTGCTCGTGTGGGGACAGTCGCCCTCGGCTGTCCAGTCGAGCAAAGCTCGATCGATCTGCCGCAAAAGCGGCAAAGGCGGAAAGCACTATTTGCCCGTAATAGCGCAGTTGTCATCCCGAGCAAGCGTTCTTTGCGCCGCGAGGGATCCGGGCGAGCCGCGCGAAGCGTCGCGTCTTTTGCGACGCAATAATCGCCCGTCCGGCTCGCTTCCCTATCGGACTACTACCCCCTTTGTTCCATTGACGATTCCCCACTCACCCCTTACCCTGTAACGTGCATCAGAAAAACTCTGAAGTCTCCCATCTCGGCGTCGCCGACGATATTACCGATCTAGTCGGAGGCACGCCCGTACTTCGGCTGAAACGGCTAAGTCCCGCCGGTTCCGCAGATATCTTCGCCAAACTCGAATATCTGAATCCGGGAGGCAGCGTGAAAGATCGCGCCGCCATCGGAATTATCCGCAGGGCCGAACAGCAGGGCAAACTCGCCCCCGGCGGAACCATCGTCGAGGCCACGGCGGGGAACACCGGCATCGGGTTGGCGCTGATCGGAGTCAATCGCGGCTACAAGGTCAAGCTCTTCGTCCCCGAAAACTTCTCGCAGGAAAAAGTAATCATCATGCGCGCCCTCGGCGCCCAGGTTGAACGCACGCCCGACGAAGAAGGCATGCAGGGCGCGATCCGTCGCGCCAAAGAGCTGGTCGCAAACGATCGCGCCGCATTCATGGCGGGGCAGTTTGAGAATATGGCAAATCCCGATTACCACTACGAGACCACTGCGGTAGAGCTTTTCGAACAACTGGGCGGAAAAGTTGACGCCGTCGTTCTCGGCTGCGGCACCTGCGGCACCTTTACCGGCGTGGCGCGCTATATGAAGGAGCATCTGCCCGGAGTGCTGGCGGTTGCCGTGACAACGCAAGGTTCGGTGCTCGGAGGCGGAGCGCCCGGGCCGCACAAGGTGGAAGGGATCGGGAATAACTTCATTCCAGAGACATTCGACCCAGCCGTATGCGATGAAGTAATTGCCGTAACCGACGACGATGCCTTTGCCACCGTCAAGCAGTTGGCAGCGCAGGAAGGCGTGCTGGCCGGGTCGAGCGGCGGAGCCGTCATATTCGCCGCCCTGGAAGTCGCGCGGAGGCTCGGCTCAGACAAACGCGTGGCAACGATTATTCCTGATTCCGCCGAACGCTACTTGTCGAAGAAAATATTCGAAGGCGGAATCTAGCCCGCCGCACCGTTAGCTTTGAAACCGCACGCCTTCCGCCCCACCCGGCCGTCGTCATCCCGAGCGCAGCCGTTCTTCAGGCGAAGTGAGGGATCTCCATTTACGCGCGGCGCGAGTTTTCCAGCACTCCGTTTCACCGCCACCGAAAGTTGTCTGGAGCAATCTCCGCTTACAGGTTCTGAAAAACTCCGTCTTGAGAGGGATCGGGAAGGGTACGACGTTTAGTCGTGCCGTTAAGTCTTCGAGAATTCATCCGCGCTTCAGCGCCTGGTGAGCCCCTCGCTGCCGCGGCGACGTTCCGAGTCCTCTCTGATCGCAGTGGCGGCCGATACCCCAGTGAGCAGTGATAGAATTAAGTTGTGGCCGGGAGTAAGAAGATAAGCACTTGAAGAAACCCGGCACATGGTTTCCGGCAAATGTGGAAGCCAAGAGTGCGTAAAGCCGTGGCAACCCATTTATTTACAATATTTTGCCCGTAACGTATTGATCCGCTTAGATCTTTTCGCGTTTTACCGCTAAGCTGAAGATTCTTAAAGAATGGTGGGGGAGGGGGTACCCCTGATCTCCCCAACTTTCCCAAATTGGAAACTTCCGATGAAATCCCCTAAGCCCCTCGGCTTCGCCACCCGCGCCATTCACGACGGACAGCAACCCGATCCCTTAACCGGAGCCGTGACCGTCCCCATCTATCCCACTTCCACCTACGTGCAGCAAGGCATCGGCGAGAACAAAGGCTACGAATATTCGCGGGTCTCAAATCCCACGCGCGCGCGGCTTGAGGAGAACCTGGCATCGCTCGAAGGTGGCGTAGCAGCGCCGGTGTTTGCCAGCGGCATGGCAGCCATCAACGCAGTCGCCAGCATGCTGAAGTCAGGCGACCACGTGGTTTGCGGCAACGACTTGTATGGCGGCACGCCCCGGCTGTTTAACCAGGTGCTGACCGGCTTCGGGCTCGAGTTTTCCTACGTCGATACGTCCGATGCGGGAAACGTGGAGCGCGCCATCCGTAAGAACACCCGAATGGTCTACGTGGAGACGCCAACCAACCCTCTGATGCGCCTCAGCGACCTGGCGGCCATCAGCAAGATCTGCCGCCGCAAGAAGGTTGAACTGGTCGTGGACAATACCTTCATGTCGCCCTATTTTCAGCAACCGCTTGCCCTAGGCGCGGATATGGTGCTGCACTCGACCACAAAATTTCTCAACGGACACAGCGACGGCCTGGGCGGCGTTGTAGTCTGCAGCACTCGTGAGCAAGCCGAGAAGCTGGCTTTTCTGCAAAAAGCCGCGGGAGCCATACTTTCTCCCTTTGAATGCTGGCTCGTGTTGCGCGGAGTGAAAACGCTGGCCGCACGCATGGAGATTCACGATCGCAACGGCCGCGCGGTCGCGGATTTTCTGGCGCGAAACAAGAAGGTGCTCAAAGTATTTTATCCCGGCCTGCCCGATCATCCGCAGCACGAGTTAGCCAAGCGCCAGATGAGCGGCTTCGGGGCGATGATTACGTTTGAGACCGGATCGCTGAAGAACGCCAACCGCATGCTGAAAAAACTGCAAGTGTGCTCCCTCGGAGAATCGCTCGGTGGCGTCGAGACGCTGATCTCGCATCCCGCCACCATGACTCACGCCGGCCTCGGCGAAAAGGGACGCAAAGCGATCGGCATCACCGACGGCATGGTGCGCATCTCCGTCGGCATCGAGGATGTCGCCGACATTCTTGAAGATCTGGAATCCGGCCTGGCCGCGATATAAAACTTTTTTGAGAATCTCGCCGGCTTCCTTTTACTCCGCCTTCTCCGACACCCAACGCGAAATCGCCGTCACCAATTTTCGCGGAGCAAATCTCACCGACTCGGCGACCAGCCAGTTCTGCGCCCCGGAGATCACCAGCGTCCGCCCCGCCATCAACCCGCGGTATCCATCCCGCGCAACCTCTGCCGCGCTCATCGGCCTGAGCTTTGTAAACAGGCGCGAATCCTGATTGCCCGCCCGTTTCGCGAACCCAGTCTCGGTAGCTCCCGGACAAAAGCAGCTAACCACCACTCCCGACCCCGCTACTTCATTCGCCAGCGCTTCCGAAAAGGAAAGTACATAGGCCTTGCTCGCGTAGTACACCGCCATCAGCGGCCCCGGCTGAAAAGCCGCGGTGGAAGCCACATTCATAATCTTCCCACTGCCGCGCGCCAGCATCGCCGGCAGAAATAACCGAGTGAGTTGAGTAAGCGCCGCAATGTTGAGACGGATCTGGCCCTGGATTTCGTCCTCCGCCATCTTGGCGAACTCACCAAGCACGCCGAACCCGGCGTTGTTGACGAGAATGTCCACTGAGATTCCCTCACGTTGCAGTTCATCGAAAAGGAATTTGGGTGCAGAGGGATCAGACAGGTCGAGAGCGATGGTCTTCACAGTGGCGCCGTACTGCTTCTCCAGTTCAGACGCAACCTGCGAGAGTTTATCCACGCTACGCGCCACCAGCACAAGCCTGTAGTGATCACGCGCGAACAATTTCGCCAGTTCATATCCGATCCCGCCCGATGCGCCGGTGATCATCGCGGTCTGAACCGAATCCATAAAGATCTCCTGAAGGAATCCTGAAGCCAGCCAAAAGAAAAGGCGCGGACAAGTTCGCCCGCGCCCGCACCACCAACGAACTCTACGCCCCGACCAGCGCCGGCTCAACGCCATAGATCGAATACCACGAAGTAGCAGCTTTCAGCTTGTCGTTGACGTTGTTGATGTTCTTCACGCCTTCAGTCTCAAGCCAGGACCGGAAAGCGGCCGCACCCTGCTTCGCATAGACCGGAATTCCATCTTTCCAGGTCGCGCGGCCGCACAGCACGCCGTTAAACTTCACGCCGGATTCTCCTGCCAGCTCGAGGGTCTCGCTGAATTCCGCATTGCTCACGCCCGCTGAAAGATAAATGAACGGCTTGGTCGCGACGTTTGCGGCTTGATGGAACAGGTCGATCGCTTCCTGCTTCGAATACGCTTTCTGCCCGCCAAAACACTTCACACCCTCAACAAACTTCATATTCACGGGCACTTCTACTTTCAGCACATCCACGCCGTAGCGGTCTTTGCTGAACTCCCGCATGGCCTCGGTAACGATCTGCGGCTTCTTCTTCGCGTATTCGAGTCCCTTTTCGTCAGCGCCCTCGTCGTAGCCGACAAACTCCAGAAAGTACGGGATGTCATTCGCGCGGCATTCGTCTCCAATGCGCTCGACCCATGCATGCTTCTTGTCGTTCACGTCCTTAGGATCGAACGGCGTGTAGTAAAGCAGAATCTTCACGCAATCGGCCCCGGCTTCTTTCAACCGCCGCGCCGACCAGTGATCCAGCAGGTCGCCCAATCGTCCAGGCCCGGTCTTGTCGTACCCGGTCTTCTCATAAGCCAGCAGCAGCCCGGCGTTCTTCGCCCGGCGCTTCGACGCGGGCAATCCCCACTCCGGATCGAGCAGGATCGCGCTGGCATGCGGCGTCAAGACTTCTGTAACCAGCGTCTTGAACTCTTCCATCATGGCGTCGCTGATTACCCCGCCTTTTTCCTTGCCCAAAGACTTCTGCAAGGATCCGCGCTGATCCATAGCGGCAGCCGCAATCACGCCGCGCTCGTTCGAAACTCTCTTTAGACCCGCAAGTTTGCCCGCGCTGAGCTTCATAGATTCCTCCGAATCAGTAGTGAAAGATGAATGCTGCAAACATTAGATTGTAAACCAAGGGGCGCGCATGAATGAGGCAATGCTACCCGGCCCAGTTCTGCACCTTCAACCCTCGCACGCGCCGGAATTCCCCTTCATTGTTCGTAACCAGCGTCAGTCCTGCTGCGACTGCGTGCGCCGCGATCCACAGATCGTTATTGCCAATCATTTCGCCATTCGATTCGAGCTCGGCGCGAATTTCGCTGTAGGCATGGGCCGCGCCCTTCACAAGAGGCAGGACGGGCAGCAGATCGACGAGCGCGCTCAATCGCGCGAGCGCCTCGGCACGGCGGGCGCTCTTGGCGGCACCGTAGAGAAGCTCTCCGTAAGTAATGACTGAAATCGCGACCTCGCCTGGATGTAGTTTTCCAAACCTTCGAGACACCTCTTCTGGCCTCTTCTGGCGGATATAGATGAAAATATCTGTATCGAGCAAGAATCGCGTCTCCATCACAGCCCCTTGCGCTTTTGCGGATAATCCTTGCTTCTGCCCGGGATATCGAAGTCAGCGGGCAGACCTGCGATAAGTTCAAACGCGCGCGCGAGCGTCTTATCTTTCTCGCGCAAAACGACTTCCTGCCCGCGACGGAAGATCTCCACTTCCCTGGCCTTAAAGCGGAACTCCTTGGGCAAGCGAACCGCCTGGCTATTGCCGGAGCGAAACACCTTGGCGACGGTCATCGAGATCCTCCATGTATATACAGTAAGTATACACTAAAGCGGCGGCTTCCCCATGGAGCAAAGTCGCGATCAAACTGGTATCGTGATATGGCTGATTCATTTGTGACGAAAGGTACGACGCTATGCCCATCGCGACCACCAACCCTGCCACCGGTGAAGTAGTAAAGACTTTCGAATCCCTTTCGGCGGCGCAGATCGAGCAAAAGCTCCGGCTTGCAGTCAGCGCCTTCAAGGCCGAGCAAAAGACAAGTTTTGCCGAGCGCTCGCGCCGCATGCTCAAGGCCGCCGACATCCTCGAACGGGACAAAGAGAAGTTCGGGCACTTGATGACGCTCGAAATGGGTAAGCCCTACAAAGCCGCAGTGGCTGAGGCCGTTAAATCCGCCGGAGGCTGCCGCTATTACGCCAAGAACGCCGAGCACTTCCTCACCGATGAAGTGATCGAAACCGGAGCCACGAAAAGCTTCATCCGTTATCGGCCTATCGGCCCAATTCTCGCGGTCATGCCCTGGAACTTCCCTTTCTGGCAGGTGTTCCGCTTCGCCGCTCCGGCTCTGATGGCTGGCAACGTCGGACTATTAAAACATGCGTCCAACGTTCCCCAGTGCGCGCTCGCGATTGAACAGATCTTTCGCGAGGCCGGATTCCCCGAGGGCGCGTTCCAAACCCTGCTCATCGGTTCGCAGCAGGTCGACGCGATTCTCAACGACCCGCGCGTAGTTGCAGCCACGCTTACCGGAAGCGAGCAGGCCGGCATTCAGGTGGGAGTTGCAGCCGCGAAACGAATTAAGAAAGTCGTGCTCGAACTTGGGGGAAGCGACCCTTTTATCGTGATGCCCAGCGCCGATCTTGAGACCGCCGTCGCGATCGCGGTCGAAGCTCGCGTCATCAACAACGGCCAGTCCTGCATTGCCGCCAAACGGTTCATTGTGGCTGAGCCCATCGCGGCTGAGTTTGAACGCAAGTTCGTCGACCGAATGAAGAATCTGCGAATTGGCGATCCCTTCGATGAGAAAACTGAGCTTGGTCCACTCGCCACTCCCGACGCCGTTACTACCCTCGACGCGGACGTCCAGAAAACCCTGCAGGCCGGCGCCAAACTTCTTACCGGAGGCCATCCCCTGAAGCAGCCGGGAAATTACTACGCTCCGACGGTTTTGACCGACATCCCGAAAGAATCTCCTGCCTACCGCGAAGAATTTTTCGGTCCCGTCGCGTCATTATTCCGTGTGAAGGATATCGACGAAGCCATTCGCCTAGCCAACGACAGCCGCTTCGGCCTGGGCGCCAGCGCCTGGACTAACGACGACCGCGAGCGCGAACGTTTCATCAACGAACTCGAGTCCGGCATGGTCTTCATCAACAAGATGGTCGCCTCCGATCCTCGCATCCCCTTTGGCGGGGTCAAGCAGTCCGGCCACGGCCGCGAACTGGCGGCGAACGGTATTCGGGAGTTCATGAATATTAAAACGGTTTCGATCGCGTAGGTACTCGTCTGTCGACTGCAGGGGCGTGGTGCGCGCCGTAATTCCGTCGAGCAAGAGCCTTTAACCGCAAAGCTCGCAGAGGATTCGCAAAGGTCGCAAAGGAAAGCCTACTGCCGCAACGTCAGCGCACTCAAAACTGCCTGCTGCTTGGCAATCAGCGATTGCACTCCTTGCCGGGCGAATGACATCATCTTAGCAAACTGCGCTTCGTCGAAGGCCTGCCGCTCCGCCGTAGCCTGCACTTCCACCATCTTGTGCCCGGCCGTCATGACGAAATTCATGTCCACATCGGCGCGAGAATCTTCTTCGTAGCAGAGGTCGAGCAACACTTCTCCATCCACAATTCCCACGCTGACCGCAGCTACAAAATCGCGCAACGGAACCGAGGTCAGAGTTCCGGCCTGGACCAACTTTTCCAGCGCCAGGCCCAGCGCTACGAACGCGCCTGTGATCGAAGCAGTGCGCGTTCCGCCATCGGCCTGAATCACATCGCAATCAATCCAGATGGTGCGCTCACCCAGTCGAGCCAGATCGGTCACGGCCCGCAGCGAGCGCCCAATCAAACGCTGGATCTCATGCGTACGCCCACTCGGCCGTCCCTTCGCCACTTCGCGCGCCGTACGCGTCAGCGTAGCGCGCGGTATCATGGCGTACTCGCTCGAGATCCATCCCTTGCCCGAGTTCCGCATAAAGGGCGGCACCGTCTCTTCGATCGACGCAGTACAAATCACCCGCGTATTGCCGATCTCAATGAGCACCGAGCCTTCGGCCGTCGTAATGAAGTCGGGAATGATTGAAACCGGCCGCAGCTGGTCAATTGCGCGATTATCCGAGCGATAGAACATAGAGGACGATTGTAAATGAATGACGCGTCAGGGTACTGGCGCAGTTTTATAAGGAAGCGAGCCAAACGCGCGAGTAATGTGTCGCAGGGAGCGCGACATATCGCGCGGCTCGCCCAGACCCTCTCTGCGCAAAGAACGCTTGCTCGGGATGACAATCGAACTACGCCGCTACCCGCGTCCGTCGCCTCTTTACAATCCCTTTGCAATTCTTCACCAATCTCTATGCAACTTCCCAACTGCGTCCGGGTCTATTCCGCCAGAGAGCGTCATGAAGGCTCTCGAATCGCCACTCGAAGCGAAGGTTAAAACCTTCCACAGGAGGTACCACATGGCTACGCTCCGCCGTCCTCTCACCCTTTCTACCGACAACTTATTGCCTCTGGCTAAGGCAAGAATCAGACAAGGCCTCGCGCTAACCGGCGCGTTACTCGCAACTGTCGCAGGAGTTGCTCAGCAAACAACTCCGCCGCCGGAGCCGCCAGCTGGCTCGCAGGTGGCGACTGCAAAGAATATGACCACGGTGACGATCCCGGTTGGAGCCAGAATCGCTCTGGTGCTCACGCAGCCGATCCAGACACGGAACTTTCATCGCGGAGATGACATCTATGCGCAGACCACTTCTCCGGTCACCGCTGATAACGAAGTCGTGATTCCGCCCGGCACATTTGTGCAAGGAAAATTTGACAAGCTGGCGCGCGACGGAGGGCGTGGCGAGTTGCGTTTGCAATCGATGTCGCTGACCTTTCCCGACGGTTACACAGCTCCGCTTGGCGGCGCGGTGACCCTGGAGAGCCCGGATGGCTACGCGCTGAAAGACCCCGGCAATCGCCGGATCGGCGCCGGAGTTGCCATGATTGGAGGCGGCGTGGGTGTGGGCGCGTTGATCGGCCACTTCGCTGGGGGCTCGCAATCCACGCTCACCAGCACGCTACCTCCGGGTTGTACGGGGGCGCCGCCGGGTTGCCTGACCTCGAGCGTACCCGAGCTGGGAGAGAATGCGAAAAACACGATCATCGGCGCGTCTATCGGCGGCGCTATTGGCGGTGTGGCCGCGTTCGCGACGCTCTTCAGCAGCCGTAATTTCTTTCTGGACGTGGGCACGCCGGTCGAGATGACCCTACAATACCCGCTTACTCTTGAGGAGGACCAGGTCGCGCTGGCAGTGCAGCAGTCGGCGCAACACCCGGTGCCGGAACAGCCGGTCGCGCAGCGGCCGCAGCTCGTCCCGCCTTACGGCTATCACGGCACTTGCTACACTCCTGGGAGCCCCGGCACGCCTGGTACAGATATTCCCGGCACACCCGCTACGGCTGATTCGCCCGGAACTCCATCGATCCACATTCCGGGCATCCCGCCAAGTCCGCCCACGCCTTACCCGTGTCCGTAAGCGGATAATTTTAGTTCCGCTGTTGAATCGGCGGAGAGTTTCTTCGAACTCTCCGCCGAGTTACACTGATGACGCCTTCATACATAATGAAATAGTTTCAACAGCAGAGAGAAATTCGCATCGCGATAACAGAGAAGCGCTCCATGCCTAACCTGATCTCCCAGCCCACGCGCATCCAATCCGCCGGCAACAAGCCCAAGCTCATCGACGAATACATCGGACGCGTCAACTCCAAGACTTCCGCCGCCAGCGTCGCCCATATGCGCAGCCCTATGGGATGGGTCGAGCCCGGGCAGACGCCAGCTTTCGACGAGTTCACCGTAGTTCTGAAAGGCACGCTGCACGTCGAACATGAGAACGGCTCGATTGACGTGGCCGCCGGACAAGCCGTAATCGCCTATGCTGGGGAGTGGATCCGGTACTCGACCCCGCAGGAAGGTGGCGCGGAATACATCGCGGTCTGTGTCCCCGCGTTCTCCATGGAGAGTGTTCACCGCGACAAGAGCTAGCCGCGCGCCGTCGGGTAGATCGCTTGTTTCTCACTCCCACTCAATCGTGCCGGGGGGCTTGGAAGTAATGTCGTAGACGACACGGTTCACGCCCTTGACCTCGTTCACGATTCGCGTAGAAATATTTTTCAGAACTTCATGCGGGAGTGGCACCCAGTCGGCGGTCATGCCGTCTTCGGAGCTAACGGCCCGGACCGCGCAGGTGTAGGCGTAGGTTCGCATGTCGCCCATCACGCCCACGGACATGACCGGCAGCAGCACGGCAAAGGACTGCCAGACCTTGGTATACAGGCCAGCGTTCTTGATCTCGCTAACCACAATGTCATCGCATTCGCGCAGAAGCGCGAGTCGCGCGGGCGTCACTTCCCCCAAGACGCGCACGGCAAGGCCCGGGCCCGGAAACGGCTGCCGCTGCAAAATTTCTTCCGGCATGCCCAGGTCGCGGCCAATCTTGCGGACTTCATCTTTGAACAAGTCTTTCAGCGGCTCGATCAGCTTGAGCCTCATCTTTTCCGGCAGGCCGCCCACGTTGTGATGCGACTTGATCACCTGCGACGGTCCCCGCACCGAGCGCGACTCGATCACATCCGGATAAAGCGTGCCCTGCACCAGCCAATTGACCTTGCCTTCTTCTTTCTCAATCCGCCGTGCTTCCTGCTCGAATACCTTGATGAATTCGTTGCCGATGATTTTGCGTTTCTTCTCAGGATCGCTCACGCCTTTAAGTTTTCCGAGAAAGCGCCTCGTCGCGTCGACCGCATCAAGGCGAAGGCCAAGCTTGTCGTGCAGAGTCTTCTGCACTTTCTCAAACTCGTTCTTGCGCAAAACGCCGTTGTTCACAAAAATGCAAGTCAGCCGCGACTTGCCCTTCGCATCGCGCAAGGCGCGGTCCACGAGCACCGCGGCAACCGAAGAGTCCACGCCGCCCGAAAGGGCGCAGATCGCGCGTCCTTTGCCCACTTGCTGCTTCACCTGCTCTGCCGTCGAATTAATAAAGTGCTGCGGCGTCCAGAGAGGTTTCGCGCCGCAGATCTGGAACACAAAGTTGCGCAGGATCTCGGTGCCGTTTCGGGTGTGGTGAACTTCGGGATGGAACTGCACCGCGAACCATTTCTTCGCGACGTTCTGGATTCCGGCGACGGCGTGCACTGTCTTTGCGGTCAACTCAAATCCGGGAGGCAACTCCAACGCCTCGTCGCCGTGAGACATCCATACGGCCTGGCGCTTCTCCAGCCCGCGAAAAAGCACCGACCCGGCGACAATCTCGATTTCCGCGTGCCCATACTCGCGTTTATCGGCAGGGCGCACCTTGCCGCCAAGCGTGTGCACCATGAACTGCAGCCCGTAACAGATGCCAAGCACGGGCAATCCCAGTTTGAAGACGCGAGGATCGGCTGGCGGCGCGTCTTTGTCGTAGACCGACCATGGGGCTCCCGAGAGGATGATGCCCGCAGGCGCGCAGCTCTTGACTTCATCGAGCGAGGCCGTGCAGGGCAGCACGACGGAGAAAACATTCTGCTCACGGATGCGGCGGGCGATGAGCTGTGTATATTGCGCGCCGAAGTCGAGGATGACGATGGATTGACCGAGGGGCGATGGGCTGCGTTTGGATTGGGGTTCCACGGATGAGTTTCTCAAATCGGATCGTCCGTGTAAAGGACTACGTCTCTCGGGTGCCCGTGCGTTGATAAGGAGGCGAGCCGGACGCGCGATTATTGCGTCGCAAAAGACGCGACACAACACGCGGCTCGCGCAGATTCCCTCGGCAAGCTCGGGACAGGCTTTTCGCCGCGCAAAGAACGCTTGCTCAGGATGACAATCAAACGGAAACACTACGTCTCTGGGGCAAGATTGGGGAAATCGCTGAGGATCGGTTCGTCGCGATCGATCGTGGTCTGCGGGGGAATGCTCGGCGCGAACTGCGGGGCGGCAGGCGGAGCTGCGAGCTGGGCCGCGGAAGCCAAAGCCTCCGGCATTTCGGCAATGCAGACGTAGCCGGCGAGGCGCGCCATGTAGAGCCAGTCCGCAAGGGCAAAATACAGGAGCATCACGAGCATGGCACCGGCGATCACGAGCCGCGGGGGAGCGATTTGGATTAGAGCAAGCGGCACCGAGACAACCGTCGTGGCGACGCTGAAGGCAACGAGGTGTGCTGTCCCGGTCCAGGCACTCACGGCGAACACTGGTCCCGCGAGCTCCCGAAAAAAGGTGACCGTGCCGGAAACTGCGCCCAACGCGTCTTTACCGTCACGAACGGCGAAGAGGCCGGCAAGTGACAGGCACCAGTTCAACCAGGACCACGCGAAGCAGATCAATGCAGCCAGGGGCAGAAAAAGAATGAAAGCCAGGCCCGGCTGCGGGTTTGCATCCGAAGAGGTCAGACTGACCAGAATTGCCGCGCCTGCCAGGGCGAGCATAGCGGCTAAAGTCACCGCGGCACGCAGGAAATTGAGGTCGATCAGCGCGCGCAATGGCCGCGGCTCCGTGGCCTTACTTTCTTCTGTAGAACCGCTGGCGGCAACTTCTCGACGGAAGTAGTCGAGCAGGGCTCGGACGGTTGCGCATCGGCCCAGGGAAGCGGTCACGATCCAAAGCAATGACAGCGCCAGCGCTCCGAATAACGCTGCCAGCACGGCGCGATTGAGGCTACCGCGCAGGATATGCGAGATTGCCCGGCCTACGAGCATGGGTTGCCGGGTCGACAGAAGAGCGGAATCGCGCTTGGAGACCGGCAGCGTGTCGAGATATTCGATCAGCCAGAAAAACGCCAATGCCCAGGCAATCGCGCCGGTCGTCCAGCGCCAGGCAATCTCGGCGAAGGTCAGCGAAGGCCGTCGAAACGCTGCGCGGAAGCCTTCGAGCGTGGGCGAGATTCGCGCCATAGAAGCTACTTTACGACGAGGTTGAGCAGCTTGCCGGGAACGAATATCTTCTTGACGATCTGTTTGCCTGCGATCGCGGACCGCACTTTTTCATCAGCCAGCGCTTGGGAGACGACGAAATCTTCAGACGAGTCCGCGGGCACTACAACTCGGCCACGCAGTTTGCCGTTGATCTGCACGGGGATTTCGAGTTCTTCTTCTTTGGCGAGCGCGGCGTCGTACTTTGGCCAGGGAGCTTTGAGCAGGCTTCCCTTCTGGCCGAGCATCTCCCAAAGTTCGTGGGCTAGATAGGGAGCGAAGGGCGCGAGCAAAAGGACTAAGTCCCGCTGGACTTCGGCCAAAAGCGAAGCCGGAATAGCATTTTGCGCATTTGCTTGTTCCGCATCATAGAGCGCGTTCACCAACTCCATGATGGCCGAGATGCAGGTGTTGAAGTGCCAGCGGCCCTGGAAATCGTCGCTGACCCGCTTGATGGTCTGGTGGAGTTTGCGCTGAATCTGCCGTGCTTGTGGCGAGAGAGCCGTTGCAGGGGATGTCTCTCCTGAAGCAGTTCGAGCGTGGTCGGCATTTCTCGTGACGAAGCGGTACACCTTGCCGAGAAATCTTTGGATGCCGGCGATGCCGGAATCCTGCCAGTCGAGGTCGCGATCTGGAGGTGCGGCGAACAGGCTGTAGAGGCGCGCGGCATCGGCGCCGTAGCGAGCCACCATTTCGTCGGGGCTGACGACATTGCCCAGGCTCTTCGACATTTTTGCGCCGTCTTTGATCACCATGCCTTGGGTGAAGAGGCGTTCGACCGGCTCGTCGTTGGTGACGAGGCCCAGGTCGCGCATGAACTTAGTCCAGAAGCGCGAATAAATCAGATGCAGAATCGCGTGCTCGACGCCGCCGATGTACTGGTCGATGGGAAACCAATATTGTGCAGTCTTTGGGTCGAACGGGGCGTGGTCGTTGTGAGCGTCGGTGTAGCGATAGAAATACCAGGAGGAGTCGACGAAGGTATCCATGGTATCGGTTTCGCGGCGCGCCGGTCCGCCACACTTAGGGCAAGTTGCGTTCACGAAATCGGGCAACCCGCTGAGCGGCGAGCCCAGGGCGTGCGCGATATCAACGGCCTCGGGCAAAATTACAGGCAGATCTTTTTCGGGTACGGGGACGATGCCATCTTTTTCGCAATAAAGCATGGGGATGGGCGTGCCCCAGTAACGTTGTCGCGAGATTCCCCAGTCTTTCAGGCGGTAGGTGACGGTGGCTTTGCCGAAACCATTTTTCTCCGCGAACTCCGACATTTTCTTGATCGCATCTGCACACTCGAAGCCGCTATACGGACCTGAATTGATTAGCATGCCCTCGTGCCCGACATACGGAAGCGGCGGCTCGGTTACGGTTTCTTCCGGATCGGTGGAGATGGGGAGAACCACGAGACGGACTTCGAGTTTGTATTTCTGGGCGAACTCGTAATCGCGTTCATCGTGCGCCGGAACGCTCATGATGGCTCCGGTGCCGTAATCCATGAGGATGTAGTTTGCCACCCAGACGGGAACTTTTTCTCCGTTGAAAGGGTTGATGGCGTAGCGGCCGGTGGGGACGCCGTGTTTTTCGATTTCTCCGATGTCGCCAACTTCTTTGGCCTTGCGCTGCTCGGCGATGAGTTGATCGACCTTGGCACGCAACTCAGGATTGTTTGCCGCAAGATCGGCGACGATAGGGTGCTGCGGCGCGAGTTGCACTGAAGTCGCGCCGAAAATGGTGTCGATACGCGTAGTGAACACGGTGATGGTCGCGCCGGCAGGCCCAAAGCCGCTGTGGGGTTGGGAGTAGTCGAGTTTGAAATCGACCAGCGTACCTTCGCTCCGGCCGATCCAGTTGCGCTGCATGGTGCGGACTTTTTCGGGCCAGCCATCGAGCTTGTCGAGATCGCGTAATAACTCATCCGCGTATTTTGTAATGCGCAAGAACCATTGCTCGAGTTCGCGCTGTTCGACCGGGGAGTCTTCGTGGCGCCAGCAGCAGCCGTTCGCGAGTACCTGTTCGTTGGCAAGAACCGTCGCACACTTCGGGCACCAGTTGACTTTGCTTTTCTTGCGATAGGCCAAGCCCCGCTCGTAGAACTTGAGAAAGAACCATTGGTTCCAGCGATAGTAATCGGGCAGGCAGGTGGTGACTTCGCGAGACCAGTCGTAGGCGAAGCCGAGGCGGTTCATCTGCGCCTTCATCTTGGCGATGTTGCCGAGCGTCCACTGGCGCGGCGGCGTGTTGTTTTGGATGGCGGCGTTTTCCGCGGGCAAGCCGAAAGAATCCCAGCCCATGGGATGAAGCACGTTGTGGCCGTTCATCCACATGTAGCGGGCGAGCGCATCGCCAATGGAGTAGTTACGCACATGTCCCATGTGCAGCGCGCCGGAGGGATAGGGCAGCATCTCGAGAACGTAGTATTTCTTCTTGTTGCTGGAGTGGGGCTCGGCGGCGTAAAGCTGGGGATCGCTTTGCCAGCGGTTGAACCATTTGGTTTCTACGCGCTGCACGTCGTAGCGGTCGTCGTTGGGACGATCAGAGTGGTCGTGGCGGCCGTTGTCGGTCGCGGTGGCGATTTCCGAATTTTCTTGCGAAGGCATAGGAGCGAAGAAAGTCCGAGTAAGCCCTTAATTTTACAATGAGGGGGCAAAACCGTGTGCGGAAACGATCCGAGAGATCAGCGATAGACGTTAGACGCGCAGTCCGGTCCTCTAAGTGGTTTTGGCGTAGCCGGCCACCAGCTTTTTCAGGGCCTCGATGTTTCTGCGGTCGTCTCCAGACTTCACCATGGGAGTTTCGGCGATGAAGGCGGCATGGGCAAGCCGGAGATCGTTCAGCAGAATACGAAGTGGTTCAATGCCGATCGTTCCTTTTCCGATTTGCTGATGGCGGTCCAGCTTTGATCCACGGGCGGCTTTGGCGTCGTTGCAGTGAATGACTTTTACGTTGCTCAGGCCAACGGTCGCGTCAAGATGGAGAAGTGTCTCGTACATGCCCTCCTGGGTAACGATATCGTAGCCCGCAACGTGAGTGTGGCAGGTGTCAATGCAGGCCGCGATGGGGACGATGCCGCGCAGGCGGTCGATGACTTCGGCGACTTGCTCGAAGCTGCCGCCGAGAGAAAATTCGGAACCTGCGGTGTTCTCAATCAGAATGGTGAGTCCGGCCTTCGCCAGGTCGAGATCTTGGGTCGCAGCGGCGATGCCTGCGGCAGTTTGCAGCAGTCCAGCTTCGCGATCGGCTCCGCGAAATGAGCCGGGGTGCAGTACCAGGTAGTCGGCGCAGACTGCAAGCGCACGCTCGACCTCGCCGCGAAAGGCTTCTATGGACTTCTTAAGGAATAACTGGTTCGTGCTGGCGAGATTCACCAGATAGTTCGTATGAATCACCAGCGGCCTAAGATCGTATTGCGCGCGCAGCCGGAGCATCTCATCGCACACGGGACGGCTAAGTTCGTAAGGGGCCCACTGTCGCGGGCTGGAGGAAAAGATCTGTAACGTGTTGCAGCCCAAACGATAGGCGCGTTCAGCGGCATTGTGAATTCCGGCAGCAGTGGAAGTGTGAATACCGATGCGGCGCGAAGTCAGGCGGGGCGGGCGTTTGGGCGCGGGCCGGGCGAGGATGTCCTGTCCGCTATAGATGGCGCGAGGCATGTAATCAGTATAGAGGCAGGCTCGCCGCGAAAAACCTGCTGCGTTTGCGGTGCAGCGTCGGCAACGATAGACTTGAGGCGTACCGGATTCGTGACGCTGCTGAGGCTTGCGAAAACAGGCGCTCCCGCCCGTCCCGTCGAGTAAGGCGAGTCGCCATCCGAGTAAGGGGAACTTATGTTAGTGGTCATGAAGGCGCAGGCTACCGAGGAGCAGGTGCGCCAGGTTTGCCAGAAGATTGAAGCGCTGGGTTATCGCGCGCATGCTATGCCGGGCGCGCAGCGCACCGCGATTGGAATCACTGGAAATAAGGGCGAAGTGGAGCAGGGCACGCTGGAAGAAATGGCGGGCGTGCAGGAAGTGATCAAAGTTTCGAAGCCTTACAAGCTGGTCAGCCGCGACGTGAAGGAAGATAACACGGTGATTCGTTTTGCCGGGACTGCCGCGACGATCGGCGGCCCCGGGCTGGCGATTGTCGCGGGACCGTGTGCGATCGAGAGCCGGGAGCAGGCTTTTGCGGTGGCGGAACGCGTGCATCGCGCCGGGGCGCAGTTCTTTCGCGGCGGAGCTTACAAGCCGCGGACTTCTCCGTATTCTTTCCAGGGATTGGGCGAGGAAGGGCTGCGGATCATGGCGGAAATCCGCCAGCAGTATGGGATGAAGATCATCACGGAGGCGATCGACAACGAATCGCTCGATCTGGTGGAAGAGTATGCGGACATGATCCAGATTGGGGCGCGCAACATGCAGAATTTTTCTTTGCTGAAGCGCGCCGGGCGGGCGAAGAAGCCGGTGCTGCTGAAGCGCGGCATGTCGGCCACGCTGGAAGAATTTCTGATGGCGGCGGAATACATTTTGAGTGAGGGCAACTACAACGTGGCGCTGTGCGAGCGCGGCGTGCGCACGTTTGCCGATCACACTCGCAACACGCTCGATTTAAGCGTGGTTCCGGCGGTACAGCGGCTGAGCCATCTGCCGATCTTTGTCGATCCCAGCCACGGGACGGGCAAGCGGAATAAAGTGACTCCGCTGTCGCGGGCGGCGGTGGCTGTGGGAGCGGATGGACTGATGGTGGAAGTGCACAATCAGCCGGACCAGGCAATGTCGGATGGTCCGCAGTCACTGTTTCCCGATCAGTTTGATGAATTGATGACACAAGTGCGGCAGATCGCGGCGGTCGTGGGAAGGACTGTGCCGGAGATTGGGATTAGGGAGACGGTAGGGGTTAGCAAATAGCTTCGAGATTTAGGCAGATTTCGACAGCATCATCGGAGCATCGCATGAAGAACACGCGGCGGGCCCTCGGGATGGGCTTCTCCTGGCTGATCGTGACGGCACTTCCGCTTGGTTATTTACTCGCACAAGAATCACCTTCTGCGGTCGCTCGCATTCCCCCCCTGCGCGGTATCCGTATCGCAAGACGTGCAGTATCCCGACCACATGGTGTCTCCGAAGTATCCAAAACAGGCACTAGCCTCTGGGCTAGAGGGTTCCGTAGAACTGATCGCCGTGATCGATAGAGACGCGAGAACGAAGGACTTGCGAGTGGTTGCAGGAGATCCTGTTCTGGTGGGTCCGAGCGTGAGGGCGGTCCGCCAGTGGCGCTTCCGTCCTGTGTTAGTGAAAGGCGAATCGGTTGAGACGACGTACTGGGTCAAAATCAGGTTCGATCTTCTGCTGCAAGAGGCAGTCAGCGAAGTGGAAGTGGAGTCGCCTCGAGAAGCCGTCCCAGCCCCGAAGGCGGCGAAAGAGTCTGACCCGCCCGAAGGCGGCGTCTACAAGTTCGGGAGCCCTGGGGTTATCGGGCCAAAGCCAACCTATGCCCCGAATCCCGAATTTTCAGAGAAGGCACGCCGAGAGGGAGAGCAGGGCATGGTGACGATCTCGCTGATCGTGAGCGATGACGGGAAACCGCGTGATGCTAGAGTTACTTGCAGCTCCGTCCCCGACTTAAACGATGTTGCGGTTGCAACGATCAATAACTGGCGATTCGTGCCCGCGACTAGAGCCGGGAAGCCAGTTGCTGTTGAGCTCGCCGTGGACGTTGAGTTTAAGTTGTACAAATGACCGCGAACTGAGGCCGTTTCTCATCCGTTGTGCAAAGAACTGTAAAGTTTGTGGCGCTTTTTTCTGACCTGCGCCAAGCTAGAAAGTCTCATGGACGTTCTATCGAGGGCGAAAATCTTCAGCAGCTAAAGCAGCTACCCCCACGCCTCGTAGCCTAGAGGGCGTCAGCGCGCCTTCTCACTCGGGGCGAGTTAAGAACTGAAGTCATGCCTTCCCAGAGGCGTCCATGAGGTATTCTTGGAGCGTCTGAGTTATGTTTCGCGAAGGGATTCATATTTCCTCCATCAAGATGGTAGTTCTAGGAGCTGCGTTGCTGGCTTCTCCGTGCGGAGTGCTGGCGCAGCACGGCGCTGGCGCGCCCGGCGGGGGCGGTGCCGGAGGCAGCACCGCTGGCACTGGTTTGAGCGGGCCTGCAGGAAGAGCGACCGGAGTCTCGGTGAAGGACGACTTGAAGGACTTTCGCGAGCTCATGGCAGTGCAAGCAACCAGCCAACAGATCGTTCAATACTCTTCCATGGTGAAGGCAGCCGAAGCCGCGGGCGAAGAACTGCAGGGCTTTCTGCAGCGGCTGGCGAAACCGGGAACGGGCCCCGAACTTGCCAGTCTCGGGGCGGTTCTTGACCAGAAGATCGAAAGCGCGCGCGCCGAGAACAAGAAGTTTCTCGACGAGTTTTCTGAGCGGCAGAAATCTGCTCTGAAAGAAATCACGAAGAAGCTGCTTAAGGCGGATTCAGATCTGGAGCAAGAGGCCAAGGCGCTCGGTCAGGTGGTTGGAGTTGCGAAGGAAGTTGGGCCGCCGGTCGTGAACTCGGCGCAGAGCCTGGAGCACGCGCTCACGAGTTTCCGAAGCGAGCAGGCCGATCTGGGAGCGGAAATGAGCATTGGAACTCAAGACCGCGGCGCTGCCGTCACTTTCAATCTTCCGCCGGTAAAGAGCTCGGTCAACTTCGGGGATGAGACCGTTGCGATCACTACCTCGGGAGTGATTTCCAAGGGCGCGTCCGAAGGCGGACAGAACACATTCCAGGTTGAGCTCACCGCGGACCTATCAGACCTGCAGCAAAACATCCTTGAGGTGCTGCGCCGCCAGCTCAATAAAGCGGACCGTTGCGGAGAGCAAATTGCGATTCAGAGCGCGACTCTTACCCCGGAGCCGCCGGCGAGCCTGGTGTTTTTGCGGCTGCACTTTGAACGCTGGGCTTGCTTCGGCAGAGATACTACGAATGAACTGGCGGAAGGCAACGCCACTATTGATATGAAGCTGACACCGGCAGTAGGAGAAGACGGTACTTTGCGACTGGTGCCGGAGATGAAGCACACTAATGCAGATGGATTGGTTGGCGAGATGCTGCGCACGGGTTCTCTGGGGGAAAACGTGCGCGACAAAGTCACGGAGTCGATTCTTTCCGCAGTGCGCCAGGGTGAGGACTTCAAGGCGATGCTCCCCCCGGCGGCTCAGGGCTATACCGCGCTCCGCCAAGCGCAATTTGAGGGGTTAGGCTCCGGCAGGTTAACGGCCGTGATGAAGGGCGACATCCGCGTTCCCGACGAAAAGGTAACGGCTTTGACCACGGAATTAAAAAGACGGTCGCCGTCGCAGGAAACCGTGCTGCAAACCGTGCCACGGTAGGGCCACCCGAAGGACTTCTCTCTGTTAATCTTAATTTCCGGGCAATCAGTTTCCCGGCGATCAGTTTCCAGGCAATCAGTTTCCGGGCAATCTTAGCTTGCGAAAACTCCTTCTCATCATTGTTATGCTGCCACTGCTGGGCGGCCTCGGCTGGTGGTATTTCCGCGAGCAGGCTTTGCCGGACTACGGGGCCGCTTATCGCGAGTATGCCTACGTCACCAACGGCAAGAGCAACACGGTCAGCGTGATTGATTTGCGCACGTTTGAGCCGGCGAAGACCGTTGCCGTCGGCATGGAACCAACCGGAATTGCCGCCAACGGCAAGAAAAACGAAATCTATGTGGTCAACTCCCGGTCGAACAATGTGAGCGTGATCGATGCCGAAACGAATAGTGTAGTGGCCACGATCGGAGTTCACGGGCGGCCATTCTTCATTGATGTTTCCGAGGACGGCCGGCGCGCGTATGTGGCGAACTCGGGATCGGCCAATGTTTCGGTAATCGATCTCGACAAGAGGTCTGTGATCGGCAACGTGCGGGTGGGTTCGGCGCCAGGACTGGCGCGGGTTTCGCCGGACGGCGCGACCGTCGTGGTGTCGAACCGCGGAGATAACACGGTTTCGCTGATTGATGCGAAGCTGCTGCGGGTTCGGGCAACCTTGCCGGTTTGCCAACAGCCGGAGGACATCGCCATCCTGCCGGATTCAAGCAAGGCATTTGTGGCGTGTTCGGGATCGTCGCAGGTGGCGTCCATTGCATTAGCCAGTGGCGAAAAAAGCAGCCCAGGGGACCGGGTGCTGGCGTTGCTGGATGTGGGGCGAACTCCGGTAAGCCTCGCGCTGAAACCGGATGGCGGCGAACTGATCGTCTGCGATTTCGATTCCGACAGCATTTCAATCATCGAGACGGGAAACAATGAGGTGAGCAGCAGCGCGCTGATTGGACAGCATCCCACTCATGCCGTGGTTACGCTGGATAACTCCAGGCTATACGCCAGCAACTTCGGCTCCGACAGTGTTGCGGTTTATGACATTGATCTGGGCCGGAGAATCGCGACCATGGCCGTAGGCAGCCGTCCGGATGGCTTGGCGCTGTCGCCAGACCAGAGGTATGTTCTGGTGCTGGATACACAAGCCGGAGATGTGACGGTGATCCAGAAGCGCACGCCGCGAAAGCTGGAGCCGACGGAGTATTCGCTCCTCACCATGATTCCGGTGGGCGTGCAACCGAATGCAATTGTGGTGAAGGCGTTTATGGCGAGCCGCCCAGTGAAAGAAGTAGGCGCAGTTGTTCTCGCGCCGGGACGGAAAATTCCTCGGCGCTCTGTAGTCCTCGGAGTAACAAGAACAAGTTTAGACGGTCGCCGCCCGGACGCAGAATTTATCTAACGCAGCTTTCAGTTCGGCGGCTATGGCCGGGGCTTCGCGGGATTCGATATCGCAGCGCGGCATCATGTAGACGAGCTTGCCGTCGCGCAGAATCGCGATAGAAGGCGAAGAGGGCGGTTGTCCCGTGAAATAGCTGCGGGCGCGCTCGGTGGCTTCAGTATCCTGCCCGGCAAAAACGGTGAAGGCTTTGTCAGGATGCGTGGCCTTCTCCAGAGCCATGCGAACGGCGGGACGCATGCGGCCGGCGGCACATCCGCAAATGGAGTTCACGACCACCATGGTTGTACCCGGCTGCGACTTCAAGGCGCGGTCGACCGCCTCGGGTGTGCGCAGTTCCTCTATGCCCAGGCGGGTCAGCTCTTCGCGCATGGGGATAACCATAATTTCCGGATACATTGATGAGTACTCCTTCGGCTTCGGGATTTCTTAATTCTAACTCAAACGCGAGGTCGCTAAGTAACCGGTCTTCTGGAGTGCTTCCTCCGCCGAGCGCTTGTCGTCGCCGCTCAGGCCCAGTTGCAAAGCCGTCTGCAAGCTGGTGTGCGCCTGCGCGGGCTGTTCGGCCTTCGCGTAGGCCATCCCCAGATGGAATTGAAACTTGGCAACCTGCGGATTTCTTGATACCGCGGCTTCGAGAGCTGGCACGGCCGAGCGGTAAAGCCCCTGCTTGTAGTAGACCCAGCCCAGAGTGTCGTTGACGCCGGCGTCATCGGGTTGCTCGGCTTTGGCTTTCTGCGCGAGTTCGAGAGCGTCGCTGAGGGAGCCGCCATGGTCGGCATAGAGCCGTGCCAGATTACTCATCACCTGGTAAGAACTGGGGTCGATCTTGAGCGCGTCCTGATAAGTTTGCCGCGCGCTGTCGATATTGCCGACATATTCATAGACCTGGGCGAGCAGAATGTAGGTAGGTAGATACTGGGGAAACCTACTGCGCGCAGCTTCATACTCCTGGATCATGCCCTGAGGGCGATCAGTCGCGGCATACACGTGAGCGAGAGCGAGATAGCCGTTTACATAGTAAGGATTCAGCGCCAGAACCTGCTGGTAGCTGCGCTCGGCGCAGGCCCAGTCTTTCTGGGCGATGCAAAATTCCGCCTTGGCGACGTACAGCCGAAAAGCCTTGGGTTGGGCCGCGATCTGGCGATCGATACGCGCGTTGGCCTGCTTTGAATTCCCTTCTTTGGAAAGGATCTCTGCGAGGCCGCTGAGCGCGGGAGCATAGTCCGGAGCAATTGCGAGCGAGGCCTCATAGGCCTTTTCCGCTTCAGCGTAGTTGCCGCGCATGCCCAGCACGCGCCCCAGGCGCTCCTGCGCGGCGGGGCTGCGCGGATTCAATCCCGCGGCTAGTTCGAACGCCCTTTGTGCCTGGTTCAAATCTCCTTGCAGTAAATACGAGCCGCCGGCGAGAACGTGAGCGTCCGCGACCCAAAAGCTGGTGGCGATCACCTGGCTGGCGTAGGCCAATGCCGAACTTGCATTGCTTTGCTGCAAGCTAATGTTGCCGAGGCCGAGCAGGGCCGGCAAATATCCGGGCTGCACGCGGAGTGCGTCGGTAAGCGCCTGTTGCGCCTGCGTGGCTTCCTCCTGCGCTGAATAAGCCTGGGACAGGTAGAAATATACAGCGGGGAGATCGGGCGAGTCTTTGATCAGGCTTTCCAATTCGGCCGTGGCTTCGCGAAGCCGAAACGCCCCCAGATCCATCCTGGCCCGCAGCAGGCGGAAGTCGGGGTCGTTACGGTCGCCATTCTTATCCTTATCGCGCTGGTCGAGCCACTGGGCGGCGTCCTGCCAGCGGCCCAGTTGCAAGTAGCATTCGGCTACTTTCTTGGCGGCTGCCTGATCGTTATTGTTTTTGTTGACCAGGGCACGAAAGCGCTCGAGGGCAGACGCTGCCTCGCCGTTATCCAAATAAAATGTGGCGACTGCGCGGACGCCGCCCGGATAGTTGTTCTCGTCCGCTTCCACCTGAGCCAGCAGGCGCGCGGCTTCAGGCGCGCGGTTGCGCTCCGCATAGAGGCCGGCCAGCGCCACAGGTAACTCGACTGCTTTCGGAACCTTGGCGATTCCCTGCTGCAGAACCTGCTCAGCGCGATCGGAAGCGTTCTGTCCTTTGTAAAAATCCGCCAGGTTGATGTAGGTCTGGGGATCATCCGGCTTGATGTCTACGGCAGTCTGGAAGCTTTTCTCTGCTGCGCCGTACTCCGCATCGAGCAGCTGCGTGAGGCCCAGGACTTCATAAGTCCGCGGGTCGTGCGGATCCAAATCAATGGCTTGCTTCAACTCGCCTTCCGCCGCGATGTACTTCCCCTCGTTGAGATTGACCTGTCCTAGCAAGCGGTGAGCGCCGGCGTTTTTTCCATCATGCTGAAGGACCGCCTGAGCCTGCTGGCGGGCGGCTTCGTACTGCGTCGACAAAACCAGCAAGTCACCGAGGTGCAGCCGGGCGTCTAGATTCCCCGGTGCGAGTTCGACCGCGCGCGCGAGAGATTGATTCGCGGCCGTAGGATGCTCCTGCTGGATCTGCAGAAGGCCCAGGCGGTAATAAGAGTCGGGAAAATCGGGATTAATCTGGATGGCCTGCCGGTATTCGCTCTCCGCTGCGGAGAACTGTTTTTCGGCGAAGTATTGGTTCCCCTTCTCGACGTGCTCTCGCGCCCGGGCTGAACTGCGGCACGCCGGAAGCGCCCCCAGCATCGCGGCCAAGAAAAAAAGCACGAGGCCGGCGGGGTTGCCGAGGGAAGAGATGCGGCGGGATCGAATCATTTTGATCTCAGGATCAGGTCGGGGCACGGAAGTTCGTCTAGATTCTAACCTAGAAGTTCCCGCGTTTGAATTTTCGCCATGCGGCCAACAAAAAACGGCACCGGGCCAAGGGCCCCCACCCTTGAGATCCGGTGCCTTAGTTAAGACCTCAGTAATTCTGTCCCGATGCTCCCTACCGCGCAGCGTGGGGGATCATGGGAGTCAGGATCTTGACCGGGGCGCGGCGATTGCCCATCCAGCCCTGCGTCTGGATGCCCATCGCATGGCTGCCGCCCATCCGCAGATCCGATGCGGGCAGGTTGTGAGTCGCGCTCTCATTCACTGCACGCGGTATCTGTGCTGGCAGGTTCGTCCGGACGCTCGCCGTTGAGATCACCGTCGTGCGTTCCCAGCTACGCAGAGTGTCCAGTTCAGAACCGCCCGTCACGATTACGTTCGATCGTCCCGTCGCGCGCGCCCATCCTGCAACCACGACCGGCCGGGAGAGTTTGCTGGTTCCGCTCGCACGCCGCAATCCGCTCGCCAGCACCGGACTTCCGCCCCGCGCAACAGTTGCCGCCATCGCCGGCTTCGCACTCGCTGCAACCGCCGCGCTCTGCCCCGCCGCATGGGCCGGGTTGTTGCTTCCCGGCGTCACTGCCGCCACTGTCAGCACCACTCCGGTCGACGTGTAGCTCACGTTGAACTGGAAGCTCGAGTTGATGGCGATCGTGCTGTTGGAGAACGTCCCCGTCACGCTGCTGCCGGTCAACACCGTAAAGGTCTCACCCAACGTCAGGCTCGCCTGGAACGCCGTCGCCACCGTGAAGTTGATCGTCCCCGCCAGTGCGGCTGTGCCCGTGACCTTCAACTGGCTGAAGCCCGTGCCCGCCGTCGTGCCGTTCACTAAGCCCGTCATCGTGCCCGTCGCCAGCTGTGTGTAGGTGCCGGTGATCGAGAGCAGACCAGCCTTGCCGCTGTCACCAACGTTGATGGTCGCCGCCGTCCCCGTCGCGTTGCCTACTGAAGTGTTTCCCTTGACCGTGCCCGCGCCACCGATCGTGCCGCCGGTCACGCTGACACCCCCGACGGTGCTCGCCAGAGTTCCGTCAATCGTAGTTGTTCCTGCCGTCTGGCTGTAGCTGTGCCCCGCTCCTGACACAGTGAAGATGCTCCCCTTGGCCACATCGAGCGTGCCGGTGTTCGTGACGCTGTTCGGCGTAGTCAACAGCGCCCCCGCGGCAAGAGTGAGCGTGCCGGTGTTGTTGTTAAAGCCGGCCAGAGCGTTCGCCGTGCCGTCAAGGATCTTGGCCGTCGTTCCCGTCAGGGTGAGTGTTGCCGCGTTCGTGGTGATGCCGCCATTGGCAGTCGTCAACTGCAGCGTCCCTCCTACGGTGTACGTCCCGCCAGTCAGGGTTCCGCTCGCCAGGTTGCTCAACAGATTCGATCCCGTCAACGCGAACGTGCTGCCGCTGTCGATGGTTAGCTTGCCGCTGTTCGTGAAGCCTCCCGCCGCGGTGAAGTTGGCGTTCTGCGCCAGGGTCAAAGCTCCCGTGCTGCCGATGGTCGCCAGGTTCAGCAGTGCATTCGTGTTCCCGTTTGAGTTTTCAATCTCTCCCAGACCTTCCAGCGTGATGTTAGCCGAGTCCGTCTTAATCCCACCGGTCGCTCCGGCGTTGAACGCGAGCGTTCCTCCCACGACGTAGCTGCCACCTGTCAGCGTGTTGGTCGACGCGTGGTAGTTGCTCAGCGCCTTGCTCGAAAGCACCGTGAACGTGCTGCCGGTATTCACCGTGAGCGCCCCGCCGTTGGTGAAGTTGCCGGTCGTGGTGAAGCTGGCATTATCCGCCAGGGTCAGGCTCTTGCTGTTCACCGCCAGATTCAGCAAAGCGTTGCTGCTGTTCGACGTGTTTTCAATCGTCCCGCCCTCGAGCGTCAACGTCGCCGCATTCGTCGTGATGTTCGCCGTGCCCGTGCTCAGATCCAGATTGCCGCCCAGCACATACGTCCCCGCAGATAGCGTTGTCCCGCTGATCTGCGTGAGAGCTTTTGCGGTGAAGCTGTCGCCGCTGTTGATGGTCAGCGTTCCGGTGTTGCTGAAGCTTGCCGCGGTGGTCGAAAGATTATTGCTGGAGCCTCCAATGGTCAGCTTGCCGCTGTTGACCGCTAGACCCGCCAGCGCGTTGCTGTTGTTGGCGTTCTCGATGGTCCCACCCGCCAGAGTAAGCGTGGCCGCGTTGGTGGTGATGTTCTGCGTCGCTCCGGTCAGGTTCAGATTCGCATCCAGCACATAGGTTCCAGCCGTCAGCGATCCGCCGCTGATCTGGCTCAGAGAACCGACCTTGAAACTGGTCCCTCCGAGAATCGTCAGCGATCCGGCATTGCTGAACGCTCCCGCGTCGACGAAGTTCACGTCGGTGACCAGCGCACCTGTCGAAGTGATGCTGGTCAGGTTAGCCAGCGCATTCTCGAAGCTGTTGCTGGCGTTCTCGATCTGACCGCCGTTTTCTTCGATCACGCTGGCCGCCAGGGTGGTGATGCCGGTTGTGTTGCCCGCGGCAAAAGTAACGTTGCCGCCGTTCGCAATGTAAGTCCCGCCCGTCAGCGTGGTGGTTGTGCCGTTATAGTTCGTGAAACCGGTGCTGTCCACGTTGATGGAAAGGTTTTGGCCGGTGACGTTCGCGTCAACCGTGCCGTCGTTCGTGAAGCCCATATTGCCGGAGCCCAGGTTTCCCACGCCCTCAATGGTGTTATGGCTGATCAGGATCGGAGCCGAGCCCGCGCCATAGATGTTATTCGTGTACTGCCCATTGCTGCTGGTCAGGTCAATGGTCCCGGTGCCGTTTAAGGTGACGGAGCCGTTGATGATCAAGTAGGTTAGGTTGCCTGTTGCCTGGAGGGAGATGGTCCCGGTGTTGGTGATGGCGCCGGTCAGATTCAGTTGAGCGTTGTTTTGGACGTTGAGCGTCCCGCTATTGGTCAGCCCGCTGAGATAGGCGTAGTTGTTGGCCAGCAAATTAATCGCGCCCGAGCCGGATGTCGTCAGCGTGCCGCCCGTGATTGTGACGTTGCCGTTCAAGTTAACCGCGGAATTCGCCAGGGCTTCGATCGTTCCCCCGGTGTTGTTCCAGCTGGATCCGTTGAGAAACATCGTGCCGCCGCCCGAGGCTTCCATCGTCTTGGTGTTAGTGCCGGAAGTAAACGACTGCAGCGTCAGGGTCTGGCCGCTGACGTTGGCGTTGATCGTCCCATTGTTGGTGAATACGCCGCTATCGATCTGGCCCGCACCCGCAATGGTTTCGTCGTTGGTAAATCCGTTTGCACCGTCAAGGTTGGCCGTGTACTGGTCGTTGGAGCTGCTCAGCACCAGTGTGCCCGTGCCCGCCAGCGCGGTCGCAGCCTGAGAATAGTAGTACGTCTGGTTGCCCGTGGCTTGCAGCGTGATGGTGCCGTTGTTGGTAATCGTTCCGGAAGCGGCGATCTCGCCGTTATTCTGCACATTCGTCGTGCCGCCGAGGGTCAAGCCGGTGAGATAGGCAATATTGTTGGCAGCGACATAGACCTGCCCCGTCCCGGCCGAAGTCAACGTGCCGCCTGTGATGTTTACGCCGCCGGTTAAATCGACGGCGGAGCCGGTCTGGGCCGTGATCGTGCCCCCAGTGTTGTTCCACGAGACACCGTTAAGCTCCATCGTGCCGCCGCCCGAGGCTTCCATCGTCTTGGTGTTGGTGCCGGCCGTTAACGATTGCAGCACCAGAGTCTGGCCACTGATGTTGGCGTTGATCGTGCCATGGTTGGTGAATGTGCCGGAATCAATCTGGCCTGCACCCGTAATGGTTTCGTCGTTGGTAAGCCCGCCTGGACCGTCAACATTCGCGGTGTATTGGCCGTTGCTGCTGGTCAACACCAGCGTGCCCGTTCCCGTCAATACGGTCGCGTTCGGGGCGTAGAAGTAAGTCTGGTTGCCGGTAGCCTCCAGAGTGATGGTGCCGTTGTTGGTAATCGTCCCGGTGGAGAGGATCTCGCCGTTGTTGAGCACGTTTAACGTGCCGGTATTTGTAAGGTTCGTCAGATTTGCAATGTTGTTCGCGGCTACCTCAATGACTCCGGCGCCGGTCGTGGTGAGCTTTCCGCCCACAACCGTCACGTTGCCGGTAAGAACCACCGTAGAGGGATTGCTGCTGCTATCGGTCCCCACCGCTTTGATGACCCCATTGGTTCCATTGGTGATCGTGCTGCCCGTCAGGGTGAGGTTGCCGCCGTTCGTCGCCTCCAACGTACCATTGTTGGTCATGCCACCCCCGCCGGCTTGAATGGTCAACGGTGCCGTCGACACGGTCGGACTGAGGTTGGCATCGATCGTGGAGTTGTTGGTCAGCGTCAGATTGCCTGAACCGACATTGCCCACTCCGGAAACGTTTTGATCGATGATGAGCGATGTCCCGCCCGCGCCATTGAGCTGATTTCCGCCGCCCGTGCCTAAAACGACCGACCCGGTTCCCGCCAACGTGGCAGTGCCCGTGCCCGCGCTGGTCACATAAATCTCGGTCGTGTTTCCGGTACCTTGCAGGTTGATCACGCCATTGTTTGTAATCGTGCCGTTAATTTCAGTGGCGGCGTTGTTTTGTATGTCGTAGGTGCCCGCCAACGTCAGGCCGGTTAGGAATACGTTGTTATTGGCAGCGTTTATTACGGTGCCCGTGCCAGTCGATTCCAGCGTCCCACCTGTAATGTTCACGTTGGCCGTCAAAACCACGGAGGAGCCGGTCGCGGCCTGAATGGTGCCGGTGTTGTTCCAGGTGCCATTGCTCATCGTCAAGGTGCCGCCGTTGGTCGCTTCCAGAAGCCCGGCGTTGGAGGACGCGGCGGTCGTGTACGGATTCAGCAGAATGTTGCCGCCGCTCATGTTCGAGTTGATCACTCCATTGGAGGCGTTGGAGATTTCCACGTTCCCGTCGCCGACGGTCCCCCAGCCTGCGATGGTCGACTGATTCGTCAGTACTGTGCCACCAGCCCCGTTGATGTAGCCCGTCCATTGGTTGTTGGTGCTGGTCAAGACCACCGTGCCGCTGCCCGACAAAGTGGTGTTCCCGGCCAAGAGGAGTTCGGTGGTGTTGCCACCCGCGTCCACCGTGATGGTTCCGGTGTTGGCGAGCGTACCCGAGATTTCCGTCGCGGCGTTATTCTGCAACGTGTAATTGCCGGCGTTGGTGACGTTGGTTAGGAACACATTGTTGTTACCCGCGTTGTAAATTACGCCACTTCCCGTGGTCGACAGAGTCCCGCCCGTGATGCTGACATTGCTCGTTAGAAGCACGTCGGAACTCGCGGCCGCGGTGATCTTCCCGGCTCCGCTCTGCGTCCAGGTCCCGTTCGATAGAGTAAGTTGTCCGCCGCCGGTGGCTTCTAGAGTCCCTGTGTTGGTATTTGTGCAACCGGTGCAGGTATCGGGATTCACTGTCAGGGTCTGGCCACTGATATTGGCGTTGATCGTGCCGGAGTTGACCAGATTCAAGTTGCCAACGCCCACCGTTCCGGCGCCTGTGATGTTCGACGAAGTCGTGAGCACTGAACCATTGGCGCCGTTGACGAACCGCTGTACTGCCCGTTGCCGCTATTCAGGTTGACCGTCCCGCTGCCGCTCAGGGTCAACGAATTTTCCAGATATAACGAGGTGTTATTGCCATCGGCGCTAATGTTGATCGCGCCGGCATTGCTGACGTTGCCGGACGAATTGAGAGTGGCGTTGTTGTCAATGGTCAGCGAGTCGCCGCTGTTGCTGAGGGTCAGGGATCCGACGTTGCCGGTTTGATTATTGCCCAGAGTTACCGCCGCCGTCGTAGGGCCAATGGTCACAGCGTTGCTACTGGTGGGCACTCCGGCGCTCCAATTCCCGGCAGTGGTCCACTGGCCGTCGCCAGCCGTGCCGTTCCAGGTATCCGAAGTCAGCGGAGGCGCGCCCTTCTGCGCCGTCTTCTGCTCTGCCGCCGCGCTGGCCACGGGATGCGCGCTCAGCGTCTGGTGCAAGGGTTTCTTCTTCGACCCTGAATCCTGTGCCGAGGCTAGGTTGCTAAATGCGAGAGCTGCGAGCAGGCAAAGGACAGTAATCTGCAGAGTGAAACGAGAGGACGCTGGGCGCATGGGAAACTCCATATAACAAATTCAGTTGCAACGTCAGCAACGTTGAACTTTGGTCGTTAGGTCTTTAAGGTCTTTGAAACAGCCTTCAGTCTTAAATCTGTTTCCAGAGTAGAAACGCAATTCGACAAGAGACTGTACGAACCGGACGGGCTCGTAGAGAGGGCAGACGCATCATAGCCACGGCGAGGAGATTGTCAAGATGAAAAATCTTGCAACCTGCGCAGTGCCAGCGATCCGCTCCACACTCTTCGGTCCGTCACTACTCTTCGCTCCCCCGAGCGTTCACAATCGGGAAAAATCCCCACAGCTTTGTTGTCCGCGGTGGCGTGCGGAGCACAGACTTCGGCCCCGCCTTTGAGTTGATAAGCGAGATCGATGTGACAAGGCAAGGGACAACACAGGACAACTCGGGACATTTCAGGACATCCTGTGAACAAACGGGGAAACGCCGCGTTCGTTTCAATCGTTTCGATACTTCAGCCGGGGGCGAAGACACGGTTGCGGCCCGCACGCGTGTGCAACTTCCTGCACCCTGCACCTCCAGTGGCAAACAACCCCGAAGGCCCGCGTCGGCAACAAAGTCGAGCCGGACAAAGTCGAATCAGGCGCTTTGGATGCTGATCCAGACGGCAACATTATTTAGGTGCGAGTGTTGAATACTAGAGGAGGACCACTAACCGATGCAGAGCAAGTCGCATTTCGTCAGTTCCCTTTTCCTGGCCGCCGCCCTGACGTCTTCCGTATTGGGCACGGCGTGCGAACATCATTCCTACCGGGTTTATGACCCCTATTACAGCGACTATCACGTGTGGAACGACAGTGAGGTGACCTATTACCACACGTGGGCCCGCGAAAACCATTATGACGAACACCGGGATTTTAATAAGCTGCCTCCCGAACAGCAGAAGCAATACTGGACCTGGCGGCATGATCACGGGGATCACCACTAGATAGATAGCCGCAACGATCTGCAGGCGGGAGCCTGTGCTTCCGCCTGCCGCAATTTCCTGTTCGCCGGTCAGCCCTTCCCTGACACTTGAGATGTGTTCTAATGCTGCCTTCCTGGTCGTCCGAGGAGGCTTCATGCCAAAAGCGCTCCGTTCCAAGTTAGTGATCGCGATTCTTGTAGCTTCCTGCGCCTCGCTCCCAGCGCAAACCGGCGCCCCTGCCGATCTGGATTCCTACGTCGCCAATTCCATGAAAGCGTTCGACGTCCCGGGCCTGGCCGTCGCCATCGTGAAAGATGGCAAAGTCGTCGTGGCGAAAGGCTACGGGGTGCGCAAGATGGGCGATCCCACGCCGGTGGATGAGAATACGATGTTCGGCATCGGCTCGAACACCAAAGCATTTACCACCGCCGCGCTGGCCGGACTGATGGATGAGGGCAAGCTCTCATGGGATGATCCCGTCTATCAACGCCTGCCCGGCTTCGTAATGTATGACCCGTACGTTTCCCACGAGATGACCATCCGCGATCTTCTGACGCACCGCAGCGGCATGGGCCTCGGAGAGGGCGATCTGCTTTTCTGGCCGCAGACGACCTACACGCGCGACGAAATCATTTACAAGCTGCGCTTTATGAAGCCCGCCTCCAGCTTCCGCAGCCATTACGCCTACGACAACCTTCTCTACATGACGGCGGGGCAGATCATCCCGGCGGTGACGGGCGTTTCCTGGGACGATTACATTCGCCAGCACATCTTCGAACCCCTCGGCATGGACCATTCCAACGTCAGCAGTGCCGCCTTCAAACCTGGCGACGACCGTGCCTTCCCCCATTCCCGCGTGGATGGCAAGCTGCAAGTCATCCCCTTTGAAGTGCTCGACAACGCCGGCCCGGCGGGAGCGGTCAACTCCAGCGCCGCCGACATGGCGAAGTGGGTTCAGTTGCAGCTCAACCGCGGAAGGTTCGTCGGCCGCGAAGGCCGCCTGTTCAGCGAACAGCGGTCGAAAGAAATGTGGTCGCCGCAGACGATTCTGCCGATCGGCGATTATCCCTCCCCGCTCGCCGGTCTGAAACCAAATTTCGCAGACTACGCTTTGGGCTGGATGGTGCGCGACTACCACGGCCGCAAACTGGTTGGACACACTGGCGGAGTGGGAGGCTTTGTTTCCCGCGTAATGCTGGTTCCAGAAGAAAATCTTGGGGTCGTCGTACTGACGAACGCAGAGGAAGACGGCGCGTTCGATTCCATCCTCTACCACGTGCTCGATCACTATTTCAATCTGCCGTCCACCGACTGGATCGCGGCGTACAAATCCGTAAGAGATACGGATGAGAAGGACGCTGCGGAGACCATCAAGAAAGCAGAAGGCGCCCGCGCCGCCGACTCGAAGCCTTCCCTTCCACTCGAGAAGTACGCCGCGACCTACAGCGATGCCTGGTACGGTCCCATCACCATCCGCTACGAGAGCGGCGGGCTGGTCATCACCTTCGATCACACTCCGTCCATGATCGGCGACTTGCAGCACTGGCAATACGATACGTTCAAAGCGCACTGGCGTGATCGCAGGATCGAAGATGCCTTCGTCACTTTCTCCCTGAAGCCGGACGGCAGCATTGAGAGCGCGCGTATGGCGGCCGTTTCTCCCCTGGCGGATTTCAGCTTTGACTATCAGGATTTGCTGCTCAAGCCGATCGAGAAGAAGTAAGCCGGCTGAAAGGAGAACTTCCTCGGCCGGGTAAATTTAGAGAGCGCGGACCAGCCAAATCCCGCTTCCAGAGCCGCTCAGCAACACTCCCCAACCTGTTGAATAACAACAGCCAGAGCCCGGTTCAATAAGGCCGGGAGGCCGGCATTTGCCATGCTTGCAAAATCTTTCATCTTGACAACGACCCCTGAACCTTCCAGACTTCCTCAGCGCCATATTTTTCCTCCCCCCGTTCAGCCACTTCCTTTGACTGTGCACAGGCTTTCCGTCCAGCACTTGACCGCAATGCAGCCGCGCTATTCAGCATTTCCTGCGACTGGAAAGCCGATCAGGCTCTGTGCCTGGAAGCCGGCGCGATAACCCTAGACGCTGGCCCCGCCGGCGCAGAACATCTTACGAAGGAGCAATCATCATGATAGGAAGAAAGGCGCCACGCCTGATACGAGGCATTCTGGGCGCGCTCATTCTTGCTTTGGCGGCGACTTGCGCATTAGCTCAGGGTGTGTGCCCGCGTTTCGCCTCGGGTAGCACCGTGACCCAACCCGAGGACCTTTTCAGCCAAAGTGGCGTGCTCACCGTGAGTTTCACGTATCAAACATTCGTGGATGAAAACGGTCTTACGCGTTATTGCTATGTCAATTCGGATGGTCAACAGTCCCCTACGCTGCACGTGAATCCAGGCGACACCATCGCGATGACAGTAACCAACGACGTGCCCGCCGGGGCGCCTATGCCGGCGATGCAAATGGCGGAGTCGGTCACGCCCTCCAAAGTTTGCGGCGACACGACCATGACCTCGACCTCGGTCAATGTTCATTTTCACGGCATGAATGTTTTGCCCGTATGCCATCAGGATGAAGTCATCCATACCTTGATCAATTCGGGCAGTACGTTCACCTACAATCTGCGAATTCCACCCGGCCAACCACCAGGACTCTATTGGTACCATCCCCACGTTCACGGGATCGCCGATGCCTCCGTGCTGGGCGGCGCTTCGGGAGCCATCATCGTTGAGGGCATTCAGAACATCGATCCCATTCTCGAAGGCATGACAGAGCAGATTCTGCTCATCCGCGACAATCTTTTGCCCAGCCAGGGCTCGAGCGTTGGTCCCGTCCCGTCTCGGGATGTGTCCTTGAATTACATTCCAGTTCCCTACCCGACGTATACACCTGCCGTGATCACAATGCCTGCCGGCCAGCAGCAGTTCTGGCGAGTGGTAAACTCCTCGGCCGATACCATTATTAATTTGGAAGTGCTTTACGACGGCAAGCCGCAAACCCTGGTCGTCGTGGAACTAGATGGTGTACCGCTCGCATCCCAGGGCGGCAATCGAACGATTTCGGAAAGTCAGATTCTGCTTCCACCCGCAGCACGCGCGGAATTCATCATTACCGGGCCCTCGAGCACGGTGAAGCAGGCACAACTGGTGACCCTGGGGGTAACCACCGGCACAAACGGATTTATCGATCCGCAGAGACCCCTGGCGACGATCCAATCGACCCCGGCAAAAGCCGGCTCGTCAGAATCGAAGGTACCGCGAGTCTCGGGCCATGCTCCTGCGCCGCGCTTCGCCGGCCTCGCAGCCGCGACTCCAACGCTTCAGCGGGAGTTGCATTTCTCTGAAGATGAGCAAGGCTATTACATCACGGTCAACGGTCATATTCCCCGCGTATACAGCTCTGACCTGCCTCCCGCAATTACCACAACTCAGGGCTCGATCGAGGATTGGACCATTCAAAACCATGCCACCGAAGCGCATGAGTTTCATATCCACCAGATCCACTTCCTGTTGATGCAGAGAAACGGGCAGGCCGTACCTCTCAACCAGCAACAGATGCTCGACACCATCCACATCCCCGGCTGGATCGGGCACGGAGCCTACCCCAGCGTCACGGTTCGCCTCGATTTCCGTGGGCCGGACGTCGGCGAGTTTGTGTATCACTGCCACATCCTCGATCATGAGGATAAGGGCATGATGGCAATTCTTCAGGTGCTCCCACCTACGCTGGCAAAGGGAACTGCGACCGTCCCCGCAGCCGCGGAGCTAGCAAGTGGAGCAACGAACGATTCCAAGGCGGAGGAATCGAGCGTGATGGAGAAGGCCCACTCGCCATCCCTGCGCTGAACATTCCTTAGCAATTCACTCCAGCAGCGGCTTCAGACTCGTCTGAAGCCGCTTTTTTATTGGCACATCAGCGCATTTTCGAAGTGGCCGAATACGACCGCCTTTACCGCAGGAACACTTGCCCTGCATCCTCCACATGAACATTCGACTTTCGCCGGGTGCGGGTTGCGACGTTATAGGCAACGAGCAGATGGCCCTCCACGATCAGAATCTCTTGCTCGCTGATCCAGCCCACCAGCGCCGCATGAGGAAGAAATGCGATGCGGCGAGGCACATCCTCAGTGCTCATCACTTCGACCGCCGGCAGATCCAGCAAGGCTTTGCGAATTCGCAGCGATTCCTCCGGGCTGGCCTGCCCTTGCTCGGAGAGTTGAATGGGAGTGTTTGGCCGAGCGGTAGCGGCGATGGTCAGAGCCACGTTTCCCAGGCCTGGCGAGAGCTTGCCGTTCTCAGTGTAGAAACTAACGTCGTAATCAGGATTTTTGTACGATGTCCGCTCGTCGAACACGATCAAATCCTTACCGCGGACGCGCAGCAGAGTCTGATCGTCGCTCTGATTCTGCCAGCCGCAGCAACCCGTATCCGGAATAGCCTGAAGGATCGTATCGGCAGTTGGCGCATCCAGCACACGCCGCAACGGCGGATCCAGAGGCGGCGCTGTCCATTTGCCGGCGTCCTGGTACAAAAAGGTCGACTTGTAAACAGGCTGCATCTTTCCGGAAACGAACTCCGTCAGCAAAAAGAACTTTCCCACTCCCTCGTCGGGCACCCTCACCTCGCCGTACGGGCAGCTTTCCTCACAGCTTCCGGTTGGACACGAGCAATCGGGCAACGCGCTCGATGCCACCTCCTGACGTCCGCCGCCGGCAAGGTCAGTCTGCCAGCTGCTCCAGGTCGTCTTGGTCGAGAGATCCACCCCATCCCGCTGCAGCCGCCGCGCCTGGTTTGAAAACCAGTACAGATGGCTTCCATCCGCGGAGAGATAAGGTACCGGCGCCGACTCCGTGATGACCAGGTTCGATCCCGCTGTGCTCGTCGTACGGGCGACCTCGCGTTCAAGCGTAGTCGTTGTGTGCCCATCCCACAGCCACACTTTTCGTTCGGCCGCCAGATCACCTTCCGCGAGCGGCAGAGACACCGGCGCAGAAAACAGCATCTGCCCTGGATGATTCACCGAGAAGCTCTGCGGCGAGGCCACAGCTTCTGCCGGGACTTTCACCGTCTGTTTGGGCGCGAACGTCGCCGCATCGTACTCCGCCATCTCGCCGGGTGCGCGCAGAACCCAAACGCGCTTGTTCTGAGCCTCCTTATTCTGAGCCTGCAGGGAAACGACGAACAAAAGGACAACGCAAAATGTTAAGGCAAGTCTTTTCATGGTACTGTCCTGCTGAGCGGATCCCTGCTTGCGCGCCCTGCTGTTCCGGTTCAAGAAGTCAGAACGATTGTAAATCGTGAACTCGCTGGCTCCGCGCCTCTTGCGTACAATGGATCGTGAAATCATGAGCCCACGTCCTGAGACGACATCGACAATGACAACGACTTCAACCCCTCCTGCCCGTCCGCAAACTGCCTCCCCTCAAGTTCCTGAAGTCCCTTTGACCACCGAGGGATACAGCGTTCTGCACCAGATGATGCGGTTCCGCTGGACGGCCTGGCGAGCCCTGCCCGAGGGCGAGCGATCGGCGATCGCCCAGGAAGCAGCGTCTGTGCTCGGCGAAATGGAGCAGCATTCTCCCGGGCAGTCGGCGCTTTTTTCCTTGATCGGCCACAAGGGCGATCTCATGCTGGTGCACTTTCGCAACTCATTTGCCGACCTTAACCAGGCAGAACTCAAGCTCGCCTCCCTGCGGCTCAGCGATTTCCTTGAACCCACTTCGTCTTATCTTTCCATCATCGAACTCGGCCTCTACGACTCCACGCTCAAGATTTATAAAGAGCTGATCGAGCAGGGCATCCAACCGCACTCTGATCAATGGAAAGCCGAGATCGAATGCAAGCTTGGGAGGCATCGGGAAGCGATGCACCCGCGCCTCTTCCCCGAGATTCCTCCCAATCGTTATCTCTGTTTTTATCCCATGAACCGCCTGCGCGGGGAGGATAAGAACTGGTACACGCTGCCCATCGAGGAGCGCGCCCGGCAGATGGGCGAACACGGACTCGTGGGCCGGCGCTACGCCGGCGAAGTGAAGCAAATCATCACCGGATCCATTGGTTTCGATGATTGGGAGTGGGGCGTCGATCTGTTTGCCGACGATCCGCTGGTCTTCAAGAAATTGATTTACGAGATGCGCTTCGACCACGTCAGCGCCGTTTATGCGTTGTTCGGCCAGTTCTTCGTAGGAGTGCGCTGCCCCGCGGCGGCGCTCGAAAAACTGCTGAGCGGAGAACTACCGAAGTAGCGAACGTAGCACGGGAAATCGCTTCACCATAGAGACACTGAGTCACACAGAAAACCTTCCTTGGATTTTATTAGATTTTGTTTTTCTCTGTGTCTCTGTGACTCTGTGGTGAATTGATTTTTTGCACCGGAGACCCCATGGCAACCCTAGGACTCATCGAATATAAAGACGCCAGCCCTGAAGTCCGCGCTGTCTATGACGACATCATGGCCACGCGCAAGACGGACTGGATCAACAACTTCTGGAAAGCAATCGCGCACGATCCCGCAACTCTGAAACGTACATGGGAAAGCATCAAGCACATCATGGCCCCCGGCGCGCTCGATCCGCTGACCAAGGAGATGATCTATGTCGCGGTCAGCGTCACCAATCAATGCAACTACTGCATCGCCTCGCACACCGTCTCCGCCCAGAAAAAAGGTATGACCGACGCTATGTTCAAGGAATTAGTGGCAGTCGTCGGCATGGCGAACGAAACCAACAAGATGGTCACCGGATATCAGGTGGAGATTGACCAGCAGTTCAAGAAATAGCCGTGAGCTTCCCGCTCAGCGCTTCGAGGTCACGCGCAGAAACTTGAACTCACACTGCTTCATATCCACCTTCCGCCCGCGAAAGCGCACGCCCTCTGCCTCCAGCCGCAGCCGCTGTTCGATCGCGGAATCCCCCCGCAACTTAATCTCTCCCCCAGCGCCCAGCACCCGCTGCCAAGGCAATCCAAAACCACCATGCAGCACCCTTGCCACCTGCCGCGCCCCGCCTGCAAGTCCCGCCGCTCGCGCCACCGCTCCGTAGGTGGATACCTTACCCTGAGGGATACGGCGAATGGTAGCTTCAATTCGCATCCGCCTCTTCGACGACTGATCTGGCAACTGATCTTGCGACCGACCGGGATCCGATCTCACTCCACGTTTACGCGGCTTTGTTTTTCCCCTCTTCACAGCGCAATCCATCCCACGCGAATCAGCCACAACGATCCCACCGAAACCAGCAACCATAATAGGATGCCCTGCAACAACGCTCGGTACCCGACCTGCCTGATAGTAGCCGCCGAGATCCCGCTGCCGATCAGAAACAAAGTGGCCGTCAATCCGATCTTCGCCGCCTTCACCGCGACGCTATACACCTGCGCGCCCGCCGGAAAATACGTGTTGCATACTGCAGCCAGGCAGAACAGCCCAATGAACCACGGCCATTGAATCTTCGCCTTGACGCCACGTACCACTGCGGTTCCCAGCGAGAGCGGAACAATCCACAACGCTCTCGCCAGCTTCACCGTCGTCGCAATCGCCAGCGCCTCGGTGCCGTATTTGGCCGCCGCGCCCACCACTGAACTGGTGTCATGAATGGCCAGCGCCGCCCACAATCCGAACTGCGACTGCGTCAGCTTGAGCGCCCCGCCAATGGCAGGAAAAATGAGCAGCGCCACGGAGTTCAGCACGAAGACAGTTCCGAGCGCCACCGCCATCTCCTGGTCGCTGGCTTCTGTGATCGGCCCGACGGCAGCGATCGCGCTCCCACCGCAAATCGCCGTGCCCGCGGAGATGAGAAAAGCCGGCACTCGTTGCACCCTCAGCAGCGCGCCCAGTCCCATGCCCGCAAGCAGCGCGAAGCTGATGCCCAGCATGGTGTAAACGAAGCCGCTGCGCCCCGCCTTCAAAACTTCATGCAGGTCCATTCCAAAGCCGAGCCCCACCACCGAGGCCTGCAACAGGAACCTCGAGAACTTTTTCGCCTCAAGGTCGTAAGGATGATGAAACGCCAGACCAAATACCAGGCCCATCGCCAGCGCAACCGGCGGGGAGACAAAACCACTGGCGCTTACCAGCAGACAGAGAAGAAAAACAATGCGAGGCAGCATTCGAGGAAAGCCCGGCACGGTTGCGGCGTCGCCGATCATGCGCCGCAACTCATGAGCCGCGCTAAGCCGCCTTGCGGAAGGATTCAATCGCTTCCGCCTCTGAATCATATACGTCAAAAACCGTGAGCAACTTCGTGACTTGCAGCAAATCGCCCACGCGCTTGGTCAGGTTCGTCAACTTGATCGTGCCTCCAGCATTTTGCGCGGTTGTACGCAGCGCGACCAACGTGCCCAGGCCGCCGGAATCGATATAATTCACCTCGCCCAGATTGAGCACGATATGATTATTCTCCGAGATAGCCTTCTTGACAGTCTCCCGCAACAGCGAAGACTCCTCGCCAAACACAATCCGGCCGCTGCAATCCACCACCAGAATTCCATCCTTCGTTTTCATTGCCAGCTTTAGTTGCATAAGGACACTCCTTTGCGGCGGTGCAAACCACATCGCACTGGACCACACCGCATCCGCACTCCAACTCGACGCACCAGCCTACCGCCTGCCTCGCGCTTTTAGCAAGCGGCAGGGCTGCACCTTGCCTTAGGGAATTATTTCGCCGGCATAACCGGAAGCACAAGCGCGGAAGGATGTTGCGCGTCGTGGAGGATTGTGTTGGTGGCAGCGACGGAGGTGCGCGCGAACCTGATTTCTTCGCCGGTATTGAGGTTGCGATCGAAACGAGGGAAATTGCTGCTGGAAACCTCCAGGCGCAGGGAGTGGCCATGAAGAAAAACGTTGCTCGTGGCCCAGAGATCGACTGAGATTTCGTAGATCTGACCGGGATTCATCAAAGCGGCATGCTCGGGAGAAGCACGGTAGCGCATGCGCAGGATGCCTTCAGTGAGATCCTGCGCGAAGCCGTCAGGCGCGACGTCGACAAGCTTGGCGGTGAAGTCGGTGTCCACGGCCGAGGATTTGATGAACAGCGTCGCGGTAACCGGGCCGGTAACTTCCAGGTCGCGAGGCAGCGGGCCGGTGGAGTAGACGAGCACATCGTCGCGATTTTCCACGGAACGCTGGTCGCGCGGGCCCGGCTCCATGTGTTCGGCGTCGCAGCAGAGTGGGCCGCCAACGGTCGGCGCCGGACTGGCGGGATTGTAAACGTAGGCGTCCGAGGGCTCAGACTTGGGTGGCACAGTGGAGAGCGAGCCGTCGCCACGGAGCGAATTCGCCTTGCCCGCGGAGTGCAGAAAATACTTCGTGGGCTGCGCTTGCGGCGGCGGCCAATCATCCTCCTGCCGGTATTCGTTCGCGCCCATTACGAACAGTTTGACCGGTTTATCGGTGGCGAATTCGTTGCGGATGCCTTTGAAAAGAAAATCGTACCAGTCGAGGATGACGTCGGTATACCCGTTTTCGATGGCGTGGGGGCCGAAGTCGACATCGCCGATGCGGCGGCCGAAGCCAGAGTGGCCACCGATTTCGATCAATAGATGCTGCTGAGTCCGGGCTGCATCGGTGGATCCGTGGGCTTTCACGCCCATGTAATTGCGCAAGGTGCCGCCGTTGAAGATGTCATACCAGCCACCGACCTGGAGCATGGGGACGGCGATGTCTGAAAAATGTTCTTCGATGGACCATTGCTTCCAGTAATCGTCGTAATCCGGGTGCGCCAGCCAGTCGAGGTAATAGGGCGCGAGAGTAGCAGTGAGTTGAGCGTCCGCGGGTAACTGCCCGAAGTTGAAGACGGGATAGTTGGCAAGCGGAAGGGTGGGCACTCCGATCAGAGCATTCGTGTTTCCCTCGATCAGGCGCTGGAGCGTGTTCTGCGCCAGTTGCGACGTCCAGTTCTGGTCAAACCATTGCTCGAAGGCGCCGCTCTGGTAGGTCCAACCGTCGTGGTAATTGCTCGCCGTCATATTAGGTGCAATCGCCGCCAGATGCGGAGGATGCGCAATCGCAGCCAGCATCTGAGTCGCGCCGACATAAGAGGCGCCCATCATCCCGACTTTGCCATCGGCATAAGGAAGCGCGGCGGCCCATTCGACCGTGTCGAAGCCGTCGGCTTGCTCGTGCCTGAAGGGGTACCATTCTCCTTCTGACGTGTAGCGCCCACGGACGTCCTGAATAATGACGACGTAGCCGCGTGACACCATCTTGAAGACGGGCGACACGGCCCAGTTCACGCTTTTGTCGTAGGGCGTGCGCATAAGAATGACGGGAAATGTGCCTGACGAACTGGGACGATAAATGTCGGCGTGGAGGATCACCCCATCGCGCATCTTCACCGGAACATCGTGCTGCACGATAGCGTCGACGGGTGAGGCCGGCGCGGCTTGCGCCTGCAGTTGCGGCGCGCTGAACCAGGCCGGCGCGAGGGCGAATCCGGATACGAAGAGCACAGCCAGGCGAACACGTCTCATGCGTCAAGCCTCCTGCCGGGTTGCGGCTCACGGAGAGCGCCGCATAAGGGCCAGCGCAATTATTTTTCATTTCCTGCGTGCGCGCAAGGAGCAAAACGCAAGGGTGAGGATGAGACGGCGGTTCGCCATACCGGCGGCTCATCCTCTCCCCGATCACGTATAATCGTCATTCCTGCTCATGAGCTACACCGTCCTGGCACGCAAATACCGGCCGCAGACATTCTCCGACGTGATCGGACAGGAGCACGTCACCCGCACCCTGCAGAACGCCCTCGAACAGGGACGCACCGCCCACGGCTACATCTTCAGTGGCCATCGCGGCATCGGAAAGACCACGGTGGCGCGCATTCTGGCTGCGGCCTTGAATTGCCGCTCCTCCGATAAGCCTGTGGCAGAGCCTTGCGGCATCTGCGAATCCTGTACTGAGATTCGCGCCGGCAACGCCGTCGACGTGATCGAGATCGATGCGGCCACCAATCGCGGCATCGACGAAATCCGCGAACTGCGTGAGGCCGCGCGTTACAAGCCGGCGCGCGACCGCTTCAAAATTTACATTCTCGACGAAGCTCACCAGATTACCGACGCCGCCTTCAACGCGTTACTGAAAACGCTGGAAGAACCTCCGGATCACATCGTCTTCATGCTGGCCACCACACAGCCGGAGGATATTCCGCAGACCATCCGGTCGCGCTGCCAGCACTTCAGCTTCCGCGCCGTAAAGTTCGACGACATTGTCGCCAACTGCGCGATCTCGTCGGCCGCGAAAAGATCGAAGCCGATGACGACGCTCTCGCCTTGCTTGCCGAGGCCGGCGACGGCTCCATGCGCGATGCCCTGTCGATTCTCGATCAGGCGATTGCCTCCTCCAGCGGCAAGATCACGGCTGATTCTGTGCGCAACCTGGTCGGCGCGGCGCCGGCGCACATCCTCGAAGAAGTGATGCAGGCGATCGCTCGTGGCGCCAGCGAAGACGTTCTGCGGCAAGTCGATCACCTCATCAGCGAGGGTCATAGCCCAACGCACTTCGCGCGCCAGATGGTCCGCTTTCTGCGCAATGCGGCCGTCGCCAAAATCGCCGGCAAGGACTCTTCCCTGCTGCAGATTTCGAGCGAAGAGCGCGAGCGCGTCGCGCGTGTCGCCGAACTTTTTGGCGAAGAAGATCTCACGCGCCATCTGCAGATCATGCTGCGCACCCACGGCGAACTGGGATACAAACAGGAGCAGCGCTTCCACCTGGAACTCGGCCTGCTGAAGATGGCGCACGCCCAACGCCTGTTGCCGATGGAGCAACTGCTCAGCGACGTGGCCGCTTCTTCGCACTGGATCTGGAGTCAGCGCTCCGGCAAGACCGTCGGTTGTTCCGCCAGCGGCAATTGCGGCGCGGAAGTTGCCATCCCCACGGGAACGCGACGACTCTGCTCCGAACACCGGTTCCCATGTTTCCCCGTTCGACGCTGATTCCGCGCGCAAAGGCAATCCCAGGCAGGAATTTTCCTCGAGCCCGGTTTCCCCTGACGGACCGCGCATCGTCGCGGGTGGAAGCACGCCGGCGCGCGTGATCATGGGCTCCGCCGCGCCCGCCAGCAGCGAGAACGCACCCGAGCCCCAGCTGGTTTCACGTCCCGAACCGCAGCGCGAACCACAGGCGAGTCCGCATTCTCCCCTCCAGGTGCAAGCCAGGCCGTCACCAGCGGAAACCACTTCGTCAGCAGCGCCCCTCGAGAAGCTGCGCAGCGCCGTGCTGCAGGCCCTAACGGATGGCAATCAGCGCATTCTCGTCTCGATGCTCGAAGCGGGCGAATGGGCGGTCGAAGGCAACGAAGTCGTGGTCAGAGTGAGTGAGTCGCAAACCGTGGTCGACATGTCATTGGGCGCGGATGCCAGACGGCTGGCGATTGCTTCGGCCAGCGGCATTCTCGGCAGGGCCATCAAGTTGAGGATTGTCTCCGGAGCAAACGTGACGGCTGCGGAAGGAAAAGGCAACGGCACCGCGACGATCCAGCGGAACGCACTCGTCTGCCGGCGGCCGCGGCCGCGCCGAGCAGGACGCCGTGGTCCGCCGCTTGCAGGAAAAGTTTGGAGCTGAGATTCGCACGGTAATTGATTACAAAGAGAAGAGGTAAAAATCGAGGTTTCAGAGTTTCAAAGTTTCAAGGCTTCGAAACCTTGAAACGCTGAAACCTTGAAACGTGAGGTTCTATGGGCGGATTCAATCTGCAAGAACTGATGTCGAAAGCCAAGTCGCAGTACGACACCCTGCAGAAGAAGATGCAGGAGACCGTGGTCGAGGCCTCGTCGGGCGGAGGAACGGTCACTGCGAAGATGGATGGCCGCAAGCAACTGCTCAGCCTTCGTATCGATCCCGAAGCCGTAAAGTCAGGTGATGTCGAGATGCTTCAGGATTTGGTGCTCGCTGCGGTCAACGAAGCAGCGCGCAAGATCGATGGAGCGATGCAGTCGACGATGGGCGGCATGCTGAGCGGCCTGGGCATGTAAGAAATTGAGCGATTGAGTAATCTGGTGATTGGGCGATTTCCAGTTCCTCGACCGCCAACTCTTATTCCTGGTTTTCAAATCGCCCAATGACCCGATCACACAATCACTCAATTTCCCTATGTCTAAATTTGCCGAGCCGATGTCGCGGCTGATCGATGAGTTGAAGAAGCTGCCGGGCGTGGGCGCCAAGAGCGCACAGCGCCTGGCGTTTTATATTCTCCGCACCAGTGACGAAGACGCTGAAGCGCTGGCCGCCGCGGTGCGCGATGTGAAAGCCAACCTGCGGCTGTGTTCGGTGTGCAATAACATTACCGACGTCGACCCTTGCGTCTATTGCACCAGCGCCACGCGCAACCAGCGGCTGGTATGCGTGCTCGAAGAGCCCACCAACATTGCCGCCATCGAAAAAACCAAGCACTTCAACGGCGTCTACCACGTGCTCCACGGCTCGATCTCTCCGCTTCACGGCATCGGGCCCGAACAGTTGCGCATTGCGAACCTCATTACGCGAGTCGACGCCGGCAATGTGGATGAAGTCATCATCGCCACCAATCCGACGGTGGAAGGAGAAGCTACGGCGACGTACCTCTCGCAGCGACTCAAGCGTGCCGGCGTGAAGGTGACGCGCATTGCCATGGGCATCCCAGTCGGCAGTGACATCGAATACACCGACGAGATCACCATGCTGAAAGCCATGGAAGGGCGGCGGGAACTGTGACTCTTCTGCCGGTCAGCAGTGCGTCCTTGTGCCGCGAAACAAAGCTAGGGTCTGACCTCAAACACCGTACCAGCATCATCAGCACCGCCTTCCGCGGTCGTGCCGTACAGGTTGCCCCGAGTGTCGAAGACCAGGCCGGAATAAGGGTAGTGACCGTCGCTCGCGTTGATGCCGAAGTTATGCAGTATGGTCTCGGTCCATGTCCCGTCGCCGCCAGGGCTTAATTCAAATACCGTGCCGCCGCTGTTGGCGCCGCCTAGCCCTGTCGTGCCGTAGAGATTTCCCGAGCCATCGAATATCAGAGGTCCCGTAGGTCCATATCCGTCGCTGCCATTGTCTGTGAAGCTGTGCAACACCGACTCTGTCCAGCTGCCATCGGCGCCGCGCATTAGCTCGAACACTGTGCCACCGAATTCGCCCGCACCGGTGGTCATGCCGTAGAGATTGCCCGCACCGTCCTCAATAAGATTGGCGGTAGGATAGTAACCGTCCGTCCCATTATTGCCGAAGTTATACAACACTTTCTCGGCCCATCTCCCGCCCGTTTCCGGCTTTAGCTCATAGACTGTGCCGTAGCTGTCAGTGCCTCCATATTCTGTCGTGCCGTAGAGATTGCCTGAGGCACCGAGAAGCAGGCCGCCTTGGGGAAAGAAGCCGTCTGTGGTGTTGAATTTGCATAGCACCTTCGCCGTCCAGCTTCCGCCTGTGCTAGGCAACAACTCGAACACCAAGCCGATTCCGCCAGCTCCGCCCGTGCCGTAAAGATTGCCAGCTGCATCCCGGACCAGGCCAGACAAGGGCGCGGTCCCCAGACTGAAGTTATGCAGCACCGTCTCTGTCCAGCCTCCGCCCGTTTCAGGCGTCAACTCGAACACCAGTCCGGCACTGTGTGCGCCGCCACCGGCCGCCGTGCCGTAAAGATTGCCGGCGCCGTCCATAATTAGCGTGGCCGCAGGGCCAAACCCATCCGAGCTGTGGCTAAAACTGTACAGCACTTTCTCCTTCCACGTTCCGCCTGCAGCGGGCGCCAATTCGAACACCGTACCGGAGCCATGACTTCCGCCGCTGTAGGTTGTACCGTAAAGATTGCCAGCGCTGTCAAAGACCAAACCGGCGTCCGGACTCGCTCCGTCGCTCGAGTTGAAGCTGTGCAGCACTTTTTCTTCCTGAGCTGGCGCGTGTGTCGCCCACACGAGCAGGGTCACGGCGAAGATCGCCAGTATTGTGGTGTTTGCGGTGGAATGTTTCTGGCTGGAATGTTTCTGGCAGGACATGGGGAATACTCCTGGCGGACACCCGATGGGCGCGACTATAGTCCGGCAACCTCGGCGAGTCAAGGTGTTCGAGCCCGGTTGCGTTGCCCGGCGAAAGGCGCGGGTTGCATAAGTTCGCGTGCAACTGTGCAAAAGCTTTCTCCGAGGCCGTTTGAAGGCGGCGGAGCGGGCGAGCTGGACGAGAGCTATTCCTTGGTCAACCATCTGCAGCTCATAACTTTACAGACAATTCCACCGGTGAGACTTTAATCGGGCTCGTGGCCCGTGGTTTGCATCTGGAAACATGTCTGTTTCCTCGCTATTGGATCGGGAATGTGCTTTTCGATCCGCGATCTGTGGACTGGTGAGGAGGAGGCACGAAGCCGGGCAACCGGACTGGTCCTAACCCAACCAGATGGCAGCCTCAGCGCCAGTCGCGCCGCGCTGCGATGTAACCGCATCCAACTCGACGCTATGAGAAACCGGGCCAACCAGCCCGGTTTTTCTTTTCCGGCTCTTGGCTCTTGGCTCTTGGCTTCCGGCTTCCGGGTCTTGGCTCGCGGTTCTCGGACGAAGTTCAACTAATTATGTCTGGTTCTAGAAATACATTCAGTTCGTCTTCAGCGGAAGCCAATCCTTCCGGGAGCGTGCCGCGGTTGTATTCGGCCATTCGGTTCTTCCACTTGAGGAAGTCGGTAATGCTTTGCGGTTCGACGCGGACCTCCACGCGGCGCAGGCTGGCTAGCAGGAGATTCATTTCATAACGGAAGCCGGTGGCACTGCGGAGATTCTTAGCAGACGCGCGCACAGTTTCGATTCCGCCACGATGCAGCTCCAGCAATCCCCAACCTTGCGGAATCTCTTCGCAGCGTACCAGCCCGGCTGGAACCAGATAGAAGCGCTCGCAGCCGACTCCCTGCTCGGGCTTGAGGCGGAACGGCTTGCCGCGGTCAGCGAGGAAGTCAGAGCGCGTGACCTTGCACTCGACCAGCACCGAGTGGCAGGCGCGCTTCCAGCCGATAGCGTCGGGCATCTCCCCGCTCACGCAGGCTTGCTCGGAGAGCACGACTCCGCAGCGGTAGCGGCGCAGCCAGTGGACAGCTTTTTCTACCAGTTGGGCATGGGTCATGTTTCGGGCTTTCGGGCTTCGGGCTTCGGTTGGCCGCTGCGGGAAGCAAGGACAGTTGTATCCGGAGAAACGGTGCGTGTGGAAGTCCCTTGGAAAGCTACCGGTGTTGCAGTCTGTGGAAATCTGCCTGAAAAATATTCGAGGCAGGCGATTCCAGCAGCGTCCCGCAGTGCCCGTTCTTGGAGCACGAGAGCTGATTTTGACTGGTACCCCCCTCCCCCCTCATTTTGCGGAAATCCAATAAACATGCGGGGGGGCACAATCGCGAATGCCGGGTGAGAGTGTTTGATCTTTATTTCAAAGAACTTGCGGGCAAAATCTTGGCAGCAAAGCACTTAGCTTCGCCGGCGGCGGAGTGGAACGGACTGCCTCCGCCTTGACCATGTTCTGCTGATTTTGATTTGGCTGCAAGGTCAGATGTCACACGGGGTCTGTGAATTTCTGGGACGGCATAGCCCAGGACGCGCGAGTGATGCGCCATGAACATGACCAACATAGTCATGTCTGCTACAATCGATTCATGCGCACGGTAAATATAAGCGACCTGAAAGCACGGCTTAGCGCCCACCTCCAGCATGTGCGCGACGGAGAAGAGTTGCTGGTTTGCGACCGCAACAAACCTGTGGCGCGTATCATTCCGTGCTCAGCCGACGATGAACCTGAGCGGGAACGGCGACTGATCGCCCGCGGCATTATGACTCCGCCCTTGAAAAAGCGAAGTCTGCCCGACTCCTGGCCGGACCCCCCCGGGAACATTTCCGACGAGGTCATGGAGAAGCTATGGCGGGAAGAGCGGGAAGGCCGCTAGAACGGCCATTGGCCTTTTGGGATACGAGCGCTCTCGTTCCCCTCTGCGCACATCAAGGCATCACACCCCGGGTGGTCGCACTCTACCGAAGCTACGGAGTGGTGGTGTGGTGGACGACCCCGGTCGAGATTGCAAGTGCCCTGAGGCGGCTGGTTCGCATGAAGCAGCTCACCCCCGACGATTGGACTGTGTCCCGCCGTTTGGCGCTGGAGTTGGCTGAGTCCTGGGGCGTCATCCACCCGTCGAATTCTTTGCGAGCCGGTGCTGTCCAACTTGTCGATCGTTACGACCTAAAGGCAGCCGACGCGTTACAGCTCGCAGCCGCGCTTGAGTGGTGCGAAAAAATCCCGCAAGGTAAAGTTTTCCTGGCTGCCGACCAGAAACTGCGGGAGGCGGCCGTGCTCAGTGGATTCGACGGGAGGGTGATCTAGGGTCAATGGTAGTCGCACTCGAAGGCCACACTTTACGATCTGGATTATGCGTCGTGCGGTCGGGCCGCTCCGTACCGCTCTCGGCGGCCCTCAACAAGAGATGGATGCTTCATTGTCCTAACGACCACGGGCCGACGCAGAACTATTTCCAGCAGATGCCTTTCAGCCGCGATGATCTGAGCCGACGGTCCTAACGGTGAATAGCCTTCGGCGGCGATGATCAGAGCTTCGTTGGCCTTAGTCCTTAACTGAACACTTTCAATTTGAATTCTGCGGATGTGGCCGTCATGCGCGCTGTCCAAGGCGTTGGCGAGACGCAGGATCGCGGCTAGCTGGACGGTTCCTTTCTGTTCGTCGGGCAGTAGATCGCGCAAGGCAGCGTGTTTTCTCGTGGGCAGGGCTCCGCGGTGGAAGCGGGCTACGATGGCGGCGCGCTGCAGGTCTGCGGGCTTCCAGCCCAGCGGGTTGCCGTGGGCGCGAATCATGTCGAAAGAAGTCTTATGGTGTCCCTTCTCGCCTTTGGACTTGCCAACATCGTGCAGCAGAGCTGCGGCGAGCAGGCTGGAGCGAGCCGAGATGCCATCGACGGCGGGCTGCCATCCCGCGGCCAGAAGGCCGTCGTAGAGCTGAAGTGCGAGACTGGCCACGCGCTCGGAGTGCGGGAAGTCGGGGTCGAGGCCGTTCGCCCAGAGCTTCATGCGCTGCGTGGCCAGGGCCTGAATCTGTTTGCCTTGGGGCAGCGCGGCGCGCCAGACCTGCCAGAGAGAGTCGGGGCCGATCATCTTCTTGCGGTAGCGCTCGATGCGTCGGGTGCGCTCTTCCACAAGTTGTTCGTGCCATTGCTGGCGCGAACCGGCGTCAGGAAAGATGTGGCAGGAAAGGGCTGTGGTCCAGAGCACGTCAAGGTCATGGACTTCGCCGAGCACGTCCTGCATTTCTTTGAGGTCGTTACTCCAGGCCTTGTGCTCCGGGGGAAGAAAGTTTTCGACGATGTAGCGGAAGCGTTTGATGCCGATGCGGAGGCTGTGAAAAGCGGTTCGCGAGCGGTTGCTCAGGGCGCGGGTGTGGAGTTGACGGGCTGTGGTCCAGCGCTCCAGAGCTAGATGCTTGAACAGCGGGCTGCCCGGGCGGAAGTGGGCGGCACGCGCGGGAAGCGAGCGAGTCCATTGGCGCCACTGTTTGCGGTCGAATTCTTCGAGAGCAGCATGGGCTTCGAGCTTTTGTTCTTGTTCGCGCGCGGCGAGGATTTTGAGCAGGGCTTGGGCTGGGGGATCCCCGCTGGCTTGCATGCTGGCTAAATGCGGGATCGACTGATCATTCTGGTCAGATAGATGCAAAGCCGGCAAGAGTGCCCGCTCCACACTTGCTTGCTTCACACCTGACTCCTCGGGATGGAGCTTCTCGACCCACTCCATCATTACCTGGACATCGCGCAGGGCACCGAGGCGCTGGAACAGGCGCTTGCCGGCCTTTCGCATAACCTTCCAGTTGGGATCAGGATCGAGCGCCATCAAGCCATCGGCCAGAGAGCGGCAGCGGCGCAGGGAAACCCGGAGGTCGTGAACGGGATCGGCGCTGAAATCGGCGGAAACGTGTTCGCACTCCTCCAGCACCCGCAACATCCAATAGCGCAGGCCGGTGGTTTTCACGAGACGCGGGTTGGGCGTAGTTGAGGAAGGCACAACAGTTCCGAGGCACAGTGTTGATCGCGCCTTCTATTCTCTCCGGAGCGGGCTACGATTGCCAGTGCCGGGGTGCATGCGCCGCCGGGAATGAATTTTCGGCAGGCTGGGACAGGCCAAGTAGAGCGGCTTCTTGTCGATTCGACCGTTAACTTCGCCGTTACCTCCGTAACATGCAACCCCTTACCAGTTGGATTTAACCTCTCTATACCTAGCCAGAACTGCGGGTTGAGGGGTGTGCTATCAACGACGCGACGACATTTCACGCAAACCGGGCGGCCTCTGCACGCGCTTTTGTACACAGCCTGAACATTCTGATCAAGTACGCGCGCATGTATGGTCCCGATCACAAACGTACTGAAGCGCAGTTCGAGACCGCTTGGAATGAGTTGCAGCAGGGCTTGCCCGCGGCGGGCGAGGGCGGCTTTCTGCTCGGAGTTTCCGACAACAAGCTGCTGCTGGATGGAGTTCCTCTGGAAGCCGGACAGACGGAAAAGAGCTTTGGGCAGCTCTTGAGCACGGCAGGGCTGGCGAGCCTGCATTTTTCCAAAGACGTTACGGTGGAAGATTTCGCGCGACTGGTGCGCGCCTTTACCCTCGCCGGATCGAAGGCGCAGGATGTGGCCAAGCAGATCAAGGACGCTCTGGGCGGCGGCGGCAAAAACAGCACGATCAAGATCAATGAAGTGAAGTTTGTGGCGGCTGACCCGCTCACCGGGGACATCAGCGTGGCGGCGCAGATCGCGGCGCAAACTCTGGGACCGGAATTCAAGCAATGGCTGAACGATCCGCAGAAGCTGCTGCAGTTGATCGCCGCGGCGGAAGGCGCGAACTCGGGCGGCGGCGGAGGCCAAGCTGGAGGTACGGTGGTTCCGTTTGGGAGCGTTCCGAATGCTTCCGGGCACTGGGTGGCGGGGCCAGACCCCGGCACCGGCGCTGGAACCGGAATGGCGGGTGGAGCTGCGACTGGCGCTGCTCCGGCATGGCAAGGCGGAGTCGTGCCGCTCCAGGAAGCGGAAGTGATCCAAGCGATCCGTCTGCTCACTCGATTCGGGCAAGTGCAGGGCGATCCGAATGCTGGTCCGGAAACTCTGCAGAAAGAGCTGACTGAAACGGATCCGAACACGCGGCTGAACCTGCAGCAATTGCTGGGAACGCTCGCGGCCAAGGCGACTTCGGAACAGGAAGACCAGACTCCGCTGCTGATGAAAGCGGCCGAGCACATGGCGATCCGCTTTGCGCTCGAGCGCTACTCCAAGGGCGAAGTGAAGGTCAATGCCGTGCACCAGATGATGGAGCACATGAGCCGGCAGATGGACTCGCTGCGCGGGATTCTGAAGCTGCAAGAAGAGAAGATGAACAAGGCGGGCATCCTGGTGGAGTCGCACGCCGACATTCTGGACCGGATGTTCTGGGCGGAAGTGCCGGAATCGGGCAAGAAGACGGTGCTGCTCTCAAACGAGGCTCCATGCGTGCCGCCGCGCAACCTGCGCCAGTTCGTGGAAGTGCTGCTCGACCGCGACGACAAGCAAACCGCCGCTGAGATTCTGAATAATTATTCCGGTTGCCTCGTAAGCAAAGACCAGGAACCGCGGCGCAAGACTGCCATTGGTGTGAGCCAGCTCGCGGACCTTTATGCGCGGCTGGGCGGCGAAGCGATGGGCACGGCCATCCGCAAAGTAAGTGAGCAGCTATGTGTGGAGAAAGATGCTGAACTGCAAAGCCTGCTGAGCGCGGCATTCGTGCGCCTGAGCCAGGAGGCGAGCGAGGCCAAGAATTACCAGGCCGTGAACGAAGTATGCACCGGGATGGAGATGCTGCTGCAGCAGCGTCCGGTCATGGTGAACGACTTGCGGCCGCGGGTGGGCGTGGAGAACCGGATTCCCGAGTTCATTGAGGAAGCGTTGCACTTCGAGCCGGTGCCCGCGGACCTGCTGCTGATCCTGCGGCGCACTTGCCAATCGGGAGCTGAGCATCTGGCTGACCGGTTCTTCCGCTGCATGCGGCGCGACGAGTGCGACCGCATGGTCGAACTGGTCAAGGAGATGGGCAGTCCGGCTCTAACGCAACTACGCGAGATTCTGCGCACCGGGCAGCCCCGGCAGGCCTCGGCAGTGGTGGGACTGTTGAGCCGCCTGGATGTGGGAACGCTGCTGGAGCTGTTGCCGACGCGGTTACCCGAGTGGAACCGCTTCTATCACGACATCGTCGTTCGCCAGATCGCGTACGGAGCTGCGCCGGACCGTGGACGTTCGCTGCTGGAGTTGGCGGAAGTGCTGGATGCAGTCGTACTGCCGGAAGCGGTGGATGAAATCGGGATGAGTGGCGATCTCACAGCGGCGCCGCCGCTGCTGGCCATGGCCCGCCCCGGCGAAGCGGCTTCGCGTTCTCCGTTCGTGCAACTGAAGGCCATCGAGTCCCTCGGCCGGCTGCGGGATCCGGAGGCGGTCACGCTGCTGCGCGAGATTGTCGAGACCAAGAAAACATTTGGCTGGGTGCATCACCGCGAATTGCGAATTGCGGCGGCGCAGTCGCTGTCGAAGACCGACCCGCGCTACAGCAGCCAGATTCTTTCCGACAGCGGAATCGAGCCGGCGGAACTGGCAATCGCGCCACTGGATACGGCTCCGGCATGCCCGTGGGTAAGGCAGCGGCGCTACGAACGCATGGTGCTTTCGAAAACGATCGGCGCCACGATCGGAAGTTCGTGGGGCAAGTCAAAGATTCTGATCCGTGAATTGAGCCTGGGTGGCGGCATGGGCACAAAAGAAGACAATCTGCGCATTGGCAGCGAAGCCGACCTGGAGATTTCTTTGGGGATGCGATCGAAGATCCGGGCGCACGTGCTGCTGCGCCGGGCGCGCGTGAACGAAGTAGGATTCGAAATCGTCAATACCGATCTGGAGAGCCGCTACCGCCTGCGGCGCTTGCTGGTCGAAGCAATGAGCCGCGCTCCGCAGAATAAAGACCAGCAGTGGAGCGGAGACCGGAAGCTCTAAATCTGTTCTTGCATGAATCTAAAGGCCTCGTCCGTGGACGAGGCCTTTTTACCTTCGTTCTCTACCTTCGTTCCCGCCTTACTTCACGACTTTGACGAAGATGATGAGGAACGTGAACAGGACCAGCGACTCGATGAAGGCCAGTCCCACGAACAGGGCGATCTGAATTCCAGGACGGGCTGCGGGATTTCGGGCCAACCCTTCGCACGCCGCGGAAGCGACGCGGCCTTGGCCGAGAGCAGCCAGAGCAGCCGCGAAAGCCATCGCGAAGCCGGAAGTGATGGCCACCCAGTTAGTGCCGCCGCCAGCAGCGGCCGCGTCACCGCCCTGGGCGAAGGCCGGCACGGCGAACAGGGATAACACCACCATGGTTAGAATCAGGAACACAACTTTGCGCATATTCGACTCTCCTTAAGAAATATCGCCAGGAGGTGGTTGACGTCATCCTCGAGCAGACGCCCTCACGCTGACGAAGTGTTTTACATAAAGCCGGAAAAATCTTTATTAATTCAATCAGTGTTCGTGAGCTGTGGCTTCGCCCAGGTACACGCAGGCCAGAATCACGAAGATATAGGTCTGAATCAGAGAGACCCCAACGTGAAGCCCTTCAAAAATGATTGGCACGCCGATGGGCACGAGGGAGAAAAATACCAGGGTAACCATCTCACCAGCGAACATGTTCGCGTAAAGACGAACGGTGAGCGACAAAAGGCGCGCGGTGTGGCTGAAGATTTCGATCGGCAGCATCAACGGCGAAAGCCACCAAACCGGGCCCATGAAGTGCTTGAAGTATCCGAGTCCGTTCGAGCGCAGTCCCTGATAGTGGTAGAAGAACCACGTCAGCAATGCGCAACCCAGGGGGACAACTGGAACCGCGGTCGGTGATTCAAAACTCGGAATAATGCCGATCAGGTTGCTGGTGAGGATAAAAAGTCCCAGGGCCACGAGAAACGGCAGGTAGGGTCTGTAGTGATGGCCGATGATCTCGTGCCCCATGTTGCCGATGAAGCCTTCAATGCCCTCCATGGTGTGCTGCAAACCGCCAGGTTGATCGACGGAAAGGCGTAGGCGCACCGCGATAAAGAACGTGATCAATAACAGCATCACCAGTACTTCCATGGCGAAACTGTTGGAGATGGGCGTGGCGGGATGCTTGGGATGTATGCCCAGAGCCAGCAGCAAAGACAGCACGGGGCCTCCGAAGAGGCGGTTAAGCAGCGCGGTGAACCAGAGTTGCTCCATAACGTGCGATCCGGCAGTGTCCTGACTACAAGTCTCGAAGGGCTAATATCCACGGCGTAAGGCGGCGTACGCTTCAAAGCCCGCTTCCAGCAGCATCGCTGCCACCGGCGTACACAACCCACACAGAAAGCCCCGAAAGGCTTGGGAGGAACTTGTGAATATAACATAGGCGACGATTCCCGCCAAAAGATAGCGCAGGAAAAACCCGTTCACCAGGGAGAAGCCGCGGTCGGGCTGTTTGGCGTCAACGATGCGGCCGGCGAGGGACTGCACCGCCTTGTTCAAGGACCGGAAGCTCAGGTAGGAGATGATTGCCCCGGCAGCAAAGCCAAGACCCGTAACCAGCCCGAAGCGCCATGCTGCTCCCAGAGTAAAAATCGCACCCAGAATCAGCAGAAACCGCAGCATTCTTGGAATGGCAGCGGAGAAGAATCGATCAGCGGCGGTGGGGGTTTCGGGAGACGGCGGCGGCACTGGGCTGGAAGTCATTGAGCTTTGGGTTCGCGAGTGATTTACCTAGACCATCGCAGTAACGAGATATGGTCCGACTTATTCATCCGGCTTGTCGCGGGACAATGCCGAAGCCATGCGGATCATCTGCACAAACCCAACGACCGCGCCGAAGATAACCCCCGCGAGATAGAGCCAATGAGTATGCAGCCAGCGGTCGAGGAGCCATCCCAGAGCGTAGCCGAGGAATACTGCTGCGGGAATGATGAAACCAATCTCAGAGTAGCGCGCTGCCGAGACCAGGGCATTGGACTTGGCTGGACGATCCGGATCAGCGGAGTTCTTGGGCTGAGGCACGACGGGGATGATTTTATCCTAACTGGCAGAAACTGGGAGAGACGCGCCGAGCATTGTTAGTGAATCAGCTTCGCCACCGCCGGGTTCTGCACGATCCCGATCGACCAGTTCACCACCTGGATGAAGCGGTCCGGCATCACGCCGATGAAGACCGTAGCGAATGCTGTCACAGCAAGCGCAGCCCGCATCGTCCAGCTCACCGGCAGCAGTCCTCGTTCTTCGGGCTGTCCCATGAACATGGCGTTGGCCATCTTCAAATAGTAATAAAGGCCGAACACGGAATACAGCACGGCCAACGACGCCAGCGCGTAATGTCCGGTTTCGATGAGGCTGAGGAAGATGAAATATTTTCCCCAGAACCCGGCCAGGGGCGGGATTCCCGCCAGCGAAAGCAGGAAGATCAGCATCAGCACGGCTTCAACCGGAGCGCGCGAGTAGAGCCCGTTCATATCGTCGAGCTCGTCGCCAATCACGTTGCGGTGGCGCAGCGAAGTAATCACGCCGAACGCGCCCAGGTTCATGAAGGTATAAACCAGCAGGTAGATCAGGATGCCTTTCACGCCGTCTGGATTGAGCATTGTGAGAGTTCCCGCGATCAACCCGAGCAGCATGTAGCCGACGTGCGCGATCGACGAGTAAGCGAGCAGGCGCTTCGTGTTCGTCTGCGTGAGCGCGGCGAAGTTCGCGCCCGTCATAGTAGCGATGGAAACGAAGACCAGCACCGGCACCCAGGTCGAGCGCATGGCGACCAGTCCGCCGAGCAAAAACGGGCTTCCGATCAGAATGCGCAGCAACATCGCCCATCCCGCCGCCTTCACGGCGACGGACATGAATCCGGTAATGCAGGTCGGCGCGCCTTCATACGCATCAGGCGCCCACTGATGGAACGGAACGGCGGCGATCTTAAACAGCAAGCCGGTGAGCGTGGTCAGCAAAGCAATAATCGCCACCGGATTATGCGGATCCCGCGCCAGCAGCCGCGCCAGCTGGCTCCCAATCACTCCCACATTCGTGCTGCCGGTAAGGCCGTACAGCAGCGACAGACCATAGGCAAAAATCCCGGACGAGAAGGCGCCCAGCAGCAAATATTTCAACGCCGCTTCGTTCGAGCGGCGGTCGCGGCGCAGAAACCCCACCAGCACATAAGTGGAAATCGCCATCAGCTCCAGTCCAATGAAGATGAGCACGATGTCGAACCCTGCGGCCATGCACATCATGCCAACCACCGAGAGCAGCATCAAGGCGTAGTATTCGCCGTGGTTTTCGTGCTCCGTCTTCATGTACCGCGCGGACATCAGGATGGTAATGGCCGTGCCCGCGAGAAACAGATAAAAGAAGTAAATCGAAAAGCGGTCGACCAGCATGGTGCCCATGAACCCGGGAACCCGTGCCACTCCAGTATTTTGCATCCATGTCTGGATGTTGTACACTGCCTTCCCGGCAAAGAGCACGGCCACGAAAGCCGTGACCGCGTTGACCCACTTCTCCTCCGGACTCAGCATCAGATCGATGAGCAGGATGCCCAGCGCGAACAGCGTGAGCAGAGTAATCGGCAGCGCCAGCAGGTAGTCCGTCCAGTTGAATGCGAGCGCGCCCACTTAGTTCTTCCCTTTCGTCGCTTGTGTTGAGGTCTGTGCCGAAGCTTGTGTCGCCGTTTGCGGATTGCTCACGGAAGCCGTAGTCGTCTGTTCAATCATCGGCCGAACCGCGGCGCCCACTTCGCCTGCAGGCGGAGAGCTGCGCACGTTATGCACGATCCGATTCACCGGCTGTTCAAGAATCTGCAGAAACGGCTTGGGATACAGCCCGATCCAGAACGCCATGATCAGCAGCGGCACAAAGGTCAGCACCTCACGCGGCGTCAGGTCATGCAGCTTTTCATTTTTCGGGTTCGTGACATTGCCGAAGAATACCCGCTGGTAGAGCCACAGCAGATACGCCGCCGCAAGCACCACGCCCGGAACCGCCCAGGCCGCCCATCTCCAGCTGACCATAAAGGTGCCCAGCATAATGTAGTACTCGCCGACGAAGCCGTTGAGCAGCGGCAGTCCCATCGATGAGAGAAACATGATCAGCGTGATCGTGGCATAGACCGGCATCACATTCGAGATGCCGCCGTATTCTGAGATCTCGCGCGTGTGCCGCCGCTCGTAGAGAATTCCCACGATCAGGAACAGCGCGCCGGTCGAGATGCCGTGATTGATCTGCTGCAAGACCGATCCGCTCAGCGCAAGCGGCGTGAGCGCGAAAATTCCCAGCGTGCAAAAGCCCAAGTGGCTCACCGACGAGTAAGCCACCAGCTTCTTCATGTCTTTCTGCATCAGCGACACGAGCGCGCCATAGAGAATCGCGATAATCGAAAGCGCGATCATCCAGCCCCGCACGCTTCCGTGAGTCAGCACGTCCGGAAAAAACGGCAGCGAGAAGCGGATGAACCCGTACGTCCCCATCTTCAGCAAAACTCCCGCCAGAATGACCGAGCCGGCGGTCGGCGCTTCCACGTGCGCATCGGGCAGCCAGGTGTGGAACGGGAACATCGGCACCTTGATGGCGAAGGCGAAGAAGAATGCGAAGAACAGCAGCGTGGCAACGGTTGGCCCGTATGCAGGATCGGAATAAATCTTCGGCGCGGTTTCGTAAAGGGCCGTAATGCTGAATGTGTAAATTCCCGTCAGCGCATGATGGTGGAAGTAGAGGAACAGAATGCCAAGCAACATCAGCACCGAACCAGCCAGCGTATAGAGGAAGAACTTGATCGCGGCGTAAAGCTTGCGCGGGCCGCCCCAGATGCCGATCAGCAGATACATCGGGACCAGCATCGCTTCCCAGAAAACGAAAAAGAGAAAGAAATCAAGCGCCATGAAGACGCCGAGCATGCCGGTCTGCAGAATCAGAAACCAGACGTAGTATTCTTTCACCCGGTTCTCAATCGCCGTCCACGACGAGAGGATCGAAATCCAGCCCAGTAGCGTGGTGAGCATGATGAGCAGGAACGAAATGCCGTCGATGCCGATCACGTAGCCGGCGCCGATGGAGGGAATCCAGTTGTTGGGCACGCCCTCGACAAACTTGAAGCGGTCGGCACTCTGCATCTGCGCCCAGAACATCGGCACCAGCGGCAGCGAGATCAGGAATCCGCCGAGCGAAAACAAATTCGCAATCCAGCGGACGGCGTCCTTGTTCTCCTTGGGAACGAACAGGAGCACAAGCGCGCCAACCAGCGGCGTGAAGAGAATGATCGAGAGTATGTGGTTTTGCATGAAAAGCTCTTAGCCTTTAGCTCTTAGCCTTTAGCCCAAAACTCTTCGCCGGTGGCCTCAAGCTAAGAGCTAAAAGCTAACAGCTAAGAGCTTGTTTCAGTGGTACACGTAATAAAACACGAACCCAACTAATCCCGCGGTCATCACCAGCGCATACCACTGCACCAGTCCCCATTCAAACAGGCGCGCGGGATAGGACAGCATGCGCGCCAGTATTGCAGGACCGTTCACGCCGATGCCGTCGATGATCCACTTGTCCCACCAACTCGAAATCGTCGCCGCAAGGCGCGTGATCCAGCCTGCGCCGTTGACTACCCCATCCACAACATTCGTATCGAACCACGCCGAGGCTTCGCCGAGTCCCAGCACACCCAAGCGGATGTCTCCCACTTTGCGGCGCCCGGTGAAGACGGTGTCGTAAGCTTCGTCCACGTAATACTTATTCATCAGCACGGTGTAAACGGGAGGCGCAGCCACAGCGATGGGCTCGGTGTAACCCTTGTCGGCGTGGCGATAACTTCTCCAGGCCATGCCCCACCCCACGCCCGCGGCCGCGAGCGACAACCCCATCAGCAGCCACTCCGTGCCTGTGTTGTGTTCTTCTTCTTTCTCTCCCGCAGCCAACTGACCTGCTCTGCCCTCTTCCTGCAACACTTGCGCTTCAGAAGCGAAGACCGGCTCAAGGAATTTCGTGAAGCGGTCCGATCCGCCGAGGCTGTGCGGCCAGCCCAGCCATCCCGCAACAACGGCGCAGAGCGCCAGCGCGACCAGCGGCGCCGTCATCGATATCGGCGATTCGTGAATGTGATGCTCAACCTCATGGCTCATGCGCGGATGGCCGTGGAAGGTCAGGTACATCAGGCGGAACATGTAGAACGCCGTCATCAGCGCCGTTGCGTACCCGACGAACCAGAGCATGCGATAGGCGCCGCCTTCGCGCGACCAAGCTTCCCAGAGAATGGCATCTTTCGAAAAGAATCCGGCAAACGGAAAGATGCCCGCGATCGCCAGCGTCGCGATGAACATGGTGCTGTGGGTGATCGGAATGCGCCGGTGCAGATCGCCCATGTTGCGCATGTCCTGCTCGCCGCTCATCGAGTGGATCACCGAACCTGCGCCCAGGAACAGCAGCGCCTTAAAGAACGCATGCGTGAAGACATGGAAGACGCCGGCGGCGAAGGCTCCCACGCCGAGCGCCAGGAACATGTAGCCGAGTTGCGAGACGGTTGAATAAGCCAGCACGCGCTTGATGTCGTTTTGCACCAGCCCGATCGAAGCGGCGAAAATCGCGGTCAGCGCGCCAACAATGGCCACGACCAACATCGATTTCGGCGCCAGCACAAACAGCGCATTCGACCGCGCGACCATGTAGACGCCCGCAGTAACCATGGTCGCAGCGTGAATAAGCGCAGAAACCGGCGTCGGGCCCTCCATCGCGTCGGGCAGCCACACATAGAGTGGAAGCTGCGCCGACTTGCCGCAGGCGCCAACGAAGAGCAGCAGGGTCGCAGCAGTGATGATTGGGTCGCCGATAGCAAAGTGTCCGCTTCGGGCTGCTGCGGTTACGTCGGTGAAGCGGAGCGATCCGAAGTACCAGGCAATAAAAAACATCCCCAACAGAAATCCCGCGTCGCCAATCCGATTAACGATGAAAGCCTTGGCCGCCGCGTCACTCGCCGACTTCCGGTGAAAGTAAAACCCGATCAGCAAGTACGAACACAAGCCCACACCTTCCCATCCAACAAAGAGCAAGACATAGTTGTTGGCCAGGATCAGCGTCAGCATGGAAAACATGAAGAGGTTGAGATATCCGAAAAAGCGGTAGTAGCCGCCCTCATGCGCCATGTATCCGGTGGAATAGATGTGGATCAGCATGCCGACGCCGGTAACAAACAGCAGCCAGATGCTGGAAAGTGGATCGAGCAGGAAGCCGGCGTCCGCCTGGAAAGCAGCCGCCTTGCCGTCCTGCATGATGTAATTCGTATTCCCGGTGCCAGTGCCGAGCCAGGTATAGAGGATGGTCTGATAGGGCTTATGAAAGTTTTCTGGCGTAGACGACCAGGCTGAGTATTGCGACACCGCGCCGCAAGCCATCACAAACGCCAGCACAATCGTGCCCACGCACACTGCGCTGACGGTAGCCTTCTGCAGCCTGCGGCCAAAGAAAAACATAACGGCCGCGCCGAAAGCCGGCAGCAACGGAATCAGCCAGATGTGGGAAAGAAAAAACATAAATTCAGCTTCTAGCTTCTAGCCTCTAGCTCTTAGCTCGGACGCTTGACCCCTCGGGCCCGGCGAGAAGCTAGAAGCTAGCAGCCAGAAGCTGCTCTCCTACCATTTCAGCAAATTCACTTCGTCAATATTCACCGTCTCCTTGTTGCGGAAGAAGGCGATCAGAATTCCCAGGCCCACCGCGGCTTCGGCGGCCGCGTCAGTGATAACAAAGATAGCGAAGACCTGGCCGTGCAACCCTCCCCACATGCGGGAGAATGCCACCAGATTCAGGTTTACCGCGTTCAGAATCAACTCGATCGACATCAGCACGATGACCACATTCCGTCGAGTCAGCACCCCGATCACGCCCAGCAAAAACAAAGCCGCGCCCAGCACCAGATAATGCAGCGTCGTGATGTGCAGCATCGATTCCATAACAGGTCTCAGGCGCTAGGTCCTAGGTCTCGCCTTTCTAGGTACTAGGTACTCGCAACTCGGTACTCGCAACTAGATTCTTTTCTTCGCCATCACCACTGCCCCAATAATCGCCACCAGCAACAACAGCGAAGCGATCTCAAAGGCAAACATATATTGGCCATACAACATCTTGGCCACTTCCTGCGTGTTGGTGTCTTCCACCACCGACAGCGCGTGCTCCGGAAAGATGCTCGTCCCTTTCGTGTAGACAGCAATAAATAATCCACCCAGCGCCGTGGCCGCAATAATTCCTACGACCCACTGACTGTTGAACTGCCGCTCTCTCATCGAGCGGTCAACGTTCACCAGCATGATCACGAACAGGAACAGCACCATGATGCCGCCGGCATAAAGAATGATCTGCACGCCAGCGACAAACGGAGCATAAAGCATCAGGTAAAGCGACGCCTGCGCCAGCAGCGCCACGATCAGCGCCAGCGCCGAATGCACCGGATTCTTGCGCGTGATCACCGCGATGCCCCCAATCAACATGATCGCGGCAAACAAGTAAAAGAAAAATGGTGTGGCTACGGGTGCCATATCATTGGTTGAATCAACGCTACGCCGGCCGTCAGAATCAGAACGCCCAAGCCCATCGGCAGCAGGACTTTCCATCCCATCTGCATGAGCTGGTCAAAGCGATATCGCGGGAACGTGCCACGATACCAGATATACATGTACATAAACCCGGCAACTTTCGCCGAGAACCAGAAAATGTCCTGCACTCGCACGCTCACCGCGGGAACAAACAGAACCAGCCCGATCAGCGCCAGCACAACGCCGAATCCGGCGAGACCAATAGTTTGCAACCGAAACAGCGGATGCTTCGGCATGCGCACCGTATTAAAGAAACAGATCGCTGCGAAAAATAGAAACGTGACTCCGGGTATAAGCGAGAAAATCTGATCCCACGGCGTCCCGCTCAGCAAATTCGGAAACGGCCGCAGCCATCCCCCCAGCCACAGCGTCACTGCGATCGATGAAACCGCAATCATCGCCGAGTATTCCGCCAGAAAAAACAACGACCAGCGAAAGCCGCTGTATTCCGTATGGAATCCCGCCGTCAACTCCGATTCCGCTTCCGCCATATCGAAAGGCGCGCGATTCGTTTCCGCAACCATGGCGACCGCGAAAATAAAAAACGCAATCAGCCCCAGCGGGAAAAATTTGAAGATGAACCACTCCCCCTGCGCCAGTTGCGCCTGAACAATCCCGATCATGCTCAGCGTTCCAGTTCCGCTCGCATTCAGGCTGGTCATCAAAATCGCCGACACCACCGCCAGCCCCATAGCGATTTCATACGACACCATCTGCGCGCTCGACCGCAGCGCTCCGATCAGCGGATAATGCGAATTCGACGCCCACCCCGCCATCACAATCCCCAGCACGCTCAGCGACGACACGCCCAGCATAAAGAGGATCCCGATATTCATGTCGGTAATCGCATGCGTCGGGCCAAACGGCACCACCACAAAAACCGTAAACGCCGCCAGCACCACGATCAGCGGCGCCATCCAGAAAACAAATCCATCCGCCTCGGCCGGCATAATGTCTTCTTTAAGCAGCAGCTTGATCGCATCCGCAATCGGCTGCAGCAAGCCGTGCGGACCCACGCGCATCGGCCCCAGCCGCACCTGCATGTGCGCCAGAATCTTCCGCTCCAGCCAGTTCATCGCGATCACCGCGACCGAGAGCCCGCCGAACACCAGCATGATGTAAACCAGCGCCCAGAACATATTCCCCGCCGCGCCCGGCGTCTTGTCGCTCGTCAGATACGACAAAATATATTGGATGATCTCGTGCATCAGCGGTCCACCTCGCCGAGAACAATATCCAGCGTGCCAATCACGGCGATCACATCAGCCACGAGCTGCCCGCGGCACATCACATCCAGCGCCTGCAGGTTCACAAACGACGGCGGCCTCACCCGCACGCGATAAGGCTGCGTCGACCCGTCGCTGACGATAAAATATCCCAGCTCACCCTTCGGCGCTTCAATCGAGTGATAAACCTCGCCCACCGGCGGCTTGATCACCTTCGGCACTTTCGCCATGATCGGGCCCTCCGGCAGCGCATCCACCGCCTGCTCGATGATGCGCACCGACTGCCGCATCTCCGCCATCCGCACCAGGTACCGGTCGTAGGTGTCGCCGTTTTCTCCAATCGGAATTTCGAAATCGAAGTTCTTATAGTTGGCGTAGGGCTGGGCCTTGCGCAGATCCCACTTCACGCCGCTCGCGCGCAGCACCGGTCCAGTCACGCCAAACGCAATGCAATCCTCCGCGGAAATCTTCCCTACATTCTTGGTGCGCTCCACCCAGATTCGATTCGTCGTGAGCAGCTCTTCGTACTCATCGATCTTTGGACGAAAGAATGTCAGGAAGTTTTTCACTTCCTTCTCGAACCCGGTATAAGTTTCGTACTGCAGTCCGCCGATGCGAAACGCGTGCGTAGTAAGGCGCGCGCCGCAATATTTCTCGTAGATCTTGAGAATTTCCTCCCGATCGCGGAAGGTATAGAACAGCGGCGTGATGGCTCCAATATCGAGCGCGTGCGTGCCCAGCCAAAGCTGGTGGCTGGCGATGCGGTTCAGTTCGGTGAGAATCACGCGCACATGCTGCGCCCGCGGCGGCGCTTCCACGTTCAGCAGCTTCTCCACCGTCTCGCAATAGCCCAGCCCGTTCGAGACCGCCGCCACGTAATCCATGCGGTCCACATACGGATTGAACATCGTATAAGTGCGGTGCTCGCCAATCTTCTCTACGCCGCGGTGCAGGTAGCCAATCACGCACTCGAGGCCCAGAACTTTTTCGCCGTCCAGCCGCAGAATCACGCGCAGCACGCCATGCGTCGCCGGATGTTGCGGGCCCATATTAATGACCAGCTCGTTCGCGTCAAGATAAGTCTTGTCGTGAGCTTCGAGATCAAGATGCGAGAGCGTGCTGTTCGGTTCGGTCATTTCAATATTCACTGCCGCTTCTTATTGTCCGCTCTCAATTCCCAAGTTAATCTGCACCCACTCATTATCCTGTTGCAGAATTCCGTAATCCTTGCGCAGCGGATGTCCCTTCCATCCATCGGGCAACAAAATGCGCTTCATGTCAGGATGCCCGTCAAACTTGATGCCGAACATGTCAAACACTTCGCGCTCCAGCCAGTTCGCCGCCACCCAGATGGGAACAGAACTCGGCAGGCTCGCGCCATCCACGATCTGCGTCTTCACGCGAATGCGCTCGTTGCGCGCAAACGAATAAAGCACCCACACCACCTCGAATTGCTTTTCGCGAGCTGGATAATGCACCGCCGTAATGTCGACGCAGTAATCGAACTCCTCTTCGTTGCGCAACACCTGGAGAATCTCAGGAATCAGCGACCGGTCGACCACCATGTAATTCTGTCCCAAATAACTCAGCGCCTCCAGGCCGGAACCGTAAGAGCCCTTAAGCTTCCCGATCATCGGCGAATCCCAGGGAACAGGCGTGGGGACAGGAGCCTTCGGCGGCGCAGCCGGCTTCGCGGCTGCAGGAGCGGCAGGTGCAGCAGGCTTTTCAGTGGGCAGCTTGTCGTCCGATTGAACCGAGCCGGATTCAGTTGCCTTTACTCCGCCGGGAATGGCCGGCTGATCCGCCGTCAGGCTTCGGCTCGCCGTCAGGCGGCGGTGAAGAGGGCGATTTGGTTTCGTCCGGCATAGCTCGGAACGCACAAACCTCCGGCCAAGAGGGCGACGGAGAGAACGTTAACTTTTATCAGCTTGGCCATACCGTGTCAACGAGCTTGGCAGAGACGTAACGCCCCGGAGGGGCGCCTGATAATAGCCCGGCGCTTTTAGCGCCGGGAACGGCGAGGGAGGGAGACGCGTCCCGGCGGGACGCCCGAGTTCCCACACAGAGTTTTCAGCGCGGGGAGGGACGAGCGAGACAGAAAACACTCCCGAAATCATGGCACTGGCTCTCACGTTCGCGACGGACCCCCGCCTGTTTTTGCGCTATCATTACGACTTCGGATTGACTGCTCATGGAGAGAGACGAAAAAGCCTGCCCGGTCTGCGGCGAAACCATCAAGGCCGTAGCCATCAAATGCCGCTTCTGCAACACCGACCTGGCAGCTTTTACGGCGTCCAGAGAACTGGAAGCTGAAAAAGATTTGTTCTCCGGCCACCCCGCGATGATCTACAGCGTCGGCCAGCTTGTGCCTTTTCTCGTCGCAATCGCGCTGGCCATCGGCGTCGGCTACGCCGTCAAGTCCCAGTATGGCGGCGTCTTCTACACCGTCCTCGGATGCCTGCTGGTCTGCGCCATCATCTTGATGCGCTTTTATCTGAAGAGCCGCCAGATCCACTACGAAATCACTACCCAACGGATCAAATTGGAAAAAGGCGTTCTCTCCAAGCGTCAGGAGAGCCTGGAATTATTCCGCATCGACCATTTCGAATTGGACAAACCTCTCGGAATGCGGCTGCTCGGTCAAGCCGCGTTGCACTTGTTCTCGTCGGATGCAGAACTTGAAAAGTTTTATATCTATGGCGTCCCGAACCTGGAAGCGCTGGCTGAGACCTTGCGTGAGTGCCAACTCCGCGAACGCGCCCGCCGCGGCCTGACCACATTCGTCAAAGCCTAAGCACTTCTTAGCGTCGGGCTTCTTGGCGTCGCACTTCTTAGCGCCCTTCGCGGCCTTCCCTTAGCGACCTTTGCGGTTAAAAGCTCTGAAAAGATGGCGGCGCGGTTACACCCACTCCAGCGGCCTTTGATTGTCATCCTGAGAGAGCGCGTCCTTTGCGCGAACGAAGGACCTGGGCGAGCCGCGCGAATCGCCCGCGCTTTTGCGGGCGAACAAATAGCGCGTTTGGCTCGCTTCCCTATCTACACCCACTCCAGCGCGCCCTTCTTCCACACCCAGATGTAGCCCACGATCAGGATCACCAGGAAGATCAGCATCTCCAGCAACCCAAACATGCCCAGCGCCTTGAACTTCACCGCCCAGGGAAACAGAAAGATGGTTTCCACATCGAACACCACAAAAAGTATCGCGATAATGTAGTACCGCACCGTGTAACGCCCGCGCGCGTCGTCGATCGGGTCGATGCCGCACTCATAAGGCATCAGCTTGGTCTTGCTCGGATTGTCCGGGCGAACCAGCTTCGCCGCCAGCAGCGTCACCGGAAGCAGCACGCCGATCACGGCCATAAAGATGAAGATAGGAACGTAGTTTTGCGGCATAGTGTGCCTTACAAGTCCTAACTCAAACCAGCAACGTTCAAGCACGCCATCTTACCGCCGATAGCAACCAACTTCAAGATCAGATGCCCGATGGCAATTCGGCCAGCGAAAATTCTGACGTGGGGACAGCACCAAGGCTGGCGGTACCGTGGAAGAGCGGCGCTTCAGCGCCGCGTAAAGCCTCCACAATTAGCGGGGGCTTTAGCCCCCGTGGCATCCTCTGTCCGGCAGCACAAACACTCTCCGCGCCAGATCTGACTTCAGCGTAGCCTCGCGGTAATAGCAGTTCAGAATCCCGTCCCTCCAGCTGAGCAAATCTGGATTTTGCCGTGCGAACTCTTCCCAGTCGGCACTCCCGGATCGGACCATGCGCTCGCGGATGATAAAAACATAAGCGCACGTCACAGTTTCGTTATAGAGCCGAGTCTTCCCGCGCACCTCCGCGAACCGCTTCAAAGCATTCGAAAACTTCTCCAGCGCCCGCAGCACCGGATACTCGCTCAAATAAGCGAACGCCAGCCGGACATGATCCGCATGATGAAACGACTCCTCGGAAACGGCATCGCCCTCAAAGCTGCGAATAAGTTCCTGATTGCTCATAAAATCTTCCCGCAGCTCGACGTGGCCTTAGCAGCGCCGGCATCCTGAGGGCTTCATAGGGCAGGCATCCCTGCCGGCTCTCCCGAGGGTGGAGCAGGCCTTCAAGGCCTGCGCTCAAGCCAGGCCTGTGATCGGGCTTTGGCCCCCGAGGTAAATCCTCTTCCGCCCCGCGGAACATCCGTCAGACCGTCTGTATTCGCCCTTCCCCCTACGCCCAGAACGCCGCCGTGTAGATCACCAGATCCCCAACGTTGTACATCCCGTGAACCCTGGCAGTACCGTGGAAGAGCGGCGCTTCAGCGCCGCGTAAAGCGTGAACAATGACGGAGCTTTAGCCCCTGTCCGCGCTTCGCCTCCGCCCCGGCCGCGCCTTGATCTCCTTCAGCCGGTGGCTGGCGCTCGAATCCAGATCAAAGTCATAAAACCGCTTCAACTCCTGAATGCGCTCGATCGACGCCGGGCTGAACGGAGTCTTCCCGTCAAAAGCATGGAGCACGATGCCCTCCAACAGATCGCCAAGCGACATGTCGTGATACTCGGCAAAGGCCTTCAGCACCTTGAGCAGCTGCTTCTCCATGCGCACCCCGGTCTGCACCCGTTCCACCAGCAGTTTCGAATCATCGATCATGGGTACCAATATATTACGGTACATAGGTACGTTGCAAGAGATTTCCTGTCTCGCCATCCGGGCCCACGTCAAGCGGCAGGTTGTTTATAATCGCGTTTCAACGTTCCATCGTCTCTGCGCCGCAAGGCGCAATTCCCTGGCAAAGGATTCCCTCTTGGCATTCGATGACAACATCTACGAACTTCGGCGCGAGAAGCTCAAACAGATCGAAGCGCTTGGCCAAACCGCATATCGCAGCAAGTACGAATTCACCCACACCATCCCGCAGATTCTCGCGGAGTACTCGGCGAAGACTGCCGAGCAACTTGAGGCGCCGCGGGTCAACGTGCGCGTGGCCGGACGCATCATGGCGATCCGCCTGATGGGCAAGGCTGGCTTCTCTCACCTGCAACAGGATGGCCAGCGGCTGCAGATTTACGTGAAGAAAGACGCGGTCGGCGACCAGGGGTTCGAGTTGTACAAGCTGCTCGACCTGGGCGACCACATCGGCGTCAGCGGCTATTTGTTTCGCACGCGCACTGGCGAGCTGACGGTCCACGTGGAAGAGATCACGTTTCTCAGCAAAGATCTGCTGCCGTTGCCCTCGGAGAAAGTTGATGCGACGCCTGGGACTGGAACGAACTCACTGACGTCGAACTGCGCTACCGGCAGCGCTACGTCGATCTGGTGGTGAATCCCGAGGTGCGGGAAGTTTTTCTGAAGCGCAGCAAGCTGGTGCAGTCGATGCGGCGCACGCATGGAAGCGCATGGCTTCGTCGAAGTGGAGACGCCGATGATGCAGCCCATTGCCGGCGGAGCGGTGGCGCGGCCGTTTGTGACGCACCACAACACGCTCGACATGGATCTGTATCTGCGCATCGCGCCGGAACTTTATTTGAAGCGGCTGGTGGTGGGCGGGCTTCGATCGCGTGTATGAAATCAATCGCAACTTCCGCAACGAAGGGCTGGGCTGGCGATGGAATCCTGAGTTCACGATGCTGGAGTCTTATCAGGCGTACACCGACTACCAGGGCATGATGGATTTGACGCAGGAACTGATCACGCAGGCGGCGAAGGAGGTGACGACGGATAAGGAAATCGAATGGGGTACGAAAACGAAGTGGGGCGAGCAGGAGATCGACTGGGCGAACTGGACGCGGCATGACGATGCGCGAAGCGATCATTCATTACTGGCCGGAAACGGCTGGAGCGAAGCCTGAGATGAGCGACTTCGCTTCGCATGATGGCGTGAAGAAACTGGTGGAGCGATTCAATCAGGCGCACGCGCACATGGCTTACGATCCGAAAGAGCCGGCGGGCAAGACGATTGCGGGTCTGTTTGAGGCTGTGGCTGAAGAGCATCTGACGCAGCCGACGATTATTTATGAGTTCCCTACTGCGGTGTCGCCGCTTGTCGAAGCAGAAGCCGGACGAACCGGAATGGACCGAGCGGTTCGAAATTTTTGCGGGGCAGATGGAGATCTCGAACGGTTTCAGCGAGCTGAACGATCCTGAAGATCAGCGGCGGAGGTTTGAAGGGCAGCTTAAGGAGCGCGAGCGCGGTGACGATGAGGCGCACCAGATGGATGAGGATTACATCCGGGCGCTGTCGTATGGGATGCCTCCGGCGGGAGGGGTGGGCGTGGGGGTGGACCGGTTGTGCATGCTGCTGACTGACTCGCATACGATTCGTGACGTGATTTTGTTTCCGCTGTTGCGGCCGGAAAAAACCTTGGGGACAGAGGACACAGAGGGGAAGAGCTAGCGCTTTTGGAGATGTGTTCCGGTGGGAACGTTTGTGCTGAGTGTTCCGGTTGGAACATTGGTGATGAATGTTCCAGTTTTGGTGCTTGTTGGGGCAATTCTGTGCGGATCGTATTGTACTTACATGGCCTCTTAACCCCAAGAATCTTTGGAGTTTCGTGACGGTCTGGGGGATGCGGCCTGAGAGAGCGGAACGGGCGGAATGTTCCGGGAAAATTGGCGTTTGTGTACGTACAAATTGCGAAAGACAAGCCTTTAACCGCAAAGATCGCTAAGGAACGGCCGCGAAGGGCGCTAAGAAAGAACAGGAATGCCCGGCTTAGTCTAGTTTTACGATAAATACATCGGAGCGAGGCGTTCCATCGGTTCCTGTGCCCAGTTGGGCGTCCCAGTCTGACGTGAACAGGAAGAAGCGACCGTCCAAAGATACGTCGCCCAGAGGTTGCGTCTGAAAGAAAGGTTCAATGTAGGTAGCGCGATTGTGCGCAAACCTCCAGACGGTGGGAGCGAGCCCGTCGGTTTCGACACAGAATATTTCCGCCGCAAAGGGCTGGTCGATCGGGTCACCGTCGTAGCTGTAGGTTGAGCCGCAAACAGGGGCACTATCATCGGCATTCACGTTGCTCCACGTGAAGTGCTGCGGCTGGCCCCAGTCAAACAAGACCGGCAGGGCCAGTTGAGAAATTTGGGTGATATTGTTCAGGGGGCGCTTTGCCACCTGCATGTCTCCCGTTATTGCGGGCCCATTGACAAAGCTATCGTAGCCGACGACTCCGTACCCACCGCACTCGTCGTTCGGATCGGTGTGTAACTGGCAGGCGCTGACGTTGAGTGTGGACAAATCCCAAAAGTACCAGCCAAAACCGTTCACCAGAATAACAACTGAGTTTCCGCTGCGCGAAAGATAGGCGTGGCGTATGAGGTAAGGGGTTGTGACCGTTGCTGAGCCAGTAGCTCCCCATTGCCCGCCGATTTGGCCGGTTTGCGTGTTGTACCATCGGCACCCCAGAGTCTTGTCGTAGGCGACGACGAACATATGCTTCCCCGATTCCGGACCGCCTTCCGAAATTGAGACTCGGTTGTCGTCGAGAGATAGACTGACATCGTCGTCGCTCACAACCTTGGGCCCTGAACCGAGCGGAGGTTGCAGCCCACAAGTTCTCGTGTCAATGATGGGCGTGGAGACGCCAGTGGAAAAGCGATAGCGAGGCAATCATATTGATGTGCAAGGAATCCGGCCTAAAGGGGCTTTCCGGCGGTTTCAACGACATTCGCGACATCGTGGCGCAGGCGGCGCAGGGCAATGCCCAGGCCCAATTGGCGCTGGACGTTTATGTCGCATCAAATTCGCCACTGGATCGGCGCGTATTTTCTGCAATTCAACGGGCTGGACGCGCTGGTGTTTACCGCCGGCATTGGCGAGAATCGCGCCGCGCCTGCGCGCAGGCCATTTGCCGCGAACCTGGACCAACTTGGCATTGTTCTTGATCCCAAGCTCAACGGGAAACCCGCGCGCGGGAGGCCGTCATCAGCGCGGCCGAATCGCGCCGTCAAAGTCATGGTCATTCCGACCAATGAGGAACTGGTGGTCGCCCGCGAGGTGCGCCGTTTTTTGCAAACCCATTAAACTCCATCACTGAAACTCTAACGAAAGAAAAAATATGGCTCATCAAGCAATTGGACTTCTGGAAACCCGCGGACTGATCGCCCTGGTCGAAGGCACCGACGCCATGCTCAAGGCGGCCAACGTCGAATTGGCCGGCCCCATGCAGCAAGTCGGCAACGCGCTCGTCACGGCCGTCGTCGTCGGCGACGTCGCGGCGGTCAAGGCCGCCACCGACGCCGGCGCCCAGGCCATCAAGGCCAACAAAGGCGAACTGGTCAGCGTCCATGTCATCGCCCGGCCGCACTCCGACGTGGAAACCGTCCTGCCGCGCAAACCGCAAGGCAAATAATTATGTTCCTGGCACGAGTCGAAGGGGCCGTCGTCGCGACGAAAAAGGACCCGTCCATGAACGGGCGCAAGCTGCTCCTGCTGCGTCCGCAACTGGTGGATGAAAAGGACCCGGCGCGCTTCCGTGCCGGCAGTCAACACGATTATTGCCGTGGACAGCATCGGCGCGGGCGTCGGGCGAGATGGTGCTGTTTCTGCCAGGGCAGTTCGGCCCGGCTGGCCCCCAATCTGAAGGAAGCGCCCGTGGATGCCGTCATCATCGGCATCGTCGATGTCGGTCGATGTGCTCGGCAAAGAAATCTATAACGCGAAGAGCTAGATAATACATGAGCCGCACGTCAACGAACACTTGATCCGCGACATGGTCGAGGAAGTTCTGGGCCGGCTTGGCCCGTCCAAGTCCGCCACAGCCGCGCCCGCGCCTGCGCCAAAGCCCGATTGCGGTTGTCACAAGCACGGCCACGCCGCCGGAAGCGGACAATTTGGCGTTTTTCAGGAAGCCGGCCGAGGCTTGCGAAGCGGCGGCGGCGGCCTTTGTCAAATTGCAAAAGGGCGGCATGGCCGCGCGGCAAAAGGTCGTCCAGATTGTCAAGACGATGGCCGAGGCCAATGCCGAGGAATGGGGCCGCATCGAATTGGAGGAAACCAAAATTGGCCGGCTCGACCACAAAATCGAAAAGCTGCAAATCATCAAGGGCGTTCCCGGCGTCGAATGGCTGCGTCCGGACGGGCTGCAGCGGCGATCACGGCATCACCCTGGAGGAATACACGCCATTTGGCGTCATCGGCGCGATCACGCCTTCGACCCATTCCATTCCCACCCTGAGCGGCAACATCGTCAACATGGTGGCGGCGGGCAATGCCGTTGTTTTCAACGCGCATCCTTCCGCCTCGCGTTGCGCGGCGCTGGCCATTCGCGCCTACAATCAAGCCATCCAGCGCGAAACTGGCATCGAGAATCTTTGCTGCATCATCGAGCATCCGACGCTGGAATCCTTCAAGGCGCTGTGCGCCAATGAACATGTCCGGCTGCTTTGCGTGACGGGCGGCCCGGGCGTGGTCAAGGCGGCCATGCAAGCGGGCAAACGCGCCATTTGCGCCGGGCCGGGCAATCCGCCCGTGCTGGTGGATGACACCGCCTGCATGAAACGCGCCGCCCGCGCCATCATCAAGGGCGCGTCCTACGACAACAATTTGCTCTGCATCGGCGAAAAGGAAGTGTTCGCGCTGGACAAAATCGCCGAACAAGCTCATGGCGGAAATGGAGAAGCAACGGCGCGGTGCGGCTCAATGCCGCTCAATTGGAACGGCTGACCAAGGCGGCCTTCGTTTTCAAGGAAGGCCACGGCGGCGGTTGCGCCGGAGCCGGTTGTCAATAAAGATTTCATCGGCAAGGACCCGTCCGTCCTCGCCCAGGCCGCCGGCGTGAACATACCGGACAAGACGCCATTGCTTTTCGCCGAGACCGACGCAGACGCATCCGTTTGTCATCGAAGAGCAAATGATGCCGTTCCTTCCCATCGTGCGCGTCAAGAGCGTGGAGGAGGGCATCGCGGCGGCCAAGCTGGCGGAACACAATTACAAGCACACGGCGATCATTCATTCGCACGACGTCGAACACATGACGGCCATGGCCCGCGCGCTGGACACGACGCTGTTCATCAAGAACGGACCGTGCATGGCCGGGCTGGGGCTGGGCGGCGAAGGTTACTTGAGCTATTCCATCGCCACGCCGACCGGCGAAGGCGTGACCAACCCGCGAACCTTCACGCGCGTCCGCCGCTGCGTGATGGTCGATAACCTGCGGATTTACTGACTATGCTTCTGGCGCGCATTGAAGGCAACGTGGTGGCGACCCGAAAACATCCGAGCTTCGAGGGATGGCGGTTGGTCATTTGCCAGCCGATCGGCGCGCGGGCGAGCCGGAAGGCGCGCCGCAGGTGGCCATTGACGCCTACGGCGCGGGCATGCATCGAGCGGGTGATTATTTCTTCCGACGGCGCGGCGGCGCGGGCCGCGGTCGGCGATCCCAAAAGTCCGGCGCGCTGGATGGTCATTGGCATCGTGGATGAACTGGAGACAGGAGCGCGCGGCATGAGACTTGGCACTGTCATCGGCAGAGTCACATTGAGCAAGACCGTGGAGGGATTGCACGGCGCGCGCTGGTTGGTGGTCAGCCCGTTTACGCGCGAACATTTTCAGCAGGCCGCCAAAGCCGCCGGCCGTGAGCAAGGAACCGAGCCTGGTGGTGTATGATGATCTGGGAGGCGGCGTCGGGCCAAACCATCGGATTCATCGAAGGCCGCGAAGCCGCCATGCCCTTCGATCAGCCGACGCCCATCGACGCCATCGACGCCGCGCTGGTGGACACCATTTTTTATTCGCCATTGAAAAATTGCAAATGAAAACAATTATCAGCGCCAAGGAAGTGGAGGAATTGTTGCGCAACGGCGGCGACGTCAAATCGCTTCCCGCCGACGCCATTTTCACGCCGTCCGCGCGCGATCTTGTTGCGCGAATTCGAGAACAACGGACGCGTCCCGGCCGGACAGTCCGCTGCCATAACCGGCCAAGACCGTCGACGCCGTCCAGCTCGCCCTCCGAGCTGGAGGCCTTTTTCAATTCGCCGGAAATCCACGCGCTCAAACTGCAAATCTGCGAAGTGGGCCGGCGTCTTTGGTCGCGCGCCTACGTCGATGGCAACGGCGGCAATATCGCCATTCGCGTCGGCGGACGGAATGGCGCTCTGCACGCCGACACTGGTTTCCAAGGGTTTCATGAAACCGGAGGACATGTGCCTGGTGGACCTGGAAGGAAACCAGCTTGGCCGGGCAGAAAAAGCGCACGAGCGAAATCCTGATGCACTTGCAAATCATGAAGCGCCAGGCGCGCGCGGTGGCGACCGTGCATTGCCATCCGCCGCACGCCACGGCGTTTGCCGTTGCCGGCGTGGAACCGCCCACGTGCATGATTCCGGAAATCGAAGTGTTCATCGGCAAGGTTCCCATTGCGCCGTATCGCACGCCGGGCACGCCGGAAATGGGCAAGCTGGTGGCCGATTTGAGCGACCAGCACAACACGATTCTGATGGCCAATCACGGCGTGGTTTCCTGGAGCCATGTCAGCGTCGAGGACGCCTATTTCAAAATGGAGATCATCGAGGCCTATTGCCGCACGGTGGTGGTGGCCGCGCAATTGGGCACGCCGTTGAAAACGTTTTCCCAGACGCACTTGCAGGACCTGCTCAAGATCAAACAGACCCTGGGCATTCCCGATCCGCGCATCGGCCTCAAGGAATGCGAGCTGTGCAACAACGACGAATGGCGGCCCGGCGTCGACCTGCGCCGTGCCGCCGAAACAAATCGACGAGGCCGCGCCGGACCCGCAGGCCGAGGCCCTGGTCCAGGCCATCACCGACCAAATCATGTCAAAACTAAAACTGGAGCACTGTCATGAAAGTCACCATCATCGGCGGCGGCGGCAGGGTCGGCTCGTGCGCCGCCTACGCCTTGCAATGCGGCGGGCTGGTTTCCGAAATGCAGATCCTCGATGCCAATCGCGATCTGGCGGAGGGCGAGGCGCTGGATTTGCTGCACGGCAGCGCGCTGGCCGGCGATCAGCGCATTTACGCCGGCGATTACGCCCGCGCCGCCGACAGCGACATCTTCCTCATCACCGCCGGCCTGCGCCGCAAGCCGGACGAATCGCGCCTGGACCTGATCAATCGCAACGTCGAGCTGTTTCGTTTCGATTATTGACTCGATCAAGACCGCCGGGTTGCGCAAGGACGCGCACATTTTCGTCGTTTCCAATCCCGTGGATATTCTGACGCAACTTGCCTTGCGGCGCACCGGCCTGCCTTGGAACCAGGTTTATGGCCTGGGCACAATGCTGGACACTTCCCGTTTCAGTTCGCTCATCGCCCAGGAACTCAAGCTGGCCCCCACACAAGTCAAGGCGCTGATTCTGGGCGAGCACGGCGATTCGATGGTGCCGATCTGGTCCAGCGCCGCCGTCAACGGCCTGCCGCTGGCGGGCTTGCCCGAATGCACGCCCGGCTTCCAAAACGCCGTCTTCGAGCGCACCAAAGGCAGCGGCGCCGAGGTGATCAAGCGAAAAGGCGGCGCGGGCTGGGCCGTGGGCATCGCCATTCGCGACGTCGTCCACGCCGTTTTGCTTGACAAGAAAGCGCTGCTGCCGGTCTCGTCGCTGGTGCAGGGAGCGTATGACATCCGCGACGTTTGCCTGAGCGTGCCGTCGGTCGTCGGCCGCGCGGGGTTGAATCGCACGTCAAGATCAAGTTATGGCCGAAGGAACTGATGGCCCTGCAAGCCTCGGCCAAGGCGCTTCAGGGACACGCTGGCCAAAGTCGGCGTGAATTCAGCGTGCATGAAATCGCTCGACACGAAGCTGGCCGCCATCAAGGCCGACCGCGGCTCGCGCGAATTCATCATCGCCGACGCCAAGGACGCGGACATGGCTTTCGGCGTGCGCGCGCCGGGGCCGCGCAGCTATCTGGCCGCGCGCGGGGCGCATCCGGCCCGCTTCTCGCCGGAAGTCTGGAACCGCGAGGAATTCGGCTACCGCAATCTGCCCGAATTTCTGGACATCATCCGCGAAATTGTCGCACCAGGGCGTGATTGACATCATGCTCATGTCGGCCTACGTCAACGAACAATTGACGATCAAGGAAGGGTTGTTCCGCGATTCGCACGTCACCCCCGCCGCGCGCGCCAACGACACCACCGATGTCTGGGCGGTGCGGCATGGTTGTTACACGCGCGAGCCGGTCGCAGCCTTTCCGTTCCGCCACCATCGATCACATCCAATGCGGAAAAATCGAATGCGAACGGGACGGCGGAAATTCCCGGCGCGAATCTGGGCCTTTACTCCGTCACTTTCATCAACGATCTCGAGCACGACCGCGACACGCTGCTGGCGTTCAAGGAATTTCGCGAAGAGGCCGAGCGCAAAAAATTTCGTTACTTTCTGGAGGTTTTTGACCCCAACACGCCCGCGGCATTGCGCCCGGAAAATTGGGTGAATTCATCAATGACAAAATTCTGCGCAGCCTGGCTGGCGTGACGGAAGCGGGACGCCCGGTTTTTCTGAAAATCGTTTATCACGGCCCGCGCGCGATGGAGGAACTGGCGCAATACGATCCCAATCTGGTCGTCGGCATTCTCGGCGGCAGCGCGGGCACTACTTACGATGCCTTCAAGTTGATCCACGACGCGCAGAAATATGGCGCGCGCGTCGCGCTCTATGGGCGCAAGATCAACAACGCCGAACACCCGTTGGCGTTCATCGAAATGCTGCGCTTGATCACCGATGGGCGGATTTCGCCGGAGGAAGCCGTCCGCGCATATCACGGCGTGTTGCAGGGGAAAAACATCCGGCCCAAATTGCCGCTGGAAAAAGATCTGGAATTGACCGATCTCTCCATGAGTTATGACGGAACCGCCGCCACTCGCGCCGCGGCACCCGTGGCCGCGTCCGCGCCCATCACGCAGCCCAACCGACCCGTCTTCCAGAACGGCGCTCCTGATTTTGAACGCATGACGAAGGAACAGCGGAGCGCTTATGACAAGCAGCGATTGATTCGGAAATTTGGTTGACAGATCGGAGCACTATCATTTCGGCGGCCGGCCATAGACTTCCACTTCGGTGTATTCGTTCAACCGGCTGACCGTACTGCCATCGGAATAAAGGCGCACGTAGCGCGCCACAGTGCCATGCCCCTCGATGAGTTTGCCTTCGTACGATTCAAAGTATTCGCGCTCGGTGCCGGCGCCTAGTTTGTCCAGGTTTTTATGATCGTTGTTGTAGAGAGTGCGGACGTTTTGCGTGAAGGCCGCGTCATCCGCCACTTGCGCCACGACGCCGTGATAAACCTTCGGCTCGTCATGCCCATGCCACACGACAACGGCATAGATTTCATAAGGTTGAGACAAATCAATTTGCACCCATTGCGGCCCTTTGTGCAATAGAACGACATTATCCTCCCCGGCTTCCTTTTGGCCATCGGTCACTTTGACCAGATTATCGGCCAGTTGGTTCGTGTCGCTGGTGGTCACGGGCTTGTGCAGGGCCACGTTGACGACTCCGGCCGGCACCATCAAAGGCGGGCGCGGTTTCCCGGATGGCTTTTCCACGGTTGTGTCCACCGGCGCATCGGATGGAGTGCCGACAAATGCTTCCGCCGGCAGTTTGATGACCAGCGGAACGAGGTCCTCGGCGCAGGCAGAACCCGCCGCCATTGCCAGTGACGCCGCCGCGACGGCCGGCAAAAATCGCCGAGGCCAGGTAAAGTGAATATGCTTCGTGTTCATCCTCTCTTAAAATAGGCCAGCCAAGCAAGAGTGCCAAGAAAAACGAGCGCATGATTCCGTCGGCGGGACGCCGACGGGGCGGTCGAGACGACCGCGCTCCCCCGGGAAAATCAGCAATGATCGGGCAGGATGTTGTCACATCCCGATGATCGTGTAACCCAGCGCGTCCGAAGCGGAGTCCAGATCGCGGACGTATCCGGGCACGGCTTCGGGCGCGACGGCATCGGTCCAGGTCCGATATTCGCAGTCGAAGAGCAATTGGTGATTGGCCACGTTAATGAGACGTTGGAAGTAAAAGGCCGGATCCTCGATGGTAATGTTCGACGGGTTGATGGGCCAGGAGGTGGGCACGCTCACTTCGGCATGGAAAATCTGGTGGACTGGATGTTCCACGCCCAAAGGCATGGTGCGAGATGAAACCGCGGGTTTTTCCAAGGCATCCAACAGGCTCAAGCCATAAATCCGGCACTGATAGTAGGGTTCGTCCTGTTGCTTGTTCCACATTCTTTCGATGGAGTAAAATTCCGTGGTCTCGATCCGATTTTGTTGTTCGTCGTCGTGATAGAGCATCGGGGCGGTGCGGCTGATGAAGGGATAAAGCTTGCCATAGGCGTTGAGATTGTCGCGCTCAATGTCTTCCCGCGGAGTGGAGGCAAAGCGTTCGCGCATACGATTTGCGTCCGGCCCTTCGGCCACCGTCACAATCTTGGCATTGGATAATTCGCCCACCAAGCCAATGTTGAGGTACTCCGTCATGGTGGTTCGCGGCTGCACCGGGCACACGGGAATAGGCGTCAACCCGGTGACGCCCCGCGCCACCTTCAGTCCCCAGCCGTAGGAAGGCCACGAGCGCAACGTCAGGGTGCCCCGTTCGTAACTCGCGGTCGTGTCCAGCCAAAAGCTTTGTCCGTCGAGGTTAACCTGAACGACAACATGGTCGAATAGGGTGGCCGAAGGTTCGAGTTCGGCAATCTCCTGCCGGCGGCGGTCATTGACCAACACGGGGAAGGCTTCGATTTTGAGCGCGCGCAAAATCGTCACGAGCAGGAGCGATTTGTCTTTGCAATCTCCGAAACGCCGCGCAAAAACGACCGATGGCTCCGCCGGCTCGTAACCGGCCGCCCCATCTTCCATCCCCAGATAGCGCACTTCCTCCTGCACGAAGCGCAGCGCCGCCAGAACGCGCTCCGCCGGAGTCGGCACCAGCTTCCATTCCTTGATCTTCATCGCAAGTTCCGGGGAGAGTTGGTTCGTATTGGTGAACAATCGCAAGGCCCAAAGGTTGACGTCCGACCATTTTTGAAACTCGCTCAATTGCACCCAGGGATACGGGTCGTACCAAATGGGCGTCGCCGGCTCGCGGCGCAATCCCGGCGCATGGGGAATATCCCAGACGTATTCGAGCGTGTTTCCCTTGCGAAAAGTCGCCGGCTGCATGTCCGTCAGATGGTTTTTGATATAGAGCTTTCGAGAAGCGGGCCAGACGAGCCGCGTCACTTCGCGATCTATCGGCAATCGGAATTGGAGTTGCACCGAGCCGGAGAATTTTCCCGCCAGAGCCGGATTGGTTCCTTCGATGGTATAAGCATAATCGATGATGTCGCCCACGCGCACATCGTCAAGAATCAGGAGCGCCGTTTTCTCGGAACTGAACAGCAACTGCTCGCTGTCCAGCCCGCCCTGGCTGACATGCAATTTGGAAAGGTCGAGACGGTCCAGCTTGTTGGTGCCGCGCCACAACCGCGCCCAATGAAGAACCAGCGATTCGCAGGACGGGTCGTAGTTAATCGTGACGTGTGAACCATACTGAACTCCGGCCGCATTGAGCGTTTGCCTCACGTGATGCACGAATTGCTCGTCGGTTTGCGCGTTGATTTGCCGATCCGAAAGCAGCCAGCGATAATCCTGCGAAGGATCGACCGTGTCGCCGGCAGCGGGCCGCGCAAAGGTGCGAGGAACGACCCACTTTGACGGCGGACTGACCGACGGACCCGCATCGACAGCCCCGCTTGTCGTCACCGTTAGAGCCTGAATCATGACCAAGAAAGCCGTCGCGCCGCGAACGCAGGCCATCCGGGGACGGCTAAACATCTCCACCGCAAATCTGGCATAACCTTGGCGCAAGACGATCATACGCTGGACATCTCAAACTTAGCGTATCTCTCCAAAAATGAAAAGATATCTCGGATTGAAACTTTCAGGACTTGCGGAAGATTACAACACGGTTCGTGTTGGTGCCTTTGGAGTTATTGTCCACGGTGCGCCAAGACGGGTTACAAAACGAGTCTGGCGAGTGTTTGGCCGCACGTTGGGCCAATGGCTTTAGAGCGGTTTCCAATCGCATCCCAGGACATTACAAGCGACGCGAATATATTCTTCGTCAATATCAAAACCGATGAAAGTCGAAACGGTGTCGGCACATTCTTTGGCGGCAAATGCGGAATGGCCTATTCCGAGAAACGGATCAAGCACAGTCGCGTTCTTTCTGCCGTGAAGCCGGATGCATTTTACGGCCAATTCTGTCGGGAATGTGGCCGGATGCGGTCTCTGTTTTGCCCGTTGGTGAATCGTTTTATACGGAATAAACCACGTATTTCCTCTACATCGCTTGTCCCGCCCCCCGGTATGCGCCCAACGTTTGATGTTGGTTTTGTCTGTATAAGGAACGCCAACGGCCAACCGGTCTAAAGGCGTTGTTCCTTCTGGCGTAAAGTGAAAAACATATTCATGGCAGTCATTGAGAAATCGCTCCGAATTGATCGGTTTGAAGTGACCGCAAGACTCAGTTCCACCTTCCTTATCAATGGAGATGGCTTTAATCCAGTGGATTGTGTTCTGCAAGACAAACATCTCCTTCATGGCACTTGCAATCTCAAAGGCGAAAAATGGGTTCGCAGACGAATTGCCCAAATTCAGAAAAAGGAACCGTCAGGCTTTAGAACCCGCGCAATTTGGGCACCCCATGCTTGGCACCATTCAAGGTATTCTGGATGCTTTTTGTTGTCGTCATAAGACCCATATTCTATGCCGATGTTGTATGGAGGAGACGTGACAACCACGTCCACGGACTTTGCTTCAATTTCGTTTAAGCCTTGTATGCAATCACCATGAACGATGTCAAAATCTACCGCTTCGAGCGGAGCATCTGTAAGCACGCGGTCGAATATACAACCGGCGGTATGATATAAAAGTGTTAACTACAAGCCGTTGTGCGTACTGCAAATAGCGTTGCCGTTGTAAATATTCGTTGTGTTGGACTTATGCGATAAATAATTGTGGAAGTTCACGCTTGAAAACCCCCTTTGTGCGGGTCTGCCACCCGCCGGTCCCATAATTGTGGTAGTATTTGAATATGCGTGCTCGAGTATCGGCGGTGAGTTTAATCTGACCGCTGGCCTTGTCGAAATTTCCCTGCAGAACCCCCCAAAGAGATTGCCAGCCTCCAGTTCCCTTTACTACCGATGCATCCGTTAGTGTTTCGATTTCGTCGCTGTTGAGACGCAGCAGCATGTCACCCTCCATCGAATAAATGGACGGAGCGCTGCCGCGTCCCTCGTGTGCGATTTTAAGCATAGCATGATCTCCTTTTGATAGGTTGATTAACGACGCCGCAACGCTTGACGAGTTGGGTTTCATAAGAGGATAAGCTTTTTCGATTGCCTTCGTGACCCTCTGTCTGGTTATTGCATCAACCATTCGGATGCATTCCTGTTTCACGGCGTCATGCAATGAAATCTCCGAATCAAGACGAACCTGCGGCTGGTTTGGATTGAGGTGTTCGATGCCATCCAGCGCCGCCTCAAGAGCGTGGATAGTTTGGTCAATCCGCTCCCGATCTGCAAGTAAGTTTGCGATTTGAGCCTTGATGGCCTCTGGATTAAATAATCGTTCCACGCCTCCAATAAATCACAAAATGCGCCTAAATGCAACATAAATGTTACACAAATATACAAAGCTTCGTTGCGTTTGCGTTTCCTCGCGTCGAAAAATAAAATTGGGATCCGGAATATGATGATTGCCACCACAAATGGGCTATGAGCTTGTCCAATCGATGGATTTTGACTAAACATGTCTTTATGCAAACATTCCATGCAGAAATTGTCGTTGAAAAGGATGGCAAGCTTCAGTTGCATCATGTGCCGTTCTCCGAAGGAGAGACAGTGCATGTATTCGTTTCATCCGCCACGTCCGATTCGACGCATCCGCTCAAGGGTCCGTCTTGCGATATGAGCAACCGTTTGCGCCCGTCGCCGAGTTGCTGGGAAATCGCCAAGCTTGTCGAGAAAGGGCGATTGGTGCTGATGCTGCCAGTGGGTCAGTGGATCGACCGAGCTTTGGCTTTTCCGGGAATCTCACTTTTGCCTTTGGACCCAAAAATCGCCGTCGCCTCGACCCAGTTACCTCAGCCTTTTCACAGCGACCCCGCGGACCAGATCATCACAGCCACTCGCGCGTGAATTGGATTGTCCTCTTGCAACGGACGACGGAAAGATTCTGGCCTACACGCATGTGAAGCTGGCGTGGCCGAAGTAAACACGGTCGGGAACCCTTAAGATTGCCGGAGGGAGAGTTGTGATCGTCGGATTTTTGTAATCATCTTCAATTTCCGCGTTTCCCTTTCCTGACAAAACTGCTAAGAAGGACGACGTGAAAATTCTTGATCTGGCCCTGGCTTTTGCCGTTGGCGCCGCGAACACCGTTCTGGCCGCCTCTAATGTTGATTTCACCACCCAGGTCTATCCGATTTTGGATAAGTCCTGCATTTCGTGCCACGGCCCGGAAAAGAAAAAGGGAGGCTTGCGCCTCGATTCCAAGGCCGCTGCGTTCAGGGGGGGAGACGACGGCATCGTGTTGGTCTCAGGAGACGCGGCCAAGAGCGATCTTTATCGGAGGATCACGCTGGCGGTCGGCAGCGATGACGTCATGCCGAACAAAGGCGCCGTTCTCACGAAAGCGCAAACCGATTTGATCCGCGACTGGATCAATCAAGGCGCGGCGTGGCCTGAATCCGCGCTGGCCAAAGTTTCGCCGGCAAAACCGGCGGCAGAATCGGAAGTTCCAACCGCCGATTTCAAACTGGGCGCGGCCGAAGTGAAAGCCGTGGCCGGCCTTCAGGCAATGGGGATTGAGCTTTGGCCGGTGGCGTCGGGTTTGCATTGGCACGAGGTCAATCTTCACTTGCAGGGCGACGGCCCTGTCGATGGCGCGCTGGCGAAACTCAAGGATGCCGCCAGTGTGGTGAGCTTGAATCTTGCCGGCACGAAGTTCTCCAGCGCCGGTTTGGCGAATTTGAAATCCATGACCAATCTGGCTCGATTGCATCTCGAACACACCCAAGTGCATGACGCCGATTTGGCCAATCTCAGCGGATTAGTTCGGTTAACCTATCTCAATCTCTACGACACGCCCGTCACCGACGCGGGGTTGGAGCATTTGAAGGGATTGACCCACTTGCGAAATCTTCACGTGTGGCAAACTCAAGTGACAGAGGCCGGCGCGGCCACATTGCGGAAATCGCTGCCGGACTGTGATATTGATCTCGGCTGGGTTTCCACCGTGGCCGCCGCCAAAACGCCCGAAGAGACCAAGAAATAGTTGGGCAGCGGCCGTTTTCGTCAAGGGCCTTCGGGCGGTCCAATGGGTATAAAGTGGGGCACCTGCACAAATATGGTTCCGTGAGCCACACCGTTGTAAAAATCCGGGGGAGAACCGGTTGTGGTCGGGATGAAATAGATATTCGTCGTGACATTCAGGCTGAACGTCCCAGCGCCCACGATCTCAGACCTGGGTAAATAGCGTTGGTAAAGCACCCCATCCAGACTGCCCTCCGCGAGCGCCACGGGGCCCTGACTATAACCGAAAAGGGCAAACGAGTTGTTGGAGGTGGAAAAGGTCAGATAAGCCAAATTGCCGAAGTATCTGGAACTCATAATGTCCAAGCCGGACTGATCATTGTTATCTCCGCCCAAAGGCAGCGAGGTCGCGTAATTTGTCCCGGTATAAACATTGGACGCGTTTTGGGAAAACAGGTTGGTAAAATTGGTGCTGAAATACTGGGAGACGTTCGTTTGCCGGCCGTTCAGGCGCATGTAAATCCCTTGATTACCAGTAGCCAGATTGATCTCATACACGATGCTGGCTCCGGCCCACCTCGCCCAATTGGTGGTTCCCATCAAATCGATGGCCATGTCTTTGACCAGATTGGCGGAATTCATGAAAACGGTCTGAGGCTCAATGTAATGGGTGACGACTTGGGTCGTCGGGTTGGTTAAGGTGAGATAATTGGTGGTGAATTGGCAAATGATCCCAAAGTTCATGATTTGGTAGGTCGTTTGCGCTTGGGCGCGCTCGGCGCACAAACCAAATCCCGCCGCCAGGAACAAAAACAGACATCGCATTTTCTTCATTCGGCGTGAATCTGGCATGTTCAATCGCCCAAGGTCAAGCTCGCACCAATGTATTAGCTGCCGCTGGGTGTATGACCGCTGAGTAACCCGGAATAGAAAAGCAGGCAGGGCGGTCATTTTCTGGTTGCATATTGTATCTGAATAGATACAATAGGGCCATGAAACTGAATCTTGATGATCTTCTCCAGCAGCGGCAGTCCATCCTGCTGCAAATGCAATCCATCGACCGCCTTCGCCGCGGCTCTTTGAGCAAGCAGTTCTTTAAATCCCGCCCGCCTGCTCCGGCCCAGCGGCGAGGCCCCTATTACGTCCTCCAAGGCTTCTTCCACGGCAAAAAGTTTTCCGAGCGCATTGCTCCGGATCAAGCCGCCCAAGTGGAACAGGACGTGGAAAATTACCGGCGCTTCCAGACCTTGGCCGAAGAATATGTCACGGTCAGCGATCAGATCACCCGCCTGCCGGAGCAAGCCGGGGACAGTAAAAAAAACTCCAGCCGCAGGAGGTCGCCCAGGAGCAGTTCCAAGAAACGACCGCCTTCTTGAACCTGGTCCGGCAAAGTTTGGCCAGCCAGGGAGTGGCCAACATGGAGGCCGCCGAGTTGGGGTTGCGCGAAGCTCTCTTCAAGGACGGCGGCAAATTGCTCGAAAAATTATACAGCCAACCCGGCCTGAAGGTAGTCGGCAACGCCAGCCAGCCCGGAGAAAAATGTCATGCCGAGCGGGCCAAGGACATCCACACACTCTTTGGCCCGATCGCCGTGTGCCGGAACTATTTCTACCAACCGGACACCCACGCGGGACGGTTTCCGCTCGATCAGGCGCTGGGATTGATCCACAGCTCCCGCCACCAGATGACCCGCTGGAAAAACAGATTGCCTATTTTGAGCGCTATCAAGACAAAATGCTTTACAAAACCTATCGCGACCAAGGGCTCTTCTACGGCTCAGGCGTGGTGGAGGGCGGCTGCAAATCCGTCATCGGCCAGCGCCTCAAAGAGTCGGGGATGTTCTGGACGCAAGCCGGAGCCACCAGCGTCCTGCACTTGCGCCTGGCGCTCAAAGGCAATCGTTGGGACGAATGTTGGAACCGTCTCCACCACTCCGATTATCTCAAAATCAAACTCGCCGCCTGAACTCAGGTTACTGTGCGGCCACACACCCGCTGCCGCTGCCGCTGCCGTGGCGCCGATTATGGCTCGCTCGAAACTTTGCCCGAGCGATAAAACGCGGACGGATTTCCCATGTCAACGTAGCGTCGCCGGGTTGTGGGGTGGCTTTTGGGCGTGAACAAAAATGGCCACGTAGATATTGTCGGCAGCCGACGCATCGACGACGGTCTGTTCCTTAAACTGGTCGGCGAGTTTGTGCAACGGGGGCATCAATATCTTGAGGTAAAGCTTTCGAATAACTGACAAGATGAAGTGGAGAAAATGCCTGTTCGGGCAGAGCAATTCAGGCGCAAACATGTCCATCAGTTGAACAATTCCCCGAAGTTGAGTGGTTAGCTTCCCGGATTGGATGATTTGGAACCCGGCCTCCAAGAATAAAACCTCCAATCCGCAGGCTGTCCATCGTTGATAATCGCGCGGGCATCCATGCTCTATCGTCATTCCGTGCGTTGACAGGAGGATGCGCCCGCCAGGCCGAAGTATTCTGCTGCACTCTTCTAGATAGATTCGCGGGTTCTGGACGTGCTCCAAGACCTGCGTGGACAATACGAAGTCGTAACTATCATCCGTTTCATGGGTCAAACCATCCGATCGCAGCACCCGCTCTACCATGGGGCCCGGCTCAAGATCGGCGGCGACATAACTAGCGCAATTCGAAAACAAGGAAGCGTACGGCGCCCCGCCAGCCCCGTAATCGAACACCGCTCCTCGCACGTCGGGCGCAATTCTGCGAATCAGCGCAGCCAAATCCGCAAGATGAAGGTAATCTCTTTCTAACGGATTCAGAGTCAGGCGTCGTCGAACGTATTGCTCGTCCGAGAGTATCTTTGATGTTGATTCAGTCGGCTTCATCAATATCCGCTGGAATTGGACGGTGGCCGAATGAGGAACGCCTGCGTGGATTCTGGGACACAAATGACGGTCCGTCCGACTGCTCCACATGCTTCGTCAATCGCCTTGCGCGCACTATAAGTCGCGGGCCAGCAGTAATCATCAAAAACGATGATTCCGCCCGGCACAAGACGTCGGAGGCAAAACTCCGTCGCCGCCAGGGTTGGCTCGTAAAGATTGACGTCAATGTGTGCAAAACAGATTTTGTTGGTCGTAACCTCCGCAAGTGTTCCGGAATCAGGCCTTTGATAAGTCTTATGGGCACCGTATCGTTGGCAAGCAGGTGCTTAACGTCGTCATAGCTGTTGCCCCGGCATTGATTGATTTGCACATGGGCACCGTCTCGCATGGGGTCGATCTTCTGGTATCCCTCGAATGTATCGAGCAACCAAAGCGTCTTCCGGACTTCCCGACGGAGCAGACAATCCAACATCAACCGCGCGCTTCCTCCGCTGGCGACGCCGGCCTCAAAAATGTCGCCTTCGAGATCCAGCGTTTGGCCGCATAATCGGAGCAACAGGTAGAGTTTTTGACGGGACAAACCGCTGTTGTTGGTGACTTGCGGAGTCATCAGCCGGCTGAAATCCGCCCCAAGCCACGGGCGGAATAAACGGCTGAAATCTTCCGGCCCCGCATAAAGTTCGGGGTCGGGGACGATTTCGGGGATGATCTGCTGACGGTTGAACGGCGCAAGTTGATAGCCCATCCGCGCCAACGGAATCTGTAACAATCGGAATAAGGGGTTATATCATTCTTGCCGCTCTAGGCGTCAGGATTCGCAAAACCAACCCGGACCAGAATCGGTCTCGCCCAGTTTGGCGCGTTGCGGCACGCGTCAGCACGCAACGAAGACCCCAATCCATAACGCAAGAACATTAAGGCGGTCCAGATTCCCACCACCGTTACCCCTGCGATGAACCGTTCGAGTGCGGGCAGATTTTCTGTCAGCCACCAGACTAGCACAGCCACCGGCGCCACCGTGCCCGCCAGGGCCAGACTGCCGCGATGCCAGCGAATCAGATCGCTCCAGTTCAAGTGAAAATACTCGCAGGTCCGCCAAAGCCCGTAAGGTAAAGTACAGCAGCAACTGCATAGGATGGAGAGCGCCAACATCGTCGTGATTCCGCCAAACCGATGCAAAAGGATTGTGAGACCAATAAATGCGAAACCTTCGATAAAAAAGAGGTACCGCATGAACCGGAATGCCTTGGCTTGTCCAACCAAACCACTATGCACCCGAACCGTGATGCAAGTGACCAACCAGACAGCCAAGAGCAAATCGTTCCACGGCGGCCACTTAATCCTTCCGGCCGTCCAAACCTCGACGAAAGGCCCGTTACAAATGGCGAGAAGCGCCCCACCGGCTATCGCCATATTAATGGATAAAACTTCAATTTCCCGGAATCGCAGCAATAGTCGTTCCCGCTCGCCGCGGACCATCATCTCGGCAAGCGCGGAGGTTGAGAACTCGAAGACTCGCGAAATCAACTGCACCAGAACAGCATAGGCACGCGTGCAGACGCCCCAGGTTAGTGCTGCGTCCAAACCCGCGAGGCGCGTCAGGAGCAACGTTTGGCTAAAGTTGACCAATTGGTTTCCTATCGAAAACAAGAAGATGTCTCGTCCGAAGGCAAACAATTCGCGGAATTTTTCCCAGGTTGGCCGCCCCCATTGGTCTTGCCGGGGAAACAGGTTCAACCTGCGACAAACAATCCAGTTTATGGCGAGGGCGGAAGTGACGCTGGCTGCTTGTCCCCACAACATACTGAATACGCCGAGCTTTTGAGCAAAGCCCCACCACATAACGCCGCAGTTCACCAGCAACGAAAAAGAACTGCTGTAATTGGTTACGTCGAAACGCTGATTGGCAGAAAGCACGATGGCCACAAATCGAGTCGCGAACATCGCCGCAGTCAAACTGCACTGTCCCAGCACCAGCCAAAAAAAATCCCTTTCCAGTTTAACGGGAATGTGGAGGAGGGGACCCAGGGCAAAGGCCAGGCTGACTCCCACGAGGAAAATCAGAGCAGCTTGGGAAAGGCCAACCCATATGCTTGTCTGAATGAGTCCTCCATATTCTTCAGGTTGCTGATGATCCTTGTAGTCAACAAGAATTCTCGCCGCCGCGCCGTTAAGCCCAAAATCCATCAAGGCGATGTAGCTGGCGATGACGGTGGTCGGCATCCACAGCCCGGACCGATCGTTTGAAAGATAGTGCAGCGCCAAGCGCACTGCGACCAACGTGAACAGGCTGTTCACCCCCAACTGCACGTAGCCCGACAGCAGGGAATTAGCGAATCTTTTGAATCGCGACATGAAAATGAGACTGGAAACGGGCGGAAACGTTCATGGTGTTGGTCCATGATGCGCCAAGTTTGGTCCGAAAGCATAATCTGTTGATCACGTTCTGAGATTACGGGTCAAGGGGGCCAAAAATCAACCCAATTGACCTCGGGATTAGATAGGATTGGGATTGCGGACGGAATTCGCTCGCGTGCCAAGGGTCGCTTGGTACGCTTCCAAAAAGCGTTCTCCCATACGGGCTGGAGACAAGTAAGCACGGGCTGCCGTCAGTGACTCGGGTGCGACGCGTCCGAATCGAAATAACGGATGGTTGCAGGCTTGGCGAATGGCTTGAATGAATTCCTTTAAGTCGCCGGACTTAAAAAGCACACCATTCTGCCCCGGCGTTACAAAATCGGGAATGCCGCCAATATCACTTGCCACCACCGGCACGCCCGCGACGACAGCCTCTTTGACAGCATTGGGGCTGTTGTCCACGCGCGCCGGAAATAAAAAGAGTGTCGCCGTTCGAAGTTCATCTGCGACCTCCGACGGCTGGAGATGGCCTTTGAGTTCGACGCGTCTCCACAACTCCTGAGAAAGAGTCTTTCTCAAAGGGGCCAGGAATGGTTCATTTGGATGGCCAATGATCACCAGATGGAACGACAATTCGGGAACGAGCTTATTAAGAGCCAAGAGCAAGAGATCCGTTCCTTTCCGGGCACCCATAGTGCCGTTCGTCAAGAACCGGATTGGCTGGGTGACTGGCTGGCGATTGATTCGATGAAACAGCCAACGCGGAGCGTGTTCAACTTGATGCAGGGCCAGATGCGGATGCCTTTTGCGAATGTATTCGACAGAAAACCTCGTTTCGGCGGTGACGTGGAGCGCTCTTGACAGGCTGAGCTTTTCGGCCCAGACGGAGATTTTATCGTGGATCGACATGGGAACATACTCGCGGTACCAGGTAAAAAGCCCCTGAATGGTAAGCAGAGATGGAATTTTGCAACGACTTGCCACGAGACCCGCGCCTTTCTCGTTGCCCCACGCGTGGATGATGTGCGGCCCGATTTTTTGAATTGCTTTTCGAATGAGCAAAGTATCCACCCAATATAAAGTGGAAGCCCGGGTGCCGGCGCGATATTTTAAGATGTGAAACGAGACCCCGTTTCGCTGAAAAGAGAAAGACCGGTCAATCCCGGAACGGAGAACGATGACATGAAGCCTTAACCCTGGGTTGTTTTCCAGTTCCCCTAGCAGAACCATTTCCCACATGGCCGGGTGTTGGCGTGGCAGCGACCGTATCGACTTGGGAGCATCAGGCAGCCACTCGACAGGAAAATCGGAAATCCACGCAACGGTCAATGGCATCATAAACTCATTGCCCGATGTCACCACTCGCCGAATGTCTGGATCGAACCGAGGCGGGGTTGCCCGTTGCCACGCAGTTCGCCGGCACGTCGCGCGTGACCACGGCACCGGCCCCGACAACGGCGCGATCCCCTATCGTAACCCCCTTGAGGATAATGGCGCGCGCGCCAATGAAAGCTTCGCGTCCGATCTTGATGGCACGTGCGTTGGAGCGCGTCTCGGTTCGCCACCCGGCAGGAGTAAGGACATGAAAATCATTGTCAATAATCATTGCGCCGGCACCGATAAGTGTGCCTTCGCCAATCTCGATGGACAAACCGGCGCATAGCACTGCGCCGCTGGCGCCTGAATTCGCAGCCATGACCAGGCGGGCTTGTGGCGAAAGTGTCCGGAGAACGCAAGGTTGAGAACATCCGAGCAGGCTGGAGCGTAACGCGCTGGCCAGTTGAACGTTGGTTCCCAAAAGCAACGTCGAATCGGGCGCAACGCTGATCAAGGGGCGCCCCCAGAAAATAACATTGCCCTCGAGTTGCACGCCTTTGAGCCGAGCCTCCAAACGCCACAAATCGGATCTAAAGCGCCGAGTCAAACTGATTCCCTTTCCAAGCCATCTGGCCATGACACTAATCACAAGACCGATTGTTGCCAAAAGCCAATCGTTAGGCCAGCCTTTCTCCTGTTCGGTTTTTCGCGCCGTCGAATCGGCATCTCTGTGACATCTTCCGCCGAGGCAAAGGCTCAGGCTCAAGAATCTGATTGCGAGGTTCGTCATAAATGGCGTAGTCTCGCATCTCGTTAAAAGATGTTTAAAATTCATCGCGTTCTAATCGCTTACGCTGCGGCCATTCCGCTGGCCTTGATTCTGGGGTATTTGGTTGCAACGCCGGACATGGCCAGCGCGGCCGTGGTGGGCATGGTGTTGCTTTTCCTGGCCCTGCCGCTTTTGATCCAATGGAACCATGCGCTGTTAATCTTTTTTTGGAATTCCGCCTTCATTGCGGGCTTTTTGCCAGGTGAATTGCAATTTTGGACAATCTTCGCGATCATGACTTTTGGCATGGGGGTAGTCCACCGCGTCATGGGACACAGATCTTTCTTGCGAGCTCCAGAGTTGACGAGGCCGATTCTTTTCTTGGCAACCGTGGTGATTCTCACTGCGAAGATCCGAGGCGGAGTAGGTTTGCGTATTCTGGGGAGCGGCAGTTATGGTGGAAAATTCTACTTTTATGTTCTTGTGGCAATCGTTGGTTATTTCGCTTTGACTTCCCAACCCATCCCTGTATCGAAAGGCGCGCGAGCGACGAACTGGTTCTTTCTTTCTTCGCTATCCAATGGTTTATCCAATCTCATTTATACGCTTGGGCCCGCCTTTTATTTCATGTTTTATTTTGTTTCCACCGATTTTGCCGTCGGCCAGGCCGCCGCTAGTGCGGAGCAGGATGTCGTGAAACGCTTTGGCGGGCTGGCACCCTGCGCGACCGGTCTTCTTTGCTGGTGCGCAGCGCGCTGGGGCATCCGGGGACTTTTTGAATGGAGCAGGCCGTGGAGGTTGGCGCTGTTTATGGTCGCCGTGTTGGCGGCCCTCTTCAGCGGCTTTCGTTCGGAGATGGCGTTGTTGGGCATCTTGCTGATTGTGCAGTTCTTCGTCGAAGGGATTTGGAAAACCTGGATTTTTCCAGCTTTCGCCATTTTTGCGGTCCTGTGCGTGGTCACAGCGCTAGTGTTCGCAACCAAAATGCCTGCCGCCGTACAGCGCGCTTTGGCCGTTCTGCCGGTGCGCATTGATCCGCAAGTGCGCGAAGAGACGGAGGCGTCCAGTCAATGGCGCTTTGAAATGTGGCGCGAGGTTTGGCCGGAAGTTCCCAAATATCTCCTCATTGGCAAAGGCTACGCTCTTGATCCAGTTGACATTTATTTGACCGAGGAGGCAGTTCGAATGGGCGTGTACAACAGTTACGAAGCCGCGATTGCCGCGGGCGATTATCACAATGGCGCCCTTTCGGTCTTGATGCCGTTTGGAGCATTTGGAGCCATCGCCTTCCTCTGGGTGCTTGGCGCGGGGATAAAAGTGTTATCCTGTAATCGCCGCTACGGAGATCCAAGGTTGAATAAGATCAACAATTTCTTTTTCTCATTTTTCCTGGCGCAATGCATATGTTTCTTTTTTGTGTTCGGCGCTTTGAATTCGCAACTATCCGTGTTTATGGGAATTCTAGGAATGAGTGTCAGCCTCAATGGAGGGGTTTGCCGAAAGAAGGCTCTGGCGAGGCCAGCCGTAGTAGTTGAACCCGCTTTGGCTACCTCCGGTGCGGTGGCCTGATTTTTGCATGTTGCTCCCTCGAATTTCTGTTGTTACTCCAAGCTTTAACAGCGCGACGACTATTCGCGAGACAATTGAAAGTGTTTGCCGGCAGAACTATCCGAATGTTGAGCACTTGATTGTCGATGGCGGCTCCAAAGACGGTACTTTGGAGATTGTGCGAGAGTATCCGCATCTTCGGTGGATTTCGGAGAAGGACGAAGGACATTACGACGCCATGAACAAGGGAATTCAGCGGAGCGGCGGCGAGATCATCGGGATTCTTAACTCGGACGACTGTTATCTGGATGGGGCGTTGCTAAAAATCGCCGAGAGTTTTGAAAAGCATCCGACTTGGGACGGCCTGTTTTGCGACGTCGTGTATGTGGACGACAAAGGGGAGACGATTTTCAGAAGAAAAGAGGCTTGTTACGATTACGATGTTTTGCGTTTGGGCAGTGTTTGTTACATCGTGCATCCGACGCTATTTCTTAAACGAGCAGTCTATGAGCGGCTAGGACCTTATCGGCATCGAGAATACCTTAATTGCTGCGATGTGGATTTGATTCTGCGACTTGGGCAAAACCGATGTACCATCGGTCATATCCCCGAATTTCTGGTCAATTACCGCTTTCATGACCATGGTCAATCCGCCGATATTCGAGTCAGACGCAACACGGTGGCCGAGTATTCGCGCATCCGGAGAGATCATGGATGTCCGGCTGGGTTTTTGGGTGCGATAGCGGGAGGGTATGCCCGCGTAAGGCGTCAATTTCAAAAGCTGGTTCACTGCGGCTCATGCGATTTGATCCCCGGTAGTTGGAAGCTTCAAAAACACATGCGCGAGAAGACGATATTTTCCTCCAACGTCGGCGTTGACCGCCTATGACCTGCCTGCGTCGGCAGGGCGAGCAGACTTGACGCCCGCGATGCAATGGAAGAATCCAAAAGGATTGCCCGTAAACCGCACGTTCTCGCGGCGCACAACGGATTTGGGAGCCGCTCCACGCTCCACATAATCAATGGCCGCCCAATCCTGGACATAACCTCCCCATTTCAAGAGCAGCCTGTTGCAATACCTAAGTGGCGGCAACGCCGAAGCAGATAAGTAATCGGCGGAGGTGATCTCGGTGTGAATTTGGATGTCTTCCAACGGTAGCTTTGACAGAATGTGTTGCAATTCGCGTCGCGTGTAGGCCTTGGTGCCTATACTTTCCATTTGATTGAAGACGACCTTCGAGATGGATGTCCAAGGATGGCCTTTGAGCAACGCGTGCTTGATCCATTGGTTCATCGTGTAAATGGAACGGCGATTGTAAAGCATCATCTTCAATTCGCCGCCGGGGCGGATGACGCGCACCAATTCGCCAATCGCCTTGATGGTGTCGGGAGAGTGATGCAGCACACCAAACGAATAGCCGAGATCAAAACTGTCCGCCGGGAAAGGCAGATTTTCGGCATCACCAACGCTGATCTGTTCCGGCTTTGGCAGTTGGTAAACCTCAATGCGGCGGCTCAGGTTCTGCAAGGCTTCGTCCGTCAAGTCAATCCCCGAGGCCAGCGCACCCGCGCGCAGCCATTGGATAAAGTCAGTTCCCGCTCCAAAGCCGACTTCCAGGACCCTGCGTCCGCGATAGCGGGTAAATTGGGCGAAGGAATGGATGAAAGGTTGGTCTCGATAACGAAAAGCTTCGATCTCTTCGAAAATATTCTCTGGAAAACTTGGCCGAGGCGGCCACTTGAGTATCGCAACTTTGCCGATTCCAAAACTGCCGGACCCGATCTTTCAATTGCTTGTCCGGCATAGGTCACACTTTCCAGTAGGCCAGCAGCTTGGTCGCCGGATGGAACACCAAGGAGGCGTAGGCTGGCCAGGGACAGCACAAGACCACAACCTTGACGTCCGCCCGATCCCGCAAGATCCCTGGGGTCGTCCAGAAATTTGAACTCGTAAAGGCTCGGATTGTTGGTCCGGTTCGCAGCGTAATCGTGCACCAATACGTTGCGGCCATGCCGATGAAGGCTTTGAGCCAAATGGAGGCCGGCTGACTCCTCGACAATCCACGTGTCCGGTTTGTAAGCCAACCCCAGGACAGCGACGGTATCATTCGGCTGCGTCAATTCATTGACGGTGTTGACGAGACTCTCCTTGGTTAGCTCGTTAACGGAATCGGCAGCTTCAGCCAATGGCGCCCGCAAACCAAATTGTTTGGCAGCGAAAGCCAAAAGGCGATTATCCCGTGGAAAGCAAGGGCCGCCGTAGCTGAGGCCGGCACGAAAGTACTTCCGGCCAATCCGGCTGTCGCTGCCGATGGCGTCGAGTATGGCATGAATGTCTGCCTTCGGACATTTTTCCGCGATCAGCCGGAGTTGATTGGTAAAGCTAATCTTCATCGTGATGAAGCTATTGACTGAAATTTTGGTCAATTCGGCGCTAATGAGGGACATCCGGGCGATGTGGGGTTTGTTGCGATTATATTTTTTGTAAAGTTCTTCCAAGGCGGCGCCGCTGTGGCTATCTGATTCGCCGATCAACACCATGTCCGGCTCCAACAGGCCATTTATTACGTTGCCCAGCGCGATAAACTCGGGATTGTAACAGACTCCAAAATCCCGGCCGCAAACCCACCCGGTTTCTTCTTCCAGCATGGGAATGAAAACCGAATCCATCGCCCCAGGGGTGGTGGTAGAATTGCAGACGAACAGATGGTGCTTTTTGCCTGCTTCTCGCACGATTCTGGCGGCGGATTGCATCGCACGCAGAAGATATTCGTTGGAGAAACTTCCATCCGGAAGGCTAGGCGACGGAGGAATGAAAAAGGAGGCGTCTGTGGCGAGGGCTGCACGGGGGTCTGCCGATGCCCGAAGGCGCGAGCGCCCAGCGGTGATGGTTTCAGCCAGCAAAGTCTCTTGAACCGGAGGCAAGCCGTCGTTTACGCGGCGCACTTTCTCGTCGTCGATATCAATGCCGACGACGTCAAAACCTCTTTGTGCAAAGGTGGCCGCGATGCAAGCACCCAGTTTGCCCAAACCGAAAACAGAAATGGATTTGATAGATTGCACCATAGGTTTTGGGGTGTTTCTACGCGATGAGGCGACTCGCCCTCAACCATTGGCGCATGCAATCAGTCATTGGGTGAAAATATCCACAGGTGGCAGGCGGAAAAAGCGTTGGTCCAGATAATCTGCGGCGTCAGAGACCGACAAATGCGTTTCCAAATGATCGATCTTCATTTTCAAGCCGTGCAGCCATTCGTCGAATCGTTCCATATCTTTATCGAATAGAAATACGAAAAATAACGAACCACGACGGGATTGCAAGCGAGGATTCGCAATGCGCCTTTTGCAACACTATTGCAACCTTCTACAAAAAATCTCTCGTCGAATCAGTCGTTGATCCCGCTGGATTTTGGCGCCGGTCTGACTGTTCCAAACAAGAAGCCGACGAATCGCGATACATTTTGATAGGCAACCCGCGGCCAGTTTGGGTTCATGCACGGTCTTTCGATGAGGATGTAATACGCAATTCCGGCTCCCACAGCGACGGGCATTCCCCAAATGGCCAATCGCAGATAAGCTTGCGGCACCGTCATGCCGTCGCGGACGACTTTCGTTGCAATAAATGAGAGAAGGGGAAGGTGCAGCAAGTAAAGCGAATAACACATCCCGCCGAGCACCGAGATCAAAGGCCGCCGCAAGACCGGCCGTGAACCACTTGCCGCGTAGTGCGCCGATAAAAATGCCCCCCAGCAACCAGGGCAGGAACGGCTTCATGACGGCCATGTCCGGGGCCAATGCCAACGCTACGAGGCAACCTATCCCTGCCACGTCATACGTCGGGGTCGAAAATCGCCCTGCGGCCCGCACCCGTGGAATGGACGTCGGCTAGAAGGAACCCTGTCAAAAAGTATTGAATAAAGCCCAAAAGCGTCATGTCGGCCCGTGGCACGCATTCTTGCGAGAAATGGAGCACGCAGATGCCCGCAATAAGGGTCAACGGCGCGGTTTAACTGGGAGCTTAAAGACACGAGCCAGCAATGGCGCAAGCAAATAAAATTGAACTTCAATCTCCAAAGTCCACGTAACACCGTCCAACGTGGGTGGCGCGCCTCGAACCAAGAGATAGGCGTAGCCGAGGCGAAGCGGCAGTCCGGCCATGAAACCAGGTTCGCGAGTATGGACATTGTGCATCACGATGGCCGCTGCATAAATCAGCAGCAACGCCAGGACATAAGGAGGTTCCAACCTCGTCAGCCGCCGAAAATAAAATCGTCCCACTTTGACCGCCGGCCCGTTGGTGAGGAAATGAGAGGCAAACGGGAGGCCCAAAATGAAGCCACTGATGACAAAGAAAAGCTGCACGCCGAGAAAGCCATGAGATATCGGCCAAAACAGGAAATCGAAGGTAGAACCGGCCAGTGCGATACCGGGAACGTGCATCGCCAAGTAATAAACGTGGAACAGCATTACGGCGAATATGGCTACGAACCGAAGTCCATCTACTTCCGCAATGTAGCGATGGGACGAGGTGGTGATCCGCCGCAGCCGGGCGAAGGTCCACCTTGAACCCGCTTGGCCCTTAGGCGTGTCAATTCGACTTTTCATCAAAGACGGTGAGTCGCGGCCCTTTAGATTCCAAAAAAGATTTTCCATGGCACCAACGGAATTACGACTTCTCCTTTGTTTGATCGGCGTTTCTCCGTCATTTTTGTTCGGGCTTCGTCGTAATCGTAGAATGGCTGGCGGAAAAGATAGAGAAGGCGATGAGCCAATCCTGCGAGAGGGGAATGGTAGCCGAGCCAGGCCAGGAATGAGTTGTTGAAACAGAAAAGCCCCGGATAATCCGTCCATTGACGCGAAAGATAGAATGGGACGGATTTGAATTCTTCCAAGTCCCGGTTGAGGATGATGTCGGAAAAACTTGTCCACCAGCCCTGTCGCCTGAAATATTGCAAATGGCTGACGGAGCGTTCGTTGATTTGCATCAGCTTGCAACAGACGCGGTCGGCCGCCACTAGATCGTCGGACGCGAGCAACCAATTGAGGTCAACGACGTCGCCACGCATCGGGCCGGTGCGGTTCAGGCCGTAACGGCCATCAATGATGGAATAGGCTTTAGGCAGCCGCCGGTTGACTTCAAAAATGACCTCGGCAAAGAAAGGATGCAGCTTCAAGCGCTCGCTGGGATTTTGGATGCAGCCCCATTGGTTTTTAATCGACATGGAGACGCCGGTGTTCATGTGGATTTTGGGCACTGGCAGGGTGATAAAGGCATCGATCTCGTGGAGGAGCAGCTTGGGCATTGGGATGGAAAGCTTGCGCGGTCCGACTCTGATTTTGATGATTTCGGGTTCGGTATAACTGATATTGACGAGGCGGGCGCCAGTTTGCTTGGCCAATTCGTTCATTCCCATTTGCTCGAAAACGGCGTCCATGGAGAAGGGATTGTAGCCGCCGCTTTCGGCCTCCCCGATAATGACCTTGTAACCCTTTCCGATCAGGCATTCGGTCACGGCCTTGACGCAAGCAAAGGAAGTCATGACGCCGGGCCGGTAGGTGGGAAAAGTGAAATTGGGCTTCAGAAAGACGGTGGACCCTGATTGGACCGTGTCGAAGAAGCCAACGCCCCTCAAACCCGCCTCGACAGGCTCTAAATAGTTTTCGGACAGCTTGGCGAGAAAAATTTTCGGCTGGGGAGTCATGCTGGGTGACGCTTTGTTTGGCTGTAAATCGCTTCGATTTTCCTCATCATTTCTCCCATTGAAAAGCGCTCTGCGACTCTATTCGGCCCTGCCTGGCCCAACCGTTCAGTGAGTTGAGGATTGTTCATCAGCAACTCGATCTTGTCGGCCAAGGCATCCGGATCCGCAGGGGGAACGAGAAAGCCCATGATCCCATCCTGCACGACCTCGGGCGGACCTCCTATATTGGTGGCGATGACGGGAACCTTCATGGCCATGGCTTCCATCATGACATCTCCCAAAGGCTCAGGTTGTGCCGAAGGAAGCACCAAAACGTTCATGGCCATGTAAGCTGGTTTGACGTCGGTCAACTCGCCTGTCAGAACGACATCATCCTCCAAGCCTAACTGTTGGATCATATCCTTTAAGGCGACCAAATGGCCCTCATTGCCGGGAAAAACCGCGCCCACAATCAGCACTTTGGGATGAAGTCCTCTCGCCTTGAGGATGGCCGCGGCGCGGACCAGTACCTCCTGGCCTTTTCGGCGAAACTTGATTTTGCCGACGCAGCCGACGACAAAATCCGTTCCCAAACCATATTGTTGCCGCAAACGCCTGCCCGCTTCGGCGTCGTTCGAATAGAATTCCTCCGACGCAAAACCATCATAGACCACGCTGATTTTTGAGTTCTTATGGAATTGACCTGCAACGGCTTGCGAAATGGCGATAACAGCATCCGAACACCAGAGGATATAGTTCGAATACGGTTTCCAGATCTGACGAAACTCCTGAAACCAATCGCGGATATGCCACAGGTGCGGCACGCCAGCCAGCTTTGCGGCCAAGCCCGGAGAGACCATCACACCCGTGTTGGTATGCACCAGATCAATCTTTCGCCGGCGGATGAGCCACCACAGGAAGAACACTGATACCGGGAATTCGAGGAAAAAAATCAGGATTCGCCAGGAACGGAAAACCCGCCGCGTCATCACGCTGAGCCGGGGATGAAATACGACCTCGACCCCCAGGGCCTCAAGCCTTGGCCGCAAGGGACCGTCCTCAGGCAGCACGACCAGGGGGATGTATCGCGTGCGGTCCAACGCCGTCAGCAGCCGGATCAAACACCGGCTGGCGCCATAAATATCAGCACCGTTGTTCACATATAAGACCCGGCATTCCGTCATAAAGCGGACAGAAACATTCATGCCATTATTGGCCAATGGGTACCGCTTGCATAGACGTTTTTTAACGTTGACGGCGGATGCTTTTGAAGTATAATGGAGCCTGAATAAAGTTGTTTTGCTGAACTTGTTTTCAGCGCGCAAGTCGGAGAGCCAGGTTCTGCCGACTTTTTTATTCCCTGAATGGGGATAAACAGAGATTATGAACGCCGATTTTTTAGCAGTCTTGGAATTTTGGGAGCGCGAGAAAGGGATCAGCCGCGATGTCCTGGTGCAAGCCGTCGAAGAGGCCTTGCTCTCGGCCGCCAAAAAGGCGGTCGGCCCGGCCCGCGAACTGCGTTGCGTCATTGATACCAAGATCCGGCGACATCAAGGCCTTCGCCAAACTCGTGGTCTCGGAAAAGGTTCTCTCCAAGCACGACCAGATTTCCGTCTTTGACGCCCGCCGCATCAAGGCCGACGCGCAATTGGGCGAGGAACTGGAAGTGGAAGTGACCCCGGCCGGCTTCGGCCGCATCGCCTCCCAATATGCCAAGCAGGCGCTGATGCAGCACATTCGCCGGGCCGAGAAACAGCTCATTTTCACGGAATTCAAGGACCGCGTCGGGGACATCATGAGCGGGGTCGTGCGGCGGTTCGAGCGGTCGGACGTGACCATTGACCTGGGCAAATACGAGGCGCTTCTGCCCAACCGCGAGCGCGTGCCGACCGAGGAATATCAGATCGGCGAGCGCATCCGCTGCTACGTCAAGGCGGTGGAAAGCGGGCCGCACGGGCCGGAAATCATTCTTTCGCGGGCCGACCCGCAGTTTGTCATCAAGCTGTTTCAATTGGAGGTTTCCGAAATCAACGACGGCACGATTGAGATCAAGGGCATCGCCCGCGAGCCCGGGTTTCCGCACCAAGCTGGCCGTCCATACCCGCGACCCCAAGGTGGACCCGGTCGGCGCGTGCGTCGGCCTGCGCGGCCAGCGCGTCAAGAATATCGTCCGCGAATTGAACAACGAGAAGGTGGACATCATCAAGTGGGACGCCAACATCAAGGTTTACATCGCCAACGCCCTGGCGCCGGCGCAACTCAAGTCGTTCACGGTCGATGAAGCGCGGCACCGGGTGAAGATCATGGTGGCGGAGGACCAGCTTTCGCTGGCCATCGGCAAGCGCGGCCAAAACGCCCGGCTGACCTCCAAGCTGACCGGCTGGCAGATTGATATCGAGCCGGAGACGGTGGTGATTGGTTGGTTTTGAGGAGAAGGTCGCCCAGGCGGTGCAGACCTTCGCCGCCATTCCCGGCTTGACGCCGGAGGTGGCCAACGTGCTGGTTCATGCGGGATTCTCGACGGTGGAGGCGTTGTTCCAGGCCGAGTTGAGCGATTTGGAGCAGATTGAACAGATCAAGGACCAGGCGCCGGCCATCATGGAGGCAATCAGGGCCGAGGCGGCCCGGCGCAAGGGTGGCGAAGCCGGGGAAAAGCGCGAAGGGACTTGAGCAAATGAAGCGGATGCTTACAATGTTTGCATGTTAAGGTCATGAAAGCTTTGTGGGCCAGTTGGCAGAGAAAAGAATATGCCCGTTCGAATTTACGATTTAGCAAAGAAACTTGGCATCGAAAGCAAGGACGTCCTTGCCAAAGCCAAGGAGTTGGGCATTGCTCAAGCCAAAGTCCCGTCCAGTTCGCTGGATAAAATCACCGCCGAGTTTCTCGAAGAGAGCTGGCCAAAGATGCATCCGCATCCGCTGCCCCGCGCCGCCCGCCAGCCTGCCAGTTGCTCCGCGCCGCCGCCAGTCGCCGCCGCGACCGAACCTCCTAAAGAGGCTGCAGCCTGCCGCCGCGACGCCGCCGCGAAACCGTCACGCTGCCCGAATCCGCTCCCGTTGCCATTGCCGGCAGCCGTGCAGTCCCCGGTTGCGCGCGCCGCCGTCGCCGCAACTGGTCGCCCCAGCCGCATTAGCCGTGCCAGCCGCGCCGGTCATTCCGGCTGGTCCCGCGCCGGTTGAAATTCCCAAGCCAGCGCCGCCTCCGCCGCCGCCGCCACCGCCGCCGCCTCCGAAGATCGGAGAAAAGGTCGGCTTTGTGCAATTGCCGACAGAAGCCGGCCCCTCGTCCGCCAGCCGGACAGGCCGCCCGCTCGCGGCCTGCGCTTCTCCAGCGGCAAAACAGATTTTGTCCGCGCGAGGCGATATGCGCCGACGTCCGCGGCGCTCCGGCGGCCCCGTCAGGGCCAGCTTTCCGGGCAAAGATTTGCCCCCAAGGCCGGCCCAATGGCCGTCCAAGCCCGCTCCCGCGCCGGCGAAGCCCGCGGAAAAATTCGCTCGCGCCCGCCACCGGCCAATTGATCACTCTCAAGCCGCCGATCATCGTTCGCGACCTGGCCGAGCAATTGAAACGCAAGCCGTTCCAGACTCATCGCCGACCTGATGGAATTGGGCGTGTTCGCCAACGTCAACCAGTCCATTGACGAGGACGTCGGCGCAGAGGATTTGCGCCAAGTACAATTTCCGCTTCGAGGTGGAAAAGCGCGAGCGCGGCGCCGGTGCGCACACGCCCGGTGCGCAAGGTCGAGCTGGATGTCGAGGACAAGCCGGAGCAGATGAAGCCGCGCCCGCCCGTGGTCACGATCATGGGCCATGTCGATCACGGCAAGACGACTCTGCTGGATGTCATTCGCAAGTCCAACGTGGCGGCGGGGGAAGCCGGCGGAATCACCCAGCACATCGGCGCCTACACGATTTCCTTCCCGCATCCGGAGCGCAAAAACGAACTGCAACAGATTACTTTTCTTGACACGCCCGGCCATGCCGCGTTCAGCGCCATGCGCGCGCGCGGCGCGACGGTGACGGACATCGTCGTGCTGGTGGTGGCGGCCAATGACGGCGTCATGCCGCAGACGCTGGAGGCCTTGAGCCACGCGCAGGCGGCCAAGGTGCCGATCATTGTGGCCGTCAACAAGTGCGACCATCCCAACGCCAATCCCATGAAGGTCCGCCAGCAACTTCAGGAAAAGGGACTGGTGCCGGACGATTGGGGCGGCGAAACGATTTTTGTCGATGTTTCCGCCCTGACCAAGCAGGGCGTGGACAAATTGCTGGAGATGATTTTGCTCCAGGCCGACTTGCTGGAACTCAAGGCCAATCCCGACCGCCGCGCCAAGGGCAACGTCATCGAATCCGGCCTCGAACCCGGCGGTCCGACCGCCACCGTGCTGGTGCGCAAGGGCACATTGCGCGTCGGCGACGTGGTGATTTGCGGGCCTTACTGGGGCAAAGTCCGCGCTTTGATCAGCGAGGAAGGAACGCGCCAGAAAGAAGCCGGGCCGTCGGTGGCGGTCAAAATTCTCGGCCTCAACGGCGTGCCGGAAGCCGGCCTGGAATTCAGCGTGCTGGAAGACGAAAAGGCCGCGCGCGACCTGGCGGAGCAGCGCGCCGAGGAAGCGCACGCAGCCTCTCCACCGAAGCCCGCACCAAAGTCACCTTGGAAAATCTCTTCGCCACGCTGGACGCCACGCAGGCCAAAGTGCTCAAAGTCGTGGTCAAGGCCGACACCCAAGGCTCCGTCGAAGCGATTGTCGAGGCGCTCAAGAAAATCGAGGCGGACCCGGTCTCGCTGGAAGTCATTCACAGCGCCGTGGGCACGATCACGGAGTCCGACGTGCTGCTGGCCTCGGCCTCCTCGGCCATCATTCTTGGTTTTCACACCCGCATTGACGTGGGCGTGGCCGACCTGGCCAAGCGCGAAGGAGTGCAGATCAAGCTTTACTCGATCATTTACGAGTTGATCGACCAGGTCAAAGAAGCGATGGCCGGGTTGCTCGAACCGGTCATCAAGGAAGTCGTGATCGGCTCGGCGGAAGTCCGCAAGATTTTCGAATTGTCCAAAGGCGGCAACGTGGCCGGTTGCATGGTGACGCAACGGCCGCATCGTCCGCGGCAAGGCGCGCATCCTGCGCCGCAAGGGCTTGATTTACGAAGGCGTCGTTCAGACGTTGCGCCGCTTCCAGGACGAAGTCAACGAAGTGCGCGCCGGCATGGAGTGCGGCATCCGCATCGAAGGTTTCAACGACATGCAGCCGGGCGACTCCATCGAGTGCTTCACCACCGAGAAAGTGGCCCCCAAACTGGCTTGACGCGGAAGTAGGATATGTCGCTGAGATTGGAACGGGTGCGGGAATTGTTGAAGCGCGAGATCGGCGAAGTCATCCGCCGCGAACTGCCTGTCGATGAGGTCGGCTTGATCAATGTCAACGATGTTGATGTCGCCCCCAATCTTCACAACGCCACCGTGTATCATCGGCGTGCTGGCGGCGAGGCGCAAAAAAAGAGGGCGATGGAGGCGCTGGAACAGAGCCGCAAGCGCATCCAGGGCTATCTGGGCAAGGCGGTCGTTCTCAAATACACTCCGCAACTCCGTTTTGTGCTCGATGAATCGGTCGAGCGGGGCAATCGCATCCTGCGAATCCTGGACGAATTGGATAAATCCTCGTCCTCTTCATGAAATCGCATCCCAAAATCATCGATCGCATCCTCGAAACCATTCGCCAAAGCCAAACCATCTGCGTCGGCCGGCCATGTCCGCCCCGACGGCGATTGCATCGGCTCGCAAATCGGCCTGAGCCTGGCTTTGCGCAAGCAGGGCAAGGAAGTCGACCTGTTGGAACGAAGATAGTCGTGCCGCAGAAATACGCCTTCCTGGACCCGAATCACCTCTTGCAAAAACCCGACCGAGCCGCAGGCCTTCGATCTGGTCATTGCCACCGATTGCGCGTCCTTCGAGCGCTTGGGCAATGTCGGCCGCCGCCGCCGAGACGAAAATGCCTGATCAACATCGACCATCACCAAAGCAACACGCGCTACGGCGATTTGAATTGGATTTCGGCGCGCGAAGCCTCGACGGGCGAATTGATTTTCCGGCTTATTGCAGGCCGCCCACTGGCCGATCACCCCGGCGATTGCCGATTGCCTTTTCACCGCCGTCTCGACCGATACCGGGTCCTTCCAATATGCCACGACCAAGCCGGTGACCTATCACACGGCCGGCGAATTGGTGAAATTGGGCGCGCACGTGGAAACGATCTGCCACGAGGTCTATCAATCCTTTTCCCTTTCGCGCGTCCGCCTGCTCAAACACGTCTTATAACCATTTCCATTTGGCGCACCACGACCAGATCGCCTACCTGTGGCTGAAGAAAAAGGATTTTGCCCGCACTGGGGCCGACCGGAGCGATACCGAGGGGCTGATCGATCATATCCGCGCCATCGAACCGGTGGTGGTGGCGTGTATTTTCGAGGAAGTGGAACCGGAGCTTGACGCGCATCAGCCTGCGCTCCAAATCCTCCCGTGTTGATGTCAATCAAATTGCCGGCGCAATTCGGCGGAGGCGGCCATATCGCCGCCGCCGGCGCGCGCATCGCCGGCAAACCGCTCTCCGTCCAGCGCCGCGTCGTTGCCGCGGTCAAGAAAGCTCTCGATTCCGTCCCACTGAATCATGCGCGAATTTGATCCATTCGACGGGGCGGTTCTGATTGACAAACCCGCCGGGCCAACTTCGCACGACGTGGTGGACGCCCTTCGCCGCGCCTTTCGCCTGGAGAAAGTCGGCCATTGCGGCACGCTCGACCCCAATGCCACCGGCCTGCTGATCATTGTGCTGGGCAAGGGCACCAAGCTCTCGGAAAAACTGATGTCCGACGACAAGGTATATGAAGGCACAATCAAATTCGGCGAAACGACCGATAGTTTCGACGCTGACGGCGAATTGGTTTCATCGCTGCCGGTGCCTCTCATGACGCTGGAGGAGATCAACGAAGCCGCCGCAACCTTTCAGGGCGACCTCATGCAAACGCCGCCCATGGTTTCTGCCGTCAAAGTCAAAGGCGTGCCTCTTTACAAAATGGCGCGCAAAGGAATCGAGGTCGAACGCAAGGCGCGCCTGATCCATGTCTATAACTTCCAGTTCTCCAAATACGTTGAACCCGTCGGCTTTTTTCGGATGGCCTGCACCAAGGGCACTTATGTTCGCGCCCTGGCCCACGAGTTGGGACAAAAGCTCGGCTGTGGCGCTCATCTGGCCACACTGCGCCGCACTGTCTCCGGCAATTTCGATGTCCAGGACGCGTTGCCGTTTGAGGACGCGCTTAAACTTTCCTCGGCCGAATTCCAGAGTCGAGTTATTCCGTTTTTGAAGCTAGCCGCCCAAACGAGTTTGCCCGCCGGATGAAAGTCATTTTCGCCGCCGCCGCCTTGGAACCCGGCTCGCGCCCCGTTTGCGCGGCCATTGGCGTTTTTGACGGCGTTCACCTCGGGCACCAGCATGTCCTCCGCCAAACCATTTCCGAAGCCGCGCGGCGCCAGGCCATTTCAACCGTGGTGACGTTTGACCGCCATCCCAACGCCGTCGTCGCGCCCGCCAACGTGCCGCCGTTGATTTATCCCCTGGCGAAGAAACTGGAAGTCATCGCGTCGTTCGGAGTGGAGGCGGCCTACGTAATTCGGTTTGACAAAACATTCAGCCAAATTCCTGGCGAGCCATTCGTCCGCGGCCTGGCGCGCGATTTCAAACGAATCAGGAGCATCTGCGTGGGGGACGGGTTCATGTTCGGCGCCCGGCGATCTGGCGATGTCGCGTTGATGCAAAAACTCGGAGCTGAACTCGGCTTCACTGTTGATGGTCTGCGCGACGTGGAGTTGGACGGGCAATCCGTCAGCAGCACGCGCATTCGGGACGCGGTGCGAGCCGGCGATTTTTCCCTTGCCGAACGCATGTTAGGCCGTCCCTACGCGCTTTGCGGAACCGTAATCAAAGGCGAACAACTAGGCCGCAAACTCGGCTTTCCCACCGCCAATCTTGATATCACCGGCCTCCTCGTGCCGCCGACGGGCGTATATGCGGCGGAAGCGCGAATTGGAGCGGATCAGTGGCGGGCCGCCGTCAACATCGGCCATCGTCCCAGCATCCACGCTGGTGACCGGCAACTGCATGTTGAAGCGCACCTGTTGGATTTCGACAGAACCATATATGGTCAAGTCTTGGAACTGACTTTCGAAAAAAAACTGCGGGACGAAAAGCAATTCCCGAGTATCGAGCTGCTCAAGGCGCAAATCGCCGATGACATCACCCAAACTCGGAACGTTTTCAGGCGATAGCCCGTTAGGGCGTTGTCCCGAAGAATGGTTTCCTAAGGCAGTTTTTCTGAACAAAGTTTGATTTTCCATTGTCTTTTGGGCATACAGTGGTTTTTGACTATGAATACAGGTATCAGCGCAATTAACGAACAGGTGCAACGGTCCAGCGCTTTTGTGCGCCCGCTCTTCAGCGAAATCGGCAAGGTCATCGTCGGCCAAAATTATCTGGTCGAGCGGCTGGTCGTCGGCCTTTTGGCCAACGGCCACGTCCTCCTGGAAGGCGTTCCCGGCTTGGCCAAAACGCTCTCGGTCAAAGCTCTGGCTTCGGCCATTAACGTCAAGTTCTCCCGTCTGCAATTCACGCCGGATCTCCTGCCCGCCGACCTGATTGGCACGCAGATTTATAACCCGCAGACCGGCGCTTTCACCACCCGGCGCGGCCCGATTTTCGCCAACCTGGTGCTGGCCGACGAAATCAACCGCGCCCCGGCCAAAGTGCAAAGCGCCTTGCTCGAAGCCATGCAGGAGAAGCAGGTCACCATCGGCGAACGAAACCTTCAAGCTGGAGGAGCCTTTCCTTGTGCTGGCCACGCAGAATCCCATTGAGCAGGAAGGAACTTATCCGCTGCCTGAAGCGCAGGTGGACCGATTCATGTTGAAATTGAAAATCGTTTATCCATCGCGCGAGGAGGAGCGGCAGATCTTGGACTTGATGGCCCGCACCACCGTCACGGCCTCGGCCGCCCAAGTGGTCTCGTCCCAACAAATACTGGAGGCCCGCCAGGTGCTGAACGACATTTATATGGATGACAAGGTCAAGGATTACATCGTGGATATTGTTTGTTGCACGCGCGATCCGGCTGCTTACAAAATCGACGGCTTGCAAGGGCTGATTCAATTGGGCGCGTCACCCCGCGCCACGATCGCGTTGACCCTCGCCTCCAAGGCCTTCGCCTTCCTGCGCGGGCGCGGCTACGTGACACCGCAGGACGTCAAGAGCATCGGCATGGACGTGCTGCGCCACCGCGTAACGGTGACCTACGAAGCCGAGGCCGAAGAAAAAACGAGCGAGACCATCATCACCAAAATCTTTAACGAATTGCCTGTGCCTTGAGCAATGGAAGCTTGGAATGAGTACTTTGATGGCTAAGACCACCGAACAAGTTCGCGCCAAGAGCGCTCGCTTCACGGCGAACATACTGCAGATCCGACTCGATGACGGCCGGGATATCAGCGTGCCATTCACGGAAGTTCCGTGGCTGAAATGGCTAGCCAAAGCCACGCCCGACCAACGCACCAACTGGTCGCTTGAATCCGGTGGCTACGCGATTTTCTGGCCGGACTTGGACGACGGCGTCGAGGTCTGCCATTTGCTGGACTCGCAATCGATCACTTGAATCTGCGATCCGAGGAAAAACGAGCGAAACTATGCCGCCTATGCTGCGAGATGCAAAATACCGGAAGCTAGTCAGATGAAATCGCGAGCGCCCCAGTTCAAGAATAACGAGAATATCGCGAATCGCGCGTACTATCAGGCGGCCGAAATGCCCGTGGAAGTTTCATCCCAACCGCCGCCGGAGTTCCTCCGGATTACGCGAGCTGTGGAACACCGCCAGAACGGAAAGGGTTCCGTCTTTGACGGCGAAGTATATATTGTAACGAGTAAACCGGCGCATATGAATCTTTCGAGCTTGCTGACGAACTTTTGGGAAGCGTTCCGGATTGGCTTCCGCACGTTGCAGAGCGTGATCTGCTTCCAGAAGGAATTCCTTTCCCAAACCTGGGCGCCGTTGTTCATACCAAATGGTTGCCTCGTCATATTCAATCCGTGCAGCCGGTTTGAAAATGAGCCGGAGACTCATTTCCAACCGAACCGATTGTTGAGTTCAGCTTTGACTTGCTCCCAAGGTATTCCCTCGTGCGGATTGGCTTCGAAGTCAGCGAGACGGCGATCAAGTTCCGCCGCCTGTTCGGGCGTCAGATCGGAGTCGTATCCGTCTTCTGCGACGATTTCCCAGAAATCCTGCGCAAGTTTGATCCTCTCTTCTTTCGGAAGCGCTTTTGCTGCTTTGAGAATTTCCGCCGCACTCATGCTGCAAAATTACTCCGGTTTGGCTGGCGGGCAAGCGGCAAATTCGCCTGTTGCGATGTGAGATTCCCACCATGATTCCCCGCGAAATTCTCAAGAAAATCCGCCAGATCGAACTGCGCACCACGCGGCTGGTGTCCGAGACTCTGGGCGGCCAGTACCATAGCGTTTTCAAGGGGCAGGGCATGAATTTTGAGGAGGTGCGCGAGTATCAGCCTGGCGACGAAGTGCGTTCGATTGACTGGAACGTGACGGCGCGGATGAACCATCCGTTCGTCAAGAAGTTCGTCGAGGAGCGCGAGTTGACGCTCATGCTGGTGGTGGATCTGAGCGGCTCCGGCCTCTTCGGCTCCCGCGACCAATCCAAACGCGAATTGGCCGCCGAACTGGCCTCGGTGCTGGCCTTCTCCGCCATCCGCAATAATGACAAGGTGGGATTGATTCTCTTCACCGAGGAAGTTGAGAAATACATCCCGCCCAAGAAAGGGCGGCGCCATGTTTTGCGCGTGATCCGCGAGATTCTCTGTTTCCAACCCGCCAAACGCGGCACCAATTTCGGCGAGGCGCTGGATCGTGTTGAACCGATTGGCGCGGCGCCACGCCATCGTGGTGGTCATTTCGGATTTTCTTTTCGAGCAACGCGGCGGCAGGGGAAAGCGACAACAAGCGCGGCGGAGGCTATCTGCTCTCGCCCACGCTGGGACCGCGCACGTTGCCGGCGCTGCGGCAGGCCAATCGCCGCCACGATGTCATCGCCATCCAGGTGGTGGACCGCTTTGAGTTGGAATTGCCGGCGCTGGGCCGCCTGGTCTTCAGCGACGCCGAAACAGGCGAGATGATCGAAATCAACACCCACGACCTGCGCAAACGCCGGGCCTTCGCCGACCGCCGCAATAAGCATCAAGCCGAATTGCTGCGCAGTGCTGCGCTCGGCCAACATCGACGCCATCGAAGTGCGCACGGGCGAGCCTTACGCCGCGGCCTTGGGCCATTTTTTGAAACTCGCGAAAAGCGACGCCGCCACGGATGAACACGAACTCGGCGCTCATCGTTCCTGCTCAATCCGCCGGCCGCCACGCAACGCGGCGTCTCGCTGACTTTTCACGAAGCCCTCAAACCGCTGATCGCGATTCCCAACGGCTGGCTCTGGGTGATCTGGATTGCGGGCGATTCTGGCGCTGGCCGCTGTCGCGTGGCTGGTCTGGCGCTATCTGGCGCAAGAAGGCCGCCGCCATTCCTGGCCTGCCGCCGATCCCGCCCCATGTCCGGGCGCGGCGCGTGCTCGAAGCCGCGCTGGCGCTGATTGAGCGATCCCAAGCCCTTTTCCATCGCCGTTTCCGGCGCCATCCGCGGTTATCTGGAGGAACGGTTCGAATTTCACGCGCCCGACCGCACGACCGAGGAGTTTCTGTACGAATTGCAGGGAAGCAACTTGTTGACACTCGACCAGAAGCAAAGCCTTGGCGAATTTCCTGGCCAGTTGCGATTTGATCAAGTTCGCCAAATACGAACCGACCGAAACGGAGTTGCGCGCGCTGCACGCCGCCGCCCTCCATCTGGTCAACGAAACCGAGCCGCGCTGGTCGCCGGCCGAGCCTCGAATCTTCCACCGCCGCTGCCGCCGGTCTCAGACCGCCTCATGACTTTCGCGCATCCATACGTTCTGTTCTTGCTGCTGCTGTTGCCGGTACTGGCATGGCTGAAGGGAAAGTCGGGCAGTCTGCGGCCTTTCTGTATTCGTCGGTCGATCTGGTGCGCCCGATTTCCGGGCTGCGCCGTTCTCGCGCCGGAGCCATCCTGGCGAATTGCGCTGGCTGGCGCTGGCATTGTTCATCGTGGCCCTGGCCCAACCGCGTCTGGTGCGGGGCGAATCTCACGTCAAAGCCAGCGGCATTGATATTGTCGTGGCGCATCGATATGTCCGGCAGCATGCGGTCGGAGGATTTTGGCCCGGGCCTGAGCCGGATCAATCTGGCCAAGGAAGTCCTGGCCAAATTTATTGACAACCGTCCCAACGACCGCATCGGCCTGGTCGCCTTTGCCAAGGACGCCTATATCGCCTCGCCGCTGACGCTGGACCACGATTTTTTGCAGCACAGTCTGGAGCGGCTCACATCGGCTTGATCGATGAAAATCGTACCGCCATCGGCTCGGCCTTGATGACGGCGCTCAATCGCTTCAAAGACCTCAAGGACAAAAGCAAAATCGTCATCCTCATGACCGACGGCGAGAACAATTCCGGCAAAGTCTCCCCGTTGACCGCCGCGGATGCCGCCCAAGCGTTGGGCGTCAAAGTTTATACCATCGGCATCGGCATGCGCGGCAAGGCGCCTTATCCCAGTCGGGATCGACCAATTCGGGCAGAAGCATACTCAGGATATGGACGTGGATATTGACGAAGACACATTGACCAAAATCGCGCAGACAAGACCAACGGCAAATATTACCGCGCCGACAGCGCCGACACGTTGCGCAAGATTTACGCCGAAATCGACCGGCTGGAAAAAACCGAAGTGGAAGTCAAAAAATACCAGCATTATGATGAACTGTTCGGCCAGGTGCGCCATGGCCGGGTTGGCGCGTGTTGCTGCTGGAAATGATCCTGGGCCACACCGTCTGGAGGAAGTTGCCTTGAAACGTTTTGACCAAATGAGATTCGCCCAACCACAAGTTCTTTGGCTGGCGCTGGCCGCGATCCCGGCGCTGGCGGCATTTCTCTTCTGGTCCTGGCGCGTCAAACAAAAATTGATCCGTGCAATTCGTCCAACGCCCGGCTGCTGCCCAGCCTGACCGTCGGCGTTTCGCCGCGCGCGCCAGAAGTTCCGCCTGGCCTGCTGGTCGCCGCCGTGGCCGGCATGCTTGTGGCCCTGGCCCGGCCGCAATGGGGTTTCGCCTGGGAGGAAGCCAGCAACAGGGCCTGGACATCATCGTGGCCATCGACACTTCGCGCAGCATGCTGGCCCAGGATGTCCTGCCCAACCGCCTCGAAAAAGCCAAGCTGGCCGTGATGCGATTTGATGCGGCTGGCCAAAACCGACCGCCTGGGCCTGGTGGCTTTCGCCGGCACCGCCTTTCTGCAAGCGCCGCTGACGCTGGACGAACAGGCCTTCCAGCAGGCGGTCGAGCCGTGAAGGTCGGCATCATTCCGCAGGGCGGCACGGCGCTTTCCGCCGCCATTCGCACGGCGCTGGACGGCTTTCGAAAAGGGCAATGACAATCATAAAGTTTGGTGCTCTTTACCGACGGCGAAGACCACGACGCCGACGCCGAAACGATGGCCGCCGCCAAGGAAGCCGCAGAGGCGGGCATGCGTATTTTCACCATTGGCGTCGGCACGCCGGAAGGGGAATTGCTGCAGACAACCGACGATCAGGGAAATACTTCGTTCATCAAGGATGATGACGGCAACGTGGTGAAATCGCACTTGAACCAGACTTTGTTGCGGCAAATCGCCACTGAAGCCAACGGCTTTTATCTGCCGTTGCAGGGGGCCGATCCGATGGAGACGCTCTATGCTCGCGGCCTGGCGCCGTTGCCCAAAACCGAGGAAACGACCCGGCTGACGCGCGTCTATCGGGAGCGATATCATTGGTTTTTGGGCTTCGCCGTGATTTGCCTGGTCGTGGAGGCGCTGCTGCCGGAAAGCCCGCGCCCGCGCTCCCGCCGAGAACGTCGCGCCGCCTCGCCGCGCAGATGGCCGCAGCGGCGGCTGGCCTTCTGCCTCATTCCGTTCAGCGGTTCCGGCTCGCCTTCCAGCGCATTTCACGATTATCAATCCGGCAAATACACGAATGCCTTCGACGAATACAACCGATTGGTCCAGCAAAAGACCAACGATTACCGTCTGCACTACGATGCGGGCGCATCCGCCTATCAGGCCAAGAAGTTGGACGCGGCCGAAGAACAGTTCAATTCTGCGCTGAACGCCCCGGAGATCATTGCAGATCCGCAGAACCAGCAGCGAACCTATTACAACCTGGGCAACACCCTTTACCGCATGGGCGAACCGTTGCCCGACCCGGACAAGAAGAAGGAATTGTGGCAGCAGGCCATCACTAATTACGGCCGCGCGGTCCGTCTGAACACCAACGACATCGATGCAAGGAACAATCTCGCGTACGTCAAGCAAAAATTGGAGCAATTGCAGAAGCAACAACAGCAGCAGCAGAAAAATAAAGATCAGAACGACAAAAAGGATCAGCAGAAACAGAATCAACAACAGCAACAGCAGCAAGACAAGAATCAGAAGGATCAGAAGGACCAGCAACAACAACAGCAGCAGAACCAAAAATCAGACCAGCAAAAGAAGGACGAGGAGAAGGCCAGACAGGAACAAGCCAAGAAAGACCAAGAGAAAAAGCAGCAACAAGCCCAAGCCAAACCCGGAGAGCAAAAAGACAAGCCGGACGACAAAGAACAAGAGGCATCCTCGGCCGAGATGCACATGAGCCCGCAAGAGGCGCGCAAATTGCTGGACCAGTTGAAAGACGACGCCAAAGTGTTACTCTTCTCCCCCACCAATCAGCCGATCAATACCCAGCCCGGCAAATTCAAGGATTGGTAAACATGCGCCCGGGAATGGGACCCCCGATTCGCTCTAATCGTGGTATGCCTCATTTCATCGGGGCTTTGGGCTTGTGTCAGCGGTCAGTCAAAACCAGCCACGAAGGGTCGAATGAAAACCAGCCACTTTGAGGGAAGCATTGCGTTTGGGCAGCCTGGGCTGCTCTTGGGCGCAATGAACGAACTCAACGTGAACTTGCAGCATTCGATATTAACTTTGGCGGGCAACGGCTGGTCCAACCGGCGGATTGCGCGTGAACTGGACATTAACCGGGAGACGGTAGGCAAGTATCTTCTGCTGGCCCGGCCAAAACCGGCCATTTCGACCCCCGGCTCTGAGCCTGATCCAAATTCAAATCCAGCCATTCCGATCTCCGGCTCTGGACCTCCCCCAGATCCAAAACCAGCCATTTCGACCGCCGGGTCTGCCGCCGGTCGCCAGAGTCTTTGCCTGCCGCATTTGACCCAGATTGAAGCGGCGGTTGGGGTGGGGCTGAGTGCCCAACGCATTTATCAGGACTTGGTTTGTGATAACGGTTTCACGGGCAGCTACCAAGCCGTCAAACGATTCGTCCGGCATTTGCGGGAGACACAGCCGATCCCATTTGTGCGGATGGAGGTCGAGCCGGGAGCCGAGGCTCAGGTGGATTTTGGACAGGGTGCGTGGGTCGTGGTGGACGGCAAACGCAAGCGCCCGCATTATTTCCGGGTGGTCTTGAGCCACTCGCGCAAGGGCTATAGCGAAGTGGTGTGGCGGCAGACCACGGAGTGCTTCATCCGTTGCCTGGAGAACAGTTTCCGCTACTTCGGCGGGGTCCCCAAGACCACGGTCATTGATAATCTTCGGGCGGCGGTCACGCGGGCGGATTGGTATGATCCCGAGATCAACCCGAAGGTGGCGGAGTTTTGCCGGCATTACGGGACGGTGATAATGCCCACCAGGCCGGCCATGCCCCGCCACAAAGGAAAAGTTGAAGCCGGTGTCAAGTATGGCCAGAACAACGCGGTCAAGGGGCGGTCGTTCACGAGTTTGGCGGAGCAAAATCTGTTCTTGTCAGATTGGGAACGGACGCGTGGCCGACACGCGCATTCACGGCACCACCCGGCAACAGGTCATCAAGGTGTTCAACGAGGTGGAGCGGGCCAAACTGTTGCCGTTGCCCGCCAGCTTGTTTCCGGTCTTTGAAGAAGCGCCGCGCAGCGTTCACCGGGACGGTTACGTTGAGGTCCAACGGGCCTATTATTCGGTGCCCCCGGAGTATGTTGGGCGGCAGGTCTGGGTGCGCTGGGAGTCCAGATTGGTCCGTGTTTTCAACCAGCGCCGGGAACAAATCGCGCTGCACGCCTTGGCCGAGCCGGGCAAATTTACCACCGACCCGCTCCACCAGCATTCCCCGTATCGGCGCGTCATTCAACGCAATCTGGATTACCTGTTGGATCGGGCCCGGCTGATTGGCAAACACACCGGGACTTGGGCCGAAGCGATGATTAAACAACGCGGCCCCATCGGCACGCGCGTCTTGCATGGCCTGTTGTCCCTGGCCGGCAAACATCCTGTTGCCGCGCTGGAAGCCGCTGCCGAGAAGGCCCTGCATCATGGCACTTGGCGTTTGCGGGATTTGCGTCTGCTGCTGGATCGGGCCGGGCCATCGCCACAACTAGACTTTCTCGAAACCCACCCCTTGATCCGGTCGTTGGATGCT
>CAWGZD010000002.1:0-185000 GCA_963827005.1 uncultured Acidobacteriaceae bacterium
ATATGTCCTGCTCGACTCGTCGTATTGCTCGGAGCCCCAAGCTATAAGGGCACGGGAGTTGGCGAGGACCGGAGGGCTGGGCCTCGGACGTCGCCCCCTCAAGTCTCGGCTCCGGATGTTGCGGCGCTAGTCACCGGTGCCGGTGAGAGGGACGAACTGTTCGAGGCCGCCTCCAGTATCAACGATGCCCACGCTGCCGCTGAGCGGCCCGGTACGCTTGGGAACGAACCTGACCTGGATGGAACAACTGGCTCCAGCGCGAGCGAGGCGGGACAGTCATTGGCCTCCCTAAAGCTGTTGAAGCCCCCTCCGACCGAGATGGATGTGATGCTCATCGAGGTGTTGCCGAGGTTGGTGAGGAGGACAACCTTCGATGCGCTCTGGGTGCCTACCTTTCTCGGCGGAAAGTTCAGCTGCGCAGGCGCAAGTTTCACTTCAGTGCCGGTCCCGACCAATTCGACGATTTGAGCCTTGATCGAAGCGCTGTCCCTAATAGTGACGGCACCGGTGACGGTGCCGGGATTCTGCGGTTTGAAGCTAGCGGAGATGCTGCAGGCCCCGCCGGGTGCGATGCTGGCTTTGCAGTCCGTTTGCGTGTTGAACGGCTCGCCGCTGTCGCTGATCGAAGAGATGCTGAGCGGCGTCGCTCCGTTATTGGTGAGGGTCACGCTTTGTGGGGCGCCGGTTGTGCCGATGCGCTGCGTGGGAAAAGTGATAGGCGTTGTTGGGGAAAAGGTGACGGTACCTGTGTTGAGCAGCGTGATTAGCGATCCCCCGCTCTGGTCAACGGCCACGAGGTCGGGCATGTGGTCGCCGTTGAAATCCCCAATGACAACGTACTCCAGAAATATTCCCGCGGGGTAAACAGCGCCAGGCTGAAACGTGCCGTCGCCGTTGCCCAGCAGCACGCTAACCGAGCTGGTGAGCTGGTTTGTGGGCGAACCGGAGTTCGACACCGCCAGGTCCTCCCTGCCGTCGCCGTTGAGGTCCCCTGCCGCAACCCATGTGGGCGACCATGTGCCGTAGTCCACGGCCTGCTCGAAGGTTCCGTTGCCTTTTCCGAGCAAAACGCTCGTGTAGCTTGCCTCGAGGTCTCCGACGGCTAGGTCGATCACCTTCTCGCCGTTAAAGCGGCCGGCAGCAATGGAATAGGGTGCGAGGGAAACCGGATAATATCCATCTGGGCGGAAACTGCCGTCGCCGTTCCCGAGCAGGATGTCTACCTGGCTGGCCGTTCCGAACGATCCACTCACGGCGACGTCGAGCTCGTTATCCCCATTAAAGTGGCCGGTGGCCATCGCGTACCCGCCTATGTTGTACGGAACCGTTGTTGCTATCGACGCTCCGAAGGTTCCATTGCCGTTGCCGGGAAGTACTTCTACGCAGGAGCATCCATCTCCTGTAAGCGCGATGATGTCGAGCTTGCCGTCGCCTGTGAAGTCGCCTGTGCTGACGTGGACCGGCTCGCCGATCGTGGGGTAGGCGACGGGAGGCTGAAATGTCCCGTCGCCTTTGCCCAACATCACATACACGTCATCGCTGAGCGAATCCCCAACCACCAAATCCAGTATGCCGTTATTCCTGAGGCTTGCAGTCGCGGCATAGAAAGGCTGAGCGGCAACAGCATAAGAGGCGCCTACGCGGAAAGTGCCGTCCCCATTTCCCAGAAAGATACTGACGTTGGCGACCGGTAGATAGCTCACTGCCGCTAAATCGAGGTTCCCATCGCGGTTGAAATCCCCAGCGACAACTGAATGAGGCCCATATGGCGAGGAGCCGGTAGAGGTGGTAGCAGTTGCGCTCGTCACGAATTGGGCGAAAGCCGTCGCCCCGGACGCCACGATGCAACAGAGGGCGACGAGGATAGAAAGCGTGGAAACGATTCGTGAGCTTCGGGCCATCGTCCCCTCCTAAGAGAGGCTTCGAGGAGGGAAGGTTACCATGAAAAGCCGCACCTCTCGACCGCTATTTTTGACCTGACGGGCTCTGGAGAATGTGCAAATCTTTTCTCTCGCTCTCTTGCGTTTCGGAGTAGAGTTTGTGCTCGACGGGGAAGTTCGACATGAAGGGGGTCGCAATATGACCGAAAGAATCGCAATCGTCCTGGTGGTTGGCCTCGCGCTCGCCATCTTCGCACAAGCCCCGCAGGCCAATTCGCAGATGAGTCTTGGCACGGTGGCCACGCCGACAGCCTTGACCAGCTGCCCCGCACGGAACTTTGCCCAAAACTACGCTAACGTTGGCATGGTGTGCTATACCTCCACGATCGTGGGATGCCCGGGCAATGACGATCTGAGCTTTGTTTTCGGCGTTGCGCCGCCGGCGGCCGGGAAGCCCCCACTTGGGACAATCGTGTTTTTCTCAGGCGATGGTGGGGATGTGGCCGAGAACGGGACGGACCAGAACAACCTGCTTACGGGTTACATTAACGACGGTTTCCAGCTCGTCGAGATCGCCTGGGGCTCACCAACGGCGATCGATTGGGAGTTCACAAACGTCAGCGGCGGGGGCAATCCGTATAGCATTCTGGCGGCAGCTTGCCGACCCGCGACCTTTCTGAACTGGGTCCGCAACAGCAACTCCGGAGTTGGGAACGGGATTTGGAGCAACTATGGCAAGGGCATGTGTGCGCAGGGGCATAGCGCCGGGTCGGCTGCGCTCGCGTATGCGCTTGCCTGGTATAACGCCGGATCTGCCACCCTGGCGAACGGATCGGGTTATCTCGACAAGGCAACTTTCACGTCGGGCCCGGTTTTTAGCGACATCAAGCAAGGCTGCGAGGTGATCAATAACCAGACTACAACAATCTGCGGAAGCCCCGGCCAGGTTGGCTGTGTTGGGTGGACCGGCCAACAGCCCCGGTCCCTTGAATACGTAACTGGATACAAGAGCGAAGTTAACGAGTGGTCCGGGAACTATGCGCCAATATCTTGTGCAAACAACGTGCAGGGGACATCTTCCTCCCAAAACGCGAATTGGTTTCAGCAGAGCATCCTTTATAACGGGGGCACGCAACAGCCGTCGTTCAATTACCCAAAGACGACGATCTCGGCGTGGCTATGTGACACCGTGAAGACTGGTGTGCAAAGTAACAACGCTCCGTCTCAGGGTCAACTCTATTGGGCGGAGTTCACAAGTCTGAGCCAGGCAGGTAACTCCCTCTCGGTAAATGCCGTCGAGAACTGTCCTGAGACTGAGGATGTCATCGGGGGAACGCTTGAGGTGAACCCTAGCGAATCTGGGCAAACCGCGATTGACCAGGACATGACCGCTGAGTGCGTGTCGAAGCGCTGATTGTACTTGCTCTTTGCGGGGCGTAGGCTGGCCGGGATTCCCCCTGGCGGATCGAGCGGCGTAGGCCGCTTGGCGTTCGTGGTGCCCACTCTTTTGCACACCACGCAAAGAGTAGGCCACCCTTGTGCCGTGCTACGAATCTTTTTCGGCGCGGCTGAAGGCGCTTTCCTGGTTGGGCTTTACGCGGCGCTTAAGCGCCGCTCTTCCACGGTGCTGCCGGTTTCCTATTTGGCTTTCGAGGTCAGCGTCACGGTCAAAGTCAAAGGCAGCGGACTAGGGCGTCCGCTCTACATAGACGATGCGGGCCGTCGTCGTGCCCGTGAAAGAACTCCCTGAGACGGCTGAGGCACGAGCGGGGGTGTAGGGGTCCTTCGGCTGCGCGTGCGGATTCATAAGGCGAATCCGCATGCTTCGCTCAGGATGACAGCGCGGTTGAGGTGCCTCGGCGGCTAAAACCGGGTACCTGATTGGGCGCTTTACGCGGCGCTTAAGCGCCGCTCTTCCACGGTGCTGCCGGTTTTCTGTTTGGCTTTCAAGAGCGGCGTCCCGGTCGAGGTCAACGGCAGCGGACGAGGGTGTCCGCTCTACATAGACGATGCGGGCCCTCGTCGTGCCCGTGAAAGAACTCCCTGAGGCGGCTGAGACGCGAGCGGGGGTGTAGGGGTCCTTCGGCTGCGCATGCGGATTCATAAGGCGAATCCGCATGCTTCGCTCAGGATGACAGCGCGGTTGAGGTGCAGGCGTTTGTGGTACCCACCCTTTGCATAGTGCGCAAAGGGTGGGCCATCCACGGCGGTCGAAATCCCCATTTCTCGCAAAGGACGCGAGAAATGGGGCACCCGGCCCGGATCAAAATCCAGATCAGAGGGCTGGGGCTAGCGTTGAGGGGCGGAGCTGAGGGCTACCAGTTCGGCGGGGGCGTGGCTGGCTTTTGCCATTTGGATTTCGGCGGGTGAGGTGACGAGGCGCTGTCCGATCCGGCTGCCGGGCTCCCAGACCTGGACCAGGAAATATTGCCAGCCGTATTGGTTGAAGACCAGCTTGCCGGAGCCGGGCGCTACTCTGGATTCGGCGGAGTTGGTCTGGATGGAGGTGAGGACTTCGCCGGCCTGGTTTCTGAGAAGCATTTTATTCAGCGAGAGCGGCAGGGGCTTGAGAGTGTAATCTCCGGGCGGAAAGGACTGCGTTCCAACAATGAAGTTGAAGGGGATGGAGACCTTGATCCCGTCCTGAGAAAACCCGGTGCCGACGGCCAGCAGTAGGAACATGCTCACGATGATGCTGCGCAGAATGCAACGCTGTGTTTTCATACAACCTCCTGGTGCTCGTGGGGAGACCGGCGAAAGCAGCCGGCCGCGCGTTGAAGGGGACAGAACCGTTAGCACTCGAGGCTCGCAGGGCCGGGAGTCGGCTGGAAGCGGGAGCGAGCTTCCGGATGAGTAGGCAGATCGGCACCTTCGATTAAAACTTTAGGACGTATTTCTTGCCTCGATGGGACGGTTCCGGTGCGGAGCTGCGCTCCTGGACAGCCGGGGGCGGCTGCCCCCACATAATGCGGGGCGGATTATTTAAATGTTCTTACTCGCTGGGCTTACCTGCCGGGCTTACTGGCCGGGCTTTGGCGGTGCGGAACCGGCGCAAACGTGCGAGGCAAATTCCCGGTCGCGCTGCGACTCGAACTTGGTCATCATTTCATCGAAAGAGTTGCCCGCGGGTGCGCCGGATGGGCTGAAGACCCAGGCGCAGGCGGAGCAGCCAAAGCCCCGAAAATGCGGTTGATCGATCCACACCAGCTTGCGGTTCATGGCCTCTCAAGTCGCTACATCCGGATAATGTCTGACCGCTTACAACTTAACTGCGTGCCCCTCTTAACTGCTGCCCCCTCAGCGGCTGAAAGCTGCGATTGGCTCCAGGGCATTTTACGGCATGCTGAAGCCGCGCCCTCTCAAAACCGCCGGATAAAAATGATGCGGGAGTGTATACGCTTCGACTCCGGCGGTCTGTCGGTCATCCTACATACTAGGCATCCTACATACTACTTGCTGAAGGATTTTAACCGCAAAGGACGCTAAGAACGGCCGCAAAGAACGCTAAGAAATCGCTGGCGGCAGCGAACTCGCTCGCGCTTCGATGGCCTGCGTCGGGGCGCGTTTCCTTTTCCCTCTATGCAGTAAGATTCCTTAGAATTCGCGGTATCGCGGGACGGAGGTTAGGAAACATGCGCCGATATCACCACATTGGAATTCCTACGGACCAATCGAGGCCGGGCGAGCGCCACATCAAGCATCTAAAGATCTTCATTGTCGGACACGAAAACAGCGAGTATGGCGTGGAGTGGATGCGGTTCGAAGCGGATGCAAGTGTTCCTGAGTTGGTCCGGCAAGTGCCACATGTTGCTTTTGAGGTGAGTGACCTTGCGTCGGAGCTGGCAGGCCGGGAAATTCTGATTGAGCCGAACAGCCCATCCGAGGGCGTGCGCGTCGCGTTCATCGTCGAAAACGGCGCACCCATTGAGTTGCTTGAGTTCACCGACCCGAATCATCCGGATCGGCGTTAAGGCGCGGCTTGAGTTCATATCGTTCCGGCTGCGATCTCGAGCTGAGCCGCCCCGGACGCGCCGGCATCCACACGAGATCCTTCGCTCCGCCTGAAGAACGGCTGCGCTCAGGATGACGCCAAGAGGAATGCGAACACTCCGAGGGCAAACTGCACCACTACCCGACTTTCCCCGGGCAGCAGTGATCCCGATTCTTGATCCTTTAGCGCATTCTTTAGCGGGGCAGCGGATCCTTCATGTTCGTTAACGCGTAGCCCAGAACGGCCATGGCTGCGGCGTTTTCGCGGAGTTCGGCGGGAACGACCTTGTCGAGAGTGTCGGCGGCGGAGTGGTGATAGTTGAAATAGGTGCGGCCGTCCTGCATGAGGCCGAAGGCGGGGACTCCGGCGCTGGACATGGCTTCGATATCGGCGCCGGGGGGATAAGTGGTGGGCTGGAAGGCGGTCGCGCCGATACTGTGGAGAACGGATTGAACGGGGCGCAGGGCGTCGATGGCGGCGGGCGCGGCTTTTACGTCGAAGCCCAGGGGGTGGGCAGCGCCAGCGTCGCTCTCGATGGCGGCGATGTAGTGGGGAAAGTCGTTGGCGTATTCAGCGGTGTAGGCGCGGCTGCCGGAGCCTCCGGTTTCCTCGTCCATCCAGGCGATGACGCGAAGCGTGCGGGCGGGGCGAAGGTGGAGGCGTTGCAGGACTTCGGCGGTTTGCATGGCCATGACAACGCCGGCTCCGTCGTCGATGGCGCCGGTGCCAAGGTCCCAGGAATCGAGATGGCCGGAGACGACGACGATCTGCTCGGGGTGATCGGAGCCTTTGAGATCGGCGATGACGTTATAGCTGGATTCGTCAGGAAGCTTTTGCGGAGTGAGGGTCAGGTGCATGCGGATTTTGCCCTGGGAGGAAAGGTGGACGATGAGGTCGGCGTCTTCGGCGGTGACAGCGGCGGCGGGGATTCCGGCGGGGAAGCTGAATCCGGTGTGGGGCAGACGGTAGTCGGCGCCGGAGACGGAGCGAACCAGGGCAGCGACTGCGCCGAGGTCGGCGGCGGCTTTGGGTCCGGCGCCGCGGTAGCGGACGGCCTCGCCGTAGGCGGCGAAGGCGAGTCCGGCGGCGGCTTTTTGCTTGTCGAAGAGTTCGTTGAAGAGGACGATCTTGCCGGCGACTTTGTCGCGGCCGAGGGCCTGGAGTTCTTCAAAAGTGTCGACGGTGACTACTTCGGCGGTGAGGCCGTCGGCGGGTGTTGAGGTGCTGCCGCCGAGGGCGGTGAGAACGATCTTCTGTGTTGTGTTCGGAACCATGCCGGGGTACTCGACCAGGGCAGCGGTCTCGGCGCCGCGGACCCAGTGCGGGACGGTGACGGGCTGGAGGCGAACCTCAAGGCCGAGCTTGCGCAGTTCGGCGGCGACATATTCGGCGGCGGCGGTGGCCTGGAGAGAGCCGGTGGCGCGCGGTCCGATGTTCTCGGTGAGGTGGGCGAGCTGGCGGTAGCCGTAGTCGTCATTCAGCGCGGCGGCTTTGATGGCGGAAAGCTGCTGCAGAAGAAGAGGTGGGAAATTCTGCTGGTCGGATGGAGCGTTTGCGGGCGCGGACATCATGCCATGCATGGGTGGCGCGGTTTGCGGCGGATTTTGTGCGGCGGCCAGTATGGGAGAAATCAGAAGTAGGGCGGTTTGGGATGCAATGAAGAAGCGGAAGGACTTGGTCATAGGTGCTGGCAGTGTATCTGAGAGAGGCGGACCTGCGAAAGTGTGGTAGCGTCAGGCTTATGGACAAAAAAGAGATCAATTCGACGAAGATGACGGTGAACTTCCTGATCTGGGTGGGCGGGGTATTTATGCTGCTGCTGTTCGCGCTGCTGGCGCATTTTGTGTGGAGAATCTTCTAACCGACTCGGCGGCTGCAGCATGGCAGAAAGACTGGGCTTCGCCCAGCGGACAGGCGAGGGCGGCTGTCCCCACATAAGCCTTTTGCTCCAGGCACAAAAAAGCGGCCCCATTGCTGGGGCCACGTTTCAAAGAGGTCAAGATTGGTGGGTTGTCAGGAAAGGCGATGCAAGTTGCCGCTCCACGAACTGGAACGGTACTTCGGGAAATGTTGACTGGAAAAGAAAGTGAAGGTCATTGCTTTGGGTTTGCGGCCTCTTTATTGCATTGAGAACGAGCACTTGCGGAGCCAAAGGCCGCGGGTAGCGGGCCTTGCCGGGTGCCGTCCATAACTGATTGATGGACCGAGGCTTAGGAAAAGCTGAGCCAGGAAAGACGTTCGGGGAACAAGACCTGGCGGCGAAGCGAAGTGCATAAGGCTGCACATTCACTGCAACCATTCATGGCAACTCTTCAAAGCAACTATTGATGGCGTAGACGGGTGGAGCGGGCGTCGCGAAGGATGGTCTTGGAGAAGATTCGAGCCGCCGGTGCGATAAGGCAGCCGGCGGCTCGAATGGATCCAAAGGAAGACTAGCTGTTGCCGGCCACGGTACGCAGCTTCCCGGGCAGGAAGTGGTACGGAGGCCAGGGTCCGCTGATGGCCACTTCGCAGTTTTTTAACTGCTTGGCGGCGGTTGTGTAGCGGTTCTGGTACTTCTCAACCGATTTGGAATCGATGAGATGCGCGATGTCGATCAGCATGCCTTGCGGAGCGACCTTCTTGCAGCTCACTTCTTCTTCGAGCGGGTTAAACAGCTTGTGGACCTGCACGGAGAGCGCGCGGGCCTTGGTTTGACGTTCGCGTTCGCGGGACGCCTTGACGCGCAGCTTGGAAAGATAGTCGCCGCCGACGGTGTCGGGCAGGATGACGTCGATCATGGCTTCGCGGAGGGAGCCGTCGGTAACGGTCAGCTTGATGTGCATCTCGGACTTACCGCGGAGCCGGGCGACGCTCAGACCGAAGGCGCGCCGGTTAACCCGGACAGCCTGGCGGAGGGCGTCGTCGCTTTCAAAGATGGTTCCGAAGCGGAAAGGCAATACGGTGGAATTGCGGAAGCAGCCGCTCACTACGCGGGCGTGTTCGATGGCCGACTTCTGGTCGAGTTGCCCAATGTTCTGGTCGTACTCGCTCACAATCACAGCAAACTCACCGCTGGGATAGCTGAGGACAGGGGCTCCATTCACGCCTTGAACGTTTTCAATAACAAATGGGCGACGGGAACGGGTGCCGTTGGGAAGGGTCTGGTGCTCGGTAAGGCAGTATGCGTACCACGCCATATTGAACTCTCCGAACCGGGACGGAGGCTGACCGGCGGCCTCGTTATGTTTTTTGCACAGCCTGAACTACGAGTCTGGAAGTTAGGAACGAGCGGTACAGGGTTTAGAAACCGGGAATGCTTACGATCAAGCTCCGTAATGCATATTACTTCGGAGTGGATGGAAAATGCAACCTTTTCGTGGCAGAGGCATCGCCGGAGGCTTTTTGCGCGATTGGCGCGGAAATGGCGACAGGCGGGGCCACGCGCCGGGTGTTCAAAACTTCAGAATCGTCGCTTACTCGTAAGAACCGGACCTCACTCGTAGCGCAGGCTCTCGACGGGATCGAGCTGGGCGGCGCGAGCGGCTGGGACGGTGCCGAAAATCACTCCGACCACCGAAGACACGATAATCGCGATAATGGCGGACAAGCCTGAGATGGGTACGCGGTATTCGGTGAGGAAGCGCACCGAGTACGGGATGGCAAGGCCGATGACGATGCCGGCGCAGCCGCCGATGAGTGAAATAAGGATAGCCTCGGCCAGAAACTGAAAGCGGATCTCGCGGTTGGTCGCGCCCACGGCCTTGCGGATGCCGATCTCGCGAATGCGGGAGGTCACGGTCGCCAGCATAATGTTCATGATGCCGATTCCGCTGACTACGAGCGTCACCATGGAAATCAGCAGCAGCACCCAGGTCAGGCCGGTGGCGACACGGTCCGCCATAGCGAGCAGCGCGGTGAGATTGGCAACGTCGTAAACCGATTCCGAGCGGTGCCGCGACTGCAGCACTCGTTTAATCTGCGCCGTGGCGGGAATCACCATCGAAGGATCTTCCATGGAGAAATACAGGAGCTTCACATGGGGTTCTTCCATGAAATAGCGGCTGACGGAGTACGGGATGAGCAGCGTGTTATCGACGATCTCCGACTGGCCGAAGGTCTCCACGCGCTCCTTGAAGGTTCCGATAATGGTGAAGGGCAGTCCGGTGAGCTTGACGACCTTGCCCACGGCGGCTTGCGGCGACCCGTAAACTTCCAGCGCCATTTTCTCGGTGATGACGCCGACCTTGTTATGGGCCTGGGAATCCTCCTGATCGAAGAATCTTCCGGAAGGGATCACCAGGTTGCGCACGCGCACGTACTCGGGGCTGACGCCGAGAATGGTGACGTCCTTCTCCCGGCCGTTGCCCACCGGGACGCGATCGGAGAGCTGGGTGACAGGGGAAGAGGCGATGATGCCGGGGACAAACTCGCGGACGGCGTCGAGGTCGTCGATGGTCAGCGGATCGGGATTGGAGTTGCTGATGTGCGGCGCCCCGCCCAGGTATTCCGCCCAGATCTCGTTGGTGCCAATGGCCTGGATCTGGTTGAGCACGAACTGGCGTCCGGTCATGCCGATAGTCACTACGAGGATGAGAGACGCCGTGCCGATCACCATGCCCAGCGCGGTCAGGATGAAACGCACTTTGTTGCTGCAAAAAGTGTCGTAGGCAAAGCTGAGAATCTCACCAATGGCCATTTGGGGCCGAAGGCGTTCGGGCATGAGGGCGGCGGCCATCCTAGCTTAGATGCTACGTAGAGGCCCGGGAACTCGCAAGAGTTCGGGCGCGGGAGGAATCGGAAGGAAAAACAGACATAACGAGGATGTTTGACAGGCAAGCTTGACGGACCCGTTTGACGGAGATGCTTGGTGGAGATGTTCGACGAGGATGTCCGGTTGTGGCAAAGTAGAGGCTCGTCTCTGTAGACGAATCTCGATCGCAGCCTATGGCACATTCCGAAACCTACACCGAAACCTGCACCGGAACCGATTCCGGAACCCACGCCGAAACAACGAACGCGACGAACGCAAGAGCGGGCGCGGCTGCGAGAAACTCCCGGCGTTCGCTGTTTTGGATGGTGGTTGTCGCGCTGCTGTTGCGGCTGGTGGTGATGTGCTTCCTATATCCGGAGCGAACTGACCCGTATCGCGACCACTGGCGGCTCGGCGGAGAAGCGGGACGGATCGCGAGGTCAATCGCGCAGGGTGAAGGCTTCAGCAATCCCTTATTTGGCAAGACTGGCCCGACCGCATGGCTGGCGCCGGTGTTTCCTTATCTGCTGGCGGGGATTTTCAAGATATTTGGCGTGTACAGTAACGCCTCGGCGATCGCCGCGCTCGCTCTCGACTGTTGGCTCTCGGCACTGACCTGCATTCCGATCTACTTCATCGCGAAGAAACACTTTGGCGAAACGGCGGCCGCGTGGGCGGGATGGGGCTGGGCATTCTTTCCTTACGGAATTTATTTTTCCGCGGATTTCATCTGGGCAACAACCTTGACCACGCTCTTGATGAGCCTCGTGTTCCTGGTCACGCTTTACCTGGAAACCTCGCCGTCCATTTGGCTTTGGGTAGGCTTCGGTGCGCTCAGCGGAGTCGGCGGCTTGACCGATCCGGTCGTAATGTCGGTGGCGCCGTTTCTGGGCGCGTGGGCGTGGTACCGGCTTTACAAGAGCGGGAAGCCCTGGCTGGTTCCGGGACTGGGAGCCGTGCTGGCCGTCATCCTCGTGGTGTCGCCATGGTTCATCCGAAACTACGAGACTTTTCACAAAGTGATTCCCTTCCGCAGTTGTCTGGGACTGGAAGTTTACTTTGGCAACAATCAGGATTCGTGGCACTGGGGCCCTCCCGGTTATCACCCGTCGGATAACGAGCAGGAGTGGCAGGAATATCAGCAGTTGGGCGAGATCGCTTATACGTCAAAGAAGTTTCACGAAGGGCTAGCGTTCATCAATTCGCACCGGCTGTTGTATGTTCAGCAGACGCTGCGCCGGGTGGTTTATCTGTGGACGGGATTCTGGAGTTTCGGCCACCGCTATTTGCAGGAGGAGCCGGCCGATCCGTTCAACGTTGTGTTCTGCACCGGGCTTACGATCCTGACTTTTCTGGGGCTGCGCCGGGCGTGGCGCGTCCACACTGCCATTGCCATGCCGTATATCCTGGTATTTCTGTTTTTTCCGGTAATCTATTACTTGACCCACCCGGAAGACTATTACCGGCGGCCGATTGATCCTGAGTATGTGGTGCTGGCGGCTTATGCAGCCGCTTCGTGGTCTACGGAACGGAAGCGAAGGCAAAGCGACGCTCCGCCGAAAATGGCCGCTGCGACGGCGGAGTGAACCAAATACATCCTGACAAACACAAAGCGCTGAATATTTTCTTGCTGTTGCTGGTGACCGCGGGCGCGCTCGCGGTACACGGGTATCATCCATACGCCGAGGATGCAGAAATCTACCTTCCGGGCGTGGAGAAGATTCTGCATCCCCAGCTGTTTCCCTTCGGGCAGGAGTTCTTCGCGTCGCACGCCAGCTTGACCTTGTTCCCGAACCTGATTGCCTTCTTTCTGCGCGTGACCCACATCCCCTTCGATGCCGGGCTGTTTCTATGGCATGTAGCGTCTATTTTTCTTCTGCTGCTCGCCTGCTGGGAAGTGAGCGGTCTGTGCTTTTCAGGTGAGAGGCCGGCGGATGCGAGGGCGCGCTGGGGCGGAGTATGCCTGGTCGCCGCGCTCCTGACGATTCCAGTCGCGGGAACCGCGCTCTACATCATGGACCAGTACTTGAATCCGCGAAACCTGGCCGCGTTCGCGGCTGTCTTCGCCGTGGCCCGGACTCTAGAGAAGAAGTATGTGCGGGCTGTGCTGTGGCTGGCGTTTGCCGGAAGCGTCCATCCGCTGATGGCGGTGTTTGCATTTTCCTTCTGTTTCCTTCTCGTGATCGTGGAGAAATTTGACGGGAAGAAGTTTGACGCGAATAAATCTGAAAAGAAAGTGGCGGCATCTGCGCTGCCCTTGGTGAGTGGTTTATGCGCCCTGCTGCCGTTTGGGATTTCGCTCGACCCTCCCGCTTCGCCCGCCTACCACGCCGCCGCGCTGCGGCATGGGTTTCACTACATCCAGCGGTGGGAGTGGTATGAATGGCTGGGCATTCTTGCCCCCGTGGCGTTGTTCTGGTGGTTCGAACGCATCGCGCGCGAGCGGCAATGGCGGCGGCTGGCTCTGGTGTGCCGCTCCCTCATTATTTACGACCTGATTTACTTCTCGGCTGCGCTGGTGATCGATCTGCCGGCGCGCTTCGAAAGCCTGGCTCGATTGCAGCCGCTGCGCTGCTTGCACCTTCTTTACATCCTGATGTTTTTGATCATGGGCGGACTCCTGGGCGAGTTCGTGTTGAAGAATCGAGTCTGGCGCTGGCTCGCGCTGTTTGTGCCGCTTTGCGCTGGAATGTTCTTCGCGCAGCGAGTGCTCTTTCCGGAGAGCGCTCACATCGAGTGGCCCGGAGTTGCTCCGAAGAACCCGTGGGCGCAGGCATTTGTCTGGGTGCGTGACAACACGCCGGTCGATGCCCTGTTTGCGCTCGATCCAAATTTCACAAACCTGCCCGGGGAGGACACCAACGGCTTCCGTAGTCTGGCCCAGCGGAGCCGCCTGGCAGACTTATCCAAAGACAGCGGCGCGGTCAGCATGTTTCCTCCGTTAGCCGAGGATTGGTGGGCGCAAGTGCAAGCGCAAAGCCCTTGGACGAAACTCCGCTTAGGAGGCTTGATGCGCTTGAAAAGCGACTACGGCGTGAACTGGGTTGTCGTGCAGCAACCCGACGGTGCCAACCTAGATTGTGTCTACCAGAACAGAGCGGTGCTCGTTTGCCGGATCCCCTCAAGGCACTGAAGACGGGCGTTCTGCGAGGCAAAATTGCCGGTTCGGAATGGTCGATCAGATACAATCCAGAGATTAAGGAGATTTCATCTGATGGCTACTGCGACGGCTGTCGAAACATCCGTCCGGCTTTTTCCCTATGAAAAGTGGAAATCGTCGTTGCCTGCACTGGTCAGGCAATACCGGGAGAACAATCCTTGTCCCCATGTTTTGTTGAAGGGATTTCTCGATCCCGAGATCGCGCTCGACATGGCCGCGGAGTTTCCTCAAGCTGCAAGCGACGCCTGGACGCAGTACAAGCACGCCAACGAAAATAAACTGGGCATGCCCAAGCGCGAGATGTTCCCGGCCACGATCGGCGCCGTGACGGACGAACTGAACTCGCCGGAGTTTGTGGCCTGGGTTTCGGAGTTGACCGGGATTCCGAACCTGATGGCGGATCCTACGCTCGAAGGCGGCGGACTGCACCAGTCCGGTCCTGGCGGCTACCTGAATGTGCATACTGACTTTTCCATGCACCACTTCCACACGCATTGGCACCGGCGCGTGAACCTGATTCTGTATCTGAATCCCGAGTGGCAGGAAGAATGGGGCGGCGCGATCGAGCTGTGGGAGCGGAAAGATGGGAAGATGGCGCGATGCGCGGCGAAGTATTCGCCGCTGCTGAATCATGCGCTCATCTTTACGACCGACGAGCGGTCGTTGCACGGCTTTCCGGATGCTCTGACGTGTCCGGAAGGACAGTCGCGCAAGAGCGTGGCGCTCTATTACTACACGCTCGACCCGGATAAGAAGTTTACTGGACACTCGACCGATTACTTTGCGCGTCCGCAGGATAGCTGGAAGAAATCGGCGATGATCTGGCTGGATAAGAAGGCAGTCGATCTTTACTCGCGAGCCAAGGCGCGGTTCGGATTCTCGGATGAGTTCGCCAGCAAGGTGCTGGGATTTTTGTCGAAGAAGAAGTGAGCGAATCCGTTCGCTCTCGCGGGCAATTTCAAACCCTGCGGTCCTACGCGGGGCGGGTGGTTCGGCGGGCGTAGTACGTGGGAAGGCCGGGCTCGAGTTTGCGGCCTTTGTCGCTGAAGCGGGGAAGGTGGATCAAGCCTGCTCTCTGCAAGGCGAATTGCAGGGCCGTCGCGAGCACGCCGAAACCATACTTCACGCTGCGGCGGAAGTTGATGGACGAAGCCTCTTCGAAGTACTTCGTGGGACAAGAAACTTCTCCGATGCGGAAGCCGAAGTATACGCACTGGGCGAGTATCTGATTGTCGAAGACGAAGTCATCGGAATTTTCGAGCAGCGGCAGTTCGGTCAGAACCTGGCGGCTGAAGGCGCGGTAGCCGGTGTGGTATTCCGAGAGCTTCACGCCTAGAAAAAGATTTTCGAACGCGGTGAGCAGCCTGTTCGCGACGTATTTGTAAAACGGCATGCCGCCGCGCAGCGCCGTCCCGCCGATGATGCGCGAGCCCAGCACAACGTCATACACACCATAGGCCACCATGCTGGCCATCGCTGTGACCAACAGCGGCGTGTACTGGTAATCCGGGTGAAGCATGATGACTACGTCGGCGCCGGCGGCCAGGGCTTCGCGGTAGCAGGTCTGCTGGTTGCGACCGTAACCGTAGTTGCGATCATGCTGGAAAACGAGCAGGCCGAGGTGATGCGCGAGGTCGACGGTGCGATCGGAGCTGTGATCATCCACGAGAATGCGGATATCGACCAGGTCTGGCAGCTCGCCCACCGTGACCGCGAGCGTCTTCTCCGCGTTGTAAGCGGGCATTACGACCGCGATGTGCTTGCCGTTGATCATTCTTAACTTTAATTTGCAGAAAATTCTTTACCACAGAGGACGCAGGGGAACACAGGCTAACTTACCAGCTTCAGATGATACCTGAGGGACAGAGAAATAATTCTTAGAGGAAGCTGCCAGAACGGGGACGCTGAGAGGGAGCGGTGAGCAAAAATCGCGATACCCCCTCCCCCCTTCACTGGAATCATCACGTTAGCAGGAAATTCCCCGCAAAATCCGCAGCGCAAAGGACTTAGGTACCAAAATCTAGAAAACAAGGGACTTAGAGCAGGTCGGCTTGCTCTGTGACAGACCGTCACTGCCTCGACTATGATCGCGCGACCGTGGGGCTGTGCGCAAGGTCAGATGTCACAATGAGGCTGTGGAAAAGGTGCGGGGACGTTGTGCTCGCATACACCGGCGACCGATCAGAGAACTCCTTGAGGGGTTCGAGGAGATTGAGGGGTGCATGGGATCCTTCAGTCGCGCGAAGGGCTCCTTCAGGATGACAAGCGTAGGAGTGGGGGCTAGCGGCGCGATACACCTGGGCCGCCGGACAGCCGAGGGCGGCTGTCCCCATATGAGCTGTAGCAGCCCGTGCTGCCTTGCCCCCACTGACTGGGGTGTGAAAAACTGGATATTCAGAACCTATGGCAGCAAAGAAAACACTCTTCGAGAAGATCTGGGATGCGCACCTGGTGGCGGAGCCTAGCGGGCGGTCGCCGATCGTTTATATCGATCTGCACCTGGTCCATGAGGTGACCTCGCCGCAGGCTTTCGATGGGTTGCGTGCTGCGGGAAGAAAAGTGCGGCAGCCGTCGCGCACTGTGGCTACCGTGGACCACAACATTCCTACCGAGCCGCGCGGGACTCCGATTACCGATCTGATTGCCGCTAAACAGATTGCTGCGTTGCAGGCTAACTGCAGGGAGTTCGGCGTGCTGCTGTTTGACATGGATTCGCCGCAGCAAGGGATCGTGCACGTGATTGGGCCGGAGCTGGGGCTGACGCGGCCGGGGATGACGATTGTTTGCGGCGACAGCCATACCAGCACTCACGGGGCTTTTGGAGCGCTGGCGTTTGGCATTGGAACGTCAGAAGTGGAGCATGTTCTGGCGACGCAGTGCCTGGCGCAACAGACGCCGAAGACGATGAAGATTGACGTGCGCGGGCGGCTGGCGGAAGGCGTCTCGGCGAAGGACCTGGCGCTGGGGATCATCGGGCAGATCGGCACCGATGGAGCGACGGGACACGTGATCGAATACGCCGGCGAAGCGGTGCGGGGGCTCTCGATGGAAGGCCGCATGACGCTGTGCAACATGAGCATTGAGGCCGGAGCGCGGGCGGGGATGGTGGCTCCGGATGAAACGACGTTTGCGTATGTGAAGGGAAAGCGGTTTGCTCCGCGGGATGCGGAATGGGAGAAAGCCGTCGAATACTGGCGCAGCTTGCCGACGGATGAAGGCGCGGCGTTCGACAAGGTGGTGGAAATTGATGCGGCGCAGCTTTCTCCGTTTGTGACGTGGGGAACGAATCCTGGCATGGTCGCGCCGGTTACCGGGCGCGTGCCCGATGTGGGGAGCATGAAGGAAGCTGACCGGCGCTCGACTGAGCTGGCTTTGCAATACATGGGGCTCGAGCCGGGGAAGCGCATTGAAGATATCGGAATCGATCGAGTGTTTATTGGATCGTGCACCAACTCGCGGCTGGAAGATCTGCGGGCGGCGGCGCGCGTGGCTCGGGGACATCACGTGAGCGCGAAGGTGCGCGCCATGGTGGTGCCGGGATCGCAGACGGTGAAGCGCGCGGCGGAGCAGGAAGGCCTGGACCGGATTTTTCTGGATGCCGGATTCGAGTGGCGCGAGTCGGGATGCTCGATGTGTCTGGGGATGAATCCCGACATTCTGCAGCCAGGCGAGCGCTGCGCTTCGACAAGCAACCGCAATTTTGAAGGGCGGCAGGGACGCGGAGGGCGGACGCATCTGGTGAGTCCGATGATGGCGGCGGCGGCGGCGATTGCGGGGCACTTCACGGATATTCGGGATTGGAAGTTTCAGTGATGGGGATGATTCCTGCGAGGTCCGTTGAGATTGAGATCCTTCGCTACGCCTGAAGAGCGGCTTCGCTCAGGATGACAACGCTGGGGTGAGCCGCACAGAGAGGAGCGCTCTATGAAACCATTTCGGATGCATCGGGGGCGCGTGGCGCCGCTGGACCGGATCAACGTGGACACGGATCAGATTATTCCCAAGCAATTTCTCAAGCGCATCGAGAGGACGGGCTTTGGCCAGTTCTTGTTTTACGACTGGCGATTCGATGCCGACGGGAAGAAGAATGCTGGGTTTGCTCTGGACGAGCCGCGCTACCAGGGCGCGAGCATTCTGGTTGCGGGAAAAAATTTTGGATGCGGATCGTCGCGCGAGCATGCGGTGTGGGCGCTGGCGGATTTCGGATTCCGCGCCGTGATTTCGTCTTCCTTCGCCGACATCTTTGCCAACAACAGCACGAAGAACGGTTTTCTTACGGTGCGCCTGAGCGAAGGCGAGGTTGCTGAGTTGATGCGGCGATCGCGCGAGATCAACGATTACCAGCTCACTATTGATCTGGAGCAATGTGAAGTGCGGGACGATCAGGGGTTTCGTGCAAAGTTTCCGATCGATGAATTCGTGCGCCATTGCCTGCTCAACGGGCTGGATGATATTGGGCTGACCTTGCAGCACGAAGCGGAGATCGCGGCGTATGAGGCGGGGCATCCGGCGCCCGCCGCGTTGCAAGCCGCTCGATCGTAAAGCGGCCGTATTCTATTGGTAAAGCACGGTCAAAGGGCGTAAAGATTTGTAAAACCTTCGCCGTACTCTTGACCTGCCGCGCCGCACGGTTGATGCTGGTTTTGTACGGTTCTTGTATTACATCTGCGTTCCGGTCCCTGCCTGAGTCTCTCCAGCGGGAGGATCTTGAGCGTGAGACGATCCAATGCCTGACAGGTGCCGCAACCGAATCGAAATGAATACGTCTAATGAATCGCAGGTACTCCACCGCTCTTGTGAAGAGTTGCAACGGACGGCGTTACAACGGGTAAAGACCTTGAAAATAATTGCTGCGAATTTTTCTGAGGAAAGACTACGGCTCGACAATCGCTTCTGGCTGCCGCTGATATCAGCGGTCGCGCTGGGCATTGTTTGCGCATCTTTCTCGGCCTGCACCGGCGCCGAGTCCAAACAGCAGAAGGCGCAAGCTGCGGGCCCGCATCCGGTTTCGGTTGCGGTGGCGAAGGTGGATCGGCAGGATGTGCCGGTCTATCTGGTTGGACTGGGATCGGTGACGGCGTTCTACACGGCGAATATAAAGAGCCGCGTCGATGGCCAGATCATGCGCGTCAACTTTCAGGAAGGGCAGATCGTGAAAGAAGGCGATTTGCTGATCCTGATCGATCCGCGCCCCTACCAGGTGCAACTGGAGCAGATGCAGGCGCAGTTGTTCAAGGATCAGGCTTCGCTGCGCGATGCGCGGTTGAACCTCGACCGCTATACCACGCTGATTCCTTCCGGAAGCATTGCGCAGCAGCAGGTGGATACGCAGAAATCACTGGTGGATCAACTTGACGGCCAGGTGCGCACGGATCAGGCGCAGATCGATAACGCCAAGCTGCAGCTTGTCTACTGCAACATCACGGCGCCGTTCACCGGCCGGGTCGGGCTGCGGCAGGTGGATCCGGGAAACATTGTGCATGCAGCCGACACGAATCCGATGCTGATCCTCACGCAACTGCAGCCGATTGCGGTGATCTTCACTCTGCCCGAGGATCAGTTGCCGACCGTGGCGCAGCACATGAAGAATTCGACTCTGCTGGTGGAGGCTTACAGCCGCGACGATCAGACCAAGCTGGCGACGGGCAAACTGCAGACGATCGACAACCAGATCGATCAGACGACCGGAACCGCGAAGCTGAAAGCCGTCTTCGATAACAAAGACAACCAGCTTTGGCCCAACCAGTTTGTGAACGCAAACCTGCTGCTGGAGACGCGGAAGAACAGCACGGTGCTGCCCACGGCGGCGATCCTGCGCGGTCCGCAGGGAACATTCGTCTATCTGGTGAAGCCCGACAAGACGGTCGAAGCGCGGACGGTGACGATTAGCGCTGACCCAGGGCAATACTGCGGTGGTTACCAGCGGACTGAACCCTGGGGACACGGTGGTGACCGACGGCCAGGACAAACTGCAAACCGGCAGCACGATTGAGCCGCGCGACAGCGGCCCCAGGCAACAATGCGAGCGGAGCGGCGCGCCCGCGCCAGGAACTCCGGGTTCATGAGTCCTTCACGGTTATTTATTCTCCGGCCGGTGGCGACCACGCTGTTGATGGTGGGCGTGCTGCTGGTGGGTTGGGTGGCGTTTCTGCAATTGCCTGTCTCCGCCCTGCCGGAAGTCGATTACCCGACAATTCAGGTAGTGACGTTTTATCCGGGGGCGGATCCCGACGTGATGGCGTCGTCGGTGACTTCGCCGCTGGAGCGGCAGTTCGGGCAGGTTCCCGGACTGAGCCAGATGACCTCGACGAGTTCGTTTGGCAGTTCCGTGATCACGCTGCAGTTCGGTCTCGACCAAAATATTGACGTGGAAGAGCAGCAGGTGCAGGCTGCGGTCAACGCGGCCGCTACGTACCTGCCGGCGGATTTGCCGAATCCTCCGATCTACAACAAGGTGAATCCGGCCGATTCTCCGATTCTCACGCTGGCGATGACTTCGGATTCGCTGCCGCTGTCGAAGGTGGAGGATCTCGCCGACACCGCGCTGGCGCAGAAAATTTCGCAGTTGCCGGGCGTGGGACTGGTTTCGATCAGCGGCGGCCAGAAGCCCGCCGTGCGAGTTCAGGTGAACCCGACGGCGCTCGCTTCCTACGGGTTGAGCCTGGAAGATGTTCGCACGGCGCTGGCCGCAGGCCAATGTGGATCAGGCGAAGGGCGTGATCGATGGCGCGCGGCAGTCCTACACGATCGGCGCGAACGACCAGCTTTTCTCCAGCGAGCAGTACAAGCCGATCGTGGTCGCTTATCACAACGGCGCGCCGGTGCGGCTGAGCGATGTGGCCAACGTGATCGACGGCACGGAAAACACGCGGCTCGCGGCATGGATGAATCAGACTCCCGCGGTGATCGTGAACATCCAGCGCCAGCCGGGAGCGAACATCATCAGCGTCGTCGACCGGATCAAGAAGTTGCTGCCGCAGTTGCAGGCATCGCTGCCCTCGGCGGTGAAGGTGCAGATTCTCACCGACCGGACCACGACGATCCGCGCATCGGTGAAGGATGTTGAGTTCGAGTTGGCGCTGACCATCGTGCTGGTGGTCATCGTTATTTTCTTTTTCCTGCGAAACTTGCGGGCTACGTTCATTCCCAGCGTCGCGGTTCCGCTTGTCGATCGTGGGAACGTTCGGCGTGATGTACCTGCTGGGGTACAGCCTGAACAACCTCACGCTCATGGCGTTGACCATCTCCACCGGCTTTGTGGTGGATGACGCCATCGTCATGATCGAAAACATCGACCGCTATCTCGAGGCCGGAGATTCGCCGCTGGATGCGGCGCTGAAAGGGTCAGGGCAGATCGGGTTCACCATCGTTTCGCTGACGGTTTCGCTGATTGCGGTGCTGATTCCGCTGTTGTTCATGGGCGACATTGTCGGCCGGCTGTTCCGCGAGTTCGCGGTCACGCTGGCGGTGACCATTCTGGTATCGGCCGGAGTTTCTCTCAGCTTGACGCCGATGATGTGCGCCAAGCTGCTCAAGCATCGCAAGGAAGGCGAGAAGGGCCGCTTCTACGAGGTCACGGAGGATTATTACAACCGCGTGATCGCTTTTTACGGGCGCACGGTGAAGTGGGTGCTGAAACATCAGACGGCAACGTTGTTCGTCACCTTCGGAACTCTGGTGCTCACGCTGGTTCTCTACGTGATCGTGCCCAAGGGATTTTTTCCGGTGCAGGATACGGGCGTGATTCTGGGCATTTCGGAAGCTCCGGACAATATTTCGTTCGACGCGATGTCGCAGCGGCAGCAGGAACTGGCGAAGGTGATTCTGAAAGATAAGGACGTGGAAAGCTTGTCGTCTTTCATCGGCGTCGATGGCACGAATACGACTCCCAACAGCGGCCGGATTCAGATCAATTTGAAGCCACGCGACGAGCGCAACACGGACGCCTCGGGAATCATCCGGCGGCTGCAGCCGGAGCTGGCCAAAGTGGATGGGATCACGCTCTACATGCAGCCGGTGCAGGATCTGACGGTGGAAGATCGCGTGAGCCGCACGCAGTTTCAATACTCCATTGAAGATGCGGACGCGCAGGAACTGGCGCTAGTGGACGCCGAAGCTGGTGGAGAAACTGCAAGCGCTGCCGGAGCTGCGCGACGTGGCCACCGACCAACTGAACGGCGGGCTGAGGACCAACCGTCGCGATCGACCGCGATACGGCGTCGCGGCTGGGAATCCTTCCGCAGGCTATCGACAACACGCTGTACGACGCCTTCGGGCAGCGGCAGGTTTCGATCATCTTCACGCAGTTGAACCAGTACCACGTGGTGCTGGAGGTGCTGCCGAACTTCGCGCAAGACGCCCGACGCGATGGACGACGTCTACGTTCGCCCCAGCAGCACGACGCCGGCTTCCGGTGCGCCCACCGCCAATGCGGCTGCGGCCAGCACCAGCGGAGCCTCCGGTTCCGCTCTCCACTTTTGTGAAGATGCAAACCACAAACGCGCCCCTCGCGGTCAACCACCAGGGACAATTTCCGGTGGTGACGCTTTCGTTCAATCTCGCACCTGGAGCCTCACTGGGTGATGCCACAAAAGCCATTGAACAGGTCGGAGAAGGAAATTCAGCTGCCGGCGAGCATTCACGCCTCGTTTCAAGGCACGGCAGCCGCATTTCAGAATTCGCTTGCCAGTGAGCCTTTCCTGATTCTCGCGGCGATCATCACGGTGTACATCGTTCTGGGTGTGTTGTACGAAAGCTACATTCATCCCATCACGATTCTGTCTACGCTGCCCTCGGCCGGGCGTGGGCGCGATCCTGGCTTTGATGATCACAGGGAACGATCTTACCGTGGTGGCGCTGATCGGCATCATTCTGCTGATCGGCATCGTGAAGAAGAATGCCATCATGATGATCGACTTCGCTCTCGAGGCCGAGCGCGAAGAACACAAGCCGCCGGAAGAAGCAATTTTTCAGGCGTGCCTGCTGCGCTTCCGTCCCATCATGATGACGACCATGGCGGCGCTGCTCGGCGGTTTGCCGCTGGCGCTGGGTCGGGCACAGGCGCGGAGTTGCGGCGGCCGCTGGGCATCACGATCGTGGGCGGTCTGATTCTCAGCCAGTTGCTCACGCTCTACACCACGCCGGTGATTTACCTGTGGTTCGACCGGCTGGCAAAAAGATTTGCGAAGTACAAGATCGGCAATCCGATTCCGCAGGAGATGCCGGCGGATTAAACGATTTAGGCGATGGAAGCAATTTCAGGGATGACCGGCTGTCATCCCGAGCAAGGCGAGGGATCCTGGTGTTTGCCGGCAGTGGCAACACCTGCGGCAAGAACCAAGGTCCCTCGCTGCGCTCGGGATGACAGGCGCTCTTGATGACAGGTGCTCTTGATTTGCCACAGGAGAAGTTGAGTTAGACGATGAGTATCTCGGCTCCATTTATCCGGCGACCGATTGGCACGTCGCTGCTGGCGGCGGCGCTGCTGCTCTCCGGGATTCTTGCGTTTAATTCTTTGCCGGTGGCTTCGTTGCCGCGGGTTGATTTTCCAGTAATCAGTGTGGGCGCACAGCTGCCGGGCGCCGATCCGGAGACGATGGCTTCTGCCGTAGCCACGCCACTGGAGCGGCAGTTCGGACGTATCTCAGGCGTGAACCAGATGACCTCGTCGAGTCAACTAGGTTCGACCGGCATCGCACTGCAGTTTGATCTGAACCGGAACATCGATGCCGCGGCCCGCGATGTGCAAGCGGCCATCAATGCCGCTCGCAGCCAGCTTCCCGCCAATCTGCCGAGCAATCCAACTTATCGCAAAATCAACCCGGCGGACGCCCCTATTCTGATTCTGGCGCTCACCTCGGACACGGTTCCAGTGCCGCGTTTGTATGACGCGTCCGACTCGATTCTGGCGCAGAAGCTCGCGCAGGTGAATGGAGTGGGCCAGGTGTTCACCTACGGTTCGGCGCCGCCGGCCGTGAGGGTTGAAGTGAATCCGATGCTGCTCAACAAGCTCGGAGTGGGCCTGGACACGGTGCGCAACGCGCTCAATCTGGCGAATGCGAACCAGGCCAAAGGACAAGTATCGAGCGACAAAACCTCCTGGACGTTCACTGACAACGATCAACTCTTTACCGCGGATCAGTATCGTCCGTTAATCGTTGCCTATCATAACGGCGGCCCGGTGCGCCTGGGAGACGTGGCAGAGGTGAAGGACTCAGTGGCAGACGTGCACAACCTCGGCCTGGCGAATGGCAAGCCAGGGGTTCTTATCGTTATTTTCCGGCAACCTGCTGCCAACGTCATCGAGACCGTGGACCGGGTGCGCGCTCTGATGCCTTATCTGCAGTCCTCGATTTCTCCGGCTATCAAACTGGCGGTTGTCTCGGACCGCACGATTACGGTCCGGGCGTCGGTGAAAGACATTGAATCCACGCTGCTGATTTCGATCGTGCTGGTGATTCTGGTGGTGTTCGTGTTCCTGCGGACGGTGCGGGCGACGGTGATTCCCAGCATTGCGGTCCCACTTTCGCTGGTGGGCACTTTCGGCGGGATGTATCTGCTGGATTACAGCCTGGACAATCTTTCGCTGATGGCGCTTGCGATCTCTACTGGATTCGTGGTGGATGACGCCATCGTGGTGCTGGAGAACATCACGCGCTACGTAGAGCAGGGGATGGACGCGGTGCAGGCGGCGTTCAAGGGAGCGGCGGAAATTGGCTTTACCGTGCTTTCCATGAGCCTTTCGCTGGTCGCGGTGTTCATCCCGCTGCTAATGATGGGTGGAATTGTGGGGCGGCTGTTTCGCGAGTTCGCGGTCACGCTCAGCATCGCGATCGGAGTTTCGCTGCTGGTGTCGTTGACCACGACGCCGACGATGTGCGCCAAATTCCTGCGTCCAGGCGAATCGAACAAACGGCATAACGTTTTCTATCGGGTCAGCGAATGGCTTTTCGACAGCCTTCTGGCGACGTACCAGCGCGCGCTCACCTGGGTACTGGCGCATCAGCCCGTGACTTTGGTAGTGACGATTCTCGTGGCCTGCCTGAGCGTATACCTCTACATCATCGTGCCCAAGGGCTTCTTCCCGCAGCAGGACACGGGGAGGCTTCAGGGATCGGTACAGGCCGCGCAGGATATTTCCTTTCAGGCCATGAGCGGCAAGATGGAACAGTTCGTGAAAATCATACTGAAGGATCCGGCGGTCGATACGGCGGTTGGGTTCGCGGGCGGAGGCGGAGCGACCAACCAGGGCCGGTTCTTCGTCATGCTGAAGCCACTCGATAAACGCGGCCAGTGCCAGACCCCCCACTTCTGGAACCCTTGCTACGTTAGTGCCGACGATGTGATCAATCGATTGCGGGGTAAACTCGCGGTGGTTCCGGGAGCGACGCTGTTCCTGCAAGTGCAGCAGGACCTGACGATTGGCGGGCGCTACGGGCAGGCGCAGTACCAGTACACGATACAAGGCGAGGACTTGAATGAACTCAACAACTGGGGTCCGCTGCTGTTGCAGAAAATGCGCAGCCTGCCTGAACTGCGCGACGTAAATACCGACCAGCAGGATAAAGGATTGCAGGCGCAGTTGGTGATCGACCGGGACACCGCGAGCCGGTTAGGAGTGGCGGCACAGGACATCGATAACGCGCTCTACGATGCTTTCGGGCAGCGCCAGGTCTCGACGATGTACATGCCGCTGAACCAATACCACGTGGTGATGGAAGTGGCGCCGGAGTATCAACAGACCACCGAGGCTTTGCAGAATATTTACTTGCGCTCCACGAGCGGCACAGCCATACCGCTGGCGGCATTCACTCACTTCCAGCCCTCTAACATAGCGTTGGCGGTGAATCACCAGAGCCAGTTTCCCTCGGTTACGATCTCGTTCAACCTGGCTCCGGGAGCTGCTCTCGGACAAGCGACGCTAGCTATCGAAAAAGTCCAGCGCTCGATCGGTTTCCCGGCCACAATTCAGGCAAGTTTCCAGGGCACGGCGGCCGCGTTCAAGGATTCCCTTTCGAGCGAACTGGTGCTGATTATTACCGCGGTGGTTACCGTTTACATCGTGTTGGGCATGCTTTACGAGAGTTATATTCACCCGTTTACGATTCTCTCTACGATTCCTTCCGCGGGTGTGGGCGCCCTTTTGGCCTTGCTGCTGACTCACAACGAGCTGAATGTGATTGGAACCATCGGCATCATCCTGCTGATCGGGCTGGTGAAGAAGAATGCCATTATGATGATCGACGTGGCGCTCGAAGTGGAACGCAAGGAAGGAAAGAAGCCGGTGGACGCCATCTACGATGCCTGCCTGCTGCGCTTCCGCCCGATCATGATGACCACGATGGCAGCTCTGCTGGGAGGATTACCGCTGGCTCTGGGCAGGGGTACTGGTTCCGAGCTGCACCGTCCCCTGGGTATTACGATTGTCGGCGGACTGATTGTGAGCCAGGCGCTGACGCTATTTACGACGCCCGTCGTCTATGTGTATCTGGACCGCTTGCGGCTGGCATTGCGCGGCGGAGAAACGAAGTCCCTAATGCATGATCCTACCGGCGCTCCCACACCGAGTCCGGCCCACTGAGCGGCTGCTGATTCGGCCGGTAAAGCAAAGTATCCTGGAATGTTGAGTCGGGCGGCCCCCTGGCTGCGTGCAACCTGCGTCGATCAGCAGCGCATCACAGGAGTGACCGCGGGGCGACGAACTAGGCCCTCGCCGCGTGGCCGAGATTCCGGGTCTCCGAGACTCCGTGGCCGCGCCGGATGGAATAATGCGTGAGGTATGCGCCCCTTTTTCTCGCCGGTCCCCGTATGATAGAAGATTATCTCGATTCAATGCCGGCCTGTCCCGTCGCCCGGTATGATGGTTCTTCGCTTTCAAATTCTCTTAGGAGTCACGGATGCTTCGGAAAGCATTGATGCTGGGCGTCGCCCTCGCGGGCATTGCCGGGGGAATCGGCTGCAGCACCTCGAGCCATTATGTCTATGCGGCCCTTCCGGCTGCCAATCAAATAGCGGCCTACCGGGAGGATCCCTACTCTGGCACGCTGACGGAACTTTCGGGAAGCCCGTACACGGTGGGCGACGGAACGCGTTCGTTGGCGCTCCATCCTTCCGGAAAGTACCTGTATGCGTCCAATCCGGGCCAGGGAGAGGATGATATTTCCCAGTTCGTCGTGCAGAGCAACGGCACTCTAATCGAAAATTTTCCACGAACACCGATTGGACCCCTGGCCTCGCTGCCGCAACTTCTGGCGATGGACCCAGCCGGCGGGTTCCTTTACGTCGCCAATGCCGCATCGAACAACATCTCGGTTTTCGCGATCGATAGTTCCACCGGGAGGCTCACGCAGGTTAACGGATCTCCGTTCTCGGTGGGGTTGTCGCCGCTGGCCCTGCAGTTGACGCCGGCGGGCGACATCCTCTACGTCAGCGCGGCCAGCGACCCGCTTGGATTGATCGTAACCTACAGCGTGAACGCAGGAGTGCTTACTCTGGCCGGCCCTCCGACCAGCACCGCCGGCATTAATCCCAATGGGCTCGCGATCGATCCGAAGGGCGGATATCTTTACGTGGCGAATACCGGATCGAATTCCATCGCTATTTTTGCCATTGCTCCGGCGGGCGGCGGGCTGACGCAGGTGGTCAACTCTCCGCTGGATGACATTTACAGCAATCCGTTCGCACTGACCCTGGATGCCGCCGGACAATATCTTTACGTAGCGAATCAGGGATCCAACAACGTTGCGGTGTACTCGATCGATCCCACCACTGGATTGCCTGTGTCGCTCACTACTTCGACCAGCACCTTTGCCTTCACCACGGAAAGTAATCCGAGTGTTCTGGCCGAGGACCCGAACGGAGGATATTTGTTTGTGGGAAACCAGGGCTCGGGTGCGGGAATTCAGGCCTTTGGGGTCAACAGCGGCAATCTGAACCCGCTCTTCACGTACAAACAGGGGAATTCTCCTCTTTCGATCGTAGTGTTGAAATAAGTGGTTGAAATAAAGCAAGGTAATGGGAGCGCGTCTGCGGGATTTCTCTTTTACAATCCCGTGACAACCGAGAATTTCCTCTTCTGCGACAATAGCAAGGTCGGCGCCAATCGTCCCTTGTGTACAATCGAAAAAGCCCACATATCGAATCGGGAGAAGGCTTCCTAGGTTCGGTCGGCTTTGCGGCGGTTTGCGCGCCGGGACTGACTTCAGGAGTCAGAATCCATGAGGATCGCAAGCGCGGCGAGCGCCTTCCCGAAGCATTACTACACTCAAAAAGTTCTTCTCGAACGGCTTCAGGACTATTGGGGAGACCAACTCAAGAATCCTCTGCTGCTGGCCCGGCTGCACCGCAACGTGACTGTGGATGGCCGTTACCTCGCGATCCCCGCCGAGCAGTACGTCGACATCAAGACCTGGGGCCAGGCCAACGACATCTGGATCAGGGTGGCGCAGGAATTGGGGGAGCAGGCCCTGTGCCTTGCGCTGCAGAACGCCGGCGTAGAGGCAGAGGATTTAGGAGCGCTTGTTCTTCACGACGGTCACCGGAGTCGCAAGCCCGTCCATCGACGCGATGCTGATCAACCGCATGAAGCTGCCGGCCAACATTCGCCGCACTCCGATTTTTGGCCTGGGATGCGTGGCGGGCGCGGCCGGAATCGCGCGCGCCTCCGATTACGTTCGCGCCTATCCCAAGCAGGCCGCGGCTCTGGTATCGGTAGAGCTGTGTTCGCTCACCCTGCAGCGGGAAGATTTGTCGGTCGCAAACCTGATCTCCTCGGGACTGTTCGCCGATGGCGCTGCCGCCGTCATTGTGACCGGGGCGGAATTCGAGGCGAACGGCGCGCAGAATTCCGGGACCGGGAGTTCCGGGCCCAAGATTCTCGCTACCCGATCGATCTTCTATCCCAGCACCGAGGACATGATGGGCTGGAACATCTCCGAGAAAGGCTTCCGCATCATACTTTCCACCGAGGTTCCGACCCTGATCCGGGAAAACCTAGGGCGCGATGTGGACGCTTTTCTGGCCGACAACGGGCACAAGCGAACGACCTGAAGAGCTTCGTTCTGCATACCGGAGGCCCGAAGGTGCTCGATGCTTCGGCCGATGCGCTGGGGCTGCACAATGGCCAACTTGATGCCTCCTGGGATTGCCTGCGCAAAGTGGGAAATCTTTCTTCCGCTTCCGTACTGTGCGTGCTCGAAGACGTGATGAAGAACCGGCGTCCTGAGCCGGGCACGCTGGGTCTGCTGGCCGCCATGGGACCGGGGTTTTGTTCGGAGCTTCTGCTTCTGCAATGGTGAGGTCGGTAGTTGCTGAATTCGACAGATGTCTTCGTGATCGGCGGTGGACCGGCGGGGCTGGCGGCGGCGATCGCCGCGCGCCAGCAGGGATTGCGTGTAGTGGTTGCCGACGGTGCCAAGCCGCCGATCGATAAAGCCTGCGGGGAAGCGCTGATGCCGGATGCGATTACGGCGCTGGAACGACTGGGCGTTGCCGTGCCTGCCGCCGACGCCTGCCACTCCGCGGCGTTCGCTTTCTCGAATTCAAGAGTTGTCGGCGGAAGCTGATTTCCCTTGCGGCGGCTCGCGGTCTTTCGATTCGCCGGACCACCTTGCATCGCATCATGATCGAGCGAGCGGCCGCGCTGGGAGTCGATCTGCTTTGGCAGACCGCAGTCACAGGGATTTCCGGCCGGGAAGTCCAGCTCGGGCAAGCGCTCGATCCGAGCCCGATGGATTGTGGGAGCCGATGGAGCGAACTCGCGTGCGCGCCGCTGGGCGAAGCTCGATGCTCACTCTCGAACGAACTCTTCGATATGCTTTTCGCCGCCACTATCGCGTCGCGCCCTGGACCGACCGCATGGAAATATATTGGGGCGAAGCATAGCCAGGGCTATGCCACAGCCGTGAGCCGCGAGCAAGTTTGTGTGGCCGTGGCCTCACGCGATCCTGAGCTTCGGCTGGAAGAATCTTTGCCCGCGTTTCCCGAGACTCAACGCCCGGCTTCGCGGAGCGGAGACTGCTTCTGCCGAGCGGGGCTCAGTGTCTGCGAATCGCAAGCTGAAGCGCGTCTGGCGAGGAAATGTCGCCTTGATCGGCGATGCTTCCGGCACCGTCGATGCCATCACCGGCGAAGGTCTCGGCCTTTCCTTCGGCCAGGCGGTTGTGCTGGCAAGCTGTTTCGACTCGGGCAATCTCGCCGATTACCAGGCCGCACACCGCCGCCTGGCTCTGCGTCCTCTGTTGATGGCGCGATTGATGCTCACGCTCGACGGCCGCCCTGGTTTCAGCAGCGAACTCTGCAAGCTTTTCGAAAGCATCCCGAAGTTTTTCGCAGATTGCTGGCCCTGCACGTCGGAAGTCTTTCGCCTTTTCACCTCGCCCTCGACGGGCTCACGCTGGGGTGGGGACTGTTGACGGCATAACCCAATGAAAACAGACATCCAGCAGTTCGCCGTGGTCGCGTGCGCCGGCTGTTCCTGGCAGTGATTGCTGTTCCTCGGGTTCGCGGGCAGCGCGACTGCCGCGCCGGACGTGGCGTTCCGGCTGGATCCTCAGCACACCACCGTCAATTTCACTCTTGGCGACGTGCTCCACACGGTTCGCGGAACCTTCCGCTTGAAGCAAGGTTCTCTGCACCTCGATCCCGCCAGTCGGGAAGGCTCACCGGCGAAATTGTGGTGGACGCGAGGAGCGGCGACAGCGGCAGCGGAATGCGCGACCGGAAAATGCATCGGGAAGTGCTGGAGAGCGACCGCTATCCGGAGATTGCATTCCGTCCCGATCGCATCGAGGGAACTGTGCCGCTGCAGGGAAAGTCTTCGGTGCGGGTTCATGGAATCTTCAGCCATCCACGGAGCGGACCATGAACTAACGGTTCCGGCTGAAGTAGAGGTGTCTTCCGATCACTGGACCGCGACCCTTCACTTCGCGGTTCCCTATGCGAATTGGGGAATGAAGAATCCGAGCAATTTGTTTCTGAAAGTGAGCGAATCGGTTGACATTGACTTGAGCGCGAGCGGAACTATCAGCCGACCTTGAGATTCGTTCGAACGGTGATCAAAATCCATCCTGCGGCGAGATTCCCTTACCTTCCGTGCATTCGTAGCATCGTCCCGCCGCCAGGTTCTTGAATTCTTCGGTTCTGCCGCTGGGCCAGGTGATGACGGCGCGCTCAACGCGGTCGCGTTTTTCGAGGCCGAATGTAACCGGAAGCTCGGATTGCGACAAGATAACTGGAACCACTCTTCACCATGCGCGACTGGCTCAAGCCGCCGGAGACAATGCGCACGGTTGCGCCGATTCCGTCGCGGTTCGACTTCGTGCCAACCAGCCGAAAGCGAATGCTGCGATTTCCGGCGAGCTGATCGTTGCGGTAGAGATATGCAGGACCGTTGTTGGTGGTCAGCAGCAGGTCGAGGTCGCCGTCGCGATCGAAGTCGGCATAAGCCAGACCGCGTCCTACCTTGGGCTGATCGAATCCGCCGCCAACGTCAGCGGCAACATCATGAAAACTGCCTTTGCCGTTGTTGAGAAACAGCAGCGGAGGCTGCGCGTAGCCCACGTTGCCGCGAATGTTGCGCACGGTTTCGTCGATGTGGCCGTTGGCGACGGCGAGATCGAGCCAGCCGTCGAGATTGGCGTCGAGAAAGACGCATCCGAACCCCAGGCTGTTCTTCGAAGCCAGACCCACTCCCGCCTGCGCTGCAACGTCTTCGTAGGTCTTCCCGCTGAACTCGTAGAGGCCGGTCATCTCGTTATCGAAGTTCGTAATGGCCACGCCGGGACGGCCGGAGTTGGTGAAATCTGCCGACGTCAACGCCCATGCCGGCTCGCGCCTTGCCCTCGCTGCTGAAGGCGAGGCCCGCTTCGACCGCGGCGTCTTTGAAAGTGCCGTTGCGCTGGTTGCGATAGAGCTTGTTGGGCTGCGTGTCGTTGGCGACCAGCAGATCGGGCCAGCCGTCCTGGTCATCATCGAGCATGGCGACGCCAAGAGATTTGGAGCTGCTGTCGAAAATTCCGCTGGAGGCGGTGACGTCCTCGAAAGTTCCGTTGCCGCGATTGTGAAACAGCCAGCAGGTCTCGCCGCGATAAGCTTCGGGAGTGCAATAAGACTTGTGCTTGCCGTCGAGACTGCAGAACACATCGTGCTCGGGCGACCACTTCACATAGTTGCAGACAAAAAGATCGAGCAGGCCGTCGCGGTCGTAATCGAACCAGAGAGCGGAGGTGCTGAACGCCTGGCGCTTTCCCAGGCCGCTGGCGTTGGTCACGTCCGTGAAAGTTCCCTTGCCGGTGTTGTGGAATAGCCGGTTCTGCCCAACGCAGGTGACGAGGATGTCCGGGAATCCGTCGTTGTCATAATCGCCGACGGCCACGCCCATGCCATACATTTCAACATCCAGCCCGGCGCGGGCAGTGACGTCGGTGAAAGTGCCGTTGCCGTTGTTGTGGTAAAGGCGCAGCGTGGAGCGCCGCTGCTTGTGGCCCGGCCAATCCATTCCGTTGATGAGAAGAATGTCTTGCCAGCCGTCGCGGTCATAATCGAGAAAAGCGCAGCCCGAGCCCAGAGTTTCCGGCAGAAATTTTCCGCCGAAAGCGCCGCTGTTGTGCTGGAATTGAATGCCGGCGCTGGAGGTTGCGTCGACAAAACGAAAGCCGGGCGAGGCCGCCTCAGTTGCCGCGCCCAGAAGCCCGCAGCAGCGGCAACTGCGACCCCGCCGCTACTCCCGCCATGCTGCGCAGAAAGGATCTTCGATTCACAGAACAATTCAGGGAACGATTCACGGGGCGACTACGGAACATTCACCAGCCCGGCGCGAATCGCGTAAACCACGAGCTCGGCAGTTTTGTGGATGCCCAGCGCGTTCATAATATTGGCGCGATGCACGGCAACAGTGTTGGCGCTGAGATCGAGCGAGGTGGCAATTTCCTTGTTCGATTTGCCATCGACAATCATCTGCAGCACTTCCAGTTCGCGCGGAGTCAGCCCGCTGCTGCGCTCGCCTTTTAGCGCCGATTGCTGCTCGACCTGCGGATCGAAAATAGTTTCTCCTCCGGCCACGCGCCTCACCGCCGGCCCCAGTTCCAGATTCATCGCATTCTTCAGGATGTATCCCTTAGCCCCGGCCTCAGTCGCCTGCCGAACCCAGGTGCTTTCCGAATGCATGCTGAGCATGAGCACCGCGGTCTCGGGCAAATCCTCAAGAATCCGTCGGGTTGCTTCGAGGCCGTTCATCTTAGGCAGCGCGCAATCCATCACCACGACTTGCGGCTTCAGTTCAAGCGCCTGCCGGACGGCTTCCTCTCCGTCGCCGGCTTCGCCGACCACAAGCATATCCGCTTCATCTTCCAGCATGCGCCGGAAGCCGCGCCGAACCAAACTGTGGTCGTCGACCAGCAGTACTGTGATCTTCTTTGTCATATTCAGCTTTTCTTATGCTTGATCTTTTTCCCGAAACTCAACCTTCTCCCGCGGCACACTCAAGTGCAACAACGTACCGCCCGCGGCCGGAGTGGAAAACACAATGCGCCCGCCCATCAACTCCGATCGCTCGCGCATCGCAACCAGTCCGATGCCTTGCTTTGCCGGCCGCTGGCTGAAGCCTACTCCGTGATCTTCGACTTCCAACTCAAGCGCCGCAGGCAAAAAATGCAATCGCACCCAAGCCTGCTTCGCACCGGAGTGTCGCGCCACATTGTTCAACGCCTCCTGCAGCACCCGGTAGACCTGCACCGCCGCACTGCCCTGCACATCGAACGGCTCGCCCTGCTTCTTATAGGATATGGCAATTCCCGTCTGGCGTTCCACGGTGGGGATGTACCAGTCGAGCGTCGCCTCGAGCCCCGCCTCATCCAGCATCACGGGATGCAGCGCCTGCGACAGGCTGCGAACTCGATCCAGCGTATCCTGCGCGATCTGCCGCACCTCCAGAAGATCGGTGCGCAAAGGCGAACCTTCCGGAGCGTGCGATCCGGCGCGCCCCAGCATGGAACCCATCGCGGTGAGGATTTGTCCAAATTCGTCGTGCAACTCGCGCGAAATATGGCGCAACATCGACTCCTGCGTAGCAATCAGTTTCTGCGCCAGTTCGCTGCGCCGCTCCGAAAGCTCGGCCATGCGCGCAAATAACCGCCGGTTCCACCGGATCATGGAAAACCCCGTCAGCGCAATCGCCGCCAGCGTCGCGGCGAGGAACACATAGACCTGCCGCTGCACGCGGTCATAGATTTCGACAATCCGCTGCGCGGCTTGCTCTTCGTTTTCGCTATTCTGCACCAGCAACCGCGCCACGTTCGTGCTCAGCGCGGCCTGCCGCGCCTGCAGTGAAAGCTGGATCTGCCCCCTCGCACCTTTCTCGTCGCCCGCATTCGCGAGGGCAAACACGCGGTCCACCGCATCCCAGAACTGTGCCAGCGAACTGCTGAGCGAAGCACTCTGCTCGGCCGTGCGGCTGGTCGGAGCCAATCTGGCCTCCAGGTTCATGGCATCATCCAGATCCGCGCGGATGCGCCGAAACTGCGCGGCCCAGGCTGTAAGAGGATAGGGCTCGTCGTTGTCGCTCATGTCCCGCATAGCGACTGCGAGCAGGTTGAGATCATTTTGGATGCGCAGCAACTGCAGCGAATCTTTCCGGTTGCGGTCGATTAACTCAGCCTGCAGCTTGCGCAGCCCGGCCACTTGCCAGGTGATGTAAGCGGAGTAGGCCACCACTGCCGCAAATGTGACGAGCAGACCGAGCAATAAGCCCAGGGTTGGAGAGCGCTCCGGCGAAGGCGGACGTGCCACGCCCCGAGGATACATCGCCCAGCCCAGCCATGTCACAATGCAGTAATAATGAAGCCAATTCGGGTTGCGCGGAGTCCAACAGGAGATTGAGTACAGATCCTAAACCAGTCCAGAAGCCCCCCAAAGTCCAGCGGCTGCGAGCCATTCTTCCCATTGTCTGGGAGTTGACGCGTCCCCGCATTGGCCTGCTTGGCCTGGGCTTTCTGTTGATGGCGATCAATCGGGTTGCCAGCCTTGTGCTGCCTTACTCCACCAAGTTTTTATTTGATAACGTCATCCCGAAGCGTTCCCTGCACTTGCTGGATCGCCTCGTCCTGGTGGTGCTGGGGGCAACGGTCGTTCAGGGAATCACGTCGTTCTTGTTGACTCAGTTATTGTCGAAGGCGGCGCAGCGCCTGATTACCGAACTGCGCCAGAAAGTCCAGGCGCACATTTCACGGCTTCCGGTGGCGTTTTACGACGTCAACAAAACAGGCACTCTGGTGTCGCGCATCATGAGCGATGTGGAAGGTGTACGAAACCTGCTGGGAACCGGGCTGGTCGACTTTGCCGGTGGACTGCTCACCTCGGGCATTGCGCTGGTTCTGCTGGTGCGAATCAGTCCGGTGATGACGTCCATTGCTCTCGGCTTTCTGTTGTGCTTTGCCATCGCTTTAACTAAGGCCTTCAGCACCATTCGGCCCATTTTCCGGGAGCGTAGCAAGATCAACGCCGAGGTCACGGGCCGCCTCACGGAGTCGCTGGGCGGAGTTCGCGTGATCAAGGGTTATCACGCCGAGGAACGCGAGGAAGCCGTGTTCGCGAATGGCGTGAAGCGCCTGCTTGAGAACGTCATGCGCACCCTGACGGCCACTTCGGTAATGAGTCTCTCGGCAGCCGTGCTTCTAGGTGTGGTGGGCGCGGTGGTTACGTTCGTGGGCGCGCGCCAGATCATGGCCGGCACCATGTCGATTGGCGGCCTGGTTTCCTACACTGCCCTGCTCGCTTTTCTGATTGCGCCGATGGCTCAGGCCGTCGGCATTGGAACGCAGCTCACCGAAGCTCTGGCCGGGCTTGAGCGCACTCAGGAGATTCTGCGCGAGCGCCCCGAAGATCAAGATCCCCGCCGCGCGGTCGCGCTGGGCGACATTCGCGGCGCCGTGGAATTTGATCGAGTAAGTTTTAGCTATGACGGAACCCGCGACGTGTTGCGGGATGTCTCGTTCCGCGCCGAACCCGGCACCGTCACCGCACTGGTCGGCTCGTCCGGCTCAGGAAAATCGACAACCATCGGCCTGATCTCTGCCTTCTACGTGCCTACCCGAGGCAAAATTCTGGTAGATGACACCGACCTGAGCACCGTCCGCCTCGATTCCTATCGCACCCGTCTGGGAGTGGTGCTGCAGGAATCCTTTCTGTTCGACGGAACGATTCGCGACAACGTCTCGTTTTCGCGTCCTGCTGCCACTAATGAAGAAATCATGCATGCATGCCGCATCGCCCGCGTGGATGAGTTCGCGGAATCGTTCGCCGACGGCTATGACACGGTAGTTGGAGAACGCGGCGTGAAACTTTCCGGGGGCCAGCGGCAGCGGATTTCGATTGCTCGCGCCATTCTGGCCGCGCCCCGCATCCTGATCCTCGACGAAGCCACTTCGAGCCTCGACTCGGAATCGGAACAGATGATCCAGCACGGACTTTCTTATCTCATGCAGGGCCGAACAACTTTTGTGATCGCTCACCGGCTCTCGACCATCCGTCGCGCCGACCAGATTTTAGTAATGGAGCAGGGGGAGATCGTCGAGCGCGGCACGCACGAGCAACTTTATGCCGCTCGCGGCCGCTACCACGACCTCTACACCCGGCAGCATGGAGTGGAAGACAATCTTTTCCTAGCGCCGGGCGAGGGAGATACGATCGAGGTAGACGTTAACGGCAACTCCGTTCCGGGACGCAACGGCGACGCAAAAACTCCCGACGCCATGCGAGTGTTGAAGGGTGAGGTCCGCTAGCGCATGGGGAGCCTGCATCCATCCCCGCAGAACCACGACGTAGCGATTCACGCCGAACAGCTCTGCCGCCATTACCACATGGGCGAGACCCTCATCCGGGCGGTCGATGGCGTGACCCTTGAAATCCGCGCGGGTGAATTCGTTGCGCTCCTCGGCAGCTCGGGCTCCGGAAAGTCTTCGGTGTTGAACTTGATCGCTGGTCTCGACCGGCCTACCTCGGGCAGCATGGTGGTTCACGACCGCGATCTCGCGAAACTATCGCGCCAGGAACTGGCCGGCTATCGCCTGCACACCGTCGGTATGGTCTTTCAATCCTTCAATCTGATTCCCAGCATGACGCTCGCGGAAAATGTGGAACTCCCGATGCGCTTTGCCGAGGTCGATCGCGGAAAGCGAAACAACCTGGCGCGCGAAGCCCTCGTGAGGGTAGGACTGCAGGCGCGCATGAACCATCGGCCAAGCGAACTCTCGGGTGGGGAGCAACAGCGCGCGGCGCTGGCTCGGGCGCTGATCAACCGGCCTCAACTCTTGCTCGCCGACGAACCTACCGGCAATCTCGACAGCCGCACGGGAACCGAGATCATGAATATGGTCCGCGACTTCAACCAGCAACTGGGAATGACGGTCGTCATGGTGACGCACGAGCGCGCTCTGGCCGAGCGCTACGCCCAGCGGCTCATCTTCTTAGGCGACGGCAAGCTGGTCGGCGACGAATCCAACCTGGCCACTGAAGTTGGAATGACTCATGCGAGCGGCGAGGGAGAGCGGCCATGAAGGTTCCCGACCTAGCGGAACTCGCGGTGCGGAACTTGCGCGAATCTGTTCTGCGAAATTCGCTGACAACCATCGGCATTTCGGTGGGCGTCGCGTCGCTGGTGGCAATGCTCTCCCTCGGAATCGGCCTGCAGCAGCTCGCGTCGCGCCGTTTGATGAAGTCCGGTTTGTTCGACACAGTCGTTGTTACCTCACGCCGCGACCTGCGCAACTTTGGCCGCGAGGAAGAACGAAGCGGGCCGGCCCCTGCCGAAAGCCGCATCCTCGATGAACCCACGCGGCTGGAAATCGAGCGCCTGCCCAACGTGCTCGGAGCTTATCCCGATATCCGCTTCATCACAGAACTGCGCTACGAAGATAAACCACACTTGACCATGGTTGCGGCACTGCCTGCTTCTGACAAATCGAATGACGCATTCGAAACTGTGCAGGGACGGTTCTTTTCGTCGGAAGTTGCTCCCGAAGCGATTCTTCAGAAAGCATTCGCCGAAGAACTTCTGGGAAAAACTCCGAAGGCCGGCGTCGACGAAACCAACGTAGCGGAATTGGCCGCTCCGCTTCTGGGCAAGGAATTGACCATGCGGTATGCCCAGCGCGAGGCGGCGCCGACCGCGCCCTCGACTACCGCGACTGACCACGCCCCGGCGTCAGAAAGCCAGAACGTTGCGAGCGCTGCCTATTCAGTGGTTTCGCGTGAGCAGAAGCTGAAGATTGTCGGCGTGGCCGACCTCGATCCCGAGAGCATGCGCGGGCCCACCCGGGCGCGAGTGTTTCTTCCGCTCGGACTGGCCGAGAGCTTGCATGTGATGCAGCCTACGGACCTGCGCGAAATTTCCCGCGCGGCCAGCGATCAGCCGGTCTATTCCTCGGTGAATGTACGAGTGAAAAATCCGAGCCAGGTGCAGAAGGTGGAAGACGCCGTCAAGAAAATGGGCTTCAACACCTTTTCGATCATCGATGCCAGCCGCAGCATACAGCAGTTCTTTAAAGTGCTGGACGTCTTTCTCGGAATCTTCGGCAGCCTCGCGCTGGCTGTCGCTTTCATCGGGATTGTAAACACGTTGGTCATGGCTATCCTCGAGCGCCGCCGCGAAATTGGCATTATGAAAGCTATTGGAGCCAGCGATGCCGACATCAAGAGACTTTTCTTCGCGGAAGCGGGCGCCATGGGAATTCTCGGCGGCATTGTCGGGGTTGCTCTCGGCTGGGCCATCGGGCAGGTCATCAACCTGGGAACGAATGTGTATCTCAAGAGCCAGTCTTTTCCAGCAGAACATTTCTGGTCGGTGCCGTGGTGGCTGGTAGGCTTTGCCCTTTTGTTCTCATTCTTCGTCAGCCTGGCAGCGGGTCTTTACCCGGCAAGCCGCGCCGCTCGCCTCGATCCCGTGCAGGCTCTACGCTACGAGTAAACTGAATCGATGCATCGCCTGCCCCGAATCATCCTGCTGTTCGCCATCTTTTCAGTTTCGCTCTCGGCGCGTGCCCAGAGCCGCATCGACTGCAACGCGCTGAACAGCCGGATTCTGAAGCATGAGGTCCACTACTGCGTATACCTTCCCGCCAGCTATGGCGCCGGCTCGACCTTTCCTGTTCTCTATTTCCTGCACGGCCTCGGCGACAACGAGCGAACCCTGTTTAACAGTGGAGGATGGACGCTGCTCGATGATCTCCGGCGCCAGCACAAGATCGGAGAATTCCTGATCGTTGCACCCGAGGGCGGACGCACATTCTACATAAATTCGGCCGACGGCTCGGTGCGCTACAGCGACTTCTTTCTGCAGGAGTTCATCCCCCTCATCGAAACGAAATACCGCATATCGAAGGGTCGGAGCAATCGAGCGATCAGCGGCATTTCGATGGGCGGCTATGGCGCGTTGCGTTTTGCTTTTTCGCGTCCCGAAATGTTCTCGGCCGTCAGCGCCCAGAGCGCCGCGTTGATCACCGAATCTCCGCAGGAACTCGACACCGCGGCTCGTTCCGGCGCTCCCATGGGGAAGTTGCTGGCAGTGGTCTTCGGCAGCCCGATCGACATGGCCCACTGGAAAGAAAATAGTCCGTTCGTTCTGGCAAACAAGAACCAGGCGCTCCTGCGAAGGATGGCTATTTACTTCAACTGCGGACAGGAGGACGATTACGGCTTCGAGAAAGGCGCTGCCGCCTTACACGAGCAACTGCAGAAGGAAAAAGTAGAGCACGAGTATCATCCTTATCCCGGCGACCACAGCCTCCCCTATTTCCTGGATCACTTCACCGAAGTCATGGAGTTCCACTCACGGGCTTTTGGCCTTCGATAACCAGCCTGTCATCCGACGTCGGAACTGTAGTAAAACTGTAATATCCGGAGAGGTGGCCGAGTGGTTGATGGCTCCGGTCTTGAAAACCGGCATACCCGAAAGGGTATCAGGGGTTCGAATCCCTTCCTCTCCGCCATATTTGAATGAAGAAAATTGGCTTCCTCTCATTCGGTCATTGGTCACCTTCACCCCAGTCAGGAACGCGGTCGGCGTCCGACGCGCTCCTGCAATCCATTGACCTCGCGGTGGAGGCCGAGCGCCTGGGGATGGACGGAGCCTACTTTCGGGTTCATCACTTCGCGCAGCAGCTGGCATCTCCGTTTCCGCTGCTCGCGTCGGTGGGTGCTAAAACGCGAAAGATTGAAATTGGCACCGCAGTGATCGACATGCGGTATGAGAATCCTCACTACATGGCGGAGGACGCTGGGGCTGCGGATCTAATCTCCGGCGGCCGACTCCAGTTGGGAATCAGCCGCGGTTCTCCCGAGCAGGTCATCGATGGCTGGCGTTATTTTGGCTACCGCCCGAATAAGGGCGAGGACGATGCAGCTATGGGCCGGAGGCATACCGAAGAATTTCTTGAGTTGCTGCGCGGCAAGGGCTTCGCGCAGCCTAACCCGCGTCCAATGTTTCCCAATCCTCCGGGACTACTACGTCTTGAGCCGTACTCTGTAGGATTGCGCGATCGAATCTGGTGGGGGTCCGCTTCCAACGCGACCGCAGAGTGGGCCGCGAAGCTGGGAATGAACCTGCAGAGCTCAACCCTGAAATTCGACGAGACGGGCGAGCCGCTGCACATCCAACAAGCGGCGCAGATTCGCGCCTTTCGCGCAGCCTGGAAGCAAGCTGGCCACACGCGTACTCCGCGCACTTCCGTAAGCCGCAGTATTTTTCCGTTGATCGATGACCGTGATCGGACCTATTTCGGACGCAGCGGGCAGGAAGAAGACAAAATCGGGTTTCTTGACGAAAACACACGGGCGATCTTCGGCCGCAGCTACGCCGCTGAGCCAGATATTCTCGTCGGGCAGCTTAGGAAAGACGAGGCGATCGCGGAGGCCGATACCCTATTGCTAACCATCCCAAATCAATTGGGCGTCGCCTACAATGCGCATGTCATGGAGGCGATTCTGACTACGGTCGCTCCAGCTCTTGGTTGGCGCTAAACCGCCCGCCCCATTCTTTTTGCTTGCGGCATGCGTGTTGGTCGCGCCACACCGATGCGGGTTCTGTGACCGACCGCCGATAGGCGTGAGAATAACCGCCCCCCGGCGTCACATTTTCTTTGCCTTCGCGGGAGGAACCAGTGCCACGGCGGCTTCGGTAGTGAGCAGCAGGAAAGTAAACGTCTCCTCCAGGTACAAGCGGACAGCCGTATCGGTGTGGCTGAGATAGCCGATAGAGACGTCCTGGCCGATGTGCAAGTCGAAGTCGCCGCCACGGGTGGTGAGCACGAAAGCGCCGGCAATAGCGGGCGCCCAGATGATTTGATCTTTCATCAGGCGCTTGACGTGTTCCAACACGGGATATCCGTGGTCGCTGGTTTCGGCGAGTGCGGTGTAGGCGTCGGCGCCGAGCAGCACTGCGTAGGGGCCGTTGACGCCGACGAGACGCAGCCGGCTCAAGCTCTGGGCAATTGCATCCGGGTACTCGCGCACGTCGGCGGGGAGAGTCATGATCGGGTTGCTGGTTCCCTGACGGACGCCGCCGATTCCGGCGGCGGCATAGCCCTCGAATATAGCGGCATCCTCGGCAAAAGCGATCTGGCGCGCGGCGTCCTTCGCCGGCTGCCAGTTCGAATCGTTCGCGCCACGGTCGACGTCGTCGATTTCCTGGCGCTCCAATTCGAATGGAACACGTAGCTCGACCAACGCCTTCACATCACGCTGCCTCGCGACGATGCCTTTGGCGGGGGCGGTGATTGTCCGTAGGTGGCCGGTACCGACGGCTGAAAGGCCGGTGCCAGCTGGCCCCTGCAGGTCGACGACGCGGCGGCCGGCAAGATAGCGCTTGAGCGTGCGCGAAGTTTCCTCTTCGATCTGAGCCCATGCTGAATCGGAAATGGGGGCAAGCTCGCGATGGAGGTTATTCATGTCCTATATCTCCTTTGAGGGAACCGATGCCGAGCGAACCGTCGCGCACCGATGAGGTGGATGAAGAAGTTTCGGCCGCTGTGGGCGAGACGGGAGAATCTGCACCCGCTGGCTGGTCGTCGATGGTGTGGTCTTCCTCGGTCGGTGCGTTGTTCGTTCGATCAGCGTCAATCGGATCGTTGGCGATGTTTTCTAGAAATGTTGCCGAGGGTACGAAGAACAGGTTTCCCGTGACGGCGCGGCTGAAGTCGAGTATGCGGTCGTAGTTGCCAGGTGGACGGCCGACGAACATGTTCTCGAGCATCTGCTCGATGGTGCGGGGCGAACGGCTGTAGCCGATGAAGTAGGTTCCAAATTCACCGTACCCTGGCCGGCCGAAGGGCATATTGTCGCGGAGGATTTTGATTTCTTTTCCGTTCTCGACGATGGTGGTGAGTGCGTTGTGCGCGGACGTTGGCTTGACGGAGTCGTCCAGTTCGATATCAGAGAGTTTGGTACGGCCGATGATGCGTTCCTGAGCTTCGGTGGAGAGCGCATTCCATGCGGTGAGGTCGTGAAGATATTTCTGCACGATGACGTAGCTGCCGCCGGCAAAGTCAGGGTCTTCGTCGCCGACGACCACGGCGGCGGCCGCAGCCTCGCCCCTGGGATTCTCCGTTCCGTCGACGAAACCCATGAGATCGCGGTCGTCAAAGTAACGGAAGCCCTGCACTTCGTCCACCGCAGAAACGACGTTTCCGAGGCGCGCCATAATTTGCGTGGCGAGCTCGAAGGATAAGTCCATGCGCTTGGCGCGGATGTGGAACAGCAAGTCGCCTGGAGTGGAGACAGCGTGGCGTGAGCCGGCGCGAAATTCGCGGAAGGGATGGAGTTCCGCAGGCCTGGGCTCCCCAAAAAGGATGCCCCAGGCTTCGAATCCAAACCCCACAACGCAGGAAAGGCCGCCTTCGAGGTCGCGAAATTCCACCGCGCGCACCAGGCCGGCTAGGTCCCCACAGAACGAGCGCAGGGTGGCGCGATTCTCAGAGCCCGAATTGAGCTTCCCGACCAGGAAGATCGCGGCGCGCGTGAGTGGCGCGGCCACCGCCTGGGCGAGGGCAGGCGATTTTTTTGCGGCTTCGGGTGCGCTCATCGGCCTTGGGACGGGATCGGTCTCCATCGGGTGTTTTCCGAGGTAGCGTGCGAATTTCACACTCCGAACCATACTCTCGGCTCGCGTGTGAAAGTTCGCCCTGCAAGATTAAACATTCCACTGCCAAAGGTGCAACTGCTTCCCGACCTTAGGCTATGGTCAGCAAATTTCTACCTCCTGAGCAGTGATTTCGCGGATCGTCTTTTGCGCTAATGTATTCGAGCCCAAGAGGACCAATCGCCGCCACTTGTGTGACGTATTCACTGGATTTTGCCAGTGGAAATGCGAAGTATTGCTGGCAGAACGATGACACTACCGGGCGGATAGGCCTGCAACTTGTCGGCATCGAACTGGTCGCCCAGGCCGATGTAGAAAATGCCGAATAGCACCGTGTAGACTCGGTCCTCGGGGTGCCGGTGCGGCATTAGCTTCACGCCATGCGGCACTTTGACCCTGATTGTGTAGGGGCCAGGCTCCGAGGGATCACCGACGATGACTGCGAGGCGGACGGTAGGTGGAAACGCCGCGAAGGGCTTCCAGTCGATGTCATCGGGCAGGATCGATTTGAAAACGGATTGACCAGGCTCGTGAGTTGGAACCGTATTTTGCTGCGGTTCGGTCATGACTGCTGTTCTCATGCCTGACATATAACCTCTCTTTGGTTGGCTAAAGCTTATTCGGTTCATCGCAAAACAAGCGATGGGTAGACGATGCGCCCTACGGCGAAGAGACAACAATCGGAGAGGCAAAGCATCTGGAAGCTATTGCCGACGCTTTCGCACAATTCGACGGGACGGCCGCTGATCGATAGTGCAGTGCGGACGTCAGCCGATTTGCCAATCTCGCAGAGGCTGCGCCCGTGACCGCTCGCCAATTTCGACTTGTGGGTCGAAGTGGACTATCCATCGACTCCAATTCGTCGAGCCAGTCCTCCGCCGAGAGCCTAGCCTGCTCAGGACCAAACAACTCCGTCACTGCGCTAATGAAGGCCGATAACTCGCGTTCCGCCATAAGCGTCTGGTCGGCACAAGTAGGATTGCTGAACGATTCTTCCCTCTTCATGGTGTTCCTCCTGCTGCAATTCTCCGACGCCTGTTTCGATTGCGTCGGCTACGACGAGGCCATCACACCAGACACGCGGGCGCGGGGCAATTGGACGTTGGTATTGGCGGTACTTTGGTATCACTCCGTTCAACGTATAATGACGCCCTTAGATAGAGGCCGCTTCTTGAGTTTGAGAGGCGCCGCCTGATGGCCCATCATGGAAAACGAACTCTGCTGCGTTGTCGATGTGCTTGACCGATCGGGATGGACTGCATTTCCCGATGAGCAAATCGATGTTCTGAATGACCGCTGGTCGGGAAGCGCCTTTCATGTCTAACCGCCCTGGTCCTGCTTCTGGTCTCACGAATCGCTTTTCCATCTTCCAAGGGTTGCGGCCTTTTCAATGGTCGGGAGTATCGAAGAATCTGCTGGCGGGACTAACGCTTGCAGCCTTGAACATCCCGCAGTCGCTGGGCTATACGAAAATTGCCGGCATGCCGGTCATTACTGGCCTGTACACGCTTCTGCTGCCCCTCGTTGCGTTCTCGATCTTTGGCTCTTCGCGCTATCTCGTGGTGGCCGCCGATTCCGCTACCGCGGCCATACTGGCGGGCAGCCTCATGGGCATGGCCCCGATCGCCAGCCCCAGGTACGTCGCTCTCGCTGGCTTAGTGGCCTTGTTAACTGGCATCTTCCTTCTCCTCGCGCGCTTCCTCAAGCTTGGCTTTTTTGCAGATTTCCTGTCTCAAACAGTTCTCTTAGGCTTTCTCGTTGGCGTCGGCTTTCAAGTCGGCATCGCTGTGCTTGGTCAAATGCTTGGCATCGACGTCCACAGCCGTCACACTCCCTCTCAGATCGTAGAGGTGTTTCGATCGCTGCCCCACGCTCATCTCCTAACGATGGAGATTTCATTCGCAGTGGTGGCCGCTATTCTGCTCTGCCATCGCATTGCCCCTAAGTTTCCCGGGACTCTCTTTGCGGTTGCGGGGACAGTCGCGGCGAGCGCCATCTTTCATTGGGGACAGCGCGGTGTCGCCATTCTCGGACCCGTGCCCGGAGGCTTGCCCCATTTGGGTTTGCCTGATCTGAGTTGGAGAGACGTAGTAGCGCTCCTGCCCGTTGCCGGCTCTTGTCTCATTATGGTGGTAGCGCAGAGTGCGGCAACATCGCGGGCGTACGCTACCCGCCACCATGAAGAACTCGATGAAAACGCGGATCTTGTCGGCCTCTCGGCCGCAAATGCCGCGGCGGCTTTCAGCGGTACGTTTGTTGTGAATGGAAGCCCTACCCAGACTGCGATGGTCGAAAGTTCCGGTGGCACAAACCAACTGGCCCACCTCGCAACAGCTGGAGTGGTTGTGCTGGTGCTTCTTTTTCTTACCGGTCCGCTGCAGTTTCTTCCGAATTGTGTTCTAGGCGCAGTCGTGTTCACGATCGCGTTGCGCCTGATCGATCTGCGCGGCCTCAGGGCTATGCGGCGCGAGAGCCCCGGTGAATACATGCTGGCGGTCACCACTGCGGGGGTCGTTGTGTTCGTTGGGGTGGAGCAGGGCATTATTCTGGCGATGTGCCTGTCACTGCTGCGCATCGTCCACCAAACTTACCGACCGCACACTGCGGTACTGGAACAGACTCCAGAAGGAATCTGGCAACTAGATCCGGTGGTTCCCGGGGCGGTCACCGAGCCCGGTGTGGTCCTCTACAGGTTCGGCGCGCCGCTTTACTATGCCAATGCCAACCGTTTTTCTGAGGAAACGCGAATGCTGGCGAGCACCGCGCCTTCACCGTTGCACTGGTTGATCGTTGATGCCGGGGCTATCACGCACGTGGACTTCACTGCGGCGCGTGTTGTGTGCGAACTACAGAAAGACCTCGCCGCTCAGGGGACGGGGCTAGTCTTTGCGCATGTGCAATCGGATCTGAAGCCTGATCTCGACCGTCATCACCTGACGGAAGTGATTGGCCCCAACCGGATCTTTGATAGCTTGCATGAAGCCCTGGCCGCGCTTCGTAAGAGTATGCCCGGTTGATGTCTGAAAGTTTCGCGTCTCTGCGGCAATTGTTGATGGAAAGGGTGAGGCGCGAGCGCGGATGCTCGCGCCTCAGACCACAATCAGCCTAGCCTTGCGTGGGATGCAAGACGCGGAAAGTGCTTCCGGCATTGGACCAGACCAGCACCAGAGCATCGCGGTCCTTGGGAACGCTGGAAAGTGCCTTCTGCACGTCGGACGCAGAATGCACTGCCTGGCGGTTTACTTCTGTGATCACTTCACCCTGCTGCAGGCCGGCGTTATCGGCCGGACTGCCGGGGGCGACTTGCTCGATCACGGCGCCGTGAACGTCATCGCCGGCTTGCAGTTGCTGCCGGAGATCGGGCGTCAAGTCTCCCAGGCCGAGTCCCCACCGCGGCTTGCCATGACTGGCGTCGCCGCTCAAGGTATCGTGCTCGCCCTTGCCCATTGCCTCGAGCGTGACTGGCACGTCGACAGACTTGCCGTCGCGCAGGGCTTTGAGGTGCAGAGTGGTGCCGGGCTGCTGTTCTCCGACTTCGACTTGCAGCGCGCCGGCGTCGGCTACGGTTTTCCCGTTGAGTTCGGTGATGACATCGCCGACTTTCAATCCGGCTTTCGCGCCTGGTGAGTTTGGCTCGACCTGAGTGACGACGGCTCCAGAAGCATTGTTCACGTGGAAGAACTGCGCCTCATCCGGAGTGACGTCACTGATGCCGATGCCGATATATCCGTGGCTGACCTTCCCGTACTTAATGAGATTGTCGACCGTTGGCTTGACGATCTGCGCCGGAATGGCGAATCCCATACCGGAGAAACCGCCGGTTTCTGACACCAGAAAAGTGTTGATGCCCACGACTTCTCCGTGCGCGTTGACCAGCGGGCCGCCCGAGTTGCCGGGGTTGATCGCCGCATCCGTCTGGATAAATTGTCCGGGCGAACGGCGGTCCGCGGCGTAAGGGTTAGGACGGTTCAACGCGCTCACGATGCCGCGCGTCACGGTAAAGCGGAATCCCAGAGGATTGCCGAACGCAAGCACGGTCTGTCCGGGATGTAGTTGCGTGGAATCTCCCAAGGGGACGCTGGGGAGGTTGGCTGCGTCGATCTTGATGACGGCAAGATCGGTGAGAGGATCTGCGCCGATGAGCTTGGCAGGCAGGATTCGCCGGTCCGTCATGGTGACGCGAATATCGACTGCGCCATCAATGACGTGGTTGTTGGTGACGATGTAGCCGTCGGGCGAAATGATGACGCCGCTGCCGAGACCGTGCTCAATGTTCGATTGCGGGCCCATCTGTTGCCCAAAGCCGTGTTGGCCGAAGCCGAACTGGCGACCGAACTGTTTTCCAAAGAACTGCTGCAGGCCGTTGGAATCATCGTCGCCATTGTTGTCGCCATTGTTTTCTCCGTTGCCGCCTTGATTCGAAGCCATGCCGGACTTCTTGGCAACGACGGTTACGTTGACGATGGCCGGAGTGACGCGTGCGGCCAGGGCTTCCATGGCACGATCAAGCGAAAGCAGCGCGCTGACGCTGTTATCGTCGAGAGCCGCGGCGGCAGCGGCTGGTGCCGCAGCCCGGACGGGATTGTCAAATTCATAGGCTGTGAGCGACAAGACCATCGCCACCGCAGCCAAAGCGATTAGGAAGCGCCGGTTGAGCGCCGCCTGGCAATATTTGATCCAACTCTTCATGGTGCTTTTTCTCCTTGGTGAAACTAATTGTTTAGTTGATAAGAACAAAAAATTTTGGCTTTAGATCAGACTCACGACTATGGCTGATTCCCATTGCTGTTGTGCGCGATTCTCTCCTCCTATTTCCCAAATGCAAAGAGTCCAAAACCCGGAACCGGACGCGTCATAACTGGTGGTTTGCAGAATGACAAACGTTCCTTGCATGGGAACATTATTCCGGGTTGCTTGTGAGCGGATGAGGACGGGCTTGCGCCGCTGCGTTGCTTTCAAGCGCAACGGCGCGATTGCAGTCCGCGGATGGAACGCGGCCGGAATGGCTCGAGGGCCTACCACGTAGGCCGCATCTGCCGCTCCCGGTAATGCTTCGTTCTTTGGTGCTTGCCGTGCCGGTGGAATCTGCTGCGCTTGAAGCGAGCTCGATTGGGACTGGAAAGCTACGAGCCGCGGTGCGTAAGGAGCCCCGCCCAAAACCACCGCCAGCAGCGTCGCACTCGCGCCCAGAAGGGGCGTCCAAAGGCCTTTGCCGTTTGGCCGTCGCGGATCGAGGATGTGCGCCACGCGCTGCGACATCTGGCATACACGGCTCAGCAGAGATTGCGCCAGAGCCAAGCCTCGGGTATTGCGCAACTTTTCGGCAAACGAAATCAGAGACGACGCGTAAGCCCTGGGGTTCGCGGTCTGCGCCAGGACCATGTCGTCGCAGGCCATCTCGCGCTCGAGCGTCAGACGGTTTTCGATCCACCAGACGGCGGGGTAAAAGAAAAACAGAGCTTTTACGATCTTTTGACCCAGATTGCTCCAATCATCCCAGCGGCGAAGATGGGCAAGTTCATGAAGCAGAATTACTTTAATCTCTTCCACGGAGAGTTCCGACAACAGTCCGGCCGGGAAAACAATGGCAGGTTCAAAGAAACCGATGGCAGCGGGAGAAGCCACGTCGCTGGAAATGCACAGTTTCACTGGGCGACGAGACCTGAAGGCGCGAAGAATCCCGGCAATCTCAGAATCGAGAGTAGACAGGTCAACTTCGAGGCTCCGCCTGCGAATTTGGCGCACGCGCCAGAGGCCGACGCTCAAGCTGAGAAGCGATAAACCGGCGCCGACACCCCACGCCGCTAACAGATAATAGGCCCAGGAACTGGAAAGGATGATTTCTGTGTGCAGCTTCGCGGACGGAAGAACTCCGTGGTGCGCGCCAGCGAGTTCCGAGCTTGAAAGAAATGGAAGGGCGACGACTGCCAGAAGCGCCGAAAACCAGACGGCAAAACGGGTTCCGGAGTTCTGCCGGCCTACGATCCGAAGCAACAGCCATACCATGCTCGCCAGAAACATTCCCGGCAAGGCTGCGTTCAGCAGCCGTTCGGTGAAGATTTGCGCGAGGGCTTGCAACTGCAGCGCGGTCATTTCAGGTCACCTGTTACATCGCTGCGCTCCAGCATCTCGCGTAAGCGCTTAAGATCCGCAGCGTCGATCGCCCCATCCTGCAGAATGTTTAGTATGAGTGCTTCGTGAGAGTTGCGGAAGAAGCGGCCTACCAGGTGCCGAACCTCGGAGCGAGTAGCCTCCTCGCGTCCAATGATCGGCTCGTAAACGTGGGCGCGGCCATCTTTTGCGTGCCTCACGTGGCCCTTTTTTTCCAGAGTGCGGATCGTCGTCAGGACCGAGTTATAGGCCAGAGGAGAGGTGAGCCAATCCAGCACCTGCTGGACCGTGCCAGAACCCTTACGCCAGAGCACTTCCATGATGCGAAGCTCGGCTTCAGTCAAAGTTGCGGACTGCTTTGGCGGCACTCTACCTCCTCGTTCAGGCCATTAGACGGATCAGGCCGGGAAAGGTAACTAGTTATTTAGTTGCTTAAGGAAATTGTGGGGTTGCCTGGCCGTCAGTACGGGGTAACGACGGCGTCTTCGGGATAGCCGGGCATCCCGAACTCGGGAACGTCGAGACCTTCTTCTTCTACTTCTGGCGGTACGCGCATGCTCTTTGCCTTGTTAACCGACCAGAAGACGACATAGGTGGCGCCGAACGCCCACGCGGCATATAAGGTTGCTCCCAGGAGCTGGCAGAGGAACTGACGGGTATCGCCGTGGAGCAGGCCGGTCACGCCCTGGCCGGCATGACCCAGGTAGGAGGTCGCGCCGACGCCGTTCCATCCCGCTCCGTAGGCGCCGTCGGCAAAAATGCCGACGCTGACAGCCCCGAGCCAGCCGCAGTAGCCGTGTACTGAGATCGCGCCACAGGGATCGTCGATCTTGAGAACCCGGTCATTGAAGAGGACGCCAACACACACCAGGCAGCCCGCCAGGATACCGATGACCACCGATGAAGTTGGAGAAACAAAGGCGCAGGGCGCGGTGATCGCGACCAATCCCGCCAGCATTCCGTTGCAGGCCATGGTGATGTCAGGCTTGCCAAACCAGACATACCAAAGAAGCATTGCGGCCGCGGAGCCTGCAACGGCGGCTAGGTTGGTGTTCACCGCGACTACAGAGATGCGAAGGTCGGTTGCTCCCAGAGTGGACCCGGGGTTGAAACCCATCCATCCAAAAAGCAGGATGAACGTGCCGGAGACCACATAGACGATGTTGTGAGCGGGAAAGACGCGGATCTTGCCGCCGGGACCATATTTTCCAAGGCGCGGACCCAGAATAATCGCGAGAGCCATGGCGCAGAAACCACCCACTGCGTGCACTACGGTTGAGCCGGCAAAGTCGACATAGCCGTGACCAAGATTCAGCGTGGAACCGACTTGCGACAACCAGCCCCCACCCCACGTCCAACAGCCAGAGATCGGGTAAAGGATCGCGCCGATGAAAAGCTCACAGAGCAGGAAGGCCCAGAAAGTGATCCTCTCGCACACAGCGCCAACGATGATGTAGCCGGCGGTTTCCATGAAAACGACTTCGAACAGCGTTAAGCAGTTGCTGGCGCTGTCGTAAGCCGGGCCGACGAGGAAAAATCCCTTCCCGCCGACGAAACCCCATTGGCCACTCCCGATCAGAAAGTGGTTGAGGGTGGGAATGCCACCGAGGTTGGTGGGCGCGGCGTTGATGGCTACCGCTCCAAACTGGAAGGCATATCCGACCGCGTAGTAAGCCAGGAAGGCGAACACGTAGGCCGCGAAATTCAGCATCATGAGGTGGGCGGCATTCTTCTTCCGCACCAGCCCGCAGGTGAGCAGGGCGAACCCGGCCTGCATGAACAGGACGAGGTAGCCGGTGTTCAAGGTCCAGGCAAAGTTGGTTGCGACGCGAACGTGCCCGACGCTATCGGCAAGCTTTACGGCGAGCGGTTCTTTCGCTGCTTGCGCCTGATAATCATCGAATGCCTTTTTATTGGCGGGGTAATCCGGTGCCGTCTTGTCGGTGGGTTCTGCGACAATGAAAGGATTGCCGGCGGCATCGACGGCGGCAGCCTTGTCCCCGGTCGCAGTGCCCGATGGATCTGGCTTTGGCCCGTCATCGGCAAAGCAGGGCACTGCGAGCCCCGCCAACAAGCTGGCGGCCAGAGCTATCTTCAGAACTATGGCGGCACCGGCCGACATTGCGGATAATAACGATTGGCGCGGAGCGCCGCTGCCGGCTCGTGTTGTCATGTTCGGTTGCTCCTGTTTCTGATGAGTGGGGAATCGACTGGCAGTCGCACCTGAGATGGAGCGGGCGACGGCAAATTGCGAGGCGACGGCACTTGTGAGTATTTCAAAGCCAGGGTTGACCCGGGAAAGTGAGCCGACCCCGACGAGCGCCCTTGCGTTCCATCGCAGTCCTCTCCCCATTTGCGCAGACAATAAAGGTCAGCGCCAAGCGAGTCCAATCGATATTTCTTATAGAGTCCATCAGAGTCTCAGGGGCCTCGGAGCTACTTTTCTTAGCCAGTATTAACGCGGGTGGAACTGCAACAGATTGAGCCATATAGGAGCAATGATGCTTAGCCTCTCTGGGCCGCGATCATCTGGCCGACGCTGACTCCCAGCTCCCCCAGGCTAAAAGACTGGTGCGGGAAACTGCCGTCGAAAACTTCTGCGGAGTGATGCGGATCTCCACTCGAGTTCGGCCTAGCGTTCTCAGGAAATCCTCATTTGGAACTATTGGCCTACCGGACAAGAGGTTCCTGTACTGCCGGAATCTAGTCTCCTCGGCGCAGGACTTCCAAACTAGAAGGCATGCGACTCCCCCAGTCCATTACCCGGTGTCTCTCCGTCTGCAAAATCCACTTTCTAACCATAGGTATGGCGGTCGCGCTCTTCGGCTTGGTGCCTGTGAGCGCCGGTGCAGCTACGCCACAACTCGTTTGCACGCCCACCGGGCTTCGATTCGGCGCGATTATTCTTGGCCAGGCGGAAACGTTGATGGTCACCGTGACTAATAGCGGAGCGACCAGTGTGACGATCTCAGGAATTACAGTGAGCAACTCGGAGTTCACGACGTCGAATCTGCCCCTGCCGCTGGCCTTGCCGGCGGGACAGAGTGTCGATCTGAGTGTGACCTTCGCTCCCACGGCGATGGGATGGACAGCCGGCACCATTAAATTCTCCAGCAACGCATCGAACCCCATCTTTGCGGTGCTGGTTGGGGGTACGGGCGTGAGCAGCGAGTTGGTGACCGCCAGCCCCTCGACTGTGTCGTTCGGCCAAGTAGCGATGGGAAGCAGCGCCAGCGTGCCGGTCGTGCTTACGAATGCTCGCTCGTGGAACGTAACGCTTACGGCCCTGCAGACAACCGGGAGCGGATTCTCGATGGGCGGACCGCAACTGCCCTTGACCCTCGCGGCCGGACAAAGCGTTACGTTTGACGTCAGCTTCGCGCCACAATCGGCCGGCACCACCGGAGGGAGCCTGTTTATTTCGGGTCCCGCTCTCGCCATACCTCTGACGGGCACGGGGACCGCTACGGGCCAGTTGGTAATCGCTCCAGCGCCGCTGAACTTCGGTGATGTGCCCGTGGGAACCACGCAGACTCAACCGATCACCATGAGCGCTCCCGGAGCCAGCGTGACGGTTTCATCCGCTGCCAGCAGCAGTTCGCAATTTGTCCTGGAGGGAGCCTCTTTCCCGCTGACCATCCCCGCCGGCCAGAACATCTCATTCAATGTTGCCTTCAGTCCACAATCCAGCGGGACGACCTCCGGCACTCTGTCATTTGCCAGCAATGCCTCGAACTCGCAGGCGCTCGAACCTTTGACCGGTATCGGCACCGTGACGGCGTACAGCGTGAATCTTTTCTGGAATTCAAGCCCGGATGTCGCGGGATACAACGTTTATCGCAGCACCACCGCAAACGGTGCATATTCCAGAATCAATCCCGCTCTGGACCCGAACACCGCGTATACCGATGGCACAGTCGTCTCCGGCCAGACGTATTACTACGCCGCGACCTCTGTGACCTCCAGCGGAGAGGAGAGTGCTCTCTCGACGCCTCCGGTAAAGGCCGCGGTTCCGTAGCATTCCTTCACGGGATGCTTTCGGACCAAGGGGGCCGTCGCGGTTCTGCGCGGGACTCTCGCGCCGTTGCGATCACTCTGAGCACGGCCGCGATCGGATGCCAATCTAGGGAACTACTGCCTTAATCTCAGCCGAAGCGCCGCTCTGCTTTCCGCCTACCGTGACTGCCTTGACGACGTAGAAATAAGTCTTCCGCGGCTCGACCGTAGTGTCGGCGCACTGGGTCGCTCGAACTGGTGACTCGCTAATCCGATTGCTCTCGGCGTAGGTTTGCGATGTGAGGCTGCGATACACGGAGTAACCCTGAATCGCTTCTTGCGGTGAATTGGACGTAGGAACCGCCGCCCTCCACGACAACGTCACAACGTGTGCGTGAGGGTTGGCGGTTGAACGTGCATGCCCCGCGGAGCCACCTAGGGAGCGTCCGTTGCACAGCGGAATACCCTCCGTCCGCGGGGGCGCCTTGCCGGTTCCAGTGCTCGCATTCTGGGCCCGGACGACGACCAAGGTCGGAAGCAGGAGCAGCGCCAGAACTAGCTGCGAAACCTTGCCCCGGATCGATAGGCTTCTCATTCGTGTTTTTCACCGCCGCCCAGACGACTAAGCACTCTTGTATGCAAATGCTTGCATGCCAGAAGGTGACTTCAGTAACCTCTGACTAACATAAAGTAATCATTTTAAACGTCTTAGTGGCACCTAGGGGCCATTCTCCCGCGGCCCGGCATTTGCGATAGTACAAGTACAAGTGGCCAATGCTCGGCCCTCACTAAAGTCATGCGGACGAACTGGGTTGGCGCGATTCTCAAGCAGCGGGCGGCAGTTCTGTTGGCAATTCTAGCTTTGAGCCAGCCAGCGGTCTGCCAGGAAGTCTCGGCCGCGCTGCTCCGTCCGGTAGCAATACGGCCCAGTGCGATGGAACCAGTCGCGGTGGTGAAGGCGTCCCAACCGGCAACCTTTCCGGAAGTTGACCGCCATCGATTCTGGGATCGCGAGAATAGCGTTTTGTTTGCGACGAGTGCCGCCTTCAGCGCCGCAGATTTCGTCGTCACCCGGGACAACCTGCGCAATGGCGGCCAGGAATTGAACCCAGTAACCCGCGTGTTCAGCGGCAGTACGACGGGGCTTGCGATGAACTTCGCCGGTGAGACCGCTGGCGTGGTCGGGCTCAGCTACATCTTCCACAAGACGGGACACCACAGGCTGGAGCGGGCAGTCTCCATGCTGAACATCGGCGCCTCGGCAGGGGCCGTGACGTTTGACATGGCTCATCGATAGGATAGACCTCCTTCTAAGGGTTAGGTTAACCTGGTTCTTGTTTCTTCTCTTCTTTACCTTCCGGTTTCTCTTCTAGTTTCTCCTCTTCGCCGCGGCGCAACAGCCAGAGCAGCAGGAATATTGCGGCCAGGGCGACGAGAAAGAAGATGATTCCACCCTGACGGTGGAGTCTGCCCGTCAGGAAACTCGGATCGACGCGTGTCGCGAGCATTGCGATGGCAAATATGCGGAGCCCATTCTTGGCGACGGAGAGAGGGATGGCGACGGCGATGACCAAAATCTTCCGCCAGGGTGAGCGCAAGAGGAGCTGTGCCAGGACCATGGTTGTGACCACCAACATTGAGCTTGACCGGATGCTGCTGCACTCCCGAGCAACCTCGACGGTGAGCCCCGGAATGTGAATAAGGATGCCGCGTTGCTCGACCGGGACGCCCGCCGCCGCGAAAAGCAAATGAGCGGCGGCCGCAGAACCCTGCTGCAGGAAGGTGACGATCGGGTTCAACACGAAGTTGGGAAAAGGAACGATCCAGAGCAAGAACAATAGAGGAAAGAGAGCGCGCCGGAAAGAGCGCGTCCCGAAACAAAGAAGAAAGGCGGCGATCCACCACACGACAAGCGCCAGCATATTCGCTGAAAGTAGCTCATCGGAGGGCAGCGCAACCGATCCCCCTCTCAAGAAGAAAGCCACCGAAGCGGTTATGATCAGAAGGAGTGATCCAAGGCTCACACTCCATCCAGCGGAGGGTTCAGGCGATTTCCAATCGAGGAAAATCATAGCCGCGCTCACTGGGAGGATGAGCAGGATGTGCGTGTATTGGTCATCATTCAAGGCCAGCACGAACGCGGACGTGAGCAGGCCCCACCAAATCATGAGGGAGATCGCGCCGAGAATGCCAAAGACCAGAAGCGGCCGCAACCTGGGGATCGATTCTTGGCTGGGTTCGCTGGGCACAATGTCCTGTCCAGAAAGTTGCTTCGTGGACCATGACTACACGGTAATGGTAACTCCTTGGGGCGCGAAGGGTGCGCGTCTACGCCCATATGGCGGTAGCATGAAAGGTTCCGAATGAAAACCACTGGTCTTGTCTTCAACCGAGCTTCAGTCGAACGAGCTTCAGTCGAACTCCCGGAGGAAAACGCATGAAGGACTGCCGCCAGTTCTACATTGATGGAAAATGGGTAAACCCCACCAGAGCCCACGACTTCGACGTCATCAACCCGGCAAACGAAGAGCTCATCGCGACGATCTCGCTCGGGAGCGCGGCCGACATCGACAAGGCCGTGGCTGCCGCGAAGAAGGCTTTCGAGTCGTACTCGGAGAGCACAGTGGAGGAGCGGCTTGCATTCCTGCAGCGGATCATTGAGGTCTATAAGGCCAAGTCTGAAGAAATGGCTGAGACTATTTCGCTGGAAATGGGATGTCCGATTTCTCTGTCGCGAGCAGCTCAGGCTCCCGCCGGGCTGGGACATTTATTGGAAATCGTAAAGGTGTTGGGGCAGTTCAAGTTCGAAGAGCTCAAGGGTTCGACGCTCATGCGAAAAGAACCGGTTGGAGCATGCGGACTCATCACTCCGTGGAACTGGCCGATGAACCAGATTGTCGCGAAAGTCGCGCCCGCTCTTGCCGCTGGGTGCACCGTCGTACTTAAGCCGAGTGAGATGGCGCCGCTTTCTGCTTATCTGTTCGCGCAAATCCTAGATGAGTCGGGCCTTCCGCCGGGGATTTTCAACTTGGTGAACGGCGATGGACCCACTGTGGGCGGCGCGATATCTTCCCATCCCGATATCGCGATGGTTTCCTTTACTGGGTCCACGCGGGCAGGCGTGGCTGTGGCCGCAGCGGCCGCTCCCACCGTGAAGCGGGTCACGCAGGAACTTGGAGGCAAGTCGGCGCACATTATTTTGGAGGATGCCGATCTCGCGAGTGCGGTAAAGGAGGGAGCGCAGTCGTGTTTCCGCAACACCGGCCAGTCCTGCAACGCACCGACCCGTATGCTTGTTCCGCGCTCCCGGATGGCTGAGGCTGCCGCCACGGCGAAGCAGACCGCCGCCGCTACTAAAGTTGGTGATCCATTTACAGATGGCACAAACGTTGGCCCCCTGGCGAGCAAAGCTCAGTTTGAAAAGGTGCAGCGCCTGATCGAGCAGGGCATCGCTGAGGGCGCGAAGTTGGTGGCTGGTGGTCCGGGGCGTCCCGAGGGCGTGACGAAAGGTTACTTCGTCAGGCCCACGGTGTTTGCGGATGTTCGCAACGACATGACTATTGCTCGCGAAGAGATTTTCGGGCCTGTGCTCTCCGTGATCCCCTACAACGATGAGGACGATGCTATCCGGATTGCGAATGACACGCCCTACGGTCTGTCAGGCTTTGTGAGCTCGGGAGACCTCGAACACGCACGCCGGGTTGCGAAGCGAATTCGCTCCGGGAATGTGCACATTAACAATGCAAGAATCGATTTCGGCGGTTGCTTCGGAGGCTACAAACAATCGGGCAACGGCCGGGAATGGGGCGAGGCGGGGCTGGAAGAATTTCTGGAACTGAAAGCCATTTTCGGCTACGCCAGCCGTACGAAGTAACGCGGCTGGACCGCCTGAGTTATTGACGGGATTCGGGTGGCGTGGCGTACGATCAACGGGGAGGAGTAAATGGCGCTCGGAACTGGATGGTCCAAAACGTGGACCTATTTCGAGGAAGGCTGGCACGAAGGCAATGTGCCGATCATGGGTCCGCGCACCCATGCCGCGTGGCTTTGTTCCCTGGTATTCGACGGTGCTCGTGCGTTCGAGGGTGTTACGCCTGATCTTGAGCTTCATTGTGCGCGGGTGAATGATTCGGCCAAGAAACTTTTTCTCAAGCCGACGGTCTCAACCGAACAATGGGTGAAACTTGCGCGGGAAGGGATAGCGCGATTCGAGAAGGATGCGGCGCTCTACATTCGACCGATGTACTGGGCGGAAAAAGAAGGACCGTGGGTTCAGGCCCACGATCCCGAGTCGACGCGCTGGTGTCTTTCGATCTACGAAGCGCCGATGCGTCCGCCTAAAGGCTTCTCGCTCACGCTCTCTCCCTATCGGCGGCCCACCATTGAAACCATGCCGGTCGATGCCAAGGCTGGATGTCTTTATCCCAACAATTCTCGCGCTCTTTTCGAAGCGCAGGCGCGGGGCTTCGATAATGCGATCGTCTGCGACATGCTGGGCAATGTCGCCGAGCTGGCCACCTCTAATGTTTTCATGGCGAAGGATGGCGTGGTTTTTACTCCAATCCCGAACGGGACATTTCTGGCGGGCATCACCCGGCAAAGAGTGATCGGACTACTGCGCGAAGCCGGCGTGAAGGTGGTTGAGAAAACTCTCACTTACCGCGGACTTCGAAACAGCGGATGAGATTTTCGCGACTGGAAATTACTCCAAGGTCGTTCCGGTAACCCGGATCGGCGACGCGGCCCTGCCATTCGGCCCGGTCTATACCAAAGCCCGAGAACTCTACTGGGCGTTTGCGCATTCATGAGCTTCGGATTGTTGGGTCATGTGAAATCTGAGCTGCTCTCTCCGTTGAAACGCTTTCGGATGCGATGTGCGGGTGTGCCGTCGGGAGTGCACCGTGGATGACAAAGGCACAGCCGCGACGGTTGAGACACTCACCGAGATTTGGCAGCGTGTGCTGCAAAGATCTCCGATCCGCCCAGACGATAATTTTTTTGACCTCGGCGGCAGTGATCGGCAGGCAGACAAGCATATTTTCTCAGATCGCGAGGTGTGTGGCCGGGAGCTGCCAAGCGCGACGATCTGCCACGCACCCACACTTGCCGCGCTAGCTAGCTCTGTTCCAGCAACCCGCACTGCCGCAGTTCTCGCCGTTCGTTCAGCTGCAGGCGGGGAGTGAGAAGTCCGCCGATTCTCATTGCGCATGGCCTGGGAGGGCGTGCGAGTTTTTCGAGCTCGCGCAGCACATCGGTACCGGGCATCCGGTCTACGGGATTCAAGCCAAAGGCGTTGACGGAATGGAGCAGCCGCTTGAGCGCATTGAGGATATGGCTGCGCTCTATCTCGATACCCTCAACCAGTTGCAGTCTGAGGAACCCTACATCCTGATCGGTTACTCATTTGGGGGTTGGTGGCTCTGGAGATGGCGCACCGCCTCGCCCAGCGGGAAAAAATGTCGCACTGCTCGTGCTCGTGGACACATACCCGCACCCTCGCTACTTTCCACCTGAAGCCAGCGTTTGTGGCTCGGCGCAAAACGAGTGAGAGCCTACGTTGCCGCCATGCAAAAGATGCCCTTCCCGCGCGCATGTTCACAGGCTATTCGCAGCCTTAAGCGCAGGTTGCACATCGCCGGCGCGCAGCAGCGACCTCGTCCCAACGCAAGAGGCTCGGCTGTCGTTCGCGCAGACAACTTTGCGCGTGAAGCAAAGTGATTTTGTGGCGATGGCGCGCTACCGGCCTCGGTTTTATCCAGGCAAGATAAGATTTGTGAGGCCTGAAGCCAATTCTTACCTTCCCAACGATCCCACCTCGGTTTGGAAAAGGCTGGCAGCGAACTCGAAGTCGAGACCGTGCCGGGCGATCACTTGGGAATGGTCGGTACACACTTCGAGAGTCTGGCTGCGGTGCTTACCCGTTATGTGGAAGAAGCAGTCGGGGACGGGGAATCAACATCGATGAAGGGCGGGCAATGAATGGCGCAGAGAGTTTAGTTCGCGCGCTGGTTGCCGGCGGCGTGGAAACCTGCTTCACGAATCCCGGCACTTCGGAAATAAACATCGTTGCAGCCCTGGACCGGATCACGGAAATGCGCTGCATCCTCGGACTTTTCGAGGGTGTCGTCACGGGGGCGGCGGACGGTTATGCGCGCATGTTGGAAAAACCGGCATGCACTCTGCTTCACCTCGGCCCCGGCCTCGCCAATGGCTTGGCGAATCTGCACAATGCCAGCCGGGCGCAGGTGCCGATCGTCAATGTCGTCGGCCAACACGCGACTTTTCATCTGCGCCACGATACACCACTTACGTCTGATATCGAGGCGATCGCACGGCCGTATTCCAAATGGATGCGGACGTCTCGCGTTGCGGGCGAAGCTCGGCCGCGATGCGGCTGAAGCGATCACCGCGGCACGCACCGCTCCGGGCCGGATTGCCACGCTGATTGTCCCTGCGGATGTCGCATGGTCAGCGCCGTTCGGAGCGACGGCGGAGTTGCTGCGCTCCTCGCTCTGCCGAAGCCTGCCATGCCCGTCGGCCTCAACTATCGAGCGCGCGGCGACCATGCTCCGGTCAGGTTTGCGCACCGCGATTCTGCTCGCTGGGAACGCACTCTACGGCGAAGGGACTCGCGGCAGCCGGGCGCATCGCTGCGGCAACCGGTGCGCAGACTGTTGGCTCCATACCCGATCACGCGCCTGGAACGCGGCGTCGGCATGCCCGGCGGTCGAGCGTGTTCAATACGTCCTTGAAAGGCTGTTGAACAGCTCAAGGAATTTCGTCAGCTTATCCTCGTCGGCGCGCCGGCTCCGGTCGCGTATTTCGCGTCTCCGGGCAAGAATGCGGTCCTCACATCCGGCGGAATGCGAAATTCACACGCTGGCGAATCCGGGCGAAGATTACGTCGGCGCGCTCGACGCGCTGGCCGCCGCTTTGTCTCCTCGTGGAACTCAATCAACTGCAGTCAGAGACGCAGGGCGGCCGTCGATTCCGGGCGGCGAAATCACATTGCCCGGCCTGGCGGCCGCTGTTGGCGCACTCCTGCCCGAGAATGCCATTGTGGTGGATGAATCCATGACCTCAGGACGAGGCATGATGGCCTGCCACGAGAGGCGCTCCACCCACGACTGGCTGGGAAATACCGGCGGCTCGATTGGGATTGCGTTGCCGATGGCGGTGGGCGCTGCAGTAGCATGCCCGGACCGCCGCGTGCTGTGTCTGACTGCCGATGGCAGCGGCATGTACACGCTTCAAGCGCTGTGGACCATGGCTCGCGAAAACCTGAAGGTCACAACGGTGGTTTTCGCCAATCGCGACTATGCGGTGTTGAAGCGTGAGTATTCTTATCTGGGTGTGGGTGATCCAGGGCGCCGTGCACTGGACATGTTCGAGATCGGGCGTCCAGATCTCGACTGGGTCAGCCTGGCAAAAGGCATGGGAGTGCCCGGGTCGCGCGTGACTTCGTTGGAAGAGTTTGCGAGGGCGTTGCGGGAAGGATTTGAAAGCGAGGGTCCGAGCCTGATCGAGGTGCCGCTTTAGGCTGGTGCGCGCTTTGTCGCGGGATGAAGACTGTATTCGGACATCTTGGCGAGTTCGGCTTTCACGATTTTTCCAGTCGGAGTGACCGGCATGGTGGGAACGAGGAGAATTTGCGACGGCCGTTTGTACGGAGCAAGATGCTGAGCGGCATATTCCGCAAGATCCGTGAGTGTGACGGAGCGAGTCCGGCAAGAGCTGAACGAAAGCCACAACTTCTTCGTCTCCTTCCACCGATCGGCCAATCACGGCGGCTTGCACAACTGCAGGATGGGCATTCAGCACCGCTTCGACTTCGGCGGGATAGACGTTGAAGCCATGGTGGACGATCAGATCTTTCGTCCGTCCGACGATGAAGAGATTTCCATCTTCCAGGCGGGCCAGGTCACGCGTGTTGAACCATCCTTCCGGATCGATCGCGGCGGCTGTTTCCTCGGGATCGCGATAGTAACCTTTCATGACGTTCGGGCCTCGCACCCACAGTTCACCGGCTTCCCCCTCGGCCACCGGTTTGCGATCCGGCCCAACCAGCTTGATCTCGATTCCGGGAAACGGTGGTCCGATCGAGGTGTCGGTGCGCGGCGCTTCGACACGGGTCTGCGCAATAGTGGGCGAGCATTCCGTCACTCCATAGCCGTTGTGAAGAGGCAAGCCGAACAGGCTCTCGATGGCGGATTTGGTGGAAGGATGGAGTTGGGCGCCGGACGAAGAAATGATTCGAAGGGCGGGAAACTTCAGCGCTTCGACTCCTCTGAACTTTGCGTATTGAAGGAATTGCGTGAAGGTGGCCGGGGCGCCGAGCATCACGGTCAACCGTTCCTTCTCAAGGGTCACGCGAGCGGTCATGGGATCAAAACGCGACGACAAATACAGCGACGCGCCACTGAGCAACGAGCCCAAAAGAACGACGGAGAGGCCCACGGCATGAGACATCGGAAGAACGCCGTAAAGCCGGTCTTTAGATGAAAGTGATCGGATTTTCGCCGATCCGGCCGCGAGAAATAACAGGTTGCGGTGGCTCAGCATCACGCCCTTGGGCAGGCCGGTGGTGCCGGAAGTGTAAATCAAGGCAGCGACGCGGTCGGCAATCAGCCCTTCATCGCAGCTGCTATCTATAGGCTCCGGGGCAACGTCTTGATTGAGGGCGCCCACGCCGATCAGCCCCAACCCATCTATGTTTAAGATCGCGGCGTTGTGACGTTTGGCGTGATCGGCGGCATGCGGCGACACGCTCGTTGTGTAGAGGACTCGACGGGCGCCGCAGTGGTCGCGAATCTCATCGACCTCGCGCGGGGCGAGGCGCGCATTCACCAGAACCGGCCATGCGTCCATGGCGGCGGTGGCCAACAGAAGTGCGACGAATTCGCGGCAGTTCTCACCCACGATCATGACGCGATCGCCCGGCCGCACCCCGGATTCGCGAATCCAGGTCCCGGTGCTGGAGATTGCGGAGGAAAGTTGCCGGTACGTCCAAGTTCCAGAGGCCTCGATCAGAGCGGGATGATCAGGCGCAGTCTCCGCCCACGGCTTCACCACATCGCTGATGCGGGTGGAAAGCATCGTCGAGATCTGAGACCGGTGTTCCGTGGTTGATGCTGCTTCAAGCATGTTGTTGGCGGAGGTGTGAATCCTATTCTGCCGATTAGGAAACGGCGGACCGCTTTCGCTGGACTGGCGCATAAGACACTGCCATCGCGGCGAACGATGAGGGCTCCGCTTTTCTCGAAGACACATACTGCAGCCAATTGCGATAGATGCAGGTCGCCGAGGATTGCCAGGTGTTCTGCAACCCCTCGACAAGAACCTTTTCCGGGAAGAACAACATCTGCTCTTCCGCCGGATGGACTAGAGCAGTCTCCTGAAACTCGGCGAGAAGCCTGGTAGCTGCCGGGTCGAAGTATCCATGCGGCAACGTGGGATACGTTTCTCTTTCGTGCCGGAGAAATCTCTTGATGTCTCTGCGGTATTCCTTCAATAGGGTGCGCGCTCCATATTCCGGATGCCCCTGGAAATGCACGAACAGGCTCTTTAATTTTTGCTTAACGAATAAGTCGATGCCGCCCCGGGCAGATTTAGTCAGAACGTCATAACCACAAGCGGTGAGTGCATCTTCGCGGACTTCGTTCCAGCGGGAATGGGGAAAGCGCAGCGGCCGCACGGCATGACGAGTGAGTTCGTGGTCACAGACTCTCGCCGACTCAAAAACGCCAAACTGTTTGTCACTCAGCGGTTCGCGCCGAATGCCGTCACTGTGGAGAACGCCGGCATGAGCGGCCAGACATGACAGGATCGTTGAAGCCGTATTGCGGGCGGCCCAGTCGAGCACATCCGCCATGGCGGACCAGTATGGCTCCTCGCGCAAATCGGGCTGACGGGGCTCGGTGCCGGTCACAATCGCGGCGTCAAAGTCTGCCGTTCCACAGCTCGTCGATGCCGAAGTAGAAGCGGTTCAGATGCTGCCGTCCGCGGTCGCCACGGGGAATCCTGGGCAGCGAGTAAAGCTTGAGGCTTACAGGAATGTCTGAGGCAGCATCGTCGAGCAGTTCCATGAACTGCATCTCGGTATCTTCCAGAGCCGGGTCCGGCATGTTGTTAATGAGAGCGACTTTGATGCATTCCGCTCCAGAGCCGTAATGGTCGGCCGTTCTCCCGGCATGCAGAGCCTTTTTCTCCGCCCAGCGAGGCGGAATCCGACCTCCGTCAATCAGCAGCGCCATGACGTACCTCCCAAATCGATATGTGCAATTGCAGAACTCATGTTGTTGTTTTGTCGAGTGCCTGGGAGAGGTCTGCAAGAATATCGTCGATGTGCTCGATGCCTATGCTCAGCCGGATCATTTCGGGGGTCACGCCTGCCTTCTGCTGTTCTTCCGGAGTCAGTTGGCGGTGCGTCGTGGAGGCGGGGTGACAGGCCAGCGATTTGGCGTCACCCATGTTGACCATTCGTTTGAATAGCTTCAGCGCGTTGAAGCATTTCGTTCCCGCCTCGAAGCCTCCCTTCACCCCGAAGGTCAGCAGTGAACAGCGATGGGGGCCAAGGTAACGTTGTGCCATGGGATACAGGGGATTGTCGGGGAATCCCGCATAGTTCACCCATTCGACCGCGGGATGGCCGCGCAGGAATTCCGCAACCTTGCGCGCGTTCTCGACGTGGCGTTCAATGCGCAGCGCCAGGGTCTCAACACCCATTAGCAGCAGAAAGCCGTTGAAGGGAGATAATGTGGCGCCCGTGTTGCGCTGGCATACCGTCCGGCAGCGCGCTACATACGCAGCGTCGCCATACTGGTCGACGTACACCACGCCGTGGTAGGCGATCTCTGGCTTGTTCAGCATGTAAAACTTTTCGGGATATTTCCGCCAGGGAAACTTTCCGCTGTCCACAATCATTCCGCCCAAGGTCGTGCCGTGTCCTCCCATGAATTTCGTCATGGAATGCACTACTACGTCGGCGTCATATTCGATCGGCCTTAGCAGAATCGGGGTTGCGACCGTGTTGTCGACGATCAGAGGAACGCCATGCTTATGCGCGACCCGCGCGAGGCCTTCGATGTCGGCAACGTTGCCGGCCGGATTGCCTACGCTTTCGCAATAGACCGCCCTGGTGTTTTCGTCGATCATCTTCTCGACGTCCTCGGGCCTGTCGGTCCTGGCGAATCTACCCTCGATCCCGCGCTTGGGAAAGATGTGCGCCAGCAGAGTGTAGGTTGCGCCGTAAAGCTGGGGAGTAGAAACGATGTTGGTCCCGGCCTCGGCAATGTTGATGAGCGAGTACTCGATGGCGGCCATCCCGGAACTCACGCTGAGTGCATCCACTCCGCCTTCCAGCGCAGCCACGCGTTTTTCCAGGACGTCGTTCGTGGGGTTTCCGATCCGGGTGTAGATGTTTCCCTTGACGTCAAGATTGAATAGCGCCGCACCGTGCTCGGCGCTCTCGAACTCAAACGCCACCGTCTGATAGATGGGAACCGCAACGGCCTGAGTCGTTGGGTCGCCGTCGTAGCCGGCGTGAATGGCGATGGTCTCTCTCTTCATGCGCTCGCTTCTTTGTATCAGCGGAATGGAGCCTAGGATCGTGAAGCTTAGGAGCCCGACGCTGCGCCGGCCTTCTGGCGCGGTTCCGGCACTTTCACTTCGTGAAGTTCATGCCGGACTGGCGCCGAACTCGACCCCGACTTCTTCGCCACTGACTTCGCCACGGCACGCGTGATCGTGCGGGCGGCAAACCCGGCTCCGAAAGCGAAGCGCATCACTGGTCCAAAGCTGTTTGCGGCCGTGATCCCGGCAAAATAGAGGCCCGGCATGGACGACTCGAAACCGGACGAGAGCACCGGCGCCCCATTGACCAGCTTGAGTTGCGACCGAATCTCAGAACTGAGGAACTTCAACCGATTGAGGTCTACCTTGTAGCCGGTGGCGGCGATGACGTGTTCGGTTCGAACGTCTTGCGTGCTGCCATCCAAGCCGCGGAGTTGAAGCCTTACGCGGCCGTTCTCGACCTCGGCGCGCTGCACGGTGCATCCGAGGAGCAGCGGAACCTTTCCGATCACTTTGTCTTTCGCGAACCATCCTCCAGAAGGCCCCAATATTCTTCGGACCGCTTCCAGACGCAGGTTCTCGGGAAGGTGATGAAACAGCATGGGAGCGTCGGCACAGAAGCGCAACCGCCAGCCGGGGCCAATCCCCGTTTGTGGACGCCAGATTCTCTGCCATAAGGAACGGGTCTTGCCTACTTCAGGTTTGCCATGAAATTTCAATGCGGTTCGGCGCGAAATCAGCTGAACATCGGCGCCCACCTCATGCAGCAAACCGGCCAAGTCGGTTGCCGAAGAACCGCCACCGATCACAACCACATTGCGTCCCCGGAACGGTTCCAGGTCATGATGGCGGAAGCTGTGCGTGAGAAATTCTGGCGGCAGACTTGCCAGATCGGCGGGAACATGCTCGAAGTGCGTGATGCCTACAGCGAGCACGACTCGGCGGGCGGTAAAGCTTTCGCCGCTGTCGAGTCCCAGGCGAAAGCCATTTGGCAGACGCTCCAGGCAAGTGACCATCTTGTCTTCGAGTTCGGGCACTTTTCGTTCCTTGAACGCGAGACCGTAGGCGCTGAAGGTGTCGAGGCGCACCGGAAGGCCGGCGTCGGAGTATTCGATCCCCTTTTCCGCGCAAAAATGGTGCAGCGTAAAATCACTTGCCGGATCATAAATGTTCGAGGCGAAGCCGTCGGATTTGAGACACATGCCTTTGGGCATGTGCGTCCGCCAGCTATCCATCAGGCGGCCAAAAATGCGGAAGGGTATGCCACGACTTCGGAAGTGCGCAGCGATTGAGAGTCCATAGGGACCGGCGCCAATGATCGCAGTTTCAAGCATAGTTTTATGAGAACCCTTGACTGTTTAGGTCTGATTAGCAGCCGACAAAGCGGCCACGCGCTAGTGTTTGGGGGGAACTAAAATGGGGAGGAAATGTAGGAAAATCATACCATGTTGCGGAATTCTCCGCAGCGAAAAAACGAAGAGCCGGAGCCGGACAAATCATCCTGCAACTTGTTCGTTATGTACGACATACGGGGATGAGTATCGCTTCGCAAGCGAGGCGCAAAGTCAGGACTTGTCGGCGAGCTTTCTGGCGACGAAGGCGACCGCCTTGTCGACGGAGTCGAGGTTGTCAGTGGTCACTTCATCATCCTCTACCCTGAGGGCGAAACGCTCCTGCAGGAAGACAACCAGCTCGACGACACCGTGGGAATCAATGACCTTATCCATGAGCGGCGCGTCATTACGGAGTTCCTCGTTGCGCCCGAAGAGAAAGGTTTCTACCAGAAAGCCGCGAATTTCATGCTCAATGTCGGTTGTGTGCATGGTTCAGGCAGTCCTCGCCAAGGCTTTCCTCAGATGGTGATTGTAGTACGGAATGAACTGCGTATCGGATAAGGATATGTGATGCGGAAGCAGGGTGAGATCGACGTCCCACCAGGAATTGCCCTCGAGCACAACCGGTCCCTCCGGCAAGATCGCGACATCCCAACCAACAAAAGGCATACTGGGAAACGTCGCGTGGGCTTGCCTGGCAAGATCGAGAACGTCTCTCCAGTACGGCAATTCGAATCCGATCAGAGGAACGCCGGTATCGGGATGTTCTTCGAATCTTGAGACTCCAACCGCCTTATCCTTCTGAATCGCCGGACCGCAGATTTTTCCCGTGGCGAGGTCGATCGGAGCCGCCAATCCGCCCTGCGCGATGTTATCGACGATCGCCTCACGAATCGGCATTCGTATCGCCGGCGGCAGGAAGTCGATGGAACCGGATGGGGCACGGCAGGTTACGATGCGGACCGTAGCCAATCCGCCGCTGGTTAGAGTTCCGGTCATCGACGGATGATTTGAAGCCTTCTGCTGCAGGACGATTCGGCCTGACTTCGATTCGGCGCAAAGCTTTGCGACGAGAGTCTGCTGGTCATGACTTTCACCGGACAGCGCGTTGACATATTTGTCCGGAGACTTGTAGCGCCACAGGTTTGCTCCAATACCGCACCAGTACTCGGAGGGCTTAGAAAACAAATCGGCTTGAGGGAACGTCGCCTCGCGCTCGCCGCTTCGGAGCGAGAGGTCGATCATTTTCCCGTCGGCAAACTCGGCTAACACAGTAACCGACCGCAGTCCGAGTTCCGCGCAGCGTTGAGCGAAGCGATGTTTGCTCCGGAGCCACGGAAAGTCTTCGCAGCCGGTGGCATCAATCAGGTACTGCTGCATCGGCAAAATTTCTGAGAAGGCAAAATGCCGGGCCACACGGCAGCGATTCTCCGGCAAGTACAACTGATACATGTAGAAGTTTTCCGGCAGGATGCGGTAGGAAAAATTGTCTGAAGTGACCCGCCGAAACTGCTCAAAGAGGCTGACGCCGTATTGCTTCTGAACTCCGGTGCCATAGCGCGAGACTCCCCGGAGTCCGTGCGAGATCGCCAGCGGAAGCGACAATTGACGCCCCGCGCTATGCCGCAGTCGCGTAAGCAGGCTGCGGCGGTAGTTTTTGACAATCGCCAGATGGGCGCGAAACTCTCGTATGTCTCCTTCCGAAGCCATCACCTGAGAGTCCGGCTCTGCCTTTGTAAACTTTTCCACCTGGTGAGCTCTTATGGGCTCTTTCGCGAGTAAGGATAGTTCAGTCATAGGCAAAGATCACGCGTGGACCGAGTCGCACAACACAGGTGTTGCCTCGGCCTTGAAATGCCGCTGCAGCACGTAGGCATTGATGATCGGCCAAACCGGATCGATGCTGGCGTTTCCGGCCACCGCTTGTTCGACGGCAAGAGCCGCGGCCCTGCCGTTCCAGGCGGACGCTTCGCGGAAGGCCTGGCTGGCTGAAATGTCGAGCAGCCAGGAACCCAGACCCTGGCGGGCCCAATCGCCGATCGGCGAAGAAAAATGGACTTTCTTGGTTCGCAGGCGGATGGGATCGGGCATGAGATCCCGCATCGCCGTGCGAAGAATCCGTTTGGTATATCCTCCACCGATCTTGCTCTCATCGGGCAAGGCAAAGCCAAAGGTCACGAGCCGCCAGTCCATGAACGGCATGCGAACCTCAATACCGTGCGCCATGGAAGCGCGGTCAATGCAGCGCAGGAATGTGGGCAAGACGCTGGCATGGAAAAAGTCGTGCAACATCTTCTGCTGCGCCGACGCACCTCTCGGGCCTTGCTGTGAAGCGTTGCTGTCGGAAACTCTCCCCGTCCCTGCCCAGGGAGGCAGAATCGGCTCAGCCGGCGATATGCCTAACAGCCAGGACCGTCCGCGTGCGCGGACTGCCTTGATGGGATCGAGAATGCCGAGTTGTTCCAAACTGTGCGTTACGCCTCGCCGGGCAAGGCTTTTGAGATCGGATGCGATGCCGTCACGACCCAGGAGTTCACCGCTGCCGCCTACTCGCGTTCCACCGGCCAGACCAGCGCGCACCCGGTTCAGGTCAAGATACCGTCCCAAACGGAAAGCGGTCCCGAACTGTTCTTCGATCGCCGCCTGCACGAAGAAATGGTAGCCTCCGAGAAACTCATCGGCACCGTGACCGTCGAGGCTGACGCGCATACCGCAACGGCGCATTTCCCGGTAGATGGACCACGCACCCACCAGCGGAACGTACCAGACATCTTCCAGATCAAAGATTACTTTTTCAATTTCCTGGACCGCAACGTTGACGTCGACCGTTGAGTAATGAGCACGCATGCCGGTGTGCGCGACAATCTGCTCAGCGTAGCTGCGTTCGTCAAGGCCTGTGCCCGGGAAGCAGGCGACAAATGCCCGTTGCCAATCCTCCGGAACGTGATCGACGGCGCCTCGCCGTCCCAACTCGGAAATCGCGCAGGCAACTGCGCTCGAATCGAGCCCGCCGCTCAAGGACGTGGCGATTGCGACGTCACTGCGCAAGCGCAGCCGGCAAGCGTCGAGGAAAATTTCGCGGAAGCGCTCGGACTGGCTGGCCAGATCCACCGGCGGCTCCGGCAGGTGTTCGAGAGTGTTCCACCACTGGGCAATGTGCGTTCCCTCCGGCCCCACCGTCATGCAGTGCCCGCCCGGCAAACGCTTCACGCCGGGAAGCAAGGTGTGCGGAGTGCATTCCTGGCCTACGACGTTACGCAAGGTTTCTGCGAGCACCTGCTCGTCCAGGCCGCCGCGGCACCAGGAGAGCTGCCGGAAAGCTTTGAGTTCCGACGCGAACCAGAACGAGCCATCCACGTCGGCATAGTGCAGGGGCTTGACGCCGAAACGGTCGCGAGAGAGGAAAAGCCGCTTGTCGCGAGCATCCCAAATCGCGAGGGCCCACATGCCGTTGAAGCGCAACTGGCACTCCGCTCCCCACTCGGCATAAGCGGCTAGAACGACTTCACTATCCGAATCAGAAACAAAGCGGTGCCCGAGCTGACGGAGACTTTCGCGCAGCTCGATGAAGTTGTAAATTTCGCCATTGAAGGTAAGCCAGTAACGCCCATCGGCGTAAGACATTGGCTGCCGGCCGCGATCGGACACATCGAGGATGGCCAGCCGGCGGTGGCCGAGCCACAGGCGATCGGAGGGAAAGTGCTCGAGGCCGCGCCCGTCGGGCCCGCGGTGCGCAAGGCTATCCGTGAAAGCGCGAAATTCGTCCGCGCTGGAAGCCCGGCCCGCGTATCCCCAATTTCCTGTAATTCCACACATATGTTTTGGTGATTTCTTACTTCGAGATCGTGCCGTCCTCTTCGAGCATCAACGATGCAAACGGAGACTCAGTCTCGGCGGTCTGGTCCCCACTCGCCGAGATTGCCGGATCCAGCGGAAACGGACGGCCTTCAAGAAATGCGCGGATGGTCGCGATCAGCCGTGGTGAAGCCTGCGCCTGAATTCGATCCGTATTGCCCAGAGTGAGGGCATGATCGAGCTTCCCCGCGAGATCCTGCTCGCGGGCGGCTACGATAATTCTGCCTTGCTGTCCGAAGCGCTCCGCGGTCGCGACCTGATGGTCGTTGCGGGTTTCCCGAAATCTCCGCGCCGCGGCATGACGACGATCGGCTTTCCCAATTCCAGCGCCGAAATGATCGATCCCATTCCCGCGTGCGCCACGATGACCGGGCTTCCTGCATCGCGCCGTTGAATTCCGAAGGTTCGAGAAACTGCGTAAATTCGATGTGCTGCGGCCGGAGGTCGGAGCCGCCGATTTGGGCAAAGACGTCGGATCGGGCGCGCAATCCGGCCCATTCATCGACGGCGCGGATCAGGCGATCGAACGGTTCTTGCGAACCAACGGTAACAAAGATCACAGGACACGATCCTCCATAATAGGGACCTTCGGCTTTGGCCAGGTGCGGCCATTGCGTGAGCCAGAGATCCGCAAAGCGGCCGACGCGCGAGCCCGACATCGAAAGATCCTCAATGTTGGCCATGCTGTCGATCCAGATCGTTCTGGCCCCGAACAAACGCCTAGCAGAATCGCAAAGTATCCCGGAGCCGCGCCGGTGGAGATGACGACGGCCGGCTTTTCCTTGACGATGATCCAGGCCAGGCGAAGTGCCAGCAGAATCAATCCGAGCTTGTTCCAGCGAGTGGCATCATTCACGCAATAAAACTTGTTTTCCGGCACCTGCGAGCGATAGGATTCGATGACCGTCACATAGACCACCTCGGAATCCTCAAATGCCGGCACAACCCGACGCAATTGGACCCAATGGCCGCCACTCGAGGCAACCGCCAGCACCTTCCCCGACTATGATTTCTTTTACTGGCATATTTCCCTCAGTGGCATGACCTGGAGCGATGTCCTGGTCGGCGACATCGAGAAGGGCGTTGGTCAGTTCGAGTACAAAATCATTTCGTAGCTGCATCCGGTCCAGGTCGTGCATCAAGACAATGCCGCCGCCTTCTTTTCGCACCCTGTCGGCGATTTGGCTCGCGGCTCGGGAGAACGTCTCGAGTGTCGCCCGAGTCGATGGTCCACCACCAGACAGGGGCCCCCGGCGGCGGATCGACCAATACGTGGGCAAGGTCATCTTCCCGTAAGGAGGACGGAACATTCCGTCCGATTCGAATCCAGGGGGAAAGCCTCTCGATATCCGGCATCGATGTCGGCGACGGCTTCCCATGGCAATGCCTTCCAGGCATTCAGGTGTTGGTCGGAATGGCAGCCAATGTCATGACCTTCCTGAATGACGCGGTCGGCGATTTGCGGATGTTGCTGCGCGTTTCGGCCCAGCATAAAGAAGGTGGCGTGGGCGCGCCGGCGCTGCAGCAGATCAAGCAACTGCGGAGTGAGGGCAGCGCTTGGACCATCGTCGTAGGTCAGCGCAAGGATGCGGTTTTTGACCACTTCTTTTCGAATGCGATTCATGCGATAGCGCCGCCAGAACCAGGGCGAGAAATAGACCGCCGAGCCCGCCAGTCCGATCGTGGCCGCCAGGGCCGTGGTCATGGTTTTGCGCATATTGGTTTGACGCATATTGTTGACGACAAGGTATCGAGACGATTCAGGAACTAGGCAGTGGCGCGGGAAGTATTGTCGCGCTCCCAGCCCGTGATCGCGCCGCGCAGGCGCTTTTGGCCCGGTGTTTCGCGATGGCTGTAACCAGACAATAGAATCGCCAGCTTGCCCCACAGCCGCGGATCTTTGAACAAGCGAATGAGCGAACTTATGGTTGCTCTCGCCGCGGTTTTTCCAGAGCTCTGGGAAACAGACTTGCCCAATTCGAGAGACCCATAATGCGCCCGGGTTTTGGTGGCAATCAGGTCCTTGATGTTCCGCGGCGGAAACACCGTCGAACTGGCAGACCGGAGGGTTTCGCGCTCCTCGGGTTGAAACTGGATGCGAACATAACCATCGTCGGCAGTCACCGTCGGAAATTCGTGAAAGCGCGCGCGCCCGGCCGCGGACAGAGCGTATACGCCGGAACCTCCGATGCCTTCCTGCGCGGAAGGAAGAAGGGCGCGGACGCGTAGCACGCGCGAACCGGCCAGGAGCAGCCGGCAAGATCGAAATTCGGCGTGGGGGCGACGACGCAGCACATTTCCCGCTCCAGGCAGCAGCGCCAGGCTTCGAATCGTCTCCACCGTAATGACCACGTCCGCATCCGCGTAGATGCGGGGGAAAGCCTTGCGCGGCTTCATCTCCCAGGTTGAGGGCATGCGTCTTGCTCGCGACGTCAGTCTCGATGACTCGCACCGGCGGCCCGAAGCGGCGCGCCACTGCTGCGGTATCGTCGGTGCATCCGTTGCAAACGACAATCACCTCCAGCTCGCCGGGCTCGGCGCCGTCGGTCATCGCCTTCAAAGTTCGAGCGATCACTGAACTCTCATTGTGTGCGGGAATGATTACGGAAATCATAGAGTCATTCAGCGGCTGAACGTTGCCCTGGCCAGCGCGCTCGATCCCAGCACCCACTCGCCCTTCGCCGGATCGAACTGCTTGACCACCCGCGCCGGGTTGCCCGTCACCACGGAATTCGGAGGAATGCTGCGGCTCACCACCGCATTCGCCCCTATCACGGAGTTTCTTCCGATCACGAGTTCGCCTTTGCCGCAGACGATCGCCGCCCCGAAGCCAATCCAGCAGCCCTCTTCGATTCGGATCGTCCCTCCCGCGGTGATTCCCTGGCGCTTGATGGGCACGTTCACGTCTTCAAAGGCATGATTGTGATCCATCACCAGAACGGACGGAGCAAAGATAACATTGCGCTCGAAATGAATCCGGTTTCTCGCCGAAATGACGCAGCGCCGCCCTACCTTGCATCCTTCGTCCAGCTGGATCACCGGCTCGCTGCTCGCGGGGGCAACCGGAATGTTGATCCAAACGTCGCGGTCAAGCAGGACGGAATTGCCGATCTTGATGTAGGGGGCAATCGAACGTTTCAGATCGCAGGAGTAATGCACGCAGAAGTTGCTGCCGATCGATAGGAAAGGGTAAGTCCGCAGCATCCACTGGCTGCGGAACTTGTTGGGAATGCGATTGATCCACGAGAGTGGATCTTCAGAGGTACTGTGAGTTGATGGGCTCATTGAGCTTTTTGATTTAATCTTGGGCTGCAATCATTACTTCTGGCGTGCGGGCGCCTTCCGGAAAACCACTTCCATGCTGGGCCCGGCGCCAGCCATGGCGGCGACTCGAGCCAGGGGCTTAATCACGCCCACACGCAAACCTTTGCGGGCAATCTTCGCGGGAAGGCTCAGTGGTTTGGGTTTCGCCTGGGGCGTCGGTGAAAAGCCCAGCTTCTCGATCAGGCTGGAACAGACGTATCCCGCGCTGCGCTCCATGTAAGAAATGGGCGGCGTCTTCACGCATACTTCCTCAAAGCCAAGCTCGCTCATGAGGTAGCGGAGTGAACGGGGTGAAAAATGGGTTAGATGACGCGGCAGCTCAAGACCGAACCAATGGCTGCCGAACAGCGCGGGCTTCCCAGGAATCGATGTTGGGCATCATCGCGTAGAAGATGCCGCCCGGTTTCAACCATTCCAGCACTTTGGCCAGGAACTCGCGCGGAGAGTAGACGTGCTCGAGAACATCGAAACAGGTGATGACGTCAAAACTTTCGCGCAAGAAAGGCGCAGCAACTACATCCCCGACGAACACATCCGCTCCGGTGGTGGCTCGAGCGCGCTCGGCGGTCGACTCCTCCATTTCGATTCCATACAGCTTCCACGACGGACCCCTTCATCGTGCTCAGGAAACCGCCGGAACTGCAACCGATGTCAAGAATTGCTCCTCCGGCTTTGTAATGCGAAATCAGTTTCACCTGATCCTTCCAGCGGCTGGCGGCGGATCCTTCTCCGGCAGTCACAATAGCCTTGTGGTAGTCCTCGGTGTAGTGGCTCCCCATTTCCTCCGGCCTCGGCGGACTTGCGAGCCAAACAGCCGTTGCAGGACTGACACTGAATCAGGCGATACATCTGTTTGCGCAAATGAAATCGGTCGGGCGCACGCAGCAAATCAGCCAGCTGCCCGCGGCCGCATATCGGGCATGCCTCTGGTCGCGGACTGGTTTCTTGCATAATGTTTTCCGTGCTCTCGGCGTCGACCACCAATTCAAGTGCTCTGCTCATAATGTTTTACCCAAGGTTTCGCCCATCGGTCTCACCCATTTCCCGCTTGGTTGGTCGTAAGTCTTGACTAGCTTTGCCGGGTTTCCGGCAATCACGCTGAACGGCGGGAAGCTGCGGGTCACAACCGAATTCGCACCGACCACGCTATTGCGTCCAAGGGTCAACTCGCCGGAGCCGCAGGCAATCACCGCGCCGATCCCGAGCCAGCAGTTCCGCTCGATCAAGATCCGCCCGCCACTCTGGACAACCGCCGCATCCATCGAGTTCTCGCCGCCCGGAAACTCACGGTTGTGATCCATAATCAGAACCGAGGGAGCGAGCAGTACGTCCGCTTCCAGAATGATTTGATTCCTCGCGCAAATTGTGGAGCGCCTTCCGATTGCGCAGCCGTTTCCAATGACAATCTTTGGCTCGGAACCGGGCGCGCCGCGCGGCAACGTCGATCCACACTTCCGGAGCCAGATAGACGCCGTCGCCCAACCTGACTTGTGACGACACAGACCGCCGAATGTCACACGAGGAATCGATCGAGACGCCCTGGCCAAACTCCGCAAAGGGATAAGTACACCGCAGCCAGATACTGTGGAGTTTGGTTCCTAGCCCCAGGATTGCGCCGACCGCGTCCCCGGCGTACAGATCGTTTTGTTGCGCTGTACTCATGTCCACTAAGTAACGCTCTCAGCGCACCGCGGATCGGCGCTAATCCGCCGGGGACGGACGATACTGATGAGAGCTTTCCCTTCAGCTCCGGTCACGGATTTGGTCAACATCAGGGCCGGCCACGCAGCCAGCAGGCACGCCAGGGATACCTTTCCCAACTCCAGAACTGCCCGCCAGCGCATGCTCGCAATCGCAGGCAGCGGTATCCGCGCGGCGATCGAGCCGGCCACCAGGACCACGCCGGTCGCGACCGTCAATCTCAAAGCGTCGGGCAGCAGCGCTTTTAATTCAAAAGCGTGAAAGGTTTTGGTAACCGCATAAAGCATGAATACCATTCCGACGAATTCGGTTGCGGCCAGTCCCGCCAGCACGCCGTAAAAGCCCCAGTGGCGGGCAAAGGCCACAATCGAAAGCAGGCAGGCAATGCGCAGACCCTGCCGAATGTTATCGAGCAGCGCCTTTCCCGAGACTCGGTACAACACTAGCCCCAGCACAGAAAACGCCTGGAAAAAGCCGGCAGCGCATACCAGCCACAACGCGATTTGCAGCGACGAATCCGCTTGCCCAGTCCAGGCAAACACCATGGTCGGTCCGAAAGCGGCGATGAAAGCGAGCGGGAAGAGGCACAACCCCAACGTGATTTTGAATGACTTGGTGATCAGCTTGCGCATTTCTTCCTGGGAGCCCGAGGCGTATACCATCGCGCCGCCGGAAAGAATCGGCACCAGAAAGGAATCCGACAACATCACGGCGGACATCACGAGCCTGGCGGCGACCGCATAGATACCCGCCGCATCGGCGCCGAATACCCTGAGCACGGCCACCGGAAGAATGGAAACGTAAAGCACTTCGAGAACATTCACCAGCTGATAGCTTCCCGCGAAGCGCACCAGTTCCGGGATCACCTTCCGGGTCACAAACCTTCTGCTGACCTGCACTTGAGGAAGAATTTTTTTCGAGCTGACGTAACAACAGAGAACGAAGCCGACTTCAGACGCGGCCATGACCGACGCCATGGCAAAAAGACCGTAGCCAAAATGCAGCACGATTACGATTGCCACGGCCTCGGCCACGGTGAAGAAAGTCGCGAAGTTTCTGGCCAGATCAATGCGGTGACCGCCCATCACAATCGCTTCGTACACGGCGCCAACATTCGACAGAACCATGATCAAAGCGAGTATGGCGGTTGACTGCGCCGCGGCATGCAGGAACTCCGGAGGAACTCCGGCGGCAGTCGCCAGCGCGGTCGAGAACCAGGCCACGGGAATCAACACCGCCACCGACAGCACGAGCATGGCCGCACAACCTGTGCTCAGAAGCTTGTTCGCCATCTCGAAATCGCCGTTACCCGTAGCTTCCGCCACGTATTTCTGGAATGCCGACTTGATGCCCACGCTGCCGAAGCGCATGTAGGCCGCGGTGGTCATGACGATCGACCAGATTCCGTAGCCACCCAAGCCAAGATGCGCAATCACGATAGGAATCGTCACCAGGCGGGTTGCGACCTGGGCGAATCGGGCAATCACCCCGAAGACGGTATTCCGGCCGATGGTGTGAGCAAGATTGCGAACCAAGGCCGGACTGGAAGATGAAGATTTCATGGCGTGACTGTCAGTTCCCCAGACCCGGATAGACGCTCTCCGATTCTTGCGTCCCAAACGCAGTTTCTTCGATTTGTGAAAGTGGATCTTCCGAATGCGACGCAACCTGGAGGGAAGGGCGATTCGACTCTTTTTTTGGACGAACTGCCATCACCGCCGGGATCATGGCGAGCAGGGCGTACCACGCCACCATGTTTTGATCGAAATAGGAGATGCCAAAAAACGCGACCACATTGGCAAACAATGCCGCCCCCAAACCCCAAATCAGCAGCGCCTTCTTCCGATCTGGCTCGGCGGAGCGCCGGGCCCGTCCCAGATACTTGAATCCGTAAACCAGGACTGCCACGAACAGAAGGAATGGAAGGAAGCCGTAATTTTCACAAATGCTGACGTACTGATTGGCGGTATCCCACATATCCCAGCCCCAAACGCTCGTGTCCTTCACGCCAAACAGCCACCAATCGCCAAAGCGGCGAATACACTGATCGACCAGCATGTACCGGTGCCAGGAGGATGAGCCGCCGGTGATATCGATTTTCTCAATCAGGCTCCAGACCGGCCCTTTCATCACCAAATGAAGGGAAGCCAGGCCCAGGACAGTTGCCCAGCGTATAGCGCGCATCCATGTGCGCGCCGGCCACAGACAAAGCGCCAGCACACCGGCCGCATAACCCAACACCGGCGTACTCGAGTTCGAAGCGAAGGTGATCACTGTGGACGAGATGATTCCAACTGCGGCAGGAGTGCGATACTTCTTGCTCTTCCACCACAACGCCACGAACAGCGGAACCATGACCGCCCCAAACGTTCCAGCCAGAATGGAGTGGCCAAAGGGACCCTGAGCCCGAAAGCGATCCTCCCGCGCCGCGAGCGAAGCGTAATTCGCCGCTCGCGCTCCGCCCAGGATCGCGTACGGGTTGTGCCCGGTCGCATGCTCATACGTCATGACCACCGCGACAGTGAGGGCTACGACGGCCAGCGTCTGAATCGCGAACACTACGGATTCTTCGTCTTGGATCAGTAATCGCAGCAGGAAGTACACCCCGAAGACCGTGTACAAGTTGCCCAACTGGTTGATGACGGCACCCGACTCCTGAAACAAAAGGCTGCCATTCACGGCAGTGACCACCGTCAGCAAAATCACGGCGACATCGATCTTGTTTATTCCATGACTAAAGACGGGCCGCCGCGAAGCAACTTTCTCGCGGACAATTCGAACGATCCCGAAAAGAACCAGAACCCGCAGCATGAAGAAGTGCATGGACCCAATCAGCAGAACCTGGTCCATCGGAATAAGCAGCGAGGCGGCAAGAAACACCGCCAGCGCCTTCTTGCGCGGCCAAACGCAGATCAAAATCCCGGCGATCAGAACCACGATCAGCACTGCCGGATTAAGGAAGGTATGAGATGCGCCTCCCCCGAATTTCACTCGGTCAGGTCCCATGAGTCAGTTCAGAGTTTTATGAGGTAGAGCACTGGCGGCAGCCAGGCGGGCTGTTCGATTCGGGCTTGATTCAATGCTGTGCTGTAACGTTGCGAAAGTTACAATCGGGGCCGACAAGTCGTTGCCGTGCCGCCAGGCTTCAAGGTTATTGCACGACTGCCGAAAGACCGGTCGGGGCGTTGGGAAGTCCTCCGGCCCCAAACTCATAGGCACCGGCGTCCCAGGCAGATTGACGGGGCACCATGGGAATCGCGGGGTCAGCGGCGATCAGGCCGCCGTCGCCGCTTTGCTCGCTGGCGCCATCGCTGGTTCCACCGCACAGCTCAGAGTCCGGCGAAAACGTGGAGCAGAGATTGGTCAGCGTAGCCCCAGCTCCGACCGTCGCGTTGCTTGCGAGCGTGGGAGTGTAGTTGTTGCTCTCCGTGTAACCTTGGCTATTCGCCGCCGTTTCGGTCTGCAGCACTTCGTTCCCGTTGTCCTTGAATGTGCAGGTCGCCCCGGAGTGGCAAGTGTAAAGCCCCGGCAGCGTGCCGTATCCAATGAGGTGATTGTTCTGGAAGTAGGCTGTGCCGTTCCAGGCATAGGTCGGGGCGCCGGCCTCCATAAACTGAAGCTGGCAGCCTCCCCCCGTAGGATCGCCTACATCGTTGTCCATCGTGTTGTTATAGAAATAGAGGCTCTGGCTACCACTGCCGGCCTGCGCCTGCAGGTGGATGCAGTTGGTCGGGGCCGTATCCCCGCCGGAGTCGTATCTCAGGTTGTCGAAGAACACATTGTTGAAGACGTACGCTGCGCCTCCCGAACCGACCGTAAGGTAAATATCTTCGGTGACGTAGGTGTGGCGCACGATGTTGTTGTAAAAGTACGTGCTCGCCCCGGCGATGTTCGTGACTTCGTTGAGCACATTCGAATGCGGCGCAATTCCTGACGGTGCATAGCTGCTGTAGAGATACTCGGCGAGGTTGTCATGGAAGGTCGAGGTATTTACCGTCACGGCCATGTTCGACAGGTAACGGAACACGTTGGCGTGAATGTCATAGCCTTCGGAATAAATTGCCATGCCGCTCTGGCAAGGCATGCCGGGTTCAAACCCGCGCGAACACGCCGAAGAATTCGCCGCCCCGGCGGAAGAGTCCGAACCGTCGAAAACGTTTCCCGAGATCTGATTAAAGGTGGCAGCGCCGCAGGAGCCACTGTCATCCCCGAGAATCATTTGATTGTCCTCGGAGCCTGAAACCGCAGTCCAGCCGTGAAAATAATTGTTGGAAATGATGACATGGCAGGTTTGGTAGCTATAGATCGCCGCCGAATTTGACGAAGCAGATGACCAACACCGGCCCGGCCACTCGAAATTATCGATCGTGATGTAGCTGTTCCGGGTCAACGAGAGTGCGATCGCCGTGGACTGGTCATAGGCGCAGCTGGCCACGAAGCCTGTGCTCAGCGGATTATCCCCGGACATGACTGGACGGGCGAATGACGCCCCCGAGTACCAGGTCAAATCGACGCCGATGTAAATTGGGTTGCCGTTCGAACCGTTCCATGACGACGACCAAGACCACCCTCCAGAACCAACGTAGGGCGATGCGCTGCTGTTGCCAAAGTGCCAGGTATCGCCGCCCCGGAAAATGTAGGAATTCCCAGGCCCAGGGTTGTTCGAAGCGCAGATCGCTGTGCAGTTTGGCATTCCAGGAGCGTGCAGCCAGGGCGTGGTTTTCGAGGTTCCGTTGTTCGAATCGCTTCCATTGGCTGCAATGTAGTACGTGGTCGCAGAAGCGTCTCCGGCGATCATGAAGCCCATCGCCAACACGAGGAGGACAAAGAAAAAGAAACGATTCATGACTGGGGGGTCCCCTGCTGAAGTCTCATGCTTGCTGTCTGCAAGTCTGAGAACAGGGTATACCGCACAAAATACCGGGCCAAGGACACACAAGTTCATGACCGAAATCGCAGGTACAGGCTCCAAACGGCTTGACCTTCTGGGGAAGTTACATCTCGGGCTTCGCTAGGCTTTCGCCAGATGGTCTCGCCACACTCTCTTGAGTCGCGGGAAGAGCTTGGCTGAGACCAGGAGCTTTCTTGCCGATCCGTCGATCACCCCGGTTGCCGTCCGGATGGACTTGAGCGCAAGGCCTTTAAGGGTCGGACTGAAAATGTAGACTCTTGCTTCCTGCCAGGTCTTGCTGCACAACATGGTTTTGTATTCTGCATGCCCGAGGCCGAAATCCAGTTCCGTGACCACGTCCCCATTGGCGCGGGTGCAGAAACCCTCAATCACGCGCATGATGAGAAACATTCCCGGGGAGGACTGCCGCAGCTCCGGGTCATAACCCATGTACTCGCTGACGAAGCTTCCCCCGTAGAGCATTCCGATCCAGAATGCGATCGGCCGGTCTCCCAGGTAGAGCAGATTGGCGCGCAGCCAGCCCTTCCGCGCGGCCAGTTCGAGGCGCATCCGCACGTCAGGCTGGTCGGAGAACCCGGCGCCCAGCCCACGCTGGTAGGTTTTTTTGGCAATCTCCTCGGCATCGCAAAAGAGCTGGCCAAGTTCGGATTCATTTTGGTAACAGACGATTCTGGGCTCGCCTGCGGGGTGGACCTGTAGCTTCTTGATGCTGGCTTTCAGATGCTTTCTCCGCGTCGACGACATGCGGCGATAGACCTCGTCGATGCTGTCAGGCACCAGCAACATGTCATGCCCCTGGGCCTCGGGAAGAGAATCCCGGCTGAGGACCCCGGGCAGCTTCCGGGCGAGATCGTAAAGCGGAGACTCCGTCGGCACAAACTCCAGCGCGGCCACATCCGCTTCGTTCCGCTTCAGGCCGTTCATTACTTCGCGCAACAGGATTTCTATATTCTCCGGAGAAGCGTCGCCGTGGATGGCACCGTACACAAAGGTGAGGCAACGGGCCCCGGCGCGAATCCCGCGAAAATATCCGACGCTGAAGACCAGCCGTCTCTGGTCGAGCCTGCCGACCAGAATCGCGCTCGGCCGTCCGTCGCGATAGAGAGCGATGACATGCGGACGCAGAATCTCCGGATAGGCCTGATTGATCATCAAGTAGAAGTCGATGTCGGAGTCGCGATGCCCCGGCCATCCCATCCATGCCTGGCGCAAGGCTTCCACTTCGGACACCGAGCGCGCAACGCGAACTTCGACGTTCTCCTGGCCAGCTATGGCGTCAGTTACGGCGATCATTGCACTCCTGCTTTGCTTACCTGCGCTTGCATGTCGACTCCAACTTCAATCAGCGCTTCTTGCACGGTCAGAATCCGGCAGCCGCTTCGGGCGGCGCACGATACCGCCGCTTCAAACAATGCGGGAGTGCAACCAAATGCCGAAGGGCTGGGACGCACGTCGTGAGTATAGAAAATCAACCAGGCTTTCCGTTCTGTAGCTTTCGCAATCAACTCTTCCGCATGCCGAAGCGCCTCAAGGTCGCCGTAAAGGCTGTTGGCTCGCAGCAGGTTCAGATCGATTTCTGGCCCGTTGAAGCCAGGAACAATGCTTCTCGCGCTGGCCGGCTCGAGTCCCAAAGTTCGCTTGGCCTCGAGCGTGACATGGCCAAACGGATAGGCAAAATTCGTCGAGTCCACGCCTGTCATTTCCTGAATCGCCTTTTTGCCCTTTTCCACGTCTTCCCGAAAAGCCGCGCAGGAAACAGAGCGGCTGGAAATATGGCTGTAGGTATGGCCAGCCAGTTCATGGCCCTTTTCCAGCAACGAATCGAGATCCTCGGAGACGGAACTGCTCCCCGAGTTCGTTTGCAGTATTCATCAGCCCGGCTGCAGCGTAGTAGGTTCCTCGGACTCCGAACCGTTCCAAAATGGCTCCGCCCGCGGAATAGGCAGTGCGGGGAAAATCGTCGAAGCTGAACGACACGATGGGGCCGCGATTCGCCGAGAGGCACACCTCGCCGGTACAGCGAACACAGCACCCGGCGTCGTGCCGCGCCCAGACGGATCGGACACTCACGCCGGCGTCACCACCATCGCCTCGTCGATCACCACATCGATGACGCCATCTTCCGGGACTTCTCTGTCTTTGGGAAATCTGAGGGATAAAACTCCGTCCCGGGTTTCTGTCTCTTCCATGGCAAGGTCGTGAAAACACTTGTCCGGACGGGGCATTGCGCGGAGTCTTGCGGTAATTGGCGTAGAAATCCTTGCCGGTTTCGGCAATGTACCGGCGGATCACGCTCGCCAGAAACGCATGTTCCACGCGCTTCGATTGAATGCGGCAACTGAACATCAGATCGGTCATTCGCGGTTCGCGGCGATCCACGATGGAAAATCCGATCACGCCGTAGCTGCCAAACCGGTCTTCGCAACTGAGTACAAACGTATCCAGATAGGGGCTGGCGAGCAGCTTTCTCAGCACCTCGCGGTCATACCGGTTGCCGGAGAAATTCATCTGGTTGGTGCGCTGGGTCAGCTCGTGAACGCGCTCCAGATTCTCTTCGGTCATGGGACGCACCGTCAGTTGAATCTGGCAGTGCCTAAGAAATGCCAAGTAATCGTTGCTGAAACTCTGCGCCACCGTCTGCCGGTCTGCTTCTACCTGATAGAGCTTGCGCCGTTCCTGGCTTTCGGCCGTAACCGGAACCGTGCAATCGTTTCGATCCGGCAGAGTGCGGTATTGCGTCCGCATTCAGAACGCGCACTTCAGGGCAGACCGCCTGAACTTCTCCCAGCTCAAATTCGGAGTCGTCGACAAACAGAATGCTGTCCATCCCGATATTGAGCTGCTGGGCAATGGTTTTCAGCCCCTGGCTTTTCGGCCCCCAGGAAATCTGCGGGCACAGGAAATATTGATCGAGCCCGAACTTCTTGACGGCCTGCAGAGCGTCTTCCGCGTTGTTCTTACTGGCGATCGAGAGCAGAATTCCGCGCTGGTCGAGCGCTTGGATGACTTTGGAAACGTCCGGCTTCAGCCGCAGCCGGTCCAAACCATCCTCGACGAGTACGCCCTCCCACATGGTGTTGTCGAGGTCCCAGACCACGCATTTGACTTTTTTGTCGTTCTCAGTCGGCTCGCCATTCTGCCCGGCCTGATCGACCATCTGGCTCTCCGCTGACTCGGTCACAAACTCCATCAAGCCAAAATACAGCGTGGTCTCGTGGGCTTCGTCGTTGGGGATAAGATCGATGCCAAACGGTTGCTGAAGATCGAGGAACCCGGCAATTTCTTCGAGCGGAACCCGAATACGATGAAGTCCCGGAGTCAGGCTGATCAATTTCTGGAACGGCATCATGGCGTGCTCATCCGTCGCGCGCATGGTCAGCGACAGCTGCACCTTATGCGATTCCGGGTTGTAGCACTCCAGCAGGAAGCAGGTCGGCAGAGTGGCGACCGCCCGAGGCCGGACTCGCCAATTTTTTCTTGAACCCATAACGCTTGTTCGTGGCCGTGATCTTTATCAGCGCCGGCAGAGGAATTCGCTGCAGCGCGCTCCCGATCCGGTAGTCTCTTTTTTCGAGCCTTTCCGCTTTGCCCGCGGCATGCAATCGAATGTTGCCTGGGGTCCACAGCTTCCCCCAGCGCTTAAAGCGGATCTTCAGAGACGTAGGAGTTCGCAGCCGACGGCGATTCTATTCTGACCATCCCGTCCGCGAATCGGCGGCAGCGCCCATCCTGCCGAGGACTGTAAAGATCGCAAGTCGTATAACAGGTCGGCCAGACACACTCCGTGCAATGCTCGCTCCAGGGCAGAACCGTTCGAGACCGTATGCGTCCTCGGAGATGCGCGAAGGAACGCCTCACCTCGTCAGGAATCTGATCCGGACTCTCGATACTTTGATTGGCTTCTGTTTCGTACATGGATGGATGGGCGGACGTTGCCGGTGCGATGGCGCGGTCGATTTCTGTTAATGGAGCGTTTTGCGTTATGCCGCGTTGCGGCTGGTCTCGAAGCGCTTGAACTTCGCCGCGCCCACCCACTGCAGGCAGGCCAGGCTTCTCCTGAACCGGGCAGCGGTGTGCGGCCGCTGCGCCGGTGAAAACAAGTAGACGAAGGCGGACCCCAGTAGTCGAACACAATGATGCAAAGCGAGCGCAGCCAGAAAGCCTAGCTGAGCCAGGCCGCCGTGATGCTTTCGCCAATACTGCCAGGTGGCGCGGTAGAGCTCCAGATAGAAGCGGAGCGGAGCATTGGCGGAACTCGCTCCGCCATAGTGAATTGCCCCGGCTTCGGCAAAGAAGACTACCTGCTCGCCCGCCTTGCGGAAGCGATAGCACCAATCGACATCTTCCCCGTACATAAAGAACTGCGGATCGAGCAGGCCGACGCGTTCGACCGCACTGCGGCGAAGCAGAAGGAACCACCCATTCAAAACTTCCACCGGCGCCGTCGTCTGATGATCGAAATCCGACATCATCAGCCCTCCGAACGAGCGGGATTTTTTGAACAGGGAATCGAGCCCGATGGCCCGGCAAAAGTTATTCCAGACCGTCGGGAACCGCATGGTCGAGCGCCTTACTTCCCCGGTGGCGGCCAGCATCTTCGGACCCAGCATGCCCACTCCCGGGTGCTCCGCCAGGTAGCGGACCATGGGGGAAATGCAATCATCGAGAAACTTCACATCCGAGTTCACCAGGCAGAGGTAGTCCCCCGAACTCTGCGCGATCCCGATGTTGTTGGCCTTGGCAAATCCAAAGTTATCCGGATTGCGAATCAACTTGAATTCCGGAAACATTTCCGCAATCAGTTCCGGAGTCCCGTCGGTCGAGGCATTGTCCACCACGATTACCTCAGAACACAGCTTCGAGCATTGCTCACGCAACGATCCGAGACACTCCATCACGTACTTTTTGGCATTCCAGACCACGATGACCACGGAGACTCGCGCTGGCCCAGCCTGCGGCTGGGGCGGCTGCGGCGAAAGCAATGGGAGCGTACTGGATTCGGCGATCATGCTTCTGGACTCTGTTCTTCTTGCTTCTGGAAACTCTTCGTGACACCCGGAACTCGATTGCCGTAAACCATAAGTCATTTCTTAGAGTCGCTTCTTACCCAACGTGTCGATAGAGAGCCCGGCCAGCCAGTGAAAGAACGCCAGGCTGCATGTGGGCAAGCAAGTACTTGGCCACTCTGGACTTCCAGTTCGAGGCAGACGACTCGAACAAGTGGGATACGTCGTCCGAAAGGCTATACCTTGAATAGATCAGGTTCGATTGCGCTGCACCCCACCGTTTCTTGAAGGTGATGAGCCCTTGTTGGGTGGCTTCGGTCCGTCCGAAATCAAAGGACTGCAGCCCCGCAGCTTTGGCCTCCATGATCGCCTTCCAGAGCAGCAAGTGCATGCTGCCAAGATTGTTGAACCGCGAGTCGCTGCCGCCGTACTTATAGACCATCGTGTCCTTGTGGCGAATGGTAAGAACCGCTGCAACCGGACCTTGGCCCTTGAACGCTACCCGGATCTTGAGAGCAGGGCCGAAACAGTTCATCAGATTGACAAACCATTGCCGGGGCTGCGGCGGCCGGCGGTGCCGCCGCCGTGTCATGGTGTGAAGCTTGTAGAAATTGTCCAGCATGCTCTTCCGTGGAGCCTTCGCTGATAGCGCAGACCTTCGCGTTTCGCCCGGAGGATTTTCCTTTGGGTCGAATTCTTGTGGCAATTGCGGAACAGCGTATCGATATCTGGCCCCAGGTCGAGTTGATGGAAGGTATAGGGTACGGTCGCACGCTGCAGGGAGCTAACCATCTCAAACATTTGCAGAGGGCGCAGTTCGATGTAGCGCCATTGTCCGCCCCGGGATTCCTGCTCCAAGGCAAGGGCGATGGAGTCGAGGGCCTCGGCCGTATCCACCAACGGCTCGCAGTGATCCGAGAATGGTAGTGAAACCAGGCGCTTCCCCGTAAGCCAGCTCTCCACTCGGCAAAACACCATGCCGCAGTTCAGCTCACGGCCGGGTGCAGACGTCGTATAGGCAACGGGCTTGTACCCGTAAGTGCGGGAGAGCGCTTCCAGCCACGCCGTCGAGTGAAACACGGAGGCGCGGGGATGGCGCTGCACAAACCGCTCCCAGCGCCGATCTTCGAGTGGTTCAATGCAGTGAGCCACTACCGGTTCCCAAGCCGGGCGTGCCACTTCGCTCGGGTTCGCGCATTCAATCACCGGCATAGCTGTCAGAAAGGTTCTCTCGGCCCCAATCGTCCCCACCGCAATCGTCCCGGGTGCGACGGCCAGTGGAAGTCGTTTGGCGGGGCTCGGCAAAGCTTCCGTTCGGGCCAGCACAGGGTTGCTAAAACGCGTCATCGCTGAATAACGCTCTGGGCGTTTGCATCAGGATCTGCATATCCAGCCATAAAGACCAAGTACGCACATATTGCAGGTCCAGACGCACCATGTCGTCAAAGCGGATCCGGCTGCGCCCTCGGATTTGCCACAGGCCGGTGATCCCCGGCTTCACCTCCAGCACGCGGCGGCGATGCCAGATGTCATACTCCTGGCACTCGTAGGCAATCGGCGGCCGCGGGCCTACCAGCGACATATCCCCGCGCAGCACGTTGATAAACTGTGGGAGTTCGTCGAGGCTGGTGCGGCGGAGAAGCCATCCAATCCTGGTGATTCGCGGGTCGTTCGTCATTTTGTAAACTGACTTGCTTCCCCCGTGCGCCCGTCCATCGTGATCGCCCTTGATCACGCGCTTCATGAACTCCTGATGAATCCTCCGGTCGTTGTTGGCATACATCGAGCGGAATTTGAGGAAAGTAAAGGTCTTGCCAAATTGGCCAAGGCGCTCCTGCTTGAAAAGGACTGGACCCCCGGAGCTCAGTTTCACCAGTGCCGCGACCGCCAGGAAGACGGGAGATAACAACACCAGCGCGGCCGCGCTGCCCGCAATGTCGATTCCCCGCTTAGCCATGCGGCCGAATTTCTGCGCCTGGTTGCGATTCACAAAGTCGGGATAAAGCGTCGGATTGCCGTGCGTGCTGTCCTGATTCCACTCCTCGGGGAAAACATGCATCGAAATGCTGATCTGGCTGAATTTCTCGAGGCTCAAATTGTTGCGCAGGGTCTCGCTGACCCGGCTCATCATTGTGCCCAGAATCGATTCCCGATCGTCAGCGCTGATGTCGGTAAACATTACGCCCACGATCGAATGATTCTTGTACCAGCCGGTCACGTCGGTCTCGCGGGTGGCCAATGACAGGGCCGACAGGATTTTCCCCAGCACGCGGCCGCTGCGGTCTGAGGGCAGGCAATTCCCCCCGTCCAGAAGCATGAGCAGGAAGGGCTTCCCCGAGCGCTCCGTCCGCTTTCTCTCCAGCGCGATCATGTGATGAAAGGGCACTTCGCCCAGCACGCTGTAGGTTTGACCGGCCGCAGGTAAACCCCGCGGACGAGTCACTGACACACTCGATCGACTTAACTTCACAACTTGTCTCCCTGGCTCTGCTTTAGTCTTGTCTGCAGCAGAAACGATTGAGTTAACGATTGGCTTGGACATCTGGAATACGCGGAATCCAGGGAGAGGGGATGTTTCACGCACTCGTCGGTTCCGCCATTCCTCGCGGCGCTTGCCGGCGGTTCCGGGATGGCAAGACGCTCGACGCGAACCGGCTCGCAGTGTCGATCGTAGTCTTCATCTTCAGCCCCGGGTTGGCACGAAAGGCTCCCCAGGCGGAATTCCCCGTGGAGACTAGTGAGGGCTGCTGTCACATCTTTCTTTGCCACCACAAAAGAGATGGTGCACTCCGACGAGCCTTGTGCGATCGCGGTGACATTCACGTTCTCCCGCCCGAGCGCTGCGAACGTGCGGCCGACAATTCCGGAAACCGACCTCAGGTTCTGGCCGACGACCGTAACCATCGCCACGGACGAATCGAGGCTGATGTGTTTCGATCGGTGCGTGCGCCAGTTCATGGGCAAACTCGTGGCGCAGCGCCTCCACCGTGTTGCTGGCAAGCGCGGAGGGAAGGACCAGGCACAGTTCGTTCTGCGAAGAAGCTTGAGAAATCAGCAGCACATCGGCTCGAACCGCCGCCGTCGTCCGGAATGTGCGGCCGAGAACATCCTGCGCCCCGGCCAGAGCCGGACCGCCGATCGTGATGATTGCCACGTCGTTGATCGCGGTGAGCGCCTTCACCCCTCGCGCGCTCGGCGGGCCTGCCGGCGTGATCTTCGTTCCCAGCCGTTCCGGCGCGAACGTGTTGCGAATCCAAAGAGGAATGCCGCACTGCATAACCGCGCGTAGAGTCTTCGGATGCAACACCTTGGCGCCGAAGTATGCCAGTTCGGCGGCCTCGCGATAGGAAATTTCGGGGATCGTGCACGCCTCCTTCACCAGGCGCGGGTCGGCAGTTTGCAGGCCGTCCACATCGGTCCAGATGATGACTTCATCCGCCTCGAGGACTGCGCCCAGAATGGTCGCGGAATAATCCGAACCGCCGCGGCCGAGCGTAGTGAGCACGCCGTCTCGGCGTAGCGCCAATGAAACCAGTGACTACTGGCACAATACCTTGCTGCAAGAGCGGACGCAGGCGACGCTTCCGAGCGTTCGCGCGTCAGATCCATGCAGGGGTCCGCCGCCCCATGGCATGAGTCCGTAACCACCAGTTCCGTGGCATCAATGGCGACGCTGGCCACTCCGCGCTCGGCCAGCGCAGCCGCGACCAGAGGAGCCGAAAGGCGCTCGCCCAGGCTCGAGATCGAATCTCGCGTTCGCGGCGTCAACTCGCGCAGCAGGATCGTGCCCTGGCACAGGCGGTCGCCGGCTTGAAACAATTCTGTCCATCTTGCCGTCGAGCCGGCTGCGCTCTGTGGTCGAGATGGATCAATGCGCTGGCAGCCGTGTCGTGCTGCTGGCGCATTTCCTCGAAAATCGCTGCCACTGCTTCGGAATTTCCTGCCTCCGAGTGGCTGGCGGCCGCTACCAGCTGGTTGGTTACGCCACTCATGGCGGAGACCACTACGACAAAATCGCTCTCCCGCCAGCGCGGTTCGGATGATCTCAATGACCCGTTCCATGCAGGAGGCGTCTCCCACCGAGGTCCCACCGAATTTCATGACTCGAAGCGGCTTTCTTTCCGGACTGCGCATGCCGGCCGGACGGCGAGCGATGCGAATGGAAGTGCTCGGAGAAAAATTCCGAAGTCCGGCTGGGCGATCCCGCGCGTGCGGCGTGTCCTTTCAATGGAGTTGTCATAGGCGTGGAAGGCGCACTGCGCGAAAGAGTCTGCACCGGGCGTTGCGGAAGAGTCCGAAGCGCTCTGCTTCCGGCGTTTGCCGACGCAAGCCCGAAGCAATTCGGGTTCTTCCCAGGGAACGTCGTGATAGGCGGTGCGAAGAAATTCGCTTTCCGGATCCCGCATCCATTCTTGCGGGAAGAGCGCGATGGTGTCGTTCTCGGTAACCTTCGGCGCCGCGTGAAGGGGCTCTCCGGATACGGCTGCCAGTAATAGCTGCGGGAAGATCGCGTCCTGGACCGAGCGTCAAGTGTCCCACTTGCGTGGCGCGGGGATTGATTTCGATCAGATACGCGTTTCCCGTATGCGCCTCGAGCATGAAGTCGAACCCCTGCAGTCCCGAGAGATTCAGCCGGCGGACCATGCTTCTCCGCGGCTGCTGACATTTCAGGATTCTCGATCAAGCGCAGGACGCTGGAGGGCCCGGCGGCGGAATCCCGCTTGTTGAGCACCTCGAAATGCAGGCTCGCCAGGACGGCTCCCTTCCAGCACGCGACGGCGCTGGTCGCTTCGCGGCCGGCCACAAATTCCTGGGCATTCACCACCGACCGGCGGCGCAGCAGCGAAGGCCAAAGCAGTGTCTTGTCCTGGTTTACCAGGGCCCGCTTCACTGCCCGAGCAAGGAGTGGAGGAGCCTGTAATGTTCGAAAGGCGCGTTCTGCCTCTTCGAGCGTGTGAACGACCCTGACGCCGTCTCCGCCGCAGGTGCCGTTCGCCTTCAGCACCGTCGGCAACCCCATCCGGCTCACCCAATCCTTGAGGGCATGAGCATTCGCGATTACCTCGGTCTTCGGGGCGCGGATGCCTTCTTCCTGGGCGAGTTCTATAAAGGCGGTTCTGCCATACACCACGGGAAAGCTTTCCGGAGTGCCGAGCGACCGCTCGATCAGTGCGGCTGTTTCTCCGTCGCGTTCTTCTCGCTGATACAGACTATGCAAATGCAGGGTCGCAAAATCGTCGCCGGGCACAATCAAATCCGGTCTCGGTCTCGGCGATGGCTCGCGCGAAAGATTTCAGGGGCATCAGCCCGCGGTAGCTATAGGTTCGCCGCACAGCGCTGATTTTGCCGAGCGGATGCTGCGCGCGGACAGACCGCATCGACAATGCACCCCGCATGGGCCAGAGCCATGGCCAGCCGGGCCGTCGGGAACCAGTTGGACGTCGTGGCAATCAGGACAGTCGGCTTCACCTTTGTACCAGCCTCCCCGCCTCGTCACGGGTTGCGACATCTGGATATAGAGGAGAGTTTCCAGTAAGCGTGGGGACCTCTTCCTCGCGTTCATCCGGAAAGAGATGGAAGGAGATGCTAGCCTGGTTGAATTGCCGCGAGCTCAGCCGGGTGCGAAGGGCGTCACTTACGCGGGTCATCACTTTTGTGACAATCGCGCTGCCATCTTCGCCCGTGATCTCCGTGAACATCACGCCGACCACGCAGTTGTCCTTGTACCAGCCGGTGACGTCGGTCTCCCGGGTGGCGGCGGCCAGCGCCGATAAGATTTTCCCCAGCGCCTCGCCGTTTCTCTCCGCCGGAAACTGAGATTCCATTTCAATCAGCATCAGCAGCGAAGGCTTCTGGGAGCGCTCCGCCCGCTTTCTTTCGTGCCAGATCACCCGGAGAAAGTCTTCTTCGCGCAAGGTAGTGCGGTCCGCAACCGACGCTGGTCCGGCGGGGCGCGGACTCAACTGCGAACCTTTCGTAGAGCGACGTACGTTCATGAATTCCCTCCACCTGTTCCGCTTCTCGGGGCGGATACAGTGAACTAAGCTGGTTGGGTTTCGGGGATATGCGGAACCGAAGGCGGCGGCCGCCTTGCTTCGATCGCTTACTTTTTCGAGTGGGGGGACTCGGGGAAGAGTGCAGAGGGACCGTACCGTTGATAGTAATCGCTGTGCGCGGCGTCGGTGGAACCGTTCACCAGGGCGCCGAGCAACTTTGCGGGCTCAAGCGCTTCCAGCCCACGCTTCAATTGCTGCTTCTCGGTAATGCTCTTTCGCGTAACCAAAAGCACGCCGTCCGCCAGCCGGGCCCACATGCTGGTGTCGGCCAGGGGCAACACCGGAGGAGAATCGATGACGATCCAGTCAAACCACGAGGTCAATTGGTCCATCAGGGGTGAGAGTTTTCCCGACTGCATCAACTCCAGCGGATTTTCCGGGGCACTGCCCGCCGGCAAGACCCACAACCCCAGAGCGTCGAGCCGGTAAACGTTCATAGTTTCCGTTTCGCCGCGAAGCCATTCGCTCAAGCCCGGAATTCTGCCTAAGCCAAATTTCTGGGCCACGGTCGGCCTCCGCAGATCGCCCTCGAGCAACAGCGTCTTATGCTGCTTCCTTCGGGCCAGTGTGCACGCCAGGTTGGCCGCGACCGTGCTCTTGCCCTCCTGGGGGAGCGTGCTCGTAATCAGAACCTTCTTCAGCGGCCGAGTTTGCCGCAGTTGCCGAAGTCGAACCGCCAGGAAACGGAACTTCTCCGCTCCCAGGCTTTCCTCTTCCCCAACGGAAACTAACCGGCTGTGGGGCAGGATCGAAACCGGCAAAGACGGAAACTGGTCCAAAGAATCGGAGTGGTCCACAGGCGCGATGCTCGCTACAACCACCCCTCGCCGCTTGCGCTCCGCGGCCTGGAGCAGTTCGGTTGCGAGCGAGAACGTGGATGCTTCCGTCAGGGACGGTTCCGTCCCGTCGCGTTCCGCTTCCGATCGTTGTAATGCGTCAAATATATGGCTCATGATTGGTTGGACTCACGATTCCCAGGGGCTCGTTTCAGCAACGGTTCCTTCACTGTTCAATCACACGGATTGGCGCCCGGGCCGCCAGCTCCTCTTCCCGCGCCTGCTCGCCCTGCAAATGCGCATATAGTTCGAGCAGCGTCCGGGCTGCTTTCCGGACGTCGAGTTCGTCGCCAGTTTTCTTGCGTTCCACGCGGGGCGCCTGAATTCCCAGGCGGAAGTCGGTCGCGATCGCGTCGATGATGTCTGGAGTCACGCGGGCTGCCTGCCGGGCGTAGGCGGCAATCAGCGCGTTCTCGCAGATGGTATTGATCAGGCGCGGAATCCCCTTAGAATGCCGGTGCACGGCTGCGATCGTCTCCTGCGGAAAAAGTTCCGAGGCGTTGGGACTTCCCGCCAGTTGCAGCCTTCGCTCGATATACCCTTTGGTTTCGCTCAGATCGAGCGCCGCTAGGTGGGAACGCAGGGCAATTCTCTGTTTCAACTGGCGTAACTCGACGGAATCCAGTTTCTCGTCCAGTTCGGGCTGCCCGACCAGAAGAATCTGCAACAGCTTCTCGTCCGCCGTCTCCAGATTCGTCAGAAGCCGGATCTCTTCGAGAATGTCAGTCGACAAATGATGCGCTTCGTCGACCACCAGCACGGTTGTCAGTTTCTTTTCGCCGCGGGAAACCACGTAACTTGCCAACTGAAGCAGAAGCTCGCTTTTGTTCTTGCCGGCTGCGGGCAATCCGAGATCGCCTGCGATGTACTGCAGGAACTCAAGCGGAGAAAGCCGTCCGTTAAATACGTAGGCATACTTGACGTCATCGCTCTGTTTCAGCGATTGCAGCAGGCAGCGCAGCAGAAGAGTTTTACCCGTTCCCACTTCCCCGGTTAAGACGACGAACCCTTTATGCCGCCGGACGCCGTAGTAAAGGGCGGCCAGAGCTTCGTTGTGCCTCCGGGTCGGAAACAGGAACGTAGGATCCGGAGTAATCTCAAACGGGTTGCGCTTCAAGTTGTAAAAAGCTTTGTACATAGGAAAATATCGCTAGCCGCGCAAGTAACTGAGGGCCGAGCCGAGCAAAATCGTCACCGAAACAATAACCGCCGTCGCCCATCCCAGCCACAGCCGCCGGCGTTCGTTTTGCTCGTCCGCCGCCGCCGCGAGGGCTGGGATTTCCGAAATGACCGCCACCGGCAACAGCTTCTGCAGTTCCTTCTCGTCGTAAATCCGGTCATCCAGCACTTCGAAAGCTCCCGCCACCATGACGCCCATCGCCAAACCGATGCCCAGGCCAATTACGCAGAACTTCAGACGATTCGGGAAGTCAGGTTTCACCGGCAGGCTGGGAGGATCGATGATGCGAAAGCGTTCTCCCTGCTGCAGCAGTTCCATACTGGTGGCCATGGCCGATTCATTCTTCTTCTTCAAGAGGTCGTCGTAGTTCGCTTTTGACTGCTCGTATCCGCGAGTCAGATCGGAGAGCTGCTGCTCCCGCACCGGCTCCTGATTCAGCCGCGCCTGGTAGTCCGTAACTTTTGTTTTCAGCTCCGCGATCGCGCGCTCGCGGTTGGCAATTTCGACGCGGTTGGCCTGCAGCTGACCCTGCAGCTGGACCATCGGGGACGATGGATCTTTCGTCTCGGCGGCATCCGGCGTCGCGTTCGCTGCCTTAAGGTCGGCCTGAGCCGCGGAAGCCTTCGCGTTCAGGTCGGCGGCAATCTGGTCCCTCATTTTTTCGGTCTTGGCGATCTGTTCCTTGAGTTTGCGAACGTCGGGGTGACGGTCGGTGTAGTGTGAGCTGAGATCGGCTAGTTGTGCCCTGAGCTTGTCCAACTCCTCATCGATCGCAGGTAAACCGGCCGTCGTGCCGCCCGCGGTCTTCGGCGAACCCTGCAGCGAATGGTATTGATTCACCAGCGTTTCCAGATAGACGCGCTGTTGGTTGGCCGTATTCAGGGCATCTTCCTCGGTCTGCAATTGGGCCTGCATGCCGGCCAGAATCTGCAGGTTGCTTCCGACCTGAGCCGGCAGTTCGCCTACGTGCTGCCCCTTGAACTCGCGAATCTTTTCTTCCTGGTCCGACAAAGTCTTGCGCGCGGTTTCGAGCTGGCCTTCGAGAAACTTTGTGGTGTCCTCTGACTGCTGCTGGCGTACTTCCAGGTTCTCGCTGATGAACAAGTTCGTGAGCTCGCTCGGTGACCTGCTGGGCAACCTGCGGATCGTGCGACGAATAATAGACGTTGAAGGCGCTAACCCGGCCCTCCCCGTCCCGTACCAGTTCGATTTGCCGATATCCTTGCGCATCCGTTCCACCTTGTCGTCGGGCGTAAGGCGGCCGTGCGCGTCGGCATACAGATTCAGCTGATCGATGATGTGCAACAAGCGGGTGCGGCTGAGAATCTGCTGGGTGATGCTCCGCAACCGGTCTTGCAAATCGTCGTTCACGTTGGGCGTGACGTAATCCTTCGGCATGGTGGGCTGCTCCACCAGAATCAGCGTGCCCGAACGATAGCGTGAAGGTAGGACCCAGCTCGCTCCCCACACCACAAGCCATCCAAGAAGCAGCGGAACCAGGAACTGCATGTGACGGCGGCTGGACGATCCCCAGGTAATGCGGGAGATCGAACCCATCCGATTTTTTCTCTTCGAAGTCTTCAGCCATGATGTTTTATCTTCCCAAAGGTCTGGCAAATTGATACGTGATGGCAACCCACTCCCGGTTGGTGTCAGGATTCGCCGCGAGGAAGCTGTAAGTCTGGTGCAGCCGCGTATAGCCGGCCTGAAAATTCAGATGCTCGCCGACCTGCCGCTGCAAGGCGGCGCTCCCGGAAACCGAGTGACCACCCAAAGCGGCAACCGCAAGAACGCCATTGTTCGCATAAGCTCCCGCCAGGGAGGCGCTGAAGCTGTGCGTGATCTGCTGCCGCATCGAAGCGCTCGCGCTGTCCAACTCGACAGCCCCGATCAACCCGCCGCCACCGCTGACGCTGTGCGAGTAGCTGACAGCCACGCCGGTATGCCGGGCCTGCCAATTCAAGCTGGCGCCGCCCGCCGGAGACCAGGATTGCGCACCCGGCAGCGGAGATGGGGTCGCGCCGTATTGCAGGCCGGTGCTGTAATATTGCGGCCCTCCAAACAAGGAAAACGAGAACGTGGGCGACGGATAAAACGTGTAGAAAAGAAACGCGCCATGCGTCTGCGTCTCGTTCGTCCCTCCGGCCGGGTACGAGAGCAGTTCCTGGTATTGATAGGTCACGCCGAGATAGTGCTGCTTGGCGAGCCGGTAACTGTAGAAAGCCGATGCCGCTCCGCGATGCTGCGTCGTAGAGACCCGGCACTTCGCGTCGGGTCTGGGTAGTGCAGATTCGTGAATGTTCCACTGGCCCCGACCATGGCGTTCGCGCTGAATTGATATGTGATTCCCGCGTTGCCGTTATTGCTCAGCCGGTCGGCAAGAGGCGCGATCACGGAATCGTTGACGCCCTTGCGCGGAGCCGGAAATACGCTCCCGCCAGCCCTTGATCCGGCTGGTTGAACACGTCAGAAGACTTTTGGAACGAATCGCGCAGGCTGACCGTCACATGCGGACTCAACCGGTATTGCAAGTCCATCGACAGATTCTGATCTGCCTCGTTGCGTGACGTCACTGATGTGCTCATAGAAAGGTGAATCCCGGAGCGTAGGTCAGAACTGCGTGCAGCCGCGACGTAGTTTCATCCAGCGCGAGCGTGGGCCACACCGAATAACTCACAGTCGCTCACCGGAGTGGCGCTGGTCGCTCCCAACACATTGTCGGAGTAGGCGGTATTGAACGTAACGCCACCGCGCAGATAGTTGGCTCGCTCCTCGGATGCGAAGCCAGTGGGTAAGCCTCTCCACTCACGGGAGGAGGAATCAGCATGCGGTCTGGCATCGTTGTCGCCGTTCGTCGAGAACACCAGTGATCGGGCCAGTCGCCGCCGGTGCCGGGAAGTGTGCGGGCTCCTCCTGCGACCAGGCCGGCAGTGCTGGCCAGCAAGAGCCAACCCCAAACAGAGTGCGTGAAAACTTTTCATAGTAACGAGAACGCCTTAGCGGACATATTTACCGGATATGCTACGGAACATGCTTACGGAACATGTTTTACGGAACAATGATCGTGTCTCCTGGCTGAAGCTTGATGTTCTGCGCCATGTTCTTGCCCTGGCTGACATCCTTGTAGTTAAACGGAATGCGGGACTCCCCGGCTGGTGCCCTGCCGCAGCACATAGATCGATTTCTGTTTTGCGAAGTCGCGGAAGCCACCGGCCAGCGCAATCGCGTCGAGCACCGTAGGAGAATTTGCAATCACATACGATCCCGGCCGGACAACTTGCCCCAGGATGTTGAATTTCTGGCTGTTGACCTGCTGCACCATCACCGTAACTTCCGGCTCCGAGATGTAATTCTTCAGCTTGCCGGCAATGTCTTTTTCGAGTTTCAACGGAGTGAGTCCGGCGGCCTGGACTTCCCCGACCAGCGGGAGCGAAATTTTTCCGTCGGACCGGACCGGAATCGAGCGCGAGATGTCCGGCTCCTTCCAGACGTTGATCGCCAGCACATCGTCGTTGCCAATCACGAAACTGTCGTCGTGCGGTTTGGCGGCTGAGGCGCTCGGCGTCGTGGCCAGAGGCGGCCGCTTGCGCGCCCAGAGGATTTGAAAGAAGCGCGCAGCACACCAGCACATGCGCGAGAGGCAGAGCCATTCGTCTCGCTCCATCCGGGTAAAGGATTTCATACTCATAGCTGCTCCTTGGCGATTGCCTGCAGACGTATTCCGATCGGCCCGTTTCAACTTGCCTTCCCGTTGTCCTTTGACCTCGTTGCCATAAGCCGAAAATTCGTCGACCGGTGGTGGGGAAAGGAAAGGCTCCGGAGCTCGCATATGGTATTGGTCGATTTTGTACAACAAGGTGCGATAGCTGACTCTGAGCAACCGCGCGGCCGCCTTGCGGTTCCAGCCGGTTCTCTTCAGCGCAGCCCCGATGGCATTTTGTTCGGCTTCCGACTTGATCCCCTGGATCAGGGATTTCAGCGATTCCGGTCTCGGCTGCCTTCTGCTCGGCGGTTCTTTCTCTTCCCGTCGAGTCCCGCCAGCCTTGCCGCCGGCGAGTGGAGACAGGATCAGCCGCCTCGCCCAACGTCCAGGCCCATTTCGCCGAGAGTCAACTCCCGGTCGCCTGCAACCAGATAGCGCTTCACGAAGGTTTCCAGTTCTTTCAGGTTTCCCGGCCAGGAGTAGTTCTGGCAGGCATCGAGCACGGTGGACGAGAATCCGCGAGGAGGCAAGCTGTAGTGCTTGTGCCAGCTTGTGCATGAAGTAGCGCAGCAGAATTGCAATCTCGTCTTTACGCTGGCGCAACGGAGGCACATGCACGGTGAAGGCGCTCAGGCGATAGTACAAGTCTTCGCGAAGCTGCTTCTCGGCCAAAGCGCGCTCGAGGTTGGCGCTGCTCGCCGCCAGGATCCTCACATCGGCGGGGCCTGCATCGGCGCTGCCTGGCCTGCGGAGTTCCTCGCTTGCACACCTGCAGCAGCCGGGATTGCAGCTCCGCCGGCATCGCGGCAATTTCGTCCAGGAAGATCGTGCCTTTTTCGCCCGACAGCGAACTTTCCCAAACTGGTCCGGCGAGCCGCGCCCGGAGGAAGCGGAATCGTCCCCGAACAGTTCGGCTTCGAGCAGAGCCGTCCGGCATTTCCGCGCAATTCACTCTGAACTGGAGCTTGAAACCGGAACGAACAGAGAGCTTGTGAATCAGACTGGCAACCGTGTATTTCCCGGTTCCAGCTTCTCCCAGAATAAGCACCGGGACATCGGTTTGCGCCAGCAGCGCCGCCTGGGCGCGCAGCTTCTGCATGGTCGGGCTGGCGCTGACGAAGAATGCGTCCTCGCCCAGCTGTTCGACATTCTCGCTGACGATGTCCGCGCTGCCGTTTCCTCGATCGATTTCTCCCGGTCCCAGATGCCGCCGGATCACGGATTCCAGTTGCTGCCCGTCAAACGGCCTGACCAGAATCTCCTCCGCACCGAGCCGCGTTGCTTCTTTCCCGCGTGGCGGCATCGTCGGGATAGCACAGCACAACGACCGGAAGATCGGGGCGGAGCCGGCGGAGCCAGCGCAACAGATGCAGGCTGTCGGCATCGCCGCGAGGAATATCCAGCAATAGCAAGTCGGGCGCTGTCGCCCGACTGCACCCGCTCCATGGCATCCCAACCGCTCGCCGCCGTTTCCAGATGCCAGGAGTTGGATTCTTCAATCGACCAAAGCAGACGAAGAACGGCTGGCTCCCGGCTTACGACCAGCAAGCGAATTGTTTCGATTCTGTTTTCCGTCAAGGGTGAGTAGTTCCTTACCGAGGGAGAAAGCGATTATCAATTCGGGAACAACCGTCAGACTGCTTCGACTTCGTATCCTTCCACGCGAACCGCCAGGGATCGCTGGATCGCATCCACGGAGATGACCAGGGTGCGGTCTCCGTTGCGCGAGACCAGTATGCCCTCCAGCCATCGAGTGCTCCGCTCCGAATCCGCACCCGCTGGCCGATCTTGAGAAAGGGATGGGAAGACCAGGGCAGCTGTCCATCCACCAGACTGCGAACCGCATCGATTTGCTCGTCGGGAATCGGCGCGCCCTCGCCGCCGAGCGCCGACCAGCCCGAAATACTCCGTCCACGCGGAGAACCCGCAGGCGCTCCGCCCGGTTCGGCACAAATTTCGCGAACACATAACAACTGAACAGCGGCATCTCGCACCGACTTCTTGCGGTCACTCCAGCGGTGCACTTCAGTGACCAGCGGCAGGAACGTCGTCACGCCTCTCTCTCGCCAGTCGCTGCACCACAATTTTTTCGTGCCGGGGGCGGGTCTGCAGCCCATACCAGTTCTCCGCTTCTGCTTCGACCACCGGAGCCGGCTGCGGAAATTCCAACGACAAGCTGCTTACGGCCATAGCTTCGCCCTCTAAGTCACTTCTCAGAGTGACCCCAAAATCGAATTACAAGACTGTGGTTGTCGAGATCTCAGCGGTGAGATCCGAGGGGGATACTACGTTGGGCAGGAAACCGGGGGGATTGCGGGTTTCCTGCTTAAACTCAGTTGTGCTGCGTCAAAGAACTCGTCTAGATGCTCAATGCGATTTCCGTTTCCGGGTCACGCGTTCAACTGAGGTGCACTGCTGCAGGTCGATTGCCAAAAGCACAATGCAACTCACAATCACTACTATTCCTATAGTGATTGTAGCATTTCTCGCTCGCTTGTCAAGGCGCCTTCGCTTTTAGCGCTCACTTGCTCTGACCTGCACAGATTTACCTTGGAACCACCGGGGCCGGGGGGAGAACCTCTGCTCGACTGATTCGTCGGCTTGCCCTGATGACAATGAGCTTACATGAGATTGCAATGCGCTGCAATGGTAACAAAGTACCCAATGGGTCGTGTTACCTCCGCTGCATGAGTAACCAGGCCTGATGACGATGAGAAGCGGTCGTCAGGCTCATGTTTATTCTTCGCGTCCGTGGACGCGTGTACGGTAAGGGATCCAAGGGCCAGGTCATTGATTCCAATGCGAGTTAGCATCACAAAAAGCAACCCAATACCGCCGTGCCGAATCAGTCGCGCTAACTGAAGCATCAAGGGCCCGGGCGAAACCTCGCCGGCTGGTCAATGTGCAAGGTTTTGCGCTTAATGTCCGTGACTTGCTACTTTGCCCTCGTTCCAGGTGTCACGATTGTTGCGGAAAATTGTCTGGGCAGACGACCCGCTGACGTTGCTTGGAAGAATAACGTGGAACAAAAGTCGTCACAGACAAAAACAGCGTGCCTTTCGGCACGCCGTTGAGTTTCGAAATGAATTTCTGTGTTCTAGGTCGTTTCGCGCACGCCCACTCGCCGCTGGAATCGAGAGACCAAAGCGCCGAGGCAACAAAGGCTAGCCAGCAAAATGTACATAAAAGCTGGTCCACCCTCGGGCACTGCCGTGCATCCTCCGCCACCGTTGCCTCCACCACCCCATCCTCGATCATCCCGGCCTCCACCGCTCCAACCTTGGCTGCCGCACCCGTTGCCGCCTCCACCGTTGCCGGCCGCGTTGCCCACCACCCCGCGGTCGCCGCCAGGAGGACCGAGTACTACCGCCAAGAAACTGGATGGCGCGTAGCGCAGAACGCTGCTTCCGGAATTTGTCGCCTTAACACCAGCCTTGCCCTGACCAAAAGCGCACGGCGCGAAACTCAAGAGCGCCGCAACACCCACCAATGCCGAAAACCTGGCTATCGACTTCATTATTCACTTCTCCTACATATGGAATAAACAGGGTGGGGGAAGGCTGGTGTAGAGTCCGGGACAGCTACATCATTCACTCTAGCGCGAAGCCTGAAACTGTCAAGACTGATAATTTCTGCGACCCCGTTGCAGCCGGTTGCAACCCTCAAACAACCATCTTTCTCATCAATGTGATGAAGGATGTCGGATCCGGTGAGTGCCGCCACAAAATTAGAGCTGGTCGCAAGACTTCGAGCAGACGAGCGTTACGGAGCCGGAATCTTGGCCTGGATAATGTTGGAATATCCGCTTTCGCCGCTGGGATCCACCGCCGTGGTCGCGTAACAGTAAGTTGTGCCGTCGGCCACTACGCTATCGGTAAACAGCGTGACCGAGCTCGGCGTAGAACCAATCGTCGTATAGGCGCCGCAGACGTTTGAGCTGTAGACGGCGCGATGGATATTGTAGCTGGTGACGCCCGAGGTCGTGCTCGCCGTCCATGACAAATCCACACTATGAACCGGCGCCGCCGTGCCGTTGCCCGTCAATGCCGCCACGGTCGGCGAGTTGGAGGCATCGCTGCTAAATGAGGCTGACGCCGAGGCAGCCCCGCTCGCGCCTGGAGTAAACGTCACGGTAAAATTAACGGGCTGGCTAGTGGTAACGGTCACTGGGAAGGAGAGCCCGCTGATCGAGAACTCGGAAGGATTGGTGCCACTCAAACCCACGGAGGAAACCGATACGCTCGCTCCGCTAGCCGTCAGCGTCCCGGTCTGCGTTCCGCTGGTCCCGACCGTAACGCTGCCAACGTTGACCGGACCGACACTTAAAGTGCCTTGACTTTGCGCAATCGCGGATCCGCTCAGAGAGATGCCGAGGTTCGGATTGGAGGCGTTCGAAGTGATCGCGACATTTCCACTGAAACTTCCCGCAGACCGCGGCGCGAAAGTCACGCTCAGCGCTGCGCTCTGTCCCGGAGTCAGCGTAAAAGGAGCGGTCAACCCCGAGATGCTGAAACCGGTACCGGTAACCGAAACTTGAGAAATCGTCGCGTTCACGCCCCCGGTATTCTTCACCGTCGTGGTCTGTGTCTGATTCTGGCCGACTTGAACATTCGTAAACGTCAGGCTGGGCGGCGTTGCCGTCAGCGTTGCCGGCGCCACTCCGGTTCCAGACAACGCAATATCGATCGCCGTGCTCGAGCCACCTACGGTGATAGCCAGACTGCCGTTGCTGGCGCCGGTAGAAGTCGGTGCGAAAACAACGCCGAAGGTCGTGCTCTGGTTTGGCGCCAGCGTCAGCGGAAGGCTCAGCCCGGAATAACTGAAGCCCGCACCGGTAATCGTCGCTTGCGTGATCGTGATGCTCTCGCCCCCGGAGTTCTTCAGGGTTTCGGTCTGCGTTTGATTACTCCCCACCTGCACGTTGCCAAAGCTGAAGCTCGTCGGATTTTCTGTGATGCTCCCCGCCGCGACTGCGGTGCCCGAAAGCGCGACATTCACCGGACTAGTGGCGCCGTCGTTGGTAAGCTCCAGGTTGCCGCTCGCGCTCCCCGCTGACAGCGGGCCGAACACCACGCTAAGGGCTGTGCTTTGTCCCGGCGCCAACGTCAGCGGCAAACTAAGGCCGGTGATGCTAAAGCCGGCCCCTGTAACTGTGGCCTGTGTGATGTTGAGACTGGTGCCGCCGGAATTGCTGAGCGTCGCGGTCTCAGTTTGGCTCGTTCCGACCTGCACGTTGCCGAAACTTACGCTCGTTGGCACCACACTCAGCGAACCCGGCAGCGGAGAGCCTTGACCTTGCGAGTTCGGTTTGCCCGTGCTCAATCCCTGGCAGCCCAGCATCGTGGCCAGGGCCAGCACAACCGCGAGCGCATTCCAATTCCAACGGGCGGGGAGGTGGCGCATATGTAATGGATAAGCGGTGTTTCGTCGGCTCCCGAATTGATCCGCTAGTGTGCCCTTTGTCGACGGGACACGTAAGGTCTCGAAAGGGCATGCCAAGCCAGTCCCAGAGGGCTATTGCTTGCGGGTAACGGGATTGCCGCCGGACGGCTCTGTTGGGGGCGTTTGAACGAGTAAGAGTTGCCTATGAAAAACCATATCCGCTCGGATTTCCTAAGGCCGCGGTCGACGTATGACCCGGGAGGAATTGAAGAGACTTGCAACTTCCTGTTGCCATCCTTATTTGTGGACGACAAGTAGGGCGGGTTTGATTCGAGGCTGTTGGTATGTAGTCCTCGAGCCCCTCCAGCGTCGGCACCGCCAAGGGTTAATGCGAGGTCGCTCGAAGTTTCCGTGGAGGGCAGGCACCGCTCAACACGAGTTCGCAAATATTGTCGACGAAACCGGGAGTCAACTTGCCATGGCGTATTAGGAATCGCATATAGATAGGACCGTAGAGTGAATCAAGGAGCACATCGAGATCCACATTCTTGCGCAGTTCTCCACGTAGAATCCCGCGGCGAAGCGTGGCGTATGCTTCCCGGCGGCGCGGCCACAAAAAACGCTCGCGGAATGCAGCAATCAGATCCTGGTCGCTCTGCCCCCCGCCAAGAATCGCCGCCACGATGCGCCCGCGACGGCTGCGAAACACCTTGATCAGTTGACGCATCTGTTGGCTCATGTCGGTGAGGACTGAACCGGTATCCGGGAAGTGGAGCTTGCGGGTCGTGCTGCTGGCGAAGGCATCCGCGATAAGCGCGGCCTTGTTGGGCCACCAGCGGTAGACCGTCGCTTTGCCCACTCCGGCATGAGCTGCGACGGCCTCAATGGTCAATTCCGAAAAGCCTTTCTTTCCCAGAAGCTTTAACGTGCTGCGCAGAATGGCCAATCGTGCCGGCTCACTACGCGGCCGCCCAGGCGAACGCTTGGGGCGGCCTTGACCGCGATTGCCCTGAGCTGCGGACTTCTGGCGCATATCGTCACCCTACCATATAATCGAAGCTGGCCTTTAGAATCCAATACGATCAGTATCGAATCTAACATGGGGCGAGCGGGTTGTCTTCGCATTTGTCTGGAGCAATCCCATCCTCAATTCAGCGGAACTCTGGTGGTGCCTGACCCATGTGGATTGTTGCATTAGCTCTCCGGCGGCCTTACACATTTGTTGTGATGGCGATCGTCATCATTATTTTGTTCGGCGTCACGGTTTTCCGCACTCCCGTCGACATCTTTCCGAATATCGACATCCCAGTGGTTTCCGTGGTGTGGTCCTATACCGGCATGGCGCCGCTGGATATGGCCGACCGCATCGTAGCTCCTTCGGAGCGCGGCATCACCACCACGGTCAACGATATCGAGCACACGGAGTCTCAGTCGGTAAACGGCCTTGGCGTCATCAAGATTTTCTTCCGTCCGGGGACGAACGTGCAGGGCGCCGTAGCGGAAGTCACGGCGATCGCACAGACACATTGCGCGGCCTTCCCCCCGGTACCGTGCCGCCTCTGGTCATTTCCTATAGCGCCTCCACTACACCCATCATCCAGCTCGGGCTGAGCAGCAAGACTTTGCCTGAGCAGCAGCTCTTCGACTTGGGCCAGAACTTCCTGCGAAACTTTCTGGCGACTGTGCCCGGTGCGGCTACGCCGTATCCTTACGGAGGCAAGATTCGCCAGATTCAGGTAGATCTGGACTTGCCGAAACTCCAGGCGTACGGCCTATCCCCCAACGACATCGTAAACGCCGTCAACGCGCAGAACATTGATCCTTCCAACCGGCACGGTCAAGCTCGGCCCGACGGAATACAACGTTGAGATGAACGGAACACCGCAGACCATCGCTCAACTGAACGATCTGCCGGTCAAGACCACAAACGGTTCCACGCTTTACCTGCGTGACGTGGCTCACGTGCGCGACGGCTTCGCACCGCAGACCAACGTCGTGCGTCAGGATGGAAATCGCGGCGCGCTGATGTCGATCTACAAGAACGGCAACGCCTCCACTCTGGAAATTGTCGTCGGGGATCAAGAACATTGTTACGCTGGCGGCACAGTCCCTGCCGCCGGAGCTGAAGGTCACCGCATTGTTCGATCAGTCTCTTTTTGTGCGGGCGTCGATCTAGGGCGTGGTGCGCGAGGCAGCGATTGCCGCTGCTTCTGACGGCCGTCATGATCCTGATTTTCCTCGGCGACTGGCGCCCCACGATTGTCATCTCCATTTCCATTCCGCTCTCCATCTTTTGCTCGATCATCCTGCTGGGCGCGCTCGGCGAAACCATCAATATTATGACCCTGGGAGGATTGGCGCTCGCGGTCGGCATTCTCGTCGATGACGCGACCGTGGAAATCGAAAACATCGAGCGCAACCTTGCCATGGGTAAGGAGATGAGGCAGGCCATTCTTGACGGCGCCCAACAGATCGCTGTGCCCGCATTCGTCTCCACACTCAGCATCTGCATCGTGTTCGTGCCAATGTTCTTTCTGGCGGGCGTGGCGAAGTTTCTGTTCGTGCCTCTGGCGGAAGCCGTCAGCTTCGCCATGCTCGCCAGCTACCTGCTTTCGCGAACGCTCATCCCCACCCTGGTCATGTTCATCATGCGCGGCCACGAGCATCGTGCGGAAGCGGCCAAGTCGTTCTTCGGACGCTTCCAGCGCGGCTTTGAGCGCAAATTTGAAGACTTCCGTCGCGGTTACGAGGCGTTGCTGGAAACCACCCTCGAGCATCGCGGTGTTTTCGTGCTTTTCTTCCTGGCCTTTTGCCTGCTCTCGCTCGGGTTATTCTTTTTCCTGGGACAAGACTTCTTTCCGCAAGTAGATGCCGGCCAGTTGCGCCTGCATGTGCGCGCCCGCCCCGGTCTGCGCGTGGAAGAAACCGCAAAGCTCTGCGACGAAATCGAAGCCACGCTGCGCCAGGAGATTCCCAAGGGTCAATTGCAGACTGTTCTAGACAATATCGGGCTGCCCAACTCCGGTATCAACCAGTCCTACAGTTCCAACGGGACCATTGGCACCAGCGATGCCGAAATTCTGATCGCGCTTGATCCTGAGCATCACCCGCCCACTGCGGGACTGATGCGCCACCTGCGCGAGGTATTGCCGCAGCGTTTTCCCGGAGTGGAGTTCTTCTTCCAGCCGGCCGATATCGTTACCCAGATCTTGAACTTTGGGCTGCCCGCGCCCATCGATGTTCAGGTCATCGGCACCGATATGGGAAGCAGTTATCTCATCGCGCAGCAGATCGCCAACAAGATGCGGCATATTCCCGGCGCCGCCGACGTCCACGTGCAGCAGTTGCTATCCTTCCCAACGCTCTACATGGACATTGATCGCACGCGGGTCACGCAGGTTGGGCTTACGGCACGCGACGTGGCGCAGAGTGTGCTGGTTTCGTTGAGCGGCAGCTTCCAGACTGCGCCCAATTTCTGGCTTAACCCGCGCAACGAGGTTACCTATCAGGTAGCCGTGCAGGCGCCGCAATACCGCATCACAACCATACAGGACCTGATGACGATACCGGTAACCTCGCCGCAGGGTAACCAGTTGATGAGCAACCTGGTGCAGTTGTCTCCGATCGTGCGGCCCGCTACGGTGAATCACTACAACGTGCAATCGGTCATCGACGTTTACGCCAGTACTCAGGATCGCGATTTGGGCGCTGTCGCTGCGGAGACCAACAAGGTTCTCAAGACTTTCGACGGCCATTTGCCGCGCGGCACTCGCCTTGTGGTGCGCGGGCAGGTGGTAACGATGCGCTCTTCGTTCGTCGGATTGGGCCTGGGACTGGTTGGTGCCATTCTGCTCGTCTATTTGCTGATCGTTATCAACTTCCAGTCGTGGCTCGATCCCTTCATCATCATCGCCGCCCTGCCCGGAGCTTTGGCGGGAATCTGCTGGTTCCTGCTGCTGACTCGTACCACGTTAAGTGTGCCGTCCCTTACCGGGGCGGTCATGTGCATGGGCGTGGCTACGGCCAATTCCATCTTGATGGTCAGCTTCGCGCGCGAGCAGATCGATGAAGGCGTCCCCGCGGTTCAGGCCGCGGTCGCCGCCGGATACACGCGCATGCGCCCTGTAATCATGACCGCACTGGCGATGATCATTGGCATGGTGCCGATGGCTTTGGGCCTGGGCGAAGGCGGCGAGCAGAACGCGCCGCTCGGTCGCGCCGTCATTGGCGGATTGCTGTTTGCCACGGTCGCCACTTTGTTTTTTGTGCCCAGCGTGTTCGCCATGTTCCACAGCCGTCGAGAAGCCAAGCGCGCTCGCCAGGAGAGTTCGTTTACCACGTAGAGCTTAAGCAGTTTTTCGGGATCGGAGTTCAGAATGAGTGCAGAGAACGAATCCAAACCGGCGCCTGGGGAGGCGCAGCCGTCCGGCAGCCAGAACCCCGGCGGTCAGAACACTGGTGGCCTGAGCGAAGAGCATCATGGTCAAAGTGCGCAGGCCCAGCGCGACGCCGAGATCGAAGCCATTCAACAGCATTCCCGGCACCAGCCGCCCGGCATCCAGAAGCCTCCCGAACTTCCGGCTGCGCCGCCGGGCAAAGCTCTCACGATGGTGGCCGTGGTGCTGTTGGTACTGCTGATTGCCGGCGGTCTCACACTGTGGGACCACGTCGGCCACGAACGAGCCCTCGCCAAAGAGACGGAACGTGAGACCGTGCCAACGGTCGCCGTGGTTTATCCGCTGTCGGAAAAACCTGACGAGGATCTGGTCCTGCCCGGCTCGTTGCTAGCCTATGAGGAGTCTCCGATTTATGCCCGCACCAACGGATACCTGGTGCGCTGGTACAAGGACATTGGAAGTCGGGTGGAGAAGGGTGAGCTGCTCGCGAAGATCGATACTCCTGAGATTGATCAGGAACTGAACCAGAGCCGAGCCACACGCGAACAGATCCTGGCGCAGATGGACTTGGCTAAAATCAGCGCCGACCGCTGGGAAAACCTGCGCAAGTCCGACTCCGTTTCCGCGCAAGAGGCTGACCAGTATGTAAGCGGGTACCAGCAAAGCAAGGCTAACCTCGCCGCCGCCGACGCCAACGTCCGCCGCCTGGAACAGCTCGAAGGCTTTAAGGACGTCTACGCCCCGTTCTCGGGTGTTCTAACCAAACGCAACGTTGATCCCGGCGCGCTCATCAATGCAGGCGCGGGTGCCGCGGGCCGCGAATTGTTTGATCTTGCGCGAGTCGATCCGCTCCGCGTCTACACCAGCGTTCCGCAGGCCTATGCGCCATACATAAAGGTTGGCGCCACGACTACGGTTACGCTGCAGGAATTCCCCGGCCAGAAGTTCACGGGCAAAGTTGTACGCACGGCCGAAGCGATTGATCCAGGCACGCGGACTTTGCTCACCGAGGTCGACGTGCCTAACGCAAACGGGCGTCTGTTACCCGGCTCATTCGGGGAAGTACACTTCGCAGTCGGCTCTGGCGTCAACAAGGTTACGGTCCCGGTGAACGCGATGCTGTTCCGCGCTGAAGGTCCACGCATCGCCGTGGTCGGTGCTGACGGCAAGGTCCAGCTGCGGCCGATTAACATCGGGCGCGACTACGGTGCCACGTTGGAGGTTCTGGGCGGGGTCTCCCCCGCGGACCGGATCATCATCAACCCACCGGATTCGCTCGAAGACGGCCAACCGGTCAACGTGGCGCAGGACGAGAAAAAGGCCCCGCAGAAAGGCAGCGGATCGTGAATCGCGCCGCAATCTCGGTCGCTCTCGCGCTCCTTGGCCTCGCCGCTGGATGCACGGTCGGTCCGCGCTACAGCCGGCCCGCTGCTCCAACTCCCGCGCCGGATGCGTGGAAAGGGCAACCGCCCTGGGAGCAGGCCGCACCCAAGGATGCAATTCCCAAAGGCGCGTGGTGGCAAGTCTTCCACGATCCCGCCCTTGATGCCTACGAACAACAATTGCTTCAGGCTAATCAATCCCTGGTGGCTGCACGCGACCGTTTAGATCAGGCGCGCGCCCTGGCGCGGGTCTCCACCGCAGACATGTTCCCGCAACTTTCGGCCGATCCCAGCGCAGTGCGCGAGCGCGGTTCTGGCAATCGCCCGTTGAATGGCCAGCCGCCGACGATCGTGAACGGCGTGGCTCAGCCCATCCTTCCCTACACGCAGAATGTGTATACCATCCCGTTCGCGCTGAGCTACGAGGTCGATCTCTTTGGGCGTGTTCGCCAAAACGTCGCGGCGGCGAATGCGTCCTTACAGTCGACGGCTGCCGATCTGCAGAACGTGCAGCTTGTGTTGACTGCCGAGCTCGCCGCAGACTACTTCACGCTTCGTGAACTGGACGCCGAGTTTGAAGTGGTGCAGGAATCCGTCGGCTACCAGCAAAAGGGACTCGATCTGGTGAATCACCGCCACGAAGGCGGCATTGCTAGCGGTCTCGAAGTCGCACAGCAGGCAGCGCTGCTCGACTCCACGACGTCGCAGCTTGCTCTGCTGCAGCAGTCGCGCGCGCAGTATGCTCACGCCATCGCAGTTCTAGTGGGCCAGGCAGCCTCCAGCCTCAGCGTGCCCGTCGCACCATTGCACGCCGCTCCGCCGCCAGTACCCCTCGGCGTGCCGTCCGACGAACTGGAGCGTCGGCCCGATATTTCCAGCGCTGAACGCATGATGGCTTACCAGAATGCGCAGGTCGGCATCGCACGCTCGGCCTTCTATCCCCACATCACGCTCAGCGGTTCAGGCGGATGGCAGAGCCGTGATCTGGCGCCTCTCTTGAATGCTCCCAGCCTCTTCTGGTCACTGGGGGCGGATGCCTTACAGCCCATTTTCGAGGGCGGACGAAATCGCGCGAATCTGGCCGCTGCCCGCGCCGCTTACGACCAGTCCGTGGCCAACTACCGCCAGTCTGTGCTCGCGGCCTTCCAGGAAGTCGAAGACGGCATCAGCAATCTGAGCACGCTTTCGCAAGCTCTCACCACGCAGGGAGCGGCCGTCGAAGATGCGCGCCGAGCCCTGGACATCGCCAACAACCGCTACATTGGCGGTGCTACCAGTTACCTCGACGTCATCGCCGCGCAGACCACGCTGCTAAACAGCCAGCGCCTGCAGACGCAATTGCTCGGGCAGCAAATGGTCAGCTCCGTTTACCTGGTGAAAGCTCTCGGCGGTGGCTGGGACGCCAGCCAACTGGACCACGAGCAAGTTCATCCGCAGGCCGGACAAGCTTTTCAACCCTGAGCTGCCAAACCAGTTCGTGCGTCGACCTGCGCTACCACCTGCGCAAACCCTCACTGCAGAATGCGCCGCATCCGGCCGCAAGTTGACAACTGATGAGAACAAGCCTACTATTATAGCTGGCGGAAATATCTCTTCTTACTCTTTCCGGTTCGAACGTAAGTCAGTCCCAATCCGAAGCTTTTACATCTGAGACCGGAAGGGTAATCGCGCTTGAAAGATTAACAATCGTTCTTGGAACTAGCGTGGCTTCCACCCCTTGTTTGCGTGTGTCTTGATCGTCCTGAGCCTGGAGGAGAAAACATGAAAAACACCAAGTTTCTTGTGAAAGTGAACCGTAGCGGCACGCGCGCTCCTGAATACGTACAGCGCATTGACCGCACTCCGATCCAGACCACAACCGACCGCAAGCTGGCCCTGGTCATGGGACGATTCACGGCAGAAGACGCCGTCAAGTCAATTCAGAATTCCCGCTGTAACCCTGAGCTAATATCCATACAGGTTAGCGCCTAGCATTTTCAGTTCTGGCTGCGGTATCCCGCTCACTCCCACTTCGCCTGCCCTTCGTGAATGGTGATGTAGCGGTCGACGGGGAGATCGGTCAGCCGCTGCTTAAGCCCGCTCGGCTGTGGCCAGTTGATTTCCAGCCAATCGATTTTTGCGCGTGCGCCGATTCCCAGCACGACCCGGGGATCGTGGGAGGAAAGATAGCTCCCTCCACCTACCTTCATACGGCTCCTCTTCAAATCGCCCGCCTGGTAGCTGATTCGGGCTCCGATCGCGTCGATATTCGACTTCTTGCCGACCAGCTTCAACCCCAGCCAGTGATTCTGGCGCCCAACATTGTTCCTCAACAATAGCGGCGCTTCATTGTTATTAGAGATCAAGACGTCCACCGCTCCGTCGTTATCGAAGTCTCCAATCGCCAACCCTCGCCCCGACATCGGCCGCGAAAACAGCGGACCACTCTCCAGGCTCACGTTCTTCAGTCCGTTTCCGGAGTTGTGAAACAGCAGCAGCGGCTCGCGGTACTTCACATTGTCATAGATCTTCTCGATGAGATCGTCAGGATGCCCATTGGCGATGATCAAGTCCAGATTTCCGTCATTGTCATAGTCGAAAAACTTCAATCCCCACCCGCTCATCAGCTTCGTCGCCGTCGCAATCCCGGAAGCCGCAGCTATGTCGTCAAACGTCTCGTCGTGATCGTTCTGATAAAGCGAATATGCTTCATGATCGATGTTGGCGACAAACAAGTCCATCCATCCATCTTCGTTGAAGTCGGCCGAATCTACCCCCATGCCCGATCGTGGCCGACCGGAGTCGCTGTAAGCGATCCCTGCCTGTTGCCCGATTTCCTCGAACTTGCCTTGCCCTCGATTGACAAATAGAAAGTCGGCCACTGTATCGTTACCGACAAACAAATCCATCCGCCCATCGTTATTCATATCGGTTGCCACCACTCCCCAGCCCTTCCCGAGATGGTTTCCGATCCCCGATTCCCTGGAGACGTCAGTGAACGTTCCGTCGCCGTTGTTGTGGAATAGCCAACTGGCCATCGGCTTGTAGAGGTGCGGAACACAATACCCCGGCTTGTTGTCCGCGGTGCAGGGCAGGTTCTTGGATTTATCGAAATCCACAAACCGGCAGACAAACAAATCCAGCCGCCCATCGTTGTCGAAATCAAACCAGACAGCGCTCGACGACCACCCCGGAGCCGCAACCCCGGCCTTCTCGGTAACGTCTGTGAAAGTTCCGTCGCCGTTGTTGTGATACAGAATGCTTCGGCCATATTGCGTGACATAGACATCAGGGAAGCCATCTGCGTCATAATCGCCAACAGCCACTCCTTGCCCGTAACCCCCTCCCATCACGCCCGCTTTCTCTGTCACATCGGTGAACGTACCATCGCGGTTATTGCGGTAGAGTGCGTTCCGAAGGGGTGGGTTCGGAGTAAAGAAGTCACACTTTCCGCTATTCACAAGATAGATATCCAGCCACCCGTCGTTGTCGTAGTCGAGAAAAGCGCAACCGGCCCCGGTAGTTTCCGGCAGGTATTTCTCGGCAGAGTGACCTGCGGTATGTTTCCAGGTGATGCCGCTGGCGGATGGCGGAAGCTCGATGAAAGGATGGGCTGGCTGTGATTCAGAGAGCCACGTAGGCCCGAACGGGAAAAGTGAAGGCGCGAGCGGCGATAACCTCGAGAGCGCGACGCTCCCGGTCAGGCCGCGAAGGAAATACCGACGCCCCATGCGCCAGGGCCCGACCGTGGGTTTCAATGCGATGTGTTTCCTCTCCTCGACCAGTCGCAGAGAATTGAAGTACGCGATGCTGCCATCACTGTGGCTTGTCGACGGATGAGCCTTGCGGAGTATTCCCGCCTTGCTCTCCGATCAGGCGCTGGTGAACTGCAAACTCTTTCTCGCCATCTTGTTTGCGCCCGGTGCGGTTGTAAGCCAAAGCCAGGTTATAGTGCGCGTCGGGATTTTTCGGCGCCAGCTTGACCGCGGTTTCAAGCGGAGCCACGGCCTCGGGGTAGCTCTTTTCGCCGATCAAAGCCATGCCCAGTCCAAGGAAGGCTTCTCCGAACTGAGGATCCAGTTTGCTCGCGCGAGAGAAATGATTCACGGCTTCCTGCCACTCCTGTCTCTGGCGCGCTAGTTCGCCAAGAACGTACTCAGCCCCGGCGTTATTCGGATTGATCTGCAATTCGGCCGTAAACTCTTGTTTCGCTTCATCCGCAGTGCTCGCCGGTGGGTTCGGCCGAGAAAGCAGCAGCCGTCCCAGACGAAAATGGATGCCGGGCAGGTTCGGATCCTGTTTGAGAATAGCGCGGTATTCCTTTTCTGCGTCGTCCCACCTTCTTTGGGCTTCGAAGGCCTCGGCCAGCAGTTCGTACGCCTGAACAGATTCCGGGGCGTTGCGCGCCAGTTCCTGAGAAGCGAGCGTGGAAAGATCAGAATAGGCATGCACCGCAACGTAAAGAGCTTCGGGGTCCATAGGAAATTCGCTGGTCAGCAGGCGGAGGAACTTTAACGCCGCGTCTGTCTGATGGAGGGTCATGGCGCAGCGTACGCCGTTCAGGGCAACTTTGCGCCTGAGCTCCGGGTCTTTGAGGTGATCAATGCTCTTTCCAAGAGAGGGCAGCGCCTTCCCGCAGTGACCGCTTTCGGCCAAACCCACGGCAGATCGAGCCGTGGAAGAGAAATCGGGGGCACCATGGCTGGATTGGCCGACGCCCATGCCGGTCATCGTCACTATCAAGACGCCTACGCCAACCGGGAATGAGGGCCGAAACATATCAACGCGATCATAAATGAAAATGGCAGGCGGCCAAAACGGCGCCTGCCATTGCTAAGCCATTGCCTCCCGTCAGAAGTAGAACTTCAGCGCGAACTGCATCTGGCGGGCATCCTGCGAGGTGTTAAGAGCTCCGAAGTTGGTATCTCCGTAGCCTGTATCAGGAGCGTTAAAGTTCGTATGGTTAAACAGGTTGAAGAAATCCGCGCGGAACTGGAATTTCATCGTCTCGGTAATCGGAATGTTCTTTTGCATGCTCAGGTCGGTATCCACGTACCCGGGCCCAATCGTTGGACCCTGGGAGGGGCAAGTCCCGAATGTGCCAGGCGCCGGATTTGAGAATGCGCTTGGGTCGAACCACTGGAGACCCAATCCTGCCAACGGTGTTTTCGGGTACGAAACCGGACCATTGCAGTTCGGACGCGGCGAGAAGATATCGCCAGTCCCGGAGAAATCACTGCCACGCATATTCAGCGGGAATCCGCCATGCCAGCTCACGATGGGATTGACGGCCCAGTTGCCAATCACCGCATTCACCGCGGTTGGCAGGTCATGTCCAAATCGTTTTCCTTTGCCAAACGGCAGATCGTAAACGGCATAGGCGGTCAGGACATGTTTCGCATCCCAGTAGCATTGCGCATAATCGCCGTTGGGATTGAAGATGTTTTGCCAATAGCTGTCGGCATTCTGCGACTCTCCGCCCCAGCTTCCGTAGTAGCCGGCGCTGTTGGCCATACACTTCTGGTAAGTGTAGGAAACCTGGGCTTCCAGGCCGCCGCTGGCCCGTTTCGCCAGCACTGCCTGCAGGGCGTTGTAATTCATGTTCCCCACGGAAGCGCTCTCTTTAACGATACCAAGGCCATTCGGACCGTAAGTCACCGTCGTCGTGGTTACGCCGTCAATGACGGTTCCGATCGGATTCTGGCCGCCGAGGTAGGGATACGTAACAGTTCCGTTGGCCTGAAGGTCTCCCTGATTCAGATAAATCGGAACCATTAAATGCGTCGTGCGCTGTCCCACGTAACCGAGCTGGAACGTGGTATTGCGGGCAATCTCCTGCTGGAACGTAAGGTTGTACTGATCGGCCACGGCAGGCTTAACATTCCACCAGGTCAGCATCGTCGCATTAATGAAGGGATCGCCTGCCGGAGGCGCTGCCGATGCAAACGCGTTTTCGATGTTAAATGCGGCTACGCCGGTCTCTGAATTCGTCCCTGCCGATTGGGACGGCGTGAAGGGAGGATTCTGCGTCGGGCGCAGATTGGTTCCGGTGCCTTCCTGGAACGACGAGATCGCAAAGCCACCGCGAATCACAGTCTTCCCTTGCCATATCGCGGGACTCCAGGCAAAACCGAGACGAGGCTGGAAGTCCAGCCCACCGTTGGTGGCAGGGTACAGACCAGAAGAGAACCCGTTGGTCCCAACGATTCCGTTCGGAACCGGGGTGTTCCCCACGAATTCCAGGGCTCCGGTATTAATATTGACGTTCAGCTGACGATTGTGAAGCTCGGTCCAAGGGGTGCGATTTTCGTACCGCAGCCCCAGATTGAAGGTCAGATCTCTCGTCACCCGCCAGTCATCTTGAACGAAACCGGCGAAGAGCCAGTCGCGCGCATGCCAGCCACCCGTGCTCACACCTCGCCCCACACTCTGCGGGAGGCCGAGAGCAAAGTCGGCCGAGGGGTCGCCTCCGTTGCCGTTGCCTGAATAGTTTCCGCCGGCGCCAAGACCGAAAACTTCAGCTCCCAACTCGCCCGCGTTGCCCGGATAGAACACGTTCAGGTTGTACTTCTGCAACTGGAAGCCAGCCTTGATCACGTGACGGCCGTGAGTGTAGATCAGCGATTCGTCGAACTGGGTGACGGTCGAAGAGAAGTGTTGCGGATTTACAATCGAGCCCAGGTTGGTGAGCGAAGCCCCTTGGGCTATGGAGCTGGCCGTACCGCCATCGAATCCAAACTCCGGCAGGCCCGGAACCCCCGCCGGATTCCCATCAATAATGCCAATCGTGTTTCCCAGGCTGCCCACGGCAGGCGCGAATGTGATCGTGGGCGCGATCAATTTAATAGCGTTCTTGCCAAAACGCGCTTCACTCAACAAGTTGCTTGAGAACGTATGCGTCCAGTTGACGCTTCCATTGTTCAGCCACGCCTCACTCAGCGAATTGCCCAGCAAGGGCTGAGAATTCGAGCCGGGATCGTATTCGTCGGCCTTCGAGTACCGGGCGTTGATGTGGTCCTTGTTCGAGATAATGTAGTCAATCTTGATGTCGCCCTGATCCGTATTGTATTTATTGTTGGTAGTGTTGACCGCTGCCCCAAAACCGTTCGGCAGAGTGGCTATGGCCACCGGGTAAAGCGGACTGGTAACCAGAGCTGTGAAAGTCGGATCAAGGTTCGACGGCGAGATAATGTTGCCGGTGAATTGAGGCCGGGCACCGGGCGCCAGAATGTTGCAGAGAACGCCCGACGTGCCGCCGGTGCCGGCGGCGCAGGGGTTGTATAGCTGCGTCGATAGGGTGCTAAAATTGCCGCCGATCTCATTCTGCGTGAGCACCTGGATCTGGCTCGAAGTGGCGGGCAGGTCGCGCCGGACACCTTCATAATCGCCGAAAAAGAACAGTTTGTTTTTGATGATAGGTCCGCCTGCCGTGCCTCCAAATATATTCCAGCGTAACTTCGGTGTGGGCAGGCCGTCAGGAAGCCCCGTGACGAACGGACTGTTTTCCCACTTGTTGGCGTTGAAGTAGTCGTTACGCACGAATTCAAAGGCGTCGCCGTGATAGCTATTCGTTCCCGACTTGATGGTTGCGTTAATGATTCCGCCCGCGTAGTTGCCGAACTCGGAGGAAGCATTCTGAGTGATGAGGTTAAACTCGCCGATAGCATCGGGGGAGGGCGTGTAGCCCGTCAGGTTGTCTGACGCCTGATTGTTATCAACGCCGTCCAGCAGGAAGTTATTGTCTTCTTCACGGTTTCCGTTGATGTAAGGCCGGCCGCCCCCGCTATTCGCGCCTTCCGCGGTCTGAGAGCCTAAGTTAAATGTCGAGGGATCCGTAGTGACAACGCCGGGGGAGAGCAGAGTAAGCTGAATATAGTTGCGCGACGTCAGGGCCAGATTGGTAATGCTGTTCGAATCCATCACCGTGCCGACTTGAGCGTCTTCCGTCTGCAACACCGGGGCCGAGCCAGTGACTTCCACAGTTTCCGAGACTTTGCCGACCTTCAATTGCACGTTAATTCGCGCCGTCTGATTAAGCTCGAGCGCAAACGCCGGGTGCTCGGCGGTCTGGAAACCCGGCACCGTTACCTTGACCTTGTAAGTGCCGATCGGCAAACGCAGCAGGTTGTACGACCCAGTTTCATTCGTCTCCGCCGCCCAGACGGTTCCGCGTTCCGTATCTGTTGCTTTGACTGATGCGCCCTTGATTGGCGCCCCGCTTGCATCGGTGACGGTGCCCACGATGGCCGCGGTCACTTCCTGCCCCCAAGCCGGCGTCAGCATAGCCGCCAGACCTACAACAGTCAGCAAAACCAGAAACCTGCTCGCCGCATTTCTCATCGCACAGCCTCCTTAGAGCACTTCAACGCCTGGCCGCTGCCAAACAGGCCCTAATACAATCGCACTATGCTATATAGCACACGGTAGTTCATGGTCAAGCAAAAAATGAGGGAGCAGCAAGAAAATTTGGGAGTCGTCGTGTTTACCGCTCTATATCGGCGTGGACCAGGAAGAACCTGGCCGAAACCACAACTTCTTGGCGTTTGCGGGTCGAAAGAAAAAATATTGATGTATTGCAGTGGTAATTCGAGCGTCAGCCGCTATTGATCTTGCCCTTCCCGCCAAAAAACGCACTCCTGGGCTGACGCCGACACCAATCCCGCTCTATAGCAATTAAGGTTTTGGGGAGTCTCCGGGTTACCGTCCAACGCATTTTATCTTTACAGAACGCTTTCAATAAGCTATATAGCACAGTGACGGTTAAAAAAGCGCTTGCTTCGGGCAACGAGCCCCGTCCCCGAAGGCTTGATTGCCATCGACGCCGCGTCATGGCAGTCTGGGGAATCGTTTATGCCTGCGAATCACCGTAACGGAACGCCTGTCTACAAGCGAATCCAGAACGCCATCCGCAAGCGTATTGAAGCGGCTGAGCTCAATCCGGGTGACGCAGTTGCGTCCGAGCGCGAGCTGGCTAAGACTCACAAGGTGAGCCTGATGACGGCCCGCCACGCCCTGGCCGGACTGGAGCGCGAAGGAATTGTCGAGCGCCGCCGTGGCGCCGGAACCTTCGTCGCCGCTCCCAAAATACATTTCAACAAGCTGATGAGCTACACCGAGCACATGTCCAGCCGCGGCCTCGCGCCGCATTCCCGCGTGCTGGTGGCCAAGGTGATTGAGGACGAGCAGGAAATTGCCGCGCGTCTCGGCCTGCCCGCGGCCAGCCGCATGGTCAAGATCGCGCGCCTTCGCCTGACCGACGAAGAACCATTTGCCCTGGAGACCTGCTATCTTCCCGCAGCCGAATACTCCGGACTGGTTGCGGCTTCCCTGGGAAGAAGCTCGCTGTTCGCCGCCTTGCAACGCGACTACAACGTGGAACTGGCCTACGCCGATGAAGAGATCGACGCGACCGCCGCCGACGCCGCTCTTGCCGAAATGCTTGGGTCGCCCAAGGGGGCCGCGATTCTCCGCATCCGCCAAGTGATTTACTCGACCAAGGGCAAAGCCACTATTTACGGGGTCGGCTTTTATCGCTCCGAGCGCCACACTCTGTTCGTCCGGCGCTTTCGCTAGTCTTTGATAGTCTTTTGCAAATTTAGATCGAAACCAGACTTCTTCCTCGCAACTGAGAAAGCGTCAGCTCCAGCTTATTTGCCGTAGTATTCTCGCGGGGAATAGATTTCTCTTTTCTCCGATCGGCGAAAGGACTGCCACCGTGGCGCAAAACGAAAAGGCCAGCTACAACCGCTTCCTCCTGCTGGTGGCGGGACTCGGCGGTTTGCTGTACGGAGTGGATGTCGGCATCATTGCCGGCGCACTGCCTTACCTCGAAGCCACTTCCGGCTTGAATGCGGGCCAGCTTTCGATCGTAGTTGCCGCCGTTCTCCTCGGCAGCGTGATCTCAACCCTGTTTGCCGGATTGCTCGCGGACTGGATGGGGCGCAGGCTCCTGATGACGCTGAGCGGCGTGCTGTTTGTCATCAGCATCCCGGTGATTGCTCTCTCGCACGGTTATGAACCGTTGATCGTTGGCCGCCTTCTACAAGGCATCAGCGCCGGCCTGATCGGAGTAGTTGTCCCGCTGTATCTAGCCGAGTGTCTCTCGGCATCGAGTCGCGGCAAGGGCACGGGCATCTTTCAGTGGCTGCTCACACTCGGCATCACGGCGGCTGCAATCGTGGGCATGTATTTTAGTTTTCGTGTCGATCAGGTGGCAAAATTCGGCGACGCTGCCATGCTCATTGCATTTAAAGACACGGCCTGGCGCAGCATCTTCTGGGTTTCGCTCCCGCCCGGCATCTTGTTCGTGATCGGCAGCCTCATGGTAGCGGAGTCCCCGCGCTGGCTGTTTCGCCGTGGGAAACGTGACGCCGCCTACGCTGCCCTCCTTCGCTCTCGCACCAACGAGCAAGCGAACCTCGAGCTGGCCGAGATGGAACAGGCCTCCGCTGCCGAGAAAGCCCAGACGTCCACCGGAACAAAGATTAAAGAGTCGCTCTTACGAAGAAAATATGTAATCCCGTTCGTCCTCGCCTGTGTAATTCTCGCGTGCAACCAGGCCACCGGCATCAATTCCATCATCGGCTACAACACCAACATTCTTTTGCAGAGCGGCCTCTCCGATGTGCAGGCTCACTGGGGATACGTTCTCTTCACCATTGTGAATTTTCTGGTAACCATCGGCGGCGTGATGCTCGTAGATCGCAAGGGACGCAAATTCCTGCTGTCGGTAGGAACCGCCGGGATTATTCTGTCGCTGGTCTGCACCGGCCTGCTCTTCCGCCAGACGGAACGCCTGCGCGTGGATTCCAAATCCTCAATTCAGTCGATGGTCAATGCGGACCAGAAGATCACCCTCACCTATGATCAAAAGCTCGCCCAGACGCTGCTCAGCTCGGCCGGAGAGGCTGCTCAAGCCATCGGGAACCGCCCCACCTCCCTCGTCGTCATCTACTCGTATGGAGATTTTCGTGCCGCCACGAAGGCGGCACGTTCCGATGACACCGCCGCCACTCCAATCGAGATCACGAGAGAGAGCTGCGTGCCCGCCAACAAAGTGGTTGCGTTCTTTTCGAATCCCTTCGGCGATCTCGATGCCGCGCGCCAGGCTCCGCTGAGAATCGACAACGCACTGATCACTCCCCTGCCCAGCCAGCGCAGTGGATGGAAGGTCGCCATCACGCTTTTCGTCTTCATGGCCTTTTATGCCGTCGGCCCGGGAGTGTGCGTATGGCTGGCACTTTCTGAGCTAATGCCGACGCGCATTCGCTCCAACGGCATGAGCATCGCGCTGCTGCTCAACCAGGCGGTTTCCACCGGCATCGCCGCAGTCTTCCTGCCCACCGTCGGCAAGTATGGCTACTCCACAATGTTTTGGGGCTTCGCCGCCTGCACCGTAATTTACTTCATCACGGCAGCGGTGTTCCTGCCGGAAACGAAAGGGAAGACGCTCGAAGAGATCGAGGCGCATTTCGAGGGAGCAAGAAAGAAGCCCGGCCTCGCGACAGCCTGAAGCGGCTCTTTTTATTCTTGTACGGCGCGTTCGCTGTTGGGCTTCGAACCGCTTAGCGCGAAGAACAGAATGTAGAGATAGCAGATCACCGGAAGAAAGAAGGCGTGATGAATTCCAACCCGGTCGGCTATCGCACCCTGAGCCAAAGGAAGAATCGCTCCGCCCACAATCGCCATAATCATAATTCCAGAACCATCCCCAGTTAGCGGGCCAAGTTCTGCCACCCCCAGCGTGAAGATGCTCGGGAACATAATCGAATTAAAGAACCCTACGAGAATGATGCTCCACATGGCGAAGTGCCCGGTGCTGATCATGGAAATTGTCACGAGTGCCGCGGCACACACTGCGCAAATGCCAAGCAGTCGCCCAGTCTTCATCTTTTGCAGCAGCCCGGACCCGATGAAGCGCCCGACCATGGCTCCGCCCCAGTAAAAGGCGACAAAACTGGCCGCAGCCTTTTCGGTTAGAGCGCCGATGTCCGGCTGGATGAAGTAGTTCACCAGAAAACTTCCAATCGAGACCTCGGCTCCCACGTACACGAAAATACCGATCGCGCCGAAAATCAGATTCCGATGTTTCCAAATGGAGTCATTTACCTTCTCGCCGATCTGGTGCTGAGCCTGCGGGATCTTCGGCAACTTGAAACTTCCTATGGCGATCGCGAGCAAAACCAGCGCGATGCCGAGGCCCACGTATGGCATCTTCACTGTCGCGGCTTCATGCAGTCGATAAGCCTGCAGCGCGTCGGGCGCCATTGCGCGAATTTCGTCCATGGCCTTCGGCGCCGCGCTCAGAATCAGCAGACCCCCGAAGAATGGAGCGAGAAAGGTTCCCAATGAGTTGAACGCCTGCGTAAGATTCAGACGGCTCGATGCCGTCTCCGGTTTACCCAGCACAGTCACGTAGGGATTCGCCGCTACCTGCAGACAGGTAATGCCGGCGGCCAGCACAATTAGAGCGAACAAAAACAGCGGGTACGACGGGACGCTGGCGGCGGGCACAAATAGAAACGCACCCACTCCCATAGTGAGCAGGCCCACCACCATCGACCGCTGATATCCAATCCAGTCAATGACCTTCGCCGAAGGTATGGAAAAAAGAAAGTATGCTCCAAAGAAAGCAAATTGGATGAGCATGACTTCTTTGTAGTTCAGGTCGAAAATCGACTTCAGGTGAGGGACAAGAATGTCGTTGAGGCAAGTCAGAAAGCCCCACATGAAAAATAAAGTAGTCACAGCCGCCAGCGGAACGGAATACGACGCTGGCGCTTCGGAAGCCGAAGTAGTGGTGGAACTGCTGGGAGCAACGATTGCCATGGCTTGATGTCCACCCGTAATCAGGATTTCAGCCTTGCCGCCACCGATCATAGCATCGCGGCCCGTCCTCCTGTAATTGCCGTGGAAAGGACACCTTACTGGCAGAAGACTGCAATTGCTTGAGGGGAATTCATCTCCCACGCGCTATTGCTGGGCTTGGATCCGCACCAGCCAGTTCGCCGGCTCCGGGAGGATGGCGAATGCTGGAAGCTTGCCGCGCACCATAGCGACTTCGTCGCAGTTGTGGAACCTTGGGCAAACATGACAGTCCTTATAAATCTTGTCTGGAAGATCCTCACGTCGCGCCATCTCGAATCCCTGCCGGGCAAAGAACTCCGGAGCCCGCGTGAACAGGCAGATGCAATCCACGCGATGCCGCTTCGCCTCAGCCATCAAAGCCTTCATTAGCCGGCTACCTCCGCCTTGACCCTGCGCTTGAGGTCCCACCGTGATGGAGCGAATTTCAGCCAGGTGTGTGCCATAGAGATGCAGCGCACCGCATCCTATGATGCGGCCTTCGTTTTCAAGCACCACAAAATCTCTTACGTTCTCGCAAATCTCCGCCAGCGTGCGCGGCAGTACAGTGCCATCGCCTGAATAGCTTGAGATCAGATCGTGAATGTGCTTCGCATCCGGCAAAATCGCTTTACGCGTGCGCATGGAGATTGACCTCCTCGCGCAGCGATTCGATCCTCTTCCGCGCCGCGCTAATGCCCTGCTGCACGCGCGATGGTGCAGTGCCACCGATCACATCGTGGATCGCCAGCACCGAACTCAAACTCAAGCAGTCATAAAAGCTTTCGTCAAATGCAGAACTTAGAGACCGCAACTCGTCGAGCGTCAAGTCCTGAAGCTCACAATCTTTTTCCAGGCATAGCTTCACCGCCTTGCCGATCTGCTCGTGTGCCAGCCGCGAAGGAACACCGCGCTTGACCAGGTAAGTCGCGGCCGCCCACGCGTTCATGAATCCCGATTGCGCCGCCTCGTTCATTCGCTCGTGGTCAAACTCCACTGCCTTCATCCATCCAGCGACCAAGGGCAACAAGCCAACTGCGGTATCGACTGCGTCGAACAGTGGCTCCTGCGTCTCCTGCAAGTCTTTGTTGTAAGCCAGCGGCAAGCCTTTCAAAGCAATCGTCAGCGCCGTCACGCTCCCGATGATGCGTCCACTCTTGCCCCGCACCAGCTCCAGAAGGTCTGGATTCTTCTTCTGCGGCATGGCGCTGCTTCCCGTGGAATAAGCCTCAGGCAGCTGCACCAGACCAAATTCCTGCGAAGAGAAAATAATCATTTCTTCAGCCCACCGGCTCAAATGCAACCCCAGCAGCGAAAGCGCATTTACGAACTCAAGAACGAAATCGCGGTCGCTCGTAGCGTCAATGCTGTTCGCAGTGGGACCATCGAATTCGAGTTGCTCCGCCATGAACGCACGATCCAGCGGCAGCGTCGCACCGGCCACCGCCCCAGACCCCAGCGGACACACATTCAAACGCCTGCGGCAATCGGCCAGCCGGTCAGCATCCCGCAAGAACATTTCGACATAAGCCAGCAGCCAGTGCGCCGCCAGCACCGGCTCAGCATGCTGCAAGTGCGTATACGCGGGCATCGCGGAATTCCCGGCCTGTTCGGCGCGGTCGGTGAGAACGTTGCAGACCTCCGCCAGTTCCTTCCGCAACTCATCAATCGCCGCCCGCACATAAAGTCTCAGGTCGGTGGCAATCTGCTCGTTGCGGCTGCGTCCGCTGTGCAGCTTGTATCCCACGTCGCCGATGCGCGCCACCAGCTGCTTTTCGACGAAATGATGCACGTCCTCGGCTTCGTCATCTTCGACAAAGCCCTCAGAAGCCGCCGCCATCTCGCCAATCTGCTGCAGTCCTTCTAGAATGCCGATGAGCTCATCGGCCGACAGAACTCCGGCGTTTTTCAGCGCCCGCGCATGGGCTCCGCTCGCCTCCAGTTCGTAACCCAACAGCCGGCGGTCGAAATCAAACGACCGTTGCCAGCGCTCGAATTGCGGATCCAGCAGCTGCCGGAACCGCCCCGACCACATCTTCATCGCCCAACCTCCACGCGCGCCCGCGCCCGCACGCGTGAGGGCAGCCCGAGAATCCGGATGAACCCAGCCGCATCTTTCTGGTCGTAACTATCGTCCATGGTGAAAGAAGAAAGATCCGTGCGATAGAGCGAGTGCTCGGACTCGCGGCTCACCACCGAAGCATTTCCCTTATACAAAGACAACGTCACGCTGCCGGTCATCTCTGTCTGCGTGCTGGCAACAAAAGCATCAAGCGCCTCGCGCAACGGCGTAAACCACAAACCGTAATAGACGAGTTCCGCATACTTAAGCGCCACCTGCTGCTTGAAGTGCGCGACCTCCCGCTCCAGGCACAGCGCTTCCAATTCGCGATGCGCTGCGATCAACAATGTTCCGCCGGGAGTTTCATAACAGCCCCGCGATTTGATTCCCACAAAGCGGTTCTCCACCAGATCGATCCGGCCGACAGCGTTGCGCGCCCCAATCTCATTCAGCAACTCAACCAGCGACACTGGATCGAGCTTCATCCCATCAACCGCAACAGGATTTCCTTTCTCGAATCCGATCGTCACCTGCTCGTCCTTGTCCGGCGCCTCTTGTGGCGACCGCGTCATCTGCCAGTCGTCGCCAGCGGGGCATTTCCTGCATCCTCCAGCTCTCCGCCTTCGTGACTGAGGTGCCACAGGTTGCGATCACGGCTGTGGATTTTCTCCCGGCTCGCCGCCACCGCAATGCCGTGCTGCTCCGCGTAATCCAGGCAGTCCTCGCGCGACTTCAGCGACCACTCTCGCCACGGCGCAATCACTTTCAGCTCAGGCGCGAGCGCCTGATAGGTCAATTCGAACCGGACCTGGTCATTCCCCTTGCCGGTGCAACCGTGCGCCACGGCAGTCGCCCCCTCGCGCAGAGCGACTTCGACTTGATGCCTCGCGATCACGGGACGCGCCAGCGATGTGCCCAACAAGTACTTATGCTCGTACACCGCTCCGGCTCGCAGCGCCGGAAACACGTATCCCGTCAGAAACTCCTCGCGGAGATCCTCGACGACAACTTTGCTCGCGCCGGTCGCGTAAGCCTTTTCGACCACGGCTTCAATGTCGTCGCCCTGGCCTACATCTCCAACCATCGCGATGACGTTGTAAGCGTAATTTTCCTTGAGCCACGGAATTATGATCGAGGTATCAAGCCCTCCCGAGTATGCAAGCACAACTTTTTCAGGCATGAGCACTCCTTGCGGGCAGGCGATCGCCGCCACCCAGCAGTAAATAAAGAATCGCTTTTTGTACGTGCAGGCGGTTCTCCGCCTGTTCAAACACCACAGACTGCTCCGAATCGATAACCTCGTCGGTCACTTCCAACCCCCGGTGTGCGGGCAGGCAGTGCATGAACACCGCGTGGGGCAAGGCTTCCGCCATCAGTTCGGCATCAACTTGATAAGGCGGAAATATTCGTGCCCGCTCGCCTTCTTCTTTTTCCTGACCCATGCTCGTCCAGGCGTCGGTGTAAATTGCGTCGACCCCCGCAACCGCTTCGTGCGGATCAGTCAGCAACTGAATGTCCGCCCCAGTCTCCTCAGCGATCTCACGTGCGTCGGAAACAATCTGCGGATCAGGCGCATAGCCCGGCGGAGTCGCCACGCGAATCGACGATCCCAAACACGCGCACGTAAGCAGCAGTGAATGCGCCACGTTGTTGCCGTCGCCCACATACGCCAGGCAGCGGCTCTTCACCTCTCCAAACCGCTCCAGAAGCGTGAGGTAGTCAGCCAACGCCTGGCACGGATGCTCCAGATCGCTCAGCGCGTTAATCACCGGAACACCGGCGTGCTCGGCCATGCCTTCGATGGTTTGCTGTGAGAATGTACGCAATACAATCAGGTCCACCCAGCGCTCAAGGTTGTGCGCCACATCACTTAACTTTTCCCGCGCATCAAGCCGTTCGTGGGTCTGGTCGACGAACATTGCCGTACCACCCAGGCTCACCATTCCCGCCTCGAACGTCAGTCGAGTCCGCAACGACGGCTTTTCAAAGAACATCACCATCTGCTTACCCGCAAGCGTCCTCCGAAAGTCCGAGGCACGCGACTTCATGATTCCCGCCAGACGCAACACCGCATTCACCCCTGCGGGACCGAGGTCTCGCGTCGAAACCAGGTCAGGACACCAGAACACTTGCGGCACTCTCTCCGGAGCGGCCGCCACTCGGCCTTGCGCATGACTATTCAACCTTGACTCCTCCTTTGAATTCCGATCACCGCCGCGTGCGATTCTGTAGCCGGCAGCCACTGACTGACTCATGAATACGTGACCTCCGTACCGCACGACAGCTTGGCCAAATAGAACTGCGGCAACATCTCGACTTCAGTCGCCGGAAGAATTCTCACTCGTCCCACACCTTGCTTAAGCGCCTGCCCGCAGGCCTGCAGCTTCGGCAACATGCCTCCGCTGATGATCGAACCCGCCGCCAGTTCGGCTGCCTGCTTCGTGCTCAGCCATGGCATCACGCTTCCCGCTGCATCCTTTACGCCGGGCACGTCGGTAAGAAAAATCAGCGTGTCGGCGCGGCAGGCCGCGGCGCACGATGCCGCCATCTCATCGGCATTCACGTTGTAATATTCGCCATCGGCCCCCAATGCCAGTGACGCAAGAACAGGAATCCCCCCCTGCTGCCACAACGCTTCGATCCAGCACGGCTCCGCGAAACAGATCTCGCCCACAAATCCCAAGTCGTGGCCACGTACGAACTTCTTCCGCGCGCGAAACGTCATGCCGTCGCCGCCGCAGAATCCAATCGCCGGCATGTCCGCCGACTGGATCGCCGCCACCAGCTTCTTGTTCACCATTCCGCCCAGCACCATGAGTGCCGCATCGCGGGTCTCCGCATCCGTAACCCGCAACCCGTCCACAAACTCGCTCTTCTTTCCCAGCCGTTCCAGCACGCGGGTCAGCGCACTGCCGCCCCCGTGGACCACCGCGACACGATGCCCATCCTGCGCCAGCTCCGCGATGGACCGGGCACACTTACGCAAAGTTGCTGCGTCTTCGATCGCCGCTCCACCAATCTTCACCACAATCGTCACTGCAAACCCTCGCGCTCTTCCCACTCATACATGAGATTCATGTTCTGAACTGCCTGTCCCGCCGCACCCTTCATCAGGTTGTCCAAGCAGGAAACCAGCACCAGGCGTCGCCCGTCCTCCGCCAGGCAAAATCCGAGGTCGCAGTAATTTGTGTGCAACGAGAACTGCAGTTGCGGCAACTTCGGCGTCGCAAATACCCGGACCCAATGTTTGCCCGAATAGAAATTCCGCAGGCAAGATTCCACTTCCGCCGCTGTCATCGCCCGCTTCAGACGCACATAGATGGTCGACAAAATCCCCCGCGGAATCGGCAGCAGATGAGGAGTAAAAGTCAGCTCCACGTCCTCCAGCCCCAACTGCTCCACCATTTCTCCCAGGTGCCGATGATTGAACACCGAATAGGCGGAAAGATTGTCCGCAACCGAAACGAAATGAGTACGCGACGTAGGCGCCTTGCCCGCGCCCGACACGCCCGACTTCGAATCAGAAATAATTCCGTATTCGCGATCGACCAACCCAGCCTTGAGCAGCGGCGCCAAAGCCAGGATCACCGAGGTCGCATAGCAGCCCGGGTTCGCCACCAGGCAAGCCCCCTCAATCCGATCACCGTTCAACTCAGGCAGCCCATACACTGCCTTCGCCGTCAGCTTCTCAGCCGTGGCCGCATCCGCATCCTGAAACGAGTAAATGGCGCGATGCTGCGCCTGCCGCAGCCTCCATGCCCCACTCAGGTCGATCACGCGCAATCCTTGCGCGATCGCCTCGGGCACCAAAGACCTCGACGCTTCGTGCGGAGTCGCCAGAAAAAGCAACTCCACACGCTGACGCTTCAGCTCCGGCCACGAAAGCGGCCGCAGCGGGTACCCACCGTTACCCGACATCTCCGGAAACACTTCGGCCAGGTCTGTTGCGTCGGTGCCGCCTTCACGCTGCAGCAGCACAGGCTTCTCCACCCGCGGATGGCGATCGAGGATGCGCGTCAACTCCAGCCCCGAATATCCGCTGGCCCCTAGCACCGCACTCTTAAGCTTCGCCGGCGTCACCCCAGCATCCCTTCGATCCGTACCGCAACTTTTTTGGCCGCGTCCTTGTCGGGACAAACAATCAGAATCGCATCGTCACCGGCAATCGTTCCCATCACTTCCTCCCACTCCTGTTCGTCCAGCGCCGCCGCCACCGGTTGAGCACTGCCGATGATCGTCTTCACCACGAGTAGGTTCTGCGCAGACCGTACATCCAGCACAAACTCCCGAATCAGCCGCTGCACCGGAGGCAAAGCCAAACCGGCAGCACCGTCGCCCACCGGCAGCGCATATCCAGCCGAAGTCTTGCTCAGGTTCAGCTCGTGAATATCTCGCGACAAAGTCGCCTGCCCAACCTTGAATCCTCGCTTGCGCAATGCCCTCTGCAAGCCCTCCTGGTTGGCTACAGGCCCTTGCTTCAACGCCTCCAGGATGGCTCTGTGTCGCAAGGTTTTATTCATAATGGATATTTATTCATATGGATGCATAATTATTCTCTATATCTTACAGGCCTCACCCTCCCTGTCAAGGGCAAACATCGTCACCCGCTATTTCTTTTGGTAACCGCCCGATGATTCCTCGGAGTCGAATAGAGGAGCCGTCTCAGAAACGCAAAATCCGGAGAGCCGCCCGGAATCCTTGTTAAACTACTCGCGGCCAAACGTCCCCGGATCAACTAGGAGCACTGCATGAGCCACAAGCCAACCCTGGCAGCCGAGTTGATTGCCGAATTCCTCGGAACTTTCGTCTTGATCCTCTTCGGCACCGGCGTCGTCGCTATGGTGGTGCTGTTCCCCTCCAACAATCCCGCCGCGACCGTTCACGGCGGCTATACCAATATCACTCTCGGCTGGGGTCTCGCGGTCACCATGGGCATCTACATCGCGGGAAAAATCTCTGGCGGCCATCTCAACCCAGCGGTCACCCTCACCCTGGCCGTCTACCGCGGATTTCCCTGGCGCAAGGTCCTGCCTTACTCGATCGCGCAGACTGCTGGAGCATTCCTCGCCGCCGCGCTCGTATACCGGAATTACCTTCCCGCCTTCCACCGGTTCGACCCGCAACTTGAAACCACCGCTGGAGTCTTCACAACTTTCCCTGCCTTTCCCGAATGGCCGCAAGCCGGATTCCTCGATCAAGTCATCGGCACCGCGTTGTTGCTCCTCCTCGTGTTGGCGATCACCGACGAGCTCAACGTCCCTCCCGGCGCCAACCTCGCGCCCTTAATGATTGGATTGATCGTGGTAGCCATCGGCATGAGCTTCGGCGGCATGCACGGATATGCGATCAACCCCGCTCGCGATTTCGGACCGCGCCTCTTCACCGCCCTCGCTGGATTCAAGAATAACGGCCTCACCGACGGCCCGCGGGTGTGGTGGGTACCGGTCGTCGCTCCGCTCCTCGGTGGATTGGTGGGCGCGACGGTCTACGATTTCGGAATCCGACGATTTCTTCGCGCGCTCCAACCCTCGTCCTAGCCGCGCCTGGCGTTCGCAGAAAACAGGAGGCTCAGTGCCTTACATTCTCGCTCTCGATCAAGGCACGACAAGTTCGCGAGCCCTTTTGTTTGATCATCACGGCGCAGTCCGGTCTGTCGCCCAGCGCGAATTTACCCAGATCTTTCCTCAGCCCGGATGGGTCGAGCACGATCCCGAAGAGATCGCGTCGTCACAGATCGCCGTTGCCCTCGAAGCCTTGGCCAAAGCGAATGCAAAACCCAGCGACGTCGCCGCCATCGGCATCACCAACCAGCGCGAGACCACCATCGTCTGGGACCGCGCCACCGGCAAGCCCATTCACAACGCAATCGTCTGGCAGGATCGCCGCACCGCCGCCTTCTGCCAGCAACTCAAAGCAGAAGGTCACGAAAATCTCATCCAGCAGCGCACCGGTCTGCTGATCGACGCTTACTTTTCCGGCAGCAAGATTTCCTGGATTCTCGAACACGTGCCCAACGCTCGCCAACTCGCCGGCACCGGCCGCCTTGCCTTCGGCACCGTCGACGCCTGGCTCCTCTGGAAGCTGACCGGCGGCAAAGTGCACATCACGGACGCCAGCAACGCCTCCCGCACCATGCTCTTCAATCTCCATTCCGGCCAGTGGGATACCGATCTTCTCGATCTCTTCCAAATCCCCGCATCGATGTTGCCCGCAGTACGGCCCTCCAGCGAAATTTACGGAGAAGTAAGTTCAGTCCCAGGTCTCAACGGCATCCCAATCGCGGGCATCGCCGGCGATCAACAGGCCGCGCTCTTCGGACAACGATGCACGGGCCCGGGCCTCACCAAGAACACTTACGGAACAGGCTGCTTCATGTTGCAGAGCACAGGCCATCGCGCGGTTGCCTCTACTCATCGCCTGCTCACCACCGTTGCATGGAAAATCGGCGGCGCAACGGACTACGCGCTCGAAGGTAGTGTGTTCGTTGGCGGAGCCGTCGTCCAATGGTTGCGCGACGGATTAGGCATCATCCGCTCTTCGATGGAAGTCGAGGCCCTGGCTAATTCCGTCCCCGACAACGGCGGAGTGTACTTCGTCCCCGCCTTCGTTGGCCTCGGCGCCCCGCATTGGGATTCCTACGCACGCGGCGCAATCTTCGGCCTCACGCGCGGCAGCACCGCAGGTCACATCGCGCGCGCCGCTCTGGAGAGCATCGCGTACCAGGTCGCCGACCTCATGGATGCGGTGCAAACCGACACCCGCACTCCACTCCAGGAGTTGCGCGTGGATGGCGGCGCATCCTCCAACGACGCTCTCATGCAATTTCAGGCGGACATTCTCGGCGTGACCGTCGTACGTCCCGCGATCACGGAGACCACCGCGCTCGGCGCCGCATTTCTAGCAGGTCTCGCCGCGGGCTTTTGGAAGGAAATGCAGTCAATCTCTGACTTGCCCCGGCAGGAGCGCCGCTTCGACCCACGTCTTCCGCGCTCCGCAGCGGATACCATGCGCCAACGCTGGAACGAAGCCGTCTCCCGCTCCAAGTCCTGGGAGCATTCCCCGGAACAGTGAATCCACTCTCAGTTCCACTCAACCTTATTTCATCAACTCGCCGATAAAAACTCCGTAAGGCTCGAGCGAGACTTCGTTTCCCTTGACCGCTGATCCCCCGGTCGCCACAAGACCTTTCGCCGAGGAAAATCCTTTGCCTTGCAGTTCGAGCTTCACCTTCTGCGCGGTACTCGACATATTCAGCGCCACCACCACGCCCTGCCCCTTGTACAAACGCAGGTAGGAAAGCACGTTGGCGTCGCTCTCATTCAGCGCCGTGTAGCTTCCATCCAGCAGCGCGCGGTTCGTGCGCCGCAGCTTGAGCACATTCTTGTAAAACTCCAGCACTGAATTCGGATCTTTCGACTCATCCGCCACATTGTGCGTTTTGTACGTCGGAGGAACCGGAAGCCACGGCGTCCCTTTGGAAAATCCCGCGTTTTCGCTGCCGTCCCACTGCATCGGAGTACGTTCGCCGTCCCGGCCTTTTTCTTCCGGCCATCCCGTGCGCCCAATCGGATCCTTTACATCCTCTTTCCGCGTCGGAGGCGTGGTTTTCATTCCGATCTCTTCTCCGTAATACATGATCGGAGTTCCGCGCAACGTGAGGTAAAGCGCCGCCATCAGCTTCGCGATCTCATCGTTGTGTTCGCCATCGCCGTACCGGTCGTAAGAGCGCGCAATGTCGTGATTGCTGATCACAAACGTTGGCCACCCAGAGGCCGCATCCACCCCCGCAATCTGCCTGCGGAACTCCGCGGGCGAAAGTTTGTTCACCTTGGTGAAAAGAAAATCCATGGGCAACTGCAGTTCGTTATTGCCTTCGCCATAGTATTTGTTCAATTCGGCAACGTCCGCCGTCCAGGTCTCGCCGATCAACACTGCGTTACTCTCGTCCGCCACCTTGCGCAATCCCTGCAACACGTCGTGCACCTCGGGCAGCTTCGCGTTGTATTTGTTCTCCTCGATCGGATCCCCGAAATGATTCGTCCCAGGACCAAGGATCGGGTTGTCGCGAAGGTCCGGATCTTCAAACAAAGTATCCACCGCATCCAGCCGGAACCCAGCCACACCGCGCTTGTACCACCAGCGCGTCACGTCGAACATCGCATCCCGGACCGCCGGGTTGCGCCAGTTCAGATCTGGCTGCTCCGGATAAAAAAAGTGGTAGTAATACTGATTCGTCGCCGGATCAAACTTCCACGCCGATCCTCCAAATGTCGAAACCCAGTTGTTGGGGGGCTCTCCCGGCCCCTTTCCATCGCGCCAGATATACCAGTCACGGTAGGCAGACGTGCGTGACGACTTCGAGTCCAGAAACCACTTGTGCTGGTCCGAAGTGTGATTCACGACCAGATCGAGGATGATACGCATCTCCCGCTTCTTCGCTTCGCTGACCAGCGCATCGAAGTCCGCTAGCGTCCCGTACATCGGATCGATATTCTCGTAGTCGGAAACGTCATAGCCAAAATCCACCTGCGGCGATGGAAAGCACGGCGTAATCCAGATCGCATCCACGCCCAAATCTTTGAGGTAGTCCAGTTTCGCCGTAATCCCCTTCAGATCGCCAACGCCGTCATTGTTGCTGTCGGCAAAGCTGCGCGGATAAATTTCGTAAAAAACCGCGTGCTGCCACCATGCATGACCTTCGGCATCCACAGCGTGGGAAGAAGTCTGCGCAGCCGCAATCGACGCTGCCATGCAACCACCCATCAGAAAACCGGCCAACCGCAGCGCTACCGTGTGATTCATTCCCGACCCTCCCAAGACGTGCAGCGCCAGCGCCACGTTCGACTCGCGGCCCGAGCTTGCAAACTACCAGAACTTGCAAACTGAAGATTCACTGCATATAAGAAGTAGGGGCGAATTCTAGCACGACCCCAACCGGTCAGGGACCAACCTCTTGTTCTCTTCACGCCGCTCATTCTTGCAGTCTCTCGGCCGCTCCGCACTGGTTTTGCCCCTCGAAGGTGTGCTGCAATTAGCCCGCCCCAACTGGCTCCGCCGCCCTTCCATGTCCGCAAGCCAGGAACCCGGACGGAAAGAAACGCCGCGGCCCGATCTCGGCGTCAAATTCGTCGACGTCGCGCGTGAATCAGGCCTCAACGTCAAAACTATCTTCGGTGGAGAACACAAGAACAAGTACCTGCTCGAAACTACCGGCTGCGGCATCGCCTTCTATGATTACGATCACGATGGCTGGCTCGACATTTTCATCGTCAACGGCTGGCGACTCGAGGTCTTTCCCGCAGGCAGCGAACCCACGTCACATCTTTTTCGCAACAATCGCGACGGCACTTTCACCAACGTCACCGAGAAAGCTGGCCTCACCCACTCCGGCTGGGGACAAGGCGTCTGCGTCGGCGATTACGACAACGATGGCTGGGACGATCTCTTCGTAACTTACTACGGAAAAAACGTTCTCTATCACAACAACGGTGACGGAACCTTCACCGATGTCAGCCAGAAGGCTGGCGTGGCTGGGAAAAGCTCGCGCTGGAACACCGGTTGTGCCTTCGTCGACTACGATCGCGACGGCCACCTCGACCTTTTCGTCGCCAACTACATCGACATGGATCTATCTACTGCGCCCCTCCCGGAATCCGGCCCCTGTCTCTACAAAGGCGTGATGGTCGCCTGCGGCCCGCCCGGTCTTCAAGGCGGCAAGAACATTCTCTACCGCAATAACGGTGACGGCACGTTTACCGACCTCTCCGACGCCGCCGGCATCCTTCGTACCAGCAGCACCTATGGTTTGGGCGTTCTCACCGCCGACTTCGATAACGACGGCTGGCCGGACATCTATGTCGCTAACGACTCGGCCCCGAGCGCGCTCTATCACAACAAGAAGAATGGAACTTTTGAGGACATCGCAGTCGAATCTGGCTGCGCCCTCAGTCCAGACGGCAAACCCCAGGCGGGCATGGGCGTTTCCGCTGCCGATTATGACCTCGATGGCAACCTCGATCTCCTCAAGACCAATTTCGCGGGCGACACTCCTTCGCTCTATCACAATCTAGGAGGCGGCACGTTCGAGGATGTCACCTTCGCCGCCGGCCTCGGCGCCCACACTCAATTTCTCGGCTGGGGCTGCGGCTTCTTCGATTTCGACAATGACGGCTGGCCCGACATTCTGATTTGCAACGGTCACGTCTATCCGGAAGTCGACCAACTGAAGACCGAAGCCGGCTATGCTCAGCGCAAACTCCTTTACCGCAACTCGCGCGACGGTCGCTTCTCCGATGTTTCTCTGCAGTCCGGTCCAGGCATCTCCACTCCCATGCCCGCTCGCGGTTGTGCCTTCGGCGACTTCAACAACGACGGCAACATCGACGTTGTCGTCAACACGGTCAACGACTATCCCCAGCTCCTACGCTGCGCTTCGAGTCTCGGCAACAATTGGATCAAGGTTCGCACCCTCGGTACAAAATCCAACCGGAGCGGCATCGGCGCCCGCCTCACCTGCACAACTCATCCTCCCGGAGAAGCCAAGCCTCACCAGCAGATTGACGAGGTACGCAGCGGAGGCAGCTACATTTCGCAGAACGACTTGCGCATCCACTTTGGCTTGGGAAAAGCAGAGAAGGTCGACATCCTCGAAATCCGCTGGCCCAGCGGCCACGTCGACACGCTCAAAAACTTGATGCCAAATCAGCTGATCGTCGTAAAGGAAGGCGAGGGAATTCTCCGCAGCATGCAGTTCCCGGCAAAGTCGAAGCCCACAAAGTAAGCGGTTCTCTCAATGACTCACGGCCGCCTCCGCCACGCCAACGTTCGTGTCGGCTCCTCCGTAGTAGAACAAATATCGTTCTCCTTGCCGCACCATGCCTTCCACGAACACAACGTCCGAGACCTGCCCAACTTTCTCCCACTGTTTCTCGGGAGCGAAAATACCATCTCCAGTACGCGAAATCGCTTTGCGCGGATCGTTTCGGTCAAACGTCGCAACGCCTGTCCGGTACACAAGCTTGTCATCGGCGCCGTTGTAAACCAGAACAATTCCCGTGGCCGTGACAATCGGAGCCGGCCCCGGTTCGACCACGCGAGAATCGAACTTCCCGGGCCGCGCCGGCAGCACTGGACCCTCGGTCGCATCCGTCCAGTGCAATAGATCCGTCGAAGAAGCCAGCCCCATCTGGTCAATGTTGTCGGGCGTAGTCCCCAGGTAGTACATCCAATATTTCCCGCCAATTTTCTCCGGAACAATCGCTCCAGATTTCGTCCAGCGCACGTTCCAGCTCCCCTTATAAGCGGGAAGAATTACTCCTCTTCGCTCCCAGTGGATCAGATCCTTCGAAGTCGCCAGGCAGAGTTGCGCGTCCTTCTTGTTGTAGCCGGTATAGGTCAGATAATAGGTGTCGCCAAACTCGACCAGCCGCGGGTCCTCCACTCCTCCATCTTTTTCGTAATCTTTTTCAGGAGAAAGTACAGGCTCGCTCCGCCGCGTGAAGTGGACCCCATCCACACTCTCGGCATAACCAAGGCGCGACGTGCCACCCTTATCCTGAGCGCGATAGAGCATGACGATTTTTCCGTCGCGCAGAACTACAGAGGGGTTGAACGTGCCCGCCGATTCCCATCCCTCGCCTTGAGGCGAGATGACGGGAGTCTCAGATAAACGGTGCCACGCCCCAAACGGCAGATTTGCGCTATCCTGTGAAGCCAGCGCCAGCAGAAGCGAGACGACCCCTGCCCACGTCTTGGAATGAATGAATTGCATGATGCCAATCTGAACGTTGACGCCAGCCGACTCTGCCGCGAGATCTGTCCTATGCTTCGACCTCGATCCACGCCTCTTGATTCTCCGCCAGTCTACCCGTTCCCGCAACAGACCACTGAAGCGTGGGGCCTTCCATGCTGAACCAGCGCCACACCGTCGTCGGTCTCGGCGAACTGCTTTGGGATTTATTTCCTGCCGGCAGACAACTGGGCGGAGCACCGGCCAACTTCGCCTACATAACTTCCTTGCTCGGCGACGAGGGAATTCCAGCCAGCCGCCTCGGCCAGGACGCTCTTGGTGCAGACGCGATCCGTCGCCTCGGAGAACTCGCCCTATCGACCGAGTTCATTCAGAACGACGCTGACCACGCCACCGGAACCGTGAAAGTCGAGGTCGACCCCGCCGGTCAGCCGCGCTTTGAAATCTCCGAGGCAGTCGCGTGGGATTTTCTTGATTGGACGCCGCAGTGGCAGCAACTTGCACAAACCGCCGATGCCGTGTGTTTCGGATCGCTGGCGCAACGCTCGGACCAGAGCCGCACCACCATTCGCAAATTTCTCCTTGCCTTGCGTAGAAGCGCAGTGCGGATTTTCGACGTCAACCTCCGGCAAGACTTCTACACGGCGGAAGTGCTCGCGGAGTCGATGAAGCTTGCCACCATCGTCAAGTTAAACCATGAAGAACTTCCGAAGATCATGCGCCTGCTCGAATTGGAGGATCAAGGCGAGGAAGATTCGGCGCGACGCTTGCAGGCTTCACACAACCTGAAGTTGGTTTGCGTTACCCGCGGCAATGGCGGCAGCCTTCTGATATCTCCCGACGAATGCAACCAACATCCTGGCTTCAAAGTGAAGGTCGCCGATACTGTAGGCGCAGGCGACGCATTCACCGCAGCCCTTGTACACGGATATCTCCGCGCAACCTCGCTCGCACAAATCAATGAAACCGCGAACCGCGTCGGCGCGTGGGTCGCCAGTCAGCCCGGCGCAACACCGGCCCCGAAGCCGCCTGGCTTCGCGCATAACTTGGCCGAGGTCGGCTAGAATCTCTCGCCGATACCGCGCACCAAAGGCAGTATTTCGTCTCCTTGCTTCGGGAAGTGCTGTATGCAAGATCTTGCAAACTCTCGCCGCTCCTGCCCTGACCTCACAAAATTAATTGTCAAATCTGCGCCGACACGAGATCGGAATCGGCCGGATCGCGGTATAATCCGGCGGCCTTGAGATTCTAACCTGAAGCTCGGGCCCAGCACTTCCTCTGCGGCGTTGGATTGTGCAAACACCGCATCAGTATTCACGTTAGATGACCAAGACACGAGAGGAAATATCAATGAAGGTCTTCCGTACACTCGCAATCGCGCTGTTGACTCTACTGGCGTGGTCGGGTATCGCCAGCTCCCAGGAACCATTTACACCCGGAACGTGGCAGGCACTCACCACCGCTCCTCCATCCGCTGTCGCACACATGTTGCTGCTCACCGACGGCTCCGTCCTCGTAAACAGCTTCTTCTTCGAAACCCACGCTGATAAATGGTACCGTCTCATTCCGGACAGCACCGGCAGCTACCTCAACGGGACGTGGGTTAGCGCTGGCACCGCGCCTGCGGGATATAACCCGCTTTACTTCGCCTCCTCAGTCCTGAAAACCGGCCAAGTCGTCATCCTCGGCGGCGAGTACAACAACGGCGGCGATGCCTGGACCACTCTGGGTGCCAGCTATAACCCGTACAGCAACGTCTGGACGAAGTTGACCGCGCCTACCGGCTGGACCACGGTTGGCGACGCCCAAAGCGTCGTTCTGCCCAATGGCACATTCATGGTCGCGAATTGCTGCTCTACCCAGGAAGCGCTCCTGGCCAGCCTCAACCCCATAACCTGGGTCGCGACCGGCACCGGCAAATTCGATGAGAACGACGAAGAAGGCTGGAACTTGCTGCCGAGCGGAAACCTGCTAACGGTGGATGCCTACGTTAACAAATACACCAAGACCGGAACGAACTCTGAACTCTACACCACCAGCAGCGGGACCTGGGCGAGTGCGGGAAGCACCGTAAAGCAGCTCTGGGACTCTTCCGCCACTTGCGGAGGATCGGGTGCGGCTTCCTATGAAGTGGGGCCCGCAGTCCTGCGGCCGGATGGAACTGTCTTCGCAACCGGTGCAAACCGTTGCGGCGCCGGTCACACCTCAATCTACAACTCCGTCACCGGTACTTGGACTGCAGGACCAGACTTCCCCTCGACTCCCGCGCCCGGTCTTGACATCGCAGATGGCCCGGCCGCTTTGTTGACCGATGGCAATGTGCTGGTCGACAGCAGCCCGGGAATCTTCGGCACCGGCAGCGTGTTCTTCGAGTGGGATGGGACCACCTTAAACCCAACCTCAGGTCCACCAAACGCGTCCATTGATAGCTCTTACGTCGCAAACATGGTCTGCCTTCCAACCGGCCAGATCATGTTCACCGATTTCTCCGCGGACGTTGAGATCTACACTCCCAGCGGCACCTACAACACCGCATGGCAACCGACCATCACGAACGTTGCCAAGACCCTCGGTCATGGCACCATCAGCAACCTGATCGTCGGCACCCAGTTCAACGGCTTGTCGCAGTGCGCCGCGTATGGAGATGACAACCAGAGTGCCACGAACTGGCCGCTGGTGCGCATCACCAACAACGCAACCGGCAACGTAGTCTATGCCCGAACCCATACCTTCAGCACCATGGGCGTAGCTACAGGAGCAAAACCGGTCGCGGCCAAGTTCGACATTCCTGCCACCATTGGACTCGGACCGAGCACTCTTGAAGTCGTCGCCAACGGCATTCCATCTGCCGCCGTTGCGGTTGACATCAAGTAGTCTCTGTCCTCCACGTTAGCAGGCGCCGGGATTCGACAATCGAATCCCGGCGCCTTGTTTGTTTTTCGAGAAAAGTATTTGCGGTCCCTCGCCGCGACCGCCCTACAAGTCTTCCACCGCGCTTTGCAGCTCCTGCGCGATCTGAGCCGGGTCGCTTCCCGCGGCGAATTTCATCGGCTGGCCGATACGGACACAAATCTTCCCTGGACGGGCGAACTTTCTGCCCGTCTGCTTCACCTCGAATAATCCATCAATGCGCATGGGCAGGACTGGAATACCCAGGTTCATCGCGAGCAACCCGATGCCGGCGCGAAACGGATTTATTTTTCCATCCGCCGTATGCCGTCCTTCGGGAAACACCAACACGCTGTATCCGCGATCCACGGCCTGGCCCGCATAAGCGAAACTCTGCCGGAAGCCTGCCTCGCGCGGCAGTGGAAACAGATTCAGAAGCGAAACTCCCAGCACCCATTTCGTGCGATCGTAGATTCTGCCGAAAAAACCTCGGCTCGCAGCCGGAGTATGCAACGCTTCCAGGTCTTCGCCCCGAGTCGCAATCGCGATGCGAGTCCGCAGCCGCGCTGGCAAAGCCGCCTGCACGAATGCAAAATCCACATCCGCAATATGATTGCAGACCACCAGCAGAGGACCACTCCAGCCCCGCAAATTCTCCCGCCCTTCAATCCGAGGCCAGCCCAACAAAATCATGGCTGGTTTCCCCAGCAAATAATGCACCAACCACCGCGCCCACGTCACCGGCCAGCGCAATACCCAACTCGGATAGTGATACTCCGCACGCTCCGCCGGCTTGCCGCGCAACATCCTCTCCACATCACCCACGGTTCGCGCCGCGCTGAATCGAGTCTCGCTAAGATCGACTTGATACCGATCCTCCAGCGCGCTGATCAGTTCCACTCGATCGAGCGAACTCAACCCCAGCTCAGCATCGAGCCCCGCATCGCCCTTCAACCCCGCGACGCTCCGCCCCGTGATCCGCCCGATCAACTCCATCACCGGGCTCTCTTCCACACTCGCAACATCCTTTCCGCCAGATTGCAGAATCTCCCTGGCCGCGAACTCGGCAATCCGCTTCCGCCGCGGCTTCTGCGTGCTCGTCCGCGGAAAGTCTTCCTGCGGCCACTCCACCCACATTCGCATACGCTGGAACTCCGCCAGACTCTGGTTCGCTCGCTCCACCACCGCCGCGATGCGAGCCTCATCGCGCAGAATCACCACCGCACACGGCTCCGCATTTCCTCCCCGCTCGATCCCGACAACTACACAATCTTTCACCTCCGGCTGCCGCCGCAACGCCGCCTCCAGATCTTCCGGATAAATATTCAATCCGGCGGACGTGACGATCACTTCTTTCTTCCGCCCCTTGAAATAAAGATTCCCCGCCTCATCGAGCGCGCCCACGTCTCCGGTGCGATACCACCCGTCTTTATCTGTCACGTCTCCAACATCTGTAACCTCGCCTGCCGATCGATTTACCGCACCCTTATCCCAATATTCTGCCGCCACTCCGCCGCCGCGAATCAGAATCTCGCCATCATCGGCCAGCTTCACCTCCCGCCCCGGCAGCACCTTCCCAATCGACCCTTTCCCTAACCTGAAAGGATGATTCACGCTGATCAGCGAAGTAGTCTCCGTCAGCCCGTAACCCTGGATCGCGGCATACCCAAGCCGATCCCAGAATTGTTCCGTCTCCGCATCCAGCGCCGCGCCACCGCAAATAAATGCCCAGAACTTCCACCCAAACCGCCGCCGGATCGAGCGGAAAATCCACCAGCGCCGCAGAAAGTGTTTACCCTCCGCCGTCCGAAACCGGCGCCGAAAGTCTTCAAGTTTTCCTTCATCCTCAAGGTCGCGCTCAATCTTCTGCTTCAAAGACTGCAAGACTCGAGGCACACTCACCAGCACCGAAACCCGCTCGCGCCGGATCGTGCTCACAATCTCCGAAGGCTTCAGCTCCTCCTGAAAAATCACAGTCCCACCCAGCAGCGGAGGCAGAAACATCCCCAGAAACTGACCAAACACATGGCTAAGCGGCAACAAATTCAAAAACCGCACCGGATGCACCCACCGCTCATACTTCAAGTACGCGCCAATCTCCCGCTCCAGCGGCGCGATGTTAGCCAGCACATTCCCATGCGTGATGACCACACCTTTGGGTTCAGCAGTCGTGCCCGAAGTAAACACAATCTGCAGCGTGTCCTCCCGCCCAATCACCGCGGAGGATTCTCCCAGGGCGCCCCGTCCTTGTCGCGTTTTCTGCGACAGGGCGGGGACTTTGACTTCCTCAAGCACCATCACAGGAACCGAGCCAGCAACACCGTCCCCAGCATGCTTCCGCGAACAAACCCAAAGCCGAGCCTCAACCTGCCGCGCAACCCGCGCGGCAAACTCCGCCGAAGCCGCATCATCCATGGGCACAACGACCACCCCGCGCAAAGCGCAGCCAAAAAATGCCGCAACCCACTCCGCGCAATTCTCGCCCCAAAGCATCACGCGCTCGCCCTTGCCAATTCCTCGCGCTTCCAAATCACTGGCGAACGAAACCGCCATCTCCAGAACGTCCCCGTAAGTGAACCATTGCATCCGGTACCCACAGCGCTGCCTGTAAGCGCGCTCATCGCGGTGCGCCCGAAAGTTCGCCAGGAAAAACTCTGCTAAAGATTCAGCCATGGAGTTGAATGAGCGTCATCAGGCCCAAGTTTAGTGGAAGAGGAAAGGCCGAGGCTGAAGCTGTGGATTTCTTCTTGAAATAAATCTGTGCGCGGCCGTTCCGAGTTTGGGAAGTGGGCGCGAAATCGAGGTACCCCCCTCCCCTCTTGCCTCCTGAAAGTCTTGCTGGGCGCGGGTTTCGCAAAAAGTGTCTGCAAAATCTTGATGTCAAAGATCTTAGAGGTCAAAATCTTGAGAACAAATGCTTTAGGCTCTCACTACCCGAAGTCTACGGGCCGTCACTGCCTCGACCATGATCGCGCAATTCAGATTGGCGTTACAAGGTCAGATGTCACAATGCCGCTGTGGAGAAAAAGGCGGCGTATGGCTCCCGCCCCTTGAAGGTGTTCGGGGCATCGGTACGCCAGGCCGAGAGGGGACTATACTTTGTGGCTTGGAGTTGCCATGTCCCTCAGTAGATGGCTGGCCGGAATCTTCAGCATCTGTGCGGCCTTGTCGGCGGCCCAAATTACGGAAACGCCTAAGAAGCTCCCCGTAGTGAAGTCCGGCGAGATGCCGTTTTATCCCCCGCTAGCCAGCGCAGCTCGGGTGCAGGGAGACGTGCACCTTCGAGTCAGGACGGACGGATCCGACGTCGCGTCCGTGGTTGTAGAAGGCGGACAGCCTATGCTGGCAAAAGCGGCTGTGGAGAATGTCAGAACCTGGAGGTTTGATCCACACGAACCAACTTCTTTCTCGACATTATTCTCCTACCGTCTGCTCGCGGAACCCAACTGCAAGACGGACAAATCTGGCAACGGCCAGGTCCGTCTCAATCTCCCCACCCAGATTGAAATCAATGCTAGCCCACGGGGCGCCTGTTACGACCCAAACGATGAACTCGACCTCTCCGAACCGCTGCGAGTGTTTCTAACTGGCTGTGAAGTCGACGGCTCGCCGACTCCTTGCGAAAAGCTCAAGATTCGGCTGCATTCCGGCAGCCTAGTCGTGACACCGGCGCGGTTCAAAGAACCTAAGGGAGAAGGTTTTGTAGTTCCCAAAGAGTTTCGCACCCTTAATGATTTCGCGGTCAGCGTTGAAACTGGAAACGGAAGTTTTACGCTGGCCAATGAGGACATCAGATTCCTGAAGGGTAAGTGGAAGCTTGGTATTGACCATGCGCCCTTCAAGGGAGACTCTCCCATCTACAACGCGCCTGTGGATCTCCGCTGCGCCGGGTTCGTTGTTTTCGAATGGGGTGAACCGGGAGTCACCGCCTCGGCACCCTGCAAGTGAATTCGTTTCTCACTCCCGTCCCACTCCCAGCGCATCCGCCACCCGATTAATGTAATTAAACCAGGAAGCAATCAACGTAATCTGCAATATCCCGCGATCGTCAAACCCAGCGCCCCGCAGCCCCTCAATGTCATCCTTCCAGCACTTGGTGGCATCCTTGGTCAGCTTGACCACATAATCCACCATCACGCGTTCCTGCGGAGTGATCGGCGCGGTCGTGTAATCCTTCTCCAGTGCCTCGACCAACTCTTTATCCAGCGTGACCCTACGCAGAAACTCTGCGTGCGACTCGATTCAATACACGCACCGGTTGGTCACCGAGACCATGGTGGCAATCATTTCGTGCTGCCGCCGGGTCAGCGGTAGCTCCGGCGACATCATTGCCGCAAAGGCGCCAAAGGAATGAAACAGCGCGTCCGGAATCAGCGTGTGCGACCCTACAATCGACGACCCACCCGATTCGTCGGGATGCACGGGCTCGAAATACTCCTTGGGATACAAGCCCTTCTGCCCCTCGATCGCCTGCCGCAGCTTCTCATCCGCCTGCGCCATTGGTATGGTTTTAATCCAAGTCATAATTGCGTTTTCCCTTCGTCAACACGTTGCGAAAGGCCCGCGCCGCATACTTCAGCCAAGTACCGGAAGCTTTAGCCGCCGAGCAGCCGTCCAATCTCGCATTGGAAGACTAACCTTCCGCCCACCCCCGCCACATAGCACGTTTGTACTAGATTCCCGTTATCATCTTTATAGCGGTGAATCTAGCGCAACCACTCGTGTCTATTGATGATTCCCAAGGTAACCCTTTCGTACACTCCCTTTCGGTAACCCTTGGTAACCATGCGATTCGACCTTCCCAGCCGTACAATTGCCCTTGTCCGACCGGCCATCTCTAAAAGGGAGTTTGGCCACGTGACGTTCCCAGGGTCAACACTTCCCAGGAGCCGTCATCAGTTTCTCAGTTTAGAAGTTTTGGGTGCAGACCAGCGGCTGGAGTTCGTACTCTTATGGCGTTCGGTTTCGGGTTCAACAAACAGAAAGTTCTCAGCGCTGCGGAGAAGTATGTCCAGCAGGGCAAGATGCAGAACGCCATCGCTGAGTACGAAAAGGTTCTCAAGGCCGATCCCAAGGACCTCACCGTCACGAACACCGTTGGCGATCTCTACTCCCGCCTCGGTGAAGCCGACAAAGCTACGGAATGCTTCAAGACCGTAGGCGATGCCTATGCCAACCAGGGTTTCACGGTGAAGGCCATCGCGATGTACAAGAAAATCAGCAAGCTCCAGCCCTCGCTCGAGAGCGTGCTGAAACTAGCCGAACTCTACACCCAGCAGGGACTCTTCAACGATGCCCGTGCCCAGTACCTGCAGGTTGCCGAAGAATTCCTGAAATCCGGCGAGCTGGATAACGCCGTCCGCATCTTCCAGAAGATTCTGGAAATGGATCCGGAAAATACCACCATGCGCGTCCGCCTGGCGGAAGTTTATGTCCGCCTGGGAAAGAAGAATGACGCCTGGCAGATTTTTTCCGCCGCCGCAGAGACTTTGCGCGCCAAGGGCTCGTTGCCCGCCGCGGAAGAAGTCCTGCAGCGCATGCTCACTCTCGATCCCGGCAACGGATACGCGCTGCTCATGCAGGGCCGCAACCTGCTCGAGGCCGGCGACGCCGAGGCCGCCATCGAATCGTTGCAGAAAGTTCCGGACCTCGATTCCAATCCCGATGGCCTGCGCGATCTGCTCAAGGCATATCTGAAGACTGGCCGACTCTCCGATGCCGGAACCTTGGCCAGCAAGCTCCTGACCGTCCACAACGACCTGGCCTCCATCTCTAGTTTTGCTGACGCCCTGATGCAAGCTGGCCAGTACGAGAGCGCCCTCCAGGTTTATGACCAGCACGCCGAGCGGCTGCTCGCCGAAGATTCCAACAAAGTCCTGAAGAACCTGCATTCCATCATCGGGCACGTGCGCGACAATCCCGCATCGCTCGAAAAACTTCTTGATCTCTTCCACAAGGCGGGAGAGACCACTCACATCACCGAAGTCATCGAGTTGCTGGCTCACGCTTCAGTTCAGTCTGGCGACCTGCCCCGCGCTCGCGATCTTTATCAGAAGCTCGCCACCATGGAGCCTGGCAACCCCCTGCACATGGGCAATTACCAGCAGGTGGCCAGCCAGATCGGTGGAGATTCCGGCGCCAGCCTCATTTCTCCGGAAGAAGCGGCCGTCATCGTCGACGAGTTGGAAGCCACTGCTCCCTCGATCCACCAGCACTATTCCGATGCTGTCGCGCTCGCGGTTCGCTCCGCGCTCACGGATGCGGAACTTTTCATTTCCTACAACATGCCAGCCAAGGCTCTGGGGCCGCTCGTCGCAGCCCTGCCGCAGGCACCGACCGATCTGCGCCTGAACCAGCGTCTCGCCGCCCTGCATACACGCGCTGCGCGTTTCGCTGAAGCTGGCGTTTGCTGCCGCACTTTGCAGAGCATTTACTCCGAGGCGGGATATCCCGAAGAGGCCACGCGTTACGGCGAACTCGCCGAGTCGCTACGAAGAGCGCTCTGGAGTTTCCGCCCTCACGGATTCCGTGATCGAACAGTCCGCGTCGCCTGCGGAACCGGAAGTACGAAGAGATTTCAGTCGCGGCTGCGGCTGCGGCTCCCTGGCCGGCGGCTCCGCCCCAGACCCACTGAAGATACGGAATTCGCCATCGTTGCCGACCAGGATTCCGGAAGCGCGGTCGATCAGGATAGCGCTCAGGAGGTCAGCAGCACCGACGACGAGGCGCTGCCCGTCGCCGAATCTCAATCCGCGCCTGCAGAGATCGATCTCTCCTCCGAGTGGGACGACTCCTCACCGTGGAAGCCGATGTGCCTCCTGCCGAAGCTGCAGAAATCGAGATCACAGATTCCGTTGGCGACCAGGAAGCACCTGCCGAGCCAGCCCGAGGGAAAAACCGCCGAGACGATCGAAGAAATCCGTTTCTACCTCGAGCATGGAATGCCCGAGCAGGCCTCGGCAGCTTTCGAAAAACTCCAGGCCCTCACCAGCGACGAAGCTATTCTGTCTCCCATCGAAGCTGAAATCCAGGCCGCTGCGCAGCCCGCCTCCGCAGTTGAAGAAGCCGTCGAGGAAGAACAAGCCCCGGTCGAAGCCGCCGCTGAGTTCACCATCGACGAGCCATCGACCGAAATAACCATCGAAGAAATTCCAGCCGCCGTGGATGAAGTCGCCGATGAAACCCCGGCTGTCATCGAACCGGCTGCCCCGGCACCGCCTGCCCCTGTGGCCAAGACGACCCCACCGCCCGTGCAGCACCCCCAAGCCGCTGCGGTCGAGGCTCCCATCGAGGCTCCGGTCGAGCCGGCTCCGGGCGTCTTGCAGGAGTTCGTCTCCGATCTAGAGTCTTCGCTGGGCGAGAATTTCTTGCCCGGAACCGTTTCGCACGAAGCCGAGCCTGCGGTCGAGCACGCCTCGGCGGCAGCTTCCACGCCGAGTCGCGTGTTCAAGCATCCAAGCATGTTCAAACTGAGCATGCCCAACCCGAACTTGAGCCGATCGGGAACGCCGCCCCCACTACCTTCGGCGTACCCCAGGCCGAGCCCATGGGTGAGTTTGTAGCCGATCTCGAAGCTTCCCTAGGGGACGACTTTCTTAAGGGTGCCCCGGTTCCCGAACCTCAGCCCGCGCCTGAGGCTCAACCCGCAGCCCGCGTTGAAGCCCCGGTCGCCGCGGCTCCAGCACAGCCTCGTCCTGTGCCCACGCCGGTTCCGCAGGTCAGTGCTCCGATCGCCGCCAGCGCTGCAGCGGGCGTAGCATCGTCCGGCACGCCTGCACCTACCGCCGCAGGCGCCGGCTCCGCAGAAGTCTGCTGCCGCATTTGCACCACAAATATCTCCAGGCATTCCCAGCGCGCCTGCCCCTGCCAAGGCTTCTCCCTTCGGCGAGGATGCCGGCGTCGATCTCGCGGAAATGTTCGGCGAGCTTAAACACGATCTCGAAGTCGGGCGCTTCCACCACCGAAGAGGATCCCGAAACCCACTACAACCTCGGCATTGCCTTCCGCGAAATGGGCCTGCTCGATGAAGCCATCGGCGAGCTGCAGAAGACCTGCCAGGCCGTCGAACGCGGACATCCATTCCCGCAGGTCATGCAGACTTACACCTGGCTGGCGCAATGCTTCCTCGACAAAGGCGTGCCCTCAGGCGGCGATTCGCTGGTACCAGAAGGCTCTCGACGCCCCCGGCATCGACGAAGAAACCCGCACCGCTCTCCACTATGAACTCGCCTCCGCCTATGAGACCGCCGGCGACAAACCCTCCGCCCTCAAGCATTTCATGGAAGTTTACGGCCGCAACATCGATTATCGCGACGTCGCCGAGCGCATCAAGCCCCTGAAGTCGTAGAATAGCCCGATGGGTTTTGTCCCTCACAGCTTCTTCCGACTGCACTGGTTATCCCGAGCGCGCTTATCGTCCCGAGCGTGCCTGTCATGCCGAGCGCAGCGAGGGATCATTGGTTCCTGCCTGCACTATCGTCGCAGCAGCGGAGCGCCCAGTGACCGGATCCAAGGTGTCCTTCGAAGAAGTGCCGCGCCTCCTCAGCCTGCCCCTGCGCCAGACCGAAACCAGCACTGCGCTCCTCGACCCGCCTGCGCCCTGCGGCCGCACGCCAGGTCCACAGCGGCATTGCAACTCTGGCTGCACCGCACCTCCGTTTTCCTTTTTGTGCTGATCAGCGCCGTCGCCGGCGTCCTGCTCGTGATTCTGCCCTGGACTCCCGAGTGGACCGACAATTATCTTCTGCTCTCGTTTCCCTGGCTTCGCACCTTGGTCTCCACCGGCTTTTTTCGCGGCCTGTGCAGCGGCCTGGGATTACTCGACATCTGGATCGGCTTCTGGGAAGCCCTCCACTACCACGAACACCAGTAGCCACGAAGTCACCTGAAGTTTCAGAACACGTCTGAATTTCAGAACGTGAGTCTCACACATGATCGATAAGCTCAACCCCGCGCCTCTGGCCTACCAGAACGAACCTTTCCTCAACAGTCCCGACGGACGCATTCTCCGCATCCTGGCCGAATATCAGGAGCCGCTCGCCCGCTTTCGCCGCGAACAGATCCAGGATACGGTCGTCTTTTTCGGCTCCGCCCGCTTTCAGGGAGGCGACGCAGCCAAGAAGAATCTGGCCGCCGCCGAAAAAAACGACGCCAAAGCTCCAGCCGCGCAACATGAACAAAATCTGAAGCGCGCCCTTGCCGCCGTCGACATGGCCCGTTACTACGAAGATGCCCGCCGCCTCGCCCACCTGCTTACCGAGTGGTCCATCCAGATTCCCGCTCGCCGCCGCCGCTTCGTCGTCACTACCGGCGGTGGTCCCGGCATCATGGAAGCCGCCAACCTCGGCGCTCACGAAGCCGGAGGCAAAAGCATCGGCCTCAACATCAATCTGCCCTTCGAGCAGAATCCCGAATTCCTACATCACGCCCGCGCTCAACTTCGAGTTCCACTATTTTTTCATGCGCAAGTTCTGGTTCGCCTATCTCGCCAAAGCGCTGGTGATTTTTCCCGGCGGCTTCGGCACCATCGACGAACTCTTCGAAATCCTCACCCTCGCCCAAACCGACAAACTCGCCAAGAAAATTCTCGTCGTCATCTACGGCAGCGAATACTGGCACCGCATCATGAACTTCCAGGCCTTCGTCGACGCCGGCACCGTCTCTCCCGAAGACCTCAACCTGTTCAAGTTCGTCGACACGCCCGAAGACGCCTTCACATTTCTCCGCGACGGCCTCACCGAATACCATCTAGGCGGCCCGCCCAAGAAAGAAAAAGAGCAGGAAGTCGTACCCGAAATCGCCAAGACCAGACCGTAGACTTTTTGTCATCCTGAGCGAAACAAGAGTGCGCGCAAGCGCAATTACGTGCGTAGTCGAAGAACCCCTATGCCCGCAGTGCGCTCTGTAGGCATTGCAAGGAACTTCTATCTCGGGACCATTCCTTGTTGCTCTTAAACTGACAGCTGAAAGCTGATGAGCTTGCTCCTCTACTACATCACCGACCGCACCGCCTTCCCCGGCGACGAACCCACCCGCCGCCGTCGTCTGCTCGACAAAATCGCCGAAGCCGCAAGCGAAGGCGTCAACTACATCCAGACTCCGCGAAAAAGATCTCTCCACGACGAGACCTGGAGTCGTTGGCCCGCGAAGCGATGCAAGTAATCCAAAAACTGAGAACTGAGAACCGGAGAACTGAGAACTGCTTTCCTGATCAATTCCCGCACCGACGTAGCAATCGCCACTGCGGCTAACGGCGTCCACCTCCCAGCCGACGATGTTTCTCCACGAGAAGTGAGAGCAGCCTGGCAACGAACGTGTGGCGCGGGCGACTCCTGCCCGCGAAATCTCACCAGAAGATCCGCTGATAGCAGTCTCCTGTCACTCCCCACAAGAAGTAGCTCAAGCCGCGTCAAACCAAGCCGCTTTCGCCGTCTTTGCCCCAGTCTTCGAAAAGAAAGACGCCCCGAACACCCAAGGGTTTCGAGGCCCTCCGCCAAGCCTGCCGCGCAAAATCCCCGTGCTGGCGCTGGGAGGAGTAACTCTGCAGAACGCCCAGCTCCTGCCTGCAAGCCGGAGCAGCCGGCATAGCCGCCATCCGCCTCTTCCAGGAAAATGACATCGCCACGATCGTCCGCAATCTCCGCAGCAATTGATTTTGCGAAGTTGATTTGCGAAGTTGGTTTTGGGTGGCGCAGCGCTTCAGCGCTGCGATAAACGCTCCGCGATTATCGTGGCCTTTAGCCCCGAGGTATTAATTAAAGGTTGGAATCTTCCACAAACGTCTCGGGCGCAAACAAAAAAGGCCACGCCGCCAGAGCGCGTGGCCTTTTCTAATGCAACCTACTGTGCCGGATTTGTCGGAGCAGTTGTTGGAGTTGCCGTCGCCGGCGCGCTGGCGGTCACTTCCGGAGCGGACACAGGATTAATCCTCACCGTAGCCAGAATCTTTTCCAGCCGCGCAAAGACTTCCTTGCGATCCACATGCTTGACGCCATCGGTCTCACCCCCGGTAGTCGCAACCTTCAGCGCGAACTCGTAGCAACCGCCATTTTCGAAGACGTGATAATACTTCGACGCTTCCTCGCGAGTCCCCTGACTGGCAACGGTTTCCGAGGACTGCAGTTCCATGTCGCCGATCATCAGCTTCGATGGCTGTGCCGCGGCCGTAGCCGAAGTGCTGACTTGAGCAGCTGCGCTCGCCGGAGTAGCAGGCTCAGTCGGCGCCGCCGGAGTAGTCTGCGGCGTTGCGAACTCGCGGCACTGCTCTTCCGTCAGCATTTTATTCACACTCACGTTGAAGAACGCCGAAGCCAGATCGCTGTTGGGATACGCGGACTCTGGAAGCATCACGGCCGCAACCGCAACGCCGCCGGGCTGCACAAAGTCCATCGGCAATGGATCGGACGAAACAAATTCACCAGCATCGTCGCCGCTCTTGAGCGCATCCTTCCGCGGATATTGGAACGAAACCCCGGAAGTCTTGTCCACATACGCCACGGTCACGGGCGCCTTATGGACGATCTTCTTGTGTGCCGGCTTGGTCGCTGCCTGCAGCACAGGCGTAGCCGGCGCCGTCGTCGGAGTGCTTACAGCCGGCAATGTCGGTTGAGTCACTGCTGGCTGGTTGGAAGTTTCAGATTTAGGTTTGTCGCTGGAGCATCCGACCGCCACGGAACAGACGATCAAAAGCGCGGCGAATGCCAGCGTGCTGGCGATTGTTTCGAAATTGGTTTTGCCCCACGCCAGCGAGTCCAGAGTTGCTGGCGAGCGACGAAATGGCTTGGCAAGAAACAGATTGATACGGGTCATGGTTGGTCACCTCCTGCTGCTAAGCAGCGCAAGTGACATTGCATGGCGAAGGCCAGCAGACGCGGTGTTGATTTTGCGGGGGTTATAGTTCCCAGAGATGCCCGTCATCGTGGCGGTGGTTACACTGTGTGGGCCGCCGGACACGGCGAAGCCGCCTGAGATTCCTTATTCGAACTGCGTGCGAAAAGCTGCGAGCTGCTGTCGGATTTCCAAAACCTCGCGCCTCAACTCTGCCACTTCGCTTTCGAGTTGCGCAACCCGATCACCGCCTGTCGAAGGACTGGTCGAGGCTGGAGCCGGCGCCATCTCCGCCGCAGGCGCCGCCCCGGACAAAAGATGCATGCTGCGCGACTCCTTCGTGCCCGGTTGGCGTGGCAATACGGTAACCAGCGGAGGTTCACGCTGGCTCAGCCTTTCGAGCGTCGCATGCACGTCTTCGAGTTCCTCAAAGCGATACATGCGTTCCGCCCGCCCTCGCAGTTCTCCGGGCGTTTGCGCCCCACGCAGCAGCAGCACGCACAGGATCGCAATCTCCCGGCGATCGAAGTTAAATACTTCCTGCAGCCGGTGCTCGTACTTCGTCACCCGGCTATCGGCGCCCCGGGCGGGGCCTGCGAGACGCTGAGCCTGCAGCGATTCCAGCGCCGCGCGCACAGCGTCTTCATCCAGGGTCATCACCGGATCGCGATTGTTCTTTTGATTGCACGCGTTCACCAGCGCGTTCAGCGACAAAGGATAGTAATCGGGAGTCGTGATGTCTTTTTCAATCAGCGCCCCCAGCACCCGCACCTCGACATCACTCAGTGACTCCACACGCTCACCATACGCCGTCTACCAAAAACCATCGTCATTCCTGCTGTTCTCTTCCTCTAGAACAACGCCGTCGGCCTCCGCTTCCAGGGTTTGCCCTTCTCCTTGGAGACATTCTCCATATCGTTCACATAAGCCCCGGTTTGCGTAAGCACATGATGCAGATCGTTCCCCACGCTGATGAACGTGAAGCCCTTGTCCAGAAATTCTCCAACCCGCGCCGTCCCAAATAAAAACAGCCCGAGGATGACATTATTCTTCCGCGCCTCTTCAATCAGCTTCTTCGTAGCCGCGTCCAGTTCCGGCGAAGTGTACATCAGAGGGAACTCGTACTTGTTGTAAAGTCCCATCGACATGCACAGATCGTTCTGCCCCAGGAAAAGAATGTCGACCCCCGGCACCGCCGCAATCTCAGCCATGTGCTCGATGCACGAAGCGGTTTCCACCTGCAGCGCGACAATGCCGTTCTTGTTGAAGTTCCCGGCGTAGCCCAGCAGTCCGGCCTTGTTCATGCTGCGCTGCGGAAAATAAACCGAGCGCGTTCCCACCGTCGGATACTTGGTGCAACTGACGGCCTGCCGCGCTTCTTCGGCGGTATTGATGTACGGAATCAGAACGCCATCGGCCCCCAGATCGAGCGCCTGCTGAATCCCCGGCCGGTCGTTGTACGCGCCCACGCGTACCAGCGACTTCGCGCCGCCATTCGCAATCCCGCTCAGCATCGCGGAAAGTTTTTCGTTGTGCATGGGGCCGTGCTGCGTATCCACCAGCAGCCAGTCATATCCGCTGTGCGCCAGTTGCTCCACAACCGTGGGACTGTGGGAGTTGATGAACAATCCCATCTTCGGAATTCCTTGCATGCAGTTGCTTCTTGAATTCGGATCCGCTCAGAGCTGGTTCGGCCATACGGTGTTCCTCCTGAGAGCAAATCGAATTAGGTAGTTTACCGCAGCCCGCTCCAAACCTGGTCAACCCCAATTGAATTATTTGCCACCTGTGACCCAGGGACACGAGTCTGATGAACTTGGTATAGTTCCCAGGAAGCTAAGTTGCGTCCTCGCACGCGGCGCAAGGAGAAAAAATGCGGCTGCTACTGAACTGGGTTCTGAGTGCATTGGCGGTATGGATCGTCGCCCACGTGGTGCCGGGCGTTTCTGTCAGCGGCCCCGTAGCGGCCTTGATCGCGGCACTCGCGATCGGCTTCATCAACGCCACGATCGGATTGCTGCTGAAGATTCTCACATTCCCTCTCACACTCATCACTTTAGGATTGTTCTGGTTCGTCATCAACGCCCTCATGCTCAAGTTCGCATCGGCTCTGGTGCCCGGCTTTCAGGTTCACGGATTCCTCGCCGCATTCCTCGGCGCAATCCTCCTGAGCCTCGTGAACATGATGCTCAAATGGCTCGTTCACCCCTCGCAAGACCGTGGCTAGCAAGTAAACTGCGCTTCATTATCAAACTGTCGCTACTCCGAAAACGATGGCCACCGCTCATTCGCATTCTCAACCCGGCCCTGCAGATTCGATCGAACCCCACCTCGTCTTCATTCCCGAAGCCTGGTTCCTGATGGGCTCCGCCTCCGGTCAGGATTGCGAACGCCCCGTCCATCGTGTCTGGATCGACGCTTTCTTTTTAGCCGCTACTCAAGTCACCAACGCGGAATACGAGTTATTCCTGACTTCCACTGCATCGGACCCGCCATCTTCTCGGCGCGACCAGAATTTCCATCATCCTCAGCAGCCCGTAACCAGCGTCTCCTGGTTCGACGCAGACCGCTACTGCCGCTGGCTAGCCGGGCAGATCGGCCGCCCGTACCGCCTGCCTACCGAAGCCGAATGGGAGCGCGCCGCCCGCGGCGATCTCGAGCAAAACGATTTCCCCTGGGGCAACGAGCCGCCGCAGTCTCTACCCGACTACGCTGCCCGCTGGCAGACCGGGCCCGAACCCGTTGCCCGCTACGCTCCCAACGCCCTCGGTCTTTACAACATCTGCGACAACGTCCACGAGTGGTGCAGCGACTGGTACGATCCCAACTACTACGCCATCTCTCCCGACCGCAATCCCCGCGGCCCCGAACTCAGTTTAGAAGTCGGCCAGCGCAAATCCTCTCGCGGCGGATCATGGCGTCATCACATCAAGGTCTCGCGTTGTTCCGCCCGCTCCAGTATCCCTCCCAGCTTTCAATACGCCGACTACGGCTTCCGCCTGGCCTGCGACGTGTAATTTGGAATTTTTTAGTCTGGTAATTTTGTAATGGAAAATCCGCACCTTCCAAGTCCTAGAGGGTTTTCAATTACAAAATTACCCGATCGCAAAATCACTAAATTCCCTGACGGGAGCAAACACCCATGTTCCGAACCGACCTTCTCCACTCCAAGCGCATCCTGATCACCGGCGGCGGCACCGGACTCGGCAAAGCCATGGCGCATCGCTTCCTCCAGCTAGGCGCTACAGTCTACATCTGTGGCCGCCGCGAAGACGTCCTCGCGCAAACTGCCGCCGAACTCTCAGCCGCCACCCACGGCTCAATCCACGCACTCCCTTGCGACGTTCGCAATCTCGACGCAGTAGAGGCCACGATCGAAACGATCTGGAAAGCCGCGCCACTCGACGTTCTAGTCAACAACGCCGCCGGCAACTTCATCGCCCGCACTGAAGAACTCTCTCCCCGCGCCTTCGAATCCGTAATCGGCATCGTGCTGATGGGCACGCTCCACGCCACTATGGCCTGCGGACGCCGCTGGCTCAAAGCCGCCCGCCCCGGCACCGTACTCAGCATCTCCGCCACGTACGCGCCAGTCGGCTCCGCCTACGTCGTCCCGTCGGCCGTTTCCAAAGCCGGAGTCGAGGCCCTCACCCGCAGTCTCGCGGTCGAGTGGGGCGATCGCGGAATCCGCATGAACGCCATTGCTCCCGGCCCCATTCCCACCCAAGGCGCGTTTTCCCGCGTGCTGCCGCGTGCCGACCTCGAAACGCTCGCTCTCGATCGCAACCCAATGCACCGCTTCGGTACGACCGAAGAGTTAGCCAACCTCGCCGCATTCCTCATCAGCGACGGGTCCGCCTACATCAATGGAGAAGTCATCCGCATGGATGGTGGAGAATTTCTCCAGGGCGCCGGAGAATTCAGTAATCTGGGTCGCGTCCTCACCAACGAGGATTGGGAATCCCTAAAGCCGCGCAAGCGGTCCTCTTCATAAACACTTACGCCGTGAAAGAATCCAGCGCTCTTGCCCGTCGTCGACGGCTACGGCGCCATGCCGCCTTTCGCCTGCCCCGCATTTCGGAAGGCCAATTACCGACGTAATTAGAACCGTAACATCCTGCCGTGATTAGATACTACTTAGGTAGTTGGACGGCGATGTTGGTTGATTCAGAGTCTGCGGGCCCTTCCAGAAAGGCGCTGGAAGGGCAATTCGCATGCAAAAATCATCCGCTTTGAGAGTGCGAAAACGCCGTGATGCCGGGCCTGACGCTGCCGATTGAAGCAACAATGAGAATTCGGTTCGGGGCGTCGTCTCGAAATTCGTCTTCAGCCGCGGTTGTCCGAGACCTTGGCGATTCAGTTCGAGGAGAACAATGTCAAAGAAGATCCTTGTGGTTGACGACTCCAAGACAGCTTTGATGATGGAGCGCGAGATTCTTGAAAAGCGTACGAGCTACCAGTGTGTCACTGCGTGCGACGGCCAGGACGCGGTCGAGAAGGCGCAACACGAGCATCCAGACCTGGTTTTGATGGATGTGGTGATGCCCCGCATGAATGGATTTGAGGCCTGCAAAATGATGCGCCAGCAATCCGCCACGCGCGAGATCCCCATTGTCCTGGTCACCACTCGCAGTGAGGAGTCTTACATGGAAGCCGGGTTCCAGAGCGGATGCAATGACTACATCACCAAGCCGGTCGATGGAGCTGAACTGGTAGCCCTTTTGCAAAGCTACTTGGGTGAGTAACGCAGCGCGAGTTTTTGTTTTTCCTGCTGGTTGAATTGGTGCCACAAGGATCTTCATGAACCCTAACAAGAACGAGAAGGACCAGGGCGAGAAAACAAAGCCCGAGAAATCCGAGGCAAAACTCTCCGCAGTCCATCCCATGAACGATGTGCGGTTGAGAGCGGCGCGCAAGAGGCTGGCTGAGAGCCGGGACCAGGAAGACGCGATCGACGGCCTGCGCGAGATCGCGGCCAACTTCCTGGGCTCCGAGGAAATTGGACTGTTCAAAGTTGAGCGTAGGTCCGCGACCCTCCAAGTTTTCTGGTCTTTCGGAATCGACCTCGAAAAGTACGACTTGCGCCGAGTCCTGGGCGATGCCGGTCTTCAGCGCGTGATGCGCGGTGAGTTCCATGTAGAGCTCGCGGCTCGCGACCGCTCCGGCACAATGGCGAAGGCCCAGGCCTTTATTCCCATCCGCGTCTCGGGCCAGACCGTAGCGATACTCGCGATATTACGTTTGCTTCCGCAGAAGGTCACCTTCGATGCGTCCGATATGGCGCTGTTCCAACTGCTTTCCGACGAAGCAGCCGGGCCTTTGTTTGGCCCAATCGATGACTCAAAGTCAGTGACCGAAGGATCAGGAATAAGAGCATGAGAGAGAACTCCCCCAAATTTAACCCCGCAGTGCTGCCCGCGGAGTTCATGAAGAACTTCGAGCGCCCCGACACTAAATCGCCCCGGCACTTTCTTTATCCCGGGCAAGTGTTCGTGACCCGCGATCCCATCACCATCTCAACCATCCTCGGATCATGCGCCGCCGTCTGCCTCTGGGACAGCCACAAGAAAGCCGGAGGAATGAACCACTACCTTCTGCCCGAGGGTCTGAGTGAAGGACCAAATCGCCTGCGCTACGGCAACGTCGCCAACACTGAACTCCTGAACCAGGTTCTCGCACTGGGATGTGAAGTCCGAAACTTGCAAGCCAAAATCTTCGGCGGGTCCAGCGCTTTCGGCGCCGACCCTGCACATTCGTTGGGATCAAGAAATGTCAGCCTGGCCGAAGAGTTTCTTCGCTCCGCCGGCATTCCGGTCGTAGAAAAAGACGTCTCGGGCAAACGCGGCCGCAGGTTGGTCTTTCAGATATTTGATGGCGTGACCACGATAAAGAATTTCGACCAGGTAAACGAGCCGGTGTAACGGAACAGCTGTAACGAACAGGTGTAACCGGAAAGCAAGCGTAGGCGGAAGCCAGGTCGCTGCTTTTTAGCGCGAACCTCGAAAGGAGGAACAATGGATTTAGCGGATTTTGATCGCGAAGCAGTCCTCGCGTCGTTCCTCGTCGAGTCAGAAGAAGGCCTGGCTTCGATGGAGCAGGCGTTGGTGCAAATGGAGTCGAGCCCGTCCGATCCCGAGCTTCTCCACACAATTTTTCGCATCGCCCATACCATCAAAGGAAATGCAACCTCGCTGGGACTCAGTGAATTAGCGGGCTTTGCCCACGTTGTAGAGGATCTTCTCGATGTCTTTCGTGAGCAGCAGGCTCTGCCCAGCGCGGACTTGATTTCACTGCTGCTGAAGGCCGTGGATGAGCTTCGCGCCATGCTCTCAACCGCGTCCGCCGGACCCGCCGCGCTCACCCGCGCGCAACGAGACCTTCGAAAAGAAATAGCAGGGGAAGTCGAAAAGCGCTCCAAGCGAGTTGTCACGACAAATGGCACTCAGGCGGAATCCGGTGCCGCATCGAAAATCGATGCCCTTCCATCAACCACTCACCGCACCCTGCGTGCCGATGTCGACAAGCTCGACCACATGCTGAACCTGACCGGGGAAATTGTGATCGCGCAAGGCCGCCTCCGCCAGATGATCGAGCAGCTCGGCACCGAACAGGGCCGCGCTCTCCTGGAGATGCATCGCGAAGCCGAGCGCCTTTACATGGACCTGCAAAGTGAAGTGATGAGTATCCGCATGGTCCCCGTCGGCCCCTTGTTTCGCCTGTTTGTCCGCTCCGTGCGGGATCTCGCAAGAAGCCACGGAAAGTTGGCTCGTCTCGAAGTTATCGGAGGCGACGTCGAGGTCGATACCACCGTGCTCGAACAGTTGAAGGATCCTCTCCTGCACTTGGTGCGGAATGCAGTCGATCACGGTCTCGAAAAGCCCTCCATCCGCGAAAGCCAGGGCAAAAATCCCTGCGGCCTGATCCGCCTGACCGCCGCGCACAGCGGAGGAAACATCATCGTTACGCTTCAGGACGATGGAGCAGGCTTCGACCGCGCACGCATCCTCGACAAAGCCAAGCGCCTTGGACTCTTGTCCGGCAAAGATGAGATTCGCGAGCAGGATATTTTCGATCTCGTCTTTCAGGCGGGATTTTCCACCGCCGAGTCGGTTACCGATCTTTCCGGCCGCGGCGTCGGCCTCGATGTCGTCCGCCGCAACATCGACCTCCTTCGCGGGATGGTTGAAATTTCCAGCACGCCCGGCAAAGGCACCACCATCGTCATCCGCTTGCCTTTGACCCTCGCCATCATCGAAGGGTTCTCGGTCAGGGTGGGCACAGAGACTTTTATCGTTCCTCTTGAGCACGTCACCGAATGCACGGAATTGCCCGCCGAACAGCGCAACTCAGAAGCCAGCGGGATCCTTAGTCTCCGCGGAACCGCTTTGCCCTATATTCGCTTGCGCAACGCCTTCAGCCTCACCGGTGCAACTCCTAAGAAAGAAAACATCGTTGTCGTAAAGATCAATGAATTTCATGCGGGAATCGCGGTGGATGAATTGCTCGGTGGCGTGCAGACGGTCGTAAAGCCGCTGGGCAGAGCCTTTCGAGGCGTTTCAGGAATCGCCGGTTCCACCGTTCTCGGAGACGGACGCGTCGGTTTGATCATCGACGTTCCGACTCTCCTGCGCGGAGTCATGCAGTCGGCTTTGCAGCCACAAGCTTTAGCTGCCATCGGCAGCCACTAGAGAAGTTGTAGAGAGGGAAGAACAATGAAGACTTGGCAAGATCGAAGAATAGGCACGCGGCTCGGAGTCGTCTTCGGAGCCATTCTGCTGTGCGTGATCGCGGCCGGCGGATTCGGGCTCAGCCGCCTCGGCCGCCTCAACTCCAACATGTCTGCCTCCATGCAGGCGCGCTACAACACCGTCGAGTTGACCCACCAGACCATTGAGCACTCGATCACCAACGCCCGCATCACTCTGCAATTGTTCGAGGCCACCGACCCCGAAGAAGAAAAGAAGCTGAATCAGGAAAACGACGCGATCAGCCAGCAGATCAGCACGCAAGTCGCCGAAATCGAGAAGACTCTCAGCTCTTCCCAGGAGCGCGATCTGTTCGAAACCGTCACCCTGGACCGCGACGCCTACAAGATCGCCCGCGCCAAGGCCAAAACTCTGCTCGCTCAAAAGAAGCGGGACCAGGCTCTCACAGCCTTGCGCGAAGAGGTGATTCCAGCTCTCGACAAGTACCGCGCCTCGTGGCAGAGGTTTATTGACCTGCAAACCGCGTCCATGCTGCAGAACATGAAGGAGAGCCAGGAGGCTTACGCCACCGGCCGCAGGATTGCCGTCCTGCTCCTCACCATCACTCTGGTCCTGGCCACGCTCGCCGCTATCAGCGTGACCAAGAGCATCACCGTTCCTATCCAGCTGGCAGTCGAGCACGCCGAACGCATTGCCTCCGGCGATTTGACCAGGGAGATTCTGGTCACAAACCACTCCGAGACCGGACAACTGCAACAAGCCATGCAGGAAATGAGTAGCCGCCTCTCGGGCATCATCCAGGATGTTCGCGAAGGATCCGCAGCGGTCGCCTCTGCCGCCCAGCAGGTCTCCGCTTCGTCGCAGAATCTCTCTCAGGGAACCAGCGAGCAAGCTGCTTCGGTCGAGGAGATGAGTTCCAGCCTCGAGCAGATGAATGCCTCCATCACTCAAAACGCCGACAACAGCCGGCAAGTGGAGCAGGCCGCTTCCAAGGGCGCTCTTTCGGCAGAAGAAAGCGGCAACGCCGTGAAAGAGACAGTCGAAGCCATGAAGCAGATTGCCGCCAAGACTTCGGTGATCGAAGAAATCGCTTACCAGACCAACCTTCTTGCGCTCAACGCCGCCATCGAAGCGGCGCGCGCCGGCGACCAGGGCCGCGGCTTTGCTGTGGTCGCAGTCGAGGTTCGCAAGTTAGCCGAGCGCAGCCAGCTCGCCGCGCAGGAAATCGGCGGCCTCGCCGGCAAGAGCGTCAGCGTCGCGGAACGATCCGGACGCCTGCTCTCTGACCTCGTCCCATCCATCAAGAAAACAGCCGAGCTCGTGCAGGACGTCACTGCCGCCTCCACCGAGCAGTCCGGCGGCGTAACTCAGATCAACCAGGCCATGGCCCAGGTGGATACCGTCACCCAGCGCAACGCATCGTCTGCCGAAGAACTTTCCAGCACCGCGGAAGAGTTGGCTGCACAGTCCGAGCAACTCCAGCAGTTGATGACTTTCTTCCGTGTCGCCGGAGAACAAGCCACCTCTCGCGCCGGAGACGGCAAACAGCGCGTGACCATGCCTTTAAAGCCAGCTTTCCGGAGTGCCCAGCGCGGAAACGCTCGGCCGGCCAACGGCAAGGCAACGGAAGAAGCCAACTTCTCTCCGTTCTAAGGCCGGTGCCACGCCAACGGCAGAAAATATGAGGAGCGAAACTATGGGCGCGTCGGACCAGGGAAAGAAGCAACTCCCTCAGAGCACGGTGCAGTACCTTACCTTCTTAACCGCAGGCGAGGAATACGCGATCAGCATCGTGAAGGTCAGGGAGATCATTGAGTACGAGACCGTCACCACGGTGCCCAACACACCGGTTTGGATCCGCGGAGTGACCAACCTGCGCGGCCGGGTCGTCCCTGTCGTCGACCTCGCGGTAAAGTTCGGCCTGCCGCCCGCGAACATCTCCAAGTTTTCCTGCATCATCATCACGGACGTCATGTTCCAGGATGAGAACCTCACCATGGGGGTTCTGGCCGATTCCGTCAGCCAGGTCATCGAGCTTTCGGCCGACGAAATCGAAGCCACTCCGCCTTTCGGCACTCGCGTGAAAACCGAGTACCTCCTCGGCATGGGAACGCTCGGGAAGAAGTTTTGCCTCATCCTCAACATCGATAAAGTGCTCTCCGCTGATGAACTGCTCGCCGTCACCGAGTCCACTCCGAATGAAGATGAAGGCGTTTCGCCCGACGCCGTTATCGATGCACCCGCCAAAGCGGCCAGCCGCGTGACTGGAGCATAACCGTGCCCGGAGCCGGCGCAGGCGCATCCCGCGAGGTGGCCTCACTCAGCGGCCAGCCATCTCAGCTCTCGGTCAGTCCCGCTCTCTTCCAAAAATTCCAGAAGCTCATTTACTCCGAAACCGGCATCTGGCTGGGAAGTTCAAAAACCGCGCTGCTCTGCGGGCGGCTTTACCGCCGCCTTCGAGCACTCGAGCTCTCTTCGCTCGAAAGTTATTACGAGCGCGTTGCGCACGCGGACCAGCAGGAAGAACGCGCCCGCATGATCGACGCGATCACCACTAATGAAACCCGCTTCTTCCGCGAACCCCGTCAGTTCGAGTTCATGGTGCAGACCGTGTTTCCCCGTTGGCAGGCCGACGCCGAAAACGGCGCGCGCCCCAAACGAGTGCGCATCTGGAGCGCCGGATGTTCTTCCGGCGAAGAACCCTACACTTTGGCCATGTTGCTGGCCACTCATCTTCCGCCCAGCCAGGGTTGGGACGTTCGCCTTCTCGCCACCGATATCTCCAATCGAGTGCTCGAAAAAGCGCGCAACGGAGTCTATCCCATCGCCCGATCCGCCGAGCTACCCAGGGACTTGCTCCACAGCTTTATGCTGCGCGGGACGGCTGACCGTCTGGGCGAGATGAAAGTTAAACTCGAAATCCAGCAGATGATCGACTTCCAGCGCTTGAACCTGAACCAGGAATTCGATCTTCCCGAAGGTCCCTTCGACGCCATCTTTTGCCGCAATGTTTTGATTTATTTTGACGCAGCTTCAAAACGCAGGGTAGTCGCCAAGCTTGCCCGTCATCTCGTGACAAACGGTTTCCTGTTCGTAGGACACGCCGAGAATTTGAATAGCATGGTCCCCCAGCTCCGTAGCCTCGAGCCGACCATTCATACAAAAACAGAAGGCACGTACTCAGAAAACGATAGAGACAAACACGATAACGCTTAACGACAGAAACAACGACAACCGAGACCGTCCCACAGCCTGAATCTGGAGGAAAAAGAATTCGTGCCTCATAAGTATTACAAAGATGATGGCCTGCAAGTCCTGGTCGTGGACGATTCCGCCATGGTCCGCCAGGTCATGCAAGCCATCCTCGGCACCGATCGCCGCATCAGCGTCAAGGCCGCGGCCGATCCCCTGATTGCGTGGGGGAAGATGCAGAAGGAACCTCCCGACGTCGTCATCACCGACCTCGAAATGCCCCGCATGGATGGCGTGACCTTCATCCGCAAAATCATGTCGGAGATGCCGACTCCGGTCGTGGTCTGCTCCGGCCTCGCAGCCCGCGGCACCGATCTCGCGCTTCGCGCCCTCGAAGAAGGTGCCGTCGAAGTCATCACCAAGCCCAAGGTCGGCGTGCGCGACTTCCTGCATGAATCCGCCGTCACCCTGCTCGATGCCGTCTGGAGTGCATCTCAAGCGCACGTCAAGCCACGGCCTCGCCCGGCTCCGGCTCCGTTACTTCGCCTCAATGTCAATGCCATCCCGCATCGCAAAAGCATATCCCGCTCTGCCGCGGCTCCTGCGGGAGTGATCGCCGTTGGCGCCTCGACCGGTGGAACGGAAGCGCTGCGCGTTTTCCTCGCCGCTCTGCCCACCGACTGCCCCCCGGTCGTGATTGTGCAGCACATGCCGGAGGGTTTCACGCGGGCCTTCGCCCAACGGTTGAATAGTGAATGCGAGATAGAAGTCGAGGAGGCCCAGGATGGCGACCGCCTGCAAACTGGCCAGGCCCTCATCGCTCCCGGCAACCGTCACATGTTCGTCGAGCGTAGCGGCGGGGAACTCGTCGTCCGCATCGTCGATGGACCGCTGGTCTCGCGCCATCGCCCCAGCGTCGATGTGCTGTTTCGCTCCGTAGCCACAACCGTCGGCTCAAGAGCGGTCGGCGTGATCATGACAGGCATGGGAGACGATGGGGCCCAGGGACTTTTTGAGATGAAGGAAGCCGGCGCAGACACTGTCGCTCAGGACGAAGCCACTTCCATCGTGTTCGGAATGCCCAAGAATGCGATCTCCCGCGGCGCCGTCGATATCGTCGTGCCGCTGGAACAAATCGCCAACGCCGTCCTCAGCCTGCAGAGCCTCGTCAAATCGCCACACTAGGAGCGATTGGCAACCTCTAGTTATAGACGCCAACCTCTCGCCTCAGAACTCGAACCGCGCTCCAAACTGGAAGAAGCGGGCCGTCTCCCCCGGAGCGCCCCCGGAAATCGTTCCGAAAAACGGATTTGTCATATCCGTTATAGAACTTCCGGCAGGCCCACTGCCCACAGCCGAATTCGGCTGCCCAAAGCGCGGGTGATTGGTTAGGTTGAAGATCTCCGCCCGCACTTCTATCCGCATGCCTTCTTTGGGCACGAACGACTTGTAAAGGTTCAGATCCGCGTTGTGGATGCCGTCGACCCGTAAGCCCGAAAAATATCGTGGCGCGTTCCCCGGAATCTGGTCTCCTGGATCTGAAAAACAATTCGCATTGAAGAAAGTGTTCACCGGAGGGTTGCCATTGCTTATCGCTGCCTGATTCGTTTGCCACTGCAAGGCCACGTCGTGCATGCTCGTCCCGCTCTTGAGCTGGGAACAGACAGTGCTGGGACGTTGGCTGCCGTTGGCCAGAAGCGGGTTGTTCAGGCCGAGGGCCATGGGTTGCCCCGATTGCTGGGTCATTAGCGTTGCGACCGACCAGCCTCCGATAAGTGCATCCTCTATTCGGTTCATATTCCCGCCAATCCATTGCTTGCGGCCGACGGGCAGGTCTACCACCACGGCGACCGCGAGCCGCTGTGGCGTGTCGCTGGCGCCAATGCTGTGCTCCGCAGACAGCCGGTCCAGTTGTTGCGGAAGGCCGTTGCCGAGCGCTCCCACCCAGTTGTTCCGGCCCGCCGAAGAGTAATCAGTCTCCTTCGATATCGTGTAGCTGCCCTCGAAGCTTACGTGGTGCGTGGTGCGTTTATTAAAGCGAATCTGCATCGCGTTGTACCAGGAATTCGCGCTCTCCAGCATCAGCCCCTCGAAGTCGCCGGCGAACTGCGGGTACGTAGTTAAAAGAGTCGACAAAGGTAGGGTCGGTTCACCGTAGTTGGAATTCACTTCATTGAAACAAGGATTGGAAGGGGTCGCTGTGCAAGGCGTATTGAACATGTTGTAAAACGGGTTGCCGACTTGAGTGTTAAGAAAGTTGGTGACGCAATTGCTCGCATCGCACGATCCGGGACCGTTCCCCGGCATAGCCTCGTAGCTGGTACGCACATTCTGCGAAATCTGCGACAGCAAAGACGATGGGATGTAAGCCCGGTTGTTTGTACCAGACCAGGGCAGATGCGTGCTGCGGTTGGCGACGTAGTCTACGCCAACCACCAGCTGGCTGGGTAGCTCCCGCTGTATCCCCAAGTTCCACTGGTAGATGTCGGCGTCCCGCGCCGCGGTATCGCCGAGATCATTCGGGTTTTGATAGCCCCAGTTCGCAAGCTGGCCGTACTGCTGGCCCTGCGGGCCGGTAAAGCCGGTGGGAAATGGGTTTTCCAGAGTCGCCGATTGAGTGGCAAAATTATCGTTGGTAAAGAACAGGTTGGCCGTCTTGCGGAAGGCGGAACCGGGATACTGGAAGTTTGTGGCCGGGCTCATTCCAAAATAAATGCCGACTCCGCCGCGCACCACCGTCTTCGGATCGAACGCATAGGCAAAGCCCACCCTCGGTCCAATGTCCTTGCGGTAGGTCGGAATCGTCCTATTGCTCGGAGTGGCGAACGTGGTCGTACCCAGCAACTGCTGGGTCGTCGGAAGAGTCAGCCCGGGAATACTCTGCATAGTCGCCTGCGCGCTCATCGTCCCCGCAGGCGCAGTGGCGGGAAGGCTCGTGAAATCGATGCCTACGCCGGAGTTCGCCGTAAAATTGCTGAATTCGAGCTGGTTGTTGCGCGAGGTGTAGGGCGAACTCCACTCATAACGCAGGCCGAGATTCACCGTAAGTTTCGAATTTACCTTCCAGTCATCCTGGATATAAAATCCCGTCTCCAGTGACCGGTTCGCCACCGAGGGAGTCACGATCAGCTGACTCGAGGCGTTGAGGTTGTCGCCGTAACCAAAAGCTAGGCTGGCCAGTGGGTTGCCCGTGGTGATCAGACCAGTTGAATCATAGTCGCTGAACGGAGTCGGAGACGTGACTTCATCCGTAAAAGTCAGGAGTCCAGTCGGGTTGGGCGGCTGCCAGAAATTGTTGTAGAAAATTCTCTGTTCCCCGCCCAGCTTGATCAGATGCGATCCCTTGGAAATTACCAACTGCGACGAATAGCTCACCAGCGTGTGGCCGAATTTAGTGTAGATGCAGCATTGATCGTAGAGATTATTCCACGGCAGATTCCCTTGCATCATGAACGTCGGCATCTGGTCGAGCCCGTTAGCCTGCCCGAATATCGGAGACAATCCTTGAGTGCCAGGCGGCAGCGAGGAATTGAAACTGTTGATCGAGGGGATACCGGGCAGCGACAGTTCATGCACCCGGTCGACCCCTCCATGGGCACTCCAGAGGATCTTCGGGTTTATGGTCCGGGTAAATTCGAACGAGCCGTTTTGCGCTACGGTCACACCACTCGCGATTCCGTCATTATCGAAGCCGTCGCCCAAAGTGAGCGGAGTTGTGTAGTTGTACCAGCCCCGGCTGTAGCGGCCGTTAATGCGGTTCTTGTCGTTGATCTGGTTGTCTATTTTGATGTCGAACTGGTAATCCGGCGCGTTCGCCACCGTTGTGTAGTTATAGTTGCCGAATTCGTTCGCGTTCGTGGGCTGCGGATAAAGATTGAGCACAGCGATTCCAATAGGATTGATTTCGGTTGCTGGAATTATGTTTGGCGTCTCACCGGGAATCGGATTGCCGCTGCAGTCGAGTCCAACCTGCGGCCTGACGATGTTGGTTGGATCCCCGGAGCAATTCACATTCGGGTCGTAAATATTATTCGTAAGCCCTGAAAAGTCGCCTTTCCGTTCCGCGGCGGTGGGCACGGTCACGATCCCACTTTGCGCGCCCTTGCTGCTCACTTTCTCGAAGTCAACAAAAAAGAAAGTTTTATTCTTCCGGATCGGCCCGCCGAGCGTAAATCCACCCTGGTTGCGCGTGCTGTCCGGCTTGGGATTGAGCGTGGTACTTCCCAACGGGTATTTGGGATTGAAGAAATCGCGAGCATCCATCTGCGGACGCTGCAGGAAATACCAGCCGCTGCCATGGAAGGCGTCGGTCCCGCTCTTCATGACCATGTTTACTACGGTGCCGCCGTTGTTGCCGAACTCCGCCGAGAAGCTGTTGTTCTGCACTTTCATTTCCTGCATGCCCTCGACCAGCGGCTCGTAGTAGACGTTGGAATTTCCTCCCTCGCCCTGTTCCGGCGCGCTGATCAAGGCGCCGTCCAGCCGGATTTCGGCAGTCGCGTTGCGCTGCCCGTTGGAGGTGAAGTTTGTTCCCGCGGGATAGTTATCCGCCGTGCCCGACCCTGCCACCTCGGTCACGCCCGCCGCCAGAAAAGTCAGCCCGAAGAAGTCGCGGCCCATCAAAGGCAGTTCCTGTATGTACTGCTTGCTGATCTCCGTCCCCATCGTCGCGTTTTCCGTGTCCAACAGCGGCGCAGTCGACGTCACTACGACGCTCTCGTTCACACTCGCCGGAGTCAGAGTGAAATTGAGCGTGGATTCCTGATCGACGGCCAGCACTACTCCCGTCTTCTCCGTGATTCGAAAACCCGCGAGCTGAACCTTCACGGAATACGTCGATGGCCGCAGCGCCGTGAAAAAGTATTCGCCCTTGTCATCGGTATGCACCACGCTCGCAATATTGGTTCCCGAGTCCGTGATCGTGACCGCCGCATTGTGAACCACGGCTCCCGAAGCATCCGTCACAATGCCGCGAAGTTGCGCCCGGTAGCTGCCTTGCGCAGCCAGGAAGGTCGTAAAGGTTATGAGGAAACATGCCGCCAAAATGCAGGAGAAAAGTCGTCCAATCCGTCCCATGAGTAGCCTCCCTGTGTCTCGGTAAACAACTTCGTCTAGCTCCCGCGATCTTGCTAATCTCTAACCGTGCATCCCATCTCAACTCTCTGAGCCCGCCGTCTTTCCTCAGGAATGAATATTCACGCCCTGCACCACCCGGCTGATCGCTCCGTTCGGACTCGGGCAATCCGGCTGCAGGTTCCACCGCAGCGAACTGAACAACCCCAGCAGTTGTCCGAAAATTACGTCGATCGCCGGCCGGTAGTCATCGCCAATCCCACTCGTCCCCAGTCCCAGATAGTGTTCCGCCAGAGACTCACCACCCGTCACTTCACTTCCACCCACAACAACTCTCGATCGCACCAGCCGCTTCTTTCCGATCTCACCCAGCAAATCTCGCTCGTACTGCTGCACCCGCCGGTTGCCCGAAAGAAAACAAACAAACAGCGTCTCCTGATCCAGCGCCGCCATCGGACCATGGCGCAATCCCAAAACCGATTCCGACATGGTCAATGTCCGTCCCGCCGTCAATTCCAAAACCTTCAGCGCAGATTCCTTCGCCACCGCTCGCAGCGCTCCGGAGCCCGCAAAACATGCTTTCGGAAACGCTTCCTTCGCCAGTTCCGCTGCGCGATCCGCAGCGCGCGGCAGAAACTCCCTGCCCGCCTGCACCAGTTGCATCAGAATTGCCTCATACGCGACAGGATCGTTGGTATGCGCCAAGCACTGCCCGAAGATCACCATATTCGAGAACGAACTCGTCATCGCGAGTGCCCGATCATTCACTGCGTCATCCAGGCAAATGCCCAACACTCGCGGATCATCGGCGCTCTCGCGGATCATCCGCCCGTTCACATTGCACGAAATCACCACGTGATGAATGTCCGGCCGCTCCTTCCGGGCGCGCTCCAATACCGCAACTCCCTCCGGACTCTCCCCCGACCGCGAAAACGAAATCCAGAGATATTTCTTCTCCGGAATCATCCACTCATCCATGTGCGTCAGCAGATCCGTGCTCGCCACCGCCAGCACTTCGCAGTTCCAGTACTTGCGCAGTAGGAAGGTTAATGACTGCCCGATATAGTCCGACGTCCCGGCGCCGATCAAAAAAACCGTAGGCCTGGGACGCGGGCTCGCACCCACCCCCGTCATCGCCAGGAATTCCGCAATCTCTTTCCGCTTTCTCCTGAAAAGTTCGAATGTAGAAAGCCACGCATCCGGCTGCTGCGCAATTTCCGCTGGAGTATGCGCCAACCCTCGATCCGTTTTCTCGCTCTCCGGCAGACTCAACAACTCAGCCAGCGCATTCACCTGCAACCCTCCTCGATCTCACAGCTTTGTCATCCCGAGCAAGCGCCTTGTGCGCAGCGAGGGATCTGGGCGAGCCGCGCGATTCCACGGATGCCTGCCCTGAGCGAGCGCATGCGACCGAAGGGCGCGCCTGGCTCGCTTCCTTATTGTTACGGCTCAACCCAGAACACCGCACCCTTCTCAATCGCCGGCAGCGTGTAAACCGTCCCACCGTCTCCGGCAGTTCCTGTAACCGGCTGCACCTCACCCAGAAACGGAAGAAAGAATCCTTTCCCCCTCGCCGCACCTGGCACCGTAACCCGAACCCCGGCCTGCGGCGTCTGCACCGGATTCACTCCACCTTCGAGGCCGGCAAAGTTCGCAAAAAATACATGCGTCTTGCCTTCAACCTGCGCAATCGAAGTCGCAACCATCTGCGAAGCCGTCACCCGAACCGCAGGTTCCACTTTCAGGCTCTCCAGAAAATCGCGCTCCTGATCCGGATTAGCCTCCGCCACGCTCTTCTCCAACGCCGCGTAGTAATCTTTCCCCGGACACTTCCCAAACCGCACTACCCCCGCTGCGCCGCCCACCTGCGTAGCATCTTCTCCCGTAATCACCAGCCTGTTACCGTCCGTCACATACTTCCGCATCCAGGCCTTTTCCCCGTCGCTCATCACCCGCACGTCCGGCAAAACTAACGCCTTCCCGCGGAACTCCGCCAGCGTCCGCGGCGTCACGATCTGAAACTCCAAATGCTTTTGCATTAGAAGAATCAGAATTCCGCGATACGAAGTAATGAAGTCGTCCGCATAATAATTCCGGGTCTCCGGAGAAAAATAAACTCCGATCGGAGCGATCGCCGTCCGCGGTTTGTAAAACGTATCTTCATGCGCCTTGATCCACGCAAAAATCCGCTTCCGCGTCGGAAGGTCGTTCGATCCCGCCATCGAATGTCCGGGCGCATCCCAGAAATTCGCTCCCGTCATAATTTCCGACGCCGCCAGATTCATCATGGCCTCGCGCTTGTCGACTTTCTTGTCGCCATCCCACGAGTAATTCAAAATCCAGGTAGCCTTACCGCGCGCGAACGCCCGAAACGTGTGCATCCCCACCTGATAATCAAACCAAGTCAGCGGCGTCCTCTCCGACGCCATGCCGTGTTTGCCGAATGAATATTCGTGGGCAATAACGTCGACAACTCCATACATGCTGTAAACATCAGCTCCAACCCGAACCGCTTCCTTCTCGATCCCCGGATAAATTTCCGGAATTGTCTTGATCGCCGGATTCACGCTCTTCGCATTCTGGTCGATCTCTGCCATGAAATCGGTGAACGTCCGAATCCTGAAATCGACCCACTTCCGAAAATTCGCATCCGAAAAATCTCCCAGCTTCAGATCTTTCTTCGCATCAAGCCCGGTCTCTTTCTTGAAAGCCGCCACGGTGTAGTCGTCAAAGCTCGCCCACGTGTCTTCCCATCCGTCGAAGTGCGTCATCCAGTAGGGAATATCCACGTAAATTCCATCAATCCCCGTACCCGCAATCTGCCGCACCCGCTCCATGTAAATCTTCCGCCACTCCGTCGCGTAAGGACTCACCCACACATCCTCGTCGCCCTTGCGAATCCAGAAAGCCGACCCACCTCCAAACAGCGCCGGCTCACCCTTGATATTCCTCTGCACCCAATCCGGATGTTCCTTGAACAACGTGTGCGGAGTGTCAGCAGCATTCGCCGTAATGCACTCCGTCCCCGCGATGTAAACGAAAGCGTGATTCCCCACCGCATGCGCCTTCACCGCAACGTCATGGATTGCCTTCAGCTTCTCCTCAGGATTGACAAAGCTTTCATAGCGCCCCTCGATGTCGTTATCTACCTCAATGCCGAACACGCCATCTTCCTGCGCGCTCTGCACGATCCGCTCCGCATTGTCGCTCCGCAGCCCGTACGCTCCGATGCGCACATAGTTCGTCCAATCCTGGCCCGTCCAATTCTGTTCCGTTGCATCGGGACTGGCCTGCAGCCCACCCGCCAGCAGCAACAGAACAATCATCGCGGACCCGAAAAAAGCGGACCGAACCCCCGTCCGCCAGGCTTTACGTCCAAGTTGCGTATGGTTTCGTATCATTGCGCCCCATAACTTTTACTTTCGCCCCATCTCGACTGTCAAGCGCAAAATGCACCGGACGGACGCGAAGAAACGGCGGATTCCGCCTATGCTCGAGCAGAACGCCCCGGGTGCCCGTAATAACGTGAAAGAGAAGCCGGAATACCTTCCAAAAGAGGCCGTAACGCGGTGGAAGAGAAGCCGAATGTCGTGAAAGAGCGGCCGGAGTAGCCCGTTGAAGAGAGGCAGAATACCGTCAAACAGCGGCTGGAGCGACCGTGGAAGAGCGGCGCTTCGGCGCCGCGTAAACAATCCAAAGACCAGCCGGGCTTTAGCCCCCATGGTCGCTATTCCGCCGTCCACGGATCTTGAGGAAGATGCCGCCTCGCCCGCTCACCCGCAAATTCTCTTGACAATCCCAATAAAACAAAAGTAAAAGTAATCATTCGCAATCCGCACCCCGAATGACCACACTCGCTCGCATCAGCCTCGCCCTCCTGATCCTCACCTTCGGCTGGAAGCTCGCCCCCGCGCACGCATCCCCGCCGCCCAGCCCCGATTCTCCACCCACCCTGCAAATCCAAAGCCCGATCCTCCGCGTCGAATTCGACCACAACCTCCAAACCCGCATAGTCCCGCTCTTCGCCGCCACCAAGCCGCTAGTCCCGTTCTCCGCCTCCGAAACTCTGGTCGCCGCCGATCGCACCCACTCCGACTTCGTCCTCAGCTCCACCCACCAGGACGCGGTTTCCGACATTTTCGGATCCGGCCGCCGCCTCACCGTAACCGGCAATGACGGCGCTCTTCGCAAAACAGTCTCCGTCACCATCTACAACGATTTCCCCTCCATCGCAATCTTCGACGTCGAATACACCAACCAGGGCACCGCCCCGCTCGCCGTCCGCGGATGGACGAACAATCACTACACGCTCCGCGCCACCGCTCCTGCAACCGCTCCCGAGTTCTGGTCCTATCAAAGCGGCTCCTATGAGAAGCGCCCTAACTGGATCGTTCCGCTCCACGCCGGATTTCGGCAGGAAAACTATCTCGGCATGAACGCCAGCGACTACGGCGGAGGCACTCCCATCATCGATGTCTGGCGCAAAGACGTCGGCCTCGCAGTCGGTCACATCGAGCCCGTCCCGCGCCTCATCTCGCTCCCCATCTCCATGCCCGACGCAACTCACGCGACCGTTGCCGTCGAATCGAAGAAGGAACAAACGCTGCAGCCCGGCGAAAGCTTCCACACGCTCCACACCTTCGTCTCGGTCCATCAAGGCGACTACTTCCGCACCCTCACCGAATTCCGCCGCCTCATGATCCATCAGGGATTTCAAATGGCCACCGCGCCCGACAGCGCCTTCGGCCCCATCTGGTGCGCCTGGGGATACGGTCGCAACGTCCAGCTCAAACAGGTTTACGACACTCTTCCCACCGCCAAGAAATTAGGATTCTCCTGGGTCACCCTCGACGACGGCTGGCAGAACAACTACGGCGACTGGGAACTCGATCCCAAAAAGTTTCCCAACGGCGACGCCGACATGCGAGCCCTCGTCCAGAAAATTCACGACGAAGGCTTCCACGCCCAGCTCTGGTGGTCCCCGCTCAGCGCCGTCCCGGCCTCCAAAGTCCTAAAAGACCATCCGGATTTCGCCCTGTTAAATCGTGACGGCTCGCGCCGCAAAATTTCCTGGTGGGATTCCGACTACCTCTGCCCCGCCGACGGTCAGGTCATCGAATTTCAAAAAGCTCTGGTAAGAAAGATCCTCGGCGACTGGGGATTCGACGGCCTCAAGCTCGACGGCCAGTTCATGAACGCTGTCCCCGAATGCTTCAATCCCGCGCACCATCACAAGAGCCCCGAAGATTCGGTCGAAGCCCTTCCGGATTTCTTTCGCCAGCTCTACGAAACCGCCCGCAGCGTCAAGCCCGATGCCCTCGTTGAATTCTGCCCCTGCGGCACGGCCTATTCCTTTTTCACCATGCCGCACTTCAACATGTCGGTCGCCTCCGATCCCGAAAGCTCCTTCCAGGTTCGCTCCAAAGGCAAAACCCTCAAAGCCCTCATGGGAGACAACGTCCCCTACTTCGGCGATCACGTAGAACTAAGCGATGGAGCAAACGACTTCGCCTCAACCGTAGGCGTAGGAGGAGTAGTCGGCACGCAGTTCGTGCTCCCGGATCTGGTCAAGAAACACGGCAAGTCCGACCTGACGCCGCAGCGCGAAGAGGTAATGGCGAAGTGGGTCGGCATCTACAAAGACAAAATGCTTTCCCGCGGAGAATATCTCGGCGATCTCTACGACATCGGCTTCGACATCCCCGAAGCCCACGCCATCCGCAAAAACAAAGAAATGTTCTACGCCTTCTATGCCCCGCACTGGACCGGCAACGTAGAACTCCGCGGCCTAGAGCCTCGCGACTACCACGTAGTCGACTACGAAACCAACAAAGACTACGGCACCGTCCACGGCCCCCAAGCCACCATCAAAGCCCCCTTCGACCACCACCTGATGCTCGAAGCGAAACCCCAATAGCCCCTCACCTGCCGCTTGTCATTCCGACGCCCGTGTTCCTTATTTCCTTGTCATTCCGACGCGTCGAGTTCTTTATTTCTTTGTCATTCCGACGCGCGAGCTATTTATTTCTTTGTCATTCCGACGCGCGAGCGAAGCGAGACAGGAGGAACCCACTGTTCACCGCCACCATCACAAGCCGCGGGTGCCCCATGTCTCGCGTTCTTTGCGAGACGTGGGATTCCACAACTCCGTCCCTCGAAGCAGTGGAAGAGCGGCGCTTCAGCGCCGCGTAAAGCTAAAAAAACGAAACGGGCTTCAGCCCCTGAGCCGCCCGCCCTACGCACTAACCCGCCCACTCACCTCCGCCTGCCTCATACTCCTCACCACCGTATGCGCCAAACTCTCCACCACCGCCAAATCGCCTTCATCAAAACTAAACGGCTGCGCCGCAAACACCATCAATACTCCAACCGTATCGCGCTCGTAACGAACCGGAGCCGCCAGCATCGACCGCACCCGCAGCCTCCGGCAACTTTCCAAATCCACTCGCGGATCATGCTCCGCATCGTCGCACCGTAGAGCCTTTCCTGCTCGAAAGCACAGCCCCGAAAATCCCGAACTCACATCCAGCCGCGTCCCCAGCCCCGGCGCGCCATCCCCCACGCTGGCTCTGCAGATCACCGTATCTTTATGGACGAGCGCAATCGCCGCGCCGTTCCCTCGCGTCAGCGACAGCGCGCGCTCTGCAATCAGCCGCAACGCCGCCGCCAGATCCGTGCCGAGCGAGCTGAATTGATACTGCGCCGTCGTCGAACCCGCCGTCTCCTCTTCAACTTCCTCCGCGGTTTCCGCCTCCAGGCTGATCGCCATGTGGTCTCCGCCCGAGCTCGCCGAAGACTTCGCTCCCGCCGCCGCAACCATCGCCTTGCCCAGCGTAACCTTCGGCGCCGTCCGGCTCGGCGCGCTCGCATTCAAGGTCAACCACTCATTCAGCCGCCGCCGCGCTTCTTCCGGCAAGTCTGAGAACCGCACGCCCGCACGCCCCAGCGCATCCGCCCACGCGATGTAGCCCGTCGTCTCCAGATGCGCCGCCGGTTCTCCCAGCTCAATCCGCACCCGCCGCGGCTCCGCGAATCCCGGCTCGTCGAAGTCGTCGCCGCCACGAGCGCCTACGCCATGAAGCCTTTCAAGCCCGGGCCAATCGCGCCGCTGCCCACCCGCGCCAGCGCCCGTCTGCATCGACAACCCTTCCTCACTCAAATCCAGAATCATCCCTCCCGTGACGCCATCGAAACTGGCAAACGCCGGCCCATGCACGCGCTGCCGCAAACATCGCCGCCGCTCCCCGCCTGCTTCCTGATTGATTTCCATGACTTTGAGACGAACGAATCCTCTCGCAACATCCCCGACGAGAGTCCTGACAAGAATGATGATGAGATCGCAGGCTGGAAAAAAGTGTTACCGCGGATTCCCCTTCACTCCTGAGCTACCGGCAGAATCGGAAATCCCATCACTTCCAGCTCCTGGCGGAGCTGTGCCACCGAGCGAAACTGCAATGCATGAATGCCCAACCCGCGCGCCGCCCGCACGTTTATCTCGCGGTCATCCACAAACAGCGCCTCATCGGCCGCAACTCCAAGCCCTCGCAGCGTATGTTCGTAGATCGCCGCCTCCGGCTTGATCATCCGCACTTCCGCGGAAAACGTTTTGAAATCGAACAGCTCCAGCCAGTCGAAATTCTCCCGCAAGTAAGCAATCATCGCCGGATGGATATTCGAAAGCAGCCCCGTCTTAATTCCTCCTCGCTGCAATTCACCCAGCCACGCCACCATCACGGCATTCGCCCTTCCAAACATTTCAACATCCCATCGGCACACCTGGTCCAGTTGTACAGCGTCGATTTCCACCCCCGCATCTTCCGCGAGCGCTCTCCAGTAAGCCTCCGCCGTAATATCTCCGCGATCGAACGCGCCCCGGTTCTTGTCCCACAGCGCCTGAAACGATGCCGCATCCGCGCCAAACACTTTCCTCAGCCGGATGAAATCCTCTTCCGACGGACGATGGCAAAGCACTTCTCCATAATCGAAAATCATAGCTCTGATTTTCGCCACGCCGCGCCCAGCTTCGATTTTCATCTTCAAGTCGTTCAGCCCCCGTCCCAGAATCCCCTGCGTGATCCCTGCCACATTATAGGTGCGAAATGGAATTGACCCCGGACCGCCCTCCGGGTACCCTAGCAGCCAATCCGGGGCATCCCCTCAGGGGCGGGTTCGATGACCTCTTCAAACTCATCTCAGGGAATTACGCAGCTGCTGGTCCGCTGGAAGACCGGGGACAGCTCGGCCCTCGAGACACTGCTGCCGCTGGTTTACGACGAACTCCATAAGCTCGCCCGCCTTTATCTTGCCTCCGAGAGACCCGGCCATACCCTCCAAGGCACGGCGCTTGTGCACGAAGCCTATCTCCGCCTGGTGGGCCAGGCTCCCGGCAGCATCGAGAACCGCGCGCACTTTTTCGGGATCGCCGCGCGCCTGATGCGCCAGATTCTCGTCGACCACGCCCGCGCACGGCTGGCCTCCAAAAGAGGCGCCGGTTTTCTTGTCACGCTCGATGAGTCGGCTAACATCGTCAATAATCAGCCTCCCAACCTGGTTGCCCTCGATGATGCTCTCACCGGCCTCGCCCGGTTGGATGAGCAACAGGCTCGCATCGTCGAGCTCCGATTTTTTGCTGGTCTCTCAATCGAAGATACTGCCCGGGCCTTGGATATTTCCCCCGCCACCGTCAAGAGGAGTTGGACCGCCGCCCGTTTGTGGCTTTACCGCGAGTTAGATGGAGGCGCGCACCTGTGACTCCCGAACGGTGGAGCGAGATTCAGCGGCAGTTGGATGTTGCCCTCTCACTCACCACCGTCGAACGTCAGGCATTCCTCGAATCGATCGGCGCCAACGACCTCGACCTGCGGCGTGAAATCGAGTCGCTACTCACAGGGGAGGCAGCCGTTCCTGACTTCCTGAACACTCCCGCCTTGGGTTTGTTGCAGACTTCCTCGCCTGACTCCGTGTCGTCTCCGTTCTCGATTACCGGGCAAGTTGTGGGCGCGTACCGCGTCACCGATCTGCTCGGAGCCGGCGGGATGGGCGAAGTCTACCGCGGAGTGCGCGCTGACGGCGTTTACGATCAGCACGTCGCGGTAAAAATCGTTCGTCCCGGCGCGGGCGGAGAGTTCAGCTCTGTCCGCTTCCGCAACGAGCGCCAGATTCTCGCCAAGCTCGATCACCCCAACATCGCGACAATCCTCGACGGAGGCACCACCGAGGGTGGCCTGTCTTATTTTGTAATGGAGTTAATCGACGGAGTGCCCATCACGGAATATTGCGATCAGAACCGGCTCTCTATCGAAGAACGCTTCCGGCTTTTCCGCACCGTTTGCTCCGCGGTTCACTATGCTCACCAGCACCTTATAGTCCATCGCGACATCAAGCCGACCAATATCTTGGTAACGCCTCAGGGCGTACCGAAGCTTCTCGATTTCGGCATAGCGAAGATGCTGAGTCCGGACTCGCCCGCGGAAAATGCCACTCTCACTGGCGTTTGGGCCATGACTCCGGAATATGCCAGCCCCGAACAGCTTCGCGGTGACCCGATTACAACCGCTACCGACATCTACTCGCTCGGCTTGATTCTCTATGAATTGCTCACCGGACAACGCGCCCATCAATTCTCCAGCCTCATGCCTCACGAGATGGCGCGCGTTGTCCTCGAATCGGACCCGCGCAAGCCCAGCAGCGCAATTTTTCGCAAGACGCAGTCCAGCGGATCCCACGATGACTCGGCCGAAAATCGAGACGCTGGATCAGCTCCTGACACAACCAGCGCATTGCGCGGCTTCTCTTCAGCCCGCAAGCTGCAGCGCCGCCTCGTCGGCGACCCCGACAATATTGTTCTCAAGGCTCTTCGGAAGGAACCTGCCGGGCGTTACGCTTCGGCCGACCAGCTCTCGGAAGACATTCGCAGGCATCTTGAAGGCCGGCCCGTCACCGCCAGCAAGGGTACGACCGCTTATCGCGTTCGCAAATATGTTTTTCGTCACAAAGCCGGCGTGGCCGGTGCCGCCATCGTCTTTCTAACTCTCGTCATCGGCATGGTAATAACTCTGCGAGAGGCTCGCATCGCGCAGAGGAATGAACTCCGTGCCGAAAAGCGCTTCAACGACGTACGCAAGCTTGCGAATTCGCTTTTATTCGAAATTCACGATTCCGTCCGCAATCTTCCCGGATCCACACCCGCGCGAAAGCTCATAGTCGGCAACGCTCTTCAATACCTCGACAGTCTCAGCTCCGAAGCTGCCGGCGATACCTCGCTGCAGCGTGAACTGGCTACCGCCTACGAACGCGTCGGCGAAGTGCAGGGAGACTTCACCTTCTTCAACCTGGGTGAGACTGAAAACTCCCTCCGCAATTACCAGAAAGCGCTCGAACTGCGAAAAAGTGTTGCGGGATCGAAATCGGCGACTTGGGAAGACCAGCTCGCTCTGGCTAAATCTTATCGTCTGGTAGCTGCTCAGTTGCGAGTGACCGGCAATCTCGCCGCCGCACTCCAAAACGCCCAGGAAGCAGTCTCAATTTGTGAGCGCCTCCGCGATGCCCATCCCGAAGACAAAAAAGTCCTCGCCGAGTTGCGCACCGCCTACGACAGGATAGGCCATATTCAGCGGGGAAGCTGGAGCCAGGCATATTCGGGCGACACTCCTGCCGCGCTTGAGAGCTTTCGCAAAGCTATGGAGACCAACGCCGTGTTACTCAAACTGGATCCGGACAGCGAAGAGTCTCAACTCCAGGCAGCTGAAGAAGAAATGTTCTACGCGCAAGCGCTGCCGACAAGCAGGAACGCAGAACGTTTACCGCACTATCAACACGCTCTCGACATTGAAAAGAAATTAAACGAGGGCTCTCCCTCGCCGGTTCATGCCGAGGGCGTCGCTGGTGTCTTAAACCGCATTGCCATGTGGTACGACGGCCAGCGCGATCACATCAAAAGCGCCGAATATCATCGGCATTACGTGGATATAGTCGAAAGTCTTTATGCTGCCGATCCTCTAAACGCGGCGCTGAAACTCGAGGTTGTGATTGGGGATGGGAACCTGGGTGAGGAACTGGGCCGTCTAGGCCAACAAAAAGAAAGCGCAAGATTACTGGATCGGGCGGTTACGCTGATGCGCTCCATCGCGCAGGCGAGTCCGCAGAATACCTCGCAGCAGGGTTTGCTCGGGGCCGTGCTCGGTATGCGCGGAGACAATTTTCTGCTTTGGAAAAATTTCAAGAGTGGCCTCGACGATTACGCCGCTGCGATCGACATCTACGCTCGACTGCTCGCAGCGAATCCAAACAATACGACGGCCCACATCCGGCTGCTGATTTGCCGCATGGTAGTCGCGCATACGAAACTGCATGCTGGAGTCCCGCGATCCGCCGGTGAATTGGAAGCCGCTCTCACGGATTTGAATCCTCTTCTCTCGGACCCTGGCGTAAATGACGAACCGCTATACGCCGCGGCTGCGGGGTATGCAGATCTCGGCAAGCTCGAAATCTCCGCCGCGCGCAATGCAGTCGCTACTGCCAAAAAGCCCCACTGGGAAGCCGCCGCGCATTGGTATGGACTCAGCCTGAGCGCCCTGAAGCGAGTGCAGAATCTGCCAAGTCAATCCGAGTCTGAGGCCTTCGGTCCCCTCGATCCTGCAGGTATCTCCAAACAGCTCGCGATCTGCGAGTCCGCTCTCAGCCCGTCGAAACTTGCTGCCCGGTGAATCGCCAGACGGCGAGCCACCTGCCTGCTCAATAAGGAGAACGACTCATTCGCCTTGAATACCGTGACTTCGTAACCTGCATCCCAGCTTCTGCCTTTCCGGCATCAAGCTTCTTTACGCCATCGTAGAACGCTGCCAGGTCGCTCTTCATCGCTACCCTCGAGGCATTGTCCAGATAAACCATATGCCCAGACGGATAGTTTTTTATCGTCAGAGCCTTTGCGATATATTCCGCATCCAGCGGCATGTTTTGAAAGTTCAGGATGGTTTGAAAATATGGAGTTACAGAATCGTAATACCCATTGGCCGAGAAAACGCGGAGATAAGGATTCAGCGCCATCGCCGCCGCAAGGTCACCTGCCGTATATAAGCCGTCACCGCCCGTTTGAGCCCCCGTCGGATCGATGTGCCCGAAATCCCAATTCTCAAATGCCTCGTCGTTCAGATCCATGAAGGGAGCGATCGCGGTATATTGAAGTTCATCGTTCAGATATATGTTCCACATCGCCGTATAAACACCGCCAACCGCGGTCATGGTCGGATCGTTGCTTCCAGAATCTGGCGAAATCGCACCCGCAATCCCCGTGTCTACCGCCGTGACCCGGCCATCATAAGACCCGAGCGCGACCCCTTTGGTTTGCAGCAGTCCAGCCAGAAATGCCGTGCTGTTATTTGCCAGATCAAGCTTCCAATACAGTAAAACCTCGGCCGGAATGCCGACGATCTCACTCAACTCCTTCAGAACTTTGGAATTTGTTTTTGGAAACGCTGCCAGCCCCGATGCAAACTCGTTAAGCGCAAATGTTTCCACGCGCTTCGTGAAACTCGGCAGATCACGCGGCGCGGGCTTGAGCGTAACCTTCTTCTGAACCATAGCGTCGGCGGCCAACGTCGGCAGAATACCGACGGAGTTGCCAGTTTGCGAATAGTCGAGGACCGAGGACTGCAAAATCACTCCATTCAGATCCACTCCATCTTCGTGCAAGAGCCACGTAAGAACACAAGTCCGCGGCGTTCCATACGATTCCCCAAAAAGAAATTTCGGAGAATTCCATCGATTGAACACCGTGAGGTAGCGCTTCACAAATTGCTTGATCGAGTTCGCATCCTCATCCACTCCCCAGAAATCCAGGTTTTGCCCCGGCGCGATCGCAGTCGAGTATCCCGTGCCCACAGGATCGATAAACACCAGATCGCTTCGGTCCAGCAGCGTTTCCTGATTGTCTTCCAGCCGGTACGGAGCCGGCGGAGTGAAGTGCGGCATGTCGGTCTTGATTCGCCGCGGCCCGAAAGATCCCAGCAAGAGAAAGACGCACGAAGACCCAGGCCCGCCGTTGTAGAAAAACGTCACAGGACGGCCCGAAGCAGCGCCATTCGCCGTAAAAGCAACGTAGAAAATTTTCGCAACCGGTTGTGCGCTCTCTGGATCGGTCGTCACCAGATGACCAGCCCGTGCCGTATACGAAATCGTCTTTCCCTTGACCTTGATCTTGTGCTGTGTGATGGCCGCCGCTTCCGTAGTGTCGGTGATGGAATCATTCACTCCGTATCCATATGGAGTGGTATCGAGCAAGGCCTGATCCGCAGGCGCAGTATGCTTACGAGTCGCACCATTCATAGCAACCTCCGTTACCGCTACTGGTTTCTTGCAATGACATCGGCGTCAGGCCGCTTTCTCGTCTGCGGATTTCAGCCGGTCGTCGGATGCGGCGGCCTTTGCAGCAGCGAAGGCTTCCCGCCACGAGGCGAGGCGTTTCCGAATTTCGAGCAGCTTGCCGGACTCGCTCAACGCAAAGCAGCCAATCATGGCAATCGTGGCGATCCAGCCGGCAATCATGAGCATCACGAACTCAGACATAAAATGGACCTCCTTCTGGCCGGCACGCAGCCGGTCCTCGAACCGCAAGAGCGACGACACCGGGCCGAAAGCATCGTGCATTTGAAAATTGTTTTCCCGAACTTATAGTGCGGGTCTGCACGAAAACGTTTCAGGCACGGTGACCCGCTGGCTCAGGTGGAGCGGGCACGCTGCCTTTGACTTTGATTTTCAGTCGCCGCTGTTGCCATCTTCTTTGCGTGGCTTTTCTCTGCGGGATTGCGCGGCGGCGATGGCGGGGAGTTCCTTTCTGATTAGGGCGTTGATCTTTTTTCTAACTTCGTCCATGGTCACGTTGCCGGATGGACGCTTGCCGGGGACTGGCGGCGTTTCTACGGGCGGGAGGACGGCTCGTCCGGTGGGCGTTATGGCGGCTGCAGGGCCGGCGCTTTCGAAAGCGATGGCTTCGGCACGTTTCTTTTCTTCGGCCCGGCGGGCGGCTTCGAGCTGGGCTTCTCGGAGGTCGGCCTGGCGTTGGGCTTCGCGCTCGCGAGCCCCGAGGGCGGCCAAGCGGTCCGCTTCGCGTTCGGCCCAGCGATCGAGTTCGGTCTTGATTCTGGCTTTGCGCTGCGCCTCTTCCATAGCCTGCACGCGCATGGCTGTTTCGTCGTCCTCTTCATTGTCAGTGGCGAAATCGGAATCCTCCCAGATGTGTGCGCTGAGGGGAGTTTCATCGATTGTCTTCGGGTCGAGAACCATATCGTGCATGTAGGGCTGGAAGGTGGTGCGGGGAAGATTGGCGCTGGCGGTCTGCAACGCGTAGAGCAGAAGTCCGGCGGTTTTGCCTTCGATCTGGCCAGTGACGATGAGCCGCATGATCTGCATGAGCGAGACCTGGATGGAGTTGGCGTCTTCGAGGACTGGAAGATCGATGGTGATGCGGCGACGGCGGGCGGTTTTGAGGCGGTCGAGGTTCAGTTCGACGCGCTCTTCATGATGGAGCTTGTGGAAATAGCAGAAGCGGTTGCGGCGCAGGGCGGGCGATCCGCAGAGAGTGCCGTTGACCTTGATGTGCTGACACCGATTCGGGAAATTTGGCATGGTGATCTCCTACCCCCTCCCCCACGATCTACTGGAATCATGGGTTTGGCGGGATTTTGCGATTTGATCTCTTGGTTGCAATGAGTTACGGGCAAAATCTTGAGCCCCAACGACTTAGCCGGATATGAGCTCCTGGAGCTATGGAAGTAGTGTGAAGTGTTGCGGCGGCGAGGACAAGGTTAGGTGAACATTGGGGATGTGGAAAAAGAGGCGGTATGGAGTCAAATCCTGAGAGTGGGCGCGGGAGTGGAATCCGCCTCTTGCACAGAAAGCGCGCAGCGTTGGGCGTCCGGCGAAGGACACTACGGCGCCAAAGGACCTACATTTCCCGGTTTAGAACGGAAGCAGCAGCTTGTCTGGGCCTTCGATTTCGGCCTTGGCCTCCAGGAATTCTTCGCTCCATGATTTGCCCGCGCACTCGGGGCACTCGTTGATCGTGTTGCCGATCGCGTAACAGTGATAGCAGGTTCCTTCGGAGCTGGCGCCAGGGAACTTGTTGCACTTCTTGCATGGCCTGAACAACTCGCGCTCGAGCGCCCTGTGCTCGTCCCATAGTTCGTGCTCACAGACGATGCACATAATCTCCTCCTGACGGCCGACTCTCTGCATCCGAGCGAGTCTTTTCAGCGTGGATAATTTTCTTACCCGCTAATATAACTCCATTGCCCTCCTCCACATTCTCGGAATGAGAGTCGGCAACTGCTTTATTGCGGGCATCTATCCCAAAACGGAAAGGCCGTCGAGGCCGTCGAGATTCTCTCGACGGCCTGTACTGATGCCGGCAGCGACCGGAGTTTATCCTGAGCGTGGCTGGGTGGGAAAGTCTATCTCGGCATAGCCGCCGGGTTGGGCAGCATTCACCGCTTCCACGACGAGCCGAACATGAGGCTGTAGGCTTGGCCATTGCTGTAGGCCGAGAACCACAAGCGCAATTTTCCGACCCGCGAGATTCTGCTGATAGCGCATGTTCTTGTCGGTGGTCAGCAACACGTCGAAGCCGTCGGCTTCTGCAGCGACGAGCAATTCGCCGTTTTTAAGCCTATCCCAGCCCTGCTGAGCTGCTGTGCGGACCTCGTGTCCTTTGAGATAGGGGCGAATCGGTACGGGCGTCGCTTGGTCGAGGAGGACGCGCATCAGGCGAGCCTAGGGGGCGAGGGCGGGTGCTTTGTCGAGGCTGCGCGCGGCGAACTCAATGACGGCTTTAACCTGTTCGCGATTGAGACCGTCATACCACTCCATGATGTCGTCGAGATTGGCTCCCGCTTCGAGGTTCTCGAAGATGGTGGACACCGGCATCCGCGTGCCCTTCAACACCCACGCGCCGCTGACCTTGCCGGGAATACTCTCAACCACCGCACATTGCGACCAATCGAGGGCTGCCATCGCTCGAACTCCTCCTAGAGCATACCGTCGCGCGAATGCAAGAATCAAGGTCGATCTTGACGGCGGCGATTCGAGGACCGAAAGGGAAGAAACCAACCTGATTTCTCAGACTGGCCTTTATTAATGGCAACGACCGGAGTCTCTCCTGAGCTTGCCGAAGGGGCTCACACACACTTGGCGCGTGCAGTACCATCGGCCCTGCGGGGCCTGACTTGAGACGTTTAGAAGGCATGAGCGCGCGTTCTTTGCGGGCGGGAGCCTTCTGCCGAAATCCTGAGCGTTTCTTGCGAAGGATCTCAGCAAATATCCTCTTGACTCTTGACTTACAATCACTGCGAAGAACACGGAGAGACTGCGATGAGCCGGGCATTTATTCCACTCCTTCTTTTGTTGAGCAGCAGTTCGTTCGCGGCGGACCCGGAGCCGTACCTGAAGTCCGCTCCGATGCCCTTTTACTCACCACTCGCTCGCCAAGCCCGAATCTCGGGCACGATTCATTTGCATTTCACGGTCGATGGACAGGGCAACACTTCCGCCGTGGAAGCTAGCACCGCCAATGAGTTACTACGCCGCACCGCCATTGAAAATGTGCAGAATTGGAAATTCGGCTGGCCACAACCCTGCGACTGTCGCTCTCAGAGGGAGGCGATTTTTGTTTACAAGTTTTCCGGAAAGTTGGAATCGCCCGAGCGACCAAACGTAACTGTCCGATGGTTCGGCAAGACAAAAGTCGTCCGGGTAGAGATAGAGGGAGATCTCATCGAACATTCGGACTAGTTCCTGCCCGCCTCGACCAAAAGGAAAAGGCCGTCGAGATTTCTCTCAACGGCCTTTATTTATGCCGGCAACGACCTACGCTCCCACACACTTGGCGCGTGCAGTACCATCGGCCCTGCGGGGCTTAACTTCCGTGTTCGGGATGGGAACGGGTGGATCCCCCGCGGTAAGATCACCGACAACTTGAGGCGTTTAGCAGGCGTGAATGAGCCGCCTGAAAGGGCGGCGATTGGGAGCCTGCTGCCGAAATCCTGAGCGTTCTTCGCGAAGGATCTCTCTACGCCATTTCGGTGTCAGAGCGACTACCTCTTTAATCGTCGCTCCAACGAGCTTTCAAAGATCGTGAGGACAATGCCTCACAACTGAATAGATTGGGTGTGGCTTACTTTCTTAATGGTTTACTTCCAATTTCAGCCACCGTACATCGGCTTTGCTTCCTTACGAAAGCGTCGGCGCAACAGTTGTCAGTGTTGCTTCTCAGTCATTCAGTTTCTAACGACTTCAACAACATTGCTAATTCCAGTTCAGTTTCGAACTGGCAACTGGCAACTGAGTACTGGCAACTGTTTCTGCACCGAGTAAATTTTATGGTCAAGCCGAACGGGCGATTAGTACTGGTAAGCTACGAGTGTTACCACTCTTCCACCTCCAGCCTATCAACCAGGTAGTCTTCCTGGGCCCTTCTTATCCCTTTTGGGTTGGGAGATCTCATCTTGAGGAGTGCTTCCCGCTTATATGCATTCAGCGGTTATCACTACCGAACTTCGCTACCGAGCGGTGCCATTGGCATGACAGCTCGAACACAAGAGGTTCGTCCATCCCGGTCCTCTCGTACTAAGGACAGGTCCTCTCAAATCTCCTGCGCCCACAACAGATAGGGACCGAACTGTCTCGCGACGTTCTGAACCCAGCTCACGTACCGCTTTAATAGGCGAACAGCCTAACCCTTGGAACCTTCTACAGCTCCAGGATGCGATGAGCCGACATCGAGGTGCCAAACCGGAGCGTCGATATGAACTCTTGGCTCCGATCAGCCTGTTATCCCCGGCGTACCTTTTATCCGTTGAGCGATGGCCCTTCCATGCAGAACCACCGGATCACTAAAGCCTACTTTCGTACCTGCTCGACTTGTTGGTCTCGCAGTCAACCACGCTTATACTTTTGCATTCAACGCCTGATTTCCAAACAGGCTGAGCGTAGCTTCGCGCGCCTCCGTTACCGTTTAGGAGGCGACCGCCCCAGTCAAACTACCCGCCTTAGTATGTCCTTGTCCCGGATTACGGGACTAAGTTAGAACCACAGATCTCGCAGGGTGGTATCTCACCGTTGGCTCCTCCAAGCCCGAGAGCCTGGAATCAAAGCCTCCCACCTATCCTGCGCAGCAAGGGCCATAGTTCATACTAAAGGTATAGTAAAGGTGCACGGGGTCTTTCCGTCTAGTTGCGGGCAACCGGCATCTTCACCGGCACTACAAGTTCGCCGTGTCAGTCGGCAAGACAGTCGCACTTTCGTTACGCCATTCGTGCAGGTCGGAACTTACCCGACAAGGAATTTCGCTACCTTAGGACCGTTATAGTTACGGCCGCCGTTCACCGGGGCTTCAGTTCGAAGCTTCATCTTGCGATTGACCTCTCCCTTTAACCTTCCGGCACCGGGCAGGCGTCAGCCCCTATACGTCGTTTTCGACTTTGCAGAGACCTGTGTTTTTGTTAAACAGTCGCAGTGCGCATTTCGCTGCGGCCCCCTCGAGCTATGAACTCTACCGGGGCACCCCTTCTCCCGAAGTTACGGGGTTATATTGCCGAGTTCCTTACCAACTGTTCTCACGAGCGCCTTTGGATATTCTCCTCGTCTACCTGTGTCGGTTTGAGGTACGGTTTCCTTATTTTCTCCTTAGAGGTTTTTCTTGGCAGCGTGGAATCGGCAGCTTTCCTCCATACGGAGTACTGCTTTGCGCCTCAGTGATAACTCTTCAACGGATTTACCTATCGAAGACACCTTACGCGCATCGACCGTTATAGCCATAGAACGGCCTGCTTATCCTCCTGCGTCACCCCATCGTAATAACGAAAACAAGGAAGGTCCGGAATATTAACCGGATGTCCATCGGTTACGCCTTTCGGCCTCACCTTAGGGACCGCCTGACCCTGAGCGGATTAACCTTTCTCAGGAAACCTTAGACTTTCGGCGCGGAGGGTTCCCACCTCCGTTATCGCTACTTATGCCGGCAGGGTCTCTTCTCAACCGTCCAGCAGTCCTTTCGGTCTACCTTCAAACTGTTGAGAATGCTCTCCTACCACGCACACCAGTTAAGGTGTGCATCCGTTGCTTCGGTAATCAGCTTAAGCCCCGTTAAATTGTCGGCACCGGACCGCTTGACCAGTGAGCTATTACGCTTTCTTTAAAGGATGGCTGCTTCTAAGCCAACCTCCTGGCTGTCTGGGCGTTCCGACTTCCTTTCCCACTTAGCTGATATTTTGGGACCTTAGCAGGCGGTCTGGACTGTTTTCCTCTCGACTACGAAGCTTAGCCCCCGCAGTCTGACTCCCGTACTGGTTGTTCAATGGCATTCGAAGTTTGATTGGATTCAGTAAGCTGGAAAGCCCCCTAGTCCATTCAGTTCTCTACCACCACGACAAATCGTACGAGGCTAGCCCTAAAGCTATTTCGGAGAGAACGAGCAATCACGGAATTTGATTAGCCTTTCACCCCTACCCTCAGCTCATCGGAGCTTTTTTCAACAAACACCCGTTCGGCCCTCCAGTGGGTGTTACCCCACTTTCAGCCTGGCCAAGGGTAGATCATCCCGCTTCGCGTCTATTCCTGCCAACTGATTCGCCCTATTAGGACTCGCTTTCGCTACGGCTCGCTTTCGCTTAACCTTGCTGACAAGAATAACTAGCCGGCTCATTATGCAATAGGCACGCGGTCAGACTTTCGGCTTGCGCCGCATAGTCCTCCCACCGTTTGTAGGCACACGGTTTCAGGTACTATTTCACTCCCCTCGCAGGGGTTCTTTTCGCCTTTCCCTCACGGTACTGGTTCACTATCGGTCAGAAGCTAGTATTTAGCCTTACGGGATGGTCCCCGTAGCTTCCCGCAAAGTTTCTCGTGCTCCGCGGTACTCAGGTATCGACTTCGAGTTTGGTCCGTTTTCACTTACGTGGCTATCACACTCTATGGCCCCTCTTTCCAGAGGGCTTCAGTTAACGGCCAAATTGGTAACTCTACTGTTGTCGACCCTACAACCCCGGCCACACCCGAA
>CAWGZD010000002.1:190000-503677 GCA_963827005.1 uncultured Acidobacteriaceae bacterium
CGTTGAGCGCGCGTGGGTGCTTCATACCTGGGATCGTCTGATCATTCCGAAGCCCTTTTCCCGCGTCCTGCTGCGTTTTGGCAAGCTGGTTCCGGTTCCGGCGGAGGCGAGCGACGCGGAGCTTGGGCGCTACGAGCAGGAGTTGCAGCTGTCGCTCGAACGGGTTTGTGAATTCGCCGAGGCGAATGTAGGGAAGGTCGGGACGCCGGAATTTCCTCGCAACTTCTGACGGGTCTCGACCGCTTGGTAGTCGCAGCAATGGGAGACGCACATATGGAAACGACGATGACGGGAACTTATACGGCAAAGAAAATAAGTCCGATGCTGGCGGTTGCCGACATGGAAGAGACTCTTGCCTTCTATCACGATGTTCTTGGATTCACGGCGACGATCAAGTCGCCGGAGTATTCGATCGTGGAGCGCGATGGGCAGACCATCCACTTCATGAAGGCGGCGTCCGAAGAAGTCATGCGCTGCGTCCGCGGCCATACTGAGATCTACATTGAAGTGGCGAACATTGGCTCGCTGTGGGAGCACGTAAAAACGTTCAAAGACCGGTACAAGATTCGCGATCTATTTGACCGGGATTACGGCATGACAGAGTTCCACATCGGCGATCCAAACGGATGCCTCGTGTTTGTTGGCGAGCCAACGCACAGGCGAAAGTAGGTTCCGGGTGTTCTTATGTTCGAACACGATGCCGCTCAACCCGAGGCGGAAATGAGAAATGTAGTCTTCGCAATCAACATGACCTTAGATGGCTGCGTCGACCACACCAACCATATCCCTGATGAAGGGGTAATGGAATACCACACGCGCCTCTTGCGAGATGATGGTGGCGTGCTCGTCTTAGGGCGTAAAACCTATCAATTGATGGTTCCTTATTGGCCGGATATCGCAAAGAGCCAGTCTGAGACAAAAGCAGAGAACGAATTTGCCCTGGCATTCGACTCGATCCAAAAAGTTGTTTTTTCACGATCACTGGACGGCGGTGAAGATGGAAATACGAGAATCGTCCGCTCAAACCTTCGCGACGAAATACTTAAATTGAAACAGGAACCCGGCAAAAATATTCTGGTCGGCGGTGTGGATGTTCCTTCACAACTTATAGCGCTTGGACTGGTTGACGAATATCGCTTTGTCATTACCCCAATCATTGCTGGCACAGGGAGACGGTTGCTGGAAGGTATTAGCCTGCGGAGAAATTAGGACTGAAACTTGTTGAGTCCAAGAGTTTTAAATCGGGATGTGTTGCGCTTCATTACATGAAGCAGTGACAGAACAAGATGGGTAGTGGTGCAATTTGGCTTACGCGTTGGGCCGGTTAGGCGGGAGATCCTTCGCTACGCCCGAAAAACGGCTACGCTCAGGATGACAAAGTCTTCTAAGCGCCCAGCTGCACCACTACCACAAAATTGCCTGAGTTGACTTCCACCGCTCCTACCCGCTAGATTCCTCAGACCACGATTTTTCGTTCTTTGAAATGTCCTTCGGTTTGCGCGTTTTTGCCGTGTGGCGAAGACAGGGAAGCGGGTGCAATTCCCGCGCTGCCGCGCAACTGTAAGCGAGAAAATCGCAGCCGGTCACTGGGACGAATCCCGGGAAGGCCGCCTGCAGACTCCGGATGCTCGAGCTAGTTGCAAGTTGCTAATTGCTGCTTGACGCATCCTCACTCGCAAAGCCAGGAGACCGGCGTAAACCGTCCAACTTAACCCCTTTCGCGTGAAAAGGAGGATGGTTATGCGCGCACTGTGCGCTTCGCTTTTGCTTTTCGTTGCTCTTGCGGCGGCATCCGCTGCCGATCTCAAGGTCAAAGTTATCGACCCCCACTCCGCCGCCGTCTCCGGCGCTCAAGTCACTTTCTCCTCGAGATGTGCACTGAATCAGGAAACAGCCACTTCTTCTGCCGAGGGAATAGCGATTCTTCCAGGCTTGAGGATTGGAGATGCCCCCCCAAGCAATTGCGGCTGCCCTCTGCACCTTGTCGTGCTGGCTCCCGGATTCGCCCCGTACAGCGAAGATATCGCCGCATGTGGGCCTGACGTCGTCACCGTGCAACTTCATCTCGCGATGGCGTCTGAAACCGTAGTGGTGACTGCGACCCGGACTCTAGAGCCGGCGGTTGATACCGGCGCCAGCATTTCGACTTTGGAGACTGGCCAACTGGAACTGATGCAGCCGGTGGCGGCCGACGATGCGGTTCGTTATCTTCCCGGCGCGGTCATCAATACTGCGGGGCAGCGCGGCGGTTTGGCGTCGCTGTTTGTGCGCGGCGGCGACTCCACTTATAACAAAGTGATTGTCGATGGCGTCACTATCAACGAGCCGGGAGGGACTTTTGATTTCGGCACGCTTCCTCTCACCCAGGCCAGCCGCATGGAATTCCTCCGCGGCGCGCAGAGTACGCTCTATGGCTCTGACGCCATGACGAGCGTGGTGCAGGTCTGGACTCGCAGGGGAAACACGGCTGTACCCGAGCTCCGCTTTGGCGCCGATGGGGGAAATTTCTCGACGGCAAACGGCTTTGCATCGCTGGCCGGAGCGCGCGGCCGCTACGATTACAACCTGTTTGGCGACCAGTTCAACACCAACGGCGCGTGGGTGAATAACGCGAATTCCGATTCTCTGGAAGGCACGAACCTGGGAGCGGCGCTGAACGATGAAGTTTCGTTGCGGCTGCACATGCGGCACTCCAACAGTCACACCGGGGTTCCGGGGGAGTGGAATTTCAACGGCACGCCGTTGCAGCCTCCCGATCCGGATGAATGGTCCCAGCTGAACAGCCTGCTGGGGAGCGTGGAGCTTATCGTGGCGCAGCCTTCGGGCTGGCAGCACCGCCTCACCGGCTTCGATTATCTTTACCGCTACAACGACGTGAATCTGAATGGGGATGCTGAGCGCGTCGACGATTTTCCTTCTCACGAGTACGACCACATCAATCGTGTGGGAGCGGAATACCAGGGAAATTATTCGGAGCGAACCTGGGCTCAGTCCACTTTTGGATATCGCGTTGAAAATGAGAACGGCGTTGTGGGCGATCTGGACTATCCGCCTTCGGCTTCGGGGCAGCGGCTGAATCAGGAGGCGTATCTGCAACAGCAGCTAACGCTCGGCAGGTTGTCTGTGATTGCGGGCGGGCGTTTCGTTCACAGCAGCGTTTACGGCAATACCGGCGTGCCGCGAGTGGCGCTGACGCTGCGGGCGCTCCGGGGCGGGGAAGTGCTATCGGGGACGCGCTTGCGTTTTTCTTACGCGACCGGTTTCAAAGAACCCCGGCTGGAGGAAACTTTTGCCGGGCCCCCCTACACTATTCCGAACCTGGGGCTCAAGCCGGAGCGGGTGCGCGCCTTCGAAGCCGGCATTCAGCAGGATTTCTTCCACGGAAAATATGCGTTCAATGCCACGTATTTCAATAATCTGTTTCACGACCAGATCAATTACGTGACCGTTAACCCGATAACATTTGTCGGGGAATACGTGAATGTGAATGAGGCGTTCGCGCAGGGCGCCGAGGTGGAAGTGCAGGCTAAGCTGCGAACCAGGCTGCTGGTCAGCGCCGCGTACACCTACACTTCCACCGAGATTCTGAGCAATCCGGCTCCGATTGATTCGCAATATAATCCGGGCGAACCGTTGCTGCGGCGTCCTAAGAATTCGGCGACGACGTTGGTGTCTTACGCGGCGGGCCGCTGGGCTACGAACCTGAGTGGAAGCTTCGTTGGGCGGCGGCCGGATGATGATTTCGAGGGATTCAACATTGACCACGCGGCCGGCTACTTCCGCGCCGATCTGGGGGGATGGTACGCCATCAATTCCCGGGTGACAGCTTACGCGAACGTGGAGAACCTGCTCGACCGCCGCTACAACGAAGTGGTGGGTTATCCGGCGCTGCCGCTGAACTTTCGCGCCGGCTTTCGCTTCCGCATTGGAGGGAATGAATAGAGAGTGGAGATCGCGCGGGACGGCCGAGAGGCTTGGTTCAACTCACTTTTTCAGGAGGCCTGACCATCGCAATCGGCATGGACGCGGCCATTTTTCCGCCGAAGTATTTCGTGCGGGCCAGCAACAGCTTTTCGATATCAACTCCGGTAAGCGGTTGCTGGCGGCCGAGCAGATGTGTGACCAGGGCAATCTGGGCAAAGTGCTCGACGGTTTCCATCTTCATGTAGGCGTGCTCGATGGTATCGCCGTAGGCCACGACGCCGTGATTCGACATGAGGATGGCATCGTAGTGCGGCACGTATGGCTCCAGGGTCTTAGCCAGTTCGGAGGTTCCGGGCGTGCCGTAGCGCGCGAGCGGAATGCCTCCCAGGCCCATCACGACTTCACAAACCAGGGGTTCGGTGAGCGCCATGCCGGCGGCGGCGAATCCGGTGGCGGTGGGCGGGTGGGCGTGGACGATCGCCTGAATATCAGGCCGGGTGCGGTAAACCAGCAGGTGCATTCCAATCTCGCTGGTCACATTCTTGCGGCCTGCCACGCGCGTGCCTTCCAGGTCCACGATGACCATGTCCCGGGCTCGCATTGCGCCCTTGCTCACACAGGTGGGCGTCACCAGAATCCGCTCATCATCCAGACGGACGGAGAGATTCCCGTCCATCGCCGCCACGAACCCGCGCTCGTGAAGCATGCGTCCGTAGCGAACAATCTCTTCCCTATGCTTGCGTTCAGCGGACATGGAAGTACTCTCTCGGGGGAGGAGTGACAACAAAGCGGCAAAAGCTACAACCCTCGCATAGTACCGCACCTGCCTGGAACAGACAAACAAATTTTCGAGAAAAATCCGACAATTTCCCAAGGAAAAGCGATTACCCCATTCTCTTGCGAGCAATGCAGGGCCGGGCGATGATCCTATAATCTGAGAGCGTGCTGGTCTCCGACTTCCATTTTCACTTGCCCGACGAACTGATTGCCCAGGAGCCGCTCGCGACCCGCGACGGTTCGCGGATGCTGCACCTGAAGCGAACGGGTGGCGGCTATTCCGACCGCCGGTTCCGCGACTTGCCGGACCTCCTGAGCGCCGGCGATCTGGTGGTCTTCAACAACACCCGCGTCTTTCCGGCGCGGCTCTATGGCCGACGCGAAGGCCGCCGAGGTCAAGCTGGCAGCCCGGAGAACGCTGCGGGCAGCGATTTGCTTCATGGACGCGTTGAGGTTCTGCTGACGCGCCAGCTCTCGACCGAACCCAACGATTGGGAATGCCTGGTGCGGCCCGGCCGTAAGATCGGAATTGGAGAGCGTCTCGTTTTCGGCGAGCGGGACGAACTACAAGCCGAGGTTCTGGGGCGCGCGGAATTTGGCGAGCGCCGCATCCGCTTTCAGGCGATTCAGGATAAGCCCCTCCAGAATAAGAACGATGAGAACCATGACAAGAAGGGAGACTTCTTCGCCGTGCTCGATCGCGTCGGCCACATCCCGCTTCCGCCTTATATCGCGCGTCCCGACTCTTCCGGTGATCGGGAGCGCTATCAAACCGTCTACGCCGAGGAGCGGGGATCGGTCGCCGCACCTACTGCAGGCCTGCATTTCACTGCGGAGATCCTCGACCGCATTCGCCAGCGCGGAGTGGAAACCGCTGAAGTCACACTGCACGTGGGCCTGGGAACTTTCCAGCCGGTGCGTGTCGAGCGCGTCGAGGATCATAAGCTGCATTCCGAGAGTTACTCCATCTCCGCCGAAGCTGCTTTTGCCATCAACCAGGCGTTGCGGACGTCGCGGCGCGTGGTGGCGGTGGGGACCACAACCGTGCGAACACTCGAACACGCAGTGCGGCGCGGGGGAGGAACGGTGATGGCCGGTGCTGCGGCGGCAAACCTCTTCATCTATCCCGGCTTCGAATTCAAGGCCGTCAAGGCGATGCTGACGAATTTTCACCTGCCGCAATCGAGTTTGCTGATGCTGGTCAGTGCGTTCGGCGGACGTGAGAACGTGCTGCGCGCTTACGAACACGCAGTATCCGAGCGCTACCGGTTTTATTCTTATGGAGACTGCATGTTTATCGAGTGAGTCATCTTTCTTCGCGTCGTCGCGCTAGTCCGCGCCGAACATTGCGGTTGAAAGCTTTCGGGTTGCGCGCTGCGTTATACTTTTGCGGGAGCAGCCCATGGCCGCCGCAGTAAAGCAGGTTCCGATTCAAGATTTCGTCGCCCGACTCCGCGAGTTTCCCGAGGCCGCATTCGATCAGACCGAAGAGCTCCGCCGGTTTCTGCAGGATGCCCCGCTCACTCCCGACTCGCTGGCGCCTTATCTCACGTGGGACCGCCAGCACTACACTCGCAATCTGATCGACAAGACTTCTCTTTACGAATTAATTGCCATCTGCTGGGAAGTCGGGCAGTTCAGTTCCGTGCATAATCATCGCGACCAGAATTGCTGGATGGCCGTCCCCGTCGGCCGGCTCCTGGTGGAAAACTTTCACGTTGTGCATCAGGACATTGCGCAGGGCAACTCGACCATCGAGCCCACAGAAACGGTGGAGATGAACGTGTCGCATCCGTGTGCCGTCGACCCGCTCGAGCCCGTGCATCGCGTGATCAATCCTCGCGAATTCAACCAGCGTGCCGTCAGCGTGCACGTTTATTCCCGTCCCTTTGACACTTGCGTTGTCTATTCCGCCGAACTGGGCACCTGCGGCGAGATCCAACTGCACTACACCACCGAGTACGGGAAGCCAGTTCACTCATGAACCGACTGGCGCGGATCCGCTGCCTGGCGGTCGGGTTCGTTGCGCTGCTCATCCTGCTCGGGGCTGCTTGCCAGAAACAAAAGGCGGCGCCCGTGGAGGAAGCAGCGCCGATGGAGCACGCGGCGCCTTCGCCGGCGGGCACGAGCGAAACTGTTCTGCATAAGACTTTTACGTTGAAGAGCTCGGCGACTTTTCCTTTTGAGATTCCTCCCCATGCGGTCACGCCGCATCTGCATGGGATCTTTGAGTCGTTCGTCCGCGAAATCCATGGCGCATCCGACGACTCGGCCAACGTGGATTTTGTCATTGTGAACGCAGACCAATATGCCGACCTGGAAGGCAATCGTCCCAGCGAAGCGCTCTTCTCCGTTGAAGCTTCTCACAACCAGTCCGTTAACGTGGACCTTCCGGCTTCTCTGGATCAGCCCGTGAAGTATTATCTGATCTTCCGTAACTCGCCCGGCAAGGGACTTGAGAAAGTAGTCGAGGCCGACTTCCACGTGGACTTCTAACCGCCGACCCTGATTTTCGTTGGCATGATGATTCCGGCGCCTACTCACCGCGGCTGCTAAACTACTGCCTTGCCCGCACGCACAAAATCTCCGGGGCCGGGTTCAGGTGGTGCACCCGCCTCAGCCTCGGACCCAAACCGCATCTTCCTCATCGACACGATGTCATTCATCTTCCGCGCCTATCACGCCATGGCGCGGCAGCGCTCCATGTCGACCAAGTCCGGACTTCCCACCGCCGCGGTCTATGTCTTCGTCAACATGCTGCGCAAACTGCGTGATGATTTTTCCCCGGCTTATCTAGCTGCCGTCTTCGACGTAGCCGCTCCCACCTTCCGCAAACAGCAGGCTGAAGCCATCACCTCCATCCGCAAGTTCGATATCAAAACGCAAACGTTTACGGAAGTGGAGTACAAAGGCTACAAAGCAAACCGCGCGGCCATGCCGGAGGATCTGGCGCAGCAGATTCCTTACATCCGCCGCGCTCTCGAAGCCTATCGCATTCCCATTCTCGAACTTGCCGGCTTCGAAGCCGATGACGTGATCGGCACTCTGGCGCGCAAAGCCGCAGCGGCGAAGCATCCTGTCTATGTAGTTTCCAGCGACAAAGACATGATGCAACTGGTCAACGACGACGTCCTCATCCTGAATCCTCCCAAAGACAATCTGATCTGCGACGCCGCCAAGGTTGAGGAAATTCTAGGAGTGCCTCCCGAGCGCGTCATCGACATCATGGCCCTTCGCGGCGACGCTATCGACAACATTCCCGGAGCGCCCGGCATCGGCGACAAAGGGTCAGTCGAAATCATCAAACGCTTCGGCAGCATCGAGCAGGCGCTCGATCGCGCCAACGAAGTAGAAAAGAAAACCTACCGCGAGTCGCTTCAGAACAATCGCGACATTATCCTTTTCAGCAAAAGCATGGCGACGATCGATACGAATGTTCCTGTCGAGCTGAACGTCGAAGCGATGCGCGCGGGCGAGCCTGATCTCGATCTTCTGCGCCAGCTTTTCACCGAACTGGAATTCACTTCGCTGCTGAAGGAATTATTGCCGGAAGTTGCGGTCACTGAATCTCATTACAGCGAAGCTCAATCCGCCGCGGACGTAGAAGAGATTCTGGAATCGCTCGCAACGGATGAAGGGCTCGCCATTGCGGTGCAGCAGGAAGAGACGGAGCCGCTTCCGGAGGACGATGAAGAAGTTGTTAACGAAGTGCCGCAATCCGGAATGCTCGCCCTCAGCGACGATTCAGAGCCGGCAGCGTCTCCCGAGCCCGCTGTTCGCCGCATCGCTATCTCCGCGGCTCCGGGCTCAGCCGCCGTAGTCAAACTGGATTCCAAGAGCGCAGGGGCAAAGCTGAGAACCATTCTGACCGCCGACGGCACCCCCAAGGCAATCCACGATTACAAGTCGGCAATTCACGCGCTCGCTTCCATGGAGATCAATCTGCGGGGCGTGGAGCACGATCCCATGCTCTACTCCTACCTGCTTGATCCAACGTATTCTTCGCATCGCCTCGCAGACGTCGCGCTTCGGCGCTTCAATCTCAAGTTAAGTGGAGACCTCGCCGAAGCTGCCGACGTCACGGGCAGGCTCGCGGCGGCTCTGCGCGAAGACATCAAGCAGGCGGGACTGACCGAGCTGTACGAAGAAATGGATTTGCCGTTGGTGCCGGTTCTCGCCCGGATGGAGCGGGCCGGAGTCAAAATCGACACGGCCGCGCTGGCAAAGATGTCGACCGAACTCGAGCGTGAGAGCGGTGCCAAAGCAAGAGAGATCCACGAGCTGGCCGGAGCCGAGTTCAACATCGGTTCTCCCAAGCAACTCGGCGACGTGCTCTTCAATCGCCTGAGCCTTCCCAAGCCCGTGAAATATGGCAAGGGACGCACCATCTCAACCGCCGTCGATGTTCTGGAGACTCTGGCGGAAGAACATCCCATAGCCAGAAAAGTTCTCGATTACCGCCAGCTCACCAAGCTTAAATCCACCTACGTCGACACTCTGCCCGCGTTAATCAACCCGCGCACGGGGCGCCTGCATACGACCTTCGGGCAAACCGGGACCGCGACGGGACGCCTTTCTTCGGCGAATCCGAATCTGCAAAACATTCCCGTCCGCACGGAACTGGGACGAGGCATCCGCGCTGCCTTTATCGCCGAGCCCGGCCACGTTTTGCTCACCGCCGACTATTCGCAGATCGAACTCCGCCTGCTGGCCCACTTCTCGCGCGACCCACTGCTGGTCGAGGCCTACCGACGCGGCGACGACATCCACACGCTGACCGCCTCGCAAGTGTTTGGAGTTCCGCCGCTGATGGTCACGCCCGATCACCGGCGCCAGGCCAAAGTGGTAAATTTCGGAATCGTCTATGGCATCTCCGCGTTCGGACTGTCGCAGCAACTTGGCATCGAGCCCGCCGAAGCGAAGCTTTTCATCGCCAACTATTTCGAGAAATACAAAGGCGTCCGCGCGTTCATCGATAAGACGCTCGAAGAAGCGCGCCGCGACCTGAGAGTAAAAACTCTCCACGGCCGTGTCCGGCCGATCCCGGACATCAACAGCAAGAATTTCGCGCAGCGCGGCTTCGCCGAGCGCACTGCAGTCAACACGCCGCTCCAGGGCACCGCAGCAGACCTGATCAAAGTGGCCATGATCAGAATCGACAAAATTGTGCAAGAGCAGAAACTGAAATCAAGAATGACCCTGCAAGTCCACGACGAACTAGTCTTCGAAGTCCCCGAAAAAGAAGTAGAAGCCATGCAGTCCCTAGTCCGCGAGCATATGGAAAGAGTTCACGAGCTAGCCGTCCCGCTACTAGTAGAAATGGAAGTAGGCCCCAACTGGCGGGACCTGGATTAGCTCGTGTGGGTCGGACAGTCCTGTCCGACAACTGCCAGCAGCAAGAACGAAGCGGGTGCCCCGTCCTTGTCCCTCCGTTCTTTGGAGGGACAGGGCGGGGATTTTGACTCTCGTCCGACATCTTCAGATGTCGGAGTCAGCGAACGGCACAGCGACGACTTGAAATTCATCTTCATACACGACATAGCCCGGTCGCGCCGTCTTGATCATGCGAACAAGAACGTCGTGGTGCTTCAACAGTGCAACCATTTCATGCATCTTGCCGAGGTGTGCCCTCGCTGAATCCTTGAACCAAGAGATCCCGTTTTGCCTCCTGCGGTAGTAGGGAGGCTTGGCAGAAGTGAATCTCTTCGGTTTTTCCAGGTTGATATTGAACCAGTCGCGAATTTCTTGGAGCAGTGTCTCCTCGGCCTCCGAGAGTGAGCCGCTATCGCGGAGCTTACCTGCAGCATGAAAGACGCCAAGCTCTTTATGGGACTCGTCGTCCAGTTCGGCGGTCACAAAACGAAGAAACATAAACCAACCCTTCGAGCCATGTTATACTAGAGTATAACCAAGGAGAACCGTGATGCACACCACGAACTTGCGCAAGGTAGGCGGCTCGATCATGCTGGCTGTACCGCCCGCCCTGCTCAATGTCCTGCAATTGCACCCCGGCGCTAGGGTCGGCATCGCAGTAGAAAGGGGCCGCCTGGTCGTGCAGCCAAGGACGCGCCGACGCTATTCCTTGGACGAACTGCTGGCCCAATGCAACCCCAAGGCGCGTCGCTCGAAACGAGCCTCGAAACAGGAACTGGAGTGGCTCAACAGCAAGCCCGTCGGCGGAGAACTCATCTGATGGAACGCAAGATGGAACGAGCGGTCAATCTGTAATGAAACGCGGCGAAATCTGGCTCGTCAGCCTCGATCCCACCTCGGGCCACGAGCAAAAGGGCCGCCGCCCGGTTTTGATCGTTTCCCCGGACGCTTTCAACCGAATCACCAAAGTCCCCGTAGTTCTGCCCATTACCAGCCGCGGTAATTTCGCGCGCATGGCTGGTTTCGCCGTGCCCTTGACCGGAGCCGGACTCAAAACGACGGGGATCGTCCGCTGCGACCAGCCCCGCGCTCTCGATCTCGCCGCGCGCGGCGGGCGGAAGCTGGAAAGCATTCCAGACGCAATCATGGAAGAGGTACTGGCGAGGACATCGCCGATCTTTGAGTGAGCCTTCCTTACACTCCCAGCGCCTTCTGAATCTCCTCTGCAATCCCCGCCGCGAGTGCTCGCATCTTCTCTTCTGATTCCGCTTCCACCATCACGCGAGCCAAAGCCTCAGTCCCCGAATACCGCACCACTACGCGCCCATTCCCATCCAACTCGCGCTCGGCAGCCTCGATGGCAGCTTGCACCGCTGGCACCTCAGCAAATGGAATCTTCTCCCGCACCCGCACATTCTGAATCTTCTGCGGAAACACTTTTAGATCGCTCACCAACTCCGCGAGCGTCTTCCCAGAACGGACGATCACATCCATCACCCGTAAGGCGGTCAGCAAACCGTCGCCAGTCGTCGCGTCGCCATCGCGAAAGATGATGTGCCCCGACTGTTCTCCGCCCAGAGTCGCCCCGGTCTTCAACATCTCCTCAAGAACATATTTGTCGCCTACATTGGCCCGCAACATGCGTATGCCTGATTTCTTCAGCGCGATCTCTACTCCCATATTCGACATCGTCGTCGCCACTACAGTCGATCCAGTCAACTTCCCTCGGACCTGCAGATCGCGCGCCGTCAGCAGCAGCACTCCATCTCCATTCACCACTCGGCCCGCGCCATCGCAAAAGAGAGCGCGATCGGCATCGCCGTCAAACGTCACGCCCAGATCAAACTTTCCCGCCGACTCCGCGACGGCCTTTCCTATGGCCTCGGGATGCAAGGCTCCGCATCCTTCATTAATGTTTTTTCCATCCGGCGTCACACAGGTGAATGTGGTCTGCACTCGCAAGCTGCGAAACAATTCGGGAGCCTCCGCCGTCGCTGCGCCATTGGCGCAATCCACCAGCACCCGCAACCCGCTCAAGTCCGACGACACGCTGCAAGCCAGCGACTCGATGTACGCCTTGCGCAGCGCCGACTCTCCCGGCAAAGATGGCCCGGCAACCTTCAGCGCAGTGTCGTCCAAGGCCCCCGGTTTTGCTAGCAGCTCGAAGATTTCTTTTTCGATCGCCAGTTCTCGAGCATCGGTAAGCTTGAATCCATCCCCCGAAAAAACTTTAATGCCGTTATCCGTCCACGGATTATGCGAAGCCGAAATCACCACTCCCGCGGCAAACCCGCGCGAGCGCGCCAGGTAAGCCACTCCCGGCGTCGTGATCACGCCCGCACTGTGCACGTCCACCCCCACCGACGCCAGTCCCGCCGCTACGCGGTCTGCGATCCAACCGCTTGATTCGCGGGTGTCCTGTCCCATCACCGCCTGTGCCTTCCGAGTGCCGCGGATCAAGTCATGTCCCAGCGCGCGCCCGATCAGATACGTGCTTTCCGAGGTCAGCGGAAATTCGCCGGCCACGCCTCGGATCCCGTCGGTGCCAAATAATTGCCTGATCTGATCACTCATAAATTTTGCGGGTTCACCAGGAGCGCTGGATGTCGAAATCAAGAGTTACTCTTCGTACCAGCGTACGCCTTCAGGCGCTGCAATCCTAAAGCGAGATCAATGCCCGCTCGCGGCCGGCGCACTCATCTCCATGGTGACGGTCACTCGCACCGGCACGACCTGCACCACCGTCAAATCCCGCTGCACATGAATCTGCTGCGCAGTCAGGTTAAATGTGCGCTCGCCGGGGTTGGCATCTTTGAGTTCGAGATCCGCGTGGATGTCGGTGGACCGCAACTCCCTGATCATTTGCTCCGGCCCGCGCACGCGAACCTGCGCCTCGGGAGTGTTCACCGAGCTGATCTCCAGTTGCGGCGGAACATGCCGAAACTCAATGGGCACTCGCAACGTTATTTCCGCCGGCTCCTGATCCGGCGAAACCGCAAGCCACAGCCCGGTTGCGAGCACGAGCGACAAAATTTTCAGCCAGAAGTTATGCAGTATCCAGCGCCGTAAAAAGTTCATCATAGCGGACGCTCCGAGTCTGTGTCGTCGCTCATCTGCGCGCCCGCGCGCAGCGGCGACTCCTCCCGGGCATCCGAATCGTCACTCTGCGGACCCACCGTCGGCAGCGCTACCGGCGCCATGTACCGCCGCAGTTCACTGCCCAACCGCTCGCGCAATTGTTCCACTGTGAGATCCCGGTCGATCTTTCCTCCCACCGCTACACTAATCGCGCCCGATTCTTCCGACACAATCACAGCGATCGCGTCCGTCTCCTCGGTTATGCCGATGCCCGCGCGGTGGCGCGTTCCCATCTGCGTCGACAGCACGGGATTCATCGACAGCGGCAGAAAACACGCTGCCGCCGCCAGCCTGTCTTTCTGGATGATGACCGCTCCATCGTGCAGCGGAGCGCTTGGCCGGAAGATTGTGGCCAGCAGATCGTAGGAGAGCCGCGCATCCATGGCAACGCCGCTCTCCACATAAGTCCGCAATCCAATCTCGCGCTCAATCACAATCAATGCACCCGTCTGATGCTGCGAAAACAGATTCGCCGCCAGCACTATGTCGTCGTAGGAATCGCCCTCTGCCGGCGATCCGCGCAAAAAGCTGACCCGCCGCCCCACATCCGACAGCACATGCCGGATCTCCGACTGGAACACGACGATCAAAGCGAATACCACATAGGGCAGCAGATGACTCACCAGCCAGTTCAATGTAACCAGCTCGCCGATCCGGGCCAGGTAGAACGCCGCCGCGACCGCCGCCAATCCCGCCAGCATCGGCGCCGCCCGCGTTCCGCGAATCATCACCAGCACTTCGTAGATGATCAACGCCACGAGCAGAATGTCGAGCACCGTAAACGACACTCTCAACCAGGGCGCCATCAGTTGCGTCACCGGATCACTCCGCAGAAAAATCTCAAACGCCGGACCTCCAACATTCTAATGCCGCGGGGAAGCAAAATATTGCCCGTCATCCTGAGCGGAGAGAAGGACCCCGTAGCCGCCGACACCCCCCGACCCCCGCAAGGCGCTTCCGTCAATGCTTCGGGTTGCGGCCGCCTAGGTTTCCATCACCGCTCGCCTTCACGATCGCCCGAAGCTCTCCCCGCGCCACTCGCGCCGAAATCTCCTCTCCCAGTTTCACTTGCGCGGCATCCTTCACCAATTGTCCCGCAGCATCAAACACCAGAGCATACCCTCGCTCCAAAATAGCCAGCGGAGACAGCGTCTCCAGCGCCCTGAAGCGCTCAATGAGGACCTTATTTTGTAAAAGCTGATTCCGCATCGCGGCTCCCAAAGCCGCAGTGCCCGCGTCCAGCTCTCCTCGAATCCCAGACAGCACCCGCCGCAGATCGTAATGCCGCACCGCCGCTGCCAGGCTTTCCCAGCGACGCCGCTTCGATTCCAGCGCCGCTCGCTCCCCGCGTTCCAACCGGTAAGTCAGGTCATCCAGCTTCTGCTGCCGCTGCCGGATCGAATCCATCATGCGCGCAAACGCCCCATCCTGCGCCCGCTCCATCAGCGCGTGCCGCGCTTCCAGCAGTTGCCGCTCCATCGCTCGCGCCAGCCGCTCTCGCACCGCCTCGGCCTGATTCTCGACTTCCACACGCGACCGAATCACCAACTCCGCCGCCGCCGAAGGGGTTGGAGCGCGCAGGTCCGCCACAAAATCCATAATCGTGAAGTCTGTCTCGTGCCCCACCGCCGAAATCACGGGAATCTCCGACGCCGCGACGGCCCGCGCCAACCCTTCATCATTGAACGCCGCCAAATCTTCGGCCGACCCTCCGCCGCGCCCTACAATAATCACTTCGACGTTGCGGCTCGCGTCACTGCGGATTTCATTGAAATAGCTCACCCCTCCCGCCACTTCCGCCGCCGCCGCATCGCCCTGCACCTGTGCCGGATAAATCAAGACGCTAGCCGTGTGATGCCTTCGTAATAAAATGTTCAGGATATCCCGCAGGGCGGCCGCCTGCGGCGATGTCACAATCCCGATTCGCGCCGGCAAAGCCGGAATCGCTTTCTTCCGCTCCGCCGCAAACAATCCTTCCGCTTCCAGCTTCGCCTTCAGTTGCTCGAAGGCAACCTGCAGCCCTCCAGCGCCTTTGGGTTCGATGTACTCCGCCGCAATCTGCAGCTCGCCGCGATCTTCATATATCGTCACCCGCCCCCGCACCACGACCTGCATCCCGTCCGCCGGACGAAACCGCAGCAACCGAGCCTTCGAACTGAACATCACTGCCCGGATCTGCGCGTCCCCATCCTTCAGAGTGAAATAAAGATGCCCCGAATCCGGCGCCCGGAAGTTCGAAATCTCGCCCTCAACCCAGGCATCGGAATACTCCCGCTCCACGTGAGTGCGCACGGCCGCAACCAGAGCGCGCACCGTCCAAACTCGCCGCTCCGGCGGAGCGAACCGAAATCCGAGTTGATCCGTCAATGACATAACCTAAAAATGAAAAAGCCGCGAGGCGCGCGGAATGCATCCCGCGGCGGAAGCGGTGAATAGCTTACCTCACGGTTAATCAGCAATAGTAGAGGGAGAGAGAAGTCACTTCGCCCGATAAACCACCTTCCCCGCCACCATCGTCCACAGGACCTTAGTCTCCCGCATCTCCTCCGGAGACACCGTCAACACGTCGCGGTCGAGCAAGACCAGATCGGCGCGCTTTCCTGGCGCGATGGTCCCAATCGAGCCTTCCATATTCATGGCCCGCGCCGAATTCCGCGTGTAGGCATAAAACATAGCTTCCCGCGGCATGTCCTGCGACGAATCCAGCACGCCTTCCGATCCCTTGCGCGTCTCCGCCTGATAAATCGCCCAGAACACGTTCGCGCTGGATACCGGCCAGTCGCTGGCCCCGGAAATAATCCCGCCACTGTCAAGAATCGACCGCGCCGGATATTGCCACTTATAAATATCAGCATCCAGATAAGGCTTCAGAATCTCAATGGTGTCCGGACTCGCCTCCGCCCACAGAAGCTGCAACGCGCTCACCACGCCCAGTTGCCGAAACCGCGGAAAATCTTGCGGCAGAACGAACTGTTCATGTGTGATCGTATCCGGCAACCCTGAGTTGCCATTCGCCTTACGCGCCGCCGCAATCCCATCCAGAGCAGCCGTCACCGCGGCATCCCCGATCGCGTGCACGTGGATGATCAATTCCTGTTTGTCCGCCGCCACACACAACTCGGCAAACTTCTTCGGCTCAAACAGCAGGTCGCCGTAACGCCCGGTATTCTTGTAAGGCTTGCTCAGGTGCGCCGTCTGCGACGGATACTCCACTACCCCATCGGCAAAAATCTTGATTCCGGTCACGTGCAGATTAGGAACATTCTTATAAACTTCGCGCGTCTTCTGCACACCGGCGAGTTCTGCCGCTGGATCTTTTGCAAACACCTGGGGAAACGCCACGACCTGCGAGGTCAGCTCGCCCCGGTCCGCCAACAGTTTGTAGGCCTTCAACACATTGTCGCCGGCTAGCGGATCGAGCCAGGCCGTGATCCCGAGGCTGTAGTTGTATGCCAGGGCCGCTCGTCCCGCGGCCAGCAATCGATCGGCGGTAGGCTCGGGCAGCAGGGGCTCGATTCTCTCCATGCCGGCGTCCACGAGAAAGCCGTTCGGCTGCATGTCTTTGTCGACGCCGTAATAACTGCGCTCCTCGGCGGAAAGCTTCTTCAGAGACTCGGCCGTGATGCCCGCGCGCTGCAGCAGAGCACGATTCGCCCATGCTGTGTGCCCATCCATTCCGCGCAGAAGAACGCTCTGCTTCTCGTAAGCTCCTGTGCTGAACTCGGCATTGAGCATATCAACGTGCGACCAGAACTCCAGCGGCATGCCAAGAATCTCAAGAATATCGCCGCGCATTCCTCGGCCCGTCTTTTTCGCGTCCGCGACAAAGGGCGCAAGCTGATCGAGAGACTGGACCTTCTCGCTGGCATCGGCAGAAATGAGCGCCAGTCCTCCGTCGATCGAGTGGCTGTGGGAATCGATGAAGCCGGGGAGAAGGCTTTTACCCTCGAGATCGATGCGCTCGGCCTTCGCGGATACCGACTTCACCACTTCCGCAAGATTGCCGACCGCGACAATTTTGTCCCCCTGAATCGCAACTGCTTCCGCGTAAGGATTCTGAGGGTCGCCGGTGAACACCTTGGCGTGGAAGAAAATCCGCTCCCCGGAACTCTCCTGCGCCCAGAGCGCAGAAGCCGCGAGAATAGACAGCGACATGAAGAAGAAAAAAAGAAATGCCTGCGATGAGAATCTTTTCACTGGAACCTTTGACCCTTTCCCCAGCCGGCACTATTCAGGATTTAACCAAACCGGCACACAACTATATACCGGCGCACTCTTTGGATTCACTTCCGCCACCGGCTCGCCAAATAAAGTAAAACCGACAACACCACGCTGACCACCACTGAAGTGGCCAATGGAAAATAGACCGTCGTATTCTTCCCGCGATATAGAAAATCCCCGGGTAACCGTCCCAGCGGCACGTTCATCCGTCCCAGCGCAAGCACGGCGATCCGGGCGATCACCAGGACCACTCCCAGGAAAATCAGGAGTTTCGCGAATTCGATCATTGATCGACTCAATCCCGCACGCCGCTCAGCATGTACCAACGATTTTGTGCTTTCCGCCGAGCCTTTGCCACAATTCTCTAAGAAGCTAAACGGTCGTTATCCCGCCACTATCTTTCTGACCGTGGTGAGGAGTCTTGCCCAGATTTCCCACTCCCGGTGCGGTACTTTTCTACCATGAAATGTTAGCCAGCGTTTGTGCTCCGTTGCGCAACCAACCCTACGAGCTGATTCAGCTCAAGCCGGCCCCGTTCTGCAGGGGTCCTCACCCCAGGAGATTTCGTTATGCCTTCCCCCAGGTTCTTCATCCCTCGTTTCGTGTTAGCCGTTCTGGCGTGCGCAGCGTTGCTCGCTTTCTCGCAGCTCGCCGTCGCGCAGAATGTTCTCACCTACCACAACAACAATGCTCGCACCGGACTCAATCCGCTCGAGACCACACTCACCTTAAGCAATGTGAATTCTGCTTCGTTTGGAAAATTGTTCACCCTAACAGTTGACGGCCTAGTGGACGCCGAACCTTTGTATCTCTCGGCTGTCCCCATTTCGGGCAGCGGCACCCACAATCTTCTGATTGTGGCCACCGAGCACGACTCGGTCTACGCTTTCGATGCCGACAGCGGCTCCCAAATCTGGCACATCACCGCGCTCAAGTCGGGCGAGACAACTTCTGACGATCGTAACTGCTCCCAGGTCACTCCAGAAATCGGAATCACCTCCACGCCCGCCATCAGCCGCCCCGCAGGATCTAACGGCGTTATCTACACGGTCGCCATGTCGAAGGATTCATCGGGGAACTATCATCAGCGCCTGCACGCTCTCGACGCTACCACCGGCAACGAACTCTACAAGGGCCCCGTCGACATTGCCGCGAAATTCCCCGGCTCCGGCGATAACAGTTCGGGTGGCTTTGTCGTCTTCGATCCCGCCCAATACAAAGAACGCTCTGGCCTGCTTCTGCTCGACGGTATGGTTTACCTCACCTGGGCGTCCCACTGCGATATCCGTCCTTATACAGGATGGGTCATGGGTTACAATCACGCGACGCTGGCTCAGGAAACTGTGCTCAACGTCACCCCCAACGGCAACGAAGGCGCTGTCTGGGGTGCGGGCGCGGGACTCGCTGCCGACCCATACGGAAATATCTTTTTCCTGGATGCCAACGGAATTTTCGATTCCACTTTGAACGCCAGCGGTTTCCCCAGCAGCGGGGACTACGGCAATGCGTTCATCCGGCTCACCAGCAAAGGTGGCCTCGCCGTCGCCGACTACTTTGAGATGGATAACGGCCAACAGGAAAGTGACGCGGATCAGGACCTCGGTTCCGGCGGAGCCATTTTGCTGCCCACGATGAAGAATTCCTCCGGCACTACTTTGGAACTCGCGGCCGGCGCGGGCAAAGACAACAACCTCTACGTGGTCAATCGCAATTCCATGGGGAAGTTCAATCCCAACAGCAACAACATGTATCAGGAACTAAGCGGAGCGCTGCCCGGCGGGATCTGGTCCATGCCCGCCTATTTCGACGGCCGGCTCTACTTCGGCGCGGTAGGCCAGCCTATCCTGGCTTTTCAGTTCAAGGCTGCCCGGCTCCAGGCTACTCCGGTGGCACAAACCGTTACCACCTTCGGCTACCCCGGCGCTACCCCGAGCATCTCCTCGAACGGGAGTAAGAATGCCATCGTTTGGGCGACCGAGAATACCAACCCTGCGGTCCTGCATGCTTACAATGCTCTTAATCTGCAGGAACTGTACAACACCAGCCAGGCCACCAACGGCCGCGACCAGTTCGGCGCCGGAAATAAGTTCATCACTCCGATGATCATCAACGGGAAGGTGTACGTTGGCACCACAACCGGCGTAGGCGTCTTCGGACTCCTGCCGCCGCGCGACGCAGGCACGAAATAACGGAGAGACGCGCGGCCGTTGGGAAGGCAGTGATGGTGTCCGCCAATGCGGGCACCATCCCGCGGTCGTGGTTTCTTATCTCGGAAGGGTGTCGCTACGGCGTGACCTCGAACACAACTCCGTAGTTATCGGCGCCGCCTTCGTTGGTCGTGCCGTAGAGCTTGCCTTGTTCGAATACCAGGTTACTGAACGAGTAGAGGCCGTCAGTGCCGCCGGTGAAGACATAAAGCGAGATGTAGTTCCAGGAACCGCTGGCGGGTGTCAATTCGTAAACCGTCCCGGCATTATTAACGCCGTCACAGTGCGTCGTGCCGTAAAGATCGCCCGCGGCACTCATGATCAGGTTGCGGAAGCTTCCGGAAATGCCCCAACCCGGTTGGCTGTAAAGCACAGTGAAAGTCCAGCCGCCGCTTGCGCGCGTTAGCTCGAAAACTGTCCCGCCCCCGCCGCTGCCGCCTTCCGTTGCCGCGCCGTAAAAGTTGCCTTTGTTGTAAATCAGGCCTGCATACGGAACTGCGCCGTCATCTCCATCCTGGAAATTATGAAGAATGTTTTCCGTCCAGCCGGTTCCTGACGGAGTTAACTCGAAGACTGTGCCGTATCCGTAGGCACCTCCGGCAGAAGTTGTGCCATAAACATTTCCGGCCGTGTCCAAAGTGACGCCCGCCACCGGGATCGTCCCGTCCGTGCCTGTGCCAAAGCTGTAGAGCACCTTCTCTGTCCACTTGCCGCCCGCGGTGGGGCGAACCAGCTTGAAGACTGTGCCATTGCCGTTCGTGCCGCCGCCAGTGGTTGTACCGTAGAGATTTCCTGACGCGTCCATCGCCAAACCCGCTTCGGGATCGGCCCCGCCCGCCGCACCGTTAAAGCTGTGCAGCACGACCTCTTTGCCTGCGCTTGTAACTCCGAATACCGTTCCCGCACCGAAAGCGCCCCCCGCAGTAGTTGTGCCGTAGAGATTGCCGGCCTTATCTCTGATCAAACGTCCCTCGGGATTAGCTCCGTCCGTTCCACCATTGAAGCTGTGCAGCACGGCTTCGACACCGCTGCTGTTCATCTTGAATACGACTCCGTAATTGGAAGCGCCGCCCGCGTTCGTAGTGCCGTAGAGATTTCCCGCGCCATCGGCGACGAAACCGCTCAGCGGCCCTGCCCCGTCACTTCCTCCGGTAAAGTTGTGAACCACGCTGAAGGTCTGAGCTTGCACGCATGGGATTGCAACCGCCGAAACCCCAAGCGCAAACGCGAGGGCAAACACGAGCTTGCCCTTAACCGCTAATGATTCACCTTTCATGTTTACGTACCTGGCCCTTTCGAGTTCTGGATTTGTGGGGCTCACCCAAGGTTGGCGCGTGCTGGGGAGCTGTAAACGAAGTGTTGCCAGCTTCCTACGCTAACGGGAAGTTGTCAAGATGCATGATGTTGCACACACAGCCAGCCCCGGCGCCTCATCATGGATTTGTCTTCAGCGATCTGTCTTCAGCCCTGAGGTGCCGCAGACGGGCCGGTGCTACAATTCGCCGCATGAAACGCCAAGCCATCTTCTGCTTAATCGCAACATTACTTGCCGCACAGGCTGTCGCGCCCGAGGTCGAACTGAATGCCGAGCCCCACCATCACTTAACCCTCGAGAACAAATATGTCCGCGTCTACAACGTCGAAGTGCCTCCGCACACCGACACTCTGATGCACTGGCACCACCACGACTACATTGCCGTGAATCTCGGCACCGCCGAGGTCGTCAACGCCGTTAAGGACAAGCCGGCCGTCACCGTCAAGCTCCAGGATGGCCAGACCGGCTTCACATCCGGCGCCTTCGCCCACATTGCCCGCAATCAAACGGACCAGCCCTTCCGCAACGTAACCATCGAGATTGTCGACGATGGAGCCCTCCGCCAATCCACTGCCAAATGGGAGGAAGACCGCGGCCTCGACATCCTGCAAGGTGGCACCAGACAAATTCTCTTCGTCAAAGATGGAATCCGTGTCTCGGAATTCGAACTTCAGCCCGGCGGCGTGGTTCCCAAGCACCACTACGCGGGCCCGCAACTCTTCGTAGCTGTTTCCGATCTCGATATCCGCAACGATGTGCAGAGCCAGGGCTCTATGCCCGAACACTTCAAATCCGGTGACTCCAAATGGCTTCCCGGGAACTACTCGAGCACGATAACCAACACCGGCTCTAAACCAGCGAAGTTCGTGACACTCGAATTCCCGTAGGGTTTTTCGAAGGAGACGCTGGCGAAACGTGGATGGTCAAGATGGTTGAGAAACCTGTGTAGAGAAGCTGGGCGGAAATCTCTGCTGGCTCAAGCCACAGAGAGTTCGGTAATCCCGGGAGCTTTTATCCTTCCAAATAAGCGTCGATCCAGACTTTGATCTTCTGGCGGCGCTCGTCGGCGGCATCGAAGCGGACTCCGAAAGACTTGCTCTTGCGCCAGGTCACCACACCACGCAGAGCAACGCGAGGCAGCGTGAGCAGGGAAAAGGAGATCTCTACATTGGTTCCAGAAGGCATATCCTCGGCGCTCTTGAGGGACATGCCGCCGGAGCTGATCTCGAGGCTGGAGGCGCTGAGGCGGTGGCCATCCGGGCTGACGACGGTGACTTCCGTCATGATCGGGACGCGCGCGTAGCGCCGAAATTCGTGAAGCACGAGCATGTGAGTGGCGCGGACCAGTTTGAGCGCCGCGGGCCGCTCCAGAGGCTCCTGGAACATGGCATTAATGCCGAACTTGGAATAGCGCATGGCCTCTTGCGCGTTGCCTCCCAGACCGTAAAGCACAAGCCGGCTGTTGGAGGGAGAAGTGCGAGCGGCCTCCATGAACGCCTCAGCCCCGGGAGCCAGATTCAGAACGCAGGCTTCAAATTTCTCCTGGCGCAGGCGCTCGGCCGCGCTTGCGGATACGAGCACGGTCTCGATGCCAAACTGGCGGAAGCACTCGGTCAGCAAGGCACGAGAGGATTCTTTGAGGTCGACCAGGGCTGCGCGAGCCGCTGCCTTCTTGGTGGAGGAGGTTGGTGCAGGGGCAGTGCCGAAGGCTTTTTCCATGTCAGGGGGCCGGTTTCAGTACGAAAGTTTATTGTGGCTTGGCTTGAATGAGATGGAAAGACCCTAAGGGGCAGGCGGGGAGTACAAAAGTGTCATTACCCTGGTTGGACTGGTGGGTAAGAAGCTGATTTCCGGCATATTAGATGATTCTCAGGCGTGGGCCACGGCGGCCAGGAGCGTTTGAGCCGGTGCGTCCGCGACTGGCAACTCAATGGTGACGCGGGCACCGTGGGGACTCACATTCTCGATTCTAAGATCTCCGCCCCGCTCCCGGACGATGCCGTAACAGACGCTCAGCCCCAGTCCCGTTCCTTTGCCAACCGGCTTCGTCGTATAGAACGGGTCCAGAGCGCGATTCAGATTGCCGAAGCCCGGCCCCGTGTCTTCCACTTCGATCACCGCGCGGGGGCCGTTGCGGTAGGCGCGAATGCTGATCTGCTTGTTGCCGGCCATGCCTTCCAGAGCATCGCTGGAGTTATTGAACAGGTTCAGCAGGATTTGCTTGATCTCGTCCTCGTTGACCGCCAACAGCGGCAGATCCGGCGCGAGGTCGAGTTCCACTCGAACGCTGCGCGTACGCGTGTAATATTCGCGAAGAGCCAACACCTCGTGCACTACCGGAGAGAGCTGCACCGTCTGTGCATCGCGCGCACTTTGCCGCGAAAACCGAAGCAGGTTCTCAATAATCCGTTTCATGCGGCGGGCCTCGCTCACCAGCTTCATGAGTTGATCGCGGGTATTCGGCGCCGTGATGGCATCGCTCACCAGCTCGCCGTATCCCATGATCACGGTCAGCGGATTATTCAGCTCGTGCGCGACTCCGGCCAGCAGTTGCCCCAGAGCCGCCAACTTCTCCGACCAGACCAGTTGTGTGTGCAGCGCCTTCAGTTCTACTGCCACGGCCAGGTCGGCTGCTAGCATTTCGATGCGCGACAATTCGAGGGCGTAAAGTGTGCTTGAATCGCGGGGTACAGCCAATCGAATGCACCCCAGGCAGGCACCTCCAGCGGAGAACAGCGGGATCAACAGTTCTTCGCGGCTCCCCCAGTGCGGGTTCGGTTTTCCGCGCTGTGGAAATGGGATCGCCTCCTGCGGAGGCAACAGGTATGAATTCCTCCCTATGAGCCGCGCCTCGGAACACAATGCCTTTATATGATCGAGCGTCCAGTCCTGGGTTTGATCCTGAAGTCTTTGCAGTGATGCGGACGACAATCCACTGGAGCCAGCGACTCGCAACCGGCGCTCTGCATCTTCGAGCTGGACGACTGCGACGCTGAAGTTGCTGACCTCGGTGATCGCTGAAGCGATAGCCGGGCAAACGGTATCTGGCCTGCCCCCACCCAGCAGCCGGGAAGTAATCGCAGAGAAGCGTTCCAACTGGCGGTTCAGCACAGCTGCCTTGTGCTGCATGCCGGCAATCGATTCTGATTTGTCTTCGACGACGGCCAGAATCATTCCAAACGCGACGAAAAACTTGGGAGTGTTCCAGAGTTCTCCCGGGATAATCAGGTTCGGAGCAAGGCGATCGATCAGCAACCCCAGGGGGAAGACTGCTCCCCAGCAGAAGAATCCTCCCGCAATCGTCAGCATGGCGGGCGATGCTCGCAAGTGGTCGCGGCAAATGAAGACTCCGGGCACACCAAACCCGAGTCCGAGCAGTGCGATCGTCCCTTCATCGAAAGAACCGCGAAGAGCAGCCCGAATCGCCCACGCTCCAGCAAATGAACACAGGAAAATTGTGACCACCAGGTACGACGACAAAGTGCGGCTTACGCGAAAGAAAAACCAGGCTGCTCCGCCGAAGCACGTTATCAGACACAAGACATAAGGCAAGCGCGCATGAACGTCGTAGCCGGTGCAGACCGCATACGCCACAGAGGGCACACCCAGCACCAGCAGCAGGAGTGTCCGCTTCGCATAGTCTTCCGCCACGCAAGAAACCGAGACCAAAAAGCTGACCGCAGCCGCTTGCAGCGACCCGGAATCGATCGCCGACAGAAGCGGGTTCATGCGGCCGTGATCCGGCTCCAGCAGTTGTGCCAGGAAATGCGTGAACACTAGGGCCCAGGCCACGGTCCAAAGCGTCAGGCGGGCGCTGCGCGCCTGGCGCTTGAGACCCACAAAAATAATGACCAGCACGCTTACGGTCAAAAATGTCGGAATTTTTTCCAGAACACCCATCAGGGTACTTAGGGGGGAGAACCGCGGGTATCAACGTAACCAACCGTAACCAATCCTTCGATCGATGGTCAACGCCCCAACGTGCCATCAGCATGGCACCAAAGTTGGGGCAGCGCACAACCTCTGGCATTTACGAAATGGCTGGATCGTCGGTCTGATTTGCGGCTCTTGTGCACGCTTCTTGAAAAATCGGAGCTGGTCGTGATGTAGTTTTGCGCCACACGACGCCTCAGTTCCAGCAGGCTGGACTTGCTGGTTTGCCAAAGGGCTTGGGACAAACTGTCCCATGCCCCGCCTGGAAAGACAGAATGGCTCAGTTCGCCTAAGACCGTCCGCTCCGATGTTAAGTGTTCACAGCAACTTGCGAGGGCCTAATTGGCATCGCTCGTGCACCACTGCAAGCGGGGCTTAGGCACCATTTTGCCCATGTTCGTGCCAGGAAAGCTGATCTTTATGATGTTGCAGACACCGAAGCCGAATAACTCGAGTCGAGGCCAGCACCGCAGCGCACATCGGGGAAAACGCTGGGGCATGATGCTGCTGCTCCTGGTTGGAGTGGCTGCGTTCGCTCAAGAGTGGGGAAACGACGGTCGGCCGACTGGCAAGTTTGCCCCGGACCTTGCTCCTGCGGTTGCGCGAGCCCATCACGGTGCGGCGGCTGGGGAAACCGTGAAGGTGATCGTGCAGTACAAGCAGATTCCGCAAGCGGAGCAAGAGGGAAGAGTGCAGCGTCTTGGCGCCCGGCTGAATGCAAGGCTGGGAACAGTCAAAGGTATCGCTCTCACGATTCCGGTGAGCGCGTTGCCGGCTTTGGAAGCCGATGCCGAGATTGAGTCAGTTAGCCTCGACCATCCTCTAAAGGCGATGGACGACTATACCAACGCGGCGATGAACGTGTCGGCCGCATGGAACGCGGGCTACAACGGTGCGGGCATTGGAGTAGCGGTAATCGATAGCGGCGTCAACGACAACCATCCCGATCTGTGGGATTCCACCGAGAGCTACTCGCGCGTGGTTTATCACCAGGACTTCACCGGAACCACTGTTAAGAACGCATCCGGTAAAGTGGTCTATGACTTATACGGGCACGGCACGCATGTGGCCGGGATCATCGGCGGAAACGGCTACCTGTCGAATGGGAATTACTCGGGTGTGGCCCCCAGCGTGAACCTGATTGACCTTCGCGTGCTGAATTCGATTGGAGCAGGCAGCGACAGCATGGTGATCGCGGCCATCCAGCAAGCCATTAAGTTGCAGAACAAGTACAACATCCAGGTGATCAATCTGTCGCTGGGTCGGGGAATCTCTGTGGGATATGCGCAGGATCCTCTGTGCCAGGCGGTGGAATCGGCTTGGAAGAGCGGAATCGTCGTGGTTGTCGCCGCCGGGAACTATGGCCGGATCAGCGTAGAGGGCAGCAACGGATACGGAACCGTAGCAGCTCCGGGCAATGATCCGCTGGTGATGACGGTCGGGGCGATGAGGTCCATGGACACGTTTTCGCGCAGCGACGACCTGATTGCCAGCTACAGTTCGAAAGGGCCGACGACGTATGACCATGTTGTGAAGCCGGACGTGGTCGCTCCCGGAAACGCGGTCGTTTCTCTCGACGACCACGGCAGCACGCTGGACACCCTCTACCCCGGCAACGAAGTCGCGGGCAACAATACTAACCACGACTATTTTGTTCTTAGCGGTACCAGCATGGCGACACCGTCGGCATCCGGCGCCGTGGCTCTGCTTTTGCAACAACATCCCTCCCTGACTCCGGATCAGGTCAAGGCGCGGCTGATGAAGACGGCGTACAAGAACTTCCCGACCTCGTCGACGGCGACCGATCCGACTACGGGACAAACGTATACCTCCTATTACGACGTTTTCACAATTGGGGCGGGTTATCTCGATGTGCAGGCCGCGCTGAACAATAACAATCTGGCGCCGAACACGGTGGGCGCAGCGTTGTCGCCGACGGCGGTTTATAACGCTGCGAACAAGACTGTGACGCTCTCGAACGGCAACTCAACGATCGCGGGCAGTTCTGTGGTCTGGGGCTCCTCTGTGGTGTGGGGTTCGTCGGTGGTGTGGGGTTCGAACGTGTCCGGCAGTTCGGTGGTCTGGGGTTCGTCGGTTGTTTGGGGCAGCAGCACCATGACGGGCTTCAGCGTGGTGTGGGGCTCGACGACAGACCTCGCCGACAGCGTGGTTTGGGGCACGGCGATGCTTAGCCTGGACGCGGATTTCGTCCCCATCGTCGGGGAACCTAATTAGACCGTGGTGAAAACAGACAGACTGCGTCATTAGGATGCGGGCGCGGCCGCGATCCGGCCCTTACGTTCGCAGAGATCGATAAGCCATCAGCCAGGAATAGCCAAGCGGCCGCCCACGCTGCTCAAAAGTTTCTCGGCCGCCTCCCCAGGATCCTGAGTGGCAAAGTTTTCGTCCAAAACGATTACTGAGATAGTGGGATCGATTTCTTCCAGAGCCTTGCTGGTGGGTTTGCCATGCATGGTTTGCACGCGCGAAGAAATTATCACCAGTTTCGCTTTGGTGGCCTTGAGCAGGATGCGGGCGTCGTTGACGCTGAGAGTGGTCAAGGCGTTGTAACCGGCGCTGCACAGCACTTCGCGCAGGAACGTGCACACGTCGATGGACTCGAAAACGCAAAGCAGGCGCGGCCGTGCGTCCCCAGCTTTTCCTCGCGAATAGCGCGAGCCCAAATAGGCTGCGGTGATGGCCTCTTCGACCGAATCGTAGGCTTCGAATTGCGCGAGCAGGTTGGTGAGCTGCAGCATCTTGCGGATATTGGGCGGGAGTCCACTGAGTTTGAGGTCTCCTCCCTTGGAGCGCGCGGCTTGCATCAGGCGGACCAGCGCTCCCAAGCCGCTGCTGTCGACGAAGTCCACCTGGTCGAGTTGCAGCACAATGTCGCCATACTTGTCGATGGAGTCTCCGACGTGGGAGTGCAACGTAAATACTTCATTGCCGGCCACGATCCGTCCGTGGCACTGGACAATCAAGACATCGCCGACCGGGCGGCTCTCCATGCGCAGCTGCATCTCCGCCTCCTGGTATTTCGTGGCGAATCTTACGTGGAGGAAACCGGCAAGTCAATCGCGGGGGCGCTGAATCTGAGGGGTGAGCCCGGTCGCAATTTGGGGCCGCGTGGCAGGCTGAAGCGGTGCCCCACCGAACATTTATGAGTTGGACTGTTCTACTCTGACCATCTCCGGAACAACAGCGCGCCGTTGGTCCCGCCGAAGCCGAAGGAATTCGACATAGCGTATTCGACTTTGGCCTTGCGGGCCTGGTTGGGGACGAAATCCATGCCGGCGGTGTCGGGGTCTTGGCTGACGAGGTTGATGGTGGGCGGCAAGATCTGGTCGCGCAGGGCCAGGACGGTGATGCCGGCTTCAAGGCCGCCGGCGCCCCCGAGAAGATGGCCGGTCATGGACTTCGTGGAGCTGACCGGGAGCTTGTGCTCCCCAAAAAAGTTGCGGATGGCGTGTGCCTCGAGCGTATCGCCGATGGGCGTGGACGTGCCGTGGGCGTTGACGTAATCGACTTTCTCCGGAGTGATGCCGGCGTCGCGCGTGGCGTTGCGCATTACGCGGAACCCGCCTTCGTGTTCGGGAGCAGGCTGCGTCATGTGATAAGCATCACCGGACATGCCATACCCGGCAACTTCAGCGAGGATGGTTGCGCCCCGTCGTTTGGCGTGCTCGAGTTCTTCGAGCACCAGGATGCCTGCTCCCTCGCCCATGACAAACCCATCGCGATCTTTATCCCAAGGGCGGCTGGCTTTTTCAGGATCGTCATTGCGGGTGGAAAGCGCGCGCATGGCGGCGAATCCTCCGACACCCATGGGCGTGATGGCAGCCTCGGAGCCGCCGGCGATCATCACGTCGGCGTCATTGTGCTGGATGATGCGGAAGGAGTCACCGATCGAGTGAGCGCTTGTGGTGCAGGCGGTCGCGGTGGCTTCGTTCGGCCCCTTGGCTCCGAGCCGCATGGACACATGGCCCGCGGCAAGATTGATAATGGCAGCCGGGATGAAGAAGGGGGAAATCTTGCGCGGCCCGCCTTCGAAGAGAGCAGTGTGTTCGCGTTCGATGATGTCGAACCCGCCGATTCCGGACCCGATGTGTACGCCCACGCGTTCGTCGTTCTCGGGCGTGATCTTCAGAGCCGAAGCCTTGAACGCTTCATCCGCGGCAGCGATGGCGAGGTGGATGAAGCGCCCCATCTTCTTGACTTCTTTTTTTTCGATGAAGTTCAGCGGATCGAAGTTCTTGACCTCGGCGGCGATCTGGCAGGCGAAATTGCTGGAGTCGAACTGGGTGATGCGGGCCACGCCGCTCTTGCCCGCAAGCACGGCCTGCCACACTCCTTCAGTGGTATTTCCTACGCCACAGATCAGGCCGATGCCCGTAACTACGACCCTGCGTCCCAAACTACTTGCCGCCTTTCGAATGCTTGCCGATGTAGTCGATGGCGTCCTGCACGGTGCGGATCTTTTCCGCGTCCTCGTCGGGGATTTCGATGTCGAAACCTTCTTCGAAAGCCATGACCAGTTCGACTGTATCGAGCGAATCCGCGCCCAGGTCGTCCACGAACGATGCGCTGGACGTGACCTCGCCCTCATCCACACCCAATTGCTCTACGATGATCTGTTTTACTTTCTCGTCAACGGCTGCCATGTTTCTCCTCGCTTAAACCTCGATTTTATTTGAAATCCGATGCCCGGGATGCAAGATCATCGGATAAAAGATCGCCCGACCTACACCGTCACCTGCCCCGGCTTACGGAAAAAAGGCGAACGTGTAGTGTAACGGTCCCGGCAAATGGCTGTAAAGGAAGCGCAGGCCTTTGTGAGGACGACGCTGTGGTATACCTTCAGCATCCTAAACGTGGCCGCTCATACTGGTCAAACCAACGGTCAAACCACATGCGTGCAGTTGTGCAGCGGGTAAGCCGCGCCCAGGTCGCGGTGAACGGCGAGATCACGGGCCAGATCGGCCTGGGGCTGCTGGTTTTGCTCGGAGTCGGCCGCGACGACACCGAAGCCGATGCGACTTACCTGGTGGAGAAAATTGCTGGCCTGCGAGTCTTTGAAGACGATCAGGGGAAAATGAACCGCTGCGTGAAAGATGTTGGCGGCGCCGTGCTGGCAGTTTCGCAGTTTACGCTGTACGGGGACGTGCGACGTGGCAAGCGTCCGTCGTTCGATGCCGCGGCTTCGCCGGAAATAGCGCGCCAGCTTTACGAGTTCTTTGTGGAGCAGATTCGCGCCGCTGGACTGCGCTGCGAAACCGGACGCTTTCAGGAAATGATGACCGTGGAGCTGGTGAACGAGGGGCCGGTGACGATTCTTTTGGATTCCGGGAAGGCCTTTTGACTCGGCCCCGCATACCCGAAAGTGCTAGGTCAGAATCTACGGTTGCGCCAATGCGATTGACACGGGTCCGTAGGTCACCCCCAATGAAAGCGTTCCGTTGGGGGCAAGCGCTCCGGTGCTGGTGATTGTGAACTGCGAGACCGTGCCGTCGCCACTATTCGCCACGTATGCAAACTTCCCAGATGGATCCACGATCACTTGAATGGGCCACTGGCCAGTGGGGACGTCTGGGCCATTCATCGCAAGGGCGCCTGTTGTGGCGTTTACCGTGAACTGAGTCACCGAATCGTCCGTGAGATTCGTGACGTAAGCGTACGCTCCGGTTGGGTCGAAAGTGATCCACTCGGGTTGGCTCAGCGCGCCAGTGCCGGTGGGGAAACTGCCCGCATTCGCCAATGCGCCGGTGGACTCGTCAATCCAGAACGCGGTCACGGTTCCTGCGCCCTTGTTTACAACATAGAGGAACCCTTTGGGGGAGGTGGCGAGGTTAATTGGCAGGTCGGCCGAAGGAACGGAGCTGTTGGGCGCAAGAGGCGTTAGTGCGCCGCTCGCGGAGATAGAATATTCGGATATTGCGTTGTCGAGACAGCCAACGTATACAAACTGACCTGAGGGGTCAGTGGCCGCCGAAGTCGGTACGCCTCCGGACGAAACTTGCGTCTCGCAGCTCGCCACCGTGTCGATCAGGGTCAAGGTGCCCGAGGAACTTAAGCTGTAGGTGCTTACCGTGCCGGATTGTCCACTCGGAATGATGGCAAATTGGCCATTCGGCGTGAAGATAAACGGATACGATCCATCTCCGCCGCTGAGCGTGGCAGTCGAGTTAGGTGTGACCGCACCTCCTGCGCCGATCACAAACTGGCTGATCAACGCAGGATAAACGTAACCACTCGCAAACAGATACCTGCCTGAAGGATCGGCCACAGTCCAGCCGGGGCCGTTGCCAGCGGTGGACGCAACCGTCGGCGGGTTCAGAGGCGTGAGGGTTCCGTCGATTGCAACCTGGAACTGGTCCACCGTCCCGCCATCGCCCACACCGACGTAGGCGTAGGTCTGCGACGCAGGCGAGGCGCTGTTCCTGCCGCTGCTGAAGCCGCAACCAGATGTGAGCAACAGCGCGGCTCCTAGTCCAACTGATGCCGCAACCCGTGTTGGCCAAGCGTAACCCTGCATGAAACCCCCTACAAGAGTGGACCTCAGACCAAGATGCTGCCGTGGTGGCATCTCGCCCAGTTACCCAACGGTACGTGGGTAATTAGAGACTTCTCAACTTACCAAGGTACTTTTGCAGTGCCTTCCGAGGCTCTGTTGGCAGCGCAAGAAACCCAGGAAACTCTGGCAGCGGTCGCTCTCGTCAAAGTACAATCTCCCCGGAGGTGGAATCATGTGTAAGCGAAGTGCAATTGCCCTCTTCGTAATGATCGTGGCAATCGCCGCAACAGCGGGGACGAAGATCGAAGGCATCACCGCCTTGAAGGACTTCCAGCCGACCGGAACCACCGACAAGAAGTCTCACAAGAATCAGCAGTACGATCTTTCCTTCGCCGCATCGGGAAGGCAATACACCTGCCGCACGGTCGAGAAGGAGTCGCTGAAAGCGACCGATTTCGTTGTGGGCGACAACGTGAAATACGAGATCAACGGGGACAAGGGCAAACTGAAGAACACAGGCGGCAAACAAATCGAATGCACCATCGTCCGGGTCGCCGATGTGCCGCTCGCTCCTTCGCCGCAGCAATGAAGCAACGTGGCGAAGAAGAGGTGTAGAATCGCCGCGCAAGCCCTGCCTAGGTCGCGCTAGTTTCCAGCAACGGATCGGCCTCGGCCTGTTCCCGCGCGAAGTCGGCCAACTCCAATTGAAGATTGCCGGCGTTCGTGGCGTAAGCCAGTCCGGTATCGAGATCGAAAATTCCTTCGCGGATCAGTCTCTCGATCTCACCATCGAAGTGCTGCATGCCGTCCTGGCCACCGACGCGCATCGCATCCAGCAAAGTTTTGCCATCGCCTTCGCCTTTTTCCACGTACTCGCGAGTGCGCAGAGTGGACTTCAATATTTCAATAGCAGCGACGCGGCCAGTGCCGTCCTTTCGGGGAATCAGTCGTTGCGAAACGATATAGCGAAAGCTTTTGGCCAGACGGTTGCGCAGCGTGTGCTGTTCGGCCATGGGAAAGACTCCCACGATTCTTTCAATGGTCTTCGAAGCGTCGATGGTATGCAGTGTTGAGAGCACCAGGTGACCGGTTTCCGCGGCTTCCATGGCGATCTCGATGGTTTCGCGGTCGCGCATCTCTCCCACAAGAATCACCTTCGGCGCCTGCCGCAGAGCTGCTCTCAAGGCGAGCGCAAAACTTGGCGTATCGGCGTGCAATTCCCGCTGATGGACAATGCAATTCTTGTGTGGATGCAGGAACTCGATGGGGTCTTCGATGGTGAGCACGTGATAGAACTGCTCTTTATTAATTTTGTCGATGATGGCAGCCAGCGTAGACGACTTGCCGGAGCCGGTGGGGCCGGTGACGAGCACGATGCCGTTGCGCAGTCCCACAATCTTCGCTAATTCACCGGGTAAGTTCAGCGATTCGAAGTCCGGAACCTTGCCAGGAATCACGCGCATGACCACCGCACAGGTGCCGCGCTGCATAAAGATGTTGACGCGAAAGCGGTTTGAACCCGGCAAACTGTAAGACACATCGCAGGATCCGAGCTTCTTCAAGTTCTCGGCTGCATCTGCGTTGTCGCCCATGAGATCGGCGGCAATGCGCCGGGTATCTTCGCTCGTAAGGGCCCGCGCGGCTCCGGCAGGGGCCAGCTTTCCATTGATTTCGACGAGCGGCGGCTTCCCCGGCGAAAAGAAGAGGTCGCTGATCTTCGGCGAAGTTCTTAGCATTGCCGCCAGCAAAGCAGGAGTCGACATGGGAGCGGCGGCCGGGGCTGCGGCAGCCGCCGTCCGCGGTACAGAAGTAGTAGCGGCTATATTCGCTACCGGATTCGTAGGAGAGGACATAGAGGCAGCGCAGCGCTAGCAAGTCTCTGCATTTGTTGCCACCTCCCAAAGCCCTGTGAGAAAGTACGGGAACTGAGTCAGACTTTAAGCTCAATGTAACTCGCCCTGCCAATGTCCGCTGTTCAAAAGTGCTCGCATTTGCGGGATTGTTTTGTGAGCATTCCTTAATTCCTCCCGCTCTCTGTCTCTTCGGCAGCAACCGGGCGTTGTGATCAGTGGGCCTCGAGAATCGCATCCGCCACGCGAGCAGCTTCCACGGCAGCTCTTACGTCGTGCGTTCGCAGAATGTGCGCTCCTTTTAGAATCAAGGCAGTATGTGCGGCAAGATTTGCATAGAGGCGGCCGTCGACGGCAGCGTCCTTTCCATCTTTCGCCAGAATGCGGCCCAGAAATGATTTTCTTGACGTCCCCGCCACCAGAGGAAATCCCAGCGACTGCAACTGCTCAAAGTGAGCCAGCAGGGGATAGTTCTGTTCGAAGTTTTTCCCGAAGCCGAAGCCCGGATCAATTGCGACCCTTTCGCGGCGCACTCCGGCCCGCACCGCTATTTCCACCCATTCCCTGAGCTCGCGCTTGACCTGCAGAACAAGGTCGCCGGGCGGCGGCAAGGTGCGCCACTCTTCAGGCCGGCCGCGCATGTGCATCAGAACCACGCCGCATTTTATTTCGGAAACCGCACGCGCCATCTCCGGATCCCAACGCAGCCCGCTGACATCGTTCACGATCTCGGCTCCCGCCGCGGTTGCAGCTCGTGCGACGCTGGCCTTGTAGGTGTCGGCGGAGATGACTGCATCTGCGCGTAGTTTCTTCAGCGCGGTGATCACCGGCAAAATCCGACGCAGCTCTTCTTCCTCGGTCACGGCAACGTGGGTGCCGGGGCGGGTCGACTCTCCACCCACGTCGATGATGTCGGCGCCTTCATCGAGTAACTGGATCGCACGCGCCGTAGCCTTTTCGCAATCGAGGTAGAGGCCGCCATCAGAAAAAGAGTCGGGCGTCACGTTGACGATGCCCATGATCAGCGTGCGTTTGCCCAGTTCCAGCGCGCGCTTGCCCAGGCTCCATTGAAAGACAGCTCTCATGCGGCAGATTCTAAATGAAGTGGGCCAAACGCGCGGCGATTGGATCGCTTGCTAGCGGCGGCGGACCGCGGCCTCCCGCGCACGCATCGTGCGGAGCGCGCCGGGCCCCGTACCGGTCGGTGGTTTGCGCATTCCGTCGAGCAAGTCCTTGAGCACGACCGCATTGTTGTGCTCCTCGTTTTTCGAAGCAAACAAAAGCGTCAGGCGTTTTCTCTTGTGGGCCAGGCGGTAGAGCTTCTGCAGATCTTTTTCGGCTTCGGGGCTGGCCAATTCTTTCAGGTAACGCTTGCGAAAAAGTGACCATTGTTCCGGGCGCGCGTGAAACCACTTTCGCAACTCGTCGGAGGGAGCGAGGTCGCGGAGCCACTCCTCGAGTGCAACGTCAGTCTTTCGAAGGCCGCGCGGCCACAGGCGGTCGACGAGAACGCGCGCCCCGTCAGATCGCGACACCGGTTCGTAAACCCGCTTCACGGCAACTGGCATGGCTGTGCGGCTTTCCTCTATCATTGTAAGTCGAGTGGAATTGCTGCAGCTGTGGGAAACTGGGTACAAATACCGTCTCCCGCGCGCGCTGGAGCCAGAGAGATGAAAGGATGACAGTGATCGAAGGGACCGCGCAGGCGAGCGACTCGCAGCTCACAATGGACCCTCGACGTTGGATCGCGGCTGCTCTGGCCGCGGGGCTGGCTCTGGCGCTACTTGCAGCTTGCGATGTGGAGCGCCGCAAATCGGACGCCGAACTCGGCCTCAATCCCCAGCAGGCCGCCGGGCGCAAGATTTACGACAATTACTGCGATCGCTGTCACCGGCCCGACTCCACGAAAGGGAAGAAAGGTCCGGGCCTGAAGGGCATGTTCCAGCATCCATTTCTTTCTCAGACAGGACTACCGGCGAATGACGACCGCGTGAGCGACATTATTCGCAACGGCCGTCCCGATATGGCTGGCTACGGCCAGGTGCTGCGCGCGCAAGACATGCAGGATCTGCTGGCCTACCTGCACACCCTGTGAAACCAGCAAACGGAATCAGCCCTGCGCAGTTCATTCTTCTCGTGGGATAATCTCCGAGTGAAGACCGCCGCGCCATCGGAGCTTTTTCGCAAGCTACCTTCCGTGGACGATGTCATGCGCGGCCCCGCCACTCTCGCACTCGCCTCGAGCTATGGCCCAGATTCCGTCGTGGACGCGGCCCGCTCCGTGCTGGCGCGGCTGCGACAGGAGATTACATCCGGACTGCTGGATGCAGAGGGACTGGACCTGGCGCTTTCGGGTCTGGACGGCGCGGTTGAAAACCAACTTCGCCTGGCGCTGGGTTATTCTCTGCGGTCGGTAATCAATGCAACCGGTGTGATCCTGCATACCAATCTTGGCCGTGCTCCTTTGAGCGAGGCCGCGATTGAACATATCCGCGGCATCACTGCGAACTATTCCAACCTGGAGCTTGACCTCACCGAAGGCACTCGCGGCAGGCGGGACATCCACGTGGAGCGCTTGTTTCAGCGCTTGTTGCACGAAGAAATAGGGATAGGGGGGAAGAGCGGGAGCTCCGCAGCGGTCTCGACCATCGTCGTCAACAACAATGCGGCGGCGGTGCTGCTGGCTCTGAATACCGTAGCTGAAGGCGGAGAGGTCATCGTCTCGCGCGGCGAACTGGTGGAAATCGGCGGCTCGTTCCGCATCCCCGACGTGATGGCGAAATCGGGTGCGATCCTGCGCGAAGTCGGCACAACGAACCGCACTCGCGTCGCCGACTATGAGCACGCCATTACAGAACGGACGCGGCTGCTGCTTCGCGTTCACCGCTCGAATTTCGAAATCACTGGTTTCACCGAGCAAGCCTCCACGGCGGAACTTGTGGAACTGGCGCGCAAGAGCGGGGTTCCGCTAATGGAAGATCTGGGCAGCGGCGCGCTTTTTGACCTGCGCTCGATCGGAATCAGCGGCGAGCCCGGCGTGGTCGACAGCTTGCGTAGCGGCGTGGACATTATTACGTACAGCGGCGACAAACTCCTTGGGGGCCCGCAAGCCGGACTAATCAGCGGTGGCTCGGAATTGATCGCGCGCATGCGGGCCAATTCGTTGTTCCGAGCCTTGCGCGTGGATAAGTTGATCTACGCTGCGCTCGAAGCGACGCTTCTGGCATATGTGAGGCACGATCACGATGCGATACCGACGCTGCGCATGATGCGGCTTTCAAAAGAAGCAATCGCCGAACGGGCGAATGCCTTGGCGGCGCAAATTGCAACAACGAAGTTGAAGGTCGAAACCGTGGATGGTGAATCCATTCTCGGCGGCGGCGCGGCGCCATCCTCTATTTTGCCCACACGGTTGCTGGCGCTGAGTTGCGAAGGCCTTAGTGCTGACGAACTGGCCGCGCGCCTGCGCGGTTCCGAGCCGCCGGTCATCGTGCGGGTCGAAGAAGGCCGCGTGTTGCTGGATTTGCGGACCGTGTTTCCGGAGCGAGATGCTGCCATCGTGGCCGCCCTGGGTCGCATCGTTTCGTGATCTTTCCGCATCGAAGCGGTGGGTGGCTACGCTCTACACTATCGGACATTCGACTCGCTCGCTCGACGACTTTATCGAGACGCTTCACGCTCACCAGATTCAAACTCTCGTGGATATTCGCGCTTTTCCTATGTCGCGGCGGCTGCCGCAGTTTAATCGAGAATCCCTCGAAAACAGTTTGCCGGCCGCCGGAATCCGATACGTCTGGATGAAAGCTCTGGGAGGCTATCGGAAGAAAGTTCGCGAAGACTCCCCGCATCTTGCGCTTCGCAATGCAAGCTTCCGAAACTACGCTGACTACATGCTGACCCCGGAGTTCGAAAAGGCGATGGCCGAACTGGTTGCGCTGGCCGAGAGTTCGCGCACTGCCTACATGTGTGCCGAGCGCGTATACTTTTGCTGCCATCGCATGCTGGTTTCGGATTGGCTGGTTGCACACGGACATGAAGTGGTGCACATTGACGGGACCGGCCCGGTAAAACCTCATCGCCTGACCACGGAAGCGCGCATGGTAAACGGCGAACTGATCTACCGTGGCGACCGGCTGTTGTAGAGCAGCGACGCGAAGAACAGCGAAAAGTAGCAGAGCGAAAATATGATCGTCGGCACAGGCATCGACATCGCCGAGGTTCCGCGCATCCGGCAATCGATCGCCCGTTTTGGCGATCGCTTTCTGCAACGCATTTATACCGCGGGTGAAATCCACTATTGCGACTCCAAGGCGAACCGTGTAGAGCGTTACGCCGCGCGCTTTGCCGCCAAAGAAGCGGCCATGAAGGCTCTGGGCACGGGCTGGAGCCACGGCGTGCGCTGGCGGGATTGCGAAGTGGTGCGCATGCCCGGCGGACGCCCCACCATCGCTTTTCACGGACGAGCCGGCGAGGTCGCTGCCCGGTTGGGCGTGAAGAATGCCGCACTCTCGCTTTCGCATACCGCCGAGCAGGCTATTGCTCAAGTCATTCTCGAAAACTAGATCACATAGACCTGCACTCTGACACCTTCTGCTAGACTGACGCATTCCATTCCTTCATGTCTGCCACCATTCAAGCTCCCGCGCCAGTTTCTTCGTCCCTCGAGATTCCCGAACAGACCCTCCTGGTCGGGTTGGGCTTGACCAGCTTTGGAGCATTGTTGCTCGAGTTGGCGCTCACTCGGCTGTTTTCCGTCGTGCTCTTCTATCACTTCGCCTTTCTCGCCATCTCGATTGCGCTTCTGGGTCTGGGCGCCGGCGGGGTCTTTGCCTATCTTTCCAAAAACCGCCTCGCCCGCACCGGCACCCGCGCGCTGGCCGCGCGCCTCTGCATCGACAGCTCGATACTGGTGTTGGTCGTTCTCGAAGTTGTTCTGCATGTCCCGGTAGCGCTCACGGTCACTGGCAGGAATTTTCTGCATTTGAGCGCCCTCTACGTAGCGTCCGCCCTCCCATTCTTCCTGACAGGGATCCAGTTTTCGGTGATCTTCGCGCGCGAGACGCGAAGCATCCCACGGCTCTACGGCGCCGATCTCGGCGGCGGAGCGCTGGCATGTCTCGCAGTGGTTCCACTGCTCAACTGGATCGGCGGCCCGAATACGATTCTGGTGTCGGCGGTGGTGATGGCTGCGGCCGGCATGGTGTGGGCCGCATCCTCAACCACTCGCAAGGTAGGGGGCGGCCTCGTGGTCGCATTCGTCGCGCTGATCGCTGCCAACCACTCGAACCGGTTGATAGATGTGATCTATGCCAAGGGCGCGTTCCGCGATCCGGCCTGGGTCGAATTCGCCCGCTGGAATGCTCTGTCGCGCGTCGAAGTGGATCGCCAGGGTCGAGCCAGGGCCATTGTCATTGATGCCGACGCGTCTACTTCCATCATGAACTGCGACCTGGCCCACTGGCGCGGTTCGGATTGGGAGCGCAATCTCATGTCAGCTCCGCCGGCGCTGGCCAACGTTCTGCGGCCGCGCGGCGAGTTCGCGATTATCGGCCCCGGCGGCGGCGTGGACGTGTTGCGCGCGGTAGCCAACGGCAGCCCCAGCGTAACCGGCATTGAAATTAATCCCATCATTGCCAACACCATCATGCGCGGACGCTACGCCGATTACGCGATGCATCTTTACGAACGCCCCGAAGTTCACATTCACGTCACCGACGGCCGCTCTTACCTGCGCTCCACATCGCAGCGATTCGATGTAGTTCAGATGACGCTGGTCGACACCTGGGCCTCGACTGCGGCAGGCGCTTTCGCATTGAGTGAAAACAATCTCTACACTGTTGAGGCCTTCCGCGAATATTTTGAGCACCTCAAACCGGACGGCATGATCGCCATCACTCGCTGGGAGTTCCGCCAGCCCCGGGAGGCGCTGCGCGTGGTCGCCGTGGCGATGGAGGCATTGCATCGGCTCGGCGTAGCTAATCCGGCAGCCAACTTTATCGTCGCTTCGCAAGGCGCGCTCAACGAAGACGGAATTCCCGTCGTCGTACTGGCCAAGAAAACCGCTTTTACGCCGCAGGAAGAGTCCGCTGTGCGAGATCACTTCGAGAAGTATGCTCAACTCAATGCACTCTATCTGCCTTCGCAACCGGCGAGCGGAGAAGCCGCCCACAATCCGTTTGCTGCGCTGATTACGAGCAACGATCCTTACCGGTTCGCGCAAACTTATGCCTACAACGTCGCTCCGGTCAACGACGATGCGCCGTTTTTCTTCTTCACGCTCAAAGCCGGACAAATCCTCGGCCAGCAGGGATTGCAGCATGGAATCGACTGGAAGGTGAACCTGGGAGTGCTGGTGCTGATTTTGGTGCTGGCGATTTCTCTGGCTGCAGTGCTGGGCTTCCTGATTCTGCCGCTCGCGCTTCAGGCAGGGCGTCAGTCCCCGCTTCCGCTACTTTATTTCGTGGCCGTGGGTCTCGGTTACATCCTTGTGGAAATCGCATTTATTCAGCGCTTCGTGCTTTTCCTAGGGCACCCTACCTATGCGCTGACCGTAGTTATCTTTCTCCTGATGCTGTCGAGCGGGGCCGGCAGCCTGTTTTCGCGGCGCTGGCTGCCTCGCACGGAAATGGCCTGGATGCCGCTGCTGCTGGTAATCCTCGCGCTAATCGCCGACGTATTCCTTTTGCCCTGGGCGCTGCCTGCCTGGGTGGGCCTCAGGTTTGGCTACCGGCTGATGATTAGCGGCGTACTCCTGGCACCGCTGGGCTTCGCGATGGGGATGCCATTCCCCACGGGCCTGCGCGCATTGGCGGCATGTTCCGTCCTTGCTGTGCGGGGCGGAGCGACTGACGCAGACAATGCCGTGGAGTGGGCCTGGGCGATGAATGCCGCTGCCAGCGTATTGGGATCCGTGCTGGCTATGGTCATCGCGATTCAATTTGGTTTGACCGCGACCCTGGTCTGCGGGATTGCGGCCTATCTGCTTGCCCTGGCGCTGTTGCCGGCCCTTCGCTCACAACATCCTTAAGCCTGGGCGCCGAGTTTGCTATGATGCTGCAGGCACAGCGGGGCCAGTTTGGTCTGCCCTGTGCCACGGCAGCCGGAGATACGCACATTACGGTTTGAGGAAATCAAGTGCCCAGCCAGCAGCAGATCAAATGGTCGGAACTTCGGGTTGGCATAACGGTGATTATCGCCAGCATGGTGCTTGCGCTGCTTCTGTTTCTGATGTCTGGAACCGGCGGCTTCTTCTCCCGCCGCATCACCCTGGTCTCCTACTTCGACAATGCGGAGGGGCTGCGCGTGGGTGCGCCGGTCCGGCTGAGTGGCGTGGATATCGGCAACGTCTCAAAAATTCTCATTGTCCGCGAAAAAGACAAACAGCTCACTCCCGTGCAAATCATCATGAAGGTGAGCACTAAATACGACTTCAACCTCCGCCGCGATTCGGTTACATCGCTCGACACCGCCGGCGTACTCGGCGAGACTTATCTGGATATCGACAGCTCACAGGCCGTCGGGCCACAGGTGCAGGATGGCGACACGCTTCCAACCCAGGTGCATCCCGACTTCAACGAAGTCGTGCGCTCCAGCCAGAGTACGCTGCAGAATATGGACGCTCTGCTGAAGCGCGCCGACCGCATCCTGGCCTTCGCGGAAAGCGGCAAGGGATCTCTTGGCAAGCTCATTTACGATCCCACGCTGTATGACCGCTTCTCGCAAACGGTTGCAGAACTCAAGAGCGTTGTCGATGAGATCGCCAAGGGACAAGGCAGCCTCGGCCAGCTGATCAACAGCAATGACGCGTACAACAAGTTCGTCGCTACCCTCGACAAGATGAATGGGGTAGTCGACGATCTGCAACAAGGCAAAGGAACGGCCGGGAAGTTCCTGAAGGACCCCACGCTCTACAACAACGCCAACGACACCGTGGCCAACCTGAAGAAGGTGAGCGAAGACCTGAATGCTGGCAAGGGGACTGCGGGTAGGTTGCTCAAGGACGAGGAACTGGCCAAGAAGATCGACACCACCATGACCAAGCTCGCGGCGCTAACCAGCGATCTCGAGGCCGGCAAGGGCTCGGCCGGAAAACTGCTCAAGGACGAGACGCTCTACAACAATGCCAACAAGATGTTGGAGGAAACTCAGGGGCTGATAAAAGCGATCCGCGAGAATCCCAAGAAATATCTCAGCATCAAGCTCCACATCTTCTGATTGAGTAATCGGACGATTTTGCGACTGAGTGATTGAAGATCCTCGAAGGATTTGCAATCGCTCGATCGCCCAACGACTCAATTCCCCGTCAGTGTTCTCCGATACCAAAAATTGCGCCGAGCAGAAGAATGGCGAGCACTCCAAACGAAATTGCTCCGTACTTCCAATCTTTTTCACGCAAGAAAAGCACTCCCGCGACCATCACACGAACCACTGGTGTGGCCAGCATCAGCAGCACACCGGCTCGTTCGATCTCCCCAGGTATTCTGCCGTGGACGAAAAGCCCGATCAGCAAGCCCGCCAGCATGATGAAGAAACAGCCGAACGCGCCCACGCGCAGCACCAGCGCCACTATGCGGTCAAATGCCGGCTCGCGAAGCTCGCTCATGCGGAACCTCCTGTGAACAGGTGCACGAGCAGATGTCCCGCAAGATAGAGCATGATCGCAACCAGCAGATACACGACGTATTTTGTTTTAATGCGTGGCGCCAGTCGTGCGCCTAGAAGAGAGCCCACGAAGACTCCAACTGCCAGCGGAGCGGCGACGCCCACAAGAATATCTCCGCGCCTGTAGTAGACAATGGCGCTCGCCGCTGCCGTAACTCCGACCATGAAATTCGACGTGGCCGTCGCCACCATCAGCGGAACATTCATGAACAGGTACATCACCGGAACTTTGATGGGACCGCCGCCAATGCCGAGTAATCCGGAAAGCCCGCCCGCCACCAGAGACGCACCCAGGCCCAACGGATAGCGCTGGGGCTCATACGGCGGAATCACGATCTCACCGTCGTTGCTGACGGGTGCCTCTTCCTGTTCTTCACTTTTTACTTTGCCGCCGCGCAGCAGAATGGTGAGGGAACTGTACAGCAGGAAAGCGGCAAACAATCCTTCCAGCGCATTGCGGTTGAAGTAGCCGACCAGGTAGGCAGTAACGGCCGCGCCAAACGCGGTTGCCAGTTCGAGCGTCATGCCGAGGCGAATATCAGTGGTATGGCGCTGCAGATGAACTGAGGAACTCGCGGCCGAAGTGGTGATCACGGCCACAAGGCTTGTGCCGATCGCTTCGCGGATAGGTATTCCGAAGTGCAGTGCAAGAAGCGGAGTGAGCAGGACGCCGCCGCCAATTCCAGTCAAGGCTCCGAGCAATCCAGCGAAAAAGCCCAGCAGCACTAGAAGCGCGGTCACCATACCGCGTTTAGGACACCACGCGCGGCGCGGAGGTGGACTCAGCCTGCTCGTGCGCGTGATAACTTGACCGCACCAGCGGCCCGGACTCGACGTGGCGGAAACCGAAGCGGAGCGCTTCCTCACGTAACTCGCGAAATTCTTCGGGTGTATAGAAGCGTGCGATGGGCAGATGGTCGCGCGAAGGACGCAAATACTGTCCTACTGTAAGAATATCGACGCCGCGCCCCCCGAGATCGCGGAACACTTCGATCAGCTCTTCCGTGGATTCCCCCAGCCCAACCATCACCCCGCTCTTCGTCACCATGCCAGGAGAGAATTTCTTGGCATTTTCAAGTAGCGTGAGCGTGCGCTCGTAACGCGCACCCGACCGCACCACGCGATACAGCCGGGGCACAGTTTCGGTGTTGTGGTTGAGAACCTCGGGCCGCGCCTCGAGCACGATTTTCAACGGTTCTTCCAGCCCCTGAAAGTCTGGAATCAAGACCTCGACCCGGCAATCCGGCACCAGCTCGTGAATCTCGCGAATGGTCTCGGCAAAAACTTTGGCCCCGCCAACGTTGTCATCGTCACGGTTCACGCTGGTTACGACCGCATGCTTCAGACCGAGCGTGGCCACAGCCTCAGCCACGCGACGTGGTTCGTCCCAGTCGATGGGCTCTGGGCGGCCCTTCGGGACCGCGCAGAATCCGCAGCGGCGCGTGCAGATATCGCCCAGCAGCATGAAGGTCGCGGTCTTGTGATTCCAGCACTCGCCGATGTTAGGGCACTGCGCCGATTCGCAAACGGTGTGCAGACCCAATCCTCGCGCCAGCTTCTTGAGCTCGTGAAAATTGTCGCCCACAGGCGCTTTCGCCCGCAGCCAGTCGGGTTTCGGCATCCGCACCGGCGGCCCGAGCTCGATCTGAATCAGTTGTGAACTTCCTGCCATCGCTTCGATTCTATCAGTTCGGCTTGCTTCTTCAGCCCACCTCGACCAGCCCGTAGGTATGCTGCCAGCGCGTGCGCAACGCAACCAGCGCGCGGCTGATCTCCACCTGCGTCACTTCGGAGTTCGGCCCGTCCATCACCGCCGCGGCTTCACGCTTGGCCAGTTCCAGCAACTTCCGGTCGCGGATCAGATTGGCCACGCGGAAGCTCGGCATCCCCGCCTGCCGGGTACCGAAAAATTCTCCCGGCCCGCGCAGTTCAAGATCGAGCTCTGCTATCTGGAAACCGTCGTTGGTCCGCACCATGGCCTCAAGCCTCCGCTCGCCTTCCTCCGTAACTTTGCCGCCTGTCATCAAGACGCAGTAGGACTTTGCCGCCCCGCGCCCGATTCGCCCGCGCAACTGGTGAAGCTGCGCCAGGCCAAAGCGTTCCGCATGCTCGATCACCATCACCGTCGCGTTCGGCACATCCACGCCCACTTCAATCACCGTGGTTGCAACCAGAATCTGCAATTCGCCTTTCTGGAACATGCGCATGACCTGATCTTTCAACTCGGAATCGAGCCGGCCGTGCAGCAAGCCCACCTTCAGATCGGTGAATACTTTCCCGCTCAGCTCGCGATACATTTTGACAGCGGCCTTCAACTCCGTCTCTTCGTTCTCCGCGATCACCGGATAGACCACATACGCCTGATACCCCTTTGCGACCTGCTTACGCACGAAGTCCCAAACCTCGGCGCAGCGCTCATCGCTGATTCGCCGCGTGACGATCGGAGTCCGCCCCGGCGGAAGCTCATTGAGCACGCTGAGGTCAAGATCGCCATAAAGAGTAAGCGCCAGCGTGCGCGGGATGGGCGTTGCAGTCATCACCAGAACGTCAGGCTCGGCCGGATTTTTCTCGACCTGCCCCGGGCTTTCCGAAGGAGCCTGCCCTGAGCCTGCCGAAGGGTCGCTCCCTTCGCCCGATTTTTTCATCAACTTAAGGCGCTGCAAAACACCGAAGCGATGCTGTTCGTCAACAATCACCAGGCCGGGCTTCGCGAACTCGACTTTCTCTTCCAGCAGAGCATGCGTGCCGATGACCAGCTGCGCGTTCCCCTGCGCAATGTGGCGCCGAATTTCGCGCTTGCGGTCCGCCTCCAGCGAGCCGGTGAGCAGCACGATGCGGTATCCCGCATTCTCGAGAATCCTCCGCGCGGAAAAATAATGCTGTTGCGCGAGAATCTCAGTCGGCGCCATCAACGCCACTTGATACCCGTTTTCGATGGCGATGATCGCCGCCTGAAAACCAATGATCGTCTTCCCCGAGCCCACATCCCCTTGCAGCAAACGCCGCATGGGGTGGCCCTGCTGCATGTCGTCGGCAATTTCTTTCAACACCCGTTTCTGCGCCGCCGTGGGATGAAACGGCAGAATCTTCTTAATAGCCTGACGCACGCGGTCGTCCAGGCGGAAGGCAATTCCGGTTTGCGTCTTCTGCTGCCTCCGCTTCAGTTCCAGCCCCAGCTCGGTGAAGAACAATTCCTCAAAGATCAGCCGGATATGCGCCGGTGTCCGCGATGACTGCAAATGCTCAAAGCTCTCCCCAGCCTCGGGCCAATGCACCTTCCACAGCGCCTCGCGCGGCGAAACCAACGCCAGCCGCTCGCGCACGGCTGCCGGAATCGTTTCAGCCAGCTCGGGAGTCAGATCGTCCAAAGCCTTGCGGATGATTCGGCGAAACCAGCGTGCCGTAATGTGCCCCTGCCCGGCCGACTCATAGATCGGCACGATGCGCCCTACTTCGAGCGATGCGGCCGCCTTGTCCTCCGCGCCATCTCCCTCAGCATCGCCCAGCATCTCAACCTGCGGCTGAATAATTTGCAGTTCGCCGCTGCGCGAGTCTTGCTCCACCTTCCCGTAAAGCGCGAGCAACTGCCCCGGCTTGAACTTGTCTTTGAGGTACGTGGCGTTGAACCAAAGGCATTTCAGCTTCGATCGTCCCTGCCCCACAGTCAGCTGGAAGATTGGCATCTTGCGGGTGCGAAACAGGCCCGAGTTGCGCACTTCGCCGATCACAGTTGCCATTTCGCCTCCTCGCAACTCGGCGATCCCGCGCGGATTCAGCCGGTCTTCGTAACGAAACGGCAGATAATTGAGCAGATCGCCCACCGTGGCAATGCCCTTGGTGGCAAGAATCTCCGCCAGTCGCGGACCAATCCCCTTGACGTATTGCACCGGCGTGGTGAGTTCAAGCATGGCGATGGCTACAAAAGAATGTTAGCAGCAAGGCGGCTCACAAATGCGCTGCCTGCCGTTCGGTCGCGAGATGGCGATGTTCCGGCAAACAATCGGCCGCGCGCAGGCAACTCTCTCGGCATCGGGCATCATCCCTCCCATAATGTTGGCGAGGGTTTGTCCATTAGTCCTGTTGCTTTTGAGTGGGGCTATCGCCCAGCAAAAACCTAATCTTCGTGTTCAGTCGAATGTGGTACTGGTGCCGACGCTCGTAAAGGATGCAGAAGGCCATATCGTCTACGGCTTAACGCAAAAAGACTTCGTGATCGAGGATGATGGCATAGAACAGACCATTCATTTGGACGATTCCACCGAATCTGAACCGGCATCGGTTGTCGTCGCCATTCAGACAGGAAGGAGAGCCTGGCGCGAATTTTCCAGGATGCGCGGGATCGGCCCCATGCTGATTCCTGTTTTCGATCAACTTCGATCGCGAGTAGCTTTGGTCGAATTCGATAGTCATGTCAATCTGGTCGAGGACTTCAGCGACGATGAAAACTTCTTTCTCGAAGACCTCAAGGGGCTGCAAGCAGGCGATAACGGTGCCGCGATTCGCGATGCCGTGGCTTTTTCCGTCAGTTTGCTTGAAAAAGAGCCGCCCGAGCGCAAGCGGGTACTGCTCCTGGTATGTGAAAACCGCGACCATGGGAGCCATGTGAGCAAAACCGATGACGTCGTGGCCGCCATCGGGAATAGCAACACCACTATCTATGCATTGGCGTTCTCGCCTTCACTCTCGCAGGTACTCGACACGGAGCGGGGTGCTAACCGGGACGAAGCGTACTGGGACGCGCCTCCCGACATCATCGGCACTCTTCTGATGGCCAGGAATGCAATGAAGAAAAACATCACCAAGGCAATTGCATCGATGACCGGGGGTGAGTATGAATTGTTCACAACTCACAAAGGATTCGAGGATCGACTGGTCGACTTTAACAACCACATACACAGCCGCTACGCATTAAGCTTCTCACCGGAAAGACCACGCCCCGGGCTCCATCAGATCCGGGCGCGCCTGAAACAACCTTCCCCTGGAGTAAGTGTTCTGTCGAGAACCAGCTATTGGGCCGTGGGACCGATTCCGTGAGCGTGCCACGCGATGCGAGGAGCCGGTGTCTAAACCCTCGGTGCTCCTAAATCTAATCCAAGCTCTATGTGCCGTAATCCTCGGCAACGTGGCGTACTTCCTCCTTGCGCCCTCCTTGCCTCTGCCGCGCCACCGGCCGTTCCAGTTTGACGCAGGCATGGTCGTGGACTTCTGGTTCTGCCTGGTTGCCTACGGTCTGATTCGCACCGCCAGAAGGTGGAAATAGGGGAATCCCTGACCCCTCTGCACTGGGATTTCCTGGTTACCTTGGGAACCTCTAACAAACGCCTCCGTCACGTTACGATATCCCTAAGCTATGAATAACATTGCCGTCCTGTACGATGCCGGACAGGCCGTGCTCTCCACCTTTGATCTCGACGAGGTGTTGCAGCGCATCCTGGCGATCGCACGCGACTATTTTCATCTGCGGAATGTGGCGATCGTGCTGCTCGACAAGCCGTCGCAGCAGTTGTACGTCCGCTCGCAGATTGGCTGGGATGAAGGTCAGGACAAGGCTCGACTCCCTGTCGGCCAGGGCATCACCGGCGCTGCGGCCCTTAAGAAGCAGCCCGTTTATGCGCCCGACGTAAGCCAGGACCCGCGCTATTTCTGCTCAGCCAAGTCGACTCGTTCCGAGCTCGCTATTCCTTTGATGGTCCGCGACGAAGTGGTCGGTGTGCTCGATTGCCAGAGCGACCACTTGAACCACTTCGACCACGAGACCATTGATTTGCTCACGCTGTTTTCCACTCAGGCTTCGATCGCGTTGCAGAACGCGCGGCTTTATTCCCTGGAGGAACAACGGGCCCGGCAGCTGCAGGCGATCAACGCCATCGCCCAGCAAACCACCGCGGTTCTCGACTTGGAAGAGCTTTTAGGCAGAGTCTGCCAGCTCATTCAGGATGCCTTCCGGGTATCGCACGTCTCCCTCTTCTTACGCGAGGATCACGACCTGGTGCTGCGGGCTCACCATGGAACGCTCACCCCGCGCGTCCCGCAAGGCGGCCGCTTCCCGGCGAATGCCGAGCCTTGGGCCAGCATCCTTGCCTGCAGCACAACGAGGATGGAAGCCGACCTCGCTCGCGCACCCAGCAACACCAAGTTCTTCGCAGAATCCGCTTCGCGCATGTGCATCCCATTGGTCTCGTTCGGACAGACGCTGGGAGTCCTCGCGCTCGATAGCGCCAAAGCTGACGCCTTCCGCGATGGTGATCTGCAGTCCCTGGAATCGGTCGCCGACATCTGCGCCACGGCCATCCAGAATGCCCACTATGTCGAGCGCGTAAAACAGCTCGCCTATCTTGACGGTCTGACCGGCATTTTCAACCGGCGCTTTTTCGAATTGCGCATCATGGAAGAGATTGAACGCGCCCGCCGCTACGGCACGGGCATGGCCGTCATCATGGCGGATATCGATCAGTTCAAGCGACTGAACGACGAATTCGGGCACGTACTGGGCGACGAAGTTCTGCGCCAGGTCTCCTCGCTGTTTCACCAGCAACTGCGCAAGATCGACGTCGTGTGCCGTTACGGAGGCGAAGAATTCGGCATCCTCCTGACCCAGACCAACGCCCGCCAGGCCATGAGGATCGCTGAGAAATTGCGGAAGCTGGTGGAAGGCTGGCCGTTCCCGGGCGTCCCCCGCACTGTTACCATCAGCGCCGGAGCCGCCGCCTTTCCCGAACAGGGCGCCACTCGCGACGAACTGGTGAGAGCGGCAGATTCCGCCCTTTATGCTGCCAAGCAGGCCGGACGAAACAAAGTCTGCCTCGGCTGTCTAACGCGCGCTCATTCGGCCGGCTCTTAGATCAATTCATCGGGCGGCTGGATACGTCAGTGGCTAGATATCAAATGAGGCGCCGGCCGGTTGTAAGCGAAGCTCTTCCATCTCCTGCTGGAGTTTCTCGCGGCTCTTCTGCAGCTCTTCCTGAATCTTAGGCTCCAGTTCCTGCCTCAGCTTTTGCTGGTCGCAAAACGTCTTGCGCACTGCCTCCGAAGCGTTGCGGCTTTCTTCCCGCGCCAGTTCTATCTGCGGCCGCAGCTTGGCGATCTCGTCCCCCACTTCACTCAACTCCGTCTGAGTTTCCGCATCCAATTCGGGCGCTTCCAGGCTTTCCTCGAACATCTCGCCTGAGTCTTTGCGTTCCGGCAACGTGATCGTCAGTATCTGCTCTTTCTTGTCGCGGATCACCGCCACGGTCACCGTGCCAGCGCTGTGCGCGTGCAAGGCGTTGGTGAAATCGCTGGTATCGTGCACCGGCTGGTCGCCAACGCGCGTGATCACGTCGCCGGCTCGCAGGCCCGCCTTGTCGGCTCGGCTCCCTTTTTCCACCGACCGCACCAGCACTCCACTTCCGTTCTTCGCACCAAAAAACTCACCCAACTGCGGCGTTAGATTCTCCACCATCACGCCGCTTCGCATCGACGAGTGCACATACACCACACCGATGTTCGGAACATCCATGTCCGGCATGTTGGGCATTGGCGGCATTTCGAAATGGAAGTTCTTCATGTCCTTGTCTTTCGGACCCATCATGGCAAATTCTGTGCGCTTGTCGCCTAGCTGCACTTTGATCGTCAAGGGCTGTCCGTCGCGGCTCAGGCCCAGCGTAACCACGCGTCCCGCCGGCGTTTCATGGATCATCCGCTGCAATTGCGGCTTGCTCTCGATGGCCGTCCCGTTCATGCTCAAAATCACGTCGTGTTCCTTGATCCCGGCTTTGCCCGCCGGCGCATCCTGATCAACCATCGTCACTTCCACGCCATGTTCTTCCTTCAGCTTCAGTGCCCCCAGCCGGTCTGCGGTAATATCCGCGATGTCTACGCCCAGATAAGCGCTCGTCCCCGAATCTTCGCTGGGAATGCCGAAAGGCTGAGTGGGATCAACTGCCCATCGCTGGGCAGCTTGCGACAGGTTGAGCAGCAACGGCAGCAAGGCAATCGTGGTCAAGATTTGTTTGCGCATGGCCAACCTCCTGAAGTTTTACGCACCGCAGTTTCCTGTCACCCAACGTAGTTATTGCAATCAGGCAAGCGCTCTTCCCGCTCACCACTGCCCCGCTCACTACTGCGTTGCCCGCTTGAAACAGATATCGCCCGTCGTCGTCCGAACCTTCAGCACCGGACCGCCCCCGTTCAACTTACCCTCCGCGGTAAGCGTCCTCGGCCCCCACTTGTCACCTTCGGTCGCGATGTGGATGTCGGGAAAGTCAGAAGTAATATGGTGCCCGTTCCCCAGGTCCACATTGGCTCGCACGCTGATGGCAACATCCGCCGCAATGTAGACCGTAATGTCTCCCGCGGACGTTTCGAGCATGGAATCGCTGCGCTCCGCGCCCGTATTGACGAACTTCACCGTGATCCCCCCTGCGCCGGTTTCCACCCGCGCCGAAGGAACGCCATAAAGTTCGATCGTCCCGGCACCCGCATTCGCTCCTACCCGCCCTTTTGCGGAAGTCAGGCGAATGCTTCCACCGCCGGTCTGAATGTCCGCCGGACCGCCAATGTCTCCCAGGTTAATGCTGCCTCCGCCCGTCGACGCCTTCACCCTGCCCATACATCGCCGTATCTCTACGTTCCCGCCGCCCGCTTCGACCACGGCGCCTTGCTCGCCGGAGAGCACCAGCACGTTGCCTCCGCCCGTCTCTGCACGGATTTGCCCTTTCACCGACTTGATCGAAATGTTCCCCCCGCCCGTCTCCAGCTTCAGATCTCCGCCGACCGTGCCGACTTCAATGGCGTCTCCTCCAGTCTGCACGTCCACCGAACCGCCAATGTCATCCACTCGAACTTTTCCCCCGCCCGTCTCAATGTCCACTCTTCCGGCGACGCCCGTCGCTTCCACTCCGCCTCCGCCCGTCTCGATCCTGAGCGAATCGGTGTCGCGTGGAATGTCGATCGCAAATTCGCCGGAAAACCGGTGCGGCCGTCCGCCTTCCCACTCGCCCACGATCCATGCCGTGTCGCCCTTCACATAGGAGCTGATTTTGAACGCCCCCATCTGCCGGCGCGCATCCCGATCCGATGAAACAGAACGGCCATGCAGCACGTAGCTGATTCCCGTCTGCGTTCCCCCGCGCACCACCACCGCACCCATATCGACCTTGACTCTCACGTTCCTGGCTGCGGCCAGCGTGCCCGCAACCTGGCTTCCGGCTTCATTCCCATGGGACGCATCTGTCTCCTGCGCCAGTGCCAACGGCACCAGCACGGCCAGCCAGAAAACCATCCCGACGAACTGTGGCGAACGTTTCAAAATGGACCACCTCGTTTTCTGTATCACCGCTGTCAGCGGTATTCGAATGCAACTTCAATTCCGGTGCCTGCCTTCCAGATCTTTCTCGAGAGGCCGCGGCTCGGACTAATCGATCTCCGGCAACTGCGCCAGCATGGTTCGGGCTTGCGACTTGATGTACTGGCTCTGATCCTTCGCGGCCAGCGTCATCAGCACACCGCGTACGCTGCCGTCCGCTTTGACCGGCTCAATCAACCGCAACGCCTCGGTACGCACACCTGGGTTCGTGTCGTTCACCAGAGCCTCCAGCACCACGTCGCGCACCCGCACATCATCTTTCACAAAGCCGCCCAGGCCATCCAGAGCCTTCAGCCGCACTCCCGGATTCGTGTCGTAACGTAGCGCATAAATCAACGCATCGCGCACCTGTGAAACATCCGGCTTCTGCGTCAGCAGATCCACCGAATCCATGCGCACGCCCGAATTGTAGTTATTCCGCGCAGCAAAAAGCAGCAGTTGCTGGATCCGCTGGTCATTCATCGATCCCTGCGTCTGCTGCGTCGAAACCGTGTTGTACTTGATGTTGATCTGGTTCGTGCCCGGCTCCTGCGTGATGGACTGGATGCCGGTGATCGAAGACTCGGCGGGAGTGACAGCCGTCACGTTCACCGGCCCGGGAGTCGGACGATCGAACACTCGATAAGACGTCGCTACTCCGCCGGCAAAGCCAAGAATCAAAATCACCGAAGCCAGAGCCGGCGAGAAGCTAACCTGCCGCAGCCAGTTCGCCGGATCGAATGCCAGCCGCTGCCAGAATCCGCCCGGCTCAACCCCTTCCAGCCCTTCCTGCAGTCGCATGCGCGATGCCGCCAGCAGGTTCGGCGTTGGCTCCGCCGCGCGATCCTGCGATAGCAGAGCATGAAACTCCTGCTCCGCCTTCAGTTCCGCGGCGCAGTCCGCGCAGCGCTCCACGTGCTGCTCCAGTTCATGGCGCGCATCATCGGCCAGTTCGCCATAAACGTGCAGCGTAATGTTCTCTCGCACCCATTCACATTTCATATAAACCTCGCTTCAAGGTTTCTGAGGTTTCAGAGCTTCAAGGTCTTTGAAACCCTGAAACATTGAAACTTTGCAACCTTGCCCTCACCTCATATCCGCCAACTGTCCGCGCAACTTCTGCGTTGCCCGGAACAACGTATTCTTCGCCGTCTCTTCCGTCGTATGCAAAATCTCGCCCACCGTGCGCAGCTTCAATCCGTGATAATGCTTCAGCTCAAACACCATGCGTTCGCGCGGCGTAAGCTTTTCCAGCGCCCCTGAGATGCGCGCTCCCAACTGCCGCCTCATCAAATCCCGCTCCGGATTCGCCCCCGCTCGCCCATCCGGCACCTGATCCAGCAGGTTATATTCGCCTCCCGAGGCGTCGGTCGCCACCGGAGCATCTTCCTTGCGCACGTTCCGCTTGCGCAGGTGATCCAGGCAAAGGTTGGTCACGATCCGGTAAATCCAGGTATAGAACGAACACTCAAAGCGAAAGCTTCCAATGTTCTTGTAGGCCTTGAGGAAGGCGTCTTGATAGACGTCCTGGGCGTCGTGCTCGGTCCCGGTCAAGTGCAGCGCCAGCCGCAAAACCGCCTGATCGTAGTGACGCACCAGTTCCTCGAAGGCGGCGCGGTTCCCGCGCTGCGCCTCACGGATGAGGATCGTATCGTCGATGCGGCGTTCTTGACCAGCCATGCGGCCCCGCAGGGGGTCCTGGTTCTCACCAGCTTGGTTCTCACCAGCTTGGATCTCGCCAGCCTGGTTTTCACCAGTTTGGATACCGCTGACCTTCTCCACTCTGGTTTTCCCCGAGTGGCTCCGTGCACCAACCGCAAGTGTCACTGCCCAAACATCGGCCGGCATTGTTTTGTCATGTCCTATACCGCCCGGTGTCAAATGCCATACCCGGGCTTGCACAGGAATAGACGGTCAGTCAGTGGAACCGTGAGCAGAAATTATAGGCCGCCGCGGGATTTTATGCGCCCTAGGTGATTCTTTCGTAATGGTTTAGCGGGAAACAGAACAGCAGATGACGGTGCGGACTGCCGCTTTGGCAAGACAAATGCCCTGGAAGCGGTGCAACTCAAGGACTCCCCAGCGCACTGTTCAGTTAAAGGCTCTTGCCGTGTCTGAAATCGTCGGACTGTAGCGTATACTCCCAACCGTTCCTGCTGAAGTACCGGGTATGAAGCGCTGGAGGCAAGAACTTGGATACGAATCTTGCACGAACTCGTTGGGTTTATTTCTCGATCGCACTCATAATTCTTTTCGGCCGCCCCGATCAGGCCGCAGGACAAACGGCCACGACGCGCCCCGCTGGCAGCTGGACCAACCCTCTCACGGAAGCGCAGATTCGCGACAAAGCCACGAGTTTGTTGCGCCAGATGACTCTCGAAGAGAAAGTCGCGCAGCTGTCGCAGCTTCCCGGAACAGACGACGACGAATTCAAAGAGAATGTGCAGCAGTCGATGGACGAAGTCCTCAAACAATTCGGCGCTGGCTCCATCCTCTGGATTTCCGATCCCAAGGAGATCAACCGCCTGCAGCATGTCGCCGTCGAACAATCCCGCCTGCATATTCCGGTGCTCTTCGGGCTCGACGTGATTCATGGCTACCACACCATCTTCCCCGCGCCGATCGCGATGGCCTCGTCCTGGGACACGAAGATGGTGGAAGCTGCGCAAGCCGTGGCCGCGCAAGAGTCGCGCGCCGTCGGCATTCAGTGGACCTTCGCGCCCATGGTCGATATCGCCCGCGATGCCCGCTGGGGACGCATGGTCGAAGGCGCTGGCGAAGATCCCTACCTCGGAGCCGCCATGGCTCGCGCCCAGGTCCTGGGATTTCAGGGCCAGCAGTTAGGCGCGCCCGATCGAGTGCTTGCCTGCGCGAAACACTTCGCCGGATACGGAGCAGCCGACGGAGGACGCGACTACGATTCCTCTTACATTCCAGAAGAGCAGATGTGGAACACGTACTTGCCGCCGTTCAAGGCCGCCGTGGACGCCGGCGCCGGCAGTCTGATGAGCGCCTACATGGATCTGAACGACGTGCCGGCAAGCGGCAACCCGTGGCTCCTGCACGACGTACTGCGCGATACCTGGAAGTTCCAGGGATTCGTTGTCAGTGACGCGTTCGCCGTCCGCAGCCTGAGAATCCATGGCTACGCCCGCGACCCGCAGGATGCCGCCCACAAGGCCTTCACCGCCGGCCTGAACATGGACATGGCCAGCGGCACCTACCTCAAGTATCTGCCGATCGAACTGCAGCAGAAACGCATCTCCATGCAGCAGATCGACGATGCCGTGCTCCCAATTCTCGAAACCAAGTTTCGCATGGGATTATTCGAGCACCCCTACGTCGACGAATCGCGTCGCGAGCAGACTCTGAATGATCCTGCTCATCAGGAAATCGCCCGCAAAGCCGTGCAGCGTTCAGTAGTGCTGCTCCGCAACCAAGGCGGGCTCCTGCCTCTTGATAAGACCGGCAAAACGATTCATTCCATCGCAGTCATCGGCCCGCTCGGCGACGCCCAAGCGGACCTGCTCTCCATGTGGGGCGCGCTCACGAAGCCCGGACCAACGATCAGCATTCTGCAGGGTATCCAGGCAAAAGTCGGTTCCACCGTCCGCGTAGCGTTCGCGCACGGTCCCAACCTCAGGCGCGACATCCCTTCGCCCTTCGAAGGCATTGAACTGACCGCAATGATGAAGGAACAACCGGCCCAGACCGCTCAGGAAACGCATCAATCCATCGCCGATGCCGTAACCCTGGCACGGCAAAGCGATGTGGCCGTTCTTGTTCTGGGCGAGATCGACCTAATGAGCGGCGAGTACGCCTCGCGATCTTCTCTGAAGCTTTCGAACGGCCAGGAAGACCTGCTGGAAGCCGTTTCCGCGACAGGCAAGCCTGTCGTGCTGGTTCTCGTCAACGGGCGCCCGCTCGATATTTCCTGGGCCGCCGAGCATGTCCCCGCCATTCTCGAAGCCTGGTATCCCGGCAGCCAGGGCGGCAACGGAATCGCCGACATACTCTTCGGCGACGCCAATCCGTCCGGCCACTTGCCCGTAAGCTGGCCGCGCAGCACCGGACAACTTCCCCTCTACTACAACCACAACCTCACGCAAAACCCGGAGACTTCGCCCGATTTTAAGTCTCGCTATTGGGATATTCCCAGCACTCCGCTCTATCCTTTCGGCTATGGCCTGAGTTACACGAGTTTCTCGTTCGACAATTTGAAGGTGACATCAACCGCGCGAACCGGAGGTACGGTCGAAGTCTCAGCCGATGTGACGAATACCGGCAGCCGCGCCGGGGACGCGGTAGTCCAGCTTTACATCCACCAGCGCGCAGGAAGCGCCTCCCGCCCGGTGCGGCAGTTGAAAGGATTTGAGCGGGTTGCTTTAGAACCGGGCGCGAAACGCACCGTGCATTTCACGCTCGGAAAAGATGAATTGCAATTCTGGAGTCCCACTGAAAAGAGGTGGGTCGTCGAGCCGGAGCAGTTCGACGTGTGGCTCGGCGACGACTCCACCGCCGCGCTGCACGCGGAGTTCCGGCTGACCGAGTGAGCAGTGAGCGAAGAGCGGGAAACCTACTCCGCCACCGCTTCCTTCTCGATCACAACCTTCAAATGCGCAGTCACGTCCTTGTGCAACTTTACCGGCACGGTGAATTCGCCCAGGGTCTTCAGCGGCTCATGCAGCTGGATCTGCCGCCGGTCCAGGTTGATCCCCTTTTTCCCAATCGCATCCGCGATGTCGCCGGAAGTGACCGATCCGAATAGATGATCGTGTTCACCAGAGCGCCGGGTGAACGAGACCGAGATCCCATCAAACTGCTTGGCCAGTTCCTCTGCCTGCGTCTTCTCTTTGGCCGAACGCCGCACAGACGCAGCCTTCATCTGCACAATCACGGCCTTATTCCCAGCCGTGGCTTGGATGGCCAGCTTCCGCGGCAGCAGATAGTTCCGCCCATACCCTTCGGCAACCTTCACCACGTCGCCGCGCGATCCCAGCTTGCTTACATCTTCTTTGAGAATGACTTCCATGATATGACTCCGATTCGGAAATTCTTTGCCACAGATTCGCGCGGATTAACCCGGATAAATCACGCAATACAAAAAGCCCTATCCGTGAAGATCCGTGCAAATCCGTGGCTGATTTCTTACGATGCCCGCCCGGCAAACGGCAGCAGCGCTATGTTACGCGCCTGCTTGATCGCCGAGGCCAGCCGGTGTTGATGCGGCGAGCACACGCCCGTCAACCGCCGCGGCACAATCTTCCCGCTCTCGGCCACGAACTGGCCAAGCAGCCGGTAATCCTTGTAGTTGATGTCTGCAATCTTCTCCGTGCAAAACTTGCAAACCTTCTTGCGCCGGAAAAACTTGCGTCCGCCTTCACGCGGCGGACCGCCCGGCCCCGAACGCCCACCGCCCCCGAACCGCGGACGGTCTCCCGACGGTCTGAATCCCTCTCGCGGTCCATCCCCGGCAGGCCGCTCTGGCCGCTCGCTTGGTGCTTTCGTCTCTTCAGGCATAACGCTCCTTAAAATCAGTTACTTAGTACCCAGTTGCCAGTACCTAGCGACCCAAATTCCTCGCGGCCCGCAGCGCTTCCTCCAATAACAACAACGCCCGCCGCGAACTGGCTACTAGGTACTGGGTACTGCTTCAGCCGGCGTCGCGGGCGCTTCTCCCGCGACTGCCGCGGGCTGCGCGCTCACCTTCTTTTTCGCGTCGCGCAGCTTCTTGATCTTGTCCAGGCGCTTCTGCTCTTCGTCGATGCGCACCGTCAGGAACTTGATCACCGGCTCCGTCACCCGCAGCCGCCGCTCCAGTTCATGCACCACCGTACCCGCACCCTCGATCGTCAACAAAATGTAGATGCCCTCGCGAAACTTGCGCACCATGTAGGCGAGACGCCGCTTGCCCATGCGGTCTATGCTCTTGATCGACCCGGAAGCCGACGTCACCGTAGCCTCCAAAGTCGATAGCAGCTTTTCAAGGTCCTCATCCGCCATGTCCGGCCGGACAATAAACATCAGCTCATAAGTACGATTCATTGCTGTCTCCAAATCTTTGCCACATCCAAAATTGTCATCCTGAGGCGACGGCCTCATCGTCGCCGAAGGATCTGGGCGAGCCGCGCGATGCTGCCTGCCCTGAGCAAGCGAAGCGCGCCGAAGGGTCGCGTCCTTTGCGACGCAATACTCGCGCGTTTGGCTCGCTTCCCTATTCGCTCTCTTTCCGGTTAAACCGGTTCATCGCCGCCGCTGCACCTTCAGTCAAAATCGCTCTCGCAGCGTCTGCGGCAAGGTCGAGCATTCCGTCCACCACAGCCAGCTCAGCCTTGCGAAACGGCGACAGCAAATACCTCTCGCCGTCCTCCACCTTGCGCTCCGGAGCCACGCCGATCCGGATGCGCAAAAAATCCTGCGTGCCCAGTGCTCCAATGATCGACTCAATCCCGTTATGCCCCGCCGAACTCCGCCGCGTATGAATCCGCAACGTGCCCAGCGGAAAATCCAGTTCGTCATGAATCACTATCAGGTCCGCTTCCGGCCTCACTTCGTATTCCGCCACCAGATCCCTTACCGACACGCCGCTCAAGTTCATGTAGGTTTCGGGCTTGGCCAGCAGTACCGGCTCGTCCCCAACCTGCATTCTCCCCGTCAGCGCCCGGCACTGCCGGTTCCTGATCTCAACTCCGCGTTCGCTGGCAATCCGATCCACCGCCAGAAACCCCACGTTATGCGGCGTGAACTGATACTCGATACCAGGATTGCCCAAACCAACGATCAGTTTCACGCCGTATCAATTTCCTCCGCTTGCGCTCGTGCTGAAGGCTAGTTGTCATCCCGAGCAAGCGTTCTTCGCGCGGCGAGGGATATGGGCGAGCCGCGCGAAGCGTCGCGCTCTTTGCGACGCAATAATCGCGTGCTTGGCTCGCTTCCCTACTTTTTCTCCTTCTTCTCGGCCTTCTTCTCGCCCTTCTCCGGCTTGTCGGCCGCACCCGCTTCGCCCTCTTCTTCAGTCTCCGTCTTGCCCTTCTTGATCACTTCGGGCTCGGCCGGAACCGCTCCCGCTTCCGCCGCTACCGCTTCCGGTGTAGCCACAACCTCTTCCTTCACTGAGGTCACGTGGGCCACGGGCTGGTTCGCGTCCGATAGGAACTTCAGCTTCGGGTTGTGCGGCAAATCCGAGACTCGCAGCACTTTGCCAAATGTCAACTCGCTCACATCCACGTCAATATGGCTCGGGATATCTGCCGGCAGGCACTCGATCTCCACTTCGCGGAAAATCTGCTCCAGAATCCCGCCTTCGGTCTTAACCCCGATCGGCACACCCTGCAGCATGATCGGCACGTTAACCCGCAACGCCTTGTCCATCGCAATGCGCTTCAGGTCGATGTGCAGCAGATGGCCTTTGATCGGTTCGTACTGCCAGTCCACGATCATCGCCTTGGTGCGTTCGCCGCCGAGCAGCGCCAGATCGAAAATCGTGTTATGCCCGCTGTCCGAGCGCAGAATTCGCAGCACATGCCGCGGGTCCACGCTTACCGCCAAGGCTTCCTTGCTCGCCCCATAAACCACAGCAGGGATCTTGCCTTCACGGCGCACTCGCCGGGCCTGATTCTTGGTTCCGGCTTCCCGGGGTTGCGCTTCCAGAGTATTTTGTTCCAACGTCGTTGCCATAATTTCGTTTCCTTTAACTAAAAGTATTGCTATCAAGCCTTGCCATCCTGAGGCGACAGCCTTATCGTCGCCGGAGGATCTGGGCGAGCCGCCCGCCCGATGTGTCGCGTTCTTTGCGACACAATACTGGCGCGCTTGGCTCGCTTCCTTAATTCGCGCCCACGCGCTCATCTAAACAAACAACTTGCTCACCGATGTCTCTTCGTGATTGGCCTGAATCGCCCGCCCAATCAAGCCCGCAATCGAAAGCACTCGAATCTTCGGCTCCCGCTTCGCTTCCTCAGTCAGCGGGATCGTGTTGGTAACCACGACTTCGCGGATCACGGATTTCGCAATGTTCTCCACCGCCGGGTACGACAGCACCGCGTGCGAAGAACAGGCATACACCTCGGTCGCGCCGTTCTCCATCAATGCCGTCGCGGTTTTCACCAGCGTTCCCGCCGTGTCAATCAGGTCATCAATGATCAGACAGGTCCGCCCCTTCACGTCACCGATCACATGCATCACTTCAGCCACGTTCATTTCCACGCGCCGTTTGTCCACGATAGCCAGAGCCGCATCGACCTTCTTCGCGAAGAATCGCGCCCGCTCCACGCCGCCCGCATCCGGTGAAACCACCGTGAGGTTCGGCAGGTTCAGCTTCCGGAAGTGGTCCACCAGCACCGGCGAAGCAAAAAGATGATCCACCGGAATATTGAAAAAGCCCTGCAGTTGCGGCGTATGCAAATCAACAATCAGCGCCCGGTGAGCTCCCGCCGTCGTAAGCAAATCCGCCACGAGCTTCGAAGAAATCGGGCTGCGCGGTTTGTCCTTGCGGTCCTGCCGCGCATAGCCGAAATATGGCATCACCGCCGTAATTCGCCGTGCCGATGCCCGCTTCAGCGCATCGATCATCATCAGCAGTTCCATCAGGTGCTCATCCACGCTCGTGCTCTTGCCGTTCGCATGGACCACCCGGCACGTCGGCTGCATCACGAAAACATCCGCGCCCCGCACGTTCTCCTGGATCTGCACATAAGCTTCGCCGTCGGCAAACCGCTTCACCTCGGCCTGCCCACGCTGCATTCCCAGAAACTGGCAGACTTCATCGGCCAGCGGTTCATTCGCGGTCCCGCTGAATATCTTGAACTTCTCGTCCACCCGCGCGCGCTGCTTGCGATCTACCTTCTCGTCAGGCATGGGTGGAGCTTGTTTCTCGGTCTTCTCCGCTTTTTCCGCCGGCGTGACTAGAGTGGCCATAAGAAGTTCTCAGTTCTCGATTCTCAGTCTTGGGCTCCAGTTCTTAACTGAGAACTGAGAACCGGGAACTGAGAACTGATTCTTGGCTGGGCCGCTAGGATTCGAACCTAGACAAAGTGCTCCAAAGGCACTTGACCTACCATTAGTCGACGGCCCAGTAAAAACCATTGTTGATTTTGGATTGTTGACTGCCGATTGAAACCCATTCAACCAGCACTCTCATTGTCAATCAACAATCAGAAATCAACAATCAAAAATTCGCCGGACCGACTGCTAATCGAAAATCCGCTTCCAGTATTCTCGGCGCGTCAATGTCACCGTCACCTGCGCCGCCCACCCCTGCCTCTGCAGCCTTGTCACCGCTGCGCGCGCCGCCTCTTTCGAAGCGAAAAGCCCATACAACGTCGAGCCAGAGCCCGACAGCGACGCATACTTCGCGCCCGCGCGCTCCAGCGCACTTTTTCCTTCACTCAGCTCGGGATACTCAGGAAAGACGACCTCTTCGAAGTCGTTCTTGATCCCGGCCCGGACAAGCTCGAGAAGCGGATTCTCGGCCCGGCCCCTCCTTTGAATCTGACGAGGAGCACCGGAGTAACCATCGCTCAGCCACGCCGACAGCTCACGGCCAAGCTCAACCATTCTATCGGATGCCGTCGGGAGCGTCAATTTTGACGATCTCCTTTGCACGACCGCAGACCCGCCCGCGCCTCCGGTACGTCGATCCCACTCCCCAAAAGCGTTCGGCGTCGATACCCCCACCCCCGGCGTCACCACAACACACGCCGTCGCCGCAAAATCCCCCAGCGGATACACCTGCTCCCCTCGCCCCACACCCAGCACCGTGCCGCCCACCAGGAACAGTGGCAGGTCCGACCCCACTTCCGCCGCAATCCGCATCCGCTCCCGCGCCGGCAAATATTTCTTCAGCACCCGCTCCAGCCCCAGCAGCGTAGCGACCGCATTCGCCGAAGCCCCGCCCAACCCGCCCTGCACCGGCAGCCGTTTCTCAATGTCGATGACAACCCGCCCCTTGGCCTCCAGCGCCCGCATCGCTTTCTCCGCGATGCGATAGCACGTGTTCGATTCATCTTTCGGAACCCTCGGATCCTCGCACCGGACCTCGATTCCACTCCCCCGCCCCACGCTCACCCGGATCACGTCATGCAATCCAATCGTCTGATAAACCGTCAGCAATTCATGAAACCCATCCTCCCGCCGGGCCCCAATGCGCAGCCCAAGATTGATCTTCGCGAACGATCGTACCCGTACCGTCATGGCAGCAAGATTGTAAGCCATCCCGATCCATCTCTCTCATCCGACCCAAGATGTCCTGCCCACCGTGTCCGACCACTGATGTTCCAAATACTGAATCAAGGTCCGCGAGCCTTCCGCCTCCAGGAATTCCTGTTTCCATCCCCGCCGTGTCCTCCGTCTACCCACCCGACACACCACCTTGGTAATCTCGACCCGCACCGAAGATTAGCGCACCTTATCTGTAGCGATTCCACGCACACGAACCGACCCCCTACGGTCCTCCCGGCTGGAATCGGTACGACCGCAAACACGAGCGCTGCCCCGAGCAAGCGGGGAACCTGTCAGCGCTGTCCCGCAAGTCGGGTGCAAGCCGTTGCCTGCGGAAATGTAAGCGATCGATCCAAATTTCAGCCCGCTTCCACGACGACGCGGATTGCCCGCCGAACGGGTGGTGTGCTTTAGGGGTTCATATATGCGGAGTATGATTGCCTGCTGTTCCTTCCTGGCGCTCATTTTTGCGGCTGCTACCTTCGCCGCCGCCCAGGGCGATTACAAAGTCATCAGCGTCGCCGACGGCGGCACCATTTCCGGAACCGTCAAATGGTCAGGACCAGTTCCTCACGAACTCGATTTCCCCATTACCAAAGATCCTCAGATCTGCGAGGCCGATGGCAAGAAAACCGCCAGCCTCGAACGCCTGATCGTGGGCCCCGAGGGCGGCGTCGCCAACTCCATCGTCTACCTCAAGAACATCTCCGCCGGAAAAGCCATGGAGCTCCCCGAGCAGAGGCGTCACCTCGACCAGAAGCATTGCCGCTACATCCCGCACATTCTTCTCGTGCCCCAGAATTCTGCGCTGCAGATGCAAAGCTCCGACGCGACCCTCCACACCATTCACATGGATGGAGCCGCCACCTTTAATCTGCCGTTCCCTTTCACCAATCAGACCACCTCCCGCACCATGTCGACTCCCGGACTCGTCAACCTTCGTTGCAATGGTGGACACGTCTGGATGAACGCGGAAATGATGGTGGTTCAACATCCTTACTACGCCGTCACCGATGAGAGCGGCCGCTTCCAATTCACCGGCGTTCCCCCGGGCACGTATCAGATTGTCGCCTGGCATGAAGGCTGGGGCTTGGCCGGCAAAGAACAGGCCTATGACGTCCTCACCGAGCACACCGTGCAGCGTCCCATCTTCACCGAACCAAAAACGTGGGAGAAATCAGTCACGGTCAACGCCGATCAACCCAGCACCGTCAACTTCGTAATCGGAAATAAGTAAGATCTAGTTTTTTCGACCGGGTGGGTGTGCGGCGGGCGCCCTCGCCCGCCAACCGCTCGCTGCGCCTGATAATCCGTCTCCGCCAAAGCAGGAAAGGCACGACTCCGGTCGTGCCACACCGGGACTCCGAAAGATTCGGGCTTTAGCCCCCGAGAGCTGGCTTCTTGCAGGAAAGATTCGCGTGAATCCGTGCAAATCCGTGGCAAACGCTCTTGCGCCTAACCCCGCCGCTTGTACAACACCGCAAACTCAAATCCCGCATTCGCCGGAAACATTTCCGCCACTTTCCTCAACCGCTCCGCCAGCGCCGAAGGCGCCAGCAGCGGATAATCCCGCTCCCGCAGATCGTAGTAATCTACATCCAGAAATAGGGAGAGCAGGTAAATCGAGATCGTGTCGGAAAATGTCGCCTCGAAATATTCGTTCTTAAAGCGCTCCGCATCCGCGCCGCCGCCGGTCGCCAGCTTGCGCGCTTCAAAGGCGTCTAGCGAGGTCTCGCCACGCGTCCCCGCCTCCACCTGTTTCCACGCCAGCTCGCTGAATTCCTCCGAGACTCCGGCAATTTCCACCAGCGCGTGCCCCACGTTGATGTAAAACTCGAATGCCACCGAAAACTTGTCGTCCATCAGCCGAGTAGAGATGAAGACGCACTGCGAATCGCCCAGATTCAGATTGCGATGGCAAACCGCATTGTCGCTGAGCGCCACGTCATACCGATCCGCGATCAGGATCTCTTCCCCCTGGCTCACTGTCAGCGGGACAAAGTAATAAGCCTTGCGCTTCAGCGCCGCAGCAATCTTGGTAGGCACCGCCGCGATCATCCGCTCCAGGTCGAACGAACTGATGGAACTCTCGCCCGCCAGCGCGTAGCAAACCCCGTTCGCCGCCTGCGAAACCGGCGTCATCCGGACCACATCCGCGGGGCTCCGCGTAATAGCTGGCGCTGCCTGCGACATAATGACTCTTTTATACACTACCCGCTTGTGTAGAGCGGGCGCCCCCCGCCCGCTTGCCTTTGCTGTTGTTCTTGCGGTTGCTCTTCGCCTCGCTGTCTCCGGTAGTGGCGAAGTTTGCTTGTCATCCTGTGAGCAAGCGCTTTTGCGCAGCGAAGGATCTGGGCGAGCCAAGCGTTCCTCAGAGCCTGCCTTGAGAGCGCGATAGCGACCGAAGGGCGCGTCTGGCTCGCCTCCTTTATTGCTCTCGCCTTTGCCCTTGACCCGCCCCTACCTTCCTCCTAAACTTCCACTCCAAAGGATTTCGCCCTCATGACCCTCACCTTGAAGACTTCCCTCGCCGCTCTGCTATTCACTCTCACGCTCGCTCCGGCCTTGCACGCCTCCGGCCCGCGTCTTCTCGCCTACTACCAGTACAGCGACCGCTACAGCATTCCTGCCTATGACGCTTTCACCATCCCCTACGACCAGCTCACGCACATCGTCCACTCCAATATCGCGCCCTCTTCGAAAGGCGATGGATCTCTATTCATCCCCAGCGGTTTTGTGCAGCCGCAGCTGATCTCCCGCGCCCACGCCGCAGGCGTAAAAGTGGAACTCTGCGTCAGCGGGCCCGCCGGCCTGTTCGTGAAGATTGATGCCGATACCGCGCTCCGCACCACCTTCGCCCGGAATATCGCTGCCTTTGCTATCGCCAAGGGCTACGACGGCGTCGATTTCGACTACGAAGTTCCCTATGACAATGTGCAGGCCGCTGAATTTACCGCCCTCATCCGTGACCTCCGCGACCTCATGCCCGCTGGACAATACATCATCTCGGCCGCTGTTTCCTCGAGCCCCGGTTCCTATGGCATTTACGATTTCGCTGGCATGACTCCTCTTCTCGATTTCTACAACGTCATGACCTACGACTTCCACGGCGCCTGGACCAACCACTCCGGCCACAACTCCCCGCTGTTTCTCAGCCCGCTCGACCCCGGACAGGAAGGCAGCCTCGACACCTCCGCCACGAACTTCCTCTCCGTCTTCGCCGTGCCCCCTGACCAGATCAACCTCGGCACCGCGTTCTACGGTTACACCTTCGACCTCTACCAACTCTGGGCCTTCTGCGACGACGAGGATCTCTGCGGAAACGCCGGAGCCCCCTCCGTCACCTACGCGCAGGTCGAGGAGTTTCTTACCACCGGTAAGTGGACTGAATATTTCGACGACCTCGCCTCCGCACCTTATCTGCTCGACCCCAACGCCCAGCGTTACGGCTTCATCACCTACGACAACCCCGCCTCCACCGCCGCCAAAGTCACCTACGCCCTGAGCATGCGCCACCTCGGCGGTGTCTTCATGTGGGAACTCTCCCAGGACTACAACGGCCACGCCCAGCCTCTCCTCAATGCCATGCACTCCGCCCTGGTCCACGCCACCGAATCGCAAGCCGCGAAAGATCCCAATTAGCAGCCCGCACACCGTAAACATTCGCACCAGGGCATGCCGTCAGGCGGCGCCCTAAATCCTGTCATCCGGAGCGGAGTATCACCCGTCCGAAGGACGGTGATAGGGAGTCGAGAGCCTGCCTGAGCGAAGTCGAAGGGGGCCTGCTATTCGCCGGCCGCACCGACACTTCCTCCCTGAAGCACCGTTGCCCAAGGACGAATTCCCTTGACCCAGCTCCCCAAGAGCGTAATCATATATTCACTGTGTGTACCAGTTCTTTGACATCCGAATAGCAAGTGGCTAACTCCCATGGTTTCAATATTTTGCACTCCGGCCATTTGATTCCAAAGCACTTAGCCCAAGCAGTATCCCCTAAGTCCTTTGAATGTAATATTTTGCAAGTAAGTCTTTTACTTCCAATACTTTAGCCGGATTAGGGCCAAGTCGAATACCACTAACCAACTGATTCCATGGATTTTAGCCGATATCGATCTGTGATTTTTTCAATCCGGATCAAGGGCTGCCCAGCCTACTGATGGTGTAGCTTAGAAGTATGCCGCCGACCCCGCGCCCACCCCGCTGGTATGCGATCCCGGTTCGCGTTCTGCTGGTGACTTTCATCGGCACCCTCATCTCATTCGCCGTCAGCCTTCTCGTCGGCATCATCGGAATCGTCGCCGTGTCAGCTCTGCGCTCAGTTCAACCGAACATGACTTTTGCCTACCGCCACATCGCTCTGCCCTCAGCCTTGGTCGCAGGCAGCGTTATCTTCGTCCTGGCGCTGGTCATGGAAATCCGCCACTACCGCCAATCGAAAACCTTAGCAGCGCTTGCAAGGATGAACTGAGATGCCGGGAAACACGCCGCCCCGCATCGCTATTCCCATGCCCCATTCCGGCGACAGGGAATATGCCGAGCGAGCGATGCCCCAATACGAGCGCGCCATCGAGCAAGCCGGAGGCGAGCCCGTGCGCATCCCACTCGACCAGCCCTCAGACGAGGTCATGAAGATCGAGGCCCTGAAGATCATCGCGGGTTGCGACGGCGTGCTCCTGCCCGGCAGCAATGCTGATGTCGATCCCGCCAGGTTCGGCACAAGTCGCTCTCCGCATACCGCGCCCGCCGACCCGCGACGAGACGCGGTCGACGCACTCCTGCTGCAGGACGCGTACAACCTGCGCAAGCCCGTCCTCGGCATCTGCTTCGGCCTCCAGAGCCTCAACGTCTTCCGCACCGGATCGCTAATCCAGCACATCCCTGATTTCCTGCCGGAAGAGTTGCGCACCCGCGTCAACCACGAAGCCGGAAAGAAGGTCGCCGTAGCTCACGCAGTCGAGATCGAGAAAGATTCCAAGTTGGCGGAGATCGTGAACCGCATCGAAGAGCACAAAAGCAAGCTCGTTGTGCCCGTAAACTCTTCGCATCATCAATCGGCGGGTGACATCGGCGACGGCCTGCGCATCGTTGCCCGCTGCACCGACGATGGCATCATCGAAGCATTGGAAGGAACTGCCCCCAATCACTTCGTGCTGGCCGTGCAATGGCATCCCGAGCGCTCGGTCGAGCAAGACGAACCTTCCCGGGCCATCTTCCGCGCGCTGATTGAGGCTGCCGCAAAAGCGTCATCGACGACTCGAAAATGAGTTCGCATTGCAAACCATCTTGCGATGAGGATCAATTGCAGTTGGAAAGACTGCCGAGGGAACGCTAGCAGTGCGGCTTCGCGATTCTCTTGAGCCGAATCTTCTCAGTGGTATGGTTTCTCTCCAGCCTCAGCGTGCCGTCGAAATGATCGCCCTGGCCAAGGAGGCCGGTATGCACGCTGCCGGTGACCTCAATCTTGCCGAAGCCCTGGCCCTCGCCGGAAACATGAATCGTACTGCCGGAGAAAGAGCCCGTCACCGGAACGGGCTCCGCACAGCGGCCATCATAGATCCTCAGAACTCCAGTTGCCACGCTTCCCTCAATCTTCAGCTCCAACTCGGTACCGGCGAGATCCCGCCCTTCTTCAACCACCCGAACGTCGGAGTAAATGCGCGGACCCGAGACTTCTTTCGCCGACGCGTTAGCCACGGCCAGAACCGCCGCCAGCACAGGCAGCAGCGGCCACACTCGAAGCAGGCGGGAGTTCATGCGGGTCTCTTTTTCCTCCGTGCCTTGACTGGCGCCTTCTCCAGCAACACGACGACGTGCGCGATGGCGGCGTTTTCCAGATTAAGCCCTTCCGGAGTCTTAGCCTTCAGGCCGACACAATCGGAGTGCACTCCCAACAGCTTGGCCACGCGCAGACGAATCGCTGCCGCATGAGGACCAATCTTGGGAGCAGCGAGAATCAGGCTGGCATCGATGTTGGCCACGCCATAACCCGCATCACGCACACGTTTCAGCGCCTCGCGCAGGAACACCACGGAGTCTGCGCCCTTCCACTTCGGGTCGGAGGGTGGAAACAACGCACCGATATCGGGGGCGGCCACGGCTCCGAGCAGCGCGTCGGTGATCGCGTGCAAGAGCACATCTCCATCGGAATGCCCGCCCAATCCTTTCTCGTGGGTGAGCGCAATGCCGCCAATCTTCAGCGGAATCCCAGGACGGAATTCGTGCGAATCAAAGCCGTAGCCAATTCTCATGCGGAAACCTTAGCCACGGATTCACACAGATTTTCACGGATTTTCTTTCTTTCATTGTCAAAGAGCAAGCGACGGAACTGGGGGCGCAGTCCAAAGTTGAGCAGCAGACCTACTTCGATTGTGGTTGCGCGAAGATAGTGCAGAAGTTGGGCCTGATGCGCAGAGTCGAGGGTCCGCGCGGCTTTCAACTCGAGAAGAACTACTCCTTCAACAACCAGGTCGGCATAGTATTGTCCAACTTTTGTACCCCGAAACCACACCGGCACTGGAACCTCACGGGCAGTCGTGAATCCTGATTCCTCCAAGGCGACGACCAGCGCTTGAGCGTAGGTCGATTCGAGGAATCCGTATCCGAGTTCGTTGTAGACATCGTAGAAAATCCCGATGATCTTCTCGGTTAGCTCGGAATGCTTCAGGCCGAGGGACGTGGGTTTCATCACCAGCAAGTTTACGTGGTGGCGTCGATCTTGATCCGTGGAAATCCGTGAAAATCCGTGGCTCATTTCCCTAAGTAGAACTCCGCCAGTTCCATGTCGGCGGGAGCTGTGATCTTTATATTACGCGGCGAGCCCATGACGACGGCCACGGCGTGTCCTGATCGTTCGACCAGCGATGCTTCATCGGTGCCGACGAAGCCGTCTGCCGACGCTTCATCGAACGCCTTCTTGATGACGCTGTAGCGAAAGCCTTGCGGCGTCTGCGCCATCACGATCCCGGCACGCGGAATGGTCGCCTTGATCAGCGCGCCCTCAGCCGTACGCTCGACTTGCTTCACGGTGTCGACCGCAGGCAAGCCGGCAATCGCGGCGCCATATTTCTTCGCCGCATCGATCACTTCTTGAATGATTTCGCCAGTCACAAACGGGCGCACGGCATCATGCACCAGAACAATATCATCCGCTGCGGATGCAATCGAGTTCAGCGCGTTCTCCACCGACTGCTGGCGGTGCTCTCCACCCACGACAAGCTCGACTTTCTTCCTCAGAACATCCTTGGCTTCGCTTTCAAGGCGGGAGCGAAAGCCTGCGATTTCATTTTCGCGAAGAGCGATCCAGATTTCGCCGACTGCATCGACGGCGGCGAACCTGCGCAGCGTGTGGATAAGGATCGGAGTGCCGCCTAGTTCAGTGAACTGCTTGGAGGGCGGCGCCTTCTTTTGCTTGCTCTGGGAGCCTGCAGGCACAGGAGCCATGCGGGTTCCGAGCCCTGCAGCGGGAATAATCACGACAACCTTCATAGCGGGCTGTAAGTATACGAGCGCGGACGCGGGAGTTCAAATGGAAGAGGCATCGACTCACCGCCGACCGCGCTATGTCGCCAAGAAAAAACTGGCCAAAACATCGCTTTCCTGCAACTAAGCAAGACGGCTTTTGCGATAACTGGCCTTACTCAACACTGGCCACACCTTTATGAAGCATCCTCAGCGCCGCAATCAACCAGAATACGTCCCGTGGAATTCGCATGAACTCTAGCCCGCTGTGCGTGGCAGCCGGCCCCAAGGTCTTGAAAGCTGAAGATATCAAGGAGCCCCCAGCTAGGGCCCTGCGCGGCCTGGACTGGTTAAATTTCTTTCTCGCCGACGTGCAGACAGGAGTCGGGCCGTTCCTCGCCATCTATCTCGCAGGCTACGGGTGGAACGAACAGCGAGTTGGCATTGCGCTCACGGTTGGCGGGATCGCCGGAATCCTGACCCAAACCCCGGCGGGCGCGCTCGTCGACCGTCTTCGATCCAAGCGGGCACTGATTGCGGCCGGGATTGTCGCACTGTCGGTGGGGGCGTTGCTGATTGCGCTCCTGCCAACCTTTTGGGCCGTCATGTCGGCGCAGATTCTGATCGGAGGCACCTCGAGCGTTTTTGCTCCCGCAATCTGCGCTATTTCGCTGGGGATCGTCGGACACAAGTTGTTCGATCGACGCCAGGGACGCAACCAGGCTTTCAACTCGGCGGGCAATGTCGTAGCCGCAGTGTCAATGGGACTGCTGGGCTATTTCTTTTCCAATCGCAGCATCTTTTTCTTCGTGTCAATCTGCGCTCTCCCGACCATCCTCACTCTGCCCATCATTCACCCGGAAGAGATTGACTACGCGCGGGCACGAGGCGGGAAGGAAGGCGATGAAAAGGGCGACGCCGTGGGAGCGGGCGCGCTGCTCAAGGATCGTCCACTGCTCATTTTCCTATTCTGCGCTGTGATGTTTCATTTTGCCAATGCCGCAATGCTGCCGCTGTTGGGTGAGATGCTGGCCAAGGGCCAGGGCCGGAGTTCGATGATGTTCATGTCGGCATGCGTAGTGACCACGCAGCTTGTCATCACGTTGATCGCTTCGTGGTCGGGGAGAAAGGCGGGGACGTGGGGCAGAAAGCCACTGCTGCTCCTCGCTTTCGGAGCCCTGCCGATTCGCGCCGTTCTTTATACCCTCACTAGCAGGGCAGTTGCGTTGATCGCGATCCAGGTTCTCGATGGCGTGGGTGCGGGTATATTTGGCGTAGTCTCGGTGCTCGTGATCGCCGATCTCACGCAGGGCTCAGGGCGCTTCAATCTCACGCTGGGGGCCATCAGCACGGCGGTTGGCATTGGCGCTTCGCTCAGCCAGGTCATTGCCGGTTCCATCGTGCATCATTTCGGTTCCAACGCTGGCTTTCTCTTCCTTGCAGCCATTGCAGCGGCTGCACTTGGTATTCTCTACTTTTTTATGCCCGAAACACGCGATCAGCAATTTCTGACGCCAACTGAAGGAGCGCTAACCCGATGAGCACCGTCCTCCTGCTGGTTTTGTCGAACTGCTTCATGACCTTCGCCTGGTAGGGGCACTTGAAATACGGCCACGACTGGCCGCTATGGAAAGCGATCCTGGTCTCGTGGGCGATTGCGCTATTCGAATACTGTCTGGCGGTGCCGGCGAATCGGCTGGGCTATGGCGAGTTCTCAGGATTCCAGCTCAAGATCATTCAGGAAGTCGTCACGCTCGTCGTCTTCATTATGTTCGCGATTACGTTTCTAAAGGAGAAACTGGCTTGGAATCATCTCGTAGCGTTTGCCTTTCTTGCTATGGCCGCATTCTTCGCCTTCGCATTCAAAGCGGCAAGCCCGACGGCATGAAATGGAGCATCGGACGACGGCCTTAAGGCTGGCTGGGCTTCGTTTCCAGCAGCGCGCTTGGAACCACCGCCGGTGGAACTGCCGTGCTCCCGACTACCGGTACCGCAGGTGGGGTTGCCATGCTGGTGCGGCTGAAGGCGCGTTCATCCCACTTCCCGAAGATCATCTTTCCAGCAGTCGTCTGGAGCACCGACGTAACTGAGACGTCGATCGTCTTGCCAATCATCTTTCGCGCGTTGTCCACGACCACCATCGTGCCGTCATCCAGGTAAGCAACTCCCTGGTTGTATTCCTTGCCTTCTTTCAAGATGAAGACCTTCATAATCTCGCCGGGCAACACGATAGGTTTGAGCGAATTTGCTAGCTCGTTGATGTTCAGCACTTCGACGCCCTGCAACTGCGCCACTTTGTTCAAGTTGAAGTCGTTGGTGATGATCTTGCCTTCGTAGACCTTGGCCAATTCGATCAACTTGAGATCGACCTCGCGGACTGCGGGGAAGTCATCTTCCACAATCTGAATCGACAGCGTGGCCATTTTCTGCAGGCGCTGCAGGACGTCGAGGCCGCGGCGGCCGCGATTGCGTTTGAGCGAGTCGGCCGAATCGGCCACCAGTTGCAGCTCTCGCAAGACGAACTGCGGGGTGACGATGATGCCGTCGAGGAACCCGGTCTCTGCGATGTCGGCGATGCGGCCATCGATAATGACGCTGGTGTCGAGGATCTTGTAGCTTTTCTTGCCTTGCTTCTCACCGCCAAAGACTCCACCCAGCGCAGCTAAGTTCAGCAGGTCGCCCTTGTTCGCTCCCACCGCCAAGCCCACGTAGGCCATGAGCAACATCACCAGAATCTGCAGGAAACTCTGGGTGCTGCCGGCGGGCACACTGCTGCGGATAACCAGGGCAAACAGGTAGGCACCGCAAATGCCGAGGAGACTTCCGATGGCGGCGCCGATCAGCCGCTTGAGGCTTACGCCGCGCAGCTTCCATTCGAACAGAATGATTCCTGCCCCCACCAGCGCGCCTACTCCCGCGTCCAGGTTGCGAGGCAATCCGAAGGGAGCAATTACGTAACAAGTAGCCGAAACTACGATGACAAAAAGAAGGCGTACAACAATCAAATCCACAATAGGACCTCCTCCGGATGCAGCTCCGCCAAACGTCTGGAGGGTCGCAACCGGTGCCATTTCCTCGCCGCCCCGGGCGGGAACCGGCAAATCAGCATGCGGGGCGCGCAAGAATTAGGGGAATGAATGTACGCCCCGTCCGGCCCGTGGAGGCGTGGCCGGAAGTCCTCAGTAAACCAACGCCAAGAGTATATACCTGACGGTAGAAACGGGCAGGGAAGAAATGCATCCGGCACAACGAAGAAAGCGCTAGCTCGGCCGAAACCGTCCATCCTGCTAGACTTCCCTGCATGAAAGCTCTGGTCATCACGAGTTTGTCGGGCCCGGACGCTCTTGCCATTCAAGACGCTGCGGAACCTACTGCGGAGGCTGCGCTTAAGCCGGGGCAGACGCTGGTTCTGGTCACGGCCGGAGGCTTGAATTTTGCCGACATCATGACCACTCAAGGCGGCTATCCCGGAACGCCGTTGCCGCCGCTGGTGGCCGGACGGGAGTTCGCAGGCGTGGAAGAGAGCAGCGGACGCCGGGTCATGGGATACATCCAGTGGGGAGCCTTCGCCGAGAAGGTTGCCGCCTATTCGAACCTGTTGTGGCCCATCCCTGATCATTGGACGGACGAGCAAGCGGCTGCCTTCCCCGTCAACTTCTTCACTGCATATCTGGGCTACTGGCAGGCGGGGATGACGCAGCCGCCGGCTGTTGGCCGGACGCATCGCGTGCTGATTCACGCTGTGGCCGGAGGCGTGGGTACGGCGGCGGTGCAGATCGGACACATTCTCGGGGTTGAGATGTATGGGACTTCTTCGTCGGAGGAGAAGCTGGCGCGGGTGAAGGAACTCGGTCTGCAGCACGCCATCAACTACAAGCAACGGGACTACGAAGAAGCCGTGAAGGAATTAACCAGGGGCGAAGGCGTGGACGCGGTCTTTGAAATGCTGGGCGGGGAGCATACGGCGAAGAGCACGCGCTGCCTGCGCGATTTCGGACGCGTGATCCAATACGGCAGCGCCACCGGCAAGCCTCCGCAACTTGACGTGCGGGCACTATATGCAAAATCTGCTTGCATCCAGGGTCTGTGGCTGACTTATTTATCGCAAAAGCGCGAGATCATGGAACCGGCATGGAAGCGGCTCTCCGAGTGGATCGCTGAACGCAGGCTGGCCCCGGTGATCGGACGAGTCCTGCCGCTTGACCGAGCTGTGGAAGCTTACAGGCTGCTGCAGGATGGTAAGAATTACGGCAAGGTTGTGTTGAAGATTTGAGAATTGAGATTTGAGAATCAAGACTTGCGACTCACTGTTTGCCCAGGTAGCGGATGCGTCCAGTGAAAGCGCGCCCGTTGCCGTCGATGAAGGTGGGAGACGGGTGAGTTGGATCAAGAATCCCATCTGCCTCTATCACGTTTGCGTGGTTCGTAATGTCGTCGAAGCCGCCGCGCAGAGCCCAATAACGTCCGAACAGGTGGAAGCGCTTTTCGAACTGCAGATTCAAAGTGTAGTAGGCGGGAAAGCGAAACGTTCCGGGAGGGGCACCGGGAGCAATTTCTCCCTGGTCGGTGGTCGCAAGGAAAGGTAAGCCGGTGCGTACTTCGGCGGAATAGACCAGGTCGATCTTGTGGAGGATGGGCAGCTTGAAAAATGGCAGCACACCGTATCCTACGAAGCGGTTGGGCGTATCCCAGGGATACGGACCGGGCAGCTGCGGGCTGAGCAGTGGAATGTCCACGCTGAAATCGAACACCTGGTTCGTGTGCGCGCGAGACCAAGTGTAGGCGCCGAAAATCCCGTAGCGCTGGCGAAAACTGTGCCGCAAGCTTACGGTGAAAGCGTCGTAGCGGTCGTCGCGTCCGTTTCCGAGGAGGTACGTACCGTCAACTGCGCCATTCAGAGTGTTGTAAGCGAAGCCATGCACGCCGCGTTTCTCGATGAACTCCAGTTTTAGAAAGATGGCCCTCGGCAGTTTCTTCTCCAGGCTGATGCTCCAGTTCAAATAGCGCGGGGCGGCGAGGTTGTTGCGGTTGACAGTAAACGCGGTCGCGACGGGAATTGCCGCGGGCTCCGGCGCTGGTGGCTGGTTGCAGGGGACGCTCGTGCCGTCCGCTTGCTGCGGGCATCCGTTCGAATCGAAAAAATAATCGACCCGCTGCCCCTCGAAGGGTTGATGTATTAATCCTAGGCTGGTCGCATCGTAGACAACCCCAATTCCCGCCGAGAGTTTAGTATTGCTCTCGTCATCGAAAATGTAAGTCCCGGCCAGTCGTGGCGAAAACAGCGGGGTGCGGATGATTTCATCCCAGTCAAAACGCAGTCCGGGCTCAATCAGCAGCCGATTTGTAATCAGCCAGCGGTCCTCGGCGTAGGCGCTGGCCTCGGAGTTGTAAGTCGTCGAGTAATTGCCTCCAGAAAACACCGAATAGCGCGTACAGGTTATCGCCGGAATCACAGGAACTCCGTTCACATCCGTGGGGCACGGCTCCGGCAGCTGCCCCGCCGGAGGCTGACCCGGCTGCAGATACGAAATCGGCTGCCGCAGAAATTGCGCGCCATAATTCAACCGGTCGAGGTCGGTGCCGAACTTGATATCGTGGCGTCCGTGCCACTGATGAGGTGGAAGGTAGAGATTCGCGAGACCCTGCATTCTGCGCGCGACACTGTTCTGGCGCAGGTAGTAGTTGCCCGCGGAACTTTGGTTCAACGCGGGGCTGGGGACCAGTTGGATGTAGGAAGCGTCACCCTGCGGAGTGAGCGTGACGCTGTACTGATTCGCGCCGAATCCGGTCTCGAGCAGCGCTCCATCGCGGAAGTAATATTGATCCTTCAGCGAGCCGAGGTAAGCGGTTTCGACATCGGTTGGGGTGGTCGGCTGCGGCTGGAGCAATGACAACCCCGCGTATTCATCGTGATAATAGTTCGAGAGGAAGCTGGCCGTCACGATGTTGCGAGTGGTCAGGTTCGATTGCAGCTTGGCCAGGTTGTCCACGCGCCAGATGTGGTCGGCATCGGAGCCGGGCGGCAGTTGCTTCGTGATGTTGTTGTCGTATTCGCCGTCGAGGGCATCGATAAACCACATTTTCCCTTTGCGAATCGGGCCTGACATGGTGACGAGAGGCACCCATTGGGCAATCGAGATCCCGTTAATGTCTTGCAACCCGGGGGTGAAGTCCGTGGAAGTTAAGTGGAAGTGATCGTCGCCCATGCGCGTGTTCAGGCTCAGCACGCCGCCCGAACCTTTGCCGAACTCCGCAGGCTCCCGGCTGGGGCTAATCTCGATGGAGCGAAATGATTCGACGCTGGTCCGCGCCGCCAGTTCGCCGTTCGCGGGCTGAGTTATGTTGAAGCCATCCAATAGCAAAAGTGTCTGGTAAGTCTCGGCGCCCGCGACATGAGCCTGGCCGAATTCATCGGGCGTGACTCCGGGGATGAAAGTCAGCGCATTGCGGTAATCATGCGACCCCGGGTAGGGGATGTCGATAATCTGGGCGGAGGTGAGCTCTTCTTTGGAGGAGATTTGCGCCTGATCGATGGCCGGCGCGGATTCGACTACATTCACAACTTCTCGGGCCTCCTGCTCATGGGTGAGGGTCACATCCACATTGGCGGTGACGCCTGCTTGTACATCGGGCTGAACTACAGCGTAGAAACCGATCTTCTCGACGCGCAGCTCGCAAGTTCCAGAGGGCGCGTCGGTGAATTCACAACGCCCGGCAAAATCGGTTCCGCAGCGCAGAGGGATGGCCGGCGCCGGCGGTTGCAATTGCACGCGTGCGGATGCGACAGCCACTCCGTTTTCGTCGGTTACGCTGACGGTGAGCTTCTGAGCGGCGGTGGCGTGATCTGAGGAGGGTGACGGCGAAGGTGTCTGCGCGGGAGACGATGTCACCCACAACGCTGCGAGCGCCAACACGAACACACATTTCACGGCGGCGCGGCCCGGCATGGTTCGAGTATGGAATCACTCGGGCGGCACGGCAAGCGTGTTCTGTTTGGGTTTTGCTTCCTTTTCAAAGACCCACTGTTCACTTATCAGAAAATTCGCCAACGAGCACAGCGCGATGGCGATGGCGTTCGCGAGGAGGTAATTCAAGTGCCCGAAGTCGACCATCAGTTTCATGAGCGCCAGATTGCCGGCGATGGAAACCGCTCCGGTGGTTAGATTGAAGCGCATCAAGCGAGGCAGCGACTTTCGCCATGACGGCCGCACGCGGTCAGCCCAGGTGTAGCGCTCGTGCCAGAGGAAGTTGTGGACGACTGCGGCTTCGACCGCGAGGGCGGTTGCCGGAAGATAGCTAAGATGGAACCCGGCTTTCAGCACAAGCAAAACGGCTAGCTGCACGGCGATCCCAAGCGCGCCGACGGCGTTGAACTTCAGCCAGCGCCGCAATACCCGCCTTTCGGTTCGAGGTTCAATCTCGCGTGAGAAGTTTTCCGCCGGAACGGTGCTCAACTGGCGATTCTCTCTTCGCGGTAGAGCCGCAGCGTGTTCTGCCCGGCGAAGAAGATTACCATCAGCGCCATTCCGGCCAGACCAATCGTCCCTCCGATATCGAACAGGCGATAGTGCGCTCCGAGAAAATGCACGCGCGGCTTCCAAAGTAGCGCGAGATTGCCGATCGCCAACAGGAGGCGAAGCTCAGTTGGACCGAAGCGCCAGAAGGAAAGGCGGAATTCGCCGAGGGCGTGCACCGCCAGATAAGACTGAATCGAAAGCATCAGGAAGGCAACCAGCAAGCCGATTGCGATGCCGGGATGCATGTATCCCGACAAGGCGAGACCACCCATCAGCGCAAGAGCGCCGAAGCTATCGACCATGTGGTCCACATAAAAACCGTAGCGCGGGCGCAGCTGTCGCCGCACTCGCGCCAGCGTTCCGTCGAGCGAATCTCCCAGCCAGTTCAACGCGAGGCAGAAGATGACCCCGAGCAGTGCGTAGCGGTTCCACGCGGCCAGGGCGTAACACGCGCCCGCCCCGACCTGCGCCGCCAACCCCAAACCCGTGAGCTGGTCGGGGCCGATCCATTGCGGCGTTCGCGCGGCCAGCCACAGCAGGGCGCGTCTTTCATGCGCCGCAACCCAGCTTTCCTGCAGGCGCTGCATCTCCGGGAACGGGCGAGCGCGCTTCATCTCGAGCAGTACGCGCGGGTTCACTTGCTCACAAAACTCCGTCATGGTTTGAGAACCGGGACTTGGCAGGAAACGACTCAGCATGGGTGCCTCCGGACTGGTCTTCGTTCTGGGTCTTGGGTTCTGGGTCTTAGGTCTTAGTCCTTGGGAAGGAACGGCCTGGGAAGGCGACGGCCTAAAACCTAAGATCCAGGACCTAGCACCTGCGATCTCACCTTCGCGCGGAAAGCGCTCGGCGTCGATGCACCAGCCATCAAATGCGGCTCAACTCGACCTCAAGCGGCAAGTCGTTCATCCACAGATCGTTATGGCGGAAGATCATCTGCTCAAGAACGCGTTGCCAAACCCTCGGCAGTGTCAATAAAGGAACCATCGCAGTCTGATTTGGACGATAAACTCCGTCGCGGATACAAGCTCTGGTAGGCTTTGAAGGAAATTCACGTCTCGCGCGACGGTGGCGAAAGCTTGGCGTTCCCGGCGCGAACCTGCGGCCCATGACCAGACTTCTGCGGTTCTTCCGCCCTTCGCACCAGCACACGGCTTTCTCGGCCACGTTGCTGCTGATGTCGGCGGTCATGCTTTCGCGGGTGATCGGCTACATCCGCGAGGCCTACATCGCCTACGCTTTCGGCGCCGGCGTTCAAACCGACGCCTACGTCGCCGCCTTCACGCTGCCGGACTGGCTCAACTACATCGTGGCCGGGGGCGCGGCGTCCATTACATTCATCTCGATCTATACGCGGTTCCTTGCGGAAAAGCGCGAAGCCGATGCGCAGAAGACCTTCTCGATCGTCATTACTGTCATGTCGACGGTGATGATTGCCGGCACCATCCTCACAGAGATCTTTACTCCGCAGTTCGTCCGCTGGATGTTTCATGGCTTTTCGCCGGCGCAGGTGGACCTTACCGTTCACTTGACCCGCATCCTGCTGCCGGCGCAGATCTTCTTTTACGTCGGGGGAGTGGTTTCCGCGGTCCTGCTCTCCCACCGTCTTTTCCTCTTCCCCGCCTTCGGGCCGCTGCTCTACAACGTGTTCATCATCGTGGGAGGCGTGATCGGCGGCCACCGCTTCGGGATTGCCTCGCTGGCTTACGGTGCTCTGGTAGGGAGCGTGGTAGGTCCGTTCCTGGCCAGCGTGATCGGAGCGGTGCGCATTGGCACGGGATACCGTCCGTCGTTCGACATTACTAATCCTGCGTTCCGCGAATGGGTGAAGCTTTCGGTTCCGCTGATGCTTGGTGTTTCACTGGTGACTGCCGATGACTGGATCCTGCGGCACTATGCTTCGAGCGGCATTGGCGACATCGCCCGCCTCAACTACGCGAAGAGATTGTTTGCTGTGCCAATCGCCGTTCTCGGGCAGGCCACGGGACAGGCCTCGCTGCCGTTTTTCGCGCGCTTGTTCAACGAAAAGCGCCTGAAAGAATTTGCCGATACGGTCAACGATTCGGTCTACCGCGTGTCGGCTGCCTCGTTTCTTGCAACGGGATGGATGATGGCCGCCGCCTTCCCGCTGATCGATCTGGTGTATCGTCGCGGACGATTTCTGGTGTCTGACACGCAAACTACTGCCGTCTATTTCTTCTGGTTCTCGCTGTCACTGGCTCTCTGGTCGGCTCAGGGACTTTATGCTCGCGCTTTCTACGCCTCGGGCGACACGCTGACTCCCATGGCTGCGGTGACGGTGATCACCAGCGCTTCACTGCCGGTGTATTCAGTGCTCTTCCACAGGTATGGGGTGATTGGCCTCGCGTGGGCGTCCGATATTGGCATTGGAGCGAACCTGTTGGCGCTGGCCTTGCTGCTGCACCAGCGCAAACTGGTTTCGCTGAGGACGCTGCGATGGGATGAGCTGGGTAAATCCGCGTTGATCGCCGTGGTCGCTGGAGGCGTCAGCCTTGAAGTAGCAAAAAGCATCACACCGTTGGTGTCGGCTCAAGGCAGCCGCGTCGCGGACCTGCTGCAGCTCGCGCTGATTTCGATCACCTGGGCGGCCGCGACCGCCATCGGACTCTGGATCCTGAGGTCGCAACTGCCCAACGACCTGCGTCGCCGCAAAACAACCGCTTATCCTGCAGTCGCGGAAGGTGAGAGCAAAGAGATTATGGGAGCGGGAACGCAACCGTGAAGTTATCGGCCCGCGTTTAGTAAGCAGCGAGGGGCCAATTCCAAAAAATAAAGCGGCGGACATTCGCCTGCTCTGCGAACGCCGCCGCTGATCTTCTTTTCGAAACTCGTAAACCGGTTCTCGAAACTCGTAAACCGGCCTACTGCAAACCTACGCGCGTGCGCCGACTGCCGCGGGCTCGGCGATTGGAACGCTCTTGTCTTCGCCGTTGGCCTTCTGCTGGTTAGGCTGGCCGCCTTTGCGGATGTCGATGCCGCCCTTGAAGTAGGCGCCGTCTTCGATCGAAATGCGCGCTGCCACCACATCGCCGGTGAGCGAACCGTCGCTGCGGATATCCACGCGATCACTGGCGGTCAGGTTGCCGCGCACTTTGCCGAGCACGACGATTTCGCGAGCATTGATGTTGGCCGCGACCACGCCGTTCCGGCCCACAGTTACGCGATTGCCGGAAAGGTTGATGGAACCCTCGACGCGGCCATCAATATAGAGCGACTCCGACCCCGTGACTTCGCCTTTAATGACGAGCGATTTGCCGATGGTCGCCTGATCCGCGGTAGTGGTGGTAGTAGTCGCCGGACGCGGCGCAAGGGCGGGTTCACTTGCCATCATTGCAGGCGCGTTCGGGGTAGACGTAGTTGGACGCTCCGGCTCGGCTGGCCGCCCGGGGGTCTGAGGCTGATTCGTCGGCTTCCACATGGATTAAAAGTTCCTTTCCTTGTTGGGATTAGGGATCACGTGCCGCACTTGCGTGACCAAACCGAATTGTACTCCGCCGTCTCAAAATGAGCGCTGTGGAAAAGCCTTTATTTTCAACGAAGTTTCCTATGATGGTACGTCCCTCGGAGTGCTTTCTGCCGTGATCCTTGAGTCGCTCGCTGTCTCCTTTTATGCTCTCCCACCGTGTAAGGATTCCCGGAAGAACTTACTCCCGGCTGCAGTTCCACAGGCGCTGGGAGTATGCTCTTGGCAACGAAGATTTATCGAAGGCCGCATCCAGCCTTGTGGAGGAAAACATGTCGGAACCAGCCGTGATCAACCCTCCAACTTTCAGCATCGCCCGGCCCCAGGCCGGCGAATACGCGCCGTATTATGACCGCTATGTTTCTCTGGTCCGCGGCGACGACATTCTTAACACGCTCGACCAGCAGCGCCGCGACACGATGCTGCTGCTCTCCGGCCGCGACGAAGAGGACGGCGACTTCCGCTACGCGCCGGATAAATGGAGCGCCAAGGAAGTTCTCGGCCACGTCTGCGATACCGAGCGCGTCTTCGCCTACCGCGCGCTGCGCTTTGCGCGCGCCGATGCGACTCCGGTGGAAGGCTTTGAGCAGGACGACTACGTGCGCAATGGTCCTTTCGCGCAACGTCCCCTGGAGGACTTGGTCGAGGACTTCATCGCGGTGCGCCGCGCCACGCTTTCGCTGCTGCGCAATCTCGACGAAGCCGCGTGGGCGCGGCGCGGCATCGCGAATAAGAATGAAGTGAGCGTACGAGCGCTGGCTTACATCATCGCGGGACATGAGCTGCATCACCGCAGGATTCTGGAGGAGAAGTATTTTGCGAGGAGGTCTTAGTTTGCGGGTCACAGGTCTTAGGGCTTCGGTTTTAGGGCTTAGACTCATGGCCTGGGCTTCATCGCAATCCGGGCTTGTGGAGGCGATCTGCGAAGACCGAACACCCGAGACCTAAGACCCGATTTTCTATGTCCTCACGCGCGCTGACTGAATTGCTCCACGGCAAAGGCTCTCACGCTGACCCGGTTGCGTGCGTTGAGGATCTTTCTGCAGAACTCGCCGCGCGCCACGTGGAAGGTTTTCCTCACTCCATCGGACAGCTCGTCTTCCACATGAACTACTGGATGGACTATGAACTGCGCCGCATTCGCGGCGAGAGGCCGGCCTATCCGGAGCACAACTCGGAAAGCTTTCCATCCGCACGCTCATCCCCGGACGGAAAGGACTGGGATCGACTGCGCAAGCGATTCGAATTGCTGCTCGCGGATTTCGCCGAACTCGCGAAATCATCTGCGGAAGAAATGCAGCGCCAGATCGAAACCGTGCACGAGGGCGACAAGAAAGTCGCAGGAACGCTTGAAGCCGTGCTCTGGCAGATGGTCGCGCACAATAGCTACCACATCGGCCAAGTTGCGATGATACGGCGTGCGCTGGACGCATGGCCGCCCAAGGCTGGCGGAGATTCATGGTAATTGGGCCTCGTTTTAGAATTACTAAAGCGAAACGGAATTAAGATCCCATTTTCGCTCGACGAAACTCCCCAATGAATATCACTCGCGAACTGTTCGAGCAGCAGCGCCACCCACGCTTTGGCAAGAGTAATCCAGAACGAATGCATGTCGCATTTTGGGACTGGATGATTCGCGGCGATAAAACTCTCCCGGCGGATCGGACAGGTAAGCTCGCCGACATTGGCCTCGTAATACGGGACGGCATGCTCAAATCTGCTTACGGCCCGTACCGTGCGCGCGATTTCTTCGGGATTCCTATGAATCGCGAAGATGGCCCGATTTGGACGTTCGATCGAATGGGCGCGACCAAGAATCAGTTGCCCGATGGAAGATTGGTTTTCATCGGCGGAGAACACGAGGATTTCTACGATCCAGACTTCTGCATTTATAACGATGTCATCGTGTTCGGTCTCGATCGAGAAATTGAAATCTACGGCTATCCGAAGGAAATTTTCCCGCCTACTGATTTTCACACCGCCACTCTTGTGGGTGGCCGCATTGTGATTGTCGGTGGTCTTGGCTATAAGAATGAGCGCGTTTTTGGTTACACGCCAACCTATGACCTGGATCTTTCGAACTTCCAAATATCCAAATTGGGGACAAAAGGAGAGATGCCCGGCTGGATTTCTAAGCATCAGGCAGAACTCGATGCGAAGGGTAGCGCTATTACCATCTGGTCCGGCGAGACGATCCAGGAGATAAGCGGAAAGCAACACTATTTAAAAAACTCTGAGGAATTCTCTCTGGATTTAAGCTCGGGGGTTTGGCGCCGACTTACCGAGAACAGCCGGCTGCTCTAGTTCAACCCCTGTGCGGTATGCTGACAGCTTCCCATGCTTTTCGATTCCACCATCCTGAAGCACATCGCGCGCCAGCCCAAGCGGTCTGCCGGATTCAAGCAGCTCGTGCGCGAACTCGGCCTGCACGGCGAAGCCCGCGGAGATCTCGATACACATCTGCAAAAGCTCGTCGCCGCAGGCGAACTGGTTCAGCTCAATTCCGATCGCTATGCTCTTCCGCAACCTACAGCCGGCAAGAATGACAAGAATCTAGTCGTCGGCCGCCTCACCATGCATCGCGACGGCTTCGGCTTCGTCATCCCCGACGCAAGTTCGCTAAGCCCATCTCTCAAGTCACGGCTTGCAGGAGACATTTTCATCGCGCCGCACGCGATCGGCAACGCGATGCATGGTGATCGCGTGCTGGTCGACATCACTGCCATTCGTCCCGATGGCCGCGCCGAAGGCCGCATCGTGAGGCCCGTGGTGCGCGCGCATCCCACGGTGGTTGGGATTTTTCATTACGGCAATCGTCACAATTTCGTGAAGCCCATCGACAGCAAGATCACGATGGAGATCGTGATTCCACCGGGCAGGGAATATCCAGATGCCGGCGAGCCGCCGGCACGGCAAAGAAAATCAGTCGACCGCGTTCTCGGAGACGAAGCGGCACGTCGAACGGAGTGGGATGACCTCGAAGGCGTTGTGGTCGACGTTGAAATCACCGACTGGCCCACGCCCACGCAAAATCCGCGCGGGCGCGTCACCGAAATTATCGGACGCCAGGATGACTTCGGCGTCGACGTTGAGATCATCATTCGCAAGTTTTACCTGCCACATCATTTTCCCGCGTCAACGCTCGAAGAAGCGCAAGCCATCCCCGCCGTTATCCCGGCACCGGAACTTCGCCATCGCCGTGACTTTCGCGCCCTGCCCATCGTCACCATCGACGGCGAGACTGCGCGCGATTTCGACGACGCGGTCACTGTGCGCAACCTCCTCAACGGAAACTTCGAGTTGCAGGTTCACATTGCCGACGTTGCGCAATACGTGACTCCTGATTCCGCGCTCGATCAGGAAGCGCGGCTGCGCGGCACCAGCGTGTATTTTCCCGACCGCGCCGTGCCCATGCTGCCGCTCGAGCTGTCGACCGACATCTGCAGCTTGCGTCCGCAACTCGACCGGCTGGTGCTGTCGTGCGTAATGCAAATCGATCCGCGCGGCGAGATCGTTGGGTATGAGCTAAGCGAAGGGATCATCCGTTCCGCCGAGCGCATGACCTACACCGCCGTCAACGCCGTACTCGAAGGCGATCCCGCCGCGCGCGAACGTTACGCGGCGCTCGTGCCCACGTTCGCACTGATGCGCGATCTGGCGCTCATTCTCAACCGCAAACGCCAGCGCCGAGGCTCGATTGACTTCGACCTGCCCGAGCCCGTCATCGAGTTCGATGAATTCGGTTTGATGAAAAGCATTACGCGTTCGGAGCGCAACATTGCCCATCGCCTGATCGAAGAGTTCATGCTCTCGGCCAACGAATGCGTGGCGCAATATCTGGAGTCAAAACACGTCGCGTCTCTCTATCGAATTCACGAAAAGCCGGATGCGAAGCGCGTCTACGACTTCGAAGTCATCGCCGCGACGTTCGGATATTCCCTTGGCGTCGGCGCACTGCCCATTCACCGGGTGCAGTTCAAGACCGACCGCCGCGCCGCGCGCGGCACCGGCAAACAGGCGCGCACGGTCGAGATTCCGAAAGATGTTCACATCACCCCGAGGATGTATCAGAAGCTTGCGGCGAAGATTGCAGGCAAACCGGAAGAACGCATTCTGAGCTACCTCATGCTGCGTTCGCTCAAGCAGGCGCGCTACTCGGAGGAGAACGTCGGCCACTTCGCGCTGGCAGCCACCAGTTACACGCACTTCACGTCACCGATCCGGCGCTATCCTGACCTGATCGTGCACCGGATCTTGAAGGCAGTGCTGCGCGACTCCGCCGAGATTCACGACGGAGAGATTCCGATTGGAATCTCTCCGACAGCTTCCACGACACAAGAGGACCGGGCCCGCTCAGCGTCAGGCTCTCAAGATGATGAGGCGGCGCCTTCGCCTTGGTCCAAACGCCGCGACCATGCCGCGCATCGCGAATCCCACGCACCGCTGGGTGGGCCAATCAAGATCGAGGAACTGCACGAAATCGCGGAGGAGTCCAGCCAATCCGAGCGCCGCGCCGACGAGGCTGAGCGCGAACTCATGGAATGGAAGAAGGCCAAGTTCATGCAGGACCGCATCGGTGAAGACTTCGACGGCCTGATCACCAGCGTCACCAAGTTCGGCTTCTTCGTCGAACTCACCGACATGTTCGTCGAGGGCCTGGTTCCGCTTAACACGCTCACCGACGATTTCTACACTTACCACGAAAACACGCGCCAGATCATCGGCCAGCACTCGCGTAAAAGCTACAGTCTGGGACAGAGAATTCGTGTTCTGGTCGACCGCATTGATCCCGTGGAGAAGAAAATCCAGTTTGCCGTTCTGGAAGAAGCGCCCCAGCGGCCGGCGTCCCGACCATCCTCGAAAAAGTCGAAACGCAAGCGCAGGTGACCGCCTCCCACCCTCTAAAGCATATGCGATCGGGCGAAACTGAGCCGCAGATGGTAAAATCCTGTAGTTAACCCCATCCGCTGCGAAGCGAAGCAGCGGGTTCCTTCCGAGTCGGGACGTGGCTCAGCCTGGTAGAGCACTCGCTTGGGGTGCGAGGGGTCGGCAGTTCAAATCTGCCCGTCCCGACCAATCTTCTGGATTTCTTTTCTTGGGTTTCAAAACTAACGTCGCACAGGCGCGGCATGTCCTACTGAGTCCCCTGCGAACCAAGAAAAGCACTTTGACTGGGTGCGCCGTTCCCCGAGAATCGAAGAAATCTCAATCTGAGTCAGTGCGGGTCGCTGCGCCGCTCTCGTCGAAGTTCTTTTCAATCTGCAGTTGAAAGAAATTGACACTCGGGAGAATTCTTATGTCTGGGCAAGTCATTCTGTATTTCGATGACCAGGCCGATGCTCTGCGCTTTGCTTTGGCCGCAGGTTCGGTGATGGCGGGCGACCGCGCGAGCGTTACTGACGATCTGATTCAGGAGACTACGCGCGTCAGCCGCATTTGCCTGGATGCCGCCCACGGGGGCAAGGTCAAGAAGCCAACTCCGGAGCAAGTGGCATAGAGACCGGCTTCGACTATCCCGTGCGTCGCGTGGAGAGTAAGTTCAAAATCTCGCGCAGGCCCTGGCGGATGCGCTGCATCTCCGCGGAGGATTGCGCGGGGAACGGAATCGCAACCTGCCCTTTATCGGTCTTCGCTTCGGAGCGCAGTTGCTGCCGAGCCCCTACGATGGTGAAACCCTGCTCGTAGAGTAACTGCTTGATGTGCAGCACGCTTTCCACATCGCGTCTGCGGTACATGCGCTGCCCGGTGCTGCTTTTTACCGGCTTGAGTTGCGGGAACTCACTCTCCCAGAAGCGCAGCACGTAGGCCGGCAGGCGGCACAGGTTGGCGACTTCGCCAATGCGGAAGTAGAGTTTGTCGGGGATGAAGATTTCATCGGTCTTGCTCTTGCCCGCGCTCTTCTTCCTGGCAGTCATGTGCTTCGCACTCCCGCTCGCACTCATAGTTTGCAGTCCGTGGTTCACAATTGTGACACACCCCGGGGAATTCGCCAGAGAGAATTTTGCGTCGAGAAATTCGCGGTTGGCGACTGGCCATGAGCCGTCTCCGAACCGAATTCTAATGTTCTACAGGGAAAGGCTAGCCGCTGATTCCGATTGCTCAAAAAGGAAACGCCTCTCAAGAGGTGCTTCTCCTGAGAGGCTGGTTGAACTCTTGGCCCGTGCGAAGCATCGCTTCGCTGCCGGTTAGTGTTTCTTCTTTTTTGCCTTCTTCTTCGTTGCCATGAAGGTTCCTCCGTGAACGATTTTCCCTTGCAAAGGTTGTTTTTGTAGGGGACCCGTTTGCAAAACGCCACCCAACTCGTTGTACGGGTAGCGTTCTTAACACAAGATATTGCGGCAGGATGAACGCAGTGTCAACACAATTTTGCACAGAACGGAAGAATTCTCGCAGCGAAACTGCCGTTGCTTGCTAATCATCATTCGTTTGCCGCTCGTATGGCGGCGTCAGAAAAGCTCCCCTGCAGTCTCAGCAACTGCTGAAAAAATCTCGCCTCCCTTGGGCGAGGAGGTCTCGCTAGCGACGAACGACTAACGACTGGTCCCCACTTCCTGCTTCCGGTACACTGCGCCTCATGCGGCGCGATCCCGTCGAACTGGAAGTCTTCAAGAACCTGTACCACTCGATTGCCGAGGAAATGGGCGCTACGCTGCGGCGTACGGCATTTTCCCCAAACATAAAGGAGCGGCGCGATTATTCGTGCGCTGTGTTCGATAGCGCGGGGGCAGTCATCGCCATGGGCGACCACATGCCCGTGCATCTTGGCTCGATGCCCATGTCCGTTCGGGCGGCGATTGCCGCCTGTGAGATGGCGCCTGGGGACATGGTCATGCTCAATGATCCCTTCCGCGGCGGGACTCATCTGCCCGATATCACGCTGGTAGCGCCGGTCTATGTGCGACGCGAACGCAAGGCCGGAAAACGTCCCGACTTCTACGTGGCGTCGCGAGCCCATCACGCGGACGTGGGCGGAGCTTACGCGGGATCGATGGGACTTTGCCGTGAGATCTATCAGGAGGGGTTTCGCATCCCCCCGATAAGGATTGTGCGGGGCGGCGTGATGGAGCACGATGTTCTAGCGCTGCTGCTGAACAATGTGCGTACGCCCGAGGAACGCGAAGGCGATTTGGGAGCGCAGATTGCGGCTTGCCACACCGGGGCCGAGCGGCTGCGGGAGGTATGCGTGCGCTACGGAATCGACCGCGCTCAGCGCGCCGCGCGCGAGCTACTGCGGTATTCCGAGGAACTGATGCGGGCGTTTCTACTGCGTGTGCCTCCGGGCACTTATCGTGCAGAGGATTTTCTGGATGACGACGGCATCAGCGATAAGCCGGTGAAGATCGCGGTGACAGTGAACTTTGCAACGGAAGGCACGGCGCCGAGGCCGAGTGGCGGCCTCGACCAGTAAGACACACGCCCCCTACACGGCCCGTCGTCATCGTCGACTTCAGCGGGAGCGATCCGCAGGTCGAGGGCAGCATAAACGCGGTCGAGGCAATCACATACTCTGCGTGCTTCTACGTTTTCCGTTGCCTGCTGGCGGATGACGTTCCGGCAACCGCGGGGTTGATGCGCCCCATCCAGGTGATCGCTCCAGAAGGGACCGTCGTGAATGCTCGTCCGCCGGCAGCGGTTGCAGGAGGCAATGTAGAAACATCGCAACGCATCGTTGACGTTCTGCTGCGCGCGCTGGCCCAAGCTATTCCGGACCGGATTCCCGGCTGCGGCGGCGGGCACCATGAATAACCTCACCATCGGCGGAATCGATCCGCGCACGGGAGCGCCCTTTGCCTACTATGAGACGATCGCCGGGGGCATGGGGGCGCGGCCCACGAAGCGCGGTGTCTCTGGCGTGCATACACATATGACGAATTCGTTGAACACGCCCGCAGAGGCGTTGGAGTATGCGTATCCGTTGCGCGTTCGACGGTACTCGCTACGGCCGGAAAGCGGTGGTGGCGGGAAGTACCGCGGTGGCGACGGAATTATCCGCGAGATTGAAGTGCTCACCGACTGCGAGGTGACGCTGCTTGCAGACCGGCGCACGCGCGGACCGTGGGGATTGGCCGGCGGCGAGGAAGGCGCGCCGGGAAAAGCGACCTTGATTCGCGGCGACGGCTCAATCGAAAAGATGCCGGGGAAGTTCAGCAGTCGTCTGCGAAAAGGCGAGCGTATCAGGATTGAGTCTCCGGGCGGCGGTGGGTGGGGACGGGCTTAGAAGAGCTGTTGATTGACGACGCCGAGCAGAGTACAAGTTGAGTCTTAAATCCATCTCTGAAGCGACCTGGAAAGAGGGCTGATCTATGCACATCGTCAAATCCGTGGGAGTGCTCTCGGTGGCCAAAATCATGGGCATGATCTATGGCTGTCTGGGACTGATCTTCGCGCCGTTCTTCCTGCTGTTCGGATTGATAGGGTCATTGGCAGGTCAACAGAAAACTCCGTTCGCCGGAGCCATCGGCATGGTTCTGGCGCTAATGATGCCGGTTCTCTATGGCGTTATGGGATTTATCTCGGGTGCGATCGGCGGGCTGCTCTATAACGCTTTTGCTCGCTGGGTGGGCGGCTTCGAATTGGAAATGGAAGTACTGCCGCAGACTTTGACCGCGCCGTATCCACTGATTCCGCCGCCAACTCCTGTATCCACATCTTAGGGGTGAGAGTCTCATGACAGATATCGCTTCTGTTTATCTGGAGGAAGCCCATCGGCAGATGCGCGGACACAAGCGTCTCGCCGAGGGCGCGATAGCGCAACTCAAGGACGATGAGCTATTCATCACCCTCGATCCCGAATCGAATTCCATCGCCGTCATCGTGAAGCATATGGCGGGCAACATGCGCTCACGCTTCACCGACTTCCTCACCTCCGACGGCGAGAAACCCGACCGTTATCGCGACCAGGAATTCGAACTCGGCCCCGCGACCACTCGCGCCGACCTGACGAAGTGGTGGGAGGAAGGCTGGGGAGCGTATTTGCCGCGATCGAAGCGCTCAAGCCGGAAGACATCATGCGGACCGTGACCATTCGCGGCGAACCTCACACCGTGCTGCAGGCCATCAACCGGCAAATCGCGCACTATGCCTACCACACCGGGCAGATCGTATTTCTGGCCAAGCACATCCGGTCCAGCAAGTGGAAGACGCTGAGCATTCCGCGCGGCAGGTCGGAGGATTACAAGACGGCCGCTCCCAAGCCGTATAAGCCCATGAGTTAGTGGAGTGGTTTCCCCCGGTGCTAGAATCATACGTTTTGTGTCTGAGTCTGAATTCATAAGGTAGTTTTCATGCCATCTACGATGCTCGCTGTCGTAAAACCGCAGGCCGCGCCTGGTGCGGAGATTCGCGAAGTAAAGGTTCCCGCCTTTGGCCGGAACGACGTGCTGGTCAAGGTGAAAGTCGCGTCCATCTGCGGTACGGACTTGCACATTTACAACTGGGACCGCTGGGCGCAGAACCGGATTCATCCTCCGCTGATTCCGGGACACGAATTCTGCGGCGAAGTCGCCGCGTTCGGCGACGAAGTGACCAGCGTGAAGGAAGGCGACTTCGTTTCCGCCGAGATGCATGTGGCCTGCGGCAAGTGCCTGCAATGCCGCACCGGCGAAGCGCACATCTGCCAGAACGTGAAAATCATCGGCGTGGATGCCAATGGCGCCTTCGCCGAGTACGTCGTGATTCCGGAGTCGAACATCTGGAAGCTCGATCCGGCCATTCCGCAGGAATACGCTTCGATTCTTGATCCGCTCGGCAATGCGGTTCATACGGTGCTGGCAGGTGAGATCGCCGCGAAAACCGTGGCCATTACGGGATGCGGACCGATCGGGCTGTTTGCCATTGCCGTCGCGCGGGCCGTGGGCGCGACGACGGTGTTCGCCATTGAAGTGAACGAGCACCGGCGCAAGATCGCGCGTGAGATGAAGGCCGATTATGTGCTCGATCCCTCGAAAGAAAATGCCACCGCCATCGTGATGGAGAAGACCGGCGGCCTGGGCGTCGATGTCGTGCTCGAGATGGCGGGCCATCCCGATTCGATTCGAACTGCTTTCGACATCGTGCGGCGCGGCGGACGAATTTCACTGCTCGGCCTGACTTCGAAGCCCATCTCGCTGAACTTTTCCGAAGATATTATTTTCAAAGGCATCACGGTGCAGGGCATCAACGGCCGCCGCATGTACCAAACCTGGTATCAGATGACGGCGCTGCTTAAGGCGGGCAAGCTTGACCTGCATCCGGTGATCACCGACCGCATTGCGATGAAAGATTTCTCCAAAGCCATGGAGCGGCTGAAGACGGGCGAGGCTAGTAAAATATTGGTTTATCCGAACGGCGTAAAGTAGATCGGAAGGGCGCGAGTTCTACCGTGCCGTCAGGCGCGCAGAGGCTATGCGGCTTCTTGCCGCTGAGGGTTCGCCGATTACCCGCGACTCGCTCGTGAGCGTTGAATTGGAGCTGCATTATGGCCCTTGATGCATTCGTCCGCTGCACCTGCATCCGGGACGGCAAGGCCAAACCTCACCCGTTCCCCGCCAGGCTCGCCTTCGACGAGCGCGGCGAGCCGGTTCTCACGGGCGATCCTACCGAGGACGAATGGGAAGCGCACGACCGGTGGCTGGCGGAATCGTGCGAGCACGAGGGATTTATCGTGTCATTTTTTCTCGGCAACATCACCAAGGTTGGGAATCTGCGTAGCTTCCTGCGCCACCTGCAGGGAAAGCCTGGGCCACGATTTCCCATTCTCCTGGAAAAAGTTCTCTACGACGGCACACACACCGGCGATTGGATCCCGATCAAACAGTCGCCGGCGCTGTTGAAAGAGGTCAATACCGTGCTCCACTCTAGCGATATTCTGGCCGAGTCTGAGAAGGAGTTCTTCACCAACATGAAGCTGCTCTGCGAGGCCAGCATTGCGACCGGTAACCCGATTATGTTCTGAACGACTTCTGTCCCACGGATTTGCGCGGATCAACACGGATTAGAAAACGGCAAAGAGCTAGTAACAACGGCGCGGTTGGCGAGATGGTTGCCGGACTCCGAGCGATACACTAGTCTGGCTCTATCCGGGTTGATCCGAGCAAATCCGTGGCAAACAAGTTTGAGGGAATCATGACCGCTCCAACCCGCACCAATCCGCTCTCTTATCTCACCGATCAGCTCAGCGAACTCAAGGCCAAAGGTACGCACTTCAAGCTTCGCGTACTCGACGACGAGCAGGCAGCGGTCTGCACTTTCGATGGAAAGAAGGTCATCAACCTGGCGTCGAACAATTACCTGGGACTGACTACGCATCCGAAACTGCGCGAGGCGGCGCTTGAGGCTACGCGAAAATACGGCGTGGGATCGGGCGCCGTGCGCACCATCGCCGGGACGATGAAGATCCACATGGAGCTGGAAGAAAAGATCGCGCGCTTTAAGAACGTGGAGGCGTGCGTGGTCTTCCAGTCAGGTTTCGCGGCCAATGCGGGCACGGTGTCGGCGGTGCTGGGCAAAGACGATTTCATCATCTCCGATGCGTTGAATCACGCCTCGATCATCGATGGGGCGCGGCTGTCGCGGGCGAAGATTCTGGTCTTTCGCCACAAAGACGTCGCCCACGCAGAAGAACAACTCGCCAGCATCAAGGACGAGCCCGGCAAGAAGCTGCTGATTACCGACGGCGTGTTTTCGATGGATGGCGACATCGGACCGCTGCCCGGGCTCTGCGATGTAGCCGAAAAATACGGCGCGATCATGATGGTCGACGATGCGCATGCCTCCGGCGTGCTCGGCCGCAACGGCCGCGGCACGATCGATCATTTCAAAGTGCACGGCCGAGTCGATATTCAGGTTGGCACGCTATCGAAAGCAATCGGAGCTCTAGGCGGGTATGTCTGCGGAACTCGCGATCTGATCGACTTTCTCTATCACCGGGCGCGGCCGTTCTTGTTTTCGACCTCGCATCCGCCGTCGGTGGCGGCGACGTGTATTGCCGCATTCGACGTTTTGGAAAACGAACCCGAGCGCATCGAAAAACTTTGGGAGAACACGCGCTTCTGGAAAAAAGAGCTAGGTCTGCTCGGCTTCGATATCGGAGGCCGCGCCACTCCGGCCAGCGAAACGCCGATCACTCCGATCATCATCGGCGACGGTAAGCTCACCATGGACTTTTCCCGCGAGCTGTTCAAAGAAGGCGTGCTCGGCACGGGCATTGCGTTTCCGACGGTGCCGGAAGGCAAAGCCCGCATCCGCACGATCGTGACGGCCAGGCACACGAAAGAAGAATTAGAGCAGGCGCTGGAGGTGCTGGGAAGGGTGGGGAAGAGGATGGGGATTGTGAATTAGTCAGTCTGCGCGGTAGACGATCTTCCCTCCCACAATCGTCGCCACAACTTTCCCTGTGAACTGCCAGCCATCGAACGGAGTGTTGTGCGACAACGACTGCGACTTCGCAGCTTCGAACGTCCAGCGCTTCTTAGGATCGAAGATGGTGACGTCGGCGAAGTTGCCGCGCGCCAGCGATCCGCGCCCACGGAGGTCAAAGACGCGCGCTGGTCCCGCAGTAAAGAGCTCAACGATACGCATCAGCGGAATCTTGTGCTCGCGGTGCAGCTTGGTAATGGCCAGGGCCAGCGCGGTTTCGAGTCCGGTGATTCCGAACGACGCGCGCTCGAACTCGACTTCTTTTTCATGGGTGGCGTGAGGAGCGTGGTCGGTGGCGATGGCATCGACGGTGCCGTCGGCGAGCGCGACCAGGATTGCTTCACGGTCGGTGGCCGAACGCAGCGGCGGATTCATCTTGAAGTTCGTGTCGTACTCGCCCACATCCTGGTCGAGCAGCGTGAAGTGGTGCGGGGTGACTTCGCAGGTGACGCGAGCCTTCGCACGCTTGCCGCGGCGTACCGCCTTGAGCGCATCGGATGTCGAAAGATGCGCCACATGCATGCGCGATTCGCGAATCTGCTGCGCGAGAGTGACGTCTCGATCCACAATGTTCGCCTCGGCCGCCGCTGACATGCCGCGCAGCCCGAGACGAAAGCTGGTGGGGCCTTCGTGCATGGAGCAAGTTTCGGTGAGGCGCGTATCTTCGGCGTGCTGCACTACCGGCAGGTTCAGCTCGGCGCCGAGGCGCAGGGCTGCGCGCATGATCTCATCATCCAGGATGGGTTTGCCGTCGTCGGTGACCGCCACGGCGCCAGCCCGCTGCAGAGCAGCAAAATCGGTGAGCGACGCGCCGCGCGAGTTGCGAGTAGCAGCTGCGATAGGGAAGACATTGACGACTGCTCCGCGCTCGGGATTCCGCAACCATGCAACCCACTCGGCGGTATCGACCACCGGCGCGGTATTCGGCATGGTGCAGACGGAAGTGAAACCTCCTGCCGCCGCGGCGGCGGTGCCGGTGGCGATGGTTTCTTTGTAGCTTTGTCCGGGCTCACGCAGATGAACGTGCAGGTCAATGAATCCCGGGGCGACGATGAGGCCTCGCGCGTCAAACTTTTCGTCGGCGCTGCCACGGATCTTGTTGGGCGGGGCAATTTCAGCAACGCGGCCGTCACGCAGCAGTAAGTCCATCGGCGCGTTGACCTTCGCTGCGGGGTCGACGACGTGGCCGCCTTTGATCAGCAGGCTCGCGTGCTCTCGTCTTTGATTCTTAGCGCTCAGCATTCAGTCAAATCCGTGTTGATCGATGCAAACTTCATTCGTGATGAGTTGATTCGTGAAAATCCGTGACTCATATCGCTTTTCCCAACGCCCGCGCCAGAATCGCCATGCGCGTTGGGACTCCGTTGTGAACCTCGTCGATGATCTTCGACTGCGGTCCGTCGGCCACTTCCGCGGTCAGCTCCAGGCCGCGGATGATCGGGCCGGGATGCATCACGATGGCGTCACGCCGGGCCAGCTTCAGCCGCGCCGCCGTCATCTGATAGCGCGCAATGTAGTCCTGCAGGCGAATTTTCTGACCCGCGAGGCGTTCCTTTTGCAGGCGCAACAGCATGATTACATCCACTCCCCGCAACGCTTCTTCCACATGACGAGTGATACGCAGACCAGGGACCAGCGTAGCAGCCACATCAGGCACGAACTCCGGCGGACCGCAGAGCGTGATCTTCGCGCCGAACCTGGTCAGCAGATGGCAGTTGGAACGGGTCACGCGGCTGTGAAAGATGTCGCCGATGATCGCGACTTGCAGTCCCTTGAAAGACCTCTTGTGTTTCAGAATTGTGAAGGCATCGAGCAATGCCTGGGAAGGATGCTCGTGCATGCCGTCGCCGGCGTTGATGACCGGAATGTCGAGGTGCTTCGCCATCAGGTGCGGCGCTCCCGCGGCAGGATGGCGAATAACGATGGCATCCGCGCCCACCGCGCGCAGGGTATAGCCGGTATCGAGCAGGGACTCGCCTTTCTCAATGCTCGATCCCGAGGATTGCACCAGGGTGGTGATGGCGCCGAGCGACTTGGCGGCGATCTCGAAAGACGTTCGCGTGCGGGTGGAAGCTTCGTAAAACAGCAGCACGATGCGCTTGTTGCGCAACAGCGGGCGAGCCTTGAGCGGATTCATCCGGCGGGCCAGCTTCAGCAGGCCCAGGATTTCCCTATCCTCCAGGTGCTCGATACCGAGCAGTGAACCGCGCGCCGGTTTGTTCATCGCGTAAGAATGCAAACGGTGCATCATACGCGGCCAGCGCGGGGCGCGGCAAGGCCGGTTCCTCGCTCCGGGTTAGCAGAGCCAAGTGCTCCACCATTCGCCTCGGGGCGATAAGCCGAAAGAAGACAATAGTTTAGGGCCGGTTCTTGCGGCCAAGAAAGGCGCCAGTCAAGGCGCCGGCAATGGCGCCCGCGACAACGGAGACCACGAAAAAACCTACCGCGGCCAGCGCCAACTTGGCACCCAAACCCTCTGGCTTCTTCAGAAGGTCGAGTGTGGCTTGCATTTGCGGATCGTTTGACCGAGCCACTGCCTGCTGAAGCGCCTGAAGCGCCTGATCGCGAACCTGCCCGCCAGCTTGCAGCACGGCGAACGCAATCGCAGAGAAAATAGCGATCACCCCAGAAGAGATCAGAGCTGTGAGGGCGCCCAGTTGTGCACCGAAGCGAGCATTGGCCTCCCAGGCCGGGCTGCGATGGCGATAAAGAATGACAGTCAGGAATCCGGCGCCCAACATGGCCACTAAAGGAACCAGCAGGCGAAGGGACATCAGTACCACGGAGATCAGGGCCGCGAATGCGCAAACTCGAAAGGCTCGCGCCCACTCGATCCCCGTGAACAGCCCTGGAACCCTCAGAGGTTCCGGAACGGGCTGCTCCAAAACGGGTGGCCCCAAGGAGTAGGCCGCGTGGTCCTCGGACGAAGCATTCCCCGCGACGGATGGGACCGCGGGTTCGGGCATGGCCACGCGGATCTGAGGCGCGCCGCACTCCGCGCAGAAGGGTTTGCCGTCTTCGATGCTGTGCCCGCATTTGTGGCAGGGATGGTCCATCGCAGTGGAAAGAAGGGCTAGCTGAAGGTATCGCACGATGAGCGGAGGGCGCAAGGAAGCGACCGGCGCCTCGCTGATTTGTGGATCGAAGGTTCTGAGTTTCAGATGTCGCTTTGCTTGCCGCGAGTGCGAACGTAAACCAGCGCGAACGTTGATCCCGGGCGGCCGCTCTTATTCGGCTCGATGGCGACGACGTGCTGGTTGTCCTCCGTACCAACTTTCAGTTCGGTGACCGGGCCTTTGTTATCGCCTTCGCACTTGAGTTCTTTGGAATGCCGGTTGTCGTCGACATCGGCGTGGGCATCGGCGCCGTGTTCGCTGGTATGGCATTCGAGAACCTTGCCGTATTTCTTCAGGTGCTCGCGGTAGTACTCAACGATTTTGCTGGGAGCGTCGTCGGAATCGTATTTCACTGCGACCAGCTTCATGCCAAATGCCTCGGTAAGAACCCCGAAATTGAACGAATTGCTGTCGTCATCGTCGTGCCGCAGGCGCGCCCCAGGATAAAGTGGCAGTCCGGCCTTGCGAGCATCGGCGTCCGTGCCCACATGCAAGTCGCCCACTGAGCTTTGGATATCCAGATGCTGATCCTGACTGTTGTCTGCCTGTTGAGCTTGGGCGGTGAGTGTGGCAATCGAGAGCGCCCCGCCGAATACTGCTGCCAAGGTCGAACGAAAGAGCCCTGTTCGGAACATGTTTTCCTCCTTCGGGGAAATCTCAAAGAAAGCGTCTAGATGTCGGCGTCCTTGCCGTGGGTGCGAATGTAAACCAGTGAGAAGCTCGATCCTTTGCCTTGGGACTCGACGGCCACAATGTGCTGATCGTCCTTCCTGCCCGCCTTGAGTTCGATGTTGGTGCCGTTGTCGCCTTCGCAAGTCAACTCGCTCGACTCTTTCGAATTATGCGATCCCATGCTCGTATTCAGGTTCAAACTGGACGTGTGGCACTCGAGAACGGTCCCATACTTCTTCAACTGGTCCTTGTAAAAAGAGAGGACTTTGGCGGGCGCGTCGTCAGACTCATACTCCAAGGCCACAACTTTTATGCCGAACCCGAAGCCGGAAATGTTCACGTTGGCGCTCTTGTCGCTGCCGTCGGAATCTTTTTCTTTTAAGCGGGCGCCAGGATAAAGCATCAGACCGACGTCGGAGAGGTCCGCCTGCTTGCTGACGTGGACGCCGCCCACGGGAGTGCTGATGTCCACCTGCTTATCTTGCCCGTTGGCCTCTTTTTTCACGTTCACGCTGCACCCCGGCAGGAGTAGAAGCGTCGCAGACGCGGCCAACACGATGACAGATGCTGAGAATTTATTTCTGGGCATGTTCAGATCCTCCACTGCCAACTTGAACAGGACGATCGAGGCCGACACCGCGCTTCGCCACATTCGGAATGCTCACGGGCAGATGCCCGCGGATGGCGATTTCTCCAAACAGCGCCTTGACCGCGCTTAGCTCCGACACCGTCGCGTTGGAAAACGTGCACATGTAGTTTTCGATCCCTGGGAAATCAGCTGCCAGGTACGGGTTCCCCATGGCCACGACCACAGTCTTTTGGGCGGCGCGCGCCAGCAATTGCTGCAGCAAAACACCGGTCGCATCAGCCAGCGCAACCGAATTTCCCACCTTGCCCGCCGTGGGAACCACGTACACTGCGGCTACCACGGTCTTAGCCTCGTCCACCGCCTTCAGCACCGCGTCGCTCATCCCTGCCGCGATGCCGGGATCCACGTAGATCACGCGCGCGTCCGGTATTCGTGCGCGAAACTCCCGGCCGAAGGCCCGCCCAGACTCAGAGCGCACATCGTCGGAGAACATCACTACGACGGACTGGTTGCGTGTCTCCTCTTGTGTTGTATACGGAAGCGCGGCCTTCGCGGTTCCCCGATTCTGCAGCGAAGATTTGAGGGGCAAGACCTTGCCATTGTCGCGCACGAGGGTGACGGCCGCATCGGCCACCTGCTGGCCGAAAGCGATGTTCGCAGGCTTGCCTACGAGATTGGCGAGCGCATTCACATCCACTAGGCGGGCATCCTGCAGGCCGAGAGATGCCTTTGCCTTCAGTATTTTGAGCACAGAGTGGTCGAGACGTTCGCGGGAGATTTCGCCCGACTGCACGGCCTGAATCATCGCATTGTACGAAGCGGGGAAGTCGGCGGGGACGAGCAACAGGTCGTTGCCGGCCTTGAAAGCCTCGACCGCGGCGCGGCCTATGTTGCTTGCGAAAAGGTGCGTCAGGCCGGCCATGTCGAGCGCGTCGGTGACGATGATGCCTTTGAAGCCAAGCTGTTTTTCAAGCAGGCCGGAAACGATCACAGGCGAAATCGTGGCCACGTGGTTGGGGTCGGAATCGAGAGCGGGCACGGTGACGTGCGCCACCATGACCGAGTCAACCCCGGCCGCGATGGCTTGGCGGAACGGCGGCAGTTCGATGGAATCGAGGTGCGCGCGGTCCACGTTGACGCTGGCCACGCCGAGATGAGAATCGGTGGCTGTGTCGCCGTGGCCGGGAAAGTGCTTCACTGTGGCTAGCATTCCGCCTTCATGCGCGCCTTTGATGTAGGCCGTAACCAGATCGCCGACCTGACCAGGATCTTCGCCAAACGAGCGCGTGTTGATGATGGGGTTAGCGGGGTTCGAGTTTACGTCGGCATCGGGAAAAAAATTCCAGTGAATGCCGATGGCGCGAGCCTCTTCGGCGGTGATGCGGCCGAAGTTCTCGGCATCTTCCGCTTTGCCATCTCCCCCGAAAGCCATGGCGTGCGGAAAGACCGTAGCTCCCATCAGGCGCATCGAGACTCCACGTTCAAAATCAGCCGCAAACAGTAGCGGCAGCTTCGAATCGCTCTGCAGCCGGTTGAGAAGTTCCGCAGCTTCGTAAGGTTCGCTGCGCAAAAGATACGGGCCATCGACATGAACAGTCATGGCGAACGACCCAACGTGATATTTCTGCATCGCCTCGCGCCGTTGCAGGTATTCGGGGTTTTCCACGTTCAGAAAACTGGCGCGGCACCAGATCATGAACACCTGGCCAACTTTCTCTTCAAGCGTCAACTTGTGCAAAGTCTTCTGCGCCCATTTTTCGCCGGCCGGGGTCAGGTGGATGGGGCCAGGACGCTGATATTTGTCTTGTCTTTGGCGGACGCTGCGGAGGTGAGCATGAGAGCCAACAGCAAGTAAGCGAGTTTGCGATGCATGAAGAAAACGATAGCAGAAGCGACGTCGCAGGCTTGGGCGTCAGGTCTTGGGCGTCCGGTCTGGGCCTCGGCGACCAGCGTTGGCTATAGAGCCGCCTGCGAAGTCCCTACGCCTAAGACCTAAGACCTGAGATCAAATCCGCCGCGCTCTTGCTGAATCTGGGCGTCGTCACCAAAGCCACGCAACCAGTGGACCTCCGGCTCGCGGCGAAACCAGGTCATCTGCCGCTTGGCGTAGTTGCGATGAGCCTGTTGAGCGGCCTGCAGCGCCTGCTCGCGCGTGATTTCTCCACGAAGAACTTGCGACGCCTGCCTGTAGCCGAGAGAAGACAGCGGCCCAGCGGCATCGCCATATTTTTCAACCAGGCGCTGGGTTTCGTCGACCAGTCCAGCTTCGAACATCTGCTGCGCACGGCGGTTGATCCGGTCGTAGAGGGACTGACGATCGGGATCGAGGCCCAGCCGCAGAATGCGGAAGCCGCGCAGCGGTTCGCGCCCCTGCTGCTGCCACAGTTCCGTCATCTTCTGCCTCGAGGCCAGACAAACTTCGATCGCGCGGATGAGCTTCGGCGTGTCGTTGGCATGAATTTTCTCCGCGGCAGCTGCGATCCAGATCGGCGCAGAATGCGATGAAGATAACTCGAGCCCCGAGCCGCGGCCCGTTCGCGCAAGCGCTCGCCGCAGTTCTTCGGAGCGCTGCGGGCCTGGAAAGAGTCCTTCGAGCAGGGCGCGCAGGTAGAGTCCGGTTCCGCCGACGATGATTGGCAAACCGCCGCGCCCTTTAATCTCATCAAGCACTTGCCGCGCCTGGCGTGCGTATTCGCCCGCCGTGACATGGCTCGGTAGGCTCGACGCAATCGAGCAGATGATGCGGGAGCGCGGGCGCGTTCGGCGAGCGTGGGCTTGGCTGTACCAATGTCGAACTCGCGGTACATGGCGACAGAATCGCAGTTCACGATCTCGCCGTGGAAACGCTCGGCCAGCGCCAGTGAGAGCTGCCGTCTTTCCGCTGGCCGTGGGCCCCAGCACAACCACCAGCAGCGGTTCGAGCTGCAGCCGAAGCCACCGTCAGCGGCAGCTCCAGTGAATGGCGTGCCAGTAGCGAACCAGCGTGAGGACGAGCAACAGAAAGGCGATCAGCAGCAGGCCGGAAGTTTCGGTCGCGTAGACCGCGCGCCGGCGATGCTTGCCGGCGGAATCGTTCTGGCGTTGTGCGGGACGCACGAAAAGTATTGTACGCTCAGCCGTAAAGCTGCGGCGGCGCCTTGGTGCTACACTACGCGTCGTTAGTCACGGGTCGTTAGTCATTTCAGTCTTCAGTCCGGCCGTCTTCTCATGCCCGCTTTTCAAGGCAATCAATCCGGCAGGGTCGGTGCGCTTTGGAGTCTTCGAGCTCGACCTCGCCGCCGGCGAACTGCGCAAGAGCGGCGCCAGGCTACGCCTGCAGGAACAACCGTTCCAGGTGCTGGCCTTACTGCTGCGAGCGGACCGGCGATGTGGTCACGCGCGAAGAGTTGCGCCAGAAACTTTGGCCCGCCGACACGTTCGTGGATTTCGACCACAGCCTGAACACCGCCGTGAACAAACTGCGCGAGGCGCTGGGCGATTCCGCGTCCAGTCCGCGCTACATCGAGACCCTGGCGCGGCGCGGATACCGGTTCATCGCGCCCGTGCAGAACGATACGGGAACAGGCAGCACTGGGCGAAGATGCTCCCGCGAGCCCGCCTCAGCCGACTGCGCTGGGTTCCCGATCGCCTCTGCATCCCGAACTGGAAGTTCCCATCCCGCGCCGCGGGCTGACGCGCGGATTGTTTGCTCTGGTTCAGGTGATGTATCTTGATTTTCTATGTGGTTGCGCTCTTTCGCATTCACGCAATTCAGGGGATCGCAGATTCTTTCTTGCCGCCATGGGAAGCAATGGTTCTCGCAGCCGTGGTCATGGTGACCGCGGAGTTGGAATTCCGCTGCGCTGTTACCTACTCTCCGCCGTGGGATTCGACTACCTGCGCCTGGGCGAAAAGTTCCGGCAGATGTTTCCCTTCATTCTGGCGCTCGATCAGCTTTGGGCCGTGGCTCCCTTTCTTCTGACGCAGAAGATTGGACTGGGCGCGGCTTTCGCGGCGAGTGCGGGCCTGCTCTATGTGCCGTTTTCAGAGCGGACGTTGATTCGCATGGCGTATGTGAAACCACGAATAGCGGAGCATAAGTCTGAGGGCTGAAGGATTTTCCATGGAACTAGACTCACGAATCGCGCGTAATCACGTCTAAGAGGCTGGGCGGCCGTGTGTCCGGCCGGACGGAGGATTCTTATGAAGCGCATGCGTCTCGAAGCGGGTTGTTTGTGCTTCTTATGATTGGCGGCTTTGTTTGCGCCTGGGCCACGTTGCCGGCGCGGGCTGACGACTGGTCGAAAACCTATACCCTTACCGGCAAGCCCGACCTGCGGGTCGACACGTCTGATGCCAACATTCACGTCTCCACCTGGGACCAGAACACGATCGAAGCCAAGGTGACGACGACGCGCTACAAGATCGGCGACGACGGCATCCGGATCGAAGAGCACCAGGCCGGCGACGTCGTCGAGATCAACGTGCACTACCCGCATTCGCATGGGGTTACGGTCAACTGGGGCAATTCCTCAAACCACCGCGTCGACATTATGATCCGCATGCCGCGCCAGGGCCGCGTCGACCTGCGCACCGGCGACGGCAATATCGAACTCGGCAATTTTAAAGGTGAGATGCAGTTGCGCAGCGGAGACGGATCGCAGGAGCTTGACGGCGTGGACGGCAAACTGCGGGCAGTCGACCGGGGACGGCCACATCCGCGCCAATGGACGCTTTGACGAACTCGACCTCAAGACCGGCGACGGGCACGTGGACGCGCGAGCGACGGCCGGGTCGGCCTTGGCCGCAGGCTGGAGGCTCGAAAGCGGCGATGGTACAGTCACGCTGGAAGTGCCGGAAAACCTGGCGGCCGACGTGGATCTGCATACCGGCGATGGCCACATCGATCTGGATATGCCGGTCACGACCGAAGGCAAGATTCGCGAAGGTGAAGTTCGCGGCAAGCTCAACGGCGGCGGCAATCAGCTGGTGATTCACACTGGCGATGGATCGATCCGGCTGCGGAAGAGCTAGTGCTGCATGTCTGACAAGTCTTGCAGGCCGGGAGCGAATCGATGCAATCCTTACTTTGGACAGGCGCGATTTTTCTATTTACCGGACGAGCCGCAAGCGTTCCTTCAAGATCCTTCCCGAGATGAACTAGTCTCGCGGCTCTGACTGTGGAGAGCCATCGATTTGGATTTGACTGAGCGCCTATACTCTTAAGTTCCGCAGATTTTGAATTCACAACCACGATTGTTTGCCTCCGCCGCATCTTTGCCGGGCAAACGGAACAGGGCTCTCTCGCGCATGCAGGTCTCACGCGTTTTCATCTCCTCTGCTCTTGTCGCCCTTGTGGCTGCTTCGCTGCTTTCCTCGGCCGGCGCACAACAATCCTCAGCAGCCGTATCCAAGCCGGAACCGGCGCTGGACGTAACCTCGATGGATCGAAGCATTGACCCCTGCGTGGACTTCTTCAAATATTCCTGCGGTGGGTGGATGAAAAGCAATCCGATTCCTCCCGACCAATCGTCGTGGGATACGTACTCGAAAATGCAGGACGAAAATCGGAGCCGGCTGCGCGGGATTCTGGAGGCAGCCTCCGTGCCTGACCCCGGACGCAATGCGGCTATGCAGAAGATTGGCGACTACTACGCTTCCTGCACCGACGAAAAGACGATCGAAGCCAAGGGAGCGGAGCCGCTCAAACCGGCGCTGGAACGAATTGCAAAGATCGCATCCAAGGCGGAGATTGCGGACGTGGCCGCAGCCATGGTTCATAACAATGTCCTCTTTCGTTTCGAGCTCCACTCAGGACTACAGAGACGCCAGTCAGGTGATCGCCGAGGCGGACCAGGGAGGACTCGGCCTGCCGGACCGCGATTACTACGTGAAAGAAGATCGCCAAGTCGGTCGAGCTGCGCAAAGCCTACCTGGCGCACGTGCAGAAGATGTTCGAACTGCTGGGCGACCCGCCAGCCGTAGCCGCTGCCGAGGCGCAGACGGTGATGCGCATCGAGACCGCGCTGGCCAAAGGTTCGATGACGCGAGTGGAGCGGCGTGAGCCGAAGAATCTCGACCACAAGATGACCAGCAGCGAACTGGAGACAGATCAGCCCTGATTTTCAGTGGAAGGTCTACTTCGCCGAGCGTAGGGCTACCGGCGCTGGCCTCGCTCAATGTGGCGTCCCCCGGCTTCTTCAAGGCGATGAATGAGGCACTTGAAAAAGAAAGCCTGGCGGACTGGAAGATTTACCTGCGGTGGCACCTGGTTCATGCCGATGCTCCGTTTCTCTCGTCGGCATTTCTGAACGAAAATTTCGCTTTCTATGGGAAGACCCTGCGGGGCCAGCAACAGCTGCAACCGCGATGGAAGCGCTGCACTGAGAACGTAGACGACGATCTCGGAGAAGCTCTCGGCCAGGTGTACGTGGAAAAATATTTCAGTCCGGAAGCCAAGCAGCAGGCGTTGAAGATGGTCAACGAGATCGAGACCGCCATGGAGCAGGACATCAACTCGTTGCCGTGGATGTCCGCGGCCACCAAGCAGCAGGCGCTGGTAAAGCTGCATGGGATGGCCAACAAGATCGGCTATCCCGACAAGTGGCGCGACTACAGCAAGCTTGAGATCGTGCGCGGGGACGAACTGGGCAATGTAGAGCCGGGCGCGACGATTTGAATTCGACCGCCAGCTGGCAAAGATCGGCAAGCCCGTCGACCGTGGCGAGTGGGGACATGACTCCGCCCACGGTGAACGCCTACTACGACCCGCAGATGAACGACATCAACTTTCCAGCGGGCGTGTTGCAGCCGCCGGCCTTCGATCCTAACTCCGATGCCGCTCCAAACTACGGCGACACCGGCGGCACCATCGGCCACGAACTCACTCACGGCTTCGACGACGAAGGCCGCCAGTTCGACGCCCAGGGCAACCTGCGCGACTGGTGGACCGCGGAGGATGGCAAAGAATTTGTGAAGCGGGCCAGCTGCATTTCAGACCAGTATTCCACTTACACGATCATCGACGACATCAAGATCAACGGCAAGCTGACGCTGGGCGAGGATGTAGCCGACCTGGGTGGACTGATCCTGGCGTACATGGCGTGGAAGGAAGATACCAAGGGACAGAACCTGCAGCCACTCGACGACCTAACTCCCGACCAGAGATTCTTCGTCGGCTACGGACAGAGCTGGTGTGGCGAATCCCGCGACGAGACCAAGCGGCTGCGCGCGACGGTGGATCCGCATTCTCCAGAGAAATACCGCACTAACGGCGTGGTCTCGAACATGCCGGAATTTCAGGAGGCATTTCACTGCAAGGCGGGATCGCCGATGGTGAATCAGAACCGTTGCCGGGTGTGGTAGGGAAGCTCGTTCGCGGCTGCCGGCTGTTAGCTCCGCCGAGAGAAGAACGAGTTATTGCATTTCTTCTTTCGTAGGGTTGTAGAAGAAGCGGAAGCGAAGAGCGAGATACGGTCCGCTAAATTCGCTGGGTAGGGGAGGAAATGGGTCTGACGCCGTGATGCCGGCCCAGGCCGCGCGATCAAGCGGAATGTCTCCCGAAGGGGCCACCAGCTTCATGCCCGCGACTTTTCCATCTTTGGTGATCGCGAATTCGATGATCAGGTTCCCGTGTTTCATCTGCGCGGATTCCGGAATCGCGTTGTACCAATTCTGCTTCACATCATGCAGCACGCGCTGCAGGTAAGGCCCGAAATCCACGCCCATGGTGTCGCTGAGAATCTCAAGGTTGCCCAGCTGGCGGCCATGCGCCCCAGTGCCTAACCCGAAGTCGCCGCCGTTACCCTGGCCGCCGGTTCCCGGTCTGGCCGCCGCCCGGGCCGCCTCCTGAATCGCCTCGCCCGCAGACATGGACCCGGCATACTTGCTGAACTCATTCTTGATGGTTGGCGTGGCCGGCGTTTGCAGCTGCGCGATCTGCGGATTCGGCGCTTGCTGAGGCTGCGGCTCGGCTGGTTCTGCGCAAATCCGGCGGACGACTGCGGCGGCGGCGCCTGCTGCTGCTCCGCGCGATCCCGGGCGTTCCCGGAGGCGGTGTCGCCAGAATCTTGCGCAGCTCCTTGACATCAAGTTCTGGATGCCGCGTCATCGCGATGCGGTCTTTATCGGAAGCGATGTTCGTGTTCGGCTGGTGCGGCACTTTCTGCAAGTCCGGCGGAAGCTCCAGGAACGTCAAGTCCTTGCCGTTCGTCTGTTTTCACCGCGACTGCGGAGTGCCAGGGAAGATATTTCTCAAACTCGTCAATTTTGCACAGCAAAATGATGAGAATCAGGTGGACAATGATGGAAATCCACGCCGCTTCGCGCCGGCGCGAGCGCGTCAGATCGTCCTGCAACTGGATGAGCAGATGCGGCACCCGGCGCATCGTCATCCAGATGCGCGGTAAGCCGTCTCCCATCCCTGGCTGTCGTATAGGCCGAGCTGCTCCGGCTGCGGCTTCTCGGGAGGAGCCACCGGATCCTGGAATGGAATTTGCGTGATGGGCATGAACTAAGCTTGTCTCGAGCCGGGCTTGTCCGTTAGACACACATTCCCGTCGCTACGTTGCATCCCCTTCCAGGGACGACGCAGCGAACAGCCGCACGGCCAAGCTACCTTTATTTTCGCATCTTTCAAGGGATTCTGCTCACTCACAAATGGGGCGGGACTTACGTGTGTAAACATTTGTAAAAAGGCGCTTGAGCCTGCTCCGGAAGCTGCCGCTCCTCTCGTAAACAAGCCAGTTCCGGGCCGCGTCCAGGTTCATGCTTGCCGTTTTCAGGCAAGAGCTCATCGCGTCCGGCGAATCTGGTGTACCCTTCGGAAGGAGGCTAAATGGACCACAACGAGCCAGTCCGGAAATTTGAACATCTCATGATCAGAGAGGCCGATCGCGCGAAAGAGACGGCGATCGAACTGGAATCCCTGCTTTCGCAGCTAACAAGCGAGAAATCTCGACAGCTGGCACAGCTCCAAGTAAAGGCCAGTCACAAATTGGCGAAGGAATTTCGCGAACTCGCGCAGAAGGTCAAAGAAAGCTAGCCTTTCGCTTTCGCCAATCCAGCCAGCCCAACTTTTTTCCCATGCTCACGAATCGCGCCCACAATATCGAGCGCCAGGGCGAGCGCGCGCCGTCCATCCTCCAGCGGCACCACCGGCGTGGACCGTTGCCGCACCGCATGCAGAAACGACTTCAACTCCGCGTGCAAAGGCTCTTCCGAAGTCACCGGCGGCTTAGCCACCTTAATCTGCGGGTTGACTGTGGGAGCGCCCGGCCGCCGCTCCATCCGGCCCCACCGTGAAAACCAGCACTTCCTGCCGTCCGTAATCCACCGAAACATACTGCTGGGGCTGAAAGAATCGCAGCTTGCGCACGCGCTCGGTCGAGACCCGGCTGGCCGTAAAGTTGGCCACGCATCCCGATTCGAATTCCAGCCGCACATTGGCGATATCAACTTTGCCGGAAAGAATCGGCAGCCCGACGGCGCGAACTTCCTTCACCGGAGAATTGGCGAATGAAAGCACGATGTCGAGATCATGAATCATCAGGTCGAGCACCACATCGACATCGAGCGAGCGCGGCGTGAACACGCTCAGCCGGTGCACTTCGAAAAACATCGGCTGCGTGAGCAGCGGAATCGTGGCGCGCACCGCCGGATTGAAGCGCTCGAGGTGTCCAGCCTGGGCAATGCGCTTGTGCGTTGCCGCCAGTTGCACCAACTCATCCGCCTCGGCCAGCGAAGCCGCCAGCGGCTTCTCGATCAGGACGTCGACTCCGGCTTCCATCAGCGCGCGCGCGACTTCCAGATGATGCACCGTAGGCGCCGCCACCGACGCTGCCCGCATTTCACTGTGCGTGGTCAGCATCTGCTCGACCGAGCCGAAACGCGCGGCAGCCGAACTCGCGCGCCACCGCATCGGCGCGGTCCAGATTCGGGATCGACCACGCCCACCAGTCGAACCGGTTCGCCCTGCTGCTCCAGCTCTTGATAAACCCGCGCGTGGTTGCGTCCAAAAACGCCCACCCCCACCACCGCGACGGAAATCGGATTGTCAGCTTGCAGGAGGAACTCTCAGATGGCTGGTTGCCAACAGGAACAACGAAATTGTAAACGTAAAGCGGGGAAAGAGCATCTGCAATAGATTAGGTAATTGTGTAATCGGGTGATTGGGCAATTGCAGACGCTGCAATTGGAACGTCTTCATGCCTTTGGGTTTTCAATTACCGAATGACCCGATCACCCAATTTCCCAAAAGGAGCATCCTCACCCTATGCGAACCATCGCGCTACTCACCATTTCCAACATCTTCATGACTTTCGCCTGGTACGGCCACCTGAAATATCGCGATGTGCCGCTTGTCAAGGTGATCGTGATCAGTTGGATGATTGCCTTCTTCGAATATTGCTTCCAGGTGCCGGCCAACCGCATCGGCTCCTACGAGTTCAGCGCGGCGCAGCTCAAGACCATCCAGGAGGTCATCACGCTCGTTGTTTTCTCCGTGTTTTCGGTGTTTTACCTGAAGCAGCCGGTGAAGCTGGAACCACGCCGTCGGATTCGCAATGATCGTCGCCGCCGTAGGAGTCATCTTCAAACAGTGGTAAAGAATTGAGGAATTGAGTGATCGGGAGATCGGGTGATCGCGCGATTGGATTTTTCAATCACTCAATGGCTAAATGACTCAATTCCCCAGCGCTTTCTTCAAGATCGCGATCTGCCCCGCATGATAAAGCTCATGCTGCGCCACTCCGTGCAGCATGAAGTAGAAATCGTATCTTTTCCCCGGAACGCGATCGCGCAAGCCGAGACTCCGGCAAAGCCGCAACCGTCTTCACCAGCAGATCGTGCGTACGCTTGGCATCGGCGACGGCCTTGCGCCACGCGGCTTCGCTCGGGTTTCGGAACCAAGCGGAAAGTTCGCCTGCCCTTGGGTTGAAATTTCTCTCCAGCCAGCCGGCGGAAGCCGCATCATCCCAGACCGCAACGTGCAGAACCAGCTCCCAGATGCTGTGAACAGTCGGGCAGCGGTTTGGCCGCAGCCGTAGCGGCATCTACATCTTGCAACAACTCAAGCAGCGCAGGACCATGCCACGCATCGCCATGCGAATGCGCGCCGAAGTTGCTCGGCGATCAAGGCGGGTTCGGTATGCGGAGAAGTCATATCTGAACTTTCCCCGGAGAGTATCAGTTAGCCCGCTGCGTCATCCGAGGTCCGCAACAACCGCGATCCCCGCCGCATTCGCCGCGTCGAGAATCTTCTCCCCATCCAGCAGCAAACACTTCCCCGCATCCAGCGCCAGGCAAGTCGCGCCCGCGGCCTGCATCACTTCGATGGTCTTCACTCCGATCACCGGAACATCGAACCGCATATCCTGATTGGGCTTGGCGATCTTCACCACAGTAAGGGCGCGGCTCAGCGTGGAGGCGTCGCCATGCAGCGAACCCATGATTGTCCGGCGCGCTCAATGGTCGCGTCGGTGCCTTCCATGGCTTCAACCGCCACGCAAGCCGATTCGGCGATCACGACGGTCTGGCCAATGTCATGCTGCGCCAGCTGCCGGGCCACGGCGCGGCCGTAGTCGATGTTCTTCCGTTCCTGTTCGGTGGGCGCGCGGCGCGTAAGCACTCCCGTCTTCACCAGCAGCGGTTCAAGCAGCCCGTGGAATTCTCCAGCGTGATGCCTTCCTCGGCCAGAACCTTGGCCACGGCGCCGAGCAGGCTGTCGGTGTTGCGCGTGGTCAGCGAGAGCAGAAGCTTGGCCAGCCGCCAGTCCGGCCGGATCGCGGAGAAAATCTGTTTGTGCTTCACCTGCCCGGCCATGATGGCGCGCCGCACCCCTTCCCGCTGGAAAGTTTCGATCAGCTTCGAAAGCTCGCCCAGCGAAAGCCAGTGCACCGAAGCCGCGCCGTGCGACTCGACTTCTCGAGATGCTTCTTCCTTGATCGCGACCACAACCACTTCGAATCCCTGCGCCCGCGCCGCATCCAGCACGAGGAAGGGAAACGTGCCGTTGCCGGCGATAAGGCCGATACGTTCCATAGCAGTCGTCCGTAGGTATGCCGGTCAGCCGTCCCGCCACTTACTTAATAACACCGCGCTCCGCCGCCTCAATAAACCGGATCAGCATCTCCACATCTTCCCCGCGATCAGCTCGGACTTCAGCTTCTCCAGCGCTTGCGAAGTATTCATCTTCGAGGCCAGCAGAGTCTTGTAAGCATGATGAATCTTGCGGATGCGCTCTTTCGAAAATCCGCGGCGCTCCAGGCCGACTTTATTCATGCCATAAGCGTGCGTGTCGCGCGCCGCCGACGTCATGGAAAACGGCAGAACATCCTGCGTGATCGTCGTCCCGCCGCCAATGTAGGCGTGCGCCCCGATGCGCACAAACTGATGCACCGGGCAAAGCGCGCCCACCACCGCCCATTCTTCCACGGTCACATGTCCGCCCAGCGTCGCTCCGTTCACCAGCATGCAGTGGTCGCCGATCACGCTGTCGTGTCCGATGTGCGCATAGGCCATGATCAGCGTGTGGCTGCCGACTCTGGTGAGGCCGCCGCCTTTCACGGTGCCGCGGCTGATGGTGACGCACTCGCGAATCTCGTTGTGGTCGCCGATCTCCAGCCGCGTCGGCTCGCCGTTGTAGGTAAGTATCCTGCGGCGCCATGCCGATGGCGCAGAATGGAAAAAACGTGTTGTCCGCGCCGATTTTCGTGGGCCCTTCAATGGCCACGTGCGACACCAGATCGGCAACCCTCGCCCAGTTCAACATCCGCGCCGATCACGCAATAAGGGGCCGACCTTGCACGAGGCTGGCACTTTCGCCCGCGGATCGATGATGGCGGTGGGATGAACATTCATGATTGAGTCATTGCATCATCAGGATGGACTCAGATTCCGCCGCGCTAGCCGGACTCTCGCTTCACTCCGCAGCCGCGCCACCCTCGGAGCCGTCGCCGCGCCCGCGCGAACTGTCGATGAGCTGGCAGGATACCGTCGCTTCTGCCACCGCTTGCCCGTCAACGTACGCGACGCCCTGCATCTTCGCCGCGATCATGCGCGGGATCACGCGCCAGCCCTTCACTTCCACCTCGATCCGCAACTGGTCGCCCGGGCTCACAGGGCGCCGAAATTTCGCCCGCTCGATCCCGGTGAATACCATCACCTTGTCGCTGCGATCTTCCACTTCGGTGAGCAGCAGCGCGCCGCCGGCCTGCGCAATGGCTTCCACAATCAGCACGCCCGGCATGATGGGCAGTCCCGGAAAATGGCCGTTGAAAAAAGGTTCGTTGATGGTGACGTTCTTGATGGCCACGATGCGCTCTTTGCGTTTCAGCTCCAGCACGCGGTCAATCAGCAGAAGAGGATAGCGGTGCGGCAGAATTTTCAGGATGTCGTGAATGTCGAGCGCCGTCTTCGGTGCGGCCGCGTCGGGATCGCAGTGCTTTCAGTCATGCTTCGTTCTCAATCAATTCGCCTGAATTCATTCGTCTCAATCAGCCTGAAGATTATACTGTACCGCGTCGCATTCACGGCGAAGCAACACTTCCGATCATAGTTTCAGCGAAGAGGAAATTGTGGCCGGCAAAGAAAGCAAACAAAATGGCAGTGGCCAGCGCACGCAGCCCGCGTGGGCCGATCGCCTGCGCTATTTCTCGCAACAGCAGCACGAATGGTCGAAACCGATTCGCGAGCTCGTCGAAATCGAATCCCCCAGCGACAACAAACCAGCAGTCGACCGCATCGCCGCGTTCCTCGCGCCAAGTTTGAAGCGCTGGGCGGACGAACCCAACTCCACCGCAGCCGGATTTCGGCGACAGTTTGCAGATCGATTTCGGCAGCGGCCAGCGGACCGAAACGCCCGCTCGCAAACCAGTGCTGCTGCTCGGCCACTACGACACGGTCTATCCCCTCGGCACTCTGGCCAACATGCCATGCAAGATCGAGAACGGACGCCTGCGCGGCCCGGGCGTTCTCGACATGAAGTCTGGCATTGCGCTCATGCTTCACGCCATTGAAGCGCTGCAAGCCTGGCACGGCGCATTGCCGCGGCCGGTCACGGTTTTTCTGGTTTCCGATGAAGAAGTGGGCAGCTATTCTTCGCGAAAGATCACCGAGGCTCTGGCGAAAAATCCGCAGGAGTGCTGGTGCTCGAACCTGCCGCCGGACTTCGAGGCGCCGTCAAGACTGCGCGCAAGGGCGTGGGGGAATATACTCTGCGCGTGACAGGAGTCGCGGCGCATGCCGGCCTCGATCCCGGCAAAGGCCACAGCGCAATCTTAGAACTCGCGCGCCAGATCGCGGTAATCGCGAAGCTGAACAATCTGCGTCAAGGCATCTCGGTAAACCCTGGCGTGATTCAAGGCGGAACGCGCACCAATGTGGTCGCCGCTGACGCGTCAGTCGACATCGACGTGCGCATCAAGCGCGCGAAGCAGGCCCCCGGCATCGACCGCAAACTGCGTTCGCTTAAGCCGTTCGACAAGCATTGCAAACTCGAGATCACCGGCGGCATCAACCGCCTTCCCATGGAGCGAACTGCTGGAGTCGCTGCGCTCTATAAAAAAGCTCAGGCGATTGCCCGCCACGTGGGATGGAAACTCGAAGAAGCGGCCGTGGGCGGCGGCTCCGACGGCAACTTCACCGCTGGCATGGGCATTCCCACGCTCGACGGCTTGGAGGCGTGGGCGAAGGCGCGCACGCCGTGCACGAATACATCGTCATCACCGAATTGCCGCGTAGAGCTCTGCTCCTCGCCGGAATGATCGAGACGATTTGAAAAATAATTTCTGAAGAATATTGTGAACAACATGCTCCTTGGGAACTATTCTCCCGGAACCAGCACCAGAAAATAATCCATTTTGTCGCCCTTCACGAAATCGTAATGTTCGAGCAGCCGGTAGCCCGCCTGCCCAGCTTCACGGATAACAACATCGCGGCCCACGCCATGGTCCTCCCCGTTTCCATTGCGATCGATGATTCCCACCTTGGCTCCAGGTCGAAGCGACGCCCGCAGATTCCGCAAAAGAGCTACGGGCTCGGCAACTTCGTGATATGTCTTCAGCAGGAGGACAGCATCCACCGAGCCCGCAGGAAGAAGCGGGTCGTCAGGTTTACTCAGAATCGTCTTCACGTTCTTCAACTGCTCTTTTCGCGCCCGCTCGTCGATATACCGGATCGACTCCGGATTGATATCCGCCGCATAGACCACGCCGCTTTCGCCCACACGCCGCGCGGCCCGTACCGTGAACCAGCCCGACCCGGCTCCGATATCGGCCACCGTCTTGCCCGCGGTGATCCCCAGAATATCCATCACGCGATTGATTTGCAGACGCTCGTCCCGCCCCGGAGAATCGAAAATGGAAAGATCTCCCGTGTAGGGCTCGCTGGTCTTGCGATGCTCCGCCGGCACAGCCGCTGGGGATTGAGCCCTGCCTTGCACGGAAACGAAAAATAGCCCCTGACACAATGCAATCAACACCAGCAAAAGACCGCGTCGTTTGAGAATCACTGCCTGCCTCCTAAACCCTTCTTTCAAGGATAGACTTCGAGTGAACCACTTTGTGAGCGGCGCAAACTTTTTGACTCCGAAGTTGGCAAGGCCTAGACTTTTCTCAGGGAGTTCGGCTACCCATCCCGGGCACGCCGAAAGGCCCGCGGAGGAGAGCTTATGGGTGAAGGTCTATTACAGCCTTGGCATCTGCTGATAATTATCGCGATCGCGCTTCTCGTCTTCGGCACCGGAAAGTTCGCCGCGCTCGGCAAAGGCATGGGCGAAGGCATCCGTAACTTCAAGTCCGCGATCAAAGAAGGGGAAGATCCGAAAAAAGAAAAGGAAAAAGAGGAAGAGAAAAAGTCCTAGCCCGAATTCCCGCCGCGCAAAGGCCCAAGAGGTAACACCCAAGACCGCAATTCAAACCGCTCCCCGCTCTCGCAGCATGCCATAAACCAGCGCCACCGGCAGCCCCACCACATTGCTGTAGTCGCCTTCAATGCGTGGAATCCAGCGCGAAGCCATGCCTTGGATCGCATACGCTCCCGCCTTGTCCATGGGCTCTCCGGTGGAAACGTACTCGCGGATCTCACGGTCAGAAAGCTCGCACATGCTCACCCGCGTAGTGTCGGAAGCCGTCTTGCTTTCACCGGCGCCTGGGCTCGCAACGCATACTCCGGTGATCACTTCATGCGTACGCCCCGAAAGCAAGCGCAACATACGCACAGCATCGTCTGCATCGCGAGGTTTGCCGAGAATGGCACCATCGACCACAACGATCGTGTCTGCGCCAAGAACATAATCCTGCGGCCGCCTTTGAAAGATGGCCAGCGCCTTCTCCCGCGCCAGCCTCTCCGCGTAATCTCGCGCAATCTCCCCGGCAAGCGGCGCCTCGTTAATATCCGCAGGCTGCACAGTAAACGGAATTCCAGCGGAGCGCAGCAACTCCGAGCGGCGGGGCGAAGCAGAAGCGAGAACAATAGCCACAGCCGTCAATCTTATCGGAAAGCATGGAGAATCGCGTGGGGGCAGCCGCCCTCGGCTGTCCGTCGAGCGCAGCTCGACTGCTTTCTTCTTCAAGCCCGCCGGAACGGAGAACTCTCTCCGCCTGCTAAAATCAAAGATCAGCCCGCCTCTCAACAACAATTGCCGCCAGCCGAGGTCGATTCGGTTTTACCGGCAACTGGTGACTGGCCGCTGGCAACTGTATCTATGGACGCTGCTTTCCTCCGCAACTTTGCGATCATCGCGCATATAGATCACGGTAAATCTACGCTGGCGGACCGCCTGCTGGAACTCACCGGCTCTCTCACCGCGCGCGAAATGCAGGCGCAGGTGCTCGACTCCATGGACCTCGAGCGCGAGCGCGGCATCACCATCAAAGCCCACGCCGTCCGCATGATGTACACCGCGCTCGACGGCCAAACTTACCAGCTCAACTTGATCGACACTCCCGGCCACGTCGACTTCTCCTACGAAGTCTCGCGCTCCCTCGCCTCCTGCGAAGGCGCATTGCTTATCGTCGACGCTTCCCAGGGAGTCGAAGCGCAAACCCTCGCCAACGCTTACCTCGCCATCAATCACGGCCTCGAAATCATTCCCGTCATCAACAAGATCGACTTGCAAAGCGCCGACATCCCACGCACCAAAGAGATGATCGAAAGCGCCGTAGGCCTGGACGCTTCCGACGCCGTTCTCATCAGCGCCAAAACCGGCCAGGGCGTGCCCGATGTTCTCGAAGCCATCGTCAAGCGCGTGCCTCCTCCCAAAGGCGATCCCGAGGGCCGCTTGCAGGCGCTGGTCTTCGATTCCTGGTTCGACGCCTATCGCGGCGTCGTCATACTCACCCGCGTCTTCCAGGGAACGTTGCGCAAAGGCCAGAGAATTCGCCTGTGGTCAAATGGCACGACCTTCGACGCGGAAACTCTCGGCGTACTTACTCCCAAGCCGGTCGAAATTGGTGAACTCAAAGCAGGCGAAGTCGGATTCCTGATCGCCAATATCAAGACTGTTGCCGACGTCAAAATCGGCGACACCATCACGCATGACGCCAGCCCTGCCTTCGAAGCGCTTCCCGGCTTCGAAGAAATCAAACCCATGGTCTTCGCCGGACTCTATACCGTCGACGCCCACGAGCACACCCGCCTGCGCGAAGCGCTCGAAAAACTTCGCTTGAATGATTCCTCATTCTTCTTCGAGCCGGAAAGTTCCGTCGCTCTCGGGTTCGGCTTCCGCTGCGGCTTCCTCGGCCTGCTCCACATGGAAATTATTCAGGAGCGCCTCGAGCGAGAGTTCGCTCTCGAACTCATCACCACCGCGCCCGGCGTTCGCTACAAGATCTATAAAACCGATGGCTCCATGATCGAAGTCGACAATCCCTCGCGCTGGCCCGATCCCAGCGAGATCGCAAAGATCGAAGAACCCGTAATCCTCGCCACCATCCTTACCAACGAAGAATATGTCGGCGGAATTCTCAAGCTGGTCGAGGACAAGCGCGGCAAACAAAAAACCTTCGAGTATGTCAGCTCCTCCCGCGTGATGTTGCACTATGAGTTACCCCTGAATGAGATCGTGCTCGATTTTTACGATCGCCTCAAGTCCGTCTCCCGCGGCTACGCATCGCTCGACTATCACCTCGCCGATTATTGGGAGTCGCCCATGGTTAAGCTCGACATCCTGGTGGCCGGCGAGCCGGTGGACGCTCTCTCCATCATCGTCCATCGCGATTTCGCCTACGACCGCGGCAAGCTGCTGGTCTCCAAAATGCGGCAACTCATTCCCCGGCAAATGTTCGAAGTCGCAATCCAGGCTTCCATCGGCGCAAAAATCATCGCTCGCGAAACCGTTTCCGCGATTCGCAAGAACGTGATTGCCAAATGTTACGGTGGCGACATTTCCCGCAAACGCAAGTTGCTCGAGAAACAGAAAGAAGGCAAGAAACGCATGAAGCGGATCGGCCGCGTCGACATTCCCCAGGAGGCTTTCCTGGCCGTCCTGAAGGTCGGCGAAGACACTTAACAAAAGACACTGTATGCGCCGCGCCAATTTGCCCTGAGCAACGTCAAACCGGGTTTAATCGGGACCCTCGGATTCTGCAGTTTGAACCATGTCCCGGAACCGCGATTCCACTACTAGCGGGTTGCGTTCAAGGCTGCCGACCTTAGCGATTTGAGCCATTTGTGTCCCGTCCCGACAGTGTCTAATCGAAAGGCCAGGGACCGCGAAATGTGCAAATCTCAAAACCGGGAATACGCGGGATTCCGCCGGATTGCGCCGATGTTGATGCGGAGTGAATTGTTTAACTGGTTACTATTCAGGGCCTTAGGAGTCGAAAACCTGGCCCTGTCGACCCGCCTGACAAATCTTTACCTTTAGGTATTTTTCCCGCTGCCAGCAATTCCACAAGCTTTTCCACAGCAAGCCTCGCACCGCGCAACTCAAAGCCCCTAAGGTACTTACCGCAGAAAGCTACAGCCATCGCTGTACCTTCGGATCTACTCCTCCGCGGCCATTCCGCCGTCGGCCATCATCTCAAATCTGGTGCAATTTTTGCGGAAAGCCAGCACCAGTTTGCCGGTCGGTCCGTTGCGCTGCTTAGAGATAATGATCTCCGCCTTGCCCTGCAACTCGGGATCATCCTGCCGGTAAACTTCTTCTCGGAAAATGAACATCACGAGATCAGCATCCTGCTCGATGGATCCTGACTCGCGCAGATCGGAAAGTTGCGGACGATGGTCGCCGCCCCGGCTCTCCGGAGCGCGGCTCAACTGCGAGAGCGCCACCACCGGCACACTCAGCTCTTTCGCCAGCGCCTTCAGCCCACGCGAAATCGCCGACACTTCCTGCGTCCGATTCTCGTATCGCTTGCTCCCGCCCGACATCAGCTGCAGGTAGTCCACGATGATCAGATCCAGCCTGCCCTGCGATTGCTTCAGTCGCCGCGCCTTGGCGCGCATCTCGCTCAGCGACATGCCGGGCGTGTCATCGATAAAAATGGGAGCGTGCGCCAATTGCTCCATGGCGCGCACCAGCTTCTTGGTGTCATCCTGCCACAGCGATCCGGTACGCATCTTGTGCGCATCCACTTCCGCAGTCGAGCACAGCAGGCGCAGCAGCAATGCCTCCCGCGACATTTCCAGCGAAAACACTCCCACCACCTGCTGATCTTTAATGGCGGCGTTCTCCGCGATATTCATGGCAAACGCCGTCTTGCCCATGGAAGGCCGCGCCGCGATAATCACGAGGTCCGAGCGCTGCAGTCCGCTCGTCATCTCGTCAAGATTTTCATAATGCGTGGCCAGCCCGGTAATCCTCTGGCCGCGTTGCAGCAGCGCATCGACGGAGCCGAACGACTCGCGCACGATCTCCTGCACGCCCATGAACCCGCGCCCAATGCGCTTCTCCGAAAGCTGAAAGATCGCAGCCTCGGCATCGCTCAGCACTTCTTCCGCACTATCGGACTGATCCGCCGCCCGCGAAATCGCCGTATTCGCCGCATGAATCAGCCCGCGCAGCAGCGCCTTGTCGCGCACGATCTTTACGTAGTGCTCAATGCTCGGCCGGTCCGGCACGCCATCCAGCAGGCTCGAAACGTAGCCCACGTCGCCGATCGCCTGCAGATCCTTGTGCCGGTCAAGCTCCTCGATCAGCGTGATCATGTCGATCGGACGCGACGATTCCGCCAGATCGACCATCCGCCCATAAATCCGCCGGTGCGAGTCGAGCGAGAAGTCCTCGATCCGCAAATGCTCCGCCGCCTGGTTATAAGCAAAGTTGTCGAGCAGGATCGCGCCCAGAATCGAGCGCTCCGCTTCCACGTTTGCCGGAAGAGTGCTGATGCTGTAATCAGTCGTCGCCATCAGATTAATATCTCAACGTTCTTTGTCGATTATGGAACAGGCGAAAGAAAAACGAAATAACAAAATAGGTTAGCCTTCGCTCACGCCTGGGCGCAGCGTGAGTTAGAACATTGCGGCGCAGCAGGGCGAAAGTGGGGCGAATGGCTGTGCAGATGCTGTGGAGCACTCATATTTTCTGTGGAAGCGCGACCAAAACGCGTCCCTAACCGAATCCTCAAAATGCGGCTGATGCGCGTTTGATCCCCGTTGATCCGTGCAGATCCGCGGCAAAGATTCTTCCAAAACAAATGCGGCCCCGGCCAGCCACCGGAGCCGCATCGTTCGTGGATCTCTTGTCTTGCCTTCCCGCCACTAGGGGCAGCGGGACGACGGTACCAGTCCGACAGCGCTCACCAGGAGCGCCACTTTTACCAGTACTGGCTGCAGAACACGATTCTAAGAATAGGATTCTGAGAATCACTTCTCTGCAACCCCTGCGGTGGCCAGCGGCCCAACTCGCTCAAAGAGCAAGCTGTAGAGGAGGCCGCAATGCCCGGGCAACCGGTTCTGCGCTCGCGCGCGTTTCCAATTTCCCCCGGCAATTCACCCTCGAGAATTGCCAGCTGCCACCAGCGTCACCGCAATCACTCATTCGGCAAGCTTTGAGGTTTGCCACGTATTCGCTGAACCCACTCTCCGGCAGAATGTTGCGACCCGCAACAGAAAAACTCCTCCCTCTTGTGCAGAAACTGTGGACGATAGGACTTCCCTGTGGAAGCCTGAGGAAAACCGAGAAGCGAATCGAGCACACGAAACAAAGGATCAAGGCTTTTCAATAACTTACACGTCGTAAAGGAATAGCCCCCACAAAGCGACGACTATAGAATTGTCATCCCCGAGCAAAGCGAGGAACTCTGGTGTCTATTTAGCGCAATAAAAAGGCACGGCGTAAGCCGTGCCTCAAGACCTATCCGTGTAGATCCGTGCAAATCCGTGGCTAGTTCTTAGTCCCTGACCCCATCCATAAACGCCCGCAGCTTCCGCGATCTCGAGGGATGCCTCAGCTTCCGCAGCGCCTTGGCTTCGATCTGGCGGATGCGTTCGCGTGTTACCGCGAAACTCTGGCCGACTTCTTCGAGCGTGTGCTCGCTGCCGTCTTCCAGGCCGAAGCGCATCTTGATTACTTTTTCTTCGCGCGGGGTCAGCGTGCGCAGGACCTGGCCGGTCTGGTCCTTGAGGTTCACGTTGATGACGGCTTCGGCCGGGGAGACTACGGCGCGGTCTTCGATGAAGTCGCCGAGATGCGAATCTTCCTCTTCACCAATCGGGGTTTCAAGCGAGATCGGCTCCTGCGCGATCTTCAGCACCTTGCGCACTTTCGCTACGGGAATGTCCATGCGCTTGGCGATTTCTTCGCTGGTAGGTTCGCGGCCGAGTTCTTGGACAAGCTGACGAGACGTGCGGATCAGCTTGTTGATGGTTTCAATCATGTGCACCGGGATGCGGATTGTACGCGCCTGATCAGCAATGGCACGGGTAATCGCCTGCCGAATCCACCACGTGGCGTAGGTGGAAAACTTGTAGCCGCGGCGGTATTCAAACTTGTCGACCGCCTTCATCAGGCCAATGTTGCCTTCCTGAATCAGGTCGAGGAACTGCAGGCCGCGGTTGGTGTATTTCTTCGCGATCGAAACCACGAGACGAAGATTGGCCTCGATCAGTTCGCGCTTCGCCTGCTCCGCATCCATGTCGCCCTGGATGATTTCGCGCTGCGTACGCTTGATCTCCAGAAACAACAAGCCGGCTTCGACTTCAAGCTTTTCAACTTCACTTCGCACCGCGCGCGCCTGGCGGCGGTATTCTTTTTTCTGCTCTTCGCTGCGTGTGGCGTCGGCTTTGCGCTCGAGGTTTCCCGCCTGCCGGTCGAGCGAACGCATGCTATCGACGGTCTTGTTAACCCGCTCGATCAGCCGCTTGCGCTCGTTGTTGGTGAATCCCAGCTTGCGCACGGCGAGCGAAACCTTCACGATGGCGCGGGCCAGGTTGCGGCGGGCGCGGCGATGGTCCTTCGGCCGCTTCTTCTGCGACACCGTGACGTACTTCTCCTGCAGCAGGCCAGCCTTCTTATACAGTTTGGCCATGTTGTCGATCTTGCCGGTAAATTCATTCAGCCGGTTCTGCAGAATCTCGTCGGTAATCTCCTCCTCGTCAAAGGTCACGACCTCTTTGATGGAGCGCACACCCTTCTTCAGGTCTTCGCCCATCGCCAGCAGTTCGTGAATGACAATCGGAGAGCGGGAGAGCGCCTTAAGCACGCGTAGCTGTCCACGCTCAATGCGCTTGGCGATTTCCACTTCGCCTTCGCGCGTAAGCAGCGGCACGGTGCCCATCTCGCGCAGGTACATGCGGACGGGATCGTTGGTCTTTTCCAGCGCGCCGGGGGTCAGGTCGAGTTCAACGTCTTCGCCCTCTTCGCCTTCGTCGAACTTCTTATCGAGCGTGGCGGAAGGCGACTTCGGCCCTTCCAGCACGTCGATGCCTTGCGTGCCAATGGTCGTAAGCAGGTCGTCCAGATCTTCGGGACTGACCACGTCGTGGGGGATGAGTTCGTTTACCTGGTCGTAGGTCAGGTATCCCTTCTCTTTCCCGGCATCGACCAGCTTCTTTATGTCATCGTACTTGTCTTCGAGAGCCAAGAGGTGTCCTCAAATTCTTCAATTCGCCCCGCGGAGCGTGTGATACGGCCTGTAAAGGTGGGAATCTGGGGTAGCGCGGAGTTGTGCGCCTAGCACAAACCTAGGAGTTTAGCACATAAGTGCTGACCCGTCTATCACTTGCCCGTTAAATGGTCCCGCCGTCCGCCGCTATCCCTAACTCCGCTAAATACTTAGATGGTTCTAGCCGCCGTTTTGTTTCACGCTGTTTTCTGGTTTCCTGGGCTTGCCCGCAGCCCGTCTTCGGCAAGGCTTGGATCCCGCAGTGCCCGGCTGAGGCGATCCTTTTCCAGCAGCAGCTGGTTCCTGAGTGTCTTATCGTCACCCACGCCGGGCTGGTTGAGTTCGCGCTGCACCTGCTCGAGCCGGCGGCGCAAGTGAATGCGCCGCAACGCCCGCACAGCGCCCTCCAGACGCTCGGCGGTGAGTTCTTCGTCTTCTTTCAATAGGATGGAAGCCATCATACGGCGTTCGCTCTCGGAGCATGGCACCTCCATTACATCGGCAACTTCGGCCCCGGCATTGAGCAGAGCCTCCACCAGCGATTCCGTGGCCAGGCCGCGGTGCAGGCCTTCGCTGTGAAACGCGTACTGCGCCTGCCGCGCGGGGTCGAACTCCTCGTCTTTAACCATTTCGCGGGCACCGTCGCGGGCAGAAAGATGTCCGGCTCCGGGCTGCATCTGCCGCGCTGAAGCCAGCGCCCGGATGAGAATCCTCTCGGCGTCAGTGGCTTGGGCCTCAGTGGGGACTTTCACCGCCGCCGCCGAACGCTCCGAAGCTACATGGCGCAGCTCCTGCCGCAACACCGCCGAATCGATTCCCAGCTTCTGCGCGATTTCCCGGCCCAGCTCGTCGCGGACGATCCGGCTGGGCACGCGTTGAATATGCGGCAGCAGATAATTCACTGCTTTCACTTTGCCCTCGGCGCTACGCACCGGAAAATGACTTCGCGCCCGATCGATCAGATAGTCGAAATACTTCTGGGAGCTGCGCAGCGCTTCGCCGTAAGCCTCTTTGCCCTTGCGGCGGATGAAGAGATCAGGATCGAAGCCCTGCTCGAGCGTCAGCACCTTAATCTGAAATTCCTCTTCCACCAGCAAACCCAGCGTGCGCTCGGTGGCTTTGGCTCCAGCCGTATCGGGATCGAAGTTCACCACAGCGTTCTTGCTGAAGCGCCCCAGCAGCTTTGCCTGAATCTCGGTAAACGCTGTGCCTGAGCTGGCAATCACGTTGTGGAAGCCGGCCGCATAAACAGAAATGCAATCCATCTGGCCTTCGACCAGAATCGCGTAATCCAGCTTGCGGATCGCTTCTTTCGCATGGTCAAGGTTGAAAAGAACGCGGCCCTTGGAATAGATTCCAGTCTCCGGCGAATTCAAATATTTCGGACCCGCCTTCTCGTCGGTCGCCAGCGTTCGACCCGTAAACGCAATAATCTTGCCCGCGTCGTTAGCAATGGGGAACATCACGCGGTTGCGGAACTTCGAATACATCGCAGATACAGGCTTCGGGCGTCCGGCTTCCGGTGAACCGTTATTCACTTCAGCTTTGTCATTCCGAGCGGGCGCAAGCCCGCGAGGAACCTGCTGTTCGCCCGCAATACCACGACTCTCGCCATTTTCCGGAAGCCCGGAGCCTGAAGCCCGAAGCCCGTCCTCCTGCTTCCACGAAAACAACCCACTCTCCCGCAGCACCTCTTCGCTGAACTCGCCCGCCAGCTTGTCACGCAGTAAGAAGCCGGAATCCGGCGCATACCCAATGCGAAATCGCGCAATCGTCTCTTGATCTAACCCGCGCCCCGCCAGATACTCCCGCGCTCGCGCCCCTTCTGGACGCTTCAGGCATTCCTGAAAAAACGCGGCAGCCCGCTCCTGCGCATCGAGCAACTGCGCCCGCAGCTTCGCGTCCCTGGCCTCGCCCGGACTCGAGTACGTAGCCTTCGGCAGCGGAATGCCAAGCTTCTGCGCCACCAGCCGGACGGCCTCAGGAAAGGTGATATTCTCGATCTTCTGCACGAAGCTGAACACGTCCCCTGAAACGCCGCAGCCAAAGCAGTGATAAAACTGCCGCGTGGCATGCACCGAAAACGACGGCGTCTTCTCCCCATGAAACGGACAAAGCCCCGAATAGTTCTGCGCCCCAGCCTTCTTGAGCTTGATGTAGTCGCCGATGATGCGGACAATATCCGCCTGCTGCTTCACCGTCTCTTTAAAATCTTCCGCGGGCATGGATGGATTGGCGGGCTTGACGACGCGACACTACTCCCTTTGCGATTGTCAACCAGAGCGCCGCTGATAGGAATATACCGGACGGAGATTGCTGTGGAGAAGCTGTGGAATGTCGTCCTATCCCGTTGACGCCCTAGGAAAACGAGCCTTTATTGACGACTCTTACCCTCTGTCATGCTGAGCGGAGGAAGATCGTCTGAAAGGCGATCTGCCGGAGTCGAAGCATCCCTACCCGCACCACCGCTCTCCATCCACGGGTACCACTCCTTGGCCAGGTCCGACCAGTGCGGATTCCTCACCTCGATCAGCGCGATCTTCTTCGCTCGAGACCATCCCTTCAGTTGCTTCTCCCGCGCAAGAGCCATGTGCACATCGTCAAACGATGCCCAGTACACCAATCGTTCCACATGGTACTTGTTAGTGAAACCCTTCATATGATGGAAACGATGCTGGAAGACGCGCTTGTGCAGATTCCCCGTGAAACCAATGTAGAGGGTACCCGATAGGCTACCCATAATGTAGACGCAGTAGCTTCGCCGCTCGCGGGGAGTCATAAGGATATAGGGATGCTTCGACCGCGCAAGATCGTCTTTCAGACGATCTTACTTCGCTCAGCATGACAGGACGCGAGAGGTTTATGCAGACGAAAGCGGGGACAACCGTGAGAAATAGAGCACACAGCGGTACCAGATTGGAACCCGATTCTTTCCCTGAGGTACAACAACCACCAACCTTGGGAAGAGCTGGAGCGGGGGCAGGGGTGCTTCGACTTCGGAGAATCGTCCTTCGGACAATCCTCCTCCACTCAGCATGACAAAGCTAGACCCGCAACTCCACCACCGTCGCCCCGCCCCCGCCCTCATTCTGCGGAGGCTCAGCCACCGACTCCACATGCGGATGCTGTTGCAGCGCCTGCCGCAGCGCTTTGCGCAGGATGCCCATGCCGCTGCCGTGCACCACGCGCACCCGTGGGAGCCCAGCGAGAAATGCATGGTCGACAAACTTTTCCACGGCGCGCATGGCGTCGTCCACGTTAAAGCCGATGACGTTGATTTCAGACGCCGCGTTCTGCCCTTCATTCTCGTTATTCAGCGACACGGAAATCCCCCGCGCCCGCGCCGCCTTCACCGGAGAATCCCCCATCCCAGCTTTGCTAAACACTTCGGCGATATCGTCGCGCGCGATCTTCATCTTCATCGCGCCCATCGCCACTTCATAGTGCGAATCATCCAGCTTGCGCAAGACGGTCGCCCCGCGTCCAGTCGATTTCAGCTTGACGCTGTCTCCTTCGGAAACATATTTCACCACCTGCGGCTGCGCATGCGGATCGCCTTCATCGGCCCCACTGGCGTGCGCCACCACGGTCGAATCGAACTGCTCACGGAACTCCCGCCGCATTTTGGCGATGCGCCGCTCCGCATCTTTTGAAAGCTTTTGCGCCGCCGCCTTGTCCTGAATCGCGTTCACCGCCTCGCGCGCATGGTATTCGAAGTCGCGCAATACGCTCTCCAGCTTCTTCTCCATCTCGCGAACCTTGGCCTGCTGCTCTTTTTTCCCTTCAACCGTCAAACGTGTTTGCTCACGTTCCAGATCCTGCTGGCCCTTTTGCAGCCGCAGGCGCTCACTCTCCACCTCGCGCAAGCCAGCATGAAGTTTGTCCAGAAACTCGCCCACATCACGAGCCTGCGTCCCCAGCCGCGCGCGCGCCCCTTCGATAATCGCCGGATTCAGGCCCAGCCGCTGCGCGATATTGATTCCCGCCGAAGCTCCCGGCACTCCAATCTTCAACTCGTAAGTAGGCTGCAGCGTGGCCTCGTTGAAGCCCACCGAGGCGTTGATCACTCCCGCAGTATTGGCCCCGTAAACTTTCAAAGACGTGTGATGCGTGGAGATCACCGTCATGCAGCCGATGCCGCCAAAGTATCCGGCAATCGCCACCGCCAGCGCCGCGCCCTCTTCCGGATCGGTCGCCGAACCTAGTTCATCCAGCAGCACTAGCGATTCGGCGGTCGCTGTTCGCGAAATGAAATCGATATTGGTGACGTGCGCCGAAAACGTGGAAAGATTCTGCTCGATCGACTGGTAGTCTCCAATATCTGCGAGGACGGCATCGAACACCGGCATCTCCGCGCGGTCGGCGGGCACCGGAATCCCTGACTGCGCCATCAATGCCAGCAGGCCGACGGTCTTCAGCGTGACGGTTTTGCCGCCGGTGTTAGGGCCGGTAATCACCAGTTGCCGCCGTTGGCCTTCAAGTTCCACGCTGACCGGGACCACAGCCACGCCCTTCAGCTTCAGGTTGCGCTCCAGCAGCGGATGACGGGCGTCGCGCAGAATCATCCGGCTGCGCTCTTCCGTGCTCAGTTGCACCGCCACGCAGTTGTACTCCTCGGCGAACCGCGCCTTGGCAAACTGCAGCTCCAGCTCCCCGAGCACTTCAGCGGACGCGAGAATTCCCTCCGCCTGCTCGCCAATGCGCCCCGTCATTTCCAGCAGAATGCGGTGAATCTCCGCTTGCTCTTCATCGAGCAACCGCACCAGTTCGTTGTTCTGCTCAATCGTTTCCAGCGGCTCCACGAATACAGTTTGCCCGCTCGAACTCGCGCCATGCACCACGCCCTGCACCCGCCGCTTCTGTTCAATCTTGACCGGGATAACAAAACGCTCGCCGCGGATCGTGATCAGTTCGTCCTGCACTGCGCCGCCCTCGGCCAGGCGCCGCAAATATCCGCGCAGTGATTCCTGAATGCCTCGCCGCTGCTTTTCGATCTCGCGGCGGATCCGCCCCAGCTCGGGGGAAGCACGGTCTTCCAGCGTTCCATCGGGCTGAATTTTGTTCCGGAAAGATCGCAGGAACTCCGTGAAATCAGGCACGCCTTCAGAGAGCGTCCGGGTTCGCCGCCAGTCCGTCTTCATGTTTGCCGGAGGGTGAAGCGCGATCTCGCGCCACTCCGCCGCCCGGTCCACCACCAGCAGCACGTCGCGAATCTCCGTGGTTTCGAGCACAGCGCCAGCGATTCGCGACTTCTTCAGCAGCGTTGTGATATCCAGCAAGCCGGAAAAGTCGAAGCGCCCGCCCACGCGCCGGAACTCCCGCACCTCCGCGGTGAGTTCCTGCTGTTCGCCGATCCAGGCAGAATCAGTCGCAGGCGCCAGCGCGGCAATCTTTGCCTGCCCCAACGGGGACGACGAATATCCGCGCAGCAGTTCGCGCAGAGCATCGAACTCCAGCACTCGCGCAGAGTTGTGGATGAGTAGTTCCGACATCGGATTTCATGTTACAGGAATGGCAAGAGGAAGATGGCAGAAGCAAGATGAGAGACGCAGAGATAAAAAGATAAGAGGTAAAAAGATAGAAGGCGGAAACCGTCTACGACTGCGCCGCCGCCAGCGCCTGCGGATCCTGCTGCCTCGCCACCCTCAGCCGCAGAACAAATACCGCCCCGCCCTCCGGCTTGTTCTGGCAGGTGATCTGTCCCTGATGATCCTGCACCACGCCATAGACGGCGCTCAATCCCAGGCCCGTGCCTTTGCCGATGGGCTTTGTCGTGTAAAACGGATCGAACACGCGATGCGGCTCTTTTACGCCCGGCCCGCTATCGGAAAACTGCACCACCACTTCTTCTCCCTGATCTCCTCCCTGAAGATGCGCGCTGACTCGAAGCAGCCCACCACCCGCTTCCTCAAGCGCGTCCAGGGCATTCTCCACGATCTGCACAAAGGCCTGGAACAGCTGGTGGCCGTCACCCCATACCCTCGGCAGGTTGGGTTCGATCACGGTTTCGATGCGGATTTTCTGGTCATGCCGCTGCAGCTCCCGCATTTGCACGCTGCGCTGCAGAAGCATGCACAAATCGACCATCGTCTTTTCCCCGGAACTTTGCTGCGCGAAACTCAGAAGACTCGCAATCAACTCCCGAGTCCGCTGCGACTGGTTCATAATCTTGCGCACCAGCGTATCCTGCTCGCTGCTCAACCGCTCATTCGACCACAGCTTTTCTGAATACTCCATGATTGCGGTGAGCGGATGGTCAATCTCGTGGGCCGCGCCCGCCACCAGTTCGCCCAGGGAAGCCAGCTTTTCTCTCTGCACCAGGTGGCTCTGCAGCCGTTGCTCGTTCTCGAAGCTGCGCCGCGAGTCCTCCAGCACATGGATCAACGCCCGGTCTTGAAGATACTGCCGCACAAACACGAACGCGCCCAGCACCAGCATCGCCGCCAGTACGGTAAACAGACGGAAGGTCCGCGCCGCAGGCGCCGAATTGTCCCAGCGGTAAGCCCACAGCCCTAGCACTGGCAAGGAAAGAATCGCCAGCATCGCCAGCTGCAAGGCCATTGCACCCCACTTATCGTTCGCCCGCGGGGGCGCCGCTTCCGGCTGCCAGTCCCGCGCTGTCAGCGCCGTCGCCGCCATCCAGATCACCGCCGCCATCAGCGGTATGTCGTACAAACTTCCCGTGTAATAAGCCCCGTTGGTGACCGCCAGATTCACTCCCAGCGAGTTCACGGCGTAGAACCCGCTCGCCGCCATCAGGTTCAAGTAAACTTTTTTCCATCCCGGCGACGCACCCCGAGCCGCAATTCCCAGCACCAGCACCAGCACGCCGCTCTCCACCAGGTAGAGGGAGCTATAGCTCCTGTCATACTCCACCACATTCACCGCCACGTACTGCGACGGGATCACCAGAAATGCATACAAGAACACCCACCAGACCACCAGCAGCAAAAAGTCCAGCGCACCTACGCGGAATTTCTGCTCCCCTTCGCTCCGGTGAGGACGCAAACCCACCGCCGCAATCATCGGAACCAGGTGCAGAAACAGAAACACATCCATAAACCACGGATCCGGCACTGCCGTGTGGCGCCATACTTCGCAATAGACCCACGCCGCCTGATTTGAAGCCCAAAGAATGCTTCCCACTCCCATCAGCGCCCAAAACCGCCGGTTCGCCCCGCGGGTCGACCATGCATTCGCCAGCATCGCCCCCGCAACCGCGAGGTACAGAAAAAGATATCCAACGTCAGAAATCGCCGTCAGCACCGGACCGCGCGGCACCGCCGCCGACACCACTGCGAACGCCAGCGTAATTCCGCCGCCCAGCACAAACCAGCGATATCGTCTCAACCAGCTCATCCGCCTCTTAACCTTAGTATGCGCTTATCAATTTTATGGATAAATCCCGCGTTTCTCAGCTCGCTTGCGGACCCGCCAGGTTACTATCGTCACCACCGTCCTCGAATCCTTTCCTTCCACATCGCCTAAGTCCTTTCAACTCATCACCTGCTAGAATTACAGTGGCGTGGAGCGGACGCCCTCGGCCGCTGCCTTTGACCTTAGATTTTTGATCTTTGATCCTTAAGCTCTTTGACCTTTGACTGCCGCCACGCTCAGAAATCCCTGGTGCCCCATGGCTTTCCCCGTCACCCGACTTCGACGCCTTCGCCGCACGCCCCAGCTTCGCGGCCTCGTCCGCGAAACCCGCCTCACTCCTGACGCGTTTGTCTACCCCATGTTCGTTTGCCCCGGAGAAGGTATTCGCAAAGAGGTCAGCTCCATGCCCGGCGTCTTCAACCTCTCGGTCGATGAAGCCGTAAAAGAAGCCCAGGAAGTTCATTCCCTGGGCATTCCCGCCGTCATCCTTTTCGGCCTGCCCGACAAAAAAGATGACGTCGCCACCGGAGCCTGGGCCGACGACGGCATCGTGCAGCAAGCCGCCCGCGCCCTGAAGCGCGAAATCCCTGACCTGATCCTCATCGGCGACGTCTGCCTCTGCGAATACATGTCTCACGGCCACTGCGGCATCGTGAAATCTTCCTCCACGCCCATGTCACTCGGCGCCGCCGCCAGAGACGCTCTGAGTGCCCGGCGCGGAGTCGCCGCGAAGCCAGTCAAGACTAAGCAGGAAAAACTAAAGGTCATCGACGAGCTCGCCTCGATTGTCGCCGAGGCAGTCGAATCCAAATTCGAAATCGACAACGACGCCAGCCTCGAACTCCTGGCCCGTACTTCCGTCTCGCTCACCCGCGCCGGCATCGACATCATCGCCCCCTCCGACATGATGGACGGCCGCGTCGCCGCCATCCGCCGCGCCCTCGACGATGCCAGCTTCATCAACACGCCCATCCTCTCCTACGCCGCCAAGTTCGCCTCCGGCTTCTACGGCCCGTTCCGCGAAGCCGCCGACTCCGCCCCGCAATTCGGCGATCGCCGCTCCTATCAAATGGATGGCGCCAACCTCCGCGAAGCCATGCGCGAAATCGAACTCGACATCGAAGAAGGCGCCGACATGATCATGGTCAAGCCTGCCCTTCCCTACCTCGATGTAATCGCCGCCGCCCGCCTGCGCTTCTCTCTCCCCCTGGCCGCCTATCAAGTCTCCGGCGAATACGCCATGATCGAAGCCGCTGCCCGCAACAATTGGATCGACCGCGACCGGGTCATGATGGAATCCCTCCAAAGCATCCACCGCGCCGGCGCCAGCATCATCCTCACCTACTACGCCAAAGCCGCCGCCAGGCTGTTGGCATAAAGTTTTATTAGAATTGTCATCCCGTATTAGGATTGTCATCCCGAGCAAAGCGAGGGACCTTGGTGTCCCCGCCCAGGCACAGACCAAGCCCCAGCCCTATTTCCCCGCTGTCAAACTCTCCGCCTCATTCGCCACCCGCAAAACCCCATGCTCCTTCGCATCTTTTTCAAGAGCCACAAGATGCGGCCGCGCCAGCGCCGGGTGCGACTGCAACTCAATCTCCGCCAGCTCCAGCCGAGCCTGGTATTCATAGTAGCGGTACCCAAATTTCCGCGCCGAAGCCAGCATCGCCTCCAGCTCCCGGTTCGCCTCGGATGTTTTCCCCGCTTTCGCTTTAACCCGCGCATCCGCCAGAATGGCCTCGAAGCGCTGCGGCTGGCTGGGGCTCTGCAGGGAAAGCGTCACGGCCTGCCCCGCCATGGCTTGAGCCTCGGCCACTTTCCCCTCGGCCAACAGATTCTGCGCCAACTCCGCGCGCGCCCAGGCCGCATTGTCGGCAGCCTTGTCCTTATCGAAGACTGCAATCGCCCCCCGCGCCAAACTTTCTCCGTCGGCAAATCGCTTCTCCTCCAGCGCCACTCCCGCCAGCGCCGTCTGCACTTGCTGGGCACGGTCATCCTGATGCGCTTCCTGTGCAAATTTAAGTGCTTCCTCGTATCGTTTCCGCGCTCCCGCCACATCTCCTTCCATCAGTAGAGCGTCTCCCAGACATCCCGCGGGAAAGGATTCCCCGTCGTGGTAGGCAATCTCGTGCATGATGCTCAAAGCCTGCTCGCAGTACTTCCGGGCGGTTTCGGGATCGCCGATTTCCACCAACACGCCTCCCAGATTGCCTAGCGTTTCCGCCGCACCACGCCGGTCGCCGCCTTTCTCAAAAGCAGCCAGAGCCTGTTCCTGCATCTTTCGCGATCCGTCCAAATCGCCCAGGCTATCCAGCGCGTTCGCAATGTTTCCATAGTCGCCGGCCAAACTCGTCGTTCTCCGCAGAACATCAAGATCAATGTGCAAGGCCTGCTCGTAGTAACCCTTGGCCTCGAGCAGTTTCCCCTGGTCATAAAACGTGTTGCCGATTCTTTCCATAACGTCCCGAACGTGGCTCTGATCTCCCGTTTCCCGAAAGACCGGCAGCGCCGTCTCATACTGCTTTCTCGCATCCTCATAATGGCCTGCGTCATAAGCACGGTCGCCAAAAAGCAATAAACAAATCGCCGCGCCGGCGCGGTCCCCGGCCGCAGTGTAGAGATTCCGAGCCCGCTCGATCAGCGGCTCGGCTTTCTCCGGCTGCCCCAGACGGTGCCAGGCAGCGGCTTCCGATCGCAACGCTCCCGCCACAAACAGATTCGCGCCAATGGCATCCCCGCCCTCTACAGCCTTCTCCGCCGCCGATTGCTGCAGCTTGTAGTCACTTCTCGCCGCCGCAACCTGCGACTCCGCCAGGTCGATGCGCGCGGCCTCACCCTTCGACACTCGAAGCTTCCGCAGCTCCGCAATCGTGGCTACGGCATCGTCAACGTGATCGCTCCTGCTTTGCGCCCGCGCGAATAACAAACCATAATCGACCCGGTCAGGAAAAAACTCCCACAAGGCGCGATAGCTGCTCGCCGCTCCCGTCCAGTCTCGCGTCAGATCGCGATACCGCCCCTCGATCAGCAGCCGCTCCTCTCGTGAAAATGGACCGGACAAATCCAGAGCCCGCTTGGCCTGCTCCCTCGCCTTGTCGTCATAACCCAACACCGACCACGCCTCCGCCAGCGCGGAATGTGTCGGCGCGTGGTTCGGATCGAGAGCCGCCGCCTTCTCCAGCAGCGGGCGCGCCGCCAGCGCGTCGAATAGCCGTAATTTCTCCAACCCTTCGGAATAAAGCCGCGCCGCCTCGGGATCCGCCGGCAGCGCCGCACGCACGTTCGCGGATTCCGCATCCGAAAGTTCCGCCACCCCCAGTTTGGTGCGTAACTCCGCGCCTGCTTTGCTTACGAGTTCGTCAATCCGGGCTGTGCTGCCCTTTTCCGAAACCGACGCCAAAACTTCGCCGCCAACCGTATCCTGCAGCCGCAGATCGAACCGGACCGCTCCACCCGCCAACGGAACGTAAGAACCAACCACCACATCGTCGGTGCCCAGATTCTCCCGGATGCGCGTCAGCGTTTCCTGGCTGAAGCTGTCCGCCTCTGGCAGCGCCAGGCTCGCCCTCATCTGCGCCACGCTCTCGCCTGAGATGGTTCGCAACTGATCGCCCTGCCCAAGTTCAGTGGTCAACATCTCTGAGATTGCCGTCGAAAGCCACGCTTCCTCCGGCTTGCCCGCAAGATTCTTGAATCCCAGCACCGCAACAGAACGACGGTGTGCGGGAGATGCGCCGGCTGGCGCGCCGGCGGGCACGGCAGAACTCGCCCGCCTATTTCCGCGGACGGCAAAGTATCCTGCAATCGCTGCCAGCACTAGAAAAGCGATTCCTCCCGCCACATACCATCGCTTCCCCGCGGGCTGAGTGATCACGGCCGACGCGCTCACGACGGTAAAAGTGCCGCTGTGCAAGCGCTCCAGATCAACTCCCACCTCGCGCACGCTCTGGTAGCGGTGCGCCGGGTCTTTATCCAGCGCCTTCAGAATGATCTGCTCCAGCCCCGGCGGAATCGTTCCATTAATCTTTCGCGGCGGCTCGGGAGCTTGGTTCAGGATCGCGTTGATCAGCAGCGGACTATTGCTCTGCGAAAAAGGACGCCTCCCGCTCGCCATTTCGTACAGCACCACACCCGCCGACCAGATGTCTGAGCGCGCGTCCGCAGGTTCTCCCCGCAACTGCTCGGGAGCCATATAAGGCAAAGTCCCCGTCAGCTCCTGCGACTTGGTCAGCGTCACCGTCAGCCCCTGTTCGCTGGCTTGGGGCGTCAGTTGCGCCAGTCCGAAGTCGAGAATCTTCAGCCGCCCGTCAGGAGTCAGCCGCAGGTTGCCCGGCTTTAAATCGCGATGCACAATCCCTTGCTCGTGCGCCGCCGTAAGCCCGTGCATCAACTGCCCGCCCAGGTCGATCACTTCCTTGGTTGACAGCGCTCCCCGCGCCAGTTTCGAATCCAGAGTCGTGCCCGGAATGTACTCGGTCACCAGAAAGTCAGTGCCGTCCTGCGTGCCGAACTCATGCACCGTCGCAATGTTTGGATGGTTCAGCCGCGCCAGTGAGAGGGCTTCTTTGCGAAACCGTTTGCGCGCCGCATCGTCGGCCAGCAATCCCGAGGAGAGCACCTTGATGGCAACATCGCGCTCCAGTTGCTCATCCCGCGCCCGGTAGACAACGCCCATGCCTCCGGCGCCAATCCGCTCCAACACCCGGTAATGCGACAAGGTTTGGTTGAGCATGCCCCGCTCCAATGGCGCTAAGAATAGCAGGTCAAGTCCACTTCCTTCAGCTTCCAGCAGCGTCCCAATTACGATCTTGCCTTCTTCGCGACCTTTGCGAATCCTTCGCGTGCTTTGCGGTTAAAAGCTTTTGCTCCGCAAAAGTTCGAGGGATCGGGAAGGGCACGACTTCAGTCGTGCCCTTAAGTCTCCAGAATGCATCCGCGCTTTAGCGCCTGAGGTGAGCGCCGCATCTTTTTTCCCCAATCTGTTCAACTTATGTGGGGACAGCCGCCCTCGGCTGTCCAGTCGAGCGCAGCTCGACAGGTTCTCCTCGCGGCTGGATAAGCAGCCAGGGGCGGGCGCAAGCTCTGTCCCTACTCATTTTGAGCTGATCACCACAACGAGTCCCTAACAAGCTTAGTTTGTTGCACTTAGGATGGACTATACGTACAAACCGATACCGCCATTACCGCCTGTACAAAATGTTCCAGTTGGAACATATCTCACTATGTTCCGGTAGGAACATTTAGCTGAATGTTCCAGTCGGAACACTTAAGCGCCCGCCGCACCCTTGAACTTTACCTCCACCAGCTTGCGGTCCTCATCGGACACCTGGAACATGGCGCGCGGTTTCAGTTCCATAAAGCTCGCCACAAAGACCTCTGGGATTTGCCCGATGCGTGTGTTGTAGGTGTTGACGTCGTCGTTGAAGAACTCGCGCCGGTCTGCGATGCGCTCTTCCAGTTCGCTGATGCGGGTCTGCAGCTTGAGAAAGTTTTCGTTGGCCTTAAGCTGCGGATAATTTTCCGCGACCGCGAACAGGCCGCGCAGCGCGGTCGTCATCGTCAGGTCCGCCGTTGCTTTCTGCCCAATGCTGGCCGCATTCATCGACGCGGCTCGCGCCTGCGTCACCGCCAGCAGCGTCTGCTGCTCGTGCTGCATGTATCCCTTCACTGTCTCGACCAGGTTTGGGATCTCGTCGTGGCGCTGCTTGAGCAGGACGTCAATGTTGGCCCACGCGCGATCGTTGTCGTTGCGCAGCCGCACCAGCTCGTTGAAGAGGATGACTATGTAGACCAGCACTCCGACTATAAACAGCAGAAGCGCTGCCCCGGTGATCACATTGCTGCCCATTCTGAATTGAACCTCGTCGCTCAACTCACCCGCAGGAACGATTCAAGTGAAACAGCAGACGGGCAGGCACGCAAGTGACGACCGGGCTGCGTCCTTGCGGGCAAGAAAAAAAGGGCTGAGCCGTTAGGCTCAACCCTCACTCACTCCAAGCCGCTTGCTGCTAGGGCTTCGACGGCTTCAGATCGCACGCCTGCTTCACTTGATCCAGATTCAGACCAGCGGGTGAGAACTCGGCGATCGCGTAACCAGTCCTGGTCCTGACTTCCACGTTGAATATCTGCGCGCCCATCGCGGCGCGGACCGTGCCCTTATCCATGGCGAGGAAGTGTCCGCCCACCCAGTTCCAGCCTTTGCTGTCGTGGCTTCCATCAAAGCGTACCCTGACCTGCATCTTGGGTTGCCCCCAGAAGCCAGGATAGTCGGGCCGTCCCAGCCGGCCTCCGGGATTGAAGTCGGCGTGGTCGTACTTGCCATTGGAGCAGAAGATGTTGACGCGTGGCTTCGAGTCGGGGTCTTCCTTGAAATAATTATTCGCCTGCAGCTCGAAGCGGGTCTTCTTTGCGCCGGTCATCTTGTCCACTGACTGGAACACCAGCCACTTGCCGCCGGCGCTAACGCCATCGGCTTCGCCCTGGTAAGGACTCATGGCGCCCTCTTGCGCGAAGGCTGACGCAGCCATCAAGAGGAAAGTCGCGAGCACTGCCGACGCGTAGCGATTCTTAGTGTGAAATAAGTTGTGAAGCGAGCGCGATACGTTCAAGGTTCCCCTCCAAAAAGACATGGTTACTTATATTGAACCCGGAATGCGGGCAAGAGTTGCATGAAGTTCTGGAACAGGCTTCGGGCATGGCGAACAAATAGCGAAACCATTTATCGACCAAGAAGCCGCTCTTTATTGTAGCTGACGGGGGTGGGCGGAATGGCGATGTTGCAGCCGGCTATGCCCTGCGCCGGGCGGTCTTCTAGCCTCTCTCCTCAGAACAGTAGTTTGACCGTGAACTGTGCGGAGCGCGGACCACCAACTGCATAGAGTGCGCTCTGACCGCCCCCATCGATATTCGTTGTGGAACCAGGACATACCTTGCCAAATGCCGGATTCGGACCCCTCTCCGTTTGCCAGAGAGCATTCGGATTGCATTGCGATCCGGGAAGTCCGAACATCGGATGGTTGAACATATTGAAGTACTCCGCGCGGACATCGAGCTTGACGCGCTCGGTCAGATTAAAACGCCGACGCAGCGCGAGATCGGTCTGGTCGATTGAATACGGGCTGCGCAGCGAATTCCTGGGAAAGTTTCCCGTCTGCCCTGCAGGGGGTGAAGTAAAGGCCAACGGATTCAGCGCTCTGCCGCTCGGTTGCGTAAGATCAGCGATCCAGTAGGTTTGGCCGGGCACGATTTCAGCCTGAGTCGTATAGGTCAAGAAGGCAGGGCCAGCCATAAGCCCGTCAATGGTTACATTGATCGGCGGCGCCGAACTCACGCGAACCAGTCCATCCACAGCCCAGCCTTTCAGGATTCCATGGCTAATGCGTCCCCAGGAAGGTGCTGGCACTTTGTACGAGAGGGCTCCCGCGATGGACTGGCGTATGTCGAAGTCGGAGGGGGTCAGCGGTGGGAGCACTATATCGCTCACCGTCGCCGCTCTCAGACCGCTCAGATCTGAGGAACCGACATCGCTTGATTTTGACAAGGTGTAGGACACCAGCGCCTGCAGGCCGTGAGACATAGGGCGCTGGAACTGCACCTGCAACGCGTTGTAGTGGGAGTATCCGGCATTCCGTACAGCGTTAACCCACCCGGCACTGCCCACGCTTGCCAGCATGGGAGGAGAGAGGGCGTCCTCTCGCAGAAGCCGTCTGGCGTCTGACCCAACATAGGTTGCCGTCAACGTTTGTTTCGTTCCCAGTTCGGTCTCGATCGCCGCATTCCACTGCATGGTGAAGGGAACGAGCAGGTTCGGATCGACAGCGCTCGCATTATAAAAAGTGGAATTGATCGTCGTTGAAAACGGCGGAGGCTCGAAGGCTGCGTTGCTCGGATCGAAAGGCACCGGCGGAGAAGGTAAAACAAATGCATTGCGCATGTATGGAAACCCAAAGGCCGCAAGGCCGATGTTCCCGTAACCAAGATCGTAAAAGAGGCCGAGCCCTCCTCGCACCACTGTCTTGGGGGTGAGTTGATAGGCAGCGCCGATCCGGGGAGCGAAGTCGCCAAACTTGGTATGCCAAAGCGGGCCGGGCACCGCCGCGAGCGGATTCGAGTCAAAGATTCCTTGCAGCACATAGAGCGGTTGGCCTGACGTTGCCGACACCGGCGGCGTGTTGATCTCCCACCGCAGCCCATAAGTCATCGTCAGATGATTCGCAACCCTCCAGGTGTCCTGGGCAAACAGCGAATAATTATTCGCTTTCACGGAAAAAGGACGGATAACCTGCAAAAGAATCGAACTCACGGTTCCAGCCACCAACTGGGGATACCCACTCGGAAGAACATCATAGCCAGTGCTTTGCCCGGACGTGGGACGCAGGTGACGATAATCGATACCGAACTTAAACTGGTGCACGCCAACAACCCACGAAAATGTGTCCACGAAATTGAGTTGCCGCTGCACGTTGTTGTATCCAGTACCCTCCGTGACGCCCATGTCACCGTCGCCGATCGATGCCAGCTGAAGTTGGGCCTCACCGTTATCAAAGCTATACGGGGATGAAGAGGGGAACAGGACGGAGATAGACGGTGCCACGGCGCCATAGAAATTCGTAAGGGAAGCGATGACGGTGGCTGTGTTTCGACTCCAGTTCGCGCGGAAGTCGTTCACCTTGGTAGGGGCGAGCGCGATCGTAGCACCCGCGGTTAGCGTGTCCGCGTTCGCGTTGTTATACGCTAATTCCTCCCAGTTCCGGAACGTGTCATAGGATGGAGCATGATTGTAGCGCGCAAACAGGCTGATTTTGTTGTGCAGATAGTGATCCATGCGGATGCTGGTTGCGTTGAGGGAGGATGGATTGGAATAGGCGGCGCTGAGCATTGCGAGGCAAGGATTTGTGATGTTGTCGCATGAGGGATCGACCAAGGGCGCATTGGGATCCGGAAGAGGCAGCGCATTGAGAAGTGGCCGATAGTCCGGCGCAACCGCCGCTCGGGCGGACGCTGTGAGGAACTCGCCTGAGGCCGTTTGCGGCAGCCGCAACCGCAGTCCCTCATAAGAAAAGAAAAAGAAGGTCTTGTCTTTCAGTAAGGGTCCGCCGAGAGTCCCCCCAAAGTCATTCTGGCGGAGCGGCGGCTTGATCAGGGGCGGCGCATCGAAATAGTTACGGGCATCGAAGATATCGTTCCGTAAATAGTCAAATGCCGTGCCGTGGAACTGGTTGGTTCCAGATTTCGTCACGATCGATATCTGCGCCCCCGGCGTGCGTCCATATTCAGCCGCGTATGACGATGTCTGGATACGGAACTCCTGCATGGCATCTACGGAAACCAGCCCGTTGGTGCCACCTTGAGCGGTGAATCCAGGGACGGCACCCCCCAAAGTCTCGCTTAGACCGCTGACGATCACCCCAAAATTCGCATTTACACCATCCACCGTGAAATAGTTCGCATCGCTGCGCTGTCCGTTCACGCTGAACTGGCCTTGTCCAAGATTTTGCGAGGTGAAGACGACGCCCGGCGCCAGCGCAATCAGCGACTGGAAGCTGCGTCCGTTCAGCGGCATGTTCTGCACGAACTGGTCGTCCACCACAGTACTGACAGATGCCGAGTCGGTTTCTTTCAGGGACGCGCCCACGGTTACGCTTTCCGATGCAGGACCGACCGCGAGCGTGAAATTCTCGTTGACCGCATCCTGCACATAGAGCTGGAGGCTGGGCTGGACGACAGTGCGGAAGCCTTCCTTCTGAACGGTCAGCCGGTAGATGGCAGGGCGCAAGTCGGGGATGACGTAAATCCCGTCCTGGTTGGTGGTAGTGGAAGTCGAGACATTGGTCTCGATGTTGGTGAGCTTGCATTCGGCCCCGACGATCACAGCGCCGCTCAGATCCGTCACCCTGCCGGAGATGCGGGCGGCTTCTGTTTGTGCGAAGGCCGCAGGTGCAGTCAGAAGAAAGACCAGGACGAGCACGGGGCACTTCATCACCACTCTCCCGAAGGGTTAGACAGCGCCCGCTTAGTTCCGTTCCCTGGCGCAACCGCAAAGAAGAATATCCTCGCGCATAGACATGATTCAAGTCGTGCAGCTAGCAGGGACGGTGGTTGGTCGACGATGCCCACGCTGCCACTCAACGGCCCGTTACGCTTGGGAACGAGCCTGATCCTTGGGACAGGCCTTGAAGGCCTGCTCCACCCTCAGGCTTTCTGATTCGCAGGGCTCGCGGGGCGACGGAAGAGGTGGTGGGAATGGTCCACGCGCAATCCGGGAACTTACCTCAGGCGCTGAAGCGCGGATGCATTTTCAAGGCTTAACGGCACGACTGAAGTCGTGCCCTTCCCGATCTCTCTCAATCGGGGGTTTTTACGCGCCGTGTGAGGCAGTGCCTGATACGAATCTTTTATGGCGCGGCTGAAGCCGCGCTCTTTCAGAGCTATTTCAAACTTAGCCTCAGGAATGTACGAACAGAAACCAAGGTCCCTCGCTCTGCTCGGGATGACAAGCGACATTTCAGATCGGCTACTACGTGGCTGCGGACGTGTGGAACATTCATCTAGCTGGTCCGGGACGCGCTTTTCACTTGGTGTCGATTTTGAGGTCGACGTAGACTTCGGAGCGGTCGTCGAACTGGCTGACGGATTTGGTCTCGCTCTTGTGGGTGTTGTACTGGGCGTAGACCTCGTAGTCGACGTTGGAGAGGCCGGGGAAACGGTAGGTGCCGTCCTGGCCGACGATGTAGGTTTTGACCGCGTGGGTGCGCAGGTTGGTGAGGTAGACGATGGAGTTGACGACGGGATTATCCTGGAGGTCGAGCACTTTGCCGTAGAGCAGGCGGCCTTGCGCTCCCTTTTTATCGGGAGCGGCGTGGGCCAGGGAAATCATGAGCAGGAGCACGCCGGCAATCAGCGAGACGTTCTTGAGTGATGGTCGGGAAATCATGCGAGCAATATTCCTTTTTGGTAGTGGTGCAGTTTGATAGGGAAGCGAGCCAAACGCGCTAGCATTGCGTCGCAAAGAACGCGACGCATCGCGCGGCTCGCCCAGATTCCTCGCTGCGCAAAAACGCTTGCTCGGAACGACAGTGAAACTGCACTGCTAGCCCTTTTCTACTGAATTCTTCTTGCTAAATTCCTGCTGAGCTCTTTACGCCTGAGCTTCTTTTTGTCGATCCTTCTGAAGTGAAAGCCTTTGACCGCAAAGTGCGCTAAGGATTCGCAAAGGTCGCGAAGAAAAGCAAAACCTAATTACGACTACGCTACTTCTTTCTTTTTTATCTTCATTTTTTGTTCACCGGGTTCTATTTTGTCAACGGGGCCAGGTGCAAGCTGATATCCACGCGCTCGTCATACTCTACGTGGACCGGGACCTCTTCCGCCAGACGCAAGGGGTATCCATAAGTAGTTTTCACTCCTTTGAGGTCAGCATAGACGACGTAGTCGGCCTTGCCGGCGCGGACGCGCTGGGCGAATTCTCCGGCATGATCGGACAAGAGCTCCCACTTGGGGTGCTTATCGGGCACGCGGCGGATCTTGACGGTGATGCCGTAGACAGGATGATCGTCTGGCCCCCAGACGGTGCCGAAGATGAGAGCGTAGGGATCGGTCGGCTTGAGCTTTTCGGGCGCGGGAGCGGCAAGGGCCAGCGGCAAGACATGCGGCCCCAGAGCAGTGAAAAAGAAAACCAGGAGCAGACAAAAAGAGGACAGGCGCGGAGGCGGAACGGCAGGCTGGAATTTACGAGTCGTCACCGTCTTCGCTTTCCACTTCTTCGTCCTCTTCCACGTAGCCGGCCTCGACCGCCTTCAACTCGAGCGGACTGGTGGTGACCACTTCGAAGTCGGTGCCACACTCGGGGCAGGAGACGATTTCGCCCTCGTCGACTTCTTCTTCTTCAACATCCAGATTCGTTTCGCATTCAGGACAAAGAACCATGACTCCTCCGCTCCCCTTCGATACCATGCTTAGATACCCCCTGCTAATATTTAGATTCTCCCCCCACCGGAGGTCAAGGGGGCGGTGCTGTAGAGACGAGATTATAATTCCGACAGTAACCAGCCGTCACCCTTGACATTTCTAATGCGGGAGCTTACGTGATTTTCCCCCTCCAGAAAAGATTGTGGCTTATGCCGGTCTGGCTGCTGCTGGGCCTGAGCAGCGGGGCGGCGGGACAGGGCCGGCAGGGCGCTGCGACGATTCAGCCGATGGCGATTGAGCCGATGGCGGCGGATGCCCGCATTGCGGCGGCGCTGCAGCAGGTGTCGGCAGAACGGATCCAGGCGAATATTGAGAAGCTGGTGAGCTTTGGAACGCGGCTGACGCTCTCGGCGCAGGACGAGGCGGCGATCGCGCAGGGGCGGGGGATTGGCGCGGCGCGGGAGTGGATTAAGGCGGAATTCGAACGGTACTCGAAGGATTGCGGCGGCTGCCTGGAAGTAAAAATCGACAGCTTTACAGAGCCGGCAGCGGACAGAATCCCGCAGCCTACTGTGATCACCAATGTTTATGCGGTGCTGAAGGGTACGGACGCGGAGAACGCGAAGCGCATCGTGCTGGTGACCGGACACTATGACTCGCGCCCGAGCGATACTCTCGACGTGAAGGCGGATGCTCCGGGGGCGAACGACGACGGCAGTGGAACGGCGGTGAGCCTGGAATGCGCGCGCGTTCTGAGCAAGCTGAAGTTTCCGGCAACAATTATTTTTCTGACGGTGGCGGGCGAGGAGCAGGGGCTGAACGGCAGCCACCATTTCGCGAAGATGGCGAAAGATCAGGGCTGGAACGTGGAAGCGGCGCTGAATAATGACATTGTGGGCGGAGACAAGAGCGCGGAGCAGGATCATTCGGTGGTGCGGGTGTTCTCCGAGGGATTGGCGGCGGCAGCGACGGAGCAGGATATCCGGCGGATTCGCGGGCTGGGCGGGGAGAACGACTCGGGATCGCGGCAACTGGCGCGGTATATCGCCGACGTAGGCCGCAGCTACGATGCGGGCGTGAAGCCGGTGCTGGTGTTCCGGCTGGACCGGTTCTTGCGCGGCGGCGACCACTATTCGTTTAATCAGCAGGGATTTACCGCGGTGCGGTTTACTGAATTTCGCGAGGACTTTCACCATCAGCATCAGAACGTGCGGACCGAGAACGGCGTTGAATACGGCGATCTGGCCAAGTTTGTGGACTACGACTATGTGGCGCACGTGGCGCGGCTGAATGCGGCAACGCTGGCGGAGCTGGCATCGGCACCGGCGCCTCCGAGGAACGTGCATCTGCTGACTAAGGACCTGGACAATAACTCGACGATCACCTGGGAGGCTTCGGCAGGCGGGCGGGTCGCGGGATATGAGGTTCTGTGGCGAGCGACGAGCAGCCCGGAATGGGAGCACGTCCAAAAGATTGGCAACGTTTTGCGAACGACTTTGAACCTTTCCAAAGATAACGTCATCTTTGCAGTGAGGGCTGTGGATGCCGAAGGGCACTGGAGCTTGCCGGTGGTGCCGGTGCCTGAGCGGTAGGGTGCGGCGTAAACTGATAAGATGACTTGCGGCGTTATCCTCCGTGGCTGCTGTCCTTCCCCGTTGGTGACCGGCTAGCTTTCATGTATCGCGGACGAACCATGTCGTTGAGCTTTCCGCCGTTCACGCGGTGGGTGAAGAGGCTCATCATCATCTGTGCGGCGGTTTATTTTCTGCAGGTGGTGCTGGGCGCGGTGGCGCATCAACTGGCGCGGGACGTGGAAGTTTATCTTGGCCTGGTTCCGTTTCTGGTGCTGCACTACGGATTCGTGTGGCAACTCATCACCTACTCTTTTCTGCATGCCAGCGTGGGACATTTGCTGGTAAACATGCTGACGCTGTGGATGTTTGGTTCGCAGGAGGAGCAAGATTGGGGCTCGCGCAAGTTTCTTGAGTTTTACTTTTTCTGCGTAGGCGGCGCTGCGCTAGTAACGCTCGCTGTGTCTTACACCGGGCTGCCGGGGGCCTCGCCGATCATTCCTACGATTGGGGCTTCGGGCGGAATCTACGGGCTGCTGATCGCCTTCGGAATGCTCTACGGCGACCGGGAAGTTTTTCTTTTTCCGTTCCCGTTTTCGATCAAAGCCAAGTACCTGGTGGCGATCATCATTTTTATCGTGGTGATTGCAACGTTTCAACCTTCGCAGGGTGGGGTGGCGAACTTCGCGCACCTCGGCGGCCTGCTTTTCGGATTTCTCTACGTCAAGTTCGTCCCCGGCCGCGGACTTCTGTTTGGCGCGACCGAGCGATACTTCGGGATGCGGAATGACTATTACCGCTGGCGGCGGCGGAGGGCGGCGAAGAAGTTTGAAGTCTACATGCGAAAACACGATCGCGACGTGCACTTCGACGAGCACGGCAATTACATCCCGCCGGATGACGACGCGGGCAAGGGCAACGGCGGATCGAAATCGGGCTGGGTGAACTAGCTTCTTTAGCCACGGATCTTCACGGATTTGCACCACGGATTTACACGGATCAATCGCAAAGCTTCATTCCGCGAAAAATGCCACGAACTCCTGTAACACTCTTGCCGATAGTTCTTCCCGCTTGGCTTTTCCCTTGAAACCCAAGTCGTGACCGGCGCCTTCGACCGTCAACAGTTTCGTCTTCGCCGGAATCAGCTTTAGCGCTTGCTCGATTTCCGCGATCGAGCCGAAGGGATCGCGCGTTCCTTCGACGAACAACGCAGGCGTTTTAAGATTAAAAAAATGCTGGGTGCGGAGCTGCTCCGGTTTGCGGGGAGGATGCAGGGGATAAGACAGCAGGAGCAGGCCGGCGGCTTCTTCCGGGCTTTCGGCGCAGAGCATGCTGGCCTGGCGTCCGCCGTAAGAGTGTCCGCCGAGAAAGACGTGGCGCGTGGCCGGGGTCTTGAGTGCGGCGAGCGCGTTTCTTAATCCGGCGCGATCGCGCTTGGCTTCATGCGGCGCCGGCGGGCCGTAGGGACGGTCCTGACGATAGGGCAGATCGCAGCGCAACACGGTGAAGCCGGCCGCGGCAAAAGTTTCCGCTAATGCAATCAGCAGCGGAGCCTGGCAGTTCGACCCGGCACCGTGAGTCAGCACGAGTCCGTGGCCGTTGGCGTGGGCGGGACGGTGCAGAAGGCCGCGCACGAACGGGTCCACGGAGACGTCGGTGAAGACTTGCGGGCTGGAATCGGCGGACATGGATGGCTCGTTCTTGATCAGTTGATCCTTAGCATCGTACTGGAACGCCTCGCTCCGCTCGACTGGACAGCCGAGGCGGCTGTCCCCACATAAGCAGACTCGCGATCCTACACGCCTATTTCTTCGAGCTTCTCATACACTTTCAGAATTTGAATTTCGTTTCCCAGGCGAAACCAGCAACGAAGCAGCTCGGGATCTTCCTGGGCGGCGCTGCGGGCTTGCTCGGAGTTCCAGTAGCGAAGCAGCACGTAGTGAGAATCGGGGCCGCGGTAAAGAAGATCGCGGCCGTACGCTTTTTTCAAGACGATGGCGTTGAGTTCGCGGATGGTGGCGAGCGAAGCTTCCTCCATACCGGGCAACGGTTCCCAGATCGCGAGGGATAGGAATTCCTGCGACATACTCCGCGATTATAGCTTCTGGCGAGCAGCGGAGCGCTTCTTCTTCGTCCCGGTGACCGCATTGGCTTCTTCTGCAGTCACCGTGTGCAGGCGCATGAAGTTGGTGGAACCAGAAGCCTGGCGCGTGCCTGCGACCACGCCCAGCACATCGCCGGACTTCAGCAGGCCGCGGTTCAACAGTGCCTCCTCGGCCATATCGACCATGTGATCGGTGGAAAGCGCCGGAGCGCATTTCACGGGATGCGCGCCCCAGTACAGATTGGTGCGCTGGGCCACGGCCGCGTTGTGAGTGAAGGCATAGATGGACGCCTGCGGACGGTATTTCGAAATCATGCGCGCGGTGTTGCCGGTCTCGGTAAACACGGCGATAGCGCCCATGGGCAGATCCTCGGCAGCGTGGGCGATGGATTCGCAGATGGTTTCGGCGACGGAGAGTCCGTGACGATCGCGGCGGCGGCGGGGCAGCGTGAACTCCCCCATATTGCTCTCGGCCTCGATCACGATGCGCGACCATCATGGCGACGGCTTCGCGGGGATAGCGGCCGCTCGCAGTTTCCGCCGAAAGCATGACGGCATCGCTGCCGTCGAAAATGGCATTGGCCACGTCGCTGGCTTCGGCGCGTGTGGGCCGCGGGTTTTCGATCATCGACTCAAGCATCTGGGTGGCCGTGATCACCGGCTTGCGCCACTCGGCGGCGCGGCGGATCACATGCTTTTGAATGACTGGAACTTTTTCCGGCGCCATTTCCACGCCCAGATCGCCGCGGGCGACCATCACGCCATCGGCAGCTTCGAGGATTTCTTCCAGGTGGTCGATGGCCTGCGGCTTTTCCAGTTTCGCGATCAACAGGCGTGTCGCTGCCGTGGCCGGTGACGATTTGCTTGACCATGTTCACGTCGGCGGCGGAGCGCACGAAGGAGAGCGCGACCGCGTCCACGCCATGCTTCAGGCCGAATTCGAGATCCTTGCGGTCTTTTTCGGTCATGGCCGGAATGGACAACGCAGTGCCCGGGCAGGTTGATGCCCTGATGCTCGCCCAGCGTTCCGCCGTTCAAGACGTCGCAGACGACATCTTTGCCGCGCACCGTGCGCACCCGCAATTCGATCAGGCCGTCGCACAGAAGAATGCGCGCGCCGGAGTGACTTCGCGGGCAAGATCAGCGAAGGTGGTGGAGATGCGCGTGGGCGTGCCGGCGATATCGCGCGGCGTAATGATCACGGTTGAGCCGCTTGTCAGTTCGATACGGGTTCGTGGCGTTCCAGGCGTCCAGTGCGGATCTTGGGGCCTTGCAGATCCTGCAGGATGCAGACGGTGCGGTTTTCTTTTTCAGCGGCGCGGCGCAGGCGCTCGATGTTGCGGGCATGCTCTTCGTGCGTGCCATGGGAAAAATTGAGGCGGGCGACGTCCATGCCCAGGCGAAGCAGGTCGCGCATCGCAGCCTCGGAATGGCATGCGGGACCGATGGTGCAGATGATCTTGGCGCGGCGGGGGGCGGGGACACCGCCCGGTGCGGGGGATGACGGAGGTTTCTCTGCGATGGATGTTTCTGTCGCGAGTTGTCTCTTGGTCGACTTCAGTTATTCCTCGAGCCTTCCTCAAGATCCACCGGTCTTGCGACTGGAGCGAAGCTAGGGACCTTGGTTCTTGCTTGCGGCAAGGCATGCCAGGGACTTCAAACAGAAACCGAAGGTCCCTCGCTTCGCTCGGGATGACAAGCCACATTTCAGATCGGCCAGGCCGAGCGCTAATTCGCGGCCCTCGGACCATTCACCGCCGTCAGTTCTTTTCCCAGCATGGCGCGCGGAAACAGCATGGCATTGAATTCCGCGCCTACCAGGATCACCAGGGAAACCATGTACATCCAGACCAGCAGGGCGATCGCCGCGCCGAGCGATCCGTAAATGATGCTGTAGTCGGCGTAATGCTTCAGGTAGAAGCCAAACAGCAGTGTGGACGAGAACCACATCGGCAGTCGCGAGCGTCGCGCCGGGAATTACGCTATGCCAGGGCTGAGTGCGCGGAACGGCGTTGTGATAGATGAGCGCGATCACGGCAATGCTGGTCAGGGTGGCGATCAGCCAGCGGATGCGACGGTCCACATCAGCAGGATGTAGGGGCTGAATTCGCGTGCGGTATAGAAGAGGATGTTGGTTTCGATCTTGCTGCCGAAAGCCACCAGCAGGGTGGCGAAGGTCATGGGAAGAAGGCGAAAACCACGAGCAGGAAGGCAATCATGCGCTCTTTCACCAATCCCCAGATTTTCGGCAACTCGTAACAGCGGCGAAAGCCTTCCATCCAGGAAATCATGACGCCGGAGGCGGTCCACAGGGTCAGCAGGGAAGCCGTGATGAGCAGGCCCACGGGGCGCTGTGCGGCGCCGCGCAGAAAGTTCATGGCGGCGTGCTTCCGGCCGGAAGAATGCGGGATAGCGCGTAGCGTGATCTCCCGCATGTAAGGCGCACCCTTGCGCCAGGTGGCCAGTACTGAGCCCACTACCAGCAGCGCCGGGAAAAAAGTAAGAATGGAGGAATAGGCGGAAGCTTTGGCAATGGAAAAGGCGTCGTGCTGAAAGGCACGCCAGAAGGCCAGCCGCAAAAGGCGTAGGAAGCGAAGCATCGCTGGCCCTAGCTTATTGCGGGAAGGCGCGGGTTGCAATGAGGGAAGCGGACCAGGTTCCTCGGTCAGCAATCGCTTTGCGTTTGCGTGCATGAGTGATAAGGAAGCGGGCCAAACAGGCCCTTCGGACGCTTGCGCTCTCTCAAGGGCAGGCTCCGTGGGTTCGCGCGGGCCGCCCGGATCCCTCGCTACGCAAAAAACGCTTCGCTCAGGATGACAAATAAATTCGGGGGCGAAAACGGGCTCGCCCCCGAGGTTGATTGTAGTTTCGGCTTACTCCGCCGCCAGTTCCTCGGTTTCGCCCTCGTGGCGCATCATCTCGAGAGCGCGCTCGGCTTCTTCGTAAGCTGCCGAGACTTCCGCCTGTACCTTGGCCGCGGCCTCTTCCATTTCCGGCGAGAGGCGCACGTTGCGGTAATACTCCATGCCGGTACCGGCAGGGATGAGGCGGCCGACGATGACGTTCTCTTTGAGGCCGCGCAGGTGATCGACCGCTCCCTGAATCGAGGCTTCAGTGAGCACGCGCGTAGTCTCCTGGAAGGACGCCGCCGAAATGAACGAGTCGGTCGAGAGCGATGCCTTCGTGATGCCGAGGAGCAGCGGGCGTCCGGTAGCCGGCTTGCCGCCTTCCTTGATCACGCGCTCGTTCTCTTCGCGGAAGCGGAACTTATCCAGTTGCTGCTCCAGCAGGAACGTGGTGTCGCCCACGTCCTCGACCTTCACCCAGCGCATCATCTGGCGGACAATCACTTCGATGTGCTTGTCGCGAGATGTTGACGCCCTGCAAGCGGTAGACTTCCTGGATTTCGTTCACCAGGTAAGACTGCAGCTCTTTTTCGCCGAGCACGGCCAGGATGTCATGCGGGTTGAGCGGGCCGTCCATCAGCGGTTCACCAGCTTTCACGCGCTCGCCTTCCTGCACGTTGATGTGAACGCCGCGCGGCACCGAGTATTCTTTTTCCGTACCGTTATCGGCCTGCACATACAGTTTGCGCTGGCCTTTCGCTGACTTCGCCGAACTTGACCGTGCCATCGATTTCGCTGATGACCGCGGTTTCATGCGGCTTGCGGGCTTCGAACAATTCGACCACACGCGGCAGACCGCCGGTGATGTCTTTGGTCTTCGTGGTCTCGCGCGGGATCTTGGCCAGCACGTCGCCGGGGTGAACCGTGTCGCCGTCCTGCACCATCAAGTGAGCGCGGGAAGGCATGAGGTAACGCTTGCTGGTCTTGCCTTTGACCACGATCGCGGGCTGGCGCTTCTCGTCGGGAGAATCGCCCACCACGTGCCGTGACAAGCCGGTGACTTCGTCCACTTCTTCGTGCAGCGTGACGCCTTCCTGCAAGTCCTTGAACTGCGCCGTGCCGCCGATTTCGGTAAGGATGGCGAAAGTGTAAGGATCCCACTCGACCATCACCTTGCCTTGCTCCACCTGATCGCCGTCGTTGACCTTGAGCTTTGCGCCGTAGATCACGGAGTAGCGCTCGCGCTCGCGGTTCTTCTCGTCGACGACCGCGATCGAGCCCTGGCGATTCATCACCACCAGGTCTCCTGATTTGGACTTCACCGTCTGCAGGCCGATGAAGCGCACGGTGCCTTTGTTCTTGGCATCGAGCCGCGACTGCTCGGAGACTCGCGATGCGGTACCGCCGATGTGGAAGGTACGCATGGTGAGCTGTGTTCCGGGCTCGCCGATCGACTGCGCGGCGATAACGCCGGTTGCTTCGCCGAGTTCGACCAGGCGTCCTGAAGCCAGGTTACGGCCGTAGCACATCACGCAAACCCCGCGCTTCGATTCGCAGGTGAGCACCGAGCGGATCTTTACCCGCTCGATTCCAGCGGCTTGAATGGATACCGCCAGCTCTTCGGTGATCTCGTTGTTGATGTCAACGATCACGTTGCCGTCGTAGTCCTTGATCTTCTCAAGCGATACGCGGCCCACAATGCGGTCGCGCAAAGGCTCGATAATTTCGCCGGCTTCGACGATACCCTGGACGTAAATGCCGTCCACGGTGCCGCAATCGTATTCGCTGATGATCACGTCCTGCGCCACGTCGACCAGACGGCGAGTGAGGTAGCCGGAGTCCGCCGTCTTGAGCGCCGTATCGGCCAAACCTTTACGGGCGCCGTGGGTCGAGACGAAATATTCCAGCACCGTCAACCCTTCGCGGAAGTTCGCCGTGATGGGAGACTCGATGATTTCGCCGGAAGGCTTGGCCATCAGTCCGCGCATGCCGGAGAGCTGGCGAATCTGCTGTTTCGATCCGCGAGCGCCGGAATCGGCCATGACGTAAATCGGATTGATGAAGCCTTCCTTGTCGCGCCGTTGCATCTGCCCGAACATCTCGTCGGCAACTTTTTCGGTGATGGCCGACCAGATTTCGATGACCTTGTTGTAGCGTTCGCCGTTGGTGATGGCGCCGTCGAGATACTGCTGCTGCACGGCGACCACTTGCTTCTCGGCATCCTTGACCAGCGTCTTCTTGCTGTCAGGGATGACCATGTCGTCGATGCCGATGGAAAGGCCGGCCTTGGTCGCGTACTTGAAGCCGAACTCCTTCACCTCGTCTAGCATCTTGACCGTGGTCTCGAGTCCGAACCGCAGGTAGCCGTAGTTCACCAGCGCACCGATACCCTTCTTCTTGAGCAAGCCGTTGATGAAGGGCATGCCCTCGGGAAGGTGATCGTTGAGAATGGCGCGGCCTACGGTCGTGTTCAAGAAGGCGCGCTCCACATGAACCGGCTCGGTATGGATGATGTCCTGATCGTCGTAGGCAGTGGTCAGGTCAATCACTTCGCCGGTGTAGCGCAGCCGTATGGGAGAAAGCGTTTCCACTTCGCCCGCTTCGAGCGCCAGCAGAACTTCTTCAATGTTGGCGAACACGCGGCCTTCGCCCTTCGCTCCGGGCTTGGATTTGGTGAGGTAGTAGAGACCGAGCACCATATCCTGCGTCGGCACAGTAATGGGCTGTCCAGACGCGGGCGAAAGAATGTTGTGCGAGGCCAGCATCAGCACGCTGGCTTCAACCTGGGCTTCCGGAGACAGCGGAATGTGCACCGCCATCTGATCGCCGTCGAAATCGGCGTTGAACGCGGTGCAGACCAGCGGGTGAATCTTGATGGCTTTGCCTTCCACCAGTACCGGCTCGAACGCCTGAATGCCCAGCCGATGCAGCGTAGGAGCGCGGTTCAGCAGCACAGGATGGTCTTTGATGACTTCTTCCAGGATGTCCCAAACGATGGGCTCCTGCTGCTCGACCATTTCTTTTGCCTGCTTGATGGTGGTGACGTTGCCGGTCTGCTCCAGCCGGTGATAGATGAACGGCTTGAACAATTCGAGCGCCATCTTCTTCGGCAGTCCGCACTGGTGCAGCTTGAGTTCGGGACCGACCACGATGACGGAACGTCCGGAGTAATCGACGCGCTTGCCCAGCAGGTTCTGGCGGAAGCGTCCCTGCTTGCCTTTGAGCGTGTCGGACAACGACTTCAGCGGGCGGTTGTTGGCTCCGCGCAGCACGCGGCCACGGCGGCCGTTGTCGAATAGAGCGTCAACGGCTTCCTGCAGCATGCGCTTTTCGTTTCGCACGATGACTTCGGGCGCGTGCAGGTCCATCAGCTTCTTCAACCGGTTGTTGCGGTTGATGACGCGGCGGTAAAGATCGTTCAAATCAGACGTAGCGAAGCGGCCGCCATCGAGTGGAACCAGGGGGCGAAGCTCCGGCGGAATCACCGGGATGACGTCGAGGATCATCCAGTGCGGCTTGTTGCCGCTGCGGCGGAAGGCCTCAACCACTTTCAAACGCTTCGTATACTTGAGCCGCTTCTGCAGCGAGCTCTCGTTCTTCATCTTCTCGCGCAGTTCCATGGATAGGCCATCGGTGTCGATGCGCTTGAGAAGTTCCTTGATCGCCTCCGCGCCCATCATCGCTTTGAAGCCCGCGGGACGATATTGCTGATCGAGTTCGCGGAACTTGGCTTCGTCCTTGATGACCTCGCGCTCTTTCACCGGAGCGTCGCCGGGCTCGACCACTACGTAGGCCTCGAAATACAGCACGGACTCGAGATCACGCAGCGAAATATCGAGCAGGTGGCCGATGCGGCTGGGCAGGCCCTTGAAGAACCACACGTGCGAGCAGGGCGAAGCCAGCTCGATGTGGCCCAGGCGTTCGCGGCGGACTTTCGACAGCGTGACTTCCACGCCGCACTTGTCGCAGATCACGCCGCGATGCTTCATGCGCTTGTACTTGCCGCAGAGGCACTCCCAGTCGGTTACCGGGCCGAAGATGCGGGCGCAGAACAGGCCGTCCCGCTCCGGCTTGAAGGTGCGGTAGTTGATGGTCTCAGGCTTGGTGACTTCGCCATGCGACCAGCTCCGGATTTTTTCCGGAGACGCCAGGCTGATGCGGATGGCATCGAAATCCGCAATCGTGTTTTGCATTTCGAACGGGCTCGAACGAAACAAGGTGTTCCTCCGCTTCCTGCTCTCTGAAAGGCAGTACTCCGAGTACCTAGTTGCGAGTACCGAGTAACTGCAAATCATGTCCGGCGAATCTGAGAGCTCAACATCCGCCGAACGGTTCCTTCAAAACTCTTCCAAGCACCTAAGCCAAGTTGCCACTGACCCGTGTTCACTCGAGACTCGGTACTCGAGGCTAGCTGCTAATCCGCTGCCGCGCTGGCCGTGGGCTTTTTCTCCCCGGTCTTGATCAGCTCCACATCCAGGCAGAGCGATTGCAATTCGCGGATCAGCACGTTGAACGATTCCGGCACGCCCGGCTCCATGGCGGCTTCGCCCTTGACGATGGCCTCGTAAATCTTGGTGCGGCCGTATACGTCGTCGGACTTCGCCGTCAGCAGTTCCTGCAGGATGAACGCCGCGCCGTAAGCTTCGAGCGCCCAGACTTCCATTTCTCCGAAGCGCTGTCCGCCGAACTGCGCCTTGCCGCCCAGCGGTTGCTGGGTGATGAGCGAGTACGGCCCGATGGAACGCGCGTGAATCTTGTCGTCCACCAGATGCGACAGCTTCAGCATGTAGATGTAGCCCACGCAGACCGGCTGTTCGAACTGGTCGCCGGTCATGCCGTCGTGCAGAGTGGTCTTGCCCGAAGTCGGCAGGCCCGCATGCTCGAGCAGCGCCTTGATCTCGCCTTCTTTCGCGCCGTCGAACACGGGCGAACCCATGTACACGCCGCGTGCGAGCGTGGGCGCCAACGCTTCCAGTTCTTCGTCGCTCATCTCGCCGATCGTGTCGGCAAGCTTCGAGTCCTTGAACAGGGCCTTCAACTCGCGCCGGATCGCTTCCGTGCGCGTATTTTCCTTGAGCAGATTGCCGATCTTCTCGCCCAGGGTATAGCCCGCCCATCCCAGGTGGGTTTCGAGAATCTGGCCCACATTCATACGGCTGGGTACGCCCAGGGGATTCAGAACAATCTCCACCGGCGTTCCGTCTTCGAGGTACGGCATATCCTCTTCCGGCAGAATGCGCGCGATCACGCCCTTGTTGCCGTGACGGCCGGCCATCTTGTCGCCCACGCTCAGCTTGCGCTTCATGGCGATGTAGACCTTGACCAGCTTGATCACGCCCGGCGGCAGCTCGTCGCCCTTGGTGAGTTTTTCTTTCTTCTCGTTGACGATCTTCTTCAGCACATCGATCTGGCGCGAGGTCATTTCTTCGATCTCGTCGATCTGCTCATTCACCCGCGGATCTTTGTCGGCATACTTGATGCGCTTCAGGTTGCGGGTGGAGATGCGCTCGATCGCGTCGCGGTCAAGAATGTTGCCCTTGGTCAGCAAACGCTTGTTGGTGCGCTCGTCGTGCAGGTCGGCCTGCACTTCCTTGCCGCCGAGAATGTTCTCCAGACGCTTGAGCCGCTCGTCGGTGAGAATGCGGATTTCGTCGGAAAGGTTCTTCTCCAGCTTGCCGATCTGCGTCGCTTCAATCGACTTCGCCCGCTCGTCTTTTTCCTGGCCTTTGCGGGAGAAAATCTTCACGTCGACGATCACGCCCTCGATGCCCGGCGGGCAGTAGAGCGAAGCATCGCGCACGTCGCCGGCCTTTTCGCCGAAGATGGCGCGCAGCAGCTTTTCTTCCGGCGTGAGCTGGGTTTCGCCCTTCGGCGTAACTTTGCCCACCAGAATGTCGCCCTGCTTGATGCTGGCGCCGATGCGGATCACGCCCGCTTCGTCCAGATTGCGCAGCATGGACTCGCTGACGTTGGGAATGTCGCGCGTCACTTCTTCCGGACCAAGCTTGGTGTCGCGCGCTTCGATCTCGTACTCCTCGATGTGCAGTGAAGTGTAGTAATCGTCCTTCACCATCTTCTCGGAGACGAGAATCGCGTCTTCAAAGTTGTAGCCGCGCCAGGGCATGAAGGCCACCAGCACGTTGCGTCCCAGCGCCAGCTCGCCGTGATCCGTGCAAGGACCGTCGGCGATCACTTCGCCCTTCAGCACGCGCTGTCCTTTTTTCACGACCGGCTTCTGGTTGATGCAGGTGTTCTGGTTCGAGCGCTTGAACTTGGTGAGCTGGTAAATGTCGCAGCCCACCTCACGCGAAAGCTGCGTGGGATGGTGCTCGCCTTCGACGCGCACGATGATGCGGTCGGAATCGACCGAATCGATGATGCCGTTGCGCCGGGCCAGAACCACAGCGCCCGAGTCGCGCGCCGTCACGCCTTCCATCCCAGTGCCCACGATCGGCGCTTGCGCGCGCAGCAAAGGCACGGACTGGCGTTGCATGTTCGCGCCCATCAGTGCGCGGTTCGCGTCGTCGTGCTCGAGGAACGGCACGAGCGAAGCGGCAACCGAAACCAGCTGCTTGGGGCTGACGTCGACGTAATCGACTTCGTCGCGGCTTACCAGCACGAAGTTGCCGGCCTTGCGGGCGTTGACCAGTTCGGCCACGATGCGGCCCTTGTCGTCGAGCTCCACATTCGCCTGCGCGATGGTGTGCCGGTCTTCTTCCCACGCGGAAAGATAGAACGAGAAGGGATCGATCTGCGCCGGCTTCTTGCGCTTCTCTTTCAACTCGGCATTGATCTTCTCGATCTCATGCTTCTCCATGTGATCGCCGACTTTGTAGTCGCTATCGCCCGTGTTCACCACGGTCACGTAGTCGATCACGCGGCCGCCCTTGATCTTGCGGTAGGGCGACTCGATGAAGCCATAGTCGTTGATCCGCGCGTAGCAGCTCAACGACGAAATCAGTCCGATGTTCGGACCTTCCGGCGTCTCAATCGGGCAGATGCGTCCGTAGTGCGTCGGATGCACGTCGCGCACTTCGAATCCAGCGCGTTCCCGCGACAAGACCGCCCGGCCCAAGCGCCGAGAGACGCCGCTTGTGCGTGATCTCGGAGAGCGGGTTAGTCTGATCCATGAACTGCGAAAGCTGCGACGATCCGAAGAATTCGCGGATCGCAGCCATCACCGGCTTCGCGTTGACCAGGTCGTGCGGCATCGCCGTCGACATTTCCTGGTACACGGACATTTTTTCTTTAATCGCCCGCTCCATGCGGACCAGGCCGATGCGGAACTGGTTCTCCATCAACTCGCCGACCGCGCGTACGCGGCGGTTGCCCAGGTGATCGATGTCATCCACCGACCCAATGTTCTTGCGCAACTTCAGCAGGTAGGCGATGGTGCCGTAGAAATCGTCGGGATCGAGCGTGCGCTTGTCGAGACTGGTGGCGTCCTGGTTCTCGAACAACTTGATGTTGAACTTCAGCCGGCCCACTTTCGAGAAGTCGTACTTGCGCGGGTCGAAGAACATGCCGTGGAACAGCGCCGTGGCCGTGTCCAGAGTCGGCGGATCGCCGGGACGCAGCTTGCGGTAGATTTCAATCAACGCTTCCTGCGGCGTCTTCACCGAATCGCGCTTCAGGGTCTGGCTGATCACCGTACCCACATCGTCGCGCTCCGGGAAGAACAGGCTCATCTCGACCACGCCGGAATCGAGAATCTTCGAGACCTTGTCGGCATTCAGTTCAGTGTTGGCTTCGAGCAGAACTTCGCCCGTGGTCGTGTCGACAACATCGGCAGCGGCCCATGCGCCCTCGAGATCGGTTACGTCCACTTCGATCTCAGAGATCTTCGCCTTTTGAATGTCCTTCAGCGTCTGCGCATTCAGCTTGCGGCCGGAGTGCGCAATCTCATCGCCTGCTTTGTTCTTGATGCTGTGCGCCAGCTTCATCCCCAGCAGGTTCGTCGGCTTCTCGCTGGCCGGGTCGAGCGTCCAGAACAGTTTCTTGTCTTTGATCGCAATTCGATCCACGGTATAGAACGACCGCAGAATGTCTTCGCCCGAACGCAGCCCGAGTGCACGCAGGAAGATCGTTCCCAGGAACTTGCGCTTGCGGTCGATGCGGACGTAGAGCACGTTCTTCTGGTCGTATTCGAATTCCACCCACGATCCGCGGTAGGGAATGATCTTGCCCAGGAAGTAAGTCCGATTGTTGGCGGTCTCGAAGAACACGCCGGGCGAGCGGTGCAACTGGCTGACGATGACACGTTCTGTGCCGTTAATAATAAAGGTGCCGTTCTGCGTCATCAGCGGAACGTCACCAAAGAACACTTCCTGCTCTTTAATGTCGCGGATCGACCGGTTGCCGGTCTCGGCGTCCTTGTCAAAAATGGTCAGGCGCATCGTGACCTTGAGCGGCGCGGAGTAGGTCATACCGCGCTCTTCGCACTCAGCCACGTCGTACTTCAACTGCAATCCGACCGGGTCGCCGCACTTGTTGCAGAAATCCGGCGTATTGGCGTTATAGGTGCCGCACTTCTGGCAAAGCACGTCGCCCGGATGGAACGGGTCGGTAATCACCGTATTACCGCAGTTCTTGCACGTTGTGCGCAGGTGGTGGAGGCCCTTGAGGTGGCCGCACTTGCACTCCCAGTTACCAATGGCGTAATCCACAAACTCAAGTTGTGATACGTTTCGGAAGTCAGTGATCGGGAAGACGGACTGGAACACTGCCTGCAATCCGCCGTCTTCGCGTTCGCTGGGTAGTTTGTCCATCTGCAGAAAGCGGTCATAGGAACGCTTCTGCACCTCGATCAGATTCGGGATCTGAATGGTGGCTGGAATTTTGGAAAAATCAAAGCGTTTACGGAAGGCATTCGTCTTCATCTTCAAGAAACTCCCAATGTCAGGCGCAGCCGAGCGCTGCGATTACCCGCGGAATGTGGGGCGCCATCGCGCCGCGCTGCCTAGCTGCTGTTTCGAACCTGGTTAAGCGTAGAAAAACTGAACGTAGAAAAGTTAAAGCTGGAAACCATAAACCTGGAAAACACGACTCGGCGCCCGCGGGGACAGGTGTTCCCGCAGACGCCATGCAAGGCGTTTCGCCAATCTGAATTTGTTATCTTTCGCGCCAGTTTCCTTCGGCCGTTTCCGTTCCGCCTGCCCGCGGAACAGTGCCCAAGCTTCCCTAGCGGGTCTCGCCCGCGAATGAGTGAGGCCAGGGGAAGCGGTGTTATATAGATGCTAACACCACCGCCCCGGCTTCACAACCAGAACGTAAATATTTCCGAGACTTGCAGTAGCGCCGCTACTTCACTTCGACAACGGCACCAGCCTCGGTAAACTTCTTCTTGATCGTCTCGGCCTCGTCCTTGGAAACGCCTTCCTTAATGCTCTTGGGCGCTCCATCAACCAGTTCCTTGGCTTCTTTCAAGCCCAGGCTGGTGACCTCGCGGACGGCCTTGATTACATTGATCTTATTGGCGCCAACTTCCTTGAGTACGACGGTAAATTCCGTCTTCTCCTCCGCCGGAGCCGCTGCCGCCGCACCGCCGCCGCCCGCGACCATAACCGGAGCCGCTGCTGCCGCCGACACGCCCAGCCGCGCTTCGAGCTTCTTCACCAATGCCGCTGCGTCCAGTAGCGACAACCCTACGATCGAATCTTCCAACTGTTGCAGGTCTGCCATGTTAGTTTCTCCACTCTTCGAGTTATGAATTGTTTGATTTCGTCATCCGCGGGCCGGGTTTCCAGTGCGTCAGGCTCGTTTCCCGGCGCCAGACAACGCCAGAATCCAAACCGCGCAACCCCTGACTGCTGACAACCAAATCTCTTCGGACAGCCTTCGCCATCCCGAACCTTGTAGCGCCGGCGTCCCGCCGGCTCAAGCTAAGCTCCCGCCGGAGCCTCGCCCGCGAACTTGCCCTTCTCCACGCCCTGTCCGATCACCACTGCCATGTCGCGTCCGACGGCATTCATCACCGTCACCAGCCGCTGTGCCGGCGAGCTGATCAGGAACAACAGTTTGGAGTGAATCTCTTCCTTCGACGGCATGCTGGCCAGCGCTTCGATCTCTTTGATCGAAATCACCTTGCCCTCGACCACGCCCACCTTGAAGGTAAATTCCGGCGTGTCTTTGGCGTACTTGGTCAGGGCCTTGGCCATCGCGACCGGGTCTCCCGTCGTGTAGGCGATCGAGGTGACGCCGGTCAGATTCTTCAGCCCTTCCTCGATCTTGGTGCCCTTGCCAGCGAGTTCCGCCAGCGTATTCTTCACGACCTTATACTTCGCTCCGGCGCCGCGCAGAGCCTTTCGCAGCTCGTAGTCCTGAGCGACGGTAAGCTTGCTGTAGGTGGCCACAACCGCGTTCGAAACATCCTTCAGGTCCGCGCTCAGCTTCTCGACCTGTTCTTTCTTTTTCGCTTTAGTCACTGGCATCGCTTGGTCCTCTTCTGATTCTTAAAATCTCAGGCTTGTCATCATGATGCGACGGGCTTGTCGTCGCCGAAGGATCTCCTCCACCTCGACTGACGCCCTCTTACGCCTTCGCCGCAGTTTCGATCGGAGCCGTATCCAGCAGAATCCCCGGCCCCATCGTCGAACTCAGCGTGCAGCCCTTGATGTATTTTCCCTTTGCCACCGAGGGCTTCGCCTTGATCACGCTGGTGATCAGCACGGTCGCGTTCTCGATCAATTTGTCAGGCGAAAATGAAATCTTGCCCACCGGCACGTGCACCAGCGCCGTTTTGTCGGTGCGGAACTCAACTTTACCGGCCTTCACTTCCTGCACCGCCTTGGCGACATCGACGGTCACCGTGCCAGTCTTCGGGTTCGGCATCAAGCCCTTAGGACCAAGCACCTTTCCCAGCCGCCCAACAGACTTCATCACGTCCGGAGTGGCGATCAGCGCGTCGAAGTCCGTCCAGTTTTCTTTCGTGATCTTCTCGACCATTTCTTCGCCGCCGAAGAAGTCCGCGCCCGCCGCTTCCGCTTCCTTGATTTTGTCGCCCGAGGCGATCACCAAAACCTTCTTCGACTTGCCCAACCCGTGCGGCAACACAACAGTGCCGCGCACCATCTGGTCAGCGTGCTTGGGATCGACCCCCAGACGCAAAGTGATTTCCACCGTCTCGTCAAATTTCGCGAACTTGACCTTCTGCAGCAGCGGAACCGCATCCTGCAATGTGTACGGACGCTTCTCGACTGCAGCGTGCGCCTTAGCGATATTCTTTCCTTCTTTTTTCATTTCACTTTCCTCATCTCCCACCGCTGGCCAGTGCTCCGAGCAGCCGTGGTGCATTTGACTATTGAGTTATTGAGCGATTTGGTCATCGTGCGATTTGTTTTTCAATCGCGAAATCACTTAATCTCCCGATCACCCAACTACTTCAATCCCCATGGACCGCGCCGTCCCGCGAATGCTCTTGATCGCGGTATCCACCGAAGCGGCATTCAGGTCAGGCATCTTTTGCTTCGCGATCTCCTCGACCTGTTTCAACGTGACCTTGCCAACTTTGTCTTTGTTTGGAGTGCCCGATCCCTTGGCGATGCCCGCCGCGCGCTTCAGCAGAATCGAGGCCGGCGGCGTCTTGGTGATAAAGGTGAAGGAACGGTCGCTGTAAACCGACACAACGACGGGAATGATCAACCCCTCCATCTCTTTCTGGTTGGTCCGGGCGTTGAACTGCTTGCAGAACTCCATGATGTTGATCTGCGCCTGGCCCAATGCCGGGCCGACCGGAGGCGCCGGAGTCGCCTTGCCCGCCGCGATCTGCAACTTTACGAAACCTGTCACTTTCTTTGCCATGACTTCTCTTCGGCTCCTAGCCTCTAGCTCCTAGCTTCTAGCCAGGGCTCAATATCCTCGTTGTCATCCTGAGGCGACATCTTTTCGTCGCCGAAGGACCCGGGCGCGCCGCGCGAAGCGTCGCGTTCTTTGCGACGCGCAAATCGCGCGTCTGGCGTGCTTCCTTACGCCACTTTCTCCACCTGGTTGAACTCCAACTCCACCGGCGTCGAGCGGCCGAAAATCGTGACCATCACCTTCAGCGTCTCGCGATCCTCATTCACTTCGTCCACAATGCCCTGGAAGGTCGCGAACGGTCCTTCGGAAATCCGCACGGTTTCGTTCTTTTCGAACTTCACCTTCAACTTGGGCTTCTCGCGGCTGTCAGCAACCTTGTAAACAATGTGCTGCACTTCTTCGTCCGAAAGCGGCGTGGGCTGCTGTCCCGTGCCCACAAACCCGGTGACGCGCGGCGTCGATTTCACCACGTGCCAGACGTGATCATCCATGTCCATTTCCACCAGCACGTAGCCGGGATAGAACATCCGCTCGGACGTATACTTCTTGCCGCCGCGCACTTCGGTGACCGACTCGGTCGGGATCAGCACCTTGCCAATCTTTTCCTGCAGCCCGAAAGCCTGCACGCGCGATTCCAGCGACTCTTTCACCTTGCGCTCGAACCCGGAATAAGAGTGGATAATGTACCACTTCATGTTCGGGTTGCGAGGCGGCTCGCCGCTTGCGGCAATGCCGTCCACGCTGGGCGACTGCTCCCCGCCCGCGGCAGCTTCGTTTTTCTCTTCGTCCTGCATGATCAAGTTAAACTCCGGTACCTTCGCGTTCTGGCCTAGTGGTTCCCGAAATAGCCGAACAAAAATGTGACGCCCCTCTGGATCACGTTATCGATGATGAAAAAATAAACTCCAAAAATGAATACAGTGATCACTACCACCGCAGTGGTTGCCTGTACTTCCTTCCACGACGGCGCGGTGACCTTGCGCATCTCAGTGCGCACGTCGTTATAAAACGACTTGGTCCGCTCCGGCCAGGACTTGAGCCGCTCTCCGAAACTTGCGCCGTGGGTTACGATTGAGTTTGCCATCTTCCTCTTTGTCTCCACTGCCATACCGCTCTTGGCCGTTCCCAGCTTCTCTCCAAAATTCTGGCAGGGGCGGAGGGATTCGAACCCCCAAGTTCGGTTTTGGAGACCGACAGTTTAACCGTTGAGCTTACGCCCCTGTGAACCAGCACCCAGTTGCCAGTACTCAGTCGCTCGGTTCTGGGTACTGGATACTACGTACTGGCTACTTAACTTCTTTGTGCGGCGTGTGCTTGCGGCAACGATTGCAGAATTTCTTGAATTCCAACCGTTCTGTCGTCGTCTTCCGGTTCTTGGTGGTCGAATAATTCCGCTCTTTGCAATCACCGCACTGCAACGTAACAATCTCTCGGGGCATATCTCACTCCAAAACAGCTCTTAGCTGTTAGCTCTCAGCTCTCAGCTTTTGTCATCCTGAGGCGACGGTTCTGTCGCCCAAGGACCCGTGCATCTTCTACTTTCCTGAGTCAATCCGGCTTTACTGACGGCTGAAAGCTGATGGCTGACAGCCGCCGTTTACGTCACAATCTCCGAAATCGTTCCTGCACCCACCGTGTGCCCGCCTTCGCGAATGGCAAACCGCAAGCCCTTCTCCATCGCCACCGGCGTGATCAACTCAATCACCAGCGAGACGTTGTCCCCAGGCATCACCATTTCGGTGCCAGCCGGCAGCTCCGCCACGCCCGTCACATCCGTCGTTCGCAAATAAAACTGCGGACGGTATCCCTTGAAGAACGGCGTATGCCTTCCGCCTTCTTCCTTCGTCAGGATGTAAACCTCCGCCTTGAACTTCGTGTGCGGCGTAATCGACCCCGGCTTCGCCAGCACCATCCCGCGCTCCACATCTTCTTTCGCAATACCGCGCAGCAGCAAGCCCGCGTTGTCGCCCGCCATGCCTTCATCCAACTGCTTCTTGAACATTTCCACGCCCGTCACCACCGTCTTGCGCGTGTCGCGGAACCCGACGATCTCCACTTCCTCGCCCACCTTCACCTTCCCGCGCTCAATCCTTCCCGTCACCACCGTGCCCCGCCCCTGAATCGAAAAAATATCTTCAATCGGCATCAGAAACGGCTTGTCCAGCTCGCGCGCCGGCTGCGGGATGCTCTTGTCCACCGCCTCCATCAGCGCGTCAATTTGCTTTTCCCACTTCTCTTCGCCATTCAACGCGCCCAGCGCCGATACCCGAACCACCGGCACATCGTCGCCCGGAAACTTGTAGGCCTTCAGCAACTCGCGCACTTCCAGCTCCACCAGCTCGAGCAGCTCCGGATCGTCGACTGCGTCAACCTTATTCAGCGCCACCACCAGATAGGGCACACCCACCTGCCGCGCCAGCAGCACGTGCTCGCGCGTCTGCGGCATGGGACCATCTGTCGCAGCCACCACCAGAATCCCGCCATCCATCTGCGCCGCGCCCGTGATCATGTTCTTGATGTAGTCCGCGTGCCCGGGGCAATCCACGTGCGCGTAGTGCCGGTTCGGCGTCTCATACTCCACGTGCGCCGTCGCAATCGTGATCCCGCGCGCCTTCTCTTCCGGCGCGTTATCAATCGAATCGAACGAACGGAACGTGTTCTTCGGGTTATGCTTCGACAACACCTTCGTGATCGCCGCCGTCAACGTCGTCTTGCCGTGATCAATGTGACCAATCGTCCCTACATTGCAGTGCGGCTTATTTCGATCAAATTTCTCTTTCGCCATAAAATTGCCGGGCCTCGCTTTTATTTCTTAATGATGCAATTCAGTAATACTGGTACAGCTTCTTGAACTTGGTCCGAAGCTCGATGCCTACCGTTTCCAGCTTCGACAAATAAAACTCGCGCATCTGCGCCTGATCCGAAAGCGGGAGCGCCTGGTACAGCTGCCACGCACTCAAATCTGACTTCGCCGCCGATCCACCAACGGCGTCTTCCAGCACCCGCGACGACAACACCGCGTCAAACTCCCGGATCCGAATCCCTTTACGGTGCAACTGCTTCAGGAACCGCTCCACCTTCTCAGGTAGAAACGCCTGCTCCACCGCAGCCTGCAATTTCGAGAACTCCTGCTGCTTCTCGATCTTGATCGTCGCCTGCTCGAAAGTCATCATCACACCTGAACCAAAACTCTGGAGCGGGAGACGGGAATCGAACCCGCGACCAACAGCTTGGAAGGCTGTGACTCTACCACTGAGTTACTCCCGCCCTTACTGCCTCGACGCTCTGCGCTCGTTCACAAACCGCTTTTCTCAAATCTCTGGAGCCGATGATCAGGATTGAACTGATGACCTCTCCCTTACCAAGGGAGTGCTCTACCAACTGAGCTACATCGGCAAAAACCTTCCCACATGCACCGCTTACTCCGATTCGCTGTCGCCATCCGGGTGCAGCACATCCTTGCGGCGCACCCAGGTCTTGAACGCAAACAGAGCCAGAATCAGCAGCGTCAGCAACCGGATCCGCGGATCACTCAGCGTGGCGAACGCCAGCGCACCCAAAACCAGGTACGCAACCAACGCCATTGCCAGGCGACTCATAATTCCTCATTACAGATCCCTCGCAAAAAACGCTCGGGATTTCGCCAGCAGGCTCCCGCTTCGCTCACGCCCGCTAAGCGGCTCAATTCTGGTGCACAGGGAAGGATTCGAACCTTCGTACCTCGCTAGGAGGGACAGATTTACAGTCTGTTGGCTTTAACCACTCACCCACCTGTGCAGAAACCGCCGGGCGATGCAGCCGTTCGCTTCATCCAGCAGGCTGTCTCGCAAATCCGCAGACCGAAGCAGCACACTTCTACTTCCGATCCGCAACAGACTTTCGCAAACCAGGGAAACCAAGAATCGCGCTACGAATTACTGCGCGAAGATCACTGCACGCCGGAACTGCTCTGAATCCGAATGAAGTGCGTTGGAAAAACCTGTTGCGCCGCCACCTAGAACTTCGCTGCCCCTGCCGGAAGCCATTTCCTGAACTTCATTCCTGGAGCTGGCGAAGGGATTTGAACCCCCGACCCCCTGATTACAAATCAGGTGCTCTACCGACTGAGCTACGCCAGCACTGCGGGGACAAGTACCCTCCCGGGCACAAGTAGACCCCTGATCCCTTCCAGATGTCCGGGACAATTAGTTAAGGTACCACAACGGCCAAATTTCGCGCAACCCGCCTGCGCAGAACGTTCCGCTGGAAGCCAACGACAGCTATCATATGCAGACTGATTCGACAAGAACAGCGAGGATCAATCGATGACTCCAAAACCCACCGTCTCCGGTGACACAAAGCTGGGGATGAACGATTCCATCACCCGGCGTGATTTCCTCGGCTCTGCGCTGTTGGCCTCCGGCGCTGTCTTGCTCGAATCAATTACGCCCGCAGAACTCCTCGTGGCCGGGGACGAATTCACCGGCTACGGCGGAGTTGGCGAATACAGCACATCCAACGGGAACACCCTCGCAGTGCTGCAAGCGGGGCACACCATCCGCGATGGCGTCTATGACCCGCTGCCCAAGAACGTCATCGATACTGGTGAAACTTACGATTGTGTCATCGTCGGCGGTGGGATCAGCGGCCTTGCCGCCGCACTCTTCTTCCAACGGCAAGCACACACTGGTGCGAAGTGCCTGGTTCTTGAGAACCATCCGATCTTCGGCGGTGAAGCGAAGCAGAATGAGTTCCTGGTCGATGGCAAGCGGCTCATTTCGCACCAGGGGTCGGCCATTTATCAGCTTCATTCTCAGGACAGCTTTATCGGGCAGTTCTACGACAGCATCGGTTTGAAGTCGCAGAAGCTCGAGTATCAGAAATGGGCGGGCCCTGTGCCAGAGATGCCTCTCTCGCAAACTCCATACGAAGCCACTGGCATGGCAAATGGGCAATACGGATTCTGGTTCGGAGCGAAATTCGGGAAGAAGGCCGGCGCGTGGGTGATCGATCCCGTCGGTAAGAATCTGAAAGACGCTCCCGTTTCCGAGGCAACGCGCGCGGAGTGGCTTCGCTGGCTAAAAGGCTCTCCGGTGCCGGAGGACAAGTTCCTCCATCCTAAGGTGGAAGGGGACGCGATCTCTCGATACCTGGATTCCATCACGCTGGAACGCCATTACATGGAGCGCTTCGGCCTGAGCCGGGAGACCGTTCGGACGTTTCTCTCCCCCGTAGAAGGTGGCGGAGCCGGCCTCGGCCCCGATGCTTTATCGGCCTACTCAGAGTACGCATTCGAAATGCTGTATCCGTTAGCCGGCGAAGGCACCAGAGATCAGATGTTTCCCGGCGGCAACACAACCATCGCGAGACTGATCGTGAAGAACTTAATTCCAGGGGCGATCAATGGTACAGGAGCGGGTCCAGGCGCAAGCTCAGACACGGTCACGGCGGTCACCGTCAACAACGTCAACTTTGCCGCGCTCGATACTCCGCAGGCCAACGCCAGAGTTCGGCTATCGTCGACCGCGATTTCTGTCCAGCATGATGGCGAACCCGGCAAATCCAATTTTGTCAGCATCTCGTATTTGAAGGACGGCAAGCTATACCGAGTCAGGGCGCGCTCGGCCGTCCTGGCGGGAGGAAGCTGGACTACCAAGCACATTGTGCAAGACCTTCCGGAATCACACCGCGCGGCGTATGCCGAGTTCCACCGTTCTCCGTGCATGATGGCAAACATTGCCGTGAGGAACTGGCAATTTCTGTACAAGATGGGAATGAGCGGCTGCCGCTGGTTTGAAGGCACCGGCAACTACATGGAAGTGTGCAAGCTAGCACTCACGGGCGTGTCAGAGCCCAAGATCAGTCCGGACTCTCCAATCGTCCTTTCCCTTAAGGTTCTGTATCCTCATCCCGGCCGCTCAACCGAAGAACAAGGCAACCTCGGCCGCGCGGAATTACTCGGAACCTCGTTCAGGGATTATGAGCGGCGAATCCGCGAACAGTTCACCGAGATGTTTGCTGCCTCTGGATTCGATGCGCAGCGGGACATCGGTGGAATCATCCTGAACCGTTGGGGCCATGCCTACCTAAGCCCGCAACCCGGCTTCTTCTTCGGTCGGGACGGTAAACCCGCGCCGCGAGAAGTCCTGCGCAATGCGCCCTTCGGCAGGATCGCGTTTGCGAACACCGATCTCGCCGGGGCCATGGATCATCGCTATTCGATACTGGAAGCTCAAAGAGCCGTCCGGCAGTTGCTCGCAAACGACTTGGTGCCTTCAAGAGCTACATGATCCGTTCCCGCGTCGTGACCTCTAACTCCCTCCCCCGCGGTGTTATCATTTCTCCGCTGACCGCATTTCATGCGAATTAGGCGCACCTTCCCCATCGTTGTGGCTGTCGTGGTCATCGCCGCGGCGGTGACTCTCGCCGTCCAACTCCGTAAGCACGCTCCGCCTGAGCCCGCCCGTTTGTTGCCGGGCGGCGACGCTTTTTTCTATGTCGATCTCAGCTGGGCTCGCCGGGCAAACTCGGGCAAAGAGCTAGCCTCCGTCAACCACGATCAGGAATACGAACGCTTCATCCGCGAGACCGGTTTTGAGTTCGAACGCGATCTCGATGAAGCTGCCTTCGCAGTCCACTATCCCGCTGCATGGCCCGGCGGCGGCACCGGCGGCTCCGCTTCAGAGGTTCGATTCTCCGAAGTGCTCGTAGGAAAGTTTCAGGGCCAACGCCTGACCGCCTATCTGCGCCAGATCGCCCAATCGGTCGAGAACTATCACTCCGACGATATCTTTACTATTCTCGTCGAAGGTCGATCCTTGCGCGTCGCCGTGCTGAGCGCCGATTCCGTGGCCGCCTCCAATCATGATGATCCTGCCGTCATTCGCGGCATGGTCGATCGCTCCAAACGGCTGGCTTCTCCCTTCGGAGGTCCGTCGCTCCTTCGCCAATATTACAAACACGTGCAGCTGGCCAGTCTGGCCTGGGTCGTCGCACGCGTTGAACCTTCCGCACCTGAGGCTGGCGTCTGGAGCACTCTCTTCGCCCAACCAGCCACCCTCGTCATCTCCGGAAGCTATCTCAGCCCGCTTCACCTGAGGGCCGACGCGGTTCACCTTCGCGCCGAAGCTTTCACCCAGAGTCCCGACGAGGCTCGCGGCATCGCCGACAAGGTCAACGTTTTCGTCGCCCTCACCCACTCCGCCGAAGCTTCTGTGGGAACCCACGGCACCGATGCCGACGTGAAAACCTTTTTCGACAGTCTCCAGATCAAGCAGGAGGGCAGTCGCGCCGTGTTGACCGCCGCCATGCCCTATGGTTTTCTTCGCAAGATGTTATCTGGCTCGTCTCCTGAGTTGAATGAACCCGCGGCTTCTCCGGCGGAAGCGCCCGCGCAGTCGCGCTAACCAGCAAATTCTGCCGGCGCCATGCAACTAAACGCCATTCCAATCGTCTGATTGCTTACGGATGTTTGCTCAGGATGAATGCTTACCAGAACAACTCCGGCAGGTACAATTAAGGACGCATGTCGAGCCTTCCACCCCCTTCGTTGATCCTCGCTTTTTTTGCCGGGCTGACTTCGTTTCTCTCCCCCTGCGTGCTGCCGCTGGTGCCGGGATATCTTTCGCTGATCTCGGGTGCCGGCCTGGAAGAACTCAAGACGCCTCAGGCTCAGCTCATGCGCCGCGTCATGATCAACTCCGTCGCATTCATCGTGGGCTTCAGCGTGGTTTTTATCGCTCTTGGCTTGGCCGCGACCGAGGTCGGCCAAGTGCTCGGAATTTACAAACGCACGCTGGCCAGGATCGCGGGCGTCGTCATCATTCTCTTCGGATTGCACCTGACCGGCATCTTCAAGATCAAAGCTCTCTATACCGATGCCCGCCTGCACGGCGTGAAAGGAAGCAGCACTCCCGTCGGCGCGTTTGTCATCGGCTTCGCCTTTGCCTTCGGCTGGACTCCGTGCCTGGGCCCGATCCTGTCGGGAATTCTCGCCGTCGCCGCCGAACAGAGTACCCTCGCCAAAGGCGCCCTCCTGCTCGGGGTATATTCGCTCGGCCTGGCCGTTCCGTTTCTGGTGACAGCGCTTTTGATGGAGCGTTTTCTCAAGTTCTACAGCCGCTTCCGCTCCCATATGCACGCTCTCGAAGTGGCCAGCGGGGGCTTACTGATCGCGCTCGGAGTGTTGCTCGTGATCGGCCGTTTTACTTTGATCTCGAATTGGCTTTCGTTCCTGAATAGATTTGCTCTGTAAGGATCTGCGTTGTAAGAGTTCGGTTAAGCATCGTGAAGGAGGATTTTCTGTGAACCGGAATCCACTCGTACTCATAGTCGTGGCGTTCGTGGTTGCGCTGGGCCTCTACGTCGGCTATCACAAGGCTCGCCGTGAGAGCGGAGCCTCGGTGCGGCTTACGCAATCCTCAGTCGCCCCGGATTTCTCTTTGGAGTCGCTCGACGGCAAAACCATGCGACTCTCCGACCTGCGCGGCAAGGCCGTCCTGCTCAATTTCTGGGCTACCTGGTGCGGCCCCTGCAAAATCGAAATGCCCTGGTTCGTCGACCTCCAGAATCAGTACGGCTCGCAGGGATTGCAGATCGTCGGCGTCGCGATGGATGACGCGAGCAAAGAAGACATCGGCAAATTCGCCAAGGATATGGGCGTGAATTATCCCATCCTGATCGGCAAAGATTCCGTCGGCGATCAGTATGGCGGCGTACCCGCCCTGCCGGAAACGTTCTTGATTTCACGCGATGGCAAAATCGTAGACAAGATCATCGGACTCAAGGGCAAGGCCGAAATCGAAGACGCGATCAAGAACGCGCTCAACACCCGCCCCGCCACCAGCCAGGCATCCGCCTCGGAAAGCCCGGCGGCTGCGCAGCCTCAGAGGTGACAATAGAAACCTTCCGGTTAACCGGACTATCATCCAGAATGGGTCGGGATGCAAACCGTCGCCCAGCCATCAACGGGTTCCATAATGACGATTCAACAAAGCAGGCCGCAGAGTTTCAGTACTTGCAACCCCGCGAGGTTGCGCGTCCTGCTCACGCTCATCGTTCTGGCCAGCGTTCTTGCCAGCGCAAGTTCCTCTTCCGCGCAAACGCTGGGGAAAGCTCCGACTCTCACAATCGCCGCCGTGCCGCTGACCACGGCACAACGCGCCCAGGCCACCATGGTGAACCTGAATTTTCGCGTCCCTCCCGGCTACCATATCAACTCGAACACGCCCAAGTCGGAATTCCTGATTCCAACTGCTTTGAAAATGGATCTGCCCACCGACATCATTCTGGGAAAGATCGAATACCCCGCCGGCGAGGACAAAAGCTTTCCCTTCTCGCCCGACGAAAAGCTGAGTGTGTATAGCGGAGACTTCACCATCGCAGTCGCCGTCCATCCCCTGCATTCCGTCGTTCCCGGCAAATACAACATGCATGGCGTGCTTCGTTACCAGGCCTGCGACAATGCCGCCTGCTATCCCCCGAAAAGCTTGCCCGTAAGTTTTGAAGTGAAGGTCGTGAAAGAACCGCCGGAACACCACGCCAACCCTGCACAGAGCCCGCACATCCACAACTAGCGGTTCGCTTCGGACAACGTGGTGGTCTTGCCTTTGCAGTTAGATTTTGTAAATAGGTTGTTGGGCGGGATTTAATCCGCGCGCGGCGTCGCGCTGGCCAAGGCAAGAATCACCCCGGCAAACAGCATCGTATCGAGAAAGTAGTTGATCCCCTCAACTTTCACGTCGGTACTCGGATTACCCAGCGCTGCGATCAGGATCGGACCATAGATCAACACCACCAGCAGCACAATCCAGGTGCCGAGATAAGTTGCCGCCATCCGCGTCTTCTTGCCCAGCAGAATGCCCACCCCGGCAACCAGAAGAATCGCGCCTGTCAGATAGCTGATGAGCATGTGCCCGGGAATCCATGCGGGAATCATTTTTTCGAGAGGAACGCCCGGGACATTGGCTGGATAAAGAAAGTGCTCGACTCCATAAAATATTGCGGCGATGCCGATCACGATGCGGCCAAACGTGATGAGCTTGCTTCCTGGCCCACTTTTTGTGGCCATCGCATCTCCCGCAAGAATCCAGCCGCCGGCGCCGAACGATAGCTCCCGCAACAGAAGCACCCAGTTAATCCGGTTGTGAGGCTCGGCGAGTGCACCGGGGAAGTCCATCATTGCCACGAAGAGAAACATCATGCAGCCAAACAGCAGCCCGGACCAGCGCACCTGAATTTTAGTGGCAATGCTCAAGGACGCTGCCAGTAGCGCGAAACCCACGAAATAGGCCCAGAACAAACGCCACGGCATATAAGCGGGCACCATGGTCATCAGCCCCTGCGCAGCGGAGAGATGTAGCGCGCCAAAGCCCGCCAGAGGAATCGCAAAACACAAATTGCCCAAGGCGACAACCCTGTCGAGGCCACGCGCCTGGACGAGATTAGCCTGCGCAGCCCATAAGCCAATCAGAAAAAGTAGGCTGCTGGCGATGCACATCGAAACCACAGTTCGGGAGAACTCAAGAAATGTGGCGAGGATGGTTGTGTGCATCAGCCCTTCCCCTGTTTCTTCTCCACCTTCGCCCAGGTGTCCTTCAATGCCACCGTGCGATTGAAAACCAGCTTCCCAGGCTTCGAATCTGGATCGACGCAAAAATATCCTAGCCGCTCAAACTGATACCGGCTGCCCGCAGCGGCCCCGGCCAGCGATGGCTCGATCTTGGCGTCCCGGATTACTTCCAGCGAGGTCGGGTTGAGATTCTCCATGACATCCCCGCCCTCCTCAACTTTGCTGGGATCTTCCTTGCTGAACAAAGTCTCATAAATCCGCACCTCGGCGTCGAGAGCGCTGGCGGCCGACACCCAGTGAATCGTCGACTTCACCTTGCGCCCATCGGGCGTATTGCCTCCGCGCGTCGCCGGATCGTAGCTGCAATGCACTTCCACTACTTCGCCGTCGTCGTTCTTCACCATGCCCGTGCAGGTGACAAGGTAGCCGTAGCGCAGGCGCACCTCGCGACCGGGCGAGAGCCGGAAATACTTCGGCGGCGGAACTTCGCGAAAATCATCCTGCTCGATGTAAAGCTCGCGAGAGAAGGGAATCTTGCGCGTGCCGGCACTTTCGTCCTCGGGATTATTCACCGCTTCCATCTCTTCAACCAGGCCGACCGGATAGTTGTCGATCACAACCTTCAGCGGACGAAGCACACCCATCACCCGCGGCGAGCGCTTATTCAAATCTTCGCGGACGAAGTGTTCGAGCATGGCCAGTTCGATCGATCCGTTGGTCTTCGAGACGCCGATCGCTCCACAAAAATTCCGCACCGCCTCAGGCGTATAACCCCTGCGCCGAATGCCGCTAAGCGTAGGCATCCGCGGATCGTCCCACCCGCTCACACGGCCTTCCTGCACCAACTGCAACAGCTTGCGCTTGCTCAACATCGTGTAAGTAAGGTTCAGCCGGTCAAACTCGATCTGCCGCGACGGAAAAATACCCAGCTGCTGGATGAACCAGTTGTAAAGCGGACGATGGTCTTCGAACTCCAAGGTGCAAAGCGAATGCGTAACCCGCTCGATGGAATCCGATTGCCCATGCGCGTAGTCGTACATCGGATAAATGCACCACTTGTTGCCCGTGCGGTGATGCTCGGCGTGCAGAATCCGGTACATCACGGGATCGCGAAAGTTGAGATTCGGCGAAGCCATATCGATCTTCGCCCGCAACACGCGCGAGCCATCGGGAAATTCGCCCGCGCGCATGCGCTCAAACAAATCCAGATTTTCTTCGACGGACCGGTTGCGATAAGGACTGTCCTTGCCCGGTTCCGTTAGCGTTCCGCGATGCTTTCGAATCTCCTCAGCCGTCAGATCGTCGACGTAAGCTTTGCCATCCCTGATCAGCTTGACGGCCCAGTCGTAGAGCTGGTCAAAATAGTCGGAAGCATAGAAAAGCCCATCCCAGTGGAAGCCCAGCCACTTCACGTCGGACTGGATCGACTCAACGTATTCGGTTTCTTCCTTCTCCGGATTCGTGTCGTCGAATCGCAGATTTGTATGCCCACCAAACTCGTCGGCCAGCCCGAAGTCGATGCATATCGCCTTGGCATGTCCAATGTGCAAGTGGCCGTTCGGCTCCGGAGGGAACCGCGTCTGCACGCGTCCCTCGTACTTATTCGTCTTGAGGTCTTCAATAATTATGTCGCGAACAAAGTTCGACGGAGCCGCCGACGGCGCGGCAGCCACTTCTCCAGCTTCGCTCAGCGGATGAGATGAATTCATTACTCTTTGATCTTATCGCAGGGATCGTATCGCCGCGAGAAGTTCACTCCCCGACGCCACCCGCTCTGTAAATCGCCTGCCCGATCCGCACCAGCGTAGTCTCCCTGCCCAGCACTTCCAGCGTCTCAAACAACGGCGGCGCATTTTTCCGTCCGCACACAGCCACGCGAATCGGCTGGAACATCTGCCCCGCCTTCACTCCCAGTTCCTGCGCGGCCTCGCGCAAAGCCTGATCCAGCGGATCATGTTTGAACTCCACATGCGCCAGTACCTCGCGAGCTTTCTCCAGAACTTTCAGCGCCATCGCCGCGTCTCCCTTCTGCGGGATGAGTTCCAGCGGGTCATACGCCGGCAGTTGATCTACAAAGAAAAAGTCGGCAGCGGTAAGTACTTCGCGCAGCAACTTGATGCGTTCGCGGATCAGCGGCGTGACCCGCAGCATCTTCGCGGCATTCACCTGAAATCCCACTTCACGCACAATCGGCAGCAGGTGGCCACTCAACTCCTCCACCGGCAAGCCCCGAATGTGCTCCGCATTCAGCCACACTGCCTTCGGGTCGAATGTTTCTTCGGGAGTCGCAGCCGGCTCTTTGAAGTTCACCACGGCGTTCGACCGGTTTATGCCTTCGAGCGAGAACGCATCGGTGAGTTCCTGCACCGTCATGTTTTCGCGATCGTTCTTTGGTGACCATCCCAGCAGGCAAAGAAAGTTGATGAAGGCTTCGGGCAGAAATCCAGCATCGCGGTAAGTCGTAACGCTGACCACCGATCCGTGCCGGCGCTTCGAAAGCTTCGTGCCGTCCGGCGCGACCAGCAGCGGCAAATGCGCGAACTGCGGCGGAGTGACGCCGGCAGCTTCGAAAATAAGCACGTGCTTGTACGTGTTCGAGAGATGGTCCTGCCCCCGGATAATATGCGAAATCCGCAGGTCGGCATCGTCAGCGCAGGAAGCGAGATGGTAGGTCGGCATGCCATCAGAACGCAGCAGCGCGAAGTCTTCGATATCCGCCGCGGACTTCACCTGCTCTCCATAAACCGCGTCGGCAAACTGCACCACCTGCCCACCTTCACGCGGCACGCGATAACGCAGCGCAAACGGCTCTCCCGCTGCGGCGCGGCGGTCACTCTCAGCCCGCGAAAGTTCACGCGCACCTGGATTGAATAACCACGTTCCTTGCGCGCCCGATTTTTCAGCTTCCCCCGTGTGTGCCGGCGTGAAATCGCGGTAGGCCAGCCCTTTCTCGAAGATCTCCCACGCCGTTTTGCGATGCAGGTCAATGCGCTCCGACTGCTTGTACTGTTCGTCCCACCCCAGGTTCAGCCATTTCAGGCCCTCAAAAATGGAATCCACTGAAGCCTGCGTATTGCGCTCAACATCGGTGTCATCGAGCCGTAGAATCATGGTCCCGCCGTGGTGGCGGGCATAGAGCCAGTTAAAAATGAAAGTGCGGGCGCTGCCCACATGCAGAAACCCGGTCGGCGACGGCGCGAAGCGTACTCGCGGCTTGGGAAATGCTGTCGATTCAAACATAGATGGCTAAACTCTGATGGTATGGGGCCCGGAAAAGTATCGTCAAGCGATCCAGAAAAGCTGTTCCCCAGTTAAGTGGTTGATTTTAAATATTCTAGTCCCCGGACAGTGGCCTTAAATCCTGTTGTGTTCACACCCCCGGCTGTGAAAGCATAGTAGCTAACCTTCGTCCGAAAATTGCTGGCATAATCTCCGCGGAAAGTCTTCGCCGGGCCTCATGAATAGTCTCGCCACCAGTATCGTTATCATTCCCGGCGTTGTAGCCGTGCTGCTATGCCTGCTATTCACTTATCTCTACCAGCAAAGCCCCCAGGCTTACTTCCGCGCCTGGCAGGTCGCCTGGGCCTGCTATTCCATCCACTATGCGCTCGATGCATTCCGCTACTACTACCCCCCAGCGCGGGCTGCGTTCTTCTTCAGTTCCTTATTCTCCATCGCGATGGCCGTGTGCATCTTCGTATCGACGCGACTCACCCGCGGAACTTTTCACTTCCGCTGGTATGACGGCGTCCTCGCAGTGGCCGGCGTTGCGGCATGCTGCGTCGATCTGCGCAATTACCTGCAGACGGGATCCCGGCCGTTTTTTGAAGTCATTTTCCTGAGTGCAGTTCTCCTTTACTGCTCCGCCGCGTTCTACCTGCACGCTCACCGGAGGAGTTCGGCCGCCTTTAAACTGCTGGCGGTCTCGCTGGCCCTGTGGGCCGTATTGATGAGCGCCATTCAGTTCAGCAATCCGGTGGTCGAAATGTTCGGCAGCGTTGGTCAAGTTCTCGGCCCGATCCCGCAGATGCTGCTCGGTATCGCCATGGTCATGGTGCTGTTTGAGAACGAGCGCAACGCCGTGCAGGAAAATACTCTCGCTCTTTCCACCTTGGGAGTGGATGCCCGGCGCCTGCTTTCGGCGGACGATTTACTGCCCAGCATGCAGTCGGCGCTCGACCGGCTGGCCGGCGCTTTATCCGCGCGCCGCGCCATCATCTATGTCTCGGAGCGCTGGCGTAGTCTTTTGCCTTCTGTGCAGCGGGGCTTTTCTTCCGAATTCCTTGAAGTCCTGACCAGCAGCGGAGCAGGCGAGTATGTCTGCGAACTGGCCTACCGTCAGGGTGGTCTCTTCACCGTGCATGATCTCGCCCATATGACCGAGCCGCTGCCCATAGGATCGGTCGGAACGTTCGCCGATTTCAAGAATGTGCTCACTGCCGCCGAGATCCGCAATCTGACCGCCGTAAGCCTGCAGACCCGCGAACACGCCTTCGGAGTCATCCTGTTTCCCCACGCTGAGCGCCGAGCGTTCGGATCTTCCGGCCCGCGCCTGATGGTGGGTCTGGCCCTGCAACTCGGGCTCACCCTCGAAAACTACCTGATCGCGCACGACGCTCATCGCCGCACGCAGGAATATGAGTTACTTACCGAGATCGGGCAGGCAATCAGCTCGCGGCTCGATCAGGATGAAGTCCTCCGCACCATCCATACCGAGCTGGGGCAGATTTTCAACACCAGCAACTTCTACATCGCTTTCCTGGAAGGCGACGAAATCGGCTTTGAGCTTGAAGTGGAAGACGATCGCATGCTGCCCAAACGCTCTCGCAAACTGGAGAATGCGTTTACCGAATACGTGATCCGCACCGGCCAGCCCCTCCTGATCCGGTCCGACCTGGAGAAAACCCGGGCGCGCCTCGGCGTCACCTTCCGGCCAGAGCATCCCGCCAAATGCCTGTGCGCGGCGCCCATCCTCCTCGGCAACAAGCCCGCAGGCGTGATGGTTGCGATGAGCACAGAACGGGAGTTTGTGTTCGAACAGCGCGATCTCGACGTGCTCATGACCGCCGCCGGGCAGGTGTCCGTCGCGGTCGAGAATGCGCGCCTCTTCGCGGAAGAACAACGCCGCTCCCGGCAACTGGCGTTCCTCAATAACATCTCCCGCACTGCCATTTCGAGCGACGACCCGGTGCACATGCTGGGGCAGATCGTCGGGGAAATCCAGAAGAACTTCAGCTTCGATCACATCGGCATCGGCCTGCTCGACTACGGAACCAAAGAGATCGAGATCAAAGCCGAAGCCGGCGCCACAGCCCACGCCATGGGGAAGCGAATTCCGCTGGGCGTAGGGATTTTAGGACGTGTCGCGCGCACCGGCGAACGCGCTCTGGTGCAAAATGGCGTGGAAGGCCAGATCGGCGCCATTCTGTCGCGAGTCGCGCTCCGTGCTCTGCATCCCGATCACCTATGGCGAGACCCTGCTGGGCGCGCTGAACATCGAAAGCCGCAACGAAAGCGCGTTTTCGCCCCAGGACGTTCTCATTCTCAACACCCTGGCCGACTTGCTGGCCACCGCTCTGCACAATGCTTTCGTCTTCCAAAAGTTGCAGCAACAATCAATCACCGATGGCCTTACCGGAATCAAGACCCGGCGCTTCTTCTGGGAAGCCTTCTCGGCGGAGTGGAAGCGCGCTTCGCGTTCCGGGCGTCCGTTCTCCGTCGTGCTCATCGACCTCGACAAGTTCAAAGAAGTGAACGACACCATGGGCCACTTTGAAGGCGACCTGGTGCTGGCTCGCGTAGGGCGCCTGCTCGAGCAAAAGTCCCGGCAGTCGAACGTGGTGGCGCGCTACGGCGGCGACGAATTCATCATCCTCATGCCCGAAACCGGCCCCGAGCAGGCCGAGGTGCTGGCCGAACGCTTGCGCCAGTGGATCACCACAGACCCCATGCTTAGCGAACATCACATCACCGGCAGCTTCGGCGTGGCCAGCTTCCCCACCCACGGCTTCTCCATTGAAGACATCATCCGCGTGGCCGATGCCGGCATGTACGTCTCCAAACGTTCCGGCGGCAATCTGGTGTCGGCAGCCGAGGAATTTGCCGAGGGCGAGGAGTTTGCCGCGCAGCGCCAGCAGATTTCCTCCTACATCGAGGGATTTCTGCAGCGCGAGCACAACGGCCCAGAGCATCTCGAAGAACTCGCTTCGATGCTGGTGAAATTCTGCGGCGGCGAAGAAGACTGCAACGTTCCGCTGCTCAAGGAATCGATCGAAGTTCTCAGCCGCGCCGCCGAATCCCGCGAGCTGCGCACCTCCGGTCACGGCGATCTGGTGGCGCGCTATACCGAGATTCTGGCGCGGGCGCTCCATTTGCCGCCGGAAGAAACCGCCGATCTGGTCTATGCGGCGCGCATCCACGATGTCGGTAAAATCTTCGTCCCCGAACGCATTCTGAATAAACCCGGCCCGCTCACCGACGATGAATTCTTCTTGGTAAGGATGCACGCCCGAGTGGGCGCCGAGATCGCCGGCATCCTGCCGCACAGCGCCATGATGCGCCAGGCCATCGAGCATCATCACCAGCGCTTTGATGGCACCGGCTATCCCGACGGCGCGAAGGGCGAACAGATTCCCTTGTGGGCGCGCATCATCGCCCTCGCCGACGCCTACGCCAACATGCTAACCGAGCAGTCGATCGCCGCCGCCCGCACTCCCGAGCAGGCGCTCGACGAACTCGCCAAGATGAGCGGCACCGGCTTCGACGGCATGCTGGTGCGCTTGCTCCTGCGCGAGTTGAAGTCGGAACGGGCGTCGTCGGCGAAGGATAGTTTCTAAGATCTCAGAGACGGTTCGTTTCGAACTCGCCTATCAAGGTCGACTTCAGCATGAAGAGGAGGCTCTCGGGACGCACGCCCTCGACCAGACTGCCCGACGCCGCGTTAGGAGCGCGTCAGCTCCTTCAGAGCCCTATACGCTGCAGGATGGTCATTGTCGAGGTTCGCTCGCTGGAAAAGCTTTCGAGCGGTGTGGATTGACGCCTTCACGCCCTTACCTTCAAGATACGCAATCCCGAGATAGAAGAAAGCATCATCCCTACCGGCCTCGCAGATGTTTTTCCCCTTTGTTGCCTTGCGAAAACAGCGAACCGCGGCGGTTGGGTTTTTCCGGACGCCTTTTCCCCAATAGTAGTGAATTCCCAGCTCAATGAGGGCATCGTCGTCACCCGAGGCGACGCTCTTTCGAAACCATTGAACGGCTTTTCTGAGATTGCCGTTTTGCCTGTGGGTTATCGCGATATTGCTGGCAGCGAAGCTCTCTCCGGCACGGAAAGCCCTTTCTAGCCAAACGAGAGCTTCACGCGGATTACTGTCGGCGTACTCCCTGTCTCCCAGTCGAACACCCAGGTTGTTTTGAGCTGACGCACAACCGTGCTGCGCGGCGCGCCGAAGCCATTCCGCAGCCTTCCGCGCCGAACGCCTAACGAGAATTTTCCCCTTCTTGTCTTTGCATCCGTCCTCAAAACGTTCCGCAACCCCCCATTCAGCTTCGGGGTTTCGTTGCTTGGCCTTAGCCAGCAGGGCTTTCCATTCGGTGACAGACATTCTGAATGGATACGGGGGGAATTCGCCGTTTGCTCTCGGCAACGTCCAAGGAAATCTGGAATCAACGACCATATAGCTCGGTTAAGTCACCGTCTCACTTTCAATTCGTCTTGCCGTCCCAAATTGTCTCACGTGCCTGGTCCGTTTCTTCCCGAACTGCCAACTTGCAACTATCAACCAGAAACCTGAAACTAGAAACATGCCCATCTCCCTCTCCCTCTCCAACAAAGTAGCCCTAATCACCGGCGGCTCCCGCGGCATCGGCGCAGCCACAGTCCGCATGTTCACCGCCGCAGGCGCAAAGGTAGTCTTCAGCTATCAAAAAGCTCGCGAGCAGGCCGAAGCCCTGGCCAAAGAATGCGGCGCCGCTAACTGCCACGCCGTCTCCAGCAACCTCGACAGCCCAGACTCTGCCCGCGCCCTGGTCGCCGCCGCCGTCAAGCATTTCGGACGCCTCGACATTCTCGTCGCCAACCACGGCGTCTGGCCCGCGGAAGATGTAGCCATCGACAAAATGACCGACGAGCAATGGCGCTACACTCTTTCCATCAACCTCGACGCCGTCTTCGGCCTGGTCAAACACACGGTCGCGCAAATGAAAGCCCAGCCCCGCACCGGCACCGCCGCCGGACACATCGTGCTCATCAGCTCCACCAGCGGCCAGCGCGGCGAAGCCTTTCATTGCGATTACTCCGCCAGCAAGGGCGCCATCATCAGCATGACCAAAAGCCTCGCTGCCGAACTGGCCCCCGCCGGAATCTATGTGAACTGCGTCGCCCCCGGCTGGGTCGATACCGATATGTCGAAACCTGCGCTCGATGACCCGAAAAGCGGCGACGAGATTCGCCGCACCATTCCCCTGGGCCGCGCCGGCAAGCCCGAGGAGATTGCCGCCCCGGTCCTCTTCTTATGCACTGAATACGCCGGCTTCATCACCGGCGAAGTCTTCAACGTAAACGGCGGAGCCGTGCTCGTCGGCTAAGCTGGCCATGCCAAATTCCGCCGCGGCGCGACGCCGCAGGCTTTTTCTGCATCCAAGAAATTGCGGAACTTTGAAATGCTCGTTTGCGGCGGGCAATCCTGCCCGCTTGCATGCAGCGTCGTAAAAGCGGCGAGAGTACCCTCACCACACAAGCGTCGCAAGCAGCTACAATCTCCTGTTCGGGCATCTCACTGACTGCTGAATGAAAGACTTCTTTCTCATCACGGTCACTGGCTTTCGCCCTGGCGTTGTCTTCACTCGGCCGCGCCGGCCGCTGGCGCACAGGAAAACCCGCAGCCGCCAGAACCTGCTGCCGCCCCGGCCCAACAATTCCCGTAACGATCAGGAAAACGCCCGCAAGGCGCGCGCCCTCATCGATCAGGCCATGCAGGCCCTCGGCGGGCAGGCCTACCTGAACGTCCGCAACATGCAGCAGGAGGGCCGCACTTACAGCTTTTATCACGGGCGCCCGACCAGCAACGGCGTCTTGTTCTGGCGGTTCGTGGAATATCCCGACAAGGAGCGCATCGAGGTCACGAAACAGAGAGACGTGGCCGTTGTCTACTCGGCGACAAGGGCTACGAAATCACCTACAAGGGCCCGCACGCGATCGAGAAGAAAGATCTCGATCGACTATCTGCGCCGCCGCAGGTTTTCTCTCGAGACCATGCTCCGCACCTGGATCAACGATCCCGCCGTCGCGCTCTTCTATGATGGCAATGCTCTCGCCGGCAACCTTCCCGCGCAGCAGGTCACGCTGATCAATTCGAAAAACGAAGCCGTGAGTCTCTACTTCGACCTGGACACCCATCTGCCCGATCAAGAAAGCGCTATAAGTGGCGCGATCCGGTCGACAAAGAACGCAACTTCGAGGAAGAAATCTACGACAATTACCGCCCGATTCAGGGCGTCATGACCCCCTCGGCTTCACCCGCTACTTCAACGGCGACATGCAAACCCAGCGCTTCGTGAACTCCGTTCACTTCAATCAGGGACTCGACCGGCCATGTTCGACCCGAATTCCGGCTACAATCCCAATAAGCCTGCGAAGAAACACTAAAGTAACCTCAGCCTTGCAACACCCGCGCTCGCTTTCTTGGTCCCAACATAACTCGCTGACTCGGCTCTGTTTAAGCACGTCGAGGCGCTTAATCAAAGAGGTTCGCAATCGACGTTATGCCACGCACTGTGGCTTTTTTACCACAGTCGGGGTCGCGCGCTGGCTGTAATCTCTTCATTCATCGGGACATACCATACGCCTTTGACTCAAGAGCAGACAGTTCGCTCGTCCGTAGAATGCAGTGGGGTAGGACTCCACAGCGGCGCACCCGTCTGCATGCGCATTCTTCCCGCTCCTCCCGGAACAGGCATCGTTTTTCGCCGCATCGATCTGGATGGCTTTGAGATCGAAGCCGTCAGCCGCAACGTCGCTCGCGTCAGTTACGCCACCAGCCTCATGAAAAAGGGCGTGCTCATCTCCACCACCGAGCACCTGCTCTCGGCGTTTATCGGCCTGGGCGTGGACAACGCCATGGTGGAGCTGGACAACCTCGAACTCCCCATTCTCGACGGCAGCGCTCTCCCTTTTGTCGAACTGATTCAAAAGGCCGGCATCCGCAAACAGCGCCGCCCCGAAAATATCTCAAGATTCTCCGCGAAGTCGAGATGCGCGAAGGCAACAAATTTATCTCGGTCCATCCCGCCGACACCTACTCCGTTTCTTACTCCATCAATTTTCCCCATCCTCTCATCGGCAAGGAGACTTTGCAGGTCGAGCTTTCCAACGGCAGCTACCTGCGCAATATCGCCGGGGCGCGCACCTTCGGGTCCCGAGAGGACGAGAAGACCATGCGCAACATGGGATTGATTCGCGGCGCCTCTCGCGAGAACTGCATCGTACTCACTCGCGACGGAATCGAAAACGGTCCACTCCGCTTTCGCGATGAGTTCGTAAGGCACAAGGTCCTGGATTTAGTCGGCGACCTTGCCCTGCTCGGCAAGCCGATCTTGGGCAGGATCGTCGCCGATCGCGCTGGTCACGCCATGCACACCGCGCTCGTCTCCCGCATCCTGCGCGACAAAACGCTGTGGGAAGAAGTCACGGTTGCTCAGGAAGAAACAGACAGTCCCGCCCCATACACCTCGCAGGCCTCCGCCGGCTCGTCGCTCTAACACGCCAGAATCAGCCGGCGCCATTCACTCTCGAACACGGGAGTAGTTCGTGGACCGCGAGGAATATCCTTGACTTGGATCCCGCCGGGCGCTCTAATGAAACTAGCAGCATTAGCTCTTTGACATTAAAATAGCAGCAGGCTAACTTCTTCGGAATCAGGATTTTGCCCGCAACTCCTTTGCGATCAGGATTTTGGCTTTGGCGATCACTGGATATCCGGGAAGGCGGCACTGATTCCACAAGGTTTAGCAAAAAGGCGTCCTCGCTAAGCCCTTTAGATCAAGGATTTTACGAGTAAGCCGCCTAGAATCAATAATTTAGCTGATTACCACTGAGCTAACTATGTGATTCTAAGGATTTTAGCTCGCAGGATCTGTGTATTTCTTAGGTCCGGATCTACCCGCGCGGTCGGGCCCATAAAAAGACTCAGTCGGCAGGCTCACACGGAGCTTCCCCGAGGTCACAACCAGCCTCAGGCTGCTCCCGGAGCAACCGGTCCAGTTCCGCGCGGGTCTGGCTGATGAGCGCTGCTGCGAACTGGCGGGCGGACCGCTGGCGCTCCGCAGACAGATCCCTCACTCGCATGTTCAGCAATGGGATGTCTGCCTCAATCCAGCGCAGCGTTTTCTGAACACGGTTGATTCGGTAAGAAGCAGGAAGCATGGCAATCGGTTCTCCGTATCTCACCAGATTGCCACGCCCGGGCGCGGGCGCAAGTTACAAGATGAATACCCTGGGGATGAAAGACGGAGTGGATTTCCCGGGAACGGAACGCAGGACGGGTTATTGAAGGCTTTCGGAACCTGAAGATGCCAGCAGTTCCTTAGCGCCCGGAAGTTGTTTATCCATCTGCTCGTTCAGCCACTTTTCGAGCAGCTCTTGAGAACTCTGCGGCACATTGAGAAAACGCAAGCCCACGTGCCCCTTGATGTCAGCCCAGGCGATTTCCGTTTCCACGTCCAGAGACAATTTGGTTTCTGGCAGCGTAAATTGCAAATGCGGGGTCGCCCCCTTGGGCAGCGCCTGGTGCAAAATCAAGGCCATCCCACCCTCGCTGATATTCGTGCTCGTGGCTTTCAGTTCCTTGTCGCTGAGGACCACGCGGACCGGCATCTTGACTGGCTGGCGGAAATATCGCCGCCTCTCGCGTACCATGAAGTTCAGCGCGGCGTGGAAGCAGCGCGATGCGTTCAGCGTGCTGATGGGCTTTTGCAGAACAAAATTCACGCCCATGCCGAAGGCTTCCTGCGTGGTCGTTTTCTTGCCGTTCAGAAGAGCGAAGGTTACGGAATTCTTGTTGCTGGGAGTAGCGCGCAGACCCTGCAACACTTCCAGTCCCCCGAGCAGGTCGTCGCAGTCGACGATGACAGCGTCGAACTTTTCTGAGATGAGGATCTCGCTGGCTTTTTTCGCTTCCTGGCAGACTTCGACGTCAATCGAGAGCTTTTCCAGCGTCGGGCGCAGAACCCGCACCACTTCCGTATCCCGGCTCAGAAGGAGAGACTCCAAGGTCATGGTGTAATTCTAACGTTCAACCGAACTCGTCGAAAGGTGACCAAGGTATCGGGTTTTATGGGTAGGTTCCGGAGACCGTGCAGCAAACCGGTGTCCCTGCAAGGCAGCGCCGCTCCGGGGCGAATCGAATTCGAAGAGCAAACGCTCAAGAAATTTTCAGTGGAAACTGACGCGCTAAAAGCCTGACACTAGCTCCCGAACCATGCCCAATCTTGTTTATCTTTCGCTGGGATCAAATGTCGGTGACCGTGAGGCGCAACTTCGGGATGCCCAGGCTCGGCTGGCCGCAGCTGGCCGCTTGGTTGCTGCATCGTCTTTGTATGAAACTGAGCCGGTCGAGTTTACTCCGCAGCCGTTGTTTCTAAATTGTGTGGTCGCGCTTGAAACCGGCAAGACGCCGAAGCAACTGATGGCCGCGATTCTCGCAATCGAGAAAGAGATGGGCCGGCAGCGCGTGCAGAAGAAAGGCCCACGCTCCATCGACATCGACATCTTGCTTTTCGATGACACGATCGTGGATTCGGAAGATCTCACGATCCCCCACCCCGCGATGCAGCAGCGCCGCTTCGTTCTCGAACCCCTGGCGGAGATTGCGCCGGAGTTGCTCCATCCAGTGCTCAAGAAGACGATTCGCGAACTGCGTGATGCGCTACCGCCGGGGCAGGCGGTGAGGAAACTCGAGACCCGAGCCACGGATTTTACGGATTCCCACGGATAAACCTCTACGTAACCTACTCCCCAAAAGATGTTTTGATTCGTGAAATCCGTGGCTAGCCTTTTGCCCTAGGGCACGATGATCCGGCTGGTGGCTTCCTGCGGCGTTACCACCGTCGACTGCTTCTCGGGAAATTGGGCAAAGAGAAAATCAATGAAGGCCCGCGATCGCGGGCGTCCCGAGGTGCGTCCGTGACCCAGCCGAACCAGGAACGCCAGCGCTCTGAGCACATCGGAATCGCGCAGGGTCGTGTGTCCCAGCTGTTTCTGCTCGGCCTCGCGAAACTGCTTTAACATCTCCTCGACATGCCCCGCGGCGGCGTGCTGGGCGCCGCTGGCCAGCGGCTCGTCATAGTGCAGACCGGAGTTCACTAGCCGTTCTTGCCGCGTACACATAGCGGAAAGCGCGGCGATCAGATCGCGATCATTCAGGCTGCGGTCGGCGTGAGCCGCCTTGGCCAGAGCGTAACTGAGTCCCATGAGCAGATGCTCGCGCTCGTAAGTGAATTGCTCTGAAATCTCAACCTGCTGGAACAGCGAGGCGGCGTCGAACTGCTCCGCCGAACGGGGCTTTTCGTGTTCCCGCGCCTGCCGCAGATACGGACAGTCACTGGGGCAATCGAGTGTCACCTCGCGCTGCTCGCCACAGCACTGTGCACAGATGCGGCTGTGCACGGCCGGACAAAAGCGTTTTTCCTTGCGAATCTCACAGATGGCGCAGCTCAAGCGTGGAACTCCTCACAAGTATTATTGCACTGGGAGCGACGTACCCAGTACTCGGTACCCGGTATTTTCGGCTACTAGCGAGCAATTTGCGCGGATCGGTCCCAGCCTGAGTGCCGAACGTGGCCGGCCGAATACCGGGTGCTGGCTATCTGGTACTGAGTACTCCACTAGCCGCGCTGCTGCCAATGTTTGTGGCAGTTTCGGATGCTCATCTGCAAATAAGCATGTAAAAACGGCCTTTTTCGAGTGCTATCTGTGCGGAACCCGCGTAGAATAAGGGTGTTTTCCACAGGGTGGTGGTATAAGATCAAGCCCGCTGGAATTAAATTTCGAATCCCTTTTCGAGGAGGAAACATGGCATCAGGTTTAACCAAGACTCAACTCGTCCGCCATCTGGCCGAGAAAACTGAACTTCCCAACAAGACTGTCGCAGGATTTCTTGAGCAGCTGGCCGACGTCGCTGTGAAAGAGACCAAGAAGAACGGCGTGTTCGTTGTGCCCGGCCTCGGCCGGTTGGTGAAAGCGCACCGCAAGGCCCGCATCGGACGCAACCCGCAGACCGGCGAGCCCATCCAGATCAAGGCCAAGACCGTGGTTAAGTTCCGCGTCGCCAAGGCTGCCAAGGACGCGATCGCTCCCAAGAAGTAACTTGTGTTTGAAATCGATACCGAAGGCCGGCTCACGCCGGCCTTTGGTTTTGCTCTAGAATTTGACCGCACTCTGACTGAACGCCCGCATCGGAGTTACCCTCTAAAGATGCTCAACTGGATCGTAATTGGAATTGGCGATATTTCGATCCGCCGGGTCATTCCCGCGATCCAGGCGGAGGCCAGAAGCGGCCTGTATGGCGTGGTTACCCGGGATCCTGCAAAAGCAGCGCCTTACAACGCGCGCGTTTGGACCACCCTCGACGATGCGCTCTCCGATCCCGGGGTTCAGGCCGACGTTCAGGCAGTTTACGTGGCAACGCCTGTGTTTCTCCACGCCCCCCAGACGATTCAATCTCTGCGCGCGGGCAAGCATGTGCTGTGCGAGAAACCCATGGCGATGAACGAGGCCGAAGCGCTCTCGATGGTGCAGGCTGCGGAACAAACTGGCCGTATCTTCGGCGTGGCCTACTATCGCCGAACTTATCCCAAGGTGCATCGCGCGAAACAGCTGCTCGAGGCTGGCGCGATCGGCAAACCCGTCCTGGCCGAACTCACTTGCCACGGATGGTTTGACGAAAACCAGAGTCATCGCAACTGGCTGATTGATCCTGCCCAGGCAGGCGGGGGACCGCTGTTCGACGTCGCATCGCACCGCATTGACGTGCTGAATTTCTTATTCGGCCAGCCGCAACGGGTCACTGGCCTCCTATCGAATGCGGTGCATCACTACGCGGTAGAAGACAATGCGACGGTGATGATCGAATACGCGGGCGGGGTGCGCGGCATCGTGGACGTGCGCTGGCATTCGAAAGTGAGCCGGGATGAATGCCGCATCCGCGGGACGGACGGAGAGATCGAGTTAAGTCCGCTGAACGGTCCTGAGCTGGTCTATCCCGGAGGCCGGGAGAACATTCCGCCCCATGCGAACCTGCACTATCCGCTGATTGAGAACTTTGTGGATGCCGTGCTCGGCGAGGCTCCGCTGATCGCGAGCGGAGCTTCTGCCTTCTGGACGGACTGGATTACTGAGCGCGTGCGGCACGCCTGAAGGCGTTTCCTGATGCGAATCCGGCCGGACTCTTCACTTCCCGTATTCGTTCCTCACTACTTCGCCGCCCTTCATCACAAACTTGACGCGCTCCAGCGTGGTCACATCTTTCAGCGGGTCGCCATCGACGGCGACGATGTCGGCCCAGGCGCCAGGCTCAAGGCTTCCGACTTTCCCAGGCCATCCCAGCAAGTCTGCGGCGTTCACCGTAGCTGCCTGAATAGCCTGCAAAGGCGTCAGCCCCAGCTTGACCATGACGGCGAATTCATGCGCATTCAGTCCGTGGGGATAGACCGCGGCATCGGTGCCAAATGCCACTTTCACTCCGCTGGCAAAGGCGTGCGCAACGTTCTTGCGCGCCACCGGCATGACTGCTTTCGCCTTGGCCAGATAGAAATCGGGAACATGGTTTTTCTCGGCGTTTTCCAGGAACCAATCGCCCAGGTAAAGAGTAGGCACAAGATACGTGCCATTCTTTTTCATCTCGGCGATGCCTGCATCGTCAATGTAGGAGCCGTGTTCGATCGAATCCACGCCCGCCTCTGACGCCCACAGAATGCCCTGCGCTCCGTGTGCGTGGGCGGCAACTTTTCTTCCCAGGCGATGGGCGTCGGCAACGATCGCCTTCATCTCTTCGAGGGTGTATTGGGAAGCTTGCGGGTCATCCCCTTTGGAAAGCACTCCGCCGGTGGCGCAGATCTTGATGAGATCGGAGCCGTATTTAATGTTCTCGCGAACCTTGTGCTGAACCGCCGCAATACCATCGGCCACTCCATCGCCCACGGCGTGATACTCGAAGGGCAGCAGATTGTTGTCGCAGTGTCCGCCGGTGATGCCCAACGGCGGGCCGCTCACCAGCATTCTTGGTCCCGGGACGTCGCCGGCATTGATGGCGTCGCGCAGAGCCACGTCGGTATATCCAGAGGCGCCCACGTTGCGAACCGTTGTGAAGCCCGCTTCGAGCGTGACCCGCGCGTTCTTGGCGCCAATGAGCGCTTCGTGCGGAACCGAGACGCCGAGTTCTTCATAACCGAACTTGGGATCGGAAGTCAGGTGCGTGTGAGCGTCGATTAATCCAGGCAGGAGTGTAGCGTTCGGCAGCTCGATGCGCACCGCATCCGCGGGCGCCTTGGTTTCCGAGGACGCTCCGACGCTAAGAATCTTCCCGTCTTCGATGACAATTACCTGATCCGAAAGCAGCTTGCCAGTCTTCACATCGAGAACGTGTCCGGCGTGAACGACAACACTTTTGGAACTTTGCTGGGCGATCAGTTGCAGGCCTAGAACAAGCAAGGCGACGAGAAACATGCCGGGACGTCGAAATCTATGCACAGAGTGGCTCCTCTAATTAAGCGGTTGATTGTACAGCAACCCGAGAACAGCGAAAGGAAGCCAGCACGATGGAGCGCGCTCCGGCGATGATCTGGCCAGCACAGATGATTCGCGGCAATCGACTGGAAATGGAAAAGCCCGCGGACGGGCGCTAGCCCCCGGGGCCGTCGTTGGAGACGTATTGCTCGAGCGCATCAAGTTCGTGGCTGAGATCTTCGACGCGCCATTCGAGCAAGTTGCGGATGGAGAGAATCCCGAGGAGTTTGCCGTTGTCATCGGCGACGGGCAGATGACGGAAGTGGCGCTCGAGCATGGTGGTGAGCGCTTCGCCGGGGCCGGTGAGCCGGGTGGCCATCTCGACCGGCGTGGTCATCAGTTCGCGGACGGAAGTGGTCCGCGGGTCGGTGCGGGCAAGCGCCATCTTGCGAAGGACGTCGCGCTCCGTGAAGATTCCAGCAACCCGGTATTCGGAATCGACCACGGCTACGGCTCCGACGTGGTGGTCGAGCATTTTATTGATAGCGTCGGCTACGCTGGCTTCGAGTGGAACCGCAGCGATTTCCCGGTCGCAAAATTTAAGTACGCTCATAAACACCTCTTCCGGCTCTGCGAATGCTCAAGGCCAGTTCCGGTCGAATCAGAAACGGGATTGTTGCATTATGCTCGCGGCAAGGCCGTTGTCAAGTGGGAATTACGACAGTGGAGCGAGCTGATTTTTACTGGCAGAAAGCTGAAATTTGGTTACCTCTCACCACGGACCGCGCCCTGTCCGGGCATTTACTGCAAAGAGCTGTCCAGCAAAGCATCCGCCTCGATTTCGACCAGGATTTCTGGCGAGATCAACGCGCTCACCTGCACCATCGAGGTAGCAGGACGAATGTCACGAAAGAACTCTCCGTGCGCCTTGCCGATCTTCTCCCACTCCGCGATGTTGGTGACAAACATTCGCGTGCGCACGACATCCTTGAGGCTGGAGCCGGCTTTCTGCAGGGCGCTCTCGATGTTCTTCAGCGTTTGCACCGCCTGAGCGTAGGCGTCTCCTATGCCCACAATCTTCCCGTCTGGGCCCGTCGCTGTAGTGCCTGAGACATGGACGTAGGGCCCAACCTTCACAGCGCGCGAGTAACCCACGATAGGTTCCCAAGGTGTACCGGTGGAGATGTTCAGTCTTTCCATAGCCATTTTGCTCTCCTGCGATTCATTCTAGCCGCCGCCAAGCGCTTGTAATTAGCAGCCGAAGGCCGCGAGTGCCAAAAAACTCGCTGCAACTTTGCCAGGGCTTGCCCACTTCCGATGATTACCGAAAATTATGCAGGTGATAAACAAAAGTCACTTGCGTTCAAACTGAATCTGGGATAACTAGTTACTAACGAGCATTTGGAAAGCCCGTGTGCAAAGGACTTTCGGGGGCCCAAAGAGGCATGATTCCGGAATCTCATCCGTTGCGGCAGCTTTTCCAGGAACTAGTTGGACGCCACTACGCCCAGGAGATCGGCATCCGGGATCCGCAGGTCGTCGGATATGTCTCGCAGTTGCTGGCGGAATTTTGCGAGACCGATCAACTGTTCAAGATTCATGACGCTGTGGACCGGCCGCTGACCGATCTCGGCGAAATGCTGCTCGAATCCGACCCGGTTTATGGCCCCGCTCCCTGTTTTGACCGGGAACGCCAAGTGCGCAAGCACATCGGAGACTACGCGCTGTTTTTCACAGGAATGTTTCCCGAGAGCATCAACCACTTCCGCCTGCGCCGCCATCGCCTGGAGAATTTTGTGGAATGGATGAAGGCGGGGAAGGAAAGCTACTACATCGTCTCGAAATTCGAGCACTTTGAATACGCCAAAGTAGCTCCACTGTTCGCTCATCTATCGCGCGAGTTCGAAGGCTGCGTTTACGGCCTCAACATGGTGAAGAACGACTTGCAGGAAATGCAGCACCCCATCGTGCGCCCCAGCGGCGATCTGCTTATGTAACCCTGACGCGGAGGCTTGCGCCCAGAACATGTGCGCAGATCATGCCCGCAGATCAAGTGCTGAGATCGGGGTTCCCGCCGATGCGGTAAAAGCTGAGCGCGGCGTTTCCCTGAACCAGCTTGCGGGTTCTCCGCAGAGATCCGAATGCATCGCCGGGATCAAACTTCTTTTCATGTTCCGCCACCACCAGCGACATAACCCACACCAGCGATGAATCGGAGAGCGCGGTCAGCGTTTCTTCGTAAGCGGACTGCATTCGATAGGGCGGGTCGAGGAACACCACGTCGGCCGCAACGTGCTCCCGTTGCAGGCGCCAGAGGACTCCGGAAAGATCATCGCGCAGGATCTTGTATCCGCCTGATAATTCCGAGACTCTGAAGGTTTTGCTCAATCAACTTCGCCGCCGGGGAGGAGGTCTCGACAAAGTAGACTTGCTTGGCTCCGCGGCTGAGTGCTTCAATCCCTACCGCGCCGGTTCCGGCAAACAGATCCAGCCACACACTCCCTTCAAGCGCCTGGGGATTGCCGGCAGTGAGGACGTTGAATAGCGTCTCACGCAAACGATCGGACGTAGGACGGATGTCCGTCCCGCGCAAGGAACGAAGAGGACGTCCCCGATATTTGCCGGCAATCACGCGCATGGCTCTGAACCTTTGATTTAGTTGTACCCGCGATTTCCGGGGCCAATATATCCGACCATGTAAAATAACAGTAGTAGCCAAGACCTCATGAGAAGTTTTTCCATTCACGTAGGGCGTCTGTTCGGAGTGGAGGTTCGCCTTCACCTGACGTTTGTGATCCTGCCGTTGTTTGTTTTCTGGACGGAATACAACGCGCAACGCCCGGCCAACGGTCCGCGGGACCTGGCGCTGGTTGGAATCGTGCTGGCCTGCGTCGCGGTCCACGAAATTGGGCACCTGCTGGTGGCGCGCCGCGCCGGGCTGATTCCCAAGGCGGTAATTCTTCTGCCGCTCGGCGGCGTGACGGTTTTCGAGGAGTCGCGTCCGGAACGGCCGGAGTCTGGCGCGGCGGTCTGGAAGCGGGAAGTCCGGATCGCCGTCACCGGGCCGTTGATGAATCTTGCGTTCGCAACGATCGCGGCTGGCATGATCCGGGCGACCGGTACGCGGGCGAATCTGTGGGAGTGGCCTCTTCTGCAGTCGAGCAACCTGCCGCGTAGCCTGGTGTGGGCCAACCTTTACATTGCGGGCTTGAATCTGCTGCCGGCATACCCGCTCGACGCGGGCCGCATCCTGCGGGCGTTTTTTGCGCGCACCATCGATCCCGCCGCTGCCACGCGCCGTGCCGTTTCCATCAGCCATGCTATGGCGATGGTTTTGATGGTTGCCGGTCTGTTCAGCAATACCTGGCTCACCATGGTGGGCATCATTATCTTTTCGGCGGCTCAGCTCGAGGAACGGGCAGTCATCTTCCAGTCGGTGTTGGACAACGTGCGCCTTGAAGAAGTGATGCTGACCGACTTCGCGACTCTCTCGCCGGCGGATACGCTGGAAGACGCGCTGGAAAAGGCAGTGCATTCGCTGCAGGATGATTTTCCGGTGGTCCGCGGCAGCGACATGGTGGGCGTGATTTCGCGGCAGCGCATTCTGGAGGCGCTGCGCGTGGAAGGCAACGGCTACGTCCAGGCGGTGATGAACAAAATCTTCGAGGTTTCCGCGCGGCAGGAGTCGCTGGCTTCCGCCTTCCGCAAGCTCACATCGCGCAATCTCAGCATCATTCCGGTGGTCGAGGATCAGCGGCTGGTGGGCATTGTCACGTTGCAGAATCTGATGCACTCGATGGCGCTGCTGGCGGAGAGCAGGAAGCTGCGGCGGGACGAGCAAGGATCGTAGTAATCGCTAGAACAGCCGCACCGCTTTCGCCTGCTGCACCGCTGGAATCTTCTCCAGCCTTCTCAGCACATCGTCCGGCACGTGTCCGTCGACGTGGACTACGGCGATCGCCTCGCGCGGCTCTGAGGACGTTTCCGCACTGCGCCGTCCCAAAGAGAAGTCAGCAATGTTGATCTCGCCTTCGCCCAGGATCGTGCCCACCTTGCCGATCACGCCCGGGACGTCGCGATTGCGCAGGTAAATCAGGTTACGTTCCAGCGGCGCTTCCACGTCAATGCCATCGATGTGCAGCAGCCGCGGCGCGGTGCCATGCAGAACGGCGCCTTTCACCATGTGCTCTTCCGTTGAACTCTTCAGAAAGACGGAAAGCACGCTGCCGGCGCCGCCGGTCGAGGCTTTCGCCTTGTGTGCTTCGTGAATGCGAAGTCCGCGAAGATCCGCCAGGGACGCCGCATTCACCAGGTTGGCTTTCTCCTCCAGCGCCTGGTTCAGAATGCCTTTGATCGCCGCGTTGCGAATGAGTTCCGTCTTCCACTCCGCGATATGGCCGCTGTAGCGCAGCGAAATTTCTTCGATCGAGCCCTCGGAAATCTGCGCCAGAAATGCTCCCATGCGCTCCGCCAGAACGATGTAAGGCTGCATCTCGGCATACTCTTCCGCCGAAACCGAGGGAACGTTCACCGCATTCTGAATGACGCCGTGCTTCAGGTATTCTCGCACCTGCTGCGCAATCTGCACGCCGACGGCTTCCTGCGCCTCGAACGTCTGCCCGCCGATGTGCGGCGTGAGGATCACATTCTCCATCGCCTGAAGCGGCGAGTTTTTCAAAGGCTCCTCGGATGAAAACATCGAGCGCCGCGGCGGCAACGTGACCTTGTTTCAGCGCTTCGACCAAATCGGCCTCTTGCACCAGCTCTCCGCGCGCGCAATTCACCAGCCGGACGCCTTTTTTCATCTTCTTGATCGCGGCCTCGTTGATCATGCCCGCAGTCTGCGGCGTGAGACCAACGTGCAGCGTGATGTAATCCGCGGCGGCGTAGAGTTCATCGAGACTCGCCAGGCGGATACCTTGCTCTTTGGCCACGCTGACGGAAACAAACGGATCATGCCCGACCAGATTCCATTCCAAAGGCGCGCGCCCGCCGCGCTACTTCCATGCCGATGCGGCCAAGGCCGGCGATTCCCAGCGTCTTGCCGCGCAGCTCCGTGCCTTGCAGCGATTTCTTTTCCCACCTGCCCGCGTGCATGAGAGCGTCGGCGCGGCACAGATGGCGAGCCATGGCCAGCATCATGCCCAGCGTCTGTTCCGCCACGGCCACGGCGTTTGCGCCCGGCGTGTTCATCACCGCAATGCCCTGACGCGTGGCCGCATCCAGGTCGATGTTGTCCACGCCCACGCCGGCCCGGCCAATCACGCGCAGCTTCTTGGCGTGCGCGAGCAGTGCGGCATCCGCCTGCACCGCCGAACGCACGATCAGCGCGTCGGCAGATTCCAGTTGCGTCCGCAAGCTTGCCGTCCAGTTGGTCCGCGGTAAGCACAGTCCAGCCTGGCTCTTTGAGTTGCTCGACGGCGGCCGCTGAGATTTTTTCTGCAATGACGATTTTCAAGGGAGATTGATCCTTTTAAGCTGAATTCAATAAGCTTTGGCCTGACAAAAACTTGACACGAAAATGACATCGCCGCTGACACCCCTGCTCGCGGCGTCTCTCCTAGACTTTCTCTCATCGGGCCTGATCGCGCCCGTTAGGAGAACACTCATGAAGATTGCAACGACAGTATTTCTAGCCGCGACTGCTCGCCGTAGGCCTGGCATGCGGCTACAGTTCGAAATCTCACACCACACTCCGCCCGCGCCGGAACGATGCCGAACATCGCCGAACTCGCTCCCGATAATACGAACTCGGGTGGCTGCGGCCTTTGTGCTCACGGTCAACGGCACCAACTTCAACAGCAACGCAACCATCAATTGGAACGGCGCGGCACAGACCACCAGCTTCGTAAGCGCCGAGCTCAGCTGACGGCAACAATTCCCGCCACGGCCATCGCAACTGCGGGTATCGGCGGCGGTTACGGTGACCAATCCCGGCACTGCCGGCGGCATATACGGCGGCGGCACACTCGGCGGAAACATCGAAAGCAATGACCTTCACGATCAACTAGGTTGCCGGGAGCACGCGCCGCGGTCCTCAGGCTCCGACGAGTTGCCGTTTGCTTGGACAGGCCGCGCGCGTACACTTCCTGCGCCGCGCGCACCGCTGCTCCATACTCGACAGCTTTTCCGGTGCAGCGCGCCAGCACGTGCTCGAGCGCGCCCAGAATGCCGATCGTGTCCAGATAGTCGTAGTAGCCGATGTGCGCGATGCGGAAGAGCTGGCCCTTCATCTCGCCCTGCCCGTTGGCCACGACCGCATCAAACTGACTCGCGGAATTCCTTCACGATCTTTCCGGAGTCGATCCCTTCGGGCGAGCAGATCGCGGTGAGCGCGGCGGCCGGGCGATGGCGGCGTAGAGCTTCAATCCCAGCGGCTTGCGCGCCTGCGCGCGTCATCTCGGCGCAGAGTTCGGCATTGTCGACCAGCGCTTCGCGTCCTTTGGCGAAGTCGCCATTTCCCATTCCGCGGATAAACTCCAAGCGCCGCGCCCAGCGCCGCAAACAGCGAGGTTCGCCGGCGTGTAGGCCGACTCGCCTTTGGCCGCCGACTTGCGTTCCTTGCGCAAATCAAAATAGAAGCGCGGAGAAGTGGTCGTCTCCATGCGTTGCCATGCCCGCTCGCTCACCGCGCAATACGCGAGGCCAGGAGGGATCATCAGCGCCTTCTGCGATCCGCCGATGATCACATCCACGCCCCAGCCATCAACGTCGAGATGGGTCGTGCCGAGGCCGGTGATCGCGTCGACGACCAGCAGCGTGTCGTCGCCGTTGGCGCGCACAATCTTCGCGATGCCTTCAACATCATGCCGCACGCCGGTCGAACTCTCGGTCGCCTGCACAAAAACCGCTCGCACAGTCGGAAGTGAGCTTCGCGCGAATGTCATTCAATGAAAAGGTCTTCGCCGTAAGGCGCGCTGAGCACGTCCACCTTGCAGCCAAACGCCTTGGCCAGCCCGGTCCAGCGTTCGCCGAACTTTCCGGCGGTGAGCACCAGAACTTTGTCTCCCGGGGACGTCAGGTTCGAGACCGAAGCTTCCATCACGCCCGTGCCCGAGCAAGCCAGCACCAGCACATCATTCTGCGTGCCGATGAATTCCTTCATGTCCGCGAGCACGCGCTGAAACAGCGCGCGGAAGTCGGCGGTGCGGTGATGCGCCGTAAAGGAAGCCATAGCCGTTTGCGCCGCCGGCAGCAGCGGAGTTGGGCCGGGAGTAAAAAGACGGTTCTTCCGCAGCATAGAAAGGATCCTTATCGAAGGGATAATCTATCAGTTTACCGAAACTTGCGTCCCGTGCGGCGATTCCACGGCGCAATCGAGAGAGCGCGTTTATAATCCCCTCATGAGCCTTGTCGAACAGATTCAGAAAGACATACGGCAGCCATGAAGGCGCGCGAGGAGCAGCGACTCTCCACTCTGCGCATGGTCAAGAGCGCGCTGAAGAATCGCCAGATCGAAAAGATGGCGCCGCTCGATGACAAAGAATCGCAGGCCGTGCTGACGACGCTGATCAAGCAGCGCAAAGAATCGGTCGAGCAGTTCACCAAGGGCGGACGCCAGGAAATGGCCGACAAAGAAGCCGCCGAGATCGTCCTGATCGAAACCTACCTGCCGAAAGCCGCGGGCGAGGCCGAGATCGTCGCCGGAGTGAAAGCTGTGATCGCCGAGATGGGATCGCCGACCATGAAAGACATGGGCACGGTGATGAAAAACGTCATGGCGCGCTTTTCGGGCGCAGGGATGCGGGTGGACGGGAAAATGGTGAGCGAGGCGGTGAAGCGGGAGTTGGCGGGGAAGTAGTTCTGCGTGGACGTTGTCACTTGCTTCTCTGCAACTCCCGGTACGCCTCGCTCTTCGAGATTCCCCGCTCCTTCGCCACTTTCTTCAACGCGGCTTTCTCGTCCGGCTTTTTCCTCGGCCATGATCTGGTCGAACCCTTTGGCGGACGGAAACGGGCGGTCGCCACAACCGCCTGCTGAGTTGCTTCTTCGGCCTTCCCGATCAACAGCGTGATCTCGCCCTTCACTCCGTCTCGCGACTTTAGAATCTCCAGCACCTCGCCCGCGCGGCCGCGCAAAAACTCTTCGTGCAGCTTGGTCACTTCGCGCGCGATCACTACGTGCCGGGCGTTTCCCAAGACCTCGACAACATCCGCGAGCGCCTCGACGATTCGGTGTGGGGCTTCATAGAAAACCTGGGTGCGCGGCGAAGTTCTTGATCGCCTTCCAGCGCCGCCCGCCGCTCGCCGCGCTTCGCAGGCAGGAATCCGCTGAAGCGAAACGAATCAGTAGGCAGTCCGCTCGCCACCAGCGCCGCCAGAAATGCCGACGCTCCGGGAATTGGCACCACCGGCACTTGATGCCGGATGGCGAGTGAAATCAGCCTGTATCCCGGATCGGAAATGCCCGGCATGCCCGCATCCGTTACCAGCGCGACGCTCGCGCCTTCTTGCATCTCTTTCACCAGTTCGGCCGATCGCGTCATTTCGTTGTGCTCATGGTAGCTGATGGTGCGGGTCGCGATGCCGTAATGGTTGAGCAGCTTCTGCGTCTGTCGCGTATCTTCGCAGGCGATGACATCCACTTCCTTCAACAGGCGCACTGCTCGCAGAGTGATGTCTTCCAGGTTGCCGATGGGTGTGCCGACAAGATACAGCGCTGGCCCGGCGGCGCGGGAGGATTTCTCCGCGACCGCAGCGCTTGGGGCAGGCTCGGGGCCGGAGTCCCTCATGCGCGAAGTCTATCACCGCGGTTCCCGGACCGCGCTAACGTAACCTGGAGCGCTCGCCGATCGTTATGCTAGGGTACCCACGCTTGCGGGAGAACCCAAGTCGCCTCACTTCCGCTTTTCATTTCGTTACCCGCGAACCGATTCGCTTCTCGCGAGTTTGCTGATCCCGGATTGCCGACAACTGTTGACTTGCGACGTTAACGCTCTGCCGCAAGAGTTGTTGCTGTTCGTTGGTAGTCGCGAGGACTTGCTCTAGTGCCATGCGTGACGCATCCAACGTTGCTTGCTGCTGTCCAGCAGAGCGCTCCGCTTGGCGATAGGCACCGAGGGCAATGCATATTGCTAACACACTAAGAACGAGCATCCCGACATTAAGAATAAGAGACCAATGCGCTACCTTGCTGCTGGACTTATCGAATCGTTCAACTGATTGAATATTTCGCAATGCCAGCTCCACCTGCAAGCGATGAGCACCGCCTGTACTCAATTGCTGCATCCACGGGTACAGGTCGATAAGCTCCTGATCGCTGAGCGGTTCTGGATTCTGGGTTAGTCTCTGCTGGACATCGTTAGCACTGTGGAATGGCATCGCTCCTCCTGCATGAGGCCCCAATTATGCCACTCATTGCACCCTCCGTCCCGCTCTCCGCACGCACCTTCGGAAAGCCTTGGCCAGACATCATTGACCAGAACTTTCTTTTCGGAGATCATCTCCTGCACCTGCGCCCGGCTCACATTATCCAGTCAGCGTCTGGCAGCTTATGGACAAGAGCGAAGTACTCTCAACGTTTAGGAGCGTTTTGCGCGGTTTTTACGGCTACGATCGGAACCTTAAGTTCGTTGGATCACCGAAGCCGCAGGGGGGAGAGAGCAAGGCGTTTCTGGAGCCTCGTGATTTCCTGAATTTTGCAGTCCAGGACGCTACGGCACTTGAATCCGAAAGAAATCGCGTCAACTGCCTTGGCAACTGCAAAAGGGCGATTGACGCCCAAGTCGACCATCTCGTGGGGCAGCTTGGTTTTCGATCCCTCTCTAGGAAGCAGCGCTGGGACATCCCAAGAAAGCTGAACTTCATTATCGAAAGCGGCCTCGTCGCACCTAGGATTCTGCGAAGCTTGAACCGGGTAAGGAACCGGCTCGAACACGAATTCGCTCTACCCACCAAGCGTCAAGTCGAAGACGCACTGGATATTGCAACTTTATTCATATCGTATGCCGAACTAGCCAGAATTCCCGGCTTGAACTGGAGTCTGCCTTCGGACCTGTCAGTCCGCTACGACTACGACCGGATGGTATTCCGTTTCTTCGAGGGGAAACTGTCGGACCCGGGAGAAGATGATGCTCCCACCTTGCTCGTGCTCGCTCACGGAGACGACGGATTTCAGGAGTTCTATGATTTTCTAACGAAAACGGTTCCACAAATGAAGAATGGCACGCTCGGGGAGGAAACTAAGAGCTGAACATTACCGCTCCCACTCCCACGCCCGCGCCCCGAACGTCCCCGATCACGTCGCCCCCGCCCCCGTGCACCCTGTCTCCGATCACGGGGGTGTAGGAATTTTCCCGGCCCTATAGCTATCCCCCGCCTGAATTGACGCAATCGAACCCGCGCCCCTAGAATCAAGGTGAAAGTGATTTTTTCTCACAACCGTCTCAGAAACCATGCCCCTTTACGAATACGAGTGCGAGAAGTGCGGACACCGCTTCGAGAAAATCCAGAAGTTCTCCGACAAGATGGTCAAGAAGTGCCCGGAGTGCGGCGGCAAAGTTGAGCAGATGATTTCCGCGCCCGCGGTGCAATTCAAGGGATCGGGCTGGTACGTAACCGACTACGCCAACAAGTCCCACGCGCCGTCTTCTGACGGCGGCAAAGACTCGAAGAAGGAAGAGAAATCGAAATCGGAAGGCTCGTCGAAAGACGGTTCGTCGAAGGAGAATTCATCCAAGGAAAGTTCGGCCAAGGATAGCTCGTCGAAAGACAGCTCCTCGAAAGAGAGTTCCAGCAAAGAAAGCACGACGAGAGTAAGTTCATCCCGGAAGCCCGACAAGCGCAAATAGGCTTCTCCTTACTTCAGCTCCCGTTCAAAGTGATCTTCAATCATGTGGAACAGGTGATCGCGGGCATCGCTTCCAGAGATGCTGTGGGTCTTGTTGGGATAAATCATCAGCTGGAATTGTTTCCCCGCCTTGATTAGCGCATCAATCATCTGCATGCTGTTCTGGAAGTGCACGTTATCGTCGCCCGTGCCATGGGCGATGAGCAGCGCGCCGTGCAGATCGGCGGCTGCCTTGGTTACGTCAGACTCGGCATAGCCGGCGGCGTCATCCTTCAGTTGGCCCATGTAACGCTCGGTGTAGATGGTGTCATAGTTGATCTGGTCGGTCACAGGTGCCACGGCAACTCCGGCGCGGAATCGGTCGGAATGCGTCATTGCATAGAGCGTCATCGAGCCGCCATTCGACCATCCCCAGATCGCTATGCGGTCCTTATCCAGTTGCGGATATTCGGCCAAGAGCTGATCGAGCGCTGTCAGCTGATCCTTCAATTCGATGGCTCCGAACTCGTGGCGAATCACGGTTTGGAACTTGCGGTCGCGGCCCGGCGTTCCACGATTGTCGACGGAAAAGATGGCGAAACCTTTGCGCGCGAGGATCTCATCGAACGGGTCGGGCGGTGATTTCAGCACGGTCTGCGCCGCAGGCCCCCCGTAGATATATACGATCAGCGGAATCTTGCCGCCGGCTGGCGCGTCCGGAGGAAGCAATAAACGTCCGTGCAGCACCGTCCCATCTTCCGCTTTGAAGTCCAGGAACTTCGGATCCCGCAGTCCATATTCCGCGACCGCGTCGCGTCCCTGCCATAGCAGCGTGCATGACCCTCCTACCGTACACACCGATCTTCGCGGCGCCGCTATGGGACCGGCGTATGTCTGCTCGTAGTGCTTCCCATCCTCGGAGAACTTTGCGGAGTAAATTCCTTCATCCTGGGTGAGCTTCTGCAGTCCGGATCCATCCAGCTTGACCGAGAAAATCTGCTGCTGCCGCGGGTCGTCTTTGTTAGCGGTGAAAAATACGGTGCCCGCGGCTTCATCCACCCCGTCGATGCCCAGCACTTCGAAGTCGCCCTGCGTAAGTTGCCGTTCCAGTTTCGCATCGGCGGCAAGCGGGTTCCGCTTATCAAAGCTGTAATAGTAGAGATGCATATTGCCGTCGCGCCAGCTCGGCCAGAGGAACCCGCCACTGGAATTCAGAAAGCGAACCTCCACCTGGTCGAAGTCGATCCATGCGCCCGGAGTGGTTTCAGTCAGAACGATCCGCGACTTGCCGGACTTCACATCCACGAAATACAAATCCATCTTGTCCTGGTTGCGGTTGAGCACTTCAGCCCAGATCACGCCGTCGCGGACCCACCCAAAGCGCGGGATGTAAGCTTCCTGGTCGTCGGTCAGGGAAATCCAGCGAACCTTGTCTTTATCAGCGTCCACGACGCCCAGCTTCACCAGCGGGTTTGCATCGCCCACCTTGGGGTATTTCTCGTCGTCCACTATCGGGTGGGTCGGGATCAAGTTAACGAGGGGATAGGTTGGCACCTTGGTTTCGTCCATGTGCAAGAAGACAATCTGTTTGCTGTCGGGCGACCAGAAATAATTGCTACGCACGGCCAGTTCTTCGGTATAGACCCAGTCGATGTCTCCGTTGAATAGGTTTTCGCCCGTGTCCCTGGTGAGTTGTTTTTCGCCTTCACCAGTCACCGGTTGAACGTAAAGGTTGTGCTTGCGCACGTAGGAGACGTGGCGGCCATCGGGAGAGAACTTGGGGTCGATGCTGGGCTCGGGAGCCGAGGTAAACTGCACCGCCGTACTTGTCGCTAAATCAAAAAGCCAAAGCTGCCCCTGGGAGTCGAAAATCAGGTGCTTCGAATCCGGCGCCCACAGATAGGCGGCCACGTGGTAGCGCGTCAGTCGCTCCTTTTCGCGTTCGTCCTTCACTTTGCTGGTGTCGGGCGCGAGAGAGGCTAGCTTGGCGGCGCTGACCAGAACCTTCTTCTCGCCCGTCGCCGCATCGACATACCAGAGTTCGCCCTGTTCTCCCGCGCCGTCACGCTGCACAAACGACAGCTTGGTCCCATCAGGACTCCACTCCACGTTTTCCGGGCCGCGCCCGGCTAGCCCTCCGGGAACGAACAAGGCCTCGATGGTAAGAGGCTTCGCCGGCGCGACGGATTGCGCTCCAAGCGGCGCCGGCAAACCAATCAGGAGGATGAAAGCAAGAGCGGCAAACAAAATCTGCTTCTTCACGATTAGACCCCGGGAAACAATAAAATTAAGAGCAACAGCCCACGGCGCGAACCAACGAGTTTACACCCCCGAGGGCCTTCCATGCGGCTGCCCAGGCCCGTCCTGAAGAGGAAACCCGCGTTTCCGCGTGTTAGAATTAAGTGTGAGCTGCCCTGGATGCTTCTAGAAATAGAAAACTTGTTGCGCCTGCAGGAAGCGGACAAGGAAATCCGCCGCCTGCAGGATGAAGTCGCCGAACTCCCCAAACGCGTCGCCGCCATCGAACACAAGCTGGCCGATACCAAAGCTGAACTGGAAAAGGCTCAAGCCGCCGTCAAAGCCGACGAAGCAGCGCGCCGCAAGTACGACACGACAATCACCGATCTTCGCGGCAAAATCTCCAAGTACCGCGACCAGTCTCTCGACGTCAAAACCAACGAGCAATACAAAGCACTGTTACACGAAATCCAGTTTGCGGAAAAAGAGATCGCCGCGACCGAAGACAAGATTCTTGAGTTAATGGTGAATGCGGACGCGCGCGATAAAGAAGTGAAAGCCGCCCAGGCCGAGCTGAAAGCGGAAACTGCCGAGATTGAGACGGAGAAAGTGGCAGCCCGCCAGCGCACGGCCGAGGACGAAAAACAGCTCGCCGAATGGCGTGGCAAGCGCGATCAGATGCGGGCCGGCGTGAATGAAGATCTGCTTCGCCACTACGAACGCGTCTCCAAATTTCGCGGTACCGGCATCTCCGAGGTGCTCGATCACAAATGCATGGCTTGCCAGGTCATGCTGCGTCCGCAGATCTATAACGATGTGCGCACCGGCCAGCAAACCGTCGTCTGTGATTCCTGCCAGCGCATCCTGTACTTTAATCCCGCTCACGAAATGCAGGCTCTCGAGCCGGAGCACAAGCGCTCCCGACGCCATCATCCTAAAATCGACGCACCGCAGGCGTGGTATTACCGTCAGGAATTCGGCGAGGCCGGCGAAGTTTTCTTTTGTTTGACGAACGCATCAGGGCAGGCGACCCGCCGCGTTTTCGACATGCATACCGGCCGACTCGTTGGCGACATTCTAACCCGCGAGGGAGATTTTCGGCAGGCCTTCCCGGAAGACGTCACTGGGGCCATCCGCCTCAACGGAAACTGGACCGAACGTGAGATGGAAACCTGGGGCACTGAAATGCCCATGACGGCCCTCGATTCGCTTCACGTCGACCTGGAAGCGGCGCAGTACGAGATGCGTTCCCGGACCGCCAAGCCTGAGAAGCCCGCCGCCGTTCCCACCGAGCAAGCAGCCAGTTAGCTGCTGCATTTAAGATTGCTGGATGTCCAAGACGACCGGCATTCCTGCCGCCTCTACACTTAAGGTTTCCCCCCGCGGCGCGTCCCGCCTTAAAGATGGCCACGTGTGGGTCTACCGCTCCGACATTGTTTCGGCGGATGGCATCGGGCCGGGCTCACTGATTAGTGTGGTCGATCATCGCGGCCAGCCTCTAGGCATGGCGCTCTATTCCAGCTCTTCGCAGATCGCCATTCGCATGATCTCGCATGAACCGGTCGCTGACTTTCCGGCGATGTTGCGCCAGCGCATCTCAGACGCCATCACCTACCGCGAACTGATCGTCCACGATACCAATGCTTACCGCGTGGTGTTCAGCGAGGCGGACTTTCTCCCAGGTCTGATCGTCGATCGCTACAACGACATTGTGTCGATGCAGATTCTCACCCAGGCCATGGATACCGAGATCGTGCGTGAGACGCTGATTTCCGGGCTGACCGGCCGCCTTCACCCCGCTTCCCTCGTCGAGCGTGTGGACCCGCGAGTCCGCCTGCTCGAAGATCTGCCGCCGCGCCCTTCCGGCCTGGTGCAAGGGGAAAGGTTTTCGACCATCTTCACTATGAACGGCATCCAGTTTCATTTCGACGCGCTCGAAGGCCAGAAAACCGGAGCCTTCCTCGACCAGCGCGAGAACTACGCCGCTGCTGCGCAATATGCACATGGGGAAGCGCTCGACATCTTCTGCTATCACGGAGGCTTTGCCCTTCATCTCGCCCCACATTGCTCGCACGTCACCGGCATTGATAGCTCCCGCCCTGCGCTCGAAGTCGCCGACCAGAACGCCACGCTCAACCTGGCGCAACTCAAAGACAAGGAAAAAGAGATCGAATGGATCGAGGCCAACGCCTTCGACCTGCTCAAGGACTACTCTGCGGCCGGCCAGCGCTACGACACCATCGTCCTCGACCCGCCCGCGTTCGCCAAGAGCAAGCGCGACCTCGACGCCGCACTCCGCGGCTACAAAGAACTCAACCTCCGCGCGTTGAAGATGCTCCGCCCTGGTGGGGTTCTGGTGACCTGCTCCTGCTCCTACCACGTCAGCCAAGGCGACTTCCTGGAGATCCTGGCCGGCGCAGCCTGCGATGCTCGCCGCACCCTGCGGCTGGCGGAGGTTCGAGGACAAGCGAAAGACCACCCTATCCTTCTAAGCGTCCCGGAAACCACCTACCTGAAGTGCGTCATGGCCACCGTAAGCTAATGAAAATAATAAATATGCTGTAGTTGACAACAACACACTCATATTTTATGATTCCTTTGTGCTTAGTAGTTAATCTAAGCTTGTGAACGGCACTGCCGAATTCCTAAGAAACGAGCACAGAAGGAGACTAGAGACCATGACCGTACTTACCCGTTTTGAGCCTTTCCGCGAGTTTTCCACCCTGCAGGACCGCATCAATCGCGTGTTTCGCGAGTCCTATGCGCCTGCCGGCCAGGATGAATCCCTGACCACTTCTAGCTTTGCCCCTGCCGTCGACGTCTACGAAGACGCGCACAGCGTCACGCTGAAGATCGAAGTCCCGGGCATCGACGAGAAGGACATCGACGTCCAGCTCGAAAACAACACCCTCACCGTGCACGGCGAACGCAAGATCGAAAAGGAAGAGAAAGAAGAGAACTACCGCCGTGTGGAGCGACAGTACGGCAGCTTCACCCGCACCTTCACCCTGCCCACCACCGTGGATTCCGAGAAAGTCTCGGCAACCTACGACAAGGGCGTGTTGAAGATCGCGCTGCCCAAAAAGGCCGAAGCCAAGCCTAAGCAGATCAAAGTCAACGTAGGCGGGACGAAAGTGGAAGCCGAGAAGACCCTCGAAGCCAAGGGCCCAGGCAAAGCCGCGTAAGCTGGAAATACTCGTGTGGGGACAGCCGCCCTCGGCTGTCCGGCCGGGCGAAGCCCCGGCGATCTACAATCAGCGGGAGGTCGGCACACTGCCCACCTCCCGTTGAATTTTGCAACGGGCACTTCGCAACTCGAATCCAAGATTCTAGCCAGTCGGTCTCTGTCGGGATCTCGAACGACTAAGTACCAATTTCTGAGCGCCAAATTGCTGGTGTTAAATGCTGTCCGCTGTCATCCAAAAAGATCGAGGAAAAACCCATGGCTATCCGTTGGGATAAATTCACCGTAAAGGCACAGGAAGCAGTCCAGCGCGCAAACGATCTTGCCTCCGAGCACGGCAACCCCGAGCTTCTGCCCATCCACCTGCTTACGGCTCTGCTCGAAGACAAAGAAGGTATCGTCGCGCCCGTGCTCGAGAAAATCGGCATCGGCCCGCAGGCGGTCCTCAGCGACCTTTATCGTGAGATCGAGAAGCTTCCCAAAGTATCGGGAGAGTCAACCCAGGCTACACTCTCGAACGCGACCAACAAGTTGCTCGAGCAAGCCTTCAAAGAAGCTTCGAACTTCAAGGACGAATACGTCTCCACCGAGCACTTGCTGCTGGCCATCACGCACCTCAAACAGGACGCGGCCCAGCAGATTCTCGTACGCCACGGCGCCACCCACGATGCGATCCTGAAAGCCCTCACTGCCATCCGTGGCTCGCAAAAAGTTACCGATCAAAATCCTGAAGCCAAGTACCAAGCGCTCGAGCGCTACGCTCGCGATCTCACCGAGCAGGCCCGCCGCGGCAAGCTCGACCCCGTAATCGGCCGCGACGAAGAAATCCGCCGCGTGGTTCAGGTTCTCTCCCGCCGCACGAAAAATAATCCCGTGCTCATCGGCGAACCCGGCGTAGGCAAGACCGCCATTGTCGAAGGACTCGCTCAGCGAATTATTTCCGGCGACGTGCCTGAAGTGCTCAAGAACAAACGTGTGGTTGCACTTGATCTCGGCGCAATGCTGGCCGGAGCAAAATATCGCGGCGAGTTCGAAGACCGCCTCAAAGCCGTCTTGAAAGAAATCGAAGACTCGCAGGGCCAGGTCATTATGTTCATCGACGAACTTCACACCCTCGTCGGAGCCGGAGCCTCCGAAGGCGCCATCGACGCCTCGAACATGCTCAAGCCCGCCCTCGCTCGCGGAGAGCTGCGCGCCATTGGCGCCACCACGCTCAACGAGTACCGCAAGTACATCGAAAAAGATGCCGCCCTCGAGCGCCGTTTTCAGATCGTTTTCGTCGGCGAGCCCAATGTCGAAGACACGATCGCTATTCTGCGCGGCCTGAAAGAGAAATACGAAGTGCATCACGGCGTGCGCATTAAAGATTCCGCGATCGTCGCCGCCGCGACGCTCTCGCATCGTTACATTTCGGACCGCTTCTTGCCCGACAAGGCCATCGACCTGATCGACGAAGCAGCGGCCTCAATTCGCATTCAGATCGATTCGCTTCCCACCGATATCGATCAGCTCGAACGCCGGGCCACGCAGCTCGAAATCGAAAAGCAGGCATTGAAGAAGGAGGACGATGCCAACTCCCGGGAGCGTTTGTCCGTCATCGAGAAAGAGCTGGCTGAGATTCGAGAGAAATCCAACACGCTCAAGGCAAACTGGAAAAAAGAAAAAGATCTTATCGCCCGCTCCCGCGAGCTGAAAGAAACAATCGAGAAGCTCAAAATCGAAGAGCAGGCCGAAGAACGCAAAGGCAATCTGCAGCGCGTCGCCGAAATTCGCTACAGTCTATTGCGGCAGGCCGAAGAAGAGCTGAGCCAGCTATCGGCCAAAATCGACGGTAAAGCTGCCGGCGCCCCGCGCATGCTCCGGGAAGAGGTCGACGAAGAAGATATCGCCCGCATCGTCTCCAAGTGGACCGGCATTCCGGTCTCGAAAATGCTCGAAGGCGAAGTGAAGAAGCTGGTCACCATGGAAGACCGCTTGCGGCATCGCGTCATCGGCCAAGACCAAGCTCTGGAGCGCGTAGCCAATGCCATTCGCCGCTCGCGCGCCGGGCTCAGCGACCCCAAACGCCCCATCGGTTCGTTCATTTTTCTCGGGCCCACTGGAGTTGGCAAAACCGAACTCGCCCGCGCCCTCGCCGAGTTCCTCTTCGACGACGAGCGCGCCCTGCTGCGAATCGACATGTCCGAATACATGGAAAAGCACTCGGTCGCTCGCCTGATCGGCGCGCCTCCGGGCTACGTCGGCTATGAAGAAGGTGGCCAGCTTACCGAGCAGGTCAGGCGGCGTCCCTATGCGGTGGTGCTGTTCGACGAAATCGAGAAGGCGCATCCCGACGTATTCAACGTCCTGCTGCAGGTGATGGATGACGGCCGCCTGACCGATGGGAAGGGCCGCGTTGTTGATTTCAAGAATACGATTCTGATCATGACCTCCAACATCGGTTCGAGCTATCTGCAACCGGACCATGTTCAGACCCCGGAAGAGTTTGAGAAGGCCAGCGAACAGGTTCTTGAGGCGCTGCACGGGCACTTCCGGCCCGAGTTCCTGAACCGTGTCGACGACATCATCGTCTTCGGCCCGCTCGGTAAAGAACAGTTGGTGAAGATCATCGAGCTGCGCCTGGAAGACGTGCGCCGTTTGCTCGCAGACCGCAAGATTTCCATCGAACTCACCGACTCCGCCAAAGATATGCTATTCGCCCAGGGCTACGATCCGAACTTCGGAGCACGTCCTCTGAAGCGGGCGATTCAAAAGCTGGTGCAGGATCCGCTGGCCATGAAAATTCTGGATGGAGAGATTCTGCATGGCGATCACGTCGTGGTCGATGCCGACAAGAAAGCCGGCAAGATGAAATTCGATGTGAGCAAGCGCGTGGGCGAGAAAGAGCCCGTAAAAGCGAAGCGGTAGAGCTAAATTGGTTTGTCATCCCGAGGATAGCGAGGGACCTTGGTGTTGCTCGCGTCGACAACGCAGATGCCGCTTCGTGGATGGCCGCTCTACTTTCGCCCGAAAGCCTCGACAATCTCAGGCGACGCGACCAGGAGCCACGCGACCACGATCCGCAGCATGATCTGAGCGCCATAAAAGAAGAAACGCCAAGTCAGATCCCGCGCGGCCGCCGAGACTGCCGGCACCGATCCCGCGACTCCGATCACCATGATGAGAATCGCGCACCAGCGCGCCCAATTGCGCAGCTGATAGAGCCCCCAGCCGACTAACGCCCATCCTGCACCGACAGAGATAGCCGTCCGGGGGCCGTCCAATTCTCGACCGTATGCGACGCCAGCTCTCATCGCCAGTGCAAGCGTGCCGGGCGCTGCGAACTCAACAATGCCGATCGTGATCAGATATCCTGCGACCAGAAAAAACAGAGCCGCAATCACCGTGACGCTGGCCGGCCGTTCCATATCGACGAGAGTACCGCAGTTGGCAGGCGAAATGCCGCTTCGTTCTGTGGCAAACTAATTCTATGCCCAGTTTCACACTCGGCGATTTCGAACTCAGCATTTTCTCCGACGGCACCTACCCGCTCGATGGTGGAGCATTTTTCGGCGTCGATGCCCAAGATCATGTGGTCGCGCAAAGCCGCGGCTGACGAAAAGAATTACGTGACTGCCGGCCTGAACTCACTGCTCATCCGCACCGGCAGGCAAACCGTGTTGGTTGAAACCGGCATGGGCAACAAGCTCTCGGAACGCATGGTCAAGTTCTACGGCCAGCCAGCGCGCCTGCTCTCGAATCTAGCCGCGGGCGGGGTCGCTCCCGAAGACATTGACATCGTCATCAACACACATCTGCATTTCGACCACTGCGGCTGGAATACCGTGCGCAACAAAGACGGCAAGATCGTCCCCACGTTTCCTCGCGCAAAGTATTACGCACCAGAAGGCGAGTGGCAGTATGCGCGGCATCCCAGCGAACGCGACGCCATCAGCTACATCCCTGACAACTACGACCCGCTCGTCGAAAGCGGCCAGATGGCGCTGCTCAAAGGCGGCGAAGAAATCGTCCCCGGCATTTCGGTGAAAACTTTCCCCGGCCACACCGCGCACATGCAAGCCGTGATCGTCGAAAGCAGAGGCCGCACTGCCTGCTACGCTTCCGACTTGATCCCCACTACGGCGCACATCGACATCACCTGGGGCATGGCCTTCGACCTCTACCCGTTGCAAACCATCGAGAGCAAGAAGCAGTACTACACGAAATCGATCCTGGAAAACTGGCTGACCGTCTTCACCCATGATCCCGAAGCCCCTTGGGCGTATGTGGAAAAGAATGGACTGGGCAAAATGGTTGCAAGAAAAGTGTAGTTGTTCCACACACTTTTCCCGGCGGCGCGCAGGAATCTACTGTCCTTACGGCAACGCTAGCTCCCACATCCGCATCTGCATTCTGTCACGCTTATTGTGACGAGGGCGCTTTCATATTTGCGCCCTGCTTTTGAAGATAAATTCAAAACGAGGTTCATCATGAAGCGATTCGCAGTAGTAGCCACAATCTGTGCGTCGTTCCTGCTGGGAGGAGCGATTTCTGCTTTTGCTCAGGACGAGCACAGGGACGATAAAGAAGTTCGACAGGAAGAAAAGCATGATCAGCACGAGGCCCGCCGCATTCCAGACGAGCACTTCCGCGCGCACTTCGGTCATGAACATCACTTCGCAGTCCGTCATGTGACCGTGGTCAACGGTGAGCGGCGCTTTGCCTACGGCGGTTACAACTTCGCCTTTGCCGAACCCTGGCCGGCTGGGTGGGCCTACACTGACGATTGCTACATCGACTTCGTCGACGGCGGATACTACTTGTTCAACCTGAGGCACCCCGGCGTTCGGATCGCCGTTACCGTGCTGCCCTGACCTTGGCTCGTTGAGAGTTAGTGCCTTGATTTGCCTGGCGCGCGAGCCGTGCTTGCGGCTCGCGCCTTAGTTTCTACGCAGCTGGACTGCGTCTTCATCCTTCGTGGGCGAGAGCACCAGCGCCACATAACCTGGCTTCGAAGAATTCTTCCACCCTTCCCAGAATTTCCACCGCGCTCTTCGATTCGTAGATCGCCTTGCGAAGCCCGGCTCCGCCGGGGACGCCATGCGTGAACCATGAGGCAAATTGTTTCATCTTCCCAACCGCGTCCGGCAATTCCTCTTCGATCAGCATCTGGAAATAGGTGCGGATCATCTGATAGCGGTCGGCCTCGCTGGGCTCATCGTAGAGCTTGCCCTCGGCGGCTAAAGCCGCTTGAGAGTTCGGAGCGTTTTCGGCACGACTAAAGTCGTGCCCTTCCCGATCCATCCCCGCGCAATACTGCTGAATCTGCCGAAAGATCCACGGATTCGACGGAGCCGTCCGCCCGATCATCACCGCATCGCAGCCCGTCTTCGCGACCATGGCACAAGCGTCTTCGGGAGTGCGAATGTCGCCGTTGCCGATCACGGGAATTTTCACCGCATCTTTCACGGCCGCAATCCACTCCCAGCGAGCTTGGCCGCTATAGCCTTGCTCGCGAGTGCGCGCATGTAACGCCACGGCAGCCAGTCCGCACGCTTCCGCCATGCGCGCCAGTTCCACACACACAATCTCGTCGTCATTCCATCCCGCACGAAACTTAACAGTGAATGGAACCTTCACCGCAGCCCGCACCGCTTCAAAAATTTTCCCAATCGCCGGCAAATCGCGCAGCAGCCCTGACCCTCCATTGCACTTCACGACTTTCTTCGCCGGACAGCCCAGGTTCAAATCCACAATGTCGAAGCCAAGCCCCTCGACCATGCGCGCCGCCTCCGCCATCACTTCCGGATTGCTGCCAAAAAGCTGCGCCGAAATCGGATGTTCGTCTTCGTAGAAATGGAGGTAGCGCTTGGCCTTCTGGTCTTTCGCACGCAGCACCCCGTCGGCCGAGGTGAACTCAGTCATGATCAGCCCGCATCCGCCCAGGTTCCGGATAAAGCGGCGGAAGACCGTGTCGGTAACTCCCGCCATGGGTGCCAGGACTGTGGCCGGAGCGATCCGGATGCCTCCGATCAAAAGGCTTTCGGGGACCGGCTTAAGCGGTGCTGCCAGGCGGGCAGGGTTTGCCCCACACGAGTTGTCCCAGGACTTGCGCACAGGTCTATTCTAACTTGGCCTTCCAAGCGAAAGCCCCCGCCTGAGGGCGAGGGCTCATTTCCAGCTATATCCGTGGTAATCCGCGCAAATCCCTGGCAAAAAATTAGTTCTTTGCCGGAGCGGCGGGCTTCGCAGGCTCGTTTTTGGCGTACTTCCGGCGGAAGCGCTCCACGCGTCCGGCGGTGTCCATCAACTTCTGCTTGCCGGTAAAGAATGGATGGCAGGCAGAACAAATTTCTACGCTGATGTCCCCCTTATGGGTAGACCGCGTAACAAACGCGTTGCCGCACGCACAATGCACGCGCACTTCGTTATAAGCGGGATGAATGGCTGCTTTCATATGGGCTCACACCTTGGCTTTCAAACGTCAATACGAATCCTTAGATTCTACCGGAATGCCCCAGGATTCAGCAATCCGGATTCAGTAACTCCAGGCTTTCAGCTCTTAGCCAAACGCGTAGGCGGCGGCTGAAAGCTGTCGGCTGAAAGCTGAGAGCTTTCTAGAACCGGAACTGGTACGAAACCTTCACAAAGAATTGCCGGGTATCGTTGATGTATCCCTTGGCCGTGTACAGCCCCGCCGGACCTTCGATGCCTGGCATCAGTTCGCGATCCAGGTTCTGCAAGTCACTGTTATAGCCCACGTAAATCGCCGTCCCCGGATGCACCAGGTAGGTGAGCAGTACGTCGGCGTTGAACTCCTTCTGCGTCGGCAGGTAGGTATACGGATAAAACGTGTTGCCCGGAGTGTTCGCCAGAACTGAGTTGTATTGCAGAATCACGCGCAGCGAAAGCTGCGGTGTAAACTGCCAGTTCCACTTGCTGCGCACGATGTGGTTGTTGAAAATGCCTTTCCCAATCCCCTGCATCTGTGACAGCGCGAAAAGATATTCACTCTCGGTCGCCCGCAAGCGCTCAAACAGGTAGGTATTTTCGATCTTCAACGGCTTTACCGGACGGAACGTCAGCGTCGCCGAGCCGGTATTTAAGCTCGACAGAAGATATTGCGGCGCCATCGTCGCCGCAGGCACAAAGTTCGCTCCATCTCCCCAGAAGTAGTTCGCGCCCACCGTAACTTTCGGAAAGTAGCCGGTCTGGAACTTAGCGCCGCTGCGGTGTTCGTGATAGTCCTGGTTTCCGGTTACACCGGGCAGTCCAATAAACGCAAAGTCCTGCGGACGCAGACGCTCGCGCGTTTCTTCGTAAGGAACCAGTTGCAGGCTGGTCTGGCCTCTCGCCTGCACCGTAAAATACGGCTCGTAGTCCGTATCCAGGCGCAACCCGTCGTGGTCGAATGTGTAGCGATTGTAGAAGGAAGGCCCCCAGGCCAGTATCCAGCCCGTCGCCGGACGAAACCAGTAGCCCGCCCATTGCTCGCTCTCCCGGATATCCACCCGGTTTACGAATCCAGGCACCGTCACGAAGCCCGGACTGATATCCCGGTAAAAGCCGTTGTAGTTGAAATGCAGCCCGTTGCGCCGGGCCTCAACCAGATCGGCTGGCCCGGCGTAGTAGTTTCCGTTGCCCACATTTCCCGAACTGAAGGGAAATAAATTTGCCTCGCAGGTGGAGAACAGGCTGATCGCCGGGTCTAGTCCCAGCAGATTGCTCGAACTCGTGACCGCCTGGCCCTCGAACGTCCAGTTGTCATTGGGCTTCAGGCGGGTGTCAGCTCCGCCAAGTCGATTGAATTCTCCTGTCGACGGACATTCCCAATCGGCATAAATCGCGCCCACTGTCGATTGCTTGAAGATGTCGCGGCTGACGCGCGCAACCGTGAAATACGACCGAATCCCGTAAAGATTGTTCAAACAATCGAGAGGCACGCTGGGGCAGAATGCTGGAATCGCCATCCCTGGCGCGCGGTCATCGCTCGACATCAGCCCCACCGAGTACGGACCCTCCTTCCCGGTCAGCCGGATTCCCGCCGACGGATCCTGAATGTTGCGGGTGAAGAACAAGTCAATCGGCGTGCGGAAGTAGTCTTCGTTCTCCAGAAAGAACGGACGCTTTTCCGGAAAGTACACCTCGAATCGCTGGTTCACCGTGATCTGCGGATCCTCCGACTCCACCTGGCTGAAATCCGGATTCGCCGTCAAATCCAGCACAAAGTGGTCACGAATGACGAACTTCGCGTCCATGCCGATCTGTCCCTGCGCTGTCGCATTCTGAAAAAATGGATTGTCGGGGTCTACCGTATCGATCGACCGGAAGCCGCGCAGGATCCCATAAGGAATCAGCTCGATGTCGCGCCCCGGCGAAATTCCTTCCAGCCCATAAAGCGTCGCCGCCTGCCCTAGCCGCCCTTCCACTCTGTGGGAAATCTGCGGCCAAAACGAATCCTCGTTCTTGCGAACGATTCCGCGATAGAGAATGATTCCCCACTGCTGCTGTTTTGTCGCGGGAAAGCGCAAGCTCTTGAACGGAATCGCGATCCACACCACAAAGCCACGACCCGTCATCTTGCCTCGGGAATCCCACGTCGTGTCCCATGAAGTATCCCAGTTACCGCCGGCTTCGGCCCGCGACGCCTCGGTATAAATCGCATCCCACTGCACGCCCAGAGGCGTGGTTTGAAATTCATAAGCTCGCCGCCGGTCGTGAAAAGTATCCAGCAAGATTGCCACTTGATCGTCGTCGTGAATGTCCTCCCGGCGTGACATTCGCGCCCGCACTTTCTTCGGATCGTCAAAGCAGACGAAAACCACATAGAGATTCTTCTGGTCGTAGCCCAGATAAGCGGCAGTCTCCTCCGAGGCTTTTTCGCCATCATGCGGCGCGCGCTGCACAAAGCCCGTTACCTTCGCCATCTGCAGCGCGATCTCGCCCTCGGGCTTCATTCCTAGGAAGTTTTCCAGAGCCGGTGCCCGAGTCAAACGCGGGATGGTCAATGCCGGCGGCGCAAGCGCCTGCCTCGGCGCCCCTTGCACTTGCTGATTCCGGGCGGCTGGCTCAGGCGATTGGGTTGAAGGGGAAGCATCTTGCGGCTTCGTTCCAGGATTCTGCTCGCTGGCATTTGCAGCCGTCCCGCCCTGCGCCGTAGGGGCCGCCTGTGGAGCAGGCGAGCCCCATCCACACTCCACGGCCCCAGGCAGCGTCAGCACACTTGCCAGCAGGAGCCTCAGAAGCCTTTTGATTGGAAAACCCTGAGTGCGGCCCAAACGCAAGGTGTCCTCACGCCTCTCCGCTCACGCCGTGAGAGGAATCTTGCAAGATACACTATGAGCATCCCCGATAACAGCAAAACCCTTCCGGTTCAGGTTTCCCGAACACGGCGTTGGAAGAGGCTTTACAGCTGGGGATTTGAAGAAGAAATCATCGGCGGCCAAGCATTCACAGGCCGAGTTAATCCTAGAACAGCGAACTCTGCCGCCGGCTGGGCGTGATGCCAAAATGATCGTAGGCGAGCTGCGTGGCCACGCGCCCGCGCGGAGTGCGGTTCAAAAATCCAATCTGCATCAGGAACGGCTCGTAGATCTCTTCAATGGCGTCCGGCTCCTCCGCCAGCACCGCCGCCAGCGTATTCACACCCACCGGCCCACCCTGATATTTCTCGATAATGGTCAGCAGCAACCGCCGGTCGACTTCGTCAAACCCGTACTTATCCACTTCCAGCATCTGCAGCGCCGCCTGCGCCGTAGGCAAATCAATCTTGCCCCCCCCGCGCACCTGGGCAAAGTCGCGCACCCGCCGCAGCAGTCGGTTGGCAATGCGTGGCGTCCCGCGCGAGCGACTGGCAATCTCAATCGCTCCCGCGCCATCGACCTCAACTCCCAAAATCTCCGCCGAGCGCTCCACGATTACGCGCAGATCCTCCGGCGTATAAAACTCCAGCCGCAGCACGATCCCAAACCGCGACCGCAGCGGAGCCGAAATCAATCCCGCCCGCGTAGTCGCTCCCACAAACGTAAACGGCTTCACTTCGAGAGTGTGCGTGCGCGCCGAAGGTCCTTGCCCAATAATAATGTCGAGCTTGTAGTCTTCCAGCGCCGAATAAAGCAGCTCTTCCAGCACAGGCTGCAGCCGGTGAATCTCATCAATGAACAGGACTTGCTTCTCCTGCATATTGGTGATGATCGCCGTCAGGTCGCCCTTGATCTGCAACAGCGGTGCCGCCGTAGGCTGGAAGTGCACCCCGAGTTCGTTGGCAATAATATTGGCCAGCGTAGTTTTTCCCAGCCCCGGAGGCCCATACAACAACACATGATCCATGGCCTCGCCGCGCGACTTCGCCGCCTCGATCGCCACCGCCAGATTTTCTTTGACCTTGGCCTGCCCGATAAACTCGCCCAGCCGTTGCGGCCGCAGCTTTAGCTCAAACGAAGAATCATCCTCCACCGCCGCCGCCGACACCAGCCGGTCGGGACTGTAATTCAAATTAGGATTGTTCTTAGCGGCACTCACTCGCCGGATGTTACCACGAACCACGCAGGGACAATCGCCACCGACCATGGGGACAGCCGCCTCGGCCGTCCGGCCTGGGCGAAGCCTGGCCGCGCCGGGCACATAGCCATACCTGAGGATGTCTGAAAAAATTCGGAGAAGACTCCCTATTTCGGATACCAGTCCAGCACCCGCACCTCAATCCCAGTCCCTTCCAATCCCTTCTGAAACACAGCAAGATCCGATCCGCGATAGTGGTAGGGAATCACAATCTTCGGATGAAACGCCTTCACCGCGTCAGCCGCCTCTTCCGGCGGCATGGTGTAAGGCAGATTCATGCACACAAACGCCACATCAATGTTCTTCAGCGCCCGCATCTCCGGTACGCCCTCAGTATCGCCCGAGAAATAGAAACGCTTGCCGCCGTAGGTCAGGACATAGCCATTGCCGCGGCCCTTGTCGTGAAACAAGTTTCCCTGGCGCGGGGCCGCGCTTCAGGTTGTATGCCGGGATAGCCTCAATGGTCCATCCCTGCCAGCTTTTCGTCTCTCCATTAGCAATGGGCTTGCCGCCGGTGACGGTTGCAACCACCGCCGGCGCAGCCAGAATTTCCGTTTCCGCCTTGCTGATGACCTTGATCGAATCCGGATCCATGTGATCGCCGTGAATGTCGGTAATCAGAATGAGGTCCGCCTTTGGAAGCCCCGCCAACTTCGCGGGCTTGGCCGGATCAAGATAGATGATCTTCCCTCCCGCCTCGATCAGCGTGCTGGCGTGATAGATAGGAGTGATCTTCACCGGCCCGGCCGAGGTAGGAAAGATTTGCGTCTCGGCGGCATACCCAAGCGGCACCATCGAGATAAGAAAGCAAATAAGAATCGATGCAAGTTTCATGCTTGACCTCCCATATTCCTCACATTGTCATCCTGAGCGAAGCATGAGCGCCTGAAGGGCGGTCATGCGCAGTCGAAGGATCCCTGTGGCGCCACCCGCGCCCAACGACTCAAGGCGTTCTCCCCGCCTAGCCTTCTACTCTTCCTCTTCCTTCACATCGCCCCGCGCCGCCTTAGCCTTCTCAATAATCTTCTCCTGCAGCGCTCCCGGTACCGTGTCGTAATGGTGCATCTCCATATTGAAACTCCCGCGGCCCTGCGTCATAGACGTCAAATCCACGCCGTAAGTCAGCATCTCCGCCATCGGCACTTCCGCCTTCACCACGGTGTTGCCGCCTTTGTTGTCCATGCCCTGAATGCGTCCCCGTCGGCTGTTCAAATCGCCCATGATGGATCCCGCAAAGTCGTCCGGGATCGTTATTTCGACCGACATCACCGGCTCCAGGATCGTTGGTTTTGCCTGCTCCATAGCCTTTCTGAACGCGATCCGCCCCGCCATCTGGAACGACATGTCGTTCGAATCCACATCGTGATACGAGCCGTCATACAGAATCACCCGGAAGTCGACCACCGGAAATCCCGCCAGATACCCGCGCGCCGCAGCATCCTTGATTCCCTTTTCGATGGCCGGAATATAGTTCTTCGGAATCGCCCCGCCAAAAATATCGTTCACGAATTCAAACACTCCGCCGCGCGGCATCGGCTCCATCTTGATCTTGCAGTCGCCGTACTGCCCGTGCCCGCCGGTCTGCTTCTTGTGCCGTCCCTGCACATCAGCCTTCCCGCGAATCGTCTCCCGGTAAGGCACCTTCGGCGCCTTTAAAACCACTTCCGTGTGATACCGCTTCTTCAGCTTCGCCACCACCACTTCAATGTGCTGCTGCCCGGTGCCCGCAATCAGAAACTCCTGCGTCTGCGCATCGCGGAAGAAGCGCAGCATCGCATCTTCTTCCATCAGCTTGTGGATCCCCGGCCCCAGCTTGTCTTCATCCGCGCGGCTCTTCGGTTCAATCGCAAACGTAATCGCCGGCTCCGGCAGCTTCACTCGCGGATACAGAATCGGCGCGGCCTTATCTCCCAGCGTGTCTCCGGTCAGCGTGTCTTTCAATTTCGCGACCGCGCCAATATCTCCCGCATGCAACTCCGTCACCGGCACAGCCGTCTTCCCCTGCATAATGGAAATATGCGACAGCTTCTCCGCCGATCCGCGCGAGAAGTTCTGCACCGTCGATTCATTCTTCAGCACGCCGGAGAAAACCTTGAAGTACGAAATCCTCCCCGCAAACGCATCCGAAACTGTCTTGAACACATACAAAGACATCGGCTCGGTATCCGCCTCATGCCGCTTCGGCGCGTCCCCGTTCCCCGATGCCGCCGGTTCGCCCTGCACCCACTCGTGCTCCGAAGGCGCTGGAGTGTAGTCCACGATAAAATCCATCACCCGGTCCGCGCCCACGTTCCCCAACCCCGAACTGAAGATGACGGGAAAAAGCTTGTCCTCGCGAATCGCGTTGTGCAGCGCAGGAATCAAATCCTCTTCCGGAATCGTCCCCTTCTCGAAGAACTCTTCCATCAGTTTGTCGTCGCCTTCAGCGATCAATTCGACCAGTTGCTCGTGAGCCTCCTGCGCCTGCGCCCGCATGTTGCCCGGGATCTCCGTCTCTTTACCCTTGCCGTTCCCACCCAGTTCGTACGTGTAAGCCTTCATGCGCACCAGGTCGACCACGCCGCTCAAGTTCTTCTCGCTCCCGATCGGCAGCTCAATCGGAATCACATTCCTTCCAAACGCATTGATCAGCGACTCCAGCACGCGCTCCGCATTCGCCCGGTCGCGATCCATGCGGTTCACCACAATCAGCCGGGGAGTCTTGTACTCCTCGCAATCGTTCCACACCCGCTGCGTCACCACTTCCACGCCGGCCACGCCATCCACCACCACAATCGCCGCATCCACCACGGGCAACACCATCCGCGCCTCGTGGACGAACATGTTGAACCCCGGCGTATCGATCACATTGATCTTCGTCTTGCCCCACTCCACATACGCAGCCGCCGCTGCAATCGACATCTTCCGCGCAATCTCTTCCTCGTCGTAATCGGTCGTGGCCGAGCCATCGTCCACCCGCCCCAGTCGAGGTGTGGCTCCGGCCGTATAAAGCATGGCCGAGAGCAGCGTAGTCTTTCCAGCATGCCCGTGCCCCACCATCGCTACATTACGAATGTTTTCTCCGGTATAAGCTTTCACGAGTAGGCTCCTTCGCAGGTGTGGAAAGAGAGAAGGCCCAGAAGAGAATCAGTGCAGTGTAAGGCCAGCCCGACATCCCCTGCCAAAACCTAGGATGCTACCACGCGGCAAGCGGCCACTCAACCCGTCTAAATACTGGGTAGTGGGCCGTTTTCAATTCCTTGGCTCATCCGGTTTGGAGTTTCGAAGAATTGGTGGGATTATTGGAGCAGAAAGCCGCTGAGGCAGCAGCATGACACGCTCAGGTAAGCTAGGTATGGCTGGCATCGTTCTGCTCGGAAACGTCTTCGTTCCACCATTCCAGAATTGGCGAGAGCCGATCAGCTTTGCGTCGGTCGGTCTGTCGGCGGTGCTGGGTCTGCTTGCTGCACAGCAAGGAAGCAAATGGTGGCTTGTCATCCCTTGCGTCATTGTGGCTGGGTGTGCTGCGGGTATTTATCTAGCGGCGCATTCGTTTTGATTCAAAACTGCCCACTACCAAATACTGATATCAGTGTAATGTGATTGTCATTCTGAGCGAGCGTTCTTTGCGCAGCGAAGGATCTGGGGGAGCCGCGCGTCGCGCCGCGTCTTTTGTGACGCAATTAATCGAGCGCCCGGAGCGCTTTCTTATCAAACTGCGACTACCAAAGACTCGCAAACCAGCTCCGTGCAAAGAACCGGCCGCCGTTGTATCATCCTCCGCATGCTCGGCAACCGAACCCGCGAGCAGTGGATCTCGCAATACTCCTCCAGCCATCAGCACCCGATCAACCGTATCTGCCATACCCTGGGCATTCCCACCATCGTCCTCTCGCTCGCAATTTTTCTCGCCAGCATCTTCTTCCATCGCCTGTGGCCCTATGCGCTAGTTCTGTTCATCCTGGGATGGCTTCTCCAATTCATCGGCCACGCTTTCGAGGGTAAGCCCCCGGAGTTCTTTAGCGACTGGCGCTTCCTGTTCGTCGGCGTCCGCTGGTGGTGGGCGAAGATCCAGGGCAAAGCCTGAACCGCTAACCCAGTAAGGAGAAGCCATGTTCCCTCAACTCGCCCGCTTCACCGACCTCGGCCTGCTGCTGATGCGTCTGATGGTCGCGCTAATCTTCCTGGCCAGCGGCTATCGCCATCTCAAGGACCCCGCGGCGCGCGCCAAGGACATCGGAATGTCCAAGGCTTTCACCATCTTCTTAGGCACCGCCGAAGTCTCCGGAGCCCTCGGCGTAGCCTTCGGAGTCCTTACCCAACTCGCCGCCTTTGGTCTCATCCTCCTCATGCTCGGCGCGATCCAGAAAAAGATCTTCGCCTGGCACACTGGCTTCTGGGGCGAGAAAGGCTCAGGTTGGCACTACGACTTGATGATTATCATCATGAACCTCGTCATCATCACGACCAACGGCGGGGCCTACGTGCTCATGCACTAAAGTAATTGTGGAGCGGACGCCGCGCCTGCCTTTCATTTGCATGCCCTCGCTATTCTGCTATTCTGGCGATACCATCGAGGGTTGATTTCTCAGGGAACATGCATCGCCGGACCGCCAGATTTCTGTTACTCATCGCGCTCGTGGGCACTCTCGCCCCGCTGGCTTTGGCCGCCGCTGCGCCGATTCGAGCCTGTTGCGTTCGCAAGGCAGTGCATCACTGCCACGATTCCGCGGCCTCTGAGCAAATCTCAGAAACCGGAAAGCTTACCCTCCACGACACCAGTTGCTGCAACCATGACTGTGGCCGCGCCGTAACCACTACCCAATGGGCGCAAGCCGAGCCGCCGGCAGCCACCGAACTCGCGCCGAACATCGAAGCTTACCTCAGCCAGTCAACTCAAATTGACCCGAACACAGAACTCTCTCGTTTCCAATCCACCCGCGCCCCGCCCGCCCGCTGAAACCGTCTCCCGCTTGAATTCATTCTGTCGACTTGGCTCATAACGGCGGTTTCGCCGGAGCGTCTGGCTGCGCGCCCGCAGAAGTCAGTGCGCCGCGCCAACGTCGGTCCGCCCTAACCCGATGCAGAGGATGGAGACATTTATGCGACAAGTTGCTAGCTTGACGGCAGTTGTTCTTTTCCTCGGTGCCGTAGCATTTGCCACGATCTTCGGTTCCGTTCGCGGCGTCGTCCATGATCCCCAGCATCGCCCCATTCAAGGCGCTCACATTACGCTGAAGGCGCAAAACTCCGACTGGACCGAGGCTCTGGACTCCGACAGTAATGGAGAATTTAGCTTTAGTTCGGTGCCCATCGGGAATTACACAGTCAGCGTCTCCTCACCGGCCTTCCGGCAAGCCCAACAGGACGCGATCGTTCAGTCCAACACCAGTCCTGTGCTCCATTTTGAGCTGGCTATCGCTGGCGCGAAGGAAACCGTTGCCGTCTCGGGAGTCCCGGTGGAAGCGACGATGGACACCGTGACGCCGACGACCATGGTAAGCCGTGAAGATATTCAGGAAACCCCCGGAGCGGACCGCACCAACAGCATGCAGATGATCACAGATTACGTGCCCGCAGCGTACGTAACGCACGACATGCTCCATATGCGAGGCGGCCACCAGGTTGAATGGCTGATTGACGGCGTCCCCATTCCTAACACCAACATCGCCACCAATCTGGGCCCGCAGATTGATCCAAAGGACATCGACTATCTCGAAGTTCAGCGAGGCAGCTACGACGCCGACTACGGAGACCGCACCTACGGAATCTTCAACGTCGCGCCGCGCACTGGTTTTGAACGCGACCGCGAATGCGACCTTGTGATCAGCGCCGGAAATTTTTATCAGACGAACGACCAAATCAGTTGCGGAGGACACACCCAGCGCTTCGCCTACTACGCCAGCCTGAACGGAAATCGCAGCAACTACGGCCTTCAGACACCCGTCCCGCAAGTCGTTCACGACGCGGACAACGGCTATGGAGGATTCGCTTCATTCATTTTCAATCCCAATTCTAAGAACCAGTTCAGGGTGGTCGGCTCCCTGCGGCAGGACTACTACCAGATCCCGATCGATCCCGATCCCAATTCAATCGGAAATCAGAACTATCCCAGCTACGGACTGCGCGACGCCGAGCGTGAGCCCGATGGCTACGCCACTTTCTCGTGGGTGCACACCTTCAATTCGAAGATGCTGCTTACGGTATCGCCTTTTTACCACTACAACGGCGCCGACTATAAAAGCAGTCCGAACGATTATCCCGTCGCCTCGACCGTGACTGAGAATGCCAATTACGCCGGCGCACAAATAGCCTTCAACGCTACGTTCTGGAAAAATGATCTCGAGGCCGGCGTATATGGATTCGGCCAGCACCAGTACAACTACTTCGACAATTTATTCAACGACGGCGAGGCGAATTTCCCCGCGTCCTCCATCGGTGTGAATGGAGGGGTCACTGCTCTATTCGTCAACGACAAATTCAAAGTCGCGCCCTGGCTGACTTTAATCGCCGGCCTCCGCCAAACTGAATTCGATTCCTCCATCTCCGAAAGCGCCACCGATCCCCGCCTCGGCGTCGCCGTGAAAATTCCACATCTGAATTGGGTATTTCGCGGCTTCTATGGTTACTTCTATCAGGCCCCGCCTCTGGTCACCGCCACCGGCGCGCTGCTTGATTTGGCCAATAGTCAGGATGTTACTTTCTCTCCTCTGAAGGGCGAGCGCGATATCGAATGGCAATTCGGCGTCACCATTCCATTTCACGGTTGGAACCTGAGCGCCGACAATTACGAAACCCGCGCCGAGAATTGGCTCGACCACAACAACATTGGAGACTCCAATCTCTTCTGGCCCATTACCTGGCAGTACGCATTGATTCAAGGCTGGGAACTCACTCTTCGCTCACCCAACCTCTGGCATCGCAGCCAGTTTCACCTGGCTTATGCGAATCAAATCGCGCAGGCCACCTCGCCCATCACCGGCGGCTTAGTCTGCCCCGTTCCCGTAACCTCGGCATGCGGCCTCGACATTCCGCCCGGACTTTCCCCTGTCGATCACGACCAGCGAAACACACTGAACGTAGGCTTCAACGCCAACCTGCCCGGTCACTCTTATGCGTCGACCAACGTGTATTACGGATCAGGCTTTACCAACGGCTTGCCCGGCGTGCAGTATCCCGGCGACTATCTTCCCGGCCACACCACGTTTGATCTTGCATTCGGGAAAACCTTCGCCGAGAGATACACCGTTTCCCTGACCGCGTTGAACGTGGCCAACCGCCGCGTCCAACTCGACAACAGCCTCACCTTCGGCGGATTTCACTGGAACGATCCCCGGCAAATTTACGTCGAATTTCGCTATCGCTTCCACTACTGAGAAGGCAAATGTCGGAGATAATATATGGAAGCCCGAATATGAATAGCCCACTCCCCTTCTCCACGCCGCGTTCAGCACTCCTCTGCCTCGTCGCCCTGCTGGCCTTCTCCGTAGCCTGCAATCGTGCGCCCTCACAGCCAACCGCTGCGAACCAGCAATCCTCCGCCAAGCGCTATCCCCTCAAGGGAAAAGTCAACTCCGTGGACAAGAACGCCGGCACGGCCACCATCACCAACGAACCGATCCCCGGCTTCATGGACTCGATGGCCATGCCTTACTCCATCAAACCTCCCGCCGCGCTCGACCAACTCCAACCCGGCGACTCCATCACTGCCGATGTCGTCGTTCAGCCCGACAGCACCTACTGGCTGGAGAACGTGAAGGTCACCGCGCATTCGACCACGCCAGCCACCGCGCCACCCGCCAGTTGACCGCGAAAAATGAGAAGTAGAGGCTGCGCACCGCCAATTGCTGGCGGCTAACTGCTAATTACTAATCGCGAAATGAGGAGCATCTCAATGAGGAACGTACTGGTTTTATTAGCAGCTCTGGGAATCGCCGCGTCCGCTCTCGCTCTGCGCGAGCACTACCGCACCGAGGGTGACTCGCCCTGCAGCATCAACGAACGCTGGGACTGCGGCATCGTCAACCATAGCCCCTACGCCGTCTTGAAAGGCACCGGGATTCCCGTCGCCGTCCTCGGCATCGCCGGATATCTCCTCATGGGCGCCTTGGCCTGGCGCCGCGCCTGGCGCTGGCTGCTGGCCGCAGCCCTCGCCGGATTGGCCTTCTCGCTCTACCTGGCCAACATCGAAGCGCATGTTCTGGGAGTCTGGTGCATCTACTGCGCCATCTCTCTCGCAGATATTTCGCTCATCACGCTGCTGGCGCTTGGAACCACCGTCGCGTCGCTATTTCGTAAATCGTCCACCCCAGCCTGAAACCCTGCTGGAAATCAAACCGGCTCCTGTGGGGACAGCCGCCTCGGCTGTCCAGCGAGCGAAGCGAGCGCATTCTTCCCGCAGCTCGCTCATGGAACGGAGCATTCCTGCTTTACCCGTTCGCCACCGTCGGCCCCTTCGGCCCGGCAACGAACGCCCGCGCCACCCATCTCCATGCTTTCCACCCCGCCGCTACGCCTGCCAGGATCGTGCCCATCCACAACAGCACCGCTGGAAGATAAAACAAGATCGATATCATCGCCCCCGCATAACTCGCGACCGCATCAAGCCCGTCGCGCAGCGCCACTTTCATCTGATACAGCGGACGCCAGTTCAGCCCCAGCACCTGTGTCTCCTCCTCAGCTCGCAACGAGATTGTGATCGCCACCGTCTCCACCTGTTTTGAAAGCGCGTTGAACTCCGCCTGTTGCTGCTCGATCTGCCCCCGCACTCCGGTCAGCTTCTCGCTCACTTCGAGCGTTTCCTTCACCGTGTGCGCCTGCTTCAGAATCGCGAGATATTGCCCCTCCTCCGCGCGCAGATTCCGCAGGCTGGCGTCTTGATCCACGTATTGCCGTGTGACATCTTGCGCGTCAATCTTTTCAGTTTCCACGCGCCGCCCCAGCTTATGAATCTCCGCCCACGTTTCCTCAAACCGCGCCTCCGGCACGCGGATCGTTAATGACCCACTGGTCGCATTCGAACCGCCGCTCACCTGCGAGCTCACCAGAAAACCTCCCTGCGTCTCTGCCAGCAGGCGGATCTTCTCGGCAACTTCAGCCGGACCCTGCACGATCAGCCCAAGCTCCCCGGAACGTACAATTTTCCGGTCGCCGGCAGCATTTGGGGATGCTCCTCCAGGCGTCGACGTCGCCACTCCAGCGTCGGCGAGAATCGCCTCCTGGGACGTAGCCTTCGCGACAGGGCTGTAATACACGCTGCTCGCCCGCTCAGTCTCTATAGCCCGCTGCCGGACGAATGCGCCGGATTCATTGGTAGCCAGTCGCGATCTCATGAGATTCGGTACCGCACTCGCGACGATCAGGGTCGCCATTCCCGCCAATGCGATCCACCACCCATTTCCACGTTTGTTCAGTGTCTCTGCAATGCTCGACATATCCGTTCTCCCCTGAGAAGGAACGCAGCCTCAATCGAGCCTTGCATTGGATTGCTTGGCGATTGCGCAATTTGTCGGCGCATGCTACAAATGGCCGTCCTTCCGGAACGTGTCTTCTCAACGCAGATCGTTCAAAGGCGGCTGTATGCGGTCCTTTAAGCTTGCCAGCAGTTTTCTTTTTTGCCTGTCCTTTCTCGTTGTCACAGATGGTTGCGGGTCCAGCGGCGGTCGTAACACTCTCACCGGCACCGGCCCTACGTCGGCCCCCAGTATTTACGTCACCGAAACCGTCCCCTCGGCGCCGACTTCAAGTATTCTTCAGCTTCCAACCACAGCGAACGGAACCGTTTCTCCCACCGCAACCCTCACCGGGCCGGCCGACGTCTTTTTCACTGGTCTGACCGTGGATGGAGCCGGGAATGCATACGTGGGCGGCGAGACCTTTGCCTCCTCCGGCGGTGGTAGCGGCGGTCCGCCACTGACCTCGGTAGAGATTCTGGTTTACGCGCCCGGAGCCAGCGGAACGCAACCTACAAGGACGATCACTAGCTCGTCCTTCCAGGTGAATCAGGGCGGCATCGACGCGCTCGCTGTTGACACCTCCGGAAACCTCTATGTCTCTGGAATCCTGGCCGCCCCGAATCTAGGCAGCGGCATCGCGGTCTTTTCTCCTACCGCCAGCGCCAACGCCGTTCCCACCAGGATCATTGGCGGAAGCGCCACAACGCTCGTCGGCCTTGGCTCAGTCCCGATCGCGGTCGATCCTGCCGGTAATATCTACATCTCCAACGCCGACCCTCTGGCGCCCGAATCCGTTCTCATTTTCAATCCCAGCGCAAATGGAAACGTGCCCCCCACCAGCACGATTGGTGGACCCGCAACAACGATCAACTCCATTCAAGGTCTGGCCACGGATAGTGGGGGAAATGTCTACGTATCCAGCACCCCGAGTGACCCGAATGCATTGCCCGAAATCCTGGAGTTCAGCGCCGGTTCAACTGGCAACGTCGCTCCAACTCGAACCATTTCAGGCTCGGCAACTACGATGACGGAAGGCGGCAACCTCGCTTTGGATAGCGCTGGAAATATCTATGCTCTGAATGCCGTCAACCTCCTGGTGTTCGCGCCGAACGCGACCGGAAACGTTGCGCCAATCGCGACCATCACCACGCCACTGAGCTTGGTTTTCGACTTCAACATCGCTATTCACTAGCTCGCCACTCCCGTTGCCCGGGGTAGTCGTGCGGTTTGATTGTCATCCTGAGCAAGCGTTCTTTGCGCAGCGAAGAGCCTGTCCCGAGCTTGCGAGGGAATCTGGGCGAGCCCCGCGTATCCAAGGAGCCTGCCCTGAGAGAGCGGGAGCGACCGAAGGGCGCGTCCGGCTCGCTTCCTTATCAAACTGCACCACTACCCTGCATTCACGAAGATTGACGAACCCGCACCATTCGCCTAAGATTACTTCGCTTCCGGTCCCCCCACCGTAGGCCAGCGCCCGCTCGACCATCATCCGACAAACATGATCGGCCAGACCGTCTCTCACTACCGCATCACAGAAATGCTCGGCGGCGGTGGCATGGGTGTCGTTTACAAAGCTGAGGACACACAACTCGGCCGCTTCGTCGCTCTCAAATTCCTGCCCGATGATGCTGCCGACGATCCCCAGGCTCTCGAACGCTTTCGCCGCGAAGCCCGCTCCGCTTCGTCCCTGAACCATCCCAACATCTGCACCGTCCACGAAATTGGGCAGCACGACGGGCATCTCTTCATCGTCATGGAGTGCCTCAGCGGCGAAACCCTGAAGCATCTGATTCAGGGCAAGCCCATGGAACTCGATCGGCTGCTCACCGTGGCCATCGAAGTCGCCGACGCTCTCGACGCCGCCCACAGCAAGGGCATCGTCCATCGCGATATCAAGCCCGCCAACATCTTCATCACCGACCGCGGCCACGCCAAGATTCTCGACTTCGGCCTCGCCAAGGTCGCACGCGCCGCGCGCCCCACCAGCGGCGATTCCCAAACTCTCGCCGATGCCGCCGGCCTTGATCTCACCAGCCCCGGCACTGCCGTCGGCACCGTGTCTTACATGTCGCCCGAGCAATTGCGCGGCAAGGACCTCGATGGCCGCACTGATCTTTTTTCTTTCGGCATCGTACTCTACGAAATGGCTACCGGCGTCCTCCCGTTCCGTGGAGAAACGTCCGCCGTCGTCACCGAAGCCATTCTCAATCGCCAACCCACCGCTGCCAACCGCCTGGTTCCCGCACTGCCTCCCAAGCTCGAGGAAATCATCAGCAAGGCCTTGGAAAAAGATCGCGACATGCGCTGTCAGACCGCGGCCGAACTCCGCGCCGATCTCAAACGCCTCAAACGCTCCATCGATTCCTCGCGCACCTCCGTCGTCACCGAAACCGAAGCCGAGCGGCAGTCTTCCTCATCATCTGCAACCAGCCTTGCTTCCTCTGCAGCGTTGCCGGTTCAGAAAAAAAAGTTTCCCGCCGCGCTCGTCTTCGCCCTTGGTCTGCTCCTCGCCGCTGCCGCCGGCCTCTACGCCGGCAAGAAAATCTTCGCCTCCGCTCCCGCAGATCCTCCCGTCTACCGTCAGCTCACTTTCCGCCGCGGCAGCATTCGCGCCGCGCGTTTCGCCCCTGATGGACAAACCATCCTCTACAGCGCCGCCTGGCAGGGCAATCCCGTCGACGTCTTCACCGCGCGTCCCGAAGCTCCCGAGTCTCGCTCCATGGGCCTCAGCCGCACCCAGCTCATGTCGGTCTCTGCCACGTCCGAGATGGCAGTCTTGCTCAATAGCAAGGCCATCGGCGCCTGGGTGAGCATGGGAACTCTGGCGCGTGCCCCGTTATCCGGAGGCGCTCCGCGCGAAATACTCGAGCAAGTTCAGTGGGCCGACTGGGCTCCGGATGGCAACACTCTGGCCGTGGTCCGCGACATGGGCGGCCGCAACCGACTCGAGTTCCCCATCGGAAAGCCGCTTTATCAGACCGGCGGCTGGATCGGCCATCCTCGCGTCTCTCCCAAAGGCGACCTGATCGCATTCGCCGATCATCCACTACAAGGCGACGACAGTGGATCGCTCGCCGTTGTCGACCTCGCAGGCAACAAGAAATTTCTTTCCACTCAGTGGTTCACCATCCAGGGTCTCGCCTGGTCTCCCGACGGCAAAGAAATTTGGTTCACGGCCAGCAAGTCGGGAACGGATCGCACCCTCTACGCCACGTCCCTCGACGGCAAACAGCGCATCGTCGCCCGCCTGCCCGGCGCTCTCATGCTCCTCGACATCGCCAAAGATGGACGCGTCCTCCTCGTCCGCGCCACCTGGCGCCGCGAATTGCTCGGAGTCTTCGAAAACGATCCTAAGCAACATGAACTCTCCTGGCTCGATTACACCTATCCCTCCGATCTTTCCGCCGACGGCAAAACCCTCCTGTTTGACGAAGAAGGCGGCGGCGGTGCTCTCGACTACTCCAAATCCGGCGGCTTAACCTACGCGGTCTACATTCGTAAAACCGATGGCTCACCCGCCGTCCTGCTCGGCGAAGGTGGCGCGGTAGCGTTGTCGCCCGACGGCACCTGGGCGATTGCCCAGACTCAGGAATCACCCTCCCAGTTCAAACTCCTGCCCACCCGCGCCGGAGAACCGAAAGATCTCACCAAAGACAACATCAACCACAGTTGGGCCCACTGGTTTCCTGACGGAAAACGCATCCTCTTCTCCGCCGACGAACCCGGCAAGGGCGTTCGCTTCTACGTGTACGATCTCGCCTCCGGTAAGAGTCAGGTTATCTCCGAGGAAGGCGTAAACGGCACCGCCTTCTCCATCTCTCCGGACTCGCAACAGATCGCCGCCATCGGCCCCGATCAGCGCGGATACCTTTACCCCGTCGCCGGCGGCAATCCTCAACTCATCCCCGGCCTCAATCCAGGCGAACAGCCCATCACCTGGAGCGCCGACGGCCATACTCTCTACATCTATCAGCCCGGCGAACTTCCCGCCCGCGTCTACCGCCTCGACATCAAAACCGGACAGCGCACTCTCTGGAAAGAACTCATGCCCTCCGATCCCGCCGGAGTCGAAAACATCGGCCCCATCTACATGACCCCCGACGCCAAAACCTGCGTCTTCGGCTACCACCGAATGCTCGCAGATCTCTACCTCGTCGAAGGCTTGAAATAAAAGAGCGTGGAGCTAGCCTTAGACGACTTTGTCATCCTGAGCGAAGGCGTTTTTCAGGCGTAGCGAAGGGCCTGCCCTGAGCGAAGCCGAAGGGATCTCCCGCCTAACCGGCCCAGCGCGTAAGCCAAATCGTTTTTACAATGTTAAGCACCGAGCCGAGGTACAATAGTCCCGTTTTCGAGTCATAAGCAGGTCAGAAACAGATTCGTGCCACCGCGCCGAAAAGCCTGAGTCGAGGCTTCCCCTCACGGCCGCCAAGGAGGTTCCCGTGGTTCGCATAAATATAAAAAAGACCGCATCCCTGTGCTTAACCGTCGTTGCCACGATGCCGTTGATTCTGTGCCTCGGCTGTGGCAGTAACTCCAACTCTGGCATGTCGAGCAACAGCATGTCGCAGGCCCAGGCCCAGGCAGTGTCAACTCAGTTGTCACAGGCTCTCACTCAGGCTTTGGGAAACGCAGTCCCTTCGAGCGTCCCCGCATCGAGTGACGCTCGCCCAAGCCTGTCAGCCGTGGTAAGGGACCTTCACCCCGACACGTTCAGTGGCTGCACCTCGACCGCGACCGGCGAAAACTGCAATTTCCCCATCTCCCTGACGGACGCACCCTGCAACGGTCCCTCCGGCGGAACCATCTCCGTAACCGGCGACATCGACGGCACCCTGAATACCTCCGGCAGCGGCTCCGTGAGCGCCAACCTCACGATCACGCCGGACGATTGCTCCGTCTCAAACCTCATCGTTAACGGAAATCCCAGCATCGCCGTTGCCGGCCAGATAAATTTCACCAACAACGAGACTCCCACGTTTCCCATCACCTTTACAGAAACCGGAGGCATCTCCTACGGCCCAAACCCCTCCGGGAGCTGCCAGCTGAACGCCACGTACACCATAAATTCCTCCCTGAGCTGCACAGTCAGCGGCATGGTCTGCGGACAATCCGTCAGCGGAAGCTGCTAGCACAGCTCCGTTCTTCCAGAAGACGAAAGAAAAGGCGGCCCGAGAGGACCGCCTTCTGTATTTTCTTAATCCGTGTGAATCCGCGAAAATCCGTGGCAAACGATTTTAAATATCCAGATTCTTCACATCCAGCGCATTCTCTTCAATAAACTTCCGCCGCGCCTCCACATCCTCGCCCATCAAAGTGGTAAAGATGGTCTCGCACTCGGCAATATCTTCCAGTTTCACTGAGAGCAAAGTCCGCCGCTCCGGATCCATGGTCGTCTCCCACAACTGCGGAGCCGTCATCTCCCCCAGGCCTTTATAGCGCTGCACATCGTACCCGCGGCTTCCTTCTTTCTTCACATACTCAAAAAGTTCGCGAGCCGTAGCCTTCTCCACCGGCTCGATCACTGCGCGATTCTTCGGAGCAGCCTTCGCGCCTTTCTTCTCCGACTTCTCCTCTGTCTCCGCGGCCTCATCGTCAGCTTCGTCTTCTTTGCTCGCCGCCGCAGACTTAGCCACCGCCTCCACCACAAACGGTGGTTCCAGATAAGGCTCAATCTGCTTGAACTTCGAAATCAACTGCCGGCACTCCGCGCTCGAAGCCAGTTCCCAATTGATCACGTGCTCCGAACCCTGCGAATTCACAAACCGCACTTCCCACAAGTTGTGCTCTTCGTCAAAGCTCGCTTCCACACTCTTGAACTTCCGGTCTTTCTGGAGCTTCTTTAGCTCCCGCTCCAGCCGCTCGATCTTCTTCGGCGGAGTCTTCTTGTCACCTTCAAAATCCGCATGCTTCGAAAAATCCAGCCGCGGCATCAACTCGGTGACGCTCTCATCGCGCAGCCGCTTATTCACCTTGTCGAAGAAATTCAGATACTCCTTCAGCACGCTCATGAACCGAGTCAGGTTCGCGCCCTCCAGCTTGGCCGCGCCTTCGCCGTAGCGCACGATCAGCCCATCCGCCGCGCGCTTCAGCATCACTTTGTCGAAGGCGTCGTCGTCTTTGATGTACTGCATCGACTTGCCCTTCTTGATCGAATACAGCGGCGGCTGCGCAATGAATACGTTCCCGCGCTTGATCAGCTCCTGCATGTGCCGGAAGAAAAACGTCAGCAGCAGCGTCCGGATGTGCGATCCGTCCACGTCAGCATCGGTCATCAGAATGATTTTCCCGTACCGCACCTTCGTCGGATCGAAATCCTCCTTGGCAATGCCGGTGCCAAGCGCCGTAATCATGGCGCGGATTTCCTCATGCGCCAGCATCTTGTCGTAGCGCGCCTTTTCGACGTTGAGAATTTTTCCCTTGAGCGGCAGAATCGCCTGGAACCGCCGGTCGCGCCCCTGCTTCGCCGTCCCGCCTGCCGATTCACCCTCTACCAAAAACAACTCGCACCGGTTCGGATCCCGCTCCGAACAATCCGCCAGCTTACCCGGCAGCCCGCCCGAATCAAGCGCTCCCTTGCGCCGCGTCAGATCCCGCGCCTTCCGCGCCGCCTCGCGCGCCCGCGCCGCATCCACCGCCTTATTGATAATCTTCCGCGCCACCGTTGCGTTCTGCTCAAAGAACGCACCCAGCCGCTCATTAATGAAGGCTTGAACTACACCGGCGATGTCGGAATTCAGCTTGCCCTTGGTCTGGCCTTCAAACTGCGGCTGCGGCAGCTTCACGCTGATCACCGCCACGAGGCCTTCGCGCACATCGTCGCCCGTCAGGTTTTCCTTGACGTCCTTGAACAAGCCCATCTGCTGCCCGGCATAGTTAATCGTGCGCGTCAGCGCCATGCGGAAGCCCGAGAGATGCGTGCCCCCGTCCACCGTGTTGATGTTGTTCGCAAAGCTGAACACTGACTCCGAATAGCCGTCGTTGTACTGCAGCCCAATTTCCATGTGAACGTTACTGCGGTCGTCCTCCATGTAAATCGGCTTATCGTGCAGCACCTGCTTCCCGCGGTTCAAATGCTTGATGAACTCCGCGATCCCGCCGTTGTACTTGAACTCTGAGTGCTTCGCCTCGCCCGTCTTCGCGTCGGTGGTACGCTCATCGGTCAGCGTGATCAGCAATCCCTTGTTCAAGAACGCCAGCTCGCGCAGCCGCTGCGCCAGCGTGTCATAGTTATAAGTCGTCTCCGTGAAAATCGTTCGATCGGGAAGGAAGTGAACCTTCGTCCCGCGCCGCTTGGCCGCGCCCACCTTCTTCATCTTGCTGGTGGGCTCGCCCTTCGAATAAGTCTGCTCCCAGGTCGCGCCGTCACGCCAGATTTCCAGATCAAGCTCTTCGCTCAACGCGTTCACGCAAGAAACCCCAACGCCGTGTAGCCCGCCAGAAACTTTATAAGTGGACGAATCAAATTTCCCGCCGGCATGCAGCGTGGTCATCACCACCTGCGCCGCCGAAACGTTCTCGCCATCGATCACCATGTCGTCCACGGGAATGCCCCGCCCGTCGTCGATCACCGTGATCGAATTGTCGATGTGAATCGTGGCTTCAATCTTGGTCGCGAACCCGGCCAGCGCCTCATCGACCGAGTTGTCCACGACTTCATAAACGAGATGGTGCAGCCCCAGATCGCCCGTCGATCCGATATACATTGCCGGACGTTTGCGCACCGCTTCCATTCCGCCGAGCACTTTGATCGAGTCGGCGTTGTAGTCGCTGTTGCCCCCGCCATTTCCAGCGCTGATCGGCGTCACAATTCCGTTTTTTGTTTTGGTTTCGACGATGGGAGTATTGATCTCTTTGGTGGCCATTCCGCTCCGCGGGAGAATGCCCCGACTTTCTCTCCGAACTGGGCTCGGTTACGCCTTAAAACTAACCTTGAAAACCCGCCCCCAACCCAGCTCTGGACGATGCCGACGAATTGACTTCAAGTTATTGAAATGTCTTATACTTAGGTTGCTTTCACGACTGTCAAAATTATACCACGGAAGCCCCGCTTTTTCGACCCTCCCCAAGCCCCGAATCGCCCCAGTAAACGTCCCATTTTGAACCGGTTCCAAGGCCATTTCCGCGGTCTCTCGCACCACCCGGACGAAAGCCATGAATCACCCACCCGAGGGTTTCATTTTCCGGCACCTCAACTCGGTTCCCTGCCATCTAACAACTCGTCCCTGATAAGATAGACGCACAGGAGTTCTCAACCAGCGATGGCTGTTCCCGTTTCCCAGATGTGGACCGTTTCGTCCTACGTCCTGCGCCAGAAATTAGCCGGGCGCAAGCAGTACCCGCTCGTGCTCATGCTTGAGCCCCTGTTTCGCTGCAACCTAGCCTGCGCCGGATGCGGCAAGATCCAGTATCCCGCCCACATCCTGAAGACCGATCTCACTCCTGAAGAATGTTTCCGCGCGGTCGATGAATGCGGAGCCCCCATGGTCTCCATCCCCGGCGGCGAGCCGCTCATGCATCCCCAGATCGGCGAGATTGTCGAAGGCCTGGTCGCCCGCAGGAAATATATCTACCTCTGCACCAATGCCCTGCTGCTGAAAGAGAAGATTAATCTCTTCAAGCCCAGCAAATATCTCACCTTCAGCGTTCACCTCGATGGCCAGCGCGAAGAGCACGACCTCGCCGTCTGCCGCGAAGGCGGATACGACATCGCGGTCGACGCCATCAAAGAAGCCCTGAGCCGCGGGTTCCGAGTCACCACCAACACGACGCTGTTCGACGGTGCCGACCCAAAATCCGTCCGCGCCTTCTTCGACGACATGATGGAGCTCGGCCTCGAAGGCATGATGCTCTCGCCCGGCTACTCCTACGACAAAGCTCCCGACCAAAAGCATTTCCTCGGTCGCGCCCGCACCCGCCGCATGTTCCGCGCGATTCTGTCGAACCGCAAGAAAAACTGGCGCTTCAATCTCTCGCCGCTCTTTCTGGAATTTCTGATGGGCAAACGCACTTACCCCTGCACTCCGTGGGGAATGCCGACCTACAACATTTTCGGATGGCAGAAGCCCTGCTACCTGTTGCAAGACGGCTACGCCGAAACCTTCGCCGAGCTTCTCGCGACCACAAACTGGGCGAACTACGGCACCGAATCCGGCAACCCCGCCTGCGCTAACTGCATGGTGCACAGCGGCTATGAAGCCTCCGCGGTAAACGCCACCTTCAGCTCGCTAAGCGGATTCCTGGCCACGGTGAAAGGCACCCTGTTCACAAGTTATCGCGACAAAGAAGCGCTTCGCTTGCTGGACGAACCTCACGCCCCCACGCACCCGCTGGTCCAGATCGCCACAACCTCAGAGCCAATGCACGAAACCAGGGCGTAATGACTTCCTCTGTGAACCCCGGTGTCCTCTGCGTTTAAGGATTTTGAACTTTGATCCAGCACTATGACAGGAAAAGAATCCGGACACGTCGATCACGCAGCCGCGCAAGCCGTCCCCCACATTAATCCCGACTCTCTCGAAGTCGCTCCCGGTACCGCCCACGAAAATCTCGAAGGCTGGATCCCGCAACTAGCCACCGACGAAGAAATCCGCGCCGCGCTCGAAAAGGCCTTCGACTACCGCGGCGACGTAACCATCACCCGCAAAGACGGATCAAAAATTGAAGGCTACCTCTTCGACCGCCGTACCGCCGCCACGCTGAAAGATTCCGTAGTCCGCCTGATCCCGAAAAACGCCAAAGAAAAACTTTCGATCGCCTACGCCGACATCGCCGCCCTCGCCTTCACCGGACGCGACACCGCCGCCGGAAAAAGTTGGGAAGCCTGGATGAAAAAATACGCCGAGAAAAAAGCCGCCGGCGAAACCAACATCGCCCTCGAACCCGAACCCCTGGACTGATCTCAATATCCTGTCATCCTGAGCGAAGCATGATCGTCTGAAAGACGGTCATGCGTAGTCGAAGGACCCCATGCAACCTGGAATCACAACCGGCCCTGCAAGGATCTTCTATCACGAGCTTACTTCGACTTCGCTGCCCCAAAACTCAGCCCCGCCACCAACTCCTCCACCTCATCCTCAGTCCCGCCGATAAACGTAAACGAAACCACATACCCCCGCGCCAGCACCGCCAGCGTCGATTGCCGCATCACCCGCGACCCCACATTTTTCTGAAAATCCCCCCGCACCACCGTCTTCGTCCCAATCGCAAACTCGTAAGGCTCCTCGACCACCTCGAACCCCTGAGCCTTCGCGATCTCACCCACCGGACCGAAATACTGTGCCGCATCTTTCAGCCCCGGATACGACGCCGCACTTTCCGCCGCAATCACAATCGACCCATTCACGTCCTCGCCCCGAGCCTCCGGAGGCCGCGAAAATGCCGCCAGCAGCACGCGCCCGCAACCCTCCACGTGAGGACAGCCGCCCTCGCTTGCCTGAGCGGCCGCAGCTCGACCTTCCTTCGCCGGCGCGACGTCGTCCCGCGCATTCATTTCCTCAGTCCGCAATACCCACCCCGCCGGAATCCTGCATGTGAATCCAAACCCGGGATTGCGATAGACGCTGTTGCTTACCGCCCCTGAATCCGGCGATGAGGCCGCGCCTGAGGAAGACTTTCCCGCTGGCTTTGACGATGAGGAAGAGGAAGAAGATGACGGCAAGGAAGTCTGCGCCCGAAGCAGTGCCCCCGACAGGGTAAAGACGAGACCGGTACAAAGAAAACCGCGGAGAATTCGGCGGAGGGGCATATTGCCATGTTACCCGAAGGCGCGCATTTCTAACTTCCCGAGAGAGTGAAGTTGATCAGAATCTGCGTGTCCACCTCGACCGGTTGCTTATTAAGCAGATAGGGCTTGTACTTCCACTGCTTCACCGCTTCGATCGCCGCGGGCACGAGCACAGGGTCCCCCGACACGGGCTCGATCGTCGTAATATCGCCGGCCTTGCTGATGATCACATGCATTACGACCGTCCCTTGAATCCGTCCACGTCGAGCCTCCGGGGGATACTCGGGATTGACCCTCTTCACTAGCAACCCTTGCGGAATCCCCTGCGAAACACGTACGCGTTGCGGAGGGGCGATCCTGGGTCTGACCACCGGCGCGGAATTGATAATCCAGGTGATCACGTCGTCAGTCAGACCACCGTGGATCCCGCCAGGAGCGACCCCCACGACATCCGTCACAGGCGGCAGACCGGGGGGAGCAATATCGCTCGCAGGGCCCTCTGACACCGGCGCGTCTTGCGCTGCGAGCGTGAGGCCTACGCTCAGCATTAGAAAGCAAGTCGGGAATCTGATTCCGCACTTCACATCGCCTCCCCGTTCGACTCTATGCCGCCCGCCCCAGCACCGGCTGCGTGCAGTGCGAACAACGCCGCGCGTCAATCGGAATCTCGCTCAAACATTCCGGACATTTCTTCGTCGTCGGATCAGGCGGCTTCTCGCCTCGGTTCATCCGCGCCACCAGCGCGTTCACGGGTAGCACAACGAAGAAATAAACCGCAGCCGCGATCAGGAAGAACGAGATGCAGGAGTTGATGAAGTTGTCGAGAGGGAATGCGACACCGCGAACCGTAAACTCGAGTGACGAGAATTTTTCTCCTCCGCCGGTAGCGAGCTTGATCAGGGGATTCAGAAACGCCGACGTCAGTCCGCCAACTACGCTGGCAAACGCCGCGCCAATCACCACGCCCACCGCCATGTCCACGACATTGCCCCGCAGGATGAACTTCTTGAACCCGTCGAGCATAGACACCTCCAAAACAGATTGGTCGCAAATGTATGACAGGAAGGCCAGCAGGTCAAGCCCGGCAGGACGCCTGGGCTATCTGGGAAAATGCAATCTGGAAAGGGACCAGTTCAGATCCGCATCGGCATCACAATATAGCGGTACTTATAATCATCGCCCTCGGCCGGCCGCAACTGCCCCGCCGATTGCGAATCCTTCAACTCCAGCCGCACCTCATCCGTTCCCGCGGCCTTCAAAAAGTCGACCAGGTACTGCGCATTGAAGCCGATGCTGAGCGTCTCCCCGTCATAGGCCGCTTCCATCGAATCCTCGGACTCGCCCGCTTCCGTCGACGACGCCGAAAGTTTCACTTCGCCCTTTTCCAGCTTCAGACGCACCGCCCGCGAACGCTCATCGGCAAACTGCGCCACGCGCAGGATCGCCGAATTTAAATCAGAATTATTCAGCGTGATGCTCTTGCTGTTGTCCTTCGGCAGCACGGCCTCGAAGTTCGGAAACTGTCCCGTAAGCTGCCGCGAAGTCAGTAGCCGCGATCCAATGCGGAAGAAAAGAGTCGATTCATCCTTCGCGAATTCCACAGTCTCCGCGTCGGTCGAATCCAGCAGGGACTTCAACTCATCCATACATTTCTTCGGCACCAGCGTCTTCATCTCGCCCGAAACGCCTTCAAACTTTTCCCCGCTGCGCTCGCAATGCGCCAGGCGATGCCCATCCGTCGCCACCATCGTGATCGACTCCGGCTTCAGCAGCATCAGCGCCCCATTCAGCGTGTAGCGCGATTCCTCGCTGGAAATCGCAAACCCGGTCCGCGCAATCAACCCGCGCAGCACCTGCCCCGGAATCTTCACCACCCCCGCGGTAGGAAACACCGGCAGGCTGGGGAAATTCGACTTCGCCATCCCCACCATCTTTGTATTCGACCGCCCACACCGGATGCTGACCCAGTGATTCTCCAACAGCTTGATCGTGATGTCGGCGTCCGGCAGCAGCTTTACGTAGTCATGCAGCTTCCGCGCCGGAATCGTGCATGACCCTTCCTTCTTCACCTTGGCGTTGCAGGATGTTCGAAGGCTCAGGTCGAGATCGGTCGCCGTCAAAGACAACTTGCCCTCGGCTGCCTCGAATAAATAATTGGAAAGAATCGGGATGGTAGTCTTGCGCTCGACCACGCCTTGCGTCGCCGTCAACTCACGCAACAACTCAACCTTGCTGACTGTAATCTCCATCGTTGCTACCGCCGTCCCGACTGAAACGACTGCTTCCACCGGCATAGACTTTGTCTCCCCTGCCGCGTGCTACTTTTATTACTTCCCTTATATCAAATGCAAAACCTATAAAACCAGCAGTAACCGTAGGCGCCTCGTAGAAGTGGAAAACTTCGCCAACCTGCCTGTTCTCACTGCCTTGAAACCCATCCCTTGATGTGAGAAATCCGTCCCCAACTCGGCGGAGCCCATGGAAGAAGATTTCCGCTTCTGCCAATTCTTCCGGCCCTTGCACAGTTTCCACATCTCATTCACAGCATGCAAAAAGGAAGACTGCGTCCCACGGTGCAAAACAACAAATACTCGTCAATTATCCGCCTAACTGCTCAGTCAGCTTGTTCAGCAGCCTGTTCAAATCTTTATCGTTCTTGCGAGCCTCTTCAATCTTCTCCACCGAGTGCAGGACGGTCGTGTGATGCTTTCCCCCGAACTGCCGTCCGATTTCCGGCAGCGACGCCTCCGTCATATGCTTTGCCAGATACATCGCAATCTGCCGCGGATACACGATCGCCCGTGAATTGTCTTTCGCTTTGATCTCCACCAGCCGCAGCCCAAACTGCTCCGCAACCATTTTCTGGATCGACTCAATCGTAACTTTCCGCGCCTGCGAATCGATAAAGTTCTTCAGCACCTGCTGCGCGTAAGGCAAAGTGATCTCTGCCCCAATCAGCGACGAATGCGCCACCAGCCGGATCAGCGCCCCTTCCAACTCCCGCACGTTCGACCGGATATTCTGCGCCACGTACAGCGCGACATCGGTCGGCAGCGTCACTTTCTCCTGCTCTGCCTTCTTTTGCAGGATCGCGACCTTCGTCTCCAGATCCGGCGGCTGAATGTCGGCGATCAGTCCCCACTCAAACCGGCTGCGCAGCCGGTCTTCAATCTCCGCCAGTTCTTTCGGCGAACGGTCGCTCGCGATTACGATCTGCTTCATCGTGTCGTGCAGCGCGTTAAACGTATGGAAGAATTCCTCCTGCGTCCGCTCCTTGCCCGTCAGGAACTGAATGTCATCGATCAGCAGCACATCCACGCCGCGGAACTTGTCGCGGAACGACGTCATCTTGTCGTAACGCAGCGAGTTGATCATGTCGTTGGTGAACTTCTCGCTCGACACGTAGCAGATCGCTGCCTGCGGCTGCCGTCGCTTCACTTCATGTCCAATGGCCTGCATCAGGTGGGTCTTGCCCATGCCCACGCCGCCATACAGGAACAGCGGGTTATAAGCCTTCGAAGGACGCTCCGCCACCGCCTGGCACGCCGCATGCGCAAACTGGTTTCCGCTGCCGATCACAAACGCGTCGAACGTGTAGCGCGGGTTGAGTTGCGCCGCCCCGTCCCAGTCGAACCGCGCCTGCGCCGGAGCCCCCACCGGAACCGGACCAGCCGAGAGCCCGCCATTGTGCCGCACCGCCGTGGCCGCCGGATCGTCCTCCGGCGTCACGAACTTCACGTCGTTGAACTCCAGCCCCAGGTTGTCGATCGCTTCCTGAATCAGGTCCGCGTATTTGTCGCCGGCGTGCCGGAACTCCGCCGTCGGCACTCGCACAAACAAAACTCCGCCACTGGAATGGCTGTAGCGCGTCGGTTTCAACCACGTGTCGTAGGAATGCCGGTTGATCTTTTTTTCCAGCGCATCCAGAATGCGCGTCCACGGATTGGGAGAAAGTGTTGTGCCTTGAGCTGACATAATTATGAAATACCCGCCGCGGCGTCCCGGGCGGCTGGCTTGAGGGCGCCTGTTAAAACTGCTGTTTACCCACTCGCTGATGGAACCCTAAGTGTACTGCGGAATGCGCCTCTTGTGTCGTGCGCGGTTGCACTTTGTGAATGAGACTTTCAAACTCGACCGAGCGGCATAGTAGCACAAAATTTTTTCGTCGTGCGGAAATCTTCGCGCACAATTTTTTTTCGAACATCATTCGGAACCCCAAGCCCAGCGCCTGTCAAGTGTCAAGGATGTAACTGCAACCAGCAAGGTGCAAATTCGCTCAAGAATTTATTTCCCACAATGGAACTAACGGAAGTGATGTTCGCCCGTGCGCTCGTCACGAGTCCATCCTGCCCCAGAAACTCTGCGCAAAGTGCACGTCAATTGCGAGATCGCGGACCAGAAGGAAAGCCGAAGCCCGGAAGCCGAATGCCGAAGCCCACATCCTGCCCTTTGCCCTTACCCCACTCCGTCATTTATACTTACCGTTTGCCATAACACTGTCGACGGAATCAGGAGCAGCTATCTTTCATGCCCAAGCGTACATTCCAACCTAACCGGCGCAAGCGAAGCAAGAAGCACGGCTTTCGCACGCGCATGAAGACCCAGGGCGGCAAAAAGGTGATTTCCCGCCGCCGCGCCAAAGGACGGAAGCGGGTCTCCGTTAAGCCCGGCTTCCGCGAGTAGCTTTTCTAGTGCCGCTCACCTCCACAGTCGAAACCCTCAGCCGCCTACACTGCGACGGCATGATGGCTGGTGCCATACTGGTGAGTTGCCACACAGAAGCTCGCCCCGAGTTCGCCATGTCGCCAAAGAAAGCAGCACGCTTCCCCCGCACCGCGCGCCTCTTGCGCCATGCGGATTTCGAACGCGTCTACAAACAAGGACGCCGTCACTTCTCCGCGTCCCTGACCGTTTTCTATTGGCCGCGTCCGCAAACGGACGCAACCCAGGCGGAGCGGCTCGCGCCACAAGGCCTGCGTGTCGGATTCACCGTAGGCCGCGCTCTTGGCGGCGCCGTCCAGCGCAACCGGATGAAGCGCCGCCTGCGCGAAGCCGTCCGCATGACGCGTCCGGTCGCAGGCGTAGCCGCAGACGTTGTCATCAACCCGAAAAAGTCGTTACTAACCACCGACTTCGCCGCGGTAGTAAACGAAGTCACCCGAGCCTTCTCCGTAATCGAGCAAAAGCTGTCAGGGAAGTCGGCACCAGAAGGATCAGAAAGCAAAATCGCCGAAAGCCGAAAGCCGGAAGCCGGAAGCCGCTCTTGAGCAACATCGCAAAATTCGCAACGCTGCAACTGCTCCGGGCTTACAAGTGGGCCATCTCGCCCATGTTTCCCCCAGCCTGCCGCTTCGTGCCGACCTGCTCCGAATATGCCATCGAAGCCGTCGAGCGCTACGGTGCTCTCCGTGGAGCATGCATGGCCGTTGCCCGCATCCTCCGCTGTCACCCCTTCGCCCGCTCCGGCTACGATCCGGTGGTAAAGCAGGCAACCGGCTGCGGAAAACTGTGATCACCTTGATTCAAGGCGCGATCGATTCCCAGGGAGTACAGCTCGCAACGTCGAGCAGGCCTTCCAGCCTGCGGTAAGGCAAGGCATTTGAAGGGCTTAGCCCCGAGGTACTAAAAAACTTTGGCCGACTTTCAAAATCCTCAACAGGAACCCGGCTCCGAGCGCCGCCTGCTCCTCGTCTTTCTGGTGACCTTCGTCGTCCTCATGATTTCCCAGCCGCTGCTGAAGAAATATCATGCCGCCGCCGCCCGCTCCCCAGCCTCAAAATCAGCCGGCCGCGGCGCAACCCGCACCCGCCACTCCGGCCTCAGCTCCATCCGCGCCGTCCGCCGCCCCTGCTCCCGACCCGGTCAGCCAAACAAGCCTCCGCTGAAACCGAAACCGTCATCGAGAACGATCTCTACCGCATCACCTTCACCAACCGCGGCGCTCAGGTCAAATCCTGGATCCTGAAAAAGTTCAACAACGACGCCCAAAACGGCCTGCTCGATCTCGTCAACTCCGCCGCCGCTCAAAAATACGGCTACCCGCTCTCTCTCTACACCTACGACGAGACCCTCCGCACCCGCCTCAACTCCGCGCTCTACGTCGCATCGAATGAAGGCCAGCTCACCGCCCCCGCTTCCATCACCTTCGAATACTCCGACCAGGACCTCGTGGTCCGCAAGACTTTCGGCTTCGACCACACCTACGTCCTCACCGTCGCTACTTCCGTCCTCTATAAAGGTGCCGAGATCTTCGCCCCGCCGGCATGGCCCTCCGGCTTCGGAGAACAGAGCCGGCCCTCGATCGTCCTACGGCTGCCAGTTCAACAACAACATCCAGCGCCTCGAGCTACCGCTGCGGTATTTTTTCGTTCCTCTCGCCACTGCGATGCCATCACCGGCGGCGACACCATCCCCGGCCCTTTCCAGTGGGCCGGCCCCAGCGATCAGTATTTCGCCGCTGTCTTTCTCCCCGACGATCCCGCCTCCGCCGCCATGATCACGCTGCGCAATTCCATCCCGGTCTTGCGCGATCCTCACAAGCCTGACTCCAAAGAAACTGTGAACCTCGAGGTCTTCGGAGCCGCCGTCGGCAGCCTCCACGGCCCCACGCTCGAACGCATGTACGTCGGCCCCAAGGAGCTCAGCTCCATCGATCCGTCTCCATACCGCAGATCACCGGCGCCAGCCCCGACCTGCGCGGCCTCGTCGATTTCGGCGCTCTCGGCATCATCGCCAAGCCGCTATTCCTCTGGCTTAAGTGGACCTACTCCCACATCGTTCCCAACTGGGGCTGGGCCATCGTCATCCAGACCCTCATCATCGGACTAGCCCTCACTCCGCTCCGCATCTACCAGATCCATTCCATGTACAAGATGCAGCGCGTCGCTCCTCAGATCAAAGCCATCCAGGAGAAGTACAAGAAATACAGCCTGCGCGATCCTCGCAAAGCTCCCATGAACGAGGAGATCAGCGCCCTCTATAAAAAGGAAGGCGCCAATCCCGTCTCTGGATGTCTGCCCTTGCTCATCCAGATGCCTTTCCTGTTCGCCTACTACCGCATGCTCGACCGCGCCCTCGACCTGCGCCACGCGCACTGGCTCTGGATCCACGATCTCTCCGCCCGCGACCCATATTTCCTGCTGCCCATCGGCATGGTCATCAGCATGTTGATCACGCAAAAGATGACTCCCCAGGCCGGCGTGGATCCCTCGCAGCAACGCATGATGACCGTGATGATGCCCCTGATGATGGGCTTCATCTTCATCAACCTGGCCGCCGGCCTCAACCTTTACTACGCCTTAAGCAACCTGATTTCGATTGCCCAGCAGGCTCTGATGAACCGCACCAGCCAGGGCCGCGAAATGCAAGAACTAATGCAGAAGCGTGCCCGCAAGAAAGAAAAGTGAAGCAGCAATTAGCTCTTAGCCTTTAGCTCTCAGCTTGAAGCGCAAATAAAGCGCGCGTTGCGATAAGATTTAATTTCGATTTGAAGCTTTACCTGTGAACCCCTATGCCCTCTGTGGTTAAAGGTTTTGAAGTTTTCAAGCTAAAGGCTAAAAGCTAACAGCTAAGAGCTCTCCTATGGACAAACTCGCCGCCGCCAACAAGATCAACGAATTCCTCCAATCCGTTGTCACCAACGGAGGTCTTCACCTCAAATACCGCATCGTCGTCGACCCGCCCGCGCCAACCGACTGGGAGAAACCAGAAATCTTTGTGGATTTCTCCGGCCCCGATTCCACGCTCCTGCTCGACCGCGGCGGCGAACTCATCCGCGCCCTCGAACTCCTAGCCTTCGAAATTCTCCATCTACCCTCCGGCGAACACGAAAAAATTTCCTTCGACTGCAAAAACCAGCGCTCCATCCGCCTTCAGGAACTTCGCATGGCCGCCACCGTCGCCGCCGAAAAAGTTCGCCAGACCGGAACCCCTTTCCACTTCGCCCCCATGTCCTCGCGCGAGCGCCGCATCGTCCACCTCGCCCTCCGCGATCAAACCGACCTCCGCACCGAAAGCGACGGCGAAGGCTTCAATCGCTGCGTAGTCCTCTACCCCGCCGACTTCAAATCCACCACCAGTCGGCCCGCCCGCCGCACCTTGCCGTAGTGGATATAGCCGGCTTGTCATCCTGAGCCCCACGCGCTCCAGCGCTGCCGGGAGCCACCACGCGAAGGACCTATGCAATTGGCCGGCGCCAAATTTAAGTCAGGACACTACGCACCCGAAATTAGGCCCACTGTACTTGTCCCCGCTCTCTCAGGCAAAATAGATCGCTCCACTGACTCGCTCCCGAGAGGCCGTCCATGCTCTTAGCTCGCAACGCAACCATGCTCTTTTCGCTACTCTTAATTATGACCTTCGTCTCCGCCGCCCAGACCTTGCCGCTCACCTACCCCCAACCCCGCCGCGGCGATCAGGTCGATGACTACCACGGCACCAAAGTCGCCGATCCCTACCGCTGGCTCGAAGACACCGACTCCGCCGAAACTCACGCCTGGGTCGAAGCCGAAAACAAAGTCACCTTCGGCTACCTCGAACAGCTCCCCTACCGCCAGGCCATCCGCGATCGCCTCACCAAGCTCTGGAACTACGAGCGCTTCACCACCCCCGCCCAATACGGCGGCCGCTACTTTTTCCAGCACAACACCGGACTTCAGCAACAGAACGTTCTCCTCGTCGCCGAATCCCTCAACGCCGAACCCCGCGTCCTGCTCGATCCCAACACTCTCTCCGCCGATGGCACCGTCGCACTCGCCGGGGAAGCCATCTCCGATGACGGCAAGCTCATGGCCTACGGCCTCGCCACCTCCGGCTCCGACTGGAACGAGTGGCATGTCCGCGACGTCGATACCGGCAAAGATCTCCCCGACGATCTCAAGTGGCTCAAATTTTCCGGCGCATCCTGGACCAAAGACAACAAAGGTTTCTACTACAGCCGCTACGCCGAGCCCACCGGCTCCGCCCTTCGCGACGCCAACTATTTTCAGAAGCTCTACTACCACCGCCTCGGCACCGCCCAGTCCGAAGACAAACTCATCTACGAGCGCCCCGACTTCAAAGAAATGATGTTTGGCGCCACCGTCAGTGACGACGGCCGCTATCTCATCATCTACGTTGCGCAAGACACTTCATCGAAGAACCGCCTCTATTACAAAGACCTCACCCAGCCCGATTCCCCCATCATAAAACTCATCGACGAATTCGACGCCCAATACAACTTCATCGATAACGACGGACCCGTCTTCTGGCTTCAAACCGATCTCGACGCTCCCCGCGGACGCCTCATCGCCGTCGACACCCGCCATCCCGAACGCACCAGCTGGAAAACTTTGGTCGCCCAGGGCGCCGACAAACTCGAGTTCGCCAACGTCGTGAACAATTCTTTTTTTCTGGGGTATCTCAAAGACGCCCGCACCGAAGTTCGCGTCCATGATCTCAACGGCGCCTTCCTGCGCAACGTCGACCTGCCCGGCATCGGCACCGCCGCCGGATTCGGCGGCAAACGCAAAGACAAAGAAACTTTTTACGCTTTCACCAGCTTCATCTCTCCCGTCACCGTCTACCGTTACGATCCCGTAGCCGCCCAGAGCACCGTCTTCCGCCAACCCAAAGTCGACTTCGATCCCTCCCGCTACGAAACCAAACAAGTCTTCTACACCAGCAAAGACGGCACTCGCGTCCCCATGTTCCTCACCTACAAAAAAGGCCTCCAGCTCAACGGACAAAATCCCACGCTGCTCTACGCCTACGGCGGATTCGATATCTCCCTCACTCCGTTCTTCTCCGTCCCCAATCTTGTCTGGCTTGAAATGGGAGGCATCTACGCCCAGCCCAATCTGCGCGGAGGCGGTGAGTACGGCGAAGAGTGGCACCAGGCGGGCATGAAACTGAAAAAACAAAATGTATTCGACGACTTCATCTCCGCCGCCGAATGGCTCATCGCCAACAAATACACTTCAACGCCAAAGCTCGCCATCCGCGGCGGCAGCAACGGAGGCCTGCTCATCGGCGCCTGCGTCACTCAACGTCCCGATCTTTTCGGTGCAGCTCTCCCCGAAGTCGGCGTCATGGATATGCTCCGCTTCCACAAATTCACCATCGGATGGGCCTGGGTCTCCGACTACGGCTCCTCCGACAACGCCGACGAATTTAAAGCCCTCTACGCCTACTCCCCGCTGCACAACCTCAAGCCCGGAACAAAATATCCGCCCACGCTAATCGCGACCTCCGACCACGACGATCGCGTCGTCCCCGGCCACAGCTTCAAATTCGCCGCCACCATGCAAGCCGATCAAGCCGGACCAGCCCCCATCCTGATTCGCATCGAAACCAAAGCCGGCCATGGCGCCGGAAAGTCGATCACGAAATTAATCGACGAAACCGCTGACACCTGGGCCTTTGTAGCCCACAACCTCAATATGAAAGTGGATCTGCCACAGTAGCGCCGGGGCAACTGTAACCAAGATTGCCATCGACAAGCGCCCGCCCACGAGCGAAAACAGAGGGCATGAGGAAAGCTGTATTTCTGTTCTGCCTGCTTCTCGCCGGTTGCGCCGCAAAGAAGCAGCCGGTCGCCTCCACCCCGCCGCCCATCCGGAGCCAGTTGCCGCCGCCCACCGCAGAACGCATTGAACACTGCGTGGTACTCAAGGAAGAAAATGCCAACACGGTAACCTGCAGCTGCGTGCCCGCGACCACCGTGATCGACTCAAAAACCGGCCACACCACACTAGTCTGCAAGCCAATGAAGGAAGAAAAATAAACCCGCCGTAGTTCCGTCGGCGCCGCACTTGCGCCTCACGCGTTCGAAGTATTCGGCGGAAAAATAATTCCCCAGAAAGTTTCCGCCCGTTCGTCTTGGTCGGCAAACTCAATGGCGTACGTGGAAACGCCCTCCAGCGCCGCCAACTGAGAAACTACGCGGGCCGAGAGCGCGGCGCCGTGCTTATTCTTTACACTGACGAACGAGCCCACCATAAGCTCACCACGAAGTTGCACCGCAGCGCCGTGCCGATTCAATTTCGTGGCCTTGGCCGCCAGGTTAAACGGACGCTTCTCCCGATCTTCTCCGGATAATCCGACAGAAGCATGCAGCGCCATGCGATTGCTGCGGCGCTTTCCGAGCTGGCTGCGCGTGGCGGTTGCGTTAGGAGTGAGGCCCGGACGGTGCGATTTCGGCTGGGGATGTGCAGGTTTTAGGTTCATCGTGTCGCGACGTTAGAATGTGCCCCCGATCCCTGCAATGTGCCATTCGTCACCTCCCCAGGTTACCCGCCACAACTCCTTGATTCTTCAAAGTAAGAAACGCGTCCCTGCACTCCAGGAAATAGGACATGTACCCGGCACCGTCTTCGCAATGAACCTCAGAGTGCCCGTTCTCGCGCAAAACCACCGAAAAAACCCCAACCCCACTCCACTATTACTACCCTGATTCGCCCCGAATTCGAATCCACGCCGTACTCGAGAAGTCCACTTCAACCCGACCAAGCCCGAAACCAGCAAAGCCCCCGACCTCCCAACCCTCGCCACGTCCCACCCCGTAACCACCCAGATTCGTAGCAATCCGAATCCCCGCAAGTCCCCCAGCCTCGACCAAAAAAAGAAAAGCGGCCCGCAGGCCGCCCTCAATAAAAACTAGGTACTAGGTACTAGGTGCTCGGTACTCGGTACTCGGTACTAAGAACTATCTCCCAGCCGCCGCCCCAGCCGCAGCCGCAACCGTCCCCGCAATCCCCATCCCTTCAATCCGAGCCAGTACATTCTCCACGCTGGCTCCGGTATCCGTGCACGCATCCACATAAGGATGCCGGCTTCCATCCGCATGCATCACCAGCACGCTAGCCTTCCCCGGCCCCTTCTTGACCATGTACGGCAGATGATGCCGGTCATTCCGGCTCAGCGTCGGCCCCAGCACCACCAGGTCGAATCCGCCCTTGTCAATGGCCGCCTGCATCGCCTTGCGGCCCACCGCTTTCGCCACCGTGTGCCCCGCCTTTTCAAAGGACGCCGCCGTCACCGCCTGCACATCCTCATCCCCTTCGCCATAAAGAATCTTCAACTTCGCTGCCTTCGCCATGAGTGAAATCCCTCGTTCGGCACCGGTTTCTACGCCCGGTACTCGCCACTCAAGGTAGCAACCGCCCCGCCGTCGGAATACATCACCGAAGGCCACCGACGACCGGGCTGTTTCCGTCCATCGCAGACACCCCACCCGAAAGATGTCCCCCCAAGATGCTCATGTGGAGACAGCCGCCTCGGCTGTCCGGCTTGGGCGAAGCCCGGCCGCAAAGCACCACGACTGCCTCTGCGCGAATCCCTCCCACCAAAGGATCAAATTCCATTTCCTCTTCCCCTCCAGCCCGTTTCAGCGCTACACTCTTGCCCCAGAGGGTCTCTCATGTTCCGCGCTCGCTTCGTCGTCGCCGTTATTTTTCTGCCCGCGCTCGCCGCACTCTGTTCCGCTCAAGCTGCGGCGTCCTCAACCACCACCTGCACGCTCGAAGATGGCCGCCAAGTCTATATCCGCTACAACCCGGTCAGCGCCAAGTCGGAACGGCCTGCCGCCGGCAAGCCCTGGGCTCCCGGCGGAGTTCCCATGACCCTCTTCACCGAAGCTCCACTCAGCTTCGGTGGCGCCACTCTCCCGCTCGGCGCCTACACCGTCTATCCCATCCCCAATCGCGAAAAGTGGGTTCTCGTCGTCAACAAAAACGTCACCCCCGGCTCCGCCTACGACGAAAAGCAGGACCTCGCCCGCACCACCATGGAGACCGACCAGGTCTCCCAATCCTCGGATACCCTCGAAGTTGCCTTCGCCCACGTCGGCGCCAGGTGTACCCTCCGCATCTACTTCGGCAAAGCCGCCTCCTTCGCCGACTTCACCGTCAAATAGCCGCACCCGCCGTGAGTCGCTTCAGCGACGCCATTCATTAGCCCCGCACGTAAGTGCGGGGTCTGCCTGCTTGGTAAGAACCGAGTCCCCGAAAGGGACGCCACTCCTCTTCAGCCGCATTGTTGTCCAAATTAACCATTGCGATCACTAAGAATTGTTTTGAAGGAATTGTTTTGCGGATTGTCATCCCGAGCGAAGCGAGGGATCTTGGTTTCCTCGCCACCACCACCCCACTTTTTCTGCGACAATCCCCCATGCGCACTCTGCTAATCCTCTTCGCCACCACCGCCGCCCTGGCCCAATCCGCGCAGCAAACCCAAACCTCCTACACCACTGAAAATCTCCGCGGCGTAAGCGCCGTCTCGCCAAGCATCGCCTGGGCCTCGGGCACTCACGGCACCTATCTCCGCACCACAGACGCCGGCCGCACCTGGATCCCCGCGCAAGTTCCCGGCGCCGAAGCACTCGACTTCCGCGGCGTCGTTGCCTTCTCCCCGAGCGAAGCGTTCCTCATGTCCGCCGGTCCCGGCGACCAGTCCCGCATCTACCACACCGCCGATTCCGGCCAGCACTGGCAGCTCCAGTTCACCAACGAAAATCCCAAAGGTTTCTTCGACTCGATGGTCTTCTGGGACCCAACCCACGGCCTGGTCCTAGGCGATCCCATCCCCGACGAAACCGGCAAACTAAAATTCGAACTCCTCATGACGAACGACGGCCAATCCTGGACCCAACTCCCCCCATCGCAACTCCCCCCCGCACTCGAAGGCGAAGCCGCCTTCGCCGCCAGCAACACCTGCCTAGCCATCCTCCGAGTCGGGAAGGGCGGCGACCTCAGTCGTGCCGTAAACGCATCAGAAAAAAATGGGGCTTCAGCTCCCGACCCCAACATCTGGTTCGCCACCGGAGGCAAAGCAGCCCGCGTCTTCCACTCCCCCGACCGCGGACAAACCTGGGAAGTCTTCGACACTCCCTCGTCCACGGCCCTGACTCCGCCGGAATCTTCTCGATCGCCTTCAGCGACCCACCCACGGCGTAATCGCCGGCGGCGACTACAAACACCCCGAGCAGGACGGACCCAACCTCGCCTTCACCACCGACGCCGGCAAAACCTGGACGCTCTCCAAAATCTTCCCCCAGGCCTATTACTCCGCCGTAGCCTACGACCGCAAAACCACAAACCAAGATCGCCCCCGCCTCTTCCTCATCGGACCAAAATTCATCTACGACTTCCGTCCCCCAAAAAATCCCACCCGCATCAGCCCACCCAAAAAATCCGGCATCGAATTCAACGCCGCCAGCCCCTATCCCCAGGGCGGAGTCCTGGTAGTCGGCCCCAAAGGCTCCATAGCCACCATCCCCTAAAGCTTCTTCACTTGTGTCCTTCAAACAGCTCTGTCATCCTGAGCGGAACAAGTGCTTGCGCGCTTAGCGCAAGCACTTGTGCAGTCGAAGGACCCCTTGTCCCTCGACGTCGCCCGAAGCTCCGCAGGGAGTTCTCACCAAGGACGCCGCATCCCCGCCCTCCAGACGCCTGTCATCCCGAGCAAAGCGAGGGACCTTGGTTTCCCCAGCGCCAATGCACCCGTCTCCACCCAACCGCCAGCGCCTGGCGTAGAACCCCGAAACACATGACCAAAGTTCCATCCCCCCATAGTCCTTCCTGTCCCTAGTCCATTCCCCGTCTCTTCAACGAAAATTAAGAGGCTTTTAACGACCACAAAACCGTCCCCAGACCGAGAGCCTCGTGAAAAACTTCTATCTGGCCATCACGCTCTGCGCCACACTCGCATCCGCGCAAACCCCAGCACCCACCGTCTCCCGCACCACCAAAGCGGTTCACTACCGCCTGCAAGGCGGCCAAACCAAAGTAGATTTCCAGGGGACCGACTTACTCCAGGGAGCCTCCGGCGAAGCTCGCGTAGAAGGCAAGAAGACCAATTTCCAGATCGAAGTAAAATTCCAGAACCTCGAAGACGCCACCAAATTCGGACTCGAATACTTAACCTACGTCCTCTGGGCCGTCTCCCCGCAAGGCCGTCCCGTGAATCTCGGAGAAGTCACGCTCGAGCACAACACCGCACACTTGAAAGCGACGACCGATCTGCAAACCTTCGGCATGATCGTTACCGCCGAGCCGTATTTCGCCGTGACCGCTCCCGGCAACATGGTCGTCATGGAAAGCGCTCCAGTCAACGGTGGCGGCGGCGAAACCATCGAAGCCAAATATGATCTAGTCAGCCGCGGCACCTACTCTTCGACCAACACTCACATTCAGGACGCCATCTTCGGCATCGACAGCAAAACTCCGCTCGAACTTTTTGAAGCCCGCAACGCACTTCGTATCGCCCACATCGCCGCCGGCGATAAATACGCCGCCTTCATCATTTCCAAAGCCGGCCAGCAGTTAATGCACGCCGAAGACGTCTACCGCCAAAAGCAAAACAAGGCCGCCGTGGAAGCCGCCGCGAAAGAAGCCACAGAAACCGCCGAAGAAGCTCGCTTAATGGCCGTCAAACAAAAAGCAGAGGACGAAGCTCAGGCCGCCGCCGCCGCTCGCGAAGCCAAAGCCCGCGCCGATGCCGATGCTGAAGCCAAACGCCGCGCCGAAGCTGAAACCGCTCGCGCCGAAGCCGAACAAGCCAAAGCCGAAGCTCTCAAGATGAAGCAGGAAGCCGAAGCCGCCGCCGCCGAAGCCGCGCGCCAAAAAGCCGCAGCCGAAAAAGCGACCGCAGAAGCCGTAGCCCAGCAGCAACTCTTAGCCGCCGAAACCGACAAAGCAAGACAAGCCGCCGCCCAATCCGACGCGCTCCGCCAGCAAGCCGAAAAAGACAGGCAGCAAGCCGAATACGACAAGCAGGAGCTCCGCGCCCGTCTGCTCCAGCAACTCAACAGCATCTTAGCCACCCGCGATTCCGCCCGCGGCCTCGTCGCCAATATGTCAGACGTTCTTTTCCGCAGCGGCAGCTTCGAACTCTTACCCGGAGCCCGCGAGCGTCTCGCCAAAGTTTCCGGAATCGTCCTCGCCTATCCCACTCTGCACGTCGCCGTCGAAGGCCACACCGACAGCGTAGGCAGCGACGACTACAACCAGCAACTCTCCGAGCGCCGCGCCCAGGCCGTCCGCGACTATTTCGTCCAGCAAGGCATCAACTCCACCGCCGTCGAAGCCCACGGCTACGGCAAGACCGAGCCCATCGCCACCAACGACACCGCCGAAGGCCGCCAGCAAAACCGCCGCGTCGAACTAATCCTCTCCGGCGACGCCATCGGCAGCACCACCGACGACCCCAAGCCCCAAACCGCCACCGCCCAATAGCATCCTCTGTCCCGAACATCAGCGACCACCGCGCCCCTGTCATCCTGAGCGCGGTCAAAGGACCCCTTGCATCTCGCCCCCGTCCGCGGCTCATCAGGAGTTCCCACCACGGACAGCCGTGACCGCCCCCACCCCCAAAAGTCTCCCACCCAACGTTCCCCAAAAAATCCCAATCCCCTCTTGCCCCGCCCCCCGAAACCCATTACCCTTAGTCAGTCATTGCCCCGGCCATGTTCACCCCGCACCCAAACCTCGCGGACCAAGTCAACCACGCCATCATCCAGTCCGAAATCGAAGGCGGAGTTTTTCTTCACGACCTTCCCCCCTCCACCGTTTTAGAAATCCAAACTCTCCATCACTGCTACACCGCCGTTCTCCTCGGAGGCAGTCACGCTCTCATCTCCGGCCATCCCGAGTTCTGCCCTGACCCCGTCCACGTCGCCATCGCCGGCTCCACCTGGGGAGGTTCCATGCTCAAGCTCCAATACGTAGGCCGCGGCATGCACCTCGAATTTCATCATCCCGAATACGACACTCCCATCGTCACGAGTCCCATCCAGGAAATCCGCGACTCCCATCCCAGCCTCATGGAAGAACTGTCATCCCAAGCGTAGAACCGTCATCCCGAGCATAAAATTGTCATCCCGAGCGCAGCGAGGGATCTTGGTGTCTGCCCGCGCCATCCCGAACTCGCTAAGCTCTAAGACCCTGTCATCCTGAGCGGAGCGAATGCCTGCGCGCTCAGCGCAAGCATTCGTGCAGTCGAAGGACCCCTACCGCCAGCACGCCCCCAGCCCCACTAGGCATCTCCACCGTCGGTAATGTATCAGCTTGAATTTTGACCCTGTAGAATCCCGGCGCGGCCTATGGCATACTCGCTTCTTGGCCAAACGTCCGCGCGGCGTAGCATAGAGGAGTATGGCCTACCTAGCATTCTGGCTCGTCTTGGTCGGCGGCAAAGCAGCCCTCATGTACGGGGTTTGGAGACTTGCAAAAGCCCAAGGAAGATCACCTTGGCTTCCACTCATTGCAAGCATACTCTGGGCCAGTATCGTGTTCTTAGCACTCTTCCTCAAAGGACGCGCGGAACACCCAGAACACCTTACGAGTCCTCAAATTTAAGCTGATACATCACCCCACGATTCGCACCCATTGACTTACCCGGCCCCGCACTCTAACATTCCCGCCAAGGTCGAAAGAAGCAACACCGAACACCTAAGACCCAAGACCAGACCCCAAATGACCCTCACCACCCGCGAAGTCAGCCACGTCACCATCGTCGACATCACCGGACGCATCACCCTCGGCGACGAAACCGGTCAGCTCCGCGACGCCGTCCGCCAGCTCATCGCCGAAGGCAAGAAAAAAATCGTGCTCAATCTCGCTCACGTCGATTACATCGACTCCTCCGGCGTCGGCGAACTCGTCAGCAGCTTCACCACCGTTCGCAACTCCGGCGGCGAACTCAAACTCCTCGGCCTCTCCAAAAAAGTTCGCGACATCCTCCAGGTCACCAAGCTCTACACCGTCTTTGACATCAAAGAAGATGAATTCACCGCCGTAAAATCCTTCGACTACTTCTTCGCCAAATAACCAATGCGCGAACCGACTAAGACGGCCGCCACTCCCAAGACCACCACCACTACAATTTGTCATTCCGAACCGGGCGCCAAGCCCGGTGAGGAACCCGCTGTCCCGTCCAGTCACCACAAACTCCGCAGCCCGCTTGCAGGCACCGCTTCCTGCCTGATCCTGCTTCTCCTCGCCATCTCCCTCCCCGCCCAGCAATCCCCCGACGTCCTCTCCACTCCCACTCTCAAGTCCCGCTCCGATCTCGTGCTCGTCCCCGTCGTCGTCCGCGACAAAAAAGGCAATCACATTCCCGGCCTTACCAAAGACGCCTTCCAGCTCGAAGAAAACGGCCGCGACCAACTCATCTCCCTCTTCGAAGAAGTCCACGCCGACTCGAGCGTCCGTCCCATCGCCCCCGCCCTCGATCAGGGATACTCCAACCTCCCCTTCGACAACGCCCGCGAACTCAGGCTCACCATCCTCCTCCTCGATCTGTTGAACACCACGCCACTGCAACGCACCGACGGCAAAGATCAGCTCGTCAAATTTCTCTCCAAAGGACTCGCCCCCAACCAGCCCGTCTCTTTACTCTGCCTCACACCCGATGGCCTTCGCCTGGTCAGCCCCTTCTCGTCGGATTCCGCCTCGCTCATCCAGCTCCTGAAAAAAACTCCACCCGGCGGCGAGCGCCTCATCCCCCGCCGCGAAACCACGCGACTCACTCTCATGCAGATGCGGCAGATCGCGCAGTCCTTCACTGGCATCCCCGGACGCAAAACTCTGCTCTTCGCCGCCGGCAACATTCCCGATCCACAATATGAGCCCCACGCCTATGCCGACCGCTTCTCCGCCTCCGACTGGTTTCAGCAAACCTTCAAAGACTTGATCGACGCCAACATCGCCGTGTATCCCATTCAACTCCTGGCGTGGACCGCAAATCCCGCCTCCAGAAGCATTCGTCCACCTTCCGCCCAGGCCACTCTGCAGGAGTTCGCCGCCAACACCGGCGGCAATCGCTGCCTCGAATCGAACGACGTCACCAAGTGCCTCACCGATGCCGTCGAGGATTCCCGCTCTTACTACATGCTGGGATTTTCCGTCGCCCCCGACGATCGCAAGCCCGGCTGGCGCGATCTCAAAGTAAAAGTTTCTGCTGAACACGCCAACGTCCGCGCCCGCGCCGGTTTCTACTACGGAAATTCCGCCCCCTCCGATGCCGAATCGGTTCACGATGCCGAGATCAACGCCCTCGCTTCCCCACTCCCCTACAGCGCCGTCCCCATGTACGTTCGCGTTCTCCCGCCCACCCCCGCTCCCGCAACTCCGTCTTCGTCTGGGGGAAAGATAACGGTAGAGTTTATGGTGACCATCCCCCTCACCAGCGTCCGCATCGATCCCTCCAACCCCACCGCCATGGATCTAGAAATCGGCGCCATCGCCCTCACCCGCGATCCCAACAATCCCGGCAACATAAAAGACGCAGGAGAATTTCTCCATCCCGTCCACGGCAATCCCACCCCCCAACTCCTCCAGCAATTCGCCCACGAAGGCATCAAGCTCCAGGAAAAACTCGATCTCCTCCCCGGCTCCTACGACGTCCGCTTCATGGTCCGCGACAACACCACCACCCAAATCGGCACCGTAGTCTTCCCCCTCGAAGTCAAATAGCAAAACGTCAAATAGCAAAACGTGAAATAGCCAGGGATTTCCTCCCAGTCCCCTTGGTTCTGTCATCCTGAGCGAAGCAGGGACTTGCGCGCCAAGCGCAAGCCCCGCGTAGTCGAAGGACCCCATGCACGCCGACAGCACCACAAGCCTCAAGAGGCGTTCTCGCGGGGCCGCTGGCGCAAGAGCATCGCGTCAGCCCCCAAAAACGATTGTCATCCCGAGCGAAGCGAGGGACCCTGGTCTCGCCAATGCCACCATCACTGTCGGCACCGATCCCGAGGAACCAGACTGGTTAACATCCGAACGATCCTCCCACTCTGCTCTGAGAACCACGCGCTGTGGAGGGCGAAGAGCCGAAAAAAGTTACCAACAATGCCGATCCTGTCCCACTGACATCCACCGCCCGACCAGAAAATTAGAGAAAAGAGCCAAAGCACACCAGAAGCCCACAGCCACGCACTCCCAGGGAACCAAAGCAGTTAACATTCTCCGCGCTGTCCCACTCGGCAAGCCAAATCACGCGAAAAGCCACATCGATCGGAAAGAAGATGGAAGCGAGAAGACCGTCCCAACCCACTCTTACCATCCTGACCCCCGCCAAAAAACGAAAAGGCGGCCAAAGGCCGCCCTCCAAAACTAGGTACTGGGTACTAGGTACTGCCTATTTCTTCCCGCTCCGCAACATCCCCGTCACCCGCTCATAATCATCCACCGACGCATACTCAATCACAATCCGTCCCTTCCCCTGCCGGTCTTTGATCCGAACCCGCATCCCCAGCGTCCGCTCCATATCCGTCTGCGCCGCCCGCACATTCGGATCCATCCACCGCGCCCCTCCGCTCTTCCTCTTCTCACCCGGCATGGTCTGCCCCGGCAGCAGCGGAAAAGATCCGTTCACCCGCATCACCCGGTCTTCGATCTGATCCCACTTCAACTTATGCGTCACCACCTCTTCCGCCACCTGCTCGATGTAATCGTCATTCTCCAGCCGCAAAATCTCCCGCGCATCGCTGAAGCTCAACCGGTCCGCCAGCAGATATTCCATCACCTTCTGCGGCAGCCGCAACAGCCTCATATAATTCGACACCGTTTCCCGCGACACTCCAATCCGGTCCGCAATCTGCGCCTGCGTCAGCTTGAACTCCAGGCTCAACACCCGGAACGCCTCCGCCTGCTCGATCGGATTCAAATCCTCCCGCACCATATTCTCCAGCACCGTCATCTCCGCCGCCTGCTGCGGCGAGAGCCGCCGCACCAACGCCGGTATCGTTGCCTTCCCCGCCATCTTCGACGCCCGCAACCGCCGCTCGCCCAATACCAGGATGTAGCGCCCTGCCTCCTCCGCCGGCCTCACCACCACCGGCTGCACCACCCCGTGCTCCTTGATCGAGTCCCGCAACTCCCCCAGCATCTCCTCGTCAAACACATATCGCGTCTGGTAAGGATTCTTATCGATCAACTCAATCGCAATCTGCGCCACCTGACTCCCCGCCACCCGCGTCTCCGCCACCGCCTGAATCGAAATCACTTCCCCCGGCAAAGGCTCACCTTCTTCTAATGGGGGTTCTAATGTGGGGACAGCCGCCCTCGGCTGTCCAGCCGCGTCAGCGGCGTGGTTTGGACTTTGCTCGTGTGGGTCGGACACTTCTGTCCGACTTGCTTCCATCTCCTGTAGAGCCGCAGTCTCCACCACCGATTTCTCGGGACTCGGGACTCGGGACTCGGGGTTACTAACCACTCGCGGCCCCGGCAGCAACGACTCCAACCCACGCCCCAAAGCCCGCCGCTTCTCCACCTTCTCGTCCTTCTTCTCCACCGCACGCCCCGCTAAATTCTCCGCCGCCGAAGTAGTAGTCATCAATCCCCCTTCCAGAACCTGTCACGCCGACTAGCACGCGTGATCCCGATTAGAACTTGTCATTCCGAGCCGCTTGCAGCCGCGGAACGCGGCGAAAGCGTGTCGAGGAACCTGCTGTCCCTTCCCTGTTCCCCACTCCGTCATCCTGAGCGCAGTAGATGCTTGCGCGCAAAGCGCAAGCACCTGCGTAGTCGAAGGATCTCCATCACCGCGACCATCCCTGGCGCCACGCCTTTGCAGTCACTGTATATCGACATCCATCAATCTAATATATCGACGTGCATCAATATATAAATCAAGCGCTGATCGCCGAAGGCGCATCCCCCGCGGCCGCCAGATGCCGCCCGATAATCTCCTTCGCCAGCCGTATGTAACTCTCCGCACCCTTCGACCGCGGATCGTACACCAGCGCCGGCTTCCCATGGCTCGGCGCCTCTGCCAGCCGTATGTTCCGCGGGATGGTTGCCGCGCACACCTTCTCCCCAAAAAACTTTCTTCAGCTCAGCCATCACCTGCTGCGCCAGGTTCGTCCGCTCATCCAGCATGGTCAGCACCACGCCTTCAATCTCAAGCCCCGGGTTCAACGCCACGCGGATCCGCTCCACTGTGTCCAGCAGCTCGCTGATGCCTTCCAGCGCAAAGTATTCCGCCTGCATAGGAATCAAGACCGAGTCAGCCGCCACCAGCGCGTTCAGCGTCAGCAGATCGAGTGCCGGCGGGCAGTCGAGGACGATGTACTGGAAGCGATCGCGCAGAGGCGCGATCGCTTCGCGCAAGCGATACTCGCGCCGCTCTGCCTCAACCAGCTCAAGGTTTGCCCCGATCAGGTTCTTGTGCGAAGGGATCAGCCAGAGCTGCTCGAGCTCAGTCGTGGCCAGCGCCTCTTCGCCTGAGGCAGCGCCCAGCAGCACGTGATACGTGGAGACACGTTCGGGATCCTTGCACCAGGCCGAGGCCGCTGGTGGCATTCGATTGCGGATCGCAATCGATGAGCAGTGTGTTCACTTCAGCCGCCGCGAAGGACGCGGCTAGGTTGATGGCAGTCGTAGTCTTACCCACGCCGCCCTTCTGATTGGCAACAGCGATGACGCGTCCCATAAATTGTCGAGGAGCCAGAGCTGTTCGCAGAATAGTGCGATTCAGCGTTTCGAATGCAAGGTCGAATTACCATCACAAGTGCGAATTTGTGTGCAAAACGCGTCCAATGTTCCGGCTGGAACATTCAGCGGAATGTTTCAAGGCATGCGAAGAGATGTTCCAGTGTTCGGAACATGGAACATTGCTGTCGGATGTGTTCCAGTCGGAACACATCGCCCTAAACGTTCCAGCTGGAACATATTGCTTAAGTGTTCCAGTCGGAACATATCGCTTAAATGTTCCGGTTGGAACATTGTGCTAAGTGTTCCGGTTGGAACACTCAAGTGATCGCTGGTATTTTGGCAATCATTAAGTGAGTGCTGGACCACTTTCGTGGGTTTATCCGGCATATTAGGCTTTGGAAGGACCTATAAACCTCAACTACGTTCCACTTGTTTAATTTCTTGGTTCTGATGTGCCGATCAGCAGGATGCGGGAGCGGGAGTGCGGGATGGGGATTGGAGGAGCCCAGGTCAGGTTTGCGAGGGCGGAACGGGCGACGTCTAGCTGGGAGGAGCCGATCAGGAGGGCCAGGCGGCCGGCGTGGGCCAGGAGGGTGGCGGCTAGCGGGGAGGATCTCGGGGAAGTCTCGACGGCGCGGAGGGTTACGACGTCGAAGGTGGCCGGGGGAGGGTTTGGGCGCGGGCGTTTTGTATATAGACGTCCGTCAATGTAAGGGCGCGGGTTATTTCCCGGAGGAAGGTTGCCTTCTTTTGATTCGATTCGATCAGCGTGAGAGTGATGCTCGGGGCCCAGAGTTTTATTGGGATGCCGGGGAAGCCTGCGCCGGAGCCGAGGTCCGCTATGCGGGCTTCGGGCTTTGGGCTTCGGGCTTCGGGGGAGTCAAAATCTTTCACCACAGAGGGCGCAGAGGAAACACGAGGAAATAAATGACGGGCGGCGAAGAGGGATTCGCCGAAGTGGCGGGTTACTATTTCTTCTTCGTCGCGGATGGCGGTTAGGTTGATGCGGGCGTTCCAGCGCGTGAGTATATCGATGTACGTCGATATGTTTTGGAGTTGGGGTGCGGAGAGGACAGCAGGTTCCTCACCGGGCTTTCCGCCCGGTTCGGAATGACAAGGGTCTGATAGGAAGGGTTGGAGCAGTTCGGCGATGCGGGCGGGGTGCATGTGGAGTTCGATTGTAGACAACGTTGGCTGTCCGTTGCCAGCTGCGAGGTGCCAACATTTCGCGGAAGTTCGGTGCTGCTTTGTGCCGAGGAGCGCGGGTGGGGCTCGTGGTTGAAACTCCGTTCGGGCTTGGAGTGGTTGCGGCTGGTATGGGGTGCTTCGACTGCGTAGGATCGTCCTTTGGACGATCCTACTTCGCTCAGCATGACAGAGTACTCTCTTTGTCTACCTTGATAGGGCAGGTAGCGTTTGCAATGACGACACACGGTCTTTCTCGGGGTGCTTCGGGGACACGGGAGCATGGTAGCCGATGGCCTGCTCGGCGGGTGCGCCGAACAGTTCGGGGTGCAGGTAGCGGCCCTGATCCTTGCGGTGGCTTTTCCACTTCAGTCGGAATGCGGTGGGCGTCAGCGTAGGCGTCGTGCCGGATGCCCGTCACTTGCCAGGAAACTTTACTTCCAGGTTTTCCGCCGGCAATCTTGAACTGGTTGTTGGCCACTTCCTCAGCAATATGGAGGTTCGGTCCGGGCGCGCCGACAGGTGTCAGTTGATAGCGAAAGTCGCGATTCAGCGCCTCGAACCAATCGGGCAGGCCCACGACCGCTTCGCCGTTTGCGTCCAGGACAATCATGCCGTTGTAAATGTTCATCATGTCGGGTGATTCGACAAAGGAGTGGTAGAGGTACTTGTTCGCGGGATCGAGCGGGTGGTCGATCTTGAACGAGCCTCCGCCCTTGCTGAGCGTGCCTACGATGGCAACATTGCCGCTGGAATCAATGGTCATGTTAGTCCTCAGCCCGTCACTCTGCGCCCTGGCGTGTTCGAGGAGAAGATCAGGTTGCTGCTGTAATGTCCATCATCGGTGGCCAAGATCCTCGCGGTGGGGTTGTACCCCGTCCCGTAGGTTGGTGGGAAGGTATTGAAGTCGAGCGAACTCGACACGTTGCTGCCTACTCCCCCGTTCGTCAGCGTCAGTGTCGGCCCCAAGCCCGTGTTGTTGGTGGAGGCAACTTCCAGCGTGGAACCGGGAGCGGTGGTGCCAATGCCGACGCTGACACTGGTGCCGTTGTTCGTTCCGCTGATGCCGCCCAGCACCATGGCGTTACTGGCCGTGACCTCAGCGTTAGCGCCGATAGCAGTGGCGTTGGTGAGCGCGCCGGAACCCACGTCAGCAGCGATGCCAAGGGCAGTGTTACTGGAGCCTGTGGTGTTGCTTTGAAGCGCCTCAAAGCCGCTGGCGGTGTTGCCAGTGCCCTGGGAGATATCGCACGCTGCGCTGGCGGAACAGTTCGAGACGAGCGCCTTAACGCCGCTGGCGGTGTTGCCAGCGCCCGTGGTGTTATTTTGAAGCGCGTAATAGCCGATGGCAGTGTTCTCGAAGCCTTGGGTGTTTTGTTGAAGCGCGTTCGCCCCAGCGCCGGTATTATCGCAGCCATAGAGGGCGTTGCCGTCGCAAAAATTCGTGATGTTTCCGGCGAAGCCGAGGAACGCGTTTCCGCCCCCAATGGACCCGGAAGCGAAGAGGCTGCCCCCAAGGTCGTAGCTGGTGGTGGCATTGACTATCCCGCCGTTCACCGTCGCCGTGCCTGTCACTGTCGCGCCGGTGACTGTCCCGGTAGCGGTAACGTTCCCGCTGACCGTCTGATTGCCGCTGACGACGACGGGTCCCGTAAAGGAGGCGGCGTTTCCGCCATTGGTGTTGATGCCAACCACTCCGTTGCCGGTGGTACTGGAGCTGAAACCCGTTACTCCCGAGCCACTGCCTGACCCATACACACCGGTTCCAGCCGTGCTTGAGCTCTGGCCGTATACGCCGTAGGCATTTCCTGAAGTGGATTGGTTGACTCCATACACTCCGGAGCCGGTTGCAGCCCCAGTCAGACCCTCCACTCCCGTCGCGCCGGACCCATACACTCCCAATCCTGCTGAACTGTCGCTTACCCCGAGCACGCCGTAGGTAGTGCCTGTGGTTGACAGGCTGTATCCGGCGACGCCCGCAGCGTTTTGCGGGCTGTAGGACTGTCCTTGGACGCCAACGCCATTTCCCGTGGTGGCGTTGTTGTAGCCGACGAGCCCCAAAGCCGAGGCACTCGAGGCTGTGGCAGTCAGGGCGTTCCCCGTGCTCGCGTTGATGGTCTGATTGCCGGTGAACCTGTTGGTCCCCAGCGCAGCGAAAGGCGAGCAGGTGAACGGCAGCGCGGTGAGCGCACTGCCCGAGGCGCAGGTGTTGGTCGCGAGACTGATTGGAGTGGTGCTGGCGCCCAACGCCACCGAGCCGCCGCCCGTCAGTCCCGCGCCTACGGCCACCGTCAGCGACGGATTGACCAGCATAGCGTTGGTCACGCCGCTTGTGGCGATGCTTAGCGTCCCGCTTCCGGTGATCGGTCCACCCGTCAGACCCGCTCCGCTGGCGACGCTGGTCACGGTGCCGTCGCCGGTGCCAGTGCCGGGAAATGTCTGGCCCGTGGCAAACGTGATCAGCCCGTTGTTGGCGATGTGCAATCCGGTCTCGGACGGTTTGGTCGTGCCTTCGCCAAACAGAAGATTCAATGTCCCCGAAGGCGTCGTGCTGTCATTGCTCGCCGGTTCGGCCAGCCACTGGAAGGTCTGATTGGCCGCAGCGCTGGTGCCGCTGTTGAACGCCGAAGCCACCAGGTTCAGCGGCTGCGAGTTTGCGCCCGCGGTCGCCGTCGCCGTCCCGTTGGCCGGCAAGCTGAGGATGCCGCGAATGGTGCCCGCGCCCTTTACGTCCAGCGTGGTGGCGGGAGTAGCCGTGTTGATGCCGATCTTGAACGGCGACGTGGCCGACTGGAACACCACCGAATCGATAATCGTCGAGGCCCCGTTGAAGAGCGGTAGAAAGTTGGCCGTGCCGCCGGTCGTGGTCACGTCGGTAGCTGTCCCGGGCGAAACGCTCTGCCCGGCGGTTGAGTCCGCGATGTAGGTCGCAGCGGCTCCGTTCGGTGAGGCCGCCAGCACGAAGGCTGAGGGCGGCAATCCGCCGATGGTTGCGGCGTCGCCGGCTTTCAGTGCATAAGGCACACTGAGCAGCAGCACCCGCGGTTGCGGTGTTTGCTCTGCGATCTGCACGCCCAGCCAGTGCGCTTCGCCCGTCGTGAACAAAGTGGTGGGCACGCCGTTCGGCTGGGTGATGCCCAGTTGCACTGAGTAGTGCCCGGTTGGGTCGAGTTGGACATTATTCTGCGTCTCCGTCCACAGCGGCTCGCCGCCTTGCTGCGCGGTGTAGAGCGAGAAGGAGATGCTTACCACGCCGTTTAGCGTGTTGCCGCCTTCGTCGGTGGCGATGTTGGAGAACTGGATCAGCGGCGGCACCTGGGCCGAGGCAGAGTTGCTGTTGGCCGTCTGAGCGGCCAGAGAAAGAACTAGAGACAGGAATCCGAGCAACAGGCAAACGAGGCGGAGCTTCATGGGAGAATTTCTCCTTCAGGGAATCTGGATTTCCGAAGGGCCCGACTGCTTAGGCAAAAAGCCGGTAAGGAGACTTGGTTCCGGGCAGTGGAGGAAGAGCGGAGTGCCCAAAACGTGGGGAGAATTATGTTCGGTGGCTGAGGGCTTGTCAAGGTGCAAATGGGTTGCCGTAGTGCTGGAGTTTGGCTTACGCGCTGGAGCGGTTAGGCGGGCGATCCCTTCGGCTTCGCTCAGGGCAAGCCTCTCCGCTACGCCTGAAAAACGGCTACGCTCAGGATGACACAGTCGTCTACGCGCCGAACTGCCCTGGGGAGCTGGCGTCTGGATTTTGGGCTGGGCTGGATATGTTGGCGGGGGTGTGGCAAGCTGGAGGGATGAAGAAACAAGGGTCGGACCAAGCGTTTCATGACCGGCGGCATCAGGAGCGGAAGCGGGCCGAGGCGGCAAAGAAGGCTACTCCGAAGAAGAAGGTAGCGGCAGAGCCTGGTCGCGAGTCCCTGGTACCTGGCAGCGAGGACAAGGTCGACCACGGGGGCTAAAGCCCGCTCTTAATTGGGCGCTTTCGCGGCGCTGAAGCGCCGCTCTTCCACGGTGGCGCCAGACATTTCTCTTTCTCCCCCAGCGCTTGAAGGCGCAGTCGATGGTGTCGCGTTTACGGCATCGCTGAAGCGATGGCCTGATACGAATCCAAAGCGGAGCCGCCTGACGCCGGGCCGGCGCGGGCGGCGAAAAGCAGGTTCCTCACTTCGTTCGGAATGACAAGATCCGGGAAAAGGCTTGAGGGCAGGGTTGTTGACAGGGCGGGGTGCGTTCTGTAGATTCTGATTGAACTGAAAGTACTGATATGGCGACTTTGACTGGGGTGCAGAAGCAGTACATTTTGCATTGGGGTGAGATGGGGACGCGGTGGGGGATCAACCGGACGGTGGCGCAGATTCATGCGTTGCTGTATTTGTCGCCGGGGGCGCTGCCGGCGGAGGAGATTGCGGAGACGCTGAGTGTGGCGCGGTCGAATGTGAGTACGTCGATCCGGGAGCTGGAGGGTTGGGGAATTGTGCGGGCGGTGCATGTGCTGGGAGACCGGCGGGAGCATTATGAGTCGATGAAAGATGTGTGGGAGATGTTCCGGCTGGTGATTGAGCAGAGGAAGCGGAGGGAGATCGATCCGACGCGGGAGATGTTGAGGAGGAGTTTGGAGGAGCTGGATCCGGAGGAAGCAGGGGCGGATTTTACCCGGGAGCGGCTGGCGGCTATGGCGGGATTTTTTGATGCGGTTACGGAGTTGCATGATCAGATGAAGCGGCTGCCTACGGGGACGGTGCGGAAACTTTTGCGGATGGGCGGGAAGGTTAGGAAGAAGTAGCTAGTAGCTAGTACCTAGTACCGAGTACCTGGAGAAAACCCTTCGGTAGAGTTCGGTGGATTTGGGAGCTGGGCGTGCGCCGCTCAGAGCCGGGATAGGAACTCCTGGAGGGCTTGTGGTGGTGACGGCGGGTATGGGGTGCTTCGACTGCGTGAGATCGTCCTTTGGACGATCTCACTTCGCTCAGCATGACAGGAAACTTTTAGTCCGACATAGTTCGATCAATCTTAGTCCGAAGAGGTGAGTTTGACGATGACGCAGGCTGGGAACGAGAAAAAGATTTGGGTGACGATGACGGGGTTGCCGTTGACTATTTCTTTGGAGTGGCCATTTCACCGGTCGACTTCGGGGGCGGATTTCTGGGTGTTGCATGGGGACATCCGGCTGGAGAATACGGATGGGCTGCATGCGCCGGTGGCGGTGAATTTGTCGGCGGTGGTGCGGGAGGTGGTGGCGTCGCTGGAACCGAAGGATGTGGAGGCTCCGGTGATCAATGCGCTGCGCAAGGAAGTGGATCAGCGGCAGCTGGAATTTGTGAAGTCGGGGAAGCTGAAGCCGGTGGCGTTCTCCAGCCGGCATTATGACGTGAAGCGGGGGAAGTGGGTGTTTGGGAAAGCTACGGATGAGGCGATTGCGGAGTTTTTGGAGCGGAAGGTTTATTGGGGGACTAGGAGCAGTACCCAGTACCCAGTAGCTAGTGCCGAGAGCGACGGGTCTCGGGTTTGGGTTGGGGATCCTACGGATGCGCAGTATTTGGAGAGCACTCCGGGGCATTTGCTGGAAATTGCGGGACGGCTGGCTGGGGATGGGATGGTGCGGATCGACGGAGAGTGGGCGAGCGCTACCGCGGGACTGATGGGTCAGGCGGAGCGATTTGAAAGTGCGATGCGGGCGGCGGTGGAGGCGTTGGAGAGGAAGCATGCGTTTGAGCGCGGGTAGGAAGAATTCTTTTGCCACGGATTTTCACGGATTCGCGCGGAAAAACGATCCCCACATTCCTTGATGCGCCCGTTCGTCCACCAACATTTTGGCGCTCCAAATCTTTATGATTTCATCTGGGTGGATTGTTGCATCCAAAGGAATCTACTACTGGGGGATTGGTTTTGGCGGAGAGGTCAAAGGCGAGTACGCGAGGGGTGCGCGGGAGAAGGTGGGGGTTACTTCTGCTGATGATTGGGTTAACGGCGGGACTGGTGTGGGCGCAGGGGGGTGAGCCGGCTCAGAATCCGGCACAGAACTCTCCCCCGGACGCTACGCAAAATTCTTCTCCGAGCACTGCTCCGAGCGCTGGGCAGGGGGCGGGGCAGCAGCAGGTTCCAGATGCGCCGGGGGCGACTAAGAAGGATGAGAGTGGGAATCCGGTGGTGGCTGTTGCCGACAAGACTAAGGACGTGGCAACGGCGGGATTGCTGAAGGCTCGAGACTGGGAGTCGGGGTGGATTGCGGGAGTTTATGTGGGCCGGAACCGGCAGCTGGTTACGCTGACTGCGGAACAGCGGAAGGAGATTTATTTGCGGCAGACGCTGACGACTCCGAGTGCGTACGTGAAGAGAATGTTTGGGGCGTTGATTGATCAGGCGCGCGGGACTCCGTGGCAGTGGGGCGGGGGGTGGGGAGGGTACGGAAAACGGTTTGCGTCGCGAGAAGGGCAGTTCATTGCGGCGAATAGCCTGGCGGCGGTGGGGAACGCGGCGCTGGGATATGAGGTGAGATATGACAAGTGCAAGTGCGATGGGCTGTGGCCGCGGACGCGGCATGCGTTCATCCGGAATTTAGTGACTTACGATCGCAGCGAGGAGCATTTGAGGCCGCAGTGGGCGCTGTATGGCGGCGCGTTTGGCGGAGGAATGATTTCTACGGCCTGGAAGCCTGGTTCGCACAATGCGTTTGCTGAAGGTGGACAGGCGATGGTGCAGCAGGTGGGGTGGGGGACTTTGCTGAACTTCTTTACGGAGTTTTCGCGGGAGATTAATCGGAAGCAGGGAGTGAAGCGGTAGGGTTGGTATGAGGACAGGCCGTTCCTCAGTTTGCGAAGTCGGAGCCCTTAACCGCAAAGATCGCAAAGGATTCGCGAAGGCCGCGAAGAAAAGCAAGATCGAAATCGGGACGCTACCCGGCCGTTGGCAGTGGTGCAGGTTGATAAGGAAGCGAGCCAAACGCGCCCTTCGGACGCTCTCTCAGGGCAGGCTACGAGGAGGCGTGCGGCTCGCCCAGATTCCCTCGGCAAGCTCGGGACAGGCTTTTCGCTGCGCAGAGAACGCTTGCTCAGGATGACAATCGCGCTGCACCAATACCCGGCCGTTTTTCGGCTTGACTGAGAAAAGCTGGAGTGCCATACTGGCGGGCCTGTTGCGTAGAGGTTCCCCCCGAATCCAGCGCAGGAACGCTGATGCTGGCGTTGCGTCGCAAGAATCTTCCCCCGAGTTGTCTTATCCACACGCTTTGATTGGTTGCGAGGCGGTGGAGTGTCTGCGGCCGCTGGAGCGGCTGGAATTTTTCTGCAACCCTGGAGGGGTCAGTATGTTTGGGAAAAATCCTGGCAAATTGCTGTGGTACGGGCTGGTGTGCGCCGTGCTGAGCGCGAGTGGGAGTGCGCAGACGAAGTACACGTATGTCTACTTTGCGGCGCATGCGAAGGAGACGGGAATCTTCGTGACGGCGATCAACAATGCGGGCGACGTGGTGGGTCTCTACCACACGACGGTTGGCGGAGTGACTGCTTCGACCGGCTTTGAGCGGCTGACGACAGGCGAGATTGTGCATGTGGTCGACCCCGACAGCAACGACAATTTTGACCGGGCAAACGGGATCAACAATAAGGGCGAGATCACCGGCGACTATTTGAACGACAGTGGCGGGACGGTGATTTACCAGGGGTATGAACACATGGGCGGGAAGTACATTACTTATTCCGTCGATGCGGGGGATTCAACGGACGTGTATGGTGTGAACGACAACGGGGATTTTGTGGGGCTGTATTACAACGGCAGTATTTATCAGGGTTTTGTGAATGTGGCGGACGAGGTCACGAATATCAACTATCCGGACGCGGTCTACACCTATCCGGACGACATCAACAACGCGGGGCAAATCGTGGGCGAGTATGTGGACGGCAGCGGCTTTTACCACGGGTTTCTGGGAAACAGCGAGGGCAAGATTATTGGGGCGCTGAATTATCCGGGAGCGATCGACACGTATCCGGGCGGGATTAATAATCACGGGGAAGTGGTGGGATACTACACGGATTCGGCGAACGTTACGCATGGGTTCACGTTCAAGGCGGGGAAATATACGGCATTCAATGTTCCGAAGGCGACGGATACGATTGCGTTCGGGATTAATGACAGCGGACAGATCGTGGGATATGTGGTAACGCCGGCGGCGGTTTCGGAGGGGTTTATTGCTACGCCGGTGGAGTAGTTCGGGCGAGAGGCGTCGCGCGGTCGTCGGGGGCTAAAGCCCTGCAGCGATTGCGTGAGCTTACGCGGCGCTGAAGCGCCGCTCTTCCACGGTACTCCGGGAGTCCGTGGTCGCCACCTTTCGCAGAGGACGCGAAAGATGGGGCACCCCTTCTGAGGGCGGTGCGGTCGAGGTCAAGATCAAGGGCTTATCACAGCGCGGGCGAGGGCGCCCACGCCACACCATTCGAGAATCCTGTTATTGCAGTAGCGTGCCTCCGTTGCCGTTGGGTTCTTCTTCGGGGGCTAACACTACGGCTGCGGCTACGCGGTCGCCGGGCTCCATGTGGAGCAGGCGAACGCCCTGGGCGTTGCGGCCGGATTCGCGGATGGTTTTGGAATCCATGCGAATAATTTTGCCGTATTGGCTGATGAGCATGACCTGGGAGTTTTCGTCGACCAGGGCGATGGCGACAACTTTGCCGACGCGTTCGGTGGTCTTCACGTTGATGACGCCTTTGCCGGCGCGATTAGTTAGGCGGTATTCGTCGGCGGGGGTACGTTTGCCGTAGCCGTTTTCGGTGACGGAGAGGATTAGGTTGCCTTTTTGGGTTAGGTCGACGACTTCACCGGGCGGGATTTCGGAGTCGGCTTTTCCTTCGCCTTCGGTCGCTGTCGCTCCCGGGACAGCCGAGGCGGCTGTCCCCACATGGGCCGTGGTCGTCCCCGTGTCGCTCGGTTTTGGAGTGACCGTCATGCCTACTACGTAATCGCGCTCTTCCAGATTAATTCCATTCACACCGTAGGCGGCGCGGCCCATGGGGCGGACGTGGTTTTCGTCGAAGCGGACGGCCATGCCTTCGTGAGAAGCGATGAAGACGATCTGGTTACCGTTGGTGATGCGGGCGGCGACGAGTTCGTCTCCTTCTTCAATGTTGATGGCGTTGATGCCGTTGGAGCGGACGTGCATGAACTCGCGGAGCTCGGATTTTTTCACGAGGCCGTTGCGGGTGGCGAAGAAAATGTATTTGTTTTCTTCTTCGAGATTGCGGACGGCTAGCATGGTGCGGACGGTCTCGCCGGGTTGGAGTCCGATGAGGTTGCCGATGTGCTTGCCGCGACCGGCGGCGCTGACGTCAGGAATTTCGTAAACCTTGATCCAGTAGACGCGGCCTTTGTTGGTGAAGATAAGGATGTAAGCGTGAGTGGAGGCGATGAAGAGGTGCTCGACGAAATCTTCTTCGCGGGTCTTCATGCCGGTGCGGCCCGTGCCTCCGCGACGCTGCATGCGGTAGGTGGAGATTGGCGTGCGCTTCATGTAGCCGGAGTGGCTGAAGGTTACGGCTACTTGCTCGTCGGCGATTAAGTCTTCGAGGACGATTTCTGCGGCTTCGTCTTCGATGCGGGTGCGGCGTTCGTCTCCGTAGAGTTCTTTTACTTCTTCTAATTCCTTGATGATTACTTTGCGGAGCTTGCTTTCGGAGGCGAGGATGGATTCGTAGTCTTCGATGCGGCCGCGGACTTCTTTCAGTTCGTTGGAAATTTCGTCGATGGAGAGCTTGGTGAGGCGGTGGAGTTGCAGTTCGAGGATGGCTTCGGCCTGGCGGGTGGTGAAAGGCTTTTCGGGATCCTGTTTGGGAGCGCGGCCAGTGGTGTTGATGTCGATTTTCTTGCCGCCGAAATAGGCGACTAGATTTTCTCGGGCTTCGGCGCGATTGGCGCTGGCGCGAATGATGGTGATTACGTTGTCGAGGTGATCGAGAGCGCTGAGATAGCCTTCGAGGATATGTTCGCGGTCTTTGGCTTTCTGTAAAAGAAAGGCGGTGCGGCGGCGGACGACTTCGACGCGGTGATTGATGAAGTGTTTGATGGCCTGAATCAGTCCCATTTCGCGGGGCTGGCCGTTGACCACCGCGAGCAGGATCATGGAAAAGCCTTCCTGCATGGCGGTGTGCTTGAAGAGCTGGTTGAGAACGATTTGGGGTTCGGCTCCGCGCTTGAGTTCGACTACGATGCGCATGCCGTCGCGATCGCTTTCGTCGCGAATGTCGGAAATATCTTCGATGTCTTTGTCGTTGACGAGTTGCGCGATGCGTTCGACGAGACGCGCTTTGTTTACCTGGTAGGGAATTTCGGTGACGATGATGGCCTGGCGATCTTTGGAAATATTTTCGATGGCGGCTTTGGCGCGCATCATGAAGCGGCCGCGGCCGGTGCGGTAGGCTTCGAAGACGCCGGCGCGTCCGTGAATGATGCCGGCGGTGGGGAAGTCTGGTCCCTGAACGAATTTTAGAATTTCGGCGAGCTGGGCGTTGGGATTGTTGATGAGGGTAATGGTGGCGTCGACGATCTCGGTGAGATTGTGCGGCGGAATTTTTGTGGCCATGCCGACGGCGATGCCGTCGGAGCCGTTGATCAAAAGATTCGGAATGCGCGTGGGAAGAACGTCGGGCTCGACTTCGCTGCCGTCGTAGTTGGGGCGGAAGTCTACGGTTTCTTTGTCGAGATCTTCTAAGAGCGCGGTTGCGACTTGCGCTAGTTTGGCTTCGGTGTAGCGATCGGCTGCAGGAGGGTCGCCATCGACGGAGCCGAAATTTCCTTGTCCGAAAATCAGTGGGTAGCGCAGGCTCCAGGTTTGTGCTAAGCGCACTAGAGCGTCATAGACGGCTAAATTTCCGTGCGGGTGGTACTTGCCCATGACATCGCCAACGATGCGCGCGCATTTGCGTGTGGCTTTGTTGGGCTGGAGTCCCATCTGCTGCATGGTGTAGAGAATGCGGCGGTGGACGGGCTTGAGTCCGTCGCGAACATCGGGGAGGGCACGGCCGATGATGACCGACATGGAATAGTCGAGATACGACTTGCGCATCTCGTCTTCAATGTTGACGGGCTGAATGTGCAGAGCGCCGGGACCGGTGTCGCCGGGCGGCGGAGGAGTGAGGGGGAGTTCGGGATTTTGATCGTCGGGCATGGTTTAGGTCTTGGGTCTTAGGTCTTTGGCTTCTGGGTTTTCTTGGCTAACTGCCGAGACGGTGAATGTTGGGCTAAACGGTTGCATTTGCAGGTGGTTAGTTGGCTTTCGCCGAAGGATATTGTAACACGATTTGGGACGTGGAAGGCTGCGTCTAGATTATTGCTTCTAGCGGTTCTGCCTCGCGGGCCCTGGGCTAAAGCCCCGGTCGATCTCAGGCGCGACGCGGCGCTGAAGCGCCGCTCTTCCACGTCACAGCATGCGTCCGTCTTAACGACATGCGTCCGTCTCAACCATATGCGTGCGTCTTGACCGCATGCGCCAATCTTAACCGTATGCGGCCATCTTAATTGTGGGCGTGCGTCTTGACCGCGTGCGTCCATTCTTGACCGTATGCGTCCGTCTTAATTACGAGCGGTTACTTCCATGCTTGCGCATCGGACTCACCGAAAAGCTGTTAGGGGCGGGTGATTACTTCGTTGGGAGATGCGGGAAGGACGAATTTTACGTTGCGTTCGTTGTTGGCTTGCAGCGTTTCGGTGATGTTGAGAGTTGTGAGGGCGATTTTTTTGGTCCAGTAGCCGTCGGTGTAGTAGTCGCCCCGGGCGTAGAGAGTGCCGTCGGCGATCGTGTAGTCGCGGACTTCCTGGCTGTGTCCGTCGCGAAAGATTAGGAGGATGGGTGGGAGTTCGCGGGGTGGGGGTGTGGTGATGCTGGCGAAACCAAGGTCCCTCGCTGCGCTCGGGATGACGGCTTTTTCGGGTGGCGCCTTGGAATGAAAGCTGGCTGATTTCGAGTGAGTTTGGTTTGGGGAAAACGCTAGCGGCAGGGCCTCGCCGTCGGCTGCCTTGCCGGTGATGCGGACGTACTTGCCGTTCTGGAGTTCGATCATCAGGGGAGCGGACAAGGATGGATCGGGGGTGTTCCCGGGGCGGAGGAAATCAGAGTGGGTCAGATATCCTGCGGGACCGGCTAGGGCGCTGGCGGCTTGCAACAGGAAGACGGGCGGTTGCGAGGCTACGGGATAGCCGCTGGAGTAGAGATCGTCGAGGTTGAATGAATCTCCGAAGAACGGGAAGGGCAGCGAGGTGAAGGGGGACGAGCGGCGGAATCCGAATGGGCGCGCGGCTTGACCAAAAGCGAAATTGGCGGCGGGGAGATTGAAGTGCGGGATCGTGGGGTGGGCGGGAGCGGCCGGGTGCGCAGGTGCTCTTTGGGCTGCGAGTAATGGGGTCAGAGCAGTCAACAATGCGATGAGGGCGAATATGGGTTGAGGGCGCATTTCAATTTGCCTGGGCCGAGGGCGGCAGGTCGAAGGGGATGCCGCGGTCGTCGTTTTGCTTTTGGGTGGCGGCGAGGTCGAGATCGGCGAGAGCGATCTTGCGAGGATGGCCGGGGGTTAGGTCGTAAAGAGTCTGGCTGACGATGGCGTAGTTGGCGACCTCGAGCTGATGTCCGTCTTTGAAGACCAGGATGGTGGGATCGGCGGGTGGTTCGGGATCGGAGTCGGAACTGGCGGAGGCGAAGTCTGGCCGGGCTTCGGCGGTGTTCGATTCGGCGGGGTCAGAAGGAATATAGGAGTCGGGTCCGGAGCCGCGACGGTCGAAGACGGTGGGGCCACCCTGGTAGTCAGGGTCATTGTCGGCAGGGGCTCCGCTGTCGTCGATATTTACGGCGTAAGGCACGGGCACTGCGTACACGAACGGATAGTAGTAGGCCGGGGCGTTTGAAGGGCCAGGTTGCGGGTTGGCATGGTTGGGGGCGGGAGTTTTGGTGGACGGGACGCGGGAGTTGGTCGGCACGTGAGAGTTGGAACTGGGGGCGCTGACGGCGTGAGCGGAAGATGCTCCGTTGTTTTGAGCAGGGCTGCTGGAGACGAGAAGAAGCGGGAGCGAGAGTATCGCGAAAAGCGCGAGCGAAGCCGGGGTTGGGGGCCGCACGGAAATATGATACTCCAGCGGATGGGTCATGGCGCACCTCTAATCTGTACAGTTTAGATCGCGGGGCGGTGGGGTTGATGCGTGGGAATTGTAGAGAATTGTTATCCGCGATCCGAGAGGTCAAAGGCTTAACGACAGGGGACACTGGGGTTCACAGAGGAAAAGCTCTATTGCGGCGCGGTTACTTGCTTCCGCATCACGGGGGCGGGTTGGGGGATCAGGACGGCGCGGCGGCGTTTCTTGATCTGGGCTACGCAGTAGGCGACTGCTGCGGCGAGAGCGCTGTAAGGAATGGGGCCAAGGTCACCGCTGACGAAGAGTCGGACCGGAAGGTAGGTCAGGAGGCAGCCCCAGAGGAAGGTTTCGCGTTCGAAGAAGTAGCCGATGAGAGCTCCCGCGACGATGTAACAGAGCCGGATTACGGCCTGAGCAGCGAATTCGCCAGGGAGGCCGAGAGTACGGAAGGCATGAGCGGCAGCGGGGGCGTATTCGAGGCGGGCGAAGACCGTCAGGGCGGCTGCGAGGATTGCTACGGAAAAGAAACGCTGGGCGGAAAAGCCTTGGGCAAAAGGATTGAAATAGTTGCGAAGGCCGCGCCGGTAGACTTTATCAGTGAAGGTGTAGCTGTCTTCGCCGGGCAGAGGCTGGTAGCCTCCCACGGAAAGCTGATAAGCGCTGAAGCGCTCGTGTTCGCTTTGAACGGCTTTGAGGATGCGGTCGACGTCGGTGAGAGGGGCGACGGGGCATCCCATGGTCTGAGCGCGGGAGTCGTGGATGCGCTTCAACTTTGCGGGGTCGTCGATCTGGGGACACTCCTGCAGCACCCAATAGGGCGGATTGTCGAGGATCTTCTTCAGTTTCATGTTGCGGGTGGTGAGAACGCGGTCGTCGGTGAAACGGCTGTGGAAATGGATCACGCAACTGCTGACGAAGGCTTGTTTGCCCTCGACCGTTAGGTTCAGTTCGTGGATCACCACCTCACAGCGCGAGTTCTCGGCAGGGTTCAGGTAGTGGCGCGTCAGGTTTTTGCCATAGTTGCTGATGAGATAGGTGCAGACCGGGCGGTAGTTCATGGCGGCCAATTTTTCGTCGTAGGGCACGAAATAATTTGCTTGGGCTTTGGTGAGAGAGGCTTCGGGGACGTTTTCGATCTGATAGAGAGCGGGAATGTGCGGCGTGCTTTTGCGCAGAGTGGGCAGTGCTGTGAAGAGGAGTTTTCCGGTGGCGTAAAGGAATACAGCTAGATCGATATCGACCGCGAATCGCATGGAAATGTCTCCTGGGGGAGTTCGCTATGAGGTTAGCAACGATTTTGAGGGGAAGATGCGTTACGGAAGTGTCGAGGGAGTTAAGGGACTCCAAGGGGAGAGCAACGTCAAAGGCAAGCGGGCAGGAGTGCCCGCTCCACACGTGCGGCTCGGCGCACCTTATCAAGATTAGCCGGTTGGGACGCGGGTTAGGGCTTGGAGGCTCCAGAGGATATAGGCGGCGAGTAATCCCCAGACGGTGGCGGTGACGAGCTGGCGGAAGGATGTTTCCATGAGGTCGGCGAGGAGGCCGGAGACGAAGATCAGGGTAAAAGGAATGGAAGCGAGAAGGAATCCGGCACCGGCGAGGTGGGGATGAGCCATGCCGAGAGCGACGAAGAGCAGGGCGACGAGGCCGGGAGCGGTGTTGCCGAAGTAGCGGGTGCGGCGCCAGAGAATGTAAGTAACGACGGCGACGGGAAGGAGTATGGCGAGCGGCGGACAGGCGCGCAGAAGTTCGAGCGCGACCTGGACGTAGACTCCGCGAACGGTGAAGGCGCGCCAGGTTGCTCCCCAGAAGGAGGCGTGGCGCAGGCTTCCCCAAAAGGCTTGGAGATGGAAGAAATATGTGGCGAAGAGCAAGGTTAACCCAAGGAGGCAGGCGGCTAGCCAGATGATGAGGGCCGCGGCGCGGCGGATGGGAGCTAGGTAGAGCATGAACATTAGAGCTAAGGGCACGACGATGATCATGGAGAACTGGGAGCCGACGGCGATGGCTAGAGACACGCCGAGCAAAATGATGCGGCGCCAGTTCCAGAGGATGACTTCGCGGGGGGCGTAGAGAGTGTGGGCTACGGCGATGGCGGTGAAGATGGCGCCGAAGGATCCCCAGGCCGCCAGGATTTCAGGCTTGGTGTGCCAGACAGCGCTGGCCTGGATCATGGAGGGGGAAAAACAATAGAGGGTTAGGGCCAGGAATCCGCCGGTATTGCCGCAGAGGCGGCGGGCTACGTACCAGAGCGATGAGCCGAGGAAAACGCCGCAGGCGAGGAAAGGAAGGTGCGGGAGCCAGCGCCAACTGGAGGAAGATTGGGGATCGAGCCAGCTCGGGGGCGACGCGAGCAAAGGCGTCGCGGTTACCAGGTAGAGAAGTGGGGAGTGCTCGGTGTCGTAACCTTCGGATTGGGAAAACTCGAGAGGAAGTCCGAAGGAGATATCGGAGAAGGGTGCGCCGGCGATACGGGCGCCGTGAAGTTGAAGCCATCCTGCGTCGATGCGGACATCCTCGGAGGCGGTGGGTGAGCGGGATTGAGCGAGTTCAGCATGGACGAGCCAAATTCCCTGCGCGAGGAAGGCGAAGAGCAAGGCGGCGGCGAGGAATTGGGGGCGTCCGAAGCGTTCGCGGGTGAAAAAACGGGTCATAAGGCAGGACGATGTGTTTTACCATGAGCGAGCTGTTTGGGAGAAACTTCTGCGGCGGGAGCAAGCGTTTCCAGTGGGGCTTGAAAATGGATGAGGGGGCTGACATTTCGCCGGAAGCGAAGAGTCCCGCACCGGATTTTGCGGCGGCGGTGCAGCCTTCGTATGTGCGGACGGTGTTTCTGGATGGGGACGGGCTGAGAGCGGGGTGGGGGTTCGCATTTTATGTGGCGATGTTTTATCCGCTGCAGTTTGTGGCCGGACGCTGGCTTGGGTCGGCGGCGCTGGGGGTGAGCGGGCTCTGGGGCATGATGCTGGACGAGTTGGGAGTGCTGGCCGCGGCGGTGGTTCCGGCGCTGGTGTTGGCGAGAGTTGAGCGGAGGCCTTGGGGCGCGTTTGGTTTGCCGGGACGACAGGCGTTCGGGAAATTATTTTGGGTTGGCGTGTTGTGGGGATTTGCGAGCATCACGTTGTTGCTGGCGGCAATGTATGGACTGCGGGTGTTTGCGCTGGGACACATGGCGATACATGGTGTACGCATTGTTCGATTTGCGGTCTTTTGGGCGGTAATGTTTTTGCTGGTGGGATTGTTCGAAGAATTTCTGCTCCGGGGTTATTCGCAGTTCACGCTGGCGCGGGCGATCGGCTTCTGGCCGGCGGCGGCGGTGCTGTCGTGCACGTTTGGCCTGCTCCACATGCGGAATGAGGGGGAGCAGTGGCCGGGAGTGCTGGCGGCGGTGGTGATTGGGTTTTTCTTTTGCCTGACGCTGCGGCGCACGGGGACATTATGGTTTGCGGTGGGATTCCATGCGGCGTGGGATTGGGGTGAGACATTTTTTTATTCGGTGCCGGATAGTGGGACGATGTTTCCGGGGCATCTGCTGAAGTCGTCGATTCACGGGCCGGCCTGGCTTACGGGAGGGATGGTTGGGCCGGAGGGCAGCGTTCTTTGCTTTGTGGTGATGGCGGTGGTTTGGGTTGCGTTTGCGAAGAGATATCCGGAGGTGAAGTATGGGACGGCTTGATGGCGCCGAAGGCGTTCACGGCAGGAAGACCTTCACCACAGGGGACACAGAGGATCACAGGGCGGTTCTGCGCGGGGGAACAATTCTCCATGAACATGAAATCTCTCTTCATCGTTATTACTACTTGGTTATCGGTTACGGGTGCAGCGATGTTCGGGCAAACGGAAACCCGGCCGCGGATTCGGGATCTTGGGGTAGAAATAGGAGTGCTGCCGCCGGGGCCGCTGAATGCGATTACCGACGTTGGCGGCGTCAAGGTCGGACAGACTACGCTCATTCGTGGTGACAACATCCGAACCGGGGTCACTGCCATCTTGCCGCACGGAGGAAATCTATATAAGGAGAGGGTTCCAGGCGCGGTTTTTCTGGGTAATGCGTATGGAAAACTGGCGGGTTCGACGCAAGTGAACGAAATGGGCGAAATTGAAACGCCTATTCTCTTGACCGGAACGGACTCCGTGCCCAGGGTAGCGGACGCTGTAATCACGTACACGTTCAAGCTTCAGGGAAATGAAAATGTGCTGTCGGTAAATCCTCTGGTGGGCGAAACCAACGACGGGTGGCTGAGCGACATTCGGTCGCGCCCAATCACTCCCGAAGACGTTTTTGCCGCAATCAACAACGCTGCGGGGGGCCCGGTCGAGGAAGGCGCAGTGGGTGCGGGAACCGGGACAATAGCTTTTTCATACAAGGGGGGAATTGGGACCTCGTCGCGGCGCCTGCCAGCTTCGCTCGGTGGGTATACGGTTGGGGTATTGGTGCAAACAAATTTCGGCGGAAATCTGATCATTGCGGGCGTACCGGTTGGCAAGGAGCTGGGAAATACTTATCCGAAGATCTCATTCGACGAAAACAAGACTCCGGCGAGTTGGATGCCGCAGAAGGTCGACGGTTCTTGCATGATTGTCGTGGCGACTGATGCTCCGCTCGATCATAGAAACCTTAACCGACTGGCGGCGCGAGCGATGATGGGCCTGGCGCGGACAGGGTCGAGCGGCACCAACGGCAGCGGGGATTATGTGATTACCTTCTCGAGTTCCCCGGATGTGCGAATCGAAGCTAGCGAGCCGGTATACCGGCCCAAGGAGCTCTTGAGTAATGAGAGTATGTCTCCATTGTTTGAAGCTGTGATCGAGGCTACGGAAGAGGCAATTGATAACTCCATGTTCAGGGCGCACGATGTTACCAGCAATGGGCACACGATGAAGGCGCTACCTCTCCAGGAAGTCATTGATCTATTGCGAAAACACAATGCAATTTCTGCAAAGTAGATTGGGACGAGGAGTTGGCCAGGGGCTGAGGAGTTCCCGCTTTGGAAAGTTCTCTACAACATCTCCGTGAATCAGTTTCTCCTAATCTTCGCCTAAGCCTATACTCTTTTCATGAGCACGGAAACGGATCTGGCGACGCCGCTGCGGCGGTATTGGGGGTACAGCGCGTTTCGTCCGCTGCAGGAGCGGATTGTGCGCAGCTTGCTGGCTGGGCACGATGCTTGCGTGGTGATGCCGACGGGCGGGGGCAAGTCTTTGTGTTACCAGTTGCCGGCGGTGGTTTCGGGAGGGACGGCGGTGGTGATTTCTCCGCTGATCGCGCTGATGCAGGATCAGGCTGCGCAACTGGCGCAGATGGGGATTCCGGCGGCGGTGTTGAACAGCACGCTGAGCGAGAGCGAGCAGACGAAGGTGATGAAGCAGGCGCGGGAGGGGGCTTTCCGGCTGCTGTATGTTTCGCCGGAGCGGGTGGCGCGGGGCGACACGATGGGATGGTTGCAGCAGGTGCCGATTGCATTTTTCGCGATCGATGAGGCGCATTGTATCTCGGAGTGGGGGCATGAGTTTCGTCCGGAATACCGGCAGTTGAGCAAGTTGCGGACGAAATTTCCGGATCGTCCGATTGCGGCGTTCACGGCGAGCGCGACGCGGCATGTGCGGCACGACATTCTGGCGCAACTGCAGTTGCGGGATCCGGATAAATACATTGCGAGCTTTTACCGGCCGAACCTGCGGTATCTGGTGCGCGAGTGTGCCGGACTGGAGCAGATGGAGTTGCTGGTGAAGGCGCTGCGCAGCTATGCGGGGAGCAATGTGATTGTTTATTCTCCGACGATCAACCGGGTGGAGGAGACGGTGGATTTTCTGGAAGATCGGGAGATTGCCGCGGTGGGGTACCACGGGAAGATGGGAGCTGACGAGCGGAGGCGTAATCAGGAACGGTGGATGTCGGATGAAGTGCGAGTGCTGGTGGGAACGATTGCGTTTGGGTTGGGCATTAACAAGGCGGCGGTGCGGGCGGTGATTCATTTGTCGCTGCCGAAGTCGATTGAGCAGTATTACCAGGAGGCGGGACGGGCGGGACGCGACGGTCTGAGTGCGGATTGCGTTTTGCTGTGGCAGAAGAAGGACGCGGGGCTGCTGGGATTTTTTGCCAACCAGATTACGGATGCGGCGGAGCGCGAGCGGGCCTGGGAGCGGTACAGGATTATCCGGGAGTTTGTGGAGTCGAAGCGGTGCCGGCACCGGCAGATTTGCTCGCATTTTGGGGAAGTTGCGAAGTGGGAGACGTGCGAGGCTTGTGACGTGTGCGGGAGTGCTGTGGAGTGGATGACGGCTCCGGCTCGGGCGGTTAGTTATGCCGGGAAAGCGCCGCGGGAGCGGGTTGCGGCGGCTTCAGCGGGAGTTTCTGGCGCGGATGCCGAGTTGCGCGAATATCTTCGGGAGTGGCGGCGCGCTACGGCGAAGGAACACAATACTCCGGCGTTTGTGGTGCTACACGATACGACGCTGGAGGAGATTTGCCTGCGGCGACCGTCCTCGATTGGCGAGCTGTTGAACATTACTGGAATCGGTGAGAGAAAGGCCGAGGTGTACGGGAGAGATATCCTGGCTGCTCTGGAGCGCTACGGGGGTGGCGCCCGGGCTGCGACGATTCCTGAGAAGAAGACTGCGCCCGCGCTGGAGACTCTGCGTTTGCTGGCTGCGGGGAATAGTTTTGAGGACATCGCGAAAATCCGCGGGCGGCAGTTATCGACCGTGGTGAACGCCGTGGCAAATCTGGTGGAAAGAGGCGACCTGGAGTTTGAGCCGGGTTGGATTGATCGAAACAAGCAGGCTGTGATCGAGGCGGCCTGCGCCAAGTTTGGGATCAACGGGCTGAAGCCCTTGAAGGACGCTTTGCCTCCGGAGATCACGTATGACGAGATTCGGCTGGTGGTGGCGCGGGTACGGCGGGAGCAGGTGCTGAGTAAAGCGGGCATTCCGGCGTAGATTTCCGAGGTTTAGCTCGGCGGCGAAAGCCGCAATGATTGGTGCGCTTCGCGGCGCTGAAGCGCCGCTCTTTCCACGGTATCCCGCGCATTTGTGGGTTTCTCCGCAGGTTGTCGAGCCGTGCCGTCCCCGTTTTCCGTAGAGATACTAGCCGAGGGTTTGGGGATTCAGGAGTTGCTTTGCGGCTTCTTGACCGGAGCGGATGCAATCGGGGACGCCGATGCCGCGATAGCCATTGCCGGCGAGCGCTAGCTTTGGTAATTGCCGGCGCAAGAGGTCGATGCGGCTGAGGCGTTCGAGATGGCCTACGCCGTACTGGGCCATGGCGGACTTCCATTTATAGACGCGGGCGAAGAGAGGCGCGGCGCGGAGGCCGAGGATCTGCTGCAGTTCGTTGCGGACGACGGCGATGATGGCGTCGTCGGAGAGAGGCCAGATGTTTTCGGCGCTGGATCCAGCGAAGAAGCAGCGGAGCAGGGCGCGATCTTCGGGGGCGCGATGGGGGAACTTATTGTGGACAAACGTCGCGGCTAGCAGGCGTTTGCCTTCGCTGCGCGGGATGAGAAATCCGAAGCCGGGTGGGAGGGAATGGCGGACTTCGCGATCGTAACCGAGGCCGACGGTTATCGAGGAACTGTAATTGATGGCTGCCAGTTCGGCGGAGAGCTCCGGGCCGGTAATTGCGAGTAACTTCGCGGCGACGTGCGTGGGTACGGCTAAGATTACGGCGTCGAACTGGTTGGACTTCAGTCCGGCTGAAACGTTCCAGCCTCCGGATTCTAGTTGAATTGATTCCACCGGAGAGCTGGTTAGAAGTGAAGCGGAGTTGAGCCGGGGAACGAGAGTTTCGACGAGCTGCTGCATGCCGTTCTTGAGCGAAGTGAACAGGGGACGAACGCTCTTGTTGGCAGGACGCGGCAAATTTTGTCTAGCGGCGAGCAGGGCGCGGCCGAGGCTGCCGTGAGTGCGCTCCATCTCGGCAAAGCGGGGAAGGACGGCGCGAACGCTAAGGTTGGCGGCTTCGCCGCCGTAAATGCCGGAGAGGAGTGGATCGGCGAGGCGGTCGACCATTTCCGCGCCGTAGTGACGGTCGACCAGCGACGCCACACTTTCGTCGGTTTCGGCGGCGCGCGGGGGGTGGAATAGCTCCTGCGCCATGCGGAGCTTGGTGGTCCAGGAGAAGAGTGGGGAGAGAGCAGCGGGCAAGATTTTAGTTGGGACGAGGAACATGAGGCCGTCGGGGATGGGGACGAGTTGGCTGTGGACGAGGATGTAGGTTTTGCGGGCGGCGTCGTTGGAGCCGATCAGTTGGTCGCCGAGGCCGAGTGTGCGGCAGAGCTCGGTGGCCCAAAGTTTTTCGGTGAGGAAGGAATCGGGTCCGGCTTCGATGATGCATCCCTGGATTTGCTCGGTGCGGAGGACGCCGCCAAGACGAGATGAGGATTCGTAGAGGGTGTATTCCACGGCGCCGGCGCGGCGGGGCCCCTCGAGGGTGAAGGCGGCGGTGAGTCCAGAGATGCCGCCGCCGATGATGGCGATGCGAATCATGGAATCGGGCTTCGGGCCTCGGGCTTCGGGCTTCCGGAGCCCGACTTCGTGGGCGAATATTCTTGCACCAGGCGGGCCAGGTTCTTCACGTTTTCTACTGGGGTCTCGGGCAGGATGCCATGGCCTAGATTGAAGATGTGGCCGGGGCGCCCAGCGGCGAGGCGGAGAATGTGCTCGGCGCGAGACTTCAATTCCTTCCAGTCCGCGAAAAGAACGACGGGATCCAAGTTGCCCTGCACGGCGCAACGATGTTCGAGATCGCTCCAGCCCTGGTCGAGCGGGATGCGCCAGTCGAGGCCGATGACGTCGGCTCCGGTCCGGTTCATCGAAGGCAGCAGTGTGGAGCTGCCGGTGCCAAAATAAATGATGGGCGTTCCGGTTTGCTGGAGGCGTTTGACTAAGTCGGTCACGTGAGGGAGAACGTAGCGGCGATAATCTTCGACGCTCAGGCAGCCGACCCAACTGTCGAAAATCTGGAGGACATCGGCGCCGGCGCGCAACTGGGCGGCGGAGTACTCGGCGGTGACGTCGACCAGCTTGCGCATCAAGACATCCCAGTCGGCGGGGGAGTTGTACATCATCTTTTTGGTGTGGAGGTAGTGGCGGGAGCCTCCGCCTTCGATCATGTAGCTGGCGAGAGTGAAGGGCGCGCCGCAAAAACCGATGACGGGGATGCGGCCGGCAAAATGTTTTGCGACCAGGCCGACCGCTTCGGAGACGTAGCCAAGATCGGCGGCACGGTCGGTGCGGAGTTGGGCGACGTGGTCGGTGGTGCGGACGGGTTTCTCGATGACGGGGCCTTCGGTGGCGGCAAAATGAAAGGGCAGTCCCATGACTTCGAGCGGAAGCAGAAGATCGGCGAAGATGATGGCCGCATCGACCTGGAGAATTTCGGCTGCGGTGATGGTGACTTCGGCGGCGAGCGTGGGCTTCTTGCAGATTTCGAGCAGGGAATATTGCTTGCGAACGGCGCGGTACTCGGGCATATAGCGTCCGGCCTGGCGCATGAACCAGACGGGAGTGCGGTCGACGGGCTGGGACTTGCAGGCGCGGACAAAGATGGAATTGGGCGCGGACATGAACGGATTACTGTAGCATTTTTGTAATGAGACGCGAGTAGGCGGGGGTCGTGCGAGACTGGGTATCACGCTGATGGCGGGGGCCGGCGAAGAGGCATTTCGAGCTTCGCTCGAAATGGACAGCCGAGGGCGGCTGTCCCCACATGAGTATCGCTTGATAAAGAAGATAATCGATTGATGAAAGCGACGAGAATTCAAGCAGCGACGATGGGCAAGATACTCGCAATGCTTTTCGTAGCCGGTATCGTGACGGTTTTGGCGGGAGCGGGGATTGACGCCTCCGGGCAGAAGACGAAGGCCGAGGCCGTGCCGACCTACTATAAGGATGTGGTCCCGATTCTGCAGAATAAATGCCAGAGTTGCCACCGGAGCGGAGAAAGTGCGCCGATGGCCCTGATGACCTATGAGCAGACGCGGCCCTGGGCGCAAAAAATGGCGGAAGCGGTAGAGATGAAGATGATGCCGCCCTGGTTTGCGGATCCGCGGTACGGTAAGTTTGCAAATGATCCATCGTTGAGCGCGGAGCAGATAGCGACGATTTCAGAGTGGGCAAAGGCGGGAGCGCCTGCCGGGGATGCGCACGATGCTCCGGCGCCGCGGACTTGGAGTGAGGGCTGGAATATTGCGCAGCCGGATGTCGTCGTGAAAATGCCGAAGGCGGTGCAGATTCCGGCGCGAGGAGAAGTGGAATATACGTACGAGATTGTGGCCACGAATTTTGCCCAGGATCGATGGGTGCAGATGGCGGAGGTGCGGCCTTCGAGCGCGGCGCATGTCCACCATGCGGTGGTGTACATCCGGCCTCCGGATTCGCCGTGGCTACGGCATGCTCCGGTGGGCGAGCCGTTCACGGCATCGCAGTTGACGGATGCAGAGGAGCGGCGGCAGGCGCATGAGACTACAAGCGATTTGCTGCTGGTGTATGCGCCGGGGAGCGCGCCGGACAGGTGGGGAGATGGGATGGCGAAATTCGTTCCCAAGGGAGCGGATCTGGTGTTCCAGATGCATTACACGACGGACGGCGAGGCGGCGGCGGATGAAAGCAGCGTTGGGCTGGTGTTTGCGAAGAGTCCGCCGAAGCAGAGAGTGATCACGCTGCAGTTGAACAATCATGCGCTGCTGATTCCGCCGGGAGCGGAAGATTTTCGGGTGGAAGTGCAGGGGACTTTGCCGAATGATGCGACCTTGCTCAGCCTTTTTCCGCATATGCATTTGCGGGGGAAGCGTTTTGAGTATGACATTGTGCATGACGATGGAAGTGTAGAGACGCTGCTGCGGGTGAACTATCACTTTCACTGGCAGTTGAGTTATAAGCTGGCGGAGCCGCGGGAGTTGAAGGCAGGGACGAAGCTGCGGGCGGTTGCGTGGTACGACAACTCGAAGAATAATCCGCATAATCCTGATCCGGAGAAGACGGTGACGTGGGGCGACCAGACGTCGCAGGAAATGATGGTGGGATTTTTTGACGTGGCGGTGCCGGCGGGAATGGATAAGTGGCGCTTTTTTATCAGGGGCAAGGAAAATTGAGCGAGTTGGTGATCGGGTCATTTTGCAATTGAAAAGCCTAGAGTCAAGTGGGCGCGGGTCCAGAGCTGCGTACTGGGCGCTGGGCGTGGTGTTTGTGGCGGTTTATGTGGGGTCGATGTTTACTCCGGGACTGTTGGATGACGCCGACAGCACGCATGCGGAGGCGGCGCGCGAGATGGCGGTGACGGGAGACTACGTCACGCTGCACGTGAATGGCGTCCGATATCTGGAGAAGCCGCCGCTGCCGTACTGGCTGGTGGCGATCAGTTACAAGATTTTCGGGGTGAATGAGTTCAGCACGCGAGTACCGATGGTGCTGTCGGTGATGCTGCTGGGACTGCTGGCGTTGTACTGGGGACGTCGCGCGTTTGGGGAGAGAGCCGGGATTTATGCGGGACTGTTCATGTACACCTGCGTGGGGGTGTATTTGTTCACGCGGATTCTGATCCCGGAGGTATTGCTGAGCCTGCTGATTGCGGCGGCGATGTATTTTTTTCTGACGGCGCTGGAGCCGGACGCCGCGGGCTGGCGATGGTACGCGGGCTACGCGGCGATGGCGCTGGGCGTGCTGACCAAGGGGCTCATCGCGCTGGTGTTTCCGTGCGCGGCGGCGGGCTTCTTTTTGCTGGTTACGGGAGAGTGGCGGCGGTGGCGGGAGTTCCGGTTGTTATCAGGGTTGGCTTTGTTTCTGGCGATCGCGGCGCCGTGGCATATCCTGGCGGGGTTGCGGAATCCGGGAACTGCCGAGCACCACGGCTTCTTCTGGTTCTATTTCGTGAATGAACATTACCTGAGGTTTCTGGGGAGGCGCTATCCGCAGGATTACAGCAAGCTGCCTGCGAGTCTGTATTGGACGCTGCATCTGGTGTGGCTTTTCCCATGGAGTTTATATTTGCCGGCAGCGGCGGCGACTGCGAGGGAGGAGTGGCGAGGCTGGCGCACAAGCTCCGGGGCGGGCGATCGGGGTGGCGAGCGGTGGCGGTGTGAGTTTGCTTCGCGGACGCGCCTGCTGTGCTGGATTCTGGCGGGAGTGGTGCTGATCTTTTTTGCAATGTCGACCAACCAGGAGTACTACACCTTCCCTGCGTATTTGCCGCTGTTGTTGTTGCTGGCCGATGGCATGGTGCGGTGCGAACGCGAAGAGCGCGAACGCGGAGGGCGCGCGGGTTGGCTGACGGGCTCGGCCGGCTTGCTGGCCGTGATTGGGATTGCGGCGAGCGCGATGCTGGTGGCGGGGCTATGGCAGTCGCGGCATCTGGCGTTTCAGGCGGACATTGGGAAGGTGCTTGGCGAGCAGAATCTGGAGGCCTACACGCTTTCAACATCGCACATGCTGGATCTAAGCTACGCGTCGTTTGCAGCATTGCGGTTGCCAGCGGCGCTGGCGGCGGCGGTGCTGCTGGCGGCTCCGCTGCTTTCGTTCATTCTGCGTTTATTCCGGCGGCATTATTCTGCGACCTGGGTGCTGGCTGCGGGAATGGCTGTGTTCCTGGTGGCGGCACACATTGCTTTGGGGCGATTTGGCCCGTATCTTTCGTCGAAGCAGTTGGCGCAGGAGATCGAGGCGCGGGCGCGGCCGGAAGATAAGGTGATGATTTACGGTGACCAGGCCTTCGGGTCTTCGTTGCTGTTTTATTTGCGGCGGCCGATTGATCTGGTGGAGGGGCGGACGACTTCAATGTGGTTCGGATCGACTTTTGCGGACGCGCCTAAGATCTATTTGACGGCGGCGGATCTGAAGCGGGAGTGGGGTGGAAGCGAGCGGGTGTTCCTGTTTGTGCCTCCGTATGAGAAGGCGACGGTCGACGGGCTTCTGCCGGCGAAGTTTGTGATCGCGGAAGTTTCGGGGAAGTACGTCTACAGCAACCGGCCGTGACGGTAATGTTTGCGCTGTTACAGCCGTGAGCGGGTAGGGTAAGCTTGCATCGCCGAGTGCGCGGAGGAGTGCGGCGAAGATCGCGGAGTGGGGCATATTTGTTGTATTTCTCAACGTTTCTGAAAGAGGGCTCAATCGATGAAAGGGAAACTGGCACTGGTATTGGGGACGGCCGCGGTTCTGGCGGTCTGCGGAGCTGTGATGGACGGGGCGAAGGCGCAGTCGGGTGCAGCCTCGGGAAACTCAGCGGGGCCGAAGAAGGCAGAGGAGCAGTTCAAGAACATTCAGGTGCTCAAGGGCATTCCGGCGGATCAATTGATTCCGGGCATGCAATTCATCTCGGTGTCATTAGGCGTGGAATGCGAGTTTTGCCACGTCGAGGGAGCGTTCGAAAAAGACGACAAGAAGCCAAAGCAGACGGCGCGGAAGATGATCGAGATGATGTTTGCCATTAATAAGGAGAACTTCGACGGGCATCGTGAGGTGACCTGCTATTCCTGCCATCGTGGCAGCACGGATCCGGTTGGAACGCCGGCAGTGATGGCGGAAGAACCGAAGGGGATGGGAGAAAAGAAGGCCGAAGAAAAAGGCGGAGGCGCCGGAGCGAAGGAAGCGAGCGGGCCGACAGCCGATCAGTTGCTCGACAAGTATTTGCAGTCTGTGGGCGGGGCGGCCGCGATCGAAAAGGTTACGAGCCGGGTAATGAAGGGGGCGATCACGTTCGGGGACAGGAATGTTCCGATCGAAATTTTCTCGAAGGATCCGGACAAGCGGATATCGTTCACGCACACGCCTGACGGAGACAGCGTGACGGCGTTCGATGGGCATGAAGGGTGGTTGGGAGTTCCGGGGCGGCCGGTGCGGGAGATGCACGGGCCGGACATCGATGCGGCGTCGATGGATGCGGACCTACACTTCGCGGCGCACTTGAAGGGGATGTTGAGCGAAGTGCGGGTGGACGGTGCGGAGAAGGTGGGGGATCACGATGCTTACCTGGTGATCGGGCAGCGCGAGGGCAAGCCGCCGCTGAGACTTTATTTTGACGAACAGTCTGGGCTGCTGTTGCGGCTGGTGCGATACGGGGAGACGCCGCTGGGGCGAATGCCTACGCAGATCGATTACGCGGATTATCGCGAGGCGGGCGGGGTGAAGACTCCGTTCCGGTGGACGCTGGCGCGGCCGAACGGGCGGTTCACGATCCAGTTGAGCGAAGTTCAGGAGAACGTTCCGGTGGATGATGCGAAGTTCACCAAGCCGGCGGCGCCTGCGAGTGAGCAGAAGGGGCCGACGAAATGATGCGAGGAAGTAAGCCGAACGCGCGATTGCGTCGCGAAAACCACGGCGCTTCGCGCGGCTCGCCCGGATCATTCGCGGACAAAAGCGTCTTGTTCAGGATGACAAAGCCAAGCGCGACTTTGCATAACAAATCCTGATGAGGGCGATAAATAGTTTCGATTTCCGTGAAGCTGCGGCAGGGGATAGAGTGAGCGCGTGCCGGGCTGCCGCATTCTTGCGGGGAAAGCTGCGTTGAGAAAAAGATCATGACGAAGGTTGAGGCAGTCATTCAAAACTCCAAGCTGGAGGCGGTGAAGAACGCGCTGCAGGAGATTGGCGTGGAGGGTATGACGGTTATTGAGGTGCGGGGCCACGGGCGGCAGAAGGGCCACACCGAGGTTTACCGCGGCCGCGAGTATAGCGTGGACCTAATTCCGAAGACCAAGCTGGAGGTCGTGCTGGCCGACGCGATGGTAGAGAAGGCAGTGCAGGCGATACTGGTGGCGGCGCGGACGGGCAAGATTGGTGACGGGAAGATTTTTCTGACGCGTGTGGATGACGCGATTCGGATCCGGAATGAGGAGCGGGGCGAAGGAGCTTTGTGAGTACATCGGCGTTCTTCGATTCGTCCATCGTCAAGGTCATTGACACAGGATCATGGCGGCAGCGTCTTCACTGATCAGTGAACTGCGAGGTGTTCTGGTCGAGGAGTCGGCGCGGCTGGGGCGCGACTTCGCGGCGACGGGAGATGGACGTGCGGCAGTTGCGCAACGAACGCGACTGATCGAAGACATCCTCAAGCGGTTATGGCGCGAGCTGGTTTCGGCCGATGAAAAAGGGCCGCGAGATTTTGCGCTGGTGGCGACTGGAGGCTTTGGGCGCGGCTGGCTTTTTCCTTATTCCGATATTGATCTGCTTTTCCTGTCTGGCGATCGCGGGGCCGAGGACACTCACAAGGACGCGGTCCGGCGGTTCTCGCAAGAGCTTTGGGACCTGAAGCTGAAGTTAAGTCCCACATCGCGGACGCTCGCGGAATGCGACCGCTTCGATCCGAACAATACCGAATTCACGATTTCGCTCTTGGATTGCCGCTACCTGGCGGGCGACCGGGAGCTGTTTGCGCGCCTTCATGACAAAGTGATTCCGAAGCTGGTGATGCGGGAAGCGAAAGCGATGCTGCAGGGGCTGGCCGAAGTGACGCGGGAGCGGCATGGAAAATTCGGACGGACGGTATTTCATCTGGAGCCGAATTTGAAGGAGACGCCGGGCGGGTTGCGGGATTACAACGTGGCTTGCTGGCTGGCGCTGATTTCGTCAATGGGAAAGCTGGGCGACTGGCCGGACGCGAGTTCGCTGCGGGCGCCGGTGCGGAAGCAATTGGAAGCGGCGCTGGATTTCTTGATGGCGGCGCGGTGTTTTCTGCATTTCCGGCACGGGCGCGACGATAACGCGTTGAGCTGGGAGGCGCAGGATGAGGCGGCGGCGCGGAAGATTGGAGCATCGGACGCAGCGGAGGTGACGGCAGCGGATTGGATGCGGATTTACTTCGGGCACGCGCGGGCCGTGCAGCGTACGGTGACGCAGTTGCAGGAGGAAATTCCGGAGGCATGGTCTTCGTTGCGCCGGCAATTTCAGGGCTGGAAATCGCGGCCGTCAAATTCCGATTTTTCCGTGGTGGATGGAATGATTTTTCTACAGCAGTCTTCTTCGTTGCGGGATCCGGAGATGCTGCTGCGGCTGTTTCACTTTATGGCGCATCACGGGCTGAAGCTGAGTGCGACCACGGAGCACCGAATTGAGCAGGAGTTGCCGGCGCTGGCAGTGACTCCGCCGCGAGGGGCGGAACTCTGGCTCTATCTACAGGAGACGCTGCTGCAGCCGCATGCGGCGGAAGCGCTGCGGGCGATGCATTCGCTGCGCCTGCTCACTTTGCTGCTGCCGGAGCTGAAGCCGATTGATTCTCTGGTGGTGCGAGATTTTTATCATCGATTCACGGTGGATGAGCATTCGATTCTGGCGATTGAGAGCCTGCACCGGCTGAAAGAATCATCATCGGAATGGGACAAGCGGTACGCGGAGTTGCTCGGAGAACTGGAGGATCCGGAACTGCTTTACCTGGCGCTCTTGTTGCACGATACAGGGAAAGGAGTGCCGGGCAGCAATCATGTGGAGGGGAGCCTGGAGATTGCGGGCCGGTGCCTGGACCGGCTGGATGTGAATACAGAGGAGCGGGCGGAGGTGTTGTTTCTGATCGGGAGTCATCTGGAGATGTCGGCGCAACTGCGGCGGGACATTTTCAATCCGGAGACGGTGGCGGCATTCGCGGAGAAAGTGGGGACGCCGGAGCGGCTGAAAATGTTATGCCTGCTGACGTATGCGGACATCAAGGCAGTGAATCCGGAGGCGCTGACGCCGTGGAAGGCGGAGAACGTGTGGCAGCTTTACATTGGCGCTGCGAACTACCTGAACCGCAGCGCGGATCAGCGGGTGCACGACGCCAGCGGGGAGAAGCTGGCACGGCTGCGCAGCCTGGCTCCAGTAACGGGGGTTAAGTTCAGGGAGTTTGTGGAGGGATTTCCGCAGAGGTATTTACGCGTACACTCCGCCGAAGAAGTGATGCGGCATATGCAGATGGCGGAGGAGTTTGGGCATGATCCTGTGCAGGTGGACCTAAGGCGGGGACGGCATTGGTACGAACTGACGCTGGTGACGAAGGACCGGGCGTCATTGTTCGCGACGCTGACAGGTGTGCTGGCGGCCTGGGGAATGAACATTGTGAAGGCCAATGCTTTTTCGAACCAGGCCGGAACTGTCGTGGATACGCTCTATTTTACGGACCGCTTTCGCACGCTGGAACTGAACATGTCTGAGTGGGAGCGGTTCAAGCAGAGTATTGCTTCGGTGTTGGCGGGTGCGACGGATCTGGAAAAAATGCTGCGAGACCGTCAACGCAGTGAAAAGAGCTCCCAAGTAAAGGTGGTGGTCGAGACCAGGATCGATTTTGACGATGAATGTTCCTCGACCAGCACGCTGCTACAGGTGATTGCGCAGGACCGGCCGCGGTTGCTGCACCGCATCAGTTCTTGCCTCTCGCAGCAGCGTTGCAACATTGAAATTGCATTGATCGATACTGAAGGGCAGATGGCGATCGACGCGTTCTATTTAACGTTCGGCGGGAAAAAGCTGGCGGTCGAGCTACAGAAGAAGGTTGAGAAAGCGTTGCTTGAGGAGCTGAAGAATCTGGAGCTTGGGTGATCCCCACGCCGGCTGCCGCTCCAGATGAGCGGCTAAGTGGTACTATCCGTGCTGACGCCATGACTATGCCACGACTGTTTCCCCCGTCATTCCTAGTCTTATCCTTATTACTGCTATTGATTGTGCTGTCCTCGCAGGGGCCGTTGGCGGCGCAGACGCAACCGGCGACCGCGACTTCGCATGCGATCGTGTTGCACGCCGCTCGGCTGCTGGAGGTGAAGAGCGGACACCTGGTGAAACCGGGCGAAGTGCTGGTGCAGGGCGAACGGATTGTCGAAGTGGGTTCCTCGGTAAAACGACCTACAGGTGCGGAGGTGATTGACCTGGGAGATTGCACGCTTATGCCCGGGTTGATCGACGCGCATGTGCATTTGTTTTTGCATCCCGGGGCGGAGGACTTGCAGACGGTACAAGAGTCGGTGCCGCAGCGCACGATCAAGGCGCTGCTGGCGGCACGAGACGATTTGATGGCGGGCTTCACCGCGGAACGGGACATGGGGACGGAAGGCGCGGGGTCGGCGGATACGGCGGTTCGCAATGCGATTGATGAGGGAGCGGTTCCGGGGCCGCGGATGCGGATTAGCGGGAATGCTATCAACATTCTGGGCGGGCACGAAGACGCGATCGGTTACAACCCGGAGCAGCATGTGCTGCCGAACGCCACTTATGCGAACAATAAGGATGAGTTGGTGGCGGCGATGCGGGAGCAGTTCAAAGAAGGGGCCGACTTCATCAAGATTTATGAGACGGGCCCGGATACGGTGAAGGACGGCCAGTTTTCCACGATTTATCAATACTCTGGCGCTGAACTGAGTGCTGCGGTGGAAGAGGCGGCGCGAGTCGGCAAGCGGGTGGCAGTGCATGCCACGGGCGAGCCGGGCACGTTGTTTGCGGCACGAGCCGGAGTGGCTTCTATTGACCACGCCAACCAGCTAAGCGATGAGACGATGCGGTTGATGCGGGAGAAGCAGATATTTGCGGTACCGACTTTTACCATCTTCGAATATTTTGCCGATCATGCGGAGACGCCGGCGCGTGCGGCGCATGAGCACCAGATGCTCGATCTGAAGGTGCAGGAGTTCCGCAAGCAGATCGCGGCGGGAGTTCCGATGGCGGTCGGTTCTGACGTAGGTCCGTTTCCTCACGGGACGCAGGCGCGGGAGCTCGAGCTGATGGTGAAGTACGGCATGTCGCCGCTGGCGGTGTTGCAGGCGGACTTGCTCAATGGGGCGAAGCTGTTGGGTTGGGACGGACAGATTGGAGCGTTGGAGCCGGGGTATCTGGCCGATATCGTCGCGGTGTCCGGCGATCCGTTGCAGGATATCGGTGTCGTGGAGAAGGTTTCGTTTGTGATGAAGGGTGGAGTGGTTTACAGGAAGTGAGGGGACCGAAGCAAGATCAAAGTCCAGCGAGCAAGAGTGCCCGCTCCACACGAACTATTTTGCGGAGCCGTCGTTCTCCCATTCGCGATCTGATTCGGCGTCGTCGTCATCTCGGGTTTGATTGCGCTTGCGGTAGCAGACGACGATCAGGCCTACGGTCATGAAGGTTGGGGGAGCGATGAGGATGAGGATGCCGCTCTTCAAAGCCTGAATCATACGAGAGCCCGAGGAAGCGGCTTGGGTGTAGCAAAGCGCGCAGCTCTGCGCGTAGGCTGGGAGCGGCGCGAGCAGGATGATCAGTCCCAGCAGAGTAATCGTTAAAACTCCGAGTGCGGTGCGGTGCCTCATTGCGTCCTTGGGTTCAGCTATGCTACTTCGCCCATCTTACTCCGTCCAGGAGGCGAAAGCTGTCGGTCCATCCGTATTGCATCCCCAGGATCGCGGCGACAGCGAAAATCAGAACGAACCACCTCAGACCGCGATTCTCGGACAGGTGCATAAAAAACAACAGGGCGAGGCCGGCCTCGATGATCGCGACGGTCAGCATGCGAACCAACATCTGGGACGCACTGATATCCTGATAGGCGATGACGAACTGGATCGCGGCCAGGACCAGCAGGCAAACGTAGACGCCTACGTCTTTTCCGATTCCACTGTTCTTGTGTGATTCAGCGGTAGTCATGAGTTATTCCTGCCTCTTTTCAGCTCAGTGAGCCAAATTCAAAAGATAGACCAGCGGCACTACGAACATCCAAACCAGATCGACGAAGTGCCAATAGAGTCCGGTGATTTCGAGATCGTCGGCATTGTAGCGGCCACCCTGGTAGCGCAGGGCTACGGCGATCAGAGCGACTACCCCTCCGGTGACGTGCAGCAGGTGCAGGCCGGTGATGCTGAAAAACAAGGAGCTGAACAGAGGCGTGCCCCAGGGATTGTGGAACAGAGTGGCGCCTTCGCCGATCATTCCCATCCATTCCTTAATGTGGAGAACGGCGAACATGATTCCGCAAAGGGCGGTAATCATAGTCCAGCGGAAAGCCTTGGCTTTGTCGCCGGCCTGGGCGGAGCGCACTCCGATCAGCATCGTCAAGCTGCTGGTGAGAAGGACGAGCGTCATCACGGCCACGTTGGTGATGCTGTGAAATGGTCTTGGCCAATCGGGAGTGGCGTTGCGTATGAATCCGTAGGCGACGAGACAACCGGCGAAGGTAGCGGTGTCTGCAATGATGAACAGCCACATCGCCATCTTTTTTGCGGCGACCGAGAAGGTGGGCGCGGTCATAATCTCCGTCGCGCTGGTTCGCGACACCTGCCCGTGAATTGAAAGATCGGCTTGGCTCACGTTGCCTCCCTGTTGGGTTAGAGCTTGATCCAAAGCAGCAAAAGCAGATAAACCCACAATGCACCCATGAAATGCCAGTAACGCGAGGTCGCGACCAGGGTGCTACGACGCAGGACGGACCTATGCAATTTGCCAATGACGCGGACCAGGCCGCCGAGACCCCCCAGGACGTGCAGGGCATGAGCGACGGTCAGCACGTAGAAAAAGGAATAGCTGATGTTGGTGGCGAGCCTGAAGCCTTCAGACCGGAGTTGCATCCAGGCGAAGGTTTGCCCGGCGACAAACAGCAGGCCGAGGAAGAGGGTTATGTACAGCCACCCTGCGGGGCTGCCCGCCTGATCTTTTGCTCCGCCCATGAAGCTGGCGATCTGACGGCGCGACTTCTCCAGCGTGAAGCTGCTGGCAATGATGATGAGGGTGTTGAGGTAAAGCACCGGGGGTAAAGTGATGTGCACCAGCGGCGCCGTCCCCCGACGAACGATGAGAGCGCTGGTGAAGGCGGCGAAGGTCATGGTGATCGCGGCCAGGCCGACCCAGATGCCGGTGCTCGACGGAGGAGGAGAGTAGTCCTTCAGCCGAGTCGAGCTTCCGGCGGAGGACGGCGGATTCCGCCAGCCTCCGTTGCCGTGGCTCGGTAAGCGATCAGACCCGATTTTTGGCGGTTCGTGAACTGTACTCGCCATACTGCTGATTCTCCTTAGAAACTCAGGCGCCGCGGGGCTAAAGCCCGGATTCTTTAGATCTCTTTACGGCACGGCTGAAGCCGAGCCCTTTCAAACCGCTTCAAGGCCGAACCCTTTCAAACCATTTCAAGACGGTGCTCTTTCAAACCGTTTTCAAGGCCGAACCCTTTCAAACCTTCAAGTTCATGCCCTTTCAAATCCAGCGACGAAGCGCGTTCTCCAATTACTTCTCGTCGGGCACGTTCTTAAGTTCCTCCGGCGAGGTTTGCATGATGTAGTCGCTGCTGGCACCTTCTACGCTGTACTGATACGGATCGTGATAAATCACCGGCATCTTATCGCCGAAGTTGTTGTGGGGCGGAGGCGTAGCCGTGCTCCATTCGAGTGATGTGCCTTGCCACGGATTGTCGTTCGGAGCAAGTGGGCCTTTGAAGCGGCTATAAATCAGGTTGTAAACGAAGATGAGTTGGGCGAAGCCGGTGAACAGCGCGGCATAGGTGATGAACTTGTGCACGGGGATGAGCGGGATGAGGTAATCGTCGGTGAAGGCCTGGTAGCGGCGTACGTTTCCGGCGATTCCCAGGTAGTGGAACGGCATGAAGATGCCGTACGCGCCGACGAAGCTCATCCAGAAGTGGACCTTGCCTAAAGTCTCGTTCATCATGCGGCCCGTCATCTTGGGGAACCAAAAGTAGGTTCCGGCGAAGATGCCGAACATGGCGGCCACGCCCATCACGAGGTGGAAGTGTCCGACCACGAAATAGGTAGCGTGCAAGTAGATGTCGATGGAAGGCTGGGCGAGGAAGAAGCCGCTCACGCCGCCGCTGATGAACATGGAAATAAAGCCGAGCGAGAATAGCGAGGCTGAGTTGATGCGCAACCTGGAGCCATACAGACTGCCAAGCCAGATCAAGACCACGATCGTGGATGGAATGGTGATAACAAGAGTGGGAAAGGAAAAGGCCAGCGCGGAGACGGGATTCATCCCGCTGACGAACATGTGATGTCCGTAAACCATGTAGCTGAGGACGGCGAGGGCGCCCATGGAATAGATGAGGACGCGGTGGCTCAGCATCGGGCGGCGCATGTTGGTGATGAGGACGTGGGAAACAATGCCCATGCCGGGGACGATTGCGATGTAGACCTCAGGATGTCCGAAAAACCAGAACAGGTGCTGCCAGAGCAGAGTCGATCCACCGGAGTGGGGCAGGACCTGGTCGCTGATGACCAGGTTCGAGGCGACGAAGAAACTGGTTCCGGCGACATGATCGAGAATGAGCAGGATGCAGGCGGGCATGAGAACCGCAAATGCGGTTAATCCCATGACCGAGGTGATGAACCAGGCCCAGGCGCTGAGGGGGAGGCGCATCAGAGACATGCCGCGGGTGCGCATGTCGAGTGTGGTGGTGATGAAGTTCAGGGATCCAAGCAACTGGCCGACGCAGAAAATGGCAATCGCACTTGCCCAAAGAACTACGCCGAGACCTTCACCGGGACCGGCGACGGCGCCGATTGCACTGAGCGGGGCATATTGCGTCCAGCCGCCGAGGGTTGGGCCATCTCCGGCAAAGAAAGAGGCGACGAGTACCCAGAAAGCGACGAACGTGACCCAGAACGACATCATGTTGAAGTGGGGGAAGGGCATGTCTTCGGCGCCGACCTGGATGGGCAGGAAAAAATTGCCGAATGCGGCGAAAGGAGCGGTGGTGAGCACGAAGAAAACCATGATCGTGCCGTGCATGGTCATGAGTTGCAGGTAATACTCCGGGGTCATTACGTCACCGGGAGCGCCGGTTTTTGAGAGCAGATGGAGCCCTGGGATGGCGAAGCTGCCGAATCCGAGGTGGATCCGCATGAGCCAGGAGAGCACCATTCCAACCAGGGCGGCGAGCAACGCCAGCGCGTAATACTGCTTGCCGATGACTTTGTGGTCGAGGCTGAAGATGTGCTTCCGAATGAAGCTGGTCGGGGCTCCGTGTTGCGTCGCGTGTGCGGACATGTCGTGCATTGTGCTCACCTCACCTCAAACGAGATGGTCTACAGATCCAGCGCAAATCAGAACGAGCTCAAGGGCTAAAGCTCGCATTGTTTTCGGTCAGCGGCGCGGCTTGAAGCTGCGCCCTTCAAATACTCATAATGTAGCTTCTCGCCACTACTGCAGCGCGGCTTGTTGCTTCAGCCAGTTGTCGAAATCTTCCGGGGACATCACTTCGAGATAGGCCTTCATGTTGTAGTGGCCGAGCCCGCAAAGCTGAGTGCAGACGATTTCGTACTTGCCGATTTTTGTTGCGGTGAAGTGAAGCGAGACGTCCAAGCCAGGAACGAAATCCTGCTGGACGCGCAACTCGGGGACATAAAAGGAGTGTCCTACGTCCTTGGCATGCATTAGCAGGTGGATTTCACGGTTCACAGGAATAGCCATCTCGGCGGTGACGATGTCGTCTTTGGAATCCTGGTCATGAGTAGTGTCGAGACCGAAGAAGTTCGCGTTGGCCTCGCTGATCTGATCGGCGTGAAGCGGGCCGAAGCTTCCATCGGGACCGGGGTAGCGGAAATAAAATGCGAACTGTCCCGCCTGGACCTGAACTGGCATGGCCTGGGCCGAGGGGGGAGTGAGATACACGCTGGCCCATGCCTTGGTTCCAAAGACACCGAGAGCTAAAACTTCGGTGCCTACCAATAGCAAGGCCGCGATGACCAATCCCGTGGAGCCGCCGGGGAAGCTTTTAATTTTGTCGCCAGGCTTGGGGCTGGAGAACTTCCAGACGAAGAATGCCAGTAGGAACTGGGAGGCGAGGAACGAAACGCCAGCTTCCCACATGGTGTCCGTGTATTGCTCATCGATGAGATGACCGTGCACGGAAATGTCTTGTGGCATGGGCCACATGTGCATCACGATGGGAATCGCCGAGGCGATTGCAATTACTATGATCGTCACCGCGAAGATCTTCGCCATATCGCACCGCCTTTGGCCGCATCCGGTGCGGCCCCTTTGTCGGAATCGCCGCAGTGTTAGCTGCGGCGATTCAGGGTTTCGAGTGTTCTGCAACGGCCCTCAGGGCTCTCCTGATGGCCTCTGGCGCTTTACTTCACCTTGAAGGTGAAATCGGCCGTTGCCGCTGCGCCGGCAGCTACCGCCACTTTTTGGGTCAACGTGGTTTGTACCAGCGAGGGATCGGCTTCATGCCACGCCGTCACGGTGTAGTTTCCGGGAGGAACGTTGTTAATGGTGTAGCTGCCTTTGCTGTCGGTGGTGCCGTAAGGCCCTTTGACCACGACAAACCAGCCATGCATCCAGGGATGAATGTTGCACTGGACTGGGATCACCTCTACGTTCTTCCAGCTCTTCTCGACTGGCGGCGCTCCCGGCGGCTGAGACTGATTCCAGCCCACATTGACCATGGGATTCGGTAGCGGGTGAATGTTGTGAGCCGTCTGATCGCTGGTGGTGACCTTGAATTTCTGGTTGGTGTCGAGAGCCAGCACGTGCGGCGCATACATGCAGTTCTTCTGATCGAACACCGGGACTTCGGTGGGCACATCGGTCAGCGCACTGCCGGACAATCCGTCGGAGATGTAGAGGACCACGTTCTCGAGGCCTCCGTTGGCGCCAACCACGACGGTTTCCAGATGCGCGGGATCAGTCGCGTGGGCCTTGGAGCAGTAAGGGTCCTTCGACATGTCGATGCCCTTCATGTGAGGAGCGGTGCCATCGAGTTTAACCGTACCGGTTATCTTGCCTTCTCCAGCAGCGTTGACGCGCTGATTCAAGAGCAGCGATCCGCAGCAGACTAGTACTACTAACGATAGTACAACAACGAGATTGTATCGATTTCTCATGGAACGTCTCTCCTTAATGAATGGCAAGGTGAAGCTTCGCCTCGCTCTGCAGCTGTTTCAACCTAACACTATTGCTGCCCCGCTGCTGCGTTAGGATCGACTGGCTTGAGAGCGAGCTGCTTCGCCATAGTTTTTTCCTTGCTGGGCTGCGCCATAAAGGTTCGCAGATAGAAGACCAAATCCCAGGCCTCATCGGGCTTGATGTTGTCTGCAAACGAAGGCATCGGGGTGCCATCCAGGCCGGTCATGAAGATCCGATAGATATCCTGATCGGTATCGCCGCATTTCGGGCGGGTCCCGTCGGTGAAGTTGAAGGGCGCGATCGGCCTACCCAGATCATCGGTGAGGGTCGAAGCAGAAGGACCGTTGGCCATGCCTTGAACACCGTGGCACTTCCAGCACTGCATCCTTGCAAATACATCGCGACCCGCCTTGATGCGATCGGCTGTGAGTGCGGGCTCGGGAGGAATTGTGATAGGCGTTCCCGGCTTTTCGTTGGTCCAGCGGGGGGAGAAGTGCTTCACCCAGGCAACGAGGTCGGCGCGCTCCAGCTTGGTCAAAGTGTTCCATTGCGGCATGTTGGTGCGGTCAAAGCCGCGGGTGATGGAGTCGAAGAGGTCCTGGTCGGTTGGCAGCGTGCCGGTCGGAGTGGAGCGGCACTTGAAGACGCCCAACTGAAAATCGCGGGGCTGTTGATACATGGGGGGCTGCATGTAAGGGGCGTTTTCGCCATTTCCGTCGCCTAGCTTGCCATGGCACCCGACGCAAAATCGCCGGTAGGGCAGTTCGGCGTCCTTGGCATGCCCAGTGATATTTCCGACGTGACTTTCCGCACCGATGCGGGCGTTCAGGTCGAACGTCGTAAGCTGCGCCCAGGAGGGCAGGGGGAGGGCCAAAACTGCAGCTGCGCCCAGTAAAAGCGACCACTTCGGCAATCTTGTTCGCATGTCTATCCTCTCTCTAGAAGTCGAAATCAAGTCCCATCAGCACTTCGCTGGTGTTTATATTCGTGTAGGCGCCGTTCAGAGACGGCCCCGTGCCGTCCTGGTGCAGCCAGTTGTACTCATTGTGCCAGGCCAAGCCGGCGCGGCTGGTCATAAACGGGTTGTAGCGGAAGGCGATGGTGTAGGTGGAGATATTGCCCAGGTTGGAAGGACAAGCAACCCCACCGCAGATATTTCCATTGGCCTGTTGCGACATGCGTTCCGTCTCATACCGGCCGATGAAGATGAGCTGCGGGCTATAAACGTAGTGAGCCTCCGCAGTGACGCCGTTCCAGCTGGGGGCCTGCGCTCCCGCGGGAAGGAGTGTTCCCGGCACATTGTTCAACGGGCAACCAGGTGTGGGGCTGGAGCAGGTGGCAGTTGTGCCGCCATTTCCATCTGTGGCGATTGCATTGCCATAGCCCTGACCGAACCAGACGTTATCGGAGCCATGCTGAGTCACGACCGTAAGGTCGGCATGCGGACCGAAGTAGAATTGGCCAACAAAGCCCTCGCGGCTAAAGGTCTTGTTACCAATTCCGGAACCACCGAGGGGAACTCCACCCGCAGTCAGGTAGTAGGTTGCCGCTTCTCCGGCCATCGCATAAAAGCCCACACGCTGCACCCCGAGCTTGCCGGTATCGAAGGCCTGGCTTGCAGTGAAGAATCCGGAGTAGGAGTTGGCTCCGGTACTGAGGTTCACATTGCCATCACTCGAGCTGATGAGGGCGGCGGAAACGCGGGAGTGATCATTCACCGAGTGGCCCATGTACTCGAGGCCGAGCTGGTTGTCGCCGATCTGCCCGAAGATGTTCCCGTCACCGACCGGGATGAAGTGGTAAGTCTGATAAATCCCGCCGTTGCCGGTGAGGGTCAGGATGCGCTTTTCAGACAGCAGGTTATCGAGTTCGAAGCGGCCTAGCTTCAAATTGAGCCAGGAGCTGCCAGCAATGTTGTCCATTCGTACGAAGACCTGCTCGAAGTGAAAAGCGCCGGTAGGATCGGAGGACGGGAGGAGATAGAAGGACCAGTTCTTCTCCAAAGTTCCAGCGGTATGGAAATCGAGACCGCTCAAATCGAAGCCGGAACTTGTGATGCGCTGGATGGCGGAGCCGCCTGTGGGCTGTCCGTTCGCGTAGGTGTCAACCTCGACCTTGCCGGTGCTCACACGGTGCCAGATGGGCGTAATGCGGAAGGTTACCGGCCAGTAGCCCGGGTTCTGCCAGATCGGAGCGTCGCGGTCGTTCATGAGCTGGTAGCCGTTGTCTTTGAACTTCTGGCCGAAGTAATTGAGCATGGGCCAGGATTCGTGACAGGCTGAGCAGCGCAGGCCGTATTTTCTGGCAAACGCCGGCAGGGCGTTCGCGGGCTGGCTGCAGGTTAGGACTACCGATGCCAGGACCAAGGCGACTGCCACGAAGGAAGCCGCAGGCTGAAGAATGTTGCGAAGGTGAAAACGACTCGAAATGCGCATAGCCGGACTCCTCGGCAAGATCGAATCACGATCTGGTTTTTTGAAGCTGAACTTCCGTACAGCCGACAGCCGCAGGTAATACCCAGCAATGAAGACCCAAAACGAGGGGTAGCTCTCGCTTTCCTCCGGCGCTAGAACAGCAGACCAAAGGTTTTACCCCCATCGCGCCGGAATCCTACTACTATCGCTCAGTAGTTTTCAAGTTCTTTTTACAAATTTATTACAGGGTCGATGTCGTGCCAATGTCCTTCATGGTTCATTCAGGCAGGTTGGTACAGCCGGAAGCTCGGCCTAGTTGACAGCAGCGCGGCCAGAGTACGAGACTCTGGGAGTTCGGAGGTGGAGGCTGCGTGGATTGGCGGGTGAGAATTCGAAGAAGGGTGCTGGCTTCCTGGCCGAGAACTAGCACGGCACGGGCGAGCGGCGCTGTCCGGCGCTGCTGGCTGGTTTTGGCCCGGCCGCGTTCGTCCGCGGCGTTGTTTGCGGTGCTGGTGTTGCTTTTCGCGGCTGCACTTCCGCTGGCGGGCCGCGAAAAAGATAAATTGACCTACGGCGAAGGTCTGCTGGTAAACATCCCTGCGCCGGAGAGCGAAGTCGCTCGAGTGGTGGAAGAAGTGGCGCAGAACGGGGTGATCCGGGGAACGAAAGAGTACAACAAGGACGAGTTCGTTGCCGGAGCTAAGGCCGCAACTTCTTCGCACGTGTTTCCGGCCTGGACCGAGGGAGGGAAGGTCTTTTACAAAGTTCGCGAGCAGGCGCTTGATCCCCGGAATTTTAAGGACGCTAACGACGTGGGGACGCTGGTGGTGCGTTACGTGGTGCAGGCCCAGGGGCAGAAAAATACCGTCTTGCGCATCAACGCTCTTTTTGAAGAAGACTTCCGCCACGGTGTGCACCAGTCGGATGGGTCAGTGGAAAACGCGGAGTTCAAGGATATTCAGGAACACGTCGACGCCATTGAGGTCATGAAACAGCAGAACGTCGAGGCAGAACGCGAGCGGCAGGAACAGCTGGGGAAGAAGCAAAATCTAGCGATACGGAGTGATTCGTCGGCCGGCACGGCGCCGCTCCCATACGAATCGCCGGAATCTGCACCGCCTCAATCGGCATCGACTCAATCCACGAGCCAGGCGGTCCCCGCCATGGAGAATGGCGAAGATGCTGGTTCGCCGGCCGGAATCACGCCGTCGGCAGATCCGGCCTTGCCCAACCCGGGAGTACCGGGACAGAGCCTGGAAGATCGGGTTAGGGATCTTCGCAAGCAGGTGGAGAGGCTGGTGAAGGCACCGGGTGCGCCGCTGAAGTCCGCACCGTTCCACACGGCGAGTACGCTGCAGTCTCTAACTCCCGGCACCGAGGTCCTGATTCTGATTTCCACGCCCTACTGGTACGGCATTGAGACGCACGAGGGACAGCACGGATGGATCATGCGCGATCAGTTGGAGCAGCCATGAAGGGCTGCGCTGCAGCATTCAGCCGAATTCTCTCGCTCTTGCTTCTGGGTGGGGTTGCTGTGACTTGCGTGCAGCGGAGTCACGCGCAAGGCGGCGGACTGGAACGGACTTTTCCGCAGTCCAAAGCCAAAGTGGAAAAAGCGCTGCAAGGAATGCAGTCCGCGACGGCGGGACGTCTTCCGGTGCTCGAGGGCTTCGCGACTTCGGCAGATCATCCGCTTGACCGCTATCAGCGAGGCTACTATCAGGCCAAGTTTCAAGTCACCGCAGCGCCTTCCGGGGGAGCGATTGTGCAAGTCAGTGTGCAGGTGACAGCCTGGTATGTGGATTCGGAAGGTGCCCGGTCTGGATATCAGGTGCTCACGTCGAATGGCCGGCTGGAGGCGGACCTGCTGGATCAACTGGCGGATCAACTCGCGGGCAAGGGGCAGCAATTGGGCGCGAGTTCTACGACGAAGGCTGCGCCCCGGCCGTTTCCGTCGCAGACGTCAGCATCGGGACGACCGGCCTCGGGGCAGGGTTCTTCTTCGCCTTCCTCTCCGCCGTCGTCTTCGTCTTCGTCTTCGTCAGGGCAAGCTTCGACAGGACAGTCCGCGACAGAGCAAGCTTCTTCCGGAGAATCGGGGAAAACGCCGGAGACCGCAGAGCCTACTATTTCCGCGCCAGTCCCACGACTTCCGGAAACTGGCAGCGGTCTTTCATCGTCGCTGGCGCAGAGTTTGGCTGAACAGGAAAAAGCTGGTTCCCAGCCCGGACAAAAAAAGTCTGATGCGGATTCCAGCGCCTTGCGAGCCGAAGCGGAGAGCCTGGAGGAGATTCTTAAGAATCAGTCTCACCCCGGGAATTTGGTCGCGGTAAAGAAATCTGGGACGCCGGTCGTGGCGACAGCGAGTTTAACCGCCAAGACTTTGTTCCTGGCCAGCGCGCACGATGAGTTCGAGATGCTCGATTTCAATCGGGACTGGGTTCACGTGCGAATTTCGGGACTATCGCGAGGGTGGATCTGGCGCGACAGCCTGGAAATGCCCAACAATGTTCCGTACAGCGAGGTGCCAGCGGCTGCAGCGCCGGGCCAGGTCGCAGCTGAATTGTTTCAGGTGACGCGGGAAGAACTGGCGCCTTTCCCGGGAGATTGGGCGCCCCTGCGAGGAAAAAGCGTAAAGATCGTTTCAGTAGAAAAGATAAACGACGCGGAGAAGGATGCGGGTCCACAGCTCAGGCTGGAGTTCGTGAAGTCGGTGCTCGACAAGGACTATGCGGAGCTGGCGAAGAAGCCGCAGGAACTGGCGGGAATTGTCGTAATCTTCGATGCGGTTGATGGAGGCATGATCGCCGCCACGTTCCAGACGCTTCAGCAGTGGAAGGCGGGCAAGCTGTCGGATGCGGCGTTGTGGCATCAGTGTTTTTTCGATCCTCCGGAAACCTTCAGCGCGACTGGTTCTGCAGCGAGCCAGTAATCGGCAAACGGGTCTCACATGTGCGGTCGAGGGGCGTCCGCACACTCACTTCTGGAGTTTAGACTTGACTTTCGAAAGCCAGGGTAGTACGTATGCAATCCTTGAGTCTGCAGGCGGACCGCTGATTCTTTCATGAGCACAATGACCCAACCACTGGTTGTGTTTCGCAAGCAAGCGGAGGGTGTGCTGCGCGATTATGCCGAACTGATGAAGCTGCGCGTGACCAGCCTGATCGTGATGACGGCATGGTGTGGCTACTATTTCGGTGCGCAAAAAGCCGGAGTTTCTTCGCTATCATGGGGGCTGCTTCACGCCTTGCTGGGAATCGGGTTGGTCTCTGGCGGCACTGCCGCGCTCAATGAAGTGATGGAGCACAAAGTGGACGGGAAGATGCGCCGAACTGCGCAGCGCCCGCTTCCGGCGGGCCGGATGAGTCTCGGCCACGCCGCATTTGCCGGCCTGCTGGCCTCCGTGGGAGGATCTATCTATCTGGCGGTTTTCACGAATCCGTTGACCGGGTTGCTGACCTTCCTGACATCGGTTGTGTACCTGGCCGCTTACACGCCCTTGAAACGAGTTTCACCCATCTGCACATTTGTGGGAGCTTTTCCTGGAGCTATGCCCGGAGTTTTGGGTTGGACGGCGGCGCGCGGCCGGCTGGAGTGGGGCACGTTGATATTATTTGCCATTCTTTTTGTATGGCAGTTTCCGCATTTCTTCTCGATCGCGTGGCTCTACCGGGAAGATTATGCGCAGGGTGGAATTCGCATGCTGCCCGTGGTGGAAGAGGATGGACGGTCTACGGCGCGGCGCATCGTGGCGTATTCGCTGATCCTGATTCCACTGAGCATTTTGCCCAGTCTTTTCGGGATGGCGGGGAAGATCTATCTGGTTGGTGCGGTGGTTCTTGGCATCGCGCTTTTCTATTTCGGCGCCCGGCTGGCGGCTCTCAAGCTGCCACTCAGCAGCCCACAATCCAAGATGTTAGCGCGTCATGTGTTGCAAGCCACAGTGGTCTACCTTCCTTTGTTGTTTGTTCTGATGATGGGCAACGCGTCGCGGCCTTGAGATCGTGACAGGCTTCGGGAAATTGGCGCGAAGCCCGCCATGCTTTTTCAGAGATTTCTCAGGAGTTATAGCCTGCGATGGTCGCTGGTTGTCGAAGGCAGAAGCTTGGAAATGATCTGCTTACTGGATCGCGCTGCCGACCAACGAGAACACGTTGCCGGCGTTGGACCCGATCAACCGGACGGTGCTTACCACAATGACCAGAATGACTGCGAGCATCACAGAATACTCAGCGATGTCCTGCCCTTCTTGATCCGACCAGAGTTTGCTTAAAAAGTGATGCATGACATTTCCTCGATTCAGGATGCTCCCGACATGGCTGATGCGCTGGTTAGCGGCTGGGTGCCGGGGATGAAAAGACTCATCCCCCAGCCTTCTTTCTCCTGCGAAAAAGCCTGCAGGCCCACCTGATATTCGTTTTTCCCATCCAGCAGCTTTGTCCATACCACCGTGAACTCCATCCGGCGCTGGCGATACAGAATTGTTAAAGTATCGAGCGCCTTGAGTTGGTGGCGAACCGACCCCAGCCGCGCGCCGCTGGCCGTGAGATCGAGAGTGTGGGCCAGGATTTCGAACGAGCTGCCGGAAGAGTCTGTTCCGCGAACTCGTACGGGAAGCACAGCCTGGATGCGATCTTGCCGTCGACGGTTTGTTTTGACACCTGTTGCCTGCATATGTGGCCTGGAGACAGTTTGCGACGAACGTCAACGGATTGGAATAGCTCCGATGAGTGAGGCACGAAGGTAACCAACCACTGTTGGTCACGTTTGCATCGCAGTGTAAGCCCTGTAAGAGTGTTGCAGTGAGCCACCGCGGCTGGCCGCAATTCCAGAGTGGGAAAAGACATCAGGAAGCGGCGAAATGCGGGTTCAATGGCGCCAATCCGCGGGTAGACTCAGAAGAGTTGGCCAGCATCCAATGGAAATCATGCAGAACAAGCGAGTTCGAACTCAGGTAGCGCGGAGTCTCTTGCTGCTGGGTTGGTGTCTGGCTGCGGTCGGCCAGTCGCTGCCACATTCAGCAGGGGTCTCCCCTGCTTCCGAGAGTGCGCGGCTGCCGGTCGAGCAGGTGGCAAAGAAGCTGCAGGAAAGGAATGCGCAGCGGGCGGCGGCGCTCGACCGGTTCACCGGAACACGGATTTACCACATGCAGTACCGCGGATTCCCGAGTGATCGCGACGCCGAGATGGTGGTGAACGTGACCTACCACGCTCCGGACGCCAAAGAGTTTAGTGTGGTGTCCCAGACGGGTTCCAAGTTCATCATCGACCACGTATTCAAAAAGCTGCTGGAAGGCGAGCAGGAAGCCGCGAATGAAGAGAACCGGCAGAACACTGCGCTGAACAGCGAGAACTACAATTTTACGTCCGCGGGGTACGAAGTTACGCCGGAGGGCGCGCAATATGTCCTCAACCTCCTGCCCAAGACCAGGAACAGATTCCTTTACACCGGAAAAATCTGGGTGGACGCGAAAGACTTCGCTGTGGTGCGAATCGAAGGAGAGCCAGCCAGGAATCCATCGTTCTGGATTAAGAAGACGGAAGTTACGCACCGATATGTGAAGGTGGGTGATTTCTGGCTTCCGGCGGAGAACCACACGGAAAGCGTGATACGACTGGGAGGCGAGGCCATTCTCTCCATTGAGTATAAGGACTACAGAATTGCAAAAGCTGTTTCGGCGCAGGCCCTGCAGAATGCTCGCGCAGAGTCGAAGTGATCGAGATCTAGATCGAAAAAGCCCTACCTTTACTTCCGGGCACGACAGAAATGTATAGTGTGAATTGCCGTCCTGGCGCTGAAGCCTCGCACACCGACCCGCGCTGACGGTACAACCAGGGCAAATATAAATTGAGCGGGCTGATTCTATATATCGTTTTAGCTGTGGCATTGATTGGCACGGCATCTTCGGCTGTGTTCCTGGGCCTGGTGGTTTTGGGAGTAATCCAGTTCCGCTCGGACGCGAGGAGGCAGTTGAGTTCCATTCCGGACGACACACATCTGCCTCAGGTTTCGGTGCTCAAGCCGGTGCACGGTTTGGAGGCTCGGCTCGAGGAGAATATTGAGAGCTTCTTCCGGCAAGATTATCCTGACTACGAAATTCTGTTTGCGGCAGACGCCGCGGATGATCCAGCCTTGGATGTGGTGCGGGAAGTATGCGCCCGATACCCGCACATTCGAAGCCGGGTGCTGGTAACGGGCGCGCCGTGGCCGAACCCGGTCGTCTATGCGTTTCATTGCATGGCAGCGGCTGCAGCTCACGAAATTCTGGTTACGACGGACAGCGACGTGGAGGTTGACCCACGATATCTGCGGGAAATTGTGCCTCCCATGCTGGATCCGAACGTGGGGCTGGTGACGTGCGTGTATCGCGGCAAGAATGCGGCGGGATTCTTTTCGGAGCTCACGGCGATCGGCATGTCGGTGGAAATGACGGCGGGAGTGCTGGTGGCGAATCTGTTCGAAGGAATGAAATTCGGGTTGGGGCCGACGACCGTCGTGCGCAAGGATTCTCTCGCGAGCATTGGCGGTTACACGGCACTGCGGGATTACATTGCTTATGATTTTGCAATCGGCGAGATGATGGCGAAGGCGGGTTACCGGGTCGTGCTATCGGGTCACGTCATCGACCACGTGGTGAACCAGGAGTCGTTCCAGCGCATGTGGCAAAACCAACTGCGCTGGGCGCAAACCACGCGCTACTCGCGGCCCAAGGGCCACTTTGGAAGTGGACTGATCTTTGCCATGCCCTACGGGATTCTTGGATTCTTCGCGGCGGCCGGGTTGGGGCACTGGGGCCTTGGAGCTCTTCTGCTGGGTCTAGCTGTGTTGAACCGCTTGGTTGAAGCCTGGGTTGTGGGTTGGATGGTGGTTCGGGATCGGCAGATACGCCGGGCGCCGTGGCTTTATCCGCTGCGCGACTTGCTTGGGTTTATGGTCTGGTTCGCCAGCTACTTGAAGTTGCGCTATGTGTGGCGCGATAGCCGGTTTGAGTTAAAGGGAACGCGAATCGCGATGCGGCAGACCTCTTCAGATAGTCAATAGCTGGAGCGAAAGTTTTCATCGCAAAATTAGCGAGGAGTTTGCGAAGCCCGCAAAGAAGAACCGCCACTTGTAAGAGCTCGATCCAGAGCTCGATTCCATACGGAGGCATCTTGCGCGTTTTAGTCACTGGTGCTGCGGGATTTATCGGCAGTCATATGGTCGACCGCCTGCTCTCCGCGGGGCACAGCGTCGCCGGGCTGGATAATATGTCAACTGGGCAGCGGCGGTTTCTGGAAAGCGCGCTGGTTCATCCACAATTCAGTTTGCACGAAGCCGACTTGCTCGAGAGAAAAAGTCTGGCGCAGGCGATGGAGGGCGCGGAGCTGGTGGCTCATTTCGCCGCAAACGCCGATGTGCGCTTCGGCACCGAACATCCACGCAAGGATCTGGATCAGAATACGATCGCAACCTGGAATGTGCTGGAGGCGATGCGTGAACAAGGTTGCAAACGCATCGTTTTTTCTTCGACTGGATCGGTTTACGGGGAACCGGACATTTTCCCCACACCTGAAACCTGTCCGTTTCCCGTGCAGACTTCACTTTACGGAGCCTCCAAGTCGGCCGCGGAGGGCCTGATTCAGGCCTACTGCGAAGGCTTCGGACTGCAGAGCTACATTTTTCGCTTCGTATCGATTCTGGGAGAGCGGTACTCGCATGGGCACGTGTCTGATTTCTGCCAGCAGCTTGCTGAGCACCCCGAACGTCTTCACGTGCTGGGCAACGGACATCAGCGGAAATCGTATTTGTATGTGCAGGATTGCATCGACGCGATTTTTATCGCCATCGACCGGGCGGACGGCAAGGTGAACATCTTTAATCTCGGGACTGACGAGTACTGCGAAGTTAACGACTCCATCGGCTGGATTTGCGAGTACCTCGGGCTGCACCCGACGCTTACGTACTCCGGTGGCGAACGCGGCTGGGTCGGGGACAGTCCGTCTATTCTGTTGGACTGCTCTCGCATTCGCGCTCTGGGGTGGCGACCGCGATTGAGCATCCAGCAAGCCGTAGTGGCCACGATCAAATACGTGAGTGCAAACCCTGCGTGAGTGAAGACGTTCGCCGGACTGCGATTCGCTCGCCGCACCCCCTCCGCTCCGGCAGTTCGTCATTCCAACAGGGAACCAGCTATACTCCTTGCGCCATGTATGCCAGAAGGAATTCATTCTCTCGCCGCCGCTCGCTCTTCTGCGCGGTCGTATGCCTGCTTTTCGGTGTTGCTCTTCATGCTCAAAAGAAGAGTAGCGCAACCTCTCGGGCCGCAGCGGTGCTTGACTCCATGCCGCACGCTAAGAGGATCAGTCAGGTTGCCCTTTCTCCCGACGGAACTCAAGTCGCTTACATCGTGAATGGACAACTCACGCTAATTCCTGCCAGTGGGGGCGCCTCTCACTCAATCGCCGTGGAGGGCAACCTTCCGCTCCGCGATCTGGCTTGGTCCGCGGACAGCAAACGCGTGACCTTCATCGCCGACGTGCCTGGGGACGTGCCTGCAGCTCAAGTCTGGACGGCGGGGGCCGACGGCAGTGCTCTCGTAAAGCATGCGGAGTTGAAGGGCTATGCAGAAGCCCCGCGATTTTCTCCCGACGGTTCGAAGCTCGCCATTCTCTTTATTGAAGGTATGCCTCGTGTTGCCGGGCCGCTGCAACCCATGACGCCACTGGCGGGCGTTGTCGACCAGAAAATCTATGAACAGCGCATTGCAACCATCGACCTGAGCACGGACCATCTGACGCAGGTGACGCCGGCGGACGTTTACGTCTACGAATACGACTGGACCCCGGACGGACAAGCATGGGCCGCAATCGCGGCGCATGGGTCAGGTGACGCTAACTGGTGGATCGCGCGTCTCTATCTGGTGAATGCGCAGGCTGGCGAGATGCGCGAGATCTACAAACCGAAGCTGCAAATTACGGATCCGCGAGTCTCCTTTGATGGGAAGAATGTGGCCTTCATCGAAGGATTGATGAGCGATGAGGGTTCGACGGGCGGCGACATCCATGTCGTCCCGATCACGGGAGGCATTGCGCGAAATCTCACTCCCGACCTAAAGGCATCGCCCTCTGCCCTTGCCTGGACGGATCAAGACCGAATTACCTTCGCGGAAAACGTAGACGGAAAGTCCGGCTTTGGCAGCGTGAGCAGCAACGGAGGCGCCGTTCAGACGCTCTGGACGGGCGAAGAAGTGGCCGCCCCGGCGGGCGCGGCCTGGACTCCCGGCATTGCGTTGGCCGACGACAAATCCGTTACAGCGATTGTGCGGCAATCGGCGAGCACTCCACCGGAAGTTTGGGCCGGCCCCATTGGCAAATGGAAGCAGCTGACCAATCTGAACGCCGCGATTAAGCCGGCATGGGGCGAAATGCGCCATGTCCATTGGATGAACGGCAGCACGCGAGTACAGGGATGGTTGATGCTGCCGAAAGACTTTGCCTTTGGGAAAGCGTATCCGCTCATCGTCAGTGTTCACGGCGGGCCATCCGCTGCATGCATGTCGCGCTGGGACGAGCGTGGCATGGGCCCGGAATCGGCGATGGGTTATTTTGCTCTTTGCCCGAACCCGCGCGGAAGTTACGGACAGGGAGAGCAGTTCACACAGGGCAACGTAAAGGACTTCGGAGGCGGAGACTACCGCGACATTATGGCCGGAGTGGATGCGATTGCAAAGCAATATCCGATCGATACCAAGCGAATCGGCATTCGCGGGCACAGCTACGGCGGATACATGACGATGTGGGCGGAGACTCAAACGCAACGATTCGCTGCCGCAGTCGCGGGCGCCGGGCTTTCCGATTGGCTGAGCTATTACGGCCTCAACGACATCGATGAATGGATGATTCCGTTCTTTGGGACATCGGTGTACGAAGATCCCGCCGTTTATGCCAAGAGTGATCCTATGCACTTCGTCAAGGCGGTGAAGACGCCGACGCTGATCCTGGTGGGTGACCGGGATGGCGAAGTGCCGATGGAGCAGTCGGTGGAGTGGTGGCATGCGCTCACCAATCTGCACGTGCCGACCAAGCTGGTGGTCTATCCCGATGAGGGACACATGTTCATCAGGCCGGCTGATGCCCGCGACTACACGCTACGCACTCTGGAGTGGTTCGAGGAATGGTTCGCGAAGGCGCCGTAGGCCTCATCTCCTTCCCTGCCGGCGGGTGCGCCTCGACGTCTTGGCGGCAGCCAAAAGAGAGAGAGAGACCGCGATTCCAAGAACGAAGGGTATTGTCGAAACATTATGGCTGTGAAGATCTGTATTGTGGGTTGTGGCGCGTTGGGCAGCGTCTTCGCCGCGCATCTGGCGCGCCTGGATGACGCAGAGGTTTACGCATACGACATTTCCACAGTTCACACTCGTGCCATCGCTGTACGTGGCTTACAGATCAGCGGGGCGGCGGAATTCACTGTGAAAATTAACGCCACTTCGCAGGCCCGCGAGATTCCGCCATGTGATTTCGGCATTTTTGCAACCAAGAGCTTGCATACGCGTGATGCCGCCGAGGAGACTGCGCACATTTTCGGAAGTTCTGGCGCCGTGTGTTCTGTGCAAAACGGGCTGGGCAACGAGGAAGTCATCGCCGAATACGCAAGGCACGTAATCCGCGGCGCGACCACGATCGCTGCGCACTTGATTGGGCCGGGCGCTGCGGGGGTCGAATTTTACAGTGATGTCTGGATCGGACCGTTCGAGCCTGCAGGAACTCCCTTCGAGCGGGTCGAGCAGTTGGCGGAACTGCTGAATCGCGCCGGACTGCGTGTGGTCGCGTTGCCAGATGCGCGTGGCGCACAGTGGACAAAGTTGATTTTCAATGCCGCGGTGAATCCGGTGGATGCACTCACCCGACTCCACCATGGTGCAGCCACACGTTTTCCGCCGACAGGAGTTCTCTCGGAAGCGTTGTTGCAGGAGGGAGAATCCGTAGCGAAAGCGCTAGGCATCGCATTGCATGGGGACGCGCGGCGGATGGTTGCCGAGGGTGCAGCCGCAATTGAGCGGAGAAACGTGAGCATGTTCCTGGATGTGCTGGCCCGGCGGCAAACCGAAGTAGATTTTCTGAATGGCGCGATTGCCGACTGGGGAGAAAAACTCGGCGTGCCCGTGCCGCTGAATCGCGCCATCTGGCAACTGGTGAAGGGACTAGAACACTCCTGGAGTGATCCTTCGTAAAACTCCGAGCAACAGACGGGTCGAGCAAGTTCCTGAAGCTGCCCTCCGCGGGAACCCCTTCGCCACTAAATAGCTCCTCGAGAACCGTGCTCCGGTGCACTCGCCACGCGCCCGAATCCGCACTCAACCGGAAGCGCTTTGAGGGGTTCTGGTATGGAGCCGGTGTTTCGCCGCAAATGTGGATTACAATGCAATCCATTGATTCGCGGAGGCCAATCTTACATATAGGAGGAGGATGCGGACGATGGAGCTTGACGTCGTGCTCGTCAGTTTCTAGCATCCGGGCGAGATCCTTTGCGCCCCGGCCGTTGTGTTTTGATGTCAATCCTTATGCGCTGCAGGTACTTTTGGATGTCCGCCCCGGCGGTGGTGTTTTTCCTGCTAGTGGGGACAGCTATTGGACAGAACACATCGCTTATCAGTCTTGATCAGGCCATTGATCTGGCACTGGCGCAGAACCATTCCATCAAGGCAAATCGAACTCTGATTCTGCAGAATCAGGCCCAGGAAATCACCGCGAACTTCCGCCCTAATCCGACCCTCGGAGTCGACAGCCAGTTCATACCGTTGTTCAGCCCGCAGGATTTTTCCTGGCAGAATTTGAATGAGACGCAGCAATTCGACATTGGGATTGGGTATCTGTTCGAGCGCGGGCACAAGCGCCAGCGACGCTTGCAAGCGGCTCGCGATCAAACCGCCGTCACGCGAGCCCAGGTCTCAGACGCGGAACGAACTCTGGCTTTTAACGTTGGGCAGCAGTTCGTCAGCGTCCTGCTGGCAGAATCAACGCTCGAATTTGCGCTTCAGGATTTAAAAAGCTTTCAACAGACTGTCGATATCGCCGAGGCGCAATTCAAGGCGGGATACATTGGCGAAGGCGACTATCTTAAGATCAAATTGCAGCTTCTGCAGTTTCAGACCGATGTATCGTCAGCGCGTTTGGCAAAAGTGCAGGCGCTTGTCGGGCTGCGGCAGTTCCTGGGCTACCACACCGTGCCAGCTGATTTTGACGTGATCGGCGATTTGGCTTATCAGCCACTCGCGGCGAATCTGGAAGATCTGCAGACGAAGGCGATGCGCGAGCGTCCCGACTTCCGGGCAGCGGAGCTGGGGATCACCGCGGCAAAAAGCCAAATTCTCCTGGCCAAGGCAAACGCCAAAGTGGATGTAAATGGCACTTACGACTTTACCCATGTTTCCGGCGAGAACACGGCTTCGATCTTTGCAAACTTTGAATTGCCGGTCTTCAACCGCAATCAAGGAGAGATCGCGCGCACCGGCTACGTGCTTACGCAGGCGCAGGAGCAGCAGCAAGCCGCCAGCGACACGGTTCTTTCCGACGTAGCCGACGCCTATGAGGCAGTCAGGAGCAATGACGAAGTGGTGCAACTCTATACTTCCGGGTACCTCAAGCAGGCGCAGGATTCGCGCGACATTAGCGAGTATGCGTATAAGCGCGGTGCCGCCAGTCTCTTGGATTTTCTGGACGCGGAGCGCAGTTACCGGTCTGTTCAGTTGGCCTACCGCCAGGCTCTCGCCTCTTATATGACCGCGCTGGAGCAATTGAAGGAAGCCGTGGGAACGAGGAGCCTGCCATGAACCTGCGGAAAGATCTTGGACAGCGGCTGGCCGCGTTTGCCGCCGCTTCGGCAATTCTGCTGGCGCTTGCCGGCTGCCAGGGGTCAGGGTCTAGTGGCGCAGCAAACTCTAACGGCGCGAGCAACTCAAACAATCCTGAGCTGTTTACGATTCCACAGGATCAGATGTCGCACGTGCAGGTACTGACGGTGGCGCCCACAACTTTGACGCGATCTCTCCGGCTAACGGGAGCTGTGGCTTACAACAGTTTTCGCACCACGCCGGTCATCACGCAGGTGAGCGGGCCTGTCAGCCGAGTGGTGGTGGTTCCGGGACAGAAAGTAACTCAGGGTGAGCCCATGTTGTACGTAGCGAGCCCGGATTACTCGCAGCTCCGCACGAACTACTTAAAGGCTAAGGACGCATACGCCCTGGCGCAAAAGGCCAATGCTCGAGCCCAGGATTTGTACCAGCATCACGCGATTGCTGAACAGAACCTGGAACAGGCGGAGTCGGCTGAGGTGCAGGCAAGCGGTGATCTGGTTGCGGCGCAGGCGGCGTTGAAGGTCATGGGAGTCACTGACCCGGACGCGCTGGTGAAAGCTCCACCTTCCTTTGAGGTTCCGGTGAGGGCGCCGATTGGCGGCCTGGTGGTTGAGCAGGATGTGTCCGCCGGACAACTCATTCAACCGGGCACCACCCAATGCTTCATGATTTCTGACGTCAGCACGGTGTGGGTGCTGGTGAACGTCTATCAGAAAGATTTGCCTTACGTGCGCGTAGGCGATCAGGTGACAATTCAGACCGATACTTATCCCGAAGCATTTCATGGCCGCATTGCCTACGTGGCCGCATCGCTCGATCCGAGCACCCGCACCCTTCAAGCGCGCATCGAGACCAACAATCCCGGCGAGAAACTGAAAAAAGACATGTATGTGGTTGCGACGGTAAACGCCGGAACAATTCCAAATGCCATCGCGCTTCCGGATGCGGCTGTATTGCGCGATACCGAAAACCAGCCATTCGTTTATGCGGCGGCAGCGACGAACCAGTTTGGCCGGCGCTCAGTAACGCTGGGCGAAAGTCTGAATGGACAAACGGAGATAACCAGTGGGCTGAAAGCTGGGGACCGGGTTGTCGGGAATGGCAGCTTGTTCCTTCAATTTGCGAACTCGCTGCAGCGCTAACCGGTCGCGCGTTTTTTAACAACGTTCCGGGTAACTCTGACGAGGATAGTACCTTCCACAACTGAATGATTCACCGAATAGTCCAAGCGGCACTGCGGCAACGGTTTCTGGTACTGATGCTGACCGCTTTCATCACGGTTGGGGGAATCCTCTCTTTTCAGCGGATGCCGGTGGACGCCTATCCAGACCTTTCGCCGCCGCAAGTGGAAATCATTACGCAGTGGCCGGATCATGCTGCAGAAGAAGTCGAGCGCCTGGTCACCCTTCCTCTCGAACTCGAGATGAACGGCGTTCCGCACATGCTGGTGATGCGTTCCATTTCGCTCTACGGGCTATCCGATCTGATTCTGACTTTCGAGGACAGCACCGACGATTATTTTGCGCGGCAGATTGTTTTTGAACGGCTGGCTCAAGCCACTCTGCCGACAGGCGTTACCCCGACGCTTGCACCTCTTTTCAGTCCCAGCGGTCTGGTGTATCGCTACGTTCTGGAGAGCCCCGACCGAAGCCCGCAAGAGCTCAAGACGATCGAGGACTGGGTGATTGAGCGAGCCTATCGATCGGTTCACGGGGTAGCGGATGATTCAGGCTTCGGCGGAACCGTGATGCAATATCAGGTGCTGCTCGACCCTGCGCGCATCTATGGATATCACCTGACAATTCCGCAGGTGACCACTGCGCTTGCAGCGAATAACGCGAATGCTGGCGGCGGCTTCTATTCGCAGGGCGGACAGTTCTATTACGTTCGCGGCATAGGGCTGGTGCGAAACACAGATGACATTGGAAACATCGTGGTGGGCGCCAATAAAGGAGTCCCGATCCGGGTGCGCGACGTAGGGGATGTAACGATCGGTCATGCTCCCCGCCTGGGCGAATTCGGCTTTCAGAAAAATGATGATGCGGTTGAGGGCGTCATTCTGATGCTGCGCGGAGAGCAGACCCAGAACGTTCTCAAGGGAGTTGAAGCGAAAACAAAGGAACTGAACGACCAGATCCTCCCGCCCGACGTGAAGATTCATCCTTATTACGACCGCAGCGAACTGGTAGAGCTGACCACAGACACGGTAGAAGCGAACCTGCTGCGCGGCATGGTGCTGGTTTTAGTCGTGCTGATTTTCTTCCTGGTCAGCTTCCGCGCCGCCGTCATTGTTGCTCTTACCATTCCGCTTTCGCTGTTGTTTGCCTTCATCGTCCTGCATGCGCACGATGTTGCCGCGAATTTGCTTTCCATTGGCGCCATTGATTTCGGAATTGTGATTGATGGCACCGTGGTGATGATGGAAAACATCTACCGCGAACTGGCGCTGCGCGAGGGACAGAGAGTACAACCTGAACGAAGTGATTCTTGCTGCGGCGAAGGATGTGGATCGCCCGATCTTCTATTCGGTCGCGGTCATCCTCGCCGGATATCTTCCAATTTACGCGCTAAGTGGGCCTTCGGGGAAACTGTTTCACCCCATGGCGGAGACCATGTCGTTTGCGCTGGTCGGCGCGCTCATTCTGACGCTCACGCTGGTTCCGGTGCTGGCCTCTTACTGGTTCAAGAAAGGCGTGCGGGAGAAGCAAAATCGTGCTTTTGAGTGGATGAAGCGGAAATATGCCGGTCAGCTGGATTGGGCGCTTGATCGGCCCAAGACCACGATGGTGATCGCGGCGCTGATCTTCGGCGCGACTCTCCTGCTGGTCCCTTTCATCGGCGGCGAGTTCATGCCTCATCTTGATGAAGGCGCGCTCTGGGTGCGGGCTACCATGCCGTACACGATCTCCTTTGAGGAGGCCAGCAGCATCGCTCCTCAGATACGCGACATTCTGATGTCGTATCCGCAGGTGACGGTTGTGGGTTCAGAATTGGGACGTCCCGACGATGGCACTGATCCCACGGGATTTTTTAACTGCGAGTTCTATGTCGGACTCAAGCCATACAAGGACAAAGCCTGGACCGGCGAGATCAGCGAGAAAAAGCAACTCATCGAATCAATCAATAAGAAACTCACAGCCTTCCCAGGAATTATTTTCAACTACACCCAGCCCGCCGAAGATGCGGTGGATGAGGCCCTGACTGGCCTCAAGAGTTCTTTGGCGGTCAAAGTCTATGGAGATGATCTGAACGTTCTGCAGGACAAAGCGATTCAGATCAAGAACACGCTGTCCAAGGTGCCAGGATTCACCGATCTCACGGTAGTGCGCGAACTCGGCCAGCCCAGCCTGCTGGTCGATGTCGATCGCGACAAGATTGCGCGCTACGGAATCAACGTTTCTGACGTGGAAGCCGTGATCTCGGCTGCAGTCGGTGGGCAGGCGGTGACTCAGGTGATTCAGGGCGAGAAGCTGTTCGATCTGGTCGTTCGCATGCAGCCCCAATTCCGCAGCAGCGCCCATGAGATTGGAAACTTGCTGGTCGGTACGCCGGACGGGACAGCAGATTCCGCTCAGCCAACTCGCGAATATCACGCAGGGCAACGGCGCGTCCTTTATCTATCGCGAAAATAACTCGCGCTACATCGGAGTGCAATACAGCATCGAGGGCCGTGATTTCGAGCGGGCGGTGCGAGATGGCCAGGCCGCAGTCAAGAAGGCGGTGACACCTGCCGCAGGGCTACAGGATGGCCTGGGGAGGCGAATACAGCCAGTTTCTCGAAGCGAAATCGCAGATGTACTTCATCGGTCCGCTGGCGATCGTGCTGATTTTCATGATCCTGTTTGCGCTCTACGGAAACTTCAAATTTCCCGTAACGATTGCGCTAGGAGTAATCATGACCGAACCCGTGGGAGCGTTGGTGGCTCTGAAGCTCACGCACACTCCCTTCAGCGTTTCTTCGGTCTTGGGTCTGCTGGCGTTGCTGGGCGTTTCCGTGGAGACCGCCGTCATTCTCGTCTCCTACATCAACAAGCTGCGTCAGGAAGGAATGGGCATCCGCGCGGCCACGCGCGAAGCTTCACTGCTGCGGCTCCGCCCCATCATGATGACAGCTCTGGTGGCCTGCCTAGGATGTTGCCCGCCGCCCTTTCCACCGGCATCGGATCCGACACGCAGCGGCCGTTCGCCATCGTCATAGTCGCCGGCCTAATTTCCCGGCTCTTCATTGGATTCTTTGTCAATCCTGTGCTGTATGAAATGGTAGCCCGCGAAGGCGATGTTCTACAGGTCTAGAGAAACGGAAGGCGCCGAGTTGTGGGGAATCCCCGCGGTAGGGTTATGAAAATGGATTTCCGACGCGCGCGGTTCTAAGCAGATGCAAGACGCTAGTTCTGCAGTGAAAGCTTGCCCAGCTCCGCTTGCAGGGATTCGAAGGCACGCCTCTGGTAGGGCTCCGCATCCTTGCGAAGAAATACAGGGGCTCTGGTGCGAAGACCAACTCGGGCCGCATCGTAGTTGCGGCGGCGATAAGCGATCTCGGCCTGCAGTCAATGTCACTCCGGCGCCCCAATCGGGATCGCCAGTGAGCTGGGTGACTGGCTTCACATCGATTTGCTTCAGCAGCGCAGTTGCTTCGTCCAACTTGTTCAAGCTGATCAGGCAGTTTGCCAAAGTGTAAGCCGTGGCCCCCGTTAACGCGGCGTGGCCGCCAAATGCCTTGGTGGAGGCCTCATAGGCCTTGCGGGCATTTTGTTCTCCCTCACGATCGTGGCCGGCGCGACACTGCGCGAGAGCCGCGTCCGTCAGCGTCGCCACGGCAAAGAACGAACCGGGCCCCTGCTTTTTTACCGCAAGATCATAGATGGCCAGGTCGTCGCGGACAGCGTCATCCCAAAGTTCGAGGCTGCCTTCCGACTGAGCTCGGGTTGCCAGCAACTGCATGGTGAGTTCGTGGTCAGGACCGAGCCGCGACACAAACTCCGGATAGATCGCGGTAGCTTCGTGCACTCGCCTCCGCATGTTTTTTCTCAATCATGAAAGCCTGTGCCAGATTCAGTCGGACCCGCAATACATTCGGACTCTCGGGCCTGCTACCCGTGTGAACGCAGCAATAAGTTCGCGAAATGTCTGCTCCGCTTTGGCGCCTTCGCCCAGGCGGATGTATGAAAAGCCCAGCCTTTGCTCGAATGTCAGTCGCGCCGCCTCGTCGAATTCGGGAAGCGCTTTTGCGCCGTCGACGGCGGCGGCTGAAAGTTTTCCGCCGCGGCCTTCGCATAGTTGTCAATGAGCGCGACCATGCCCTGTGCCGAGGAGAGCCAGACCGGCAGGTCAGGCCGCGGATGCGCCAGCTTTGCGATCAGAGCTTTCTGCTGTTCGAGAATCGACTTGGCCAGGGTCAGCGAGTCTTTCTCGTAGCTCCGAGCCTCCAGGGTAGTTCGTTGTAGCTGAACGATGATCGCGTCTTGAGACAGATCGCCATCCACCTGCTTGAAAAGAGATCCAGCGCGT
>CAWGZD010000003.1:0-150719 GCA_963827005.1 uncultured Acidobacteriaceae bacterium
CGCCGTCGACGGCGGCCTGAAAGTTCTCAGCCGCTGATTTCGCATCGTTTTCGATCAGCGCCACCATGCCTTGCGCGGAAGAAAGCCATACCGCCAGGTCGGGCCGTGGATTCGTGAGTCTCGCGATGAGACCTTTTTGCTGATCAAGAATCGACTTCGCCAAAGCGAGTGAGCCGCTTTCGTAGCTTCGCACTTCCAGGGTGGTTCGTTGCAACTGAACGATAATTGCATCTTGCGACAGCTCGCCATCCACCTGCCTGAAAAGAGCTCCGGCGCGGTCATATTCCTTCCGCGCATCGGGATAGGCTGTCCGGCTGTCGAGGGCTCTGGCGATCGTGTGGTGGAGACGGGCGGCAACCAGCGGTTCGTCTTTGAATTTCCGATCAATCGCAGGCGAGGCTTGCTTGATCGCATCCATGAGCGACTCGCCGGACTTGCCGCTCACGAATGGATTCCCTCGCCCAGCAGATCTTCCGAGAGAAAACGGTTAATGCAGTGGCAATCGCCGTCTGACGGTCGGCCTTGTCACGTTCGCGAGTGGCTCGACGATAGAGTGCGAAGCTAACGGCTAGCCGCCAGCGATACCAGCGCCAACCAATCCAGGGTTGTCGCGCACGGGTCTCGGCGAGCTTGCGTTCGGCGATCTGGGCGCGGTCTCGGCAGCTTCCAGTTCGCTGCGCTTCATGCGGCGCTGCTCCAGCGTCAGCAGGCGCTCAACCAACTCCGCGGCGCTGTTCAGCCGCTTCGCGGGATCGCCACATGCCGCGTCAGCGATGTCCTCGCGCAGCAATGGATCCTTTATCTCCGCTTCCCATCCCGGCGCCAGTGGCTTGCGAAAATCCCCGATCATGAGTTGATAGAGCATCACGCCAAGAGCGTAAACATCGGCACTCGCGCTTGGAGATTGGCCCGCCAGAACTTCCGGCGCCAGATACATCAACGTTCCGGTCAACGAGTGGTGCGTCCAGCGAGGCAGTTTGAGTAAATCCCAGGTTCGTAATTCCCAGCGCCTGAAGTCGGGACGGGTCGAACAGCGACGCGCTGCCGAAGTCGGCGAGTTTGATCTGCCACCCTCCTCGCTGCGGGGCACAACCAGGACATTGGCCGGTTTCAGATCTTTATGGAGCACTCCAATGTCGTGTGCCGCCGCAACCGCTTTGGCAACATCGACCAGCAATTGAAGGCGTGTCTCGGGCGAAATCTTAGAGAGGCCTCCCTGTGCCTCAGCCCACTCCGCCAGGTTCGGGCCGGCGTATTCGCTTTCGAGAAAGAAGGGAGAGGTTTCAAAGTTCCATTCGAGGATGCGGACAAACTCCGGCCGCTCTCCCAACGACTCCCGCAGGAAACGCGAGATGGTGATCTCCCGCTTCAGGCCTTTCAGGCGCGCTCCGTCCCCAGCGAACTTGAATACCGCTCTGTTCGTGGGTCTTGGGATTTTCCGCCGAGCCAGACTTCGCTCGACCCCGAGATTTCCATGGGCCGAGACAGCCGCCACTGCTCTCGTCCCGGAACCGCGTCCCCGGTTTTGAACCCAAGCTCGGGACCGGCCGCGGCCGCAACCGTTTTGCAATAGGCCGGAACCCCCAGCCGATAGCCAACGCGAGGAACCGTAACAATCGCAGGATGGTTTTCATCCCCCATCGCCTTGCGCAGCTTCGAGACTGCCGTTGCCAGAGATCCATCCACAACCATGACGTCAGGCCAGACGGATTCCAGCAATTCTTCCTTGGTCACAACCTCGCCGGCATGGAGAAGAAGCTGAAGCAGGATGTCCAGGGGCTTCGATTCCAGCTCGACCGCTCTGCCCTTGACCCGCAATTCCCGCCTCAGTTCATCGAATTCATAGTCGGCAAAGCGCCAGAGGCGGCCGGAACTCTGTGCAAGTTCTTGCGCACTTTCTTTGTAATTCATCGCGCTAAGCTACCTTTAGAATTCTTAAGAATTTCGTTAGGACAGGGAGTGGGGGGTCAGGTATAGAATTCCCGTCCAGCGGCCAATGACAGGACTTTTGGTCGTCAACATTGTGCCACGAACGGGTTCTACTGGCACATAAATTTCTCGCTCGGAGTCTCCCATGCGCCCAGCGTCCTCTCGCTCCATCGCCTTTCCGATCACCGCCCTTTGCCTGGCTGCAGCTCTTTTTAGCCTTAACACCTTGGCCTCGGCGCAAGCGGCAACAGGATCGAAGCGCAAACTCTCGCAGCAGTCGCTATCCGGCGCGCGTCCACTAACCGGTGCAGCCGCGCAGCGCACGAAAGCGATCGCGCCGCCTCCTCTCAGCGCCGATTCGTGGACGGGGACGGCTGGGGACAACAACTGGAATACGGCGGGAAACTGGAGCGGGGGCGTCCCGACCAGCGCGAGCGCCGTCACCATCGGCACCGCCACGACGTCTGTGAACATGAACGCCGGTACTGGGATGTTTGGCACGCTGAGTCTGAGCTCCGGAGATGCCCTCGGCATCACCAACGGCGATACCCTGGAGGCATTCGGCAACATCGCCAACAACGGCGCGCTCACTCTGAATTCGACTGGCAACTTTACCGAACTGGTGCTGGAAGGCAATGTAACCCTCAGTGGCGGCGGCACAGTGACGCTGTCAAACAACTCCCAGAACTACATCTTTGGCGCGACCTCGACAGACCAGCTGACGAACCAGCAGACGATCCAGGGTGCAGGACAAATTGGGCATGGCGCGATGGCGCTGGTGAACTCGGGGACGATCAACGCCAACGCATCGGCGGGCATGACGATCGACGCCAACGACGGCTTCACCAATACCGGCCTCGTGGAAGCTTCCGGGGCAACGCTCGTCCTGCAAAGTATGTCGATGAACAACGCTGGGGGCACCATCACGGCCACGGGCGGTGGCATCGTGAATGTGAGCAGCACCGTGGTGACGGGAGGAACGCTGACGACGAGCGGAGCCTCGAAGCTACAGTTGAACAACGGCACCATCGAGGGCGCGACGATCACTAACAGCGCCACCGGCACGATTGAGATCGCATCCGGCAACAACGGCTTGGGTGGAACCATCAACAACTCCGCCGGCGGTCTTCTGGAAGTCGATAACGGAGCCAATCTTTATCTGCAAGCCGGAACCTATTCGCAGCTGGGCACGGTGCAGTTGAATTCGACTGGCAATTTCACCGAACTGGTGCTGGCCGGCAATGTCACGTTAAGCGGCGGCACGGTCACGCTCTCCAACAACTCGCAGAACTATATTTTTGGCAATGTGGCGACGGACGTCCTGACCAATCGCGAGACGATTCAGGGAGCAGGACAAGTCGGGCATGGGCAGATGCAGTTGGTCAACTCGGGCACGATCAACTCCGATGATTCAGCAGGGATCACTCTCTCGGCCAACATGGGCGTTACCAATACAGGCACGCTGGAAGCGACCAACGGATCGACATTGCTGATCTCCGGTTCGGGCATCATCAACAATGCTGGAGGTACGATCTCGGCAAATGCAAGCACGATCAACGTGACGAGTACGACCGTAAACGGGGGGAACATCACGCTGACTGGAGCGTCGAACCTGCAACTGAACAGCTCCACTATTCATGGCGGCAGCACGATTACCAACAGCGCCACGGGAACGATCGCGATCGCTACGGGCACGAACGTTCTGGGCGGCACGATCAACAACTCGGCCGGAGGATTGTTTGAGATCCAGAACGGAGCGACTCTTGATCTGGAAGGCGGCACTTATTCGAAGCTGGGAGCGCTGCAATTAAATTCGACCGGCAATTTCACCGAGCTGGTGCTATCGGGCAATGTAACGCTGAGCGGCGGCTCGGTCACGCTCTCCAACAATTCCCAGAACTACATCTTCGGCCAGGTGTCGACGGATACGCTCACCAACGACGAGACGATCCAGGGCGCGGGACAGATCGGTCACAGTCAGATGCAGCTGATCAATGCGGGAATCATTAATTCGAATTCGTCGGCCGGAATCACGATCGCAGCGAACCAGGGGATCACGAACACGGGGACGCTGGAAGCGACGAACGGCTCTACCCTGATCTTGTCCGGATCGAACATCATCAGTAACACGGGGGGAACGATCGCTGCGAATACCGGAATCATCAACCTGACGACGTCGACAGTGAACGGCGGAAATGTAACCCTGACCGGGGCATCGACCTTCCAGATGAACACCGCAACCCTGCACGATGGCAGCACACTCACCAACAGCGCAGCGGGAACGATTGAGATTGCGACTGGGACGAACGTGCTGGGTGGAACCATCAACAACTCGGCAGGCGGGTTGTTCAAGATTGATAATGGCGCGACCCTCGATCTGGAAGGCGGCACCTACTCTCAGTTAGGCAATGTGCAGCTGAACTCCAGCGGAAATTTCACGGAGTTGGTTCTGCAAGATAATGTGACGCTCTCAGGCGGCACGATCACGCTCTCCAACAACTCGCAAAACTACATTTTCGGCCAGATTGGCACGGACACGCTCACCAACGAGGAAACGATTCAGGGTGCAGGTCAGATCGGCCACGGGCAAATGCAACTGATTAATTCCGGCACGATCAACTCGAACGATTCGGCGGGAATGACCATCTCGGCCAATCAGGGCGTCACTAACACAGGGACGATCGAGGCAACCAGCGGTTCCACACTTGTCTTCTCTGGCTCGGGAACAATCAATAATGCTGGGGGTACGATTTCCGCGAACACAGGCACGGTGAATGTGTCGAGCTCGGTGGTGAACGGAGGCAACATAACCCTCACCGGGGCATCGGCTCTGCAACTGAACACAGCAACCATCCACGATGGCAGCACGATTACCAACAGTTCAACGGGCACGATCGAAATCGCGAGTGGCACAAATGTGCTCGGCGGGACTATCAACAACTCTGCGGGCGGAGTGTTCAAGGTCGACAACGGAGCATTTTTGGAGTTGGAGGGCGGTACCTACTCCCAGCTGGGCACGATGCAGCTCAATTCGTCAGGAAACTTTACGGAATTGATTATCGAAGGCAGCGCCACCCTGAGCGGCGGAACACTGACTCTCTCGGCGAACACTCAGAACTACATCCTTGGCGGGAACACGTTTGACATTCTTACTAACAAACAGACCATTCAGGGAGCAGGACAGATCGGCAATGGCGGCATGGGTGTGGTGAACAATGGCATCATCAATGCGAACGCCAGCGGAAACCTCGTTATTAACGTCAGCAACGAGAACTTCAATAACACCGGTGGCACGCTCGAGGCCAGCGGCGCCACGGTCACTATCGAAGGCCCCGGCACGACCTACTTCACCAACGACAATGAGAGCACTAACACGCTCACCGGCGGCACCTACATCGCGAACGGCGCCAACATTCTTTGGAATCACGGCAGCACCACTGGCATTACCACGCTCGCAGCGAGTGTGACCGAAGAAAACGGCGGACAACTAGTGAACACGTTCAACAGCGGCAGCACCAACATGCTGGCCGGCCTTACCAGCATCACATCGGCCGGAGCTCTGACTATCGGCGGCACAGCCTTTACCGACGCTGGCGGCTTTAGCAACGCCGGGTCGCTGACGCTACTCGCAGGCGAGAGCTTTACCGTGGGTTCGCTCGCGCAGATCAGCGGCGCATCGCTGACGGCCGGAACCTATGTGCTCGATGCGAATCTGAATCTGTCAGGCACTGCGCAGACCATCAGCGCCAATGCGGCCACTCTCACGCTGGCCGGTGGAACGATCGAAAACGTCTCGAACAGCACCAATGCCCTGGCAGGCCTGGCCGCCAACAGCGGCAAGCTGACCATCGGCGGCGGCAGTAATAATGTTTCCACCACAGCGGCCAGCTTTAGCAATACCGGCACGCTCACCATCAACACGGGCGACAGCTTCACCGCCGCTAAGCTGACTCAGATCAGCGGCACTACGCTTTCCGGCGGTACGTTGGTGCTGGCTGGAAATCTCGACTTGACGACGGTGGGCATCAGCGTCGCCACCAATTCCTCAACGTTGACGCTCGAAGGTGGCACCATCAATTCCAACGGCGTGAACGCCCTGAGTGCGCTCACTTCCAACACCAAGAGCCTCACGCTAGCAAACAACGCTAGTCTGACGACGGCCACCACGAGCAACTTCACCAACTCGGGGGTTGTGACGATCAGCAAAGGCAGCACCTTTACGGTGGGTGGGACCAGCTTCGGCTACAAACAGACTGCCGGCATCACCACGGTGGATGGAACTCTCTCGGGCGGGACCACCGGTTCCGCTACTTTCACGGGTGGTTCGGTTCTTGGCTCCGGCACAATCACCGTGAACACTTCCGTGGGCAACGCAACGGGGACGGCGGCGACCCTCAACGTTGGCGACAGCGGGAAGGCTGGCCTGCTCTCGATCACCGGCACCTATACACAGCTGGCGACGGGCACGATGACGGGCTTGGTGAACGGCACGACGGCGGGCACGGGCTTCAGCCAGCTGAAGGTGACGGGCACAGCCGCACTGGCGGGGACGATCAACTTCACGGTGGCGACGGCGTTCCAGGCGAGCCTGACGTTGGGTGAGACCTTTACAGTGTTGACCGGCAGCAGCGTGACGGGGACGTTCTCCAACAGCACGATCGCGATCAACTCGAGCTTCCAGTTCAACGTGAGCTACACGTCGACTGGAGTAGTGCTCACGGTGGCCGCAGTGACGCCGGGGGGCAACAACCCGGCCCATGCGGCGGGCCACAGCGCGGCGGTTGCAGCGAGTGCAAAGCCGGCGGTGGTGGCAACTGTTGCGCGGGGCGGAAGTCCAGTGCTGGCGAGCGGACTGCGCCGTGCGAGCGGAACCGGCAGACTCTCCCGGCCGGTTCTGGTTGCAGGATGGGCGCGCGCGACGGGACGATCGAACGCGATCGTGACGGGCGGGTCTGCGCTGGAAACTCTGCGTAGCTGGGAACGCCTACCGGTGACCTCAACGGCGAGCGTGCGGACGAGCGTGCCGGCCCAGATGCCGCGTGCGGTGAATGAGAGCGCGACTCACAACCTGCCCGCATCGGATCTGCGGATGGGCGGCAGCCATGCGATGGGCATCCAGGCCCAGGGCTGGATGGGCACTCACCGCGCCCCGGTCAAGATCCTGACCCCCGTGATTCCCCGCGCTGCGCGGTAGAATGCAGCTCATCAATGAGGAAGCGAGAAGCTGATAACGTCGCCCCCTGCGGCGATCGCAACATATTGGGTTCCATCGACCGCATAACTCATGGGCGAAGCGTGAATGGACTGGCCGGTGTTGAACCGCCAGAGGGCGCGGCCCGTCCGCGCTTCGACCGCCTCCAAAGATCCGGTGTCGTCGCCGAAGAACACTAATTCACCTGCCGTGGTCAGCGTCCCGCCCCAGGAGTTGCCCTTGCCGACCTGGGGATAACGCCAGACGATCTTTCCCGCCGACACGGAGTAAGCCAGCAGAACCTTTTGAGCGTAATCATCGGGTGCAAGCTTTGTCCCCGTGCCATAGAAGGTCTCGCCCTGGGTGAACGGTTTGGGGTGCGCAAAAAAGACGCTGCAACTCTCCAGCGCCATGACGTAGAAGAACCCAGTGTCTGGGTTGTAGGAAGGAGAAAACCAATTTGTGGCTCCGTCGATGCTGGGGCAAATCTGCGTGCCCTCCGCGCTCGGTATTCGTCCCGATAATACGGGACGACCGGAGGCGTCGATTTCTTTGGCCCAGTTCAGCTTCTCGACAAACGGTGTAGCCTTGAGAAACTTTCCATCGGTCCGGTCGAGAACGTAAAGAAATCCGTTGCGGTTGGCCTGCACGAGCAAATCACGCGTTCGGCCGTTCACGGTGGCGGTCAGCAATACTGGTGTTTCATTTGCGTCATAGTCATACAGGTCATGGGGCGTGAACTGAAAGTACCATTTCAGCGCGCCGGTAGCGGGGTTCAGCGCGAGTACGGAGGCGGTGTACAGGTCGTCTCCGGGACGGGAGTCTCCCACGAAATCGGGCGCAGGATTGCTGGTTGTCCAGTAGAGAGTGTCCAGTTTGGGATCGTAGGTGCCGGGCATCCAGGTGGTGCCGCCGCCGTGGAGGTAGGAATCGCCTGGCCAACTGGAAGAGCCGGATTCTCCGGGCCCGGGGATGGTCCAGAAACGCCATTTCAGATTGCCGGTAACGGCATCGTAAGCGGCCACAAAACCGCGCACGCCAGAGTCACCGCCGGAGGTGCCGACGATTACTTCGTCTTTTATGACGAGCGGAGCGCTGGTTGCGCCGTAGTGTTTTGCCTTGTCTGCATAGGTCACATCCCACAACTGGCGGCCTGAGCGAGCGTCGAGACAGAGCAAGTGGGCATCATCGGTTTCCGTGTAGACGAAGTTTCGCCAGACTCCGACGCCGCGGTTCTTATGACCTGCGGCATCATCGAGCAGCCCTGAGCTCACCGGCCGTTCGTGACGCCAAATAACCCGGCCCGTTCGCGCATCGAGCGCAACTACGTCGTTGGCCGAAGTGACGTACATTATTCCGTTGACGACGACGGGCGTCACTTCGAGCCTGTCGGAATTGGAAGGATGGAAGATCCACGACGCGCGAAGGCCCGGGACAGTCGCAACCGTGATTTCATGCAGGGCGCTGTAGCGGCGACCGGTGTAGTCGCCGTTGTAAGAAGTCCAGTTGATCCCGGGAGGCTGCTTAAGCAAGTCGGCCGCGCTCACGTTCACATCGGCAACAACGGGACCTTGCCCCTGTTGCGCTGTGGCGGAAAACCAAAGCAGACTGGAAGCGGCCAGCGTGGCCACGGTAAATTCTTTCCTGAATGATTTCATGTCAGTGGTTTTCGACCGCGCTTACTTGAACTTCCTGAAGAGCGCCGCGGTCTAGACCGTTGCTGTCTTCGAGGTGAAGCGAGATGCGGGAGGACTTTGCAGGAGGCACCAACTCCAGCTCCAACTGGACGAGCTCGGTCGGGTCGACTTGGATCAGAGGCGCAGTTACCAGGACGCCACCGTGTTCGTCGTAAAAGTGGGCAACGAAACGTCCGGTAAAAAACACACCAAACGAACCCGAGAGACGGAGATGGCCGGTCTCGAGACGCGTGGCTTGAAGGGGACGAACCACGACGCCGGCATCCTCCACGCCACGAAATTCGGTGGTGGCGCGAGTGGGAAACCACTCCGTGTCGAGATCGCGAGTCTCGCCCGGGCGCAACTGGACGAGAGGGCTATTGATCTCGGCCTCCAAATAATAGGGAGAGCCATCGCCTCCGGAAGTGAGGGAGGGCGTGCCCTCGGAGTTCAACCGCAGTTCGGGGCCATTCGTCCAAAAAATGACGGATGCCTTGCCGGGATAGGTTTCGTTTTTTTCGTAGCGGAATCGCTCAACCATGGCATAACGGTTGTCGCCATCGACCACCGCGAGCCAACCTGGCGTCGAGTCGAGCCAGAGCTCGGCTGCAAGGTGCACATAGTGGAGCGCGAAGAGGCCGTCTTCACGGACTGAGACCGCGGGATTCTCCGCCGGTCCGAAACGCACATGGTAGCGGTTCAGATAGCTGCTGGATGGATTCGCCGGAGTGAAGGTCCAGAAATTGCGGCTGCTTCGTGAGGGAGTGGACCGGTCGGCCGTATCGTACTGCGAAACAGATTGCATCGACCACTCGACGGCATGCCCCGACTTGTTCTGCATGGTGGCATGAAAACGGATGCGCGGAGAATCGGCATCGATATGAATCGTCCGCCGGATCTGAACCCCCGTTTGCGGATCGGCAGGGCCGATCAGCTCGATCTCGCACTCCTTACCTTCCGAAAGCTTTCGAAAGGCGTAAGGGCCGTCATCCAGCACATCGGAATTGCCGACCCAATGCTGCTCGTCGTCATTTCCTTCCGGCAAAAGCCAGAGTTTGTCGCCTCCATAGTTGAACCATTGGGATGGGTTCGGAGGCAGGTATTTTCCTTCGTACTTGGGATTCACAAAGAGAAAAGGATGGCCGTTGAAAATCACCTGCATGAGGCGTCCGCCATTTTGCGGCACGATTACCAACTGGAGCCAGTGATTGGAAACCTGTTCAGCGCTCCAACCCTTGTAATTCGTGGCCTCGACGCGACAAGACGAACTCGCCTGGTTCGCGTCAGCTGCAACTTGAGCAAGTGCAATATTTCCATTGAACACCAGGAAAAGCAAAACCACTGCGCAGCGTCCCATCACGTCCTCACCTTCAAACCGCGATCCATAATATCCTCTCCTTGAACTGGGAGGCCTGTAATCGACACACCGGGCCTTGGCAAACAAACGCCTTGAGAGACGATACACGCATTCTTCGAACGAAACAAAAACCAATAAAACGAAATTATTTGATTTGCGTGAAGCAGATTCTGTGGTATATCAAGTTCTCTTGGTGCTGCCACTCTCTGCGAAGATTTCTTCAGGGAGCGAGATCTATGCGACTTCCTGAGCGTGATGTGACCTGGCAATTCGTTCTCAACATTGGATGGGTGCTGATTTTAATTGGCACGACTGGCAATGCCCTTTGCCAGAACTCTAAGAGCGAGGAGTCCACGGCCGGCCTGCAGCAGGCGGGGCTCCGGGGGAAGAACGTTTTCGAGCTGAAATGCGCGACTTGCCACGGACTTGACGGCCTGGGCGGCGAGCATGCGCCCGATGTGGTCCGCCGGACGGCGGTGAAGGATCTGCCCGATCAGGTGCTGCTGAACATCATTCACGACGGGATTCCGGAAGACGGAATGCCAGGTTTTGCCAGCATGCGCAAGGAGGATAGTGAGGCAGTGGTTGGTTATTTGCGCTTCCTGCAAGGGAAGGCCGCTGGTGAGCCGGTGCGAGGCGATCCGGCGATGGGCAGGGATCTTTTTATGGGAAAGGGGGGCTGTTCCGCGTGTCACGTGATCAAGGGACCGGGCGAGTTCGTCACCGAAGACCTTGGGGGATTTGCACGGGATCATCAGGCGGGAGAGATTCGGGACGCAATTCTCAGGCCGGCCGGAGGGAAACAAGAATCCGTGACCGTCATCGCGCGGGACGGGCGAAAGTTCTCCGGCATGCTTCGGAACGAGGACAACGCTTCACTTCAACTGCAAGATGCAAACGGACGATTTTACCTGCTCTTGAAATCCAGCCTGGTTTCTGTCCAGCGGCACAGCGGAAATTCCATGCCTGTCGACTACGGGCAGCGGCTCAACGGTGCCGAGCTTGATGATCTGGCCGCATACATCCTGCGTGAGGCCGGTGCTGCGGACCTTGCGTCGTCTTCCAGGAAGGATTAAACGTGAAGAGGCTCATGCCCGGGACTGAAGATGCGCTGGAAGGCGTGAAAACGATGACGCTGCTCGGCGAGGAACCACGTGCGTCGCAGAATCAGGAGAGCCGAAGTTGAAAAAACTTCTGCTGGTGACGCTGCTGTGCGCGCAGGGGCTCTGGGCTCAAGATCGAAAAGTGGACCCCACCTGGTTGCATCGCTACGTTCCCGACTTAGTTGAGACGAAGGGCGACCTCACCAGTGAAACATGCCACTACCGGGCGATCTTTGGTGAGGGGGACGTGGAGAGCCGATCGCTGCAAACAGTAACTCGCTTCGGAGAGGTCACTCTGGATGGGCATGGTAGTTGCCAGACCGTCCGATACGAGCGACAGGAAGAGATTTACTTCGTCACCGAAGGTGGAGGCACCCTGCACTACGAAGGTGAGACCCAGGCGCTGCGCAAGCATGACTTCACATATTTGCCTCCGGGCGCGAAGCATTCGATTTCCAACAGCACGGACCAGGCGGTGCGCGTGCTTGTCATGGGGTTCAAGATTCCGTCGTCGATTTCGATCGCTGCCCCTTTGCCACACGCGAAGATCGCAAACCTCGAGAACGCTAAAGAGGAGACGGTCAGCGGACATCCCTCCTCGGTTCTGTACAAACTTCTTGCCGGCCTGCAGACGGGCAAGCGGGACTTGATTGACGAGGCTTATGTGGTGAGCAGTTTTTTCTGGATGGACTTTGCACCGGGGGGTACGAACTGGCCGCATCACCACGAAGCCGCGGAAGAAATCTACTTAGTGATCGATGGCGAGGGCGAGATGGTTGCCGGCAGTGGTACCGACGGCGTCGAAGGACGCTATCCTGCAAAGACGGGGGACGCCTATTACTTTCGTCCCAACTGTACGGTCGGCTTCTACAACCAGAACAAGCCGGGCGCTAAGAGCTATATTTTGGCGGTGCGAGCGCGCGTCCCGCTGCATGAGGACGCAGAGTAGACAGGTAATCCTGGGAGGTGTCGGAATGCATACTTTGAAAACCAATCGCCGATCGTTCATGAAATGGGCAGCGGCGGCTCCACTGCTCGGCCAGATCGCCGTTGCTGACCTTTACGCGAAAGCTGCCAGCGCCGTCGGTAAGGATCGTCGACAAAATGTGTACAGCCGCCTGGGAGTCAAGACCGTCATCAACTGCCGGGGTACCTGGACGTACCTGAGTGGCTCCCTGGAGTTTCCAGAAGTCCGCGCAGCCCAGGTGGAAGCGGCTCAGTATTTCGTCAACGTGATCGACTTGCAGCGCGGCATCGGGCGGCGGCTGGCAGAACTCACCGGAGCCGAGTCTGGAATGATCACCTCGGGTGCCGCTGGCGCCATGGCAGTCTCGACCGCAGGATGCATGGCGGGCACCGATGACAAGTACGTCTGGCAACTTCCCGATACGACCGGACTCAAGCATGAAGTAGTCATGTCTGGCGGCCGCAGCGCTTTTGATAGTGCGATCCGCCTCACCGGAGCGAAGCTGATCCTCGCGTATTCGCCGGAAGAGCTGACCAACGCCATCAATGAAAACACTGCGATGATCTACACGACGCATTTGGGTGATGAGTTGCAGAAGGAACTCGCGATTGCGAAAGACCACAAAGTGCCGCTGCTGCTCGACGATGCGGCGGGCATCCCTCCGGCGGACAATGCCAAGCTATACGCTCGAATGGGGATCGACCTCTACACTTTCTCCGGCGGCAAAGGTCTACAAGGTCCGCAGTGCAGCGGAGTGCTCCTCGGGCGGAAAGACCTGATCGAAGCGGCCCTTATGAACTCCAGCCCGCGTGAGGGAGCCGTGTGCCGTCCCATGAAGGTTGGAAAAGAAGAAATGATCGGCTGTCTTACCGCGCTTGAGACCTGGCTGAGCCTGGATGAAAAGAAACTGTACCGCGAGTGGAACGACCGCGTGGACAGCATCAGGAAGCTGGTGGACACAGTGCCCGGAGTCGAGACTTCCATCTATATTCCGGACGATGGGAACCGCTATCCCACGCTGAAAATCTCCTGGGATCAGCAAGCGTGGGGATTCACCATTGCTGACTGCGTGCGAGCTCTGCGGGCGGGCGACCCTGTCATCGAAGTGCTCGGTGCGGATAATCCCAGCCTGGTGAAGACGGTTCGTGAGGGCAAGCCGAATCCGACCAGCAAAGAGCGGACGGGGCCGAACCATATCGAACTAGTTTCGATGACCATCCAGCCCGCAGAAGTCGTCCTGGTTGGACAAAGGCTGCGCAGCATTCTGGGAGCGGCACAAAAAGGAAAGCCTGCCGCCTAGACTCGCGAATCCGGCAATCGCGGTTCTGCGGGCGCTCACGATTCAAATAACGAGAGAAGGCTCGAATGAAATCTTTCCTTGTGGGATTGTTGCTTTGGTCTGCTATCGGCGCACAAGCACAGGCGGGGGCAACGGTTCCTTCCCAAAGTCCTTCCGACGTTCATCGTGCCCGCACGTCGACGGTGGATGCGGGAGATTACATCTACATCTCCGCTCAGGGGCCGAGCAGCGCGGATGGGGCGTTGCCGGAAACCTTCGCGGCCCAAGCCCGGCAAGCCCTGAACAATTTGAAATCGGCCGTCGAGGCTGCAGGATTGACGATGGATCACGTGGTCTACACCACCGTTTATCTCACCGACATGAGTCAGTACGGAGGGATGAACAGCGCTTATGCTGAGTTCTTCGGAAAGGTGCCGCCGGCTCGCGCCGTCCTCGGCGTTGCCGCACTTCCCGATCCTCCCATTGAAATCAATGCGGTCGCCGTGCGTAGTCTGTCCGAGAGACGGGCAGTGTCTCCCCCAAACTACAAATCGGAAGAGCCTTTCTCCCCTGGCATTCTCACTCGCGATCGCCTCTTCGTTTCTGCTATGCCTGCATCGGCAAATGGCAAAGAGACCGAAGATCCAGCGGCCCAGGTGGACTTTGCGCTCGATCGCGTGAAAGCTGTCGTGGAAGCGGCAGGGCTGGACCTCAGCCACATGGTCTTCGTCAATCCCTACTTGACGACGCATTTCCCGATGCGCGTCATGAACGAGCATTACGCGCGCCGCTTCGAGTTTGGCAATACTCCGGCCCGGGCCACGATCGAGGTTTCGAGCCTGCCCGGTGGCGCCCAAATCGAGTTCACGGGCGTTGCTGTTCGGGACCTGAAGGAACGGCGGGCCGTGCGTCCGAAGAACATGCCCCCCAGTCCAACGGCGAGCCCATGCGTGTTTGCCGGCGATACGTTGTATTGTTCCGCGAAGAGCGGCTTCATTCCGGGGCCGCACGGCGGTGTCTATACCTCTACTACTGCCGTCCAACTCCGGCAGACGATGCGCAACCTTCTGGACAATCTGGAAGAAGCTGAGATGAAATTCAGCCAAGTCGTCTCCACGACTGTTTATCTCGATAACTTAGCCGACACGCCGGCATTCGACGAAGTATATGGAGAGTATTTCCGCGATGTGCCGCCGGCGCGAACCACCATTCAACAGATTGCTCCGGCGGAACGCGATCCCGACAAAGAGGGGCATTACCCTGATTTGGAGCAGATTTCGCTCATCGCCGTCCGAAACGCTTCCAAGCCTTAGTTGAAGCCTTGGATCAGGCGCGGCGTGGGATTGCGGCACATATGAGCTAGGGCTGGGCCGATCCGCGACCATAGCGCTCAAGCTTTGGAAAACTCCCGCATCCCCCATCCGGAAACACAATCCGTCTTGACAATAGTCGTTAGCACGACTAACTTTGGACCATGAAAGAACTGGTCAAATCCGGCCGTCGAGAGCGGCACCTCGGAAGCCCCGAGGAGGCAGCATTTCTGGACCTGCTGCGCACCACCGACATGCTCTCCCGAGGCATGGCCGGGATTCTCAAGCGGGAGAGCGTGTCTCCGACGCAGTACAACGTATTACGCATCCTGCGCGGCTCCCCGGAGGGACTCCCGTGCGGGGAAATCGCCAGCCGAATGATCACCCGGGACCCCGATGTCACGCGCCTGCTTGACCGCCTGGAAAAGCGCGAACTGATCTCGCGCTGCCGCGAAACTGAGGATCGACGAACCGTGATGGTCCGGATCACGGCGGCAGGCCTAAAGCTGCTGGCCAGACTCGATGAGCCGGTGCAGGCCGCTCATCGCAAACAATTAGGCCATCTGGGGCGGGAGCGCCTCCGGGCACTGGCCGAGCTGTTACGTATTTCGCGCAGCCAAATGGCCTGATTTATTGACTTTGATAGTTGTTGCAACGATTATCGGTATAACGCATCAAATCACTGGAACAGGAGCTTACCATGACCACACTCAGCGCAACGCAGGCCGTAACCACGAACTGGAACATCGACCCCGTCCACTCCGTAGCCGAGTTCAAAGTCAAACACATGATGATTTCGAACGTGAAGGGCCAGTTTGCGCCCCTCAAAGGTGTACTCGCCCTCGACGAAACGAATGTAACCAACTCTCGAATCGAAGCCTCGATCGATGCGGCTTCCATCAGCACCGGTGATCCACAGCGGGATACACACCTCAAGAGTGCCGACTTTTTCGATGTGGAAAAGTTTCCCACTCTCTCCTTCAAGTCAACGAGCGTAAGCCGCGTCCGCGAAGGAGAGTTAGCCGTCTCCGGTGACCTGACCATTCACGGCGTCACCCGCAATGTGGTATTCACGGTGGAAGGGCCAACCCCGCCGAGCAAAGATCCCTGGGGAAACACCCGCATTGGGCTCTCGGCGACCACAAAAATCAACCGTAAGGACTTCGGGCTGAAGTACAACACCGCGCTGGAGACCGGTGGCATTCTCATCGGCGAAGAGGTCACCATCACGCTCGAAGTCCAATTCGTGAAGGCCTGAGAAATATTCACCGAGCGCGTCAAAAAGCATGCCCGACGAGTAAATGAAGTTGAGGAGGAAATTATGTCGCTTCGACCAATTAAACAGATAATTCAGCCTAAGCCGACGATCGAAGGCGCCGGCGTCAAGCTGCAGCGGGCCTTCGGTTTTGGCAAGACGAAGGACTTCGATCCCTTTTTGTTATTGGATGATTTCCGCAATGAAAATCCGGCGGATTATCTCGCAGGATTTCCCTGGCATCCGCATCGCGGGATTGAGACGATCACATACGTGCTGGCAGGCTCAGTCGAACACGGTGACAGCCTGGGCAACAAAGGTGAGATGACCGCGGGCGACGTGCAATGGATGACGGCCGGCAGCGGCATTCTCCACCAGGAGATGCCCAAAGGTGATCAGCGCGGCCGCATGCACGGTTTCCAGCTGTGGGCGAATCTGCCGTCTTCGTTGAAGATGACCGCTCCGCGCTACCAGGATATTCCGTCGAGCGCGATTCCCGAGGTCACTGACGACGACGGTACGCGCGTCCGCGTGGTCTGCGGAGAATTCTGGGGTAAGAAAGGCCCGGTGGAAGGCGTCGCAGCCGATCCCACTTACCTGGACGTCTCGGTTGGGCCCGGCCAGCGAAAGCGGCTGAAAGTGGAGACGACCAGGAACGCCTTCGCATACGTGTTCGCAGGCTCCGGGGCATTTCGCGACTCCTCAGATCCCCGCGCAGTGCTGACCGAGCAAACCGAGGTGCCGGATGCGCCACCTGTCTACGACGTTGGGAATCATTCACTCGTGTTGTTTGACCGCGGTGATGAGATTGTGGTGCAAGCGGGCGACGAGGGCATCCGCTTTTTGTTAGTCTCGGGCAAGCCGATCGAGGAGCCGGTGGCGTGGTATGGCCCGATCGTTATGAACACGCAGGAGCAACTGCGAGAAGCGGTCGCCGAACTACAGGATGGCAGCTTCATAAAGCACCGCTGAACAGCCGCCAGGGACGAGCGCCTGCGCGGATCGACGGCATGACGCGTGTCTTTCAGCAACTCTAGAATGTGCTAACCTCGAACGATTTCACTCGGAGAGGACCTTGCCGGATCTCTCGTCAGGAGCTTTTCATGAGACGTGTTTTGAGTCCTCTTCTGGGATTGGCCCTTTGCGGTCCGCTTTTTCTTTCCACTGCGTTCCCCTCGAAGGCCTATGGACAGGCGGCAGAGCCGGTCGTCATGTCGCGCACCGCGGAGATCGATGGCGTGAAGCTGCATTACTTGACGGCTGGCCATGGTATGCCCCTCATACTCCTGCACGGCTATGCTGAGACCTCGCGGATGTGGAAACCGATCATTCCCCTTTTGGCCGGGCGTTTCACCGTGATCGCTCCGGACCTGCCCGGCATCGGAGACTCGGACATTCCCTCCGACGGTCTGGATATGAAGAGCGCAGCAGTCCGCATCCATTCCCTCGCCAAGTTGCTCGGCGTGCAGAAAGCTGAAGTGGTCGGACACGACATCGGCCTCATGGTTGCCTACGCCTATGCCGCGCAGTTCCCAGCGGAAGTAACGAAACTCGTTCTCATGGATGCTTTTCTCCCCGGCGTGGAAGGTTGGCAGGCGGCTTACAACAATCCCGGGATATGGCATTTCCGTTTCAATGGGCCCACTCCCGAAGCGCTGGTCCAGGGCCGTGAGCGGACATACTTCGACTACTTTTGGGATGACTTCGCGGCCGACAAGACCCGTTCGATTCCGGATGCGGATCGCAAAGCCTACGTGGCGGCGTATGCCCGGCCGGGACGAATGCACGCGGGATGGGCCTATTTTGTTTCGTTCCAGCAAGCTGCCAAGGACTTCGCTCAACTGTCTCAGACCCGGCTGACCATGCCGGTGCTGACCATCGGTGGCGACAAGTCGCTGGGAGAAGCGCTAGGGCAACAAGCCAAACTGGTTGCAACGGACGTGACGGTCATTGTACTGAAGGATACTGGGCACTGGGTGCTTGAAGAGCGACCCAACGAAACTACCGAAGCACTGCAGAAATTTCTCTGACTCTTGCTGGGTTTTGCCGATTGTCTCCTGGAGAAGCCAAACGCGCTTACCTGGCAATCGTGCGCGAGGACAAAGGTGGAACAACATTGAGGTGATTCAGGCAGATGCATGAGCGAATGAGGTTCTGGCGGCTTCCGTCAGGTAGGGCGATCACTCTGGCCGCGGCGCTGTTGCTTTCTCTTGCGGCGTTCGCGATTGGCAAGACCGCAACTGCGCAAGGCACGAGTGTGGCAGTGGGCCCACAATACGACAGCACCCACGTCTATGTTGCTCCCGCCGACTTTGACGCGTTCGTCAACAGCTTCGTTGCCACATTCGGTGGCAAGCCGTCCAAGCGAACCCTTTCGAACGTCACACCCGTTCCGAGCAGCGCCGAGTTTCAGGCCGTCCTCACTCCCGTAGGGGTGCTTTCCATCTTCGCCTATCAGACTCCGGTGCCTTTTCCATTTGGCCTGGAACGCACCGGTTACCGGGTCTCTGATATGGACAAGACGATCAAAGCGGCTCGCGCCGCTGGAGCCGAGGTGATTGTCGAACCGTTTAAAGATCCTATTGGAATAGACGCAGTCATCCAGTGGGCTGGGGGAGTGAAGATGCAACTGTATTGGCATTTCACGCCGTCTACAAACCCGCCGCTTGAAACCGTGCCCGAGAACCGGGTCTACGTATCGCGTGACCAGGCTGATAATTTCGTGCGTTGCTTCGTCCACTTCTCCCGTGGCAAAGTAGTTGCGGATGACAGGCACGCGGACGGGGGCGAAATCGGCCGCGCGGCAGAGAGCTACCGCCGCATCCAGATCACTTCGCTATTCGGCAATATTCGGGTCTTGGTGACGGACGGCCATCTTCCATATCCATTCGGCTATGAGACCACGGGATATCAGGTGCAGGACCTGAATGCGACACTCGACAAGGCCAAGGCCGCCGGAGTAAAGATTCTAACCGCGCCTTATACCGCGCATGATCGGACTACGGCGGTTGTCGAATTTCCCGGCGGCTATATTGCAGAAATCCATAGCTTGGCGGCACGCTAGTTGCCGCGCGCATAATTCGGCTGCCAAACGGTTCGATCGATCCTTAAATTTCACCAAACGAGTTCGATCTCTCATCAGAAGCAGAGCAAATTAGAGCAGGCACGGCCGATTGACGAATATTGCCGAAACAAACTCGGGACCTCAGGACTCTTCAAGCCTGTGGCGACCGTTACGCGTGCCTACATTTCGCAACTTGCTGGTCGCGGATGTAGTCTCCGATATCGGCACATTTATGCAGAGTGTGGGCGCTGCATGGCTGATGGTGTCGCTCGGCGCCGGGCCCATTTACGTAGCGCTCACCCAGACCGCTTCTTCACTACCGTACTTTCTTCTGGCCCTTCCTGCGGGGGCCGCGGGCGATATCGTCGACCGCCGAAAGCTCGTGCTATTCACCGAGTCGTGGATGTTGGGCGTGGCGCTCCTGCTAGCGGCCTTGACTATCTGTGGTTTCATGTCGCCCTGGCTCCTGCTGGTGCTGACGTTTGCGCTTTCGGCGGGAGATGCGTTTGAGACACCTACGTGGCGCGCTCTTTTGCCTGAATTGGTGCAAAAGGCCGACCTAGCCGCAGCATCGGCGCTTAACGGGATCGAGTTCAATCTCGCCCGAGCGGTCGGCCCCGCGCTCGCCGGCATGGTTATCGCTGCCGTCGGTATCGGCGCCGCATTTATAGCCAACGTGGTGTCGTTCTTCGGGGTCATTCTGGTGGTTGCGAAATGGAAAAGACCGGTTCGTAAGCGAACCGCGCCGCCTGAAACATTCACCGGAGCCACGGTTGCCGCTATTCGATACGTTCGCCACTCCCCAGCAATCCTCACCGTTCTGGTTCGGACGGGCATCGTCATGTTCTTCTCCAGCGCACTTTTTGCTCTGTTGCCGACAGTTGCCCGGAGCGCGAATAAAACTGCAATCGGCTATGGGCTTTTGCTCGGATGCTTTGGGGCTGGGGCAATTATCGGTGCTTTGCTGATGCAGCCCGCACGAGTCCGGTGGTCGACGGAAGTCATCGTATCGACCGGCGTGGGAATGTTAGGGCTGGTGATCATCGCGATTGGCGGCTTATACAGGTTGAGCACATTGGCTCCCGTCCTGTTGATCGGCGGCGCGGCGTGGGTGGTCTTCGTTTCTCTTATCAATGCTCTGGTGCAGAACCTGGCGCCGGACTGGGTACGAGCGCGGGTTCTTGCCGTCTTCATCCTGGTTTATCAGGGAAGTTTCGCTCTTGGCAGCGCCGTTTGGGGTGGCGTGGCCCAACGCGTGGGCATCCGGGCCGCTCTGGTCTATGCCGGGATCGGAACCATTGCAAGTGTGGCGTTCGCATTTTTCGCGAAACTTCCCGCTTCCACGGCGGACCTGAGTCCGTGGAACCACTGGCGTATGCCTGTCCTCGTTCGGGATGTTGAAGCTGGCGCGCGCCAGGGGCCGGTGCTGGTTACGATCGAATACGCGGTCATGTCAGAACATGAGGCGGAGTTCGTCGAGACAATCCATCAGTATGCTCGCATCCGGCGTCGCGATGGTGCGTATCGTTGGGGAGTCTTCCGCGATACCGAAATTGCGGATCGCTACTTGGAGATTTTTATGGTGAATTCGTGGGCCGAACACCTGCGGCAGCACGAGCGGCAAACGCAAGCCGACCGCGAACTGGAGCAGGCCTTGCAGAATTTTGTGACAGGCGAGCCGAAAGTACGTCATATGATTTACGCGTACTCGACCGAAAACTAGCGAAGGAGGACCGTCGGCGTTCGGTTTTGCCGCACGCAGCCGCCGGTGCTAGACTGCGCAAATGGCCACCAAGAAAAACTCACGCAAGAAATCGACAGAGGCGAAGAAAACTGCCCGCAAGAAGACAAAACCCGTAAAGACCGCGAAACGCCCCAAGAAGCTGGCGAAACGGAGTCCCCCGAAAAAGAAGCTGGCGAAAACGAAACCCGTCCTTAAAAAAGCGAAGAAAAAGAAGGCATCGGGTGAGAAACCGACGGAGCAAAGTCTTCGTTTGGATCCCGGGGCGTTCTCGGCGGGCGGTCGGGGATCGAGTTCGGATGTAGAGTCTGGAGACTTGCAGGGCTTGTCCCGTCGCGAAGGCGCGGATTCTGAGAGCGTCGATGAGTTGCTCGAGGAAGGCAACGCATTCGAGGCCGATGCCGTCGCCGGTGTCGAGAGCGCTGACGATGCGGACGAGCAGGAAGTTCACACCCACGAGGTGCCGGAGGACGATGTCCCGGGTGAATATCTAGACGAGGATTAGACGCTCCGCTTTTCTAAATAGGCAGTGTCCATGTAGTCGGGGTTCGGCGACCACATGACTTGTAAGGTAGCGCGCCCTGGAAGCTGAACCGTGCAGTAATCTCCGAAAGAGTGGGTCTGCGATGAAAGTGCTGCTGGTGGAGGACAGCAAGTTTCTCCGCGTGGCGACCGAGCGGACCCTGACTCAGGCTGGGTACGAGGTGATTTGTGCCGGGGACGGAGAAGAAGCTTTGCGGCTGGCACGCCAGCACGCACCAGGGCTGGTGCTGCTGGATATTATGCTGCCCAAAGTCAGCGGACCCGAGGTGTTGAAGGTTCTAAAGCAGGATCCAGCGACGAAAGGGATTGTGGTCATGGTGCTGACCAGCTTGTCGCAGAAAAACGCGAAAGCGTTGGAGAAGGACGGTGCCGCGGGGTTCTTCGAGAAGTCCGATCTAATGTTGGGGTCGGGACCAAGTTCGCTGGTGGCGGCGCTGGAGACGATGTTGAAGAATTTGAAATGAGGCCAGACTTCAAAACCCGTCGCATTTCTTGAAGTGCAATCCACAAATTGAATGTTCTGACACAAGGATGGCCTGCCTCCCGCCGCCTGCGTGGTTGGCGAAGGCGCATTCTAAGCAATCTTTTAGGTACCGGCACCGTTGGTTTGCCGGCGTTTCTGATCTGAATTCCAAACTTGCCGATAGGGAACTTGGGAGGGCCGCGGAATCGGCCTAGTTCGGCGCTGGCCGTGGTGCGGGCCGCCAGCCTCCGGAGAAATTGAGAGAAGGTTATGGGGCAATGACCAAGATCCTGCTGGTGGAGGACAGTAAATTTCTGAGACTGACCTCAGAGCGAGCGCTGGCGCGTGCAGGGTATGAGGTCAGCAGCGCTGGCGATGGCGAGGAAGCATTACGCCTGGCGCGGGAGATACTGCCAGACCTGATTTTGCTGGATATGCTGTTGCCAAAGGTTAGCGGCCCGGATGTGCTGATTGCGCTGAAAAAAGATCCTTTGACCAGCGCGATCCCGGTAGTGGTGTTGACCGGCCTGTCGCAAAAGAATGCCGCCCGGCTGCAGGGGGATGGCGCCATCGGATTTCTGGAAAAGTCTGAGCTCGCACTGGACAAAGGATCGGACAAATTGTTGGCGGCGGTGGAGGAGACTCTGAAAAAGCTTTCCGATGCCGCCCGAACGGCTACGGCCTAGAGTCATCAGCAGCCTCTTGCAGCGCTGAGATTGATGCGGAACATGGCGGAGAGGCGGTATTCGACACTCCGGTTCAGGTGTTAGCCTTACAACGGTTTAGCAAGTAAATCATTATTCCTCCCGCGCCGTCACCCGTTTCAAGCAACCTACAGTCGAATTCTGGATGTGCCGTTTTGAACAGACAAGCAAGTCCATGGGGAAATAAACTTCAGGTCGGCCCAGTCCGAAGGCTCAAGGTTCCTCCATTGAGGGATCCGACCCCTAGACTTGTGCCCTCGCGACTCGAGATAATGGTGTTTCTTACCTACTGAAATTCGCTGCTGCTCACTTGGACGGGCTTAAGCCGCTGATAACAAATTGCTTAATTAAGCGAACCGTGCGGTACTAAATTTGCACCTAATTCATTGTGCGCCTCCTAACAGTTCGCCTTACCATTTCGTTGATCGTTGGGATCACTCTGATCTCGTTATTGTCTTCCTACTATGAGGTGCGGTTGCAGAAGCAGGGTCTGCGCCGCGATCTGGAGCGCCGAGCCGAAGTATTGGGGGAGACTCTCGCCGACAAAGTCGAACCCTTTCTCAAAAAGGGCTCGCATAAAGAACTGCAAGTCATGGTTGACCGGTTCGGCGATCGGGAACATCTGGCCGGAGTCGCTGTCTATAACGCCCAAGGCGGATCCATTGCCATTACTCCCGGACTGGCGCCACGATTGACTGGCGAACCTACGGCGGTCCAGCAGGCAGTGACGAAGGGTCAGAACGCCGCGGAATTCATCAGGCTGGGAGAGGCACCCGTCTATATTTATGCCGTTCCCCTCCGTCAGGATGAAACGGTTGTGGGCGGGCTGGCGATCGTTCACGACGCCGGCTACATTAACGCTCAAAGCAGGAGGATTTGGCGCGAGACGTTTTTCCGCGTGCTCGTCCTGGTATTCCTGATCACACTCACCACCCTGCTGATTGTGCGCTGGAGCATTGCGGGCCCGATTGCCCGGGCAGCGCAGTGGATGCGCGCGCTACGCACGGGCAAAACATCTTCCAGGCCGACGGTGCCAGACCTGGATTTGTTCCGTCCACTCGCAAACGAAATGGCAACCTTCGCCGCGAGCCTCACTGCCGCTCGTTCCGCAGCCACGCAAGAGGCGCTGTTGCGCCAGGCCGCGGATTCTTTCTGGACGGCGGAACGACTTTCCGTTCACGTTCGCGACAGACTGGGCAATAGCCGCCTGTTCGTAGTTGCAAATCGAGAGCCCTACATCCATAGGCATCAGGGCAAGGGTGTCGAGGCAATCGTTCCGGCCAGCGGACTGGTGACGGCGGTTGAGCCCGTCTTGCGTGCCTGCGATGGAACCTGGGTCGCGCACGGGAGCGGGGATGCGGATCGCGAGACGGTCGACAAGCATGACCGTTTGCGCGTTCCACCCGATGATCCCCGCTATACCTTGCGCCGCGTCTGGCTCAGCAAAGAAGAAGAGGAGGGATACTACTACGGCTTCGCCAACGAGGGGCTCTGGCCTCTCTGCCACATTGCCCACACGCGCCCTCTGTTTCGTGGTTCTGACTGGGAACACTATAAAAGGGCCAACCGCCGGTTCGCCGACGCGGTGTTGAAAGAAATGGAGGGCATGGACCGTCCGGTGCTTCTTGCCCAGGATTACCATTTCGCGCTGCTGCCCCGGATGGTCAAGAAGGCACGTCCCGATGCGCGAGTGGCGATCTTCTGGCATATCCCGTGGCCGAACCCTGAAGCCTTCGGGATTTGTCCGTGGCAAAGAGAACTCGTGGATGGATTGCTGGGAGCGGACTTGATTGGTTTCCACATTCAATCGCACTGCACAAACTTCCTGCAAACGGTCGATCGCGCTCTGGAATCGCGTATCGACTGGGAACATTGCACGGTCAACCGCGAAGAACACCGCACCGTGGTAAAGCCGTTTCCTATTAGCGTGGAGTTTCAGGAGAGTCCTGCTCCGGCCGAGGCTGGAGAATCCATCTACACGGAGCGGGTGGCATTGCTACGGGAGTTGGGGGTGGAAGCGGCATATCTTGGCGTAGGCGTCGATCGCGTGGACTATACCAAAGGCATCTTGGAGCGCTTCCTGGCCATAGAACGGCTCCTGGAAAAGTATCCGATTTACCAGGGGAAATTCACGTTTTTGCAGATCGGAGCGCCCAGCCGGACCCACATCAAGCGTTACCACGATTTGCTGGCTGAGGTCGAGTCGGAAGTAGAGCGTATCAATTGGCGCTTCCAGACGGGCAACTGGAAGCCCATCATCTTCATGAAGCGGCAGCACACCCACCATGAAATCCAGCGGTTTTACCGGACCGCGGATCTTTGCCTGGTCACTTCTCTGCATGACGGCATGAATCTGGTGGCGAAAGAGTTTGTGGCCGCAAGACAGGATGAACGAGGAGTGCTTGTCCTGAGCCGTTTCACTGGCGCTGCCCGCGAATTGCCAGACGCGCTCCTGGTGAACCCGTATGACATCGATCAGACGGCAGAAGCCCTTCGCTATGCCCTTGAGATGGATCCCGAGGAGCGGAAGACTAGGATGCAGCGTATGCGCAGGGTGGTGCGAGAACACAACATCTATCGTTGGGCGGGTGCCCTGATTGCAGAGCTCTGCGAAGTGCGGCTCGATGAGGCGGCAAACAGGTCGGAGCCGCAGTCGGGGTATCCGCCGAGTGAGCAGTCAGCGGAGGTTATCGGTATCGATCAATCGGTTGATGACTTCCGTCACGCCCGCCCCGTAACTGCGGCTCGTGACGAGGTCAGCACGTTGCTTGAGCGTAGGTATGGCGTTGGCAACGGCCACTGAGCTGCCGCAGAAGCCCAGGAATTCATGGTCGTTCTCTGCATCGCCGATTCCCACCACGCTCTGACTCGAAAGCCCCAGGTCAGACAAGGCAGCGGAAAGGCCTGTACTCTTGCTGATCCCGCGGGGCAAGATCATCACCGATTCTTTGTTAAAGATGATTTGCAGGTTGAGTTTCAGATTGCGGATCGCTAGAAGGACGGCTGCATCATGAGGTCTCACCGTTGCCACAATGCACTCTCCGACGGAAAGCGGCACTCTCCGTTTACGCAGATTGGCCACGAGTTTGGAGGAGGCGGCCGGGCACAAGAGTCGCTTCTCGCGCGTTGCCGGATTGTGAAGCAAAGCGCCATTCTCGGCGACGATCCAGTCGAACAAATGGAGACTCGAAAATACCTCGCGCAAGCTGGGAAGTTCGCGGCCAGTGACCAATATCAACTTTCGCCCCGATTGCCGCGCCCGTTTCAGCCCTGCCAGGGTGTTCCGGCCGACCCGCCCATTGCGGGCCAGAGTCCCATCGTAATCCGAGGCTATTGCCAGAAATCGCATCGTTTCTCCGTTCCTACGATAATAAATGGTGATGGGGTGGCGACACTTGCGGGACTGCCGGATCGGCGGGGCTGCCCGCCACGGAGGTGGACGAATGCCCCGGACAATTTGCTGGTTCGAGCAACGGCGCTGAGCGAGGAGGAAGCGGCTTGCCACTAGAGCAAGACGTGCTTTGGTACAAACGCGCGATCATCTACCAGGTCCACGTGCGCGCCTTCTGCGACAGCAACGGAGATGGTATAGGTGACTTCCCGGGGCTTAATCAAAAGCTGGACTACCTGGTGGATTTGGGGATCAACACAATCTGGCTGATGCCATTTTTCCCGTCACCTCTGCGCGATGACGGCTACGACATTGCGGATTACAACTCGGTCCATTCCAGCTACGGAACCCTGAACGACTTCAGGGAATTCATGGACTCGGCTCACAAGCGGCAGATACGCGTGATCATTGAAATGGTGCTGAATCACACATCGGATCAGCACCCATGGTTTCAGCAGTCCCGGAGCTCACAGGAAAACCCGCGCCGGGATTGGTATGTCTGGAGTGATACCGACACGCGGTATCACGAGGCCGGAATCAATTTTGTCGACACCGAGATGTCCAACTGGGCGTGGGATCCGGTTTCGAAGTCTTATTATTGGCATCGTTTCTTTAGCCACCAGCCCGACCTTAATTATGACAACCCTGCTGTGCGGGAAGAAGTGTGGAATGTGATGAAGTTCTGGCTGGAGCTGGGGGTTGATGGCTTCCGGCTCGATGCCGTTCCATACCTGGTCGAGCGCGAGGGCACGAATTGTGAGAATCTGCCCGAAACCCACGCCGTCTTAAAGGAATTGAGGAGAAAGCTCGATGAACAATTTCCGGGCAAGATGCTCCTGGCAGAGGCCAATCAATGGCCCGCGGCCCTTCGGCCCTATTTCGCCGACGGCAATGAATTTCACATGGCGTTTCATTTCCCCCTGATGCCAAGGATGTTCATGGGGGTGAAATTAGAAGACCGCAAACCCATTACTGAGATCTTGCAACAAACTCCGGAAATCCCGCCTTCATGCCAATGGTGCCTGTTCCTGCGCAACCATGACGAGCTAACTCTCGAAATGCTCACAAAGATCGAGCGGGATTACATGAACGACAGCTATGCCCAGGACAAGGCCATGCGGCTCAACCTGGGAATTCGGCGCCGGCTGGCCCCTTTGCTGGATAACGACCGCAGGCGAATCGAGTTGATGAACGGAATGCTGATGTCGTTGCCGGGCACTCCAAACATCTATTACGGCGATGAAATCGGCATGGGTGACAACATTAATCTTGGAGACCGCAACGGAGTGAGAACTCCGATGCAGTGGAGCGGCGGCTGGAACGGAGGGTTCTCCACTGCAGATCCAGAGAAACTGTATTCGCCGTTGATCCAAGACCCAGTTTATGGTTCCCCGGCAGTCAACGTACTTTCGCAAAAGAAGACACAACACTCCCTTCTCAATTGGATGGAACGCCTCATAGCAGTTCGCAAGACGACCGCTGCCTTCGGTAGCGGATCGATCGAGTTTCTCTATCCAGCGAATCATAGAATACTGGCCTACGTGCGACGGTTGGGCGAGGAGACAATCCTGGTGGTCAATAATCTTTCGAGCGCGGCACAGGCGGTCGAACTCGATTTGCGACGTTACAAAGGAAATATTCTGATCGAGATGTTCGGGAAGAACATCTTTCCTCGGGTGGGCGAACTGCCGTATCTGCTAACCCTCGGCCCTTACTATTTTTACTGGTTTCGGCTGCGAAAAATCTGACGTTTAGTTCACGGGGAAGCGACGCCACCATATGACGGAGGTTCGATTGGCGGAAGAGAGTTCGCTCACGGATGATTTTCTCGGCCAACTAATCAGCGTCGGTGAAGTAGATCTCCTGGTGGGCGTTCCCACCCATAACAACTCCAAAACCATCGGCCCGATCGTTGAAACAATTCAGGCCGGACTCCTCACATTCTTTCCCCGCGAGCGAGCGGCCATCATCAACGCCGACGGAGGCTCGCGGGATGGCACGCCCGGACTGGTTGTGAGTGCGGCGATCGGCGATGTACAGCGTAACTCGAAGATGTATCGCCCTCCGCACCTTGCACTCAATCAGCACTCAGTATGCGAGCGGTCCCGCCAGGGGGACAGCGCTGCGAACGATTCTGGCGGCTGCCGAATTGTTGCGTGCCAAGGCCTGCGCCGTGGTTTCACCCGAATCGACCCAAATTACAACGGATTCACTCGCGGCTCTCCTGCGGCCGGTTTACGCAGATACATTCGATCTGGTGTTGCCCACATATCGAAGACACAGGTTTGATGGAGTCCTTTTAACGAACCTCCTCTATCCTATGACCCGTGCGCTTTATGGGTTAAGGATCCGCGAACCCTACGCCTTGGAGTTCGCATTCTCTGGCCGCCTCGGAAGCCAATTTCTCGCCCAGAACGCATGGCAGGAAGAACCCGCTCGAACTGGTTCGGAAATTCAATTTACTTTGGCCGCGATTGCCGGAGGGTACCGTATCTGCCAGACCTTCCTGGGAACCAGGGAGCATGTTGAGAGGCACTCCGCCGATTTGGTTCCAGCCATGCGACAAACAGTTGGAGCTTTGTTTTCTTCTTTGGAACCAAACTTCACGCTATGGAATACAAAAAACGGATCCGAGCCAATCCCTACCGCCGGCGTTGAGCAGGAGTTCACTCTGGAGCCACTCCGAATCAACCGGAAGCGGCTGCGAGAGATGTTCTCGACCGGAGTCGCCGAGCTGGAATCGGTATTTCGGGCAATTCTTTCCCCGTCGACGCTGGCAGAACTCCAGCAGATCGCTGGACTGGACGAAGCCCGATTTCGCTATTCGGCGGAATTGTGGGTTAAGACGGTTTACGAGTTTGCCGCGGCATATCACAAATCAGTCATCAGCCGGGATCACATCATCCAGGCTCTAGCGCCCCTTTTCCGCGGCAGAGCGTTCACGTTCCTGATGGAGAATCGAAACGGTTCCGCCGGCAATGTCGAAAACAATGTCGAAAACCTGTGCCTTGAATTCGAACGAATGAAACCCTATCTGCTTGAGATCTGGAACGGTAGAGAGTGAGGTCATCGTGCGCGAAATGATTATCAGCGAATTAACGCAGGCCATGCAGCAGTTCACCAGAGGCTTTGCCCACATCCTTCCGAGGATCATCGTATTGGTGATCGTCGGATTTGTAGGGTGGGTCGTCGCGTACTTCTTGAGGATGGTACTACGCAGCATCCTGCGGCTCATCAAGTTCGACAAGCTTTCGGAAAGTGCAGGCGCATCCCAACTGCTCAGCAAGGCTGCTTTGCCATCGGCGACGGAACTGCTAAGCCGGTTCGTGTTTTGGGTGGCTTGGCTGGGCTTCATTCTGCTGGGCATAAGCGTGCTCGGGGTCTTTGGCTTGCAGGAGCAAATCGCCAAGTTCTTTCTTTTCCTGCCGCGTCTTTTTGTGGCACTCCTTACCATGTTTGTCGGGCTGCTTTGCGCCGGCTTTTTCTCGCGCGCCGCGCTGCTGGCCTCCGTGAATGCCAACCTGCCTTCCCCGCGCCTGCTGAGTGTTTCCATTCGTACGATCATCATAATTTTTGTCTTGTCCCTGGTTTTTGAGGAAGTGGGGGTGGGAGAACAAACCATGCTGGTTGCTTTCGGAATCGCTTTCGGAGCAGTGATGCTGGGGCTGGCAATTGCATTCGGCATCGGCGGGAAGGATCTGGCACAGCAATTTCTGGAAACGAGATTTGGCCGCGGGGGCACGGCTGACGAAGGAAAGGAAGACGAACTGTCGCCACTTTAGAAATTTCGTACGACAAAATTCAGCGGCTTTTTCCAGCTGCGTGAGATATAGATATTACGACAGCAAACCACACGGACCGCCCGATTCCGATAGCCAGCAGTTAGGAGTGACCAGCATGTCAGCGTCGACCGAATTGCAAGCAGGTCTTCTCTCCCGCCGCCGCTTCTTTGGTTGGGCTAGTTCGCTCGCCGCCGCCTTGGGCGTGGTGCCTTTAGTTTCATCCGCCAAGGCTCTCTCCTCGTCGATTGCATCACCGATGCCATCGTCAGACGGGGAGGACTACTACGCGAAGCTCGGTGTGCCGACGATTATCAATGCCGCCGGCACCTACACCACACTAACGGCTGCCTGTATGCCCCCCGAGGTTCTAGCGGCGGTGCAGAAGGCCGCGCTCCATCCGGTCCGTCTGCACGATCTGCAGCAGAAGGCAGGCGAGTACATCGCTCGTCGCCTCAAGTGCGAGGGCGCGGTCGTAACGTCAGGTGCCTCGGGAGCCATCAGCCTGGCGACGGCTGCCTGCATGCAGTATGCAAACAATATCGACATCGTGGACATGCCGCAGGCGATTGACGGGAAGAAGAATCAAGTCATCGTGCAGCGCGCGCACCGCTATGAATATGATCGCGCCATCTATCTCTGCGGGGCGAGGGTGACGGAGGTAGTTACACTCGACGACTATAAGCGCGCGTGCGGAGCAGGCAACGCGGTGATGACGAATTTCTTCAACGCCGCGGAAGATGAAGAGGGGATCGCAGGAAGCGCGCAGATCGGTCGAGAAGAGTGGCTGCGGGTGGCGCACGAGTATAGGATTCCGTGCCACCTCGACGCAGCCGCGGACATGCCGCCGATCTCAAACCTCTGGAAATACACCGGCATGGGCTTCGACCTTGTAGCATTTTCCGGGGGCAAGGGAATACGTGGTCCACAAAACGCAGGGCTGCTTCTTGGCAGGAAGAGCCTGACGGACCTGGCCCACGAGAATAATAATCCGGGAGATGGAATCGGCCGCGGCATGAAAGTGGCTAAAGAGCAGATTGTGGGCATGGTCGCGGCGGTCGACTGGGTGCTCTCGCACACCGAAGAGTCCATGCAAGGCGACTACCAGAAGCGAGCCGATCTTATTGCCGATGCCGTGAAGGGCATCCCTTCGGTCAGGACGGAGACCGTGGTTCCCAAGATCGCCAACCACGTTCCGCATCTGCTCATACGCTTCGATCCGGCGGTCACCGGCGTCACCACTGACCAGATCGTCCACACTTTGCGCAAGGGGACACCATCGATCGAACTAAACCCGAACACCGGCCAAAAGCCCAACCAGGGCATCCCGGCGGATGCAAACACGCTCGTGGTTGGGGTATGGATGTTGCAACCGGGAGAAGATGCGATCGTGGGTCGGCGTATTCGCGCGGCGCTCACCCAAAAGATCTAACTTCTCAGAGATGGAACTTCTCTCATCGCAAAATAAAAAGCTTGAGCGTAGTAAATGCCCATTCTTCGTCAGCGATCGGTGGTCAGAACTGCCGCAGCCTAGACCTGCTGACGGAGGTTGGGACGCAGTGTGAGCGAGCCGTCATCGTTGAGCTTCTGGTGACAAGCCCAGCGCACGGGATAGCGCATCCCCTTGACCTCAATTTCAGCTCTAAGTTTCAATCCTTTCCAATCGGTGAGGTTTGGAAGCACGAACTGGGCCTGGCGAATCTTGCCCGGTAACGGATACCCAGCGTCCAGACAACCGCTCTGGAGCACCTTTCCGTCCTGGCTTTCCACGGTCACCCTCAATACTCCCGGTACTCCCGCTATTCCGTCATTGGCGAAACCGATAATCAGCCCAATGTAACTATCGTCCTTATAGCTCCAGATGAAAGATGGCCTCACCCGATAGCCTATGCGGCAATTGATCCGGTCGAACGCCGCCGGATACGCCTGGTAGTAGGTCATCAGATTCTTTGCGTTGATCTGGTGAAAGTTCCACAGCGACCAGTAATTCGCTCCGATATCAATCACATGGTCGATCATGTTCTCCGCCGGAGATATCCCTTCAACTGCGGCGTTCGGGTCGGGAGGTTTCCCCGGAAGCCCTTGCTCAAGTAGCGCCGCGATCCAGGGCGGGCGATTGCTGAGCGCTTCAATCTGCTCATTCTCAATGAAGATGGTGTCGCTGCGAATCCAATTGTTGCTGCGGACCGTACGGTCCAACAGTTCTGAATTACCAACCCGGCTAAAGTCAGGCTGAGTGTTGGTCAGCAGAGGAGTCTTCTTGAAGCTTTCGAGCTGGACGTCAAGCATATGGATCCAGGTGCGCTCGGCGGTCTGGTAATCGGGGAAAGGATTGTTGGCGAATGGCCAGGTGTGCCCTTCACCCCAAAAGCCGTACATGAAGGTATCGATGTACTCGATGAGGGGATTGCCATCGAATTCCGCGGCCAACAGGCCAACCAGTTCTTTGAATGCCTGCTGAAAAAAAGGATCGTCATACCGCGGCTGGTACTTCGAATGCGGATTATCCAAGAATCGTTTTCCCGCAGCGACGTCTCCCTGATCTGCACCATTCACCAGGTCAACTTTCGGAACTTTGTCGAGGACGAAATCCGGGAGAGCGGCTTCGCGCTTATAGTCGGGAGCGCACATCTGAACGCGCAACCCGACCCGCTTGCTATTCTTCTTCGCTAAATCGAGAACGAGTTTTACGTAGTCGGGTAGCTCCAGGCGTCCGGGCCGCGGCTGCACTTCCCTCCAGGTCGGACGAATATAGAGCTGCTGGCCCAGCGGAAATCGCACCAGGTCTTCGATCGCCTGAGGAATATTGCCTGCCTTGATTTCGTCCGTGCCACTGTCTGCGGTGATGTAGGTGACGAGTCCCTTGCCATAGTTCGGGACGACATCTTCGGAAGAAGTTGTGGTCATCACCACGTCGTCGGCTGGAATGATGGCATCCGGCGGGTATTGCGGGAACGGACCCTGATTGAGGCGATCGGTGACCTGCGGGCCGGAGCCGAACTCGTAGCTTCCCCAGTTGTGGGCGGGAACCTTGGCCTGCGCTTTGCCGATTCCGAGTTCTGCGGCTGCGGCAATAGCGACGGTACTTTTTAGAAACTCTCTACGCTGCATCAGAATTGTCTCCTTAACGTATCGCACTCAACCGGGCAGGACCGTTCCCTGGGGGCGAAACCCGCGATTATCGAACTGTTACTATTTATATCGTTTTGTTTCGTTTGTCCAGCCCCGCGTCAACAAATGCTGAAATATTTCCCTGATGAACATGACCTGCGAGCCTGGTCTGAGGATGTGGCCCGACCGCCGTCTTCGAGGTTAGTAAATATTCTTGATTGAATATTTCACGCTCGTTTTATAATCATTCTCATCCGATAATCATGCGCTTCACTCATGAAAAGTTCCGTGAGCTTGCCGCGGAGCATGGTTTGGCGGTCACGCACCAGCGGCAGGTCGTCTATGAGGCCGTCATCGCTTCCCGTGGACACTATTCCCCGGAAGACGTTTACGCCGCGGTCCGCCGCCGCATTCCATCTGTTTCTCTCGCCACGGTCTACAACAATCTGCGCCTGTTCATCGAGTGTGGGATGCTGCGGGAGGTCACTCCCCATGCGGCCACGTTGCGCGTGGACGGCAATCTTAAACCGCATCACCACCTGGTTTGCTCGCGCTGCAAATCGGTGCAGGACATCGAAGGAGAGTTCATTAATTTCAAACGGCTATCCCGGCATCTGCCGGAGGGCTTTGATCTGACGCAGCCGTTGGTCGAGGTCTTTGGCCTCTGCCGCCGCTGCAGCACCAAGAAGTAGTTTTCATGAAGTACTCAATCAAGATTCGAAGGACAAAAATATATGGAAAATACACTCGCGAATTCATCAGGAAGTGTCTCTCCCGAAACCAAGAACAAAAACACCTTACCCGAAGCCAAGTGCCCGTTTAACCACGGTGCGTCCGCTCCCACGAACCGCGACTGGTGGCCGAATCAGGTGAACGTGAATGTCCTGCACCAGCATTCCCCAAAGTCCGATCCGATGGGCAAGGAGTTCAACTACGCAAAAGAATTCAAGACACTCGACCTGAATGCCGTGATCAAGGACCTGCATGCCTTAATGACGGATTCGCAGGAGTGGTGGCCGGCCGACTTCGGCCACTATGGGCCGCTTTTTATTCGTATGGCGTGGCACAGTGCGGGCACGTACCGCATCGGCGACGGCCGCGGAGGAGCCGGCGCCGGTCAGCAGCGCTTTGCGCCACTCAACAGCTGGCCAGACAACGTGAACCTCGACAAGGCGCGCCGCCTGCTGTGGCCGATCAAGCAGAAGTACGGACGGAAAATCTCCTGGGCCGACCTCATGATTCTCGCCGGCAACGTAGCCTTGGATTCGATGGGATTCAAGACGTTCGGCTTCGGCGGCGGCCGCGCGGACGTGTGGGAGCCCGAAGAGGTGAACTGGGGCCCTGAGGGCACGTGGCTTGCCGACGAGCGCTACAGCGGCGATCGTGATCTTAAGAATCCTCTCGGCGCTGTGCAAATGGGTCTGATCTATGTGAATCCGGAAGGCCCGAATGGAAAGCCGGATCCCCTCGCGGCGGCACGCGATATCCGAGAAACGTTTGCCCGCATGGCGATGAATGACGAAGAGACAGTTGCGCTAATTGCTGGCGGTCACACTTTCGGCAAGACTCACGGTGCTGGCGTTCCTGCCCAATATGTGGGCAACGAACCAGAAGGTGCCAACATCGAGGATCAAGGCTTCGGATGGAAGAATAAATTAGGCAAAGGTCATGGTGCTGACACGATCGGGAGCGGGCTGGAAGTGATTTGGACCACGACTCCTACCAAGTGGAGCAACAACTTCTTCACCAACCTGTTCAGCTACGAATGGGAGCTGACGAAGAGTCCTGCAGGTGCGCATCAGTGGACACCGAAAAATGGCGCAGGCAAAGCTACAGTGCCGGATGCGCACGATCCGTCGAAGCGTCATGCGCCGTCGATGCTGACCACGGACCTATCTTTGCGGTTCGACCCCGCTTACGAAAAGATTTCACGGCGTTTCTACGAGCATCCGGATCAGTTCGCGGACGCGTTTGCGCGGGCATGGTTCAAGCTCACGCACCGCGATATGGGGCCGATTGCGCGCTATCTTGGCCCGCTCGTTCCGAAGGAGACGCTAGTCTGGCAAGACCCGGTTCCCGCCGTGGATCATAAATTGATCGGAGAGAAAGATATTGCTTCACTGAAGGCGAAGATTCTCAAATCTGGACTGTCGATCTCCCAACTGGTTACGACCGCCTGGGCTTCGGCCGCCTCGTTCCGCGGCTCCGACAAGCGCGGTGGGGCGAACGGGGCGCGCATTCGTCTCACGCCGCAAAAGGATTGGGCCGTGAATCAGCCAGCCGAACTGGCGAAGGTCCTTAAGAAGCTGGAGGCGATCCAAAAGGATTTCAACGGCCCCCAGTCCAACGGGAACAAGTCCAACGGGAAAGGCCGGAACAAAGGAACGCAGGTTTCGCTGGCTGACCTGATCGTTCTGGGCGGCTGTGCAGCCGTCGAGGAAGCTGCGAAAAAGGCCGGGCACAAGGTGAAGCTTCCTTTCTCGCCGGGGCGCACGGATGCTTCGGAGAAGCAGACCGACGTGCACTCCTTCGCCGTGATGGAGCCAGTTGCGGATGGGTTCCGCAACTATCTTCGCAGCGGACAGAAACTGTCGGCCGAGGAGTTGCTAGTGGATCGGGCGCAGTTGCTGACACTGACTGCACCCGAGATGACGGTTCTTGTCGGCGGGTTGCGCGCCCTGAATGCGAACTTCGGGCAGGCCAAACACGGCGTCTTCACCAATCGGCCCGAGTCGCTGACGAATGATTTCTTCGTCAACCTGCTTGACATGAATACGAAGTGGGAACCTTCCTCTACCGAAGGTCTGTTCGAAGGGCGCGATCGGGCGACGGGCAAGGTCAAGTGGACCGGCACGCGCGTCGATCTCGTCTTTGGTTCGAACTCCCAGCTCCGAGCAATCGCGGAAGTCTATGCATCCTTCGACTCAAAGGAGGCGTTTGTGAGGGACTTCGCGGCTGCGTGGAACAAGATAATGAACCTTGATCGCTACGACCTTGCCTAATCTTAGCGAAGCAGTTCGGCGAAGTAGGAAGCTGTCAACTTCGTGCTGTGCTGTTGCTTGGATCGGCTAAACCGAAGTCGTCGCTTCTTTCTGGCTCGAGGGGGCGCGTCGCGCCCCCCAATCCTTCACCCTTCGCGCCACCAGCTGGTCCGCCGAATAAGCACCGTTCTCGGATCGAATTTTCTGCATGAACCTCGCTGCGTTCCTCAGGTATAATCCGCGGCACTTGGACGGGACGTGCTGGATCCGGCCCAAAATACGCACAGGACGAAAAGGCGCAAGCGGACACCGGGGAGAAGAAGGCAGTGAGGTTTCTTCTCAGGTGAATGCGCCAGCGTTCCTTTTCCTGGGAGGCTATATCGATGACGCGAACCCATCAGCAAGTGAGCGGCAAGCAGCACGAGCGGTGGCATGAGTTAGGCATTCGATGTGAGCGAGGAATGAGGCGTGCGATTTGGGTGTTTGCAGTATTGCTGCTGCTGACGGGGTTGTCGGCGGCGCAATCCGCGGGCCAGTTGAATGGCAGCGTGACCGACCCTTCGGGCGCGGCGGTAGCGAATGCGAAAGTTACTTTGACCAAGCCGGAGACGGGGCTGCAGCGGACTGCCACGAGCAATGCGTCAGGACTCTACCAGTTCCTCGACGTGCCTCCCGGGGATTACCGGCTGGAGGCGACGGAACCCGGGTTTGCGCCGGCTGTGGTGGAGAAGGTCACCATCCTGGTGAAATTGCCTTCCACCGTATCGCTCCGGCTGCAGGTTACGGGCGGAACAACGTCGGTGACCGTGGAAGGCGAAGCGCCACTCATTAATCGCACGGATGCGTCGCTCGGGAACGTGGTGGATCAAGAACAGATCGCGGAATTGCCGATTGCGGCGCGCAACGTAGTTCAGTTGCTGAGTTTGCAGGCTGGCGTGACCTACCTCGGCGATCAGCCTCAGTCGCTGCAAGACACCGATACGCGAAGTGGCGCCGTGAATGGCCTGCGCAGCGACCAGTCCAACGTGACTCTCGACGGTATTGGGGTGAACGACCAGAATAACGGCTATGCTTTTACCAGTGTGTTGAACGTTCCGCCCGACTCAGTGCAGGAATTCCGGGTCACTACCGCCAACTCCAACGCCGATTCCGGCTACTCCAGCGGCGCTCAAGTGGCATTGGCGACCAAGAGCGGCACGAACAATTTTCACGGCTCCATTTACGGATACAACCGCAATACCATCTTCAGCGCCAACGACCCGTTCCTGAAGGCTTCCCAATTAACCAGTGGGGAGTCCAACAAGGCGCCCGAGCTCTCCTACAACGTATTTGGGGCCACGGCCGGAGGGCCGGTCAAGAAAAACCGGCTCTTTTTCTTCGCCAACTATGAAGGATTCCGGCAAGCGCAGGGCACCAGCGTGTTGCGGGATGTGCCGAGCTTGGGACTGGCAAGCGGGTATCTACAATACCTGTGTACGCTGAAGAAGGACGGCAGCCTCGACACAGGCGCTTGTCCCGGTGGTAGCTTTACAGCCAACAACGGGCAGCCGATCACCGTTCAACCTGGCTACAACGCGCTTTCTCCGAGCCAGATCCAAGGCATCGACCCGCTCGGGATCGGTCCGAACGCCGCAGTCGAAGCTGTCCTCAACCAATATCCCGCATCGAACGAAAACGCCGGTGACGGTTTGAACATACTGGGCTACCGCTTTTCGTCGAATGCGGACGCGGTTTGGAATACGTACATACTGAAGGGAGATTGGCACATCAACTCCAGCGGTTCGGAGACGCTTTTCGTACGCGCGCAGATGGAGAATGAAAACAATCCTCAAACGCAACAGTTTCCCGGCCAGCCCGCCTCGAACACACTGGTCGATGACAGCAGGGGCGTAACCGCCGGACTCACTTCACTCATCAATCCCGCACTAATCAACGAGTTTCACTGGGGCTACATTCGCCAGGGAGGACAAAACGCCGGCATTTCCCAGGATCCGGGAGTTTTTCTGAATGGGCTTACCGACCTGACACCGTTCACCCGTTCGGTCATTTACTTTGTACCCGTCAACCAGTTCACCGACAATTTGAACTGGACCAGGAAAAATCACACGTTTTCATTCGGCGGCGAATTCTTTCTGATTCGCAACAACCACACCAGCTACCAGAATTCGTTCTCCGACGTGCAGACCAACGCCGTCTACCTCAACACCGGTGGGATTGCCAACACCAACAGCCCGCTCGATCCAGCCAACAACGGCTATCCGTCAGTGGACCCGAGCTTTGGTCCGAACTATGACAGCGCCACTACGATCCTGTTAGGAATTTTCGCCGAAGGTGACGGCATCTACAATTTCTCGCGCAACGGCACTGCTTTGCCACAAGGCGCGCCCATCAAGCGCCGCTACGCCATCAACGACTATGAGTTCTACGGGCAAGATAACTGGCGGGTGACGCCGCGGTTGACGCTGACCTACGGTCTTCGCTGGGTACTGGAAGCTCCGCCTTATGAAACCAACGGTTACCAGGTTGCACCTTGCGTGGAGGCGCCTGGGGGGGGCTGCACGAGTCAAAACGTAGCCGATTGGTTCAACCACTCCGCTCAACTGGCGGCGCAGGGCATGCCGGCCAACAATGCGGGGGAGATCACGTTCGTTCTGGGCGGACCTAAGAATAATGGTCCAGGCCTGTGGAATTGGGATCACAAGGATTTTTCACCGCGCCTGGCCATGGCATGGGCGCCAGATACGGGTGACGGGTGGGCCTCAAAGGTTCTGGGGAAGAAGGATCAGTTCACGGTACGCGCCGGCTACAACATTATGTACGACCATTTCGGCATTCCGATCGTGAACAGCTTTGACCAGCATGGCTCTTTCGGACTATCGACCGATCTGGGCAATCCGGCTGGTGTGGTATCCCCCTCGAATGCTCCGCGATTTACCTGTCTCGTCCCGGGAAGTTCGGGCCAGTCCTGCCTGCCTCCGCCCTGCCCGAATTTGAATAACCCGGGCTGCTTGTTCGGGCCGACGCCGTCTGGCAGTTTCCCGGTCACTCCGAGCAATACGGCTTTTGCCATTAACTGGGGGCTGGACCAAACTCTGAAGACCCCGTATTCACAGGTCTTCAATTTCTCAGTGCAGCGCCAAATCGGATCGCGATCATCTATACAGATAGCCTACGTGGGCACCGTGGGAAGACGTCTGCCGATGCAGGTCGATCTGGCGATGCCGACCAATCTGACCGACCCTGTATCCAAGAGCACGTATTTTAATTCCGCAACGATTCTTTCGAAGGCGGCTGCCGCCGGAACTAACGTCAATTCGATTCAACCCATACCGTTCTTCGAGAACATTTTCCCTGCCTGGGCCGGAACGACCACGCAGAACAACCTCGCCAGCCAAGGTACGCCCCCGGGAAGCGGGTCCCTCAATTGCGCTCCCGGCAATCCGCCGGCGAATCCGACCGCAACCCAAAACATCTACGAGCTGTGGAATTGCTTCCCGCACAATGAAACTTTCTCTCTGTTCGAAATGGATCTGCCCGCCTCAATCACAGGACTGAGCCCGGCTCTTCCCAACAGCAAGAACGGTCCCTACAGTTTCTTCCATGACCAGTTCGCTTCGCTCTATGCATGGCGCAACATCGGCACGTCTAACTACAACGCGTTGCAGGTGACTTACAACGTCCGTTGGGGAGCAAACCTGCAGGGGCAATTCAACTACACCTATGGGAAGTCGTTGGATGAGGCATCGGCCGCGGAGCGCGTCGGTCCTTATGAAGGAACTGGAGGGACGGGCAACGATTTGAACGGCGGCGGCATTGTGATCAATTCCTATTCTCCGCTGTCGCTCTACGGCCCTTCCGATTTCTACAACAAACACCAGATCAACGGGAACCTGGTTTATAGTCTGCCCTTTGGCAGAGGGCAGAAGATGGCGGCAGACGCGAGCCCGGCGCTCAACGCTCTAATTGGCGGATGGCACGTCTCCGGGGTGTTCCGCTGGACGACCGGGTTCCCCATCACGATCGATAACGGTTTCACCTGGGCCACCAACTGGAACATCGAGGGGGATGCGGAACCGAACGGGCCGCCTCCGGTTGCATCCAACCCGAAGAATGCCATCGTCAACGGCGTGGGAATTGGCCCCGATATCTTCCAGAATCCGGCAGCGGCGTTGGCAGCCTTCCGTCCGGAATGGCCGGGCGAATCGGGGGTCCGCAATAACGTTATTGGAGAGGGGTTGTTCAACATTGATACCGGCGTGAGCAAGGATTTCTCACTGGGCGAGGGGCGGCGTGTGGAGTTCAGCTGGCAGGCCTTTAACACAACCAACTCGGTGCGCTACGACGTGCGCGGCCCGGTGGGCAACTCGGCTCAGCCGTCGCTTTCCTACGACGCGTCAGAATTCGGTAAGTACCTTACGACGATGACGACGCCTCGCTTCATGCAGTTTGCCTTGCGCTTCATTTTCTGAGCTGGTTGGGTGCTGATCGATCGTTGATCACACATTCGGCTCTTGCCGAAGAGAAAACTCGAGACGACTATGTGATCGAGCGCGGCGGTTGAAAAAGAGCTAGAAGAAACTGCCTCCTTGAGTCGTGCCAATATTGTCCGCGATCGCGGCTGGGGTAAGCCCTGAACATTGTGACTGGCTAACCCTTCACCAGGATGACGCTGGCATCATCGCGCAGACTTGAACCCACGGTGAATGACCGTACGTCATCGAGAAGGCTCTCCGCCGAGGCATCCGCTCGCAAAAAATGCTCTTGAAGACGCGCCGAGCCGTACTCTTCGTCTGCTTCATTTTCTGCCTCGGTGATGCCGTCGCTGTAAAGCACGACACGAGAGCCCACGGGAAGCTGTACTTCCACTTCCGAAAAACTACCTGGTCCCAGTCCCAGGGGAATTCCTTGCTCCACATCCAGGAACCTTGTTGAAACACCAGTTATCAGGAGTGGCCGCAAGTGACCCGCATTCGCGAAGGTCAGAGTCCGCTTGGTAGGATCAAGCAACGCATAAACCATGGTGACAAAACGTCCGGCGGGAAAGTCCTCGACCAGCAAGCGATTCAGCTTTGTCAACACTTCACCCGGAGTGCAAGCGGCTTCCGCCAGGGATCGCAAGATGCCACGTGTGGCGGACATGAGTAGCGCTGCAGCGGTCCCCTTGCCGGAAACGTCGGCCAGCACCAGCCCCCAACGGCCTTTGTCCATGGGAATGAAGTCGTACCAATCGCCGCCTACGGCGCCCACGGGAATCGAAAGCCCTGACACCGTAAAGCCCGGAATGGAAGGAGACGATTTGGGGAGGAGCGCTTGTTGAATGACACGAGCCTCCCGAGCCTCGGAAGTCATTTGCTCCCGCTGCCGCTGTTCCTGCTGAAATCGGCGAGCGTTGTGGACGGCAACCGCTACATCGCTGCACAGAGCCTGGAGCAGCCGCAGCTGGCAGGGACTGAAGGCATTCAGTTCGATGTGGGAGGCGGTGAATACTCCGACCAATTGCCCTTCCACATGCAGGGGAATCGCAACCTCCGAGAGCGTGGATTCTTCACAGCCAATGTAATAAGGATCCTGCCGCACATCGGGTGCGTAGTGCATCTGGCCAGTAGAGGCGGCGTAGCCGACCATGCCTTTCCCAATCTTCAGGCTGTGGCCCGGGCCGCAAAGATCGCAGCCATCGCAGCCGTGGGCGCAAACTAGCAACAGTTCGCCGCGCTCTTCGTTGTGGAGGTAGATGTCGGAATCCAGGCATCCGAAGGATCGCGCGATGTCGTTGACCACCTTATCAACCAGCTGGTCGAGATCAAGGATAGAGCTGATTTTCTGAGCGGCCTTTTGCAGCTTCAGAAGGTCATCCACCTGATCGAGATCAAGTGGACGCGGGTCCGAGGGAAGCGGTGCCGTGAAGTTTGGACTGGCAGCCATGGGTCTGTTCCTGAGAGATCCAACTATCAGATAAAGATGATTAACTCGATGGCTAGGACTCTTTTTCGCAAGAGTATGTCGGTGTCCGGCTGAAACGGCCCCCGCTTCGACGGCTTTGATACCCAAACATGCTCGAAGTTATTGGCGTGGGTCGGAGTAGCGGCGAGGAGGCGCAAGAATCACGGATCCGCTGACCGTGATCGAGAATGTCTGCTCGGTGGATTTGCCGTCAAGGCCCTCAGCGGTGAACCGCACGGTGTAATTTCCGGCGGCAGTGTAAGTGTGATTCAGGATTGCACCGTCGGCGAAAACTCCATCGCCGAAATCCCAACGTTTGGCGAGTGCGGGAACTCCATCTTTCGAAACTGTACCGGAGAACGCAATTTCTTCACCAATTTTCGCTTGGGTTGGAACCTGGAAGACAACCGTTGGTGCGGCAGCCGGGAGCGAAGTGTCAATAATCTTGATGAGCTTAACGGAGTGCGCTGGCTGATTGTCCAGATGCAGCATTTCGCCTTCCATCGCCAACGGCCGATCTGCCGCGAAGGAGTCAACTAACTTGTACGAATGCCCCGCAGTGAGCTTTAAGTCAGCAAGCGTGAAAGTGTGGGAACTCGGCCGGTCGGTCCAGTTGAAAACTGCCAGCATCGATTGCCGCTGATCCTCACGCAACAAGAAGACGCTCGGTTGCTCATCCTTATCTGCGTAGGTCATGAGATCCAGGGGCACGGCAGCCTGCCCCAGTTTCACCATCGCCAACAAATCAGGGTTCTTGACCAACGCCACCCGCTCCGGATCGCTTCCCAGAGTTGGGAGATCATCGCCAATTTCGAACATGCCTCCAGAAACGGCTGCCAGCGCGATCGACACTTGAGCCTCATTCAATGTAGCCGGAGCTTCAATTGTGCGCTCTTCGAGGAGTTGCCGGGAAACCGTGAACGCATCCGGGTCAGTAACGAAAAAGTTGCGATGCATGTAATACCGCGCCGCGATGCCGGGCGCAGCTTCCTTGCTGCGGAGAAACGTATGACCTGTATCTTGGGATATACGGCCCTCATCCACCAGGCCAACCGGGTTTAACATCGGACTCCCATCTTTATCAAGGAGTACGTCTTCGCCGACAGTCTTGCGGATAAGCTCCAGTCCGATTCGCTGCGCTTCTAGTGCCGTTGTGTTCGGACGATAGTAATAGCCCTCAATGGCGGTATTATCCATGAAGTCCAGCTTGATGTAGCGCGCTCCCCATTCCCGCACTAACGTGCGATAAGTCTGACGAAGATATTCCTGGGCATCAGGGTGAGTCACGTCTACGACAAATAGGCGTTCGCCTTGCATCTCTTCAGCGTCTCCAATTGGGATGGGATCGCCATGTGCGTTGTGTACGAGCCAATCTTTATGGTGCTCATAGATCCAGGACCGCTCACCCGCTTCAAATGGAGCTGTCCAAACCCCAATCTTCAGTCCCAAGCGGGAAATGTGGCGAGCTAGGTCCTCCATGCCACGCGGAAATTGCGAGGCATTGGGCGTCGCGTATTCACCGCGCGAGTATCCGTAACCCAGGTCCAAATGAAAATAGTCATAGCCCAGAGCCTCCAGGTGCTCGGCCAGCCATTGAGCATTCGTAAGCGCGGTGCCTTGGGTGATTTTTGTGTAATAGGCCGTCCAACTCCACCATCCCAGCATGTTATCTGCGCTCACACGAGCGTGATGCAGCTCTCGGATCACGCTGCCGTAGTTGTCGAGTTGCGAGCGGTAGTTCGTTCCGGCGGAAAACATCAGGCGCTCTGAAGTGAGTGTCTCGCCCGCGGTGAGAGGGACGCTTAATTCGATCAGGTTTTCGGCAGACCCTTCTCGCAGACCGGATTCGGGATCGGTCGCTTGTATCTCAGTGGTTCCGGTTGAATCGACAGTGAAGGAAGCGATGGCAAGAGTACCCGTTGAGGACGAATGCGTTTGCAGATGAACGATGGTGAGGAAGCGGTTCGAAGTGAGAGCCCCAAGGAACAGGCTCTCCTTGCTCTCCCGGTTATAAATAAGCTGGCTGCCAACAGCGCGGTGCATACCCTGAGGAGCTTTTCCTAAATCGTAAATCTGCAGCGGGGGCCAGTCTTCGCTGAAGCTGTCGGAGAGAACCCGGTCGGCGCTTTGCGAGCCACCAAGATCTATGATTTTGTCTCCGGTGGCCTCGAGGCTTCGGATACTTTGAATGGTTACCGGATTGCCGGTGTGATTTTGTACTGCAGCCTCGACGACGGCAAAATCTCTCCCCTCATAGATTGTCAGCGTGTATGCCAGATCGGGGAGCTTCAAAAGTCCGGAAGAAGTGACTGTGATTTTCTTGCCGTGACCAAGAGCATCGTCAAAGTTCGATTGAGCTATCTCGTGTTTCGGATAATCTGTTGACTTGATCCACTTATGATCGACCTCGGCCGCCACTATTGCATGAAAAATGCTGCGTCTGCTATTTCCTGTTCGGACATCGTAGGTGCCGTCGCCCGGCTGAACGACCACAGAAAGGCCCGGGACGGAAATGACCACTTGAGAAGCTGCAGACGGGCCGGAAGCGCCGAGGCAGCCTTCGACCAGGATTAGCGCGCCGGCGATCCGGACACATACCATTAACAACGGGCGTATTCTGCCTGCAAGTTCTTTTGGACGCCCAGTACCGCAAAGAATACGCCGGATCATAAATTCCTTTCGTGATTGAACGGCCAGGTATCCTTCCACTTCGCCCAAATGAAGAAAACCAGAACGCCCGTCAGCAGCGTCAATAAACCGATTTTGATGTAGAGCCATCCCGAGGTCAGAAAAACATAGGCCCATCCAAAGAACGCAATAACAATTGGAACGGGATAAAACCACATCTTATAAGGCCGTGCGCTGTCGGGAAATTTCCGACGCAAGAGGGGGATAGCGAATAGCTGCCCGAGAAACTGCACCAGGATTCTGGTGGTGATCAACGCACTGACGAGCTGATCAAGCTTGAGGAACGCGGCAGCGATCGAAACAGCGCCCAGAACCAAAAGGGAGACCCGGGGATAGTTTTTCGTGGGATGCAGTTGGGCGAATGGACGAAAGAAATAGCCGTCGATGGCAGCCGCATAAGGAATTCTCGAATAGCCCAAGAGAAGGGCGAACACTGCGCCAAAAGCCGACCAGAGGACAAAAATTGTTACCAGGATTGCTGCGCCTCTACCGTACAGGTGCTCCATGAAATCAGAGACGATGAAGTTCGAATGAATTCCTTCCCGCCACGGCACGACTCCGATTAAGGCGAGATGCAGCGCCAGGTATCCGACGCAGCAGACGGCGAGCGAATACAGAATCGAGCGTGGGACTACATAAGAAGGATTCTGCACTTCGTCACCGATATAGCAAACGTCGTAATATCCCAGGTAGTTGTAGACCGCGATTAGAGTTGCGCTGCCGAGACCGAGCACGAAGCCACGATTAAAGGCCATTGCTCCTGGCGGAAAATCGAATGCCAAGTGAGGGTTGAAGTGGGAAAAGCCGGTGACGATAATCGTCACCATCGCGAGCGCTGTGCCCACCCAAAGAGTAATGGTCACCTTGCGCAGGAATGTCATCTGCCGGCATAAGAGGAACAATGCGGCCAGGCCAACGGCCACCGCGACATATTGCTGGCCTCGACCACTCAACGCCGGCCAGAGATATGTGGAATAGTTTCCAAACCCAATCATCCCGGACGCGATTTCCAAGGGACCACTCAGAACGAATTGCCAAATGAATAGAAACGCCATGAGGCGGCCCCAGGTTTGACGGCCGTAGGCCTCGCGGAGAAAATGGTAGCTGCCGCCTGAGCCCGGCAGCGCCGCCCCCAGTTCGCTCCATATCAGTCCGTCGGAAATTACGATAAGCGCGCCCGTCACCCAGCCCAGCATGGATTGTGGGCCCCCCATGGAAGCCATCATCAGCGGAATGGTGATGAAGGGCCCGATCCCAACCATGTTGGAAATGTTCAGAGCAGTGGCGTGAAGCAGACCGAAGGCGCGCGTCAGGTGAGGCTGCGATTCAGTCTTCATTGCGATTCAGGCGGTGCGTTCGGCGACGAGTGATTCAAATGTGCCTCGCCGGCCGGTTCATATGGAAAAAGGAAGACGCCGCTACGGCATCTTCCTTCTCGATCTTGTTCCAAGATTATTGTTCGTAGGCTCCGATGTCGATGGTGTCATTCGTAATGAGCATACGCGGAGTAACACCAGTCACGTCAAACTCACCAACGAATCGCAATCGGACTGAGAATTGTTCCCTGGGCTAACGCTGGCGAGCCGGACTGTACATTCAGATTTGTGACTGCTTTCAAACGAATGCGTGAGGAAAATAGAACTCTTCGTCACTCATTGTTCTTGTTATCGTGCGTTTCATTTCCGCGGCAGCTTTTTCGACGATACAATTCGCCCACAACTCAATACAATTGAGTGCCGCGGGATATCGATCTGCAGGGACGATCATGCCGGGCGCCAGGAGAACGTACACCTCATGCTCGCCGAAGAGCGCAGATTTTCGGGTCCTCAGGCGCAGGTGGTTCTGCGCAAACGGAATGTAATGGACGGCCGCTCCGGATTTTGTCTGCGGGCAGATTGGGGACATGTCTCCGTTCTGGAGGGTGGAGGTCACATCTGCGAATTGAACCTGAATGCATGCTCCGGAGTGAACCCGTTATGGCGGCCGCCATGGGGTACGATCGATCCGGTCAAGTACGCCGTTGCGAAGCATGCGCGCAAGTACGGCCCTCCGCCCGATGGGAAGTTGCTCTCCGGCATTGCGGGGCATAGTCTCAGCTTTGATCATTTCGGGCCGCCTTCTCACCAAGAAACAGCGGCAGGTCTCACGACTCACGGCGAGGCGCCAGTATTGCGCTGGGGAATTCAAAAGCTGGCGCAGTCACCGAAGCCGCAACTCCGGTATGGTGTGACCCTTCCTGAAGCCCGGGTCAGTTTCAGCCGGAAGTTAACGCTCGATCGCATAAATCCGGTGATTTATTGTGAAGAAGAGGCGGTTAACCTCAGCCCTTACGACCGGCCTATTTCTTGGAACGAACATGTAACCTTCGGGCCTCCGTTTCTGGAGGCGGGCACTACCTGGTTCGTCATCCCGGCGACGCGGGCCAAAGTTTGTCCGGCGAGTTACAGCCCGCGATTTTCGCTCCGACCGGATGCAGAATTCACGTGGCCTAACGCGCCGACGAAAGATCACAAGCGGATCAACTTGCGCACTACTCCGGCTAAACGGTTCGGACACTACACCGCGCAATTGCTGAATCCCGAAATTGAGATTGGATTCATCGCGGCATGTAATCCACGGCTGAAGCTTCTCGTCGTCTATGCATTTCGACGCGCTGACTTTCCGTGGGTAGGCAATTGGGAAGAGCGATACTGCAGAACCCAGGCGCCGTGGCTGGGAAAAACATTTTGCCGAGGGCTGGAGTTCAGCACGACTCCGTTCTCGATTCCGCGACGCGAAACCATCGAGCAAGGTCCGTTGTTCGCAGAAGCAACGTATCGCTGGCTTCCGGCTAAATCCAAGGCTCAAGTTCGGTTTCTGATTCTGTTGTTCGAGGTGCCAGAGACATTTCGCGGCGTGGCGGATGTTGCCGTTACAAGGGGAAGGATCGACGTTGTCGAGTCCGGGGCTCGCGGCCGGAAGCTTTCAATCGCAGCCGACAGCTTTCTCTGAACAGCCTTCTATAGATAGCCTTTTACTAGGTGGATCGGCAAATAAGAGAGCCCGCAACTCGCGTCCTGGGCCGGCGGTTTGGACGGTGCGGCAGTTCAGCGGTAGAGCAAGCAAGAATCGAGAACCTATCATGAGTTTGCTTGCCATTGACATCGGTTCGAGCAGATGCAAAGCGGTGGCGTTTGCGGCGACTGGCCAGATACTTGCCCAGCATGCCTGCGCCTATACGCCTGAGTTCCCCGCTCCTTCGCAGGCCGAGCTGAATGCCGAGCGCTTTTGGCAGGCGGTGTGCCAGTGTTCGCAAGCGGCATCCAGAGATCTTCCCATCCCTATCCGAGCGCTGTGCCTGAGCTCCCATGGCGAAACTTTCGTGCCGGTCAATGAGCGCGGTGAAGCAATCGCTCCGGCCATCCTCAACCAAGACAACCGAGCCACGGAAGAAACGCTGTGGTTGGAAAGAGCGTTCGGAAAAAGGCGGCTGTTTGAAATCACCGGCCTAGTCGCTCACCCCATGTATCCGGTTTTGAAGATTCTTTGGCTGCGCAAGCACCGACCAAGCATTTTTGCCTCGCCAGTTCGTTTCCTGAGCGTGATTGGTTATGTTCTGTCGCGATTGGGACTACCCGCTTACGTCGATTATTCCTTGGCCTCCCGCTATTTGGCATTTGATATACGGCAGAGGTGCTGGTCCGACGAAATTCTCACCGCCGCAAAGATAAATGCCGACTGCCTGCCCGTCCCTGTGCCGGCTGGAACAGTCGCCGGCAAATTAGATGGAGCCGGTGCGAGGGAACTCGGTCTCTCGCCGGGAACGCTGGTTGTACTGGGAGGCCACGATCAACCCTGCAGCGCACTGGGAATTGGCGCAATCGGCGTGGGACGCGTGGCCGATTCGATGGGTACTTACGAGTGCCTAATAGCTACTTCCGATCAGCCTTGCTCGACGGATGCGGCGCTCGCCGCTTCTCTCAACACCTATTGCCACGTGGTTCCAGAAAAGTTCGTCACGCTGGCGTACTTTCCATCGGGAATCATGATCAAGTGGTTCCACGATCTGTTGTATGGAGAAGCGCAAGGGACGGACGCCCTCGCTCAGAATGGGGATCCATCGGATGTGGAGTCCAACCACTATGCGATCCTCGAACGAAATGCGTCTGCGGGTCCGACGGGGCTTTGCATTACTCCTAATCTGATCGGGACGTGTAACCCGGACTTCAACCCGCACGCCCGCGGAATCATTTCTGGCTTGAGCCCGAACACAAGTCGCAGCCAGATTTACAAAGGCATCCTTGAAGGGCTCGCGTGCGAAATGTCACGGATAGCGGGCATTCTGGCAAGTGCAGTCGGAGAGTTTCGGGATGTCTACGTCACTGGCGGAGGCTCCCGGTCGGCGCTGGGGCTGCAGTTGCGAGCTGCTTTATCTGGTCGGCATCTGCACAGGATGGAGTGTCCGGAGGCAGTGTGTCTTGGCGGAGCCACGCTTGCCGGTGTCGCCTGCGGAGAATACAGCAGCTTGCGGGAGGCAGTGGAACACGTAGTCCGCGGCGCGTCGGTGGTATCGCCGGACCGTGCGATTGCCGCAGCCTACACGCAACAAATCAACCGATATAGTCATTTGCTCTCGGCGATGACAAATAATGAAGGTGCAAGAGGCTAACAGGAGGAGCAGTGATACAACCCACAGTCGGATTCATAGTGTTCGGGGTTCACAAAAATGGTCTGAAAGACCCGATGGGCACTCCATTCATCGATGACGCGCTGGTGCAGCGCGCGAGGAACGCGCTGGGTGCTGCCGGTCTGAAGGTAATCGAGCTTGACACGGTTGTCGCCAGTAAAGAAGAAGCGCGGGCCGCATTCAGGAAAATGAAATGCGATGATGCTATCGATGCGGTTGTTCTATTTTCCGGAACCTGGGTCTGGGCGGCGCACTTGGTTGGGGCTATTCGCGATTACTCCGGCAGCGGCAAAGGCTTGCTTCTGTGGACGCATCCCGGCTCCCAAGGCTGGCGGCCGGTGGGTGGTCTGGTGCTGCACGGAGGTTTGCTCGAAATCGGCGTGGCCCACAAATTCGTGTACGGAAGTGCGGAGGAGCCCGACACCGTAAGCAAGATCGTCAGTTATGCTCAGGCTTCCCATCTGAAAAAGCTTCTGAACATGTCCACTATTGGCACGTTTGGTGGTCGCGGGATGGGGCAAACGTGCGGCGCTGCCGATCCGTCGCAGTGGATGAGAATGTTTGGCATCGATATAGATTCTCGAGACACGACGGAGTTGAAGGAAGCAGCTGAAAAGATTTCTGCCGACGAGCTGAACGCCCTACAACCCAGGCTGGAGCGGCTATTTACCAAGGAACCAGAGCGAAATACCGTTACCGAGCGCTCGATGCGCCTATACCTCGCTTTGAAACAAGTTGTCGCAAAAGAGCAATTTGATTTTTATACAATTCAGTCCTTTCCGGGGCTGGCTGGCGATTACGCTGCCACGTGCTTTGCTCAGAGCATGATGCTCGAAGATGGAGTTGGCACTTCTACGCTGGGCGACTTTAATACTGCTCTCACCGTTTTTCTGCTTACGAAATTGAGCAAGGAACGGGTGTACTACGGCGATCTTCAGCACATTGATAAGAAGGCAAAAGAAATCAAGATTATCGGGGATGGGGCTTGCCCACCTTCATTGGCGGGCCAGCTGGGTCCGGCCGGTTTCTCTGAGCACGGCATTCCTACCGAAGGCGAAGCGGGCGGTCTTTCTGTGAAGTTGATTTGCAAAGTGGGAGAAGGAGTCTTGGCGCGGCTGGGCAGGGTAAACGGTGAGTTTCAAATGGTTATCGCTCGAGCCAGCATTTTCGAGCCCGCACCGGATCGGGTCGAAAAACGGCTCAACGAATGCGGCATCCCGTTCTGGCCCCACGGTTTTGTAACAGCACATTGTGACATCGAGGTTCTGCTACAGCATTGGACCAACGAATATGCGTGCCTGGGCTACGGCGAAAAGTTATATCCGGCGTTAATCGATTTTTGTGAGATTACGGGAATCAAGGCGATCCTCCCTTAATCTCGGGGGCGGTTCTTTGGGCTAAGGCCTGCCCAGAATAAACAAAGTAACAAAATCATTGACAGACAGGCATGATATGGGCAATTGTTAGCCTTCGAATTTGAAAGCTCAACAAACAAAAGGAAACAGATCGCAAGTTTTGGAGATGGTATCGGGAACAGTTCTGCCGTGATGGAAGGAGCTTTTGATGACGGGCCTCGCACGCACTCTCGCTCAACTCGCATTGGTTTTTTCGATCGCCTTGCCTTGCGTGGCTCAGGCGCCTCCTCCTCCGTCCGCTCCCGCAAAACCCACCGGTGACGAAGCCGCGCTTCGCGCGTTCGCGGCGATCCATCCCATCGATGTGCACGTTCATGTTTTCAAGACCGACCCTGCGTTCCAGAAAATGCTCGAACGGCTGGATCTGAAACTGCAGGATATCCTCGTGATGGACGACTCGAACCCCCATCGCAAGCAGTTGCAATCGCAGATCGATGACGCCACGACGCTGGTGCGGTCGAGCCACGGCCACGTCGCCCTGTGCACGACCTTCGACCCGTACAAATTTGACAGCGCTTCGTTCACCGCCGATGCCATCCAGCAGATCGATCGCGACTTCGCGCAGGGAGCCGTCGCGGTCAAGGTCTGGAAGAACATCGGGATGGAAATCAAGGATAGCAGTGGCCAATACGTTATGGCCGATGACCCCAAGTTCGAGCCGATCTATCAAGACATCGCTGCCCACGGCAAGACGCTCATGACTCACCTGGCAGAGCCCGATGTTGCTTGGGGGCCACCGGATGCGGCTGATCCGTCATGGTCTTATTACCAGGAAAATCCGCAGTGGTACGTGGCCAACCGTCCCGGGTTCCCGTCAAAGCAGCGGATTCTCGACGCACGTGATCATGTGCTCGCCAACAATCCTAAACTTCGCATGGTAGGAGTTCACTTGGGCAGCATGGAACGGGATCTCGACAACATCGCCAGCCACCTCGACAGGTATCCAAATTTTGCCATCGACACCGCGGCAAGAATGGACTACCTCATGCTGATGCCACCGGAAAAAGTGAGAACATTCCTTATCAAGTATCAAGACCGTGTCCTATACGGCACGGATCTCGATCTACACGCTGACGCTGACGTCGCCGATGCGTTGACCGAATGGCAGTCGACTTACGCGCGTGATTGGAAATTTCTGGCGACCGGCGAGACCTTTACCGTGGAAGGCAAGCGAGTCCGGGGATTGAACCTGCCCCAGCCGGTCCTCCAGAAAATATTTCACGACAATGCCATCCGCTGGATTCCCGGATTGTGACGTTGCCCCCGGAGACGCTCAACGATCAGTGGGCTCCACGAAGCGTCGATTGTCGATAAGGTTAGAGTGCGCCCTTAGATTGCCGGCGACCTTGACGGAAAAATCCTTCTGCGCCGCTACGCCGTCGACTCCGTCCACCGTGAGATGGATGGTAAACTCCCCTGCGCTGGTGTAGGCATGGGATACCTTGGCGCTATCCGCGCTCGTGCCGTCGCCAAAGTCCCAGTGATAAGCGACCGCTGGCACGCCGCCAGCGTCGGCCTGCGCCGAAAGCGTGATCATGTCCCCCGTATTTGCCGCCGCGGGCACTTGCCCGGTCACAGTTGGGGCAGCCGCAGGAACGCCCTTGTCGATCAGCTTGATCACTCTCACCGATTGCGGCTGATTGTCCAGCCGAACTGAGCCGCCATCGAGCGCAACCGTCGCATTCTGGTTCAGCACATCCGTTGCTGCAAACGTGTGCCCGGCGGGCAGGCCGAGGTCCGCTAGCTTGAGCGCGTGCGCGCGCGCGGTGTTCGTCCAATTGAAGACCGTCAGTATGGCCTGTCGTTGATCTTCCTGGAGGAAAAAAATACTAGGCTGTGCATCCTCAGGCTCGTAGGTCATCAGATCGACCGGCGTAGAAGCTCGGCCGACTTTGGCCATATTCAGCAGCTCTTGGTTTTCAACGAGCGCCAGCCGATCTTTCTCCGAGCCCAGGATGAGCATGTCATCGCCAATCTCATACATGCCGCCGGATATTGCCGAGAGTGCAATCGACGCCTCGGCCGCACCCAGCGTAATTGAAGAGTGTTCGTGGGTACGCTCCATAAGGTGGGTTGCGGTGACGTTGAAGGCGTCCGGATCATTGACAAAGAAATTATGCTGCATATAAAAGCGGGCAGCGATTCCAGAAGCGGCGTTCTTGGTCCGCTCAAAACTGTGGCCCGTATCCGCGGAGATCCGGCCCGTGTCGACCAGTCCCACCGGGTTGAGCATGGGACTTCCGTCTTTATCCAGGATCACCTCATCGCCAACAGTATTGCGAATTATCTGCAGGCCGATTCGTTGAGCTTCGAGGGCTGTGGTGTTGGGGCGGTAATGATAGCCCTCGATGGCGGTGGTATCCATGAAGTCGAGTTTGATGAACCGGACCCCCCATTCGCGGACGAGCGTTCGGTAGGTGTCCCGCATATACTGCTGGGCTCCGGGGTGGGTTGTGTCCAGTGCGTAAAGCGTATCCGTCTTCTGGTTCCAGACGTCACCAATAGGAATCGGATCTCCCTTGGCGTTGTGCACCAGCCAGTCTTTATGGTGCTCGTAGACCCAAGCGCGCTTGGTCACCTCAAACGGAGCCGTCCACACGCCAAACGTCAGGCCTTTTCCTACAAGGTAGTGCCCGACAAACCGCATACCATCTGGGAATTGTGTCGCGTTCGCAGTTGCAAATTCGCCGCGAGCATACTGATAACCTTCGTCAATTTGGAAATATGTGTACCCCAGTGACTTCAGGTGTTGCGCTTGCCAGTCGCCGTTGGCGAGAACTTCGCCTTCATTGATGGCGCCATAGTAGACGGTCCAACTCCACCAGCCGATGGGAGTCTCACTGGAGACGCGCGCATGGCGCAGGCGACGAATCGCATCACCGTAGGCGAGCAGTTGATCGTGGTAACCAGGTCCCGCCTGGAACATCAATCGCTCTGAAACTATGTTTTCCCGGGGTCTCAGCGGAAGGCTCAACTCGACCTGATCGTCCGCTGGAGAATCCTGCAGGTCGAAATCCTTCTGGATTTCCGTGGTCCCGGTAGATTCAACGGTATAGGATGCGATCTTAGCTTTTGCTCCTGTGCCCTCAGCTTTCAGATGCATCACTGTAAGGAATCGGTCTGAGGTGAGCGCGCCAAGAAAGAAACTTCGCCTGCTCTCCCGGTTGTAGATGAGTTGGCTCCCTGCACCGCGATGCATTCCGCTGGGCGCTCCCCCCAGATCGTAGAGAGCCAGGTCCGGCCAATCTTCGCTGAAACTGTCGGAGAGAACCCGGTCGGTCGATGGATCCCCGCCCAGATTGATGATCGGGTCACCCATGGCTTCCACACTCCGAATGGCCTGCACCGAAACTTCCTTTCCCACAGTGTTCTGCACTTTCACCTGGACAGTCCCGTAGGGGCGCTGCTTGTAAAGCTGCAGCGTGTAAATAAGATCGGGTTTGCCGTCGAGTCCGCTGCAAGTGACGGTCACCTGCCGGCCGGAGCCGAGATCATCTTCGAAGGCAGACTCCGAAGCCTGGCGCCGCGGGTAATCGCTCGAGCGAAGCCACCGGTGGTCAATCTGCGCTGCGACACGGGACTTAAGCACGGGCTGACCGTCATGCAAGGAAAGTTGGTACGATCCCTCCTGCGCGTTGACCGTGACGGACACTTCATCGTTCGTCAGTTGCTGCGCCAACAGTTGTCGAGACAAACACGGCAGCGCGGCCATCAGTATGCCTGCGCAAACTGTTAGTCTCACTCCAAAAACCTGTCGTCGAGTTCGTTTCGGCACGGTCGCAATCTCCCTGTCTGTGGATGAGCTTCATCGTTGAACGATGGTCACCGCATACTACTTCATCGGGTCAAGGTCAGTGAAGCGAATACTCAGCTCAAGTCTCTATAATGAAAGTGATGAATAAGAGGCCTAATCCCATCGAATCGGATCGCCCAGCGGTGGCCCCCGGACCGAGCGAATACCTGCGCAGCATCGTCCAACGAAATCGCCGCGGTGAGGCCGTCGGCAGTTACGCAGTTTGCTCCGCGCACCCGGCTGTAATCGATGCAGCCATTCAGCAAACGCTCGAAGACGGCAACTGTCTTCATGTGGAGTCCACCTCCAGCCAGGTCAACCAGTTCGGCGGGTATACGGGGATGACGCCGCAGCAATTCGCTGATGCAATGCGCGTTGCTGCCGCCTCAGTCGGATTGCCGGCAGACCGCGTTCTACTCGGAGCTGACCACCTCGGTCCGTTTGCCTGGCGCAGTGAACCGTCGGCTACGGCCATGGCGAAGGCGTGCGATCTGGCTCGTCTTTGCGTTCACGCGGGATATCAGAAGATCCACCTGGATACCAGCATGCCATGTGGCGACGACGCGAAGATTCTCGATCAGAAGATCGTTGCGGAACGCGCTGCGATTTTGTGCCGAGCTGCGGAAGAAGCTTGCGAGGAGATGCCGGCTGGTTCGCCGAGACCGCTCTACGTCATTGGAACGGAGGTTCCGGCCCCGGGTGGAGAAGTGGCAGAGGGGGAATGTCCAGTGCCGACGAAGCTCGAAGATGTTCATCGCACGTTGGACGTCTTTCGCTCCGCCTTCCGAGCGCACGATTTGTTCGCCGCGTGGGAGAACGTCGTCGGGCTGGTCGTTCAACCCGCCGTGGAATTCGGCGACACGAAAGTTTTCGACTACGATCGCCAGAAAGTGCGAGCTCTCTCGGCCGGATTCCCAGCAAGCCCTGCGCTCGTCTATGAGGCCCATTCCACCGATTATCAGGCGCCCGACGCTCTAGCGGAGATGGTCGGGGACCATTTTGCGATCTTGAAGGTCGGCCCCTGGCTTACATTCGCCTATCGCGAAGCAATCTTTGCACTTAGCAGCATAGAACGCGAGATTCTTGGTCACAAGCGCGAAGTGAGATTGTCGCAAGTACGTGAGGCGCTGGAGTCCGAGATGATGCGCAACCCCGCGTACTGGCGTTCGTACTACCGCGGCGGCGAAGACGAGTTGCGCCTCTCGCGTGCCTTCAGTTTCAGCGATCGCTGTCGTTATTACTGGCCCCAGCCCTCCGTACAAGAGGAAGTAAATCATCTGCTGCGCAATCTCGACCTCTTTTCATGCCCGCTCACCCTGCTGAGCCAATATCTCCCGCTCGAATACGAGGCCATTCGCCAGGGCACACTGCGGAATCATGCAGCGGCTCTCATCGGCCACCACATTCGACGGGTTTGTCGACTTTATGCTGCAGCCTGCGGGGCACGGGCAACTTGATTTACTCGAAATGCAGCTCTTGGCAGAGTTCGCAAAGGTCTATTGACTCAGCCAGGTACCGGGCTGCCGAGAAACAGGGGATTTCGAGTGCGGCCGCCGTCAGTCACTTTCACTCGCGTGCTCAGCAGGCTGGCCCGACCGCCGGGTGAGATTGAAGGCTGTGTTTACCAAACCGACGTGAGAAAACGCTTGCGGAAAATTGCCTAACTGGCGTTTTGCAATGGGGTCATATTCTTCGGATAGAAGACCAACGTCATTCCGAATGTCTAACAACCCCTCGAACATCCGCACTGCGTCTCGATGGCGGCCCTGCAGTTCGTAATTGTCTGCCAACCAGAATGAACAAGGCAGAAACGCTCCTTCTCCATGAGGCAAACCATCTACAGCGGGATCTTGCGTGTATCGTCCGACGAAGCCATTCTCCACGAGATGGGTTTCGATAGCCTTCACCGTGCCGATTACACGTGCGTCGTCGGGTGGAAGAAAGCCAACCAGCGGCATCATCAGCACACTGGCGTCGAGGTGTTTGCCTCCGTAATACTGCACAAAGGAATTCATCTCCGCATCGAAACCCTGGCGGCAAACCTGCTCATGAATGGCAGCCCGAAGTTTTTTCCATCGCGGGATATCTACGGTGAACCGGCCCAGCTCCGCCATTTTCGTCAGCCGATCGACGGCGACCCATGCCATCATCTTCGAGTGGACGAAATGCCTTCGTGGACCGCGCACCTCCCAAATGCCCTCATCGGGCTGCTCCCAGCCCGTCTCCAGGAATTCCAGCATCTTCACGGCGACTTCGTGACGCGCATGCTGTGGCGGTCCTAGTCCAGCTTCGCGCGCCTGAAAAAGTGTGTTGGCTACCTCCCCGAAGATATCCAGTTGATATTGTTTGTAAGCAGCATTCCCGGTTCGCACAGGGACAGATTTTTCATATCCCGGTAGCCACGTCAGCTCCAGTTCGGTGAGCCTGCGTTCGCCGCGAAGGCCGTAAAGGATGTTAAGTTCGGAAGGGCTGCCCGCGACCGCGCGCAGAAGCCATTCCCGCCACTCGCGCGCCTCGTCCAAATATCCGGCCTTGAGCAGCGCTTGCAGAGTGAGGGTTGCATCTCGTACCCAACAGAATCGATAGTCCCAATTGCGCACGCCGCCCAACAGTTCAGGCAACGAAGTTGTGGGCGCCGCTACGATCCCGCCCGTGGGCAGAAATGTCAGGGCCTTTAACGTGATCAGCGATCGCAGTAACGCCTCCCGCCATTCACCCCGATAAGTACAGCGATCCGACCACTCCCGCCACCATTTTTCCGTGCTCCGGATTGCCTCGTCGATGTTCAGCGGCACAGGTTCATGCTGGTGTGAGGGATACCAAGTCAGATTGAACGCAACCTTTTGTCCTTCCGCAACGATGAACTCCGCTTCAGTCTTCAAGTTCTTACTGTGAAGTGGCACGTCCGCCCGCAGCCGGATCATGTCTGGACCCGCAATCGCGGAAATCCCCTTTCCCACCCGACGAACCCAGGGCACCACGGATCCGTAATCGAATCGAATCACCAGTTCCAGCTTCATCCGGACCTGCCCTCGCGTGCCAACGACAACGCGCAGAAGCTCAGGCATCTCCTGGCGCGGTATCATGCAGTCGATGAGCTTCGCCGATCCGCTTTCGGTCTCAAACTCCGTCTCCAGGATCAGGGTTCCATCCCGATACTGGCGGCGGATGCTTCGGATCGGCTCTGCCGGTGAGATCGACCAATGACCGTGTGCCGCAGTTCCAAGCAGCGCCGCAAAACAGGCACTCGAATCAAAGTGCGGGAGACAGAGCCAGTCGATCGAACCCCGTTTCGAGACCAGGGCGGCCGTGTGGCAGTCGCCGATCATCGCGTAATCTTCAATGGGGATAGACAGGGACTCCCTCCGCAAATCGAAATTGGATGAACTGGCCCGGGTTTTGGAAGCCTCGACCGACATTAATTCTATCTGCCGGGTGGGGGTACGTGGCACCAGACCTTGAAAGAACCTTCATGTGTTAGTTGCTATTTTGTTATAGTGCCTATCACATTGCCTGGCGAAATAGCGATCGCACTTTTCGGGCAATCCATGGGGGAACCAATGCCTCGAGTGAGGACGGCGGCTCGGAGGACTGTCGCAGAACGATTTGAAAGCGATATAACGGTGGGACTTCGTGAGCGTAAGAAAGCCCGGCTGCGCCAGCAGATAATCGATACGTCGATCAAATTATTTCGCAAGCGCGGCTTTGAGAACACGCGGATCGACGACATTGTGGAAGTTCTCGAAATTAGCCAGCCGACGTTCTTCCGCTATTTCTCCAGCAAGGACGCGGTTCTGCGCGAGGTTGGGGAGCGGGGATTCGCCTGCATACGAGACCGGTTGCGCTCGGAGTTGTCTAGCGATGCGAGCACAGCGGAACGCATGCGCCGGCTTTATGTCAGCATGGCAAAAGAAGTAGAGGCAGACCGCAGCCTGTGGCAGGCCGTTGTTCTTTCGGGCGCGATGGACCCCGTGCGTTGCGCCAATATGCGCGGACACGAGGAAGCCACGATTGGTTTGCTGCGTGAGATTCTGGATCAAGGACAAAAGAGGGGTGAAATCACGCATGATTTTCCCATCGTCCATCTGGCGGAGTTTATGGAAGGCCTCTACAACACCGTCGTACGGCAGTGGGCAGTTGATTTGACCGGGCCGCACAAGCTCACAGATCGAGTGCGCAGCGCAGTGGAGTTTTTCCTTCGTGGGCTCCAGCCCTGAATTCTTCGAGCGTCCAGCAGATTCTTTGTTCGAGGATTAGCCGTGGTTTCCATAGAGGAGCAGATGAAAGCTGCCGTACTTCGCGACTTCAAGACGCCGCTTGCAGTTCAAGATGTTTCTATTCCCCAACCCACAGAGAGTGAAGTTCTTGTCAAGGTTGAGGTTTGCGGCGTGTGTCACTCCGACTTGCACGTGGCGGATGGCGACTGGTCTCAGTTGGCTGGGATCGTCAAAAGGCCGCTGATCCTCGGGCACGAAGTCGTTGGTACGATTGTTGAGGTCGGCTCGGCTGTGCAGGGTGTGAAGGTCGGCGACCGCGTTGGCGTGCCCTGGATTCATTGGACCTGCGGAAAGTGTGAATTTTGCCAAGAAGGCAACGAAAACCTTTGCGTTCGCCAGCAAATTACCGGTGTGACCGTGGACGGTGGGTACGCCGAATTTGTCAAAGCACCGGCTACCCATGTTGCCAGGATTCCGGCTAATCTTGCCCCGGAACAGGCTGCTCCTTTGCTATGCGCTGGGGTTACCGTTTATCGCGCCCTTACAAAGTCACGTCTCTCGACGGGTCAGCGCTTAGCCGTGTTTGGAATAGGCGGTCTGGGGCACGTCGCTGTCCAGATCGGGCGTGAACTCGGAGCGGACGTCACCGCAGTTGACGTCAGCGAAGAGAAACTTGCTCTGGCCAAGACTCTTGGAGCCTCCGGAACGCTGAATGCCGCATCCGATAAGGTGGTGCAGCGACTGCGGTCACAAGGCGGAGTTCACGTTGCGTTGGTGACCTCCGCAGCGAAAGCCGCCTACGATATGGCGTTTTATTGCGTGCGTCCCGCGGGAATTCTGCTCGCCGTGGGCTTGCCCGCTCAGGACATTTGTTTCCCGCCCATCCTGATGGCAGCGGGAGAAATCCGGATCCAAGCTTCTGCGGTTGGTACGCGTGAGGATCTGCAGGAAATTCTCTCCCTGGGTGCGGCCGGGAAAGTCCACTGCGAGGTGGCTTCCCAGCCGTTGTCCCAGGCGAACGAAGCCCTGGAGCAACTACGCCGGGGACAAGTTTCTGGGCGGCTAGTATTGAGGATCAGCTCCTAGGTTCTTCATCGGAACGCGATGTGGATTGACGTTAGTCGCTATATTGTGATATTGACTATCACTTTGCGCAGCACAAAACATTGGGCCGGGAGCTTTCCATATCGTGAATGGCAGGCAATTGTTCGATCTTACCGGGCGCGTCGCCATCATCACCGGCGGTTCCATCGGCCTTGGCCGCCAGATGGCCGAAGGACTGGCCGAGATGGGAGCGAATCTGGCGCTGTGTGCCCGCAGGAAGGAGCGCTGTCAGGAAGCCGCCGACCAGTTGGCCACCATTGGGGTCAAGACTCTGGCCCTCGGTTGCGACGTGAAAGACCCCGCGGCGATCCAGGAAGTGGTGGCATCGACTCTGCAGAATTTCGGCCGCATCGACATTCTCATTAACAATGCAGGCGTCTCTTGGGGAGCTTCAGTCGAAGAAATGACGCTGGAACAATGGAACAAGGTCATGGAGACAAACCTCACCGGAACTTTCCTTTTCTCGCAAGCCGTGGGCAAAGTTATGATCCGGCAAGGACACGGCAAGATCATCAATATGGCCTCGGTGGCGGGCCTGGGTGGGGCTTCCTCGGATCTACAAGCGATCGGCTACCACGCCAGTAAAGGCGGGGTCATCGCCTTCACCAAAGATCTGGCGTGCAAATGGGCGGAGCACAATATTCAGGTCAATGCCATCGCTCCGGGCTGGTTTCCCACGCACATGTCGAACTGGATTCTCGAGCACCGTAAGGAGTCCCTGTTGGAAAAGATTCCTCTTCACCGTTTCGGCAGCGACCATGACCTGAAAGGCGCCGCCATTTTTCTGGCTTCTGATGCCTCGGCCTACGTAACGGGACATGTTCTTGTCGTAGACGGAGGCCAGACTGCCTGGTAGTCATTGCGCATGAACATTCCGCTCACGCCCGTCCGCTTCCTCCGTTATGCGGAACAGCAGTTTCCAAACAAGACGGCCGTGGTTTGCCAGGACCAGCGATTCACATACGCGCAAATCGGTGATCGCGCGGCCCGGCTGGCTGGCGCGTTGCGCGCGGCCGGAGTGAAGCCAGGGGATCGAGTTGCCTTTCTCAGCATGAACTGTCACCGCCTGCTGGAGGCCTACTTTGGAGTCCTCGATGCGGGCGCCGTCCTGCTGCCACTCAATTACCGACTCGCGTCACATGAACTTTCCTACATCCTGAACAATTCTGGCGCTACCAAATTGTTTTTGGGGCAGGACTTCCTTGGCCTTGTGGATTCTTTTCGTACGAAACTGACCAGTGTTCGCTCCTGCCACCTGCTCGATGCGACTCCTCAGGCCGAGTGGCTCGCTCCTGAAAGCTACGAACAGCTCTTGGCCGCCGCAACGCCGCACCGCGCGGCACTTAGCTCTTTTGACGAGAATTCTCTCTGCGAACTTTTCTACACGAGCGGGACAAGCGCCGATCCCAAAGGCGTAATGCTCACTCACAGGAACATTTATCTTCACGCTCTACATATAGCTCTGTTCCACCAGTCTAAGTATGAGGACGTTTTCCTGCATACGATTCCCTTGTTTCACGCCAACGGATGGGGAGCCGCGCACACCGTCACTCTGGTGGGAGCCACGCATGTCATGAGTCCGCGGTTTGTTCCGCAAGAGGTTTTTCGCCTCGTGGAGCGGGAGCGAGTGGGTTCGCTCAGCCTCGTGCCCATTATGGCGGCCGCGTTGGTGAATTGCCCGGAGCGCACCAAGTATGACTTGAGTTCGCTACGGTGGATCACGATTGGAGGCGCAGCATCGTTCCCATCGCTGATGCGAGAGGTCGAACAGAAGCTGGGCTGCAAGTGTTTTTCCGGATACGGTCTGACCGAGTGCTCACCTTCTCTTGCCACGGCGGAACTCAAACCGGACGTCGAGTGCGAACCCGAAAAGCGCTACGTGCTTCAGTCCATGACCGGCTATGCCTACCCGGGAGTAGAACTGCGTGTCGTGGACTTCGACGACAAGGACGTACCTCACGACGGCGAGACTATGGGCGAGATCATTGCCCGCAGCGACAGCGTGATGGCCGGTTATTGGGAGCAACCCGAGGCTACCGCGGAAGCCTTGCGTGGTGGGTGGTTTCACACCGGCGACATGGCAGTCGTGATGGAAAATGGTTACATCCTGATCGTCGATCGCAAGAAAGACATTATTGTCAGCGGTGGCGAGAATATTTCATCGCTGGAAGTAGAGAGAACGTTGTTGGCGCATCCGGCTGTGTTCGAAGCTGCGGTGATCGCAGTTAGAGACGAGAAGTGGGGGGAAGTTCCCAAAGGTGTCGTGATTCTAAAACCGGAATGCGCCGCGACGGAAGCGGAGCTCATAGAGTTCTGCCGCTCGAACCTGGCGCACTACAAATGTCCACGCTCGATCGACTTCTGCGAGACCTTGGCGAAGACTGCGACTGGAAAAGTGTTGAAGAAAGAACTGCGGGCGAAATACGGGAGCGGGCGAACGCTTAGTCGGGAATTGTAATCAGGCCTCAAGGAGGTGGGATGGACCTGAATTTAACATCCGAGGAAATGCAATTTCGCGACGAATTGCGTTCGTGGCTTACGGCCAATGTGCCCGCCGACTGGGACCAGCGACGCGAGGAATCGCTGGAATCCCGCTTCGAATATCTGCGGGCGTGGCAACGCAAGTTGTTCGAAGCCGGATGGGCGGGAGTTTCGTGGCCCAAACAATTCGGCGGCCGGGGCGCGAACCTGATGCAACAGGTCATCTTCTGGCAGGAAATGGCTCTGGCCAGTGCGCCGCCAATGGCCAACACATTGGGCTTGGGTCTGATCGGCCCCACCATCATCGCGTTCGGAACCGAGGCGCAAAAGACTCGCTACCTGGCGAAGATTCTCAGCGCCGAAGAAATCTGGTGCCAGGGGTTTTCCGAACCGAATGCCGGGTCCGACCTCGCGTCCTTGCAGACCGAGGCCCGCCAGGATGGCAGTTTCTACGTGGTCAACGGCTTGAAAACATGGAATAGCTACGGTTGGGTTGCCGACTGGTGCGAGTTGGTTGTTCGAACCGACCCGAATGTTCCGAAGCACAAAGGGCTCACCGTGCTGCTTGTGGACATGAAGTCCCTGGGAATAAGCGTTCGCCCGCTTCGCCAGATCACTGGAGAGAATGAGTTCGCCGAGGTCTCGTTCCGGGATGTGCGGGTCCCTGTCGAGAACATTGTAGGGAATGTGAATCAGGGCTGGGAGGTCGCGATAGGGACGCTCATGCACGAACGAGGCACATTCGGTGCCGGCCTGCAGATTACCTTTCGCCGAAACATGGAGCGCCTGATTGAGTTGGCAGGGCGGTTGCGGCGAAACGGAAATTCTGCGGCGCAAGATCCCTTGATCCGGCAGAAACTGGCGCAGTGCTATGCCGACGTTGAAATCATGCGATGGAACCAGATGCGCGCCTTCAGCCGCATCAGCGCAACCGGAGTCCCGGGCCCGGAAGGGTCCATCCAGAAAATCTTCTGGAGCGAACTGAACCAGAGACTGCAGCAGGTAGCGCAGGAATTACTTGGTCCGTACGGTCAGCTCGAAGGGATTTCGCCGCACTCTGTCGACAAGGGCACTTGGGCCTACGGATACCTGCGCTCGCGCGGCAATACTATCGAAGCTGGAACCTCGGAGATTCAACGCAACATCATCGGACACTTCGTCCTGGGTTTGCCCAGGAGCTACTGAGAACAGGTCATGCAATTCGGACTGAACGAAAGTCAGGAGATTCTCAAGCAGAACGCGCGCCAGTTCTTTGCCGGTGAATGCCCGATGACGTACGTGCGCCACCTGGCTGAAAATAAACAGCCGTACGATCCCGCTCTCTGGTCGAAGATGGCCGCACAGGGCTACACGGGCATCATCTTTCCAGAAAAATACGACGGGCTCGGTCTCGGCAAGGTCGAACTCATTCTTCTGATGGAGGAAGCGGGTCGCGCCCTGCTGCCCGGCCCTTTCTGGTCGACCGTTGCACTGGCAGGGGCCGTAATCGACGCCGTCGCGAGCGATGCGCAGAAGACGAAATACCTGGCGCCCATCTGTCGTGGCGAGGCGCGATCCACTCTCGCATTCCTCGAAACCGGGGCCACCTGGGACTTGGCCGACCTGAAGCTCGCCGCCACCGCAGATGGCAAGCTGACCGGCGAGAAACTTTTCGTTTTCGACGCCGATGTGGCTGACTTTGTTCTCGTGGCCGCGCAGACTGGAGTTTTTCTGGTGGAAGCGCAGGCACCCGGGTTGTGGATCTCGCCGATGCCGGCTCTGGATCTGACTCGTAATTTCTACGCAGTCCGGTTCAAAGATACTCCAGCAGAGAAGCTGGGTGACGGAGCCAATCTCATCCGCGCGCTAGATATTGCGACCGCAGCCCTGGTCGGCGAAATGGTGGGCGGGATGCAGCGTGTGCTTGACCTGACTGTGGACTACGCGAAGACGCGCAGGCAGTTTGGCAAAGCGATCGGGACATTTCAGGCGGTCCAGCACAAGTGCGCGGACATGTACCTTGAGACCGAGAGCTCGCGTTCGGCCGCCTACTACGCGGCGTGGGCCCTGGAGCACGATGCTCCCGATGCAACCACCGCGACCTCTATCGCCAAAATGTACGCCAGCGATGCATGCCGGGAGGTGGGGAACCGTGGCATCCAAATCCACGGCGGCAACGGTTTCGCCTGGGAAAACGACTTACATCTTTACTACCGCCGCGCGAAAGCATCTGAGACCATGCTGGGCGATGCAACGTTTCACCGCGAACGCATCGCCCGCCTGGTGATCGACTCTGTTCCGATCGCCGGCTGTGGCAATTGATCGGAGTTCACGATGAGCACTCTGGTACGGCTGAGCAAAAGCGAAGACAAAGACAACGCCATCGCCATCATTACCATCGACAATCCGCCGGTGAATGCCCTTAGCCCCGGAGTGCCGGAAGGAATCGCCGCCACCATCGAAGAGATCAACAACGATCCCTCCGTGAAAGCAGCGGTCCTTATTGGCGGCGGTCGGACGTTCGTTGCCGGAGCTGACATTAAAGAATTCGGAAAGATGACGTCCGGCAAAGGGCGCGGCGCAAGCCTTCTTCCACTCCTTCTCGGCATCGAAAATTGCAGCAAGCCGGTAGTGATAGCGATTCATGGCGCCGCATTTGGCGGGGGGCTCGAGCTGGCGATGGCGGGCCATTATCGCGTCGCCTCGAGCGATGCGCAGGTCGGGCAGCCCGAGGTGAAGCTCGGCCTTATCCCTGGTGCGGCGGGAACGCAACGCCTTCCCCGGCTTGCCGGTGTCGCCAAAGCTCTTGAAATGTGTGCCGACGGGAAGCCTGTTGCTGCAGCCGAAGCCTTCCAGCTCGGGATCGTCGACCGCCTGATCGAAGGCGACCTGCTTGCAGGTGCGGTGGCCTTTGCCCGCGAAGTCGCCGGTAAACCAATACCCAAGACGCGCGAACGCTCGGAGAAATTGGGTACAGCCACGGAGGGCGCGGCAATTATCGCGGCTGCCCGCGAGCGTATCCGGAAAAAGCAGCGAGGTCTGATAGCGCCGCTTGCCGCTATTGAAGCGGTGGAAGCGGCAACCAAACTCTCCTTCGAAGAAGGTTGCGAGGTGGAGCGCAGACTCTTCATGGAATGTCTCTTCTCCGATCAATCGAAAGCGCTCATCCATGTCTTTTTCGGGGAGCGCGAGGTGGCAAAGATTCCCGATGTGCCGAAAGATACGACCGTCAGGCTAATCCGCAGTGTAGGCGTCGTCGGCTCCGGGACGATGGGTGGAGGGATCGCTATGGTGTTTGCCAATGCCGGCGTCCCTGTTCTGCTCAAGGAGGTCGATCAGCCCACTCTCGACCAGGGACTTGCGAAGATTCGAAAGAACTACGCCAGCTCGGTCCAGCGCGGACGATTCACACAGCAATTCGTCGACGAGCGGCTCGCCCTGATCACACCCACTCTCAGCTACGACGACTTCACCAACGTCGATATGGTGGTTGAGGCGGTCTTCGAGGGCATGGCGCTCAAGAAGCAGGTGTTTCAGGATCTGGATCGCGCGTGCAAACGCGATGCTGTCCTGGCAAGCAACACATCGACGTTGAGCATCGACGAGATCGCTAGCGTTACCTCGCGGGCGGAGTCCGTCATCGGAACCCACTTCTTCAGCCCGGCCAACATCATGCGCTTGCTGGAAATTGTGCGCGGCAAAGAGACCAGTAAAGAGGTCATCGCGACCTGCATGCAGCTTTCGAAAAAACTCGGCAAGATTGGGGTGCTGGTCGGAAACTGCCGGGGCTTCGTTGGAAACCGCATGTTCGGACCTTATCGCCGGGAAGCGCAATTCCTGGTCGAAGAAGGCGCGGAGGTGGAGGCCGTTGACAATGCGTTAGTCGAGTTCGGCATGGCCATGGGTCCACTCGCGACCGGCGATCTTGCCGGACTTGATGTTGGCTGGCGGATTCGCAAGGAATATCGCCATCTGGAAAAACCTGGAGTTCGCCAGCCCGTCGCGGAGGATCGTCTTTGCGAAATGGGCCGCTACGGCCAGAAGACTTTGGCCGGCTGGTACCGCTACGACGAGCAGCGCCGGGCCGTATCCGATCCAGAGGTGGCTGCCCTCGTACGGAAGTGGGCCGCGGAAGCTGGAATTCCCCAACGCAAAGTTCCTCCTTCCGAAATGATCGAGCGTTGTGTGTACGCCCTGGTGAACGAAGGCGCTCGTATTCTCGAGGAGGGTTATGCGCTGCGCTCGGTCGATATCGACATCATCTACCTGAATGGTTATGGGTTTCCGGCGTATCGCGGAGGCCCCATGTGGTATGCCGACACGGTGGGCTTAAGAAAAGTTTATGACCGCGTCTGCGAATTCCGCCAGCAACAGGGAGAACTGTGGGAGCCGGCTCCCCTGCTGAAGCGCCTCGCTGAGACCAACCAGACATTTGCCGAGTTTGGTCAAGAACATGTTGTCAACGCGTAAGGCCGGGAATTATGAGCCGCGTCATTCTAGTGCGACACGCCCAGGCATCTTTTCTGGAGCCGAACTACGACAAACTCTGCGCCGCCGGCGAAATGCAAGCCCGCCTGCTGGGAGAATACTGGGCCCGCCGCGGAGTGCAGTTCAGCCGCGTCTGCTCGGGCCCTCGCGTACGACAGGTGCAGACGGCGCGCATCGTCGAGGCAGCCTATCGAAGGCTCGGAAAGGAGTTTCCCGAAAGGGCTGTGAAGAACGAGTTCGACGAGTATCCTGCGGAAGCAGTTCTAAAGCTAGGTCTGCCGCAGGTGCTGGAGAAATCTCAAGAAGTCCGCGATCTTCACCGGGCGTTCGAGCGTGCCAAGGACTCTGACGAACGAAAAAGAAGTTTCCAGCAAATGTTCGAGGCGGTCATTGGCAAATGGGTGAGTGGTGAGTTAGTGGTCGAAGGCGTGGAATCATGGCAAGACTTTTGTGGGCGCGTCGATCGAGGTATTACGGCCATCGTAAACAGCGCCACGCCGACCGGCGATTCCGTGGTCTTTACGTCTGGAGGTCCGATTGGGGTTGCCATGCGGCGTGCCTTGCACTTGTCGCATGCAGACACTCTGCAATTGACCTGGATGTCGCGCAACGCCTCGTTCACCGAGTTTCTGAGTTCTGGTAGTCGTTTCACGCTGAGTGCGTTCAACGCTCACCCTCATCTCGAGGACGAGTCTTTGCTTACGTATCGGTAGATAGTTTACAGCTTCGGAAAGACAGCGACGAAGAGTTTGAAATCCATGGCTGCCTCCTGTGATCACTCAGTAGCCGTCAGAGCCGGGGAAGAACTTGACCTGGCTCGACTCAGTGCGTACCTGAGCGGGCACTTCGACGGCCCAGGTCCAGTGACCGTCGAGCAGTTTCCCTCCGGTCATTCGAATCTGACTTATCGCGTGACCTGGGGCGGTCGTGAATTTGTGCTCCGCCGGCCGCCGTTCGGCAGCCAAGTGAAGTCTGCTCATGACATGAGCCGCGAGTATCGCGTGCTATCCAAGTTGCACGAGAGTTATCCGGTTTCGCCCAAAGTGATTCTGTATTGCGACGATCTTTCCGTTCTCGATGCTCCTTTCTACCTTATGAAGCCGATTTGCGGGATCATCCTGCGCCGGCAACTGCCACCGGGCCTGCTGCTGTCGTCCCCCATGGCGCGCCAGCTGAGCGAAGCTTTCCTCGACAACCTCGTGCGCTTGCACGCCGTCGACTACCACAAAATCGGCCTGGGCGATTTGGGTAAGCCGCAGGGTTATCTCGAACGCCAGGTGAGGGGATGGATCGAGCGCTACCACAATTCAGCAACTCACGACCTGCCTGAAGTCGAACCCATCTCGACCTGGCTTATGCAGAACATTCCAGCGTCGACCGACGCGACCCTCATTCACAACGATTACAAGTACGACAACGTAGTGCTCGACTCGAATGACATTACTAAGATAGCCGGAGTTCTGGACTGGGAGATGTGTACGCTGGGCGACCCTCTATCCGATCTGGGCACAACCCTGGCCTATTGGACCGATCCCAGTGACCCCGACGAGCTGCAGGAAATCTGTTCTGCCCCTACTACGATCCCCGGCACACTGACGCGAGCCCAACTGGCTCAACGCTATGCCCAGGCGACCGGCCGCGGTATCGACGGCATCGTCTTCTATTTGACCTTCGCGCGTTTCAAGGTCGCGGTGATTGTTCAGCAGATTTATTACCGCTACGCGCGTGGGCTCACGCACGATGAACGATTTGCCACCATGCCCGATCGGATCGCGGTCCTCATGCGCGCCTCGCTACACTGCGCGGAGAGCAGGGCAATATGATCGATTGCCAGTTCCACGTCCCGTCACGCCCGGTAATACCGCACCAACCATTCCGCCACGCAGGCGGGCTTGTCTGCACCTCGAGTCTCGATCGTCACCGAGAAAATGATATCCACGAACGCTGCCGATTCCTTTACCGAGAGCAGGGTCACGTGGGCGCGAATCGCCGAACCCGCACGCACCGCCGACGGAAAGCGCACGCGGTTCAGTCCATAGTTGACGCGTGCCCCGACTCCCTCCCGGACTCGAATCGCCTGTCCCGAAAAATAGCTCACCAGCGAAAGCGTGAGGAAGCCGTGAGCAATAGCGCCGCCATATGGCGACTCCCGCGCGGCTCGCTCCGGGTCGACGTGAATCCATTGCCGGTCCTCGGTCGCGTCCGCGAACTTCTGGATGCGGTCCTGTGTCAGGATGAGCCACTCCGTCGCGGGCAGTTCGCGGCCTTCGAATTCTTTTAACAAACTCAGATGGTTAATTTCAAAAGGGGGCATCGGAATCATGACGACACTAACAGAAATTCCCGGCAAGACGAAAGGCTCAGCTTTTCTCTTTGAAGATGTCCTGCCCGCCCAGGTATTCACTCCGGAAGATCTCACCGAGGAGCATCTTGCGATCGGCCGCATGATCGATGAGTTCTGGGCCAGCGAAGTCGAACCCCATCTTCCTGCCATCCGCGACAAACAGCCGGGCGCTGCTCTCGCGGTACTGCGCAAGTCCGCAGAACTGGGTCTTACAGGCATGACCATCCCGGAAGAATTTGGCGGTATGGAAATGGACTTGCCCTCGCTGATGGTCGCCGCTGAGCATATGGGACGCGACGCCTCCTATGCCGGTTGGCACTCCGCGCACACTGGCATCGGCACCCTGCCCATTGTGTACTTCGGCACTCCTGAACAGAAGAAACAATATTTGCCTCGATTGGCTCGCATGGAACTGTTGGCTGCTTACGCTCTCACGGAACCATTGGCCGGTTCCGATGCTCTTGCCGCGCGAACTCGCGCCGACCTCGCTCCCGATGGGAAGCATTACATACTCAACGGCCAGAAGATGTGGATCACCAACGGTGGGGCAGCGGATCTGTTCACCATCTTCGCCAAAGTCGGAGGCGAGAAGTTCACCGCCTTCCTTGTGGAGCGAGCCTTTCCTGGCGTCAGCAGCGGCGCCGAAGAACATAAGATGGGGATTCGCGGCACCTCCACCACCGCGGTTTATCTCGACAACGTAGCTGTTCCCGTCGAGAAAGTCCTGGGAGAAATCGGGCGCGGTCATGTAATCGCATTCAACGTGCTTAATGTCGGACGCTTGAAACTCGGACCCGCGTCCGTCGGCGCCGCCAAGAATGTGCTTGCCATCTGCATCAAATACGCGAAGCAGAGAAAAGCCTTTGGCTGCGCCATCGCCGACTTCGGCGCTATTCAGCACAAACTTGCCGAAATGGCCATACGGATTTTTGCAGCCGAGTCCATGATCTGGCGCGTAGCCGGACTCATCGAAAGCCAGATGCAGGCCACATCCGCCGAGCGAAGACAGAGTTCGATCACGGAGATGCAGGCGGTCGAGGAGTACGCGGCGGAATGCTCCATGGTGAAAGTCTTCGCGACCGAAATGCTCGACTATGTGGTGGACGAAGGCGTCCAGATCCATGGCGGTTACGGTTTTCATCAGGACTACGCAGTCGAGCGAGCCTATCGCGATTCGCGCATCAACCGCCTCTTTGAAGGCACCAGCGAAATCAACCGCCTGGTTATTATGGGCATGCCCTTGAAGCGTGCGGCCCGCGGGCAGTTACCTCTTTTCGAAGCGGCGCGCTCCGTCTTGAATCAGAGCGAAACCCCCAGCCTCTCGAACGAAAAGCCCGGCGTTACCGAAGAAGACGGCCTCGTTCGCAACGCGAAGAAAATGTTCCTACTGACGCTGGCGGTCGCCCACGAAAAATACGGCGCTCAGCTTGAAAAGCAACAGGAGGTCATCATGAACCTCTCCGATATTGCGATGGAGGTCTTTGCCATGGAGTCCAGCCTGCTCCGCAGCAAGAAGCTGACCTCCTCAAGCGAGAGCGGGATCGCCCTCTACATCTGTGCTGTATACCTGCGCGATGCGATGGTCCGAATTGAGGGGTTCTCACGCACGGTATTGAGTGCCTGCTGCGAAAGAGACATTTTGCACAAGCACCTTGTGACCATGCGGGGCTATGCGGATCACAGGCCGGTGAACTCCGTGGCCTTGCGCCGCCAGATTGCGGCTCGACTTTTATCCAGTGAGCGCTACATCGTATGACCGGAAAGGAAACCATCATGGCATTCGTCAATCACAGATTCACTCTCGCTTCCCGCCCCGTGGGAATGCCGAAGCACACGGACTGGACCTACGAGGAAGAGACGGTTCGTGAATTACACGACGGCGAACTGCTGATACGGGTTTTGTTTATATCTCTCGACCCCGCCATGCGTGGCTGGATGAAGCAGAGCCGATCTTACGTCCCGCCAGTTGGCATCGGCGAGGTGATGCGGGCTTTGGCGCTGGGCGAAGTGATTGCCTCGAGGAACCCTCATTTCGTCGTAGGCAAGTATGTCTCTGGAACCTTTGGCGTGCAGGAATATTTCATCTCCGAGGGAAAGGGTCTAATCGAGGTTGATCCCCGCGTAGCGCCGCTGCCAACATTCCTCAATGTGTTGGGCATGACGGGGATGACGGCATATTTCGGTTTGCTCGAAACCGGCCAGCCTCAACCCGGCGACACGGTAGTCGTGTCTGCGGCGGCTGGGGCCGTGGGCTCGGTGGTAGGGCAGATTGCCAAAATCAAGGGTTGCCGCGCGGTCGGCATTGCGGGCGGCGTCGACAAGTGCCGCTATCTGGTGACTGACCTCGGATTTGACGCAGCCATTGATTACAAGTCCGAAAACGTGACTGAGGCGTTGCGGAAGTCTTGCCCGCAGGGCATCAACATTTATTTCGACAATGTCGGCGGTGACATCCTAGAGGCTGCTCTCGCAAACCTTGCGCGCGGCGCTCGCGTCGTAATTTGCGGCGCCATCTCGCAATACAACAACACCGGCCCCGTCCAAGGTCCGAGCAACTATTTATCGCTGTTGGTCAATCGCGCGAGCATGAAAGGTATGCTCGTCTTTGATTATGCCGATCGATATCCCGAGGCTGTTCACGAGATGGCAGGCTGGATGGCGGCGGGCAAACTCAAGTCGCGCGAGGATATTATCGAAGGGCTCGAAACCTTTCCCGAAACTTTTCTGATGTTGTTCAAGGGGGAAAACCTCGGCAAACTGATTCTCAAAGTCGCAGCGGATTGATCGCGCGCGCAGGCGATCCAGGTTTTGATCGGCGCTGGAGTCGATTTGTTCTAAAGAGGAGCTTGAATGCCTTTTGCGGACAACCAAGGAACGAAAATTTACTGGGACGAGCGGGGAACGGGCGTGCCCATTTTGCTGATCATGGGACTTGGCTACCCGTCCGCCATGTGGCATCGCACCCGGCCGGCGCTTTCAACTTCCTACCGGACGATCGCACTCGACAATCGAGGCGCCGGACAGAGCGATGTCCCTCCCGGCCCCTACTCGATCGCTCTCATGGCTTCGGACGCTGCAGCCGTGCTCGACGCCGCCGGCGTTCCCAGCGCCCATGTCTTTGGCATTTCGATGGGCGGCATGATTGCCCAGGAATTTGCCTTGCGGTATCCCGGGCGTGTTCAGTCTCTCATTCTTGGCTGCACAGCCGCCGGCGGACCGAACGCGCGGCGCGCCGAGCCAGCCGCGCTCGAGATGCTGAAAGCTAGCAGCTGGATGAGCCGGGAACAAGCAGCCGAGGCGGCGATCCCCTTTATCTACGACGCTGCGACGCCGCGCCACTTGATCGATGAAGATATTGCCAGGCGCCGCGCCTGGCCACTCAACACGGCAGGCTATCTTTCTCAACTGCAGGCCATCCTGGCGTGGGAATCTTTCAGCCGCTTGCCCCAGATCACGACTCCAACTCTTGTGATTCACGGGAAGGCGGACCGTCTGGTCCCGCCGGGCAACGGGGAATTGATCGCAGCGCGCATTCCCGGGGCACGACTCATCCTGCTCGAACATGCCAGCCATCTGTTCTCGACCGACCAGCCCGACGCCGCGCAAAAAGCGATTTTCGAATTTCTGGCCGCGCAGCCGATCCGCGCAAACTCAGGCGAAAAGAGGCCCTAAATCTATGGAATTCATATCCCAGCGCCGGTCTGCAGCCCATCCGCCGGTTATGTTGCCCAATTCCTTCGGAGCATACATCGTCATCCATAAAATTCATTTGATGAATCTGAAAAACGCAGCTACGCTCGTGCCCGATGCGGCGCGCTGAAAGGGTACCGGTGTGCCTTTTGCCTAATTCAGACAAGGCCTGAGCAAGGGGGGAATATGGATTTTGCACAGAACGGTTTGCATGATCGTGCGGCTTCAGGCTACGGGGAATGTTCGTGGAAGCGGTTTCTTGTCCGTTCCACGATGAAGTCAATCGCATGCATTCTTTTGTGCTTCCCGTTCGCAACCTTGGTGGCTCGCGCGCAGGGCGTCGGCTCATCGGGAGAGATCACTGGAACTGTAACGGACTCCTCCGGCGCAGCCTTGCCCAAGGCTACGGTCAATGTGGTCGACACGCAGACCGGTCAGAAGCGCACGGCAACCACGAATGGTACCGATCAGTTCCGGGTAACCGGGCTGCCGCCCGCCACCTACGATGTCAGTGCGCAGATGCCGGGCTTTGCGACTCAAATTCGAAGAGGCGTCACGGTCGCCATTGGACAGACGGTCGTCTCCGATTTCAAGCTGAAACCTTCGCAGGTGGCGACGGTCGTCGAGGTAACGGACCAGCCTCCCGTTGTAGAAACGGAACGAGGCAGCCAAACCGACAGAATTTCCCAGCAGTACATCAGCGACCTGCCGATTGACCGGCGCGATTACCTTACGTTTACGTTGCTGGCACCGGGAGTTTCAGATGCCACGCGGCTTGCCGGCGACCAGGATTTTCGAGTCAAGCAGACGCCCACCAGCGGCCTGTCTTTCTACGGCAGCAACGGTCGCGGCAACAGCGTAACGGTCGACGGTGGAGAGACCTCTGGAGACAGCGGCGGCGTGCGCCTGACCGTGGGCCAGGAGACAGTGCAGGAATTTCAGATCAACCGCAGCAACTACGGCGCCGACCTCGGCGGGGCCACCGGCGCTTCCATCAACATTGTGACCAAGTCCGGCACTAACAACCTTCACGGCAGTCTCTACGGTTTTTTCCGCGACGATGCCATGGACGCTCAGAATCCGTTTTCCTTCACCCAGGCATTGCAGCCCGGCGAGACCTTCAACCCTGCCGATCCGGATTCGTTCGGTACGCCGGTTAAGGATACGTTGACTCGCCAGCAATTTGGTGGAACGGTGGGTTTGCCGATTCGGAAAGATAAAACATTTCTCTTCGTTGGCTTTGAAGGCCTGCTGCAGAATGCGCAGAACGCGGTTCCTTTGCTCACGGATACCGATATTTTTCGTCCGACGAGCGCGCAGGATGCCATTTTCGCCGGGTTGGCGAGTTCGTCGGCGCCGAGCGTGGTTTGCTTGACGCCCCCGCCCCCGGCTCCCCCCGTAGTCCTGCCGCCGAGTCAGTGCGCCTATGCTCTGCAGAGCATCTTGACGCTGAACCCGAATCCCGGTACGAACCCGTTCATTACCCCCACCCAGGCCGCGCTGAATGCCTTTCTGCTAAACCAGTTTGAAACCGAGGGAGGACTGTTTCCGTACGACACGCGGGAATATCAGGCGTCGGTCCGCCTCGATCACCACTTCAACGCGAACAATGAATTTTCCGTTACCTACCGCTACGGGCACGACCTGGAGGAATCCCCGGACGTAAATTCTCTGACCGCTTATTCGGCCGGAAGTTCAGTCCACGACTACGACAATAACCTGCAACTCACCTGGTACCGCCAGATCAATCCGAACACACAGAACGAGGCTCGCGTGCAGTGGGACTACTACAGCTTCAACGTGATTCCCAACGTGCCCGCACAAGTGGGGCTTCAGATCCCGAGTTTTATCAACAACATTGGATCGAACATTTTCTTACCCAACCTCACCATCCTGCGGCGCTATGAATTCGCCGACAATTTCACCAAGATTCACGGCCGTCACACTCTGAAGTTTGGCGCCTACGAGCTGCTCCGCGGCAATCATACGGAATCGCACACATTTTTCCCGGGCCGCTTTGTGTTCGGGTCGCTGCCCGGAGTCTTGGTGAGTCCGTGCTTATCTCCCACGCCGACAACGGGCCCAGATCCTTGCCCCGGAGGGTCCACTCCGTCGGGCACTACCCTCAACTCGCTGCAGGCGGCAACGTTGGGTTTGCCTCAGGTGTACCAGCAGGGGTTCGGAGATCCGACCTACCCGTACTATTCCCGGCCGCTGACCTCGTTCTACGCGCAGGATTCCTGGAAGGTAACCCCGAACCTCACTCTGAACTACGGTCTGCGCTACGATCTCGACAGCCAATTTGCCCCCTTGACCACTTATGAAAAAGATTTTGGCCCCAGGGTTTCCTTCGCCTGGGACCCCTTCAATAATCACAGGACGGTGATCCGAGGCGGCTACGGAATCTTCTACGGACCCGTGGACGTACAGATCCCCGACGTCGACTACAGCTTGGGTGTGCGGAACGGCAACCAGTCCGCCGTTGGGAACAGTGTGCCAGGTAATCAGGCCGCTAACGTTACCGCGATTTGCGGTGTCTCGCAGTTTGGGACGCCAGTAATCCCGGGTAACGGCTCCAGCCCTTGCAACCGGGAAATTTCCATCTATGCAGATCCGATCGGCGGCATTCCGGCCTTGGGCGTTCAGGGGGCTGCAACGATTTTCCAGACGCTCTTTGCGCAGGGAGCGCCGAACAATCTGATTGCATGCACAACTCCGGCCCCAGGGAATAACGCCTGCATAACCCCGGCCGCCATCGCCCCGTTGGGCATCGACGTCACCAACAGTGGTCCTCTCTCTCCGCTACAGGTACTTTTCGTGAACCAACCGGGCTATCGTCCCCCGATCGCCCAGCAGGCTTCTTTTGGTATTGAACAGGAGCTCGGGCCTGGGCTTTCCTTTTCTATCAGTGGCATTTACACTCACACTCAGCACCTCCCGATCGCGCTCGATACCAATCTGCTTCCCGCCCCCTTTACCACGGTGACCCTGGCCAACGGCCAGGTAGTCTCTTATCGCAACTGGAATACCAGTGCGGCCACCGACCCGTTGGGCGGCTCCGAGGGCCTTCCCTGCGCGGATCCAGCCGTTCAATGCTTTGTAAACCCGCTGATCGTGCAGAACAATCAATATAGTTCTGAGTCATATGGTCTTTACTATGGGGGCATCGCCGAACTCAAGAAACGCTTCAGCAATCACTTCTCAGTGTTCGCGAATTACACCTGGAGTAAAGGCATCGACACCTCCACCGACTACAACACGGACTACGGGCCGCAGGATCCGACGAACCTCAATCTCGATCGCAGTGTTTCCGAGTTTGACGAGCGCAACAAAGTCGTGATCGCGGGCGTGATCGACAGCCCCTGGAAACAAAGCATTCTGTCGGGTTTTCAGCTGGCTCCGATTTTCTCTTACCACAGCGGACATCCCTTCAACTTGCTGGCCGGCGGAGAAGTGAACGGCGACAATCACACCACGAATGAACGTCCCATCGGAGCCCCGCGCGACACGGGTCTGGGTCCCAACTACATCGACTTCGACGCCCGCTTGAGCTGGGCGCACAAACTGGGCGAGCGGGCTAACCTGCAGTTCACGGCAGAAGGATTCAACATCGCAAACCGGACGAATTTTGCCAGCGTAAACAACGAGGTAAGCCCTCTTTTTGGCTTTGATCCGGGGTTCACGACGTTCAACGTGAGTGGGATTCGACCGGGCTCTGTCCTTCCCGGCGGCGGGACGGCTACGCCCAGCACGCCGCTCGCTTACACTTCCGCTTTTCCGAAACGTCAGATCCAACTCGGCTTGCGCATCACGTTCTGAGGCAGCTGCTTCTGTCGCTCCAGGCTGCGGCTATTCCATTCGCCGGGGATGGCTGCGTGCACCGGCGAATGCCGGGCAAGGCTAAGCGCTCGCCCTTGGAATCTAGCATCGCCGCAAGTCTAGGGCAAGTCCAGGTGAATACCCATGCCAACGCAGGAAACGATCTACGCAGTCTCTGATCGAGTCGCAACCATCACGTTGAATCGTCCAGACAAGCTCAATGCCTGGACGGCCACCATGGAACAGGAAGTGCACGCCGGCCTCGAAGAAGCCGGACGCGACGACAACGTCCGCGTCATCGTGCTGACCGGCGCCGGACGCGGCTTTTGCGCTGGCGCCGACATGTCGCTGCTGAATTCCGTCGCCGCCCAGGGATTGCCAGGCGAGGCGCGTGACGCCATCTCCCGCTTGGGTGGTGCCTCCCGGAAACGCGAGGGAGTTCTACCCGATTTCCAGAAGAAATATTCCTACTTCCTCGGGATCGAGAAGCCAATCCTCGCGGCTATCAACGGTCCGGCAGTGGGGCTTGGTCTGGTGATAGCGCTCTATTGCGATCTACGCTTGGCTTCCGACGCCGCCCGTTTCTCGACCACGTTTGCGCAGCGCGGGCTCATCGCCGAGTACGGCATGGCCTGGATGCTGCCGCATATCGTCGGGCTTCCTAACGCTCTTGATCTGCTATTTTCCGCACGGCAAATTAACGCGGCTGAAGCGTTGGGAATGGGGCTGGTGAATCAGGTCTTCCCTCAGGAGAGCTTTCTCGACAAGGTCAACGAATATGCTGCCGATCTCGCATCGCGGGTCAGTCCACGCTCCTTGCGAGTTATCAAGCGCCAGGTTTACGAGGCTATGTTCCAGACCCTGGCGGAGTCTTTCGATCTTGCTGTGGAGGAAATGGTGGCAAGTTTGCGCAGCGAAGATTTCAAAGAGGGCGTGGCCCACTTCCTGGAGAAGCGCGCTCCTGTCTTTAAGGGTAAGTAATCCGCAGAGCAGGCTTCAGGCGGCTTCAGGTTTCCTCGCCTTGTATTTGCTCAACTCCAGCTTGGCGATCAGCGCACGATGCACTTCGTCGGGACCGTCGGCGATCCGCAACGTCCGTATCGATGCGAACATCTCCGCCAATGGAAAATCCTCCGACACACCTGCTGCTCCGTGCATTTGGATGGCCTGATCAATAATCGCCAGGGCAATGTTGGGCACGACCACCTTGATCTGCGAGATTTCGCTTTTTGCACCCTTGGCGCCGAGTTGGTCGATCATCCACGCTGCTTTGAGAGTGAGCAGGCGGGCCTGCTCTAGCATGATGCGCGCGTTGGCGATCACGTCCGCATTTCCTCCCAATTCAGCCAACGGACTGCCGAAGGCCACTCGCTCCAACGATCGCCGGCAAAGGAGTTCCAGAGCACGTTCCGCTGCCCCCAGGGTTCGCATGCAGTGATGAATGCGCCCCGGCCCGAGGCGGCCCTGTGCAATCTCAAATCCACGTCCAGGCCCGGCGATAATGTTCTCCACGGGCAGGCGCACGTTGCGGAAACTCACCTCTCCGTGACCGAAGGGGGCGTCATAAGCCCCGAACACCGGCATCATGCGCACGATCTCAACTCCCGGCGTAGGCAGCGGGACCAGAACCATCGAGTGCCGTCGATATTTCGGAGCCGCGCAGTCGGTCAACCCCATGAAGATCAGCAGGCGGCAGTGAGGATGTCCCACTCCCGAACTCCACCACTTGCGTCCGTTTAGTACCACGTGCTCGCCCTCGACGACGGCCGTGGCCTGCATGTTGGTCGCGTCCGAAGAAGCCACGCCCGGCTCTGTCATGCAGAAAGCAGAACGGATTTCGCCGGCCAGAAGAGCCTTCAGCCAAAGTTGTTGCTGCTCCTCGGATCCGTATTTGACCAGAACCTCCATATTCCCAGTGTCAGGAGGATTGCAGTTAAAAACTTCGGGCGCAATCGAGCACCGCCCCGTCATCTCGGCCAACGGAGCGTATTCCACATTCGTCAGCCCTGCGCCGTACTCTTTTTCGGGAAGAAACAGATTCCACAGACCTGCAGACCTGGCTTTGGCTTTGAGTTCTTCCATGGTCGACGGCTGCTTCCAGGTGCGCCAGTCCGCCACATTCTGGACCTCGCCGCAGTATTTGGCCTCTGCAGGCAACACATGTTCCTGCATGAAAGCGCCGAGCCTCTGCAGGTAGTCCTGGGCGCGGATTGAAGGGGCAAAATGCATTGGAAATTAGGTTCTATCTCGAACAGGTTACCCAGCCTAGCGAGTCCTCTACAATTCATCAAATGAATCTTACGAATCGAGTAATATATGTTTCGTGCATTTGAGCCAGGTTGATCTCAACCTCTTCGTCGTATTGGAGGCGATTTACCGCGAGGGAAACATTACCCGCGCCGGCCACCAGTTGAACCTCACCCAGCCCGCTATCAGCCACGCTTTGAAGCGTCTGCGCGACCTCTTGAAAGATCCTCTATTCGTTCGCCGCGGCGCGCATATGATTCCCACTCCCTTTACTCGCAACATGATCGACAAGGTACGGGAAGCGCTCCAGATACTTGAGGTGAACCTTCGCGAAAGTCACAAGTTCGATCCGACCCAGACCCGCCGCAATTTCCACATATCGCTTTGGGAGTACATCGGATCCTTGATGCTCCCTACTCTGCTGCAGCGCCTGGAACGCGAGGCGCCCGAGATGTCGATTACCACTTCGCGGGTCAAGCGCAGAGATCTGGAAGCGGAACTCGCGAGCGGCTCCCTCGATCTCGCGATCGACGTCCCGATGACGACCAGTGAACCCATTCATCAAGAACGGCTGATCGGGGAGCCTTTCGTGGTGATGGCCCGCAGCGGGCATCCCGGAATCTCCCGGACCCTCGATCTCCAGACCTATCTTGCACAGCCCCACGTACTGGTTTCCTCGCGCCGCTACGGCCCCAGTCTGATCGACGTAGAACTGAGCCGGCTTGGCTTCCGCAGGAAGATTGTTTTGCGCTGCCAGCATAATTTCGCGGCCTGCCGAGTCGTCCGCGATACCGATCTTCTGCTCACCTTGTCACAGGGTCACGCGCAAATCCTGAACGCCGGACTCGGCAACCACGTCTATCCTTTTCCTGTGAAGACTGCTCAACTCGAGGCGCAGATGTACTGGCATGAAAGCGTGGAGAATGATTCCGCAAACCGCTGGCTGCGCCAGCAGATCAAAAGCGTCCTCAGTCCGCAACCCCGCGCGGGCGCTTCTCGCAGAGCTGTTGGGAGAACCAGTCCTCGTGCATCCCGAGTCGATAGAGGAACGACTCGACGAAAGCTGCACTGATCAAACTACGTGCGTTCGAAACTGCCGGAAGGTTGTTCCGTATTCGTAACGCAGTGCCAGAAGAAGGGCAGATGCTAAGTCGCTCTCAGCGTTGGTAACGAAGTCATATCTCTAGACAGCGCACAGAGATAGTCGATTCGTTGCCTTCGGGCAAATCGATCTATCCGACCAACCTGTCTAAGTCCCCAACGTTTTGGTATGTTGGAACCGGGCACCAGCCCTCAGACTTGTTCTTTCAGCACGGGGGAGCATTCTCCTCGGTTTACGTAAATAGCATCTATCTGCCTGGCTCGGGCTCGTTAACGCTGAATATAGAGCACACACATAACGTGACTTATACAATCGGCATCGCCGCGGAAGTGGTGACTGTGAGTCCGGAGGGAGCAGCGGTGATTACGCCCGCGCCTCCGCAAACCATACTACAGGGCACACTGCCGGCCGGGACCGACAACCTGACGGTCGATGGCATTACTTGGGCGATTTTCGGCCCCAATGCGGTCAATAACATCGACAACTTCGAAGTTACGGTTTCGCTTACAGACACTGTGACGGGAGCAACGACGAAGGGCCAATTCCCGTATACAGACAATCCCGATTCGTCATTGGTTTTGCCGCTGTGACCGAGCGGCTCGGCTTGGGGCTCGGCCTGATTCGCCCTCTCGGAGCACGATTAGGTGGCGCGGGAGTTCTCATAGCTCTGATGCTCATCCCAATCGTAGGACTTTTTGTCATGGTCCCCATCACTCTGGTGGCGCTGGGCGCGGGAACGGCCATTCTCCCGTTGAAGGGACTAGAAACTGGCTCAAAAGCTGGTTAAGGCACTAGCAGGCTAGGCGGGCGGCCCCACGCTCCGGGAGCGCTTGGACGATGAACGGCACATAGTTGAGGGCCGGCCAAAATGGCAGCAAAGCAGCACTCTATTGATTGACTCCGCTGGCAAGGAAGCCGCCGTCGACCACAATAGCTTGTCCCGTGACAAAACTGGCCGCGTCGGAAGCGAGAAATACCGCAGCCCCGATAAGTTCTTCGAGTTGCCCGAACCGCGCCATGGGCGTGCGTAGCAGGAATTCCTGCCCACGGGCTGTGCCATCCAGCAATGAGGCGTTTAAGGCCGTGCGAAATACGCCTGGCACCAAGGCATTGACGCACACTCCGTGTCGTGCCCATTCGATGGCCAGTGATTTTGTGAGAGACAGCACGCCTGCCTTGCTGGCGCCGTACGCCGCAACTTCATAAAGTCCGACGGAGGAAGCAAGCGATCCTATGTTGATGATGCGACCGTATTTTTGTTCGATCATGTGCTGGCCGAAGACTTGCATGGCGCGCAATGTGCCGGTCAGGTTCGTTTCCAAAATCGCGTTCCATTCCGGCTCGCCTAAATCCAGGGTTGGGGTCCGCTTCGTTTGGCCAGCGCAGTTTACGAGGATCTGCACGCTACCGCATTTGCGGCAAACGGCATCAAGCAGCGCCTTCAGACTTTGCTTGTCGGCCACGTCGCAGGCGATCGGCAGGGACTTTCGGCCGAGTGCCTCGATCTCCTGGCTGGCCGCCCGGACCAGTTCGAAGCGGCGTCCAGTCGGAATCACATTCGCGCCAGCCGCTGCCAGCCCACGCGCCAAGGTCAGTCCAATGCCACTCGTCCCGCCAATCAGGACCGCGGTTTTGTCGGTGAGGTCTAAAAGAGGATAGCCCAATTTGTTTCTCCGCGAGCCGCATACTGACTGTGACGCTGGTTGAAGCTCAAACGGATGCGAACGCGCCCCGCGCCAGTTAGCGGGTTAACACGTCAGAGGGAAACGCCCCTCTTCCAGGGAATGAAGTCATCCTGCCCGAGCAACTCCGCCTTAGTTCGCATCTGGCCGCTCGCCACCTCAACCACCCGCTCGAGCAATGCGTCTCCCATCTCTTCGATCGTCCTCTCACCGGAGATGACGGCGCCCGTGTCAATATCAATGATGTCCTGCATTCGTTCGGCTAGCGACGAATTCGTTGAGATCTTGAGCACCGGTGCAATCGGATTTCCCGTTGGCGTCCCTAGCCCCGTGGTGAACAGAATAAGGTTGGCACCGGCACCTACTTGCGCGGTGACGCACTCGACGTCGTTGCCCGGTGTGCATTGGAGGTTTAATCCCGGCTCCCTGCAGTACTCAGGATAATCGAGCACCGCAGTCACCGGCGAAGTTCCTCCTTTCCTGGCCGCCCCAGCGGATTTCATGGCGTCGGTCACTAATCCATCCCGAATGTTTCCGGGCGAAGGATTCATGTCGAAACCCGAGCCGACGGCTTTAGCCCGGCCGGCGTAGTCGCGCATCAATTGGATGAACCGGCCCGAGATGTGCTCTCCGATGCAACGATCTATTAATCCTTGCTCGACGCCACAGAGTTCAGGAAATTCAGAGAGGATGCTCCGTCCCCCCAGAACCGCAAGCGTGTCGGACACCCGGCCAACCGCGGGATTTGCAGATATACCGGAGAACCCATCCGAGCCGCCGCACTTCAAACCTACGCACAAATGAGAGAGAGAGGCGGGGGTGCGTTGACTTCGGTTCGCCTCCGCGAGGCCGATGAAAGTCGACCGGATGGCTTCCGAAAGCATCTTGAATTCGGAGCCGGTCTGTTGCTGCTCAAATACGAACATAGGCTTGCTGAAATGCGGATCGCGCCGGGCGATCTGCTCGCGGAGAATGGCAACTTGTGCATTCTGGCAACCCAGGCTGAGAACGGTCGCTCCGGCTACATTCGGATGATGGATGTACCCCGCAAGCAGCCCGCAAAGATTGTTGGCATCTTCACGCGTTCCGCCGCAACCACCCTCATGCATCAGAAACTTGATTCCATCGACGTTCGCAAGAATCTTGGGGCGGGTGGCCGAGTCGGACTTCAGCTCCAGTGCTTGCGTCTCGGTGGTTTCGGTTTTGCCTCCAGCCGAAAGCCTGACCAGTTCCGCCACCTGTTGCCGATAGACATTTGGCCGAACGAAACCGAGTTCCTCATCGAATGCCTGTTTTAACACCGCAATATTTCTGTTCTCACAGAAGACCAGCGGCACCACGAGCCAGTAGTTTCGCGTCCCGACCTGCCCGTCGGGCCTGTGATATCCAAGAAAGGTTCGCTGCCGCCAGCGAGACACGTCAGGAGGAATCCACTCGTATCGACGCGAACTCTCGGAGTAGCGCGAGGCCTCGTGTCGTACATTATGCGTCGTCAGGAGTTCGCCCGCTTGGATTCGCTCTCTCGCTTTGCCGACAAGAACGCCATACATCACGACATCGTCTCCGGCCGATAGGTCCTGCGTGGCAAACTTATGTTTTGCTGGGACATCTGAGGTCAGAATGTAAACTTGGTTAAAGAACTCGATGCGATTGCCCTTGCGCAGATCCGTGAGCGCAACCAGGACGTTGTCTTTCGGGTCGATCTTCAGAACGCTATTCTGCATCGCAGTCTCGTGCAAACCGGTGTGAGGCCGTGTCACCTCGGTCGCCTAATCCGGGCACTCACACGACCAATCAGTGTAATCCGTCCAGTCCGCAACGGGCACCGAGACCTGTAACTTTCACGGTGTGAGACCAACCGTGCTTTCAATTGCATTCCGTTTCTCGATCCGCATCGGGCGCAGCTTGTGGCCGTCCGAGTTCTCGTATAATCTCCGAACATCTTTAGTGCAGGACTCGGCCAGGACTAGCTCTAGAAAGAAGCCAAGAGATGGTGTTAAAAGTCTTCAACGATAAGAGTTCGTTGGGCAAGGCAGCCGCCCAGAAGGCGGCGGCGACGATCCGCAGTGCCATCCGGGATCGTGGCCAGGCGCGCGTCATAGCCGCCACTGGAACATCTCAGTTCGAGTTTCTGGCCGCTCTCACTGAGTCTGCGGATATCGACTGGGGACGAGTCGAAGTGTTTCACCTCGATGAATATGTCGGCCTGCCTGCGACCCATCCTGCGAGTTTCCGCAAGATACTCCTCGATCGGTTAGTGAACAAAGCTGGAATCGCGAAGTTTCATCCCCTCGACGGCGACGCGCATGATCTTCCCGAGGTCATTCGCCAGGTGGGCACGGCACTCGCATCCGAGGCAGTCGATATCGCCTTCGTGGGTATCGGGGAGAACGGCCATCTTGCCTTCAACGATCCGCCCGCAGACTTCGAAACCGAAGAGCCATATCTGATCGTCAATCTTGACGAAGGCTGCCGCCGCCAGCAGGTCGGAGAAGGCTGGTTCGGCGATATATCACATGTGCCCGAGCAGGCGATCTCGATGTCGATTCGGCAGATCCTGAAGGCGAAGGAGATTCTGGCAATCGTGCCCGAGTCGCGAAAGGCGCAGGCCGTAAAGGCCTGCTTCGAGGGTAAGATCAGCCCGATGGCGCCCGCCTCGATCCTACGCACCCACGCCAACGCCAGCGTGTATCTCGACAAGGACTCCGCCGGCCTGCTGACGTCGACGTTGGAGACTTCCGCTTAGCATTTGCGGCAAGAGTCGTCGAGTCGGATTCACCGCAACTCGGCACAACATGGATACGGCCGACCAGCCCCGATCTCGCCGCGTGCGCTCGATTCCCGCCCTCCGCTGGTGGATCGGTGGACTGCTGTTTGCCTCCACCGTCATCAACTACATCGACCGCCAGACGCTCTCCTGGCTGGCTCCTTATCTTCAATCCCAGTACCACTGGACCAATAGCGACTATGCCGATCTCGCGATCGCGTTCCGCGTCGCCTATTCCATCGGGCAGACGGTTTTCGGCAAGCTCATGGATCGCATCGGCACGCGCCGCGGTCTTACGTTCAGCGTCCTTGGGTACTCGATCATCTCGATGCTGACTTCGTTGGCAAGCGGCTTTTATAGCCTCGCTACCTTCCGCTTCTTGCTAGGCGCCGGCGAATCGGCCAACTGGCCAGCCGCGACGAAAGCCGTCTCCGAATGGTTTCCCAAGCGCGAGCGCGGCCTGGCCACGGCACTGTTTGACAGCGGTTCCTCCATCGGAGCCGCGATTACCCCGTATCTCACCTACGCGATCTACTCGCGATGGGGGTGGCGTCCCGCGTTCATGGTTCCAGGCGCCCTCGGTTTCATCTGGCTCATCGCCTGGCGATGGCTTTACTATCCGCCCGAAAGCCATCCTCTCATCAGCGATGCCGAACTTCAGATGATCGCGGCGGACAAACATGATGCGGACGCACAACAGGAGGGCACGGTTCGTCCGCGCTGGCGCGATCTGCTCAAACTGCCGCAAACCTGGGGGACGATCATCGCGAGAAGCTTTACCGACCCGGTTTTCTTTTTCGTCGCCGAGTGGTTCCCCATCTATCTGGTCGCGAAGGGAATTGAACTTAAAACCAGCCTGATCGCGGTGTGGATTCCGTTTCTCGCCGCTGACGCGGGCAGTTTTTTCGGCGGAGGAGTGTCGGGCTACCTGATCAAACGAGGTTGGTCGGTAGGTGCGGCACGCAAAGCCGTGATGATTTATGGCGCGACCGGAGTGACGCTGCTGATCCCTACTATCTTCACAACGAATCTCTATCTGATTTCCTTCCTCTTCGCACTCGCGACCTTCTCCTACGCCGGATTCACGATCATGGCGAACGTGTTGCCGTCCGACCTTTATTACAGCGAGTCCGTGGCGTCGGTGAGCGGACTGAGCGGCACCGGCGCTGGAATTGGCACCATTGTTGCCTTCAAGTTGATTGGGTACTTTTCCGATGCGCGCCGCGCCACCGGAACTCATTCCTTCGATCCCATTATCATTGTCGCGGGCCTGGTTCCGTTCGTCGGAATGCTTCTCGTGTTATTGCTCGTCCGCAATACGCAGGCCACCAACCAGGGACTCGTGCGCCGAATTTGAGCGGTTTGGTGACACCTGGCCCAGGATTCGTCCGAAAATTCATTTGTGCTTCATCAGAACAGTTTAGGCTATAGATGGCGTCGCACAGCGCAATGCCTATTTGAATTCCTGGAGAGTATCTGTGGCCGGCACACCTGAAATCCCAACGCCGCTTTCACCCGAGGAACTGAGAACAACGGATGCGTACTGGCGCGCCTGCAACTATCTCTCGGCAGGCATGATCTATCTTCGCGCCAATCCTCTCCTGCGAGAACCGCTGAAGGCTGAGCACATCAAGAATCGGCTCCTGGGCCACTGGGGCTCAGATCCCGGCCAATCATTGATTTGGGTGCACTTGAACCGCCTCATCCGGAAATACGACCTAAACGTCATGTACATCGCCGGCCCCGGCCACGGCGCTCCCGCCACTCTTGCCAACTGCTATCTCGAAGGCCACTACTCCGAAATCTATCCGGATAAAAGCTGTGACGAAGCGGGCATGCTCAAGTTCTTCCGGCAGTTTTCGTTCCCGGGAGGAATCGGCTCGCACTGCACACCCGAGACTCCGGGTTCCATTCACGAAGGCGGCGAACTCGGGTACTCCATCTCTCACGCATACGGAGCGGCGTTCGACAATCCTGATCTCATCGTCGCCGTCGCCGTGGGAGATGGCGAGGCAGAAACAGGCCCGCTGGCAACCTCCTGGCATTCGAATAAATTCCTGAATCCCATTCGTGACGGAGCCGTTTTGCCCGTGCTGCACCTGAATGGTTACAAGATCGCAAATCCAACCATCCTCGCCCGCATCCCGCGCGAAGAATTGGAAGCGCTGTTAATCGGATACGGCCACAAACCGTATTTCGTCGAGGGCGACGATCCATCCTTAATGCATCAAAAGATGGCTTCCACCCTGGAGCAATGCATCATCGAGATTCGTTCGCTGCAGCATCACGCCCGTTCGACGGGCGACACCACGCGTCCGCGCTGGCCTATGATCGTGCTGCGTTCTCCCAAAGGATGGACCGGGCCAAAAGAAGTGGACGGCCATAAAGTGGAGGACTTTTGGCGCGCGCACCAGGTTCCAGTGCTCGACCCGGCTACGAACAAACCCCATCTCAAAATCGTTGAAGACTGGCTGCGCAGTTACAAACCAGACGAACTTTTCGATGCCAACGGAACTCTCATTTCGGAACTGCGGGAACTTGCGCCATCAGGCGCTCGCCGCATCTCGGCGAACCCCCATGCGAATGGTGGGCTGTTGCGCAAGGATCTCGAACTGCCAGACTTTCGCGACTATGCCGTGAAATTGAAGGGCCCGGGTAAAACCTATGCGCCACCCACCGACGTTGTCGCGCATTTTCTCGCGGAAGTCATGCGCCGCAACATGAGCAATTTTCGAGTCTTCGGCCCCGACGAGACAGCCTCCAACCGGCTCACGGCAATCTACGCCGCTTCAAAGAAGACATGGCTTGCTGAATACAAGCCGGAAGATTCCGATGGCGGCGAACTCGGCGTCTATGGACGCGTGATGGAGATGCTGAGCGAGCACACGCTCGAAGGCTGGTTCGAAGGCTACGTTCTCACCGGCCGTCACGGCTTTTTCTCTACTTATGAAGCCTTCGTACACGTAATCGATTCGATGTTCAACCAGCACGCTAAATGGCTGGAAAAATCGAAGACGGAGCTCGACTGGCGCGCTCCCGTGCCTTCCATCAACATCCTCATTACTTCTCTTGTCTGGCGCCAGGATCACAACGGCTTTACTCATCAGGATCCGGGATTTCTTGACGTGGTCACCAACAAGAGCGCCAAGGTTGTCCGTATTTATTTGCCGCCCGACGCGAACTGCCTGCTTAGCGTGACGGATCATTGCCTGCGCTCCCGCGATTACGTCAACGTCATTGTCGCGGACAAGCAAGACCATCTGCAGTATCTCACCATGGAAGAGGCGGTCACTCACTGCACCAAAGGAATCGGCATCTGGGACTGGGCTTCCACAGACGATGGCGCCGAGCCGGATGTAGTTATGGCGTGCGCCGGCGACATCGCAACCATGGAGACCGTTGCCGCTGCCGCGATTTTGAAGGAGCGCTTTTCCGATTTGAAAATCCGTTTCGTCAACGTCGTCGATCTTTTCCGTCTGATGCCGGAGAGCGAGCATCCCCATGGACTTTCCGACCGCGACTTCGATTCTCTTTTCACCGGCAATAAGCCGGTAATCTTCAACTTCCATTCCTACGCTGCACTCATTCACAAGCTTACCTACCGCCGCACAAATCATGACAACATCCATGTGCGGGGATACAAAGAAAAGGGCAGCATCAACACGCCGCTGGAACTCGCCATCCTCAACCAGGTCGATCGCTTCAACCTGGCGATCGATGTGATCGACCGCGTTCCACGGCTGCACGCATCCGGCGCCCACGTCAAAGAATGGCTGAAGGATCAGATCATCGAGAGCATCAACTACGCTCACACCGAGGGCATCGATAAAGAAGAAATTCGTAGCTGGAAATGGCCCGGCTAGGCATGGAAACCGTCGCGAGAAAAGATGGCCCCATCCTCGTACTTAACAGCGGCTCGTCGTCGCTCAAGTTCGGCATCTACCGCCGCATCGGCGCGAGTCGCGGTGCTACTGATAGCGATGAAGCGGCCTTGCTGACCGGAAGCGCCGACGGCATTGGACAAAGTAACGGCACGTTCCAGGTTCACTTTTCCGACGGAAGCCCGTCAGTCGTGCGGAAAGCGATCCACGAGTCGCAAAGTGAAGCTCTTTCCGCTGTCGCCGCGACGATCCGGGATCATATTAATTTAGCTCCCGTGGCCGTCGGCCATCGCGTGGTGCACGGAGGGCCCGAACTGCGCACCCACCAGCTCATCACGCCGCAGGTGCTCGACCAGCTTCGTGCCGCCACGCATTTCGCCCCTTTACACACCCCGCAAGCGCTGACCCTGATCGCCTCCGCACAGAAAATCTTTCCGGAGGCGGTCCACTATGCCTGTTTCGACGATGCCTTTCACCGCACCATGCCGGAGGTAGCCTCGCACCTGCCGCTTCCCCAACGTTACTTCGACACAGGTATTCAACGCTACGGATTTCATGGCCTCTCGTATGAATCCTTGGTGCATCACTTCGGCGAGCGCCTGCCGGAACGTGCGATCTTCGCGCACCTCGGCAACGGAGCGAGCCTCTGCGCTCTCCGCAACGGAATCTCCATCGACACCACCATGGGCCTCACTCCTACCGGAGGCATCCCCATGGGCACGCGCTCTGGCGATCTCGACCCTGGCGTTTTTCTCTACTTGCTGCGCAATGAGAAGCTCGGCTCCGGCGAACCAGCCGGCAACTTGGCCGACAAACTGGAAGACCTGCTCAATCATCAGAGTGGCCTCTTCGCGCTCTCTTGCGGCGAGAGTGACGTAAAGACGCTGGAACAGCGCATCCGCTCCCACGACCCTCGCGCCGCCCTCGCGCTGAACATTTTTGCGGTTTCCGTACGCAAAGTGATCGGAGCCTATGTTGCCCTTCTCGGCGGTGTGGATCTTCTCGTCTTCACCGGCGGCATCGGAGAACACAGTGCTTATGTTCGTTCCTCGGCTTCCAGCGGTCTCGAATTCCTCGGCCTCACCGCAGACAAGATTCAGATTGTCCCCACGGAAGAAGAACTGCAAATCGCGCGCCACTGCCGCAGAATGATGGCCTAAACTCTCTGAAGAAGCGTTTGTCCCATTGCGCTGACATAGGACCGTTCGTAAATTTCCGCATCCGGGCATTATTTCTGCTAATCCAACTGCTAAAATGCAAAAATCTCACATGGCTTTCCTCACGCACGCCTCTACGGCGGCTGCGTTTGGTAGGAGGTAGCCCGGTATGACCGAGAAGGCAAATTCCAACACGATCCGAGACCTGCCTGAAGAAGACGTTCCCAAAGCCGTCTCCAGGCGCATCTTCATCAAAGGCGTCATCACCAGCGGCGTAGTGGTCTCTTCGGCGAGCTATCTGTTTCGTGCCTCCTCTCTTCTGCACGGCCAGCAATCGGCGGCGGGCGTAGGCGAGAGGCTGATCACGCTGAACATCAATGGTCAGCAGAGGCGCGTCGACGCAATGAAGCAGGAGACCCTGGCGTCTACGCTGCGTTACAAACTGGGCCTGACCGGCACCAAGCTGGGATGCGATCGCGCCGAATGCGGATCTTGCACGGTCCTTATCGACGATATTCCGTATTATGCGTGTTCAGTGCTCACCCACACAGTGCGTGGCCGAAAAGTTGTGACCATCGAAGGCCTGGCCAAGGCTGATGGAACTTTGCACCCGGTGCAACAGGGTGTCATCGACGAACAAGGCTTTCAATGTGCTTTTTGTATGCCCGGTTTCATTATGGCTGCGGTGGGATACCTGAAAACCAATGCCAATCCCACCCGCCAGGAGTTGGCGCAGGGAATCTCTGGAAACCTGTGCCGCTGCCAGGATTACGACAAGATTCTCACTGCAATGATGCGCGGCGCCGAGAACATGCGGAGGTCGAGTCTTGGATAACCAGAAAGATAACCAGAAAACTGATAACAAGAAGGCCGTTGACACTGCTAAAGCTACTGAGCGCCACTACGGAGCCGGTTACAAGCTGATCGGCAAGAACTATCAGACCCCGGATCTATACGCGAAGGCTACCGGCCAGGCGAAATATGCCGAAGACTTTCGGGCGGAAGGTATGTTGTTTTGCAAATTGCTGCTCAGCCCAATGCCGCATGCTCGGGTAAAGGGCATCCACACGAGCCACGCTCTAGCCATGCCGGGAGTCAAAGCCATTCTCACCGCGAACGATCTTCCTGCGCCAGCCGATACCCTTACTGACAATGGAACTGTGATCAAAGCCAGCAAGTGGGGCGAACGCGGCCTTACGAATGAACCGGTCTATCAGGGCGAGCCGATTCTTGCCGTGGCCGCGGTTGACGAACTCACCGCCGCAGAAGCTATCGAGAAGATCCAGATCGATTTTGAACCGCTTCCGTTCGTGACCGATCCACTCGACACCTTGCGGCCCGGTGGTCCCAATCCGCGCACGGATGGCAATGTCTGGACTCGGCCCGCGGGACAAAATCCGGGGCCGCCCGAGGTCACGGAACTCAAATGGACCAAGGCCGACTTCGCAGAGCTAGATCATGGGCGTCTTCCCATGGGCAGAGCTCCCGACGAATGGTCCTATGGCGACCTCGATCCTAGTTTCAAAAACGCCGCGCTGGTTCTGGATGAGACATTCGTCACGCCCGACACCAGCCATCAGACGCTCGAGACCCGCAGCGCAATGGCTTACTGGCAGAACGGCAAGGTCTACATTTACACGGGCACGCAAAGCACCGCGCAAACGCTGCCCGCGATCGCACGCTGGTTGAATATTAGTCCTGACAACGTTGTCTTTATCAGCGAATACACTGGGGGCGGATTCGGCAGCAAAATCACGGGCGGCGTGTCGATGATCATCCCGGCTCTTCTGTCCAAAAAAACGAATGCTCCGGTCATGATGCGCATCAGCCGCGAGGAGGAGACCTTCATCGGACGCGCGCGCCCTAGTTTTCAAGGCAGAATGAAGGTCGGTTTCTCCAAAGAGGGACGGATTACCGCTCTCGACATGTTCGTGATTTGCGATAACGGTCCATACGATGCAGTGGGTGATGCTCCTTCATCGGGCCGCATCGTCTCTCTGTTGTACCAGCCGGAAGCCATGCGCTGGCGAGGAGTGACGGTGCTCACGAATACGCCGCCCCGCAGTGCGCAAAGCTCTCCGGGCGGGCTTCAGGGGATTGTCATCATCGAGCCCATCATCGCGAAAGCCGCGCGCAAGCTCGGAGTTGATCAGGTCGCGATCCGCCGCGTCAACTGCCCGGAAGGCAAAGCGCCATTTGGACCAGTGGTGCAAGGAAAACGGCAGTATGCGACCAGCGCATTTCTCAAGGAAGCACTGGACCGCGGCGCGGAGCAGTTCAGGTGGAGCGAGCGGGTTGCGCGCGCTCCGAAAAGAATGGGAACGAAAGTTCGCGGCGTCGGCGTATCACTCAGCTGCTATGTTGGCGGCACGATCGGCTTCGACGGGCTTCTCGTCATCACGCCGGAAGGTCGTGTGATCTTTCAATCCGGAATCGGCAACCTTGGAACGGAATCAGTGATTGACGTGCACCGCGCGGGTGCAGAAGTTCTTGGTGTGCCATGGGAGAAATGCGACATCGTGTGGGGGAACACGACAAAGAACCTTCCCTTCACCTGCGTCTCGGGCGGCAGCCAAACGACTCACGCGATGACTCGGGCAGCGTACGCAACGGCGATGGATGCCAAGAAGAAGCTCCAGGAAATCGCGGCGAAGAAGCTTGGCGGCAAACCGGAGCAATACGAGGTCGCCAACGAGCGTGTGTTCCGCAAAGGCGGCGGTGTTAGCATGACTCTGGCGCAGGCCGCGAAATATGCGATTCAACTAGGCGGCGTTTATGACGGCCACGAAGCGCCCGCTGATCTCCACAAATTGACGAAGGCATCAGTAGCAGCGCTTGCTGGTCAGGGTCTAGTGGCGGCGGCCAAGGACAACTACCCACGCGACGGCTCGACATTTTCTTACGTGGCCAGCTTCGCCGAAGTTGAAGTCGACGTTGAAACCGGCAAGTACCACATCGTCGATTTCCTCGCTTCTGCCGATGTCGGCACGGTAATCCATCCCCGAGCTCTGGGTGGGCAGGTGCTCGGCCGTTCGGTCCTGGGCATTGGCCACGCGATTGGTCAAAAGTGGGTTTTCGATCCGCATTACGGCGAGATGGTTTCGAAGCGATTCCATCACAACAAACCGCCAACCATTCTCGATGTACCCGTCGACATGCAATGGACCGCGTTGGACATTCCGGATCCGGAGACTCCAGTGGGAGCGCGCGGTGTCGGAGAACCGCCCGTTGCCGGCGGTTGTGCTTCGATCTTGAACGCTCTGTCGGATGCGCTCGGAGACGAGATCTTTCAGCGTGCACCAGTGAACGCCGACACGATTCTGACATCGCTCGAAGCGGGCCGTCCGATGCAGCATCCGCTCATGGCCCACATTTGAGTGAGATTTGGAAGGAGAGTTATGGCTGTCATACGCGACGTAATGCCCGCCTTCGAACTCTATCAGCCGGGCTCCGTGGCTGATGCGCAGAAGCTTCTCGAACAGCATGGACCCGATGCCTGGGTGCTGGCCGGAGGGATGGACAGCTTCGACTGGCTCAAGGATCGAATCAGGAAGCCCAAGGCTGTGGTCGATCTAAGCGGAATTGAGGAACTGCGGGGAGTTCGCACAACAGGCGATGGCGTCGAGATCGGTGCCATGACCACGCTCACAGAAGTGGTGAGTCATCCCATTATCAAGCAGAAGTATGACCTGCTGGTGCAGGCTGCCGAGGTGGTGGCATCGCCGCAAATCCGCAATCAGGGAACGCTCGGTGGCAATGTTTCGCAGGATACGCGCTGCTGGTATTACCGCGGAGGTTGGCCATGCTACCGCGCCGGCGGCAACATTTGCTACGCCGATACGCCGGAGGGTCGCAACCGTGAGCACGCCATTCTGCACGCAGACCGCTGCGTGGCAGTGAACCCCTCCGACACGGCCCCGGCCCTGATTGCGCTGGACGCCAAGTTCATCCTGCGCACGCCCAAGGGTGAGCGCGTGGTGGATGCAGAGGATTACTTCGTCGGTCCTGAGATCGATATTACGCGGCTGCACATCCTGCAGCCCGGCGATCTGCTTACTGCCATTCGAATTCCCTCCACTTGGGCGGGCGCGCAATTCTATTTTGAAAAAGTGCGCGATCGCAACGTTTGGGATTTTCCGCTCCTCAACGTGGCCTCCGCCATGGTTCTATCCGGCGCCACGATCGAGCGCATGCGAATCGCCGTGAACGGCGCCGCCGCCAGGCCGTTAAGGCTGAAGTCAGTCGAAGATGCAGTTCGTGGCCAGTCGCGGAATACGGCGACTGGTGAGATGGCGGGAAAACTCTCGGTCCAAGGCGCGGTTCCACTGCAGTTCAATGCCTACAAAATCCCGCTGATGCGGAATCTCGTGAAACGCGCCATCAGTGGAGTCGAGGAGGCCACATGGACTTCTTAGAGTGGGCCACGAGTCCGTGGGGGCAAAATGTCCCCATCCATATTGCTTGGTTCCTGATCTGGGTTGCGTTGATCGCGGGGTTGCTCTTCCTGATCGTTCACGCCATCTACGTCATGTATTTCGCCAAACCCAGGGTTTTCGCGGCAGATGATTCTTCCGCGGTCTTGGCCAGCATACCCAAGCATGTCCCCCGGCATTCCCTGGTGGCACGGCTGTTTCACTGGATCATGGCAGCCTCCATGTTCACTCTGCTGTTTACCGCTTTCCTGCCGAAGGTTGGCTTTCAGTTTAATTGGGTGACTTATCATTGGATCGCCGGCACGGTGTTAACCGCGTCCATCGTCTTTCATATCATTCATGCTTCCTTCTGGCTGGATTTCTGGTCGATCTGGCCGGACAGAATCGATCTGGACGATGCACAGAAAAGAATTCGCCGATTTTTCGGAATGCCGGCGCCGCCTCCGCGAAAGTTTGCCAAGTATCCCCTGGAAAACAAGCTCTTCCACGGCGTCATCATCTTGTGCGGCCTGTCGGTGATTCTTACTGGCGTCTTCATGATGTCCCGCGTGCGCACGATCTTCTTCCCCCGGAATCCGTATCTATTCAGCGACATGACCTGGGGCCTGATGTACGTTCTGCACGGACTGGCGGGCGTAGGACTCATCGCGCTGGTGATGATGCACGTTTACTTCGGGCTCCGGCCGGAGAAACGCGCGATCACGAAATCGATGATCTTCGGCTGGATGGACCGCGACTTCTATCTCGAAGAGCACGATCCCGAGCGATGGAAGGTCGAGACTACTTTGGCCTCACCAACATCTAACCGCGTCGAAGGCCGAGGACTAACCGATGCTGGCTGAGATTTCCGATCGTTGTGAAGCGGTGGAAGAATGCTACGAGTTCCTGCTGGCATACGCAGCGCAGGGGTTGCCGAGTGACCGGGGTAGCAAGTCGGGTGGGCAAGTCCGTGAGTTCCTGCATCGCGCCGTTGAGGCCTTAACTGGACTGCCGGAAGCGTGTGCGGTGGCAGTCAGACAGGAAGGCCTTGAGCCGGTTGGCAAGTATCTGGCGTTCATTGCCGTACTTGATCGCGACTCTCGCGACTCTCTTGCTGCGATTGAAATAGTTCTCGCTCAACCCGCGATTAGTTCCCAGTTGATTGACAATCTGAACGCTTCCATTCACCTTCGAGCACTGCTCACCGACCTATTTCTGCTGGGCGAGATTCTGAGAGAGCAAAGCAAACCGGCGGTAGGGGCAGTCACGAGCGACAACGATTGACGCGGTTGCTGAAATTCCTTGCTGCGTGCTTTGCCTTGGTTTTTGCGTCAGAGCCTTTTGTCTCTCTACTTCAACTGATGCGAAGTTATCGCCAATACCATCGTCTGATTATTCCGGTCTGAAAGTTCTGTTGTCACGCGCTCGTCGCATCCGCCTCGACCCTGGGTGACAAAAATCACAAGAGAGGAGAAGATGCGCCATGCCGGACCATTCGCAGTTCAACACCGACCGTGCCCATCCGGGCGGGTGAATTCAAGCATGCCGCAGTCCGACGCATCCTCTCGTTCCGGGTGGTGACTTGTGCGCGGTTTAATCCGCGAGCGGTTGCGAACTGGCAGCGAAGATTGTAACTGACCCAACTACTGACCTGCGCCGCCAACCCTAAGTGCCCGTCCTCTTCGCTTGCGCCGGTGGAGGGACGCCCAAGGCCGTTGCTACCCGGCTTCCGATCGGCGATCCAAGCCCAGTACAAGCGTCCCATCCAGGACCGGCGGAATAAGCGCCGTTGTTGCCAGAGGTGACATCATTGAAATCCGCCGCCGTACTCGCGTTCTGGTAAAGCAAGGGGTTGATAAAGCCAGCCGGCTTTCCGATGCTCTGGTTGATGAGGGCGATTAAGCCAGCCCAGAGTGGAGCGACTGCACTCGTCCCCCCAATTACGTCGGCGTCTCCATCGACAAGAGTAACGTAGCCGGTGGTCGGATCCGCATCGCCCGCCACATCCGGAACTCCCCGACCCACCTTGTGATTTGGATTGGCAGAAGACGGAACACCGGCACCGTTCTGCCAACTGGGAAGCGGAAAGACATCGCTGATGCCGCCTCCGGTCGCGCCTTCATTATTTGCGAGTTCGTTCCACACGGTTTCGCTGGTAATGCTGTTCCCTGAGGCAACCAACTCGGTGCCTCCACAGGCCAGCACATTAGGACTCGATGCTGGGAAATCCACGTGGTTCAGGCCATCGGTTACGCCGTCAGTCGAGCCGTCATCGCCAGCTGCCACGCAAACTGTTACCCCCATCGCGGCCGCAGACTGAAATGCCTCGTCCATGGACGTCATGGCCTGCTGGGTCCATGAAGATTCGGGACCACCCCAACTTATGGAGACCACGGACGGGTTGTTTGTGCTGTCGTGCACAGCGGTGGTAATCGCATTCAGAAAGCCGGCATCCGTGTTTTCGGCAAAATAGACAACTATCTTTGCTCCGGGCGCGATCGACCCAGACACTTCAATATCTAACATGACTTCACCGTCCGGGCCATTCGGGTCGCCCGTGGGGTTGTTGCTGCCGTTGCCGACCGAAACGGCCGACACGGTGGGCGTCTCGGTCAGCTTGAGCTCGCTCCAGTAATTGCTAAGATCCGTCGGGTTGTAACCTCCGCCCAATTCGATCAGCGCGATACATTCTCCGGCCCCATCCACCCCAGTGGGAAAGTTGTAGAGCGCGGCGACTTGAATCGGCGTGTAAGACAAGCTCACGGCAGCGGCACGGACGCCGCCTCGCCCCTGCCGCCTACGAAAATGCGGTTTGGCCTGTGGCCGATTATCCAAACCAAAGACACCTTCCACCACCTTCTGTAGTTCCACCGGAAGGTGGATCGGCCCCGTGCGCCCTCGGTATCGGCCGTTGGGATATTCGTATTGCTTCAGTTCGACGCCAAATGCCTCGTTCATCGCAGCAACGGTCCCGGAAAGAACGACGGTCCGGCGCCCCGGACTTTTTTCCTTCACCGAAAGTTTGTATTGGCGGGCAAATGCCTCGACGCGAGCAATGTCGTCGGAGTCCGCGCCATGGCGTTTTTCGAATTCTTTGCGACTCAAGATGGTTCGTTTCTCAACCGGCTTCGTGAATTCAGCAGCGTTGACAATCGGTTTCTTCCCTGCGCGAGGGCGCAAACGGATCGTCACTTCCACAGTTTCGTTGGGGTTGGCTGGGCCTGTCTCTCGTGCTCCTTCTAGAGGAACACGCTCACTACCAGCAAGTAGAACTTGTTTCTTCGGAGTAGACATATATCTCCTTTCAGTTCGGCCGGGCCGAGGTGCCGAAGGAGCGGGACAGCGTCACCACGGGTACCTTCCCCAAACTCCACCAGGGAAAGGAGCCAGACGCTCTGCAGTATCCGAGTCGCGCTGGCCGTCGATGGCTGGAAAGTAACAGCAGACCGACAACAACGCAAGCCGTTTCTTGCGCCTGTTACGGAAGACGAATGGAGCTTGTCGTTCACGGCGTTGACAGCCCTCCATCAGTTCTTGCAAGCCCGTCTCTAGATCGTTTCCGGTTTGCCAACCAACCGTGAACTGCTCAACGTGGCCTCGATGCCAATTCCATAGGTTCCGACCCTTCGATTCTGCTATCGATTCTGTGCTCGGACCGTCTACATCCTTGGGCTTCTTGGGGCCAATCGAAAGTAGGCGCGAGGTTACGACGAAGATGATGACTCGACGAGATGCGGTTCGCCTGCTGGGCTCGGCGTCAGTTGGAGCGTGGTACGCGGCCGCCCAGACGGGCCTGAATTTTGCACTCTCACCCAAAGCTGTCGCAAAAAAGCTCGATTCAACCCCGGCACTCGCACCCGGAGGGCCAAAATCGGCGGAAAGGCTGGCGCTGATCGACGCGTTTCTGAAGCGGTCGGAGGGGTTGCAGAATCAGTTTGAGGCGCGCGAGCACAAGAGCGACTGGGTGATGCCCTACCGGATGTTCCACCCGGAAACCGTCGGAAAAGTTCCATTGGTGCTGTATCTGCACGGGAGTGGCGGACTGGGCGACGACAACCTGAAGCAGCTTGGCCTCGGCAACAGATTCGGCACGAGGGTGTGGCTGCTTCCGGAAAATCAGAAGCGTTTCCCCTGCTACGTCCTGGCGCCGCAGACCGATCGGGGATGGATCCGATACGATTTTTCGCAAGAGCCGGCGAAGGAGCTTCCAGGTTTCGGAGACGGGGCACGATTGGCGCTAGAGATCGTGGATGGATTGCGTCGTGAGTTTCATATCGATGAGCGCCGTATCTACATCGCGGGAAATTCCATGGGCGGGGCGGGCGCGTGGAATGCATTGGCCCATCGGCCGAACTTTTTCGCGGCTGCGGTGATCTGCTGTGGAGGCCAATCTCCCGATGATGGCTCGGGATCGCCGGCTACGCCTTTGTGGGATTTTCACGGAGATGCCGACGAAGTTGTTCCCGTATCTTCATCGCGTGACCGCATCGCGGCGAGACGCAGAGCGGGTGGACATCCGATCTACACCGAATACGCCGGCGTGAATCACGATGGCGCCACCAGGTTGGCTTTCACCGAACCCGCGCTGCCAGAGTGGGTCTTCTCTCAACGACGTGGATAGGTAACGGCGCGAGCATGATCTCGCAACGGCTACGCCAAATGGGAGGCAAACCAGCCGACGCAGCGATTATGATTGCGAAGGCCAAACGCGATGCCCGAATAGAAGCCGAAACTAACCATACTGCCCCGACGAAAGAAAATACAGCGCATGAGCACCCTAGGCAAAGATGTTGCATATGCGGTTCGGATGTTAGCGAAGAGTCCCGGATTTACGTTGGCAGCTATTTTGTCGCTGGCGATCGGGATTGGCGCGAACACGTCGATCTTCAGCATTCTCGACGCATTGTTGCTGCGGCCGTTGCCGTATCGGGATGCCGACCGGCTGGTGATTTTGTGGAATCGCTCTCCGGGGCTGAACATCACCGAAGATTGGTTCTCGACGGCGCAGTATTTTGATATCAAGACCGGGCATCACGGCTTTGAACAGGTGGCGATTGCCATCGGCGGGAACTACAACCTGACCAGTCGGGGCGAACCCGAACGGGTAGGCACGATTCGAGTTTCGTCGAACCTGCTGCCCATGCTCGGGCAGTCGGCGGCTCTTGGGCGCACTTTCTCGGCCGAGGAAGATTCGCCGGGCAGGCCCGCCACTGCGGTGCTGAGCCATGGCATGTGGGTACGCCACTACGGCGCCGATCCCCGAATGCTCGGCCAGTCAGTCACGCTCAACGGAGTGCCCTACGAGGTGGTCGGCGTCATGTCGCCGAGTTTTTCCCTCCCGCGTGAAGTGCTGCCAACCCTTGACGGCGCCGAGCAGGCTGACATTCTTCTGCCTTTGCCGCTTCCCGCCGACGCCGCGCACAACCGCGATCACGAAGACTACAACATCATGGGCAAACTCAAGCCCGGAGTTTCGACGGCCGAAGCCCAGGCTGAGATGGACACGATCACGGCCCGGTTGCGCCACGACTATCCGAAGGCCTATCCACCGAACGGTGGCTTAACCTTCGGCATTGTGCCGTTGCTTGAGCAGGTCGTGGGCGATGTTCGGCCCGCGCTGTTCATTTTGCTGGGTGCTGTAGGGTTCGTGCTGGTCATTGCCTGCGCCAACGTGGCCAATCTTCTGCTGGCCAGGGCAGTTTCGCGGCAAAAGGAGATCGCGATTCGCTCCGCGCTGGGAGCAAGCCGCTGGCGAATCATTCAGCAGTCGCTCACGGAAAGCATTTTGCTTTCTCTTTGCGGCGGCGCACTGGGCGTTCTGTTTGCCTTCTGGAGTTTGCACTGGATCCAAATCCTTGGCCCCAAAAGCGTTCCGCGAATTCACGATATCGGAATTAACGGCACGGCGCTGCTATTCACATTTTTGCTCTCGCTGTGCTCGGGAACTCTCTTTGGGTTAGCGCCTGCATTCCGCATCTCCCGGCTTGATGTGAATGCGACTCTGCAAGACGCAAGCCGCGGCTCCGCCGGTGCCAGTGCCGTCTGGGGACGGGGAAATAATCTTCGCCGGCTGCTGGTGGTCGCCGAACTTGCGCTGTGCGTGATGCTCTTGATTGGCGCTGGACTACTGATCCGTAGCTTCGGGCGCCTGCAACGCGTGTCTCCAGGGTTCAACGCCAGGAATGTTCTGACGATGGAACTCACTCTAAGCGGGCCGAAGTATAAAGATCCGCAAGCTGTTCTTGCGACCTACCGCGATCTTTGTAATCGCGTGGAAGCGTTGCCGGGCGTGACCGCCGCAGGCGCGGTCACGGCTCTTCCGTTGAGCCAAATGTTTGAATGGGGACCCATTACTGTGGAAGGCCGCGTGCCACCGCCGGGAGAAAATTTCGTCAATGCAGATCAGCACATCGTGAGCGGCCACTATTTCCCGGCGATGGAGATTCCGTTGCGTTCGGGCAGATTTTTCAACCAGCAGGACAACACTACCAGCCCCAAGGTAGTGATTGTTGACGAATACATGGCTCGACAACTCTGGCCGAACCAGGATCCAATCGGCAAACGAATTCATTACGGAGGCGTCAGCGACAATGAACCCTGGGAAACCGTTGTCGGAGTCGTCGGACGCGTCAAGCAATACACGCTCGACGCCGATTCGCGCATCGTTCTGTATCGTCCACAAACCCAATATCCGGCTCGCGCCATGAATGTGGTGCTTCGCACCCGCACAGATCCGGCGGCCTTGACCTCTGCCGTCAAACAGCAGATTCGCGCCCTGGACAGCGATCTGCCGTTGTATAACGTTCGGACCATGGAACAACGTACGGAGCAATCGCTGGCCCGTCGGCGCTTCTCCATGCTGCTGCTGACACTTTTCGCGTGTGTAGCCCTGGCCCTGGCGACGATCGGTACTTACGGAGTCATGGCGTATCTGGTGAATCAGGGAACCCGCGAAATTGGAATCCGGATCGCATTAGGCGCCACTCGAATGGGCATCGTACGGCTAGTAGTCCGGAAGGGAATGGTGTTGGCACTCTGCGGAGTCGCGGCGGGACTCGCCGGAGCTTTCGCGCTTTCCCGTCTCATGCGGAGTCTGCTGTTCGGCGTAAGCCCGGCCGATCCGCTCACATTCGTTGCGATTTCGCTGCTTCTGGCGTTCATTACTTTGCTCGCCAGCTACATTCAGGCGCATCGCGCCGCCCACATCGACCCCATTGTGTCGCTGCGCTATGAATAGGCCATCCCACGAGCCTCGCACAAATCGCGGTGTCGCGCCAATACCTGCACAACAGCGCTAGACATAACCAGCGCTGGTGCCAACGGTACGGACGCGGGCGACTATGCGCCGAGCAGCCCATGTCCAAGTTCTCTTGCGCCGCGCAACCTGCAAAGTGCACGAACTTTCGTACGAACGTCTAGCGCTATCTCGGAGCTAAAATTACTTCCCGTATGCCGACGTTTCAAGCCTAATCATGGCTGTGTTTTCGAATAAGGCCGACGCAAGACTGAGAGATTGCGCTGGCGGCTCAGTTCACAATCCCGAAGTCTGGTAACGCAGAATCGACAACGCCAATCGGTACTGATATCCGGCCTGCGCGCTTCCGATCTCGGCCTGCGTCTGCTGCAGCTGGGCCTGGCCGAGTTCTACAATCGAACTGAGGCCCAGTTTGTATCGGGTTTGAGCGAGGTCGAGCGCCTGGTTCGCCTGGGCCAGCAACTGCTCGCTTACTTCTACGCGGTCGAATGCGGTGCTGGCGGCGAGCCAGCTGGTGCGCACATCCCGCGAGATGCGGTTTCGAAGATCGACGAGCTGGTTCCGCTCTGCTTGCGCCCGCAAGTCTGCCTCGTGCGATTTCGCGGAGTAGAGGAACCCATTGAAAACGGGAATCTCTATGTTCACACCCGCCGCCGCGTAAGGCCCGTTGATGCGATCATCACGGACTGGAGAATCTCCAAAAGCACCGAGCGCGCTGATCGTCGGATACAACTGATCGTGATCGGCCTTATGCAGCTTTTCCGCCGACTCCGACTGAAATTCCAGAGCAAGAATCTCCGGACGCTTGGCAAAAGCATCGGCGATCAATGAGTCCACGTCGGCGGGCGGCGGGGCGAGCGGTTCCGTGTCGTTAACCAGCTCGAACGATTCGAGGGTGGGATATCCGAGAATCGCCGAAAGTGCCGCCGCGGAAGCCTTGTCGTTGTTCAGGGCATCCAGATACAAGAGCTTCGCCTGCGCCAGATTCACGTTGGCAAAGCTCAGGTCCAGGTCCGACTTCAATTTGCTTTTTGTGAGGGCGGAAACCTGATCCGATAACAACTGCCGCGAGGCTACGGTCTGCTCTGCCACCTGCAGCACGGCGTGGGTTTGTAGTGCGTTGTAAAAGGCCTGATCAACGGCCAGCAGAACGTCCTGCTTTGTGGCTGCTGCGTTTTGCGCTTCGGCTCTCTCCTGAAGACGGGCGCTCGCGACCAGGTTCGTGGTGTGCCCAAAGTCAGTAATGAGTTGGGTCACCGTAGCTCCGCCTGCGGCTCGTGTGTAGACGATTGGATTGTTCAGGCCACCCGCAGTGATCCGGCTGTTGTTCTCAGCGTCGACCGCCGTCAGGTTGGCATAAGCCTGGGGCCAGAAACTCGAGCGTACTTCCCGGGTCACCTGCTCCGAAGCCAGGGCGTTGAGCCGCGCCACGGAAATCGTTGGATTGTTTTTCAGCGCGAGCGCCTCCGCGTCTTTCACGCTCAACCTCACCGTGTTCGAGGACGGAGAACTTGGCACGACCGGCGCCGACTGCGCCGAACTTCCAGTTGAGAGCGCGAGGGCGCCTAGTAGAACCACTAGTCTCGAAGTCATGCCGGCTGTTCCTCCTCATTCTTATTTCCCCTATCCTTATCGTTGCGATGAACCATGAGATAGACCGCGGGCACCAGGAAAACGGTGACGACCACGGAAACCGCAAGGCCACCGATCACGGCGCGCGCCAGGGGAGCGTATTGCTCGCTGCCTGTTTCCAGCCCCAGGGCCATTGGAAGCATGCCCAGCAATGTCGCGAGCGAGGTCATGAGAATCGGGCGCAGCCTGATCTTGCATGCCCGCACCAGCGCCTCCTGCAGTGCAAAGTCCTCCTTGCGCAACTGCCGCACAAACTCCACGATCAGGATGCTGTTAGAAACTACGATGCCCGTCATCATGATCACGCCCATGAGGGACATGATGTTAAACGTGCTGTGCGTGAGAAACAGAATCAGCACCACTCCCGCCAATCCCGGGGGAATCGCAACCAGAATGATCAGCGGATCGATGAAGGAAGCGAACTGCGCCATCAGAATCAGATACACCAGCACAATCGCCAGCAAAAGCCCTATGGAAAAGCGCTGGAACGATTCCTCCATGCCAACCACGGAGCCGAGCACGCTGACACGCGTGTTCTCCGGCAACGACAAGTGCTTAACGATGTCGTTCACTTCGCGATTCACGCCCCCCAGCGCCTCGCCCGAGGGCATCACGTAGATGTCGATGACGCGCTGAAGCTGATAATGGTCGACCTCGGTCGGAGTGTTGATCGGTGATATGTCTGCCACCGACTGCAACGGCGTGTAATTCTTGACATCAGGAGCGCGCAACGGAATCTGTTTGAAATCCTCCATGCTCATACTCTGGATCTGTTTGTCGTAGTACTGCACGGTCAGCATGTAGTTGTTGCCCGTCTTGGGATCGATCCAGTAGCTGGGCTCAATCATGCCGTTGGAGGTGAGGGCCGTGATCACATTGTCGACCACCTGTTTCGGTGTGAGTCCAATCAGGCTGGCGCGTTCGCGATCGATATTGAGTTGCAACCCCGGATAAAGAAGATTTTGTGGGATCAGCACGCTGCTTACCCCTTTGCGGCCGCGGATCTTCTGGGCGATATCCGTGGCCACTCTATAAGCGCCGTTCAGATCGTTGCCTCTCACCTGGACGTCGAGGGGCGCGGGTAAGCCGAGGTTGATCACCGCATCAACCAGTCCTCCGGCCTGGAAATAGGTATCGAGCTCGGGCAAGTCTTCCGCCAGTTTGCGGCGAACTCTCCGCATGTATTCATAGCTGCCGATCTTGTGATCCTCTTTCAAGCTCACCTGGACAAACGCTGTGTCCATGGACGAGTTGCTGGTGTAGATGGCAGAAAGGTCAGGCGTAATCCCGATGTTGGAGACGATCATCCCAAGGTCGTGGGGATCGATCACCTGGTGAATATCGTTTTCCACGCGCGCGATATATTGATTAGTGACCTCGAGCCGGGAACCGCTGGGCGCTTTGACGTTGATGACGAACTGGCCTGGATCAGTGCGGGGGAAGTACGCTGTGCCCACGAAGGGGAATACTCCCGCCAAAATTAGAACGATGCCACCGGTAATCCACGCCACGGTTCTTCCCGGCCGAGCCAGAGCCAGTGTTACCCAGCGTTCGTAGAGATCGAGGAACTTCTGGAAGCGCTCGTTGAATCGGTCAATGAACCTCCGGAATAGTGATCGCGAAGCGGACTTGTCCTCGGACCTGCCTTCGAGCTTTTCCTCGACGTCTCCGACATGGAGGAAGCGCGCGCAATAGAGCGGCACTACCGTCATGGCAAAGACGTACGAAGCAAAGATGGAAAGGACCACGCCCAGAGCGAGATCGATGAAGAGGTAGCGGCTGACGCCGTAGAACATTGTCACGGGGAAGAACACAATTGAAGTGGTAGACGTGGCCGCCAGCACGGCCAGCGATACTTCCATCCCGCCCTTTTCGGCCGCCACTCTGGGCGTTTCGCCGATTTCCATGTAACGAAAAATGTTTTCCAGCACGACTACCGAGTCGTCAATCAAGCGGGAAAAAGCCAGCGCCAAGCCACTCAAAAGCATTACATTGATCGACCCGCCCATGGCGTTCATGAGCAAAAGGCACACCAACGCGGAAAGAGGAATCGACAGCAGTACTGCAACTGTGGCTCGCGGGCTGCCCAGGAAAATGAGAATCATGATTCCTGTCAGGAGCAGCCCGATTCCGCCTTCCTTCATTACGTTCCGGATGGCGCTTTTCACAAAGAGGGACTGATCGAAGACCACCGCTGTCTTGAGCGATTTCGGAATGTCGACCAGATTCTTAATCGCCGCCTTGATGCCCTCCACGATCGTGATGGTATTGCTGTCGCCGCCTTGCTTCAGCACTGGGATGTAGACGGATTGCTGTCCGTCGATGCGCACGATGTTGGTTTGGATCGCTCCCGAGTCCTTGGCCTCGCCCACATCCGCAACCATGACCGAAGCATTGCCCACTGTCTTCAGTGGTATGCGGTTAATTTCCTCGACGTTGGGCAACTGCGCGTTGGCGTAGATGTTGTAATCTCTGGGACCGATGCGAACATCCCCGGCAGGAAGAATCAGATTGGAATCATTGACCGCGTGAACCACGTCCATCAGGCTAAGCTGGTGAGCTTCCAGCTTGACCGGGTCCACATAGACCATGATCTGGCGATAGCGCCCGCCAAAAGGCTGAGGCACGGAGGCGCCGGGCACGTTTGCGATCTGGTTGCGAACCTGGAATTGCGCCAGATCTTTGAGTCGAGTCTCGTCCAGGCCTTCGCCTTTCAGCGTCACCAAACAGACGGGGAGGCTCGAGGCATCGAACTTGAGGACCACCGGCGGCAATGTGCCTGGAGGCAGACGCCGAAGGTCCGCCATCGCCAGGTTCGCAATATTGCTGAGCGCAGCGTTGGCATCGCTGCCGGGCTTGAAATAAATTTTGATCAGGCTCACGCCCGTCAGCGAGCGGCTTTCGATGTGGTCGATGTTGCTGCCGAGGGTAAAAAAGCGCTCGAATGTATCGGTAATGTCGGCCTCGACCTGCTCCGGCGGCATCCCCGCGTAAAAAGTCGCCACCACCACCACTGGAATCTTGATCTGCGGAAACAAATCCACCGGCATTCGCGCCACGGTGGTCACGCCTACCACGGCGATCACCAGGCAAATCATGATTATGAAAAACGGGTTTTTCAGAGCGAATCTCGGCATTACTTTCGCCCTCCCGTCTGATCTTCGCCGGTCCCCGCAGGCTGCTCGAACTTGGGCTTCACGATTTCTCCGATCTGGTACTCCGACTGACCGGCGCTAATCACTCGATCCTTTTCCGAAAGACCGTGAACGATCTCCACGGTGCTGGAGGTCTGCTCGCCTAATTCAACGTCCCGCCTCTGCACGCGATTCTGATCATCCAGAGTCAGCACATAGTGCTTGTTGCCATCCTGGACCACGGCCTGCACGGGAAGCGTGAGCGCGTCCTTGTTGCCATGCAACATCAGCTTTACTTCCGCGTACATGCCATCGGTCAAAGTGTTTTGAGGATTCTCCACGTCAATCTCGGTGTGCATGGTCCGCGTCTGGTCATTGAGTTCGTCGGCGAAGCGGGCCACGCGTCCCTGAAAGTCTCGATTCAGGTCGACGACGTGCACTTGCACCGTGCTGCCGAGGTGAAGTTCCGGCACAGCGGATTCGGGAACCGGAATCACCAACCTCAACAGGGACCACTCCGCGAGTTGCACCACGGGCATCGATTGCGTCTCAGACGCGGTTCCGGCCTGGATCAGGGCGCCGGTATCGGCATACCGCTTAGTGACTACACCCGCGAAGGGGGCCGTGATGTGCGAGTAAGCCTGCAACGCCGACAGGCGATCCAGAGTGGCTTGCGCCATTCCGAGTTGGCCCTGCGATTCCGCCAGAGCGGCGCGAGCGCTGTTGATCTGTGCCTCCGTCTCTTTGTCTTTCGCCATCGCATCGTCCAGTTCCTGCTCGGCGATCAAGCCGGGGCGTGACTCGGACGCCTGTTTAAGCCTGGTATAGGCTGCGTGGTAAGCCTGGTGCGTTGACTCCGCTCGTTCGATCTCACTTTGGGCGCGGCGAATTGCATCTTGACTGCGCCGGATATCTGCCTGCGCTCCCATGACCTGCGCATTCAGCTCAGGCACCTCTAAGATCGCAAGCACCTGCCCGGTTTTGACTTTATCGCCGACATCGACAAATATCTGGCGAATATAGCCCGCAACCTTGGCGTGAACATCCACCTGCTGGAATGGACGGAATTCACCGGTGAGAGTAATAACGTTTTCCAGTGGCGCGCGGGAGGCCAAGATGACGGGCGCGAAGCGTTGCGCCGATTCGCCATTTCCTTTGGCACTCGCCTCCCCCGGCGAACGCCTTATGAACAGCGTGATCGCTGCGGCCAGGGCAAGGGCTATAACCAGCCCGATTACAATGTGTCTGCGTTGCAGCGTCATGATTCGCTCCAAACCTGTTCGCTCCAAACCTGTTCGTTCGAAACCTGCGCGCCTACCGCTGGTGCAAAAGCTCAAGCTTGCAAGGGAAGGGAACTAAGGCCGAGGGGTGAGCGCACACAAGTTATGGCGTGCCGCAGCGGGACGACGCACGAATCATTCGATTCAGCCATGCGAAGACCTCTACAACGATCCATAATACAGCGCCACCGGACCCAATTTTTTCGAACTCAGCTGGCTTTGTCTGGCCGTGGCACAGTCACGGCTCCTCAGTCAAGGCTCAGGGGAGTTCAATTGTTCCGACTGATTCTTGACAGCGGGCGGCAGGTTCAGCAGGTGGGAGGCGGTCGATTGTAGAGACTATCTTCGAGAAGAAGAAGAGTTGGAAGAGTCGGGCCAACAAGCGCCACCCGGGAATAGAAGGTGGGAGACGTCGCCGCTATGATCTTGGCCACAGGAGCAACCCAGAGCACTGCATCGCGATCCATGTGTTGCCGGATCGCCTGCGGAGAGTTGGATTGAACCGTTGCCGAATGGGGAACTGTAACGTGAAAAGTTCGTGTAGCAAGCGTAACCACCAGCGAAAACATGACAACGCTGACGAGTACCCAGCGCCACCACGGCACCGAACGAACCGGAAAGTCTGTTGTTTCCGTCTTCCCCACGACACCTATTATACAGACGACACGCTCGATAACAATGTTACCAAGTGACGGCAACCACGGCGTCGTAAAGAGAAAAGTGTCTCCGCAAAGCGTGCTCGGCAAGCCACGAATGGAGATTCTCAGGATTCCTGCCTATGCTTCTCCGCACGACTTCCGCCACTTGGCGGGAAAAACAGGTTTCCATTTGTGCGATCTTTTTCCGAGCTGTCCTTCGTGCGCAATCGCAATTACTTCCCATATGCCGACTTTTGCCCTAGAGATGTTTCGCCTCGGTAAGGGATCTGGCGGACCGGACAGTTAACGGGCAGATGAGGTTTAGACGCTTATAACCCGCGACAGCGTATGAGTCCAGGTCACGTGTTTATTTGATTGGCCGCGAACCTGTGATGAGGATTTCCACGAGTCTTCTGGCGCTTTGCTGCCAGTCAGGGCCGGACGCTACATGGGAGACGCCGATTAGTGCGCGCAGCAGATCGAACGGCTCCAGATCTCTACGAATGTCACAGCTCTTGATAGCGCGCTTCACCAGCGAATCGATCGCTCCCTGGATCTGACCCCGTGAACCTTCAAACAGCTTCGATGGCCCTCCAACGACCGAGTTCAGTGCGGGGGCGATGATCTGCTTCGTTGCGATGTAATCCACAAACAAGAGCATCCAGGCTCGCAACGCTTCAACCGGGGGCATGGCGTCGGAGAATTTCCTCTCCGCCGCCGCTAGCTTTTTCACTTCCGTCCGATAGACCGCTTCGATCAGTGCGTCTCGCGTAGGAAAGTGGCGATACAGAGTTCCCGCTCCAACCCCTGCCTCTTTTGCGATGTCATCGAGGCTGGCGTTCGCACCGGACCGGGTAAACGCCTCCTTCGCCACCTCCAGGATGCGCTCGCGGTTTCGCTGCGCGTCGGTGCGCGGCTTTCGTGGGGCAATTTTCTGATTCTTGGTCGGCATAAAAAAAGTTGCAACCGGAGGTAGTCTCCGGTTATCTTATCTAGTGATTCGGAGACACTCTCCGTTTTAGTCGGAACCCGGCGGCCTGTCAATAGGGCTTCCGGCTCTCCCGCTTCCAGAGGTGAGGACTATGAATCCACTCGCTCGTCATAAACCATCGAAGACTTCTTATACTCCTTGCCCCGACCTCATGACGATGGCGGAGAGGGAGTTGTCAGCATTTTTCAATGCCATTACCGAATTGTTCGGGCCAGAACAGGCGAAGCTCTCAGCAGAAGACTGGTTGCAGGAGTTGACCGATGTCGATGGTCTACCCGCTTCAGCGCGCGAATGGCGCTTGATCACTGCGAAGGTTTCGACTCGGCTCGCAAGCCGGGTGAGCGCTTCGTCCCTATCGACTGAACAAATTGCTTAGGAGGAAAAGAACATGCGTGTTTTTGTTACAGGTGCTACAGGCTTCATTGGTACGGCAGTCGTCCGAGAACTGATCGACGCTGGTCATCAAGTGCTCGGTCTTGCTCGCTCGGATGCGAGCGCGAAGTCCCTTGTCACAACGGGAGCCGAAGCACATCGCGGTTCGCTTGAAGATCTCGAAAGCCTTCGCAGCGGCGCAGCGGCTGCCGACGGAGTGATCCACACCGCTTTTATCCATGATTTCTCAAACTATGGGCCGGCCGCCGAGGCGGATCGGCGTGCCATCGAGACTCTCGGCAGCGTGCTCGCGGGCTCTGATAGCCCGTTGATCGTCACTTCCGGGTCCCTGCTCGCTCAACGTCGAGGCCCACTCGCAACAGAAGAGGATGCGCCCAATCCCAACTTCCCCCGCAAGTCGGAGGAGGCGGCGCTCGCGCTGGCGGCACGAGGAGTCCGCGCATCTGTGCTGCGGCTTCCCCCATCGGTCCACGGCAACGGCGATCACGGCTTTGTGCCGCGCCTGATCAGCATTGCACGTGAAAAGCGCGTTTCCGCATTCATAGGCGACGGACTCAACCGCTGGCCCGCTGTGCATCGGTTTGATGCCGCTCATTTGTATCGGCTCGTGCTTGAGAAAGGTGCTGCTGGAACGAGCTATCACGGCGTCGCCGACGAGGGCGTACCGACGCGAGAGATCGCTGAGGCAATCGGCCGTGGCCTGAACGTACCTGTCGTCAGCAAGTCTCGTGAGGAAGCCGCCGATCATTTTGGCTGGATCGCTCACTTCTTTGGTATCGACGGCCCGGCTTCCAGCGCGCAGACGCGGGAACGGCTGGGATGGCGACCAACACAGGTTGGGCTCATCGCCGATCTGAACGCGGAGCACTATTTCGAGCTCGCTTCGGACGCCGTGGCTTTGCATGGCTAGCCCGTGGATAGTAAACAATGGCTCAGAGGTATTAATACAAGGAGGCAGAAAATGACGGACACACTTACGGCAACTTCATTTGGAGCAACTTCGACGACAGATGACGTTTTGTCCGGCGCGAATCTGAAGGGTAAACGGATCCTCGTGACGGGTGCTTCGGCTGGGCTCGGCGTGGAAACGGCGCGCTCCCTGGCCGCTCACGGCGCTCAGGTTGTAGGCGCGGCGCGGGATTTGAACAAGGCCAAGGCTGCAACCGAGCAGGTGCGAAAGGACGCCGCGGCCAATGGCGGAAGCTTCGAACTGGTTGAACTCGATCTTGCAAACCTGAAAAGTGTGCGTGCCTGCGCCGACCGGTTGCTGGCGAAAGGGGAAGCGTTCGATGTGGTCATCGCGAATGCCGGAGTGATGGCCACGCCGTTCGGCCATACAGCCGACGGCTTTGAAACACAGTTCGGCACGAATCATCTGGGGCACTTTGTTTTGGTCAACCGGATTGCGAAGCTCATTCGCTCCGGCGGGCGGTTGATCAATCTCTCTTCTTTGGGTCACCGCTATTCTAATGTCGACCTCGAGGATCCCAATTTTGAGAGGACACCATATGAGCCTTTCGTTGCCTACGGAAGATCCAAAACTGCGAACATTCTCTTTGCGGTAGCCTTTGACAAACGTCATCGGGACCGAGGCGTACGTGCAGCCGCTGTGCATCCGGGAGTAATACACACCGAATTGGGTCGTCACGTGGACGCAAGCGCGATTGAAAAGATTATCGAACAGAGGAATCAGCAACTCGCGGCGGAGGGCAAGGAGCCTTTCCGGTGGAAGACTATCCCGCAAGGGGCCGCAACTTCAGTATGGGCCGGAGTCGTTGCTCCCGCCAAAGAGATCGGCGGCCGATATTGCGAGGACTGCCATGTTGCCAATCTCGCGCCGGATAACGTGCCTGTCGATGCCATAACTGAGGGAGTGCGCGGATATGCACTCGATGCAAACAACGCCGAGGCACTCTGGAAGAAAAGTGAAGAAATGGTTGGAGAGTCGTTTTAGTTCTCGTCGCTTCGGTTCTCTCACGGCAAACATCGAACAGTTGGAGGAAAAATGAAAATGATCGAACAAAAGCACCTCGCCGGCAGTTTCACCCTGCCCGGCAAATCGATGACATTAAACCGCATGGGCTACGGCGCCATGCAACTGGCTGGTCCGGGTGTCTGGGGACCGCCGAAAGATGTGAATACCGCCATTGCTGTTCTGCGCGAGGCGGTAGAGTGGGGCGTGAACCACATTGACACCAGCGACTACTACGGACCTCATGTTACTAATCAGCTTATCAAGCAGGCGCTACATCCTTATGCCAAGGATCTCGTAATCGTCACCAAAGTAGGCGCTCGTCGAGGTCCAGACAAATCATGGCTTCATGCTCGCTCCCCCCAGGAGCTAGTGGACGCAGTCCATGACAACCTGAGAAATCTTGCCCTCGACCATCTCGATGTCGTCAACCTTCGGGTCGGCGGAATCATGGAACCTGGCGAGGAGTCAATCGAAGAACCGCTCGCCGCGCTCATCGAACTGAAGAAAAAAGGACTGATCCGTCACATCGGTCTAAGCAACATTTCCCCGAAGCAGTTTACGGAAGCGCACGCCATGACAGAGATTATCTGCGTGCAGAACTTCTACAACGTGGCCCACAGAAAGGACGATGCTTTCATAGACAACCTGGCCGCGCAAGGTATAGCGTATGTTCCGTTTTTCCCGCTGGGAGGTTTCACTCCGCTACAGTCTTCTGCCCTCGACGCGGCCGCAGCGTCGCTTGAGGCCACACCAATGCAGGTTGCGCTTGCCTGGCTCCTCCAGCGCTCGCCGAATATCCTGCTGATTCCTGGCACATCTTCCCTCGGGCATCTTCGGGAAAATCTTCAGTCTTCGATGCTTCAAATTCCCACTGAAGTGATTGCCGATGTCGACGCAATCGGCGGAAATAGCTGAAATGGGAGGCAACCGATCGACAACCTCGTGCCGCGCCAATTCAGATAAATCCTGAGAAGCGCGCTTGTGGCTACCGAACCATTTCGTTTATTGCCGAACTCGGTTTCCTAAGGTGTTGTCAAAGTCAACTCGCCATGGCCGAATCGCCCGCTTGTCATCGCATTGCGTTCGCCCAGTGCCCTCTCCCAAACCGAACTCCCGGATCAGAGATTCGCGACTGCCTACACTTCGGTGCGAGCCCGATACCTGTCAATATAGACAGTTTCATCGCCTGTGGCCCGAAGGTAGCCTGCTCCTGAACCGCAATCCACGCAGCCGGAGAGCGATTTTCGTTCGCCGCTCTTGAAGTGATCACTCATGGTCACGGGGCTCGCCAACGCGTGGATCATACAATATGACCAATTCTCGATCAGCATTGACGGTGGCCAGGCCATCCAGCATTTGGACAGGCCTTGACCAACCCGCTATGCAGGCTATCCTCGCGGCCGGTAAAATCCGGCGGATCTCAGCTAAACAAACCATCACCTCCAGGGGGCATCGTGCCACTCATTTCTTCCTGGTTCAAAGCGGCCGGGTACGTTTTTACCACCTCACCAAACAGGGCGAGTTAGTTCTGCTGGCGTGGCTGGCGCCCGGCGACGTCGTCGGGTTGGTAGCCCTGCTGAAGACCCCGCCGGCCTATATGGCGTCCTCAGAGGCAACCTCCGACTGCAAACTTTTGGCCTGGGACCGCTCCGTCATAAGGAAGTTGGCCACGCGATATCCGCTGCTCCATGAAAATGGTCTGCATCTGGCTCTCGGCTACCTGCAAGACTACATTAATCGCCTCGTTGGATTGGTTACCCAGACAGCGGAAGAGAGGCTGGCAGCAACATTGCTTAAACTCGGTGACCAATCCAACCAGGTTCATCCCAACGGAATCGAAATCCGCGTCACAAACGATGAACTGGGAGCCTTGGCAGATATCAGTTCGTTTACCGTCACCCGCGTGCTAAGAAAGTGGGTTCGCGCTGGAATTCTTTCCAAAGGACGCGGCCGGGTTCTCCTCCATGCCCCCGAAGCGCTCATGATTGATTAGCGTCAGGCGTGTTCAGCGCTCCGCTCCCGGGAGCTATTTTTTCCTTACTTGCTCTGGCGCAAGGACGGAAATCCGCTTCATCCGTATACTAACGTCGGCCTTCCCCCATAGGCTTGCCTTTCGATGTTGGATGCTGGCCCGATCTCGACTTGTTTGCCGAGATCGGGTGTATGGGTTGGCGAGGATGTGTAGCGGTGCAGTGTCGCGTAAATAAAGCGGTGCAGTATCGCGGGCATAATGTCCTCATCAACAGTCCGGATTCTCGTGGTAGATGATTACGAACCCTTCCGCCAATTTGTAACTTCCACGCTGGAAAAGAGACCTGGATTTCTGATCGTCGGTGAAGCCTCGGACGGATTAGAAGCGGTTGCCAAAGCGGAGGAACTGAAACCGGATTTGGTTCTCCTCGATATCGGACTCCCAATGTTGAATGGACTGGAGGCCGCCCGACGAATTCGCAAAGTTGCCCCGGAATCTAAAATAATCTTCGTGAGTCAGGAATCCTCTGCTGACCTGGTGCAGGAAGCTCTTAGCCTTGGAGCTCGTGGCTACGTTGTGAAAACCAGCGCCCCACGCGACCTCTTAGCCGCGTTGGAAGCCGTCCTTCAAGGGAAGAATTTTGTCAGCGGCCCGTAGGCGAACGATCATTCCCAGTTCTAGACGCAGTCAAACAACACAGTGCGACCTCCGCGACCTCTGTTTTTTTTCAACCCCAAGCTTCACATGTCGGGCGACACAAGACAAGCCAGGCTGATTCGGTGTTTGAGTCGTAAGCGGCGCCCTGATGTTAGTGCGGAAATCGTGCCGACATGAGAGCCGTTGATCTGAATCAAGCGCCCGGACCTGACAATGCAGTCCGCGCCTTTTTGTTCGAGCGTCCGGATATCTTAAGCAGGAGCGCGTTTCCGAAGATGCCCAGGCAAAGTCCTCGTTACGCTCGAATCCTGGCTGCTGATCGCATTGCATTCGCCTAGCACGGTCCGGAGAGACTCCGCCTTGCAACGGATGTGGCTTTCAGGAGATAGTCGGAAGTCACTCGACCTCTAAGGCTCGCAAGAAATCCCTTCAAGTACGAGGAACCTGGAATTGCCTTCGATACTCAAATAAAACATCGAGTGGAGGTTTGCTTATGAGGAATCTTGTTTATCGGCCCCGCTGGATGAGTGTTCTAACGAGCATAGTCGTTGCCGCAATGTCTATTGCGAGCGGCGAGACCCTCCCCGCGTTCGCGGAGCCGCACCCTGTTCTTGCAAGCCAGACGTTGTCTGCCCCGAGTATTCCTGCGCTCCACGGCATCGTGGATTCAGGTCGCAATGCGGATCTCCGGTGGCCCGACTTTACTCCCTACCAGCCAGAGGTCGCCAAACTTTACGAGACGAATGGTTATTCTTTGCTTTGGGTTCAGAACGGCCGCGTTCGTCCCCAGGGGCTGGCCGTGATCGACCTCTTACAAAATGCCGGCGCCAAAGGACTCGACCCCGAAGATTACGATGGCTCGTGATGGCAGGGCCGCCTGCTCAAGCTGGGACAGAAGCCGTCTGAACCAGACCTCGCCTCGTTCGATACCGCGCTTACGGTTTCGGCAATGCGCTACATCCGTGCCATCCACTGCGGCCGGGTAAATCCCAAGGAGTTCAAGTTTCAGCTCGACACTGAGGGCCTACAGCTGCCCTTGGCGGAATTTGTTCAGACCCATGTCTCAAATGCGAGCGATCCGGCCGCCGAAATCCAGAAGCTGGAACCGCCCTTCCCAGGCTACCGGAAGCTGCTCGCGCTCTTGCCGGTGTATGAAGGATACGCACATCAAGCCGAGGGAGAGAATCTGCCAACGGTCACGAGGACAGTGCGACCGGGCCAACCCTACGCTGGGGTAGTCCGCCTTGGGCGGTTTCTGCAAATCATCGGCGACATTCCCGCAGGCGCAGAACTGAATCCGAATGCCACCATCTATGACGGTGCGCTCGTCGAAGGCGTGAAGCACTACCAGGACAGGCATGGCGAAACCCCCACCGGCAACCTTGACGCACGCACGATCAATGAACTCAATACGCCTCCGGCGGCCCGCATCCGCCAGATCCAGTTGACGCTCGAACGGTGGCGCTGGCTTCCGCATTCCTTCCCGCAACCGCCCGTGGTTGTGAATCTTCCCGAGTATCGTGCACGCGCGATGAACCCGGATGGCACCGTCGCCTTCTACAAAAACGTCATTATTGGAAAGGCCTATGGCCACAAGTCTCCGATCTTTGAGAAAGAGATCCAATACGTCGTCTTCCGGCCCTATTGGGACGTGACTCCGAGCATTCAGCGGAGCGAAATCGTGCCCCATATCCAAAAGGACCCGAACTACATCGCCAAGAATAATTTTGAAGTGGTCACGCCCCAAGGCCAGGTCGTAACCGACAATCAAGTGAGCCCGGAAGTTCTAGAAGGCATAAAATCGCTTCACCTGATGGTTAGGCAAAAGCCTGGCGACACGAATTCTCTGGGCCTGGTGAAGATCATCTTCCCCAATCCGGACAACGTGTACCTGCATGGCACGGATGCTCCGGGACTGTTCTCGCAAGATGTCCGCGACTTCAGCCACGGATGCATTCGAGTACAGAATCCCGCGGATCTCGTTGCCTGGGTGTTGCGAAACAATCCTGGCTGGGATTTGGAGCGGGTGAAGGCCACGATGAACGGCGAGAAAAACAATCTTCAGGTGAACCTCGTCACGCGAATTCCGGTTTTGATCGTCTACGGCACGGCTACAGTGAACGAGGAAAATCAGATTCGGTTTTTCGACGATGTCTACGGTTATGACGCAGAACTTGAGAAAGCGTTGGCCGCAGAACATCCCTAGGCGCGGCGGTTCTTGATCGGTATTTATGCACGGCATCTGGCCTGACAGCATCCGGTCGATGCCTACGGTGGAGATCACTTCTCCCAAGCCGATTTGTGGCCTGGGATTCTTTTGCGGCCTATTATCAGGCGTCCGCGTCTAATTCTGGAGGCCGTCTCGTCCATTAGCGCAACAAGGCCTGCGAGCGAGGCGGCTTTGCAAATCAGCTCTGAATCGTCATCTTTCCGCTGAAGCAATTGAAATAGAAGGAGGGTTTATGTGCCCTCAACTCGAAAGCAGCACCGGGAAAAGCGCTACCGAAGGTCTTCCGGCAGGAAGGCACGATATTACATCGGCCGCCGCGACCCGGCGACAGTTCCTGGAGCTTGCTGCCGCAGGCATTGTGGCCGCCACGATTCGCCAGGAGGCGAAGGGTGATCAGCCGAAGCACGACATCCCATACCGCACCTTGGGCCGCACGGGTGAAAAAGTTTCGGTGGTTGGTATCGGCGGTTATCACCTGGGCAGGCCCGGGGTCGCAGAAGATGAAAGCATTCGCATAGTCCGGAAAGCTCTTGATCAAGGGATCAACTTCCTGGACAACTGTTGGGACTACAACGGCGGCGAAAGCGAAATCAGAATGGGACGCGCCCTGCGGGATGGCTATCGCAAGAAAGCGTTTCTCATGACAAAGATCGATGGTCGGGACAAGAAAACTGCCGAAAAGCAGATCAACGAATCGTTGAAACGGCTGCAAACCGATCGGATCGACCTCCTTCAGTTTCACGAAGTAATTCGTGACACTGACCCCGACCGTATATTCGCTTCCGGCGGTGCGCTGGAAGCCATACTGCAGGCACAAAAGGATGGGAAGGTTCGCTACATCGGATTCACCGGCCACAAGAGCCCGGACGTCCACTTGAAGATGCTCAGCACCGCGTCAGCTCATCAATTCACGTTTGATACTGTGCAGATGCCACTCAACGTGATGGACGCTCACTTCAACAGCTTCGAAGCAAAGGTTATTCCGGTTCTGCTCAAGCAAAACATCGGCGTACTCGGGATGAAGCCGATGGGAGACCCATACATCCTCCACAGCAAAACAGTGACGGCCGTTGAGTGCTTACACTACTCGATGAACCTCCCGACCAGTGTTGTCATTACCGGGTGCGATTCACTTCCCATACTGCAGCAGGCCATCGACGCGGCTCGTAGTTTTCGGCCTCTCAGCGAGGAGGCGGTTTCAAAACTGCTGGCAAAGACTGCTCAAGCCGCGCAATCGGGAGAGTATGAACTGTACAAGACAAGCCACCATTTCGACGGAACTTACCAGAATCCGCAGTGGCTGGGGTGACAGGCTCATTGTCTTTTCGCGAAGTGGAAAATGTCCGCGTAATCGTCTGCCACCGTCCGATTTGGCAGATTTGCCTTTATTTTTGTGGCGGTTCTAAGAACCTTGCGCGAGAATAGCTGCGGCGCGAAGTGCAATTGCTATCCCAATAGCGCCTCCAGCGTGACAGACACTCGACAGAATCCTCTCCGATGGACGGTGAGAACGGTCACAGCGAGCGCGATCGTTCTCGCGGTCGTGGGAATAATTCTTTGCTCTTCAGCCATTGCGCTCGCTCCGAACCGCCGAATTTCACAGTACGGGCATACAGCGTGGCGTATTCAGGACGGCTTTTTCGGCGGTGCCCCCCAGACAATCACGCAAACTGCAGATGGATACCTGTGGATTGGAACGGAAGCAGGACTGGTGCGCTTTGACGGAATCCAGTTCGTTCCCTGGACGCCACCGAACGGCGAGGCGTTGCCGAGTTCACGGATTCATTCGCTGCTGGGCACAAGCGACGGAAGTCTGTGGATTGGAACCGCTAGAGGATTGGCGCGCTGGAGTAAGGGGGAGCTGTTCACTTTCCCCGGTGAACCAGCGTTTGTCGAGGCCATCGTACAAGACTCCGAGGGCATGGTCTGGCTGACCCGCAGCCAAGTCCGGGACGCGGAGGGCGCCCTTTGCGAAGTCGCGGCCAACGCGTTGCGCTGCCACGGTACGGCGGAAGGAATTCCGTTTCCTTATGCCCAGCCATTGTTCAATGACGTCCACGGAAACCTCTGGATCGGCAGCTCCGTTGGCGTCTGCCGCTGGAAATCGGGCGACGCGAAGACATACGTCGTCAAAGCCCTGATGCGTGTCCAAGGCCTGGCTGGAGTGAGCGCGATTGCTGCGGGCAACGACGATTCGGTCCTCGTGGGCATGAGGCAGCAAGGGAAAGGACTAGGACTTCAGGAATTGCGCGAAGGAGTTTGGCGGGATTACATTTTGCCTGGATTAGACGGTCCGGAAATGCACGTTTCGACGCTGCTGAGGGACCGCGTAGGCGACCTGTGGCTGGGCACCGCCAACAATGGACTTTACAGGGTTCATGCCGGCCAGGCGGACCACTTCGGCAGCGCTGATGGCCTGTCAAGCGATGCAGTCCAGGGGCTTTACGAGGATCACGAGGGCGATCTTTGGGTAGCAACTTCCAGAGGCATTGACCGCTTTCGCGATGCTCGCGTGGTGAGCTATTCGATCCACGAGGGACTGACTTCAGAAGACGTGGATTCGGTACTCGCATCCCGTGACGGTTCGGTGTGGATTGGGAACTTAAACGCGTTAGATGTGCTTCGCCACGACAGCTTTGGTCACGATACGTTCAACGGAATCGGTCGACAAAAAGGGCTGCCGGGAACGTTGATCACCTCGCTATTCGAAGACCAGAGTGGACATGTATGGGTTGGAGTGGATAGCGGACTCACAGTCTACGAGAACGCTCGATTTCGCTGGGTCACAAAACCTGACGGTGGTTCCCTCGGAGTTGTCACCGCTATCGCCGAAGATGTTGATCACAACATTTGGGTAGCGACGACGGAACCAGCCCTTTTTCGGATCCAAGATCTGGCAGTCCGTGAAGAAATCAAGCCGCCACGAATTCCGCGCGTGCTCTCTTTGGCCGCCGATCCGAAGGACGGGATCTGGCTAGGACTATCGAATGGGAATTTAGCCCGCTACAAGCAGGGTCAGTTGGAAATGACGACGACAAATCGTGCCGGGGCTTTTTCGGTTCGGAACCTGCTGGTAGACGCGGATGGTTCGGCATGGTGGGTGACGCAGGCAGGCTTGTTCCGCTGGAAAGAAGGTAAGGTAGAAGCCCTGAATTCTCATAACGGGCTTCCTTGCGACGATGTGTTCGCCCTGGTGAGGGATGGCCATGGTTCTCTTTGGCTTGATACGCAATGCGGACTCGTTGCAATCGATTCCGCCGAACTAGAACGCTGGTGGCAACAACCCGATCTTAAGTTACGAGTGAGAACTTTGGATGTCTTCGACGGTGCGCAACCCGGTCTGACGAACTTCCGGCCGGAAGTTTCGAGAGCACCCGACGGCAAGCTCTGGTTTGCCAACGAAAATATCTTGCAGGTGGTTGATCCCGAGCATCTGGAGAGGAACAACATTGCGCCCCCCGTGGTTGTGGAACAGATCATTGCAGACCGAAAAAAGTATGCTGTGAGCGAAAAGCTTCAGCTCCCGGCACGAACTCGTGATATCGAGATCGACTACACGGGACTCAGCCTTGTAGTACCGGAAAAAGTGAGGTTTCGCTATAAGCTTGAAGGACGCGATGCAGACTGGCAGGATCCGGAGAATCGTCGCCGAGCTTTCTACAGCGATCTGCCTCCCGGGAACTATCAATTCCACGTAATTGTGGCCAACAACGATGGAGTATGGAACGAACAGGGCGCGACCGCGCGCTTTACCATTCTCCCCGCGTTCTTTCAGACCGCATGGTTTCGAGCACTAAGTGTTTTGGCGGGGGTCGGAATCCTATGGTTGCTCTATGCTCTTCGAGTGCGCCGTTTGGCCACGAGCATCCAAGCCCGGTTCGATGACCGTCTTGAGGAACGCGAGAGGATCGCGCGCGACCTGCATGACACGCTCTTGCAGGGAATTTTCAGTGCTTCCATCCACTTTGATGTTGCGAATAACCGCTTACCCACCGATTCCCCGGCGAAGCTCTCGGTGCAACGTGGCATGGAGTTATTGACGCAGGTGAGCAAAGAAGGCCGCAATACTCTGTTGGCCTTGCGCACAACCACGTCTTCTCAGAGCGATCTGGAAGAAGCCCTTTCGCGGCTTGGCGGCGAATTTCCCCTCCCCGCGAACATTGACTATCGGGTAATTAGTGAGGGCGAACCCGAACTCTTGCGCCCACTCATTCGGGATGAGGTCTACCTCATCGTTCGCGAAGCTGTGATCAATGCGTTCCGACACTCCGAAGCGAGCGCGATCGAAGTCAAGGTGGGCTACGTTTCACGCAACTTGCGCGTCTCGGTCCGGGATGATGGCTGCGGTATCGATGAAGAGCTGCTGAAGTCAGGACGAGAAGGACATTGGGGTTTAACGAACATGCGGGAGCGAGCGGAACGGATTGGCGGCCGATTAAAGGTGTTAAGTCGGGCCAAGGCTGGAACCGTCGTGCGACTTTGGATTCCAGGAAAGTTGGCATTCGAACGCGCTTCTTCGAACCCATTTTGGAGTTGGCTCACCAGACTGTATCCTTGGCGGTCGCGGCGAATCATCGCGAAATCGGGCGAGGAGCCACCCAAGTGAGCGATTCCGAGCGTATCCGCGTTCTCAGTGTCGATGATCATCCGTTAGTGCGCGAAGGGATTGCCGCACTCATCACGAATCAAGCCGAGATGGAACTGGCGGCGCAGGGATCGACGGGCAAGGAAGCGATCCAACTCTTTCGGCAGCATCGGCCGGATGTCGTGCTCCTGGATGTAAGACTGCCGGACATGAACGGCATCGACGCCATGATCACGATCCGAAGCGAGTTTCCCGAGGCTCGGATCATCATTGTCACATCGTCGGAAGGCGACGTTGAAATGCAGCGCGCTCTCGAAGGTGGAGCGGCAGGCTACATCGTCAAGAGCATGCCGCCCCAAGTCTTGCTGGAGGCTATCCGTAAAGTGCATACCGGCAAGAAGGCAATCCCCGCCGAAGTAGCTGCACGGCTCGCCGACCACTACAGCGATGAAGGGCTGACAACCCGCGAGATTGAGATTTTGCAGCAGGTTGCCGAAGGCAATCGTAACCGGGATATCGCCGAAAAACTCTTTATCTCGGAAGGAACCGTTAAGGTTCACATCCAGCACATCATGGCCAAGTTGGGAGCCAACGACCGCACCCAGGCAATCACGATTGCCGTCCGTCGCGGCATCATCCATCTTTGAGATCCCCAGTCGGAGCCTCGCAATCGGGAGTATTGCAGACTACGACTATAGTGGTACTTCAAAATTTCAGATCCGGCAGATTCGCCTTCCGCGCTCACTCGATAGTCTCTATCTTGTGGCATTACGGAGCAGTTGAGGAGGCTAGTCTTGCGGCGGTGGTATTCCACATTTCCAGGCGGCTTGCCGGGAGCCGGCCTGTTGCTCTTGCGAGTCACAGTCGGCGCGGGACTGTTGATTCACGCTTTCTCCTGGCTGATCGAACCGCAAATCTCTAACAATGGAATGTGGGCTCCGGGCCTGCTCGCTCTCGTAATCGGCATCTCTTTTATATTGGGATTTTTGACCCCACTGGCAGGTTCCCTTTCAGCGCTCGCGGGCATTGCGATTCGCTGGTTGCATCCGGAGTGGAGCGCTTCCATGACTGGCCTGCTAGGTATGAGCCCGCTGGCTACAGTCATTGCGATCACGTTGCTGGGCCCGGGAGCATTCTCGCTCGACGCCTACTTCTTCGGGCGCCGTAAAATCATTGTCCCTCGCGTAACGAATACCTAGGGTCTACCCAGGTTTGGTCATAGCCAAAAGTGGTATCTCAGATATCTCCCACAGCGTTATCGAAAAAACTTCTTATCGTGAGATGCCTTGTCCCTGCAAGAAACCGCATAGTACCTGCAGCGAACACGAAGATTCCTGACCAAGGGCGATTATCCCGATAGCGGACAGGATGAGGCGAATGGGTCGCAAATCGAATAGCAGTTAGAGGACGATGTCATGAAGAAAATGAGCGCGACAATGAACGCGACACTGAGGCTTGCTGGTTTAGTTCTCGCGTCGCTGATTCTTTGCAACACAACCCTGGCCCAGCAGCCCCCGGACAACGTGCAAGGCAACTGGACAATTTACTCCACCAGAATCCAGGACGGTCAGATCGAAGTGAAGCATGTCCAGATCGAACAATATGGAAACAGAATTACCGGATACTTCGAAGGTCCAAACCAGTCGGGGCCGATTCAAGGAGAAGTAAATATCCACCACATTCGCTTCAGTACGGTCACTCGCAACGTTCTGACGTTCATGGGACAGATCTACGGCGATAACATGTCCGGGACATACGGACTCCATGGGAAGCACGCTCCATGGCAGGCCCAACGTAATCCACCGATAGCTCAGGCAGTTCCACCCGCGCCTGCGTATAACTATCAGCCTGTCTTGACGCCGCCGTCTCCCGCGCCAGCTGCTGAACCTCAGTATGCGCCCGAACCGCAAGCTGCTTCGCAGCCGGTAGCGGCTTCCGCGGCGCAAAGCGGCTCCGCGGGGCAAGACAGCTCCAATTCCGGCCCCACACCTGCGCCCCTGTCATCGGATCAACTTGACGCACTGGTCGCACCGATCGCGTTGTATCCCGACGCGCTGGTCGCACAAGTGCTCGCGGCGGCTACGAATCCGGACCAGATCACATACGCAGACGACTGGCTGGCACAAAACAGAAACCTGACCGGCGCAGCCCTCGCGCAAGCTGTTGATCAGCAATCCTGGGATCCCAGCATCAAGGCTCTAACGCAGTTTTCTTCCGTGTTGGATAACCTGGCTCATAACCTCTCGTGGACGTCGAGCCTCGGACAGGCGTTCGCGAATCAACAATCCGATGTGATGGCGGCAGTGCAAGTGATGCGCGCGAAAGCGCAAGCGGCAGGAACGCTGCAATCCAACTCGCAGATCACGGTCACTCAGCCGGCGTCCTCAACGATCGTGATTCAGCCGGCGAACCCGCAGGTTGTCTATGTTCCGCAATACAACCCGGCGGTGGTTTACGGCGCGGCCGTGGTGGTGCCGATGTATGTGGCTCCGCCCCTGCCGGTCGCATCCTTTGGTCTCTACTTTGGAAGTGGCATTGCGGTTGGCGCCACGTATGGAGGCGGCGGATGGGGTGGAGGTTTTGGCTGGGGCTGGCACTCCTGGAATGTGAATTGGGGCGGCGGCTGGGGTGGGGGCGGCGGTTCGACCATCATCTACAACCACACCACCTATATCAATAATCACACCTGGAACAACACGAACTACAACGGCTATCACCCCTGGGCGAACAATTCTGGCTATCATCCTGGCGCCGACACTCATTACGGACCAAACGGCGACTATCACCCGAACGGCTATTACGGTCCCAACGGTGACTTTCATCACGACGTCCCCGGTACCAATCCGCACGACCAACCGAATGGCGGACACAACGGAGATCACGGACTAATCGGCGGCAATGGTGGCGTCCAGCATCCATCTGGAACACAGCCTCACGCTGACGGCACCTCCTGGGGAGACCGTGGCCCTAACGGTGGGCAGAACGGCGATCACGGAATGATTGGCGGCAATGGCGGTGTGCAGCACGCGAGCACAACTCCGAACCACGGTGGGCAGATGCTCGGTCAAAACCGTAGCGGTGATACCCACCCTGTGGGTGCCGATCAGAATCGCTCCCGCCTCAGCGGAAACGGCTCAGCCAACCGCGTGGAAAGCAACCGCGGCCGCGCCAGTATGGCCGGACGACGTCCCCAACAGCACGTGGCGCAGATGCACGCCCCGGCTCAGCATCGCTCTTCCGGCGGTGGTGGTGGCGCACGCCGTCGGTAAAAGGGAATCGAAAAACATCGCGAAATCAAAATCGAGGAGATTAAAAATGAAACCGAATGCAGACAAAACGTGGAAATTGAAAAACGTGATTTTAATCGCCGGGCTCGCGCTTGTTGTAGCAGCCGTAGCGGGCATGGCGGTAATCAAAACCGGTAATCGGCCGCTCACCCGCAACTCCCAGGCCACATTCCAGTCACCAGCCGAAGCCGGTGCTGCACTGGAGCAGGCCGCCAACAACGGCGATGAGGCCGCCTTGGCGAAAATCTTGGGCGCCGACACCAAGGCGCTGCTGACGACTGGCGATCGGGAAGCCGATGAGGCCGCCATGCGAGCCTTCGTGTCCAAGTACGAGAAGATGAATCGTTGGGTCGACATGACCGATGGCAGCCGCGTGCTCTATATCGGGGCTGATAACTTTGCCTTTCCCGTCCCTCTCGCGAAGAATTCCTCAGGCCAGTGGTATTTCGACGCGGTTGCCGGAGCCGAAGAAGTGAGGGCGCGCGACATCGGTCGGAACGAACTGCTCGCTATCGATGCTTGCTATGCTCTCGCCGACGCAGAAGAAATCTACTACCACACCCTTGGCGCCTCGCCTGAATACCAGCAGCTCATCGGCACTTCGGGCAAACAGGGCGGTCTCTATTGGCCTCTGTCCCAATCCCAGACTACTAGTCCGCTTGGCAACTCACGCGAATTCTCGAGGGCTCCGTTCGATTCTTATCCTCCGCAGGAGCCCCTGGTCACGGATGGCTATACCTTACGCATTCTCACCGCACAAGGCGACGACGCGCGGGGTGGAGCAAAGAGCTATATGGTAGATGGAAGAATGACCGGCGGTTTTGCCATCCTCGCAACACCCGTCAAGTATGGCGAGACCGGAATCATGACGTTCATGATCAGCCGGGAAGGCGTCGTTTATGAACGGGATCTGGGCCCTGACACGGTTAAGATCGCAGCCACCATTCAGCAATACAATCCGGATGAGTACTGGTCGCCGGCCGAGTAGTACTTGCACGATATCGAAAAACGGGAGACGCGAAGAGAATGCGTTTCCCGTTTAAATTGTTTCGAGCCGCAATAAACCGACTGATTACCTTATGATTAGCGTTGGATCTCATGGCATGGGTTCCGCAGAGGCTTGGCATCGAATCTAAATCGCCTGGGCGTGGATGATTCGGTGATCCAACGCATTCTACGGCACAGCACAGTTCCAACGACACAAAACCACTACATCAAGACCGCGTCACCGGATGCGATTGCGGCAATGAGGCAGTTCTCCGAAGCCCTATTGTGCTCCACTTGTGTTCCAGGTGAGGGCGTCAAGGCCAAGGGCTCTTTTCAGTAGTAGTTAAGTGCCTTACCTATGAGTGAGCTGGCGGAGCGCGCAGTCTAGCGCTAATTTTTCTCCGGCCAAGTTCCCTGCTAACAGGGAAAATACTGGGAATTTGCGAAATTCTAAGCCCAGAAATCGCACTCCCGTTCTCTGAATTGCAGATTCTGATCGTCATCGGCTCGAAAAAACACCGTCTTTACACTGCGCCGTCGGAGGAGGGATTTTCGGTGAGACTACGCCGACGTTCCAGCCCCACGGGATGTCTCCGCTTGCTCGGCGCCTGCAAACGACCTCCTCGTTGAGCTCGTACATCCCGGGCATAAGATGGTCCGACGGGTGCGGAGCATCGCGTGAATGCTCATGTAGGCGCCCGTTGATCCGAACGCCGGCCAGTCAGGTTCATTCGCGGCCCGTGGCCGTCCTGTACGTACAAAGGAACTCCAATAGCCAATCATCGCGTCGGAAAGCTTCGTCTCTTCTGGCTTCGCTGGAATTTTCGGCCAAAGCGGCGGCGTGCGTCGAACGTGCCAAACACGTAGGGCAATTCACTGGCGTGGAAGGCATGAAGGCCAGCGGCCTCTTCGGCTGGGTAGCCATGATCAAAAAAGTAGAGGAAAGACGGCTGCCCTAGTGCCGTCTGTTTTCTGACGAGTCGCTCCGCGGTCCAGCCGTAAAGAGCGTCCCGGGTCGTGGCCCATACACTCTCCTGCAGGTTGGTACTGGGATAGAGCCGCAGGAATTCATCAGCCAGATCGAGATACCGTTCACGAATCGTGGTTTCGTACTCGGAGGCAGTCGCCGGAGGAGGCGGGGCAAGGATTCTTAACGAGCGGATCTCGCCGCTGTTGAAGCCAGTGAGGAGCGGCACAGGCGCTTGTTCGCCCCGGTCGAAAACATCGACCAGTTGGCGCGGCAACGACGTGGCCGTCAATGGTCGGCCATGGAAAGTACATGGCTGCCGGCGCGGCCTGCAGCCAGCTTGGCTGCATCCATCGCCCTCAAAGCCGCAATGTTCGGCGCGTGAAGGGCGGCTGCAAGCTTTGTTCCGCTTTCCTCTGCAGACGGTGAGCCGAACTTGCGTTTTTTCAGCTCCGGCATCGGAGATCATGTAGGCGCTTTCCGCGATTGCCTTCGAGAACAAGCCTCGTGCGGCAGGCGCTGCCATGAGGTACATCACGCTCAGTGCCCCGGCGGATTCGCCGGCGATGGTCACGTTGGAAGGATCACCGCCGAACGCGGCCGATGTTGCGCTGAACCCATCGCAGCGCCTCGATCTGATCCAGCAGGCCATAATTGCCGGACACTCCATAGAGGCGACTCAGCGCTGAGTTCGGGATGCGCAAGCCAGCCGAGGACACCCAATCGATAGTTGATCGAAACAACAACGATGCCCTGATCAGCGAGCCGCGCGCCGTCATAGAACGGCTCCCTGCTCGCCCCTCCAACCAGCGCGCCGCCGTATATCCAGAAGAAGACTGGCGCGTTGCGCGCGTCAGCGGGAGCCCAGATATTCAGCGTCAGGCAATCCTCGCTCATCGGCATCGGATCGCGAGTGTAGATGTTCGAGAGTTGCGGTTTGGGCTGCAAGCATGCGGGCCCGAACTCAGTCGCTTTTCGGACGCCTTTCCAGCGAGGCATAGGACTGGGCGGGCTCCATCGCGCCGGGCCGACGGGAGGCAACACATATGGGATGCCCTTGAAGACATGCAGTTTGCCTTCGATCAGTCCCTCTACCTCGCCGGCAGGAGAGTTCACAATTGGGCTGCGTTTGGCATCGGATGGGATGCCGCGGTTGTGTTCGCGTTGGGCGCAATATAAAGGCGACGTAGCAAGACAGCCGGCAAAACAGCCGACCACGGCGCTCCAGATGAAGCAAGTAACGAGGTAGGCTCATACGGTAACTCCCACGCGTATTGTTCTCGCGTGAAAGCACGCGCGCGAGTCTTAAGAACAGTAAAATAGCCACGACATAAAACGGCGCGAGTGTGTAAAGGGCAATCTGTAACGAGCGATGGGGATGGGCTGCGTCGAAAAAAGTCACTGGCTGCGCCTACGTAAGTCGGGCCGAGGCCAAGACCGATGAAATTCATGACCAGCAATAGCAATGCGCCCGACATGACGCGCTGGTCCGGTCGCACTTCTTCCTGCACAAGCGTGACCATCGATGAGAGATAGAAATAATTCAGAAACAGCGTGCCGACAAGGAAGAACAGGGCAAGATGCCACGAGGGCGCCCAGACAAAAGCCAGGTAGAAGGGAACGGCCAGAGCGAGCGAGATAGCGGGAACCAGGGCATAGGCCTGTTTCGAGGTTCGCGTGAACCGGTCAATCAACCGGCCTGAGACGAACATAGCCCCGCCCACTCCGATCAGAACAACCAATGCGTAGTAGACGGCGATTTGTTTGAGCGCCATGCCTTTCTCACGCATAAGAAAGAGGACTACGAAGTTGCCCAGACCGTAGGTGATGAACTGGTTGGCGCCGGAAGCGAAAGCGGCAAGTCGGAGAGAAGGCCGCGCAAAAAACATCGTGAGCGTCCGCCAGAATCCGGTCTTGCTCGCGGCCAGTTGGTGCGAAATGCGGTCCAAACCGCCGCGCCGGGGTTCGCGCACGAACAGAAGGACCGCGATTGCCGCGAACAGGCCGATGCTGCCAAGAAAAAGAAATGCATAGCGCCAACTGAAAGCGGCGGCGATGGAAGCGCCGAATGCGATCCCTAGTGTCGCGCCGAACGCGGGCCCGAGATTGAAGAGACCCAGCGCTGTTCCCCGGCGGCCGGGTGGGAAAGTAGTCGGAAATAATCGAGTAGGAGGGCGGAACGCCGCCGGCTTCGCCGAAGCCGACCGCCATATACGCGACGACAAGTTGCGGATACGTTGCCGGCGAGGCCGCAGCACATCGTCGCAGCGCTCCAAATCGCACACGCCGCCGCCAGCACCCTGGATCTGTTCGTCTTGTCGGCCATCCATCCGACCGGAATCGAGATGAAGCAATAAAAGAGCGCAAAGTAGAGGCCACTGACCAAGCCAAACTTGCCGTCGGAGACGTGCAGACTATCTTGGATCGGCTTCGCAAGGATCGCCGGGAGCTGCCGCGACAGGAAGTTCAGGACGTAGACAAACCACAGCATGCCAAGAGCAACCCAGGCACGTCGTCCCGGGAGTCGCAGCCTCAAGGTGGGACGGTAGATCGATCTGGGCGATTTCGCCGCGCTTCCTCTTGCCGGTAGTCATTCACGCTAGCGTTCCGCCGATGGATCACTCGCTTTGCCGTCTGCGTTATAGGCGATCACGCGGTATTTGGTCGCGAACAGATTCGTGATCGAACTCTTCTCCGCATCGGTATCCACCCAGGGAGTGTCGGCGTCCGTGGCGCATCGGTCGCAGACTGTCTCCCATTGGGCTGAGTCACCGATCCGGCGCTGCACGCTATAGACGACTGCCCCGGCCGAACCATGCCATCCCAGTAATCCGATGCCCTTAAAGGTGATGACTGGAGGCGCACACACTGGATGGGGAGGCACCGGTAAACCTGCCATGACATAGGCGTGCGTCCGCAGAAGCTCGGCGCGAGCCTGCATGTCTTCGGCGGAATCCACAAGCGTTTTGACTCCGCCATAGAATAACGACCACCATTCACCGGTTTCGCCCCACTTCGCGTAGGAAACACTTTTGGCGGGCGCGGGAATCAGTTGCCAGCCGAACTTATCTGCATGCGCCTGAAGGGCCCAGTAGCCGTCGCCAGAGATCTTCGGATCGGACTCCAAAGCATTCAACACCTTTTGCAAACCTTCGCGCGTGGGCCAGTCGGTGACATCCCAGCCGAACTCGCAGACCACATATACCTTGCCTTTTCCTGTCACCGTCGCAGCGTGCTTGGAGAAGGTCTCCGCCGTTGTTTTCTGCCCGCCTCCAAAAAGTGCATCCCAGTGCGGATAGTATTCCGACGTCACGACGTCAGGAGTTGTCGCATCTAACGCTTTCTGATCAAAAAGGAAGAAGCCGCTGTTGTCTTCGTACAAGTGCTTCTTGTCGATGGATTTAATAAAACTTCCGATGGTATCGATCCAGGGAAGGTAAGGCTCTGTCTTGCCCGGGGACGCCACAAAAATACCGCACACGTTGCAATTCTCCCAAGCCAGTATGGTGGGATCGTCCTTGTAGGCAATTCCCGTATATACGTTCTTGTGGGTGAGGACGGCGCGGATGTGTTCTTCGAATTCGGCGATGACCTCCGGGTCGGTAAAGAACTGTCGGAAGTCTCGCTTGCCCTTCCAAAGCAGGTACTCTCCCTCGCCAGCCATTTCGCAATTCGAACAGTCGCCCACCAGACTAATGATGAGGCGCAGCCCCCGCTCGTGTGCGGCTTTGATGGCATAATCGACGACCTTGAAAGCTTCGGGATTGAAAACTCCGGCCTTAGGCTCCAGGCAGAGATCACATCCCACACTATCGCCCATGGTTTGCGAACGCACGACACGCGCTCCCATCATCTTGGCGGTATCGAGGACGTCATCCACCTCAAGGTGTGAAGGGTATCGAGGTCCCAGAGAATCGTCGGGACCATAAGCTTCAATTCCAAGCCACTCGATATTCGGGCCGCTATAGCGGAAGTCCGCACCACCCAGTGTCAACTTGGTTCCACTGCGCTGAACAAATTCTTCGTTGCGTGCGGTTTGCGCTGCGCCCTGACCAACTGCCGTCGTCACGCTCATCGCCCCAAGTATTACAACGACGAGTGTCCACGTCTGCGTCCGAAATCTATTCATGTTGTTCTACCGTTAAATCTCTGAACGGCCAGCAATCGTCGTTGTGTTCATCAGAACGCAAACCTCAACGCGAGTTGAATCACTCTCGGATTGGTACTCATCGAAGTGATAGTCCCAAAGGCTGAGGGCGTCGTAGTGTAGGCATTGTCGGGAGCCGCAAAATTCGGGTGGTTGAGAGCATTGAAAAAGTCAGCCCGTAACTGCACGCTGGCGCCTTCCCTCGGCCAAGGCACTTTCTGGTTCTTGCTGAGCGAGAGATCGACAACGGCCTGGTCAGGGTCCCGCAGGATGCCGTTGGGCGTGTTCCCAAAACCCGTGGCAACCCCGTCGGCACCGATCACTCGCCGGGGCCGTGAAGCAAGCATGTGTTGATGTAGTTGTTCACTCTTTGACTGATCGATCCGCTGGTCGCTACATTTTTCGCGTGCAACCTGGCGCGTAGCTCGCCCGGTCGGAGGTAATGCCGTAGGCGTTGTAGATGTTGTTGAAGGTAATGCTGCTCTGCTGGCCGTCCTGGACCACAGTAACGGTTGCAATGACTCCACCCACCGAGCGCGTTTGCCAGGAAAGGATGGATTTCGCCGGAGTCGGGAGAGCATAGTACGCGGACAGCACAAACCGCTGCGGCCGGACATTGTAATCCGGTCCGTATCCGGACTCGTGAGCGCGGAGCGCGGTCTGATCGCCGGTTGGTCCGAATTCGTTCGACCCCGTGGTAAAGCCCGGTACGGGGCTCAGCAATCGCATCCAGGTGTAGGCAGCCTGGTACTGAAAACCATGTCTCAATTTCTGCGTTAGCGATGCTTGCAAAGAGTTGTACCAGGCCTCGCCATCGGTCCGAAGTAATACATCGTGTTCGCTGTCCAACCGAGATAGGGTGCGCGAAGGGGAATGTTGGCAACGGTATTGGTGGTCTGGCCGCGAATCGGGTTTTCGGGAGAGGCCAGAGGCGCCTGGTTGATCGACCTGCCCAGAATTGTGTGCAGGTCGCGTGCTCCGGCGTACGTGACGTCCAGGATGGCGCCGCCCGGGAGTTTGGATCTGCAGGCCAAGGCTATAGTGATAGATCGTCGGAGGACGCCAGTCCATGGCCAGCGCAGCCAGGGTGAATTCGGTTGAGGGGGAGTAAGGCGTAAACACGGGGAAGGTTCGGAGCAGCCGGGAAGGGACTGGCATCGGTTGAAGCTGCGTTATACGTTCCTGTAAGGACACTCCATAGACCGGTGGGAGCTTCCGCGCACAGCAGAAGATTCATCTGGCCCTCGGTCGTAGTGTGATAGATGCCGACGCCTCCCCGAAGAACAAACCGATCCGAACCGGGCAGCAGCCAGGCAAAACCGAAGCGTGGATTCCACGTATTCTGGCCGTCGCCATTGAACCCGAATTTGTTCTTCCCCTGAATCACTCCCGTGGGGAGAGGGGGGCCGTTGTAATTGGAGTTAACGAGGTAGCCGTCGAGACTGCCCGCCGCAGGTGGATTGGGATTGATCTGTGGACACATCCACGTTGCCCCCGCCATTGGCAGACCCGAGGTCGCCTATGCGCTCGTAGCGCAGGCCCAGGTTGAGCGTGAGACGCTTCGTTATTCTGTAGTTGTCTTGAACGAAGGCGTTGGCATCCTTGTATCGCCAGTCGCGCGCGAAGTCCCCAATACCCTCGTACGTCTCGTAAATATTGCTGTATGGAACTCCATAGGGCAAGTAACTTTGCCCCAGCAGAAAATCCGCCCAGGTTAGCGGAAGCACATAGGCCTCGAAGTCAAATTTCGACATATTGTCCCTGCCGGAGGTGAAGCCGCCACCGAAGGTGAACTGATGCTTTCCCTTGACCCAGGACAATGTGTCGGCAAATTGGTACTCCTCCTGCAAGAATCTCAACGCCGAAGTTGTGCCCGTCTGGAAGCCATCGTCTACGATCCAGATATTGGGGTATGCGTCATCCTCTGCCGGAACGTTCATGCCCAGGCTCGAGAAGGTAAACGCATTGCCGTAGGTCTGGTTCGAGGTCGACCGATGGAAACCGACCACGAATTGGTTCACCAGGGTGGGGCTCAGCGTGTAGGTGTCTCCGATGGAGGCCACATCGAAGCGCTCTGGCTGATAGAGCGGAAATCCTTCCGTCTCGTATAGAGCTGGTCCACTCCACGTCGCTGAGCGCGCCGAAATAGCGAACTGCGATCTTGTTGCGGTCGGATACGAGGTAGTCGCCGTTCGCCATCCATTGGTTTTCATTGAAGAAGCCGGGCGAGCTCAGATATGCACTGCCCTGCATCTCAAGCGGGACGAGAGGGGTTGATACGTTTGCGGCGTCGGTATTACGTATTGACCGTTGGGCAGCTTGGCCTGGAACAGCGCCAATGCCTGGGGAGCGATATTTGAGCCATCGGCGTCGATCGTGCCGAACAGCTGGGCCAAGGTAGCCGTAATCGCCGGCGAAAACCGCTCCCAATCCCGCTGCCGACCGGTCGTTGGTAAGGGGAGGGAGCAAGACGAATTTATGGTTCGATGGGTCGGTGGAATTGTACTGCTTGGTGCCCTGCCAGGAACCAAAGAGCAGAAGCTTGTTCTTGATCACCGGACCGCCTGCGGTAAAACCATATTGATTTTGCCGCAGAATGCCACGCGGCTGGTCAGAACGATTCGCAAACCAGTCATTGGCGTTGAGATCCTCGTTCCGGAAATACTCGAAAATGGATGCGTGGTATTCGTTGGTGCCCGCCTTTCGTAATGACATCGACGTTGGCGCCGGCATTGCGTCCGGTCGTGGCATCAAACAGTGGCCGTCTGCACTTTGAATTCCTGGATGGTGTCGGGATTGGGAGCGGGAATTCCCGCCGAGTAAATCCATGAACCCTGGACGTCGTTGATCGTGAGGCCGTTCATTTGAAAGTTGTTGTCAGTCGAAGTGGCTCCCTGGCTCATGATGCTTCCGCCCGCGGGATTCGCTTCCTGGCTGCCGCCGCCTCTTCCGATCTCGCTCGCGTTGTTTGCCTCTTGCGAGACGCCTGGGTTCAAGCCGATGACCTGGGTGAAGTTACGCGTAACCAACGGAAGGTTCGCAAGCATCTCGGAATCCGTCACGCGACCCAATTCACTGGATTCGGTCTGCAACTCCACGCTTGAAGCGGCCACGGTAATCGTTTCCGTCACCGCGCCCGTTTCCATGCGTATGTTGAGTACCGTTGTCTCCGCCACAATCACTTGCACGTCCGACGACGAGGCAACCTTAAACCCTTGTTTCGTGACTTCGAGCGTGTAGTGCCCCGGTGGAAGCAGGGAGACAAGATAAAGTCCACGGTCGTTGGATTGCGAGGTTCGCGTGTAGCCCGTGGCCACATCCGTAACTTTGACCTGAGCACCCGCCAACATTGCTGCGGTGGGGTCCGTGATCGCACCGCTGATGGCGCCTGTTCCACCTGTTTGCGCGCATAGCAGACTGCAAGCTGTAAATAGTGCGCACTAAGACAGAGCGCCATGAATGCGCCGCGGTAGGGCGAGACGATTTGTTTGCGAGCCGGTCGAATCAGTTGGGAGTAACGCATCGGTTTCCTCGAGGTTTGCATTCAACATGGAAGCAATCCTCCCGTTCTGGCAGCAGTTAGGATCTACGAAGACTCGACATTTCCATCTACGCTGATGGCCTGTCCTGTAATGTTCTGTCCAGCCGGCGAACACAGAAAAAGACACATCAAAGCGACATCATCGGCAGTCACCATGCGGCGCAATGAAATTTTCTTGAGATATTCCTTCCGCATCGTCGCTTCGTCCACGCCTTCGAGTTCGGCGCGAGCTCGAATTACGCCATCCATTCTCGGTCCTTCTACAATGCCGGGCAGTACGGCATTTATCCGGATGTTGCTGGGCCCGAGTTCAATGGCGAGCGATTTAACAATTCCCACGATCGCCCATTTGGTTGCGACGTACGGAGTGCGCCACTGCACGCCCATGCGGCCGGCGATTGACGAAATGCAGATGACGTTAGCGAGCTTTGACTGTCGCAGCATCGGCACCGCGTGATGCAGACAGCGGTACTGGCCATTGAGATTTACCTCGATGGCGCGATCCCAGTCTTCTTCGGTAATGTCTTCAACTCCAGCTGTCGGTCCGGCGATGCCGGCACAATTGATCAGGACATCGAGGCCGCCAAATTTCTTGCGCTGCGCTTCGAAAATCGCTGCCACCTGCTTTTCATCGGCCACATCGGCCTTGCTCGCCTGAGAGCCAGGCAGGGACTTCTGGAACGCGGCCAGGGCAGCATCGTCGATATCGCAAATGTGGATTTTGGCGCCGGTTTCCGCGAATGCAGATGCAATGACGGCTCCTATACCAGAAGCCCCGGCCGTCACCAATACGCGAAGCCCCGAAGGAGGGTAAAGTCGATCTTTGAAGGAAGTCATGCTCATCCTGGTGACCGTTGGCCCTCGCCCCCGCTGAGCGATTGCGCTGAAGAAGAGAATTGGACGTTTTCGCTTGCCCTTCAGCTGCAACATCTCCCTGACCTCAGAGGGCGTGGCAATTTCGAAGGAAAGTTCTTCCAGGATGCGCCGTATCTTTCTGACCTGTTCGGCGTTGCTTTTCGCTTTGACTCCAGGGCCGAGATAAAGACTGTCTTCCAGGCCCACGCGCACGTTTGCGCCCAGGATCGCTCCCACTGTCAGAAGGGACATTTGGTGGCGTCCTGCGCCCAACATCGAAAATTGATAGTTTTCCCGGCCGAACAATCGATCCGCGGTGGATCGCATTACGAAGAGATTTTCTGGATCGGGTCCGAGCCCGCCGAGGATTCCGAAAATGGCCTGAATAAAGATCGGCGGCTTGATCATGTTGCCGATCTACAAAGTAGGCGAGGTTATAGAGGTGCCCGACGTCATAGCACTCCAGTTCAAACCGAGTGCCTTCTTCTCCAAGATTGCGCAGTATGTATTCAATGTCGGCGAACGTATTCCTGAAGCACGACGTCTTTGCTGCCTTCGACGTACTCTCGCTCCCAGTCATAGCGCCACTCCGTGATCCGCTCAGCCACGGGATGAAACGAAAAGTTCATCGATCCCAGGTTCAGCGAACACATCTCGGGCTTGACCTTCAGCGGATAGCCAAGTCGTTCTTCGATACTTCATCCGAGCGCTGCCGCCCGTCGTGATATTGAGGATGGCGTCGGTGCGCTCCGCCAAAACGGGGCAAATCTGCTGGAAGTGCGCCGGATCCGCCGAAGGCTTGCCGTTTTCGGGGTCTCTGGCGTGGAGATGGAGAATCGCGGCTCCGGCCTGAGCTGCCTCAAGAGCGCTGTCAACTATCTGCTGAGGAGTGATGGGCAGATACTCCGACATCGTCGGAGTGTGAACCGAACCAGTAATCGCGCAGCTAAGAATGATCTTGCGATTCTTGTTTGCCATCGTCGCCCACGCTAGCCGGTGCCGGAAAGATAATGGAGAGCAAAGGCCGGAGGCGACAGGTTCCGAGCGGACAACTTGATGTCAGTTTTCGACACCGCACTTACAACGGGTGAAATTTTGGTTTTGCAACCTAAGGCAGTCCAGCCCGGGGAACATCGACATGAGTCATCCAAATCGCGGCGCGATGGTTCGCAGATGCCTCAGCCTCGTGGAAGGTCGGTGCGACACACACGAAGAGTGTTCGTCCCGTCGGCTCCGCCGAGCATGCAGGCGAATACTCCAAGACCATCGGTCTTGAGTTCTTCCAGGATGGCGCCACCTTCCGCTACCCGGATGCAACGGCCATTTTTTGCATCGGCCACCCAAATGGCTCCTTCCGCATCGAGACAAATTCCATCGGGCGCAACGTCCACCTGACTAAAAAGCTCAGCGAAGTCGGTCGACGTTGGCGGGTCGCCGAAGGCTGCCCAGGTCCACTGCCTGCCGAGCACACCGGAGGCGACGTCAAAAGCACTGAGCCGATTCATTGTTGTTTCCGCAACAATCAACGTGTTGCCATTCGGAGTCAGAACCATGCCGTTGGGGAAACCAAGTCCACCGGCTGCGACCTTCGCGCGGCCATCCGGATCGACACAGATCAGGTTCGTCGTGGTAACCTCGGCGCCGCCCATCAGATCGAACCCGAAATTACCCACCCATGCCCGTCCCTGGTAATCGACAAGCATGTCGTTCAAATGCCAGGGCGCAAGGTCCGACAGATCGGCGTACTCAACGAGAGAAGCATCGAGTTCACGAAGCATGATCTTGCGATCGCGCATGGACACAATCAGCATTCGCCCGTCGGGCAAAAATCCAAGTCCCGATGGTTGGCCCGGCACTTCAGCAATAATCTCTTTCGTGCCATCCAGGGCGACAGCAAAGACCCGTCGCGTATAAAAGTCTGAGAAGTACAGCCTCCCATCATGCCAGCGCGGACACTCGGTAAACGACAGGCCACTGATTAGGGTTTTAAATTTTGGCATACGAGTCGGCAGGAATCGAGGTTGCGAAATCAACCTACCCGCGAATCAACCTATCACAGAGCCCGCATAGTTGAACTTGTGAAGAATACCGCGACTTCGACCAGACCCGTCCCCCTGGTTCCCTGCGGTCGAAAGAAGACTCGCGCGATTTAGTGCCGATAATGGGCCGGTGTGCTGCCGGTCCATCTGCGGAAAGCGTGGCGAAAGTTCGCAGCCTCACTGAATCCGACGAGCTCTGAGATGTCCTCGATGCTGAGTTTCGTGGAACGGAGATACTCCTTTGCCAGATTACAGCGGACATCATCGAGAATTTGAGTGAAAGAGGTGTCCTCAGCGTTGAGCTTTCGATTGAGCGTGCGCTCGGTTGTGGCGAGTTGCCTGGCCACGCATTCCATGCTCGGTGAATGTCCCGGGCGTCGATGCGATGATCTGATAGACCTCGCCGGCCACACCGGTCGATGTCTTTACCTCGCCAAGAATGCGATCGCAGGTCTCCTGCATGATCTTGGAAGTAAGTCCATGCGCCATGCGCGGCTTCGCGGAAAGAATTGATCTGGGATAGGTGAGTTCAGCAATCGGTTGACTGAACCGGACTGGGCAGCCCAGGTAGCGCCGGTAAAGATGGGAGTGGGCGGGAGCCGAATACGGAAGCGATGCGCGAATCGGCAAGCAACAGTCTTGGTCGACAACAGCCCGCAGATGAGTGCTAAGTTGAGTCAACTGTTGCTCTATTAGAAAACGCATCAACGAGTCAGGATGCGTGACCGCTGGATTCATCGGGAGCAACCATGACACGTAATCGCCCTCCTCGCGCCACGACATGGAAAGAAGCGGAGTTGCGAGACGATGGTACTTAACAGCCACCTGAAAGTACTCGCGAATCGTCGGACTGCATACCAGGGCGAATCCGTACATTCCATATGCCGACAGTGGAATTCGGCTGCCGGTGCGAAACGGCGTCTCGCGGGTTTTCGAGAGCTGAAGAGCGTTGTGGCACACCGTAATGTACTGGCGAACGGAGGTGAGAGTCTCAGGATTTGCAAGACTCTCCGGCGATAAGCCGGTACCCGACAGGCTCGCCTCCGGTGGGATCCCCTGCTCATTGAGAACTTCAACGAGGGCTATTAATTTGTAGGGCGCGTACCGTTTTTCGTTCCAAAGAGGGAGTTCCATGATGACAACCCCTGTCCGAAACGAACACTGTTATGTCCGAATCGAACCTGTCGCGAGCGTCATAGTACATCCTTAGCATTTCGCTTGGGAAGAGGATTTTCAAAGAAAAAGTCGTCGCCGGCCCGGAGACGAGAAAGCCGATCCTTCCTGCCTGGCAACAGACAATCGTCGCCAACGGTCAACGTGCTCTGGGGCACACTCAATCTGGTGATCGGATGTGTGCTCTTGGGCCGCGAAAGGAGCGTTCCACCTGCATCGGACATCTCAACTACTCGCTCTTGGAGCGGGGGGCTGTTGATGCAATCATGCTGGCTCGACTGTTTGAACGCATCCAAGGCAGTCAATAGGTCGGCGAATTTGCCTTCCGCTTTTCTCGGGACGTTCCCACTGGGCAAAAGATATGGTGGCGTGGGCGCCTTTTTATATTGCGTGTAATGTCGGGATGTTACGTCAATTGACCTGGCCGCCGGCTAGCCGCAAAGCCGCTCTGAGCCTACCCACAGTTGAGCCAGATCTCTGAGGTTGTGTTTGTATGTACGCGTTACCAAGTATTCCTTCCCGCCTTTTACATGCAGCCTGTACTCCCCCGTCGGCAAAGGTTGGATCTCCTCCACGGCCGAAATATTCACGACGACCGAGCGGTGGATGCGAATAAAACCGTAGGGTTTGAGCTTCTCCGCCATGGACGAGAGGGACTCGTGCACTAAATAAGGATTAGGTCGGCGTTGCAACGAAACGTAATTACCTTCGGCTTGCACTGCCGAGATGTCGGCTAAATCCAGGAGCAGGATGCTACCCTTTGCCTTGAACGCGATTCGTGGCGCCTGTCGTTTTGCTGTAACCCCCAACTGCCGCAAGGCTCTCACGAGGTATGCAGCATCGACTCGCATTACAGGAAGCAATGATGTATCTGCCGTTTCGCAGAACTCGTCCGCCGTCGATTCAAGAGTGTCCCGTCTACTCTGGGTGGAGCGACTTCTAGCTCCCCGCGACGGGCTAGTCGAAACGTCCGGATTAGCGTGAGCAGCTTGTTGAACAAACCTCTCCCGTGCAATGGCCTTCTCATCCTGAATTTCGCGGGCGCTCATGATGAAACCCCTCGCTTGCAGGCGCGTAGTTACTGCTTCCCAGCGCTCACGGCTGAGGGAAAGCTGGATTGCGCGCCGAAATAACACTCAATGGATTGCAACTGTCCGTTTTTGATGCGGAGATACTCCACGTTCCGGAACGATTTACCGTTCGTAGTGTGGCAAAGATATTTCACAAAAGCGTCGTCCGCGCCGGTGGAGACCCGCTCCAGGTCAAAATGTTTGATGAAATTGATCTGCGTTTTCCAGCATTGCTCTTTGAAAGCGCTCTTGCTGATGTGGTCGTCGCCGGCCGCGCTTGAAAAGGTGAAGTTGTCCGCGAGGAGGCTATCCACGGGGCCCCAGTCTTTCTGCTCCCAGGCTGCGTACCACTTCCGGACAATCTCTTCGTTGGTTAAGTTCTGCGCCGGCAATGCTCTGGCACTCGCCGCTCCGGGCAGGCTCACGACACTAACCAACGCGCAGGCGCCCGTTGCGAGCAGATTCCGGCGCGAAACTGCGATCGTTGTCATTTTCATTGTTCGTTCTCCCTTTCATGATGGTTTGAAGCGCTTCGCCCGATCGCGACGCTGGCTGTCCGAGGCTACGACCCGGTTGGTACGTACCAGTGCCAAACCGCTCCTTGAGACACCGACGCGATCAACTTGCTTGCGGTTGCCCGGCGCGCGGAGGGACCGCAGCCAGCCCACGATGTTTCTGATCCCCGCTTTGATGACTCTCGGATCCTGAGCATTTTTGGCCAGCGAGGCATAGCCCTCGACCATCGCGATCAGCAAGGCTGCGGCGTCAGCGGGTTCCACGTCGCGGCGAACGCTTCCGCGGTTCTGGCCCTCTCGCAAAGCGGAGGCAACGGCCTCCCGCCAGGCATCGAAGATTGTCGCCATCCGCTTCCGGAATCCCGCATCAAGAGGAGACATTTCCTGCGCCAGATTGTTCAGTTGGCAGCCGCCCCTTACATCCGCGGGCCGAACGGGGATACGTTGAACGGCGCCGATCAAAGCGTCGATAGGGTCCTTGCCGCTCTGAAGAGGGCGCACCCACTTGCCGCGGACGTCGGGGGCGATGACTTCTTCGACCACGGCATACCCCAAGGCTTCCTTGCTGTCGAAGTGGTAGTACAGTGCGCCCTTAGTGACCCCAGCTACGGCCAGAATGGTATCCAGGCTGGCACTCTGGAACCCCGATCTGTAGATCTCGCCGGAGGCCGCCTGCAGCAAGCGCTCCCGTGTGCGCTCAGAATCCCGCAGCCTGGTCGCTTTAGGTTTCGGACTCTTTCGTGCTGCCAACATACCAACCAGTATGTATGTTAAGTAATCTGAAAGTCAATCGCCATTCAGCGGCCTGACTTTAGGCTGCTGATGTTCTCGTATTTCATAACCTCTCGCCAGTGCTTATGAAAAGTTGGAGAAACAGTCGCTCCAGCCCTTTTGGGATCGTCCCAAGAGGTTGTTAGTCCGCCACTCGTTTTCGAACCCTGAAGTGTTCGGCCTGTAGTCTCACGTAATCGTTGTAAACGTGGAACACCACATGCTCCCTCAGTTCTGACTCAGCAGGAATTTGTGAAGTTGCGAGCCAATTCTGCTCTCGATTGCACACTAACTGTCAGAGCGCCGAGTGGTACCTGACGTAAATCGCCAGTCATCCCGGCACCAAGACTTTACCGGAGGAAAAGAAGATATGAGCACGCTAAGACATTTGCGGAATTTCTGGATACTGGCGGTTATGACGATGGTTCTGGCTTGCTTCAGCAATGCGGTCGCGCAAGCGAGGTACAAAGTTCAGGATTTGGGCGTTCAGCACCCTGACAACCTGGGCATGGCCATGGGCCTTAATAATTACGGCTGGACGCTGAATATGGAGCAACTCCTGGATCCTTTCAGCATTTCCCTTTCCGCCCACCTCGTCTCGGGCACAGACACGATCAGCATCGGCGAACTCAACCTCCCGCTCGGCACGCTTGGAGGAAAGAACAGTTCGATCAATTGGAACGGAATCAACGACCCCGGACAAGCCGTCGGTATGTCCGAAACATCTGTTCCAGATCCGAATGGCGAAGACCTTTGCGGTTTCGGCACACACCTTACGTGTCTTCCGTTTTTTTGGCAAAACGGCCACATGTACGCTCTGCCAACGGTGGGCGGGAATAACGGGCAGGCCAGCGCCGTCAATAACTTCGGACAAGTCGCAGGATATGCGGAAAATGGTGCCGTTGACTCAACTTGTCCCGCGGGCATTACTAATAATCGGGTTGACCTGCCCGTGATGTGGACAAAAGGCAATGCCCAAGCTCTTCCTACGATCGGTACCGATCCAGACGGGGTCGCATTCGGCATCAACAATCAAGGCCAGGCCGTAGGCTATTCGGGAACCTGCACCACAGCGAATTACGCCGTACTGTGGGAAAACGACACTGCCACCCCGCTCGCGGACCTCGGAACTCCGGGCGCCATAGCCTACGCCATCAACGGCCACAACCAAATTGTTGGGCAAGCCGTCAACTCTGACGGCACAGCCTTGGCCGCTATTTGGCAGAACAATACAGTCACAAGCCTCGGCATCCTTCTGCCGGGAGACGTTGCCTCTTTTGCCACCAGCATCAACAACCGCGGCCAGGCGGTGGGAAGCTCCTTCGACTCCACCTGCAGCTGGTCCCACGGCCTCCTCTGGCAGAACGGCAGGATGTATCGACCTTAACACGCTATTTCCCGCGAGCTCCAACCTCTACGTAATCTCGGCTAGCAACATCAATGAGAGCGGACAAATCGCGGGTATGGCGGTGGAGATGGCCGGGCAGAACGCAGGAAATATCGTCCACGCCTTTTTGGCAACCCCAGTAAATGAAGACATGGGCAAGTCGGTGGCAGACGTCGTACGTACGCATCCGAAAATCAGTTTACCCGCGGCGAATGTTGGCAAGCAGCTTTCGCCGAGGTCCGCGCACTGCTCAATCCACGATAAAGGCATTTTCTGAGCTTCCGCACCATGCATTCCAGCCATGCTGCGCCTACGTAACCAGAGCGAACTCGATCAACGGGAGCGGAGAAATCTCGGAGGCATGGCAACGGTACTCAGCGGGCCGAATGCGGGCAAGATCCATGCGCTGCTTTGCCCGTATTCGTGGCTCGCGACGGGGGAACTCCCACCGACCCGGCCTTCGAAGTAACCGCCTGCGGACCGCGCAGGCTGAAGATCGGAATGTCGTTGCAGGACAGCTGTTTCTGTCTGAGAGCAAATTCTATGTCTTGGCGAATTCGCCATTGCGTGGAATGTCCGCGGTGCCTTACTCGATATCTGATCGGGTTCAGCCCCTACGGCAATAGGTCGTACCTCGTACCCAATGTTTGTGGTTCATCCGAAGAATACACGTTGTATTGTTCCTGCAAGGGGAGATCCGTCGCCAGCCGATGGAGATGGGGCGATGTGAAGACCTGTGCGGTATCGAAAGCGGCCTACAGGCGCGGGTATGGAACACCTGAAGAAGTGTTGACGATGAGACCCTCAGCCGCGTGAGAGCGGAGTGAATAGAGGAAATGAACAAGATCATTAAATGCATATGCCTATTCACGCAACAGTGATTTCAATTCCTCTATTGGAAAACAGCGAGCTAACTGTCGAAAACAGGCGTTAGCACTCAAACCCCCGGTCGTGCCGTCCTTGAAACCGGACTGCAGATGTCCCCTGCGGAGAAAAGCGAGGGCAGTGCCCTTCGTCGCCGCCGAAAGTGCATTTCTCTGCAATCCGGTTTGCCGAGGAGGAATTTGCGAAATACAGGCATTTACGCGAATTTCAATGGACAGGACGCCGGGAATTCTCTTCAGTCTAGACTACGTGGCGGAGAGGAAAGGATTCGAACCCTGGGTACAGGTCTGAAACCCGTAAGAGCCGACCTTTGCGTAAGTTACACGGATTCAATAGTTTCAATAATTCTCTGCGACTGCCTGCTAGCCGTGGAGTCGTCGCTAACTCATGGGGTTTCCGGAGGAGTTCGAAGGCGAATCCTTGGCGATTCTGTGGAGAAAGAGCTCCCTTCGAAGTTCCTGAAACGGCCTGGTTGGGTTGGCATGTGCCTGCCTAGCGGGCAGTCACGAGGTCGAAACTTTCTTGAAACGATCGACTCGAGGCGGGGATTTCAAATAACTTTTTCGACTTTCTTGCTCACACTTTCGCGGCTGTCATAGCTTCACTCCCCACAAGCCGACTGCCCGTTACCAATCTGGCCAAGTTCCTCGAAGGCCGCTCCTAGATAATTTCCGGCTTGCCGACGGTACGAAAGCTGAGGCGAGTCGCCATGTCGCGGGATCGTGCCCTTCAACCGGCATCAGGCGCCTTGCGAAGATATTCGTCGATTGTGGGACCGAATGATGATTGGTTCATCGCCAGAGATTGGCGTTGCCTAAGATAATGATTATCGGTGGTAGGCTTGTTGCTGTGGCGAAGGAATCGGCCAGCAAAGCTCTGTTGATTGGCGGGCGGGAAGTCCAGATCACGAACCCTGACAAGTTGTATTTTTCTTCGCAAACAAAAGTCACCAAGCTCGAACTTGTTCAGTATTATCTCTCCGTCGCTCCAGGTGCGCTGGCGGGGATTCAAGATCGACCGATCGTCCTGAAACGTTTCGTCAACGGCGCCGAGGCGGAGGCATTTTATCAAAAGCGCGCGCCTGAGAAGCGGCCGGCCTGGTTGCGTACGGTCACTTTGTCGTTCCCTTCCGGCCGAACTGCCGAAGAAATCGTGGTCGATGACACGCCCGGACTCGCCTGGATCGTAAACCTTGGCTGCATCGAACTACACCCGCATCCCGTGCGTTCCACCGACCTCGATCATCCGGATGAATTACGCATCGATCTGGATCCGATTCCCGGAGTTAGTTGGGATGATGTTCGCCGCGTCGCACTTGAAGTCCAGGGCTTTCTCGATGAAGTCGGGCTTCGCGGGTGGCCGAAAACCAGCGGCTCGCGCGGGATGCACGTTAACGTGCGTATCGAACCGCGTTGGACGTTCACGCAGGTTCGTCGGGCGGCTGTTGCCTTATCGCGAGCGGTCGAGCGCCGCGCCCCAGCCCTGGCCTGTTCGAAATGGTGGAAGGAAGAGCGTCATGGCGTCTTCCTTGATTACAACCAGAACGCGAAGGATCGCACGACCTGCTCCGCCTATTCAGTGCGACCGCTGCCAGATGCTCGCGTTTCGACTCCTCTTTATTGGCACGAAGTGCCCGATTGCGATCCGGCGGATTTTACTATCTTGACGGTTCCTGAGCGCTTCGCGAAAATCGGCAATCCGCATGCCGAGATGGATGCATCCCTAGGCTCGCTGGAAAAGTTACTGGAACTAGCCGATAAAGACGAAGCGTCCGGTATCGCGGACGCGCCCTGGCCTCCGCACTTTCGCAAGATGGAAGGCGAGGCCGCGCGTGTGATGCCTTCCCGCGCAAAATCTGCCGTGAAGAAGACAGCAACAAAGAAGCCGCGCGTGAAGATGCCGCTGATTACGATTGCGAATTCTCCCGATAAAGTGGCCGCGCTCGCGGGTCTGGAGCGGTGGAAGGCCAAACATGCGGACATCGCAGAGCCTGATTGCCGTAGACGATGTGCTGGTCGACTCGATGCGCGGGAGATCATCCACATGGACACGCATTCGCATCAACCTGCGTCATGTCCCCGAAGAACAACGGCCGCCGCAGGAAACTCCGGAGCCAGACGATGATCCCACACGGGAGTGGCGGGAGCGTTGGAAGAAGAAAAAGACAAGCGAGTAAAGACTCATCGACCCTGTGGAAAAATTGCCGCCAGTTCCTGTGGCGGAACAACTTCAAGCTGGGAGTAGGTACAATCGCTGGGCTTTTTGTCCGTTCGCCATCTGCGGAATTGCGCCGTATGCCGAAAGCGATCTCCCTGCATGTGGTCATAAGCAACTTCTACAACCAATTCAGGCCGCACTGGTTCCCAAGACAAATCTTTGCCTTGGCTCCAGCGACTCTGTCCGCCGGGCATTCGCTTAACGCCTTCATTATCTTCGGTCGCGTGCTCAGCCCATGCCTTCCACGGATGGTTCATCAGTGCATCTTTTCGATAAGGCTTGAGAAACTCCACCAGCTCTTTTCGTTTCGCCGTGCTGAAACTCGCACAGACCCCAACGTGTTGCAAAGCGCCGGCATCGTCGAACAAACCGAGCAGCAGCGAGCCTACCATCGTTTGCTCGCCTTTTTTATGCCAGCGGAATCCAGCCACCACGCAATCGCAGTCGCGTTCGTGTTTCACTTTAAGCATCACTCTCTTGTTCGGCTCGTAAGTTCCTGCGAGGATCCTTGGCCATCACACCATCCAAGCCTGCGCCTTCAAAACGGCGAAACCAATCGGCGGCAATACTCCGATCGCTGGTTGCAGGTGTGAGATGAATCGGCGGTGCCGCTAAATCAAGCAGCGACTCCAATTGGCGGCGTCGCTTTTGAAACGCCTCGCCGCAGAGATCGCGATCTCCAAGGCAAAGCAGATCGAAGAATACAAATGATGCGGGAATCTGCCCGGATAAAAGCTTTACGCGCGACGCAGCGGGATGCAGACGTAATTGCAGTGCATCAAAATCAAGCCCATCATTATTGACGATTACCATTTCTCCATCGAGCACACAACGTGCGGGCAGCGCTGCGCTCAGGGGTTCCAGCAACTCAGGAAAGTAACGATTGAGTGGTTTTTCGTCGCGGCTTTGGATGAAAATCTCATCTCCATCGCGAAACACCAGCGCGCGAAAACCATCCCACTTGGGCTCGAAAATCCAATCGCCCTTGGCGGGCAATTCATCTACTCGTTTCGCGAGCATCGGCAGGATCGGCGGATTTACCGGTAGGTCCACACCCCATGGTATAACGTGGCTTCATTCTTGATCCCGGCTAAAAACGAACTCTGTCTGATGAATCTGGACCGCCTTTACGGTTTCGCTGTAAACCAAGGTCTGTTCGCACGGCAGTCACGAGATCGAAACTTTCTTGAAACGATCGACTCGAGGCGGGGATTTCAAATAACTTTTTCGACTTTCTTGCTCACACTTTCGCGGCTGTCATAGCTTCACTCCCCTAAGCCGACTTATCGTTACTGATCGTGACTCAGGGAGTACATTGGCGATAATGCACCCACAAGATCCGCCGATTCAGATTGCCGAGACGAAACAGCGTGATGGGTCACGGCCTGGGCCTCGGGCGGCCGTCTCGGAGGCCTGCGCCACTGCTTGCGTGTCGACATACTCACGCATGTTCGTCACCTTGCCATTTCGAATGGTAATGGCGAAGACCCAATGGTCCTCGAACGTTCTATTCGTGGCTTTGATTTTCCCCCTAGCGAAGCCGACGACCAGAACCCCGTCTCCCTGCGCTATGAACTCGGGGGATGCTCATCGAAAGGTCTCCTTTCCCCTTACATCAAGTGTGTCCGATCTAATCCGACGTTTCGGAACCATCCTTCTCGGGCCAAATCGCGCGGTCATAGATTGATTACTGCTGCTTCTTGAACAAATCCTGGAAGATGAGCTGACCCCAAGTGCGGCCGCGTGCGTGCACCAGCGCGCCACCCTCGTTGAGCTTTCCCAGCTTGACGGGTGCGAACCCGAGTTGTTTGGCCAAATCCGCCACGGGAGAGATCGCGTCCTCGTCATCGCTCGACAAAAACACGACCCGATGGCCCCCTTCGACGACCGGGTCGGTAGCCAAAATGGCTGCTCCCAGGTGATTGAAACCTTTCACGAGCTTAGCGCCGGTGAACGCCTTCGCGATGAAGGCGGAGGACAGGGAGCCGCCCAACTCTTCAGGGGGAACTCCAAACGCGTTCGTCGCGTCGATGACCGTCTTGCCTTCCCATCTCGGCAGGGCCTTCGCAACCTCGCGGTGTTCCCCAAACGGGACCGCCAGGATGATTGTGTCGGCCTCGAGTGCATCCCGCAGCGACTTGGCGACGACCGTGGGTCCAATCGCCCGAGCCTGCGGCGCCAAAGCCTCAGGCGGCCGGCGACTCGCAACGGTCACGTCGATGTTTTTACGGGCGAAGGCGTGGGCGAGGGCCTGACCGATCTTTCCGAATCCTACAATCGCATAGCTCATCGTGCTTCTCCGATCCATGTTGATATTGATCCAACCGCCGACGTCAGATGGCCGTCATGCCGCCGTCGACATTCAGCTCCACCCCGTTCACAAAGCTCGAATCGTCGGAAGCAAGAAACAGCGCGACCGTCGCGATTTCCTCAGGTTGACCCATCTTTCCTCGCGGGATCAGGGATTCAAACATCTCCTTCGCTTCCTTGGTGAGAACTTGTTCCTGCATCGGTGTGGCGATAGGCCCCGGGCCCAGCACGTTCACCCGGATATTCCTGCCCTTCAGTTCGTTGAGCCACGTGCGTGCAAAGGAGCGCAATGCCGCCTTACTCGCCGCATACACGCCGAAACCGGGAAAACCTTTCACCGAAGCAACGGATCCGATCATGATGACCGATCCGCCATCGTTGAACAGCGGCAACGCCTTCTGAACCGTAAACAGCGTTCCGCGCGTATTCAGGCCAAAGGCCGCATCAAAGTGCTGCTCGGTAATCTCGCCCAGTGGTAAGGCCTCGCCCCTGCCAGCGCTCGCGAACAGGACGTCGATCTTGCCCTTTTCCCGCTTGACCGTATCGAACAGACGGTCGAGGTCGTCGAGATTGGCCGCGTCACCGCGCACGCCGGTCACGTTTCGACCAATCAACTTGACGGCCTCATCGAGCTGCTCCTGCCTCCTACCCGTGATGAAAACGTAGGCGCCTTCTTCAACGAAGCGCATGGCGCTCGCCAGCGCCATGCCGCTCGATCCACCCGTGATGACTGCAACCTTACCCTCAAGCTTTCCCATAATTTGCTCCCTTCGGTAGATGTCTAGCATCCAGTACAGAAGAGTAGATTTCTTTGACGGTGGACGAGAACTGCTCGGGAGTCCTAATCTTTTGTCTATTCGTCCAAACGGGGAGGCTAAGTTGGACCCGATAACAGACATCTTCCGAACGATGCACGTAACCGCTTTCGGTCTGCACAGGCTCGAAGCCACAGCCCCGTGGGGCATAAAACAGGAAAACCAGACCGAAGAAAAAGTCACGCCTTCCGACAAAAAGATGTCACCCACAGATTTGGCGCACTTCGCCATGCTTTCGCGCGGCAACTGCTGGCTGAGCGTGGAAGGGATTGCGGAGCCAATTCCCCTCACCGGTGGTGATTGCTTTTTACTGGCTAAGGGGACTTCGATTGTTTTGCGCGACAGCCCGCGAACACGTCCGAAGTGGACCTTCCGTGAGATCGGGGCCAAGGCCAATGGCAATGTCGCTCTTTGTGGCGGCGGTGGCGCACCGACGACAATCGTCTGTGGATCTTTGAGTTTTGAGCGCGCCAACCTGAGGCCGATCACTCAGCTATTGCCGAACTTCATTTTGATGAAGGCCGATCAGGCACGCACGCTTGCTCTTCACACCACAGTGCAGGCGCTCGCATCAGAGATGGAAGAACAGGCGCCGGGATCTGAAGTCGTCGCGAGTCGACTGGCCGAGGTTCTATTTATCCAGGTACTCCGGGCGCATATCGCGTCGGGACCGGAACGCAACAAAGGATGGCTTCGTGCGATCTTCGATCCTCAAATGGGCACTGCTCTGAGTGCCATTCACGACAGTGTGAATACACCCTGGACGGTCGAATCCCTAGCCGAGGCAGCGGGCATGTCTCGCTCCGCATTCGCAGCACGTTTCAAAGAGCTACTCGGACAAACGCCGCTGGAATACGTAACCGAGTGGCGGATGCAGAAGGCGATACAGCTACTTCAACGGCGTGACAAAAAGCTCCCAGAAGTCGCTCGATTGGTCGGCTACGAGTCCGACGCCGCATTCAGTAAGGCGTTCAAGCGAGTTGTCAGGGCTAATCCTGGTGAATACCTCGGACGTGGTTTGAAGGACCCAAAATCGACCGAAGCAGACCACGAACGGGCAGATCGTCAAGAGACATACTGGTGAGTGACGTTGCGCATAAGTGGCGGCAAAGAAATTTCTGGTATCTTCACGCAGTGGCAGGCAGTGCCGCTGGCGAATCGGGAGAAGAGCGATTTACTCCCTCCGAATATGAGTTCCCGCAGCGAGGCAATCCGGGCAACAGGATGATGACGTCGGAGTCGGCGTCCTTCCACAGCGGTAGGAAGTCCTGATATGCAGCGTTTGTTTTTGCGGTGTCGCCCTGCAAGGCGTAGGCTCGACCAAGCTGCAGATGGGCGAGTAGTGATGCGCCTCAATGATTTGGTAGAGGTGGAAAGTCACGCCAATGTGGACGTCCCGTGTGCCGGTTGGGGTTTGAAGGACCAGTTCCTGAAGGGGCGTCCGCATGAAGAACTTCCAATTCCCCGCCGCACGTGGTCAGGCTGACCGCATTCGGGATAAGCCCATGGGTGCGAAATTCTCGAACCATGACGTACAAATCTCTAACGTAAGGCGCTCGCTTTTATGGGCGTCGAGCCGGCGTCCTCAAATGAAAACGCAATCGCGATATTGGGATATTCCTTTCCGCCAATCTCCACGTACGGATATACAAAATAGTTCAGCGGCGGGCCTTCCTGAGCTGGGGCGAGTCTCAGATCGCGCCCTTCCGTGAACTGCATTCGGTTCACGTCGTGGGCGCCAAAAAAGTAATCGTGTTTCTCTTGGTGCTTCCACGCCTCCGAAATATCGACTGGCACCCATCCCACTGAATCAAGATAGAACTCGGCCCAGCAGTGGTATCCGGGAATTTCGGCGGAATGCTTGTCCGCCGGAATGGAAAACCCTATCTGAAAACGCGCCGGAATCTTCTCCGCCCGCGCCATTGAAATAAAAACCGAGTGGAAGTCTGTGCAGTTGCCACGCTTCGAATCGCACGCCCAGAGCGTGTCGCCGTGTCCCCAGCCCTCGCCGCTCTTGTCATATTTCATGGTGCGGAAAACGTATTCATAGATGTCGTTCGCCTTTTCGAGGGGAGTGGTGGAGCCTTTTGTCTCCTGCTCGGCTAGTTGCGCAGGAACGCCGGTGACGGGCACTAAGCGGTCCGGCTCGAGAAACCGCGCCAACTCGACGTGAGACGCTCTCACAGATGGTACGGCACCAACCGGCTTCCCGTTGACCAGCACGACATGCTGTGTCCGAACGACGTCGTAGTCCACCGAGAACTTGTACTCGCCCTTATCGGCTTTCGATGCTTCCGCGTATAGCACCTCGTTTCCGTATTCGGGCTGCTGAACCTGCTTCAGCGGCAAGTCTCCACCCTTGGAAGTAACTTTCACCTCCTGGAACGCGTCGGTGTGGGCCAACGGAATCCAGACACGCAGGCGCTCGCCGGGGCTGACGTTCTTCACCGTGAACGCGTAGCGAAAAGTAAAGTGGCGCTCATTCTGAGCGAGAGCTGGCAGAGACGAGAATACGAGAAGCAGGAAGAGTAGAGGTCGACGCAGCATGACGTATCCTTTGAAGGAGGATCGTTTTCCTTTTAAGCACTTTGTGACCGGCAGCGGCCAGCGAACGTCTCAGGCGGGGCTGTCGTGAAACGAAACCGCAGCCGCGCGGTCGGGGTGTGTGCGTCTCACCGTTCGAAGCACACTTTCGCAGTCTGCATGTTGCGGCAGCGTCCTGTCAAATCCCGCCTCTCGATAGGAAGCCGGGCGCAAAAAGCGCTACCGCCGACGTTGATTTGGAGCGTCCACTGGCACGAACAAGAGGAACCGTTTAGAATACCGACTCCTTTCGTTTCCCACCGCAAAGTGGCGGCATCAATTTGGGTGCGAGGTTCATGACGATGACCAACACGGGCCCGACGCAAAATTCAGCCAACCAAGCGCCCGCGGCAAATGGGCTGGCAATCGTTCGTGTCACGATCGGTGCAATGCTAGTGTGGGTCTTCTTCGAAAATCTGGGGAAGGGTCTCTACACGCCAGCGGGTTATGCAGGCCTGATCAACTACTACATAAAGGCGAGTCATTCGCCGGCGGTGTGGAAGGCGGTCATGGGTTTGGCCGCGAGCCATGCCGCGATGGCCGCTCCGATGCAGGCCGTGACCGAGATCGGCCTTGGAATCCTGCTAGTGATCGGTCTGCTGACGCGCCCTGCCGCCTTTGTTGCTTTTCTGTACCTGGGCAGCCTTTGGGTTTCTGAATGGGGCACATCGTGGATCTGGGAACTGCTCGTTTCAGTGCTCGCATCGCTTGC
>CAWGZD010000004.1:0-403101 GCA_963827005.1 uncultured Acidobacteriaceae bacterium
AGTCGCAGCATGCCAAACGTCGCCATGGCCTCGCCCGAAGGTAAGGGCTTTCTCCAGAGGCTTAACTCTGAATGGCACGAACGCGCCCTGCAGGTATTCATGTTGATCGTGCTCGCTCACTGGGCAGAACACCTCGTCCAGGCTTATCAGATTTATGTGATGGGCTGGCCACGCCCGATGGCCAACGGTCTGCTGGGTTTGTGGTACCCGTGGCTGATCAAGTCCGAGACGCTGCATTATGGCTATGCCCTGATCATGCTGATTGGCATCTGGTTTTTGCGCAAAGGCTTTACTGGAGTTTCATACACTTGGTGGATGGTGGCATTCTGGATTCAGTTCTGGCACCACATCGAGCATTTTCTTCTGATTTACCAGGCGACCACCCACCACTATTTCTGGGGAAGGCCCGTTCCTTGCAGCGTTTTGCAATTGATCTTTCCCAGGGTTGAACTCCACCTCTTCTACAACTCGATCGTCTTTATTCCCATGGTGATTGCGATGTACTACCACATGTTCCCGTCCGTCGATGAAAAGGAGCGGGCATCGTGCACGTGCGCCTGGCACCGGGATGAATTGCCTAGCGCGGCCTGACTTGTGGTGGATGGGAATCGGTTATGCGAGGCGCAGTGGCCTCATCTTGGTGGTGGTCGCAGCCGTCTTCGCGGTAGGTTGTCACAGGGCGCCCAACACCTCGAGCGGCGTAATCGTCGAGTTTCAGATCGAGCCGAAGCCGATAAGGGTGGGTCTGGTGGTTGTCTCCTTCACCCTGACCGATACAGCCTCGCATCCTGTGACCGGGGCTCAGATCGCGGTCGAGGCCGACATGTCACACGCAGGCATGAGCCCGGTGTTTGCACAATCGAAGGAAGTAGGGCCGGGACAATATCAGTCCCAACTCTCCCTCGGGATGGCTGGAGATTGGGTGATATTGGTGCACGGCTCGCTGCCCCATGGAGAAAAGCTGGAGCGGCAGTTCGATGTAAGAGCTGTCCGGCCGAATTAGGTGAGTAGTGAATCAAGCATCCATCCCGTCCGAGCAGAATCCCGACTCGCTGCCATTCGATCTGATGCGGGTTCCGGTGCTGGGCCCTCTATTTCGTTGGCGCTACGCCCGCCCTCTTCTTCAAGCTCCTCTGCTGGTTGTCAGTGCGGCCATGATCCTGCACGGATTGTTTGGCCCATCTTTGGCGCCGAAGAACCTGGCGACCACGCTGAGCTGGCTGCATTTTCGCGGCATTCTTGTGTTGGTCCTGTTGTGCGCCGGGAATTTTTTCTGTCTGGCTTGTCCTTTCATGCTCGTGCGGCAGGTGGCGCGTCGCTTTTCTCGGCCCAGGTTCACTTGGCCACGGGCCCTGCGAAATAAATGGCTTTCGGTCGCGTTGTTTGTTCTCGTCTTGTTTACTTACGAACTGTTCGACCTCTGGTCTTCGCCGTGGTGGACCGCATGGCTTATCATCGGCTACTTCCTGAGCGTGCTGGCGGTGGACGGGCTGTTCAAGCATGCGTCGTTTTGCAAATTTGTTTGCCCGATCGGCCAGTTCAACTTTGTCGCTTCTACTCTCTCTCCATTCGAAGTGAAGGTCCGGGATCAAGACGTTTGCACGCGATGCCTCACTAAAGACTGCATCCGCGGCAGGCGCGATGCGGCTTCCGACCTGGTGGTGATCCGCGGGTGCGAACTCGCGCTGTTTCAGCCCCGCAAGGTCGGCAACATGGATTGCACCTTCTGTCTCGACTGCATCCATGCCTGCCCGCATGACAATGTCGGAATACTAAGCCGTTTACTGGGAAGTGAACTGCTGGACGATTCCTTACGCTCCGGGATTGGCTATTTCTCGCGCCGAAAGGATCTCGCTGCACTGGCAATGGTCTTTACTTTTGGCGCGCTGTTGAACGCTTTCGGCATGGTCAGTCCGGTGTACGCACTCGAAAACTGGCTGGGCAAGGTGTTGCACGTGCGCCATGAGGCGCCGGTGCTGGCATTGATTTTCGCAGCCTTTCTGATTCTGGAACCTTTGCTGCTCTTAGGTAGCGCCGCCTGGTTGACGCGAGCTTGGGGTCGCGTTCAGAGCAGGTTGATGCCGCTGGTCGTTCGTTATTCCTACGGGCTCGTTCCCATGGGTTTTGGCATGTGGCTCGCACACTACGGTTTTCACTTTCTGACCGGACTCTATACCATCATTCCTGTCACCCAGAACGCATTCGCGAGCCTCGGCTGGCCCTTATTGGGAGAACCGCGTTGGACCTTGACTGGCATACCCCCGAATGCCGTGCAGGTCATCGAGATCGGATTCCTCGTGCTCGGCTTCGCGGGATCGTTGGCAGTGACTCACGGTTTGTCCGAGGAGGATTCTCCGGCCAGGCCGCTGCAGGCATTCATTCCATGGGCAGTGGTTTGTGCTGTACTGTTCAGCACGTCACTATGGCTCATCTTCCAGCCCATGGAAATGCGGGCTACGCTTATGAGCGGTTAGCAAGCTCCGAAACAATTCCGTAAGAGAGCAATCTTCGAACATACTTCAAATGCCGAACCGTTCCATCTCAATTGCACGCCTCGTAGCCACGGCCGCGCTCTCGCTGCTGCTCGCGTTGCCCGCGGAAGCGCACAATGGGCCTCCATTCCCGATCATCGAGAATCGTAAGATGGCAGGCTGTGTCGTCTCTCTGTGGACCCATCCCGATATCGGCACTGGGACGTTCTTTGTCCTCGTCGACCCGGTTCCGGGAGGCAAAATTCCAGAGGACTTGAAGGTGGACATCGGCATTCAACCCGAAAGTGGGCGCCTTGCCGAAGTGGTCTACCCCACCGCTCGCGAGGAGAACCGCGGGCAGGTCGAGTACAACGCTTCCGCTCAGTTTGATAAAGACGAGTTTTATCGCGTACGGCTCGTCTTGCGCAGCTCGCAAGGAACGGAAGAGGTGCTTTCGCGCGTCGAAGCGACTCCTCCCGGGTATGGACGCTGGGATCTTTTGCTCTACCTTTTACCGTTTCTGGCGGTCGCATTCTTGTGGTTTCATGGCATGTCGCGCCGCCGGCGCTATAACAAGAACAGGAGACTTCAGGCCGCATGATTTCCGCGCGCCGTTTCTAACCATGCGCTTTGGTCGATCGACCGCTTTTCAAAACGCAATTCTTTCTCTCCTTGCAGGAGCGCTGATCGTGGCCGCTCAGGGGTGCCATTCGGCGCCTAAGTTCCCCGAGAAGAATTCAAAAGCTTATGCAGATGTCGTCTCGGCGTTTTATGTAGGCCTCTCGGCTTTGCAGGTGGGTGACGACGTTCACGCGGAAAGCAAGTTGTCGGAGGTTACGCGCCTTGCACCTGGAGAGCCGGCCGGCTGGGCGAACTGGGGAATCCTGGCGCTGCGCCAGAGAAACTACGATGCGGCAGCGCAACGATTTCAGCAAGCTCACGATCTGGCTCCGAAGAACGACCAGATATATAGCCTCATGGGATTGCTAGAGAGCCAGCGCGGCAATTCGGCTCAAGCGCTAGTTGACTTGCGGCAGGCCGTCGCACTGAATCCGCGAAATTTGCGCGCTCTCTATCAGCTTGCCGAAGAAACCGAGCGTCAGGGAGCGGGCAACAGCGAAGCCGAATTTCAGCAGCTCGTGCAAAACATTCTTGCCGTGCAGCCGAACAATCTCGCCGCTTTGCTCGAATTGAGCCGCATCGCTGCGAAGCGAGGCGACGACGCCACCGTGAAATCGACACTCGCGCAAATCGGCACCCAGTCTTCGAACTGGCCCCCTGAAGTGCAGCGCCAGTTTGCCGCGGTGCAAGCAGCGGTTTCGGGTGGTGACCTTCGCTCTGGCGCCACGCAGACAACCTTTCTCCGCAACGTCCTGATGCGCGTCCCCGAATATCGTCTCAGCCTCAGAGCCATCAAAGCCGCTCCCGGAGAAGAGGCCGAGCCCTTCGCTCGCTTCTTATTACTTGAAACTCCGGTCTTCCGTCCTGCGCCCCCGGACCTGGCGCTCACTTTCAACGCGCAGCCGTTGCCGAATTCCGACGGCGCTCGCTGGAATTGGATCGGAGCCATTCCGCTCGGAAGCGCGGGCGTCCCCGTCGTTGCTGAGGCCAACGGGCGCGTGGTGCAGTTGTCGGGCGGAGCCAAATTTCCATTCCCCGGAGGCCCGTCCGCGATTCCGCCTCAGCCTGACGGGGTTGTTCCTGTCGATTTCAACTACGATTTCAAAACTGACTTAGTCCTCGCCGGAGCGGGCGGCGTACGCTTGATGCGCCAGGACACTCCGGCCGCTTTCACCGATGTGACGGCGCAGAGCAAGCTGCCGAAGTCCGTGACCAACGCCGCTTATACCGGAGCCTGGGCCGTGGACATTGAGGCGGACGGAGATCTGGACATTGTGCTCGGATCCAAAGACGGCGTTCCGACAGCCCTGCGAAACAACGGTGACGGCACGTTCCTCGCGATTCACCCCTTCAGCGGAATCGACGGTCTGAGCGGCTTTGCCTGGGCCGATCTCGATGGCGACGGTAATCCCGACGCGGCCATCATCGACGGTGCGGGACATCTACACGTCTTCATGAATGAACGCCAGGGACAGTTTCGTGAGCGGCCATTGCCGGCTGGCATTTCCTCCGTCAAAGCAATCGCCGTCGCGGACGCAAACAATGACGGCATTCTCGATCTGCTGGCGGTCGAAGCGGATGGCGCCATCCTGCGAATCTCCGACAAGAATGAAGGTGAAAGCTGGGAGACGTCCGAAATTGCACGAGTCAGGGACGTTGCCCGAAATCTCGCGGGTGATGTTCGCCTGAACGTCGCGGATGTCGACAACAATGGCGCGCTCGATCTGATCCTTTCATCCACCGGCGGCGCTGGCAACGGAGCGCTCATCTGGCTGGGTGATGAAAACGGAAGTTTCGTGCCGCTCGGCCATCCGTCGGGACCGGCGCTGGTCTTCACTGCGGCGGATCTTCGCGGCAACGGACACCTCGATCTGCTAGGCCTCACTGCTGACGGCACACCGGTTCAGGGAGTCAATCAGAGTTCGAAGAATTACCACTGGCAAGTAGTGCGGCCGCACGCCGTGCAGGCGGTCGGGGACCAGCGCATCAATCCCTTCGGTGTCGGCGGAGAAATCGAAGTCCGCTCCGGTTTGCTGGTGCAGAAGCAGCCGATCACCGGTCCCCAACTCCATTTCGGTTTAGGGGAACAGAGCGAGGCTGAAGTCGTGCGCGTGGTATGGCCGAACGGAACGGTGCGCGCCGAGTTTGGCGTGAAGGCGGACCAGGACGTCGTGACCGAACAGCGCCTCAAAGCCTCCTGCCCGTTCTTGTATGCCTATAACGGAAAGCAAATGGAATTTGTGAAAGACGCGGTTCCGTGGGGCTCCGCCATTGGTCTGCGCATCAACACCATCGGCTCCGCGCAAATCGCGGCTACGGGAGAGTGGTACAAAATCGGTCGCGAGCAACTCGTGCCGCACGATGGCTACTACGATATCCGCGTCACGGCAGAACTTTGGGAAGTCTACTACTACGACTATCTGGCGCTCACTGCCCTCGATCATCCGGTAGGCACAGAGATTTATGTCGACGAGCGATTCGTGATTCCTCCGGCAAAACTTGGCATCACAGTTGTCTCGACTCCACATGACATCGCCCACGCTACCGATGACACTGGCCAGGACGTGACCGACCTCGTCCGCAGTCTCGACGGCAGAGCCGTGAGCAGCTTTGGTCGCGGCCAGTTCCAGGGAGTAACCCGAGATCACTATCTCGAGGTCGATCTCGGCGACGACGCGCCGAAAAGTGGCCCGCTCTACCTGATTGCGCAAGGTTCCATCCATGACACGGAGTCGTCGGTGAACGTAGCCATCACGCAAGGCAACCGCTGGCGCGCCCACGGACTGAGCGTTGAAGTGCCCGACGGCCACGGCGGCTGGGTTACGGCGCAGGACAATCTCGGGTTCCCTGCCGGTCGCAAGAAGACAATTCTCTTCAATCTCACAAATGTTTTTCGTCCGGGAACGCCGCGCCGCGTGCGCCTGCGTACGAATCTGGAAATTTATTGGGACGCGATCCATTGGGCGCAAGGAGCGCCAGACACGCCTCTGAAAGAGGTTACGCTGGATCCAACCATGGCCGACCTGCACTATCGCGGATATTCGGTGATGCATATGCCGGTGGGAGCGGGCGCTCCGGAAGTCCCCGACTACAACGCGATCGAAGGAACCAAGCAACGCTGGCGCGATTTGATTGGCTACTACACTCGCTACGGCGATGTCCGCGAGCTTTTGAAGACCATCGACGATCGCTACGTCATCGTGAACTCAGGCGATGAACTTTCCATGCGCTTCGCCGAGCAGCCGCCGCCACCGCCAGGCTGGGTACGCGATTTTGTGATCAAAGGCGATGGGTGGATCAAAGACGGCGATTACAACTCAACATTCTCGAAAACCGTTTTGCCCTTGCCCTATCATGCAAAAAACGAGTATACCGTGCGTCCCGGTGCTCTTGAAGATGAGTGGGCGTACCGTCAGCATCCGGAAGACTGGACAAACTATCACACTCGCTACGTGACCCCGGAAGTTTTCAAGAACGCACTGCGCGAGCGCAGTTCGAGCGCACCCGTCAGGAGCGCGCCGGCCCAATGACAATGACGAAGACCGGCAATCGCATTGCGAGAATCGTTCTCGCGGTTTTTTTTGTCGGTCTGATACTCACGCCGCTGGCGATCAAGCGGATCTCAGCGCGGCGCGATCTCAATCGACCGTCCGGTCCAGCGACAGCCCTCGCTCGCCACGGATTCTACTTGCAGGAAGTCTCTCACGCCGCCGGGATTAACTTTGTTCACCAGGCTCCGGCGCTTGATCCCAAACTCGAACCCATCATGCCGGAAGTTGCGTCGATGGGCGCCTCGGTGTCGATCGTCGATTTCGATCGCGACGGCTGGCCCGACATCTACGTCGTCAACAGCGCCATCGGCAGCAAGAACGCGCTTTACCGGAACATGCACGACGGCACGTTCAAAGACGTGGCGGGCGATCTCGGTATTGCCGACGTTAACCAGCCCGGCACCGGAGTCTCCACCGGAGCGGTGTGGGGGGATTACGACAATGACGGATACGAAGACTTATTCCTGATCAAATGGGGACGCCCCGAGCTTTATCATAACGATCAGGGTCACGGATTCACGCGCGTCAGCGAACAAGCCGGACTGCCGCGCTGGATCAACGCCGACACGGCGATATGGTTTGACTACGATGGCGATGGCCTGCTCGATCTCTTCGTCGGAGGTTACTACTCGGAAGACATCGACCTGTGGCATCTCACCACCACCCGCATCATGCCCGACAGTTTTGAGTATGCAAAGAATGGCGGGCGGAAATATTTATTTCACAATCTCGGCAATGGAAAATTTGAGGAAGTCAGCGCCAAGGTCGGCATCGACAGCCATCGTTGGGCGCTGGCCGCTTCCGCTGCAGACCTGCGCGGCACGGGCCATCCCGACCTGTTTGTCGCCAACGATTACGGAGTCTCCGAACTTTATTTCAACGATGGCAAACAATTCCACGAAGTCGGCAAGCAGACCGGAATCGGGTTCGCCCCGAAGAGCGGGATGAATGCCGCCTTCGGCGATATTCTGAATCAGGGCCAGTATTCGGTGTACGTTTCGAATATCTCCGAAGAAGGCGTTCTCATCCAGGGCAACAACTTGTGGGTGCCGAAGCCCGGAACTTCCGGCGACGCGATTCAATACGAAAACCTCGCGCGCGATTTCGGCGTGGAACTCGGCGGCTGGAGCTTCGGCGCCCAGTTTGGAGACTTGAACAACGACGGCACGCTTGATCTGTATCTGGCGAACGGTTACATCTCACTCGATCGCAACCGCAGTTACTGGTATGACTTCTCCAAAGTAGCCGGCGGCAACAGCACGATCATCGGAGACGCGAAAAACTGGCCGGCATTTGAAGGCCGCAGCTTATCGGGGTATCAAAACAAGCGCGTCTGGCTCAACGACGGCGCCGGCAAGTTCATCGATGTCGCTCAAGCCGTGGGCGTTAACGACACTTATGATGGTCGTGCCGTGGCTTTGGTCGACCTGTGGAATCGCGGAGTGCTCGACGTGGTCGTTGCCAATCAGAACGGGCCGCTGCTGATTTACAAGAATACGGTGGCGCCCGAGAACGCCTGGATCGAGTTTCAATTGGAAGGAACGGTGAGCAATCGCAGCGCGATCGACGCGAAGGTCATACTGTATTGGAATGGACAGATGCAGGCACAGGAAGTTTCCGGAGGCACCGGCTTCGCCGCGCAAAACGATCGGCGCCTGCATTTCGGCCTCGGCAAGAATCCGAAGATTGAGAAAGCGGTCGTCCGCTGGCCTTCCGGCAAAGTTCAGACCATCGACCAGCCGGCTCCGAACCAGTTGCATACAATCAAGGAGCCCGCATGAGCCAGACCACCGAAACGATCGCGCCGGCGAATGCGCCCGTTCGTAGAAAGCCACTGATCAGTCTCGACAACCGCTACGTCGCACCCGCATTCATCACTTGCATCCTGCTCGCAGGACATTTGTCGTTCGGAATCCTTGAAAGCTATCCCAAGACGTTGCTCGCAATCGTTACCAGTATTGCGTTGGAGCTCGCACTTGGACGCATTTTCCTGCACAAGTGGTTGAACCCCGCCAGCGCCTACATTACTGGAATCAGCGTTGGCATTCTGGTTCGCTCACCCGCCTATTGGCCGTACGCTTTGTGCGCGGCAATCTCCATCATGTCGAAGTACGTGCTGCGCGTGAAGGGCCGCCACATCTGGAATCCCTCCAACTTCGGCATCTCCGTGATGTTGTTCCTCGCTGCTGACACGGTGGCGAGCCTGAGCATTCAATGGGGCAACTATCTGTTGCCCATGCTGGTGATCTGGGTGCTGGGCTCCGTCATCATCGCGCGCCTGCATCGGTTTCACATCACGGGCATTTACGTCGCGTCTTTTCTCGCGTTCGCATTCCTGCGCAGTTGGATGACTGGCAGTCCGTGGCAGTCAGAGGTCGCGCCCATCACCGGGCCGATGTATCAGCTGTTTATTTTTTTCATGATCACCGATCCCAAAACCACAGTTCGATCCAAGCGCGGACAATGCATTGTGGTGTTCCTGGTGGCCTTGCTGGAAATGGTGCTGCGCCTGCGGCAGGTGGTCTACGCTCCGTTCTACGCGCTTTTCATCGTTGGACCGGCGGCCATGCTGGTGGAGATTTGGCTGGATTCACGCCGTGAGAATTCGGCAGAGGCGGTTGCGGCCTAGTGAGCGCAAGTTGTTTTAACGGGAATGTCGGACCTGCACGCCGTTGGGTACTGTGCCTGATTGCGAGCATCTCGCTGCTGGTGGCGTGTAAGAAAGCGCCGACCGAGCCAGTTGCCGCGCCGGTCAGCACTTCTCACTCAGAGCCCTCGCCTCCCGATTCCGAGCACGCTGCGACCCCGACGCCAGTTAAGTCCAGCGCCAACGCCGGCACTCCGGCGCGTCCTTCCGGACCCATCGAGTTCACTGACATCACTTCGCAAGCCGGTATTCGTTTCAAGCACAACTCCGGCGCGTTTGGAAAAAAATACCTGCCAGAAACCATGGGCAGCGGCGTCTGCTTCATCGATTACGACAACGACGGCTGGCAGGACATCCTTCTGGTCAATTCCATGGACTGGCCGGGGCACAAGTCCGGCAACTCGTATCCCGCCCTCTATCACAACAATAAAGATGGCACATTTACTGACGTGACCAGGCAGGCCGGACTCGCAATCGAAATGTATGGCCTCGGATGCTCCGTCGGCGACTATGACAATGACGGATACGACGATATCTACATCACCACCGTCGGCTCCAATCATTTGTTCCGCAATCTTCACAACGGCAAGTTTGCCGACGTGACGGCCAAGGCAGGCGTAGCCGACCCTGGATTTTCTTCCAGCGCCGTTTGGTTCGACTACGACAACGACGGCAAACTCGATCTCTTCGTCGCCCACTACGTCGAGTGGTCCATCGACACAGATCAATATTGCTCTCTTGACAACAAAAACAAGTCCTACTGCACTCCACAGAGGTTTAAGGGACAGAGCTCGACACTCTTCCACAACAAAGGCGATGGGACGTTTGAAAATGTGACGAAGAAGGCAGGTCTCTATGACCCGACCGGCAAGGCGCTCGGCGTCGCACTGCTCGACTACGACAACGACGGCTGGCTTGATCTCTTCGTCTCCAACGACACCGAACCCAACAAGCTCTACCACAACAACCGCGACGGCACCTTCACCGATGTCGGCGTTGCTGCCGGACTGGCCTATGGTGAAGCCGGAACCGCTCGCGCCGGCATGGGCACCGACGCCGCCGACTACGACAATTCCGGTTGGCAAAGCTTGGTTCTCGGCAACTTCACGAACGAGAGCATGTCGCTCTATCACAACGATGGCTCCGGACTCTTCACCGACGAAGCGCCGAGAACGGGCATCGCGACCATATCGAACAAGTCGCTCACCTTCGGTACATTTTTCTTTGATTACGACCTCGATGGACTTCCCGATATTCTCGCCGTGAATGGCCATGTCTCCGACGACATCAGCGTTGTGCAACCGAACGTAAAGTATGCGCAGCCGCCGCATCTGTTTCGAAACCTGGGTGGGAACAAGTTTGAGGAAGTCACGACAAAGGTGGGAGACGCCTTGCCGCGTCCAATCGTTGGCCGGGGCGCGGCCTATGCCGATGTCGACAACGATGGCGATCTCGATCTGGTGATTACTGCCAACAACGGCCCTGCTCGATTGCTGCGCAACGACAATGGCAACAAGAACGATACGCTGCGCGTGAAGACCATTGGCACGCGCTCGAACCGCGACGGCATTGGCGCCAAAGTGACGGTGAAGACGGCCAACGGCGCTCGTCTCTTCGCCATGGTGAAAACGGGATCGAGCTACTTATCGCAGAGCGAACTTCCGTTGACCTTCGGCCTGGGCAAACCAGACGCCGGCAAAACAGTGAGCGTGGAAGTCGTCTGGCCGAGCGGCCGCAAAGACTCCATCTCCAACGTGAAAGCGAACCAATTTATCACCGTTCAAGAAGGCAAAGGGATCATCGCGGCATACCCCCTGCCACGCCCTCTCTGACGTTTGCCTCGTGATCGATGCCGTTGTTCCACTAGTGCGAATACGATGGACGACTCCTTCGGGCTTTCGGTCTCTACGATTATCAGCGCAGGCCTTCCCCCAGTTGTCTGGTCAGGTTCCTAACAGGTTGATTTGTAGTTTCTCGTACCCATGTTCGCGTGCCCACAGGTCCAAGGGTATCGTTGCCAGTTCATCTACAACGGGAACCGCCAGCCCTGTCTTCGTCAAATCGATACTCTTCAGGTAGGTGTGGCAGGTGTCGCAGACATCGACGCGGACGTGCGCGATTTCGGGCGCCGAATAAAATGCCATCTGCGGCTCTCGTTCTTCCCCGCAGGCCGGGCAATAAATTCTTCGGAAAATCCATTCATGCGCGCAAAGCATGCAAATCAGAGATTTTTTCGCGCCGTCGCCTTCGCTCCGCAATACGCCGACAGCAGGCTTGCCGCCGCAAAGCGGGCAGGTCGATGGAGTTCCGTCGACGACGGCGATGTCGCGGTGATCGGCAAGATATTCGGCATACGGTTGAAGAAAAATCCACGCGAGTACTCGATCGGAAGGCTGGACTTGCTCGGTGTCGTCTACGACTCCCGCCAATTCTGGTTCCCCGTGCCAGAAGTCTTCGATCGCGTGTTGCCATGCCGCCGGTCCTTTTTGCGCCAGAGCGGCGGAGGCTTGCGCGAGCGGCGCTGGCGCAATCTGCTGGATCACAGACAGGAATGCGGGAAACTTCGGCAGCAGGAGGAAAAGATCTAATTCGTCTCGCAGGGGACGATCAGAGGAAATCTTCGGCGAATCCGGCGAGAGCTTTCTGAATTTCCCCGTAAAGGCTTTTCTGAAATGTCGCGACATGCGCGTAGTAACGAAGTCCTTCCGCGGAGAATGGATAGGACGAAATGAGTTCGTTGGCGCGGCGAATGCGGCGATCCCACTTCGCATCGGTCATTGTTTCGGGGATGGCTGGGGTCGGGGTTTGCCGGTGACGTCGTAGTACCATGTGCGATGAAATGTCCAGGCCCATGCTCGGTGACATAGCCGTTAATCATGGATCCAAAGCTACCCTCTTCGAGGACCGCGCTCATGTACACGTGAATCAGGAACAGTCCAATCGTGATGAGCGCGACGCTCGCATGAACCAGAACGCGGCGTAGCGCACGAACCGAAGACTCCATGGGAGCGTCTTCTGTGTACCACAAGACAACGCCGGAGAGCAGCAAGAGAATCACGCTATAGAAAATTCCCCAGAAAAAGAGTTTTTGTCCGAAGTTGAAGCGGCCGACGGGAGGGAGTTTTTCGTCCTCGTTCTCGATGTAGTCCGGGATCGCTTTTCCCCAGGCGCGATCGGCGTCGTCGATTTTCATGTCGCCGCGCCACTCTTTGAACGTCCAGAAGATGCGATGCCGTAAAAATCAGTCCGAACCAGGGATGCCAGAATCTGGCCGTGGAACCGCCGCCCACAACCGCGGCCAGCCAGTACAGATAGGGCGACCAGAAGGCGAGGCCGGTGATCAGCAGGTAGATATACGAGAGCGCGCCGATCCAGTGATTCACACGCTCGCCAAACGTGTAGCGGACGATCGTCTCCTCGTCTCGGCTGGCGGAACTTGAGCGCGAAACCGCGTCGGTGGTCATACGCCGCCTCCCGTCATCGGCATTAGCATTCGCATCCGGCGGAATCGGCTCCTACTTTCTTCGGTCCAAATCGCATGTAATGCAATGCCATGCCGACGATGCCGCCGACCATGGCTAGATTGCCCAGCCACTTCAGCGGCCCTTTCCACAACCGCACCGACCAGGGGATCTGCGGATCCCTCGGCAACCCGCCATACAACTCGGGATTCTTCGCGTCGTGCAAGACATAGATCACGTGGGTTCCGCCCACTCCGGCCGGATCGTATACTCCCGCATCCTGGAATCCGGAGTTTGTGCGAAGTTGCTCTGCGCGAGTCTCCGCCAGTTCCTTCATTTCTGACTTCGTCCCAAAATGCAGGCAGCCCGTCGGGCAGGCCTTGATGCAGGCTGGTTCGAGTCCCACCGACACGCGGTCATTGCACAGCGTGCACTTAAAGACTTTGCGCGATGGAGGATCGAATTTCGGAATATTGAACGGGCAACCGGTCATGCAATACCCGCAACCGATGCAATTCGCCTCCTGGAAATCGACGATGCCGTTGGCATACTGGACGATGGCGGCGTCGGCCGGGCAGGCCGCGAGGCAGCCCGGATCTGCGCAGTGCATGCACTGGTCTTTGCGCATCAGCAGCATCATGCTGCCGTCGGCGCGCTCGTGCTCGTTGAACTTGATCAGGTTCCAGTAATTCCATGCCGTTTCCGGCATCGTCTGGTAAGTGTTATCAAAGGTGGTTTCGCTGAAGGTGTAACCGTTCCATTCCAGGCAAGCCACTTCGCATGCTTTGCAGCCGATGCACGTGGTCGTGTCCACCAGTTTGCAGACCTGGAATTCACGGTTCAGACCTGCGCCCGGGACGACTCCGGCGTGACCGGAAATTCGGATTAGTTCTGTTGCCGCCTGGCTCATGGTTGTCCCTACGCCTTCTCGACTTTCACTAAGAAGCCCTTGGATTCAGGGGTGTGGGCATTCGGATCGGTGACTGCGGGCGTCAGCAAATTCGCCGGCGTCCGCGCATTTCTTCCTTCATCCTCGTCGATACCGCGGAAGCCCTGGTGAATCGGCAACCCGATCTGATAGACCTTCTTGCCGTCGATCATCATCGGCTTCAGCCGGCGAGTGACAAAGGCTTTCGCGATGTACGTTCCGCGCGCACTGATGACCTTGATCTTGTCCGTTCCACGAATTCCTTTTTCGTCCGCCAGTTCCACCGGAATTTCCACGAACGGTTCCGGAATCAGCTGGACGTTCATCGGATTATTTTTCGTCCAGTAGTGATACTGCTCGGTCAGCCGGTAAGTGGTGCAGACGATGCTGTACTCCTCGGGCGATCCAAACTTGTCGAAAGGCGTCTTGAACTTTTTCACCAGCGGATTATTCGACTGATCGGGGTGAAACGGATTCTTGATCGGGCTTTCAATCGGTTCGTAATGTTCAGGGAACGGACCGTCGGCGAGCACGCCGATCGGAGCGAACAATCGCCCGATGCCTTCCGGATTCATGATGAACGGCCCCATGTGATCTTTGGGATGAGAGTCGGGTTTGAAGTCCGGCACGTCGTTGCCCACCCACTTTCCCGCCGCTTCGTTCCACCAGACCTGCTTGCGATCAGGATCCCACGGCTTCCCATCCGGATTGCAGGAGGCGCGATTGTAAAGCACGCGGCGGTTTGCCGGCCACGACCACGACCAGTTGGGAAAAACTCCCATTCCCGAGGGATCCTCCGTGCCTCGCCGCTGGATCTGCGATCCGGCTTCGGTCCACAGCCGGAATAAATCCAGTTGCCGCACATCGTAGTGCCGTCGTCTTTCAGCCAGGCAAATCCGGGCAATTGCTGGCCGGCTTTGATCACCTGTCCCGTCACGTCGTCTTTCAGGTCGGCTAAAGCTTTGCCGTTAAGTTCCATGGCTACTTGGGAAAGTGGAGGATGCTCCGCGTCGGCATAAGCCCAACTCAGATTCAGTATGGGGTCGGGGAATTTTCCGCCATCCTTCTTATAGAGGTCGCGAACCCGCAGGAAAATCTGCGCGATGATGTCCTGATCGAGCCGCGCTTGCCCCGGCGGTGGAACCGCGGCATATTTCCATGTGACCCAGCGTGCGGAGTTGGTCATGCTGCCGTCTTTTTCGGCAAAGCCCGCGCAGGGCAACCGGTACACCGTCGTGTTGATGTTCTTTTGTTCTTCGGCAGTAATTCCCGGCGCTCGCCAGAACTCGCTGGTCTCATCCTCGTAAATTTCTCCCACCACCAGCCAGTCGGCTTTCTTGAGCGCATTAATGTTCTTGTTCGTGTCCGGGCCAATCATCACTCCGTTCATTCCGAAGGCCAGCATGCCTTTAATCTTGCCGTTGTACATGTCGTCCCAGATGTGGGTCCATGAGCAATCTTGTCCAGGCTTGGGCAGATAATCGAAGGCGAATCCGTTTTCTTTCGTGGCCGCGTCGCCATAGAACCCCTTGAGCAGCGACACCATGAATTTCGGTGTGTTTGCGTAGTAGTTCATCGAATCCCAGGGCGACGGCTTCGACGAAGTCGGGGTGGTGCGTTTCAGAAAAGTGGCCAAATCCTTATCGTCCGGAACCGGCCCTTTCAGGTAGCCAGGCAGTGAGTCATACAGCCCGGCCATGTCTGTCGCGCCTTGAATATTCGAATGGCCGCGTAGCGCGTTCACGCCTCCGCCCGCTCTGCCGACGTTACCGAGCAAGAGTTGAATCATGGCCGCAGTACGAATGATCTGCGTTCCGAAAGTATGCTGCGTCCATCCGACCGCGTAGATGATGGTCGCGACCTTCTTCATGTCCCCGTCTTTGCGGACTGAGGTAAATAGATCGACGGCCTTCAGGTATTGCTCCTTCGGGATGCCCGTAATCCGTTCAACGGCTTCGGGGGTGTAACGGGAATACTGCTGCTTCATCAATTGGAAGACGCAGCGCGGATGCTGAAGCGTGAGATCGTAGGCGACATCTGCAGGTAGAGCAGGAGGTGGTGCTCCTCCTCCGACCTTGCCCGGCACCGGTTCGGGAGCATGACCGGTTGCCCCACCTTGTCCGCCCGAACCCCCGGTTCCTTCATAGTTCCACGTGGATTTATCGTAGGTGCCCGCCGCGGAATCAAACCCGGAGTACAAACCATCTTCAGGAAGTTTGAAACCCTCCTTAACGATGAAGGCGGCGTTGGTGTAATTAACGAGATATTCCTTGGCGATGCGGTTGTTCTCGATGGCGTAGCGGATCAGGCCGCCGAGGAACGCAATGTCGGTGCCGGCGCGAATTTGCAGGAAGAGATCCGCGGTCGCGGAGGTGCGCGTGAATCGAGGATCGACGGAAATCAGCTTGGCGTTGCGGTTACGCTTCGCCTCCATCGCCCACTTGAAACCACAGGGATGGTTTTCGGCGGGATTCCCCCCCATGATCAACATCATGTCGGTATTCTTGATGTCGATCCAGCCATTCGTCATGGCCCCGCGTCCAAATGTTGGTCCCAAACTTGAGACCGTGGGGCCGTGTCAAACACGGGCTTGGTTTTCCACATAAACCAAGCCCAACCCCCTCATGGCCTTGACGGCCAGATAATTGAACTCATTGGTGTCCGTGCAGCCGCCGATGAACGAGATGCCTTCGCACCGATTTACGGTGCGGCCCTGTGCGTCTTTCTCGACGAAGGAGCTGTCGCGCGTTTTCTTGGTCCATTGCGCGATCTCACTCAGGGCGTCGTCCCAGGAAATGTCCTGCCAGTCCGTGGCCCCCGGCCGCCGGACCTGCGGCTTCGTAAGCCGCCGCGGATTCAGCATGTCCTGTTCGAGCGAAGAGCCCTTGGGGCATAATGTCCCGCGGTTGGTGGGATGATCAGGATCGCCTTCGACGTGGATCACTTGCGGCGTGACGTTTTTTGCCCGATCGCCGATCGTGTAGATCAGGACGCCGCAGCCTACCGCACAATAAGGACAAGTGGAGCGCGTTTCAGCAGCGCGAGCGATCTTTAACTCTTTGAGCTGAGCGTAAGCGGGCTGGAGGTCGAACCCAAAGATGGTAGCGCCGACCGCGCCTACCGTTGCTGTCTTGAAGAAGTCTCTGCGGGACTGTGGCATCGAAATATCTCCGCGTGTGTCCGAGAGTCAAAGGACTTTTAGATTTTCTAGTCTTTGATCACTGTATTTGTCAAGGGAATGAACATTAAGCCGGTCATTGTTCGAGATGGGGGGCGGGGTCACGCCATCGAGCGCCTTTTCGAAGCCGTGCTGATGCTCTCGATAGAACTTCTAATTCGACGCGAATGCCTGATAATTAGGCACAGAGGAATCCCAAGCCATAAATCGGCTCGTGAGAGATCATGTCCGACGCTTCCGTATCTTCAGGACCTTGAAGCGCTCTGATAGTTGCCGAATTTTGGGGCCACCGGACGACTCGGAGAATCGGCCCGTCATGCGACAATCTTCTGAAGAGCGACGCCGTTTTCAAGTCGATTCGCACATGGAGTACGATGCCAAACACTTCAACGCATTTGGAACCACGTTGGCCTGCAATGCTTGCATTGCTTGCCGTGGGAGGGTTGCGCTTTTCTCTTCCCGAATCCCTGTCAGCGGGCCCAGACTGGCTACTCATCGTTGTTGTCGGAGTCCTTCTCATTCCCACAACGTGGGCACGCCAGCGCGGTAAAGATAAGATCAATCAATTTTTGGGCTATCTGCTGAGCTCCATCGTGACTATCGACATGATCTGGTCGCTCGGACTGCTGGTCGCGGCGCTACCCGCGCATCGACAGTCTCCACCGGATCTGTTGCGTTCTGCAGCCGCCTTATGGATTACGAACATCCTGGTCTTCGCCTCGTGGTACTGGCGTTTGGATGCAGGTGGCCCGCGCGAGCGTGAGCTGCGTGGCGTGCATACCGACGGAGCATTCCTTTTTCCACAGATGACTCTCGATCAGCAAGCCAAGCGCGAGATGGGAGAGCAATGCTGGAGTCCGGGTTTTGTGGATTACCTTTTTCTCGCCTTCAATACCAGCACCGCATTTTCGCCCACGGACTGTCCCGTATTATCAGGATGGGCCAAAGTCCTCATGATGGTTCAGTCGCTCATTTCCCTGACAACAGTAGCTCTATTGGCCGCTCGCGCAGTAAACATTCTTTAGCAGCGCGGCGTAGCGAATCACGTTACAAACGGCCGGCTTAGGGATGTCGTCGGGGGCCGACTGGCAACTTGATGGTTGCCATTTACGTTCTCGATCGCTTCCTTCGGCTGGTGTTTGCGGAGGCGCAGCTACACGGCAATCGGTTCCTGGTGTGTGCGTCCAGGATTGTCTGTAGGATTGAGTTGGTCAAACTCGCGAACTCCAGTGAGAGCTGTCGACAGCTCAGATACTTGGACTCGAAGCTCCGGAACCGCAATACTCTCCCACAGGCTGCCTTTTCGAAGCGGACCGATGGCATAAAGAAGATTCGAAGCTGCGCCGTTGGCGTCGATCAAGGCACCGTCTAGGGAAACATCCAGGCCGAGGAATAATGAGTCCGGCCGGGCCATTTTCTGCCGCATGAGATTCCTCAGCAATGGATCGTCTACCTTACGGCAATCACTTTCTGGACCGGTGCAGTTGATTACACGGTCCACGCGGAGGCGCTCAAGTTGCCCAGAGACGCGGTCGCAGTAGGTAAGGTCGACTCCGTCGATATCCTCGGCGTACGCCTTGATGCGCCCGGCACGGATTTCGATCCTCCCGTCCTGAATCTGCGAAGCCAGCCGAACTCCGATCGCCGGCGCGACCCGATGACGATGCACATCCCAGTAGGGGCGGACGTGGCGCAGAAACCGGCGCCGCTCCTTGAGCGATAGGGTGCGCCAGATTTCTTGCGTGAAAGGACGAAGGGAGTCGAGTACTGCGCGCCAGCTACTCCCTGCTCTTTCCGCCGATTCCACTTGCATGCGAATCAACCGCAAGAGTCCGCGAACAGTTCTGGGAGATTGATCGTCCCAGAACGGCGGCCACAGAGCAGTTGGTTTGTGAGTCTGTGGTAACTGGCCGCGGCGGGAGAGGATGTGAATGGTTCCGCGGAATCCGCGCCGACGCAGAGTGATCGCGACATCGACACTGGTGAGGCCTGAACCGATCAACAGGATGCTCTTGTCCCCGGCGACATCGCCTAAGGCGCTTGATTTCCAGGGATTCGAAACATAACGCTGGCTGTGGGGCGTTCTTCCCGGAAGCCGGGGATCGCCCGGCGGAAAGTTCCCGAGCGCGAGCACCACCTTGTGGGCGAATAATGTCCGTCCGCTGCGAAGACAGATTTCGACCGCCTCGCCAAGGCCGGCCGGGGAGACCGCTTCAGCTTCGTCTTGCACATGTTCGATCTGGCCGGGATAACGTTGCATCTCTTGCCGAAGAGACGAAGAAACATACTGGCCGTACACGAGGCGCGGCAGATAGTCGCCGGGAGAAACAGCAGGATCATGGTTAAGGCGCACCCATTCCAGAAAGTGCTCCGGATCTTCTGCGTTTGCGCTCATATTCCTTGCCCGGACATTCAACAAGTGTTCCACGCATTCAGTGCCGTAGGCTACGCCGCGACCAGGGCGCGCACCTCTTTCGATGAGAACCACGGAGACGCTGCCGCCTGACTTGCGCAATAGCTGAGCCGCGAGGGTCGCACCGGTAAATCCGCCTCCGATGATGGCGACAGTGAACTGGGACATCTTGTGGTTTCGGTTAGCTGGATTCATGAGCTTCGTCTCGCCCCCTCCACGCGAATCGCCAGAGGCGACAGCGCATCTCGTCGAATGGAACATGACAGCAGAAGGCGGGCGTATCATGAGCCTATCTCCATATGTCTATTATTTCCATCGACTATATAGTATACTGTTGAAGGCTTGCTGGAATACTACTTTCGTGCGGGTCAGCAAAGGCTGCGGAGGAGTTCCGTGCTTGTTTTGCTTCAGAAGACCTGGTTTCTGTGGTGGATCTTAGCCGCCGTATTCATTTTGCGGTGGTTCCACCGGTTTTCGTCTCGCGCGGACAACCACGGAGCTTTCGAAGCGGCGGATTCTGCAAAGGAAAAGATTTCTACAGGCTCAAAAAAGCCCTCGGGAACCACGCGCCGTCTATTTACCTGATACAGAACGCACGTGCTCGCGTCGTGAGAGTCGCGATGCATTGAGCAACAGCCAAGTTGATAAGCTAGGGAGATTTTCAAATGAGTCAGATCCTCTCGGAAGTACTTGCCGCAAACAGGTCCTACGCCTCTAATTTCGGAGACAAAAGCAAGCTGGCTCTGCCGCCAGCCCGCGGCTTCGCAATTCTCACCTGCATGGATGCCCGGCTCGATCCCGCCAAATATGCCGGCCTGGCCGAAGGAGATGCGCACGTGATCCGCAACGCAGGTGGACGGGCCAGCGATGATGCCATCCGGTCGCTCGTGATTAGCTACAAACTGCTGGGTACACGAGAATTTTTTGTCATCCACCACACCGACTGCGGGATGGGGGTTTTCACGAATGAAATCATGCGGGGCTTGTTGGCCTCGAGTTTGGAAACCGCGGAATTGACCTCGAGTGGTTTTCGCGACGTAGGCCGCGGTCCCGGCTCCAAAGCCGGCGAGTACATCGAATGGTTAACCATTTCCGATCAGAAGCAAGCCGTCATCGACGATGTAGAGCGTATTCGCAACCATCCATTGGTCCCCAAGTCGATTCCAGTTTATGGATTCGTTTATGACGTCCATTCCGGAAACCTGATTGAAGTGGAAGGCGCCAGCGCAATCGGCAAAGCCGCATGATCACTAGGAGAACTTGACCGGTTCCCTCCCCTTAACATTCAAACCGTGGACTAACGTGACGAGCCAGCGGCGATCGTTCGGCGGACCAATCTCTGGTTCTCGCACAAAGGGCGAGGCTATGAAAATGAAGTTCAACTACTCGTGGGGAAACACGCGCAACGACTTGCTCGCCGGTGTGACCGTGGCGGCGATCTCGCTCCCGCAAGCCATGGCTTATGCGCTCATCGCGGGTGTCGACCCACGCTTTGGGCTGTATTCTGCCATTGTGGTCACGCTGGTGGCCTCGATCTTCGGATCGTCGTCGCACCTTATCAACGGCCCCACGAACGCGATTTCGCTCGTGGTTTTCAGCGCTCTCGGGTTCTTCAGTGCGGATGCGCGGCTCGACGCCTACCAGGCCATGTTCCTGTTGGGGATCATGATCGGCTGCATCCAGATCCTGATTGCGATATTCAAACTCGGAGATTTAACGCGCTACATCTCGGAATCCGTCGTGATCGGTTTCATGGCCGGGGCCGGTACGCTGGTGGGCATAACCCAACTGGGGAATCTGACCGGCTTGCGCGACCGTGGCACGGGCCAGCAGCATGTGCTTTACCGCATCTGGCTCACGCTGAGCGGCGGCCATGTGAATCCGCGGGCCCTGGGTATTGGAGTCGGAACCATTGTTCTCGTCGTCCTGCTCAGGCGATTGGCGCGGAAATATCATCTGCCGCAATTTGACATGCTGATGGCTTTGATTGTTGCGGCGCTAGTGGCAGCGGCTTTCGGCTGGTCTAAGGCAGGGATTAACGGAGCAACCGCTATTTCTGTCGTGGGGAGCGTCCCGCGCAATCTACCGATGCCGCATATCCCCCGGATTCAGTTCTGGTGGGTGAAGGAAATGTCGGGAAGCGCTTTGGCAATTGCTTTCCTCGGACTGTTGGAAGCGTTGGCGATCGCAAAATCAATTGCCAACACGACGCGCCAGTCCCTCGACTACAACCGGCAATGTCTGGCTGAAGGTCTGGCCAATCTTACCGGAGGATTTTTTCAATGCTTGCCAGGCTCCGGCTCGTTAACGCGCTCCGCCATTAACTTTCAGGCGGGAGCCGTGAGCCGCCTTTCAGGAGTCTTCGCAGCGACCACGGTGGCGCTGGTGGTGGTGGCCCTCGCACCATTTGCCCGCTACATCCCGAAAGCCGCTCTGGCCGGCCTGCTCCTGGTCACAGCAGTCCGGCTGGTCGATTGGAAGCGGTTGAGTTATGCCATGCGGGCCTCGCGCTACGATGCCGCCCTGGTTTTGGTGACCGCCTTCTCTGCGATCTTCATCAGCGTTGAATTTTCTATCCTGATTGGAGTGGCTTTATCAATTTTGATGTTTGTTCCCCGCGCAGCGCTTCTGCGTTGGACCGAGCTAGTAGTCAGCAACGACCGGATGGTGCGCGAACGCGTACAGGGGGACCGGCCCTGTACGGCGATGATGCTCTACGATTTGGAGGGCGAATTGTTCTTTGGCGCAGCGCCGGAGCTTGATCGTTGTTTCGATCACCTGAAGCGCCGCACCGAGAACGAAGACATTCACTTCGTTGTGTTGCGCCTTAAGCGCACCCGCCATCCCGACATGGTTTCGCTCGAGCGCTTTGACCATTTTCTGCATGACATGGAGGCGCGAGGGGTTACGGTGTTGCTGTGCGGGGTTCGTCCAGATTTCGCGAAGGCTATGGCAAATCTGCGGTTCCACGATTGGCTGCCGAGCGACCTCGTGTTTCCAGAAGAAGCAGAAAAGTTCTCTGCCACTCTCAAAGCCGTTGGCCGCGTTTATGAACTCCTGGAAGACAACTCCTGCGACCATTGCATGCAGGCCAAGTTCACGGGGACCGAGCGACGGCGTCTGTATTACATGGTTTAGGTCTTCCCACCATTGCAGTGATAGACGGGCAAAGGCGCTAGCTTGTCCACTGATCGTCGACAGCCGGCCGGCGCTGAAGCACGCGGCCAAGTATTCGTTCTTCGAGTGCGGCGAAGCGGGCGCTGCCGCGGGTCCGCGGTCGAGGGATATTTACAAATTCGTCCAACGCGACACGGCCGCCCTCAATCAGGATGACTCGGTCCGCCAGACTTATGGCCTCGGCAACGTCGTGGGTTACAAGCATGGCGGTGAAGCCACGAGTCCGCCAGATGTCTTCGATCAACTGCTGCATTTCGATGCGGGTGAGCGCGTCCAATGAGCCCAGGGGTTCGTCCAAGAGCAACAAATTCGGGTCATGGACCAGAGCGCGAGCCAAGGCCACTCTCTGACGCTGCCCGCCCGATAAAGTAGCGGGCCAATCGTTGGCCCTTTCTGCCAGACCTACCTGCGTCAGGACTTTTCGCGCCCGAGGGGCGAGGGCAGGCTCTAGGCCGAGCATGACATTGGGAAGAATTCTTCGCCAAGGCAGGAGGCGAGAGTCCTGGAACATGACGCGGACATCCGGCTTGCCTCTGGAATTGGAATTGGACGCAGGAACTTCACCCACAGTGATGGCTCCGGCCTGCGGTGTTTCCAAACCCACCACTGAGCGCAGGAGAGTACTCTTGCCGCATCCGCTGCGGCCGACAATGGCCACAAACTCACCGGCGGAGATATCGATGTCGAAGTTTTCCAGCACGGTGCGCCCGCCGAAGGCGATGCTGACATTCTTGATTGCGACTGAAACACCGCGCGAGCAGCGCTGTTCCTCAGCTGCAAACTCTGTCGAAATGAAGGTGACAGGCAAAGTGGTCCCCTATCGGGCCGTCTGATACGCCGGATTCCAGCGTAGCCAGTAGCGTTCTAGTCCTTTCGCCAAAAGATCGGCGAGCTTTCCCAAGATTGCGTACAGCAAGATGCCAACCACCATGACGTCAGTCTGCATGAATTCGCGCGCGTTCATCGTCATGTAGCCGATGCCCGAACGCGCTGAGATGGTTTCGGCGACGATCAAGATGACCCACATCAGCCCGAGAGAGAAGCGCACGCCTACAAGAATGGAGGGCAAAGCTCCGGGCAGAATAATCTCGCGGTATAGCGGCCATCCAGAGAGGCCATAAGTTCGCCCCATTTCCAGAAGTCCGCGATCGACGGAGCGAATCCCGTGAAAGGTGTTGATGTACACAGGAAAAAATACTCCCAACGCGACTAGAAAAAGTTTGGCCGATTCGTCGATGCCGAACCACAGGATGACCAGAGGAATGAGCGCCAGAGGAGGGATGTTGCGGACCATTTGAATAGTGGTATCGAGCAGAACTTCAGCCCAGTGCATGGAGGCGGTGAGCAACCCGAGCAACAGTCCCACGCCGCCACCGACGACGAACCCTGACAAGGCGCGCAGCGTACTGACCCGAACATGCATCCACAATTCGCCGGAGATGCTGAGTTCGATGAACGAACTCACGACCGCCCATGGCGAGGGCAGAAAGCGGCTGGGCAGAATCCGGGCGGAAGATGCCCACTGCCAGACGATCAGCAACGAAACGGGCACGACCCAAGCCAATGCTTGCTTCGCGACGTTCCGCGGGCGAAGTTGAGTGTTCGTGGCAGGGTTTTTCTGAGGTTGGTTCATGGCTCGTGGCTCAGCGTTTGGCCTGAGTTCCGGTCGACGTTCCTTGCAGCGTCGCATCGCGGACATTAATGTGCTTGGGAATCAACTTGAGCTCGTAGAAGGAGTCCGCGATTCTTTGCTGCTCAGCCAGCACGGCATCGTTCACAGGCACCACACCATAGCCGCCCCGCGACAGCGCGAGCTCGAGCGTCGGTTGATCCAGACCAATTTGCGGTGAAAGCGCGGCCGCGGCCTCCTTCGGATTCGTCTTCGCCCATTCATCCACCGCCCCAACTTCCTCAAGGACAATCGCAACCACATCGGACCGCTTCGACGCGTAGGGCCGCGAAGCGAGAAAGAATTGATGATTGCTGACTACACCGTTGCCATCCGCGAGAATGCGGGCGCCGGTTTGCATTTGAGCCGCCGCCAGAAACGGCTCCCAGATCGCCCAGGCGTCCACACTGCCACGCTCGAAGGCGGCTCGCGCATCCGCCGGAGTGAGGAAAACTGCGTCGATGTCCCGGTATTGCACTCCCGCCTTTTCCAGTAACTTCACCAGCAAGAAGTGAACGTTGGAGCCCTTGTTGAGCGCGACTTTCCTGCCCTTGAGTTCGGCCACTGTCTTGATCGGCGAATCCTTGGGAACAAGAATGGCCTCAGCCGCGGAAGCCGCGGGCTCGTTTCCGACATAGATCAAGTCCGCTCCGGCTGCCTGAGCGAAGATAGGAGGGGCTTCGCCCACCGTACCAAAGTCGATCGCGCCCACGTTCAAACCTTCGAGCAACTGCGGCCCGGCGGGAAATTCGGTCCACTTGACTTCAATGTGCAGGGGTGCCAAGCGCTTCTCCAGACTGCCATGAGCTTTCAGCAGCACGAGAGTGCCGTACTTTTGGTATCCAATGCGGATGACATTGTCGGCGTTCTGCGCCGAAGCGGCAGACATTGCCGCGATTAGGATTGAGATAGCCACCAGGATTGTGTGGTGAAACTTAGAATTGCACATAAGTCTGAGTCCTTAACTGATCGCCGTCCCCGAACCACCATTCACGAGCTGTTGATTTAGCAACACGTCTGCTGCACCGGTGTTGCTGTAGCAGCACACCTCATGCTCTGAACCACCCGACTTTCGCCGTAACCGCCTTAGAACCTGAGATTCATGGACATAGGCACACCTGTCTATTGGCAAGACAATTGCCAAAGCTCATGTGGAACTCATTCCTCCCCGGAAAGAGAAGGAACTCATGGAAGTATTCTGGTTCTTACCAACTCACGGAGACGGGCGTTACCTGGGCACTGTCGAGCAGGCGCGCACGGTCACCCACGGGTATTTGAAGCAGGTTGCTCAAGCCGCTGACCAGCTTGGGTTTCAAGGCGTCCTGCTTCCTACCGGCAGGTCGTGTGAAGACGCCTGGGTGGTGGCGTCGACACTGGTCCCGGTGACGACCAGGCTGAAGTTTCTGGTCGCGATACGCCCCGGCATTACTTCCCCAACCGCTGCCGCGCGAATGGCAGCAACTTTCGACCGGCTCTCTGACGGACGGCTGCTGATCAATGTTGTTACCGGCGGCGATCCGGATGAGGCGCTCGGCGACGGCGTTTTTCTTTCGCACGATGAGCGCTACGAAGTGACGGAAGAATTTCTTGAGATATGGCGCGAGGCCGTGGCGGGTAAAGCGATTACCTTGAATGGAAAACATCTTCACGTAGAGAATGCGAAGGTGTTGTATCCGGCAGTGCAGAAGCCGCATCCACCGCTTTATTTCGGGGGATCGTCGAAGGTCGCTTACGGGTTGGCAGCGCGACAGGTTGATGTTTATCTCACCTGGGGAGAGCCGCCACAACAGGTTGCAGAGAAGGTTGCGACAGTGCGGCGACTAGCGGCGGAACTGGGCCGAGTTGTTCGGTTCGGCATTCGCCTTCACGTGATTGTCCGGGAAACAGAACAGGAAGCGTGGGCGGCGGCCAATGATCTGATTCGCTACGTCGACGACGACACAATTGCCCGCGCCCAGAAGACGTTCGCGCGGTTCGACTCTGAAGGACAGCGGCGCATGGCAGAGCTGCATCGCGGCGGCCGCGAAAAGCTGGAGGTAAGCCCTAATCTCTGGGCGGGCGTTGGCCTGGTGCGCGGAGGCGCAGGCACAGCGTTAGTTGGCGATCCGGCGACCGTTGCAAAGAGAATGCAGGAGTACGCCGATCTGGGCATTGAAACTTTCATTCTATCCGGGTATCCACATCTTGAAGAGGCATATCGCGTGGCGGACTTGCTGTTTCCACACTTGCCGGTTTCATCGAAATCGGAGAGATCGGTGGGAAACATCACTGGACCGTTCGGAGAACTGGTCGCGAATGAATACCAGCCGCGGACGGCAGCCACGGTGCCGGCGCAACAAAGCTAGCTCTTTGGAATCTGTTGCCCTCGCCCGTTAGGCAACTCGCCGCATTGCATCAGCCGGGCACGAACGATGTTCCGGCTGATGCCTAGCAGCCGGGCTGTCTGAACCTGGTTGCGGTGACAGAAGTCATAGGCGGTTCTGGTAATCGCTGTCTCGATCTCCGAGTAAAGGTTGGGTCGGCCCGCTTCGAAAAGCGCGAGCAAAGCTTCTTGCAGGGCTTTCTCGGGCTTTGCGGGAGAACCGACAACAAGTCGAGGCCGCAGCGAAGAGAGTCGCAAGTCTTCTGGTCGAACTACATTCTCGCGGCAAACCAGAAGAGCGTGATGGATGACATTCTCCAGTTCGCGCGTATTGCCTGGCCAAGAATGCCCGCTGAGGAGGACATCGATTGTCTCCGGGCTCAGTGCGGGATCCGTCAGTCCCAAACGTTCTCCATAAACTTCGAGAAAATATTGTGCCAGGGGCAGAATGTCACCCCGGCGTTCTCGCAATGGGGCAATGTGCAGCGTGGCAACCTGGAGCCGGTAATAAAGATCTTCGCGGAAACGTCCCGCGACGACGGCATCCTCAAGATTCACGTTGGTCGCCGCTATCACGCGCACGTCGATCGCAACCGGACTACGGGAACCCAGCCGAACTACCTGGCGTTCTTGCAGCACTCTCAGCAACTTTACCTGCATGGAAAAAGGGAGGTCTCCGATTTCATCCAGGAATAGCGTTCCGCCGCGGGCCGCTTCAAACCATCCCGCCCGGGCTACCGTTGCTCCAGTGAACGAGCCGCGCTCATGCCCAAACAATTCGCTCTCGACCAAGCTCTCAGAAAAAGCTCCGCAATTTACCGCTACAAAGGGGCCGCCGGCCCGCGGGCTCAGCTTATGCAAATGTCTCGCAATGAGCTCTTTGCCGGTGCCCGTTTCCCCAGTGACCAATGCGTTCGCGGTGCTGGGCCCGATCAAATGCATTTTCTCGAGCAGCGCCTTGGATTTAACGTCCTCGAAAACCAGGGCGGACGCCCTCAGGCTGAAAGGCGCGACCGGAGGCACAGGAAAAGTTAGAACTGGCTTGGGAACTGGCGACAGTGACATGGCACCAACCTTAACCCTACTATATTAATAGACATAATAGAATCAAAGGCCACGACTGTCAATGCAATCCTCAAACAGCGAATGCAACGCGCCGACGTTCCAATAAGCACCTTATCCGACGCGGCGCTCCAGTAACCCTCCCTTGGAAGTACCGACAAAGTTCTGGACGAATCCGGCGATCTCGTCGGCGGCCGTGTCCAGCGCAAAATGACCACCGTCGACAAGGTGAATTTCAGCGTCCGGAACATCCTTTCGGTAGCGCTCCGGCTCGCCGGAATCGAACGAAAGTTCATACTTCCCCCAGATCACCAAAAGCCTGGGCTGGGTCTTCTGCATCCATGCCTGCCATTTGGGGTAATCGTCAACGTTCGTTCGATAGTCATAGAACAGATCGCTTTGAATCTCGGCCTGACCCGGTTGGTTGAGAAAAAAGAATTCATCCGTCCACAGATCGGGATCGTGCCGTTCCACATTCGGATCGTTCCCCACGTGGCGGGCGCGCGCTGCCGCGAGCGACAGGAGATTGGTACGCAGCGCGCTTTCATTGGCGGCCCGATCGGCCCAAAAGGCGCGCCGCGTCTTCCAATTCGCCCCCAAGCCTTCGTTGTGCGCCACAGCATCTTGAATGATCAGAGCGTCGATCCTGTCCGGATGAGCCAAAGCCATACGAAAGCCGACGGGGCCGCCGTAGTCCTGCAAATAAAGCGTGTAGCGCGAGAGCCGGAGCGCCTCAGTGAAACGATTCATGATCTCGGCATAGTGATCGAACGTATATGCGAAGGTTTTCGGGTCCGGCCAATCGCTGTGTCCGAACCCGGGATAATCAGGAGCGATAAGGTGATAGCGATCGGAGAGCCTGGCGAAAAGTGGCTCGAACATTCGCGACGACGACGGCAATCCGTGCAACAAGACAAGCGTCGGCGCGTCGGCGGCGCCCGCCTCTCTGTAGAAGATGGAAAGCCCATCGATTTGTATTGTGCGATAAAGAGTCGGATATTTCATGGGATGCTCCTTTCCGCGGCCTTAGGCGGCCACCTTGGCAGATCGGGCCTTGTGCGGCGCCCCGACAAAAGGAAACACAGCGACCACGTCTTTGTGCGGTCCGACCTTATCTGCCGTCACCTTTCCATTGGTAAGAAGAGGAAGGAAGAAATCTACGACGTCGTCGGTGAGTGCGCGGCCATTGTCCGGGTAGGACACCGGCCGCGTGGGGTCGTAGTGAAGAACGTCCGGCAACATAGTCCCGGCGACCCTCGTGGCTTCTGCCGGCGTATATCCTCCGGCATGTTCCAGCGCGTGCGCGAAGACGGGAACGAAACGGGCATCACCCGCCGGCTCAGCAGCGAGATAGGCGGCGTTCTGCTCGCCCGCAAGGAAGGGAGTTTGATTGGTCCGCGCCCCGCGATCCGCCTGAACCCATTTTCCACTCGCGCCGTCCACCGTCCGGGCCCACAGGCCTATCCTCTTAGCGCCGAGGGCAGAGTTGGGCACTTCCAGCACGATGCTGCAAACGTCCTTGTCGGTGAAGTAATCGTCACCGGTGAATTGCAGGTTGTTTAGGGCGCCCTGCACGTCGAAGAAAAATGGATCGCTGCGCCAGCCGGCGAAGAAGCGGTAGTCCGCGGCCTCGGTCACGCGTGCATCCGGCCCCGTCGAGACCGGTGCTCCTTCGATGATCGTTTTGCCTTCGTCGCCTGTCCCAGTCGCCTGCTCCCCTTCAACCCGGCGCAGCGTTGCGGTCTGCGCCCCGCTCTTGTCGGAAGAGAATCGCACGCGGTATGCAATATCGGCGATATTATCGCCGTTCGTGTCAATCTTCAGCTCATAGACCGCTTCGGTCGCGAAGGGTTCGCCTGTCGTGGGCCCCGGAGGGTTCACGCCGAACGATGGGTGCACATTCATAATCAGGATCGACTTGCTGGCATCCCCAGGCTTAGGGAAGGCATACAGGTCAGTAAAGTCGAGCCGAGCATCGCCATGGGGAAAGCCAAAATCTGGACCGGAATAATGATGCGACATAAATTATCTTCTCCTTTTTCGTGGATATTCGTTTGAGGTGAGACCTCACATGGTCAAGACTACGCGGAACTCCGCCTTGCCGCTCATCATGCGCGCGTAAGCCTCGGCCGCTTTTTCGAGCGGGTAAGTTTCAATCATGGGACGCACGCCGCTAAGTTCGGCGAAGCTCAGTGTGTCCTCGGAATCGGCTGGCGTTCCTGAGGCCCAGCCCTGAATGGTCTTACTTCCGTTGATGAGTTGCAGCGGCGTGACCTCAATGGGATCGGGCGTCGCTCCAACCACCATGAGCTCGCCATTCGGTCCGAGACCGTCGATCAGCGCCGACATCGCCTTCGAGCTTGGCGCTGTCGCCAGAATTACCCGCGCCCCGCCGAGTTTTTGCAACGTCTCGACCGCGTTCGACGATTGGCTGTCGATGTACACGCTTGCTCCGAGCTTCTTTGCAAGCGAAGCGTTTTCAGATCCACGTCCGATCGCCGCCACTCTATAGCCAAACTTATTTGCGAATTGAATTCCGAGGTGACCCAGGCCACCGATACCCTGCACAGCAACCAGATCGCCGGGAAGGGCTCCACTGTGCCGTAGCGCATTGTAGGTGGTAATTCCCGCGCAGAGCAGGGGCGCAGCGTCAACGTCGCTTAAACTTTCTGGGATCGCCACCACCGCCTCCGCAGGTGCCACCATGAATTCCTGGTACCCGCCGTCGTAGCTGATGCCGCACACTTTCGCGTTTTGGCAATTGCGAAAATCTCCGCGCCGGCACTCGCGGCACGTGCCGTCGTGGCCGCCGTGCCAGCCGACACCCACGCGTTGCCCCTTGGCCCACTCGGAAACGCCGGCGCCAACTTCATCGACGACGCCCGCCACCTCGTGCCCCGGGATCCGAGGATACTGAATTCCAGGCCACAAACCTTCTTTCGTAAGCACGTCACTGTGGCAAACGCCACAAGCTTGCACCTTGATGCGTACTTGTCGTGCACTCGGCTTCGGAATCTCGCGTTCGACGATTTCGAAATCTGCGCCGGCCTTGGGAACTTGAGCTACCTTCATCTTCGCCGCCTTCATCGGTACTACCGTGGCTCGATTCGCTGCCATAAATCCTCCCGTGACTCGTTGAGTCCTTCAGCTATTGATGAAGGCACTGGCAATTTCGGTTCGCCATCAATGTGAGTAACGGGTAAAAACAAAGTCGCGCGCTCTGACCGGCTCGTGGCACGGAGCGCACGTCTTAAGCAGCGCCTCGCCGGCTGGCTTGCCTTCCATATCGAATTGAGCGTAACCCCAACCGCCCGTCGCGGCGTATTTTTTCGAATCCTTGACCATGAATTGAATATTCGTGGCGGCCCCAGCCACAAACGACTGCGAACGTCCGAAGACCTTGTTGTTCTCCTCCGACGGAACGTAATTCCAGGCCAGCCGTGCAATGATTGCGCCGTCGGGGTACGGCAGCTTCCCATCTCGAAAGGACTTAATAGCTATATCGTTGCCGAGAATGGCGCGTATGTCGTTGAGATTGCCTTCTTCATGCGCCACCGAGACTAGGCTCCAGTCGCGGTATCCGGCGGGAATCCTGATTCCGAAGATCGGGACGGCCTCTCCATCGGCCTGGCCAGGCCTCGGCATTGTGAAGGCGGCAACGCCCGCCACCCCGACAAGAGCAATGAGCAGGAAAGCGATTCGCTTCATAATCGTCCTCCTTCAAGATTGAAGCATCGTACAGACTAGTCGTTAGAGGAACGGCTCTGAATCCGGGCCGCTCGCCGCGATTAACGAAGCGGTCGGAATGCTGCACGGATATCCTCACTAAACAATTGTGGCTGTTCCCACGCCGCGAAATGTCCGCCTTTCGGGGGCCGGTTGTAGAAAATCAGCTTGGGGTAAGCCTTCTTCGCCCAGCTCTTCGGGGCTTGATAAATCTCGTCCGGAAAGGCGCTCACGGCAACTGGGATCTTGATACCCCTCGGGTCGAAAAAGCCGCCCTTATATTCCCAATAGAGACGGGCCGAAGAGACGGCCGTATTTGTGAACCAGTAGAGCGAGATGTTGTCGAGGATGTCGTCCCGCGTCAGGCCTTCGGTCGCACCGTCGAAGACGCGGGAGATGAGCGCCTCACTAGCCGCATCGTGGTCAAGGATCCATGCTGCCAGACCGACCGGCGAGTCCGCAATTGCGTATAGCGTCTCTGGACGGTTCGCCATCTCGATTGCGTAGCCGAGGCCGTGCTTATAGAAGAGGTCGAGTTGGTCCCAGGCACGTTGTTCGTCTGGCGAAAAGGCCACCGGTGCGGGTTGGCCGTATTGCAGAGCCTTGGCAACGTTGGCTGGGACCGTGGCCGCCATGTTGGTGTGAATGGCGATCAGTCCCGGAGGCGCCTGCAGAGCCATCGTCTCCGTGACGGCGTTTCCCCAATCGCCGCCCTGGGCCACAAATCGCGTGTAGCCAAGACGCTTCATCAGCACGGCCCAGGCGCGTGCGATGTGGGCGGGGTCCCAACCGGTTGCGGTAGGCTTGCCTGAAAAGCCGTAACCAGGCAGCGAAGGGATGACAACATCAAACGAGTCTTCCGCCTTGCCGCCGTAGGCGACAGGATCGGTCAGCGGGCCGATCACCTTCAGCTGCTCAATGATCGATCCGGGCCAACCGTGCGTAATGATGATCGGCAAAGCATTTGGATTTTTCGACCGCACGTGAATGAAGTGAATGTCGAGCCCGTCGATGGTGGTAACGAATTGTGGCAGGGCGTTCAGCCGTGCCTCGACCTTTCGCCAGTTGTAATCGGTCGCCCAATAGTGCGCGAGCTTCTGCATGGTCTCAAGCTGGACGCCCTGAGTCGCATCGCTGACCAATTCTCGCTCAGGCCACTTGGTCGCGGCGACGCGCCGGCGGAGGTCCGCGAGTTGCTCGTCTGTAACGGTGAAGCGGAAGGGGCGGATTTCCGCTGTGTCCGTTTGTGGCACGGCGTCGAGTTGCAGTGCAGCGAGTTGGCTCATGGTGGTCTCTTTCTTAGCGGTTTGCGTGTAGCTGGACACAGTCATCAGGAGCATGCCTAAAGCAGCGGCGACCAGCCCGGTGGTGCGTAACGGAAGCCAGCCGTGCTGCACGGTTTCTAGAGTCATGGTGGGTTGCCTTTCTTCGCTGCGCACTCCCGATTGCATTGGCCGCAGTGAGCGCATCACACCAGAAGCGCGAAAGCGAAACAATTGGACGATGGTATTGGCAATACCTTGGTATTAGTCGGTGCCATGGGTCGGAGGCGGGAAACTGCGATGGACGGCGAGGTCATGATAAAGGCACACCCAGGTCAGGTGATGTCGCTTCATGAACGATCGTTTCAACGTCTGCCGACTGGGGCGCAACCCAACGAGATTCAAGAAAAGGTTGACCTGTCGGTCTTACCGCGGTATCCAGCGGGCATGGGCCGTAAAAAGGCCATACACAAAGCAGATCTGGTAAGCGATGAAGAGGCCGAAGCCGAGGCTAAGTACACCCGAGGCCAAAGCTAACCGGCGGGAAAACTGCTGACGGCCCTTGCCCACCATCTTGAACGCGGAGGCGATGCTCATGGTGATCAGCATCATGCCCGCGATTGTCCCCACGCCAAAGATCAGCAGGTAAGCGATCGCCCAGCGGGCGTTTCGAATCGTGGTCAGCACCAGTAGCGCGACGGCCGCTGAACCAGCCAGTCCGTGAACCACCCCCACTATGAAGGGTCGGATGTACTGGTACAGGCCGATCCCTCCAAATGCGCGGTCCATCCAGGCAATCGGCGTGTGGTCCGGCACGGCGGCCTGGACGGCCTCGGGCCCGTGAGTGTGGGCATGATTGTGGACGAAGTCTCCGTGGCTGTGAGGATGAGAGTGGATTACCTTTTCTTCCTCGTGATTGTGGCTTGATCCGGCAGGGACGGCGCGGAGAAATCCCGCGACATTCGCCAGGCCCAGGATAATCAGCATGATTGCGACAGACAATTCCATGCTGAGTCCGACCTTCACGGGGATCACGAGATTGAAGAGAATGATTCCGGCGCCGACCGCAAAGATGGTGAGAGTATGGCCGACGCCCCAAAATGCTCCAATCAGGGCCGCGCGCATACTATTGCGCTGATTGCTGACGATGGTGGTCACCGCAATGACGTGGTCTGGGTCGGTGGCGTGACGCATCCCTAGAAAAAATCCCACCACGAGAATCGAGAGAAAGCCGATCATCATTCTGCGTTCCGCCTGCGTTGCTAATAAATATTGCTCAGACTGCTGCGACCTGTCGCAACTGTATCAGGCGCGCCGCAAGAAATCTCAACTACTCTTCGATCCCCCATCTCGGCAAGCGCCGCAACCAGTTCGCTTCAGCGACCGAAGCTGTAACGTAAAGTGAATCGCGCCTGAACCGGTTCGACGGGGTGCATAACCCTTGTGAATGCCGCGTTAGCATCCACAACATTGGCAACCTGCGTCTGCCGCACTAAGGTCGTTGGCGGTGCCGCTGGTAGCCCCAGCCCGGCTGCTGGCGTTATTTGCGATACATAGGCGTAGTCAACATCGTGATCTCGGCGGTTGAACAGATTCAAAACTTCGCCCCAAAGGCTCCAGTTCTTGTTGATTTTATAACTGGCCCCCAGGTTAACCAGCGCCGTTGAAGGCGAGGTATAAATTGCGTCGGACGTCAAAGGACGCGGGCCAAAGTAACGCAGGCGCAAACTCGCCGAAAAGCGTTTGTAATCTTTTAGCGTGGCACCCGCCGCAACCACCCACCGAACGGCTTCGGGCACTTCCTTGCCGTACGGATTTTGCAGGTAAGCGCCGCCCCCGATCGGAATGAGCCCAAGACAATTCGAGTTTCTTGCGCAAAGCTGGGAACCTGTTGGTGTAGAGGTGTAAAACGTCGAATCGTCTGGGTCGTTTTGGGTAAAAATGGCACGGGAGTCCGCGAAGTCAGCATCAAACACCAAATGTTCCGTTGGTGTGTAGTAGTTCCCAACTTCTATGCCGTAGCGGTTGCTCGACTCAACTGAGGGAGTCGTGCCTCCCGTGTCGCCGTCCTGCAGCAGCTCGGAATTACTGTGGAGATACCAGACTTCAACAGTGCTTTGCAGTTCTGGCACGGCGGCAGTGCGCACGCCGACTTCCGTGCCTTTGGTTTGAACCAGGAAAGGAATCTTAATCGGGTTCGGCGTGTTGTAGTAAGGGTAGGCCGGCGAAACCGGTTCATACAGTTGCGTTGATCCCCGCACGTCGTTGGTGTGGTAACTGAATCCGCCCTGCAGATAGAACTCGGTATTGGCCCACGGTCCGAAGATCAAACTCGCTTTGGGGCTGGGCAGGAGCTTGCCGATCGATCGGTCGGTATTGGGATTGTAGTTGGCAGGGTAGGGATCGTTGGGATAGTCAGGGTTGGTGGGGTTCGTAAAGCTGGTGATGACGCCTCCACCGTAGTCGCCGCGCAGGGCGAGGATCGAGCGGAATTTGCTCGCCCACTGAATCTTACTTTCCACCCACGGACTTCCTATCGTCTCCGTAAATTTATTCAAATCCGTAGCCGCGGGCAAGACCGCGACCTGATCGAGGGAGGAGGGTACATCCAGATAGTTAGCTGCATAGTACGTTTTGCTGGTACGCACCCGATCTTCCGTCCGGAAAAGGCCGTTGTGGATCCAATCGTTGCGAAGCTGCAAGCCGAACGTGGTTTCCGTCTTGCGGCCGAAGAAGTGGCCGTAAATCGTATGGCGTAGGTCGAATCCCGCCACCCAGCGCCTGTCCTGCTGTTCGAACTGGTCGCCCCTGTAGGGGTCGACTAGATAGTAGGTGAAATCCGAAAACAGATTGAGATCGTAATAGAACCCGTAGGCCATGAGGGTCGTTTCGGAATTTGCGTCCTTGTGATGCCATTCGCCTTGCAAGCTATAACGCTGTGATCTGCCTCCGTCAGTCGTGTTCAGTGAGCCGAAGAAACCGACGACGGGTAGAGCCGTATAGGGGAGCTGATCGCTCGAGTTCCATCTAGCTCCATCGTAAGCGCGGGTCGTGATGCTGAAACCGCTGGCCTCCGTTCCCTGGCAGTAGGTTACAAGGCCGTTGAATTTGTAATAGTTGTCCGGATGCACCCATGGACCGCCATCGTGATACGCCTCAGCACCGTACAGTAAGGTGCCCTTGCCGAGCTTTAGCGATACGCCGAAAACGAACCGCGCAAACTCGTACATGCCGCCGTCGACCTGGAAGAAGTTGTGGGGCAGCTTCTTGTAAAACACTACATGGGCATTTCCCGCCGAGCCATAGTCGCCGACATCGGCGTAATAAGGACCTTTCTCGGCATCGACCCGCTCCACAAACTCCGGGATGACGGTGTTCATGTCCGAGTACCCTTCGCCGTGCGCGTGCGACGGCAGGTTCAGCGGCATGCCGTCCAGAAAAATGGCGAAGTCCGTGCCGTGGTCAAGATTGAATCCGCGCAGAAAATATTGATTGGCCTTGCCGCCGCCGGCATGTTGCGTGATGATGAGCCCGGGAAGCGCCTCCAGAATCTCTCCCGAGCGAAGAATTGGACGATTCTTGAGTTCCTCTGCGCCCACCGTTACCTGGCCGGCGGAGGCGGCAATCCCGACAAGGTCGTCCGCCCGGCCCTGCACGTTGATGGTGGTGCTCACGACGTTCAGAGCCAGAGAGATGCGCAGCGGGGCCGGCGACTTAGTGGCCCCGATGGCGACCGGCACTTCTTTGGTTTCAAATCCGGGCCTCGATACCGCGAGTCGATAACTGCCAACCGAGAGTCCAGAAATAATGAAGGAGCCGTTCGTGTTCGACTGAGTCGTCGTTTGTACAGCACCGTTCGCGCTTCGAACCTGCACGGTAGCCCCTGCGATCACCGCGCCAGACGTGTCGACGACAGTTCCTGATAGCTGAGGCCGATAAGCCTTATCACCCGTGGCAACCGGCGTCTGTGCGATCGTCGGAAGCGACGAAAACATAAGCATTGCAGCCAGGCCGCAGGGCATGAGAAGCACCAATGGAAAGACTATCCGGACCCAAGGCACTTACGTTTCTCCCTTTCTTACGGCTGCCCGATTCAGGTTCCCAACAAATTCTTCCGACAACAAGCGCCACAAAGACAGCTTGACAATGCCTTAGCCGCGCTCTCTAACCTTCCATGATTCTAGTAAGGTTGTACAATGCTCGTGTTGGATGATGGAACCTTGGGAGAGCGCACAAAAGGCATCGGGAGCGATTGCACGAGTTTCAAATCCTTTCGCAGTGGTGTTGTCCTTTGCCCGCCATCTTCTCCTTCCCTGCCGCTCCACATTACCAGTTTTGTCCAGTGGTCTGGCAGCAAGCTGGAAGATCTCGTCCTTCCAATCTGGGTACAGTTCCCGTTCGGCGCACCATGGTGCGTCGCCAGTAGATCCACGAATCTGATCGCCATATCGTCGCGAGGAGACAATTGAGCCAAGAGAAACAAGATCGCGAGCTGGGCATGCAACAGAAAATCACGCGGCGTGACTTTCTGAACGGCGTCAGCTTCACCGTCGGAGCTTCGCTCCTAGCCGCGAATCCCATGTGGCTGGAAGCTTTCGGTGTTCCCCAGTCTCCCTTCGCCCCGGAGAAAGATCCCGCCTACTATCCGCCAGCCAAGACCGGAATGCGCGGCAGTCACGATGGCTCATGGGAGGTTGCCCACGCCATGCGCGACGGCGCAGAATGGCCCGACCCTGTCCCCGAGAGCGAATCCTACGACCTGATCGTGGTCGGCGCCGGCATCAGTGGCCTGGCTGCGGCATACTTTTACCGCAAAGCCGCCGGAAATAATGCTCGCATCCTGCTCCTCGACAATCACGATGACTTCGGAGGCCACGCCAAACGCAACGAGTTTCAGGCCGGCAATCGTTTATTGCTCGGCTACGGAGGAACGCAATCCATCGAAGCTCCAGCCAACTACAGCAAAGAATCCATCGGTCTTCTTAAGGATTTGGGAATCGACGTGCAGCGCTTCTACAAATATTACGACCAGAAGCTGTTCGACTCGATGAAGCTCGGGGAATCGACGTTCTTCGACAAAGAAACGTTCGGCGCAGATCGGCTCGTGCCTGAAGCTGGCCTGCACTACTTCGGCCCGACCTTTACCCTGGAAACCGCGCCTCAACTACCCATTGCCGAGGCCGCGCAGCACGACATCATCCGCCTCCAGGAAACCAGCGTCGACTATTTCCCCGGCCTCAACCCGGAACAGAAGCGCACCAAGCTCATCAAGATCAGTTACAAAGATTTCCTGCTGCAGTACGTCAAAGTGCATCCCGATGTAGCGAAGGTTTTCCAGGCTGTGCCCCACGACTTGTACGGCGTTGGGATTGATGCCGTCTCGGCCTATGACTGCGCCAGATACGGCTATCCCGGATTTAAAGGGATCGCCCTTCCCAAGCCGCATGGCGAAGACGATCAGGAAGAAGAAGAACCTTACGTCTTCCATTTCCCGGACGGCAACGCCTCCATCGCAAGAATGCTGGTGCGCTCGCTAATCCCCGGCGTTCTTGCCGGCAGCACTATGGAAGATGTTGTCACCGCCCGCGCAAACTACGCCCCGCTCGACGATCCCGCTTCCCCCATTCGCATCCGCTTGAACAGCACCGCTGTGGGCGCCAAACACATCGGCGATCCTGCCACCGCCAAGCAGGTGGAAGTCACCTATGTCCGCGGCGGACAAGCCCGCCGGGTGCGCGCCGCCAACTGTGTGCTCGCCTGCTACAACATGGTCATCCCTTATCTGTGTCCCGAGATGCCTGAGAAGCAGAAGGAGGCGCTCGCCTATTGCGTGAAGATTCCGCTGGTCTACACCAATGTCCAAATCAGCAACTGGAAATCTTTTCATAAGCTCGGGATCAGCGCGATCTACGGTCCAGGGGCATACTTCAGCAATGTGAACTTGGATTATCCTGTCTCCATGGGCGACTACCACTTTCCCAGTTCACCCGACGAATCCTGCCTGTTGCATCTCCTCCGGACTCCTTGCAAGCCCGGCTTCCCCTGCAAAGATCAATACCGGGCCGGACGCTACGAGTTGATGAGCACACCGTTCGCAACCTTCGAGCGCAACGTTCGCGATCAGCTTGGCCGGATGCTCTCCGCCGGTGGGTTCGATCCCGCACGCGACATTCAAGCCATTACTGTGAACCGTTGGCCTCACGGATATGCCTACGAATACAACGCGCTGTTTGAGCCTCTCGACCGGCCGGCTTCCGAGCGCCCCTGCGTGATCGGCCGCCAGCCTTTCGGCCTGATCCATGTTGCCAACTCCGACGCCGACGGTCACGCCTACACCAACATCGCCATCGATCAGGGATATCGCGCAGTTGCGGAGATCTTAGCTGGCCGGAAAGAAACTCCCCGGGCCTAGAGTTCGTCAAGAACGATGAAACTGTTCGCGCCCGCGATCGGGAACTCAGCATGGACCGCGGCTCTGGGATCAGGTTTTCGAGGAGAGGAAAAAAAGCGGTGTTGCAACCCGCTCCGGTCCTGCCTGAAAGGGCGCGGACTCCGAGGCGATGGTCTCGACATACTGCTGCAAGTGTTTCTGCGTCGCTTCGTCGAGGCCGGTGAACTCGATGCCCATTCCCACCCCGCCGTCGCAGGTCCTGACAATCGCCGTCGTGTGAACTGGTTCGGAATTGAGCCAGAAAGTGATGCCCAGGATTTTATTCACGGGCAGAGGCATTCTCGTCTCGACGTAACACCCGTTGCCGGCGATGTCCGCCGTGTTTGTACTCATGCGCGGGCCGGCGGTCGCTCCATCCTGAAGTTCGATTGGAAAAGAAATCCGGTGCCGCGAAAATTTTCTCTTGTCCCTCGCTAACCCGCCGGTTGCAGGACTTTGCGCAACCGCAGTGGTGCGCTGTATCTCCACTTCTGTCTGCCAGGGACACACTTGCCCTTCCACCAGCCTGACATCCACTTCGATTCTTCGCTCCGGCCCGGCATCCGCTACGCTCATCACTTCGCAGCGCGCCTTCTTGTCGCCGAAATGCACCCCTATGACGTCACCGGGCTTGAGGTGCTTTTCAAGTCCGGAAAGTTTGGCCCCATGATCGCCGATGCTCCGAGCATGGGCCTTTTGGGAGAAGGGACGACCATCGGCGTCCATGCCAAACACTCGCATCAAGAGGTCCACATTGAAACGGGGTTGTGGCATGTCTGGCATGCGATCGTGGGAACAGTCCTACCTGAAACAATCCCTTAGCATCAGGATTCGAGCTTGGCTACACGCGGGTTTCAGGGTCCCTCTTTCGATTAGGCTCCAGGTGCGCGAGCCCGCGACGGCAGTGGCCTTACTGCCATCTTCTAAGTATGCAGGTCAGGGAGCAACTTGCACGTTAATAAGCTCTAATGCGGAGCGTATGGATTTCAAATCGGGATGGAGTCCGACAGGGAAAAGTCACCTTGTTAATCGGCTCGTCAGCTGGGGAGGTTACGTTGAAGAGTCTTTCTGCCGAGTAGCTTTAACCCCGGTCAGGATCCCGATCCCCACTAGCACGAGCGCACCCACCACTATCCAGTGTCCCGGCATGTGCATCAGGAATGCCCCGTAGATGAGCCCGGCAATCACCACGACGAAGCCGGTCAAGTAGATTCCGAATGACATAGGTTTCCTTTCGGCGGAAATCAGACTTTGCTGCGCGGACCTCAGCCGGAAACTACTGCGGTTTCCCCACTCCAGCAGTTGAAGCTTGAACCGGGTCTGAACTCGGATTGGACGAAGCATTGGTATGGCTTTGCTTATCCGGCGGAATTTCGGTCCCGGCGGGATAAATAACAATCTGCACCGTACCCCATCCCCCGTCCGACTTCGCGTCTCCACTCGTCTGCTTGCCCATCCCGAGAGTCTTCAGTTGACTATCGTCAAACCCGAAGTTCTCAACCAGATACTGGCGCACAACCATGGCCCGGGCCTCGGTCAACACCAGATCTTTCTGAGTGTCGCCTTCCATCCCGGCCGATGCCACCACAACCGCAAAGCCAAACTGGTTATTAGCCAGGAACTCGCCGCTGGCGTTTAAAGATTTCTGGTTCTTCAGCTTGGCTGAATCCTGCTTATCGAAGAGCTGCTTCGCCGCGTAGGTAAATTCCTTCACCGGTGTGCCTTGCGGCAGGCGTTCGACCTCATTTTTTGCCAGCTCTCCAGAATCCTCGTACCCGCGGTTCTTGAAAAAGCCGCGCATAAGGAAGTTGTGCTTCATGGCTTCCATGTTTTCCTGAAAGTCGGTAACCCCAGCCTGCGCGTGCACCATGGTGTCATGCATGGCGCTCGACGTCTGCTCGAGATTGCTGTAGAGCTGCTTGTCGTTCACCAGCGCCCCGGCAGTGCCTTCTCCGCGATCGATCTTGGCGCTGATCGAATCCAGATTCGAAGCCGCACGCGTCGCGTTCTGGATGGCTTGCTGGCTGCTATCCAGAATGACACTCGTCTTCTTGAATAGGTCTGACATTTCCAGTGGAGGCTGGCTGGCGAGAGTGTCGCCATCCCGCACGTCGGCGGTCCCAGCGGATCCAAATGAGATGGCAAGATACTGGTTGCCCAGCAACCCCTCAGTTTCGATCGAGACCACGGAGTCCTGCTTGATGATCTGGTGAGTGGACTTGCTCAGATCCATGAGCACGATCACCTTCTCGCCCGGTTTGTGGGGCAATACGATGCCATGCACCGTCCCCACATGAACTCCGCCCAACCGCACATCGCCGCCGGCATCCAGGCCCACCACGTTGTCGAATTGCGCCTTCAGTTGATACGTGGAACTGAAAAGATACTGCTTGCTTCCGATGATGAAGATGCCGGCTGCCAGGATCGCCAGCGTCCCAACTATGAAAGCTCCTAATCGCGCCGTTCTCGACATTGTGTCCTCCTACGAATGCCCCAGAAATTCCCTGACAAACTCGATGTCACTTTTCTGGAGTTCTTCAAAGCTGCCTTCGATCACCACATTGCCCTCGTTGAGCAGGGCTAGGCGATCCGCAATCGTCTTCGCGCTGTGCAGATCGTGCGTCACCACCACCGATGCCATGTGATGCTCTTCTCCGAGTTTGAGAACTAAGTCATCGATCTCCCCGGAGCTGATGGGGTCAAGACCGGCAGTGGGCTCGTCGAGCAGTAGAATGTCGGGCTCCAAGACCAGCGCACGCGCCAGCCCCACCCGCTTCTGCATGCCCCCTGAGATATCCGAAGGCATCTTCGCCAGCGCGTCTTCCATGCCCACTTCCGCGAGCAATCCCCGCACCCGGTCACGCCGCTCCGACTTCGGCATCTCCTTCTTATGGTGCTGCAGCGGAAAGGAAACATTCTGCTCGACCGTCAGAGAATCGTAGAGCGCGGCATGCTGAAACAGAAAACCCATCTTCTTTCTGATGGCGCCCATTTGGTCGAGTGCCAGGCCGACCATCTCTTGGCCATGGATGCGAATCGAGCCTGCGTCCGGCTTCTCCAGGCCGATGATCAGCCTCAGCAATACGCTCTTACCGGTGCCGCTGCGCCCCAGCACCGCCAGAGTCTCGCCCCGGCTGACGGCCAGGCTGATTCCGTTCAGCACCGTTTGACTTCCAAAAGATTTATGCAGATCCTCGACGGCGACTACGGGCGCACGCCCATCCGCTTCCGCTTCTCCCTGCTTTATCGCAACTTGATCGATGGTTTCCATACTTTTTCGTGCGAGTGTCGGAGGAACGCTTACGGAAAAAATATCAGGATCAACTTCACCAGCACGACATCGGCCAGGATCACAAACAGCGACGACAGCACCACCGAACTGGTGGCTGCACGGCCCACGCCCGCCGCACCTCCCTGGGTTCGCATTCCCTGGAAACACGCGACCAGCCCGATAATCAAGCCAAACATCATGGTCTTGAACGTCGGGGGCAGGAAGTCACTGAAATCGGCGCCCTTAAAGCCGCTATTGACGAACTGATGGAACGAGAGCGGCTCCGCCGCGGCCTGCGCCACCCAGCCCATAATCAAGCCAGAACAATCGGCGGCGAGCGTCAACAACGGCATCATCAGGATGCAAGCCATGATGCGGGTCGCGGCCAGCAACCGGTAGGGGTTTACTGCGGATGCTTCGATGGCATCGATTTGCTCAGTTACCTTCATCGACGCCAGCTCCGCGCCAATGCCGGCCCCCACTCGGCCGCTGACTACCAGGCCCGTGATGATCGGGCCAGTTTCATGGATCACCGAAAACACGATGGCGGCCGGCAGCAGTGACTTCGCTCCAAACCGCGTCAGGCTATAACGGGCCTCCATGGAAAGGACAACCCCGGTAGCCGCTCCCGCCAAAGCCACCAGCGGCAGGGACTTTGAGCCGATCTCGTCGAGTTGCCGAAACAATTCGCGGAATTCAAACGGAGGCGTCACCGCGGCCCGCACCACCCGCCAGAAGAAGATGCCCAGGTCTCCGAACCACTCGAAAAAGGCGTTGATCGGCCCCTTGGCAGGAACCACGATCGAAGGCACGGCGGTCGAAGAGATACCTGTAGAAGACATGGTTAACGTCCGTTGCCCGAAAGCAAAGGCTCCATGCCCGTGACCGGTGTTAGTTTTCTCTCGATCACGGATTCAAACCCGGAGCCGGGGCTTTGTGGGCATCGTTTAGATGCATGTGGGAAAGCAAGGTGTGAGGTCCACCGTAAAAAAACTCCAGCCCGATGTTCGCTCCCACATATCCCAGCAGCGTGTAGTTGCCCATACGAAGTGCATCCTTCGCGTCGTAGCGGCTAGGGTACCAACTGTAGACGGCCGTCATCGTCCCGGCATATGGCGCGACCAGCGCCGGCAACGAGAAAACACGATGGCCATCTTCGCCGCGGCGCGCAGTCAAGGTCGAAATCGCCGTATGCCGCAACCGCGGCAAAATGCCTTTGCACTCGCAGCGGTAGAACAACGTGTCTTGTTTGAAAGCCTGGGCTAGCGCATAACGTGTTGTGGTGGTCACCGCGGCGATTCCGAAGTTCGACCCAAATCGCTTGCTATAACCCTCGGCGCCTTGCTTCCACTCCGGCGGCGTGTTGTATGCCTGATTGATGCCGGCCGCAAACGCGGCCCCCACAATAGAATAGGGGCCGAGCGTGTCGAAGATGTAGTTGTGGAGTTTCGTGCGCTGCGTCGGGCGTGTGTATGTCAGCTCTGGTTGCGCCGCGGTACTCAAAACTGAACCGCCGGGGGAATCCGAATCAGCCAGCGATTGCGCCCTCCCCGCCACAGGTAGGGCCGCGAACGCGATTGCCAACAACCAAAACCTCAATCCCAGCATCCTCATCTCAGATGCGCCCGAGCACGAGGAGAATAACCACAATAAAAAGGACGAGCCCCACTCCTCCGGTCGGGTAATAGCCCCAGTCCCGGCTATGCGGCCACCGGGGCAGCGCCCCAAGAATCGCCAAGACCAAAATCACGATCAATATAGTTCCCAGCATATTGCGCTCTTCCTCCGAGTTGCTCAGTTAAAGGCATTTCGCCAGTTTCCTAATGGCCGGTGGCGACGTATTTCGGTGGATTGACTCCGCCACACCGCAATCAGCCCACCTCGATACGCGCCGCCAGTTCCCTATTGATGAGGACGTTCTTCGGGTTTAGGTGCCTCTTTCGCAGGAGCAGGTTGCGTACGAGCTGCGGTCTCGGTGTGCGGCGCGGTCTGTGTATGAGGTGCAGGCTGCGCATGAGCAGTGCTGGCCGGATGCGACGCTGGCTGCGTGTGAGCTGCCGTCGGCTTACTGGACTCCGTAACCAGACGAGCCTCCTTCGGCTTTGCTGCCGTGTTTTCGTTTGCCTTGTTTTCGTTCGTGCGAGTAGTTGCCGCCTTGTTCTCCGCTGCCTTGTTCTCATTTGTTCGAGTAGCTGCCGCTTTGTTCTCCGCCGCCTTGTTCTCACTGGCCTTGTTTTCGGCCCCCTTGTTTTCCGGCGCAGCAGGCTTGCTACTAAGTGCCACGGGCTTCGCAGTGGCAGCGGTCGCCGGACGTCCATGGTTCACCGTCGCCAGCAATTCGTGGTTGGTGCTTGCAGCCTTCACATGCTCGCTCTGAACCGCGGTCGGCGGTGTGTGCCGTTCACGGGCTGCCGTCTCTTCCGCCGCGCTTGGCCGCGCGCTGATTCCGCCACTGCCGCCGTTATAGCTGACATGGTTTACGGTGGTGGTGTTGATCACCGTCTTGCTGTACACATTGTGGAAGGTCGTGACGTTCACGTTGTTGACCGAGCGGTTGTAGTAGAAAGCTCCGTTATTCCAATATCCGCCTTGGTAGCCGACGCCACCATAACCGAAACCGTAATTAACGCCGCCGTAGAAGCCGATTTGCGTGCCCCAGTAGCCGCCATTCCAGGCATAGGCGTTGTTGTTCCATCCCCAATACCCAGGAGTCCAGAGCAAACCGGGCTCAGGCGCCATCACCCAGGTTCCCGGAACCCAGAAGTAACCTTCATCTCCATAAGACCAGTAGCCGGGCGTCCACAAATAACCATCCGCCGGGGCCATGGGCTGTGTGTATACAGGCAGTTCAGGTGGGGCGATCGTAATTGACACGCCAAACTGCGCGAACAACGCGGCCGGTACGGCCAGTATCAGAAACGCTAGCGACAGTAAACGGGAGATACGCATTTTGATTCACCTTGCCAAGTCGTCCTTCGATTGCCCGGTTGAACCTTAGCTGCTGCGGGCTGAGTAAATTGAGGACGTTGGGTCAGATATCAGGATTCCACGAACGCGCGGCCAAGTCTGAGCACTATGGCTCACTTGTCGCGAATGCACGAACGTGCGGCTGTAACCGAAAAAAGCGGCGCGCGCCCGAGCGAGTGGGCCCCGCGCCGATCGTAGTCTGAACTGCCGTAGTCTGAACTGCTGTGGTCTGAGCCGCCGTGTCCGGCCAAACGAGATGCCCGTTTACAGCGTGATGCTGAGTGCGATGTTCACGCCGGGATACATCGGGTTGCACAGGTAATACACGCCGTCGATGTCGATCACATAAACGTCTTGCGTGTAGAGCCAGTTGCCCGGCCACACACCAACGAATCCGAACGAATAGCCGCCATACTCGAAGCGGTGATTCCTGTAATCGCCCTGGCTGACACGAAACCTGTGTGCCTGTCCAAAGTTAGCCTTGTAACGGTCGTCCGGAATGCGGCCTCCGCCGGCATGCTGAACCTGCTTTTCAGGCTTAGCTTCTGCTGTGCGTTGCTGCTCTTGCTGTGTGCTCTTAGCCTCGGGTTTGACATTCTTTTCTTCCTGCGCGCTTTTCTCCTCCGGCTTCGCTGGCTTTTCCGGTTGAGCTTTCTTCTCCGCAGGCTTCTCTTTCGCTTCTTCCTGCTGGTCATGCTGCTCTTGCTGTGCGTACGCCGGAGCAGCTACTCCCAGGGTCAGAGACAAAACTGCTGTGCTGATGATTCCTACTAGTTTCATGGGTGTTGCCTCCATTTATCTCTCGAACGTCTATCTCTCGATCGCCTTCTACGGCTGCTCTACTGCAAGCTTCCTGTGGTTGCGTTAACCGGATTGCCAATCGCATCGCCGGACACAAGAAGTTCCACTCTCCGGTTTTGCTGCCGGCCGGCGGAACTATCGTTGGAAGCCACCGGCAAGGTGTTCCCGAAGCCCTTGGCGCTGACTGAACTCGTGGCCACGCCTTCCTGCACCAGGTAATCACGCACCGAGCCCGCACGGTTCTCCGACAAAGTCTGATTCATGGCGTCGCCGCCCACGTTGTCGGTGTAGCCCCCGACTTCAATGTTCAGTCCAGGGTAGGCGAGCAGAATGCCGGCGACCTTCGCCAGCTTCTCCCGAGCGCCCGGCTTCAACGAGTATTTCCCCGTATCGAACAAAACATCGGACATGCTGACGATCAGGCCCCGCGCGCTATCGCGAGTCTGCAGGATGGAATTCAACTGCTCCGACAGCCTTGCGCGCATCGCCGCTTTGTCGGCATCTGCCTGCTGCGCGTTCGACTGCGCCTGCTGCGCCGCCAGGCGGGAGCTATCCGCATCCGCCTGCGCTGCTGAAATTGCGCTAGCCGATGCGGCCTGACTGTTTGCCATATCCGATTTAGCCTGCGCGGTTGCAGCTTGCGCGTTTGCCGTGTCGTTCCGCGCATTGGCAGCATCAGACTCTGCCTGAGTCGCCGCCGCTTGCGCTCGCGCTGCCTCGGACTGGGCCTGCTCCTTCTGCCGCATCGCCTCATCCGCCTGCGCCTGGGTTTGCGACTGCGCGTCCGCGGAATTCTGGCGTTCGTTGGCCAGCCGCATCTCGTCCATCTTCTTGACTGCGATGGCACGCGCATCTTCCGCGGTCTGCACCGCCTCGCGTGAAACCGCGATCAGCGGCTTGGTGTCGATGTGCTTGCTGGTGGCGTACCCGTCGGCGTTGCTCATCAGCTGCACCGCGTGCTGGTAGCTTGCGCTGGCATAAGTCTCGGCGCCTTCAGATTGCGCAATCCGCAACGCATTCCGCGCCTCGAAGAATTCCAGCGGCAGCCGGGCATTCAGAACCACGGGATCGAATTTGTAGCCCGTCGGAAGATAGCCGCCGCGCTCCATCAATTCATACTTTGCGTTGACCGCCTCGGTAGTTCCCTTGGTGCTCTCGCGTACGACGTTTTCGAGAATCACCGCATTGCTCGGCTGCCGCACCGCATAGTAAGGTTCCGCGGTAACGATCAAAGCGAAGGCTTGAAGGTCCGTGGTCACATGCAGTTTGCTGCGATCGTTGCCGCCTACCAGCACTTCGCCCAGATTCACCGCTCGGCCTTCCGGCGAAATCGCCCACAAAACGTAGGTCAGATACTCCTGGCCGAATGTCGATGGTTTCTGCAGGTTGCCAAACTCCGCATCGATCTCAATGGATCCCCGCTTGCTGTTCACCTTGGCTTCGCCGTTCGCCGAAGGCATCAGGTCCGTACCCGCAAAATCCACCTTCGAGGCTCCGCTGCGGTGCTCGTAGTTCACCGCCTGCACGCTGCGGCTGATGACGGTTACCCGGAATGTGGGCGTCGGGCTCATATGCTCGACGTCAACGTTGGTTTGGGAATTGGTTTGCGCTGCAACCGGCAAACTCAGCGCGACTGCCGCGGCCAACAACAACTTTGTCTTCACAAATCTCTCCTTGGGGCAGGTTTCTGCCTCCGTCTAGCTTCATCTACAGAGCCTGTTTCCTAACGTATTTTTGTGTACGACCGCGCCTGCCTTATCCCTTTCCGAGACGGATGCCACTAAGGGAATGAAACAGCCCAAAAACATTCAGCAGCCACAGAACCACGGCAATCACCACTACGCCGTTCAGGATCGACTTGATGGAACTCTGCATCGGAATGAACCGATTCACCAGCCACAGGAGAACGCCCACCACAATAAGAACTTCCAGGAGTTGAATTAAAGGCATGATCTTTGACCTTTCCTTAGTTTCTTGCGGGCTAAACCCTCTCATCCGACTGGAGGTATTGCCCTGATTTTGTTCCGAGAGCTTTTAGGGCCAACTCGTGTTCGTCGCAGGTTCGCGGCGGGCACACGGATGAAGAATGCCGATTGGCTGGATGTGGTCGCTTCGCCGCGATGGGATTGGAACCCGCCCGGCAGCAACCTAAGAATGAGAGCTGCGAATCAGCGTCCGCCGCTCTGTCTGCACACTCAGGAGGTTAAAGAATGACAGGTCTAGACCTTCGTGTCTGAGCAAGATAGCTCACATGCAAAGATTACGAAGGGAAGATCAACCTGGAAAGATCGATTCGCTCAATAGTAGGAAGATCAACTCACCAGTTGGAAATGAAATGGTTAGAGGAACTTGAGATCCAAGCTCATCAATCCTGCGCTCGCTGCCGGCGCTCGCAACAGCCGTTGACGTCCAGCCACTCCAACAGCGAGCGCACGCTGGCCCGGGCTAGCCCAATGGCGCAGTCCGCCGCTCCGTAATAAATGTTGAGCGTGTCGCCATCGGGTGCCATCGTATAGCCGCAGGGAAACACGACGTCGTCAACGTCGCCGTGCATTTCATACTCCGCTTCCGGCCCGAATATCCACGAGTCGCCGCGCAACAGGCACTTCTCCGGATTCTCCAGATCGAACAGGGCCAGGCCCAGGCGATACAAACAGCCCGAAGGCGTCTGCCGCACTCCGTGGTAGAGAACCAGCCATCCCCGGGAGGTCTCAATCGGCGGCGGCGACAGGCCAATCTTGTTTGCGTCCCACCAGGCGCCCCGCCGCGCCTCCAACATAAGGCGGTGCCGGCCCCAATAGCGCAGGTCCGGAGAGTAGGAGATCCATATGTGCGCTCCCAAGTTTGTCGCCGGCCGGTGAATTAAGGCCCAGTATCCGTCGATTCTCCGCGGCAGTAGCGCCGAGTCTTTGTCGTCCGGAGGCATAATCACGCCGTAGCGCTCGAAACTTCGAAAGTCTTTCGTCAACGCCAGCGACACTCCGGGGCCGCCGCGCGAGTACGACGTGTAAGTGACAACGTACTGCTGCAATTCCGGAACGAAGGTGATCCTAGGATCTTCAATACCCCAGACCTCCTCCGGAAAATCCTTCGGGCTCGGCATCAACGTCGGCTCGCTGTCGATTTTCCATCCATCCACTCCGTTCTTCGAGCGCGCGGCGCAAAGATGCGACAACCCGCGGCGATCCTCCACCCGGCAAAGCAGCAGAGTCGAGCCATCCGCGAGCAGCGTCGCTCCTGGATTGAACACACTATTAATCGAGTACGGCCAATCCTTGCTGGTCAAGATCGGGTTGGCCGCGTGCCGGATCAGCAGCGGCTCGTAGCGAGAACTCGGAACAACCACGGGCGTTTGGACGGGTACGGTCACGAAGGCATCTCCACGGCTTCAGAATTTTGCAGGGCGCGCATTTCAAGCAGCGCCATCAGAAACGACAGCGTCGATTCCGCACCTTGATTTTCATTGGCGCGGTCAGGATGCAGCCCGTCCCGGCACCCGCCGCTGACGCAATCATACAAAGGAAGCTGCAAGTCGTTGTCTCCCAGAAACCAGTTGAAGGCCGACCACGCCTGGCTGCGCCAGCGCCGGTCTCCGGTCACGCGATATGCCTGCAAACAGGCCGACACCGCGCCCGCAGCCTCGATGGGCTGTTGATCGAATCGCGCCCGCTCACCCTCTCGCCGGTAAAAGCCCTGCGAACCAATCGGCACAAAGTGGCCATTGGTCTGGCAACGCTGCGTTTCCATCAGCCACCCCAGCGACTCGAGCCCGGCCGAGAGCATTCGTTCATCCCCGCACGCCGACCCCACCAACAGCATGGCCTGCGACAGCCTCGCGTTCCCGTAGGCCAAAACATCCTCGAACCACTTCCAATCCTGGCGCCGGACCGACTCATACATTTCGAGCAATCTCCCCGCCAATGCGAATCGCACGCGCTGCGCATCCCGGTCTCCAGGGTACGAATGGAGATACTCTTGGATCCCGAGCAACGTGTAAGCGCATGCCCGCGGACTGCGAAACTCAACCGCCGCCGGCAACGAGAACTCAAACAACCGTCGCGCAGCACCTCGTAATCCCTCGTTTACCGATCGAGCCAGGACGGCTCCCAGAGCCCACAACGCCCGCCCATGCGAGTCTTCTGATCCCTGCTCCTCCAACCAGCGGTGGTCGTAGGCGAGAAAATTTCGGAACCGCTTTTTCTTTGCATTGAAGGCGTGCTCAAGAAACGCGAGATACCGGAAAGGCCAATCTGGATTGACCGCCTGCGCTCCGGCAAAGCCGCCTATCTTCGTTCCTTCTATATCCGCTTCTGCAATTTCCAACTGGTCCAGCATCACCGCAAGAATCAGGGAGCGCGCGTTGTCGTCTGTGGTATATCCCTCGGCGCGATTCGGGATGGTGAAGATCGCATGCTGCAACATCCCCGTGTCATCGGTTAGCGCATTCACGTGATTCAGTTTCAACTCGGGCAGCCGGTTCAGAGTTTTCTCGACCGCACCAGCCGAGAACTGCACCCGGGGATTTTCTTTGCGGTCGCTGCGAACCCGGGAGAAGCTTTCCATGTAGCCCTGCGCCACTCTCTTCCAGATCATCTCCCGCGCGAACAGATAAGCCCGTTTGCGCATGGCGTGGCGGATCGCCGGCGTATCCAGCAGTTCGATTGTCTTTTGCGCGATTGCATCCGGGTTCTGGAACGGCACCAGCGCTCCCCGGCGGCCGTCGAGCAACTCCATCGCGTGCCAATACGGAGTCGAGATGATCGCTTTCCCCGCACCCAGCGCGTAAGCCAGCGTCCCTGACACTACCTGGGCCTCATGCCGGTAAGGCGTGATGTAGATATCGGCGGCGCCAATGAACTCCGCCATCTCCTCCGGAGTGGCGAAGCGGTCATGGAAAATCACTTGCTCTTCTACTCCCTCCGCTTTCGCCAGCGCCTGCAAACTGGCTCGATATTTATCCCCTTCGCGCCGCAGAATGTGAGGGTGGGTTGCGCCCGCAACAATGTAAACAACATTCTTGTGTCTCGACAAAATCTGCGGCAGCGCCTGAATCACATTCTCGATTCCCTTATTTGGAGAGAGCAGGCCAAAGGTCAACAGAACTGCCTTCCCTTCCACTCCAAACCTGTCCTTGTAGAAATTCGGATCGAGGAATGGCAGGTCCGGAACGCCGTGCGGAACCATGTCAATCTTGCTCCCCGGAACCTTGAAGATTTCCTGCAAGAATTGCGATGAAAGCTGGCTCATCACAATGAGCCGGTCCGAAAGTTCCGCAATTTCCTCCATCACCCGCAGTTGGTTCGGGTCGGGCTCGCGCAGAACCGTGTGCAGCGTGGTCACCACCGGCATCTTCAAACCGCGCAGCAGGTGCAGGATGTGGCTTCCGGCTTCACCGCCGAAGATTCCATACTCGTGCTGCAGGCAAACCATGTCGATATTGTTGAAGTTCAGGAACCGGGCCGCTTCCTCATACGACGCCACATCGTCCTGGGCCAGCGCCCACCGCACCCGCGCCGGATAGTCATAGCCTTGCTCGGTATCGTTTACCGGCAGCGCCAGCAATCGAGCTGTCCCGTATTCCGCGGAGATGGCTTCGCACAGATCGGTGGTGAATGTCGCGATTCCGCAGTGACGCGGAAGATAATTCCCGATCACCGCAATTCGGCTTGGCAGCGAGAGCTTGGATTGCGATCGGATGCGAGCTGCGGAAACCCCGTCCCTTGCCGGCGGACGCGGACCCACGACCTCCAGAACCCTTTTAGGAAACACTGTGCTGGGTAGTGACATTTTCGGCCTAACCTGGTGAGAGCAAGTGCTGACGGAGGCCAACTCCCCACAGAAGGCGCAAGCGGTCACCGAAACTTGTCTGAGATTTTCTTCTCCCGAGTATTCCACGAACCGGGACACGCGGAATGAGCAAAATTGACCAGCCGGTTCCGCCGTCACGATGCATTATGCGGAGATGCAAGCCAAGAAGGATCCCGCCCTCGCGGTTCGTTGCCCTACCTGTGGCGCCAAACCAGGTGAGAAGTGCGAGCTGAGCACCGGCCAACCCCGCACCGCGCCGCATCGGGATCGCCGCTTAACCGCTTCGGACGCTTAGCCTGCCGGGACCCTGCACAGCCCAGCCCTATCCGTTTCTGCGTCTTTCCGTTAAAGATGTGCCGACTCCAACTTCTTGTGACATTCGAACTCCTTCCACCTGGGAACCTTTCAACTGTGGATCATTCGCACCGCCAAAACTGTGCAGAACGGCTCACTCTTAATTCGTGACTCATGAACATCGCACTACGAACTTCATTCCCGGAGAATAACAAGATCGACGGTGATCAATTTTGAGCAGCATTGCCGGATGCCCTTCTATATACCTTGCGAGGTATGGCGACCAACAGCACGCTGCTCTGCATACACCGGGATCCTGTCCAGCTAAGCCTCTTGCAGGAAAATGGATATGCGCTGGTCACGGCAACCAACGGTTGCGAAGGCTTGCGGCTGTTCATGTCGCAGCCCGTGGATGCCATTGTGCTCGAGTATCACCTTGGCATTTTGGATGGCGGAGTCGTTGCGGCTGAGATCAAGAAGGTCAAACCACAACTTCCCATCATCATGCTCTCCGAATACGGGGAACTGCCCGACGGCGCATGGAAGTCCGTGGATGCCCTCGTGATCGAGTCCGACGGGCCTCACTTCCTCTTGGCAACGGTTCATTTTGTGCTCAACGTGAAGCCGGCCAAGCTCCATGCAAGAAAACTTGGCGCTCAAAAGCCGTCGCTCCCTCGTCTCCGCGGTTCGCAACGCCGCCCAGCCTCGGGCCAATCCAGCGCCACTCAACTCACGATGGACGCGATGAACTCCCCGTTTTCGCCTGGAGTTTGGCGACAGATCCGGAACGGAACCCTCCAGTTTTGATCGGCCCGCGCTTACGAGGAAACCAACAAATCGGACATCTTCATCCCCGCGCCAATCAACTCGGGCACCTTCCCGTTTTGGGGCAAACGGAAATCACTAAGAGCAAGATTGACCATCCCTCGGACCAGCTATGCTGAATAATGTTGAAGTGAAGCCCGAGACCCTCACGCTGCGACACATATTGTCCGTGCGCTGTCCGATGTGCCGGGCGAAACCGAAAGAGCGATGCACCCTGAGCACCGGACATCCGTCCGCCAAGACGCACCTCGCCCGCGGCCTGGCCGCCGCCAAGGTTGCGCCTCCTCAGAACTCCGGCCAGGCAGTTCTGCGATTCCTGAGATCCATCACGAGCCGCGGTTTTCGCGCTATTTTCCAGCAAAAATAGATCCCCGCATACATAAACGAGGCGCGCACATCGAAACTTACTCGACCCCGCTTGGCTTCGCGAATCCCCTACACCGCGCTCCGCCCGCTCACCAGATTAATCACCAACACCACCAGCGCTACCACCAGCAAAAGGTGGATCAGCCCGCCGGCTATGTGAAGGCTGAAACCTAAAAGCCACAAAATCAGTAGCACAACGAAAATCGTCCACAGCATATGGGTCTCCTCGCTTAGATCGTCACCATTCTGCTTGCTCCGTCCCTGCAATACTGAGCCGCATTGCTCAATCCGGAAATTAGTCGATTCTCATGACCGCTTGGTTGTGTCCTAATTTCGATTTTGCTCTTCTTTCTTCCGCGCACGGCCGAAGTGAGCAATTCAGACCAGCTATTGTTGGGTCACTCGGCGATCATCTTAGTGGAGACGGCAATTGTGCTGTCCCTTTCAGGTCCCTGAACTAAGTCAGCCCGCCTGAAGCCCTCCCCTCTTAGCACTGCATCTCCTAAAGGAACAATTCATGAAAAAGACACTTTCTCTGCTGCTGATGAGCTTGGTCGGCCTGTTTGGAACTTATGCGTGGGCGGGCTCGGATCGGGAAGATACGGTCGACCGCATGCAAAAATCCGTAGAAGTTATCCAGGCGATCATGTCGACGCCCGACAAAGGTATTCCGGAAGAAGTATTGAGCGGCGCCAAGTGCATCGTCGTCGTGCCCAACTTGCTCAAAGGCGGCTTCATCTTTGGCGGCAAGCACGGCCGCGGCGTAGCTTCCTGCCGCACCCCTGAAGGCTGGAGCGCTCCCGCATTCGTTTCCGTCGGCGGCGGAAGCTGGGGATTGCAGATCGGAGTCGAAGGCGTGGACCTGATCATGCTGGTCATGAACGACCGCGGCTTACAACATCTGCTTTCGACCAAGTTCGAACTCACGGGCGAAGGCTCCGTGGCTGCCGGCCCGGTAGGCCGTCACACATCGGCTGGCACTGACATTTTGCTGAATACTGAAGTGCTCACCTACTCACGCTCAAAAGGTGTATTCGCCGGATTGACCCTGGAAGGTGCCGTAATCGAGCAGGACAACGACTCGACTCGCGCCATCTATGGCCACCACATGATGTTCCGCACCATTCTTTCGGGCAAGGCGCCAACTCCTCCCAGCGCGGAAGCGTTTATGAGGGCAGTGTCTGCAGCTAGCCACCAGGCCCACATCGCCGAAGCCAAAGAAGACGGCAAGTAACTGCGTCAGGAAGTTTCCAGCAAAATGGACCTGGAGCTGACCGGAACCGTGTAGCGGTTCCGGTCAGCGCTACGTTCGTTTGGTTTATTTCCAGAACTTCAACTACCGCTCCGCCGGCACCGCCTCCAGTGTGAGCACTTCAAGCGGCCGCAGCGCGAAGCTGTGCGCTTCACCTGCTTCCAATGACACCGGCGCAGCCCCTTCATCCTGCTTCCATGGACTCTTCGCCACAAATCGTCGCGCAGCCCCTGCCGGCAGCTCAAACGCCCGGCCAACATCGATGGCTATCGTTTGGCCTTGGTCCCTCGGATTGCGCAGCGTGAGGATCGCCTTTTCCCTAGTCCAGGCCGCCCAACCGTAAACTTCCAGCTTGCCCGGATCGCCGCCAATCCAATGCGTATCCCTCAAAATCCCCGCATTTTGCCGCGACCAGTTCGCCGCTTCCGCCAGCACGTCCCAGTTATCCTTGGATAACAAACTATGGGAGATGTACATCTCCTGAAGCTGCGTCCCGCTGCCAAAGTAATCGTGCACTTCATTCGTGAAGTCATTCCCCGGATCGCTGTCCAGGTGTTCGGCCTGCCTGGCAAAGATCAGCCCGTGCAGCATCACCGAATTCAACGGAAACAGCGGACCTGCCTCGACAACATTCTGATAAGTCTGCGCGTCGCGGTACGTGATCCACTTCTCCCGCCAGCTCCCGACTCCCGCAAAACTGTGGTCGTCGCCTCTGCGCCAGATCGAATCCGCATACCGCAACCAGAACGGCGAAGGATACGTTCCAGTCGTCAGATTCACGTACAGGTCCGGCTTCTTCGCCCGCCAGTCCTCGATCAAGCGAATCGCCGCGGCAAAGTCGCTGTCGAAACTACTCCCCGGAAACACGCTGTCCACATTCCCGGTCCCGTCGATCTTGAACTGGTTCACCCCATCCTTCTCGATGAAATCCAGCGACACTTCCCGGAACCTCGCATAATACTTCGGCCCCGACAGCGCAAACCCTCCCTCATTCGTTTCAAATCCATTCTTCCGCCCAAACGCCAGACGCTGCTCTTTCGCCTCCTCGTACCCTCCCCACGGCGAGAGCCATACTCCGACCGCCCCACCGTACTGCTGAGCAACGCGGTTCACCGCAGCCAGTCCGTTTGGAAAACCAGAATTCACCTGCCACGTCGACGCCGTATTGTCCCACCCGTCGTCCAACAGAAAAGAATCCAGCTTCACCCCCCGCTTCCGGACCAGCTCCGTGCCAAATGCGCCAATCACATCCAGCACTGCCGCCGCGTCGTAGGGCTTTCCAAAACCAATGTCATACCACGTGTTGTAGTGCAGAAATGTCCGGTAAGGATGCGCCCTCTCCAGCTCCACATAATTCAGAAACCCGCGCCGCATTTGTCCCGGAGGCGCTACCCCAATCACCAGCGAATAATCGACCGATCGCCCCGCCTTCAGAGGCAGTTCCCTCTTCATGCCGCAGGTCACAGTCGCGCCCGCCTTGCATTCAGACAAAGGATCCTCAAAGCCAAGAAACAAATCTCCCGCCGTTACCGGGGACCCCTTAACGCTCCCCACCACCTTCGCTCCCCCCAAACTTCCATCGAACAGCCGGACCTCAGCAATCGGCTGATCCTCTTTCAACGCCGTGATCGTGACTTCCTGCCGCACATAGCTCGAACCATCGCGCAGAACTGCGCGCCAGGCCACGGAAATTTTTCTTGCCGGAGCTTCCATCCTCACCACAACCGCCTGCCCGCCGAAATGCTCCGCCGCCCGCGAGGCCGCAGGATCCACACGCAGCGCCTCCACTCGCGGCCCTTCCACGACCGTCATCTCCGATCCGCGGAGCGAATTCCCGTCCTTAAAAACAAGAACAAACGGATCCCGCGGCAGCGCGACCTCCGCTCCCGTCTCCCGCACCGCAAACTTCACCCCGGTCAGCTTGCCTCCCTGAACCGACCATCGAGCTTCCAACTTCTCGTTCGACAGCGCCAGCATTTCCCCCTGCACCGCCGCCTTCGCCGGCCCCGCGCCCGCCTCATGATTCGCGGCACTCTGCCCCGCAACCAGTCCGCCGCTCAGCAGCGAACTCGCAAGCAGCAGAACTCTCAGGCAAGCGGCTCTCTTGACGTGGATAGTTCGCATAGTTTTGGGATGGGTCTTTCTTGCGACGACGATGCAACATTACCAGCAGGGCATCAGACGAAAATTAGACGATCGTCCATCAGACGATCGTCACTTCCACTCCAGCCTTCTTCAGCGCGTTCAGGTCCGCCTTGGGAACGCCCTGGTCGGTGATGACGTGTTGCAGTGCAGAAGGCGGCGCAATCAGCGAAAGACTCCGCTTGCCAAACTTGCTGGAATCGCAAGTCGCCACCGCAATCTTCGAAATCTCGATCATGGCGCGGTTCACCTTCGCCTCCAGCAGATTCGGCGTGCTCAAACCATACTGCACATCGAATCCATCGACTCCCAGAAATAGGATGTCCGCATTTAATTTATGCAGCGTCTCCTCGGCAATCGGCCCGACCAGAGAAAACGAATTCTTCCTCAGATTCCCCCCCGTCAGAATCACTTCCACCGCGGATCCAGAAAGCTCAGCCGCAATGTTCACCGCATTCGTGATAATGGTCAGGTTCTGAAAATTCCGCAGCGCCCGCGCAATCGCCGTAGTCGTGGTTCCCGAATCCAGAATCACTACCTGGCCTTCCGCCACCATGCGCACAGCCGCCGCGGCAATCTGCAGCTTCTCCTTGCGATGCAGCTTTTCTTTTTCCCGTAAGGTGGGATCTTCGAGCGCACCTTCCCGCGCCGGCAGCGCTCCGCCGTGCGTGCGGTGAATGCGGCCTTTGACGTGGAGAATTTCCAGGTCCTTGCGGATCGTCACCTGGGACGTATGAAACTGCTTGGCCAGATCCACCACCAGCACCCGGCCTTCCCTGCGCACGATCTCAAGGATCGCTCTCTGCCGCTCTTCAGTAAGCATTTCGAAATCTTGACCGCCCTGCCTTACGCCCGCCCATGAAGAGGATCACGGGCACTTCTCTTTTATCTTGCAGGGCTTTGCGTTGTCCACCGAAAAGTTCCAGCGTGGGACGGCGGCCCGCGATTCCGACCAATGCCGGTGCGCCCGTTCGCAGGCGTGTGTATATTTGAAAATATTCGTGCTTCTGCTCGAAAACATCCCGCTGGCGCCGCTGACCACCCTCAAAATTGGAGGCCCGGCGAAGTATTTCGTCGAGGCCAGGAACATCGGCGAAGTGCAGGAGGCCGTCACTCTCGCGCGCTCCCGCAATCTCCCTCTGTTCGTTCTCGGCGGCGGCAGCAACCTGCTCGTCTCCGATGCCGGTTGGCCCGGCCTGGTCTTGAAAGTTTCCGTTCCAGGCATCGATCAACGCAGCGGCCACAATGAAGATGGCAAGGTTCTCTTCGACGTTGGCGCCGGCGAGTCCTGGGACAGGTTCGTCTCCCACGCCGTCATCGCGCACTGCGCCGGCGTCGAGTGCCTCAGCGGAATTCCCGGCAGCGTCGGCGGCACGCCCGTGCAGAACGTCGGCGCCTACGGCCAGGAAGTATCACAGACTATCTCCTCGGTCCAGGTCCTCGACTTAAAAGACAATCAGGTCCGCGAACTCTGCCCCGAAGCCTGCGAGTTCAGCTACCGCGCCAGCATCTTCAACACCACCGAGCGCGGACGCTTCATCGTTCTCCGCGTCACCTACGCGCTCACTCCCGGGGGCCGTCCCCTCATCACCTACGCTGACCTCAAACGCCACTTCGAAGGCCGCGAAACTTCGCCAGATCTTGCCGAGACCCGCGAAGCCGTACGCCACATCCGCGCCCGCAAAGGTATGCTCATCGTCCCCGGAGAAGCGGATTGCCAAAGCGCCGGCTCGTTTTTCAAGAATCCCATACTCTCCGAGGAACAACACGAAGATCTGAAGCAGCGCGCCGCTGCCCGCGGATTAACCCTGCCCAGCTATCCCGCCCTCGAAACCAGGAAGAAAGTTTCCGCAGCCTGGCTGGTCGAGCGCTCCGGTTTCGCCAAAGGCTTCGGCTTTGGACGCGTCGGCATCTCCACCCGCCACGCCCTCGCCATCGTCAACCGCGGCGGAGCAACCGCCGCCGACATTGTCGCCCTGAAAGAACAAATCCAGCATCGCGTCGAAGAAATCTGGGGCATCCACCTGGAACCAGAACCAGTCATGGTGGGCTTCTAAACAAATGTCGGTTGTAGCGTGGGCACTTCCGCGCTCTAAAGGCTATGGCTAGAGACATTGCAAAAATGGTATAATCGCGAGATGGCATGGATCGTTGAATTCTTGAACGAGGAGATCAAAGCATCGCTGGACGCGTTTCCTCTGGATATTCGAGCAAGTTTTCAGCGCATTGTGGAGTTGATTCAGGCACACGGCTTGGAACGTGTCCGCGAGCCCTATGTGAAGCATTTGGAAGGTCCGCTCTGGGAAATGCGCATGAAAGGCAGGAGCGGAATCGCCCGTGCCGTTTACGTAACGGCAGTGGGTAAGCGCGTGGTTGTGGTTCATGTCTTTGAAAAGAAAACGCAGAAGACGCCACGGCGAGAAATCATAACGGCCCTGAGACGGGCACAGGAGGTGTCATGAAGCGTAAATTCATTCCGGTCGAAGAGTCCTTCAAGCGGTGGAAGAAGGACCCGCGGTACGTTGCAGCGTATGAATCACTGGCAGAGGAATTCGGCCTGGCCTCGGCCTTGATTGAGGCAAGGGGCAATGCCGACATGACCCAGCAGCAGGTTGCCGAGGCGATGGGCACCACCCAGGCGGTCGTGGCGCGCCTCGAGAGTGGGAAGGTGCGGCCATCGACGCGCACGCTGGAACGCTTTGCCAAAGCCACGCGCACCCGTTTGCGCATCCGCTTTGAGCCATACCGCGAAACTGCGCATTGAGCATGACTGTGAAAACCCTGTTCGGCGCGCGTCGCCCACCCTTGTCATTCCGACCGGAGTGTCCCATTCCCGAAAGGAATGGGACGCCGAGTGGAGAGCCTGCTCCAATCGCGAGTTTCAGCTCGAAGCAATGTTGACGAGGGTAAGGTAGGACGCCGCTCGGGCGCGGGCGGCCTGCCCGCGCCGCCGTCTGGCTTACTCTTTCACTTTCATCTCGTCTTTCATCATCTCCCGCAGCGCCCGGTTGATCCGCGTCTGGTATCCCCGGCCCGATTTCTTGAACCAGGCAATCACATCCGCATCCAACCGGAGCGTAACCGGCTTCTTGATGGGCCTGTACCACTCCATCGTTTCCGGCAGCGTAATATAGCGCCGCTTCGGCTTCTCTGCCGCCGCCTGCAGGCTGATCGTCTTTTGGGGTTTTTGGGGTTTAGCCTTCCGGACCTTCTTAACCGCTTTCGCTCGTTTCATTTACCAGCATTATACATACATACCGATACTTACGCCGTTGCCGGTACAAAATGTTCCAGTTGGAACATTCAGCACTATGTTCCAGTCGGAACATATCTCCATTTTGCGACCTCAACCCGCAGAAGCGGCGCCGCCCCGGTTCGTGACCCCCGCTTCTCCATTGAACCCCATTCGATGGGGAAGGTGCAACGATCCGCCCGGCGGCGCCTCAACTATTCATCGGCAAGTCTTGCCGCATCCTTAAATATCTTCACAAACATTTCCCGCGTCAGCTTGCCCGTCTGCGTATTCTGGTTCGAGGGATGATAAGAAGCCAGCAACACCTTTCCGTCTGGTAACCGGTAACTGGCGCCATGTTTGAAGGGATAATGCTTGAACAGGTAACCTTGCTTGCCGGCAACCACCCCGCGACGTTTCAAGTAGTTCAGATAAGCATCGAAGCCAATCTTCCCCAGCGCCACCACGACCTTTACCTTTTCTAATCCCGCAATCTCACGGTCAAGAAAGGACGAACACTCGGCCAGTTCCTGCGGCGTGGGCTTGTTGTCGGGCGGAGCGCAACGCACCGCCGCTGTGATGTAAAGATCGCTTAACGTGAGCCCATCGTCGCGGCCGGTCGCGTTGGGCTGGCTGGCGAAGCCGGTTTCATACAGCACAGGGAACATGAACTTGCCGGAAGCATCGCCCGTGAAGGGGCGTCCAGTGCGGTTCGAGCCGTGCGCGCCCGGAGCCAGTCCCATCACCAGCACCCGCGCTTCGGCGTCGCCGAACCCAGGCACGGGCTTGCCCCAGTACTCGCAGTCCCGGTAAGCCCGCCGCTTCTCGCGCGCCACCTGCTCACGATAGGCGACAAGCCGCGGACAGCGCCTGCAGGCGATGACTTCGCGGTTCAAAACGGTGAGCCAGTGGGGTGTAGTCTTCAACAGTCAGATCCTTAAGCTTCAAGGGGACAAATTTCTGAGACCTCTTTCGAACCAACGTTCTTCCAGAAGGAAGCGCGTGCCCGAACTACTCTGAAGTTCTACAGCATCTACTGTAGGGCATGGAAGCGATCCGTCCCGTATTCTACGGGCGATCCACTTCTCTTTCTGTCTTTTGAGCGTTCGTGCGTTTCCAGGCGCAATTCCCCTAACCATGACTACCGAAGCCACGACTCCCAAAGCCACGACCACCGCCTCCGTCAAGATCGAAGACAAGTCGAGCGCGCGAAGTTACGCCCTGGCCGTGGCCGCTGCCCTGGCCGCGCTCTTGCTGCGGCTGGCGCTTTCGCCCTGGTATGGGACAGGCTTCGCCTTCCAGACAACGTTCGCAGCGATCGCGTTCACGGCGTGGTATTGCGGCGTCGGACCCTCCATCGTCGCGACACTCCTCGGCATGTTTGGGTCCTGGTACTGGTTCCTTCCTCCGGTTAATTCTTTCGCCCTCAAAGACTCGAAGTCTGAAATTCCGGGCATGATCGGGCGGTTCGTGCTGGCTGGTCTCATCATTGCCGTGGGTGAGGCGAGCCGCCGGTCCAAGGCGAGACTTGAACGCGAAATTGCGGCGCGAGTAAAGATGACCGCCGAGGCTACTGCCGCAACCGCGAAATTCCGCGCCGTCTTCGAGCAGACTACAGTGTTCGCCGGAATCATGACTCTTGACGGCACACTCATCGACATCAACCGGCTGTCCCTGGAAGCCTGCGGTTACCGCGCCGAAGATGTTCTCGGCAAAATGTTTTGGGAAACCGGCTGGTGGCGAAACTTTCAGGAATCGCAAGAAAAGATTCGCGCCTCGACACCGCAAGCGGCGCAAGGCATTCCCTATCGAGAAACACTTTTCTACTGCTGGGCAGACGGCACTGAGCATGTTGTGGACTTTGCGCTTCATCCCATTCGCGACCCTGAGGGCAACGTTCTCTTTCTGCACCCGACTGGAATTGACATCACCGATTTGAAGAATGTGGAAGTCGAGCTGCGCAAATCGCACGAGGAACTGGAACAGAGAGTAGAGGAGCGCACGCACGCGCTGGCAGCCAGTTTCGCCAGCCTCGAAGCCGAAATCGTCCTGCGAAAGACAACCGAAAAGGCGCTGCGGGAACTCTCCGCGCGTACGCTTCGCCTGCAGGATGAAGAACGCCGCCGTTTTGCCCGCGACCTGCACGACAGCACGGGACAGACTCTGGTAGCCGTAAAGATGGCGCTCGCGTCGGTGGCGGGATTGGTTTCGGAGATACTAAAAGCGCCGCCCCTGCTCAACGATCTGGAGGCGCTGGCCGACCAGGCGCTGCAGGAGATTCGCACCACCTCTCACCTGCTGCATCCTCCGATGCTCGACGAGGTGGGGTTTTCCTCCGCAGCGCAGTGGTATATGGACGAATTCGCAAAACGCAGCGGGCTCAAGACCAGTCTCGTGCTTTCCGCTCGTCCGCAGTTGACGAAAGATGAAGAGCTGGTATTTTTTCGCATCCTGCAGGAAAGTCTCACCAATGTGCTGCGGCACTCGGGGAGCGCTGCCGTGGACATCTGCCTGAGTTCCGATAAACAAGATGCGATTCTATCGATAAGAGATTACGGCAAGGGCCTCCCGCCGGAAACGCTCCACAGCTTTCGCGAAATGGCGGCGGGAGTGGGCGTGGGTTTGGGCGGAATGAAGCAGCGCGTCAGAGAATTAGGTGGCCATCTCAGAGTGGAGAGCGACGGCTCGGGTACCTGCGTCACGGCTACGCTGCCGCTGAGTGATACCGCCCCTTCCCGCGCCGATGACGGCAAGAATGGGCGCGCCTCCACCGCCGCTTAGCTGCACACCATCCGCAGAGGGGGCTGGCACATCCTTTCCGACAGTTCTAACCCCCGCAGATGCCCCGTCCTTGTCGCGCTCTTTGCGACAGGGCGGGTTTTCGACTTTCCGTTCGCTGGAAATTCATGCGGAGTGGGCGGGTTCGGAAGAGATGCCTGCCCGAGCTTGAGAGTTCCAAATCAAAATCCCCGCCCTGTCCCTGCCAAGAACGCAGGGACGAGGACGGGGCACCCTGGAACGGCGTAGACGGGCTTAAGGTGCCCTCCGGAGGATTAGGCAAGAACTTCACTGAAATAGGCAAGACACCCTCGGCTCCGGGACGTATTCTTGGTTTCATGAGGCGCCCTGAGGCAGATGGAATTCCGCGGCGCGGAAGAAACGATTTAGGAGAAACAATGCAGAAGCGCAAACTTGGAAAAAGCAATCTGGAAGTTTCGGCTCTTGGCTTGGGCTGCATGGGAATGAGTTTTGGGTATGGTCCGGCCGCCGACAAAAAAGAGATGATCGCTCTGATCCGGACGGCAGTCGAACGTGGGATAAACTTTTTCGATACCGCGGAAGTTTACGGTCCTTTCACCAACGAAGAGCTTGTGGGCGAAGCGCTGGCTCCAGTTCGCGACCAGGTGGTCATTGCCACCAAATTCGGTTTCAAGCCTGACCCCAAGGGCGGAACGCGTTGGAGCGTCCTCGACAGCAGTCCGGAACATATTAAAGAGGTCGCCGAAGCCTCGCTCAAGCGCCTCAGGACTGATGTGATCGACTTGTTCTACCAGCACCGGGTCGATCCCAATGTGCCCATCGAGGACACTGCCGGCGCCGTAAAGGACCTGATTCGGCAAGGCAAGGTCAGGCACTTCGGCCTTTCTGAAGCGGGAGTCAAGACGATTCGTCGCGCCCACAAGGTTCAGCCGGTCGCGGCACTGCAGAGCGAATACTCGCTATGGTGGAGAGAACCGGAGGCTGAAGTCATACCGGCTCTTGAGGAGCTTGGCATCGGGTTCGTCCCATTCAGCCCGCTCGGCAAAGGCTTTCTTACCGGCAAGATCAGCGAAGACACGCAGTTTGACAAGACGGACTTCCGCAACATCGTCCCACGCTTTACGGCGGAGAACCGGAAAGCAAACCAGGGAGTGGTGGATCTGCTGGGCAAATTCGCGCAGCAAAAGAAAGCGACGCCTGCGCAGATCGCGCTGGCCTGGCTGCTGGCACAAAAGCCGTGGATCGTTCCGATCCCCGGCACGACGAAGCTGCATCGGCTGGAAGAAAACATTGCCGCGACAGCCGTCGAGCTGACCAGCGAGGACCGGAAGCAGCTGGAAAGTGCAGCCTCGAAGATCCCGTTGCAGGGAGCTCGTTATCCGGAGGAGCTGCAGAAGTTGGTGGGACGCTGATGGGTACAGTCTGATAAGTAAGCGAGCCGGACGCGCCCTTCGGTCGCTGTCGCTCTCTCAGGGCAGGCTCTGAGGATCGCGCGGCTCGCCCAGATCCCTTCGGCTTCGCTCAGGGCAGGCCTTCGCTGCGCAAAAGCGCTTGCTCAGGACGACAAACTAGTTGCACAGGAGGGCACATGGCAACGCGGAGTGACAGTCTGGAAGACCGGCTTTCCCGGTATCGCGAGATTACGATTACTGTGACCGGCCGAAAATCAGGACGCGCCATCTCAAAGCCAGTCTGGTTCGTGCTCGAGCAGAAGAAGCTCTACCTCTTGCCGGTGTACGGATCGGACACGCAGTGGTACAAGAACGTGCTCAAGAATCCGGCCATGCGGATCGATGCGGGGGGAACGGACGCTGAAGTGAAGGCTGTCCCGCTGGCGAAGCCCGCAGAGGTGTCGTCCGTGGTCGAGAAATTCCGCGCCAAGTACGGGGCGAGCGACGTGAAGAAGTATTATTCAAAGTTTGACGTTGCCGTGCTCGCCCAACTGCAATGAGAGTCGACCCGGACGACAAAAATGACAAAAGAGGTATCCTCGAAGTCGTGAAGGCTAACGGCAAGGTCGTGGCTTGGCGACGAGCAGTAACGGAGCCGGCCCAGAACCAGGCGGATACGGCCCGACTGGCCCGCTGTCTGGCCGCCTACGCTCCTCACGACGGCAGTTTCGAGCTGCGCGTCCCGGGAGTGCACGCGAGCCGGTTTTCGCACATCAACAAGGATTGCGTGCATGCGCTGCGAGTGCCGTCGCTGTGCATCGTGGCTCAAGGAGCGAAGAGCACAATCGTTGGGGACGAGGTTTACGAGTACGACGCATCACGCATGATCGTATTTTCCGTGGCCCTGCCTGTGGCTTCGCAGATTACGCAGGCCAGCCATTCCGAACCTTACCTTGCGTTCAAGCTCGACCTGGACCCGCACAAGATTGCCGAACTGGTTTTGAAGGTCTACCCGCAGGGCCTGCCGCAGGTGCAAGAGAGGAACGCCGTTTACGTTACTCCGGTTGATGAGGGCACGATCAACGCCGCAACGAGGTTGATGGAGTGCCTGGGCCAGCCCGGCGAAGCGGAACTACTCGCACCACTTGCGATCGATGAGATTGTGATACGACTGCTCCGCAGCCCCATTGGGGTTCGAGTGGCGCAGATGGGCTTTGCAGAATCGAGCGTCCAACGCGTCGCAAAGGCGATCTCCTGGCTGCGTGCCAACTTTTCCCAGCCCATGAAGGTCGAAGAATTGGCCGGGTTGGTGCACATGAGCGTTTCTTCCTTCCACGAGCACTTCAAATCCGTCACCTCGATGAGCCCGTTGCACTATCAAAAGGTGCTGCGACTGCAGGAGGCGAGGCGTCTCATGCTCTCGACGATGATGGACGCAGGGTCGGCGAGCCAGCGCGTGGGCTACTTAAGCGCGTCACAGTTCAGTCGCGAATACGGCCGCTTCTTCGGGAGTGCCCCGACCAAGGACATCGCCCGTTTGCGGCAGGAGACTCGACCCTGGGCCTGAAGTGGCGCGCAAACAGAATGTTGCAGTTTTGTCGTTTCCTACGCTTTTCTCCGGTTTGACCTTGCTCTCCTTCTGTCTTTACACTCAAGTTAACGCCGTATGAATTCGGGGTGGGCCGTTTGCTCAACGCAGCCTCCGAATCCAGCGGGTTGTGAAAGGCAAAACGTGAGTCCTACAGAAACTACCGACGCGACCAAGCCTGACGCCACTAAGACTGATGCCACTAAGAAAGACATCAAGCGGGAGATCTCGGTTGAGATCCCGGCTGCCGAGGTTGCCCGCGAGACCGAGTTGCAGATTCAGCGCTATCAGAAGAGTGCGCGGCTGCCGGGGTTCCGGGCGGGGCATGTGCCGGCTTCCATCATCAAACAGCGCTTTGGCGATGGACTTAAGAATGATGTGGTCGAGGCTTTGATCCCGAAATACTTCCGCCGGGAGGCGGACAGGCTAGGGCTGATTCCGGTTTCGCAGCCTCAGGTTACCGACCTGCACATGCACGAGGGCGAGCCGCTCACCTTCAAGGCCAGCTTCGAAGTGCTGCCTGAGATTCAGGTTGAGGGCTACAAAGAGTTGCGCGCCGACAAGCCGGAGATTGCCGTCACCGACGAGGAAGTTGACCAGGCGTTCAACAGCTTGCGCGAGCAGCACGCGACCTTTAGCTCCGTAGAAGGACGGGCGCTGGCCGAGGGCGACTTTGCCCAGGCGTCGATGGACGGCAAGCCTAAAGATGGCCAGGATGCGGCGGACGCGCAAGCCAATCCCGTGCATATGGACGAAGTACTGATCGAAATTGGCGGCAAGAACACCGTGCCCGAGTTCACCCAGAACCTTACCGGCGCCTCTGCCGGGGACGAGCGGACATTTGACGTGAGCTATCCCGAAGATATTTCCGACAAGCGTCTCGCCGGCAAGACCTTTGTTTACACGGTGAAGGTGAATGGCATCAAGCAGAAGAGCCTGCCGGAGCTGAACGATGACTTCGCCAAGGAGTTGGGCGAGTTCACCAGCCTGGACGCGGTTCGCAAGCAGATCCGCGAGAACATGGAGGCCGAGAAGCGGCATACCGCCGAGCATGCGGCGAAAGACAAGCTGGTCGCCGAACTCGTGAAGCGCAATGACTTTGAGGTGCCGGAATCTTTGGTGGACCGGCAGATTGATCTGCGCCTGGAGCGGGGCCTGCGGGCTCTGGCGGCGCAGGGCATGAAGATGGAAGACTTGAAGAAGATGGATTTGCCGCGGCTGCGGGCCGGCCAGCGGGAGCAGGCGGTGCACGATGTGAAGTCTTCTTTATTGCTGGAGCGGATCGCGGATCTAGAGAAAATCGGAGTCAGCGACGAGGAAATGAACCGGGAAGTGGAGGCGCTGGCGCGGCAGTCCAAACAGACGTCGGAAGCGGTGCGTGCGCGTTTGACAGAGGATGGGGGCCTCGATAGAATCCGGATTAGAATCCGCAGCGAAAAGACCCTCGAATTTCTTTATCACCAGTCCGCGTAGTCAGATAACTAATGACGCGGACCACTTTCGACCCTCCCCGAGCAGCGCACAGAGACTGGTTCGGGGCGGAGTGTGGCAGGTCCGGTAGGCCAGATCAGGTTGAGCAGGTCAGGATTGTGCAGGTCGGGTTTGTGCAGGTCAGGTTTGAGCATGTCAGGTTTGAATCATGAAACAAAATGATCCGCAAATGATGCTGGTACCGATGGTCATCGAGCAGACCGGGCGGGGCGAACGCGCCTACGACATTTATTCCCGGCTGCTCCGCGATAACATCATTTTCATAGGCACGCCGATTGACGACAACATCGCCAACCTGGTGATTGCCCAGATGCTGTTTCTGGCCCAGGAGGACCCGGAGAAAGACATTCAGCTTTATGTCAACTCCCCGGGCGGGTCGATCACGGCGGGCATGGCGATTTATGACACCATGCAGTACGTGAAGAATGACGTCATGACCCTATGCGTGGGGCAGGCTGCGTCGATGGCGGCATTGCTTTTGGCGGCAGGAGAGCCGAAGAAGCGGCTGGCTTTGCCCAATTCGCGCATTCTGATTCATCAGCCTTCCATGGGAGGGTTGTCGGGGCAGGCGACCGACATCGACATCCACGCGCGCGAGATTCTGCGCATGCGGGAGATTACTAATCAGTTACTCTCCAAGCACAGCGGCCAGAAGCTCGATAAGGTGGAAAAGGACGTGGAGCGCGATTTCATCATGAACGCGCAGCAGGCGAAGGAGTACGGAATCATAGACGATATCATCTATAAGACCGGAAAAGCTGTATGATCTGCCTTCGTGAAAGAACAGTAGCCGAGTACCGCAGTACCGAGTACCGGGCAAATCGCCCGCACTCGGCAACGTCAGGGGTACCAGGTACTGGGTACCAGAAGTAAAAAGGAGTAGAGCCGAGTGAAAACCAAGTCAGGCTCCGACGAGATTCTGCGCTGTTCGTTCTGCCACAAGTCGCAGGATGCAGTAGCCAAACTCATCTCGTCGCCCAGCGATTATCCCCGCGCCTATATTTGCGATGAGTGCGTGGCGGTGTGCAACTCGATCCTCGAAGACGACCGCACGGCCACTCCCCAATCCGCCGCGCCCAATCAATTGCCCAAGCCGCAGGAGGTCAAGACCTTCCTCGACGAGTACGTCATCGGCCAGGAGCAGACCAAGAAGAAGCTCGCGGTCGCGGTTTACAACCACTACAAGCGCATCTTCATGAACCGGCAGAAGACCAACGACGGCATCGAGCTGAGCAAGTCAAACATCATGCTCATCGGTCCGACCGGGACGGGGAAGACGCTGCTGGCGCAGACTCTGGCGCGCATGCTCGATGTGCCCTTCGCCATCGTCGATGCCACCACGCTCACCGAAGCCGGATACGTGGGCGAGGATGTCGAGAACATCATCCTCAAGCTGCTGCAGGCCGCCGAGGGCGACGTGAGCCGCGCCCAGACCGGCATCATCTACATCGATGAAATCGACAAGATCGGGCGCAAGGACGAGAATCCGTCGATTACCCGCGATGTTTCCGGCGAAGGCGTGCAGCAGGCGCTGCTGAAGATTCTGGAAGGAACCATCGCCAACGTTCCGCCGCAGGGCGGACGTAAGCATCCTCACCAGGAATTCACTCCGGTCGACACCACCAACATCCTCTTTATCTGCGGAGGAGCGTTCGTGGGTCTGGAGAAGATCATTGGCCGGCGCGTAGGGAAGAAGTCGCTCGGCTTCCGCAGCGGCGAAGAGGCGGAAAAAGAAGATCTCGCCGTATCGCGCAAGCGCAACTTCGAACTGCTGAGCGAAATCCAGCCGGAAGACTTGATCAAGTTCGGCCTGATTCCTGAATTCGTTGGACGCCTGCCGGTGGTGGGCATGCTGGAAGATCTGGACGAATTTGCCCTGATCGAGATCCTCACCCGGCCCAAGAATGCCATCGTGAAGCAGTACCAGCGGCTGTTTGAGTTCGAGAATGTGCGCCTGAAGTTCAGCGACGAGGCTCTGCGCGCGATCGCCCGCCAGGCGATGGCCCGCAAGGTGGGCGCCCGCGGGCTGCGCATGATTCTCGAAGAGCTGATGCTCGACCTCATGTTCCACCTGCCCAGCCAGAAGAAACTAAAGGAGTTCGAGGTCACGCGCGAGATGGTTGAGAAGCGCAGCGCTTCCGTGGCTTTGGAGAAGGCTGGGTAGTGAAAAAGTAGTAAACTGGTAAAGGGAAGCGAGCCAAGACGGTTGGTCGCAATCGACGCGGCTCGCGCAGGTCGTTCGCTAAGAAAAGGACGCTTGGCTCAGGATGACAAGTAGCGCACGGCGATTGTCATTCAGCAAGAACCCAGGGAGATTGAGTGACCACATCCAAGGAAAAATTCGAGACCAAGAAGCTGCCCATGATGCCCATCCGGGACGTGGTCATCTTCCCTTTCATGATGACGCCGTTCGTGGTGGGCCGCGAGTCCAGCGTGCGCGCCCTGGAAGAGGCGCTGGCCGCGGACAAGAAAATCTTCCTGGCCACGCAGCACGACGCCTCCATCGACGAACCCAAGTCGAATGAGATTTACCAGGTCGGCACGATCGTCAACATCGTGCAGAGCCTGAAGCTGCCCGATGGCAATATCAAGGTTCTCGTAGAAGGCATTGAGCGCGGCCGGCTGCTGCAGGCCACCGACTCCGACGGTTACATGCAGGCCTCGGTGCGGGTGGCTCGCTACCCCGTGGAGATGAATCCGCAGATCGAAGCCGGCATGCAGCGCGTGACCACGCTGTTTGAGCAGTATGTGAAGCTCTGCCAGGCGCTGAACTACGAGACCATGATTTCGGCCGTGCGCATGGAAGATCCGGCCAAGCTTACCGACATCATTGCCGCGAACCTGCAGCTTTCGATCGAAGAGAAGCAGGAACTGCTGGAGATCTTCGATCCTTCGGAGCGCCTGAACCGCATCGCCGACGTGCTCGACGTGGAGATCGAAAAACTCAACGTCGACCGCACCATCCAGTCGCGCGTGAAGCGGCAGATGGAGAAGGCGCAGAAAGAGTATTACCTCAACGAGAAGATCAAGGCCATCCAGAAGGAACTGGGCCGCGGCGAGAAGAGCGAGTTCGACGAACTGAAGAAGAAGGTCGAATCCGCCGGCATGCCGAAAGAAGTGAAAGACAAGGCGCTGCAGGAACTGAAGAAGCTGGAAGCGATGCCGCCCATGTCGGCCGAATCGACGGTTTCGCGCAATTATCTCGACTGGCTGCTGGCCGTGCCGTGGAAGAAGCGCTCCAAGGAAATCCGCAACATCTCGCGCGCCGAAAAAGTTCTGAACGAAGATCACTACGGGCTGGAGAAGATCAAGGAGCGCATCCTCGAATTTCTCGCCGTGCGGCAGTTGGTGAAAAATCCCAAGGGCTCGATTCTCTGCTTCGTCGGGCCTCCGGGCGTGGGCAAGACTTCTCTGGGAATGTCGATTGCCAAGGCCACGGGACGCAAGTTTGTGCGCATGTCGCTTGGCGGCGTGCGCGATGAGGCCGAGATTCGCGGCCACCGGCGCACCTACATCGGCGCCTTGCCGGGCCAGATCATTCAGATGATGAAGAAGGCCGGCACCAAGAATCCGGTCTTCATGCTCGACGAAGTCGACAAGATGTCGATGGATTTCCGCGGCGACCCCTCGGCCGCACTGCTCGAAGTGCTCGATCCCGAGCAGAATTTCATGTTCGTCGACCACTACCTCGACGTCGAATACGACCTCTCGCAGGTTTTCTTCGTCGCGACCGCGAACGTGATGCACACCATTCCTCCCGCCTTGCAGGACCGCATGGAAGTGCTTCGCCTGCACGGCTACACCGAGCAGGAGAAGCTTGAGATTGCCAAGCAGTTTCTGGTGAAGAAGCAGATGCTGCAGGCGGGCTTGTCGGAAAAGAATGTGAAGTTCACCGACGACGCTATCACGACGCTGATCCGGGCCTACACCCGCGAAGCTGGCGTGCGCAATCTGGAGCGCGAAATCGGCAACGTCTGCCGCAAGGTCGCGCGCAAGGTTGTAAAGGAAGGCGAGAACTATACGGTCGCGGTGACCGGAGAAAATGTTACCGACTTCCTGGGCGTGATCAAGTTCCGCGACACGCTCGCTCATGAAAAGAGCGAAGTGGGTTTGGTCACCGGCCTGGCTTGGACTGAAGTGGGCGGCTCGATCCTGAGCACCGAAGCAACTGTCGTTGAAGGCAAAGGTGGAAAGCCGACACTGACCGGGAAGCTGGGCGACGTGATGCAGGAATCGGCGCAAGCGGCCATCACCTATGTGCGCTCGCGATGGCAGCGCCTTGGACTGTCGCGCGACTTCTACCGCAGCATCGACATCCACGTGCACGTGCCGGAAGGCGCCATCCCGAAAGACGGACCGTCGGCCGGTATCACAATCGCCACTGCCATTGCCAGCGCTCTCAGCAAGATTCCAGTGCGCCGCGATCTCGCGATGACCGGAGAAATCACGCTGCGGGGCAAAGTGTTGCCCATCGGCGGACTAAAAGAAAAGCTGCTGGCGGCGCATCGTGCCGGACTCTTCGAAGTGATCCTGCCGCGGGATAACGAAAAAGATTTGGCCGAGGTTCCGGAAAACCTGCGCAATGCCATGAAGCTGCATTTCGTCGACACCATGGACCAGGTGCTGCAGATTGCGCTGGTTTCACCACTACCGACGATGAGCGATGAGGAAACAACGCAGCCGATCACGCCGCCGCTCACTTCGAGCACGGGGGAAAGTCCGGCGACCCATCAGTAAGAGCAGTTGCCAGTACCCAGTCGTCAGCAAATTCTGCAAACCTCGTCCAGCCGCGAGTACGATCCGACCGGAGGCATGTCGCAGCTTCTGAAACCACAAAGCGGCACGGGGAATCTTGAAGATGTCCACATCCGATCAAAGCCAGATTGCTTTTGAAAACGGGCCGGAGTCGCCAGCCGAAGAAACACAGACCCGCTCGACGGGAATTCTGCCTTCGCAGGACATCAGTAACCTGATCGCGCGGGGACACATCTCCGCTTCTCCCGCAATCAATCCCGAACACATTCAACCGGCGAGCCTCGATCTGCGACTGGGCGACATGGCGCACCGCGTGCGCGCCAGTTTTCTGCCGGGCCCGAACAGCACGGTCGAGGCCAAGATCAAAGAACTCCGCATGACGCGGGTCGATCTGACCGGCGCGCCCGTTTTCGAAAAAGACTGCGTTTACATCATTCCGCTGCTGGAAGAGTTAAGCCTGCCGGAAAACATTTCCGGGAAAGCGAATCCGAAGAGCACCACTGGACGCCTCGATATCTTCACCCGCCTCATCACCGATTACGGCACCGAGTTCGACCGCGTGCCGCCGGGATACAAAGGCAAACTGTATGCCGAAGTTGTTTCCCGCACGTTTACGGTTGCGCTGCGGGCGGGCATGCGGCTGAGCCAGCTGCGTTTTGTGCAGGGCAATCCGCGATCGAGCGACAGCGCCATCCGAGGACTGGACCGCGAAGCACCGCTGGTCTACGAAGAAGACAGCCCCAGCAAGGCGCGAGTGGAGCGCGGGCTGAGAATCACAATCAATCTGGAAGGCGCGGAAGGCGAGATTATCGCCTATAAGGCGAAACGCTATGCGCCCGCCATTGAACTGGATAAGATTAATTTCTATCCGACGGAAGAGTTCTGGGAAGTTCGTCATCAGAATTCCAACAAGAGCCTGATTCTCGAACCCGGCGACTTTTACATACTCGCATCCAAAGAACGGGTAAGTGTTCCTCCCGAGTTCGCGGCAGAGATGGTGCCGTTCGATCCGTCTGATGGCGAGTTCCGCATTCACTATGCGGGATTCTTCGATCCCGGGTTTGGCTATGGCTCGAACGACATTAAAGGGACGCCCGCGGTGCTCGAGGTTCGCGCCCACGAAGTTCCGTTCCTGATGGAACACGGGCAGCTTGTGGGCCGGCTGAACTACATGCCGCTGTTATCGCGGCCGCACAAGATCTACGGAACGAATATAGGATCGTCGTACCAGCATCAGGCGCTTACGCTCAGCAAACAGTTCCGCAAAAGCTGATCAGGGACTTGATACCAGACTTGGTTTGTGAACCAGCGTACATGAAGAGACTCGCCATGACGTTGTTCAATTGCTTCCTGGTTTCCATCGTCTTGTTACACACTGAACCATGCCCACTGAGAACCGAGAACTGAGAACTGAGAACTGCCTCGAGAACTGCCCATGAGGGTAATGGCGCGATTTATGGCCGCAGCAACCGATGCCGCCCACTTCCCTGCTCCGAGCCTGCCGGAAGTCGCTTTCCTCGGGCGCTCGAACGTGGGAAAATCCAGCGTGATCAACACGCTGACCGGCGACAAGATCGCCCGCACCAGTTCCACCCCAGGACGCACGCGCAGCATCAATTTCTTCGAAGTCCGCTGGCCGGGAAAGCCGCAGCCCGAGGTCATCTTCGCCGATCTGCCGGGCTACGGCTACGCCAAGCTCTCGCGCGAGATTTCCGAGGAGTGGCCAAAGTTCATCGAGCCCTACCTCAACGACCGGTCCACGCTCGCATTATGCGTGGCGCTGGTGGATGTAAACGTTCCGCCGCAAGCCAGCGACCGGCAACTCTTAGATTTCCTTAATGCCTCCGGACGCGATTTTCTTCTGATCGCGACCAAGAGCGACCGGCTCTCGAACAATCAACTGCGCAATGCGCTGAAGATATTTACTGATGCTTACCCGGCGGCGCCGGTGATTCCCTTCTCGGCGAAAACCGGCGCCGGGCGGGACGAGGTGTGGAAGAAGATTCGCCAGTCGGCTGCCAACTTTCCTGCCTCAGCGTTCCAATCCTGAACTGCTCCCGTTACGGAAACTGCCACCTGCCTTCGTTGCTGGCGGCTTGCAATTCCTCTGAGTGTTGAACTCGAAAGGCCCGTAGAGTAAGACAGGCGCCCTGCCGGCAACCAGAGCGCGCGGCGTCCCGGCCGCACTACTCGGCGCAGAGGGTAAATCCACGGCTATGTTGTTTGATGAAACCAGCGAAGGCGCGGACTATTTATCGGGCTTGAAGAAATCCGGCTCGCCGCAAGCTGCCGCAACGGCGCCGGCACAAGCGCCCGAGGCGCCGCGTTCTGCCCCGGAACGGGCCGCAGCCGTCCTCCCGCCAACTAAACTGACCGCTCCCAGCGCAGGCAACCGCAGAAGTCCGCGTTACCGGTGCAAGGGCAGCGTGCGCCTGCAGGAAAGCGGCAGCACGGCTTCCACCTGGGCAACGTTCGCAGACATCAGCATGCACGGCTGTTATGTCGAGGCTACTGCGCCCATGCCGGTTGGCGCCGTGCTCGGCTTGCAACTCGAGGTGAACGGCTTCCGGGTCGAAGCCGCCGGCGAGGTACGCGTAGCCTATCCGGGCCTGGGGATGGGAATCTCTTTCAACGAAATATCAGGGGAAGATCGCGACCGATTGCGCGAACTGGTGCGGTCAATCTCTCCGCCTTCGGTGATCGTGAGCCCGCGAGTTGCGCCGCACTCTCCATCGCTTGCGCCAGTCGACGCTTTGCCCGCAGTACCGAACCCCGGCGCGGCACTGCAGGCGATCCTGGCCTTCTTCGAGAACCGCCACATCATGGGCCGCGAAGAGTTTCTCAAGATTCTGCGCAGAAGCCAGTAGCGGATTCCAGTTCTCAGTTCTCAGGCCTAAGGCCTGAGGTCTGACGTCCGAGGTTTGGGGTCTTGTTATCATGAAGGCCTATGGCGGTTTATCTGATCACGGGCATTGGCGGGTTTATTGGATCGTCTCTGGCGCGGGAACTCTTGCAACGCGGCGAGCAGGTTCGCGGAGTGGACAACTTTTCAACCGGCAAGCGCGAGAACCTCGCGCAAATCGAGGGGCAAATCGATTTTCGCAAAGCCGACATTCTCGATCTCGATGCTATGAAGACAGCATGCGCCGGAGTGGATTACGTTTTGCATCAGGCGGCAATCCCGTCGGTGCCAAAGTCTGTGCTCGATCCGATCGGAAGCAACCAGGCCAACGTCGATGGCACGGTGAACGTGCTGGTCGCGGCGCGCGACGCCAGCGTGAAGCGAGTGATCTATGCGGCGTCGTCGTCAGCCTATGGCGATACGCCGACGCTGCCCAAGCACGAGAACATGACGCCAGATCCGATTTCACCTTATGCCGTGGCCAAGCTGGCCAGCGAACGTTACATGATCTCGTTTTACCGCTGCTACGGGCTCGAAACGGTATCTCTGCGCTACTTCAATATTTTTGGTCCGCGGCAGGATCCTTCGTCGCCTTACTCAGGAGTGCTGGCAAAGTTCATCACGCAGATGCTGAGCGGCCAGCAGCCCACAATCTTCGGTGACGGCGAGCAGAGCCGCGATTTCACCTACATCGACAACGCGGTAGACGCCAACCTGTTGGCCTGCAAAGCTCCCGCAGCGCAGGCCGCCGGCAAAGTCTTCAATGTGGCCACGGGACGGCGCGTCACGCTCAATGAGACTTTCAAATTGCTGCAGCCGCTCACCTCGTACTCCGGCTCTCCCATCTATGGTGTGGAGCGCGGCGGCGACATCAAGCATTCGCTCGCCGACATTTCCGCCGCCGAAAAACATCTTGGCTATAAACCAAAAGTAAATTTTGAAGACGGCCTGCAGCGGACGGTCGAGTGGTACCGCACTTCGCGCGCGTAGAAGAGGCTTCGGCTGTCGGCCTTCGGGCTTTCCGCAGCGGCCGCATCTGTTGCGCTGAAGCCCGAAAGCCCGAAGCCCGCCTCAAAAGTCCACGTTACGTTGGTGATCTACGTCGGCATTACCTCTCTCAGTAAAGTTGAAGGCATGACACTCTCGTCGATGGTAGTTTCGCGTGACTGGCAGGAAGTCAGTGTTCTGGAATGCATTCTTGGCGGCTTGCACATGGACGTGGCCGTCGAGAGCGAACCGCAGCGAGCTCTTTCCCGGCTCACAAACTCCAAGGTCGATGCCCTGATCGTCGACTGCGACCTGAACGGCACGGGGCAACTCTTCCGCGAACTGCAACGCGAGGCTTCGCGAGCGAGTACGGTGCCACTGGTAATTATGGGCGGCCCGCAGGGAAGGCGCGACATGGAAGGAACCGGCGCCATGTTTGCCTTCGACAAGCCGATTTCCGTGGAACAGGCGGTGCGCACGCTCTCCGCCGCGCGGAACATGATCCTTGACGGTCGCTTGCGTTATCACCGCGCCGGACTCGAGGTGCCCGTTACCCTGAACGGCCGCCGCCAGAAGCGCGGTGGAGGCCAACTGATTAATCTGAGCCAGGGCGGCCTGCAGGTGCGCGTTGAGGACGGATTCGATGCGAGCGAAGCCTCGCTTGTGTCGTTCGCGCTGCCCGGGACGAAGTGCGGGATGAAAGCCCAGGTGGAGGTTGCGTGGTCTGACCAGCATGGAAATGTCGGAATCCGCTTCGTGAAGATGGCCTCGGAGATGAAAAACACTTTGCGGCTTTGGCTGGCCCAGCAGTATTTTGCGAACTAGGGGGGACCAGTTCTCAGTTCTCAGTTCTCAGTTCTCAGTTCTCAGTTTCCGCTTTCCAGTTTCTGGCTTCTGGAATCCCGCTGACAAATCGATCGGGAAGGGCACGGCTTCAGCCGTGCCGCTCACGGCCAATAAACACGCGGGCTTTAGCCCCTGAGGGCGCTCTAGCGGAATCGGCCGGCACCTTCAGTTTCTTCTTCTTCCAGGCTGGATGCTGCCTGAGCCAGCCTCTCGCCTAAGCTTGGTTCTCCAAGAACAGCAAATATCGTCCAGTAGGTCGCGGCTACGAAGACCGCGGCCGACGATGCCGTTCCCAGCGCGAGGGGCCATGGCGGTAGTTCGTGAGCAATGGAAAGAAAAATCAGAGCGAACAGAAGCAGACCCGCAATCATGATGAGACTATCCACCACCCACGCTAGAGTGCGGCCCGAGAGCGGTCGAGAAAGCCAGTTCACCTGCGCCATGGCCCGGTCGGCCCGTCCTGCATAAGCTTCCCGTCGATGCCGCGCCGCGACCGGCGCTTCTTCCAGCCTCTGGAATCCTGGATCGAGCCGGATCGCCGGGCGCGGTGCGGCGGAGAGAGTGAGCCCATCGCTTCCTTCCGGAGCCTTCTCTTCACCGATAGTTTCTTCCCAGACATTTCCTTCACGCCCGCTTTTTTCCCGAACAATCGAGACCACAGAAGGCCCAAAGATCGGGCGGGGATGGCTAGCGTCGCGATCAATAGCCTCCAGAAGGTTCGAAAAGATCCACTCGTCGATCTGCTGACCGGTGCGCTCCGGTAAATCCACAAAGCGGATACCGCACTGTCCCGAAGAACTGGCCCAACTGACCTCTCCGTAGGTATCGACGCGCAGGCGCGGAAACCGCAACTCGAAGCGCAGGCGAACCCGCTGCTGCTCGCGCAGCGGGCCGACGGCCTGCACGGCGACGCCTTCGTGGTTGAGATTGCGAATGATTCCACCGTTGGCCTGATCGAGCGTGACGTAGGTCAACGTGCGCAGCGCATGGCGGTAGTGTGTGCGTGTTTGCCCCGCAAGGGTTTGCCGCTCGGGAAAAGAGACTGCCTGCATATTCTCCGCCAGGGAATGGAAAAAACTGGCTCGAACACGGCGCGCTTCCTGAAATTCTAGTTTTTGCCGTCCCCGGCTGGCAGTGACTGGATTGGTTCGGGCTAGGCTGGTTCGGACTGGATTGGTTCGGGCAAGCGTGCAGAAGACGCCCGCGAAATGAACTTACCAAAGACCATGACCGAGAGGGCACGCGCACATCATTGCAACTCGGGCAAAACCCCGATAACTTACTGTTAAACCCAGCAAAACCCGGAGTTGGACGGACTTTCATCCGGTAACACGGGCGAATGCGAAGCAGCTACGCAAAGTAGTTAATTGACAGAGGCTCCGCTGGGTGGCCACACTCGCAATAAGTTAAAGTTGGCCGTGCAGCAATGTAATGGCAACAACTCCCACCAAACCGATCGAAGCTGTGGCCGACGCGCGAGTGCCGTCGCGGCCGCTGGGGCGGACTGCGTTGACGCCTGCGCAAAACACTTTTCATGAAGACACCTCTCGTCTGACGCGTGAGTTGCGGCCCTCGGGAGGCGACGCCCTGCAGGCGCTGCTGGCATTCTCGGCGATGCACCAGCAAGTGCGGCAGAGGCGCGCGCTGGCCTCGCGGCGCAAGGGTTTCGAAACGATTGCACCTCCGGCGGAGTTCGAAGCGAGCGAGCAATTCGTTCTGGATGAAGTGCTGCAGTTGGTAGCGGAGCGAGCCATCGCCATCACCGGCGCCGATGGACTGGGCATTGCTCTGGCGGAGAACAACGAAGTTGTCTTGCGCGCTTCGGCGGGTACGATCAAGCCGGATGTGGGGCAACGCATCCAGCGGGACTCCGCTTTCTCAGGGGCATGCTTCCGCACCGCGCAGATCATCCGTTGCGACGATACCGAGACCGATGACCGCGTAAATCTGTATGCCTGCCGCCAACTGGGCGCGAGGTCCATGGTCGCGGTGCCGCTGTGTGGAAGGCGGCGCGTAATTGGATTGCTCGAAGCCTTCTCCGCCGAACCCTTTGGATTTAACGACAGCGATGTGGGCAGTCTGGAACTTCTGGCGGAACTGATTCTTGCAGCCCTCAAGCCCGAGGACGAAGACCGCTTCGCCGAGTCGGCGCAGGTCGCGGAAGCAGCCTTAGCTGCTCCAGCTATTGCGGCTCCAGCAATTTCTACTGCTGCAAAACCAGCTCCAGCGGTTACGGCTGCTCCAGTTTCCGCTCCCGCGATTCCCGCTCCTGCGACTTCCGCGCCTGCGATTCCTACTCCTGCTCCTCCGCCGGCGCAAAAACCCTCCGCTCCAACCGCCGCTCCCGTGGCTCCATCCGCACCGCAAGTTGAGAGAGAAAGCCAGGCTGCGCCTGCGGCGAAAGCAGTGTCGATTCCGGTGCCTGCGCCTTCCCCGGCTTCGGCTCCTGCGCCAACTCCTGCTCCCGCGCCGGCTGCCTTGCCGCAGTTGAGACTTGACCCGGTGCGCGTAGTCGATGACACCATCGCCGCCGAGACTGTGCGCGGAGCTGGGGCTTCGGCCGGTCACCATCCGGGAATCGTGCTGCTCCTGGTGCTGGTCGTGGTCTGCGCCGTGCTCGGGGGCGGACTGTGGTGGAAGCTGAAAAATGCGCAGCTCAGCACTGTGCTGGTGCAACCTGAGGCGAAGATCTCGAGCCGAGCGGCGAAGCAGCCGGGTGCTCCTGTTTCAGCAACGCCTTCGCCAGTCACTGGGTCGAACGCGAATCCGGATGGGCAAGCGGATTCCGCGGTCAATTCCGAAGCTGCGTCCGATGCCGATGCGGCGCCGGAACTCGATACTAAGAGTGTCACGCCGCAGGAGCTGTCGAAAATGCCGCGCGTGAGTGGAATACGGCACTGGTCGTCTGCCGATTCAAGCACGGTGGTGCTCGATCTCGAAGACCAGGTTCAATATGAAGCGCATCGCCTGGCGCATCCGGATCGCATTTATTTCGATTTGCACGATACCTCGCTGGCTCCTGAATTTGCCGGGAAGACCATCGAAATCGGCGACGCGCTGCTGGCGCGGGTGCGCATCGCGCAGCCGGTTTCGGGTTTGACCCGCGTGGTGCTTGAGACCAAAGGCAATTCAAACTTCTCCGTCAGTCTGGAACCGAATCCCTATCGCCTGGTCGTGCAGGTGCGCAAGCTGGGCGCGGACTCGAAGACTCAGGTGAATCTCTTCCCTGGAGCCGAAGCTGAGAAGGACAAGTTGGCGATTGTAGTACCTCCGCCGACGCACGAAGATTTCCTGCTGCGCGCCCATGTTCCGAAGCTGCGCATTGTGGTGGATGCGGGGCACGGCGGCTGGGATTTGGGAACCGTCGGCCGGCAAGGCTTGCTGGAAAAAGACCTGGTGCTCGAGATTGCGCAGAGGCTGGGCAAACTGCTGGAGAGCCGTCTTGGCGCTGACGTGATCCTCACCCGGCACGACGACAACTACATTCCGCTCGATGAACGGGCCGGAATGGCGAATCAGGCGCAGGCGGATCTGTTTGTCTCCGTTCATGCGAACTATAGCGACCTGCCTTCGGCGCGCGGCGTGGAAACCTACTACACAAACTTCTTTTCGGCGCCCAGCGCCAAAGACCTTGAGACTCGCGACCCGGCTCACGATAAAAACGCCGCTACCGCGGTGCTGTCGGCCGCGGAGCTGCACGAAAGAATTGAGCAGTCGCGCCGGCTCGCGGCCAGCGTACAGCGTTCGCTCTACGGAACTTTGTCGGTGCAGAATCCCGGACTGCGCGACCGCGGCGTGAAGGAAGCATCCTATGTGGTACTGACCGAAACCGCGATGCCGGGAATTCTGGCAGAGGTTTCCTTCGTCAGCAGTCCTACGGACGAGCAGAAGCTGCGCAGCGACGGATACCGCGAGCAGATTGCCGAGGCGCTTTATCGGGGCATTGCGCGGTACGCGGCTGGGTCACGGGGCGTGAAGGTGGCTAGCGTGGGGAAGTAGCACCTAGTATTCCCATCCTAATTTCCACAACTCTGGTGTGACATCTGACCTTGCACCCACCCTCTAAATCAAGTAATCATGGTCGAGGCAGTGACGGTGCGCAGGGACCGCATCGCTCCTTCCTAAGTTCTTTGATCTCAATATTTTGACCTCTAAGTTATTTGACATCAAGATTTTGCAAAGCATTTTTGCAGAAGCCGCGCCCAGCAAGACTTTCCGAAGGGCGGAGGGGAGGGGGGTACCCCGATCTAGGCGACAGATCGCGCAAATACCCTTGTTTCGGGAGCGCTGCCCCACGATTTATTTCAGTGCAGAATCCACAGGCGGACATAAAGGCAAAATCTCCACCCTGGTCGCAAAGAACGCGACTGAGGATGGTTGCAACCGTATCCGTGGAGTACCAGTTTGGGGTGAAGTGCTATGCTGCAGGAAGTTCCGCGGGTTTGGACGTGAGACGCTTGACTGCGGCGTGCTGCCGCACAGGAGGCCGGTCATGAAAGTTGCTCTGGTAGCTCTTCTTGCCGTATCCGCCGCATGGGCGCAGGATAAACCGATGGGCAGCGCTGTGGCTCCGGGGTGCGGCGCGATCGATGCCAAATTCGACGTGAAGGCGGACAAGGCGCAGCATCCGGTCACGCAAGCCGAGGCCGGGAAAGCGGTCGTATATTTTGTGGAGGACGACACCCATTTTCAGTCGACTCCGAAGCCTACCACGAGGATAGGAGTGGATGGTGCGTGGGTTGGGGCGAACCACGGGAACTCCTATTTCTATTTCACGGCGGAGCCGGGAGAACATCACCTTTGCGCGAGCTGGCAATCGACGGTTGGTATCGGATCGCGTAACAAATCGGCGGCCGCGCACTTCACCGCCGAGGCTGGAGGTGTGTACTACTTCAGCGTGAAGAACAGCTGGCTGCGTGACAGCATGATCATGGGGATCGAGTTGGTCCCGCTGGACAGCGATGAGGGGCAGCTTCTGGCAAGCAAGTTTTCCTACAGTACATCTCATCTGAAGGATTGATCAACGGACGCGAAGTCAAAGTCCCCGCCCTGTCCCGCAAGAACCGCGAGACAAGGACGGGGCACCCTCGGGATTCCTTCAGGTCGAATCAGTTCCCTGCAGGGACGCCGGCGTATTTCTGCAGCCACTTTAATTCTTCGCGGACTTTGATTTTTCCGTGCCAGGGATTCTTGGCCAGGCTGTGACCTTCGCCGGGAAAAATCAGCAGCGCGTTTGGAATGCCGAGCGAATAGAGTGCGTGCTCGAGCAGATAGTCTTCGAGGACGGCTACGCGGATGTCATCGGCGCCAGCGACCATGTGCGTGGGCGTGCGGACTTTGTCGATCTGGAAAATCGCGGCTTCGTCGTGATAGCGCTGGGGGGCTTCCCAGGGACGGCCGCCGAGGAAGTAGGCATCGTCCATGGAGGTGTCGTCGTTGCCCCAGTTGCCGATGTGCTCGACCGCGCCGGCGCCGGTGACGGCGGCTTTGAAGCGCGTGGTTTGCGTGATGAGCCAGTTCGTCATGTAGCCGCCGTAGCTGTAGCCGCCGATGGCGAGGTGCTCGGGATCGGCGATGCCGTCTTTGACGAGGGCGTCGACGCCCTGGAGAATATCTTTGCCGGGACGCGAGACGATTTGCGGAACAATCTGTTCGAGGAACTTGTCGCCGTAGCCGGTAGAGCCGCGGTAGTTAGGCTCGAAGACGAGCCATCCGTTGGTGGCGGCGAGCGCGGCCCATTGATACCAGTCGGCTTCGAAGTGGTTGCCGTCGGCGTCAGCGGGGCCTCCGTGAATGAAGGTGAACAGAGGCAGATTTTTCTGTTCGAACTTGCCCGGAGGATAGATCAGCATGCCTTCGATGGTGGTGCCGTCGTCGGCCTTCCAACGATAGGGCTTGCCTTGAGGCAGTTCGCGCTCGGTGAAAAGTTTGTTGAGCGAAGTGATGGGACGCGCCTGGTCGAGTTTGTCGGGGCTCTCGGCTAAGTAGACTTCGGTCGGCTTCTGCAATGACGAGTAGACGAAGGCAATCCTCGTTGAGTGCGGTGTCGTAGAAAGATTCTCGTAGGTGCCGCTCCAGTTGCTCAGTTTATGCAGGGATTGGCCGGGCTGCGCGACGGAATACACGGGAACCTCGGTTCCGACGCGGGCTGAGGCGAGCACTCCGCTGGCGGCGACGGCATAGTGTTCGACGGGACCGATGAAGTCTTTGCTCCACTGCTCGACGGCGGCGGAGTCACTATCAGGCTTTTCGCTATCAACCCAGTAGAGGTGAGGCTGGAGGTCGCGATAGGGGCCGGTGACGTCTCCGACCTCGACGGTGAAGAAGACGTGGCGATTGTCGTTGGCCCAGCGGAGGTTGCCTTCGACCGCCTGGTTATGGGTTAGCTGGCGCGGTTGCGAATTTGTGGCGCTGGCGGCGGTCGCGGGCGAGGGCGCCCGCGCCACATCTACGGTGTAGATTTCTACGTCTTCGGCTTTTTCCTGGCGCTGGTTGATGGAGTTGGTGGTAAAGGCTAGTTTGCTGCCGTCGGGCGAAGTGACGAGGTCGTCTACGCGAAGCGGAGACGTGGCAATGGTCACCGCGCCGGGATTGAGGTCGGATTCTTTTTCAGCGTCGGATTCTTCTTTCGTGCCTTCGGCGGCCTGGCGGGCGAGAGCAGCGGCCATGTTGAGAGCGAAGATGGTGTCGCCACGTTCGGCGGTGCGATATTGGACGACATCTTTCCATTGCTTCTTGTAGTCGTCTTTTTGGGTCTTGGTCCAGGGATGGCGGGTGGCGAAATAGAGGGTGGTTGAATCTGCGGACCAGGAAAAGGTGTGAACTTCTTCTTCCCCTTGAGTCAGTGGGATGGCCTCGCCGCCGGCGGGGGAGATCAGGTAGATCTGGCTGACTTCTCCTTTATCGTCTTTGTCTTTGTTCTTATTTTTAGCTTTGTCGTCGTCGGAGTCGGAGTCTTTGTCGGAGGAGGGCTTACGGTCGGAGAGGAAGGCGATCCAGCGGCCATCGGGCGACCACTTGGGCTCGGAGTCGTGGCCGGACTGGGTGAGTTGGATCAACGATCCACCTTTTGGGTCGTCGCGGTAGAGCCAGAGGTCGGTACGGAAGATTTTCTGGTCCCAGTCGGCGCGCTCGGTGACGATCACTACGGAATTGCCGTCGGGAGAAATAGCGATGCCGGAGTAGCTCACGGAGTTGAAGAATTCGTCGAGCGTGAGCTTGGGCTTGGCTTGGGCGGAGGCTAGCCATGCGGAACTGAGAATTACGACGAGGAGGAAATATTTTGAGATTTTCATAGGCCCCAGGGTGGGAAGTAGGGTTATACATCGGCGAGTTTGCGATACGCAACTTGCAAAGTGAAATGAGTTGACTCGGGGTCAGGCGCACAGGAGTGGGCCGGCGGTTTACTGGGCGGTGTCAGCGTTTTTCAGAGCTTCGTCGAGAGGCTGGGCGGGGCGGGAAGCGGTTTGCATGAGGCGCCAGCCGTCATCATAGGAGCGAAAGCCGACGGTGGAGTGGTAGTGTGCGTCGCTCGAGTAGAAGACGGCGCCGACTTCGTTGAGGGGAATCCAGTGCCAGGTGAATTCGACATCGGCTGTATTGCCCTGCTTGGCGATGCCGGTAATGGCGATCAGTTCGCGGCGCGCGGCGGGGATGGTGAAAGATTGCTTTTCGGCGTCGCCGGGAGCGATCAGAGTTTGAATCGTGTCGACGCCGGAGGGCGTGAGCAGGACATCCCAGCACGGAGGCGGGGCGAGAGCTGGTGGGCAGGGGGCGTTGGTGGCGGAAATCCAGCCGTGATGCTGCAGAGCGAGATAGTCGGGGGAGAGATAGTCTTTGTTGGCGATGATGCCGATGCGGAGCTGAAACTGCTGCTGGGCGCGGAACCCGTCAGAGTTGGCGATTAGGTCGGCGGCTAGACGGCGGGTGAGGAAGTCGCGGGGGGAGCAGGAGGTGAGAAGGAGTGCGAGCGCGAGCACGAGAGGTGCAATGGATGGCTTCCGCATTTGTGAGAAGGAATCTCAGATGGTGCTGTTTGCACTGTATCGCGTGTCGATGCGCGGGAGATCCTTCGCTCCGCCTGAAGAACGGCTACGCTCAGGATGACGCCGAGTGGATTATAGCTGCCCGAGTGTAGGCGGAGCGACCCCGTTACGGATTCTGGATTGTAAACAAAGGTGCGCTCTTGCGTGGCAGGAAAGGGCGGGCGGTGATTTGGCCTTCGAAGTGGGGGGACCAGCGGCCGGGAATTGCTGTGGCGCATTTCGGACAGTGGCCTTCTGGCGTGAGGCGGTAGTTCTTGATCAAGTAGCTGTGGCGTTCGATCAGAGTTTCATTGCAGTTGGGGCAGCGCGTGTTTTCCCATTCGCCGACTTTGCCAGGGAGGTTGCCGGCGTAGATGTAGCGGAGGCCGGACTGGCGGCCGATTTCGACGGCTCGGAGCAGGTCTTCGGAATTGGTGTCGCGGGCGACGTCGTTTTGCATTTTATAGTCGCCGTGGAAGGCGGTGACGTGCCACGGGATATCGGGAGAGATTTCTGCGAGGAAGTCGGTGAGGCGGCGGAGTTCGCCAGCGTCGTCGTTGAAGCCGGGGATTAGAAGTGTAACGATCTCGAGCCAGAGTCCGGACTGATGGATGCGGCGGATGCTATCGAGAATGGGAGCGATGCGTCCGCCGAGTTCGTGGTAGTGACGGTCGTCAAAACTCTTGAGATCAACTTTGTAGAGATCGAGCCAGGGACGAAGGTATTCGAGAACCTGCGGAGTGCCGTTACCATTGGAGACGAAGCCGGTGAGGAGTCCGGCGGCTTTGGCTTCTTTGAAAACGGCTACGGCCCATTCGCTGGTGATTAGTGGCTCGTTGTAGGTGCTGACGAGAATCCTTGCGCCCTGGGCGTGGGCGTCTTGGACTAACACTTCAGGCGAGGCTGGGTGCAGAGGCGAGACGGCGGTGGGATCGCGGAGGGCTTGCGAGGTTACCCAGTTCTGACAGTAGGCGCAGTGCAGATCGCAACCGAGCATGCCGAAGCTGTAGGCGAGGGCCCCTGGATGGGCGTGGAAGAAGGGTTTCTTTTCGACGGGGTCGCATTGGGTGCCGGCCGTGTATCCCCAGGGGACGTAGAGGGTGCCTCCGCGGTTGTAGCGGACTTTGCAGACGCCGGGCTGGCCTTCGGGGATGGGGCAACAGTGTCCGCAGGCGAAGCAACGCAGGCGGTTGTTGTCGAGCTTCTCGTAGAGAGTGGGATCGGCTTCGCGGACGCGTTCGTCGAGAATGGTGCGGAGGGTGGACACTGGGGCCTCTGCGTCTATTCTAGCGCTGTGGAGGAGGTTGGGCTTCGGGCTTCGGGCTTCGGGCTTTGGGCTTCGGGCTTTGGGCTTTGGGCTTCGGGCTTCTGGCTTCTGGCTTCTGGCGGCGATGCGGAGGATGGGATGGAGATCGTGGCGGGGGGGGTGAGAGGGAGGTCCTTCGCTTCGCTCAGGATGATAGGATTTGCGGGCGCGCGAGAGAACGTTGCCGTTGTGGAAACGCTTGCGGGGCTTGGGGTGGTGCGGGCGGGTATGGGGTCCTTCGACTGCGGCGGCGCTTCGCGTTCGCGAAGCATCGCCTTCGCTCGGGATGACAGGTTTTTTCGCTTGCTGTTTAGCGGCCGGGGGCAGGTTTGGCGCTGGATTCGTGCTGCTGGTACCAGATGTCGGCTTGCTGTTCGATGGTGGCGGCTTGGGCACGGGTCATGTGGGAGGCGAGGAATTCGGCGAAGGTCTTGCTGTTTTTGTCTCCGGCGGCGCGGGCCAGAACGGTCCAGAAGTAGGCCTGATTCAGACTAGGCTCGACTCCCCGGCCTGCCCAGTAACGAGTGCTGAGCGCGACTTGAGCTTTCACGTTTCCGTTCTCGGCTGCTTTGGTGAACCAGACGGCGGCTGCCCTCTCATCCTGCTTAACATTGTCGCCGGAAGCGTAGCGAAGTCCGAGCGCGTATTGGGCGGAGGGATCTCCACTCTGAGCAAGTTGCTGGAGCTGGTCGAGAGTTGCGGTCTCGAGTGCGGGGACGGCCGGAAGTGCTGCGGTGGGTTGCGGCGCCTGCGACGAAGCTAGAACCGTGTGTTCGTTATTGTGCTCGCGGGCCTGGAGCTTATCCTGAATCCACGGGGCGAGGTTGTAACCCAGGGCAAGCGCTATGAAGGCGGCGGCGATGATCAGCAGGTAAAGGTGCGTGCGGGGCAGGCGAATGCCGCCAAGTTTGTCCTGGTCGGTGGATTCAGCTTTGTCTTCGGTGGTCTTTAGTTCGGTCCCGGGTTCGGGCTCGCTGGCAAACAGAACGCTGCCGGGCGGCGCGACGAAAGGCTTTGGAGGAGCCGGTGGGGGAGCGGGATCGTGAGCGCGAGCGGCGCGATTCACTGCGGCAAGGATGGTTTCGGCGAAACGCTGCAGGACCGCGCTATCGTCCTCACCAAAGGCGCTGGGCCGGGCGGAAAATACTTCGAGCAGGCCGAGTACTTTCTCGCCGGAGCGGAGGGGAGCGGCGAGCAGGGAGCGAATGCCGAGGGCGCGGCAACTTTCGCGATCGACGCGTTCGTCGGTTTCAGCGTCATCGCAGCGCGACAATTTTCCGGTGCGCACGCATTCACCGGAAAACCCTGAGCCTACCTGCAAGGTGGCGCCGACGGGCGGGGCGGTGGCACCGGCTCTGGCGCGGCAGATCATTATCCGAGAATCGACATCTGTTCGGGCATCTGTTCCGGGGTCGGCTGCGGCGTCAGCGATGGCGTCTTGCGGGGCGAGGGCGATGGCGGCGCCAGAAGCGCGAAGCAGAGACTGCGACCGGGTAGCGATGAGCGAAAGAACTGCCTCGAGATCGGCGCCCAGGGATTCCGCTTCGCGCTGCACAGCGGAGGCGGCGGTGAGCGTGTCAGTATAGTTGGGGCGGAGAACGGAGTGTTCGGGCGCGGGGGACGGGGAAGAAGATGCCGCGTTGGCGGCGCCTGCCATGGCGTTCAGGAACAACCACTCGCGGAGGCGGCGCTGAGCCGGGCTAGTGAGAGCGGGAAAACTGAGGCCGATGCGTCCGGTGGAGTCTGCCCAAACCACGCGGGCGGTGGTGGCAACCTGTCCGGTGGATTCGGCGAGATCGAGGCACAACTCCAGTTGCTGGCCGACCTTCATGGGCGAGGGGCACTGCACGGCCGCGCCGTTCTCGCTGATATCGAGAACCTCGTGGAGATCGAGCATCTCGCTGGTGGAGGCTCCGCTAAAACTGGCATAGGCGGGCGCGTGGATTTTCTGGCGCACACGGCGGCGGCGGTTCAGGGAAGGGGGTCGAGGAGCCTGGAGAATGGCAGACATGAGGGAACCCGGGTCGAGATCCTGTTGGTACATATTAACCCGATATTGTGGAAAAGTAGCAGAAGAGTTAAGGCTTCGAGCTGGGTTCGAACCGGAGCAACCCCCGGAAGCGCCCTCCCACTCTAACTTTCAGCGCCTATCTGACGGAAATCTCAAGAGGTTAAGGCATGTGGAAGCGAATATCGAACTCGGTTAGATCGAGGGCTTTGGCGGCAGGAGTGGCGTTTTTGGCCCTCGATATGGCGCTCGTCTTTATGGCGCTGCCTGCGTGGGCGTCGTTGGGTGGAGACACGGCCTCGATTGAGGCGGACCAGATTCATATGCAAGGGACCCGGACAATGACAGCCGGGCAAAACTTTACTGTGCATGAAATTCAAGGCGCGGCGGGAACGGTGGTGAGGGAATACGTTTCTTCTTCGGGAACCGTGTTTGCCTTGGTCTGGCACGGACCGTGGCCGCCTGATCTGCGTCAACTGCTGGGAAGCTACTCCGATCAGTATGTGCAGGCGGTCAAGGCGCAGAGCGGGACCCGAATGGGACGCAGGCCGTTGGTCGTCGAGCAGCCGGGATTGGTGGTGCATTCGGGTGGACATCCGCGGGCGTTTGGCGGCATGGCTTATATACCGGGCAAGATGCCGCAGGGCGTGCGCGCGGAGGACATTCGATGAAAAATCCGCGGACATTCATGGTTTCCATTTTTGCGATTTTGTTGGCATTCGCGTTTTCGGCGGGATGCGGCGGTGGTGGGGGCGGCAGCAGCACTCCGCCGAATACGATTGTGCCGCCGGGGAATAATGTCGCGCCGATCTCGGTAGATGGAGGACCGCTTGGCGACTACGCCGACGCGGCCTTCATCAGCGTGACGGTGTGCGTTCCTGGTACGTCGACGTGTCAAACGGTTGACAACATATTGGTCGACACGGGAAGTTCGGGATTGAGGATTCTTTCGTCTGCGCTGACGGTTGCGCTGCCGCAGCAGAATGCTGCCGGAGGCAATCCGGTGTTTGAATGCTTTCCGTTTGATAGTGGGTACACGTGGGGACCGGTGCAAACGGCGGATGTGAAGATTGCGGGCGAGACGGCGAGTTCCACACCGATTGAAGCCGTCGGCACTAATGTCACCGTTCCTGACGGTTGCCTGAGTTTCGACTTGCCTCCCTCGAACAATATCGACGAGCTAGGGGCGAATGGGATTCTTGGTGTGGGTTTGTTTGCACCGGATTGCGGTTCCGGTTGCCCGACAGAAATTTATTATGAGTGTCCTGCGTCAGGCTGCTTCGGGATTAGTCCGAGCGTGGCACTGCAAGTGACGAACCCGGTGTCGCTATTCACCACCGACAACAACGGCGTGATCGTTGAACTGCCGGCGGTTTCCGGCGGGCAACAGCCGACGCTGAGTGGCTCGCTGGTGTTCGGCATTGGAACCGAGACGAATAATGCGCTGGGCGCGGCAAAGGTCTACGGGGCGGACCCCGAATTCGGAGAGTTCACCACTAGTTTCAACGGCACTGCGTACTCTGGAAGCTTTATTGACAGCGGATCGAATGGTTACTTCTTCTTGAGCAGCAGCGTCTCGGGAATAGCGGGTTGCGGCGGCAATGACGCAGGATTTTATTGCCCGTCGAGCACGGCGAATCTCTCTGCTACCAATGAGGGAACGAACGGGACCAGCGGTACGGTTGATTTCAGCATCGCGGATGCCAGCACCTTGTTCAGTTCGGGCGACAACGCATTCGCCGATCTGGGCGGTGAGATTTCGGACTCGCCTCCATACTTTTTTGACTGGGGGCTTCCCTTCTTCTTCGGGCGCAACGTATATGTTGCGATCCAGGGACAGAACGCGCCGGGAGGAACGGCGCCTTACTGGGCCTACTAACTCAGTCCAGATTTACCCAGCCAGGCGTGAGAGGCGCGTCTGATGCAGGCTGGAGATGCGGGAGATGGCGGCGACCATCATGCTCGAAAGAAGCTGCATGGTAGCCACGTCGCGCTCGTCGAATGCGCTGGGAGACGAGGACAGAACCTCGAATACGCCCAGGGTGCGGCGATAGTAGCGAAGCGGAGAGACGAGGATGGAGCGGACGCCGAGGCGGCGGCAACTGGCGAGGTCGACGCGAGGGTTGCGGTCGGCATCGTGACAGAGCATGACTTCCCCGGTGCGTACGGCTTCGGCGGAGATGCCGCTATCGGTTTGCAGGCGGACGCCGAGGTCGGGAGCGGTGCGGCCAGCGCGCGCGCGGCAGACGATTTCATCGCCGGCGCGCAGTGCGATGGCGGCTCCGGTAGCTCCGGTGAGATGCTGGGCACGCTCGGTGATGGCGCTGATGGCGGGTTCGAGATCGAGTTCGGCGGCCTGGATATCGACTTCTTCTCCGGGATGTACGGCGCGGAAGCCGGAGACAGGATGAGCTGCGTTGGCGACGCGAAGCTGACTGCGAAGAGCGGCTGAGGGGACGCGAGCGTGATGGCCGGCAACGTCCAGGGCTTCCCAGTTTAAAACCTGCGGGTCGGGGACGGTGCGTAGAAGGTCGCGGACCAGACTGTCGAGTTCGGAATCAGTGATGAGATGAGCGGTCTGCTCGCGGCGAAGGGATCCGCCAAGGACGCGGGAAAGGCTGAGCAGCGAAGGGTTTCCGCAAGCCAGACAATAGGTGCGGCTGTTGGTGCAGATCAGTTCGCACTGGACGCAAAACGTAGCCGACTGTAGGGGAACGAAATGGACGTCCTTGAAAGTAGAGCCGTAAATCGTCTTGCCAAACATGAATTGCACTTCCTCGGAAACGTTATCCTTACGAACATTAGGAGAAGATTAAGGTAAACAGGGATAGTGCGAATAGACAGTGGCCACGGTGGTTCCACGTGTGGAAAAGTGGGCGATTTACGATGCGCAGGGGCGATTGTTGGAGCGGGAGGTTTGCGAGTATGCAAGAACTTGCAACCGTTGATTTGGGTCGGGATGGGCCGTCTGGCGGGCGATTTGACGCGATACATTTTCTCGGTGCGACTCTTGATTTGGCCGGAGCGCTGGGTTAGAATCACGACACGTTCAGGGTAGCAAGCCCTGATCTTGTGGAGGAATGATATGCAGTGGACAGCACCAGTTTTCGTGGAAGTTTGCTTGAATTGCGAAATCAACTCATACGTTAGCGCGAAACTTTAACCGTCAGCCCTCCCTACCGCTTTCCTAGAGCGTGAGCCGCGCGCCAGCGCGGAGTTGTTGTTGCGCGTTCTCCAGATGCGTCTCTTTCGTCAATAGTTCGGAAGCCGGCCGCCGCGTGGTCCCTCAGCGGCTGAAGCCGCGCCCTTTCAAGGCTATTCAGATTGTGACCTTTTGAAAAGATCTCAGGGTCGCGTCCTTTCAAGACCATTCAAACTGAAACCACTATTGATTCGCAGGTGAATTCGACGAGGGCTAGCCAGCTTGCGCGGCAACGAATCCCTCATCATCCTGATCTGGGCGGGGAATGACTTGTACTGCGTGTTGGAGAGTGCGGTCGAAGGCATCGGCGAGAGCGACTGGGAAAACCGAAGTCAGAAGATTGATATCCAACTGCAGGTCACGGCTTGAATAGAGCCGGTGAACTATAAGGGCACCTCGGCGGCGGTTGGACGAGCTGACAAGATCGAGCGATAGAGTCCAGACCGCCGAACCTTCGAGCGACCTGGCGCCTCTTATTTTGCCCCACTGAAAAGAGACTTCTCCGCGGCGCGCCGGAACAACTGGATCGGCCGCGCTCACGGGTTGGGATTCGCCGGGAAAAAGCCTGAACCGGACGTCGAACCCGTCAAAGTCATTGGAGCTGAAGGCGGCCTCAAGGATGCGGCGAATCTGATCGTAATCGCGAGCGGCTTTGAGTTCTTCTGTGGCGCGACGGATGGCAAGGTTGTTGATGACGATCTGGCGCTGCTCGAAAGTGCGTTGAGCGACGCGGCCAAGTTCACCGAGTTCGAGATAGCCGAGGCGCTGGACGCCGATCCAGATGCCGATTCCAAGGACAGCGAGAACCAGGCCGAGGGAACTGCCGGTCGGCCACAGCAGAAACAGGCTGAGGAGGGCAAAGACGGCTGAGACTCCGTACAGCACAATTACGACCTGGCGATGAGTGAGACCGTGCTGCAGGAGCTTGTGATGGATGTGTTCGCGATCGGCGGTAAAGACGGGGCGGCCGCTGATTAAGCGGCGCAGAATGGAGAGCGAGGTTTCGAGGATGGGAAGGCCGAAGGAAACGACAGGAATAGCGACCGCGACGATGGTGGGGGCCTTCTGGGCTCCGGCGAGAGCGAGCGCGCTCAGCAGAAATCCGATAAAAAGACTGCCGGAGTCTCCGAGAAAAATGGTGGCGGGATTGAAGTTGTAGCGCAAGAAGCCCAGGATCGCGCCGGCTAGGGCAATGGTCATCACGGTGACCAGGGAGTATCCGCCGAGCAGGGCGACGACGAACGCGACCAGGGTGGAGAACAAAGCAGAACCGGCGGCCAAACCGTCAAGGCCGTCGATCAGGTTGAAGGCGTTGGTGATGGCCAAGACCCACAGAATCGTGAAGGGCAGTCCCACGAACCATGGGAGTTCATGCTCGCCGAAGAGAACGGGGATATTGAGAATGCGAAGGCCGCCGGCGAAGAGCATGGTGGCGGCAAGAGCCTGCACGGCAAACTTGACATAGGGGCCGACGGTGTAGAGATCGTCATAGACGCCCAGCAGGAAAACGAGCGACGCAGGCACCAGGATAGTGAGCAGGGTCTTCAGAGAAAAGGCGGAGTGGAGTTGAGGAATGTAAGCAGCCAGGACCGCCGCCACTGCCATGCTCAGAGAAAAGGAAATGAAGATGGCAACGCCGCCGAGGCGCGGCAGAGGAGTGGAATGCAGATGCCTCTCCTGGGTAGGAATCGCGACCCAGCCGCGCAGAGAGGCGAAATCCCGCACGTAGCGAGTGAGGACGAACGAGAAGAGCAGCGACAGGAAGAAAATCGCAAAAAAAGCTACCGTCAACAATCCCCCTTCGCCCCGTCAAACATGAATGTTGGCGCGCTGCATTCTCAACCGACAGGAAAGTATCGCAGCCGCGCGATGCTGGCTGGTAGTGAGTAAACGGGTTCTGCGTGTAACCGTCTGCGTTTGAGGGTTGCTTGGAATCTAGCAGTGTGAGGGCTGGGTTTCAATTCCCGGCGGTGAAAAATCTGTGGAAAACCCGGCCGAATGAGGCAGGGAGGGCAACTCGACAGCATCGGCGCGGGGCGGGCTGTGCTAAACTTTCTGCGATCCTTCTTCCACCAGAGGCTCGTAAATGGAGCTTGGCAGATTCAGTTTTGCCTGCAGGCGCAGCCTGCTTGCCGTCTCTCTCACTGTGCTTGGCGGTTCGCAGTTCGCGGCGTGGGCGCAGCAAGCGCCGGCGACAACCCCTGCCCAGAACACAGTACCGGCGCTGCCTGCGGCGGTGCCGATCGCCCAGGCTGCGACGGCAACTGCATCCCCTAACGCTGAGGCCACAAAGGCCGCAGCGAACGGAAGCGGAGCAGATGCTGCTCCCGACAATCAGAATCCAACGCTGCTGAGGCTCGGGCCGGGCGATTTGCTGGAAGTGGGAGTCTACAACGTGCCGGAGCTCACCACCAAGGCAAGAGTTGGCACTACGGGAGATGTGTACCTGCCGCTGATCGACTATGTACACGTGAGCGATCTCACGGTAGAGGAAGCGCAGGCGTTGATCCAGAAGCGGCTCGAGGACGGGGGCTTTGTCCGCGACGCACATGTGACGGTCTTCCTCGACGAGTCTGCGTCGCAGGGAGTGACGATCATCGGCGATGTGGGCAGACCCGGCATTTACCCGGCGCTGGGAGACCGCAAGCTGTTCGATCTGATCTCGGCGGCGGGGGGATTTACGGCGACGGCAGGGCGCAAGGTGAGCATCATGCGCCAGCACAGCGAGACGGGTCCGATCACGGTGAACCTGCCCAGGAATCTGGCGGACGCCCCGCAGGATAATATCGAGATCCAGCCCGGGGATACGATCACGATACCGCGGGCGCCGATCATCTACGTGGTGGGAGATGTGGGGCATCCGGCAGGATTGCTGGTGGATAACGGCAGTTTGACAGTGCTGCAGGCGCTTGCGCTGGCGGGTGGAGCGAATCACACGGCAAAAGTGGGATCGGTCCGCATCATCCGGAACAACGCGGCCGGGGTGACTGAAACGAAAGTTCCGTTGAAGAAGATGTTAGAAGCGAAGGCGCCCGACATGACGCTGCAAGCCGATGACATTCTCTTCGTGCCGCTGAGCGGAGCCCGGGTGGCGGCCGGGACTGCCCTTAACGCGGCGATATCCGCGGGGGCTGGACTGGCGATCATTGTTGCGCACTAGGTTGCGCACCGGGTAGGACCGCCGGCAGAAATGATTCAGGCGGCGAGTTCCGGGCGGCGCGATTCCGGCAAGTTCAAAAGCTGTTCGAGCACGCCGATGTATTTCTCTGCCGTCTGACGGCGGGAAAAATGGCGGACGATGTGTTGCCGGCCGTTCTCTCCCAGCACGCGAGCAAGTTCGCGATTCCCTGCCAGGTCACGAATGGCATTCACCAGCGTGTCAGCGTTCTCCGGTTCGATCACAAGCCCGGCGCGAGCTTCCTCGAGAATGGTGCGCGCCTGGCCATCGACCCCGAGGATGACAGGGCGGGCGCAGGACATGAATTCCAGCATCTTGGTCGGAATGACGGTCTTGAAGAGTTCGGCTTTCTTGAGCAGAACAAGGCAAACATCCGAGGCGCAGATGCAGGCGGGAATCTTTTCGCGAGGCTGCTGATCGAGAAATTGCAGATTGGTGAGGCCGCGATCGCGCGCAAGGGCGGTGATGCGGGTTTTATCAGCGCCTTCACCTACCATGAGAAAAACGACCTCGGGATTGGTCTGGCGCAACTTGGCGGCGGCGGCGATGATGGTTTCGAGGCCGTGCGCCATCCCCATGGTGCCGATGTAGGAGACGACAAACTTTCCTTCGATGCCGAGTTCTGTCCGGAGAGTGGTTCCGGGTCCTCCGGAGAACGGTTCTGGAGCAAAGAGCTGCGTCTCTACGCCATTCTCGACTACTGAAATCTTTTCCCGCGGCACACGCCAGTGTTCCACCAGATAATCTTCGAAGGCGGGCGTGACCACGACGACGCGATCGGAGCGGCGGTACAGGAAGCCGGCGATTTTCGCCAGAGAGCGGTGCAGGCGCGAGTTGCTGTCACCCATGCCGACTGCAGCCAGCGACTCGGGCCAGAGATCCCGCACTTCAAAAACAAAGGGAACGCGCTTCCAGTGGGCGACCCACCAGCCGGAAAGCCCGACCAGCAACTGCGGCGAGGTGGCAATGACGACATCAGGCCGGGGGAGGAAAAGTCCTGTGGCAGCCGACGACGCGCAGAATGAGGTGTAGTTCAACATTCGCTCGTGCGCTTTGCGGTTGGGAAAAGGAAGAAGCCAGGTGCGGATGACATTGACGCCGTTGATTTGCTCTCGGGCCACGAGGCGGCGGAATTTCCTGCGATATTCGAGCGGCACGACGCCGGTGGGATGATTGGGAAACCCGGTGAGCACGGTTACCTGGTGCCCTGCGGCTGCCCAATGGCGCGACAATTCGGCCGCTCGCGCGGCGGGCGCGCCCATCTCCGGAGGAAAGTATTGCGATACGTAGAGAATCTTCATGAGACGGTAAAACAGTATTCAGCAAGCCTGCATTCAGGAGGCTCGATCGAAACCACTGGAGCCGGAAGCGCTGTCATCTTCGCGAAGGTCGTTTTCAGCACTGCGTTCGGTGCCGCGTTCGGCGCTGGGCATAGCAATGGGCTGGCCCAGACAGCGCGACTCTTCGAGGGCGAAGGTTGCCTGCATGGTGGCGACAACTTCGTGGAACGGGATGGGCGATTCCGTGCCGGCTTGAATCGCCTCGATGAAGGATTCCCACTCGCCACGATGTCCTTTGTCCTGGCGCAGCAGGGAGCGGAACACGCGCCTCTTTCCGCCGCGGACGAGTTCCAAGCGCCGAAAGTCTTCCAGTACGGCCGCGCTGCCTCCTCCAAAAACTTCGATTCGCTCTTTGGAAAAAGACCGGTCTCCGTTGGCCAGGTAACTGATGGTGCCGTGCGAGCCGTTGGAAAAGCGCAAGGAACATACGACGTTGTCGTTGCTGTACTGGCCGGGGTTGGGCAGGCTGCGAGTTTCAACTTCCACGACGGATGAGTTGGTGAGGAAGCAGAGGAAGTCCACAAAGTGGCAGACTTCGCCGAGGATGCGTCCTCCGCCCTGCAGGGGATCGTTGAGCCAGTGATCGGCGGGAAGGAAGCCCGCATTCACACGGTAGTGAAGCGCCAATGGTTCGTGAACCTGCCCGAGAAAACTCTTGAGTCGAAGCGCAAACGGGGCGAAGCGGCGATTAAAGCCGACCAGGAGAAGCGGGCGGCCGGAAGCTGGATGGTCGTGTGCGTCGATGATTCCGGCGAGCTCCGCCTCATTGAGGCAGAGAGGCTTCTCGCAGAAAACATGCTTGCCGGAATTAAGAGCGGCTATTACCTGCGCTGCGTGCAGATTATGGCGAGTGGCGATGACGACTGTGTTGACGACGGGATGGTGGAGAACCTCCTGCTCGTCAGTGGTACAGGAGTGAAATCCAAATTTCTCGGCGGCATGCCGCGCATGGGAACCGCTGGCTGCGCCGGCTACGACCAGTTCAGCACCGCCGACCTGCTTGATCGCAGGCAACAGGGTACTGGTTGCGAAGGCTCCTGCGCCGAGAAGGCCGATCTGTATGGGCGTTTGGCTTGCGACGGGCGGGCCGAAGGCCGCCAGGGGGATAGTGCGGGCATCGCTGGCAAGTTCGGAATAAGTGATCAGCACGCCTAGAAATGCTTCCTGCATTTTTTCGTTGGGCGTTTTTCCGTTGATAAGGTCATAGGCGGAGTGTGCTTGCGTGATGGGGAAACGATGCGTGATGAGCGGCTGCAAGTCGAGTTTGCGATCGGCGAGAAGCTTCAGAAACGCTTCCATGTTGCGGGTTTCGGTCCAGCGTACGTAGCCGATGGGATAGTCGATTCCCTTCTGCTCGAACGTAGAATCATAACGGCCGGGGCCGTAGGAGCGGGAGACACGGAAGTCGAGCTCCTTTTCGTAAAAGGATCTTCGCGGGATATCCATGGCAACGGTGCCGACGGCGACGACGACGGCGCGACTCCGCGCGACCGCTCCGGCGAGATTCACGGGATCATTGCTGGCGGTTTGCGCGGCAATAAGAACTGAGTCGGCGCCATGCCCGGCAGAATGTTGCAGACATAAATCCTGAAAGCCGGAGGGGGATGTGCTCACGGCATCGGCGCCGAGACGGAGGGCTAATTCCGCGCGCTCGGCGGAGATATCCATGCCGAGGACGCAGCATCCGGCAGCCTTAAGAATCTGCACGGTCAACTGACCAAGGAGGCCGAGACCGATCACGGCCACAATGTCGCCGAGCTTGGCATCGGCATTGCGCACGCCGTGGAGAGCGACGGATCCGATTGTGGTGAAGGCAGCTTCGTCGAAGCTCACGGCGTTGGAAGGAATGCGCGCGACGAGCAGGCGCGGAACACAGGCAAACTCGGCGTGCACGGCGTGGCCGGCGCCGGCGCAGGCCAGGCGATCGCCGGGGCCGATATCGGCGACGCCTTCACCGACGGCAACGACAGTTCCGGCACTGCTGTATCCCAAGACGCTCGGTTGATCAAGGCGGCTGCGAACTGCAGATACAGTTGAGACGAGGCCGTCGCGGCTGATCTTGCTCAAAACTTCGCGAACGAGGTCGGGGCGCATCCTGGCTTTCTGCAATAAGTTGCGGCTGGCGAACTCTGAGGAAGCACGCTCCGTGCCGGCGGAAACCAGAGAAGCCGCGGTGCGAACCAGCACACAGCCCGCGAGCAACTTCGGGGCAGGAACTTCCGCCACGGTGATTTCGGCGCTGCGAGCGTCCTGGAAAAGCTGCTTCATGCGACTGGCACTCTGGCCGAAGACGTCTGCTGTTCAGCGGCAGGCTTCGCTCTAGTTGAAAGATTCACTCGATAAACTTCCTCTCGATTATCTTGCTCTCGATTAACTTCCTCTGGATTAAGGGATTCTTCTCGCAAGATCAGTATCTGATCACCGGATGCTTTGAGTTTGCATCGTTCATCCGTGAGGACTGCGGTCACGAATCGAACTGGCAGCCTCGATCGAACCTGGTACACGAGAGAGACGGCCGGCCGAAGATCGCCATAAGTGGGTGATTCCCAACCGAGCAACTGCGTGTCCGCGTCCACCAAATTTTCAGATAGTCGGAGGCCCGCCCTTACGATCATTGCGCTCCCTGGAACGCTGGGAAAAATATTCCAGCAAACTCGCGACTGCGCCACGCTGAAAACGGCCTGAAACGGCGAGTCGGAGAACTCATTCGGCAGATCGGGTACCAGCCAATGCAAGCGCACGTCGTGCTCTCCGGTTCCCTCCATCTCCTCGTCATTCACAATGTCATCGACAATGATCCAGCCGGATCCATTCAGCCACTGCACCATGCGTCTGTGCTTTACGCCCAGACGCTGGTAGCCGTCGTGCTCGCCTTCAAAACGATCAGAGCACGCGCGGTTACCGGAAGAAGAATACGTCCGGCCTGAGGCTTGCGCCCAGTCGACCCAGAGAAAGCGGCCGGCGCGGCGCATCTGGTCGCTATGATCAACCGTCACGGTGTTATGAACGGCGCTGCCCGCGAATCCATTATTCCACGGCGCGGGGCCGTTGTAGAGATATGTTCCGGCGTCGCGAGCGAGGTTGACGCCCCGCCACCACAAATCGACGTGCAACTGATCCGCCTGAAAAGGGCGGCGAGAGTAGCGGCCGGCGCGGACCATAGCCCAGGATTTCTCATCCCCTAAGCGGAAGTATCCGGTTTCGGCGGGGGGAGCGGGCGGATCAGGATTTGTTTTTTCCACGAGTGCAGGCTTGAGGCCGAACCACAGCGCAAATTCATCCCAGAAACCAGGCGGCAGCGCGGGGCGATTGAGAACAGCAGCGCCCAATTGCAGCAGGGGGCGAAAATCGCGATACTCGGAGGTCGCGAGCGGAAGGATCAGGCTGCCGTCGTCGGAACCGTAGTTAGGCGCGAGCCCACTCGCCGGATCTACCCACGGGCGCATGAAGTCGAAGGCAGCTTGCGCGCGCTGGCGAATCTGCTCGGGGAGCGGCGCATTGTGAACCTCAGCCAGGCGCAAGGTCCATAGCAGCAGATCGAGAATCATGCGCTGGTAGTTGAACGAATGCTGCTGCGAAACGCCCGCGGGCGTTATCTGGTCGAGAACGGCTTCCTGCAATAAATGGGCGCCGAGGTTCTGCCAAACCAGCGCCTCGCGCAATTCCGGATAGAGCGTGCCCGCAGTCCAGAGGCCGACGGCTTCGCTGATCAGGTGATTGCTGCGCTGCGAGCGCGCATAGCCGAGAGTCTGGGCCGTGCGCCAGGCGTGAGCGGCAATCATGGAAACCAGCAGAGCAACGCGCTCGGCGGTGCTCGATGGCGAGCGAATGAAGGCGTGCAGCGCGAAGGACCAAGCCAGGATGCGCAAGGAGCACTCCTGCCCGCAGATCCAGAGCGGACCGGCCATGGGCGGGCTGTGACGGGCCCAGTCCTGGACGGCGCTCCAGAAGGCTTCGGCAAAGCGCTCGTCGCCGGTGAGAGCGTAGGCCCGCGCCAAGGGGTAGACAAATAAAAACCTGGAGGGCTCGAGAATAAACTTCAGGTCGCCATAGGTGGGCGAAGCAAATCGCATCTGCGTCCAAGGTTGCTCGGGCGAGACACTCTGGCCGGTGACCGGATTGCGAAACCACTGCGGCGGGAACTGGCACGCGAGAGAAAGCTGGCCGAAGAACGGCAGATTGCCTTTGAGGATGTTCTCGGCTTCGCTGAGAACTGACTTTTCTCCGCCGACTCCGATCGTTTCTCTTAGAGTCGCGCCCAGAGCTTGGGCGTCGGTGAAGAAGAATTGCCTTCGGCCATCCCGGCGAGCGGCGAGCATTTCTTCTGCGCGCGTGGCGGGCGCAATCCGGTTCAGATCCCAGGAAGCCCAGCCCTGCACGGATCGCATTCTCCAGGACATCAAGCCGCTGCCGCGCTGGAGTTCGTATTCGAGACGGAGCATGCCGTCGCGCATGCCGAAGGTGCGGCCGACCTGCAGCATGGTTCCCAGCTTGCTCATCGGCTTAGCCATGCAGACTCTCCGCAACGACGGGCACACGGCTTCTTGTGAGGCGTTCGGCCGCCTTCGCCTGGAGCCACTCGTGCATGACAAAGAACTGGCGGTCTTCGTCTACGCGCGATTGGCGAGTGGGCGAGTTTGTGCCGTGATCAAGACCGGCGACCACATCGGCGGCCTTCTCGACGCCAAAGGCGATAAGGCGGTTGCGCAAGTCGCTTAGGGAGTCAGCGCGGGCTGGATCGGGAAATTCATATCGCCGAAGAATTGGGCCGGTATCGATTCCAGCGTCCATAAAGTGGACGGTGACGCCGACTGGAACGCGGTTCAGCAAAGACCACTCGGGGCTGCTCATGCCGCGAATCTCCGGGAGCAGGCCGAGGTGTACGTTGAGCACTCCAAGACGCGGCACTTCGAGCAATTGCTTTCGCAAAATGTTGCCGCCGGTAAAAATGATTAGATCGGGTGACCACTCTCTGAGTTGCGCAATCGACTCCGGCGCGTTCTGGTCGTTATCTTTGCTGAAGGCAACCGGGAAATCGTAAAACCCAGCGACTTCGCGCAGATTGCGGAAGACTCCCGACCCGTGTTTGAGCAGCGGTTGCAGGTATGGGTTAACGGCCGGGGGCGGCTCATCAGTGCGACGCGGAAGGAGTTTCGCACTTGCGTAGCGCGCGACATCCCGGACGCCCCACTGTCCCAGCTTACGCAGCAAGGTGGCGCGGTTGAGCGTAGGAAGAGCAAGGGCTGCGGCGGGGACATATCCCGCCTCGGCGAGGCAGACGGAGAGCGCGGACGCGGTTTCGCTGTAAATGCTGGAGCAGAGAATTACGACGCGCATGGCAATGCCTCGCAGGCCGATGCCTCAAATGATTGCGTCAACCGCTGTTCCAGCAAGAGTGCATCCGCGAAGAACTTGCATCCCCAACTGATGTAGCGCAGGGGCTGATAGCGGCCCCAGACCGGGTAGGAGCCGGCTACTCCGCCCGCGATGCCCGGCCGGCCGCGCGCCGGAATTAATTGTTTCAGCATCTCGTTCATCTTGAGCGCGGCGTTGAGATAGCGCAGGTCGCCGGTCACCTCAAACAGGCGCAGCCAGACGCACGACATCTGCGCGTTTCCTGTGAGACAGGTGAAACGCTGGCTGGTTCTGAAATCGAGATCGTAAGCGCCGGGCAAATGCTTGTGAGTCTCGAACTTGCGCAGAATTACCCAGGCGGATTTTGCGACTGCGTCGATGGCATCGCTGCGCTGCTGCAGAATGGCGCATTCAAGCGCGCCCTCGAGCACGTAGGCAACGAAGTGCAGGTAGTTGGGGTGGCCTCGCAAGTTGATGCCATCGATCCAGCCGCTGGGCTGGAAGTGAGTGAGCACCCAATCCAAGTTTCTTTCGGCTGCATCGCCATATTGAGGATCGCGCGCGCGTTCGGATAACTGAGCCAAGGACCATGCGACCATGCTGTAGTAAGTATGAGCGGCATTTTGATAAGCGCCTGGGCCGGACCATGAACCGTCGGGCTGCTGCATCTTGATCAGCCAGCCGCCGGCCGCGATCGCGGCTTGCAGGATCTCTGGGCGGTTGGTTTCCGCGTAAGCGCGAACCAATCCCTGCAGGATCTGGCCGGTGTTGAAGACGGAAGGCTGCGCTTCGCCGCGATGCAATCCTGCGGGAAACGCACCCGTGGGCATCTGCAGGGAAAGCAGCCACGCGGTGGCCCGTTCGGCGGCACGAGCAGCGCCGTCGTGGTTGTGAGCGAGATCGTACAACGTTGGAATGATGTAGCCGGTGACCTCGGGGTAGGATTCCGAATATCCCGTGAGCAGGCTGTAATAGGCTGCAATGCCGCCATCGGGGCGCTGGGCGCTGAGAATCCAGCCGAGCAACAGGTTGAGCGTGTCTCCGGTAGGAACCTTGGTGGTGGTGAATGAGTAGAGATGCCGCTGCTCGAAGGTGAGCCGCAGCTTGTCGGACGCGAGTTTTTGAACCAGCGGAACCACGCGCTGGGGTGCGCGCAGCAAGCCCGTCGCTTCGGTCAGCGCTTTGGCGATTTGACCGGTCATGGCGTTGTCCGTGGCATGGCTGCTGGAAATGGCGGCCGAATCAGTCATTGGCAAGAATATACCCGGACAAAATATCCCAGCGTGTGTGCTCTGGTCGGCTTGAAAATCTCACGCGGTGGCCGCCTCGCGCGCATGAGTGAATTCGTCCGTTCTCTGCTGGGCGCCGGCATCGAGAAAAATCCTCATCCAGTTTTCCAGAGTGAGAAACTGCCAGATTTGCATGGACCAATCTTCGTCGCCGCTGCGGTGTTCGTCCACAAAGCGGCGCACGGCTTCGGGGCGGAACAAGCCGCGCTGGCGGATGTTTGTCTCGGAGAGTAGATCGTCCACCATTTCCTTTAAATCATGCGCCAGCCAGTAGTCGACTGGAGCGGCGAATCCGGCTTTCGGCTGCCGCAAAACTTCGGCGGGCAGAATGCCTTGCATGGCGCGGCGGAAAATGTGCTTGGTCGTGGTCCGGAAGGAGCCTTTGAGCTTGAGATCCGGCGGAATACTCCAGGCGGCAAACTCGGCAAGTTCGCGATCGAGAAACGGAACCCGCACCTCAACCGACGATGCCATACTCATCTTGTCGTTGTAGTTCAGATTCAGACTTACCATAAAAATCTTGGTGTCGAGATAAAGCATCTGGTTGAGGAAGTCGGCGTCGCGCACCGAATCGAAGCTGGAACGGTGGCGAATGGCGGGATCGGAGGTGCGAAGCTGATCCCGAACCGCGTCCGTATACAAATTCATTTTCTGCGCAGCATCAAGATACGTGCAGTTGCGAATAAAACTTTCCTGCGGATCGAGCGACGCGCTGCGAGCCATCTTCTTGGCCAAGCGTACGCTTCCTTTCAAGGACGTACCACGCAAGCCGGGCAAGGCATTCAGGCCGGATTCGATGCCCGCCCGCAATCCACGGGGCATTCTCTGATAGGCGCGAGCCCAGCGGTATGCGGCATGTTTTCGATATCCGGCAAACAACTCATCTCCGCCGACGCCAGAAAGCAGCACGGTAGCCTGCTTGCGCGCTTCGCGGCAAACCAGGTAGGCCGTGATGATGGCAGGATCCGCGGTGGGCTCGTCCATGTGCCAGGTAAGGCGAGGCAGCAGGTCGGCCACGTCTGGCTCGACCACAATTTGCTGGTTCTCGCAGCCCAATTGCCGCGCCAGCCGGGCCGGGACAGCGGGATCATCCAGCGTGGTCTCGCCCACGCGGTATTTGCGAGGAAAAGTGATCGTGTAAGTGCGAACGGGTTGTTTCGCCGCGCGGCACATCATGGCCACGATGCTCGAAGAATCCAGCCCCGCGCTGAGAAACGCGCCGATCGGAACATCGCTCACCATCTGGCGTTCGACAGATTGTCGAAAGCGCTCGCGAACCTCGTCGGCGAGATCGGCTTCTGAGCGAGGGTAGTCCGCCCCCGCGCGGGGAAAGCTCAAGTCCCAGTACTGGCGGATCTTCAGTTCGCCATCGCGAAACGTGGCGCAATGTCCTGCGGGAAGCTTGTAGATTCCCTGGAACATGGTTTTGGGATCGGGAACCCAGAGGAACGTCAGATACTGATGCAGAGACTCGAGATCAATTTCAGCCTCGATCTCAGGCACGTGGAGCAGCGCTTTCACTTCGGAAGCAAACGCGAGCTTTCTTCCGCGCTGAGCGTAGTAGAAGGGTTTCACTCCAAAGTGATCGCGAGCCAGAAACAACTCAGGCCGGCCCGAGCGCAGATCGCAAATGGCAAAGGCGAACATACCCTGGAGCCGCTGAACGCAATCTGCGCCTTCCTGTTCGTAGAGGTGGATCACGACTTCGGTGTCGGTGTTGGAAGCGAAGTGGTGGCCTTTGCTTTGGAGTTCGCGGCGGAGTTCGGCGAAGTTGTAGATTTCACCGTTGTAGGTGATCCAGATCGTGCGGTCTTCGTTGCACATCGGCATGTGACCGTCGGCCGAGAGATCGAGGATGGCAAGGCGGCGGCTGCCGAGGCCGATGTAGGAGCCATCCGGGAATCGTCGCTCCCACAGTCCGGAATCGTCGGGACCACGGTGCGCCTGGACGTGCGCCATGCGGCCGAGTACTTCTCTGTCCCCGCAGTTGGCAAGTCCCGCGATCCCACACATAATGCGCCTGCTTCCTTTCTGTGCAGCTAGACTTCAGTTCTTTTCTTTGTTCTCAGTTTCAGTTCCAGCGCGCCTCAGTTCGTAGATCTTGGCCTTGGTATGAAACATTTGAACTGCCTGAAAGCCGCAATAAATCAGGCCTGGCACGCCATCCAGGAAACCCGAGCCGCAAGACATAACGATACAGGAAAAGCAGCACGGGAGAACCCGGCACGGCGAAGAGTTTGCGCTTCAGCCAGCGCCGGCGCCGCGCCTGCGGATGCAGAAGTGACCCCGGCAGCACTTCGTCGTCCTCGGGCCGGGACAACACGCGCGCACTCCCAATTGGAATACTCATCGTGTTTCTGGATATAACGCGAGAGCGATTCCACGTTGTGATGAATCAGAGGATTGCGAAGCCTCGCGGTCGCGCCTTTGACAATGACATGCTCATGCACTTCCATATCGGCCATGGAAGCATCCTGCTCGCTTCAGGCGGCATTCGTATCTTCCCTTGCCGCGGCGAAACAATGACAGCTTCCACAGACCAACATCGCCGTGGCGCAGAACCCGACCGAGAAACCAGGTGCGCAGCAGGATGGAGTATCCATCCATCGCTGGATTTTGAATCGCTACGCGAATTTCTTCCGCGAGGTCAGGCGTGAGCACCTCATCGGCATCGAGCAGCAGAATCCAGTCGTAAGCGATTGGGAGCGTGTCCATGGCCCATTGCCGCTTCTTCGGCCATCCGCCCTGATAATGAAACTGGACGACCTGGGCTCCGTAGGATCGCGCGATCTCGACTGTTTCGTCCGTGCTTTGCGAATCGATGACGAAGACTTCGCCAACATCTGTGAGAGCCTGCAGGCATCGAGGCAGATTCTTCGCCTCGTTGCGCACCGGGAATGATCACGCTGACCGGGAGCTAGCCGACGGCGACGGCGCTCGCAACCTTCCGAGCTCTTCGACTTTTTCCATCGCGGACATGATTCAATTCGAAAATTCAACTCGAAAGGTGCTGCTGGCACCAGCTTTGCAGCACGTATAACGACCAGGGGCGGGACCAGGAAGTGCGGCCTTCGAGAAAATCGTTCCACACGCGAAGCGCGGCCGATTGACTGATCAGCGTGCCCAGCGCACCGTCTCCGATCTTGCGCAACGCTTCCTCCACCACCGGGACGGAGCGCATCCCGCAGCCAGTGCTCGAAGGGCAGGGTGAAGCCGCGTTTTCGCCGATGAACGATCTTGTGCGGAAGTTGGCCCCCGAGCGCCCTGACCAGCAACGGCTTCGGAGTGCCCGCTGCAGCTTCCACGATCCTGGCAGGGCAAGAATCGTCGCGCCAATTGATGGTCGATCAACGGTACGCGCACCTCCAGACCGTGCGCCATGCTCATGAAGTCGGAGTCCCGTAACAGTGTGTTGAGCATATAACACCGCGCCTCGAGATAGGAAACACGATTAACCGGGTCCAGGCTCTGGGCGCGGCTCAGGCTCTCGGTCAGAGGCTTTTCCGGGCGTTTGAAACGGACTGGAATTCGCGTTCATTCCCGGCAGCAGATCGTTCTGCTGCTCCGGAGTGAACAGCATGCGCGAAAGAAAATACGGATGAACGATTCCTCCTGCCGTTGCGGAAGAGAGCGGTCAATTTGCGATTCTGGTCACTCGAGGGAGCGAGCATGGCAAATAGATTTGCGAATGGATTGCGGACTGCCAGCGGCATGCGCTGCCACTGATTGGCAAATCGCTCCATGCGCGGCACCGTGCGAAAGCTGGAGTAGCCGGCAAACATCTCATCGCCGCCCAAACCAGAAAGAGCAACTTTCACGCCCGCCGCGCGGGTTCGCTCCGACACGAAGTAGGTGTTGATTCCGTCCATGGTGGGGAGATCCATGGCATGAATGGCAGGAGCAATCGCTGCGAACAGGTCTGCCTGGGAAACCGTAATTTCGTGGTGATCGGTGCCGAATTGCTGTGCGATCGCGCGGGAATACTCCGCCTCAGAGTAATCCGCCTCTCGAAATACGATCGAAAATGTGCTCGGCCGTATTCCGTTTCGGCTGAGGATGCCGACCAGGCTGCTGGAGTCGATGCCGCCGGAAAGAAACACTCCCACCGGCACATCGCTCACGATTTGCATGCGCACGGACTCATCGAGCATCTCCGCGATCTGAGTTTCGAGTTCAGCTGCGCGTGCTGCGAACTGGCGTCGGAAGCATAACGCGCTGGGCCCAGCTTGATCACTGGCCAACAAGATCCCAGTACTGCGTCTGCTTCACGTGGCCGTTTTCCCATGTCAGGTAACAACCCGCTGGAAGCGCATGCACTCCGTCCACCAACGTGTTCGGATCGTAAAGCGATCCAAAGGTCAGGTAGCTCACCAGGCCTGCGGGATCAATGTGCGGCGGGCACCAGACCGGTTCCGAGCAGAGTCCGGACTTCGGAAGAGAATATGAAGTACTGATCCGAGCGGAAGAAATAGAGCGGCTTGATTCCCATGGGATCGCGGGCGACGAATAGACGTTGCCGCTGACGCATCCCAGATTGCGAACGCAAACATCCCACGAAATTCATCGAGGCACTTCTTCGCCCCAGCACGCATATGCTTTGAGGATCACTTCCGTATCGGAATGACTGCCGAAATACACGCCCTGCCGCTCTAAGCTTAGCGCGAACTTCGCGGAAGTTATAGACCTCTCCGTTATAGACGATCCAGTTGCCGGTTGCGGGATCGTTCATGGGCTGATGCCCTTGAGGAGACAGATCCAGAATGGCGAGGCGGCGATTTCCCAAACCGATTTCGATGGGCTCCGGCGTGGAAGCACGCAGAATCACTGTGCCGCTGTCGTCCGGCCCGCGATGAGCGAGCGATCGAGTGGCGCGCTCCAGCACCTCGGCGGGCACACGCGCGTTACGGCCAATGATGCCGAAGATTCCGCACATCCGGACTGTCGCTCTCCCTCAGGGCTTCGCCAATCATCTTACGCGAAGAGTTCGATGCGCCGGGATCAGCCGGCGCCGGGCGGCACCGGGCAACAGAGCAGCGGGAAGGACAGCGGCGGTCAGTGCACTCCGAGGAATGAATATACGCCGGCGGGAATGCCGACGGCGGAAGCGCTGGGATTGCAAAAATGCAGAGTAATGGTATCTGGGGCACTCGCATAAGCATTTAGAGAAAGACTGCCGAAAGCTTTGGGCGGCGTGATTCCGGTGATCAAATCAGACTTTGTCAACCCTGGCACCGCCTGGGTTACGTCGATGCAGCTGTGAGCGGCGACGGTCGCCGATTCTACACTTGGCGTGGAATAGATCTTCATTTTGCTAAGGGGAGAACCTTCCCCCACGGTGAGTGTGTTTCCCTTCTGGATGGCGACGGGAACGGCGAAGACTTTCTCGGTCGCAGTGAGGCGCTCCTTCCAGTGAACTCCGTCGCCCTTGTTGCCGATATAGTTCGAGAGTGAAACGGGCGCGCCGAAGGCCAACTGCGCCGACCAGAGACTCGCGCCGTTGACCGGTACATCGAGCCCAATGTAAGTGTCTTTGTCGTCGTTCGCGGGCCGATGAACGGCATCGGCCAGCGTTTTTGCAGGATCGGAATCCACCAGCGTGATGATGTGCGCCGGGTTGACGCCACCGGCGGGGGAATTCAGGAAATTGAGGCGGCCCTTCACGTTCCCGGCGGCACCGCCCGACCGTGGTCCGTTCTGCATCAGGGTGCCGACCACTCTGGTCTGGTTGTTCCCGGCAGACTCTCCCGCAAAACAGACGGCGTAGACTCCCGGCGTGCCCGCCGGGCAGCGATCTGCAAACAAGCTCGGGACGTTGGCGGTTGTGGTAACCACCGGGGAAATATTGGTCACGGGAGGAACGACCACGTTGGCGTAGGCTCCTGCTGACAAGATCAAGCTGCCGGGCCAGAACATGAGAGCCGGTTCAAAAGAAGGATCCTTGCTCACTTCATAGGGCTTGAGCGGCGCCTGCGAATCGGTCGTCTGGCACACTTCCCCGGCACACTGCGGCACAGCAGTGGCGACGGCAAAATTTCCCTTTCCATAAGGAGCGTTGAGCGCGTTTCCCACACCTTCGGTGCGCAGGACATCATAGGAAATATTTTGTCCCTCGATCTTCGGCCAGGTCACAGGGATGCTTCCTCTCCCGTTGGTGGCCGCGGCACCGGCTTGCAGAGGGAGCGAAGCTCCGTGAGTTGAATCATGGGCGACGATCCAGTAAACGTAGGACGTGTTTCCGGTCTGGGCATAGAACGGCTGGTGGCCGATGGCAAACATGTCCGTCTTTGCGATCAGGCGTGATCCGACAACAATGATGCCAGCCGCCCCAATGTTTCCGGCAGGATTCATGGGGGTGTTCAGCTCCATATACACGTTGTCGATCTGGGTGGGCTGGTAGCCGCCCCGCATGGTCCCGGTGCGGATTCCGAACTGCGAAAAGCCCTGAATCACACTGTCAGATACATGCAGTGAGTTGCCCGATTGCCAGTCGACCCCATTCCCTCTCCCTTGTCCGCTGATCTGCATATTCTTCAACCAGCCTACGGCGGAACATTTATTGAAGGGACCGGGCGCGAATACTACGGATCCAACGAATTTCGCGTCGTTTCGGATGCCGACGCCCAGATAGTTCAGGCCGTCCAGGGTAAAGGCCTGATCGTCACACACCGTCACCAGGTGGCCAAAGGTGGCGCGGGTCGCAGAATAGAGCACCGTGACATCCCGTACGATGGTGGCATTCGCATTTACGTAAAGCGCACTATTGGTGCCCCCGACCAGGTTCGGGTGAAAGCGGAGGTGTTCCAGTTCGATGTTGCCGAAATGGTTTGCGTTGTTGTCCCCGACCTTCATGCAATCTTCGTCGAGCAGGTAGCAGTCAATGGTGCCTCCAGCGCCGCTGATCAACTGGTTGCTGGCCTCGATGTAGAGCGGAGCATGGATTTTGTAGGGAGAACCAGCCGTATCGAGGACGACCATTCCTCCTTGCCGGCGGCGGATCCCCGCTCCGTAAGGCTCTCCGAGAAACATCGCATCTTCCGAAGCTTCCTTGATGCCGCCGGTCGCAGAACCCGCGCTGTAGCCGGCGGGATGCGACTGTTTCAAGCTGACCTCGATGGTGCAGGATGCATCGCCCGCGTGTCCGCCGCCGCCGGTGACCAGCGCAGCCTCCGGCTCGCCTGTGCCTGCGATGTAAACGTATTCGTGGGGCGAGACCGCGCTCGCAAGACCTGGCAGGTCCGCCACTCGTAACCCCCGCGGGCAGGGCCTGAGCGTGATCGTATTGGCGCCGGCGACCAGCGTTGCCGGCGTAGATGGAGTTTGACTCCAGTTGTAGGCCGAGGCATATTTTGCGGCGTGTGGGCTGCTCTCAGGAGCACTCGCCTGACCCGAGGCGTGGGCCAGGATCAATGGAAGGATCAGCAACACGGCCAGCGTGTACTTTACGAAGTATCGCTGGCCCTCCGCGACTCGATGCGCATTATGCACTGGGTGCCTCCGTCTTCGTGCTTCTTTCTTTCACGGCTTCAGCTTCTGTTGATATCGGTAAACGGATTCCGCATGTTCCTAGAAGGTTCGATCCGACGCAGTGTTTGATCCGGCTTGGTGATTGTGCGATAGTGCATGGGCTGCCACAGGTCTGGAACGGAATCTAATTTTGTCATCCAAGATAGCATTCGGGGCTAAATCGGGTTGGAGTCGCGGCACAGGCGAGCCCCGCTCGTTCGCACTGCCGGTTGTGGCTGGTGGATCGGGCTGAGAATGCCGGACTCGCCCAATCACAGAGACGCGCTACTCCGTCCCCTCATGCCCGAACTGGACGCTCTGCGGGGCGTTGCGATTCTAGGAGTTCTGGCGCTTCATGGTTTCTACTCGGGAAGTTCCGGCCTTCGCGGTTTCAGCCGGCCCGCGCAATTCTTTCTGGATCTGACGGAGTGGGGCTGGTTAGGGGTGAATCTGTTTTTCATCCTTTCCGGCTTCCTGATCACCGGGATTCTGATTGATTCCCGGAAGCGAGCGCACTACTATCGCCGCTTTTACGCGCGGCGCGCATTGCGCATTCTGCCTGCGTATTACGGACTGCTAATTTTGCTGGCGGTCCTGCGGCAAAGCACGGCCGCATACCTCGGCCTGAGTTTTGTATACCTGGCGAACATCACCCCTCTTTTTGGCGTGGCGGAAGACTACGGACCACTGTGGTCTTTAGCAGTTGAAGAGCACTATTACCTTTTATGGCCGATGGTGGTGCGCTGGCTCAACCGCCGGAACCTTGCGATCTTTGCTTTCGGCCTCTGCGTGGCAGAGCCCATCGTCCGAGCGCTTGCGTTCCAGCACGGATACACGAACGGCCTCGCCTCTTACACCTGGTTTGTGGCCGACGGGCTTGCGTCCGGTGGATTGCTGGCCATCCTGCTGAGAACTTCAGTGAGCCGGCGGCAAGTCGTACAAGTGTGCGTAGCGCTGTTTTTGTCAGGTGCAGCGCTGGCGGCCGGAGGTGCATCCTTCGGAATACTCACGCGGAACAGGCTGCTGGGCGCGGCTTTGCAGTACTCGGTGATCGACGTGCTTTTCAGCGGCCTGCTGCTGTTTTTCCTACTAGCGGGGTCAGCGCCGTGGGGAAAACTCGCGCGCAATCGGACGCTGCGCTTTATCGGCCGGATCAGTTATGGCCTTTACCTCATTCATCTGCTTGTGTTCCGTATGTATGACAAGGCGTGTCGAAGATTTGCGCCATCATTGCTCCCCACCGACGGCCACTTTTCGATTGTGCTGGCACGCTTTGCAGTGGCTGGGTGCACCGCGATTCTGATTGCTTATTGGTCCCGACGCTTTTTCGAAGAACCATTTCTGCGCTTGAAGGACCGTTGGACGCCAGCTATGGACGAAACGATCACTCGCGTTTCGGCACATCGTGAGGATTCATCGAGTAACGGGGATTTCCCTCAGAGTGCGTAACCACGCTCGCATGAACTCACTTCTCCACCAGACGACGGGCTAGCGCGAGCAATTCGTCTACGTGCTTGTCCCAACTGAAATCCTGGGAGCGCACAAGCCCCTTTTCACGCATTGCCGCAACCTGTTCCGTGCGATCGAGCCGCATGAAAGACGCGTTCCGCAAGATCCTCTGCCGAGAAGCGCGGGAAATACACGGCGGCCTCACCGCATATCTCACGATGCACCGATAAATCCGAAGCGATTACGGGAAGACCGCTGGCCATCGCTTCCACCAGCGGATGAGCGAAGGTTTCGGCATAGGCAGGAGTCACATAAAAATCGCATGCCCGATAGAGGTGATGCAGGGAGCGGTAAGGCACTGCGCCCAATTCAACAATCTCTTCGCTGAGCCCGAGTTGCTGCACCAGGATCGCAGCGCCATCGGCGCGGTATTCGCCGGGGTTATCCTTCGAGTTGAATTTGCACGTCAGAATCAGGCGGACCGTCTTCGGGTGCAGCTTCTTCTTCAAGATCGCGATCGCGCGAATCAATGTTTCAAAATTCCGGTAGTAGTTGTAGTGGCTGACGAAAAGCAGCCGAAGCGAGCCGGCAGTCCGGGCGAACTTGGTTTGCACTTCTTCAGGCAATGGCGAGGCTTCGCGGAAAAAGACGTCGTGGTCAAAACCGTGATGGATCGAGACCACATTCTTACCCGTCCACTGCCGCAGGTCGGCGGCAAAGGCCGCGCTGGGAGCCACGGTGCAGTCCGCGGTTTGCACGGACCAGCGAGCGAGCGCAGCCTTCACTTCGGTGTCGAGCCACAGCCGGTAGTCGCCCCGGTCACGAAGATCCCGTTGAAAGTCAGCTGAAGTGTAGAGCGCATTCCGGCTGAGAAGGATTTGCGGGACTGGCGAACGGTAAAGCGCAAAGTTTCCGGTCGACAATAGAACATTCGCTCCGGATTGGCGAATTAAATCCGGCAGCTTGCGCTGTTCGTACCAGAAACGGCTCCCGGAGCCGGCGGGAGCGTCTCCGCGTAGAACTTTCACCTGCGCCGATTCCTCGATTTCGCCGCGCAGCGTTCCGCCCAGCAGAACGGTTGCACGCGCATCCTTTCGTACCGCCAGGCGCGGCAAAACGTTGCGGACGTAAGTGAGTCCTCCACCGGCACTGGCGGCGAGCGCGTTGATGAAAAGATGGGTCATGCTTCGGTGCGCGTGCGCTGTTCAGACAATGCAGCTTCACAGGTAAACTCGACAGCTACTTCGACGGTGTTGAGAACAGTCATCCAACTCTAGCGGCGGGCGAGGCTCGCAACATCCCGCGCAGGTGTCTTCGCCGGGTACTCCACCACGGGTCGACTAGTCCCGAATAAAGAAAGCGATACTCGGCGGGGGAGTATTTCACCTCGATCTCCCGGCGCCACAGCAGTTCGAGGCTGTCGCAGCGGCTGTCGATGGCTCCGGCGCAGGGAGAAAAACAGAATCGATGGTAGCGCCGGATTACTTCCCAGGCATTCGCATCGACGCCATCCCATCCGAAGGTCCAGGCAAATGCGTCGACCGGTTTTTTCGTCCACAACGCGAGCTTGCGCGCACTGTCGCCGATTTCCCGTTCCAATGCGTCGGGCCCGAGTCCCACCAGGCGCTGATGCGTCAACGTGTGGTTGCCGATCGCATGGCCTTGAGCCGCCAACTCGGCAATCTGGGGCGGGCTCATCGGTTTCCAGTCCTCCCAGCTCTCGTCGCCGGGCTTGGAATTTGGATTAATCCTCGATCGGTAGAAAGCAAGAGCCCGGTCCTCGGCGCACTCCGCAAATGCAGGCACAACAAAAAATAGACCACGGCCCCCGAAAGACTGCAGCAGCGGCGCCGCGACTGTGTAATTGCTCTCCCGGCCATCGTCGAAAGTAAACAAGAGAAGAGGCTTAGAGCTAACCTCGGAGTCTGGATGCTGCCCCCACAGCTCGGAGAAGCCTTCGAGACTGGTGATCGTGAAATGCTGGGACGCCCATTCCAGTTGCTCGCGCAGCTGTGCCTCCAAGGCGAGCGGAGTCTCGTGCATTCCGACAATCAGCCCTCGGTGGCGGTTTGCGCACTTATCGAGGCGGAGCGCCAACTTATCCGCACGAACTGCAGCGGCGGCGTGAATCAGAAATGCTCGAGCCTGGCTTCTGAAATTCATCGCGTTAGTCCTTCCGCTAGTTCATTGCGCTCGGCACCAATCGTCAAATAAGGCCATCGCCATCCGCCGGCACAGGATACCAGTCGTGCGTTGGCAGGAGCCTGGCCTTATCGAGAAACCATCCGTTCGGCGCGTCGAACAAGCGCGGTCGAAATCCTCTCGCGCAAAATACCTTCTGCCTCTCGGGATCCTGGCCGCGCAAAACAATCGCATCAACGATGTTTCTGTAGCGTGCGGTCAGCGCCCCAACAATCCGCAACCACTCGTCCGGCGGCACTTCCGGGTAAACATCGAGCACATTGAGCGTATTGATTTGTCCGCGATATCCTCGAGCGCGCTGGTTTACGGTTACCAGAATTTCCTGGTCGGGATGGCGGCTACGGAAAGCGAACGCTGCGACGGTGGCATCCCTGCCAGAGAAATAACGCCAGCGAAGGTAGAGTAAGTCCCGCACGGCAGTGAGCTTTGCCGAGGCGCACTGAATCACTAAATCATGCGCCTGCTCGGCAGACACAAGCTGGCGTAGCGCCTCGGGATGATCCGCATCAATTTTCAACGGTCGAAGAAGGCCCACGAGAGTGGAGATCGAACTGCCTGCGAGTCGCGACAGGAGCCGGTTTGAATTTCGTCGGTGCGCGAACTCTTCCGCCACCGGCGGCCAGCGAAGCACGCCGAATAATTCGCCGTCCGAGTATAGGATGGGGGTTGCTCCCACCGCTTTCCACAAGGCCGCAGCCTCCGCGTTGGCTGAAGTACCAAATAGCGGCCACTGCCTTCCCAGCCGGGAGTACTGCAAAAAGATGCGGCCTCCGTGACCGCGATGCCGTTCGTCTACATAAAACGAACTGGAACCCATCAGAAGAATTTGTTTCGTTTCGGAGCAAAAAAGCTGCGGGCTGCACAAGATGCATCCCGCCAACTGATCGGCGGATCGTAATCCGAAGCCTAGCGGGTGCTGGGGTTGGCGCGCTGGGTTTTCCATCAGGAACCAGCGGAGGTGCGCCTCTACTGTTTCGGGGGTGCGGCCCGATTGAGCCGCGATGAAGTGCGCAACCTCGGCGATGTCTTCCTCTACGAGTGCAACCAGTTCGACGCGCGGAGTTTGTTCCTGTGGAATCACGTGGGGCGTCATTGCGCGGCTTCCTCGTAAATCTTCACCAGGTTCTCCGCCTGCCTTCGGAGCGTAAGCCTATCGAGGATGGTCTGACGCGCGGCCTGGCCGATTCGCGCTCGCAGCTCGACGCTTCCCAACAAAGCTTGCAGGCCTTGCACGAGTTTCTCCAGGCCGTCGACAGGAATCAGCCATCCATTGCGGGTATGATCGATGATTTCGTCGATGCCTTGTCCACTGCACGCGATAACAGGTTTGCCGCAAGCCATCGCTTCCAGATAAACACATCCCAGCCCTTCGTACCGGCTAGGCAGCGCAAACACTGTGCAGCTGCGCATGGCGTCCGCCACTTCGGAACGGCTTCGACGCCCCAGAAATTGAACGCGATCGCTAACGCCAAGATCTCCGGCCAGGGCGGCGAACCGATCTCGATCCGCGCCCTCCCCGATAAGGCGGCATTGCAGGCCGGGATGCGATTCTTTTACTCGAGCGAAGGCCCGAAGCACAAGCTCCTGGCCTTTTCCCGCCAACAGATTTCCGACAATCAGAATTGTTGGACTCGAATCCTGCACCGGGCCCGGCGTAAACTTGGCGGGATCAGTGCCGTTGTAGACAACCTCAGCGGCCATGGCCGAGCCCATCCCATCCGACAGCAATCGCCGCACTTTCTCGCTGATGCAGATCATCTTGTGGGCATTTTTGTAGACAATTACGGAAGCTCTGCGGCGCCATCCCGCTGCGATTCCCTGCTCAAAGCACCTGTTGAAAACATCGAGACCGTGGATAGTCACGACGAAGGGGATGCCGAGACGTCGCGAAAGGAAGGCCGCGGCATGGCCGCAGGGCAGCGCCGCATGAGCATGGATTACGCTGATCGGAGAATCCCGGTGAAGTTGCCTGACTCTTCTCAGAAGAACGGCTCCCAGGAAATTGCCGGCGCTCGAGAGGCCGAAGTTCCCCGGCATTTGAGGATAGCGAATCCATTCCGCGGGGTATTCCTGATTTGACCGCCGAGGCGCGATGATATACCGAGTCAACCGCGATCACTGAAGACCTCACGCCATACGCCTCGACCTGTTGAAGAGTCTCAGCTACAAAACAACCACTCACTTCGTCCCCGTCGGAGGGATAGAAAGGAGTCAGCGTAAGAACGTGCAGGTTTCCTGGTATGTCTTTCTCCACTAGGTTCCAGGTGCGAACTGAGACTGAATGTATAAAGTTTGAGGTTACCGGCTCTCACTCGTCTGCGGCGAGCGTTCCAGAATCAGATCGGTGAGGCCTGCGATGGTCACGAAACGTTGATCCTGAAGATCGCGCTCGGAAAACTGCATGTCAAACCGTTGCTCGATCTCGGTCACGAATTCCACCACTTCCATCGAGGTGAGCCATCCCGCGTCGAAGTAGTTGGTGTCGCGCAGTGTCTCCGGTGCATTTCTTCCGATCTTTGCCCTGGCCACAAACCAGTCTGTGAGCCACATCTCGACGATGGCGTTCAGCTCGTCACCTCTCATCATCTTTATCTTTCGTCTTTCATCTTTCGATGGCCACGCAGCGTGCCGGGGAACCATCGCATCCCTTTAACTTCAAAGGCATCACGATGAGCTCCACTTCCGAAGCGGTTAAGGCTTTTAGGTTGGCCAGGTATTCCACCAGCACGACTCCGGCCCCCAAGAGAACCTTATGATTCGGGGAATCTTTGGGCGTTCCTCGCGAATGGGCGGGGTTATCCGGCGATGGCGTATCCATCGCGATGAGCCGCACGCCTTTTTCCACGAGCCAGCGCGCGGCGTTCTCCGACAGAAATGGATATTCGTTATAGAACTTCATGTCTCCGAAGTACTCGGACCAACCGGTACGCAGGATCAAGCGAGCGGGAACTTTCTCGCCAAGCCGTTGCTTGAGGTCTGCGACATCGATCTCTTGCAGCGGGCGGCAGCCCGTGAAATCGGCCACCGTAGCCGGGCCGATCAGCACATCCAACGGAACATCATCGATGGTCTTGCCGTTCGGAATGAAGTGACGAGGGGCATCCGCATGAGTGCCAATGTGCGTTCCCAAGACGAGCTTCCGGGTCTCACGGCCTTCGATCCCGTGGCGGCCGAGAATCGTGATCTCGACCACGGGGTGCCAGTGCGTGGGAAACGTCATCATGCCTTCTTCGATCGGCAGGGAGAGGTCGATGATTTTCATGCGTCCAGGTTTCCGAAATTCAAGCGCAGTTCCTAAGTACGAATCTCAAGTAAGTGCGGATCTTTAGCGTGAGTATGGAGACCATCATCAGCGGGATACACCTGCGCTCTCAGTAGCGTGCGGCCGAAGAGACGGACCGGAACCGACCTGCAGCTTTTCCGCCACCAACTCACGAATGCGAGACTTCTGCACTTTGCCGTTTGCAGTTTTGGGCAGTTCGTCAATCGCAATGTAGCGGGCAGGCTGCTGATGTTGCGCCAGATGACCTTTTGCATGCGCGATCACCATCTCCAGAATAGACTCGAGTTCCCTGCCGGCATCGAGTTTCAGGACGGCGACAACGTCTTCGCCATACAGTTCGTGCGGGATACTCACCACGGCGACGTCGGCAACGCCGTTGACCTGCATCAACGCTTCTTCGATTGCCGCCGGACTTATATTCACGCCTCCCTTGATGATGACGTCCTTCTTGCGGCCGGTAATACAAAGCGCGCCGCGGTCATCCAGCCAGCCCACATCTCCAGTGGGAAACCAGGTTGAGGCGTCCATTTCCAGCAAGCTTCCCTCAGCGTCGAGGTAACCGGCCATGAGATCGGGCGTGAGGATCTGCACTTCCCCGTCTTCGCCAACCGCAACCAGCTCTGCTTCATCGCTTACGATGCGAAGGCTCACTTCCGGCAGGGCCTCGCCCACATAACCCGGACCGTTGAGATTGCCCTGCGAAAGGCCGCTCTGAGAGCGGGCGGTGACAAACAGAGTCTCCGAGAGCCCGTAATTCTCAACCAGCCGCACACCGTACCTGGCTTCGAACTCATCCTTCACCTTGAGCGGAAGCGGAGCGAACCCCACAAACGCGTGACGCACCGAGCTGCGGCAGAACTCCTCGCCGGTGCGGCCGCGATCCATTCTCAACAGGATGGACAATACCGTAGGGGCCAGCCAAAGCGCATTGACTTGATTGTTCCTAGCCTTGTCCCAGAAATTCAGGCTCGATCGCGCATCGAACACGTGATCGATCACCACGCTCGCGCCGCACAAGAACGGCAGAACCAGCGAGATTGTAGAAGCCGCCCATGTAGGCCATTGAAAGCGTCAGATAAAACCGGGAATCCTGATCGATTCCTTGAGCCTGGCGAAGGCGGCGGCATTTCGAAACATTCGTCCCAGCTCGATGCGCCAACCCCTTGGGCTTGGCGGAGGTGCCCGAGGTGTACATAATGACCACCAGATCCTCTCCGGCTGCGGTTTCAAGAGGCACGAATTCGCTGGGGTCGGCGAGAGTGTCAATCGCAATGGGGCCTGAGTCGTTCGAGTCCTGCAATAGCTTCCTGCGCGGTTGCCAGAACCAGCACGTTCGCGTGAAAACCTTTGATTCCGCCAGCGCAGGTTGCGCTTGCCACCACGAGTGCGGGCCTGCAACTCGCCAGAATGAATTGGACGTCTCCCTTGCTCAGTGCTGGATTGATGGGCACGATGACTGCACCAAGATAAATGCAGGCGAAATAGAGGACCGCCAGTTCGCAGCAGTTCGGAACCATGACTCCGACCCGATCGCCCTTTCGCACGCCGCGCCGGTCGGAGTTCCGCGGCCAGGGCGCAGGCTTGCCGGTGAAACTCCCCGTAGGTAATTTCACGGCTGGTGACGGCGTCTACAAGGAAGACCTGGTCCGCGCGGCGGGCCACAACCTCCATGATCGTTTCGCGGATCGTCATTGCATCGCCAAGGGAGTGGGTTGAGCCGACTTCATGAGATTTGAGATCGCCACCCACCGGTCGATCTGTCCGCGATAAGCGTGGTTGGAGTCGAGACGGAGAATCGCGCGGCCCGGAATATCCATTTCGAAGCGGGGAAAATGGCCGGCAGTGATCACAATTCCTTCCGGCAATAAGAGCTGATCGATCGAAGCAGAGTCAGCGCTACCCGGCGGGCAAAGAAGCAGCGCGACGCCAATTCCAAGATCGAAATGCATTCGGTCGGAAAAATCCGCCATCTGCCAGCAGTTCTCAGGCGCTCCGGCCGGCAAGTCGCCATGTACCACTACATTGCTGAAGGTCTCTGAGCAATGCTGTAGCAGAGCCCGGTTCGGGTTACCGTAGATCATGATGCAGAAGTCGCCGCAGCGTTGGGCGGTGGTCATGATCACGTCTTCCATGTAGCTGGCAGAACAGGCGTTTCGAGCGCACCGGCAAGATTCTCTCCGCGCCCACGATCTCTTTCAGGGGCGCAGGCCACTCCGCCGCCCACGCACCTCCATCCTTATCGTTCAGGAATAACGGCACGCTTTTGCCCGTCATCCTCAAGACCTGATCGAGCACTTCGAAGGAACCGTAGATTACCCTGCCGAGCACGACTGGACCTTCGGCCAGCACGAGGTCGGCCAGGACGAGATCTTGGGAAGGTGATTCGGATGCGACCAGTTCCAGCACCGGCCGGGCGCGGCGTTTGGCACAGGTGACGGTCATTCCGTCTACCAGAGATTGCACCGCCGCGAGCGAACTGCTGATGCTGTGCGCGGAAATGCCCGGCGCGGCGAACGAAGTGAGCATCTCGCGCGCCCTGGCGGCCGCCGCTTTCGGCAAACTGGCGGCCACGCGGTTCAGATCGTCTTCGTCCATGTTTACGGGGTCGAGTTTCCCCATGGCGACCACCAGACGGCGCAGCTCAACTCCATGTTTATGTGCGGCCGCAGCAACCTTGGGAAGAAACGAAGAATGAAATTGGCTGAATCCCATCGCCACCGACATCATGTCGTACAGTTGCATCTGCGACATCAGCGGACCCATAAATTCTTCGGCGGCATCCATCACATCGAAGAGGTCGATGCCAGTTTCGATTCCAAGGTGATCGAAGACAGCCACGGCAATTTCAGTAGGAACGTTGCCCGCGCTTCGTCCCAACCCGTAAAGCGTAGTGTCGATGAAGGTGGCGCCGCAACGAACTGCTTCCACACTGTTGGCGACGGCGAACTGAAGATTGCTATGCCCATGGAAGCCCAACGGGCATGGGCAAAGCTCGCGCGCTGCACTTAAATACCCGCGTACGTCGTCGGGAAACATGCTGCCTGCGGAATCAACGCAGTAAATCACGTCCGCCCCGGCCGCGGCGCCTTCTCGCGCCTTCTCGCCGAACGTGGCGGCCGAAACGCCATAGGTTTTCATGAAGTTGAGGCAAGTCTTCAACCCCAACTCTTTGGCTAACGCCAGGTAAGGATAGGCACCCTCGATTTCCGGAGCGCTATAGCCGATGCGGACAAAATCCAGGCCGGCAGCGCGCGCCGACTTTAGTTGGTCGGCCGTCCCAATTCCAGGAATGAAGAAGCATCCAATCTGCGCGTTCGGTGCGGCCCGCTTAGCCGCTTCAATAAGCCGCTCGTCGGTGGTCGGCATCGTTGCCCTTGCCGGCCTTCATGGCGCCTAAGCCAACGCCGTGACCTACTTCAATCCAGCGAAAACCAAGCCGGCCCAGAACTCCAGCCAGGATGGCGGTGTCATTTTCTGTGAACTTGAAATCTACGGCGTAACTTCCATCCCGCAGCGTGCACTCCAGGATTTCCACTCGCTGGGCGGACGGCCCTTGCGGCGTCAAATCATTCTTCAAGCGCGATCCTGACGGATCCGACATCGCCGCTTCTCCCAAACGCCGCAAACAAGCTGATGGTTCGCTGATTTATTGGAGCCAGTATACTACCAGTTCCAAGTCCGAGGATTGGGTACTGCGGATGGGATCAGCGCACTGAATGAGCCACTGATGCGGGCGCTGGCACCGGGTCGGGGCGCCTCCGGAATACCGCCGGTTGCTCTTCCCGGCTCGAGTTCCGGAAGCATATCCATCAGTCCAAAAGCCGCAACCCAGAAGAATACGCAGAGGTAGGAGCCCACTGCAAATAACCAGTCTTCAAAGCAGGCATGTACCAGACCCGCGATTGCAACCAGCGCGAATGGAATGCAGGGATGGTACGGATCCCCAGTCCTTCGCATCCATTTGTAGATTCGAACCAAAACCCGGACCAGCATAAAAAGTAAGACCAGGAACGGCACGGCACCCAGCAAGCCCATGTATTCAGCCAACGCCAGATAGCTGTTGCCATGTTCCCGATTCGTCCCTTCTTTCGTATAAATCGAAGAATCACCGAGATCCTGCCGAAGATCTCCCAGTTCACTGGTGCCGAACCCGCTACCGAACCACGGGTGCCGTTTGACTACGGAAAGGGTCTCAATCCAGGGGGAAAGGCGCGACCCGAACATGCCGTGGTACGTGCCCTGCTCCTTATAAAGAACTCTTCCCGTGAACTCCGAAACCCGCGCATCCATGCCGGAGGGATTGACCACCGCCATGACGGTAAGGAAGAAAACACAAAGGAAAGCGCACCGCATGAGCAGCCGCTGGCGCCGCAAGGCCACGGTAAGCACCAACACAACGATCGCAGCACCCAGAATCGAGGCACGCGAGTTGGCCAGGTAGAGGAGGCCGCCGCACAAGATCAAGGCGAAAAATCTGCGCTGCCTCAAGCCCCGAGTCTCAGCGATCAACGCCGCCCACAGCAAGATTGGAACTGCCGCGACGCCGATGATCGCACCCAGCGCATTGGGGTTTCCAAAGACGCCGAAACCCAGCGCGTAACTCGCCGCCGAGACATAAACGAGCACTTCACAGGCCAGCACAAGGCCGTTGATGAATTTTTCTTTCCCTCCGCCGATCGCGACGCGCGCTCCCGATGACACATAAAGGAACAGCAAGAACAGGCTGAGCACTTTAAGCAGGGCCGTTCGCGGCACTTCGGAAACTACGGCGGAGACCAGCGCGGAAAGCACGCAGAACAAAGCCACCAAATGGAAGGCTCCGAAGTGTCGCGCCCGTGGACTCTTAATCCAGATGACGAAGCCGCCTAAAGCCCCAACCCCCAGGAAAAGCCAGCGCAGCGACATGCCAGTTCCATAAAACGGCAGAAATGACCCTGCCCAAAGAAAAGTGCCCATCAACAGGGGGAAGAAGATGTCTTCAAAATGGCTCAACGCGGCGAGGGCAATCTGCACGGCCAGAATCGCGCCAAGGTACTCGGTGTTGGCGAACCAGCCTGGGCGGCGCTCCATCATCAGGAACAGCGCCAGAAAAGTAATCATTCCGAGCGGGAGAAGAATCAACTGAATCCGGCTTCTCATCGATCCCCCGCCTGTATAGATTCGGTGGCTTTCACCAATCCCTCAGCCCATGCCGCCGGAGAGTAGGCCTCGATTCGTTCCCGGCTTTCGAAGCCCATTTCGTCTCGCCGCACCGAATCGCCCGCCATGCCAGCCATGGCGGCGGCGAGTTGAGACGGATCTTTGGGAGAAACGACAAATCCGTTCCCGCCATCCTGCACCAGATCCGCCACGCACCCCGCAACCGAAGTTGCAATCACTGGCAAACCGCACGACATCGCTTCATTCACCACCAGACCCCAGGTGTCACTATGAGTTGGAAAAATCAAAGCGTCGGCCAATGCGTAAAACTCCGGCAACTCCTCGCGCTGTACAAAGCCCGGGAACTGAATCGTTCTCGGCGCCACTCGGGACGCTTGCTCCATCAGTTCGGAGCGGTCGGCGCCATCTCCTACAAATACTAAACCAACTTGGGCGCGAACCTCGTCGTCCAGCCGAGCATACGCTTCCACAAGCTCGAAAACTCCCTTGGCTCGAACCAATCGGCCAACGTAAAGAAAGAACCGTGGCGGCAGAGCGTGGCGGGCGCGCACTTGGGTCTTGATCTGTCCGGCCTTGTCCGCCAACGCCGCGAATAGCTGAACATCAACGGCGTTTGGCGCTGTGAAGATTCGTCGATCCGGTATTCCCAGGTCTTTCAGATATTTCAATGAAGATTTTCCCGGCACCACGAAGGCCGTACACAGACCCAGGAAACGCGCTTTCATGAATTCCACAAGAAGGCGGCCTCGCCGCTCATCTAAAGCCGTACTTTCTGACCAAAGCAGCAGCGGCACTCGATGCGCTCTTGCCCAATAAGCAGCCTCCCAGGAGGCCAGATAATTGTATCCGCCGCACAAGACAGCGCCGGGCCCGATCTTATTCAGAGCTGAAAGCACTCCCCGATTGATCAGGACGTTATACCTGCCGAAACGCCGCCGCCAGGATGGGAGCACAGTGTACTGGAACTCGATCTCATCTTTATACACCCGCCACTGGCGCAGACTGGGATCGCTCTCGGAGAGAAAAATCACTTGCAGATCAACTTCCGGTCTCAACGCCAGCGCATTGAAGACCGGAATCCGGTAGGGCGCAATGATCTCCGTGATTATGACGAGCTTTGGGATCAAGCAACGCACTCCCTGCAAGCCTTTTCATGGAACGCCGCTCCGCGCGAGTCCGAATCGCGACGATAGCGAAGATTTCCAGACGAGTATCGAGTCAAGATCGTGAATCCTTGTTCCGCTCCTGCGCCAGGCGGGTAAAAATAGCTTCCCACTGCCGAGCAATCACGTCCCAACTAAAGCGAGCCATGTGAGTACGCCCGGACTGGCCCAGTTGGCGACGCAATCCCGGATTTGCGAGTAGTTGCGCCAAGTGCGTCATGAGCTCGTCGTCTGTACCGGCAAGGAATCCCGTTTCGCCGTTTATTACGGACTCGGGTTCGTAATCCTTGCGCGCGATGACCGGCAAACCGCTGGCCGCGGCCTCCATCAAAACTCTCGGCGATCCCTCCCATCGGGAGGGGAACAGAAAAATGTCGGCCGTGCGATATTCCTCGCGAAGCGTGGCTCGCCCCAGCGAACCATGCATCGCGACATTCGGCAGCCCTCGCGCGCGGTCGAGTAGTTGTTGAGCCATCACACCATCGCCCACAACCACAAAATCCGCCTGAGGATATCGTTCGGCGGCATCAAGGACCACTTGCGGTCCCTTGAAAACCCGAAGCGCTCCCACAAAGAGCACACGCGGCCTCGCATTCGCTGGCCTCTCCCAATTGGGTGTGAAGAACTCAGTCTCCACTCCTGTCGGGACCACTTCGCTCGGGAGGCCATAATTCTTCGCCAGACTCTGCTTTACGAATGCGGAGTTGCTGAACAAATAGTCACACCGTAAAGAAGTCTGCTCGATGAGCCTGATCGCCTGCGGAGTGATCGTTTCATCGCGCCAGTCAGTTTGCGACTCGATTGTACCTGCGATCACGCAATGGCTCCGCCGCTGCGATCGCAACTTCAGATACCATCGACTGGCCGGCGATGCCTTCAGATAGAACAGAATATCCTGGGTCCCGAACAAGTACCGGGCTAGCAATGGAAGCGTCTGCAGGCGATCTGGAAGCTGGATCAAACGTGTGTTCGGCCGTCTGCTGACTTCTGCCGCGGGCGGTCCGTGCACAAACATGGTCACAAAAAAACGATCCGGGCTCAACCGGCTGACGATCTCCCGCGCGTTGATCATCTGGGCGTTGGTCAAGCCCTCGTCCGCGAGGGAGTCGACCAATATATGCACCGGCTTCATTTTGGTTTTCTCGTCACTCGCTTTAAGTTTCGATTAGCCAACAGTGCTGCTGTCTCGCGTTTGCATTGCCTGGGAGAACGTCAGTCCGATCTCACGCACCCGCGCCCGCAGGTACGCCTCTGAAACTTGCCGGGCGCTGGACTTTCGCAGATGCGCATGCGCGACCTCAAGCAACCGGCGACGTTCCGGTTTACCCACCGCGCTTGGTAAAGCCATTTTTTCTCCGGGATCGGCTTCGAGGTCGAACAAACATTCGGTACGAGTCTCGAAATTGATCAGCAGCTTGTATCGCGATTCGCGGACTGACAGCAGCCGCCCGCCCCGGCGCTGCTCGGGCTCAAAGGGATTCGTGCAGCCGGCAACGCACTCTGAAATTGCCGGCTCACTCCATACAGTTCCGTCTTGGACGTGTTGCCAGTGATTTTGTCCTTGAAATTCTGCTGGGATTGGCGCGCCAGCCGCTGCCAACAGCGTTGGCGCGAGATGCAACAGGCTGAAAGGATTGCGTGGAAGCTCTCTTCCAACCGCTCCGGGAACCCGGAGCAGGAGAGGAACGTGAATCAGTTCTTCTCCCAGAGAAGGAGCATGGTAGCGGCCGTCGTGTTCCAGAAATTCTTCCCCGTGATCGGCAGTAAATGCAAAGACGCAATTCTCCCAGAGCTTTGATCGGCGTAGACCTTCAACCAGGCGTGAGATCTGTGCGTCCACCCAGCAAATCCCGGAATCGTACAGGGCAATCACTTCGTCGCGCTGATGGCGCAGACGCTTACTTCCAAGGTCGAAACGGTTCCAGTACGCATTCAAGTAACGCGCGCGCGAGGCAGTCACGTGGCTCTTTCCGAATATTTCCAGGCCTTTCCCCGTCGGGTAATAAGGAGAATGAGGGTCCATGAAGTGCAGCCACAGGAAGAAAGGATTCTCGCCCACGGAATCCAGCCAGGCGCGTGCCTGATCGACGATTACATCGGCTGCCGGAAAGCGGCGCAGCGTGTCGAGCGATTTGGGCGCGGAGGCGGCCCAGCGCTGGCAGTATTGAAAGTAGAGTTCGTTGTAGGCAGCCGTCATGCCCGGAATCTTACGACTCACGTTTTCCAGGATGCCGTTCACGCTTCCTGCCCAGCCACGGCGCTTGTGTGAGGTGATGTCAGAACCGGAAATGGGCGCGAGTTCGCCATCCAGGAAATCGCGGAACGTATCGAAACCGAAATCGTAGCCAAACCGCGCAGACAGATAAGGGTTGCCCGCGCCGAAAAATGCCGTCGCGTATCCCTCTTCTTTCAGCGTTGACGCCAGATTCTTTTCTTCGGGCGCAAGTCCTAACACTTCGCGCCCCAGCCCAAGCGGATACCGCGAAGCCACGATCGCGGGAAGAGAGTAATACGTGGGAACACCGACTACGATCGCTGCCGGAAAAATAAAGCTTTCGGTGGCAAGACCGTCAAGGAAAGGTGTGGTGCGCTGCTGATAGCCCATGAAGCCGCAATGATCGGCCCGCAGGCAATCAACGGTGATGAGAACCACACTTTTCCGGGCAGCCATTTATGTCCTCAACCCTCCAGCAACTTCAGCCCTCGTGAACTTCCGCTTGGTCACCGGAACGTGCACCGACCCCTGCATCGATTGCAACGTCCCTTTGTGTACGAGGTCGTACAGGTCCTGGTCGCGAACATACAGAAGATCCGGGTGCTTCGCTTCCAGCGCAGTCAAAAACTCGTCAAGCAAGTTTAGTGTCCGGCTCCGAAAATCTTTCATGGTCGAGTGAAAGTTGATGGAATGCACCGAAACGATCGCCGGAAGGCCCTGATCGAAGCAATGCTCGGCCACTCGCAAGCACGCCTCCACCGAGAACTCCTTTGCCGTGGCAGGCTCGAAATCCATCGAGCGGTACAGATGCAAAAGCCCATTCTGATCAAAGTGCGGAGGCGTGGCGGTGCCTGGTCCGTTCTGCGCCACCTGAATGCCACGCTTCGCCCACGCGGTGTGTGTGCTGTGGTTAGCGCGATAGCCCGGAGCGCAAGCCGAACGTGGGGCCTGTCCGAAGAATCCTGTAAAATTCTCCACCGCAGAATCAATCAGATCTTCCTGAACTTCTGCGGTCAGGAAATCTTTCTGCTTCGGCCGTTCTGGATCCCAATACTCAAATCCAATCCAGGGCATGCGCCAGTGAATATAAGGAACCCCTGCTTTCCATAAGCTCCGCAGCAGAACGCCTCGCTCGCCTGCGTCGGTCAAGTACCGCTCAACCGCCGGCCGGCAGAAGTGGGTGGTGCCGTGCAGCGCCGGCGACAATACGCGCGCCGAAATTCCCTCCCGGTAGGCCTCGAACAAGCCCGGACGCTTCCACCCGTCCGGCAGACCTTCGCTCAGAGTACGGAGATAAATCCTTTGAAAGTTGTCGGCTTCAACCTTTGCAAAGTCAACGTTGGCTACGATGAAGTTCATTCCCAGAAAAGCAGGCTGTCCCACTGAATCGCGATGCCGCTGCAGCAGGGCCACGATCGCGGTCACGTCCTCAGCCGTCTCGAGACTGTAGAAGTCGTAGGCGCGCTCGCCTGGGTTCATTCGCCGATCTTGCAATTCTTGCCAAGCCTCACGGTCCCGCACGCCCACTCTTCCCCAGTCATCGCTTTGCAGCACGACCAGCGGACGAGCGAAAGCGAAGCCCTCCACTGGCAGCAGAGACCGCCCGCGCCGCCACGCTGTTTGGAGGATGTTCATGATTGCAGGCTCGTAATCGAAGGCTCGGAGACGGATCTGATCCTCACTTCTGCGCCAGCACACTATAGTTCACCGCAAACTGTTCGTTACGGCGGCCCGACAACTTCTCCATGAGGACCCCGCCAAGGTTCAGCAGCGGTGCCAGAGTCCGACGGTGCACAGACCGCGCCGGGGGATACCGCACAAAAATATCAAGACACGTGTTCACCGTGCGGAAAAACCCGGCCACGCTGCCGCCTTCGGCCACAACTTCCACGTGTGCAAACTCAGCCAGCAGATGGTGCAGGCCCGCCGGCAGGAATCGCCAGCATTCCATTTCGGTATCGATGGGGCAGGCGCTCGGCACGCTCAGCAGCAGGGCTCCTCCGGGTCGCAATACGCGGTGGATTTCACCCAGTACCACAGAGGGCTGGGCGACATATTCGAGCACCTGGGTACAAATCACAAGGTCGAACCGAGCACTGCTCAGCGGAAGCTGTTCCGCTTGAGCCACAACGTCGACCAGCGGAGTAAACCGGAGATCCACCGCAATGTAACGACGCAGGCGATCGGCAATCAGCGGACGATACGGTTGAATGCGTCCGCCGACGTCAAGCACGTCAAGCTCACGCGACGGAAGTTGCGCCAGCCACCGGTCGAAAATCCTGCGCCGCTCTCTCAAAACGAGCCAGTTCGGATTCGTGAGCGGGGGAAATAGACGTTCTCTGCCCTGCTGCGTCACTTCCTTCAACGTCGGAACTTTATCCATTCCATAACCGGTGGAACACACTTCTCTAACCAGCATCTGCGCTTAGATGTATCCCAGATCCCTAAGCCGCGCCTCCACAATTGCCCGATCCGCCCGATCAAGGTCGACGGTGTCGCTGCGGACAAGCTCTTGCAGTAGAAAGATCACGAGTTCATCCACGCTGCGGAATCTGCTGCCAAACTTCTGTTCCGCGGCAGCGCACAAATCCGCAGGTAATCGAATCTCACGCGAATCGCTCATGACTTGCCGGCCCTCATCGTCCGAAAGCTGCCCGCACTCGCGCCCAAACCGCGTTGGTGATCAAACGATCGTCGGCATCCAACCCCATGGCGATCGTCACCGCTGCAAACGCCGCGTAAGCAAGGACTAATGCAACCACAATTCTGACCCAATCTCTTGGCATAAAGTTTGAGGCGCGGCTCACCAGCAGCGTGACCAGAAGAGCGCTTCCAATAGAAGGCAGCAACTTCAGATAGCTGCGATTGTAAGGAGACAGCTTCAACGCCTTGCGGACTTCCACCAGATTCCAGGTATTCGTACCCGCATTCGTGACAGCCGCTGCCACAATCGCGCCCAATGCGCCCCAACGCGGGACCAGTTCGACGCTCAGAACTACCATCACCAATGCCATCACGGCCTGTACCCGGACCAGTCGCCGCTGATTACCCGACATCAGCAACATGAAGCCAACTGATCCCACACCGCAGTTTACTAGCTGGCCAAACGTCCCAATAACAAGGATGGGCCATCCCGCCTCGAAATCCTGGCCGAAGATGCGCATGATCGGCTGCGCGTAGATGACGATCCCCATCGCCAGAGGAAACGTGAGCCCCAGCATCCATTTGGTCAACGTCTGGAATAGGCGTCCGAGTAGAGCGTGTTCGCCGCGCGTGTGAATGTCCGCGATTACGGGCGAGAATATTTGATTAACCGACTGCAGAATAATCGGCTCGTACGCAACCACCGCGGCCGCCACTGCATAGATCCCGACCTCATGCGCTCCCCGGTAAAAGCCGAGCGCGACGCGGTCGGCCTGCCCCATAAAAAACTCCATCAATCCGACGCCGATCATCGCCGCTGAGAACGACCATACCTCCCGCTCGATCCAAAGCTTTTTTATGTCGAACGACCGGGCCGCAACCGGAGTCAGCCGCCACACCAGTGAGATCAGCAGGGCCATCACCACAACCGCACCAATAATCTGCGCTACGAGGTATCCCCGCAACCCGCCTCCCAGAGCAATCAACAACACCGCCGCGGCCATGGTGAGGGGGCTGGATACGAACCTGGTGATCATCGTGCGGCGGCCGACTTCCTTGTAGCCCGCCAGCACTTTGCTGAAAAAACTGTTGAGCGCGCCCGTAATCATGATCAGCGCAAACCAGGGAAGATACTGCACGAGTTGAGGTGAATGATAAAAGTGCGTGGCGACCCAGGGGCCGATTTTCAGCAGTACTACGGCGAAAAAGAAATTGGTGGCCAGCAGTACCCACGAGCTGTTCCACAACAGGGATCGCAGCTCATCGATCCGCTTCGATGCGGCGTACAGCGCGACAAACCGCACTGCCGACTCCGGCAGACCCAGCACATTCACAATGCCCAGAAAACTGATGATGGTCATTCCCAGGGCGTAGATCCCGAGAGCCTGTGCTCCCAGAACGCGGGCAAGGTAGACCTTGAAGGCATATCCGAGCAACACTGAAAAAATCGTTCCCGCGAAGACGATTCCGGATTGCCGCGAAATGCGGCCCATCTCCGTTTGGAAGCTCAGCTTCTCCGGCGTGACCGGACCTCCGCCGGTCGACCCCCCGGAAGGCGTCGTCTCCGGCAACCGCGTTGCGTCAGCTTGCAGTTCGGATGGCAAAAGAATTCCCTGACAGTTCCCGCGGCTTGCCCTACCGAGCACAATCCCGGTTCGTCCCTGCGCTCCCATTCAATCTGGGCTGAAGCCGCGTGAAGAATTACGATGCATTAGTCTAAACGCTTTTTCGTTGCCGGTGTGGCGTCCCGCGCCGGCTGCAATCGGCTCAGTCCACGGCGAACTGCTCGCTCCACCTTCGGCAACCGTTTTAGCGCCTCCGCCGCACGGTATCTTACGATTTCTCGCAAATGGCGCAGCCATGATCTCGTCACCGTGACATAGAGCGTCTGCCGCGCACTGTTCCCAAATCTTTCTTTGTAACCTTCTGCGCCCAGGCCCAAATCGACCACATTCATTCCATCCAGGTCACAAGCTTCGATCACGATCCTCGAAAGCAGGCAGTGGCCGGGAGAGTTGTCTTCGTGACGGCTATCGAATGTTGGTTGATACCAAAACCAGCTTCCGTGGAACTGAAACCCGTAGTTCCACGCTACTGGCCGGTCTCCAATCGTCAGTAAGCTCAAGGTCACCACGCCGGCGCCGGAAAACCGCCAAGCGAGTTCTTCGAGAAACTTCCGGCGCTCCGGAGTAGAGAGACTGCTGATGCGGTGCGTCGTTTCGAAGCGCGCGACATGGGCATCGGCGAAGCCCGGTAAAGCCGACTGGATCTGATCGAGCGACTGCAGATGTGCAAATGTCAACGGCCCTTCACGTTCCATCGTACGCAGATACCGCCGAAGCTTTTTCTTGCCTGCCAGATCAGCCTTCAATTCCTGGCGTTGTTGTGCGGAACCCAGCTTGACCTGGGCGCACAAATACGCCGGTCGCAGATGCGCGTGCAGACCATGTTTCGCCGCCGTAGCCTGGAGTGCCGCAGGCGTCGCTGAGTCTTCCGGCAGATTCGCCAGCGCCAGGAAGCTCGCCTTATTCTTTGCGAGCTCGGCCACAACCGCATCGACGAACTCGGCTCTCCGCTCCGGTCGAGTCAGAAATTCACAGTAATCTCCGGTCGTGGCAGCGAGAAAACTTACGTTTTGCCCCCCGGCGTCAGTTGCCAGGGACGCCACACCAACCAATTCCTCGCCCTCATACCCTAAGAACAACAGCGGCGTCAGAGAGGCCTCATAGGCAGATTGCACTGCGAGTGCCCACTCGCACGTGTAAAACACTTCCGGCCGTTCCATCTGTAGCACCACGTCATTCCACTGACGCCACAGTTTGCGATCTTCAGGAATCTCGCGATGCAGGACTATGCGCAGACTCACTTCTCTCCAGTCGCTCCGCTTTTCAAGAACACATAGTAGTACCAATCGGTGACATAGCGCCGGCTCACCCGCGGGTAATCATCTCCCAATACACGGAGCAGATGAAACCCGAGACCCTCCAGTTCGTGAGCAACTTTTTCCGGGACCGCCAAATGAGTCCGCAGACCACCATGCGCAGGGTCCACCAGATAGCCTTGCCCCTGCCAAAAGGCCCGTGTTGGCAATCTCCGCGCGGCACGGACGAGCGACTGCGCCACAGCCTGCAACCCCGCCAGAATCACGCGCACAGCCGTCACAGACCACAGCAACGGTTGAAAAAGAACAGAATCGTCCCCGGTAACGCTTTTTGCCACAGCCCTCACACGTTGCGGATTCCACGAGGCCCGCACGCAGATTGACCGCGGGTTGTGGGAGGAAAAAATCAGAATTCCCTCTGGCTTGAGCACGCGCCTAATCTCTCGAAGCGCGCGAAAGCGCATTTCGTCCGGAATCACGTAATCTATACCGTTGAATGCCATCACGACGGCATCAAAACTCGATGAACTGAACCTCGTCAGATCGGCTGCGTCCCCCACCTCGAACTCAAGACGCGGGAATTTTTTCCGGCACGCTGCGATCATCTCACTCGCGTAGTCCACCCCGACGTACCGCGCTGCAATCGACGAAAGGTAAGCCGTTGTGCGTCCACCGCCCACACCCAGGTCGAGAATCGCCATACCCGGTTTGAGATGCTCGTCAAACAACAACCACTCGCACGGCGTCACATAATCGAGCGCGGCATAGTACGCCGCAACTGCCAGCGCGTTGTAGGTAAGGATGTTCGGATCTTGTGGTGAATCGGGCTTTCTATCGAGATTTCTGCCAACCATCGGGAATCAGGTCCGAGTCTCACTGTAACGTTATCGCGCTTCTCCCGACAAGCACCTCATGATCGGACTACAAACTCCCAGCGCAGAGGGGTACCACGCTTGATGCCCTGCGCCGCGCTCTTGCCCAATACTTCCGCTAGATGCCGCGGGTGCAGCCCATCTCCGGGCCGAATCGAGCGTACATTCGCCGCGGTGAATGCCTCGCCCTCGCTTCACATCCTCCACCACGAACAAGGACCGGCGAAACGCTCGGCTAGCCTGCTCTTTGCCGCTCAAACCAAAGTACACTTTCCCCAGCGCCTTTTCCGCGGTCCGCACGGCATCCACCATGTCTTTGAATTCTTGTGGTTCAAGCGAGAACGCGCTATCCGGGCCCGGAGATGAGCGGGATAACGTCAAATGTTTCTCGATGATGCACGCACCCAGCGCCACTGCAGCCACCGGCGCTGCGGCTCCCATCGTGTGGTCAGACAATCCCACGGGCACTCCGAACCGGCGCGCCATCTCCGGAATCGTCAGCAGATTCATCTCCTCCGCCGGTGCGGGGTAGGCGCTGGTGCACTTCAGCAATGCAATCTGGTTAGCACCCGCCTCGCGAGCGCTGTTCAAAGCCTCATCGATCTCCTCCACCGTCGCCATGCCGGTCGACATGATCAAGGGTTTACCGGTACCCGCCATTTTCTGGATCAGAGGAATATCCACCAGTTCGAACGAAGCCACTTTGTGAGCTGGAATCCCCATCTCCTCCAGAAAATCCACTGCAGTCGCATCAAAGGCGCTCGAGAAAAGATCCATTCCCAGTCCCTCGGCCACTTTCTTCAGTCTCGGCTGCCACTCCCATGGCATATAGGCCTCGGCGTAAAGATCATAGAGAGTGCGTCCATCCCACAGCGTTCCGCCTCCTGACCTTGAAACAACTCTCACTGCTCTGGATCGTAATCGTGTCGGGCCGGTAGGTCTGCAGCTTCACGGCGTCGGCTCCTGCCTGTTTCGCGGCGCGTACAATCTCCTCCGCCACTTCGAAATTCTGGTTGTGATTGGCAGAAACTTCCGCAATCACATACGCCGGGAAACCAGTTCCTATGCGGCGGCCCGCGATCTGCATGGTGTCAGTCATGCCAGCGTGCTCCGTGTCAGCACAAAATGAACGCCTTCCTGCCCCTCGATCACTGCCGTTCGGAATCGCAGGAACCCCGCGCCCGCAAATAACTTCAACGATGCCTCGTTGCTCGGCTTCACGTAGGCGTCAATGAAGTCCGCTTGGGATTCCTCGAACAATCTTTCGGTGGCGACCGCCAGAATTTTCTGGCCCCACCCGCATCCACGGTAACGCGAGCCCAAGCTGATCGATAGCACCGCGCGCTTCCCTTCCATTTGATAACGCACCTCACCCATCGGCACACCGCTCCGGTTCGTCGCCGTGTAGAGCACCGCGTTCTGGTCAGCCAGCTTCGCCCGGAACCATTCCGAGTGTTCTTCCCACGAGATCGTCCGGCTCCGGAAGGAAGCAGCTCGCGCCTCCGGATCATTCGCCCACTCCCAAAACACTGCACAGTCAGACTCCACGGCCCGCCGCAGATCCAGGCCTGAGAGGAACGCCGCCACTCGCTCCGCACCGCGCCCGTCAACCAGTTTCCGCCCTTTCCCCGACTGGCTCGTCCTCTCGCAGTCTGAGCCGAGCAGTTCCTCAAGTTTGCCCGCGATGGCAGACGCGCTCACGTCCGTTCCAGCGCCCAGGCTCCAGGCGATTCCCATCCTGCTCGCCGCGGCGGCCACACTCTCCTGATTCTCGGCCAGCACAAGAAGAATGCCGGGCAATCCCAGAAAGCACATTTCCCAAAATGTCGTGCCCGCGCCCGCGATCGCCACATCCGCCCATGTCATCCACTGCCCCACGTCGGGAGCGTCGGTAATCAGACCCAACGATTGGTTCCGTTCTCGGAGCATCGCCTCCAACGCGCCCACATGCGGATTGCTGCCTCCCACAAGAACCACCGCCTCCAGCGCCGGATTCGAAACTTGCCGGATCGCTTCGATCACTTTAGCCGTCAGGTTGTTTGGGTCGCTGCCTCCCATGGTGACCAGAAGCTTCCGTCCGCTCACAGGAATCTCACGCCTCCAGCTTCGCCACCGGCGGAACTCCCGCCGAAGCATGGCGTAACGCGGTCCAAGCAGCAAGCGGGTCGAGGGCTCGCGCTCGGCATAGAGGCTCGCGGTCGCATGGATATTCTGGTTCAGCACCAGATCAGCACTGTAGGGTCCGGCGAGGGCGTTGTCGTCCACGAACAGCAACTTGATCCCTGCCGCCTTGATCGCCGCCTGGTAGTCTGAGCCGAACTGATATCCGTCTACAACGATCCAGCCTGCATTCCTCTCGCCGGCAAGACGTCCGGTCTGCATCGCATCTTTTGCCGTCCCAGCATCGGCCGTGAGCCGCGCTACTTCCATCTTCTCTTCCTGCAGGCGCCGCTCTATCCCGGGCGTCGATTCTGCCATCGCGAAAACGCACTGCCCACCCGAATCCTGCCACGCCTGCGCCAGGGCAAAACATCGCATGACATGTCCTGTCCCCATGCCGATGCTGGCGTCTGCCCGGATTAGAAGCGTTCCTTCCCCCACAATGTTGTCCCCGGTCGTCTTGCCGCAATTCAACGGGCTGTCGTCGTGTAGGTCTTGCGCGATGCGGTTAATAGTTCCCGTAAGCGTCCCGCAGCCGCGGGTCGCCAGCAGTCCTCGGTAATGTTCGCGTTGACCGCGCGCTCCTGCAAATATTGCGGGATCTTCTCGATCTCACTGGGATCGTTCAGTCCGATCCCCACTCCAAAGCGAATGAACTGCTCGACATATCCATACGGCCAGCACTCCAACCACTTGCACAAGAAGCATGGAATGCCGCGAATCGCACATTCCATCGCGACCGTCGAGAGTATGGTGATTCCGAACCACGCCTTGCTCAAAAGATCCTCAGTGAGCGGGCCGCTCACAATCTGCGTTGCGCTTTTCTGCTCGGCGGAAAGCAGCCGAGCCAGGATGCCAGCCCGTTCGTGCTTGCTTTCCGCGGGATGCAACTTCACGATCAGCTTGCGCCCTGTCGCCAGCGCCAGGTCTGCCAGCGGAGGCAAAATATCGCGGTAGAACTCCTCCGGACGTCCCCCCGTCGCATCGGAAGCCTCCGAGATGAAAAGAAGATACGGGCGGAAGGTCTGAAGGTTCGATTGCTCCACTCCGTTCCAGTTCGGCGGCAGCGCTGGGGCCCCAATTTCCACTCTCTCCCCAGGCACTCCGCACCTGCGCACCAGATAATCTTGTTCCATCTTTCCCTTCGCCCAGATCACATCTCCATAGCTGCGCTTGAAAACGTAACGGCCATCCAGGGCTCCGTGATGGCAGGCGATGTTTGTTAAACCGCGTGCGCGCGCCAAAAGCAGCGGGATCCGTGTGTAGGGATTGCTGTCATCCGCGCACAGCACGGCCTGCACCGGTTCGGTGTCCAGAACATTGCGCCATGCGTCCCGCACTTCGAGTCCATGGCGGAAGCGCCGCGGAAAACTGTCCATGTACCCCAACCGGTTCAGGATGTCGAACTCCTCTACTGCTCCTAAGTCGTTCAGGAGAGTTCGCCAACGGCCTTCAATATCCGAATTCTCGCTGCTCCGGTCCCGCACGGAAGCGTACGAAGTCAGCCAGGCCGTCGCCACATTCCGAGGCGGTTCTGGCACCCAGCCGCTCTGCCGCGTGGTTACCAGGAGAAAGTCTTCCCCCGGAAACGTGTTCGCATAGGCGATCCCGGTTCGTGACACGTTCACATACGCGGTAGGAAGCAGCACCACCGGCCGCGTAGAAGGAGGCCGCTTGCGCGCCAGAAGGCCGCGAAACTGGTACCCCGCATCGTACTTGTCCCAGAAAACATCGATCATCTGCGGCGCGGAAAGTTTGTTGGAAAGCCGGACATAATGCCCCAACCCACCCTTTTGCGCTCCCCGTCGCAAAGGAAAAACTTTCACCGGGGCCGTCAACAGACACTGTAAAAGACTGGCGTGAAGACCGGGACGGGAAACATAAACCTGATCGCTCGATCCAACATTTTGCAGAAAGCGTTGCAGCAGCAGCAGCGTCTCCAGTTCGCCGTGCAGGAGAATTGACATGATCTCCCACCAGTCCAGGCCATGTTCGTCGATCAAGCGCTCGCATCCCACACTCAGCAGGTCGCGTACTCGCCGGAAGTCATCGAACCCGTTCCGCAGAGAATCAAGGCTGGTCACCGGGCACTGGAATCGGCGCGTCCAGCGTGCATAGCCGTTCTTCCCGCCCAGCCCGAGATCCACGATCTGGTCCCACCCGAGGCTTGCCCAGGGCCCACTTTCCGGATCGTCCTCGGAATGTATCAGCAGAATCTTCATGATGATCAGAATCAAGACGGATCTGACCGCGCAAGGTCGGAGCATAGCTGGATCATCTCTCGATGCTCGCCGCACTCATCCTTCGCGCAGCGCCTTCTGGGCCACCGATCGATTGATCTCGGCCAGTTCCGGCTCCTGTTCCATTAGCCTCACTACATCGCGCCACAGAAACTTCGCGCTTCCAAAGTGACCGTAAACCGCGCGAACAAATTCCAAGTCCTCCGGCGTATCCACCGTCCAACGGTAGCTGCCGTAATCCTTGTCTCCAGTTACGGAAAGAATCTTGAACCGGCCCTCACTCTCATAAATGTAAGGAGTCACATGGGAACGCTCGTAGGGCTGATCAGCCTCGCGCCACGCCCGATCCAGCGCCCCGAACGTCATGACTTCAGTATCCAGCCCGCGCGGATACGTGCGAACTCCGCAATTCGAAGCATAGTCGGGTCGTTCCTCCAGAAAACGCTGCACCGTCCTGTCGATGATCTCGGGATCAATCAGCGGACAGTCGGAGGTGATTCGGACAATGGCTTCAGCATCATGCTCGCACGCCGCCCGATAGTAGCGATCGAGGACATCTTCTTCGCTGCCGCGGAAACAGCCCACCCCATGCTCGCGGCAAAAAGCGGCAATTGCGTTGTCGGCAGGCTCGGTCGTGGTCGCCACAACCACCTCGTCCACCGTCTCCGCAGCTCCCGTTCGCTGCACCACATGCCAAAGCATGGGGTGGCCGTGGATATCGGCGAGCACCTTGCCCGGAAGGCGCGTGGAACCCATGCGGGCCTGGATGATTCCCACGACCTTCGGAAGTTTCCGCTTACTCTTCATGTGGCCACAACTAAGTCGTCTCGAACGCGCTCGATACGTCGGTCAAGGCCGCGGAGGGTCCAATTCAGAATCCGGACGTCGCTCTCAGGCAGCGTAGTGACTCGCGACTTTGCCCACCGCTCGGATCACATCCTCCACATCTTCGTCGCTCATTCCGTGAAACATCGGCAGGCTGATCAGCCGCTCGTAAGCATCTTCCGCGATCGGATACTCGCCTCCCCGATGTCCAAAGCGATCGCGATAGTAGGGATGGCGATGCACGGGAATGTAGTGAACGTTGACCCCGATGTTCTCGGCACGCAACGCCCGGAAAATCTGCGCCTCGGTCCGCAGTCAGCTTTTCAAGATTGAGCCGGATGGGATAAAGATGCCAGGCCGGGTTCACATCGGCTCGCACCGCAGGCGGCAGGATTCCGGCAACGTCGCGAAACGCAGCTTCATAGCGAGCCGCAATCTCCCGCCTGCGCAGCAGATTCGCTTCTAGCTTTTTCAGTTGCGATAATCCCAAGGCACAGGCGATATCGGTAAGCCGGTAGTTGAAGCCCAGCAGACACCATTTCGTAGTGCCACTGCCCTCCGCCTGACGCTGTCGCGCGTCGCTCGATATGCCGTGATTACGAAACCGCCGCAGCGCCTCGCGCATAATCGGCGCGCTCCGTGGTCACCATACCGCCTTCTCCGGTCGCCAGGTGCTTCACGGGATGAAAACTGAAGACCGTCATGTCGGCGATGCTGCCCGCGCGCCGCCCTCGATACTCGGCGCCCAGCGCGTGGCAGGCGTCTTCGATCACAACCATCCCGATGAGCCGCAGCAGTTCCAGGATCGCGTCCAGGTCTGCCGGATGCCCGGCGTAGTCTACTGGAAGTCATGCGCTCGCGTGCGAGGACGTGATCTTCGCCGCGACTTGCTCCGGATCCAGGTTGAGCGTATCGGCGCTGACGTCGGCGAAAACTGGCGTCGCTCCCTGGTACAGCACGCAGTTTGCCGTTGCCGCAAACGTCATCGGGGTCGTGATCGCTTCATCCCCCGGCTTGAGCCCCGCGGCGAAAGCCGCTCCATGCAACGCCGCCGTACCGGAACTGAAACTCACCGCATACTTGGCTCCTACCCGATCCGCGAACGCTTCCTCGAATTCCCCCACTTTCGGTCCCGTGGTAAGCCAATCGGAGCGCAGCACGTCGGCAACAGCCTGCATGTCGTCTTCGCCGATCGACTGTCGCCCGTAAGGAAGAAGTGTTCTCCGGACCGGAGTTCCTCCGTCGATGGCAAGCAGTTCTTTGCTGGACGTCATTTGCATTTGGGTTTGAAGGTCCTAGGCGATAGGTCCTAGGTCATGGGTTCAACACGACGCTAAGACCTGACACCCGCGACCCAGCCTCTATGCCGGCACGCGGGCCTTCGCCGTCGGCTCCGGGCTCAATCAGTTCCTGAAGTTGCTCGTGGCTCAGCCACTTTTCGTTGCTGTCGCTGGTATAGCGAAAGCCCTGCGGCAGTTCCCGGCCCTGAACCCAGTTTCCCTGCTTCCACCAGGGATGCGAGGGCTGGATGATGTACATGTCATCCAGTTCCACCGCGTTGCGCGCTTCATCTTCGGAAAGCAGCACCTCATGCAGTTTCTCCCCGGGCCGAATGCCGATGTATTCCACCGCGCATCCCGGAGCGACGGCCTCGGCCAGATCGACCAGCCGCATGCTGGGAATCTTGGGCACGAAGATTTCTCCTCCGTGCATCTGCTCGATCGCGCGGACCACAAATCGCACGCCGTGTTCCAGGGTGAGCCAGAAGCGGGTCATGCGCGGATCGGTAATCGTGATGCGACCCCGCTTGCGCTGCTCCAGGAATACCGGGATCACGCTGCCCCGGCTGCCGACAACGTTGCCATACCGCGCGCAACTGAAGCGAGTTTCCTTGCGCGCCGGCGTAGGCATTGGCCTGCACGAACATTTTTTCGGCGCACAGCTTCGTGGCCCCGTACAGGTTGATCGGATTCACCGCTTTGTCGGTGCTGAGCGCGAGGATGCGCTCGCACGCCCTGGTCGATGGCCGCATCGATCACATTGCGGCCGCCCATAATGTTGGTCTGGATCGCTTCGAACGGGTTGTATTCGCAGGCCGGAACCTGCTTCAGCGCCGCCGCATGCACCACCACCGTGACTCCAGCTAAAGCCCGCTGCAGCCGGCCCGGCATCGCGCACATCGCCGATAAAATAGCGCAGGCTGGGGTGATCGAACCCGGCAGCGCGCATGTCATGCTGCTTGAGTTCGTCGCGGCTGAAGATCACCAGCCGCTTGGGATGATATTCGCCGCAGCATGATTTCGACGAATTTCTTCCCGAACGAACCCGTCCCACCCGTCACCAGTACTTCCTGTTCCGACCAATTCATCAACATTGCCTCAACCATCTTGTTCCTTGGCGTCCCGCCGCATCTGCCCGGCATTTCCGAAGACGTCAAAGCCTGAAATGCCTCCGATTCCCGGCGGCTGGTGATTGCAAAGTAGTATAGCGGAGTTTTTTGCCTCCGCGTGAACCCCGCATGGTTGCACCAAAAGCGCTGCTTCTCAAATTCGCAAATGGTTTTCTCGCAAAGCAATGCTAGAATATCGGCGAAACCGCATACATACCGGTGTGAGAGAAATTCGCGAGCGATGAACCAGCCATCGAATCGCCGGGTTTTCTCTGGCTGCGGGTCCAGTCCGGCCCGTCGTGCCCGGAGCTGTTGAAGGTTTGTTGAGGAGAATGCATGGATTCCGGACCGCTGGTGCAGGCCAATAACCCAACCGTTCGCGAAATGCAGCCGGCGGCAGCGGACTTTGGGAGAGCGACCGGCCCGCGCATGTATCCCGAACTTCTTTCTCAGGAATCGGCGCTCGGCGAATATGTTCGCGTTTTGATGAAGCGCAAGTGGACGGTTCTCGCCTGCCTGTTCACCATCTTCTCCATCGTCGCCATCGCCAGCCTGAAGATGACCCCGGTCTATGAGGCGAGCGGCAGCATTGACATCAACAAGCCGGATTCCGGCCTGGCCAACTTCAGCAATTCTCCAACCTTCAACGTCGATTATTACGATCCCACCGAACTGGAAACCGAAGTGAAGATTCTGCAGAGCGATCTCCTCGCCCTGCAGGTCGTGAAGGAACTGGGCTCTCGACCGCCGCGCAGGAGTTCGGCGGAAAACGCCGGCTCTGCCCTCTTCGCTCGATCTCGCCCCCGATCCGCTGCAGGCTGACCCCAGCCGCACCTCCGCTCTGCTCTCCAGCTTCCGGGGCAGATCTGAAGGTCACCCTCGCCCCCAACACGCACATCGTCGAAGTGCACTTCCGCAGTCCCGACAAGGAGTTGGCCGCCAATGTGGTCAACACCTTGATGACCACCTACACCGAGAACAACTTCAAGTCCCGCTTCGACTCCACCATGCAGGCCTCCGATTGGCTTTCCAAGCAGCTCGTGGACTTGCAGATGAAGGTGGAAACCTCCCAGGAAAAGCTGGTGCGCTACCAGAAAGAGCATGAAATTCTGGGCATCGACGAAAAGCAGAACATCACCACCGCGAAGCTGGACGAATTGAACAAGGCGCTGACCGCCGCCGAATCCGAGCGCATGGACAAGGAGTCCGTTTACCGCCTGGTGCAGTCGGGGGATCCGGACACCATCGCTTCCGCGGCCAGTGTCTTGGACGGCCGCCTGGAACCCAACTCGGCCTCAGGACTGCTCGAAGCTCTCCGCACCAAGGAAGCCGACTTGAAGATCCAAGCTGCCGAACTGAACACGCAGTTCGGGCCGTCTTATCCCAAAGCTCGCGCAGCTAAACAGCCAACTCAAGGAAATCGACACGCCAGATCCTTGCGGAAACCAAGAAGATCGCGGGCAAGATCCGTGGACAGTACATGGCCGCCGTGCAGCGCGAGAGCATGCTGCACGACGCGCTCGAAAAGCAGAAGCAGGAGGCAAACAAACTCAACGAGAGCGCCATCGAGTACAGCTTCTTGAAGCGCGACCTCGAAACCAACCGCCAGCTCTATGAAGGATTGATGGAGAAGATGAAAGAGGCCGGGGTTTCGGCCGGACTTAAATCCAACAACTTCCGTATCGTAGACGTCGCCCGCGTTCCGACTTACCCGATCGAACCTAATATTCCGCGAAATCTCGCTTTCGCCTTCATGCTGGGCCTGACTTCCGGCGTGGGGCTCGCCTTCCTGCTCGAGGGCTTGGACAACACCGTGCGCACTACCGAACAGGCGCAAATGATTTCCGGGCTTCCCGCCTCTGGGCATGATTCCCATGGGATCGAGGACGGCGCGCGAGGGCGCAAACGCAAAGCGTCTGGTAATCGCCACATCCAAGGAAGCGGTGGAGTTGGTCACCCAGTCGAGGCCGCATTCGCAGATGGCGGAATCTTATCGTGCGCTGCGTACGTCGTTACTGTTGTCGAACCTGGGAGCGCCGCCCAAAGTGATCATGATCACCAGCGCGCTCCCGCAGGAAGGGAAGACAACAACCAGCATCAACTGCGCAATGGTACTGGCCCATGAAGGCATTCGCCGAGTCCTGCTGATCGACGCCGATCTGAGACGGCCCAGCATCCATAAAACTCTCGGAATGGGCCCGCGCAGCGGGCTCAGCAACGTTCTGACTGGAAGCGCCACCTGCAACAAGCGATTACGCGATCCCCGACTCTGCCGTATCTGAGGTGTTGCCCGCGGGGACGCCTCCGCCGAATCCGGCGGAACTGCTGGCCTCCACCATATGCGCGACATGTTGGAGGAACTGCGCGCGCGAGTACGATCACATCGTGGTCGACACACCTCCCACCTTTCGGTCACCGATGCCGTAGTGCTGTCGCCGCGCGCCGACGCCATTGTGCTGGTCATCCGTTCGGGACAGACCACCAAGCAGGCGCTGCGCCGTTCCCGCGACATCCTGATGCAGGTCAATGCGAAGGTCTCCGGCGTGCTGCTTGAATGCCGTCGACCTCAGTTCGCCCGATTATTACTACTACTACGAATACCAAGGCAAGTATTCCCGGTACTATCGCGACGACGCAGTCGCACGATCACGATGATGAGGATGGCGACACCGAGGACGCCGCCGAGGCATCGCCCAACAGCGCGTAGGCAGAGAATCCCGGCTGGGTCGTAATGCGCTTCCACCTGGACAACATGGAAATACCCCTCAATTCTGCCTTCGCGGAAAAGACTCGTCATTGGCGCGGCGGCAGCTCTTTGCCTGATCTATATGTTTCTGGCGGCCGGCTATTTGTCGCATCCTGGTATCGGGAAAATAGGCCGGGGAAGAACCCAAGTTCGCGAGCCTGCAGCGGGCGCCCGTGCTCGACCCCGGGAACGCAGACTACCGCAATAATCTGGGGCGCTACTATCGCGCTGGTGGCTGCGAGACTCGGATACGGCCATTCCAACCCTACCGCGCCGCCGTGCAACTCAACCCGCATTCCGCCCGCTATTGGTTCGATCTGGGCATCGCGTACCAGGTGCTGGGAGACATCCCGAATCAAGCTTGGGCTCTGGAGCACGCAATCGAGGCCGATCCGACCACGCCTGATGTGGCTTGGGAGGCCGCAAATTTTTACCTCGTGCAAGGCGAAGACGAGAAAGCGCTGCGTGAATTCCACGTCGTTCTGGAGAATGAGCCTCCTCTGGCGGGCCTGATGCGATTCAATTCTGCTGGCGCATCAGCCCTGATGTGGACATGCTGCTGCGCGATGCCGTGCCCGCCAAGTCCGCGCCGATATCGCGTTTCTCAGCCTGCTGATGGCTCCCAAGAACTTTCCTCTCAGCACGAGCACAGCGCCGTCGAAGAACGGCAACGAATTGGGTATACACGCTAGCGGCTCCGCAGGCGGATGCAGGATCGAACGCCTGGGTCGGAGCCGTGGCCCAGCTTTCTCTGGCTATGACGGGAGCACGCGAACGGGAACAATGTCGCAGCCACGATCATCGCTAGCACGTCCGACCACAATTGAGATCGTGAACCCCACTGGCACAACTACCAACACGGGTGCGCCAGTGTGACGATTGCGTCGAGCTGTTTCGGATTCCCAGATTCGATTCGCAGTTTCACGCGGAACGGAAACAGGAGACGGCAGCAACTGCCAAGGTGTGGACCGCTCTGATGGCGACGTCGCAAACCTTCGAATTGCGCTATGTCTATGAGTACGTCCAGTACTTGCTCGATCACAAGGATGTGGATCAAGCTCGTCTGGTGTGGCAGCAAGCCGCACCGCGCTTCGGCCTCTCCGCCTACATGCCCACGAGAAGCAATTTGATTGTCAACGGAGATTTCAGTCTGGATGTGTTGAACGGTGGCTTCGACTGGCAGTATCAGAAACAGCAGAGCGTCACCCTGACGCTGGATCCCAGCGATTTTCACACTGGCCCTCGTTCGCTGCTGATCGCTTTTGACGGGCCGGGAGTGGACGATGCGGGCATTTGTCCAGTTCATCGCGGTGCAGCCCGGTACTACTTACGAGTTTTCCGCATACTATAAGAACGGAGAATTCGAGGGCGCCGGTGGCCCGCATTTTACGATTCAGGATGCCTACACCCAGGCCGTTCTGTATGACAGCGACGAACTGAAAGAAGCGGGATTCTGGAAATCGGTCACCGGAGAATTCACTACCGGAGCCGATTGCAAGCTGCTGGTGCTGCGCGTCCGGCGCCTGCCGGAAGGCAGTCCGATCCGTGGTAAGCTCTGGGTCGACGATTTCCGCCTCGTGGCCAAACGGCAGTAGCTCCTCGAACCGGTGAATTCAATCTCATGAGCGCGACCAGCACTACCGCAAACCCATCGCCGCGCAGCGCGCGGCCGCAAGCCGGCACGGGCCTGCTTTACGGCATCTTCGGGCTGCTCATGTTTGGACCGCTGGCCTTCGGCGCGGTCGAGCCCTGGTCCATCTTCGTGATGGAGGCTGGCTCTGCCGTCCTGTTCCTGCTGTGGGTCGGCAAGCAGGTTCTGGAAGGCGAAATGAAGATCAGGTGGAATCCCTTGTTTCTTCCCATGGGAGTGTTCGGCCTGCTCATCGTTTCCCAGCTCGTCTTCCGCGTGAGCGCATATCCGCACGACACGCTGTCCCTGGCCCTGCAGTATTTTTCCTACGCGGTGCTGTGTTTCCTTGCCGCGCAAACCCTGCTCCGCGGCGCTCAGGCGCGCACGCTCTGCTGTGATTTTTTCTGTGTACGGAGCGGTGCTGGCTGGCTTTGCGTTGATCCAGGGCATCTCCTCGAACGGCAAGTTGTACTGGCTTCGGCAGCCCCGCATGGGAGGCTGGATCTATGGTCCCTATGTAAACCACAACCATTACGCCGGTTTGATGGAAATGCTGGTTCCCATTCCGCTGGTGTTGTCGCTGACGCGGCTGGCTTCCAGCCAAGACCCGCGCCGCGGCAGCGGCGGCGGCGGCCGTGATGGTGGTACCATTTTTCTTTCGGGATCACGCGGCGGCATGCTGGCGATTGTCGTCGAGCTTGTCATTCTGGCGGTCTTGCTGGTCAAACAGAATGCGCGGCTTGCGCACCGCCATCGGCATCGGAGTATTTCTGGCGATTGTGGTCGGCGCTGCTGGTCTGGGTCGGCGGCGCCGAACTCAGCAAGCGCATCGCCAGCGCGGGGCCGTCGCACTCCGAGCTCTCCGGCGACATTCGCTCCTACATCAACCGCGACGGCTTGAGGATGTTCCTGAAGAAGCCGGTCCTCGGCTGGGGACTGGGAACATTTCCCGTCGTGTATCCGCAGTTCCGCACCTTCTACACCAATTTCTTCGTCAACGAGGCGCACAACGACTATCTGCAACTGCTTGTGGAAATGGGTTTGCTCGGATTCGGCACCATGATCTGGTTTCTGCTGACGCTCTATCGCCCGGGCTGTCAAGAAAATTAAGAACTGGACCAGCGAGATCAGCGGCGCGGTCACTCTGGCCTGCGTGCTCGGACTGAGCGGCATCCTGGTGCATAGCGCGGTCGACTTCAATCTGCAGATTCCCGCCAATGCCGCGCTGTTTTATGTGCTATGCACCATCGCCGCCTCGGAACCCTTCACGCAACCCGCCCGCAAACGCCGCGCAGCGCGAAGCAAGCCTCCCGAAGAACTGCTGACCTCGCAGAACCGTTACAGCAGCCCGCCACAAATTTCTAGACTGGTACACAGTTGCCACGTCCCACTTCGAGCTACATCTCACTGCAAATTGTCATCCCGAGCGAAGCGAGGGACCTTGGTCTTTGCCCGCAGCAGCAGCGGCGCAGGCAAGAACCAAGATCCCTCGCTTTGCTCGGGACGACAGTACCTGCTTGGGATGACAGTAGAGGAATTGCCGGATGGCTCAAACACGAATGAACTAGCCGTGTCGCTTACTGGGGGGTTGACGGGCTGACCGGGTTGTCATTCTTCAAAAGCACCCAGGTGGTGACCCCGCCAATGGCTGCCGCTCCCATGCCGATGGCGACGGGAGAGTTCAGCACGCCGCCGCCCGCTGCGGGAGCAGCTCCGGCCGCGCGCTTCTTATATTCTTCTTCTTGCTGTTGTCGGATTGATCGGGCTGCTGGGATTGCTCGTCGCGCGTGGTTTCCTGACCCTGCGCCAGAGTGACGCGTGCCGTTGTCGTCGGTGACGGTCAGATCTCCCTTGCGGGCAGCAATTCGCACCGTGCCGTCCATGTCGGTCACGTTGAATTCGGTCCACGCGTTAGGACGCCGGCGCCACCCGCACATCGCCCGCCGTAGTCGCCATGCCCTTGGAAGTGGAAACGCTCACGCCCTCCGTGTTCCACCTTCAACGAAGCGCCTTCAAATTGCACCAGAGAGTCGCCGAGAACGGTGATGCTGGAGCCCGGTGCATGAATATTAGCGGCGGAGTCAGACCGGGTCTGCACCAGATCGCCGGCGAAAATGGCGGAAGACTTGGGTACATGGCTGCCATTCAACCAGGCGGCGCCATCGGCATAAAGCATGGCCGCACCGGAATCGGCGGCAAACAGCGAGGCAGGCACAATCAGCAGGAGCACGCAACTCACCATCTTGCGGAAAGCAGACATGCCCATCCCACACTCCGTTATTAACTAAGTTGGTGACTGTTAACGCATCGTACCCTCCAAAGTTCTTGCCAGTCAATGCCATTTTGTGCTGTCGAATGAGCGCCTCTGTGGAAAACTTTTCAGGCGCAAGAACTTTTTCACCGCCAAGGCGCACTCGGTTTACCGACCAAACGATCTCAACGCCACTGATCGACCACCTTCCACCAGATCAAGCCGCAGCCATTCATCCACAAAGGTCTTCGCCCATTGGCGATGCGTCCACCATCTGGCCCAAATTGCTCTTCGTCGCGGGCAGCCGCCACCGAGTACTCAAGTCCGGGAACCTCCGTCGCAAAACGCTGAGCGCACGCCGGGTGTGGAAATCCGAGGTCACGATCAGCACGCTCTTGCCGCTTTCGCGCGTCAGGCACTTCTCCGCATCCTTCGACTCGTCCTTGGTCGACAGTCCATCGATAGGACAGATGCTGACCGATGCACCCTGCCGCAGATCCTGAACATACTTCTGTGCCAACTGAATCTGGGTGAATTCATAGATCTTGGAATTGGTCGGCACATCCAGCACAATCCGCCGCCCATATCCCTGTGCCAGAAGTTGCAGCGCGCGCTCCGGACGCCGATTCGTTTCGCCCGCCAGCACCAGGATCACATCGGAGCGCCGGGGCGCATCGACCAGGAGAAAGCTGCCGGCGCGCGGCGAAGCCCGCCGAAAAATCCGCCAATAGCAGCACAGGACCAGCAACCACACGTACGCTGATTCCCGTCGCCTGTTTCTTCATAAGATTCCCAACTCCGGAAGGCGACACTAACTCGTCACCACTTCGCCGCTCCGCGCTCGCGCATGCCTCGCAACTGCGTGCTAGAATCGAAAACGAAATTCACTTACACCCAGAAGAGACCACCCGTCAGCGACAATGACGAATAACTCTGCCGCAAATCGCTCGACCCGACTCAACTCAAGAACAAAATTCGAGCAGCGCCAGGCGCGGATCGGCATCATCGGCCTGGGCTACGTGGGACTTCCGCTCGCTCTGCTGTTCAGCGAACAGAAATTTGCCGTCACCGGCTTCGACATCGATCAGCGCAAGGTCGACACCCTCGACCAGGGCGGATCCTACATCTACCGCATCAGCGCGGAAGAAATCCGCAGCCGCCAAGGCGCAGGGCTTTTCCGCCACTTCCGATTACGCCCGCCTGGTTGAGATGGATGCGGTCATCATCTGCGTTCCCACTCCTCTCAACCAATATCACGAACCCGACCTCAGCTTCATTACCGATACCACGCACGCCATTGCGCCGCACCTGCAGCCTGGCCAGTTGGTGGTTCTCGAGAGTACAACCTACCCCGGCACGACGGAAGAAGTCATGCTGCCGATTCTCGAGAAGGAGAACAAGCACGGGTTGAAGGCCGCCCGCGGTAACTTCCAGATACTGGCGACAAGGAATTCTTTGTGGCCTTCTCTCCGGAGCGCGAGGACCCCGGCAACACCACCGTAGCCCGCCGCGACATTCCGAAGGTCGTGGGCGGAGTGAACCCGCAAGGCCTCGGAATTAGCCGGCGCTCTCTACGGATCCATCTTCCATCGCACCGTTCCCGTCTCTTCGCCCGCCGCGGCGGAGATGACCAAGCTGCTGGAAAACATCTACCGCTGCGTCAACATCGCTCTGGTCAACGAACTGAAGCTGCTCTGCCTGCGCATGGGGATCGACATCTGGGAAGTCATTGCAGCCGCTTCCACCAAACCCTTCGGCTTTCATCCTTTCTATCCCGGACCCGGCCTCGGTGGACATTGCATTCCCGTCGATCCTTTCTATCTGTCCTGGAAGGCCAAGGAATTTGACTTCCGCACGCGCTTCATCGAACTGGCGGGCGAGATCAATACCAACATGCCGTATCACGTGCTCGCCTCCATCGGCGGAGCGCTGAACCAGCACAAGAAATCGGTGAACGGCGCGCGCGTCCTCATCCTGGGCGTGGCTTACAAGAAGGACATCGATGATCTGCGCGAGTCTCCCGCCCTCACCATCATCGAACTGTTGCAGAAGGAAGGCGCACAGGTCAGCTATCACGATCCCTACTTCCCTTTCATCGGCAAGGGCCGCAAGTATGATTTGCAGATGAAGCGGACCGAACTTGGAAAAACTGGGCCAATACGATTGCATCGTGATCGTCACCGATCACTCCGATTACGACTATAAAAAGATTGTCAGCGAAGCCCAGTTGGTCGTCGATACCCGCAACGCGACCAAAGGGCATCGACAGTCCCAAAGTGGTGCGGTGCTGACCGGGGCGCTTACGATAGGTGGTTTGCCTGGAATACTGCAGAAGTAAAAGACTCGCTCGGGGTGTAATTTTTTTCTCTTTCTTGCTCTGCCCGGGTCCGTTGCCGGCGAGCGCCCAGCGTAAGTAATTGACGGATCAGTAGGATAAGATTTCCGAGATTGCCATCGAAATGGCCTTTGCCGTGCAGCTTTTGACCCCAGGGGTAGTAAACTAAAGACTCTCAGGCCTCAGCCCCAGGACCCTTCGATCGACCGAGCCTGAGAAACTTTCGACCCCGAACCGGTGTTTTCAACAGCGGACGAGTGAATGCGGATATGAGTTCTTCTGCTTCTCAAGAGAGTCTCTTCTCTCTGCTGCCGGAGACAAGAACCCCTTGGACGGAATTCGTTTTCGGCACCGGCGACGCAGGCACTGGTGGTTGCGCTTCTGATCTGGGTGCGCTTGCTGTATCCCGCGATCGTCATCGCCTCCGCGACGCACATTTCCGTTCGATTCGGTCTGGTAAGCACTCCGGTTCCCGTCAATCATCAGCCGCAGCCGCGTCAGACTGCCAGAAGCCCGTAGCTGGTCGCCAATCTGGATCCGCCTGCGAACGCATTGCGCCTTCCCGCGCCACAGCCGAAAGCTCCCGTGAAAGTGAGAAAGACGCTCCCGCTCCCGCGGTCACCATCGCACCCCAAGAAACTGGAACCGCTCCCTCACGACTCCGCGCCCGTCATTCCCAAACAGGCGGTGAAAACCAACGTATTTTCCACCGGCAGTTCGGCCACTCCAACCATTGCGCGCGCGCGCCTCGCAAGTGCAGACCGGAGGCTTCGGCGATCCCAATGGAGTGCCTGCCAAAGCGAATCAAGGCAAAGCCGTCAACATCGCAGCGCTGGGATCGTTCGATCTGCCCATCCGGACCTGGCTATGGCAACGGCACCGGCGGCGCCAAGGGCGCGCGCTGGCGTGGTTGCAAGTTCAGGATTTGGCAACGGCACAGCCACTGCAGACAACCGGCCTCGCACAGCTCCTTCAACCGTTCAACCCAGCGGTTTCGGCCAGCGCCGATGTTCCTGCTCCACCGACCGTGCGGTCGCACGCGGCAGAAGCCGCAGCCCGGGCAGTGCCTGCGGAAATCCTTTCCAAGCCAACTCCCATCTATACTCAAGAAGCTCGCAGTCTGCGGATCGAAGGCGAAGTTCTCCTGGAAGTGGTTCTGGAGGCCTCCGGCAACCTCCGTGTCCTGCGCGTCGTGCGCGGATTGGGTCACGGCCTCGACGACAACGCCGTCAGGGCCGCCGAACAGATTCATTTCAAGCCGGCGATGAGGGATGGCCAGCCGACCGATTCCACCGTCGTCTTGCACATTATTTTTCAATTGGCATAAGTTGCTCCCAGAAGGTCTTTTATGCGTATTTTCCAGGTAGGCTGCTCTCGCGTTTTTGTTGCTTCTTTGCTATGCTCGTTGTCCCGGCTGTCTCGCAGGATCCAGCATCTTCCGCGCCGCAAGTCGCCGCCACCGACGCAGGCGCTGCCGGGCAGGCCCAGGAACGTCTTTCTTCTCCTCCTCCCGCATCGTTCAACGAGGTCATGGACCGCGTGGTCCAGAGAGAGCATTTCTTCCTGGCCCAGATGCGCCACATGCATCCCATGGTCGAGACCTACCTCCAGGATCTCAAGACCGACAAGGATGGAAATGCCTCACCCGGTCAAAGACCAGTATTTTCTCGGCCGCCTCGATATGAGCGACGGTCCGGAAGACACGTCATTCGTCGGCCAGCCCGGCTTCGGCCACCGCATGCTCAACCGCCTCACCTGCGGTTTACTCCATGCACTTCCTGCCTCTGGGGTTCGCGCAGATGGTCGTGCTCGACACCGATTTCCAGAAAAAGTATTACAACTTTACTTTTGTGCGCCGCGAGTTTCTCGGAGAAGTGCGCTGCCTGGTCATCGATGTTCGAGCCCAAGGAAGACTCCGGCACCGGCCGCTTCATGGGAAGAATCTGGGTCGAGGATCAGGACTACAACGTGGTTCGCTTCAACGGAACTTATTCTCCCCACCCCAACGACCAGCTTCTACCTGCACTTCGATAGCTGGCGTTTGAACATGCGCTCCGGCGACCTGGCTGCCCGCCTACATTTACAGCGAGGAGTCGGACCTGAAATATCGCGTCACCAAGAGTCTTGCATTTCCGGGCGCAGACCCGTCTTTGGGGATACGACCTGAAGGCTCTGAACAAGAATTCAGAGTTCACTCAGATTCTGGTGGATTCTCCCGCAGTCCGTAAAAGATCAGAGCGACGTGGCCGCCGACGCGACTCCCGTGGTCGCCGAGCGCATGTGGGAGCGCCAGGCCGAAGACAACGCCGTCGAGCGTCTGCAGAAAATCGGCCTGCTGGCGCCTCCCGGCGAAGTGGACAAGATCCTGCAGACCGTGGTCAACAATCTGCTGGTCACCAATAACATCGATATGCAGGCGAGACATTCGCTGCCGCGTCCTGCTCACTTCTCCGCTGGAGTCTTTCACCATCGGCCACACCATCGTGATCAGCCGCGGCCTGCTCGACGTGCTGCCCGACGAAGCTTCGCTCGCCATGGTTCTGGCCCACGAACTCAGTCACATCGTTCTGGGACACAGTTCGACACCAAGCTGGCATTCAACGACCGCATGTTCTTCCCCGATGAAGAGTCGTTCCAGCGCCTGGACTTCAAACGCCAGGCCGGCCGACGAAGAAGCCGCCGACACCAAGGCTCTCGAACTGCTGAAGAATTCTCCCTACAAAGACAAGCTGGGGACGCGCTGGATTATTTCTGAAGGCATTGCAGGAGACGTGCTCCCGATCTGCCGAACTTGATTCGCCCGCATCTGGGCAACAGCTTCGCCGAGGGCAAAGGCGTCCGCATGTCGGCGCTGCTCGCTTCCGCGCCCCAACTGGATCCGCAAGCGCACCGATCAGATCGCCGCTCTTCCGCTCGGCGGCCGCATCAAGCTCGATCCCTGGACCGATCAGGTGGAACTGGCGAAGGCAAAGCCCGTGGCACTGACCTCGGCAAAAGAAAAGATGCCGTTCGAGATCACGCCATTCTTCCCCTACCTCACTCGACTCTCCGCTGCCGGGCAGCGAGAAGGTCGCGCTCACCGCTGCGCCAGCCCCGAAGTAGTCGGAATCGTATTGCACGCAGGCAAAATACGTTCAGGTGAAGGCGTAGTCGATGTTGAGACTAGAGTAAGACCGACTGCGGGAAAGTGGGCCTAGCAGTGGTCCAGGTCGTATGGAGTCTGAAGTCAGTTGGGTTTCAGGTCCGAAGGTTTTGCCTAAGACCTTCACCTGAGACCGTGCCTACTGGATGGCGCTGCCGACGTTCGAGAACACGTTGTTGGCGTTCGAACCGATCAGCCGGATGGTGCCGACCACGATCACCAGAATCACCGCCAGCATCACCGCGTACTCGGCGATATCCTGACCACTCTCATCGTTCCAAAGGTTCTGTAAAATTTTGCCACGGGCTCCGTCTCCTTAAAGTTTGTCTTAACCGTACCCCTCTTCCGAACAAGGGAAAGATCACCTAATACGTGTGACCGGATCAATTTCTATCCCGAGGCTGGTCTTGACAAAATGATAGGTGCGGCGGCGGCGCCCGCCAATAGCCCGTAAGTGCTATCCACGTTACTTGCGAGCGAGCTTCTAAGTCCTTGTCAGACAATGCTTTTCAGAGGAAGCGACTGGTTCACCGCAAATAGCGCCAATTCCAGCCGGGTGGAAACTCCCAGCTTGTCGAAAATATTGCTGAGATGGTGTTTGACCGTGTCTTCGCTGATCTTGAAGTATTCCGCAATTTCTTTATTGGAATATCCCGCCACCACCGCGGCCACAATCTCCAATTCGCGCGGGGTCAGACCAAATTTCTTCTGCCGCGCTTCGTCGCTGGAAGACTGCACCAGCGTTCGCAGATATTGCACCAGGTTCGAAACGCTCTCCCGTCCCACCCAGTACTCGCCCGACATCACGGTGTGGATCGCTTTCAGCAGCAATTGAGTCGCGGAATCTTTCAGTACCACTCCCCGCGCGCCCAGCTGCAGGGCTTCCACAATCTGGCTCTTCTCCGCCGCCGCCGTCAGCAGAATCACCCGCACTGGAGTCGAATTCGTCCCCGCACTCAGATCGCGCAACGCTTCCAGTCCGGGATGCTTGGGCATCGCCAGATCCAGCAGCAGAATGTCAGGCTTCAACTGCCGCGCCAGCCTTACGGCCTCCGCGCCGTCGGAGGCTTCGCCCAACACTTTCAAGTCCGGCTCCGCTTCCAGCAGCCGGCGCAGGCCATCGCGAAAAATCGGATGGTCGTCGGCGATCACGATGCGAACGGGTTGTGACTTCTTAAAGTTCATCGGAAGCTTCTCCACCTCTGCGGAACTTTGATTTCCAGCCGCGTCCCCAGTCCGGGATTTGATTCTACCGTGAGTGCGCCCGCAATTAAACGTACTCGTTCCTTGATGATCATCGGTCCCTTGCCCGTCTGGTCCAGTTCGTCCTGGGTCAGGCGGCCGGAAAACGGAAAACCCTTGCCGTCATCCTCCAGGGTCAGGCTCCACTGGCTCCGGACTTGAACTCAGCCGCACCAGCGCATGCCGTGCCCGGCTGTGCTTGCGCACGTTCACCAGCCCCTCCTGCACAATCCGCAGCAGCTCCCGGCAAACCTTGTCCGGCATGTCCAGTTTCGCCACATCGGTCACGAAACGCGCTGAGATCCCCGTCTCCCGCTCAAAGCGCTCCACCGCATCGGTCACCAGGCTGAGAAATCTTCGAGCATCCACATCGATCGACTTCATCTGCTGCATCAGTTCCCGCAGCTTCAGAACTTCCTCTCGCAGCAATCCCTGGATCCGGCCCAGTTCGCCGCCCACCACGGCCGGTGTTGTTTCCGCCTGGCGCCGCAAAACATCGACCTGCATCTCCACCGCGATCAGCGACTGCACCGCTCCATCGTGCAACTCGCGGGCAAAGCGCGCGCGCTCCGCCGCTCCAGCCCGCCGCCGCAGCCGGTGCAGCAGATAAACGTTGTAAACTGCCGGCCCCACCTGGCGGAACAAATCCAGCAGAAAGCGCAGCTCTTCTTGCGTATCGCCCTTCCACGCCGGATCAAATACAAAGACCCGACCCCGCCATTCGCCTCCGAACACAAAAGAGACCGCAATCACAGACTGAAAGGGTTGGCGTTCCTTCAACCGCACCACCGGCTCGGTGGACGGCGAAGGCACTGGATTGCCCTCTCCATCCACCGCGGTCACTGACCAGCGGCCTCCTTCGTCCTTCGCGTAAAACGCCTCTCCCGGAAAATCCTCCAGATAATTCTTCGCGTCCCGCGGGCTGGCATCCAGCCACAGAAAGTCGGACGGAGCTTCTTCGCCTCTGCGCAACTCCCCCAGAAAAGTCCGGTGACTGTGAATCTCCTGCGACGCCACCAGCACCCGCGCCGCCGCATAGAGGCTCATGATTTCCCCGCTGATCTGCTGCAGCGTTCCGGTCAGCCCCGCCTCCACTCGCACCTTCGCCAGCATGCTGGTCACCACCGCCTTCTCCGCCCGCAGATGTTTTTGCTGTTCCGCCAGATAGCCCAGCAGCAATCCCATCACCAGCAAGTAGACCGACAACATGAACAGGCGTTGCGGCTCGAACTCGGTCACGTTGATCTGCAGACCCGCCAAAGCACGCCACGGCAACGTCCTCCCGCGCGTCGCCCACACATGCAACAGCAGGAAGCTTTCTGCCCACAGCAACACCACTTCCGCCGCCGCCGTACTCAATGTCTCCCACAATCCCCAACGGTAGGCCGCCGCCGTCAACACAAAAAAGAAGAACAGAAAGAATGGACTTCTCGGACCTTCCGCAAATACTGAAATAAAGGCCGGCCAAATAATGTCGGCCATGTGCACCAGCACGCGAAACCGCGCCGTCGACGCTTTCCTCCGCCGCAGCAGCATCAGCACCAGAATGCTGTTGCCCATATAGAATCCAAGCAGTCCATAGGCCGCTGGAGAATGGCCCAGTTCTGTCGGATCCATCCGCACCGCGACCAGCGCCGAAACCGCCAGAAACACGCGTGCCGTTGCCAGCCAGCGCTCGATGCGGCGAATCTCGCTCGGGTCTGCCGGAGCCTGCGGCCTTCCAATGAAGCGGCGATCGCCTTCAGCGCGCAAGTTGAGTCGCTTCCTTCCAGCCTACGCCCTTGTCGAGTTCGGTTTCGTCGTGCATGGGAATGTCCCGCATACTATTGATAAGAAAGGCCGGGAGCAAGCAAAACTTTACCCTGTCCCCTCCCCAGCCACCCATCCCTCTTCCCCACCAGGTTACTTCCGTAACCCGGACCCCCTCCAGTCCCAGTCTAAAATGGCAGCGAGGATCGTTTAGCGAGGATCGTTTTTTTTGCGCACCTATGCCAAGCTCTGGACCGCCGCGGTCGCCGCCTGTCTGGCGATCTTGGTCCTCGCTGCGCTCGTCCTTCCTCATTCCTTCCGCCTCACCGCCCTCAGCGACGTGGTCCAGTCCTTCTTGCTGCTCTCCGGAGCATTTTCCCTCATCCCTCACGTGGTGCGGTCGCGCGGCCGCTTGCGCCTGTTCTGGACTCTCATCACCACCGGCATTACCTTCTGGTTTTCCTACCAGTTGGTCTGGACTTACTACGAAGTCTGGCTGCGCACCGATGTCCCGGACCTGTGCGCGGCCGACATGATCCTCTTCCTGCATATTGTTCCGCTGATGGCTGCTCTCGCGCTGCGTCCCCACGCTCCGGAGGACGAATATGCCGCCCGTCTGCGCCGCCTCGATTTTGCCTTGATGATGGTGTGGTGGATGTATCTCTACGTCCTCATCGTGATTCCCTGGCAATACATCGTTGCCGATGTGGCGGCCTATGATCGCAATCTGAACTCGCTCTATCTCATCGAGAAATTGGCTTTTCTGAGCACCTTGTTTATAGCCTGGGCCGGCAGCAAAGGGGGCTGGAAAACTTTCTACGCCAACCTGTTTGGTGCCAGCTTGATCTACGCCGCCACTTCTCACATCGCCAACTGGGCCATCGACCGGCACAGCTACTACAGCGGAAGTCTTTACGACATTCCCCTCGCGGTCTCGATGACCTGGATCACAATCATCGGCCTTTGGACCCGCGAGCGCGAACCTCAAGCCGGCATCCGTTCCACTTCCACTTCTCACGGAGTTTGGCTCGCCCGGCTGGGCATGATCGCGGCCTTTTCACTCCCGCTGTTTGCCGCCTGGGCCCTGCTCGATGACGCAATGCCCGCGCGCATCCGTTCGTTCCGCGTGGTTTTGACTCTAGGCGCAGCCGTGCTCATGGGTGCCATGGTCTTTGTACGCCAGCGCCTGCTCGACCGGGAATTGCTCCGCCTGCTCACTCACTCGCGTGAGTCCTTCTCCAACTTGAAACATTTGCAGGCCCAGATTACGGAGTCAGAAAAGCTAGCCTCGATCGGCCAACTCCTCGGCGGCGCCGCCCACGAACTGAATAATCCCATCACCGCCATGCTCGGTTATTCCGACCTCCTGCTCTGCACGCCCCTCACGCCGGCGCAAAGCGAACTGGCCGGTAGAATCGGACAAAATGCCCGGCGCACCAGATCTCTGGTGGCCAGCCTGCTCAGCTTTGCCAAACAAGGTCCCGCTGCCATGGCTTCCCTGGATCTCACCACTCTGCTGCGGACCGCGGTCAAACTCTCGCAACCTCAGTGGCAAGCTCTCAAAATCGAAGTCAACACTGCGTTTTCCGACGAACTGCTGCTCGTTCGCGGCGATTCCAACCAGTTGCTGCAAGTCTGCGTGCAAATCATCAATGACGCGCTGCATGCGGTCGGCCAGCGTGGCAGCGGAACTCTCACCATCACCGCCGAGCGCAAGAACGGCACCGCCATCATCCACATTTCCGATGCCACTCTCGCCGCCAGCCAGGATCAGATTCTCGGCAACGCCGCACCCGATCTCGATTCCCCCGAAACTCTCTCGGGCCTGGGGCTGAGCGCTTGTCAGGGCATCCTGCAGCAACATCAGGGACGGATTCTCTGGCGACAGGATCCCAACATCGGTACCACCATCCGCGTCGAAATCCCAGTCATCCCTGGGGAGCGGGAAAAATCGACGGAAGCGGGAGTTCCGGTAATGTGGCGTCCTCAACCGTTCGCTTGAGCTGCCCGCAAGCCGCGTAAATATCCCGGCCTCGCGGACGCCTCACAAACGCAGGGATCCCCGCACCCCGCAGAATCTTCTGAAACGCCGCCACTCGCTCCGCGTCGGGAGTCACAAAATCAATTCCCGGTCCCGGATTCAAAGCGATCAGATTCACCTTGCAACGCAGCCCGCGCAGCAACTCGGCAACTTCTCTCGCATTCTCCGGATCGTCATTCACTCGCCCGAGCAGCACATACTCGAACGTGATCCACTCCCGCGTGCGCAGCGGAAACTCCCGCGCCGCCGCCATCAGCATCTCCAGCGTCCACTTCTTATTCACCGGCATCACGCGTGTGCGCAGCGCATCGTTCGAGGCATTCAGAGAAATCGCCAGCTTGGGACGAATTTCCTCTTTCCCGAAATCATGAATGCGCGGCACAATCCCCGCCGTCGAAACCGTCATCCGCCGCTCCGCAATCTCCACTCCCTCCACCAGCAGCCGCGACGCCTTGATGAAATTCTCATAATTCAGAAACGGCTCGCCCATCCCCATGAAAACCAGATTGATGCGATCCTCTGGCGGCGAAACGCCTTGATCTTTAAGCACCGCACAAACCTGCCCCACAATCTCCCCGGCAGTAAGATTGCGCTTCACCCCCAGCAACGCAGTCAAACAAAACTGGCAATCCACCGCACACCCCACCTGACTGGAAACACAAATCGTCGAACGGCCAGACGAACTCAATCTGCGACTCTGTTTTGAAAGGGCGCGGCTTCCAACCGCGCCGTGAGACGCGACAAAATTAACCGCAGCTTTAGCCCCTGAGGTAGTTTCACCAATACCATCAGCCTCCACTCCAGCCTCACTCCCATCCCCGGCTTCCCCGCCATCCCCCTCAGGCATCCACACGGTCTCAACGCTCTGCCCGTCAGCAAACCCAATCAGATACCGCACTGTCCCATCGACGGACTCAAACTTCTTCTCAATCCGCGCCCCACCGACGGCAACTCCACTCGCCGCCAACTTCTCGCGAAACGCTTGCGGCAGAGTTGAAATCTCCTCCAGCGATTCCACACGCTGCCGGTAAACCGCATCCATGATCTGCTTGGCGCGATAGGCGGGCTCACCCGCCTCGCTTACCAAGGCGGTAATCTCCTCCCGATCCATACCCAGCAGCGCTAATGTCAGAGCTTGAGCCATCGATTCAACAATACCCGCAACTCGCTGATTTTAAATAATAAAACCATCTTATTTTCAGACCCCCGACCCCACCGCGCGAGATGTGTAAGAATAGTAGAGGAGCTTCTAAGGAAGTCCTACTCGCACTAACATGGTAAAAGAAGTCCGCAATATCCGCCGTCAAGTATTACCCCACGGCCTCACCGTGATCACCGAGCAGATGGAGCACATCCGCTCCGCCTCCATCGGAATCTGGCTCGAAACCGGCTCGCGCGACGAGACGCCGCAGGTCAACGGCATCTCCCATTTCATCGAGCACATGGTTTTCAAAGGCACCAAGCACCGCACCGCCGAGGAGATCGCCCGCCAGGTCGATTCCATCGGCGGCAACATGGACGCCTTCACCTCCAAAGAATGCATCTGCTTCAACGTCAAAGTACTCGACGAGCACGTCCCCGTAGCGCTCGATATTCTCACTGATCTAGTCCTGCATCCCACGTTCACCGCCGAAGACATCGCCCGTGAACGCGGCGTGATTCTCGAAGAAATCAAAATGGACGAGGACAATCCCGACTACCTAGTCCACGAAATCTTCACCCAAAATTTCTGGAAAGATCATCCTCTCGGCAAGCCGATCCTCGGCACAAAAGAAACAGTGAAGAAGTTCGAGCGCGAAGCCGTCCTCGATACCTACACCCACCGCTTCGCCCCCGGCAACATTATCGTAGCCGCCGCCGGACATCTCAACCACGACCAGTTCGTCGATCTCGTCATCAAGCACTTCGAACACCTGAAGCCCAGCAAGAACGGATTCCACTCCCCTGAACCAAAGATCGTCCCCCGCATCGTATTGCGTAACAAGAAGGCGCTCGAGCAGGTCCAGCTCTGCATCGGAGTCCCGGCCTATCCCATCGCCCACGAGAAGCGCCACGCCGGCTATATTCTCAACACCCTGCTTGGCGGAGGCATGAGTTCCCGCCTCTTCCAGAATATCCGCGAACGTCAGGGCCTCGCCTACTCCATTTACAGCGACCTCAACCCTTACCGCGATACCGGATGCATGGCCGTCTACGCCGGCACATCGCTCGCCTCGGCCAGCAAGGTCGTGAAGGCCGTAATCAGCGAATTCCGCAATCTCAAGAATGAACCCGTGCCAGAAGAAGAACTGCGCCGCTCCAAAGATCAGCTCAAAGGCAGCCTGATGCTCTCGCTCGAATCAAGCACGGCGCGCATGTCAAATCTCGCCCGTCAGGAAATGTATTTCGATCACTTCCAGGACCTCGACGAACTGATCGAAAAAATCGAAGCCGTCACCGCCGCCGACCTGCAAACCCTAGCCCAGGAATTTTTCAAAACCGAATCCGTAGCCGTAACCGCGCTAGGCAATCTAAGCGGCCTGAAGATCTCCCGCGACCAACTCACCTGCTGAGCAGCAGCCCGCGAAGAGATGCCGCTTTGAAAGGGCGCGGCCCTCGAATGTCATCCTGAGCGGAGCCGTTTTTCAGGCGTAGCGAAGGATCTCCCGCTCAACCGGTCGAGCGCGTAAGCCAAACTGCACCACCCCCCAATTGATTGATTCTTGCCGCCTCCTGGTGTAACTTTGCCCGCGCCGGCTCATCTCATCTCAAGCCTGCAGGCCGAAACCTGCCGGTCGACCTTACTCGCTACTCACAAGGAGAACATTATGAAGAAGACTCTCGGCTTGACGCTCGCCTGCATCCTGGCCGCTTCGATGGCAGCCTTTGCCCAGTCCAGCGGGAATTCGATGCAGCAAGACAACATGAAGCAAGACACAATGAAGAAAGACGACTCGATGAAAAAGGACGACAGCAAGAGCACCGCCAAGCCAAAGACCGCCAAAGCCAACAAGAAGACGGCCAAGACCGACACCATGAAGAAAGATGACAGTATGAAGAAGGACGACACGATGAAGAAAGATGACACCATGAAGAACGACCAGATGAAGCCCAACTAATTTCGTTCGTCCAGAACGCAGGCGCGGGCTAACCGCCCGCGCTTTTCTAATGTCCGGCGGTATTTAGAACTTCCTCTACATCTCCGTCTGCCTCCGGCTGAGCAACATCCGCAGCCTCCGCCCCAGGACGCCTCGTCAGCCCGGTCTTCAAATACTGCCGCAAACACCGCGTGCAGGGCACATACCCATCCCGCATCGCTTCTTTCGCAGTAGTCGTCCGCTCTGAAGCTTTGTCGTGAATGAACGGACATCCCGGGACGTGAAAGAGCTTCGATCCATCGGAAACCACCACGACCAGGTCGGGAGGAATATTGTTTGCGGGTTCCGCATGGTACGACCGCATGAGACGTCCTCCAGTCAGCGAGTTGGTCAACAGCACTCCTCCCGCGATCAAAACCATCGCCGCCACCGGCACCAGCCACGCCGACCAACTCGACCATCCCTTCCCGCTCCCAGCAGCATTTCTCGCCAGCCGCTTCTCTAATCGCTTCTCCAGCCTCTGCCCGAAGCCGGCAGGCACTTCGAGCATGCGTTCATCCCCATAAAGCCGGACCACATTCCGCGTCCCGGCCAGCAGCGAAGCGCAGCGCTGGCAGCCGCGGAAATGCTCGTCCATCGCTGAGCCCAGCGCCGCGTCGATGTCCCCGTCCACGTAGTTCGAAATCTCGCGCCACACCTGTTCGCAGTTCGACATTTTCTGGTTCTCTACCACGGCTTGTTCCCCTTCTCGAACGGCAGCCGGCTGAACCAGCCCTGCTCCCACCCGGCGGCCAGCAGATCGCGCAGCATCAGCCGCGCCCGCAGCAACCGCGTCTTCACCGAAGCCACCGTGATGCCCAGCGCTTCGGCGGTCTCCTGAATGTTCAAATGTTCCATGTCACGCAACACAAACACTTCGCGATACTTCCGGTCGAGAGTACCCAGTGCTTCCGCCAGCCGCTGCCGTACTTCCTTGCGCTCCAGCGCTTCGGATGGAATCTCGCGCCAGTCAGCGAAATCCCGCGGCGCATATTCGCTTTCTTCATTGCCCGAGCCCGAACGATGCCCGTCTATGCCTTCCATCACGACAGTTCGCTCCCTTCGCCGGCGCATCAAGGCTTCATTCACCGTGATCTGGATCAGCCACGTGCTGAATCGCGCCTCCGCCCGGAATTGCCGGATATTCGCAAAAGCCTTCAGCATCGCTTCCTGCGCCGCATCCTCAGCATCATGCTCGTTCCGCAGAATCGCGAGAGCCGCCGCGTAAACCCGCCGTTCATAAGGCCGCACCAGTTCGTAAAACAACTCATGCTGCCCCCGCTGCACGCTCAAAATCAGATCCTGCTCGCGCGTGCCGCCGGTTGGCCCCGGGTTGTTCAACACTATGCTTGGCTCGGACATCCCTGCTCGCAATCCTCGCTGCTCGCCTCGTAAGGGGTCTTGGGTTCTGGGTCTTAGTCTCAGGTCTCAGGTCTGGGATTTCCGAACATCTGAGACCTAAGACCCAAGACCTTTCGCGTCAGTATTCCGGATCTTTCTTCCAACCCGTGATCATGGAAACAAAATTGTTCCAGCCATGCAAAATCACCATCACCAGATGCCCCAGCAAAAAAAACAAAATTGCCCACATTACTGCGAAATGCCAGATGCGCGCGTAGTGAAATCCTCCCATCATCCAGGCCAGCCAGGAAAACTGCACAGGCTTCCACACCGCAAGCCCGGTAAGCACCGAGAGAACTCCCAGCCCGATCGCGGCCGTGTAAGCCTGCTTCTGCAGCGGGTTGTAAGCTTCGCGAACCGGTGGCTTCGGGCCAAAGAAAAAATAATGCCGAACCATCGGCCAGACGCCCGGAACGTCGCGATGCGTAAATAAAACCTGCCGGTAGTTTCCGCTGAAAAGCTGGTAGCCAAGATAGAACAAACCGGTAGCAATGTAGATCCACATGAAGGTAAGGTGCCACTGCAGCGCGCCACCGAGCCATCCGCCAATGGCGAACGCTCTCGGCCAGTGCAGCAAGTCTTTCTGCGGAATCTTGGCCCCAAAGCTAGGGAAAGCGCGAAAAATCTGCAGCCCGCTTCCGACCATCACAAACAGCGACACTGCGTTTAGCCAGTGGCACAGTCGCACCGCCAACGGATGCTCATAAGCCGCCCGTCCCACTACTTCCGCTTCTTCTTCCCCGTCGGCGTTCTTCCCCTTAGCCTGAACGATTTCGATAACGGCCCCGCTCATTCCCACCTCCGACACTCACACCTCAAGCTTCACAATCCGTAAAACCACGAATAGCCCTGATCTTCCCAGTACCCGACTCGATCCCGCACGTGCGAAACTTTTAAATCCGTCAAATACTTGGCCTGCTTGTAGCCGATCTTGGTGGGAATCTGCAGTCGCAGTGGCGCGCCATGCGCCCGGGTCAAGGGCTGTTCATACATCTCATAACAAAGCAAGGTCTGCGGATGCAGCGCCGTCGCCATGTCCAGCGACTCGTAATAGTCGTCAGCGCAGTTCACCTCGATGAAGCGGGCGGTAGGATCCGCACCCACCATCACCAGAAAATCCGAAAGCCGCGCCCCGCCGAACCGCCCAATCACATCCCATCCTTCCACGCAAATGTGGCGCGTGTTCTGCCGAAAGCGCGGCAGCGCCTGCACCTGCGCCAAGGTGTAGTCCCCAGGTTTCTTAACCGCTCCGGTGACAGTCAGCGTCCAGTTTTCAAAGATCACCCCAGGGTCGTCCACGTCATATCCATTGATGGGAAATTTCGCGAACGGAGTGAGTTCGGAATTGTCGAACTCTGGCGCCCGATGACCGGACCGAAAAAGCCGCGCCGAAGCCCAGTCGCTGAACCCCAACCCCTTCTTCAGCAATCCATCCTGCAGGCTGGGGATGGCAAACGCTCCCAATGCCAGCACCGGCGTCAGTTTAAGCAGCTCGCGCCGGCCCATTTGGCGGAATTTATTCCCATCCACTTTGCTTTCGTTGATTTTTCGAGCATCGTTCTTCATGAAGTGACCTTCACAGATCAGGCGGTTTTAGCAGGAAATGTGCTCCCGCAAAGGACTTATCTTTGGCTTGCAGCATGGGATTCACCAGACCCTCTGAAAGTTTCGTCCCAGACGGGGTTTTCCGGCCACGCCTGCTGAGGGAATCATACCCCGTCAGAGTCTGGTAAACTCGCACCTTTTGCTGGCCTTTATCGCGTTTTCGAGGCATACTATCGATTGCGCCAGCCTCCCCCGGGATGCAACCCCGGTTTCCACCATGTCAACTCCGAACACCATCGCAAAGAAGCCCGACCAAGCCTTGCTGCGGGATTCCGCCAAGCGTGTACCCGAAGATCCCAAACAGCGGAAATTAATGGTCGGGTCGCTCTGCCTGCTACTCCTCGCTCTGGGCATCGTGCTCTGGCACGATCGCGACTTCTGGTTCCCCGACACTCCCGAAGCCGAATCCGACCAGCCGGCCGAGACTTCTCCCGCTCCCAAAATCACTCCCGCGCAACCTGCTGCGCTGGCCACCAAACCCACCACCGCGCCCAAACCCAAGCATCAGCTCGCCTCTGCAGCCAAAACTGCCGCAACCCAAACTGCCGCCCCGCAAACTCCGCCGCCCGCCGTCGCCACTACCACGCGAACCGTTCTTCCCCCTCTGGAAGTAGAAGTCGTTGCCGGCGATTCGCATCGCACCATTCGTCCCGGCAGCAGTTCGGTGCGCGTGGATTTGCAGCCCGGCACGCCTCCGCAACCCGTAACCGAAGCCGCCGTCACCGGCGACGCCGAAACCGCCGGAAAAGTCACCAGCGCCGCAGCCGAGCGCGTGCAGATGTCCGCCGACGCCTCTGAGATCGTGACCCGCCCCGTACGCCCCAACTATCCGCTATTGGCGCGGCAGATGAAGGTGCAGGGCTCCGTGATCCTGCAGGCTCTCATTGGTAAGGATGGAATCATCCAGAATCTGCGCGTCGTAAGCGGCCCCCACATCCTCGCCTCCGCCGCTCAGGACGCCGTCCGCCAATGGCACTTCAAGCCTCACTTCGAAGGCGCCGAAGCCGTCGAAACCCAGGCCAAGATCACCGTCAACTTCACCATCTCCACTAATTGATCGGCAGCGCGCGTGAGGTCTTGGGTCCTGCGCCACAGGTCTTAGGCAAAACCTAAGACCCAACACCTGGGACCGCCCGCAAGACGCAGAGTCCCGATGACAATCTCTCCCCAAATAACGAGCGCCTCGATCTCTTTCGAGATCGAGGCGCCCGGGCAGCCCTCCCCCAGAACTGCTCACCTGCGAAATTAAACGCGACGCAGGATTTTGCAAATGGCACTCTCGTGCTATTCCCCTGTCGCTAAAGTGCCATCCCCTAACCCACTGCAAATCCAACTTTTCGCCGAATTCCCCTGCCGGATTCCCGATTCTGCCTCGCCCGCGCCTCTGAAGTCGCACGCGTTTCTGCCGATGGAGAAACCAGCAGCACCCTTGCGCCAGCTATGCCCGTCTTCTCCGATCCCGAGACTTACCGCGACATCCTCGACGGCCTCCAAATCGGCGTAAGCGTGCTCGACCTGCAGAAAAAAATTGTCTTCTGGAGCGACGGCGCGGCCCAGATCACCGGCTACGCCCGCATCGATGTCCTCGGCCACAACTGCACCGACAATGTTCTTCTCCACTGCAACCAGATCGCTTGTGAAATGTGCGCCGAGAAATGCCCCATCGCCACCGCCCTGCGCCTCGCCCAGCCGGTCGAAGCCATGAGCTTCATTCACCACAAGTCAGGGTATCGAACTCCGGTTCACACCTGGGCCATCCCTCTCCGCGATAAGCACGGCTCCATCATCGGCATCATCCAGACCTTTGAAGGCGAGTTCACCGTCGCCGGTCCCGACCCCAACGACCGCAGCATGAAAGAACGCGGCTACCTCGATGACGCCACCGGCTTGCCCAATCAAGCCCTGATGCAGTCTCACCTGCGCGAAATGCTGGGCACCTTCGCCGACCTTCAGATTCCCTTCAGCATCGTTTTTCTCCAGGCCAATACCCTCAGCCACTTCGGCCTCCGCTACGGGCAGGAGGCTGCCACCTCCATTCTGCGCGTCCTGGCTCGCACCTTGAGAAACACAGTGTGGCCAACCGACTTCGTCGGCCGCTGGAGCGACAACCGTTTCCTCGTGATCCTAAGCGGCTGCGGAGAGGACGCTCTCGAAACCGTCAGCCAGCGCATGTTCAAGCTGATGTCGAGCGCCACCATTCAGTGGTGGGGAGCCGAATTGTCTGTGTCGGTTTCCATGGGGCGCGCCGGCGCTCTGCCCGGCGATACTGTCGACTCGCTGCTCCAGCGTGCCCAACCTCCGCCCCTTGAAACTTTAATCGCGCCGCCTCCGCCCGGTGCCGCCGCGGTGGGCGAATCCAGCCCATCCGCCAAGAACTGACCTATGTTTGCCATCATTGGCATCGTGGTTGTCTTCGGTGCAGTAGCCGCCGGCTACCTCATGGAGCAAGGCAACATCCGCGTTCTGCTCCAGCCCGCCGAACTCATCATCATCGGCGGCGCCGCCATCGGCACCGTCCTCATCGCCAATCCTCTTCACATTCTCAGCCAGATTGCCGGCGGAATCGGCGGCGTTTTCTCCGGCTCCCGCTACACCAAGCAGGCGTACGTCGATTCGCTGAAGACGATGTACGAACTCCTCAACAAGGCCCGCAAAGACGGCCTTATGGCGCTCGAAAACGACGTCGAGGAGCCGGAGAAAAGCTCCTTATTCTCGAAAGCTCCCGCAGTTCTCAAGACCCTCTACGTCCGTGACTTTGTCTGTGATTCCCTGCGCATGGCCATCACCGGCGTCGATGCCTTCGATCTCGATCAAATGCTCGACCTCGACCTTGACGTCCACCAGCACGATTCTGCCCAACCCACCATCGCCCTCAGCAGCATGGCTGATTCCCTGCCCGGTCTCGGCATCGTCGCCGCCGTTCTCGGCGTCGTCATCACCATGGGCGCCCTCGGCGGCCCTCCTGAAGAGATCGGGAAAAAAGTCGCGTCCGCCCTCGTCGGAACTTTCCTCGGCATCCTCTTGTGCTACGGCCTGGTCGGCCCCATCGCCGCCAACATGACCAAGACCGCCGACGACGAGCACGCCTTCCTCTACGTCCTGCGCGTGCTCATTGTCTCTTTTTTGAAAGGCACCGCTCCCATCATGGCCGTCGAGGTAGCCCGCCGCGCCGTGCCCGGTCATGTTCGCCCGTCCTTCAAGGAAGTCGAAGCCGCCTGCCGCAATCGCGCCGCCGACACCCCCACTCCCGCTCCCGAAGCCTCTCCCCAAGCCGCAGCCGCCCCCGACTAACCCATCCCGCCTCTCATGGACAAACCCCGCCCCATTCTCCTCGTTAAGAAAAGAGCCCGTCACACCGGCCCTCATGGCGGAGCTTGGAAGGTCGCCTATGCCGATTTTGTCACCGCCATGATGGCTCTGTTCATCGTCCTGTGGCTGCTCAACACCAACAAGGTCGTACGCCAGGCCGTCGCCGGATATTTCAAAGATCCCACCGGCACTTCCAGAAAGCTGGGCTCGAACCTCGCCGGCACCGGTGACAATTTCCTCCTCACCAAAGACAACATGCCCAAGCTCAAAGACCAGCTACAGCGCGCCATCCGCCAGATGAACGATTTCGACAAAATCAAGAACCAGATCAAGATCACCCTCACCGCCGAAGGTCTTCGCATCGAACTCATGGAATCCGCTTCCGGAACCTTTTTCAAAAGCGGCAGCCCTCAACTCAATACCGACGGCCGCGAGTTGCTCGTCACCCTCGCCGGAGAGCTCGGCAAACTTCCCAACAAGATTTCCATCGAAGGCCATACCGATTCCAAACCTTACGCCGCCTCCAACCGCAACTATGGCAACTGGGAACTCTCCGCCGACCGCGCCAACGCCGCCCGCCGCCTCATGCAAGCCAACGGCCTCGGACCCACCCAGGTCACCCAGGTCCGCGGATTCGCCGATCAACGCCTCCGCAACCTCAACGATTCCCTCGACCCCTCCAACCGCCGCATTTCCCTCATCGTCCAATACATCACGAAAAATACCGAGGACGACGACCCCAAACCATCCGCCGGAATCGAAGACTCGAACCCCGATCAGAACAAATCGAACTCACTGGATGAGAATCCCCGCGCGAAAGAATAACGCCCTCCTCCTGTATAATCCCCGGTTCAATCTTCCCTCAGGAGCTCTCGTCATGAAGACCTTCATCCGCCTGGCCAGCCTTCTGCTTCTGCTATCCTCCGTCGTCCCTTCATGGTCCCAGGAAAAAGTCGATCTCGAAACCATCACCCGCATCCGTTACGAAGGCTTCCACAACTCCAAAGTGATGGACTACGCCACGGGATTAATGGACTCCATCGGCGAGCGCCTCACCGGCTCTCCCAACATGAAGCGCGCCAACGAGTGGACTCGCGACCAGTTCACCGCCATGGGCCTCTCCAACGCCCACCTCGAGCCCTGGGGACCGTTCGGCCGCGGCTGGGCCAACCAATACGTCAACGTTCGCATGACCTCGCCCGATATCGCTCCCATGCTCGTCTACGCCAAAGCATGGACTCCCGGCACCAACGGCGTCATCCAGGGCAAATGCATTCGCGCGAACATCACCGACAAGAAAGACTTCGAGAAATACAGAGGCAAGCTCGCCGGCATGATCGTGATCCTCGGCGCTGACCCCGAAGTCAAACCCATCAGCGAAGCTCCCTACAAACGCCTCAGCGACGACGATCTGTCCAAGCTCTCCGACTACCAGATCCCGCCCGATCATCCTGCCTTCACCTTCGCCGATTTCATGAAGCGCCAGCAGTTCACCAAAGATCTCAACCAGTTCTTCGCCGATGAAAAAGTTCTGGCCGTAATCGACCGCTACCGCGGAACCTCCGGCGGAGGCACTGTCTTCGTGCAGCAGGGCGGATCCTACAAACCGGGAGAAACCACCACCGTTCCTCAGCTCGTCATGGCGATCGAGCACTGGAGCCGCATCGCCCGTCTCCTGCAGCAAAAGAAAGACGTTTCTCTCGAAATAAATGTCACCAACACTTTCTACGACGACGACCCCATGCAGTACGACACCATCGCCGAAATTCCCGGCACCGACAAAGACAAGAAGGATGAGGTCGTCATGCTCGGCGCCCATCTCGATTCGTGGCACGCCGGCACCGGAGCCACCGACAACGGCGCCGGAACCATCGTCATGATGGAAGCCGTCCGCATTCTAAAGGCGCTCGACATCAAGCCCCGCCGCACTATCCGCATCGGCCTGTGGAGCGGTGAAGAGGAAGGTCTGCTCGGCTCGCAAGGTTACGTCGAGCATCATTTCGGCTCGCGTCCGCCCATGGACGAGCCCGGCATGCAAGGCATGCCCACGCTATTACGCCGCGAAGCCGGAGACGTCACCATAAAACCCGAGCAGGCGAAAGTCTCCGCCTACTTCAACGTCGATAACGGCACCGGCAAGATTCGCGGCATCTACCTGCAGGAGAACGAAGCCGTAGCTCCCATCTTCGAAGCCTGGATGAAGCCCTTCAAAGATCTCGGCATGGATACCATCACCATGCGCAATACCGGCGGCACCGACCACCTCTCGTTCGACGCCGTCGGCATCCCCGGATTCCAGTTCATCCAGGATCCCATCGAGTACGAGACCCGCACCCATCACTCGAACATGGACGTCTACGACCGCCTCCAGCCCGATGATCTCAAGCAGATCAGCGTCATCGTCGCCAGCTTCGTCTACGATGCCGCCATGCGCGACCAGATGCTTCCCCGCAAGCCCATCGAGAAAGGTTTACCCAAAGAACCTGCAAAGAAAGAAGACCAATAATCGGGACGTGACCTACGGCTGAACGTTGGTCACGCCTTCAGCACCAGGCTTCGGAAAGTGTTGCTCGTACCACGCGATGGATCGATCCGTGGCGTCGATCTGATGTTTAACCTCGGAGAGCCCGTGCCCTTCGCGCGGATAGCGAAGGAAAACCGTCTCGACCCCTACGTCTTTAAGGGCGATGAAAAGCTGCTCCGCTTCCGCGATGGGAACATCATTGTCGTTCTCGCCGTGGATGATGAGCGTCGGCGTATGCGCGGCGGCGATATGTTTCAGCGCGGAGCGCTCCCAGGCGACATCCATCAGGTTTCCCTGGTGCAGGAATTGTCCAAACTCCATCTCCTCGTATTGGTTGTAGTAGGTCATGTAGTTATAGCTGACCAGATTCGCGATGCCGGCGGTGGGAATCGCCGCCTTGAACTCGTTGGTCTGGGTGATGAGCCAATCGGTGAGCTGGCCGCCGTAGCTCACTCCCTCGATCCCCATGCGCTCGCGATCGATCCACAAGTAGCGCCGCACCGCTGCGCTGACGCCGTAGAGAACGTCCTGGCCTTCGTTGCCGTCCTGGTCGCCGAAAACAGCATCGGCAAACTTCTGGCCGTAACCCGTAGAGCCGCGATAGTTCACATTGAGCACGGCGTAACCATGCGCGGCATAGATCTGGTTCTTGAAGTTGAAGCCCGGACCATTCTGCTCCGTGCGGTCCTCCATGAATCACCACGATGAGCGGATGCTTGCGAGGTGGCGGTCATGCCGATCGGCTTGGTAAGAAAGGCTTCCACCTCGAACCGGTTATCGTTGCTGACAAAGGTGAAGGATTCGACCTCGGCAATGGCCTTACCCGCGAGAAGCTCCTGGTTGAGATCGGTGAGCTTGCGTGACGCGGCTGCGCCGGATTTGTAGATAAAGCTCCGCGGCGTCGCGCGGCGTGGTGAAACGCGTAAGCGACCGCCCGGTTCCTGCCGACCGACCAGCCCCCAACCGCCGCCAGCTTCTTTCACCACGTATTCCGGCTGGCCGCCGGAGATGGGCAGGCGCACCAGATGAATGCTGCCGCGTTCCTGCACGGTGAAATAGACGGCGCTGCCATCCGGCGCCCACTGCGGCGCGCCCTGGCGGTTGTCAATCACACTCGCCGATTTCGCGGCGAGTGCTGCCGTCGGCATTCATCATCCAGACATGCGTGTCTTCCATGGTGGTTTCGCGGTCGGTAAGCCCGCGCCGCGTCCCGCGATAGACGATAGATCTTGCCGTCCGGCGACCACAGCGGATCGTATTCGCAGGATTCCGTTGCGGTTAGGCGGCGAATACTGTTGTCGGCGAGCTGCAGCGTGAAAAGGTCGTAGTTGAAAAACTCATCCTGATTGGGCTCGCGGTTGGAAGCGAAGACAAGTTGCTTTCCGTCGGGAGACCAATCAATGGAATGCTCGTCGTAATTGCCTTGGGTGAGCTGGCGCACCTGCTTGGACGCGATGTCCACAACGAAAATATGCAGGCGCTGATTGTCGTTGAAGCGCGTGAGCCCTTCGCCCGCGTCGGGCTTATAGAGATAGCGCGTAATGACCATGGGATCGCCGCTGGCTTCGGCGGCGCCTTCGCCCGCCGTGGAAGAGACGAAGGCGATCTGCTTTCCGTCCGGCGACCACGCGATGTCCTTCCCCGTTCCCGGCAGCGGAGAATTGGTACCCGCCGTCGCGCGCCAGGAAGGTTGTGCCGCTGCCATCGGGATGCGCGATCAAAAGGCCGTGCTTGTCGCCATCAGCGCCGTGGAATGCGATCCACTTGCTATCGCCAGACCACAGCGGGCCGCTGGCGGGCTTGTCACCGCCCAGGCGGACGCTCTTCTCCGTGCTCAGATCCATCACCCAGAGTTGGCTATACGGCCGGCCGGGGCGATCACGCAGGATGATCGTATAGGCAATGTAGCGGCTGTCGGGCGAGAGCGCCACACCGCCGACGGAGCGCAGGCGAGAAAGGTCGCCGCTCGTCAATACCTGAGCAGCCACTGAAATCGTCATCGCAGCCAGAAACACAGCACGAGGAAACAAAACGAAAATACGGGACATAACCTTCGAGCGATAACGCATGGAAATCTCCCAAATATGGCAGAGGTGCTAGTAGTAGCTCGGCCTAAATCAGTTTTGAAAGGGTGCGGCTTTAGCCGTGCCGTGAGTGCGCTCGAATCAACTGCGGCTTTAGCCGCCGGAGAAGCGCAAGCCCCCCGTGTTGCTACTTCACAAACGTCAAACCATGCGGAACGCCTGCGCGGAAGACATAAGCGTAGAGCATCACGATAATTCCAACGATCGAGCACAGCGCGATCGAGTGCCACGCGACAAAGCGGAAAATAATGCCTTCGTTGCCGACCTGCTCGGTCGCCGAAGTCGCGATGGTAATCGACTGCGCGTCGACCATTTTCCCCATCACTCCGCCCGCGCTGTTCGCCGCGCACATCAGCACCGGATCGATGCCAAGTTGCTGCGAAGTAATTCTCTGCAAGCTCCCGAAGAGCGCGTTCGAAGAGGTATCGCTGCCCGTGAGCGCAACGCCCAGCCATCCCAGAAACGTCCCGAAGAATGGATACAGCCATCCCGTGCGCGTGAACGCCAGGCCCAGCACCGCGTCCAGCCCCGAGTAGCGCGTCACAAAGCCCAGCCCCAGCATGAACGAGATTGCGACCATGGCCAGCCGCATGCGCACCAGCGTTCTCCAGAATATTTTCATCAATTGCAACGGGCCCATGCCCGAGCAGCAATCCCGAAACAATCGCCGCGAAGAAAACAGCCTGTCCCCGTCGCCGAGAGCCAGTTGAAATCGTAGCGCGCCGCCTTCCGGCGTGGGCTTCGCGACGACGGGCCGCGCGCGAAATGGCATTGTGCAAGATAAGGTACATCCCATCCCGGGGGCCCGGCCGCACTTTGCCGTTCGCCAGCACCACCTGAAACGCAGGCGTAGTGGCCTCATTCATCGCCAGCTTGATCGTCGGCAGCCCCCACAGCAGCACAAACAAAGAGAGGATCGCAAATGGCATCCAGGCCTTCAAGAACCTGCCCGCGCTGTAGGTAGCTGCGCGTCTGGACGTAGTCCATCGAACTTCTTCGCCGGCCATTCGCCGCCAACGTCGTCGCTGATTTTCGCCGTGGCTGGCGGAAGAGCGAGCGCCTTGTCGTCGTAATCAAAACGCCAGATCTTTTCGGCTTCCAGAAGCGCAGAAAAATCAAGACGTCGCGACAATCGAAACCACTCCGCCCATGATGTCCACCAGATTGCTGTCCACGTAGTTGGACCAGAAAAACTGCGTCAGCGCGAACGACACGCCGACCACGAGGATCGCCGGCAAAACTTCGAAAGTCTCTCTCCAACTGACCATGGTGCGTCACCAGCCAGAACGGTACAATCACAGCCGTGAATGGAAGAATGCGGCCGATCATCGCGTTCAGATCGGACTCCGGCAGCCCCGAAACCGCCGCCAGCGCGTGCACTGGCGTGCCAATCGCTCCCCAGGCCACCGGCGCAGTATTCGCAATCAAATTCAAGCGCCGCCGCGTGGAACGGACGGAAGCCCAGCCCGATCATGAACGCTCCCGCAATCGCCACCGGTGCTCCAAATCCCGCCGCTCCTTCAATGAACGCGCCAAAACAAAATGCCACCAGCAACACTTGCAGCCGCCGGTCGGCGGTAATTCCCGCGACCGACTCTTTCATGATTTCAAACTGCCCCGTTTCCACCGAAATGTCGTAGAGGTATACCGCGGCCAGAACGATCCACGCAATTTTCAAAATGCCGTACGCTACCCCATACCCGAAACTCACCGCCGCCAGCGCCGGAGGCATCTTGAAAAAAATAATCGCCACTGCCACCGCCGTCGACGCGCCCGCAATCGCGCACCAGTGCGGCTTCACCTTAAGCCCCGCCAGCAATCCAAAAAGCACAATAATCGGAAGCCCCGCCACCAGCGTAGAAAGCCACCAATGCCCAAGCGGATCGTAAATCTGAGTCCACTGCATAGCCACCCCCTCGATTGTCATCCTGAGCAAGCGTTCTTTGCGCAGCGAAGAGCCTGTCCCGAGCTTGCCGAGGGAATCCGGGCGAGCCGCGCAAAGCATCGCGTTCTTTGCGACGCATTAATCGCGCGTTTGGCTCGCTTCCTCATCAGATCTCTCAACCAACATCCCACCCTCTCATCAAACTTCCCACCCCTTCGGAACATTCACATAAGACCCATCCAATTCCCTCACCGACGCACACCCGAGCAACCGCAAAGTCCGCTCCAGATCAACTCGCAAAATTTCAATCGCGCGCTCCACTCCCGCTTCACCCGCCGCCGCCAGGCCATACGCATAAGCTCTCCCGCACAGCACCGCCCGCGCTCCCATGCAGAGAGCCTTCGCAATGTCGGTGCCGCGGCGAATGCCGCCGTCCATCCAGACTTCAATGCGTCCTTTCACCGCGTCCACCACCTCCGGCAATGCCCGCAAAGATGCCGGAACTCCATCCAGCTGCCGCCCCCCATGATTCGATACTGAAATCGCCGCTACTCCTTCGTCCATCGCGTACCGCGCATCGTCGCCCGTCAGCACACCCTTAACTACAATCGGACCACGCCACAGCTCGCGAATCCAGCGCAAGTCGGCCCACGTCACCGCCGATTCCGCCAGCGCCGCATTGATGTCCACGAGCGGCATCTGCCCTTTACCCGGCACCACCACGTTCGGCAATCCCGGCAGACCCCCGTCCAGCAGGTACTCCATCAACCACCCCGGACGCGACAGCACCTGCGGAAGAAACGGTATTTTCGCCAGCGGCCCGCCACTGATCAGCTCCTTCATTCCATTGCGATGGTCGCGCTCCCGAATTCCCGACACCGGAGTATCAATCGTCACTACCAGCGCCGAGAATCCCGCCACGCGCGCCCGTTCAATCACAGCCTCCGCCGCACCGCGCCCGCCCATCAAGTAAAGCTGGTAGAACACCGGCCCCGTCGAACCCGCCTTCACATCTTCCAGCTTGTGTCCGGAAATCGTCGAAAGAATATATCCCGTGCCCGCCCTGCCCGCAGCCCGCGCCGCCGCCACTTCCCCTCCCGGATGCATCAACCGGCTGTACCCCACCGGCGCCAGCAAAAAAGGAAGCGAAAGATCAAAGCCCAGAACCCGCGTCCGCAAATCGCACCCAGCCACCGCAACCGCATGCCGCGGCCGGAACGTCACATCGTTAAATATTCTGCAATTCTCCCGCAGCGTCACCTCGCCCTCGGCGCCGCCATCGAGATAATCGAATACTGATTTCGGCACTCTCTGGCGCGCGATCGGACGGAAGTCCTCAATGCACACCACCCGGGGAGACGCCACCGCACGCGAGGCTCTCGTCATTGCAATTCCAATATGTGAAATTAAAATTTGAGAAACTAAAACGTTCGAAATTAAAAGTTTTGAAACTTACAACGTCTGAAACGAAAACGTCCGGAATCCTGAAACAGCCCGCTATCCTACCACTGCCCGAAACCGCTTAGGAATTGATTTTTGGCGGGCACTCTACGCCACCTTCAGCCCGTCAGGAACCATCGGCAGCGACCGCAATCGCACGCCGGTCGCATCGAAAATCGCATTCCCGATCGCCGGAGCCAAACCGATCATCGGACACTCTCCCGCACCCGCCGAAGCAATGTCCTTGCGATCCAATAGCACCGTCTCCAGCACCGGCACATCGCTGAACCGCGGTACGCGGTAACTCGAGAACCGTCCGTTCAGCACCTTCCCATTCTCGAATTCAATAGCCTCGAAAAGCGCTCCACCCAGTCCCATGATGTTCGATCCTTCAATCTGATTCCGCAAATTGTCAGGATTCACAATCGCTCCACATTCGAAAGCCGTGACCACGCGCACCACCTTGACCTCGCCCGACGTTCGATCCACCGCAACCTCGGCGCACGTCGCCACGTTGCCCGCCTTTTCGAATCCCCCTCCCATCCCGAAACCCTGCCCCGCAACCTTCGCTCGTCCCCAGCCAAATTTTTTCGCCGCCGCTTCAAATACCGCCCGCAACCGCTCGTTCTTCAGATTCTTCCTCCGGAATTCCAGCGGATCCATCGCCACCTGTCGCGCCAATTCGTCCATAAACGATTCCCGCGCAAAGTGATTCGCCGTCGCCCCCAGCGCCCGGTACGATCCCTGCCGCAACGGCGAGCGCGTTTCATGAAATTCGATCCGCTGGTTCGCAATATCGTAATAACTTCGAATTCCCGCCGACCCCGAATTGTAGTTGTGAAATTCCCAGGCCACGAGCGTGCCATCTCCTCGCACTCCGCCGCTCACCTCAATCACCCCCGCCGGGCGAAAATATGCCCACGTGAATTCCTCTTCCCGCGTCCACACCAGTTTCACCGGCCGCTTCGCCGCCCGCGCCAATCGCGCCGCTTCCACCGCCGCTTCTCCCGTATGCTTGCCCCCATACGCCGAGCCCGTATCGGGCATCAGCACCCGCACGCGTTCCTCCGGAATCCGAAACGCTTCCGCCAGTTCGCTTCGCACCCCGAAGGGCCGCTGCGTCCCGGTCCATACCGTTAGCTCGTCGCCCGACCACTCGGCCACCGCGGCCCGCGGCTCCAGCGGAGCGTGCGCGATGTAGCGCACCGTGTAACTCTGTTGCAATCGATGCTCGGCCGAAACCAGCGCTTTCTCCACCGCTCCCACTTCGTATCGCGACTCATCCCCCGTCGGGTCGTCTCCCTCCACGACATTCTTTTTCAAATACTCAAACAGCTCCTGATTCGAGGGTTGCGGTTCCACCTTCCACTCCGCGCGAACGGCCGCGATCGCGCGAGAAGCAATCTCCGTGCTCGGAGCCGTCACTCCCACAAAATTCCCGTCATGCACAACCTTGACACCCGGAATCCGTTCCGCTTCCCCGGTGTCGAGCGACGTCAGCGTCGCCCCAAACGCGGTCGGCCGCAGAATCTTCCCGTGAAGCATCTCCGGAACCTTCTGATCAGATGGATACCGATGCTTCCCCGTCACAAACTCGCTTCCCTGCACTTTCGCCTCGGACTGCCCTTGCACCCTCCACTTGCTCGCAGGCATCAGTCCATCTTCGGCAGATATGGTTTGCGTGAGTTCCTTTCCTTTGATCAGTGCCGCATACTCTACCGACCGCTTCGTTTCCGGATCCGTGATCTTGCCCTCAGCCGCGACTAATCGCCCGCCATCCACCCGCCACTGGCTTGCCGCCAGACCAATCAGCAACTCCCGCGCCGCCGCTGCCGCTTTCCTCAGTTGCGGACTCATCGTCGGCGTCGTCCTGCTCCCGAACGTCCCCATATCGAACGGAGTCAGCTTCGTGTCCCCCATCACCATCTCGACTTTGCTCACCGGGATGACCAACTCCTCCGCAACCGCCTGGCTCAGCGATGTCCGAATGTTCTGCCCAACCTCCACCTTGCCCGTGTAAACGGTGACCGTCCCGTTCTGCCCCAGGTGCAGCCAACCCCCAATCTCCCGCGGAACTTCTTCGCCGGAAGCCCGTCGTCCCGAACCCGATTCTTGCGCGCGCGTTCCCTTCAGCGCGCACACCACCAGAATGCCCGCGCCCAGAAACTTGAAAAAATCCCGCCGGTCCACTTCGAACCAATACGCTGGCCCCGCCCTCAATTCGTAGCGTTCCGGTTCCAGCGGAATTTCGTGTGCCTCATCTCTCATCGCTTGGGCTCCCTCATGCTTAGGAATGTTTCATCTCTTCCGCCGCACTTCGTATCGCCGCCACAATGCGCGGGTGCGTCCCGCACCGGCAGATGTTGCCTTCCATAAAATGCCGGATCTCGCCTTCCGTAGGATTGCTATTCGCCTTCAAAAGCGCAACCGCACTCATGATCATTCCCGACGTGCAGTAGGCGCACTGCATCGCTGCCTGCTCCAGAAACGCCTCCTGCACCGGATGCAGCCGCTCACCCTTAGCCAGACCTTCAATGGTTGTGATTTGTTTCTGCCCGATCGTTCCCACCTGAGTAATGCACGATCGCCGCGCACTTCCGTTGATCAGCACCGTGCACGCGCCGCACTGCCCTTCGCCGCACCCGTACTTGCTCCCCGTCAGGTCCAGTTGATCGCGCAACACCACGAGCAAGCTGGCGTCCGCATCCGCATCAACCGTCCGCCAACTCCCATTCACATTGAGCTGTGTAACTTTCGCCATACCAACCCCTCAAGCTAGTCTGTAACGGCCCAGTTTGAAATCGTTTTGAAGGAGCGCGGCTTCAGACGCGCCGTAAATGCCCTGAACTCAATCGCGGCTTTAGCCGCTGAGGGGCCGTGTTTTTCAAGATGACCCACCACCAAGCAATTCGCCCCGCTCCCGCACGAACATCATCATCGCGTGTCCCCGGTAACTCGTGAGCTGGAACTCCCGGTACCCGCACTTCACCGCAACCCGCACCGAAGCCAGATTCTCCGGATCGACGATGCACGCCGTCTGCGGCCCCGCAAAGTGCGCGTCACCCCACGCCACAACCGCCCGAACCGCTTCGGTCGCATAGCCTTTGCCGTGTGCGCTTGAAACCAGAGCCCACCCAATTTCCGGCACTCCCTTCATCGACGGCTCCAGATCCCGCTTGTAGTCGGCGAATCCAATCTCTCCCACAAAATCGCCGGTGGCCTTTTCCTCAACCACCCAAAATCCAAAGCCCAGCAACGCCCAGTGCCCAACATATCGCAGCAACTTCATCCACGATTCCTCTTCCGTAAGAGGCTTGCCGCCAATGTATCGCGTGACCTCGGCTTCCCCCCACATCGCAGCGCAATGTGGAAAATCGCCAATGCGATGCCCGCGCAGTCTAAGCCGCCCCGTAGTCAGAACCGGAACGTCAAAGATCGGCACATCCAGGACAGGAACAGCAAGCACCGGCAAATCTGCAGCAGGATGAAAGAAGCCAGCCATCAAAATATTTTACCCGCGCTTTCTCGCGAACTGAAACTTGCCTCTACTCGATTTCCTACTCCGCAACCACCCCCCCAGATCCCTCCCGCACTCGCCGCCCGCGCCGGTACCGTATCCAAAGATAAGCAACCGGCCCCGAAGCCAGATTCACCAATCCCCACTTCCGCGTAGGCACATCGCTGTATTTCATCGCGAACGCGAAAAGCAGCGTCGGAGCGATCACAATCAACCCCGCTCCCACCGCGCCCCCGGCTACACGAAAACTTCGCGCCGCATCCGGATACTTCCTCCGCAGCTCCCAGAACGAAAGCACGGTCTGAATCGACGTAGCCATGCGCGTCCACGCGTACACTCCGATCAGCTGCGGCACCGTAAACAGCGCAAGCCCAGCGCAAAAAGCCGTCGACAGCAGAATCGATCGCACCGGCGTGCCGAACCGCGCGCTCACCTTCGCCAGCGCGGGATGCAGATACCCATCTTCCGCCATCGCCAGCGGAATCCGCGTGACCGAGAGCACCGTGCTGTCCAGCAGTACAAAAGTGCAAAGCACCGCGGCCACAAAAATCGACGTGCCCAGCGCATTCCCTCCAATTAGCCGCGCCGCCGTCACCAGATATCCTGTCTCCCACACCTGCCAGTTCCCCAAAGCCGCCAGCCCCGCCGCCATCGTCACCACATAAATTCCCACCGCCAGTGGAACCACAATGGCCAGCCCAATCGGAAAATTCCGCGCCGGGTTCTCCACTTCCTCAATCACCGTCGAGAGTTGCTCGTAACCCGCATACGACCACAACGCAATCGCCAGCCCCACCCCGAAAGCTCCCTGCCACGGTCTCCCTGTCGGGAAAAACGGATGAAATGGATTGAAGTGCGCGTGCTGAAATCCCATCACGATAAAAACCACCAGAGGGATCGACATGATCAGCAGCAACATCAGCGTCAGCTTCCCCACCAGATGAATGCCCCGCACATTCAAATAAGCCACCAGCACCAGAAACGCAAAAGCCACTCCCCAATGCTCCGCCCGCGAATGCACGGGAAACCAATATTCCAGGTAGTCCGCCATCCCCACGCCATAAGAAGCACTCATCAGAAACGTCCCGGTCCAGTTCCACCAGCCGCACTGAAATCCCCAGAAGTCTCCCAAAGCGGCGCGGCTCCATCGGTAGAACCCGCCCTCCACCGGCATCAGCGTCGTCATCTCCGCCGTGGCCAGCGCAATCGGAACCGCAAACAGCAGCGGCACCACCAGAAGAAACGTCAGCCCCAACCCCGGCCCCGACGTCGATATCATCGACTCCAGCTCAAACGGCCCGCCCGCGCAGTAAGCAAACAGCACCGCCACAAAAGGCGCCAGCCCAATCCGCCGCAGGTTCTGCGTAGGCGCATACAACGACCCAGGAGTCGATGGATGAAAAGATGGACCGGAACCAGCAGATGGATGGGAACCAGAACGCACGGGGCCTGAACTCATTCGCTCCTCAACTCCGCAAACCAAAGCAGCTTGAGGCCAGAAGCCTATGAGTCCCACGCAAACAAGTCAACACCGGCAGCCGTGCACAAGGCAAAAAGAATGGTTCCTCAGGTAGGACTCGAACCAACACTTAAACGTAATTTCACCCGATGCAGGTCAGCGGATGACACCCAAGACCACGAAAAACACTGAGAAACCATTAAACAGAGCGCAATTAGAGCGCGGTTTCCGCGGCTCGGTGTCGTGGGCGGGCACCTTCCAATTCCTCCCGTTACACGAAATCAAGAAAGAAATTACGCCTCAGCAGGCAACTTATCTCAAACGATCGACACTCTGTGTAGAAGAACGTCGACAATAACGCGGCCTGCCCACCAGGAAGAGTCGGATCCGAAAATGATGACATCAGGCAACGTCGATCAGAACCCCAACAGAGAACCGGAACTTCAGCTCCTGCTGACCGATACATTTGTGCCACTTTGGAGGTCGCTCTTTCAGGGCTTCAGGGAGTTCCTCTTTCCTGCCGAACATCCCCCACTCAAGCTTGAATCGAAGTCAATCCCGGTCGAGGATATTTGGGGCTTCTACAACTACAAGAAGAATGGAGCTCTGGGTTCAACTGTGGCTCACGTGCTGGTGCTTGGGTTGATCTTCGGCGCCGCATTTGTCACCGCCCGCCGTCCGGTCCCCGCCGCACCCACCCAGCGGAATCGGACTACTTTGATTCTCTCCGACTATCAACTAAAGCCCGCGAAGACCCAGGCCGGTGGTGGTGGTGGTGGCGGCGACGGCGATGTGCTGCAGGCTTCGGTGGGTCGTTTGCCGAAGTCCTCGATGCGGCAGATCACGCCGCCGGCCGCAGTCATACGGAATCCAACTCCCAAGTTGGCGGTTGAGCCCACCGTGATTGTCCCCCCTGACGTCAATCTGGCCATGAAGCCCAACATGCCAAACCTAGGCGACCCAAAATCCTCCGCCGTGATTCCGTCGAATGGTCCGGGCGCAAACAGCGGTATCGGTCCAGGCTCCGGCGGTGGCGTTGGACCGGGACGCGGTCGTGGAGTTGGGCCGGGCGACGAGGCAGGTACTGGAGATGGTACTTTCCGTGTCGGCAAGGGAGTGACACCGCCGCGCGTCATTTATCAAACCGACCCTGAATTTTCCGAAGAGGCACGCAAGGCGAAGTACCAGGGAAACTGCGTTCTGGGCCTGGTGGTGGACTCCAGTGGGCGTCCGACAAACATACGCATACTTAACGCGCTCGGCATGGGCCTGGACCAGAAAGCCATCGAGTCAGTCAAGAACTGGAAATTCGAACCGGGCAAGAAGGATGGGCACGATGTAGCAGTCGAAATCGCCGTGGAGGTCGACTTTCACTTGTACTGAGGCGCAAAATTCGGCCTAGCGGCCTGGCAGCGGACGGAGTTGCACCGCAGCCAACCGCACGCGAGAGCGCGCCGCGGGCCCGTCACACAACGACCGGAGACAGTTACCGCCGGCCGTTCCATCCCCCGTTCCAACCGGCGTTATTCCAATTTCCACTACCCCAGCCGGAGAATTGTGACCCATCCACCAAACTGTATTCACTGTACTCGAACATTTTCTCGTCACCGCGCGGTCCGCGGGCCCAAATCCGTAGAGTCTTAATGCTGCCCGGCGCCGGATCCACCCCCAGGGTCTTGTTCAGCAACTGGAAAAATGAGTTGCTCTTTGCCAGGTCTCGCAGTCGTTGGGTCACGTCCACATTCCTCTTCGGGGTTCCATACCAGGCCCCCAGAATCTGATACTGAACAGTGTCGCCCCACCTGCCTCCACCCCAGCCCGAAAACTGCGAGCCATCCACGATGCTGCCTTCGCGATATTCAAACACTCGGCTATTGCCCCCAGGTCCGCGAGCATGGATGCGCAGGGTCTTCACGTTGCCCGGCGAGGGATCGACGCCGAAAGTGCTGTTGCCCATTCGAAACGAAGCATTCGAGCGGGCCAGGTCGCGCAACCGCTGGGTGACGTCGATGCGCTGTTTGCCGTATCCGTAGTCTGCCCGAAGGATTTGGTACTGCTGCGCCGCTGCAGAGCCAGCCAGCACCAGCGCGAAAGTACTCAGGGCAAGGCTCCGACTCAAGATTCTTCGCAAACGCATAATGTGTTCTCCCTTTCCCAAGTTGTCGAAACTGCGGCGTAACAAATTTGCTCTGGCATTGCGACAGTGAGCTTCTCTTGATGCTGTAAAGCCGGAGAAAGTCGTTCAGAGAATCGTCGGGTGGCAAGCCCAATTTCTTCTTGAGCTTGGTTCGACAGCTGTTCGTAACCCCGGCCCGCAAATGACTATGAGGCTTCATGCATTTGGGGGGAACTCGGGAAAGTCCCAGTGGTCAAAAGGATTGCTCCCGAGGGGAGCCAAAGGTTCGAACGTACTGTCCGAACGGCATTGCATCCTTATGGAATCGAATCGCGGAGCTGGAGCAGCGCTTTATCGGCGGCATCTGCTTTGATCAGTCCATAGCGAGGGTTATCGAAATCAAAGATGGCATAGATAGTGACCGAAATAACCACCGCATAAAGGAGGATATGGAGCCAACTTCGCCTCCGGCGCTTGGACATCGCATAGCCAGCGAGCAGACTCGTCATGAGCGCGACGCAAATCAGTAGGTAGAACACCAGCGCAGGGAGGTGGGTCTCCAATGCGACGGAACGCGCGGTGGTAACGTCAATCATTTCGTTGATGGCCGGCAACAGGAGCCGGGCTGAGTTTTGAGTCTGGTCCACTTGGCTGGCTGTAAACGCCTGAGACCAAATCTGCCGCTGAAATTCAGACGCCCGCGCAAATTCCTGCGCGGCGGCTTCTCGGTGGGCAAACTTCTCATAGGCTCGGACTCGCGCGTCGAGATAGTCCCGGAATAAATGGCGTATTGGGGGCTGGTCGCTCGGAGGCAGCAGGTCCAGGCGAAGATACGCCGTACCGATGGCGTTAGCCTCTCGCACAATGAGCTGGTGTCTGAATTCAAGTCGGGACATCGCGCCGGCAAAGCTGAAGCCGAGGAGGAGACCTAGGAGTGCGAACACGGCCGCATCTATGGCGCCGATGCCTTCATACGCCAGTTCCTGATTTGTCCTTGAGCTATTGAGTCCGACGCGATAACCAATCTCGAAGCAAGCCAATATGCCGACGAAGAGGCCAAACAACAGTCCCAAGACCGCCGACCCATAAGGGCTCATGAATGCGCGTCGTCCTCGTTCAGTCTAGAGAGTTTCGAATCTCATGACCTACCGTCCGCTGCAGATTATAAGCGCTGCCGCCAACAGGGTGATTTTGCTGGCAGAATTTGCGCTCCCGCTGTGCAGTTTGATCTTGTGCTTTACGCCGGGCCTTTACTGCTTCTTGCTTCCGAGCAGCCCGCCTAATGCATTCGCTGGATTTTGTTTCACGACATTCTTTCCTAACCCCATTGCATTTTGCGCCACACCCCCTACCATCCCCCCTACATCCGGAACGAAGCGTGGGTTTGCTGTGGTTCCTTCGATAGCAAAAGGAACGCCACCCTTACCACTACCGGCGGCCGCCACTTGCGACTTACTACGGAGCTATCTCTCTGCCTCTTTCGGATTCTCCAGGAAAGCTTGAACAATGTATACAAGCATAGCCATGCCAGTGTTGCATGGGTGCGGCTGGCGGAGGGCCTGACGGAATTAGGCTGACCGTGCGCGACAATGGCATCGGGTTCGACCCCGACAAGCGCAAAGGTGGTGGTCTTGGACTCCTTAGCATGAATGAACGATTAAGGTTGGTGGGTGGCACAATCAGGATTGAATCTATTTCTTCGGCAGGTACTACGGTAAATGTCTGGATCCCCATCAGCGCGGTGGAAGGCTCTGGGGATGGATCCGCATCCGAGCAACAGCGATTGTCGGTAAAGTGGGGACGGCGGGAAGGCGATCAGCCGCGCACTGGCACTTTTGGCTGATTTGGCTGATGATCACCCGATTTGTCCGGATGCGCACGAAACTGCTGGAGCCCGCGTTAGTCTAGTTTCGACAAAATCCTCCGCCAGTCTTGATGATCAAGCAGATCTCCCTATCCACGGACGTCCGGCGAGGCCGCCGACGCCCTGGGTCGACGTGAATTTTCTGCGGGCTCCCTCAAGAAATCCCCAAAGGCAGCGGAGTAAAAATGTCCCGCCCGCAGTAACCAATGAAAAGAAATGGCTCCTCAGGTAGGACTCGAACCTACAACCCTTCGGTTAACAGCCGAATGCTCTGCCATTGAGCTACTGAGGAGTGGGTGAAGCGCGCCGAAGGCGCGCTTCAGCGATTATCATAACATCCGGCGGCGGGGTCTGAGAATACTGAGGTCGGCGGGGGTGGTGTCTTAAATGTCTGGGACACTACCTGGCTGGGGTGGGTCCGTTTTAACGGAGCCACTGGGGCTGGCGGGGGTGGAGTTTGGTAGGCTGGCGATGAGTTGGGGGAGTGTGATGAATCGGTGGACGGTCTCGCGGGGGGCTGCGGAGCTGGTTGTGCGCGGGCGGGGTCGTGGGTTCGGGATGATTGCTTTCCTGATCTCGATCTCTCTTTTTGTCTTTGTCTTTATTTTTACGTTTATTCCTTTCTTTATTTTTGCCTCCCTCTTTGTATCTAGCTCTGGGGTTTTTGCGGGGGGTGGGCAAGGGTCCGGGCAGGATGGTCCTCCTCGGGCGGAGGTGCGGGCTGTGGAGGAAGACCTGCATGGGACTAAGGTTGTTGATAAGTACCGGTGGCTGGAGGATGGGAAGAGTGCCGAGACGGCGAAGTGGGTGGGGGAAGAAATGGCTTACACGCGATTGGTGCTTGATCGCGTGGCGGGACGGGACGCGATTCACAAGCGGCTTGGCGAATTGCTGAGTACGGGAAGCATTGGGGTTCCGAAGGTTGCGGGGAAGTTTTACTTTTATACGCGGCGCGAGGGCTTGCAGAATCAGCCCATCCTTTATGTGCGGGAGGGGGTGGACGGAAAAGAGCGCGTACTGCTCGATGTGAACCAACTTTCCGCCGATGGCACCGTCGCGCTGGACTGGTTCGACCCTTCGGAGCACGGGAAGTATCTGGTGTACGGGACGTCGCAGAACGGTTCGGAGATGAGCACGCTGCACATTCTGGAGACGAAGACCGGCGCTGCTTTGCCGGATACGATCGAGCGCACGCGGGCGGCCAGCATTGCGTGGACGCACGACAACGCGGGCTTTTACTACACGCGGTATCCGAAGAAAGGGGACGTGGCCGAGGGGCAGGAGGTCTACAACCGCCACGTTTTTTATCACCTTCTGGGAACGGATCCGGCGACTGATGACCCGATCTTTGGGGAGGGCCGCGACGCGGAGGATTTTCCGACCGTGAGTCTCGACAATGACGGCCGGCTTCTGCTGATCACGGTGGCGCAGGGATGGACAAAGAGTGAGTTGTTTTTGATGGATTTGAAGAAAGGCACGCCGCCGACGCGCATCACAACGGGCAAGAATTTTCTTTATAGCGCTACGGTGTACAACGGAAGGCTTTACATCCTGACGAACGAGGACGCTCCGCGCTTCCGCGTGTTCATGGCGGAGGCGGGTAACTTCGAGCGCGATGATTGGAAAGAGATCATTCCGCAGACAGGCGGGGTGTTGAAGGAAGCCTCGTTGTGGGGCGGAAAGATTTTTGCGCAATACGAGCAGAATGCGGCTTCACACCTCAAAGTTTTTGATGTGGAAGGCGAGAATGTGAGCGATGTGGCGCTGCCTGCGATCGGTACGGTTTTCGGGGCTGGGGGGAGGTGGGATCACGACGAAATCTTTTACGGATTTGAGTCGTTCACGGTCGCTCCTACGATCTACCGTTACGACGTGAAGAGCCGTACGTCGTCGGTGTGGGCGAAGGTGGATGCGGCTGCGATTGATGCTTCGGCGTATGAAGTGGAGCAGGAGTGGTACCGGTCGAAGGATGGGACGCGGGTGCCGATGTTCCTGGTTCATAAAAAGGGATTGAAGAAGGATGGGCTGAATCCGGCGCTGTTGACGGGGTATGGAGGGTTCGGAATCAGCCTGACGCCGGAATTCGACAGCGACATTTTTTTATGGCTGGAGCATGGCGGGGTTTACGCGGTGGCGAATCTGCGGGGCGGGTCGGAGTTTGGCGAAGACTGGCACCGGGCCGGGATGCTGGACAAGAAGCAGAATGTTTTTGACGACATGATTGCGGCGGCGGAGTATTTGTTTGCGGAAAAATATACAGATAAGGATCATCTGGGGATTTGGGGAGGGTCGAATGGCGGGTTGCTTGTCGGGGCGGTGATGACGCAGCGTCCGGAGCTGTTTCGGGCGGTGGTGTGTGACGTGCCGCTGCTCGACATGCTGCGCTACCAGAACTTCCAGATTGCGCGGCGCTGGATTCCGGAGTATGGGACGGCGGAGAGTCCGGAACAGTTCAAGTGGATCTATGCTTATTCTCCTTACCAGCATGTTCGGCCTGGGGTGGAATATCCGGCGGTTTTGTTTATGACGGCGGATACGGATTCAAGAGTGGATCCGATGCATGCGCGGAAGATGACGGCTTTGATGCAGAGTGTGGGTTCGAAGCGTCCGGTATTGTTGCGGGTGGAGACGAAGGCGGGACATGGTCCGGGGACGCCTGTGGGGAAGAAGATTGAGGAGTTGACGGATGTTTATTCGTTTTTGTGGTGGCAGTTGGGGGTGAAGTGAGAGGATTACATGGTGGCGAAAATGCCGTCTCGATTCTCTCAGGTTCGTACCCCATTGGGGGCCTGCATAGCGTTATGTAAGATCTCCCCTCTGTCCACCAGGGACTCAAGATCCTTTTTGTAGCGATCTAGATTCGACGGCACGTGACTCTCCTTAGCTAGCTGACCCGGACGGTACGATGCCAGGTCGGCATCGAGACAAGCGTCAAAGGCAACGGACGGGAGTGTCCGTTCCACACGGGCAAGATCAAAAACAACATCAACGTCGAAAGCGGCGCTGCGTGCGTTCGCGGTTCCCACCCTTGCGCAAAGAACGCGCAAGGATGGGGCACCCTCCGCATGTGCTACGCATTCAATCTCTATCCCAGCCAATCTCTATCCCAGCGATTACTGGATCGTCCCGACCGTTACCGAGGCCTCGGAGATGGTCGTGCGCCTGCGATAGCGAACCACAATTCTGGTTCCCGGCTGAAGATGGCTGACCTGATGCGTAAGCTCTCCAATCGTGAACAAATAGCGATCGTTGATCGCGAGAATTACGTCACCCGCTTTGATGCCGGCACGGTCAGCAGGTCCATCGGCCGTCACCGCCGTGATTGCGACTCCATCATGCCGCACATCCGGATTACCTTCAAAGAATACTCCGATGGAGGCTTGGGTCGGGGAGTCTGAATCTGGGGATGCACTGACGGCTTTGGGCGCATCGACGGCGGCACGAGTGTCGGGTGGGCGCGAGAACGACAAATTCGTTAATGTTGGGCTGGGCAAGTGCATCCGTTGTACCCCGAAATCATAAACAAATGCGGCCATGCCCTCGCCACGTGACAAGTACAAAGCGTACTCGCCCTGGCCCAACTCGGTTGCAGGCATGATGCGGTAGACGCCGGGAGTCACTTCATCCCGGAGCAACTGAATCTGGTGCGTAAGCGAAATGCCCGAACTTCTTCGCCATGCGCCTCGAGCCGCGATTTCAAACTGCCTGCGCTGAGGCTTCTCCTCAAGGCGAATCAGAATCAGATCGCCTGCGTTTACTCCCGCTTCGGCTTCCTGCTTGGCGGGCATAAAGTAAAAAACCGGCTGCGCGGAAACGACGTTTTGCGCGTGCGGTCCCAATAATTGGATATTCTCTTTTTTCGTTTTGATGCCTACTGTGATGTCGGAGACGAGGAGGCTGCCACTGCGCTTGAATTCGGCGATTTGTCCGATGATCTTGGTGAGGCCACCAGACACCTCGATATACATCCCCGGCTCAGCGGGAGAAGCTACGACTAACGTTTGCCCGGCGCTTGTAACGGCGAAGGTTATCGTCGCCAAAAGACTGGTCAGCATTATTTTTTTCACAGTTATCTTCCTCGCAACTCGCCTGGGTTGCCGATCGCGATGACGGACTGATCGACCTGAAGTGAGGCGGTTGTGCTTGAATGTCCCGGGAAGTGTTCGGCCCAACGGCTACTCTTGCGGCGAGAGAATATTACTCAGGAGCCGAACTTGTGTCTCTGGCACGTTCGTACGGCGGTTATGGCACGGTGGTGTGGTTAGCCGCATAGACCAACATCAACGTCAAGAACGGCGCTGCGGGTGTCCGTGGTTCCCACCCTTCGGCAAGCTCAGGGCAGGCTCTTTCGCAGAGGATGCGAAAGATGGGGCACCCTCTTCTGAGGCGGGTGCGAGCGAAAGGCCGCTCGGACTCCAAAGGCCCTTACGCGGCGCTGAAGCGCCGCTCTTCCACGGTCGTGTCGGGCTTGCGGTATGCCTGAAGGCATACCCTGATACGAATCTTCCGAAGCCAAACGTCTCCGCTGTGAGCGGAAATCCCCACTTCTCGCAAAGGACGCGAGAAATGGGGCAGCCGGCATTTACAGCACGTAGACCCGGAGCATCCACCAGACCAGGAATATCGCAACGATGGCTCCCGCGATATGAATGATCCAGTCGCCGGGTGTTTTCGGTTTTCCAAAATTGAACATGCGGCAATGGTAGCAGCCTGGCTTAGTTGACGCAGCATCATGATTTGACTCATCGGGGCCGTCGACCGGTGTTTGAGGGAGTGTACGCGCGGGCGTTTGTTTCCCACCTTCGGCAGGCTATAGGCTGCATTCCGGCGCCGCTTCGCGGCTAGTTAAAGCGGGCGCGCATGTTATCGCGGCGCTGAAGCGCGGCTCTTCCACGGTGGTGTCGGCCTTGCGGCACGACTGAAAGTCGTGCCCTTCCCGATCCTTTCCGTTCATCGTTCATCGACGGGCGGGGACGCCGCTCTACACGAGGAACGTCAAAAACCCCGCCCCTTCGGCTCCGCTCAGGGCAGGCTCTGTCCCCGCAAAAAACGCAGGGACAAGGACGGGGCACCCGGCAGTATCTCGGGTTGTGGAAATCTATGCGAAATAATTGGCGGGATGACCTGGACTTGGGTTGGGCTGGGCGATTTACTGGGAGGGTGGTGAAAGCTTTTTTGAACGGGCTGGCTGCAGGTCGTTCGCTGCGGGCCTGGAGGATGGTTATGGCGATGCGTGATTCTGGTTGGAGTGGGGCTCGGGATGGGAGGGCGGTTCCGGGATTTGTTCCGTGGATTTTTGCGGTGGCGGAGCCGGGGGGATCGTGGTGGGAGCGGAGGAAGAGGAATCCGAAGCGGAAGGGGGAAATTTCGCAGGCGGCGTTTTTGTTGAGGGCGTGGACTTTGGGATTTGGGCTGGCGCTGCCGTGGGGCGACAGCGAGAAGTATGACTTTATTGTTTGGGCGGGGCCGGGTGGGCGGTTGTTGCGGGTGCAGGTGAAGGCTACGGGCCGGTTGAATCATGGGGGATATGATGTGCAGCCGGTTTACTCGACGCGACGGGGGAAGAGGATTTATACGGCGAAGGAAATTGATGTGCTGGCGGCGCATGTGGTGCTGGAAGGAAAAGACGTCTGGTATTTGCTGCCGGTGGGGGCGTTTGCCGGGGTGAAGAGTTTGAGATTTTTTCCGGATTTGAAGAGCAGGAATCCGCGGTGGGAGCAGTACCGGGAGGCTTGGGATTGGTTGGGAGTTCCGGCGGAGGGTGGTGGGGGGAGGAAGCGGAGGGGGTAACGGTTGCGGGCGTTGGACGCTTTTGTGGTGGCAGCTGGGGGTGAAGTGAGGGTAGCCTTTGGCAGAAGGGTGCGAGAGGAGGTCCCATTGAACTGGAGCAAATGGGTTCGGCAACTGCACCGCTGGCTGTCTACCGTTTTTACGCTGGTGGTTGTCTTCAACGGCGTGGCAGTTTTCAAACACAGGTACACGAACTGGATGGGGCTGTTGGCGGTGGCTGCGCTTGCGTTGATATTTTTCACGGGTATTTATTTGTTTGTGCTGCCGTACGTGACGAAGTGGCGGAGCGGGCAAGTCGCGGGTCTTACGCGGCGCTGAAGCGCGGCTGTGGAATGGAAATCCCCACTTCTCGCAAAGAACGCGAGAAATGGGGCACCCGGCTCGAGACATCTTCGCGACATCGGGCGGTTGCGGTTAGTTGGTGATATGCGCTATCCAGTTGCGGACGTTGTTGGAGCTGTCGACGGATTGGCCGACGATGGTCGAACCGTCCGCAGAGATGCTGATGGCTGTGGTCAGGATCGTACCGGCAGGAATGTTAGCGCCTAGCTCCGTGAGGAGGGTCGAGAGTTTCTTCATGCCGGCTTGAGGGGTCCAGATGAAGGCCTCGATCCCTTGACCGAACTGGTTTCCGCTCCAGCCTACGACTCGTCCTTTGTCTGATATGCCATTGGCCCAACTCTGGTCTCCCGCTCTGTGGGAGAGAGTGCCGATCATGACTAGACCACCGGCGTCGGAATAGGAAAATGCCACGGGAACGCCGCTGGCGTCCAGGGTTTGTCCCGCGATCTGGGTACCGTTGGAGGTGACCGCCCAGGCTTCACCGATAGTGGTGGGGCCGAGGAAGAAATCGCGCTGTTTCCCCATCCATCGCACGGGGTGGCGCGAACCGGTGGCGTCTTCCCAGAAGCCGACAATGGTCTCGGCATTCGCGGAGATGGCGCTAGCCCGGCTGTTTGCACCGCCTGCGGGATGTCCCAAGGAACCGATGCCGCGCTTCGGGTACCAGGCAAATCCTTCGGCGTCGGTGCAAGTCCAGGCAAGTCCCACGGCTACAGCGCCATCACCGCTCAGGCTATAACCGGTACCCCAACTGTTGCCGATGGCAGTGCAACCATTGGCGGGGTGGCCCAGGTCGAGCGATCGATTCCCCCGCCAGATAGTCGGGCTGCTGAAGCCGTCGGCTCCGATGTGACCGCTGATGATGGTCGAGCCGTCGCGTGAAATCCCGATCACTGGGGCATAGGGATCACCGGGTCCGAGATCCTGAAATCCGGTCGCAGCCGTCCAGCGATAAATTTCGCCGCCGTAGATTGCTGCCATGACGCTACCGTCGCCGGAAAGAGCAAAATTGGACCAGGTTCCGTTAATCGGGTCGGCAATTGTCTGGAACGTTGCGGTGGTTGCGTTGGCCGATAGACACAGGCTCAGGGAGAGGCACAATGTGCCCAGAGTGACTAACCAGATTTTCATTGAATGGGGCCCTTTGCAGAGGATGCGAGTCGCACGAAGATGTCTGTACGCCAGCCTAGTTTACACAGCTAAGGCAATTGCGTAAACGCCTGGATTGCTTCTTCCGCCAATCCGTGCGGCATACTCTCGGGGGCTGAAGCATGATTCGAAAGGAGTGGCTTTGACGCAGGCATGGAAGGCCTGCTCCAGGCGCTATTGTTTCCTCCGAAATTAGGGCTTGGCCCACAGGCGACAAGAACTCAGACGCGGAAGTCTCGACGAGTGCAGGCGCCTGTTAACGACATCGTGGCCCTAGCCGCGATGGTAATCTTGCGGGACGTATAGAAACCCTCCTATAGTGCGGGAATGCAACGGATCTGGCTGCTCTTGCCTGGTGCAATTGTTCTGGTGTTCTGCGGGGCCGTTTTTTTCGCCTGTCTGGCGTGGCGAAAAATGGGACCCGGGAAACGGATTGCCAGCCTTCTCCTGCTTGCGCCACATTTTCTGCTGATTGTATGCATCGTCGTGTCACAGCTATGTGGCCACCCGCCTCAAGGATCGCCTTGCTTCAATCGACAGTTTGTCTGTGCCGTGCTCATAGTATTCATCCTCCCGCTTCCTGCTTTGGTAGGCACGGTGCTGGCCTTTGTAATTCTCAACCGCGCCCGGCTTAGCTTGTAGATTTGGCGGGTGGGCCACCTGGAGCGACAGGCGCTGCGGTCGTTCGTGGAATCCCATCCTTCGGCAAGCTCAGGGCAGGCTGTTGCGCAAAGGGCGCGAAACATGGGGCCCCCGGCTCGAATAAGAGAGTTGATATAGTCTTGATGACTTGCCGGGGGATGGATGCCGGCGACTACGACGGAGTTGACCTCTTATGCGCAAGATTGTTTCGGTGTCGTCCGTTTTTCTGCTTTTGGTCTCGAGCCTCGCTTGGGCGCAGGCCACCAAGACGCCGGTCAGCAGACGTGGACCTAGTGTCGCAACCGGGAGCCGGGGGGTGGTTGTTTCCGGTCGGCCTGCTGCTACTGCGGCGGGGATCAAGATTCTGGAGCAGGGCGGAAATGCGGCTGATGCGGGCGCTGCTACTTTGCTGGCGCTTTCCGTGACTTATGTGGGCGCGTTTTGCGTGGGTGGGGAGGTTCCGATTCTGGTTTACAGCGCCGACCAGAAAAACGTGAAGCTGCTGGAGGGACAAGGGGAAGCGCCGCGAGATCCGAAAGCGATTGCGTGGTATATGGAACACGGAATCCCGGACGGTGACGTTAAGGCGGCGGCGGTGCCTGGCACCATCGATGCGATCGTCACGCTGCTGAAAGTTTATGGGACGAAGAGCTTTGAGGAGGTAGTGCAGCCTACGCTGGCGATTCTGGATGCGGGCGGGCCGACCTGGTATATCGATACCGGCAGCGGAACGAGAATTGAAACCGGCGTGAACTGGCAGGCGGATATGGCGGTGACGTTTCGCAAATTGGTGGAGTCGGAAAAGGCGGCGAAGGGTACGCGGCAGCAAAAGCTGCAGGCGGTGTCGGACCGCTTTTATCGAGGCGACATCGCTGAGGCGCTGGAGGCCTGGTATATCGAAAAAGGCGGGTTCCTGCGCAAGGCGGATTTGGCGGCGCATAAAACTCCGGTGGTGGATCCGCTGACAACTACTTATCGCGGGTACACGGTTTATAAGGCTGGGCCGCTGACGCAGGGGCCTTATCTTTTGCAGACGCTGCGGCTGCTGGAAGGCTTTGACCTGAAGAAGATGGGATTTAATTCGGCGGATTACATCCACACGGTGATTGAAGCGGAGAAGCTGGCGCTGGCGGATCGCGACGAGTATTACGGGGATCCGAATTTTGCGAAGGTGCCGATGCAAGCTGCTGCTTTCCGATCAGTACACCGAGATGCGGCGCGGGTTGATTGATCCGAAGAAGGCATCGCTCGAGCTGCGGCCGGGTGATCCCTATAATATGAAAGCGACGAAGCCGCCTACGATCACCGGGCCGTGGCATGGCGGGACGACCGTGATGTGCGTGACGGATAAGTTTGGGAACGTTATCGCGGCGACTCCGAGCGGGCTGTCGAGCACGGCGGGCGTGGCAGGACGTACGGGCATTATTCATGGAAGCCGGCTTAGCAGCCTGAACACGTTTGCGGGAACTCCGGATGTGATCGAGGCGGGCAAGCGGCCGCGGATTACGCTTAGCCCTACGCTGCTGTTTCATGATAACCAACCGGTGATGGCGATATCGGTTGCGGGCGGCGATATGCAGGATCAGGGGGCGATCCAGGTGATCCTGAACTATGTGGATTTTGGGATGAGTGCGGAGGAGGCGTTTAAGGCGCCACGCTTCTCGACCGAGCATTTCATCAGTTCGTTTGGTCAGGAGCGTGCTCGGCTGGGCAGCCTGTCCGTCCCGGGCAGCCTGCCTGAAGCGGTGCAGGCGGACTTGAGGGCTCGGGGTCACGTGGTCACGATCGGCCGCGAAAGCGTTGGGGGAGTGGCGCTGATCGGGATTGATCCTAAGAGCGGGCGGGCTACGGGCGTGGGTCCGGCGGCTGGGGAGATGGAGTAGAGTTCTGTGCCCTCGGGGGCTAAAGCCCGATTCAAAGAGAGTGCTTTGACGCAGGCCTGAAGGCCTGCTCCACCCTCTTTTGTTTCTTCCGAAATTGTCAATCTTGCTTGCGCGGCGCTGAAGCGCCGCTCTTCCACGTCACTGCGAACGGCTTAGGCAGCGGGCGGGGCTCCCGCTCTACACTTGCCTGCTTGAATTACTGCACAAGCTGGACTTCGGTAGCGGAGCTGGGGAGATAGTTTCCGCTTCCGGAGTAGGTTGCTTTTAGCGTGTATGAACCTTTCATGGTGAAAGTGGTGGTCAGGGCGGCGGTGCCGCTGGTTAGCGCCACTGTGCCTAGGATTGTTTTTCCTCGGGCGAATTGAATCTTGCCGGTTGGGACTGGAATTCCGGACGGGGCGGTTACGGTGGCGGTGAGGGTGACGGTTTGATTCACGCCGGAAGGATTGGGGGCGGAGGTGAGGGCGGTGGTGGTTGCGGCTTTGTTCACGGTCTGCAGGAATACCGGAGAGGTGCTCGGGGCGTGGGTGGAGTCTCCGCTGTAGACGGCGGTGATGGAGGCGGGACCGGCGGCGAGTTGAGTTGCTTTGGTGGTGTAGGTGGCGGAGCCGGCGGCTGAGAGTTCCGGTTCCTAGGGGCGATTTGCCGGCGTTGAAAGTTACTTTGCCGGTGGGGGTTCCGGCGGAGGAGGTGACTGACGCGGTGAAGGTGACGGGAGTTCCGTAGGTTGAAGGATTCTGCGATGAGGAATTGATGGCGGTGGTGGTGGCGAAGAGATTTCCGACGGCGATCAGGTGGCCGGCATTTTCGGCGTAGATGGTGCCGTCGCCGCCGATCGAAGTAGGCGTGTATCCGGCGTTGATGGTGTGATCGAGGAAGATTTTCTGCGCGGGCGTGCCGCTTTGTTGGATGGCGTAGAGGTTTCCGTCTTCGTTGGCGCCGTAGACTACGCCATTGGCGTCGACGGCGACGGCGTTGGCGCACCATTCGAATCCGTCGGGATGCTGTTTGGTGACGGTGGGATCTTGAAACTTCCACTGGGGATCCAGATTTGAATCGAGCTGAGTAATGTAGTACGGGCCCGGAGGCGCGGGCGGACACCAGGTGGGATTGTTGCAATAGGAGCCGCTGTCGTAGTGATTGTCTTTGGTGATGACGGAATAGGTGCCGTTGTTGGGAAAGATGGCGGGGGTGGAATCCCAACCGAAGTTGTAGTTCGCGAGGTAGGCGCCGGCGGGGCTGAATTTGAGGAGATGTCCGCGGCCGTAGTTGTAGCCGTCGTTGGCGCCGAAGAAGATGCTGCCGTCGGGTGCGACCATGGGCGAGGCTGAGGCCTGATCGGAAACGATGCCGGCGCCCTGAGTATTTTGCGTGGGATCGAGGCCGGTGGCACCGTAGATGCTGCAACCATCGGGCTGGCCGTCGGGGGGCAAGAGGACGTTGCAGCCATCGTCGAGCAGTCCGACCATGGAGGTCGACCACTGCAAGGTCAGATTGGAAGTGTTGAGAGCGAGCAGGTAGGCGGCGCGGCCGCGGAAGTGAGCGCGGCTGACGGCGTAGAGAGTGGAACCGTCCGCGGAAATTGCGGGAGAGACGTTCAGGCCGGGGCGCTGCGATCCGCAGGCGACGTTGGGAGGAACGGCGGTTGCACTGGGCGGCCAGGGCAACTGGCTGGGAGAAAACGTTCCGGGACACTGCGTGGGCGCGCCGGGAAGCAACGACTTAAAGGTGACGGTGGAGGTGGTGCCGTCGGCGCTCACCTTCACGATCCAGGCGTTGACTACGTTGCTATCCCAGGGCCAGGCGAGCACGACCTGCATTACGCTGTAATAAATGTTGCCCTGGTTATCGGCGGTGAGGCCCCCGGAGACGAACTTTGTGGGATCTTCAGAGGTGCCGAAGGGATTGATCTGCTGCAGCACGACGCCGGTGATTTGATCGAGCTGATAGATTGTGCCTCCGGCTCCGGGAACGTACACGTAGTTTGGAGTGAGCGCGGGCTGAAACAGGGGCTCCCACCCGCCGAGGGTGTAGTCGTTGGGGACGGGAGTCCAGTCGGTGGCGAAATTCCAGACAGGGACGAGCTGGCCATTTTGCCATTGCAGGTCGGTTTCGTTCCAGACTTCAGTGTTCCAGTCGTTGGGGCCGCAGGGGAACGGGACTCCGGAGCCGGGCGGGACGCAGGAGTTGTAGGTTCCGGTCTTGAACATCATGAAGACATTGTTTCCGTTGACCAGCGCAACCTGGTAGTGCATGAGAAGTGCGCCGCTTGATTCGGCTTGTTCCTGGGCGGTGAAGGGATCGAAGATTTGATCGGAGAGTTTGGCCTGGAGGGATTGTCCGGCGATGGGCAGGAAGCCGGTGTGTTGGGGATTTTGTCCCCACTGCGGCCAGGCGGGAGATTGGGCGTGGGTGGAGTGGGCCGCGAGGACTAGCAGGGCGAGAACTGTTGCGGCGCGAGCTTGAGCAAAAGCACCACTTCTCGCAAAGGGCGCGCGAAATGGGGCAGCCGGTCGACCGGTCGGCATCGCTTGTGAGATCACGCGCGAGATCATTGGAAGGAATGGCATGGAAGACCTCTGGGGAAAGTTGGGTTGCTGCCGGTTTGGTGCTCGACGGGCGCCGGGTTTGAATTCGTCGTTCGAATTTGTCGTTCGAATTTGTCCCAGAGCGGAAGTCTGTTCCAGGTGGGGAGTTGTGTCAAGATGCAGGAAATTGCGGTGTGGGCCTAAGTTTCGCGGAATAGAAGCCTTTAACCACAAAGTACGCGAAGGATTCGCAAAGGTCGCGAAGAAAGGCAGAATCGAGGTTGGGACACTACGTTCCGAAGAAATATGTTGACCTCTTTTGGGTTTCCGGATACATTAACTTGTTCCACGGACAAGCGGAGACTCTGGGTCTGTTGAGAGCTGCCTCGACCTGCGAGCCCAAATCAGGAAAAACGAGCATCTTCGGAGTCCGGTCACGCATCTATTCTGGGTAGGAATTGCGCTAACTCCTTTACAACCTTAGTGGAATCAATGGCTTAGAACGGCTGTTGCGGTTCTGACCGGTTTCACGGGAACGAGGGCGAAGGCGACGTGCCCATACTTATAAGGAAGGAGTAAAACAGACATGCGCTCTGATCGTGTGTTTGACGCTTTACAGACGTTACGGAATCGTTATATGTTATGCCAGCTTGCCTCCAAGGCCACGCGGAAGTTCCACCGGCCGAGCACCAGAATCCAGGAAACGATGAACGGGGTACTGGACCGGATCGCGGGCGCGGAGCGGCAGGATGTTCTGTCGGAGCCGGAGAATTTTGCCGAGGCACAACGGCGGGCTGCTTAAAACAGCCCCGCCCGCCTGCCTTGTGGTGTTTTGTAGTCTTCCCTGAATACCCTCCTTTGAAAATCTCCCGACAACGCTGAAACGAATACGTTTACGGTGACCGGGTTTAGGCAAATCGTTTCTAGGACAAATCATGACCATTGCTGAGTTGAAAGAAAAGAACATCACCGAGCTGACCAAGATCGCAAGGACCTTGGAGTTGCCCGGTGCCAGCGGACTGCGCAAGCAGGATCTGATCTTTAAAATCCTGCAGGCGCAGAGCGAAAAAGAAGGCCACATTTTCGCCGAGGGCGTGCTGGAAATTTTGCCGGATGGCTACGGCTTTTTGCGCTCGCCGGATTACAACTACCTGCCGGGACCGGATGACATTTATGTGTCGCCGTCGCAGATTCGCAAGTTTGATTTGAAAACGGGCGACACGATCAGCGGGCAGGTGCGGCCTCCGCATGAGGGCGAGAAGTATTTCGCGCTGGTGAAGATTGAGGCGGTGAATTTTGAATCGCCGGATGAGGCGCGGAACAAGATTCTGTTCGACAACCTGACGCCGCTTTATCCGCAGGAGCGGTTGAAGCTGGAGACTACGCGCGAGAACGCGAGCGCGCGCGTGATGGATTTGCTGACGCCGCTTGGTAAAGGGCAGCGCGGGCTGATTGTTTCTCCTCCGCGGGCCGGCAAGACGATGTTGCTGCAGAATGTGGCGAACTCGATTACTACGAACCATCCCGAAGTGGTGTTGATGGTGCTGCTGATCGATGAGCGTCCGGAAGAAGTTACGGATATGCAGCGGTCGGTGAAGGGCGAGGTGATTTCTTCGACCTTTGACGAGCCTGCGGCGCGGCACGTGCAAGTTGCCGAGATGGTGATTGAGAAGGCGAAGCGGCTGGTGGAGCACAAGCGCGATGTGGTGATTCTGCTGGATTCGATTACGCGGTTGGCTCGAGCTTATAACACGATTGTTCCGCCTTCGGGCAAAGTGCTTTCGGGCGGCGTGGATTCGAATGCGTTGCAGCGGCCGAAGCGGTTCTTTGGATCGGCGCGGAATATTGAAGAAGGCGGGTCGTTGACGATTATTGCTACTGCTCTGATCGATACGGGATCGCGCATGGATGATGTGATCTTTGAAGAGTTCAAGGGCACGGGCAACTCGGAAATTATCCTGGAGCGCAAGCTGGTGGATAAGCGGGTGTTTCCGGCGATCGATATTCAACGGTCGGGCACGCGTAAGGAAGAGCTGTTGATTCCGCGCGAGGATTTATCGCGGATCTGGGTGCTGCGGAAGGTGCTGAACCCGCTGTCTCCGGTGGAAGCGATGGAGTTACTGATCGACAAGCTGAGCAAGACGAAGTCGAATGGTGAATTCTTGGCGAATATGAGCGCGCTGTAGGCGGCTTTCGGGCTTCGGGCTTCCGGATAGCGGTTGTAGGTTTTGCTGCGGGTAAGCCTCCTTGCTGCGGCCAAACGGCTGCGGAAAAATCGCCGCGCAAGCGAGGGGCTCACCTCAGGCGCTGAAGCGCGGATGCATATCGAGGACTTAGCGGCACGACTGAACGTCGTGCCCTTCCCGATCTGCCTCTCCGATTTGCTTTTCCCGTTCTGCCTTCTCGGTCTGTCCTCCCCATCTGTCTTCCCGCTCTGTCTTCCCGATCTGCGTTCCTAGTCCGTCTTCGCGTTTCTCTGCACGTCTCCCGAAGAACGTCCCCCGAACATTTTGCGTTGCCGCCGGTACCGCGGGTGATTCATACTCTCAGGAACGGGTGGAAGGTTCGCGCCCGTTTTCGAGGTACACCGTGCGATCCCAACGAGTGGTATGGACACTTTTTATCTGTTTGCTGTTCGCGATTCCCGGTAGGGCGCAGGCCCCAATCCCTCCGCCGAGGCCGGCGTCACCGCCGGCGACCGGTGACCTGGACGAGAGCCAGGAGCGGCTGGCGCGTGACATTGCGAAGAAGGCGAATTCAGCGCGGCAGGCCGTGCTGAAATCCGATACCGACAAGCTGCTCAAGCTGGCGGTGGAATTAAAAGACTACGTAGATAAATCGAACGAGAACGTTTTATCGCTCGACGTGGTCAAGAAAGCCGATGAGATCGAGAAGCTGGCTCACAGCGTGAAGGACAAGATGAAGGGGCCGAACTGAGTGCATTGAGTGATTGGGCGATTGAGTCATTTTGCGATTTGAGAACCCTTGACGCCAGAGTACCGGGCTGATTGCATCGCGCTGAAGCTGCTGTCGAGGTTGAGGAGCTTTGCGGCGCGGCTTGAAGCCGCGCCCTTTCAAGGCAAAATCGTAGTCAGCGCGCCGGGCTGCGCCCGGGGACAGCCGAGGGCGGCTGTCCCCACATGAGCGTCTTAATCCTCCCGGACCGACTTCCCTTCTGAGCAAACTACTCTGCGTTGCCGCTTCTGATTCGCATGCCGTAGAAGGAGCGGTAGACGAAGAAGAAGGAGACCAGAAAGAATACTAGCGCTAACACATTTGTGATGGTCGCACCCTGGTCGCGGGTCAGCGTTACGGCCAGCTCTACTGCAAGCAAGCCGAATAGCGTGGTGAATTTGATTACGGGATTCAGGGCGACCGACGATGTGTCTTTGAACGGATCGCCTACCGTGTCGCCGATCACCGTCGCGTCGTGGAGGGGAGTTCCCTTCTGCTTCATTTCGACTTCGACGATTTTCTTGGCGTTGTCCCAGGCGGCGCCAGCGTCGGCCATGAAGATGGCCTGGTAGAGGCCGAAGATGGCGATGGAGATGAGGTAGCCGATGAAGAAGAACGGCTCCACGAAGGCGAAGGCGAGCGTACCGAAGAAGATGGCGATGAAGATATTCAGCATGCCCTTCTGCGCGTACTTGGTGCAGATCTCGACGACTTTTTTGCTGTCGGCGACCGAAGCTTTCACGACGCCATCGAGTTTGATGTTGGCTTTGATGAACTCGACGGCGCGATAGGCTCCGGTGGTTACGGCCTGGGTGGATGCTCCGGTGAACCAGTAAATCATTGCGCCTCCGGTGATGAGGCCGAGGAAAAACGGGGCGTGCAGAAGCGAGAGCTTGTCGACGTCGACGGTGAGGCCCTTGGTCAAATCCATGATGATCGAGAAGATCATGGTGGTGGCGCCGACTACGGCGGTGCCGATGAGCACGGGTTTGGCGGTGGCTTTGAAGGTGTTGCCGGCGCCGTCGTTGGCTTCGAGAAGATATTTGGCGCGCTCGAAGTTGACCGGCATGTTGAAGTCCTTTTTGATTTCGGCTTCGACGTTTGGAACCTGCTCGATCAGAGAGAGTTCATAAACCGATTGAGCGTTGTCGGTGACCGGGCCGTAGGAATCGACGGCGATGGTTACGGGGCCCATGCCGAGGAAGCCGAAGGCGACGAGTCCGAAGGCGAAGACGGCGGGAGCGAGCATGGTTGCCGCGGCTGCGAGTCCCAGGGTGCTGAAGTAATAAGCGATCGACATCAGCAGAACCATGGAGAGGCCGAGGTAGTATCCGGAAAAGTTGCCGGCGACGAAGCCGGAGAGAATTCCCAGCGATGCGCCGCCTTCTTCAGCGGAGATGACGACTTCTTTTACGTGGCGAGATTCGGTGGAGGTGAAGGACTTCACCAACTCGGGGATTAGAGCTCCGGCAAGAGTTCCGCAGGAAATGATGCTGGCGAGCTTCCACCACTGGGAAACGTCGTCACCGAGGCCGGGGATGATGAAGTAGGAAACGAGGAAGGTCAGGGCGATGGAAACGATGGAAGTGAGCCAGACCAAAGTGGTGAGCGGCGTTTCGAAATTCATTTCGTCAACTTTGCCGAAGCGGGCCTTGGCGATGGCGCCGTTGAGGAAGTAGGAAAGTGCGCTGGAGACGAGCATCATGACGCGCATGACGAAGATCCAGACCAGCAATTGCACTTGCACGTCGGCATTTTTCACGCCGAGAAGGATGAAGGTGATGAGAGCAACGCCGGTGACGCCGTAGGTTTCGAAGCCGTCGGCGGAGGGTCCAACGGAGTCGCCGGCATTGTCTCCGGTGCAATCGGCGATGACGCCGGGATTGCGGGCGTCGTCTTCTTTAATTTTGAAGACGATCTTCATGAGGTCGGAGCCGATGTCGGCGATCTTGGTGAAGATGCCGCCGGCGATGCGGAGAGCGGCCGCGCCGAGAGATTCACCGATGGCGAATCCGATGAAGCAGGGGCCAGCGTAATCTCCGGGGATGAAGAGCAGAATGATGAGCATGATCAACAGCTCCACGCTGATGAGCATCATGCCGATGCTCATGCCGGCCTCGAGAGGAATCTGGTAGACGGGGAACGGCTTGCCGGGAAGCGAGGCGAACGCGGTGCGCGAGTTGGCGAAGGTGTTGACGCGAATGCCGAACCAGGCTACGCCGTAGCTGCCAGCGATGCCGATCAGACTGAATAAGAGAATGATGGGGAGCGTGAGTGCGACGGACTTGCCCGGGACGGGTTTGAGCCATCCGAAATATAAAGTGATGATGACGGCGATGAATACCCACAGGAAAAGAATGAAGCGGCCCTGGGTGACGAGGTAGGTTTTGCAGGTTTCGTAGATGAGTTCGGAGATTTCGCGCATGGAGCGATGGACGGGCAGATTCTTGAGGCGCATATAGATGACCATGCCGAAGCCGAGTCCGAAGAGGCAGAACAGGATTCCGATGAGAAGCAGGCGGTGACCGTCGATGGCGCCGTTCAAGAAGCTGACCGAGGAGAGGTCCGGAAGCTTGAGCGAGGCTTCGCCTCCGGCTTCGGGAGCGGATTGAGCGAGAGCGGTGGCGGCGCCGACGGTGAGCAGTGTAGCTACGGTCAGAATTTTTTTCATGACGGGAATCAGGAAAGCGGATACCACACGGCGTCCTTGGAACGCAGCGGTGGCGGGCCAGGTGCGCATAATTAGTCCTCCAAATGAATCGGTCTTCAGGAATTTATAAACGTGCTTTAGGCAGTGCCAACCGGCGAAAAGATCCCAGTCGGCACGCCCAGTGCCGCACACGGGAATTAGTTGCCGGAAATCCGAACACGCTTCCACCGCAAGACCTAAACGGAGATTGGAGCTTGGCCGCGTCGGAGTTTGCCTCAGGCTGGCCGGAAGCGAAGACTGCACTCCGGGCCTCCTAACGCAAAACGGGCATTTATAACATGTTGGGACAAAAGGGTCAATCGGAGCAAGGTGGGGTGGTTTTCTAATCTCGCGGCAAAAGCCTTTTACCGCAAAGTGCGCTAAGGATTCGCGAAGGTCGCGAAGAAAAGCAGAATCGAAAATCAGACACCTGGCTTAAGAGCCGAACTGTACCACTGTCGGCGTGCGTGCTTTCGACTGAGAAGAGTTGGCGGTGCTCGACTCGACGGTGTGGAGTATGCAGGTTTCTGCAACTACACGATTGCCTGTAGTAGATAGTCGCGAAAAGCCTTGCGCAGCGCGATGTTCACAGGGTTAGGTACTTTATTCTCCATTGCATTACTTTCGTAACCGGCATAGACTCGGCGAGCCGTTTTGCGGTTTGCAAAATCGGTTTCTTGTCTCGGCAGAGAAAAACCCAGAGGAGGAATATAGTGAAAACAAAGCTTTTCGCAGTCGCGTTAGTGGTAGCGCTCAACCTCTCAGCGGTTGCAGCCACCAAAAAGCCCGCCCCATCACTTCATCGTGCGGGAAACCCAGCCGCAAAACTTCCGAGTGGTGACACTCCGAACCCGGTTCCACCAGCGCTGTGCAAACCTTGCCTGTTCTACGGCGGCGACATCAACGTTGACAACGAGAATGCTGCAGGCATGTCGGACGAGAATACTCTTCTGATCGTCGGCGGCTCCAGCACGTATGGCGCGGTCAACATTCCGGAAGGAGTCACGGCGAACGTGTTCGGCATCCTGTTCAATGTGCAGGCCGACGCAGCTTTCGATCCGCTGACGGCGACCTATGATGTGCGGACCGGCGTCACGGATGGAAACGGTGGAACGAGCATCGCATCCGGAAGCGGCCCGGCAATCGTGCAGGCAACCGGCCGCAACTTTCTCGGCTTGAACGAGTACACGGTGCAGGTATCGTGGTCCACACCGCTCACGCTGACGGCGGGAGAGTACTGGTTCAACGTAACGCCGCAGTGCCTGAACACGCTGGATGGCAGCTGCAGTGTTTTCCGGCAATTTGTTTCCAACTCGAACCTGGCCAACGCAGTTCGCGGTTCCTGGCAGCCTGTTCACGAAATGTTCCTGAACTCCACGTTCTTCGGATTCACCTTCACCAACTGGTGCGATTCGAGCCTGGGATTCAACACCATTCAGTGCGCCGGCATGTCGTTTGGTTTGCGCGGAACGGAATAGCTGAAGTCAGTAGTGCATAGAGATCGCAAGGAGCGGTTCCAGGAAGTAAAGGGAACCGTTGATCCTGAATAAAGCAGCGAACAAATTGAACAGGAGGAATCGAGTGAAAACCACGCTTTTCGCAGCAACCTTAGTAGTAGCGCTTACCCTCTCGGCGGCAGCGGCAGAGAAAAAGCCGGCGGTGTCGAAGCATCTGGCCGGCAATCCCAACGCGGAATTCAAGATGGCGCCTGCGGGCATTCCACCAGCCCTGTGCGCGCCGTGCTTGTTCTACGGCGGCGACCTTAACACGTCGGACATCAACGCCGCAGGCATGTCGGATGAAAACAGTCTTTTCATCCCCAACAGCTCCACTTACGGCAACTTCAACGTTATCCCGTCGGTCACGGTAAACGTGACTGGAATTCTGTTTAACGTGCAGGCGGACGAGAATTTCGATCCTCTGACGGCGAGTTATGACGTTAGAACCGGAGTCTCGGAAGGTAACGGCGGAACCAGCATCGCTTCGGGCACGACGAGTATTACCGTGGCTGCAACGGGCCGCAACTTCCTGGGCCTGAACGAGTACTCTGTGGCAGTGACGCTACCGGCGCCGCTGTTGCTGGGTCCGGGCGGGTACTGGTTCAATGTCACCCCGAACTGTACGAACGGGGCGCAGGACGGCAGTTGCAGCGTTGGAAGATTCTTTGTTTCCAACTCCACGCAGCGAACCAACAACATCTACGGCGGAAGGGAAACCAACCACCAGATGTTCTTCAACTCATCTTTCTTCGGGTTCGATTGGGCGAACTGGTGTGATTCTTCCCTGGGATTCGACGGCCAGCAATGCAACGGGCTGTCGTTCGGTTTGATGGGGACCGTGAATTACAACTAGCGGAACCGATCGGACGTTTGCAAGGACTAACGTAAGAGAGAAGCCGGGGAGCGATCCCCGGCTTTTTTAGTTCTCAGTTCTCGGTTCTCAGTTCTCAGAAAGACCTTTCGCCACCGGCTCCCACTCGATTCGCCAGCAGTCCTCCCGATTTCCCGCATCGTAGCTCGGCTTTCTGCATCGCTGAGAACTGAGAACTGAGAACTGAGAACTGAGAACTGAGAACTGAGAACTGAGAACTGAGAACTGAGAACTGAGAACTGAGAACTGAGAACTGAGAACTGAGAACTGAGAACTGAGAACTGAGAACTGAGAACTGAGAACTGAGAACTGAGAACTGAGAACTGAGAACTGAGAACTGAGAACTGAGAACTGAGAACTATGTCCAGTAGGTGCGGTCGAGGGAGCGGTACTGGATGGCTTCGGCGATGTGTTTGGTCTCGATGGGCGCGGCTTCTTCGATATCCGCGATGGTGCGCGCGACTTTCAGGATGCGGTCGTGGGCGCGGGCGCTGAGTCCCTGCTGGGTCATGGCGCGCTCGAGCAGACGTTCGCAATCGGCAGAGAGTTCGCAGTGCGTGCGAATGTGGCGGGATGACATCTGGGCGTTGCAATAGATTTTTTCGCGGGATGAGGCGAAGCGGTCGAGCTGTTTCTTGCGGGTGCGCATGACGCGCTCGCGAATTTTTGCCGAGCTTTCCGGTTCGACGGTGGAGCGCATTTCTTTGTAGTTCACGGCGGGGACGTCGATGTGGATATCGATTCGATCCATAAGCGGGCCGGAGATTTTCGAGATATAACGCTGGATCATGGGCGTGGTGCACTGGCACTCGCGAGTGCGATCGTTGCGGAAGCCGCAGGGACAGGGATTCATGGCGGCGGCCAGCATGAAGCGCGCGGGAAAGGTGAGCGCCATGGCCGCGCGGGCGATGGTGACCGAACCATCTTCGAGCGGCTGGCGGAGGACTTCGAGAACATTGCGGGGAAACTCTGGGAGTTCGTCGAGAAAAAGCAGTCCGTTGTGAGATAGAGAGACTTCGCCGGGGCGCGGGATCACGCCCCCGCCAATCAGGCCGGCATCCGAGATCGTGTGGTGCGGCGAGCGATACGGGCGCTTGCCGACCAGGCCGCTGCCGGGGTCGAGGACTCCCGCGACGCTGTGAATCTTGGTGGTTTCGAGCGCCTCTTCGAAAGTGAGCGGGGGCAAGATGGTGGGCATGCGTTTGGCTAGCATGGTTTTCCCGGAGCCGGGCGGGCCGATCATTAATATGTTGTGACCTCCGGCGCAGGAGATTTCGATGGCGCGCTTGGCGGTCTGCTGGCCGCGGACGTCTTTGAAGTCGACGAGGAACTCTTGGGATTCTTTCAGCAGAGCGTCGCCATCGGCTTTCAAGGGGACGATGCCGTTGCCCGAGTTCACGAAGTGGATTACATCCAAGAGCGATTTAACCGGGTAGACATCGACTCCGCCGACCATGGCGGCCTCGCGGGCGTTGGCTTCAGGGACGACCAGCTTTGAAATCTTGCGGGTGCGGGCTTCGAGGGCGATGGGGAGGGTTCCGCGGATGCCGCGGACCCCGCCGTCGAGACCTAACTCGCCGATGAAGAGACAGTCTTCGATGGTCTTTTGAGTCAGGCCGCCATAGGCTCCGACGATGCCGAGGGCCATGGGTAGATCGAATCCTGAGCCTTCTTTTTTTATATCGGCGGGAGCGAGGTTGATGGTGATGTGGGTGGGGGGAATGTCGTAGCCGCAGTTCTTGAGCGCGGCGCGGACGCGGTCGCGGCTTTCGCGCACGGCAGCGTCGGGCAGGCCGACGGTGTGGAAGTGGTCCTGGTCGGTCTTGATACCGGAGCAGTCGACCTCGACTTGAATAATGTTGGCGTCGATGCCGTAGACCGCGGCGCTAAGGGTCTTGTAGAGCATGGGTGTTCCGGGCGAGACAGTCTTTGCTTTCCGTGCCGCCGTCGGCACACCAAGGCCTGATTCCGGAATGTAGCTACGGTACGCGTGCGGAGGGGGAGTTGGCTGTGACGGATGTCACAGGGTGGGGCTGTGGATAACCCGGGGAATCGTAGATTCCAGCGGTACCTCGGCGTTTCCACAACTACAGCAAGTTAGTAGATGCCGGCGCATGCGGCGCAAGTCCATCGACTCCAAAGTAACCGAATTCAGAGGCAGCGACGGGAGTTGTTCCACGCCACCAGTATAATTACGATGGTTTGAATGATTTACGGTTTCGTCGTTTCCAGGAGCGCGAAACCCGGTGAATTCCCTCATGACCCAGGACCCTTCCGATACCCCCCGACGTGCCCGCGCTCCGCAAAATCTGGAGCGCGAAGAATCGCAGCTTTGGCGATGGATTCTTTTGTTCATGGTCCTGCTGGCTGCGGGCTTTGCCTATCTGGCGTGGGAGCGGCTGGAAACTCTGCCTTACCACCTAGGGCCGATGGCTCTGGGCGTGCTGGTGTTGTCTGTCCTTCTGGCCGTTTATGCCTACGGGCGGCGGAGGGAGGTCGGCGAACTCAAGCAGTTGCTGCAGATTTGCAGGAACACGTGGGCGCCGCTCCTTCGGAGCAGCAACTCGACCAGCTCAACGAGATGATTGCGCGCTCGCAGCGCAGCTTCAAGGAATTGATTGACTCCTTCGAAGATGCCGCATGCGCCGTTTCTCTGGACGGCACATTGCGAACCGTCAATAAGAGCGTGAGCGAACTGGTGGGACTTCCTTACACGGCGATCGTAGGGCAGAAGGCCTTCGAGTTTCTGGACGAGCCTACGCGCGAGCAGCATGGAAGCCGGGACTCGGCGGTTTCTCGACAAGAGGCACTGGACTGGCACGGTTCGCGTTCGACTGAAGAATAATTCCCGGCTGCTTTACTTCGATTGCGTTCTCAATGCGATCGTGAAGAGTGGCGAGGTACGGGGAGTCAGCGTCTGGGACGGGATGTGACCGGACAGCATGAGAAAGAACTTCGCTTCACCGAACTCTTCGAGACGCTGCAGGAAGGCGCTTATTTCAGTACTCCAGAGGGCAGGCTGCTCGATGCCAATCCCGCGCTGGTGAGCATTCTGGGATATGCGACGAAAGATGAGTTGCTCGGGCTTGATCCCAGCAAGCTGAATGTTGATCCTGCGGAGCAGCCCGTGCTGGGCCGCGCGCCTGATGATCGCGGCGGGGTGCGGGCGCGCGAGATCACGATTGCGAAAGAAGGATGGAACTCCCGCTGTTTTTCTTGAGTCTTCTCGCGCCGTCTGGGATGCGGCGGGCAAACTGATTCGCTACCAGGGCACGCTGGTCGACGTCACGGAGAGGCGCAAACTGGAGCGGCAACTGCTGCAGCAGGAGGAATTCCGCCAGCGTTTGCTCGAGAGTTTTCCGGACTTGATTCTGGTGGTGGATTTAAAGAACGCTATACCTTCGTGAGCTCACGGGTGCACGATTTGCTGGGTTACAAGTCCGAGGATTTTTTGGGCAAGAAAATTTCCGAAACCGAGGATCAGTCGACTTGAGCTGGCGGCGCTCTACCACGACGTAGCTTCCAGCACGAGAATTTTTGGATCGGCGGAATACAGCGCGCGTCACCGCGATGGAAGCTGGCGCACCATGCGCGCCTCCGCCAGCCAGCTGTTTGATGCGGATTCAAAGCTCGGCAGGCGTGATCATTTCCGTGCGCGACATAACAACGGAAAAGAAGCTGGAGCAGCAGATCGTGCAGAGCGAGCGGCTCGCTGCCATGGGTGCGATGATCGGCGGCGTGGCGCACGAACTCAACAATCCCCTGACCAGCATCCTGGGGGTCAGCGAACTTCTGCAGGACAGCCAGACCACTGACGCTGCGCGCAAGCAAATCGCAATACTGCAGCAGCAGGCCCGGCGCGCTGCGGAGATCGTTCACAACCTGACTTACTTCTCGAGGCCTCCGGCGCCAGGAAAAACTCCGGTGAATTTGGGGGAGATTGTCGAGCGCACGCTCAATCTGCACGCCTACTCGCTGCGCAAGAACAGCATCACCGTCGATTTTCTTCGCGAGCCGGGACTGCCTTATGTTCAAGGCGATCCGCACCAGTTGATGCAGGTCTTCCTGAATCTGATTCTGAATGCCGAGCAGGCGATTCGCGAGGCTCGCGACCGCGGGACGTTACGCATCCGCCTGGGGAGCGGCGGCGAATCGGTGTGGGCCAGCTTTCAAGATGATGGTCCGGGGATTCCGAATGACATCCTGGCAAGCATTTTCGATCCCTTCTACACCACGAAGCGGCCGGGACGGGGAACCGGACTTGGGCCTGAGCATCTGCAAGGCGGTGATGAAGGAACACAACGGAACCATCGAAGCGGCGAACGCGCCCGGGCGGTGGGGCGGTGTTCACCGTGACGCTACATAAGGCTCCTGCAGCAAGCTGAGTGGGCTTCGGGCTTTCGGCTTTCGGGCTTCGGGAAAATCGTGGATGGGAGATTGCTTCCGGTAGAGTCCGCAGGCCCGACGCCCGGAGCCCGACGCCCGATCTAGTCTCTCTCTACTGCCATCGCGACAGCGTTGCCTCCACCAAGGCACAGGGCGGCGATTCCGCGTTTCGCGTTGCGGCGAGTCATCTCATAGATCAAGGTGACCAGGACGCGAGCGCCGCTGGCGCCGATGGGATGTCCGATGGCGACGGCGCCGCCATTCACGTTGACTCGATTGGGATCAAGCCCGAGTTCCCGCATCACGCCCAGAGCTTGCACCGAGAAAGCTTCGTTGAGTTCGTACAGGTCGACGTCGTCGTTTTTCCAGCCGGTCTTCTCCCAGATTTTTTTTACCGCCTCGACCGGAGCCATCATCACCCATTTGGGTTCGACGCCGCTGGTGGCCTGCGCGACAATTCGCACCATGGGCTCCGCGCCCAACTCCTTCGCCCGCTTCGCACTGGTCACGACCACGGCCGCGGCGCCGTCATTCACTCCGGGAGCGTTGCCGGCGGTCACGGTTCCATCTTTCTTAAATGCGGGTTTCAACGAGCGCAGCACTTCGATGGTCGTATCTTCTCGCGGGGATTCGTCTTTATCGAAGAGCACCGGGGCCTCGCCTTTTTTCTTCGCGGGAATCTCCACGGGGACGATCTGCGACTTGAAGCGGCATTCCTTCAGTGCGGCGACGGCCTTGCGGTGAGAATTCACTGCGAACTCATCTTGCTCTTCGCGCGTAATGCCGTACTTCTCGGCAACATTTTCTCCGGTGATGCCCATGTGATAGTCGTTGTAAATATCCCAGAGTCCGTCGTGCACCATGGAATCGATCACCTGGCCATTGCCGAGGCGGTATCCTTTGCGCGCCTGGGGCAGCAGGTAAGGAGCGTTGGTCATCGACTCCATGCCGCCCGCGACTACGATGGAACTGTTTCCGGTCTGCACCGCTTGCGCCGCGAGAGCCACTGCTTTCAATCCCGAGCCACAAACTTTGTTTATTGTCATGGCACCTGTCGCTGGCGACAATCCGCCAAAAATTGCCGCTTGTCGTGCCGGATTTTGGCCCAACCGGCGGGGAGCACGTTGCCCATGATGCATTCATCGATCTGATCGGAGGACAATCCCGCGCGCTTCACAGCTTCGCGCACCACGACCGCACCCAACTGCGGAGCACTTAAATCAGTGAGCGCGCCTTGAAATTTTCCCACTGCTGTACGACAACCAGAAATGATGACAACATCATCGAAAGCCGCCATTGATCATGCTCCCGCGAAGATTTCGCCACAGTCAATTATAGATGCACAGCGATCAAAAATGATTAACACCGTGACGCTGCGCAAAGCATCGCGAGTCGTTCGATGCGCGTGAGTGAGCGACGCTCGCTCTCGAGGCGATGCGGCACTCTTTCCTGGTTGCAATTGCTTCACGAGGATGTTCTTGCCGGATCGCGATAAGATTTTCGTCCTGGTCGGGTCTTCAGCGATGACTTTGGTGCAGCGACACATGCCGCACTTCGTGCATTTTTTTCTTGACTTCATTTTTCATTAACTGAATACTTCAAATAGTTGCAACAAACGACCGTTGCAGATTTTTCCATGAACAATGGAAGGGAGAATAGAAACAATGGCAACCAAGAAAAAGGCAAAGAAGAAAAAGAAGCACTAACAAAGTCAGTACGAAGTCAGAAAAAGGGGGACGCCAAAAGCGTCCCCTAAGTTTTTTGCTCGGAAGTCGAGGAAGATACCACCATCAATCGAATGAGGTGTCTTTGGTCCTGCCTTGATTTGAGTTCGATTCGGACCAAGATTTGGCACCCGCTTTTCCTGCGCCGGGCATAATCCACGGAACGCGCAAAAGTTGCAGTGGCGGCCGAGTGTGAGCCTCAAACTTCCCAGCAGCGACGCCGCGCGCCACGTCCAGAACTCGTTCGCGCGCCGCCTCCAGTTGAAACTCCGTACGCCGAGAAAAAACAGGGACGTTGCCTTCGAGATTATGAAATGCAATGCACCTACGCGGTATCCCCATTTCTCGTGCGCGGCCATGGCATAGATGGAGAGCTGCAGGCTCTCGTCCGCATCTTCCTGCGATCGAGCCTTGCCGGTCTTGTAGTCGACGATCGCGACACTTCCATCGGCGGTGCGATCCATCCGGTCGATTCGTCCGGCAACTTTGGTTCCGGCGATCTGCACATCAAACCATTCTTCCGTGTGCAGAACCTCGGGCGCGGGAGCGGAGCGCGTGCCGGCGAGAAAATCCCGCAATTGCTCCAGTCCTTGCTTCAGGTACAAAGACTGTTCTGATAGTCGTCCTGGATCCCAGAGCCGTCTCGAGGTCGTCGCGAAACAGTTGCAGCAGTTCTTCGTCGCCCTTCGTCCGGCCCTGGCGAACGGACTCGTAGTAAGTGAGAAGAACGCGGTGCATGGCGGCGCCGTACTGCATGGCTGCGTGGACCTGCTTCGACAACCTCCACTCGCGCTCGAATTTGAACTGCAAGGGACAATCTCATAGGTCTCGACCGCCGTGGCGCTCAGTCGGGCGCCCAGGCCCTCGATAGCCGGGAAGCGCCAGCCACGCTGCTAACCGCGAGCCTTCGGGATACGCCGGATCGGCGGCGGCGGCGATTTCGATCAATTCGGGCTGTGAAGGCAGCGCCGGCCGTGACCTGAGCCACGGCTGCAATCGCGGATTGCTGATAAGCTCGCGCATGCAGCCCGGCCGGGGTTTTGTCGCGTTGTCCGATTCCCTGCTTTCCATAGATGTGGAGCGAATCCCTGGCCCGTCGTCATCGCCACATAAAAAGCCGGCGTTCTTCCTGATCGTAGAGGGTCTTGTCGTCGCCAGCTGCGGCCGAATCGGGATCGCGCAACTCCGCGGGAAACTCCACCAGCGTCTCCCGGTAGCTGGCGGGAAACGAGCCGCGGGTGGCGCGCAGGATGAAAACATGCGAAAACTCAAGACCCTTGGCGCCGTGCGCCGTCATCAGCCGCACGGCATCTTGTCTTCGTTCGATGCCATCGGAATCACGCCGCCGGCTTCGCGAAAATAATTCAGGTACTCGATCCATTCGCCCAGTTCTTGGGTTTCGGTGGTGGCCTTTTTCTCCCAGTCGCCGGCAAACTTCAGCGCCGCTTGCAAGACCGCGGAATTGAGGTCGAGCCGGAAATGTTTTGCGATTAATCGCATCGCCGCGTGGGCTTTGGCCTTTTCTCGGTTGACTTCATCGCGCGCCTGCCGCACGGATTCAAGCACTGCGCGGCCGCCGGCAACTCCATCCAGCACCGAAGCGAGCGGGACCACACCCCGTCTCTCGATTCCTTCGCAATCGCCCGCAGCGCAGTCCGCAGCTGTTCGGGATCCACATCGAACTGTGGCAACGCTGCCACGCGAAAGAGGCTGGCATCGGAACCCAGGTCCACCACGACGGCGACGCAGGCAAACAAATCCCGCACATCAGGCGTGTCGCTCACGTCCATGTTTTCGATGGAGAACGGAATTTCGCGCTCGGCCAGTTGCTGCACCACGTCATCCCGGTTAACGTGCGAGCGGTAGAGAACGCCGAAGTCTTTCCACTTGCAACGCGTGCGACGTTGCGTTTCCTCAATGATGCTGGCCACGTCCGGCGCCTCTGCTTCCTTGCCGGCAAAGGAAATCGCTTCCACGGGAAAGCTGGCCAGCGGTCTGTCCTTCTTTCCTCGCGTCTTCTTCCCGCGCCGACTGCAGCGGCGTGCGCCGGTAATCGGCAAGCGCGTCACCCGCGCGCAAACACCGGAGGATTTTTGTCGACGACAGCGAAGGCACACTGCAGAATCGGAGTGGTCGAGCGCCGGTTCTTGCCCAGCACGACCAGCTTGGTCTGCGGGAAAATGCCGGCGGAACAGATGAAATGCCGCGCTGGATGCTCCACGAAAGCGGTAGATGGCCTGATCGGGATCTCCCACGCCGAAGACGTTCCTTCGGCGCCCGCCAGCGCAGCCAGAATGTTGATCTGCGCGAAGTTGGCGTCCTGAAATTCGTCGACGAGAATGAAACGGGTGCGGGCCCGCTGCGCGGCCAGCAGATTTTCGTCGCTCGCGAGCAGCTCGTGGGCTCGCGTGATCATGTGGCCAAAGGTGCCGAGATTTTCTTCGCGCAGCCAGCGTTCGGTTGTCGCGAAGACGCGGGCAATTTCCTGGCAGCGTCCGATCACTTCGGCATCGCTCAGCTGATCTTTCGACTTCGCGACGCGGGGAACTGGTAATTCTCCGCGTTCCAGCCGCGCTACATACTCTGCATATTTTTCCGGCGTCACCAGTTCGTCGTGACAGCGGCTGAGGAAGCCCAGCAGGTCATTAAGAAACTGGCCTACATTTGCCGCCCGGACGTAATGTTCCAGATGCAGCTCATGAATTCGCTTGCGCAGAGTAGATCCAGAGATCTTTTTCGTCGAGCACGCCGAAGTCTCTTGCCGGCGCGCTTCAGCAGATCGAGGCAGTAATCATGGAATGTCGCCGAATGGATCGGCTTGCCCAGCAGCCGCGCACGCGATCGCGCATCTCTCCTGCGGCGGCGACGGTATAGGTGAGGGCGAGCACTTCCTCGGGCTGGGCGTGACCTTGCTGGACCAGGCGCGCAATGCGATGGATCAGGACTGAAGTTTTTCCAGTGCCGGCTCCGGCCACGACGAGCATCGGTCCGTGAACATGCTCGATCGCTTCGCGCTGGCGGTCGTCGGGGGCAAACGGGATGATTGTGATTTGGAAACGGCCATCGCGGCTCAGAATACCACCACCCTCTGAAGCGCGCAGAAGGCGAGACCGGGCGCAAAAGCAGAAGAGCTTCAGAGCGAGTAAAGGATGGAGAGCGACAACAGCCGTCGCGGCGATCGCGGCAGTTTCGGCGCGGAGAATCGTATTGCCGAGCGAAGCGGAAATCCATCCAGCTGTCTGAAATGATTGCAGCTCGTCTTCAGTCCAGCCGCCTTCGGGACCAACCGCCAGAACAACTCCGCCGCTCTTCCGGACGGTTGCACGACGTCGCGCAGTAAGAGTTCGCTCTTCCGATTCGGCCAGCACGATACGCAAGGATCCGGGAAAGGCCAACGCCTCCGCGAAATTTCACCGGCGCGGCAATCTCCGGCGGGGCAGCGCGGCGCGACTGTTCGGCCGCTTGCCGGGCGATGCGCTGCCAACGTTCCGACTCGCTTCGCTGAAGCTGCGGCCAGGTGCGCATCCGTTCGCCGCGCGATGACCGGCACAATCCGCGAGACGCCAAGTTCCGTGCATTTCTCGATCGCCCATTCCATGCGATCGAACTTGAACACGGCGAGAAGCAGGGTAATCTCTGCCAAGCTGTCTCCGGAAACTTCTTCGCCTAGCTCAAACTCGACGCGGCCGTTCTCTACAGACGTGATTCGTCCGCGGCGCACGGCATCGCCGGCCGCGATGTCGAAATCCTGCCCGACGCGAGCCCGAAGAACCCGCACCAGATGATCCGCATGCTCCCCGACCAGGGAGGCGCGGTCTCCGGAGACTTCATCGGCAATGAAACGGCGGCGGGTCATTGGTCAGTTCTCAGTTCTCAGTTCTCAGTTCTCAGTTCTCAGTTCTCAGTTCTCAGTGGAGCGAATGCGCCGACCCGCCGTTGGATTCTTATTTTTGCGGATTCTAAACGAAAGAATGGAATTGCAGGCTCTGATTTTACTGAGAACTGAAAACAGAAACAGAGAACAGCTTTCCTACCCGAACATATCTTTCATTTTGCCCAGCAGCGCTCGCACCATCGGCCGATTGTCCACCTTCGCTGTGGTTTCCAATTCCTGCAGGAGTTCTTTCTGGCGTTTGCTGAGCTTGCTCGGAATCTGCACCCGCACTTCCACGTAGAGATCGCCCTTGCCATGTCCGTTCAGCACGGGCATGCCTTTGTTGCGGATGCGGAATGTCGTGCCGGGCTGCGTTCCCTCGGGAATCTTGAGCGTGTGCTCGCCTTCGAGTGTGGGCACGCGAATCTCCGTGCCCATAGCCGCTTGCGTCACCGAAAGCGGGACGGCGCAGTGCAGGTCGTTCCCTTCCCGCACGAAAAACGGATGCTCCTTCACATGCAGCACAACATAGAGATCGCCTGCCGGCCCGCCGAAGGGTCCAGCCTCGCCGCCGCCGGTAAACCGAATGCGCGTGCCGTCTTCCACGCCGGCCGGAATCTTCGCATCCACCGAGCGCTGCCGCAGAATCCGGCCATCCCCTTTGCATTTCGGGCAGGGATCGGTAATCACGCTGCCCGTTCCCTGGCAGGAAGGACAAGTCCGCGCAATGCTGAAAAAGCCCTGCTGGTAGCGCACCTGCCCGCGCCCAGCGCACGAGCGGCAGGTCGAGGGACCTTTGCCTGGCGCAGTTCCCGTTCCGCGGCAATCTTCGCAGGCTTCGTGACGGCGCACCATCACGCGCGTCTCGGTGCCGAACGCAGCCTCTTCGAATTCGATGGTGATGTCCTCACGCAAATCCGCGCCACGCTGAACTCGGCTGCGGCGACGGCCGCTGCCCCAAGGCATCGCCAAAGCCAAAGAACTCTCCGAAGATTTCGCCGAAATCCTGGAAGACGTGGCATCGAAACCCGGCCCGGACTCGCCGCGCCGCCAACTCCAGCGTGGCCGTAGCGGTCATACAGCGACCGCTTCTCGGAGTCGGCCAGGATCGCGTAGGCCTCGGTGACTTCTTTGAAACGTTCTTCCGCATCCGGATTGTTCGGATTCCGGTCGGGATGGTACTGCATGGCAAGCTTGCGATAAGCGCTCTTCAGCTTCTGACTTCGCTTACCGTGCGGGTCACGCCAAGCACTTCGTAATAATCGCGTTTTGCGTTCGTGGCCAGAATCGGCGCCTTTCCTGTAGTTACAAAATTAATGAGAATGAAAAGTGGTGACGACAAGAGAAATTCGAACCATGCAGACTCTCCCGGATTCTTCGCCACCTTCACCATCGCAGGCCGCAGCAGCCGGTCTTTGAACTTGTAGCCGCGCTGCAATTCCTCGAGCACCTGATGATCGGGGGCTTCGGTGGTTTCCACCATTTCGATGGCTTCATGAAAGCGCGGATCAAACAGCTTCGCCCTTCGACACAATGGGCTCACCGAAAGCTTGGCCAGCGCTGCCTGCAGTTGCTTGTAGATCAGTTCCACGCCGGTGCGAAATTCGGCGGCATCCGATTTCACCTGCAGCGCGCGCTCCAGGCTGTCGACCACCGGCAGCAAAGATTTGATCGCATCCGCTACCGCGTAGTCGCGAAATTCCTGCTGTTCCTTGGCCGCCACGCCGGCGCGCATTTTCAAACTCCGCCTGCGTTCGCGCCAGCCGGTCAAGCAGCGTATCCCGCTCCGCCTTTAACTTCTGCAATTCCGCGTCCGAGGCGGACGATTCCCCGCTCCGCCGTCTGCGCCGAGGCTCTCATCCCCGTCATCGGCCGCTGGCAGTTCGTGCTCCAGATCCAGTCCCGCCTTTCGTGCTTCCGATTTTCCGTTCACTTTTCCCATAAACAAACCTGATTACTCCGATTCATTCAAGATTTTGTCAAAGAGCCGCGCAATGTAGGAGACCGCCGTCATCGTATGCTGATAATCCATCCGCGTAGGACCGATCACCGCCAGCGATCCGAACATATCGCTTCCCGCCCGCGCCGGCGCTCCGATCAGCACAAAGTTCTGCATGGAGGGCAGCGCATCATCCAGCCCAATCACCACCCGCACCGCCTCCTGCTTCACATCGAGATACGCTCCCAGAAGTTGAGCGACTTTTTCTTTCTCCTCCAGCGTCTTCAGCATCTCCTGCAGCCGTTTGCGGTCTTCCTGGCCCGTCACCAGGTTCGCCGCGCCTTCCACAAAGACCACCTGCGTACCGGCTTCGGCAGCCAGTGCTCCTTGTTTATAAAGCTGCTCGATCGAGTGCATCAGGCGATCGTACTCGCTGCGTTCCTGCTCGATTCTTCGCTCCAGCTCAGTGCGCATCGACTCCATGGTCCAGCCGCGAAAATTCTCGTTGATATACCGCGCCGCCAGGTCGAGTTCGCGCTTGCGGCAAATCGAGCCGCAACACGCGGTCGCGCACCAGTCCCGAACGCGTCACCAGCACCGCCAGCACTTTCTGATCTCCCAGCCGCGAGAAGTAGACATGCTCCAGCGCGTTCTTGGCGCCAGTCGTGGCCACGGTCACGCCCACGTTCCGTGAAATCAGCGACAGCACATGCGACGTCCGCTCCATGAACTCCTGCACATCGCTGATGCCCGCCAACGAGTCGGAAATCATGTTCTCTTCCTGCGGCGCGAGCTTCGCCGTCCCAGAAATCTGTTCCACGTAATACCGGTACGCGTCGGTGGTCGGTATGCGTCCCGAAGAAGAATGCGTTTGCTCGAGGAACCCAGCCTCCGACAGATCCGCCATCACGTTGCGAATCGTAGCCGAACTCAGCCCTTCGCGGTTCGACCGCGCCAGCGTGACCGAACCGACCGGCTCGCCCGTGGAGATGAACGTCTCCACAATCGCCGTCAGAACTTCGCGTTCCCGTTTGCCGATATTGGGGTCAGAGGGCATTTTGTATTATGGGATCACCTGGGCTTGCGGCCAGCTCCACTATTCCAGCTAAGTATTTTAGATGCAGAAACTTAGCTTAGGACGCAAAAGGCGCGTCCTGCTTGGATTCTAGGAACGCTCACCCTTCCTGTCAAGGACCGCAAGGCTGAGCCTAATCCCGCCGGAACCTGTTCCCGCATCTTCCCCTGCCCCGCGCTCCCCGGTATCCTCAACTCGGCATGCAGCGGAATCCCGGATGAAATCCAACCCTCACATTGCCGTCATCGGAGCCGGCGCCTTCGGCGGCTGGACCGCCCTTCATCTTCTTGAACACGGAGCCCGCGTCACCCTGCTCGACGCCTGGGGTCCAGGCAACTCGCGCTCTTCCTCAGGCGGCGAAACCCGCATCATGCGCGGCACCTACGGGCCCGACCAGCCTTACACCAGACTGGCCGCCCGCGCCCTCAAGCTGTGGACGAAATACGAACGACGCTGGAAGCGGCAGTTCCTTCACCGCACCGGCGTCCTATGGATGGTGAGCGATCGCGAAGACTCCTTCGAACGCGGGTCGCTCCCTATGCTGCGCCGGTCCCACATCAAGTTTCAGGAACTCTCCACCGCCGCGATGAAAAGACGCTGGCCGCAGATCAACTTCGCCGGCATCCACTGGGGAATCTACGAACCCGAGTGCGGATACCTCGACGCCCGCTCCAGTTGCCAGGCCGTGGTCGATGCTTTCGCCTCCCAAGGCGGAAGTTATCGCCAGCTCGCCGTATCACCCGACGGCCTCGACGACGCCGGGCGCGGCCCTCGCCTTCACAGCATCGCGCTCTCCGATGGCTCGCGCCTGAAAGCCGATCACTACGTCTTCGCCTGCGGACCGTGGCTCGGCAAACTCTTTCCTGAAACTCTCGGGAAAATTATCCGCGCCACCAAGCAGGACGTCTTCTTCTTCGGCCCGCCCGCCAGAGACGCCCGTTTCACCGACGCGCATCTTCCCGTCTGGGCCGATCACCATGACCGTTTCATCTACGGCATCCCCGGCGGCGACCGTCGCGGCTTCAAGGTCGCCGACGACACCCGCGGGCAGCCCTTCGATCCAACCGACGGCGAACGAGTCGTCAGCCCGGCAACGCTGCAGCGAATACGCGAATACATCGCCTTCCGCTTCCCCGCAATGAAAGACGCTCCGCTGATCGAGTCCCGCGTCTGCCAGTACGAACAGACTCCCGACAGCAATCTCATCGTGGATCGCCATCCCCGAATGGAAAACGTCTGGCTGCTAGGCGGCGGCTCGGGCCACGGCTTCAAACACGGGCCAGCGCTGGGGGAAATTATGGCGGAGCTGATTCTGAATGATGGCGAACCCGATGCTGATTTGAGGCTGTCGCGATTCCGAAAGCGATAGCCAAACCATTCACCACAGGGGACACAGAGTAAATCACGAGGTCCTACCCTGCGTTCCTCTGTGTCCCCTGTGGTAAAGATTTTGTTTTACTGAATCTGAATCACGCTAGCCGACTCCCCAGCCTTAATCTCCGCCACTCGCGCCACAACCTTCCGCGCGAATGCAAAGATCGACTTGGCATGCGCCGAGTTCTCACCCTCAAGCACGATCGGCTTCCCGCCGTCGCCAGACTTCCGCACCTCGGGGTCAAGTTCGATGCTCCCGAGAAACGACACGCCGAAGTGCTCCGCCATCTTCTCGGCCCCGCCGCGCGAGAAGATATCGATCTCATGATTGCAATGCGGACACGTGAAATAACTCATGTTCTCGACCACGCCCACCAAATCCACCTTCATCTGCCGGAACATTTCGATAGCCTTACGCGCATCCTGCAACGAAACATCCGATGGAGTCGAAACCACCACCGCCCCGGTCAGCGGCACCGACTGCACCAGCGACAGCGCAATGTCGCCCGTCCCCGGCGGCAGGTCGATCACCATGTAGTCCAGATGTCCCCAATCCACCTGCCCCAGAAACTGCTTCACGATCTGGTGCAGCATGGGACCGCGCCAGATGATGGGCTTGTCCCCGGGATTAAGAAATCCAACCGAGATCACCTTCAGCCCATGCGCCTCCAGTGGATCGATGCGGTTCTCCGCGCCCACCTTCGGCTGCCCGCTCACGCCCAGCATCAGCGGCACGTTCGGCCCATATACATCCGCATCGAGCAGGCCGACCTTGTGCCCCATCTTTGATAGCGCGACCGCCAGGTTCACCGCCAGCGTGGTCTTGCCCACGCCGCCCTTGCCCGAACCCACGGCAATAATGGCATCCACTCCCGGCAACGGCTGCGGCCCCGGCGCTGGCTGCCCGGGATGAGACGGCATATGTGCACTCAAGGGATCACACTCCAAGGAATAAGGTCAGAATGGCTCAAACACTCAGATTATACAGGGGATTCGCGATGCTCATATCGAGACAGCCGCATCGGCTGTAAGGCTTGAGCCTGCCTTGAGCTTGTCGAAACAGCGACGCCCGCCCACGCGTCACTCGCAGTTGTGTATGTAATAACAGGACGGAAAATGATTGAACATCAGCCAGATCGGCCAGTAGAGCGCCATCGGCGTTCCCAGGAGCAGCCATAACCCGCGCTTCTTGTAGTGCCCCAGACTAAGTCCGATCAGTGCCGCCCAAACAATCGCCAGAGGGACGCTTCTCGATAACATAAAGTCGTAGTCGATCGGCATTCGATGTAGAGGAGAAAACCACCCTATATACGCGACAACTAGCGAGGCTATCAGAACAAGCCAATATCTTTGATTCTCGGTGAGCATTATGGAACGCTTGCGCGAACCGAGTATGCCATAGGTTTGTCGAGTTAGTCAGTGGAATCGATCTGAAAGCTTAGTAACCCTCCCCCTCCAGCCGCACCTTCCCGCGAAACATCCGGAACAGCAACACAAAATACCCAAACGCAAGAATCATCCCAGGGATCCACCAGGTCAGCCCAACCGCCAGCCCATGCCGCGCTGCAGCCGTGTTGTAAATAGTCAGGCTTCTGTGCAGAGGATCCGTGCTCGCCGGCAACACCACGGGATAAAGCCCAAACGCCGCCCCCACCAGCATTCCCACGATGTATAACGCGGAACCAACAAACGCAAGTTTGTCGAGCCCCTTACGGATGGCAAAGATCATGACGCCGAGGCTGCCAAACACAACCCCCGGAATCAGAAACCCGATGCCGTGCCGCTCGTAATTATCGAGCACCGCCGGCTGCACGTAGCAAGTCGCTGCGAGTCCGGCAATCGTCAAAACCACCTGCAGCGGCCACGCCCGCAGCGCAATCCAGCGAGCCCGCTGATTCAATTCGCCGTCGGTCTTAACCGCGACGTAGAGCGACCCGTGCGCGGTCAGCGTCACCAGCGCAATCACCCCGGTGAGCAGAGTGTACCAGTCGAGGATTCCGGTATTCGCCCCCACCCTGAAATTCGTCCACAGCGGCTCAAAGAAATATCCATCCGCACCCAGAGGCACGCCGCGCACCACATTCCCCAGCGCCGCACCGAAAAAAATCGTCAGCAGCACGCTCGCCACGCAGAAGATTAAATCGAAGAAGCCGACCCAGACCGGATTCTCCATGTGCGCCCGCAGTTCAATCCCGATGCCGCGCAGCATCAGCAGCCAGAGCACAATCATCAGCGGCAGATAAAAACCGCTGAAGCTGGAGGCATAGAGCAATGGAAAAGCAAAATAAAGCGTTCCGCCCGCGGCGATCAGCCAGACTTCGTTCCCATCCCACACCGGACCAATCGCCCGCAAAATCTTTCGCCGCTCGTCGGTCGTCTTGCCAGCGCCCAGGTAAATTGCCCCGGCGCCAAGATCAAAGCCGTCCAGCACCACATAAGCCGTAACCATCACGGCAACAATCATGAACCACAAGGTTTCCATCGCACTCCTCGCAATGCAATGCGCTCTAGTGCCCCGTACTCACCTCGACCACCGGCCCCCGCTCAATCTCCCGCCGCACCAGAAACAGGAACAGAATTCCCAGCACCATATACATTCCAAGAAATCCCAGCAGCGTGAACATCGCATTCCCTGCCGACACCAGCTTCGAATATCCATCCGCCGTGCGCATCAAGCCGTAGACCAGCCACGGCTGCCGCCCTAGCTCCGCCGTCATCCATCCGGCAGTATTGGCGATGTAGGGGAACGGCAAGGCCAGCATCAGAATCCACAGCATCCATCGCGCCGAAAACAATTTGCCGCGCCACAAAAGAAACGCCGCCACCAGCATGATGGCGATGAAGATCGTCCCCAAACCGACCATGATGTGGTAGCTGTAATAAAGAAGCGCGATGTTGTCCGGCCACATATCGGACGGGAACGCATCGAGCCCCTGCACATCGGCCTTCCACTCCCGGTAAGTCAGAAAGCTAAGTGCGTCCGGAACCGCAATCGGATTATCGATCTTGCGCTCGGGCACATTCGGCTGCCCCAGAATCACCAGCGGCGCTCCGGCTTGGCTCACAAACAGCGCTTCCATCGCGGCCAGCGTGACCGGTTGATGCAGAGCGATCATCCGTCCTTGGCCGTCGCCCGTGGGAAATAACTGCAATGCACTGAAGATCAATCCGGAGACTACGCCCACGCGCACGAAAATCCGCGCATGCGCTTCAAACTTTCCCCAAAGCAGGTAAAAGGCGCCCACCGACGCCATCACAATCGAACCCGTAATCACAGCGCCACCCATGTTGTGCGCATACTGCCACCACGCCCAGGGATTCAGCACCAGCTCCCAGAAGCTCGAGAGTTGCACCGAGCCATCCACCGCCGCCACGAAGCCCACTGGATGTTGCATCCACGCGTCGGTCGCAATGATGAAGAAACCCGAGAGCCACGAGCCCAGAAACACCGCGACCGCCGACCACCAATGGCCGCGCGGGCCAAGCCGCTTCTCTCCGTAAAGAAACAGTCCCAGAAACGCCGACTCCAGAAAGAAAGCGAACACGCCTTCCATGGCCAGCGTTTGCCCAATCACGCCTCCGGCAAAGCGCGAGAAGTGCGACCAGTTCGTACCGAACTGAAATTCCATCGGGATTCCCGTCACCACTCCCAGCACGAAGTTGATGCCGAAGATCCGCGCCCACAGGCGCGCCGCCTGGTTGTAAGTTTCATCGTTGCGGCGCAGCGCAATCGTCTTCAGCACCACGATCAGCGGCGCCAGGCCCATCGTGAGTTGCGGGAAGAGATAGTGGAAGGTGATGGTGAATGCGAAGTGAAGGCGATGAACCAGGAGCGCGCTATCCATGAGAACCCCTCGGGGAACCCTAATAGGTTATCTGCTCTGCGAAGGCCCGGATGTGACGCAGATCACATTGCCAGCGGATTACCGTTTCGACTTCTTCCGCCGCTCCAGCTCCGCCCGCCGGATCTCGCGCCGCCGTCCCGCATCGTCATAACGCCGCTGCTGCTCTTCGCTCTCCGGAATCACTGGCGCAACCTTCAAGTGGTTTCCATTGCCATCGATGGCCACAAACGTCAGGTAGGCCGACGCCACGTGCTGCGCTGTGTCCGCAATGTAATTCTCCACCCAAACCTTCACGCCCACTTCCATGGAGGTATGAAACACGCGGTTCACTGATGACCGCAAAATCGCCAGATCCCCAATCTTCACCGGCACCAGGAAATCAATATGATCCACCGAAGCCGTGACTACATAACTCCGCGAGTGGCGGTGACACGCCATGGCGCCCGCCAGATCGATCCAGTGCATCAACCGGCCTCCCAGCAGCGCACCCAGGGGGTTCGCATCGTTGGGCAGAACAATTTCCGTCATCTCCGATTGCGAATCTCGAACGGACCGCGGTGTCAAGCTCTCGTCACTCATAGTCGTCTTTCCTCTTTCATCGGTCGCACGTCTAAGTAGGTCTCACCTCTAAAATGTGGGGACAGCCGCCCTCGCCTGTCCGCCGGGCGAAGCCCGGCAGTTAGCCAGCAGCCTGCGTCTGTTCCCGCCTCTTCCTCTTCTCAACATACGATTCCAGAAAACACTCTGCCATCCGCTGCACGCGTGCATCGCGATGCCGCGCCACCCACCGCGCGTCCGCCAAATTAAACTCCAGCAGCCCGTTCTCCGCAGGACGGTGTGCCCGCTCGCAAACGTAGCGGACCTGAATGCTTCCTTCTGCGCCGTTGCCGTCGCAGCCCGCGCTCCGAGCCGCAAACCGCACCGAATCCCATGCTCGCTCTCGCGGCAACCGCCCGCAACCCTCCGCATAACCAAGATTGCAATACTCCCGCAACTCCTCCGGCGAAGGACTTTCACCCTCACTCCCCGGCGCCGTGCACTGCCCGCTCCACCCGCCTCCAAGCGGAAGCCGCCCCGCATGCAGCCAAACCCCATCCACTAACTTCTCCACCGGCATGAAAAACGGACAAGCCACTCCACGCTCCCACCAAAGATGAAATGTTAAGGACCGTCCATTCTACTCATGGCCGAACCGCAAGCCAATCCGGCCCGCGACCACAAATTACAAGCGAAGCAACCATTTGTAGTACCCTCATTCCAACTGAGAACTGAGAACTGAGAACTGAGAACTGAGAACTGAGAACTGAGAACTGAGAACTGAGAACTGAGAACTGAGAACTGAGAACTGAGAACTAGAGATGAGAACTGAGAACTGAGAACTGAGAACTGAGAACTGAGAACTGAGAACTGAGAGCTGAGAGCTGAGAGCTGAGAACTGAGAACTGCCCTATGGACCGCATCGCCGCCCTCAACGACGTCCTCACCCAGAATCCCAACGACACCTTCGCCCGCTACGGTCTCGCCATGGAATACTCCAAGCAAGGCGACCTCGACCGTTCCCTCGCCGAATTCTCCATCCTCCTCAAGGCCAGTCCTGACTACACTCCTGGCTACTTCATGGCCGCCCAAACGCTCGCCCGCGCCGACCGCATCGCCGAAGCGAAAACCATGCTCACCGAAGGCATCGCCAGCGCCCGCCGCACCGGCAATCTGCACGCTCAATCTGAAATGGAAGCCATGCTGGCAGAGCTGGGATAAAAGCCGGACCATTCGTCGTCAGACCTCAGACCGCCGACCACTCGGAACTGCCGGGGCCGAAGTCCGACGTCCGACGTCCGAACCGCCACTCACCCCGCCATCCGCCCCATAGCCCACTCCACCAGTCCCGGAAAATGCTGGTAGATTCTGACCGGCAAATACATAGTCCAAGGCACAATCACTTCCCGCTTCTTCTTCAAATATCCCCGCAACGTCGCCCGAGCCACGCGCTCCGCCGAAATCCCCCGGACCGACTCCGGACGCACCCGCTTCAACTCGTTCCCCTGCACCGCATTCTCGCTGAACGCCGTCCGCACATACCCCGGACAAACCGTCAGCACGCGAATTCCATCTTTCTTCAATTCCACCCCCGCCGCCTTGCCCATCGCATTCAACGCAAACTTGGTTGCACTGTAAGCTGCATGAAACGGGATCGGAATATGTCCCGCCACGCTCGAGATATTGATAATCGTCCCGCCGCCCTGCTGCCGCATCACCGGAATCACCGCCTGCATCGCCATGACCGCCCCAAAGAAATTCGTATCGAACATCTCCCGGCACGCCGCCATGTCCACCTGCGCCACCGAATCCATCAACCCGTGCCCCGCATTGTTCACCCACACGTCGATCCTCTCGAAATGATGCAGTGTCAGCCCCACAGCGCGGTCAATATCCTCGCGATGCCTCACGTCGCAAGCCATCGCCAGCGTCCGTTCGCCATGTCCCACGCGCCCCCGCGCCGCTTCCACCCGTCCCGCATCGCGCGACAGCATCACCACCTTCGCCCCGTGATCGACAAAAATCTTCGCAATCGCTTCCCCAATTCCCATCGACGCGCCCGTCACCACCACAACTTTCCCTGAAAGCTCCATAGCTGCGCTTTTATTCCTCCACGTCTTGTGAAGTCAAGCGCTGAGATACAATTCAAGCACGGCGCGGTCCTTTCGCATCTTTCCCGCGCTCACCACCGGAGCCCTCTTGGACGCCCTCATCCCCCTGTTCCCGCTCGACGTCGTCCTGTTTCCCGGCACTCCCCTGCCCCTGCACATCTTCGAACCTCGCTACAAAGAAATGATCGCCGAATGCCTCGCCCAGCATCGCACCTTCGGCGTAATCCGCGCCCTAGAGGAAAGCCTGGCCGAGGTCGGATGCACCGCCGAAATCATCACCGTCGTGAAAGAGTATCCCGACGACCGCCTCGATATCGTCACCGAAGGCCGCCAGCGTTTCGAACTCCTTCGCGTCAACCAGGAACGTTCCTTCTTCCAGGCCGAAATTCTCATCCTCCACGACGAACCCGGAACTCCATCGCCGCAAGACGCTGCCCGCGCCCTGCAATTGCACTCCGAACTGCTCGCCATCGCCGGCGTTAAGCAAGATCTCCCCTCCGCCGCCGATTCGCTGCTCTCGTTCCATCTCGCCGGCTCTCTGCCCCTCGATCTCGATTTCAAACAAAAGCTGCTCTCCTCGCGCTCCGAGCCCGAACGCCTCTCCCTGCTCATCAGTTATTTCGAAACCATCATTCCCAACCTCCGCCGTGCCACCACCGCCCGCGCCAAAGCCGGCGGCAACGGCCACGTCCACTAAATACCCGGCTTCGGCTGTCGGGCTTCGGGCTTCGGCGATTCTGCGGAAGCCCGACAGCCGCAGCCCGAAGCCCAGACCCCGCTCTTCCGCGTATAATCTCCTCAGTTCTCCCGGGGGTTCCCTCATGCCTCTTCCGCGCACACTAGGCGAATTGCGCCGCAGCACTTTTTCCGAAGGACGCCTGCGCACCCGCCGTGTGAAAGACGAACTCCGCGACAATCTCATCGCCCGTCTTCGCCAACCCGAAGACATCGGTATCTTCCCCGGCATCGTCGGCTACGACGATACCGTCGTTCCCCAGATCGTCAACGCCATTCTCTCGCGCCACAATTTCATTCTGCTCGGCCTCCGCGGCCAGGCCAAAAGCCGCATCCTGCGCGCTTTGACCACGCTCCTCGATCCTCACCTGCCCTTCGTCACCGGATGCGAGATCCGCGACAATCCCTACGCCCCCATCTGCCGCCGTTGCCGCGAGGAAGTCGCGCGCCTCGGTGACGCCACTCCGATCTCGTATCTCACTCCCGACGACCGCTACGTCGAAAAACTTGCCACGCCCGATGTCACCATCGCCGACCTAATCGGCGACATCGATCCCATCAAAGCCGCCCGCGGCGGTCATGAATTGTCGAGTGAGTTCACCGTTCACTACGGATTGCTCCCCCGCGCCAATCGCGGCATCTTCGCCATCAACGAACTTCCCGACCTCGCCGGAAAAATTCAGGTTGGCCTCTTCAACATCATGCAGGAAGGCGATGTGCAGATTAAGGGATACCCCATCCGCCTCCCGCTCGACGTCGCCATCGTCTTCAGCGCGAACCCCGAAGACTATACCGCTCGCGGAAAAATCATCACGCCCCTCAAAGACCGCATCGGCTCCGAAATTCGCACCCACTATCCCGCAACAGTCGACGAAGGCATCGCCATCACCGCGCAGGAAGCCTGGACCGCCCGCCGCACCAACGGCGAAGCCCATGCCATGCACCTTCCCGCCTACATTCAGGAAGTGATCGAGCGCATCGCCTTCGCTGCCCGCGAAGATAAGAAGATCGACAAGCGCTCGGGCGTTAGCCAGCGCCTGCCCATCTCTGCCATGGAGAACGTTGTCTCGAACGCCGAGCGCCGGGCCCTTCGCAACGACGAAAAACTAGTCGTGCCCCGCATCAGCGACGTCTACGCCGCGCTCCCTGCGATCACCGGAAAACTCGAACTCGAATATGAAGGCGAGATGAAAGGCGCAGACTACGTAGGCCGCGAACTGATCCGCGCCGCCATCGCCAAGACTTACGACGAGTATTTCACCGGCGCCAACGTGCAGCAGATCGTGCAGTGGTTCGACCTCGGCGGCGAAATTCAGCTCAGCGATTCCATCGCTGCCCAGGAGGCTCTCGAAAACCTGAAAGAGATTCAGGGCTTAGTCGACAAGCTGGGCCCACTAGGGGTCTCCCAAAAAGAGAGTCCGGAACAACAAGTCTCAGCCGCAGAATTCATCCTTGAAGGCCTGCACGCCCACAAGCGCATAGGCCGCAACGAAGAACGAGTCTTCAAAGCCGGAGAAAAAAAGCCCGAGCCAGTCCGCGAGAAAAGTTTCGACAAAGAAGAACCCCCGTACCGGCAGAGAAGGCAGTTTAATTAAGTGATCAGTGGCCAGTGGCTAGTGATCAGTGAAAGCCGGTAGGCCATGGAGTTTCACTGACCACTGATCACTAACCACTAGCCACTGCCTTATGAAACGCATCCGCTACAGCAAATACGTCCCCGACGCCGCTGGCGAAATGAGCATGGAAGACCTGCTCAGCGCGCTCTCCGACTACCTGCTGCAGAGCGGCTTCCAGAGCGACATGTGGTATGAAATGCCCGAGGGTGAGCAAAACCTCGACGACCTTCGCCGCGCCCTCGAACAAGCCCTCATGGAAGGCGATCAATTCGACGACGAAATGCGCGAGCGGCTCGAGCAAATGGCAGCCGATGGCGAACTCGACGAACTCATCGAGAAACTAATCCAGCGCATGCAGCAGGAAGACTACATCTCGATCGATGAACCCCCGGACCCGTCCCGCCCGTCCGCCGGCGGCGGCCAGGTCGGCGCGAACCAGCAGCAGGCCAAATTCGAAATCACTGACAAAAGCCTCGACTTCCTCGGCTTCAAATCCCTGCGCAACCTGCTCGGCTCGCTCGGCAAATCCAGCTTTGGACGCCACGACACTCGCGACCTCGCCACCGGCATCGAGTCCAGCGGCGCCTCGCGCACCTACGAGTTCGGAGACACGCTCAACCTCGACATCACCGCCACACTCTCCAGCGCCATCCAGCGCGAAGGCCTGAGCATTCCCCTCAACATCGAGTACTCCGACCTGCAAGTCCACCAGTGCGAGTACCAATCTTCCTGCGCCACCGTCTTAATGCTCGACTGCTCGCACTCCATGATCCTCTACGGCGAAGACCGCTTCACGCCCGCGAAAAAAGTTGCCATGGCGCTCTCGCACTTGATCCGCACGCAGTATCCCGGAGACTCGCTCTCGCTCGTCCTCTTCCACGACTCCGCCGAAGAGGTCCCGCTCTCGCAACTCGCCCGCGTCAAGGTCGGACCCTACTACACCAACACCCGCGAAGGCCTGCGCCTGGCCCAGCGAATCCTGCAGCGCCAAAGAAAAGACATGAAGCAGATCGTCATGATCACCGACGGCAAACCCTCCGCCCTCACCCTCGAAGACGGACGCATCTACAAAAACGCCTTCGGCCTCGATCCACTCGTAGTCAGCCAGACCCTCGAAGAAGTCTCGAAGTGCAAACGCGCCGGAGTTCTGATCAACACCTTCATGCTCGCCTCCGACTACGGCCTGGTGCAATTCGTCCAGAAAGTAACCGAAATGTGCCGCGGCAAAGCCTACTTCACCACCCCCTACACCCTGGGCCAATACCTGCTCATGGATTACATGTCGCGCAAAACGAAAACCATCCACTAAGATTCCATGCCGTTTCATTATTGGCGTCATCCCGAGCGGAGCCGTTCTTCTTATTTGATGTCATCCCGAGCGAAGCCGTTCTTCAGGCGAAGAGAGGGATCTCCCTACATCACCGCCGCCGGTTTTGTCGCCGCCGCCACACTGCTGATACTCTTTTAGCAACCCATGGCAAATTGCATTCGATGTGGCCGCCAGCTCCCCGGTTTATCTTTTGGCAAGAAGATCTGCCAGTGGTGCGTCCGCCACGAAGCGGCCCAGCGCGGTGAACTCGACGACGCGCCTCAACCAGTCATGGCCACTCCGTGGGTCCGCCGTGGCGAGTCAACCATAACCCTCACGCAGATCATCTTCGGCGCGAACCTGGCCGTTTTTCTGGCAACGGCGTACGCCTCCTCAACCGTGATGGACTTCCCCGGTGATGCGCTGGCTTGGGGCGCAAACCTCGGCCCCTACACGCTTTCAGGCCAGTGGTGGCGGCTCTTCACCTACATGTTCCTCCACGAAGGCCTCATGCACATTGCCTTCAACATGTGGTGCCTGTGGGATCTGGGCGCGCTTTGCGAATCACTCTATGGCCGCTGGACCTTCGGCGCACTCTACCTCCTGACAGGCATTGGAGGGGGCTTGGCGAGCGTCGCGTGGAATCCTGGTACTTTCAGCGTGGGCGCATCGGGCGCGATATTCGGCCTCGCTGGCGCGCTGCTCGCGTCGTTCTACCTTGGCGAGTTCTCTGTTCCCAGGGCTGCCCTTAGCGGTCCGCTAAAGAGTCTCGCCTTCTTCGTGGGCTTCAACCTCTTCTTCGGGCAAGTGGTTGGGGGCATCGACAACGCCTGCCACATCGGAGGCCTCATCACTGGATTACTCCTCGGAGCGCTCATCGCGCGCGTAGCGCCCCAGCACGACCGGCCTCTTCGACGTGCAGCAGTTCTTTCTGTTGTGGCGCTCGCCTTAGTGGGCACTGCGTTCGGGGTAGAACGTTGGCGCGGTCATTTCGTCGCCGGACAAGCCCGTTTTTCAGAAGAGAGCCCCCAGCAGTTGGTGAGTGACCTCCAGAAAATTGTGAAGCAGCGTCCCACCTTTGTGCCCGGACACGTCGCATTGGCGAAGGCATATTTCCAGCAAGACCAGTTCTCTTCCGGCGTCGCGGAGCTACAGCGCGCTCTGGAACTCGATCCACAGAATGCTGAGGCCCGCATGGTGCTGGGTGCAGCCTACCTCGAGCATGCGCAGCCCAAACAGGCGCAGGATGAATTTGCCCAGCTGCTCGCCCATGAACCAAACAATGCCGAGGCTCATGTGGGATCGGGCATGGCCCTGGCGGACGAAGGAAGCCATCAGGCCGCGATCGAGGAATATAAAACTGCCTTGAAGTTGGACCCGCAGGCCAGCGACGTCCTCTACAAGATGGGTGTTTCCCAGCTCCAGCTAAAACAATACGACGAAGCCATCGCCAACTTCCTCCAGGAACAACAACGCAGCGACAACTACGAACTGGAGACCGCCCTGGCCGATGCCTACCAGGCCAAAGGCCTGACGCAGCAAGCTCAGCAAGCAAGAACCAAAGCAGCACAGCTGAAGAACCGCCAAACAGATTGACGAATATCAATATACCTCTGTCATGCTGAGCGCAGCAGAATCGTCCGAAGGACGATCCTGCGCAGTCGAAGCATCCCTATAAGCGCGCCAGTCCCCGGCGGTTCCGCCCATCGAATACTGCATCGATGTATATCAATACACGAGGAGGCGTTCACTAGGTACTGGGTACCAGGTACTAGGTACTAGCCTTCAACTCCCCCACAGCCCGCCAGGCCTGATTAATCGCCTCGTCTGTATAAGCGTAAGCTCCCGCATCCGCGTTAGCGATCGCGATTCGCCCATAAGGTTTCCGCGCCACTTCGCACGGAGTCTCCCCACCCTCCAGCCAGAACGAATCCCACAGTGAGTTGTATTCGTAAGCGTAGCCATGCGGCCAGCGGTTCACTGTAATCGCAGCGATATCGCGCGCCGGGTCGAACCCTCCCGCTCCCAGCGTGCGCACCATCTGCTCGCGGATCTTGCGCTCCATGGTTTCAAAGGTTGTGTTGTACAGCTCGATGCGCCCGGCCGTGTGCTGCTCCCGCGAAGGCTTGCCCGGCTTGCACGGAGTCTTCATCATGTGAACCACAATCGGCTCCTCCGGTTTGTGGGCGCATTCATACCCGCCCATACTCACCGCCAGGTCAAGGGACATGCGCGTGTGGTAGCACCCCGGAGCATACGCCGCGTTCATGTTCAACTTCTGAAACGAAGTCCAGTCCCGCAGCGCAACGTTGGTATAGAGCAGAGGAACTTTCTGCGCTGAAGCCAGCGCATCCCGCTGCTTCTGCGGCAGCTCTTCGCAGATGTAAGGGATCACCACATGCCAGCACGCCAGGATGCAGTTCTTCGCGCGCGCCGTGTAGACCTTGCCGCCGCGTCCATAAGCCACTTCCACTTCCTTCGCCGCCGTCGCGTCGCCTACATGCCTCACCCGCACCGCTGTGCTGTTCAAGCGAATCTTCACCGGCGACGCGGACGAATCGAGCCTGGCATAGTTCGCTTTAGCCAGAACCAAATCGTTCACCGAGTCTCCGGGAATTGCGCCCGGTATCAGCCCGCGCACCAGCAGCCGCGCGATCGACGCATTGCCATCCGGGAAGTGAAAGAAATACTTCTCCGCTTCTTCATTCGGAATCGCATCGCGGTTCATCCCCTTGCCTGGGGCAGGATCAAGCTTCATGCCTTCAAAGCCTGGCAGATCGAATCCCCAGGCGTCCTGCGCCGCGACGGCGTCGATTCCTAAACCGAACAGCGGGTGCGGCACCGCCTGGTAAAGCTTGATCACGTCCTCATGCACCACGACAACTTCTCTAAGGAACGTGGCATAGCTCATGCGCGCCAGCTTGGCTTTCTTTTCCGTGGAGCTTAGTCCTGGAAAGTAGTCCTTGGCATCGTGATGCAGCCGGTCCAGATCGCTCTTGGCCTGCGGCGCCAGAGGCGCGTCTGCGAGCCACTGCTTCCAGGTCTCCCGATCAGAAGATGCGAGGTAATCTTTTTCGCCGCCGTTGAATGACTGCGGGCTGACCGCGAGGCGATCCGCGCCGAAGGTTTCTTTGTCGAAAAAGATCTTCGAGCGCAGCCCCAGCGACCTATATAGCTTCGCGTCGTGATACTTGGGATAGGAGGCGACGTCGATGCCCAGTTCTTCGATGAGTCCGCGCGCTTCTTTGCTGTAAGGCGCGGGGCTTTCGATGGAGAACGTGCCACCGAAGCCAAGGCGGAATGCATTGCCTACGCGAAATTCGTTGCGCTTGGCGTGGCCGCCAAAGTCATCGTGGTTGTCGAGGATGAGTATGCGCGCGTTCGCGCCCGCTGCCTTGCGATAGAAGTGTGCGGCGGCGAGACCGCTGATGCCTCCGCCGACGACGATGAGGTCGTAGGTTTCACTAGTGTCTTGGGGCGTGCCGGCTGTGTCCCAGAAGGTGCCGTCGCGCAGAGAGTGAGCCACATCGAAGGAGCCGGGGTGGCTGCCACGCAGCCCGGTCAGAGCAGGTGGATAGTAGGCGGGAGACTTTTCGGGATCGTTGTCGTCTGCGGCGAACAGCTGCCACGGCATCATGGCAGCGCCTGCGGTGACGGCCACACCGTTGAGGAAGTCACGGCGGGTGATGTTGCGCTTCATTCCCAAATCGCGGTCGCTTATGTCGCTCAAAGGGCCTCCGAATCGCTTAAGTGTTCCGACTGGAACATTCAGCTTAAGTGTTCCAACTGGAACATTTTGTATGTACAGCGCGAAAGCAAAATAAATTGCAAGAAACAGCGAATCAGCGGGTTGCCGACAGCTGGTGTGTCGTTTACGCACTTCCTTAAATCTGAAAAACAGGCTTTTCCACAGACTTCCACAGCTTGGGGCGGAAAGCGCCTCTTGACAAAGACGACCTTGGAATACTCCCCCTCGAATTTCGGACTCGCACGCATTCGCGAGAGTCAGGCATGGTTAGTACGGTGACGCCAAGATCGCACCGCAATAAGGTGCCGTCCCCTTCGGGGACTCTGTTCTGTTCACCTATGCCCTACCCCGCACTCACGTGCGGGGCTATTGAATGGCGTCGCTTCGCGACTCAAGGGGCGAAGTGAATGGCTCCGCGCCTAACCATCGGCCTTTTTGACTGCTAGTTCTGCGCCCTGGAATCCGATGCGGCTGTGGGTACCGTCGCAGAACGGCTTGTTCACCGAACCACCGCAACGGCAGAGTGAGAAGGCGGGTTTGCCGGTGAGGTCGTAGGGCGTACCGTTAACGTCGACGAGCTCCACGGAACCCTCGGGCGCTTCCACGCGAAAAGGGCCGTTGGGGCGGACTGTGATCTTCACTTGAGCCATGATTTGGGATTCCTCCAACCTTACGGGTTTCTAGTAAGCCTAAGAAGATACCATTAAGCGAGGGTGGGTGTCGCGGGGGACGCGAGCGCCTGGGAGGCCGGGGGAAAGTTGTTGCGAGAGCCAGGAGCTTGCGTAAGGCGCTGAAGCGCGGATGCATTTTCAAGGAATTAACGGCACGACTGAAGTCGTGCCCTTCCCGATCCCTCGCAAACGGAAGTTTCTTCGGGGCGTGCTAGTCGGTAATGGTCGAAGGCTTGGAGGAAACGAGCGAATAGAGGAATAGCAGCGTGCCTGAAGCGAACAGGGCTCCGCCGATCACGACGAAGGACATGAAAGAGAGGGCGTTGTTCCAGCAGAGGCTCAGGGCCTCTACCACGAGGCCGAGGATCAATAGAATTCCAGAAAGTCGCAGCTTGCGCAGCATGGCTCTCCCTCCGGTGGGTCAATTTCAAGATCGCGATCCCTCAGCGGCTAAAGCCGCGGTTCCGGGGCGCGCGTTACGGCACGGCTGAAGCCGTGCCCTTCCCGATCCTCTCGAACCGGAGTTTTTCTTCGCACCCTGTAAAGCCGCGACTGATTTCGGAGTGTTACGTGCGGCTGAAGCCCGCGCCCTTTCAAAACGAATTCGAACTCAGCCACGGCCTCCATCTTCATCTCTCGTCATTCGGTGGGCTTCCAGTACTTCACGTGGTCGAGCTGGCTGACGTTGTGGAAGGTGTCATGGCAGCCGCCGTAAGGCGTCTTCATGACTTTTGGTGCCCATTATACGCCGCTGTTTTCCGGGTGCGTCGATGAGGCAGGGGCGTAAGCGGCACGACTGGAGCCGCGCTTTCTCCGGGTGACCCGAGGGAAACCAAGATTCCTCGTTTCACTCGGGATGACAAATTGAAGAGGCGGATGACAAAGGCGAAAGGGCTGTGACGAGTCGGGAAGGCTAAGTCAGGCGGCGAGGGTGTTGGCAGAGACGAGGCTGCGGTAGAGTTCGAGGTAGTCGTCGATCATGCGTTTTGTGGTGAAGCGTTCGCGGGCGCGGGTGTAGGCGCGATCGGCGTAGACGTGGCGCAGGGCGCGGTCGGAATCGAGCTGGCGGAGGGTTTCGGCGAGACTGCTGGCGTCGTTGGTGCGGAAGTAGAGGGCAGCGTCCCCCCAGAATTCGCGGAAGCTAGGGATATCGTTGGCGACGATGGCGCAGCGGGAGAATGCGGCTTCGAGAGCCGCGATGCCGAGGGGTTCATAGCGAGCCGTGGCGGCGTAGACTGCGGCGCGGCTGTAGAGAGCGCGCAGTTGAGCTTCAGTTTGCGGACCGCGGACAGCGACGCAACTCTGGTCGGTCGAAACTTTCACGTCGGCGCGGATGGGAATGCGAGGGACGGGGACGGTTTGCTCGGCGCCGACAATGCAAACGGAAAAGGGATGGGCGTATTGCGTCAGAAGCGAGACCTGCTTGCCGGCATCGAGCAGGCGGCCGACAGAGAGCACCGAGTCATCCTTGCTGACGTAGGGATTGAAGAAGATGGGATTGCGGCCGGGATAGATGATGGCGGCGCGGCGGGGGCGGCTGTAGGTGGAAATAAGAGTGTCGAGCATGCAAGCGGAGGGCGCGACGACGGCATTGGCTGCGGCAATGCCGCGGACGATGGTGTCGCGATACCACTTCAGGGCGCGCGTGGGGCGGGGAGTGCAACCCTGAACGGCTTCGCTCCAACTGATGAGGTCGCCGTGAGCCATCACCACGCGGGGGACATCGACCGGGAGTGCGCCGTGGCAGAACTGGTGGAGGTGAAGCAGGTCGGGGCGGACTTCGCGCGCCAAGGAGGCGAGGAACTCTGAGGATTCGGGCAAGTCCTGCGGGGCCTCGTCCATCCACTCGAGACGAAAAGCTGTGGGGCGATATTCGAGGCCGTGCAGGAGGTCCATCCATGCGGTCTGCTCCGGGAGCGGAATCTCCCCGAAGCTGACCAGGGTGACGCGGACGCCGCGCGTGACCAGTCCCGTGACCAGCTCGCGAGTGTAGGTCCAGGAGCCAGACATAGTATCGGCTGTGACGAGAACGTGCACGGGGCCCTCCTGGATTGTGCGGGATGCCGTGGTGGATGCGGGATCCGGCGTGGTGCGCTGGGCTATTTTAGTGCGAACGGGGCGAGGCGGCGAGGATTATTTTGGGGGAAGCATCTGCAAAATATTGCACGTTTTGCCGATTCGCGGCGCGGCCGCGGAGAATGAATCAGTTTGCGCCGAGCCTTAGGCGCATCTCGCGGGCGAGACTGTCGATGAGGTGGATTTTTTCGGCGGCGGCAGCGGGAACCGCAGGCACAGCCATGGCTAATTCGCAGGAGAGCAACATGGCGGTAAGGGATTCGCACATTTCGCTGCGAATCTGTTGCTCGACGGAGCGGCGGGCCTGAGTTTCCTCACGCTGGCGGCGATGCAACGCAGAGCGAACCTCGCGCAGCAGACGCTCCATGCCGCTGACGGCGAAGTTGAGGTAGACCGGAAAAGCCGTTCCCAAGTGCTCGAGCACCTGGTCGCTCTCGGCGGGCTCGTTTTCCAAGAGGAATTGATCGAGAACAACGGTCGAGTAGGCTTGTTCGCGCAACCGGGCGGCGGCTTGCGGCAGACCTGCCGCCCAGTGGGTTTCCTCCCCGGTGGCATCTTTTAGAGTGGCGGCGCACTCTTGGCCGCGGGCTGAAGCTGTGATGAGTAAAATCATGCGGTTTACATTGCACGCGAGGCACCACTACCGCTGACACTGAAAAGACGTGAGTTAAAGCGCGGCGTCCGGGCGCTGTTCCCGTTGTGGAACGGAAAACAGTTCTCAGTTCCCAGTTCTCAGCTCTCAGTGAAACCATCCTCGCTAGACTGAGAGATGGGAACTGAGAACTGAGACCTGCTTCTAGACCTGGGCTGCGTAGTCCTTGAGCTTGCGATATAGGGTTGTCTTGCCGATGCCGAGCAGGCGAGCGGCTTGCAATTTGTCGCCGTTTAGTTCGGCGATGGCATTGAGGATCGTCTGCCTTTCCAGCTCTGCCATGGGAACGATCTTGTTCAGGCCGTGTCCATTGCCGTTGGTCGGCACGACAACGTGCGCGCCGGCAATGGCTGGAGGCAGGTCGGGAACATGGATCAGAGGTCCGCTGGTGAAGGCGCAGGTGCGTTCCAGACAATTTTCCAGTTCGCGGACGTTGCCCGGCCAGTCGTAGGCCAGCATCGCTTTGACGGCTTCGTCGGTGAGGATTTTTTCCTGGGCTGAGGCGCGGGAAGTGCGCTCCATGAAATGGGCTATGAGTAGAGGAATATCCTCGCGACGTTCGCGCAGGGGGGGAATGCGCAGGCTAAGAACGTTGAGTCGAAAATACAGGTCACGGCGGAAAGCGCCTTCGGTCACAGCCTGCTCGAGAATGCGGTTGGTGGCGGCCAGGATGCGGACGTTGATGGGAATGCGGCGCGTGCTGCCGACCGGACGAATTTCCTTTTCCTGAATCGCGCGCAAGAGTTTGGCCTGGAGGTCGACGGGAAGCTCGCCGACTTCGTCGAGAAAAACGGTGCCGCCTTCGGCGATGGCGAGCAATCCTTCCTTGGCCTGATTGGCGCCGGTGAAGGCGCCTTTGACATAGCCGAAGAGTTCGCTCTCGATCAGCGTGGGGACGAGCGAGCCGCAGTCGACGGGGATGAACGGTTTGTCGTGGAACGGTCCGGAGTAGTGAATGGAGCGCGCGACCATTTCCTTGCCGGTACCACTCTCTCCGAGGATCAGCACAGGGTGGGAGCTGTTGGCGGCCTTGGCGATGATGCGGTAGAGCTTCTCCATCTCGGGAGCGCGGCCGACGATGCCGCCGTAACCCTGCTTGGATTTGAGCTTCTCGCGCAGCATGCGGTTTTCGGTTTTCAGCTTGAGGTGACTGGAGACGCGCTGCAGCAAGAGCTTGAGTTCGTCAACGCTGAAGGGCTTGGTCACGTATTCGTAAGCGCCATGCTTCATGGCCTGCACGGCCGACTGCACGGTGCCGTAGCCGGTCACGACGACCACAAGAGCTTCAGGGCGCTGCGCTTTGATCTGGCGGAGGGCTTCGAGGCCGCCGGCGCCGGGCAAGCGGAGATCAAGCAGAATGGCGTCGATGCTTTGGGTTTGCAGCATGCGATAAGCATGCTCGGCGGAATCGGCAACATGGGCAATGAAACCCAGGGAGAGCGCGACCTCGCGGCAAGCGTCGCGGATGGAGCGTTCATCGTCGACAATAAGCAGGTTCAGAAAATTCGCGGCCATGATCTGAGGGGTGGCGAGGGTGTGAGTTACAGCGGCTGATGTCATAAGAGTGATTCCTTCTTGATTTCTTGAAATGGTTTTGGTGGCTGGGGCCCTAAATCGGAATTGGCAGTCTCGAAAAGATTGGGAGCCGCGGATGGAGATGCCCGGGGGAGCAAGATCATCGCGCGAGTGCCGCGGCCGGGTTCGCTTTCAAAGTGGATGAGCCCGCGATTGCTGGCGACGATGCTGCGGACCGTAGTCAGACCCAGGCCGGTGCCTTGACCGGCATTCTTCGTGGTGAAGAATGGCTCGAAGAGTCGTTGACGGGTTGCAGCGTCCATGCCGTGGCCGTTATCGCCGACCACGAGGAGGACGCAAGGAAAAGCGGGCAGCGCCGTGGGTGTGGAAGTCCCAGCGACGGGTTGGAACCTGCAGTTGCTGGTTTCAACCGTAATCTGGCCGCCGCCCGGAAGGGCGTCGCGAGCGTTGAGGACAAGGTTCAAGAAGATCTGCTGGGCCTGGGCCTGGTCGATCTTGACTACGCCGAGTTCGGGATCGAGATGCAGGTCAAGGGTGATGTTTTCGCCAATCAGGCGGGTGAGCAGGCTCCGCATTCCTTCTGCGATTTCGTTGAGGCTCAAGCATCGCACCAGCGTGGCCTGGGGCCTGGAAAAGACGAGCAACTGCCGCACTAAACCGGTGGCCTGCGTGATGGCGGAGCGGATTTCTTCGGCGTAACGACGGCGGCGGTCGCGCGCATCCAGACTGGAGAGTAGAAGATCACAATAGAGCATGACGCCGGTGAGCAGGTTGTTGAAGTCGTGCACAACACCACCGGCCAGGCGGCCCACAGCCTCCCATCTCTGGGTCTGGAGCAGGCTTTCCTCTAAAGGAACGGTGCCGGTGTTGGGATCCGCAATGAGCAGGGCGTGATCGGTCTCGCCGGCGATGCCGGGCTGGCGCCATGCGGTCCACTTCGCGCTGGCATGCCCCGGGAAGATTTTGGGTTCGATGGCGATGTGGTCGCGCCGGGAAGCGAGCAAGTCGCGCAGCAGCAACTCAGTCTGGTCGCGATCTTCAGGAGAAACCAATTCGCTAAGCCGCAACGAGCGGCGGCCAGCCAAGTCGCGGTCGAGGGTCCGAGGCAGGGTCCGCTCGAAGGCGGGATTCATCTCGACAAGCACGCCTTGGGGGTTGCAGCGGGCGACGGCGACGGGAGCGTGTTGGAAGACGGCGCGGAAAGTCGTTCTTGTGTTCTCTTCCGCCGAAAGGCCAGGCCACGGGAATGGGGTTGCGGTATTCATACTGCTACTGTCGCGCGGGACAATTCCCGGAAGAAACCCCACGATGGGCTACCTGAGACCTCGGTGCTCCCGAAACGGGAACACTTCAGGTGGCCGACCGACCCCCTACCGACCTCAATATAGGAGGAACGATCTCCGGTTGCGAAGTGCAGACGTCACTCAAATCAGGAATAGCCTGTGGAAAACTCCGCAAGTAGGTTATTTTGCTTGCAGATAGGAAAAATAATAAGTACGCAAAATGGCTCAAAAAGGAAGGAAATGGGAGAAATCCGGCCGGTTTATTCGGGAATTGGACCGGGAGATTGACGATTGGCCATCGAACCGGGATCGTCAAGCGTGACCGGAGCGGTCAGCCGGAAAGTCAAGCGGCGTCCTTTTCGGACCTGAATGCCGTCCGAGCCTGAGTCGGATGGGCTGGCAAGTGGTGAAGGATTCGGTGACTGGAAGGCCCCCCGGGCAAAGAGGCTGGAGGTCTGAAGCGGAATTTGTCTGCCCTCGACCGTAATCGCGCTTAGAGTGAGCCGGAAAAAGCCTGTTCCCGGAACCAATCCGGGACGGTCAGCCGGCGATTGCGCGGACTCAATGCGTCCAGTCACCACCGTACCGCGCGGGATGAGCGTGTCACCGTCGAGGGCCAGAGGGGCGGTGACAACGGCGGTGAATAGATCTCCCGCACGAACCCTGGCGGTAGAAAGCGAGTCTTCGAGTTGCACGGTGAGCAGCGTTCCTGGAGGCAGGACGCGGGCGTGGGATTCGGCTCGAAAGGGCAAGGCGCTGACCGACTTCGGATCAGCCTGGACTTGGTTATGACGGTCAGGATGCGCTCCGTCGCTGGCCGCATCCGGCTCGGCGTCTGGATGGAACGGAAGGCTTTGTTCGCTTGACGCGGAACCTGCGTTCGGGGGCTCGGAGCGAGAACATCCCTGGCTCAGGCTCAGGGCAAGACATAACATGCCGACAACGGAGTAGGACCGGAGAAGGCCGCGAAGTCTCATCCTCATAGACATCGTCTTCTTCATAGTCGCCGGCCTTCCCCCTCTGTAATAGTGGCAAATTAAGTACCAGATCAGGGTTCAAGGAATCAAGCACATACGGATGCGCGGCCGAACTATCCGTGTAGAAGTTGCGTTATCGCCATCGGGATATTCACAGGGCCGGACGGCAGTAGCAGCTTGACAAAAGGGTTTACAAAAAGAAATCGCGGAGGATGCTTGCGCATCCTCCGCGATAGGTTTTCAGGACTTGCGTCCGGTTACGGCGTCTTAGCGGCCGGCTTTTTCGCTGCTGGCTTCCTAGGCGCCGGTTTCGCTGCTGGTTTCTCGCCTGTCCTGCCGCCGATCAACGTCAAGGCATCGGTGGTGTTGAAGGGGAAGCGGCGAACTGACATTTCGCCGGTAGTGCTCAAAGTGACGTCCACGCGGCGATTGCTTGCCATGCGGATGACCACGATGTTCTTGAGAATCCGAGCCCGCTCTTCTGCACTCAGATCGGGGTTGTTGTTCACTTCGGTCACCACCTGTTCGGTGGTAAGGTTGTCGTCCTTGCCGTAGGCCTTGGTCTCGATGCTGGCTTCAGGAACGCCCTGTTCCACCAGGAATCCCTTAACCCGCTCGACACGACGCTGGGAGAGCGCTTGATTGAATTCCACGGAACCACGATGATCAGCGTGGCCTCCGAGAGTCAAGTGCGCATCCGGCTTGGTTTCAAGATATTTCTTGAAATCAGTCGCCAGCGCGAGCAACGTCTTCTGTTGACTCGGCAGCAAACCACCCTTCGGATTGCTGATCAAAGGCTGGTTCACCACAAAGTAAACGCTGTGCAAGGCGAGCCGTTGCTCCAACGCCGTATCAGGAGGCGGCGGATTCTCCACCGTCACTTGCGTGGTGGCTTGAGCGGTCAGGCCGCGGCTATCGGTACAAGTGGCGCCGACCGTGATCGAACCCGGCGCTGCGCCAGTGGTGTTCAGCGTGGCTGAAGCACCGCTACCGGAAATGGTTCCGCTGCTGGCCGTCCAGTTGGCAACCGAGACCGAAACGCTATCAGGGCTGGTGCAGTTGGCCGACAAGTTCACGGTGCCACCGGCCTGCAGGCTTGACGGGCTGGCGGAGATGGAAACGGTTGGCGGGTTCTTGGGCGGCAGCGGCTTCACTGTGAAGTTAGCCGAGCAGCTCGCCACGTTGTTGGTCTTCTCTTTGGCATCGGTTACGTGAGCGGTGATGGTGTAACTTCCGGGAGCCACGTTGGTGGTGTCGATCTGCGCGGTTGTGTCTTTCCCGGTGACCGTACCCCCGTTGCCGCTCCAGGCATAGGTGACGGTATGCTTGGGATTGAAGTTGCTGGCACTGACCGTAGCGGAGATGGGCTCGCCCACGAACACTTCAGTCGGCTGCACGGAGCAACTGGCAGCAGGGGTTACCGGCGGAGCACCGCCAAAGTTGAACACAAGTCCAGTACTCAGGCGTACGCCTTCGAATTGCGGACGCGCGAGGTTGGGAAAGTCCTGGGAAACAAAACCGGCGTAGTTGTGCTTAGACCAGACATAATTGGCTTCAAACAGACGAAAAGCGAACCACTTGCGGATGGGCAAATCCATTCCTCCGCCGACAATGGCTCCGACTCCATAGTTAGTGCCAAGGCCGGGGATGTTGATGCCGTTCAGACTCAGCAGAGCGTGCAAGAAGTAATTCGCCTGATCTGTCCGCCAGATGAAGCGCGGACCAATCGATGCCGTGGTTGTGTTCGTGGCGTTCTCCCGGTTATAGCCGAAGTCGAATTCGCCTCCCCAGTGCTGATCAAAATTGTAAGTGACGGCAGCACCGGCCCCTTTCCCTGAATCCGGCAACGTGAAGGGAGTGGGATTGTTGTAATCGCTGTTGGGCGCTGGAACCGTGCCGCCCGGATGGAACCATTGATATCCGACGAACAAGTCAACTTGCGGATTTGAGCCGCTCTGCGCGAATGCAGCGCTCGAGATGAGTGAAACTGCCAGCACGATCAAAAGGCCTGTTACTACACGGCCTCTGCTTAAACCAGAACAAAGTGACATTCCATCCTCCAATAATGTACGCGCGGTTGGTCTGCGCCTTGGGTGCGCCGGCCGCGCTAAAAAGACGACACGAGACTAACAGCTTGAACTTAGCTGCCCCAGGGAACCAGCAATTCTATCCCAATGCAATCTTAAAGCGAAAGAACGATTTTCAAGAATTGCTAACTCTGACAACTCGTTCGGGAAACCCCGCCTTAAATGGGCCTTTGTCTCAAATTGATATGGCAATCCCACGACACACGGGCTGCTCGAGCGCCCGTCGCTCCGAAATGCCCGCGTACGGCCTTCCTCCCTTGCCCCACAGGAAGCTGGCCGCGTATGGTTGTAGTCGCAGTACTGACGGGCCAGGGCGCAGACGGGCCGCCCGGATGAAGAGGGCAGAATCGGCGGGCATAACTAGCGGGCAAGAACGACAGGAATGAGCCACGAAAAAGTACTAATCGTCGAGGATGAAGAGAACGAACGCACGGGCCTGGCTGAGTTAGTTTCCTCCTGGGGATACCGCGCTGAAACGGCGCGTGACGGAGTTGAAGGCTTGGAAAAGGCGGCACAATGGAATCCCTCCATTGTGATTACCGATCTCAAGATGCCGCGTATGGGGGGAATCGACCTGCTCGAACAACTGGGCGAGCAGTCCGAAGCGATGGCCGTGATTCTGGTCACAGCACAGGGCACAATCGATAGCGCGGTGCAGGCCATGCGCATGGGAGCGTATGACTACATCACCAAACCGATCGACACCAATCGCCTGCGCACGATGCTGCAGAATGCTTCCACGCTGGTGGGAAGCCGCGCCGAGCTAGAAAGCGCCCGCCGCAAGCTGCGGGATTCCGGCTCGCTAGGCCAACTCAAAGGCGCGTCGCGCAAGATGCAGGAGATTTTCCGGCTCATCGAATTAGTTGCGCCCAGCACCGCGTCCGTCCTGATTACCGGAGCCAGCGGCACGGGCAAAGAGCTGGTGGCCCGCACCATTCATCAGCTGAGCCCTCGCCGAGACCGCCCCTTCGTTGCCATCAACTGCGCCGCCATTCCTGAAACACTGATCGAAAGCGAGATCTTCGGCCACGAAAAAGGCGCATTCACCGGAGCGCTGGAACGGCGCACCGGCTGTTTTGAGCTAGCCGAAGGAGGCACGATCCTGCTCGACGAAATTGGGGAAATGCCGGTAGGAACGCAGGCCAAACTGCTGCGCGTGCTCGAGGATCACAAGCTGCGCCGCCTGGGCAGCAAAGTGGAAACGTCGGTTGACGTGCGCGTGCTTGCCGCGACGAACAAGGTTCCGGATGACGCAGTCGCCAGCGGTGAACTGCGCAGCGATCTCTATTACCGGCTCAACGTGTTCAACATCCACATGCCTCCGCTGCGGGAGCATAAGGAAGATATCGCCGACCTGGTCCAACTCCTGCTGTCGGAAATGAGCGCCAAGCACTCCCGCAAAGTTGCCGCCGTGAGCGAAGCGGTGCTGAATCAGTTCAACAGCTATTCATGGCCGGGAAACGTCCGGGAATTGCGCAATACGATTGAACGCGCGGTGATCGTCTGCGACAGCGGCATGATCGAGACCAAACACCTGCCTCCCGGATTCGGCCATGCTCCCCTTCGCACGGCCGCCAATGATCCGGACGCCGTGCGCCTAGGCGTGGGCACGACCGTCGGAGAAGCGGAGAAGATGCTCATCCTCAAAACGCTGGAGTCGACCAGCAACAACAAGACCAAGGCCGCTGAAATACTCGGCATCAGCCTGAAAACGCTGCATAATAAACTTAAGGAGTACGGCAACAGCGCGACAGACGCGGCTTCTGACAAGGAGGAGCAGACGGAGTGATCACCGTTCAGTGGTCAGTGGCTAGTGGTCTGTCAGAGCTGGTTCGGGGACGAAGTCGCCGCGTAGTGAACGGTTTTCCACTGACCACTAGCCCCTGATCGCTGGCCACTTGTTTCCTCATGCGACGCAAAACCATCATCGTGGTCGGCATCACCTTCATGGTCACCGTGATGGTGACGGCGTTCTCTTATCTCTACATCTCCCAGATCCTTCGCCAGCGCATCACCTATGCTTACGAAAGCGCCAGCCGCCTCACGCAGCAGCTCGCCTACTTCGCCGGCAATGATCTTCCGGATCTGAGCAGCACGCGCATCGATACCAATGATCCAGCGGCGGTGCGGCGCGCGCTCGCCGAATACCTGCCGATGGATACGAATATTCTCAATAATCTGGAATCGGATGTCGCGCTGTGGCCCTTCATCTACGATGCTTCGATCGTGGATGCGAATGGCAAGGCTCTGCTTCACACCAATCCCCAACTGCTGGGCAAACCATTTGCCGCCCGGGCGGATTTTCACTCTGTAATGACCGCCCGCTCCTGGCAGCAGCTTCGCCTGGTCTACAGCCCGGCCGCGGTTTACGACGTCAATTTTCCGCTGCAGTTGAACGGAGCACCCTTCGGCACGATCCATATCGGCGTCTCCACGGTGTTTCTCCAGAGTGAGATCACACCCCGTTTAATGCACGCGCTTTATTTTTCCATCACGTCGATCTTCGCTTCGCTCCTGCTCGCCGCCGGCGTCTCCAACCTCGCCCTCGGTCCGCTGAAAAAAATCAGCCGCAACCTGGACAGCGTGAGTGCAGGTACGACCGAGGCGCTTTCCGGAAACGAGTCGGAGCACGACGAATTCGGCCTGGTCACGCTGAAGATTGCCAACCTGGGCCGACAGATGCGGGACAGCCGCGAAATTTTCTCCGCCCTGAAAGACAACGTCGACCAGCTCATGTCCAAATTGCAGGACGGCCTGATGCTGTTCGCGCGGGACTCCCGCGTAGTGCTGGTGAGCGCCCCGGTGGAGCGATTCCTCGGCCGGCCGCGCGGCGAGCTGCTGGGCCGAACGGTAAGGGAGGTCTTCTTCCGCGACACGCCGCTCGGCGCGACCGTCCTCGATGCCTTTGAACACCGCAACACTCTTTCGCAGCGCGAGTTCGTAGCGGCGGCCGGAAGGCGCATTCAGGTTTCTTTGGATTTTGTTCAGGAAAAAAGCACGCAGATCGGCGCATTGCTAATCATGCGCGATGCCGAATCGGTGCGCCGGATCGGAGACGAAATCGAAATGTCCCGCCGCCTCTCGGCCAGCGGACGCGTGACCGGCGGCGTTGCCCACGAGGTAAAGAATCCCATCAATGCCATCGTGCTTCATTTGCAGCTCTTGCAAAACAAGCTGGCGCAACTCGATCCCGATACCCGCCGCCACATGGATATCATCGGCAGCGAAATTCACCGGCTCGACCGCGTGGTGCAAACCCTGGTGGATTTCATGCGCGCGCGCGAATTGCATCTGGTGGAAGTGGACCTTCGGCGTTTGCTCGATGAGGTAGCGATGCTCGCCACTCCGGATGCGGAGCAGCACGGCGTCACCATCCAGCGCGACGTGCCGGGGCAGCCGCTTCCTATCAAGGCGGACCTCGATTTTATGAAGCAGGCGCTACTCAACGTCGTGCTGAACGGGATTCAGGCCATGCCCCAGGGCGGCCTGCTCACCATTTCGGCGCGCCGCGACGGCAATGCCGTAGTCGCAGAAATCTGCGATCGAGGAATGGGCATTGCCCGGGACGTGCAGGACAAGATCTTTGAGCTTTACTTCACCACCAAGAAAGATGGCAACGGCATCGGCCTGGCGCAGACCTACCAGATCCTGCAGTGGCACTACGGCTTGGTGGAATTTGAATCGAAGGAAGGTGAGGGAACGAAGTTCCGCTTTCGCATCCCCCTTGCCGCATCAAGTCTGGACTTGGAGCACGAAACCGCGGCCCACTCGAACCGATAATTCTTTTACCCGGATCTTAATGTCTTCAAACCCGCTTCACCGGCGTAAGATTCCGGTAGCCGTGCCGCATAAGTGAAAAGCAAATATGAATCTGGCCGCAATCTTTGGGTTTTTATTGCTGAGTCTGGGCCTCCCGAGTGCGGGATCCCAGCCGCAAGCTCCACCCGCGCAGAATTCCCAGCCTGCGCAAACTTCGCCTTCCACGACGGGCCAGACTCCGAAACCTACCGCTCCAGCCAAGCCCTCTTCCCCCGCGCATCGGCATCATAAGAAAACCACGCCCCCTTGTTCGAGCGCACCTACTCCGCTCAACACCTCGGCCAGCAATCCGGGCGATGCAATGAATGCCGATTCGATGAAGGCAACCGGCCCCGGCTTCGGCAACTCTGATTCAAATAATCCTGGCTCAAGCAACATCGGTACAACGAACGCCGACTCGACCAACGCGCCAACGAACGTAGACTCCACCGCGCTAAAACCCTGTCCGCCTCCCAAAAAAGTTGTTCGCAACGGAGGATCGGACGAGCCCGCCGTACAACTCACCGGTGACACGACGGCCGAACAGGCCTCGCACAAACGCGCTTCGACCGAGCAGATCACCGAGGCGACCGAAGAGAACCTGAAGCAGACGCAAGGACGCCAGCTCACCCCCAGCCAGCAGGAGATGGTGAACCAGATCAAGCAGTTCATGGCGCAGTCGAAGGCCGCCATCGCTGCCGGGGACCTGGAGGGCGGCCACAATCTCGCCATGAAAGCTCATCTGCTTTCCGACGAGTTGGTAAAACCCTGACGCATTGGATGGAGGACCAGGGAACATTTCAAACGCTCATTCCTAATCTCCCGCTTCCTCCCTGCCTCCGTGGTAAATGGCGCTCTCCGCTGTTATCCTTTCCCATTCCAAGGAGCACTCATGTCCCCTGACTTGCAAGGCCGTAACGCCGTCGTCTTCGGAGTCGCCAACAAGCGCTCGATCGCCTGGTCCATTGCCCAGGGACTGCACGCTGCCGGCATGAAGCTCGCCATCACCTACCAGAACGAGCGCCTGGAGCAGGAAGCGAAAGATCTCATCCTCTCGCTCCCCGGGGCCGAAGGCTACATGTGCGACGTCAGCAAAGACGAAGAAATCGACCGCCTCTTCGCCACGCTCAAAGAGCGCTATGGCAAGCTGCACACGCTGGTGCATTCCGTCGCCTACGCTCCCGCCGACGAACTGAAAGGAGAATTCGTCAACACCACGCGGGAAGGCTTCCGCATTGCGATGGACGTGAGTGTCTACTCGCTGATCGCGGTCGCCCGTGCCGCCGCGCCGCTGATGGAAGACGGCGGATCGATCCTTACCATGACTTACTACGCTTCAGAGAAAGTCGTTCCCCGCTACAACGTCATGGCTGTAGCCAAGGCCGGCCTGGAATGTTCAGTGCGCTACCTCGCCTACGATCTGGGGAAGAAGAAGATCCGGGTAAACGCCATCTCGGCCGGACCCGTTAAGACCCTCGCCGCACGCGGCATTTCAGGCTTCGGAGACATGCTCAAGGCCCACGCGGAACACGCCCCGCTCGGCCGCAACGTCGATATTGCAGAAGTCGGCTCGACCGGAGTATTTCTCGCCTCCGACGCCAGCAGCGGCATCACCGGCGAAGTGATTTACGTGGATTGCGGCTACAATATCATGGGGTTTTGAAAGTTCCGCCCGCGAGTGCGGACTGTGAGCTTCATCAATGCGCCAACCTGAAGTTCAGTCGTAGCTGAGTTTCAACTGCCACGGGCTGGTTTGACGAAATGTAAGGTTTATACTCCCACTGTTTGACTGCCGTGATAGCAGCTGGGACTAACTCTGTCGGCCCAGAAATCGGATTAACCTCAACGACGTGCCCACACTCATCAATGATGGCATCTACCACAACCACGCCTTGTATCCCACTTTGCTTCGCAGAATCGGGATAGATCGGGCTGGACTCGGTGAAGAAGCAAGCCCAACATTATTCCCGGCGAGACTTGCATTCTCTTGAGGGGTAGTGCTGCAGCCTGACATGGCGGCGCAGTTGCATTGGATTCTGGAACGATAGTTCCACGAAGGAATGAATCATAGGGTGGTTCTAAGAGACCGACTACGACAATTGCCCCATCCGTAACCTGATCCTTCCAAACTGCCGCAAGTACTCCATCGCGTTCCCATCGCATCTCTTGAACCGCACCCCAACCAACTCGTGCGACATAATCTTTCTGTCCCGCTACGCCGAACCGCCGAACCATGTCCGCGACTGAATCATCGTATGAAGAATCCACTGTTAAATCGAAGGCGCTGAGTCGCCCCGAACTGAACAGCGCCGAACCTTTACCTAGCTCCGAAGCAAGTCTTGCCCCCACAATTGCTTGTTCGCCGCTGAGAGCCGCCATCATCTTGCGGCAATTTCCTACATCGAGCACGGAGAAGTCCTTTTTGTTGAGAGTAAAAGCACCACCATTCTTGTCCGCATCGTCTTTTTCCTGCACCTTCCCCATGACCTTGGGGTCATCGAGAAGCGTTTTGCAGTAATCCCTAGCTAACTGTTTGGATTCCGCTACTCTCGCCGTCGAAAAGAAGACATCCGCTGGTTCTCCTAGTGTGTGACCACCGAACCTTAAGTCTCGCGAAGGAGACTGGGCTAATAAGCTGAACGGCGCAAGCATAAGAATGAAAACGCCCGGCAGCCTTTTCGACTTGAGTTTCATGTTTCTACCTCTCGGGCAGAGATTCTAACCCACCTGTCCAGCTCAAAGGACGAAATCAGGCATTAGCAGCTATTGCCCCCACTGGTCATTGGGAGGGTGAGGCCCCGTCGCTAATCCTGATCCGCCGCCCGTTCTCTCCATCCCGCTCCAAAGAAATCTCCACATCCCGCTCCCGCTGCAAGCGCGGAAATTTCTCCCCCCACTCGATCAGCAAAATGCTGCCCGGCTCCGCCCGCAGATCATCCAGCCCCAGCGTCTCCAATTCCCGCTGGGTGTCGATGCGGTAAAGATCAATGTGATAGAGATTGGCTCGGGGCCCGCGATACTCGTGGATCAGCGTGAAGGTGGGGCTCGTGACGTCCTCTTCCTCCGCCGCTTCGAAGCCGGCGGCGATTCCCTTGACCAGCGTGGTTTTTCCCGCGCCCAGATCGCCGCGCAGCAGAACCAGCTTCGGCGGCGCCAGTAATTCCGTCAGCGTGCGCCCCAAGGCGATCGTTTCCTCCGCCGAGTGTGTCGTGATTTCCCGCCTCATCCCTCGCGTTCCGGTCGCAGCATCGTGCATAGGCCACGACCAGTATAGCGAGAGTGGACCGAGGAGAGGCCGGATTCTGGAAATCTGAATCGCGAAGTCTAGATCGTGCGCGGCATGTTGAAGGCCGATGACTTCAATCCCAGCAGACTGCGGTCCGTCACGTGGTCGAGCGACGTCCGCAGCCGGCGGTGGTCATCGTCCTCGATCGCGACGAAGCGGAACGCCTGCAGCACGCCATCCGTCGTCTTCCGCGTGGGGCTGAGGATTTCCGCCATGCCTCGTACCGGGCCCGATTGCGTTTGAAATGCGACTTCTACGAAATCGCCTTGTCCCAGCGCACGCGGCAGTTGCAGCAATCCGCCCGTCACCGAAACAGTTTGGAGTTTAGCTTTAGCGTGCCGGCCATCTTCTAAACGGATCGCAGCCAGGACGGAAGCTCCTAGCTGGACCCGGGCCGCGCGCCGCGAAGGGTGCGGTTGGGGGAAGTGGGTCATAAGCTGTCTGCACTATGCCACGCTCCCGCACCGGGTAACAGGTTACGGAAGCAGAGTGGCCGGATTCCCGCGCTGGACGCGGAGTTCGGAGCTGCAACAGCCGCACTGTCATGAAGATGCAGGGTGTTTAATAAAGAGTTAATGTCCCGACGGACCGTGGGAGTGCGGCTCTCGCCAACCTCACCAGGTGACAAATTTCTCCAGTGCAGCGTTCTGCGTTCGCCGAAACGCCTCAGGAAGTCCCCGCAGAAGATCAGTCGCGACCAGCGAATGCTCGCCCACACTCTCGCGCATCACATCGCCGGCAAGCCCATGCAGATGCACCGCCGCCAGCACGGCGCGTGAACGCATCTCTTCGGATGCTGTGCGATCATGCCCGCAACCATCCCGGTCAGAATGTCTCCCGTGCCGCCGGTCGCCATGCCAGGATTGCCTGTCGTATTCACCCAGGCCTCGCCGTCGGGCTGCACCACCAGCGTGCGATGGCCTTTCAGCACCACGATCAGTTCATGTTCGCGCGCAAACTTCCGCGCCACTCCCAGCCGATCTTTCTGCACGTCGGCAATGCGTGCATCCCGCCAGCCGCGCCATCTCGCCCGGATGCGGAGTGATCACCAGCGTCCGGCCCTTGCCATTCAATTCACCGGTGCGGCCTTCAAATGCATTCAGGCCGTCGGCATCGAGCACCATGGGAAGTTGGAGTTTCGCCACCAGACTCCGCACCAGCTCCGCAGTCTGCGGATCCCGCGAAATTCCCGGCCCGATCGCGAGCACGGTCTTCCCTTTCGCCAACTCCTCAATTCGATCCCCGCGCGCTGGTCGAAATGGTGCCCGCTTCCGTCTCCGGCAAAGGCTCGGTCATCAACTCGGGATGAAATCCCGCCACGGTTGCCAGCGCGGACTTCGGCGTTGCCACAGTCGAGAGCCCCGCTCCCGCGCGCAGCACGGCCATCCCCGCCATCGCGACCGATCCGGCTTTCCCGAGCGATCCTCCAACCACCAGCACATGCCCGTAGTTCCCTTTGTTCGATTCCGCCGGCCGCGGCCCGATCAGCGGCGCAACATCGCGCGCGGTGATCACGTTCAGTTGCAGCGCCGAAACAATCGCCTCCTCGGGCGAGCCGATGTCGGCCACAACGTCGGCCCCGTCGTCAACGAGCTGAAGACATGCGCCGGACGTGGCGCAGTAAAAGTGACCATCGGCATCAGCCCGCGCAATCGTTCCCGCTTGCGGCGCCCATCGCGTCCGCGTCGGCGCCGGAAGGAATATCGACGGCGATCACGGGAACCTGGCTCGCGTTCATGATCGCGATCGCATCGGCGTAAAGCCCGCTCACCGGAGGCTTGAAACCCGTGCCCAGCACCGCATCCAGATACAAAGTCAGCGTGCAGCGCGAGCCGCACTCGGCTCGCTCTTCAATTCGTCGCTGGAATGCACGGCGATCGCCGCGGACCGGCAACTTGCCAAACATGACTGCCGCATCGCCCCGCAGATCGGCGGGATCGGCCAGCAGGATCACCTGCACATCTCTTGCCCTGCTCATGCAACGCCGCGCTGCCACAAAACCATCGCCGCCGTTGTTGCCCTTGCCGCAGAAAACCACGATGCGCTCGGACCGCGGCATGATGCGAGAGCACATAGTCCGCGACCGCCGCGCCGGCATTCTCCATCAGCGTGAGCGACGGCACGCCAAAGCGCTCGCTGGTGGCGCGATCGATGGCTCGCATTTCGTCTGCGGTGACAATTTTCATAACGGTGCTTATCGTCAGTGGCCAGTTATCGCCTCGTTGCATGCCGCTGGACCGACCAATCACCGACGCTTTCTTCGATCTTAAAACAAAAAGGCCCTCCGCGCAGTGCGGAGGGCCCCTCGAACTTACTGGCCGACTGACGTCACTGGCCACTGCCCACTCCCGCATCTGCAGCGCCTGCACCCGGCTGTGCTTCACACTGTAAGTGAAGTACACGACCAAACCGATGGCCAGCCAGACGACCAGCCGGACCCAGTTCCACATCCCCAGCTTGTACATCATGTATCCGTTCGAGAGCACGCCCAGGATCGGAATCAGCGGCACCCACGGCGTGCGGAACGGCCGCGGCTGGCTGGGATTCGTATAGCGCAACACCATCACGGAAATCGACACGATCACAAAAGCCAGCAGCGTGCCGATGTTCACCATCTTTCCGATATCGTCGATCGGCGTCACGCTGCCCACAATCGCCGCCAGCAGGCCCACCAGAATCGTATTCTTCCAGGGCGTGCGGAACTTGGGATGGATCGTCGGCGAAGAATTTCTTGGGCAGCAGGCCGTCATTGGCCATCGAATAAAGCACGCGCGTCTGGCCCAGCAACATCACCAGCATCACGCTGGTCAGCCCAGCCAGCGCGCCCAGCGTAATGATGTTCGCGGCGCGTGGTCAGACCGCGGTCCAGGAACGCCACGGCGACCGGCGCTTCAATATTGATCTGTTGCCAGTGCACCATCCCGGTCAGCACGCCGGCCACGGCAATATACAAAACCGTACAGATCGCCAGCGAGGCGATCATGCCGATGGGCAAGTCGCGCTGCGGATTCTTGGCCTCCTGCGCCGTGGTCGAAACCGCATCGAACCCAATGTAGGCGAAGAAGATGTAGGCTGCGCCCGCCCGATCCCGGCAAAGCCGTGCGGCGCGTAAGCGTGCCAGTCCATCCCCCAGTTGGCGCGGTTGATGTAGTGAGAGCCCAGCCCGATCACGAACAGCACCACCGAAACCTTGATCACCACGATGTCAGCGTTAAACCGCGCGCTCTCCTTGATGCCGACCACCAGAATCGCCGTAATCACCAGCGCAATCAGGAAGGCGGGAAGGTTAAAACCGATCTCCGATCCCAAACAGGTGCGGCGCGCCCAGCAAGATCGTGCGCCCGCTGCAACAGTTCCGGAGATTGCGCGCTGATGATCGCACTCACTTTATCGAGAAACGCTTGCGTGCGTGTCCCCAGCGAGGGGTCCGCAGCCTGCGCCATCTGCCGGGCGACCAATATTCTCCGCGGTCTTCAGCGCCGTCCAGTGGTCGTAGGCCAGCCACAGCGGCATCTTGATGTGGAAGATATTCAGCAGTTCGATGAAGTGGTTCGACCAGCCGGAAGAAACCGTGCTGGCGCCCATGGCGTATTCGAGCGTCAGGTCCCAGCCGATGATCCAGGCGAGCAGTTCGCCCAGCGTGGCGTAGGCGTAGGTGTAGGCGCTGCCCGCCAGCGGAATCATGGCCGCGAACTCGGCGTAGCACAGCCCGGCAAACGCGCAGCCCAGCCCGGACAGAACGAACGACAGCGTGAGCCCCGGGCCGGCATAGTGCGCGCCCAGCCCCACCATTACAAAAATGCCCGCGCCGATGATCGCGCCCACGCCCAGCGCGGTCAGTTGAAAGACGCCCAGCGTCCGTTTCAGGCTGTGCTCGCCCGTCTCGCGGGCTTCTTCCATCAGCAGGTTCAGCGGCTTGGTTGCGAACAGATTTGCCATGCGTTTGCGTTTCTCCTTGGCGAGTTACGCCGATGCGCGCTTTGCGCCCGCGCTCCTCGACCACGCGTAATATACCGGAATCCCCAGCAGCACCACAATCAGCCCCGGCCACGTGAATTGCGGCTTGTAGCGCAATAGTACGACATCGATGAACAAAGCCATCACAATATAAATCGCCGGCAGTACCGGATAACCCACCGCGCGATACGGCCGCTCCGCGTCGGGACGCGTCCGCCGCAGCACAAACAATCCCACAATCGTCAGAATATAGAACACCAGCACGGCGAAAATAATGTAGTCCAGCAGCTGCCCGTAGCTGCCCGAAACGCACAGCAGGCACGCCCACACCATCTGCACCATCAGCGAAACCGCCGGCGTCTTGTACGTGGGATGCAGCTTGGCGACGCTGCGGAAGAACAGGCCGTCTTTCGCCATCGCATAGTAAACGCGCGCGCCGGAAAGAATCAGCCCATTGTTGCAGCCGAAGCTGGAAATCAGGATGGCCGCCGCCATCAGCAGGCCGCCCGCCGCGCCGAACATCTGCGTCATCACCGCGGTGCCCACGCGGTCTTCCGCGGCATACTTGATTCCGCGCCCCAGAATCGTCGCCGCGCCTGCGGTTCCGTCAAGCGGCAGCGCCATCAGATAAATAAAGTTGCAGGCAATGTAGAGCGCAATCACCACGCCCGTGCCCAGCGCCAGCGACAGCGGCAAATTGCGGCTGGGATTTTTCACTTCCCCCGCGGTGAACGTCACGTTATTCCAGGCATCCGCGGAAAACAGCGACCCCACCTGCGCCACCGCCAGAATCGTCAGCGTGCCCACCATCACCACCGGCCCGCCCACTCCCACCTGCACGGCGTGCTGCGCGCCCAGTCCTGCGTTGCGCCAGAAGTGTCCGCTGAAGTTCGTGGCCAGCGCCTGCGCGTTTCGCCCCAGAGCCAATCCGAACAACGCCAGCCCCAGCAGCGCCGAAACCTTGGCCGCGGTAAATACATTCTGGATAAGCGCTCCGGTTTTCAATCCAAAGATATTCACCACCGAGAGGAAGACCACCAGCAGGATCGCGACCAGGTTCTGCGTATTGATCCCCACATCCATGTTGCCCAGGACCATCGGCCCGAGATGAATCGGCGGGACTTTCCAGAGATGCAGAATCCAGTTGGAAGAAGAAACCGCGGGAAAGAAAACTCCCAGGAACTTGCCGAAAGCCACACCCACGGCCGCAATCGTTCCGGTTTGAATCACCAGAAAAAGCGTCCAGCCGTAGAGAAAGCCCCACAGCGGCCCGAGCGCCTCGCGCAGATAAACATACTGCCCGCCCGCCCGCGGCATCATCGCCGCCAGTTCGCCATAACTGAGCGCCGCGACGATCGTCATGAACCCCGCCACCGCCCACGCCCCAATCAGCAGCGCGGGAGAATCCACTTCGCGCGCGATCTCCGCCGAAACAATAAAGATGCCCGAGCCGATCATCGACCCCATGACCAGCATCGTGGCGCTGGTCAGGCCCAGGCCCTTGACCAGTTCCTTATCTTGAGAACTATGAATTTCCCAGTCGCTACCCGCAGCCGTCGATGTGCTCAGGGTTCCTCCGGAATCGCAAAGCGTCGTTGGTGGTTGGTCGTTAGTCTTTGGTCGTTGGCCTGGAAGCAGCGCAGATGCAAAGTAGCTCGTGGCGAACGACTAACGACCCGACGACTAACGACGAGCTCCGCCGCAAATCGCTTACCAAGCGCCCCCTGACTTTACCTCAAGATGCGAAAAAATTCCTCTGCTGATTTACGTGGATCCCGTAACAGATCAGATATCACCGCCACCGAATCCGCCCCCGCCTCAATCACCGACAGCCGCATTGCGGCGCGTAATCCCGCCAATGGCCACCAGCGGCTTTCGCGTCAACAGCCGCGCCCGGCGCACCCCTTCGAGACCCACAACCGGATCAGGCCGCTCTTTGCTGGAAGTCGAAAACACCGGTCCAATGGCAAGATAGTCCGCCGACGTCCGATCGGCTTCCGCGAGCTGTTCTGGATTATGCGTGGAGACGCCGAGCCAGCGGTCCGGACCAATGATCCTGCGAACCGATTCCGGCGAAAGATCATCCTGCCCCACATGCACCCCATCAAACTCCGCAATCAATGCCAAGTCTGCGCGGTCATTCATGATGAGTTTTGGGATGTGTGGCGCGGGTACTCTCGCCCGCGATTGCCGACGCAATTCTCGCGCCTGCTCCAGCATCACGCGAGCGTTCCCGCGCTTGTTGCGATACTGCAGCAGCGTGCATCCGCCCGCAACCAACTCGTCGGCGTAAGCGATCAGGTCTTCAGTAGTCGGAAACGACGCCGCGTCCACAATGGCGTAGAGGCGAGGAACAGAGATCACGCCGCCGAATCCTTCTTCCCGTTCTTCGCCAGAAATCTCTCGATAAACCCCGTATCAAACTTCCCGGCGCGAAAGTCCGGATCAGCCAGAATCTTCCGGTGCAGCGGAATCGTCGTGTACACGCCTTCGACGATAAACATTTCCAGCGCCCGCGACATGCGCGAAACCGCCTCGTTGCGGTCCTTGCCCGCGCACAATCAACTTGGCAATCAGCGAATCATAATAAGGAGGGATCACGCCCTCGGCATACGCTGCCGTATCCACGCGCACTCCAGTCCCACCCGGCGGATTGAATGAAGTAATCTTCCCCGCCGACGGCGTGAACTTCTCGGGATGCTCCGCATTAATCCGGCACTCGATGGCATGCCCGCGGTGCACAATCGGCCCCTGCAGCACGTCCCGCATGTGCGCCCCAGCCGCGATCATGATCTGGCTCTTCACCAGGTCCACATCCGTCACCATCTCCGTCACCGGATGCTCCACCTGGATGCGCGTATTCATCTCGATGAAGTGCAGCCGCCGGTCCTGGTCCATCAGGAACTCAATCGTCCCCGCATTCGTGTAGCCGATCTCCGCCAGCGACTTGCACAACACCGCGCCAATCTCATCGCGCAGCTCCGGCGTGACCTGCGTCGAGGGCGACTCCTCCAGCAGTTTCTGGTGCCGCCGCTGGATCGAGCATTCGCGCTCGCCCAGGCTCACCACATTGCCATGCTCATCCGCCAGCACCTGAAACTCGATGTGCCGCGGATGCTCGACATACTTCTCCATATAGAGGTCGCCATTGCCGAAGGCACCAGCCGCCTCTGCCTGCGCCGCCTTGAAGAGCCCCGGCAGTTCCTCTTCACTGCGCACAATGCGCATGCCGCGTCCGCCGCCGCCCGCCGAAGCCTTCACAATCACCGGAAAGCCCACCTGCCGCGCCCACTCCACGGCTTCGCCCTCGGAGGCGATGATTCCATCCGAACCCGGCAGAATCGGCACGCCTGCCCGCTTCATGGCTGACCGCGCTTTTTCTTTTTCTCCCATCAGCCGCGTCACTTCCGGCCGCGGTCCAATGAATTTGATCCCGCTGGTCTCGCACACCTCGGCAAAGTTGGCATTCTCCGCCAGCAATCCGTAGCCGGGATGAATCGCATCCACGTTGGCGATCTCCGCCGCGCTGATCACCGCCGGAATGTTCAGGTAGCTCAATGCCAGTTGCGGCGGCCCAATGCAGATTGCTTCGTCCGCAAAGCGCACCGGCAGGGAGTGCCGGTCCGCCTCGCTGTAAATCGCAACCGTGCGGATGCCCAGCTCCTTGCACGCGCAAATGACGCGCAAAGCAATTTCTCCGCGATTCGCAATCAGGATCTTCTTGAACATTTCAGATGATCAACTGTGGGGACAGAGGTGGGCATTTTGTAATCGGCGCAATTTGGCTTAATTTCGTCAATTGAAAAGCCCGCGAAGCGTGCTTAGATTACCAAATTACAAAATCTCAATTACTCGATCTCACTTCACTTCTTCGCCCGGATGGCAAACAACTCTTGCCCGTATTCAATCGGCTGCCCGTTGCTCCCCATCTTTCTTACGATCTCGCCGGCCACGTCCGACTCAATCTCGTTCAACAGTTTCATCGCCTCAACAATGCACAGCACCTGCCCCACTTCCACCGTATCCCCAACCTTCACAAACGGCGGCGCTCCCGGCGAAGGCGCTTCGTAGAACGTTCCCACAATGGGGGACTTCACCATGTGCAGGGTTTCTTCCGGCGCCGCCGCGGCCACAGTCGGCGAGGGTGCAGGCAGACGTCGAGGTCTGCCCCGCCTGGGGCGGCACCGTACGCCGACCAGGGGTGCATCCGCGTGCGTATGCACCACGGTGTGCTCGCCGGCCCGCTTGATCTTTACTTTGACATCGCCCCGCTCCAGTTCGAACTCGGCAATGTCTTTTTCGATTAAGAACTCGATGAGTTCTTTCAGCTCTTTTTGATTCATTCGTGTACGGTGGGACTGCTTAGCTTCAGGTCTTAGGTGCTAGGCGTCAGGCCCTTAGTCGCGGTGCCAAAAAGCTGCTGCCTAAAACATGGTGCCAAATATCCCGAGCAAGACCAAGAGCCTAAGACCCAAGACCTGACACCCAAGACCTTACTAGACTGCCAGAAAATCCTTGCTCGTCGGCGTCAACACTTCGCAGCCGTTCTCGCTGACGGCCACCATGTCCTCGATCCTCACACCCCATTTGCCGGGGAAGTATACTCCCGGCTCAATCGTGATGACCATGCCCGGCTGCAACACTTCACTCTGCCCGGCCGCCACCCTCGGCGCCTCGTGGATCTCAAGGCCTACTCCGTGCCCGGTCGAGTGCGTAAAATAACGCCCTAACCCAGACTTGCGCAATACCTTGCGCGCCGCCGCATCCACTTCCCCCACCCTGACGCCCGGCCGCACCGCCGCAATCGCCGCCTGCTTGTGCTTCCTTCACCGCCTCATAGGCGTGCCGCGCCTCTTCCGCACCTGCGCCAGAGGTACCGCCCACCCACACAGTACGGGTCTGATCGGAACAATAACCAGCGAGTATAACACCGAAATCGCACACCACGAATCCGCCTCGAGCGATGGCTTGCTCCGTCGCTCTGCCATGCGGCAACGCCGACCTCTCCCCGGAAGCGATGATGGTTGGAAACGACATCTCTTCCGCTCCCGCCCGCCGCGCCGCATACTCCATCTCCGCCGCCACCTCGGCCTCTTTCACGCCCGGCCGCAGCACTTCAAGCGCCCGGTCGAACAGCGTCGCGCCCAGTCGCACCGCAGCCCGGATCAATCCAATTTCATCGTCGTCCTTCACAATGCGCTCCCGTTCCACGAGCCCGACCGTGTTCCGCAACCGCAGGCCCCCGGGCAGAATGATCCATCGACCTGTTTTCTTTCCGCCACGGTCAGGTGTTCGGCTTCAATCCCAATCACCCACCCCTTCCATTTCTTGCGCCGCGCGCTTCCATCCACTGCCTCATCGCGGTCAACACCGCCTGGCGCGCAATCACCACCTTCGCGCCCTTCACTTCCGCTCGCCCCTGCGTGTCATATCGGACATCCGTAAAGAAAACGCTCCCAGACTCCGTCGACCAGCAGAAAGCCAGCGCTCCCGGTAAACCCACAAAGATATCGGATATTGGGAAGATGGCTGACCAGCAAAGCATCCACCCCGGCGGAAGCAAGTCGCTCCCGCAGTTTCTTCTGCCGCAAAGGAAAATTCATGACTGCTGAGTTTATCAGGCGGAAGATGCAAGAAGTACCCAGTACCCAGTACCCAGTACCGAGAAAATCCACCTCGATTCTCTCGCTACTGGGTACCAGGTACTGGGTACTGCTGTAGACGCAAAACCGCCGGTCCCTGACAGGTTCTTCAGGCACCGGCGGCTTTTAAATCTTCAACTGCGCTGCTAGCTCTGACGCTGTTACGTCTGAATGATTCGCGGCGTAATGAAGAAAATCAGCTCCTGGTTGGAAGTCTGAACTTGAGTGTGCTTGAACAGGTTGCCCAGGATCGGCAGGTTGCCCAGAACCGGCACCTGATCGATGTTGATCGAGTTCTGCGTCTGGATGACGCCGCCGATCACCACCGTGCCGCCGTCCGTCACCAGCACCTGCGTCGTCGCCTGCTGCGTGATCAACTCGGGGTTGCCCTGCACTTCCTGCCCGAAGTTCGGCGTCGTATTCTCGACGTCGACGTTCAGGAAGATTGTGTTCTCCGACGTGATCTGCGGAGTCACCGTCAGCCGCAGGAACGCATCGACGTAGGTCACCGTTGGAGGACCACCCAACTGCGCCTGGGTAACGATTGGAACGCGCACACCCTGCTTTACCAGGGCTTGAATATTGTTTTGAGTCACGACCCGCGGCCGCGACAGAACCTTCAGCAAGCCCCGCGACTCGGCCATCGTAAGGACTGCATCGATGCGCACCGTGTTGCTCGCGTTCAGGAAGGTCAAGCCGCTGGTCGGTGAGGTCGAGCCCAGGTTCGAGAACAACGGAATCGACTGTCCCGTCGTCGACGATGTTCCCGGCACCGTGACGTAGCCAGGAGTCAGGTTGCTGACGGTCGTCGGTGAGGCGCCCACTTGGGACGATCCACCGATTGCGCTGTGGCCATTGCCCCAGCCAAAGCCAAGCTGCGTGCCGATGTCACGCGCGAACTGCCGCGTTGCCGCCACCACGCGCGCTTCGATTTCCACTTCCTGCGTCTTGCGGTCAAGCTGCGTCAGCAGGCGGTCAATTACCGGAAGCACCTTCGGAATGTCGTTCACGATCACGGCGTTGGTGCGTTCATCTGCCACTACATCACCGCGCACCGACAGGAACTTCTTTACCGTAATGATCACATCCTTGGCGTGGGCGTAGCTCAGGAAGCGCGTCACCGAAACCTTTTCCACGGCCAGCGCTTCCGATTCAATCTGGGCGCGCCGTCCATCGGCTTCCTTCTTCAGCGTATCCACCGTCGCGATGCGCAGAACGTTGCCTTCCAGTTCCCGCGCCAGATCGTTATTCTTCAGCACGATGTCCAGCGCCTGGTCCCACGGCACATCATCCAGCACCACGGTCAGGCTGCCGTGAACGTTAGGATCGAGCACCACGTTCAGGCCGCTGATCTCGTGAATCAGCCGGAAAAAGTCCTTCAGATCAACATCCTTCAAGTTCACTGAAATCGGCTCGCCCGTATACTTCGGGCCAACCGCGGCCGGCGCTTGTCCAGCCTGCGCCTTTTGCTCCGCCGCAAGATTCACAGCAGGCTGCACGGCATTGGGAGAAGAAGCGTTCTGCGCGGATTGCGCCGCATTGGCGCTCACCGGCAGAAGTTCCGCCGCTGTCTTGTCAGCAAACTTCGCCGCCGCATCCTGCGACCGCTCCGCGGGATCTTCGGTCGCCGTGTCGGCAACCGGCTTCTTGGCTGCGAACGTGGGCTCGAGGAATACAAAGTCGCTCGACGCAGTAGTCGCCTCCGGCTTCGCAGTCGTGGCCGCATCGCTGGCCGCGACCGGCTTCGCCTTCGGGGCCTCGACTTCCATCACTCGCGGCGCGAAAGGAGACATTCCCTTGCTCGCCGTCGCGGGTGACGTTTCCGCCACAGTCTTGGGCGCGCTAGCGCTCGTCGCGGCCGCCGCCTGCTGCGTGTAGAACGTCAGCACCAGCTTGCCATCCGCCATCGGCTTCATCTCATAACGGCACGCGTGTTCCAGATCCACCACCACACGCGTCGTCGGAGGCCTCTGGCCGTCCATCCCGATGCGCACGCCCTTCACCTCGGCGCTGCCCACCGCGATGTGCCTCTGCCCCGTCGCCATTGTGGTCCCGGGCAGGTCGACCACGACACGCGCGGGCGAGTCTGCAGCGCTCAGCTGGGGCGTCACCGCTCCGCTGGCGCTGATCTCGACCCGGATCTCATCCGCGCTCCGAACCACATTCACTCGTTGCAGTTCGTTGCGCTGGCTCGCCGGTTGTGACGCCGGCATCTCGGCGGCTGAAGCTGTCAGCCCCAGGAGCAGCATCGGTAGGAACACACTCAGCAATTGCTTTCGCATTTCGCTTCTCCCCAAACCGCGGGCCAGGCCCGCGTATCCTTCTTTTGAACTCGTTTTTTCGGCGCTCCGGTTCTTCCCCGCAATCGCCGCAGCCAGCCCCTAAACCGCCGGCGTAGTGATCCGCTTTACCACTTCCCGCGTGAACGGTTTGCCCAGCTTGTCCTGCACCGTCTCCTGGAACACAACCGAGTCTCCCGTGATTCTCACCACGTAGCCGTTGAACACAGGATCGTTTTCGTGCAGGAAGTAAGCCTTGTTCAGGCTGTTGGTCACAACCGCGATAAAGCCGCTTTCCGCCTTCACCACGCCCCGCACATTGATCTGCCCGATCTCCAGGCATTTCTTTCCCGCCGAGCACCCGGATCCCGTGGGCTGCTGCACCACCGGACTGAAGAAGGGGTCGCGCTTCCCGCTCATCGCCCACTTCTTCTCTTCTGCCTTCGGCTTGGCCGTATCGCCAATCTTGCTGGCACCGGCCGGCTTGTCATCCGCCACAATCTTGGCAGCCGCGGGAGCCGCTGGCCTGGCTGGCGTAAACGGATCCGCCACTTTGTTCGTCGCAACCTTGGTAGTCGCAGCCTTCGGAGCAGCTGCGCTAGGCGCCGCTGCGCTGGTTGCAACTTTCGGCGTTGCCGCGGCAGGTACCGCAACCGGCTTGGCCGCCACGGTCTGCACTTTCGGAGTAGCCGCAGAAGTCTTCGCCGGAGCTTGTGCCGAAACTGGCGCCGGAACGCTCTTCGCTACTGCCGGAGCAGCCGTCTTCACCGGAGCTGCTACCGGAGCGCTCTTCGCCGCCGCTCCCTGCGCATGCAGCGTCAACACCAGCGTGTTGCCTGCTCCGGGAGTCACGTCGTAACTGCATGCCTGCTCTAAATCCACTACTACGCTCGTCGTCGGAGGCGTCTTGCCGTCCATCCCGATGCGCACGCCCTTTACTCCGGCGCTGCCCACCGCAATCTTGTTCTGCGGCGTTCCCATCGTCGTGCCGGGCAGCTCCACCACCACCCGAGCCGGCGAACTCAATTTGCTTACCTTCGGCGTCACCGCCTCGCGTGAGCTGATCTCGATCTGAATGTCATCCGTTTTGTGGACGACGTTCACCCGCTCCAGCGTATTGTTCTGGGCCGCCGCCGGCTTGGCCGGAGCTGCCGCTGCCGCGGGTTTCGCCCCCGGGATCGCCGCTGGTTTCACCGCTGGCACCGGAGCGCCCGCTGCGGGTTTGGCTGGTGACCCCGGAACGGCCGTCGCCACTAGCACTGCGCCGCTACCGTTGGTTTTGGTCTGCGTCAGCGATTTCGAGTTGTCGGTGGCCGCCGGGTTTTGCCCCCAGCCCGCGCCCGTCATCATTACCACTGCCAGAATGCCTGTCGTCAGCTTCATAAGCGATTCCTATTTGCCCGCGACTGCCGCGGTCGTTACCGGCTTGCTTCCCGGTGCCGGCCCGGCCGGATCTAGATCGTGACTGAAGAACGTTGTTGCCGTGAACGTCGCTACTACGCTCTCGTTCGGCGCATACTGGTAGGTATGCTTGGCCTTCGCTCCGCTCGGGTTTTTCGTGTTTGACACCATCAGCCCGCTGATGTTCACGATGCGCTCCAGCTTGCCCACCCGGTCAAAGAAATTCAGCATCGAGTAATACGGGCCGTCCAGCTCCATGTCGAACGGAATCTCCGAGTAGTACTCTTTGGCCGCAACCGGCTTCGCCGAATAGCGCCGCAGTTCCACGCCCGCCTTCTGCGCTTCCCCGTCCATCGTCTCGATGAAGCTGTCCACCTGCTTCTCATCCGGGACAATGCGCCGTTCAATCTCCAGCTGCTGCTTCAGGTTGGCCAGCTGCCGCTCAATGTCTTTCAGCTTGGGACGGTAGGATTCCAGTTCGTTGTTTTCCCGAACCTTCTCCGCCACCGCGTGCTGTGCCGTTGCGTTCTTATCGCTCTGGCTCTTGAATACCGTGAAGTACAGCGCCGCCGTTACCAGCGCTCCTCCGGCCAGCACCGCACCCCACTGCTTGATGCCTGACAGTTCGCTAAAATTCGCCATAGTTTCGCCTATTAAAGCCCCGCCTCTTAGGACTTCCCCTTCTCGCAGGTCAGCGTGAACTGGAACGCCTGCATGTCCTTGATCTGGTCGTCCTGGTAGGTTTCCTTGATTTCCACGGTCTTGAAGAAGCCCGTCTTTTGCAGGTTCGCGATCAGGTTGGCCACCGCGTCCGTGCTCAGCGCCGTGCCTTCCAGGTTTACGCTCGCCCCCGTGTCATCCATGCTCTTCAACCAGACCGCTTCCGTTCCATTCACGGTCTCGCCCAGCATTGCCAGCAGGTTCACCGGGCCGCCGGTCTGGCCGGCGCGTAAAGAATCGATCACATCGACCCGCCGCTTGTAATTGTTGGCCTGCGTCTGCCGCTCGAGGTAGCGCGCCTTCACATCGCTCAGTTCGCGGTTTTTCTGCTCCGCAGCCACCATCTGCCTGGCGATCGACTTCGACTGCTGGTCCAGCCGGTACCAGTAGCCAAAGTTCAACGCTCCGGCTATCAGCACGACGACCAGCACCTTCAGCTTCGGCGACCCCATGTCGCCCATGTCCATCGCGGGCATCGTCGGTCCGCCGCCACCGCCGCGCTTGCTCTTCCCCTTGGAGTTTTCGAGTAGATTGATTTTGATCATAGAGATTCAAAGCTCCTCAAGGCCAATCCCACGGCGACTGCCAGTTGGCCCGGATTCTGCTCCACCAGCTCCGCTCCCGGTCCGTCCGTCGGCGGCACCACGCGCTGGAATGGATTCAACAATTCAACCGGCATCGAAAATTCCTGCCGCAAGGCTTCCATCAGGCCCGGCACCTTCGCCGAACCACCCGCCAGGTAAATCTTCTCGATGTGCTCGCCCGCCGCGCTGGCCCGGAAGAAATCAAACGTCTTCTGGATTTCCAGCACGATAATTTCCGTGACTTGCTGCAGGATCGGCGCCTTCGCGTCCTCGCTCACCGTTCCCACCTTCTCGCCCAGCTTCAGCTTCTCCGCATCTTCAAAGTTCAGGTCAAGTTCTTTCTGCAGAGAATCCGTGTACTGGTGCCCGCCCACGCTCACGTCGCGCGGAAACAACGGCGTCGTGCCCTTCACGATGTTGATGTTCATCACGCTGGCGCCCAGGTTCAAAAGCGCCACCACCTGGCCTGGCGCCGGCTGGTAGTTGTACTCGTAGCAGTTCTGCAGAGCCAGCGCATCGATGTCCACAATAGCTGGCGTGCGTCCCGCCATCGAGAGTACGTTGGTGTAGTTCAAAATCTTGTCCTTCTTCACGGCCACCAGCAGCACGTCCATATTCGGACTGCCCGCTTCCTCCGACAGAATCTGGTAGTCCAGGCTCACGTCCGACAGGTCAAACGGAATATGCTGCGCCGCTTCCTTCTCGATGGTTTCCGCCAGTTCCTGGTCGCTCATCGAGGGCAGCGAGATCTTCTTGACGATCACCGAGTGCCCGCTGACCGCCGTCGCCACTGCCTTGGTCTTGATCAGGCAGTCGGTGAACAACTTCGAGATCGCGCTCGAGACCGTCCCCGAGTCCACGATCATCGAATCGACCACAATGTCAGAGGACAGCGGTTCCAGCCCCAGGTGCGACACTTCGATCTGCCCACCCTTTTTCTTCAACTCCACCGCCTTGATGCTGGAAGAGCCCACATCCAGACCTACTATCGTCTTCGATCCCATTCCAAACATGTGTGCCCGCCTTTGCTCGTGTGGCGCGGGCGCCCTCGCCCGCGTCGATTTTGTTTAACTTTGTCCGGCAGCTTTCGTTGCCGCCTTCGCCTTATGCTTTGTCCCCAGCTCTACCTGGCTCGACTTTTCTTCCATCCACTGGTCCAACTTCGACTTCTTGAACCGCCAGCGGTTCCCCAGCTTAAAAGCAGGAATCCTTTGCTCCCCTACGTACTTGTAAAGCGTGTCCGGACTCACTCCCAGGTACTGCGACGCCTGGCGAATATTCATCACTTCCCGTGAGTCGGCCATAGTTCCTTGCCTGATTTCCTAACTTGTTTCCTAACCAAGTTCCTTGCCTCTGCACCAGAACCTCCCCGCTCCATCTCTGCGGCCCGCGGGGCTTACCTCGTACTCCCTCGCCCTCCAATGCCTGTCCGGGGGCTTCTCGGTGTCCAGAGCATATATCAGCCCTGAAAAGCCTCGCCTCAGAGCGAATCTCCCTGTTTTATTGGGTTTTATGCCCATTTCTTGGAATGGCCAGAAAGGCCGGTTCGGCCGGATAGCTATATGTTGTGGTATTTCGTGATAAATACACAATTAGAAGTAGTTTCTGCTTGGGGCCTTGCGGGTCACTCGCGGTCTGGTAACTGAAGTACTACAGACGGTACGGAAGTACTATATCGAAGGCTCAAGTCACTGCTTTGGCTGGCTTTAACTCTGTGATCAAACCAACGGCCGCTGAGTTACGGCCGAGCGGACAGAGAGACTCCGCCCAGGTTTGAGGAGCCACGAACTACTGATCACCGACCACTAGCCACTGACCACTGCACTACTGCACGTCCGAAACCTTCCCGCTCAGAAAAATCACCTTCATATCTTTGTAGTAGTAGATCGTCTTGGTTCCCAGATTCACAATCTTGTCGGGCTTGCCCATCGCCGCTTGCACCTGGTCAGTCGTCATGCCCTTATCAATGCTGGCCGGCTCGGCCGCCGGTGCAGCAGGCTGCTGAGCCGCCGGCTGCTGCCCGCCCTGATCCCCGCCGCCCTGCTGCTGATCTCCGCCACCTTGTTGCTGGTCACCCTGCTGCGCGTCATCACTGCTGATCGAGAGCAACTGCCCGATCGTATCTTCGACCTGCCCCGCGCTCGCCGCCGCTAAAGATCCGTGAGGAAACTGAAACACCACATTCGCCTTGTTGTAGGTCGGCGGATCGGTCTTGTTGCAGGTGTCGCACGCCACAATGCCCAGCGTCACGCTGTCTTTCGCTACATTCACGTCGATCTTCGACGGATAGACTTTGTCTCCCACCGCAAACAAATGGGTGGTCTGCGTCTTCCCGATCTTTCCCATCCCAAAGCCGATTCCCTTCGACAGCAGACTATTCGGAGAATGCACAACTCCGCCTTCATACTTCGTCGAAAGAACGCTCTGGTCAGAATAAGGAACTCCCAGGATTCCACCCTTCTGAATCGCCAGCAGCGTCCCCTTTTCCACCACCGAGTATCCGCTCGTGTCCGATCCCATCTTCACCAGCTTGTACTGCGCGGCCAGTTGCTCCTGCAGGGTCGGCGCCTGCCCCGCCAGCGAAAACGGGAAAATAACGGCGGCCAGAAGCCCCATCGCTGGAATCAGATGCTGGAATTTCTGCGGCATCTCAAAATCCTCCGGTTCAGATCTACTCGGCTCTTCAGACTCGGCTCTTCAGACAAAGTTTGCCCTTGCATTACAGAAGGGAGCGTCGTCATCCGACGCTCCCTCGATCCACTGAACCACGTTCGGTTGCGGTCTTCTACTGTTGCCCGCCGCCTCCCGCAGCCTCCTGCTTGACGTCGGCCTCGGCCTGATCAGCCGCCTGCTGCTGTTCCTGCAGAGTCTTCGCCACCCTCGTATCCGGTGGCGGAGGTTGAACGGCCCCAGGCTCCGTCGCCGTATCCGGCGCCGCCGGCATGCCGCCCGTCCCCTGCTTCTTCGCCAGTTCGCCCATGCCGTTGGTAATGTTCTCCTGGAAGTGGTTGTACATTTCCTGGAGGTCATCCACCTTCACGGCCACGGTTGATCCCGACGCACAATCGCCTTTCTTGGTCGCCGAGACGCTGGCAGTCACGTTCTGGTCTGCATCCGGAGTGTCGGTCAGCCGGGTAATCACGTCACCCGACGTCAATCCGCATTCCTGACCGTTCGCCACCACCGTCACATCGGAAGCCACCACAAAAGTGCGCTGTGCTGGATCCAGCGCCGGGGGCGGTTGATCGCTCGTAGCTGCCGGCGCGGCCGACGCGGTTTGTGTGCCGCCCGTGTTTTGCTGCGCAGCCTGTGCCTGCTGCGACGCCAGTTGAGCTTTCACTTCTTGCGCAATCGCTTCCTTCACCTCAGGAGTCAACGTGACTGCTCCAGAAGCAGCCGCCGGAGCCGGGTCTCCACCGCCTCCGTCGCCGCCTGCGCTCGCCTGCGCATCCGCCGCCATGGCGTCGGCATTCGCCTCAGCGCGAGCCGCATACGCCGCCTGCAATTGCTGCGAGATCAGGTAATCCGTCAGCCAATAATACGGAGCTGCATACACCGGATAAGGATTCCACCACCCGCCATAGAATCCCCACCATGGCGCTCCTCCCCAACCCCATGCTCCAATTCCCCAAACCACCGGCGCGCCCCAAGGATGCCAGCCCCATCCATAAAATCCCGGATGGTACCAGACCCCTGGATAGTAGCCGTAGTACATATGTCCGCCCCAGCCATAACCGCGGTAAATCCCCACGTGATATACCCCGCCGCGATAGTAGGTCCGCGAGTAGTAGGCATGCCCGCCACGCGTGACGTAGGCGCGCTGCACATAACCGCCATGCCCCGTGGTCACGATCCGCGCTCCGTTGCGTTCACTCACCACCGTGCGCCCGCCGTGAACTCCATTCTGAATGTGCATCCCGTTCCGGTCGATGGAACGCACTGACCCGTTCGGCCGGACCACCGCGTGCCCGCCGCCTTTCAGCGCTACCGTCCTGCCCGGAGCAGTATGAGTCACCCCGGCATGCGTAGTCGTGCCGGTATGCGTGGTCGTACCACCCGCGTGAGTCGTCGTGCCCGTGTGCGTCGTAGTCCCGGCATGCGTCGTCGTACCACCGCCTGCGTGCGTCGTGGTCCCGGTATGTGTCGTCGTGCCGGTATGTGTCGTCGTACCACCCGCGTGCGTCGTTGTGCCCGTGTGTGTCGTCGTTCCCGTGTGCGTCGTTGTGCCCGCATGCGTAGTTGTGTTCGCATGGGTCTGCGGCGCTGTGTGCGAAGGCGCTGTAGTGTGCTGCGCCGGCGCGCTCGCGTGTGGCGCAGGCGCCTTAGGAGCCGGTGCGCTCGTCTTCTTCTGGCCCCAGGCAAACGCCGGAACCGCCATCAAAAGCCCAAGCACTACCCACTTCTGCATATTTTCACTCCTCAAAATACGATTCATTACCGCCTCCTGGCCAGAACTTGGTACCGCCGTCTCATTCCCAAAAACACCGCCCCTAGCGCGAAGTTGCGGGGCTTGTTCTCAACCCTATCCGCGATCCATGTTTGCGACCATGTACAAAACTCGCAGATTCCACACCTGTGGCTCAATTATCTTCCCAGAACGGAGGGGAGGTCTGCACGAAGCTTGACCCGTTACTGCTCAGGCGCCGTCCGGCAGCCCGTATCCTGGGGCGAAAAAACGTTACCAGAAGTTGGCCCACCGCGCAATCATTCGATTCCAAAAACGCCCCACCCGCACCTCGCTCGTACACAAAACCTCGCGCTCTTGGAAAACTTTTCGGACCCCTCCCTGAGTCGCAGATCGGCGCTGCCGCTGAATCCGGCGGCGATCTCTGGATTGAGTCGGAGCTTCGATTTAGCTTTTCTTCGCGACCTTCGCGAATCCTTTGCGATCTTGGCGGTTAAAGGCTTTCCCGCCCGGGATCAAAACAGGACCAACCCCGCTTCCCTCCATCGCGTCGCTCCTGTAATCTATCTCTTTTTCCGCCGGAGGAAACACGTGCGCTACCCTGATCGCCTGCAACCACTCGCGCTCCTCGTCATGCGCCTTGCCCTCGGCGTCATCATCGTCGCCCACGGCTACCACAACCTTTTCGGCGGATTGCGCCACCACGTCGACCTCGTCGCCAGCCTCGGGCTCCCGCGCTGGTCGGCCTACCTCTCCGCCATCAGCGAGTTCTTCGGCGGCTTCCTGGTTCTGCTCGGCCTGTTCACCCGCGTCGCCGCCTTTGCCATCTGCATCGATCTCTCCGTCGCCATAGCCAAAGTAAACTTCCACAACGGATTGTTAGGCAACGGCGGATACGAATTCCCCCTGGCCCTCGCCGCCCTCGCCTTTGCCCTTGTGTTCTTCGGCGGCGGCCCTATCGCCTTCGATCACATCCGCGCCCCCGGCGGCGGCCCCAAATCCAGGTAGCCTGAATCCCTCCCGCACGTCGATGGATCCTGGATGTCCACATTTTGATTGTCATCCTGAACAAGCGTTCCTTGCGCAGCGAAGGATCCGGCCCGCGCGAATCCGCGGAGCCTGCCCTGAGAGAGCGCGAGCGACCGAAGGGCGCGTCTGGCTCGCTTCCTTATCAAGTGCACCACTACCCACATCTGCAACCCAGATTTTCCTCCCCCACCGCAACTTTTCCCCACACCCGGGGTTCGTAAGCGGTTGCAGGCACGATCTTTGACAACACAGCGCTCTTGCCGTTTGTGGTCCCCATAAAAGGTATCTTTACCGGCAACTGGCTCCGGTTGAACTCCGCCGCTGGCCGAAATTATGATGTCGCTGAATACGCTTTTGCCTGCATCCTTACGATTTCGCGGACGCATCTTACCGCTTGCAAAGAACTGATAAGGAGGTTCTCTTGAGAAAGTTAGCGATCCTGGTACCCGTCTTCGCCTTCCTGTCCCTTGCCCAGCTTGCCTTTTCCCAGCAAGGGGATGCCATGTTCGGGGGCGGCACACTCCTGTCCTCTGGGACGTCCTACTGCGGCCTAAGTAGCTGCGTGATACCTGAAAAGGGCGGCTTCTACCCCAGCGTCAGCGCCGACGTTATCTTCCGCAAGCGCATCGGCTTCAACTTTGAGACTACCTGGAGAGGCGCCGAGGGAGCTTACGGCGTGCCTGGCGGTCAACCCTACCGCCCCATCATTTACGACTTCAACGCCATGTATCAACCCAAACTCGGCAAAAAGGTCGGCGCTGACCTCATGGCCGGCATCGGCGGCCAAAGCACTCGCTTCTACGTTGGATATTGCACCAACGGTTTCACCTGCAATCCTTACGTCAGCAGCGATCACTTCCTGGTCGATGTCGGCGGCGGCATCCGCTACTACGTCTGGAACCATGTCTTCGTTCGTCCCGAGGCTCACTTCTACCACATCACCAACAACACCGACGTCTTCAACAATAACAACGTGGTTCGCGTAGGAGCCTCGATCGGCTACACCATCGGTGGCGGCCCAGACTAGACAATCTGACTGCGCGGGTGCGCTCAATCGAGATCCCAGGGCGGTTGGTTTTCCTGCGCCCTGGGATTCTGCCGCCTACTGCGACTCCTGCGCCCCGATTCCACCCGTCCGGTGTGTACAATCTAAAGTCCTGAACAAATCAACCTTGGGGGATGTATTGAGAAAACTCGCGCTGCTCACATCCGTGTGTGCGGTTCTTCTGTTCGCCCGCTTTGCCTCTGCCCAGCAAGCCGATCTCATGGTCGGCGGCAGCACGCTCGTCTCGCCCTTCTCCCCGAGCGACCTGGCTACCTTCCACCAGCCCGTTGAAAAGGGCGGCACCTACGTCAACATCAGCGGCGACTTCTTCAAATTCCCGCACCACCTCGGCCTCTACGCCGAGACTTCCTGGAGGTATCACCAGGCGGATTACCCCTACAACGGCGAAACCTACCGCCCCATCTTCACCGACGTCAACCTGCTCTTCCAGTCCCGTCTCCGCAAGAAGATGGTCCTCGACGCCTTTGCCGGCTTCGGCGTTGCCAGCACTCACTTCTACCTCCCCTACGCCCCGGTTTGCACCATCCCGGTCGGCGGATGCACCAACTACATCAGCAGCAATCACTTCATGGAGGACGTTGGCGCCGGGCTCCGCTACTACGTTTGGCACCGCATCCCGAACGTCTTTGTCCGCCCCGAGGGCCACTACTACCACATTCACGACAACTTCCAGTTCCACTCCGACAACGTGTTCCGCGTTGGCGTCTCCGTCGGATACACCTTCGGTGCCAAGAAACCCATACCCCCCAAGCCCGCCCCTACCCCCGCACCTTGAAATAAAAAAAGGCAGCGTCCGCAGTTTGATTGTCATCCTGAGCAAGCGTTCTTTGCGCAGCGAAGAGCCTGCCCTGAGCGAAGCCGAAGGGATCCTGGCGAGCCGCGCGTCTACACGGAGCCTGCCCTGAGAGAGCGCGAGCGACCGAAGGGCGCGTTTGGCTCACATCCCTATTCGCACTACATTTGCACCACCACGAAAAAAGGCAGCGTCCCCAGCTCGATTGTCATCCTGAGCAAGCGTTCTTTGCGCAACGAAGGATCTGGACGATCCGCGCGTTGCGTCGCGTCTTTTGCGACGCAATAATCGCGCGTTTGGCTCGCATCCTTATTCGCACTACATTTGCACCACCACGAAAAAAGGCAGCGTCCGCAGACGCTGCCTTCCCTTTCTTACACCCAATCCCTGGGCCCAGGCTCTACGGCTCCGAAGCGCAAATCTCCGCTTCGTGGATGGCCATGTTCAAATGCTCGATCGCCTTCGAGCGATGCCCGTGGAAGTCATGCTCGGCAGTCTCCAGCTGATGTTTCGCGTTGTGCATTGCTTCCAGCGCTGCATCGATATGCGGATGCACCGGCATCGCAGGCGCTGCCGCCGGCGCTGGCGCTGGAGCCGCCACAGGAACCGGAGCCGGCGCTTTTGGTCCCGCCGCCGCCGCCGGGAAGGCCAGGGTTAATAGAAGCGTTGCCATGATCAATAGAGTCAGAAACCCGATTTTCTTCATGCGTTTCTCCTAGTCCGAATTCCGGCGCGACCCGCCGGTAAAATCCTTGGCCACGGACCCCGCGTTCGCACGAGGATTCCCGCGACACCCGCACAGTATAGCCGCGTCTCGCCAGAATTCCCCCGCTCAAACGTTGACTCTTAAGGTGCTCGCCCCACCCCCAGTTTCAAAATGGCACTCCGGAAAAGACCGCTCTCGTCGGTTGTGTCCTAATTTCGGTTTTGCTTTTCTTCGCGACCTTTGCGAATCCTTTGCGCACTTTGCGGTTAAAGGCTTTCGCCTCACGAAAGTAGGACACCACGCTCTCGTCGAAAATACTGGGAAATCCTGCACCACGGCGGAAGATTACGTCGAAGCCCATGGAAGATAAGTCGCTGCCCGCACTCTCTTACAGCCGCTTCCGGTTTCGCCACCATAACCCCACCGCCGCCACCAAAACCACGATCGCGACCGCTATGTCGAAGCGCTTGAGATCACGAACCAGCCGGCCCCAATGACCACCGAACAGGTATCCCACCGAGCAAACTGCCGTTACCCAAATCGTAGCCCCCAGAAAGTTCACCAGCACGAACTTCCGCCACTGCATCCGCAGCGCTCCCGCCAGTAGCGCCGTCAGTACCCGCAACCCGAAGACGAATCGCGCCACAATAATCGCTGCCGATCCATACCGTTCGAAAAGCTGGTCCCCCCGCGCCAACGTCTCCGCTGGAATCGAGAACGCTTCCCGGTAACGCTCGATCAGCGGACGCCCGCCATGCCTCCCCACTGCAAATCCGATTTCCCCGCCCACCGTCGCCGCCACCACTCCCACCGCAATGATCCACGGCAACTGCAACTCATGCTCCGTATAGGCCAGAAAGCTCGCCAGCAGCAGCACCGTTTCCCCTGGGAAAGGCACGCCCACATTCTCCACCAGCAATATCACCGCTACGGCCCAGTAGCCGTAATGCACCAGCGCTCCTCGCAACAGCTCGAAAATGTGGTGCGTCATGATTTGAATTGAAAATTGTCATCCTGAGAAAGCGCGCCCTCTGCGCGAACGAAGGACCTGAGCGAAACTGCGCGATGTGTCGCGTTCTTCGCGACACAATAATCGCGCTCTCAGCTCGCTTCCCTATCGCACCCGCTAGGCGGACCCCTCATTTACCAGAAACTCAATCAACGCCCGGTTGAATTCCTCCGGACACTCTTCGTAAGGCAAGTGTCCAATGCCCGGAAAAACAACGCACCGGGAGTGCTGCAAGTGTTTCGCCAGCGGCGCAGCCGACGAAGCATACACTGCCAAATCCTTACTGCCCCACATCAGCAGAGTCGGAACCCTCGCCAGCTTCGGCAGCGTCGCCTCCAGCTCCCGCAGATCCCGCGTCCAGGTACGCACAATGCTCAGCGCATGTTCGAACAACCCCGGCTTCTCGAGCGGCGCCATGTACCCTTCCAGAGTTCCCGGCGGAATACGCCCGCGGTCGCCATACATGCGAGCGTGCCAATAGGGATAAGAAAAACGCATGTGCGCGCTCGTCAGCCGGAACAGCGCCGTCCCAAACTTGCTGCCCACAAACGGCGCCAGCCGCCGTCCATGCGCGGAATAAGGATTCACCGGCGCCACCAGCACCAGCCGCCGCAACCGTGGGATTAGACCAAAATTTCCCTCCAGGCATTCCGCCGCCATCATCATCGCGACCGCCCCGCCATGCGATGTGCCCAGCAGATCAAACGAAGAAATCCCCAGCCTCGCAATAAACTGCAGCAGACGCCGCGCCGTCCCCCGCATCGAATGATCCATCCCAGCCGGCCGGTCCGAAAACCCCGCCCCCATCATGTCCGGCGCATAAACCGTAGCGTAAGGCGCCAGCCCCGGCATCGTATATCGCCACGAGAACGAATACCCCAGCAACCCATGCACCAGTATCAAAGCCGGAGCCCGACCCGCGCGCAGATACCGCATCCGCGCCCCATCAAAATCCATCCAGCACTCTTCCACGCCCACGCCCAAAGCCGGACCAATCCCACCTCCCGGCGCCATGGCAACTTCCGATTCTGCCGTCATCCCAACCAAATCTTCCAACTCCGAATCTTCTCCAACCCAGACAACTCTTTCCTCACGTTCCGGTTCTATCTAACAGAACAACGCCTCTGTTCACTTTCACTTGGGGAGCCTCGGCTCCCCGTTTTTCCCCTGATTTTCTTCGCGACCTTCGCGGTTAAAAGCTCCTGATTTTTCGGCCTGCGATCGGAACGAAAGCGCTAAGCCGCCTTCCGTCTCTTCCGCAACAATTTCTTCAGCACCCAAATCCCCTTATCCACATGCTTCTCCTCCAACAAAAACGGAGGCAGGAATCTCACCACCGTGTCCTGCGTCGAATTAAAAAGCACGCCCTCAGCCAACGCCTCATCCACAATCGGCCGCGCCGGAATCGCCAGATTGATCCCCTGAATAAATCCTCGCCCGCGAACTTCCTTCGCCGCAGCGCTCTTCTCCACAATCGTTTTCAATTCCTGCTGCAGATAAGCGCCAACTTTATTCACGTTCTCCAAAAGTTTTTCGTCTTCCACGATAGCCAGAAACTCCAAAGCCACGCGGCAAGCCAGCGGACCACCTCCAAAAGTTGTCCCATGCTGCCCGGGCGAAATCGCCGAAGCAAACTCCTCCTTAGCCAGGAAAGCCCCCAGCGGCAGCCCTGCCGCAATCGGCTTCGCAATCGCCACAATATCCGGAGTCACGCCAAACGTCTGAAACGCAAACATCGTCCCGGTCCGCCCCAGCCCGCACTGGATCTCGTCAAAAATCAGTGCCGCCCGGTGCCGGTCCGCCGCCGCCCGGCACTCCTGCAGAAACTCCACCGAGCATTCGCTGATTCCGCCTTCCCCAAAAATCGGCTCCAGCACAATCGCGCAAGTGTTGTCCGTCACCGCCGCCCGCAAGCCTTCAACGTCGTTTTGTCCCACAAAAGTCACGTCTTCGAGCATCGGCTCAAATCCCTTGCGATGCTTCTCCTGCCCGGTCAGCGACAGAGCCCCAAATGTCCGCCCGTGATACGACCCCTGCAGCGCCACCAGACGCGACTTCCCGTCGCCCCCGGCCCGATGTCCCGCCAGGCGCGCCAGCTTGATCGATCCCTCAATCGCCTCCGTCCCGCTATTCGAAAAAAATGCGCGGGCCTTACCGAAAGCCCCGCCCAAAAGCGTGCACAACTTCTCCGCCAGCTCTCCCTGATACTCGTGGTAATAAAGATTCGACACGTGAATCAGCCGCCCCGCCTGCTCCCGAATCGTCTTCACGATCCGCGGATGCGCATGCCCCAACGCATTCACACCCAACCCCGAAACAAAGTCGAGATACCGCCGGTCGTCAATGTCGTAAAGAAACACGCCCTTCCCCCGCGCCAACGCCACGGGATACCGGTTGTAAGTCCCCAACAAATACCGCCGCTCCAACTCCGCAATCTGTTCAAAGGTTTTCATAGGAAGATTAGATTCTACCGGAAGAGGCAGCCGACCACAGACCGTTCTGGGAAAGAAGAAGTGTCGCTAGGACGCCTGACAATAGCCCGGCGTTTCAACGCCGGGTACGATGGCGGTGTAGAAATCCCGTCCCGTAGGGATGGCTGAATCTTCTCCCCGGAGCCTGCCGTGTCCCATACGTACGTTTCCGAACTAATCCATTGCGTCTTCCCCACCAAACAACGGCGCAATCTGATCTTGCCTGAGATCCAACCTCAACTCTGGCGCTTCCTCGGCGGCACAGCCGGAAGAACGGGTTCAAAGCGCTAATGGTGGGAGGAACCGAAAATCACGTGCATATCCTGCTCTCCTTACCCGCGACCCTGCCGCTAGCGAAAGCCATGCAACTGATAAAAGGCGCCTCGTCGCATTGGATGAACGAAACGTTCAAAACAGAATTCGCGTGGCAAGAAGGATACGGTGCCTTCACCCTTGGAATCTCGCAGAAAAACGACACCATCGCCTACATCCAAAAGCAAGCCGAACATCACCGCAAGCGCAATTATGAAGAAGAGTTCCTGGCGTTCTTGAAGAAGAACGACGTCGAATTTGATCCCGATCATGTGTGGGGATGAATCCAAAAACGGGTAAGGTAAAAGCGTCCGAAGGACGCCTGACAATAGCCCGGCGTTTCAACGCCGGGTACGATGCTGGTGTAGAAACCCCGTCCCGCAGGGACGGCTGCAGCGTCAATCCGAAATGCAGCAGCCCCCGCTCACGGCACCAACGTAGCCCCCAGCACCACCACGTCCGCATCATCGGGCAACGTAACACTCTGCACCGTTTTCGCCGGATTCAAAGCAAACCGGTACGCATACAGACTGAACGTCCGTTTATCCTTTGTACCGCCGTCAAGATTCCTGTATGCCATGGCCACGCCCTCAGCCTCATGCGGAAACCTCTGCGGCGTGTACCAGTCGCTGAAGCTTTGCACGAATTCCGTGCTGATTCCGTCCGTGTAGTTCACCGTGAGCGTCTCGGTTTTCTGATTTCCATTCACCCCGGTCGCCAACAACATCAGCCCGGAAAACTGCCCCTGCGGCAGCGTCACCAATTGCCCACTGCACCCGACCGCGTCCAGTTCATTCGCCGGTCCAAAGTCGAACAGCACTCCGTCAAACACCCGCGACCCAGTAAGAAGGTTCGCCGAATACGAATCTCCCAAGCCGTCGAGGCCTCCCGTCGAATACGTCATCCCATCCTGGTAGATCCCGTTCAGGTTGAATTCCGAAGATAGATCCACCTGCGTGCCAGTCCCAGTTGCTCCCACCGCCGCGCTCACCGCCAGAGTGAACGTAAAGACTTGCGTAATGCTGCCGGAAGTACCCGTAACCGTCACAGGAGTGAACCCTGTGCTCGCCCCAGGACTCGCCTTGAACCGCACTCCCTGGTCATTCCCCTCCGGCCGGATCGATGCCTGCACTCCCTTCGGCAGACTCGACAGGCTTAGAGTCACCGCCCCGCTGAAGCCTCCAAAGTCCGTGACCGTGATCAATGCGCCCGCCGTCGAACTTTGATTCAAGAACACGTTGCTCGGTCCTGAAAGCGTGAACCCGCTGCTCGCCACCGCGTTGTTGATCGCGCTCGCATATTGTGCCGCCAGTCCAGTGCCGACAAAGTCGTCATAGAGCCACATGAACCCGCCCGTAATGCCGCACTGGCTGTGCCATCCGCTCATAATGCTCTGCACCTGGCTCGGCGTGTCGTCCTGATCCCACATCCCTGGAAACACCGGAACGCTCCCGAAATTCCACCCCACGCAAGGATTATTTCCCGCGCCCCCCGCATACGCCTGCAGGTGCACTCCGTCCGCCGTCCCCGGAAGTTTCGTATTGATTTGCGAAACCACATTGGTCCAGTAGCTGCTGTCGTCGAAAGCATCCGGCATCACGTGATATCCCAATTTCCCGAGCATCACTCCAAACGCAATCGTCGTCGGAGAATTAAAGCTGTTCTCATCATCGAAATCAATCGCGTCCAGAGCCGGAATCGCAGCTTTCAAAGCCTGAAAGTCCCTATACAGGATGCTATCCGGCCCAGTACCCTGCGCCTTGATCAGCGCCGTGATGTCTTCCCAATCTCCATAATTCGACGACCCGATGCTGAACGTCACCCGCTTCACCGTCCCCTGCTTCAACGTCGCCATGTCCGCAGGAAAATCGGGATAAGTCTGGTTCCCGACGTACACGCCGCCTGAAGTCAAAGGAAACTCTCCATTGAAATTCAAGTCGCCCGTGCTGCTCACCTCCACACTCCACACAATCGCTTCCGTGAAACCAGAATTCTCTATCTCGGTAATATTGTTGGCCGCATTCTTGTAAAACGGCCCGCCGCCGAAAATGCCGGTATATCCAGTCTGCGCCAAAACCGCTTCGGTCGAGAACGCCGTGGCCACTACCAAGACCGCTAGCCACAAAAGAAGAGTCGCCGCGCAGCGACCAATGCCTGCTCGAGCCATGCCTGCCCACTGGGAAGTGCCAATCAACCGCATTTTCGTCCCCCTCAAAGTCCCCGGATTATACAACTTTCACGGCTCGCACTCTGCGTCTTGGATGCCCCACAGATTTTACAAGCTTCTGACATCCACGCCGGCACTTCGGATGTAAGCTCTCAACCATGAAAAGCGTGAACCTTCGTCCGCCTTACGCACCCGCCGCGCTCGCTCTGCTGTGCCTATTCTGCTTGGCCCGGCCCATCCCGATTGCCGCCCAGTCGTCCAACGCGACGAAGTCTCACACAACAACCGCTCCGGTCGGTGCCGGCAGCACGCTCGTCCACAGCAAGTTCGGAGGCCAGATTTTCGGCTTCGACATCGACCAGAACGGCACCGAAGGCGTTCTCAGTGAAGACAAACTCCTGAACAACGGAAACGTTCTAGCCGCGGTCGAAACCTTCGATCAAGCCACCGGCAAGATTCTGAAAGTGGTCAAGACCACCGAGACTCAGGACAACTTTCTGACCCTCGGAATTGCCCCCGCCAGCGTAGGCCTGGTCGAGCGCGAGCACGTGCAAGGTCTTTACGTCGCGAAACGAATTTACGAAGAGCTGAATCCGCTCGACTCGAACCAGTTCACCCGCCTCTGGACCCCGCACCTCGCCAGCGACGACATTATTATCGGTCTCAGCCGAAACCAGTCTTCCCCAATTACCGCAGTGCTAGCGTTTCAGAATAGCGGCAACGGTCCCTCGTTCGTCTTCGGCTCCGACGTAGGCGCAAACACCTTCGGACCCACGATCATTCTCACCAACCCAATATTCAATTTTAACGAAGAGCCCGTCGTGGCCTACGACAGCGCAACCAATCAGGCCGTCGTCGCATCCTCGAACGGCGAGGTCGGAGGTCCGCCGCCAGTATTTGCTCTGGTCGATCTCACCAGCGGCACAGTCGACCAGTTCAACGGCATTCCCGGTCCGCCCCCATTCCGTCAGGGATCGATCAACGGCCTAGCCGTTGACTCCGAAGATGGAATCGCCTGCACCACCACGGAAGTTGATTTCAGAGTGGAGTTCTACAATCTGAAAACTCAAACCGGTTTCGCCGTAACCCTGCCCGGAGCCACCAGCCAGATCGAAAGCGGGTCCGACGTCGAGTTCGATCCCCTGCACAAACTTTTCTTCGTGGCTCAGTCCGTTTCAAGCACGGCGCCCGGAAGCAGCATTCAGGTCTATAACACGCAGGGAGCGCTCGTCGAATCGCTGAATGGATTCAGTTTCTCCAACGCCTCGAACGTAGTCTTCACGCACATAGCCCTGAATCCCAGCAATCGCACCGGCTACGTCGACGGACCCGACTCCGGAGTAACCGAGCTCCAGTCCTTCACCTACTAGCAGCAATCCCCGCGCGCCCAAATAAAAATCTTGTCATTCCGAGCGCGGCAAGATCATCCGCAAAGCGGATGATCCTGCGAAGTCGAGGAACCCGCTGTCCGCCGAAGCCACAACGAACGCCGTGCCCGAAGCCCGAAGCCCAAAGCCCGAAGCCCAAAGCCCGCCCTCAATACAACGGCCCATCCCCCGGCGGCCGCGTCTTCCACCTCCGGTGCACCCAGAGCCACTGCTCCGGATACTTCCTCACATACTCTTCAATGATCGAAGTAAACTTCTGCGTGTTGGCCTTGATGTCCGCTTCCAAATCCCCCGTCCGCACCAGCTCCACCGCCGGATCAAACCGCAGCCGGTATTTCCCCAGCTCTGCATCCCAGATCGTAAACGTCGGCACCACCGCCGCATCCGTGCGCAAAGCAATCCGCGCCGGTCCCGCAGCCGTGCACGCCGGGATCCCGAAAAAATCCACAAAGATCCCCTGCGGCGGAGTCATATTCGTATCCATCAACAGCCCCACCACTTCCCCACCCTTCATCGCCGAAAGCAGCCCGCGCACAAAATCATCCTTATCGACCGCTCTGTTCCCATGCATCGTGCGATAGCCCAGGATCAACTCACCCAGATACGCATTGTCCATGCCCCGCATGAGCACATGCATCCAGTGCCCATGCATCGACAGCACAAACGACGAAAGCTCCCATCCCCCAAAGTGCCCCGCAAACAAAAGCACGCCCTTGCCGCGAGCCTGCGCCCGCTCATAATTCTCAAACCCGTCATACACCACCACGTCGTCGACGTTCTCCAGCGTGTACTTGGGAAAGTGGCAGACCTCCGCCAGTTGCCGTCCCAGCGACGCAAATTCCCCCCGCAGAATCCGTGCCCGCTCCGCTTCAGTTTTTTCCGGAAACACCATGGCAAGATTGCGCATCCCCACCTGCCGCAATCGCACGTGCAGAAGATAAATCACCCAGGCCAGGCTAATGGCCACCGCCCGCGCCATCGGACGCGGCAAAATACCCAGGATTTTGATGAACGGCCACGCTGCCGCGTACTCAAGTCGCTGCCGCATTAGGAAGCGGAACCCTACCACCGTTAAAAATTCATTGTCAATAAAATAGGCGTCGCCATCCAAACAGGCGCTGTCATCCCGCCAAAAGTACTGTCATCCCGAGCAAAGCGAGGGACCTTGGTGTTCCCCCGCAACCCATGCCCATGGACGCATTCAAGAACCGGAAGCCAGATAGCACAAGCCGGAAGCCCGACAGCGGAAGCCGGAAGCCCGGCACCGAAAGCCCGCCCTACTTCGCCGCTTCCTGCGCCCACTTCGCCAGCGTCGTCAAAAACGTGTTCGCCCCCGGCGGCGGTTCAATCTCCCCGACCAGCGACGTCCGGAACGGCACCATGCGTCCGTAAAACTCCCGCGTGCTGTCCTTGTCCTGCTTGATCACCGCTCCATTCAGGCTCACGCCGGCAAACAGCCCGCGCGCCCGCGAATAGGTCAGAACCTCCGCCCGCATCTTCCAGTCCGTATTCCCCTCCGCATGCCGCCCCACCGGACCCGCCGCCACCGAAGCATCCGCGCCCAGCGCGAATTGGCTCGACAGCAAATGCTTCATCCCATCCTTATTCATGATCAGCATGATCAGGTCCACCGCCTGTCCGCCGATCTGCAATCCAAAGCTCCCACCCGTCACGGTAAAAAATGCCGGAGCGCTCCAGCCCTTCGGCGTGCGGCAACTGGCCAGCCCCCGCCCGTATTTCGCCCCCACCATAAATCCGCCCTTCAGCATCGACGGCACCACCGCCACGCACTCCGCCGATCCCAACACCTCCTGCGGAATGCCCTTATCCGGCGCTCCTTGAATCTCGTTCAGCACATCGGCCGCCGCCTGCACCCGGTCCCCGGCCTTCGTTTCCTTCGCTTCATCATCCGCCGCAAAACTCAAAGAAGATAGACACACGATCAGACTCAACAAAAAGAACTTTTTCATGGTTCCTCGCACACAAGAATTTCACTGGGATCTGCTACTTGGATTGTAAATGAAGCGTCCTCCGTTGTATCAGTACGCACCTGGGTGGGTAGCAGCGCACTTCGATTGTCATCCTGAGCAAGCGTTCTTTGCGCGGCGAAGGATCTGGGCGAGCCGCGCGATGTGTCGCGCCCTTTGCGACACAATAATCGCGCGTCTGGCTCGCTTCCTTATCAAACTGTGCAGGATTGGAGAAACCTAAGAAAGGAACAGCCTGACAGACAAAAAAATCGGGGCTGAAAGCAGTGACCCTAATCGCCGCTCCCAACCCCGTCTCCCAGGTTCTGTGGTAGGTAAACCGAGTATGCGTCCCAGGCTCTTTGCCTACAAGATTACCGAGGTCAATGTCCCGAAGTAACCCATCCCAGCCGTTGTCATCCTGAGCGTAGCCGCCCTTCAGTCGAAGCGAAGGATCTCAAGCACCCCAGGCCTTTAAATTCTAGGTACTAGGTACTAGCAACTGCCTCTACTTCGCCGCCACCAGCGAATGCGTAATCGCATGCACCGACAGCGCAATCCGGTTCTGCACGCCCACCTTGCGCATCAACTTCGCCACGTGAGCCTTCACCGTACGCTCCTCGATCCCGAGCTGGGAGCCAATCTCTTTATTCGACCGTCCCGCGACCAGCATCTCCAGCACTTCCTTCTCGCGGTCCGTAAAGGTCACGCGGCCCGCCGGAAAGATCCGTCCCGGCGCCGACGACACGCGCTCAATAAACATCGAAAGCACTTTCCGCGGAGCCCACACCGACCCTTGACTCACAATGCGGATCGCCTGCGCAAACTCTGCCGGCGACGCCGCCTCGTCCACATACCCCTTGGCCCCGGAAGCAATCGCCTTCAGAATGGTCTCTTCGTCCACTCCCGACCCGGTCACAATAATTCGCAGATCCGGACGCGTCGCCTTCAGGCTTGCCATCACGTCAAAAAGGTTTTGTCCGGAACGGTTTCCCAACAGGATCAAGTCCACGTTCTGCAACGTGGAAATCTCGGGCAGGCCGGCGGAGATCAGTTCGAACTCAGGCTCGGAATCGAACAAGGCGCGAAATCCCACAAACCTCAAGGGATCGCTTTCCACTACTGCAATTTTGATGATCGGTTTTCTGGCCACGGCTGCTTTCATAGTTATCCCTGTGGGGCGTAGTGTCTTAGCTAGAGCATAGCGGCATTTGTCCCCTCTGCAAAGAGAACGTGACCGAAGTTAAATTACGGGAGTAACATAAAAAAGCAGCTCGAAAAGCTCTTCTGGGGCGGAGATTGGCGCGCCAATTCTTCCCGCCACTCGCGGAGACGATTCAGATGAGCGCGGAGACGATTCAGATGAATAAGCGTTCCACGTTTTTTGTTGCCGTAATCGCCAGCCTCGTTCTAGCCGCGTCTGCCTCGTTGGCGCAGGAACCGGCCGCCGCTCCTCCAACTTCCGCTCCCACCTACCAGCCAAAATTCAAGGGCGACCCTGCCCGTTCTGAGTCCGAAGCCGTCGCCCTCGCCTACATGCGCGTCGTCATCCGCGCCCAGCACCAGTTCGACAAGCAGTACAATCATTTCGCCACGTCTCTCGCCGAACTCGTCCACTCCGGCTCCTTCACCAAGCGCATGGTCAACCCCGACCGCGGAGACTACACCGCCGGCTTCCAGGGCAAAAAAGACAGCTACATCCTCACCATGACCCCCAAACAACTCGACGCCACGCACCGCTCCTTCTATGCCGAAGACGACGGCAAAATCCACGCCGACGAAGAAAAACCCGCCGACGCCAAATCCCCCGTGGTGAAGTAAATTTCTTCTGTCATCCTGAGCGAGGATTGTGCTTCGCCAAAGCGAAGCACAACCGCAAAGCCTTGTCATTCCGAAGCACGCCGAAGGCGCGCGGAGGAACCTGCTTTTTGCGCGCAGCGCCAACGCCTCCGCCAACTCCTCAATCCGGTTTATGATGGAATAAGAACTTATCGATCAACTAAAGAACGTCCACGGAGGAAATCATGCCCGCAACCATCGGCGCCCCGGCGCCCGAATTCACCCTGAAGGATCAAGACCAGAAAGAAGTAAAGCTAAGCGACTACAAAGGCAAGAAGCGCGTCGTAATCATCTTCTACCCGCTCGACTGGAGCCCCGTCTGCACCAAGGAGCACGTCTGCCTGGTCAACGGCATGAAGCAGTTCGACCAACTCGACGCGCAAGTCCTCGGCCTCAGTGTCGACAGCGTCTGGTCCCACAAAGCTTACGCGGAAAAAATGGGAATCCATTACCCGCTGCTCGCCGATTTCCAACCCCGGGGCGCCGTCGCCGCCCAGTACGGCGTCTACCTCGCCGACAAAGGCATCACCGGACGCGCCATCTCCATCATCGACCGCAACGGCAACTTAGCCTGGCACAAAAACTACGACATCCCCGTCGTCCCCGACATCGACGAAGTCTCCAAAGCCCTGGCCGGAGTGAAATAAACAGACTTGTCATCCTGAGCGAGGATTGTCCTTCGCGCCCCAAGCGCGAAGGACAACCGCAGTCGAAGGATCTCTACAACCACGGGATTCATGGGATGAGGGGATTTTAACCTCCTAAGTCCCCGGCTTAATCTCGACCGCCTTCCCGTCCCGATAAATCACCACCAGCGGCTTCCCGCCGTTCGGATACCTTACCGTCTTGTCCTCCGAACCGCCCGCATCCGGAACTCCCATTCCCACCGCGAAATCCGCCTGCAATTCATTCATCCCCGGCTTCACCTCATGCTGCCCGACCGCCTGCCACACATCCGCCGGCCAGTGCTTGTACGACTCACGCGGATCTTCCACAAAAAACATTTCATCGGAATAAATCTTGAACTGCCCGTCGCTCTCAAACCCGATCGGCACCGCGTAGCTCTTCCCATCTTTTTCAAACACCGCCATCACCTGCCGTCGGCTTCCCGCCGCAGCCGGAGTTTCCGTCACCACATCTTTGACCTCCAGCCGCTCGATCGGCAGCAGCAGCCCTGCTTCCTGCGCAAAGTTTGTGCGCTTTCGCGCCGCGTCATACGGATAATACGTGTACCGGTATCCTTCCTTCGTCCACACCGGCTGCAGCGTCAACTGCTTCGCCGACTTCAAATCGAACGGATACAGTTTCTTCGGCACCACATAATAGTCCGCATTCGAGTAGCCCGCTCTCTTCGCCAACTCCTGCTTCTGCGCCGCAACGTAGTCCTCATGCCGCTCATAAAGGATGTATGCCGCGCGCACTCCCGCGACCACCACGGCCAGCGCCAAAGCAATCTGGATCCTCTGCTTCGCCTCTTTGCTCATCATGCGCAAACTTTACCAGATCGGCTGCCGAACACGAATCATTTCAAAGGAGGTAGACTGGAAGAGTAATCGGGAAATTGAAAGACGGATATCCGAGGAGGATTCCCATGCCGACGGTCACCGAACAAGACGTCCTGAGCGCGCTGAAAAGTTGCTACGACCCCGAGATCCCCGTCAACATCGTCGACCTCGGCCTAATCTACACCGTCAACTTCGCGCCCGCGCCCGCCGACACGCCCGAACAAGCCAAGCAAGACGTCACCATTGACATGACCCTCACCTCGCCCGGCTGCCCCGAACACGTCAACATCAGCGCCCAGGTCAAGTCGCGCCTCGAGCAGTTGCCCGGCATTCGCAATGCCGCAGTCAACGTCGTCTGGACTCCGCCCTGGACCCCCGAGCGCCTCAGCCCCGACGCGAAAAAGCAACTCGGCATCGACTAGATTCGGCTTCGGGCTTCCGCTGTCGGGCCTCCGGATGGAGGCCACGGGGTTTCCCGAAGCCCGAAAGCTGAAGCCCGAAGCCGCCTTTCCTACCCACTCACTTCTTCCCAGGCGTCGTAAGCCGTCCGCCCAGCCGCTTCCGTGATCCGCTTGCCGGCGCGCGCTGCCATCTCCATCATCTGCATGCCACGATCAAAATACTCCGGCAGCGCTCTCCGCACCTTCTCAAACTTCTCCGGAAATTCCGACGCCAGCACCGCCAGCCCCACTCCACTCGCCAGCACGCCCGCCGGATATTTCTTCTTCAAAAATAAAACCGTAGCCGCTCCCACCGATCCCGCCACCACAGCCTTCTTCCACCCTTCCATAATCCCCCCCGCAAACATTTTCTTGCCGACATTATACTTCTTCACCCCTGTGGACGACCTGTCATCCCGACCGAAGCACGCTCTTCCTGAAAGGAAGGGCGGGCGAAGTGGAGAGACCTGGTGTTCGTCCGTATCGACTTGTTAGAAATTCCTAATTCCGTCACTCCCATTACCTTCGCCGCCCCACCGACGTGCGCACGCTCTGTCTGTCAAACGACTACACTCAAATTGTGAAGCGACACTACACCATCGGACGCATCAAGGGCGGCATGAAATTTTCCTGCACCCGCTGCGCCCACCACGTCAGCACTCTCGACTTCGACGCCCGCGACGGCAACCTCCGCACCCAGGCCGCAACCGCCATCAATCTCCACGCCACCAGCGTTCACCACGAGCCCGTAATGTTCTCCTCCCTCGACACCCAGCAGCGCATCTGGCGCAGCTAACTCTTAATCTAAAACTCTTGTCATTCCGAGAGCGCCGAAGGCGCACGAGGAACCTGCTGTTTGCGTGCAGCGCCGCACCCTTGCGATGACCACAAAAAAAGTAAACGGCGGCTTGAAGCCGCCGAGCAAGTTTACTTTTTTGTTACGGGGTACCCCCTCCCCCCAGGGTCTAGTGGAATCATCGTTTTAGCAGGAAATTCTCCGCAAAATCCGCATGACAAAGGACTTAGAGGTCATAATCTAGACAACAAAGGAGTTAGGTCCTGATTTCGGCTCGGGCGCACTAACCGACTCTACTGCCTTTGCTTGGGCGATTATGCGGTGAGTTGCAGGTGGCGCGCAAGGTCAGATGTCACAAGGGGGCTGTGGATTTCGCCGGAGTGGGCCCGCGAGTGTTGGGCTTTGGACATTCACCGATGGGCTCGTCCAGCCGAGGCGGCTGTCCTACACGAGGTGTGCCTGCCCGAGCGAACAGCAGGTTCCTCGCCCGCTTTCGGCGGGCTCGGAATGACAAGCGGTTTAGAACTCCGAATTACAAGCAGTTCAGGGGATGGAAAGAAGCGGGCGAGGGCGCCCGCTCCACACATAAAAGCTAGTCGACCACCGCTTTATCCGTGATCTCGAGCCCGCGGTCGATGATCGCGAACGCCTCGCGCATCTGCTGCTCGTTGATGCAGAGCGGAGGGTTGGTGAAGAAGGTGTTCCAGCGCACGAACGTGTACAGGCCCTGCTCGCGGAAGAAGCGGCCGAGCGCAGCCATTTCGTCGGACGTGCCGTTGAACGGAGCCATGGGCTGCCGCGTCTTGCGGCTGCGAATGAGTTCGACGATGCCGAACAGTCCGATCGAGCGCACCGCGCCCACCGACGGATGCTTCGCCTGCAACTCGGCTCCCAGCTCTTTCATAGAGCGCCCATTTTTTTCGCGTTGTCGATCAGCTTATCTTCTTCATACACGCGAATCGTAGCCAGCGCCGCCGCGCATCCCATGGGATGACTGTTGTAAGTAAGTCCGCCATAGAAAACCTTGTCCTGAAAATGCTGCGCGATGTGATGCCGCATGCCGACCGCGCCCAGAGGCAGATAGCTCGAGGTCAATCCCTTCGCCATGCAAAGCAGATCGGGAACGACCTTCCAGTGATCGACGGCAAACCACTCGCCAGTGCGTCCAAAGCCAGACATCACTTCATCGGCGATCATCAGGATGCCGTACTTGTCGCAGATCTTGCGCAGCCCTTCGAGATATCCATCGGGAGGAATGAGAACGCCGTTGGTTCCGGTCACCGGCTCAAGAATGAAGGCGGCGATCGTGTTGCGGACCTTCGAGCTGAATGGTCTCCTCAATCATGGCGAGCGAAGACTCAGCCGATTCCCATCCGCGCTCGATGCCGTGATAAGGATCGAGCACATGCACCACGCCCGGAATGCCAGGCTCCGCGGCCCATCTGCGTGGATCGCCGGTAAGGCTCATCGCTCCGGCAGTCGCGCCGTGATAGGAGCGATAGCGCGCGATGATCTTGTGGCGTCCCGTGAAGAAGCGCGCCAGCTTGATGGCGTTCTCGTTGGCCTCGGCGCCGCCGTTGGTGAAGAAGAAGGTGTCGATATCGCCGGGAGCGATTTCGGCAAGCTTCGCGCCAAGCCGCGCGCGAACTTCCGTGGCCATGAAAGGATTCGCGTAGGCTAGCGTCGCCGCCTGCTCGGCGATGGCTTGGATGACGCGCTCGTCGCCGTGTCCGATGTTGACGGACATGAGCTGGCTGTTGAAGTCGATGAAGCGCTTGCCTTCCGGCGTGTAGAAATAAATTCCCTTGGCGCGAGCCACAGGAATGGGATCGACCTTCGATTGCGCCGACCATTCGTAGAGCGTGTGCTTGCGGGAAAGATCGACGATTTCTTTGCCGGACATCGTTGGGAGTGGTGAGAGTTGTGGTCATGGAATCCTCAGTTTGCTGATTGCAGCATCACAGATTATTGATCATTGAGCGATCGGGTGATTGAGCGATTGAAGAAGCGTTACTACCTAGGTTGTTTTTCAATCGCGCGATGACTCAATCGCTGAATCATCACTTCCCTAGAATTTTCGGCTGTGTTCTTTGGCCCAGCGCTCGACTACGACTTTCTTGTCGGTGTAGAACTCGATGGCGTCGCGGCCCTGGCCGTGAAGGTCGCCGAAGAAGCTGTTCTTCCATCCGCTGAAGGGGAAGTAGGCCATGGGCGCGGCGACTCCGATGTTGATGCCGATGTTTCCCGCGGGCGCTTCGTAGCGGAAGCGGCGCGCGGCCGATCCGCTCGAGGTAAATAGCGACGCCTGATTGCCGTAGGCGCTGCGTTCGAGGAAGGCGAGAGCTTCGTCCATGTCATCGGCGTGAACGAGGCTGAGGACGGGACCGAAGATTTCTGTGTCGGCGAGATCGCTGGTTGCGGGAACATCGTCGAGGATGGTGGGCTTCACGAAGTTGCCGGATTCGTATTTCGGGATCTTCGAGTTGCGTCCATCGAGCAGAATCTTCGCGCCCTGCTTTTCGCCGAGGGCGATCAGCGATTCGACGCGCTCTTTGCTTTGCGGCGTGATCACGGGGCCCATCTGCACGCCTTCGTCGAGGCCGTTGCCGACTTTGAGTTTCGAGGCGGCGTCGGCGATGGAATCGCGGAAAGTCTTCTGCGCTTCGCCGATGGTGACGGCGACCGAGACGGCGAGGCAGCGCTGGCCGGCGCATCCGAAGGCGCTGTCGCTGATGATCTGCGTGGCCATGGGCATGTCGGCGTCGGGGAGAACGATGACGTGATTCTTGGCTCCGCCCTGGCACTGGCAGCGCTTGCCGCTTGCGCCGCGGCGCGCGAGTAGATGTATTTCGCGACCGGAGTCGATCCGACGAAGCTGATGGCGCGGACTTTGGGATGGTCGAGGAGCGCATCGACCACCGCTTTGCCGCCGTTGATCAGGCTCACCACGCCTTTGGGCAGGCCAGTTTTTTCGAGAAGCTCGTAAACGTAGCGCATGGTGAGCGGGACGCGCTCCGACTGGGCTTGAGGATGAAGGTGTTGCCGGTGGCGATGGCGTAGGGCAAATACCAGAATGGAATCATGCCCGGAAAGTTGAAGGGAGCGATCGCGGCGACGACGCCGAGCGGCTGGCGAATCATCATTTCGTCGATGCCGCGGGCGACGTCTTCGAGGTTGTAGCCTTGCATCATCATGGGAATGCCGCAGGCGACTTCGACGTTTTCGATCGCGCGGCGCATCTCGGCTTTGGCTTCGGCGAAAGTCTTGCCATTTTCCTGCGTGATGATGCGGGCGATGTCGTCGATGTGGTCTTCGAGCAGCATCTTCAGCTTGAAGAGAGGCTGGATGCGGTCTTCGGGCGGAGTGCGGCGCCATTCGGGGAAGGCTGCGGCCGCGGCTTCGACGGCCTGATTCACTTCGGCGGCTTCGGCCAGCGGGACTTGGGCTAGAACCTCGCCGGTCGCGGGATTGACTACGTCGCGCCATTCGGAAGCGCGGGAGTCGGTCCAGCGGCCGTTGATGTAGTTGGTGAGTCGGATAACGGGCGGTGCGGCTACGGTTGTCATGAGTTGCCTCTGCTTATCGTGAAGAGTGCGGGGCATCGTGAGAATTCCTGCGACCCCATTAATGATACATAGATTGCAGGGGTCCTTCGACTGCGGTTGTCTCTTCGCGCTTTTGGCGCGAAGGGGCAATCCTCGCTCAGGATGACAAACTTAACTACTGCACTGCCTTTCTTGTCGCAGACTGCGGCCAGCGCGGATTCCAGCACGTCGAGTCCTTCGTCCATTTGCTCGTCTGGTGGCTACCAGCGGGACCAGGACGCGGATCACGTTGGAGTACGAGCCTGCGGTGATGGTGATCAGGCCGTGCTCGTAGCAATATTGCGTGATCTGTTTGGTTTCGTCCGTCGGCTGGCGTTTTGGTTTCCTGCGACTTACGAGTTCGATGGCCTGCATGCCGCCAAGGCCGCGCACGTCGCCGACGATCGACCAGCGGCGTTGCCATTCGCGGGCACGGCGTTGGAAGCGGTCGCCCAGTTCGTTGGCGCGGGTTACAAAGTTTTCTGTCTTCGAATAAATCGAGGACCGCGAGCGCGGCGGCGCAAGAAAGCGGATTGCCGGCGAAGGTTCCACCCAGAGCCGCCCGGGCCGGGCGCGTCCATGATTTCGGCGCGGCCGGTGACGGCGGCGAGCGGCAGACCTCCGCCCAGCGACTTGGCATGTGCACATGAGATCAGGCTCGATGCCGTAACGCTCGCTGGCGAACAGCGCGCCGGTGCGTCCGAAGCCGGATTGAATTTCGTCGGCGATGAAGAGGATGCCGTGCTTGTGGCAGAGCTCGAGAGGACTTTGAAGTAATCCGGCAGGCGGGCGCGACGAAGCCGCCTTCGCCGAGGACCGGCTCGGCAATGACTGCAGCCACTTCTTCATTGGCGACGACGCGCTTGAAAGTGTCTTCGAGATGGCGCGCGCAGTAAAGATCGCACGACGGATACTTCAAGTTAGTAGGAGCAGCGGTAGCAGTAGGCGAAGGGGACGCGATAGACCTCGCCGGGGAAAGGCGCGAATCCGGCTTTATAGGGATGCGTCTTGCTGGTGAGAGCGAGCGTCATCATGGTGCGGCCGTGAAAGGCGTCTTCGAAGGCGATGATCGCGGGACGTTTGGTGTAGGCGCGAGCGATCTTGACGGCATTTTCGACGGCTTCCGCTCCGCTGTTGACGAAGAGATTGTCTTCTTCGCAAACTTGCCGGGCGTGATGGCGTTCATGCGTTCGGCGAGCGCGGACATAGCTTTCGTAGGGCGTGACTTGGACGCAGGTGTGAAGGAATTGATCGAGCTGGCCGCGAATGGCTTCGACTACGCGTGGCTGGCGATGGCCGGCGTTGGCGCAGCCGATGCCTCCGGCGAAATCGATGTAGCGGTTGCCGTCGACGTCTTCGAGCCAGGCGTCTTCGGCTTTGGCTACGTAGATGGGCGTGCCGTGAGAAAGGCCGCGGGGCACGGCTTGGCGTCGCGGCGGGCATGAGGGCGCGGGAGTTGGGGCCGGGGATTTGAGTATGCAGTCGAATCGTGCTCATATTAGCTTTCCGTGAGAATTCCCTGACGCTGCGGCGGCAGTGCACGGCGGGTCAGGGATCCTTCGACTGCGGTTGATCTTCGCGCTTGGGCGCGAAGATCAATCCTCGCTCAGGATGACAAGACTTTTTGGAGCGCCTCTTCATACTTCAGTACCAGCCGATTGGGGCTTCGTTCAGATTGATGTAGACCTGCTTGGTTTCTAGATATTCTTCGATGCCCCAGGGGCCTAGTTCGCGGCCGAAGCCGGATTGTTTGTAGCCGCCCCATGGGGCTTCGACGTAGGTTGGTTGCATGTGATTGACCCAGACGATTCCTGCGCGCAGGGCCTTTACGGACCGCATCGCCTTGAAAATGTCGCGGGTCCAGACGGCGGCGGCTAATCCGTAGGGAGAATCGTTGGCGATTTTGAGCGCGTCTTTTTCGTCCTCGAATGGGATCACGGCCGCGACCGGGCCAAAGATTTCTTCGCGGGCGATGCGGGCGGAGTTCGTGACATCGGAGAAGATCGTAGGCTGGACGTAGTAGCCCTTGCCGATTTTGTCGGGACGTCCGCCGCCGGAGGCTAGTTTGGCTTCTTTCTTGCCGATCTCGATGTAGGAGTTGACGCGGTCGTATTGTTCTTTGCTGACGAGCGGTCCCATCTTGGTTTCGCGATCGAGCGGCGGACCGAGCTTGATCTTCTTCGCTTTTTCGATCATGGCTTCGACAAAGTTTTTGTAGATCGACTTCTGCACCAGGATGCGGCTTCCGGCGGAGCAGACTTCGCCTTGATTGATGAAGACGCCGAAGAGCGCGCCGTCGATGGCGGCTTCGAAATCGGCGTCGGCAAAAAAGATATTGGGTGACTTGCCGCCGAGTTCGAGGGTGACGCGCTTTACCGTGTCGGCGGCCTGTTTCACGATGATCTTGCCGACGGCGGCGCTGCCGGTGAAAGCGATCTTGTTTACGTCGGGATGCTGGACCAGCGGAGCGCCGCAGGTTTCTCCGAAGCCGGTGATGATATTGACCACGCCCGGTGGCAGGCCGCAGTCGGTGAAATAGTTGGCGAATTCCAGCGCGGTGAGCGGAGTTTGCTCGGCCGGCTTGAGGACGCAGGTGCAGCCCGCGGCGATGGCAGGAGCGAGCTTCCACGCGGCCATGAGAAGAGGATAGTTCCACGGAATGATTTGTCCGGCGATGCCGACTGGTTCTTTGAGCGAGAGGGACATCGCGTTGTCGGGGACGGGATTGACGTAGCCGACTACTTTGGTGGCGAGGCCGCCGTAGTATTCGAAGCAGGTGGCGGCGTCGTTGATGTCGTATTCGGCTTCGACGATGGGCTTGCCGGTGTTGCGGCATTCGAGTTCGGCGAGCGCGGGAAGATTGGCGCGAATTTTTTCGGAGAGGCGGAACAGGACGCGGCCACGCTCTTGCGCGGTCGTGGTGGCCCACGGGCCTTCTTCGAAGCCGGCTTTGGCGGCGGCTACGGCGCGGTTGACGTCTTCGGCGTCCGCGTCTGGGACCTGGGCGATGACTTCTTCAGTCGAAGGATCGTAGACCGGGAAGGTTTTCGCGGATTTGCTAGCGACCCACTCGCCGTTGATGTACATCTGATAAGTGCGAACGTCTGTTTTGATTCCGCCGGGCATTTGTTTCGACCTCCTGCGAACCTCAGGGGCTAAAGCCCCAGATTTCTTTGCCACTCAACGGCACGACTGAAGTCGTGCCCTTCCCGATCTTTGCTGATCACAGCGGCACGACTAAAGTCGCGCCCTTCCCGATCTCTTTTTTCAAAACTTTGTGGCGGCCGTAGACGAAGAAGAAGAATGCGGCCAGGCCGACGAAGAACAGGGTGCCACCGAACATCCAGACCTCGTACCAAAACAGCGATGTGATTTGTTGGGTCGGGAAAAATACCAGAGCGATGCCGAGGATCGTGGTGAGGAATCCGCTGGTGCCGGCGAGGAAGAGCGTCGTCGCGGCTGTAATGTCCGCGCGAAACTGGCTCTGTGACTGCGAATTTCATGAGCGCGCCGAACATGTAGACGAAGGGGACGAGATTCAGGACGACGGCGAGAGAGAGAAGTTTTTGGAATGTTTCCTGAACGCCGGCCCCGGCAAGATTCAAAATCACCAGCACGGCGGAGACGATGCCCTGCACGATCAACGCCGCGTAGGGCGTGGCGAAGCGCGGGTGAATGTTTCCGAGCCAGGAGGGCATGTAGGAATCGAGGCCGGCGACGAAGGGGATGCGGGCGCAGCCGCCGATCCAGGCGGAACCGATGCCGGCGATGGCGAGGCTGAGCATGATGGCGAAAGGTACGGAGATCCAGCCTACTCCGACGCGGCCAGCCATGCTGCTGGCGGCTTGCACGATGCCCTGCAGAACGTTGACGTTTTTCCGACAGCGATGAGCAGAGTGAGGGTGACGCCGACGTAGAGGGCTCCAGAGAGAATGCCGCCCCAGGCGACCGCGCCGGGGAGGGTGCGGGCGGGGTCCTTAATTTCGTCGCCCATAACGGAGGCGAGTTCGAGTCCGATCAGTCCGAAGCAGATTACGCCGAAGGAATTGAGGACGAAGCGCGGGTTGGCGGGAATTTTGAAGTCGGCGGCGGTGATGGTGGTGCCGAAGCGCGAGCAGATCACTACGCCGAGGCCGATCAGGACTGCCGGCGGCGATGAAGGTGCCGATGGCGCCGAGGTTGTTGATCCATTTGCCGATGCCGAGGCCAAGAATGTTGAGGAAAGTAAGCAAGGCCAGCAGTGCGAGGGATGCGACGAGTCGCGAAAGGTTTGCTATCGGCCAATGCCGCGTGGCTTGGGACCGAGCATAAAAACGGAGACGCCGACGAAATAAAGCATGATCGTCGGCACGTAGAGCATGTTGTTGGTCCAGTAACACCAGCCGGAGAGGAATCCGTGGAAGTCGCCGAAGACTTCTTTGGCCCAGAGATAAACTCCGCCTTCGCCGGGATAACGGTGGGCGAGTTCGATGACGGCGATGCCTTGCGGCCAGAAGAAGAGGAGCAGGGAGATGATCCAGAGCCAGATGGTGACGCCGCCGTTGGCCGCGATGGAGGGGACTACGTTGAAGTTGAAGACGGCGACTACGAATAGGAGGACCAGATCGCGGCGTCCGAGGGCGCGGATGAGGTGGGGCTGGGCGGGTTGGGCGTGGTGGACAAAGTTCGTTAAGCTGCAAAACAGCAGGTTCCTCACCGGGCTTTGCGCCCGGTTCGGAATGACAAAGATTTTCCTAACTGTCCGGCGGGGACAGCCGGGGGCGGCTGTCCCCACATGAGCATTTCTGCTCCACAAATCTAGTGCGCGGCTAGCACTGGCTGACCGATCCGTTCTTGCTGCGCTTTTGCTAGCGATGCGGCGATGTCGTCGAAGGCAGATAGATGCTTGTCGATATCGGCCTCGGTGTGCTGGACGGAAATCGTCCACTGCTCGTCCCACCAGTAAGGTTGCGGCATCACGCCGCGGTTGACCATGGCGAACCAGTAGTGGCGCCAGAGGTCGATATCGACGGTGGTCCAGTCGCGGTAGTTGCGAATTTCCTTGGGATAAAGCATGAGCGCGCCGTTGGCGCCGGCTTGCGCGATGTAGGCTTGCAGGCCGACTTTCGCGATGGTCTTGCGATATCCGTCGGCGAGTTTTTTGCCGAGCTTGTCGACGTGCGCGTAGTTGTCGCGAGTGAGGACTTCGCGGAATGTCGCGAGGCCTGCAGCCATCGACACCGGATTGGTGTTGTAGGTGCCGCCGTGGAAAGACTTTGTGTTGCGAGATGAGGTCCATCACGGACTTGCTGGCGCCGAACGCGGCGAGCGGGAAGCCTCCGCCAATCGACTTGGCGAGGCAGATCATGTCGGGATGAACGTTGAAGTATTCGCTGGCGCCGCCCCAGCCTAGCTTGGCGCCGGTTTTTACTTCGTCAAAGATCAGGAGCGCGCCGTATTTGGTGGCGATGTCGCGAAGACCTTGCAGGAAGCCGGTTCTGGCATGCAGAGGCCAACATTCATGAGGATGGGTTCGAGAATGATCGCCGCGATTTCGCCGGGATTTTCTTTGAAGCGGCGTTCGACGGTGGCGAGGTTGTTGAAGGTGGCGATCTTTACGTTGGCGATGGCGGACTTCGGAACTCCTAATCCGCCGGTGACGGAGATGGGATTGTCGATGTCGCCGAATTCGGGCGCGTGAGGTTTGACACTGACCAGAGCGGAATCGTGCAGTCCGTGGTAGGCGCCTTCAAATTTTATGATCTTGTCGCGGCCGGTGGCGGCGCGGGCAAGGCGAATGGCGTGCATCGTGGCTTCGGTGCCGCTGTTGCCGAAGCGGCACATCTCGACCGGGAAAGCGGTTGCAGATTTCTTCGGCGAGTTCCCATTCCATGTCATGAGGCATGCCGAACATGGTGCCGGTGGAGAGACGTTTTTCAACGGCTTTCATCACGGCGGGATGGCAGTGTCCGGCCATGAGAGCGCCGAAGGTGAGGTTGTGGTCGATGTATTCGTTGCCATCGAGGTCGCGGAACTTGCTGCCGCTGGCTTCTTTCACGAAGATGGGCCAGGGATCGTAATGGCGATAATTGCTGGCCACGCCGAGCGGGAATGCGTTTGAGGTTCTTTTTATGCGCTTCGGCGGATTTAGGGGTGCGGCGCTCGAAAGTATCGAGCTCCTTCTGAAGATCGGGATACATCGAATTGCTCCGGGAAACTCAGGCGGGCAGCGTTTCTTGGTGTGCCGCGGGCCATTAGAATGCCGGGACGGCGGGCCGTCCCGGGGCTTTGCTTAACTATCTTACTCTTCCAACTCTTCCAGACTAGAAGTAGAACTTTAGACCAAACTGCATCAGGCGGGGATCTTTGACCTGAGTGACCTGGCCAAACTGCGCGCCGTCGGTGCTGTCGCCGTCCGGGTTATAGAACTGGGTGTGGTTGAAGACATTGAACGTTTCTGCGCGAAATTCCGCGTGCATGCGCTCGTTGACCGGAATGAGTTTCACGAGAGCAAAATCGGTTTCGCTGATTCCCGGTCCGCAGCAGATGGTGCGGGGCGCGCTACCTACATAGCCGAAGACTCCGGCCTCGGTGAAAATCGAAGTCTGACTGGCAGGGGTATTGAAATAGTAGTTTCCGTTGCTTTGCGGCCTTTGCCAGGTAAAGGGGGCGACCTGATTGGGTTCACCGGGCAATTCGAAGTCGAAACTGTTCATCAGCTCGTTATCGGATTCCGAGGTGATGCGGATGGGAAATCCGGTCTGGTAGGTGGTGATACCGGAGACGGACCAGTCATCGAGCAGTTTCCCGGCAACGCCGCTGTATTTTCTAATCGGCAGATTCCAGAGATAACTAAGGACGAAGCGGTGACGCGCGTCGAAGAGCGAGAGCGAGCGGTTGTTGGCGCCGGGAAGAGGGTTGAGAATTCCTTCGAAGCTGGAGGCCTCGTCGATCGACTTGCTGAAGGTGTAGGCGGCGGTGAACTGCAAGCCGCGGGCAAACCGCTTGTCCAGCGAGACCTGGAGCGAGTTGTAGCCGGAATTGGCAATCGTGTCCTGGGCAAAGATACTGCTGAAGACCGGAACTCCGCTGGCCGGACAGCCATTGGTGAAGACCTGGTTTTCGGATCCCAGCCGGTTAGCGGGATTGCACTGGGGGGAAGAATATGGCCGCAGGCCGACCAGAGCGATGCCGTTCGGGTCCGAACGTTGTATTCGCGCGGGAACACGGAGTTGTTTTGCGCGTAAGGGAGGTGCAGAGGCCACCGGCAGGACCGTGCCCGGGGTGATCACGAACGGAGCGTCCTCGCCAAACTGATCGCACGAAGTCTGGTTTCCGAATCCGTCCGTGACGGCGGCGGGGTTATTCGCCGCGATATCATCGATGTCAAGACAGGTTTGCGGGTTCGAGTAGTTGACGTCATGCGTTGCCAGTAAGCGATGCCCTTGGGTTCCCACGTAGCTGACTTGCAGCTTCATGTCTTGGCTTAGCTCTCGTTCGACGGTGAAGTTGTACTGGGCGGAATACTGGGTCCGCATGTGCGGCTGGAAATCGCCGAAGAGAAGGATGGGCTCGAATGTCGCCCAATCCTGCTGAGATCCTCGCGCGCGGGTTGAGGACTCCGTTAAACGGATTCAGATAAGTGGTGGCCCCGTCCTGGCCAAGAAAGGCTGATTGAACTGCGTTTCATAGACAAAGGTGCTGCCGCCGAACGGAGGCTCAGCGCCGAATTGTTCCAGCACAAGCTGCTCGACTGGGTTATAGAAGAGTCCCCAACCGGCGCGAATGCTGGTCTTGCCGGAGTTGCCGGGGGTCCAGGCAATGCCGATGCGGGGAGCAAATGCCTTGTAATAGGTTTGGGTCATGCCGGGCGGGAATGCCGGCGTCGCCAGGAACGACTAATCCAACCGCATCTCTGCGAAGTGCAATCCGTGTTGGGACCTCCGCAAGGGTAGACGGTAGAGAATTGGCCGGGGCGGAAAGTCTGGACATGCTGGGCGATATCCGCCAGAGGGGTGTTCAACTCCCATCGCAGGCCATAGTTCAGCGTGAGATTTGGTTTTATCTTCCAGCTATCCTGCGCGAACAGATAGAGCGCCAGTATTGCGGACATATTCGACCTGCGCCGAGCCTTGTCCGAATTGATCGGGAAGGCCCAACAGAAAATTGGGGTACAGGTTGCCTGCGACTAGGTGTCGTTCGGGCCCCCGCCATAGTAGTCGAAGGTTCCGTTCACGTTGTAGTAGAGAAACTGGTTGAACTGCTGACGACGAACATCCACGCCGAACTTGAAGGTGTGGTCGCCTGGACCTTGGTCAGGTTATCCGCCCACTGGAAAGAATTCCCGGTTTGAGGAAGCTCCCCTTCGGAATCGTTGCCGAGGTCGAATCCTCCCGCAACGGAGATGGAGGGAAGGCCCTCGCGGCTGGCGCCAAGGAAGGGATGGATGCCGAATTGGTTGCCCGCAACATCGCCATAGAAACAAGGCGGAGCCGCCGGTCACGCTGGTGAGCCAGCTGGGCGCAGGCGGGCAGGAGTTTTGCACGAGTTCGGTATTTTCCGGGTGCTGGAAGGTTTGTTGAGACTCGCGGTTGTAGTTGAAACGAGCCTCGTTCACGGTGCTGTTGCTGATGGTCCAGGTATGGGAGATGTTCCACTGCTGGAAGCGCTCATCGATGATGCTTCCAAAGCCGGGGACATCGGCGCCGGTCAGTTCGAAGTTGGCGAAGGGCTGCGTAGTGTTCTGATCGTTGAAATAGTAATAGATGCTCAGGTTCTGCTTATCGTTGATCCTATGGTCGACTTTGACGGTGAACTGGTCGCCGCGTGTGGGTTGGGTGGGAACGGTCGTGATCAAATTACCGTCGTTGGGCGCCTGCGGAACAAACTGCAAGAGATCAACCGCAGTGGGATCCATGCAGGCGAGCGGGATCTGGCTGTTGGGAAAGACGTCTGCGTAGGCGGCGCCGTCGAAAATCGTTCCGCCGCCGATAGCGGTTGTGGCTGCCTGGCAGCCCGGACGATTGGTCAGGATCGCGGAGTTCGATAGCGTCCCGGCAAATGGCGAGGCATTGGCACCAGTGACAGGATTCACATCGGAGAAGTCCGCAACGATCTGTCCCTTAACCAGGTTGGTGGGCGACGGAGTTTCCTGAGAACTGGGCACGGTGACGGAGGGAGACTGGATGCCCTGGCGAATTCGGCGACCTTCATAGGAGGCAAAGAAGAAGGTTCGATCCTTCTTGATAGGTCCGCCGAAAGTTCCGCCAAACTGATTCTGATTAAACTGAGGCTTTTCGCAAGGAAGACCTTCGGCCTCGGTAAAGCAGTATTCATTGGCGTTGAGTACCTTGTTGCGGAAAAACTCGTAGGCACTGCCGTGCCACTGATTCGTCCCTGATTTTGTGACCACATTGATGACCGAACCGGAGTTGCGGCCATATTCCGCGTCGAAGGTATTGGTGAGGACGCGGAACTCCTGAATGGTATCGGGCGAGGGTTGAACGGTGGGAAGGTTGACGAAGAGGTCGTTGGCATCGCCGCCATTGACGCTGAAATTGTTGGCGCGTCCGCGGCCACCGTTCACCGAGACTGCGCCGGGGCTGTCACTTCCATAGATGAGCGAATTGCTGGATCCGGTAGTGGACATGACGCCGGGCTGCAACTGCAGAAGCTGGTAGGTATCGCGGGAGTTGAGGGGCAAATTCGCGACCTGCCGCGAGTCCATGATGGCGCCGAGCTGAGTGCTCGTGGTATCGACCAGTGGCGCTTCCGAGGTTACGTCGACGACTTCCTGCGCCTGGCCGATCTGCATCACCATGTTGAGTGTGACGACCTGGTTGAGGTCGACGGACACGCCATGGCGAAGACCTTTCTTAAAGCCTGCCAACTCGAAGCTGAGGGTGTAATCGCCGACGGGAACTTCGGGAAATGAATAGTCCCCGCTATCGTTGCTTTCGGCACTGCGGCCTACGCCCGTGGCGTCGTTGGTCGCGACTACCTTGACGTGCCCGATCACGGCGCCGGAGGGGTCGGAGACGCGGCCGAGGATGCGGCCGCCGGTGCCTTGTGCGAGGAGCGGAGTAGGGGCTAAGAGAGCGATGGCGACGACAAGGCAGACCGTTTCGAGACAGATCGTGGTCCAGCGGGCGCGCGGTGACGGCATGGAACCTCCAGGCATCTTCGATCTTCCAATCTTCGATCTTTCTCTTGGATCATTCAATCTTGATCGTTAGATCTTTCAATCTTTGATCTTTCGATCTTTGATTCTTCGATCGAAGGAGAAGTTTTTTCCTTGAAAGCTACTGCTTGTGAACCGCCACAACCTTGCTATAATCCCGCAAGGTTAGAGAAGGGGGAGGCGAACTGTCAAGGAGAAAAAAAGCGCAGCCTCTCATAGAAAATTCTTATCGGACCGGCCGCAAGAAATGAAGTCAACCAGCTCGGAACAATCGTTCTCGGAACCATATTTGAAGATCGGAGACGTGGCGCGACGCGTGGGAGTGTCGCCGTCCGTGATCCGGTCGTGGGAGAGCCTGGGGCTGACGCGTCCGCGGCGCAGCGAGAGCAAATACCGGCTGTACACGGCGGAAGACGTCAAGCTGCTGAAGCGGGCGCGTTTTCTGCGCAAGGTGCGCGGATTGAACGCGGCGGCGATTGCGGAGTTGCTGCGGCGGGAGGGTCGGGTGCGTCCGGCGGCGGACGGAAACGCGGGAGCGATTGGAGGGCACTTGCGGCAACTGCGCGCGAAACGGCGGCTGTCGCTGGCGCAGGTGGCGCGAGCGGTCGGCATCTCAGTGGGATTTCTGAGTGCGCTCGAGCGGTCGCAGATGAGCGGGTCGGTAGGAACGCTGCGCAAGCTGGCGAGATTTTATAAGACGAACATCCTGGATTTTTTTGACGCGACGGGAGCGAGCAGCCGCCAGGTGCAGCCCGAGCAGCGGAAGGTACTGGAGGCGGGCAAGGGCGTGCGCATGGAGTTGCTGGCGTGGGGGAACACGGTGATGGAGCCGCATCTGTTCCGGGTGGCGCCGGAGGCGGGCAGCGGGGACTCCTACACCCACGACGGTGAGGAGTTCCTCTATGTGTTGCGCGGAGAATTGACGATCACGCTGGAGCAGGAAGAATACCGCCTGAAGGCCGGGGACAGCTTTTATTTTGAGAGTGCGACCCCGCATCACTGGAAAAATTCAGGACGCGCGGAAACGTGGGTGTTGTGGGTGAATACTCCGCCGACGTTTTGATGACGCGAGTAGAGGAGGAACAATGAAGATGCGACGCTCGGCGATTCTGCTCGCTCTGCTGATGGTTGCGGGGTTCACCGGTTCATGCACGAAGAAGACTCCCACGTTGAATCTGCTGGTGTGGGAGGGCTACGCCGATCCCTCGTTCATCAAGGCCTTTGAGGAGCAGCATCATTGCAAAGTTTCGGCGTCGTACATGGGATCAAGCGATGAACTTGTGGCGAAGTTGCGTGGGGGCAGCGCGGGGAACTATGACGTGATCTCGCCCTCGAGCGATGTGGCGACGTCGGTTGCGGCGGCCGGATTGGCGGCTCCGCTGGATTTATCGAAAATTCCGAGCTACGCGCAGCTTTCTCCGCAGCTCACTTCCCTGCCGCTGGTGCGCGTGAAAGGCCAGGTGTATGGAGTTCCCTTCATGTGGGGGCCGGACCCGCTGCTTTACGACACCACGGTTTTCGCGCAGGCTCCCGATAGCTGGAACGTGCTTTGGGATCCGAAATACAAGGGAAGGATTTCGGTGTGGGACGATCTGTCGACGGTGTATATGGCGGCCCAGGTTCTGGGCTATGACAAACCCGATCCGTCGCAGCTTTACAACTTGAACGACGAGCAACTGGAGGCGGTGAAGAAGAAGTTGCTGGAGTTGAAGCCGAATGTGCGCAAGATGTGGTCGACGGGCGGGGAGTTGACGAATCTTTTTCAGAATCATGAAGTGGTAGCTTCGATGGGATGGCCGCTGATGACGAATCAACTGCGCAGGGTCAATTTTCCCGTGGGAGAGACGATTCCGAAGGAGAACACCACGGGGTGGATCGATCACCTGATGATCACGGCGGGCAGCGAGAACAAGGAACTGGCGCAAGCGTTTCTGGAGTACATGATCGAGGCGCAGACACAGAAGAAGGTGACGGACGTGACGGGATACACTCCGGCGAATCCGCAGGCGGCGCAGTTTATGACTCCGGAAGAAGTGAAGAGCCTGCATCTGGATGATGTGGATAACTACCAGAAGCGGCTTTATTTCTGGCAGAATGTGCCGCGGCGCGGGAAGTACAACGAGATCTGGAATGAGGTAAAGGCGGCGCAGTAGGGCGGCTTCAACTTCCGGGCTTTGGGCTTCCGGCTTCGGGCTTTTGGACTCGGTATTTTTGGACTGGTATTGAGGATCTGGGATTGATGACCACTTCTGAGATGGCTGTGAGTACGACGTCGACTTTGGATGGGACGGGGCGCGCAGCGTTGCTCCGCATTCGTAATGTCGCCAAGCACTTCGGCAAGAACGTGGTGTTGCGGGATATTTCTCTGGATGTGGCGGAGGGAGAATTTCTCACGATCCTGGGCGAGAGCGGGTCGGGGAAGACGACGCTCTTGCGAATTATCGCGGGCTTTGAGACGGCGAGCGCGGGCGAGGTCTGGATGGGCGAGGAGCGACTGGACCGGCAGCCACCTTACCGGCGCCGCGTGAACACAGTGTTCCAGCACTACGCGCTGTTTCCGCACCTAACGGTGGAACAGAATGTGGCGTACGGACTGCGTGTGGCGAAAAGGCCGGAAACGGAGATTGCCGCGCGGGTGGAGGAAGCGCTGGCGAAAGTAAAGATGTCGGCGGATGCGAAATCGAAGCCGTCGAAAATCAGCGGCGGACAGCAGCAGCGGATTGCGCTGGCGCGGGCGCTGGTGAACCGTCCTCGACTGCTGTTGCTGGATGAGCCGCTCTCCGCGCTGGATGCGAATTTGCGGCGGCAGATGCAGGTGGAACTGAAGTCGCTGCAACGTGAGGTCGGCATTTCGTTCATCTTCGTGACGCACGATCAGGAAGAGGCGATGGTGATGTCGGACCGGATCGCGCTGCTGCGCTCGGGTGAACTCGAACAGGTGGCGACGCCTCGCGAAATTTATGGCCGTCCCGCAACCGCTTATGCGGCGCAGTTTATCGGGCACACGAATTTGCTGAAGGGCGAAGTGCTGGGAGGCATCGTGCGCTGCCCTCCGCTGACGTGGCCTGCATCGCTGCCGAACGGACCGGCTCTGTTTTCGCTGCGGCCAGAGAATATTCGGCTGGTCACGGGAACTCCGGCGATGGCCGGCAGCGTTCGCGTTCGTGGAAAAGTTCTCCACCAGGCCTTTCATGGAGCAACAGAATTGATTCGCGTGGAATGCAGCGATGCGTTGGTGCTGGTGGTGCGGACGCCGGGCAGCGGCGGAACGTTGAACGATGTCGAACTCGAGTTTTCTGTCGCTGATGCAGTTCTGGTGCGCGAGTCTCCGGAAAGAATCTGATGTTTTCGCGAGCGTACAAAGCGGCGGTGACCCTGCCTCCACTGGTGTGGGTGACGGTGTTTCTACTAATGCCCTATTTGTTGATGTTCTGCTACAGCTTCTGGTCGGTGTCGCCGTCGCAGACGATTGTGCATTCGTGGAATCTCGACAACTACGGCCAACTGCTGCAGGTTCACGTTTACTGGCAGACACTGTTGCGCTCCATGTGGATTGCCGCGCGGGTGACGATCTTCTCTTTGGTGTTGGGGTATCCGCTAGCATATTTTCTTTCCTTTTACGCAGGAAGAAAGAAAGACCTGCTCTACCAACTGGTGATCATCCCGCTGTGGGTGAGCTACCTGGTGCGCGCCTACGCGTGGAAGACGATTCTGGGCTCGGATGGCGTGCTGAACACTTTGCTGCAGTATGTGCACCTGACGAAGCATCCGCTGGAGTTTCTGCTCTACAGTCCGTTTGCCGTGGTGCTGACACTGACACACATCTACACGCCGTTTGCGTTTCTGCCGATTTATGCGGCGCTGGAACACATTCCGCGAAATCTCGTGGAAGCATCGCATGATCTGGGCGCGACGCCGACGCAGACGTTCTGGAAGATTATTTTTCCGCTTTCGATTCCTGGGGTGGTGGCGGGGGCGACTTTTGCCTTCGTGCTGAGCCTGGGAGATTTTCTTGCGCCGCTGCTGCTGGGCGGGCCGAGTGGCATCATGATCTCGAACATTGTGGTCAGCCTGTTTGGCGCGGCTTACAACTGGCCGCTGGGCGCGGCGATTTCCTTCTGCATGCTGCTGCTGGTGGTGACCCTGCTGGTTTTCTCCGAGCGGCTGGAAAAGAAATGGAGCTTCTCGTGAGCGAAACGAGATCCGACTCCGGCTCACGCTGGCTGCTCGCGCATGCCGTCGCCGTATTCGCGTTTCTCTATTTGCCGATTGCGGTTCTCATCCTTTATTCGTTCAACGGCGAGGGCGTGGGCGGGTTTCCGCCGCATCACTTGACGCTGGACTGGTATCGCACACTGTTCGCCGACGCTCCGATCTGGGATTCGGTGCTCAACAGCCTGGAAGTGGCGCTCGCGGCGATGGTGATCTCGCTCACCTTTGGTGTGCCGGCGGCGCTGGCGCTGGAGCGCGCGCAGTTTCCGGGCAAGGCGTTGTTTCGCCGACTGGTGCTGTTGCCGCTAATCCTGCCCGGAATTATTACGGGGCTTTCACTGCTGATGCTGTTCAACGTAACGGGAACCAAGCTCAGCCTGATGACGATCATTCTGGGGCACGGGACGGCGTTGATCTCCGTAGCGACGACCGAAGTATTCGCGGGCCTGCAGAAACTCGACCGGGTACAGGAAGAAGCTTCTCTTGATCTGGGCGCGAATTACTGGCAGACATTCTGGCGCATCACGGTGCCGAACCTGAAGCTGCCGATTATTGGCGCGGCGCTGCTGATCTTTACGCTTTCAATGGACGAAATTGCGGTCAGTTTTTTTCTGATCGGGCGTGATAACACGCTGCCGCTCGAGATCTGGGGACGGCTGCGGCGGGGCATCACTCCGGAAATTAATGCCGTCTCGACAATCATTTTTGTGTTTTCGCTGGTTGCAATCGTGTTCTGGTACCGCTTGCGGGTGCGCGGCGAAGGCGCCGCCGAGGGGAGAGCAAAGTGAGCGCGAATCGAAGAGACTTTATCAAGTTCGTGGTGGCTGGGGCGGTAACGGCGGGATGTCCGATTGATCTTTCGCTGGTAACGGCGCAGACCGACTCGCAGAAGAGTCACGGCGCGGATGTGGAGGGCGAAGACAATCGGATTTGCCACCAGGTGCGCGACAAGGGCAGCAGCTTTTTCGCAAGGCCTCCGGCCTCGGCGCGGCATGACGTGGTGATAGTGGGCGGGGGCGTGAGCGGGTTGGCTGCGGCTTATCGTTTGCAGCACCGCGATTTTCTGTTGCTCGAAAAAGAACCGCACTGGGGCGGCAATGCGTATGAGATGGAGTATGAAGGCAGCATCTACGCCACGGGATCGGCGTTCCTGGCGAAGGATGAATACGTTTACCGCTTCGCAAAAGAGATTGGGATGGAAATGCTGCCGGTCAACAGTCCGGATGCGAGCATTATTCGGGGTGAGTTGATTCCTGATACCTGGGGCGATGGGCTGAACAAGCTGCCTTATCCGTCGGCGGTTCGTGAGAGCTTTAAGAAGTTCAAGAAAGAAATGCTTGCGATCGACGTGGAGAAGCGCGGTAAAGAAATCTACGAGCTGCCATTTTCTGATTTCATGAAGGGATATCCCGAGGAACTCAAGCAGTGGTGGGATGCCTACGGGCCCTCGAATTGGGGGGCGACCAGCGAAGAGACGACGGCCGGCCTGGCCATACTGTCGCTACAAGAGATGGTCGGTGAAAGCCGCGTGGACGATCGCTATACCTGGCCCGGAGGGTTGGGCGCGATCACGAAAAAGCTGGCCGACATTCTGGAGCCTAAATATAAAGACCGCATGCAGGCAGGCGCGACGATCGTCGCGGTGGTTTCCGAAAAGGAAGACGTGCAGGTGACCTACATGCTGGGCGGCGAATTGAAAACGGTGGCCGCCAAGGCTGTGATCATGGCCACTCCCAAGTTCATCACGCGGCGCATCGTCGAGGGGCTGCCTGACAAGCAGAGCGAAGCGATGCACCAGATTCGCTATATTCCGTATCCCGTGGTGAATCTGATTTTCGACAAGCCGGTGTTCAATCATGGGTACGATACTTGGTGCCCGGGAAACTCTTTTACGGATTTCGTGGTCGCCGACTGGGTGATTCAAAAGCAACCAGGCTACAAGCAGAAGTTCAACATCCTCAGTTGTTACACGCCGATGAAGGAGGATGAACGCGGCTATCTGTTGAACGAAATCGGAGCGCGCCGTGTCGCCGCGCACGTGTTGAGCGACTTCCAGAAGCTGATGCCGAGTTTGAATGTTGATCCCATCGAAGTGCACATTTACCGGCGCGGGCATCCTTTGTATATGTCCACGCCGGGTCTTTACACGCAGGTTCAACCGCTGGTGCGGCAGCCCATGGACCGCGTCTTTTTTGCGAATACGGATTCCGAGGGTCCGGAATCGACGACCAATGAGGGCATCCTGGCGGCGCAGCGCGCGGTGAAGGAAGTGGAAGCGCGGCTGGCGGGCAAGCCTGCGCCGAAGCAGAAGGCGTTTGCGGGCTGAGTTGTTCTCGCCGCTCTTGCTGTTTCCAGGAGTTCCTATTCGAAACCCTGGTGGCGTGCGACGCGTGCGGAACCGCGATGTAATCTCCTGAGAAGCCTCCACCCATAGTAAAGTTATAGATGGGGCAATCCAGCCGGGTAACGGCTGCATGCGCCTATCGATCTGATTCGTCAATATTCATCGGCAAAGGACAAACCATACTTTGAGTTTGAGCATTCGCAATATCGCCATCATCGCGCACGTAGACCACGGCAAGACCACGCTGGTTGACGCCATGCTGCAACAGAGCGGCACGTTTCGCTCCAATGAACACCACGTCGAGCGCGTGATGGATTCGAACGAACTGGAGCGCGAGCGCGGCATCACGATTCTGGCCAAGAACACGGCCATCTTCTATCACGACGTGAAGATCAACATTGTGGATACGCCCGGCCACAGCGATTTTGGCGGCGAGGTGGAGCGCGCGCTGAAGATGGTGGATGGCGTGATGCTGCTGGTCGATGCCAGCGAAGGTCCGCTGCCGCAGACCCGCTATGTGCTGAGCAAGGCTCTGGAAGCGAAGCTGCCGCCGATTGTGGTGATTAATAAGATCGACCGTCCGGATGCGCGTCCGCAGGAAGTGCTGAACGAAATCTACGATCTGTTTATCGATCTGGATGCGAAGGAAGATCAGCTCGACTTTGCCGTTCTGTACACCAACGCGAAGGCGGGGACGGCGTCCACGGATATCAAAGGCGGAGGCGAGGACCTGCGGCCGCTGTTTGACGCGATCGTGAAAACGACGCCGCTGCCTAAGGGCGATCCAGCGGGGCCGCTGCAGATTCTGGTGGCGAATCTCGACTACAGCGATTTTCTTGGACGTCTGGCCATCGCTCGCGTGTTTAACGGGACGATGTATACCGGCGAGGACGTGGTAATCGCCAAGCTCGACGGCACGATGCACAAGACCAAGATCACGAAACTGTTTTCTTTTGCCGGGCTGAAGCGAACCGATATCACGGAGACGGTGCTGGGCGACATTATTGCTGTGGCGGGCGTGGAAGGCATCACGATCGGCGAGACGATTACGGACGCGGAGAATCCGGCGCCGCTGCCGCCGATCGTGATCGACGAGCCGACCATCGCGATGACCTTCACCGTGAATACTTCTCCGTTTGCGGGACGCGAAGGGACCTACGTGACATCGCGAAACTTGCGAGAGCGGTTGGCGAAGGAACTGTTGACCAACGTTTCTCTGCGAGTCGAGGAGATGGGAACGACGGACTCGTTCAAAGTACTCGGGCGCGGCGAGCTGCAGCTTTCGATCACCATCGAGATGATGCGGCGCGAAGGCTACGAACTGATGGTGGGCAAGCCCGAGATCGTGACCAAACGCATCGATGGCAAGCTGATGGAACCGGTGGAGCATCTCACCGTCGATGTGCCGGAGGCATTTGTCGGAGTGTGTATGGAGCAGTTGGGATCGCGCAAGGCCGAAGTGACCAACATGCACAATCACGGCTACGGGCGGGTGCGGATTGAGTTCCGCGTACCCAGCCGCGGGCTGATTGGTTTGCGCAGCCAGTTGCTCACTGACACGCGGGGAACCATCGTGATGAATTCCCTGTTCGATGGATATACGGAATGGCAGGGAGAAATTCCGCACCGGCTTACAGGTGCGTTGATCGCAGATCGAACTGGCACTTCGACGGCCTACGCGTTGTGGGGGCTGCAGGAGCGCGGAGAATTATTCGTGGGTGCGGGCGTTGACTTGTACGAAGGCATGATCATTGGCGAGAACGCGAAGGACGATGACCTCGACGTGAACGCGGTGCGGGAAAAGAAGCTCACCAACATGCGGGCTTCGACGGCCGATGAGGCGATCCGCCTGGTGCCGTTCCGGCAATTGAATCTGGAGCAGGCGATCGAGTTCATTGCGGATGACGAGTACGTGGAGATCACTCCGAAGTCGCTGCGGCTGCGGAAAAAGATTCTGCAATCGAACAAGCGCAAGCGGAGCGCGATGGCGGCGGTTGAAGAAGGCTGAGGTCTGGCAGCCAGTTTCATTGTCCCAAAACCACGGCCAAATCGGGACACTTACCCGTTTAACCAGCCGGTTTGACAAACCTGCTATACTTCTGGCCGCATTCGACTGTTCGCCGGCTCCGGTTTCGATTTCCAGGAAGGTGTCCCCGACCTGCCAGTCCGCCGCATCGAGCTTGCACTTCGACAGCTCAATGCAGAGGCTGACGCTTGAAGAATATTTTCGTGGGGAACTTGAGCTTTAACACATCGGAAGACGAACTGCGGCAGATGTTCGAGCCGTTCGGTCAAGTGGACCGGATCAGCATCATGACCGACCGCGACACCGGACGTTCGCGCGGCTTCGGCTTTGTGGAAATGGCCGTTAATGAAGAGGGAGACAAGGCCATCACCGCGTTGAACGGCTCGCAGGTCGGCGGACGCACGCTCAACGTGAACGAAGCACGTCCCAAGACGGAGCACGGAGGAGGCGGTGGACGCGACCGTGGAGGCCGAGGAGGAGATCGCGGTGGAGACCGTGGCGGCCGCGGTGGTGGTGGCGGCGGACGAGGCCGTTATTAAGAGATCAGAATCTGCCAGTTAACCGGACGCACGCGTCCGGTTTCGCAATAGCAGGTGCCGTTCCGCGCTCGAACGCAGAGCGCCGGGGAATGATCGCCTTAGGTTGGTGATGGCTGTCTCGATCCCGCGTCTCGCTTGTCTCCTAGTGCAGTGCCCGCATTGATGCTCGGCAACGCTCCCATGTACACTGAAGTCGGGCGCCCGTAGCTCAGATGGATAGAGCGATTGCCTCCGGAGCAATAGGTCGGGAGTTCGAATCTCTCCGGGCGCACCAGATTCTCCCGATCCTTCGCCTGAAACCCCAGGCTCAGGATTTCGGCTGCGGACTCCCGCTTCGCTCACGCCCGCAAGCGCCTTAAGTTCGAATCTCTCCGGGCGCACCAGATTCCCCCGATCCTTCGCCTGAAACCCCAGGCTTAGGATTTCGGCTGCGGACTCTCGCTTCGCTCACGCCCGCAAGCGCCTCAAGTTCGAATCTCTCCGGGCGCACCAGATTTCTTCTTGCCTAGGGCGGTCATCCCCAGCCAGGCATGGTACCAGCCTAGAGCGCGGCCAGGCGGCGTTGCACCACGAAGAAATAAAGGGCTACGAGGATGAGGAGGACTCCGTTCACGCCGAGGACCACGGGCGCGGTAAATATGGGGACTAGCCATCCGGAGAGTAGATTTCCCATGGGCATGCCGCCGCGGAAGGCGAAATTGTAGACGCTCATCACGCGGCCGCGCATTTCGTTGGTGGTGATTAACTGCACCAGCGAACTCACCGTGGCAAAGACTGTCATCATTGACGCGCCGACCAGTACCAGGACGGTGCCGCTGAAGAACAGCGACTTCGAAAGAGCGAATGCGGAAATGCCTGCGCCCAGGCACATGAGCGCGGCGAGGGCTACGCGACCTTTATTTCGGAAGTTGCCCGCACTGGCTATGGCCAGCGAACCAAGGATCGATCCCAGCCCCATGAGCGAGAGCAAATTGCCGTAGGTTTCCGGACCGCGGCGGAAGATGTCCTTCACAAATACTGGAATGTAGGTGCGCATGGGCATGGCCAAAGAGGTCATGCAAAAAGCGAGCACGATCAGCGCTTCCATTGAGTTCTGTTTGCGGGCGTAGCTGATGCCCTGCTTGAGGCTGGTGAACATCGATTCCGTGGTCTTCAGCGGGAGGAAGCGAGCGGTGATGATCGTCAGCGAGATGATCGGCGCGAGGAAAGATAGCGCGTTCAGACCGAAGCACCATTTCTCACCAAGCTTCGCCAAAGCCTGCCCGGCAAGGGCCGGGCCGACCATGACCGCAACGTTGAACTGGATGGAATTGAGGGCGATGGCGTTCGGCATATCATCTTTTTCGACCAGCGTGGGAATCAGCGCCGAGTAGGCCGGAGCACCGAAGGCCTGGGCGGTCCCCGCAACGAACGACAGGCAAAGAATGTGCCAGACGTGCACTGCGCCGGTGGCTACCAAGACCGTGAGCACGGTGGCGGTGAACATCTGCACCCATTGCGAACCGAGCAGAATCTTGCGGCGCTCCACACGATCGGCAATGACGCCGGTCATCAGGGAGAAAAGAAAAATCGGCAGGCCGCCAAGAACCTGATCGAGCGCCAACAGGCGGGGGGAGTGGCTGAGGCGGTAGATGAGCCAGCCCTGAGCGACGATCTGCATCCAGGTGCCGATACTGGAGGTGCAGGCGCCGAACCACATCAGACGAAAATCACGATACTGAAAAGCTTTAAAGACCCGAGCGATCACCGCAGCGTCTCCATGGTCGCCAGAGAAAGCGTACCATGCGGCTTTCACGCGGTGAGCGACCACCGACTCCTTTCGCGAGTTTTATTTCGAAGTCAGTTGCCCGCATGGGGTCGGCGAGCCGAGGGTACAATCGGATTATTCCGTATTCACGTTTCTTATTCGCGTTTCTTATTCACATTAAGACATGAACTACGACGCCATTCTGGTGGTTTCCTTCGGAGGTCCGGAATCGAAAGAAGAAGTGATTCCGTTTCTTGAAAATGTGCTGCGGGGAAGGAATGTTCCGCGAGAGCGCATGCTGTCGGTGGCGGAACACTACTACCACTTCGAGGGAAAGAGCCCGATCAATCAGCAAACCCGGGCGCTGATCGCCGCGCTGGAAGCGGAGCTGCAGCGAAACGGTCCGAAGCTGCCGATTTATTGGGGGAACCGTAACTGGCATCCTCTGCTGCCGGAGACTCTGGGAAAAATGAAGCGGGATGGGATCCGGCGAGCGCTGGGTTTTGTGACTTCCGCCTACAGCTCTTACTCGAGTTGCAGACAGTATCGCGAGGACATTGGGCGGGCGCAAAACGAAGTTGGAGCGGGAGCGCCGGAAGTGGACAAGCTGCGGGCATTTTTCAATCATCCGGCATTTATCGAGGCTACGGTCGAACGGGTGCGCGGTGCTCTGGGTGACATTCGGGCGGACGCGCGGGAAAATGTGCAGATTGTTTATACGGCGCACAGCATTCCGACTTCCATGGCGAGCACTTGCGATTATGTGAGGCAACTAGAGGAGGTGCGGGGACTGGTTTCTGAGGCGCTCAGTCGGAAGAACGATGCGCTGGTGTATCAGAGTCGAAGCGGAGCGCCGGCACAGTCATGGCTGGAGCCGGACATTCTCGACTACCTGCGCGAGGTGAAGGCGCAGAACCTGGCGTCGGCGGTGGTGCTGGCGCCGATTGGCTTCATCTCCGATCACATGGAAGTTTTGTACGACCTGGATGTGGAAGCGCGCGCGCTGTGCGATTCGCTGGGCTTGCCGATGACGCGGGCGAAGACCGTGGGCGTGCATCCGAAGTTTGTCGGGATGATACGGGAGTTGATTGTGGAGCGGATGAATCCGGAGTTGGAGCGGCGGGCGCTGGGAACGCTGGGAGCAAGGGCGGATGTTTGTGCGGAGAGGTGTTGTCCAGCGCCGGGGAGACCGCAGACGATCTAGGCTTCTTAGGCGTCGACCCTCTTGAGGGTGCCTCGTCCTTAGGTCGTAGTTGAGAGTTCCCGATCAAGATCCCCACCCTGTCGCAAAGAACGCGACAAGGGTGGGCACCCGCCGAAGAAACAATGGGAACGGGCCTCGCGCCGCACTACTTTTCTTAGCTAAATTTGGCTTAGACGGAGGTGGGGATTTTGGGGCGTTCGTAGTCGGTAGCTTTGGGGCGGCCTTCGACTAGATGCATGGTGTGGAGGATGGTTTCGATGACGGATTCGTTGCCGACCGCGGTATTGACCATGACGTGGTAGAGGGAGCGGGTGGGCCAGTCGGCGTCGAAGTAGTGTTTGACGTAGGCGATGCGTTCGCGATCGACGGTGTCGACGAGATCCTCGGCTTCCGATTCGGTGGATCCCTCTTGCCGAAGGCGGCGAATTTTCTCGGCGCGAGGCGCATAGAGAAAGACATGGAAAGCGTCGGGCTGCTCGCGCAGGAAGTAAGGCGCGCCGCGTCCGACCACTACGGCGTTTCCTTCCTGGGCGATTCTCGCGGTAATTTGCTCCATCATCGACATCATGCAATCGGTATCAAAGGACTGACTTCCGAGAGACGAAGCTGGGCTCGTAACTGCCGCGCCAGAAGACTTTGGCCAGGCGGTAGAAGGGGCTATCCATGTGCTCTTCGCAGCGCTTCACCGCGGAGGCATCTACGTTGGCGAGGCGAGCAATCTCTTCGGTGAGGAGTTGGTCCCAGAGCTTCCATCCTAAACGGTGGGCGAGTTCCGCGGAGATGGCGCCGCCGCCGCAGCCGAATTCGCGCTCGATGGTGATGAGACGAAACATTTCTCTCTGAAAGCCCTCAGCGGCTAAAGCCGCGTTCTATGCGTGGCCCTGACGGCACGACTAAAGTCGTGCCCTTCCCGAACCTATCACCACGACTAAAGTCTTGCCGTTTCGGAACTTTTTTGCACGGCTGAACTTCTGCCGTTCCTGAACTTCTGACGACACGGCTGAACTGCCTTCCCTGCTGTTTACCGCGGACTAGTGTACCGCGATTCCGCCGCCGGGTTTGCCTTTTTTCATCAGGAAGACGAGGGGAACCATGAGCAGGATGGCTATGGCGAGGAGGCGGAAGTCATCGATGTAGGCCAGCATGGTGGCCTGCCGCTGGAGTGTGCCTTCAATGAGGGCGTAGGCCTGGCGGGTGGCGAATGCCGCGCTTGCGCCGTGGGCGCGCATGGCCTGCGTGGCGCCCTGCAGCATGGACTGGAATGCTGGGTTGGCCGCGCTGAGGTGGCGCGACAAATCGTTCAAGTGAACCTGGGTGCGGCGGTCGAGCATGGTGGTGACGAGGGAAATGCCGACACTTCCGCCGATGTTGCGGGCGAGATTCATCAGGCCGGAGGCGGCGTTGTTCTTGTCCCGGGGCAGAAATGCGTAGGCAGCGGTATTGATGGGGACGAACAGGAACGCCATGCCCGCGGCCTGGAAAACGCGGGCGGTCGCCGCGGTACGGAAATCCATATCCAGATCGAAACCGGCCATGTGGAACAGCGGATCCGGAAAGCACGACCAGACCGAAAATCAGCAGCCAGCGCGGGCTGTAACGGGAGAGCAGAAATCCCACCAGAGGCAGCAAGAGCATGATGGTGAATCCGCCGGGCATGAGCGCCAAGCCCGACCTGCTCGGCGGTGTAGCCGAGCAGGGTCTGCATGAACAGAGGCAGCAGCAGCGTGCTGCCCAGCAGCGCGAAGCCCAGCATGAACATCAGGAGATTGGAGACGGCGAAGGTGCGATCGCGGAAAAGATGCAGATCGATGATGGGATCCTTGTGCCTCCACTCCCAGATGACGACGAAGATCAAAGAGGCTGCGGCGATCAGGGAGAGGACGAGGATGAAGTGGGATTCGAACCAATCGTCGCGCTGGCCTTTGTCGAGGACAATCTGCAAGGCTGCCCAGGCCGAGCGCGACAAAGCCGAGGCCGATGTAGTCGATGTTGGTTTCGCTGAGCTTGCGGCGCTTGAGGTAAGGCGGGTCTTGAATGAGGCGAGAGGTGAGCAGAAGGGAAATGATGCCGACGGGGATGTTGATGAAGAAAATCCAGCGCCAGGTGAAGTTGTCGGTGATCCATCCGCCGAGGGTGGGGCCGATGGCGGGAGCGGTGACCACGGCGATGCCGTATACGGCGAAGGCCATGCCGCGTTTGGCGGGAGCGAACGTGTCGGCGAGGATGGCTTGCTCGCTGGGCTGCAAGCCGCCGCCGCCAGCGCCTTGCAGCACGCGGCAGATGATGAGCGTGGCCAGGTTGGGCGCCAGTCCGCAGAAGAAGGAACTGATGGTGAACAGGGCCACGCAGCCCATGTAGAAGTTCTTGCGGCCCATGATGGAAGAAAGCCAGCCGCTCAGGGGAAGCACGATGGCGTTCGAGACGAGATAGGAAGTGAGGACCCAGGTGCTTTCATCCTGCCCGGCGGAGAGGCTGCCGGCGATGTGGGGCAGGGCGACATTGGCGATGGAAGTGTCGAGCACTTCCATGAAGGTCGCGAGCGTAACGGTGACGGCGATGATCCAGGGATTGACGGCGGGACGCCAGGCGTCGGCGTCGTTCGCAGCGGAGGCGCGGCAGCGCTCATTGCCGGATCCAGACCTTGGGTTCGACCGACATGCCGGGGCGCAGCGACTGATCTTTGTTTTCTCCGGGATCGAGCACGATCTTCACGGGAATGCGCTGCACGACTTTCACGTAGTTGCCGGTGGCATTTTCGGGAGGCAGCAGGCTGAAACGGGCGCCGCTGGCGCCGGCGATGCTATCGACTTTGCCTTTGTAGCTTCTTCCGTTGGCGTCGACTTCGATGGTGACGGGCTGGCCTACTTTCATCTCGCGCAGTTGCGTCTCTTTGAAGTTGGCGGTGATCCAGACGTCGTCGAGAGGGATGATCTTCAGCAGTTCCTGGCCGGGGGCGACGTTCTGTCCGACTTCGACGGTGCGATCGCTGACCACGCCGGCAACCGGAGCGACGATTTTGGTGTACTGCAGATTCAGCTGCGCCTGATCGAGGTCGGCTTTCTTGCGTTGCGCGTCGGCCTGGGCGGACGCGGCCCTGCGAGCGCATGACTTGCATTTGCTTGGGCGCGGTCTGGGCGTTGCGCCAGTTGGCTTCGCGCCTGCAGCCAGTTTTTCCTGGGCTTGCGTGACTTGCGACTGGGCGGCATCGGCATTGGCGTGGGCAGCTTCGACGGCGGCGGCGTTGGCTGCGGCGGCGGCTACGGCCTGATCGTATTGCTGCTGCGAAATTTCCTGCTTGTCGACGAGTTGCTTGTAGCGGACCAGATCGTTCTGCGCTTTGACGTTGTTGGCTTCGGCCTGATTGCGCTGGGCTTTGGCGGCTTCGAATTGTTGTCTGCGCGGCGGCGATTCCGGCGCGGGCGCTGGCCACATCGGCATCCGAGGCCGAAACCTGGCTGCTGGTGCTGACGGAGGTGATGGGAACATTGACGCCGGCGGCCGGCGGCGGCAGCCTGCGCGTCTTCGAAATCGGCTTTGGCGCGGTCGTAGGCAACCTGGTAATCGGCGGGATCGATTTCCACCAGCACCGTACCGGCTTGCACATACTGGTTGTCGAGGACATTGAGCTTGACGACGTGGCCGGAGATGCGGGTGCTGATGGAATTGACGTGGCCGTCGACTTCGGCATCATCGGTAGATTCGTAGCTGGTGACATAGCGGTAGACGAAAAATCCCACGACCAGCAGCACGACGACGGCGATGACGACGGCGATGCGGAAGCCGGGACTGCGCGGTGCGCGAAGGACGAGTATGGAAATCGCGTTCCGTCGAGGCAACGGCTGGTGCGGCTGTCGGGCTGATTGGGCTTCTCAGGCTGAGCTTTGTCCGATTGCCCGGCGGAGCGGCGGGCGGGCTTTGTGTCGTCGGTTCCATAAATTTGATTAGTGTTCGCCTTTCAAATATCGTTTGACTCCCTGTTCGGCATCGCCGATGGCGCGTGCCAGTTCGATCTTGGCCAGGTTATGCGCGTAGAGACTTTGGATGTAACTCTCATGAGCGCTGGCAACGGACTCCTGCGCCTGAACCACTTCCAGATTATCGGCGACGCCGGCGGCAAAGCGATCCTGCGATTGCGTAAGGGCCTGTTCCGCCAGTTCGACGGAACTGCGGGCAACTTCGACTTGCTCGGCGGCGGAGCTCAAGTCGAGCAACGAGGCGCGGACTTCGATAGTCGATGCGGCCGCGCAGATCGTTCAGTTGAGAACGCGCCTGCTTCAACTGGGCATCGGCTTCGAGAACATCGCTGTGGGTTTTTCCGCCGGCAAAGATGGGGATATTGAGGCCTCCATTCACCTGCCAGGTTCCGTTGGAGTGGGCGGGTGTTACTCCGATGTCGCCGTAGTTCGCGTTGACGTCGAGGGAGGGATAGTGTCCGGCGGCGGCGGCGCGGTGCGAAAGTTCAGCGGCGCGGACTTGCGCTTGCGCTGCCTGGTAATCGGACCGCGAGGCATAGGCGCGCTGCAGGTAAACCTCAAGCGGTAAGGGAGTCAGCGACTGGTAGGGGGCTTTCTCGGTGAGGGCAAACTCCTGACCGGGAGGCAGGCCGATGACGCGAGCCAGGGACAGCTTCTGTTTGGCGAAATCGTTGCGCGCAGCGATCAGTTGCTGCTGGCGGGTTTGCAGCTCGACTTGAGAGCGCAGAGTATCGATGGCGGGACTCAGGCCGGCCTTTTGCTGGTCGACGGCTTTGTCGTAGAGGGCCTGGGCATTGTTGACCTGGGCGTCCGCGGTTTCGATGCGAGCGGCGGTGGCGATGGCCAGCAGGTAAGCGTTGCCGACGGCCAGCACGACCAGCTCGCGCGCGTCTTTGTAGCTGTATTGCGCGGATTTCAAGCTCTCGGAGGCGGCACGCTCCTTCTCAAGGTCCTTGAAGTTGAGCAAGGACTGGCTGAAGGAAGCGCGCGCATCGATGTAGTTGAAGCGGACCGATGATGCGGGGCAGCGGGAACGGAAAAAGTTTGCCTTGAAAACCGAGAGCGGCGAGGCTCTGGGTTTGAACATCTTCCTGCACCCGGGCTGATACGTTGGGCAGGAGGTTGCTGAGTTCCTTCCATCTTTCGCCCCGCGCCATAATGGTCTGATCGCCGGAGAGCAAAAGGCCCAGGTTGTTGCGCAGCCCGCGGTCGATGGCATCGACAAGTACAACTGCAAGACTTCGGGAGTGGCTTTGCCCTCAGGCTCGCTGCCGGTGAAAGGACTCTGGGTGCCAGGCAGCGAGATCGACGGGGTGGGCGCGGAATTCTGAGCCACGAGGCTGGTGACGGGGAACAGCAATGCCAGCGTAAGGGCGAGACGTCTGCGACTTGGATGGAGTGAAAATTGGGGCATTTCCGGCTCTGAAAAAGTCCCACAGTGAAGGAAGTCTCCGGGACGACCTTTCTCATTCATAGCATATATCGTCTCCCTATTGATTCGGGTCAGACACTGCGCGATGCAAAAACGCAGGAGCTACGAGGTTGGAGTTGGACGCTTTGGCAGATCAGGCGGTTGTCGCAGGGCGGAGGTTCAGGACGCTACCCACGCTCTCAGCTTTCAGCTCTTAGCTCTTAGGTCTTAGCTCCAGCAAATTGGAACCGTTACTTTCGACACTTCCACTCCGTGGCGGGATGCCGATAGAGTAGGGAAGATCGGGTCTGTTCCCCGCTGCGTCAAGTTCGACCCGCATTAACCGCAAGTGCAAGCGCCACGGACAACGAACCCTGCCTCTCATGCCTGCCTCGACGCCAAAGCCCGCCACAAACCAGATCGACCGCCGCAGGAGACGGTACCCGAGATATGCAGCCGACTTCCGAGTGACCGTGAGTTATCTTCTGGAAAACCAATATCAGAAGCTGGAGGGACATTGCAGAGATCTATCCAAAGCCGGGATCGGCGTACTGCTGGCAGCGGAATTGAATAACGGAGAAGTAGTCGGCTTGAGCTATTCGGTTCCCGGATCAGCCGATCCCTGGGAAGTCCGAGCGGTGGTTCGGTACCGCCGGGGATACCAGTACGGCTTTGAATTTTTGTCGCTCACGGGCGGGCAGCAGGAGTCACTGACGAATTACTTCCAGGGCCGGGCACCGATGGACTGAAAAGGCTCCGGTTGAAGCCAGGGGCGGGCACTTCCGTGGAAGTGTGTGACTTCGGTCATCTTGTGGAGCGGTGACTTGTGGCTCAAGCTGAAAGCGGGGGACTCGTTCGCGAGAACGAGCAGACGCACGATTTCTATGAGTAATTCGAAGCCTAGCGCTGCGGCGGGAACGGACTGGACGGGGCTGTTGGCCGATCCAGACCTGGCCCGAAACCTTGGCAAACTGCTGCAGACCTATCGCGATGCCCCTCCGGAACGCCGCGAGGAAGCTCTATTGGCGGCGATGCGAGAGATCAAGAAAGAGGCCTCGGCCGGTAGTACCGCAGCCCCGGCAACGAAGGTAGCCACGGAGCATGCGCCGGAAACCGTGCCGCAGCCTACGCCGGCCTCAGCCACACCTCCATTCGAGCCGGATATTTTCAGTCCTAACTGGGGACAAGATCGGCGGCGACATCCGAGAATCAAGTGTTTTGTGGCGGTAGAGTTGCGCGTGAATGACGCGGATGCGCCCATCTGGGGAAATCTGTCGAACACGAGCATGGGCGGATGCCAGGTGGAGACCGCCAGCCACATCAGCGGCGGCGCGAAGGTCGAAATCGGACTTTGGGTATCGAGCGGCAAGATCTGGGTGAAAGGTCTGGCGCTGAACGGAGTGGTCACGCGTAGCGCACCGGCTGGGGGAGTGCGGGTTCGCTTCGCCGGGCTGGATGCGGCCGAAAAAGAAAATCTTCGTCAATTCCTTAAGTACGTGCAAGAGACCACTCGGGCCTCGAAGAGCGAGAGCAGCTACCTGCAACTGCTGAAGTAGGCCGAAAGCGCATTCTTGAGGTTCTTCCATTTCTGCACGTTTTCTGCACGTTCTCCTCATTTTTTTACACATCCCGCGACATGGGTTCACGAGAAATTGATACACTCGGGGCGTATCTGAAACCCTTTTCTGTCCTGGGAACTCTAAGCTAGGTGCAGCCCGTGAAGCGGGCAAGGCAAAGGCAGAGTTGTCCTCTGGAAGGAGCGCGCATCGCATGGTAGCCAGTGAACAAGCGGTGATAACCGACAAGCAGTTGGACCTGCTGAGCATTAATACGATCCGCACCCTGGCGATTGATGCGGTGCAGAAGGCGAATAGCGGCCATCCGGGCGCGCCGATGGGGCTGGCGCCGGTCGCATATTGCCTATGGCAGGAATTTCTGCGCTACGACCCGGAAGATCCGAAGTGGCTGAACCGGGACCGGTTCGTCCTGTCGAACGGGCACGCCTCCATGCTGCTGTACGCGATGCTTTATCTGGCGGGAGTCCGCGAGGTGGGCGAGAACGGGGAGGTTCTGAACGAACTCTCAATCTCGTTGGATGAGATCAAGCGCTTCCGGCAACTTGGAAGCCGGACTCCGGGACATCCCGAATCGCATCTCGCAACCGGGGTGGAGACGACGACGGGGCCGCTCGGCCAGGGCGTGGGAAACAGCTTGGGGATGGCGATTGCGAGCAGATGGTTAGCGGCGAATTTCAACCGGCCGGGCTTTGAAATTTTCGATTTCAATGTGTACGCCATATGTTCGGACGGGGACGTGATGGAAGGGATTGGCGGAGAAGCCGCGTCGCTGGCGGGTCATTTGAAGCTTTCAAATCTCTGCTGGATCTATGACCACAACGGCATCACCCTGGATGGTCCGGCGGATTGGTCGTTCAGCGAAGATGTGATGACGCGATTTGTAGGCTATGGCTGGAATGTGACTCGGGTTTCGGATGCGAACGATCAGGGGATGCTGGCGCGGGCTTTCCGGATCTTTCAGAAGACAACAGATCGCCCCACACTGATTGTTGTCGACAGCCATATTGGATACGGATCGCCCCACAAGCAAGACAGCAGCGCGGCGCACGGAGAGCCGCTTGGCGAGGAGGAAGTGCGGCTGACAAAGAAGTTTTACGGCTGGCCGGAGGATGCGAAGTTTCTGGTGCCGGAGGGCGTGCTGGAACACTTCCGCGATGGGATTGGAAAGCGCGGGCATGAAGCGCGCACGCGATGGGAAAAGATGTTCGCGGAATATTCGCAAAAGTATCCGGAACTGGCGGAGCGGCTGCATCGCATGCAACGCCGCGAGCTTCCCGACGGCTGGGATAAGAACCTGCCGACATTTCCGGCCGATGCAAAGGGAATCGCGACGCGCGACAGTTCGGGAAAAGTGCTGAATGTGCTGGCGCAGAATATTCCCTGGCTGATGGGCGGATCGGCGGACCTTGCTACCTCGAACAAGACCGAACCTTACAGGCGCAGGAGACTTTCAGCCGGGCAGCTATGCGGGACGCAATCTGCACTTCGGCATACGCGAGCACGTGATGGGAGCGAGCGTAAACGGACTCGTGGTTTCTGGGATTCGGGCGTTTGGTGCGACTTTCTTTAATTTTAGCGACTACATGAAGGCCAGCATCCGGCTTTCGGCGCTCATGGAAATTCCCTCCATTTTCATTTTTACGCATGATTCGATCGGACTGGGGGAAGATGGGCCGACCCATCAGCCAATCGAACAACTCGCGGGACTTCGGGCGATGCCGAACCTGGTTCTGTTTCGTCCCGGCGATGCGAATGAGGTGGTGGAAGCGTGGAAGGTGATTGCGGAGTTGAAGCATCAGCCCGCGGCTTTGGTGCTGACGCGGCAAGCGATTCCGACTTTTGACCGTACAAAGTATGGCGCGGCTGCGGGCACGGCGAAGGGAGCATACATTCTGGCCGATGCGCCGGGCGGCAAGCCGCAAGTGATTTTAATGGGCACGGGCAGCGAGGTTTCGTTATGCGTCGAGGCTTACGAAAAGCTTAAGGCGGAAGGCATTCAGGCGCGCGTGGTGAGCATGCCGTCGTGGGACATTTTTGAACAGCAGGATGCAGCTTACAAAGAAAGTGTGCTGCCTTCTTCGGTGACGGCGCGGGTTTCGGTGGAAATGGCCGCTACTTTGGGCTGGGAGCGGTACGTTGGGCTGAAGGGACGCAAGGTGGGCATGCACAGCTTTGGCGCCTCGGCGCCGTTGAAAGATTTGTTGAAGTTTTTCGGGTTCACGGTGGACGTGGTGGTAGAGGAAGCGCGCAAGGCGATCGCGGAAAAGTAGAGGCAGTTTTGTGCGGGACAGACGAATCGTTGAGCTGCGCTCGACGGACAGCCGAGGGCGGCTGTCCCCACATAATCAAGGAGAATTTTTATGCAGCCAACTGGAGTTCTGGAAACCTCAAAAGCTACGAATCCTCTGCGGGCATTGCTTAGCTACGGGCAGTCGATGTGGCTCGACTACATCCGCCGCGACCTGATCACGAGCGGAAGCCTGAAGAAGATGATCGCGGACGATGGTCTGCGGGGGATGACATCGAATCCGGCGATCTTCGAAAAGGCAATCGCGGAAAGCTCGCTCTACGATGATCTGCTGAAGGCGCTGGCTTCGCGCACGGATCTGGACACGAAGGCGCGCTACGAACAGATCGCGATCCGGGACATTCAAGATGCTGCGGACGTGCTGCGTCCGGTCTACGAGAGTTCGAAGTTCGGGGACGGGTATGTCAGCCTGGAAGTTTCGCCGCTGCTCGCACTGAAGACACAGGAGACCATCGATGAAGCGCGGCGCCTGTGGAAAGCGGTGAATCGCGAGAACGTGATGATCAAGATTCCGGGAACGGCCGAGGGGCTTCCCGCGATCCGCCAGGCGATTGGCGAAGGCATTAATGTGAATGTGACGTTGTTGTTTGCGCAGGAAGTTTACGAGAAAGTTGCGGAAGCTCACATCGCTGGACTTGAGGATCTGGCGAAGCGCGGCGGCAATCTCAAGAAAATCGGAGGCGTGGCCAGCTTTTTTCATCAGCCGCATCGACTCGCTGGTCGACTCGATGATCAACGAGAAACTGAAAACCGCAGCGACGCTCAACAGCAGGCGCTGTTGAAGAGCCTGCTGGGCAAAGTTGCGATTGCGAACGGCAAACTGACCTACCTGCGCTACCAGCGACTCTTCAACGGGCCGCGATGGCAGACGCTGGCAGCCCAGGGAGCGCAGACGCAGCGCGTGCTGTGGGCGAGCACCAGCACGAAGAATCCGGCATATCGCGATGTGATGTACGTAGAGGAATTGATCGGGCCGGATACGGTGAACACCATGCCGCCTGCAACGATTGATGCGTTTCGCGATCATGGGAAGTCTACGAAACAGCCTGACCGAGGATGTGGCGGGCGCGCAGAACGTGATGGACAATCTGGCGAGAGCCGGCATCTCGATCAAAGAAGTGACTACCAAGCTGACGGATGACGGAGTGAAGCTGTTTGCGGATGCGTTCCACAAACTGCTGGCCGCGGTGGAGAAGAACACTCAGCCCGAAGGAAAAACTGCTTGAGCCGCTGAAGACTTCGCTTCCAGAAGCCCTGGCCACGGCGGTAAGGACGAACATCGCCGATTGGAAAACGGGTAATAAGGTTGCGCGCCTGTGGCAGCACGACGTGTCGCTGTGGAGGGGAGACGACGAAGCCAGCTGGCTGGGTTGGCGCGCTTGAGCCCAACATCATCAAGCAATATTTCTTCGAGCGGGACGCCAGCGCCACACGTTCGGTGCGGCTTTGAGGCTGTGTTTTTACGCTACGGGATCGACGTTACGTTTAAGGAGAAATAGATGCAATTAGGAATGGTGGGTCTAGGCAGGATGGGCGCGAACATGACGCGCCGCCTCATGCGAGGTGGGCATCACCTTGTCGTCTCGGATCTGAGCGCGGACGCAGTGAAGCAACTTGCCGGCGAAGGAGCGGGCGGTTCGTCATCGCTCGAAGATCTGGTTGGCAAACTGAAGCCTCCGCGCGCGGTGTGGGTGATGGTGCCGTCGGGCGATGCCACGGAACAGACGGTACAGAAACTCGCGCAGCACATGCAGGCTGGCGACGTCATCATTGACGGCGGCAATTCTTATTTCAAAGATGACGTACGCCGGGCTGGTCAACTCAAAGGCAAAGGGATTCACTACGTTGATGTTGGAACCAGCGGCGGAGTCTGGGGATCGATCGTGGATACTGCATGATGATCGGCGGACCGAAGGAAGCGGTGCAGCGGCTCGACCCTATCTTCAAGACTCTGGCTCCCGGCAGGGGTGACATCCCACGCACGCCGGGACGGGAAAAACTTGACGGGTCGCCGCAACAAAGCTCGGCGGAGGAAGGCTACATTCACTGCGGCCCTTCGGGGTCCGGCCACTTTGTGAAGATGGTGCACAACGGAATCGAATACGGAATGATGCAGGCTTACGCCGAGGGTTTCGACATCTTCAAGAACGCCACCAGCAAAGACTTGCCGGAAGATATCCGCTACGATCTCAATTTGCCGGATATTGCGGAGGTTTGGCGGAGGGGCAGCGTGGTCAGTTCGTGGCTGCTGGACCTCACGGCGATGGCTTTAACGGAGAACCCGACACTCTCGGAATACGAAGGCTACGTGCAGGATTCCGGCGAAGGACGCTGGACGATTCAAGCCGCACTGGAGGAAGCTGTGCCTGCGGATGTGCTCACCGCGGCCTTGTATGTGCGCTTCCGCTCGCGGCAGCAACACACGTTTGCAGAGAAGATGCTTTCTGCCATGCGGCAGAAATTTGGCGGGCACGTTGAGGCGGGCGCGGTAAAGGCGAAGAAGAGCGCGTAACCGGAACTGGTTGCAGCGGAGAATTCTGAGGATCTGATCATGGCTCAATTGGCGGAACAGCCCGCGACAGCAGCACCGCACGTCGGCAAACAAGGCGACCCTTGTGTGATGGTGATCTTCGGAGCGGCCGGCGATCTGACGGCGCGCCTGTTGATTCCCGCGCTGTACAACCTGGCGCGGGCGGACTTGCTTTCAAAAGAGTTTGCCGTGCTGGGAGTGGCTCGGGCGCAGATGTCGGACGAGGATTTTCGCAAGCGGATTCGGGATGATGTGAAAGAATACTGCGGCGATTGCATCAACGACGACTACCTGGGAGAGCTTCGCGCGCCGCTTCTATTACTTCGCCGGCGATTTCAATGACGACAAGCTTTACCCCCAGGTCAAGGATCGCTTGGCCCAGATCGATCGCGATTACTCCACGCACCAGAACGTCTTCTTTTATCTGGCAACGGCTCCCAGCTTCTTCGGGCCCATCGTGGAGAAGCTTGCCGCCACGGGACTGATGGAGCAGAACAACGATCACTGGCGTCGCGTGATTATCGAAAAGCCTTTCGGTCACGACCTGGAGTCAGCCAAGGCCCTCAATCAGAAACTGCTCAAGCTCGCCGAAGAAAACCAGATTTATCGTATCGATCATTACCTGGGTAAAGAGACCGTGCAGAACATCATGGCGTTTCGCTTCGCCAACGGAATCTTCGAGCCCATCTGGAACCGGCGCTACATCGATCACGTACAAATCTCCGTGGCTGAAACCGTCGGGGTGGAAGGCCGCGGCAGCTATTTCGAAACGGCTGGGTCGCTGCGCGACATGGTGCCCAACCACATTATGCAACTCATCAGCCTGACTGCGATGGAGCCTCCCATTTCGTTCGACGCGAATGCGGTGCGCGACGAACAGGCCAAGATCCTGCATGCCATCCAGCCCATCAGCGATGAAGAAGTTTTGACCCGCTCCGTTCGCGGGCAGTACGGCGAAGGCATCGAAGACGGCAAGGAAGTTCCCGCCTACCGTTCCGAGCCCGATGTTGCGCCGGATTCCCGCACCGAAACCTTCGTCGCCATGAAGCTGCTGATCGACAACTGGCGCTGGGCCGACGTTCCTTTTTACCTGCGAACGGGAAAGCGTTTGCCGGCACGGAATACCCACATCGTCATTCAGTTCCGCCGGGCTCCATTTGTACTGTTCCGGGATACTTCCGTGGAACACATGATGCCGAACCAATTGGTATTGCACATCCAGCCGGAAGAAGGCATTTCGTTGCAATTCGCGGCCAAGGTTCCCGGCCCGGTAATGCGCCTCGGCACGGTGGACATGAACTTTGAATATCAGCAGTATTTCGGCAAACAGCCCAGCACCGGCTATGAGCGGCTGCTGCACGATTGCATGATCGGCGACCAGACGCTGTTTCAACGGGCGGACATGGTGGAGGCGGGCTGGAGCATTGTGAATCCTGTACTCGATCTGTGGAAGGCGCTGCCGCCGCGGAACTTTCCCAACTACGCATCGGGCACCTGGGGACCGAGAGAGGCCGACGAACTACTGGAGCGCGACGGCCGGCGCTGGAGGAACTTCGAGAAATGATCCTGGCCGGCGATATTGGGGGAACGAACGCTCGACTCGCGTATTTCCAGCCCCAGAACGGCAGTTTGCGGCTCATTTCCGAGCGCGTTTTTCCCAGTCGGGAATACAACGAACTGGGTGAGATCGTCTCCAAGTTTCTTGAAGACGGTACGACGCGGCCCGAGGTTGCCTGCTTTGGAATCGCGGGGCCGGTGCGCAATGGACGGGTCGAGACCTCGAACCTGCCCTGGATCATCGAGCAGTCCCGTCTGGCGAAACAGATTCATTTGCCCGCCACTCTGCTGATCAACGACCTTGAAGCCAACGCGTGGGGCATTGGTGCTCTTGGCCCGCAGGATCTGGTTGCACTCAATCAAGCGGCGCCGTCGGCGGGCAATCAGGCGGTCATCGCACCCGGAACCGGCCTAGGAGAAGCGGGATTGTTCTGGAACGGCAGCCAGCATCAGGTTTTCGCTTGCGAGGGAGGACACGCGGATCTGGCCCCGCAAGGCGATCTGCAGATCGAATTATTGCGGTGGCTGGCGCGCCGTTTCGGACACGTGAGTTATGAACGCGTCCTCTCCGGACCTGGCCTCGTTAACGTGTATGAGTTTCTGCGGGAGAAGGGTTGCGGCCATGAGCCTGCCGGATTTGCGACAGAGCTTGGCCAGGGAGAGCCCGCAGCGGCGATTTCGCGCAGCGCCTTGAACGGCACGAATCCATTGGCAGAACAGGCGCTGGATCTGTGGGTCTCGGTCTATGGCGCGGAAGCCGGGAACCTGGCGCTCAAGACCATGGCAACCGGCGGAATTTTTCTGGGCGGGGGGATCTCTCCGAAGATTCTTCCTAAGCTCACCGGGCCGCTGTTCATGCGGGCGTTTCTCGAAAAGGGCAGATTGCGTCCGCTGCTGGAGAGTGTTCTGGTGCAAGTCATCACCAACGACAAAGCCGGGTTGCTTGGCGCGGCGCGGTGTGCGGCGGCAAAATCCAGCAACGGACGGGCAGGAACGCTGTGAGTGCGCCCATCGATCTTCGCAGGCTGACGACGCCGCAGGATCTTTTTCAGGCGGCCGCCGATGAAGTCATACACGCCGCCACCGAGGCGGTGGCAGAGCGCGGACGCTTCGCAATTGCGCTCTCCGGCGGATCGACGCCCAAAAACCTTTACACCCTGATCGCGGCCAACGCCAGCGCTAACTTACCCTGGGCTCAAATGTTTTTTTTCTGGGGCGATGAACGCCATGTCCCGCCGGACGACCCGGACAGCAACTACCGCATGGCGAAGGAAGCCTTTCTATCCAAGATTCCCGTGCCGCCAGGCAATGTCTTTCGGATCCCCGCGGAGAATCCAGACGCTGCCGCTGCGGCTGAGGCCTACGAGCAGACTTTGCGGAAATTTTTTGCCGTGGGGGCGGGTGAATTTCCCCGCTTTGATCTGATCCTACTGGGCATGGGGCCGGATGGACATGCGGCGTCGTTATTCCCGGAGACGGCGGCGTTGCAGGAAAAGTCACGCCTCGTGGTAGCTAACTGGGTGGAGAAGCTGGGAACGAGCCGGATCACTTTCACGCTGCCTTGCTGAATGCGGCCCGCTGTGTTGCGTTTCTGGTGAGTGGAATTGATAAGGCGGAGGCTCTACATGAAGTGCTCGAAGGCAACGCTCCGGGAGAGAAATATCCCTCGAAGTTAGTGCAGCCGAGTGCGGGTAAGCTGATCTGGTTCGTGGATCGGGCAGCGGCCAGCCAACTGTCTACGGCTGCGTAAAGAAGCTTTCGAAATGCGTGGTAGCAGTTGGCTAGCCGCGCCAGCCGCCTATTTCCTTTAAGCCCTTGCCGCGGGAGTGTTCGAACAGCCGTACGCGATGGCGGGAGTGTTCAAATTCGTGGATATCGGCCCAGACTTCCGCTTGCCAGGATTTGTCGTGCGTGGCGGATTCGCCGCAGGTGGCGCACCGGGTGTGCAGGCTGATGGAAAATGCTTCCGCCACAACCGCGCCGGGTAGTTCGATGAAGATGCAGCGGACTTCCTGAATCTCTTCGTTTTCATCGAGCATGTGTTCGTAACGCAGCAGGTAGCAGAACCCGAGCTTGCGGGCTTCGGCTTCGGCCTCGGCACGAGTGTGAAACGGGCCATACTCAGCGCGCAGTTGCTCCGTGGAATCGCAAGTCATCCAGAAAGTTTCTTTGTAGTCCATTGCCGCCCCGCCCAGGGATTGCGGAGCCGGCTCGAGCCTGCTGGCGAGCCCGCTCTTTTGGGTCAGAGTCTACTAATGCAATTTGCGGGCCGACTGCAAGAAAAAACAAGTCGTTGTTCTTTCAATGCGTTACCCGAGCCGCCGAACCGACCCTAGAGCGTCCGGAGTGCAAACCTTTTGCAGCAGTTGTCCGGTCTTCGGGGCAGGAGGCAAGAACTTGCAGCGGACTTCGCCATCTGAGGCTCAGCGGCGGCACAGGCCATAGGTCGAATCGGTGCCCGTACTCCTTCTGGCCGCGCGCACCCAAGCGCCGCAAACCCCAGCAAGATAGCCAAGGCGAGCTCCGCCACTGCTTCCCGGTTAGCTGGCTGCGGCCCGGGCCAGCGCGAAAACCGGCCGTTCCGGCTCTTCCAGCCAGTTCTTACCGCCATGGCTGGCTACGTACATGGCCAACTCGAGCCGGCTCCAGACGCCCAGTTTGTCGAAAGTGCTGCGCAGGTGATTCTTGATAACCTGCTCCGTAGTGCCCATGAGCTTGCCGATCTCACGATTGGTGAGACCCTGCCAGACCAGGGTAGCCACTTGAATTTCTTTTGGAGTCAAGCGCTCGCGCGGCGTCATGACTTCACCTCTGCCTCTCGAATGCGGCCGTAGCCAGCCGCACACGCTTGCGCCCATCCCGGATTCCGGCGCGCAGAAAAAGCGTGCGCAAGTGCTGCTTTACGGTGCGCGGGCTGATGCTCAGCTGTCCGGCAATTTCCTTGTTGCTGCAACCCTGAACCAGCAAATCCAGCACCTGCTGGTCCCGGGGCGTGACTTTCATCCTGTCGAGGTCCATCATGTTCGTTATCCTCCGCTCTCGTGTTGTTTTTATGCTTGCAATCGGGCCCGCAGGGGGTAAAGCACATCCTTCGCCAAACCTTCGCTGGGCTCCCGTTAGCGTTCTAAAACGATCACAGACTTGCACTTACGGGCCAGTGCCTGAGTTTGCGAAAGAAAATCGGGAAACGCCGGAATCAGCTAGTGCGTTCCAAATCGGGCCGAACTCGGAAGAACGGCTGGCGGAGTGGAAGCCCAGGATGGCTTGTTGTCGGGCTCCGAGGGGGATATGCAACCCGGCGGAAGAACGCGAGGACAGCGACGCAAGGGTCACGATAATCCTTTGCCTTCAGACTTTTGGGCATGTCCTCAATCGGATGGGTTGGCTCCCAAAGTGTTGGCCAGAACGACCGGACAACGTCCGCATAGTGGGAAAGCGCTGATTTCCCAAAATGGAATCAGTACGAAACAGTTGTTTTCAATTTGGCGCGAATCGATTCGCAAAGACACCTCGTTTTGCACAGGTTCTCTCCCCTGGAATTTGACGCGCTTCGGAATGCTCGGATGTCCTTGAGCGCATGGGCAGCGCTGGGCAACAATCGCGAAATCACGTCGCAATGAGGGCGATGAGAACGGGAAGAGCAGAGGAAGTTTGCCGCGATTGAGTGTGCATGCCCTTGCAGCTTACGGGAGTAACCTTCGAATCGGCTTCCGCGCTATCGCGGCGCTGGTGGGCCTCGTCCCGGTTCGGTGCTCCGTAGGCCCTTGAATTCCGTATGGTTGTTGTTCATCCTTGCGTCTGCGCCAGTGACCCTTTGATGGGTTGCCCACAGGTTTGCGGCCAAGGTTCGACTTTATAACATCGGTCCTTTGGTGGAGGAATTGCACTAGAATAGGGCTGACTCCGGGCGGGCACCTTTGCCCACCGGTCCGGCCGAAAGAGCGGGCAGGAAAAATTCGTTGACCGACCAGAAAAACAAACCAGTTCTCGACGAGCAGACTTTCGAAAAGCTGCTGGAAGCTGCTTACGTAATGCAGGAGCACAACCGCAAAATGCGGGAACTGGAAGAAAGAATGGAGTCCAAGAGCGAAGAGTTGCGGGAGCAGGAATCGGCAATCAACCGCCGCTGCAAAGAAGCAAAACGGAAGCGGAACGAGACTCCCGCGCCAACAGCGACTACACGCTCACCCTGGCGGAGATTGTGGAGGCACAACACCAGATTCAGATGCGCCATCTGGAATTGGACAAGGCGATGGCCGTGGTCGCCGAGAGAGTAGCACGCATCACGGGCGCGAGCGGCGCGGGCATCGGAATTCTCGAGGAAAAGATGGTGCGTTACCGCGCGGGCGCAGGCGCCCCCGCGTTGCCCCTCGGAACTGAAGTTCCTTAGGGACCGCGATCTGCCACGCCAACGTGCGCACCGGGCAGGTGATTCGAACGCCGGATGTGGAAACAGAAGTTCTGTTCGATCCCGAACCCTGCCGGCAGCGGGGCATCGCTTCACTGGTCGCGGTGCCGATCTATCACAACGGCAGCATTGTAGGCGCGCTGGAGCTTTATTTCGACCGGCTCAAGGGCTTCGCGGAACAGGACATTCACACTTGCCAACTGATGGCCGGTCTGGTCACCGAAGCGATTGGCCGCGATGCCGAGTCGACTTTAAAGAAGTCCATGGCCGCGGAACGATCTACGATGCTGGCGGCCATCGAAAGGCTCCAGCCGAATCTGGCGGCCTGGGCCGGAAGGTCAAACTGCTGCGTCCGCCGCGTCGAGTATGGCCGCGAGCGCGGCCCCTGTTGCGAAATCCCCTTGCTGGAAGTGCGGAGGGAAGTTGCTGGTGGAGGAGCAGTTTTGCGGGAAGTGCGGCGCTCCGCGTGCCAGCGACGGCGGCCCCTCCAGCATGCAGAGCAAGCTGGCCTCGGCGTGGCAGATGCAGCAGACGAGCCCGGAACTGCCGGCAGGCACACCTCTGCGGGAAACGATTCGTCCCCTTGTGCCGCATAAGCCCCGGAGCGATTCGGAGATCGCGGAAGAAAACGCCGGGGGGAGCCGGCCTGAATCGTTCACTCTGCCGGAATTGAACGAGAGGGATCCGCTCGCGGGACGTTCCATCGCGGCGAGCGGGACCGAGGATGCGATGGCAGCCCCGGAGCCGGACGGCGCGCAAATCTCTGCCGTAGATGAACCCGATGTCGAGACTCCGTCAGCTGCGCTGGTAAAGCCGGAGCACGAAGCCATAGTCTGGAGTTCGGCGGCGCGAGCCCGGGATTTCCTCGAATCAATTTCCGCCACGCGCACGCCCAGCGCCTTAGCCCGCTTCTGGCGTTCGCGTCGCGGCGATTTCTATCTGGCCGTCGCAGTCATTCTGGTCGCGGTCGTGATTCGCTGGGGAATCTGGTCCAACCATTCGGTCGGCGCCACAGGCCGCGGGACAGCGGCTTCCGGGAGCGCGACCCGCAAACAGCCAGCCCCCGACGCAGATCTTTCTGCCTTCGACAAGCTCCTGATTGGTCTCGGGCTCGCCGAAGCTCCCGAGGCTCCCGAATACAAGGGCAATCCTGAGGTTCAGGTCTGGGTCGACCCGCACACCGCTCTGTACTACTGTCCGGGATCTGATCTCTATGGCAAAACGCCGCAAGGCAAGATTACCAGCCAGCGCGATGCGCAGTTAGACCAATTCGAACCCGCATCCCGCAAGGCCTGTGACTGACTTCGCCAGCCGCGCCCAGATTAGCGAAACCCCATCGGCGAGCCAAGGTCCATCCGGATTTGACAACCTTCTTCGGCGGTAGTGCAATCATATATGGCCCTGCTGCCCCGGAGAATGCCCGTGCCTCACTCCCCTGACGAGTCGGACGCAAACACATTACCGGATCCTGAGTTGAATCCGCTGCTGAATCCGCTACTGGCGGCGCATATGGGACGGTGGGCGGAAGTGTATTTCACCAACCCGCCCGAGAAGCGCGAACAAGCGGTTTCAGAGCTGCTTCGCGAACTCAAGAATGCTTCCCCTTCGGAGTTCGTTCCCGTTGTAGCCTTGCCCGACGAGGGCGCGAGGGAAGAAACCAAGGCGGCAACTGTGGAGTTGCTGAACCCGCCTCCGGTCACTTTAGAGGAGCCGGCTCTGACCTGCGGTGTGTGCGCCTATAACAATTCGGCAGGGCAAAGATTTTGCGGAATGTGCGGCGCGCTCCTCCAGGTCTCGCCGGAAGCACCGGGCGAGGAGGCCGAGCCCACAGTGGGTGCAAGCTGGGCTGAACGTTCTGTCGGCGGTTATTCTATCGGCGGTCATTCCATCGGCGGTCAAGCGATCGGCAGTCGCGCGATTGAAGACGCGATCGAGCCCGCTGCCGTCTCCGGCACCGCGGGCAGAGTTCGCTACGCCGCGGAGCCGGCCTGGCGGCCGCTGGGAAAAAATACTCCCGAGTTCGATGTGGAAGCCGACGCTCTTCCCAATCGTTCCCGACTCTTCGTCGGCGTGGCGTTGGCGATCCTTCTGGCAGTGCTCGGTTATATGGCGTGGCGCGGGACGGAAGCTCTTTCCGGCGAAGCGGCATCGCAGTCCGAGCCTCCACGGGCCATTCCATCGACGCAACCTCCGGCAGCCACTCCTGCGCCACCCCCTAGTTCGACCGGAAGCGCATTGCCGGCAAGCATTCCGCCGGTTGCCGAAGTCCAGAACCAAAGCGATGCGAGTTCGCAAAAAAATCAAACTACGGAGTCACAACCTGCGCCCCGGATCGTCCCCGTGGCGGTGAAGTCCTCTTCCACCGCGGTTGCACAAGGCGGCGCAGACGAGCTGGCCATGGCGGAGAAATACTTGAACGGCGCTCCTCCCATCACCCGCGATAATGCAGAAGCTGCCCAGTGGTTGTGGAAGGCCGTGAGGAAGCAGAATCTTGAGGCAACGCTGGCGCTCTCCGATTTATATCTGCGCGGAAACGGCGTACCTAAAAGCTGCGACCAGGCGCGTTTGCTGCTGGATGCGGCTGCCCGAAAAGGCGACAGGGCTGCCGCCGACCGGCTTCGTCACCTGCAAGCTTTTGGTTGTCAGTGAGCGAACGCAGGAAGTCATCCTGCAAGATGCGGAAGCACTGCTCACCGTGACTCGACCCGACGCTTACTCGCTCCTCAGGCCGGAAGTTGCGGCTCCTGCCGGCGCGACTCATACCACAAGGCAAGCTCCACCCGGTTCCAGAGTCCAAGCTTGTCGTAGATCACGCGAAGATAATTCTTCACCACGTGTTCCGTCGTGCCGATGGCGTGGGCCACGTCGCGGTTCTTCAAGCCCTGGGCGACAAGCTCGATGACGCGGTTTTCACGCTCGCTGGGAGTACGGGTTCCATAACGGTCGTTTGCGAACATAATTGCCTCCGATATAACAGGGTCGCGAGTTTCACTCGCTTGATACCGCCGGTAATTCCGAAACGGAGGAACAACCGGTTGAAATGAGCCTTCACGGTTCTGCGCGCCATCTTGAGCTGGCTGGCAATCTCAGCATTGTCACAGCCTTGTAGCAGCAATTCGACAATCTGTTGTTCGCGCGGTCCTAGCCGAACGGACTGCTCCGTCATCACCTACCCCCTGGGTTTGGATTTGCCACCGCCCTAAGACCTTCGCCTTGCTGGGATGTTTCCATAATGCGTAGCATCCACAATGCCATTTTGAGACGAAAATGGCTGTGACCAAAGAACATCAATTTCCACAGGCACTTAGGCGCATGCCGGGAGCCTTCCAGAATGGGGAAATGGCCTCCCAAAACTGGGCGTGGGAGCTCCCGCGCTAGCCCTCAAAGGGCGGCGGGAGGGCAGGAAAGGTGCGTAAAGTCAGCGTAATCTGACCCCCAGGATGCCAAGAAGCACATACGTTCCACAGCGCCACGATGTCGCGGACCGTCGATCGTGGGACCGACTTCGCCCTGGAAGGCTTAACGGTTCGGCTGACGCGCGGACCGATGTGGAGTCCGGGGACTCCATTTCTCAGGTAAACACCCTAGGTGGAAATTGCCTTGCCTACGCAAGCAGCCTGAACAATTTACATGACCCGCCTTATGGAAACGGGCGTCTATCGGACTAAGTGCACGCCCGAAGCCAACCTCTTCAAGTTTTAGACCTCCAGAGTCTTTGGGACTGAATACAGGAAAGTGCTCTACACTGTTGCCTGAGCAATGAAGCCTCTCTTGTCACAACCGCAAGATCCGTCCCGCGGAACAGGGATGAGCGGCGCTGCGTTACGGCGAGAGCTCTGCAATGCCGAGGCGATGGCGGCGGGAGTCTCCCGATGATCAGGCTATTGAGTGTCGTGGGCGCGCGCCCGAACTTCATGAAGATCGCGCCGATTATCGCGGAGTTCGAGAGATCGGAGTTGAAGAGAGATGGGCTGAAGAAATCGGATGCGATCGAGCATTGCCCGATCGAGCATTGTCTCGTGCACACGGGCCAGCACTACGACGAACTCCTTTCCGGCAACTTCTTCGCCGACCTGGGACTGCCCACGCCGGATGTGAATCTGCAAGCCGGTTCCGGCAGCCACGCAGCGCAGACCGCCGAAATCATGAAGCGCCTCGAACCGGTCCTGCTCGATTACAAACCGCACATGGTTGTGGTTGTGGGCGACGTCAATTCCACTATCGCCGCGGCGCTGACTGCGGTCAAATTGGGCATCGGCGTGGCCCACATCGAAGCTGGATTGCGCAGTTTCGACATGACGATGCCGGAGGAGATTAACCGGAGACTTACGGACGCCGATCTCCAGCCTGCTTTTTGTGACCGAGCAAAGTGGGGTTGAGAATCTAAGACGCGAGGGCGTGCCGGATGAGAAGATTTTCCTCGTCGGAAACGTCATGATCGACAGCCTGCTGCAACACCGCGAACTGGCGGCAAGATCGCCGATTCTCGACCGCCTTGGCGTTCGCAATAATGGATCTGACTGCCGTCCCTACGGAGTCCTCACTCTGCACCGGCCGTCCAACGTGGATAATCCCAAGACGCTGCAAGGGATTCTCGAAGCGGTAAGCGTTCTGGCTACCGAGTTTCCGGTCTTTTTCCCAATTCATCCCCGAACTCGCAAGAACGTCGAAAGTTTTGGTTTGGGGCGATATCTGGCCGGATGCGACCATAGGAAACAACGCCGGAATCGTACCTCTTGATCCGCATTGGATATCTCGATTTCCTTTCGCTCAACGACCGGGCACGCATTGTCCTCACCGATTCCGGTGGAGTTCAGGAGGAAACGACTGTCCTCGGGGTACCCTGCCTTACGCTGCGCGAGAACACGGAACGGCCGGCGACCGTGGAACAGGGCTCGAATCAAGTTGTAGGCGTGGATTCGGATCGCATTGTCACGGCTGCTCGATCCGTCCTGCAGAAACCGGCGCGCGAGTCCCGGCGTCCTCCGCTCTGGGATGGCAAAGCGGCCTCCAGGATTGTGGCGATCATTCGCGAATATTTGGAGCGCGAACACCTCCAACGCGAACACTTCCGGCGCCGGGCTCTCGCTTAAAAACGAAAACAGGACTTCGAACTTGGATTTGCACTACACTTTTCCACTACACTTCTCTACAACACTTCGTCTACTAGCGTTGCGGTTCAAAACAAATGAGACTTTCCGTCGTCATGCCGGTGTATAACGAGCGAGCCACGCTGCGGCAAGTGGTGGACAGGGTGCTTGCCGTCCCGCTCGAGATCGAATTGATTTGTGTGGACGACGGATCGAGCGACGGCTCGCGCGAGATCCTGGCACGATTGCAGGCAGAGCGCCCGCAGATCCGAGTTCTGCTGCAGCCGAAGAACATGGGGAAGGGCGCAGCCCTGCACCGTGGCATTCAGGAAGCCACGGGAGACTTCGTCATCATTCAGGACGCCGACCTGGAGTACGATCCGGCGGAGTACACGGTGCTGCTGGAGCCGCTGATCGAAGGACGCGCCGACGTGGTCTATGGCTCGCGCTTCCTCTCCGCACGGCCGCACCGCGTGCTCTACTTCTGGCATTCGGTGGGCAACTGGATTCTTACCCTGCTTTCGAACGCTCTCACCAACATCAACCTTAGCGACATGGAAACTTGCTATAAAGTCTTCCGCCGCGAGGTGATTCAATCCATCCCGCTGGAAGAAAAGCGTTTCGGGTTCGAGCCTGAAATCACCGTGAAGATTGCGAAGCGGAAGCTGCGAATTTACGAAGTCGGCATCAGCTACTGGGGTCGAACGTATGAGGAAGGGAAAAAAATCCAGTGGAAGGATGGCGTGCGCGCGCTCTGGTGCCTGGTGAAGTACTGCATCACCGAACCCGCGCTCGCCCGCGAAAAAGCGACTGTTGTGGACGCTCCGGGCCTGGCGGTAAACACGACATCCGGAAAGTCACCCCATGCCGATTAGGCGGCCCGGGAGCACGGCGTTCAGTTCTTCTTCACGCGAGGGGTATTCGGATTCTTGGTATTCGCGTTGGGCGTCGTAGCCTTCATACCACCTGCCGGCTTCTGATACTTGAAGTTAATTCCGTTCCCAGCAGAACTGTCAGCGGACTTCAGCGGAGCCGCTTTCGCCGGCGCCGCGTTGCTCTTTGGACCCCCGGCTTTGACGTTCTGCTGCTCCAGATGAGTGAGTTCGGCGGTCGTGTTCGTTCCACTCTTCGGCGGAATCGCCGGGGCAGGCTTGCGTGGAGCCGGCATCGCGGATTTCGGACTCAACGGCTTGGTCGCAGCCTGCAGGGGATCTGGAGTCGATTTAGCCGAAGCGGAATGAACCTGGGTCTCCTGCGCCGTCGCCAGACCGATCAGTGCCCCTACCGTCACCAACAAACATGCGACCCTAAACTTCATCATGGAAGAACTCCCGTTCGGAGGCGCCGCTTCCGGTTCCATCTTCAATTAGAGCACGTTTTCGGTCAAGGGGCTGCCCGAAGAGTGCTAGAACCAGGTTACGTCGGGGTGTGCCGGAGGCCTAGCAATGCCGGCTAAACTCATGACAGCGCGCACCTTTGGCGCCTGTTCGCCGTTGAGTTACCTCATAGATTTGTTAGACTCTGACACACCAACAGACGTGCGATGCAGCCCGCGGTAAGGGGATCTCGGGTATTGTTATGTCATCGGAGGAGAATCCTCCCTCCTGCCCGGCGTAGCCCCATTGGTCAAATAAAGCAGCTCAGAGAAAACAGAAAGGTCAGCCTGTGGGAGCGTCCAGCCTGTTTGGGAAAGTGTTGAAACGGCTTGATCGCGTAGTCGGCGCGGGGATTGAACGAGTTCTCGTCTATCGCATTGTCGGGGAGGACGCAGTCCCGAATCTGAGTTGTCCGCCGGAACTCATAGTCGCGCGTCTGCTGCCGGGCCAGATGTCTGAACTGAAAGATGTATTCAGCTCAGTTTCGATGTCAGAACTGGAGGGCACGCAAAAAAAGCAGAGTCAGTGCTATGGGGCCTGGCTCTCCGGTCGGCTGGTCCACTATGCCTGGGTTCAAGCCTCCGGATCCCATTCGATTCTGGAGGCAGGCCGCCACGTCGACATCAAGCCCGGAGAGTTCTGGATTTACGACTGCCGAACCAGTAGCTCGGCTCGCGGCCTGGGCATCTACCCCTACGTTCTCACTTTCATCTGCCACGAGCATCTGAGAGACCGCCCCGGAGAGGGAATCATTTATACGACGCAGGAAAACGTCGCCTCCCAACGTGGAATCGTGAAGGCTGGCTTTCAGATGAAAGAGACTTTGCGAGGTCTGCGCATCGGCAGCCGGTATTATCCTCGTTGAAGAACGTCGGCCGTAGCGAGCTTGTGCCGCATAATCTCCGCTAGCTGAGCGAGCCCCATGAGCCAGACCTATGAGCCGGACTTATGAGCAAGAGCATGAACATCACCGACTCAAGCTTCGAGATCGAGGCGCCCCTTGCGCTTCCCGAAGATGAAGTACAGCTTTGGCGAGTCGATCTGGATGCCATTCGCTCCGAAGAATCTCGTTGGCAAAAGGTGCTTTCCGTCGATGAGTCAACGCGCGCGTCTCGCTTTCATTTCCTGGGCGATCGTCAGCGCTTTGTTGCGTCACGAGCTCTGTTGAGAATGATTCTCGCGGCCTACCTGGCAACTGGCCCGAAAGAACTGAGATTCTCCTACTCGAAGAAAGAGAAACCATTACTGGGGCCGGAGCATGCGGCGAGCGACATCAAGTTCAACATTTCCCATTCCGGCGGGGTCGCGTTGTTGGTCTTTACACGGAGGCGCGAGATTGGAGTCGACGTGGAACAACTGCGTCGCGATTTTGATGTAGCCGCCATTGCCCGTCGATTCTTTTCGGAGCGAGAGCAGGAACAACTTGCCGCTTTGCCGACGCAGGAAAACTTCGAGAGCTTCTTCCGTTGCTGGACGCGCAAGGAGGCCTACATCAAGGCGACCGGCGAGGGTCTGTCGCTTCCTTTGCGGCAATTCGACGTCTCCATCGCAACCGACGATCACGATGCTCTGCTTTCAACCCGCCCTGACGATTCTGAAGCCGCGCTCTGGTCCCTGCGGGAAGTGCCGGCTGGTGCCGGCTATGTCGCAGCTTTGTGTGTGCGCGGCCGTGCCTGGCAACTGAAGCACTGGTCCAGTCCGGGCGCAGACGAATCTTCCGCTTCACTCTCCGACTAAAACTCAGGTGACTTCGGTGCTTGTCTGCCTGGCCGCTGTGGCATTGGCCTTTTGCCAGCGGTGACTTGCACCTCTGTGTTCTGCTGGGCCAGCGTCTTCGGGTATCTGTAACCGGCTCCCGCCAATCCTTAGAGTTCCCTTACGGACTTGAACCCTTGGTCCCCCAAAACTTGTTTCCGAGGGATGCCCATGTTGCGCGTGAACCAGGACTTTATTCTCGAGCACGGCAATCCGAACCGAAGCCCGAACCTCGTCCTGCAGTTGGCTCTGACGGTTGCGCTTTCTCTCCTGTGGACGGGCTGCAATACATTGTCGCAGAGTTCTGCGGCGTCCTCTTCTTCTCAAAGCACATCGCAATCGGGACAGGCCATCTCCATCCAGAGTTCGCTTCCCAGCGCCAACCTCGGCGCCAGCTATCACGCTGTGCTGTCCGTCACAGGAGGTCTCGCGCCGTATCATTTTGCCGTTAGTCAAGGGCAGTTTCCGACGGGACTGGTTCTGAACCCTGAAACCGGAAGCATTTCTGGAAGTCCAACCCAGGCGGGGAGCTTCACCTTCACAATCACGGTGACCGGCAATCCCTTCGAGGCCCCGGGCCTGCGCAACGGTGAACCCCTCGGCGCCGCAGGCGCTCGCGCCTACACGGTTACGGTTGGCGCCTGTACCAATTGCGTCACAGTCCAGATTTCTCCGGCAGATCCATCGGTCGCGGGCGGCGGGAAGTTGCAGTTCGCTGCCGCGGTGAGCAACACCAGCAATTCAGCGGTTACCTGGTCGGCCAGCGCAGGCACCATCTCCAGCAGTGGCTTGTTCACGGCCCCTGCTACCAGTTCGAAACCGATCGCGATTACCGCGATCAGTGCGGCTCAAGCCAGCGCGCAAGCCAGCACCGCCGTCACGGTCAACAACACGGCGTTCACAATTACTACCTCGAGCGTGCCATCCGCGGTGGAGTCCACTCCCTATTCAGCATCGCTGACTGCGAGCGGAGGCCAGCCTCCCTATCAGTGGAGCGTCTTGTCAGGTTCCCTGCCGCCGGGCCTGCAGCTTAGCGCAAGTAGTGGAACACTGTCGGGGTCCGCAACCCAAGTCGGAACTTTTCCCTTTATCGTGCGCGGCACAGATGCGGCTTCACACACTGCACAGCAGAGCCTCTCTCTTCTGGTTTCATCGGACCAGACTTGCGGGCCGCCGACTTATAACTGCTCTCGATCCGATCTCAGCATCGTTCAGGTTCCGTCAGCCCCGCCCAGCGTGGGCAACCTGGTGGGCGCAAATGTAATCGTCACCGACCCCAACTTTGGAAACCGCATCGTACGCATTACGGATTCGAACACCAATCCAGACCCAACCTTTAAGAACCGGACTTTCGTGACCACTTCCAGTGGAAGTGCAGACGACAATCTCTGGAACATCGACTCAACCCTTTTCATTGTGCAGGATACCGGGGCGGTCGCCTATCCCTTTGCTTTCAATCCGAGCACGCTGCAGGCCTCGCGGCTTTACGTTTCGAGCTTCGCTTCGTCGAACGGGTTCACCTTAACCGACAGCGGAAACTGGAGCCGGATCAACCCGAACTTTCTTTACACCTATGACGGAACGACCATCAATAAGTACGACTTTACCGACCGGACCACCCCTCCATCCTCCCAACTGGTCTACGATTTCACCAGCAGCCGCAATTGTCTTCCTGCCGGGTTTGTTGAGACCTGGAAAACCAAGGGTGGCATAAGTGGGGATGACACTGTGTTCGGCATGGCTTATTCCAGCACCGGAGGCCAGGGATCTGGGATCTATGCGGTTGTCTACAAGGTTGGCAGCGGCTGCAGCGTTCTGAATACGCAAACCGGCCAGGTGGGTGGCGATTGGGGCACGAAAGGCACGATTGGCATCCCCGACCGGTGGACGATCCACAACGTTAAGCTGTCGAAGGACGGAAACTGGCTGATCGTAGCCCCCACGAAGTGCACGTCATCCAGTTGCTCGACTGGACCGTACTTCTGGCAGATCGGAACCACAAACATATCCTCCTGCGGCGACGGCGGATCCTGCAGCGGGCACTGGACCGAGGGTTATGCACATTGGGTGAACAATGACCAATCGCCAATGTCCAACCAGGTCATCCGCGCCTTTGCTCAGGCCAACTCCGTCGGCAATCTTACCAACAGTTTTCCTCCCGGCATCACTGTCCCGTTTGATCAGCACCAGTCGTGGAATAACGTCGATCCAGCCGACTCTGCACCGTTCCTCTCCACCACCTGGAGCACTACGACTCCCTTCCCGGCTCCCTGGTACAACGAAATCATCGCGGTCGCAGGGGACGGCAGCGGGAAGACGTGGCGCTTCGCTCACAGTTTCATTACCGCCCGCTCACAAAGATTCAGCACCGAGTACGGGATTGGCACGGTTTCGCAGGACGGCAAGTTCTTCGTGTTCTCTTCCGACTGGATGGGTAAGCTTGGGTCGGAATCGGGAACCTCAAGCTGCACGATCGGCAGCAACTGCCGCGGGGACGTTTTCGTAGTCGAACTGAGGTAGACAAAGAGGTCCCGCTCACCGAGCGGCGAACCGGAATCAGTATCCACTCACAAGGGCGATTGCGTGAAAGCGGGATCCGGCGGCGTGATGTTGACGCAATAAAGCGGATGCCGGAAATCGTGCAGCACATACATCTGGTCATGCCAGGCTGAAGAGTGCGGCTGCGTGCGCCCGAATTGATGGATAGGGCACAGCTTCATTTCTGAGTGGTCGAGATTGTATTCGCGAATCGCGCACAATTCGCCAAGATACTCATTGTGGTAGGCGCGTTCCGGCCAGACAATGTCATCGAAGTAGCAGATTGCCCTTGGCAATCGAGTTTCCGGGGGGCCGTCCCACACCCGAAACGCTTTCTTGGTCGAACTGTAATAGTCCAGGTCGAAAGCCACAAAGCCTATCGGGTATCTGACTCCCGGTAGAAAACCTGAGACCGTCTCCTCCACATCCCCCAGAACCAGGTGCGCCTTTTTCAACCGTGCCTGCAGGCGCTCGACGTCCATTTTGTAAAATCCTTGCCCCCAGACATAGGGCAGGTCCCGGTAGTCCGTTGGCGCAGGCATTCCTCCGCCGGTATCGAAACCAAAGACATCGATGGCGACACCGAAATGCCGCTCCACTTCCGCCGCAGCCTTTTCCATCGCCAGCAGGCCTTGTCCACCGGATACTCCAAACTCAATAACCGAGATGCCCGGAATGCCCAGCTGCTTCGCCAACGCTGCCGCCGAATAGATGCCGTGGGTGTACATTGGCCTGGCGCCAACACCCAGAAACACACGCGTCTCCAGGGATCCCACATGCATCTTGGACCAAAGAAGACGAGCGCCCGGTAGCCGGGAGACCTGCCGGAGAACTTTGCGCTTCACGTAATACATACCACCTAGCATGACGTTAGCCTCCGCTGCCCCCGTCCCGCCTAGGATGAATCATACAAGAAAACCAGCCATTTCCAGCCCAAAAGAGCGGATTTCCTCTGGATCACGGTCGAGAAGATCGGGCTCCGAAGCGCTGCTGGTAGTAGGCAAATCCATCCAGATATTTGGCGATCTGCTCCGCGCTCGATTTGCGTGCCATTCCGATCCGCGGCATTCGATACCGGTCACAGCCGCGGTTGACCAGGCCAAACTCCGCAGTCACAGAACAAGCGTATCCCGCTTCTTCCACTTGCCGGACCTGACTCGGACGGTAATCGCCGGGCATGCCATTCGGATAACAGAAGCATTTCACTCCTCGCCCGATTCCTTCTTCGATCTGGGCGCGCGACCGGGTCAGTTCCTCCCAGGATTCTTCGTCCGCCACACTCGACAGAATGGGATGCGTCACCGTATGCGAGCCTATCTCCATCAAACCGGAATCCGCCATTTCCCGAAGCTCGGTCCAGGAACAGGGCGCGAACTTCGCCGGAGCCGCATCTGGGAGGGTCACGTCCATGCTCTTCGCCGTGTGTTCAATCCACGCGTTACGCGTTTCGGGCCTCATCCGATTCAGCGATCGAAAGGCGGATTCCAGCTTGCCGGGCACAAGCTCCTCCGCGGGTGTAGGTTGCTGGCTCAGCCAGATCACCTTGTCCGTCCAAATCCAATCTTCTCCCCGGATGAACGAACTCACCACAAAGAAGGTCGCGGGCAGCCCAAATTCCTTCATCAGCGGAAATAGGAACTCATAGCAGCTGCGCCGGCCGTCATCAATCGTCAAGGCGACCATGCGACGATCCAGGTTGCGGCCGGAGGCCAACTGTTCGGCGAGTTCCAAGAGAGGTACAACCCGAAAATGCCGCCGCAGGTGAGTGAACTGGCGCCGTATCCCTTCCACATTGAGCGCGTCGGGATCGTTTGCCCCTGGGCCAGAGAAGTTGTGATACATGAGAATCCGCGCCATTCCCGCTGACAACCCCCGCGTCACCGAGAACACGCCGCAATTTTGCAGGGCGCGGAGCGCCAGCTTACTCATGCATCACCACGAAGCCGTGCACCCACGAACTCATGGTGCAGTGGCACGAATGCATAGTGGAAGCGGAAACCGGGACCATTCAAGCGAAATCCGCGTCAGATTGACACATTTCACCCGATCATATCATCGGCTACGAGGCTACTTTCAATCCCTGCCCGGCAGGAGCGCAATCCCAGCTGAGATTACTTTTGTGTTTCCTGCACATCTCGCACGAGAGCGCTTTTGCGGTAACCTAAATCAGTGGACTTTCGGTTCAAGCGCGAACTCGCCACCTAGCACCTTGTCGGAGAATACGAATTGACTCAACTGCCCCCCGATCTGTTTGCGCTGCTGCGGTGCCCGAGCTGCAGGAGTTCGCTCGCCAATTCCGCAGGCGGCCTCAGTTGCCCCGCCTGCGGCCGGCGCTTTCCCGAGGTGCGCGGCGTCCTTCGTTTTGTCGATGAGGGCAACTACGCCGATAGCTTTGGATACCAGTGGCAGCGATTTCAGCGGACTCAATTGGACAGCACGCACCGGAATATCTCCGAAGCCGATTTCGCGCAGAAAACCGGACTGAAGCCGGAGGATTTGCAGGGAAAGCTGATATTGGACGTAGGCTGCGGCATGGGCCGCTTCGCCGAGGTGGCAACCCGCTGGGGCGCCCGCGTGGTCGGCATCGATCTGAGCGCGGCCGCGGAAGTTGCAGCCAAGAACCTCGCCGATCGCGAGTTCGTCGCCTTCCAGGCCGACGTATTTTCTCTCCCGTTCGCTCCCGAGAGCTTTGATTGCATTTACAGCATGGGCGTGCTGCACCACACCCCGGACTGCGAGAAGGCGGTTAAGGTGCTGCCCCAGTATCTGAAGCCTGGCGGCACGCTCGCGGTGTGGCTCTACAGCGGCTACAACAAGTGGTATCGCTTCACAGATCAGTACCGCAAGGTTACTCACCGCATGTCGCCCCGCGTCTTGCATAGTTTCTTCCGCGTGGCTGTGCCATTCTTTTACTGGCTCGATCGCGGACTCCGCGTCATTCCACTCGTCGGCAAACCAGTCGCGGGCGTTGTGCATCACGTCTTTCCGGTCAACCGCCATCCTGACGCGGAAATCCGAGTCCTCGATACCCTGGACTGGTATTCGCCCAAGTACCAGTCCAAACACACCTATGAACAAGTCTTCCGCTGGTTTGAAAGTTGCGGACTGGAATCGCTGAACGTCGGCGACGTTTCGGTCGGAGTCCGGGGTAAAAAACCCTTGGGGCGCTAGATCGCCGACAAAAAGCGCGCGCGGCTAACGACCCTTCCCCATCAAGCCCTTAAGACCTTGCCACGCCCCTGCCGGTAGGCGATTTCGCAACCACTCCTTGGTTTGCGCATGGTGATTCTTCAGCGCGAGATGGAAGCTCCCTCGACTGAGTGGACGTCCAAAGTGCATATTGAGATAGCTCTTCACCTCGGCACCCCAGCGCATCTTCGACTCGTCCGTACCGCCGAGAAAATCGTAGCTGCGAACGCCGTCGGCAATCAATTGCTTCAGCACCTGGCTGCGCAGCACGTAGCCGACGCTGTCAGCTGCATAGTCGGGATCGAAACCTTCCTGCAGCGAAAAGACGGTGGTTTCATGCCGCAATCCAAACTGCGCTGCCACAATTTTCCCTTGCAGTTCGAGCACCCAAAACTCGAGTCGACGGCGCGCCAACAGAAGCCTGGACAGTTCCCCGTAAAACTGGCGGCGAGCCGGAGAATGCAGAGTTCCTGGCAAGCCGCGCTGCCGCCAGTGCTTGCTGTGCAGTTCGTAAAGCGCTCGCAAACACGAATCCAACTCACTTTCCTGCATACATCTGCGAATTTGAACCTCATACGTTTTCTCTAATCGCCGGGTTCGCAACCCAATCTTTCCCCGTTCTTTGCTCGAGATTTTCTTCAAGTGAGCTTCCCAGGTATCCGCCAACTCCAGAACGGTCTGCGGCCGTGATGACGTGAAATAATTCCATCCGCGCTGGGTCAAATCTTGAAGGAGCAAGGTCCCAGCCGCAGAATGCGAGGGCAGAGTGTTCAGCTCGCAAATGTCCCAAGCCTTTGCGTTCTGCCCCATCCAGTCGAGCAGTCCCCAGCTGAAAGCCGCTTCCCATCCCGGCCGCACCGGCAGGTCGAGGTTGTCGGAATCGTGGCTGCCGTCGCCCATCAGCCGGAGCAAGCGCAGCGGAGCTGGAAACGCTTTGCGCAGAGTCACCGCCATCGGCGCCAGGCCCACCAGCCTCGAAGAGGCGTCGCGAAAGGCAAGCACCAGCAAACGGTCCTGGCCCCCGAATGCTCGCCACCACGGGACGAGCCATTCGTACGTCGAAAATGTGGTGGAGTATGGGTACTCACTCAGCAGCGCATCCCATTCCGGTCGCATACCATCGAGACTATCGAGACTCGAGTGAACGCTGATTGTGAGGTTCTGGTCTGAAGCCATCTCGATTATTTTCCGATTGCTGGAAACGAGGCCACAACTTGGGTGCAAACAACTTGGTTGCCGTTGAGATTCAGAGAGCGTTTCCTGTCGCCGGCCGCGAAAGGCTATCATCCCCCAAACGCGGCCCAAACCAGCTTTGCGGTTTCCATCACCCAGATCTTTGCCGACTGCCGATGCCGCCACCAAGGCTGCTGAAACTCCGGGTCGGGCACGCCGTCGATCCACAGCCGAATCGGATCGTGCTCAGTCGTTCTTCTCCAAAGCATCGCCGCCCGGCGCGTGTGATAGTTCGAGGTCACAATTACGATCGATTGCCAGTGGTGCTCCCGAATGCAAGGGCTAAGGGCCTGAGCCTCCTGCGCGGTCGAGTTTACGTCCCCACCAGTTTCGCAAAAGTCGACGCGAGCGGCCAGATCGCCACCGTAGTTCCGTTCCACATAGGCGCGGGCAACCGGCGGGATCGCCTGACCCCAGTAAGATTCCTTCGGAACGCTCAGCAAGACCCGGTCAGCAACCCCGCGCTGCAACAGATTCATCGCCCCGGCGATGCGGGCTTTTTCCGCGGCAACCGAACCCTGGAGCACGATCGCTGCGTCTACATGCCCCGGCGCAGGTTCGCTGGCAATCAAGAGGTCGCTGCCCCAGCGCAGCAGGCACAGCACAATCACGACTGCGGCGGCGAGTAGCCACCACAGTACGCGGAACAAGGGCCTGGCCGGTGAGCGCATCCGAGTGGCTCCGCAATACCGCTCCGGGCGTCAAGCCGCGCGTCCGGTATTGAGCGAAAGTGCCCCGATTCTAGCACGCGCCCTCGCCGTTATCTGGACATCGGCTGCGCTTTATGCCAACCTGAAAACAGTACCTCGGAGCGAACACGAGCTTGCAATCCAACCAGCCTTTGCCCAGTCCCGCCAGAGATCGGACCGAAGTGAAATGAGTTTAAAGACCCGGGCCCTGAAGAATGTCGCATCCAGTTGGGGAGGCCTGGCGGTCAACATCGCCGTCGGTTTTTTTCTTTCTCCTTTCATCTTGCATCATCTCGGCGATGAAGCCTTCGGCTTGTGGATTCTCATCTTCTCGCTCACCGGTTACTACGGGATCTTCGACTTCGGGATCCGCTCCTCTCTTGTGCGCTATGTTTCTAAATTTCAGGCGACCGGCGACAAAGACCAGCTCTCGCGGCTCGTAAACACCAGCCTTTTCACTTACAGCTGCCTCGGCCTGATCTTGATAGTGCCTACCATCCTCGGCAGCTTCTACGTGGACCGGCTCTTTCACATTCCGGCCAGTTTTCTGCGTGATGCCCGCATCCTGTTTCTGATGGTGGGATTGTCTCTCGCTCTTGGGTTTCCTCTGGGAATCTCAGGAGGCATCCTCGAGGGACTGCAAAGGTTTTACCTGATGAACTGGACCAACATTGTCTCGACGTTGGTCCGGGCCGTTCTGATCATCTATGTTCTCCGCCACGGCTTTGGATTGCTGAGCGTGGCTTTTATCACCGTGTCCTTGCCGTTGATCACTTCGCTGGTTCGAGCCGTGATGGCGCAACGCTTACTGGCTATTCCCTACGGATGGAAATACGTGGACCGGGACTCGTTGCGGCAGGTTGCCAACTACGGCTCGGTAACTTTCATGATCATCGTGGCGGGCCGTTTGCGGTTTAAGACCGACGCCGTGGTCATCGGAACTTTCCTTTCGGCGGCGGCCATCACGCATTTTTCCATTGGAGCGCGCCTGGTCGATTACGCCGGAGAAGTAGTGAGCAGCATGGCGCAGATCTTCACTCCCATGTCCAGTCACTTTCATGCCACAGGAGACTACGACCAGCTGCGCAAGATCTTCGTTTCCGGAAACCGGGCGTGCGCTCTGGTCATGTTCCCCATGACGGTCGCTCTGGTCGTGATGGGCAAATCAGTAATCGAAGCCTGGGTCGGACAGCGTTACGTGTCGAGTTACATTGTCCTTCTGATTGTTCTGATCCCGTCCACGTTCTACCAGGCTCAATCGACGTCGAACCGGATCTTATTCGGAATGAGCCTGCACAAATCCCTGGCCTACGTCGTGCTCATGGAAGGCATTGCGAATCTGATTCTCAGCATCGTGCTGGTTCGCCCCATGGGAATTGTTGGCGACGCCATCGGCACGGCAATCCCACTGCTCTGCACCTCGTTATTTTTCTTACCGCGCCACATGTGCCGCCAGCTTGGTATTCCGGTCCGCAAATTCCTTGTGGAAGCGTATTTCTACCCGGTGGTTCTTTGCGTACCTATGATTTTCGTTCTGATGCTGATGCAGCGGTCTTTTTATGCTCACCGTTATCCGCAGCTCATTCTGAATCTGCTGGCCGGCATCGCAGTCTACGGCGTGGGTGTTCTCTGGTTTGTCCTCACCCGGGAACCCCTCGGCATCCAACTCAAAACCAGAATGTCCCGGTATTTCGGACAGACCGGCGCGTCGGAGTCCTGATACACGCAGCATTTCTGAACGGAACTGCTGCGGTCAGGTCCGCAATTGTTTTCACATTCCAGCGTGGGGACGCATTCGGAGCCGCCGCACTCTTCGCAAAGACATGACATTTCATACACTTAGAAGGACCTCCGCTATCTCTTAAGGCCTCCCAATTGCTCGTTTCAAGGGTTAATCACAGGGGGCAGATCCTGCTTTCTAGGGGCTGCCAGAAAGTGTTACTCTGTGAGGTAACGTTTCGGGGTTTTTCCTCTCCCTTAGAATCCACAACCCGTTTTCGCATGACGCCGATGAAATCTGGGGAGTAATCCAGTCAAATACAATAGACGTAATAGACAACAGACCCAAGACGCCCAGGAGGCTTAGGACTTTGACAGCCGCAACCAGCCATCTCATTCCGCCGCACGGCGGAGAACTCATTCAGCTCATTGCTCAACCTGACAGAATTGCCGAATTAAAAGCTCACTCAAAAGAGTGGCCCTCGTGGGACCTTACCGGCCGCCAGCTTTGCGACCTTGAGTTGCTGCTTACCGGCGGGTTTTCTCCGCTGCGGGGCTTCATGACGCGCGCCGATTACGAAGGCGTCTGCCACAACATGCGCTTGGCCGACGGAACCCTCTGGCCCATGCCCATCACTCTCGACGTGACCGAGGAATTCGCCAAGAAGCTCACGCCCGGTACCAGCAAAGTCGCTCTGCGCGATCCGGAAGGCGTGATGGTAGCGGTTTTGAATGTGGAAGAAGTCTGGCAGGCCGACCGTAAGGCCGAGGCCCAGGCCGTTTTCGCCACCACCAGCTCTGCTCACCCCGGGGCGGATTATGCCATCAACAAGTCGAACCCCTGGTACGTCGGCGGAAAACTGGAAGGGACGCAGATCCCATCGCACTATGATTTTCGCAACCTGCGTCTGACTCCGGCCGAGGTCCGTGCCGAGTTCGCCCGCGTGGGCTGGCGGAAGGTAGTCGCCTTCCAGACTCGCAACCCTATGCACCGCGCCCACGTTGAACTCGCCTTCCGCGCGGCCAAGCAGGTCGAGGCCAGCTTGCTGATTCATCCCGTGGTGGGTATGACCAAGCCCGGCGATGTGGATTACTACACGCGCGTGCGTTGCTATCAACTGCTGCTCTCGAAGTTCCCGCAGTCGACGGCAAAACTTTCTTTGCTGCCCCTTGCCATGCGCATGGGCGGACCACGCGAGGCCATCTGGCACGCTCTGATTCGCAAGAATCACGGCGTCACTCATTTCATTGTGGGCCGCGACCACGCCGGTCCGGGATCCGATCCTGCGACGAAGAAGCCTTTCTATGGCCCCTATGAGGCGCAGGAGGTTTTCAAGAAACACGAGGCCGACATCGGCGTGACCATGGTGCCCTTCAACACGATGGTCTACCTCGAGGATCAGGATAAATACGTTCCCGACGACGAAGTCAAGAACGGAGATCGCGTATTGAACATCTCCGGCACTGAACTTCGACAGCGTCTGAACGAAGGCCGCGAGATTCCCGCGTGGTTCACCTATCCGGAGGTCGTGGCGGAATTGCGCCGCAGCTTTCCGCCCCGTCACAAGCAAGGCGTAACGATTTTCTTCACCGGACTTTCGGGTTCCGGCAAGTCCACCATCGCGAATGTTTTGATGACGAAGTTTCTGGAAACCGGAGGTCGTCCAGCCACCATGCTCGATGGCGACCTGGTTCGCAAGAATCTGTCTTCTGAGCTCGGTTTCTCTAAGGAGCACCGCGACATCAACATCCGGCGCATCGGCTACGTGGCGTCGGAAATCACCAAGAACGGTGGCATTGCGATTTGCGCGCCCATCGCGCCTTACGACGCGACCCGCAAATACGTCAGGCAACTGATTGAGCCCTACGGCGGGTTCATTCTGGTGCACATCGCCACGAGCGTGGAAGTCTGCGAACAGCGCGACCGTAAAGGCTTGTATGCCAAGGCGCGCGCTGGAATTCTAAAGGAATTCACTGGCATCTCCGATCCTTACGAAGTTCCGACCGACGCCGAAGTCACTATCAATACAGGTGACCTGTCCGCTGAAGAGGCGGCGCAGGAGATCATTCTGCACCTGGAACGGGAAGGCTTCATCGGAACAGCGGCGGAGTCGCTTTAAACCCGCCCAGATGACGCCGACAGGGATGGAGAGGCTGAAGCTCGTATTGTCATGGATCTGCTGATCAAAATCCTGGTGGGTTTTGGAGTCGGAACCCTCATTGGAATGACGGGAGTCGGGGGCGGCGTTCTCCTGCTCCCCATCCTTATTTTCGGCTTGGGCGTTCCCCCCATCCTCGCCGTGGGCTCGGATGCGCTCTTCAACTTCTTCACCAAGATCGGCGCCAGCGTGGTTCATCTGCGCAAAGGCACGGTGAGGCGGAGGGTGGTGTTGGCACTCGCTGCCGGCAGCGCGCCTGGTTCTTATCTGGGCGTCAGTTTCCTGGTTCATCTCCGCAACGTTTACGGCAATGGCGTCAATCACTTCATCACCATCGCTGTCGGAGTGCTCCTGGTTTGCATTCCTACTTTCTTGTTCTTCCAGAAGAAGATCGAAGACCGGGTTGCCGGAGCGCCCATGCAACCGCTGACGGCAAAGACGTTTCTCGGAATGTCGGTCATCGGCCTGGTAGCGGGCTTTCTCGTGGGCATTACTTCGGTGGGCTCCGGCAGCATCGTCATGATGATGCTCTTGCTGTTCTACAGCTTTCAGCCGAAGGTCATGGTGGGTACCGACATCGTGCATGCTCTGATCCTCACCGGCGTCACCAGCCTTCTCCATTTTCGTATGCACAATGTCAATGTCCATCTCGTCGGCGCGCTTCTTCTCGGCTCGGTTCCCGGCGGCCTGATCGGATCGTATTTGAGCACGCGAGTTCCCGTCCCCTGGCTGCGGCGCATTCTTTGCGCCGTGCTGCTGGCCACGGGCGCGCGCATGCTGATGGCTTGAAGTCGGTTGTGAGTTCTCAGTTCTTAGTAAGCGCCTTCGAAACCTATGGAATCAAAATCCTACGCGCACGTCCTGGAACGCATTCACGCCGCTCTTGAAGCCTCGCGCGCGGTTTTTGCCCGCTTCACACCGGGCGCGGTTGAAACCAAATACAAAGCTGGGCACGATCCGGTAACTGAAGCAGATCGCGCCTTGGACGCCGTCCTGCGCAAAGAACTGCTGCGCGATGGAGAGGGTTGGCTTTCCGAAGAGAGCGTCGATGACCCCATCCGCCTGCAGCGCTCGCGCGTGTGGGTGGTCGACCCGCTCGACGGCACCCGCGAGTTCGTCAAGGGAATCCCGGAGTTTTGCGTTTCGATCGGATTCGTTGACGATGGCCGGCCCGTCGCAGGCGGGATCTACAATCCAGCAACCGATGAAACCTTTCTGGGATCGATCGAATCCGGAGTTAACTACAACGGCAAGCCTTCCCGCCCCAGCCAGCGAAAAAGTCTGGAAGGCGCCCTGGTGCTCGCGAGCCGCAGCGAAGTCAAGCGCGGCGAATGGAAACCGTTTGAGACCGCTGCCTTCGAGATTCGCCCCATGGGCTCCGTTGCCTACAAGCTGGCCCTGGTCTCGGCCGGACTCGCAGATGTTACCTTTACATTGACTCCCAAGAACGAGTGGGACGTGGCGGCTGGGGCAGCTTTGGTACTCAGCGCCGGTGGGTTCGTCAGCACTCTGGAGAACACGCCCTTACGTTGCAACAACAAGAACCCGTTACTTTCTGGGCTGCTGGCCTCTGGGCCATACTTGCGAGAAGATCTTCTTGCCGCGGTGAGCGAGCATATCGAACCGGCGATTCTGAAGTCGGGCCAGTGCGGCTGACGAGAGGTTCTCGTCCCCGGCTCAGCCTCCTGCCCGCATTTCGAGGGCCGCTACAGTTCGTTCAGCGAAAAAGAAGGAATAGACTTCTAACAATCGGACCTTGTCGATGAATAACTTCTACGTGGCTGGCGGGCGGCTGCGCAGCACCGTTTTCCGCAAGCTGGAAGAATGGCAATCGTGTGAGCAAGCCCTCGTAATTGAACTCGATCCGGCGAACAATCAATCGCGCGCGTGTGTGGAATACGTTTCTCCGCCCGAAGTCTGTCCCGATGAGTTGCCGGCCATTCTGTTCAAGTCAGCCACGCTCCGTGGAAATAAGCTCTACACCTGTACATCCACCGAGGTGTTGGTTTACGAGCTTCCTAGCTTTCGATTGCTGCACTACATTTCCCTCCCCTGCTTTAACGATCTCCATCATGTTAGCCCCAGCGAGCGGGGTACGCTCCTGGTGGTCGTGACCGGACTCGATATGGTGGTTGAGATCACGACTGCGGGCACCATGGTCAGAGAATGGAACGTGTTGGGCGAAGATCCCTGGGCAAGGTTCTCGCGGCAGACGGACTATCGCAAGGTCCCGACGACCAAGCCCCACAAGTCTCATCCGAATCATGTGTTCGAGCTCGACCAGGAAGTCTGGGTTACACGCATGCAGCAGCGCGACGCCATCTGCCTCACCACTCCGGGCCCGCGCATCGATATCGCGGTGCAGAGGCCGCACGACGGCTACATTTTTGGAGACGGAATCTATTTCACCACGGTTGATGGCCACGTTGTTATCGCGAACCGGAAGACGCTGCAAATCGAGCAGACGATCGACCTGAATCAATTGAGCGGACAACCCGGCCAGGCCCTGGGCTGGTGCCGTGGTGTGCTGCCGCTTGACGAACGCTACTTGTGGGTCGGCTTCACGCGAGTACGCCCCACTAAGTTCGTCGAGAATGTAACGTGGGTCAAAGGCAACTCGCGTCGGCGCAAACCATCCCATATCGCGCTCTACGATCTTGAGCGCAAGACATGTGAACAGGAGATTGAACTTGAACCACACGGGATTGGAATCGTATTCAGCCTTCTTCCACTCCCTGCAGTGGAAACTAGCCCGGCGGAATCGGCCTTGAAAGAGTCTGGGAAGACTACCGGCTCTTAAGTTCCGGCAAAGCGATCGTTGATGCCCAAGCATTCCATCGTCTTTTTGATGTATCACGAGCTGGAGATCCCCGGACGGCGCCTTTGTCAGTCCGAACCGGGGTATGTCCGTTATGTCTTGCCGGAGCCGGACTTTCGAGCCCAAATGGATTACCTGAAGCAGAACGCCTGGCAGGGCGTGAGCGTTGGCCAGGCTCTGGCATTTCCAGTGGGACGTAATGTGGCCATTACCTTCGACGATGGCTGCGAAACAGACCTGCTGTCGGCCGCTCCGATTCTGCGGCAAGCCGGCTTCAACGCAACGTTCTTCATCACATCTGGAAAGTTGGGGACGCCCGGCTATCTTTCACCTGCGCAACTCACGGAACTCAGCGGGCAAGGTTTCGAGATTGGATGTCACTCCATGACTCATCCGTATCTCACCGATCTTGACGAGAGCGGCCTGCAGCGTGAAATTTCGGACGCCAAAGAGCAGCTGGAGCAGATCCTGGGCCAGCCTGTAAATCATTTCTCGTGCCCGGGAGGCCGCTGCAATCAGCGTGTAGTGGCGGTTGCACGCGCCGCAGGCTACCGAACTCTCGCCACCAGCCGTATTCAGGCGAATTCAGAAGATACAGACACTTTCGCCCTGGGCAGAGTAGCGATGTTACGCAATGTTTCTTTGAGCGCGTTTGCCGCGATATCCGAGGGCAAATCACTCTCTCGTATGCGCGCTCAGAACGGATTGCGTGAGGCTGCCAGGGTGGTTCTGGGCAACTCCCTCTATGACCGCGTGCGCGCCAGGTTACTTCGCCGCACAAGCCCGCTCCCATAGATTTGGAACGGCTCAAAACGGCCACGAGAGACATTTACGCGAATGCTACAATCGACCTCAAACCCTACGCTCATGACTGGAACTGCTGAGAGCGGCGCCTCCGCACAAGGCAGCATGAATCGCACTGAGCGGCAGCGGCGCCCGGTCTTCGTGATGGGCTGTCACCGCTCCGGAACAAATCTTCTTTACGACACATTGCTTTCGGCCGGCGGGTTTGCCGTCTACCGCGGTTACCTTCCCATCTACAAAATCCTGGTGCCTCGTTTCGGTTCCTTGAGAACCCTCGTAACCGCGAGAAGATTGTCAATGCCTGGATGCAGAGCAAAGGCTTCGCGCGCTCCGGCTTGCAGGCTGGACCGCTTTCCACCAAATTGCTGGCGGAATCCAGGAACGGCGGGGACTTCATGCGTATCGTCATGGACGAGGTTGCGCAGAGCCAAGGCGTACAACGGTGGGCCGTTTACGATCCTGACAGCGTTCTGCACGTGCCCCGCATCAAGCGAGATATCCCGAACGCCTTGTTCGTACACATTGTCCGCGATGGACGCGACATTGCCCTGTCGCTCATGAAGATGGGAGAATTCCGACCGTTTCCATGGAGCCGGAAATCCCGCGGATTGCTGGAGACGGCTCTCTATTGGGAGTGGATGGTCCAGAACGGGCAGGCAATACGGCCGCCAGATTCCCCAGGATTACATTGAAATTCACTATGAAGAGCTCGTCACGGAGCCTCGTACTTGTTTTAGCTCGGCTGGCAGACTTTCTTGATCACGACCTGGACTACGATCGCATCCAGGAAACACGGCTTGGGACGGCTCCGCGAATCCAATTCCTCGTTCCTGGGCGACGGGAAGGAAGCGCAAAATCCGGTCAACCGCTGGAAGCAAGGATTAACTCATCAGCAGATTGTGGCACTTGAAGGCCTGATCGGAGGGAGCCTGCAGGACTTCGGCTATCCCTTGACCTTGGACCCGGAACAGCGGCGCCCTGGGTTTCGGTCGAAGTGTCTCGCCTCGGTCTATCCTCGATTTCTTAGCACCAAGCTTTGGCTCAAAGTAAACACTCCACTGGGCCGCTTCTCCAATCTTTCAGCTCTGGAACTGCCGGTTCCGCCCTCGGACGCCGATTAATCTGCTCCGCGCCCACTCTCGTATATTGGCAGTCTTCGGATAACTAATTAGAATGGATTCACGTAGCCAGGTCGATGGAAACGCGGCCGTCATCAACCTTTGCAATGAGAATCTTTTTCAGGTGGTTCGCTGCGCTGGGTTTTAGCCTGGCGGCCTGTGCAGCCAGAGTCCTGCAAACCCTCGCCCTGACGCCCAAGCAGACGGTACCTGTGGCCCGCCGGAATATTGTGCGCCCACCGACCGCCAAGTCGAACCCTATCCTGAGAAGCCTCCGGCGATCGGACCAGCAGGATCAATCATTACGTGATCCGACTTTCGGATCGCGCATTCTGCGCGTCACTGACGCCAGATCGGATCCAGTGCAGTCCTGCGCGCCCGCTCTTCACACCCTCTTCCGCAGAGCAGAATTCGTGGAACAAGAATTCCACGATGTTCTACGTGACAACGTCCGGAGGTTCGTTTCTGCTCTACGATTTCGACCCTGCGACCATGAAGGCGCGGCCTGCCCGCGAGCCCGAATCTGGGCTGGGGGGCGGAACCACAGTTCAGCTTCCAGCAGCCCAACATCCTCTATGGCATGAATCGGCGGATGGCGGTCTTTGAGCAATACGACACATCGACCGGCCGGGTAACGAGGTGAACGACCCTTCGAAATGCGTCAAAGCTTGGGCCTCGCGATTCGGGACATTCCGTCACCGTAAGCGCCGACGACAACCGCTTCATGACCACGCTGGGCCCGGAGCAAGACAAGAATTACTTTGGTCTACATCTACGATCGGACGCAGGGATGCCGCTGGTATAACACGCAAACCGGTGAGATCGGCGGCCAGTGGGGACCCAAAGGGATAGTTTCCATTCCCGACCGCTTCCTCCTTCATAACGCCCGCATGGCGAAGTCGGGAAAGTTCGTTTATCATGGGGCGCGGTGCGCGGCGGTATCGGCCATGGCTGGGTGATCTGGGAGATCGACAGTATGGATGTCGGCGTCTGCCCCCGGGGCTGCAGTGGACACCACGCCATGGGCTATTCTCACATCATTGGTCCTCCGGCCTGACCCATCCTATGGACGTCTGGCTGAGGCCGCTGGACCATCTGGAAGCTTCACTCCGAGTCATTAGCGGATTGGAGCCCGCTAAAGGATTCTGGTACGACTCTCATTTTTCGTGGAATAATGTCGACCCGAACGATTCTGCTCCGGTCTGCTTCTCCACCTACAGACCGAACAATCCTGATACACCGGGAGTTGTCGCCGCTCGTTACCGGACCATGGGAGAATGAAATCGACTGCGCGGAAACTGGACGGAAAAGCTTCCAAGGTCTGGCGATTTGCCCACACTTACAGCACCGCCAGAAACGGCTTCTGGTCGACGCCGCGAGGAAATGTTTCGCAGGATGGACGATTCTTCATGTTTACTTCCGACTGGGAAGACCAGCTTGGGAAAACACCGAACGGCGACAAATACCGGACCGATGTTTTTATCGTCGAGTTGAAATGATGCCTTGGAAACAAAACCTATTCGCGGCGGGGCGCCCTGCCTAAATGGAATCCTCCGTGGGTGCAATCGCCCATCCTCAAGGCACGTTTCACCACATCGGTTTCGTTGTCGCTTCCATCCAAAACTCGGTGCAGAGCTTCCTGGATTCGCTACGGGCCGAGTGGGATGGCACAATCTTCCACGATCCTCATCAAGCCGTGCGGGTAACGTTTCTGCGGAGCAAGCTGGCTGCAAATCCTGTACTCGAACTCGTGGAGCCGGCCGGAGAGAATTCACCGGTCATTCCGTTCTTGAAGCGTGGCGGCGGCTTGCACCACCTTTGCTATGAAATCGACAACTTGGAGAACCAACTCGCGCTGAGCCGTGCCCAAGGCGGACTCGTAGTGAAGCCGCCGCTTCCGGCCGTAGCTTTTGCAGGGCGCCGCATAGCCTGGGTCTACACGAGGAACAAGCTCCTTCTCGAATATCTGGAGCGCTCAGCGAGGCCCGCAGAAGAATGACCTCGGATTCCAAACATCTGGACCTGCGAAGCGAAGCCGATCGCTTGATCGCTGCCGGGTCGCCGGAACTGGCTTCTCTGCGTCTTGCCGAACTCTGGCGTGCGGAATCAAGCGCTGGTGCCGCGGCCTTTCTGGTGTCCCGCTATGAACAACTGCGCGGCAAACTTCCCCTGGTGCCCTATCGCATCGCGATATTGCGTTCCTTCACCGTAGAGCCGGCGATTCCGCTGCTCAGGGCCGAAGCTTTCGTACATGGAATCGATCTGTACTGTTCAACTCGGAGACTTCAACGCCTACGCGCAGGAAATCCTCGACCCCGAGAGTTCTCTTTACCGATTTTCCCCGGACGCTGTGATTCTTGCCGCGACGGACGGCGGATATCGCGTCCCGATCTGTGGCAGGAGTATCCGGATCTCGCGCCCGAAGCGCCTCAGCGAAGCCATACAGCGCGTCTCCAACAGCCTTCGGCCAGTGGATGCGAGCGATTTCGCGAGCGAAGTCGGCCGCGCTTGATAGTGCATTCCCTTGAACTTCCCGCGCGTCCGGGCATCGGGACTTCTTGACCACGCCGCTGAATACTGGCCAATCCGGCGCGATCCAGCAGATCAATCGGGAACTCGCCGCGGGGCGCGGTGAACATCGCTGGCGTCTATTCGCTGGACTACGACGGGCTCGTCGCCCGCCATGGCCGCCTGCGCTGGCATGACGAACGAAAATGGCTCGTTCGCCAGAATGCCGATCGCCGCCGATCACTTGATTCATCTGGCTCGCGAGTGGTTGCGCTTCCTCGTTCCTCTTTCCGGGAAGACCGTCAAGGTGCTGGTGGCTGGACCTCGACAACACGCTGTGGGGAGGCGTGATCGGCGAAGACGGCATGGCTGGAATCAAACTCGGCGCAGAATATCCCGGCGCGTGCATATCAGAATCTGCAGCGAGCCATGCTGGATTTGTCGCGGCGAGGAATTCTGCTCGCCATCTGCAGCAAGAATAATCTTGAAGATGCAATGGAAGCGTTGGAGAATCATCCCGGGATGTTGCTGCGGCCGAAGGATTTCTCCGCCCTGCGCATCAACTGGAATGAAAAGCGCAGAACTTGCGCGAGATCGCCTCAGAACTAAACGTCGGAGTCGATACCCTTGCCTTTCTCGACGACAACCCAGTGGAGCGCGAGCAGGTTCGCAGCGCTCTTCCGGAAGTCACGATCATCGATCTGCCCGAGGACTCCCTCGCCTATGCTGACGCGCTCTCGGGATTGTCCCGGTCTTCGAACGCCTAGCACTTTCCAGCGAAGATCAGCAGCGCACCGGCCTCTACGCGGCGCAGCGCGAGCGCTCGCAGGCGGAACAGAACTTCCAGAGCAAGGAAGATTTTTTTCGTTATCTCGAACAGGAAGCGGAAGTGCTCCAGTCTCGCCAGCGACGCTGGCTCGAATCGCACAACTCACGCAAAAGACCAATCAATTCAATCTGACGACTCAGCGCCACACGGAACAACAGATCGCGGAGATGGCCGCTTGCCCGGACTGGCAGGTTCTCGCCATCAAGGTCCGCGACCGGTTTGGAGACCATGGCCTTGTCGGAGTGGCCATTACCCGCGATGAAGCCGAAACCTGCAACATCGAAACTTTCCTGCTGAGTTGCCGTGTCATTGGCAGAAACGTGGAAACCGCACTGCTCTCACATCTCGCTCTGGGTGCTGCCACTCGCGGCCGTCGCCGCCTCGCCGGGCGCTTCGTCTCAACCAGGAAGAACGCTGCAGCCCGCGATTTCTATGCCCGTCACGGGTTCCAGGTTCTCGAAGAGAACTCCGACGGCTCGGTTTGGACTCTCGACCTGCAGCATCATACAATCGCCACTCCGGAATGGATCCGGTTAAAAACTAGCCCGGGAGAAAGCAATTGACGCCAACTATTCTCGACCAGGTTCGAGGCATAGCCTCCGATCTTTTCGGTGTCCCCTTGGATCGAATCACGGCTGAGTCTTCGCCTGAAGCCATCGAGTCCTGGGATTCGACGCAGCATTTGAACTTCGTGCTCGCACTGGAAGAGAAATTTGGCCTTCAGTTGTCTCCAGAAGAAATGGAGCAGATGCGGAATGTCGGCGAAGCTGCGCGGCTGGTTGAGAGCAAACTGCAAAAAGCTCCGCGCTAGCAGCCGCTATGTCAATCGTCATCCAGCCATACCGCGAAGAGCACCAGCCAGCGGTTCAGGAATTCAACGAGCGCCTGAAAGCCGCCGGCGCAGAGCCAAGCCTCGTATTTTTTCGTTTCGCTCAACCCCGATGGCTGCCGCAAGTCGATGGTGCCAAGCTGTATCAGGAATATTTCGTCGCCCTGGAGAACGGCGCGGTGCGCGGCGGCTATGCGTTGAAGCAACAAAGCTTCTCCTTCGCAGATGGCGTCACGCGCAACGTTGCCTACTATCACCATCCGCTGTCGGAGGGAATCATCAATAAGTCCTACGCGGCCGTCGGAGGCATGTTGCTGAAACATGCCATGGGCCGCTCACCTCTGCTCTATTGCCTTGGCATGGGTGGCTATGATCGCCCGCTCCCCCAGATGCTGGTGCGCCTGGGCTGGTCCCATTTTCTGCTTCCCTTCTATTTCAAGATCGTGCGTCCCAACCGCTTTTTCAGGGAGATGCAGGCGCTGCGCACGTCTCCCTCCCGAAGGTTACTGCTCGATCTGGCTGCCATCACCGGGACGGGCTGGACTGGAGTACGGATGATCCAGAGCTTGCGAACGCTGCGGGCTCCGAAACCCGCTCCCTTCACCGTCGAGCGCGTCGAGGATTTTTCTGATTGGGCTGACTCTCTCTGGGAGCGAGCGAAGGATCAATATGCGATGACTGCCGTGCGAGACAGTCAAACGCTACGCACGCTCTACCCCGCAAGCGACACACATTTTACTCGCCTGCGAATCCGCCGCAGGGGCCAGGATATTGGCTGGGCGGTAGTTGGAGAGCGTCGCAAGGACGAAAAATATGGAGCGATGCGTGTGGGGTCGATTGTGGATTGCTGGGCCTCGCCCGAGGACGCGTTGCCCGTGGTGCAAGCCGCGTCCTCAGCCCTGGTAGAGATGGGAGTGGACTTGATCGTCTCCAACCAGAGCCACCGACTCTGGGCTCGCGCCTTTGAGCATGCCGGCTTCTTGGGCTCGCCCTCCAACTTTATTTTTGCGGCCGGCAAGAATCTGAGCGCGCTAGTGCAACCCTTCGCGGAAACCCAGTCCCGCATCCACTTCACACGCGCGGATGGCGACGGTTTGCCACGCAACTTCTAGGCTGGCCTGGAATTTGCTATTTTTCCTGCCGCGAGGCATTTGCCGCAAGGTCGAGAGCCGGCGTCGCGAGTTCATATCCAAGCTCCTGCATCAAATGGCCCCAGTGAGTCTCAATGTACGCGACGGTTTTCTCGGGCAACACAGTTTTCCAGCCACCGGAGGTAGCATTGCGGACAAAAGGCTTGTCCTGGCGTGTGAGCGTGGTCGCAACCCACTTTCCGCTCTCTTCGGTTTCCATCTTTCGCATATTATCCGCGGAACTGAGCTCGACAGCCCTGATTACGCGTTCCTGCGTCGCTTCGATCCCCAAAAATCCAGCCACTCGCGCCAGTTCGCGCTGCGGATTTTCCTTCAGATCTTCATAGCGCAACAGCAAAAAGCCCTCATGGCCCTGCCGCGTCGCTAACCAACTGCTCACATGATCTCCCCAGGAGCCAATGCGGGACCAGAATTGCGGAGCCATCCAGCGCGGGACGAAATCTTCGATCGCGTACCCTTCCTTTACCGATCGCAGCTTCAGTTCCCAGTGATAGTTCGACACCGCGACGTCTCGTGGGTCGCGCACAATGTAGATCACCTTCCTGTAGCGCGGATCGAAGCATTCGTGGCTCTTCACAATTCGCGGCCGCGCAAGTCCGCGCAGCACACGGTCCGAATGTTTATACATATCCGGAACCAGCCGTTCGACGCTAAGAAAAGTAACCGCCTCGTTCTGATACGCCAGATTGCCAATCAGGAATCGCGTCCAGGTATTGCCCGATCGCGGATAGGAGGTAAGAAAAACATCGTCCGGAAAGATTGTGATGTCCCGCTCGATCCTGAGCTTACGAAAAAGTACGTCGCTAACGCGTGAAAGGTGCTTGAGTCCCCTCTTCAGCATTTTGCCTCGGATTTTGCAGCCGTTCTCATTAGTTCGCCCAATCCAGACGCGCAGATTCTGATCCTTAGATTTTAACAAGGGATGCGAGGGCAACGTCACACTTATGGTTACCAAAGATTCATCTGGCCTCACAGTAGGTAGGGCGGCGCTTGCAGCGCGGCCCTCACCAAATCTCGCAAGTCCGCGGCGTTCCTCAGCTACGAAGCTTCCCCCGAATCGCCCTCATCGCCCTCCGCAGGCCTTCGCCGGCGCTGCAGCCATCCTTGAAACCGTTGTTTTCTCTCGAACATCGCCCGGGCCTGGCCGCGCAACTTTCCGATGAACTCGAAGCGCGACTTGGTGAACCACGGCACGCGGTGCGCAATACAGCCGTACTTCTCTTTGTAAGTGCCTTCGCCGCCCCAATCGTAGATCTCAGCGCCGCGACGCTTCCAGTACTTCATGGCATGCCAGTGAATGGCTTCGTTTGGCCGCAGGCTCTGGCTGGAACGGAAACTGGCGTTGCCCCAAAATTCTGCGATTTTATTGAAGCCCGGAAATATCCCTGTCGCAATGCACTTTCCGCTCGCGTCACGCGCTCGCACCAGCAGAATGCGCCCAGTTGGTTCGAGATTTCGAACCAGTGCCCGCACTCGCTCCACGGTATAGGTCGGTACTAGACTCTGCTTCGCGAATACATCCTTCAATTGTTCATAGTATTCATCCGCGAAACCCAGATCGTGAGCTTCCTCAATCGTGACACCGCTCTTTTCCGCTTTTCGCACACAGCGGCGGCAGGCACTATCCATGCTGCTGAACAATTTATCTTCCGTCTGAGCAAGATCGCTGCGGTACGAAGCATAGGCTTCACAGCTAAATCCATTTTCCTCGCCGTCGTCGACCGTGAAAAAAGGATCGGACACTTCCATGTGCAGGCACTTCAGCGTGTCCCATGCCATCCGCTCAATGGCGGCCAAAGCCGCCTTACGTGACGCCCCGGGCACGAGGTTGAATCCCATGTACGGCGTGGTCCATCCCGGGAACGAACTCCCGAGAATCCGCACGCCGAAGCGAGAGAAAACCAGTCCGGAAAAATAACCAACCGTCTCTCCGGCTTCAACCATTTCGCATAGAACGATCTTGGCACGTTGAGTTTCACGTACGAAGTGCAGCCATTCGCGCGTCTGGAAAACCGTGCGGTCGGCAAACCCGTCCAACCGCGCCCAGTCGACCGCTCCTGGATCGGTGATTTTCACGTTCATTGCGAAGGATTCCTGAAAGTGATCATTCGCGAATCTATATCGATCAGTAGCAGCAAGTGTCCTCTGAGAGCCGCGTGGAAGTCATGCCTACCAGCAAATCCCCTGGTACAAGGCGGCCGCACTGGGTCGAGAAGCCGATGCCAAATTGATCAGGTCGATCACAATCTGGTCATGGCGGAGGCAGCGGGCAAGCGGGTCCTTATCGACCTTGGTAGCGATCACGACGACTTCGCCACTTCGCACGACTTCTTCAAGGTCGGCAGACAACAGAGATCCGATGTGCGGGATGACTTCCTCAATATACTGCCGGTTCGAGCCAGCCAGCCGTCCCAGAGAAACGTCCCGATCCCATATCCGCACCTGGCTGCCTTCTCCGAGCAGACGCTTAATCATCTGTACCTGCGGGCTTTCTCTAAGGTCGTCGGTTCCCGATTTAAAGCTCAACCCCAGAAACGAAATCCTCTTTTTATTTGTGCGCAACACCGCATCAACCGCTCGATCAATGTGCAGCGCGTTGCTCGGCAAAACCGACTCCAAAAGAGGCAACGCGAGATCGAGTTCCTTCGCGCGGTGACCCAGCGCGCGCAAATCCTTCGGCAGGCACGATCCGCCGAAAGCAAACCCCGGCGAAAGGTAGGCGGGAGAAATGTTCAACTTCGTATCTGAAGTGTAGATCTTCGTGACCGCCTCGGTATCCACGCCCAGGCTCTTGCACAGCGTGCCGACTTCGTTCGCAAAGCCCACCTTCACTGCATGGAATGCATTGCACACATATTTCACCATCTCCGCCACAGGGACGCTGGTTTCGAAAACCGAACCGGGGATCGTCTTGTACAGTTGTCTAACCGTGTCGAGATGTTTCGCATCCTGCGCCCCGAGCACCGTGTAAGGAGGCTGGAGAAAATCAGCAACCGCACTTCCTTCGCGCATGAATTCCGGGTTGTAGCACACTGCAAAATCCGTTCCTGCGCGAAGGCCGCTGGCCTTCTCCAACGTCGGAATGACCAAGGACTCGGTCGTGCCTGGCAAAACCGTACTGCGCAACACGATCACATGGTAGGAATTCTTCTGCTTGAGGGCGGCGCCAATTTCGCGAATTACCCGCTCCACATAACTCAGGTCGAGCTTCCCGCTCCGCAAACTCGGAGTGCCGACGCATACGAATGAAATCTCCGAGCTGCGAACCGCCTCCAGCGCGTCGGTGGTGGCATGAAGAGTCCCCGCGCGATGTCCTTCCTCCACCAGTTCGCTCATCCGGGCTTCTATGATCGGGGTGCGCCCGGCAACCATCATCTCTACTTTCGCGGGGCTAACGTCGACTCCGATCACCCGGTGGCCCACGTGAGCGAAGCATGCGGCCGTCACTGAGCCCACGTAGCCCATCCCAAACACGCTGATCGAAAGACCCACTCTCCAACTCCTCAACGCCCTGATGAAGGCGAGCTTCTAGTATGCCAGTTCTTCAGCCGCTTCGAAGGTGACCTAAGTTATTCGCTTCTTAGAAATCTTCCTCTATTCAGATTGGAGTATACCGGGAACTTGAGGATAAACTCGGGTTGTGCCTCTCACCGGACGAAGACTCTGGTCTCGTTTGTCCAGCATGACTTGGGACGAACTGCAGACCCGCGCGCGCCAGGAAGTCTCGAAGCGGCTCGACGTCACTTTGTGCGGTATCGGCCTCCAGCCGAGCCGGAACGGCCTGCGTACCCATTCCGCATCGCCGGGAAAGTTTTTCTTTTCGACGGAGGAACTCCCAAAGCGCGTCAGCCTTCTGCGCGAGCATTTGCCCCATGAAGCGGATGCAATTGTGACGGAAGCCAATGAGATCTGCCGCCACCGTTTTCGACTCCTGGGATTCCATGACCTCGACTACGGAGCCGAAATCGATTGGCACCTCGATGCCGCGCACGGTCTGCGCTCGCCGCTCATCCCATGGTTCAAGATTAATTTTCTCGATTTCAGCCAGGTCGGCGATCACAAGGTGACGTGGGAACTGAGCCGTCATCAACATCTCGTGACTCTGTCGAAGGCATGGCTGCTGACTCGCGACGAAGCATATGTGCGGGAGGCCCTTGCTCAGTGGTATTCCTGGCAGAGCGCCAACCCTTACCCGCTCGGTGCGAACTGGGCCAGCAGCCTCGAAGTCGCATTCCGCAGCCTGTCCTGGATCTGGCTCAACCATTTGCTCGCGGAGTGTCCGGCCGTGCCCGCCAGATTCCAGGCCGATCTGCTGCGCGCATTGGCCTTGAACGGCCGCCATATTGATCGCTATCTCTCCACGTACTTCTCTCCCAACACGCATCTGCTGGGCGAGGCGGTCGCGCTTTTTTTCATCGGCACGCTCTATCCTCAACTTTTGTCTGCCGAAAAATGGAAGCGAGACGGCTGGAGGATCGTCCAGGAAGAAGCTCTCCGTCAGGTGCGCGCCGACGGCGTATATTTTGAGCAATCTTTGTATTATCACGTCTACGCTCTTGATTTCTTCCTGCACGCGCGCCTGCTGGCGACGCGCAATGGGATCGGGATTCCCTCCGCATTCGACCTTCCCCTCAGGCGGATGCTGTCTGTCATTCGAGCTTTAGCTCAAACCGGGGCGCCTGATGGCTTCGGCGACGATGATGGGGGCAGAGTTTTCAACCCGAGGCGCAACCGCTCGGAACACATGAGGGATCCGCTAGTGATCGGGGCAGAACTTTTTCCCGACGACCGCCTCCGATCCAGTGCAACCTTAACGGAGGAATCGATCTGGCTGCTCGGCGAATCGGCGCTGGCGTCCGGCGCTGAACCGACGACCTTACGTCCCACACCGAAATCTCAATCGTTTCGAGACGGCGGACTTTATATCGCGGAGGCCACCGAGCCTTTTCCTCAACAGATGGTCATCGACGCCGGCCCGCAAGGCACCGCCCGCAGCGGGCATGGCCATGCGGATGCTTTGAGCGTCAAACTGAATTTCTCGGGACGTTCGTGGCTGGTCGATGCAGGAACTTTCTGCTATATCGGTCCCGGCGATGAACGAAACACATTTCGCGGCACCCGCGCTCACAACACGCTGTCGATTGACAGCCTGGACCAGGCCGAGGCCGAAGGTCCGTTCGCCTGGAGTTCGATCCCCACCACGCAAACGGACCTGTGGATCACTGGCGCGAACTTCACCCTGTTTGCAGGATCGCATTCCGGCTACGAACGGCTCTCCCAACCCGTGCGCCACCGGCGGTTCGTGTTCCACTCGCCCGGCGGCTTCTGGCTCGTCCGCGACGTCGCCGAGGGAATTGGTTCGCATCTGCTCGAGACCTCCTGGCACTTTGCGCCCGACCTCGCAATTCGCAGTCGTGGCAGCGCTTTCGTTGCAGCGGTAAAAGGTGGCTCCGCCAGTTCCGATCGCTCACATCGACTCACCCTGCTTCCGGTCACTGATCCGCAATGGAAACCCGAAATAGTTTCGGAGTACGTCTCGCCAGCGTATGGAGCAAAGCTGAATGCACCCGTCGTGCGCTGTAGCGCTCAGGTTGCGCTTCCTGCGGAACATGCCGTTCTTCTGACTCCTGAGCTCGGCGAGATTGCAGCGGCTTCCGAGTTTATCCGCGACGACCGGCAGCAAAGTGACGCTCTCGCACCGGAAACGGTTTACCGTTACCAGCGCGATCACACGACGCACTGGATGATCTTCCGTCAAGCCCAGAGAGCAGCTTTGAGTTTTGGTCCATGGACGAGTGACGCCCGGTTTCTCTATTTCTCTGTAAAGGATCGTCGGGTCGTTCACATCGTCTTCTGCGAAGGGAGTTTCGCGAAGTTGCACGGCGAATCCCTCATTTCGCAGGGTGGCACTCTACAATGGTTGGAGTGGACAAACCGGCACGGCCAGCCTGAATTGGCTTGCTCCGATGAAACAGCCGCTGGCTCGTTTCACGAAACCGTGCTCGATTCGGAAATCGAGATTTAAGGTTCGTGCGCTCGGCCGAGACTTCGGCGAAGCAGAGGACGTACAAGCAATGTGCGGTATCACCGGCATCATGCAATTCGGCGACGCGCGGGTCGATCCCGAGACTCTTCGGCGGATGTGTGCCGCGATGGTCCATCGCGGTCCAGACGACGAAGGTATCTACACTGCAGGCCCCGTTGGGATTGCGATGCGCCGCCTCAGCATCGTCGACCTGGCTACTGGACACCAACCTCTCAGCAACGAAGACGGTACCGTCTGGATTGTTTTCAACGGCGAGATCTACAACCATGCCGTTTTGCGCGATAAACTGCAGTCGCTCGGTCACCACTACCGCACCCATAGCGACACGGAAACCATCGTTCACCTCTACGAGGAATACGGTCCGGAATGCGTGCAGCACCTGCGCGGCATGTTTGCCTTCGCCATCTGGGACGCCCGCCGTCAACGGCTCTTCATCGCGCGCGACCGCCTTGGCATCAAGCCGCTTTACTACCAGCTGACCTCCGAGCAAATCGTCTTCGGGTCAGAGATCAAAGTTATTCTCGCCGCCCCCGGAGCCAGCCCCGGGCTGGATCGCACTGGCCTCCCCGAATACCTGGCCTTCGGATATCTTTCTGGAGAGCAGACTTTCTACGACGGAATTCGCAAGCTGATGCCCGGACACTGGATGGAGGTCGATCGAAGCGGGCAAGTCAGGATCGAGTGTTACTGGGATCTGCCCGTACGCCAAAACGACCCTTCACACACGGAGAGTTATTACATCCAGACCTACCGCGAGATGCTGGAGCAAGCCGTAAGTAGTCACCTGATGAGCGATGTGCCGCTTGGAGTCTTTCTCAGCGGCGGCGTCGATTCGAGCGCTGTGGCCGCGTTGATGACCAAGATCCGCCGCGCGCCTGTCGAAACTTTCTCCGTGGGTTACGCCGAAGACGCATACAGCGAATTGCCTTACGCTCGCGTCGTCGCCAAACATCTCAATTCAATTCACCATGAAGTTCTCGTCAGCCAGCAGGATTTTTTCGATAGCCTGCCGCATCTTATCTGGCACGAGGACGAACCCATAGTCTGGCCCTCCAGCGTTCCTCTCTATTTCGTAGCTCAGCTCGCGCACCAGCGGGTAAAGGTTGTGCTCACCGGCGAAGGAGCCGATGAAACTCTGGCCGGCTATACGCGATATGCCTTCACCCTCAAGAACGCGCGCTGGGACCGGATCTATCGACGCACGGTCCCCGGCGGACTCCGCAGCGCCATTCGCGGTTCCATCGCCGATTCCGCCTCGATCAGCGCGACGATTCGCCGCAAGCTTTCTCACACTTTCCTTGCCCGCAATGGCAGTTCATGGGCTTCTTTCTATTTCGACAACTTCTTCTCCGCATTCAGCGAGAACGATCAGGCCGGATTGCTCACCAACGAAGTGCTCAAGGAATGCGCGGCCGGCGCAGCCTACAAGAACGTATTGGAATACTGGGAACATTCCTCAGGCGAAATGCTGCAGCGCTTGCTCTATACCGACATCAAGACTTACCTGGTCGAACTCCTGATGAAGCAGGACAACATGAGCATGGCCGCCTCCATCGAGAGCCGTGTGCCCTTCCTCGACCATCCCCTGGTGGAATTTGCCACGAATATCCCGCAGAACCTGCAGGTCGGCGGATTTGCCGGCAAACGCATTCTGAAAAAAGCGGTAGAAGATCTGCTGCCGCAGTCCATCCTGTACCGCCCGAAGCTGGGCTTCCCCACTCCCTGGAGCCGCTGGCTGGCCGGTCCGCAGCTGGACGTCATCCGCAACCTGCTTCTCGAACCACGCAGCATGGAGCGCGAGCTATTCCAGCGCTCGGCCGTGGAACGCCTGTTCGAGGAGCATCGGTCGGGACATCGCGATCACTATGACCGCATCTGGCGTCTGTTGAATCTTGAGTTGTGGCACAGAGTTTGCCTGGAAAAAGAGGCGCACGAGCCGGTCGCTGCCGCGGCCGCGAACTAGCGATTGACGGAGTCTACGTGGCTAGGAGCCAATTCATCCGCCGCTTTCGATTGACCAGGCACCAAGGCGCGATAAACCTCCAACCATTGTTCCCGCACTACGGGCCAGGAGTAACGCTGGAACTCCTGCCGCGCATTCGACACCAGGCTCCCCGCCAATTCTGAATCCTGCAGCACACGGATTACGTTCTGTGCCAGCGCTGCCGCGTCTCCCGTGGTCGAGAGCAAACCCGTCCGCCCATCCTCAACCAGATAGCGCATTCCCTCCGGCTCCGTCGTGACGACCGGCATTCCCGAAGCAAACGCTTCTAGAACGGACACCGGCATATTGTCGAGGCGGGAAGCATTGATAAAAATGTCGGCCTCGTCGTAACAGCGCCCAATCTCACCGTGCTTAACCACGCCCTTGAATTCGACGCCTTTCAGATTCATCTGCCGCACCAGATTTCGAATCTCGGCCTCAAGCGGCCCGCCGCCGACCAGGTCCAGACGGGCTTCTGGAAACGTCTTTTGCACTTCGGCAAACGCCCGCACAACCACATCAACACAGTAGTAAGGATGAAAGCCCCGCGTGCAAACCAGGTGAGGACGCAGTGGCCGCCGCACTCGATACGTGAATTGCGCTGCATCCACGATGTTCGGAATCGCCAGCGACGCCAGCCCGAACTCCTGGAAAACCTCGGTCAGATAGCCGGAGGGAACCACAATCCTGTCCGCTCTTTTCAGAACCAGCTGCGCGCTCCGAAACCGAAGTAAATGATCGCGTGCCTCTCCGCTGTGATAGTGAATCACCGTTTTGTTGCCTCTCAGCCGGGCGATCGCCCACGCCGGTGCCGGCGCAACCAGGAACGACCAGTAGGACGCGGAAAAAATGTGCGCTATGTCTGCGCCTTCCAAGCCTCGCCACAAACTGAGCAGGTATAGGGGCTGACGAACGAGAGTGCGCAGAAACGGAACGCGCTCCACCCAGCGCAGCAGACGCGGGAGGCTCGGATCGATGGGGATGAATCGCGCTTCTACGACCGGATCATCCTGCCAGTGGCGCAAAAGCAGGTCTGCCTGCACCGACTGACCTCCAACATACCGCAAGGAGGCCGCTACAATCGCCACTTTCAGTCGATCTGCCGCATCCCGGGTCCGCTTCACGCCGAGCGCCATTGTTTTTTCTCAAGCAAATCCTGATAAAGCGCTTCGTGGCTCGCGCGCATGTGCTCTAACGTAAAGTTTGCGCGGGCAAACGCACTGGCGTTGCGTCCGAGCGCGCTTCGGAATGGCGCATCTCGCAAGAGGCGTTCGATCGCGTCCGTCAGTGCCTCCTCGTCATCGGGTGGAACCAGAAGTCCGCGGTTTTCGGATACTAGTTCACAATTTCCTCCCACTCGATTTGCCACGACCGGCACACCGGCAGCCATGGACTCAAGAATGACGTTGGAGAGGCTTTCCGAAGCCGACGGCAACACTGAAATGTCCAGCGACGCCAACACCGCTGGAATATCTCTGCGATCGCCTAGGAAGAGAACTTGTCCCGCAAGTCCAAGATCGCGCGCTTTTTGCTCGAGTTCCGGGCGCAGAGGGCCGTCGCCGACAAGGACAAACTGCAGCGCCGGAAACCGCTGGTGTAGTCTTGCCGCCACGCGAAGGAAAAGTTCGTGATTCTTGGCGTGTGTGTTCATCCGCGCGATTATCCCTATGCGCAACTCTCCCGGCATCCGGGGCAGGGCTGCCGGAGTTTCGGCAAAAGCCTCGGGAGGCAGCCCATTGCCGATGACCGCAAGCCGGCTTTCCCTCAGTCCTAGCTTCATCAACCGGTTAGCCGCCGCTCGCGAATTACACACGACCATGTCACACCAGCGCAGTACCGCCGCCTGCGCACGCTCTTGCTTCCATGTGAGCAGGTCGCCAAGTTGCCGCTGGCTCCCAATCACCACCGGCACGCGCGCCCATCTCGCAGCTGGGATCAGAATAAAGTTCGAGTAAAAATCAAAAGCATGCGCGATGCCGATGGTGTGGTTCTTAAAATATCGAGCGAGCCGCCACCGGGTCTTTAGCGACTGCGCGCCATATAAGCTGCCACCCACGGGAAATTCAGCGATGTCTCCCAGGCCTTCAAGAAACGCTCCCTTGCGCTGAATGCAGCCCAGGTGCAACCGGAACCGCTCCCGGTTCACGGACCTCGCAAGCGCTGAAAACTGCCGCTCGCTCCCCCCGGTCTGGAGGCTGTCTATCATCAGAAACATGCCGCAGCCCTTCCGCGTCGCACGCGGCGGACCACTAGCTCCCGAAACCCCGGTCGCACCGAGAAGAGGTTCTTTCGAGCCGCCTTCGGCCGTGGGAGAGATCATCCGGCGCCCTCGTTCAGGCCGACCGCGGCTGTGGGCAACGGCTCATTCGTCCTTCCGATTTTTTTTAGAAAGTTCCGGTGCCACAATTCGAAGATGAGAAGCCGCCACAGCCGGGCGGAGTGATCTCTGCGACCCTGGAAGTGCTCGCCGAGCATCCGCCTTAGCCCGGTCGCGTTGAAATATCCGCGCTGCAGCGTCTGCGTATCCAGCAGCGTCGCCAGCACAAGATCCTTCAATTCATTGCGCATCCACTGCCCCAGCGGCAACGAGAAGCCTTGCTTCGGCCGGTTGAGAACCTCGCTCGGAATTCCCACGCGCTTCGCCAGCTTCTTGAGAATAAATTTTTGCTCACCGTCGCGCATCTTCCATCGCGGCCCGAGCGCCGCAACCCACTCCAGCAATACATGGTCCAGCATCGGCACCCGCGCTTCGAGCGAGGTTGCCATGCTCATCCGGTCCACTTTGGTGAGAATGTCGCCGGGTAAATACGTTTTGCTGTCCAAATACAAAACCCGGCTCAACGGATCGTGCGCAGGAGCCTCATCCAGATATTCCCGGAAGCTCTTCAGCGGATCGCGATCCAGCGCCACAAAGTCGTCGGCAAGAACGCCCATTTCCCTCTGGAACGGCTGCATGGAAACGCCTTCCGTGTATCGCTCGTTCCAGGGCAGCGAAATGCTATATGCCAGGTTTCGCCCCGGCATTCGATACGGAACCAGAGGATGAACGTGGTCACGGTATAAGACTCCCGCCCATCCCGGGATCCACTTGTAAGACCGATCCTCCAGATGGATACGGTAGCGATCATAACCGGCGAAGGCTTCATCCCCGCCGTCGCCCGACAACGCAACCTTCACGTGCTTCCGCGCCAGACACGATATGAAGTACGTCGGCAGCATGGAAGAGTCCCCAAACGGCTCCTCCAGATGGCGAGTCAGCATCTCCACCGTCTCAAGCAGATCGGGCTCTAACATCAACTCGTGATGATCCGTGCCAAACTTCTGCGCCACCATGCGCGCGTAAGGCGCCTCGTTGAAATCGGCTTGGCGAAATCCAACTGTAAATGTCTTCACCGGCTGCGAACTAGCCCGCGCCATCAACGCAACCACTATTGAGGAGTCCGTGCCGCCGCTCAACATCGCCCCAAGCGGGACGTCGGCAATCAAACGGATTCGCACCGCTTCCGCCATGCGAAACTCAAGCTCTTCCAGTAACTCTTCTTCGCTCGCAGGCTCGTAAGTTCCGTACTGTGGAAAATCCCAGTACTGGCGAATACGCACTTCACCCTTTTCGAATTCCAGCAGATGTCCCGGAGGCAGCTTCTGAATGGGCTCGAATGCCGTGGCCGGATCGGGAATATATCCGAAATACATGTATTGCAGAAGCGCCGGATGATTGACCTTGGCCAACTCTGGCTTGACTGCCAGAATGGCCTTCATCTCCGATGCAAACAGCAGAGTTCCGTTATGCAGCGCGTAGTGCAGCGGCTTCTTCCCCAGGCGGTCGCGCGCCAGAAGCAGTCGGCCGGCCCGCTCGTCGTAAAGCGCGAAGGCGAACATTCCCCGGAGCTTGTGAACGCATTCTGCGCCATAGTCCTCGTAAAGATGAACAATAACTTCCGTGTCAGTGTGGGTGGAGAAGCGATGGCCGCGAGCATGCAGTTGGGAACGCAGCTCGGGAAAGTTGTAAATCTCGCCGTTAAAGACAATCCAAATGGTTTTGTCTTCGTTGAAGACTGGTTGGTGCCCACCTGCCAGATCGATGATGCTGAGCCGGCGCATGCCCAGCCCCACGCCAGCTTTTACGAAGATGCCCTCATCGTCGGGCCCCCGATGCACGATGGCCTCGCACATCCTGTGAATTGCGGCTCGATCCACCTCGCCGTCAGGACGTGTTTGGACCATTCCTGCTATGCCGCACATGCACTATCCTTTCAGCACCGCTGCCGAGCTCTCGTGGTTTCCGGAATCCGGCAACGCCGGACGCTCTCGCTTCAATTGATAATCGCGATACTCTCCGGGATTCCCTTCTTTGCCGTCGCACGCCGCTAAGATGATGTTCACCATTTCTCGTGCGGAAACGAAATGCAGAGTTTCCTTTCTTTCTTCCGCGCCGTCCACCAGTTTGCGCAGGAATTCTTGCATGGCCGAACCCAACGTGGCTTCTTCGTGTCGAGGATCCATGCCATGGCAATGCAGCTTAATAAACAACCAATCGGGCCGGCCCTCCACTGCAATCGCGGCGCGCTTCCACAGTCTTAACCGGTGCAGGCTTGCCGGATTCGGCCCCGTCAGTGCCGCATTATCGATGCGCCATCGCCGCGAACCATTGCGCGCGTCGAAATCCAGCATGAGAGGTCCCTGCACCACCACCGGAAAGACTTGCGGCACTCTTCCTCGCGCCACATCTCGCCCCTTGCGGTGCGGAGCCCGCACCGTCAGCGGAAGGTCGCACTCATAAATTGAATTAATCTTGCTGGTTTGTGCCTGGTGAAATGCACCGGCCGGCAAAGTAAAGTCGCCGTAGCAACCGGTCTCAGCCAGAACCTGCATTTCGTCGTCTACTCCGCACGCCATCCCGTTATTGGAATTCGCTAGCGCAAAGTTACCGTGCACGAAGGCATACGCAGGCTGCGTCGATTTCCCCCGGTACGAAAGGCAGCCATGCTCTACGGCCAGCCGGTCGCGGAACTCGACCAACTGCCGCCGAGTATTTTCCGCCGAGTCCGGCGCTCCGACTCCGTGGTGCAGATGAATCTCGATTTCACCCCAGCCCGCGTGGCAATGCTCGGCCAGGCGAGAAATCAGGCGCTGATCGTATTGCTCCGCCGGATAGAAGTAGGTGTGAACAAAGGGCTGCCCTTCTGCATCGCGATAGTTAGTAAACCGCCGCGGATATTCCTGACACCAGTTCTCCAGTCGCCGCTCTTGTTCCGTATAGGGAGCGCGAGCCGCGCCATCCTCCGGCACGATCGCCGGCTCGAAGTGGTCGGCCAGAGCAAAGATCACATGGGTTCGGTTCGGCGGCCGCTGCCGAGCTACTCTTTGCCAAAGATAGTTGGGCAGCCAGCGGCTCAAGTACGAGAGCTTTTGCGCCGGGCTCACACCACCCCGCCCCACACTCGCCGGTTCCGCGGGCTGCGCACCCGATCTTTGCGTCGGCCTCGTCATCGCTGGTTTCGGAAAAGCGCGTTGTTAGCCCTGGAATATTCGGCTGGGACGCCGCGAACCGCCGACAACTCGCCCGCCCGGCTCTGCACTCTAAGCCGTCGTCGAGGCTGATTCGAATCTGGCGGCGGAACTTCTGACGGCTCTCTTTCCTTCGCGATCGCCAGCAACACCGACGTATAGGCCACAGCGAAATAAGGGAAATACTGGTAAGCCTCGGGGGCAAAAAATGCTCCTACTACGAATCCTACCAGCGACCCGTACAGAGCCCCTGAGAACAGATCTGTCTCAGCGTCGTAGCTCGGCAGCCGGCGCAGCCGCCTGAGGTTTCCGAAACCACGCCCAAAGAAGAGCAAGTACAGCACAAACGCGCCGACTCCGCCCTCCACCGCGATCTGGAGATAAGACACATGAACTTCCCGCCAGGTGCCGGAATAGTTGGCGAAGTTCCCCAATCCAATCCCGAGAGGATAGTGCGCAACTCCCTGCAGGCTCTCGATCATCAACAGGCGGCGTTGTTCGTAAGAGCCGTGGGCGCTCACTTCCATACCGGTATCGAGATCTTCTCCGGATATGGCGAAGAATCGATCTTTCAACCGCCCCCCAGCCGTCAATCCGACCACCACCGCCACCACCGCGGCCGCCACAATCAAGTGAATCCGTTTCCCCTTGACTCCGAAAAGCCACAAACACACCGCGCCCGTCACCAGCAGGTCGATGAATCCCGCGCGCGAAGCGGTCATGAACAGTGCGGTACACATGACCAGCATCGCCCCCGCCCAGGCCGCCTTCCGCGGAATGCTCCGGGTACTCAGCAAGAAAGCAAAACAGAACGGCAGCGAAAGCACAATCGCGAAGGCCAAGTCGTTAGGATTGGAATAGATTCCTCCAATCACGCCTTCCAGCCGGGGATGCGACCGCCCCTTCAACACTGACACGACCGCAATCACCGCGACGGAGGCAGACTGGATATAAATGATTCGCCGCAATCTGGCGAAGCTCGTGATCACCAGGAACGTCAGCACCCACGCCACCAGAGCCTTGCTGAAATCCAGTGTCCTGAAAAACGCGCCCCCTTTCCACACCGGAGAGAGGAACGCGGAAACGAACAGCAGGCAGATCATCGCAAAAAAATAACTTGCCTCCCGCGGCAGGTCGCGAAACCCCCGCTTGGCTCTCCCTGCGCTCATCAAAAGTCCCAACAGTGCGAAAATGCCGGAAATCTTGGCCAGGGGGATGAACTTGATCCAGGGAATCCAATCCTCCGGCCGCGCACAATAAACCACGTAGAATGCGCTCAGCCAGAAGAATGCGCCCTCCAGCGGCTCGCGATTCAGCGCGAACCTCTGCGACCACCGGGCGCTTGGGACATCCTTCTCAAGAACCGCCATCAGAATTCCTCTCCTCCACTGGCTGTTGCCTTTTCACCAGGACTGCGAAGTGTTCTTCAGATTTTCACCTGCCTGGCCGCGGTGCGGGGCTACCTTGACGGATTCCCCGACCACCGCTTGCAGGATCTGCGCAAATTTTGCTCCGGTGAGCGGCCAGCCATACGTTGCCGCCAACTCGGCGGCAGCGCACCCCAGCCGGTCACGGCGTTCCGCGTCCTGCAGAAGCGCAACCACTGCTTCCGCAAACCTCTCCGGTGTATCGGATAAAACAATGTCCTGCCCGTCATGGACGTCCAGCCCCTCGGCCCCAACCGTTGTTGAAACCACGGCTTTGCCCACCGCCATCGCTTCGTAAATCTTGATGCGGGTCCCGCCACCAATCCGCAAAGGCACCACCACCACCGCCGCTTCGCGCAAATGATCGACCACCGATGGAACCCGTCCCGTCACTTCCACCGAGGTCGACGCCAGCCGCCGTACTCTGGCACCCGGGTTCCGTCCCACAATCCGGAACCGCGCCTCCGGCACTCTGGCCAGTATGCCGGGCCAAATTTCCCGGCAGAAATATTCCGCCGCATCTACATTCGGCTCCCAGTCCATCGCTCCCACAAAAAGAACCAGCAGATCTTTCTGAGCGCCGCCTGACTTGAGGTGAGGTTGCTCGCCGGGATGGAACTGTTCCGTATCTACTCCGGTCGGCACCACCGTCAGGCGCTCCGCATCGACCCATGCGCTCATCAGCTTCTTGTCATGCTCCGAAACGGCAATCACGTGCTGGAATCTCTGCAGCACCTCCTGCTCGTAGCGTTGCATTTTGGAGAACTCAATGCCATACACCAGCTTCTTGAGCCCGCCCGATCCGTTCGTAGCGTGCCGTCTCCAGATTTCGCTCTCCACGTTGTGTTGAAACAACACCGTGGGGATGCTGAGTTTCTTTGGAAAATTGACCGCTGCGTCGAGGAAGTCACAAACCGCAACATCGAAGGCCTGCTCCGCATACCAGGCCCGCAGCTGCAACTCGACCGTGCGGCAGGCAAATCGGCTGACGGCATAGGGAGCCCGGCGCGGAAGGCGCGCTACATAATCCAGACCGCGCCTGAGCGGGGTGTCATGCCGCTCTCCCGTACACAGGCAGAGCGCCCCCGGAAAATGTTCCTGCATCGCTTTTTCGTATGCCTCGTCCGGCGCGCCATCGTAGTAAGAAAAGAACGTGAGGTCATGCTGTGCCGCAACCTGCCGCGCGATATTGTAGGAACGGATATCCCCGCCGCTGTGTACCGGCAGAATCTTGTTCGCTTTGGCCCAAAGAATTCTCAACAAGCCTCACTCGCTTCCAAACGACTAACTCGAATCCCAACTCTCGCAGGTTCCCGGTTCAGCGAACCCAAACCGCCTTACGCCCGGTGATGAAGTTCACAAAAGCCACTGCTGCGGCGCCATTCAGCACAACAAACGTTAGCGCCGCGTCCGCCAGCCGCGCGAGAGGTCCGCGACTCAGCCGCAAACCCGCAAGCAAACTCAGCCCGTAGAACAGTGCCTGCAGCACAAGCGCGCTCCGGTAAACCGGACCGCGAAGAACCATCGAAGCGACCAAAACGGCCGCCAGTGCAAACGGCACTACCAGCCTCAACAACTTGTGGCTGACGAATTCGAAGCGCATCGGATTCTTGCCGCTCAACAGCCACGGCGCCAATTGCACCAGTTGATAGTTGCCGCTCAGCGTCCGCACTTTCCGGGCGAACTCGCGATCCGCACCCAGGTCCGGACTATCCCAGGCCCGCGCTCGCGGATCGAATACCACGCGCTTTCCCTGCCGCACCACCTGCATCGGAATATAAACGTCGTCCAGAATCGTCCCTTCCGGCACCGCGGCCAGCAGCTCCCGCCGCACCGCATAAAGTGCACCGGTGGCGCCCACGACCGAGCCCGAATCCGACTCCAGTTCGCGAATCTTCTTTTCGATCCTCCAATACAGCCCCATCCCTCTGGCGGCTTCGCCCGACTCCGGATCGCCCAGCATCAGCGCCCCGCTCACGCAGCCCACTTCCGGGTCGGCAAAGTTCTCCATCAGTAGCCGTATCGCACCGCCCTCGATCTTCTGGCGGGCATCGGTAAAAACAATCACCTCCCCGGCCGCCAGGGAGATCGCGTCGTTCAATCCGCACGCTTTCCCCCGCGACAACTGGTTCATCAGCACCTGCACTCGCGGATCGCTCGCGTGCTCGCGCAGAATCGCTTCGGTCCGGTCCGTCGATCCGTCCGAAACCACCACGATCTGGCAGCGCTCCTGGCGGGTAATCCAGATCCAGCAGATTCCGCAGTTTGCTCTCGAGCCATCGCTCTTCGTTCGCGCACCACCATCACCACGGAGACGTAAGGCTCCAGCTGGCGCGCGCAGCACCGGCCATGGCCGAAGCCGGGCTCGCAGCCACAACCAGCCCGCATAACCCACGTAGGTGTAGGCGATCAGAAAAGCGGCGCCCCAGAAGACCCACCTCATTGCGCTCCCCGTCCCAGCAGCACGATCTTGATGGTCTGGAACATGATCAGCAGATCCAGACCAAGCGAGGCGTTCTTGATATAGAACAGGTCGTACTGCAGCTTTTCCCGGGCGTCTTCCAGCGTGTTGCCGTACTTGTACTGCACCTGCGCCCAGCCCGTGATGCCCGGGCCGCACCACATGGCGCACACCGTAGTAGGGAATCTCTTTGCTCAGCCACTCGACAAATTCCGGCCGCTCCGGGCGCGGTCCCACGAAATGCATGTCGCCCTTCAGCACGCACCACAGCTGCGGAATCTCATCCAGCCGCGAGGCGCGCAGGAATTTGCCCACGCGCGTGATCCGCGGATCGTCGTCTGCAGCCCACGTGGCGCCGGTATCCGCTTCCGCATCCTGCCGCATGGTGCGGAACTTGTAGCAGTAAAAAATCGCCCCTCGCCGCCCCACTCGCTGCTGCCGGTACAGCACCGGCCCCGGAGAATCCAGCTTTACCGCCAGCACAATAAACGGAAGCAGGGGCAGCGAGAGCACCAGTCCGACCAGCGCCACCGAAAAATTCAGCCCCCGCCGCAACATCCGGAAGAACGTGCTGAAGCGGAAGCCTTCGGCAAAGATCAGCCAGCTGGGGTACAGCTGCTCCACTTCAATCCTGCCTGAGATTCTCTCCAGCCAGGAGGTCGCCTCTTCCACCTTCACGCCCCCCAGCCGCAGGTCCAGCAATTCTTCCACCGGCAAGGTGCCGCGCCGGTCCGGCATGGCAACAATCACGCGATGCACGCCTCTGCCCCGCGCCAAACCCAGCAAGTGCGAGGCCACGGTCTCCCGCGTCAATTCGCCGTCCACGTCCCCGGTCCATCCCACCACTTCAATTCCCAGAGCCGAGCGCTCGCGCAGACCTCTCACCAGCCGCTCCGCGCGCTCTCCCGTGCCCAGCACATAAACCCGCTCCCGCAAGAAGGGCTGCTGCACCATCCAGGCATAAGCCGCCCGCCAGCCCAGCAGCGTCAACGTCAGGATGATCACTCCCAGGAATGCGGAATACGTTCCCCGGCAGAAACTGGGAAAGCAAAAGACCACGATCGCCAGCACCAGCGCCACCAGGCCCAGGACGAACAGAACCGGAACGTCTGGTCCAACTTCGCGCCGCAGCTTGGAGGAATCGTATAGATCGAACCAGTGCGAAACCAGCAGCACAATCCCGGTGACCACCAGGATCTTTAGATACCCGCCCTCAATGAACAATTCATGCTGACCCGCAACAGGCCGTACTCCCGGCCTTGCAGTTGTTGCACCAGCAGCATCCCCGCCACGAACGAGAACCAAACGATCAAGGCCTCGCCCGCCAGAAGAACCAGCGTGCGCAGCGGATAATGGACTTTGAACAGCCGGATCACGTTTCCCCAATTTCCCTAGGACTTGGACTCGGTCACATTCTTCACATACGCCTCGTAGTAATAGCGCGAATACGGAGATGGCTTCACGATCCGTCCCGTTCAGCACGACCCCCACCAGCGCTTGATCGGGAAATTCCTGCCGCGCCCGGCGCGCCATATCGACCGGCGTCGCATTGGAGCGCACCACCATCAGCACCCCGTCGCAAGCCTTCGCCAGCACGCTGGCATCGGAAACCGGCACCGCCGGCGGCGAATCGATGATGATCCAATCGAACAGAGCCTCCACCCGCTGCAGCAGAAACTTCAGCCGCCCGTTGGCCACCAGTTCGGCGGGATCGGAGATCTGCTGGCCGCTGGGAATAAAGAACAGGTTTTCCATCGGCCCGCGCTGCATGATCGAGAATTCGTCGTTCCCTCCCTGCAGATAGTCGGAAAGACCCGGAGACGAAGTCGTGCCCAGCATCATGTGCAGCCGCGGACCGCGCAGGTCGGCATCGATCAGCAGCACGCGGCGTCCATGCTGCCGCACCAGCACCTGCGCCAGGTTTGCCGCGGTGAACGATTTGCCTTCTTTCGGCAGCGCGCTGGTCACCAGGATTTTCTTCAGCGTCATCTTCTCGCGCGCGTGATACAGCCGCGAACGCAGCGTGCGGAATTCCTCGGTGCCGCGCGCGCTGTCGTCGCCGTTGAAAAACAGCATGGTCTTCTCGTCCGGGCTCCACTCCAGTTGCGGGCAGCGCGCCAGCAAAGCGTCCAGGCTAAACGGACTGGCGAACGATGGCATCGCCGAAGTCAGCGGAACACCGCCAGCCTGCACTCCCGCCGCCACCGCCACCGGGGACTCTTCCACCGGCATCATCGGCGGCTCTGCCGCTGGGGTCGCGAAACTGGGCTGGGCCGGACCTCCCTGCGATGCCGCCCGCTCCTGTTCCGCTTTCTTCAACGCTTCGTGAATTCTGCTCATAGTTTCCTTTCCTTGGGGAGGTCCTTCTCTTCTTCGCGCAACCGGTCGGCTAATGTGGCCAGCGACCGCAACGCTTCCACCAAGTCAAACTTCTCCGCACCCGCTGCCGGACGGAGGCGTCGTCATAGCCCCGGCTGCGCTGCCGTCGCCCAGATCAAAGTCCCGCGCCACGCCATCCACCACCGAAGGCACGATCACCTTCTGCTGGTCCACGAACGCGCTCACCAGGCAGTGCTCGCACAACAGGTTGATGACCCGCGGAATTCCGTTGGCATAGCGGTGGATCGCAACCAGAGATTCAGGATCGAAGATCTGCTGGCCGTTGGAACCTGCGATGCGCAGCCGTTGCTGCACATAAGCCTTGGTCTCCTCCAGCGTAAGCGGATGCGTCTTGGCCCGCAGCGTCAGCCTTTGCCGCAACTGCCGCAGCTGCGGCTGCTTCAGCTTCTGCTCCAGTTCGGGCTGGCCCACCAGTACGATCTGCAGCAGCTTCTCCGTGAAAGTCTCCAGGTTCGTCAGCATGCGAATCTCTTCCAGCACTTCATCGGTGAGGTTCTGCGCTTCATCCACGATGAGCACCGCCGTCTCGCCCGCCCGGTAGCGGTCCAGCAGCCAGTTGTAGAGCCGCAGCAGGATCTGGCTCTTGGCCTTCGAATCGCACGGAATGCCGAAGTCCGCCATCATGTAATCGAGAAACTGCGGTGTGTTCAGCCGCGAGTTGAAAATGAAGGCGGTCGCCACCTGCTGCAATCGCAACCACTCCAGCAGCTTGTTGATCAGCGTGGTCTTGCCCGTCCCCACTTCCCCGGTCAGCAGCACAAACCCTTTGCGGCTCTGGATGCCATAAGTCAGGCACGCCAGCGCCTCCTCGGTATGCCGCGTCAGAAACAGATAACGCGGATCGGGATTTACGTTGAACGGATTCGCCCGCAGGCCATAAAACTCTTTGTACATAGTCGTTCGCCTGAAACGCTTTCGTACCTAAAACACTTTCGCCCTAAACTCTGGCCGTTTCCTTCCTCTCCTCCGGCTGCTTTTTCCGGCTCCAGAAACGTCCTTTGCCGTTTCCGTTTACCGGTGCCGTCTCTACCACCCACGGCACGGCAACCAGCATAGGCAGATCCAGAGCGGCCTCGGCATCGGCCTCCGTGCGAATGCACTTGTCGCGCAACTCCAGCCACAGCGCCAGACCAAGCCCCAGCGCCAAACCAGCTCCCAATCCTCCACCTGCAAACAACAGCCGGTTCGGGAAAAACGGCCAATACGGATCCGGCTGGCTCGCGGGATCAACAGCGTCATCTGCGGCCCTTCCTGCTGCTGCGCCTGCGTCGCCATCTTCGGATTTGCTCTCGTTGCTCAGGTCATCCTGGTAAACCTTCTGCGCGTTGTCATAGTCCCGGGCCAGATCCTTGTACTGCTCTTCAATGGTCGGACTCGCCGCCACCCGGCTCTGATACTACTGCGATCTCCTGCTGAAACTTCTTCTGGTCGCGCGTGGCCTGCGCGATCAGATCCTGATACTGATGAATCTGTAAGCGCAGTTGGCGAATCTCCTGGGGCTCGGTTCCAGACCCCTTATCGTTAGTCGCGTCGGTTGCTGTCGCGGATGCGTCGTTGATTTCCGCCAGCTTCTTCTTGACCTGCGCAATGTCTGCCTTGGTCTTGATCACGTCCGGGTGGTCTTCGGTGTAGCGCGCCTCCAGGTCGATGAGCTGGGCCTGCAGTTGCGAGAGCTGCTGCTGCAGGGTCTGCGGATTGCTCGCCGACTGCGATGTTTTCCACGCTGCTATGGCTTGCGCCAACATCGATTCTGTATACGACTTGTCCTGCGTCGCCCGGTTCAGCTCCTGCGTGTTCGCTTCGAGCGAAGTGCTCAACGAGTTCAGAACCTTCATGTTGCTGTCCTGGTCTTCGGGAAGCTGGCCCATGTGCTGGTTCTTGAATTCCGCCAGCGTCTTCGCTATGTCGTCGAGATTCTGCTTGGCGTCCTGCACCTGCTTGGTCTCGAAAAGCGTTGTCACCTGGGTCGTGTCCTGCCTCGTCTTAAGATCTTCCTCCAACAGCATCGAGGTCAGCTCCGTGCAGATCTGCTTCGCCTCGGTCGCGCTCGGCGCTGTGTAGTTCACGTAGAAACCCGGAACCGTGCCGCTCGATCCTGGCTTTTTCTTAATGCCGGCGCCGAACCCCGAAATATCCGGAATCGACTGGATCGTCATGTTGCTTTGGATCTCGCTCACCACATCGTCGGCGTTCTGGCTTCCCTTGGCCAACCCGAGATTTTGCACCATCGGCTTCAGCTGACTCGGGCTCAACACATGCTGCTTCATCGCGTTAATGTGCTGCCCGAGATCCTCGTCGTTGAATTGTTGCACCAGCGCTTCGGAAATCTTCGGCTCTTCCACCGCCACCACCGACGTCGACACGTACTTGGCGGAAAACAGATACGACACCAGAAATCCGGCCAGCGGCGCCAGCAGCGCCGGTATCAGAATCACCTTCATCCGGCGGCGTAACATCGCCAGATAATCATCCATGTTTAATTCGCGGTTTTGCATCATTGTCAGTACCCGTTCCGCCAGCCTCTTACGGCCAGCTCAAAATTTAATCCAGCCGGATCGGCCGGGGAGTCCAATCCAGTCCCACCGAACCCACTTGCCGCTGAGAGAGATTGCTGCATGGGCCTGTGCCCGAAACATTCGGCACCGGACACGCCGTATTGAAACTCAAATCGTTGAACTGATAGCTGATGAATGCCCGCAGGCTGCGACCGATCTGCCGGTGAACTCCCGCTCCCGCATAGCCGTAAGTAAAGCTGTTGGCAGCCACGGTCGACCCGGCGAGCTGCAGCCGGCTGTTCTTCGAATAACCAAAGTCTGCAAACAGGTCCCACACCCGGTTCAGCGGTCTTCGCGCATCCAGGTGCGCAATGTTGCTTTCTGAGCCGGCAAAAACTCCGGACCCATCCGTGTCGAACCGCTGGAAGGTGAGCGAGAGTGTGGTTTTCGGGAACTTGTAGCGCAGCACCGCCCGCCCGGCAACGCCAATGTGGTTGCCTTTCTGAGGCAACGTGATGAAGCCCCCCGTGCAGTCATCTGAAGTCTCCAAGGGATTGGCACACACCGTGGCGTTCTCGCTGATATGTGTAAACTGTGGCCCCACTCCAATCGTGAAGTCCATGCGCCCCGAGATACGGTGCCCATACATGAGCTGTATAACGTTCGAGTGAAATGCCGTGCCCACTGTCGAAAAATTAAAATCCTGGTAGCCATAACTCAGCGCTACCTGGTCCTTCGGAGTTAAGACCCGGTCATAAGCAACCTGAGCGGTGAACTCGTGGCTTCCGATAAAGTAAAGATTCTCCTCTGCCCCGGTCTCCGAAGTCAGATCGCCGTAAAAATGCACCAGCCCGTACCCGGCCGCCATCGTCACCGCCGATTTCGGCGTCAGGTCCTCGACAACATCCACCAATCCCAGATTCGTGAGCCGCGGCACCTGACCAAGGGAAATGCCGCTTCCTCCGGTGAAAGCGCTGGTCTGCCCGCCGAATGCCGCCGCCCCCAGCATGCCCGCTCCCAGGCTGCCCAGGCCTGAGTTGTAAGCTCCGCCGCCTCCATAGGCGCTGAAGCCGAACGTGCCTTCCGGCAGATAACTGAACGAGTCGCGGATCGCCAGTTGCCCGCGCTTCCAGTTGATCCGGTTGTCCAGATCGAGTTGCTGCAACTGCTCCCACCCCACCCCGGAGCGGCTGTAGTAGGCGGCGCCGCCAATGTAATCCATCGCCACGTCGTAGTTCTTCCAAAGCTTCTGCAGCGTCAGGCTTCCCAAACCCCGCGTGACCGTTCCCACCGACGACCCGCCCAGCGTGTTCCCCACGTTAGAATCGACGGACTCGCTGAAATGCAGGCCGGGCAGCAGAAAACTCTCCGGAGCCGCGTGAGGCTCGAGCCCTGGCTGGTCGATCGCGGATATCGGCGGGTTCTCACTCACCGTCGGCGCGGGATTTGCCTGCCCGAAGGCAGGCACTGGGGCAGGCGCAGGCTGCTGGTTCGGATCACCCTGCGCCCACGCCGCGCTGCCCGCCAATGCGGTCAGCGTTAGGGTCAAAATGATGAGGCCTCTGTTCATCCGTATTCCTCTTCCACGGTTTCTTTCAGTCACCCTACAGGACCGCGATCTTACGGGACGACTATCGTATCTCCTGGTTTCAGCACGATATTTTCCTGCGTGCCCCGTCCCTTGATCGCGTCTTTGTAATTAAACTTCATTTTCGTCTGCTGCCCGTCCTGCACTCGCAGCAGGTAAATTGCTTTGAGATTAGCGAATTGCGTAAACCCCGCGCTCGATAACGCCTGCAGCACCGTCATATTCGGTAACAGAGGCATAGCGCCGGTGTGTGTCACTTCCCCCAGCACGTAAATCCGCTGGCTGTTCATCGCCGTCACCACGACAGTCACCCGCGGGTCCGCGATATATTTCTTCAGCTTCTCTTTGATCGATGCCCCCAGCTGCATCGGACTCATGCCCGCCGCCTGCACGTCGTCCAGCAAAGGCAGCGAAATCTTGCCATCCGGCCGCACCGGCAGCGTGACGGTCATATCCGGCTCTTTCCACACCGTGATGTGCAGCGTGTCATCGGCGCCGATCACGTAATCGCCCGGAACCGCTGGACCTGCAGCAACCGCCGGAGCCGCCGTCTGGACTTCCGGCGCAGTCTTCTCGGGCTTAGCCACACTCGCGCCCCCGTCGTCCTGCGCTCGCAGGCCGATCGTCACAAACCCTAACAGCGTCAAACACGCCACCTTCATGACCTTCTTCATGCACTCTCCTGTGGAGCTAAGACGCTCCGTACTCCGAGCATCCCATCTGTTTTAGCTTGTACAGCAAAGCCTTGTAGCTGATCTGCAACTCCTCGGCAGCCCGCCGCCGGTTCCACCGGGTTCGAGTCAGCACCCGCAGAATGATTGCCTTCTCGGCTTCGCGGGAGGCCGCCCGTGCCGCCTGTTTCAGCGAAACCCGGCTGCCGTTTCCACCCGCATCCGGCCGCAACAGCATGGCCCGCAAACCGCCCATGGCCACCGTTTCATCGCCCAAAGCCACAATCGCCTTGGCGGCATTCTCCAGCTCCCGCACATTCCCCGGCCAGGAATACTCTTGAAACAGCCGGTGCGTTTCTTCGCTCAATAAGGGCACCGTCCGCTGAAAATCTCGCCCGTATTTCCCCAGAAAATGCTCCATCAGCATCGCAATATCTTCCCGGCGCTGCCGCAGTGGAGGCACCCGCAAACACACGCCACTGATCCGGTAATACAGATCCTCGCGCAGGTTCCCTGCCTTCATTTCCGCTTCCAGGTCGCGCGCACTTCCGCAGATCAAACGGGCCAACCCTTGGGAACGCCCATCCACTCCATTCCCCCGGGTCAATGCCTGCAGCAGCCACGCCTGACCCTCCTTACTCAGTAATGCCAGCTCCTCCAGAAAGACCGTGCCCGCGCCCAGCAATCCCGCCCGCTCTGCCGACTCCCCAAACTTGCCAGAGTCCAGCGCCGCACACGAAACCACACGGAACGGCTGCCCCCCGCGCCGGGAAAGGTCATGCACCCGCCGGGCCGTGGCCTTCTTGCCCGCTCCACGCTCGGCCAGCAGCAGCACCGGAACCTCGCTCTGCGCCACCTCCCGCATCACCGCTTCCACGCTCCGCATGCTCGGGCTCACGCCTTCTACAAAGTCCATTCGGATCGGCTCGCGAATCATTGCGGTCTGCACGTTTTCAATCCCTTGGCGGACATCAGATTCCATCGAACAACCTTCTTCTGGATACTCAAAACTTATCAAGGGGTCAAAAGCTCAAAACAGTGCCGGCCCCTAGGTACTTGTAAGAGCACGACAAGTGCCATCCGGTCGCCCCAGGGCCCGTGTCCGCATGACTACCTTACCTCCATGTTTTCAGAAGTATATAAGCCAGAACCCGGCTCCAGAGCGAGAAAAAACAGCGTCCCCGGACTTCGGGGTTCCGCACAAAAGGGAAACTATTTACCCAACCGGGGGCTATTCGGCGTTCCACCTCCCACTGCAAATGAGGAAATAGTTCCCAACTCCTTTCCCTCCAAGGGTATGGCAACACCTAACCGCACCCCGCCAGCTCCCCCTGCACCAACGAACCCGGAACAGCTAGGGTCCTCCCAAGGTCTTTCCCATTTAGGTACGTCGCCCACCCATCGAAAGCACCAGCCTCGACGTTAAGACCGGCCCTCAAGTCCCGCAGTCGACCTTCGCCATGGCAGACAATCCAGTCACCCCTCCCCGCATTGGGGCTTTTGATTGCGGCCTCCCCACGCTTCGCATATGCTGGATGCTATCCCCTTGGTGATACAGTCTGTTCCAGTGAGCCAAGTGCTGCAATCCGAGCCACCCATTGCGCGCCCGCAAGCCGCCGGCCCGGAGCCGCCTCCGGTGTGGCAAATCGCCGTTGTAACCGCGCTGCTGCTCTGGCTTTACCTTCCCGTACTCACCCGCCTCGTCGCGCAATGGTGGAGCGATCCCAATTTTTCCCATGGCTTCTTCGTGCCTCTCTTTTCCGCTTTCGTAATCTGGCACGAACGATCCCGCTTCGCCGGCCTCAAACCGCATCCCTCATGGTCGGGACTGTTTCTCTTGGTTTCAGGATTGTGCGTGCTGGTTGTCGGTCAGTTGGGTGCCGAGCTTTTCCTTTCGCGTTTGTCGCTATTGATCGTGCTGGCCGGTTTAATTGTGCTCTTTCTCGGATGGAGTTTCTTCCGCGCCCTTCTGTTTCCGTGGGCGTTCCTCCTGCTCATGATCCCCATTCCAGCCCTGGTCTTCAACCAGATCGCCTTCCCGCTGCAGTTGCTGGCGTCGAAGGTCGCAAGCACAACTTTGCCCTGGATGGGTGTGCCCGTCTTGCGCGAGGGCAACGTCATCATTCTTCCGGCCATGGCTTTGGAAGTGGCGGACGCCTGCAGCGGCATCCGTTCGCTCATGTCCTTGGCCACCCTCGCCGTCATCTATGGTTATCTAATGGACCGCCGGCCTAGCATGCGCGTGCTCCTCGCGTTAGCGTCGATTCCCATCGCCGTCGTTGCCAACAGCCTTCGCGTCGTGGTGACCGGACTGCTCGTTCAGTATTGGGATCCCGATAAAGCCCAGGGCTTCTTCCACGAATTCCAGGGATGGCTTATGTTTGTTGCATCTCTGGTTATGCTCTATCTTCTGCATCGCCTCGTCTGCATTGTGTGGCCCGAGAAAGTGTGGCCCGAGGAAGCCACCCAGCCATGAAACCATCTCATGGATTACGTTTCGCTCTCGCGGCCGCGCTCATTGCTGTCACCGCCATTCTCCTGCAGGCCCGCAGCCGCACCGAATTCATCCCTCAGCACTTGCCGCTCTCGTCGTTTCCTGCGCAACTTGGAACCTGGGATAGCTCCGAGATTGAACTGGACTCGAGAACTCTTGAAGTCTTAGGACACGGCGATTTCCTCGAACGCAAATATCGCGACCCAGACGGAAAGTTGCCCGATGTTGACCTGTTCCTCGCCTACTTCCCCAGCCAGCGCGCCGGCGAAACCCCGCATTCCCCGCAGCACTGCCTTCCCGGCTCCGGATGGAATCCCGAAGAAAACATCCGCGTTACGATTTCTCTCCCAGGCCACGCCCCTTTCCCCGCCAACCGCTACGTTATCTCGAAGGCCGGCGCGCGCCAATTAGTCTTGTATTGGTTCTGGGCCCACGATCGCGGCGTCGCCAGCGAATACTGGGCTAAGTATTATTTGGTCCGGGACGCGATCCTCATGAACCGCAGTGACGGCTCTCTGGTTCGTTTTGTAACTCCCATGCTCCCGGGCGAAACCCCAGACGCGGCCGAGCAGCGCATTCTCCCCTTTACTTCCGCCGTAGTCCCGCTCCTCAATGACTACATCCCGCGCTGAACTTCCTTCCACGCAAGCCGAAGATCCCAACCGCCCCAAGCGTGTGCTCGGCTTCCGCGACCTCATCTTGTTCTACGTAGTCACCGGCATCAGCCTGCGCTGGATCGCCACCGCCGCAGCCGCCGGCCCCAGTTCCATCGTCATCTGGATCGGCGCCTGGCTCTGCTTCTACACCCCGCTCGCACTTTCCGTGCTCGAGCTTTCTTCTCGCTATCCCAGCGAAGGCGGACTCTACGTCTGGAGCAAGCGCGCCTTCGGAGACTTCTCCGGCTTCATGTCCGCCTGGACGTACTGGACCAGCAACCTCCCGTACTTCCCTGCTGTCCTCTACTTCGCCGCCAGCAACATTCTCTTCATGCGCCAGACTGCATGGGCGCATCTGTCAAACAACGCCACGTTCTACATCGTCTTTTCTCTTCTTACACTGAGCGCCGCCACGCTGATGAACATCGTCGGCCTCGACGTCGGCAAATGGCTGAACAATGTTGGCGCCCTCGCCATGTGGATTCCCGTCGCCATCGTCATCGTCCTCGGATTAATTGCCTGGCACCGCTACGGCTCAGCCACGTCCTTCACCCTGCAATCCATGAAACCGAGCGCTCATCTCAACGACATAATTTTCTGGTCAGTGCTCACCTTTGCCTTCGGTGGATGCGAAACCGCATCCTTCATGGGAGAGGAAATCAAGAATCCCCGGCGCTCCATCCCGTTCGCGTTGCTCTTCGGTGGCGCGACCATAGCCTTCTGCTATGTGGTCGGCACGGCAGCCATCCTGTTGGCCCTGCCCTCGAGCGAAGTCAACAGCCTGCAGGGACTGGTGCAGGCCATCTCGAAAACCTCCGCCCGCGTGGGTTTTCCCGGCGTCTTGCCCGTAGCCGCATTCCTGATCGCACTCAGCAACATCGGCGCCGCCGGAGCCTACCTCGCCGCGGTCGCCCGCCTGCCCTTCGTCGCCGGCATCGACCGCTTCCTCCCGCCAGCCTTCGGCAAACTCCACCCGCGCTGGAAAACGCCGTGGGTCGCGCTGCTGACCCAACTCGTTCTCGGAGCGCTCTTCATTTTTCTGGGACAAGCCGGAACCAGCGTCAAAGGGGCTTACGACGTCCTGGTCAGCATGGGAGTCATTACCTACTTCATCCCTTACCTGTACCTGTTCGCCGCCCAGATCAAACTGCAGCGCGAACCCGCCGGCCCGGATGTAATCCGCATACCGGGAGGAAGGCCAATCGCTACCCTCGTCGCCGCCCTCGGATTCCTCACCACCACATTGACCATCGCCGTCTCCCTGATTCCCCAACCCGACGAACCCAACAAACTGCTCGCTCTGCTGAAGATCGTGGGAGGAACAGGCGTGCTCGTGTTAGTAGGAATCGGAATTTATGCCGCGGGAAGACGCCGCGCAGCGAGAGCCTGACTCTCAAACGATCGCTTCCGATCATGCTTTCAGAAGCGCGCACAGGTTGTAACCCGCGCAGCTGTTCCCCAATCGGGCTAACGGCTCTTTCCTATGACTTACGTAATCTAGCGTATTGACTTCCGCAAGTGTGATAGTTGCCTCAGGCCGACCCAACCTCTCCTGCACCGCAGTACACGACCGGGAATTAGCCGTGAAATTGTGCGGCGTCCCCGTGAAAGTGGTTGACGTGGAATGGTGCGACGGGACCCAACGCCATCCAGCAGGAAGTAGTTCATGCGTGAACCAAAGAAGACTGCAATTGCTACCCTGGCATTGATACTCGCGTTGCTGTTTCTGGCAGCATGCTCGTCGCTGACCAATCCACCTGTTACCAGCGCCTCGAGTCCCAGCGCGCCGAGCACACCCAGCTCGCCCAGCACACCGAACGTGATTAGTGAAATTCCCTCAACCATCAGTTGTCCGTCAGGGCACAACTATTGGGATGTCTTGAGCGTGATGATGATGGACCCAAGCCTGGCTTCCGGCTACCACATGGAAGGCATCACCAACGGCCTGCCGTCGGCATACATCTACACCATATGGGACCAAAGCGACACCAAGGTCTATTACGTGAAGAATCCGCAAGGCAATCCTTGGGACATTAATCTTTATGACTCAAATTACATTTACCAATGGGTCACGGAACTGGCCGAGTGGAACGGCGTCAACCACTGGAATGATCCCACAAGCTGCAAGAAGTTCAACAATGCCAGTCAGACTAGCGCGGCCGACTTCTCCATGCGCTGGGCTGCCCGGTGCGCGGTTCCGGGGGGAGACAATAGTTCGTTCTGGAATCCGCCGCCTCCCAGCCAGTCGAACAACACCAACTACTTCACCTACGTAGAACAGATATTGCAACCATCCGCCCAGAATCTCGCCTATTCCCAGCTGGAGTTGGCACCCCCCGGTACCATGACCATTACCGACCACCGCGCAACTCCACCGCAATCGTTTTCCGTTACAACCATGCCCCTGCAATACACATACAGCTGCAGTGTTTCGCAGAACATCAACTCATGTAAGTTTCGTGAGGTGTTTACTTACGGTTTGGATACAAACGTCAATCCCGTGGATAACACCAAACACAGCTATGGATGGCTGAGCTGGAGCTATTACACCAACTCGACGGGCGGAAACCCAGATATTGCCCCAACGTGGAACCTGTCGAATTCATCGACCACCGACCAGTTGATGCCCGGAGAGGTCAGCCTCAACTTCCAGTGTTTCTAGCTCTACACCGGCGTCGCCGTCTTCCGCGGCGGATTAAAGAACGGCAACCCAGTCACCGTCACATTCGTCTTCAGCCGGATCGCCTCAATCGTAATCTCCATCTGCAACTCAGTCCCCAACTTCGAATGCTGAGTCTCCACGCTGGCCAGAGCAATCATCTTCTTCAAAATCGGCGACCAACTTGTAGTCGTCGCCTTGCCAACTTGCTTCTCATCCGAATACAACGGCACCGCCACGCGCGAAGCCTGGCTCGGCGCCGCCGGAGTCAGCCCGTAGCGCTCATACAGCGCCTCCACATCCGTCCAATCCACTTCCACGCCGACCAGTTGCCGTGGCACGCCATTCATGAAGTCCTGCTCCAGCGCCCGCTTGCCAATGAAATTTTCTTTCTCCAGATGCACCATCTTCGCGAAGCCCAGTTCATAAGCCGAATATTTCTGAGAAGGAATCAGCGCCTTCTTCGAACTCGTATAGTCCGCTTCAATCAGCAGCAACCCAGCTTCCACGCGCGCCACATCCAGCGCCAGCATTCCCGCCGCGTGCAGATCAAACTGCTTTCCCTTCTCCCACAACGCATCCCACACTCTCGCCGCATCATTCCACGGAACCCAGATTTCATATCCCAGATCGCCGGTGTACCCAGTCCGCGAAATATCCACCGGCACACCAGCAATCTTTCCGTGCGTCACACGAAAATATTTCAGATTAGCAATGTCCGCCTCAGCCACAGCCTTCAACAACTTCGCCGAAGTCGGCCCCTGCAACGCCAGCGCCGCAACCTTCTCTGAAATATCTTCCACCTGCACGTCCATGTTCAGGCCATTCTGCCGGAACCATCGCAAACTCGGATCAGCCGCCGTCCAGCGGTAAACATTTTCCTCGAGCCGTGAAATCGTTCCATCGTCGATGACCTTGCCTTCTTCATCGCACCAGCAGCAATAAATCACCTGCCCCACTTTCACCTTGTTAATGTCGCGCGTGATCACCCGGTTCACCAGCCGCGTTGCGTCTTTGCCCGTGATCAAATATTTGTAGAGCGGAGAAATATCAATCAGCGCCGCCGCATTGCGAATCGCGTTGTACTCGTGCTCGTGATGCACCTCATACACGCTGACGGTGTAATATCCCGACCACTCGCGGTAATTCAAGCTGTGGCAAAGCGGAAAAGTTCTCTCGTGAAACGCAGTTCCAATAGGCAAAGGAGTGTCCTCGATAATAGTTAGGTCGAAGTCGGATTATATGCAGTCGAACTCTCGCGCGGCAACCCATGCGCTCGATGACTGCCAGTCATGGCATCAGCAAAGTGCAGACAAAATCCCCCATTCCCGATAGAATCATTGTTCGACCTGCAGCCATGCGTTCGATCATGCCAATCTCGAATGTCCTCCGCAGCTGGAGTGTTCTTCCCAGCGGCCTCTAATACTCTCTGTTCCAATCTTTCCCTTCGCGAGTATCATTGCGTTTCCTAACCAGCAAGCGAACAGCTAAAGGCTAAGACCTTATGGCTACTTCATACGACGTAATCGTGATCGGCGGAGGCCACAACGGCCTCGTCAACGCCGCCTACCTCCAGCGCGCCGGAAAGAAAGTTCTGGTGCTCGAACGCCGCCACATTCTCGGCGGCGCCGCGTGCACCGAAGAAGTTTTTCCTGGCTTCAAATTTTCCGTCTGCTCGTACGTGGTCTCGTTGCTGCGCCCGGAAATCATCCGTGACCTCGACCTGCCGCGCCACGGCCTCGAAATTCTTCCGCTCGATGGCACCTTTACGCCCATGCCCAGCGGAGACTATCTCTGGCGCGTCAACGACCACGGCAAGACTCACCGCGAAATCGCCCGCCACTCCCGCGTCGACGCCGAGGCCTACGACGAATTCGGAAAAGCCATGCAAGCCATGTGCCGCTTCGTGAAGCCGATCCTAAGCATGGTACCGCCCGACCCGAACACGCTGAACCCGCGCGAACTGATGAAGCTGCTCTTCATCGGCAAGCGCTTTCAGGGCATGTCGAGCTACGACAAATACAACCAGGTCCAGCTCATGACCATGAGCGCCATCGATTTTCTCGACCAATGGTTCGAGACTGATGTCCTCAAAGCCACGATGTCCGCCTCGGGAATCATCGGCACATTCCTCGGCGTGCGCTCGCCGGGAACCGCCTACGTTCTCCTGCATCACTACATGGGAGAAATCGACGGTGCATTCCGCGCCTGGGGATTCGCCCGCGGAGGCACCGGAGCAATCTCCAACGCCATCGCCGACGCCGCCCGCGAGGCCGGAGTCGAAATTCGCACCCAGGCGGCCATCGCCAAAATCATTATCAAAGATGGCAAAGCCAAAGGCGTAGTCCTGGCCAACGGCGACGAAATCTTCGCCGAAACAATTTCCTCCAGCGTCGACCCGCGCCTCACCTTCAACAAGTTCATCGAAGCCGACCAGCTTCCCGCCGACTTCCTCGAAGACATCAACCGCTTCAAATACCGCGGATCTTCGGGCAAAGTGAACATGGCGCTCGACGGCCTCCCGAATTTCAAATGCATGCCGGGAGTAGGACCTCATCTGCGCGGCGCGATGTCCATCTCGCCTTCCGTCGAATACATGGAGCGCGCCTACGACGATGCCAAGTACGGCAACTTCTCCCGCCGCCCCTACATCGACATGGTGATCCCGTCGCTCACCGATCCTTCGGTCGCGCCTCCGGGCAAGCACGTGCTCTCCTGCTTCGTCCAGTACGCGCCCTACAAACTGCGTCCCGGCCTGAACTGGGACGATCAGAAAGAAGCTTTCGGCGACACTGTCGTCAACACTATCGCCGAGTACGCTCCCAACATCAAAGACATCATCCTCCACCGGCAAGTCATCACTCCGCTCGATCTCGAGCGCGAGTGGGGACTAAGCGAAGGCAACATTTTCCAGGGAGAACTTTCGCTCGAGCAACTCTTCTTCCTGCGCCCCGCGCCAGGCTACGCACGCTTCCGCACCCCAATCCAGAATCTCTACATGTGCGGTTCGGCAACCCATCCCGGCGGCGGAATCATGGGTGCCCCGGCCGTCTCGCCGCCCTCGAAATGCTGAAAGACCTCGGAGGCGCGGCCTAACATGCCGGAAAATAAATCAAACCAGCGCGACATCGTCATCATCGGCGGCGGCCACAACGGCCTCGTCACCGCCTTCTACCTCGCCAAGGCCGGATTCAAACCTCTCGTCCTCGAGCGTCGATCCCAGGTCGGCGGCGCCGCCGTCACTGACGAATTTCATCCCGGCTTCCGCTGCTCCACGCTCGCTCACACCGCCGGCCCCGTTCGCGCAGATATCGTCCGCGACATGCAATTGGAAAAGCATGGACTGAGATTCATCAACCCTGAGACCTGCGTCACCGCGCTCTCGCCTGACGGCCGCGCGCTTTCTCTGTATCAAGACGAAAACAAATCCGCGCAGTCCGTCGCGGCCTTCTCCCAAAAAGACGCGACAAAGTATCCCGAGTTCGAGAAATCGCTGGGCAAGATCAGCAAAGTAATCGCCGAAGCGCTCGCCACCATCCCGCCCGATATCGATCACCCCAGCGGCGGCGACTTGTGGAGCATGCTCAAGACCGGCCGCGCTCTTCGCAACCTCGGCAAGCGGGATATGTACCGCGTCCTGCGCTGGGGACCAATGGCCGTCGCCGATCTCGTAGCTGAATATTTCGAGACCGAATTATTGCGCGCCGTCATCGCAGCTCGCGGAATCTTCGGAACTTTTCTCGGACCTTGGTCCGCCGGCAGCAGCCTGCAGTTGCTCATCCGCGCCGCGGGCGATTCTCATCCTGCCGGCTCAGCCTTCTTCGCCGCCGGCGGAATGGGCTCTCTCACGCAAGCCATGGCTTCCGCCGCGCAAGCTGCCGGAGTCGAAATTCGCACCGCCGCCGAAGTCATCGAGATTCGCGTCAAAGACGGCGCGGCCACCGGCGTCCTGCTCGCGACCGGCGAAGAAATTAACGCCAAGGCCGTCATCTCCAATGCCGACCCCAAACGCACCCTGCTCAAGCTCACCGACCCCACGCATCTTTCCCCCGACTTCGTACAAAAGCTCCAGCACTACCGCGGCAACGGCACCGTCGCGAAGGTCAACCTGGCGCTGTCCGGCCTTCCGACGTTTACCGCGCTGAAAAATGCAGACGCCGGCGCACTCAAAGGCCGCATTCACATCGGCCCCGAAATCGACTATCTCGAGCGCGCCTTCGACGAATCCAAGTACGGCAACTTCTCGCGTCAGCCCTATCTCGAAGCCACCATCCCATCGCTCACCGATCCCACGCTCGCGCCCGAAGGCAAGCACGTGATGTCGATCTACATGCAGTACGCTCCCTACAAACTGAAAGGCGACTGGGAAAACCAGCGCAAAGCGCTCGGACAAACCGTCGTGCAAACGCTAGCGCAATACGCCGCCAATCTTCCCGAGATGATCCTCACTCACCAGATCATCACCCCGCTCGATCTCGAAGAAGTTTACGGATTAACCGGAGGCCAGATCTTCCACGGCGATCTCGCCCTCGACCAGTTCTTCACTATGCGTCCGCTGCTCGACTGGGCGCGCTACAAGACGCCGATTACAATCTATATTTGTGCGGCAGCGGCACGCACCCCGGTGCCGGTCTGACCGGAGGCTCAGGCGCCAACGCGGCACGCGAAATTGCAAAGTCGATAAAGACGTAACTGATATGCTTCCGATCTTACGACGCACATCTGCCACGCCCGGCGGCTCAGCCATGCGTATTAGATCTCGACCCATTGTCTGTGTAGTTTTATTCTCGTTCCTCCTCGACTTAAGCGTCTGCGCCCAATCACCCACATCCGAGCCCACGTCCTCGGCGGTCGTCCCCGAAAATGGATTTCTTTCCCCAGGTAAATATACAAATGCATTTTTTGGTTTCTCTTTGCCCATACCGAAAGACGCCGCACTCCGGGAGCAGACCCTTTCGCTTCAGCGAGGAGGAGCACAGGATCATTTTCTTCTCGGCATCCACTCTCCCCACGTGGGCCTGACCAGCTTCACCATAACGGCAAGAGAAGTGCCCGGCGAATCCGAAAAGGAAGCCAGAAAGAACCCCTCCGAAGCGACCTTATCGAAACCTAGGGAAACCAAAATTGGAAGCAAGACCTTCTGGAAGAGTGAGTCTCTTCATAAAGCCGGCGATCGAGGAATGCAGACCTTAGTTTTTTCGACGACCGTGGACGACTATGTGCTCCAGTTCGAAATCGTTTCGTTCAATCCGAAAATCACTGCGGAGATTGAGCAAGATATAGAACAACTCACATTTTTTGATCCATCGACAGCGAGAGCGATCGCAGGTGCTGATAGCAAGCCTTACGCACCGGGAGCCTCCCGTTTCACCGCGAGCCGCATTGCCCAACTGACCGCCGGCTCAATCTCCGGGAACGTGTACCGTAACGACGAATTGGGCTTCCGATACCAGTTTCCGCCGGGCTGGGTCGTGATGAGCCGGACTGCGCAGCAAAGTGGCCCTCAGCCAGGGCGCCAATTCGTAACGGGGAATTCTCCGACCGCACAACAGGAGCACGAGGCGGCAAGCCAGTGCACGCGCGATCTTTTATTTGTGACACGCCATCTGGAAGAAGACTCCAGGCTCGGGCAGTTCAATTCAAAGATCCTCCTGGCGGTTGTAGATCCGAACTGCGCTCCCGGCTCTAGGTTCCCGCGCACAGTCGACGACCGCGAGGCCATTCAGCAGATCGCAAGGCTGGTCGTGCAGTATTTCAGGACGTCCGCCATGTCGCCCGCGGCGCCGGCTCAGGTCCGAGCCTTCAACAGCGCAGGCCGCACAACCATAGAGATCTCTCAAGCCTTCGCCGTGCCCGCCGCTGGCCAGCCCGATCCGGTTGCAGTGTTCTACTCCACATTGGTAACGGAGATTGACGATTGTTGGGTGATTTGGATTTTTTCTGCCGGCGACAAGAAAGAGTTGGAAGAGTTGCGCAATACGAAAATCTTCTTCGACGCTCCTGTCATCTCGCCAGCTGGTTCGGAGTAACTGCTCGCTGCGAGCGTAAAATCGAAGAAAGACTCCTGGTTCTGTCCCCATGAAGAAATCGAAATCAGGCAAACCCGCCCCGGCTAGAAAATCGAAAATCGTCGCCGGCGACGTCGCCGAATACCTTGCCAGCGTTCCCGAGCCCGCCCGCACGGCATTGAACAAACTCCGCGCCATCATCCGCTCCGTTGCACCACCCGAGGCGACTGAAGCCATCAGCTACGGCATCCCGACCTTCAAATACAAAGGAATGCTTGCTAGTTACGCCGCTTTCGCCGACCATTGCAGCCTGTTCCCCGGCGCCGGACCGACCATCGAGTTCAAGAACGAACTCAAGAACTTCCAAACCTCCAAGGGCACCATCCGCTTCGCACTGGACAAGCCTCTGCCAGCGGCTCTTCTGAAAAAATTGCTGAAGTCGCGGATCAGAGAGAACGAACGCAAGAAAGCCCGCTGACCACGTTGCCGTCCAGACCATGAAAACTTCCGCTATCCTCCTCGTCTCCTGCCCCGACGCCAAAGGCGAAGTCGCCACCATCGCCGACTTCGTCTACCGCCACGGCGGCAACATCCTCCACGCCGATGAACACGCCGACGAAGAGTCCGGCCTCTTCTTAATGCGCGTCGAATTCGATCCTAAAGACTTCGACATCGATCTTCCTGAGAAAGATCTCACCGATAAAGACCTCTCTGACTTCACCAAACATTTCTCACCCATCGCCGAAAAGTTTCACATGAACTGGCGATTGGCACAGTCCTCGCACCGCCCCCGCGTGATCATCCTCGTCTCAAAGTACGATCACTGCCTCGTCGATCTCCTCTACCGCCGCCAGAGCGGCGAACTGGCCTGCGACATTCCGCTGATCATTTCCAACCACCCCGATAACCAGCCCATCGCCGATTTCTACAAGATTCCTTACACCGTCATATCGATCACAAAAGAAAATAAGCGCCAGGCCGAATCCCAACTCCACTCCCTGATCGAAGCCCACAAAGCCGATTTCCTTGTCCTCGCCCGCTACATGCAAATTCTCTCCAACGATTTCGTCAACCGCTATCCCCAGCGCATCATCAACATCCACCACTCGTTCTTGCCAGCCTTCATCGGCGCCCGGCCTTACCACCAGGCCTTCGAGCGCGGCGTAAAGTTGATCGGAGCCACCAGCCACTACGTCACCGAAGTCCTCGACGACGGTCCCATCATCGAACAGGACGTAGTCCGCGTCTCCCACCGCGACACCGTCGAAGACCTGATCCGCAAAGGCCGCGACCTCGAAAAAGTCGTCCTCTCCCGCGCCGTCCGCTGGCACGTCGAAAACCGCATTCTTCTGTACGGCAATAAAACCGTCGTTTTCTAACTTTCTTTCGTAACCCGGAAGGCCATGCCCTTCCGGAAAACGGAATCCACGCGCGTACTAGTCCCGCTCCGGTAGTAACTTGCGGCTTAGGTGACTTTCGTCTTTACTTAAACGTTAGTAAAGAATTCCCTCATACCGGGAAGAACCTCGCTCGCGGGAGAGCGTTTCTTGGCCGAAGATCTTAAGTTTGAATTAGCGATCCTGGCGACAGTCCAGGGCTTTTACCAGAAGCTGATGCGAGACTCGCTCGGCGGCGATGTGCCCATTCCGAGCGGGCTCGACGAAGTTTCGCTCCGCCATTCCGAGAGCGACCTCCCGGAAACTCTTTCCCGCATGTATCGCTGGCTGCACCTGCTCGACATGGCCATCACACCCGCCATGCTGCGCCAGGCGCTCACTCCAGACACAGACTCAGAAGTTGCTGAAGCCCTGCTTCGCTACTTTGTGCGCCGACGCGAGGCCAGCGAAATCAACCGCGATAAAACCGATTTAATTGCCACATTCCTTTACCGCCATCCTCGCGTCCACGGTCAGTGGCAGCAGCACGGCTACGGACTCGACGGAGCTCTGCCGCTTTCTCCCTTCGAAATCGCATTGATCGAGATTCTCGCCGATACCGACGTCCCTTCGCTTCCGGAAGAGCACGTGCAATTGCTGCGAAACTTCGATCCCCTGCGCGAGGAGATTGCCCGCTACCGCGATTTCAACTCTCTGATCGACTCCGGCATCGTCTCGCGCGTGCGCGAACTGAAGCGCTGGCTGGATTCTTCTTTCTATCATCCCGGAGTGCTCGCCACGGTCGCCGCCCACAATGCCGCCTTCGGCGCACGTTTCGACATGCTCTTCACCAAGGCTCTGGGAGAGATCAAGCAATTCGCTCAAGCTTTAGATGAAATGGGAGGCAGCATTCTAAGCACGGTCGATGGCGTGGAGGTCACCGTAGAGCATGTGGCTGCGATCGAGCAGAAAGAGATGCTTCAGGCCGACTACGGCGGTGCCCTGGAAAAATTTCGCCGCGTCTCCCGCCTGAAAAAAGAATTGGACCGGCGTCCGCCCATTCGCCGCTCGTTGCTCGCGCCCGCCCCCGGACAGAAAGCACAGGCCTCCGGCGGAGCCGCCGCGGCCGCCAAAACCGCGCGCACCGCCGCTGCCAAAGCACCCGTCGCGGCTCAAGCTTTCCAGCCCCCGGCCATCACCGCACAGCAAATTTCCGCCGAAGAAGGCAAGCTGCGCCGCGTCGAGGAATCCATCCGCGTCTTTGTCCGCGTGGCCGATCCCAAGTATCGCCAGATCGTCCCCATGCGTTTTTTCAATCTCACGCTGACCGCGCCCGAGGCCGAAGCCTACAACGCCGGCTTCCTCGAAGAGAAAAGTCTCCGCGCCGATGTGGCCCGCACCCTGATCCGCCTGGTTTCCTGCGTAGCTCGCGTCAACACCGAACTCGAAGAACTCAAGCGCAGCCAGAGCATGTCGTCATTGTGGAAGCTGCATGCCGATGCGCTCGTAGTCTTGCTCGACATTGCCAGCACCACGACGGAAGACGCCGCAGGAATTGCCAAGACGCTCGGAAAAAAGCGACGCCTCATCCGCCAAGGCTATCCACGAAACAATCCAAAAACTCCGCGACCGCTCCGACCTCGCCGTAAAAGCTCTGGCGCATCCAGGTAGCTAGAAGCAGCTCTCAGTTCTCAGTGCGCAGTTTGCGCACCCATTTGCCGGCTCCGGTGGCCAACTGGGGGTGATCCCTATCGTTCCATGCTGGTTTGTCGCTCTGCAGGAACTGCAGCAGTCGACGGCGGCGCACTTCGTTGCGGGCCGCTCCCACCAGAAAGGCGCTGCGCCCGCGCGAACCGACGAGGGCGTCGATCTCCCGCAGCAGGTCTTCGGGCAACAGGATGTGGGCGCGGCGAGGCATATCGCGTGTGTATAGAGCGTGCTCTAGATGGGAGCCTTCGGTCAACACATTTGGCTGCGCCGATTCCCGGGCTCCCGCTTCGGGGAGACATCTATCTACCAACTTGTATGTGTGGGTACACCCCCCTCCCCATCGGCCTATTGGAATCCTCGACTTAGCGCCAAAATCGCATTTAGTCTATGGGGCTCAATAACTTGCGGGCAAAATCTTGAGCGGTAAGGAGTTAGGCGAGTAGGTCGGGGTGTCAAAGAGCTTGGCTGAAACCTATATCTTTGGCGGCGGGCAACGCTGCGTCAAGTCTACGAAAGTAGACGGTCGGTGGCTTGCGGTCTGCCCGTTGACCCGGGAGTGCGAACTCTGGTTGTGAGTGCTATCGCCTGATAGCAAGAGTTGTGAATTAACCGCGTGGTATCCGGCAGAAGAACTGCGGCGTCCGTTTGACAGCGAAGATTTCGCCGTACTGGAAATTGCCATGTTCTTTCTTAACGTAAGGCTTAAACACATCGACGGCCTCACCGAGACAGTGTTCAAGGCCACAACAGATGGCATCCTGCTTCTGGTCGTTACCGGGTGGAACGGTTAGAACGTCATAACATATTCCGGCGGCGCGAAGCTTGCCCCTCGCAGCTTCCCTCAGGAAGGTTTCGCTCAATAGGTCGATCAACGGCTGCGAACCCGGATGGTCATCGCCCTCGATCTTTCCAGCGACATGCCGGATTTCGCCGTCCGACAACATAATTGCGCCAATCGGGAGAAACTCGCCCTGTTTCGTCAGCAGCATCTCAGCCATTGAAAGAAGGGTGTTCAATAGTTCGTTCAGATCGGGATGTACCATACAGGTGTCGGCTACCGACACATCATAGCTTGTCATTTGGCGATAAATCGCGATATCACTCACAACCGCCCCGCTTGGCCTAGAACGTCCCTCAGGGGCTGAAGCCCACGCCTCTATTGGCTCTGGGCGGCACGGCTAAAGCCGTGCCCTTCCCGAGCCGTGGTCTTTCCTAAGACATCGCTGCGGGCAGCGCATAAGGTCGTTCGGATAACGCGGCACTTATGGCACGCATGAATGCATACCCTGACACGAATCATACCTGACGTACCGGACGGTTAGGGCTTCCTCACTCGGTTGGCAACGTCGGGGCCGAACATTCGGAAGTGCCTCTCGTTGTCGGTGTAGATGGTCTCCGCTTTCGCTTTGATCGCACAGGCGGCCAGGAGCGCGTCGTAGATTGTCGCTCCCAGGATGCCGTTCGCCGCTGCCTGCCGAATGATTGCGGAGTATTCGGCGGCATCCAGCGACACGATCGTGAGGTGCTCCTCCATGTCCGAGAGAAAGAGAATTGCCTGCGCACGGCTGGCTCGAAACGCGCCCGGCAAGCGCGTCACACCGGCGTAGACCTCGGCGAGGCTGTGAGCGGCACAGCATGCGACTCGTTTATTGGATGGAGCGTAAACCGCCAGACAGCGCTCATGATCCTCGTGGTCTTCCACAAAGGCTGGAATCAGGACCGAGGTATCAAAGAACCATTTCACCTGGGTTTCTCACCGTGGCGGCGGGAGGATCGTAGGGCGCTGGCATCGACGCGCCCACGTTCGTTGCGAATCTTGCGGATGGTTTGGTTCACGACTTCCGCGGAAAGCGGTTTCCCGGTTCGCATCACCCAGACACCCTGCTTCTTTCGCATCGTCGCGGCCCCTCGCACCGGACGCAAAACGATTTCGTCCTCTGAACTCTCCAGTTCCAGGGAGTCTCCCGCAGCCAATTGAAGTTCATCCCGCACCGGCTTGGGCAGAACAAGGCGTCCCGCTCCATCGATGGTCAAGGTAGTCGTCATGGTATTAATTCTACCATAGTAATTGCCATTTTATATGGTATGGACAATGGTTGCGGTGTGGGACCGGCAGTGCAAATGAAAAGGAACGGGCAATGGAAGCCCGTCCCTTTTTCGAAGCCCGCGCGGACAACTAGTTGATATCGAACTGCTCCTGGTGCAACGCCGGATCGCTCTTCACAATAATCGTGCGCTTGGTCAGCTCTTCCATCTCGTTCAGCAGCCGGCCGTTGTTCGCTTTCAACTCCTTGGCCACATCTGGATGCACGCGCAGCATCACATCCTGCTGTTCAAGATGCTTCGCCATCTTCCGCATCTCCACGTAGATCTCATTCGCGACCGTCGTCAGCGACTTCACGTAGCCCGTCGACTGGCAATAGGGACAAGGCGCGCCAATCGTTCGTTCGAGCGATTGCTTCACCCGCTTGCGGGTAATCGCGACCAGCCCGAAATCATTGAACTGCAGCACCTTTGACGGCGCGCGATCATGCCGGAGTTCTTCTTCCAGCGCCTGCATCACACGCTGCCGGTTGCGGCGCTCATCCATATCGATGAAGTCGATGATGATGATGCCGCCCAGATCGCGCAGCCGGATCTGCCGCACGATCTCCTTGATCGCATCCACGTTGGTCTTGACGATCGTATCTTCGAGCCGCGAAGTCTTGCCCACGTACTTGCCGGTGTTGATGTCGATCGCGACCAGCGCCTCGGTCTGGTTGATCACGATGTAGCCCCCGCTCTTCAGCCACACTTTGGACTTGAGCGCCTTATCGATCTCATCTTTCAGGCCGAACTGCTCAAACAGCGGTGTCTCTTTGGTATAGAGCTTCACTCGCTTCACCAGCCCCGGCTGAAAGCGATTGAAGAAGCGCAGGATGCGCTCGTATTCCGGCTCGGTATCAACCCAGATCACCGAGAAATCAGACGTAACCTGATCGCGCAAAACGCGCTCGACCACGTTCAGATCGTGATAAATCAGCGCCGGAGGCTTCGAAGCCTCGGCCCGCGTCTTAATGTCGTTCCACAATCCCTTCAGGAAGCGAATGTCCGCCCGCAGTTCATCTTCTCCGGCGTTTTGCGCCGCAGTACGGACAATGAAGCCGCCGTGGCCGTTGTCGCGCTCGCTCAGCACGATGCGCTTTAGCCGCTGCCGCTCTTCATCCGACGCAATCTTGCGCGAAACTCCGGTATGGTTCACCGTCGGCATGTAGACCAGAAACCGCCCCGGCAGCGCGATGTGGCTCGTAATGCGCGCGCCTTTCTTGCCGATCGGCTCCTTGGCAATCTGCACCAGGATTTCCTGGCCTTCCTTCAGCAGGTCGGAAATCTGCGGAACTTCCTGCGCTTCGCGACGCGGGAATCGCCGGCCGCCGCCACGGCGTCCACCTCCGCGCTGCCGGTCGTAACCCGGCCGCGGACGCGGCGCACGCTGAGTGTAACCAGCTGTTCCCGCCGGTGCGCGAACCTCCGCCCGGGCATCGACCGTCCCATTTCCCCGCGCTTCGGCGTCCAGCAGCGCCTCGGCTTCCGCTTGCGCCTCTTCCAGCTCCAGCTCCTCGGTGTCGTCCTCACCCTCGGCCGCAGCGGGCGCAACCCCCGCGTCGGCTAACGACGACATGTGGATTTCATCCGACCGCAGCTTTCGCGGACCTCCGCGATCTGACCCGCTGCCCGCGTCTCTTCCTCAAATTCGTCGTAGCCCTCATCTGACGATTCCTCATAATGGACGGCATCCGCCTCTTCTTCGTCGATGGTCTCTTCTTCCATCGTCCCTGGAGCCGCAAACTCTGGAGTCGTTACATAGGGGTCGGAAAAACCGGGGCTTCCGATTCGCGAATGGGAGACAGCGCTCGCCCCGAATGCTCTGGGTCGCCACGCTCTCGTCTTCCTCGACAAACTCTCTTCTCTCGTCTGCGCCGCCTCCCCAGCGTCCTCGGAAGCACCCGCTCACTGAATCCTGCCGGTAAATTCCGGTTCCGGTACTGAAGTCGCGCCGCCGTGCCGTCGGCAAGGTCTTCTTCGCAGACCGGCGATGATTTCCGACATCGCGCGAGCACGTCCTCACTGCAGTGCTTCGCTGTCGCACGGCTGGCAAAAATAGGCTCGTCTTCCGGGAAAAGTCGCGGCAACAGGCGCGCACGGTTCCGAGCTGCGAGTCTGCATGGCGTGCTTCGACTCACCGCGCTGCGACGCTGCTCCTGCACTACAGGCTGTTTGCGCGGGCCGCCGATACTTCGAGATCGATTCGCCGGGAAGCAGGATCGGTTGATATCCTGCCGGCGGACCAAATTGTGAGTCGGTTCCTGCCGGCGCTGCGCTCCGGAGGCGCAGCTTCCACTGGACGGTGATTCGCGGCTCGGCGCGTTCTTCCCGAACGGTCTCCGCTGGGGGAGCCGGTATCGCTTCCATCGCTCGTCGTCGGCGCGGCCGTCGCGGCGTCCGCCACGGCGCCGGCGTCGTCCGCGAAATCCTCCGCGGTCCGTCTTGCCTTCGCCTCCATCAGAAAGCTCCGACGCACCGCAGGTTCACTCGCCGCATGAGGCAGCCTGATCGAAGCCCTCACCGCTGCCGTCCCGGAATCTCGCTTCTGTTTCCGTCGGCTCAACTTTCCGCTGATGGCCTCACTCGGCCAGATCCGTCCGGGCCGAATTACCTGCACTCCGCGATTCGTCGGCACAACGTCGTCAAATCCTCGTCGGGCTCCTCCAGCTCCATAAAGTCGGAAACATACAGGAAGGCATCGCGTTCCAGGCCGATGTCCACGAAGGCAGACTGCATTCCGGGAAGGACCCGGGTGACCCTTCCTTTGTAGATGGACCCTGCCAAGGTGTATTCGTTTTCGCGCTCGAGGTAGATTTCCGCGAGCAGATCGTCTTCCACCATCCCCACTTTGGTCTCGTGCGGTGTGGAAGAGACAAACAACTCTTTATTCATGGATACTCCGGTCCCGCCCTGACTCATAGAAGTCGGACGGGATTCACCGGGAGTGGAGCAAGGAAGAGACGGGAGGATCGAGCGTCGCGATGCGGGCCCCGCATCGGGGACGGCTGAGGCTAAGGAGGCTTCTCCCCGGCCGAATCCGCTGCACAAGCTTGGGTATCTTTTGCACTGTATCGCTTTTCGGCTGCCGGGTTTGTGACCGCACTCTCAGACCGTTTCCGGTCGGGGGGCCGTTTCCCGCCAGCAGCGTTATAGCTTCAATCCTGCCCGGCCTTCTACTGCTCCATGCCGGTGAAGTGCCCCCTTTACGCGAGGGCGATCGATATTTTTTGTTGCTGCGCTTGAAACGCAGAATTGCTGTTTGCCGTCTTCCCAAGTTCAATAAAGCTCAAGAAGCATGAACCTGGCTTATGAAGCCTGTCCGCTTCAATTCACAAAACGGCGCATTCGAACGTTCATCACCATTCCCAGCGCCAGAAACATGAACAACACGGAAGACCCGCCATAACTCATCAGCGGCAGAGGTATTCCGGTGACCGGCATAAAACCAACCACCATGCCGACATTAACCAGGATATGGAAGCTAAGCACAGCCACCACACCCATCACCACGAACGTGCCAGCGCGGTCGGGCGCTGTTTGCGCGTTCTGGGTCAATCGCATCAGCACTATAAAGTATAACAGCAATACTCCCAGCGCGCCCACAAATCCATGCTCTTCGGCGAATGCCGCAAAAATAAAATCAGTTTGCGGGACTGGCAGGAAAGCACCGTGTGTTTGCGAGCCTTTCCCGCCCCACAACCCTCCCGAACCTACTGCAATCTTCGATTGCTCAACTTGATACCCCGACCCCTGGGGATCGAGCTCCGGATCGACGAAACTCGTCAACCTCTGCTTCTGGTACGACTTCAGCACATGAATCCGAGGCACCAGAACACCGCCCCCACGCCCAACGTCGCCAGCAACACGACCGTCAATCCCTGCTTCCACTGCAGCCCCCCCAGAAAG
>CAWGZD010000005.1:0-489118 GCA_963827005.1 uncultured Acidobacteriaceae bacterium
AACAACGAGTGCGGGGAGTTCCTAGGAATCACTGTTAGAAATGACAGTGGACAAAAATCCGTATCCCGAGAAGGAATTTAGGTTCCAAATCAGGCGGGAGCACATTCCAGTGCGGCGGCCATCGTCGGTGGACTGTACATTGGTGCGCAATCGTCGGGTGAGGGCGCCGATCCTTCGTCCCAGATTGGCGCCTGGAGCGGATCGCTGGTGCTCGAGTTGCTCGCCGTGGTGCCTTTATTGTGTGCGATTCCTTCGCTGTTCCATCAACTGGCGCACAGCCGGCTGCTGCACGCGGTGGCCCCGGGCTCTGTTGACATCTCTCTGGGTGCCTCGGAGTTGCTGCCGATGGTAGCGATCTTGCCATTCATGCTCTACCAGCTCGCCGGCTTCGGCACCCTGCATTACATCGTGCCGAGGCCCGTAAACTGGGCCATCAACATCGGCATCTTCGGCTTGATCGTCGCCAGCTATGTCGCCAATCGCGAGGGCGCGTACAACATGGAAAAGGGGTTCGGCTCGCTTCTCGTTGTTGCCATGGCGCTTACCGTGTTCTACGGCGTGTTCAAACTGAGGCAGATGCAGACGACCTACGACGCGCAGTGCCCGCCGAAGCCTCAAAAGTAGCCATTCTAAGCGCTCGGAACCCGAGTAATCGCCTCTTGTCATGAGTGACAGTTGGCGGAGTATCGCACTCGTGGTCGAATTCAGACCAAGGGTTGTCAATGGAATCGAGGACCCAAGATTCCAGAAGGTTAGGAAATGAAAATCCGTGTAGCGAGTCTCACCACATCGCTGTTCTTAACACTCATTATTTTCGGTTGCTCCGCAACTCCTGGACCGTCCGCACCGTCTGCGCCATCCGGCTCCGCCGCCCCTCCCGCGGGCGAAGCAGTCTCTAGCGTCGGCGCCGACCCACTGCCTTCCTGGAACGATGGTCCGGCTAAACAGGCGATCATCAACTTTGCCAAGACTACGACCGACAAGGCGAGCACGCAATTCGTGGCGCCAGAGGACCGTATTGCTACGTTTGACCAAGACGGTACGCTGTGGGTTGAGCATCCCACGTACTCGCAGCTGGTCTTTTCCTCGGAACGTTACTCTGCTCTTGCGTCCCAACATCCCGAATGGAGTACAAAGCCTCTTTTCCACGGAAAGCTCATCAGCGACGCCGACGCGATGTCGAAGTACAGCGGGGATGAGTTTGACGCGATCGACCAGGCGACCCAAATCGTTATGCCAGTGGATGAATTCGACGCTCTCGCGAAGAACTGGATGGCGACGGCGAAGCATCCTCGATTCGACAAACTTTATCCGGAGTTAGTGTACGAACCGATGTTGGAGGTAATGCAGTATGTGCGTGCCAACGGCTACCGAACATACATTGTCACAGGCGGCGGTCAGATATTCGTCCGCGCATACTCGCAGCAGGTATATGGCGTCCCGCCTGAACAGGTCATAGGGTCGGGCTCTGAAGACCCAATACCAATACGACAAGAATGGGAACCTCGTACTGTTGCGGACAAAGAGTATTTTGCTGAACAACAACAACGCCGGTAAGGCCGAGGATATTTACCTTTTTATTGGCAAGCGCCCGCACGCCGCATTTGGCAACTCGACCGGCGACCAACAAATGCTGGAGTACGCTCAAGGGGGCGGCGGAGCCTCATTGGAAATGCTGATTCTGCACGACGACGCGCAGCGGGAGTATGCCTACGGGCCAGCCCAGGGGTTGCCTGATACCCATTTCGGTAAATTCACTCAGGCGTTGTATGACGAGGCTAAGGCGAAAGGTGGACCGTGATCAGCATGAAAAGCGACTGGAAGCAGATTTTTGCATGGGAGAAGTGAGTCGAAACCGTTGTGCGGCTTTTCTTAACTGTCGCACAATCGCGATTACACTCACCCTCGTTCAGTTTGGTTTGATTCAAGGCTGTCGTGCAGCGATATCAGCTTCGGATCACATTCAAATAGTCGGCGGCGGATTCGAGCGCTTGCTCGGCGTCATGATGAGAAACAAGTCCGGTGTCGTTATAAAGGGCGATGTTGCGCTTCCGGCGGAGACGATCAAAGGTAGCCAGCAGACCGGCGTGTTTCTTGTCGATACGCCCCGCAAGTGGTGACGGACCGTCTGGTTTGTGAAGTAATAAGCCAGCAGTGCTGGCGCGCTTTGGAGCGAAGGTCAAGCAGTGTGGGAAAGAGACCGCAAATGTGGTAATAGATGACAACGATAAGATGAGGAGCTTGTTCGCCAATGTCGAGGTGAACCGCTTGGTTGCGGGCTTTCTGTGCCTGTTCTTGAACCCACGATTTCAACCCACGATTCGGATGCCTCTCACGTCTTCTCAAGGACTTAGGCGGCCACCTGGAGTCACTTAGGTTGTTGAAACTACAGCATAAAGTAGCCCTGAAAAGGCTGGCGTCGGCGGTTCAACTCCGTCCCTGGCCACCATCATTTCAAGGAACTAGGTCCGTTGTCCGTGCCCGTTTTTGGCTCCAATTGCACCTTTTGACTCCACAATTCTTTAGACGAGCTAGTTCGCCAGCCGCGATTGCGGGGGCGTGGAAATACTTTCCGTGTTTGCGACGACCGTTCGGTCTTACTTTCCTGACATCTGGTTTAAGGCCGATAACCAGAGGTCATGACCCCTATGCATCGCCTGAGGGTCTTTCTTGCGGAACTCCGCTGCTCCCGGTCCTCTCACGACCTCTTCGGCGACGACGCGACAACCTTCAGGAGCTTTGAGCAAAAGAAAAGTATGATAGGCGTCCATACCTGTTCCATGACCGAACCGGCCGATACGCGAATCCGGCGCAAATTCATGCACCTGACTCAATGTGCACGCCAAATGTTTTCCATGAAAATTGTGTGTCCTGGTGAAGGCTGCCGTCGGGACCGTTCAGCAGCTTCACGTTGTGTGAGGTTGGATACCATTCGGGTCAAGTCTGCGCCCGAACGAGATGCTGCCAGACAATCGAGCAGGAGGCGTGGATCAGCAACTCGCAAACGACCAAGATTCTCGAAGCTCCAGCCGCGATTGGGTCATTCAAATACGTGATGATCTGGCACCCAAGGATGCAAACCGACACAGCGCACCTTTGGTTGAGATCAATAATGCGGGAGTTGGGGAGGCGACTGTCCTAAGAGCGCTGTAGTTCGAGGGCAACAATGCCGAGCCCGAAGAAGTTGTGACCATGCCAATAGCCTTGGGCAACCCAGGGCGATGATTCCGTGGCCTGGATCGGTAAAGTGAAATGGAAGGTTAACTTCGTCCGCCGTTAGCGGTCGCCCACGACCGGCCACCGGAGATTCCACAATCGAACGGCTGATGGCCGGCCCCATGCCGCTGGCCTGCGGCTTGGTTGTAAAAAACGCGGAAAAGATCTGATCCATCTTCTCACTAGCGAAGATAGCAGCGAAGGAGACGACCGCCCGGCGTTGTTTTAGCCGGCAAAAGCACACAGTCTTCCCATAACAAGCGCAAAAGAGAGAGTCGGGTCGAGTCTGGCAAAACTGACAGTTGCCAGACGCGAGGCCCTTACGGACCATAGGCACGAGGCCAGTCCGGAGCAGTTGCACATCGGCCTCACCAGAACCCAGAGAGTTTTGTGGGAATTCTCGATTGGAAAGGAACGCCAGTGAACCGTGCCAGTGAGCCGGGCCGGTGAATCAGGCGGGAGGAATGTTATGAAAACGCGATACATTTTGGCAGGCTGCTACGTTGCGATGGCGGTCATGTTGCTTTTGCTGTCCTCATTTGCTGTGTCTCAGGAAAAGCAGCGCGGCCGGGAGACGTATCTTTGCTCGGAGCCGAACCCAGAAAATGCGTGCGTTGCCGAGAACTCGTGTGGATCGAGTTCCACGCCCTGCACGGTGGAGATCAAACGCACAGCTTCTGACGCTGCGGTGACTCCGGCGATTCCAAACGCGAAAGGGAACATGCTTTTCTGTGTAAAGGCTGGGACCGAGATGATCTGGAAGAGCCCATCGAAGAACACGGGGTTCGTTGTGGACTTCGGGCCGGATTCTCCCTTCGCACAGGGCACAATCGTTGGCGGCTCCGATCGTGCCGTGTCGGCTGTGCCGAAAACGAAGGGCTGCTACAAGTATTCCACCGGAGCGTGCGTTTCAGGAGCTATTTACGGAATGTGCGCTTCGGTTGAAACGGAGCTCGTCATCACCGGCAGCAAATGAGGAGTGTTTCCCGGCCGGGAGAGGAATAGAGGGGAGAGAAGAAAATGATCAGATCCTTCATTAAACAGCTTTTGTCGACCACACTCTGCGTACTGCTGGTCATTGGTACGACTCCGTATGAAGCTGCGGCTCAGCAATCAGGGTACTCGGGGCAGGGTGTGCCGCTGACGGCGGATGAGTTGCAAGCATTGGCGGCTCCCATTGCGCTGTACCCGGACGCCCTGGTAGCTCAGATTCTTGGAGCCTCCACCTTTCCCGACCAGGTGGCGGCGGCGGCCAGCTGGCTTCAGCAGAATAGCCAGCTCAGCGGGGCGAGTCTGATGCAGGCCGTGAATACGCAACCGTGGGATCCCAGTGTAAAGGCGCTCACACAATTTCCCTCGGTGCTCGGCAACCTGGCGTCGAACCTTAGTTGGACATCGTCGCTGGGAGAGGCGTATAGCACTCAGGCCGCCGAGGTCATGACCGCCATCCAGGTGTTACGGGCGAAAGCACTCGCTGCCGGCAACCTGAAAACGGGCTCGCAGATTGTTGTCACGCAACAGGAGCAGACCATCGTGATTCAATCTGCGAATCCGCAGGTGGTGTATGTGCCGGTGTACAACCCTGCCGTGGTTTATGGGTATCCCTATGTCGTTCCCGCGTACGTCGCTCCGCCCGTGGCGGCGACGGCTGTGCTTGCGTTCGGAGTCGGCATCGCAGTGGGGGCGATGATGAGTGATGGTTGCTGCGGTTGGGGGTATAGCAGTTGGAACTGTGGCTGGCACAGCAGCACCGTGGTCTACGGGAGCAGTGCCTACTACGGGAACAGCGCCTGGCATGGGGGCTACTATGGTTCAAGTGCGAGTGCCTACGGGCCCTACGGCAGTGCGCACGTCAGCAATGGGTATAACCCGTCGACTGGGACTTACGCGCGGGGCGGCACGGTCTCAAACGGCTACGGCAGCGTAAGTGCCGGTCAAGCTTACAACCCGAGGACTGGGGCCTCTGCTTCGACTGTGCAAGGTTCCAATGCCTATGGCAACTATGGGGCCTCGACGTTTTCGAAAAACGGTACGACCGCGTACACGCAGCATCAAACTACGTCGCAAGGAACAACGGCATCGATGCAGGCCACGAATGGCGCCTCGGCTTATGCTGCACAGGGCAAATACGGCAACAGCGCTGCGATTGGTCAGACGGCAAACGGCAATAAGTATGCGGCCGCCAACGGCAACGTCTATAGCAACACTGGTAGCGGTTGGGATCAGAGGAGTGGGACTTCGAGTGGCTGGGGATCGGCAGACAGGAGCTATGGATCATCGGCTTTCAGGGGAAGTGATGGCGGAGGGTGGGCATCCCGATCGGATAGTGCGCGTGGTTGGGGAAGTGGCGGCGGGGGCGGAGGTTGGGGCGGACGCAGTGGTGGTTGGGGCGGTGGTCGCAGGTGAGATCGACGGTGCTTCGTCTTGAGACGGAGGTCGGGCAGAAGACATTTCAGCGGAAGTTGCGGTCTCAATTGCTGGCCTAGCACGAAGCGTAGGAATATCCGGCTACCGGAAAGTTCTCCACCCGACCCAAGATACGGGCCTGAGATAAATCGCTAGCGGGTGTTCAGGTCAAGGTAGTGGGCAAAGCTGGAGAGCGCTACCTGGTCGTTGCCGGGTATGTAGAAGCCAAACTTGCCTTGGCTGAGATTAACGCCGGGCTGGGTCCAGCGATCGAGGACGGTCCAACTGTCACCGTGCTTGATCTGGTGGACGAGTTCGGTGGGGCTAACGCGGATTCCGAGCGTGCGAAAGCTTTTCTTGTCACTTTTATCAGGAACTATGATCTCGTCCCTTTTCTCGCCGTTGCGAATGACGGTGCGGTAGAAGTTATTGTCGTCCATTTGGAGGAGGACGTAGTTTTTCGGGTCGCTGTAGTTGACCACCCATTGCAAGAGGCGGCCCTTGGCAGGCATCGCGGAAAAAATAAATGTGCCTGAGGCAGGGACGGCTCCGTAGAGGACGAAGTCCCCGCCTTTGCGAATGAAGGAATCCCCCTCCTGCTTCCAGGCGCCGGGGTCATCCCACTTCGACATGCCACTCGGGGCGAGAGACAAATCCAAGGTCTTGGATTGACCCGCTATAACTTCGAGCGTGGACGAGCGCGTGAACCTTTCGGCGGTTCGCGCAGTCAGAGTGTAGGTACCGGGGGCAAGATTGAGCGGGACTCCACTGCTTACAATTTTCACAAGCTCGCCTTTTGCGATTGCAACTTTGGCATCGGCGGGGGCGAAGGTAATTTTCAATTCGCCGGGAGCGGCTTCCAACGCGGCATCCGCGGCAGCGAGAGACATAGTCGCGCCGGCGTCGAAGTGTTTCTTGAACTGCCGCGGTTTGAATCGCGCGTTGTCATTGCGCAGTTCGACGGTATGGTCGCCGGGATTGACGTTGGAGACGGAGAGCGTGCCGTCGGGCTGAATGGTGCCGACGGGAGTTTGATCGACGAGAACTGCGGTTCCGGGCACGCCGCCCTGGATGGTCAGTGAGGCCAGGCGAGGCTGCGGTTGGAGGTTGAAGGTAAGCCTGGCCTGTTCGCCCTTGCGGATGCGAATCTTTTGCTGGGGAGGATCCTGAAAGCCGCTCTTCGAGACTTGTACAACGTAGTCCTTGAGCTCGAGATTCGGCAGGCGCAACTGGCCGGCTTGAGTGAGTTGCCGTTGAAGTTTCCCGTTGAGAAAAACCTTTGCGTCGTCTTGACCGGCGACGACAAGGAGCGTGCCCAGGTTGGCGCCGGACTCGGCGGGCAGCTGATTGTTCGCTAGCTGATTGTTTATCGGCTGATCATGGACCGGTTGATCCGCGTCCGCGACCTTCCCAGCGGGGGCGTCGGAAGAAACATCCGAAGGAGGCAGCGAGGGTTCGGGAGTTGTTTGTGCGGGAGCCGAGACTGTGGGGGCGGAGGCGACTGGGGCCGGGACGGCCGGAGCAGAGATGGTGGGAGCGGCTGACGGGGTCGTCGCTACGGACGGCGCGTGATGTTCTCGCACGAAGACCAAGGTTGCTGCGACCAGGATTATCGCGGCGGCGGAAATGAGGATGAGCGTTGTGGAGCTCGACCTCGTGGGCGGTTTTGGCTGGAATGATGGGGATATGACTTCGGGCGTCGGTGCGCTGGGCTCGGCGGCGGGAACGGACGCGGCTTGCGGCGGGGCGAGTTGCGGCTCTCGCGGAGTGGTCGGGACTTTGTCCGGCGGGAGGATGCTCGGCGGAATTTTGCTCGGTGCGGCGACGTTGGGTGCAACTTTGTTCGGCGTGCTTGGTGGAACTGTGCTCGGCGGAACTTTGCCAGGCGGGACGATCGCGGTGGGAATGTTTCCGGTTGGGATCGGTTTGGGCGGAGCCTGAGTCGGAGAAACCTGACTCGGGGGATTCTGGATCGGCGGAGTCTGGCGGGTAGCTTCGTGGGAAGTCTCGGGGGCGCTGGGGCGCGGGACGTGAAGAATTACGGTCGCGCCTTTGCCGCGCGGCGAGGCTCCGGAACTTTCCTGGGAGACTAATCCCAAGCGGAGGAGCAGGGCGTTGGCTATGGACAAGATTTCGCCATCCGTCCAATGCTTGGCGGCGATCGTTTGGATGCGCACGGCTAAAGCTTGTTTTGCAGCGACGTCGGTGGCTCCATCGATTTCACGCTGCATGCGTTGCAGGTCTTCGACGTCGCCGCGGCGGGCTTTTCGCCGCAGAGCGCCCTGGTCGCGCTGGATTGCATCATGAATCTGAAGCAATTTGGGATCGTCGGGATGAACAGCTAATCCCTCTGCAACCCAAGCTAAGGCTGCGAATAGATCGCCGGCAGCCTGCAGCTTGTGCGCTCGCGCAACCCAATCCTCCACGGAGCTGTTTGTTTTCTGGTCTACGATCAGACTGCGGATGGTTTTGGCCGTGGGATGCGCAGGGTTCAAGTCGAGCGCCTGATTGGTCAGGGTCTCGGCTTCCAGCCAATCGGTTTCTACGATGGACTGGGCGTGCTCGACCAGGGCATTGGCTAGGATGGCACGGGCGAGGGAATTGCGCTTATCCAGCTCGTAGGCCTTGCGCAACAACTGAATGCCTTCGGTGGACTTCTGCTGGGCGAAGCGTTCCTGGCTTTCGGTGATAAGGCGATTGGCTTCGGCGTTGCGTTTGACGCCATCGTGGGCGAGATTCTCTAGTTCCGCTAGTTCCGTGTCGTTGGGGAATTCGGTGGCTGCGGCTCGCAACAAATCCAGGGCGCGAGAGTAGTCGCCCGAATGCAGACACGTGTTGATCTGCGCAATGAGCTGGGTCTTGGATTCCGTGCTGGTTTGCTGGTCGGGTCTTTTCTCCAAGCGCTCTAACCTCGAAGGTCACCATTGACATCATTTCCCCGGCGCACAACCGTTGCGCCGGCGCGGAAGACGAGGTCCCTGCCGCGCTGGCCGAGGACTTGCCGAACCTCGTCACAGCCTGCCACTTCTCTCGGTGGAGTGTGGATTTTCATGGCTCCCCCGCTGTGCGGGTACCTCAAAATCTTACTCGAATGAGTGGAAAAAAATAGTGCCCTGGCAGTTGCGTCGCTGGCCATGTCTGCCCGTTGCCGATAGGGTTTCACTTCTTCGCGTATTTCAAAAACTAGAAATTCGGCTTATCATGCGCGTCTCGCGTTAAGGAGATTCAAGAATGGGCCTGACCAGCATCGACTGGATCATCATGGCGGTGTATTCCGTCTTTGTTGTCGGCATTGGCGTAGCTTTGAAACGCTACATGAAGACCAGCACGGATTTTTTTCTTGCTGGACGTTCGATTCCGGCGTGGGTATGCGGTCTGGCGTTTATTTCGGCCAACTTGGGAGCGCAGGAAGTCATCGGCATGGGCGCCTCGGGCGCCAAGTACGGCATCGCCACGAGTCACTTTTACTGGATCGGCGCCATTCCTGCGATGGTATTTGTGGGCATCTTCATGATGCCGTTCTATTACGGATCGCGTGCGCGCTCGGTGCCGGAATATCTAAGGCTGCGTTACGACGAGAAAACGCGCGGGCTGAACGCCATCTCCTTCGCCACGATGACCGTGTTTTCTTCCGGCATTTCCATGTATGCGATGGCGAAGCTGGTGCAGATGCTGCACATCCTGGACGCTCCGGTGAAGGGCATGGGTCTGCCGTTATCCGCGGGTTTTCATATCAGCGTGATCCTGTCGGCGATCGTGGTGCTTGCTTATATTCTGCTGGGAGGACTGGTCAGCGCGATCTACAACGAAGTGCTCCAGTTCTTTTTGATCGTGGCTGGGTTCCTGCCGCTGGTTCTTCTCGGCCTGAAGGATGTGGGAGGCTGGAGCGGCATCAAGCAGCAACTTCCCGCGGCTTACACTCACTCATGGCAGGGCATGGGCAGCGCAAACACCAACCCGATGGGTGTGGAGTGGTTCGGCCTCGTGATGGGATTGGGCTTCGTTCTCTCCTTCGGTTATTGGTGCACCGATTTTCTCGTGGTGCAGCGTGCCATGGCTGCGGAGTCGATGAGCGCTGCCCGTCGCACGCCGTTGATCGCCGCGATTCCTAAGATGGTATTCCCATTTCTCGTCATTCTTCCGGGACTGATTGCGATCTCGCTCCCCGCCCAGCGTCCGGACCTTCTTCCCAGCGCACACGGGATGGACGTCAGGAATCGCATGCCCGCGGGCCAGGGTTTGATTCCTCCAAAGATCAACGAAAGCACCGGGCAGCCGATGCTGGACGCAAACGGCAAGCCTCTCCTTGATTATGATCTCGCTGTGCCTAACATGCTCGTGCACTATCTTCCCACTGGCTTGTTAGGCTTAGGCATAACGGCTCTGCTCGCTAGTTTCATGTCCGGGATGGCGGGTAACGTGACGGCATTCAACACGGTCTGGACCTACGACATCTACCAGGCTTACATCCACAAAGGCGCAAGCGATCAGCACTATCTGTGGGTGGGCCGAATGGCGACGGTCTTTGGGATCGCGCTTTCGGTTGCTGCCGCCTACGCCGCCACCCGCTTTAATAACATCATGGATTTTCTACAACTCGTGTTCGCCTTCGTGAACGCTCCGCTGTTTGCAACATTTCTGCTGGGGATGTTCTGGAAACGTACAACCGGACACGGCGCGTTTGGAGGATTGCTATCAGGCACGCTCGCGGCAGCCATTCACCAGGGGCTGACGCTTCCCGTCGGTGCGGTCGCTGGGATCAAGGGTGGTTGGCTCGCGACTGTACACATTTATCCCAGCGAAATGGCCCAGAACTTCTGGACGGCCATCTGGGCATGGTCCGTTTGCATGGTGGTCACGATTCTAGTAAGTCTGGTGACGCAGCCTCGCAAAGAAGAGGAACTCGTTGGACTCGTCTATTCTTTGACCAAGCGGACTTCGGAAGGTCATTTGCCGTGGTACAAGAGGCCGGAAGCATTAGGGATTGCTGTTCTCGTGTTGGCGCTGATACTGAACATTATTTTCTGGTAGGAGCTGCAATGGGACTGGATATTCGTTTGCCGATCGGTTTGCTCTTCAGCGTGATTGGCTTATTGCTGGCGGGATTTGGCGCTTTCGGTGAAAAGGCAATTTATCAACGCTCGCTTGGCTTCAATGTGAACCTGGCTTGGGGAGCAGTATTGCTGGTCTTCGGGCTGGTCATGCTGATATTCGGAAGGCGTTCGAGTGCGATTCATCCTGACGCTGGAATGTCACCGAGCGGCGGTCGCCCTGCGGAAGAGCAATGATAACTTCCCGTCGGTTGAGTTCGGAATCCGCTGTCGACGTGTTGACTTCCCGTTTTCGGGGAATGTTCGGCACAAGACCGCGTATTTTCCGGGTGCCCGGCCGCGTCAATGTGATCGGCGAGCACACGGACTACAACGACGGATTCGTCATGCCTGCAGCTCTGGAGTTTTACACGTGGGTTGCAGCATCGAAGCGCGAAGATCGCGTTTTGGAAGCTTATTCCGCGCACTTCGACGAAAGGGTCCGACTATCTCTTGATGAGCTGGCCGGTCCGCCTCGAAAACACTGGAGTGATTTCATCCGCGGTGTCGCTGCTGTCTTGAAGAATGCTGGATACAAGCTGGCGGGAGCTAATCTGGCCATCCACGGAGAAGTTCCACTCGGCGCAGGTCTTAGTTCCTCGGCGTCTTTAGAAGTTGCGACCGGGCTTGCGTTGAGCTCGCTTGCCGGCGTCGATGTTCCTGATCTGGATTTGGTGAAACTGTGCCAGAAGGCGGAACACGAATTTGTAGGCACACGCTGCGGGATCATGGACCAATTCATCGCCGTTTTTGGAGCTGCGGGGCGTGCCCTAATGCTCGATTGCCGATCCCTTGAATATCAACTGCTACCGATACCCCAGGATGTTCATCTGGTAGTGTGCAACAGCATGGTCAGACACGAACTAGCTTCAGGGGAGTATAACCGCCGCCGAGCGGACTGCGAGGAGGGAGTGAAGCTCCTGCAACCGCACCTGCAGGGAATCCGCGCCCTGCGGGACGTTGGGGTTGCAGACCTAGAGGACTGGAAGCAGGTGCTGCCGAAAACGATCTATCGTCGTTGCCGTCATGTCGTCACGGAGAATCAAAGAGTCCTGGATGCCGCAAAGGCCCTTCAGTCCGCCGACGCAGAGCGTTTTGGCCATTTGATGTACCGGTCACACACTAGTCTGCGCGACGACTATGAGGTGAGTTGCCGAGAACTGGATTTGCTGGTCGATCTGGCTTCGTCCAGGCAAGGTGTCTACGGCGCTCGCATGACGGGCGGCGGTTTCGGTGGATGCACGGTCAATCTGGTGAGGGCCGATGCGTCCACTTCGTTTCAGGAATATCTTGCGAAGGCATACCGGGAAGCGACTGGCATTACTCCTGAAATCTATGTTTGTGAGCCAGCTCAAGGTGCGCAAGCGTGGCCGGATGAGAAGATTGTCTAAGTTGGCTGCAACGCACTAACGAGATATAGAGGCGACAGATCAATGAAACCGGGAAAGCTCTTTCAAGAGTCCCATCGGCGGTTCAATCCACTCACGGGCGATTGGGTGCTGGTGTCGCCGCATCGGACTGAGCGGCCTTGGCAGGGCCAGCTGGAAGCCGCAGAACCTGTCCTGGCAATGACATACGATCCGAGTTGCTATCTCTGTCCCGGTAACGAACGGGCGGGCGGAGCGCGTAATCCCAGATACGAAACGACCTTTGTTTTTACGAACGACTTTCCAGGTCTGACGTTCGAAGTCCAATCTGCGAGGGAGGATGAGTCCGAGCGTGGCCTGTTGCTTTCGGAGTCTGAGGCCGGCGTGTGCAGGGTCGTGTGCTTTTCGCCTCGCCACGATCTGACCCTGGCGCGCATGACCGTCCCGGAAATCACCAACGTGGTGGAGACCTGGGCGGAGCAATGCACTGGGATTGGCTCTCTGCCCGACATTAAATACGTGCAGATCTTTGAGAATCGGGGCCAGATCATGGGATGCAGCAATCCGCATCCGCATGGTCAGATCTGGGGCAACCAGACGATACCGAACGAGCCTCGCAAAGAGCAGGAATCGCAGAAAGCATATTTCGAGAAGAACCATGTTTGCTTGCTCTGTGATTACCTGCGACTGGAAACACAGGCAAAGACGCGCATCGTCGTTGAGAACCCGCATTTCGTCGCACTCGTGCCTTTCTGGGCGGTGTGGCCTTTTGAAGTGCTGCTACTCCCCAAACGGCACATCGGAGAATTAAGGTCGCTTGATCCTGCCACTCGTAGTGCCCTGGCGGACATCCTCAAACAACTCACAACGCGCTACGACAACCTCTTTGAAACGCCGTTCCCCTATTCGATGGGGTTTCACCAGTCACCGACCGATGGAGAAGCTCACGCGGAGTGGCACTTGCACGCGCACTTCTATCCTCCACTGTTGCGCTCTGCCACGGTTCGCAAGTTCATGGTCGGCTATGAAATGTTGGACAGCCCACAGCGAGACATCACACCGGAAGCGGCTGCCGCCAGTCTCAGAAATGTAAGCGCGATACATTATGCGGAGCACGGGCTCCGCTAAGGCCTACGCTTTTGGCAGCGCAGTTTTCCATGCGCCGGGAAGTAGAGTTATGGGCAGAGGGAGCGCTGTTTATGGAAGAGAGTTTTTGGCGGCAGAAGTGGGAAAAGAATGAAATTGCATTTCACGAGAGCGAGGCCAACTCAGTTCTGGTGAAACACTTTAGCGACCTTTCCTTAATAAGAGGCAGCCGTATCTTTGTGCCATTGTGCGGCAAGACCCTTGCCATTCATTGGCTGCTCTCCAACGGTTATCGCGTTTCCGGGGTTGAACTGAGCAAAATTGCGGTTGAGCAATTATTTGCAGAGATCGGGATCGAGCCAAGCGTGTCAGTAGTTGGTGAATTCGATCGTTACAGCGCGAGAGACATCGACATCTTCGTGGGCGATATATTCAATTTGTCAGCTAAGGTGCTTGGCCCGGTGGATGGAATTTATGACAGGGCAGCCTTGGTAGCGCTACCCGAACAGATGCGGAATCGATATACAGCGCACTTAACGGAGATTACGGGTAAAGCGCCGCAGCTGCTGATTTGCTATGAATATGACCAAAGCGCGATGAAGGGCCCTCCCTTCTCAGTCAGCAATGAAGAAGTAGTCCGCCACTATAAAGACAGTTACGATCTAACCTTCATCGGAAGCGCGGATGTTGCTGGGGGATTGAAGGGGTGTGCAGCAAAAGAGAATGTTTGGCTTTTGAAACGTGATTAGGATGCGTATCTAACTCCTCGGCCGTACTACTTGCGATCGCTTTAATGGCAACTAGCGATCCTGATGGCGCCGGCAGGGCGCCCTGAGCAGGGGATCTTTCGGGATCGAACTGAGCTACTGAATTCCCGCCTTGCAATTTGCGGGAAGATACAACAAAATGCAATACTTCCCCACTTGAGCGCCGTGGTGTGTCTGCGCGGACTACATGGAAAAGATAGTTATCAGCCCTGCAGAAGTGGCAGAGACTCAGCCTCCAGCGGATCAGCCTGCCCGGCAGGAGCCGAAGCTGGCGCCGGCCGTGCCGCAATGGGCGAAATGGGCGCTGGCTCCGCTGGTGCTGTTTTTGCCGCTGCTATGCCTGGTCGCGATCGTGGTGCGTGCGGCGATGCGTGGGCTACCGCCAAGAACGCGGTATGAGTGGACTTCGTTGCTGGCCACGCTGCTCATCGTGAGCGGGATCTTGACCTCGCTTGCAACGGTCGTGGTGTTCTCTTTCGCCCCCCTGCCGTCAGTTGCGGGAGCGGGATTGAGCGAACTGGATGAGCAAACCTTTCCGAATTTGCCGGCCACGGCCGCGATGTCAGCCAAGGATGTTTCCGAGAAACTAAAGCCGTTGGTGGCGGTGATTTCTCCGGCACGGCGATCATGGCTCTCGCATGAGGAGATGCCGGACGCGAGTTTTGGAGCAGGCACGTTGTTGCAGGCTAATGCGGAAGGATATTTATTCGTCACGGCGCGGCATGTGCTGGATGGTCCCCCCGGGAACGTGGGCAAATCAGTATCGCGAGCACTGATCGCGATGGCTTCCGGAACGTGGGGAACAGCGGATGTAGTGGCGCGCCACCGAAGTTTGGATCTGCTGCTGCTTTGGGTACCACGGGAAAAAGGGAACGCGACATTCGTGCAGCCCGTAATAAAGGCGACGCCCCCCAGCGAAGGGGAGAATGTTTTTGTGATTGGGCATCCGGAGGGCCTCCGGTTCACGTTGAGTACCGGAATTATTTCACGCATGAATGGCAGCACGATTCAGATGTCGGCCCCGGTGAGTCCAGGAAATAGCGGTGGCCCGGTGTTTGATGACCGAGGAAACCTGATCGCGATTGTTACTTCAATGGTCGACAAGCATGGTGATCCAAACGCCGAGAACCTGAATTTCGCGGTGCGCGCGGACGCCCTGCTTGATGACTCGGGCTGGGAGTTTGAAAACTTCGGCCAGAGACGACTGACCGACTACGTTACGCACGATCAGGCTTTAGAAAAAACAGTGCCGGCGGGAGGACAGCCGTGAACCTAATACAGGATGGACGTGACAGGAATGCCTAACATCAACGTTACCGTCTACGACTCGACCGAAAATAAACGTGTTCCGGTGGAACTGCCGGACGATGCCCCTTGCAACAAGATTGTTGCGGTGCTGGTGCAGAAGTTGCGGCTGCCGACGAATGGTCCGGATGGAGCGCCGCTGAGCTACAAATTCCATCACAAGAATTCAGGACGACAGATTCAGGATACGCAAACCCTGGCGGAGGCGCAGGTGCAGGACGGAGACATTCTGCGGCTGCAACCCGAGATAACTGCCGGTTGATGAGCCATCCATGACACGCGTATTTGACAGTGAAGTAAGCGAAGATCGCTTCAGCCGGCTGCGGTTGATCTCCTGGTGGGACCAGGAAAAGATCGCGAAGTGCAGGCTGCTGGTGGTGGGAGCCGGAGCTCTGGGCAATGAAATTCTTAAGAATGCGGCACTGCTGGGATTCACGCAAGTCGTGGTAGTCGATCTGGACCGGATCGAGGAGTCAAACCTTTCGCGGGCGGTGCTTTATCGTTCTGGAGATGTGGGGAAGTTCAAGGCGGAAGCGGCCGCCTGTGCCTACCGGTCGCTCGCGCCGGATGCAAGGGTGCATCCTGTAGTGGCGAATGTTGTGCATGGATGCGGCCTGGGCCTGTTCGAGTGGAGCGACGTGATTGTGGCGGGATTGGACAATCGCGAAGCGAGATTATGGATCAATCGGTCGGCGTGGAAGGTGAATCGTCCGTGGATTGACGGGGCGATCGAAGGGATCAACGGCGTGGTGCGAGTATTTCTGCCGGGAGTCGCGCCTTGTTACGAATGCACGCTGGGGGAGGTGGACTGGGCGCTGCTGCAGAAGCGGATGTCGTGCAACCTGCTGGTGTTGGAGCCGACGGTGGAAGGGAAGATTCCAACGACGCCGACGATCTCTTCGATTATTGCGGGAGTGCAAGTGCAAGAGGCGGTGAAGCTGATTCATGGGCTGCCGACCCTGGCGAGCAAGGGTTACGTTTTCGAGGGGATGAATCACACTTCGTACGTGGTGGAATACACACAGAATGCGGATTGCATGAGTCACTACACGCTGCCGCAGATTGTGCATTTGCAGGAGAGTTCGGACGATCTGACCCTGGCGGAGCTGCGCGAGCGAGCGCGGTCGGATCTGGGATCTCCTGATGTGGTGATTGAGTTCAGCCGCGATGTAGTGCAAAAGTTTGTCTGTCCGGCTTGCAAGGAAGAAGAGGAACTCTATCAGCCGGTGGGGAGCGTTCCGTTTGAGCGGGCAAAGTGTAAGAACGATGGGCAGTTGCGTTCGGTGATCTCGTTGCATTCGTATTCGGGCGAAGAGGAATTGGGCGGCAGGCCGTTAAGCAACTTGGGATTGCCGCTGTTTGACGCTTTCACGGCGCGCAGTGCTGAGCGGGAGGTTGCATACATCCCTTACGGCGATGCGCGGCGAGTGTTAGGGCCGCTGGCTGCTGAGTAGGCTGATCCATACAGCTGGAGTCATGAAGGCAAAAGCAAAACCGTCGAACGCGCAGCCAATCCTGGTTGTTGATAGTGAGGTTGTGCGCCAAATCCGCCAGCATGCGCGTTCAAGCGATAAGGCCGAGGTCTGCGGCGTGCTCATCGGCCAGGATCGCGACCAGCGTATCGAGGTCGCGGCCTGCATCGAGGGCCAGAATGCTGAAGAGGCCGGCGCTCACGTCACCTTCACCCAGGACACCTGGGAACACATTTATGCGGTCAAGGATCAGAAGTATCCAGAGGAACGGATTGTGGGCTGGTATCACTCGCATCCAGGATTTGGCGTGTTTCTTTCCGATCACGACACGTTCATTCACAGGAATTTCTTTTCTTCTCCGGGGCAGGTGGCGTGGGTTTTCGACCCGCATTCGGATGAAGAAGGCTGCTTCGGGTGGGTGAGTGGCCGCATCGAGCGGTTGACGCAAATCGGAGTTGTCGATCGGCGCGGCGGCGAACGCATGGGAGGAAAGTGGCAGCCCGGAGCCGGTGGTTGCCGCCGGCGCAGACTCCGACGCGGTTCTTGGGCGGCGCGAGGAGCGAGAAACAGCACCGGTCAGAATTCGGCGGCTCGGATGCGGATGAAGCCCGGCGAGAGCAACGAATGGTCGCTCGAGCGCCTGGTTGCTACCGTCTTTCTTTATCTGTTGGCCCTGGCGCTGGGGTTTGCGCATGTGCTGGTATCTTTTCCCGCATGTGGTGGTCATGCCGGTGGTGTTCGATCCGCAAACCCGCCAGTTCATCGATATACAAACGGGCGCAGGTCGTAGCCGAGCCGAAGGACTCGAATGGAGCGGGTGCGGCTTCCACCAAGCCTGATCCGGACAAATCGAGCCCGTCTTCCTCAACGAATCCGGGTGGATCGAATCCAAGCGGAAAGAAGGGGGACGATGCCAAACCCAAGTGACGGAGAAGCGATCAAGATCACGGCGGAAGATCTTGCCAGCGTCGCCATTCCGCAGTCCGCGGTGGTTTCTCCGGGAGCGCAATCTCCAGGCGCCAAGGTGTACGGGACAATCAACGCGGCGGCGGAACAATTTGTCGCAGTGCCGGCAGAGCGCGGCAGCATTCTGCTGCAGGGCTGGTTCTATCTGGGCCTGGCGGGACTGTTGGGTGCATTGGCGGGGTGGGCGATCGCGGAGCCTGGTTTTGCCGATGGCCCCGCTGCCCAATCTCAGGCGCACTGGGGAAATTACGTCCTCATCCCGTTGATCATCACCCTGATGTGCATGGGATTTGGCATTTCTGAGAGCATCGTGGAGCGGTCGGTGCGCAAGGCGCTCTTACGCGGAGCGCTGGCCTTGCCCTTGGGAATACTGTTGGGCTTCATCTTCGACATCATGGCGGAGACGATTTACGGAATGGGCATGCGGCTTTCCTTCGAAGCGGGAGCGCAGACCATGCGCAACCCCGCTCTTTGGATTGTTCGCGGCGTTGCCTGGACGGTTTTTGGCGCGGCGGGAGGGGTCGTATACGGGATCGTGGGGCAATCGACGAAGAAAGGGACTTACGGGGTGCTGGGCGGGGTACTCGGTGCAGGGCTCGGAGGAGTGATCTTCAATCCTATTGCGATGGCGACTCACGCCGGCGTGGTGAGCAGGGCTGTAGGGTTTGCATTGGTTGGCCTGGCCACGGGTGTCGGCATGGGCCTGGTGGAGAGCGCGCTGAAGGACCGGTGGCTCTATGTGGTTGCGGGCCCACTCGCGGGGAAACAATTCATCCTTTATAAGTCGGAGACGAGCATTGGGAGCCGGCAGGAATCCGATATCTATCTTTTCAAGGATCCGAACATTCTTCCGCGGCATGCGGTGATCAGCATCAGTGGTGCGCGTGTGATGCTGCAGGCGACGGGTCCGGTGCTTTGGGCGGGCCAGCCCGTACACAGCCGCGTGCTTCAGGATGGCGACTTGTTGCAGCTTGGGCGGTATGCCTTTCGCTACAAGGAGAAGCATCGGTCATGACGGCCGTAGTTTGTCCCTACTGCAGAACGAAGATCGGCGCAGAAGATGTGGCGATGGTGTGCGAAGGCTGCGGGACGGCACATCATGCCGATTGCTATGCGGAAAATGGAGGCTGCACGATTTTTGGATGCAGCAAGGCTCCGGGAGACGAGCCGAAGGTGAGCGTTTCAACTCCGGAACTGGTGGCGGTAGCGGCGCCAGCAACGGTAGTGGAGCATCGCTTGCCGCCTCCGCCTCCACCCGGCGTTGTTCCGCCGCCAGCAACTACGCAGGATCTGCAGGCGTGGCGAATCGAGTTGTGCCTTCGATGTTCGGAGGGTTTGTCGGGCAGTTACGTCGGCACGCGAAGAAGTGGTGGTGCACGAACCGAGGAAACGCACGAACTACATTCTGCTGGGGGCGTTGCTGGGGGCGTTCGGAGCGCATAACTTTTATGCGGGTTATTACAAAAAGGCGGGGGCCAGCTGGGATTACTTTGCTGACCTTGGGCTTTGGCAGTCCGATGAGCTGGTTGTGGGCGGTGATTGACATCTGCACGATTGACCGCGATGGCTGGGGAGTGCAATTCGAATCGTAGGAGAGCGAGCGTCCATGGAATACTTCGTAAAGCGAGGCGATCAGCGTTTCGGCCCCTACAGTCTTTCTGACCTGCAGCAGTACGTTCAGTCCGGAAATCTGGTCTCCGGCGACCTAGCTCAGAGTGAAGGCATGACGGATTGGGTGCCCTTGTCGCAGGTGCTGGGAAATATTCCGGCGATGGCCATCGCCGGTGGAGGGGCTGCGGTTGGCACGGCGGTTGAGCCCCAGTTGGTTGAGCTGCCGCCGAACTTGCACTGGTCAATCGTGCTCATTCTCGGGTTGCTCACGCGCCAGCTCTTCAACCTGATTTGGGCTTTGCTTCAGGGGAACTGGGCGCGGAAGCTTTCCGGTGATAACAAGCCGCTGGTTCTGGTTGCGATGTATCCGGCCGGGATGGTCGCGGGTTTCCTGACGATTCTCCTGTTTCGAGGCGAAGGCTCCGCAGCGCTTGGTGCCGGACTCGGCGGACTTTTGATTATTGCCGGAGCGATCGTGTATTTGGTTGGAATGTTCAGCATCAAAGCCGCGATGGAGGAATATTACAACTCGACTGAGAACATCGGCCTGCAGATGAGTGGCGTGATGACATTTTTCTTCAGCACGGTTTACATCCAATACCACATTAACAGCATTGCCCGCTGGAAGAAGACGGGTGTGCTCAAGTAGTTGGTCGCGAGCGTAAAGAATGCCTTCTCCCCGGATACGACGGCTGATGCTTGATGAGGAAACGCTGGAGGGCTTGCTGCAGGGCTGGCCTTTGATTCAGATCACGGGCAAGGCGGGGATCCCGCCGGAGATCTACAGGTTTACTTACAACTTGCGCGGGCTTTATGTCTCTGGGTCGGGAGAGATTCTGGAGCGGGACTCTCATGTGCTTGAGGTGAACCTGACGCTCGGGTATCCGAGGCGTGCGCCGCAGTGCCGGATGCTGACACCGGTTTTTCACCCCAACTTCGATGATTCGATGGTATGCATTGGTGATTTCTGGGCTGCGTCCGAGGGCCTCGATCTCCTGATCATCCGGATCGGCCGGATGATCGCGTATCAGGAATACAACACAAAAAGTCCGTTGAACGGACTGGCAGCAAAGTGGGCAGCACAGAACTCTCAGCTGCTGCCGATTGACCCGAGACCGGTTGCGCCGCCGTTCAGTGAAGCATCGCGCGCAAGTGGACCATCAGGAGAGGAAGCAACTGCCTCAGCACAGCCCGTGGCGGTGGTTCCCGCGCCGGTTGAGGAACAGTGGCCAGAAAGGATTGTGATCGCTGCGGAGAACTCTCCAGTTTCAGCGACTTCAGCTCACTCGGTTTTAGCTCCTGGAGTTTCAGTTCCCGTATTTTCAGTTCCTGCAGGTTCAGCTCCTGATGAGCTGAAGATGGAAGCGCCAGCTGTTTCGGAGGGGGGTACTTCCCGCGACTGGAAGAAGGTGATTCTGATTCCGGCTCTGGTCGTGATTCTAGGAGGAGGGCTAGTCTGGTATGCGTTTCACCGCCAGGCACACCCTGCGGTTGGGCGTGCCGGTGACGCGACCGAACATTCCGGGCAGGTTCGCGCGGCCGCTTCGGCGCGGCGGACTAGCAGCTTCGGAGAGTTGCTACGCCAGAGCTACACGGAACTGCCGAGTAGTACCGATGCGGAAGCGCTTCGCGCCGAGGAGAATGCACGGAAGTCAATGCAGACGAGGGACTACGCCTCTGCGATCACGGCTCTCAAGTATGCAGTCTCGCTGGATGCGAAGTTTTCCCGCGCCTGGATCGAATTGGGCTGGGTCTATTCCGCTAGCGCTGACAAAAACTCAGCTCTCAATGCTTTTCAAAAGGCGGTCGAAGCCGACCCGAAGCAGGTTATTCCCTACAAGATCCTCGCCTTCGATTACATGTCGCTCGGGAACCGGGACCATGCGATTGCTACCTGGCAGACATTGCAAAGTATCGTTCCCGACGACGCCGACGTAGCGGCAAATCTAGGCGGGCTTTACATGGCCCAGAAGCGTTACTCCGAGGCAGCGTCACTGTTTGAGGCGGCAGCCAAGGCGAACCCCGCTGATGCGTACGCGCAGTTGAGGCTGGGGACGGTCCGCTTGCGCTCCGGCAACATGGATCAAGGGCTTTGGGCGATGCACAAAGCTTTGGAGAGAGACTCCGGCGCGGAGATGCTCAATGACGTGGCCTACGAGATGGCAGAGGCCGACACGAACCTGGACGAAGCTCTCGTCTATTCGCAGCGGTCCGTGAAAGAAACGGAGGAGCGATCGCAGAAGGTTGATCTTGAGAATATCCGGAATTCGGACCTGCAACTTCCTTTTGCGATGGCCGCTTACTGGGACACACTGGGCTGGATCTATTTCAAGATGAACGATCTGGCTCGGGCAGAGAGCTACTTGAACCCGGCCTGGCATCTTGGGCAGGGAGGCGTCGTGGGCGACCACCTTGGCCAGGTGTACGAAAAAGAGCAAAAATTGCCCGCCGCCCTTCACATGTATATGCTCGCGCTTGAGGCGAATCCTCAGTCGGAAGAGACGGCCGCACATATGGGTAAGCTGGCCCACGTTTCGCTTCCTGAGAAGAAGATGAGTGCCGGAGAAGAATTGAGCTGGATGCGTACGGTCAAACTTCCGAGGATCGTCAAGGAAACCGCGAGTGCAGATTTTGATGTGCTGCTCGTGGCCGGTGGAAAAGTAGAAAAAGCTAACTTTATCCGCGGGTCCGAACTACTGCGCGATGCAGGAAAGAGGCTAGAGAGAACCTTGTTCGAAGATATGTTCCCGCCCAACTCGACGGCACATCTAGTCCGGAGGGGGATGCTTTCCTGTACCGACACCAGTTGCAGTTTCGTGCTTTATCCGTCTTCGCTGGTTGCGGGCGCAAACTAGAACCCAACTGTCTTGCGCACTTCTGGCCGGCTGGGTTGAACCCACGATTGGCTTGTCTCTCCAACCGCCTTGCGCTACCAACGCAGAAGCAGAAGCTCGGAACAAAACCCAGGCCCCATGGCGGCCAGCAGTCCGAGGGTGCCCGGTTCGGGACGGCGGTGTGCCATCACGTCTTCGAGTACACAAAGTACGGAGGCCGAAGAAAGATTTCCTACTTTGCGCAGGCAATCCCAGGAGGCGTCGAGTTGGCCGTTGTGCAATCCCAGCGCATCGGCCGAAGCGTCGAGCACTTTCGGGCCTCCGGTATGCAGAACGAAGCTCTTGAGATCGCTGCGCTTGTGCCCGTTGTCGGCGAGAAAAGCGTCTACATCCCGCCCGAGGTTTTCTCGAATTAGGGTCGGAACCTCGGTGGAAAGTATGATGCGGAAGCCTTTCTCGGAAATGTTCCAGCCCATCATGTCTTCTGTGCTGGGGTAGAAGATCGAGCGGGTAGCGAGGATCTCAGGGCCGCTATTTTCGTGGCCGGCTGATTCGAAATCCGTGCCGGTGACAATGACGGCGGCGGCGCCATCGGCGAACAGTCCCGATGAGATCAGGTTAGCGACCGACAAATCTTCGCGCTGCAAGGTGAGGGAACACAACTCGACCGAGACCACTGCTGCGGTTTGTGTTGGATAGGCGCGAACATAGTCATAGGCACGCGCGATTCCTGCGGCGCCCGCCACGCATCCCAGGCCAAAGATGGGAGTACGGCGAATGTTGGCAGGCAGCTTCATGCGGTTGATCAGCAAGGCGTCGATGGACGGGCTGGCGACTCCGGTGACGGTCGTGAACAACAGTGCTCCTAGATCTTTCGGCTCCAGCCCAGCTTTGTGAAGGGCGAGGCAGAGCGCCCGTTCTCCCAGTTCCTGCGCCACCTTGATCCAGATGTCATTGGCTTGGCCCCAGGTCTTAATGTCGACGTATTGCTCTGCGGGAATCGCAAGGTAGCGGCCATCGACGGTCACGTTGCGGTGCAGCCGGGCCAGCAGCAGCGGATTCTTGAGTTGGTCGCCCCAGTAATCCTGGAGACGTTCCAGCAGGACTTTCTGAGTGTAGTAATGCTTGGGGAAGGCGCTTGCCGCGCTTGCAATCTTCATTAGGTTCTGGCTCCGGTGTTGGGACCCCGCGATAGCACACAGGGAACAGCTGAGGCTGGCGGCTGTTGCAGAGTTGCCAGTTCTCGGTTGGTTAAGGCCTTTCAGCTGATTCTTAGATTATAAGCTATCATCGCGAGTTACGCTTGGCAGCATCGGTAGGTGGCCTCGCCACGTCCGAAGATCCATACGTACTCTGACCGAATTGCCTACTCGAACGAAGGGTACTTTTTGCGTCGTGCCGGAATCGCGCCGGTCAAAGGACAGATCAGATCCGACTTGCCCGCCGCCTTTGAGATCACGATTCAGGTAGTTAAAGGTTAACGGGTTTGGTGACGGCGCGTAAAGTGAAATCTCCCTGCACTCGGAACTTATTTAGGTTCGGCGGGTGCTCCGCCAGGCCCAGTTGTCTGACAGGGGAGAGCCAGAGTCAACTCCTGCTCGAACGCTGACAGATTGAACCGGAGCTTATGTTCCAGGAGCGAGGGGGAATTGTCAGCTGTCAAGATTGACAGTAGGGTCGGCATTTCGTCTCGCTGCCGCTGCGCCACATGAGATCTATCTACGAAAAATGGAGAATGGACATCGAGCCCTGGAAGGGAGGAGAATTGCAGCATGCGGCAAGCCGACAACACTGCCGGGCAGACTGAACTCAAGAGGTCGGTCCGCGCCCCGCGGCTGTGCGGGTTCATGGCCCTGGCAACTGGAATATGTCTGTTCCTTGTCGGTGCTTGTTGGGCGCAGACGCCGGATTCTCAGGGCACGGATTCAGACAAGTCCTGGAGGAGCGCGACGGACTTGAACGCAGAGGATACGAATCCTACGCGCACCATTCGGAGCCATACGCAGAGCGGGAATCGTACGGTTGACGTGCGATCGCTTGAGACCCGCGGAGCTGACGGAAGGTTCAACCCGTATCAGGAGATCGAGACGGAAACTCTGCGGGTAAACGCCACGCTCGTACGAACCACCACTCGCACTTTCGTGCGCGACTCCGACGGTAGAAAAACGCTGTTTCAGGTTACGCAGGAAGAGCAGCAAAGTTTTCCGGGTGGCTCCAAGGTCGTGCGTGCGACGTCCAATCCAGACGCGAACGGTAATCTACAGCTGGTTCAGCGCGAAAATCGGGAGACGCTGAAGACTGGCCCGGACGTCGAAGAGACGAAGACCACCATTATGCTTCCTAGTATTGACGGTGGCCTGGCTCCGGCCATGCAGATCCAGGAACGGAAGAAGCGAAGCGGCAACACGGTCGAAGTCCAAAAGACAACGCAGGTGCCAGATGGCTCCGGTAAGTGGCAGGTCGCGGAAGCAAGGCACACGACGATCAAGGATGAAGACAAGAACCGCAGCAGCGAAGAGCGCGTGTCGCGACCGGATTTGGAAGGCAATCTAGGTGAAGTCAGCCGAACGGTGGAAAAGGAATCCGCAAGCGGTGCAGGTGATGCGCGCAAATCGGAAGAAACTTTTTCTATCGATGTGCCGGGAGTGCCGCGCGACGGCAGCCTGCACCTGGTTCAGCGTGTTACAACCACGCAGCGCTCGAATGCCGATGGCCAACAATCCACAAAGGTTTCAGAGCAATCGGACCCTGGCGATCCTGGTGCCGGTCTATGGGTGACGACCGTGACCAAGGACACGGTGCGTTTGGGGCCTGGGGGAGCGCGGGCGACTGAGATCATTCAACTGCGCGACGCCGACGGAAATCTTAACGTTGTGTCGGTGGATACAACGAAGGCGGACAGCGTCCACGCTGTTGAAGTTCAAATTGCGCCTGCCAAACCGAAATAAGGGGTCGAGGTGCGGTTGGTTGCGTGCCATGCGCTTCGCGCAAGGCGGGAAGGTCACACCTCACAGCCTTTGCCGACGAAGTGCTTTCCCTGGGAAACTGCATCCACGGCCGCTACAAGTTCGCTGCCGGCATGCGACTTAACCACGTAGCCCAGCGCGCCCAAACTGAACGCTTCGCGCACTACTTCGGCGGAGGACTCTTGGGTCAGGAACAGTATCTTGCACTGCGGGCAGAGCTTACCGATTCGCCGGGCAGCTTCGATTCCATTCAGCAAGGGAAGGCCGATATCGAGCACAATCAAGTCCGGTTGAAGCTCTTCGGCTTTCTGCACAGCTTCTAATCCGTCAGAGGCCTCGGCGATGATCTGCCATTCCAATCTTTTTTCCAGCGCCAAACATACAAATCGCCGGAACGGTTCGTAATCATCGACTACGAGCACCCGGACTGTCAACGTTGCCATGTAGCCTCCATCCCCTCGCGTGAAGCCAATGGAAGACGGAGGGCCCTTTGATTAATAACCTTTACAGCGTAATAGTAACACTGTAAACGTAATATGCAAAATCTGTCCAGAGGCATCTATTTCCGGCGGTTTCGACCTGCCGGTCGCAAGAATTGCCGCTGAACAGGACGATTTTGCTTACAGACTCCAACTAGTTAGAACCCCAAAAACTTCCTAAGGTTGCGACGATTTGTCCTGCAGGACCGATCCGGCCTGTAGGAAGTGACAGTTCCCAAACCCATGCCGCCTTGATTAGACTTGCGCGAGCGTTGCTTGGAGACTGGGGTGAATTTAATGAGAACGAAGCTATTTAGTTCTGGATTGATCCTGATTGTGCTTGCCGGGCAGGCGTGGCCGCAGGCTGCGCAGCAGAATCTTACATTCACGGTAAAAGGGCAGCCGGGACAAGCGCCGGTTCTGCAAATGAACGGAAGGTCCTACGTGGACATTGAGTCTCTGGCCCGACTAACAAATGGCTCGCTCGGCTTTCAGGGGAATCAGATCACATTGCAATTGCCTGCTTCCGCCGCTGCAAGCGCACCCTCGCCTCAGGTCAGCCGGCCTGCCAGTTCAGAATTCTCGAAGGAGTTCTTGAAGGCGGGCATCGAAGAAATGTCTATCGTGAGGGAATGGCGCAGCGCGCTGGTTAACGCTGTTCAAAACGGATACCCGATTACGGATGAGTTCGTGTCAGGCTACCGAGGCCAGGCAGCGACGAATCTCCGGCTGGCTTCTGTGGCGGCGTCGACCGACTCGGATCGCAGCGCTCTGCAATTGCTCAGTAACGAGCTCGATAACATGCAAAAGTTGAGCAACAAAGTTCTGGCGGCGCGCAAGAATATGAATTACATTTCGCCAGATGCACTGAAGGGCGATCCTCTGGATATGCAAATCCTGGGCTGTGCCCGCTCTCTTGCGGCCATGGCTGCCAGCGGCCAGTTTCAAGACGACGGATCCTGCAATTGAGGTGGCCGAGGCCGATCGGGCCTTGGAGTTCCGCTTGCACGGCATAAGGCATGCGCGTATAAGTTATCGGACGCGCTGTGCCATGGGGATGCCGTGCTTGTGGCATAGGTTCTTCAGGGTCAGGCCGCTGACCAGGGACGACGGGAAATTCCTCTTGCGCATTTTGACCGGTAGTCGAACCTCTGCTGAAGCCCCGAGCGGTTGCCTGAAGTTCTTTGGAAAATGCGTATGACTTCTATCTTTAGTCGGCTGTCATGGCGACGAACAAAGCTGGTTTCTCGCTTCCACCCACTGATTTTGGTGTGCCTGGTGGCTTTCCTGGCCTTCCTCACTGCCCGAGTGGGAGGTTCTCTGGTGCTGCGGCCGCAAATGGTCTGGCCTCTGTGGCCGGGTTGTGCGCTGTTGGTCGCGATCCTGCTGCTGGTGCCGCGGAGCCTCTGGCCCATACTGCTCGCAGCAGGTCTGGGTGGGTTTGTTGTCTATGATCTGTGGGCAGGCCTGCCGCTTGGCGCTACCGCCTTGTATGTTCTGTCTGATTCGGTCGAAGTTCTCATTGCCACTGCGGGGGTTAGTTATCTCTGTCGCGGAGTGCCTCGTCTCAACAGCGTTAAGTCCCTGGCTCAATATTCGTTCTTTGCGGTGACCCTTGCACCGCTGGCGTCGACATTTATCGCCACTCCGCCTTTCGGAGGACACTACTGGATTCGCTGGAGGATCGGCTTCTTTACCGAGGCCTTAGCTCTGCTCACTCTAACCCCCGCCATTTTGAGTTGGGTGAGTGCGAGACAGGGGCGACGACAGAGATCACTTGCTTTCTACGGTGAGGTTGCCGCGCTGATGGGCGGGTTGAGTCTTTTGGGATATTTCATATTCGTGGCTCCGGCGGGCAGCAGCCCCCCAGCGTTGCTTTATTCGCTTTTGCCGTTTTTGTTGTGGTCCGCCTTGCGGTTCGGAACGATGGGCGTCAGCACGTCCATGATTTTGATTTCCTTCTTGTCGATTTGGGGTGCGGTGCACGGACACGGTCCTTTCACCGGATCAGAGCCGCTGAGAAATGTGATGGCACTCCAGCTTTTCTTGTTTCTCGCTGCAACCCCATTCATGATTCTCGCTGCGCTTGTCGAAGAGCAGAAACAAACCGAGGAAGCCTTTCGCGAGAGCGAACAGCGCTTTCGCTTAGTGGCCGATACCGCGCCTGTAATGATCTGGATGTCAGGCACCGATAAACTCTGCAACTATTTTAACGACCCTTGGCTGGACTTCACCGGACGTTCAATCGATCTCGAGCTCGGGAATGGCTGGGCAGAGGGAGTTCATCCCGAGGACTTGCGCAGATGCATTGATACCTACACTCGGGCGTTCGATGAACGTGAAGAGTTCAGAATGGAGTATCGGCTCCGACGCCACGACGGCGAATATCGGTGGGTTCTCGACATCGGGGTGCCAAGGTTCAATCAGGATCGCTCTTTTGCCGGTTTCATCGGCAGCTGCATTGATGTGACTGAAGGCAGGCGGGCAGAAGCGGCACTACGAGAAGGTGAAGAACGGTTTCGCTTGGCGGCCCAGGCCGGGAAGATGTTCGCTTATGAGTGGACCGCTGCTACCGATACGATTCTGCGCTCGGCAGGATCCGCACAGATTCTCGGGATCGACGAGGTGTCGCCTCTTACCGGTCAGCAAATATTCGCCAAGGTTCATCCGGACGATCAGCAAAGACTTCAGCTCGCGATGGCTGGGCTTTGTGCTGAGAATCCCAAGCTGCAAGTCAGCTATCGCATGGTACATCCCGACGGGGCCCTGGTTTGGGTGGACAGGACCAGCCGGGCAGACTTCGACGAGCAGGGCAGAATCCTCCGGATTGTGGGCATGGTAACGGACATCACAGAGCGCAAGCTCACGGAGCACGAAGTCGTTCTGGCTAATGATCGGCTTCGTCTGGCCATGGAGTCCGGCAAGTCCGTGGGTTGGGAATGGGATCTTAAGACTGGGCGAGATAGCTGGTTCGGGGACCTGCAGACCATGTTTGGATTGCCCACGGGGAATTTCAGCGGCGGAGTGGAAGATTTTTATCGTTGCGTACACGCAGAGGATCGAACGCAGGTTGCAAAAGCGGTCGCCGAAGCCAAAGCAAGCATGAGTCCTTACGCGGCGGAGTTCAGGGTTGTCTGGCCGGATGGCACAGTTCGCTGGGTTGCGGCCAAGGGGAAGTTCCATTATTCACAGGGCGGGGAAGCAGAGCGCATGCTGGGCATGGCGGTGGACATTACTGAACGGCGGCACACCGAGACCTCATTGCGCCTGTTCCGAAAACTGATAGACGAGTCCAACGATGCGATTGAGGTGGTCGATCCGGTGACGATGCGCTTTCTCGACGTGAATGAGAAGGCGTGCCGCGAACTCGGCTACACTCGCGACGAACTGCTTTCCCGAAGAGTTTACGATATCGACCCTGCTCTCGATGAATCGATGGAAGCGAAATGTCAAAGCGGGCTCAACGAATCAGGATTCAAGCTGTTTGAGACTGTGCATCGAAGGAAAGACGGCTCGACTTACCCGGTGGAAATCAATGTCAGGCGCGTCGAACTGGATCGTGTGTACTCGGTCAATGTGGTTCGCGATATTACTGAGCGTAAGCGGGTCGAAGAGGCGTTGCGTCAAAAGGATGCGGAACTTACGGAAGCGCAACGCATGGCGCAGGTTGGCAGTTGGCAATGGAACCCAGACAACGACGTGGTCGTCTGGTCCCAGGAACTTTACCGGATTGCCGGCCGCGATCCTAGCTCGCCAGCTGTCAGTTATGCGGAACACTCCAAGATCTATACCCCCGAAAGTTGGCAACGTCTGCGGGCAGCCGTCGAAGAGACGCAACGCAGCGCTGCGCCGTACCAACTCGACCTGGAGCTAATTCGCGCCGACGGCACGATACGCGGAGTGACGGCTCGCGGCGAAGCTCAGCGTGATGGCAGCGGGCGCGTGGTACGGCTCCGCGGAACGGTCCACGACATCACGGAGCGCAAACAGGCGGAGGAAACCCTTTCGAGTTTGAGCCGCAGGTTGATCGAGGCGCAGGAGCACGAACGCACTCGGATTGCCAGAGAACTTCACGACGATATGGGGCAACGGCTCGCGCTGTTGGCCAATGAGTTGGAACAACTGCAGCAGAACTTCCCGAATTTGCATGTCGAAGTCGGCAGCCGGATACGCGACTTACAAGGGCAAACCTTGCAGATTGCGACCGACCTGCAAACCTTGTCGCATGAGCTGCACTCGTCAAAACTGGAGTACCTGGGGATAGCAACCGCGATGCGAGGATTCTGCCAGGAGTTCGGTGCACAGAGGAAGGTGAAGACCGACTTCAAGACCCACGATGTGCCCAGCCGCTTGGCGCCGGAGATTTCACTGTGCCTTTTCCGAATCTTGCAAGAATCCCTGCACAACTCGGTAAAGCACAGTGGAGTGCGGCACGTCGAAGTGCGATTGTGGGCAACGCCGGATGATATCCATCTCTCGGTAAGCGACTCCGGCGTGGGCTTTGACAGCGCTGCGGCAAAAGAGGGCCGAGGGCTGGGGCTGATCAGCATGGAAGAGCGATTGAAGCTCCTGAAGGGAACATTTTCGATTGAATCTCAACCCAGGCGCGGAACGACCATCCACGCGCGGGTGCCTCTCAGTCCGGGAGGCGATTCCGTACGTGCGGTGGGATAACTGCGCGAAACTCGCGGCTTTCCCCATGCACCTGGCCGCGGCGCGCCCTCTCCGGATTCTCTCGCAAGCCTTGGCCAGCGCGGCGCAGCCCTTAATTCTTTTTGAAACCTGCTTCGGTCACTGCGCTGACTTCCGGTAGCCGGAGTTGGTGATGTTGACCGAAAGATTCTTTGCCGTGGCCACCAGCACCTCGGTCGCCGGGTATCCCGTCCCGTCCTGAAGTAACTGGAAAGCAACGTTAAGGGTGACGGTATCTTTCGGGTCATCCAGATATGTTGCCACGGTGATCCCCATCACGCGGTTGCTGGCGGGGTCGACCTCCACAGTCAACACGTCGCCCGGCTTGCCGTAGCCCCGGAAGTTCAGGCGTGCGCCTTTGCCCCCGCCGGGCAGGTCAAGGCTGACGTTGCCGGCATCTTTTACAGCCTGGATTCGGGCGGGATCCGGCGGGACGTAGGTTTTCACCAGCGCCACCGCCTGTTTCATGTAATCCGTCAACTCCTCCGTTTTTTTCGCGACGATGCGGCCCCGCAGCCCGCGTTTTTTGTCCGGCGGCGGAGATGTGTCGACCGTGACCTTCTGTAACACGCCATCAGCGCCGTAATAACATCGCTGCTGCAGCCGCGATTTTTCCTCGCCTTTCAGGCTGATCACCCGGGTTTCGATCCATTCATACTGCCGGATGCTCTGTTGATCCCGGGCTACGTTTTGCTTGAGCGCAGCGACGCGCTGCTGCACCTCTGGTGACTGGGACTTCATCATCGCCGGTGCCAGCAGCAACGTGGTGGTACAGGCAGCTACGGCGGCACGATGTCGCAAACTTATCATCGGGCGTCTCCTTGGGCGGTCTCGTGAACCTGGGTGAAGGCTTACACGTGCTGGTAGTTTCCATTCTGAATAGCAACGTTCAATTGCTTGCTGACCCCGTTGATGACCAAACTGGAGACGTGGTTTGTCCCATCGGGCAGGCGGCTGAACTGCACGGTCAGATTCATCGCATCCTTGGGATCACTCATGTAAGAAGCAATTTGAATCCCGAGCAGTTCTTTCTGTGCCGTGTCGAAGAGCAGGGTCATCGAATCTCCGGGTTTCAAGTAGTTGTGAACGATTATTTGAACTTGGTTGGGAGCGCCGGCTGCCGGACTTACAGTGACATTTCCCTGAGCATAGGCTTGTTGGAGCATATCCTTATCCGGCGGCACGTACTGCTGCGCTAGTGCCTTCATCTGGTTGGCATAGTCCTGGTACTCGTCCGTCTTCTTCTCGACGACGTGCTGTCTCAAACGTCCTCCGGAGGGCGGCGGGGGAGGTGGGTCGAGAGAAGTCTTCTGGGGCTTCAAGTCCGGTCCGAGGCGCACTTGGAAGTGCTCCTGCTTTTTCTCTTCGCCTTTCAAGCTGATCGTGACCACCTCGTTCCAGGAATAGGACGCTAGCGCCTGTTTGTTCTTCGCCATCGATTGCTGTAGGTCCGAGACCTGCTGCTGCGATGCCGGATTCTGAGCATTGGCGGAAGCAATGAATTGCGCACCGGCCAAAAGAAGGAGCGGGGCCAGCAGTGTGGTATTCCAGTCACGCGGTGCTGTGGTTCTCATAAATCTCCTATCGATGCTGCCAACAACTAACGAGTCGAAAATTGTCGCTCCAGAAGGATTTCATTTACTTGAGATTCAGAGTGGCGCCAAACACGACGCCGGATTGCGCCGCGGTTACATAAGCCGCGGCCGGACCCCCTTTGGCGTAGTCCACATATAAATAGCGGTAGCCGCCCTGCAGGGTAAGGTTGGGTTTGAGTTTGTATCCGAGAAGACCGACGATCTGGTATTCAAGTTGAGAACCCGTGCCCCATCCCCCGACATCGCCAGCCGCGGTGAAGACGATTTTCGGCGTGAGAGGCATCGTAATTCTTCCACCCACTATCGGATCCACCCAGTTCTGCGACTTGGAAAAATTCAGGCCAAGGAGCGATGGATTAAATTGCAGATTTTCTCCGAAGTACCAGTACCGGATTCCGGCCAGAGCATCGGCCTTGATCTTTTTCAGATCGATCAGGCGGATCCCGATTTTTGGAGTGAGAATGAATTCAGTGAACTTAACGGTCGCGGACGTTGCGTTCAACCCCGGAGGGAAGGGAAGCGCTTTGTCATCCTCAAGTCTTATCCACATCAAATCGAGTGGAACCAGGATGCGATTGCGCCGGGCTTCGACCGTCCCCATTATTCCGAAGCGGAAGTTCGAGAGAATGTCCGCAGCGCTCGCTTGAAAGCTGGCGTTCCTGCCAAGGGCGCCCACAGTTCCATGTATGCCCGGGAAATAGAGATAGGGGCTCACGGAGAGATGCCACTGATCATCGTTGGCAGTCGAGATCTGCAGAGTCCCACTTTGGGGAGCAGGAGGAATAGCGGGGTCGGCGGCCGCGGGCTCGCTGGTGGTCGCAGGCGCCGATGGGGCGGTTAAGTTCGCAGAGGCGACTCCAGTGTCTGGAATTACGCCGGCATGGAGCGGTCCCTGTTGTTGTGCCTGCAAGACCGAAGCGCAGGCCAAGATCGTGCACGCAAACCTAAGAATTGCATTTTTCATTCGTTCTCTCCTGTTACTTCATAAATCGGCTTTCAGGCCTTCACCCGCTAAGAAGACAAGTGCGCTTGCGGTGCTTGAAGCGAATCCTACGAAGCAGACCTCTGCGTGGCAACTGTCAAAGCTGACAGTATCGAAAACCTCACAAAGTGCAGGCTCGACGTTCGCGTGCACTCCAGGTTTCCCTTTTCTTTACGTTGCCATGCAGCGCTGTGCCCCACACTGTCTCTTCTGACAGTAGTGCGACGAGGGATAGCAACCTACCTTATGCGTTGAGCGGTGACTGTCGAGCCGCGGGGATCAACCATTTGCGGGCTGCGGTCTGCCGAGCGCCACGAGATGTTGAATCGCAGGCACAGTTTCCCGGCGAGAACTTAACAGCGGTATCCAGACAAGCATAATTAAGGAGGACGTTCATGAAGACAAGGTTTGCGTTGTGCGCGATGCTGGTATGCATCGCGTCTGCGGTTGCCCTGGGGCAACAGGTTTCAGTCAACTACAACCACAGCCAGAGTTTCGCGGCGTATCACACGTATGCCTGGGGCGCCGACAACGCCAACCAGGTGCAGAATTCGATCCTGGCTCAAGTGGCCGTTCAGGACATTGACTCAGCACTACAGGGCAAGGGGTGGCAGAAGGTGGAGCCGGGCCAGAATCCCGACGTGATCGTCACCGCCAGTGGCGGGATGAAACAACAGACCTCCTATAGCGCGTGGGGAATGCGTGGCATCGGCGGCGGCATGGGCGGCATCACCCCGGAGCAGAATGTTATTGGGACCTTGATCGTCGACATCTATGACGCGAAAAACCAGAGCTTAATCTGGCGCGGGATCGGTCAAAACACGCTCGATAACAATGGCAGCAAGAATCAGCAGATGGTGCAGAGAGCCATCGCGAAGATGTTCAAGCAGTGGCCGAAGTAAGGGGAGGCGGAGAGCACAGCTTTCGAGTGAGGGCTGCAGCGTCTCCGCTCCCGATTTCTTAGGAATGAACCGTTTGTGAATCTCGAACACGAGCGCAGGAGTAAATCATGAAGCGTTCTTATCTGTTCGCAGCGGCCATCGCGCTGCTGTATGTGAGCGTCGCGGCAGCTCAGCATCCAGTACTGGACCAGGTGGCGAACAAGGTAGTCGCGAAGTATCAGACCTCCACGTGTCAGCAGTTGATGACGTCGAAAGCTGAGAAACAGCCGCCGTCAGCGGGAGAGCAGAAAGCCATGGAGATGCTGAAGACTGATCCGACCTTGCGTCATGAATTCGTCGGTATCGTCGCCGACCCGGTTGTCGACAAGCTAATCCAATGCGGCATGATCCCGTGATGGTTGCAGGCAACCTCGGCGCCACGTGGTGGCCGGGAGGGTTGCCTTTGTACCAGCGAGCAACGATCCGGTTGCGGATGCTGTAAGGAGCGAGTGAGCGCAAGAGACCGCGGACGATAAGGGCTCATCGTGCTCTGGGAAAGCTGTGCCACGGCGAGATCGGGAGGTATGTACGACGAGGCTAAGGGGAGGGTTGGACCGTGATTATCATGAAAAATGATTGGAAGCAGATCTTCGCATGGGAGAGGTGACTGCTTCGAGGCTCTTGGCGGTTGCTTACCTCATCCAGTTTCTCGAGACCGACAAGATAATTTCCTCGGAAGTCGCCAGCAGAAAAGCGCGCGTGCAGGCGGCCGGTGCTTACGAACCTGCTGTGCCTTCTTATGAGCGGTCGGCCTGAGATCGTGGAGAGTACCGAAAGGTCGCGACGGTGAGGTTGGCATCGTCACTGAGCGAGCCTTGTGGTTGCATGCGACCTTTCGTCAAGCTCGTATTGTCGACTGCCATCGCGGCATTGTTTCTGCAGCCGGTTCGCGCTCAGGATCTTTCGCCGCGGGCTTATGTCATCACTCCCATTCATTCGAATGCGGTCATCCTGAGCTGGTCGTTTTATAACGGCAGTATTCAGTTCAACGGTACGGCTCCGATTACTGGCGCGACGGGGACCTACTACGTTTCAATCTTCAGCTACTATCACACGTTCAATTTCTTTGGCCGCTCCGCGAACGTCACCGGCTCTTTGCCTTACGCGCTGGGAAACTTCCAGGGAACTGTGCAGGGTGCGGGAATGAACCTCTATCGCTCTGGCCTGGTGGATTCAGCTTTCCGGTTCTCGGTGAATCTTAAAGGTGGTCCGGCAATGCCGCCGCAGCAATTTGCGAAATGGCGGCAGAAGATGCTGCTGGGTGCGAGTCTCAAGGTCGTGGCTCCGACGGGTCAGTACGATCCGACGAAATTGGTGAACTGGGGAGCCAATCGCTGGTCCTTCAAACCGGAATTTGGCTATTCCGAACGCTGGGGGCATTGGGTGCTCGATGGGTATGCGGGGGTATGGTTCTTCACGAAAAATCCGGAGTTCTTTTCTCACAACGCCTTTTTCCCCGGCACGCAGTCCCAAACGCAGGATCCTATCGGCTCGTTCGAAGGCCATCTCAGTTATGACGTCAGGTCTCGCCTCTGGTTTTCTCTCGACGGAAATTATTGGTTCGGCGGCAAGACAAGTCTGAACGGCTTAAACAATCCACTGACCCTGGAGAAGAGCTCTCGCGTCGGAGTGACTGCTTCAATTCCCGTGAGCAAGCACCAATCTTTGAAGTTCAGCTACAATAACGGCGCTTACATCCGCTACGGGGGGAACTACCAAACCGTCTCCGTGGCCTGGCAGTATTCCTGGCTGGGGCGGCCGAAATAGGGCTCACATGTTCCGCTGGTTTGGCGAGTGCTGTCACTTCTGCTAGTCGTTTTTGCCCCGATGGTGGGGGATAATTGAGTTGCCGGCTTCACGGCGAAGGGAATAAACGATGAGAAGGTTGGTTCTTGTTTCGGGCTTTTTATATTTCAGTCTGCTTGCATTGGGTCAAAACCAGGGTACGCCGTCGGTTGTCAACATCAACATCAACATTTCACGGTCCGTGCCAGCGGTAAATTACCTTACAAATTCCTCGACCGGGATCGACTTCAAGGGGACGCCCTTGCTGCCCTTCGCCGTGGGCAGTGCCAGAGTGGACAACAAAAAGGGTTTCATGTCGGTGGCTGCCGACTTTTCCAAAATGTCCTCTCCCGGTCAGCTCGGGCCCGAGTTTCTAACCTATGTCCTGTGGGCGATCACTCCGGAAGGTCGATCCAGCAACCTCGGGGAGATCCCACTCAAGGGAGATAAAGGCAAGCTGACCGTGACTACCCGGCTGCCAAACTTTGCCATGATCGTGACCGCCGAACCCTATTTTGCTGTTTCCTCGCCCAGCGAAATGGTGGTGCTGCAGAATGTGCCGCGCTCAGATACTAAAGGTAGCACGACGCCGGTTACAGCCACCCTGTTGAGCCGCAGCACCTACCATGAAGCCCAGCTTACGCCGTTCACCATTGACCCGAAAGTTCCGCTGGCGGTCTATGAAGCTCGTAACGCAATGCGCATTGCTAAAGTGCAGGGCGCGGAGAAGTACGCTCCCGACGCATGGGCGAAAGCCAGCCAGAGCGCTGCGCAAATGGAAGATTACCTCGCGAGAAAGCAGAAAGATCCCGTGATTACGGCCGCTCGAAATGTTGTTCAGCAAGCCGAGGATGCACGCTCGATCGCGGTAAGGCGAGCGGCCGAAGAGCAGGTTGCAGCGGAGAAGCGCGCCCAGGCAGAAAAGCTCGCGCAGCAACAGGAAGAAGCCACACAGCGAGAAAACGAATTGAAGGCGCAGCAGGAAGCCGAAGCCAAGCGGAGCGCGGAATCCGCCGCGCTGGCAGCGCAGGAGGCGCAAGCGCGCGCACTGGCTGAAGCCGCGCAGAAGAAATCCCAGGAAGAAGCGGAGAAGTCAGCGGCTGCTGCGGCCCGCGCGGAGCAGGAGCAGCAACAGTTGCGCGCGCAATTGCTTGCGCAACTTAACGCGGTGCTGCAAACCGTGGATACACCGCGCGGCCTGGTCGTCACCATGGCTGACATTCTGTTTGCCACGGGCAAGTACGAACTCTCACAGGATGCGAATCTGAAATTGGCGCGGCTTTCCGGCGTCATCCTGGCGCATCCCGGCTTGAAGCTGCGGATTGAGGGCTACACCGATACCACCGGCACCGAATCTTTCAACCTCACATTGTCCAGCAAGCGAGCGGATACTGTGCGGCAGTTTCTGGTGCAGCAGGGACTGAAGCCGGAAGACGTCACGTCCGTGGGAATGGGTCAGGCTGATCCGGTGGCTCCGAATGACACAGCCGCAGGCCGGCAACAGAACCGGCGGGTGGAGATCATTGTTTCGGGCGAAGCGATTGGAGCAAATATCGGGCAAAAATAATCTATTTTGTCTCGGCTTCCCAGTTTCGCAATTGCTGCTGCACAATTCCATAGCAGTCACAGGACGCCTGTTCCAGCTTTCGCCGGTTCAAGATAGTCACGCTCCCACGTGTGTAGGAAATCAGTCCGGCTTTCTGCAGAATACCGGCGGAAACAGTGACGCTTGACCGGCGTGTGCCCAGCATTTGCGCGAGGAATTCCTGGGTGAGAGGAAGATGGTTCGAGACAATTCGATCCTGGGTCATCAAAATCCACCTGGCGAGTCTTTCTTCCACGTCATGCAGTCGATTGCACGCTGCAATCTGCGTAGTCTGCATGGCCAGTCTTTGACCGAAGCGGTTCAATTGTTGATCTAACTCAGGGCACTGTTGGACAAGCATTCTGAGCGTCTCCGCGTCGCATCGGTAGGCCGAGCCGTCCCCTTGAGTAATCAGTCTCGTTGGGCTGCTGCGATATCCCACCAGCAAGGGCAAACCGGCGAAGCCTTCGTTGCCAATGAGCCCAACCTCCACAGATTTTCCGTCAGGCTGAACGGCCAGGATCGAGATCATCCCTTCATTTACGAAGTAACCGGATTTGATCGTTTCTCCGGCCTCGTGAAGGATCTGATGAAGTTTCAGCCGGACCAGCTCCAGTCTTGGGATCACTTCGCTGAATTCTCTGGGCGGGATACTGAGCAGGATCTTGCTGTGAACCGGATTTCCGTCGCCATCCGCAGGGGGTTTGGCGGCGCGGAGAGAAATAGAGTTCCTTTTGACCATGACGGCTCTTGGGCAGCGAAACAGCGAGAACGCTGTCTGATTTTCGCAAGAAACCGTCACTTTTAAGATCGGCAGCGGCGAGATGCTAGAAGAGACCCTTCCAGACTACTCCCTTTTATTGATGCCTGCTGGAATTTGCACCTCGATTACCTGAGCAGTAGTCCGCCGTTCGTGTAACGCGGATTAGCACTAACTGGCAAAGCACGATGTGTACGGTATGGTACATTACTGCGTACGATGTAATTTAGACATTTAGGCGCACCGGGGTGTTCCATGCCATCTACCCGCAAAGCGCGACCACGCCGAGCCCGGAAGCCAAACGCACTTTTTGACCCCAAAGCCTTTCTTGCGCAACCTGGCGTCGGGAGGACCCTCCAGCAATATTGCCCGAAAGAAGCCATCTTCTCGCAGGGCGAGCGTTCGGACGCCGTGTTCTACCTCCAGGAAGGGAAAGTCAGGCTCAGCGTCGTCTCCAAACAGGGAAAAGAAGCAACGATCGCGCTCCTTGACCGTGGCGATTTCTTAGGCGAGGGGTGCATCGCTTCCGATCAACCAGTCCGCCTCGCCACTGCGACTGCAATTACGAATTGCTCGGTCCTCAGGATTGAAAAAAACCAGTTGCAGTACACGCTCCACGCGGAGCGTGCCTTCTCCGATCTGTTTGTTGCGTACGTGATCGCTCGCCACAACCGCACGCAAGCGGATTTGGTCGATCAATTGTTCAATTCAAGCGAGAAAAGGCTGGCGCGAGCGCTTCTGATACTGGCTCACTTCGGCAAGGAAGGCAGATCGGAAGAAGTGATCCCGGGCATAAGCCAGGAAACTCTGTCAGAACTGATTGGTACGACCCGCTCACGAGTGAATTTCTTCATGAACCGATTCAGAAAGCTGGGCTTCATCGATTACAACGGCGGCGGATTGCAGGTGCATAGTTCGTTGCTCAGTGTTGTCCTGCACGAATAAATCAGGACTGGCCTGGCTGAAGTATCGCCTCGTTTTCCTCCAAACGGCGCCCAAGAGGGGGGTCTTTGGGGTGTGCAAAACTGAACAGACGAGGACTTCCTGGTTTGCTTAAATGTGCGAAACTGGGGGGAAGTGTTATGTCGTGCATACTCTGTGGATTAAACAATGAGTCGGAGTTCACTGCTGAGATGAACATCCATCTTCGCGGTCTGGCGCATGTCGATAGTCCCGGCATTCTGCTGATATCCAAGATAGTGGTTTGCCTGGATTGCGGCAGTTCGCGCTTCTTGACTCCGCCAGCCGAACTTTCGCAACTTGTAAGAGGCACCTTAACCCGTGAAGTCTCCAATGGCGGGCAGAAGGCCAACGATATCGTCTTCCGCCGGAAGATTGCGCTCAGGGCCTGAGAGCGTTTGGCTAGGTGCTACGGACAAACTGCTTTTCCGAGATAACAGCCTCCACGGCAGTTAGCAGATCCCTTGTGGCCCTGGTCTTCAGAACATAGCCCCGCGCTCCCAGGCCAAGAGCTTCCGCCACCACGTCGGCAGAAGATTCCTGACTCAAGAAGATGATTTTGGATTGCGGGGCCTGCTTGAGAATTCGTCTTGCGGCCTCAATTCCGTTGATTGTCGGGAGGCCGACGTCGAGTAGGATCAAATCCGGCTTCAACTCTTCCGCTTTCTGGACTGCTTCCAACCCGTCGGACACCTCGCAGATGACCTGCAAGTCGCTCCTCTTGGCCAAAGTCGAGCAGATGAACTGTCGAAAGGGTAAAAAATCTTCGACGACGAGAACCCGCACTGGTGACATTCCGCTGCTAGCCTCTCTGCGGAGAGAATTAACGGTTTTGTAACTTTAAACCATCATTGCTCTTTAGCGAAGGGTTTCGCAATGACTCGAAAGTGGGGGCCCTTGGCGGGGATGCTTCCGGACTTCAAACTATTACAAATGCTCGCCCTAACGATCGACGCGGGCACGTAGCGGCGTGGCCAGATCATTTAGGCCTGCCTTCCCCGACGTGGGAATGCTCGGGTGTCGTGCCCCGACTTCAAATAATAGAGATTGTTAAGAGGGAGAGTTTCTACGCGGCCACGATGTGGTTCCTGATGGCGTATTTGACCAGTTCGGCGGTGCTCTTTGCGCCCAGCACTTCCATCATGCGGTACTTGTGATATGCAACCGTCCTGGTTGACATGTGCAGGATGTTGCTCACTTCCTTCATCACTTTTCCTTCGGCCAGGAGTTGCAGCACTTCCCGCTGCCTCTGAGTCAGCCGGTCATCTTCGTTAACCATCTTTTTATCTTGCTTCCGCAGGAAGTTGAGCGTGTCTCTCGGCAGGATCGGCGACATGAACGATTTTCCCCGCAACACGTCCCGAACCGCAAGCACTAACTCAGCAGCGGCGCATGTTTTAAGCAGATACCCGTGAGCTCCGCGCCGGAAGGCCTCCGCGGCCACTTCAATATCGGGATTCATGGTGAGGAAGATCAGCTTGACGGCGGGCAGCATTTCCTTCACCTGGCGCCCTGCATCCAGGCCGTTCAGGACGGGCATGGCCACATCGACCACGACTACATCCGGCTTCAATTCGGCGGCGGCGCGCACCAGAGCGCGGCCATCACTCACGGTTCCGACCACATCGAATTCGGTTTCGAGCAGTTTCCTGCACAACTCCGCTACGAGGGTATGGTCGTCCGCAATCAGAATGCGGGATCGGCTGGTCATTGCGTGAGTTATACCACAGGTCGCTGGCCTTTTCCTAGATGTCAACGAATCAGGCGAACCAACACTCGACATGACGACGGTAAGCTGTTTTGTTTTGTTCGTGTTCAGTTGTTATCTCGCTTCTCACCTTGGGGCGTTGTTCGGATGTTTCGTGCAGGATCGGAGAAGCTGTAAGACAGCGGGCAGAAGTTCGGCAAACTGTAATTTCTGCCAGTTTGTCCGGCGTGGCGTAAAGTCTAGGTTGGAGCGGGGAAGAGTCGCCCTTTGTCGAGAAAGCGTTTCGCGCGAGTGCGAGGTTCGAAAATGAGTGCCCTTTCAAATATCGAAATGCGCCCTTTCCCGGTGCGCACCGCACTCGTGGTAGGGGGAGATGCGGAGATTGAGGCCCAGCTGCGAAACATCCTCGACCCCGGCGGATGGGCGATCGAGCGCGCAAAGGACAACGCGGCCGCGCTGGTCATGGTGCAAAGGAAAGGCTTCGACCTGATCGTGACCAGCGAGAAGACCTCGGGGCGGGAGGACGTGGAACTGCTGCGCAAGATCCGGCGCATACGTCCTCATACGCGCCTCATCATCCGGGCCGACGAAAGCACGCCGTCAGATGTGATCACCTCGATGCGCGAGCATGCCTTCAGCTATTTTTCTGCGCCCTACGCACCGCATGCGCTGGCCGCCATGATCCAGCACGCTATCGACGAGCCTTGCTGGGATGATGGTATCGACGTGGTCTCGGCAACGCCGGAGTGGATTCGCATCCGCGCCCGCTGCGACCTTAAGACGGCGGATCGCGTGCTGCAATTTTTTGATGAGATTGCTGAATTGCCGAACCCGGAAAGAAGCGCTGTGGGAGCAGCGTTCCGGGAGATGCTCACCAACGCGATCGAGCATGGAGGCGGCCTCGACCCCACCAAGCAGGTTGAGATTTCTTACCTGCGGGCTCGTCACGTGGTGACGTGCCGCATCAGCGATCCGGGCGAAGGATTTACTCTTGACGAAATTCCCCATGCTGCCGTAGCCAATCCGCCGGATGATCCAGTCCGTCACTTAGATTATCGCGCGGAGCGCGGTATGCGACCGGGCGGGTTCGGCGTCTTGCTGGCGCAGGGGCTCGTCGATCAGCTCGTCTACAACGAACAAGGCAATGAGGTGCTGCTGATCAAGTATATAGACCTGGAGCCGCGTCCACCAGCATAGAAAAAGCAGCCAAGGCCTATTGGCTGGGGGGAGTTCGTTTCTTTTCCACTGAGAAGAAAAAATAGACTGCAAGACCAATGTAGTTTTCCTGCGTGTTCGGATGCTTGCCTGTATCGTTCTCATGCTCATAGTAGGGATCGAACTCCACATGCTTCCCGACAGGCAGGAGGCAACCGGCATATTCGGTCGTCGTGCTCCATTTATTGTATTGGCTCTCGTAGTAGGGTTCGAAAGCGACATAAGGTATCAGGTGATAGGAATGAATCGCGAAGGTTCGTTCCAGCGTGAATTTATTGCGATAGCGCCAGTTGGCCTTGTCGCCCTTCCAGTCGAGATCGGCACGGTTTCTGTCAGTGACCAAAAAACTAAACTTCATCGGAAAGTGAGATGTTACGGCGGTCGTGAATCGGCTATCGAGAGGCTCACCCGGAGCCGTGATATACCGGTATCCCGCTTCGAGCACCAGCGCTCTGGGCTTTGAATCGTCCAGGTCGAAAGAGGTGATTCTTTTGAGCCTGAGAAGAGGCTTGACGTAAAGCTGAATGCTCGGTCCTACTGTGAATTGGGTCGAATCGCCTCCGTCCCGATCGTCTTTGAGTTGAGTATAGAATCGCAATTGTTGTGTGACCTTGAGGTAGCCATCAACCTCCGGAAGAAACTGAACGGATTGCGCTCGCAGAGCGATGCAGGAGAAGAGGCAGATTGTTATCGCGAGCCAAAGGCCCAGCGTTCTCCTTAAAACCTTCACGGAGAACGGCCCGATTCGCAACGGTGCGAGTTGATACGGTCGCGTTCGTCGAAAGCTCGCCCGCGGTTGTCCGAAATCGGGGGGATGGACAGACGAAGGAAGTGCGGCAGGACAGAACACGGTCCGGAGATCTTCTCTCATGCGTTCGTTCTCGGCTTCCGAGTCTATTGGTCCGGTGATAATCCGCAACCGTCAGTTCTGACAGGTGCGCGTCTGAGTGGTGTCCCATAGTTTGTCTTTGTCGGCAAAACCGCCATTGCTTGAGTCACAAAGCGCTGATCCCGGTCGAGTTCGCTCCCAGGCTGCTGGGAATTGACAGCAAAAAGAAGAGGGGCGTTTCGGGCGGCCTGCCCAGGTCAGTTGCGAATGCCTTTGCCGGAAAATCACTACGCAGGTGGAAACTGTAACCCATGAATGTCCAACATCGAGATTCAGCTCTCCGCAGTCTCGTCTTGCCGGTGCTTCTCCTGGTGGTTCTAACGGGAGTTTGCTCGGCACGCGCGAAGAAAGATGTCCTCCAGTTCACGAACGGCGACCGCATAACCTGCGAGATCATCAAGCTTGAAAAGGGTTACTTGTATGTCAAGCTCGAGTACGCCGATGGCACGGTGGCCATGGACTGGTCCAAGATCGCTCACGTCGAAAGCCAGCAAAGTTTTGTAGTTGCGAATAAGGAAGGGACGCGTTACACCGGTAGCCTGCACAGCGCAGCCGAAGGACAGACAGCAGAGGAACTCAAGGTGCAAGTCGGGGAGGCTTCCGCCGGCCAGATTGTCTCAGGCCAAGAAGTGGTCAAGATCGACCGGACAGATACCAACTTCTGGCAGAACCTGCACGGCGGCGTAGACGCCGGCCTCAACTTCGCCAAACAGCAGAATCGCACCCAATACAATTTTCAGTCGAATGCTCTTTACGAGCGGACCAAATGGGCAGCTACCGCGAATTATGAATCCAGCTTCAGCGGCGGCGGCGACATCACTGATCTGCGCAATGATGTGACGCTGAATGTTACCAGGCAATTGCTCTCGCCCCGCAATTTCTATATGGGACTCGCAGATTTTCTGCAGAGCGACGAGCAGCAGCTCGATCTGCGCACCACCCTTGGCGGAGGGGTGGGGCACATGTTCAGTTATACGAACCACAGCTTCGTCACTGCCTTTGGCGGCGTGGTTTGGAACCGAGAGCGCTACTCTGCGGAAGCGATTGTTGACCGGACGGGGAACAGCGCGGAAGCCGTCATAGGAACTCAGATCAACTTTTTCCGCTTTAAGACGACCAATATTCTTACCGACGCCAGCGTCTTCCCGAGCATGACAGACCCCGGACGTGTACGGTTTACCCTGAATACATCACTGAAATTTCGGGTCGCAAAGGACCTGTACTGGAAGTTTGGATACTATCTCAACTACGACAGCCGGCCGCCGGACGCTCTGCCGAAGACCGACTACGGCTCCACGTCTAGCCTGGGATGGACATTTTGATGAGGCGCTCAGGTCCTCCTCCGCTGCCCTGGCGGAAATCGCATGTGGATAGGGTCGACCGGGCTCTGTCAAAACTGACAGTTGCCACGGGGCCAGCTCTTGCCGAATATGGTGCCGGGACAAATTACCCTCTGCCGCTAAAGAGTAAAGAGGACCACTTCTCGTAGCCGACTGGATCGGCTACGAGTCGTGCGCTGATTCCCTGGGTCTGCTGGGAGAGAGAGCGTCGTCCGCTAACGTATTAGAGTTCGCCAACGCGCGACGGCCAAGCTTGACGCACCGTCATGCAGGGAGAAGAGAACATGATCAGAACTTTCATGAAACAGCTTTTGTCAACCGCGCTATCCCTGCTACTGATCATCGGAACCATGCCCTCAGAGGCGGGAGCTCAAGAAGCCGCACCGCCAGCGTATTCGGGGCAGGGTGTGCCTTTGACTGCGGAGGAACTGCAAGCCCTGGTGGCGCCGATCGCACTTTACCCGGACTCTCTCGTGGCACAAATCCTTGGGGCCGCGACTTTTCCAGATCAGATTGCGACCGCTGCCAGTTGGCTCCAGCAAAATAGTAGCCTCACCGGGTCGACTTTGATGCAGGCCGTTAATACGCAACCGTGGGACCCGGCCGTGAAAGCGCTCACGCAATTTCCCTCGGTGCTGGCCAACCTGGCGACCAATCTTAGTTGGACTTCCTCGCTCGGCGAGGCATATCACACGCAGGCCGCCGACGTGATGGCAGCTGTTCAATTCTTACGCGCGAAAGCGTTGGCTGCCGGCAACTTGAAAAGCAGCCCACAGTTGCAGGTTGTGCAACAGTCGCCGCAAGTGATCGTGATTCAACCTGTGAACCCGCAGGTAGTATACGTTCCCGTGTACAACCCGACCGTTGTTTACGGCTATCCCTATGTGGTTCCGGCATACGTTGCGCCTCCTGTTGCCGCGACCGCAGTGATCGCGTTCGGAGTTGGCATTGCGGTGGGCGCAATGATGAGCGGTGGTTGCTGCGCCTGGGGATATAGCAGCTGGAATTGCGGCTGGCACGGTACGACGACGGTGGTCTACCACGGCGGGGCCTACTACGGGAACAGCGCCTGGCATGGCGGCTACTATGGTTCGAGTGCGAGTGCCTACGGACCCTACGGGAGCGCGCACGTCAGCAACGGCTACAACCCGTCGACTGGGACTTATGCGCGGGGCGGCACGGTCTCAAATGGCTACGGCAGCGTAAGTGCGGGTCAAGCGTACAACCCAAGGACCGGGGCCTCGGGCTCGACTGTGCAAGGTTCCAATGCCTATGGCAGCTATGGGGCCTCGACGGTTTCGAAAAATGGTACGACTGCCTATACCCAGCATCAGACGACCTCGCAGGGAACCACGGCATCGATGCAGGCCACGAACGGTGCCTCGGCTTATGCTGCACAGGGCAAATACGGCAACACTGCGGCAGTTGGTCAGACGGCAAACGGTGACAAGTACGCGACCGCGAACGGGAACACATACAAAAACACCGGCAGCGGCTGGACCGGCAATTCGAATAATACTAAACCCAGTTCCAGTTACTCGAGCGCATCGAAGAGCGAGTCCAGCGGCTGGGGAGGACAACAGAAGAGCAGTTCATCGGCCTTTAGTGGGAGTAGCGGTGGTGGCTGGGGATCGAGATCGGCGAGTTCGCGAGGCTGGTCGAGCGGCGGCGGCGGTGGCGGTGGCTGGGGAGGCCGCAGGTGACCCAGATGTCAGGTGCTATCGAAATCAAGTCTAATGTGTTGGCTAAGTGTTTTATAGCGGAAGTTCTTGGAGGACAGTTATGTCGCGCGTAGCCCGCAGAATCGCTATCAAGACTCAATTCATGGTTCTAGCGCTCATCATGGCGCTTACCGCCTGCACGAAGCCGCCTTCGGCGAAAGTATTTGCCTCACCTGACGACGCGGGCAACGGGTTGCAGGAAGCCGCAAAATCGGGAGATATGAATGCGGTGGAGGCAATCTTCGGTCCGGGATCGAAAGAGATCATCTTTTCTGGCGATGCCGTGCAGGACAAGACCATGGTCGATGCATTTGTGGCCGCCTATGGGGCAATGCACCGCTGGCGGAAGATGCCTGATGGATCGCAGATCCTGCTGGTCGGAGCGGACAATTTTGCCTTCCCGATCCCACTGAAGAAGAATGGCGACGGCCAGTGGGTTTTCGATGCAGCTGCGGGGAAGAATGAAATTCTGGCGCGCCGGATTGGCCGCAATGAACTGGCTGTCATCGACGTTTGCGGAGCTCTGGTTGACGCTCAGGCTCAGTACTTCGCGCAGAGTCACGATGATGGAAGCTCGAAACACTATGCGTTGAAGTTCATCAGCGACAATGGGAAGCAGAACGGTCTGTATTGGCAGTCGCCCGACGGTCAGCCCAGAAGCCCGCTCGGGCCGCTGGTGGCGTTTGCCACTGACGAGGGATACAGCGTCAAGCCCGACTCGCACCTGCCCTTCCACGGCTACTACTTTCATATGCTGAACGGGCAAGGCAGTCACGCCCCAGGCGGCGCGAAGGACTATCTGGTCGACGGGAAAATGGCCAATGGGTTCGCGTTCGTCGCTTATCCGGCTGAGTACGGTAACTCCGGGGTAATGACATTCATCGTCGACCAGGATGGGGTGCTGCTGCAGAAGGACTTGGGGAAGACCACAAAAGAAACTGCAGCGGCAATGACGGAGTTCGATCCTGATCCGAGTTGGAGCTTGGTGGTGGAGTGACCGGGTTTCCTCAACTTTACTAAGCGTCCCGCGGCGCGATTTTCGCCTCAAGCTGCGGGCGCTTAAGCCATATGATGAATATCGTCAACTTCCCACTTCTGCTCTTTGCGATTTCTTTCATGGCGCTTTGGCTCTCGGCTCTTGTCGGCGCCTTCTTTGGCCAAAGAATCGGTCCATTGAAAGAAGGCGAGCGGGAAGACTTCGAAGTGGTCCAAGGGGCTGCTCTCACACTGCTGGGTCTCCTGATAGGGTTCACTTTTTCGATGGCGATCACACGCTACGAACAGCGCAGGACCTATGAACAAGCGGAGGCCGACGCGATCCGCACGGAGTACATCCGCGCCGATCTGTTGCCAGCCGCGGATGCGGGGGGAGTGCGTGATCTGCTGAGGACCTATCTCGATCACCGCTTGCTGTTTTACACATCAGACGATACGCAGCAGCGTCGGCAGATTAACGCGGAAACGGAGCAACTGCAAAATCAGTTGTGGACTACCGTCCAGGCTCACGGAACGGCGCAGCCGACAACCACGACCGCCCTCGCCGTCTCAGGCATGAATGACGTGCTCAATGCGCAGGGGTACACGCAGGCGGCCTGGTGGAATCGCATTCCGTTGGAAGCCTGGATCTTGTTGGCGGCGATTGCTATTGGTTGCAACCTGATGATCGGCTATGGCGCGCATCGCACGAGTCCGCTGCTTATAATCTTTCCCATCGCGGTATCTCTTTCCTTCTTTCTTATTGCCGACATCGATAGCCCGAGGGGAGGGGTGATCCGGGTGCAGCCCCAAAACTTGATGAGACTTTCACAGACCTTATCTGCTCACTAGATAGCCAGAGATTTCGCAACGACATTAGAAGCGATGATTGTTGCGTCGGTCGGGAACGACTTGTTCGCCCCGCCACGGCCACAAGCTGGGATTCATCCCGCTAGCTTCGTCAACCCGGGATTGACGTCCGAAAGCTGCCCCAATGCGTGGATCCGTGCTTCGAGTACACGTCGTGGCGTGCAGCCCAGCAGCAGAGCACATTCATGGTCAGAATACTTTTCCAACACAGACATAACAAAGACGAATCGCTGGAGTGGAGGAACGAGACCTGCAATGGCATTCACGACAGAACGCTCGGTTGATTCACAGTCGAATTCGCTCCAGGAGTCTGGCCCCATTCCCTTTTCGGGCGCTCCCAAAAATACCAGGCCAATTGCGTGAGTGATCAGACAACGCTTACTCCACGAGCGCTCCCATCCCTTAAAAACGCCATTCGCTGCGAGGGCATCCTCAACCGTCGCGGTGAAACATCGTTCCGCCTCGATGTGGCTCCCAGTCAATAGAAAGGCGAGCAAGTACAAAGGCTTTAGTCCCTCGGCAAGGTCTTTGCAAAAATCAGCCTCCGTAGCATACCCGGACATAGCCCGTGCTTCTGATTTGGGTCGGTCGCTCTCCATGTTCAAGTTCGCTCTTGATGAATTTCGCGCATCACTGAGTATGCGGATTGCTCGAGCGCCTTCGACAGTATCCGACGGAGGGCGCGGGAAGACCTGTCATTGTTGACAGGCAATGATGCTGAAGCAACCTGAGTGCCGGATGCTGGCCTGCTCACCGGCGATCGAGGCTTGTCCGCATTTTCCGACTGGTACTTTTGACAGTTTATATTCGCATTCTCATCGCTCATCCTGACAGGCGAGCGAGGTTTTATGGATTCTTGTTTTTCCGCTTGAGATGCGGGAATCAACCTGACTCTCGATACTAGAAAGCCGAGGTCCAAGCGTGAATCGCAAGTTTCTGGCGGTGGCCGTGCTCCTCGCGGCAGCTACCTTCGCATTGGGGAAGTCCAGCAAGCTGGTGACGAGCTGGAAGAATCCCGACTACGCTCCGCAGAATAAATTTCATCGCGTGTTGGCACTGGGGTTGAGCGACAGGACCCAGGTTCGTGTGGATTTTGAAGACGCTTTGGCGTCGCAGCTCGCGAGCGCGGGCTTTGACGCGGTTCCCGGGAACACCATTCTGCTCCGGCCGAGCGGAACGCAGCTCGACCTCAACTATCTAAGAGAGCAGATCCGGGCAAACCAGATCGAAGCAGTTGTAGTCTCGCGCTTAATCAAAGTGCAAAATACCGCCACATACATACCGGGCGCGCCATACGTCGTGCCCTTTTCTTACTACAACACTTTCTATGGTTACTACGGCACGGTATACACGACTGTCTACGGGCCCGGCTACCTGCAGAAAGAGAAGAAGGTGTGCATCGAGACCAATCTTTATGTCACCTCCCCTCCGGATGGACAGCTGGTTTGGACAGGCATCACCGATACGTTCAATCCTTCCGATGTCCACAAAGCAATCCAGGGATTAGTCAAACTTGTCGTAACGAAGATGCAAAACGACAAAGTGTTGTAAGTGCAGGAAAGTTATGTAATGGCGATTCGTGGTTTCCAAACCTCACCCACGGCGGGTGTCGAACCGAATCTAGCGCTGTTGTACTAGGCTCCCGAACTTTGATCGAAAAAGAGAGTGTATTTGGTACGTCTACAACGCGAAATCAACGGTGGCGGGGCCCCAGTGCCGGCAAGTTCCGGTTCGCGGTGCTCTGCGTCTTTTATTTCGGCGTAGTTCCATCTGGGGCGACCGCATCAGTCGCTCCGGCTCCCCACCCGGCGCGCCAGCAAGTCGAGGTACTTTTCCTCTCTTCTTCCGATCCCGACTTGCCCGACGTAGCCGCCATGGTCGAGCAGGCCGAGACCCGCATTCTTAACGGCTCCGACAAGCCTGTTCACTTTAGTTTTGAGTACGTCGACCTGCCTTCATCTCTCGCGGACCCATCGCGCAAGGAGGCAACGGCCTCGTATTTCCTTGGGAAGTACCGCGGACAGGTTTTCGACCTAGTGATTGCGGTCAACGAAGACACGCTGCCTCTTGCCGAGCAGATGCGGGCCGAACTTTCCCCAGAGGCGGCCCTATTGTTCTTCGTGGTCAATCCAAAGGATCCGTCAAGCTGGCTTACTCAAAAGGCCGGTAGGACGGGCATCGTTCGGCAGGTGAATTACCTGCCTACACTTCAGTTGGCCCTGCGGGAAAATCCAGGTACTTCTCACGTGATCGTTATTTCGGGCTCGTCCGACGCCGAGAAACTCGATGTGAAGCTGGCGAGCGAACAGTTCCGGGTGTACGAGTCGAATCTAGAGTTTCAATACCTGACGGATCTGCAGTTCTCGGAACTGGGACCACGGCTGGAGCATGTGCCGGCTGACGGCGTCGTCTTGTTTCTTGATTTTATAACCGACTCTCACGGCGAGCAGTTTATCCCCGCCCGAATTCTGCCGGCTATCGCCAAGACGGCGAACCGGCCGATTTACGGAACGTTCTCCTCCGTCGTGGGCAGTGGGGTGGTAGGAGGCAGCGTAGCGGATCTCGGCCAGGTCGGCCAGGTTCTCGGGAATGATGCGGTACGTGTCTTGAAGGGCGAGAAGCCGGAGAACATCCCAGTCACGACTGCTGATTTTCAGCACTATGTGATCGACTGGCGTCAACTGCACCGCTGGGGGTTTTCGGAGAATCAGCTTCCGCAAGAAAGCGAAGTCCGCTATTGGGAATACTCACCCTGGGAGTTATACCGCTGGAGGATCCTAGGGCTATCCGCACTTCTGCTGCTCGAGACGGTGCTGATCGTTTTGTTGCTGCGCAATATCGCCAACCGCAAGCGCGCACAAGAAACTCTACGCCGGAAGGATGAGGACTTGGCGGAAGCGCAGCGTCTCGCGCGCGTGGGCAGCTGGCTGTGGGATGCAAAGAAGCAAACCTTTGCCGGGTCAGACGAGCTTTACCGTATTCACGGTCTTGATCCCCGACTACCACTACCCTCCTACGACGAATTTGGACATATCTACACCCCTGAGAGTTGGGACCGGCTCAGCACCGCGATCGAGCAGGCACTGCAGGAGGGTGCGGTGCGGGAGCTCGACCTGGAACTCTTACGGCCAGACGGCAGCAAGAGGTGGATCACTGCCCGGGGTGAAGCCGTGCGGGATGCAACCGGCTCCGTGGCGTACCTTCGAGGCACGGTGCAGGATATCACCGAGCGTAAGCAAGCGGAGGAGGCTCGATTCAGGCTCGCGTCTATTGTGGAATCCTCGGACGATGCGATCATCTCCAAGAACCTTGACGGGATGATTGTGAGCTGGAACCACGGAGCCGAGAACATGTTTGGCTTCACTGAAGCGGAAGCCCTCGGCCAGCCTACTACCATGCTGATCCCACCTGGACTTTGGGGCGAAGAGGAAACGATTCTCCAAAAAGCGCGAGCGGGCGAGAAGGTGGAACACTTTGAAACAGTCAGAGTGACGAAGGCAGGTAAAAAGATCGACGTCTCGTTGACCATATCGCCCATGAGAGATGCGATGGGCCGGCTCGTCGGGGCTTCCAAGATAGCACGCGATATTACGGAGCAGAGACGGGCCAAAGAGGAACTGAAGAAGTCCGAAGAAAGGTTCTCCAAGGCATTTCGACAGAGCCCCATGGCTCTTATGCTGGTGAATGCGGAAACCGATCGCTATCTCGATGTCAATGAAACCTTTGAACGAATGTGGGGATACTCGCGCTCCGACGTGATCGGAAAGAGTGCTCTCGAGATAGGACTTTGGGTAAATCTGGCTGAAAGAGCCGCACTCAATGAGAAGTTGCGGTCTGAGGGATCCCTGCGCGCGGCGGAATGCGAATGGCGCAGGAAAGACGGCCGATCTGTGATTGCATTGGCTTCGGTCGAACTAGTCGAGATCGACGGCGGTCCGTGTTTTCTTGGAGTAGTGGCCGATATTACCGATCGCAAGCGCGCGGAGCGGGCTCTGCTGGAAAGCGAAAGGCGGTTCCGGCTGGTGGCCAACACAGCTCCTGTGATGATCTGGACCTCTGGCCTCGACAAGCTGTGCGACTACTTCAATCAGACCTGGCTGGAGTTCACCGGCAGGCCATTGGCTGCGGAGCTGGGGGTTGGTTGGCTGGAAGGAGTCCACCCGGACGACGAGAGGTCCTGCCTGGATGCTTATTCGAATGCGTTTGACGCGCATGAGCCTTTTCAAGTGCAGTTTCGGCTGCGGCGGCACGACGGGCAGTACCGCTGGATCCTCGACGCAGGAGTGCCGAGATTCAATGGCGACGAATCGTTTGCCGGCTACATAGGATCCTGCATCGATATTACGGATCGCAAGCTTGCGGGAGAGGTCCTTTCCGCCGTGGGCCGTAAGCTCATTGAAGCGCAAGAGGAAGAACGCAGGCGGATCGCACGCGAGTTGCACGACGACATCAACCAGAGGATGGCGCTGCTGGCGAACGGACTCCAGGAAGTGGGGCAGGCCATGTCACCGAACGGAGATCTCTCGCAGCAGAAAGAACTGCGGAAACTTTGGCAGTTGACCAACGAAATCGCGACTGATATCGAGCACGTCTCTCATCAGTTGCATCCTTCGAAGCTGCACTATCTGGGGCTAGCCTCAGCCGTACGGGATCTGTGCCATGAATCTTCCCGGCAGCTCAAAATTGAGATCGAATGCGTGGTGCGAGATCTACCAGATGATCTCGAGGAAAGCATCTCCCTGAGCCTGTTCCGCACGGTGCAAGAATCTCTCCGCAATGTGGGTAAGCACAGTCATGCCCATCATGTGAAGGTGGAGTTGGCTCGCCGGTCGGGCAGGATTGAGCTAAGCGTTTCCGACGATGGCGTGGGATTTGAGACGGAAGATGCGGAAAATCAACGCGGTCTCGGACTGGTCAGCATGCGGGAGCGGCTACGGTCTGTGGGCGGCGAATTTTCGATCTCCTCGAATCCCTACCAAGGAACGCGAGTCGAGGGGATCGTTCCAGCTACCGTGAAGTCTGTGCCGGGCAGGAGATCCCGGTAATTCTACGCTTCCACGCAACTGTCGCCCCCGTAAGTTTTGACAGTGGCGGAGACCGGCGAGGGGCAATAGTATTGCCGCGTTACTCGACGTGCAACCACATCTCGACAGCCGCAATCGCGCATATCACGGGGCCTTTCTGCGGGGTCGGCCCCTCGAAGAAGAAATTGTGCAAAGCGCAACCATACTTCTCAGCGACGATAATTCCTCTGTTCTCGAACACGTCGCCACGATGCTCGAAAAAGAGAAGAGCTACAAGGTCGTTGGCATCGTATCGGACGGGAGAGCTGTGGTCCGGGAATATCTGCGACTCCGCCCAGACATCGTCATCCTCGATATTTCCCTGGGCGACATAAGCGGGATCGATATCGCTCATGAGTTGCGGGATTCGGGCTGCCGCGCCAAGATTATTTTTTTGACCGTGCACGAGGATCCCGACTATCTGAACGCCGGCATGGGCGCGGGTGGTTCGGCCTATGTTGTGAAGTCCCGATTGAGCCAGGACCTGCTCTGTGCCATCCATGCGGTTCTATCCAATAAGCTCTTTGTCTCCCCCAGCCTGATGTATTGAGCGGGCGAGAGCCTGTCAGGTCTCGGTGGGAGTTCTCTTGCCCGGGATGTGGCGGGCAGCGAGTCGAAACTGTCGTCCCGACGAGCTATCGGGAGCTCCGGCACGGCCTTCAGAGGCGCCAGCCGCGCGCCCGACACCCCCGAAATCACATTTCAGATGGGCTGTCATTATTGACAGTTACCCGCTGGTTTTGTGGCGTGTACCGTTCGGGCAGTAGCAAGATGAGACTCGGCTCGCTTAGGGCTGTGCCGGGTTTCTTAAGGTTCAACTATGCCTCTTGGCCGGTTGAAGGAAGGCCCGGCATTCGCGGAAAAACCTATGCACTGGTTGCGCAAACTCGAACGCGTGCTGCTGGTGCTGGGAGTGCTAATGCTCACCCTCTATGTGTCGGCCCGCATTCATCAGACGGTCTTGTCTAATGCGGAGCTGCAGAGGTTTAAGGCCCAGCAACCGCCTTCAGCAGCCAACCCTAATGGGGTGGGGGCGACCACCGCGGCGCCGGACTTCAGCTTATGGTCGGTGCAACGCATCAAGGATTACCAGACGAGTCTGGCAGAACATTTCGCACCCGCGATCGCCATCCTCACTATACCCAGGATTCACATTGAAGTTCCGGTCCTCGAAGGAACGGACGATCTCAGCCTGAACCGGGGAGTCGGCCACGTGACAGGGACCGCTAGTCCTGGGGAGAACGGCAACATGGCGATTGCCGGGCATCGGGACGGATTTTTCCGGGGATTGAAGGACGTCGTTCTCGGCGACACGATTGGCGTTGCCACCACGGAACGGGCGCAAACTTATATCGTCGATCGCATCACCGTCGTCGATCGCACCGATATCTCGGTGCTGGCGCCGCGTCCCCAGGCATCGCTGACGCTCATTACTTGTTACCCGTTTTATTTCGTGGGCAGCGCTCCGAAGCGCTACATCGTTCAGGCGTCGGTGGCCGATTCTGCTCCCTCAAAACCTCAGGCTCTTGGACGCCGGTCGAGTCCGGTGATTTTGATCAGCGAGCAGGCGCAGGTTAGATCATTTTGAACAGAGACGCAGAGGAACTCTGAATTTGGGGTTCTGAAAATAGACTAAAGGAGAAAAGCAATGAGATCAAAAGCAGGTTGGACCAATACATGGCTGGTGCTCGCGGCGGGGGCTATCTCCATGGCCTTTACCCTGGGTATGGGCGCGCAAGTACAAACGAAAACGACGACTACGAGCCACGCGGCTTCGGTGCAGACCAAAGTCGAGAGCGGCGAAGTTGTGGCGGTTTCGGGCAACGACCTGGTGGTTAAGATGTCCGATGGCAGCCTCCGGCATTTTTCCAACATTTCGGAAAGTGCCAGAGTCACGGTAGATGGCCAGCAGCTGGGGATTCACGACCTCAAACCGGGCATGAAACTTCAACGCACCATTACCACCACTACTACACCCAAGACCATTACGACGGTACAGAGCGTAACGGGAACGGTGTGGTTCGTAAATCCGCCGAGTTCAGTAATCCTGACCCTGGCGGATGGGAAGAACCAGCAATTCAAGATTCCCAAGAATCAGAAGTTCGATGTAAATGGACAGATGGTCGATGCCTGGGGTCTGAAGAAAGGCATGTCAATCTCCGCCACCAAGGTCGTCGAAGTTCCCGTCACCGTGGTTGCGCAGACCCGGAGCGTTACCGGCGAGATGCCGCCTCCGCCTCCGCCGCCGCCAGCTGATGTGCCGATTCTGGTGGTCGAGGAAGAAGTGGTTGTTCCAGTGCAGGTGGCTCAGGCGCCCGCGCCCGCAGAACTGCCGAAGACTGGAAGTCCACTGCCTTTGATCGGATTGCTGGGTCTTCTGTCTCTGGCCTCTTCGTTTGGGCTGCGAACGGCTCGGAAGAGCCGCTAGCTTCTCGGCGAGAAGCGTTTTGCGCTAACAAGACCGGGAAGAGTTGCCCGCCCGATGGCTGGCAACTCTTCCTGGAATCGCACCGGCTTCCTTTAGGACTGGAATGCTTGCCAGAAACTGCGGTGCATCCGGCGTCGAAATATGGAGTGTCCTCTGATGCATTGAAGGGAGCGGAATCCTGGGAGTGACGATTATGAGCGACCGTTTGTCGCCAGCGATGTTCCGTTTCCTGCAATGGGTCGCAGTTGTCGTCATCATCCTGTGGGCGATTAAGGCCGCATCTGGAGTGCTCGTGCCTTTGGTGATGGCGCTTGTGCTCGCCTATGCCTTTGTGCCGCTGCCGCGGTGGCTTATGCAGCGTTCTCGGCTGGGGAAGGGGGCAGCCCTGACCTTGACCGTGGCTTTTTTAGGTACGTCGAATGTGGTTACGGTTGTGCTGCTCTATGACAGTCTCGCGCGGATGAGCGAGAGGATGCCCATGTACCATGCGCGGTTCATGGTCCTTTTCGATCATGTAGTGGACTTTGCGAACGCGCACGGCATTCATTTGACGAACCTTTCCGCCGCCAAGCTGTCAACCTCCGATCGGGTCCTGGACTTCGCCCGAATGGCTGTCCGCCAGGCCGGTAGCTTTCTTGGCGATGGTCTTCTGGTCTCTCTACTGGCCTGGATATTCCTCGTCGAGATGGTGGATAAGCCGGAGGCCAAGAAGAGTCCACTGGCTGAGAAACTGGATTACTACGGCGGTGGCGTGCAGCGCTATATCGCCGTTTCGGCTGAGACGGGCATCATTACGGCGTTGGCCAACCTGGTAGTGCTACTGGCTCTCGGCGTGGACTCCCCCGTCCTCTGGTGCGTGTTGTATTTCTTCCTCCACTTCATCCCCAACGTAGGCTTTATCTTTGCCCTTGTGCCGCCAGCTCTTCTGGCGCTTCTCATGCTGGGCTGGAAGAAAGCTCTTTTAGTGGCCGGCTGTCTTGTCCTGACGCAAATGTTGACGGACTATGGGCTCACACCGATTCTGATGAAGAAAGAAGCAAATATTTCCTTTCTCGAAATCATGGTGTCACTGATGGCCTGGGGCTTTCTGCTCGGGCCGGCGGGCGCTATTCTTGGTATTCCGCTGACCCTTACGCTGAGAAGATTCATCGAGCGATATTCAGGAGATGGGGAACGCGATAAGAACGACGTGGGAACGCCCTCAACGGCAAGGCCTACCGTGGAAAACAGCGCTCTGGCGGGAGCGTAACACGCTCCAAGCCAAATCAGGAATACAGGACGGAATTCCAACGCGGCAAGGATTAGAAACGAACATGGAAAGGGGACCGAACTTGGATATCCTTTATCGAGGTAGCGGAGTGCGTAGTGTGATGCGAGTTGTTGCGTTGCTTGCGACCATTGTGGGCGCGGCTGCTGTCGGCAGCGCTCAGACGGCTGCTGAACTGCAGAGTTACTTCAAGGAAGAGGGCGGGCTAAGTAAAGAGCAGATCGCTGCCATTCAGAGCGGGCAGCCGGTCGCCAAGACCTTGACGTCCCGGACTCCGGCCGAAATTTTTGTGCTCGGCGTTATTTACGTCAACGCGCCGCCGGAAAGCTACGTTAAGTTCGCCTATGATTTCGATCGTCTGCGGAAGATACCTGACTATCTGGCAGTCGAGCCATTCAGCACTCCACCGCAGCTTTCTGACCTGAAGGGCGCCGCGCTTAGCAGCGATGACATAAAGGCGTTAAAGAACTGCAAGCCCGGCGATTGTCAGGTTCAGCTGCCAGGCCGCACCATGGAGGAATTAAAGAAATCTATTGATTGGTCGGCCCCCGATGTAGACGACCAGGTGAATCAGCTCTTGCAGAAGCTGGCATTGCAGCGGCTGCTTGAGTATCAGAAAGAGGGCGACCGGATACTAGGTGCGGTCTACAACGACAAGCATGAACCCACCAACGTGGCCGAGCAGTTCAAGTACATGCTCAGCCACAGCAGCGCCCTGGCCAAGGGATTGCCGGATTTCTACAACTACCTCCTCGCCTATCCTGATGCGAAGCCCCCGAATGTGGAAAACACTTTCTATTGGGACAATGTTAAGTTCGGCCTGAAGCCGACACTACGAATTGTGCACGTCTTGACCCTGCACGGGACTACGGCCGAGCAACCGGCGTATGTGGTTGCCGAGAAGCAGCTTTATTCGAGCCACTACTTTGAGACCGCGCTCGACCTTACGTTCTGTATTCGTGGCGGTGACGATTCGACAAAATCTGGTTTCTATTTGATCAAGGTGGAGGCATCCGAGCAGGCTGGTCTGACGGGAATGAAAGGATCAATCGTCCGAAAGGTGGCAGTAGGCAAGTCGGTGTCGGGTCTCCAGAGTTCGCTCATTGCGATCAAAAACGCGCTTGAGCAAAATCGATAGGGACATGTTGACCAAACATAGGAAGAGTGGGATGAAAATGCTGCGCCGAAGATCCGTCGGGCCTGAACTTAGTCGCTGACCTTAGGCCGCCGTTTCAGATTCCTGACCCATGCCGAGTTCGGCGGTTTCCCGCGCTCCAATCCGCTCGAGCATTTCTCTGGCCCATTTTGCTCGTCCACTCTCCGAACAGGCCACATAGACGAGGACTCCGGCTTCGCACAACTGATCCTCCAACCGCCAGGCGTCCTTCTGGGAAAAGCCCAGATCCATAAGGGTTTCGAAATTGCCGCAAAGAGCAGGAGCTTCTCTGGTCGTTACCAGGGCGCGGAGAAAAATCTGCGAACGAATGAAGAAACCGAATGTGCGAATCACGACGGCTCCGAACTCGGAGAGCCACTCGATCAGTCCGGCGGCCACCGCCGAGGCTTCTCGATCTGCGCTGCGAATAGCGGCCTGACGCACGATAGTGGAAATGGGATGGGTGCGGGCGAGCATGAGGCAGATGTCTTCGTTGCCAAACCCCGCAACATTCAGTGCGTGCACTACATCGGCTACCTGCACGTCCTCCGTGTAGATTCCATAGGCTGCGTTCGTGCTATCCATCATCACAAACTCCTTGGTGACATTGCCGCGTGAAATGGGTAACAGAGCGATGCTAGGACAGCGGCACTTCACCCGCTACTGGCATTTATGCCAGTGGGCGGAAAATCTGCGCCGCCGAATTGGCCCGCACAAGCATCGATTCCCAGCGCTACTTCTTTTGCGGCTGGACTGCTAGTTTTGCTAGTGGCGAGCCCTCCGATTTTCGGTTATTCAAGTGTTGGAAATGAAGGGTCGGAAACCCCTGAATCTACGAACCGACCCTTCACGATCAGCGTTCCCAACAACAAGTGTAGAAACGCGCAGGTCACGTTTGCCTCCAGGCAGCCTTCGCACAAACTGATTCAAGATAGAGAGGATGGAAAATTACTTATATGAAGCAGATTTCGAAAAAGATGGTGGCGTATTCCGTGGTGCTGTGCTGTTTGACGATAGGATTAGCTTACGGCGCATCCAACGGCGAAAAGGTCAAAGTCACTGGACTGATCACGACACGAACCGGAGAGACGCTGACCATGAAGACCGCCGCGGCCGGTAACGTGGTTGTGGTTCTCACCGATGACACTAAGGTGCAACAGCCAAAGGGCATCGGTCTGCGCAAAAAGCAGATGTCAGTCACCGTTCTGATCCCCGGCCTCAAGATCTCAGTAGACGGCGTGGGCGATGCGCAGAGCAGGGTGACGGCTAAGACGATCACCTTCAATGCCGACGATCTGCAACTGGCCGAAACAATTCAAGCTGGCTTGACGCCGACCCGGCATGCGGTGCAGGCCAATCAACAGAATATTGCCACCAACAAACAGGACATCCAGAGCAATCAGCAGCAGATTACGGCCACTCAAGAAAAGACTCAGGCCAACAAAGAGGAGATTACCGCCAATCGGGAGGACATCGAATCCAACCAGCAAGAGATTGAGGCTGCCAACAAACGTTTCTCCGAGCTGAGTGAATACGAGACGAAAGCCAACATCAACGTTAACTTCGCGGTTGGGAAGTCGGTAATTTCAGCGAGCGACAAATCCGCCCTCTCTGCCCTGGCGCACGATGCCGTGAACCTCACGGGTTACATCATCCAGGTAAAGGGCTATGCCGATTCCTCAGGGAATGCTGCCATGAATCAAAAGTTGAGCATGGACCGGGCCCAGACCGTGATTGCCTACCTGATTCAGGACTGCAACGTGCCGGTGCGTCACGTGATCGCACCGGGCGCGATGGGCACGGCGGATCCAGCTGCGGCCAACGAGACGGCGCAGGGCCGGGCGGAAAACCGCCGCGTCGAAGTGAAGGTCCTGGTGAACAAAGGCGTGGCGGGACAGTAACCGCCGCGTAGTGCCTGGAATCTGAGGCCTCACGTTCGAACCTCGGGTCGAACGTGAGGCGTCTCGCCGCCGTCACTCCAGGGATTCTGGTTCCACCGGCGTTGAACAACGGAGATCATATTTGGAAGCGCTGCTCACGAAAGTCCAGAAGCTAACCGTCATCGTGCTCGCCGGTATGCTCGCCATTGTGGTCGTGCTCTCCACCTTGCATTTGGGAGTGTTAATCGCGGAAGAAATCTGGGAGCCCCCTCGATTCCTGATTCGAGTGCAGGGTCTGCTCGAGATCTTTGGATACTTCCTGTTGGTGCTGATCGGAGTGGAGCTTCTCGAGACGCTGAAAGCGTACATGCGGAAAGACGTGATTCATGTGCGAGTTGTCCTCGAGGTCGCTCTCATCGCCATGGCGCGCAAGGTCATCATTGAAGAGCCAAACACGGTTCCCAGCTTGACCCTGCTCGGGATCGCAGCCCTGATCCTCGCGTTGGCCATCGCGTTTTACTTCGAGCGGCAGGCGAAAAGGGAACCGGATCATGTCCTGTAACGGCGGGCCTCAAACGAATTACCCAGCAGCGGGCAGCATAACAACTAACCTAGAGCGCGCCCGGTTTGCGCTTTAGCTCCGACGCGACATCTTGTGAGTGCGCGCGATTCCTGCCCGCAGACTTCGCGCGACAATCCTCGAATATCCGGCCTCGTCGAGTGACGCCATAACCGTTGCCGCTATGCCGCCCGGCGTGGCTGCCTCGCGTAACAGTTGTTTCAGCGGAAGATTTCCGGCGCGCCAAGCTACAATCCCGTCGGCCAGGGCGTGCGCTGCAGCCACGCGCGCAGTCTTCCGATCGAGGCCGATGCCTTCGGCTGCGTCGACCAGCGCCGCCAGCGCGTGCAAGCCGTGACTGCTGGAATACGTCACCGTGAAGGCGTCGAATTGGTTCTCAGGAATTTCCACCACCGGTCCGACCAAGGCAAATAGGTTCCGCAGATCCGCCCGCACGGCGGTCGAAAGTCCCGGACCAAAGGTCAGTGCCGTCAACCCGCTGCCGCTGCGGCTCGCAGGGCTCGGCATCGCCCGCGTCCACCGCACCGGTGGCCCCCACTCGGCTCGGAGCTGGGCAAGCGGAACACCGGCTGCCAGACTCACCACTGTGAGCCGCCGACTGACGGGTCCGATCTGTCGCAGCAACTCACGAACGGAATCTGGGCGCACGGCAATGATCAAGACTAGAGCCGTTTTCACGGCGCGATGCAGATCCGGTTCAACCGTTACGCCGTATTCCTGCCTGAGTTGCTGCAGTTTCCGGGGATGCCGGTCATGGACAACGATGGGGCGGTCGTAGCGGGCAAGGCGCAATCCTGCCACGAGCGCGCTGGTGATGCGTCCGCCACCCAGAAAGACCGTAGCCTTCACGATAGTCCTGAGCACGCCTGGTCGGCGGCCTCCACAAGCGTTTGTACGTCGGCATCGGTGTGCGCGGTCGAGATGATCCAGTGCAGGCCATTGGAAGGCGTCATGTAGATTCCGCGATCGAGCAACCGGTGTACGAATTGCGAATAGAGCTTCGTATCCACGTACTTGCAATAGTCGCGGTAATCGCGTATCGCGTCGCGTCCGGTGAAGTAAATCTGAAACATAGGGCCAAAGCCCTGCACGATGGCCTTCACCTGCCGCCGGCGGAATACTTCCCGCATCCCGGCAATGGCGGCGTCGCCAACCGCGTGCAGCCTGCGATACGCCGGCTCGGCGGCAAGCAGATCCAGGTTGGCCGCAACCACTTTCATAGTGAGGCGGTGTCCGTTAAACGTGCCATAGTGCAGAACCATGTTTTCGCTCCAGCCCATGCGCCCCAGGATCGCACGCGGTCCGGCTACCGCTCCCACAGGAAAACCCGCGCCCAGAGCCTTGCCGAAGGTGCTGATGTCAGCCTCGACGCCGTAATATTCCTGGCATCCGCCGGGGGCGTAGCGGAAGCCGGTAACCACTTCGTCGAGAATTAGCATCGCGCCGCAGTCGCGGGTGAGTTCGCGCAGGCGCTGCAGGTATCCATCGCGCGGAAGGATGCAACCCATGTTGGCCATGATGGGCTCGGTGATCACTGCGGCCAGCTCGCGTCCGTGCTGCTTGAGTAGGTGTTCGAGTGCGGCCAGGTCGTTCCACGGCGCCAGCACGACGTCGTCGAAGGTCGATTGCGGGATGCCTTCAGAGTCCGGAATGCGCGCTGGGCTCTCGACCGGACCCAACTGCTCGGGCGGATGACTGTGCGCGTTCAGGAGATAGGGATCATACCAACCGTGATAGTGCCCCTCGAATTTGAGGAATTTACGCCGGCCCGTATGAGCGCGCGCCAGGCGCAAAGCGAGCATGGTTGCTTCACTGCCCGTGTTAGTGAATCGCACGACTTCGGCCGAGGGAACCATGCGGCGAAAACGTTCCGCCGCTTCCACTTCCGCCGAGGTCATGGCGGCGAAGTGGGAGCCCTCGGCCATCGCCTCAGAAACCGTCTTCACCAACGTTGGGTGAGCGTGCCCTTGAATGAGGGCGCCGAACGACATCATGAAGTCAATGTATTCATTGCCGTCGGCATCCCAAACCCGCGACGCCTGGCCGCGTTCCAGAGCGATCGGGCCCGGGGCATATACCGCCGCGCCACGCGAGGGTGAGTTCACGCCTTCAACCAGTGACTGCTGCGCGCGTTCAAACCACTGTTGGGAGCGGGTGCGGATTCGAGTCTGGGTGGTTTGCGCCATAAGGATTGAATTTATGTTCGATTTCGATTCGATGGCCGCAGCTTCAATCGGCGATTCCACCGCCGTCCACCACCAGCGCAGCGCCCGTCATGAACGAAGAATCATCTGACGCCAGAAACAATACGGCACGGGCGATCTCGTCGGTTGTGCCGATCCGCCCCAAGGGCCGGTCCGCGCATCCGGCAAGATAATCCTCCCATCTCAACCCGCGCATGCGTGCATCTTCCGGAAGCATGGGCGTGTCGACGTCGCCGGGGCAAATGCAGTTCACGCGGATGCCCTGCCGTCCGTGGTCGATGGCCATCGCCTTGGTTAGCAGCACCGCGCCACCTTTAGACGCACAATAAGCAACCGCTGCGTCCCCACCCGCGATCCCCCAACCGGAACTATTATTGATAATTACTCCGCGGCGCTGCTCGATCATGTGCGGCAAGGCTGCCTTTGACATCAGAAACGTGCCTTTCAAATTGACATCAATCTGCAGGTCCCACTCTTCCTCAGTGCAATCGACCGCAGTATGCGGGAAGAAAACACCCGCGTTATTGAATAATATGTCGAGGCCCCCGAAGGTTCGGAGCGTCTCATCCACTGCGTGGCGGCATTCTTCGGCTCGACGCACGTCGCCGCGGACGAAAATCGCCTTGCCGCCATCCTTCATGATTCTTCCGGCAATAGCACGACCACGGCTTTCGTCACGGCCCGTGATCGTGACTTTGGCGCCCTCCTTGGCGAACAGAAGCGACGTAGCTTCGCCGATGCCGGACGTGCCGCCGGTGATCAGAGCGACTTTATCTCTCAATCGCATCCTTAAATTATCCTGACGCTGCCAGACCTCCGCCATCTACCACCAGCGCCGTCCCAGTCACAAAGGATGACGCATCACTCGCGAGATACAGTGCGGCCTGCGCGATTTCTTCCGGCTTGCCAACACGCCCCAGCGGACGCCTGGCCGAGTCAGCGAGAAAACGATCCTCTGCTTCGCCCAACTGCCACGCCTCGCTGCGCAGCATCTCAGTATCCGTGTCACCTGGGCAGATGCAGTTTACCCGAATGTTCTGTTTCCCGTGATCAATGGCCATCGCCTTGGTGAGCAGCACGACCGCGCCTTTGGACGCACAGTAGGCCGCGGCCCGCGAGCCCCCCGCGATGCCCCATCCCGAGGAAGTATTGATGATCGAGCCGCCGCCGGCATTTGCCATGATCGGAATCACTTCGCGGGACGCAAGAAAAACGGATTTTACATTGACGGCCATCACGGCATCCCAATCTTCCTCGCTGATCTCGATCACCGAGGCCCGGCGAATGATGCCGGCGTTGTTGAACAGCACATGAATGCCGCCGAATTCGCGGACGGTGCGCTCGACCGCGCGACGGCATTCCGCGGCGCGAGTGACATCGACGCGTTCAAAGATCGCGCGGCCGCCGGCGGCGGAGATTTCGCGTGCGATCTCCTCGCCCGCCGGCTGGTTCAGGTCAACGATGCTGACGGCCGCTCCCTCGCGGGCGAAAAGCAAGGCCGTGGCGCGGCCAATGCCGCCCGCGCCTCCGGCGATGAAAGCCGTCTTGCCATCCAGTCGCTTCCCGGGCATTTTTCTCCTGCTGAGTAGTCACCGCAACGCCAGCTAATCAGCTCCCGATTTTGACGATTGCATATTGTATCCATAGAATCCGACAGGCGCCTGCCCAATCAAAAGATGGGAGCGCCTTTTCGGGATATCGTTTTAGATAAAGGTCTCGGAGCGACGGAAGATGCTGAGTAAGGAATGCCAGCGAGTCCGGGTCATCGATTCCCATACCGGAGGCGAGCCCACCCGCCTCGTGGTCAGCGGCGGACCTGACCTTGGGGTCGGCTCCCTTGCTGATCGGCTGGAATGTTTTCGTCGCGAGCACGACAGGTTTCGCTCCGCCGTGGTGAACGAGCCTCGCGGTTCCGATGTGATGGTCGGAGCATTGCTCTCCGCTCCTGTGGATCCATCGTGCGCCGCCGGCGTCATCTTCTTTAATAACGTCGGCTATCTGGGCATGTGCGGTCACGGCACGATCGGGCTGGTCGCCACGTTGGCATATATGAAGCAGATCGCGCCCGGCGAGCACGAGATCGAGACTCCGGTGGGAACCGTGAGTGCAGTTCTGCACGATGATGGCGAGGTTACGGTCAACAATGTTGAGAGTTATCGCAGCGCCGCAGATGTTGCAATTCACGTTCCGGGATACGGCGAGGTGCACGGCGATGTGGCCTGGGGCGGAAACTGGTTTTTCCTCGTGCACAATCACTCGATGGAATTGACGTTGCGAAGCGTCGATGAACTAACGGCCTTCACCTGGGCGATCCGCCAGTCCCTTCGTGACCAGGGCATCGTTGGTGACGACGCCAAAGAGATTGACCACATCGAACTGTTTGCTCCATCTCAACTCACCGGCGTGGATAGCAAGAATTTCGTGCTCTGTCCCGGCAAAGCCTATGACCGTTCTCCGTGTGGTACTGGGACGAGCGCCAAGCTGGCGTGCCTTTACGCGGATGGAAAAATCCGCGAAGGCCAAACCTGGAAGCAGGAAAGCATTGTTGGCAGTGTTTTCGAAGGTAGCGTGAGAGTGAGCGGCGGAAAAATCTATCCCAGCATCAAAGGATCGGCGTTTGTGAACTCTGAGGCCGAACTGGTGCTCGATCCGCGCGACCCGCTCTGCATGGGTATTCGCTCATGAGCAAGACACCCTGTGACGCAGTCGTCGTAGGGGCCGGCATTGTTGGCGCGGCCTGTGCCGACGAACTGGCTCGCCGGGGCTTGCGCCTCTCAGTTGTAGACAGAGAAGGCATAGGGAGCGGCGCCACCGGCGCTGCCATGGGGCACGTCGTCGTGATGGACGATTCCGATGCACAGTTTTCGCTCACGCGCTATTCCCAGCAGCTGTGGCAAGAGTTGAGGCCCGAATTGCCGGAGGATGTCGAATACGAGCAACGCGGGACGATTTGGATCGCTGCCGACGGTGACGAGATGGTCGAGATGCGCCGCAAGCGAGACTACTACGGCAGGCACGGAGTTCCGGCGCAAGCGATCGACGCGCTAGAGTTGCAAAGTCTCGAGCCTAATCTTCGTCCCGGACTGGCGGGTGGTTTTCTTGTTCCGGAGGATGTTGTGCTGTCTCCGCCGTCTGCTGCCCGTTTTCTCATCAAGCGCGCGCAGAAGAATGGGGCCAAACTTTGCCTCGGAGTCGCTGTCGCGCAGATTGGAGAGGGACAGGTTCGATTGGCAGACGGCTCGACGATCTCGGCGGATGTAATCATAAATGCAGCTGGAGTTTGTTCCCCGCATCTCACGCCGGGAATTGACATCAGAAGCAGGAAGGGTCATCTGGTCATCACTGACTGTCATCCCAGCTTCGTGCGTCATCAGTTGGTGGAACTCAGCTACTTGAAGAGTGCTCACTCGGAGAGCGGCGATTCGGTTGCGTTCAATGCGCAACCTCGCCGAAATGGTCAGATCATAATCGGATCATCGCGGCAGTACGGTGCGGCGCACAACGAAGTGGAAAGCTCCGTGCTGTCGCGAATGCTGGAACGGGCGCAGGAATACATGCCTGGCCTCGCTCAGATGGTAACTGTCCGCAGCTGGACTGGATTTCGCGCCGCCACTTCCGACAAACTCCCGCTGATCGGGCAATGCGAAGAAGACAAGTCCATATTCCTGGCGACTGGGCATGAAGGGCTGGGAATTACAACGTCGCTTGGAACGGCGCGCATTCTAGCCGACCAGATCACTGGCGCAAGGTCGCAGATTCCTGTCGAACCGTATCTGCCCTCGCGAACGTCGGCTCGTCCGGTCGCCACGAACAGCGAGCTAACAGGAGGCCTGTCATGAACTGGAAGGGCGTGCTGCCCGCGATCACCACCGGCTTTACTGAGGATCTTCGTGTCGATCACGGCTGGATGACCCAGCATTGCCGCTGGCTGCTGGATAACGGTTGCACGGGGATTGTCGCGCTCGGTTCGCTGGGAGAAGGCGCAACGCTGTCGTCTGACGAGAAAGTAGAGATTTTACGCACGTGCACCAGTGCGGTTGGAGAACGAGGACCGGTGGTAGCTTCCATCTCGGCATTGACGACATCCGAGGCTGTAGCGCTCGCAAAGTCGGCGGCAGCGCTCGGGTGTGCTGCTTTAATGGTGTTGCCGCCATACGTCTATCGCGGCGATTGGCGCGAGATGAAAGCGCACGTCGCGGCCGTGTTCGAGGCCACTCCGCTCTCCTCCATGCTTTACAACAATCCCATCGCCTACGGAACCGACTTCTTGCCGGAGCAAATTCGCGAGTTGGCGGCAGAGCACAAGAACTTTGAAGCGGTGAAAGAGTCGAGCGCGGATGTTCGTCGTATTTCGGCCATTCGAGCGCTGCTCGGGGGCCGTTTGGAAGTGCTGGTCGGTGTTGATGACGCGGTGCTCGAGGCGGTCGCGGTGGGAGCGACGGGCTGGATTGCCGGCCTGGCGAACGCCTTCCCACGGGAGTCGGTGGAGCTCTTTAACTGCGGGATCAATGGGCAAAGCGAGAAAGCCTTTGAGCTGTATCGCTGGTTCCTACCCTTGCTGCGCATGGACACGATGCCGAAGTTCGTGCAGCTCATCAAGCTTGTGCAAGCCGAGCTGGGCGTGGGCAATGCACGCGTGCGCCCGCCGCGCCTTGAACTGGCCGGCGCCGAACTGGAGCAATCCCTCGAGATCATTCGCCACGCGTTGCAATCCCGGCCTCGGCTGGCGGACAGCCTTGCGCTCTCTGGTCGAAAATGAATTCCTGCGCACGCGGCGCGGCTCTGAACCTCTTGCACGATAGAATTGGTTGAAGATCTGCAGTAAGGGGAGCCACGAGGAGAAAGATGTACTTTGAACAGTTTTATCTGGGCTGTCTGGCGCACGCGTCCTACATGCTGGCTTCTGAGGGCGAAGCAGTGGTGGTGGATCCGCAGCGGGACGTGGAAATCTACCAGCAGGCTGCGGTGGCAAATCAGGTAACGATTCGCCATATCTTTGAGACGCATCTGCATGCTGACTTCGTTTCCGGACATCGGGAGCTGGCGGCAAGAACCGGCGCGCGCATTTACATCGGCGTGCAAGCTGAAGCGACATTCCCTCACGTACCGGTGCGCGACGGCTTCCAGTTGCAGGTTGGGAAGATGCAGATTACAGCGCTTGAGACGCCCGGGCATACGCCGGAGAGCATGTGCCTGGTCATCAGGGATGAAGAAAAATCCTCCGCGCCCTGGGCTGTTCTGACCGGCGATACGCTGTTCCTCGGAGACGTCGGCCGTCCGGATCTTTCCAAGCTCCATACCCCGTCGCAATTGGCGGCAATGCTCTATGACAGCCTGCATACTAAGCTGCTCGCGCTGTCTGATGATGTGTTGGTTTATCCTGCGCATGGAGCCGGTTCGCTGTGCGGACGCAATCTGCGCGCTGAGCGCGTGTCGACGATCGGCACCGAGCGGCTCACGAATTACGCGTTGCAGATCAAGAGCAGGGAAGAGTTCGTGAAGCAGTTGACCAGCAATTTGCCAGCTCGTCCCGCATACTTTCTGCAGGACGCGGAAATCAATCGCGCTGGAGCATCGGCTCTATCAGACTTGCCGGCTTTGCCTCCGATCGAACCTGCGGCGCTGAAAACTCTTCTGGCCGAAGGCGGAATCGCGCTGGACGTTCGCTCCGGAGAACAGTTCGCTGCCGGGCACGTGTCCGGGTCGGTAAACATTGCATTGGCAGGACAATTTGCTTCGTGGGCGGGGGCATTGCTGGGCCTGGCGGCGCATCCGATCCTGATTGCAGAATCGGAGGAAGGCGTGGCCGAGGCGCGAATGCGGCTGGCTCGGGTCGGTCTCGAAGACGCGCGAGGATATCTGCAAGGTGGCGTCGACGCGTGGATCAACGCTGGGTTGCCTGTGGCGACAACTCCGCAAATCAGCGTAGAAATCCTGAGCGACCGCTTGCACAGCTCCGGCCTGCCAGTGCTCGATGTACGTCGCGAGCCCGAGTGGGAAGCCGGTCATATTGCGGGCGCTTCCTGGTGGCCGCTGGATAACTTTAAAGTTGCGCCACCGGAAGTCGATCGCAACTTCCCAATTGCCGTCCATTGCCAGGGCGGCTATCGCAGCATGATTGCATGCAGCCTGCTGCAGCGAGCCGGTTTTCAGAAGGTGATTAATGTAGTCGGAGGGTTCGACGCCTGGAAGCAAGCGAAACTTCCAGTTGTCATAGACAAGCCGGTTGAAGCGTAAGCGCCCCGGCTGCCATCTCTACTCAGTGACGCACAATCTTGCCGAGCTCATGGAGCAACCCGCAATGAAGACCGCGAAGCTAGCCAAATCCTACCGCATTGACGACGGCAAACATTTTCGTCTGGAAGACTTCGATCCTGCGGACACCGGGCGCTGGAAGTCGGTCGACGAAGCCAAGAAGCATCTCCAAAAAGACATCGAACGCATGCGGACATTGCAGGACAAACTCTACGCCCAGGATTGCTGGTCTTTGCTCCTCATCTTCCAGGCGATGGACGCTGCCGGCAAGGACGGCACCATCAACCATGTCATGTCAGGCGTGAATCCAGAAGGCGTCCAGGTGTACTCGTTCAAGCAGCCCTCGACTACCGAAATGCAGCATGACTTCCTCTGGCGCACTACGCGAGACCTGCCCGAGCGCGGCCACATTGGGATCTTCAACCGGTCTTACTATGAAGAGGTGCTAGTGGTGCGGGTGCATCCCAAGGTGCTTGAAAACGAGATGCTGCCACCTTCCCTGGTGACGAAGAATATCTGGGACGAGCGCTTCGAGGACATTCGGAGCTTCGAGCGGCATATGGCGCGTAATGGCACGGTGATCCGCAAATTCTTCCTCCACCTTTCGAAGAAAGAGCAGAAGCGCCGCTTTCTCGCGCGACTGGATGAGCCGGCGAAGAACTGGAAGTTCTCCGCAGCGGACATTCACGAACGTGAATACTGGGACGACTATCAGAAGGCGTACGAGGACATGATCCGTAATACGGCGACGAAGCACGCTCCCTGGTACGTCATCCCCGCGGACAATAAATGGTTCACGCATCTTGCTGTGTCGGCGGCCATCGTAGAGACGCTGGAAGAACTCAGCCTTGTTTATCCGAAGGTGGACGCGGCCAAACGCAAGGAACTTAAGGCGGCTCGCCAAACCCTGCTCAAGAAGTGAAAATCGGTCAACTCTTCAGTAATGCGCCTGCGGCTCACGCCGTATTACTTCCGTGCCATCGAGATGGCACGGTTGGGCCTTGTCCAGTCTTCCGTCCACTGCTATTTTGCCGATAGTGATGCTGATCCTCCCCTGTGGTGGTAGCCAAGAGGGACGTTTTCGGGGGTGTCTATGAGGTTCATGCATCTGTGTTACGCAGCTCTGGGCTTTGCGGTGGCCCGTTGGGTTTTCCGGCGCGAGCCAGTGGCTGATCCAGTCTCGCGGTTGCGGTCTTCGGGTCTTCTTTAGGAAAGTTTGGGGCAAAGGGTTTGGGCGCGCGCCCCGTTGCGCCTCCATTTCGTCAGCGCGCGCCCATTCTTTACATCCCGCTCGAACACCATAGTTACTAAAGTTCTCAGGGTAACCTCCGCTTCGCTTCCCACTCTAACTACAATCACTGTTAGGGCCACGGCAGATGCTCGCGATCAACGGTCGTCCGCATACCGCATGTCCACGGCTGCGAAACGTCTTGCAAAAGCCCTGAGTTCCTTGTGCCAGTCCTTTCTCCAACTCGTCCTAAGTTAGCCCTGTTGGCCTGGGCGATGTTTCTGCTTGCTGTCCCCCACCGGGTTAGCGCCCAAGAGGAAATTCCTCTCGGGCGATGTGGCCCGCAGCTTTCGAAAGAATGTCTGCTACATCCGATGCCGTCATTGATAACGACAATTTTTCGAAAGTGATGGACGACGCTGAGACCCGGCGCGTGGCTGGCTCTTTGGCGGTGTTCTCGCTCGATCCCGGGGAAAAGACGTTCCACGTTTCCTCACCCGACGTCACCTGCAGCCTGTCGTTTACTGCGAAAACCTCAACGTTATCCGATCCACTTTTGCTGGACGACTTGCCGCGGGGCGAACTGGCCAAACTGGACGGACCGGCCATGATCGACGGAGACACACTGCAAGTCTCAATGCATAACGGAACGTTATGGGATCTGCGCGAGGTGGTGATCGGTCTGACCATCGTGAAGCGCCCCGAGCCCGGCGAAACCTCTTCCACCTTCGGACAGGCGCGTATTATTCCTGCGCTTGCCGGCGACACCTCCGCGCAGGTTCAGGAGTCTTTTCAAAAACAGCCTGATGTTACGCTGCTGCTGCACGCGAAGGGATTAGCGGCTCCCGCCGCGACAGCTGTCTTTCGCACCCCGTTGAACTTTGCTCTTTTCCCCGACCAGGAATGGCACTGGGCAATCGTCAAGGCGAAAGGAATCCCGCCTCAAACCGTGTCTCAGGCAGCAATGACGGCGCCGGATCAAAACGCCGGCAGCATTCCGCCGCTGTCCAATGCTGCGACGCCAACCACCCCATCGCCATCTCCGGCGATTCCGTCACCATCAAATCCGCAATCTCCTCCGGGTGCGCCGATCCGTTAAGATCGCCGAATTCGGAAGTCCGGTTTCCCTAATTCAATCCACCTCCGCACCCCTCAGCCGGCCCCGCCCCGCCGTGCTAAACTGACTTAAATCCCATTCCAAGGACAAAGGACAGGCGATGAAATTTGGAGTCATCATCTTTCCCGGCTCGAACTGCGACCATGATGCCTACTGGACGATTCAACAGGTCGCCCGGCAGCCTGTCACTTTTCTCTGGCATGAATCGCATGATCTGGAGAATTGCGATGCCATCATTGTGCCCGGAGGGTTTGCCTTTGGTGACTACCTGCGGACCGGCGCGATTGCGAAGTTCTCTCCGGTAATGGACTCCGTGCGCCGGTTTGCCGACGGTGGAGGTCTGGTGCTGGGCATCTGCAATGGTTTTCAGATTCTGTGCGAGTCCGGGCTTCTGCCGGGTGCTCTCATGCGCAACACCGGACTGAAGTACGTCTGCAAGCCGGTTCAAGTGCGCGTGGAGAACGCTGCCACTCCTTTTACCAACGCCTGTTCGCAAGGAGACGTGTTGACCATCCCCATCGGCCACATGGAAGGGAACTACTTCTGCGACCAGGCGACTTTGGATGAGTTGCAACGTGACAATCGTATCGTGTTTCGCTATGCCACCCCGTCCGGTGAAATTAAGCCGTCCGCCAATCCGAATGGTTCTCTGGATAATATTGCTGGTATCTGCAGCCCCGGCGGCAATGTAGTTGGCATGATGCCGCATCCCGAGCGCGCCGCCGAACCTGAACTTGGCTGCACCGATGGAATGAAGGTTTTCCACTCCATGGTGGGCGCCATGGCGAGCCGGTAGACGCCTCCCGCGTGAAGTGTGCCCAGATTGCTTTCTTCGATGGAACTCTACCGATAAATTCTGTTTGATAATTTTCCGTCAGGTGCTACTGTCTCCGGCGAAAGCTGCTTCCCCATTTCGCCCAATTGGAATTAAGAACGTTCCAGCAAACACAGGGAGGAGTGTGCCCAATGACGGCGAAGCAGATTCTGGATGTTTTTTCCGAAACATTAATGCAGGATGACCGAATTCTGAGCCCGCGAGAGCGGGAGTTGCTGATGAGCCTCCTGCAAAACTCCAGGGCAGTCATCCAGCAACAACCCAGAGACTCAATCTGCCGTAACCGCAGCGATAGCGCGCTCGGTGGGTGAAACCGTCGCGCAACGCGCTTTTGCCTTGTTGGGCGGCAGCATTGTGGAGCAGATCCTGGCTCGCTCCGGAATCCCGGCCGGGACAGAAGAGACCACGCCCGCCACAGTTCAGTTCGAAGGCGCCGCAACCTCCGGGCGTTAAGGCACCGCAGCCTCCCGGCGCACCACAACCCCCGGGCGTTAAGGCACCGCAGCCTCCCGGCGCACCGCAACCTCCGGGCGTTAAGGCACCGCAACCTCCCGGCGCGACCGCAACCTCCGAGCGTTAAGGCGCCACAGCCCCCTGGCGCACCGCAACCACCAGGCGCGCACCGGACGGCAAGCGTACCCGCGCACAGATGACTCAGCAAGCCAGACTGGCTCCGGCAGCGGAGTCGGCGTTTTGGACGCTCCCGCGATCGTTCGGGCACAGTGCGTTGTTCTCGACGAATTCCTGGCTCCGCAGGAACTCGACGAACTTGTTGACTATGCGCTGCGGCATGAGGCGGAGTTCCAGAGCAGCGAAGTAATTTCGCCCAGCGGGGACCCGGGCGTGATCGATTACAGCCATCGCCGCTCCCGGGTGCTCATGGATTTGGGAAAGCATCAGGAAATCATCCTGGAGCGAGTCCGCGGCGTGCTGCCCAGAGTGCTGGAGCAGTTCGGCATCGAAGAGTTTCCGGTCACTCACGTGGAAGCTCAGATCACGGCCAGCAATGACGGGGATTTTTTCCGCGCGCACAGCGATGACGCGCAAGAAACGATCGCGTCTCGCCGGATCACGTTCGTTTACTTTTTCCATCGCGAGCCACGCCAGTTTGAAGGCGGGGAGTTGCGGCTTCACGATTCGCGGGGAAGCGAGTCGCATATCAGCACGGGCAGCTACCAGACGCATCGTGCCGCAACAGAACCAGATCGTGTTTTTCCCGTGCTCAGTGTTGCACGAGATTACTCCAGTGGAATGCCCATCGCGGGCTTTCGCTGACAGCCGCTTCACCTTAAACGGATGGCTTCACAAGTAAAAGACACGGCATGGCTTGAATGGATTGCAGGCCTGATGGGGGTGGGGTCGCGGCAAACGCATACCGCGGCGCTGCCCCCTGGCCAATTCCATTGTCTGCTCGACGAGTTGCCGCTGCACCTGATTCCGCAGCGCCAACTCGCATCGCAATGCCGGCGGCAGAACTCTCGCGGCAGCAGCTATTCCTCAACCCGCAATGTTCGGTGCTGCTCGCGGGCAGGTTCCGGCAGAACTGGAATCGCATCGCCATCTGCTGGAGAATTTCAACTTGCAGGGAACAGTAGCCTGGGTGCGTGACCCGGCTACGGGCTCTGCTGCATCCGTTTTGGCTGGGTCCGCGGCTGGAAGCGGTGGTTTCGCGTCTTCGTCCCGGAGAGCCCGCGCCCGACTCTCTCGCCGAGGACGCGCGCTTCTTGCTGGCAGCGCGCCGGCATTCTGACGCCCGCCGATCACGCCGAGCGCCGTCTCGCGGAGTGGACTGAAGTCGTCAGGAAAGGCTGCCCGACAGTTTCGAGAAAAGGATACGCACCGCTCGGCAACTTGATTCACCCTTTCATATCTTGCCGCCTTGCGCCGCTACTACCGGCACGCCATCCGGCGGGGAGCCATTCCACTCGGTGACGAGCAGAGTCCGCGGCGCTACGTTGCCTATAACGAGAGTGTGGCGCGCTTCTTCCATCACCAGATTGCGAATATGGTCAGCGCCGTCGTGGGAGAAGCCGGTCAAGCCTTCTTATGTTTATCTTGCGTCTTACCTGAGCGGCGCCGAATTGAAGAAGCACACCGACCGGCAGCAGTGCGAGTTCAGCGTTACCCTATGCTTGGATTTTTCTCCCGAACCGGAGCTCGCAACCTCATGGCCCATACGCCTCGACACCGCGGAAGGCACGGTCGCGGTTTATCAGGCGCTCGGCGACGGCCTGGTCTATCGCGGGACAAAGGTACCGCATTACCGCAACGTACTGGCCGAGGGGCATACTTCAACGTCTATTTTCTTCCATTACGTGCCGGCGGATTTTTCCGGATCGCTCGAATAGCCTGGCATTCCGGGTCACGCTTACCTACCGCAGCCCCGAGATGAGATAAAGCACGGAGGAAACCTGGTAGTAGCTATAGGCGAAGCGCGAGCCGTCGCGGGTCACGACTACGGGTGCGATGTTCACCACGCCTGTGGTGCTCGCAGGCTGCAATTCCCGGACGAGAGTTTTTTTGCCGCGTCACTAAGTTGACTTCATACACTTTCGTCGGAACCTGGCCGCGAACATATCCATAAACCGATGAGCTGTCTCCGGACCATTGCACTGGAATAAAACCGGGCTCGAGATCGGGGATGATATGAGGCACGCCTCCGGCGATCGGAAAAACCGCGACTGCCGTCGAGTCGCTAGCCCGAAGAATATGTTGTCCGTCCGGTGAAATTAACCCTCCGGCATTCCCCTCCGGCGTGATCGGTATGGGTTTTCCACCCTCTAAATCGAGCAGATAGCAGCGCACGCCGTGGCCGGGTTCGTTGGCGTTGAGCGTAATGTGTTTCCCGTCCGCCAGAAAATGAGCATTGCCATTTTGAATATGCTCGAGCCCAGGAATCGCAATCGTGCGTGGTTGGCCGGGACCGGTCGGTAGGAGTGTCACTCGTCCGGGAGTGCCGGTGAAGATGGAGATCGCCCATTTTCCGTCGGGCGAAAGACCTCCCGCGCTGCCCTCGCCCAGTTGCACCGGCGGCGTGCCGTCGATTTTTCGAATCGCGACGGAATAATGGGCCCCGGCCGCCTCGCTGGAATCTTCGAACAACACCGACTGCCCGGCGCGCGAAATATCTTTGGCGATATTCCAGTCGTGCCACGAGAGATCCACCGTCCTGCCATCTTCCGCGGTGGTCGCCAGAGGGAGGCGTTCATTGTCCAGGCTCACCAGCACGCGGCCGTCGGGCGCCACATCCTCTAGTGTCATGCCGGTGGGCAGGTCCAGAATTTTCCGAATTCGCCCAGACATATTCACGGCAATCAGGTCCCGGTTGATGCCTTTTTCGACGCCCGTAAACCAGACTTCTTTTCCATCGGGACTCCAAGCCAGGCCGTCTTCGGATTCCCACTCATGGGTTGAAACATTCAGACGGCCGTTGAGGTCGACCACTAAAACCGAGCCGCGGTCGTCCCACGGCGCGGGATGCTCCATGAATGCCATCCTGTCGGTTTGCGGAGAGAAGCGAAGGTCGCCGATCCAGCCTTTGCTCTTGTACACCACGTGCCCGATCGGGTATTCGATTCGGTCCCCACCCTCGGCATGGTGGACCACCGCGAGTTCACTATTCGCATCCCAGTCTGCCGACGGAACATCTTCCAGGATTTCTCGCGGAGAACCTCCGGCAAGCGGAGAGCGAGCAAGCATGCCGCCTACGATTTGCAGATGTGCCATGTGCGCCCCGTGGAGCGTAACCGCGAGTTCGCCGGTGCGAGAGATCGCGAGCAGCTTTGCGTCGGTAACGTTGAGCGGCTGAGTCAGCAGCGAATCTCCCACCGTGGAGAAAAGCTGCAGCCCCTTGCCGTTCCATGCGGCACCGTAGACGATCGCCCGATAATTCGGCGCGAAGCGCGCTGAATAGACCGTTCCCTCTTCAAAAGTCAGGCGCTGATACGACGGCGTAACCGTCGTCTGCCGCAACTGATTAGCTGCAAGCAGCAACGTCGCGACCAGCAGCACTCCCGCTGCCGCCCAGGGCAGGGTTCTTGTCTGCCATCGCGGCGTCCCAAACCGCGCCACTCGTCCGCCGGAGCTGTCGGAAAGCGTTTCCAGCGCAAAGCCCAGATCACGCGCCGATTGAAAGCGGTTCGCCGGTTCTTTCTCCAGGCAGTGGCGCACGATCTGTTGGAACGACGCGGGAACTCCGGACTGCTCCAGGTTGGTCTCGGGAGGATCCTCCTTCAGCACTGCCGTGATTGTGTCGACCTCGGTCTCGCCTCGAAACGCTCGGCGTCCGGTCAACATTTCATAAAGAATCGCACCCACGCCGAAGATATCGCTGCGGTGGTCCACAGGCTTGCCCCGCAGTTGCTCTGGCGACATGTAAGCGACCGTTCCTACGACCGCACCGCTCTTGGTCACCGTCGTAAGCTCTTCTACGGAGCGTCCGGAGTCTTCGGGTGAAGGTTGCAGCTTGGCCACTCCGAAGTCGAGAATCTTGACCCGGCCATCGGTGGTCACAAACAGGTTCTCCGGCTTGAGGTCACGATGAATAATGCGATGTTCGTGCGCAGCGACCAGGCCGTGCACGATCTGCAGGGCGTAGTCGAGGGTCAAGCGAACGGGCAGCGCTCCTTCGGCAAGCCGTTTGCGCAGAGTCTTGCCTTGCAGCAATTCACAAACGATGTAAGGAGATCCTTCGTTGAAACCAACGTCATAGACCGCAACAATGTTGGGATGGTTGAGCGCCGCGGCGGCGCGAGCTTCCAGTTCGAACCGGCGCAGATGATCGGGGTTGTCGCTCGAAGCCGGTCGGATCAACTTCAAAGCCACATCGCGGCCGAGTCTTTCATCGCGCGCCCGGAAAACCTCGCCCATGGCTCCAGCGCCGATTTTCTCGAGCACACGGTAGTGACCTATGACCTGGCCAGTCATACGCGAGAACGCCCCGTCTGGCATGTTAGGGGCGCATGTCGATTGCAGTCAATACCAGTCAGAGAACCCCTAAACCTGCCCCAACGATTGCCGCGACCGCTGGAATCGTGTCGTGCTATAATTTCTCTTCGCCTGCATACTTATCGAGGCAGCCTGTGATCTTTTCTACGGGCGAATCCCGCGTCAATCAAGATCCTTAGGTACGAGGTCTAGCTATGTCCGGCCATTCAAAATGGGCCACAATCAAGCACAAGAAGGGCGCGCTCGACGCCAAGCGCGGCAAGATTTTCACCCGCCTCATCAAGGAAATCAGCATCGCCGCGAAGAACGGCGGCGGCGATCCTGACACGAACCCGCGTTTGCGTGGCGCCATCGTCGCCGCCAAATCCGAGAATATGCCTGCCGATAACATCAAGCGGGCCATTCAGCGCGGCACTGGCGAACTGCCCGGGCGCTACCTACGAAGAGTTTTCTCTCGAGGGCTATGGTCCCGGTGGCGTTGCGATTCTGCTGGATATCAACACCGACAACCGCAATCGCACGGTCAGCGAAATCCGCCACTGCTTTGGCAAGAACGGCGGCAATATGGCCGAGGCCGGCGCTGTCTCCTGGATGTTCCACAAGAAGGGCGACATTGTCATTCCCAAGAGCGCCGCGAAAGAGGACGACTTGATGAACATCGTTCTCGAAGCCGGTGGCGAAGATTTGAATGATGATGGCGAGAATTGGGAAATCCTCACCGAGCCCTCCGCGTTCGAAACCGTGCTCGAAGCCGTGAAGAAGGCCGGTATCGAGCCCGCATCGTCAAGCGTTGCCATGATTCCTCAGAACTACATCAAACTTGAAGGTCAGGCTGCCAACACCATGATCCGGCTCATGGAGGCCCTCGAAGATCAGGACGATGTGCAGAACGTGCACTCGAACTTCGACATCGACGAGAAATTACTGGAGGAAGTGGCCGGCTAACTCTCGACCGCAAGATTCGCCTGGAGCCGCCCCTTTTCGGGCGGCTCGTTTTCTTGAAGGGCGTTCTTGAACGAACAGGGAACTGGAAGCTGAAGAAGTTTTCAACACAACGGTGGAAAATTCTGTGGAAAAGCGTGAAAGTATCTTTGTAAGTGATTCAGCGCGAAATAGTTCAACACTTTGCACCGCTGCGAGGGCTGGCACTTTCGTGGTGCTGCCACACATGCCTCTGCACGCCACGCACTTCGTTGCCCCAATCCTGCGATCCCGAGTCAATCTTGAAACTTAGACTCGACAAACTTCTGGTCGATCGCGGACTCGCTGCCTCCCGAGAGCGGGCTCAAGCGCTTATCCTCGCCGGGAAAGTATTGGTCAACGACCAAAAGTTCGACAAAGCCGGCGCACAGGTCGTAGCGGATGCTCCTATCCGGCTGCTCGGCGAAGACCTCAAGTACGTCAGCCGCGGCGGGCTAAAACTTGAACGCGCACTTGAACATTGGCAGATCAGTGTCGAGGGCAAAGTGTGTCTCGACGTCGGCGCTTCCACCGGTGGATTTACCGATTGCTTGCTGCAGCATGGAGCTGCCCGGGTGATCGCTATCGATACCGGTTACGGCCAGATGGATTTCACACTGCGCCAGAATCCCCGCGTGCGGCTCCTGGAAAAAACCAACGCCCGGTATGTGACCCAGGAGGTCATCGGCGAAAAGGTAGAGCTCATCGTGGTCGACGTGGCGTTCATCTCTGCCACCTTGGTTCTCCCTCCTGTCGTGAGCGTTGCCTTCCCGCAGTCTCTCGACGAGCGCCGCGGCCGGCAGGTGATCGTCCTCGTGAAACCTCAGTTCGAAGCGGGAAGGGAATTCGTCGGCAAAGGCGGAATTGTGCGCGACCAGGATGCCCAATCTGCTTCAGTCGAAAAGGTGAGGAAAACCTTGCTGGACTTGGACTGCCGTACCACCGACGTGATCGACTCGCCCATCCTAGGCGCGGAAGGGAATCGCGAATTCCTCCTCCGGGCTGTGTTCTAAAAACTGAAAGATGTCCCTGCGGTTAAGGTTTCGCCGCGAATTCTGTACAATCTTTCTTTCACTCTTCCAACATGGCAACCCCACCCTCATCTCCCTCCAAGAAAATAGCCGCCATCATCTCGCGTCCGTCGCGGCCGGAGGTTGCCCGCACTGTTCCCGAATTGCTGACCTGGCTGCAAGCACACAGCTATCAGGTCATCGTCGATCCGGAGACCGCCAAGTATTCGAACGGCCAGGAAGAAGTGCTGCGCTCGCAAATGTCTTCGCGGCCTTTGGATCTGGTGGTCGTACTGGGCGGCGACGGTACTTTGCTCTCAGCGGTCCGAGCCACGGCTGCGACCGATGCCCCGCTGCTCGGCGTGAATCTGGGTTCGCTCGGTTTCCTCACTGATGTTCCGCTCTCGTCGCTCTTCCCCATGCTCGATGCTATCGCGCAGGGCCGCGCTGCCGTTGAGCAACGTTCATTGATGCAATGTGACTTGCTGCGCGGCGAAGAGATACTAGGAAGCTACAAGGCTTTCAACGACGCCGTGGTCAACAAGACAGTCTTGGCTCGCCTGAATAATTACGATCTCTTCATCGACAAGGTATTCGTCTCCAGCTACCGGGCCGATGGAATGATCGTGGCCACGCCTACTGGTTCAACTGCCTACTCTCTGTCTGCGGGCGGCCCCGTGGTTATGCCGACGGTCAATGCTTTCGTCGATTACTCCGGTGGCGCCACATTCGCTCACCCACCGCCCGCTGGTGGTGCCGGACTCGGCCGTGGTTGAAATCCTGCTGCGCAGCGACGAGGAAGTGGCCTATCTCAGCCTGGATGGCCAGCCCGGCCTCGATCTGCGCGATGGAGACCGCGTCCGCTGCCGCCGGTCCGAGCACAAAGTCAGCCTCTTCCGAACCGAAGCCGATTTCTTCCACGTGCTGCGCACCAAGTTGAAGTGGGGAGAGAGATAGGGAATTGTTGATTGTGTGATTGCTGATTGAAACCTTTAGCGCTTCGATTTTTCCATAAGCATTCGACAATCAGCAATTACAATTCCGCCGCATACAGGTCCCGCACTTTCTCTCGCCGCCGGATAACCTTGGCAGACTTTCCGCTCACCAGCACCTCGGCCGGCCGCGGACGCGTGTTGTAGTTCGAGGCCAGCGCCATCCCGTAAGCTCCGGCATCAAGAATCGCAAGCAAGTCGCCTTCTTCCACCCGCGGCAACTCCCGATCGCGCGCAAAGAAGTCGCCCGACTCGCACACCGGCCCCACTACATCAACGGTTTCTTTCTTGGCTGACGACTCCTTGGACTGCACCACAGGAACGATCTCATGGTAGGCGCCATAGAGCGCAGGCCGGATCAGATCGTTCATGGCCGCATCCACCACCAGAAATCGCTTGCCGTCATTTTCTTTTCTGTAGATCACCGAGGTGAGCAGCACTCCGGCGGGCCCCACGATCGACCGTCCCGGTTCGAGCAGCAGATGCACATTCAGTCCGCGCAGAGGATTGGTCACAGCCCGCGCATACCGCGCAACATAATCGGCAAAGTCCAAGCTCGGTTCTTGATAGTCAATCCCGAGCCCGCCCCCGATGTCGACGTAGTCGATGCCGTGCCCGTCGGCGCGCAACTCGCGAACCAGGTCGGCCACTCGATCCACCGCTTCTCCGAAGGGCGCGACGTCGGTGATCTGCGAGCCGATATGAACGCTGACTCCCGCAACTTTCAGATACCGTGCTCTGGAGGCCTTGGCGTAGAGTTCGCGCGCGCTGCCGATGGGCACTCCGAATTTGTGCTTATGCAAACCGGTAGAGATGTAAGGATGCGTATCGGCGGCCACATCCGGATTCACGCGAAGAGCCACTGCGCGCGACCTTGCGCAGTCGCGTTGCGCATTCCGCCAGAGCCCAGAGTTCCGATTCACTCTCCACATTGAAGAGAAGAATGCCGGCCTTCAGCGCCGCGGTCATCTCCTCGCGAGACTTTCCCACGCCGGAGAACACGACTTTCCTTGCGGCGCGGCGATCGGCGGCCAGCACCCGCTCCAGCTCTCCGCCTGAAACCACGTCAAAGCCGCATCCCTCCCGCGCCAGCAGGCGCAGAATGCTCAGATTGGAATTTGCTTTAACGGAGTAGCAGATGGTGTGCGGGAACATCGCGAAACGCATTCTCAAACGCCGCCAGCCGCTTGCGGATCGCGGTCGCCGAATAAACGTAGAGAGGGGTTCCGTAGCGCTCCGCCAGTTTCGGCAACGGAAGCATCTTCGCAGTGCAGCACGAACGTCCAGCCTGCGCGCGAAGCAAACCTTTACGGTGCTGGCGAAAAACGAATCCCGGCGGCCGCTCGGAGCTAGCCTGTAAGGTTCCCGTAACTTCGCTGCGCCGGGTCATTTTCGTTTGGAAGAGCTCGGCGCCGCGCCATCCTTGACCTTGATTGCCACCACAGTTTGGTCGTCGAACGTTTCGACTCCGGCAGAATGCTCGGCCGCGGCTTTGAAGAGAGACTCCACCACGCAGTCCGCCGACCTCCCGCCGCATTCCGCGATGATTTTCTCCACCCGTCCCCGGCCAAACAGTTCTCCCTTCCGGTTGCGCGCGTCCAGAATGCCGTCGCTGAAGAACACAAACATGTCTCCGGGCTTCATTTTGAATCGAAACTCGTCGTAATCCGCGTCGTCGAAAAGTCCCAGCGGCAAGCCGGTGGCTTCGATCACTGTTCTTTCCATCGTGCACGTGAATCGGTCGCGGCAAGCCGGAGTTGGCCACCAGCAGCGTGCGGTGCTCGTCGTCCCACACTGCGTAGATGAGGGAGACAAATTGCGCTTCAATGCGCCGCTCTGCCAGCGACAAATTTACCGCTGAAAGCATCTCCGCCGGGCCCGGCTCGATGGGCGCGTGCGAGCGCAGGATGCCGCTGACCAGAGCCGCGTAAATGGCGGCAGGCGCGCCCTTGCCGCTCACATCGCCAATCACAATTCCCAGCCGCGAAAGAGAGTACGGAATGAAGTCGTAAAGATCTCCGCCGATGGCGCGCGCAGGAACAAATTTCGCCGCTAATTCCAGATGCGCCAGCTTGGGCAGAGTCTGCGGAAGCAAGCGCATTTGCAATTCGCGCGCCAGCGCCAAATCCCGCTCCAGGCGGCGCTCCTGCCGCGCGATCTCTTCATACAGGCGCGCGTTTTCGATGCGCGATCGCGACCTGCGCGGCCAGCGTCATCATGGTGCGCCGGTGGTCGTCGGTAAAAAAACCCCGCCGCGTGTGCTCCAGATCGAGCACTCCGATCACTTTGTCTTTGTAGATCAGCGGCACGGCCAATTCCGATCGCGTTTCCGGATTGCCCTCGATGTAGCGGGGATCCTTGCTCACGTCGGGCACAAGAATTGCTTGCTTCGTCTCCGCCGCGTGCCCAACCAGTCCGCGCCCCAGCGGAACCTCGTGCTTCAGATGGATATTTTCGTGGAAGCGCAACGAGAAACGATGCTGCAGCTTCTCGCCGGAAGAATCGAGCAACAGAATGCTGAACATCTGGTAATCAATCAACCGCCGCAGCAGTTCCGCGACCCGGCTCAGCAGTTCGTCCAGATTCAGGATGGAGGACAACTCGCGCGCAATTTCGTTCAGCAGACAGCAGAATGCGGGCCTGCTCGCGTCGTGCGCGTGTAGAGTTGCGCATTCTCGATGCCGCCCGCCATGCGCGAAGCGATCAGAAGTCAGCAGGCGGCTGTGCTCTTCGTTGAAGTAGCCGGGGTCCCGCGCCTCCAGATCGATCACGCCAATCACCCGGTTCTTGGTGATGAGCGGCACGGCCAATTCCGAGCGCACATTGGGTATGGCGGCGATGTAGCGTCGGATCCTTGGTGACATCATCGACCAGAACCGCTTGCCGCAACTGGGCGGCCTGTCCGGTGACTCCTTCGCCCACCTTGACGCGCGCGCGCTCGGCAAACTCCGGCGGGTAGCCCACCTGAAAGCGAAAGCGCAATTCCTGAGTCTTTTCGTTCAGCAGAAGAATGGCGAAGATTTCATAGTCGATGACTTTGCGCACCACCTCCGCGACGCGGCGCAGAGTCGTATCCAGGTCGAGCGACGTCGCCAGAACATCGGCAACTTCCAGCAACAGCGGCTCAACCTGCAGATGATTTTCATGCTTGCTCAGAACGGACCCCATTGTTTTTTCTATGATAGCAGCCGTGCTTTGAGTACCGAGTAGCGAGTACCAGTACCGAGAAACAAGACTAAGAGTCGAAAGGTGACATCGTAGGTCGGCTTGATCGAGTCGCCTGGCTTGTCCGTGCTGGTACTCGGTACTAGGTACTCGGTACTGACTTCACTCCCGCGGCACGATGCAGACGTCGGCCAGATTGCGATAGCGTTCGGCATAATCGAGGCCGTAGCCCACGACAAATTCATCGGGAATGGTGAAGCCGACATAATCGCCTTGCAGCGGCAATTTGCGGCGCGAGGGCTTGTCGAGCAGAGCCGCGATCTTCAGCGATCGCGGCTGATGCGCCAGCAGCAGTTTCTTCAGGACGGTGAGCGTCAGTCCCGTATCCAGAATGTCTTCCACGACAATCACGTTCTTATCTTTCATGGACTGGTCGACATCTTTCGTCAGCTTCACTTCGCCGGTGGAATCCCATCCGCTCTTGCAGTTCCTGAGTCGGGCTGGGGCGGTTCCCGTAACTGGAGACTCCGATGAAATCAAAAGTCGCGTCCAGCGTTTACCTGTCGCGCCAGGTCGGCGAGAAAAATTGCCGAGCCCTTCAATACGCCGACAAGAATCACCGGCTGGCCCGCGAAGTCGCGCGTGATCTCCGCGCCCAGTTCCGCGACTCGTTTTGCAATCTCTTCCCGCGAAATCAGCACCTTGAGTTCGGTCATGGCGTTTCATATTAAACTAATTCAGCCGCTGCCGTTGTCGGTCCGTCGTTTCGACGAGTAAGTCTGTCCAGACGGTGCGCCGGAAGCAGGAGCTATCATCCATGAATCTGAAAGGCATTCAACTTACGTGGCTGGGCCACGCGACATTTCGCATCGTGACCCCGGGCGGCCGGACCATCATTATCGATCCCTGGATCATGAACAACCCGATGTGTCCACCGTCCGAGAAAAAGGTGAAGAACGTCGACGTTGTTCTCTGCACCCACGGTCACGGCGACCACATCGGAGACGCCGTCGAAATCATCCGGCAGCACAATCCCCAGGTCGTCGGCATCCCGGAATTGTGCGGATGGCTGGAGAAAAAGGGCGCCAAAAAAATCGCGATGATGAACAAGGGCGGCACGCAGAAGATTGGCGATATCAAAGTCACCATGGTGCATGCCGATCATTCCTGCGGCATTCAGGATGGCGACCAGCTCATTTATGGCGGCGAAGCCTGCGGGTACGTCATCGAATTCGAAAACGGCGTCAAGATCTACCACGCTGGCGACACCAATGTTTTCGGAGACATGGCGATCATCCGCGACCTTTACGCGCCTGAAATTGTCATGCTGCCCATCGGCGATCACTTCACCATGGGACCGCGCGAGGCCGCCTACGCCTGCAATCTGCTCAAGCCGAAGACGGTCATTCCCATGCATTTCGGCACGTTCCCGGTGCTGACCGGAACTCCGGGCGAATTGCAGAAGCTGGTGCCGGGCGTTGAAATTGTTGACAATGAAGCCGGGCGTGACCATTCGCGAATTGAAGAGCACGGCTAGCGTGCGCATGGAACGGAGTAACTCCGAGGAACAAGAAGTCAGCTCGAAGGAAACAAGTGGCCGCAAAGCAAGCCGAAAAAAGAAAGCAAACCCAACTGGCGGCACTACAACTTCACCACCGCCGGCCCAGTCGACGATTACCTGTATTCCATGCTGCCCAAGCGCGACGAAGTGCTGGCGGAGATGGAAGACTACGCCTCCAAGCACAACGTGCCCATCGTCGGCCCCGCCGTGGCGCGCGTGCTTCAGCAACTCGCCCTGATGATCAATGCCAAGACGGTCTTCGAGTTGGGCTCAGCCATCGGATACTCGACCATCTGGTGGGCGCAGGCGGTCGGCGAAAAAGGCCGCGTCATCTACACCGACGGCGATGCCAAGAATGCCGAGCGTGCGCGCGGTTATTTCGATCGCGCCGGCGTTTCCAACCGCATCACGCTTCACACCGGAGATGCGCTGGAAGTTCTCTCCGAGCAGAAGCAGCAATTCGACATCATCTTCAACGATGTCGATAAAGAAGATTATCCGCGCGTGCTGCGCCTGGTTTCGCCGCGTCTGCGCAAAGGCGGTTTGTTTATCACCGACAACGTTTTGTGGAGCGGCCGGGTCGCGGAGAAGAATCCTAAGACGCGCACCACCAAAGCAATCCTCGAGTTCAACCGCTCGCTTTACAACTCGCCGGATTTCTTCACGACGATCCTGCCGATTCGCGACGGCTTGGCGGTTGCGTTAAAGATCTAGCGCAAAAGCCAAAACTCTAAATTGCTTGTCATCCCGAGCAAAGCGAGGGACCTTGGTCTCTGCTTGCAGCGGCAAAGCCTTGACCATCAGATCGACTTCACGGGAATCGCCAGCAGATCCTCCACCAGCCCAACTTCCTTCTGCAGAAACGGCTCGGCGTAAGTGACGCCGCCGAGCATGCCGTAATACCGAGCCATCGAGTCCACGCGCGCACGAATTTCGTCGTGGGCAGGGAAGAGATCCTTGCCGGCCTCCTGATCGCTGAACTGCGACTTGTAAGCCAGGATGGAAGCGAACTTCTGCTCAAACTGCTGGCTGATATCGACAACAAAAGTGGGACGCACGTCATAGTAAAGCGTGGCGTAGATGATTTTGAAAGGACGATGCGGCGCAAGGGGCTCACCGGTACCGGCGCCGGAAGTGGTTGGACTGAGAACTGAGAACTGAGAACTGAGAACTAATTTCGCCAGTCCCGCCAGAAAGCAAGCCTCGTATCCCAGCACGGAACAGGTGTAGTGATCGGGATGCCGTCCCTTCCAGTAAGGCAGAATCACCACGCGCGGCCGAGTCTCGCGGATCACGCTCGCCACTTTCAGCCGATTCTCCCAGGTATTTTCGACGCGGCCATCGGGAATATCGAGGGCCCGGCGCCAGCCTGACGCCGAGAATTGCTCGCCGCATCTGCGGCTTCGCGCGCGCGATCTTCGGCCGTGCCGCGCGTGCCCATTTCTCCTTGCGTCAGATCAAGGATGCCGGTCCGCTGCCCGCGCTGCGCCGCCTTCAGCAGCGTGCCGCCGCAGGTCTGCTCCACGTCATCGCGGTGCGCCGCGATCGCCAGAATGTCGATGGGAGTCGCAATCATGTTTATCGAGACTGCCTTTCCAAAGCGAGCGTTCCTACTTCTTCCGCTCCACCAAATACCGCGCCAGCTCCTTCAGCGTCTCCGCGCGTTCGCCGAAACTCTCCAACTCCGCAAACGCAGCGCTCACCAGCGAATCCGCCTTGCGCACGGATTCTTCAATTCCGAACAGCGCCGGGTAAGTCGCTTTCTGTGCGGCGGTATCTTTGCCCGCGGTCTTTCCCAGCTGTTCCGAGGTCTGAGTCACGTCGAGCACATCGTCCACAATCTGAAACGCCAGCCCAATCGACTGTCCAAACGCCCGCAACTTCGCCACTTCATTATTCTTCGCTCCCGCGTAAAGCCCGCCACTCACCAGGCTCGCCGTGATCAGCGCGGCGGTCTTCGCGCGATGAATGTATTCCAGCATCTCCGCCGTAGGCCGAGTATGCTCAGCTTCCAGATCAACCACTTGTCCGCCAATCATGCCATCGAGCGTGCCCGTGCCGCGCGCGATCTCTTCGATAATCCGCACTCGCGCCTCCGCCGGACATTCCAGCCGCGCCAGCACCTCATAAGCCTGAGTCTGCAGCGCGTCTCCCGCCAGAATCGCGAGCGCCTCCCCGAACACTTTGTGGCACGTGGGACGCCCGCGCCGCAGATCGTCATTGTCCAGCGCCGGAAGATCGTCGTGGATCAGCGAATAGGTGTGCAGCATCTCCAGCGCCGCGCCCAGTTCTTCAATCTTCTTCGGCAACGACCCTGCGATCATCCGTCCGGCTTCCATGCACAACACCGGCCGCAGCCGCTTGCCGCCGGCGAACACGCTGTGGCGCATGGCTTTGTGAATCGATTCGGGATGCTGGGTTTCCAGCGGAATCAGCCGGTCCAGCGCCGCGTCCGTCCGCGCCTGCCCTTGCTCAAGAGTTTCCTGCAGCATTGAGCAGTGAGTATAACAAGCCGCGTGTGGAAGCCGAAAAAAGCGAGGACGCCCGAAAGCGTCCTCGCCGATTCAAACCATGACAATCAACCTCTGCTCAAGCAAGCCTGTGCCAGCTCACTCCCGTGCTAGCCCAAGCCTAGGCACCTCACGGCCCGGACACCTCATGCTGCGGCGCTCTGCGCCACCGCCACGCTCCGCAGCACTGAGGTCAGAACATTCTGCACATCATCGGCCGGACAAACATCGCTGGCTCCAGCCTCCAGCGCGGCAATCCACAGCTCTTCATCCGGTAGCCGGTGCGTGCACACAATCGGCAGCGAAGGAAAATCGCGGTGCAGGTTACGCACGTCCGTCAGACGAGAGTATTCCATATCGAGAATCACCGCCTCAGGACGGTTCCTCGCCACTCGCTCCCGCAGTTCCTCCCGGGAACGCGTCACGTGCACAGAATGGAAATGAGATGATAGCTTGCCAGCCAGAGACTGCGCGACCCGAGGATCGCTTTCAAGAACGACCACACTAAAGCCCATAGATCCTCCCGACTTACGACCGTTATTAACGGTGGACTAGGGCTGCGGGGAAGGGTTCAAAACCACTACTCCACAGACATTACTACCTGAAGCTCCTGCGACGGTCTCACCGCCTGCCAGCGGCAGGCGCCTTTTCCGCCGAGGGCTCAAACGGCTCGGCCTGGAACTTCCCGTTCTTCTTCAGCAAAATCTCCACCTTGCCCTCAGCCTGTTCCAGCTCCTTCCGGCAAGTGGCGGATAGATGCATGCCTTCTTCAAAGAGAGTAAGCGATGTCTCCAGCGGCACATCTCCCTTTTCCAGCTCCTGAACAATTTTTTCCAGTCGCAGCAGGCACTCTTCAAACTTTGCCAACGGGGTTCGCTCCTTCTCTATCTGTAATGCTACTATTTGCGCCGAGTGTCCAGTCTTTTTTTGTAAAAAATAAGTGCAATGGACTCTCGTTGTCTCCACAAAGGGAATCCTAATCCGTGGCGGGACTGTTCGCCCCCAACGCCTCCAGCACATCCACCGCCGAGCTGTAGCGTCCCTGCGGCGCGCTGATTTGCGCCCCCTGCACCCTCTCCCGCACCGCAACCAGCATCTCCCGCGCAATCGCCACCCCTTCAGCCCGCGCCGCCTCCGGTGTCTGCGCCCGCGCCATGCGCTCCAGAATCGCGTCCGGCACCGAAACCCGCAGCTCGTTCTTCATGAACTCGGCATTGCGCACGCTCACCAGCGGCCAAATCCCCGCCACCACCGGAATGCGGCAGTGCTCGATCCTCCGCAGAAAGTTCTCCAGCAGCCGGAGGTCGAAAACCGGCTGCGTCACCGCATATTCCGCTCCCGCTGCCACCTTGAACTCAAATCGCCGGATCTCCTCATCCAGATCCGTAAGCCCCGGATTCGCCCCCACCCCAATCACAAACCCCGTACCCGCCCCGATCGGGTTCCCACCCAGGTCCAGCCCCCGGTTCAGGTTGTGGACAATATTCACCAGCCCGATCGCGTCCACATCGAACACCGCCGTCGCATCCGGATAGTTCCCCATCTTCGGAGGATCGCCGGTTATGCAGATCAGATTCCTGATCCCCACCGCGGCCGCTCCCAGAAGGTCACTCTGGATGCACAGCACATTCCGGTCGCGGCACGTGTAGTGCAGAATCGCCTCAATTCCCGCCTCCCGCTGCACCAGCAGAGACAGCGCCTGGTTGCTCATGCGCGCCGAAGCCCGCGGGCTGTCCGGAATGTTGACCGCATCCACGCCCACCGATTTCAGGAATCGCGAGCCTTCCAACTCTTTTCCAATATCCGTTCCCTTGGGCGGAACCACCTCCACCATGGTGACGAACTCGCCGCGCGCCAGCTTCGACCCCAGCAGCGATCGTTCTTCCATCGGCTGGACGGGCGCTGCCATCGGTGCGGCCGCGCTTCCCGCAACCTGTACCGAAGCCGCCCTCCCTCTCGCCTCTCCCACCCGTAAGGCCGATTTCATCACCCGGATGTGGTCGGGAGTCGTTCCGCAGCATCCCCCCACGATCCGCGCCCCGGCAGCCACGAACTTGCGGGCATAGCTCGCCATGTACTCCGGCGAACACAGATAGATGTTTCTGCCTTCCACCGAACGTGGAATGCCTGCGTTCGGTTGCGCTGACAGCGGGAGGGAAGTAAGCGCCCGCACCCGCTCGATGGCGTCCAGCATCGCCACCGGACCCACGCTGCAGTTGCACCCGATCACATCTGCGCCCCATTCCTCGAGCCGGGGCACGAAAGTCTCCGGATCGGAACCGTCCAGGCAGTTGCCGTCCTCATCGATCGTAACCTGCACCACCAACGGCAGGTTTGCCCCCACGTCCTTGGCCGCCAGCATCGCCTGGTGCAGTTCTTCCAGGTATCCAAAGGTTTCCAGCATGAGCAGATCAACTCCGCCCTCCGCCAGTGCCGCAATCTGCTCCCGGAATGCCTGCCGCGCCTCTTCGAACGAGGTTTTTCCCAGCGGCTCAATTCTCGTTCCCAGCGGGCCAACCGATCCCGCCACCCACACATCAAAGCTCTTGGCGGCTTCGCGGGCAAGCCTCGCTCCCGCCCGGTTGATGTCACGCACTTTGTCGGCGATACTGTGCCGGGCCAGGCGGAAGGCGTTCGCCCCGAAGGTGTTGGTTTCGACGATCTCGGCGCCGGCCTGCAAGTAATCGTGATGGATCGCACGAATCAGGTCGGGCTGCGAAAGGTTCAGCTCGTCATAGCAGCGGTTGATGAACACTCCGTTGGCGTAAAGCAGCGTTCCCATAGCTCCGTCACAGAGAGCGGGAAACTGCTTAATCCGGGCAAGTAGGTCAGATCCCATATACTTGGTCAGAACACGGCTTTTCAGAACACAGTTCTTCAGAATACAGCTCTTCAGAATACAGGATGCGCGCTGTTTCTTGCATCCAAGCGCCAAGGTGGGTAAGGGATTTCCTCAACCGGCGCAGCCGGCGCCAGGATGGAGTTCTGAGGCTCTGCTATAATCCCCTATTTCGCACTTAAATCTCTGGTTTTCCTGTAGTTAGGAGCCTGACGTTTGAAGAAATTCGCTCTTTTGCCCGCCTTGCTCGCGGTCGCCAGTTTCAGCTTTGTCTGCCTGTGGAGGGTCGTCTTCGAATAAACTCACGACCCGGGTCCTGGCTTCGCAAAGCGTCTCCAGCCCCACTGCCTTCGCTGGACTCGACATCATCAACGGCGAGATCGACACCCTGCAAAGAGGTGGAATCAGCGCAGGCACTTCTCCCGGTCTCATGGCGATCACGCCCGATAGAACCATTGTGCTCACCTTCGATTCCGTCACCAACAGCGTCGAGGTGGTCAACACCCAGCGCGAAAGCCTGACCGGAGCCATCCAACTGGCCGGACCAACCACCAGCATGGTCGCACTCGCTTCGGGCGCTGGCTACGCAGCCGTGCCTGCCGCCACGCAAATCGGTTCTGCCCCCGGGGGGTGTCAGGTGCTGAACCTTACAGTCGGCGGCATCACTTCCACGATCAGCGTTCCCAATGCGCAAACCGTAGTATCAAGTCCCGATGGAACCCACATCTTAGCTTTCGGCAGCGACTCCAATGTCGTGACCGTCATCTCCGCGAATCTCGTCAACATCAGCAATCCGGTCTCTGTCATTGTGCCGGGCTTCGATCAACCGGCATACGCGGTCTTCAGCGCGGATGGCGGTACCGCCTATATTCTGAATTGCGGTCCGGAGTGCGGCAGTCCAGCGCCAGCGCCAGCGTTCAAACTCTCGACATGACCACCCTCGCCGTCGGACCTCCAATCCCCGTCGACGGCGCCACCATCGGCTGGCTGAGTGGTCCAACCCTCTACGTGGCCGGCACTCCTACGGCATCGGTCAGCAATCCGGCGCCCAACAATTCGTGTGCCGGCGAGAAAACGCAGCCACAAACCTGTGGACGTCTCGACCTCATCGACCTCGGTTCGATGACCGTCACCAACAGCTTAGTGATTACCGACGGCTACCATAACCGCATCGATATGAGCGTCAATAACCAGCTCTTTATCGGGGCGCACACCTGCACAAATATCGGCAATGTCAACAATGTTTCCGGGAGAAGTTCGCGGCTGCCTCTCCATTTTCAACACCGACACCGCAGCCGTCGTGATCCCTCCCGACAACGGTGACGTCACCGGCCTGCAGAGCTTCACCACGCGCGACGTCGAGTACGTCGCCGAAGGCGGCAACCTCCGCGTCTACGACACCCTCACCGATAGCTTACTGGTTGAGACGACCGACAACATCACTGAAACCGGAACCATTGTCATCACCGGCTATATCATCGACGTAAAGGCCATCGACTTCTTCTGATTCAGGGGTGATGCAGCGCCGCCGCCCCCAGTGGCTCTGGAGACGGGCTGGGTGGCCCACCCTTCATTCTTTGAAGGGTGGGATTCCACAGCAGCGGGGAGCTTTCGGAAATCTTCGCATGCCCGGCGCAGGAAATAGGAGCCACCACCGCTCAGAATTCCCCCAACCGCTTTTAAGTCCGCCCTAACTCCAGCAGGCCCCGCCACTTATCGCGAGCTGTACATACTTTCGGATGTTGACACAATTGGAGGCACAAAATGTTCCAGTTGGAACATATCTCATTATGTTCCAGTCGGAACACTTAAGCGATTTCAGCGCCCCGGTTCCAGCACCAGCCAATGCGCCCCGCTCGCCTGCACCGCTCGCGGCGTGAAAGGCAACGTGAAGGTCGAGCCTTCGTACCAGGCTTTCCATTGATCCATGTAGTAGGGGCTCAGAAAATTCCCGCCCTGTCCGGTGACCGTATTCAAAGTCGATTGGTCAAGGTCCGCCAGGTTTGCCGTGAAGCGCTCCGAAGGCCCGTGGTGGTGGGTCACAGCTTTCACCGTGTAACCGCTTCCCGACTGCTCCCTCACCCCCGGCGCGGCCCAGCGCCGGATCAGCGGAATCTTCCCCAGCACCGGATGGTCAATTTCAACAGCATTCGACGCTGCCCCAATGCCACGCTGCCAGATCCTTCGGCGCGCCCGCCTCGTTCACGGCCGCTTCCACCGCGGCCGTCATCAGCTCGTCGTAGTTCGGATACTTTTCCGGCAACCACCGCTTGGGTTGATGTAGCAAAACGTTCTGCAGCCACACCGTCCGCATCTCCCAGTGGTAACTCTTCCAACTCAGCGTCTCTTCCTGCTGCTTGGGATCTTCCGGCGCCACTCCCAGGCGGGGCTCGAGCAGTAGCCGCGTCAGTTCCTGCGCCGACCGCACGGCAAGGGTCGGGGCCGTCGAAGAGGCCAGCATTCGTCCATCCCAGTTGCGCATCAGGTCCGCAGCCTGCTTCGCCCGCGCGGAAGGCTTCGACGCGTGGTCCACGGCGTAGACAAACCGTTCCGCAGCGAACAAGTCATTTTCCGAATGCACATCGTTCTCGAGCGCAAGCATGTCCGCAGCGGCAAACTTCCTCCCCGATTCCAGCACGTGATAAATGCGCTCCGTGCGCCATGGCGCATCCCACTCCGTGCTGATGGAATTGGGATACCCGTCCGGCGTAATCCGCCCGTTCGCCGTTGCAATCACACCCGAAGCAGGATTGTAGATGCTCGGCAGCTTGTCAAAAGCAATGTAGCCCGTCCACTCGTGAGCATCATCTGCACCGCTCACCGGCAGACTGCCGTCGCCCGCAGCGCGAATCGGAACCCGCCCCGTCGTCTGGTACCCGATGTTGCCCTCGACGTCCGCGTAAACCACATTCTGTCCCGGCGCATCGAGTTGCGAGAACGCCTTGCGGAAGTCTTTCCAGTTCTGCGCCGTATCCACATCGAAAAATGGCATGTGCAACCCGTCATACAGCGTCCAGCGCAGCGCCACCTGCCGAGTCTCACCAGGCAGAATGTCACTGATGATCGGCCCATGCCTCGTAATCTTCACGTCGACCGTTACGTCCGCCTTGCCTTTGACATGAATCATCTCGATCCGGTGCTCCGGATGCTCCCAGCCCCGCGGCGTCTGGTAGTCTCCCTGCCCGTTGAAGTTCTCCACGAAGGCATCCGCCACAGTCGGCCCAACGTTCGTGAATCCCCACGCAATGCGCTGATTGTGCCCCACGATCACGTAGGGCATTCCCGGCAGCGTCACTCCCGCCACGTCGAGGTTCCCGGGCTGAAGATTGCCGCACTGGTTTGCACAAGACTGGTTTGCACAAGTAAGATGCGCTTCATACCAGAGGTTCGGCATCTGGTGCTGCAGATGCATATCGTTTGACAGCAGCGGCTTGCCCGTAACCGTGTGCGCTCCAGAGACCACCCAATCATTCGAGCCATTCACCGCTTCCGGCGCGTGCCGTGTCCACATCTCAAGGGGCGCGCCTCTTTGCTGAGTCACCGACGTATCCGGACCCGAGTCATCATCGTCGTCATCATCGTCGGAGTCGCCCTTATTTTCCTGATCGTTCAGGTCTTCGCGCATTACCGTGGGTGGCCGGTCGTGCCAGGAACGGTTCGTGTACAGATCTCCGGTCAACTCCGGCCCCAGCTTGGCCAGAATTTTCTCTCGCGCCAGCATGTCCCCGAAGGTGTAGTAGTTGAGGTCTTTCACCATCTGGTTCGCGATCACAATAGAATCCTCCGGCTGCCACGGCTTCGGCCGGTATTTCAGGATGCGGAACTCAATTGGAAGGCTGTTTCCATGGCTTTCGATGAAGGCATTCACCCCGCGCGCGTACGCATCAAAATAAGCCAGATCGCGCGGACTCGCGATCTGCAATGATTTCCAGGCCGCCGCGCGCAATCCCAGGATGCGCTGCTCGCGGTCCATCGCGAGCGTGTCTTCGCCCAGAATCTCCGAAAGTTCTCCGGATGCGAAGCGCCGCATGATGTCCATCTGCCAAAGCCGATCCTGCGCCGTGACGTAGCCCTGGGCCAGAAACAAATCTTCCGGAGTCGCAGCCTCGATCGTCGGCACTCCGTGCCCGTCCCGCGTAACCTTCACCGCTGCCGACAGCCCTTTCACCTGAAGGTTTCCGTCAAGCTGAGGCAGGGCAGAACGCGCGATGAACCATACATAGGCGATCGCACAAGCGACTAATAGAACGACGACCAACAGCAGCCAGAAGAGAACGAGAAGCCAGGACGAACGCCGGGCAACAGGAACGCCGGTTGCAGTAAGAGTGCTCATGAGCAACTCGATTCTAGGTTGGGCAAGCCATATCGCACAAATACAGAGCCCGCCCGGTCTCTCTAGCTTCCCCTATGTCCTCCGTGTCTTCTGTGTTTAAGACTTTGAGCTGCCAAAATCCCCGCAGCCTGTCGCTGAAAATGAATTTCATTTTCAAGATGCCCGATGCTATCCTGAGCCTTCATGTTGCAGAAGCGCATCGATGATCAGCCTTCCATCTCGCGCGAGATGGTTCGCGAAGCTCAGGATATCCTCCACCGCCACCTCAAGCGCGTTGGCCTGAAGCAGACCGCGCAGCGCGATACCATCCTGCGTTCGTTTCTCGAAACCCGCGACCACCTCTCCACCGACGAACTCCACCGCCTGGTCCAGAAAAAGGACGCTGGCATCGGCTACACCACGGTCTATCGCACCCTCAAACTCCTCGCCGAGTGCGGACTCGCGAGCGAAGTCGCCTTCCACGATGGAATCGCCCGTTACGAGCACCAGTACAATCGTCGCAGCCATCACCACATGGTCTGCACCGAGTGCGGCAGTTCAGTGGAATTCTTTTCGCCCGAAGTGGACCAGTTGGAGCAGGAAATCGGCCGCCGGCACAACTACGCGACCACCCGTCACACCTTTCAGATTTACGGTGTCTGTGAAGACTGTCACAAGAAGAATGCGGCCCGTCCGGTCTGAAGGAATCCATGCCCATCTCCTGCGCCCAGTGTGCCGCTACCATGCCCGATACCGCTGCTTTCTGCCCCGGCTGCGGCCGCCCCATGCAGCCCGTCGAACCCGCACGCGGCACGGTGGGCGCGCTGCCCGTCACTCTGGCTGGCGCCCTGGCCTACTTCCTGCTCCCGGCAATCGTGTTTCTTCTGGTCGAGCCCTATAACAAGAACCGCTTCCTGCGCTTCCATTCTTTCCAGAGCCTCGGAGTCTGTTTGGCCGCCCTCGTCGTCGGAGCCTCACTCCGCGTCGTCGGCTTCATCCTGTTTTTTGTTCCGGTGCTCGGCCACCTGCTCGTGCTGCTGGTCTCCATGGTCGTCAGCCTGGCATTCTTTGTGGTTTGGGTTGTGCTCGTGGTGAAGGCTATGCAAGGCGAGATGTTCAAGCTGCCTCTGGTGGGCGACCTCGCAGAACGCAAAGCCCTCGAAGGCTGAACTCGCGACCATCCCCCAAAGTTGTTGATTGCTTCCCCCGCCGTTTTCTGGTATTTTGCCGCGACCTGGCTCGGCGCCGAGATCGCGCGCTTGCGCGAGGGCCGGATTCAAAACGACAAAGGGCTCGAGGGGGGAATCCAATGGCATTTTGCAATCAGTGTGGGGCACAGATTGCCGATGGCACGACCACGTGCGCGGCTTGTAGCAGTCGGGCAACCGTCACGCCCGCCGTCTCTGGCACGGGTCTTACGGACAACGTCGCCGGAATGTTGGCCTACATCACCTTCATTCCTGCGATTATCTTTCTGGTGACCGCGCCCTACAACCAGAGCCGGTTCGTCCGTTTCCATTCCTTGCAAAGCATTTTTTTCTGCGTAGCGATGTTTGCTATTCGAATATTGTTTGCGGTTTTTACTTTCGTGCCGTTCATGATTCTCATCACCGGGCCTTTGTACCTGCTGGTCTGCCTGGGCGCTGTGATCGTGTGGATCATCCTCCTGCTCAAGGCAAACCAGGGTCTCATGTTCAAGCTGCCCGTAATCGGTGACCTGGCAGAGAAACAGGCCGGCTAGACTGCAGGCCGCTCCTGGCAACCTCGCGGATCACAATGTGCCTTTTGAAGGCGCAGAAAGCAACTCTTGTTCACGATAAGAAACTCGATGCCACGTTTTGTTTTCGCCCTTGCCTTTCTATCTAGCCTTGTTAGCATTCCCGCCCGGTGTCAGGACCAGAAAACGACACCGCCCGGCCACTACCTGTTCGCGTGGACGGGGGACTCGGCTCTGAAGGGCAATGACTTTCTCGCGGTCATCGACGCCGACCCTTCGTCCTCATCCTACGGACGCTTAGTGACGACCCTCGCCACTGATCAACCGACCATGCGCGTGCATCACACGGAATACACGATGCCGGCGAGCGGCATGCTCTTTGCCAACGATCACGACGCTGGCCGCACTTTTATTTTCGACGTGCGTGATCCCCTGCATCCCAAAATTGAGACCTCGTTTACCGACCTCGCTGGATACATGCATCCGCACTCCTACCTGCGGCTGCCCAACGGGCATGTGCTGGCCACGTTCCAACACGCGCACCACGCGGCGGCCGCGTCACTGAACCAGGAACCGATGGGTTCTACGGGCGGTCTGCTTGAAATCGATGACCAGGGCAAAGTCATTCGATCCGCCAGCAGCGCCGATCCTGGGTTCTCCGGTGCTCTGCTCACGCCGTACAGCCTGGTCGTACTCCCCGAGTTGGACCGCGTCGTCTCCACAAACTCTTCCATGCACATGGATGATATTTTCGCCGGCGTCACCTACCAGGTGTGGCGCCTTTCCGATCTCAAGCTGCTCAAGACCGCGTACTTCGATGTGGGGGAGAATCGCTACGCGCAGATCAGCCCGGAAGAGCCTCGCCTTGCGCCGGATGGATCGATCTTTGTACAAACCCTCGGCTGCGGGCTCGAGCGCATCACCGCGGTGAATACCGATCAGCCCAAGTCGCAACTGGTCTACACCTTTCCCGGCAACTGGTGCGGTGTTCCCACCATCGTTGGACATTACCTGGTGCAGAGCGTAGGAGCCGTCCACGGTTTGATCGTGCTCGACATTGCGAATGCGGAGCATCCCGTGGAGGTGTCGCGACTGAAGTTGAGCGATACTTACAAACCACACTGGACGGGATGGGATGCCAAGACGCAGCGCCTCGTGGTGACTTCCAGTCTGACCTCCGGCGCCTACACCGAGCGCCTTTACCTGATGAAACTGGATTCCGCAACCGGCGCCCTCACGCTGGACGATGCATTTCGTGACACGGATGGACAGGTCGGCTTCAGCTTCGCCAACCGTGAGTGGCCGCACGGATGGAATGGATCGGGACTGCCTCATGGAGTTGTCTTCTCGCGCTGAAGGTGCGTGGCGCCCTTGACTTTCTTCCTCTAAGCTGTCATTCCTATTAGCTTTTACCCTGCGTCCGAAAATGCACTGCTGTGTTTTTTCGGCGGCAAGGATTCTCGATCGACCGGGGCGTGCTTTTGAAAGTCAGAGTCTTCTATCACGACAAATGTTTCGACGGAGCCTGCTCCGCCGCGCTGTTCTCCCGCTTTTATCGCGAACGCATTCGCGAAGACGCCACCTTTGTCTTTTCCGGCCTGCTGCATCGCGCCGGAGCCCTCTTCGACGAATCCCACTTCGACGGTGACGAAAATGCCATCGTCGATTTCAAATATTCCAGCTCGCCCAAGATCACCTGGTGGTTCGATCATCACGAGAGTGCGTTTCTCTCTCCCGCGGATGCCGCCCACTTCGAGCGCGATGAGAGCAACCGGAAGTTTTACGATCCCGATTTCAAATCCTGCACCAGCTTCATCGCCATGATCGGCCAGCAGCGCTTCGGCTTCGACCCCGCTCCCGTGGCGGATCTCGTCCACTGGACCGACATCATTGACGGCGCCCTCTATCCCGACGCGAAAACAGCCGTCGAAATGCAGGCCCCGGCCATGAAGCTGACCATGGTCATCGAGTCCGCCCCCGACGGTTTCGTCCCTAACCTCATTCCGCTTCTCGCCACCAAACCACTCGGGGAAATTCTGGAAGCACCGTTCGTGGCTCCGCTCCTGCCGCCTCTGCTTCGCCGCCACGAACTCTCCATCGAAATCCTCAGGCAGCGCACCGAATGCACCGACGGAACCATTTTCTTCGACGTCTCCGATCACGAACTTGAGGGCTACAATAAGTTCGTTCCCTACTACCTTCATCCCGAATCCATCTACAGCGTGGGACTCAGCAAGAGCAGTTTCCGCGTGAAAGTCTCGGTGGGATCGAACCCTTGGGCTCCCGAGGAGCCGATCGTGAATCTGGCGAAGATTTGTGAACGCTATGGCGGCGGCGGCCATGCTCGTGTGGGCGCAATTTCCTTCAATGTGAATCAGCACGCTGCGGCTATCAGGGCTTCCCGCGAGATCGTGAATGAACTTCGCGCCGCGGTTCGCAATCGGAAAAGTTGAAGATAAACTAAAGAATCGAAGATGAGAACCATCGCCAGGGATTGCTTCTCCGCATGCTCTTGCCGGCAACGAAAATCGACCCGCACCGCGCGCAGAAAAGTCTGTTGCGCCTGGTTGCCATCTTCGAATTCGTCAAAGGCACTTTTGTCCTGCTGATTGGGCTGTGCGCGCTTCTGCTCGTCCACAAGAATGCCTGGGTGATTGCCGAAAGCCTGCTCGCGCTGCTGCACATCAGCACTGACCGCCACTCGGCCCAGCTTTTTCTTGATTTCGCCGACCGCATTACCGACGCTCGCTTGTGGGCGGCTGCGCAGTTGGCATTCGCCTATTCTCTCTTGCGTTTCGTCGAAGCCTACGGCCTGTGGCGGCTGCGAACTTGGGCAGAATGGGTTGCATTCGGGTCGGGAACGCTGCTTCTCCCTCTGGAGATCCGCGGGCTTATGCGCGGCATCACTCTGCTCCGCTCTACTGTGTTTTTGGGCAACCTCGCAATCGTGTTCTACATGCTGTTCCTGCTGCGGGCCGGAGGCCGTCGTCGCATGCTTCAATCCCTCAGCGCCGATGACGCCAAAACCCTTGACCAGCAAGGCAAGTAGGGTCTAACGACTCTGTCCATATCCGCCTCGTTTGCATCATAATTACGCTTAGAATCGTTGCTCGACTGAGGTCCTATGCGCATCTCCATGTATCGCCTGTTTTGCTGCACTCTGTTCGTCCTCGCGGCCGCCGGAATGGCCTTTACCCAGGACTCCAACTTTTCCACCGGTCCGCAGTATCTGATGAACTACGGTTCGCCTCTGTTCATGGGTCCGATTTCCACGCCCTCTATGTCATTAAATGGTCCGCCTCTCGAGACCGGTGCCCGGAATGCCAGTGGGGTCTTAATCGCTGGCGCGGGGAATCAGGACGTGTTGCCTCCCAGTCCGGACGCTCTACCCAAGATTGATTTATTTCCCATCTTCTACGGCAACCCATCCTTCAACGTTAACGTTGTCGAGATCAGTTTCCCAGCGTCGAGTGAAGCACCTTTGGCCGCGCTTCCAGCCAGCATTCTTGATTCCGGAGTCTGGCAGATCACCACCGCGCAGGGGCTGCGCGATCGTGGTTATGGCCTTACCATCGCCGAAGCCGCAGCGCGCAGCAAAGCGCAAATCCGCCACGCGAATCGCGTCTACACCAACGCCGACACGGATCGGCTTCACGGAGCCAACTAGCTAGAACTCGGGCCGCGGAAAGCACTAAGGCGTGGAAGGGCTGACTGGGTTGGTGTTGGTCCGGCAAAGCGCATAGCACGTAATCACGGCGACGGCGGCGATTCCCAATCCCTTTGCCGCAATCGTATCCAAGAACGGTTTGCCGGCATCTGAAGGGGGCTTGGCCGCTGCCCCGCATCGTTCCTCCCGAGTAGCTTCGCCGCCTTGATATACGGTCACGTCCGCCAACTCCGCGTGTTTCGATCGCCAGGCGGCCGTACCGCCGCCTCCGTAGTGGATATTGACGTCGCTCTGGTAGGCCAGCACACGCACTTTTCCATCTACATCGATGACGTCGTAGCGGGTCCATTCTTGCGGCAACCGAGGAATTACGGTCAGGCAATTCACACGGACTTTCATTCCTCTCCACGTGTTCACCTGCACCCTGCCATGGTCGAGGACAAGTTCGTCGCCTTCAAATTGCACAATGGTCTCCGGTTCGACGGTGACCGTAGATCCTTCTGCATCGATTCTCGCCTGAGCGTTCTTCTCCGTCTGGATCAGGTCGTCCTTGAAGATCGCGGAAGAAGCGGGCGCCGGATTCCCGTTCAGCGACACGTCCCCATCGCTGTGCAACATCGCCCGGCCGGAGTCCTGGGCCATCAGCGAAGTTGGCAAGACCAGGACAACCACCATGAAGCCGCAAACGAAATTGCGCCATTCAAACAAACAAACCCCGCCCCTCCGCACACAAACTGCTTACGCAAGGTTAGCTTGCGGAGCGCTCGCCGCCTATTGGCTTGCCTGATGACCGCCGCAACTTTGATTGTCATCCTGAGCAAGCGTTCTTTGCGCAGCGAAGGATCTGGGCGAGCCGCGCGTTGCGTCGCGTCTTTTGCGACGCAATAATCGCGCGTCCGGCTCGCTTCTTATCAAACTGCTCTACCACTCCTTAGCCTTTGTGGTTGATTGCGACTTCCGATCTACACTCGGGCGAAGTCGATAAACCCATGCTGGACGTCGGTGCGAATCAGCTTGACCTTGAACCTGTCTCCAACGTCGGCTCCCTGCTGGCCTTGCGCCAGCAAACCTTCGACGTGTGGTTGCATCACACGCACAAACGTTCCCTTGGCACTCGCACCCGTGACGACGCCATCAAAAATTGTGCCGATGCGGTTCTGCATGGCGGACGCAGCCAGCCGTTTCGACATCTCTCGCTCAACCTTGCGCTCGGCGTCGCCCTTTGCCGTGCAATTAGTGGCAATGGCCGAGAGCTCGTCATCGGAATAAGGATTCGCCCGCCCTGCCAGCATCGCCTTGATGAGTCTCTGCGTCACCATGTCAGGAAAGCGGCGATTGGGAGCGGTCGAGTGCGTGTAATCCTGCACTGCCAGCCCAAAGTGTCCCGTCTCCGGATCCCCCGGCCGCTCCAGAACATATTCGCCGGGACCAATCAGCTTGATCACGGTAAGCGAAAGTTCGGCAAAATGATCAGGGTCCGCAGCCTTACGTTTTATCAGAAGGGCGTTCAGCGCTTTGGAATCCGGTGTCGCCGGAAGTTTTTCCCCGTTAGCCGCCGCCAGTTGAACAATGCGATCCCAGCGCTCCGGCTGCTTTACGATGCGCCGCAGGGACGAGACTTTTTCCAGCATCCGCGCCACCACCCCGTTGGCCGCGATCATGAAGTCTTCAATCAAGTCGGTGGCGCGATTTCTCTGCTGTCTCACTACATCAATCACCTGTGCATCCAGCACCAGAGGAGTCGTTTCATCGGTTTCGAGATTGAGCGCTCCATTGTCATAACGCCGCTTCCTCAATACCTGCGCTGTTTCGTCCTGCAACCGCAGTTGCGTCTGCAGATCGGCCGAGGCCGCCACCTTGGGCGGTGCTGCCGCCGTGCCTTCGAGCCACGATCCCAGCGAGTTGTATTGCAGTTGTGCTTTATTGCTGACTACCGCGCGGTATACGTCGCTGGAGCTCACGTGGCCGTCGCCACTCACCACAAATTCCGTCACCACGGTTAGCCGGTCCTGATTTTCCAGCAGGGAAGTCTTGCCCGTCGAAAGCTCTTCCGGCAACATGGGGAAGTTCCGGATTCCCGTGTACACGGTGGTCGTTTCCCGCGCCGCATGTTGATCGATCGCGCTCTGCTTCGGGACCGAAGCGTCCACATCGGCAATGCCGATCAGCACCTTCACATCCCCGTTCGGCAGTTTCTCCGCAACCTCGATCTGATCCAGGTCGCGCGACGTGTCGTTGTCGATTGACGACCATAACCGGCTCCGCAGATCCCGTACCGCTCCTCCGGCAGCGATCGCGGGCGGATGCGCCCGCAAGCCTGCGAGTTGCTGCTGCACCTCCGGCGGAAAGTCGGGTTTAAAACCATGCTGCAGCATGACCTCTTTCGCGATGGCTTGCAGATCGACGTGAGCAGGACTGTTAGGCATGAACTCCCCGTAACAATGAATCGAATCGGATGGTGGAATGAAACGTCGGCTTTACTCGGTAACTACCGCTTTCACCAGATTTCGCGGGCGGTCTACGTTGATCCCTTTTTTTGTTGCTACATAGTAGGCGAACAGTTGCAGCGGAATCACTTCCACGATGGGCAGCAGCAGTTCGGGTGCTGGCGGAACAGAGAATACGTCATCGGCTACCCCGGTGACTTCTTCATCACCCTCGGTCGCTACCGTGACCAGGCGTCCCCGCCGTGACCTGACTTCTTTCATCACTTCGAGCGTACGCCGGTAGCGCAGCACTGAATCCGGATCACGCTTATCGCAAGTGGCCAGCACAACCACGGGAAGATGTTCGTCAACCAGTGCGTTCGGCCCGTGCTTCAGTTCTCCCGCTGGGTAGCCTTCCGCGTGCGCGTACGAAATTTCCTTGAGCTTGAGCGCTCCCTCGCGCGCGATCGCGTAATGCACGCCTCGCCCCAGGTACAGGAATTTTTCCGCATGAAAATGCTTCTGCGCGAACTGTTCCGCCAGGTCATCCCATCCCCGGAGATTTTTATCGATCGCCTCCGGCAGCCGCTCCAGACGCTGCAGATAGGACCGCGTGACCTCTGAAGTCATCCGCCCGCGCTTGCGCGCCAGGAACAATGCCATCAGATACAGAATCGTTAACTGCGTGGTGAAGCTCTTGGTTGCAGGCACGGCCAGCTCCGGTCCAGCTCCGGTGATCAACGCCGCGCTGGCCTCGCGCGGAATCGTGGCGTCGGCCACGTTGGAAACCGCGATGGTCTTCACGCCCCGAGTCAGCGCCTCGCGCTGCGCCGCGATCGTGTCGGCAGTTTCCCCCGATTGCGTCACCACCATGACGATCGGATCCACTGCGGCGTGCGTCGAGCGGTAACAGTACTCGCTCGCATATTCCACATCCACGGCAACGCCCGAAAGGTCTTCGATCATGATCTCGCCGGCCAAGCCAGCATGGCGGCTCGATCCGCTGGCCGCGATGATCAGCTTCTCGAAGGTCAGCAGCGCACTCTCAATGGCATGCAGTTCGCCGGGGAAAATAATGTCGTTCTTCAGATGCTGGTCAATGGTTTTCGCGATGGCGCTGGGCTGCTCGTAGATTTCCCGCCGCATCGCGTGCGAAAATCCGTCAGGTGCAGAGTTAGAGCTGGCATTATTTGGATTCATGATCGACTGCGGCGAGGGTAAATCATTTACCGCGCCGGGAGCAAACCCGTGCCAGAGGGCCTAAGAGCGCTTCTAGCCCTTTCCACTCTTCACATTCCAAACAACTTTCACCCGGACATCTGCTACTAAGCTCTAGTGCTTAGCTCTCAAGAACAGCATCGAGTCAGGCGCCGGGTTCCGGATAGGCAGCCTCGTAGTAGGAGCACGGATTGGCCGAAGCCTTTTGCAACGGGATCTTCGGCCGATCGGGTTTCGACGATCAGATTTGATGATTATGTTCGACGATCAAGTTTCGACGATTATGGTTCGACATTTCGCTCGACCGTCGCGCTGCACAATTTGCAGGCAAGCGCGGCGGTCCAAAGGAAAACACGATGAAAACTCACCCTGCAGTTCGTTTTCTGGTATTCGGTCTTCTGCTGCTGGTCATTCCGGCAGTTCTATCTTCCACATCTTCCGCGCAGATCGGGATCGGCATTTCGGTTCGCGTCGGTCCGCCCGCTCTTCCGGTTTACGAGCAACCCATCTGTCCCGCTGCCGGCTATCTGTGGACGCCCGGTTACTGGGCCTGGGACGATGACGCCGGATACTACTGGGTGCCGGGCACGTGGGTCCAGCCTCCCACCGTCGGCGTGCTTTGGACCCCAGGCTACTGGGGATGGAACGATGGTGTCTACGCCTGGAACGCCGGATATTGGGGACCGCAGATCGGCTTCTACGGCGGCATTAATTACGGCTTCGGGTATGGCGGCGTCGGTTTCGGCGGCGGTGAGTGGCGCGGCGGCTCTTTTTTCTACAACACCGCCGTGATGCGTGTGAATACAACTCAGATCACCAACGTCTACGTCAATAAGACCGTCATCGTCAACAACGAATCCCATGTCGCTTTTAATGGCGGCGAAGGCGGCGTCGTGGCCCGACCGACCGCGCAGGAAGAAGCCTACTCCCGCGAAAAGCATACGCCTCCGGTCGCGGCACAGGTTCGGCAGGAACACGCTGCCAGCCAGAACAAGGCGTTGTTCGCGTCGAATAATCACGGCGCACCCGCCGTGGCCGCCACGGCAAAACCAGGCGTATTCAGCGGGGCCGGCGTCGTGAGGGCTAAGTCTGCCGGAGCGCCGTACCATGCCCCGGCCATGTCGCCCAAGGAAGCGCGCGCATCCGCGCCCGCCGGCAATCGTTCCACGAGCCCGAAGGCGGCGGAGACCGCCAGGCAGCCCTCCACCTCGCCAGCCAAAGGCAATGCATCGAAGAGCACCCGCCCGGAGAACGAGAATAACGAGAATAAGGAGAAGTCGGTCGTTGCGAATGAGAGGCATCCGGCAAAGCCGTCCACTCCGAGTTCGCATGCCTCGAACCCATCACGTGAACCGAAGACTGCGGCACCCGGCGAATCGAAAGCTGAGACAGAACCGCGTCCCACACCCAAAGAGAGCGCCCCGAAAGAAAGCGCTCCCAAGCCGAGCCACAGCGCCGCGCCCAAGCCCGAGAGCAAGCCTGCCGCTCCTAAGGAGAGTGCCCCGAAAGAGACCGCTCCTAAGCCGAGCCACACTGCTGCCCCCAAACCCGAGAGCAAGCCAGCAGAGCCGAAGGAGAGCACTCCGAAAGAAAGCGCTCCGAAGCCGAGCCATAGCGCCGCGCCCAAACCTGAGAGCAGGCCAGCAGCTCCCAAGGAGACCGCCCCGAAAGAAAGCGCTCCCAAGCCAAGCCATAGCGCTCCGGCGCCGAAGCCGCAAAAGGCAAGCCCCCCGCCCAAGCCCGAAAGCGAGCCCAAAGGACACTAAACCGGTCAGTTCGTAAGTGCATTGAGCCAGTGCTGATCCCAGCACTGGCTATTTTTCTGTCTGTGGGAAGGCTCAAGCTGAGTTTGCCGCCGAAAGTGCCACAATGCGGGATACTAAATCGGGCACCCGCGCAGTTCCTGCTTCGCTAAACCAGCGTGAGATAATCACTTCAGGTCCGCGGCCCCGTAGCTCAGATGGATAGAGCAGCGGTTTCCTAAACCGTTGGTCGGCGGTTCGACTCCGCCCGGGGCCCCCATGCTTTCAATCACTTGCCTGGTTACTATCGACTACGCCTTCTCGTTCCGATGCCGGTGCCGCTGCACCGAATGCTGTGCTATAATTGCTTTCAACGCTACTGCCACGGTTTGCTCGTGACGCGGTGATCCTGTTGGATCAAGATTCATCTCCGCTTTTCCTGCCCGCCGTTTATTCAGCGTAAATCAAAAGATAAGAGCGGCATGGGAACTCACGCTACGTGTGTAACATCAAGCCCCTCCAGAAAGAACAATTACGAATGACAAGCTTCACCGAACTACCGCTATCTTCTGCTTTGCAGCAGAGGCTGGCGACTGCTGAATTCATTATCCCTACGCCTATTCAGGCGCAGGCCATTCCTTGCGCCCTTGAGGGCAAAGATGTGCTGGCTACGGCGCAGACCGGTACCGGCAAGACCCTCGCGTTTCTGATTCCGATCATCGAAATGCTACAGCGCGAACCCTCGCAGAAAGTTCGCGTGTTGGTGTTGCTGCCGACGCGAGAACTGGCGATTCAGGTCAACGAAGAATACGAAAAACTGCGCGGCCGGCAACTGTCCAAAGCCGCGCTGGTGATCGGCGGGGTCTCCGAGAAAACGCAAATTCAGGCGGTCCGCGGCGGGTCCAGCCTGGTAATCGCAACTCCCGGACGCTTGCAGGATTTCATTACCCGCAAGTTAATCGACCTGCGCGAAGTCAAAATCCTGGTGCTGGATGAAGCGGACCGCATGCTCGATATGGGATTTCTACCAGCCATCCGGCGCATCCTCGCAATCCTGCCGCAACGCCGCCAGACCCTATGCTTCTCGGCCACCATGGAGCAATCTGTCGCTGGCCTGGTCAACGATTCCATGCGCAACCCTGTGCGGGTTGCGATCGGTTCAGTGCTCAAGCCGGTCGAGAGTGTCCGGCTGCAAGCCTACGAAGTGCGTCCCGCCGAGAAGCCCGATGTGCTTCGGCAGTTGCTCTATGCCGAAAAAGGCCAAACGCTCATCTTTGCCCGCACCAAGCGCGGCACCGAACGGCTGGCCAAGGAACTGGTACGCGAAGGCTTTTCCGCAACGATGATTCACGGCGACCGCTCGCAATCGCAGCGCAACGCAGCCCTCGCCGGATTTCAGCAGGGGCGCTTTCAGGTGCTGGTCGCAACCGACGTAGCCGCTCGCGGCTTGCACATCGATGACGTGGCTCACGTGATCAACTACGACCTGCCCAAGATGGCAGAGGATTTCATCCATCGCGTGGGACGAACCGGACGCGCCGGATCGGAAGGCTTGGCCTCCAGTTTAGTGGCAGGCGCCGAGGTCATCGAACTCAAGCATATCGAGCGTGCTCTCAAGCTGCGCATCGAACGCAAGCAAGTCGATTGGGCAAATGCGGAGCGCTCGGAACATGTCGTCCAAAACACCCTGGCCAGCCGCACACTGACCAGGCTGCCCGGCGAGATTTTCGCATAAGAACCGAATAGCAAGAGTACGGCAAAGAAGGGGCGCGTCTTAAAAAGACGCGCCCCTTCTTTCATTTCAGCTTGTCGCTAGGTCAATGCTTATGGTTCAGTCTTCTCCGGACCGTGTTCACGCGGAATGCTGGAAATTTCCGCGTCGTCGGCTCCCAGCTGGAAGAGCGCAGCTTGCTCGGCGGCATGCCGTTGCAACTCGTCCATATCCAGTTCGCTCGAATCACTCGACGTCCCGGACGGTTCATCTTTGCGCTGAATACGGCGTTCGGCCTTGTCGCGCTGTTTTTGCTGGCGCGTGTGTTCTTTCTGGCGTTTGGTAAAGCTTGATCGACCTCGTCCTGGCATCCCAATCTCCAATCGTCAATTTGTGGCAATAGCGGCTGGACGCTTTGCGCTTTGGTTCACTTCAGGCATCAGCACTTCACCCGCGTAGTTCGATGCACTACTACCAGCGGGGCTCCCGCGGCTGGCGGGCATGACCCTGATAGTCGTCGCGGCTGCCGCCGCCTCCGCCGCCGCCGCCAAAACGCTGTCCTCCGCCGCCACCGCGCGGCGAATCGGTCTTGGGTTTCGCCTCGTTGATCTTCAACGCCCGGCCCCCCAGTTCGGTTCCGTTCAATGCCGCGACCGCCTTATCGGCTTCCGCCGGATTGGTCATTTCGACGAAGGCGAATCCGCGCGCGCGGCCGGTTTCGCGGTCCGTGACGATGCTAACGCGTTCGACCGCGCCATGCGCTTCGAACAAGCCGCGTAGTTCCGGTTCGGTGGTGCTGTGAGGTAAGTTGCCGACATAAAGATTTTTCATAGGAGTTCTTCTCTTTCTGTTGCTGTTTCTGTTTCTGTTGCTGTTTCTATCGCCGCGGTTGCAGCAGGGAATAAGGGTTTGTGGCTTATGGTTTCGGGTGCGGAATGCTGCTCAATGGCTTCGGCCCACCGCGACGGCCTGGGGGTTTCCCGGATGGCGCGCGAACGCGCTTCGCTGACCGAGCGAACGCTGGAAATCTTTCTGCAGGCTTCCAGGATTCCCCAGCGCTGATGAGATGAGTGTTCAAGACCTTGCGCGATCAATGCTGCAACCATCTGCTTGTGCAGCGCGTCGGCATCCGCTTCCGCGGGTGCGTCGTCGGAATGCGGCGCCGCGGCAAGGTACTCGGGCCCGCCCACGAAAAAGGCAACCCGCTGCGGCGGAGTGGCGCTCCGCATGTCGCTGCAAAACTTGTCCCGGCTCTCTAGTTCCCCGGCTACATTAATGAGCACCAGATTATACAGGTCGGCTCGCCACCAGCATCGCGCCTCGAGAACATCGGCCGCGCAATCCACCTCGATGCCCAGCTGCCTCATGACGTCGGCGCGCAGATCGCGTTTTGTCTGCGACGTATCGAGCAGGAGTACGCGCTTCTTTTTCGCGGGACCACCATTCGCAGAACTAACCTGCGCCGGACTCCCGTCGGGAGTTGAAAGCGGTATCGCGACCACCGGAGTGGTCATGCTTCTTTCTCCTTAAGATTCGCCGGCTTCGCGGGGGCCACCAGGTTCTGTTCAGCCAGGGCCTTCAACATTTTTTCGTTGCTTTGGCGGCGGCTGATTTTCTGCCTGCGCCGCCGGTTGAATCGGGCTTTGTCACCGTTGATTCCGGACATTCTTAATCTCCTGCCTTGCGGGCTGGCTAACTTAGAACGCGTGGTACCGCGAGACTTCCACTCCCGTGCAAAAACTTACGAACGAAGGTGCGGCCGTCTGGAGATCCTGGATACAAGCGAATGGTGCGATCGGCCCTACTGCAGGGCCAGTCTTTTCTAATTCAATCGCAACCGACTCAATCGCAACCAACTCGGTTGCAATTCGATCTCTTACAGCTCGATCTCTTGGGATTAAAGGAACTGGCTTCCAGAGGCCTAAGTTTCGACACGTTACTCGCCTTTCAGAGAATCTTCTCAATCGCGAAGGCGCAACGTGCTGTCAGGGTGTCTTCGAGGTCAAGATCTTAAGTATACATCCCATTCACCGATCCTGCTCGGCTATTGCGGACGCGGAACGGCACCGAAGGTCGCAGATTATTCGCAGATAATTCAAGGCGAGAGCTATAGTACAGTGCTTGTTTATGCACCGGACAGGGGTCTGCATGGTGGCTTGGTTTACGAGTGCCGCCTTTGTCCTTGCGGCCGCGCAGATCGCAAAACCTGCCGCACCGGCCGCCGTCACTCCGGGAAAATTCACCGATATAACGGCGGCTGCCGGCATCCATTTTCAGCACATCGCTCCCCACACCACGCGAAAATATTTGCTGGAAACCATGGCGCCCGGCGTTGCGCTGTTCGACTTCGACAATGACGGACGCCTCGATATATTCGTCACCAACGGCGCTCCGCTCGCCGACCCAACTCCCAAGGGAACAATTCCGCAGAAGCCCGGCTCGGAATACTGGAACCGTCTTTATCATCAAAAACCGGACGGCACCTTCGAAGACATCACCGAAAAAGCCGGACTGCAGGGCGTTGGCTACGGAATGGGAGTTGCCGTTGGCGACTACGACAACGATGGCTATGAAGACCTGTTCGTGACCGCCTACGGTGGCAACCGGCTCTACCACAATAACGGGAACGGAACTTTCACGGATGTAACGGCGACGGCCGGCGTGGGCGGCAGCGGTTGGTCCAGCAGCGCTGCCTGGGTCGATCTGGACAACGACGGTCTGCTCGACCTCGTGGTCGTCAGGTACGTGACCTGGGATTTCTCCGATATCTGGTGCGGCCCCCCACAGGCGGCGCTGCGGCAGTATTGCCATCCGGATTCTTTCCCACCCATCGCGCTTCTGGCGTACCACAATGACGGCAACGGGCATTTCACCGAAGTCGCACAGAAGATCGGACTTTCCAAACCGGCCAAGGGCCTGGGCATCGCCCTTGCGGATTACGATCGCGACGGCCGTATCGACCTCTACATCGCTAACGATTCCTGGCCTGGGTTTCTTTTTCATAACAAAGGCAACGGCACATTCGAAGAACTCGGACTTACCGCCGAGGTCGCGCTCGATGGCGATGGCCGCACCTTCGCAGGCATGGGAGTGGATTTTGCCGACTACAACAACGATGGGCTGCCCGATCTGGTAGTCGATGATCTGGCGAACCAGATGTATGCGCTCTATTTGAACAATGGCGATGGAACCTTCAACTACGCGAGCTACGCAACCGGCATTTCGCGGATGACGCGGATGCACTCCGGATGGGGCGTCCGCTTCTTCGATTACGACAACGACGGCTGGAAAGATATTTTGATCGCCCAAGGCCACGATCTCGACACCATTGAGAAGTCCAACCCGCAACTTCGTTACCGGGAGCCGATGCTGTTGCTGCGCAACACGGGCAAGGGATTTACCGATGTCTCGGCAGATTCCGGCGATGTTTTTCATGAGGCCTGGGTGGGGCGCGGCCTGGCCATCGGCGATATCGACAACGATGGACGGATCGACGCCGTGGTGGCGACCAACGGCGGACCTCTGCACATTCTTCACAATGAAACGCCGACCTCGAATCACTGGCTGACGCTGAAGCTGGTCGGGCATCGGAGCAATCGGGATGGCATTGGAGCTGAAGTAAAGTTAGTCACCGCCAGCGGTCCGCAATGGGTGACTGCGACGACCGCATCCAGTTATCTTTCCTCGAGCGATAAACGGGTGCACTTCGGCCTGGGAGCTGAGAGCATCGCGCAGTCGATAGAAATTCGCTGGCCGAGCGGAATTGTCCAGACACTCAAAGACGTGCGCGGCGATCAGATCCTGCAGGTCGACGAGCCGGTTGATGCTGGTGCCACAAAGGAAGCGGTGAAGCCATGACGAAGGCCGAACCCTTATGGCTGCGATGGGCTTACATTGCTGGGCGACGAGCCTTTGCAAAGGAGCAGGCAGAGCACCAGAATTCCTCCACCGGCGGCGCCCCCAATCTCGAGCCACTTCGTATTTAGACCATTGCCGGTGCCTCCGCCGGGCCGAGCCGCGGCTCCGCACGCGGCCGATTCGTCGCGGGTTGCCTGCTGTCCCTCGTGCACCGTGGCGGACTGCGTGGCGGATGGAGACGTCCCGTTCTGCACCGGCGTCTTCTTGAGAATGCCACCTTGCGTGATATTCACATCGTTCTTGCGCGCCGCAACCTGCACCGTCCCATTAAGATCGGACACTTCATATTGCGTGCGCTCGATCGAGACGGGCTCGACCTTGATGCAGTTCACGTGGACGCTCATGGATGTGGAAGTCCCCACCGCTACGCTTCCGTGCTCCAGGCCGAGAAACGTGCCCTGGAATTTCACCACCGATTCCGGCTGAATCAGAACAGACGATCCTTCGGCGTCGAGATTCGCGACGAATCCGGGTTTTGTCTCCAGCACATCTCCCGGAAAAACGACCGTCGAGCTGGCGATTTCAGCGCCGTTGACCCACACTCCGCCCTGGCTGTGCAATACAGCGGACCCCGTGTCTGCCGCCGTGAGCGACAATGGGCACAGAGCGACCATCAACCAGCAGAGAGACCTACGTAAAGCGGACACACTCATAGCCAAAACGGAATTCCCACAAATCTCATAAGATCGTAGCGGCAGGGAGTCTCATCGTCTATTAGCTCTCTGGGTGCCCGTCGCCGCAGGTTAGTCGCGCCCGCTTTGCTGCACCTGGTTGGCGAACTCCGGTATGCTGGGCGAATGTGATTGGGGTAACACGCTCGTACTGAAGACGCTTGTACCGAATAGGTTCGACAGAATATGGAAGCAAGTCCTGCCGATGTTCCGGTGATCGAATTCCGTGACGTCGCCTACGCATTACCCAACGGCCAGCAATTGCTCTCCGGGCTGAATCTGCAGGTGCGAAGCGGCGAGACGCTGGTTCTGCTGGGCCGCAGCGGTTCGGGAAAGACCACCACGTTGAAGCTGATCAATCGGCTGTTGACTCCCACCGAAGGAGAAGTGCGGGTGAACGGATTGCCCACCGCCGGGAGCGACGTCATTCGCTTGCGCCGCAGCATTGGCTACGTCATTCAGGACGTGGGCTTGTTCCCGCATTTCACTGCGGAACGAAACATTGGCCTCGTCCCGCGAATCGAAGGTTGGGCACCCGAGCGAATTCATCTTCGCGTCGAGGAGTTGTTGCACCTGGTCGGCCTTGAACCGCAAGTGGCTTCCCGCTATCCGCATCAGCTTTCGGGAGGGCAGAGGCAGCGTGTGGGAGTGGCACGGGCGCTGGCCGCCGACCCCGCAATTCTCTTAATGGATGAGCCCTTTGGCGCGCTCGACGCGCTTACCCGCGACGAACTGCAGCGCGAGTTTCTTTCCCTTCAACAGCGGCTGAATAAGACAGTGGTCTTTGTCACTCATGATTTGCGCGAAGCCTTGCGGCTCGCATCGCGCATTGCGCTCATGGAAGCGGGCAGGCTGGTCACAGTTCTTCCCCCGAAAGACTTTTTGCGATCCCCCGAACCGCTGCCAGCCGCTTATGTAAGGGCATTCCGAGAAGGACCGGACCCCGTGGCAAATCGAGGCGTGTCATGAATCTCATTCATTTCCTCCTGCAAAATCACGAGCAGATCGTGGAACTCACACTCGAGCATCTATGGCTTGTAGGCGTCTCCACGCTGCTCGCCGTGCTGGTCGGCATACCGCTCGGCATACTGAGCGCGCACTGGCCAGTGTGGAATAAGCCGGTGCTGGGCACCGCGAACATCATTCAGACGATTCCGAGTCTTGCCCTCTTTGGATTTCTCCTCCCGGTACCGTGGCTTGGGGATCGCGCCGATCGACTGGCGATTCTCGCACTCACTCTATACGCGCTGCTGCCCGTGATCCGCAACACCTATACCGGAATCCGCGGCGTCGATCCAGCCGTGGTCGAGGCCGGGCGCGGCATGGGACTCACCGGCAGCCAGCTTTTGTTTCAAGTCGAGCTGCCGCTGGCTTCAAGTGTGATTCTTTCCGGCATTCGCGTCGCGGTCGTCGTCTCGGTCGGTCTCGCGACCATCGCCGCTGCAATCGGCGCTGGAGGGCTCGGCGAATTCATCTTTCGCGGCCTCGCCATGGTGAACAATCAGCTCATTCTCGCGGGAGCCATTCCTGCGGCGGTTCTCGCGCTTTCCGCGGATTTCGGCCTGGGTTGGTTGGAGAAACGCCTGCGGCCGCGGTGAAGGATGCCGCGGTGAAGGATGAAAGATGAGGCCAGATCAACACTGCCGGCGCCGCAACATTCTTGAAGCGCGATTCCGAAGTTCGCTCGGCTTGATTCTCATCACGCTGTTCTTGTCCGCGTGTCCGTCTGCACGCGTCGATCGCGTCGTAGTCGGCTCCAAGAACTTTACCGAATCGCTGATCCTGGGTGAGCTCCTGGCTCAGCAAATTGAAGCGCACACGCACCTGAAGGTGGAACGCCGCTTCTATCTCGCTGGAACCTATATCTGCCAGCAAGCGCTGCTGGCCGGCCGCATCGATATCTATCCCGAATATACCGGCACGGCGTTGACGGCCATCCTCAAGCAGAAAGTTGGCGGCGATAAGACGGAAGTCTACCGACGCGTCAGGAATGAATATGAATCGCGCCTCGGCCTTACCCTCGGCCCACCGTTCGGTTTCAATGACACCTTTGCCATGGAGATTCGCGGAGACGATGCCCGCCGTCTGAATCTCAAAACGTTATCGCAAGCCGCAGCGTTTGCTCCTCGGTGGCGAGCCGGATTTGGCTATGAATTCATGGAGCGTCCCGATGGCTACGCCGGGCTCGCTGCCGCCTACGGTCTGCACTTCGCCGCCCCGCCCCGCATCATGGATCTAGGCTTGCTCGCGCCTGCGCTGGTAAATCATCAGATCGATATCGCTGCCGGCAACGCCACTGACGGCCTGATCCCAGCGCTCAATTTATTTGTGCTCGAAGATGATCGCCACTATTTCCCCCCCTACGAAGCGGTTGCCGTGATTCGGCAGCAAACCGTGCAGCAGCATCCCGAGGTTGACCAGGCGATTGCTGCGCTAGGCAACACTATTTCCGATCAGGAGATGCAGCAATTAAACTACGCCCTGGATGGCCAGCATCGCGACGTGAAAGATGTCGCCCACGAATTCCTACAGCGCAAGGGCCTGATCCACTAAATGGTGTTTGCATGGCCTGAACCAGCAGGCCATCATCATCGCCGCTGGGGCTGAGAAAGCCATTTCCGAAAGATTATTTTCATCTGCGACCGCGCGCTGCACAACGACATCTAACCATTCTGCGACCCGGCGACACTATCGCGGACTTTGCCGCCAGAGACGGGTGTCGAAGCGTGAATGCGAGCCCGTAGGGGCATTACCCTATGGCACTCGGACAGTAGGAGGGCATAGAATTCTTCCCTTCGACTCGTTTGCGCCCGTCGCCGTCAGGCTACTTCGTCCGCTCACGACCGCATTGGGAGGTATGAATGCTTGCCACGCAGAGCGACCCCGGCATTCGTCACGATCTGATCGGGCAACTCGCCAACGCTCGCCGTCAAACCGACGATCTGTTCGCCCTGGTCAAGCCCGATTCTCTCTACGAGCGCCCCATCGCGGAACGTCACCGCATCGTCTTTTACATCGGGCATCTTGAAGCCTTTGATTGGAATTTGTTTCACAGCCGCGTTCTTGGACTCAAGGCTTTTCATCCGGAGTTTGACCGGCTGTTTGCATTCGGTATCGATCCAGTTGGCGGCGGATTACCCTCCGATCAGCCTTCAGACTGGCCTTCGATCGCCGCCGTTCGTGACTACGTCAGAAAAATCCGCGAGGTTCTGGACGATAAGCTCGCGGACGCTCTTCTCGATGCTCACGCCCCCTCATTCGACGGATTTCCACTGACTGCCCTGCTTCACGTCGCCATTGAGCACCGCCTCATGCACGCGGAAACGCTCGCCTACATGCTGCATCAGTTGCCGCTCGATCGGAAGGTGCGGCAATCTGAGTCCCTGGTCGGGCCTGCCTCCCTCGTTACTCATCGCAGCATCGAGATCCCCGCCGGGCCCGTCACACTGGGCTTGCCGCGCCGCAGCGGCCTTTTTGGATGGGACAACGAGTTTGAAGCCCACACCGTCGACGTTCCAGCGTTTGCCATCGATCAATACAAGGTAACGAATCTCCAATATTTGGAGTTCATCAACGCCGGCGGCTACGAAAGCCGCGAGTTATGGGGCGACGGTTCGGATAACAGTGAAGACTGGAATTGGAAATCAAAGCAGGGGATTTCTCATCCCGCTTTCTGGAGGCACGAAGGCCAACAGTGGCTTTATCGCACCATGTTCGACGACGTTCCGCTACCGCTCGATTGGCCGGTCTATGTAAGCCAGGCAGAAGCGAAGGCCTATGCCCGCTGGGCTGGGAAGTCGCTGCCGAGCGAAGCCGAGTGGCAGCGCGCCGCCTACGCCACACCGAACGAGGGGGAACGGATTTATCCATGGGGAAGCGCAGTGCCGGCGGCCGAGTTCGGCAACTTTGATTTTGCCCGTTGGAGCCCCGTCCCAGTGAATGCGCTTCCCGAAGGGCGTAGCGCTTTCGGAGTTGACGGCATGCTGGGCAATGGGTGGGAGTGGACGTCCACGGAGTTCGCCCCCTACCCGGGATTCGAGCCGTTTCCGTTCTACCGCGGTTACTCCGCAGACTTCTTCGACGGAAAGCACTTCGTCATGAAAGGCGGATCGGCGCGCACCGCCTCATGCATGTTGCGCCGCACGTTCCGCAATTGGTTCCAGGCGCACTATCAGTTCATTTACACCGGATTTCGCTGCGTAAGCCGCTGACGGTTCATTGCCGATCGGGAGTTATTGATCCGCGATCGGCGGCTGCGAATCATGAATAAGGAGTTGTCGACATGCTGGTGCAAGCTATTACTCCGAATACAACCTACGAATTCGCGGCGGATGTGCGCGCCGGGCTCGCAACTCCGGGCCAGAAAGAACTGCTGTCGAAGTATTTGTACGACGATGTCGGCTCCGCGTTGTTCGAAGTGATTAGTCATCTGCCGGAGTACGGCCTGACTCGCGCCGATGAGCGCCTGCTGCGGCGGCATGGCCATGACATCGTTCAGCGGCTGGCTACTCCCGTCTCGGTGGCCGAACTCGGCAGCGGCAGCGGCCGCAAGACTCGCCACATTCTCGAATCTCTGTGCCGCCGCCAGCGCACCGCTTACTATCCCATCGAGATTTCCCCCTCCGCTCTCGCCATGTGCGAACGCGAACTCAGCGACATCGAATCCATCAGCATCCTGGGTTTCGAGCGCGAGTATCTCGACGGATTACTCGAAGTCGCCGCGCACCGCTCCAGCGGACAGCATCTTCTGGTGTTGTTCCTCGGGAGCACCATCGGAAACTTCGATCGCGCTGCCGGCATTCGTTTTCTCGCTGAAGTCCGGCGCATTCTTCAGCCGGGAGATTCGCTGCTGCTGGGGACCGATCTTGAGAAATCCAGCGCTCAACTGCTGCACGCCTATGACGACGAACTGGGCGTGACCGCGGCCTTCAACCTGAACCTGCTGGCTCGCATCAATCGCGAACTCGACGCCGATTTCAATGTCACGCAATTCGAGCACGTCGCAAGAATCAATCATGAAGCTCGCAGCGTTGAGATGCACTTGCGGTCCAAGTGCCGCCAAACGGTGAATATTCCTGCTGCCGAGTTTCAGGCTGAACTTCTGGAGGGCGAAACCATCTGGACCGAGAGCAGCCACAAGTACTCGGCCGAAGAAGTGTTCTTCATGGCCACCACCGCCGGCTTCCGCTGTGAGGCCCAGTGGATTGATGAGCAATGGCCTTTCGCCGAGAACCTGCTGATTGCGGAATGATTGCGACGCAATCCGCTGCATGCGTGTAACACGTTATTCATCTTGAAGTAAAACTTTGTAAATCCTGGGGTTTTGTGCGACGCGCCATGTAAATTAGTAACAGGCGTATGCGCGCAACTACCAACCGAATTTCAGGGATCGCACTCTGGGCCGCGAGCGTGGCCAGCCTCTGTTTCGTAGCGTCCTGCTACGCGTCGCCCGCTGCAGCGCAAACCCAACCCGCCAATGCCGCCTCCGCCAGTCGGCGCGTTGGCGCTGTTAAAGCCATCAACGGAACGGCGATCACACTCACTCCAGACTCCGGTCCCGAGGTCACCGTCACCGTGCAGCCTGCAACCCGGCTGGTCCGCATCGCTCCCGGCGAAAAGGATCTGAAGAACGCCACGCCCATTCAGTTGCAGGATCTCCAGGTCGGCGACCGCATTTTGGTGGCAGGCAAGATCTCCGACGACAACCTTTCGCTCGCCGCTTCCACTCTGGTCGTCATGACGCGTTCCGACCTCGAAGCCCGGCATCAGCACGATCTACAGGATTGGCAGAAGCGCGGAGTGGATGGAATCGCGAGTGCCGTCGACGCCGCTGCAGGAACAGTCACCATTACCGCACGAAGCAAAACCGTTGTCGTTCACAGTTCCAGCACCACGGTGATTCGCCGCTATGCTCCCGATTCCGTGAAATTTGACGACGCCAAGCCCGGAACACTTCAGCAAATTCATCCCGGCGATCAGATACGGGCGCGCGGCGAGCGCAGCGCCGATGGCAGCGAACTGGCCGCCGAAGAAATTGTCTCCGGATCGTTTCCCGGGATTGCCGGCACGGTTAACTCGGTCGATGCAAGTTCATCAACTCTTAACGTTCACGATTTATTGTCGAAGAAAACAGTAGTGGTGAAGATCGCGCCGGACTCGCAGCTTCGCCACCTGACTCCTGAGATGGCTCAGATGATTGCAACGCGTTTGAAAGGGATGGGTGGCCGCGCATCAGGGGATGCCGCGTCCAGTTCCGGCCCTGCGGCGAACGGGCAAACTGCGCCTCCAGCATCGCCTTCGGGTGCCGGCCCGGCGGGCAGTGGCACGGCAGGAAGTGGAGCGGGCGGCGGGCGTCCCGGCGGCGCACCGGACATTCAGCGCATGCTTAGCCGCGCGCCCGCGGCAACACTGGCGGATTTGCACAAGGGCGATGCGGTGATCATTCTTTCGACCGAGGGCACCGCGGGTGTCGGGACTGTCATCACCCTGGTCAGCGGCGTGGAACCGATCTTGCAAGCCGCTCCCGGCGCCAGCACCGCCGCGATGCTTTCGCCTTGGAGCATGAGCGCGCCTTCCGGAGACGCCGGAGGTCCATAGCATTCGCTTCCTCTCACAACTTAACGTTGTGCCGGAGATTTGTGCGCAGGATTCTTTTCACAGAATGGAACATTGGATGAAGTCGCGGAAGTATTTTCCCTTCACAATCATTTTTTTGTCGTTCTCGATGTGCGCGCCGCTCGCGCCATCGCAGACTGCTGCGGTCACGACTCCCGCAGCCCAAGCTCCCGCAACCCAGGCCGTCGCAGCCCCGGCCGGCTCAGGCGCTTTGCGCGGGCAAGTCACGGACCCCTCCGGCGCCGCCATCGCGAACGCAAGCGTGGTCCTGACTCCGGCTGCCGTCTCTTCTGCGCCCATCGCCGCCCAAACCAATGGACAGGGCATGTACGAATTCAAAGGCCTGCCCGCGGGCCAATATACCCTGACCGTCGTCGCCCAGGGATTCGCGGTCTACGAAAATGGCAACGTCGTGATCGCCACAGACCAGCCGCTGCGTCTCAACGTACCCATGACGATTGAAGTCGAGCAGCAGAAAGTTCAGGTCTCCGATACCGCGCCGACCGTCGACGTTAATCCTGGAAACAACGCCGGCGCCATTACCATCTCAGGCAAAGAGCTCGAGGCCCTGCCCGACGATCCCGACGAATTGCTCACCGATCTTCAGGCCCTGGCAGGCCCTTCCGCCGGACCGAACGGCGGACAGCTTTACATCGATGGTTTCACCGCGGGCGAGCTTCCTCCCAAATCATCCATCCGCGAGATTCGCGTCAATCAGAATCCGTTTTCGTCGGAATACGACAAGCTCGGCTACGGCCGCATCGAGGTCTTCACCAAACCCGGCACCGATAAGCTCCACGGCCAGTTTCTTCTGGATGGAAACACTTCTTCCTTTAATACACAGGATCCCTTCATCGCCGGCACGCAGCCCAGTTACGACTCCATTCTGTTCAACGGCAGTCTCGGAGGTGCGATCAACAAGAAGTCGTCCTTCTTTGTCAGCGGCCAGCGCCGCAACGTCAATAATCTCTCGCCAGTCAATGCCATCGATCCTGATACGTTTCTCCCGTTCAGCACCACTCTTCCGAACCCCCACGATCGCACCAATATCGGGCCGCGCCTCGATTACGCGCTCAGCAAGAACAACACTCTGACAGTTCGCTACCAATATTATCGGGACACCGAGACGAACCCAGACTTGAACCAGTTCGACCTGGCTACGCAGGCCTACCAAACCACTTCCACCGAAGACACGGTGCAGATAAGTGATACGCAGGTCTATGGCTCCAAGGTCGTTAACGAAACGCGCTTCCAATACCTTCGGGAAAACGACACGCAGAGTACGAGCAACGTCACTCCCACCGTCAATGTTCCCGGAGCCTTTACCGGTGGCGGCTACAACCCGGGCACGCAGACCGATCATCAGGACCACTACGAATTCCAGAATTACACTTCCATAATTCACGGCAACCACACCATCAAGTTTGGAGCGCGCCTGCGCGACTTGCGCGATTCCAACGTGTCGACGTCGGGCTTTAACGGTATCTTCACGTTCACGTCGCTATGTTCCCTGCAAACCAATGCGTCGAACCCGGCTTGCGTAAGCGCTGCGCCCGGACCGGGCATGTACGAATATGCACAGCAACTCCTGCAGGGCGGCGCCACCACCGCTCCAGCAGCCCAATTGATCATTACCCAGGGCTCGCCCTCCGCAGAAGTCTCGGTCTTCGACGCCGGGCTCTATGTCCAGGATGACTGGCGCATTCGAAGCAACATCACCTTCAGCTATGGCTTGCGTTATGAAGGACAGAACCACATTAGTGATCACGTGGACCTGGCGCCGCGTCTCGGCCTCGCCTGGGGAGTGGGTGGCCGGAATGCTCCGCCGAAAGTCGTGATCCGCGGCGGCTTCGGGATCTTCTATGACCGCTATCAGGAGCAGCAGATTCTTCAAGCCGAGCGTCTCAACGGCATCACGCAGCAGCAATACATCATCAATAATCCCACTTGTTTCACTGGGCTGAACCAGCCTCTCACCACACCAATTGCGAACTGCGTTCCGGCCGGCTCCACGGCCAGTACCTCATCTATCTACCAGACCAGCCCCTTGCTCTCCGCACCCTACACTTTGCAGTCGGCCGTCAGCGTAGAGCGGCAATTGACCAAGGCCGCCACGCTGGCCGTGACCTATCTGAATTCCCGCGGCTTCGACCAGTTGCTCTCGCTCAGCCTCAACCCCGCGACCTCCGGCGCCCCACGCATCTACCAGTACGCTTCCCAGGCAAACTTCACCCAGAATCAACTCATCGTAAACACCAATGTGCGAGTCGGTGCCAAGGTTCAGCTCTTCGGCTTCTACACGTTGAACTACGCCAATAGCGATACCGGAGGCGTGAGCAGCTTCGCTTCGAACTCCTACGACATCAGTGAGGACTACGGCCGCGCCGCCTTCGATACCCGCCATCGGCTTTTTTTCGGCGGAAGTTTCGCGCTGCCTTATGCCTTTCGTCTGAGCCCGTTTCTGATCGCCAGTTCCGGCACACCCTTTAACATCGTTACCCCCGACGATCTGAACGGCGATTCCATCTTCAACGATCGTCCCGTTTTTGTTTCCAGCGCGACCTGCCCCAATCCCGGCACGGCAACCGGTACTACCTACTGCACAACGCTCGGCACCTTCAACGACGCGCTCCCAACCGCTGGTCAGAAGGTGGTTCCCATCAACTACGGGACCGGCGAAGCCCACTTCGTTATGAATCTGCGCCTTACCAAATCCATTGGATTCGGGCCCAAAGTGAAGGGTGCCGGCGGCAATCAGAACCAGGGGCAAGGTGGACCTGGGGGTGGTGGTGGAGGAGGCGGTCGCGGCGGTCCGCGCGGCACAGTATTCGGTACCGGACCCCAAATGGGCGGCGGCGCCGGCTCCGACCGTCGCTATACGCTCACATTCGGCGCTTCGGCCCGCAACGCGTTTAACAATGTGAATCTGGCGAATCCCGCGGGAGTTCTGGGCTCGCGTTTCTTCGACACCCCAAACAGCATTCAAGGCGGTCCATTCTCCACGGGCACAGCCGTCCGCCGCATCGACCTGATCGCGACATTTAACTTCTAAGCTGCATTCCTGGGAATCGGACTGATTCCCGTTTTTGCCGCCGGAACCCCGCCCCGCACTGAAGTCATCATTCGAGTCATCCCAGAAAACTCGCTCTCAGGTTATTCTGGATTGGGGGCTCTAACTCCGGCCCAGCTTACGATTCAAGGATCCTCAGTCCGATTGGCCTTTACCTCGCTCACTCGACGGAAATTTATTCGGCTCGCCGCGCTCACAGGAGCCGCCGCGATTGCCGGCGATGCGCTTTTCCTGGCCCCCAACCATCCTCGCCTCGTGCGCCAGGATTTTTTCCTCCCGCGTTGGCCCGAACGGATGAATGGTTTCACCGTCGCCCTGCTCAGCGATTTCCATTTCGATCCCTACTTCTCCGTCCATCCCCTGCGGGCCGCGATTGCCATGGTCAACGGCCTTCGTCCCGACCTGATTGTGCTCACTGGAGATTTTGTTTCCGTCCCGCTAATTGGGAACGAGAAGAAGGCGGCACTCGCCGCGGAACCCTGCGCTCGCCTCCTGAGCCAGATGACCGCCCCTCACGGTCTCTGGGCTGTCATGGGCAACCACGACGTCGATACCGACCGTAAGCACGTGACGCACGCACTGCAGGCCGAGAACATTCAGGTTCTGGCCAACCAATCCCACGCCATCGAGCACGATGGCGCCCGCTTCTGGCTCTCTGGAGTGAATGACGTACTCACCCGAACCGCCGACCTGCTGAAAACACTTGACCCCGTCCCCGCTGGCGAAGCCGTCATCCTGCTCGCGCACGAACCCGATTTCGCCGATGAAGCTGCACGCTTCCCCATCGACTTGCAGCTCTCAGGACACTCTCACGGAGGCCAGATCCGCTTTCCGTTGCTACCGCCGCTCTATCTGCCCAGGATGGCGAAGAAGTATATCCGTGGGGCCTATCAGATCGGTCCGCTCACGCTCTACACCAACTCCGGCATCGGCACGATCGGAGTTCCAATGCGCCTGAATTGCCCTCCCGAAGTAACTGTGCTTACCCTGCGCTCTATGGCCAGAAGTTAACTTTAAGGAGCAGGTCGTCGCGCTTCCGCGCCGCTCGTCGGGATGAAATATGCAATCGCCTTCACATCGAGGGCTTCAGCTCGCCTCACCCTTCCCTCAATGGACTGATAACAATATACTTAGGTTCTTCTTACGCTGGAACCAGACGTGCCCGCAGAGGGATAACAGGAAAGCAGCTTCCGTCTCACCGGGAAGATTTTCCGTATGCTTCGCATCTGGCCTTGGTTTCTGATTTTCGCAGTTCCCGCTTCCAGCACAGCTTCCGTGCAGGTTCCGCCACCGCGCCCGCATCAGGCAGTCTTGTCTGAGCGCGAACACCAGGTCTTCAAGACTCCGGCACGCGCCGCCGAATTCTCTGACATCCCGCACGTGAGTGCGCGCTCGCGCTGCGCCGATACCCGTCCTCCGCAGGCCTTGACCACGCCCGATCCGCTGTTGGTGCAGGCCGGACTGAAGGTAAAGGTAAGCTTCATTATTGGCGCCGACGGCCGCGTGCACAGTCCGCTGATTCTTCAAAGCGCGGGCCCTGCGGGCGACCGTAACGTTCTGCAAACGGTTCGGGCCTGGCGGTATCGTCCCGCAACCTGCAACGGCGTGCCCACCGAAGCGGAAGGGAAGATTGAGTTTTCCCGTCGTTGAGAATCCGCCCGCCTGGGCCAACTCGCTTGAGCTAAAATGACGCCATCGGCAATGTCGGTTTGAATCGTGGATAGAGACAGAGACAAAAAACTCGCCAAGCCTCCCGGTTCCTCTTCGCCGCAGGATTCCGAAAGCGGAGTGCCAAGCATAGGTCCGCACAATCCCGCCCTGGGCGAGATCTATCAGCGGCTATATCCGGAAATGCGGCGCCCCAAGCCGAATCAGGAAGCCATTGCCGCCGCACTGCAAGCCATGCAGCGCCTGACCATGGAAGCCGATTCTGAAGCTGTTGTAGAAGAAGATGTCCCGCTCGAACCCGCCGTCAGCCCGTCCAATGCCTGCCAGATTTGCGGACATCACAACCGCGAAGGCAACAAGTTCTGCGGCATGTGCGGCCTTCCCGTAGGAACTGAGCCCCTGAAGTCGCCCGATTCAGCAATGCCCGCACTCGCGTTACCCACGCTCGAGTACGACGAAGTGCCGCCACCCCAGACTCCGCCTCCAGCGCAGGAAGCCGCCGCTGAGGTTCACCCGGCGCCAGGCGCTCCCGCCGGCACGCACCATTACCACCATCACTACCATCACCACTATTTTCAAGGCGGAAATGCCGCCGATGCCGCGCCGCGGATTAGCTCTCCCGAGAGTGCGCGCGAAGCCGATCGCATCAGAGTTGCCGCTGCCGCCAAGGGCGAACCCATGAGCCGAAGTGAAGCCGCCGTCCGGCGTCTCACGCAGGAATGGGTTTTGGCTTGCAATACCCGCCAACTCGACGAGTTGATGGAACTCTATGCCCCGGACGCGCTGGTGCTGCGCTCGAACCTTCCTACGATTCGCGGCGCCATGGCCGTGCGTGAGTTTTTCTATGCCTCGCTCGAAGCTGGCCTGGGAGAAGTGGCCGTCGAGCCCATGCGTGTGGAAGTTCTTGGCGATCTCGCTCACGAAGTAGGCCGCTACAGCGCGCTGGTTCCCGGAACCGCCGGCAAACGCCGGGAAGAACGCGGCAAATATCTTTGGGTGTTCGCCAAGCAGGCCAGCGGAGATTGGAAGCTGGTCTCAGAGTGCTGGTCGAGCGACCTGACGCTAACCGGCGCAGAGTCCGACGTCCCGAAATCCGCGACTCCGCCAGCCAAGCCGCAGCCGCGCAGAAGTTAATGGGTCTCAGGTCACGAGTGCCAGGCAGTGGGCCCACGGCCTATCACCTGAGACCCGATACCCGAGACCTAGCTCACGCCAATCTTCCCCAGTCCCCCGCGCAACTGTTCCAGCGTCTGCATCTGAATCGTGCGCATCCCCATCTTCGCCGCACATTCGAGATTCAGCGCGCGGTCGTCGATGAAGCAGCACCGCTGCGGATCGATCTGCGTGGTTTCAAGCGCCAGACGGTAAATGCCGCTCTCCGGCTTGCGCAACCCCACGAAGCAGGAACTCACGAACAGCCGGAAGATTCCTCGCAAACCGTATTTCTCGATGCGGTTGAGGTTCAACTCGCGGGACTCGTTGTTGATCGTTGCCATGAAGTATTTGCCGGAATCGGCCAACCTGCGCGCGAACGCAAGAACGTCCGGAATGGGCTGCGACAGCGAGAACATGTACTCCTGGAACTCCTCGCGGGTGAAAGGACGGTTGCAGTAAAACACTGTGCGGTCCAGATATTCATCAAGCGTGATCTTGCCCCGCTCAAACGACGAGACCACCATCTCATGCCGCGCATGAAACTCTTTCTCATCCAGATGAAAGTGTTCAAGCGCCTCCGCGCGCTCGGTGTGATCCCAGGCGTTGCTGAGAAGAACTCCTCCTACATCCCAGAAAATGGCGCGAATTTCCGACATGGATTAAGTCTCCCCATTTCTCTTGTCATTCCCCTTGCCATTCCGAGCCGCTCTTCGGCGAGAAATCTGCTTCGACCTCTTTGAGTGTAAACAATTTTTCAAGTCGGAATCAGTTTCTAGTGTTTGTAGACGGTGGTATCGGGATGGTAATTCCGCCAGTCGAACCAATAATCTTTCAGCGCCGGAACACGAGCGAGGCATTTTCCTTGCGCGGGGCCAGACACGGCGCAGCCCTGAAAGTTCCACAGGCTGTTAGTCGTCGTGTCGAGCAAAGTCCAGGCCTTCTTCTCGGAGGGTGCGTCGGGTTTCGCGTCAGTTTGAAGAAAGAATTCAGCATCCTCTCCGTCGATGCGGCTGACAAAAACACGAAAGGATTTGCCGTCGGGTCCGAGCACTACCAGCAGCGGAGTCCCGTTCACGCGATCAAGAACCGGAGACTGCTTCGCGAACGTGTCCCACGGATAAGCACGCGCCGCACCGTCGATCGTGAGTCCGATCACCACGTCGCGCGACTTCAGTTCTGTGCCAGGAAAGCTGATGACCACCGGGAGCTTGGCTACGCCCGGCTCCCAGTTGGGGTCATACTCTTTTGTGTATTTAGCCACCGGAGCCAGCACCTGACCGTCGGGGGATTCGCTCCGCCACTCACCGAGAGTCAGTTCGTCGCTCAGGACAAGTTCCAGTGCCGCCCCTTGCAGCGGCCCGTAGATCGCCTTCCCGGTGATCTGCTGCCACCAGCTCCCAGTTTCCTTATCGCGCATCAGGAAGTTCTGGTTGTTAATGCCGGCCAGGTAGAAATGCAGGGCTCTGCCGTTCACGGTTCGTGTCCACACCAGACCGGTGTGACATAGCGTTCAATACGTGACCGCGATCGGCACGCCGTCGACCATATCGTTCAGCACATGATGGTATGCCATCTGGCTGATGGGGTACGCGCGCGCATCGCTGCCCAGACGGACGGCCATGATCATTTCCTTAGGATCGAGCTTGCTCTCGGATTGAGCAACGAACTGCGCGCCCGCGATGGGATGGAACATCCATTCGAAATAGTTTTGCCGCGCCATCACAGCCGAAAAGCCGACAACCAGTAAGACAAGCACCAGCAGAGCCTTGCGCCAGCGCCCGCCCGTTCTCCACAGCGCCACGCCCAGAGCCAAACACGCTAGGCCCGTAAGCAGCGTAGCCAGCGGAGCATGCTGGCGCAGTGCCATGGCCAGCCGGAGCGGACGCGGCGCCTGGTAAGCGAAGGGACGAATAACGAACGCAGGAATGAAGAAGAGCCCAATGGTCGCCAGAGCGCACAAGGAGAACAGAGTCCAAATCCAACGGGTGGATGGCGAAGGGGCTCTCATCGATTGATAAGTTGGGATACTCAAGTGACTTTAGCCGCGATCGTACGAGAAAGAACGCGGCCGGCGGAATAGTACAAACCAATTAAAAACCCCGGTCCCGAGTAACAGGACCGGGGCAGTGAAACGGTTTACAAGTTTATTGTGGTGTGAAGTTCTGGTGATAACTCAAACTCACCACATCCTGGAACATCGGTGTTCCCGGAGGCAGATTGTTCGGGTTCAGGAACTGCGTATCGAAGAAATAGTTTCGCGTCGGGGCGTCGTACACGGAATTGCAGCATTTGAAATTGCCCGTAGCGTATTGCGAATAGTACATGCTGATCAGCGACCCGGCGTAATAGACGTTGGTGCCGCTGCGGTCTTCCAGATAACGAAGGAAGTTGTGCATTCCCCCGTCGGTGCCGAAGTCTTCCGCGCCCCAGGCTGGTTGCGGAAACGGAATGCTTTTCCCGGCTGCGATGGCTACTCGATAATAGCTATCGGTCGCATTCCGGTTGGTCGCCAGTGCCGGGTTGGTGAAGCTGTTCGCGTCCGACCAGTTCGGTGATAGCAGAGTGACTGCGTCCGCAATGATCGCGGCGGCAGAGTGCGGGGTTGTGCCGTTAGCGCCGGCGCTCGCCCAGAAAGGATCCGAGGGGCCTGTGTTGTAGTTTCCCCAGATATAAACCGGTTCCTCAGACCCGACGGTGAAGCCGTTTCCGTAGGTCGCTGGAGAAATAGGCTGAGGCAGGTAGCTGACTCCGGCGCCGTTCATGCCGCCATCCACCAACCGCAGTACGTGCCGGGGTCCGGTTACCATGTTGTTCGCAGCGGTCGTCGTGCAAGGCGTTCCGGCGGTTGTGCCGGGAATGTAGTAGGCCTGCGACATGCCCGACGGGTTCGCGGCCAAGCCAAACCCTACGCCCAGGTATTTCGCTCCGAAAGTGTCAAGGAACCCGTTCTCATCCACGTCTTCCGGCGAGTAAGTGTAATAAGTTTTCACTTCCAACCCGTTATCTGGGACGCCGGTGGAGGAGCCAGAATTCACGACGTCTTCGAGACCGGAGATGCCAACAAAGTTGTTATAGAAACCCGTCCGGTTGGAATCCGGATCGGGCTGCATCCCGCGATGATCGGAGAAATAAAGGATGTAGCCGTTCTGGCTGGTGTTATTTACGAGGGCGCCGCTGCCCGCGCTGTATAGATTCTTTTTCTGCAGCCACAGCCACAAGTTGCCCACATCCAACTCGACTGCGTTCATCACGCCAGCCGGGCTGCAGTTGTTGGTCGTGTAGGAGGACCGAGTGTCGCGGGGTTCGCCTTCACGCGTGTCGTAGAAGTTGATGGGGAGCCAATTGTATGCCGTGGCCGCGGTTCCTACAGCGCTGGCCGGAGCAAGCCCGCTCTGCAACTGCTGAAGAATCAGGATGGCAGGGCTGATCGTATTTCCCCCCGCGACTCCCACAGCGGTTGTAGGTACGCTGGGTGAGACGTTGTAGGGGCGGCCAAAGCCGAACGAGAGCCATTCCGTGGTGACGCCGGTCCAGTTGTTAGGAGCAGCGTTGTTGTTCAGATATTCGACGCGCAGCCATACACTTGTGCAAGGGGTTGCCATGGTCACTTGTCCGAGCAGCGGCCACGGGCTGCTGCAGCCAGCAACATTAGGCACCACCCAACTGTTGGAACCGGTCTTGCCCATCCCGTAATACATGGTTCCGGCCGTGGTGGCATAGGAGCCGGTCAGTTGGATGTCTTGCCCGTCGGGGAGTGCGCTGGCGCCGCGTTCGGGGTGGAGCTGGGAGATGTCGTCGGCCAATAGGATGCGGATCTCAGCTTCGCCGTAGAGGCGGGAGTTGCTCAAGAGCTGTGTGTCGGTGGCCTGCGGCCGGCGAATAATGTCGACCGGGCCCACTACGGACGACTTCACGAAAGGCAATGCCAGGTTCGTTGCGCCGGTTTGTCCGTTGATCACAAAATTCTTGAACGTTCCCGTGGAGATGCCCGTCCATCCGGCATTGGCGCCGCCAGTGGGAGGAAAACCACCCGTCCAGCTGCCAGCCGTGAGCTGGGGACATAATGCTGGGGTTGAGCCGGGTCCGGCGCCCGGAGCCGCCGGGCAACCACCCGCGGCGTTCGGCGCATAGACGGCCCCAGTGTATCCACTGGAGGTAGGGTGGCCATTTTCGAGTTGATCGAGAATGACCTGGCCCACGGCAGCGATCTTGTCGGTGAAGGTGAGCGCGGCGCCGGAAGCCAGGAACAGATTGCCGTTGGTGTGGACACGGCCGCCGAAGTTGAAGTTAGGGCCGGCGAAGTAATCGCAGTCGCCATCGCAAAAGACGCCGAACTCGAAGGCGGGAAGCAGCGCGACTTCCACGGTGCGGGTAAGATTCACTGATGCGCCCGTGGCATTGATGGCGTTGTTCGTGGTGGCTTCACCCGCGCTCGAAGCTCGGGTGGCAGTGACTTGCAAGGTGAAGGGGATGAGAGTCGCCACCATTCCCTGATCCGAACCGGAACCGACGATATCCCACGAACCCGTCGGATTCGAAGCAGGGGCAGGACAGGTTGTGTTAGGCGGCCAGGTGATGCACTCGACATAGTTCATGCTCGTGATGTTCGAGCCGGTAATGGCAGTCGGATAATTGGCCGGGCTGGTGAGAGCGGTAATGGCGGCAGCATTCGGCGTCTGCGAGGTCTGGTACAACTGGGAGATTTGCGCAGTCAGGTTCTCGATGCCAGACTCCGCGCCGTAATAGGCGAGGCTGCCCTCCAGATCGTTGCCGCCCATGCGCTCTTCGTTGCTGACCATGTATAGAAGTCCTACGGCGATGGCCGACAACAGGACGGTCAACAGAAGCGCCGCGATGAGCGTGAAGCCTCGCGAATCTCGTTTACTCTTCCCCATGTTTTTCCCCTCCAACGTCAAAGCAACCTAAGACAACGGACTTCCGCTCGCCCATCATTGGCAAACGGTAGTAGTGCTGCTGTAGGAATTACAGAAACTCAAATTGCGAGCACTGACCGAACTCGCCAGATACATGCTCTGATTCTTGTTTCCCCCCGAAGTCAAACTCTGCCCCATGACCCACATGTTCACCTTCTGAATAAGGGCTGGGGAGAGGCCTGCGCCGATCGGATTCGATTGATTAGCGCTCATCGTGCCGGCTACGGAATTAATCACGTCGTAGCTGAACTGCAGGTTGATGATGTTATCCGCGACCGGAACAGCGGTGAGTCCATTGACCTGGCGCATCAGGCGCGGCGCTTGAACAGTTCCGCCGGCTGGAGGAACCTGCAGGAAATAAGTGACGGCATAGAGGCGGCAGACCGTGACCTGATTGCCCGCGCCCAGGCCCGAACCCAGGTTTGTAATGGTGGCGGCAAGGCTGTTGGCAGCGCCGGCGGCCTGGTTAAAGTTGAGGGCGTCTCCGCTGGCAAAATCGATCGTAAGGTTGTTGGGAAGGCCGGTAATTTCCGCGACCACGGCAGCGGTTTGCGCGGCGCTGGTACCCTGTGCGGTCTTGCCATTTCCAGGCGTGCTCACCAGGAACAGCAGCAGGTCGCCCACGTTCAAGCCGCCCGGGGCCAGAATGTTATTGGGAGTGACGGCAGCGTTCACCACCGCCACAGTCGCCGAGGTTGTAGTCGGAAAGGTGAAGGTGAAGTTCGAGAGAGGAAAGTTGTAATCGCAATAGATCGAAGTGATGCTGTCGTTAGTGGCTGCGGGAGCGGCAGTAATGACCGCGGCACTCTGCACCCCATTGCCGAACCCCGGCAGCAGCCCGTACATGAAGTTTCCGTTCGGGTAAGTGTCGGCAGGAACGTAGCAGGTCCCCGCCTGGTTGCAGGCCACTTTCGTGTTGCCACCCGCGGTGGCCAACTGTAGGCCGCCGGAGGGCAAGCCCGCGCCGGCCATGCTGATGTCCTTGGTCATCAACTCGATGGCGGCGCGCATATTCTGCTGGGTCTCAGCGCGCTGGGTCACGGTGAACGTGGCGTTCATCCCCACGCGAAACATCTGGGTCATGGCCATCACGGCGATCAGGCCGATGGAAGAAGCAACCATCAGTTCCAGAAGGCTGAAGCCGCGTTGCGATTTTGTGTTAGGCATCTTCATGGTTTTTAGTCCGGCTCAGTGGTAGCTGGAGATCAACGCATTCACCTTGTAGGTGCGAGCGGGCCAGCCGGGTTTGATATAAGTCACCGCGATCGTGACCGCGATCAGATTCTGGTTAATGCTGGTGACGCCGTTCACCGTCTGCGAGACCGCATTAAAAGTGATGGTGCGGGTGAAATTGCTCAGGCTCTGGGTAATGTCGTCGGCGGTGCCGAGCACGCCATCGGCGCCCGGCAACACCAGGCATTCCACGCCGCCGGGGCAAGCCGCACCCGTGTCAGGGGCGGTGCAGGCGACATCATCGGCGGTGCCGACCAGGCCATCGGGTCCGGCGCAAAGCAGAGGCAGCGCCCCAGCCAAAAAGATTCCGCCGTTGGCTACGTTGTTAATCGAGGCGAAAGGAATCTGCTGGCTGTTGCGCGCCGTGTAGATACTTTCCATGGCATCGAGCGCCTTATGCCGCGCGATCAGGTCTTCCTGGGCCGAGGCCGTTGCGGCAATGGCAGTGGCGAAGCTGGCCATGACGGCAAGCAGTCCCACTGTCATGATGACGATCGCGATCATGACTTCGATCAGCGTGAAACCACGCTGGGCTTGAGGCTTGCGGACGAATTTGATGTTCTGTGTCATTGCTGCACCCAGGTAGCAACGCCTGCCACTTGATTCAGTCGCCATCCCCGGATTCTCCCGGTGGCGCCCCAGACCGTGATCGCTCGCGAAGAGTAGATGGTGTCGCCTCCACGCGTCATATACACAACGCCGCTGCTGTAGTTGCCCAGGCTGTCCTGGGCGGAGCCGTCGGGAAAGAAGACGATGTAATTCAACGGAACACCGGGTGTCGATTCGAAGTCAATGGCGGTGACGCCAGTGCCGAATCCGTCTGGCGTATTGACCGGGAAACCCGCCTGCACTGCAAAAGTCACATCGGTCGGAATCGTGTACGTGATGACGGGCTGAATCGGCGGCGCTATTCCGCCGACCGAAGGAGGCTGGTACTCGACCTGAATCGTGCCAGCAGGAAAACCAGCAGGATTGAAATTGACGTAGTACTCGTGACTCTGGGTAATGGCTAAGTTGCGGGTATTGCGCAGGGCCATCAACGTAGTGTCGTAGGCCGAGTTGGTATGGCCCTGATTGAGTTGGGGCCGCAGATAGACGAACGTGACCCCACACATGATCAAGGCAAGGCTGACGGTGATCATCAACTCGAGGAGCGAGAATCCGCTATTTTTGCGCGATGCCATAGATTCCTTAACCGGTTGAAAGCGTCGTATCCGCCTGGCAATGTCCAATCAATCCAACTGCATTCGACAGATTTCCAAGAGCCCAACCGGACAGAGGAAACCTGCAACCGTTCGGGGCGCAGGCCAACCGGCACTGCGTACGGTGGGGCAGTCTTCATCCTAGGAAGGCGGGGAGACGGCGTCAAAGCACCACGGTGCAACGCGGGAGTATTGGTCTTTTGTAATAGCAGTGGTGACTGAGGTCACAGGGATTGAGGGCAGTGGAGTTAAGGGAATTTCCACGGAAGGCGGGGTCGAAGGGGATGACTCCGGTAACTTGTCGGACGAACTGGGGTGATCCTACGATGCTTGAAGGTATGACTCTCTCATCTCTGCTTGTCTGCGCGGACAAAGCCTCAGCCCAAGTGCTGAGCCGCGTCCTGGAAGAACTCGACATTCGGGTGGAGTTGTGTGCGGATCCCGTGCGCGCGGGCGTGCGGCTGGCGCAGGAGCACTTCGACCTGATCGTTCTTGATTGCGAAAAGCAATCGGACTCGATTGCGCTGCTGCACGACAGCCGTTCTTCGCGGTTGAACGATGCAACCCTGACGGTGGTGGTCGTGGCAGGGCAGGAAAGCATTCGAGAGATGTTTTCGCTGGGCGTTAACTTCGTCCTTTACAAACCGGTATCGAAGGAGCGCGTGTTGAGCACGCTGCGCGCGGCTCAGGGCGTGCTGCACCGCGACAAGCGCCGCAAGGCGCGGGCGGCGGTGCATACCCATGCGACGATCGACTATGCTGGCGTGGAACGGGCGCGGGCGACGCTGGTGAATCTGGCCGAAGATGGCATGGGAGTGAACTTCGGGAAGAAGCTGCCGCCGACCTGCAAAGTGTATTTTCAATTTCAATTGCCCGGGCAAATGGCGAATGTGCGCCTCTCCGGGCAAGTGGTTTGGCAGGACTGGAACGGGCGCGCGGGGATCCAGTTTGTGGATGTGCCGCAAGGTTCGCGGCGGGTTCTGCAAGACTGGTTGAAGATGAACGTAGCCGAAACGCCGAAGCAGGAGTTGGCAGCGGACGCGGTGAACATTGAGTACTCCATCCGTCCAAGTGAGGATTTGGCTGAGGTGACCGCACAGGCTGAGGCGGCGCAGAGCGACAAGCAAGAGGTACGCGGCCGCAGCGGAGAAGCTGGAGCTCGGCTGCGCGGCGAGCCCGACAACCGCCGCGGACAGACACGGTACGCGTGCCGCCTGGGAGCGGAAGTGTACCAGCGCGGAAGCTCGGTGAGGAACTACTGCCATCTGAGCGACCTGAGTCCCGGAGGATGCTATCTGGAAATGCCGCTGGCCTTCGCGCAGGGTTCTCCGGTCGAGATTGTGGTGCGCACGCACGAGATAAAATTGCGGTTGAGCGGTCAAGTGAAGGCTTCGCATCCCGGCTACGGGATGGGAGTTTCGTTTATGCTGAACACCAGGGACGAACGCCACGGAGTGCAGCAGTTGATTGATTTTGTGGCGGCTACGACTGAGAGTTCGTAGCTCTTAGCTGTCAGCTCTTAGCTCTTAGCTTCTGGCTTCTGTGAATTACTCTTCGAAATAAACTTCCCTTCGCTTCTTGTGGACTTCGTTTGGGTGCTTGGGCGTTGCAGTCTTTTCTCGATACCCCCTCCCCCCACCCATCTCTGGAATCATCACGTTAGCAAGAAATTCCTCGCAAAATCCGCAGCCTAAAGAAGTTAGATACTAAAATCTTTGAAACAAAGAACTTAGGCGCGCGATTGGCTAAGTTCACCCGACCGTCACTGCCTCGACTATGATTACGCGATTTGAATTGTGGCGCAAGGTTAGATGTCACACAGGGGCTGTGGAAATATTTAAGGGTGCGCGGAATTCTTGTCAGTTCGTGTTGGGCGCGAGCGATTTGAAATAACCCAAACGGTTGGGATATGATTGGGTTGTGCCGACAGTTCTGCAATTTGATGGACTGCGTGTGGTGATTTACCCAAACGATCACAGGCCGGCTCACGTGCGTGTGATCGGGGAGGATTTGAGCAGTATTCAATTTGAAATGCCCGGCTGGGCCTGCCGAGGTTCGGGAAAACTACGGATTCTCGCGGCGGGAGATCTCACACATCGAGCGCGCTCTGACGAATCATTTGGAATCGCTTTGCGAGGCATGGGAGAACATTCATGGCAGGGTTTTGACAGGTTTGAAGAGGCGAACGAGCGGGGTCGGCGGGTGCAGGCCTCTGGCCCAAGGGCGCTCGCGGCGCGGTATGACCGGGCCGGCGGGCGCATTGTTATTCACTTGAGTTCGAGGCTCGACGTAAGTTTTTCGCCGCGTGACGCGCAGGGACTGGAAAATGCCAAACCGTCGCAGTTGGATGAAATCGAGATCAGCCCTTCCGGCTTGGGCATTCACTTTCCTAAGCTGGATGCGGGCCTTTACCTGCCGAGTCTGCTGGAGGGATTTCTTGGGTCGAGACGATGGATGGCGTCGCGGTTGGGACGGGTTGGAGGCAAGTCGAGGAGCACGGCCAAGCGAGCTGCTGCCAAAGTGAACGGGCGGATGGGCGGGAGACCGAAGAAGGCGGCGCGGGGTTGAGGACGACCCAATCCCGAGCCTTGTCATAACGGGCTGTGGAAATAGTTGGGCGCGACACTGCCAAGGTCCGCGGTTCCCACCCTTCCTCAAAGAACGCGGAAGAGTGGGGCAGCCGCAATCTTCATGCAGAACACAAGCCCACTTCTCGGCCAATCAGGGGATCAGAAATGACGCGTGCTGCTAAAGTCGTCGGCCGGGTATTATCCCTCTTGATAGCATCCGCAGCCGTTGGGGCTGGCATCGGATTCGGGCTCGGTGAAATCACGTCGCGAAACTGGTCTCGCTCCGCCTCGGTCTACTTTGCCGAGGGCGCAGCCCACTTTGGGGCGGCGGTAGCGCTGATCGTCGGACCCGTTGTGTACGTGTTGTTGCGCCGCCGAATTTCGTTCGGAAAATTTTCGGCAATCGTTACTTGCACAGCCGTTGTTGGCGCTCTTGCGGCACTACTAGGATGGGAATTTTTCGTACCAATTGCAGCGGTCTTGGGCGCAGGGCTCGCTGCCATAACGGTTATGGCGCTTCGCGAGGTGTAAACCGGGGACGTGACCAGCTTCTTGCGGTACTGCCAGCTCAAAGACTTTCGTCAACTCAGCTTCACGCACCCGATTGTATGCGAGTGTCCCCCCTCGCTCGGAAATGAAAGCTAACTATCCTTACCTTGTGACAGGGTTAATCATCCTCACGTTGGTGTTCTCACTTGGTTTTGGCGTTGTAGCTCTTTTGGATGAAGGACGCTACGTTGTCGTGGATTGCTTTGAGCGCGGCTTCGTGGGCGTAGACCATGTGGCCGGATTCGTAAAACTGAAATTCGATATTTTTCTGCAAATCCGGAGGAATCGGCAGGTGTTGCATTTCATACACGCCCTGATAGAACGGCGTGGCGAGATCAAAATAACCGGCGTTTAAGAGGACTTTAAGCATGGGGTTGGATTTCATCGCGACTGCCAGGTCGAGCATCACGTTGGTCTGGGGCATCGGAAAAGGGACGCCGGGGGACTGGTGCTCAAGACTCCATTTAGGAATGTCAATTTCGGGTTTGTATTCCCGGTTCTCGCCGAACTTTAGATCCTTGCGAACGTAGTCGTTGAATGCGGAAACGTAGGCGGAAGAGATTGCCGACGACTGTGGATCGTACTCCGCCTCTTTGCTGAGGGGATCGTAGGTGGGTCCGGAGAAGCGGGTGTCGAGGCGCCCGGTGGTCAAGTTACTGTCATCCTGCAGGTTTTTTTCGAATTGTCCGGCGTTAATGCGCAGGTCCGATTTCTCGATGTAGGCCACGGGCAGGCCGGTGTATTGATGGAGCTTGGCGGCGATGGCATGGCGCTGGTCGGAAGCGAGCGAGGAGCCGGCCTGGAGCGCCAGCGCGTAGTCATTCATGGCAAAGTGCTCAACTTCGGCCAACAGCGGCGCCAGTTCGGGACGGGGCTCGGGAAGCTTGTGGTGATACCAGGCGGACGCCGCGTAGGTGGGGAGCGAGAGCTGATACGGGAGATCAACGCCGGGGTTGAACTGGGGAATGTCGGAGTCGAGAGAGAAGTTCAATATTTGCGATAGAAGGATCACGCCGTTGAAGTCGATGGCGCGTTCATTCTCGAGAATATTGGCCAGGACTGCGGAGCGCGTGGTGCCGTAGCTTTCGCCGAACAGATATTTCGGGGAATTCCAGCGTCCATACTTTGACAGGAACTGCGAGATGAAATCGGCGAAGGCCTGCGCATCCTGATCGACACCGTAGAAGGCTTTCTCACGGTCTTTGCCGCTGAGGCGGCTGAAGCCGGTTCCGGGCGCGTCGACGAATACCAGATCGCTTACATCGAGCAGGCTGTAGTCGTTATTGACGAGCGAATAAGGCGCGGCTGGAGTGTGGGAATCATCGGCGGTGAGGACGCGCCTCGGTCCGAAGGCCCCCATGTGAAGCCACACGGTGGAGGAACCGGGACCGCCGTTATAGAGAAACGTGATGGGACGGGCTGCGCCTTTGTTGTCGGATTTGAAGTAGGCAACGTAGAACATGCTGGCTTCCGCAGCCCTGTTCTTGGGATCGGGGTCGGCATTTTGCGGGACGTCGTCCCAGCCTTTGGGATGCACGACGAGCGTGCCAGCGTATGCGTCGTAATTGATGGCATTTCCGCCGATGGTGACCGAGCCCTTGCTGGCCTGCTGCTCCGCTTTGAATTGTTCGGGCTTTGCGGTATCGGTCTTGGTGGCTTCGACCTTGACGGTTGAGGTTTCGTCTTTGGCCTGCGCGTGAAGCAATGTGACGTGTAGCGCGAGGATTGCGATCGATAGGGTGACGATCTTTAATATGACAACCTTTAATATGACAACCTTCGAGCTGGGCATTCGCATCGAGCGTTTTTCTCCGTTGTTGGAAGTAGACTGGGATTTTCCTGGTTCGTTAGCGAAGGTCAATTTATCACGTTCCGTGGAGGGGGAGTGCTGAGGCTGGGGGTGCAGTTGTGATCGAGCGGGGAAAGTCAACAGCAGGTTCCTTCACTCCGCCGTCGCTGGCGCTCCGACTCCGGTCGGAATGACAAGGTTTAATTTAGGAACCACAATTTGCGCGGGACGTCGCATCGGAATTGGGAGTCAAAATCCCCACCCTCTCGCAAAGTGCGCGAGAAGGGTGGGGCACCCGCGCTACTTCTTTGCGGTTGCTTCTTCGGCTACGGCTTTGCGGAAGTAGTCCAAGGATAGGCGCAGGCCGGCTTCCAGTTGGATCTTTGGCTCCCAGCCGAGGAGTTGTCTTGCTTTGGTGATGTCGGGACGGCGCTGTTTGGGATCGTCTTGCGGGAGGGGTTCGTAAGCGATCTTGCTTTTCGATCCGGTCACTTTTATTACGTGCTGCGCGCATTCGAGGATGGTGAACTCGTTGGGGTTGCCTATGTTTACCGGCAGATGTTCGGAGGACTTCGCTAAACGAAGGAAGCCATCGATTTCGTCGCTGACATAACAGAAGCTGCGGGTCTGGCAGCCGTTGCCGTAAACCGTGAGGGGTTCGTTGCGCAGAGCCTGCTTCATGAAATTCGACACGACGCGGCCGTCATTCAATTGGAGGCGCGGGCCGTAGGTATTGAAGATGCGAACAATGCGCGTATCAACGTTGTGATAGCGGTGGTAGGCCATGGTGACGGCTTCGGTGAAGCGTTTGGCTTCGTCGTAGACGGAGCGCGGGCCGATGGAATTGACGTTGCCCCAGTAGGTTTCTTTCTGGGGATGTTCGAGAGGGTCGCCGTAGCACTCTGAGGTGGAGGAGACGAGATACTTTGCGTTGTATTTGAGGGCGACGTCGAGGGCATGAAAAGTCCCGAGCGAACCGACCTTCAGCGTGGGAATGCCGTGGACGGTGTAATCGACGGGGCTGGCGGGGCTGGCGAAGTGGAAGACGTAATCGACACGGCCAACGTCGAAAGGCTCGCAAATGTCTTTGTTTATAAATTCAAAACGAGAATCATTTTTTAGATGAGCGAGGTTGGCTTGGCGGCCGGTGAGCAGGTTGTCGACGACGACCACATTCCAGCCTTCGCCGAGCAGGGCATCGCAGAGATGGGATCCGAGGAAACCGGCGCCGCCGGTGACCAGGGCGCGTTGTGGGCTCATGCGTTGTTGGCGCCGTTCTTCATTGTCCCGTTTTTCAGGGCGGCGGCGGGCACGCCATCGGGATGAGAGGCGGCGCGTCCCACGCTGTAATAAGTGAAGCCGTTCGCGGCCATCACTTCGGGATCATACAGGTTGCGGCCATCGATCACGATGGGGTATTTGAGTTCCTGGTTGAGGCGGCGGAGATCGAGATTGGCAAACTCTTCCCACTCGGTGAGGATGAGCAGGGCATCGGCGCCGTTGGCGGCTTCGTAGGCGGAGCCTGCGTACTTGAGGCTGGAGTTCATCGCTTCCTGAGTGCGTTCCATGGCGGCGGGATCGTAGGCGGTGATCTTGCAGCCTTCCTGCAAGAGAGCCTGCACCAGGAAAAGAGCGGGGGATTCGCGAATGTCGTCGGTGCCGCCTTTGAAGGAAAGTCCGAGCACGCCGAGGTGCTTGCCGCGGAGGGTCCAGAGGGCGCTGCGCACTTTTCGGAGAAAACGCTGGCGCTGGTCTTCGTTGATGCGCATGACTTCATCGAGCAGGCGGAAGTCGTAACCGCACTCGCGGGCGACGGCGCGGAAGGCCATGACGTCTTTGGGGAAGCAGGAGCCGCCGTAACCGATGCCGGGATTGAGGAAGCGCGGGCCGATGCGGGAGTCGGTGCCGATGCCGTGGCACACCTGATTGACATTGGCTCCGACGGATTCGCAGATGGAGGCGACCGCGTTGATGAAGGAAATCTTCATGGCAAGAAATGCGTTGGAGGCGTGCTTGATCAGTTCCGCACTCTTGGTGCTGGTGACGATGATGGGTGCGGGAATGGAGGCGCGGTCGGGTTGGGGGATGGCATCATTGCGCTGATAATAGGTGCCGCTGGTGAGCGGGGCATAGACCTGGCGGAGGACCTCGGCGGCGCGCTCGGTATCGCAGCCGATGACGATGCGATCGGGGAAAAGGAAATCAGTGACGGCGGTGCCTTCGCGGAGGAATTCAGGGTTCGAGGCGACGTCGAAAGATTCGGGGTCGGCGCCGTTGCGCAAGATAATTTTGCGAACCCATTCGCTGGTGTAAACCGGGACCGTACTCTTTTCGACGATGACCTTGTATCCGTTGATGGCGCCGGTGATTTCGCGGGCGACGGACTCGACGTAAGAGAGGTCGGCCTCGCCGCGTTCGGTGGGGGGAGTGCCGACGGCAACGAAGATGGCGGCGCTGGCGCGCACGGCTTCCTGGAGATCGTCAGAGAAAGTGAGACGCTGGCCGCGGTGACGGCTGAGAAGTTCGGGGAGGAAATTTTCGTGGATGGGGACTTGCCCGTTCTTGAGGGCGGATAACTTGCGTTCGTCGTTGTCGACGAGAATGACGTCGTGACCGAGGTCGGCGAAGCAGGCGCCAGCCACCAATCCTACGTATCCGGAACCAACCACCGCGATCCGCATGTTTCAAACTCCCAGGATTAAAGGTCTTGGAACGGGTCTGTTTTCAGATGTTTCCAAAGAGAAGCCACGGGGAGGAAGCCACAGAAACTAGCTCGGAGAATCATTTAAGAGTCGCCCAAGATTGGGTGATTCTAACATTTTTCGATACGAAAGGAAGCACACAAAAGACTCTAGGGTGAGTGTTCCATTGTCGAATTGCTGCCATTTTGGGAAGGGGTCGGGGCGGAGGATTCTTGGGTGGTGGTGCAGCAGTTATAAGGATGCGAGCCAGACGCGCCCTTATTGCGTCGCTAAGGACGCGACGCTTCACGCGGCTCGCCCAGATCCTTCGCTGCGCAAAGAACGCTTGCTCGGGATGACAATCCTCCCTATTGGCAACCGGGGAGCTCGAAGTAAGCGATCCGGGTCGACCAGGAGGCGTTTCCGGCAGGCCAATACTCGTTCACGTACCAGAACTGGCAGTCGTATGTGGGATCGACGGTCATGCTCGAGTAGGTGCCCCAGTCTCCATAGTAGGGCGAGGCGGTGGTGATCTCTTCTCCAGTGCCGCTGAGGATCGTTACTTCGGCCGGCTCGGTTTGGGTAGAGAGGTTCCAATAGGAAAAATCGATCCCGGGATCGGTCAAGCGATCGGACACGCTGTATCCGACGGCAGCGTTGCCGGTTTTGTCTTGCGCGATGCTGGGCAGGAAGCGGAACAGGGAGGTATCGGGACTGAGCGTGCCTTGCTGGTAGATGGAAGGAGTTCCGGTGAGGTCATCACGGAACTCGTACCAGCGTATGCCGGTCTGGAGAGGGTTGGGCCCGGTGCCGGCGCCTTGCACGGTGTGGCTGACCAGGAAGGATTCGTATGTGCCGAAGTTGCGGTAGGCGAAACGAGGCATGAGCCGGTCGCCGAGCGAATCGACCTGTTGCCCGGTCGAACTCGGCGGTTCGGGAACGCAATTCGTTTGCACTGGCAAACCGGAGAAGTCGTAGCATCCGGGTGTGTAGGGCGTGACCGCTGGAGTTGTAAGAGTGTAGGTGAGGGTGCCTGCGGTCCAGTCCACGTGAAAATCCCACAGATTGATGGTGCTGGACGTGACATTTAATGCTGCGGTACTGGGATTCTCGATGCTGACCATGAATTCGTCGCGGCCGGCTGGAGGAGCAGTGGTTCCATCCAAGTCGGCGGGAATCAGACTGTGACCAAGATAAGTTCCGAAGCTCGAAAGGGTGACAGGAATATTGACGCATTGCGGAGTGGACATGGGGTTGCCGAGCAGTATGTTGGTGCGGTCGAATGCACAAACTGCCACGCCGACCTCAGTGTAAGCATTGTTTGCACGGTCTTGCACGTCCATCGTGACGTAATAAGCGCCATTGGGGTCTGCGGCCGGCCAGGTTCCAAGTTTGGGCCAGTCTGGAAAGTAGTTGAGTCCTCCCGCGTCCGCTCCAAGGACCGCCTGTAGTGGGAAGCTGTACGCATACCAGCCAAGCGTGGAGGAACTGAGGTCGTCCGTATTGGAGACGGCGATGCAGAAGTAATAGGTTTCAACTCCAAGACTGACGCGAGTAGCTTTCGCGGCAATCACCCAGCGCTTCGCCATCCGGTCGAAGTTGATCATGGTATCGAGCTGGATGCCGGTGTTGGAACACTCGGTAATCGGTGGCCCGTTCGCCGGAGTCTGCCAGGGGACGCCGATCTGTTGGGGAGCGGACCACACCGGAGTGTAGGGAGACGCCTTGGAGTAGGCCTGATACTGGGTGTTCACGTACTCCATGAACTGCTTGGTGCCGACTGCTCCGTTGGGATCGACATCATTTGCTCCTGGAGTCCCTAATGCGTTTGAAGGCTCTGTCATCCCGTCGAAGGAGTTTACTGGGGAGACTGTGACTGTAGCCTGGAAGATGACCTGCTGACCATTTCCGGTGGCGGTGGCGGTGTAGGTGGTGGTCTGGCTGGGCGACACGGGGCCGTTGCCACTGAGCGCAACGGCCCCCGGGGTCGGCGTGATGACGACCGACGTGGCATTGGTGGAAGTCCACGTGAGCGTGGTTTTTTGGCCCGCGAAGATGGTTGTGGGATTGGCGGTTAGAGTCACGGTTGGCGGCGGAGGGGCCGGGTTCACGGTGACCGTGGCCTGGGCGGTGGCGCTGCCGCCTGGTCCGGTTGCGGTGTAGGTGTAAGTGGTGGTTACGGTCGGCGAGACGGTGACGTGGGAGTTGGTTCCGACTGGGCCCTCACCGTTGTCGATGGTCCCCTGGTCGGCGTTGGTAGAAGTAAAGGTGAGAGTGGAAAACGAATTCTGCCCGGCCGTGATGGAAGTAGGATTGGCGGTTAAGGTGGCAGTCGGGGCGGGTGAGCCACCGCCTCCTCCGCTACCGGACGTAGAGCAACCCGCCAGGACGGCGGTCAGAGCCAAAAGCAGTCCCAGGAGCCTGGCCCGTTTGTAAGTCATTCGTCTGCCGAGAAGTTGCGAAACCGAGACTTGCAAAACCGAACTTGGAAAACAATGATCCTAGCATCGGGGCAAGGTCTTAGGGATGGCCCATTGGTGGAGGGGAATGGGGGGCGAATGTGTATTGACAACCCTCAGGTTTGGGGCGAAACTCCGCTACAGACGCAGATTCTCTGTAGCGGCCCTGTGGTTATACGGCGCCTTATGTTGCGCCTCGTAGGCGCGCGAAGTACGGCTCAGCTTGGCATGGCACACAATCCCATATTCGGATCTGATCCTGGGACAGTAAGCTCGTCCCGGGCCGAGAAGCTTGCGGAGAGTGGGGATGGTTTGTCTGCGGGGAGGATCGGAGGGGAGTCGGATCTGGGAGAACTGGCGGCGAAGTTTGCTGCGCATGGGGGCGGACGAGTGTCGCTGGAACTGTCGGCGGACCTGGCGCTGGAGATTGTGTTGAACGAGATTGTGGAGCAAGCCTGCCTGGCGACCGGGGCCACCGGGGCGGCGATTGTGCTGGAGCGGGGCGGGGAGTGGGTTTGCCGGGCCAGTGCGGGAGGCAACGCTCCGCAGTTGGGAGCCAGACTGGATACCGAAGCGGGGCTTTCGGGGGCGTGCGTGACGACGCGGACGGTGCAGCGCTGCGACGATGCGCAGAACGATCCGCGCGCCGACATGGAAGCTTGCCGGATGCTGGGAGTGCGCTCGGTGATGATTCTCCCGCTGCTGCAGAAGGGCGAGCTAGCGGGCGTTTTCGAGGTGTTTGCGGCGTCGCCCTCGGCTTTTGGAGAGCGTGACGAGCGCACGCTGGAAGCGCTTTCGCAGCGTGTGTTGAAGAATCTGGAGTGGGCATCGGAGCCGATACCTGCGGCTGCGGAATCTTTGCCGAGTGCTCCGGCTGTTTTTGCTCCGGCCGTCTTTGCTCCGGCCCTCTTTGAGAATCCTATTGCGCCTGGCTCCGCGCCTGTTGCGGCATCCGTTGCCGTGCCTGCTACGGGGTTCGCGGTCGCGGCTTCTGATGCGAGTCCGGATGCTGACGGGGTTGCGAATCCTGTTGCATTGGATGGACCTGTGTTCAACGCGCAGGATGAAGCTGGGTTTGAGCGCGGTATCAACGTCATTACATGGATACTGGGCGCTGCCGTAATAGCGGTTGCGGTGTTGCTGACGGTGCGGGTCGCTGAGCGACTTGAGGGAGGGAAGGCCGCGGCGAGAAGGCATGCGCCGAATGCGGTTTCTGCCGTTCTGGCTGGGACCGAAAATCCTTCTTTGGCTGCGGCGGCGGCCGGTGCCGGGTCCGCTTCCGGAGAACAATCTGCCGGGAGCACTTCCAGTTCACCGCACTCCGGAACTCCTCTTACGCCGAGTGCGGGTGCATCCAGGGTGACGGATTCATTGCCGCCCGCGGGCGGACTGCGGGTCTATGAGAATGGCAAGGAAGTTTTCCGTATGCCGGCTGCGGCGGAGGGTGGTGACGGGAGCAGTTCGACAGGCGCGAGTGGGAAAGCCGCGCCGAGTGCCGACGGGACCGAAATGCAACGAGCGTCTGCGGTGGAGCCTGCTGGGATTGTCGCAGTGTCACCGGAAGCGGCGGAGGGTAGCCTGGTGCATCGTGTTGAACCGGATTATCCGGAGGAAGCCCGGCGGCAGCAGATGCAAGGCCCGGTGGTGCTGGATGTGCGTACCGACCGCGATGGCGCGATCGCGGAAGTGAAAGTGATCAGTGGCCAGCGCCTGCTGGCCGATGCTGCGATTGCCGCGGTAAAACAGTGGCGGTTCCGGCCACGCAGGGTGAAGGGTGAACCGGTGGAAATGCAGACGCAGGTGACGCTGAACTTCCGGCTGCCCCGCTGAGGCGGCGTTTTCAGTTTGCGGTCTTGCGGACCGCGACTGGATCCTTGGCCAGCACTCGCGGGGAAACGGCAGGCGGGCGCGCGAGCCTGCGGGAAGAGTGAGTGCTCGGGCGATCTCCATCGCCGTGGCGAAAGGCGTAGAGTACGACTTCGACGCGGCTCGAAACTCCCAGCTTGTCGAAGATCCGGAACAGATAGTTCTTGACGGTGTGCTCGGTCAAGGTAAGGCGTTGCGCGATCTCGCGATTGGTCAGGCCTTCGGCGACGCAGCGCACGACGTCGACTTCGCGGGCGGAAAGTAGGCCGCCGCTCAGGTTCAGGGAGCCGGCGAGCGGGGGCTGCGCCAGAGCCGCGAGCACGAACTGCAATTCACTGCTGCCTGCCCAGACCTGCCCGTTCGCGACACAGTGAATGCACTTGGCCAGCAGGCGGAAAGGTTCGGTGCGGCAGAAGACGCCCTGGGCGCCGGCGCGAAAGGCTTCAGTCACCGAGGTGCGCTCCGAGGAGTCGAGCAGGACAATTACGCGCGTTCCCGGCGATTGGGCGCGAATCTCGCGAACCAGGTCGAAGCTTCCTGGACCGGGCTCTCCGAGCTGGGCGCTGATCACCGCAATTTGAGGCTGCTCTTGCTTTACCAACGCGAGGATGGCGGGAGCGTTGGACGGGGACTCGATCATATGGAATTGATGATCGCGTCCGAGAGCATCGACCAGCAACTGCGTGGTCATGGAAGTGCTGTCCGCGGCTAAAACGCGGGGCCGAACTTGATTGGGAATGATTGTGATATGCGCCATATTTGCTCTGGTGAAGCTGAACCGGAGTTTAGTTGCATCGACTGGAAGCCCTGGGGTGAGCCCGTGCCAAGGAGGCTCAGTTTATGGGAAATTAGGCTCCAAGTAAATGACAGTCCCGGGGAGGGTGAATTCCGCGCCCAGCGCGGTAAGTGGAGTCTACCACTTTTGGCCAAGGTGGCGCGCGGGAAAAATGGGTAGAGACTTTTTTCTCTTAACTTCCGGCCTCTTGCAGCAAGTTGCGAGGGCACGTAGTCTCGATGCAATTGAGCACGCAGCCGTTTCTGATTCAGCAGTCTCCTCCCCGAACCGTTAAGCATGTGATCATTCCGCGTTACTAACAAGCAAGTTGAGAGACGACTGATTTGCAGTGCTATTGGTATTGGCGGCAATCCCTTTGGAGTTGACGGTATGTGACTCAGAGGGCGGAGTTGTATGGCTCGGATTTGCCGCGAGATGGAGTTTGGAATCACTATTTTCACAGGAGAAAGTCGATGAAGTTTTTTCAAAGCGCTGCTCGAAACTTAAGAACTACTGGCGAGTTGTTCTCATTTTTTGGCGGCCGGCGCTGGTGGATCCTGCCCATCATCGTGGTCCTGTTCCTGCTGGGAGCCTTTATTGTTGTGGCGCAGAGCTCCTCGCTTGCTCCCTTCATCTACACGATGTTTTAAGCGGAGTTCCGCAAGCTGGGCGCGTGATTGGTTTAAAGGCCGCGCCCTTCGACTCCCCCATTTTGATGCGAAGCGGGTAGCTGTCCGGCAAACTACTGAGTGGAGCGTTTTGGCATGAGTGCGAGTCCTACTAGTTCGAGTCCTGAGAAGCACGGGTTCCTGAAGTCGGTGATGTGGTTCCTGGTGCTGTGCCTGCTCTTTGAAGGCACGCTGCGCCTGTTCGGCTACGGGCACTACACGATTTACCGTCCGGACGAGCGGCTGTTGTGGGTTCCGGAGCCGGGGCGGACGTTGACGGTGGTGAATCATCTGCCGATCACGATCAACAATCAGGGGTTCCGCTACGGGCAGGATCTGACGCCGAAGCGAGATGATCAATTCCGCGTGATCGCCTTCGGAGATTCCTCGACGCAGGGTTGGGGGGTTGACGACGACTCGCACTACAGCGCCGTTATAGAGAAGACGCTCAACCACGGGAGTTGCACGCGGGAGCATTTTCAGGTGGTGTCGGCGGGGGTGAATGCTTACCCTAATTCACTGGTTGCGGAAAAGCTGAAGGAAGTGGTGGAGAACGACGCCACGCGGCCCGATGTTGCCATCGTCGCTTACAGCTACAACAGCAACTTTGAAAAGCTGACGCAGTTGCAAGGGGCGGACCGGGAGAGATTTCTGCGCCGGGTGGAGTGGAAGTCGATTGCGCGGCGCAGCGCGATCTATAACTTCGTGATCGAAGACCTGCTGCGCAAATTTGCCTATTACCGGCTGCGGCACATGCTGATGGCAGGGACTCTGGATACGCTGAAGGGCATGGATGATCTGGATGTTGACCAGTTCAACAGGAACCTGCAGCAGAGCCTGGACCTGTGCCGGTCGCACCACGTTCAACTGGTATTCCTGATGCTCGGTTCCGATGGGCAGACGCCGGAGATGCCAATGCACCCGTTCCAGAAGGCGATGATGGATTTCGCGGCGAAGGAACATGTGCCCATGGTGAATATGATTCCGATCATCAGCACCAAGGATCAGAACGCGATGTTCATGGATCCCGCGCATCCGACGGTTGCGGGACATCAGATCATCGCGGGGGAACTGGTCAAGACTATTTCAACTCTTCCTGCGTATGAGAGCGCGTGCAGCACTCCTCAGGCGCAAGTGAATTCGGCTCAGGCAATGTCTCCCGCGCAGGCCGCGACGCCGGTTTCGTCGCGGTGAGTTGAAGACGGAGAAAGCGCTGAGAGGCGAGGTCGCGCCTGCGGCGAAGCTGGGATCTAGAGAATCTTTAGAAGGAAACGGGAAGTAAATCGGAAGGAATATCCTTATGTTCAAACGAGCGTGGCAGGCCTGGAAGGAACTGGCGCACAAGATCGGGAACTTTCAAGCCCGCGTCATCCTGACAGTTTTCTACGGCGTTCTGGTGCCCTTTGGGCTAGGAACCCGTTGGTTCTCCGATCCGTTGCGCATTAAACGTCTGCCAACCCAGTGGCTCGACCATCCTGATGACGCCGGCGATTTAGAGCTGGCAAAGAGGCAATAACACTGTGTATATCCTAGGGGTCTCCTGCTATTTCCACGACGCGGCCGCGGTGCTGTTGAAAGATGGCGTCTTAGTGGCCGCCGCCGAAGAAGAACGCTTCTCGCGCATCAAGCATGACTACGGCTTTCCCAGCAAAGCCATCAAGTTCTGCCTGGATCAAGAAGGGCTGAAGGGCGAGGATCTGGACTACGTGGTCTTCTTCGAGAAGCCATTCCGCAAGCTTGACCGGATCATGATGATGACGCTGCAGACCTATCCGAAGTCGTATAAGGTCTTTCGCGAGTCGATGATTACGTGGATGACGGACAAGATTTGGGTGGGCACGAAGCTGCAGATGGAAATCGGGGTGCCGAAGGAGAAGTTGCTGTTCTCGGAGCACCATCTTTCGCATGCTGCGAGCGCTTACTTGTGCTCGCCCTTCAATGAATCGGCGATTCTTACGGTCGATGGCGTGGGCGAGTGGGTAACCACGACCTACGGAGTGGCGCGGGGCAACGAGATCAAGCTGCAGAAGCAGATCGAATTTCCGCACTCGCTCGGCTTGCTCTACAGCGCGTTCACTGCGTTTCTCGGTTTTGAAGTGAACGAGGGTGAGTACAAAGTGATGGGCATGGCGCCGTACGGAGTGCCGCGCTATGTGGACAAAGTCTGGAAGATGATCCAGCAGAATCCGGATGGATCATTCGCGCTGGACATGGACTATTTCAGCTTTCACCACTCGACGTATCAGACCTACAGCCCGAAATTTGAGGCGTTGTTTGGGACACCGCGCGCGCCGAAGAGTTTGTTCTTCACCGAAGCGACGGGCTTCCCGCAGTATTTTGGGACTGCGCCGGGCAACATGAAAGAGCTGTCGAAGCTGAACCAGCACTACGCCGACATTGCGGCCAGCATCCAGAAGGTGACGGAAGAGATGCTGCTGACGATGGCCAAGCATCTGCGGAAGACGACAGGGATGACGCGGTTATGCATGGCTGGGGGCGTGGCGCTGAACAGCGTAGCCAACACCCGGATCCTGAACGAATCGGGATTTGAAGAGTTGTACATTCAGCCTGCGGCGGGAGACGGCGGCGGAGCACTGGGCGCGGCCTTGTGGGCCTATAACACGCTGCTCGGCAAGCCGCGGAATTTCACTATGGAGCATGCCTACTGGGGGCGTGAGAACTCGGATGGCGAGATCAGCGATTTCCTGGTACAGAACAACATTCCGCACAGACGGTTTAATAATGAGGACGAGTTGCTGGATCGCGTGGTCGATCAATTGACCACCGGGAAGGTGGTCGGTTGGTCACAGGGCCGGTTTGAGTGGGGGCCGCGCGCGCTCGGGAATCGCAGCATCATCGCCGATCCGCGGAATCCGAACATGAAGGATATTGTGAACGCGAAGATCAAGTTCCGCGAACCGTATCGTCCGTTTGCGCCGTCGGTTCTGGCGGAGTCGGCGGAGAAATATTTCGAACTGCCGAATGCTACGAAACACTGCCCGGCGCGCTATATGCAGTACGTTGTGCCGGTGAGGGAAAAAGAGCATGCGACGCTCCCCGCGATCACGCACGTAGACGGCACCGGACGCTTGCAAACCGTATTCAAGGAGCAGAGCCCGCGCTACTACAAGCTGATCGAGCGCTTTGGACAAGCCACGGGAGTGCCGGTGATACTGAACACTTCTTTTAACTTGAAGGGCGAACCTATCGTGAACACTCCGGCGAACGCCTTCAATACATTTTCCAAGAGCGAGATGGACGCTCTGGTTCTGGGCAACTTCATCGTCGACAAGCAGATTGCATAGAGGATGCAAATGACCACGCTCGCAACGCCAACTGCAGCACCAGCAGCACCGCAACCGTTATTTGAACGCGCCATCGACGTGATGGCTTGCCCCTATTGCGGGGGCAGCCTGCGTTACGACGGCGAAAAGATCCATTGCCAGGGTTGCGAGAAAATCTTCAATGTCGATAGCGGAATTCCGCAGCTGTTTGCGCCGCACGATCCGGCGCAGCAGAAGGGCGACGTCACGGACATCGTGAAGGCGTTTTACGAGGAAAATCCGTTTCCGAATTATGACGACATCGATTCGGAACAGACGTTGATGGAGAAAGCGACGAGGGGCGTATTCGCGCGGCTTCTGGGCGAGCAGATTCCGCAAGGAGCTTTGTGTCTTGAAGTGGGCTGCGGCACGGGGCAGCTTACGAATTTTCTGGGGATGCACTATAACCGGCGCGTGTTCGGTTCTGACATGTGCCTGCATTCGCTGCGCCTGGCCAATGGTTTTCGCGAGCGCTGCAGAATCAAAAATGCGGGCTTTACGCAGATGAACCTGTTCCGTCCAGCGTTCAAGCCCGGCGTTTTTGATCTGGTCGTGTCAAACGGAGTGCTGCACCATACGGCTGACCCGCTGGGTGCGTTTCAGTCGATTGCGCGTCTGGTGAAGCCGAATGGCGTGATCATCATCGGGCTCTACAACAAGATTGGCCGGCTGACCACCGACTTCAAGCGCTTCCTGTTCCGCGCCTCCGCCGACAAACTGAGCTTCCTGGACGCGCACATGCGCAACAAGAACTATAACCAGGACCGAAAACGCGCGTGGTTCTTCGACCAGTACAAGCATCCGCACGAAAGCAAGCACACCTATAGCGAATTGCTGAGCTGGTTTGAGTCGAATGGTTTCGAGTACCTCTCGAGCATTCCGAAGATTGATCCCGGCCCCTTCACTGACGAGGAGAAACTGTTCGAGCCGCACGACAAGGGGACCAAGTTCACTCGTTGGGTCACTGAAATGGAGATGTTGATGGGCGGCGGCAAAGATGGAGCGCTGTTTATTATGATCGGGCGGAAGAACGGGCGAGCGGCGTAGGCCGTCTCATTCTTCAACCGGTTTGCGGGAGCGCGCTTACCGGTGAATCAGAGCCAGGTTGATCAGTCCTCAAGGTTGGCGTCCCGTCCCGAAGTTTCTTCCTTCCTGCGCCACAATCTTATTCCTTAGTCTTAATTTCTTAGTCTCTACTTGACGCTTCGGACGGGGCGCGAAGCACCTTTCAGGGACAACAAGCCATACACGACGACGTCGCCCTTGCCGCCTACGTAGACTTTCCCATTCGCGATGGTGGGTGTGACGAAGCGGGCCGTAAGGCCCAGGGAGTCCCGGCTGACATTCACGTTGCTGTTGTAGAGCTGGGCCAGGGTGGTTGGGTCTACGGCATGGAGTGCGGTTGCGGTGCCTTTGCTCTGCACGAACCAGAGAATTCCGTTGGTCGAGCCGTTCGCCGAAATCGAGGGACTGCCCATGAGACAGTTCGTTCCAAAGAATCCTTGGGCAGTGGGAGTGGTCGAGAGCGAGCCGTTCGTCAAAGTGTATTGCAAAACGTCGCAGGGAAAGCTAAGGCTGGCCGGAGAACTCTGGCCATCATCGATCAGGTAGACGAAGCTGTTGGTTCCATTGTTGAAATAGACGGGAGCGCCGTTTCGGCAGGTGGCACCGGTGGAACTGCCGATGACTTTAACGCTACAGCCTGTCAGGTTCGGCAACGTGGGAAGGTATTGCGGGATGTTAGTGTTTCCACTTGCCCTGTACTTTCCCATTTTGTCGCGGTCGACCACGTAGATCTCTTCAGTTTTGCCAGAGCCGACGAGGAGATCGGGATAGGGGCCCTGCTGCTGGGGCAAAATCAATGGTCCTACGGAAGCGAGATCCAAATCATTCTTGTGCAGAGTGGCCTGATTGTAGGGTGTGAAATAGTCGAGGATGGTCAGGTTGTTTGCGCCGGTGTTGATTTTTACAATGCTATCGCCGTAGGCGGTTTTTCCGTTGGAGTTGGCGTCGGCAGTCTCGAAGTAAATGTCTCCGGCCGAGTCGAGCGCGAGGCCGGCTCCGCCCTGCCAGATTCCCCCGTTGTTATTTGCGCCCGCGGTGGTGGCAAATGAGGCTGCGAGAGTGCCGGTGGTCGTGCTGTAGGCCATTACGTAACCGTGTTCGTATTCAAAATCCTGGCATCCGGTGGCGCCGAGGCCAACGTAGATGTAAGAGCCGGTTGGGTCTTCGGCGAGGGCCGGGCGCGACATCTGCAAATATGGGTTCCAGTCGAAGGCTCCGGGATTCACAACTGTGGAGGCGACTGTGGCACCGGTGGAGATATTCACGGCATAGAAAGTCAGTGCGTAGGGGCTTCCCGCACTCCCGTTTCCGGTCTTGGTGACAAAAAAGATGGAGCCGAGATTGGCGTCGATCACAGGAGTTGAGACGATGCCGGCGCCGCCATGCGGCGCGTTCTGGTACTTCGAATCCTGACAAAGACCGGCGAATGAGGTTGGAGCGCCGTAATTTTGCGACCAGTAGGTTGTGGTGGGAGTGTCGGCATCGATGGCGTAGACCGTGTTATTCAGCGTCGCCACGAAAATTACATTGTGTGTTCCGCCGCTGATATTCAGGTTGGGCACGTAGAGAGGTTGAGCAACGATCCAATCATCTACGGGAATGGTGAAGAGCTTGCCGAACCCGGTGGCGACGTTCGAAGGGGTGAGGGTCACTTCGGCGAGGTTCTGTCCGGTGCGGGAATTGTCGTTGTGGTAAGTCACAACGCTGACCTGACCGAGCGAGGGCAGGGTAATAATAAGAATGCAGACTGCGCCCAGGAGAGTGGATCGATACATGATTATGCCCTCCGCAAAAAGTGGGGTGACTTTTACCTCTGGCGTTTCGGGGGGATTCGAAACGGGAGTTCGACCTCTGCGAGCGTGGCCGTCAAAGACAATACGGATTGTATACCGCGCTCGATCACTGGGGCGGGTGAAATAGGTTCGCGCGAAAAATAAAAAGTGTGATGTGTGAAGACTTTCGACTCCAAGCCTTTGACCCGTTGCAGCTAGCGGTGACGGTAAGTTAGGTTAGGGGAAAGCTCGGGAAGTTTTGCCGTGAGAGTCTGGCTCCACGATTCGATCTGGAATTTGAGCAGTTGCAACGCAACGAAATTTTCAGTTGCGGGTTAGCATTCAGGGCTTGCCGGCATTTCTGAAGCAACAACCGTCTCGAATCGTCTCTAGTCCATCTTTAAACTTCGTTGCGGGGGCGAAGAACGTGAAATTCTTACACGCGTTGTGCGGGAGTACGGGGCGCAGCTTTGCAGTTCTGGCCAGCGTGTTCGCGGCGTTTCTACTGCATGCGGTCGCTGCATTTTCACAAGTGAATGTGACGACTTATCACTTCGATAATCTGCGCTCGGGGCAGAACATCCACGAAACCGTTCTGACTCCCTCGCTGGTGAACGTCAATTCATTTGGCAAACTGTTCTCGCAAACGATCGACGGGCAGGTTTACGCGGAGCCTCTGGTGGTTGACAACCTGCAGATCATCGGCAAGGGTACGCACACGGTGGTTTACGTGGCCACGGAGAATGACAGCGTTTACGCGTTTGACGGCAATAGCAATACCGGGAGTAATGCGGCTCCGCTGTGGCGGGCGAGCTTTATCAATCCGGCGAAGGGGATTACGACGATTCCGTCGTCGGATCTCGGAACAATTTCGATCACTCCGCAGATCGGGATCACGAGTACGCCGGTGATCGACGTCAACAACGAGACGCTGTACGTTGTGGCGGCGACCAAAGAAAATGGCGCGTATTACCAGCGGCTGCACGCCCTGGATATCAGCACGGGCGCGGAGAAATTCGGGGGTCCGGTGGTGATTTCGGCTTCGGTCAAGGGCACTGGAGCGAATTCATCGGGCGGGTATGTGTCGTTTGATCCGCTGCGCTCGAACCAGCGGCCTGGCTTGTTGCTGGTGAACGGGGTGGTGTACATCGCGTGGGCGTCTTATGGATTGGAAAACATTTTTCCCTACCATGGCTGGGTGATTGGCTACAACGAAACCACTCTCGAATTGACCAGCGCCTTTTGCGTAACACCGAATGGCGACCAGGGAGGGATTTGGCAGGATGGCGACGGGCTGGCAGCCGACACGCTGGGAAACATTTTCTTCATGAGCGGCAACGGGACGTTTGACGCGAATAAAGGCGGTGGCGACTACGGCATGAGTTATGTGAAGTTGTCGTCCACCGGAGGACTTAAAGCGGTTGATTACTTCACACCGTACAACGCAAAGCGGGAGAGTCTGGGAGATTTGGATTTGGGATCGGGAGGACCTTTGCTGTTTCCTTACCAGACGGGCGCGACTGATCCTTATTTAGCGGTGGGAGCGGGGAAAGACGGCAACCTCTATCTGGTGAACCGTTCGCACATGGGCGGATACAACCTTAAGAACAATTCGCAGATCGTGGAAGAGATTCCGGCGGCCTTTGCGGGGCACAGCATGTTCAGCACTCCAGCCTTCTGGCAGGGGAACCTGTATTACTGGGGGACTTACGATACGTTGCGGATCTTCGAGGTGAGCAATGGGCTGATCGTCACCACGCCGATCGCGACGTCGAGTTATTCACTGGCTTCGCCGGGAGCAACTCCGGTGATTTCCTCCAATGGCACGACGAATGGGATTGTCTGGGCGCTGGATACGAGCAGGTCGCTGACCTCCGGGCCGGCCGTGCTTCATGCCCTGAACGCACAGACGGCGGTCGAACTTTACAACACGACGCAGTCTGGAACCAGGGACCAGGCGGGCAACGCCGTGAGGTTTGCCATTCCTACTGTGGCCAATGGGAAAGTGTACGTGGGCACGGAGACAGAGCTGGATGTGTACGGGCTTCTTCCGTAAGCGTAGGGACTTTCGACACCAAGGCTTTTTACCTCTTGCAGCTTATTGCATTGCCGGATAGCGTAGACAACAACCGTGGGGTGCCATCTCTAAACATGGCCTTTCACGGAGAGTCCGGTCTCCCCCGATTCGATACCCTAAGAGGAAGAAAATCTGGTTGCAAGAGGCTCGTGGAGGTACGCCGGAGCGGTGGTTCGGTGGCGTGCCGGAACACAGAGTGCCGTGGGGCCCATCGTTGTGGGGCATATCGTGATCGTTGGGTTCTGATCGACAAATTCTGATCGATAATTCTGCGGGAGGGTTCGTGAATTCTAATCGTGTGATCCGCAACATCGTGTGCAGGACGGGCTTCATGGGGCTCTGGGCAGTGGCGCTTTGCCTGGTGTGTTCCCTCGGAGCGCAAGCCCAGACATACACTCAAAACTACATCTACACGATCGCCGGTGGAGGAGCCGTCCCGACTACTCCGTTGACCCTTGATCTGCCCGGCCCGACCGCGGCTATTAAGGATGGAGCGGGCAACATCTATATTGCCGCGCAAGACACAGCGTACGTGTACAAGCTGAGCACGACAGGCGTGCTCAGCGTTTTCGCGGGGATGGGTTATGGCGGGTACGCGGGTGACGGGAAGAAAGCCATCAACGCGCTGATCGGCGGAGTCGCCGGCCTGGCCATTGATTCGAAGGGAAACATCTATCTGGCAGATGCCGTGGGTTCCCGGATTCGCATGGTGTCGCCTGCCGGCGAGATCACGACAGTTGCTGGCAACGGAACGAAGTGCGACCACGCGGGAGTTTGTGGCGACGGCGGTCCGGCGCTGAAGGCGAACCTTAACCTGCCGGAAGCGGTCGCGGTGGATAAAGCGGGCAACATTTATATCGCCGACATGACGGATAATCGCATCCGCGTGGTCAACACGGGTACGGCTTCGATCACGATTGCGGGCGTGGCGATTCCGGCGGGCGATATTGCGACGGTGGCGGGCAACAGCCTGCCGTGCCCCAACTCCCAGGGGACTAAGCCGACATGCGGGGATGGCGGCGTGGCGAGCAAGGCTTATTTGACCATGCCCTACGGCGTTGCCGTGGATAGCTTGGGCAATCTCTACATCGCGGACACGCATGACCAGGAAATTCGTGTTGTAGCGGCAGGGCAGAGCGACATCGCGACCTTCGCGGGCAATGGACTCTCTTGCTTTAACCAGCACAGCGGATGCGGCGACGGTGGACCTCCAACTTCGGCGCTATTGTGGGCGCCCAAGGGCGTATTCACCGATGCGGCGGGTGATGTTTACATCGCCGACACGAGTTCGAACCGGATCCGGTACGTGGCCAAGGGGAGCAACGTAATTACAACGCTGGTCGACACCACGGGCGGACAAGGCTTTTCGGGTGACACCGGGGCGGCAACGGCTGCTCTGACTGACGGTCCAGTCGGCATCTTCGCGGATGCGTCTGGAAATCTTCTGGTGGCGGATACGGGCAACCAGCGGGTTCGCTCGGTAACGGCGGGCACTACTCCGACGATCAACACCATTGCCGGCGGAGGCTTGGGTGGCGATGGCGGGCTGCCAACGGCTGCGACACTGGCAAACCCGTGGAGTGTGGCCGAGGATCACGCGGGCGACCTGTACATTGTGGATCAGGGAAACAACCGCATACGCAAGATAACGAATCCGGGTTTGTCGAATGCGGTGATCACGACGGTCGCTGGTACAGGGAATGCCGGATTCTCCGGGGACGGTGGCCTCGCGACGAGCGCGATGCTGAATGCCCCGAGCTCGATCGCGCTTGATACGGCGGGCAATCTATACATCGTGGACTCGAATAATCTGGTAGTCCGAGTGGTCAACACGGGCACTACTACGATCACATTCGGGTCGGGAGCCAATATAGTGACCATTGCGCCGGGCAATATCGCCACGGTGTTCGGAAACAACACCGCGTCCTGTGTTGCGACGGCAGCATGCGGCGACGGCGGGCCACCGTTGGGCGCAATTTTCCAGTTTCCTTTGTTTGTCACTCTGGATGGAGCTAACAATGTTTACGTGAGCGACTACCAGGGGGCGAAGGTGCGGGAATGGAACGTCAGTACCAACACCGTGAGCACGGTGGCGGGCACTGGATTTCCGGGATATAGGGGCAACGGTGGCCTGGCGACACTTGCCAGAATTAACCATCCCGCCGGCGTGGTCGTGACCAGCACCGGAGAAGTCGTGATCGATGACCAGTGGGATGACACGGTGCAGTATGTGGCCAGCAGCGGGGACATTGAAACCTACGCGCTGACTACGGCGGCGAAGTTCGCCGGGGATGGAGGCTTGTGCACGGCGGCTTCGATGTTTAATCCGCTGGCGTTGGCCATTGATCCAGGGAACGATGTTTTCATCTCGGGCGGCAATGACAACCTGGTGCAGCGCTGCAGTGCAGCGACGGGGATATTCAGCACGGTGGCGGGCGCTCCGACCAGGTCTTATCAAGGCGCATTTGCCGGCGATAAGGGACCGGCCATCGACGCTCGCATGTCGAACCTGGGCGCGCTGGTGGACGGGAAGGACAATCTTTACGTGGCGGACGGAGGGAACAACCGGATCCGGTACGTCCCGCTGGCACCGGCCGTGAGCTTCTCGACGAGCACGATGTTCTTGGGTGAGTGGCCGCTGGGCAAGACCGGGACGGCTGTGCCGTTGACGATCACCGGAGCTGGAGGCGCGGATCTGAGCGTTTCGGGCTACAGCTTTACTGGGCCGAATGCAGGCGACTTCTCGGTGCAAACTAACGGTTGCACGGGGCTGGTTTCGCCGCAGGCTTCCTGCACGGTGCAGCTGGTGATGACTCCGAGCGCGTATGGCCCGGAGACGGCAACATTGAATGTGGCTGACAACGTCACGGGCAGTCCGCAAACGGTTGCGCTGACGGGTTCGGGACCGAACTTCAGCATTTCCGATTCACCCACTGCGGTGTCGGTTGCTCCGGGTTCGGCGGGGGTTTCCACCGTGACGATCACCCCGCAGGCGAAGTTTGCGGCGGCGGTTACGTTGAGCTGCTCGGGATTGCCGGCGGGCACAACGTGCAGTTTCTCGCCGAATCCGCTGCAGCTCTACGGTGGCGCGATTCAGCAATCGACGCTGACGATCCAGACTTCGTCGACCACACCGGCAGGCACCTATACCGTGACGACGACGGGAGTGTTCACTCCGCTCTCGAACGCGACTACGATCACGCTGACGGTTCAGTAGGGCCGCAGAGTTGTGGGGCTGATCCAGAGAATCGGATCAGCCCTTTATTTTTTCCAGGAAACTGGGACGAGAGTTCCCGCCATCTGCTCGAATTTCCTGTGTGCTACATTTTCTCCCAAGCACCAAACCATTCGGAGGACGGGCATGAATCGCAGGGTATGGTTGCTATGTGCGCTGGGCAGCAGTCTGGCATGGGGGCAAGCCAACTCAGGGGCGCCAGGGAAGCCGGCCGGGGATGACGACGACCAGAAAGCCTCGATTGCGAGTTCGGCTGCGATGGTCGCGATGGATGCTCCGGTACTGACGCTCAAAGGGTACTGCCCGGGGCGGAGTCAGAAGTCCGGCGCGGCGGGCGCGGGGACGGCGTGTAAGACGGTGATTACGCGGGCGCAGTTTGAAAAAATGGCCGCGGCGATTCGGCCGAACATGACTGCGTCGGTAAAGCAGCAACTCGCCAGTTTATATCCGCGTCTGCTGGTGATGGCGCAGGCTGCCGAGCAATTGGGGCTGGATAAGCAACCGCCGTATGACGAGATGATCGTCTTCTCCCGGCTGCAGATTCTGACTCAGGGATTGACACACAAGCTGCAACAGGATGCGGCGAGCATTTCTGATCAGGAGATCGCAGACTACTACCGAAAGAATCCGGACGAGTTTGAAGAGTACACGCTGGAGCGGCTTTTTGTGCCTCTGCGCAAGTCTGCGGCCGCGCATGATGCTGCTGACACGGGGAAGAATCAAGCTGCTGAGGTCAAACAAAAGTCAACGCCGGAAGAGCAGGATGCCGAACAAGCATCGTCAGAACGGGAGATGAAAGAACTGGCGGAGAAGCTGAGAGCGCAAGCTGCTGCGGGAGAAGATTTCATAAAGCTGCAGCAAGAGGCGTTTGCAACGGCGGGAATCAAGGTGGCGGCGCCGGCGACGAGCATGGGAAAAGTTCGGCGCAACGCACTACCCGCGGGGCAGGTCGCGATCTTCGAACTAAAGGTGAACGAGGTTTCGCAGGTGATCAGCGATCCTGGCGGACACTACATTTACAAACTGGAAGCCAAGGACCGGCTCACCGAGGAGCAGGCAAAGGCTGAGATTCGGCGCACATTGGAAAACCAAAATTTGAAGGAGGCCCTGGACAAGATTCAGACCTCTTTCACGACCGAAACCAATGACGCTTACTTTGGGCCTCCGACGCCGAAACCGGGGCAGTAAAGTCGGGAAAAGGCTGCCGTTAAGGGACGATGTTTCAAGAGGTTACGAGTTTCGGATAGACGATTGGAGACTTTCGGCACCAAGGCTTTTGACCACTTGCAGTAATTTGCAGTCTTCCGTAGGCTAACTCCTAACTTCGGTAGCGCGTGCGTCCGAAAGAACCCGGCAACGCGTAGCGCTTCTGATTCGCGGGTCGCTTGAACTGTATCTCCCCCCAAAATTTGAAGGCAGCGAGCAGTAGTTCGCTTCCCCTTAGTTTCCGGGGCAGCGCAGAGGAGTGGCATCTTGGGGTGGAACACAAGTTCTTCCTGGTCACAGAATGTGACTGAGAGGGCGGAGCCGCGACCGAGTAACATCGCAGGCGAGGGCACCGGGCTGATGATCGATCGGGGAACGGGGGCAACGAAATGGTACGCGGTTCAGACACGTTCCCGGCACGAGAAGATGGTAGCCCGCCAACTGGAGAGGCAAGGGTTCGCAACCTTTCTGCCGCTGACAAGCCAGTTGCGGCAATGGAGCGACCGCCGCAAACTGGTGGAGCTTCCGTTGTTTCCGGGATATGCCTTCCTGCAAATGGTCTACGAACCCGAAGAACGGTTGCGGGTTCTGGGTACCGAGGGGATCGTTAGTTTTGTAGGCGTGCACGGCCAGGGGATGCCGATTCCGGATAAGCAGATTGAACACATACAAACGCTGCTGGCTGCCAAGGTGCCGTTTGAGAGTTATCCGTTTCTGAAGGTAGGGCAGCGAGTGAGAATTCGCAGTGGTTCACTGAATGGCACCGAGGGCATCCTGGTGGGACAGGAAGGCGACCGCATGCTGGTCATCTCGGTGGAGCTGATACAACGCTCGGTGTCGATCCGGCTGCAAGGCTATGAAGTGGAGCCGATTTAGTGTGGGACTTTTTTGGTGCGTGCGTTGGTGAGTAACCAGATCCTGGGAGAGAACAGAAGGCGCGAGGTCAGCTATATGGAAGACGCGGAATTGAAACAGGTCGTCGAAACGGAAGAGCAAACGCAACTGAGGGCAAAGACTTCTGCTGGTCCGGTGGCAGTGGCGCAGACCCCTGCGGCTCCGGCGCCGTGGGCGGCACTGCGATCTCTGCGGGCGGCTACGGAGATCCACGCCATCAGCAGAGCTCTCGAAGAATCCGGCTGGAACCGCAAACGGGCTGCGAAGCTGTTGAGCATCAGCTACCGGGGATTGCTCTACAAGATCCGCCAGTACAATATTACGCCGGCCGTCCGGAGCGATTTGGCACAAGGCTCACGACCCGAGATCTGACGCTGGGTCTTTCCTGCGAAGGCGGCAAAGGTCCGGTTGCGGGATTGACAGCACGGCGGTCTTCCCGGAGTCTAGGGACAGCGCAATTCGGTGGTCAGGGCCGTGGTGGTAATTGTCGGGTAAGTTGGGCATTCGGTCACAGGGATTTTGGAGAAACTAATTCATGAGCCGTAATTTCGAACTACTGCAAAGAATTGGACGCGAACAAGCTCTTTATACGACCTCTCCCGTAGCGGAGCCGGAAGTGGTTCCGGAACAGCCGGTGGTGTTCTCCGCGCCCGTGGCTTCACCGCTGACGATAGCCAGCGGCGAGGTCGAGGAATTTACCAAGCTGGTGCAGCGCTTATTCATCATGCCGGGGAACGAATCGCCGCGGAGCGTGGTGTTCGCGGCGACGGAACGCGGCAATGGATGCAGCTGGGTGTGCGCTCGTGTGGCCGACGTTTTGGCCAGCCAGGTTTCCGGGTCGGTCTGCCTTGTTGACGCGAACCTGCGCCGTCCGGGCTTGCATACGCAGTTCTCTGCAGAAAACCAGGAAGGCTTGTCGGACGCGTTGCTGCGGCCCGATCCGGTGCGGACCTTTGCGCGCAACCTGGGGCGCCCGAACCTGTGGATGGTGAGTTGCGGATCGAATCCGGAGGAAGGGCAACCCCTGCTCTCCACCGACCGCATGCGTTTGCGCATGTCGGAATTGCGAGCGGAATTTGATTACGTCCTGCTGGATGTAGCGGCATTGAGCGATGCTAACGATGCAGTATTGCTCGGGTGCGGGGCGGATGGCGTGGTGCTGGTGCTCAAGGCCAACACTTCGCGGCGGGAGAGCGCGCGCAAAGCGACGCAAGACCTGCAAACCGCGAAGGCGCGAGTGTTGGGCGCAGTGCTCAACCAGCGGACCTTCCCGATTCCTCAATCGATCTACAGCAAGCTTTAGCGGAATCATCAGGCGTTCTAATATTTGCATCTTCATCTTGAGCCAGGCTCGACCGGGCTCCAGCTCTCAAGGAGAACTCATCCGATATGACCGTTGAAACCCATAGCGCTGTGCGCGATCAGATCAGTGTGCTCAGCATTGCAGAAAGCTTTTACGACGCCAGCGTAGTGGCTGCCTTGAAAAAGCTGGGCATTCTGGAACTCCTGGCACACGGGGAGAAGACCGTGGATGAGCTTGCGGCCGAAGTCGGCGCCCGGCGCGAAACTATGGCGCGCTTGCTCGACACGAGTGTGGCCCTCAATCTACTCGCGACGAAAGACGGAGCCAGCTACAGAAAAGCGTCGTTGAACGGCTCCGGTCCGCTGCCTTCGGTCGGGGAAGATTATTTGATCGCTGAGGGTTTCTTCCGGTCGAGCGTGATCTTCGCTTTGCTGAAGCTGCGCATTTTCGAGCGCATTGGAGAAGGCGATGGCAAGAGCGTGAAAGAACTGGCGGCGGCAGTGAATGCCCGGCCGGATGTGCTCGGGCGCTTACTGGATGCGGGGGTGCTGCTCAAGCTGCTCGAAACTGACAACCGGGAAATCTACCGGGTAGCGCCGATGTGCCGTCTGGTGCTCTTGCCTTCCGCCGGCGAAAATTACTTGGGAGACTGGATTCTTAATCTAAATTTCTTCCGCCAGGGCTTGTCGAAGCTGGCTGAGTCAGTGGTGAAATCCAGCCCCAGCGTGGATCTGGCGGAGTACCTGAAAACGGATAAGGACGGCGGACGCGATTTTGAAATGGCGATGGAGAACTACGCGGCGCTGCGAGGAAAAGAACTGGTGCGCCACCTGGACACGAGCAAGTGCGAAACCCTGCTCGATCTGGGCGCCGGGCCGGGCGTCTATGCGTTCCACCTGGGCATGCATAATCCGAAACTGAAGCTCTACCTGCAGGACATGCCGGAGGTTCTGGAGGTGGCGAAGGAAGTCGAGAAAAAGTATCCGCTGAAGAATGAGATCCACTATCTACCCTACGATGCTGTGAAGGGTGAAGTGCCGGGTTCCTATGATATTGTTCTGGTCTCTAACATGCTCCACATGGTGGGGGAGCAGGCCAGCCGAGCGCTGCTGAAGAAGGTTTACAAGAATGTGAACCGTGGAGGCTCCGTGGTAGTGCAAGCCCAGTTCCTGCGCGATGACCACAGAGGTGGGCGTTGGCCTGCGGTGCTTGATCTGATTCTGCTATGCACGACGGCGGCCGGAAGGAACCACTCGGTGGCAGAAGCCCGGCAATGGATGGAAGAAGCAGGCTTCTCAAATATTGAGTACCGGCCGATGGGACTAGCCAACACCAATAGCCTTTTGCGAGGCTATAAGTTGTAGGAGGTCGTGAGACCTTAGAAATAACGCAACAGATTAGAAGGATGGGCCATGTTCGATAATTTGCGAGCGGATCTGCAGGCTGCCAGCACGCATCGCACGCTGGAAAAGGGATGGTGGCGAGTTTGGTTGCGCCTGGAGACGCCGGTGATTGTGCAATACCGGCTGGCGCACTGGGTGTTGAAGTGCAGGATTCCGGTGGTGCGCCAGGTGCTGCTGATTTTTTCGCTGATCTGGCAGAGGATGATCCAGATATTTATGGCGGGCACGCTGATTTCACCCGATGCCGAGATTGGGCCGGGGCTGGTGTTGCACACGGCCTTTGGACTTCAGATCGGGCCGGTAAAGATTGGTTCTAACTGCACCTTCAATTCGGGCGTGGTGATCGGGACAGGGGTCAAGAAAATCGGCGACAACGTCTATTTCGGGAGTCACGCGAAGCTGCTGGCGGATGTCTCGATCGGAGATAACGTGGTCGTGGTCGCGAACAGCGTGGTGCTGGTCGATGTCCCGCCCAATGTGACGATCATGGGAGTTCCGGCGCGCATCAAGCTGCCGGGCGGCCGGCCGAAACGATTCACCTGGCGCACGGTTGAGGCGAAGGAGAAATCGAAGGGCACTAACGGTAAACCGGTGGAACCAGCCGCTGCGGCAGGCAACGGCAGCAGCAGCAGCGAACTGCCTACGCCGCCGCGCGCGGCGGCGAGCGACGAGAAAGCTCGGACATAGATATGGAAGGGAACGATCTTGGACTTTTCGTGGAGTGAAGAGCAGGCGGCGTTTCGCAAGGAAGTGATCCGGTTTGCCAAGCAGGAACTGAACGACGATCTCGGTCGCCGGGACCGGGAGGAGGAGTTCCCCAGGGAGTTCTGGACAAAGTGCGCCAAGTTCGGAATTCAGGGGCTGCCGGTTCCGCAAGAGTACGGAGGCGGCGGGGCAGATACGCTGACAACGGCGTGTGCGCTGGAAGCTCTCGGCTATGGATGCCAGGACAATGGTTTTCTGTTCTCGCTGAACGCCCACATGTGGACGAGCGAACTGCCACTGATGGCTTTTGGCACGGAAGAGCAGAAGCGCCGTTACTTGCCGAAGCTCACCAGCGGGGAGTGGATCGGGCTGCACTGCATGACCGAGCCCATGTCCGGGTCCGATGCTTACAGCATGCGGACGCGCGCTGAGCGTAAAGGCGACCGGTATGTGATCAACGGCACCAAGACGTTTATCACGAACACCACGCATGGAGATTTGTTTGTCGTGTTCGCGAATGTGGATCCGTCGAAGGGTGCGAACGGAGTAACGGGATTCCTGGTGGAGAAGGGAACTCCTGGGCTGGTGCTGGGAAAGAAGCTGCACAAGATGGGCTTGCGGACTTCGCCGATGTCGGAAGTGGCGCTGGTGGATTGTGAAGTTCCGGCGGAGAATATTCTGGGCAAGGAAGGCAGCGGACAAGCAATCTTCACCCATTCGATGGAGTGGGAGCGCACCTGCATTATGGCCAGCCACCTTGGGATGATGCAACGGCTGATCGAGACTTGCGTAAAGTATGCGCGCGAGCGGCAGCAGTTCGGCCAGGCGATTGGAAAGTATTCGGCAATTGCGAACATGATTGCCGACATGGAAGTCCGGCTGGAGACCGGGCGCCTGCTGCTGTATAAGGCGGCTTGGCTGAAGAGCCAGGGACGGCACGCGTTGCGCGAGGCAGCGATGGCGAAGCTTTATGTAAGTGAGGCTACGGTGCAGGCGTGCCTGGATGCGATTCAGATTCATGGCGGCTACGGCTACATGGCTGAGTATGAGATGGAGCGCGATTTGCGCGATGCGGTTTCTGGAAAGATCTACTCGGGAACATCCGAGATTCAGCGAGTGATTATTGCAGGGTTTCAAGGACTCTGATTTAACTCCCCGACTACAAGAAGCGGTAGGGATAACCTAGACCATGGCTTACATCCTGCAGCAACTTTTGCAAAAGAGCGCGGCTCGCTATCCAGAGAAGCTGGCGGTGTGGGCGCGCGGCCGCAGCATCACCTATCGGGAGCTGGAACAGCGTTCGAACCAATTAGCCCACTTGCTGCGGGAGCGCGGAGTGCGCAAGGGCGACCGCGTAGGGATTTGTTTTCCCAAGTGCGTGGAGTCCGTGGTTGCAATGCTTGGGGTTGTGAAGGCTGGCGGAGTCTATGTTCCACTCGATCCTCAGGCGCCGGCGGAGAGAATTGGATACATCATCGGGAACTGTGGCATCCGGGTTCTGATTACGCGCGAGGACAAGCGTCGCGGGCTCGACAGCGCCGTGCTCGAAACGCTGGCCTGCGCGGTGCTGATCGACGACGCGCCGAAATCTTCCAACGGCGGTGGAGTGATCCCGTGGACGATGTTAGGCGAGTATCCCGAGGCGCAGGCGCCTGCGGTGGTCCTCACGGAGACTGATCTGGCCTACATTCTCTACACGTCTGGGTCGACCGGACGCCCCAAAGGCGTGATGCTCACGCATCAGAATGCGCTGACGTTTGTGGAGTGGTGCGCGGATGTTTTCAAGATTACGAGTGAGGACCGGCTCTCGAACCACGCGCCTCTGCATTTCGATCTCTCAGTGTTCGACGTTTACAACGCGATCGAAGCGGGAGCGTCGCTATACATGATCACGGAGGATCTGGCGTTATTTCCGGCGAAGCTGGCGAGCTTTATCGAGACGCAGGGAATTACGGTGTGGTACTCGGTGCCTTCGGCGCTGACCCTGCTGCTTCTGCATGCCAACTTAAATGCGGAGAAGCTGCATCGATTGCGGATCATCCTGTTTGCCGGGGAAGTGTTTCCCATGAAGTACCTGCAGCAGCTTGCGCAACTGCTGCCGCAAGTCGATCTGTTTAATCTCTACGGTCCCACGGAAACGAACGTCTGCACTTATTACAAGGTGGAGAGGGAACGGCTGGCCAGCATGGAGAAGCTGCCCATCGGCATCGCGTGTGAGAACACGGAAGTGTTTGCCGTGAACGACCTGAACGAGATTGTCACGCAGGCGGGCGGCACCGGCGAACTGTATGTGCGCGGACCTTCGGTCACGTATGGCTACTGGGCGGACGCGGAAAAGACGAAGAAGATGGTCCTGCCCAACACTTTCCAGCCGAATTTCGAGGAGAAGATGTACCGCACCGGCGATCTGGTCGAATTGGCGGATGACGGCAACTACTATTTTCTGGGGCGGCGAGACAGCATGATCAAGAGCCGCGGTTACCGCATTGAGCTGGGCGAAATCGAAAGCGCGCTGCTGAACCACGCCTCGGTGAAGGAAGCGGTGGCCATCGCGATCCCCGATGACATTGTAGGAAGCCGCATCCGGGCGGTGGTTGCTTTTCATGACGGGATCAGGGTGACCGCGCCAGAGTTGCAGCAGTACTGCGGGACGAGGATCCCGAAGTACATGATTCCGGAGTCCATCGAGTTTCGCGAGCAGTTGCCGAAGACTTCCACCGGGAAGGTGGATCGAGTGCAGCTGACGCAGGAAAGTTTGCGGTCCGCCGCAACGCTGGTGGCTCCTTAAAAGTTTTTCGAGGAAGCGTGCAGATTTTGAGCTTTTCTAATTTCCAGGAGGAATGTTCCCAATGTCCGCGAACCAAACACCCGCAACCCAATCCGCTCTCAAGGATCAGATCCGCGAGTTCATTCAAGTGCAACTGGCCGAGCCCAAGGGCGTCACATCTTTTACCGACGACGATCCGCTCATGGAGAACGGCGTAATCGATTCACTCGGAATTTTTCGGTTGGTTTCATTTCTCGAGGAAGAGTTGAGGGTGCGGGTCAGTGACGATGAAATCAACGCGGAGACGTTGAAGAGCGTGAACACGATTGAAGAACTGGTGATCCGCAAGCGGAAGTAAGCTGGAGGCCGAGCGTGTCGCCGCCGGCCGCTAGCAGGTACAGGAACCACCGGGCCAGGTAGCGAAATGCGTTTGCCGGTTGGCGGGGAAAACATTGGGCAGCGTTCGATCTCCCCCAGATTGACGCGTGACCGGGGCCTTGCCGATTTAGCCGGGAAAGGACTTACGTTGAAACCCGAAACGCAAGTGGTCGAAGTCCAACAACTGAAGGTACCGCTGCCGGGCCCGTGCCCTGCCTCGGTGCTGCAGTTGGTGGAGCAACGATCTCAAGCGAACCCCGAGGCAGCAGCCGTTACCGGCGGCGGCCAGACGTTGACTTATGGCGAGTTGGATCGCCAGGCCAACCGGCTGGCGCACCGTCTGCGGAAAGTGGGTGTGGGTGCGGAATGCCTGGTCGGCGTGTACATGGAGCGTTCGCCGGCGTCGGTGATTGCAGCGGTGGCTGCATTTAAAGCGGGTGGGGCGTACCTGCCACTAGATCCTACGCTTCCCGAGGAACGGCTGGCGTTCATGCTGACGGACGCGAAGGTTACCGCTGTGGTTTCGGACGCCGCGCTATCTCGTCGCGTGCCCAAGGGACCGTGGGTTGTGGTGGATTCCGGCGAGCGGAATGCGGGCTCGTCGGCGCAGACAATTCACGGGCCGGAGGTCGAGATCTCGCCCGGCAACCTTGCATACGTCATCTACACTTCCGGTTCCACTGGGCAGCCCAAGGGAGTCGAAGTCACCCATGGAAGTCTGCTGAACCTGGTGGCCTGGCACGTGCGGGCGTTCAAGGTAAATGCCACTGACCGTGCCACGGTGCAAGCGGCGGTGGGCTTCGATGCCGCGGTGTGGGAAGTTTGGCCATACTTGGCGTCGGGGGCCTGCGTGGCGATTCCGGAAGAAAAGGTTCGGAATCACCCGGAAGCGCTTCGTGACTGGCTGGTGGCGAGCGGGATTACGATCACGTTCCTGCCGACGGCCATCGCTGAGCGGATGCTTCAGCTGCAGTGGCCGCAAGAAACCGCATTGCGCATCCTGCTGACGGGCGCGGATGCGCTGCGCCGGCGTCCCGCAGTGGACGCGCCGTTTGCGCTGGTCAATAACTACGGCCCCACCGAGTGCACGGTTGTGGCAACCTCAGGTCTGGTGTCAGCCGAGCCCTCGGCCGGCGTGCCTTCGATCGGCCGCCCCATCGACAACACTGAGATTCACATCCTCGACGGGGAGATGCGTTCGGTGCCGGACGGGAGCTCGGGAGAAATCTTCATTGGCGGAGCGGGAGTGGCTCGCGGTTACCGTAACAATCCTGCGCTCACGGCGGAACGGTTTGTGCGTAGTCCCTTCGAGGGCAGCAAGAACGGACGACTCTATCGCAGCGGTGACCTGGGACGTTTTCTTCCCAACGGCGAAGTGGAATTCCTGGGGCGCGTAGATGAGCAGATCAAGATTCGTGGTTTCCGTGTGGAGCCGGGAGAAATTGCCGGCGCCTTGAATTCGTATCCGGGCATCCAAGCCAGTGCGGTGGCGCTGCTGGGCGGAGAGAATGAGGAGAAGCGCCTGGCTGCGTATCTGGTGCTGGCGCCGGATGCGCAGATTACTCTCTTGAACCTGCGGCAGGCTCTCTCGCGGCGCTTGCCTGAATATATGGTTCCGTCTGTGTTCGGAAAGATTCCGTCGCTGCCGCTGACCGCAAACGGCAAGGTGGATTACGCCTCGTTGCCGGTTCTGAACGAATGGAACACGCTGCCGGAATCGGAGTTCATCGCGCCGCGCACGATTGTGGAGCAGCGCCTGGCCGCGATCCTCGCGCCGTTGCTTCACGTGGAGCAAGTCAGCGCGAAAGATAATTTCTTCCTGCTCGGCGGGCACTCGCTGCTGGGCACGCAACTGATCACCAAGATCAAGGAAGCATTTGATGTGGAGCTAAGCCTGCTCAGCCTGTTCGACCATCCCACGCTCGAAGAGATGTCAGTGGAAGTGGAGAATCTCATTCTGGTGAAGATGGGTGCCGGAAATGGCGATGGGGCCATTCCGCCGCAGGCCATTCGACCGAGGAGACAGTAGTGCCGCCGGGCGCCCAGCCGCAATCCCGCATCGAAGGCGCCGACTCGGCCCTCAGCCTTTACCACCTGCTCGATCCTAAAATCCTCGCCAATCCCTACCCGCTCTTCCGCCGCCTCCGCGAGGAAGCTCCCGTGCATTGGGATCCCTTCCTGCACGCCTGGGTCGTCACTCGCTACGCCGATGTGCTCGAAGTGCTGCACTCGTACTCGGCGAACCGCACGCCTACTCCCGAGCAGCTTGCCTCCATGGGGCTGGCGCACCTGAGCCCGATTGCGCAGCTCATGGTGCAGCAGATGCTTTTTATGGATGGAGCGCAGCACGCGCGGCTGCGCGGTCTGGCTTCGCGAGCCTTTAGCCCAGCGCGCATCGAGGTGCTGCGTTCGCACATGGGCGAAATTGTCGACCGGTTGCTCGACGAGTTTGAGCAGCGCGGATCCATGGATGTGATCGAAGATCTGGGAGAGCCTCTGCCCGCGATCATTACGGCGGAGATGCTCGGCGTGCCGGTGGAGGACCGGCACCGGCTCAAGGAATGGTCGGGCAACTTTGCCGAGATGCTGGGGAACTTTCAGCACAATCCTGAACATGCGCAAACCGTGCTGCGCACCGTCGAAGATATGACCGCATATTTTCGCGAGGCGGTGCGGGAGACACAGCGGCATCCGCGCGAAGGGCTGATCCACTCCCTGATCACTGCTGAGATCGGCGGTGACCGGCTGAACGAAGAAGAGATCGTAGCCAATGTCATCATTACGATGGTCGGCGGTCAAGAGACCACGACGAACCTGATTGGCAACGGAGTGCTGACTTTGCTCCGGCATCCCGATGAGATGGAAAAGCTGCGCGGTGATCTGTCACTGATTCCTTCTGCGGTGGAAGAGATGCTGCGCTTTGAGAGCCCGAGCCAGCATACGGCGCGGCTGGCTCCCGAGGACTGCGAACTTGGCGGCAGGCAGATTCACAAGCGGCAAGCTGTAATCGCGGTGATGGCCGCGGCCAATCGCGATCCGGAACGGTTTCCAGATCCGGATCGGTTCGACGTGGTGCGGGAAGACAACCGTCACCTGGCGTTTGGCTATGCGGCTCACTTCTGTTTTGGCGCGCCGCTGGCGCGTCTGGAAGGGCAAGTTGTTTTCGAGTCGCTGTTGCGGCGATTTCCGAAGTTTCATCTGGAGCCGCAAGAATTGATCTGGCGCACGAATCTGGGATTGCGGGGGCTCACTTCCCTCAAGATCGCACTGGAGGGTCCGGGACGGTCTACAAAGTCGGTGCCCGTGAGTCAGGATCGGGACGAAGATCGGGCGCAGACCCCGAAGGTGAGTAGTCCTGGCGGGACTGCAACCGCGCTTGCAGCTTTCACGAGCGCGTGTCCCTCGACGAATGCTGAAGGCCAGCAACTCCTGGACGAGTGCGGTCGAACGTTCAAAACCTACGCCGCGGATCGGTGCATTCACGAATTGATTGAGCGCCGTGCTTCGATGACTCCGCAGGCGATTGCTGTCGAGGATGGATCGCGACAGATTACGTACAGAGAATTGAACGGGCGAGCCAACCAGTTGGCTCGTTTTCTTCGTGGCAAGAATGTTGGACCGGACGTGCCGATTGCAGTTTGCCTGAAACGCTCTGCCGAGTTGCTGATCACATTGCTGGGTGTGCTGAAGGCGGGCGGGGCGTGCGCGCCGCTGGACCCAGACTATCCGAGCGAACGGTTTGCTCACATCCTGCGAGATTCGCGGGCTCCGGTTCTGATCACGCAACCGGAATTGCGTTCGGTAATCGGCACGGCGGAAGCGGAAGTTGTTTACCTCGAATCGATCGGGGAACAGCTGGCCCATGAGAGCAGTGAAAATTTGTCGGAGAACACGACTTCGAAGAATCTGGCCTATGTTATCTATACCTCCGGTTCGACCGGCAAGCCGCGCGGAGTGCAGTTAACGCACGCCGGCCTGGTCAACCACGGCATTGCGTCGATTGACCTTTACGGGCTGACTGCGGCCGATCGAGTGTTGCAGTTTTCCTCGATCAGCTTTGACATCGCCATCGAAGAGACTCTTCCCACCTGGTTTGCTGGCGGCTGCGTGATTCCCCGCGGCGAGCAGGTTCCGCTTTCTGCGTCTGAATTTTTGGGCTGGGTGGGGAAACAAAAGATCAGCGTCCTCGATTTGCCCACGGCCTACTGGCACGAACTGGTGCACGAGTTGGCCGAGACCGAGCAGGCGCTGCCCGAGAGTTTGCGGCTGGTGATTGTCGGCGGTGAAAAAGCTTCGGCTTCTGCCTATTCGGCGTGGCTGAAAGCGGGCGGCGCGCGCGTCCGTTGGATCAATACTTATGGTCCCACGGAAGCCAGCGTGATCGCGACAGCCTACGAGCCTGATCCGAAAAAGCCTTTCCCGGACAATCTTCCCATTGGACGCCCGATTGCGAATGTCCGCCTTCACGTGCTGGATGCGGACTTGCAGCCTGTGCCTGCGGGCGGTTCCGGGGAGTTGCATATTGGCGGAGTTGGGCTGGCGCGCGGATACCTGTATCAACCCGAGCTTACGAAGACGAAATTTATTGACGACCCGTTCTGCCGTGAGCCCGGAGCACGCTTGTATAAGACCGGTGACATGGTTCGCAGTCTGCCGGACGGGAACCTGGAATTTGTGGGCCGCATCGACTTCCAGGTTAAGATCCGCGGTTTCCGGATCGAACTTGGGGAGATCGAGGCGGTGCTGGAGAAACATCCTGCCGTGGCGCAGGCTGTGGTGACGGCGCGGGAAGCGGGTGGTGGAAAACAGCTTGCAGCCTATTTGATTACGACTTCGGGAGGCGTTGCCGCAACCGAACTTCGCGACTACTTGAAAAAACAGCTTCCTGAGTTCATGGTGCCGGCGGATTTTATTTTCATGGAGAGCTTTCCGCTCACTCCGAACGGCAAGGTCGATCGCCGCGCGTTGCCGGAGCCTCAGCCTGCCGAGCCTACTCACGCCGCGGACTTTGTAGCGCCGCGCAGCGAATTCGAATCGAAGATGGCCCGGCTTTGGGCGCAGGTGCTGGGCAGGGAAGCGGTGGGGATTCGCGACGACTTCTTCGACCTGGGCGGGCATTCGCTGCTGGCGTTGCGCCTGACCACCCGGATCGAGAAGGAATTCGGCAAAAAACTGACGCTGACTGCCTTTATTCAGGCTCCCACCGTGGAAGAAATGGTGCGGCTGATTGAGAAAGAGGACGATTCGTGGTCGCCGCTCGTCGCGCTGAAATTCACGGGGACGAAGCCGCCGTTTTTCTTTGTGCATGGTTTGGGTGGCACGGTGATGCGCTTTCACGAATTGGCGCGGCACATGGCGCCCGATCAGCCGTTTCTGTGCTTTCAGGCGCAAGGCATCGATGGAAAACTGCCGGTGCTTAATAACGTCGATGACATGGCCGAACTGCATCTCGAATACTTGCGGAAGGCGCAGCCCGACGGGCCTTACTATCTCGGCGGTTATTCTTTCGGAGGTTTGGTGGCGCTCGAAGTGGCTCGCCGCCTGATGGAAGCCGGCCAGGAAATCGGGCTCCTGGCGCTGGTCGACACTTACTTCGCGGGCCAGCAATCGAATTCGTCGTTGCTCGGCCGGTTTTTCTCGCTATCCCCAGCGCAAAAGCTGGCGTACTTGAAGAAGCGCGGGACCCGCTACTGGCGCGGCATAAGGCGGCGCATCGATTCGCTGTCGCTACCCCCCGCCGTGAAAGCGGTTCGCGAAGCTTGCGCGGCTGCGGAACAGAAGTATCGGCCTTCGGTGTTTCCCGGAGCCGTAGCGCTTTTCCGCGCCAGCGAGAAGGCTCTGCGCGGCCTCGACGATTCCCAGAACGGCTGGCAGCAATATGCTGCTGGTGGACTCGAGGTTCACGAAATCGATGGCGACCACGGCAACATTTTGAACGAGCCGAACGTCCGGCAGCTGGCTGCTGCCTTGTGTGCCAGACTGGACTTGGCAAGGTCGCAGCGTTTCGATGACTCCCGGGTAGGCTCTTTGAGTTCCCGCTAGCTGATCAGCCGCGCTGACTATTGATCTGGCTTCGCCCGCTCGGGCTTCACCCGCTTGACTGGAGTGAATGGAGTTCGACCGCGCAATATTAATATCGATATCATTAAGGAGAGTTTCTGGTGCCGGTGAGTTTGCGAGAGGAGACTGGAGCGGTGGAAGTGCAGAGGGACGAGGAACGCATCCCGCTGCTCAGCCGCCGGTTCATCACCGAAAAGTTTCTTCCCTGGGCGGCCAAGGGAGGGCTGGCTCTGCTCGACTTCGGACTCTACTCCGGATCGAATTTCCTGCTCGGGATTCTGCTGGCGCGCTGGATGGCGCCGGAGCAGTATGGCGCTTACGCGCTGGTTTTCAGCATCTTCATCCTGGTGGCGTTTCTGTATCAGGCTCTGCTGCTGGAGCCGCTCTCGGTTTTCTCCGGCACCACCTACAGCAAGAATCTGCGGGGCTACCTCAAGTCCAACTTCTGGCTGCATTGGGGAGTCTCTGCCGTCATGTGCGTTCTGATGGGTGGAACGGCGGTGGCGGCGAAGGTGTGGTGGCACTCGCCCGCGTTGGCGATGGCGTTTGCCGGCATGACGGCGGCTACCCCATTTATTTTGATACATGCTCTTGGCCGCCGCAGCTTCTATCTCAAGCTGTCGCCAGGTCCCGCCGCGTTTGGTTCTTCTTTCTACTGCGTATTGGTTGTAGCTGGTTCGTTTCTTCTGAATAAGCAGGGATGGCTCTCCGCGTTCAGCGCTTTTCTGGTGATGGGTTTCGCGGCGCTGGTGGGCGGCGTCATTATGGTGTTCCAGTTGAATACCAAACTGGAGCCCGCCACGGCGACGATGCACCTGCATGAAACCTGGAAGAAGCATTGGAACTATGGCAAATGGGCGCTCGGCACCTGCATTGTGGGCTGGGTTCCCACGTACGTATACATTCCGCTGGTGAGTAAGATCTCGGGCTTGGCGGTGACTGCGGAGTTGCGGGCGCTGATGAATCTGGGTGGTCCCGTGCTGCAGACCTACGCTGCGCTCTCCATGCTGTTTCTGCCTTATGCCGCGCGCGTGCAGGGAGCTGAGGGCAGGCGGGGTTCGACTGCATTAACGCGCAAGCTTACCGCTCTGTTTGTAGTGGGAGCAATCGCGTACTGGATTGTTCTTATTCCATTGCGGCGTCCACTGTTCAATCTGCTTTATGCGGGCAAGTACATGGACGCAAGTTCGTTGTTGCCGTTGTTTGCCGCTGAGACTGTGATCTGGAGCGCCGCGCTTGGTCCGGCCATCGTGCTGCGGGCGATGGAGTATCCGCGGTCATTGTTTTTTGCCAACGGCGCCGCCAGCATCGTCGCCATTGTTTTTGGCATTCCTGCGACCCGCTATTTCGGCCTGCGCGGAGTGATCTGGAGCATGGTTCTGGCGCAAGTATTGTATGTTGTGGTCGCCTTCATCCTGCTGGAGCGGAAACTGGCCACACTCAAAGCAGTGGATGCGGAGATTGCGGTTTCCCGCCACGCGGAAGAAGTCGCGTTCTAACCTGATTCGCTGTGTAGTTTCTTGCCATGCATCCTTTGAACATCATTTCGGTCCACAACCGTTACCTGATGGCCGGTGGGGAAGACCAGGTATTCGAATCGGAAGCCCGATTGCTGCGGGAGCGCGGGCATCAGGTCACGCAGGTTGAAGAGCAGAATGCTTATCCGGACAGCGTGGCGAAAAAGATCGGCATGGCGGTGGACTGTGTTTGGTCGCGGCGCTGGCATCGCGAGTTTCGCACCCTGCTGCAGAAGTCGCGGCCGGATGTAGTTCACATTCATAATTTCTTTCCTCGCATCTCGCCTTCGATTTACTATGCCTGCCGCCGTGAAGGAGTGCCGGTGGTGCAGACGCTGCACAACTACCGCCTGCTCTGCGCCGGCGCCGAGCTTTACCGCAATGGCAAGGTGTGCGAGGAATGCCTGGATCACGGCGTACTGCGCGGGGTTCGCTACGGCTGCTATCAAGGATCGAAGCTGGGCACCGCAGTCCTCACTTTGATGGTCGATGTGCACCGGCGCGCCCGCACGTGGACGAATATGGTGGACTGCTACATCGCGCTTACGGAGTTCTCCCGGCACAAGCTGATCGCAGGCGGACTTCCTGCAGACCGCGTCCGCGTTAAGCCGAATTTTGTGCTGCCGGATCCCGGAGCGAAAGCCGGACCCGGGGAATACGCTCTGTTCGTCGGCCGACTGGTGAAGTCCAAGGGTGTGCCTGCGATGCTCGAAGCCTGGAAGGAATTGCCTGCAATACCTCTCCACATTGTGGGCGACGGACCTTGCAGCGAGCAGATCGGGGCCGCGCAGATGGCGGGGAAGTTGCCGTCAGTGACCTACCGAGGGCGGCTGCCTCGCGCGGAAACCCTGGCTGCGATGAAGACCGCACGCTTCTTGGTTTTCCCCAGTGAGTGGTACGAAGGTTTTCCCGTCACCATCGCGGAAGCGTTCGCCTGCGGAGTTCCCGTAGTCGCGTCACGTCTGGGCGCCATGCAGGAAATCATCGAAGATGGCGTAACCGGTTTGCATTTCGAGGCTGGCGATGTGCAAGATCTCCGACGAAAAGCGCAGTGGGCCTGGGAGCATCCGGCTGAGATGCAGGAGATGGGACGGCGCGCGCGGCAGGAATTCGAGCAGAAATACACGGCCGAACAAAATATCCTGATGCTCGAGCAGGCCTATGATTTTGCCATGGCCTCTCGCGGCAAGCAGGTGACGATAGGGGAGCCGGAGAGCGTGACCGTCTAAAGTTTTATCAGTCGGCGTCTTGGTAACGAAGGCGCGATCATCGGGAAATCATGTCTGAAGTACTCACCGAGGCTCGGCGCAAGCTACTTCTGGAATCTTATTTCCGGACTCACCTGGAGTCCGCCTTCGAGCCGGCGTCCCAGGTAACGCCTCGCGCTCCCGGCGCGGCGCTGCCCCTCACCTTCGCGCAGCAGCAACTCTGGCTGCACGCGCAACTTGCTCCCAACACTGCGCTCTACAACGAACCGCTCACCGTGCGCCATCGCGGGCCGCTCGATGTGGCTGCACTCGAGCGTGCTTTCAGCGAAATCGTTCGCCGTCACGAAGCCTGGAGAACCACATTCCCGACGGTCGATGGCGAACCTGTGCCACGCGTACGGCAGCCTTTTCCTGTCGAGCTCCCGGAGGTCGATCTCCGCCCGCTGTCTGCCGTCGAGCGCGAAGCCGAAGCGGTGCGTCTGGCTACGGCCGATGCCCGCCTTCCTTTTGATCTGGCCAGCGGTCCCTTGTTCCGAGCCAAGCTCGTACGGCTGGACGAGCAGGAGCATCGGCTCTATGTCACTCTCCATCACCTCATCTTCGATGGCTTCAGTGGCTACCGGGTTTTTCTGCCGGAACTTGTCACTCTTTACGATTCGTTCTCCCGAGGACAACCGTCGCCCTTGCCCGAACTTCCTTTCCAGTTTGGCGACTACGCTCTCTGGCAAAAGGAACGGACGGGGGATTCCGCCCTGCAGCCTCACATGCAGTATTGGCGAGGGCAATTGAGCGGTCAATTGCCTTCACTGCACTTGCCCGCGTCTGGTTCCGCTCCGGCCGTGCAAACTTTCGGAGGGGCGATGCACTCGGTTTCGCTTCCCTCGACGTTGAGCGAATCGTTGAGCGAAGTGTGCCGGCAAGAGGGTGTCACTTTATTCATGACCCTGCTGGCCGCCTTCAACGTTCTTCTATATCGCTACAGTGGGCAGGAAGACATACTGGTTGGAAGCAACACCGCGGGCAGGCGCCATCCGGGCAGCGAGAAGCTGCTGGGTTATTTTCTCAACACCGTTCCCTTGCGCACCGACCTTTCCGGTGACCCTACCTTCCGGCAACTGATCGATCGCGTGCGCGGCGTCACTCTGGAGGCGCTCTCCCACGACGAAGTTCCACTCGATCAGCTGGTTGCTGAATTGCAGCCCCAACGCGACCCGAACCGCAACCCTCTGTTTCAGATTTTGTTTTCGCTGGAGCCGCCACTCACGCCGATTGCACCGGAATGGGACCTGACCTGCATCGAGGTGGAAACGGGTGCCACCAAGTTCGAGTTATGCATGGTGCTGGACGACCGGCCAGACGGCCTGCTCTGCCGCCTGATTTACAACACCGCGCTCTTTGATGCCCGTGCAGTCCGCCGTATGGCGGAACATTGGCAGACGCTGCTCGAGAGTATCGTAGCCGATCCCAAACGGCATATCAGCGAATTTCCCCTCCTGGCGTCCGCCGAACGGCAGCAGATTCTGGTGGAGTGGAACGATACGGCGGTGCCTTACACGCCAGTACCGGTTCATGTGCTTTTCGAGGAGCAGGCGCAAAAGAAATCGCATGCACCGGCGGTATGCTGCGGAAATCAGGAATTGACCTACGGCGAACTTGACCGGCGAGCCTCCCGGCTTGCCCATGTGCTGCGGAAGATGGGAGTCGGACCGAACGTTCCGGTGGCGCTTTGTCTGGACCGTTCCGTGGAGATGATGATCGCCATCCTTGCCGTACTCAAGGCAGGAGGCGCCTATGTCCCGCTTGATCCCACCAATCCTCGCCAGCGGCTGGAGCTGATTCTCGAAGACTGCCAGCCCAAGGTGCTGCTCACGCAGCAGAATTCTGTGGTCGCTGCGCTGTCGGCAAGGCTTCCGACCATTTTTGTAGACGCGGCCTTGCCGGAATCGAACGATGAACTGCGAGAGCTCGCAAGCCATGCTGCTGCCGGGTCAGTGGACCTGGCTTACATCCTCTACACTTCGGGCTCCACGGGCGCTCCGAAGGGCGTGCAGATCACACATCGCAACCTCGCGTACTCCACGCACGCGCGGCTCAGCTATTACAAGGATGCTCCCGAAAGATTTCTGCTGCTGTCCTCCTACGCCTTCGACAGTTCGGTAGCGGGCCTTTTTCATACATTGGTCACGGGAGGAACTCTGGTCATTCCTCCCGCGGACTTCCGCTGGGAGACGGAGCAACTCACCCGCCTGATCGTCGAAAATAAGATCACGCACACGCTGACGTTTCCCAGCCTCTACGGCGAGATTCTCGACGGTGCGGGGACGAACCGGCTGGGTTCGCTCCGCTCGGTCATTGTCGCGGGTGAGGCGTGTCCTCGGCAGTTGGTGAATTTGCACTACGAGATGCTGCCTCAAGCGTCTCTATTCAACGAATACGGCCCTACCGAAGCCACGGTTTGGAGCACCGTTTTCGAATGCGAACCCGGCGGGAGCGAGAGCACTGTTCCCATCGGCCGCCCCATTCCCAACACTCGCGTCTATGTTCTCGACCGCCACCTGCAGCCTGTGCCCGCAGGAGTTCCCGGAGAACTTTACATTGGCGGTGAAGGAGTGGCCCTCGGATATCTGAATCAACCGGCTCTCACGGAAAAAAGATTCGTGCGAGACATCTTTTCGTCGAACTCGCACGCCAGGCTATACCGCACTGGCGATCTGGCTCGGTACCTGCCGACCGGAGACCTTGAGTTCCTCGGCCGTAGCGACCTTCAGGTCAAGATCAGGGGACTGCGCGTGGAGTTGGACGAGATCGAGACGGTACTGAGTCAGTATCCGGCAGTGCGCGAAGTCGCTGTGGTTCCTCGGCTGCAGCCCTGGGGCGATCCCATGCTGGTGGCCTTTCTGGTAGCGCATTCCCGGGAATCCAGGTCCACGCCTGAGTTGCGCGCTTTTCTCAGAGCCCGGCTGCCGGGTTACATGGTTCCTTCGACGTTCCAGTTTCTGGGCGCGTTGCCGCGAACCTCGAATGGAAAAGTTGACCGGCAGCAACTGGCGTCGATGGAAATTCTGGCACCGGAACCGGCCGAGGGAGTCAGTGGTCCGCGCACCGATGTTGAGCGCCGCCTGCTGGTTATCTGGAAAGATGTTTTAAAGACATCGAGCGACGACGTCACTCAGGATTTCTTCGAACTGGGCGGGCATTCGCTGCTGGCCGCGAAACTGCTGGTACGCATCGAGAAAGAATTTCATGCGACGTTGTCGTTAGCCTTCATCTTCCAGTCGCCGACCATCGCGCAGATGGCGGAAGGATTACGCGTGGCGCGCCAGACTCTGCGCGACCGCGCCATCGTGCCGATCCAGCAAAAGGGCGCGCTGCCTCCGTTGTTCTGGGTTCGCGGCGGCCCGCGCTTCCGGTTGCTGGCGCAGAAGCTGGGACTGCAGCGGCCGTTCCTGGGAGTGGATCTCCCCTACGCCGATGGCATCAAGTTGCCCATGCCGCATCGTCTGGAAGATATTGCCGCTTACCTGGTAAAGGCGATTCGCGAGGTGCAACCGCACGGTCCTTACTACCTGGCGGGCCTGTGCGTGAATGCAGTGATTGCCTACGAGATCGCGCAACAACTGCTACGCCAAGGAGAAACCGTCGAACTGCTCGCCATGCTCGATGCGCACAATCACGCTTACTACAAGAATCCTTTCAAGGACGGCCGCTATACCGCGCGCATCAAATACCACCTCGCCAACCTGCTGCGCATGGATTCTGGTGAGACTTCGGTGTACCTGCGAGACCGGTTGGACGAAGCCCGTCGCAAGATCGAGCGCATCACGTGGCGATTGACTGCCGACCGCAAAGGTCATACCGACGATTTTCGCAATACGGATTCCATCATTCACCCAGCCTTCAGCCAGTACGAACCGCAACCTTATCCGGGAAAGATTGTGCTTCTGCAGTCCAGCGAATGGCCGAAGAGTCCCTATTTTGATTTCAAGCTGGGATGGGAAGATCTCGCCGGCGGAATTGATTTCTACCGCATCGCCGGGGACCACGCTTACCTGTTCGATGAGCCAAATGTCGGGGCTGTGGCGCAGACTTTGGAGAGCTATTTGCGTGCTTCCCGCGTTCCGTGACGATATTTTGGCTGATCCAGGCGACGCTGGCCGGGCAAGCGATCAACTTTCGCGAGTCATGCGCACCGAGCCTAATTTCACACTATTTCAGCTCCGCGAAGAGCCGCGCTCGTCATGCCGGGCATGCGCTGCAAACCATTAAGAATGTGTAGGTTAATGGAATTCATTCAAGCCATGGTCGCGCTCAATGGAGGCTTTCGTCTCTAGGGCTTTTGACCACTTGCAGGAATGTGCACGCGTCGCTATTCTTGCTGCAACTGGGGCTTCGGATTTTTGTGGTCCCTTCGCTGAGCGCAATAGAAGCTATCCCCCCGATAAATCAGCATCACCACGCGTTTAGAGAGGCCGTTTTCTCATCGGTCGGATGGGTGTTTTAGCTTTTGGTATCTCTGGTCGCGGAATGGGACTGAGAGGGCGGAGCTGTAGCCGGAGGCGGTGAGCTAGTTGTCAAGGGATTTCGAGATAGGCGCTCAGATTGTTTTGCCCTTCTAATCTGTTTCCAGGACTTACAATCATTGTCTAATTTGAGATCGCCGAAGTCACGATTTTGGGAGGTCAGCTGCATGAGGACCGGAGTTGCTTTTGCGGTGGGAATTTTGTTGCTGATGGCGGCACCATCGCTGCCGGCGCAGGATGGAAGTGTCCAGCCGGTTGCCAAGTTGTCCAGTTCTGACGCAACTCCCGACACTTCGTCCCAGAGCGCCGTCCCGCAGCTGCAGCAGCGCGACTCGCGCTACCGCCTGGCGGCTGGCGATTCCTTCGATGTTTCGTTCGAGCTCAGCCCTGAATTCAATCAGACTGTAATCATCCAGCCCGATGGTTTTGTGACGCTGAAGGCGGTGGGAGATGTGAAGGTGGTGGGCCAGACGATTCCTGAGCTGACCCAGACGCTGCGCACGGCCTACGGCAAGATGCTGAATGATCCCTTGATTGTCGTCGTCCTCAAGGACTTCGAGAAGCCATATTTCATCGCGGACGGTCAGGTGGGCAAGCCTGGGAAGTACGACATGCGGGGGACGGTCACATTGACCGAAGCGGTTGCCATTGCAGGCGGTTTCACGGAAAGCGCTAAGCACTCGCAAGTGCTGTTGTTCCGCCGCGTCAACGACCAATGGCTTTCGGCAAAAATATTCAACATCAAAGACATGCAGAAGCGCGGTGATCTGCACGAGGATCCAACGCTTCGTCCCGGAGACATGGTAATCGTGCCCAAGAACACGCTTTCGAAGATCAAGCCCTTCATCCCCAATTCCGGGTTGGGAGCTTACACGCAAGTTCATTAGAGCCTTGCCGGCGGGGAAGCCGGCGCACGGGAGAACGGTTTCACCAGGCTCTAGAGCACACAGGAGATTCAGATGAGAGAGCAAGAATTTACGACGGCGGGCGCAGGCGGGTTCGGCTTTACGCTGCGCGATTTGCTTGCCATCGGGTTTCGCCACAAGCGGTCTTTTCTCCTCTGTTTTTGCGGGATCCTCGCCGGCAGCGTGGCGGCAATGTTCCTGGTCCCGCCGACTTACGATTCCGTCAGTCAGCTCCTGGTCAAGCGCGAACGCGTCGATCCGGTGGTGAGCGCGGAGAAAAACAATCCTCTGCAGATGAAGGAAGACGTCACCGAGGAAGAGATCAATTCGGAAGCCGAACTGATTACCAGTGAAGACGTGCTGCGCAAGGCCGTGGTCGATTCCGGTCTGGCCGACCGGAAATCTTTGCTATCATTCCTTTCTTACGGACAGAGCCAGGACGCAAAGATCGCCAAGGCGATTGACAAGCTGCGCTCGCATCTTGTGGTTGAACCGGTCAAGAAGACCAACGTCATTCAACTCACGTACTCGGCGCATGATCCTAAATACGCCGCCCTGGTGTTGAACGATGTGGTGAACGCATATGTTGAGAAGCACGTGTCGATTCATCGGCCGGCAGGGCAACTTGCGTTCTTCGACGAGGAAACCAACCGCTACAAGCACGAATTGGATCAGGCGGAAGGACAGCTCAAAACCTTCTCGCAAGAGCAGGGCGGAGTTGCTCCGCAGGTGTCTCGCGACATCACTCTGCAGAAGCTGAACGAGTTCGCAGCGTCCCTCGAGACCACCCGCGCGGAAATGGCGGCGACGGAAAAGAAGATCGCCAATCTCGAGCAACAGGCGGGAGCAACTCCAGACCGGCTTACCACCTCGGTTCGCGAAACCGATGATGGAGCCGTCCAGCAACAGTTGAAGAGCACTCTGCTTACCCTGGAATTGAAGCGTACCGAGCTGCTGACCAAATATCAGCCGGAATATCGCCTGGTACAGGAAGTCGATAAGCAGATTGCCGACACACGCTCCGCCATTACGGCGGAGGAATCCAAGCCGCTGAAAGAGCAAACCACCGATCGCAATCCTACTTACGCCTGGATCAACGAAGAACTGGCCAAAGCCAAGTCCGATTACAGCTCTCTGCAGGCGCGAGCCGTAGCCACGCAGGCCATCGTCGGGGTTTACCAGGCGAAGGCCCAGCAGCTCGAACAGAATGGCTTGGTGCAACAGGATCTGCTTCGCGAAGCCAAAGCCAACGAGGACAATTACCTCTTGTACCTGCACAAGCGCGAAGAGGCCCGCATCGAGGAAGCCCTCGATCGCACCGGAATTCTGAACGTCGGCATGGTCGAGCAGCCAACCGTTCCCGTCGCTCCCGTCCGCTCCGCCGTGGTTTTCGTTCTGGTGGGGTTCCTCCTCGCGATGGTCGTGAGCACGGTCCTGGTATTTACGCAGGAATATCTCGATTCTTCATTCCGCACTCCCGCAGAGGTTCTCTCCGAGCTTAAGATTCCCGTTCTAGCTTCGGTTCCTTTGTATGGAAACGGAAACGGAAATGGCAACGGCGCTCATGGCGTCAACGGGAATGGCAATGGAGCGGGCAAGATTGCAGTTCCGGCTGCGAATGAATCAGGGGTTGGCTACGAACAAGATAGCGCCGACTACCGGCGCTAACCTAGCAGTTACGGGAACGAGGACTCCGGGATGTTTTTGAACTATTACGGATTGCGCGAACAACCATTCGGGGTGACTCCCGATCCTCGCTTCCTCTACCTGAGCCCAGCCCACCGCGAGGCGCTTGCCTCCATGGTTTACGGCATCGAGGCCGGACGCGGCTTCATCGGCCTGATTGCGCCTCCGGGCATGGGCAAGACCACGCTGCTATTCCACCTGCTCGAGAAATTCCGCTCTTCCGCCCGCACCGCATTCCTGTTCCAGACCCAGTGCAATTCGCGCGAATTCATGCGCTTTCTGCTGGCGGAGTTGGGCTACGAATGCGACGATCGCGATTTCGTGCACATGCACGAGGAGTTCAACAAGCGCCTGCTTCAGGAAGCGCGTGCCGGCAATCGCTTTATCGTGGTCATCGACGAAGCCCAGAACCTGGAGCCTTCGGTGCTCGAGACGGTGCGTCTCTTGTCAGACTTCGAGACGCCCCGCGCCAAGCTGATGCAGATTATTCTTGCCGGCCAGCCCGAACTGGCGGACAAGCTGGCCAAGCCGGGGATGATTCAGCTGCGCCAGCGAGTTTCGTTGATGACCGGCCTGAAGCCGCTCTCCTTTGAGGAGACCGATAAGTACATCCAGCACCGCCTTCGCGCCGTCGGCTATCAGGGCGGTCCGATCTTCACTCCAGATGCTCTGTTGCGCGTCTGCGACTTCACCTCCGGCATTCCGCGCAACATCAATAACCTCTGCTTCAATTGTTTGTCGCTGGGATGCGCCCTGCAGACCAAGATCATCGACAGCGAAATAGTCGACGAGGTTACCGGCGATCTGGATATTACGCAGCACACGTCGCAGGCTGTACATCGCTCGGTGGGTTACGGGCCGGGATCGGCACAGGTTTTTGCCGAGGACCTTGCTGCCCCAGCCGCGCCGCTGGATGATGACGTTCTCAGCCACGCGACGGGCTTGAACGGGCGTTCCAGCGTGGTGCGTGGAAACGGTCACAAGAACCAGCAGGCGCTCAGCCCTGCTGAAGCCAAGGCCTACATGCAGCATATCGCCACGCAGTTGCAGGGTTTCAGCAGGCTGGTGAGCGACGTCGCTTCGGGGCGCAGGTCGCCCGGCAACGGTCTCGAATAGCTAAATTGGTTTGAGGGTTTTTCTTCAGTCGTTTCGTTTCGCACCTTTGCTCGAAGTTCCTTCCCGCACGTCTTTTCCACGTTTCTGAGCCAGCAGTCGCAGTTCCCAGGGGGAGTCGCCACAGTGGGTCATTTTCGGCGGCAGGTTCTGTTGAATTCGATGAAGCTGTTCGACCTGGTCGCGGTGATGTTTGCCTTCGGCCTGGCGACGGTCGTGGTTTCACAGAAGGCGACGGTGTCCCTGACGGAGTTCTTCGCCATGCGGGTGAAGATCCAGAACTTCATTGTGTTCGCGGTCTTACTGCTGATCTGGCATCAGATTTTCATTCTATTCGGGATGTATACTTCACGGCGTCTCGCCGGCCGGTGGGACGAAACCATCGACATTCTGCAAGCCACTACGCTGGGTACGGTGCTGACTTTTTTCGCTCACGTGCTGGTGCACATTGACCTGGTAACGCCGGAGTTTCTGGCTGTGTTCTGGCTGACCGCCGCTGGCACCACGACGACCGGCCGCCTGCTCATGAGGATCGTGCTTCGCAATGCGCGGCTTCGAGGGCGCAACCTGCGCGACATGCTCATCGTTGGCACCAATCCACGGGCCGTGGAGTTTGCGTGTAAGATGCGCGACAACCAGTTTCTGGGCTACCGGGTGATCGGCTTTGTCGATCAGGATTGGCCCGGTCTGAACGAATTCTCCCATTCGGGATTCAACCTGGCCTGTAATTTCGATCAACTGCTTGCCTACCTGCGCTCCAGCGTGGTGGATGAAGTGGTCGTGGCCTTACCCATGCGTTCGTTGCATTCGCGGGCTTCCGAAGTAGCTACTATCTGCGAAGAGCAGGGAATCGTCGTCCGTTTCATTTCCAATCTATTCGACGGCAAGACCTCCCGTCCGCGCGTGGTGGTAATGGAAGGCGACTCTCTCATTACCCATAACACCGTAAGGTTAGAGGGCTGGCCGGTCGTCATCAAGCGTATCGTCGATATCGTGGTCTCGACTGCGATGACCCTGTTGCTTCTCCCGGTCTTCCTCCTTACAGCTCTGCTGATTCGGCTGACTTCGGCCGGCCCTGTCTTTTTCGTCCAGAAGCGGCTCGGCCTCAACAAGCGGCATTTCGGTATTTACAAATTCCGCACGATGGTTGTGGACGCGGAAAAGCGGATTAAAGAGGTCGAGCACCTCAACGAAGTCAGCGGCCCGGTCTTCAAGATCAAGAACGACCCCCGCATCACTCCCATTGGAAAATTCCTGCGCAAGACCAGCATCGACGAACTTCCGCAACTGTTCAACGTGCTGAAAGGCGACATGAGCCTGGTGGGGCCACGTCCTCTACCGCTGCGCGATTACGAAGGTTTCAGTGAAGACTGGCAACGCCGTCGCTTCAGCGTCCGCCCCGGGGTTACGTGTCTGTGGCAGATCGGGGGCCGTAGTTCGGTTTCGTTCGAGGAATGGATGGAACTCGATCTCCAGTACATCGATAAGTGGTCCTTGCTGCTGGACCTGAAGATCCTGATAAAGACCATCCCCGCGGTGCTGAAAGGTTCGGGGGCAGCCTGAGTCGTTTGCTATTCCCTGATCCATGCCCACACTTCTAAATCCCGCCGAGGAAGCCAGCCTGCAGAGCCGGCCTACGCGCACTCGTTCCATCCTCTGGGTAGTGGGCCTCGCGTTGTTCACCGTGGCGGCGCTCGCGTTCTTTTTTGAGCTTTCTTCTGACCAGTCGATTGCCATCCTTGTGGTCGGAGTTATTTTCTTTGTCCTGATGTGGTTCGTGGTGTCATCCGCTCCCAGCGCGGAGTTGCGCAGCCGGAATCTGGTATTCGCGTTGTGGTGGGTGTTGCTTGGATCGGAAGAGATATTCTCCTACGTCACCGAAGACGCGGAAGGCGGACAGTTCTCCTCAGGCGCATATTCCGAGGCCATGATGTGGGCCTTCATCGCTTTTGTTTTCCTGCTGTACACCTTTCGCCACAGCCAGTACCTGCGCACGCTTTTCACCGGATCGTACAAGTGGGTCTCCTGGTTCGGGGTCATGTGTCTGCTTTCCTGCGCCTACGCAGAGAAGCCGGGATTTTCGCTGGCCTGGATCATCAAGTTGTTTCTCGCGATCCTGTTGCTGGCTGCTTGCAATTACGAGATTAAAAACCGCGATGACCTGCGCGCATTTCTCACGGTCAGCCAGTGGGGACTTGCGTTCATGGTCTCGGTTCCCATCATCCGCCTGCTGGCCAATCCCGAAGTTCTGGCAACCGGCCGCCTGTACGACGTTGGTACCGCGCCCACCGTGCTCTCTGTAGATGCCGGACTGCTGGTGCTCTATTCGCTGATGCTGGCGCGACCTGGAAAGAACGTCTCGCGCAATATTTTTGTGTTTCTTGGGCTGGTCGTGATGCTGCTCGCGGCCGGCAAGACGGGAATCCTGGGCTGCATCTTCGGCGCTGGCGTGTTTTTTATGTTGCAAGGCAAGTTCAAAGCCGCGGCGCGCTTCCTTCTGATTCTAGTGGTCGTGGGAGGAGTGCTCGTGGCTTTCACGCCTCTCGGCACCTACCTGAAGTTTTATCTGGGAAGCGGGCAGGCTGAAAGTGTCACGGGCCGTTCCGACGTGTGGATCGCGGGCTGGCAGCTCATCAAGGCGAAGCTGTTGTTAGGGCGCGGCTTCATGTCCTCGCGGTTCCTGGCGTATAAGATCCATGTCTCATGGCAGCCCGGCCACTTGCATAACGGATTTCTCGAAGTGATGTACAACAACGGGCTGGTTGGCCTTTTTGTCATCGTCATGTTGCAGGGCTGGATCGTGCGCAATCTGGTGCGCGTCATGCGCTCGGTGGATCACGATCATCCGCTGCACCAGCTGGCGGTCGGATGTTTTGCGATCTATCTCGATATCTTGATCAATGGCCTGGTCAGCCGTACCTTCGGCAGCCGTCCCGATGGAACCTTCATGATCCTGTTCTCGCTGGTTTTCATCAGCGATCGCCTGCTGGCGGCCGCAACCAAGAAGGCCGAAGTCCGGGAGATGCCCGCCTGGCAGCTTTCTTCGGTTCCCGCGCAATAAAAGCGATGAGTGAAGATGATTAGCGATTAGTGAGATGGGAAGTCAGCAGTTCTTTTCGGTGATGAACTTATCCAGCAGGCATGGTATCGCTGGTTACGTCTTTGAATCTCAAGGGGAGCATTTGTCAGCCGTCGCCATACCGCAACCAGGAACGCGGATTTCCCAACTTCCGCGTGCTCGGGGTTCGCGTCGATGCCGTTCAGATTCCTGACGCGATTAAGATCCTCGAAACCTGGATAGAAGAACGCGGCCCTGCCCGCTACGTTGCGGTTACCGGCATGCACGGCGTTTCCGTCTCGCGCGAAGATGCCGAGTTCGGCGGCGTTCTGCACCACGCCAGCCTGGTGGTGGCCGACGGTATGCCTCTGGTTTGGCTGGGCCGGCTGCAAGGCCACAAGCAGATGCGGCGGCGGGTTTATGGCCCGGAGTTGATGGAAACTTTCTGCCGCGAGACTGGCTCCCGCTATCGCCATTTTTTCTATGGCGGCGCGCCTGGTGTCGCCGAGAACCTGGCCAAAGTCGAGCACGAGCGCTACGGCATCCAGATCGCCGGCACCTACTGTCCTCCTTTCCGCGCGTTGACCGCCGAGGAAGAAACTGAAGTGCAGCGCCTGATCGAAGAAGTTCGTCCCGACGTCCTGTGGGTAGGTTTGAGCACACCCAAACAGGAGCGGTGGATGTACGAGCACCGGAACACCCTGGGAGTGCCGGTGATGCTGGGCGTGGGCGCGGCTTTCGATCTGAATACGGGACGATTGAAACAGGCTCCCTCCTGGATGCGGGAAAACGGACTGGAATGGCTATTTCGCCTGTGCGCCGAGCCGCGACGCCTTTGGCAACGTTATGTGGTGAGCGGCTCCAAGTTTTTGTGGGCGGTTTGCCTCGAGCACTTTCTGCCCCGGATTTTGTAGATCGAGCCCGGAACGGACAGTCCAGCCCTCCCTCAGATTTGCTTAAGCCACCACTGCAGATTGCGGAACTCAGATATAAATTCAGGAGACCAGTCACTATGAGCAAGCAAAAGCGGATACTCGTAACCGGCGCAGGAGGTTTCATCGGCCACCACCTGGTTAAACGTCTGAAGAAGGACGGCCACTGGGTGCGCGGAGCCGACCTCAAGCTGCCCGAATACGAAACCAGTGCCGCCGACGAAATGGAAGTTCTCGATCTGCGCAAGATTGAAAACTGTCTGCTGGCGACGCGCGGCGGCATCGACGAGGTCTACAACCTTGCGGCCGACATGGGAGGCATCGGCTACATCACGGCCAATCATGCTGACATCAGCCGCAACAACATCCTGATCAATGCCCACATGCTGGAAGCCAGCTGCCAGAATGGCGTCAGGCGCTTCCTGTTTTCCTCCTCCGCCTGCGTCTACGACCAGTCCAAGCAGAAGGATCCCGAGGTCACGCCGCTGAAGGAAGAAGACGCTTTCCCCGCCGATCCCGAGCCGGGATATGGATGGGAGAAACTCTTCGCCGAAGAGCTCTGCCGTTATTACTGCAAAGATTTCGCATTCGAGACCCGCATCGTGCGCTTCCACAACGTCTACGGGCCGCTCGGCACCTATGAAGGCGGAAAGGAGAAGGCTCCTGCCGCCATCTCGCCGCAAAGTCGCGCTGGCTGAAGATGGCGGCGAGATTGAAGTCTGGGGTGACGGCGAGCAGACTCGCTCTTTCATGTACGTGGATGATTGCGTCGAGGGCCTGATCCGCCTCATGGCGTCCGATCACCGCGATGCTCTGAACCTTGGCACCGACGAACTGATCACCATCAACAACCTGGTCGGATGTGATCTCTCGCATCGCCGGCAAAAAGCTGGTGCAAGCGGCACAACCTCACAGGACCCCAGGGCGTGCGCGGCCGCAACAGCGACAACACACGACTGCGCGAAGCTCTGGGATGGGAGCCCTCCATCAGCCTCGTAGAGGGCCTGCGAAGAACTTATCCCTGGATCCGGTCGCAGGTTACGTCGGACGCGCTGGAACTGGCGGGCGTTGAAGGAGACTAATCGGAAAGCGCCTTCACACTGCGCAATTTGAGCGTCGCGAGATAAACCAAGGGCAAGGAAAGCAATGACCAACGAACGATTCCCGGGACCCATCTTTGTGGTTGGCATTTGGCGTTCCGGAACATCGCTTCTCTACACGCTTCTCAACCAGCATCCCCAGATCGCTCTCACCTACGAGAGCGATCTGTTCTTGCTGCGTTCACTGTTCCAGGGCCGCAGCAGCAAGCCCGACTGGCTCGAGCGCTGGGAGTTCTGGAATAACGCCCTCAGCCGTCACAACATTGAAACCAGCGAGCTTTCGGCCCGCATCCCGAGCTATGCCGTCGCTGCAACCAAAGTCTGGAGGCAGTACGCGGATGGCGCGCTCTACGGCGACAAGTCGCCGAATTACTTCGATGCCATGCAAGCGCTGGCGCATGAGTTTCCGGGCTCGCACTTCATCGTGATCTGGCGCGATCTGGCCGATACATGCAGCAGCATTGTCCGCGCCAGTGAGGGCTCGACATTCTTCGCCAAGCGGGGTATGACGCATCGTGCCCTCATCGGTTATCGCAAACTGAAGCGGGAATGCGATGCTCTCCTTCGCCGCGGCATCGCGCTCCACCAGATTCAGTATGAAGAGATGGTGCAGTCGCCGGAAACCGTCATGCGGGGCATCTGCGCGTTCCTGCAAATCCCCTTCGACCCGCGCATGGCTTCGCTCGAGGGTGCGGACCGCTCGGCAATTTATGAGGCCCCGCAGCACGCTGGCGTAAAGAGTGAAAGGATCGGCTTGAACGATTTACGCAAGACCGAACCCAGTGATGACGAACCTCGCAATAACGAACTGCGCAGCCCAGCTCTCTCCCCCGAGCTCTGCGGGAAGATCGCTCGCTACGTCGCGTATTGGAAGAAGGAATCGTCCGGCTCCTGGCCGGTCTATCCGCAAATCGCCGGCGATGCGGAACCGCCAACCTTTCTTGAACGGGCTGGCGATGAGCTTTATTTCCGCGCTTTGCGTGCGCTGGACCACTTCACGGCTTTCGTCTATTGCCACGCTCCACTCGCTGTTCTTCGCCGTTACCGCGGCACCAAAACACAACCCCGTGCTGCGTCAGCGCCGGAGAGTCCGGTTTTATCGCAGCTCGAACCGAAATTGATTCGTTCGCAGAAAACAGGATCATGACCACGCTTCGTAGAGTTCGTCACGAGCTTTCGAAAACTCCCGTGCGCGCGCCACTGGTTTGGATGCGTCATCGCGGCTTCCGTCCTGCCGATGTTTTCGTTGGTTCCTACCCGCGCTCCGGCAGCACATGGCTGCGGTTCATGCTGCTGGAAATTATCGCCGGGCAGGCGTCCGGCTTCGCCAACACGAACGAGATGCTTCCTGACGTGGGGAAACACGAAGCCGGTGCTCCGGTCTTGCCCGGCGGCGGACGCCTGATCAAGACGCACGAGCCTTTCCGCGCCGAGTACAGAAAAGCCATCTATCTGGTTCGTGATCCCCGTGATGTCGCTCTTTCCGAATTCGCTTACCAGAAGGCACTGGGCGTGGCCCAGGATGACTTCGATGTCTACGTCGAACGTTTTCTGCGCAGCGGAGTCAATCCTTTTGGATCCTGGATCGCTCATGCGACTTCGTGGATGGACGCCGCCGACGCTGGAAGCGCCGAGATCCTGCACGTGAACTTCGAGGAACTCAAGCGGAACCCGCACCAGCAACTGGGCTCCATCGTGGATTTCCTGGACATGCCGGAGGTTAAGCAGCGTATCCCGGGCGCGGTTGAGAACAATTCCCTAGCTCGCATGAAAGAGAAAGAGCAGGCTAATCCCCAGCGCGCCTCAGCCAAAGGCCGCTTCATCCGCAGCGGTTCGGCGGGGGGTTGGCGCTCGGCGTTCACCAACCGGCAGGCTCAACTTATGCAACAGCATGCCGGCAGCTTGATGGCCAGACTGGGCTATCCTGTTGTGGAGTCTCTGGAAGGACAATTCGCATGAGTGATGACATGAGTCATGAGAAGACCAGCCGGTCGAGTTTCTCGCAGGTCGAGAAGAAGCCTGTTGCTCGCGCCGTCAGTGGAGTGCAGTGTCTGCGCTGCAAGCGCGAGCTGGATAGTTACGTGTTCACCAAACTGACCTTTCTTCCGTATGGCACGCAGGGCGGCAACGTCATGCTCGAATGCCCCAAGTGTGGCCACCTGGAGTTTCTGTCGCAGAATAGCCCGCTGCTGCAACGGCTGAAGGCGAATCCGGTGGCTGTCGGCGACGGTGACTAAGCCGTTCGCCCAAAGTGTGCTTTGCGGAAGTTGAAAGCTCACAGTTCCACAGCCGTAGCTTCAAGGCATCCTTGAACCTCTGAGGCAAACTCCTGAACCCTCGCCATCGCCGCGTTGAATAGCTCCCGTTGGCAATTCGCTTCTCTCAGAAAAATCATGCGCATTCTCGGACTCTCATCCTTCGGGCATGACACGTCGGCCGCTTTACTTGAAGACGGCGTCATTCGTGCCGTTATCGAAGAGAGCAAACTTTCGCGCCAGAAAGACGCGCGCGGCCTGCCCGCGGCCGCGATGAAATTCTGCCTGCGGCAAGCGGGAGCAGGATGGGAGACTGTGGATCGCATCGCGCTGGCCACGACTCCCCTACGCGCGTGGGCGAGGCGCTCTGCCGCGGGCGCGAGAATCTCTCCACTCGATCCCGTTGCAGCCGGCCACTCCCAAGTTCGTGAAGTTGGACGGTTGGCCCGAGAACTCGGCTACCTGCGCCTGCTGCGGCACCAGGCAGGCCCGCGCCTCCACAAGAAAATTACCGACGTCGACCACCATCTCAGCCACGCAGCCAGCGCCTTCCTCCTTTCGCGGTTCGAGCGCGCGCTCGTCATCACTATGGATGAAGAGGGAGACGGAAGATCTGGCATGATCGCCGTTGGTGAAGGCACCCGCCTTCGTAAACTGCGCGACATCCCCTATCCTCACTCGTTAGCCTGGCTCTACTCCAGAATCACCGAAGTCCTCGGCTTCGTTCCCCACGCTGAGGAGCACAAGACACAGTGGTTAAGCCTGGGGGGCGAGCCTCAATATCGTGAAGTATTTCGCGATATGCTGCGCCATTCCGGCGCTGGCTCTTTGCGCCTGGATTCCAGTTATCTGGAACACGGCGTGAGTGACCGCTTCGTTCTCTCCAGCAAGTTCTGGCAGAAAACCGGTCTGCCGAGGAATTCCAGCGAGCTCAGCGAAGATCAGCGTTGCGCTCTCGCCGCCACCGTGCAGCAGGCCTGCGCTGAGAAAGTCGCTGAGATCATCGAGTCGCTGCGCCGCGAACACAATATCCATGACGTTTGCCTGGGCGGGGGATTGTTCAACAACAGTCTCCTCGTTGCATCTCTGGAAAATAATCTGGGCCTCGATCATGTCTTCGTGCCCCCTGCTCCCGGAAATTCTGGAACAGCTCTCGGCGCTGCCCTTTACCTGCACCATCACGAGCAGCAGTTGCCGCGAAAGCAGTACAGATCCAGTTCCTACTGGGGACCGGCCTACTCCCGGCACGAAATCAAGGACGTGCTCGACAATTGCAAGGCCCGTTTCTCTTTTCAGGTCATGCGCGAGCGCCAGGCGGATCAGGCGGTACAACTTCTGCTCGGCGGCAAAATTATCGGCTGGTTCCAGGGCGCAGCGGAGTTTGGCCCACGAGCTCTGGGAAGCCGCAGCGTCTTGGCGTCACCTTGGGCGCAGTATGTTAAAGAAAACCTCAACGACTTCATTAAGCACCGCGAGTGGTTTCGTCCTTTCGCGGTCTCTGTGCCCATTGAAGACGCACCTCGATACTTTGAATGCTCGCAACTCTGCGAGAGCATGAATTCGTTGGCTCGCGTGCGTCCCGGCGTCGAAGGCCTTCCCGAAGGCTTTGTGCTGCCTGGAGGCCTGGTGCGGGTGCACACCGTGAGCAAAGAAGCCAATCCCGCCCTCTGGGATCTGCTGAAGCGTTTTGGTATGCAGGCGCACGCGCCCATGCTTCTCAATACATCGTTCAATCTTTTCGGTGAGCCCCTCGTCGTCAGTCCACTTGATGCCATCCGCAGCTACGCCTGCTCCGGCATCGACGCCTTACTGATGGATAACTTCCTCCTGACCAAGGTTCCGTTTGTTGCGGCCCCCGGTCCCGCGCGGGAAGCCAGCTCCGCGCCTGCACCACTATCGAGAATCAGCGCCTAGTCAGGCTGGCAATCACCAAATTCAAGAATTAGGCGTGGCGACCTTTATGGTCACCACGCCTTTTCCGTTTTCCGGCCTGTCATCAACCAAAGCCATCCACCACCAGCGCGATGAGGCACCGGAACGGTAAGATACGCCTAGGAAGTCGCCATGAAACGATCATCGACACTCCTGCTTGCCTTGCTGTACGTGCTGCTGTCTTTGTCTTCGTCAGGTCGCAGCGCGAACCCCGGATCATCGAACGCTTCCCCCGGCGCCATTCAGCCGGCATTCTTCGGAATGCACATCAACCGCCTCAACACACCCTGGCCCGATGTTCCCTTCGGCAGCCTGCGTATGCTTGGCAACCTCACCACCTGGCTTCACCTGGAGGGAGAAGGTCGCAACCGCTACGACTGGCGGATGCTCGACCGCTGGCTCGATGCCGCCCGCGCGCACAACGTGGATGTGATGTACACCTTCAGCCGCACGCCCGCCTGGGCCGCCCGCAATGCTCACGCTATCTGCGGCCCCAACCGCGATGAAGCCGATTGTTCTCCTCCTAGTGACTTAACCCTTTCGGCTCCCTGCCAGGGGCCGTTGCAAGGAACTCTCACGACCGATTGCTTCTTCAAAGAGTTCGTCACCAGCCTGCTGAATCATGTCTGCAGTGGAAATGCTCCGAACAAGAGCTGCCGCATCGTCGCCTTTTCCTGTTGGAATGAACCGAATCTCGATGGCTTCTGGATCGGTACCTATGCAGAGAGTGCGAGAATGTGTTCCGACATGGTTCAGATCGTCAAGAACCAATGCAAAGATTGCGTCACGCTTACCCCAGATATCTCAGCGGCAACCTCCGGAGACACAAAGGACAACGGGGACAGTCGCTCCTACGACGAGTGGTTCAAGAACTTTCTCATCGCTTACCGGCAGTATGGCAACTATCCCGATGCAGGCGCCTTTCATCCCTACGCTGCGCGCACTCATGGAATCGTTCCGGCCCCTTTCCCTGAGACTTTCGCCGGGAGCGGATGTCCTCGCGAAATTCGGTCGCCAGCCTGTCCTGACACTTTGCTCGGCAAGATCGATACTCTACGCTCTCTCATGGATCAAAATGGCATGCCCGGCAAGCCGCTATGGGCCACCGAAGGCGGTTGGGGCACCAACGGCGAGATGCCCGACCCCGAAGCTCAGGCAGCCTACCTCGCTCGCTGGTTCATTCTGCAAGCCTCAGCAGGCGTAAAACGCGCTTACTGGTACATGTGGGACATGGGCAAAAGTCCTCAGGGCTGGGGCGGGTTGTGGGACGCCTCTAACGGGACTTACAAAGCCGGCATTGCGTACGGCCAGGTCTACGACTGGTTGGTGGGAGCGACTTTTACCAAGCCTTGTTCCGGCGACCACGATGTATGGACTTGCGACCTGTCACGCCCCGGAGGCATCCACACGCGAATCGTCTGGAATGCTTCCCGCTCCTACGACACCGCGACCACCTGGAAGTACGCGGTGGACAATCAGTTCACCGGAGTGCGTGATTTGAATGGAAATCGATCAGCTATCACTGGGGGATCCGTTCCCATCGGCTCAAAACCTGTGCTGCTGGAAAGAGGTGGCCTTCACAGCAAGTGACGCCCTAAGAAAAACGACCGGCGATTCCCATTGTAGAGAATCGCCGCCATGCGGAAACAATTTCTCAGCTCCGACCTAGAAGTCGGTAGCCGGATTGTACGGTGCTATCGGGAACGTTGCTTCCACCGTGGGCGACGGAATCACCGGATTTGATCTGCCTGCCTCGTTCGGATCAAAGACAACAAATCCCACTCCCGGAGATTCCTTCAGCGAATAGTCGTCATCCGGATACGACGGATTGGCGAAGCCCGGGTTCTGCACCACGCTTCCTTTGTCTTCCCCGGTTCCACTCTGCCATGCGGCGAAGCTCACATAGGATGTTCCTGAACCGTATTTTCCCGTCGAATTGGTCGTGTAGAAAATATTCGCCGGGGGAGTGCACTGGAGGCCGGGAGCGTAGCAATACATGTTGTCAGCATACATTTGCACTTGCGGGCAACTCGTGCCGGTGCAAACCACATAGCCGCCTTGTACTCGCCCGCGGTCGAAGTACACCAGGTTGTTCGTGAAGTTGAATTGCAGCACGCCTGCAGCTGGCGGAGCGCAACCCTCCTGTTTAATTCCCAGCCGGCCATAACCAAAGATGTTGTTTACGATGTTGTTCGCCGTCCCGGGCGTTTCCGGCCCGCAAGTCTCTGCCTGCAATGCGGAAGAAGTGCGATACACCAGGTTGTTCTGCACCAGCATGTTTGCCGTGTTGTTGTCCATGTAAATGCCCTGGCCGCCGTATCCATCGGCATCCAGAGCCGAGGCGTCGCTCACGTCGTGGACTTTGTTGTTCAACGCCTCGTTGCCGGTGGCTGCAGGATCGGTGTTGTAATAAATTGCCCCAAGGTCGTCGAGGATGCCTTCTCCGAGGTTGTAGATGAGGTTGAAGGACGACACGTTGTTGTACGCGCCGTGCGAATTCTGGCTTCCGGGCGGACAACTCAACGCGCAGACGTGAATGCCATCGTGATACCCGTCGTCAATTTCGTTATGCGTGTACAGGTTGTCGTGGCCGTCGCCCTGCAGAATGCCGTCCGCGCTCGGAATCACGCGCCCCACCCCGGCAATCACGTTGTTTTCGATCGTGCCGAACTGCGCCACGTTCGCGTCCGTGTCTGTGTAATACGCGAGCAGACCGTAGCGGATGCCGGTTCCTCCCACGTCATACAGCGCGGAATTTTCGATCGTGTTGTGCGCCGTCGTAGAAGATGTGCTCGTCGTATAAAACTCGACCGCTCCGCCCGAAGTCTGCGTCACGATCACTCCATCCAAGGTTACGTTCGAGCAGTTGTAGCAACCCACCGCCGCGGAAACCGCCGGATCGGAAGTGGTTGAGGCGTATCCCAGCGGCGACGGCACGGTCCAATTGTCGTGTTCGAAAGTCAGCCCCTGGAAGGTCACATACTCCAATCCCGTGGCCACCAGCACCTGCGTGGCTTGCGGAATGATGACGGTATCCGTAGGCGGATTCTCCCCCGAGTTGGGCAAATACGTCAGCGTCCACGGCGTTTTTGAACGGTCCAGGAACCACTGCCCCGGCAGCGTCAGCGCATCCTTCAGGTTCTCGACCAGGTAACGATGCCCGGCAATGAAGCCATAATAGAAGTCGGCTTGAGTGGTTGGGCCGGTCAGGTAGATGATGTGTGCCGAAGTGTCCACCGACTTGATTCGGAGTTTCGAAGCATCCCATTTTTCAAAGTCGTAGAGTTCGATGTCCCCTTGCGGGTAGGGTGCGTTCAAATTTTTCCACGTGCTGCTGATCGGATCCGTGGCCGTGTACTCAAACCTGTCAAAACATTCCCAGCCCAGCCCCGGCATGTAGACGCTGCAATTCGGATCCGGCGCCGGTCCGCTGCCTGACCCCGGCAAATATACAGTAGCCGCAATTCGGTAGTAAGTGCCCACCAAACCGCCGAGCCGTGGTCGCAGTCTCCTCGTCCCGTTGTAAAACAGTTGCTCAAAATACTGCGTGCTGGCGGGTAGCGTGGCTATCCACTCCTCGCCACTCTGCTTCCAGTTCGTGACCCGCATACCTCCGCTGATCACAGGAGATTCATCAGGATAGTTTGACCAGTTGACTTGCAGACTCGCCGTTCCCGAATCCGCGGAAGTAAAACTCAAAGGCTGAGTCTGATAGTACGAACCGGCGCGCACCATTACCTGAATTGGCTTGGTCCGTCCCTTCGGATTCTTCAAGATCGTCTGCACCGCGGTTTGCGCCCGCCCGATGCTGGCGAATGGACCATCCGTGTTCGTGGAATTCGGTGCTGCGAGCGTGCCGCTCCAGGTATCTTTACCGTCGGTCGCCACATAGAAATCGGCAACACTGCTCTGTCCCGCGACGACCTGCACGGTATAGGCCTGGCCCGCGGCCTGTTGCGGCGACGACGAGTCCGTGATCTTCACCGTCAGCGTGTATTTGCCCGTCTGCTCCGTCGTTCCAGAGATTACGCCCGTCCCACCATTCAGAGAAACTCCCTTGGGCAGGCTGCCGCTCCCAATGCTCCAGTGATACGGCGTGATACCTCCTGTCACATCAACTGAGGCATCGTAGCTCTCTCCCGCAGTGATTTGGGGCAAGAGCGGAGTGGTCACTACCAGCGCACTCGATCCCAGCAGCGTGTAGGACTCCGTGGTCGTCAGGTTTGTAGGGTACGAAGAATCTGTGACCTGAATCGTGAGGGGAAAGGATCCGGTCTGGGAACTCATGCCGGAAATCACTCCCGTGGGCTTGGTCAGCGTGATGCCGGCCGGAAGCGTTCCGCTCGTCAGCTTCCAATGGTAAGGCGTCTTGCCTCCGGTTACGTTCACAGTCTGCGAATACGCGCTCCCCGCCATGAACTCGGGCAGGGAGGTCGTTGTGATCTGCAACGGGGGGATGTTGGGACTCACCAGCACCAGCGTTCCTGCCGACTTCGCCGTATCGTCCACGCTGGTTGCCGTTACGGTATAACTCCATGTTCCGCCGTTCACCGCGGGCGCCGTATACAAGCCGGTGCTGGTAATCGTCCCAGCGGTGCAGCTCCAGGTCACACTCTGATTCGTCGTGTTGTAGACCTTCGCGGTGAATTGTTTTGTTTTTCCGGATAACAACACTGCCGTTTCGGGTAAAACGGCGACACTTACTGTGCCCGATTTCGCGATCGTGATGGAGAAGGTCAGATAGGCGTGCTCAGCGTTGGCGTCGCTTACCGTAGCGCTCACTGACGTTCCGCCTGTATTCACAGGGGTCCCGCTGATGATCCCCGTAGCCGCATTCACGCTGAGCCCGGTCGGCAGTCCGCTGGCTGAGAACGTATAAGGAGCCGTTCCTCCCCTCGCCGTGAGTTCTGTGCTGTAGGGCGTGCCAGCTGTACCGGCCGGAGCATAGGCCTCGAGAGAAACACTACTTTGCGCGTAAGAAGAAGGCAGACAAGCTATAAAAATAAATATCAAAACCGTTACAGCAGAGACAGTCGAAACAAAAGACTGCCTCTTGGGGGAGGACAGGGGAAACATATACACCTCAGGGATTGTTCTTAAAAGCGGGATCGGAAAACCCGAGCCCCTCACCTCCAAGGAAACTACATGCCTAGGGTCTTTGACAGGTCACACAAGTGCATGCCCAAAAACCACATTTCGCTGCATCCCAAAAAAGGCGCGAGTTTCACCTCTTGTCTTCTTGACAGAAGAGCCAGATGCCCGCAAAACATAGGGATTTGAAGACTTGAGCGTGTGGGATTAAGGGTTTCTCAGAAGATGAGAGTCAGGTTCGTGAATGGAACGTTACAAACAGCTTAAAACAGAATCAAGCGCGAAGCCTTGTCATCCGCTCTCGGCCTCAGGCGCAGGATCTTCCTGTGCCCTCTCTGGCCGGCGAGCCGATTGCGCCGATAGCGTCCGGCGCTTGCTGATGGCCGGAGCAGTTGCGCCAGATGGCGCAGAAGGCGAAAACGATCGTCCCAGGTTGAAAGCGTAGAGCACGACTTCAACCCGGCTCGATACCCCAAGCTTGTCGAAGATCCGGAACAGATAGTTCTTCACCGTGTGTTCCGTGAGGCTCAGCCGGTGGGCGATCTCCCGGTTGGAGAGACCCTCGGCCACGCACTGCACCACATCCCGTTCCCGCTTCGAAAGAGACGCTCCAACCGTGCCCACCAAGCGAGTCGACATGGCTTGTGAAAGCGCGTCGAGCAAATACCGCAGTTCGTTGCTGTTCGCCCATACCTGCCCGGCATGCACACAGCGGATACACTTCGAGAGCGACTTTAGCGATTCCGTGCGGCAGAATACGCCGCGGGCGCCGTTGCGGAAGGCCTCCACCACCGAGCCATGTTCGGGAGCGTCGAGCAGCATGACCACACAGAGCTTTGGATTTGCCGAGACCAACTGCCGCGCCACCTGAAATCCCATCCCGGAATTATCTTCCAGCTTCGCGCTGAGCAAAATAACGTCAGGCTTCTGCGTTTCCACGGCTGCCAGAATAGCGGCTGCGGTCAACTCGCTTTCCAACAAAATAAATCGCTTGTCTCGAGCTAAGGCGTTCACCAGCATCTGGCTGTTCATTCGAGTGCTGTCAGCCGCCAGCACACGAATGGATTGGGCAGTTTCGGGCAGTGAGATCGGATGAGCCATGATGTTTTTGGAGAGACCGGGCAAACGATGGGGTCATTCACCTAAAGAAGTTGAAATCGCACTCCTGAGAATATTGAGGGAGATCGGGTGTTGCGCCGACCAAAGACACGATACTTAAAATTCTAGACTCCAGGAGAGCGATTGGCCATAGCACATTGGTGCCACCGCCCAGAACTCCCCACTCAAGATGTGAACGCCAGTTCCTTGGCACGCTGGGTGGCCTTGACCACGGCCTTAATCAGGGTGACCCGCAACTTGCCTTCCTCCAGTTCCATCAGACCATCCACGGTGCAACCTGCAGGCGTGGTGACTGAGTCTTTGAGCAACGCCGGATGGTCCCCCGTATCGAGCACTACCCGAGCCGCACCCATCGTGGTCTGGGCCGCGAGCAACGTGGCGATATCCCGAGGCAGCCCAACTTTCACTCCAGCCTCGGCCAGCGATTCCAGAATAATGTAAATATAGGCCGGGCCACTAGCCGACAATCCGGTGACCGCATCCATGTGTTTCTCATCCACGACGACCGTGCGCCCCACAACATCGAACATGGTCTTAGCAAGTTCCACGTGTTTTGCGCTGGCATGCGCCCCCTTGGCGATAGCAGTCATTCCACAACCCACGAAGCAGGGAGTATTGGGCATGGCGCGGATAACAGGAATCTCGGCGCCCAGAGCCTTCTCGATCAGGCTGTTCGGTACCGACGCCGCCACCGAGATCACCAGTTGGCTCGGCGAGATATGTCCGCGAAGCTGCGAGGCCACTTCCTCTACCACCTGCGGCTTCACGCCGATCAGGATGATGTCTGCATTTTCCGCCGCTTTCACGTTGTCGGTGCCGACCCTGATGCCCAACTTCCGTGCCAGCGCTTTGGCGCGGTCGGCGTGAGCCACCGTGGCGGTCGTGTGCTTGGGCGATAGCAAGCCATTTTTCAGCAGTGCTTGAAGGAGAATGCCTCCCATTTTGCCCGCTCCCAGCACAGCTACTTTTTTTCCGGAAAGAGTGGTTGCCATGATTTTTTTGCTCAAGCCGTTCTCAGTTTTTAATTCAACTTCTTCGAGTGTCAGGGTAGGTCAGAGTTTATCTTAAACTGGCGTCGCCTTGGCCACGTCCTGCCGCTCCCGGCGAATCTTCTGCTCCCATTGCCATGCGGTGCGAACAATATCGCGCAGAGAGCGTGTGGCCCGCCATCCCAGGGCAGCCTGCGCCCGCGCCGGATCGGCCACTAGTTCGGGAGGGTCGCCGGCGCGGCGCGGCCCCATCCGGTGCGGCACGGCAGCGCCCGTCACCTCTTCGATGGTTTCGATTACCTTCCGCACGGATGCGCCTTCGCCGGTTCCAAGATTGAATTGCGCCGGTGCCGTGATGCGATCGAGGTGCTTGTAGGCCAGCACGTGTGCCTCGGCCAAATCGTTGACGTGAATGTAATCGCGAATGCAAGTGCCGTCGGGCGTGGGATAGTCGGCGCCAAACAGCTCCAAGGGGCCGCGTTCTCCGGTGATCGCCTTCAGTGCGGTCGGGATCAAGTGAGTTTCAGGACGGTGAACTTCGCCGATGCTGCCGCCTTCATCAGCTCCGGCAGCGTTGAAGTAACGCAGGCACACGGAACGCAGGCCGTAAGCCCGGCCGTAGGCTTCGAGCGCATTTTCAAAGAAGAGCTTCGACATTCCGTAAGGATTCACGGGCTGGCGGGGCGTGTCCTCGGTGATGGGAACTTTCGCCGGACTGCCATAGACGGCGCAAGTGGAAGAGAAAATGAAATTACGCACTCCGGCATCGACCGTAGCATTCAGCAGGGTCAAGCCGCTTTCCACATTGTTGCTGAAGTATTTTCGCGGATGTTCCACGCTCTCCCCGACCTGCGAGTCAGCCGCAAAGTGCATGACTCCGGCAACGCGTTCAAGGGCGCGCGTAAGTTGCGGGCGATCCGCCATGTCGGCCACCATTAACTCAAAGCCTTCGGCCAGGAATCGATGTCCCCGCGAAAGGTTATCGTAGATGAGCACGTCGTAGCCGTGCCGCTGCAAAGCGCGCGCAGTGTGGGAGCCGATGTAGCCTGCTCCACCCACCACCAACACAGAAGATTGCCGTCCTGCCAAAGTTCAGCCTTTCTGCCGAATCATAAACTGCGCGTGCCGCGCTGTCCGTCGATCGCTCTCCGCTGCTCCACGCTTCCTTGCTTCAACATTATCCGTCGATGCTTCGCAACCGACGGCTGCCGATAGTCTGTCGAGCGGGGAAGAAAAGTGTCAAGACTAATCTAGTGACGCAGCGTAAGGGAACTCCCTGCGGATCTGGGCTCTTAGTGTCCCGTTCCTGCGAGCTTTGCGGTTTGCGGACTGTTGGTTCCACTATCCGTCAGCATCAGCGTAGCGGTCCGCCCTCCCTTAGCAGTAGGCGTGAAGGTCACGCTCACGGTGCAGGTGGTTCCCTTCGACAAACTGGTGCAGTTGTTGGTCTGGGAGAAGTCTGCAGGGTCGGCTCCGGTGATCGTGATGCTGGTGAAGGTCACAATCGGCTTCTCGTGATTGGTGACGATGATGTTCTTGCTGGCGCTGGTCGTTCCTACTGCCTGCGCGCCAAAGCTTAAAGCATTTGGATTCAGGCTGACTGGCAGAAGTGCTGTCCCCGTAAGGCTGATTGCTTGCGGGCTGCTGCTGGCACTGTCGCTGATGTTCACCGTTCCGGTCAGCGCTCCGCTGCTGGCCGGAGCGAACGTCACTGAGATTGCGCACTGGCCGTTGGCCGGAATGCTTGTGCCGCAATTGTTCAGCTGGCTGTACGCCGCGGACCCGCTGATCGAAATGTTGATGTTCGTCAAAGCCACGTTTTGATTATTCGTAAGCGTGACCGGAAGCGCCGTAGTGCTGCTGCCTGCCAGCACGGTGCCAAAGTTAATGCTGCTGGCTGAGAGCGTCACCGGAGTAATCCCCGTCCCGGTCAGGCTGGCAGTTTGCGGACTATTGAGCCCACTATCGTTCACATTCAGCAAAGCGGTGCGCGTGCCCAGCCCGCCCGGCGTAAAAGTCACGCTGATGGTGCAGGAAGCGCTCGGCCCCACACTGCTGCCGCAGTTATTCGTTTGCGTGAAATCTCCGCTATTGGTCCCGGTGAAGGTAATGCTGGTGATGCTCAGCGTCACACTCTGGCCATTGGTGAGCGTGATGTTTTGCGGGGCGCTTGCCACCCCCAAGGCTTGTGCGCTGAAGGTCAAGCTGCCCGGGGAGACCCCGGCATTGCCACAACCCGGAACTGCGAAGTTCGCAATCCTCGACCCCCACGTGTGCGCCGTGCCGGTCTGGTTCGTGGGAAAGTATTGGTTCACGTACCAGAAGGTGCAGCCATTCTCCGGGTCCACGGTCATGCTGGAGTAGCTCCCCATGTGCCACGTGTTCTCCTCGTCGCCCGCCCCGGCGTAGAGAGTAATTTCCGTGGGAGATGCCGGATTGGTCAGGCTGAAGTAGGAGGCATTGATCCCCGGATGAGTCGACGAGCTGGATACGTTGTAACCCACGGCAGCATTGCCGTTCGCATCTTCCGCGATGCTCGGCATGAAGCGGTAAAGAGACTGGTCGGGGCTAACGTTTCCATCCTGGTAAATCGAGGGCGTGCCGCTTCCATTGGCGCGCAATTCGTACCAGCGGACTCCAGTTTGCTTGCTGGTACCCGTGCCCACCTGCACCGTGTGACTGACCAGGAAAGACTCGTACGATCCAAAATTCCGGTATGACATTCGCGGCATGAAGCGGTCGCCCACCGAATCAATTGTGTTGCCGGTCACGCTCGTCGTAGATTCCGGCACACACACCGTATTCGCGGGGCTTCCTGGAGCGTAGCAGCCGGGACGATACGCCGCCTCGCTCAAAGACGATTGCGTGAACGTCGAGTTCGATGGATTCGTCCAATCCACGTGGAAGTCCCACAGGTTAAACGTCGTCGAGGTCGTGGTCTTGTCGTCGATTACCGGATTCTGAATGCTGGTCAGGAACTCATCCCGCCCCGCCGGCGGAGGAGTCGTGCCTTCCACCTCCGCGGGAATCAAGCTGTGTGCCAGGTACACGCTGGTGCCCACCGGAGTCGGTTGCTCAAAACAGATCGGCGTGTTCGCGGTGCCGTTGACCAGCATATTCGTCCGGTCCAGAGCACACACCAGAATCCCCACCTCACGGTAGGACAGATTCATGTCATTCAGATCGATGGCCACGTAGTAGGCGTCCGCCCACGTGCCAATCTTCGGCCAGTCGGGAAAATAAACGGTACCTTCCGCATTGGTTCCGAGGACCGAATTCAGAGGAAAAACATAGGTATACCAGGCCAGAGACTTCGAGGTCAGATCGTCCGTATTGGAGATCGCCACGCAGTAGCTATAGTTGTTCGTAATCGAGGTGTGAGCCGCTATCACCCAGCGCAGAGCCAGACGATCGAAAATGATCATGCCGTCTCCGGTGATGCTGTTGCACGCGGTGATCCCATTGTTTACCCAGGGAGTTGTCACGGGCTGCGGTGTTGACCAGACCGGGGCGAACGTCACCTTATCATAGGCCTGGTAATAAACGTTCACGTACTCCATGAACTGCTTGGTCCCCACCGCACCGTTGGCGTCCACGGCGTATTCCGGTACGGCCAGCTGCGACGCATCGATGCCTTCAAAGGATGTGACCGTTTGCCCCTGGAGCGGTCCCGCGAAGAGTCCTAGAAACAGCGCGAGCAGCGTGAGCACCCTTTGATTCGTCATTGTCCCCGGTACAAATCCCATGGAATTTTAATTTTCACTCGCTTGCGTCTGGCTACCGGCCTCGCGTTTTCGCTTACTTACTAACCTCCGTGTAGCTCAGTTGCAACGTGCCCAGGGTGGCCGTGATCGTCCAGGTGCCAGGTACTCCCGGCAAAGTGTAGAAAGTGCTGGCCCCTCCCGTACCGTTGGTCACGGGAGACGAAACCGAGAACGAGCCTCCCGATCCGTTATCGGAGAAAGTTACAGCCACGTTCGGAACTCCGTTGCCGTACTGATCCTTCACCGTGACTTCCAGCGCTTTCGGAAGCTGCGTGCCACGCGTTCCTGACTGCTTGTTCCCGCCGCTCATGATCAGGCTGACCGGCGCCCCTGCCACCGAAGTCTCGTGGAAAACTGCCGGGGTCGCACTGCCCGAGGAGGCCGTGACCGGGAAGCCAGTCTTCGCTACAGTCGGCAGCGTGAAGTTCGTGCTGGCCTGTCCGTTGGTCCCGGTCATTGCCGGGTTAGGCTGGAAGATCCCGTTCAGAGTTCCATCGGTAAACGTGACTTGCGCGTTGACCACGATGTTGCCATACGCATCCTTGACCTTGGCAATAAGCGGCGCAGGCAGTGTGGTGCCGACCGGCCCTGATTGTGTGAAGCCGGAAACCGTAACGATCGTTGCCGGAGGGCCGGCCACCGCTGTTTCGGAAAAGGTCGCGGTCGTATAGCCGCTGCTCACGGCTGTGATCTTTATGGTGCCTGCGGTCTTAGGCAGCGTATAGGAGGTCACCGCGTTACCGCTCGAATTGGTCGTCACGGTCGCGGGATTGAATACGCCCCCGCGTCCGCCATCCGAGAATGTGACCGGTACGCCAGAGATTCCCGCACCAGTGTAGGGGCTGACCGCCTGCGCCGTCAGCGCGATCGGTGTGTTCACCGCCGCCGACTGGAAGTTCCCCGCCGACGGATTCAGTTCGGGGAACAAGCCGTAGACCTTCACCTGTGTGTTGGTGCCCACATACACTCGGCCGCCCACTACTAGCGGCGTGGCGAAGTGCGGCGCCATCCCCAGAGAGTCGCGCGCGACGTTTTGCTGCGTGTCGTAGATCTCCAGCAGATTTGTCTGCAGTGTGCTGGCATTGAAGGCCGACAGCAGCGTTGTGCTGTTCGTGGGGTTTACATTCCGCACCAGCCACAGAATGCCGTTGCTGTTGCCGTTGCCCGAAACCACCGGAACCCCGGTCAATATATAAGGATTGGCGGTCTCAACCGGTGGCGTAGTGATGACCCCATTCACAAATGGAAACGCCTTGATCGTGTCATTCCTTCCGGTAAAGTAGATAGCATTGTTCCAATAAACCGGAGCGCCGAAAATTGGCGTCACCGCACCCGGCAGTTCCTGCACAACTTTATCCACCGCGTTGTAGCCGCCCATGTTACCGGTGTTCACCAGGTAGATGGTGCCTGTTTTTCCCGCAGCCACCAGCAGATTCGGTGGCCCCGTGGTCTGTGCCGGAAGCAGAACCGCCCCACCCGATCCGAAATCCAGATCCTCCTGCGCCATCGTTGCCTGATTCGATGGAGTGAAAGAATCGGCCACGGCCAGGCTGGATCCGTTAAGCGTCATTCTCAAGATGGTGTCGCCCCAATCGGTTCCACCTTTATATATGTCATACGTGCCGTTGGCCGTGATCAAATAAATGCTGTTTTCCGCATCCGCCGCGGGGCCTACGCCCCCCATCCACAGCGACGATCCCCAGGCCACCGCCGGAGAAGTATTAAAAACCGCCTGTTGCTGCAGCGTCGAAGCGCTGTAGGCCAGCAGCCAGCCGTGCGCGTTCCGGTCGCATCCGTTGGAACCAAAACCGATGATGATGGACCCGTTCACCTCGAGCAGGGCCGGCCGTTGCTGGTCGTTCTGCGTGTTCAGAGTGACCGGTGTGCTGCCATTCTCCACCGAGGCGGTGATCACCGTGGGACCGCCAAACTTTTCCGCTCCCGAAGTAATGTCGAGCGCATGCAGGCGGAATACATAGTTATAGCTGGTCACTCCTCCCGTCACCACTTGCTCCTGCGTCTTGGCCACGAGATAAATCGTGTTTGTGGTTGGGTCAATCACGGGAGTTCCCATGATGCCCACTTGGGTATAGCCCGAGACCATCGCGCAACCCTGGGCCGAGATTGGCACCGCCGTCACGCCGTTCGCGGCGTTCAGGAAGTTGACATGCCAGAGCGGTTGCCCCGTACCCGGTGTGTCGGCGTTGAAGGCGTAGACGCTATCGTTCTGGGTTACCGCGTAAATCGTGTTAACCGTGCCCACTCCCGAGATAGTCACGTTCGGCACAAACAGCGGTTGCGCTACCACAGCTCCATCCACGCTGTAGGAGAACACGCTTCCAAAGAGTGTGGGATTCACATTTTCCGGAGTCAGAAGAACTTCGTTGTCGTACTGACCTGCGCGGTTGGTGCCGCCGCGCTGTGTGTACTGCGCCTGTCCTGCGCACAGTGCCGATCCTCCCAGCAAAGCGATCGCCGCCGCCGCCAGAATACGCCGGGCACCATGCCAGGGAATCGCTGCCCCCAGACAAGATCCGGCGCAACGCTCGGAGGTTTCCACAGAACTGGATGATTCGTTTCTTATGTTCATAAAGCTCCTGCCGAGAGTTTGAGAAGCTGTCGAGGGAAGTGGCGGCCAACCCCGGGGGGAGGTGTGTAGTTCGCCGAGCGCAGCACAAACTGGATTGAAAGTTCTGCCGCTTAGTCTCCCGTACCCGACAGTTTCGGCGTTTGCGGACTGAGTTGATCGCTGTCCGTAACCGTGACATTGCCGGTTCTGGCGCCGGTTACCGTTGGTGTAAATGTGATCCCGAGCGTGCACTTCGACCGTGCTGGCCTGCTGGTCCCGCAGTTCGAACTCGCAATGGCGAAATCTCCACTCGCGGTAATCGTGCCAATCGTGAGTGCGACCGCACTATTGTTGACGATCTGCATTTCTTTCGCAGCGCTGGTCGTTCCCACTTTCTGGGTCCCGAAGACCAAGCCGTTCGGCGCCATGTTCACTTGCGTCGCAGTGCCTTTGAGCCAGATGGTTTGTGGGCTCGAGGGATCGCTGTCGGTGAGCACGAGATTGCCATACTCAAAGCCCGACCACGAGCCGACCGGATTGAAGCTGACCGTCACCGTGCAGCTTGCCCCGGCCGCCAGCGACGGCACGCAAGTATTCGTTTGCGCGTAGTCCCCGACCACTGCGATGCTGGTGAAGCTCACCGCCGACGAGCTGATGTTCTTGATGGTCTGCGTCAATGTAGAAGTTTTCCCGATGATCGTGTTTCCCGGGAAAGTCATGCTTTGAGGAGATGAAAAACTCAAAGCCGAGCCTGTGCCCGTCAGAGTAACTTGTTGACTGCCTCCTGGATAGTTATCTGCAATCGTCAAGGTTGCGGTTTCCGCCCCAATCACAGAAGGCTTGAACGCCAGATTCAGCTGGCACTTCAGGCCCGCGGGAATCGATCCGCCGCAGTTGCTGCTGGCCACGGTGAAGTCCGGATTGTTGGTCGTCTTGCTCGTTATTTTCACCGCCGTCGTGGTCACGTTGTCCAGGAAAATGGCCTGGGTCGGCGTGCTCGTACCCACAGGTTGACCGCCAAAGGTCGCCCACGTGGTACCCACCAGCGGACAGGTCCTTTGTTTCAGGATGAGCGGGGTTCGCGGTGCTTGTGTAAAGTCAAAGCTGTCGGTCGTGTCATTGGCATCCGCGTCCCGCGTCGTGAGCGGTGAAATCCCGAAGTCTTCCTCAATGAACTTGAGCACCGAAGAAAACTCATACTGCGTGTGCGAGATGTATCCCGAGCCTCCGGAGCCGATCTTCGTATAGGGCGAGACGATCAGCAGTGGAACTCTCGGTCCCAGTCCGTACTCGTCCACAGTCGTGGGATCCACGTGGTCGTAGAACCCGCCGAAGTCATCCCAGGTGATAAAAATCGCCGTGTTGTTCTTATATGTTGGCGACTGCAGGATCGCATTCACCTGCTGCACCGTCCAGTTTTCGCCCTGGCACATGCTGTTCGGCGGATGCTCGCTCTGCACTCCTCCCGCGATCAGCCAGCTCACCGCCGGTAGCGTTCCGTTCGTCACATCCGTCAGGAACTGCGTAGTCGGCACATCGTAAGTCGTCCACGCTGAGGTGTTGCGGATGTGGTTGATCGCGTCGTAGGTGTTGAAGGCGTACCCCAGCGTGTCATAGGTCGGCGCGTAATAAAGCCAGCTCACGCCGGCGTTGGTCAGTTCATCCCCCAGCGTCGTGAAGTCGAAGCAGGGGAACTGCTGCGTAATCACACCACGCGTGTCCATGACCGGAACCGTCTCGTTGGCCGGAGCATCGCAGCCCCAGGAGACTTGCCAGTTCTGCACCGTCGGCCCGCGTGTCGGCAGATTGTAGACGCCTCCCGACTGCGCCGCGATGGTGTACAGGTGGTTCGGAAAGCTGGGCCCGGAGAGCGACGAGTACATGTTGTCGGCCAGCGCGTAGTAGCCCGCGTAAGAATAGTAGTTGGGAATCTGCAGCGAGGTGAACTGCGTTTCGCCGAGATAGTCCCCAAACTCGTTCGCTTCTGGAATCAGATCGAAGCGATCCATTTTTCCGCCATCAATGCCGGTGTGCGCACTGTTCCACAAGTGGTCGACGTCCCGGTTCATCGCATCCTGCGTCGGCAACATCGGGATCACTGCTCCCGTGGAAATTGTTGCCTGGTTCGCTCCATTCGCTCCAGGGAACGCTCCAAACACATGATCGAAACTGCGGTTCTCTTTGACGATGAAGATCACGTGCTGAATTAAATTGATATTTCCCTGAGGATTGCCCGCCGGCTTGTCGCCGCTCGCTGCCTGCGCCGGGGGATCCGCTGCAAACGCCGGTGCGACCGCTATCGAGAGCAGAGCCAACAAAGCAAACCATCCCGTGCTTGGCGCGAACACCTTCGCCAACAACTTCGCAATCACTGAATCTTTTCTTGAGCAGGTCACAGGCAAGTCCTCTAGGGGTCTTTGAAGCCGGGTTGCGGATCTTCGGTCCAGAAAAGCCTTCCAGCGGGTTGTTGGCCCGCGTGCGGTTTCCGTTCGCTAGTCTGCTGCTGGGGGGAGACGCCTGCGTTGACGCCCTTCACCGTGGGTTGCAGGGACCAGGCAATGCTCAAAAATCGCCCAATTCTGCAGTCGCCGCAAAGCGTGCTTAACTAACAATGGAGCATAGTAGAGTCGCCAGTAGTGCGGCAAGAGGCGGAAAGTATGGAGGCCTTCCTCTCTGCGAACAAAAGACGAAAGTCCACTCCAGTCGACGCTCGTTAGAAGATAGTAACCTTCGATCTGCCATCTTCTTACATTCCACCTGCCGCGCCGCCTCGCCCTAGAGAACTTAGTCCACTTGCGAATACTTGCACACTGAAATATAAGCTAAACAGGTTTACGCTCCTGGGGGAGGAGTATATGCAGATCTCTGTTTTATCCCATCGTCCTATTCGTGTCTCTTTCGTTGTCATCGTGGCAATCATTCTTGGTTGTGTGTTAGTTCCGGCCGGCTGGGCCCAGAGTTTCAGCGGTGTGGTGACCTACCATAATGACATCGCCCGTACTGGCCAGAATCTGAGCGAGACGATTCTCACCCCCACCAACGTGAACATGAGCAACTTCGGCAAGTTGTTCGCTTACCCGGTAGATGGCGCCGTCTTCGCTCAGCCGCTCTACGTGCCCGGTGTGACCATTCCTGGGAAGGGCCTTCACAACGTCCTCTACATCGTCACTGAGAATGATGGCGTTTATGCCTTCGACGCCGACGGTCTAAGCTCCACGCCCTTGTGGTACGTCAGTCTGATTAACCCTGCGCAAGGCATCACCGCCGTCCCCTGCGCTCAAATGGCGCAAAGTTGCAACGTCTACCCGGTCGATGGCATTACCGGAACCCCCGTCATCGATCCGATCGGCCTGACGATTTACTTTGTTGTGCAGACGCTCGAGAATGGCGTCGCCTACCAGCGCCTTCACGCTCTCGATATCACCACCGGAGCCGAGAAATTCGGTGGCCCCGCCGTCCTCCAGGGTTCCGTGCAGAACTCCAAAGGCACCTTGGTGTTTGATCCCGGACACAACCTTCCCCGGCCCGGCCTGCTCCTGCTCAATAACATCCTCTACCTGGCATGGGCCGGAGACACGCACGGTTGGATGATGTCCTACGATCCCACCACTCTTCAGCAAATCGCCATCGTCGCCACTACTCCCAACGGCAGCCTCGGCGGACTGTGGCAGAGCGGCGGCGGCATCATGTCCGACGGAACCGACGTCTTTGTCGAAACCGGAGACGGAACCTTTGACCTTGAAAACTCAGGCAAGGATTTCGGCGACTCCATCGTCAAAATGGATCCCAACACTCTCGCCATACTCGATTACTTCACTCCGATGGATCAGAATTGCCGCCGCCTGAACGACATGGATTTGGGCTCCGGTGGCCCCATGCTCCTCCCCACGCAACCCGGACCTTATCCAAACGAAATCGTGGTTTCTGGCAAGGGTGGAACCCCCTGCGATCCTTATCAGGGCGGCTATAACTCCCTCGTGTACTTGGTCGACAAAGACAACCTGGGCGGTTACAACTCGCTTGGCCCCGATTTGGATATCGAATCCATCGAAGGTTCTGTGTATGGATATCACAGCAGCCCTGCGTTCTGGGAAGGTAGCACCACGTCGTACGTCTATCTTGCCGGCCTCGTTTCCGAAGGTGGAACCGGAGAGCCTCTCAAGCAGTTCTCGTTGACCAACGGGTTGCTGTCGACTACTCCTTTCGCCCAAACCACCAACGTCTTCGTGATCGGAGCAACCCCCTCAGTTTCCTCCAACGGCACCACCAACGGCATTTTGTGGGCCCAGGAACGCCAGAACATACTGAGCGCCATCCAAAACATTGAGCCCGCAATTCTGTACGCCTTCGACGCCAACGATGTCGGCACCACGCTCTATAGCAGCGCGCAAGCCGGAACTCGCGACCAAGCTGGCTCGGCGACCAAGTTCGAAGTTCCGACCATTGCAAACGGCAAAGTGTACCTGGCGACACTCTTCGAGGTTGATGTTTACGGTCTGCTAGCAGGTCAGTCCGCTACCACCACCGCGCTCACCACCAACGCCAACCCAGTCTATGGCGCTCCAGTAACTCTGAAGGCGAACGTGACTTCGACCGGCGGTTCCCCCACCGGCAGCGTGAATTTCTTTCAGAAGGATGGCTATAACCTGGTCGGCGTCTCTCCCATCGTTGGCAAGCAGGCTACGATCCAGGTGACTGGTTTGCCCGTTGGCTCGCACACTTATAACGCCACTTACGATGGCACCGGAGCCTTCGCTGTAAGTTCGGGCACCGTGACCTTCGCCGTGAATAAGGCTCCCACCACCACAGTGATCAACTCGTCTTCGGCGAACCCTTCCATCTACGGCCAGCCCGTGACTTTCACCGCCACCGTCACATCTACCGCCGGTGCGGGAACACCCACCGGGACCGTGACTTTTGAAAAGGCCCCAGCCACCGTCCTGGGCACCGGAACTCTATCCGCTTCAGGAGTCGCAACCTACACCACGACAGCAACTCAACTGGTCGGCGGCGTCAGCAAAATCGAGGCAATCTACAGCCCCGACACAAACCATGCCAAGAGCGTCTCGCCCGTGTTCAACCAGACCGTGAATCCGGAGGCCAGCAGCACTGCCTTTACCGCCTCGCCGAACCCAGCCACCGTCGGCCAGTCCGTTACCTTGACGGCAACGGTTACGGCTACCGTAGGCACGCCCACCGGCAATGTAGAGTTCATGAACGGCACTACGCTGATGGGAACGGTGGCGCTCGTCAACGGCACCGCGACCCTGAATCATGCTTTCAAGAACAAGGGAGCATTCAAGCTGAGCGCCAATTACCAGGGCAGCACGAACAACTCCCCGAGTTCCATGCCGCTCACCGAGCAGGTGAACCAGTAACTTCCCGCGAAATTGGAAGTGGTCGCAGACTAAGGCACGGAACCTGTCTCGGTCTGTTTTTAAAACTCGGTTCCAGGCTTTAGTTGTTAGAACGCTTGGTCCACTGGCCAGGACTCCCCCATTGAAAGCTAAGCGGATCGTTCCAAACTCCATCGGAGGGGTATATGCGGATGTGCACTTTTCTAAGTAACCGCGCGAGCCTGCGGTTGATGATCGCACTCGTCACGGCTTGCACATTAGTTCCAGCAGGGTGGGCCCAGAGTTTCAGCGGCGTCCTCACCTATCACAATGACAATGGCCGCACCGGCCAAAATCTCGACGAGACCGTCCTCACACCCACCAACGTCAACATGAGCAACTTCGGAAAGTTGTTCGCCTACCCGGTGGATGGACCCGTCTTCGCGCAACCCCTCTACGTGCCCGGCGTGACTATCTCCGGGCAAGGTGTTCATAACGTCGCCTATGTCGTTACCGAAAATGACGGCGTCTATGCCTTCGACGCCGATGGGCTCAGCTCCACGCCCCTGTGGTACGTAAGTCTGATCAATCCCGCGCAAGGTATTACCTCCGTCCCCTGCGGTGATATGGCGCAAAGCTGCAATGTGTACCCCAACGATGGCATCACCGGCACTCCGGTCATCGATCCGATCGGCGGCACAATGTATGTCGTGGCCCAGACCCTTGAAAACGGCGTCGCCTACCAGCGCCTCCATGCTTTTGATATCACTTCGGGCGCCGAGAAGTTCGGCGGTCCTACGGTCATTCAGGGCTCCGTACCCACTAACAACGGAACCTTGGCGTTTGATCCGCAGCATAACCTGCCGCGCCCTGGCTTGCTCCTGCTGAACAACCTGGTTTATCTGTCTTGGGCCGGAGACACTCACGGCTGGTTGATGTCCTACGATTCCACCACGCTTCAGCAACTGGCGATCATCGCCACAACTCCCAACGGCAGCCTGGGTGGATTGTGGGGTAGCGGCGGCGGTGTATCGTCCGATGGAACCGACATCTTTGTCGAAACCGGCGATGGCACATTCGACCTCACGAGCGGAGGAAGTGATTTTGGCGATACGGTCGCAAAACTGGATCCGAATACGCTTCAGGTGCTCGATTACTTTACCCCGATGGATCAGAACTGCCGCCGCTTGAATGACATGGATTTGGGCTCCGCCGGACCCATGCTGCTCCCGACGCAACCTGGAGCCTACCCGAATGAAATTGTAGTTTCCGGCAAAGGCGGTTACTCCGCCTGCAACGGCACCAGCGGCAGCGATAACTCACCGATCTATCTCGTCGATAAAGATGACTTAGGCGGTTACAACGGCTCGACCGGTCCCGACCTTGACATTCAGACGATCGAAGGTGCGGCCTACGGATACCACAGCAATCCGGCCTACTGGCAAGGTCCCACCGCGTCCTATGTTTACCTCGCGGGATTTATCTCGTGGCAGGGCAGCGGGGATTACCTCAAACAGTACTCACTGACCAGCGGCTTGTTGTCGACCACGCCGTTTGCGCAAAGCGCAAACCTCTTCGTCATCGGAGCAACCCCCTCCGTTTCGGCAAATGGCACGACCAACGGCATTGTGTGGGCCCAGGAGCGTCAGAACATCCTTAGCGCTACCACCAACATTTCGCCTGCAATCCTATATGCCTTCGATGCCACCAATGTCGCGAACACGTTCTACAGCAGCACACAGGCGGGAAGTCGCGATCAAGCCGGACCGGCTACTAAGTTCGAGGTGCCGACGATTGCAAATGGCAAAGTCTACCTCGCAACTCTGACCGAACTTGATGTCTACGGTCTGTTGGCCGGACAGTCGGCCACCAAGACCGCACTCTCGACGAATGCCAATCCAGTCTATGGCGCTCCCGTAAATCTGATCGCTGGCGTCACCTCTACAGGCGGCACACCGGTGGGAACCGTTAACTTCTATTCCAGCAACGGCTATAACCTGGTGGGAGTCGGCACTTCGTCAACAAGCAGACCAGCGTTCAAATCACCGGCTTGAACGCCGGTAGCTACACCTACAACGCCTCGTACAACGGCACGGGAGCCTTTGCCGTAAGTTCGGGCAAAGTGACTTTTTCAGTGGCCAAAGCTCCCACCGCCACGGCGCTGTCGTCTTCGGCGAACCCCTCCGTTTACGGGCAGCCAGTCACTCTCACGGCGACGGTAACCTCTTCCGCCGGTGCCGGAACCCCAACCGGTACCGTGACTTTTGAAAAGGCTCCCGGCACCGTCCTCGGTACAGGGACGTTATCCGCCTCCGGAGTGGCAACCTACACCACCACCGCCACACAGTTGGTCGGCGGCACCAATAAGATCGAGGCCATCTACAGCCCAGATGCCAACCACGCCAAGAGCACCTCGACCATACTTAGCCAGACCATAAGCCCGGAAGCCAGCTCAACCGCATTTACCGCTTCTCCAAACCCCTCAATCGTGGGCCAGGCCGTTACCTTGACCGCCACCGTTACCGCGACCGTGGGCACTCCCACCGGCAATGTCGAATTCATGAACGGCACCACCGTGATGGGAACGGTTGCCCTCGTTAACGGCACCGCCACGCTGAGCCATACCTTCAAGAACAAAGGTGGCTTCAAGCTCAGCGCAAATTACCAAGGCAACGTGAACAACTCGCCGAGTTCCATGGGTCTCACTCAGAGCGTAAACCCCTAGAACCCAGCCATCGCACGCCGTTTCGAGGCCCGGATACAGCCCGTGTCCGGGCCTCTTTCTTTCGGCATTTCCTCCCCGCTTTCCGCGCCGCATCGAACCATCCTGCCCCCAATCTGCCCTCAATCTGACGGCCATGCACCGTTAGGCGGTTTGCCCATGTCCTTCTGTGCCGGAAGGACCGTGCCTTACCCGCAACCTTACCCATTTGCCGGTGTTAATCTGATTATTACCCCGCACCCTGACGACTGAGGAGACCCCATATGCCCCCACATTGCACGGTCAAACCGCTCCCCAGAGTGTGCGTATGGCTTCTAGCGGCCGCGCTGCTGGCGCTCGCCGGGTGCGCCGGCGGCACCGGATCGACGCCCAACGTCCGTCCCCCGGCGGCAATTTCCGTCTCCCTTCAGCCTGCTCCTCCCGCCAATATGGCCGTCACTGCGGCGACGGATATCGCCGCCACGGTACTCAACGACTCGGCCAATCCCCCCATGGTTACCTGGATGGTGACCTGCGGCGGCAGCAATTGCGGCTCGTTCAGCTCTAACACGACCGCCAGCGGCGTCTCCACCACCTACACCGCACCTTCCTCAATTCCGACTGGCAACACCGTAGCCATTACAGCCACTTCTGTCAGCGACGCCACCAAATCGGCCTCGGCCACCGTCACCATCACCGCGACCCCCAGTGCGGATTTCTTCGTCGCGCCCAATGGAAATGACTCGAACCCCGGCACCTTCGCCGCACCCTTCGCCACCATCGCGCACGCGCAGGCTGCCGTACGCGGAATATTGCAGGGGCGCACCAATTCCGTAGTCGTGATGCTTCGAGCCGGAACTTTCTTCCAGACTCAACCTCTGTCCTTCACCACGGCAGATTCCGGAAACGCCACCGTTCAGATTACGTGGCAAGCCTACCCCGGTGAGGCTCCCGCGATCAGCGGCGGAAAGCAGATCACCACATGGACTCAGAGCGGCGGCCAATGGACCGCGACCCTGCCTTCCGGCACCCAGTATTTTGAACAACTCTTCTACAACGGCCAGAGAAGGCTGCGGCCGCGGCTCGGCGGCTCCCTCGGCTCCTACTACCGCGTCGCCGCGCCCGTCTTCGTGTCCTCGCCGGAGACAAATTGTCCGGTCCTCGTCGACCAGACCAACGGCCCCTATCAGTGCTTCGATCGCTTCCAGTACACCGCCGGAGATCCTGTCAGCCCCACCTGGAGCAACCTCAGCCCGCCGGCAGGGAACCCCTGCGGCGCAGCCGGGAACTCCTATCCCGCAGGAGATGTCGCTCTCTATAGTTTCGAGCAAATGGGAGTGTCCAAGATGCTGATCGATTGCATCGACACTGCCACCCAGACCATTTATCTGACCGGCCCCATCCGTTTTCCCAGTGACCTCGAGGACACCACCACGGGCTTCGTCGTCGGCCACCGCTATCTGGTAGAGAACGTCAAGGACGACCTGACCCAGCCCGGACAGTGGTTCCTCGATCGTTCAAAATCGCCGTGGACGCTCACTTACCTGCCGAATTCCGGAGAAAATCCGAACTCCGATACCGTGATCATTCCGCAAATGCCGGTGGCCACGCCCCAGGTGCTGCTCGCCACCAATCTCCAGTACGTCACCTTCGAAGGGTTAACCTTCGAACATGACAACTTCACCGTACCCTCCGTAGGCTATGCCTATGTCCGGTTGGATCAGGCCGTCACCAGCGCAGTCTCCTGCCAGAACTGCCAGCATGTTACGTTTAACGGCGATACCATTACCCAAACCGCCGGAACCGGCATCGACTTTACAACGACTTCTCCCGGCTCAACCACCGCCTACAACACCTTCGAGAACGGCGCGATTTTCGACGTCGCCGCGCACGGCATCCGCATTGGCTTGCTGGCCGTGTATTCCGACACTCCCGCCAACCTGCCCCAGTTCACCACCGTCCAGAACAATGTCATCGAAGGTTTCGGCCGGATATTTGGCAAGGGCTTTGCCATCGCCCAAGGCTGCAACCACGACAATCTATACACCCACAACACCATTTACGATGGCTACAGCGGAGGCGTGAATATCGGCGCCCTGAACTGTCCTGCCGGCAATATCAGTTACACCAGCAACAACATCGCCTCTTTCAACAACGTTTCGAATCTTGGTCAAGGGGTCACCAACGACTTCGGATGCATCTACTTCAACACCAGCCCGCTCGGCAATGTGCCCCCCTTGGGCAATCAGTCGCTGAACAATGTTTGCCACGACGTGAGCGATGCTTCCGTCTTCGACGCGGATGGTTACGGCGGCCAGGGCATCTATCTCGACAATTACACGGGCTCGGTTAATGTCGAGAACAACCTCGTCTATCGCGTCTCGGCCGCCACCGTCGCCCAGACCTGCGGTCCCCAAGGAATCCAGGGCAGTCCAAACATCATCAAGAACAACATTCTTGCCTTCGCCATGCAGTCCATCAAACAGGAAGGCTGCACTCCGTCCGGGCCATCGAACCAGCTTTTTGAGATGACCAACAACCTGGTGATCTTCGATTTAGGAAACATCCAGGGCGGTTGCTACTCATGCCTGAGCGGTGATTGCGCCTCGGTGCTGCCTGCCACCGTAAGCTTCAAGAGCAATATGTATTGCTACAGCAAAAATGGCAACAGCTGCACCCTTCCCACCAATCGCGCCGCTTTCTACAGCAGCAACGATCCCGCAAATATTATGGGAGGATGCACGCGGCCGACCACCTACGCAACCCTGGCCGCCTGGCAGAGCACAGGCTCCGATGGTGCCGGCGAAGATGCCGGAAGTGTTCTGGAAAATCCCTTTAGCAGCACCAGCTCGACGAATAACGACTATTCGTTGTCAGCTTCGCCCGGCGTGGGGTTTGTCGTCTTCGATTCCAGTCAGGCCGGCACAACCAGCAACACGGTCCCAGTGGTCGCGGTGCCTGCCACGTTCCCGGCTCAGCCCTACAACCCGTCGCAGTTCTAGATTGAATGGTGGGAACTACCGGCGCGGGTTTTGCAGCACGCATCCCGTATTCAGGTCGTTCGCGACCTGCAGTGCTCCATCGAAGGAGTCCGGCAACAGATGCGCGGCGTCTCCGATCAAGCTGATTGTCAGCGGCGACGTTACTGAGTTCGCCCATTCCAGGCTCTGCGGAATTGCCGCTCCTTCGTCATTCTGCGCCCCTAACACCACATGCACCGCCGTCGTGTAATTCAGGAACGGCGGATCGTCCGACATGATGCTGTCGTGGCGCAGCAAGGTTTCATTCGTCGTCGAGTGAGTCTTGCGGGCCGTGGAACAGTAGGGAGCCGAATAAGTGTCGTCCAGTAGCGAACCGATCGTGAGGTAACAGTCGGAAAGCTGGCCTTGCCCGGTGGTGGTCTGGTAGGGCGGCTGGTTGCACAGGCAACCGTTGTCAAGCCGCGAGAATACCGGCCCGCTGGTAACTTCCACAAAGTCGAAGATGCGCGTGGCCCCGGTCCCCATCCCGAAGTGCGCCAGGCCATACACCACCACGCTCGCTCCTCCGCTGATGCCGGTCGCGCACATCGCCGACCCGCTCTGGTGCATCAGCGGACTCGTGCTCGAGTAAACCCAGTTGGCCAGCGCCGCATAGCGGCAAGCCAGTGCCCGGGTTCCGTTGGGAGCCGGGCCCAGAAGCCAGCCGTTCGCTCCACTGAAATTCGGCTGCACCGCGGTGAATCCCGCCTGCACCACCGAATTTACAATCAGCTCTCCGTAACTGAAACTCTGATCGTAGAAAGTGTTCCCGCCCCCCGGCGAGATGAAGATGATCGCTCCCATCGAGCTTCCGGGATTTGTAATCTTGAGCGCCACCGGAATCGCGGCCACTCCGCTGCCATCAATTCCTGAACACTGAATGCTAAGCGAATAACATGCGCTGTTGCCCACTCCGCCGATAGGACACTTTGCGTTCCCCAACAGCGTAACCCCGCCATTGATCGGGTCCGCCGTTTGGGCGTGGGCTGATGGGCTCGCCACGGCGAGAGCGGCCAGCACGATCAGGCCGCAAGCGATCTCCGTTTTCGCTCCGCGCGCTTGATCCAGCAACCATGCCAGCAGACGAATTCCCCAGCTGCGCGTCTGCTGCTCTTGTGTCACGCATCTAAAACTCATCCCAGTCATCTGTTCGCTCACCACAGTCCTCGATCCTCGACTATTGCTGTAAAAACACCGTCACGTTGCCGCTTGCCTGGTTAGCCACAGCGACATCCAGTAGTCCGTCGCCATTGAAGTCCGCCACCGCCGCCGCTGCCGGCGCTTCTCCAGCCGCGTAAGTGCGCGGGGCAACTCCCTTGAACGATCCTGTATGGTTCATCTGGTTCTGCAGAACGCTGACCGTGTCGTTCTCCGAATTCACCACCACAATATCCTGTTGTGCGGTATTGCCTTGAATGGGCGCTGCCACCAGGAACAGCGGATTCGCGCCCACCCCATAAGCTTTGGCAGTAGCAAACGTTCCGCCGCCGGTGCCCAGCAGGATGCTCACGCTGACGTCGTCGTAGTCGGCCACAGCCAGGTCGAGCCTGCCATCGCCGTTGAAGTCGGCGACCACAACTGCCACTGGAACGCCCGTACACAAAGTGAGTCCGACGCAGTTGGTCGATCTCAGCGCAAACGTTCCGTTCCCATTGCCAATCAGTACAGACACGTTGCCGCTCCCCTGGTTGGTGACGACGACATCTTGTTTGTGATCGTTATTAAAGTCAGCCGTCGCGACGAAATTTGGGTTCATCCCTGCGCTGGTGCTGATCGGAAGTCCGAACGTGCCGTCCTGATTATTCAGAAGCACGATCACGCCCCCTGGGTTCGTCGAGCTGCCGGCATTGGCTACCACAATGTCCGGATACCCATCTCCGTTAAAGTCCGCAGCCGCCAGGGAAACCGGGTTCACTCCTACGCCCAGGTTGTAGTTCACTGCCAGATTGAATCCGGTGCAGGTGGGGTTGCTCAGCATCACGGTCACGTCGCCGCTCGCCGAGTTCACCACCGCCACGTCCGGAATGCCGTCCTGATTGAAATCTGCCGTAACAATCGCCACCGGATGCTCGTCCGTGGCGAAGCTTGACCCCGCCTGGAACGTCCCGTTGCCATTTCCGTACAGCAAGCTGACGCTGTCGGCGCCAGCGTTGGCCACCGCCAGGTCTGGTTTGCCATCGCAATTAAAGTCGGCAGTCGTGATCCCCTGGGGGTTCACTCCGCTCGCGTAGTTCACTCCGCCCTGAAAGGTTCCGTCTCCATTTCCATAAAGGATCGTCACTTCCCCCGGAACCAGATCGGCATTGGCCACTACCAGGTCCTGCTTGTTGTCGCCGTTTATATCGGCAACTGCGGCAAACACCGTCTTCGCCCCCGATGCATACTGCACGCCCGCCTGGAACGTGCCGTCGCCGTTTCCCAGCAAAATGCTGACGTTGTTGCCCGACCCATCCGCGACCGCAAGGTCGAAGTGCCCGTCGTTGTTGAAGTCTCCGATTCCAATCGATTGGGGATAAGTCCCGGCCGCGATATTTGTCGCCGGCTGAAACGTCCCGTTCCCCACTCCCAGCAGAATGCTTACGCTGTTCCCGACCGAATTAGCCACCGCCAGATCTGGAATCTTGTCGCCGTTAAAATCCGCAATCGCCACCCAGACCGGCGTAGTCCCGGTTGCCGGAGTTGCCGGCTGCAGCGTGAGATTGCCCTTCCCATTCCCCAGCAGGATGCTCAAGGTATTGTCCGCGCCATTGCTGACCACCAGGTCCGGAAACCCGTCGCCGTTCAAGTCCGCGATTGCAGCAGCGTTCGGAGAGTGCCCTACGCTAAAAACCCTCGGAGGCTGGAAGTTCACCCCGTTGCCCAAAAACACGCTTACGGTGTTCGCCGCGGAGTTCACCACTACCATGTCAACTTCATTCAGCTTGCCCCTGAAGTTTCCCAGCGTGATGGCCGACGGCCCCAATCCCGTCGGGCACAGGCCGCTCGCCGTACTGCACTTCGAAGTGGCGAACGTTCCATCGCCATTCCCCAGAAACAGCGTGACCGAGTTGCCGCCCGCACTCGCCACCAGCAGATCCAGATTTCCGTCGCCGTTCACATCCGCCGTAACGATCGACAGTGGAGACCCAACGGCGTAGTTCACCGGTGGCAAAAATCCATTGACGCAGCTCTTGTTGGTGCTGGTGCAGGAGAGCATGATGTTGATGTTTCCGCTTCCGAGGGCTGCCACTGCAATGTCCGGCAGTCCATCGCCGTTGAAATCCCCCACCGCCACCGACCGCACCCGCTTCCCAACAATAAAACTGGGAGCCGACGTCAGGCCCGCGAACGTGCCCGCAAATGCCCCTGTAGGAATGGCCGCCAGGCACGTAATAAATGCCGCGGTCATTGCCGCGAAACGGCGCAGCCCAGGTTTGCTGAAAGCTAAACGCAGTGGGATCCTTAGTCTCATCGGTCTCTCAAGTAGAACGCCAAGTCTTCACTAGTGGCTGACGGGGAACTGCGATGGACATTTACCCGGGGGTGGATAAACGACGCTACCTCGCTAGGATAGTGCAAAAGACCACGTCCGGGCGGCTTGCTCCACCCGTGTATGTTCGAGCATTGTGCCTTACCCGTACCGGAGTGTCAATCCGCGCCGCCGAAAACTTTTGGCTAATCTTCCAGAGACCAAAGTCTCCACGCTCGTCAAAATCTTCGCGGCGTAGTTTCGGCTCCAGACGAAGGTCTCCATTGCCAATGCGCCGGTTCAATAGTAAGCTGGCTCATTCTCGTTCGTATCAGTCAGTCCCTCCCTGATCAAACAGACTTTAGACCCAGGTGCTTCGCGCCCGGATTTTGCCTGCGGAGGCGTTTTCTGTGATGGGTGTTCGCGGTTGCTGTCGCTCGGCATTCTTCTGCTTTGCCGTCATTCTGGTAGCCTCCCTCGTCGCGGCCCAGCAGCCGGGTGACACTCCCGGGACTCCAGTCGATGGACAGGCCAGTGCCACCGCTAGCCCGGCAGTCAGTCCGCAGGTTGCAGCAACCGCAGCCTCGTCCGCACCGATTTCCAAAAACGGTGGAGTCGGGTTGATCAAACACGTTGTGTTCCTTATCAAAGAGAATCGCACCTTCGATAATTACTTCGGAACCTTTCCCGGGGCTGACGGCGCCACTCACGGTCCTATTTCGACCGGCCGCGTAATCCCGCTGGGCAGCTCCCCGGACTATACCTACCCCCTCGATCCTGAACACGATTTCGGCGGCGCCGTCGAGGCCATGGACGGCGGCAAGATGGACCGCTTTGATCTGATTTCCGATGGCAACGTCAACGGCAATTACCTTGCCTATACCCAGTTCGCCGAAGCCGACATTCCAAACTATTTCGCCTACGCGCACAACTTCGTTCTAGCCGACCACATGTTCTCCTCCATCAAGGCCGACAGCTTCACCAATCACCTCTACACCGTCGCCGCCCAGGACAATGGAGCGATCGAACTCAAGTACACTTCGCGCCCCAAGGGAAATCCGGGCTGGGGTTGCGACAGCGGCCCCGGAGTGAACGCCGAGTTAATGGATGCCGAGGGCAATCTCAGCGAACAGCCGCCATGCTGGGATTTTCAAACTCTCGCCGACAGCCTGCAAAGTATCGGAGTCTCCTGGAAGTTCTACGCTCCGCCCCATGGTCAGGTCGGCCACAATTTCTCGACGCTCGATGCCATCAACCACATTCGCTACAGCCCGCTGTGGAAGACCAACGTCGTACCCGACACTCAGTTTGTCACCGATGCCGCAGCCGGCGGCGCCAGTTTTCCCGCCGTCAGTTGGCTGGTCACTGGCCAGGCCGATGATCATCCTCAGGGTTCCGGCGTGTGCAACAGTGAGAACTGGGCCGTCGAGCAGATCAACGCCATCATGCAAGGTCCGGAGTGGAATACGACCGCCATCTTCATGACCTGGGACGATTTCGGTGGCTTCTACGATCACGTCCCGCCTCCCGTCGTCGACTCCCTCGGCCTCGGCCCGCGCGTTCCTCTCATCATCATTTCGCCCTACGCCAAGGCGGGCTACGTCTCGCACACGCAGTATGAATTGTCGTCGATCCTCAAGTTCATCGAGGAACTTTACGGCCTCCCACCACTGACCTCGCGGGATGCCGACGCCAACGATACTACCGACAGCTTCAACTTCACTCAGCCCGCCCGTCCGCCCTATATCTTGCAGACGCGCAATTGTCCCATCCCCTCGACCAAAGTAATTCCTTTCGGCGGTCAAGGCGTCGGTACCACAAGTCCGTCCTACAATCTCACCCTCACCAACTGGGGCACCACCGACCTCACCATTCACAAGACCTCGATCACCGGTGACTTTGCGCAAAAAAGTGCTTGCACGGGCCACACCCTCGCCCCCGGTCATTTGTGCTATATCACCGTCACCTTCACTCCCACCGCCTTAGGAACCAGAACCGGCACTCTCATCATCAACGACACTGATTCCTCCAGCCCTCAAACCGTCAACCTCGTGGGAACTGGAAGCCAGGCCGAATTGTCCGTCTACTATCCCGGCATACTTTTTAATGAGCGCGCTTTAGGCACGACTTCTCCTCCCAAGACCGTAACCTTTACCAATGTCGGAAGCACTCCGCTCAACATTTCGAAAGTGCAGGTTATCGGAGGCTTTGCCCAAACCAACAACTGCGGCGCCAGCGTGGCCGCCGGCGCAGTCTGCACTTTCAACGTCAGCTTCAAGCCCACTACCGCGACCTCGGTAACTTCGTGGAGCGGTTTTTTCGGAAGCCTCGTTATCTACGACAGCGATCCTGCCAGCCCCCAGACCGTCCTTCTCAGCGGAACCGCCACCGCAGTCACCTTGTCCCCGGCCAAAGTTGAATTCGGCTCTCAACCGGTCGGCACTACCAGCGCGCCCATTCCGGTGAAGGTGACCAACAGCGGCACCACCACGCTCACCTTCGCGAGCATCGTCGCCAACGGCAACTTCGCTGAAACCGATAATTGCCTGGGTGGAGTTCTGCCGCAAGGCAACTGCACCATTCAAATCACTTTCACCCCCAGCGTGGCCGGGACGATAACCGGAACTCTGGTCCTGAACGATAACGACGGCGCCAGCCCACAGACGATCAATTTAACCGGGAATGGCACTTGAGCCCTCACGCGAACGACGCACAAAGAATGAAGAATGACGACCGACGAACTGATACTTAGCAATGAAACTCGAGAGGATGTCCACAATGCGAACAAATAAATGGCTGGCCTTCTGCGCCCTGATCCTGGCAGGTATTTTAGGTCTCACCAACTCCCGGCATGCAAGCAGCAGCGCGGCGGCGTCGCAGCATCCTGCGATTACCGCGGCCGGCAACAGCGCAGAATTGTCGCCCAAGGCGCGCCTCGTCCAAAACATCCTCCAGAGTCCCATGAGCTTCGAGTCGAACCAGGGCCAGACCGATCCCCGCGTGAAGTTCCTCTCCCGTGGCTCCGGCTACACTCTGTTCCTCACCTCTTCCGAGGCGGTTCTCGCCCTGAGCACTGCGAATCCGCCGCTGCCCGCGCAGCCGCGCAACACAACTTCCGGCTTCGGATCGAACCCCGGCAATCCCTTGTCTGTCGGCTATCTTGACCGCACGCCCCAACCTTCCCCTGCGACCGTCAAGCAGCAACCCGCTCCGCGTGAGGACGTTCTCCAGATGCGTCTGGTAGGCGCAAATTCCGCGCCGAAAGTTTCAGGCCTCGATAAGACCGCCGCCAAGAGCAACTATTACATCGGCAACGACCCCAGCAAATGGCGCACCAACGTCAGCAACTACGCCAAGGTTCACTACGCCGGTGTTTACCCCGGCGTGGATCTTATCTATTACGGCAACCAGCGCCAATTAGAATACGACTTCGTCGTCGCGCCCGGTGCCGATCCTCAAGCAATCACACTTGGTTTCTCTCAGGCCCGGACCGAAGCACACGCTCAATCGAATGCCGGATACCAAAGCCTGCCCTTGCGCATCAGCCCCGAAGGCGATCTCGTAGTTCACCTCACCGGCGGCGACGTCAGCTTTCACAAGCCCCTTGTGTATCAAACCATCCGCGACGGCCGCTCCGAAACTCGGCAGTCCATCGACGCTCACTATGCGCTGAAAGCCGATGGCCAGGCCTCCTTTGAACTTGGCCCCTACGATCACCGCAAGCCACTCGTCATCGATCCCACCATCTCCTTCGCGACGTACGTCGGAGGCAGCAACGAAGATCTCGCCATGGGCATCGGCGTCGACAAGTTCACTGACGTGATCATCGCCGGCAGCACCCGCTCCGTGGATTTTCCCACCTTCACTCCTCTCGAAACTTATCATGGAGGAACCTGCGGAGCCCTGCCCTGCCGTGACGTCTTCGTCACCAAATTCAATCCCATGGGTACGACCCTGCAATACTCCACCTACATCGGCGGTTCCAGCGACGATGTCGGCACCGACGTTGTGATCGACAAGGCGGGCGACATGTTCGTCGTCGGCTACACTCTCTCCACTGATTTTCCCGTGACCACCCATGCCACCCAAAAAACATTCGGCGGCGGCACCATCACCGGCGACGCTTTTGTCTTCGAGCTGGCTTCGAAAGGCATCGGCCTTGAATACAGCACGTATCTCGGCGGCAGTTCAGACGACCAGGCCTACAGCATCACGCTAGACAGCGCTCCCAGCGCCACTCCCAGCGCCTACGTCGTCGGCTACACAACTTCCACCAATTTCCCCACGACCAAAGGCTCCTATCAGACCGTCTGCGGAGCGGCCAAAGTCGGAACCTGTGAAAACGCTTTCATCACGAAAATAGGTCCCTCCGGCACCGCCATCGTCTACTCCTCTTACCTCGGAGGCTCGGGCGGCCTCGGCGATGCAGCCTACGGAGTCGCCGTCGATACCAGCAACAACGCCTATATCTCCGGTATCACCGGCTCGCCTAACTTTCCCACGACATCTGGCGCATATGACACGAAGTGCGGCTCCGATAGCTTGTGCAACGGATCCTTCGACGGCTTCGTGACCGAGCTCAACACCACCGGAACCAGTCTCGTCTTTTCCACTTTCCTCGGCGGAAGCAGCTACGATTATGCCGCCGGAATTACAGTCGACACCGCTGGTGGAATCTACGTTTCCGGCAACACGACTTCCACTGATTTCCCCACCACCGCCCTCGCCGCTCAACCAACATTCGGCGGCATGTCTGCAGGATGTTCGCCGACCACCGGCGCGATCTGCGGAGACGTGACCGTCACCAAGTTCAACCCCGGCGGCGGCAGCTTGGCCTACTCCACCTACCTCGGCGGCAGCCTTGACGAGTATCCCGGAATATCGATGGCCGTCGATGCTTTCGGGAATGCCTATGTCACCGGCCAGACCGCTTCCACCAACTTCCCGTTGGTCAATCCATTCCAGGCCACGTATGGAGGCGGATCGAGCGACGCCTTTCTCACCGTGGTCAATTCCACCGGCACCGCCTTCACCTCCTCCAGCTATCTTGGCGGCAACGGTCAGGACTTCGGCTACCGCGTAACCCTCGATCCCACCGGAAATATTTATCTCTCGGGAGGAACTCTCTCCACAAACTTCCCCGTAAAAGCAGGAGTGTTCCAAACCATCTGTGGCACTGACGGCACCTGCAACGGCGGGCTCATGGACGCATGGGTAGCCAAGCTCGCCCCCGCCGCGGACATGTCCGTCACCATCACTTCTCTCGCTACGGTGAAGAGTGGAGCCAATCTCCCCTACCGGTTCAACGCCAAGAACAACGGTCCCGATACTGCTGTCGCGGTCTCCTTTACCAACGCCATCCCGGCAGGCACCACGTTTGTTAGCCTGACCACCAGCGACGGAAGCTGCACTACGCCTCCTGTAGGCGGCACCGGGACAGTCGATTGCACTGTACCGACACTGACGGACGGATCAAAAATCACCATCAACATGACCGTCCATGTGACCGCTGCCTCGGGCACCGTAATCACCGACAAAGCCAGCGTGAGCGCAACCACGTTCGATCCCAAGAAAAGCAACAACCAGGCTCAAAAGCTAACCACGGTGGATTAGGCGGATTCGGAGCGAGAAGATTTGCGTAGGGCAGCCGAGATGTTTATGTGGGGACAGCCGCCCTCGGCTGTCCGGCGGCCTCATCGGGCCGCTCCGCCTAAGCCGTTAAGAACCTGCCTACGCCGTCCGCTTTCTTTGCGTCCTTAGCGGCCGTTCTTACCGTCCTTTGCGGTTAAGATCTTTCCAGCGTGTAGCCGGCAAGTCTGGGTGCCCCATTTCTCGCGCTCTTTGCGAGAAGTGGGATTCCACAAGCGCCAACCCCTTGGGGTTTCTGATCTTCCTTATAGCTCCTAGCTCGATTGCTGCTTCGTCAAGGCCGGCGAAACTAAGTCACCCCTTCGCGAATTTCCTTGACTCGAAATCCACTCAGCGTTCTAATGGTCTCAAAGCATTAGCTCTTTGACATAAAAATAGCACTCGGCTAACTACCGCCGAATGAAGATTTTGCCCGCAACCCATTTATTGCCAGGATTTTGCCTCCGGACTCGGATGGATACGGGAAAAGCAGTCACTCATTCCAAAGGCTTTAGCCAAGCGCATGCCTGACTAAGTCCTTCAGAGGGAATATTTTACGAGCAACCCATTTGGAATCAGTATTTTAGGTAAGATTCGGTAGGCTAAGTAATTGATTCCAGATATTTTAGGTCGGTTTGATCTGTTTTTTTATTTGATCCGGATCTACCGCCTCTGCTCCCCCGAATTCGGGCCAATGTTCGACGCGTTCAGTTGCGTCAGCAAGCCTCGCCCGCGGCGCTCAAGGATCAAAGCCTTAACCCGGTTCTGGTCCGACGCCGGCCACATTTCCTCCAGTTCCTTCCAGGCCTGATCCTCCCGCCCGCTGTAAAGATAGTTCTCGACGATGATCAGAACCCGGCGAACGGTTGGCAGTTGATCAGTGAATAGCTTATCGTTATAGCGTGACTTGCGGAACTTCTCGAGGTCGGCGCTCGTCAACTGCGCACGCGCTTCTTCGATCAGCTTGTCATATTGCGCCGGATACTGCCCGCTAACGTCCACCAGGCTGTCGCCCTGCATCTTCAGTACGACCTGGGGCACCACCGCCATGGGATGCGGAATCAGGAAGTAGTCAAGGCTGCTGTCCACGCCCCGGATCAACACCGTGCCATCCGCCTGCTTCTCAAACGTAAGCGCCGCATGGCTGTCAATCCTGCGGATCACGCGCGCACCGCCGTCCAGTCCGACAATGGTGTAAGTGAAACAGCAGTGCGCTCCTCCAGAAAAGCCGGCAATCACCAACTCAGGCTTGCCATCGCCGTTCAAATCGGCACCCGAGATCTTGTCGACAGTAAGTGCCCAATCCTTCGCGACACTAAGCACACGGCCCTTCGGCGAAGTGACTGTAGCGCGGCAGCGATCGTTCGGCTCTCTTGTCCCCGGCACCAGGCGAAGCGTAAATCCGCCGAAATGCTCGGGACGCCGGTAGCTCTTGACGTAAGGACAGGTAAAGTCGTCATCCGCCGGCCTTTCGCCGGGCCTTAGAGTAGGCGTGCGCAGCACGGGCTTGTCGTCGTCATCGCCGTCCTTGTCCTGCGCGTGGGCCAGGACCAGCGGGAAAAGGAGGATCGCACTTATGAGAGCCAGGAACAGTTTCTTCGTCATTCGGAGCTTGAGCCTTTTTTCTGGGGGAAGATTTTCGTTTAGTTAGCTGGGTGCTTAGTTATTTTCTATCCCTGTGCACCTGCAGGTGGCAAGTGGAAAAAGCCTGGGTTTTGACCCAAAGAATTACCCAATTGTGTGCAATTTGCCGCTTCGCGGGATATGGCACTTGTGTGCCATTGTCGGCTTTTGCGGCCGGGTCTAAAGTCTCTCAAACGATGTGCTCCGGGCGGGTTTTGAGAGTTTGACCTAGCCCTGAACAGGTTCGAGCGCCGCCACTTCCTAATCCCGTTTCGCGCACACGAGGAAGCCCCCGATCGGTTGTGCTGCAGAAAGCGTAGCAGCTTTCCCTGCATTAAGCGCCGCAGGATATCGGCGTAGACCAGCAATGTCTCGATCGACAAAACCGTCCTCAAGGAGAAGGTAAGGATGGCCCAATATTTGACTTCACCACGGGAGAACCCAGAGAGAATCCGGGTTCTGGCAGCTGATAGTACTCGGATGAGCAGCCAGTTGCTCGCCCAGGCGCTGGCCCAGGATAGCCAGTTCAACGTTACCGGTATAGACCCCAAACCATCCTCGATTCTGGCAGCTGTGGCCGATGAAAGGCCGCATGTGGTGCTGATGAGCTCCGTGCTCGAGGAATCGACTACGGGCTTTGATCTGATCCGCCAGGTTTGCGCGGCTCACCGCGATACTCGCGTCGTCCTGTTGATGGACACTTCCAAACGTTCTGCCGTCGTGGAAGCGTTTCGTTGCGGGGCACAAGGAGTTTTCTCCCGCACCGAATCACCGAAAGCGCTGGCGAAATGTATTTGCAGCGTTCATCACGGCCAGGTGTGGGCGAATAGTTCCGAGTTGCGTTTCCTGCTCGAAGCCCTGTGCGAATCGGAACCCGTGCGCATGGTGGATGCGGGTGGCGAATGCATGCTCTCGAAGCGCGAGCAGGATGTGGTGCGCTGCGTGGCGGAGGGACTTTCCAACCGCGAGATTGCCAGCCGGTTGAAACTGACCGAGCACACCGTGAAAAACTATCTGTTCCGCATCTTCGACAAGTTGGGAGTCTCCAGCCGGGTCGAGGTTGTGCTCTACGCTTTCCGTTTTCGCCGGGATCTAGTTGAATCTCCCTTGCCCGACGAAAGCTACGCCCATGCCGCGGAATCCACGCAGGCGCGCCGGCCGTCGAAGCCTGCCGCCAGTGGGCCTTTGGCAGTGAAGAGGGTGCCGGAACCGGTGGAAGAATTTGGCCGGCGGGTTCGGGTTTGAGGCTTCTCCGCGGTCGTGAGTGAACTGGTCGGGATCTGTTTCAGCGCCCGGCTCGCATCGAGAACGCAGAACCATCTGCGGGATGACCTAAGCTATTTCCTGAAAAGACACTTCCGCAACTCCCGCCTTCTGCGGCGATGAGCCCAAGGCTCCACTCGGGCAGATCAGGTCGAGCAGGGGCACCGCCATAAACGTGGTCACCAGAGCCATGACCACCATCATCGAAAACAACGCGGGAGAGATTATCTTGATATCAAGTCCAATATCAAGAATCACCAGACCCATCAATCCGCGAGTGTTCATGAGGGTTCCGAGTCCCGCTGCTTCACGCCAGGGCATGCCGCTCAGTCGCGCCGCGGCCATGGACCCGCCCAGCTTGCCGGCGGCTGCGACCAGAATGATCAGGCCGCAGTAAAACCACATCGCCGGTCCTTTGAGTAAACCAATGTTGGTGTGCAGGCCAGTAAAGGCAAAGAACAATGGCAGCAGCAGGGTAATCGTGACGGTTTCAAAGCGGTCGAGTATGTAGCGAACGAATTTCGGTTCCTTGGGCATGATGGCGCCCATCAGGAAGGAACCGAACAGCAGGTGAATGCCGAGGCGCTCGGTGCACAAGGCGGAAGCCAATGCCAGCAACAGTAGAAACGCCATGCGATTTTCGCTGATCTCGCCGTACTTCTGAAAGGTACGCTCCAGGCCGCGCAGCAGGAAGCGCACGCCGTAAATCATAATCAGCGCAAACAAGAGGATGCCCCCGAGCGTGACCCAGATGGAAGTCGTCTGGTGAGCGGCGCGGATGAGCACGACGATGTAGGCGAGAATGCACCACCCGGTCACGTCGTCGACGGCGGCGCTCGCGATGGCTACAGTGCCGAGGCCGCTCTTCATCATGTCGCGTTCCACCAGAATACGAGCCAGCACGGGGAAGGCGGTCACGCTCATGGCGGCGCCCATGAACAGGGCGAAGTTGGTGAAGGACACGCTATCGTCAGAAAGTCTCGGGTAAAGGAAAAGAGCAAGAAGAGAAGCCAGCACAAAAGGCGCCGTGATACTGACGTGGCTGACCATGACGGCGGCGTGACTTTGCTGCTTCAGTTCCCGGGGATCAATTCCCAAGCCGACCAGGAACATGAAGATCACCACACCCACCTGGCTGAGCGCATTGAGAAATCCCAGGCTCGAGGGCGGGAACAAGTACGCGGAGAACTGAGGCGCGATCCAGCCTAGCAATGAGGGCCCGAGCAGGATGCCGGCAAACATTTCTCCCACCACGCGGGGCTGATGGAATTTGCGAAACAGGCTGCCCATGAGGCGGCACACGGCGAGAATCACGGTGATCTGCAGAACCAGAGTGAAAAGGTTCGGCATCAGTGGCCTCCCCGGGCGGCGGCCGGAGCTTGGCGCTGGGCGCGGAATTCCACGGCAGGGCAAGTCGCACAGTTCACCGCGGAGAGCGTACCCGCGAGCCATGTGGATTCCGCATTCCGGCTGACGGTGGCTTGCAGGGACAGTTCGCGGCCGCAGCTATTTTCGGACTTACTTTCGGACCCATTTTCAGATAATGAGTTGTGTGGCGCGATGACCGAGGCCCGGAGTGTTGTGCCATTGAGGGTGCCTGAGCCTGTGACACTGGGTTCGCTGGGGAAGCTTAGTACGAAGCTCCTGCCGGATTGGGAAATTGCGAAGGCATGGCCGGGAAGCGCCGCGAAGGCCTTGCCGCAAGCCAGGGAGCTGAGCTGCGCGGTATTTTCCTGCAGGCTCCAGACGCCGTCGATGGAGACTGGCGCCACCAAATTGCGCCCGCTCTTAAGAATTCCGGCCAGCCCGATCAGTGGGAGAATCACCAGAAAAGTGTAGGCGAAGACGAAATTTCTGTTGGTGCGGGGCATTCGCGCCGGTTTCACCTATGCCGGAAAGCACGTTCGCCATGGGCCAATCAAGCAGTCGCATGGTGGTGGTCGATAATCATAATGCAGAGAATCCGGCCTGCTTGCAGGATTCCCGGCAAAATAACTATCCAAGTCCTCTCGGCCCGCGATCGAGACTATTGACTGGCCTGCTTGAAAGCGTCCACGGTCATGTCACCCAGCAGCTTGTGCCATGGATGCTTTGGGTTTTGTTCGACCTCGGAAACCATCTTCTTCATTTTCTCGAGCACCGGGGGCGCGGCATCATCGTACACGTCGCCTTGCAGCAGCTTCAGCACGTCCAGCCGGTAGCGTGGATCGCCGACGAAGTAAGTGAACAGCACGTTGAGCCGGTAGTAAACCGAAATGAAGTCGTACCAGTTCTTGGTGCCGAGACGAAGCTTGGTTTCGTAGTCGGAGAAGCTCTGGCGCGAGAAGTCATTGCTTTCGAGCGCCCGCAGAACATTGGTATGAGCGAAGCGAGCGCTGTTCAGAGCGATGCTGACTCCGGTGGAAAAGATCGGGTCTACGAAGCGTCCAGCGTCGCCGACCAGCATGAAGCGGTCACCGCAAAGCTGCTTCATGGCGTAGCTGTAGTCGCCTTCGTCCTTGAAAGCGTGCATCTGGTCGGCCTTGCGCAACTTTTCCTGCAGCAGAGGGCGGGTGCCGACGGCATTCCAGAAGAATTGTTCGCGGTCCTGGCGTGACTTGGCGAAGTTCTTCTTCTGCGTGACTACGCCGATACTGGTGACGGAGTCGGTGATGGGGATCTGCCAGATCCAGGTGTTGGAGATGGGCAGGAAGTGAATGAAAATGAAATCCAGCTGAGCATCTTTCTTGGCGAATGCCCTGCGGTCGTAACCATCGAACCAGGTGTGGATGGCGTACTGATCGAACACCGGGTCTTTGATCTTCAACTTCATCTGATTGCCCAGGAAAGTATTGCGGCCGCTGCAATCGATGACCATTTTGGCGCTGACGTTCATTTCCTTGGAGCCCATGTTGAAGCGGATGATAGGCTCTTTGGGACCGAAATCGACCCCGCTTACTTTGACGCCTTCATACACCGCGGCACCCAGCTTGTTGGCGTGCTGCAACAGCATCAAATCGAACTTGCTGCGATCGACGTGATAGGTGTATTCGCGATCGACGCCATCCTGCTGTCGTTCGTTGAACCGGATGTCGACGTAAGACTCAGGGTTGATCTGATTGGTATCTTTATCTTTGAATCCGCCCTGGAAGTTCATCTCGTAAGCGCCCTGATCTTCGGCGGTCCAGGCTGCACCGAATTTGCGGGGGAACTTGGCGCTCTCCATCTGGCCGAGGAAATCCAGGTCACGGAAAACCCGCATGGCCGAGGGGACAAGCGACTCTCCGACGTGGGGACGGGGAAACAGTTCGCGCTCGAAAACTACGCAGTTCACGCCTGCTTTGGCGAGGTAGGCTCCCATGGAGCCGCCCGCGGGTCCACCACCAATAATAGCGACATCAAAATCCGGCTTAGTGACAACCAAGGTAATTGCTCCTCTCGGCGGTTGAAAAGTTATAGATTTAATGCGAAAAGTCGGTCGTTAGGGGGTTGACCAAGCGAACGCTGTAGTTAACCCACTATGAACCGGGCTGCCAAAACCTGTCAAGAGAAGTTGGACTCTAGCGAGGTTGGCGGAGCTCCGGAACTTTGGTAACACGCCATATACCAGACTACGCGCCTGCCAGCATTGGGGGATGAAGCAGAAATGCAAACGCATCGTATCACGATATAACAGGGGAGGCAAGGAGCCGTGCGGCATTCATTGTTCATTATTCGTGATTCATTGCCAAGCGAAGGTTTGGGCAGCCATTTCAGTGATGGCGCGTCCGATGGGGAGCGAAGCGGTTGCAGCCGGAGAAGGAACGTTCAGAACGTGCAGCATCCTGCCGGAAGGGACAAACTGGAAATCGTCAACCAGCGTGCCATCCCGCCTGAGGGCCTGAGCGCGAACCCCGGAACCGCCGGGGACGAGGTCTTGCTCGCGGACTTCGGGAAGCAGACGCTGGAGGGCGTGGACGAAGGCGGGCTTGGAAAACGAACGGTGGAATTCGTCCAATCCACTGCGCCAGTGCTGGGCGGCCATCCGCCAGAATCCTGGGAAGGTCAGGGACGAGCCGAGGTCGAGGAGGCTGAAGTCGGTACGGCGGTAGCCTTCGCGACGGAAGGCGAGGACGGCGTTTGGTCCGGCGTCGACCGTGCCGTTGATGCGTCGAGTGAAGTGGACGCCGAGAAACGGGAAGCGCGGATCGGGAACGGGATAGATGAGAGTGCGTACCAGGGAGCAACGCTCGGGAATGAGATCGTAGTACTCGCCGCGAAAAGGAACGATCATGACCTTCGGCTCTAAGCCAGCCATGCGGCTGATGCGGTCACTGAAGAGGCCGGCGCAGTTGATGAGATTGGCAGTGGAGAACGCTGGGCCGGTGGTGTTCACGACGACCTCGTTGGGGAGGCGCTGCAGGTCGGTTACCGGGGTTGAAGTGAGGATAGTCCCACCTTGCGCGGTGACCAGTTGCGCATACTTTTCGCAAACGGCGGCGTAGTCTGTGATGCCGGTCGAGGGGACGAGGAGCGCGCGCAGGCCGCTGGCATGCGGTTCGATCTCCCGCAACTGTTCGGGGCCGAGCGATTGCAGTCCGGTGAGGCCGTTGGCGGCGCCGCGGCGCTGGAGTTCTTCGAGGCGGGGAAATTCGTCCTCACGAGTGGCGACGATGACCTTGCCGCAGACCTGGTGGGGAATGCCGTGAGCGCGGCAAAACTCGACCATGGCGTGCGCGCCCTCGACACATAAGCGAGCCTTGAGCGAACCTGGTTTGTAGTAAATGCCGGAATGAATGACTCCACTGTTGTGCGAGCTTTGGTGCTGGCCCACGCGAGCTTCTTTTTCGAGCAGCAGCAGGCGAAGGCGAGGGAAGCGCTTCGTGATCTCGAGGGCGACTGCGAGGCCGACGATGCCCCCGCCGACGATGACGACATCGTAGCGTGAATCAGTCATGAGGGAATGATCGGGCCGAGAGTCTCTTCCTGCAGCGCATCTTATCTTGATTCAGGCGCATGATTCACGCAGCTGATTCGTGCCGTTGCTTCGTACCATTGCCTCACGCTGTTAATTCACGATCAGGATGGTGGAAGGCGCCTGATGACTCAATGTGCCCGAGGTGCCAATCACGGTGATGGTGTAAGTGCCTGGCTGCGTGCCTTGCTGCTGGCCACCGCCACCGCCGCCGCCATTGCTTCCGCCTCCGCCACAGGAGGTGAGGAGCAGGCCCAGCAGGAACAATCCGAGCGGGGAAGCCAGCGGGGCAGGCCGGGAGCGCTTACGGCGGCGGACGCGGGTTCCGAACAGGGCAAGGCCGGGCAGCGCGAGCCACATGGCATAGAAGAGGACGGCACGGCTTCGTCTCTGCGGGAAGAGGCTTGCCGAATTCGCGGTGGTGGTGATGGTAAGTACGACTGCAGCCGAACTGTTGCCGGGAGTGACGGAGCCTGGGGTGAAACTGCACAGGGAGATGGCAGGCGCGCCGGAGCAGGACAAACTCACAGCATCGGTGAACGACGCGCCCACGGGCAGCACGCTGAAATTGTAGCTGGCGGGCTGGCCTGCGGTTATGGTCTGGGTGGATGGAGTGAGCGAGCCGATGGTGAAATCCTGAAGTACCGTCACGGCCATGGTGAGCGAGTGGCTTGGCGCGCCCGTGACGTCCTGGGTATTGATGTTGATGTTGTACGTGCCGGGCGTGGCGTTATTCGGAATGTTGAGGGAGCCGGTGACGGCCACGACGGCTCCGCTCGCGACGGTGATTGGATTCGAGGGACTGAGCGAGCATTGGGTCCCCGGCAGCGCCGTTGCATTGCAGGTGGCCGTGACCTGGCCGCTATAGGAATCGATTGAGGTGAGAGTGAGGGGCGCGGGCATCTGACCGCCCGGCGCGGAAGAAAGCGTCGCCGGACCGGCGATCTGATAATCGCCGACGGTGAAGGGAACCTCGATCGAATTTGTCGTCGATCCGGAAGTACCGCTCACCGCAATCTGATAACTGCCGGCAATGAAACTGGTCCCGTTGATCACGAGCGACGCGGTGGCGGGGAACGAGCTGACCGACGAGGGATTGACGCTGCAGCTAGTGGGTCCGAAGGTGGCCGCGCAGCTGAGGCTGACGGTGCCGGCGAAGCCGTCCTGGGAAGCGATGGAGATTGGGCCGCTGGCGCCGGTGCTGCCCGCTTTTACGTTGGGAAAAGGGCTGGGTTCGCCAAGCACAAACGAGGGGTTCAGAGCGACGGCCAGGGTGAAGGACGTGGTCAGCGGCTCCGGAGCTGCGGGGGTGTTGGCTGCGAGGGTGACGGTATAGTTGCCGGTTGCGGTTGCCGCGGGAACGGTCACGGCGACGGTCATGTTTGCGGGTGAAGCGGAAGTTGGATTGACGACTGTGCCGGGAGTAAACGCGCAGGCCGCGCCCGAGATGCTGGGACGGAAGCTGCAGCTAAGGGTGACACTTTGATTGAACGAACCCTGAACCGTGACTTGAAAACTTACCGGCGGGGAGGCAGTGCCGCGAAGGTCGGTCACAGTGCTGGGCGAGGGTGTGGTCAGAGCGAGGTCCACCACATTCAAAGTAAGAGGGGCGACATGCGTTGTGTTGTTCGGGTCGGAGCCGGCGGCTTGGAGATTGAAACTATAGTCGGCGATGGCGCTGGTACCTGCGTTCAGCAGGAATGCTGCACCGGTGGAAGTTGGAGTGAGGCTGACGGGATTTGGACTGCACGGGCCGGGAGGACTGGAGGAGCCTGCGGTGCAGCTCAACTCGACGGAGTTGTTATATCCGTTGAACGCAGTCAGAGTGCCGTCGAAGGTTGCTGGATTTCCGAGGAAGACGGTGAGCGGATTGTTCGAAAATGTGATTTGGAAATCCGGCGCAGCGAGCAGATTAAACTGCCACACGCCGCGGCCGTAGGTGGAGGCACGCAACAGCTTCTGGCCGCCGGAATTGAATAGCGCCAGCGCGGTGACGGCCACATCGGGCAAAAAGCCAGTTGATGTCGCGGCGGGAGCCGGGCCCACTTCGGTCCAGACGGCGGCGGAGGTTGGACTTTGGAAAACGCCGACATCGGTGCCCACATAGACGATATGCGCCATGGGATCGACGACGACTGCGTTCACGGGAGAGTCGGGAAGCGGCGCGATGCCGCCGAAGGCGGTCCAGTCAGTCCATGTGCTGCCGGCGTTCGTGGTCTGCCAGACGTGGCCTGGGCCTCCGGTGAAACCCATCACGGTGACGTAGGCGGTGTTGCCGCTGGCGTCGGAGGTGTCAATGGCGACGGCGGAAATTGGAAACTGATCAGGATTAATGCTGCTGCCGCCGGGCCCATTCATGGTGACGTTGACGAAGGTGGAAACTATTCCGGAAACCGGCGTTGCGTTGGTGGTGACCCAAACATTTCCGCCGGACGGGAGTAGACAGCGCGCTGGGCCCCGAGCCGCCGGTGGTGGCATAGATTACTTGTGAGCCATTCGCGTTGATGGGACCTCCGGCGGCCAGCGCGAGAACCGCGTTGACTTCAGTGCCGGCGCAGGTTCCGGTGCCGAAAGTTTCGAAATTGAGGCTCAGCGCGGTAGAATGCGCCCCCGGATCGCGGCCCGCTCCATACACGGCAGGTTCCCACCAGCAGCGAAGTGGTCGATTGCGGATCGAGAATGTAGGGAAAATAGAACGATCCATCGTCGCCACCCAGATTGCTGCTGCTGACGACCACATTGAAGAGACTGTCGGTGCAGTTCACGCCGGATGGGCATTCCTGAATATTCAGGTCGCCGGATCCGGTATCCGGGTTCGAGGCAAACCAGTTGCCGGTGTTGGGATCGATGGCGTTGTAGCCGCCGTCGCCGCTCAACACATTTCCCCAACTCGAACTCGTCGTGGCGGTGGCGGTTGCGGGCGAGCCGTTATCCTGCGTGCCGCCCAACAGCGTGTTGGGATCGGTGGGATGCTGGGAGAAGCTGACGAACTGGGTCATGGATCCAAGATTCTGATTGAGATCGTCGAATTGATTGGTGCCGGAGCAGGAGCCGGTGGTGAGACCGGTGAATCCGTTCAGCGCGCGGTAGATGCCGCCGTCGTTGGCGAAATACATCAGGTCGCGATCCCGAGCGACGGAATGGTATAGGCCAGCGCATGCTGCGTCTGGATGCACATGCGCGAGCGCCGACAGCGGATCACAGCCATAGACGTGTGTGAGATTCAGGAACGGTGCGCTGGAACAGGTTGGGTTCGTGGAATTGATGGAGCACTTGTAAAGGTTGATCGCACCTGCGTAGAGGTCGGTGGCTGCGGAGCCGTTGGGAACGGCCAGCAGTTCAAGATTATAGAATGCCTGTTGCACGCCGCAGCCGTCGCTGTCGCCGCAGTTGAGGATGCCGCTGTCGCTGATTTGTGTCCAGGAAGCGCCGCTGTTCTCACTCTGCCAAATGCCCTGGTCCGACGGGGTTGTTGTTCGAGTCCAGAGAAATGAACCACACATACATTTCATTGCGTCCAGGCACGACTGTGATTTCGCCGCGGATAGATGGGACAGGATGTGAGGTAGTTTTGAGGACAGGCGGTTGTGACTGAGCAATCCTGCAGGCGCCCGGCTGAGCGGCGAGTGCTGTCCAGGTCAGAGCCGTCAGGGGAAGAATAGAAGCCGTGATAGCGCAGCGCCGCAAAGAACAGTCCGGCGGCTGCGTTGTAGACCACGGATGTAGCCGAGGTCGGCTCGGCTCGGTCCGCCTGAAAAGAGAGCATCGTAAGTCCAGGTCTGGCCGGCGTCGGTGGAGGTGTAGAGGCCGCGATAGGTATTGCTGGTGAGTGCGCCATCCGTAAGACCTTCTGGAGTTGCCGCCATCGCCGCGACTACCGTGCCGGTCGCTCCGCTGGCGGTGCTGAAGGCCATGCGAGCTGCGCCCAGGCCGCTGAAAGAGAGTGTGCCGACGGCGCTGCTGGCGGTGGAGATCAGTGTCCAGGTGTTGCCAGCCGTCGGCGGAGCGCAGAATGCCCAGGCCGAAATAAGAATCGGCGGAATTGTCGGCTTCGCCCGTGCCCGCCAGAATCACGCTCTGAGCAGGATTGGAGTTTCCGGGCTGAATCACAATCGAGCCGATGGAAAGCGTTGCCTGATCATCAGTGATTGCAGTCCAAGTCACATTGTCGGCTGGGCTGGTTGCCGCATTGGTGGACTTCCACACGCCACCCTGCGCGCCCCCGATGTAGACGGTATTGCCGCTGGGGTCGGCGGGATCGATGGCTACGGCGGTGGCACGTCCTGAAACCTGGTTGTAGTTCTGAAATCCGGTGCCGGTAGCGTCCGAGGCCAGCGGGACGGGGCCCAGGGAGGTCCATCCGCCGGAGGCCGTTGGCGGTTGCGAGTTTGCATGAGCGAGACGACCAGCGGGCGGCGCGGGCTTGCATCTTGGCTTGATAAGCGCGGCGGCGGAGTTCTGCGGAAGACTTCCCGGGGACTATGCGGCCGCGCAAGAACCATTCTGCGCGTTTCGCCTCAGGATCGGCATGCGCATCGGAGATGGAAGTTTCCGGGAGCAGTTTTCCTGGCAGCTTGAGCTTGTGCGATGGGAAGCAGGAAGAACCGGCAAGAATGCGAGCAGGCAAGCGCGAAGTGCGCGGCAGAACCTGGAAAGGGTCATAAAGTAACGATGTTGTTAGTATCAGAGTGCGGAAAGTCACGGTCAAAGCAAAAAGCGCTTCCAAAGCGGGTTGCGGACCGTTTCGGGAAGTCGAAAGGACGCGACGTGAGCAACGAGCTGGAGATGATTGGTTCGGATTTGGTACGGCCTGCGCAGAATCGAGTGCCGTGCCTGTACAATTTCGAACGATTCTCATCTGTAGGGAAGATGTTTCGAGGAGCTGGTTCCATGACGACGCGGCGTCGTTTTATATCGTTTGCCTTGATTGCTTTTCTGGTGCTGGCGCATGGGGAGTCGATCCCGATGGCTAGAGCAGCAGACCGCGAGATTAATGTGGCGGCTGCGGCGGACTTGAGTTCCGCGCTGGCGGAGGTTGCCGCGAACTACGAAAAGCGCACCGGCATAGCAGTGAAGCTTTCTTTCGGCGCCTCTGGCGCCCTGACGCAGCAGATTCAGAATGGTGCGCCGTTTGACGTGTTCTTTTCGGCGGACATGGATTATCCCCGGCAGTTGGTTGCGGGCGGCCAGGCGGAGGGCGCGTCTTTGTATCGTTATGCGGTCGGGCGGTTGGTGCTGTGGGTTCCGAGCGATTCTCCGCTCGATGTGGAGCACAAGGGCATGGATGTGCTGCTGGATCCCTCGGTAAAGAAGATTTCGATTGCGAATCCGCAGCATGCACCTTACGGGCGCGCTGCCGTAGCTGCGCTGAAACATTATGGCTTGTATGAAAAGATCACCGATCAACTTGTGTTGGGGGAGAATGTTTCGCAGGCGGCCCAGTTCGTGGAGTCGGGTAACGCGCAGGCGGGATTCGTGGCCCTGGCACATGCCGTCGCGCCCACGATGCAGGGTAAGGGAAAATACTGGGTGGTGCCGGAGGACGCATATCCGGCGCTGGATCAGGGTGTCGTACTGATTTCGCGGTCGCCGCGGCGGCAGGATGCGGCGGCATTCCTCGAGTATGTGAAGAGCGCAGAAGTGAGTGCGCTACTGCGGCGCTACGGGTTCAGCCTGCCGGGTTCTGATAAATAGGGACTGATAAATAGGGACCGATAAATGATGTCCATCAATTGGCAGGCGTTCGGGCTCACAATAGAACTGGCGGTGGTGGTGTCGGCGATTCTTCTCGTGGTGGGGCTTCCGCTGGCGTACTGGATCGCGTTTTCGCGCTGGCGCTGGAAGTTTCTCGTAGAGGCGGTGGTCGCGTTGCCGATCGTGCTGCCGCCGACGGTCCTCGGATTCTACGTGCTGGTCGGGCTCGGATCCCGAAGCCCGCTGGGGCGCTGGTGGCAGTCCTTCACCGGGCACACTTTGGCGTTTACCTTCACGGGACTGGTGATCGGTTCCATCCTCTACAGCCTGCCGTTCGCGGTGCAGCCCTTTGCGGCTTCGTTCTCCTCGGTCGACCGGAAGTTGCTGGCAGCTTCTGCCACGCTGGGAGCGTCGCCGCTTCGCACCTTCTTTCGCGTGGTTGTTCCGCTCTCCGTTCCGGGCCTGGTCACGGGCGTGGCTCTGGCGTTTGCGCACACCATGGGCGAGTTTGGAGTGGTGCTGATGGTGGGAGGCAACATTCCGGGCGTGACTCGCACGGTCTCTATCGATATTTACGATCAGGTGCAGGCTTCCAACTATGCCGCGGCGAATACCATGGCTGTGCTGCTGCTGGTCTTTAGCTTCGCCGTGCTGACGGTAGTCTACGGAGTGAACCGGGGAACGCGGAATGCCGGGGCGGCAAATCAAAGAACAGCAAATCAGGGATCGTGGACGATGGGTCCGGTCAAATAGGCGAGACTCGATGCCCACCTCAGCGCAAGCAGAACCGGCAAACCGAACCCTGAGTGCGCGGATTCGTAAAAGCTTTCGTTCGTCCGATCACGAATTTTCTCTCGACGTGGAGTTCACCGCCGCACCGGGCTTCACCATATTGTTCGGCCCGTCGGGATCGGGGAAAACCACGCTACTTGATTGTGTCGCCGGGCTGGCCGCTCCGGATGCGGGACGAATTGCCGTGGGCGAGCGTGTGCTGTTTGACGCGAACCCAGAACATGCGAAACCAGATTCTGCGAACGCTCGCGTGGATGTTCCCGTTGCGCGGCGGGGAGTGGGATACGTCTTGCAGGATCTGGCGCTGTTTCCGCATCTGACGGTCGAACAGAATATTGAATATGGACTTGCGCATCTTCCGCGCGAAGCCCGCCGGCAGCGGGCCGCCGCGATGTTGCAGGAGTTTCGCATCGAGCACTTGCGCGGGCGGCGGCCGGCGGAGATTTCGGGTGGAGAACGGCAGCGCGTGGCGCTGGCACGGGCTTTGGTGACCGATCCCTGTGTGCTCCTGCTCGACGAGCCGCTTGCGGCTTTGGACGCGCCTACGAAGGCGAAGATCCTTGACGACCTGCGGCAGTGGAATCAGGCGCACGGCATTCCCATTCTCTATGTCACGCACACCCGGGAAGAAGTGGTTGCGCTGGGCGAGACTGTGCTGGTGATGGAACAGGGCCGCATCATCGCACAAGGCACGCCGCATGAAGTGTTGCGGGCTCCGCTGCAGGAAACGGTGGCGCAGCTCGCAGGTTTTGAAAACGTCTTCGACGCCACGGTTTGGCTGGTGCACGAGGATCGCGGAACCATGACGTGCCGGGCGACGGCTGGCCGAGCGCCGGGCAGCACTGCGGGGAGTACTGCGGAAAATTTCGTTCTGCTCGAGACGCCTCTGATCCGCGCCGAAACGGGTTCACGGCTGCGGGTGGGAATTCGAGCGGGCGACATTCTGCTGGCGAACACGAAGCCGGTGGGGCTGAGCGCGCGCAATGTGATTGTGGGAAGGCTGATTTCGCTGGAGAGGCGCGACACGACGGTTTCGGCGCGCGTGGATTGCGGAGTGGAGATGGAAGTTTACCTTACGCTGGCGGCGCGCGACGATTTGGGGCTCACCGAGGGCCGCGAGGTCTGGCTGGTGATCAAAACTCATTCGTGCCATTTAATGCGGCGTTGACGGCCTCTTCGACTCGCTCAAGCTCGATCACCGCGACCCACTGGCCGGGGCGCTGTTCAGAGAAAACGATGCGGCCGCCGAGAATCTGAGCCACCGCGGCGGGCGGCAGATCGTGGTGAAAGCCGAAAAAACGAGTCTTCAGTGCCGTCCAGCCGCGCCAGCGGTCCCACATCGCAGGGCCGGGTTCGTACTTGGTAGAAAAAATCAAAGCGACTTCATAGTCCGAGCGCACGTCAGCGGCCGAAAGGATTTCATCCAAAGAGAAATTCTCGATGCGAACGACTTGCATGGGCCGTGTGGTGTAACCGAGCCAGGGCCGAGTTATTTCGTCGGAGGCGGGCCAGGCCGTGAGCACGCGCGCCATGGGATAGCGAGCCTCCAGGAAGCGCTCGCCATCCTGATGCAGCACGATGTAATCGCGGTAGGCGAGATTGTCTTCGGGAGAGAATCCGTAGGGAGGGTTCCAGAACCAGCCAGCAACGAAGGCCAGCGCAACACAGGCAATTGCCACTCGCCAATAGCGCAGCCTGCGCCACAGCGTTGAGACCGAGACCAGGATGATCAAAGGCACGGCAGGAAGCATATAGCGAGCCAGGACCGCTCCGCCGATCAACGCCATTGCAACTACATACGCGAGCACAACGACGTAGAAAACCATCTGCACTGGGATACTGATCCGCGAACGTTCGCCTGAAGAACTTTCACCCGACGAATCACGCTGCGGAGACAGCCACGCCATCGCGAACAGCGTGGGCAACGTCAAGACCCACAGGTGGAGATAGCCGACGACTTGCCAGAGCCGCATGGCCAGCGCCAGGAGAAATCGAACGGGGCTGAGCGTCGCGGCCACGTTGTAGCGAAAGAACTCCGGATTGCCGAAAACGTATCCCGTGCGCGCATAGTGATAGACATACCAGAGTGCAAGCGGCAAGCACGGGATTAGCAGCGCAGCGATACGCCGTGCGGAACTGAGGTTCGATTTCGAGTCGCCATCGCTGAGCAGCCACAGGCTTCTGAACCTGCCCCCGCGCGCGGCGAGGCCGATCACCTCCCATGCGGCAAGTGCAAGGGGAGCGAGAATCGCGGTCTCCTTCGCCAAGGCTGCGCAGGCAAACCACAGTACGGTCGCGACGGTCTGCCCTTCCAAATATGCCGCAAGAGCCCAGAATGTGAACCCCGCAGCGGCTAAATCCAGATGCGCCAGAGAACCTTGCGCGAAGAACACGGGATACAGCGCGGTGCACAGCGTGGATGCGACGGCAACTTTTGCGTTGGCGACGCGTTCGGCCAGCCGAAATACACCGAGGAGAGCGAACGCGGCCACCACTAGCATTGCCGTCCGCGTCACCAGAGGAGCGAAGCCCACCACTTTCCACCAGAGAGCCAGCCATGCCAGTACAAGAGGCGGGTGCGCGTTTGAAACCGTGGAGTGAGGGATCAGGCTTCCGGTGAGCAGGAGATCGCGTGCGGCCGGAATGTAGTACCCAGCTTCGTCCCAGAAGTAAGGGAGTTGCAACAGGGCTGCGTGCAGAAGAAATATGACTACAAAGATGACGGCAAACACCAAGGCCGCATACGCGCCTGACCATCGTCCCGGACGGCTCCGGCCAGACGGGTAATCTCTCAGAGTCTTCCTCCTGGCTGTGCGCGCGGCGAAGCGTTTCTAGTGCACCGGCCCGGCCGGGTTCATGCGCGGGTCGAGCTTGATCTCGCCGAACGCGCTCTCGTAGCCCGAGATATTCTGCTGCAACAGCCCAAGCAGTGCCTTGGCTTGTTGCGGGCTGAGGTAGATGCCCTGAAAGTTGCGAATCTCCACCTGGGCTTCGGTCTGCTGCTGCAGGGTGCCGAAGACCATGAAGAAGTCCCAGACATTGACTCGCATTTGCACGCTGTTGGCGTAGGCTTCGCGGTAATCGGGAGCATTGATCAGCTTGACGTTGGGTTGTGCAGGAACACTCATAGAAAGGCAGTGTAATGACTTAGGGGGCACGAAGGGAAGGCGCGGCGGTGGAAATTCTTGTATGGCACCGGGGTGAGAGCGACAAAAAATGTCATTCCGCGTACAGGTTTCTGGCTGGGAGGGCTTCGAGGGCCTGCCGCAAAAGGTCATGGTCCTTGGCTACTTTGCTGATACCAAAGGGGTTGTAGGATGTGAATATGTGTCTCGTCTGGCGTTCAAAATGCGAGACCTGAAGCGGTTCCTAAATTGAATTTTTGCGAGTACTTCTATGACCCATAAGCCTGAAGACGGGGCCGTTGAGGAAATCGTTCTCCCCGAAAATCTGCTCCCCCTGGGATCTGTGCTGGGTGAGGGCGTCACGCCGTTGGACGTGAGTATGGTCCTGGCGAAAGTGTTTAAGGTGCAGTACGCGGAAGTGGCGCTGCTGCGGTTGGAAGGCGGCCTGCTCAAGTTCATTTTCCCTGAGCACCTGCGCACCACGGGAGCCATTCCGATTTCCAGCAAGGCGGTGGCTGCCCACACCGCGTTGAGCAAGAAAGCCGAAATCTTTAACAACTTTGCCCGGGTAAAACACGCCAGCATTTTTGAGACGATCAAGCCGGTGGGAGCCGAAGCTGAGGATCCTGCGCCGCCCGCGCCTATTCAGAAGCTGATGTCGGTGCCGATTCTCAATCAGGATTTAACCGTTCTCGGCGTCATACAGATTTCGCGAAAAGGTCTGGATCCGCGCTTCACCCAGGACTTCAGCCGCGAAGACCTGCACGACCTGGAACTCGCAGCCGGAGTGCTGGCGATTTCTTCGGTGATGCGGGAGAACTAGAGCGGGAGAACTAGAAAAGAGTTTGAAGATCAGGTGGCCGCCGGTCTGCAACGATCGGCGGCCGCTGCCATTTTCCGCTCCCGGCCGCGGCCCGGTTTTCCGTCGCTTAATTTTCAGTCATCAATCGATCAGCCATCAATCCGTCAATCCTTAAGCCCCGCGACCTTGCCTCGCAAGACCGTGATCGATGCCTTCGGCAGAGTGAACACGGTTTGCGCGCCTGCCGCCATGGTCGTTGCGATCGGGGCATGATCCGGGTCGGCATGACTCTCTGGGCCGTCGTTAATCCAGACATACTGCTCGCTTCCGAAAGTTACGAACGTCACGGGGCCGGAAAATGATGTGCTCTGTTTGTTCTTGGAGTCCTCAAACTGCACGCGCACGGCGTGCGCGCTGGTCTCGTCCCGGTTGACCAGCATCAGAGACCAGTTCCCGTCGGGACGGTGCACGGCATACGACGTGACCAGCGCGTTACCTTCAGGGTCTTTAATGTCGCTGTTTTTCGGATCGATGGACGAAGGGAACATGTGATGCACGCCGGCGCGGTGTTGCACCCACTCGAGGTTAATCATGTGAGCGGCGAAGTAGGGCGAGGTGTATCCCTTGATGTCGTAATCTTCGTCGGAAACAAAATTCGACCACGATGCCCAACCCAGACAACTATTCTGAATGCCCTGCGGTTGAATCGGCGAATGATAAAAGGCCGCGCCTCCGCCTTCGAAGAAAGATCCAACATTATCGGCGAGCCACAACGCCGCAAAAATCGTAGTCATCGGCCCGGTGAGTTCGGATGCTAGATGGTTCTCCGTCACCATCAGTGGAACTCCGGGAGGAACGCCGTCATCCCTCCAAACTTGCAGGATGTGCTTCATCAACTGAGGCTCGGTATAGAGAGTTTTCCAGGTGATGGTGCACGCCTCGAACGGATAATGCTCGAACGACACGAAGGCCAGGTCGGACATACGCCCGTGCGCCTTCAAGTAATCGACGAAGCGGCCCATCCATGAAACGCGGCCATGCGCATCGGGCCAGACGCGAATGTCTTCGTTCACTCCTTCAAAGACGGGCCCACCCAGTTTCAGGTTCGGATCGACTTTGTGAATGGCGGCGGCCCATTGAAGATACAAGGCCCCGTAATCTTCGGGCATGGCATGTTTGCCGTCGGGTTCCTCACCTAGTTCAACATAGCCGATGCGGTAGCCGCGCTTTTCAATGTAGGCAATCTGCGCGGCTGCATCATCCGGAGTGCCGTAAAGCATGGTCACCGGAATCATCGCCGGAAGATTGTTGGTGAGCCCGCTCGTGAAGAAGAGATCGAAGCCGCTGTGCTGGTAGCTGCCCGAGGCATTCACATCCGCAGCCGAGTGCCAGGGATCAATCGAAGAAGAAGTATATGTGGTTGGTCGGTCCCCTATGTTCTTTTCGATCTCGGCGAACGCGCCGCTGGAATCGACGGTCCCCAGGCGAATCTGCTGAACGGCGTATCCCACGCAGTTGCGGGCGTCGCCCGCTCCATGCAGATCGCAGGTGTTCGAAGATTCCGTCATCAGGATGCGCACGTACCGCGTGACAACGGGAGCGTCGGCGAGCTTCAGATTGACTGTTCCGCCTGGAGCGTTTTTCACTGCTCCCGAGGCAAAAGTCTTCCACTCACCTTGCGGACCTGCATCGAAGTCGAGCGCGAGTTTTCCCACCCAGTATTCCACCTGATAGGTCGTCGCATACGGGCTCGCCCAGGCGATGCGGATCGCATTCACCGGCTTTTCGGCCTGCAGATCGACGACCACCCATTGCGGATGCGAGGCGTCGCTTTCTCCCGTGAACTTGCTGGTGAGGTACGGATTACTTTTCCAGTAGCTGAGATTTGGCCCTTGCAGCGGACGGTCACCGCTGGTTGAGAAACCGCGGTGCGGCAACGCATAGGAAAGAATGTAGCGCAGCGGTTCTTTCAGCTCAGTGCTTCCGGTAAAGTACCCACTCTTGTGCTCCGGGTCGCTCCACGTTCCATTCTCGTTCCAGTGCCAGGCTGCCATGCGCAGTTCGGAGTTGTTGCGGTAGGTGATCGGGCCCCAGCCCGCCGAGAGCGACTCCTGGATGATGTGCGGGGTATAAACCTTGTCGATGCCATCATGCGATAGAACATCGATGGAGCTGCCCAGCGCGCTGTCTGGATCAAAAGAATTGATGGCGTGTCCGGGAGTCGCGTCGACGCGAACAATCGGCGCCTCCAACTCCTTAGGGGATGCAGATTGGGCGGTGGCAGCGGCGCCGTGCAAGAGAAGCAGGACGAAAACCATCGTCGCGCCAAAGCTGATGGCCCACTTTCCAGCAAAGATTCGACCGAAGTTCCACGGAGTGAAAAAAGGACTAGGCTGCACGCATCCCCCTTAGCTTGTCGGAGAAGAAAACGCATCTCAACGCGGCGGTCCCGCTTTTTCGAGAGCGACCCCGCGCGCCGCATGAACTGCCTGCACCAGCTCGCGAGCGGCTTGCGTTATTTTTTCCAGGTTCCCGCTGCGGAGAGCGGACGCATTCACCAGATCTCCGCCCACGCCCAGAGCAAACGCGCCCGCCGCAATGTACTCGGCGGCGTTCGAAACGCTCACTCCTCCTGTTGGAATCAGCGCAGCCTTGGGGAAGGGACCTTTCAAGGCCTGCAGGTACTTGGGTCCGCCCACATTGCCGCAAGGAAAAATCTTGATCAGCCTCGCGCCATTCTCCTGCGCGTGCATGAGTTCAGTTGGCGTGAACGCTCCCGGAATTGCGAGCTTGCCGCAAGCCTGCGCCACCGAAAGCACCGGGATCGATAGTCCCGGGCTCACCAGAAATTCGGCGCCGGCGTCAATACATTGCTCGGCTTGTTCGCGAGTCGTGACCGTACCCGCGCCAATCAGAGCCGCGCTTCCGTGTTCGCGAACCACATGGCGGATGACCGACGTCGCGTTAGGAACCGTCATGGTGATTTCGAGAATCGGAATGCCTCCGGCACAGATGGCTTCGACCGCCCGGGTTGCATCCTCGACAGTTGCGGCCCTCACTACAGGCACAATGCCGATCTCGCTGATTCTGAGAATTGCGTCTTCAATGGTCATAATTGGTTCAACCCGATAGGTTCAACCCAACAGGTTTCAGCGCTGAATGCGCGCCGTCTGTGCCTGCATTGTCTGCAACACCTCATCCAGCGTGGCCATCGTTGTATCGCCGGGAGTTGTCATGGCCAGGGCGCCGTGCGCTGCGCCGCAGTCCACGGCCCACTGCGGCCCCTTGCCGGAAAGAAATCCATAAATCAATCCCGAGGCAAAGGAGTCGCCGCCGCCCACGCGGTCATAAATCTCGAGATTCTCCCGAACCCGCGCCTGATAAAAAGTTCCGTCATAGGAGCAAACCGCTCCCCAGTCATTCACGGTCGCCGATTTCGCATTCCGTAAAGTGGTGGCGATGACCGCCAGGTTGGGAAAGTCCTGCACGACCTTCTCGATCATTCTCTTGAAATTCTCCGGATCGAGCTTGGAATGCTGTTCGTCAACACCCTTCACTTCGAAGCCCAGAGCGGCGGTGAAGTCTTCTTCATTACCGAGCATCACATCCACCAGCGGCGCGAGCCGCCGGTTCATCTCCTGAGCTTTGGATTTTCCGCCGATCGACTTCCACAGCGACGCGCGGTAGTTCAGATCGTACGAAACTATCGCCCCGGCTCGTTTCGCGGCGTCCATGGCTTCCATCGCGACCAGAGGCGTGGTCTCGGACAGTGCGCAAAAAATTCCGCCCGTGTGAAACCAGCGGGCGCCGTCCTTGTTGAAAATCTGATCCCAGTCGATTTCGCCGGGTTTCAATCGCGAGATCGCGGTGTGGCCGCGATCCGAACATCCGAGCGGGGCGCGCAGGCCAAAGCCTCTTTCGGTAAAATTCAGGCCGTTGCGGACGCCTCGGCCCACTCCGTCATAAGGCACCCAGCGAACATATCTCTGGCTCACTCCACCCTGCAGCATCAGGTCTTCGACCAGCCGTCCAATCGGATTGTCCGCGAAAGCGGTTACGACCGCAGTGTCCATCCCGAAGCATCGCCTCAGGCCGCGGGCCACGTTGTATTCGCCTCCACCCTCCCAGGCGCGAAAATTCCGCGTCGTCCAGATGCGCTCGTCCCCTGGATCGAGTCGCAGCATGACTTCACCCAGGCTGACCAGATCCCACATGCAGCCTTGCTTCGCTTTGATATTCAGCTTTGCCATGATCTTAGAAAAATAATCCTAGAGAAAACATGATCTTCGAAAATACGATCGATTTCACAAACTCGCGCGCGCCACCGTCGATCGGCCGGCAGACTGATCTGAGAGTTGTCTCGAACTCTCAATCTGCACCGTGCCGACCTCAGCCACAGAAACTCCCAATTGCCGCGTTGGATCCACCACCAGCCAGCTCACCGCCCCTACCACGCACAATGCCGCCGCCACCAGAAATGAAGTCGTCCAACCGAACCGGGCAGCGATCCAGGGAGTAAGAGAAGCCGTGAGCGCAGCTCCAATCTGATTCCCCATATTCATGAAGCCTGATACCGAGCCCGAAGACGCGCCGGCAATATCGGCCGTCACCGACCAAAAAGAACTTTGGGACAAATACAGCGCACCCGCTCCGCCCGCAAGCACCACGCTGGCCAGTCGCGCGCTTTGCACTTGCGAGCCGAAAGCGATGAATATCCCGGCCACGGCGATCGCGAAAGCCGCCACCCCGCAGCGGCCCAAGCGCGGTCCCTGCCATTTCGTCAAGCGGTCGTTGAGAGCTCCGCCCAAAAGGCAGCAGACAAGCATCGCCAGAAAGGGCAGCATGGTGTAAAACGCGCTGGCCTTCAGGTCCAGGCCGCGAACTTTCGCGAGATAGCGATAGAACCAGCTGAAAAAAATCCATGCAACATAGCCGTAGCAGAAGTAGCTGAGCGTTACAGCCCATACTTCTTTGCTTTGCAGGACGCGCCGCCACGGCACGAGCGTTTTCGGATTATTCGGATTCGCTTGCGCCGATCCCGCTTGCGTCAGTCCCGACCGAATCAATGCCAACTCAGAAGCGGACACGCCAGCATGCTCACCCGGTGTGTCGCGTGCGCTAAAAAACCATACCGCCCCCGCCGCGAACCCAATAATGGAACACACCCAGAACGACGACCGCCAGCCGTAATGCACCATGATGTAAGTGATGATCAGCGGCGTAAGGCCAGCGCCCGCTCCCACGCCCGCGAAGATCCAGCCATTGGCAATACCGCGCTCTGAAGTCGGAACCCAGCGCGCTATAAACTGATTGGCCGAGGGATAAATTACCGCTTCGCCTGCGCCCAGAAGAAATCGAACGGCAACAAAGATGATGAGCGCACCAGCAATGTCGGCGGGGACCATGGCCGTCAGGGCAGTGAAGATTCCCCACCACACAACGCCCCCGGCCAGAACACGGCGCGGCCCAAAGCGATCCGCCAGCCTTCCCCCAATCGTCTGAAACAGCGCGTAGCCGACCAGCATGGCACTGAACACTTTGCCCAGTTGCACATCGCTGAGATGGTAGGCCTCGGCGATGGAGCCGCCCGCAATGGAAATGTTTACCCGGTCCAGATAAGACACGGCGCTCAGGACGAACAGCCAGAACACCAGAAACCAGCGGACATGGCTTGTTCTCGCACCGCTCATCGCTGGCTCTCCGTCTTGCCGCGCTGGCGACCATGTGATATTTTCGCGCTCGCGACGAAACTCGTTTCCCGTCTCGAGGCCGTTCTCGGAGTCCTATGAAAAAAAACGCCTTCCTTGCAGCTCTTATAAGTTGCCTCGCGCTTGCTCCGCCCGCCCGCGCACAACTTGGCCTCTTCTCGAAAGATCAGCGCGTCGAATTCACTCCCGAATGGCATGGCGACCGTTTTCCGGATGGACGTCCGAATGTGCCGGATGCGGTGCTGGCCCGATTGAAGGACGTTACCGCCGACGAGGCCTGGGATGTTCTGCAAGACGCCGGCTACCGCAATCAGTTTGAAGGCGGCTGGAAGGTAATCAATCCCGGCCAAAGGCTGGTCGGCCGCGTCGTCACCGCCGTTTTCATGCCGCGACGCCCCGATGTGGATTCCGTAATTCAAGCAAACGGCAAGAAAGAAAATCGCATTGGAGATGAAAACTCCTGGATCATCGATATCTTGAGACCGGGCGACGTTCTCGTTGTCGATCTCTTCGGAAAGATTCGCTACGGCACGATCGTTGGCGACAATCTCTCGACCGCGATCTACGCCAAGAGTCACAACGGATTGATCGTCAACGGAGCGATTCGCGACGTTACCGGAATTCAGGAGATTCCCGGCTTTCAGGTGTACACGCGCGGTGTCGATCCTTCTGCTCTCGAGAACGTTATGCTTACAGGAATCAACGTCCCCATTCGCATTGGAGATGTCACAGTCATGCCGGGCGACATCGCGATTGGCGACCCGGAAGGCATAACGTTCGTCCCGCCGCAACTGGCGGGGAAGGTCGCCGACGACACGGAAATGGATCACCTGATTGACGACTGGGGACACACGATGCTTCGCGAGGGCAAGTACACCCCCGGCCAAATCGATGCCAAATGGACCAAAGAGATGATCGAACAATTCAATGCGTGGCTGGAGAAAAAAGGATCCAAGCTCCGCATGCCGTTGCAGTGAACGGCTCGATTCGATATGAGCACTGCGTTTCAAGAGTCTCCTAGGTCGATCCCGGCGTAGCTTGGCTCGTTATGCCGCGTGTTCGCGCAGAAGCCGCGAAAGTTGCTCAGCAACGATTTTGTCTTCGCCGGGTTGAAGCATGAACGAATTCATCGCCAGCCCGGGCCGCTCTTCACCGCTCCCGATCACGATAGAGGGCTTCGCGCTGCGCAACAGCTTTGACGCCTGCTGCGGCGTCAACGAAACGCGCGCATCCCACGTGATGCTCATATGCGGCACGTGATTCGCGATGTCCGGCACGAAGAACGACGTGCTGACTCCTGGAACTTTGGTGATCTCGCGCGAAATCCCTTCCAGCCGATCCTGCCATTCTTTATTCAAGGCATCATGGTCTTCCGCTAGAAAAAGCTCTAACGCCTTCACCATTCCCACAATCTCTTCTTTGCCCACCTTCTGGCTGCGGCCCAAGGTGTCTTCATGCGGACTATTATTAAGCAGCGCGTTCGCGACCATTTCCTTGCGTCCGATCAACATGCCGGCGCACTGCGGCCCGCGAATCGCTTTCCCGCCGCTGAACGTCACCAGGTCGTAACCCATGTTGGTGTAGTCCCAGAGATGCGACACCGGCGGCGTGTCGGCGGCAGCATCGTTCATGCAGGGCAGGTTGTACTGCTTGCCCAGCTTGACCCACTCCTCCACTTTGATCTGCCCGGAGGCGTTGGCGAAGTTCGAGAAGTGCATCATCGCGGTACGCTCATTCACCGCAGCCTTCAACTGCTCCCGCGTTTCGATCTCAATCAGCTTGATTCCTGTGGACCGTAGCTGGTGATCAAAAGGATTGCGATGCGATTTCTGGATGATGACTTCCGACTTCATCCCGGTTAGATCAGGCAACTGCCGGATCAGTTCCTCCTTCCCGCCGGTGAGAATGCCCGCCAGTCCTGATTGAATCGCTGCCGCCGCGCCCGAGGTCACGAGCGCCGTGTAACCATCCGGCAACTTGAGCATCTCCGCGATCCGTTTGCCCGCAGCCACCTCCAGCTCCGGCACGCTTACAAAGTGCTGCCCGGCCATGGTCATCACCGCCTCGAGCTCAGGGTGGGGAAGGGAACCGCCCAGCATGGTCATAGTCCCTTCGCAATTGATCACCGTGGTGACGCCCAGTTCTTCGTAGGGATTACCGCTTTGTCCGAAGCCACTTACCGCGGTGCCCGTCCCCGCCGCTCCTCGGTTCCAGGAAAATAACTTGCGTGGCGTCAGGATCGCTCCCGCGATCACCCCCACGCTGCCCAGAAAACCGCGGCGATTCCACTTCGAGTTGAGTCGCATGAATGAAGCTCCTTCGCGTTACTTGCCCGCAACGGCGGCGATGCAATTGATTTCCACCAGCGAGTCTCCCGGCAGAGCCGCAACCGCAACCGTCGTACGCGCCGGCCCACCATGCGGAAAATACGTGGAGAACACCTTGTGCATTCCGTCCCAATGTTCAATCTTCACCAGGAAAACATTCAATTGAAGAATGGTGTCCATGGTCCCTCCGCCAATCTCTACGTGTTTCTTGATCTTGTCCATGACCATAGCCGTGTGCGATTCGATCGTCCACTCCTTGGAGTCTCGCGTATCGTGGGCGCCTTGCCCCGCGACGTAAATCAATCCGTTGTGGATGATCACCGGCATGATTACATCTTTCTCGCTGCCCGGTTTGCCGTCGCTATTCAGCTTGCGGATTCCGCCGGCTTCCTGCGCGGCGCTCTGCGCCAAGGCATGGTCGGGCAATAAGGCGGCGGTAACTCCCAAGGCGGAAAATACGGAAGCGCACCGCGCCGCGAACATTCTGCGAGTGAAATTCAAATTCATATCGTTCCTCCTGAAAATCCTCCTGAAAATTTAACCGCCCATATCCAAGCCCCGGTCAAGGCAGCGCAAAGCTGAAAACGTCACTACCCGCCGCAATCGCCACATACTGTTTACCACCGATTGCGTAACTCATAGGCGACGCACTCATTTCTTGCCCGGTGTTGAAGTGCCACAGCGCCCGGCCGCTGCGCGCGTCCGCGGCTTCAAGCGAGCCGGCGTCGTCGCCGAAAAACACCAAGCCGCCCGCCGTTGCCATGGTTCCGGCGGACGATCGTCCCGAACCGGTTTGCGGATATTTCCACGCAATCGAATTCGTATCCAGGTTGAACGCCACCAGAACCTTCTGGGAAGCTTCCTCTGGTATTCGCTTTACCCCGGTCGAGTAAAACTCTTTCCCCTCCTGAAAGACCTGTGGCTTGAGAAAGTAGGTTTCGCATTCTTCCAGGGCCATGAAATACACCGAGTGAGTGGACTCGCTGTAAGAAGGCGCGAACCAGTTCGTGGCTCCCGAATACCCCGGACAAACCCGTGTTCCGCCCACGGCCGGCTGCACGCCGGTTCGTAAAGGCTTGCCCTCCGCGTCGATTCCCTTCGCCCAGTTCAGCTTTTCCACGAATCGCGTCGCCGAAAGAAACTTTCCATCGCTGCGATCGAGCACATAGATGTAGCCATTGCGGTTAGCCTGAACCAGCAGTTTGCGCGCCGCACCCTGATAGACCGCATCAATAAGAACCGGAGTCTCAACCGCGTCGTAGTCGAACAAGTCGTGCGGGGTGAACTGGAAATACCATTTCAGCTTTCCGTTGTCCGGATCGAGCGCCAGCACGCAGTCCGTGTAGAGATCGTCTCCCGGACGCACGCTGCCTTCAAAATCAGGCGCCGGATTGCTCGTCCCCCAGTAAATCGTGTTGAGCTGGGGATCGTAAGTTCCCGGCATCCACGTCGTTCCGCCGCCATGCAGGTAAAGTTTTCCGGGCCAGCTTGTAGAACCGAATTCGCCCGGCGCCGGTATCGTCCAGAATCGCCAGGCCAGCTTGCCGGTCCGCGCGTCGTAGGCAGCCACAAAGCCCCGCACGCCGTCATCGCCGCCGGAAGTCCCCACCAGCACTTTGTCTTTGATCACGAGCGGCGCGCTGGTTGCACCGTAATTCTTATTCCAATCTGCATAAGCCACGTCCCAGATCAGATTGCCCGAGCGCGCATCCAGGCAAAGCAGATGAGCATTGTCGGTTTCCATGTAAACGCGGTCATGCCACACCCCGACGCCGCGGTTGATGTGCCCCGCCGCGTCATCAATCAATCCTTCGGAAATTGGCCATGAATGGCGCCACACCACTCGCCCGGTACGGGCGTCAAGTGCCGAGGCGTCATTCGAAGCGGTCACGAACATCATTCCATTCACCACAACTGGAGTGACTTCGAGCCGTTTCGTGTCGCGCGCGTGGAAAACCCATTGCGCGCGAAGGTGCTCGATATTGCCCGGATTGATCTCAGCCAGGCCGCTGTAGCGCCGGCCGGAATAGTCTCCGTTGTAGGAAATCCAATTCGCTGCCGGCGGTTGAACCAGAAGATCCTCGGCGCGTACATCGATCGTCGTAGATATAGTCGCCGGCGTGTCACCGCCTGCCTGCGCTGCCAGGCAGCTGAAAGCCACGGCGAGGATGCCGAGCCTGTGCCGCTTAGAGAGACTTCGCAAGCGCGGCCTCCCCGGCTCCATTTTTTTTCGGCGGCCGGCGGTACCCGGCAGCCCGGTAGCCTAACTCTTGTGAGATCTGCAGCCCGGCAGCCTGAATCAACGGAGCGACCTGCCGTAACCGGGTCACCGCCATACGCACCGCCGGCGCAGTAATGCTGAGGCTAGCATTCACGCCGCCGGCGTGATCCCAGATGGGTGCCGCGACGCATCGTATGTGGAGTTCGTGCTCTTCCAGATCACAGGCGTAGCCGTTTTTTCGAACCCGGTACAATTCGGCGTTTAATTCCTGAAGGTTTCCCACCGTGTTCGGCGTCAAACGCTCCAGTCCGATCTGCGGCAGAACTCTTTCCCGCTCGTCGTCAGCCATGTGCGCCAGCATCACCTTGCCAACTGCGGTGCAGTACAAAGGAACAGCGGCGCCGATGCGGGAGTGAATACGCAACTGTTCGGGCGAATCCAGCTTCTCCACGTAAACTGCGGTGAGTCCATGGCGCACGGTAAGATGAATGGTCTCGCGCGTCTGCCGGTTCAATTCCTGCAGGTAGGGCAGGCTCACGCGGCGAATGTCGAGCTGCCCCAAAGCCGCCTGCCCGATCGCGAAACACGCAATTCCCAGGTGGTAGACGCTGTCCCCGGTGCAGTTCAAAAATCCAGCCCCCTCCAGGTTCGCCAGGAAGCGGTGGACCGTACTCACCGGCAGCCGGGACCGGGCCGCAACCTGCTTCGCGGTGAGCCCATGCGGCGATTCGCTGAACAGATGTAGAAGACGCAAACCACGCTGCAGCGCCGTGATGTTGTAGCTTCGTTTTGGAGTTTCAGCCATAAGAACGGACGAAACCGACCGATCACAAAATGAAAGTGCGAATTATCTGATGAAAGTGGATTTTGTGCAATAGGTGTCTTTTTCCTCGAGTCTTCTCCTCTACAGTCTTCCGAACTTCTTCACCGCCTCCACAATCGATTTCATCTGCTCGATCACGGCATACATCGAGTGCTCCTTAAAATCCATTTGCTGGGCGAGGGTCAAGACCTCCAGCGCTCTGGCACGTGGGACGACCACGACCCCGTCACTGTCCGCCGTGATAATGTCGCCCGCGTTCACTGTTACTCCGTCACAGGTCACCGGAATCTGCCCTCCGCCGAATCGATAGTGATGTACCGAGGTCGAGGGCACGATGCCGGTTGCATAAACCGGAAACCCGATCTTGCGCAGGTACGCCACATCCCGCACTCCTCCATCGATCACCGCTCCGGCATACCCCCTCGCCGCCATGGCTGTCCCCATCAGCCCACCCATGCCCGCGATATCCTCGCCGTCCTCGACCACCATCACATAGACGGAGTCAGTCGAGCCCTGGTCGATGGCCACGAGCATTCCATTCAGCGCAGCCGGGTCCGTGTTGCCTTCATCCTTCTTAAGCAGGACGGTTCGGGCAAAGCCGGCAAACTTTGTTGTAAAAATCGGGTGCATGCGGTGACTCATGTACATGCGCTTGCCCGTCAACTGTTCCAGCGCATCCGAGACTGATGCCACTTCGACTCGGCGATAATCCGCGATCAGTGTGTCGGACTGTGCCTCATCAGCTCCGGCAACGGGCTGCGCCCGCAGTAGTATCGCTCCACAGAGAATCGCGCATAAAGCGCCGATGGACAGCACCGATGACACAACTCTGTGGGATCTCACAAAGCCAAAAAACTTGTTCATTTCGTCCTCCCGGATGTATATATGTGCGCGGACTCTAACACCGTTCGTCGTCGCGTGGAAGAGTCAATCCATTTATCACAAAGGGGACTGAAAATGAAAACTACTATGCAGACTGGAACTGCCCGGCTGCTCTTGTGGACGGTCGCGATCGCATTCACCGTAGGCATTGCAGCCCAGCGGGCCTACGGCCAGGAGCGGAAGGCTATCAACTTGTCTCCCGCCAGGGGACTTCCCTTCAGCGACGCCGTCGTGGCGGGAAATACTCTGTACCTCGCAGGTCAGGAAGGTACGGACGCATCCGACAAGCTGGTCGCGGGCGGCATTGGCCCGGAGACGACAGCAGCGCTCGAAAATATCGAAAAGGTCCTCAAAGCCGCCGGCTTCGAACTCAAGGACGTTGTCAGCGTCACTGTCTATCTCGCGGATATTCACGAGTTCCCAGACATGAACAAGATCTACAAAAATGTTATGCCCGACCCCAAGCCGGCGCGCGCCACCATCCAGGCTGCAGCCCTGGTCAACAATGCCAGAATCGAGATTTCGGCAATCGCGGTAAAGCAGAAGTAGGAGGTCTCGAAAGGGTAAACCTGGCGTTCTCAGCACGGAGTCTGGCGCTGCCAGCCAAGGTGCCCGTCTGCCCTGGTCTGAGTATCCAAAAAAGGTTGACACTCGTGCTGCCATTGAGATAAACCAATGATCCATCGCCAGTTGTACTTTCATAACGCATCAGTAGGTTTCACCAAGTGAAAGTAAGCCGCCATTGAACCGGACGAAAGGGTCGGATAGGAGATCAGCTATGAGTAACCGTCGGTGCGTTGTCGCAGTTCTTGCCTTCGTGCTCTTTGCGTTCGCGCTTGCTTGGGCGAGCATCACCGGCAGTATCTCGGGCGTCGTCACGGACAACACTGGCGCCGTCATTGCCGGCGCTTCGGTGATTGCGACCAACACCTTGACTTCCGTTCAGGCGACCGGAAAGACCGATGCCAAGGGCTTCTACAATCTCCCGACGCTGGCGGTAGGCACCTATGACCTGGAGATCAAGCAGGTCGGTTTCAAGACCTACCGGCAGGTCAGTGTGGTGATCGATACCAATTCGGCGCTTCGGATCGACGCAATCCTCGCGGTCGGCACGATCAGCGAAAAAGTCGAGGTGAGCACAAACTCCGTCAATGTGGAGACCACCAGCACGCAGATGGGACAAGTCATCGAGGGAGCCAAAATAACCTCCGTCCCCCTCAATGGCCGAAACTATATCGACTTGTTAACTCTGCAACCCGGTGTTTCGCCTTACAAAAACGATGACACCACATCGGGAGTAGGCATCGATCCCACAACGCTGTCCGGCGATCAGACCAACGGAACGCAGTCCGTAAATGGCGGCCGGCTCGGCTCGAACGGCTTCATGGTCAATGGGGCGGACGCGCAGGAGGGCGTCCACAACGGAGCTGCCATTCTTCCCAATCTCGACTCCATCTCCGAATTTCGCATCATTACCAATAATTTCGACGCTGAATATGGAAACTACAGCGGCGGCCAAATCAACGTCGTAACCAAGTCTGGAACCAATCGATTTCATGGATCCGCCTTCGAATTTCTCCGCAATACCGATTTCGATGCCGCGAACTTCTTCGCTGGAGGGCAGCGCGGAGATTTCAAGCAGAATCAGTTTGGCGGAACCGTCGGCGGACCGATAAAAAAAGACAAGGTCTTCTTTTTTGGCGACTACCAGGGCAATAAACAAATCCTCGGCCAGACCCAATCCTTTGCTGTCCCCACCCAACAGGATCGCATGGGAAACCTGATCGATGAATCAGACGCATTGGGCGGAGTAGTCGTTGGAACCTCAGCTCCCCCCTCCACCGGATTTCCCTTCGGTGGCTGGGCCTACCAACTTACTCAAGAACTCGGATACACCGTGAATCCCGGAGAGCCATACTACACTCCTGGATGTACGAGCAATACCGCCTGCGTCTTTCCGAACGCGGTCATTCCCACCACCGCGTGGTCCCCCGTCGCAACCGCTACGCTGCAATACATCCCGGCGCCCAATGCGAATCTACCGTCAGGCGCCAATTATCAAGCTTCCTCCTATAACCAGAACCTGACGGACAACAAATTCGGCATTCGCCTGGACGCTAACACCCACATCGGCTCCTTATTCGGATACTACTTTTTCGATCAGTTCTCCGTCACCACTCCCTACGCCCAGGGCATCACTTTTCCCGGCTTCGACAGCAGCGTTCAGGGTCGCGCGCAGATGGTAAACCTCGGCCTGACCACGACGATTAATAATTCCACCGTCAATGATGTTCGCCTGGTGTATTTGCGCAACCGGTACTACGGAGGAATTCCGATCGGCGGCACGGGCGTTCCCCTCAGTTCGCTGGGTTTCAATACGCCTTGGGATGCCAGCGGCGCATTTGGCCTCACCGGCGGAATTGCCCCCATCAATCCGGCGCTGGAGGGAGTTCCATCTTTTGTCTTCAACAACTATTCCTTCGGCCTTCCCCAGGATGCCTTACGTCAATACAACAACACCTACCAGGTGATTGATAACTTCACAAAAATTGTAGGAACCCACACCCTCCAGTTCGGTGTCGATTTTCACTACGATCAGATTAACGAGAGAAACTACGATGACGCCAACGGCGCGTACACCTTCGACGGTTCAGAGACAGGACTGGATTTTGCTGACTACCTGATTGGTGCTCCGGTTAATTTTACGCAAGCCAGCCAGCAGCTTCTCGACTCGCGCGACAAATACTTTGGAGTTTATGCCCAGGATAGCTGGCGCGCGCGCCCAACCCTGACCATCAATTACGGCCTTCGCTACGAAATCATGACGCCATGGTATGACACGCAAAACAAACTGGAGACTGTCATCCCCGGCCAGCAGTCTCAAACCTTTCCGACTGCACCTGTAGGGTTGGTAGTCCCTGGAGATCGGGGTGTGCCGCGAACCTTGGCTCCCATTAAGTACACCAATTTTGCACCCAGAATTGGATTTGCGTACTCGCCGGATAACACCGAAGGCCTGCTTGGCAAGCTTTTTGGCGGCCCGGGCAAAACCAGCATTCGTGTCGGCTACGGCATCTTCTACAGCGCCATTGAAGACGCCACTGGCTTTGTGGAGGTTGGAGACGCGCCCTACGGCTTGTATTATTCTTCTCCCGAACCCACGCTCCTCGCGTCCCCGTTCATCGATCGTGGTACTGGGAACAGTCAGGTGAATGCGGGACCAAAGTTCCCCTTCACGTTTCCTCCACCAAACGCATCCCCGGCAAATCCTGACACCACTTTCAATTGGGCGCAGGCCACGCCCATTTCCGGTTCTGACTACTTGTATCCTCACGACAAAGTACCGCAGGTGCAGCAGTTTGAATTCTCTCTGCAGCGGCAGTTGGGTTCGGCTACCGTGGCAACCCTGAGCTACGTGGGATCGGTGGGCCGGCACCTCTTGACCTTCGAAGACTCGAATCCCGGGACTGCGTCGCTCTGCGCTTTCCTGAGCAATCCAGCGAACCTGTTGGTGACGCCCGGTCAACCCCCTCAGTCCCCTTGCGGACCCTTTGGGGAAGACAATAACTACGTCCTGGCGCCCGGAGTGACGGTGAACTCGCCCAACGCTGTTACGGTTGGCGGGGTGACCACGGTTTACGGTACGCGTGAAACCTTTGGCATTAACTTCGGCAGCAATCCGTACATGATCACAGCCGTCAGCTCCAGCTTCAACTCCTTGCAGGCGAGCCTGAAACACGACGACAAATATGCCGAATTCCTGGTTGCTTACACCTATGAGAAATCGATCGACAACGGTTCAACGTCGTTCGATGCGACGAATCCTTTTAACCCCAGTGCAAGCCGTGCCTTGTCGGTTTTCGATGTCCCGCAAGACCTAACCGTCAGCTATACCGTCCAGTTGCCCTTCGACAGGTTCGGTGGCCGGTCCACTAAGAGGCTCACTTCAGGGTGGGCTCTGTCTGGCATCGCGATATTCGCCAAAGGCGAGCCTGTCCAGATCAGTGAGAACGACGATCTCTCACTCAGCGGAACCTACGCCGCCACCATCGATGAACCTAACTATGCCAACAATGGCAGCTCTCTGATTGTGAATAAGAATCCCCGCAATCAGGCTGGGGAGCCATATTTCAATCCAAACTTCTTCGCGCCAGAAAACTTTGGTCAGGTCGGAAACGTCATGCGGCGTTACTTCAGCGGACCGGGCATCTACAACTTTGACATGGCCTTGCTGAAAGATACGCAGATAACCGAAGATCTGAAGGTGCAGTTCCGGGCAGAGGCTTTCAATATCTTCAATCACGCCCAGTTCATGAACCCATCGGGAAATTTCAACAACTCCGGCGCGGGCGGCTTCGGGTATGTAACCGCGGCTCGTGACCCACGCATCATGCAACTCGCCTTAAAGTTCCTGTTCTAGGCCCGGTTTCGCAGATGCTACCAAGCCCCAGATCACGGTCCGGACTGGCGCTGGTTCTGGCAGCCCTTTGGGCCGCCAACGGCGTCGCCGCCTGGTCGCAAGGCTCGCAGCGGAAAAATGCCAGCCCGGCCTTAGCACGCGGCAAGCGAACTTTCGCCTCGACCTGTGCCGGCTGCCATGGTCTGGACGGGCGAGGCGGCGAACGTGCGCCGAACATCGCCGAAAATCCTAAGGTGCAGCAACTCTCCAGCGCTCAGATCGCACACATTATTCAGAATGGAATTCCCGGCACCGCCATGCCTGCCTTCCATTCCCTTGAAATCTCTGACGTGCAGGCCGTCGTGACCTATCTGCGCACTCTTCAGGGAACAAAGACGGCCATCACTCTGCCCGGCGACGCGAACCGTGGCCAGACACTTTTCTTTGCCAAAGCGGGATGTTCCAACTGCCACATGGTCGCGGGCCAAGGCGGTTTTATCGCGTCCGATCTCTCCCTCTACGCTGGCACTCGCACCGTAGAGCAAATTCGAAGCGCCATTACCAGCCCCGCTCCGGGCAGCGACCGGCAGGCGCGGCTGGTCACGGCTACTACTCGCGCCGGCGAGAAGTTTGTCGGCAGAATTCGCAATGAAGACAATTTCTCTCTACAACTCCAGGCCCTCGACGGCACATTCCACTTCGTGACCAAGTCAGATCTTGAGAGTCTGCAGCACGATACGCAAACTCTGATGCCCTCCAACTACAGCTCGACGCTCACTTCCGACGAGGTGAACGATGTCGTCAGTTATCTTATGCGTGCGGCCAGCGCCAGCGAGTCGAGAACTCCCGCGAAAGTGGATGAATGGGAAGAGTAGCGCGCTCCTCGCGCAGAATCACCGAGACCCAGGTCAAGAAAGTCGTTCCAAGTTCAGTTCAAGGTTCCGCCCAAACAGAAAGGCATCCGAATGAATCGCAGCATGAAAATCCTGTATACCTTTATCGTCGCGGCCCCGCTGCTTCTGGCAGCCCAAGCGCCAAGCGCTCCAGCATCCGCTCCCCGCGAATTTAGCCTGCAAGCCGTGTCGCCCCAGTTCTGGGATTTGGTGGATCACAACGCCAAGCTCAGCGTGGTGGGCGCGGGCTTTGGCTTTACCGAGGGCCCGGTCTGGGATCAGGCAGGGTTTCTCTACGTCAGCGACGAAACCATTAACAAGATTTACCGCCTCCATCTCGACGGCAAGAGGGACGAAGTAATCGCACTCGGCGACCCCGACGGCAACACCTTCGACCGCCAGCATCGCCTGATCGACTGCGCCAGCGTCTTGCGCGCTATCATTGAAGTAACTCCCGAAGGAAAATACAAAATTCTTGCAGATCACTACGATGGCAAGAAGCTGAACAGTCCCAACGATGTCATCGTTGGCCCCGATGGCGCTCTGTATTTCACCGATCCCACCCTGGATCTGGTGGAGGGAGAGAAACAGGAAATCCCATTTCAAGGCGTCTACCGCCTCGACGCCAAAGGCAACCTAAAGTTACTCACCAAGGATCTCACGCAGCCGAACGGTCTCGCCTTTTCGCCGGACGGTAAACACTTCTATGTCGATGACAGCGAGAAAAGAAATATCCGCGTGTATGACGTTGCCGCCGACGGAACCCTCGCCAACGGCCGCATCTTCGGCGAAGAACCCGGGGCAAAAGGCGACGGCGTGCCGGATGGAATCAAAGTCGATAAAAACGGCAACCTCTTTGTCACCGGTCCCAAAGGCATCTGGGTCTGGGACGCGAAGGGCAATCATCTCGGCACCATCGTCATGCCGGAGCAGCCGGCGAACTTGGCTTGGGGCGATAAAGACTATCGCACCCTCTACATCACCGCAACCACTTCGGTCTATCGGCTGGAGATGAAGACGCAAGGCTTCGTGCCCTACCTATGAAGAAGGAAACATGAAGCCGTGATTTGCTTAGTTGCACGCAATCATGTTTTGTGTCACGCCCTGAAGGCTAATGGCCGAATTCGCAAATAAAGGCAGGCTCCAGAAACGGCTGTGGTGCCTGCGCAGATAGTAAGCCGCAAAGATCGATCCGGCACTCTTGACCGAAGCAACCGCGTAAGCGCGCACAACCGTCGGATGAGTTCCGTAGAGATAAGGCGATTGCACCTCTTCATTGCAAACGCCCTGCCTGCCCGCCAGCCAATTCTGCCGTGCAAACAGCGTCGTGTAAGAATCCGCGAAAGTGCTGCCAGTCGAGACAATCGCCAGGCTGACGAATTTCTTGTCGAAGACGCTGCCTTCCGCCATCTTCAACGCTGAAGCTTTTACGGGGGACTCGATCATGGGCCGGTTCGCGGGGATGGCGTTGCCGGGAGCTTCGGGAAACTCGGCAGCCCGCGACGTTTCCGCCAGAGCCATCACCGCCAGTGCAACGAAAAGGATCGACTTCAGGAGTGCGGAAGACTCGCGCGCCGGCGAGGTTTCGTAGAAACGGGAGCCCATTGCTCGCAGGCTACGCGCCCGCCTTGGGGCTCACAATTGCCAGACCGTAACAGCCCGTAAGTAGAAATTAGTAACCCGTGGTAATCCCCAGTTTGTGCCATTGCATAGCGCCAATTGAGTAAGAGTTCGAGAGCTTCTCGCTCGCGGTTCGTTTGAGAGCGGCAGACTCGCGAAACACATGGCGCCCATTGAAAAAGGCCGATCAAAGATCGGCCCAAATGCCTGGTGCGAAAGGAGGGACTCGAACCCTCACGGTTTTACCCGCCAGATCCTAAGTCTGGTGCGTCTGCCAATTCCGCCACTCTCGCATACTCACAATTATACAAAGGGGATTAATTTCCTTCGCCGCTGCAAACAGGGAAGTAATCGGGGTGGGCACGAGGCAATCGCCGATGCACCGGCTGCCTAAGAATAGAAAGCAATGCACGAAAGCAAAGAGAATTGCCATGATGACGCAGCGGGTTGCCCCGCCGCGCAACTCGGCGACCGGGGCTACTGAACTGCGTTCAGTCCCTGATAGATGAACATCCCGGCCAGCACCAGCAACAGCACTCCCGAGCCGGCGCCGAAAACCCACACCGGAATCGTCAGCCGGTTCACCTTCACCAGCAGCTCCGTCTGCTCCTGCTGCATATGCTGGCTCGCGTCGTCGAGATACAGTGACTCTTCCTCGTGCATGGTCAGCGTGCTGCGGTAGATAAGAAGAATGATCAGGCCGACCGTGAAAACGCCCCACACGATCGCCAGCCCTAGCGTTAAAGGAGTCCACGTCCAGTTCATAGGCCACCTCGACAGTTTGCAAGCCCGTTGGGCAACTCCACCACATCAAGGTGCGGGCCTTTAGCCCACAATCCTCAACCTGGAGGAAGGGCCTAACGGGGACATTATAGACCAGTTGGCAAGCGTCGGCGGGGGAATCGTCGCCCGGCGGTCCGGCATCCAACTGCTTGGAGAGTTGGTACGCGTGGGACGTAAGTCCAGCTGCGCCGCCAGCCCTTGCCATGCTCTGCTATAATCTAGGTACTTTAGAGCCAAGGAGATACGAATGGCGACCACAACAGTTCCCGAAGTGAAGACCAACGTCCCGGAAGTGAACCCGGAAAAGAAGACCCCGCCGGTTTCACTCACCGCCAGCGCGGTTTCCAAGGTAAAAGAGATCATGGGACAGCAGACTCCCGTGCCCGCCGGCCTGCGCATTGGCGTCGTCGGTGGCGGTTGCTCCGGATTCTCCTATTCCATGCAGTTCGAAAATGCCGCCGGAATGATGGACAAGACCTTCGACATGGAAGGACTGAAGGTGTTCGTCGATGCTACTTCGGTGATGTATCTGAATGGCTGCGTCGTCGATTATGTCGAGACTCTGGAAGGCGCCGGCTTCAAGTTCGAGAATCCGAACGTGAAGAGCACCTGCGGGTGCGGATCCTCATTCAGCGTTTAAGCTTGGCAAAGATTCTGCAAGAAAAAGGCCTCATCCCAGGATGAGGCCTTTTCGTTTTGCCGAAAGCCGTGATGCGATCGCATCTACTGCTGTTGCTGCGGCAGATTCGCTGAAGGCGGCGTGGATGGGGCCGCCCCGCCCGCGCTGGGATTGTTGCCGAAGCTGGAGAATGACGAAGATGAACTGCCGCTGGTGCTTCCCGGCTGCTGCATATTCTGTCCAGCCTGTGCGAATCCCGCCAGCGGAGGCTGATTGGGCGTAGTGATCAGCGCGCCCCGGTCGGTTGCCGGATCGTACAGAAACTGCCACTCGTTGTATTTCCTCTTGTGATTGAACTCGCGAATCGTGGTGTTCTTGCTGACGCTGGCCACGCCCACGATGGGTCCGCCGCCGATGGGAAGTTGCCCGGAGCCACCGGAGCTGGATCCTCCTTGCCCTGAACCTTGCCCTTGGGAAGAATCCTGAGTGGGATCCGATCCTGGAACTGAATTCGAGCCCTGTTGCCCGGAGCCTTGTTGTCCCGACCCGGTCTGAGAGTTGGAGTTCGCTCCGAACCCTCCGCTCGAGTTTCCTCCGGGTCCGGAGGACTGCGAGAACAAACCAGAACTGTTAGCTCCGGTGCTGCCCGATCCAGAATTGCCGAATCCCGAACCACCCCCGAAGCTCGAGTTACCACCGAAACTCGAACCACCGCCAAATGCCGAACCGCTCCCTCCCGCACCCGAAGGCGAACCGGCTGGGCTTGCTCCAGGAATAGTTCCGCCACCAAAGCTGAGCCCACCACCAAGCGTTACCCCGGGATCGCCGAAATGGAGCAGCTTGAAGTCCTGGTTCTTGTTAAGCGGGTCTTTGTAATGTTTGCGCAGGTAGCGCAAGTTGTTGGTGTTGTCCAGATCCTCAAGGCGCGTCGGATAGCGGCTGAATTTCTTGTAGTAGGCGCGGATCGCCCGCGAATATTGCACTCCGCGGTGGATCATTTCCTGTTCCTGGTCCCGCTGGATCTCAAACTTAATCGGAGTAACGATCGCGATTGCGGCTATCGCCATCAAAGCGAACACCAGAATCAGCGTGAGCAGCACATATCCCTGTTCTCCGGGACGAGCTCCCGCCGGCCTTCGCAGCCTAGGCTCTGATGCGTACCTTTGAAACGCAAACTTCTTCACGACGGATTCCCCTGCGTTAGCGGTACGCTCTGCGGCGGACCGCTGCCCACCACATCCTGTATATCCACCGAGGTGGGAGAAATGTGCACCACTTTGTAGCGGCGATCGACAATTTCACCCTCCCCCGCAATCCAAACATCATCGCCCTTGGAGAGAAAAACTTTCTTGGGCGCTCCCGGCTGGTTCGAGAAGCCGAAAAACTTTAGAGGAATCGGCGGCGGAGGCGCCACAGCCGGCACCTGAAACAGCTTCTCATCTTTCTTCCCGTCCGGCGTGCCGGGGGCCAGCGGCGTCGGAATCACTACCTCCGCCTGCGATACGAAAATGTTTCTTCCCGAGCCCTCGTATTTGATCTGCTCGGTCGCGGCCAGTTGCTGCAGGTGCAGGGTGGGGTCAAGGTTCTGCGTCGAGCGGTCTTTTTTCCCCGCAGTGGATCCGGAACCGTGGTGCCCCGCCGCATGACTGTTCGACGGAGATGCTGGCAGTCCGCTGGCCGTTGTCGCCGGCGTGGTCGAAGCGATCGTCGAGGAAGAGGGCATGAATTCGTAGGCGATGACCAGCAGCGCCACCACGCCCAGCACAGCCGCCGCGATCGATTGCTTCCGGTTTTCGATACCCAGTTTCACTACGCTCCCGCCTTCAAATAAGTCTCCAGTTTCATCTGCAGCTTGATGGGGCCCTTCTGCTCGCCGGCCAGCGTGATGCTGCTGATCAGGAAAAACATGTCATCGCGCTCCAGCGCATTGATAAACTTTGCCAATGAAACGTAATTGCCCGACAAGTCTGCATCCAGTTCGACCGGGCGCAGCCGTCCTGCCTCCTCATCTTCCACTTTGTACTTGGCCTGCTCAATCGTAACTCCATTCGCCGCGGCCAGCTTGCCGAATTGAGTCGGGATCGCCGAGTCCTGCGCCGGAAAACGTTTCTTGTAGAAGTCCGCGATCTGCCCGTTCGCCGTAATCACTTTCTTATCCAGATTCTTCAGGGGCTCAACCTGGTGGGTTTTCGTCGTCAATTCGCTCCGCAACTGGTTTAATTCCTGCCGCCGCGAGTCGGTCGAGCCCACCAGCGGCGAGAACAGCACCACCAGCGCCACCACGTCCACGCCCACCAGCACCGCCAGCGCGGTCTTGATGTTTTTCCGGGTTTGCCGTAAGTCAGGCATCAGGGCGCGCTCCGCTTAGTAGTATTTTTTTTCGGCGTGGCGATTTTCGGCGTTGCGGCCTTCGGTGCCGCAGCTTTCGGAGTGGGGGCGGGCGCCGGCGCTGCCTCGGGCACCATCTCGGGAGTGTAAATCCCGATGATGTTGAACGTAACGGCGTCCCCAGTGCCCGTTGCCGCCGAATTTTCCGAATCCACGTAAGTCTGCGTGAAGTGTTGCGAATCTTCCATGCGGCGAGTCAGTTCGAGCGCCCGGTCGCGATCTCCAGCGACCACCATCTTCAGCGTCAGCTGATTTTCCCCACCCAGTTCGGGATGAATTGAAACCAGGTGGACCCGCGCCGGCATCACTTTCTCCAGATCTTCCAGCACATGCGTCCACGAAAGCGACTTGCGCTCGATCAATTCGTTGAGAAACTGGGACTGGTCCCGCGTCGTTCGATTCTCCGGCTGGCTCAGAAATCGCTCCGCCTGCTCGCGCGTCCGGTCGCGCTGCGCAATCTCGGAGCGCAACTCGGCAATCTGGGCATGGTCGCGCCGGGCCGCGAACCAATCCGTAATCGTGATCGTTACCAAGGCCAGCGTAAGAATCGCCGCCGCCCCCAGAGCCGTCCCCCAACGCAGCCAGAACTGCCGCGCATCTTCATAGGGCTGGCTCGCGAGATTGATGTCAAGACGCATAAGTTCAGTTGCCAGTACCGAGTACCTAGTACCGAGTTAACTTCCCCCGATTCCACCCAATTGCTTTTTACTGGAACTGGGTACGAGGTACTGGGTACTGCTTTACGAAATCAAAGCTCCCACCACCCCGGCCATTCTCCAGCGCGGCACCGAACCCCCAGTGCTCACTCCCAACTGCGAAGGACTCACCAGCTCCTGCACCTCTGCGCCGGTCTGTGCCCGCAGCGCTGGAGCCGCACTGCCCGTGTCCGAAATTCCCGCGACAAATATCTTTTCGATATTCAAGTGATAGGTATCTTGGAAAAACACCACCGAAGGATAGACTTCCTCGGCTAACTGCTCGCCCGTGATCGTAACCCCGCGCGTATTTTCGAGCGTGCGAAACAGCTGAAGCTGTCCCGCATTCAGGATCGCAATGCTCGTGGTGCGCGCATCCACTTTAACCACCAGCGTAGGACGTTCCCCGTCCGCCGCGCCCAGCGCCGCCAGCATGGAAGGCAACACCACTCCCGGACTGAACCCGGCATCGCGTATCGCGGCCTCATAGTCCTGCACCACGCTGGCCAGGGCAACCGCCGCTACAACCCGAACCCCGTCGTCCGTCTTCTGCGCGTGATAGGAAACTCTGGCTTTGTCCACGTCAAAAGGCAGAGACTTCTTCAAACGAAATCGCACTACGCCGACCGCTTCCTCCGAGTCCGTGGGCAGAGTATCGAATTCGAGCAACACCACCCGCACCGCCGCGTCCGGCACCACGGCAATCACATCGTGGGAGCGCCCGGCCACGCTGGCCAAACTCGCCTGCACCGCCGTACTCACGGCCTCCCGCTGGCGCAAGTTGCCCTCCACCAGGTCCGGCACCACGCTGCCCGGTGCCAGTTCGCGCGCGGCGCAGGCTTCCAGGCTGAGGCCATCTTCGCCCAACCGTCCCGCCAGCACGCGGTCGGCCGCGATTTCACACGCCAGCCTCGGTTTTGCCGTGTTGGAACCAGAACTCATTGTAGGAGTCAACTCTTTCTATAATTCAAACGCCATACCGCGCGAAATGCAATAGCTGAAGGGGCACTTCAGGCATTGGCCAGTGGTCGGTGCCCGCGGGCCAGTAAATTTGGAGTCTCCGATAGCGGTCACTGACCACTGATCACTAGCCACTGATCACTAGCCACTGACCACTGCTCCTACCGCATGGCCTCGATAAAGGTGACCTTATTGATCTCTTTCAGCGTAGTCAGGCCGAGCCGGACTTTATCCAGCGCCGACTCGCGCAGGAAGCGCATGCCTTCCTCCCGCGCCGCGCGCCGGATTTCCGATGTTGGCCGCTTGTCAAGAATCATCTCGCGGATGCGGTCGCTCAAATCCAGCAATTCGTGAATCGCAGTTCGCCCGCGGAACCCGGTGCCCGCGCACTCGATGCATCCCGGCCCTTCATACAATGCCACCTTCGACCACTGTGCCGGATCAAGTCCGCTCGCCTCCAGCACTTCCGGCGCATAATTCACCGGGGTCCGGCAGGACTCGCAGATCAACCGCACCAGCCGCTGCGCCAGAATGCAATTCAAGGCCGAAACGAAGTTATAAGGTTCAACCCCCATGTTCAGGAAGCGCCCAATCACGTCGACCACGTTGTTGGCGTGGACCGTAGTGAAAACCAGGTGGCCGGTGAGCGCGGACTGAATGGCGATCTGCGCCGTCTCGGTGTCGCGGATTTCGCCGACCATGATTTTGTCCGGGTCATGGCGCAGGATCGAGCGCAAGCCGCGGGCAAAGGTCAGTCCCTTTTTCTCGTTGACCGGAATCTGCGTAATGCCGCGCAGTTGGTACTCGACAGGATCTTCAATCGTGATGATCTTGTCTTCGTCGGTCTTGATCTCGTTCACGGCGGCATAAAGCGTTGTGGTCTTGCCGCTGCCCGTCGGTCCCGTGACCAGCACCATGCCGTAAGGTTCTTTAATGTAGCGCCGGAACTTGCGCAGGTCGTCCTCATCAAAACCGACCACGTCGAGCGTGAGCGTGCGGAACTTCTCGCTCATCGATTCTTTGTCTAGCACGCGGAGCACAGCGTCTTCGCCGTGAATCGACGGCATGATCGAGACGCGGAAGTCGATGGCGCGCCCGTTATATTTCACCCGGAAGCGTCCGTCCTGCGGCACCCGGCGCTCGGAAATATCCAGCTCGCTCATGACCTTGATACGCGAGATCACGGTCGAGTGATGCTCTTTCCCGATGGGCGGCATCGCCTGGGTCAGCACGCCGTCGATGCGGAACTTGATCACTACGGAGTCATCGCGCGTCTCGATGTGAATGTCGGAGGCCCGCCGCTGCAGCGCGGTAAAAATCGTGGTGTCGACCAGTCGGATGATCGGACTCGTATCGCCCGCCGCCGTCAGCTTGTCGATAGTCAGCGTTTCTTCGGCGCCCGTCGCTTCGTCTTCCCGGATGATCTGGAAGCCTTCGCTCGCTTCTTCGAGAACGCGCTGCGACTGTTCCGTCTTCTTAAGAATGTCCGAGATCTGTTTCAGCGTCGCCACTTTCGTGACGATCCGTTTCTGCAGCAGCAGGCTGATCTCGTCGATCATCATCAGTTGGCTGGGATCGGCAATGGCAATCGCTAGCTTGCCGTCCGCCGTCTCTTCGAGCGGCACAAAGTTGTAGCGGAACATCAGCTCCGGAGAGAACTTCTTGAACAGCTCATGGTGAAGCTGGAAGTCGGTGAGATCCACAAACTCGCAGCGATAGCGCCGCGCCACATCCTGGGCGCGTTCCAGGTCGGTGATCGGATTCCCCGTCGTAATCACCTGCCCGCCGTTCTCGCCGTTTACAAAAAGTGATTTCTTTTCCGCCATTGCCATTTCTCAAATCCCCAGAACCATTCAACTGTCATCCTGAGGCGACGGCGTTATCGTCGCCGAAGGATCTGGGCGAGCCGCGCGAATCCACGGAGCCTGCCCTGAGAGAGCGCAAGCGACCGAAGGGCGCGTTTGGCTCGCTTCCCCTAATGCACTCCCAAAGTGAAGATCGGCAAATACAGCGAGATCAACACTCCGCCCACAAAAATCGCCATGATAATTAGAATCAACGGCTCAATCAGCGCCATGGACGCACTCAACGCCGTCTGCACATCCTCTTCGTAGAACTCGGCCACAGAGTTCAGCATGGCCGGCAAAGCTCCCGTGGACTCGCCCACCTCCAGCATCTCCACCGCCAGGTCCGGGAAAATCGCTTGTTCCTCCAGGCTGCTGGCCAGTCCCTGCCCCTCGCGCACTCGCACGCAGGCCCGCATCACGCCCTTCAGGATGCGGCGGCTCGTCATCGAGGTGCCCGCCGTTTCCATCGACGGCACCAGCGGCAATCCGCCCTGCAGCAGCGTAGACAGCATTCGCGAAAAAGTTGCCACCTGGTGTTTCAGCCGGATATCGCCCAGCAACGGCAGGCTCAGAATGAAGCGGTCAATCTGGTCAGCCCCGCGGTCTGTCCTCTTCCATTGCCAGAATACAAATCCAGCCAGGGCCAGCCCGATCACAATAAAAGGGAAGTACTTCTGCGCGTTCACCCCTACCGCCAGCATGAACAGCGTGATCGCGGGCAGTTTCGCATCCAGGCTGTTGAACAACTCCGCGAACTTAGGCACCACGTACGTGAACAAAAACATCACCATGATCGTCACCACGGTGACCAGCAGCGTGGGATAGATCAGCGACACGAACAGCTTTTTGCGGAAGGTCATGGCCAGCCGCTGAAAGTTGATATAGCGGGTCAAGACCTCATCGATGTTCCCGCTCTTTTCCCCAGCCATCAGCGTCGTCGTATAGATCTTCGGCACAATGGCATGCGCCGCGAATGCATCCGACAGCAGTTCTCCGCCTTTCACCCGCTCCCGTACATTTTCCAGTACCTGGCGCAGGTGCCCATCTTTCTGCCGCTTGATCAGCAAATCCAGCGAGTTTAGAATCGGCAGCCCCGCCTTGATCAGCGTCAGAAACTGCTGGTTGTAGACCAGAAACGAACTCTGCTTCAGCTTGCGTCTGCGGCTCAACGCAAAGCCGCCCGTGAGCATTCCCTGCGGCTTCACCCAGTGCACCAGATAGCCCTGTGAGGCGAACCGATCGCGCACCTCGGCCACCGAGTAGCCCTGTTCCACCTGCTGGTGCGTGTGACCGCGTTCGTCCGCGAGTTTTACGACGAATTCCGCCATTGCCCCGCTCTTCTTTGCCCCTGCCCGGCGCAGAGTCCTCTCGGCTCAGTCTAACATTCCTGCTTCTAATCCCGACCCCAGATCACAAGAACTTCCAGCCCTTCACCTATCGCAAGTAACCAGAACTGATCCCAGCTCGAGAGCCGCGTCCCACGACTTCCACACCGCTTCAGCCGCGCCTTAACCGACGGACTTTAGCCCTGACCGGCTAGACTGCGAGCAATCTAACTGTATGTTCTATCAATGCGATGCCAGCGTTCGTTGCCCCAAGCCTTAAGGCGCCAACTCACTCTCAACCGTCTCCGTCCCCGCCGGTGGACTGAACTCAAACCGCACCTCCGGGATCGCCTCATTCTCCACCGCACCGCTGAACCGGTATTCCGTTGCCGATCCATCCACTTCGTTAATTACGATGCGCGCGATCCTGTGCTCGGGCGTCACTTCCAGCAAAATCTCACTCACCCGGTCCGCCAGAGCCTGCGGCACTCCCCGCAGCACAACACCCCCAGGCGTCACCGCGGCAACATCCGGAGCCAGCGATAGTCCCTGTAACTCCTTTTCCAGCTTGCTCTTGCCCAGCAAGAACGCAAGCGGAGAGCGAACATCATCCAGCTTCCGCGCATCCGTCTTCCGCGCCTGCCGGTCAGCCGGGACGTAAAACCACGCATCTCTCCCATCGCTCACAAACAGCTTCTCCCTGGGAGAACGGTACTCCCACCGCATCTTGCCAGGTTTTTTCATTCCGCCTTTCGCCAGCCAAACCGTCCCCGTCTCCGTCCGCTCCATCCCCGCCCCGCGATACTCCTCGGTAAACTCCGCCTTCAAAGTGCGCAGGTGGTTGTAATGCTCATCGACGGCCTGGGCGATCGAATGGACATCCTCGGCCCCAGCGGCAGCCGAGGCGGCCACAATCAGCAACAGTGCACCAGTGATCTTGATCATTACCACAATTCTACGCCCGGATTCCGCGCTTGTTCTACACAAGTAAATGTGTAATACTCTACACATGGCCACCAACTTAGCCCTGGATGACAGTTTGATCGAGGAAGCCCGCCGCGCCGGCGGTCACAAGACCAAGAAAGAAGCGGTCACCGCAGCCCTTGCCGAATACGTAAAACGTCGCAAGCAGCTTCGTATTCTGAAGGCGTTCGGCTCAATCGATTTCGATCCCGGCTACGACTACAAAGCCGAGCGCAGCAGAAAGCGCTCCTGACCATGCTGGTTTTGGTCGACACTCCCATCTGGTCATTGGCCCTGCGGCGGATGAGTACGAATCTGAACCCACGTGAGCAGCGCCTGACCAGCTCCTTGCAGGAACTCATCCGCGATGGGCGCGCTCAACTCATGGGTCCGGTCCGCCAGGAATTGCTTTCAGGCGTCCGCCAGGAAGCCGGCTTCAGAAAGCTGCGCGACCAGCTACGCGCTTTCGACGAACCCCGCATCGAGGTTTCCGACTACGAGGAAGCCGCCCACATCAGCAATCAATGCCGCTCGCAAGGCATCGCCGGATCGCCAACCGACTTCCTGATTTGCTCCGCCGCCTCCCGCCGCGACTGGCAAGTCTTCACCACTGACCACGACTTCACCCGGTACGCCTCGGTAATCCCGCTCAAGCTCTACCAGGTAATTTGAATAGCGCTTCTATGCCAAGACTTTGTCATTCCGAAGCGCGCCGAAGGCGAGCGAGGAACCTGCTGTTGCATGCAGCCCCACAGCTCATGTGGAGACAGCCGCCCTCGGCCGTCCGTCGAGCGCAGCTCGACATTTCTCCGCCGCCGCCCCACTGACAAAGAATTATCCTCAGCCCCTAGCCCAGCTACATAGCTTAGAATTAGACTCCAGCGCCAGGAATCATTCCCATGACTGATGACGCCATCACCATCACGCCGGGACCGCGCTTTCGCACGGCCATGATCCTGGCCATCCTCGCCGACGCACTGCAAATCGTCGTTTTCCCCGTATTCATCCAGGGTGCCATCTCCCCCGCTGAAGACATCCTCGATCTCGGCATCGGAGCCGCCATGATCAACCTTCTCGGCTGGCATTGGGAATTCTTGCCGTCATTCCTGGCCAAGCTGGTGCCCGGCGCCGATCTAGTTCCTTTCTGGACCCTGGCGGTCGCAAACGTCTATCGCAAATCAAAGCGCATGGCCGAGACCACGGAAGCAACTCATCAGGAGCACCCCAAACTGGAAGATCCCCAACGTCCCTGACGTTCCGTGGTGGCTCACTCTGAATCTTTATTGTGGCGTCATCCTGAGCGGAGCCGCCCTTCAGTCGGAGCGAAGGATCTCCCGCACCGAACGGGCACTAGATAGTTGTTGCCGAACCGCCATCGCACTCGTTGACCGGATCAAGACTCCATAAGAAGACCGTGCCGCAAATCCTGTAGAATCGACCACCATGCAACTCTTGCCGATCGCTGCCTGTGTTCTGATCTCGAGTGCTCTCATGGCGCAAACCTCCGCTTCATCCGCCGAGGCCAACACCAAATTCGCCAAGCTCAGTGAAGAATTCATTCATGAGACGCTGGCGCTTTCTCCCTCCAGTGCCTCCCAAGCCGGATACCACCAGTACGTCGATCCCAAGACCGGCAAAAGCATCGCGCTCGATGCGCTGCTCGACGACATGAGCGCCGCCGGCATGGCGGAACAGCGCCGCGTCTACGCGCAGTGGCGCGAGCGCTTCCGCACCGAGACTCCGCTTGCCTCCCTCGGCGTCGAGGATGCCGCCGACTGGCGGCTCATCGACGACCAGATCGCTCTCAACCTGCTCGAACTCGACCGCATCCAGAATTACAAGCACAACCCCACGATCTACGTGGAGCTTCTGGGCGGCGCGCTCTTTCAGCCGCTGACCGATGACTATGCGCCCGAGGACGTCCGCCTTGGCCACATACTCTCCCGCATTAGCGGCGACCCCACGCTTCCTCGACCAGGCGCGCAGCCAACTGGTCGATGCCGATCCCATCTTCATCAAGGTTGCCGTCGAGGAAAACGACGGCAATATCGATCTGATCCAGAACATGATTGCGCCCGCCATTCCCGCCGGATCGAAATTGAAAGCCCAGTTCGATCAGGTCGCGCCCCAGGCGATTGAAGCCCTCAAAAATTTCTCCCGCTGGCTCCAGGACGATCTGGCGAAGCGCAAGACTGATCGCACCTGGCGGCTGGGAAAAGAACTCTACGCAGAAAAATTCCGGCTGGTCATGGAAACCCCGGTCACACCCGATCAGATCCTCGCCGATGCGGAAGCCGAACTCAAGAAGACGCGCGCCGAAATGCTCCAGATTGCCCTGCCTCTGCACAAACAATATTTCCCGGATCACGACGACCATGCGAGCCTCAGCCCGCAAGAGCGCGAAAACAAGGTTATCGGTGAAGTGCTGCAGAAGATTTCCGACGATCATCCCAAGCGCGACGAGTTGATGCAGACCGTGAAAGACGATCTGGCGGGCATTCGGCAATTCATCATCGATAAGAAGATCGTCTCGCTGAAATCGCGCGATAATCTGAAAGTCATCCCCACGCCGCCCTTCATGCGCGGCATCTTCTCCGTCGCTGGCTTCCACTCCGCCCCGCCGCTCGATCCCAACGCGGAAGCCCAGTATTGGGTCACGCCCATCGATCCGAAGACGCCCGAGGATAAGGCCGAATCGAAGCTCCGCGAATACAACAACTGGGTGCTGAAGTGGCTTACCATTCACGAGGCGCTACCGGGCCACTACGTGCAGGCCGAGCATGCCAACGAGATCCAGCCGGTTACCCGCCGCCTCGTCCGCAGCCTGTTCGGCAACGGAGCCTACGTCGAGGGCTGGGCCGAGTACATCGCCCAGGTCATGATGCAGCAGGGATTCGCCAACAACGATCCGCGTTACCGCATCAGCTACCTGAAAGTCTGGCTGCGCGCCGTGGGCAATACCATTCTTGATGTTCGCATGCAAACCATGCAGATGACGGACGATCAGGCCATGTCCTTCATGATGAACGACGCCTTCCAGACCCGCGCCGAAGCCGAAGGTAAATTGCAGCGCGCTAAGCTCAGCTCCACCCAGTTACCCACTTATTATGTGGGCACCAGCGAATGGTGGCGCTTGCGCCACGCCTACGAAGCGGCCGGGGCAAAGACTTCACGCTCGCCGAATTCCACGACCGCGCCCTGGATCAGGGCGCATTGTCTGTTCCATGGCTGGAACAGATTTTGCTGCCCCAGTGAGACGATGCTTCCAGCGTTCTGTTGAAGCTGCGCACAATGTATGAATCGTGCCAGCTTGAGTAGAGCAGAAGACGCCGTAAAGATTTCCACAACTGCCCTGTGACATCTAACCTTGCGCCCAATTCGCAACAAGCGCATCATGGTCAAAGCGGAGGCAGTATAGGGAGAGAGTCGAGCTCGACGCGTAACCCGTTTGCGCTCAAGATTTTGACCCTTAACCCATCTGCAATCAAGATTTTGCAAACACTTTTTGCAAACCCCGCCCCCAGCAAGCCTTTCCGAGGTATGGGGGGAGGGGGGCTATCCCAAGAGTAACTAAAATTAGCAAGAAATCTCACCCGCCGCGGCCCGCGGAAACAGTACTCTTCGAAGAATATTTCAAACAGATTTCCACAAGCGAAATGCGAAGAAAGCTAGAAGCTAGAAGCTAGAAGCTAGAAGCTAAGAGCTAAGAGCTAAGAGCTAAAAGCTAAAAGCTGAAAGCTGACATCTGACAGCTACAAACTGCGAACCGAGAACTGAGAACTGAGAACCGCCCTCGCAATTGCGCAATACAAATCAATCGCCTCAGCCAGTTGCTTCTTCTCAATGAATTCGCCATCAGTATGCGCGACATGAATCGATCCCGGACCAATCAGCAGCGGCTCTCCCCAATTCGTCAGCTTGGGAATGTCAGTCGTGAATGCTGCGATCATCGTAGGCAAACCATCAACCGTACGAAACCGCAAGAAGGGAAGCTCGAGCGGGAACTCAACCTTCACTCGATCGCCTGCAGTCGCAAGAATCTGCCGCCGCAAATCCTGCGATGGACCAACCAGACGATAGAGCAAATCCGCATGAGCGTAATCAGGAATCACATTTGGAGCGCGACCGCCTTCGATCAATCCAATATTCAATGTGCACGGACCGATTTCAGGATCCGCTGGCAATGCCATCGCGCGCAGTCGCCCGAGAGCGTCAATCAGGTTGTCGATCGCCGATTCGCCAAGCTCAGGATAAGCCGAATGCGCCATTCGTCCCGAAGCCGTGACCTCAACTCGCAACGTCCCCTTGGAAGCGAGCGCAACGCGGTTCTCCGTCGGTTCGCCGTTCACCAGATACTTGCAGGCATGCGCCGGCTGACTCGCGGCATATTCGTTTGCCACTTTCGCGCCCAGGCTGTCGCGCTCTTCGCCCACGACAAAGAGCAATCCAACGTAAATCCCTTGCTGCCGCAAGCGCTCGGAAGCCGCAACCTGCGCGGCAATAATCCCTTTGGCATCGCAAGAGCCGCGTCCATAAATGCGCGCCGAGTCTTCCGATGAATGGATGAACGGAGGAACCGTGTCCATGTGCGTGGAGAAAACCACCGCCGGAAACGGCTGCTCGGGCGATGTGGCATAGACATTGAAGCGATCGCCTTCTACCGGCATCTTCTTCGTCTGGTATCCGATTCGGCAGAGTTCGCCGTAAAGATAATTCCCGACCGCGGCTTCATTGCCGGAGATCGATTCGATGTCGACGAGTTGGCGTGTAAAAGTGATTGCGTCCATCGCAGTAAGGATAAACCACAGCGAGCGTTTGCAACCGCAGGTGCATCAATCATGTAATCTGAAGGCTGTGCCCGAAAGTTCAACCATCAAGTCGCTCTTCCTCGAAGGTCCTGCAGGAAGGCTGGAAGCCCTGCTGAACGCAGGCGCAGAGAGTGCCACGCACGCCGCGGTGGTCTGCCATCCGCACCCGCTGTTTGGCGGAACACTGCATAACAAGGTCGTATTTCACACCATGAAGGCGCTGAACAGTTTTGGCTTTCCCGTACTTCGCTTCAACTTTCGCGGAGCCGGTCTCAGTCAGGGCGAGCACGACCACGGCGAGGGAGAAGTCGAAGACGTCCAAACCGCGCTCAACTGGCTCGACGCGGAGTTTCACCTGCCCCTGCTGTTTGCGGGCTTCTCCTTCGGCGCAGCGGTCGGGCTGCGGGCCGCGTGTCCGGATGCACGGGTGAAAGCCTTGATTGGAGTGGGCGTTCCGGCGATTCCCGTTGCTGCCGACACCGAAGCGCCGCGCACCTATACACTCGATTTCCTGCAGCAGTGCGTGAAGCCGAAATTGTTTGTCAGCGGAGCGCGCGATCCGTTTGGACCGCGGGCGAAGCTGGAATCTCTGGTCGCAGCGGTGCCGGAACCGAAGAAACTCGTTTTAATCGATGGCGCAGATCATTTCTTCGAAGGACGGTTGCGTGAGCTTCGAGAGACGATTGAAGCGTGGGTGAAGGAAGCTGTCAGCTCTCAGCCGTCAGCTGTCAGCTAACGCCGATCGGCCTGCTGTGGCGGGTTTCTGACAGCTGAGAGCTGACAGCTGAAAGCCGTTCTTTATAATCCTGACCATGTCCGATGCCGAGCGGGAATCTCAGTTCCACCACATGCGCGATGCCGCTCGCGAAATTTTCCGCCAGGCGCTGGCTGAGGCTTCGATTGCCAGGGCATTTGTGCGACACGTGCACTGCGAGCGCGGAGTGTTGCGCCTCTGCGAAGATCTGTACCACCTGGATTCTTACTCGCGCGTGCTGGTGATCTCCATCGGCAAGGCTGGACACACGATGGCCGAAGCGCTGGCGCAACATGTTGGTCAGCCTGCGCTCGAAGGGATTGTGGCGAGTTCGGTCGATCCCTCTGCGCAGGTCCGAGGGTTTCGTTACTTTCGCGGAGGTCATCCCACGCCGAATGCGGAATCCATTCGCGCGGCGAATGCCATCCGAACGGCGCTGGAGGCGCAGAATGCCGCGTCGCTCGTTATATTTCTGCTCAGCGGCGGAGGATCGGCGATCGTGGAGAAGCCCCTCGACGACGAGATTTCCCTCGACGATCTGGTCGCGACCTATCGAGCCCTGGTGCATTCGGGCGCGCCCATCGCCGAAATCAACGCCATCCGCAAACATCTGTCGGCGATTAAAGGCGGACGGCTGGCGCAGGCGGCGTTTCCGGCGCAACAGGTTTCGTTGCTGGTTTCCGATGTTCCCGATAACACCCCCGACGCGCTGGCGTCTGGTCCGACCCTGCCCGACACAACCAGCGTGGAGGATTGTTATCGCATCGCCGAGAAACATGGCTTGCTGCCGCAGCTTCCACATTCCACGCGCGAGCTTTTTGAGCGACGCGCTTTGGAAGAAACGGCGAAGTCCGACGACCAGGCGTTTTACCGCTCGCGCTGGTGGACGATTCTGTCGAACCAAACGGCAGTCGAGCAGGCAACGCTCGCGGCTGAGCGCGCTGGGTTTGAGGTGCATGTCGACAATTCCTGTGACGATTGGGACTACGAGCGAGCGGCTGAGTATTTATTGAAACGCCTGCGCGAACTAAAGAAAGAATCCCCGCGCGTGTGCCTGATTTCCGGCGGAGAGGTGACGGTGAAGGTTAAGAACGGCGGCATCGGCGGACGCAACCAGCAGTTTGCGCTGGCCTGTGCGGAAAAAATCGCTGGAGAAAACATCACGGTGCTCAGCGCTGGAACGGACGGAGTAGACGGGAACAGCCCAGCAGCGGGCGCAGTGGCAGATGGAACCACGGTCACACGCGGGCAGTCGAGAGAGCTGGACGTCCGCGCAGCACTAGACAAGTTCAATGCGTATCCGTTTTTTAGCGCGCTCGGAGATGCGATCGAAACTGGGCCGACCGGAAATAATCTGCGCGACCTGCGGATTCTGCTGGCCTACTAATTGGCATACCGCTAAGCCGCTTCGCCTTTTACCTGCACGCCGGCCCACTTTTCGAGCAGGGTCAGGGTTGCGGCGTAGTCGAGGTCGCGGTGACCTTCTTCGGTCGCGAGGTCGTAGATCTCTTCCACGGTTTCGAGGGCGGGCAATTTTACGCGGGCTTCTTTTGCGGCTTCGAGCGTGAGCAGAATGTCCTTGTGCATGAGGCGCAGGGGAAAATTGGGAGTGAAGTCGCGTTGCAGAACGAACGGCGCTTTGTATTCGACGACGCCGGATCGGACCATGGTGGCTTCGATCAAAGACACGAGCTGGCGCGGGTCCACGCCGAGTTTGGTGGCGAGAGTGAGGGCTTCGGCAAAGCCCTCGAAAATGAGGGCGATCTGAAGATTCATGGCGAGCTTCGTCGCCTGGCCTTTGCCGGTCTCGCCCATCCGGAAGATTTTTTTGCCCATGGCCGCGAACAGAGGATTGAGGCGATCGATGGTTGCTTGCTCGCCGCCGACCATGAAAATCAGCGTTCCGTTGCCGGCACCGATCTTTGATCCGGTCATGGGAGCGTCGACGTAAGCCACGCCGCGGGCGCCAACGCGCTCGGCAAACTTGACCGTGGCGGAGGGAGAGATGGTGCTGGAGTCTGCGATGATCATGCCTTCGGCGAGCGACTGCTCGACGCCTTCGGGACTAAACAAGATCTTCTCGACCGCCGCGGTGTCGGAGACGCACATCCAGACGACTTCGGCGCCCTGCGCGGCTGCGGCGGGAGTGGGCGCGATGCCGGCGCCTTCCACGAGCTTGCCGGGCGTGCGGTTCCACACTGTGACTTCGTGGCCGGCCTTGACCAGATTCGTGGCCATGGCCTGTCCCATAATTCCCAGACCCAAGAAAGCGACGCGCATGCTAAGGTTCTCCTCGTGAGGAAAGGACTTCCGGATTAGATATGAGCGGGAGGATCGAGGTCAAGCAAAGGTGGATCGAACTGGTCGCGGAGTTGATAAGGAGGCGAGCCAGACGCGCCCTTCGGTCGCTCGCGCTCCCTCAGGGCAGGCTCAAGAGAGACGCGCGGCTCGCCCAGATCCTTCGCTGCGCAAAAGCGCTTGCTCAGGATGACAATCAAACTGCACCACTATTGTTTTCTTCGTGGGAACCGCGGGAATTACGCGTTTTCACGGCCAGGGTGAACTAGAATGGAGCCAGCGGCTTGCAGCATTCATCGAATAAGTAAGGTGGTTCAGGGTGGGCGCCTCAAGTTAGGCGTCTTAGTGTCTTAAGTAATGATAAAGGCGACCCTTCACAGTCCGGCTTTGCGCAAGCGAGCGTCGCAATTCGGACGCCTGGTGCGCCATTCTGCCGTGACTAAGCTTTGCGGCGAGACGTATAAACCGCGTCTTGCTTCCAATGGCCAGCTGGGCGTGACTTTTATTGGCCATTCCAGCTTCTTCGTGCAAATCGGCGGGCAGAGCGTGATGATAGACCCGAACTTCGCGCGCTGGTTGTTTGTGCTGAAGCGATTGCGGCGTCCCGGGCTGAAGGTGCGCGATCTGCCGGCGATCGATCTTGTGCTGGTGACGCATGCGCACTTCGATCACCTGCACCGTCCGTCTTTGCGAGCGATTGTGCAGAACAATCTGCGCACACGCGGGACTGCCCCGGCGATCATTATTCCGAGCCATGTTACGGACCTGATCTCTGACCTCGGCTTTTCTGAAATCATCGAACTCGACTGGTGGAACAGTTCGCGGCACGGCAGCTTGCGGGTGACGCACGTTCCTTCGCGGCACTGGGGAGCGCGGATTTTGAAGGATTCGCACCGCGGTTACGGCGGCTATGTGCTGCAGGCCGGAAAACATTCGGTTTATCACGCGGGCGACACCGCTTATTTCTCAGGCTTTCGCGAGATTGGCGATCGCTTGTCGCCGGAGCTGGCGCTGCTTCCGATCGGCGCCTATAATCCGCCAACCTTCCGCAACGTGCACACGAATCCGGCGGACGCCACGCGCGCCTTCCTCGACCTCAACGCGCGCTGGATGGTGCCGATGCATTATGGAAGCTTCCGGCTGTCGCACGAACCGGTGGATGAGCCGCTACAACTGCTGGAGCAGGAGGCGCAGGCGGCGGGGATCGAGGATCGCGTGGTCGTGATGAAGGAAGGCGTGACCCGATTCTTCTGAGCTTCGCGGTAACACTCCCTTAACAGTCAGATGACAAACCCACCCGGCATTTTGGTATAAGCTGCTGGGCGCGAGATTCCAAAGGAGGATCTATGACTGTTCAAGCTATTCCTACGGGCTACCACACCCTGACGCCGTACATGACCGTCCGCGATGCGGCTCGTGCCATTGAGTTCTACAAGCAGGCTTTTGGCGCGGTCGAGAAAGGAGTGATGAAAGGGCCTGATGGCAAAGTCATGCATGCCGAGTTGCGCATTGGCGATTCGCTTTTCATGCTGGCGGACGAGTTCCCGCAGTATGGCTCGCTCTCGCCGCTGTCTACCGGCGGCTCTGGGATGGGGCTGCACATTTATGTCGAGGATGTGGACTCGGCTTTCGATCGCGCGGTCAAGGCCGGGGCGACGGTCGATATGCCGGTCATGGACATGTTCTGGGGAGATCGCTACGGCAAGCTCGCGGATCCGTTCGGACACAAGTGGTCGATCGCAACCCACAAGGCTGATCTGTCGAAGGAAGACGTGGAACAAGGGATGAAAACGATGATGAAAGAGATGCCGAAGAGCGCCTGAGCGCTCGACGCGCATTCTGCGGCATACGTTCGAAGGGCGGGGCCGCTGGCTTCGCCTTTCTTTCTTAGGTCTAATACTTCTCTAGTACCTCCGTAACGCCCCTGAACTCGGCTATTACACAAGTATTACAGTGTTTTGCGCCCTCCCTTGATAAGTTAGAAGTGTGCAGTAGCGGATTCAAGACCACGAACGGGGCCCACATTGGACATGGAACTGGAAAGCCTGGAAAAACGGCAAGCAGCAAACGGTGAAGTCAACTGGGTGACGGCGATCTTTATGGCGCTGTTTCACGTGGGTGCCATTGCGGCGCTTTTTTTCTTCACGTGGAAGGCGTTGTTCGTCGCCATGTTTCTGTGGTGGGTGTCGGGCAGCCTGGGAATTGGCATGGCGTATCATCGCCTGCTCACGCACCGCGGCTACAAGACTCCGAAGTGGGTTGAGTATTTCCTGACCGTCTGCGCCACGCTCGCGCTGGAAGGCGGACCGATTTTCTGGGTCGCTACGCACCGCATTCATCACCAATATTCGGATCAAGACGGCGACCCGCATTCGCCGATCGAAGGCAAATGGTGGGCGCACATGGGCTGGATCCTGATGGGCAAGTCCATGCACCATGACACGACCACGTTGGCCCGCTACGTTCCTGACCTCGCGAAAGATAAATTTCACGTTTGGATTACGAAGTATCACTACGTTCCCATGATTGTGCTGGGCCTGATCCTGCTGGCGATTGGCGGAATGCCGTTTCTGATGTGGGGCATCTTTGTGCGGACAGTAGTGGGACTGCACGCGACCTGGCTGGTGAATTCGGCGACGCACTCCTGGGGCACGCGGCGTTTTGCTACGCGCGATCTTTCCACCAACAGCTGGTGGGTTGCTTTGCTGACGTTCGGGGAAGGCTGGCACAACAATCACCACGCGCATCCCACTGCGGCGCAGCATGGGTTTACCTGGTATGAAGTTGATATGAACTGGTACGGCATCTGGACGCTGAAGACGCTCGGGCTGGCTTGGGACGTTAAGCGCGTGCGGCTGGCTGATCTGGAGAACGGGTTGGTCGCTGCTCCGAACGGACGGTTGGTTACGGCTGGTTTGGCTGAGGGCGCCGCTGCGGGGGACTAGGTGGGCGACCCACTCTACGTTCTTTTGTAACAGCCCGCCTTCGTGGCGGGTTTTTCTTTGCGGAATGCCAGAAGCGGCCTCGCAGGGGCGATGAAAGGCCAGCTTGTGCTATCGCCTCGGTGCAACGGTTAGGGTAGAGTTTCTTCATGAAGAACTCGTTGGCTCTGGCTCTTCTCGTGCTTGCCTTTACCATTCCGACCGACGCCCAGACCGAAACTGCGAAGCTGCTAAGTGCTGCAGTTGAACAGGTACACCGCATTGAGATCCTGTATTTTCCTGAACGAGTTTTAGTTAGAACTGCTCTCAGTCCTGAAAGACTAGAACAGCTTTACCGGTACAAACTCGAAATCAGGGATGTTCGTGAATCGTCAGAATGGCAACGACTCCCCTCGCTGCTACGCGAAACATCGGTGAAGCGATCGGGGCAGCGCTATGACCATCGCACCGCCGTGCTTCTATTCAACAAGGACGGATTGCGCATTGCATCGGTATACTTCGACCAGTTCGGCACGGGTGGCACCATAAACGGCGAATCGGGGACGATAAGCGGCGGTCTTTATCGCTGGGCGAAGTCCTTGCTGAAGGGTATCGCCGGATAGTTTGGCGTAACACCGCCATGGTGCCAACACCGCTCAAGCATGGCTTACTGAGGCGAGCCTCTGGCGTTTTGGCCCGAGGTCTTCTCCTTAACCCCCGGGCCTGAACGCGGTAAAATCACCCTGACGCTATGCGCATCACGAGCCGCCGCGGAACTATCGTCTTCTTTGTTTGCCTGGGCATTGGCCTGGTGGCGCTGGCGGTTGCTCTCAATGTTGGATGGATCATTCTTAACTGGCGCGAGGGAGTGCTGCTGTTCTTCGGCGTCATCTTTTTCGCGCTGATCATCGCTGGGATGATCGTCAATACCAGTTTTCTGGTGCGCGAGCTGCGCCGCAGCGAAAAGCACGACAGTTTTATCAACGCGGTTACCCACGAACTGAAGACTCCGGTCGCCTCGATTCGCCTGCATCTGGAAACCCTGCAGCGCCGCGACCTTCCTGAGCCGCAGAAGCAGGAGTTTTATCGCGTGATGCTCAGCGATACCGATCGCCTCACGGAGACGGTGGAGCAGGTGCTGCGCGCGGGCCGTGCGGGGGACAAAAAGGCTGGGCGGGAGAAATCCGCGGTCGACTTCCGCGTGTTGGTGCGCGACTGCATGGATGCGGCCCGCACTCGCCATCATCTTCCGCTGGAGGCGCTTCGTTATGAAGAGGCGCCGAGCAATGGTGCAGGGGTGCGAGTGCTGGGCAGCGATGAGGATCTTCGCACTGCGGTTTTCAATGTTCTCGATAACGCGATCAAGTATTCCGGCGAGAATGTGGACGTGCGGGTGACGCTTGCTGTGCCTGATGAAAGGCGCGTCGTGCTCAGCGTGCAGGATCGCGGGGTTGGCATTCCATCGGACGATGTGAAACGGATTTTCAAACGCTTTTATCGCGTTCCGCACCGCTCGCTGGCGCACGTGAAAGGCACCGGGCTGGGGTTGTTCATTGTGAAATCGATTGCGCAAAAGCACGGCGGCAAGGTGTTCGCCGAGAGCGCGGGCGAAGGCCACGGGACCACGATTACGATGGAACTGCCGAGGTCTTTATCATGAGGCCTTTGTGATGAGGCCAATCGCATGAGCCGGGTTCTGGTGGTCGAGGATGAAGCGCATCTGGCGCAGGGTTTGCGCTTCAACCTGGAAGCCGAAGGCTACTCCGCCGAGGTTGTGGGAGATGGAGAAGCTGCTACGGGTCTTTTGCTCAGCAAGAAGGAAAATTTCGACGCCGTCGTGCTCGACATTATGCTGCCGGGCAAGGATGGCTTCAGCGTGGTTTCAGAGCTGCGCGCGGCGCGGAACTATGTGCCGGTGCTGATGCTGACGGCGCGCGGCCGTCCCGAAGATGTGTTGAAGGGGTTTGCCGCCGGGGCGGACGATTATCTGCCCAAGCCTTTTGATCTGTCGATCTTGCTGGCGCGCCTGCAGGGATTGCTGCGGCGAAGTCAATGGATGCAGGCGGGGCAGTCGGCGGGGAATCCGGAGGCAGGGGCTGCCTCCGACGCGGGCAGCGTCAGCGACTTTGGAACATTTTCTTTTTGCGGCAAAACTATTGACTTCGGCACTCTTGAACTGCGCACCGCCAGCAATGTCATTCATCTGACGCTGATGGAATCGGAGCTGTTGCGTCATCTGGTGCGCAGCGACGGGCGCGTGGTTTCCCGCAAGCAGATTCTCGAAGAAGTGTGGAACCTGCATGAAGATACTGACACGCGCGCCATCGACAACTTTATGGTGCGCCTGCGGCGCTACATCGAAGACGATCCCGCAGAGCCGCGCCACCTGCTCACGGTGCGGGGCGTGGGGTACCGGTTCCTGGCGAATCCGGAAAAGGAGTGAGGCGGAAAAGAGTGATCGGTGAGCGGTGGTGAGCCTTAAGTCGTCAATGGCCGGTGATGGGTGAGCAGTGAGATTCAAATCCTCACCGATCGCGCGCCACCGGCCACTTCTGAGTTACTCAGGCGAATGATTTACTGTTTGTCGTAGACGGACGTGCTCTCGACCTTCATGCCCATCGAGTCCTTTCCGCTGGCCGTCAGGGTGCGGACTTTGCCGTCCGTGGAGATAACGATCTTGCCCGTGATGGTGACTTTGCCACCCTTCTTGACTGTCAACTCCAGAGTGCGATCGTTGATTGACTTGTAGGAGCGCGCGTCTGATGTGGGATCGCCAGTCACTGGATAGTCTTTGCCGTCGAACTTGCCTATCCACTCGTTGTGCGTGGGCTTGCCTTGACCATCGACGCCGTCGACCGTGGCTTTGATGTCGTCGCCGACTGCTTCATAGGTGACGGTAAGATTTTTCGGGAGTCCGGGATTTGTCTTCGATTTTGCTTCGTTAAGCTTCCAGGTTCCCAGGTTTGGGTTGGCAGCGGCGAAGCACATGGTCAAGCCTACAAACAGGCATAGAAACGTCAACAGGATGGTTCTAGTTTTCAATGTTGCCTCCAGGGTGTGAAACGGTTCGCTCGTTAGCGAGCACCGCATTCTAGGTGGCGCGCGGTCGTTTGCGCAAGTCTCGGTGTGATGAGGTCCAGAACTTGGAAGCGGCTAGGCTCGGCAGAGTTCGGCGACCAGGGTTTCGCGCCGATCGAGCGCCAGGCCATCGATGCGGTCGAGAATCATCTTGTAGACGGTGATCGAAATTCCCGCGAGCACGAGCAGGATCAGCGTGGCGATCCAGAAACTCCCGTAGTAATGCGCCAACCAGAAAACGGCAAATCCTACGCCCACGACGACGAGTTGCACTCCAAGGCTGATGAGCACTGTCATTTGAGAGGCGCGCTGGCGGCCGAACTTTGAATAATCCATTTTCTTCGGCGCGTAGATAGAGAGCAGGTTGCCGGCGGAAAAATTAACCGGCGCGGCGAACAGCAGACCGGCCAGCGTCGCGATCGTGACGTCGACTGCAGGCCTGCCGTAGAGAAGCGTGACACCGATCCACGCGGCAAGAACTTCTAGTGCCAAAATGCCGGCGTGAGTAAGATTCTTGGCCAGCACGATTTCACGAAAGCTCACCGGGGAGGCGTAGAGGAACTGGATGCCGCCGCCGTCGCCGCCAAAGTTGTTGTAAGCCAGATTGGTCAGCAGGAGCAGCGTGTATGCGGCCGCTGCCGGAAAAGCCATGTCGGGTGTGTGGCGGAAAAATCCTCCGGCGCGTCCAGCCTTTGAACCGGCAGGCCCCAACCGGAAGACTAACAGCACAAAAATGGGCATGATCAGGGTGAGGAGCATGGGTCCGCTGCGCAGAAGATAACGGACTTCCTTCTCGAAGACTGCTGCGACCGGGGTCGCGAAACCAGGAAGGCGCCAGCCTAGCCGGAGTGACCGTTGATTCGGCAGAGCGGCCGCGGCGGCGACCTCACTCAGATTCTCTCCGCGATACTGGGCTCGCAATCGCAGGTGAAGGCAGTAGCCAATGATCAGAACAAATGCGCACAACAACGCGAACGAACTGAAGGCCGTCATGTAGTGCGGATACACGCTCTGCGCGATGGCATCGGCGGCGAGTCCCGCCGGAAGAATGCCTTGAACGGGAGCCAGAAGTTCGATGTATCGCTGGAGATTCTGCTGCTGCTGTTGCAGACCGGGCCGGTCCTGCCTTTCAAAATGCCTCATCAGCGGCCCGATCAATTGAAAGCTCAGCATCAGCAGGACAAACAGAATGCCCATCAGTTCGCGAGTGCGACGCTGTGCCAGCCAGCGCTCGACCCAGGCGAATATCATTTGCATGAACAGGAGATTGAAAGCGGCGAAGGCCAGCATGACGAGCAGCGCCCAGGGCAGCAATGCCGGCTTCGCGAAGCTCACGCCTACCAGAATGCCGAAGGACCACAGGCTGCCCAGAGCGGTTGCCGGATCGAACGCGCCATACGCCAACCGCACAAGAAAGAACGAGCGGTAGGTAAGCGGGAAGCGCAAGAGGTCGGAGGAGTCTGGATTGTTGGTAAAGGCCGTCGCCATGACGGGGAAGACTTGCCAGAAGATAAATACCGGCCAAAGGAGCAGCGCGAGCATCTCCGGCTTGGCCGCCGAAATCATCAGGGCGGAGGCGAAAGCCAGGCCGACGGCGCCACCGAGTCCGCCGATGGCGAACGCGAACGACACCATAATGTGCGAGAACAACTCCAACTGGCCGCGGGTGCTGCGCAGCGCATTCACGAAGAGCCGCCAGCGCAGCCATGCAATGGCCGTCAATTGGGTGCGGTGGTGCGGCGCGAGGGTGAGATCGTTCATCAGCTCGATTCTCTCAGAATCTTGCCTTGAACTATCTCATAAACCGTCTGTGACTGTTGCTTATGATTACGAGCAGGCCGCTCGCATCTGCGAGTTGCGGATCGGGAGTCGCGGGTCAGATGCGCGTTATCGACGCGAGTTCTTCTTTTCGTTTGCGCTGGGCAACGTCGGCGTTGAGTTGCGCCAGCTTCTTCGGGTCGGTGATGAGCCGGGCGTGGGGGAAAAATTCTTGCCACATCTTTCGGCCAAGCCTCGGCCGCGTTCCTAGAGGGCGGCACAGGGATTTCATATGGCCTCGCTGGTGGGCACGTTGCCGCGCCGGCTGCTGAGTTCGCTGGAGTTCCGAAATTCCAGTCTGTGCAGCGATCGCAGGCCGTCCAGAGCGTCGACAATCTCCTGCCGTTCCTGCCGAACGTCCCCCTGAGGATCGCTCTTCGTCATAAGGTCCTGCAAGCGCCGTTGCATGGCCGCGGAGGCGATTTCGATGATCGTCTGCAGCTTGGTCCGGTCGAGTTCGAGCATGGCAGCCTGGTACAGGTCGCGCCATTGAGCATCCGTCGTCAAACTTCACCTCCCTGAATCTGTTTCGAGCTTACCCCCGGCACTAAAAAAAGGAGGAAATAGTGGGTTCGTCTAACAAGCGTTCAGGAAACTTAAGAAGGCGCACGGGGCGAGTTCCGCTGAGGAGGGCCGCTTCTATAAGTGCGCTAGCGAACATATATAGGAGCGCAACAGTAGATTAGTAGTATAGTAAAAATATAGTTGCCGTATAAGTAAGACATGTGCTATGGTACTGCCGAAAGAGGAGGGAAACGCAGTGGCAAAGGAAAAGCAGTCCCACGCTCCACAGCCGGTTTACAAGTATCGTCAACTCGCGGTCGCGGACCTTGACCGAGGCAGACGCGGGAAGCATCACGATCTGGTGCAGGGAATTCTCAAAGAGTTGAAGGCGGCGCCTGTGGGCTCTGCGCTCGAAATTCCACTCGGCGACATAGGGGGGATTGGACTCGCAAACCTGCGCTCGGCCGTGCATCGGGCCTCAAGCAGCGAAGACCTGGCGATTGAAACGCTCGCCGACGACAAGAACTTTTACGTGTGGAAGAAGTAGGGGCGGGAGTTATTCCTAAGGCAGCTTTTTATCCCAGCCAGGAAAGCTCCTGATCGGTTCGCCGTTCACCACCCACCGTGCGCAGGAAAATCTGTTCGAGCGTCATCGTTTCGCTGGGAGCCATTGAGCCGCCGCCGGCGCTGGCGCCAGAGTCCGCTGAGGTCTGCGCCTCCACGCCGGCACGCAGCTCTTCGAGTGATCCCTGCGCCACCAGCCGTCCCTTGTGAATGATGGCGACGTGACTGCACAGGCGCTCGACAATTTCCAGCACGTGCGATGTCAGAAAAATTGTGGCTCCGCGCGCGATCATGCCCTGCAGCATCGCCTTGAGAGTTCCGGCCGCGATAGCGTCCACGCCTTCGAAGGGCTCATCGAGGAACAACACCTTCGGGCCGTGAATCACGGCGGCTGCCATTGCGAGTTTTTTCTGCATGCCGTGTGAGTAATCAGTGACCAGCTTCTTCGGCTGATCTGCGAGCTGCATGAAGTCGAGCAGTTCCGCGGCGCGCTTGGCCGCGGTTCCGCGGTCCAGTCCGTACATGCGTCCGGCGAAGTTCAGAAACTCCGATCCGGTCAGCCGTCCGAACAACGCCATGCCTTCGGGGACCACGCCAATTTGCCGCTTCACGTCGACCGGATTCTTCTCCAGGTTGAGCCCTAGGATTTCGATTCGCCCCGCGCTCGGAGCGAGCAGCCCGGTGAGCATTTTGATCGTGGTCGACTTGCCGGCGCCGTTGGGTCCGAGGAAGCCGAAAAATTGCCCCGGTGCCACTCGCAGGTCGATGTTGTCGACGGCGAGCAATTCTCCGAAGCGGCGGGTCAGGCCTTGGGTGGAGATGGTGGGAGCTGTGTCCATGAAACCTTTGAATCTAGCACAGCGACAGAATCTGCGCCCGCCGGATACTTCTATTTCGTGCTGGAATCTTTCTTATCCGCCTGCCTTTTCTCTTCGTCGGCGGTCCACGGCGGGACCACGCCGAGAACGCGCGCGTAGGCGATCAACTGTCCGAGGTGCTCGGCGATGTGCGGCTGAATGAAGAGCAGGACGCCGCGCTCAGTAATCTTGCCGCCCGACCAGTCCAAAGTCTTTTCCAGGTCGGCGTCTGGCATGTCGGTGATCGCCTGCCTCGCATGGGCGTAGGACTCTTTCAAGATCGCGATCACTTTGCCTTTGTCTGTGGTCGACTGCTCCATGTTCTTGGTGTCGATCCCCTGCGGGATTTTTGCGCCGATGAGCTTGTACATGTTGTAATTGGCCGCGCTCGCGTGCAGCAGCACCTCGGCGACGGAACGAACTCCCGGGGAAGGGCGCCAGGTATACTTCTCGGCCGGAATCGCCTCCGCGAGGCGCGCGAATTCGTCTCCCTGGATCATGACGATCGCGAGGACTTCGGAGCGATACCCCGTGACGCCGGGAGTTCCGTCGCGGAAAGGATGCACCTGTGCGCTTACGGGGACCACCGAAACCGCAAGCACCAACAAACAGAATATTGCGAAAGAGCGCTTCATGAATGTTTCTCTCTGGAGTTACCCAGTGTATCCAGGTGCAGAGGTTTGTCCAGGATCAAATGAGTAAGAAACGCGACAGGTGCAGAGTGTCTAAACGGCGTCCCTCAATGACGACTTAAAAGCCGGGCGGGCGCTCGTCGACTACGCCGAAGGCGCGTTCCAGCGCGAGTCCTGCACTGGCCACGGTGCCCTCGTCGAAGAGGCGGCCGATCAACGTGACGCCGTGAGGCACGCGGCGCGGGGTTGAAAAAGTGGGCATCGGATTGTTGGGGTCGGGCGCCCAGTCGCTGCGTGCTTTCGAGACCTCGACGAAACCGGCGCGCAGCGTCAGCGATGGATGCCCAGTGAAGTTGGTAAGGGTCAGCATTTCGTCGCGCAGGGAAGGCACCAGCAGCAGATCCACTTCGGAGAAAACCCGCATCATCTCCTCGGCAACTTTGCGCCGGAAACGATCGGCTTGCACGAAATCTACCGCGGAAAGAAAGCGGGCTTCACGAAAAATGTTAGGCCAGGCGTCCGGCACCTGGGCTTTCAATTCATTCATTCTGCCGCTCAGCGTAAGTTCTTCGAACGCTGCGGCTCCTTCGGCAAAAAGAATCAGGTTCAGCGAGTCGTAAGGCCAGTCAGGAATCGCCATCTCCACCGGCACCATGCCCAACTTCTTAACCACTTCGAGGGCAGCCCGGTCCACGGCTGTGGCGGGATTTTCATTCATCCATCGCGGAAAGTAGCCGACGCGCAGCCCTTGCACGCTCGCGCCAGCATTGAAATCAAGCTTGCTGGGAACACTTGCCACGTCTCCGGCGTCGGGCCCGGAGATAGAGTGCAAGACCAGCATCGCGTCCTCAACTGTGCGCGTCATGGGGCCGAGTTTGTCGAGCGACCAGCACAAGGTCATCGCGCCGGTGCGCGCCACGCGGCCATAGGTGGGACGCAATCCGGTAACGCCGCAGCGCATCGAGGGGCTAACGATGCTGCCGCCGGTCTCGCTCCCAATCGCGAATGCAACTAAGCCGGCAGCGGTGGCTGCGCCGGGCCCCGCGCTCGATCCCGAGGATGCTTCCTCTAGCAGCCACGGGTTCATCGTTTGGCCGCCGAACCAAATGTCGTTCAGGGCCAGCGCACCGAGGCTTAACTTGGCGACTAACACGGCGCCTGCCTCATGCAGGCGCTCCACGACTACGGCGTTCCTGGCAGGAATGCGGTTCCGGAAGAACTCGGCGCCGTAGGTCGTGGGGATTCCCGCCGTATCGAGAAGATCCTTCGCGCCCCATGGAATACCGTGCAGCGGTCCGCAATAGTTGCCGGCGGCGATCTCTTCGTCAGCTTTCTTCGCCTGTGCGAGTGCCAGCTCTCGCGTGAGTGTGATCACGCAGTGCAGCTTGGGATCGAACTGCTCCAGGCGCTTCAGATAAATGCGAGTAAGCCGGTCGGAAGTCAGCTTGCGTTGTTCGATCCAGCGCGAAAGCTTCGTCACCGATGCGAAGGCGATATCTTCATCATTCGCCGGCAGTGGACCGGGATCGTTCTGGCTGCGGATAAACTGATCGCGGTCGGGCTCCGGCTTCAAGCCGGGAAGCATCGGATTCCAGAGCGAAGCCGGCGCGAGCGTTGTTTCCAGCGCGACCTTGCGCGGCCCCGTGCGCCGCTCATAAAGCGCAGCCATGGTTTTGCGCCAACTGCCGGCAGCCATGGCGCGTTCGCTCGCGCTCATCTCAACCTGCACCAGCTTTTCTGCTTCGGCGAAAGTGGAAGCTGAGACCTCAGGTCCGACCGCTGGCCCGGTGCCGAATGCTGGAGGAGCTCCAGGGGGAAGATCGGCCGGGGACTGTTGCGCAAAGCCACGAGGCACGGTGGCCGCAGCCAATAAGCTTAGAGATGTCTGGGTCAGGAACTGCCTGCGCGATTTCGACATGAACCCTCCGGCCCGCATTGTAGCCGCTGAGCGGTTGCCGAATTGTCATCGTGCGAACTCCGGATCGCAAAAAAACGCTCCAGCCGAAGCTAAAGCGTTTGTCAGGTTTAAACCGGAGCGCTCTAGAACAGATTCCACAGGAACTGGTTGTAGACGTCGTGGTGATATTGGACTTCGGGCGCCTTTACAAACGTCCCGAGCAGGCGCGGACAACGATCCGCCGCCGCCTGTTTCAGATCGGCGTAGCGTCCCTTCACGTCCTCGCCCAGAAGTTTCGTCGTCCATCCCGCTTTGCGGAAATTGGCCAGCGCGTCATAGACGTTGTCCGGCAAGTAGCGTTCGGCCTGGCGCAAGTTCTTGATCTTCGAGGTCTCACCATCGAGACCTGTCTTGAAGATCGAGTACAGCACCAGATACGGATTCGCATCCGGAGAGACGGAACGCACTTCCACGCGCATGCTTTTCTCGTTGCCGATCGGGATGCGGATCATCGATCCGCGGTCCACGGCCGACGCCTTGATCTGGTTCGGCGCCTCGAAGTGCGGATCAAGACGGCGATAGGCATTCACGCTGGCATTCAACAGCAGGCAAATGTCGTTGCCGTGCGTGAGGATGCGATCCAGAAATGCCCAGCCCATCTTGCTGAGTTTTTCTTCGCCGCGCGCGTCCCAGAACAGATTCTTGCCGTCTTCGCTGATCGAGACATTCGTGTGCATGCCGCTGCCGTTGACGCCCACCACCGGCTTGGGCAGAAATGACGCCGTGAATCCCATGTTGGTCGCGACCTGCCGGCAGATCAGCTTGTAAAGCTGAATCTGGTCGGCCGCCGCCACCACTTCTCCGTAGCCGTAGTTGATTTCAAACTGCGACGGCGCGACTTCCGGATGGTCTTTCTCGTTTTGAAATCCCATGGAGCGTTGCACTTCGGCGGTCGTGTCGATGAATGTGCGCAGCGGATCGCCGGGCAGCGAATGATAATATCCGCCGGTGTTGACGTACTCGAACTTTCCCGTTTCGTGGTAGTTGCGCTCCGCGTCTGCGCCCTTGAACAGGAAGCCTTCAATCTCATTGGCCGCGTTCAGCGTGTAACCTTTCTTCTTGTGCAACTCCTCGGCGTAGCCTTTCAGCACTCCGCGAATGTCGGCGGTGTATGAGGTCCCGCCCTTGTCGATCACTTCGCCGAACACAAGCACCTTGCCGGAGCCGAATACGTCCGCCGGAGCCCAGTAGAAGGCAGCCCAGTCGATGCCCAGCCGCAGATCGCTCTCCCGCTGCGCCGTGAAGCCGCGAATCGAAGAGCCGTCAAACGTCAGATTGTCCCAGTTCTTGATCAGGAACTTCTTGTCGTAATCCAGCATGTGCAGGCGGCCTTCAAGATCGCTGAAGAGCACGGTCACGGCCTTGATCCGCTTCTCGTCGGTTAAATACTTCAGCCGCTTTTCCTGAATTTTGCCGATCGGCACACGGTTCCTGCGCTGCTCCTTCGCCTCCAGATTCAGGTCTTCCAGTTCGTCGTAGGTGAGTGCCAGGAAATTGCGCAGTTCGTTAGGCATGGATGTCCTTCAGTCTCCTATTCGTCGTTAACAAGAATGATGTCGGCAGCAACGCTACGGATGCAAGGCAGTTGAAATGGCTGGGTTTCAACAGGGAAGAATAGCGCGAGTGCAGGCGGACGGACAATCGAAAAAGCTGATCGAAGGCATAAAAGAGATTTATTCTGGCGATGCACCGGGCGGACCGTTCTTATTTCGGGTTCTTATTGTTCAGAATATCCCGTGCCTGAGCCGCCATCTGCAGAGCCTCGCTATTGCGATGCAGGGCTAGCAGGACACTCGAGTAACTGCCCAAAGTCTCGGCGACGGCTGGGTCGTGGTCGCCAAAAGCCTTCGTTCTGATTGCCAAGGCTCGCCGATACACCTTTTCGGACTCGTCATACCTCTTCAGGAAGAAGTAAAGCAGGCCCAGATTGTTCAAATCGGTTCCCAACTCAGTGCTCTCCGGGCCCAGTGCCTTTTCGTCCAGGGCCGCAGCCCGCAAAAACAAAGGCTCTGCTTTCTGTTTCTCTTTGCCCGATTCATAGATCGCGCCCAGATTGTTCAAATCGGCCGCCAGGTCCGGATTATCCGGGCCTAGCACCTTCTCCCAGACTGCGATCGCCCGTTCGTAGAGGGCTGCAGCCTCGTCCGGACGGTGCTCCGATTTCTTCAGGGCCGCCAGATTATCCAGGCTCGCGGCAATATCGCGGTGCTCCGCGCCGAAGACGCTCTGGCGAATTTCCAGCACGCGCTGCAAAAGCGGCTCCGCATCCGCAAAATCCCGCCGCGCCCCATAGCATAAGGCAAGATTTTCCAGGGCGTTGGCATAATCAGGATGATTGCCTCCGACCGTTTTGCCGAAAATACTTACCGCCTCCCGGAACGAATTCTCGGCCTGCTGCGATTTTCCACTCTTTGAATATAGTGTCCCAAGTGCCTCAAGACTCTGCCCCACGTCTGCACTTTCCGGTCCCGGATTCTTCTGGCGGCTGGCCAGGGACTCCTCGAGCAAAGGCTGCGCCCTATCGAAGGTTCCGGTCGCCGTATAGAGTTCGCCCAGATCATTCTGGGCTTGCGCAATATCGGGATCGCCCGGGTGCAGAAGCTTTTGCCGGATGCTCAACGCGCGCAGCAGCAGCGGTTCGGCATGAGCGTAGTCGTTCAAGCTCTTGTAGAGTTCGGCTTCTCCATTGAGCGTGTCGGCAACCTCCGTGGCTTCGGCGCCATAAATTTTGGTATAGATCTCCAGCGCGCGCTCGTACAAGGGCAAGGCTTCGCCGTACTTTCCTTCCGCGCGATAGACCTCGGCCAGATCGAATAGAGTGCGCGGCCTCCGTGGATCTTTGGGCAAGAGGGTCTCGGCAAACCTCAGATTCGCGGTGAGCAACTTCTCAGCTTCGTCGAAGTGCGGGGCTTTGGCCGCTCGGGCCGCGGCTGCCTCCGTCGCCTTCCACGAATCCTGTCCCGCCGCCAGAATAGAAAGTAGAAGGAACACAGGAAGCCTGGAGCCAGCCATCATGAGCTTGCGTCCGATCATAAAGTCAAGCGATCTTACTGGATCTCCAGAGAAACAACATTGCCCTCGCCTTCGGAAGTTTCACGATAGTTCAACGCAACCTTCTGCTTATTCCATGCGCAGGAGAACTTGTCAGCTCCGATCAGAACGAGGTGGTTGGTGTCGGCCACCTTCATCTTCCAGGTCTTCACCCCTGCAACTACGGTCAGAGTGGCGAGCGGGGGTGCCGAGCAATCCACGCCGGTCAGCGTGCCGCGGACATACTTTGCCGCGCCCGCATTGGGCGGGATCGTGACCGGCTGCCCGGGAGATATTGCGGCCGCGTTCTCTGCGTCCGCGTTTTCCGAGTTGGTCTCGCGCTGCAGCACCTTCCCTGGACGATATACTGCCGCTCCCTCCTGAACCATCTCCCGGAACTGTTGCGCCTGCGTCAGGGCCGCAGCTGCACGCGACGCAACTTCTGGATTGGGGCTTGCTTGGAGGGATTGCAGCAGTGCGATTGCCTGATCCGGCTGCCGGTCTGCCAGATAAAGTGTGGCCAGATTGAACAAGTAAGTCTCGTTGCGCGGGCTGATCGCCAACGCCTTCTGCATCGTAGTGAGAGCTTTTGCCGGATCACCCGCAGTTGATTGAGCAAACGCCAGAAGCGCATAAGAATCAGCGAATCTTGGATCCAGGCTGATGGAGGTCTCTAATTCCTTGGTGATGGCCGGCAAGTCGGCGCCACCTCCGCTGAAACCAAGTTCACGAACCACCAGCAACGCGTTGTAATAGTGAACCCGCGGATCCTTGGAGTCGAGTTGTGAGGCGCGCTTGAAGTACTCCGCTGCCTGCGTGAAATCCCGCTTCTGCAAATAGGCATAACCCAGTCCGCGGCAGGCTGCGGCGCTGTTGGGATCAGCCTTCAGAATGTCCTGAAACTCGCCCACCGCTCGCTCAAGATAGTCAGGCGAATGTAGATGGATATCAGCCAGTACGGCACTGCTGGCCGCGGTGCTCAATGGAGCAACCGTGTAGCTGTTTGACGAAATGCTGGCCGGCGTCGGGATCGCATAATACTTGTAGTGGCCGCTGCTGACGTAGCTTCGCAAGGCTTTGTCGAACTGCGGGGCGCTCATCCCGAAAGCCTGTTGAATGGCGTCCTCGACCGTCACGTGCTTGTTCTCTTCGAGGTCGAAGTAAGCCGCCACCTTGGGGAAAAGCTGATTGTCGTAGATGTAATGCATGAGCATCCCCGACTCGGCGTAAAACGAGGTGCGATGGTCACCACTTTCGTTGTAAGTCGAAGAATTTTGCCGCACCCTGAACAGATCGGAGATTCTCATCATCCCCACTTGCTGCACGATCAAGTAATCGTCCTTGGGAATTTGTCCTACGCGGGCTTCCTTGCCGTCCACCTCGATGCTGGAGAAATACATCGCAAATCCCTCTTCAAACCAGGGAGCGAAATTCACCTTGCAGGTTGCCATTCATCAGCTGGTGGGCGTATTCGTGGAATACCACGACCCAGGGATTCTCCACCGACATGTCGAGCATGATGAAGCTGCGGTCACTGCCTCCCTGAAACAGCCCTGCCAGTTGCGTGGGTTTGCCGTTGAATAGTGGCGCAACCTGCCGCATTTCTTTCGTGTTGCGGAAAGCCACGATCTGCAGCGGGACGGGAAGGTTTACGTTCGCCTTGGTCATCAAGGCGCCGAAAACGGCGCGCATTTGCTCAAAGCGCATTGCGACTTCGCGCCCTCGCTTCTCGCCCGCATCGGTGACCACCGAGAAATTCGGCGAACGCACTTCTACCCATTGCGGTTCTCCTGCGAAGACCGTTGGTGCGCCGCAGAATGTGAAGATCAGCAGGACGCCAACCGCACCATGGAGTGCAGAACGGAACCGTTCATCGCGAATCGTCATCATGCGCTCCTCGGCGCGATGTCATACGTCACCCGGGGCAGGGATCAGTTTAGTCCCAGGCCGTGTCCCGGCATCAGTCGAATGATCACGCCCAGCGCGGTCAGCACCGCGACAAAATAGACCGTCGTCGCGCGGCTGGGATGCGACGGCAGATCCGCAGAAAAGAAGGCCCGATATCCCGCGCCCAGCGCCACCAGGAAGAACATGTTTTGCCGGAGCGCGACCCCCAGAGCGGCACACAGCAACGAGCAGGATGATGCGTTCCGTCTTGCTCAGAGCCAGCACGGCCTGCCCGCCGTCGAGCATCCAGACGGGAATCAGATTCAGCAGATTCAGAATCGCGCCTGACGCGCGCCAGCTCTGCCCAGAACAGATCTCTCGTCTGCCACCAGATCACGGCGCACGCCACCGACGCGAAAAACCCGGCCAGCGGTCCCGCCAGGCTGATGGCCGCTCGCGTCTCCAGCGGCACGCCCAGCGCCTGCCACCGCACGTAGGCTCCCAGGCCCGGCAGAAACACCGGCATATCTGCCGGCAAACCGCGGCGCTTGATGTCGATGAAGTGACCCATCTCGTGAATCAGAATCAGCACCGCGAAGCCGATCCCAAACTTCATCCGTACGCGACCCAATAAATCGCAACGAAAGCAGCAAAACTTAGCACAGAAGTAACTGTGAACCGCGCCGTCGGATGGAGTTCCGCTCTGCGCGACCCAGCATCTCCGACCGAATTTAGCTAATTGTTCTCGCCGCGCGAACCCCAACCACTCGGGGTCGCCCCGGCCTCGAATGCTCTTGCGTGTTGCCTGATCCAGTCGGCTTGCGTCGAAGTCGGCGGCAGCAGCTGCAGTCCCGGCGAGCCACTTCGCCCGCGCCTGCCGCAGATCGCCTTTGGCCTCGAGCGCCTTCGCTTCTGCCGCCAGCCGCTCCAGTTGCTCGGAGTGCACGAGTGCGTGGCATTGCTCGCACACCAGTGCTCCCGGCGCCAGATCTCCTGCGAGCAGCGCTTGCAATTGCGAATCAATTCTGGAGTGGTTGTTGACACGGATCGTGGACACGGATTGGACAATCGCTCTCAGCGCCAATGCATGGTTCAGGGCGAAGCGCGCGGAGAATCGGCAAACGGTCCAGAGACTTCAAACGGCTGGCCCGCCGTGATTCTCCATGCGATCCTCATGCCCAAGAACAGGATCAACAGTCCCATCGACTCCCCGAACCCGGATTGCTCGCCAGCTCGGTGAAAGGAGATGCCAGTCCCGAGCAACGCCGCCTGCGTCCAGCCACTCTCCCAGGCTCATCGGTGGTCCGCGCTGTCCGGTTCGCTGCTGCCCGGATCCGCTGCCCAAACTTACGCTCCTGCTCTTCAAACTTCTGATCTTGAGCCTGCTCCTGCCGGTGCCGTTCGCCGGCAAAGTGAATCCAGATAGGAATCGCCGCCATCGACACCGCGGCATAGGTCAGGACAACCGCGGCAATCTGGTAGCGCCTGCCGCCTACTCCGTTCGATCCCTTCATCATGGCTGTGCCGACAATCCATCCCACCCCGATCGACATATAGCTAATGACCCAGCCCTGCAGGACGATCGCGATCAGAGCGTACCCGACCAGCCCTACCACCGCCGCGCCGACGCCGTACGCCAGAGCCCGCACAAACGCCGCGTGCGTATCCATGGTCAGTTCACCGCGCATCTTCTCCGCGCAACCCGGACACACCATCGCCGTATTCACCTCGTAGTAAGTCCCGCCGATCGGCTGCTGGCAGACCTGGCAGCGATTGTCCTCGCGGCTTCCCGGCATACTCGGCCGTGCCGAACTGCGGCGTAGGATTACTGAAACCGTCACTCATGGCCGGAACAATACCACGGCGTCTGGCGCCAAGGAAGAGAGAATTCAGACGGAATTGGAAGAGGGTCAGATAGCGAGGGAGTAGGGAACTGACGCTATTGCCGGTGCGCCGAAGCGCCGGCGGCGATCTCGCGCAGAGCGCTGACAAATCCCGCGGCCGGCGTCCGGATCGGCCAGCGCTTCCAGATGCACCGTCGCCGAGAATTGCGGCGACTCGGGACGAAAGCGCACCTGCAGAATATCCTGCCGCCGCGCCGACATCAGCGCATTCAATTCCGCCGTAGGATCCTGCTTCCAGTGCGTCCGCGTGGTCAGGATGATCGGCCCGGGCTCGTACAGATCCCACTCCCGCTCGTCACGCTTGCGCGACGTGATCCCGCGGTTGTGCGCGCTCCAGCGATGCCGTACTACTTCCAAATGGAAGCTCGGAGAGCCGCCCAGATCGGCCTCGAAGGTCAGAGTTTCTTTCTGCCGCTGCCAGCAGCTCACCAGCCATTGCACCGGCAGAGCGCGCGGCCGGAATTTCACCGTCACGCGCGCATTTTCAAACCAGCGCGATGCAAAATGCAGCCGCGCCTGCATGCGGGAACTGCCGAGCCCCACCCAGTGCGATTCCAGGATGCGTCCCTTGCCCGCGCACGCGGTCTGCACCCAGCGCAGCGCCGCCGCTCCCTTTTTTCGATTGTAGGTGGAAAACACGAGGTACCACAGTCCCAGGACGGCGACCGAACCGGCCACGTCAATCAGCAGAAGGCGTCCCACACGCTTCCTCTGATGCCCATGGTACGTCCGAGGTTGCGCCGAAGCAAGGGGGCAAAGGGCCTCATTTCACGCCGCTCTGCCATTCACCCCGCACGAACTGTGGAAAACCCGGAGCCAATCGTAGTCCCCGTCGGCCTCAGCGACCGCGGGCCATGGACAGCCCCAACCACACTGAAGTGAATCGGGAATCTGCCGATGGGATCACTGTCTGGCGAGACCCGCTATGAAGAACGCACCAGCCGGCAAACCCAGGTCTCCGAATCCACCACTCCACCGAAAGCTTCTTGCACGCTACCGCTTCTCAGCTCCTATTTCTGTTCGTACCAGCGAGGGTCGCGCCATTCCCGCCATCACCCTCGAAATCAGTGAGAGCGGCCTCTCCGCCGTTCTCGCTTCCTCGGTAAAGTTAGGCGGGACCGTGCAACTCGAACCGGTTGCCGCCGGCACCGTTACTGCCGAAGTTCGCCACAATGTCGGCAAAGTCTACGGCTTCGCCTTCCTCCAAATGACCAGGGAACAAACCCTCAAACTCCGGAACGAGTGTCGCGGACTCCCGCGCTTTCCCCCGAATAGAATGGGTATCTAGACCCGCACGTCGCCGGGCCCACTCCTTCCTTCTCGTCTCCGGCTCGCTCCCCGCTACAATGGCCCCGTGCCCTTCACCATTCGTGACTTCCACCCGTCCGACTTCGACTTCTTGTGGCGCATCGACCAGGATTGTTTCTCTCCCGGCATCGCCTACTCGCGAACTGAACTCAAAACCTACATCCGCCGTCGCGGATCCTTTACCCTCGTAGCCGTCGATGCCACCCCGCCAACAATGTCGCTTCCCGATTCGGGAAATGCGGGAAAATATTCTCCGCCCATCGCCGGCTTCATCGTCGCCGAAGCCGACAGTCGCGGCCACGGTCACATCATCACGATCGACGTAATCGCCTCCACCCGCCGCTCCGGCGTCGGATCGCTGCTCCTCAGCGCGGCCGAAGATCGTTTGCGCGCCGCCCGCTGCCGCGCCGTCGAACTGGAAACCGCCGTCGACAACCTATCCGCCCTGTCGTTCTACAAACGCCACGCCTACACGGTGATCAAGACCCACCCCCGTTACTATTCAAACGGCGTCGACGCGCTGGTTCTGCAAAAAGACCTGGTGGGCCCTGCTTAGCGTGCTTCGCGGCCGTCCCTTTGCGACCTTTGCGGTAAAGCTCTTCGCAGCAGTCGCCCTGGATTTGCACTCTCCCACCCACTCCAGCTACCTTGCCATGTAATGAAAGCCGCCATCAAAGTTGCCATCCAGGGCGAACTCGGGTCGTTCAGCCACGAAGCGGCGGAGCGCATGCTCCCGCGCTGCCAGGTCGTGCCCTGCGCCCACTCGGTCGAAGTCTTCGATCGCGTGCAGCGCGGATCGGTCGCCGCCGCCGTCATCCCGATCGAAAACTCGCTGGCCGGAACCGTCGCCGAGCATGCCGACCTTCTTGTAGCCCGCGATGTCTTCGTGCAAGCCGAATTCCTGCTGCGCATCGTGCACAACCTGATCGCCGCCCCCGGCGTGAAGCTGCCAGCGCTGCGGAAAGTCCTGTCGCATCCCGTGGCCCTCGACCAGTGCCGTGACTTCTTCCGCCACCATCCCGTGATCCAACCCGTCCCGTTTTATGATACGGCTGGCAGCGTGAAGCACGTCGTCGCTCATCGCCTGCCTGACGCCGCGGCCATCGCCAGTCGCGGCGCCGCCCGCGAATACTCCGGCAAAATCCTTCAGGCGGGTATTGAGGACGACAAGCGCAACTTCACCCGCTTCTTCCTCATTCGCAAAGCGAGCGCAAGTTTGCCTGCGAGCGTTTCGCGGAAAAAGAAAGGCGCTGCCTCCCATCCCAGCTATCAGCGCCTCGTCCCGCCCGGCGCCAACAAAACTTCCATTGCCTTCAAGGTCAAAAACGTGCCCGGAGCATTGTTCAAGTCGCTGAGCGTCTTCGCCCTGCGCGACATCAGCCTCAGCAAGATCGAATCCCGTCCCCTGCGCGGACGCCCTTGGGAATACGTCTTCTACGTCGATTTCCTCCGCGGCGACGACGAACCCGCCCGCGCGGCCCTCCACCATCTCAGCGAAGTTGCCGAGTTCGTCAAAGTTTTAGGAATCTACCGGTCGGCGTAATCAAGTGTGGAGCGGACGCCCTCGCCCGCTTGCCGATGACCTACCCAACTCATGTCATTCCCACCTCGCGACCAGCCGTTACGAAGCTGTCACTTTTGCCAGTTGGCGCTCCGAGTCATATTCCCTAAACTCCACCGAGCGGCGCCGAAGGTCGCTACGCGCTTCGCGATCTGGAACCCGTGTGGTCGCCGGCACTCGAGATTTCAAAGGGAGACAACAATGCTGAAGATCGGTATCAAAGCTGTCCTGGTTGTGGTTAGCGTCCTAATGGTGTGCAATGTATCGCTGTTCGCTCAGGCGTCCCCAAAGCCCGCCGCGCAAAGCGCTTCGGGGGCAGACGCACAATCGAATAATGTTTCGGACCAGGATATCGAGATGCTACGGGCCGACTTGCGCGCGCAGCGGAAGCAGATCGTCGCGCAAAACATGACCCTCACCGCCGACGAGGCCACAAAATTCTGGCCAATCTTCGACCAGTACCGGCAGGAAGCCATCAAGCCCAATGACGACCGCTGGGCGGTGATCAAGGAATATGCAGAGAACTACAGCACCATGACCGATGCGCAGGCGCAGGATTACATGAAGAGATCGACGGCCCTCGACCAGCAACTGCTCTCTTTACGTATGAAGTACGTTCCCATATTCGAGAAGGTTATCTCGGCCAAGAAGACGGCACTGTTGTTCCAGATCGATCGCCGTGTCGACCTCCTGATCAATTTGCAGCTTTCCGCCGTGATTCCAATGGTCAATACCAGCAAGTAAGCGGGATCAGGCAACACTGTTCTGGGGCCTTCGACGAAATCGTCGCTCCGGTGCGCGAGTCGGCTCTCAAAGCCGGGCGGGGGCGGGCGCTTTCGCTCGCTCGCAGTTGAATCTCAGTCCCGGCTCGGCGCCGGCCGGAACGGGCATCCCGAACGCGTGCAGCACTGGCGCGTGCACTGAGCACTCACTCCTATGCCATGGAGTCTTTCGTCGTCTGCGATGTGAAGTTTGTCGTAGAAGCCAGAAATCCCGTCTGGGCAGCCTAATATCCGCGGCATCCCGTTCTCGACATAATTCATCATGCTGCACCTCCCTGACCGGCTGATCTTGATCCCAAATCTAACGACGGCTTCAGCCATCGTTTTGAGTCTCATAGACGACTGCATCGTTAGAATGGTTGTCAGTAAGGAACCTTAGAGGTAAGAAGCGCTGGCCTCAAGATTACTTCCGTATCGCCTTAGAGCGATCTGGGGTCAATGCGTGAAATAGGAATATCTCGTCACAATGTGCCTGCAAGTTCTAGCCTGGATCGAAGGTGGCGATTGCACTCGAACTCTCTTTAGCTTCGCGAAACCAGTGTTGCGGCCGATGGTCCCCGTGTCTGGTTAGGCCTTATCGGGAGTAATGATAGGAGGGGCAAGGGCTAGGGGTGCCGGCAGAGGTAGCAGTGGGGGTGCAGCTGTTGCGGGCTACGACCTGCCACTTTCCACTCGTGCGGTGCCACGTGTCCACCATAACGGAATGTACATCGAAGGGAGTTCCGTCGTGAGCCCCGGCCCAAGTACAAACCAAAGTCACAATACCAAATTCGCCATACGCTCTCGCGCTGATATCGCGCACCGTATATTCCTTGATTTCGGTGTGGTAGAGAAAATCCAGCCAACCCGACCGTCGTGCCATGACTTCACCATCCCAGCGGTAAAGCGCGAATTCCGGCGCCACAAGCTCTTCTAACTTAGTGTGGTCTTTGGCATTCATGGCGTTGGTCCAAGCCTTTGTTAAGGTCACGAGTTCAGCGGAGGCCGTGTCCAGAGCCGCCTGTGCCGAGGGCGGGCTCGCTGGCTGTTGCGCCTGTGCAGGCGATGTGTAAAAAAAAAGGGCGAGGGATACTACCAACAGTTGCTTCATCGGCGGCCTCCGAACCTGCGAGTTCGCGAAATCTAACATAACCGCGCCCTTCGTACACTGCGATCCGGCACGAGACCAGTCCCGCAGTAGCGAAGGCCCCACCGATGATCGCCCGGCGGATAAGGGCAACGCGAAGGGCAACTGTTCACTCATTGACAGTTGCCAAACGACCGGGTCAATGAGTGTAATGGCGAGCTTGCGCCAACAGCTTACTGAGAAAATTGGATAAGATTAGTGTCCTCATGGCATTCCGATTCGAGTTCGATCCGGTCAATAAGATACTACTGGCGCGGTTCGAGGGTCAGCTCACGAATGAAGCTGCGGCGGAATACCACGACGCGCTCGGCAAGAACTGGAGGGCGACGAAGGCATGTGCGGGCATCTGGGATCTTTCGGGTGTCACCGACTTCGCCGTGGCCGCCGATTTCTTGCGCAGCCTGGCAATGCGCAAACCAATCTCGCCGGGCTTGACCGATCATCCCCGTTTTATCGTTGTGCCGGAGACGGCTGGATACGGTTTGATGCGGATGTTCCAGATCGCCGGAGAGTCTACAAGGCCGCTCTTGCAGGTCGTGCGCTCCGTGGATGAAGCTCTCACCGCCCTCGGCGCGCAATCCCCTTATTTCGAACCTTTGGAGTGACTGCCCGGATCAGTTATTGAAACCAGGCGATTGCGCTCATCGAGAATTAGGCTCGATTCGGGATCAATGAGTGTAATGGCGACATTTCGCCAGTTTGGACTTCGCGCCTCTGAACATAGATCGCAAGATCGACGTTCCGTTGCGATCTGCTGGTGATGAAAAAGGTCCTTTGGGTGATCGTCCATGTAGCGTGGCTGGCGATTTGCGTAGTGGCCCTGGTGAATGCGCACAAGGGCTACAAAGGCAGCTCTGACTGGAGAATCGAGGAAGGACTAGCTTTCGTTATGATGGTTCTGTCGGCTCCATCCTCTTTCCTCGTTGCCGTTGGATTGGCTTTAACGGGGGCGATCCTCGGACTGTTTGGTCTCGCCCTCCCAGCATCCGGCAGGCTTGAAATGATAGCTACTTGGTTTGTGTTCATGGTAGCTGGTTATGCCCAGTGGTTCATTCTATTGCCAAGATGTTTACGGCGGTGAATGAGAAGCAGTGAAGCCCACTGAGTGCAACTCCGCAGCCTTCGTTGACTTGCCTGTTTCGCACACGTAAGATTTGCGCCGATGATAGGTCAGTCGATTTCTCATTACCGCATCGTCGAGAAGCTCGGCGGCGGCGGTATGGGGGTGGTGTTTAAAGCCGAGGACACTCGCCTCGAACGCTTCGTCGCCCTGAAATTCCTGCCCGAAGACGTTGCCCAGGATCGGCAGGCGTTGGAACGATTTCGGCGTGAGGCCAAGGCGGCCTCTGCACTCAACCATCCCGGTATCTGCACCATCTACGACATTGGCGAGGAAAACGGCAAGGCCTTCATCGCCATGGAGTTTCTTGAGGGCGTCACCCTCAAGCACAGGATTGCGGCTAAACCCATCGAGACCGATGTCCTGCTGGGGCTCGCGATTGAAATCGCCGATGCCCTCGACGCCGCGCACTCGAAGGGAATCATTCATCGCGACATTAAGCCTGCCAACATCTTCATCACCGAGCGCGGGCACGCCAAGATTCTTGATTTCGGGCTGGCCAAGGTTGCACTCACCGCCAGTTCGCCGGGCCAGACCGCATCAGCCAACGTGCAAACGCGCACCATGGACGACGCACACCTGACCAGCCCCGGCTCGACCGTGGGCACCATCGCCTACATGTCTCCGGAACAAGTTCGCGCGAAAGAATTGGACGCCAGAACCGACCTGTTCTCATTCGGCGTGGTGCTCTACGAGATGGCCACTGCCGCGCTGCCGTTCCGCGGCGAGACCTCGGGACTGATCTTCGAGTCAATCTTGAATCGTCCTCCTGTCCCGCCCGTCTGAATCAATCCCGATGTTCCGCACAAGCTCGAGGAAATCATCCACCGGGCGCTCGAGAAGGATCGCGACGTCCGCTATCAGTCGGCTGCCGAAATGCGCGCCGAGCTGAAGCGGCTGAAGCGCGATCTCGAGAGCCAGAGCATCGCCGCACCGGCAGAAGTCGAATCTCGGAAGCATCCGCTCCGGCTCCTCTGGGCTCTGCCCGCGCTCGCGTTGTTGGCCGTGGGAGTTCTGGCCTGGCGTTTCCTGCGCCCGAACCCCGCGGCGGGAGCGGCCATCCATTCGGTCGCCGTTCTGCCCTTCGCCAACGCGAGCAAAGATCCAGAAATGGATTACCTCGGCGAGGGAATCTCCGCGGAGATTACGAATTCTCTATCCCGGCTTTCCAATCTTCAGGTGATGGCCAGCAGCACGGTTTCGCGTTACAAGGCGCGGCAGGATGATCCGCAAGGCGTGGGCCGCGACCTGCACGTGGACGCGGTGCTGACGGGGCGCGTCGCCGAACACGCCAACAAACTCGATGTCCAGGCCGAGCTGGTCAACGTGGCAACCGGAGCCCAGCTCTGGGGTCAACGTTACGAGCGCGGCATCAACGATGCATCGCAGCTTCAGGCCGCCATCACCAGCGAAGTCGCCGGCCAGTTGCAGCCGCGCCTCAGCGGCAGCGAGCGCGAGAGCCTTGCCAAAACCGGCACCAGTAACGCCGAGGCCTATCAGCTTTACCTCAAAGGCCGCTACCACGAGGAGAAATACACCCGAGCGGACGTGAACACAGGCAACGACGACTTCCGCCGTGCGATCCAGTTGGACCCAAACTACGCGTCGGCCTATGCCGGACTCGCCTACTCCTACGTCATTGCGAATGACTTTTTCCTATCGCCAAACGATTCCATGCCGCCCGCCAGAGAGGCAGCCCAGAAGGCTCTGCAATTGGATGGGTCGAATCCCGAAGCGCACACGGCTCTGGCATGGGTGAAGTGGGGTTACGACTACGACTCCGCCGCAGGGATCGCAGAACTCAAGCGCGCGATCGAACTCGCGCCTCGCGACGGCACAGCGCACTGGTCCTATGGAGTGTTTCTCGTCCTTGGAGGAAAGACAGACGCGGGAATCGATGAAGGCCGGCGTGCCGTGGCGCTCGATCCAGCCTCTCTGGAAACCAATACTTTTCTGGGATGGGACCTCTACTATGGACACCGCTACGATGAGGCAGTCAAGCAGCTTCGTAGCACCGTCGATATGGAGCCGAATTATTGGCTTTCGCGCATGTTGTTGGGTATGGCCTACGAGCAGCTGGGCGATTTCCAAAAAGCCCTGGGCGAACTTGAAAAGGCGACCCGCCTGGAAACCGAAATCCCTATGCCTCTGGACGAACTGGGGCACCTCTACGCCCGCATGGGTCGAAAAGAGGATGCCGAGAAAGTTCTGCAAGAACTCTTAAGCCGGGGACAGAAAATCTACGTCCCTCCCTACAACCTGGCCACGGTCTACATAGGCCTGGGGCAAAAAGAGCAAGCGCTCGCATCTTTGGAGAAAGCCTACGCGGACCGCTCCCTGATCCTGATGAATCTCGGCGTAGATCCGGAATTCGAGAGCCTCCGCTCCGATCCCCGCGTCGTTGCTCTGGTGAGCAAGGTGCTCCCTCACCGGTAACCGCTGAACCGTCATTTCGTCATTTCGGCGCGAGTTCGCCGAACCAGTAGGCCGCCGTCACTCCGCCGTCCATGAGGAAGTGGCTGCCCGTGATAAATGCCACCATCCGGTCCCATCAAAAGTGCGCCGACGGTTCCTACCTCATCCGGAGTTCCGGCTCGCCCAGCCGTAGACACTTCGAGCATGCGCCGGTAACCAGGGCGGCCGCGGCCCCTTTAGTTCATCATTGGGAAGGGGAGTGATCATGATGCCGGGACTGATCGTGTTGACCCGTGCACCGTTTGCCCGCACTGACCCGCCGCACAATCGCTTGCCCGATTGATCCGGCTCCAATAACAACGATCACACTCGCCATGGGACCCTTTCACGATTTAGCGGCCTTAGAGGTGAACAGCCCTGATCACCTCAACTATTGAAATCCAATCAAGCCGAAGCGTACATTGTCAGCCATGAGAACGGCGACCCTTTTTTCCTCCCATGTGCGGCCTCCAACCCAGTCCGTTTCTCGACCCCGATGATCGTTGCAATGCTTTGCGGAGCCCCCAGTGACTGTCACTATCCCAGACCATTGGCGAACGCAGTTCGATCGCAACGAAACCGCCACCTGTGTTCTTGACGTATCCCTGACCATCGTCTATTGCAATCCGGCGTGGGACCAATTCGCTCTCGCCAACAACGGAGAGTCTGCCGTCGCCTCCAGAATCCTTGGCACGCCACTGTTCCGCTATGTCCCTCGAGTTCTTGAATATCAGTTTTTGAAGTTATTCGAACGCGCGCGCGAAAAACATGAGCTGGTCACCGCCAACTACGAATGCAACTCCCCGGATGTCTTCCGCAAATTCCGCATGCACATCTCGCCCATCCCGGATACTTCCTTCCTCGCCGTCGTGCATCACCTGCTCGCCCATGGAGACATTCCGTACCCCGCCTTTCGCAGCGCAGATCACGACTACGGCGTTGGAGAACTCGTTATCACCTGCGCCCAATGTCGCCGCACCAAGCGTCTCCATGACAATTACTGGGACTGGGTTCCTGAATTCCTCCGCAACCCGCCCGCCCGTATCTCCTACGGCATCTGCCACGAATGTCTTCCACTCTATTGTCCAGACTCGAAACCGTAGCAACGTCCTTCCCCGGATTACTCCCCATCACCTCATTCCGATTTGGCGGGCTCCTCGAGTTCCCATTTCGATCCGCCGGCAAAGTGCACGCCGTTCACCAGGATCGCGTGTTTGCTGATTCCCTGGCAAAAGTCGCCATAGGCATTCACACTCTGTTCCTCGGAGATCTGTCCCTTCGGCTCTATCTGGTACGGTCCCTGCATATCGACCTCGCCAGGTCCGTTCCTGATCATGCTGATCTTTATGCTGAGCCACGTTATCTTCTTCGGCGTTAAGTTTCGCAACTTAAAGCGTATGTTTCTAAGCGACGGAAACTGCCTGTCCATGTATACATGCACATCCGTTATTGCAATGGGAGTTGACGGGCTGTCGAGGACTTCGATTTCTTCTGGTCGGTCACGGACAAAATCCGACTCCGTGTAATGCACCTTCTCCCACTTGTTCTGCATGTACTTCTGCGGCGGCTCGAAATACCACTCCCCTTGGCTGCGGTATGCCCTCAGTCGCGTTTGCTCCGTCCATGTTTCTGAGGAAGTTTGAAATTCCCCTGTTCCCGCCAGATACCAGGACAAGTGTTCCGCCGCTAATCGGCTAACCGTCCCGGACTCGTTTCCTAACGTCGTCGTGCACGTCGAGAGATCCTGGATCGAGAAGTCAAAGCTCACCATACGCAGCTCTTGCATCCTCGACACCATACATTGCTTATACGAGCTGGAGTAGCGGTCTCCCATCAATTCAGCCACCTGCCCCCAGTCTGCCTCGGCCTCCGCTGAGAGGAACGTGGAAAGCCTTTTTTCAAGAGGGGCTCGCAGGTCATCAGGAATTGCATGAGGAACGGGCATGCAGCCGGTGATTTGCGCCGCGGCCCAGCCGGCAGAAATTATTCCAAACAGGAAAAGCCGTGCAATCCGCATAGACGCGCCTCGCGGACATCATCGTACTTTTCAGCGCGCTTCGCCACGTTACTATCGTTAGAAGCTGTTTACACTCAGCGAGGCCGGGAAGGCGAAGGATGCGTCTCCGAAAATGACTTCGGAACACGATCTATAGCCGCCGCAAGCGGCGAATTCTAGGCGACAAGTTCACGTCCAGGCATTTCTGGCACGGACACCGGAAAGCCTTGTCGTCCGGAAAGACAATGTGGCCGCACGTTTCACAAATCTGCCGCCCATTGGAGAGAACCTTCATCGGCCGGAATCCGGCGTCCAGGACACAGTACGGGCAGCGAGGTTGTTTCGCCTTTTTCACGGTCAGGGCTTGGATACTCCCGCGGTGGTTTGGGTTGCCAGTCAATATAGAGGCTCGATCTCTAGAGGACTGTTCGATACCAAACAATCCGTCTTCGGTTCGCTGCGAATTCAGTGGGTTGCTGGAATCGCACCCCGTTTGATATTTGTCTAGTAATCCGGTAGGGTATAATTTCGCTCGCAGAGGACGCTGCAAAATAGCAACGAAAAAACGGGGGCTCGTCATGCTTTCACAAGGAGAGGTGGCGATCATAGGGGCCGAGATTAAGAGACTGGAAAAGGCCCTCGAGGAATGTGCCGATGGAGGTATCCGGGATCTAATAAAAGCTTGGATCGAAGAGGAAAAAAAGAAGTTGAAGGCCAGTGGTGAGGCTTCAAGGGGCCCAAGTATCGTTTAAACGTCACCGGAGGGTTGCGTGCAATGAGTTGTCCGTCATGTCAGTCAAACAATCAGGCTGAATTTCCTGCTGAGGTGCTGATCCATTTCAATGGTCTCAGGCACGTAGATAATCCCGGCGTTCTCACGTTCCCGACGGTTTCGGTCTGCTTAGACTGCGGTCTTTCCCGGTTTACAACCCCGGAACCCGAGCTTCAGAAACTAGCAAATGGTGTCGCAGCGGACGCGCGTCGGCAGTCTAGTCCTGACAAACCGCGTGCCGCTTAAGCTCGCTCCTGCCAGTTTCTGTCCAGATGCGCCTTCCCGTTGTGACCATTACTCTTGCGGATGTCTTGCCGCCCGTTCTCGTTGCCGTACAGTCTTTCCATTGCGAGAGCGGTTGTCCTGATCCGGCTCATCTGTTCATAGATGTACCGGCGAAGGTCGGCCACGTCCAGAACGCGGCTTCCGTTGTTCAGACGGGATAAGACAGGTCTTCCCTGAGATTCTCAAGGACCGATAACGCAATCTGTCTCGTGTTTGTGTCCATACAGCGCCCCACTGCGATGACTGTCTCTCAACCACATTACTTTCCACAGTGCACCTTAATCTGTGCAATTGTGACCACCCGCGCTTCTCACGCGGACTTGCAAGGCGGCAATCCTTCCGGCGAAGGACTTTGAGACGAACGCTCTGATGAGTGGACTCCAGCGGCAAGCCGTCTTCCGAAACTGCAATTACTTGCAGATTGACAGGGCTGCGGTAGCCGAACATAATCTTTCTCACGTTTACCCGCTGCCCGGAACCTCATATCCGTGCCGGCTTTTTACTAAGCGCATTTCGGCCCCTCGGTATCCCAAGGTTCGACTTCCTGAAGGAGACAACCTCCCATGAAATCCCACATGACTTGTGTCGTGGCTGCGTGCCTCGTGCTGATCCCGTCCCTGACTCCATTCACGGTCGCGCAAACCTCCGCTCAAACCGCATCGGCGCTGCCTCGGCTGGTCCGCTTCGGCGGTACGGTGAAAGACCTCAACGGCAATCCTCTCACCGGAGTGGTCGGCATCACGTTTGCCTTTTACTCCGAGCAAACCGGCGGCGCTGCGCTCTGGCTGGAGACGCAGAATGTCACTGCCGACAGCAACGGCCGCTACACGGCGCTGTTGGGCTCGACCGTGCCGGAGGGCCTGCCCGCCGATCTGTTTACTTCCGAACAGGCGCGCTGGGTGGGAGTGCAAGTCTCGGGACAGGCCGAGCAGCCGCGCGTGCTGCTGGTCAGTGCGCCGTATGCATTGAAAGCGGGCGATGCAGAAACCATCGGCGGACTTCCGCCCTCGGCCTTCGTGCTCGCGAACGGGTCTCAAGGAGCGGCCAGCGGCGTGAAGCCAGTCAGTGCGCCGGCATCGGCGGGTGCGCAGAAAAACTCGGCGCTGCCCGCCAATCCCGCGGTCACGGGAAAGGGAGTGGCCGACTTCATTCCGATGTGGGATAGCGCGAGCGACATCGTGGACTCGATAATTTTCCAGAAGACCGCCGCAATCGGTATCGGCACCATCACTCCGGCGGCGACGCTCGACGTGAACGGCAAGGCCGCCGTGCGCGACTCGCTGATTCTGTTTCCCAACGGAACGGATTCGACGCTGGCCATCAGCGGGACTCCATTCAAAATCGACCAAACCGGCAAGATAACGTTCATCGCGGCACAGACTTTCCCCGGCACCGGCACGATCACCGGCATTACGACAGCGGCCGGCAGCGGTCTGACTGGCGGCGGCACCAAAGGCGCTCTGACCCTGAAAGTGCCTGCCGCGGGCATCACCAACGCGATGCTGTCGGATTCGAAGATTACTCTGAACTCGAACAGCGCGGGCGGACTGACGACTCCCGGAGCGATGACCCTGGGCGGTGTCTATACGATCGGGCTGAAGCCGTGCGCGGCGAATCAGATTCTGCAATACACCGGCACCGCGTGGGTCTGCGTCGCCGCGGCCGGTACCGGAACGATCACCGGCGTGACCGCCGGCACCGACCTCACCGGCGGCGGCACCAGCGGCAACGTAACCCTGAACCTGAACACGGCAGCGCTCAATTCGGCTTACGCCCAGTTAGGAGTCGCCAACACTTTCGCTCCGCAGCAGGTGATCCAGGGCAATGGGGCCAGCGCCATCATCGGAGATCCGGGCTGCGGGTCGGGATTTTCCGGCATTGGATTGACCAGCACCACTCTGTCGGGATGCGCCAAATACACCATGATTGGAAGAGTCACGGGCGACGTGTACGTCAACAGCATTTCTTCGGGTTTCATTCACTTTCGCAACGGCAACGGCGGCACTAACCAGTACAACGACCTGGCGACGATCGACAATGCGGGCAATCTGACGGCGGCAGGCACCGTAGCGGGCACATCCTCCAGTTCGACCGGCTATGCTGTATTGGGGTCGAGCCCGAACGTCGGGGTCTACGGGGCGTCTAGCGGCGCGAGCAAATCAGGGGCCGGGAAGGGACAAGCTGGGGTTTGGGGTGATACCTCCTCGCCAGACCTCGGTTCTGTCGGCGTTCTTGGAACCGCAGACAACAGCGACGCAGGAGCATTCGTCAGCAACTCGAGCTTTTTGTCTCCCACGCTTTTCGCCTACAACGAATCCAGCGCGAGCGGATCTTTGGTCTTTGAGACGACTGGCCCAGGAGTCCTCGGCTGCTACATCGACATCGACGCCAATCTGACCTGCGACGGGACAATCGGCGGCGTGGCTAAGGCGGACGGCGCGGCGCGCCAGCTTTCGGTCTATGCCATGCAATCTGCCGAGAACTGGCTCGAGGACGCCGGCTCCGGCCAACTCTCCAATGGGTCGGCGAGCATCGCCATCGATCCCACTTTCGCCCAAACCGTAAATACAGGCGTGGAGTACCACGTGTTCCTCACTCCCAAGGGGGATTGCGAGGGGCTCTACGTCAGCGACGAAACGGCGCAGGGATTCGAGGTTCACGAGCTCCGCGGCGGCCATTCCGCCATCGCGTTCGACTACCGCATCATGGCCAAGCGCGCCGGCTACGAAAACGTTCGCCTGGCTGATGTCACCGAACGCTATCAGAAAATGCAGCAACAACAGCAGGAGTGGCGTGAACTCATGCAGCAACGCCGCGCGGCGCGAGCCGCCGCGACGCCGGTCGCCGCAGCCATGACTCAAGGCAGATAGTGCGGGGAGACGGGACGTTCCCCATTTCCTTGCCACCCGTCATAAGTTGGCGGCTTGGATAACTTCCTGTTCGCCGACGACCCACCCAGAATCGTCGGTCTTACTGCGACGGCTTGCTCAGGGCTATAATTCCACGCACGGATGGCCCTTACCTCTGGCACGAAGCTCGGACCCTATGAAATCCAGTCACCGCTGGGCGCCGGCGGCATGGGTGAGGTGTACCGAGCCGTGGACACGCGTCTTGACCGTACAGTCGCCATCAAGGTTCTGCCGGGGCATCTTTCCTCTGATCCGGAGCTAAAACAGCGCCTGGAGCGGGAAGCCAAAACGATCTCCTCGCTGCAACATGTCAATATCTGCACGCTCTACGACATCGGCACTCAGGGCGACACGGATTTTCTGGTCATGGAGTATCTCGAGGGCCAGACTCTCGTGGTGCTGGTCACGAACTGGGACACGGAGCTGAAGAAATGAGACCCACTACGCAATCGGAAATTTAGAGAACTTTCATTTGGCCTGCGGCGGAACCGATCCTGGATAACGGGCAAACCGGAAGTTAACCGTTGCAACCAGGCGATGAGTTGAGGGAAAAACGGCGACAGACTGAAGCCTTCTCCCATGGCCCGCCTGGCTGACCAAAAATGCGACAGTCCCGACGCCCCGGATTATTTCCCGTTTAGGCAGACGAGTCACGCCCGGTCCTGCCCCGTCCCACTTCTGCAATCCACCGAGCTCCACCGCACTAGCCACTGCACCTTTGGTACAGTGCGAACCCCTCCCAACAGGAATAGAATCCTTTTCGCAGGCAACTACGGGGAGCGTGAAACCTTTCCCGAAAACTAACATCTAAGCTTGAGTGAGTTACACTCAAGGAGAGCCAATGACCGATAAGCCGCTTTCCGAACAGCCTCCTAAGCTTCGGGAAACAAACGATGTACGGGCTTTGCCCGTGCTTCCTGTGCGCGATACCGTCCTGTTTCCGCACGCCGTTCTGCCCCTGACCGTAGGCCGGGAAAGTTCCGTTCAGCTGATCAATTCGCTCGGCGAAGACAAGACCATCGTCGTGGTCGCCCAGCGCGAAGCCCGCGTGGATAGCCCGCAGGCCAGCGATCTTTATACCGTCGGTACCTCCGCCATCGTCCACAAAGTCGTCAAGATGCCCAACCAGAGCCTGTTCGTGTTTGCCGAGGGCCTGGAACGCGTGCGCCTGGGCGAATTTACCCAATTAGCTCCATTCATGCGCGCCAAGGTTCTGCCTATTCCTGAAGCTATTCCTCCGGACAGCTCCGAAATCGAAGCCTTGCAGCGCAACGTCCTCACTCTGTTCCAGCAGATCGTCGCCGGTTCGCCTACGCTTTCTGACGAACTCTCCACCGTCGCCCTGAACATCGATGAACCGGGCCGCCTCGTCGACTTCATCGCCTCCTCGTTGCCCTCGCTCTCCACGCCCGACAAGCAGGACACGCTCGAGACTCTCGACATCCGCGTGCGCCTCGACAAGATCAACCAGCATCTCGCCAAAGAACTTGAAGTGCAGCAACTGCGCAACAAGATCCAGAGCGAAGTGCAGGATCGTGTGCAGCAGACGCAGCGTGAGTACTACCTGCGCGAGCAGATGAAGGCCATCCAGAAAGAGCTCGGCGAACAGGATGAAGGCCAGCGCGACGTCGAAGACTTGAAGAAGAAGATCGACGATGCCGGCATGCCCGATGAAGTAAAGAAGGAAGCCCTGAAAGAATTAGGGCGCCTGTCGCGCATGTCCCCCATGGCCGCCGACTACTCGCTCACCCGCAACTACGTCGAGTGGCTGGCCGTGCTGCCCTGGAACAAGACCTCCGGGCAGGAGATCGAGATCCTTAAAGCGAAAGAGATTCTGGACACCGATCACTATGACCTCGAGAAGGTAAAGGATCGCATCCTCGATTATCTTTCCGTTCGTCGGCTGAAGCCGAACATGAAGGGACCGATTCTGTGCTTCGTGGGACCTCCTGGCGTGGGCAAGACTTCGCTGGGCAAGTCGATCGCTCGCGCCCTGGGACGCAAGTTCGTAAGGCTCTCGCTTGGCGGAGTGCACGACGAGGCCGAAATCCGCGGCCATCGCCGCACCTACATCGGCGCACTGCCGGGGCAAATCATCCAGGGCATTCGCCGCGCCGAAACTAAAGATCCAGTCTTCATGCTCGACGAAATCGACAAGGTGGGCCGCGACTTCCGTGGCGATCCCGCTTCGGCTTTGCTTGAAGCGCTTGATCCGGAACAGAATGCGACCTTCCGCGACAACTATCTTGATGTGACGTTCGACTTGTCGAAGGTTCTTTTCATCACGACCGCGAACATGCTCGACCCAATTGCGGAGCCGCTGCGCGACCGCATGGAGATCATCGAGCTGCAGGGTTACAGTGAAGAAGAGAAGCTGCACATCGCGCGCCGCTACCTGGTTCCACGTCAGGTGGAAGAGAACGGCATCACGGCTGAGCAGATCGAATTTCCCGACGACGCGTTGCGCTATGTGATTCGTCATTACACGCGCGAGGCGGGCGTGCGCAGCCTGGAACGGACCATCGGAACCATCTGCCGCAAGCAGGCGCGGCGGCTGGCCGAAGGCAAGACCGAGAAGCTTGTCGTCACGCAGGAAATCATTCAGGAATTTCTGGGTGGCATCAAGATCCGCGTCGAAGGCGAGATCGAGGAGCGGACGGAGCGTCCCGGCGTGGCTGTGGGCTTGGCCTGGACACCATCGGGCGGCGACGTGCTCTTCGTGGAAGCTAATGCCATGAAAGGCAAAGGCGGATTCACCATGACGGGACAGATCGGCCAGGTGATGCAGGAGTCGATGCAGGCGGCGCTGACCTGGGTGCGCTCGAACGCAGCGCAGCTGGGCATTGGCGAGGACTTCTTTGCCGACCATGACATTCACATGCACGTGCCGGCGGGAGCGATTCCGAAGGATGGTCCCTCGGCGGGTGTGACCATGGCGACCACGCTGGTGTCGCTGCTGTCGGGACATCGCATCCGGCCACTCACGGCGATGACGGGCGAGATCACGCTTAGCGGCAACGTGCTTCCGGTGGGAGGCATTAAGGAAAAAGTTCTGGCCGCGAAGCGCGCGGGAGTGACCACGATCATTCTGCCCGCGGAGAACAAGATGAACGTGGAAGAGGATCTGACGCCGGAACAGATCGACAACCTCACGATCCATTATGTGAAGACCATTGAGGAAGCGCTGCGGGTTTCGCTGCCAGTAGTGGCGGAGGCGCTGGCGGCGAAGGTGGTCGTGCCGACGCCGGCGAAGGATCCTAAACTGGAAGCTCCTATTCAACCTGTCCAGGAGCCGGCGGTGGTTCATGACAAGGTGCTGGGGTGGCAGTCTTAGGCAGTGGTCAGTGAGCAGTGGTTAGTGGTCAGTGATTCGGTCTAATCGGCTTCAATGTTCCGACTGGAACATTGGAGCCGATTTTGCTTAAGTGTTCCGACTGGAACATTCGGGCAGTCGTCAGTGATCAGTGGCTAGTGATCAGTGGTCGGTGGCTGGGTTAGGGTTCCCTTGGATGGCTTAAGTGTTCCGACTGGAACATTCGCTTAAGTGTTCCAACTGGAACATTTGTGCATCCAATGGTGTGCGTATCGGGTTGTATGTACAACACCCTCTAAGCCGGGTGAAACGGGAGGGTTAGAGGGCGCTTGTTCCGGAGGGCTCCCGGACGACGAGGGCTGGTTGGCGGCGCTGAGTGTGGGCGGCTCCGGTTTTCTTCGCCGGGGAGACGCAAGGTCTGGAGGCCTGGATCAGCTAGCCAAGGGGTGCCGCGGCTATGGCATCACGCGAAACGGGACGTTGCTTTTTAGTGTCCCATTCGCGGTGGTGACGTAGACGTAGCCGGTGGTCGCGCCCGTCGGGACGTTCGCGAAAATGAGCGTGGGCGATTTCACCGTGAATGTCGCGGGAGTTCCATTAAACGTAACGCTGCTTGCGCCGGTCAGTTTGTTGCCGAGAATTCCGATCTCCGCGCCTACGGTTCCAAAACCGGGCAAGGGTTCGACAAATGGCTTCGCTACGTGGGACAGGGAAAAGATCGTACCACAGCCAGTGGACCCCGACTCATTGCAAAGGCTGTTATCTTCCCCGCCATAGAGCGTCGCTCCATACAGATTCCCGTTGGTAGATAGAAGCGGTTGCGCACGTGGAGTGTAGCCATCGCTGCATTCGTTCTGCGAACAAAAGCTGTAGAGCACGGTGAACTGGCGAGCCGGGTTGATTTCGAATGCGGTGCCACAACCACCCGTGAAACATTGCAGAATACCGCCAAAACTGGCTGTCCCGTAAAGATTGCCTCTGGCATCTAAAACCGGAGAGGCTTCCGGTCCGTCACCATCAGTGCAGTCGGTCTGCGAACAAAAGTTGTATAGCGTGGTAAATTGCCCGGCCGGTGTGATTTCGAAGACGGTGCCGCAACCCTAAAAACAGGATGCCTCGTTGGCCCCACCATAAAATGTTGTTCCATAAAGAGTCCCATTGCGTCCCTGCACCAAACCTCCAGGGTTTGACCCGTCAGTGCAGTGGGGTTTTGAACAGAACGGGTAAAGCACGGTTAGCTTGCCAGCTGGCGTGATGCGGAAGATGTTGCCATGAGTACTGCGTAGGTGGTTGTATGCCGCTGTGCCATAGAAGTTACCATCGACGCCCAGAACCAGCGATGAGGGTTCGCCGCCGTCGCTACAGTTTGGCAACGAACAAAAGCTGTATATCGTGGTCAGTTGGCCGGATGGAGTCATTTTGAAGACGGTGCCGTCCCCGTCGATGTTGCCGGCACTACCACCGGACTCTGTCGTGCCATAAAAATTTCCGTCTGTGCCCACAAACAACGCTACCGGGTTTTCGCCGTCGGTACATCTAGGTTGCGAACAAAAGTTGTAGAGGGTAGTCAGTTGGCCCGCAGGGGTGATTTCGAAAATAGTGCCCTCCCCGTACACTCCGCCGTTGACTGTCGTCCCATAAAACTTTCCTCCAGGACCTACAATCGGTACTCCGGACCTGGCCGTCGTTGCAATTGGTCAGCTGACAAAAATTGTAAAGTGTGGTCAATTGGCCTGCAGGGGTGATTTCGAAAACAGTGCCCGCTGCTCTTGTTCCGCCACCCGAGGTTCCATAGAAGTTGCCGTCAGGTCCCTGAGTCAAGAACTCAGGAAATGCGCCGTTCGTCCCATCAAAATCGAACAAGCTGGTGAAGGTTTGTGCCGAGCTGGCGATCGTCGTCGCGACGCAGAACGCGAACACCGCGAAAGCCATCTTCCATGCATTTCGTTTTGTCATGCGAATGCGCCGCAGGCCCTTGGGGATGGGCCAAACGGATCGTACGCGCTGTGGGATCGGTGCGCAAGATGAAGGATATTGCGGGGGTGGTGAGGCTGGTTGCATGGGTCGGGGGCTGGAGCCCGGTTCATTTTTTGTGGGCTTTGCGGTACGACTGAAGTCGTGCCCTTCCCGGGTGTGCGACGTGGAATCCCACTTCTCGCGAAGGACGCGAGAAATGGGGTGCCCCGGTGGTCCGTCGTATGGGAGAGGAAAGCAGGTTCCTCATGGGGCTTGGCGCCCCATTCGGAATGACAAAGAGATTGGGAGGGGCGCGCCTTGTGAGATCGTTGGCATGGGTCGGGGCTGAAGGCCGGGTCGTTTTTTGTGGGCTTTGCGGCACGACTGAAGTCGTGCCCTTCCCGGGCGTGCGATGCGGAATCCCACTTCTTGCGAAGGACGCGAGAAATGGGGTGCCCCGGCGGGCTGGTGATGGACGCGGGATCCGTGGTACCCACCCTTTCGCAAAGAGCGCGAAAGGATGGGCCATCCAGCGAATTCATAGTGAGCCGACCCAGACTTTGGTAGTGGTGCAATTTGGCTTACGCTTTGGGCCGGTTGGGGGGAGATCCTTCGCTACGCCTGAAGAACGGCTACGCTCAGGATGACAAAGTCGTCTAAGCGCCAAACTGCACTACTGGCTGGACTTTATGCTTCTGTACGGCGGGGGAGTTTGGCCATACAATTTTGGGGCGTCTGATGGATGATTTTGAGGAGGAGCTATGAAGACTTCCGGGCGGGTCGGGATGTCGATTTCCAGGACGATGATTTTCAGGACGATGATTTCCGGGGCGATGACTTCGAGGGTGATGATTTCCAGGGCGATGATGGCCTGCGTGATGATTGGCGGTGTGGTGATGGCGGGTGCGGTATCTGCGGGGGCGCAGAGTGATCTGTCGGTGACTTACCAGATCACGCCGAGCCATACGGGGGCGATGGTGACGGCGGGGGTGAAGCCTCCGCTGACGGTGAAGTGGTCGGTGGCGGTGGCGGGGACGGCATCGTATCCGATCATTGCGGAGGGGATGGTGTTTGTGATTGGAGGAGGGAGCGGGTCGACGCCGTCGACGCTCTACGGGCTGAATGGAGCGACGGGGGCGACGGTTTGGACGCAGCCGGTGCCGGCGGGCTTTGGCGGGTGGATTGGAGCGGCGTATGAAAACGGGCGGCTGTTTGTGATTACGACGCAGACTCCATCGTTTAGCGCGGGAGGGATTTTCGCTTTTGCGGCGAGCAGCGGACGGCAGCTGTGGAGCGCGAACCTGGCGGGGCAGTATTCGTTTAGTTCGTCCCCGACGGCGTTGGATGGGATTGTTTATACGGGCGGGGCCGGCGATGGTGGGACGGTGTATGCGGTCAGCGAGAAGAATGGGGAGACGCTGTGGACGGCGGAGGTGGAGAATGGGGATTCGTCGAATCCGGCGGTGACGGAGAGTGGAGTGTATGTTTCCTACGCTTGTCCGCAGACTTACCGGTTTAATCCGACGACGGGGAAGCAGATTTGGCACTATAGCGGAGAGTGCGAGGGCGGAGGCGGCGAAACGGCGGCGGTTTACCAGGGGCTGGTGTATGTTCGCGACCTTTATAACTACGCGACGGATGGAATCACGATCAGCGTGGCGACGGGCAACATGGTGGGCGGGTTCAACAGCGAGTACATGCCGGCTTTCGTGGGCACGACGGCGTTCTACACCGAAGCGGACACTTTGACGGCGGTGAGCCTGACGAGCGGAGACACGCTGTGGACGGCGGTGGCGAGCGCGGGCGAGACGTATACGTGTTCTCCGGTGGTGGTGAACGGCGTGGTGTATACGGGCACGAGCACGGGCAACTTGATCGGCTACTGGAGCAAGAGTGGGAGGCAGGTGGCGTTGGTGAATTTGGGACAGGGGATCTCGTGCGGGGAATATTTTGCGGTGCCGCAGGCTGGCATGGGGGCGGGGGAAGGGCTGCTGGTGGTGCCGGCGGGGAGCCAGGTGGTGGCGCTGCAGTAGGGGGTGGGCGCGGGGCTCGGTGGTACTGGCGCAGTGATAAGGATGAGAGCCAAACGCGCCATTATTGCGTCGCAAAGGACGCGACGCTTGGCGCGGCTCGCCCGGATCCTTCGCTGCGCAAAAAGCGCTTGCTCAGGATGACAATCCCGTTCTGGCAGTAGACTGGCAACTGGCCTGGGTGGGTGAGCCTGGGCCGTTATCTCATGCGCGTGCGCGTTCTTTTCTTCGGCATATTGAAAGATCTTGCGGGGAAATCCAGCGATTGGGTGGATTTGCCTGACGGGGCGGTAGTGCGCGACGTGTTGGGACACTATGAGGCTGCGATTCCGGGGATGGAGGGACGCATGGGTGGGATCGCGGTGGCGGTGAATCAGGAATATGCAGGGGCGGAGACTGGGTTGAAATCCGGTGATGAAGTGGCGTTGTTGCCGCCGGTGAGTGGAGGGTCGGGACGCGCGAAGATTGTGCGCGATGCCATTGATACGCGGCGCGTGGTGGAAGAGATGAAGCGGGGCGAGGACGGGGCGGCGGTGGTGTTTGAGGGCGTGGTGCGCAACCAGACGCGGGGGCGGAGAACGCTTTATCTCGACTACGAGGCGTATGAGGAGATGGCGCTGCGGGAGATGGAGGGGCTGGCGGGGAAGGCGCTGAAGCGGTTTGAAGTGCGCGATGTGGCGGTGGTCCACCGGCTGGGGCGGCTGGAGATTGGGGAGACCAGCGTGTTGATCGTGGTCGCGTCTGGGCACCGTGCGGTGGCGTTTGAGGCCTGCCGGTGGCTGATTGATACGCTGAAGCGGACGGTTCCGATCTGGAAGAAAGAATATTTCGAGGATGGCGCGGTGTGGGCGGACGGTGAGGCTTTTCCGGAGGAGATTCGGACGGGAAATTCCCGGGGGCAAGGCAGCCCCGGAAGCGAGGGCGCATCTAAGTGAGCGGGTTGAGGCGGGCGCCTTGGAATTTGATAAGGAAGCGAGCCAGACGCGCTGGTATTGGGTCGCAAAGAACGCGACGCATCGCGCGGCTCGCTCAGATTCCCTCGGCAAGCTCGGGACAGGTTCTTCGCGGCGCGAAGAACGCTTGCTCAGGATGACAATCAAACTGCAGCACTTCCGGACTGAGGGGCTAGAGCTCGTGGATTCGCTGCAGAAGTATACTTCTTGATCGCATGAGAAAATCCGCTACCGTGATTTTGTTGCTGGCTTGCGCTGCATACGCGCAGCGATCTGCGGGCCAGACCCAGCCGAGTACAGAACCCGAAGCGACGCTGAAAGTGAACGTCAAGCTGGTGAATGTGTACGTGACGGTAACGGATGGTCACGGGGCACCGGTGGCGGGGCTGAAGAAAGAGAATTTCGTGCTGCAGGAGGATGGGCGGGAGCAGACGATTTCGGTATTCGATAAAGAATCAGCGGTGCCGCTTTCGATCGCGCTGGCGGTGGATACGAGCCTGAGCACACGTCACGATTTGCCGCTGGAGCAGGCGTCGGCGAAGCGGTTTGCGCATGAAATTCTGCGGCCGGTGGACGCGTTGTCGGTGTTTAGTTTTAGTGAGGCGGTGATGCAAGGCACTCCTTATACGGCGGAGCTGAAGCGCATTGACGAGGGCATTGACCACGTGCGGCTGGGGGCGGCGACGGCGCTGTTTGACTGCGTATATCTGGCATCGCGTTCGCTCGACCGGCGGCAGGGACGGAAGGTGCTGGTGCTGATCACCGATGGGGAAGACACGGCGAGCAGCAAAGCGGTGGGCTATAAGGAGGCGGCGCGGGCGGCAGAAGAGGCGGAAGCGCTGGTTTACAGCATTATCGTGGTGCCGATCGAGAACAGCGCGGGGCGCGAGATTGGCGGGGAGCACGCGCTGATTCAGCTCTCGGAGGATACGGGAGGGAAGTACTACTATGCGACTTCTATGTCGCAACTGGACGACGCGTTCCGGCAGATCAGCGACGAACTGAGGACGCAATATTTGCTGGCTTATTATCCGTCGCAGCGGCTATCGAACTCGGAGTTCCGGAGGATTCAGGTGGGAGTTACCGGACCGGCGGGGGCGGCGGGCTTTCATGTGCGGAACCGGGCGGGATATTACACGACGAAGTCGGACTTCTGAAGGTCAGTGGTCAGTGGCTGGTGGTCAGTGGCCAGTGAAAGTATTTCTGCGGGAGGTTGGGCAACAGGACGGAATGGTATTGTCATCATGGTTGGTAGGCTGGCGATGCTGGGTGTGCCAAGTTCGCGGGGCAAAAGCCTTTGACCGCAAAGTGCGCTAAGGATTCGCAAAGGCCGCGAAGAAAAGCAAAAGCGAAGTCGGTACACTACCCAGGTGTGGTGGCGCAGTTTCATGAGGAAGCGAGCCGAACGCGCCATTATTGCGCCGCAAAGGACGCGACACATCGCGCGGCTCGCCCAGATTCCCTCAGCAAGCTCGGGACAGGCTCTTCGCGGCGCAAGGAACGCTTGCTCAGGATGACAAGCAAACTCCACTGCCTACGGCGGGCAAGTGATTGACAAGGATGGTGGATAGTTTGGTATCGTCGAACTTGCTCCAAACATGGCTGAAGACTTGCTTTCTCCACCCCGAGAGTCCACTTGGGTTCACGGGCGCGGTTTCTTGAGCCCGTACGCGCCAAGTTAAGATGCGCAATTCCTAATCCCATCGAGCGGCGATTGCCGATCAGCTCCCGAGTGATTGAACGAGAATTTATGAGAGAGGTACTGTGAAGATTCCGAATGGAAGGTTTGCGGTCTTGAACTTGGGCTGGACGCGCGGTTTTGGCGGGCGATTTGCGGTGCTGGTGGGGGTGGCGCTGCTGTCAGCCTCGGGGATAGTGCTGGGTCAAACCGTGGGTACGGGCAGCATTGTGGGCGTGGTCAGCGATCCGCAGGGGAAGGTTCTGGCCGGGACGAAGGTGGAGATTCGGAATAAAGGCAAGGCTGTGCGCTTCGAGGTGATGACTTCGCCCTCAGGAATGTACTCTTCGGGGCCGATGCAGCCGGGAAACTATGTGGTGCGGGTGGGAGGAAGAGGATTCAAGACCGAAACCATGACAATCGTCGTGCAGGTGGGCAACGTGGCGAACGCAAACCTGCGGATGCAGGTGGGGCTGGAGAGTGAGGTGGTCGATGTTCCATACACGACGGCCGTGAACGTCGACCAGGCCACAATTCAAGGCGTGATCAATGGAGAGCTGATTGAGAGATTGCCGGTCAGCGGGCGAAATTTTGGCGACCTGGCGCAGCTGGAGCCGGGGGTGCAGGTGCAGGATAGCAGTCTTTTTGCGGCGGGGCAGAATGGTCTTTCGTCGGTTTCGTTTCTGGGCGGGTACGGACGTACGACGAGGGTTCAGGTCGACGGAATTGAGATCAGCGACGAGACGGCGGGGGCGACGACGCAAAACATCCCGGCGAGCGCGATCCGGGAATTCCAGGTGGCGCAGTCGTTGCTGGACCTTTCAACGGGACTGACCGCGTTTGGCGCGGTGAATGTGACGACGCGATCGGGCGGCGGCATTGCTCCGGTGCATGGGGAAGTCTTTGGAGTGTTCCGCGGAGATCAGGGCGCGGCGGCGCTGCCGGATCCGGGGTCTTCGTTCCAGCGGGAGTTTTATGGTGGAAATGCAGGCGGAGTGATCATTAAGGACAAGGTGTTCTGGTTCGCGGACGCGGAGCGGGCGCAGCAGAACCTGACCACGGTCGAACCTTTTACTTATCCTTTTAATGGGTTGGGAGCAACTCTGGTCGAGCCCTACCGTGAGTTCAATACGGATGAACGGGTGGACTGGAACATGCGGGGAAGTACGCGGGCGTTCTACCGGCTGGGGTTTTTCCAGAACAGCGATCTCCGCCCGTATGGCGCAGCCAGTTCGACGCAGCAAATGCGCAGCGATAACAACACGCTGACGAACGGATTGGGTTTTGACTTCAGCACCGGGGTCTACATGCACAGCCTGCGCTTTGAGTACCTCAAGCTGCGCAGTGATGTGGATGACGCGACGGGGAGCCTGAGCGGGATCGACAATCCGATTCCGGGACTGGGGATTAATATTGGCGCGTCCACGGCGGGAAATTGCATTTTAAGCAGTGGCGGCGGATATTGCGGCGGGCCGAGCTGGCTGGCGCCGCAGCAGACGGTGCAATCGGACAAACTGGCGAGATACGACGGCAGTTGGATGATGGGCAAGCACATTATCCGCTACGGGATTGCGTTCAATCATATCGAGGGTGGACGGCTGGCAAGCATTTCCGCATTTCCTCAGGTGGGCACGACTTCGCTGAATGGATCGACCTCGCCGGACCCGACTTCCTACGCCGCGGACTGGGTGAGCCTGGGGAACGGAATCGGATTTGCGACTACAAAATCTGCGTTTGGCTTTCCGGGCGGAGGGTTGACAGACAACCGTTTTGAATTTTATGTGGGAGACGGATGGAAGGTCAGGCCTAGAGTAACCCTGAACTATGGCGTGAGTTATGTGCACGACACTGGACGCACGGATAGCGGCCTGGGTCCGTTGCCGGCGTTGAATCAGTGGGGGCCCGGGTTGGGCAATGCGGTTCGCGACCCGAAAGTAAACTTTGCACCGCAAGCGGGATTCGCGTGGGATGCGGGAGGCAACGGCAAGACGGTGATCCGGGGCGGCGGGGGGTTGGTCTATGACAACGCGCTTTGGAACAATACGTTGCTGGACAGCCCCTCGCGGCTTACTAGAGGAATTTTTGCGAGCGCTCCGACGATTTGCCAGGGAGGTGTGGCAGGACCGTTCGCCTGGCCCACGAGTCTGGCAGGCGTGAGCTCGATTGCGGGAGGAGCGGCGACGGTGGTGAGCACGCAGACTGGCCTGCAGGCGGAGCCGACGTTCTGCGGGCAGACCATCTCTTCGGCGGCGCCGGAAATCCTGGCGCTTAACAGCGCTTTCCAGGCTGCGGCGGCGAGCGTTCCGCGAAGCCAGCCCAATGTGAACTTTGTGGGCAGTACGCTTTCGGCGTTGAATCCGAACTACGACCTTTTCTTTCCTGGCTACCGGACACCGCGTTCGTGGGAGATGAACCTGGGCCTGCAGAAGGAGATTCGTCCGGGAGCGGTGTTGAGCGTGGATTATGTGCACAATATTGGCCAGCACTTTTTGATCGGGCAGGACGTGAACCATAGCGGAGCGGCGCGCAGCTTTAATCAAGCCAACGCGGTGGCTGCGCGGGACGCGGCGCAGATCGCGAACGGGTGCGCTCCGGGGTTAGGTCAGGCCACGTGCATGATCAACTCGACGGTAGCGAGCGGCGGGACGACGCGGCTGGGCGTGGCGGGAGCGCAGGCGGCGTACTCGGCGGCGGGACTGGATTCGAACCTGCAGACGGCGGGCGGCGGACCTTGCAGCTACTGCGCGTTTCCGGGGGTGAATCCGATCGCGGGAAATACGGGAGCGGCAGGAGGACTGGATATTCTCTATCCGGACGGGCGCTCGGTTTATAGCGGATTGCAGACGAAGCTGGTGGAGCGGATCGAAAAGCCGGTACGGTTTGTGAACGTCGCGACGTTTGAACTTTCGCACGTGCTCTCGAAATTCACCAGCCAGGCGCTGGACCAGAGTTCCGTGAACCTGGCGACGGACAATGACTTTCCGACGCGGTTCACAGGGCCGAACGCTCTTGACCGGAAACACCAGATCACGTTTGGTGGAACTTTCGATCTGCCGTTCTTTACAAAGATCAGCATGATTTCGCACTTCTATAGCCCGCTGCCGCAGACTCTGGAGCTGCCGGAGCTGACCAACGGAGGCGAGATTTTTGCCTCAGACTGGCTGGGAACAGGGCTGGGCGCTGGGGGAAATCCTGAGCCTTTGCCGGGAACGACGATCGGGCAGTTCCAGCGTGCGACCCAGATTTGGGGCTTGCAGAACGTGATCAGCACCTACAACCATAACTATGGCGGAACGCTCACTCCGGCGGGCAACTGTTTGGTAGGAAATAATATCCAGTGTCCGGGGCTGATCAGCGGATCGCCGGTGATGACAAGTGCGGATATGACGTCGCTGGGCTGGGTGATGCCTACGCTGGGCTCGGTGGCGCCGAATGCAACGGGCGCTCCCTGGGTGAAGACGCTGGACTTGAAGGCGTCCTGGCCGCTCAAGGTTCGAGAATGGCTGACGATCGAGCCGAGCGCGAGCATTTTCAACGTCTTCAATTTCGCCAACGAATTCCTGCCGGGCAACCTGCCGAGTTCGTCGCTGATCCCGGGGCAGAACGGGCTGCTGGCGCCGAATGCGGCGGGCGGCGTGGCGCCGGGTTCGAGCCTGGCAGCGTTCCGAGCGAGTTACCAATCGGGAACCTTCGCGATGGGATCTCCGCGCGCGTTTGAATTCGGACTGCGCATCGGCTTCTAGGGGAGTGGAAATCGCGTGGAGTCAGGACTGCGCGGTTTGATAAGGATGCGAGCCAGACGCGCCCTTCGTTCGCTCACGCTTTCTCAGGGCAGGCTCCGTGGATACGCGCGTCTCGCCCGGATCCTTCGCGGCGCAAAGAACGCTTGCTCAGGATGACAGAAAACCCGCCTTGGGAAGTGAGCAGGCAGGCCGGGGCGAAAGTTGATCCGTGTACAATGTTTGCATGCCTTTCCGCGCGCAGGGAAACTCCAATGCCGCCAAGCGCGGCCGGACCCCGCCTCCTGAAGAGACCTTCGAAGAAGCCAGCTTTCTGAAAGCTTTGGGCGAGAAGCAGAAGGCAGTCAGCGTGAAGCTGATGGACGGCCAGACGGTGAGCGGCTGGATCGAATACTACGACAAACACATGGTGCGGCTGACGCGCGAAGGTGCTCCGAACCTCTTCATCTTCAAGCACGAGATTATGTATATCGCGGAAGACGGCGGGAAGAAGAAGTGAGGCGGGCTTTGGGCTTCGGCTATCGGGAAAGTCGAAGCATTCACGTAGAAACGCGTTGCTGAGCCGATTGTGGTGCGGGCAGGCATGGGGTCCTTCGCTTCGCTCAGGATGACAGTGCGACAGACCTGCTCTGGATGACAAACTCGATGGAGTCCGATAGTTCCGATAGCTTTCTTCCTGCCATGTCGGCGATTGCCCGCGAGGCGGGCGGCTTGCTGATGCAGTATTTTCACCAGCATTTGAAGATCGAGTACAAGGGCGACGCCGATCTGGTGACGGCGGCGGACCGCGCGGCTGAAGTGCTGATCCGCGACCGCATTCGTCAACAGTGGCCCACGCACGACGTTTTGGGGGAAGAGCAGGGGCTGAGCGACCAGGGGAGCGAGTATCGCTGGTATGTCGATCCGCTGGACGGCACGACGAACTTCGCGCACGGGTATCCTGTTTTCTGCGTCTCGATTGCGCTGGAGCGGCGGTCTTCTGCGGGCGGAAGAGCGGGCCATCGCATTGCGGCGGTGATTTACGATCCGACGCGCGACGAATTATTTTCAGCGGAGCAGGGAAGAGGTGCGCACCTCAACGGTGAGGCGATGCGGGTTTCGAAAACGGCGACGCTGAAGGAATGCCTGCTGGCCACGGGCTTTCCCAGCCGGAAGCGGCATAAAAATCCGAACATTTACTTTTATCACCAGATCACACTGCACACTCACGGAGTGCGCCGGGCGGGATCGGCTGCGCTGGATCTGTGCAACGTGGCGAGTGGACGGTACGACGGGTTTTGGGAGTTCAACCTGAATCCGTGGGACACGGCCGCGGGAGTGCTGATTGTTGAGGAAGCGGGCGGCAAGGTGACGCGGTTTGACGGCTCAGAGTTTGAAATCAACAGCCGCGAGACTGTGGCCTCGAACGGGCTAATTCACGATGCGCTGTTGCGGGAGTTTGAGGATATTTTTGCGGGGCGAGGGTTGGAGCCTTTGCCTGATCCGCGGGGCTATGAGAGATAGAGCTTCGCGCTTTCCGGGTCAAAATCTTTAACACGGGGCATAGAGGAACACAGGGTGCAGCCTCCGCCGCGTTACAATTTGATTGTGGGATTGCTGCTCCCCTTACGGCTGTCCTAAATTCTTAACTCCTGCAGGTTCATCGTGATCAACTCTCTTCTGGAACGCAAGATCGAAAAGCGGCCTGACCAGGTCCGGCTGCGCGGACGCATTCTTTTTCTCACCGAAGATCCGGATCTGATCAAGCGGCAACTGGCGGGCGAAGACCTGCCGTGGGATACGAAGAATCCGGGGAATAATCCCAAGCTGCGCGACGACATTTCGACCGACGAGATCACTCCCGCGCATTACTGCTTTTACTTTGACGAGACGCTCGGGGAGATTCCGTATCTTGGGCTGAAGTGCGGGAGTGTAACGCCGATCGGGCGCGGTGATGTGAAGCGCGGCGGGTTTGTGTGCGCGGTGAGCGGGAAACGGCGCGGAAAGGGATCGAGCCGGGAGCAGTCGCCTTACGCCGAGATGTGCGCCGGGATCCAGGTGGTGATTGCGGAGAACATTGAGCGCATCTACAAGCAGAATTGCCAGAACCTCGGGGTGCTGACTTCTACGGACTTTTCACTGATCGATCGGATTCGCGGCGGGGAAGAGATTGCTTTAAGCGAGTTCACTGCTGGCGAGGATGAGATTACGCGGCAGGTGATTGAGTATGGCGGGCTGTTTCCGTTTAATGTGGCGCGGATGCAGGGGAAGGTGTTTTTGCCGCCGATTCAGACTGAAAAAAGGCCGATGACGCTGGCGGAGAAGATTTTCGCGCGGCACATGCTCAATGAAAAGGGCGAGGTTGGCGTCTCCAGCGTGAAACCGGGTGATAGCGGCTTTGCGCGGGCTGATCTGCGCTTCAGTCATGAGTACGTCACGCCGATGGCGGCGATTTTCTTCGAGCGCTATGTGGGCAAGGATGCGAAGGTGAACGATGCCTCAAGCATCATTTTTTTCCGCGACCATTTGACGTTTCTGGATGAAGTGATTTCCGAGGAGAAAAAGAAACTCGGGCTGCTCGATCTGGCGACGCAGCTCAAGCTGAAGCAGCAGGATTTTGCCGCGAAGCAGGGAATCAAGCTGCATGGAGAGTTGAAGGACCGCAAGGGGTCGGAAGGCATTTGCCACTCGATTGTGCTGGAAAGTTACGCGCTGCCGGGACAGTTGAATATTGGTTCGGATTCGCACACTCCGCATGTGGGCGCCATCGGCTGCATTGCATTCGGCATTGGCACTACCGATGTGTTCAACAGTTGGATTACGAAGGATGTGCGGGTGAAGGTGCCGGAATCGGTGCGGATCGTGATTCGCGGCAAGAAGCAGGCGAATGTCACGGCAAAGGACTTCATCCTGAAGATTTTGAGCCTCGACTACGTTCGCAGCGGCAAGGCGCTGGCGAAAGTGATGGAGTATGCGGGTGAGGCCATCGAAGAGCTGAGCGTAGACGAGCGCGCCACGATGACCAACATGGCGGCCGAGATTGGCGGATTCACCGGTATTGTTGCGCCGGATGAGAAGGCGGTCGACTTTCTGGTGGAGCGCCGCGGGATGGATCGGGAAAAGGCTCAGGCAATGACTGCCGGGCTGCACAGCGACCCGGATGCTCAGTATGCGCACGTGATCGAACTCGATGCGGCGGAGATTACGCCGATGGTCGCGACTCCGGGCGATCCGGGGAATGGGAAATATGTGCGCGAGTTGAACACGCCGGTGCCGGTGGAGATCGCTTACGGCGGAACGTGCACGGCGGGCAAGAATGAAGACATGGACATGTACGCTGCGGTGCTGGCCGATGCGTTGAAGCGGGGCAAGCGCGTGGCGGATTCGGTGAAGTTTTACATTCAGTTTGGATCGCAGGAGACGCGCGAGTACTGCCTGCGCAAAGGCTACATCGACGTTTTTCAAAAAGCGGGAGCGATCGTGATCGAGCCGAGTTGCGGAGCGTGTATTAACGCGGGGCCGGGAGTTTCGACGCGTCCCGAGCAGGTGGTGATCAGCGCCCAAAATAGAAACTTCCCGGGGCGCAGTGGTCCGGGACAGATGTATCTGGCTTCGCCCCTGACGGTCGCTGCGAGCGCGGTGGCGGGCTACATTGTGGAGTACGAGCCGAGCGAGAAGAAGGAGTTGGTAGGAGCGTAGGGGAGCCCTGTAAGTGGTTGAATTCAGGCGGGGTGGCTGAAATCAGCCACAGCGGTAACTGCAACTTTTTCTGGGGATCCGAGTTCAAATAGGTAGGCGATTCAGATTGAGGTAAGATCTGGAGGACCTGCAGATCCGGCGGGTTTGGTGGGTAGACGGTGGGTCTGAACAAGGGGGATCAAATGCGGTACATAAAATATTTGGCTCTGGTGAGCGTTCTGATGCTGCCGTTGGCGTATTCCCAAGCGCAGGTCAGCGTGGGCGTAGGAATTGGGCCGGGATATATTGGCGGAGCGCCGGTGTGTGCATACGGCTATTACGGATATGCACCTTACGCTTGCGCGCCTTACGGTTACTACGGACCTAGCTGGTTCGCGGGTGGGGTGTTTATCGGCGCCGGGCCGTGGTATCACGGCTACTGGGGCGGGGCGGTTGGGGCCCGGGTTGGGGCCGGGGCGGCGGGTGTTATGGCCGCGGCGGCTGGGGTTATCGGTTGGGTATGGAGGACGGCTTCTACGGCGGACGCGGATATGCGGTGGGCGCGGTTCGCGCGTGGTCCGGCGGGTGGTCCATGCGGGCGGTTCAGGTCGGTGGAGCGGTTCACGGTGGCGGCGGAGTTCCACGGCGGTGGTGGAGGTGGCTTCCACGGTGGCGGTGGGGGACATGGCGGCGGTGGCACACCGGTAATCGCGGTTGGTAGGGTCTGAGGATGACGACGGCTGGCAGCGGACGCTGCCGGCCGTTTCGTTTTTGGTGAGGCCCACTTCTCGTGCAGGACGCGAGGAGTGGAGCATCCAGGCTTTCCTCAGCGTGGCCTGATATTCTCTGTACCGCAGGATGCGTTTCTTGCTAGAATGTGCGGTTCGCGGAGCTGGGTGGTAGTAAAATATCTGCATAGATCTCAGGAGACAGATACCTTTATGGCCTACGTGATTGCAGAGCCTTGCATCAACACCAAAGACACGGCATGCGTGGATGCGTGTCCGGTGGATTGCATTCATCCCAAGAAAGATGATCCCAAGTATGCGACGGAGCCGTTGCTCTACATCGATCCGGTGGAATGCATCGACTGCGGAGCGTGCGTGCCGGTGTGTCCGGTTTCGGCGATCTTCGCGCTCGACGATCTGCCGGAGAAGTGGAACGAATTCACCGCGAAGAACGCGGCTTACTTCGGGCGGTAGAGCTGCTATCGGCTTTCAGCCTTTAGCTGTCGGGAAGATTTCTTCCGAAGCTTGAGGCGGAATCAAGGCGCGCGTCCATTCCTGGCGCGCGCTTTCCTGTTTGAGGTTGCAAATTGTGACCTCAAACCTTACTTCTCTCTGCGCTGACTATGCCGCGCCATCTCGATAGCTGACGGCTGAGAGCGCTTCCATTAGAATTGTCGCTTCACCACTGGTTGCCATGGCACTGATGGAGTCGGAAGCGATCGTGCTGCGCACGTATCCGCTGCGCGAGGCCGATCTGCTGGTCACGCTGTTTACGCGCGCGGAAGGCAAAGTGCGCGGCGTGGCGCGGTCGGCGAAGAAGTCGAAGCGGCGGTTTGGCGGGGCACTGGAGCCGCTGACTTATGTGCGGGCGTTTTATGACGTCCGGGAGCGGCAGGATCTGGCGCGGCTGGATGCCTGCGAGGTGCTCGAGTCTCCGCTGGCGACTGGAGTCAGCTATGCGCGGGCGGTGGCGCTAGCGCATGTGGCCGAGTTGCTCGACGAACTGCTGCCTGACCGCGAAGCCAATGACGCCATCTTCCGGCTGACGCTTTCGGTGCTGCATGCGCTGCAGGCTCCGGAGATATGGATGCCGGTGACCTACTTCGAGCTGTGGCTGACGCGTCTGGTGGGTTTTCTGCCGGAGTTGACGGAGTGCATTGTGTGCGGGCGCAGCTTGAACGGAAGCCGGGCTTATTTTCATGCGCTGGCGGATGGATTGATGTGTGCCGAGGATAAGAGGCTGGCGTCGTCAGAGATTTCAAAAGACTCGCGGGAGCTGGCTGCGCTGATGTTTCGTGCTCCGGTGGAGAGCTTTGTCGGGCTCGCCGTGGCCCAAGGCGCAGGCAGCCGATCTGCGGAAGTTTCTGATTCAGATATTGCAGCGGCATATTGAGAAGAAGCTGGTCACGGCGGGGATGCTGGAGAAGGGCGGGTTTTAGCGCGGCGCGACGAGGATCAGACCGTGCGAAAATCAGGCTAACAAGGATCAGAAATGACAGACAAATGGGGAAGGCGATTGTTCACGTTGGGGGCCGTCGTGCTGATACTCCTGGGGTTGGTGCACTCGCTCTCGCTGCTCGAGAAGCAGGCTCCGGCGAACGAAACCGAGCGGCAGTTGCTCGATTTAATGTCCAACTACAGATTTAATGTGATTGGGTCGATGCGCAGCATGGATGATTTTCTGCGGGGGTTCAGCATTGCGTTCATGGTTGCGATGATCGGCCTCGGAGTGCTCGATGTAGTTCTCGCCCGCGAGCGCGCCGGACTGTTGAAGCGCGTTGCGCTAGTCAATGTCCTCTGGTTGGCCGTGATGACGGCGGTTTACGCTGCGATATTTTTTCGCGTTCCCGACGTCATTGTCTGGTAACCGCCCTGTTGATATTTGTGCTGGCCTGGCTGAAGCTGCCGGCGGCGGCTAGCTGACGGTTCCGGCCGCTTCCGTTACAATCAAAGATTAATCTTCAAGTCTCCGGACGAGTGTGTGAATCCATCCAAACCCAATTCGTTGACGTTCCAGGAACTCATCCTGCGATTGCAGGGGTTTTGGGCGGAGCGTGGGTGCGTGCTGCAGCAGCCTTACGACGTGGAAGTGGGCGCCGGAACGATGGCGCCGGAGACGTTTTTGCGCGTGCTGGGGCCGAAGCCTTACAAGGTAGCGTATGTGCAGCCTTCGCGGCGGCCGGCGGACGGGCGGTATGGGGAGAATCCGAACCGGTTGTTCAAGCACATGCAGTTGCAGGTGATCCTGAAGCCTCCGCCGGAGAATGTGCAGGAGTTGTATTTGGAGTCGTTGGCGCGCGATTGGGATCGACCTGCGGCAGCATGACATCAAGTTTGAAGAAGACAACTGGGAAGCTCCGACACTGAGCGCATGGGGTGTGGGCTGGCAGGTGATGCTCGACGGGCTGGAGATCACGCAGTTCACTTATTTCCAGCAGTGCGGCGGCATGGATTTGTTTCCGATTTCCGCCGAGCTGACGTATGGCCTGGAGCGCATTGGGGCTTTTCTGCAGGATATGGATTCGATTTACGACATCGTGTGGGCGCGCGATCCGGTGACGGGGCACGAGGTTAGCTATGGCGACGTGCGACTGGCGGATGAGCTGCAGTTTTCGGTCTACAACTTTGAGGCGGCGGATGTGGCGAGCGCCTGGAAGCACTTTTCATTGTATGAGGAGGAGTGCAAGTTGTTGTTGGCGGATTATAAGTTGGAATCGGGATGCTGGGGAGAAGTCACGCTTTCCGTTGTTAGGCGCCTACGATCTTTGCTTGAAGTGTTCGCATTTATTCAACATTCTCGACGCGCGAGGCGCGATTTCTGTGACAGAGCGCGTCGGCGTGATTGCGCGGGTACGCGCGCTCGCTGTGGGCATTGCGAAGGCTTGGGTGGATCAGCAGACGAGTGAAGCGGCTGGCGGAGAACTCGGACGAGCCTGTACCTGTCCGCGAGAGGAAAGTGAAGACCGAAAAGTTATCGCCGGTGAGGGTCGTGAGCCGCGGCGCCGCTGTGCGCGGCTGGTTTTGAAGACATGCCAGACTTTTTACTAGAGATCGGGTGCGAGGAGATTCCGGCGCGGATGATTGACGCGGCGTCGCAGGAGTTGCGCGAGCGCGTCAACGCCCTGCTGAATCGCGAACGTCTGGCGGCGGCCGAAATTACTGGCTTCGATACGCCACGACGGTTGGCTGTCATGGCTTCTGGAATTCCCTCCGGACAACCTGACGTGACCGAGCAGTTGATTGGGCCCTCCGTGAGCGCCGGCTATAAGGATGGTGTGCCCACCGCTGCAGCGCATGGCTTCGCGAAAAAAGCTGGCCTGGATGTTTCGCGACTGGAGAAGGTCACGACGCCCAAGGGAGAGTGCCTCGCGGCCCAGGTCACGAATAAAGGCCGGAGCGCTGCCGAAATTCTTGCAAAAGATCTGCCCAAGGAACTTTCTTCGATTTACTGGCCGAAGAATATGTACTGGCGCAAAACGAACGAGAGGTTTGTGCGTCCGGTGCGGTGGGTGGTGGCGATGCTTGATGGCGAGACGATTCCGTTGGAGTTCGATGGGATTTGGGCGGGCAAAATTTCGCGCGGGCACCGGATGTTATCGCACGGCGATGTGACAATTCCGCGGGCTGGGTCTGCTTATGTCGACGCACTGCGGGCGTGCCAAAGTTTTAGGACGCGCGGAACGTGAGCAGCAGATTCGGAAAGCTCTTGACGCGGCTACGCGGACGATTCCCGGGGCACGGTGGCGGGAAGACAAGCTTCTGCTCGACACGGTTGTGAACTTGACGGAGTTCCCTTCGGCGATTCTGGGCGGGTTCGATCCGCAGCTTCTGGCGTTGCCGGAAGAGGTGCTGGTCACCGTGATGCGTGATCATCAGAAATATTTTGCGGTGGAGGATTCCGGCCACAAGCTGTTGCCCTATTTTCTGGCGGTGCTGAATACGGACGGAGATCGCGACGGATTAATACGTCACGGGAACGAGCGCGTGCTGCGAGCCCGGTTCAGCGATGCGCGATTTTTCTGGCAGACGGACCAGAAGCAGTCGCTGCTGCAGCGGCTGGAGCTGCTGCGCCACGTCACCTTCCAGAAAGACCTTGGCACTTACTACGAAAAGACACGGCGAGTGCAGCGTTTGTGCAGTTGGCTGAGCGAGATCATCAAGCAGAGTGGAATGGCAATCCGGCCGGGAGTGGTTCACAAAGCTGCCTGCCTCGCAAAATCCGATCTCACCACTGAATTGGTGAAAGAGTTCACCGAGCTGCAGGGCATTGTCGGCGGCTTGTATGCGCGGGTGCAGGAACTTGATCCGAGTTTGCCGGAGGCGACGCGGCTTTGCAATCGCGGATGCGATTTACGATCAGTACAAGCCGGAGTCGACCGAGGATGAAGTGCCGCGGTCGATGGAAGGCGGGGTGCTCTCGGTCGGTGACAAGGCGGATACGATTGCCGGCATGTTTTCTTTGGGACTGGTTCCGAGCGGGTCAAAGGATCCGTTTGCGCTGCGGCGACAGGCGAATGCGATTGTGAAAGTGATCGCAGAGAAGAAGCTGCCGCTCCTGCTGAGTGGCATGATGCGGGATGCGCGTGCGGGCTATCAAGGCTCGGACGCGGAGAAGAAGTTTGTCGACGATGCGAAGTTTTCGGAGTCGGTGAAAATATTCTTCCGCGAGCGGCTGGAGTTTTATTCTGAAGGACGTCCGTGGGTACGGTTACGACGTGGTGAAGGCGGTTTTGGCGGCGGATGCAGAAGACGTTGTGGATGTGTTGGCTCGGGCGGAGGCCGTCAAGCGAGTTCTGCACATGCCCGAGTTCCTGGCGATTGGCGCGGCTTGCAAGCGGATGCGGAACATCCTGCGGCAAGCGGAAGAGAAGGGAATCACGCCGGCCGCGAAGTTCGAGTGCCTGCCCGATTCAGCGCCGGAAGAGAAAAACCTGGCAGCTTATCTCGCACTCAACGGGCCTAAGGTTGAGGCACTTCGACACAAAAAGGAATATGGCGACGCACTTACGTTGCTTTCGACGGCGCGTGAGCACGTCGACGCATTCTTCGACAAGGTGATGGTGATGGTCGAAGATGAAAAAGTGCGGGCGAACCGGCTGGCGCTGCTGCAGACTCTGTTAAAGGAATTCTCCACGATTGCCGATTTTTCAGAGATAGTGACCGAAGGAAAAGGATAAGACCGAGCAGAATCTCCGATCTCAAGTTTTAGACGTACGGATTGCCGGCGGGACGCCGCCGTTACGAAATCGAACGATAAAGGACTAATCAATCATGGCGACGATCACTCTCCCCGAAGCGGCGGTGCAGGAACGCAAAAAAAACACTACCAAGTACGTTTACTCTTTCGGCGGCGGCAAGGCGGACGGCAACGGCAAGATGAAAGACGACCTCGGCGGCAAGGGCGCCGGCCTGGCCGAGATGACGAATGCCGGACTGCCTGTGCCTCCGGGATTCACCATTCAGACCGAGGCCTGTCGTGAGTACATGCGCAGCGGCGGCGTTTCGAAAGAAGTCGACCGGCAGATGGAGGAGGCGCTGGCCAAGCTGGAAGCGCTGCAGGGGCAGAAGCTGGGAACGGGCGAGAATCCGCTGCTGGTGAGCGTGCGCTCGGGCGCGAAGTTTTCCATGCCGGGGATGATGGATACGATCCTGAACCTCGGACTGAACGATAAGAGCGTTGAGGCGCTGGCCAAGCGCAGCAACAATCCACGGTTCGCCGCGGATTCCTATCGGCGGCTGATCCAGATGTTTGGCAACGTGGTGCTGGAGATTCCGAAGCCCGCGTTTGACGAAGTCTTCGATGCGAAGAAGAAACAGAAGAAGGCGAAGCTCGATACCGAACTCGATGCCAAGGCGCTGAAGGAAGTGATTGAAGAGTACAAGAAGGTCGTCAAGAAGCACGCCAAGCGCGACTTTCCGCAGGATCCGCACGAGCAGCTGGTGATGGCGCGGGACGCGGTGTTCCGCTCGTGGCAGAACGATCGCGCCAAGACCTACCGCCGCATCAACAATATCGATGACATGCTCGGCACGGCCGTCAATGTGCAGGCCATGGTGTACGGCAATCTGGGCGACACCAGCGGAACGGGCGTGGGCTTCACGCGCAATCCGGCGACGGGCGCGAAGGAGTTCTACGGCGAATATCTGATGAACGCGCAGGGCGAAGATGTGGTCTCGGGCGTGCGCACTCCGGTGCCGATTCTCGAACTGCAGAAGATCATGCCCGACGTCTACAGACCAGCTGCGAGACATCACGACGCGGCTGGAAAAACATTACAAGGACATGCAGGATTTCGAGTTCACCATCCAGGATGGCAAGCTCTACATGCTGCAGACGCGCAATGGCAAGCGCACGGGTCTTGCCGCTGTGCGTGTTGGCGATTGAGATGGTGGAGGAAGGGCTGATCACGCAAAGAAGAAGCGATCTTCCGCGTGGATCCCAACCAGCTCTTAGATTTCTTTGTGCCGCGGCTGGATGAAAAGAGCACGTAAGACTGAGGAAGTGCTGGCCCGACGGGATTGCCGGCTTCCCCGGGCGCGGCGGTCGGGCAAATCGTCTTCACCGCCGACGATGCAGTGCAAAAGGCCGGACACGGTGCGGAGAAGAATCCGGTGATTCTGGTGCGCGCCGAAACCACTCCCGAAGATATTCACGGGATGGAAGTGGCGATGCGGCATTCTGACTTCACACGGGGGCATGACCAGCCACGCGGCGGTCGTTACTCGCGGCATGGGCAAGTGCTGCGTTGCGGGCGCCGGGGAGATCGCAAGTCAACGAGCGTGCCCGCGAGATGCGGGTGCAGCGGGCAGGTATTCAAGGACGGAGACTGGATTACGATCGACGGCACGACCGGCCGCGTGATCAAGAGGCAAGCGGAATACTGCTGCCGCCGGACCCGGAGGATCTGGCGAAGCTCGAGAAGTTCATGAGCTGGGCGGAGCCGTTCCGCAAAATCGGCGTGCGCGCCAATGCGGATATTCCGCGCGATGCAAGCAGGCACGTGCAGTTCGGCGCCGAAGGCATCGGGCTTTGCCGCACCGAGCACATGTTCTTCGGCGCAGGATCGCATCCACGCATATGCGGGCGATGATCCTGGCCGACAACGAAAAAGACCGGCGGACCGCGCTCAAGAAGCTGCTGCCGATGCAGCGCTCTGATTTTATCGGACTGTTTAAGGCGATGGAGGGGCTGCCGGTGACGATCCGCTTGCTGGATCCGCCACTGCACGAGTTCTTGCCCAAGCGCGAGAAGCTGATGGTTGATATCGCCAGCCTGCCCAGCGCCGATGCCAAGCATAAGAAAGGTCTGGTCGAAGAATACAGCGAATACGGAGTGAAAGAAGCTGGTGATCTGAAGACGGTTCTTTCCGCGCTGCTGGCGCGCGTGGAAGAGTTGCACGAGTTCAATCCGATGCTGGGGCATCGGGGTTGCCGGTTGGGAATCACCTATCCGGAAATTACCGAGATGCAGGCGCGAGCCATTTTTGAAGCAGTCGTCGCGGTCGACAAGGCGGGGATCAAGACGCACGCGGAGGTGATGATCCCGTTGATCTGCGACCGTGAAAGAGATGGCGAACCAGGGAGCAATTGTCCGGCGCGTGGCGGAAGAAGTGTTTAAAGAAAAGGGAAGGCACGTGCATTACCTGGTGGGCACCATGATCGAGTTGCCGCGCGCCTGCCTGGTTGCGGATGAGATTGCCAAGGAAGCGGAGTTTTTCTCGTTCGGCACAAACGACCTGACGCAAACCACGTTCGGCTTCTCGCGCGACGATGTGAACAAAGTTTTACCGACGTACCTGGCGGAAGGGATTCTGAAGCAGGATCCGTTTGCTTCGATCGATCGCGACGGTGTGGGCGAACTGGTGCGGATCGGCATCGAACGGGGCCGCAAGACGCGTCCCAAGCTCGAGGTCGGGATCTGCGGCGAGCACGGCGGCGATCCGTCGTCGGTGGAGTTCTGCCATCAGGTGGGAATGGATTACGTCTCCTGCTCACCGTTCCGCGTTCTAACGGCGCGGTTGGCGGCGGCGCAGGCCGGAGCATCGGATGCGCTGAAAGTTGAAGGCGGACGAACCAAATAGATCGGCTTCATCCGGAGGACGCGGTGGGCACGGAGATTGCTCTGTGCTCCCCGCTTTCCGCGCAGCGAACTACTGCACTTTTTGCAGGCGGGCTATCAGCTTTTGTGCCAGGCTCTCTTCGGACTCTGACCAGAGCAGGCGGGCGCGAGCGCCGCTGTTTTTCTCCACGTTCGTCGAAAACTCCACTAGCTTCGCAACGTTGTCACGAATCTTTGAGCGCGTCTGCTCACTCAGCGAAGTCTCAGGCTGCAGGAAGTATGAATCCATGCCGAAGTCCACTTCGATGTGCCCGGTGTGCTGGTAAGCCCCTTCGTCGAACGCTTCTCCCTGAACAATGAATCTCACGAGGGCGGGCTCGAGCACCCAGTTTCCATTCGACGCGTCCGGTGTCCACAGATCCCAGTAAGCTTCGAAGACGTATGCGAAGTCGTCGTGGACTTGTTCGGCGGCGAGCAGCGTAGCCTGACCGGGATCGACTCCGGAAGGGAATCGGCGCTCCAGCACGGTAGCCTCGTTCCAGGAAACCGGATGCAGGGCAAAGTAGGTGATCCCCGGACGCTGCGCCGAGAAAGGGAATTGCTGCAAAACGGCAAAGGCGTGCGGCAGCATCTCGGGTTCGGAGAAATCGGGAAACCAAAGACTGAGATATAAAGGATCGGACACAGTCGCCTCGAATCGTTGTGAGCCACGCCTCAGCAGGCGGTGCTGACAATTCTAAATTGTTATGGGAGTCAGAGAAAAGGGACAGCACGTCGCCCACGCCAAAGGAGCCAAAACGAGGTGCATTTACCCCATCGTGTCTCGCTAGTTTTGACAGGTCTGCAAAGAGCTTGTTACGATCAACTGGTCGAGCGCCCCACCTCATAGTCGTCCCCGTCGTCTAGCCTGGCCTAGGACATCGCCCTTTCACGGCGGTAACACGGGTTCAAATCCCGTCGGGGACGCCAGCTTGGAACCAACTTCAGATCACCCGTACGACTGCCAATGTCGCGTCGTCGGTCTGATGCCCTTTGGAGAAGTCATCCATAGAATTGAAGCTCAAATTCACGAGGTTTCCCGCGTCTTGAGAGCATCGTGCGGAGACGGCTGCTTTCAATAAGCCCTGAACTCCCCATTCCTCCCCATCCTGATTTGTCGCTTCGATGAGTCCGTCAGTGAAGGCGATCACCAAATCACCTGTTTCGATCTGAACGGAACCCTGTGCATATTCCGAATCAGCGAACAGCCCGACCGGCGCGCCACCCATTTCGAGGCAGTGCATTGAGCCATCCCGCCGAATAACGACCGGGGGATTATGTCCAGCATTTACATAGCGCAGAATGCGGGCCGAGCTGTCGAATACTCCGTAGAACAAGGTTGCATATCGGTCCGTGGAGGACGAGTTGTATGCCTGTTGATTCACGATCTTAAGCAGCGCCGCCAGGTCGTCCCCGGTGAATAGTGCCGCGGTCCGAAGGGAGGACTGCACATTGGCGATCATGAGCGCCGCGGCCAGACCTTTGCCCGAGGCATCTCCAACCACCAGTGCCAGGGAATCGTCGTTGGGCGCGATAAAATTGTAGCAATCGCCGCCCAGTGCCTGAACCTGACGGCAGCGGGCGCTATAGTCGAAGGAATTGCTAACTGTACAGGGTGCCTGCATAAAGCCCTGTTGCACATCGCATGCCAGTACCCAGTCCTGGCTAACGTCCACTACCATGTCGTTGGTCGTCATTCTTGCCTCCACTAGTATGTCGGTTCTGGCGCTCTGAAATCGACATCAGGCGGTGACTTTTGGCCCGTGAAATATTTCTGACGAAGATGTAGAGAATGCCAGGACGGCTCCGACTACAGGATGAAGGCGCAGATTGCAAGCGCTATGACAACGAAAACAGGAGCAAAGGACATGAAATACATTTTACTAATGTCGGGCACGAAGGCAGGAGCTGAGGCTTATCACGCCTTGCCTAAACAGGATATCGATGCACATATGGCTGTTCTGCATCGCATCAGTCAGGATCTCGCGGAGTCCGGAGAATTTGTCGCCACACAGGGCTTGACTGAACCAAAGGAAGCCAGGGTCGTGCGTGGAGAAAAGAACGGCGTACCAGTCACCGACGGTATTTTCCCCGAATCGAAGGAGTTTCTGCTGGGCTACTGGATCGTTGACGTGGCCAACGCCGAGCGGGCTTATGCGATCGCGGGACTGATTTCCGCAGCATCCCTAAACATACCGATCGAGGTGCGGCAATTCGGGACCTATGAAGCCAAATCCCGATAAACAACTGTCGAGAACACTGTCTTGGTTCCGACTAAGTGATAAAAGCGCGAGAGGACAGCACGAACGAACTCGATAGGAGAAGAAAATGAAATACATTTTGATGATGAACACGATGAAGGCCGGCCACGGTGTCCCGAACTGGCCCAAGAAGGATCTTCAGGCGCACATTGGTTTTATGATGAGTGTGAACAAAGAGCTCCACGGACGCGGAGAATTGGTGTCGGCGGAAGGGCTGTCGTTTCCCGACCAGGCGAAACTGATCCGAGCGGGCGACGATGGCCAGCCTGTCACGGACGGCATTTTCCCTGAATCCAAAGAGTTTCTCGCCGGCTTCTGGATCATCGATGTCGACAGTCCACAGCGAGCCTATGAGATTGCCGCCAAGGTGTCCGCTGCGCCAGGCCCCGGTGGTGCGCCGTTGAACATGCCGATTGAAGTACGCCAGGTCATGAGTGGACCGCCGCCGGATATGTTGTAACGGGAGTTCCGATGACCAACAAATGGGATGCGACTTCGGAGCATTTGTTGCGTGGACTTGCGCCGCAGGTGCTCGGCGCCGTCGCCCGTCGTTTCCGGGATTTCTCCTCGGCTGAGGATGCGGTGCAGGAAGCCTTGATTGCCGCTTTCACCCAGTGGCCGCAGCAGGGTGTTCCCGAGAATCCCCGCGGCTGGCTGATTCAGGTCGCATCCCGCCGCATGACGGACCACATGCGTAGCGAGATTGCCCGCCGCGAGAGAGAAACGGCAGTGGCTGCGGAAACAGAAAACTTGACATCCCTCCTCGAGATCGAGGCCGACATGGATCCTGACGACACTCTGATTTTGTTGTTCATGTGCTGTCATTCCGCACTCTCTCCGTCCTCGGCAATCGCGCTGACCTTACGGGCGGTTGGCGGTTTGACCACGGCTGAAATCGCCAATGCTTTTCTGGTTCCCGAGGCCACAATGGCGCAGAGGATCAGCCGCGCGAAGCAAACCATCAAGGCTTCTGGCGTACCATTCCGGCTCCCTTCTCCGCAGGAGCGGACTGAACGACTGCCCGCAGTTCTGCACGTGCTCTATCTGATCTTCAGCGAGGGGTATACAAGCAGCATCGGGTCGCATCTGCAACGCTTCGACCTGGCGTGCGAAGCGATTCGCCTGACGCGCAACACGAAAACGCTACTCCCCGATAATCCCGAGGTTGCAGGACTTCTGGCGCTGATGCTTTTAACCGACGCGCGTCGCGCCGCCCGAACCGGGCCGGACGAGGTATTGATTCCCTTAGATAAACAAGATCGAACGCTGTGGGATCGCTCGGAGATCTCGCAAGGAATTGAACTTCTCACCGCTGCGCTATTGAAGGGGTCAGTGGGCTTGTATCAGCTACAGGCCGCGATTGCCGCCGTTCACGACGAAGCGGCGAGCGTAGAGGATACAGATTGGCCACAGATCCTGGCCTTGTATGAGTTGCTGAAACGAGTCGCCCCCAGTCCGATGGTTACTCTCAATCTCGCCGTCGCAGCCGCTATGGTGCACGGTCCTGCCAAAGGCCTCGACCTGCTTAGGGCTCTCGACCGCGATCCGCGTCTCGCCGGTCATTATCGTCTCGACGCCGTTCGCGCCCATTTGTGTGAAAAGATGGGCGATCACGAAGCGGCCATCCAACACTACCGAGTTGCGGCGGCGCGGACGACGAGTATGCCGGAAAGGAATTACCTACTGACGCAAGCAGCACGCCTGGCCGGCGATTAACTCCCGAATGGTTGACTACTCGGAAGTTGGCCAGGCGCAATTCTGAATTCGCGCTCGATCGTGCAGCGCGCTAAGGAGGAAGCCGAAGCGGGTTGTTGCTCTGCTCTAGGCTTCCACAGTTAGGCTTGGATGCACGTCGAGTTTTGTGGCAACATCGGACACTCGCCGATACGACTCGATCCGGTCGGCATGCTCGTACGTGTCAGTTACGACGATCACTTCATCGGCCCCCGTTTTACCTACCAGCTTTTCCAGCCCCGCCGTCACCGTCGCATTCGATCCTACAATCGCTGCTCCGAGTTTATTCTCCAAGGCTGCCCGCTCCCAGTCCTGCCAGAGGGCCTCCATGGAATCCACTGGAGGCAACAACTCGACCGGCTGGTTTCGAATGAGTCGCAGAAAGCGCTGCTGGGGTGTTGTGAACAAACGCCTGGCTGCCGCGTCCGTCTCCGCCGCAATCACCTGCACTGCAACCATAAAGTATGGTTTCCGCAGCACTTTGCCTGGCCGGAACTCATCGCGGTATAGCTGAACCGCTGCGTATAAGTGCTCGGGAGCAAAGTGGGCCGCAAACGCAAATGGCAAGCCCAGCTTCCCTGCTAGTTGCGCGCTGAAGCCGCTCGACCCCAGCAAGGTGATCGGCACATTGCTTCCCTGGCCGGGAATCGCTTTCACCATTTGCCCTGGCCGTTCCGGACCCAGGTAGGTTTGCAATTCAGCGAGGAGTGCCGGAAAATCTTCGCCACCCTGCTGCAAGTCTCTCCGCAAAGCCCGCATCGTTTGAAAGTCGCCGCCTGGAGCCCGTCCCAGCCCCAGATCAATTCGCCCCGGGTACAGCGCCTCCAGGGTCCCGAATTGTTCCGCCACCACCAGCGGTGCGTGGTTTGGCAGCATCACTCCACCACTGCCCACTCGAATCGTCTTGGTCGCTGCCGCCACATGCCCGATCAGCACGGGCGTGGCTGAGCAAGCCAGTCCAGGAATGGAGTGATGTTCCGCTAGCCAGTAGCGCTTGTATCCCAGCTGCTCCACGCGCTGCGCCAGGTCGACCGAACGGGCAATTGCGCTGCCCGCGGGCTCCCCTGCTCGCATGCCTACAAGATCAAGTACTGAAACAGCTAATCCGTTGCCCATGATCTGTTAGATGAGTCGCATGTCAAAGCGATGCGGACGTTGTTTGACGGGAGTCAGAGAGGAAAGTTGCGTTGCGGTGTCGAAATGGCCGATTCCCAACCGTCATACATTCAAGCGCGTAAAGGCGCTTAGAATTGTTCCCACAGGAGAAACTCTGATGCAATTTGCTCTGCTGATCTATGAACCGCCGGAAGCTTTTACGGCCCGAAAGAGCGACGGAACCGACTCCTACACCGGTGCCTGGCGCGCATACCACAAGGCTCTCGTCGAATCCGGTGCCTACCTTGCGGGCGATCCGCTTGAAGTGCCGGAGACTGGAACTACAGTTCGGCTTAAAGAGGGAAAGCGGCGCGTACAGGATGGTCCCTTCGCTGACACCAAGGAGCAACTGGGGGGATTCATAATTATGGAACTCCCCTCACTCGACGCGGCGCTTGATTGGGCCGCGCGCTGCCCGACGGCCGCCACCGGTGCGGTCGAGGTCCGTCCCCTTGCGCCCGCAGCCAAGCACCGGATCACGTGATGAACGGAAGCGGCCAGGACGACACTCATCGAACCACTCATCGAACTATCGAGCGGGTGGCGCGCGAGTCCTACGGTCGCCTGGTGGCCTATCTTTCCGCGCAGACGCGAGACGTGGCTAGCGCGGAGGACGCCCTCAGCAATGCGCTGGTGGCTGCACTCAAAGCTTGGCCGGAAGACGGCGTGCCGCAAAATCCGGAGGCCTGGCTGCTGACGGCAGCGCGCCGTTCCTTTATCGATCTTGTGCGTCATCAACAGGTGGCCGTAGCAAGTGAGCCCACTCTCCAGCTCCTAAGGGAGGAACGCGAGGTGACGTTGCCGGCGGAGTTTCCGGATGACAGGTTGAAACTCCTGTTCGTATGCGCTCATCCCGCGATTGATTCCTCCATCCACACGCCGCTCATGCTCCAGACCGTGCTGGGACTGGATGCGGCGCGCATCGCTCACGCCTTCCTGGTGTCACCGACTACGATGGGGCAGCGACTGGTACGTGCCAAGACGAAAATCCGCGATGCCGGCATTCAGTTCGAAGTCCCGCAAGAGCACGAACTGCCGCAGCGGCTCGATGCGGTGCTCGAAGCGATTTACGCCGCCTTTGGTATTGGCTGGGACGATATGGCAGGCATCGATCAGTGCGGCCGGGAGCTTGCCGAGGAGGCGATCTGGCTCGGACGCGTCCTTCTTCACCTAATGCCCAAGGAAGCGGAGGTTCGCGGGCTGCTGGCTCTGATGCTCCACTGTGAAGCGCGGCGGCGTGCGCGGCGTGGACCTGAAGGCCTCTACATTCCTCTCTCCGAGCAGAATTCTAAGCAGTGGTCTCTGCCACTCATCGAAGAGGCGGAACGCCATCTCGCCGAGGCGTCGAGTCGGGGCCGCGCCGGACGCTTTCAACTCGAGGCCGCGATTCAGTCAGTCCATGCTGAGCGGGCGCGCAGTGGCCGCACTGAGTGGGGTGCGATCATGCTCTTCTACGAACAACTGATCCGCATATCCCCGACGCTCGGTACGCGAACTGGATACGCCGCGGCAGTAGGCGAAGCGAGGGGGCCTGAAGCGGGGCTCGCGGTATTGGACGCGATCGATCTGGAGTCCGTCTCGAGCTATCAACCCTACTGGGCGGTTCGCGCCCACTTATTGCAACGGCTAGCGAGGACATCTGAGGCCGCGAATGCTTTCGACCGGGCGATTGGTCTGGCCGAGGACCCGGCAGTGAGGCAGTTCCTGCTTCAAAGACGGGGATAATTTCCTCCGGTTGCTCTGTCGAAATCGACTCCCTTCACGCGTCATCCTTATATAAGCGGCTTAAGCGGTCCAGAGCCGGCGTCAAGGAGGTGAACGATGTGTCCATTCTGCTTTGCAACCATGGGGCTGATCGTTGCCGGCACGGTCTCTACCGGCGGGCTGGCAGCGTTGGCCGTGAAAGTATCTCGCAGGAACCGAGCAGGAGAAGTCCTGTCGAACTCAGAGGAAAGGAAGAATCAAAATGTCGACAAACACGATTGATAACCCGAAAGTAGTGTCGCGAGAGGAATGGCTTGCGGCCCGCAAGAAACTATTGGTCAAAGAAAAGCAACTCACGCGCGAACGTGACGCTCTGGCTGCGGAACGCCGCCAGCTGCCCTGGCTCAAAGTCGATAAGAATTATGTTTTCGATTCACCGGATGGCAAGAAAACTCTTGCTGATCTGTTCGACGGCAGAACCCAGCTTATCGTCTATCACTTCATGTTCGGGCCGGAGTGGAACGAAGGATGCCCCAGTTGCTCATTCGGCATGGATCATACCGACGGCGCACTGCCGCATTTGGCGCAGCGCGATGTCTCATTCGCAGCGGTTTCACGAGCGCCGTTGTCGAAGATCGAACCGTTCAAGAAGCGCATGGGTTGGCGGTTTGCCTGGGTTTCGTCATTCGGGAGCGACTTCAACTACGACTACCGCGCCTCCTTCACACAGGACGAAATGGCAAAAGGCAAGGTAGAGTACAACTTCGATCTCGGCAAATTCCCAAGTGCGGAAGCACCAGGAATCAGCGTTTTCTATAAGGATAAGAGTGGCGCAATCTTCCACACTTATTCCGCCTATGCTCGCGGGACCGAAAATATTGTCAACACGTACAACTATCTCGATCTTGTTCCCAAAGGCCGCGATGAAGACGCCCTGCCCTTCACGATGTCCTGGGTACGCCATCACGATCGCTACGCAGATGGCTACTTGGCCGATACAGATAAGCCCTACTGGCCTGCGGAAGCTACGACAGCGCGTTAGATTTTTCGAGATCACCTCAATCCGGCTCATGGCCTGGCGTTGCCGAGATAATGCCAGGCCAGAGTTGGCAATTAGGAATTCAGTTGAACAATTAATCTGGAGCGGAGGCGAGCCCGCGTCCCCGCTATCTAGAACGATTGTGAGAACCGAGCCTCCATGAATTCGCCTGGCTTCGCCGTCGCTTTGAATTGCGGCATGGATCCGGTTCTTTGAATTCCAACCGCTCGCTCACTCCCCTAAACAGTGGCAGTTTCACCCCTTTACGGCTTAAAGTAGTGTCTGACGCGGCCGGAGTCGGCGCTATGAAATCGGTCTGCGATGGGACGTACCCCGACTTCTCGAAGCTAGGGCCGCGAAGGGCAATTCATGGAGAGAGCGATACAGTTTCCGGCAAAAGTCCTATCACGGGACGCACAGTCGGAAGACGAGTTGCGGCTATTTTCGACTGAGTCTGTCCTCAACCTGCAAAAATTGATTTTTGCGGGCTCTCCTCTGTCCGAGGTTCTAGCGAACATTGCTCAGTTGGTTGAATCGCAAGCCGAGGGCATGTCTTGCACGATTTGGCTTCCCGACGAAGACGGAAAGGAACTCCACTGTGCCGCTGCACCCAGCCTTCCTGGATTCATCGCTCATGTAGGAACCATGTCTGTCGGTCCGAAAGGCGGATCTTGCGGCACCGCCATTTATCGGAAGGAACCGGTGTATGTAACCGACATACTGACCGATTCCATCTGGGAGCACTATCGCAGCCGCATGTTGCCTTATGGCATTCGTTCCGTTTGGTCACGCCCGTTGTTCACCAGCGAAGGGAAAGCTCTGGGCACATTTTCTATCAACTATCGTGAGCCACGCCGGCCCAGTGCCAGCGAACTCCGGTTGATCGAGAATGCCAGCTACATCACAGGGATAGCAATCGAGCGCCACATGAACGAACAAGCGCTGCAGCACGAACGCGATCGGCTGCGACTGCTTCTGGAAATCACAAGCAGCGTCACGTCGAGGTTGGACCTCCGGCAAATGGTTGAGGCGCTTGCGACGAACCTATTCAGGGTAATGCAATGTGACGTGTCCGCCTTGCTGCTACCCGACTCCGAGAGTGGCGCGTTACGTGTCACTCTCTTGCATAATCCCGATATGAGAGGACCCTACCGCGAGGGATCGTTGGTCCCGATGAATAGCTCGATTTCGGGCCAGGTATTGCGGAAAGCCAAGAGCATCCGGATTGATAGCTTCGAAGATGTGCGCGAGGATCCTGAGATCTATGGGAATCCTGATGGTCAGATTCTTTATAGGCACGTGATGGAGGAAGGTCTCAGGACGGGGTGCTATCTTCCGCTCATTGGCCGTGATCGCGTGGTTGGCGTTCTGATGCTCTGTAGGCGTTCGGACAATCATTTTGCGAAAGACGATGTCATATTGCTCGAACAGGTGGCCTGTCAGGTAGCAATCGCGGTTGAGAACACATTGGAGTACGAACAGGCGACAAAGGATCGAGACAAGGAGACGAAACAAAGACGCTATCTGGAAGAGGAAATTCGTGCCGGGTTAGGAGAAATCGTCGGAGAGAGCCCGGCATTGAAGACCGCGCTGAGCATGGTATCTGTTGTTGCGCCTACGGATTCGGGCGTGCTGATCCTGGGTGAGACGGGCACCGGCAAAGAACTGGTTGCGCGTGCGATACATAAGCTGGGCAATCGTAGCGAAAAGGCATTTGTGAAACTGAACTGCGCCGCGATTCCCCTCGGCCTTCTCGAAAGTGAGCTGTTCGGTCATGAAAAAGGAGCATTTACCGGCGCCATCGCCCAAAAAACCGGGCGGTTCGAACTCGCCGACAAAGGCACGCTGTTTCTTGACGAGGTCGGAGATATCCCTCTCGAACTTCAAGCGAAACTGCTCCGCGTTCTACAAGAGCAGGAATTCGAAAGGCTTGGCAGCAACCGCACACATAAAGTCGACGTCCGCCTGATCGCGGCCACGCATCGGGATTTGCCGGCGATGGTCAAACAAGGGACGTTTCGCGAGGACCTTTACTATCGTCTGAAAGTATTCCCGATCCAGGTCCCAGCCCTGCGACTACGCACAGGGGATATTCCGAGATTGGTGCGGCACTTCACAGGGCTCTATGCTCAGCGCATGAACAAACGAATTGACGTAATCCCTTCGGATACGATGGATGCGTTAGTGCGATACCAATGGCCGGGAAACGTTCGTGAATTGCAAAACTTTATCGAACGAGCGGTCATTCTCTCGCCACAATCGGTATTACGCGCGCCAGCTTCCGAACTGGAGCCATTCCAGCCGAGGAAGGAATCGAATGCCCCTATGAATGGTCTCGCGGAGGTAGAGCGCGATCATATCCTTCGTGCTCTGGAAGCGAGCAACTGGGTGATCAGTGGCGCGGCCGCGCGTTTAGGAATGAAGCGAACCTCGTTGGCCTACAGAATGAAGAAGCTTCGCATTCGCCGGCCTGCCGCGGTTTCACAGAAGGGAAGCGTCGGCGCGGTTCGTGACAACTGACTCTCCGAGCCGTTTAGCAAACCGCCGACCAGTAACAGTGGATCCGACGGAAATCCGTCAGCGGCGGAAATCCGTCAGAGATTTGTCAGCTACGGCTTGAGATCCCCCGGGACTCCTTCCCGACGAACTTCAACTGCCAGAGTGACTTGCGCTGAATCTGCACTCTTCGACTAAGCTGTGCCTTTTTTGGTATCCCACCTGCGCTAAACCACAGAAGTGAGGAGAGGTTTCCATGAGTGATGCGACGTCACGAACAGCGACAAAACGCTCAATGGCGCGTCAGGACGATGCCCGATTCAACGTGCCCACTACGTCCATCCACAAGATCGAAGCCGATGGCGTGCAGGTGTTTTATCGCGAGGCCGGCGACATAAACGCGCCCGTGGTTCTTTTACTGCACGGATTCCCATCCTCATCTTTCATGTTCCGCGAACTTATTCCTCGCCTGGCCAATGACTACCGTGTGATCGCACCAGACCTTCCGGGTTTCGGATTCACCGAAGTTCCGCCTGAGCGGCAATATCAGTACACCTTCGATCAACTGGCGCTCACGATGGACGCCTTCACGCGGGCACTCAAGATCGACCGCTACGCAATCTATGTGTTCGACTATGGCGCTCCCACCGGTTTCCGGTTGGCGATGGCACACCCTGAGCGCGTCACAGCCATCGTTTCGCAAAACGGGAACGCTTACGAAGAAGGCCTAGGCGATGCCTGGGGCCCGATCCGGAAGTATTGGGCCGAGCCAACCGCCGAAAATAGGGACATACTTCGCCAATCAGTTCTGACAGCGGGAGGAACGCGGTGGCAGTACACCCACGGCGTGGCGAATCCGGAGGCGGTTCCGCCGGAATCATACACCTTGGACACGGCTCTCCTTGAACGTCCTGGAAACAAAGAGATTCAGCTCGATTTGTTTCTGAATTATGCGTCGAACGTGAAGCTTTATCCGAAGTTTCAGGAATATTTCCGTAAATCGAAACTGCCTTTGCTCGCGATCTGGGGCAAAAACGATCCCTTCTTCATTCCCGCGGGAGCAGAGGCTTTTCGAAAGGACCTGCCCAACGCGGAAGTGCAGTTCCTCGACACTGGACACTTCGCGATTGAGACACACGTCGTAGAGATCGCGGCCGCGATAAAAGACTTCTTCGCCGCGAATGGCGTCGGCCGGCTGAAAGCAGAACGAACGGCTTAACGACGAGTAACGAGGAGAAGACATGGAACGTCGAGGATTTCTTGGTGCGCTCGCAGCCACATATTTAGGTGTGGCTCTCGATGGCTCTTTTACTAAGTTTGCTCGAGCGCAAAATACCGCACAAGTTGCCGCAGGCCCGCCGTCTTCTAAGACAAGCGCATTTCCTCCGAACTCAACCATAATTTTGGTGCACGGCGCTTGGGCCGACGGATCGTGTTGGCGCAACGTCATTCTGCCTCTGGAACGGCGCGGTCTTCATGTCATCTGTGCGCCCATCCCGATGACGTCGTTAACCAATGACGCGACCGCTTTGAGTCAGGCACTGGAGCGGACCAGCGGGCCGGTCGCCCTGGTCGGACACGCCTACTCTGGTGCGGTGATTGCGGCCTTGAAGGACGACCGAGTCAAGTCTCTGGTGTATATCGCGGCTCTCGCGCCCGATGAGGGCGAGACCGTCGCTAAAGTTTTCTATCGCGACCCAAAGCCCCCGGAATCGCCGAAGTTGGCTCCCGATGCTCACGGCTTCATATGGATTCCGGACGGTGGGTTTCGCCAAGCGGTTGCCCACAAGGCTTCTGCGGAACAAATAAGCATTGCAACTGCCGTGCAACGGCCAATCTCGGTGCAGTGCATTCAAGAGCCTGCCCCGATGCCGTCATGGAAAACAAAACCATCGTGGTTTCTGATCGCCGAAGAAGATCGCATGATCAATCCGAAGACGCAGCATTTCATGGCCGATCGAATGCGGGCGAAGGTTCATGCGCATCATTCGGATCATAGTCCGATGTACGCGGAACCGAATCTTGTGATCAACATAATCCTGGAGGCGGCGCGGGAAACCCTGACGTCCTAGGTACTTGCCGAAATGAACGCGCACTTTCCGAGGAAAGAGGGAGGCAGTAATGGAGCGTCGCACTTTTCTTGGTGGTCTCACAGCCGCATCTTTCGGTGCCCTCCTGGAAAATTCTTTCGCCAAACCGGTACGACCAGCGAACTCAAATAAAACTGGGGGAAGTATGGCTAGCCAAGATTCTTTCGAGACTTCTCAGGTCGAAGTTTCAGGAAACACGATTTTCATGCGCCGGTATGGAAAAGGTCACGCCATTCTGATGGTGCACGGCTTCCCGCGCACGAGCCTGATGTGGCGATTCCTGGCACCCAAACTTGCAGAAACTCACAGCGTGATCTGCGTCGATCTGCGCGCCTACGGGCACAGCGGGGCACCCGTTTCTACCGACGACCACTTTCCTTATTCAAAGCGCGCAATGGCAAAGGAACTTGTGGAAGTGATGGACAACCTCGGATTTCCGACTTTCACGCTGATCGGCCACGATCGGGGAGGACGCGTCAGCTACCGCATGGCCTTGGATCATCCGAAGAACGTGGAGCGACTCGCTGTGTTCGACGTGATTCCCATTCTCGAAGCGTGGAGCCGCTCAGATGCGCGCTTCGCCCAGACTTACTGGCCGTGGATTTTACTCTCACAGAAAGAATCGCTGCCGGAGAGTTATCTGCTCGGTGCGCCCGAGGCCGTCTTCCATAACCCCTTCGGCCAAGGTTCGTTCGGCCCAGAGGTTCTCGAAGAATACGTTTCAACTTATCGCGACCCGGCTCGTATTCATGGAATCTGCGAGGAGTATCGAGCGGCAGCGACGATTGATATCGAACACGATCGCGCAGACAAAGAAGCGTCGAAGAAGATCGAATGCCCCATGCTGCATCTATGGGCGGAGGGTGGTCCGCTCGACACTTTCTATGCGAAAGACGGAGGCCCGCTGGGTATTTGGCGGCAATGGGCTCCCAGCGCGCACGGACAGGCAATGAAGGGCGGCCACTTCTTTCCGGAAGAAAATCCGGACGACACCGCAGTTCTCGTCAAGCAGTTCCTTTCTGCTTGAGGCCCGAGTGTCGAACTAGAAACCCTGGGAGGAAATAACACATGGTGGCATGGGAGCGCGTGACCCGTCGTGACGTGCTGCGCGCGATACGCGAGTACGACCGTCTGGGCGCAGAACAGTTCTTCTCTGAGCATGGTTTCGCCCCTACTACGACCTATGAATTGGTCTGGGATAAACGCCGTTACCCGCCGAAGGCAGTCCTAGGGGCAGCTTACGAGTTTGCCACGGGGCAACAACTTGGCTCTGGCGACTTCGAGGGTGGAAAGACCGGCGCCGTAAGAGTGCTTGGCAAACTAGGATTCAGCATCGAGAAAAAGCTAAAGAAATAAAGGAGATGCGGAAATGAAAAAATGGAAACTTCTGATTCCTATCGCCGCGGTAGCAGCTTTCCTCGCTTGGTATGCATTCCGGCCCGAACGGCTTGTGGTCAATCGGCGTGTCGATGAAGCCATGCCAGCCGCGCAAGGCAGCTCGTCGCCGCAGCCCCTTGTCTCAGGACAGTTCTACAGCATCTTGCACCCGACGGCAGGTACCGCAACCATCTACCGGATGGGCGATGGCAGTCGTGTTCTTCGCTTTACCGGTTTTAGCACATCAAACGGTCCTGATGTGCACGTCTACGTGGTTGCCGCCGACGATGCAAAAGACAGCGCTAGCGTGCTGCGCGTGGGCTTCATCGATTTAGGGACCATCAAGGGCAATATTGGCGACCAAAACTATGCTCTCGGCCCAGATGTGGACTTGTCGAAATATCGCGCGGTTTCAGTGTGGTGCAAACGGTTCAGCGTCAATTTTGGCGCTGCCCGATTGATGCCCGATCGAGCGATGTCGGAGAAGTAGCACATCGAACAGATCTTTGGCCGGGTGGGAGACCGAGTTGAATACGCATTTGTCGTGTGGACCTTACTTTGTGAGAAGCCTTACCGCGGCTTGCTCGCCTAAAACCATCCCCGACAATCCGAGTAGAGCAACGATGGGCGGCGCAGGACTCTTCACCCGGATGGGCCCGTACGCGACACCGACAAGCAGGCCCACCGCGAATGAGATGAGCAGTTCTCTCATTTCCAGCCTCCTTAGCCGCGACGATGTTTATTCATTTGGAGATTCTTGTTTTGCATTTCATCAGTCGAAACTGAGCACCTGCTTCGCTTTCGTCTGTCCTGCCGCCATTCGACTGTACGCGTCCACGGCTTTCTCAAACGGAACGATCTCAATCGGCGGCGGTTTCAAAGCCCCTGTTTCGAAACCGGCTTGGAGTTCGCTGGCGATTTCCGCTATCTGGTGGAGCGACGAGTCCATAACTGTCTACTCCAAGCAGCCGCGAGAAATTGTGATAGAAGTCAACGAGGTTGAAACTGACACGGGGATCTCCCGGGCTTGCGATAACCACCTGTCGTCCCCCGAATGCAAGTGATTGCAACGCTGGCTCAAACAGTGGGCCACCCACCGTATTAAAGACAGCATCGACTGCCTTTTCCTGCCGTCAGTTCCAGAACCCTCTGGCGAAGATCTTCGGTTTTGGTATTGATGACCGACTCGGTACCGGGAATAGGATCGGAGGTGATATCCGCGCCAATCACACGCGCCTTCTTCCAATTCGCAATCTGCGTGGCTGCTTGTCCCACAGCGCCCCCGGCGCCAATAATTAAATGGTTTCGCCAGCCTGGATTTGAGCTGCATTCACCACAGATGCCCACGCCGTAATGTAGGGAACTCCGATCGCGCGCCGCTTGCGCCATACTCAGCGACTTCGGTTTAAGCGACAGCGTCTCCGCTGGGACAACGACATATTCCGCGTGAGATCCATCCCGGACGATACCGAGATTCGGGAGAACTGCCCCAGACCTCTTCGCCTTCGTGCTGCGTCCCCTTTACAACAACGCCCGCAAAGTCCCGGCCAGGGGTTCGAGGCAGAGTTGTTTTCTTGAAGCGTCCCGCGACATTCCCAATGTCGCTGGGGTTGATCGCTGCATGCCTTCACGCGAACGAGTGCTTCTCCCTCGCCCGGCTCTGGAATCGCGAACGTCCTCGATCCGCAACACCGACGGGGGTCCAAACTTAGCTAAAACGTAACGATTTCATTAATGTGATACTCATGCTGCTCCAATCAGAGTTTGAAACACGACGTCTGAGAGATCCCACTGCTTCCGAGAGGAACCAGGTGCGGCGCTCGGTTTGATCAATCCAGACCTCGATCGGACTGGACTTCACTTTCTTGAGTCATTAGTCGAAGGTGAACGAGAAGGCTGCTGCGCCTTTCGTTCGATCGCCACGGTCGCCACACTGGCCTGCTTGTTCCACCCGTGGAAACGCGAAAGGTCCCCCGCATTCCACGCCTCGCGCAGTCCAGGAGTACTCAGATCCCAGTCTGGGCGGATTTCGCTCGTCACCGCGCGCAGATCGTGCCAAAGATCGATGACCGACGGACGGCCCCAGAACCAGTAGCCGTTATAGATGCTGTAGATCACCAGGCCCGGCTTGAGCACGAGCGTATGCGGGATCATCGGGTTATGCTCGGGGTCGGTGTACTCCTGGATGTCGAGATCCTTCTGAATGGTTCGGTCGGGGTCCGAAAGGAAGGGCCACTGGGCTCCCACTGACGCACGGAATTCCTGAAGGGTATGGTGATCGTCGGTGGAAATCGTGGCGATCTGAGTGTACGCCACCGCGATCTTCGGGTAGAACGCGGCGAGTTCCAAATGCTGCTGGTGCTCCTTTGGGCAATAGTGGCCGCGCGCAAGCGTGAGGATTAGCGGATCCTCGCCCTGCAGCTCGCTGAGCTTGCGCAGCTGTGCCCGTGTGATCGGGCAGTTCGTAGTCGGGGAAAATGCCTCCGGGCACAATATCAGAACGCATGATTCGACTCCTTCTGTTTCCCTCAAAGATTTCTTTCTTAAATTTGTTCTTAAAGTCGTTTCTTAAAGATCCAGAGTGACACCCGCGTTTGGCTGGGAACAGCATACGAGCACGTTCCCGGGAGCGGGCCTCTCCAGCGGCTCAGGGTTATAAATAATCGATCCGCCAATCAGACCAGTCATGCAGGTATGACAGACTCCAGTCCGGCACGACCATCTGACCGGAACGTCGCACGCTTCCGCCAGTTCAAGCAAGCTCGCGAATTTCGGATCCCAAGCGGCGGTAATCCCGCTACGCGCGAATGAGACTGGGGGGCCAGATCCGGGCGGCCCTTGTGGCAGGTGAGGAGTGTGAACAACCTGCGCCATACCAGGGGTAATAGCCTCGAGAGAACCGAAGATTTCCGTGTGCACATTCCCGGCGAGCACACCCCAGTTTCGCAGCCCATCGCGCATGTTCTGCAAGAATGAAGGTGGGCCACACAGATAGAAGTCACTACCCTGTGACACGCCAATTCTCTCCAGCAAAGCTGTGTCAATGTGCCCGGGAGCATCGAAGTCTGTCCCGACTTGGTCGATTGCAGCGGGCCTGCTGTACACGATGTATCCTCGTCCGCGAGAGAGCTGTTTCAGTAATGAACGCGATTCTTCTGCAAATGGATGGTCGACGCGATTGCGCGCTCCATAGATCCACCAGATCTCTCGTTGCGATTTTTCAGCGGCGAGTGAGTGCAGCATCGACATCACGGGCGTTGCGCCCACTCCAGCGCTCAGCAGAACCACAGGACTCTGGCCGGGACGCAGAGTAAAGCTTCCGCGCGGCGCACTAACATCCAATAGATCGCCTTCTCGCGCACGGTTGCACAGAAATGAACTTCCAATCCCATTCAATTCGCTTTTGACGCTGATGCGGAAATGATCGGCTGCCGGCAGATCAGACAACGAATAGCTGCGAAGAACGGGCGGTTTGCCCGGATCGACGAGCAACCGCAAAACAACAAATTGACCTGCCTGGAAGACAGGAAGAGGCTGCCCATCGATCGGCGCCAGAACGAAGGAAGTTACGTTATCGCTTTCCTTATGGATACGCGCGACTCGCATCTGTCGAAATCCGGGCCATGCTGGTGCTTGTTCCTCATCGGCGAGTCCCGGATTCCCCGCCGCAGTTTTGGAGCTCAAGTCTTGTTGGAGCATTGCTTGGAACGAACTCTGCCAACCCTTGCTAAGTGCAGGAATCCGCAGCGCGCGTTGCAGTTGTTCGCGGGAATGTCCCGGCAAATACAGGAGGGCGTCAACGTCGGCCACGCTGATTCGCTCTGGACCGTCAGCAATTTTTACAATGTCGTCGCCTGCCCCAACTTCTCCTTCCTGCAACACGCGAAAGTAGAATCCTGGTCTGTGATGTGCTACGAGCAGGGCTGGCATCCGAGGTTCATTCATGCGAATGCCGACGCGGTAGCACGTCACGCGCGGCTGCGTCACTTCAAATTCGCACCACCGATGCGGTATCGATCGCCGATGCAGACCTCGTTATCAGGAAGTCCCTCGACCGTGAAGTTTTCTCCGAACTGGCCGAAAGTAAAATCGTTGCGGCCCAGAAAGCGTCTCCCAGTAATGGTAGGAATCCATCTGGTAGACAAATACGGCGCGGTGCTCCCCGCCGTGACCGGCGAGATCGGCTTGCGCATCGCCATCGATATCGAGCTTGCGCACCATTCGCCGTCCCTCAACTGGAGATTTCCAGACCGACGTTCGGACCGTTTTGCCGTTCCATGTCACGTCGCGCGGAAGGCCGACATTTACTGAAAGCAATCGGGGCATGCGTACCTCGTCGAAGTCCAGCGTGTGGTTGCACTTTTTTCGGTGCACGGGCTCGCAACTGGAATACACAGCTCTTGTCTAGCACAAGTGCTAATTTGCCGGCGAGCCAGTAATCGACACTGAACTTTCCCGGACCAGAGCAGATCAGCCAGATAAAGAAGAGCACGTACAGGACTTCCGGAAGGTAGAGGAAATCGTCGAGCCAGTTAAGAGGCGAAAGTCCTTTAGGCATGGTGGAAAGCGTGGTGGTCAGGATGGCGACAATCATATCGACCAATAAAGCCACGCAGGCCAGGCTCGAAAGAAACCCCACGGTCAGCAAGGATCCGCCAACGAACTCGACACCCGCCACGAAATAAGCCATCTGGCGGGGAAACGGGACTTTGGCCTTAACGAGCGTTTCGTAAACAGGTTTCGTGCCGCCGGCGACAAACAATTTGTTTGCCCCGGAGATGGCGAAGAACAGCCCGATCGAAACGCGCACCAGCAGGATGGCATATTGTTCCAAATCACTGCTGCCCAGCAGCGCAAACTGGACCAACCGTTTCCAATCCATCTCTTGTCCCTCCATCGGAGGATCGGCGATAATGCTGCATACCGCAGAATCATACGGTTCGACTTCTCGCGGTAGTTATGTGTCCATCCGTTCGACCCATTGAGCGCGCGAATGCGGGAGCCACGAATGGATCCGCAAAGTACTGTGTTTCCCGCGCAACCTTGTCGCCCCTGAACTCCATGATGCTCACGGTGTAGGACGGCTTGCCGTCATAGGTCAGGATGAATTCGGTGACCCAAAGATCACCGCCGCCAATGATTCGTCGGACGGTAAACCGCTTTTTGCTCGGCTGACTGGCGCGTTGGCCCTGTATGTTGCGTCGACCGCGGGTTCGCTCGCCTGACTGCGGGTATTCCAGCACCGCGTCCTCGTGATAGATGAGGTGCTCCGTTTCAAAATCGTTGGCATCGGACGCCGCCCAATGCTGATCCAGTGCCGCACGGATCTCCTGATCTCGCAGCTCCAGAATACTGCTCCTTCCTTTGTTGATCGTTCATCTTGAGCCTTCAATTTGACAAGAAGCTAAATGCTTGAGCGGAATCGGAGTGTATGACTCGTCACGTCGTGCTGTTTCTTCGATCACGCCAGAGTGACACCGCGTCGGGCATCTAACCCACGACTAAGGAGGGAACCCGTCCGACATCCATTTCGCGAATAGTTCGATCCGGGATTGCTGCCAAGGACCTTCTCCTCTTGGTGGCGGGGGCGGCATTACGGCGCCACCGATTCCACGAATGCGATCGTAGATGGCGGCCGCGTGCTTTTTAACGTCATCGTAACTTCCCAGGTTGAACGCTTTGCTCATGCCTTGAATGTCTCGCTCGGTAAAGAGCGGGCGAATGTCGGTTTGAAAGCTCGTCGTTTTCATCGTTGCCCCCTCATAGGTGTTGGATTATACGGAAACTGCGGTCTGGAAGCCGGGCGCATCGCCCTCGAAATCGAATTGCCTTATACCTACCAACGGCGAGCCGGAGCGGCACCATCCACGTGGAGTATCTCTCCGCTTACATGACCTGCCTGGGCCAGGTAAAGAACGGCATCGACAATATCTTTTACCGTCGCCTTTCTCATTGCCGGCTGCAACGTCGAGTCGTTGGGATCATTCCGGTGCATCGCTGTATCCACTTCGCCAGGGGCTACGGCATTGAAGCGAATGCCGTCTTTTGCATACTCGGTTGCGAGGTTCAGGGTGGCTGAATTCAACCCGCCCTTCGTAATCATCGAAACGGAGCCATTTACGCCGGCGATTGGACGATCAGCAAGTGCCGCAGTGATGCTCACGACGCATCCCGATTTTTGTTTCAGCATCTCTTTTACAGTGCGCTGAGTGATGTAGAAGAATCCAAGCAAATTAGTGGAGACAAGGGCGTCGAAGTCCTCGCTAGTGAAATCAGTGAAAGGTTTTTTCAGGAAGATGCCGGCATTATTCACCAAGACATCGATGGTTCCGAAGTTGTTGATCGCAGCTTCGACCGCGTCGGCAGCAGTCTGCTGCTTGCCGATATCGCCATCGAGCAAGACCAGGCCGTCTGAGGCGGTCAATTTTCGATCGGCGTCACGAGACGTCGCGACGACGTTATAACCTTCCCTCAGAAACCCTTCGACTAGACCCGCGCCAATGCCCCCCGATGCCCCGGTTATGATCGCTGTTTGCTTACCCTGCATAAATAACCTCTCGTTCTAAACGTCTGAACGTGCCTCCTCGATGTGGATCTTGCCCTCTTTGGCTGCCTCTTCCGCGGCCTTGCCCCCTGACGCGCGACAATGTAGGCGGCGTACCAGTCCCACCAGTGGTGCTTCGGAGCGGTAGGTTCGTATTCGCCGTGATGCAGCTCTGCCTCTTGCAAGAGCTCGGCCAGCGTCGCGACATCCAAATTGCTGAGCCCTCGACCGGGCAGCCGGGTTGTGATTTCCTGAAACAGCCATCCATTGCCGTCGGGATCACGAAACGTAGCGAACGAGCTATAGGTGGCATGATCGGCTGCTGGTCCCTTGATGCGACCGCTGCCATCGATCTGGAACTGAGCGCCTGGCGTTCCGGCGTGGAACACCTCACTCACCTCGATACCGCGTGCGACAAGATCCTTCCTTGCTGCCTCAACATCGGAAACGACAAGGTAAAGGCCTTGCGCCGATCCTGGCGCAGCCGATGTAATCTTCGTGCCAAACTGCACCGAGCACCCTGAGCCAGGAAGCGTAAACTGGACCACCCGGAAACCGTTGTCGAAGGGGAAGTCGGCGTCGAGCCGCCACCCCAATTTGGTATAGAACTGCTTCGACTGGTCAACGTCCGCGACCGGAACGACAACCACCTCGAACTTCATATCTATTCTTTGAGCGTCGTTCATAATTGCTCCGATCAGGCTGGGCTTGATTAGGCCAGAATCAGGAGGGCGAGTCTATTGGACGAACGTATTGGCCGACGCCAAAGTATGGATTGGATGCGCAGATGACGCGTACTCTATCCCACGGGTCCGATACCAAGGTATTGCCAATACCATCGTCCAATTGATTCGCCTTACGCACCTGGGGTGTAATCCCTTAATCCCAGCCGACTCGGTCGGGAAAGCGACATTGTAAAAGCCTGTCAGCAAGGAAAAAGAAAGGATGGCTAAGACATGCCAGAAGCGACCTGGAAACCTCACGAGAAACATGGACGACTTACGACGCAGAGCGACCTGCCCGACAGCGTCTATGCGTTCCCGAAGCAGCGTAAAGAACCACTGACCGATGCACAACATGTGCGCAACGCGGTCGCGCGGTTCGATCAAGTCATCGACGTCTCCGATGCCGACCGTGCTTTGGCGTTCGCGAACATAGAGAAAGCTGCAACTTACTACGACGTGAACCTCTCGGAGACGTCGTGGCACGACCTCGGCGTTCACCCTCAAAAGAATAGAAAAGAGGCTGCAGCCAAAGGCGCTCTGACGCGCGAACACCGAGTCCAGAGTTAGGCATCGAGTGTCTAATCGTTTGGGAGCCCGGCGTGTCGGTGACCGATTCTAATTTCGCTCATCTAAATCTTGGTTTGGGAGTTTAGGCGCGCGATATAAGGAGGTAAATCATGAAAGCAATCGTTGTCCACCAATATGGCGGTCCAGATGTACTGAAGTTTGAGGACTATCCTGACCCAGCGCCCGGTCCCGGCGAGGTGCTGGTGCGGGTCGCCGCCGCGAGCGTGAATCCGATCGACTACAAGCGGCGTGCTGGGTTAACCAAGGATTTTTATCCGATGCACTTCCCGGGACTCATAGGAGTCGATGTGGCGGGGACTGTGGTTAAGATTGGGGCCCGGGTGGAAGGCTTTTCCGTCGGCGACCAGGTCTTCGCCATGGCGGACAACACCTATGCCGAGCTTTGTGTCGTGAAAGCCGCGGTTCTGGCGAAAGTACCCAAGGGGCTGGATTTGATCCAGGCGGCGGCGCTGCCGCTCGTTACGGTAACCGGTAACCAGCTCATGGCCGCCACGGGAATCAAAGTGGGCCAGACTGTTGTCGTCGTGGGTGCTGTAGGAAATGTTGGGCGCTCGGCGGTATTCACCGCGAAGGCCCGGGGGGCGACCGTGATCGCGGGGGTTTTGAAGAGGCAACTGGATGAGGCGAAGACTGTCGGCGCCGATCAGGCGGTCGCAACCGACGATGACAATGCGATTGCGAATCTTGCGCCGCTCGATGCGGTTGCGGATACAGTCGGCGGAAGAACCGCTGAGAAGCTCATCGCCGAAGTCAAGCCGGGTGGAGTGTATGCATCGGTTGTCGAGCCACCGCAGAACGCCGCGAAGCATCCGTCGGTAAAGGTGGTGCACGTATTCTCGAAATTCGACAGGAAAACGCTCGAGTTTATGGCCGAAGCGGTGCGAGATGGCAAGCTGGTAATCCCGATTAGCGAGAAACTGCCGCTGAGCGAAGCGGCCGAGGCTCAAGCAACGGCAGAAAAGGGTGGTAGCGGGAAGATCTTGCTGGTGGCTTGAACTTGTTGCTGTTTCATCGACAACAGGAAGCACCGCATGAGTCTGCCGACACTGCGAGCCCGTTTGATTGCGAGCGATGCCAAGGCAGTTCGAGATCTCATGTACGATTCACGAAGCGCGAATCGGGGTGAACCTGAGCGAACGGGTTTCTCAATTTGAATCGGAACTTATGTATAATCCGCCGATGCAAGGGATACCGTGGAGCACACTCGCGCTCGGCTCGCTGTTGCTCATCTCGGCCTACTCAACGGGAGGACAGGACGTGAAATCTCAGGAATCTGAAAAGGCGAAGCCGGCTGCCAAAGAGGAGCAGCGCGGGCGCATCCTTGGAATCGGCGGTATCTTCTTCAAATCCGCGAATCGTGATCAGATGCGCGAATGGTATTCGAAGCATCTCGGACTCACTGACAAAGGCTCAGGCGCAATGCTTCCGTGGCGCGAACACGACGACCCGCAAAAGGAACACGTTACAGTTTGGACGGTTTTTCCCGCCTCCACTAAGTATTTAGATCCGAGCCCGGCCCCGTTCATGATCAATTACATCGTGGACGATATGGATGCTTTGCTTGATCGATTAAAGCAAGAGGGAGTAAAGATTGACGCCAAGCGAATGGATGAATCCTACGGTCGCTTTGCGTGGATCTATGACTCGGATGGGAACAAGATCGAACTCTGGCAGCCGCTGCCCGCAAAGCCCTAAGGGCCTCTCACTACCCTCGACTGGTTCAACAACTGCCGTTAATCAGGCAAGCGGGAGCACCTGCCGCACAAAGATGTAAGCGATACCATCGTCCAATTGTTCAAAGTTTGCTTCTCTGCTTTGATGGTGTGACGATTCAGATCCACCGAGGATCTGCGTCCAGCTGCGTCTTGAAGATAACTTTTGTTGACGTCACCGTAACTTCCCAGGTTGAACGCCTTACTCATGCCTTAAATGTCTGGCTCGGTAAAGAGCGGCCGAATGTCCGTCTGAAAGCTCGTCGTTTTCGTCATTTCGCGCCTCACAGTTGTTGGATTGTGCCGACGTCAGGGTCTCCCTAGTGAATCCAAAGCTTCCTTATCTCTTTGGCGCGTCAGAGTGCAGACTCTTTATTTCAAGCTTGAACCGAACAGCTTGAAGTAACCTCAATCCGCCCAATGGGGAGCGGACGCCTTGCACTGAATGCACCCATCACTCGTAATACGCCGGCAACTTTTTTTGCGCATCGCTTTGGGCCTGATCGTGGTTGATCCAGAGCTGCGCATGCTCCTTCGCCATGATTGCCGCTATCTTATCCATGGACTGCAGCGAGGCCTGCTTGTTCCAGTTGTTGTCAGGGACGTAGCGATGTTCGAAGCTTGCCTGAAAATGCACAGCATCGCCGCTAAGAATCACTGCTCCAGTTTTAGGCAGCCGCACTAGCAGAGATTGGTGGCCGGGCGTGTGTCCCGGCGTTGAGAGCAGCACGAGGCTCCCGTCGCCAAAAATATCGTAGTCGCCGTCGATCAGCTTTACCGGATGCTTCTTGTTAAAGGCGACTGTGTCCTGCCGGCTCCCAGCCCATTCGTACTCGACTCTTTGCACCAGCATCAGCGTGTTGGGAAACATTTCGATGTTCCCTGCATGGTCGGGATGGCTATGTGACACGGCCATCAGCTTGATGTCCGAGGGCTTAACGTGTATCTCTTCCAGCTGAGCCGCGAGCGTGACTGGTTTGCGCCAGATCGGGCCGGTACCGGGCCCCCATTCGTGAAACACCTCTTCATGATTAGGCAGTTGTGCTACAGCGTCATCGATGCCCGTGTCCCACAGAACCCAACCCTGGGTGTGGTGGATAAGGTAGCAGTGTCCGGGAAAGCCGACCGGGGTTCCGACGTTGACTCCCGGCGTCCAGCGCGATTCGTCGGTTCCACTGCCGTCGCCGCAGTCGATCACATAGAGGCGGTCTACTCCTGACTTGACTGGCGGATTGGGAGCGGCGGAAGTTCGTATGCCCGGGACGGCTGCCGCCAGCGCCAAGATGGCAACCGAGAAGTACCACTTAACGTTTGCTTTCATATAACCCTTCCCTCTGAAGTCTGAACCATGTCAGATTCCAGAATCGAATCGGCCCTGCTTATTGCCCGATTTGGCCCAGGTAGTATCCGAGCCGGTTTTCGACGTCCCCTGGCTTGTGGAAGCCGCGAGCGATCAGCGCCTTGATCCCCTCCTGAGCGGCGGGTCGGCCGAGCGAAGTGATGCACGCATCCCACCCAGCGCCGAGTTCGACGTCCGGCGGCAGGCTGGTATTGACGAGGCGCTTGGTCTGGGCGATCGCCCATTTGTCGAACTTGGCGATGCGGGTTGCGAGCGCCTCTACAAACGCGTCGAGCTCAGCGTCGGGTAGGGCGCGATTGATGTATCCGTAGGCCTCGGCCTGTTCTCCGCTAATGTCTTCCGAGCTCAGAAGAACCTCGAGGGCGCGGTTTCGGCCGATGAGCCGCGGAAGGCGAGCCATGGGCCCGCCGCCGGCGACCATTCCGACGCCCACCTCCCATTGCGAGATGATGGACTTCTCGCGGCTGGCAAAACTCATGTCGCAGGCCAGCGTGATTTCGCTGCCGTTCCCGGTCGCACGTCCGCGGATGAGGGCAATGGAGGCTACTGGCAGGCGCGTCAGACGCACGAGAAAGTCCGGCCAGGGCGGCAAGCCAGTAGGACCCTCGGGCATCGAGGTCAGGTCCTCGATCTTGGCTGTGAAATCGGAGTGATTCAGGAAGTAGTCGTCGACCGCGCTATCGAAGACCACGACCCTAACTTGCTCGTCGGCCTCGAGCGCGGCGATCACTTCCTGGAACTGCTTGACCATTTCCGGGCCCATGACGTTGATTGGCGGATTGTCAATCGTGACCCGCCAATAGGCGGCCGATCGCCGGGTCAGGCGAAGTTGTGCGGGTTTCGCAGGTGCGTTCATCTGTGCGGGCTCGATCGGTGCGTTCATAGTTGCCATGGGCTTTTCCTCCGCATTTGTCAATCTCAAGAGCTTGGAAGCTGTGGCCATTGAGCCAGAACACGATGCATCGCGCAATTGGACCATGGTATCGCCCATACTTTCGTATCGACTGCAGTGGCGAAGGTCGGAGGCAATGCTGAAAAGGGGCAATACCAAAGTACAATGGACGCCCTTCACTAAATGTCGGACTATCTTGCTTATGGAGTCCGTTAAGGAGAGGAGCGGGAATGGACCTCCGCTTCTGTCCGTGGTTGATGATGATGAGTCGATTCGCGAATCAGTGCCGGACCTTATTAAGGAGTTTGGCTTTGCGTGCCTGTCTTTTTCGTCGGCCCAAGAGTTCCTCTCATCTGATCTTGTCGGCGAGACCAGTTGTTTGATTCTGGACATCGCGATGCCGGGCATGACTGGACCTGAACTTCACCAGGAACTAAAGCGTCGCGGGGAAAAGATTCCGGTCATATTCATCACCGGTCAAAAAGATGAAGCCATTCGTACCCGAATGCTCGAACAGGGGGCGGCGGGGTTTCTGATTAAGCCATTCAGCGACGCAGCCCTACTTGCGGCCATCAAGGCCGTACTCAAAGCCGTCTGAGGGTCCACCAGCGGAATCTCGAGGGGGATACAATGAATGTGGCGCGAGCACTTCGTCGTGAAGTAAGGGCATTGCCAATGTCGATTGCCACCCCTGCTACTCCCATCGTATTCATCGTTGACGATGACGTGTCTGTGCGTGACTCGCTGGAACTGTTGGTCCGGGATGAGAACTGGAAGCCAGTGACATTCGCCTCCGCACAAGAATTCCTCGACCATCCGAGAAAACATGTCCCGAGCTGTCTCGTCCTCGACCTTTCACTCCCCGGCCTGAATGGTCTTGAATTGCAGAAACAGCTTGCGGTTGAACACATTGAGATGCCGATCATCTTCATCACTGGTCATGGCGATGTGCCGCAGTCCGTGCAGGCCATGAAAGCCGGCGCGCTCGAATTCTTGACCAAGCCGCTCAACAACGACGCCTTGGTGAGCGCCATCCGGAACGCCCTTCAGCGAAGCAGTTTCGCCCTCGCTCAGAACGCGGAGATGCAGGATCTTCGGGATCGTTACGCCTCCCTTACTTCCCGAGAACGGCAGGTGATGGCGTTAGTCGTTTCTGGGCTGCTCAATAAACAGGTTGGCGGCGAGCTCGGTATCAGCGAGATCACGGTAAAGGCGCATCGTGGGCAGGTCATGCAAAAAATGAAAGCGAATTCTCTCGCCGACCTGGTGAGGATGGCTGGCAAACTTCGGCCCGCGAGTCAGCCGATTCACTTGGCTTGAAACGGCAGCTTAGCCCCACTGAGTTCCCGATACACCATATCTCCGAACCGCTTCACAAATTCAACTGATTCGTATTCAGCCACGTTCAAAACAACCCCCGGGTTTCATTCGCTAATCACGCGCCTCGTCTTCTCACGGAACGCAAATCACCAATCCGACTGATGCGAAGGTATCGATCGATACCATCGTCCAATGGATTGTGCCGCAAGCTTCTGGCTTAATCCGAGTGTCGATTAAATCCGACGGGAAGCGGCTTATATGTCGAAGATAAATATTGTGGCTGAAGAATCGAAAACCGGACGGTACGCAGTAATCGAATTCCGGCGGAATGAGGTGTTTCATAGGCGTTTCGCGATTTCCTATCATGACGAGGCATCGCTGCACGAAATTGTTGCGCCCAGCTTCATCGGAATCGGCTTTAGAGTTCGCGAAACGGCGGCGGCGAATGTCCCAAATAGCTTGTCGAGGGACGCCGATTCAAACAACATGCCGGACGAGCCTACCGTCGGGCGTGAAGACGGCCGCTGCAGACCTCAATCGCAGATGCGGCGCCTCCTCCACAGAGCCGGACTAACAACCACTCGAGGTATAGCCCGTGCAAGCCTTCAGAGTGCCGTCGTGGCCGGCGTTCTGATGTTCTATTCCAGAAGTGCCTTGGGAGCAGTAGTTCGGGCATGTGTAGGCGCTTAGTCAGGAGAAGACCATGACTTGGGTAAAGTGGATCCTCACGTACGTATTTGACTGCGCCCACCGGCGCACCAGTTGGCCGCAGCGCGGCCGCGCCGGAGATTACGTCTGCTGTCTCGAGTGCGGCAGGGAGTTTCCGTATTCGACTCGACTGATGAGCATAGTGAGTAAAGAGGAACAACCGGGGGATCGAAGCGGGTACGGCTGGGACGGCTTCGGGAATGGTGGGTCCGCGCCCTTGGCGCGTTCTGCAAAGGCGTCGGTCAGCACCATGCTCCAATAGCTTTCCTCTTCTACGCGCGTGGCCCCGCTAGCAGCGGCCGACTGATCCCGTGGAAGTAACCCCTGAGGGCGTCCGCTGGCGATTTCTGCTACCATTCCTCCGTGCCAGCGAAGGAAACCGATTGATGTGCAAGGCGCGCACGCTATCGCTTATTCCTAATGTTCCAAAGGCGGTGAAAACTGCTTCCCCTGCCCATTCGAATCAAGACGATGAGTCCCGTAATTGGCTGCGCCGGTCAGGGTTGGTTTGTGTCTCATCGCTTCCGGCACCTAGTCGTCGCCGGAATTCTGTTGTCGGTAGTTTTTTTCCCCGCTTGCCGTAAAACCGCGCAGCCCGTGACCATCACATTCTTCGATTCTGACGGCAGAGGAGTTCCTGGCGACCATCGGATGGTTCCGGATGCCTACTTGCAGGAATTCACGCGAGAAACCGGCATTCACGTCAACGATCTTCCAACCCCAGAGGACACCAACTCAAAACTCGATCTGGCCATGGACTTGCTGCGCAGCGGTGCCCCGTCCCCTGACCTTTACGGTGTTGACACGATCTGGACCGGAACCATGGGCGACTATCTCATCGACCTGCAACCTTACTTTGCCTCGGAGATTTCCTCGGAGGATCCCGCAATCATCGAAAGCTACAGGATTCACGGGAAGGTGGTGGCAATGCCCAATCAGCCTCTTGGTATGCAGGTATTGGTTTATCGGACCGACCTTCTTGCTAAGTACGGCTACAAAACGCCGCCCAGAACCTGGGATGAGCTTGAGAAAATGGCCGCCCGGATTCAGGCTGGAGAGCGTGCGAAAGGAAAAAAAGATTTTTGGGGGTTCGTCTGGGCCGGAGCGATCGCAACGGATAGCGAACAACTTACTATGGAAGGATTGGAGTGGCAAGCAGCAGAAGGAGGCGGCCACATCATCGAGTCAGATGGAAAAATCAGCGTTAACAACGCAAACGTTATCCGCTCCTGGGAACGCGCGGCGCGTTGGGTAGGTTCAATCTCCCCGCCAAGCGTGGTTTCTTACACCGCTACGGATGCAGAAAATAAATTTTGGGTTTCCGGCGAGGCTGCGTTTCTCCTCAGCCACGCCATCGTGTATGAGATTTTCGCGCAAGATAAGCCGTTCCGCGACCAGGGGGGAGTGACGAGCGTCCCCGCGGGAACGAGCGCGCGAGTCGCTACCATAGGAGGCTACGCTCTAGGCATATCCCGCTTTTCAGCTCACCGTGCCGAAGCGGTCAAGTTCATCCAGTTCCTGCTTCGCAAACACGCAGAATTCACGGCGGCTCATTCTGAAAAGTCGGGCCGAAAGGTGGAGTACTTTGAAGTTCCACCTCTGATGAAGGAAATCTACCCCTGGTGGTACAAACCGGGGGAATCGGGAGGGAGCGATATAGTTTCGCGTCCGTCGGCGGTCGCCGGATCGAACTATGAGGAGGTCTCGAAAGCCTATACCCAGGCACTGCATGCTGTGCTGACCCGGGAGTCCACAGCTCCAGCCGCGGCCGCGGCGCTCGAGAAGGAGCTAGTTCGGATCATGGGGAATGACAAAGCTCAACCAGGAGCTAGTTCGCACTGAGATGAATCGACTGCGACTCAACATTGGCCCACGCCTGGTTCTCTGTTTCGCGCTCATCATCGTTTTGATGTTAGCCGGCGACGCAATCGTTCTGTGGCAATTCTACATTGTCCGGGCGCAAGCAGAGCGACTTGATGAATATGACGAGGAGTTGGTAACCATCTTACGTGTTCACTCAGACATGTTGAAGTTTCGTGACACACTGGAGTCGCTTGCGAACGCAAGAGACGCCAAACGTCTGAAGGCAGACACTCAATCCATGAATGCGGCTTTTTCGGAAGACATGCGACGTGCCAATAGTGCGCTCCTAGCCGTGCATTCCGACAACGCCTCTGACCCGACGATTCTCCCCACCCTCGCGGTCGTCCAGTCGAACCTCCAGTCGGAGACCGCCTCGGTGATCGAGTTAGCCGAAGCGAATGATTGGAACGCCCTGCAGTTGCGCCTTACCAATCAGCTGCGCCCGCTCGAGTATTCAATCTCTGCCTTGGTCGAAAGAGTCGACCGCGAGGTAAAGACGGAACATACCCAGGCTGCAGCCAATATCCGCCAGGTGCAGCACCGGATTTTTCTGGTTGTGCCGGCCACCGTCATTCTCACATTGTTGATCGCCGGAACGTTGGGGCTGGTCATTACACGCAGTATCACGCGGCCGCTTCAACAGTTAGTTGAAGGTTCAAAGATGTTGGCGCGAGGGGAGTTCAAACATCGGGTTCCCGTCCAGGGAGAAGATGAGCTTACCCAACTGGCGCGCGTATCGAATGATACAGCGCAGCGATTGCAGGATCTCTATGAGAGCTTGCAAAGCAGTGAGGATCGGCTCCGCCGGGTAATCAACACGATCCCCGCTCATGTGTGGAGCACTCTGCCGGATGGTTCAGTAGACTTCATCAACCAGCGTTTGCTCGAATCCACCGGGCTATCGATCGAGGCATTGCTTGGAGCCGGTTGGCAGTCGATCGTTCATCCGGATGATCGCGCCAGATACATCGCTAAGTGGAGATCGGCACTGGGTGCAGGAGAGCCGCTCGAGATTGAAGCGCGTGTCTGGACGGCGCAACACGACTATCGGTGGTTGCTCGTGCGCAACGTACCCTTGCGTGATGGTCTGGGAGGGATCGTCAAATGGTACGGCACCGGCATCGATATCGAGGACCGGAAACGCGCCGAAGAATCATTACGTAAAGCGCAGGCAGATCTCGCACACGCGAATCGCGTGACTACGATGGGCGAACTCTGTGCCTCCCTTGCGCACGAGATCAATCAACCCATCAGTGGCGCTATCACGAATGCTTCTACCTGCCTGCGCCGGCTCGATCGAGATCCGGTTGATCTCGAGGGCGCTCGGGCTGCAGTTTCATTGATCATTCGTGATGCAAACCGGGCGTCGGAAATCATTAACCGAGTCAGGCTGTTTTTCAGAAAAGGCGTTGTGACCAAGGAGCGCGTCGATATCAACGAGATGATTCGAGAGATGGAGATGCTTCTACACAACGAGGCGACCCAGCACTCGGTGTCTGTGCAGACAAAGCTCGCCGCCGATCAGCCGCTCATTGTTGCAGACCGCATCCAGTTGCAGCAGGTATTAATGAATCTGATGATCAACGGGATCGACGCAATGAAGGCGGTCGACGGCCCGCGTCAACTCACTCTGGGCACTGAGAATGACAGCAACCAGCAGCTTCTCGTATCGGTCGTAGACACTGGAGTCGGCCTGCCCCCGAACCAGGCCGGCCAGATATTCAACGCTTTCTTTACGACCAAGGAGCACGGCACCGGTATGGGGCTTCGTATCAGCCGAACGATCATTGAGGCGCACGGTGGCAGGCTCTGGGCCGCGGACAACCATCCTCGCGGGGCCAGTTTTCACTTCACACTGGCTGTCTCCTCGGACGCAGGGAGCATTGACGCCAGGAGCAACTGCTGACCTCGTCAGAAAACCTGGCTTTGCGGAATCGCTAGCCATTCGGTTCTCCCACAATTCGAGATTTCACCATCTGGAGCCATGACCGTACTTGGAGCATAGCCCTGCGATTAGGGGCTCGCCAAAAGACTTAGAATTTCGGTTTCACGCACTCCTTTGTCCCTGCACGCTTATGCCGGCGTGATCTCCAACGCTCCACCCCCTCACTAGTTTGACCAAATTGCTCTGCGCGTCGGGACCTGTCGATTCGACTGCCCTGGCTTCGCTGCTCTCGGGAGGCGGCGGAGCCTTGGTATACAATGTGCCCAATCTGGAGCGAAGAAACGAGAATTTCAGCCTAGAAAGGGACCAGTCTATGTCACGAAACGTGGCAGACCTTTTGTGGGAGATGCTTGCGAACGCCGGAGTCAAACGGTGCTATGGCATTGTTGGTGACGCTCTCAATCCCGTCATCGACGGACTGCGTCGAAACGCTAAGATCGAGTTCATCCACGTACGCCACGAAGAATACGGCGTTTTTGCCGCCGTCGCCGAGGCTTACTTAACCGGCAATCCCGTTGCGGTGTGCGGCACGGCCGGTCCCGGTGTTGTCCATCTCTTCAATGGGCTCATGGACGCGCGCAAAGAAGGTGCTCCAATCATCGCCATCGCGGGGGACGTGGAGACAAGCTTGATCGACACGGAGGCGCTCGAAGAACTCAATCCTTACAAGTTCTTCGAGGCCGCATCTCTCTACACCGGGCGGCTTGTCAATCCTGAGCAAGCGCGGTCGATTATCAATACTGCGATTCTAACTGCCGTTCTGGAAAAAGGACCTACGGTAATCTCGATTCCGGGCGACGTCGCGTCCTCGGATGTGGAGGACCGCTCTGCCGAGATCACGATTCCTAACCCGCCCCGGCTTCGCCCTTCCGATGCCGACCTGAGTCAACTTGTGAAGATGATCGACGATGCGAAAACGATCGCAATCTTTGGGGGTGACGGCTGCAGGGATGCCCGCGATGAGGTGGTCCAGTTGGCGGAAAGACTGAAAGCGCCTGTAGGCTATACCTACCGCGGGAAGCAGTGGTTGGAACACGATAATCCGAATGCCGTTGGCATGACCGGCCTGCTCGGTTATGGCGGAGCCTATGGCGCTATTAATGATACCGAACTTCTCCTGCTGCTCGGCACGGACTTTCCCTTCATAGAATTTCTGCCCGACCATCACGTGAAAAAGGTCCAGATCGACAAAGACCCCAAACACATCGGGCGCCGGACGGCCGTTGATCTTGGGCTTGTCGGCGACATCAAGCCGACGGTCGCCGCTCTGCTGAAGAGCGTAGGTGAGAAAAGCGACGCCCGCTTTCTGGAGAAGTACATCGCGGACACGAAAACGTTCCACGATCTTCTTCAGCACTATGTTGAGAAAGGACCCGAGATCAAGCCCATACGCCCGGAATTCCTGGCCGCGACTCTAAGCAATCTGGCTTCCGACGACGCGATGTTTTTCGCCGACACGGGCACGGCCTGTATATGGACGGCAAGGCATATCACTGGCGGCAGAAATCGCAGACTTTTCGGCTCGTTCTCCTGGGCATCCATGGCCAATGCGGCACCCAATGCATTTGGCGCGCAGTTGGCATACCCAGGCCGGCAAACCATCGCCCTAGCCGGAGACGGGGGCTTTACCATGCTCGGACTGGGCGACCTGCTAACCCAAGTGGAACGAAAGACTCCGGTGGTTCAGATCATCCTCAACAACGGATCCCTCGACTTCGTCAATATCGAGCAGCAAGAAGCCGGCATAATCCCGTTCGGCGTGGAATTCAAGAACCCCAATTTTGCCAAAGTCGCCGAAGCGATGGGGGCGAAGGGAATCCGCCTCGAGGAGCCTGGTGACGTTCGCGATGGGCTGGCGGAAGCTCTTGCCCACAAGAGCGGCCCCGTTGTCGTGGATGCGGTAGTCGATCCTTTCGCCCTGTCGCTACCGTCGCATGTGCCTTTCCACACGGTCAAAGGCTTCACCCTTAGCATGGCGAAACAAATATGGAACGGGAAGATGGACGATGTTATCAAGACGATCGAACGAAACGTCCGGCTGATCTGAGCAAATCTGGGGGAGAAGATGGAAACGCTTTCGAAATACAAACTCTGGATCGGCGGCGCGGTTGGCTTGCTCGTCATCGGCCTGGTAATTGGAGCGCTATACCCGAAGCATGTGGCGGGAGCGCCATCGGGCGTACCGGATGTCGAAGTCGTGCAGGTCGAACAGAAGGACGTTCCCATTTTTGGCGAGTGGATCGGCACGCTCGACGGATTCACAAACGCCGACGTCCGTGCACAGGTAACGGGCTACATACTGCGGCAGGGGTACCAGGAAGGCTCGTTCGTGAAGAAGGGGCAGTTGCTCTTCGAGATTGACCCGCGACCGTTTCAGGCGGCGCTCGACCAGGCGGAAGGACAGTTGGCACAGGCTCGAGCGCAACTGGCTACCGCAGTGGCTGTTCAAGGCAGGACTCAGCTTGATGTAGAGCGGTACACTCCGCTAGCCAAAGAACAAGCTGCGAGCCAGCAGGATCTCGACAATTCGGTTCAGAATAATCTGGCCGCCAAGGCCTCGGTGGAGACAGCTCGGGCTCTAATTAAAACGGACGAAGCTGCCGTCGAAACGGCGAAGATCAACCTCGATTTTACCCGCCTCGTTTCCCCCATCGACGGCATTGCTGGGCAGGCTCAGCTTCAGGTGGGTGCCTTGGTCAATCTAAGCAGCTCACCCGTGACCTCTGTGTCGACCGTCGAACCTATCAAGGTTTATTTCACCGTGGGCGAGCCCCAGTACCTGGCATGGAGAAAACGCTTCCCAACAGATGCTACTCGCGCCGCGGCCGATAAGAATCTGCGTCTCGAACTGATTTTGGCCGACGGGTCAACCTATCCGCAAACTGGCACGTTCTACTTTGCCGACCGCCAGGTGAATGAGAGTACCGGAGCAATTCGGATCGCCGGGCTGTTTTCCAATCCCGGAAATGTTTTGCGTCCTGGCGGTTACGCAAAGGTTCGCGCCGTCATCCGAGTCCAGCAAGATGCCCTGCTCGTGCCTCAGCGTGCGGTCTCCGAGCTACAAGGCGGCTATCAAGTCGCTGTCGTGGACGACAAAAACAAAGTGAGCATTCGAACGGTCAAAGTCGGCGACCCCGTCGGCAACCAGTGGGTTATTGCGGACGGACTAAAGGCGGGCGATCGCGTGGTTGCCGAGGGTGTGCAGAAGGTTCGCGCAGGCATGCAGGTGAACCCCAAGCCATTCGCAGTGGAAGCTACTGGAAAGTAATCCCATGTCAAAGTTCTTTATCAACCGCCCTATTGTCGCCATGGTGATCTCAATCGTGCTCGTGCTGGTGGGCACACTCACCATCCTAAGTTTGCCGGTCGCGCAGTTTCCCCGCATCGCTCCCCCCGAGATTCAAGTCCTCGCCACCTACATCGGGGCGGATGCGCAAACTCTGGAGCAAGCGGTTGCGACGCCCATCGAACAGCAGATGAATGGCGTGGACAACATGAACTACATGTATTCGCTGAATGCCACCGGCAACAACAGTACCAGCCTGATTGTGGACTTCGACGCGAAAACCGATCCCAATACCGATTACATTCTTGCGCAGAGCCGTGAAACGCTGGCTGCTTCTCAGCTTCCTGTGGACGTGACTAATTACGGAGTCAACGTTCGAAAATCCGTTACCGCTCCCCTCACATTAACCGCGGTGTACTCGCCGCATGGGACCTACGATGCAACGTTTCTGGCCAACTACGCGTACATCAATCTTGTTGATCCCATTCTGCGCTCGCCCGGCATTGGCAACGTTCAGGTATTCGGGGCCGGCCAGTACGCGATGCGGTTGTGGGTAAAACCGGACACGTTGGCAAAGCTCGGCGTCACCGTCCCGGAAATCGTCAGCGCGATTCAAGCGCAAAACACCGTGAACCCAGCTGGAAAGGCAGGCGGCGAACCCGCTCCCAAGGGCCAGGAATTCACTTATTCGGTGCTCGCGCAGGGGCGCCTCATCTCCCCGGAAGAATTCGGACAGATCGTGGTGCGAGAGACGCCCGACGGGGGGACAGTTCGAGTCCGCGATGTCGCTCGCATCGAGTTAGGTGCTCAGGACTATAGCGTCGCGGGACGTTTCAACGGAAAACCGAGCGCGATTATTGCCACCTACCAACTGCCGGGATCGAATGCGGTCGATGCCGCCGCCGGCGTGAATAAACTCATGGAGAAGATGAAGGAGCGCTTCCCGGAGGACCTGGATTACGTGGTGGCGTTGGATACGACACGCGCGGTCACGGAAGGCATGAAGGAAATCGTTGAAACGCTTTTGATTGCCCTCGCGCTTGTGATCTTTGTGGTTTACATCTTCTTGCAGGGCTGGCGCGCCACGCTGATTCCGCTGCTTGCAGTGCCGGTCTCGCTCGTCGGCACGTTCGTGCTTTTCCCATTGTTCGGTTTCTCCATCAACACTCTTTCTCTCTTTGGTCTGGTGCTGGCAATCGGGCTTGTGGTCGACGATGCCATTGTCGTGGTCGAGGGTGTGGAGCGGCACATCGAAGAGGGCATGACGCCGAAGGACGCGGCGTTGAAAGCCATGGAAGAGCTGTCCGGCCCCGTGGTGGGCATCGCTCTGGTTCTCTCCGCCGTATTCGTGCCGACCGCTTTCATTCCCGGAATTACGGGCCAGCTCTACCAGCAATTCGCGGTTACCATCGCGATTTCCGTTCTGCTCTCGGCCTTCAATGCGCTCACACTCAGTCCGGCGCTTGCGGCCCTTTTGCTTCGGCCCAAGGGGCCGAGCCACGGACTTTTGAGGAGATTTTTTGATTGGTTCAACGGCGTGTTTGGCCGAGCCACGGAGGGCTACGTGCGCTGGAGCGCAGTACTGGTCCAGAAGACTGTTGTCGTAGTTGTGTTGCTGGTGGTCTTTTCCGTAGCCGCTGGCTTCTTTGCAAACCGAATTCCGTCGAGCTTCCTTCCCGACGAAGATCAGGGTTACGCCTACGTCAATGTGCAGCTACCGAATGGAGCTTCGCTGGAGCGTACGACGGCCGTCACGGCTGATGTGGAAAAAATCCTCATGAATACGCCGGGAGTCGAGCATGTTACCTGCTTTGTCGGCTTCAGCTTGCTCAGTTTTGTTCGCACCAGTTACAACTCAACCTTTTTTGTGACGTTAAAGCCCTGGGATGAACGCAAAACAAGAGCCGAGCAATTTCAAACCTTCAAGGCACATCTGAACCAGCAGTTGAGCCGGTTGCCCGCGGCAGTCGCATTCGGTTTTTCGCCACCTGCAATTCCTGGCGTCGGCACTGCGGGGGGATTCACCTTCATTCTCGAAGATCGGTCGGGCAGCGATCTTCAATTCCTCTCAAAGAACCTGGCCACTTTTCTTGATGCGGCTCGAAAGCGGCCGGAAATCGCAAGCCTCAGTACTACATTTTTGGCAAGCGTCCCGCAACAGTTTGTCGACGTCAACCGCGACAAGGTGCTGAAACAAGGTGTTGCCCTCAGTGATGTCTACCGCACGATTCAGGCCTTCATGGGTGGTTATTTCATCAACTATTTCAATCGCTTTGGCCGCCAGTGGCAGGTCTATATCGAGGCGGAAAACGAAGACCGCGCCAAAGTGGAAAACGTCGGGCAGTTCTACGTGCGTAACAATAAGGGAGAGAGTGTGCCCCTCTCCACACTTGCCACCGTCAAGCCGCGGCTCGGCCCGGAATTCACTTTGCGCTTCAACGAATATCGTTCGGCGCAGATCAACGGGAGTGCCGCTCCGGGATTCAGCGCCGATCAAGCTACTGCGGCGCTCGAGGATGTTTTCAAGCAGACCATGCCGCGCGAGATGGGCTTTGACTATTCGGGCATATCGTTTCAAGAACAAAAGGCGCGAGAAGGTGTGCCCCCGGCGGCGATCTTTGGATTGTCGTTGCTTTTCGTCTTTCTGGTTCTGGCGGCGCTCTACGAAAGCTGGACGCTGCCCTTCAGCGTTCTGCTGAGCACGCCCGTGGCGATCTTCGGAGCCTTTGCAATTCTTTGGTTGCGCCGTGTGTTGCTCGGCATTTTTCTGCCGCCCTACCTGGTCCAGATCGAGACTGATATCTATTCGCAAATCGGACTGGTGATGCTCATCGGCCTGGCGGCGAAAAACGCGATTCTAATCGTCGAGTTCGCCAAGGATGAATATGAGAAGGGAAGACCCTTAGCGGATGCTGCACTCCAGGGAGCGCGGCTTCGTTTACGTCCAATTTTGATGACGTCTTTCGCGTTCATACTCGGGTGTGTGCCGTTATGGACGGCGACCGGCGCCGGGTCCGTTGCCCGGCAAATCATGGGCACGACGGTGATCGGCGGGATGCTGGCCGCCAGCTTTATTGGAATCTTCTTCGTGCCTGCCATCTTCTTCCTCGTGGAGAAATGGTCAGGTGCGGGCAAGGAGCCGATCTCTGTCGCAGTGCCCGGAACGGCCGCTCCGGCCGAGGGAGACTGAAATGGTCCACTGCCGTGGGAACAAGAAGGACAGCGAGCGGAGATAGTCATGAAAAAGACGGCGCCATTATTGTTGATGTCCGCGATCTTGGCCTCCATCGTAATGACCGGGTGTACGGTCGGCCCAAATTATCACCGGCCCGTCGTTCAGACTCCAGGCGTGTACCGCGACTTGAAGGACGACTCACAGGCGCAAGCCCAAGCGGCATCCTTCGCAGACCTTCCCTGGTGGCAGGTCTTCCAGGACCCGCAACTGCAAGAGCTGATCCGCACAGCCCTCAAAGAGAATTACGACCTGCAACTGGCGACGGAGCGCATCGGCGCCGCGCGCGCTCAGGTCGCCATCACGCACTCCAGTCTGTTTCCGCAGGTGCAAGGGAACGCTACTTTCGCCGGCGGAAAAGATCCAGTCAGCGAAGCGAAATATAATATTCTTGCCGTCACTGCCGACGCAGCGTTCCAGTTGGATCTTTTCGGCCGCCTGCGACGTGCGACCGAGGCCTCGCGCGCCGAGCTCCTGGCCACCGAGGATGCGCGGCAAACCGTCACGTTGACCCTCGTGAGCGACGTCGCCAGTGACTATTTTCAGCTTCTCGATCTCGATCTTCAGCTCCGCATCAGCCAAGAGACGGTTAAGACCCAGCAGGACTCCGTCAAACTGACGAGGTTGCGGCTCGACCACGGTGTTGCCACGAAGCTCGATGTGCTGCAAGCCCAGCAGGTGCTGGATACCGCCAACGCGGCAATCCCGGACCTTGAGAGGCAGATCGGCCAAGAAGAAGATGCGATCAGTATTCTGCTTGGCCATTACCCCGAAGGTGTACGACGTGGGCGCCCGTTGGTGGAGCAGCCGCTTCCTCCGGAAGTGCCGCCGGGGATGCCGTCGACGCTGCTCGAGCGGCGGCCAGACATTCGCCAGGTCGAGCAAAACCTGATTGCTGCCAATGCCGAGATCGGCGTCGCCAGAGCAGCATTCTTTCCGCAGATTTCCCTCACCGGCTCCGGGGGAGGCGCCTTCGGCCGCAGCAGTCTCTTCTCCGGCCTTATGAGTTCACAGAACGGAGTTTGGTCTTACGGCGCTCAGGTCACTCAGCCCATTTTCACGGGTGGTGCGCTGCGCGGGAATCTGAGACTGGCCGAGTCGGTGCATCGCCAGGAATTGATTGCCTACAAGCAAGCCATCCAGCTGGCCTTTCGCGATGTCTCTGATGCTCTGATCGGTTATCAGAAACTTCATCAGGTTCGCGTTGCGCAGGAGACCACGGTCCAGGACCTCCGGGATTCAGTCAGTACGTCCCTCGTACGGTATCGGGGAGGCATCACCACCTACCTCGAGGTTCTCGATGGGCAGCGATCGCTGTTTAACGCCGAGATTGTTCTCGCCCAGGCCCGAGGCAGCGAGTACCAAAGCCTGGTGCAACTTTACAAGGCTCTTGGCGGAGGCTGGCAGTGAGCGCGTCAAATTAAAACACCACCTCTTCCTCTGCATCCCCGAAATCTCGCGCGCGCTGATGGTAAAATCACGAACCATGTCCTTTGACGGAGGAGCGTGTCCGTGAAGCTGCGAATTCTTTCGCTGTTCCTGCTGTGGGCCAAGCTGCTTCGGATGCCCAGAAATTCAGCCCGCCAAGCCGCACCTCTCGCTTTAGCTACAACTTCACGGTGAAAGACATTCCCTCCGGTGCAAAGCGAGTGCGCGTCTGGGTTCCGGTGCCGCAGACCGACACGCACCAGACTGTGCGGGTTCTGGGGGGCAAGGCTCCCGCGAAGACGCGGATGACGCAGGAATCTGAGTACGGCAATAAGATGATGTATGCCGAGATCCAGAATCCGGCTGCGGGCAAAGCAGAGTTCACACTCGAGTACAAGATTACGCGCCGCGAATACTCGCGGGGTGATTACGCTCAACTCGAGAAAACAAACCGGAAGCCCAGCATCGTGCCCGTTTCGATGAGCCGATTGATTGCGCCTGAGACTCTGATTCCTACAGACGGGAAGATCAAGGAGCTGGCGGTAGAGGTAACCGGATCGCAGAGCGGCGCAGTCGCAAAAGCTAAGGCTGCCTATGATTACTTCTTCACGAATATGCGCTACGACAAGACGGGCTCAGGCTGGGGACGCGGGGATGCGGTCTGGGCTTGTGACTCCAAGCGCGGCAACTGTACAGACTTCCACTCGCCGTTTATCGGCCTACTGCGGGTTGAGGGTATTCCGGCCCGCTTCGACATTGGCTTTCCGCTTCCCGAAAACAAGAACAAAGGAGATATCGCCGGTTATCACTGCTGGGCTGAGTTCTATGCCTCCAAGACTGGCTGGATCCCGGTTGACATCTCCGAGGCGTGGAAGGCGAAGGAGAAAGAAGATTACTTTTTCGGCAGCGTTGACGCTAATCGCGTGCAGTTTTCCACCGGCCGAGACATCGCGCTGTCTCCTAAGCAGGATGGTCCAGCGCTTAATTACTTCGTCTACCCATATGTCGAGATCGACGGTAAGCCCTATGACAAGCTCGACAAGCAGTTCAGCTTTGAGGAAGTGAAAGCTTCGGAGTAAAGCCCGCTGATCAATAATTGCTGGGCGCGCACATATCCCTTTCAAGATCAGCCAAACGTGAATGCGAACGCCTGCACGCCAGGATCCAGGAACTCGATCTCGAATGTTCGATCTTCCACCGGCCCCTTTTGCCGGATGAGTTGATAAAGCCGGTGGTCTTGCACGGTGCCGGAACCGTTGTTGTCGACATCCGTGCCGTGATCGTCACCTGGGGCCGTGCCATCCAGTTTTACGGTGAAGCGGACTGGCTTGCCATCCTTCGTGGTGCCGAGGACGAGGTGAAGATCGCGGGCATGAAAGCGAAAAACAATCTTTCCGGGAGCGGTCTGAAGCACCGCGCCTTCCTCACCGACCGTCCAACTCCCACCGAGAGCCCACTGATTGAGTGAGAGTCTGGGTTGTGGTGCATACGTACGCTTGGAATCCTGAGCGATCGCTTCGGTGGAAGCGAAATGTTCTGCCCGATGGTAGCCGACGTAGGTTTCCGGAGAAAGGCGGTTGGCCGCATCAGCTGCGGCTTCCGCTCCTGCGCCGGATACCGCGATAATCCCTGACGAAGCCAATTGCGCCCCATTTTCCTGCAAAAGCTCTTGGATCACGCGTTCCGACTCGTCGTACTCGCCCTCGCCGAAATGGTGAAAACGAATTCGCCCTTTGCCGTCGATGAAGTAGTGGGCCGGCCAGTATTCATTGTTGAAGGCTTTCCAAATCTTGTAGTCGCTGTCGATAGCAACCGGGTAGCTGATCTTCAAGTCGCGCACCGCCTTCTCGACGTTGGCGCGTTCTTTTTCGAATGCGAACTCGGGAGTATGCACCCCGATGACGACCAGTCCAGCATCTTTATACTTCGCTGCCCAACCTTCCACATAGGGCAACGCCCGCAGGCAATTGATACAGGAGTAGGTCCAAAAGTCGACCAGCACAACCTTGCCTTTCAGGGCTTTGCTGCTGAGCGGCGGTGAATTGAGCCAGGCAACGGCGCCGCTCAAATCCGGCATGGGGCCCTCATCGCCCAGCACCGGTTGAGTGTCAGCCGTGCTTGCTGCCAACACCGACGCAGGCTTTTGTGGATGCAAACGATCGATCAAATGCTCCTCCGCCTTCGCCGTGTTCACAAAGGAAAACTTCGTGAGTAGATTCGTGTCCCAGCCCAGGCCTATTGCAACCACTCCCATGATCACCGCAACGCCTAACCCGCGACGGATCCAGACCTCAAACGAGAGCGAACGTTTCAGGGCGGAGAAGACTTTGTTGCCCGCGAGGAGCGCGATTCCCAGAGAGGTCGCGGCACCGAGAGCGAAGGACAATAGCAAAAACGAAGATCTCGCACCTGGTCCTTGAATCGCGGCTCCAGTCAGGATCAAACCAAGAATCGGGCCGGCGCAGGGAGCCCAGAGCAGTCCCGTCGAAATTCCCAATACAAAGGACTTTCCTATCCCGCTCTCCGCAGACGGACCACCCTGAAGTTTGCCGCCGGCGTTTACAAGCGGACGAGTCAACACCTCGGCGATAGAGGGAAAGAGAAGACTCACACCCAACACGAGGAACACTAGCATTGCCACGTAGCGTCCACCTTGATTCAGGCGTACTACCCAGTGGCCACCGAATGCGGCCGCGATCGCCACAGCAGAAAACGTAAGTGCCATTCCTATAAGCAAGGGCAAGCCGGAACGGCGGAAGGGTTGGTCCGCGCGCGCGAATACAAATGGCAGAACCGGCAAGATGCACGGACTGAAGATCGTCAGAACACCGCCAACAAACGCCAGGAGATAGATCAGCATAGGCCGGACCAGTCTTCGCTCCTAAATATTCGCGGCATGATAGATCTTTACCCTAAAGTTGGATTCATCCGGAATCCAAAAGTTACACGACAACCATTTCGCGGGGAGACCCGACTCGTTGAACATTTCGGAACGATTGCGCATCGCCGGCTCCGGTCTTTCCCTTTATCATTCTACATTTCCAAAATTCTCGAATGGCGTCGACACGGGCGGGACCACATTGTGAGACGGGGCGCGCCGGAGCGGGAGGGAGTCCGGCGACTGTCCTGGAATTGCTCATGAGACCTGTCAAAAGTGACAGGCTCCAAAACAGGTACCTTGCCGATAAGCTATTCGCTATCGTTAGCTAACGTTGGCTTGCCTGCCCGATCAACCGCTGTGGAAGCATGGCCCTGTGATAGTTAGCTGGCGAAGTACTTCGAGGATCGCCCTCGTTCTTGAATCGCCGGAGGAAAAGGAGATCGTTATGAAAGTTCAGATCCCGGTATCCCGTTTCTTTCTGTCCCTAGCTCTGCTCACGTTGGCCTGTGGTATCTCAAGCTTCGCCCAGGACGGTAAACTCGCATTTCGAGTCAGACCAGACCAGGCCTACGTCTTCGTAGACGATCGCGCTATAAGTGAAGCGAGCAAAATCTACTACCTGAAGCTGAGCCCGGGCGAGCACAAGGTTGAGCTAGTCAACTACGGCTACACTGCGTGGACCCAGAAGGTCATGGTCACTGCGGGGAAAAGCACCCTCCTCAAGGTGAGACTCGAGCCGGCGGGCGCGACCGTCTCAGGACCTTTCGGTGCCATGTCGATCGAGGGAGCGGACCGCGATGCAATTATGCTGAACGGGAAAACGCCGGACTTTGTCGTCGGTCATGGCGACGAATTCAATAATGAATTTATCTGGAAGCAAGAACTTGTTGTCCCACCCGGCACGTACCAGGTGACGGCCAGATCGGGCGACAAGGATACTTGGTCGGGCTCGGTCGACGTTCCCGCCAACAAGCGCGTTGTTATCGCCGTCCCGAATGGTGTTCGGGAGACGGTGGACTGGTCGCGCGGAGAGAAATTGACCTCCGTGCCGCGCTTCTCGGTAGGTATCGTCAGTACAACTGTGGCAGTCGCCAAGCCAGTCGCACAGTTATCGGCAACTACGGCGCAGCTCAACTGCGGAGATAAGTCGCAACTGAATTGGACGTCCTCCGACGCACCTCGCGTCGAAATCACCCCGGTAGGGGCGGTCGCAACTTCGGGTCAACAATCCGTTGAACCCACGCAGACTACCACTTATAACCTGACGGCTGTTGGACCGGGCGGCACCGCAACTTCCAGCACCACCGTCAACGTGAACACCGCCATCCAGGCCAATCTGGGGCTTTCGCCGGCGGAGGTCCACTACAAAAAGGTCGGAGATAAAGTCGTCGTGGATGATGGCACGGCGCTGAACTGGACCGCTTCGAATGCTTCGGCGGTTTCGATCGATCAGTTGGGCACGGTCAGTCCCTCCGGCAGCCGTGATTTGCAGATTGTTCCCAGGAAGACCGATCCCGGCCCCGTGGATGAAACCGTGACCTACACGCTCAACGCAACCAACGGTTGCGGCGGAACTGAAACAAAAACCGCCACTCTGCACATCGTGGGCTCGATCGTGCAGCCGGAGATCAAACTCTCGCGGAGTGTTTATTTCCCGACAGACCGGCCGCGCTCGCTCAAGACGGAAGACGCCCTACTCGACAGCGAAAAGGACACCTTGAAATCAGTCGCCGCTGCCTTCATTCAATATGTTGCGGACCAACCCGACGCTCGCCTCGTTCTTTCGGGACATGCCGACAAGCGCGGAACACAATCCTACAACCAGCCTCTCTCCGAAAGGCGTGCCGCGCTGGCCAAGCAGTTCCTGGTGGAACAGGGGGTTCCTGAAGCCGATATTGAGACTCAAGCTTTCGGTGAAGAGCAGAATCTGACAGCCGATCAAGTTAAGCAACTGGTGGAACAGGATGCCAGCCTGAGCGACGAAGAGCGGCAAAAAGCCTTGCAGAAGATACAGACAATCGTCTACGCCTACAACCGTCGGGTGGACATCACCTCGAAGCCGACCGGGCAAGAGTCAGCTCGCGAGTACCCGTTCCAGGCGCAGGATTTTGCCAGGCTGGTTGACCGTAACGGTCCGACGAAAACCGGCGGCGTCGAAATGGCCGCTGAAAAGGAGAAGATCAGCCAGTAGAGTGGTAAACCATTCGCTAACTCACACTCGGGAGAGGTGCCTGTGAATCTGAGCTGGAACTCCATCCTGCAGACGACTGTTGCGGTACTTACGACCGTTGGGTTGAAAGTGCTGGGAGCTATCGGTCTATGGATTGTCGGCCGCTGGTTGATCGGCTTTTCGTTGCGCTTGATCGGGCGCGGCATGACCCGGCAGAAAATCGATCCCACGCTGATCCGCTATATCCAGTCTGCGGTTGGCGCACTTCTGAATATTGCGCTCGTTGTCGCGATTCTGGGGTTCTTCGGCGTGGAAACCACTACCTTCGCCGCCCTCGTTGCTGCCGCTGGCGTTGCGATCGGCATGGCGTGGAGCGGCCTCCTGGCTAACTTCGCCGCCGGGGTTTTTCTAGTCGTGCTCCAGCCGATGAAAGTCGGAGACTTCGTGACCGCGGGCGGAGTGACAGGAACCGTGAAGGAGGTTGGGCTGTTTGTCACGGCTATCGATACTCCAGACAACGTGCACACGATCGTCGGGAATGGAAAAATTCTCGGCGACACTATTCAGAACTTCTCGCACAACGGTTACCGTCGGGTTGAGCTGACGGCCCAGCTGGCTCATGAGGTCGACACACAAGGAGCCATCGCTGTGCTGAAGCGAGGCATGGCGCAGATTCCTAACGTTCTCGAGAACCCGGCGCCTGACGCTGAGATCATCCAGTTCACCCTCGCAGGCCCAGTGCTCGCGGTCCGGCCCTACTGCCATACCGATCACTACTGGCAAGTATACTTCGACACCAATCGGCTGATTCGCAACAGCTTCACTCAGGCTGGCTACCCGGTTCCGGAACAGCATTACTCGATCCGCGGCGATGCGGAAAGGATCACACTGGCGCGATCCGCGTAGCGCTTCAGCCAGAAATAGTCTAGCGTGTGCGGTCCAAGACTGGATACGGCGGGAAGTTCGGGACTCTCTGCGCGCTCTGACGGAAATATCAGTACAGGCTGACCCCTCAGCGGAGGAAATATGAGTAATGGTGCAGAGGTTATCAGGCTGCAACAAGCTCACGCCGCCAAAATTCCCTGGAGAAAATGGGGGCCCTATCTTAGCGAGCGCCAATGGGGCACAGTTCGCGAGGATTACAGCCAGGACGGAAATGCCTGGGACTATTTCAGTCATGATCAAGCGCGATCGCGCGCCTATCACTGGGGCGAGGACGGGCTGGCCGGCATCAGCGATGAAAAGCAACTGCTGTGTTTCAGTATCGCTCTGTGGAACGGTAACGATCCAATACTCAAAGAGCGCCTGTTCGGACTGACGAACAGCGAAAGCAACCACGGCGAGGACGTCAAAGAGTATTACTTCTACCTGGATAGCACGCCGACCCATTCGTACATGAAGTATCTCTACAAGTATCCGCAGGCCGCGTTCCCATATGGCGATCTGATTGAGACGAGCAGGCGGCGCAACCGTGGCGATACGGAATATGAGCTCCTGGACACAGGGATCTTCAATGCCGATCGCTACTTTGACGTGTTTGTTGAGTATGCTAAACGGTCTCCCGAGGACATTCTCATCCAGATCAGCGTAAGCAATCGGGGACCAGACGCCGCGACGTTACAAGTCCTGCCGACTCTCTTGTTTCGCAACACATGGACGTGGTGGGCAGGCACCCCGAAGCCGGTGCTGAAGCAAGTGCCGGGAAAGAAGGGATATCAAGTCGTAGCGGCGTCGCATGCCACACTAGGCGGGAAGTATTTGTACGCCGAGGGGGAAGCTCAGTTTCTATTTACTGAGAATGAGACCAACAACGAACGCATTTTTGGCACGTCGAACAGTTCACCGTGGGTAAAGGACGGGATCCACAACTACGTCGTTCACGGGAAACAAGAAGCAGTGAACCCAGAGCACATCGGAACGAAGGTTGCAGCGCAGTATCAATTAAACGTGGGCCCCGGCCAATCGGCCACCATCCGTTTGCGGCTAAGCGATCTGGCTCCCGATGTCGTGGGCGATCCGTTCGGCAATTTTAATGAAACCATGCAGACCCGCCGGGGTGAGGCGGAGGAGTTTTATCGAGACATCACGCCGGAGCGTGTCAGCGAAGATGAAGCCCTCGTCCTGCGACTGGCGATGGCCGGGATGCTGTGGAGCAAGCAATACTTCGGATTCGAACTGGACAAATGGCTTCAGGAACACGGCGCCGACCCGATGCTGCCGAACGCCCGCCGAATGCGGAACAGCGATTGGTTTCACATGGTGAATGAGCACGTGATCTCGATGCCCGACAAGTGGGAATACCCCTGGTATGCGGCGTGGGATTTGGCCTTCCACACGGTAGCGCTCTCGATTGTCGATGTGGATTTCGCGAAAGAACAGCTCGACCTGATGTTGCAGGAGTTCTTCCTGCATCCGACCGGCCAGATTCCTGCTTACGAGTGGAATTTCAGCGATGTAAACCCTCCCGTCCATGCCTGGGCGACGATCTTCCTCTACCGAAGGGAACAGGCCCTCACGGGCAAGGGCGATCTGGAGTTCCTCAAGCGGTCCTTTGCAAAGCTCATGCTGAACTTCAGTTGGTGGGTAAACCGCAAAGACAGATTCGGAAAAAACCTGTTTGAGGGAGGGTTCCTCGGACTGGACAACATCGGCGTCTTCGACCGCAGCGCCCCGCTGCCCACCGGTGGTCATCTTGAGCAGGCTGACGGCACGGCGTGGGTATCTCTGTTCTGCCAGAACATGTTCGAGATCAGTAGCGAGTTGGCGACCTATGACTCCTCCTTCGAAGACATGGCCATCAAGTTTGCTGATCATTTTCTTTTGATCGCCCACGCGATGAATCAAATGGGATCAGGCGGCCTCTGGGATGAGGAGGATGGTTTCTACTACGACGTTCTGCGGCTTCCCGATGGCACAGCAACCAGGCTCAAAGTCCGCTCCATGGTCGGTTTGCTACCGGTCTGCGCAACGACTGTCATCGAACCGATTCAGCGCGAACGCGTGCCTCGAGTGACTCAGATTTTGAGAGAGCGCTTGCAACGCATGCCCGAACTGCGCGGGAGCATTCATCCAACTGGCCTGGCGCACCTCGGTTACGGCGAGCGCGGCATCCTGGCGCTCGTGAATCCCGAACGCTTGCGACGCATTCTGACGCGCATGCTTGACGAGAACGAATTCCTGAGCCCTCACGGTATTCGTGCGCTTTCCCGCTACCATGCCGAGCATCCTTACGTCTTCGATGCGGGTGGCCAGGAATATTGCGTCAACTACCTCCCTGCAGAATCCGACACCGGCATGTGCGGAGGCAACTCCAACTGGAGAGGTCCGGTCTGGATGCCAGTGAATGCGTTGCTGATCCGCGCCCTCCTGTCGTTCTACCTCTATTACGGCGATACCTTCAAGATTGAGTGTCCGACAGGATCCGGCAAATTGATGAATCTGTTTGAGGTGGCCCGCGAAATCGCCAGTCGCTTGACTAGCATTTTCCTGCGGGACAAATCTGGCCGGCGGCCGGTCTATGGAGGAACGGAGAAGTTCCAGACCGACCCTCAGTGGAAAGATTACATTCTGTTCTACGAGTATTTCCACGGAGATAACGGCGCCGGATTGGGAGCCAGCCACCAGACTGGCTGGACCGGTCTGGTCGGCGGCTTGATCGATCTTTTCGGCCGAATCGACGGGGCTGAGTATCTTGATGCCGGCAAAGCCGGCGTGTTTGCCAGGCCAGCGCCGATCGGGGAAAAGAAAGTCGCCTAGGGTTTACGCATGCTAGGGGCTTGGAGTCCATCATGCAAGTTGAGTTTCGCAGAGCCCCTTCGGTTGTCGCGCGACAGCTTTGTCGGTGGTCACTGCAACTGGCCTTCTCTGCCATAGTTCTTTCATTGTTCGCCATGTCGGCCTTCGCCGGCGCTCAGTTGCCCGGCATCACAACACAACCCGCTTCGCCAGCGCCGGCCGCACCTGAACAGATCTTAGACCCGCTGGGGCGCAGCACGCCCAGAGGAACAATTCGTGGCTTCGTCAAAGCGGCGGATCGCGATGATTTCGTGACTGCCGTCCAGTATCTGCAAGTGCCAGGCAAGCCAAAGCATGAAACCGAGAAGTTGGCCAGGGATCTGAAGGATTTGATGAACCGCTACTTCAGCCGGCCTCTCGCGCTGATAAGCGACTCTCCCGAAGGTGAGGCGCAAGATGCGCTCCCGCTGGATCACCAACGTGTCGGATCGCTGAAGATAGGCGACAAACAAGTCGACGTCGTACTGGTGCGTGTGACCGACCCGCAATCCGGTCATATCTGGCTAATCTCGTCAGATACTCTGGCCAAAGTTCCCGCGCTGTTCGAGACGATCCAAGAAAACTGGATTAATCGGTTCATGCCGGAAGCGCTGCTGAACCAGACGTTGTTTTCGGTCTCTTTGGCGCAATGGATTGTGTGGTTCGCATCAATTGCATTGCCTTTCTTGTTCCTGTATCTGGCTTCTCGCATAGCTCTTGTGATCTTTAAGCGGATTGTCGACAACCAACAGCGTCGTGTACTCGTCGACTCCTGGTACAACGCAGTCCGCTGGCCGGCCATCTTCATTCTCACCGCCAGCATTCACCTCCTGATCATGTTCACGGTGGGACTCTCTCTGACCTCCCGCATCGTCTACGGCCGCTTTGTGCTCATTCTGTTGATCATCGGGGTCGTATGGCTGCTTCGCCGGATCACGACTCTGTCGTTCGAACGAGTGCGTGCCGCCATGCAGGTTAGCGGTGATACTGGCAAGCAGTCCCTAATACTGCTGGCCGAACGTTTGCTGCGCGTGGTGATTGTTTTGGTCGCAATCTTTTCCATCCTCAGCATCCTCGGGGTCAACACGAAGACTGCATTGGCCGGCGTCGGCATTGGGGGCGTGGCCATCGCCTTCGGGGCCCAAAAGACAGTCGAGAATCTTTTGGGCGGAATTTTCTTGCTGACCGATAAAGCCCTTGCAATTGGGGACAAGTGCCGCATCGGAGACCGCGTGGGTACCGTCGAAGACATCACCTTGCGTTCCATCCGGCTGCGCACTCCAGAAGAAACACTAGTGTCCATACCGGCGGGGGCGCTCTCGCAGTCGAATATCGAGAATTTTGCCAGCCGCAGCAAGATCCCGGTGAACACCTTCCTCGAATTACGTTACGGCACAACCGCGGAACAACTTAAATCAATTATTGATTCGATTCGCAGATTGCTTGCTGAAAATTCCAGGCTCGAAACCGCGACGGCTCGCATTCAACTCGCGTCGTACGGGCCTAACTCCATCCACCTTGAACTCTTCGCTTACGTCATGACTCGTGATGAGGCTGAATTCCGGGCAGCGCGCGAAGACTTGCTGCTGCAGATCGGAGAGGTCGTGGACAACTCGGGCAGCGGTTTTGCCATGCCCGCGCAACTGCTCTACATGCGACCGGAGGGAGAGGCGCATCCCGAACGACCGTCGCTTTCGGAAATTCGAGGGCCTGGAGAGAAAGGTCGGGAAGCGTCGCGAGATCGGCCACCTTCGCCCCCGGCGGGTCAAGTTCTTCCCAAACGCGCAAGCTGAACGGTGCTGCATTGAGTCTCGATCAGCATCGTGCACTCTTTTACACGGGCCTCAGAGCAGCATCTTCAAGACGGCGCGCATCAACTTGTCAGCTGGCGTCACCAGCACTACCAATGGAACCATGGGTAATGCCGCGGACACGGCCAGAGTAATCAGTGTCGATTTATTGATCGGTACTCGTTTCATCTGTTGCACAATCTGGAAGCTGCTACCCAGGTCAATTAAGGACGAAGGGTCGGGGTTGCCCAGGATTTCGTCGCCTTGGGGTGGGTGCCCGTCGATCCACCTAGTGGCAAACGACTGATTATGGCTTGTGACCAGGGCTCCGTAACTCAGAATGGCTTGACTCTTTGTCTCGATCAGAACCGGCGTCGTGACTAACAACGGTAGAACCAGAAGGAAAATCGCGAAGATACCATAGCCAACTAGAACGAATTTCATTCCGTCCAGGGTTGCTCCGTTGTAGGCGATGGCATTGCCGACCTGGCCCGCAACGACAGCCCCTCCCGCAAAAATGATGGGACTGAATCGTTTCTGGCCGAGCGACAGAAATCCAAGCCCGGCTGCCAGATCGGAATGTGTGGCAACCAGATGAAGATTGATCCGTGAAACCTGCCAGAGGAACAGCGACCACAGAAACATTCTCCAAATCCAGCGCAGGAGCAGAAAGCGAAAGAAGGGTGCGCTGATAAAACTAAACCACCATCCCGCCAGACTCAGCCCCGAGTTCAAACCTGTGCCCAGGGTGTGCCAGTTAGATGCACTCCCCATCAATGCTTCCGTGTGCGGCCCGAACAGGAATGACGAATACGCCACCGCAGCCATTATTGCCTCCGGCAGCATACGATCCCGCAGCCGAGTTACTCTTCGGATGATGGCTTCGAAAGCGGGTAGCTCCGACTCCTTTACCAGTCCGGACTTTAGGAAGTGCAGAACAAGGAGTCTCCAGTCGCGGTCGATACTCGATTCCGCCAGGATGAGGATTGGTAGAGCAATCAGAAAGCGAACGTTGACGGCGAAGTCGCGAAGGAAGGGGATTTGCAGTTGCTTCCCGTAAGCCGACCCCTGAATGATTGACAGAACCAACAACGGAAGCCACGCAACAATCATTGCCAACAAAGCCCGACGGAGAATTCGCGCACGTTCCTCCTGGGCGTGACCAAACAGAATTTGGAGCCGGTAAAAGGGTCCTCCCTGGGTGAGAGAGAAACTCTCTGCCGCGGAGGAGCGAAGTTCACTCATGGAATCGATCCAGTTGCGAACCGGCGCAGTCACAAGCGAACATACTCATAGTCAGCAGGCCCTGAAACTGCGTGACGATGTTCGTGCGGACGCGGTCAGGCTACAGCGGACGATCGCAACATTATTCAGGGCGGCTGCTGGATGATAACTGTCAAAAGTAACAGTTCTCACTTCTTTGCCACACCCTCGCAATAGTGACAACCATGCAATGCGGGACACCACACAACTCTGCCCGTTGCCAGATAGATCCACCTTTGGAGATTCAAATGACGAACTATGTTTTCAGGTTTCAAATTGAGAAACGATTTTGGGTTGTGCTCTCCTCTTTCCTGATCCTTCTCTGTTTGCCCGCGCAGGCCAAGCGAAACGACGTGGTGATCATGAAGAACGGCGATCGTCTCACTGGGGAAGTAAAGAAGCTGGAGCACGGAATCTTGTATGTCGATCTCGCATACGTGTCGGGCTCGATTGGTGTGGACTGGTTGCAGGTGGAGCGAGTGCAGAGCACCGGTGGGTTTCAGGTGGTCCTGAAGAATGGCGAGCGGGTGGCTGGCACCATCGAAAAGAAAACGGCCGCGGAAGCGCCGGATAAGGACTTTGCCATTCACGCTGCGGAGGGTGAGGTGCGCGCGTCGGCTCCAGATGTGGTAACCGTCGAGTCGCAAAAACGAGGCTTCTGGCGTCAGCTGACCGGTGCGATCGACGTCGGATACAACTTCAGCAGTGGCAACAACCAGACTTCATTGAGCGCAGACGCAAGCGCCAACTACCTCTCAACTAAGTGGATTGTTGGTAACAGCGTCGATTCTTCTTTCAGCGGTCAGTCGGGCGGTTCCAAGTCGAATCTTCTGGAGGTTCAAACGATCGACGGGCGCTTTCTGAATCGCAGTTCGTTCCTCATGGGCATAGGGGACTTCCTACACAGCTCTCAACAGGATCTTTCTCTCCGCACAACGCTCGGAGGAGGATATGGACGCTATCTGACTCGCACCAATCACAATTCTCTCGCCTGGTTGGGTGGCGTGGTCTATACACATGAAAATTTCTCGTCGGCTGACCAAGCAGCTGACGAAAATGTGGAAGCTCTGCTCGGCCTTCAGTATGAAATGTTTCATTTTGACCGCTATAACCTGCAGTCCCAAGTTCTGGTTTATCCGGGTCTAACCGATGCCGGCCGCGTCCGCACCACCGCCAAGACAACCTTTAGTCTTAAGCTGGTGAACAATTTTCATATCGACTTTTCCTTCATGGACAACTTCGATAGCAGTCCGCCCTTCAACGCAAAGCGAAATGAACTGGGGGTGAGCAATACATTGGGCTGGACATTCTGATTTCTAACATCAGGGGTACACAGTATGCAGCACCACCATGCCGTTTGTTCCCTCCCTGTCACTTTTGACAGGTGTCGGGATTTCTCCTTCCACCTAAGGTAGCCAGAGCGAAACCAGTCTCCGCATTAGGGATGAGCAGCATGGCAACACAGCCCACCCGACTCCCACAAATCAAGAGTAGAAACCGTAACGCTTCTGTATCTGTTTCAGTCACCGCTGACAATTTTATCCGCGCCGAGACTGACAAGACTTTTGACGGAGTAAGGGAACGGGGGCGGATTTTGTACCTTCAAGCACTTCCGCGAGCTAACGCCACTCGATGGTTGCAGCTTAATGCGATGCGCCTAGCCCGCTGGCAGGCGTTGACGCCCGCGACCGACATTGGGCGCCGTGAGACTAGAGGAAATCCTTTCTAGGAGGTGTTATGAAAGAAAGTACGGTGCGGGTCGCGGCTGGTTCACATAATACTTGGTGCGGCAATTTTGCCGTCCTTGCAATTCTTGCTCTCGTCACCGGAGTCGCAACCGGTCAAAGTGTTCCAATCAGCGCCTCGCCTTCAACTCCGCACCTGCCGGATGCCCCGGGCGCGCGGCTGATTCTGCAGTCCATTCCTTCTTACCAAAACCAGACTTCGCCACGCCAAAAAGCAGCCGAGGTCCAGAATGTGGTGTCCCATCAGGCGCATTCGGAGCCACTCGTTACTCCGACAGGCGCACGGATTCTCACGCTGGAGGAGGCGCAGGAGAAAGCCGCACCTGCCAGCAACCCCATGGTGCGTCTCGGCCAGCTCTCCGTTGAAGTGGCCCGCCAGACTCGGCTCGGCACCCTGTCCACTTTCTTTCCGCAAATAGGTTCCACGTTCGAGAACATGCACTTTAACAAGTTCATGGGTGAACGGATCTCGGTTACTGGTCCGCTCGGAAACACCAGAAGCGCCGCGCTCCCGCTGGCTGGAGAGGACCAAACTTTCGTTGCCGTTACCGTGACGCAACCGGTGACACCGCTGTTCCAGCTCAAGGAACTTTACAAAATTAATCTTGCCGATGAGAACATTGCGCGAGCCAAAGCGGGCATGCCCGTCTCAGAGACAGCGAGCAAAGTCGAGAAGACATACTACGAGTTGCTGGTCGCACAACGGCAGCAGGCGTTCGCCAAATCGAAAGCCACGCAAACGGAGAATAAGTGGCTGGTGGCTAGCAATTCGGTGGTCCCCGTGGCGTCGGGCCGGGACGACGAGGAGCTGATTGAAACCAGCAACGCCCTGGCGATCGCAACTACCAAGGTGCAAGAATTAACCGCCTCCCTGAACGAACTGCTCGGCTGGCGGCCTGATACCGAACTGCAGTTAGTGCCTCCCGATCCGCGTTTTGAAAATATTTCTCTGCAGGAAGCCACAGACAAAGCGTTGGCCGCAAATCCCGAAGTGATTGAGGCAGAGCAAACTGTAATAAAGGCACGATCTGCCGCCACGATACAAAAATTGGCTTATGTTCCCACTGTCGCAATAATGGGCGGCTATGCCTACAACAACGAGGCGATTCCTTTGCTGCCGCATGACTTCTCCTTCGTCGGGGTCGTCGCGAACTATAACGTGTTCGACTTTGGCAAGAGGGAACACACGATAAAAGGCGCGAATGCGCAGGCTGAAATGGCAGAGATTGCTCTGCAGTTAACCAAGGCCAAAGTCGCCGCCAGCGTCAAAGCCAGTCATTTCGAACTGCAGCGCTCGCGACAACTGAGCGAAGTGACTCGCCGCCTGGATTCGGCAATTCAGCTACAGAGAGCGAGCTATGACGAAAACAGCGCCGAGATTCTGGCGGCTAAGAAGGCCAAGGTAGAGGCAGAGATGTTTCAATCCGATCTCGACTACCGTCAGGCCTTAGCCAAGTTGAAGACGCTGATGGGAGAGCGGTAGGGAAGTAATCGTTCTTCCGCCTAATAACCCAATCTAGGTCGTCGCTACGTCCTACTTCGATTCGTAGGTAGAGGGAAAGCCAACCAAGGCGCATCAGGCGCGCAACCGCATGTACTTCCAAAAAGGTGATCAGAAATGAAATCAAAAACTGAACCCAAGACAACGCGAAGGATAGAAGCCATGCCCGATAGAGCTAAAGAAACAGCAAACACGCCAAACATCCTCGTCATTTTTGGAGACGACATTGGACAGACCAACATTAGCGCGTATTCTTTTGGAGTCGTCGGCTACAAGACCCCGAACATCGATCGAATTGCCAAAGAAGGCATGATGTTCACGGATTACTATGCCGAGAACAGCTGTACAGCGGGCCGGTCCTCTTTTGTTACGGGTCAGTCCCCCAAACGGACCGGTCTTTCGAAAGTCGGCATTCCCGGCGCGCTCATTGGGCTGCAGGCACGTGATATCACAATTGCGCAGGCTCTCAAGCCGCTGGGCTATAGCACTGCGCAGTTCGGCAAAAATCACCTCGGCGACAGAAACGAGTTCCTTCCCACGGTGCACGGCTTCGACGAGTTCTTCGGTAACCTTTACCACCTGAACGCGGAAGAAGAGCCCGAGCGCGAATATTGGCCAAAGGACGACAAGGAATATGTTGCCATGAACTCGCCTCGCGGCGTCCTTCACTGTAAAGCGACTGATAAAGATGACAGTACCGTGCACCCGCACTGGGGCCGGGTCGGCAAACAGACCATCGAGGATACTGGGCCGCTTACGAAGAAGCGCATGGAAACCATTGACGATGAGACGGTCGGGGCTGCAATCGATTACATGGGTGGGCAGGTCAAGTCTGGAGATCCGTTCTTCGTCTGGATGAATACGACGCGCATGCACGTATTCACACATGTGCGGGAAAGCATGCGCGGCCAGGCTGGTATGCCCGGCAACGAATATGCCGATGGCATGGTTGAGCACGACACGGACATAGGCAAGCTCCTAGATGCGCTCGATAACCTGGGCATCGCCGACAACACAATTGTGGTCTATACCACGGACAACGGCCCCAATCAATTCAGCTGGCCGGACGCCGCGACGACCCCGTTCCGCAGCGAAAAAGATACCAACTGGGAAGGGGCGTTCCGGGTTCCTGCGATGATCCGCTGGCCGGGTCATATCAAAGCCGGGCAAGTGTCGACGGAGGTGTTTTCCGGACTTGACTGGTTTCCGACGCTGCTCGCCGCGGCGGGAGACACCACGATCACACAGCGGTTGCTCAAGGGTGACAAGTTCGGAAATGCAACGTTCCAGGTGCATCTCGACGGCTACAACCAACTCGATTATCTCACCGGGAAGCAGCCGCACAGCGCACGCACGGACTTTGCCTACTTTAACGACGATGCCGAAATGGTCGCTTACCGGCACGGCGATTGGAAGGCAGTGTTTCGCGAGCAGACGTCACCTGGGGGGTTCAAGGTTTGGTATGAGCCGTTCACTGATTACCGCATCCCGAAGCTCTTTAACCTGCGCATGGATCCCTATGAGCGAGCGGATGTCGTATCGGACCAGTATGACGACTGGCGGGTCAGGAACGCGTACCTGATGGGCTGGCTAAATCTGAAGGCTGGCACTTTCTTAGAGACGTTCGCTAAATACCCGCCGAGTCAGGAGGCTAGTAGCTTCACAATCAAGTATTTCGAAGAGGATGTAGAGCAAAAAATCAAGGCATCCTCCAAGAAAAAAGTAGCTTGAGGCCGATGGCCACAGTGAAGACGGAGCCAGTGCACCGGTCCATCAACATTGGTGCACTGGCGATGCCCCAGCCGCATTGTCATCGAGAAGTGTAGTATGACTGTTCTAGCGGTTGCTTCCCGATATTGAACAGGTATGTAATGGATTGCGAAAGGAGATGATATGAGATTTTGTTTGGGAGTCCTTTTGTTCGCGGTTGTTGCGTGGCCCGCATTTGGGCAGGATAAGGAACAGGATCGAGTGGAGAACGCCGGGAAGGTGGCGCAGGAAATCATGAATATTCCCGACGACATTCCGCAGAGTGTGATCGACAAGGCGGACTGTGTTGTCGTTTTACCTTCCGTGGTCAAATTTGCCATTGGAATTGGGGGGAGTTATGGCCGCGGTGTGATGACTTGCCGCGGCGGTAAGGACTTCCAGGGACCTTGGGGTGCGCCGACCATGATGGCGCTCGAAGGTGGCAGCGCTGGCTTGCAGTTGGGCGGGCAGGCGACCGACTTCGTCCTGCTGCTGATGAGCCCGCGGTCAGCCGAGAACATTCTTGCGAGCAAGGTCAAGCTGGGGGGCGATGTTTCTGCTGCCGCTGGTCCAGTGGGACGGACGGCTTCGGCGGAAACGGACGTGACCTTGCGGGCGGAGATTCTTTCTTACTCGCGGGCGCGGGGGCTGTTTGCTGGAATTTCTCTCTCGGGCTCGACGCTTCGTCCGGATAACGGAGCCAACAAGAACCTGTATGGAAAGGAAGTGAGCGCGAAAGATATCGTATTTAATCGCGCGGTGCCGCCACCTCCGTCGGCGAAATTATTGCTGGCTACGCTGGACAAGAGATCGCCGAAAAATATGTCGAAGAACTAGCGTGCCGGCTGGGAGCGGGAAGAAATCCCCCACTCTTTCTGGTACGTAGCGAAAAAGCATGGGCTACTATTGTTACCGTCTGAGGGAAGGCGGGATTCGGTGCATATTCTCGGGCTGTCCGCTTAAAGCGGACCCAAGGAGATCGGTATGGGATTCCTCGCATGGATCGTGGTTGGATTGATCGCAGGTTGGCTGGCTGGTCAGGTTATGAAGGGCGGCGGCTACGGCGTACTCGTCGACATCATTCTCGGAATCTTGGGAGGCGTTCTGGGGGGCTGGATCTTCGGACTCTTGGGAATCTGGCCGGGCGGCGGAATGATCGGCTCCATTGTTGTGGCATTCATTGGCGCGGTGATTTTGGTTTGGATCACTCGCTTGCTAAAAAAAGCCTGATCGCTTGATCACGCTGCACTTACACTTCGCAACCCCCGGGGCAATCCCTGTCGCGAACTACGCGCGATGTACCAGGCTGTGGTCAGAGCCATCCGCTTCGAGCCTTTCCATTAGTGGACTCGTGCGTTGGAAGAACTAGACTCCCACGTCGAACACTGGCGCACCCTAACCCGATGCTCCCAGACTTAACTGTCAAAACTGACAGGTGACAGGGCAGCCAGGGATAACCTCTAATTCCAGTTCGCAAAAGTCTTGCCAATTCTCATGAAATACGAGCACTCAAACTACGAGCCGTGGTGCGAAAAAAAGAGCGACAGCTCGGCCGATATCATGGCCAATGCCTGCGAAAGCGTCCTGCGGAAGTGTGCATCCTCGGTCAGGCATACGCTGCTCGGGTCACGCAAACTGCTGATCCCTGGAGGCTGGTTGTCTATGGCCCATGCTGCACGTCAGAGAGTCAGGCGAAGTTCACCGCCGAGATAAACATCCATTTCCCGAGTCTTAGAAACCGAACGGAACCACCTGCGCTAGGCATGCTGTACGCTCGACAGGGTTCCCGGCTGCCTTCGCTGGCCATTGCAGAAATTATGAGCAGCAACGCCTCGTTGGATCGGTCGACAAGCCACCCCTCTTGATATCCTAACTCCCAAATACTTGTGCGGGAACTAGCCTTTCTAACAGCGGGAAACCGAGATTGCAGCCTTCCGGTTTATCACGTATTGACAGTTGCGCCTCCACTTCGATCCCGCGTAGCATCCAAATGCAATTATGGCGATAACTACGTCGAGAACGAGCCGCAAACCTCTGCCGGTTCTGGGGGAAGTTCTCAGCTTCGCCTATGACACGTTTTGCAGTAATAAGGTGCAATTTTCCCTGACCGCTTTGGGAATGGTGATTGGGACGGCTTCGCTCATACTCGTGGTCACGATTGGAATGGCAGGGAAGCAGTACGTGTTGAACCAGATCCAGTCGATCGGCGTCAACATGATGGAAGCTGAATATTATGGCGCCGCCCAGGAAAACACTGTGCCGGATCTGTTGACGATTGATGACATGCATGCCGTGCTGCAACGCGTGTCCGGAATCGTGGCTGCATCTCCAGTGGTTCCGCTCGATGACCGCATTCCCATCGGCACCGGCAAGGAGCGCGATCTTCACGTACTCGGAGTTCTTCCCGGATACAGCACCGTGCGCAATCTGGTGGTTCTCTCGGGAAGATTCTTCGACTCGGAAGACGAGCAGGCGCATAACAAAGTCGGAGTGGTCCAGCAGAAGCTTGCTGAAGAACTCTATGGATCTGTCGGGAATGCAGTGGGTAAGGTCGTCAAGTTCGGAGGGCTGCCCTTCACCATCATTGGGACTTTCCGGGAGCGGGTGGACACCTTCGGACAGTCAGAAATCACCAACAACTCCATGGTGATTCCGTACAGCGTCAGCCTGTATTTTACGAATACGCCCAACGTCCGGCAGTTGTACTTCTCGGCAGCAGATCCTTCCATTGTGGTTCCGGTGACGGAACAGATTCGCAAAGTGATCCAATCCCGCCACCGGCCAGAATCGAATTATGTAGTGCAGAATCTCACTTCGCTGGTTACTCTGGCGGATCGCGCCGCAAATGCCCTAACATTGGTAGTGCTCCTCATTGCGACAGTCACGCTGATTGTGGGGGGTATCGGCATAATGAACATCATGTTGGCGACGGTTACTTCGCGCATTCACGAAATTGGAATTCGCAAAGCGATTGGTGCGACGAATGACGAGATTCGCATGCAGTTTCTCTCGGAGGCAATTCTGATCTCTTTAGTCGGGGGCTTAGGCGGAGTCTTAATTGGATTGGCCCTGCCTTTCTCCGTGCGCTTCCTCACGCAGTACCGTATTCCCTTCTCTGGGCTTTCCGTGATTGTGGCCATCTTCGTCTCCGCGCTGGTGGGTATTTTGTTCGGAACGGTCCCAGCCGCGCGCGCGGCGAAGCTTGACCCGGTGGAGAGTCTGCGACACGAGTGACTTTTCGGTGGGTGCCGAATCAATCACCGGTCGGTCGCTTGGGTGTACGCAGAAAGTCAAGTAACATGGATGTATGACAGCTTCGTGGCCGAGTATTTTTCAGAGAGATGCCATATTCATCCGCTCGACGACTTGCCCCGCGCAGGTCAAAGGGTCTTTTTTCAGCCAGGCGGAAGGTCTGTATCGCGCATGAAGTCCTCTTCCAGTCTGCACTTCAAAACCTATCTATTGATCTTCTTGATGGTAATTTTCGGCCCCTTGGGGAATGTGCTGCTCGGTAAGGGGATGAAGCCGATCGGTGCGGCGAGCATGGGAACGACTGCGGGGATACTTGAGCTTCTTCCCCGCGTTCTCACATCGGGCACGATTTGGCTGGGCATCGGGTCTCTCATTACTTTTTTTGTGGCTTACATGCTGGTGCTCTCGTGGGCGGATTACAGCTACGTCCAACCAGCCTCGTCGGTGGCCTACGGAATGGTCGCCCTGCTGGCTCACTTCATGCTGCACGAAGTTGTCACCCCGACGCGTTGGTTGGGAGTGCTACTTATTTGTGTGGGCGTTCTGGTGGTTGGGCAAACGCCTCCGCGTACCACGGAGCCAATCTAAATGCGCGACGTGATCTTCTATCTTCTAATTATTTGTGCGGGCACTGGAGGCGAGCTGTGCGTCACCCGCGCCATGAAAACGGTAGGCGAGGTGAAGGACTTTCGCCCACTTGCTGTGTTGCGCGTCATGGCGCGCGCATTGCGAGTCCCATGGATGTGGATCGGTGTGAGCCTGATGGCGATCGCGTTCTTCTCTCTGCTCGTGGTGCTGTCCAGGGAAAACGTCAGTCTCGTGGTTCCCGTTACGGCGTTGAGCTACGCCGCCGGCGCCTTGGGAGGAAAATTCTTTCTCGGCGAACAGGTCACGCGCAGAAGGTGGGCGGGCGTGCTTCTGGTTTGCATCGGTGTCACCGTAGTGATTATGGGTCGAGCGTGACCTACGACGACTGGGTGGCGCGCAGTCACGGGTCTTTACCAGCCTATTTGCGGTAAAATCGCAAAGCTGATTTCAGGAAAGCAATAGAGGTGCACGCACTTGTGTGGAATCGTTGGTTTCACGCACAAACACTGGTTACCCGATTCCGACCGCATTCGGCGCGCCACGGATACCTTGGTCCATCGCGGACCAGACCAGCAAGGTGTGTTCGAGTCGAGCCTGTGCTCTATAGGAGCGACTCGGCTCAAGATCATCGACCTCGGCGGCGGCGACCAACCGATCTTCTCTGAAGATGGCGATGTAGCCATCGTATTCAATGGTGAAATTTACAACCACCAGGAACTGCGGTGTGAACTGCAGAAGCTTGGCCATCGCTTTCAATCGCACTGCGACACGGAAACTGTTCTCAGAGCATTTCTCGAATGGGATACGGATTGCTTTGCACGCTTGCGCGGCATGTTCGCGATTGCGCTCTGGACAGGATCGACCAAGCGTCTGGTCCTGGCGCGTGATCGATTAGGGATCAAGCCCCTTTATTTCGCGCGCCGGGGGGACGACCTGTTTTTCGGCTCCGAATTAAAGGCAATTCTTGTTCATCCTGAGATTGAGCGGCGGCTGAGTTTGAACGGCCTCGACTGCTACCTGTCTATGAACTACATCGCCGCTCCCTGGACATTGGTCGAGGGCATCGAAAAAATTCCTCCGGGACAGTATCTGGAGTGGCGGGACGGAGAGGTTTCGTCCCATTCCTACTGGCGTTTGCCCGTGGGCGTGGTTCGTGAGTGGACGCTGGAATCTGCTCGGGAGGAATTGGACGCTCTTCTGCGGCAATCCCTTCGCGAGCATCTGGTGGCTGACGTACCGCTCGGCATGTGGCTCAGCGGAGGCATCGATTCCTCGACGATTTTGCACTACGCGGCCGAAGCCGGCGCGCCGCTCAAGACGTTCTCAATTTCATTTCAAGGACGGAGCTTCGACGAAACTGCTTACATTCGCGAGGTAACGCAGCGATACCAGACCGAGCACGAGGCACTGGATCTCAATCCAGACGTCAATCTGCGAGATGCGATCGAACAGTTCGCGTATTACTCGGATGAGCCGTCGGCGGACGCAGGGGCGCTTCCAGTCTGGTTTCTTTCGAAGCTGAGCAAGACGAAGACGACCGTCAGCTTGAGCGGGGAAGGGGCGGACGAATTGTTCGGCGGCTATCTTACGCATCGAGCGAACCGCCTCGCTGCCCTGGCCCGGCGAGTGCCGCAGACTCTTCTCCAGCTTGCATTCAACGCATTGCAATTGTGGCCGGCTTCAGACGAGAAGATTAGTTTCGAATATAAGCTGAAGCGATTTCTCGAGGGCTGCCTGATGGCACCCGAGCGCGCGCACGTTTACTGGAACGGTACTTTTTCCGAGGCACAAAAAGCGGCTCTGGTGCGCGCGGGACTCCCGCCTGCTCTTGACCGAATTCTGGGTGAATTGCGCAACCGATCCACCGGAAACGACGATCTGGCGCCATATTTGTGGTTCGATCAGAGATATTTTCTTCCCGATGACATTCTCACCAAGACTGATCGCATGAGCATGGCGCATTCGTTAGAGGTGCGCCCGCCGTTCCTCGATCACCGAATCGTCGAGTTCGCTGCCTCTCTGCCTGCGTCTCTGAAGATTCGTGGTTCCAGGCAGAAGATTCTGTTGAAGGAATTGATGCGTGATAAGCTGCCATCTTCGATTCTGCAACGGCGCAAGGTCGGATTCGACATCCCCGTGCATGATTGGCTTCGGGGCTGTCTGCGGCCGCTGATGGAGGAAGTTCTGATGGACGGAGCATCTGATCACGAAGGACTTTTTCGGCGCGACGTGATTGAAACCCAGATTCGACGTCACCTGGAGAGACGAGTCAATGCGGGATATAACCTGTGGGGCCTGATGGTCCTGTTTTTGTGGATGAAGAGATGGGGGATTCAGGCAATGACCTCCCAGGAGACGAGCGTTTGGACACTGGAAAAAACGGCCACTTAGATCTGGTCGTGCTGCTGATCGCGGCCGCCATCTACTTGGGTTGCATCATTTCCCCTCCTTCCCTAATGGACGACGTGGATGCCGTGCAGGCGCAGATCGCACGGAACATGCTCACCTCTGGCGACTGGGTAACGGCGCGACTAGATGGCGTGGTCTATCTTGAGAAGGCTCCTTTTGTGTACTGGACCATAGCGGCCGCTTACACAGTTTTCGGCGCCAACGACTGGGCCGCGCGTATTCCGATTGCCCTTTCGGCTATTGCTCTCGCCTGCCTGACGGCCGCCTTCGGAACCTGGGCATTCGGCAAGCGGGCGGGATTCTATGCAGGTCTATGCATGGCAACGGGGATTGGGCTATTTCTGTTCACCCGGATTTTGATCCCGGATGTCATGCTGACCTTTACGGTTGCCCTTAGCATGTGGGCGTTTCTTCGCGCCTTGGAAGAAGATGAGCCTCACCCGCAGCTTTGGGCTTTTCTGCTGGCCGCGAACCTCGGCCTGAGTCTGCTGCTGAAGAGCTTGATTGGAGTCCTGTTTCCGTTGGCGGCCGGCATAATCTATCTATCGCTCACTCACCAGCTTTTTTCCGCCCGCACGTGGCAGCGCTTGCGTCCCTTTCGCGGCTTGCTGATCATCCTGATCATTGCTGCGCCGTGGCACATCCTGGCGACGTTGCGTAATCCACCATACTTCGCTTTCACGCTTCACAGCGGGCCGGGGCAATACCATGGATTTTTGTGGTTCTTCTTCATCAATGAGCAATTGCTTCGTTTCTTGAATCTGCGCTATCCGCGAGACTACAACACCGTGCCGCGCCTTTATTTCTGGCTGCTCCACCTGGTCTGGCTGTTCCCGTGGAGTGTGTATTTTCCCGCCATTGCGAAGCTCTCCTTCAAACCCGCCGATCGCGCCGGCCGGACGCGGCTGCTCGCACTCTGTATGACCGGGTTTGTGCTGATCTTCTTCACCTTCTCCACCACCCAGGAATATTATTCGATGCCCTGCTATCCCGCGCTTGCGCTTCTTTTAGGTTCGGCGATGGCGATGGGGGGCGACTGGATCCGGCGCGGAACACGACTGCTCGCAGTGATCGCGGCCGCTGCTGGCATTGTCACATTAACTCTGTTCTTTCTCACCCGCAACACTCCCGCGCCGGGGGACATTTCGCAGGCCCTGAGCCAACATCCCGGCGCGTATAAGCTTTCGTTGGGTCACATGCAGGATCTCACGGTGGCTTCGTTCGCCTATCTCAGGACGCCGCTGCTGGTTGCTGCGATTGCTTTTTGCCTGGGCGCGCTGGCAACCTGGAGATTCGCCGGCCAACGGGCATTTCTGGCCGCCGCGCTGATGATGGTTGTGTTTTTCCATGCTGCCCGCATGGCCATGGCCGTTTTTGATCCTTATATGTCGTCGCGGCCGCTGGCGGAGGCAATCCTGAAATCGCCGGAGGGGACGCTGATCGTGGATCACCACTATTACACCTTTTCCTCCATCTTTTTCTACACGAACCGCACGGCGCTGCTGCGCAATGGGCGCTTCTACAATTTAGAATATGGGGCTTACGCTCCAGGCGTACCCGATGTGTTTATTGACGATTCGCAATTCAAGAATCTCTGGCTTAAGCCCGAGCGTTCCTATATTGTTCTGAAGGAGAGCGTGGTTCCTGAGTTGCAATCCCTGGTAGGCGCTACGCGCCTGAATATGGTTGCAGCGAGCGGTGGCAAGGTCGTTTTAACAAACCTTCCGATTGGTGCTTCTCCAGGAGAACCGCGCCAGGCGGCCGCAGTGTTCTAGAATGAGTGTTACTTTTGCCAGTGGAAAGAAGCGCAGCATAAAGGACAATGTTGTGTTGTTTTTCGAATGCAGCGCAGTTCAGTCATAGAGACGACAGGTTTTTGGTAATACGGAGGATGCGAAATGAGAGTCGTGGTGTTGGGAGGCGACGGCTACTGCGGTTGGGCAACTGCCCTATATTTGTCAATGAAGGGACATTCGGTTGCGATCGCCGACAACTATGCGCGTCGGCAATGGGATTTCGAGCTTGGTGTTCAAACCCTCACACCCATCCGCCCCCTGCCGGATCGCCTGAAGGTTTGGCAGAAGCTCACCGGGAGCACCATCGATCTCTTCGTTGGCGATGTCACGGAATATGACTTTCTTTCCTCGGTGATCAAGGATTACGAGCCAGAGGCAGTGGTCCACTTCGCTGAACAGCGCGCCGCTCCCTATTCCATGATTGACCGCAAACACGCGGTTTTCACGCAGGTAAACAATGTTGTCGGGACGCTGAATCTGCTCTTCGCCCTGCGTGAATTTCGACCGGATTGCCACCTCATCAAGCTCGGCACCATGGGTGAATACGGCACGCCCAATATTGACATTGAAGAAGGCTACATCACCATCGAGCACAATGGCCGGAAAGACACGTTGCCGTACCCCAAGCAACCGGGCTCTTTTTACCATCTTTCAAAAGTGCACGACAGTCACAACATCATGTTCACCTGCAAGATATGGGGATTGCGTGCTACCGACCTCAACCAGGGCGTGGTGTACGGAACGGTAACCGACGAGGTGGCGTTGGATGAGGCGCTCGTTAATCGCTTTGACTACGATGAAGTCTTTGGCACGGTTCTCAATCGTTTCTGCGTTGAGGCAGCGATTGGGTACCCGCTGACCGTGTATGGCAAGGGAGGCCAAACCCGAGGTTTTCTAGATATTCGCGACACCGTACGGTGCATCGAGATTGCGTGTTTGAATCCGGCGGCTCGAGGTGAGTGCCGGGTTTTCAATCAGTTCACGGAACAGTTTTCAGTTTTGGAGCTGGCCCGAATGGTCCAGATTGCCGGGAAAAAACTGGGCCTGAAGGTTGAAATCGATCACCTCTCCGATCCCCGGGTGGAAGCGGAGGAGCATTACTACAATGCGAAACACTCTAAGCTGATCGAACTCGGGCTGAAGCCGCATTTGCTTTCGGATTCGCTTCTGGATTCCCTAATGAACGTTGCCATGAAGTATCGCGACAGGGTCGATGTGGGCGTGATGTTGCCTCGAGTCAACTGGCGGCAACCCCACAACGAGCATCATGTGCAGACGAATCGAGAACCGGCGATCGAGACAGAAGCTCCTCTTGAGATCGTGGGAGGGCCTGGCGAGAAAAGCAACGGAAATCGTCGTGCAGGGAATAAAGTGTCGCGGCGAGCTTAGCAACAAGGGAGCTCTGTTTCCTGGGCCTTAGCCCGCCGGCTCAGGATTGGCTGGTGATACGGGCACAAGAGCGCCATCACGAATATAGTATTCCGCGTCCCGCCAGCGGATACTATTGCGCGTGAAGCTTGTCAGCCAAATGCCAAAAGCCACGGCGTCCCACGCCGGGATTAGCCCCAACTTCTTCCAAAGTGCAGATTGCTTCAGTCCCCAAATCCCGACGGTCCAGGTCATGGCGAATCTCAGGAAAAGGTATGAGCCGAGGTACCCGAGCGCAACTCCCCACGAGGGGTGGATGGCAATTGCTACCAGAGACCAGGGCAAACCCTGAGTGAGAAGCAGGCCGAAGTGTCCCCAGGGCCGCAAGTGGCGCATGACCACGATCCAGCGCAACCTCTTGAGGAGAAGAGCGCGCAGGGATCCATAATCAGCGACTGTCAAAATCGTGTAGCGCAGAAGTTCGACCTCACAGCCCTGATCGGCGATAAGGCGGCCTACCAGCAAATCATCGGCGGGCCGGTTGGCAATCGCCTCGTAACCGCCGAAACCGGCGAGTCGCTCGCGCGTGGTGGCAATGGTCGGCCCCAAAGCAAATTTCACACCGTCGAGCTGGCGCGCGACCAAAATGCCGGCATAAAAATCTGAAAACATACCAATTGTTTGGAGGCTGTCGGTAAGCGTTTTATCTTCGATTGGCGCGTAAAAGCAAGTCACAGCTCCCACCTTAGGATCGGCCAGAGGCGCAACCACCGTGCGCAGGTATTCAGGTCCTACCCGAACGTCGCTATCGCTAATCACAACGACGCTGTGTTGAGCTTCGCGGACAAGGCGAGCCAATTTGACGACTTTGTCGTTGGATCCTGTTCCGCCGGAGCCGACCAGCACGCGAATGCGGCGTTCGGGAAAATCACGCATTAGCTTCTGCAGGATGGGAACGGACGGGTCGTCCTCCTCGCCGACGCAGAAAAGCAGCTCGAAATCCGGGTAGTCTTGTCTGCAGAAGCTGGCAAAGTTTTCGTACGCGTCAGGGTCGAGTCCGCGAATCGGTTTTAGATTGCTCACCGGTGGGGTGAAGGCCTGATTGCCGGCGCTTCGAGATGCCATGCGGCGAAAGAATTGCCACGCACTGAACAGCGCAATGAAGTAATAAATGATAGGGATGGCAGCGACGGCAAGGATAATGTAGCGAATATTAGAAATCATCGGGACCCCGGGCGACTACAAACGTACGCATACCCAAACGGACTAAGAATATCTGTCTTTCGTTCAAGGATGCTCGCGGCAATAGAGTGGCTAGCGTTCGTGGCGCTGTTTTGCGATTCGGATAGTCTCAAAGGCGTGTGTCGTCCAGACGGATTCGCTTTTTCAAGCATAGCAAAACGACAGCGGTTTCGTATTCCAAAGTCGCACAAGCGAAGGACAGCTATGCGGGGGACGGATTACGGGCCCGATGGTTCGATCTTTAATCTTGCGCACCTCGCGCAAAGTGAAAGACACTCATAGCCAGCATGAGAAGGCCTCGCGACGAAGCTGTGCTGCAATCGACAAGTGCTGCGCTTCCGCGTGGCGAGCAGGCGAAGAGATGGGTACTCGCGGCAACCATACTCGGCTCCAGCATGGCTTTCATCGACGGCACGGTCGTCAATGTTGCTCTGCCGGCGCTTCAGGCCAGCTTCCACGCAACGGTGGTGGATCTGCAATGGGTGGTTGAGTCTTACGGAGTTTTTTTGGCCGCTTTGATTTTGGTTGGCGGATCGTTCGGTGACCGGTTCGGCCGGCGGTTGATCTTTGTCACAGGTGTGTTGATTTTCGCCGTGGCCTCCGTGGGCTGCGGGGTCGCTTCCAACATCGATCAACTGATCATCGCGAGAAGCATTCAAGGCGTGGGAGCTGCCCTTCTCGTGCCCGGTAGTCTGGCGATTATCAGTACGTCCTTCGAGGAGAAGAGCCGTGGCCGGGCGATCGGTACCTGGTCGGGCTTCACGGCGATTACGACTGCAATTGGGCCGGTGCTTGGAGGCTGGCTCGTTCAACACGGATCGTGGCGGTGGGTATTCTTTCTCAATCTGCCGATTGCGGCGGCCGTGGTGGTGATTTCGCACTGGCAGATTCCGGAGAGCCGTAGCGCCGACGCAGGGCCCGTCGATTGGCCAGGAGCGGTTCTCGCTACCTTAGGGCTCGGGAGTTTGGTCGCTGCTTTCGTTGAATCGCTGAACCTGGGTTGGAAAAGCCCACTTATTCTGGGGGGGCTGACTCTTGGTGTCGGGTGCCTGATTGCGTTCGTCTTTGTCGAGGACAAGGTTGCCGCACCGACACTTCCGCTCACGTTATTCAAATCCCGCAGCTTCAGTGGTGCGAACCTGCTTACGCTTTTTTTATATGCGGCTACTGGAATTTTCTTTTTTCTGTTCCCCTTGAACTTGATCCAGGTTCAGGGATACTCCACCACCGCAACCGGCGCGGCCATTCTGCCTCTGATTCTGCTTATGTTTTCTCTGTCTCGATGGTCTGGCGGACTTGTCGCGCGCTACGGTCGACGAGCGCCGCTGATGGTTGGTCCCGTCATTGTCGCGCTTGGCTTCGTTCTGTTTGCCTTGCCTTCGGTCGGTGGTAATTATTGGAAGGAGTTCTTTCCGCCGGTGCTTGTTCTCGGATTTGGAATGGCAGTCACGGTGGCTCCTCTCACCACCGTCGTTATGAATTCAGTAGATGAGGACCGAGTCGGCGCGGCTTCCGGAGTCAACAATGCGGTGGCAAGGGTGGCCAGTGTGCTTGCCATCGCGGTCCTTGGGATCGTGATGGTGAAGGCCTTTGCTTTTCATCTGAATCCTAAACTGGTTCATTTAATGCTGCCGCCTGATGTTCTGGCGGAGCTGCAAGCAAACGAGATTAAACTCGCCGGCTTGCCGGTTCCCCCTGGCCTGAGTTCAAGTGTGGAAGCCGCCGTCAGCGGGGACATTCGCGACGCCTTTGTATTCGGCTTTCGAGTGGTCGTGCTGATTTGCGCGGGCCTGTCTGTGGGAAGTGCGGCGGTAACATGGTTCTTCATCCCCGACGATCGTGATCACCCAGCCAGCAGCCATCAATGAGTTCGTTTCTTCCGGGCAGCGCATTCCACTGCTCGTTTGAAATAGTCTAAGATGTTGCGTTATGCAACTGTCCGAAGAACAGCTGGCCGAGGCCTTGCTGGATGCTCAAGCCAAGGCGCAAACGCTATTCGTAGAAGTCGAAGCGCACAATTTCATTCGTCCCGGAGTCGCGGAGAGTCAGATTAATGAGGGTATTTACGCTCTCGCCGAGAGCATGTACAAGATTAATAAATATTGGCACAAGCGCATTGTGCGGGCGGGACGGAATACTTTGGCGCCCTATGATGAGAACCCTCCAGATTTAGTGGTGGCGGAGGATGATATCGTTTTTCTCGATCTTGGTCCCGTGTTCGATGAATGGGAGGCCGATTTCGGGCGCAGTTACGTCGTAGGAAATGATCCGTTGAAACAGAGACTCTGCCGCGACATCGAAGCAGCTTTCGCCGAGGGGAAGCAGTACTTCCGAGAACACCCTGACGTGACCGGCGCTGAACTGTATGCCTACGCGCAGCAAATGGCCGAACTCCGTGGCTGGGAGTACGGCGGGCCGATAGCGGGACATTTGATTGGAGTGTTTCCGCATGAGAAAATCGCGGGCGATAAGGTCACGCTATACGTCCATCCCAAGAACCACGACCGTATGCGGATGCCGGACTCATTGGGCCGGAAGCGGCATTGGATACTGGAGATGCACTTCGTCGACCGCAACCGGCAAATTGGCGGGTTCTACGAAGAACTGCTGACGATCTGATTTCCTCTTGTTCCCGAAACCAGTATGCCTCCCGGTCATCCACATGTGCGCGGGATCAAGCTCGGCGCGCAGACGCGCTGCGAACACTATCACGGACCAACTGACATTGTCGCGATCAAGATGAAGTGCTGCGGCGTCTACTACGCGTGCAAAGATTGCCACATTGCTCTCGCCGATCATCCGATCAGAGTTTGGCCTGAGAGTGAATGGAACCAGGAAGCCGTCCTTTGCGGAGCCTGCGGTGCCGAGCTAACCATCCGCCAGTACATGCAGAGCGAATCTTGCTGCCCAGTGTGTCGTGAGCAATTCAATCCTCGATGTCGTAACCACTATCATTTTTATTTTGATTTCGAGAGCAGGTCTTCGTAAGGCTCCACTGTTCTGTGCGGACGACCTTGAATCCAGGAGTTGCTGTTCTTAACATCCCCGAGACTGTCTGATCACCTACATGATTTACCGGAGTTTCACGAGCTGCGGACAAGTGTAATTTACGGAGGACGCTGCACAGGATGATGACAGTTTGAATCTCTGTCCCGGTTGAATCGGAATAATCGGGGAACCTCGCGCGATACAAATGACCTACGTGGAGACTTCGACATGGCAATGAACACAGCAGCCGCTTACGGGATTTATTCCCAGGACATCGCTTTGCTGGACGTCGTGCATAATCTGAACCAGGCTGGCTTTGAGAACGAAGACATCTGCATGATGCTGTCTCCCGCTCATCCCATAGCGTCGATCATTCGGGATGCAAGCCTACTCAATGGCGGAAGGGAAGCTTCGGCGCTAACGGCTGGGATGATTGGCTGGCTTTCGAAATTTGGCGCAGTGCTGATTCCTACTGTAGGTTTTTTCATCCGGTCGCAGGCTTTCTTTCGCGCTCTGATGGGGGCGCGGGAAGCGCCGGCTCTCTGTGGGAGTGCCAGAACGCTAATGGGGCTCGGTTTTTCGGAAAAGGACGCAGAGAGGTTCGGAGACCAGTTGGGCAATCTGGGAGTCTTGATGTATGTCTCCTGCGCGGAGGGTGCGAAGACGCTCTGGGCGCGGGAAGTGCTACGGCACACTGGAGCCCAGGAAGCCGCCACTTTAGAAGAAGTCTTGACCGCGGTCGCCACGGCTTAACTCGGCGATCGCCTTTCTCTCGAAGCCACCTAGCTCCGCATCCTAGATGAAGTGCGTCTTGGGGCATACAGCGACTGCGGAGGTGAATTAAAGTTTTCAAGGGATGGGCAGGCCGGTCGATCATTTACTACGCTGTCCACCTAACGACGGGTGTTGAGCCTGAGATCCGCGCAACCCGCAGCCGTAGATTTGTACCGGGCAAGCGAAGGATAATCAGGCAAGAGGAAACAATGCGCATGTCTTCGACGTTTCGATCACTGACAGTTCGCTCGCTAGCGCTGGCGCTGGTGATGCTAGCCATGTCGGCGGCATCATTTGGACAGTTCAGAGTGGCGATCACCGTTGGGCCGCCGGCGTTGCCGGTGTATGAACAACCGGTTTGCCCGGGCGATGGTTATCTCTGGACGCCGGGATATTGGTATTGGGATGACGATGTTTCCGATTATTACTGGGTGCCGGGAACGTGGGTTCTCGCTCCCGAGGTTGGATTTCTCTGGACCCCGGGCTGGTGGGGTTGGGGCGGCGAGGCATTTATTTTCCACACGGGCTACTGGGGACCGCAGGTAGGCTTCTACGGCGGGATCAACTACGGATTCGGTTATTTCGGCGTTGGCTTCGCGGGTGGACGCTGGGACAATGGACACTTCTTCTACAACCGCGCTGTGATGAACGTGAACGTTACCAATATCCACAACGTTTACAACACGACGATCACGAACACAACAGTGAACCGGGTCAGCTACAACGGAGGCAAGGGCGGTATCGACGCGCGCGCAACGCCTGCAGAGGAAGCGGCGGAACGTGACCGGCACATCCCGCCTGTGGCCGCACAGAATGAACACGTGCAGGCTGCGCGAGCTAACCGGGAGTTGCGGGCATCGGTGAACCAGGGCAAGCCTCCGATCGCCGCTACGCCAAAACCGGGAGACTTCAGCGACCGCGGCGCGGTCGCGGCGAAAGAGGCAGGGGCTCCTTACCGGGCGTCAGATGAAAATCGTGGTGGTGCAGCGCCTCGCGCTGAATCGCCGGCGCGGCCGGCAGTCCATCCGAACGACCTTCCGGCGGCGGAGCGACCCACCCCATCCAATTCAGGGAACCCAAAGGCCGACCAGAAGTATCAGAAACAGCAGGAGAAGTTGTACGCGAAGCAGAACCAGGAACGACAGAAGCTGCAGACCAAACAGGACCAGGAACATGAGCAGTTGCAGAAACAGAAGGCAACTGAGGCCAAGACTCAGCAATTGGAGCAGAAGCACCAGCAACAGACCCAGCAGTTGCAGCAAAGACACGAAGCACAACAGCAGCACATGCAGGCGTCGCGTCCGGCGCCTGCTCCAGCTCCAGCCGCAGCGAAGCCCCGCTAATAGGGGCGGCGTGGTTGGAGAGAGTTGAACCGAGTTGTCCGGTTCACAGGCCGGGTGGTTACCCACCCGGCCTTTACTTTGTGCACATGGGATTGAAGGATCGACTTGCCAGTGGTGTAGCGGTTTCCTGCACAATCTGAGGGAAGCGCTGTATAGACCCCTATCGCGGATACCCGATCTAATGTTGAAATGGAGACTGTGCAAGTTCCTTCCCAACAGGTTCCGAAGAAAGCGGGCCGGGCGCTCCCGTGGAAATGGATTGCCGTAGTCGGTTTAGTCCTGTTAGCGGCCGCGGCAGTGGCGCTGCGATTGGCGATCGCTCGCGCAGAACCCATTTTGCGTGCTCGTGTTATCGAGACTTTAACGAATCGCTTTAACGGCAAAGTGGAACTGGCCAGTTTTCATGTTTCCGTGGTCAACGGGATTGAAGTTTCCGGGGGAGGCCTGAAGATCTTTGGTGCGACGGACCCCAATCCGTATGAACCCGGAATCCAGGCCCTGATTGCGGTTCAGGAATTCCGATTTCAAACCGGGCTGCAAAACCTGTTCCGTTCGCCGATGCACATCGACACTGTGTATGTGAAAGGCCTGGAGCTAAACATCCCGCCAAAGGGGGAGCGGCATGAAATGGCGAACATGGGATCGAAGACACGAAAGATGACAATCGTCGTCGACCGGTTCGTTTGCCAAGATACAAAGCTCGTGATCAACACCTCGAAGCCGGGCAAGCCCCCGCTCGAGTTTGCCATCGGCGATTTGAAAATGAAGGACGTTGGCCCCGGCCAGCCTTCCCAGTTTGACGCGACCTTGGTGAATCCCAAGCCCGTGGGGGACATTCAGTCGAAAGGCCTCTTCGGGCCGTGGCAGCTTGAAAGTCCTCGGGACACGCCGGTGCAGGGGGAGTATTCCTTCACGAATGCCGACCTGGGGACGATCAAGGGGATCGGAGGAACGCTCTCATCGACCGGCCAGTATTCAGGGACTCTGGGCAACATTGCTGTGCATGGAAAAACTGACACGCCAGACTTTCGAATTGCGACGAGCGGGCATCCGGTGCCGCTGCACACTGAATTCGACGCTATTGTCGACGGCACGAGCGGAGACACCTATCTCCGGCCGGTGAAGGCGAAATTCCTGCATACTTCGTTTACTGCGAGCGGGTCCGTGGTCCGGGTGACCAACCCGAATGGTCACGAAATAGAGCTTGACGTCGTGTTGGATGATGCGCGGATTGAAGACTTGTTGAAACTCGGTGTGCACACCGACCCTCCGATCATGAGCGGTCCGGCTGAAATGAAGACGAAACTCAGGCTTGCGCCGGGTGAGGCGAGTGTGGCCGACAGGTTAAATTTGGACGGCAGCTTTCACGTGCTCCGCGCGCACTTCACCAACGAGAAGATTCAGGGGAAGGTGGATTCGTTGAGTCTGCGCAGCCAGGGCAAACCCGGAGAGGCGAAGGAACACACTGAAGCGGACGTGCCAGTCGATTTGCGAGGGGTGTTCACTCTAAAGGACGGCCTCTTGTCTTTTTCGTTGCTTCATTTTCTTATACCAGGAACGCATGTCGACATGACCGGCACCTACGGGTTAGATGGTCAAGAGTTCGATTTTCGGGGCACGGCTCGGCTTGACGCGAAAGTCTCGCAGATGACGACCGGATGGAAGTCAATTCTTTTGAAGCCGGTCGACCCGTTCTTCAACAAGAACGGCGCCGGTACGGAAGTCCCTATCAGGATCACAGGCACGGAATCGGAACCCCACTTTGGTCTGGATTTTGGTCACAAAGATGAGCATGACAACGTAGGCAAAACCGATCCGGGACCAAAATCTAAGTAGCGAGTCCAAACGGAGCTGATACTTGGAGCGTTATAATTCCAGCCATACGACCGAGACCATTATCCTGGTCGTCGATTGGACCCCCGGAGGTAGGAACTACCTATGAGCGAAAAACCAAGCACAACACTCCCCGCGACTGTCGAAAAGATTATCAAGCCTGTAATGCCGAGCGAACCGGAGAAGGCGCAAATCTCGGTGGAAGGCGCCGATCATCTCTATCGAGAGATTCGTATTGAGAACACTCTGACGGATGAGAATGGCGACAAAGTGCGGCTCAAGCCGGGTGCCGAGGTAGCGGTTACCATCGAAGCGGAGCCAGAAGCCACCGTTCCCAAGACTGGCGGGAAAGACCAGAGCGAATCGAGGCCATAATCTAGCGGCCGTAGGTGGTGGGGGGCGCCGCGCCAGCCATTAGCCCTTCCTGGCCGGACAAAGGAAGTGGTTTCCTCATCCCCGGCGCCCCTACAGTAAAGACCCTAGAGTCATCCTACAGTTTCTCGTGTTACCTATCGATGTCAGCTGTAGATTCTTCCTGTGTCGACAGTTCTAAACAGATATTCGGATCAACCGTGATTTCCATGGTTCAGCCGCATTCCGGAGAACAAGATGAAGAGAAATAGCCAGGACCCGACGACTGCCGTCGCTGAGGGCACGTCCGAAGACCAGAGAAACAAGAAAAATGGGAATTCCGCCCACGTAGCTCAGCCATCTTCGGGAGACCTCAGCGTGATCCTGGCGGGCCTGCAAACCATGCGAGATGGCGACTTTTCCGTGCGCCTTCCAGGCTCCTGGACTGGGTTAGCGGGGAAAGTCGCTGACACGTTTAATTCCATCGTCGCCGCTAACCAGCAGATGGCAGGAGAACTGAAGCGTGTCGGGCAAGTGGTTGGGAAGGAAGGAAGAACGCGCGAGCGCACACGGTTTCATGAGTCCCGAGGGGCGTGGGGCGAGATGGAAGTCTCGATCAATACTCTGGTTGAGGACCTGCTGCGGCCGACGGAAGGAGTAACCCGGGCGATCGCGGCCGTTGCCCAGGGAAATCTCACGCAAACCGTACGGCTGGATGTGGACGGCCGGCCGCTGGAAGGCGAGTTCCTGCGCTCCGCGAACATCGTCAACACCATGATTCAGCAGCTTAGCGTCTTCACCGCCGAAGTGACGCGGGTGGCACGCGAGGTGGGTACCGATGGGAAACTGGGTGGCCAGGCGCAGGTGCCGGGGGTGGCCGGTACGTGGAAAGATCTTACGGACTCAGTGAACTCCATGGCCAGTAACCTCACTGGGCAAGTGCGAAACATTGCTGAAGTCGCAACTGCGGTCGCCAGCGGCGACCTCTCCCGAAAAATTACGGTCGATGTGCGCGGCGAAATTTTGCAGCTGAAAGAAGCCATCAACACGATGGTGGACCAGTTGCGCTCGTTTGCTTCGGAAGTAACGCGCGTTGCTCGTGAAGTGGGTACGGACGGAAAGCTGGGCGGTCAAGCTGTTGTCGTGGGCGTGGCGGGTACCTGGAAAGATCTTACGGATTCAGTCAACGCGATGGCCGGAAACTTGACGGCGCAGGTGCGGAATATTGCCGAAGTGACCACTGCAGTCGCTCGGGGCGATTTGTCGCGCAAAATCACGGTCGACGTAAAGGGTGAGATTCTCGAATTGAAGGACACCATCAACACGATGGTGGATCAGCTCAATGCATTCGCGGGCGAAGTGACCCGCGTGGCGCGCGAAGTTGGTACTGAAGGCAAACTCGGCGGACAGGCTCAAGTGCCCGGAGTTGGCGGCACCTGGAAGGATTTGACCGACAATGTGAACTTCATGGCCAGTAACCTTACTGGCCAGGTTCGAAACATCGCCGAGGTCGCGACCGCCATCGCCAATGGCGATCTCTCGCGCAAAATCACGGTCGATGTCCGTGGTGAGATTTTGCAGCTCAAAGAAACGCTGAACACGATGGTCGATCAGCTGAATCGCTTCGCGGGCGAAGTGACACGCGTGGCCCGTGAAGTGGGCACCGAGGGGCGTCTGGGAGGACAGGCCAACGTGCCTGGCGTCGCCGGTACGTGGAAAGATCTTACAGACTCCGTGAACTCGATGGCGGGCAACCTCACCGGTCAGGTGCGCAACATCGCTGAGGTTACGACGGCGGTGGCTCGCGGCGATTTGTCACGCAAGATTACGGTCGACGTGAAAGGCGAGATTCTTGAACTCAAGAACACGATCAACACGATGGTCGACCAGCTCAACGCGTTTGCCGGAGAAGTAACGCGCGTGGCACGTGAAGTCGGCACAGAAGGCAAGCTTGGCGGACAGGCGCAAGTGCCTGGAGTGGCCGGCACGTGGAAGGATCTCACGGACAATGTGAACTTCATGGCCAGTAACCTTACCGGCCAGGTACGAAACATCGCTGAAGTCGCTACCGCTGTGGCTCGCGGCGATTTGTCGCGCAAGATCACGGTTGACGTGAAGGGCGAAATTCTGGAACTGAAAGACACCATCAATACGATGGTGGATCAATTACGTTCCTTCGCGTCAGAAGTGACCCGTGTTGCCCGCGAAGTGGGCACTGACGGCAAACTCGGCGGGCAGGCCCAGGTGCCTGGTGTGGGCGGAACTTGGAAGGATCTTACGGACTCGGTCAACTCGATGGCTAGCAATTTGACAGGCCAGGTGAGGAACATTGCCGAAGTCGCTACCGCCATCGCGAGCGGAGATCTTTCCAAGAAAATCACGGTTAACGTCAGCGGCGAGATTCTGCTGCTCAAGGAAACCATCAACACGATGGTCGACCAGCTCAATGCGTTCGCCGGTGAAGTGACTCGCGTGGCGCGTGAAGTCGGCACTGAAGGACGCCTCGGAGGACAAGCCAACGTGCCGGGCGTGGCCGGCACATGGAAGGATCTTACGGACTCCGTTAACTCGATGGCTGGAAACCTTACCGGTCAGGTGCGCAACATCGCCGAAGTTACGACGGCGGTGGCCCGCGGGGATTTGTCTCGCAAGATCACTGTCGACGTGAAAGGGGAGATTCTCGAACTGAAGAACACGATCAACACCATGGTTGATCAGCTTAACGCGTTCGCCGGCGAGGTGACGCGCGTAGCGCGCGAAGTCGGCACTGACGGAAAGCTGGGGGGACAGGCGCAGGTGCCGGGTGTGGCCGGTACGTGGAAGGATCTGACGGACAATGTGAACTTCATGGCCAGCAACCTTACCGGCCAGGTACGCAATATCGCTGAAGTGGCAACGGCCATTGCGAACGGCGATCTCTCGAAGAAAATCACGGTGGACGTGCGCGGCGAAATCTTACAGTTGAAAGAAACGCTGAACACGATGGTCGAGCAACTGCGTTCATTCGCCGCTGAAGTGACGCGCGTAGCTCGCGAAGTAGGTAGCGAGGGTCGGCTGGGAGGCCAAGCTAACGTTTCTGGCGTGGCTGGAACCTGGAAGGATCTCACGGATTCGGTGAACGCCATGGCCGGCAATCTTACCGGTCAGGTACGGAACATTGCCGAGGTGACCACGGCTGTGGCCCGCGGCGATCTGTCGCGCAAAATCACTGTCGATGTGAAAGGCGAAATTCTCGAGCTGAAGAACACCATCAACACGATGGTGGATCAGCTCAACGCCTTTGCCGCCGAAGTGACGCGCGTGGCTCGCGAAGTGGGTACGGAAGGCAAGCTGGGCGGGCAGGCGCAGGTTCCGGGCGTGGCCGGGACGTGGAAGGATCTTACTGACAATGTGAACGTAATGGCTGCCAACCTGACCGAACAGGTGCGCGGCATCGTGAAAGTTGTGACGGCCGTAGCCAATGGCGAATTGACCCAGAAGCTGACAGTCAATGCGAAGGGTGAGGTTGCCGCGCTGGCGGAAACCATCAACAACATGACGAATACGCTGGCCACGTTCGCCGACCAGGTCACAACCGTGGCTCGCGAAGTCGGCGTGGAAGGCCGGCTTGGCGGCCAGGCGAACGTGCCCGGCGCCGCAGGCACATGGAAGGATCTCACGGGAAACGTTAACTTGCTGGCCGACAATCTAACCAATCAGGTTCGAGCCATCGCTGAGGTTGCCACGGCGGTGACGAAGGGCGACTTGACGCGCTCCATTCAGGTGGAAGCCAGCGGCGAGGTTGCGGACTTGAAAGACAACCTCAACACCATGATCGACAACCTCCGTCTTACGACGGATCGCAACACGGAGCAGGACTGGCTGAAGACGAACCTGGCTCGTTTTACCGGCATGTTGCAGGGGCAACGCGATCTTGCGACGGTGGGGCGCATGTTGCTCTCCGAGTTGGCGCCGCTGGTAAGCGCTCAGCAGGGCGTGATCTATCAGATGGGCGGCGAGGAGTCTACCGAGATGGTGTTGCTGTCGGCCTTCGCGGGCGACGGCGAAGATGGACATCTGCGGCGGCTCAAGCCGGGCGAAGGACTGGTAGGGCAGTGCGCCTCGGAAAAACGGCGAATGTTGATTTCCGACTTGCCGCCAAATACGATTGCGATTCGCTCCGGCTTGTTCGAGGCGGTTCCGCGAAACGTGATCGTGCTTCCAGTTCTGTTTGAAGACCGGGTGAAAGCGGTCATTGAACTGGCTTCGCTCAGCAGTTTTACAACCTCTCAGCTGGCATTCCTTGAGCAACTGACCGCGAGCATTGGCATCGTGCTCAACAGCATTGAGGCTACCATGCAGACCGAAGGACTGCTGAAGCAGTCGCAGCAGTTGGCCACCGAACTCCAGATGCAGCAGAAGGAGTTGCAGCAAACCAACGAGCAACTGGCGCAGAAAGCCCAGCAGCTTGCCGAACAGAACGTCGAAGTCGAACGCAAGAACCAGGAGATCGAACAGGCTCGCCGAGCCCTGGAAGAAAAGGCCAAGGAGCTGGCTCTGACTTCGAAATACAAGTCAGAATTCCTGGCCAATATGTCGCACGAATTGCGGACGCCGCTGAACAGCATCCTGGTGCTCGGCCAGCAACTCAGCGATAACCCCGACGGCAACCTGACGCCGAAACAGGTTGAGTTCTCCCGCACGATTCATGGCGCTGGAACTGACTTACTGAACCTGATTACAGACATTCTTGATTTGTCGAAGATCGAATCCGGGACGGTTTCCGTGGAGGCCGAGGAGGTCTTCTTCGCCAGCATGCTGGACGCGGTAGAGCGTCCGTTCCGGCACGAGGCGGAAAACCGGCGTCTCACCTTCGAAGTGGAAACCGATCCTCACCTTGCACGCAGCGTGGTCACCGACTCGAAGCGTCTCCAGCAGGTATTAAAGAATCTGCTGTCGAATGCCTTTAAGTTCACGGAAGTCGGAGGCGTCCGGCTATCTGTCTCTCTGGCGAAGGGCGGTTGGACCGAGGGTCATCCAATCCTGAGTAAGGCAGCATCGGTCGTGGCCTTTGAAGTCACCGACACTGGGATTGGGATTCCGTTTGAAAAGCAACGCATTATCTTCGAGGCGTTCCAGCAGGCAGATGCCGGCACCAGCCGCAAGTACGGCGGCACGGGTCTTGGACTGGCGATCAGCCGCGAACTGGCCAGCCTCTTGGGTGGAGAGATCCAGTTGCGCAGCGCTCCGGGCCGTGGCAGCACGTTCGTTCTCTACTTGCCGCAAACCTACGTGGGACCTTCCACGTCGGTCGCGGTTCTGCCAGAGGGGAGATCCCGGTCGTCAGCCTCGCCGGTGCAATTGTCTGTCGTGGAGCTTCCGGTTGAGAAGATTCCCGATGACAGAGACAATTTACAACCCGACGATGCGATCTTGCTGATTGTTGAGGATGACGCGCACTATGCGCGTGTGTTGTGCGATCTCTCGCGGGATAAGGGTTTCAAAGTCCTTGTGGCGAACCGTGGTGCGGAAGCTCTGGCGCTGGCCCAGGAGTACCATCCAACCGCAGTATCTCTGGACGTTTTCCTGCCGGACATGCTGGGCTGGACGGTGCTGAACCACCTGAAGCAGGATCCGGCGACCCGGCACATTCCGGTTCAGATGCTGACGCTGGACGAAGACCGGCATCACGGACTGGCCCGCGGAGCTTTTGCATTTGTTACGAAACCTACGACGCCGGAAGGGTTGGAGGCGGCGCTGGCTCGCATCAAGGAGTATTCGGCTCCTCGACGGAAGCGATTGCTGGTGGTGGAGGATAATCCGGCCGAGCAACTCAGTATCAAGGAACTTCTGGGTTATGACGACATCGACGTTACCGTCGTGGCCACGGGTGCGGAGGCAATCGAGGTGGTGAATGAGCAAAGCTTCGACTGCGTCGTGCTTGATCTGCGTCTGCCCGACATTTCGGGCTTCGACGTGCTGGAGCGTTTCCGGGACACTCCGACATTGGGCGACCTGCCGGTTGTGGTCTTCACGGGCAAGGAACTTTCCCCGGAGGAGGATGCCCGTCTGCATTCGCTGGCACGCAGCGTTGTGGTAAAGGGAGTGGAGTCGCCGGAACGTCTGCTGGATGAGACGGCATTGTTCCTGCATCGTGTCGTCAGTGATCTCCCGGAGGAAAAACAGCGTCTGCTGGACCGTTTGCACCACTCTGACGATGCCCTGGTGGGAAGAAAAGTGCTGGTGGTAGACGATGACGTGCGCAACATCTTCGCGTTGAGCAGTGTTATTGAACGTAGGGGCATGATGGTGATCACGGCCGGAACCGGCCGGGAAGCTATTGCCAAGCTCGAATCGACGCCGGATATTGCGATTGTGTTGATGGACATCATGATGCCCGAGATGGACGGCTACGAGACGATGCAGGTGATCCGCCAAAACGCCTCGTTCCGGCGCTTGCCGATCATTGCTTTAACTGCAAAAGCGATGAAGGGCGACCGCGAGAAATGTCTTGAAGCAGGAGCGTCCGAGTATCTGGCCAAACCGGTCAATACCGAGCAACTGCTCTCGTCGCTGCGTATGTGGCTTCACCGGTAGCAGTTGTCCGTGGCATGCGTGAATTTGATTTGCTAGCTCCGCGGAGAAAATAAATGGGCACGAACGAGAAGGTCAATATTCTCATGGTGGATGATCAGCCCGCCAAGCTGCTCAGCTATGAAGTGATGCTGGGCGGACTCGGCGAGAACCTGATCAAAGCTACCTCTGCGAAGCAGGCCCTCGAAGTTCTGCTCAAGACCGACGTTGCGGTCGTGCTGATGGATGTGAGCATGCCGGAGCTGGACGGTTTTCAGTTGGCAGCGATGATTCGTCAGCACCCCCGCTTTCAGAGGACGGCAATCATCTTCGTTTCAGCAGTGCATCTGACCGATCTCGACCAGCTCAAAGGCTACGAGCACGGCGCAGTGGATTATATTTCCGTTCCTGTCGTTCCAGAGCTCCTGCGCGCGAAAGTGAGGGTATTTGCGGAGTTGCACCGGAAGACGCGTCAGCTGGAGACGCTGAACCGCGAACTGGAGCAACGCGTGCTCGAACGCACTGAAGAGCTGGCTGGCAAGGCGGAATTGCTGCTGCAGCTAAACGTGGAACTGATAGGGAAGAATCAGGAACTGGACGCCATTGTAAGCACCGCTCCGGACGTCATCTTCAGCAGTCAGGGAGACGGGCGATATGAGTACGTCAGCGAACGGTTTCACGACTACACGGGCACCGCGGCGGCGGTTGGCGAGGGAATCCAGTGGCTGGATCTGGTCCATTCCGATGATGTGGGCCGGATTACGGAGAGTTGGATGCAATGCGTTGAGTCGGGAGGGCGCTACGAAGCTGAGTATCGCTTGCGTTCCAAAGACGGTACCTACCGCTGGTTCCGGTCGCGAGCGGTTCCGATCCGCGATCTGGAGGGGCGCATCGTTAAATGGTATGGGACCTGCTCCGACATCCACGACAGCAAGTTGTTGGAACAATCGATTCGCGACAGTGCGACCGAGCTGGAAAAGATGGTCGACCGGAGAACAGACGAATTGCGCCGTCTCTCCATCCGCCTTATGACGATGCAAGATCAAGAGCGCCGCCGGCTGGCGCGCGATCTGCACGACGGGTTAGGACAGGAACTGGCCGTGGCCAAGATGGTGCTGGATAAAATGATCCTGCAACAACCTGCTCCTCCGCCACAGGCAGCCTGGACTGAGGCGAGCAGCATCGTCGATCGTGCCATTCAGCAGGTGCGAACGATGTCCCACCTTTTGCATCCGCCTTTGCTGGATGAAGTTGGGTTGCTCTCCGCGCTTGCCTGGTATGTCGAGGGGCTCACAAAGCGCAGCGGACTTGAGACGTCTCTCGAGGTGCAGCCCAGCGAATTTCCGAGGCTTGCGCCGGATGTGGAGACCGCAGTTTTCCGAATCGTTCAGGAAGCCCTGACCAACGTCTTCCGGCACTCGGAGGCAACCAAGGTGTGGATTACGTTGACGCAAAGGGAAGGGACGATTGTGGTTGCGGTGCGAGACGATGGCAAAGGAATCGGCCGCGGCATTACCGAGTTGCGGCCGGATAGTGTTGGAGTGGGCATTGGAGGAATGAAACAGCGAGCTAAGGAATTTGGCGGAGAGTTGCGGCTTACCAATGCCCAACCCGGAACACTCGTCGAACTTATGATTCCCTGCAGTTCGGTGTTGCGAGAGTCGGTGTTGCGAGAGTCGACCGCCATTCTGGACGGGTGTGCCTAAAGCTGCCCTGCAAAGTTGCTTCAAGAGACGTAGCCTCTACGGTCATCCAGTTTTAATTGTCCGAAGCATTAGCATCCGCCCCCTCGCAGTTTCAATGTTCCGCTATCTATACGGGCGTCACTGTACTTGCCAGGATTAACCACCTCATAAAGCCTGTAGAACTCTCAATCACCTCCCCCCTTCTCGGGCAGACGCTGGTTCACTTTACAGGGTGAACCGGATGGAATGAATACCGCCAGCGGGCTAACTTTGACGGCGTAAGAAAAATCCGAAACAGTTTGCTCGCTTCGAGCAGGGAAGAGGTCGGCTTATGAGGAAAATTGGTTTTTTACTCCCGAGATATCTCATGGTGCTTGGCGCTGGTCTTCTGGTGTGTATCGGCATGGCATGGTCCGCTGATGACAAAGACCGCTCCGATATCGACAAACGCCTGGATGCGTCCGCTAAAGTTCTGAACGAAATCATGTCCACTCCGGACAAAGCAATCCCGGACAAGGTGATGAGCGATGCGAAGTGCGTTGCCGTGATTCCTTCGATGGTGAAAATTGCTGTGGGTTTCGGAGGCAGCCATGGGAAAGGCGTCGCTACCTGCCGGACTGAAAGCGGCGTGTGGAGCGCTCCCGCACCGATCACTATCACGGGCGGAAGCTGGGGGTTGCAACTCGGCGGCCAGGCCGTCGACTTGGTGATGATCGTGACGAATGAGGATGGAATGCAGCACCTGTTGTCGAGCAAGTTCAAGCTTGGTGCAGATGCTTCGGCCGCCGCAGGCCCTGTTGGGCGCGATGCTGCCGCCGACACAGATTGGAAGATGAGGGCGGAAGTGCTGACCTACTCGCGAGCTCGCGGCATTTTTGCAGGAATCGACTTGAACGGTTCTGTCGTTACGCAGGACAAAGATGAAACCCGAATTCTGTACGGGAGCTTTGTACCGTTCCCGGACATTTTGAGCGGGAAGGTCAATCCCAAAGAGGCGAGCGAACCGTTTCTGGCTGCGATCAGGAGATATTCGGGACAGGCGAGGGAACACAGTGAACTGAAGCCGTCACCGGGAATTCCGATGGCTGCCAGTCGCTGACTTCAGAGTCTGACAGTTACCTTTTCGAGGCCAGGTTTACTTCCAAGCCTGGCCTAAGTTTCAAACCAGGAACACGAACGATCATCGGAGGATTTCATGTCGACGATTCTACTCATAGTGCTGGTCGTATTATTGCTCGGAGCGCTGCCGGCTTGGCCATACAGCAGATCGTGGGGTTATTACCCTAGCGGCGGGCTCGGCTTGGTGGTCGTGGTGTTGCTTGTATTGCTTCTGGCCGGGCGGCTGTAGAAGCTGCTCGATTTCGGATGGTTTGTGAGTCAACGGACCTTTGTGTGTGCAAGATGGTGGGACTATTCAGTCCCACCATTTGCAGTTTCCAGTGAAAATCGTTAGACCGCCTTCTCTCTGGAGAGCCGGTGATTTGTAAAGAAGTGCAACCTCGCCCCACAAAATAAGCGGCGTACCCGCAATGTGACTTCCGCTTCTTCTGTACAGCAAGTCTGGCAATCAATTACAGGAGCCTACTGATGGGATGGAGGCCGCGCTGTCGCTACCTTTGAAGAGTGAAGACACAAGCACCCTAGTTTGATCGGAGGACTACCTTGGCGACTTGCGTGATTTCTGCGACAGAAGCAAATCTGATTCCGGTCAGAGATGAAGCCGACCGAAACAATTCCGAACGCGGCCTGGTTCAGCGCGCGCAGCGCGGCGACGAGCAGGCCTTTGCCACACTCTTCCAGTTGCATAAGAAGCGTGTGTACTCAGTTTGTCTGCAGATGACGAAAGATGTGGCCGATGCAGAAGATCTAACCCAGGAGGCGTTTCTGCAAGTGTTCCGCAGCGTCAATTCATTCCGGGGCGATTCAGCCTTTTCCACGTGGCTCCACAGGGTCGCGGTGAATACGGTACTGATGAAGTTGCGGCGCCGGAAATCGCCGCCGTTGTTGTCCTTGGATGAGCCTGTGTCGCCGGAATCGCCGTCTCTCAGACGAGATGTCGGGAAAGCGGATCCGCGCCTCTCAGGGACGGTTGACCGCCTTGCGTTGCGCCGCGCCATGGATGAGTTACCCGAAGGATGCCGGCAGATCTTCGACCTGCATGAGGTGGAAGGATACCAGCATCATGAGATTGCCCAAATGCTGGAGTGCTCGGTCGGAAATTCGAAATCGCAACTGCATAAGGCGAAGATGAAGATGCGCGATCTGTTATTTCCCAAGAAGAGGATCCTGCGCCGGCCCGCATCTAATCGCGTCAGCGAATCGCCATCTTCCGGAAAGAACGGCGATCGCCCGCAACTCTGCCCGTCCTTTGGGACGACGGGCAGGTAGGTGATCGGGAGACGAAATCCCCACCTGCACAAGTTCGAGTGTTGCAGTATTGAATGCTCAGGAGTTTACGGTATTGCGAGCACGCGACTGAAAGTCTATGGTTGAAAGAATTTGCAGAGGTGAACATTGCCAGAAAAAAAGCACCTTCGTGGAGTGAGCGCAAAAGAGCAAAGGGAGTACGAACACATCAAGGAAAGTGCGCAGCGGTCCGGGCGCTATGGTGACCGGGCCAAGGAAGTGGCTGCGCGGACGGTGCTGAAAAAGCACAAAGCAGAAGGTCACAGCAAAGGACACTAAGAAATGGCCGGCTTGGCTCGAATGAACAGCCAAGCCAGAGTCAAAGCCGAACATGAAACCTGAGCTCTGAGTCGAAGGAGTGCCGCTTGGTTCGCATTCTCGTAGTGGACGACAACCCGGCGGTCAGGCACTATCTTCGAGCTCTGCTTGAACAGCGAAGCACGTGGCAGGTGTGCGACGAGGCCAGAACTGGAAGGGAAGCGCTGCAACGGGTGGAGAAGAATCCTCCTGACATGATTTTGCTCGATTTCCAGATGCCGGACCTGAACGGGCTTGATGTAGCCCGGCAAATCACGGAACATTTCCCTGAAATTCCTATCCTGATGGTCACGATCCACTTGTCCAAGCAACTGGCCGAGGAGGCGCGCAGGGTAGGCATTCGCGGAGCCTGTGCGAAATCGGATGTTGGCTCCATCGTTGAGGCGGTTGACGCGTTGTTGCAGGCTGGAACTTATTTCCCATCAATGAGTTCGATCGGCAACTGAAGCCGATTCGGGGCGTAAAAATACAGGATTCCCTGTATTCGACCCAGCGTAGTACCATGCTATTTTCGACTTGATTCACCGAGATGTTGTCGTCCGGCAGCAGTAAGATTGTCCGGCAAGAACGGGATACGGTGGAACAAGAACGGGATACGGTGGAACCAAAGCCAGCGGTGAAATCGTGGCGAATGGTGGTACGAGGTAGTCCTCAGAGAGCCAGAAACCTTATGGCAGTCCGTATCCTGTTGGTGGATGATCATCCCATCGTGAGGCAAGGCCTGCGGACTTTGTTGGAGGGGAGATCTGGCTGGGAAGTGGTGGGCGAAGCGTCAGATGGAATCGAGGCCGTGGAAAAGGTCGAGGTTTTGCAACCCGACGTGGTTGTTCTGGACGTTACCATGCCTAAGATGAATGGTCTGGAAGCGTGCCGCCTGATTCAGCAGAAGCAGAAGCTGAAGACCTCCGGTGTCGAGGTTTTGTTCGTTACCCAGCACGACTCGCCGCAGATGATGCGTGAGGCTTTGGACGCGGGAGCCAGAGGCTATGTGGTGAAGTCGAATGCCGCACGTGATTTGTTAGAAGCCGTGGACGCGGTGAGCCAGCACCGGATTTTTACCGCGCTGGCGCGAAATTCACAGGCTTCGTGTTGAATTCCGATCGTAAGCATGTCCGAGTGTTTTGATCGCTAACCCTGTAATTTGGAGGATGCCGTGAAACTTCGTATTTTGTTGGCCGATGATCACGAAATCGTACGCCGAGGCTTGTGCGCGCTTCTCCAGAAGCATGAGGGATGGGAAGTGTGCGGAGAGGCATCGGACGGACGCGAGGCGGTCGAGATGGCCAAGCAACTAAAACCTGATGTTGTGATCGTAGACATCGGCATGCCATTCCTCAACGGCTTGGACACCACACGCCAGTTGCTGCAGCACGATCCCCATTTCAAAGTCATAGTTCTCACCATCACCGATTCCGACCAGGTTATACGTGAAGCCCTCGATGCCGGGGCGCGTGGGTTTGTGCTCAAGTCCGATGCGGCCCGCGATCTGGTGGCCGCGGTCGAAGCCTTGCAGGGCAAACGAATGTTCTTCACGCCGCGAGTGAACGACCTGGTCTTGGCGGGCTTCCTGGAGAAGGGACACGCGATCTCCCGGAATGAGCCACCGGATCTGCCTACGCTAACCGCGCGTGAACGGGAAGTTACGCAGCTTCTCGCTGAAGGCAAGAGTTCCAAGGAAGTGGCCGTACTGTTGAACTTGAGCACCAAGACAGTTGAAACCCATCGCAGCAACATCATGCGGAAGCTAAGCCTGCACTCCATCCGCGATCTGGTGGTCTATGCCATCAAGAACAACATCATCCAGATCCAGATGCCGCCGCAGGTTCGGAATACGCCGGAGACGACTCTCGTCTGAAATGCCGGCCCGCCATTGCAGCGATTGGCGGCGTTCCCTGGCTGTGTATCCGCCAAGAACGCCTTGATTCGCTGTGTCGCATACCGAAGAGTAGGCAGCTGAATCCCAGCACCGCGCTGAACGAACCTCAAGAGTCAATGCGCACGCCACGCTGTGGCGCGGCGGCAGCCTCATCCTCGCAAGCTGTGGTGAAAATCTTACCTCGCATTTCCTTGGTCTCCTTTCGGTTCTCGACCTAAGGCGCTGGAACTCAAGGGACTGTGAACTTGGCAATCCTCGTGCTCATTAAATCCCTGTCGTCAGGTCGCGCTTTTCGCCACAACCTGTAGCTGTTGCGAGTGCAACTATTCTCAGACGGAGTTTGTTTCGAGCGGTTTTCGAGACACTTGTCGTTCTTGATCTCTGGGTTCTGGAGGTGAAGCTTGAGCGTGCTTCGAATCCTCATCGCCGACGATCACGAGGTCGCGAGGGAGGGAATTCGCTCCGTTCTCGAAAGCCATGCGGAGTGGGAGGTTTGCGCCGAGGCTCAAGACGGTCGTGAAGCTGTGGAGTATGCCGGTAAGTTGAAGCCGGACATTTTCCTGTTGGATATCGGAATGCCGAACTTGAACGGCCTGGATGCGGCCCGGCAAATCTTGGCAGTGGCGCCTGACGCCCGGATCCTGATCTTGACCGTGCACGATGCGGAGCAGGTGGTACGGGAAGTGCTGGCCGCGGGAGCGCGCGGCTTCCTGTTAAAGTCCGACGCTGGCCGCGATCTGGTGGCGGCTGTGGAGGCTTTGCAACAAGGACGAACGTTCTTCACCTCAAAAGTGGAGCAGATGATGGTTGACGGCTACCTGCACCCGCAGGAGGAGGCTTCCGGACAATGCGTTTTGACTCCGAGGGAAAGGGAAGTGATTCAGCTCGTCGCCGAGGGCAAGACCACCAAAGAGGTCGCGACGGCTCTTAATCTAAGCGTGAAGACGGCGGAAACTCACCGGACAAACCTGATGCGCAAGCTGGACCTGCATTCAGTTGCCGACCTAACCCTCTATGCCGTGCGGAACGGAATCGTCCAGATCTATTGAACAGGATCTCTTGACTTCGATTTATCGAATGCGATCCGAAGCCCACGGCGTCATCGTGAAATCTCTCGCCAGTAGAGTTAGATTGAGCCCTGGCTAAAGGCTTCACTGGATACCTGCAGCGCTGCGGCCTGCTTAAACTTTAGAGCAGTTGATTGCAGGTACACCTCTTCCAGAAAGGAAACGCCGATGCTCTGGACTATTGCCGTGTTGCTCTTGATCCTCTGGCTGTTGGGGATGGTCAGTTCCTACACCCTGGGTGGATTCATTCATATTCTGCTGGTGTTGGCGGTGATTGCGGTCTTGATCCGCCTGATCCAAGGCCGAAGCCCAGTACTCTGAGCCAAGCTGAGTAGGGAAGCAGGTAAGAGCGCTCAATTCCCGGTCTGCATCGGTTCTACATATCCGAGGCCTCAGAAAGTTGAGGCCTCGTTTCTTTAGTTTCCGCAAGAAATCGCGCCAAGCAGCGCCGATAAGGATCCCAGGACGTAATTATTGCAGGGTTGCTCGGCGAAGGGAAGCGGGGGCTTGGTCACACCTTCCACAACTCAGCCAGAGCGCGAGCCGCGTTGGATAATGCGCGCTTTTCCGCGCTGGCTTGGGATAGCCCCAGAAGTTTTGCGCGCGGAACGATGGGAGTCCGGTATTGCAGCCGGCGATTTGCCGCGAGATCGGATTGATGAATCTCGCACACGGCACTCTCAAATGCCCGCCGCAGATCTTCCGGGGACGGAGAGTGAGTCACGACCTGATGTCCTGCAAATTTGTATGCCATGGAGAGCTCAACTTTCTGCACTCTCCGCACTCTAAGATCAGACCGGCTCACTCACAATACTGTGCAGCCCCGGTGCGCCGCCAATTATTTCCCTACTCGTCACCGGGAGCGAATGTAAGGTTTTTTTGCGAAACTAGGGACTGACGAATGACTATTTCTTCACTGTGCCGCTATTTTGCCGGCGGCCCGATGATTTCTTCATCCGTTTTCGCTTCGTGCCCGCTCCAGCCGCGGGTTTCACCGGGTGCGTTCGCGAGACACGGGAAATCTTCCTCCTAGCGCGGGTTTTGCGGGCGCGCGGCTTCGTCGGCATTGCGATCTCCGCAGCCTCCCGCACCTTCGCCGTAACGTTCTCGGCAAGGGGCGCCATGTTCTCCTTGAGGTCTTGGGTCACCCTGGTGAATGTGCCGGCCGCGTGCCCCAGTTTGCGGGCGACAGCATTTAGAAGAGGTTCCTGTTTCGGCATACGTTTCCGAGTTGTCATTGCTTTAGCTCCAGTTCCAGGTTGCGCGGGATGGACGCGGTCCCATGCCCGACAAAATGAAGTCCCGGCCCTGAAAGGCCGGGACTTCCACAACATCAGCGATTTACTAGGTCGAAACGACGAATTAGGAAGCGCGGCGCTGACGGTCGCGGTTCTGATCATCTTCCTCGTTTTCGCCTTGCCCCTGGCCGCCCTTCTTGGGTTGGTATTGGTTGGGCTGGCCGCTCTGTTGGCCCTGACCGGACTGGTTGCCCTGCTGGCCTTGTCCAGGCTGGCCGCTCTGCTGACCCTTTTTCTCCATATCGTCTGCCATAAAAGTCCTCCTGAGAAAGCGTGGGCCGTCCCGCGCCTCCGAAATTTGCTCGCTATACAGAAGTTAGTTGCGGTAAGAGATTGCAAAGGTTGGGAAGAATCATGCGCGGCTGCGAGAGCTAATTAAAACGCCCTCCACTCTGCGAAATGTTTCCATTTCGCAAAATGGAGGGCGCGACTGCCCAACTCAACGCCCAGCGATGGTCACAGGACGACCACAATAGCGACGCGAACGCCGGGATGAAGCAGATCGAATAGAAAATATTCGCCGTCTACGTAGTCGATGTAGCACTGATCCGTGTAAGCCCAGCCGACCGGCCACGGGTCTACGATGTTGAACCAGTAGCCACCATATTGGAAGCGCCGCTGGCCTTCGACAACAGTGGTTTGATGGATAACAAGAGTGTGTTGGCGCCCGAAATTGGCGCGGAACTTGTCATCAGGAATGTGGCCGCTTTTTTGCGCGTGCTGAGCTGATTGCTGAGCGTGTTCTTCCTGTTTGGAAGGCTTTGCGGCTTCCTGGGTTCCTGGCTTGGCCTCATCTCGGGGAGGTTTGGCTTCATCCTGCTTAGGCGGCTTGGTTTCATCCTGCTGGCGCGGGGGGTTGGCCTCATCGCGCGGCGGTTTAGTTGCTTCAGGGCGAGGTTCGTCTTGCGCGGGCTTGACGTCGTTTTGCTGGTCCTGCGCATATATCAGCGCGGTTGCCCCGAGAAGGGAAATCAGAACGAATATCCTGACTACTCCGGTGAGTTTCATGTTTTTGCCTCCTTTGCAATTTGCGTTCGCGTTCCTTTGCTGCACTTGCTTCATTGATGACACTGGGCTAGACACTGCTCCCTCGTCGCGAGAGATGAGTGACGAGTGAAATCAAAAAGAACAGCAGGAAAATCACGAATAGCAGTTTCGCGATGCCCGCTGCTGCAAGTGCGATGCCGGTAAAGCCCAAGACTCCGGCGATCAGGGCGAACACCAAGAACATTAGCGTCCAATAGAGCATGACCCCTCCTTTCAAACCTGATTGTGCGAACACAAAAAAGTCTAGCTGCGCTCCACTGGCGACCAAATCCTTCTTAATGTGTATTTGACGATTCCGAGCGCTGTAATCTGGCTGGAGGAGAACCTGTAAAGGCGCTAGAGAAGGGAGCAGGTGCCGATTTCCCTGGAACCAGCACCTGCTCGATGGGGGCGTTATCAGTAGAGCTTGAGATTAATCAAATGAGGATGCTCGTGCCCATACTGTAGATGCTGTAGTTGGGTGTTGAGGGTTCTCTGGAGACGTGACCAGGCCGCCGGAAAGGCTCAACTGGAGAGCTTTGCCAATTGCGACGCTACGATCTGCCACTTGCCATTCCGCTTTACCACGGCATCCATGTAGACGTAGCGGATCGGGAAGCGTTTGCCCGCCTGCTCAACCTCGTCTTCTTCGGAGCCGTGCACGATCGCCACGCCTTCGCTCAGCAGGCGGATTCGGCGGCCCTTGGAAATCATCGAAATATAGCGGATCGCGCCGGACTTTAGATTGTTCAAGACCTCTTGCTTAGTAGACGGCCTGCCAGTTTCATCGTATTGGATGTATTCTTCGGAGAAGATTCGCGAGAGTTCGGCGAGATCGGCCGCGATCAGGGCGCGGTCCCCGTCCTCGAAGAGCTTCAGAATCTGCTGCTGGTCAGTTTCCATCTGCATCAAGCCGCCAGTCCAGGGGGTCATCGACACCGTCGCAAAGGCGCTTTTTCCTGAGCGTCCTGATAGTGTACAAGCTGGCGTTCACGAGGAGGATTTAGTGATTCGAATGTCGCACGCTTTCACGTTGCTGCTGTTCCTCACGATAATCTGGCCCATCGCCGCGCCCGCGCAGTCTGCGCCTGCAGCGTCCGGCAAGCCTTTTGTCATTGAATACTATTACAAGGCGAAGTGGGGACATGCGGACGAGTTTCTAAACCTGTTCAAGAAGAATCACTATCCGGTGCTCAAGAAAGAAATGGAGATGGGGCGGATCGCAAAGATATGGGTGGACCAGCCGCGCTACCACACGACCGAGGACGGGCGTTGGGACTACCGCGTCACCATCGTCTTCAAGGATGCGACCGTGGCCAACGAACCCTTTGATGAAGCTGCTCTGCAGAAGCAGATGTACCCCGATCAGGAGACCTTCCAGCGGGAAGAGCAGCGGCGGTTTGAGATTCTTGATGGGCACTGGGATTTGCCGGTGAAAACGGTCGATGTGGAGAAGTAGTATCTGGAGCGAGCGGCCTTGGCCCGGACTCCGGCCCGCGATTCCGAGGATGCAGCACTTTCCCAGAGGATGTTAAAGAACCGTAAAGATCACGCGGGAAATCCTTTATGACAGTGATTGAAATTTGGAGTTAGACAGACTCTTGATCGGGTCCTACTCTTAATCATGGACCCTTTAATATCAGTTGAGTACTCACATGTAGATTTGCTGCACGAGATCGGCGTCCGGCTGGCGATGGCGGACGGCTTTCACGAAGTGCTGACTCGTGTGGTCGATTTTGCTTCTGCGCTAGTGAAGTGCGATTCCTGCTTGATTTATGTGCTGGAGGGCGACGATCTGGTTCTTCGAGCCTCGAAAAATTCCCATCCGGAAGTTGTGGACCGTTTGAAACTGCGAGTGGGGCAGGGCATTACGGGATGGGTGGCGGAACACCGGGAGCCGGTGGCGGTGGCCGAAAAAGCGGCAGAGGATCCCCGTTTTCAGTTTTTCCACGAGCTCCCGGAGGATACTTACGAAGCGTTCCTGTCGGTGCCTTTGATGTGCCGGGGGCGGGTGATGGGTGTCATCAACCTGCAGCATCGCCAGACTCATGTTTACCGGCGCCGTGAAATCCGCTTGATTTCGACCATTGGATTTCTGGTGGGCGCCGAGATCGAGATGGCGCGACTGGAGGATGCCAATTCCAACCTATCGGAACAATTGCAGACTCGCAAGGTAGTGGAGCGCGCCAAAGGAATCCTGCAGCGCGATCTGGGATTGAGTGAGGAACAGGCTTACTTGACGCTGCAACGCCAAAGCCGGCAGAAGCGCAAGGCGATGAAAGAGATTGCCGAAGCGATTGTGCTGAGTGATGAAGTGAGGGTCAACTCGGCGTCTCCGAGGCCTGCCTGAGGCTTCGAATCGAATGCCAGCCGCGGGAAGAACTATTTCGTCCCCAAAGATAGCGGCTGAGAAATTCGCAAATCAGGAAACCCCGAGGGCAGATCTGGGTGTCCTGCCCTCGGGTTTGGCAGCGGACAAGTTAGCGGGCGGCAGATGCAGTCGTGGTTGCGACCGTTTGTGCCATTTCACGAGTCTCGACCGGAACCGCGAAGTGCAGCGTTATTCCGAACTCCGGAAGCTGCATCGCGCTGACAAAGCTTCCATCTGGCCTGGAGACGACGACAAGCTGGCTGAGGTCTGAAGGCTGGGAGCTCTCAGTATCGATCACTAACAACATGAAGCTTGCGCCGCTGCCCTTGAGGTTGCGCAGGGTGAGGATCTCTGCGCGGCCGCCCGATGCAATGGTAAACCGGTACTTTCCCGCCGGTACCGTGGCATTCTGCCAGCGGACTTCGCGGGCCAAGGTGAAAGTTCCGGCCGCCTCCTGAGCAGATGCCAGACTGGGGGAGAAGCTCAGGGCGCTCAAGGTTAGTGCGGCGGCATAGACGAATCTGCGAATCGACTTCATTGGAATCTCCTGTTCTTTATTGAGTAGTCTGAAGAGCACACTTCCGGCGCCAGGCCGAATTGGCGCAGTCAGATTGAGTGGAGAACAACAGGGTCAGGAGAATTGCATTACCCGCAGCAGGGCTGGCATGCAAACATCAGCTTCGCGGGACCGGCTGCAGAGCTGGTTTGCGAAGTAATTCCAGTATCAGGGAAGTGGGCACGGGAGTCCAACGCAAAATATCTATGAGGCTGATCTGTCGCGGGGCTGGTGGCTGGAACTGGGCGTCGCTTTCTCGGTCACAGGCGAGGACGGCTTTCTGGGCATAGGCTCTGGCGCCTCCCCACTGGATGATGCCGCTACGCCGTTAAACCGATTTTCTGCGCGTTTGGCCGCTCTCGTTTGCAAAAGTCGTGCCGGATACGAGAACATACTAGGTTTGCACATCCCTAAAGATTCTTACTGAGGAAGCGGCCAAAATATGGCGACACGGAAGAAGTCCGCAAGAGCGAAGACGGCATCGAGAACACCCCGGGTGGAGGTCAAGTCCGAAGGCAAGGGGCACAGCAGTTCCCGGCACAACGGCACGATCCAGCCCGCGAAAGGGAAGCTCGGGGTGATGATCCCGGGCATGGGCGCGGTGGCGACAACGTTCGTCGCCGGGGTGGAAGCGATTCGCAAAGGGCTGGCGAAACCGATCGGGTCGCTGACGCAGATGGGGACGGTGCGGCTGGGTAAGCGCACCGACGGGCGTTCGCCGAAAATTAAGGAGTTTGTGCCGCTGGCCGGGCTCGACGATCTGGTCTTCACGGGTTGGGACATCTTCGAAGACAACATGTATGAAGCGGCCTCAAAGGCAGGGGTCCTCGATCAGCGCCTGCTAGACCAGTTAAAGCCGTTTCTTTCTTCGGTGACGCCGCGCGCGGCGGTCTTCGATCATAATTACGTGAAGAAGATCGACGGGCCCAACGTGAAGAAGGGCAAGACGAAGATGGACCTCGCCGAGCAGTTGCGCGACGACATTCGCAACTTCAAGAAGACCAGTGGAGTGAGCCGTTTGATCACGATGTGGTGCGGATCGACGGAATCGTTCATCGCGCCTACCGAAGCGCACCAAACCCCGAAGTCGTTCGAGAAGGCACTGCGGGAGAACGACGAGATGATTGCGCCGTCGATGATCTATGCCTACGCGTCGTTGATGGAGGGCGTCCCGTTCGCCAATGGCGCGCCGAATCTGACCGTGGACTTGCCGGTGATGCTCGAACTCTCGCGGCAGAACGAAGCACCGATCTGCGGAAAAGATTTCAAGACTGGGCAGACGCTGATGAAGACGATCCTCGCTCCCGGTTTCAAGGCCCGCATGTTGGGGCTGAACGGGTGGTTCTCGACCAACATCCTTGGCAACCGCGACGGCGAAGTGCTGGACGATCCAGGGTCGTTCAAAACCAAGGAGGAATCGAAGCTTTCGGTGCTGGAGCACATTCTGCAGCCCGAGCTTTATCCTGAACTCTACGGCGATATGTACCACAAGGTCCGCATTAACTATTATCCTCCTCGTGGTGATAATAAAGAGGGTTGGGATAATATCGACATCTTCGGATGGCTGGGTTATCCGATGCAGATCAAGGTCGATTTCCTATGCCGCGACTCGATACTGGCGGCTCCGATCGTGCTTGACCTGGTGCTGCTCGTCGATCTGGCGAAACGATGTTCGGAGTTGCGCGGGCTGGGGATTCAGGAGTGGCTAAGCTTTTACTTTAAGTCTCCGATGACTGCGCCGGGGCTCTATCCCGAGCACGATCTGTTTATTCAGTTGATGAAGCTGAAGAACACGCTGCGGCACTTGAAGGGCGAGGAGCTGATCACGCACTTGGGGCTGGAATACTACGACTAAGGCTGCGCCGCGCGGCCTCTGCCTCGCAGGGCCATTCCACCGCTAAATCGAGACTTCATAGCCCTAAACCGGCATTCCTGGATAACCCGGACTGGGAGGGGTGCGTCTAAAAAAGGAGCAGAAGTTGGGGATCCGTCTGTTCGGGGCGGGCGTATAATGTGGCGTAAGAGTCGGTTGGCGGTAAAGGAGTTCCCATGAAATTGCGTCGGTTGGCAATCTCGGTGGCATTGGCGGCGTTCAGCGCAGGGCCCTGGACGCAGGCGCAGACACAGGATCCGAATCAAACCCAAACTCAAACTCCAAGTCAGACGCAAACTCAAACTCCTACGCAGGATCCAGACAGCGGCCAGCCGAAAGCCGCCGAAGTTCAGAATGCGCCGAAGCAGGCGCCGGCTGCCTTGCCGACACAGGATGACAGCCAGATCAAGCACGACGGCACCAAAACGGACGTGGATGCGGTGGGGAACCGAAACGTAGGGTGCGGACGCGGCGTCGGCAACTGGTACACGGTGGAAGGGCAAGTATCGCGGGGCCGGGTGTATGCGCAGCAGGTCGAGGCCCAGATCAAGCTGGTGAATGACCCCGTAATTACGGAGTACGTCAACCGCATCGGCCAGAACCTTGTGCGGAACTCTGATGCGCAAGTGCCGTTCACGATTAAGGTGATCGACTCCGACGTGGTGAATGCCATGGCGCTTCCCGGCGGATTTTTCTACGTGAACTCCGGGCTGATCCTGGCGGCTGATGAGGAAGCCGAAATGGCGGGAGTGATGGCTCACGAGATCGCCCACGTGGCTGCCTGTCACTACGCGCGGGAAATGACCCGGGCGCAGATCATGCAGATGGCGTCGATCCCGTTGATTTTCATCGGGGGCGTAATTGGCTATGCAGGCTATGAAGCCTCGGGACTGGCGATTCCGTTGACGTTCCTGAAGTTCTCGCGCGGCTTCGAGGCGGAAGCAGACTATCTGGGCGTGGAGTATATGTACCGCGCCGGGTATGACCCTTCGGCATTCGTTTCCTTCTTTGAAAAGCTACAGGCGATGGAAAAGAAGAAACCGGGGACGATTTCGAAGGCGTTTGAAACGCATCCGCAGACTGCGGATCGCATTGAGAAGTCGCAGGAAGAAATTCGGAAGATACTGCCTTCGAAGCCCCAGTACGTCGTGACCACCTCGGAATTTGACGAGGTCAAAGCGCGGCTGGCGTCGATTGAGAATCGGCACAAGGTGCTGGATCAGAAAGACGCCAATAAACCCAGCTTGCGGCGGACTTCGACCAGCAGCGACGGCACCACCGGGAGCGGTCAGACGACAGATGATGACCGTCCGACCCTGAAGCGTCGCGATGATTCGACGAACTAGTGGTGGAGCGAGAAAGATCGAGCGACCGGCGGCTGTGGCCGCCGGTTTTTTTGTGTGCGCTGGATGTTGTTTTATGACCCTGGTTACGGCGGATTGTTGCCGAAGGAAATAGGCTGAGCTACGCTAGTCTAGCGCAAAGGAGCGGTCCTCCATGCCTGAGAACACACTGACGATCACCGACAATCGCACCGGTCAGACGTATAGCGTTCCGATCGAGAATGGCACGATCCGGGCGATGAACCTGCGGCAGATCAAGACGGGCCCCGGAGATTTTGGCTTGATGACGTACGACCCGGCGTTCATGAATACGGCATCGTGCCGCAGCAGCATCACCTTTATCGATGGCGACCGGGGCATTCTGCGCTATCGCGGATATCCCATCGAAGTGCTGGCCGAGCGCTGCACCTTCCTGGAGGTTGCCTACCTGCTGCTCTTCGGAGAATTGCCTTCGAAGACCGAACTTCAGAGCTGGGTTCATGACATTACGCATCACACCATGCTGCACGAGACCACGAAGAAGTTCATGGAGGGCTTTCGTTACGACTCTCACCCCATGGTGATGTTTGTCAGCACGGTGGCGGCGTTGTCGAGCGTGTATCCGGAAGCCCGGCAGGTACACGATGCCGAAAATCGGCTGCTGCAGATCAAGCGGCTAATCGGCAAAGCGCCGTCGATCGCGGGCATGTCATACCGTCACAACGTGGGATTCCCTTACGTGTATCCGGATAATGATCTGAGCTACACCGAGAACTTCATGAACATGCTGTGGAAGATGGTCGAGCCGAAGTATGTGGCGAATCCGGTCCTGTCTCGCGCGCTCGACATCTTATTTATTCTGCATGCGGATCACGAGCAGAACTGCGGCACCAATGCGATGCGCTCGGTGGGCAGCGCCCAAACCGATCCTTACCTCTCGACGGCATCGGCAGCGTCGGCCCTGGCGGGACCGTTGCACGGCGGAGCCAACGAAGAAGTGCTGAAAATGCTCGATGAAATCGGTTCGAAAGAAAATGTGCCCGCCTATGTGAAGAAGGTGAAGGAAGGTCACGGCAAGCTGATGGGCTTTGGACACCGCATCTACAAGAACTATGATCCGCGGGCCAAGATCATTAAATGGTCGGCGGAGCAGGTTTTCGAAGTTACGGGCCGCAATCCGAAGCTGGATATCGCACTGGAGTTGGAGCGGATCGCTCTCGAAGACGAGTATTTTGTGAAGCGCAAGCTCTATCCGAATGTCGATTTTTATTCCGGCATCATGTACCAGGCGATGGGCTTCCCGCCGGAGATGTTCACGGTGCTGTTCGCCATTGCGCGCACGGTAGGGTGGCTGGCGCAGTGGCAGGAACTGGTCACCGACCCGGAGCAGAAGATCGCACGGCCGCGGCAGATCTATACCGGGCATGAAGAGCGCGAGTTTGTGGCAATGGAAAAGAGAACGGCAGCGACGGTTCCGGCGCGCTAGATCGCTCTCTGACGGATTTGTCATCCCGAGCGAGGCGAGGGATCTTGGTTTCTGCCTGCGGCGTCGGGATCGGCGCTTAAAGCAAAACCCAAGATCCCTCGCTTTGCTCGGGATGACACGCCGCAGATGAGTTTACGCGGCTTGTCTATGGGTCAGCGAGGTTATGTACTCGCGCCTTTCGGCTTGCGAGGTGATGACCTTCATCTCGTGCCAGTCGTAGGGAAATTCTCTTCCGCAATCGAGGCAAGCTACGTACGTTCCGGTCAACGCACCGGCTTGCGGACGTGGTTTCGCTCCGCGAATGGTCACCGGAAAGCTGTAGCGGGAGTGCCTGCAACCGAAAACTGCATCAATCAACTTTGCCATCATGGAGCACCTCCCACACCTGAGACGGTTTTTCCTGGGTTCTTCAAAGTCTAGCCTCGGGCGCGACTGCCCTCTTCAAGGCAAGCCGCTTTAGGAAGTTAGATTCACCCCAGCATGGAATAGTTTCGCCGTCCTCTGCGTGATCAATGACCATGCGACGCTCTGGCCCTCCAAGTGGCTCACCGAGAGCCATTTACAGGAAGGCGAGTAAAAGATTTGCACATGCTTGTGAGGCAGGAAAGACGGAGTATGCACAAAGAAATGGAGTAAAGATCAGGAGCGGTCGGCGACGCCACGGACATCAGGAAAGGTTCAAAGCCTTCTTGATGGTCCCGCGCTCGTTCTGGATTTTCTCCTGCAGCAGCGTGATAGCGTAAATCAGTTGCTCGGGACGCGGCGGGCACCCTGGAACGTAAATGTCGACGGGGATCACCTGGTTGACGCTCTGCACCAGCGCGTAGTTCTGGAAGACGCCGCCGGAAGTCGCGCAGGCTCCCATGGAGATGACCCACTTCGGTTCCGGCATCTGTTCCCACAACTGCCGGATCACGGGCGCCATCTTGTTTGAGACTCGTCCGGCAATGATCATAAGGTCACTCTGCCGGGGCGAAGGCCGAAATACTTCCGCGCCGAAGCGCGCAATATCGAAGCGCGACGCGCCCATCGACATCATCTCGATGGCGCAGCAGGCCAGGCCAAACGTCATGGGCCAGATGGAGCCCTTGCGCATCCAGTTTACGGCTGAATCGAGCGTGGAGAGCACGACCCCTTCCGGAGTGGGATTGCCAAAGGTCAGATCCTTGACGACCTTTTTGCCGTCCTCGTTGGAGACGTAGGGGCCGAAATTTAGTTCGGGAGCCATAGAGCTATTCTAAACTACCGAGACTGAGAGCGCTCGGCGGTTGAAAATCCCGGGCTAGGATCGGTCGTTGGGTACTGCCGGCGGACGGCTGATTCTGTTCTGCCAGTGCGTCCAAACAAAATAGACAGCTCCCGCCACCAGCACCACGCCAATCACCGCGTCGAACTTATGAAAGTACTTGCCCAGTTCGCGCCAGTTCGCTCCCAGCTTCATTCCGAGATACGCCAAACCTAGGCACCAAGGCCACGATCCTAGAAACGTGTAAATGTGAAACCGTCCCCGGGGCATGCGCGATATACCTGCTGGCAGCGCGATGAAGGTTCTAATCACTGGCAGGAGCCGGCCGATGAACACAGCCAGGTATCCCCAGTGCGCGAAGAAGCGGTCGGCCCAGTTGAGTTCTCGCCGGCCCATGAGAATCCAGCGCCCATAGCGCTCTACCAGCGGACGTCCGCCATAAAAACCGATCTCATATGCCACCAAAGACCCCAGGTTGCACCCGATTGCCCCCGCAGTAGCGACCCATAGCAGCTTGAACGTGCCGGTGAAGACCAGATAGCCCGCGAAAGGCATGATCAGTTCCGAAGGCAGGGGGATGCACGCCGATTCAATGGCCATCAGAAGTGCGACGCCGCCGTAGCCGGTCGTGCCGATTACCGCGTTGATGAAGACAAAGAGGATGCCCAGAATGTTTTCAGTCATTGGAGAGCAGTTCTCAGTTCTCGGTTCTCAGTTCTCAGTAAAACCATTGGCTTCCGGGCTGAGACTGGACGCGAATAACCGACTGTTTAGTGTATCGGAGATTGGAGGCGGGAAACGCCGTGGGCTAGAACGAGCCGTCTTGGGTAAAGGTATAGCCGGCGAGCGCTGCACCTTCTGGGGTCTTGGTCACTTTGATGCGCACGGTTGGGGCATCGGGTGCGGTAATGCCGGCCAGGCGCAGCATTGCGTACTGACTGAAAACTTCGTTGTAGACCTTGGTGACCAGATAATCCTGGCCATCGGCGTCGCTGCGCCACACCTGCCCGAGCTGAATGGAACTTACGGCCATAACATTCTCTGAATGGAGTGCTTGAACTCCAGACTACCGAGGGATACGGGTCGAGTCAATCATCTCGGTGGTTACCGAGGTCTCTGCTAAGATGTTGCCCTCATGCCCCGCGGTGGAAGAAAAAGTGTTCGTGCGGGGACGGGCACTCCTGGCCGTCCCCGGAGCGCAGCTCCGGCGCCAGCACCGAAAAGCCGGAAGACAGCAAGCAAAACCAAATCCACCTATAATCCCCTGGCTCCCGACCGCATTGCCGAGATCCTCAAGCGTCTCGACCAGCTCTATCCCGAAGTCACCTGCGCCCTAACTCATTCGAGCGCCTGGGAGTTGCTGGTCGCGACCATCCTCTCGGCGCAATCGACCGACGCGAACGTGAACCGGGTCACGCCGGAGCTTTTTCGCAAATATCCGACAGTACAGGCCTTTGCCGCGCTGACCCCCGAGCAGCTTCAGCCCGACGTCCGCTCCACCGGCTTCTTCCGCAACAAATCCAAGTCAGTCGTGGGCGCGGCTAAGAAAATCGTCGCCGACTACGGAGGCCAGGTCCCCGACGACATGGAAAAGCTTCTAACCCTCCCCGGCGTCGCCCGGAAAACCGCAAACGTAGTTCTGGGCACATGGTTTAAAAAAGCTGAAGGCATCGTCGTCGATACCCACGTTCACCGCATCTCCCGCCGCCTTGAACTTACTGCGAACAGTGACCCGCAAAAGATCGAACAGGACTTAATGCGCATCATCCCACGCGAGCACTGGATTCTTTTCTCCCACCAAATCATCTGGCACGGACGCAAACTTTGCATCGCCCGCAAGCCGAAGTGTGTCGACTGTGCGCTCGAAAACCTCTGCCACGCCGCCGACAAAACCTGGAGCACGGTGGATATGCACAAGAACGCGAAGGCATAGTTCCCGTCTCCCTGAATGCCTGCCGAACTCTGATAAACTTTCTCTTCGCAGCTCACTTCGATGCTTCCACTGTCCATGCGCACTCACCTACTCTTTGGTATCGTCGTATTTATGTGCCCTGCACTTGCCCACACCGGCCTCGCCCAGACTTTGCCTGTGCCCCAGGCGGTAACCGATCCCAAACAGATCGCCTCCAAACCCAATGCCCAGGTCGAACCGCGGAGCCTGACCATTGAGAAGCTTTATATGACACATCAGGTGGGGCGTGCGACGTGGTCGCCTGATGGCAAGAGTGTTGCTTTCATTTCGAATATGAGCGGGCGCAATAACCTGTGGCTGGTGCCCGCGGAAGGCGGATGGCCGGTACAACTCACGGTCAGCGACCAGCGCCAGACGTCACCTGCGTGGTCGCCCGATGGAAAGTGGATCGCGTATCAGTCTGACTACGACGGTGATGAGCAGTGGGATATTTTTCTGGTGTCGCCGAAGACCGGCAAGGTCGTGAACCTCACCAGCACGCGCGAGATCGCCGAGATGAATCCGACGTGGTCGCCTGATGGTCGCTACCTGGCGTACGAGGTCAAGCCGAAGACAGCGGCAGCGTACGAGATCGACGTCTACGACATGGTGATGCGCGAGGTGAAGCACCTCACGACCGGCACGCCTCAGGACAAGGGAAACTCCGATCCCATCTGGTCGAAAGACGGCAAGTACATCGTCTACACGCAGGAGCAGGCGAAGGGGACGGACTCGAACATCTTTCTTGCCGATGTCGCGACGGGGAAGAGCACGCTGCTTACTCCGCATGAGGGCGAGCAGCGCTATCAAGCGAATGATTTCTCAAGCGCTGGAGTGGACGACGCTGAGACCGTGCTGGTCACATCCAACGCTGGTAACGGATACGACAATATCGGATTGCTGCACGTGGGAATGAAAGGGGCGGAGAAAGGTTACTTTGTTCCTGAAAAGATCAAGTGGCTGACCAGGGATAAATGGGAGATTCGCGGCGGCGAGTTCTCTCCGGATGGCAAGCACATCACCTTCAGCGCCAACGTTGATGGCAACGAAGATATTTACTTCCACGACCTCGCGACCGGCAAGTCGACGGTGTTGGCGATCTCAAAGGGCGTGAACGAACCTGCCGGAGGGCATTCTGCTTTCACCAAGGACGGATCGAGACTGCTCTATTATCACAATGGTCCGACTGCTCCCGGCGATCTTTGGGTGTATACGCTCGCAACGGCCAAGTCGCATCAAGTTACACATTCACTCGTCGCCGGCGTGCGCTCGGAAGACATGGTCGAGCCTTGTTTGGTGCACTATCCCAGCCGCGACGGCAAGTGGACGATCTCGGCGTTTCTTTACGTGCCTTTCAACATGGCGCGCAACGGACAAAATGCCGCGATCGTTTATATTCACGGCGGGCCGACCGCGCAGACCATGAATTCGTTCAACCGCTTCGTGCAATACGCAGCCAATCAGGGTTACATGGTGCTCGCGCCCAACTATCGGGGCTCGACGGGATACGGCAAAGAATTTCAGCAGGCGAATCTGTTTGACATGGGCGGCGGCGATTTGCAGGATGTGTTGGCCGGCGTCGACTGGATCAAGCAGACCGGCCATCTTGATCCCAAGAAGATTGCCGTCATGGGCGGAAGCTATGGCGGCTATCTAAGCATGATGGCGGTGACGAAAGCTCCGGAATTTTGGGCCGCGGGTGTGCCCATCGTTCCCTTCGTGAACTGGTTCACCGAGATCGAGAACGAAGATCCGGTGCTGCAACAGTCCGACCTCGCGACGATGGGCGACGTGGTGAAGAATAAAGCGTTGTACGAAGACCGCTCGCCCATTAACTTCATCGATCAGATCAAGGCACCGCTGCTGTTGCTTGCTGGAGGGCATGATCCGCGCTGCCCGAAGTCGGAGACGCAGCAGGTGGTGGATGCGATCAAGAAGCGCGGCGGAACGGTTGAATATAAGATCTATGAAAACGAAGGCCACGGCTTCGCCCGCGTGGAAAATCAGATTGACGCCTACAAACGAGTCGCCGATTTTCTGCTGGCTCATGTCGTCCCGGCCGATTGCAGTTGTTCGCTCACCGAATAACGCCGCGACGAGGCATAGCCCGGACGATGGCTCTGACTAGGCCGGGGATTGTGAATTGCTTGGCCGCAATGTCCACGCGCAGGCCGAGTTCGCGCAGCGTCGAGGAAGTGACTGGGCCTATCGAAGCGAAGTGGACATCGTCGAAATTTGGATGCTTCTTTCCCAGTAATGCCACAAGGTTCTTGGCAGTGGAAGAACTGGTGAAAGTGACTATTTGCGGACTCCGTCCAGGATCCGCAAACACCTTGCGCAGCCGCGTGCGCGAAGATCGCGGTACGACGGTTTCGTAGGCTTCCACCACATCGACATCTGCTCCGGCCTGGCGCAGTTCGCGCGGAATCACATCGCGGGCGACCTTGGCGCGGACCAGCAGCACGCGTTTTCCGTTCACCCGCTTACGCAGGCTGCGTACGACGGACTCCGCTACATATTCTTTGGGAACGACACTCACTTCTCCGCCGCGCTGTTCGATGGCCTTTTTTGTCGCCGGACCGATGGCCGCGATGCGGAGATGCCTGACCGCCGTCTTCGTAAGGCGAAGATGGGCTAGCCGCTTCCACATGGCCTCGACTCCGTTCGCGCTGGTGAGGATAAGCCAGTCGTAGTCTGCAAGGTTCTTGAGAGCAGTGTCGAGCGCCTTGAAAGACCGGGGCGGGCGAATCTCGATGAATGGAATCTCAATCACGGTCGCGCCCAGTCCCCGCAATTGGGTCGAAAGTGCGCTGGCTTGATGGCGGGCGCGGCCGACGAGCACGCGAACGCCGGTCAGTGGAAGCTTTGTCGATGATTTCGTGCGCTGGTTCATGTGTCAAAGTTGGCGGGCAGGAGTGCTCGCCAACTACTCCTGCTTCTTGATCGTGCTCACACCAAGGCCCTGCTCCCGCATCATTCGGGCGACGCCGGAAACAGCCGTGTCCTCGGCCTGTTCCAGAGATGCGATCACGTTCGCCTGGTCTACTTTAGTGCGATTCTGACTGATCTTAAACTTGGCCTCGATGCGGGTGGCGACCATCTCGAAGCCGACGATTTGTTTCAGCATTCCGTAGCGAAACTTGTCGTTGAGGCTGCTCCATTGGGCGAAGTAGTCCGGATCAAAACCTTGAATGATTTCGCGAACCTCTTCCATAAGAAGTTCGGGATCGGTAACCGCGCGAGGGTGACCGTAGACATGCACAGCGGCATAGTTCCAGGTTGGGACGCTTTCCCGGTTTTCATATAGTTTCGGAGAAATGTAAGCGTGAGGTCCGTGAAAGATGGCGAGGGACTCCTGAGCGCCTTGCAGGAGACTGCAGTGCGGATTGGCCTTGGCCATGTGCCCGTGGAGAACCATCTGATCGTCGACTTGGCGCGCGAGGATCGGAATGTGTGTGGCGAAGGGGCCGCTGTCCGAGGAAGAAACCAAGATCGCGAATGGATTCGTTTGGACGAACGAAAACATGTCCGCTTGATCTCGAACCCGGTTAAATTCAGGGATGTACATGCTTGAGGTCTCCTGGCGATTTGCAGACCGCCGCAATCATTTCTTCCGCACGTGCAGAAGTTTCTCGACTTCGGCGATCACGACTCCCGCTTCATCTTTCACTTCGACTGAGAACGCGGGTTCGTACTTCGGCAATGTCTTCAGTTGTTCGCGGATATCGTCGATCTGGTTATCGAATAGACGAAACTCCACGCGCACGGTTCCTCTGCCGGGTTTCCGGTAGCGGATGGTCGCAGCCTTATCCCACACAACGTAGTCTCGGCCCAGGTTTGCCATCAGCATGAGCATATAGAAAGCGTCTGTCATGGCAAAGAGCGATCCGCCGAAGTGGGTGCCGACGTAGTTCGCGTTCCAGAAACGCAGCTTCATTTCTACGTCGACCGCCTTCATGTCGGATGCGATGTGCGTGATGCGAATGCCCGCGCCCAGAAACGGGGGCCATAGGTTGATCCAGCGTCGCAGAGCGTGGGATTTCCTGGTGCCACCGAGGAGTTGCAGAAGAATGCTGCGAGTCATCATTTAGCGACTTCATTCGCGATCATAGCTGCGGCGGTACGGCCAGGCCGCGGCCGTAGACGGCTTCGAGGATTTCGTCACCACCACGGCCGAGCAAAGCCTCGCCGACAGCGTCACCGAGTTGTTCAGGATAGTTGGGATCGCCGTCGCGCGATTCGCGAAGCAGTTTCGAGCCATCGGGATCGGCGACTACAGCGTCGAGATGCAACTTGCCATTTCGAATCTCAGCGAAGGCACCGATGGGGACCTGGCAGCCTCCGCCCATGCGGTTGAGCAGAGCACGCTCGCACGTGGTGGCGGCGCGGGTGGCATCGTCGTTCAGGAACGTCAGGTGCGTGCGAGTTTCGGTGTCACCTTCGCGAATTTCGATGGCGAGCGCTCCTTGTCCGGCAGCGGGGCACATTATTTCAGCGGAGAGAACCTGTTTCACCAGTTCCATTTTGCCCAGACGCTTCAGTCCGGCCGTGGCCAGGATGATAGCGTCATATTCTCCTTGCTCGAGTTTGCGCAGGCGTGTGTCGACGTTGCCGCGCAGGGGGTGAATATCGAGATCGCGACGAATCGCCGCGAGTTGTGCCTGGCGGCGCAGGCTGGATGTGCCTACGCGCGCGCCCTGCGGCAGATCCTCGATTCCTGAATAGCGTTTCGAACAAAAAGCATCGCGCGCGTCTTCTCGTTGCGTGATGGCGGCAAGTTCGAATCCTGAAGGAAGTTCGGTGGGGAGATCTTTCAACGAATGTACGGCGAGATCGATGTGGCAGGCGGCCAGGGCGTCTTCGATCTCTTTGGTGAAGATTCCTTTTCCGAGTCCGCCCTTGGCGCCGACCTGAGCCAACGGAACGTCAGTGATTTTGTCGCCGGTGGTGTGGATGATCTCGATTTCGACTTGGTGGCCGCGTGCGCGGAGGAGTGTGGATATGTGGTTGGCTTGCCAGAGGGCAAGCTGGGAGCCGCGGGAGCCGATGCGGAGTCTGTGCATCAGTTGCTGAGCTCCACATCTTTCTTATTCGGTTTCTCCTTGTTCCCGGCCTGAGACGCCAGACCTTTTTCTTTGTCGTGCAAATTAAACAGTCGCCGCACTACGTCGATTAGCGTCGTGGCCTCCGCCTCTCGAGCCGCGGTCTTCAGCGTGGTTACTGGCGTGTGCATGACTTTGTTGATGATGCCGCGGGTCAGGGCCTCGACGGCCAATTCCTGTTCCGGAGTGAGCGGGCCCATGCGGCCACGCACGCGATCGATTTCTGTCTGGCGAATGGTTTCGAGATGATCCTGCAAGCTGACAATTGTGGGGACGACGTCGAGCGTATGAAGGCGGGCTTCGAAGCGGGTTTCAAACTTTTCTACTTCGCTCGCGATGATGGCCTCGGCGAGTTCGGCCTCCTTGCTGCGGTCGGCGACGTGGCTCGAGACAGCCTGCTGCAGGTCATCGATGTCGTAGGCGAAGATGCCGTCGAGCTTCGCCATTTCGGGCGAGACGTCGCGGGGCACGGCAATGTCGATGAAAAACATGGGCCGATTCTTGCGGCGGGCAAGGAATTGCTCACCGTGTTCGCGACGGAAAATGGCGTGGGGCGCGCCGGTTGAGGTGATGACGATATCGGCGCGATCGCAGTTGTCATATAAATCGTCGAACTTGATGGCTTGCCCGTCGAACTTCCGCGCTAGGCCGATGGCGCGGTCGTAAGTACGGTTGGCGACGAATATGGTCGCGCACCCGTGAGCCATCAGGTGGCGGGCGGCGAGTTCGCTCATCTTGCCGGCGCCGACGATGAAAACATTCTTGCCCTGCAGAGAACCGAAAATCTTTTTCGCCAGCTCAACCGCGACCGAGGCGATCGATACCGAAGATGATCCCACAGCGGTCTCACTGCGGACGCGTTTGGCGACAGCAAAGGCGCGAGTAAAAAGTTGATCGAGCTGGCCCCGCACCGATCCCACGGCGCGCGCGGTGGCGTAGGCCTCCTTCACCTGGCCCAGGATCTGGGCTTCGCCGACTACCATCGAATCCAGACTTGAAGCTACGCGGAAGACATGGCGCACGGCATCTTTCTCACGAAACTCGTACAGATGCGGGTCGAGATCCTCTGCTTTGAGGTGAAAGTGCTGATGCAGGAACCCTCGAAGATCCGCGGCGCCATTGCTGGTATGGGTGACCACTTCCACGCGGTTGCAGGTGGATATGATCATGCCCTCTTCGATTCCGGGATGCGCGGTGAGATCGCGGCAAGTATCGGGCAGGCGCGACTCTGGGATGGCAAGCCGTTCGCGCACTTCGAGTGGCGCGCTCTTGTGATTCACGCCGATGAGCTGGTATCTCATGAGGCGGCGAATCCTGTGGATGGTAGAGAAGTAATTGGCTGCCCAGGCTACGATGGCGGCCACGAAGGCGCAGGTGGCGAGGACGGCGGCGCGGCGTCCACGCCACCCGGAACTCCAGCGGGTGACGACCATCACCATGTAGACGGCCCACATCAGAATCGACAACAGGATCTTGGGATCTTTGAAGTCGACGTAGCCGTAGGTCGACATGGCCACGACCGATCCCGTAATTAGGCCCAGCGTCATGAAAGGGAAGCCGAGCAGCAGAGAGCGGTAGCCGATCTGGTCAATCACTTCGAGCGCAGGCAAGAAGGAAATCAGGCTGCTGGGCTTCTTGGCTTTCAGGCGGCGCTCTTGCAGAAGGTAGAGCAGGCTGGCGCCGAAGCTGAGCACGAGCGCGGCGTATCCGGTGAAGATCAGGATGATGTGCGCGATCAGCCATCCCTTATGCTGAACGAACGCGGTCAGTAAAACGGGCTGCTGATCGATGGCCGCAACGAAGGTGAGGAAGAACACGATGGGAAACACGACCACGCCGGGCGAAGTGGTCTGGTAAATGGCGTAGATGATCATGAAAAAGGTCATCGAAAAAAAAGCCAGCAGGGACTCGCCGTTATGCACTGAAGTCCAGACCACGTGGCCGGAGAGGAAAAGCTCGACCAGCGAAACGAAGTGGAAGACCATGCCCAGGCTGGCGGCGTGCAGCGCGATGCGGCTGAAAAGATCGCTGGTACGGGTGAGCGCGAAAAAAGCGTAGATCAGCCCGATGAAGTAGCACGCCAGCGCAAAGCGCAACCAGAGTAGAGCCATAGGCTAGGTAAGTATCAGAGGCTGCTGAGTTTAATGCAAGCCGGAACAAGTCCAAAACAGGCCCCTCGAAACGGAAACCCATTCCTTTCTCCGCATTATAGTCTGCGCAGGGGACGGACAGGCGGAAACGGGACGCCCAATCCCGATCTCCAGTTCCGGCTCATTCCAGACCCAGACTTGCCAGCGCCTGCTCCATCATGGCCGCATCAATTACCAGGCGTCGGCCGTTAGTCTTCATGTCTTCCAGTTCGTCGAACGCCCGGAACAACCGTAACTTGGCCGTGGCGTATCGCTCCGCCTCGGTGAGGGGACGGCCATGAGCCGCGGCCCACGCCGTGACCGACTTCTCCAGGAGAAAGACGCTGACGGCAAAGGTCAGCTTGCGATCGGATGTAACGTCGAAAACAAATTCTGTCGCAGGGGCCTCCGGGTCGTCGGCGAGCGCGGCGCGTTGACCAACAAAGTAATACTGGTAAACGTATCCCTGAGTGCCGGCGTAGGTCTTCAGGCGGCGGACGGTCTTTTCCGGAGACATGCCAACATTATGAACTGTCGCTGGATAGTTTGTCGTCGGCTCGGAGCGGCGCTTCACCGTAGGAAATCATTCAGCTTCCCGCGCAGCTTTTACGTAGGCCCGCAGTTCCTCTTGATCTTCGGTCAGCATTTTGGTGAACTCGATTCCATTTCCCACTTGCGGGTCGCAAGTCACGACCTTGCCCACCGCCAACAGCGTCCCATCCAACTGGAGACTCATTTCGAGAGTCGTTCCGACGGGGAAGGGAAACATCGTTTCAATGTAGCAACCAATTTCGCTGAGGTCGGAGGTCGCGCCTCGCTGTGGAACGTCGCTGTCAGGTGCGAACAACTCTACCGGGACCTTCACCTTGATGCGTGAACATGCTCTGCGTTCGGGCTGCTCTCCGTCAGCCGAGAGGTTCGGGTTGTTGTGGTTCATTCCGTTCGCCGTGTTGCCGAGGCTTTTATTGTAACCGTGACGGTCAAGAACGGGGGAGCACCGCCGGTGGAAAGCGGACGTTCGGCGCGCGCAATCTGCGTTTCCTGATAACCTCAATCAGGTAGAAGGAGAAACCTAAGTCGTTGCCGCCGATCATCAATGCGCAAGTTATCTCGAAGGCTTTCGGAGCCAACCCGCTCTTCCAGAACGTAAGCTTCACGGTTTCGGAGGGCGACCGCATTGGGCTGATCGGTCCGAACGGTTCCGGGAAGTCTACGCTGCTGCGGATTCTCGCCGGCGATGTGAGCCCTGACAGCGGCGAAATCGCGGTCCGGAAGCGGATCCGCCTAAGCTACGTAGAGCAGGATTCAAAGTTCAAGCCCGGCGCGACCGTCCGCTCGGTTGCCCAGAGCGCGATGGAGCGTGCCGGCGTGCCCGAGTCGGAGCGGGGCACTCGCTTTGCCGAGACTCTGGGCCGCGCCGGCTTTGAAGACCTCGAAGCCGAGGCGTCTTCTTTATCCGGGGGCTGGCAAAAGCGGCTTGCGATTGTGGAAGCGCTCGTGCAAGGGCCGGACATTTTGCTGCTGGATGAGCCCACGAATCATCTCGATCTGGCGGGAATCGAGTGGCTCGAAAGCGCCTTGGAGGCGGCCGCATTCGCCTGCGTGGTAGTCAGTCACGATCGCTACTTTTTAGAGAACGTTGCCACCGAAATGGCGGAACTGAACCGGACTTATCCGGATGGGTTGCTGCGAGTCTCCGGGGGCTACAGCCGGTTTCTGGAAAAGAAAGAAGAATTTCTGCACGCGCAGTCGAAGCGCCAGGAGGCGCTGGAAAACCTGGTGCATCGGGAAATCGAGTGGCTCCGCCGCGGCGCCAAGGCGCGGACGAGGAAATCGAAAGCCCGCATCGATAAGGCGGGCGAGTTGATGGGCGAACTTGCGGATCTGAATGCCAGAAGGCGCAGCGGGACTGCTCTGATCGATTTCTCGGCCACCGATCGAAAGACAAAGCGGCTGATCGAACTGGAAGACGTATCTTGCGAGATGGGAGGCCGCACGTTATTTACGGCGCTCAATTTTGTGATTACCGCCGGAATCAGGGTAGGGCTGGTGGGGCCGAACGGCAGCGGGAAGACCAGTTTGCTGCGCCTCCTACGCGGAGAATCCGCCCCCAGCAGCGGAGAGATTCACCGCGCGGACTGGCTGCGCATTGTGTATTTCGACCAGAGCCGACAACTCGATCCCGATGTCACCCTGCGCCGCGCTCTAGCTCCCGAGGGCGATTCTGTCGTCTATCAAGACCGTATGATTCATGTGGCTTCCTGGGCGGCCAAGTTTCTGTTCAGCGGTGAGCAACTGAATCAGCCGGTGGGGCGGCTTTCCGGCGGCGAACGGGCGCGAGTCCTGATCGCGCAGCTCATGTTGCAGCCCGCCGACGTTCTCCTGCTTGATGAGCCCACTAACGACCTCGACATCCCGACGCTCGACATACTCGAGGAAGGGCTTCTGGAGTTTCGTGGATCGCTCGTCCTGGTCACACACGACCGCTATATGCTCGACCGCGTATCCACCGTGGTGCTCGGGCTCGACGGGGAAGGCGAAGCCGGACTTTTCGCCGACTACTCGCAGTGGGAATCATGGTTGGAAGGGCGAAAGCAGACCGCGAAGAATGATTTGCGGGAAGATGCCCGTGCCGGCGCCAGCGCGGCAGTCCCTTCAGAGAACGCGCGGCAGGCGCCCGGGAAAAAGAAACTGTCGTATCTGGAAGCGCGGGAATACGAGGCGATTGAGCATCGCGTCGCCGAGGCTGAGGTCGTATTGCAAGCCAAACGCGTTCAACTGGAAGATCCGGAGATTGTCACTGACGGTCCGCGCCTGATGGCGGCTCACGCGGAGATGGAAGAAGCTCAAGACAAGGTGGATACTCTCTATGCTCGCTGGGCCGAACTGGAGAAGAAGAAGAACTGAGCTTCTCCCTATCTATCGATCAGTTATCTCTCGATCCCTTCAAGAGGCCAGACAAAACGCAATGATTGTGTCTCCACGAGTGCCCGTGCTGTCTTCGAGTGTTTTCAGCAGTCCTGACTCGAGGTTGTCGGGATCGGGTTTCATTTCGCATACAGCAATCTCGTTGTCCGTCGCTCCCTGGTAGCAGAGTTCGCAAACCCCCAACCCGTCCTCGGAACGGACCGGCGGCCCAAAGACCCGGCAAGTCATGGGACGCGATTCATAGAGTTCGCAATTCCCGGTTGCAGGGTCGAGCGCCGGACAGGGCTCGTCGTTGGCAAAGTCCGCAAAACGTTCGGAAGACTCTTCGCCTTCGTCCAAAACGCCGCTGACGGGGTCGCCCGGAAAACCCTCCGATAAACGCACAACCGCCTCACGAGCCCGTTTGCGCACGCCTTCAGCCCGCAGAGGCGCCCGCACTTCCAGGTCAGTGAGGCCCTGCCGCAAGCGCAGGGCATCGAGCTGATTGATGGGGAAAACTCCAATGCAGCACTGTGTACAGCCTGGGCGGCAGACCAGCCACTCGCCGCTGCGCCTCGTTGCCTCGGCCAGGGCCGAGTCAACGATCTGAATCAGTACCTGATCTTTCTCTCGGAATGCGGCTCGGAATCGGGCCTGGAATTCGGCCTGGTTTCCTGCTTCGGAGGGTGGATGATGACACGGCATCGCGGCGCCTGAATCATACAGCTCAAACCTCGAATGGGGCCGAACGGCTGGCTTCGACGATCGGAAATCTCCGAAGCCTCCAGATCTCGGCCAGTTTCCCAAATGGCTCGAGTCCGGCCCATCCGCAGCTATACAAAAGTATACTCGTAGGTTTCCCATAGTCCTGTATAGTCTGGTTGCTGCTCCGGGTGTTTCCCGGCCTTATACCGCATACGATTGGAATGCGGAGCTCGCGCGAAGTGCATGATGCAACTTTCAGACGCATGCTTCATCGGCGTTGACGTCGGCGGGACCAAAGTGGCAGCGGGCCTGGTAGACTCCGTTGGCGAAATCACCCACCAGACGCGCACCCCGATGGCGGCAACCGATGCGGCCGCTGGCTTAGCTGCCGTGACTTCCGCCATTGACTCGGTCCGCGCCGCAGCAGATCTCGATCGGGGGTCGCTGGGTCTAATCTCTGGCATTGGCATCTGCGCTCCCGGTCCACTCGACCCGCGGACGGGCGTCGTCATTAACCCTCCGAATCTGCCGGGCTGGCGAGACTTTCCGCTGGCCGCCTTAATATCCAAGTCGTATCACCTTCCCGTTCGAGTCGACAACGACGGCAACGCAGCGGCTCTGGCAGAGGCTTTGTGGGGCGCCGGGCGTGGCTATCGGAACGTCTTCTGTGCCACGATCGGCACCGGGATTGGAACTGGCATCGTATTCGATGGCCGCATCTATCACGGCCGCACCGGCGCCGCGGCTGAGGGCGGCCACATGACCATCGACTATCGCGGCCCGCGCTGCGGATGCGGAAAGCTGGGCTGCATCGAGGCCTTGGCTTCCGGCCCCGCAATTGCCCGCCGCACGGCGGAAAAAATCGCCGCTGGTCGCTCCTCGATCATCCTGGAACTGGCCGGGGGCCATCTTGAACGCATCACCACTCAGATGGTTGGGAAAGCTTACGTTGCAGGCGATCCGCTGGCCCGAGAGGTTCTACAGGAAACCGCCATGTTTCTTACCGTGTGGCTGGGAAATATCGTGGACCTACTCGAGCCCGATGTCATGATCATCGGTGGCGGGGCTGCTTCCATGCTGCAACCATTTTTTGGAGAAATACGTGATCACCTGCCCGGGTGGTGTGTCAATTCGCATTGCCAGGAGGTTCCGTTGGTGACGGCGCACTATGGTGCCGATGCCGGCATCGCTGGCGGTGCCGCACTTTGCCGCGAACTCTGCCCGCAAGATTTGGAGAGCAAGGCTGTCGCTCCCGGCGGGGTTTAAAGGCCGCGCTTCTTCGACCGGACATTGAAGCGCGGGGAGGCGATCGGGACTGGCAATTAAGGTCGTGGGCGGGACCGAGGGACGAGCGAGAGCACGGATCCTCGGCGGGGCTATCGTGGTCCGCGTTGACAATTTGCTGCAACCGCCCTACCGTTCCTCTGAACCGTCGTGGAGGGGGCCTTATCGTGCGCAAGGGCGTTCTCGGATCCATCTCTCTATCTTCATCTTTGTCTTCATCATCTTTGTCTTCGTTTCTGCCCGCACGCTCGTTATGCTGCGCTGTCTTCCTTGTTTCGACTAGCCTCCTCTGTGCGCAGACCGGTACGTCCACGCTGGGACTCTTTCAGAATCAAGCTGACATCGGTACCGTGCTGCACCCGGGCTCCGCGCAATACGATGCCACGCGCAACGCCTACATTCTCACTGGCAGCGGCGAAAATATGTGGTCTACCTCCGATGCCTTCCAGTTCGCATGGAAGCAGGTGTCCGGCGATGTCGCTTTGACCGCAGACATAGCCTTTCCTGGAAAAGGGCGGCAATCCGCATCGCAAGGCCGTGCTCATGATCCGCCAAAGCCTGGACGCCGATTCACCTTACGCCGACGTTGCGCTCCACGGTGACGGTCTTGCCTCGCTGCAGTTCCGCGATGCCGCGGGCATCGACTACGCACGAGATTCAATCCAACATCTCCGCACCCCATCGTCTGCGGATCGAGAAGCGCGGCGACTTCATCTATGTCTTCCTCGCCGCATCCACGAGCGAGCCGCTGCAGCCCTCAGGCGCGTCCATCAAGCTCCCGCTGCGCGGGCCGTTTTATGTGGGCATCGGCGTCTGCTCCCACGATAAAGATGCTGTCGAGAAGGCGGTCTTCTCCAACGTCGAGCTTACAAGTCCCGCCGCGAGCGCCGCGCCGCCGGTTCTCTACAGCACGCTCGAGACAGTGACCATCGCCTCTACAGATCGCCGCGTCGTCTATACGGTTCCCAGCCATTTCGAGGCGCCCAACTGGACCCACGACGGCGCATCATTTCCTCTTCAACAGCGAAGGCCGCATCCTGCGTCTGCCCGGTTGGCGGCGGGACGCCCACGACGATCGACACGGGACGGCCATCCACTGCAACAACGATCACGGCATCTCGCCGGACGCGCAGTGGCTGGCCATCAGCGATCAGTCGCAGGCCGACCACCAATCGAGCGTCTACGTGGTGCCCATCGGCGGCGGCACGCCGCGCCGCGTCACGCAGAAATCTCCATCGTACTGGCACGGCTGGTCGCCCGACGGCAAGACCCTGGCTTTCGTCGGCCAGCGCAACGGCGAGTTCGACATCTACACCATCCCCGTCGCCGGCGGCGAAGAGACCCGCCTGACCACGGCCAAGGGCCTCGACGACGGCCCCGAGTATTCGCCCGACGGCAAGTACATCTACTTCAACTCCGAGCGCACCGGCCACATGCAGATCTGGCGCATGCACGCCGACGGCAGCGCTCAGGAGCAAATCACCTTCGACGATTTCAACAACTGGTTTCCGCACATCTCTCCCGACGGCAAGTGGATGGTCTTCCTCTCCTACGGGAGCGATGTCACGGGCCATCCGCCGAACAAAGATGTGCAGTTGCGCATCGATGGCAATCAGCGACGGTAAGACGGAGGGAAAGCAAGAGGTCATCACGGTCCTCGCCAAGCTCTTCGGCGGGCAAGGCACAATCAATGTTCCCTCCTGGTCGCCGGACAGCCGGAAGGTCGCTTTCGTGAGCTATCAATTGCTGCCTGCCGAAGACCTGCAACTAAAATGAGATACAATGATTGCTGCCATTCGTCGTAAATGTTCCGATGCGTTCGTCCCTCGAGACAGTATAGACTCAGGAGATGGAAATCGCTATGCGCATTGGAGTGTTCACGCCACTGCTGTCGCAGCTTCCGCTGGCTGCGGTTCTGAAGAAACTCAAGTCGCTCCAGATCGATACGGTCGAACTGGGCACGGGCAATTATCCCGGCGATGCGCACTGCAAGCTCTCGATGCTCGAAGACGCGCGCGCACTCGCCGAGTTTCAGAAGGTGCTGAGCGATCACGGCGCAAGCATCAGCGCTCTGAGTTGCCACGGCAATGCGCTGCATCCCGACAAGGCTCGCGCGCAGCACGATCGCGAGGTGAGCCGCAAGACCATTCTGCTCGCCGAAAAGCTCGGCGTCCCGGTGGTGGTCGATTTCTCCGGCTGCCCCGGCGATTCGCCGCAGGCGACGGCTCCCAACTGGGTCACTTGTCCCTGGCCGCCGGATTACCTGAAGGTTCTCGACTGGCAATGGAACGAGGTGGTCGCGCCCTATTGGATCGAGCACGCGAAGTTCGCCGCCGACCATGGCGTAAAGATCGCCATCGAAATGCATCCCGGCTTCGTGGTCTACAGTCCGGAGACGATGCTCAGGCTGCGCTCTATTGCCGGTCCCAGCGTGGGTTGCAACTTCGATCCGAGCCATCTCTTCTGGCAGAGCATCGATCCCATCGCCGCGATCCGCGTGCTCGGAAGGCGCCATCTTCACGTCCACGCCAAGGACACGCAGCTCTATTCCGCCAATCTCCCACGCACCGGCGTGCTCGACACCAAGCCCTACACCGAAGAGCGCGACGCGCGGCTGGATTTTCCGCACGTGCGGTTACGGCACGGCGCGAGTGGTGGAGCGAGTTCATCTCCACCCTGCGCATGTATGGCTACGATTACGTGCTCTCCATCGAGCATGAAGACAGCCTGCTTTCGCCGGAAGAAGGCCTGACCAAGGCGGCCAACTTCCTCAACAGTATCGTGATCCGCGAGCAGCCCGGCGCTGCCTGGTGGGTTTAGCACCGGCAGGGAAGGGGGCTTAGATGAAACCGATCAGGACGGCAATCTTCGGCACCGGCTTCATGGGCCGCGTGCATCTGGAAGCGCTGCGCCGACTGCGAATCGTCGAGGTGGTTGCCATCGCCGGCAGAAACGCAGACGCAGCGCGACGCCTCGGTGCGGGCTTCTCAATTCCCACCATCGTTACCGATTATCGCGAGGTTCTGCGCGATCCCGCGATCGATGCGGTCCACATCTGCACGCCCGAACGCGCAGCACTTTCCCATGGCCAAGGAGGCGCTCGCAAGCCGGCAAGCATGTGCTCTGCGAAAAGCCGCTGGCGACGAGCGTGGAGGAGGCCGAAGAACTCGTTGCCCTGGCCGCGCAGAAGGGACTGCGCAACTGCGATCTGCCACAATCTGCGCTACTATCCCATGGTGCAGCAGATGCGCCGCATGCGCGAAGCGGGCGAACTGGGCGAAATTCTCGTCGTCCAGGGCACCTATTCCAGGACTGGCTGCTCTACGACACCGACTGGAACTGGCGCGTCGACGCAAAGGCCGGCGGCGCCTCGCGCTGCATGGCCGATATCGGCTCGCACTGGTTCGACATGGCTGAGCATGTTACCGGGCTGCGCGTCACTTCGCTCTGTGCCGATCTGCAGACCTTCCACCCGACGCGCAAGCAGCCGAAACAGTCGGTCGAAACCTTTGCCAACAAGCTGCTCGGACCGGAGGACTACATCGAAACGCGCCGTCGATACGGAAGATTTCGGCGCGGTGATTTTTCGCATGGGCGCGCGCGCACGCGGCAGCGTGACCGCCAGCCAGGTCTCGGCCGGGCGCAAGAACCGGCTCAGCATCGAAATCTATGGCACCAAGATCCTCCGTCGCCTGGGACCAGGAACGTCCCGACGAACTCTGGCTCGGCCATCGCGATAGCGCGCAACCAGATCATTCCTCAAAGACCCGTCGCTGCTCAAGCCCGAGGCGCGCGCAGCTACGCCGATCTTCCCGGCGGCCACAGCGAAGGCTACGACGACACATTCAAGCAGTTGTTTCGCCGCTTCTATGCTTCGATCTGCAGAACCGGGCAGCGGCGCCCGAATATCCGCAGTTCGTCGATGGGCTGCGCCAACTGACCATCCTCAAAGCTGCGCTCCAGAGCCATCGGACGCGCGGCTGGATCGATGTTCCCGCACCTAGTTCCGCTTCATGAAACCGGCAATCGAAAGGAAGCGCCGCGTGTTGATCTTCGCCGCCATTGTCGCCATCTTCGTCTACGGAATGATCGCCGCCATGCTGGGCACCATTCTGCCCGACCTGTCGGATCGCTTCCACCTCTCACCCAGCCAGAACGGCACCATCGCCTTTGCGCAGGCCTGGGGCTCATCATCGCCTCGGTCGCCGTCGGCCCGCTGCTCGATAACGAAGGCAAGAAGATCGGCCTCATTCTCGGCCTGGCGTTCATCGCGATCGCGCTCTTCGCCCTGCCGCGCTCGCCGGGCTTCCGCAGCATCTGCTTCTGCTGTTCCTGCTCGGCGTCGGCGGCGGCATCGTGGTGACCGGCGCAAATGCGCTGGTCAGCGATGTAGGCGAGGCGCATCGCGCTACCGCGCTGAACCTCGTCAATCTCTTCTTCGGCCTCGGCGGACTCGCCACGCCCTTCATCTCCGCCAATCTCTTTGGGCGCAACTGGGTCCGCCTCTGCTACACCGTCGCCTCGCTGACTGTCGTCACGCTGGTGATTCAGGCTGTCACCAAAATGCCCGCGCCCACCGGCGCCGGGCGTTTCGTGCTCGCCGAGGCCGCTCCTGTGCTCGGCCGCCCGCTGCTCTTCATGCTTGGACTTTTTCTTTTTCTCTACGTTACGTTGCGAAGTCGGCATCTGGAACTGGCTGCCGCGTCACCTGATCGCCCAGGGAATTCCCGAGTCGCGCGCGCTCAACATTCTTTCGCTGGGATTCGCGCTCGGCCTGCTGATCGGCCGCGTCGGCGTCTTGCCCATTCTCATCCGCGTTCCCGCTCTCACGGTTACGCTGGTTGCATCGGTCGCCATGGCGGTTACGACCTTCCTGATGCTGCGGACCAAGCAAACCTGCGGCCGCCTTTGCTCTGGTTTTTCTCGCCGGAATCTCCATGGCGCCGGTTTTTCCCACCACGCTGGCCATCGTCGGCGATGCCTTCCCGCGCATGACCGGCACCGCGATCGGCTTCGTCATCACCTGCGGATGGATCGGCCTGGCCGTCAGCTCGCGCATCATCGGGGTCATCGCCGGCGGCGATCCGCGGCGGCTGAAGAAGGCTCTGTTGGTGATTCCCGCCTCGGCCGTCCTGATGGTGGGATTGGATCTGGCGATTCGGGTCGCGCTGCGCTAGCCTGCACCGTCAATGCGCGCGTATGTAGTCGGCATCAATCTTCAACGCCTCGAACGGAGGCATGTCAAACTCTTCTTGCTCTACAAACGCGTGAGCGATGCTGGTCTTCTTTGCCGCTTCAAAGATGGGACGATAGTCGATTGTGCCGCGCCCCAGCTCTGTCGAAGGCGGCGGCGCCGACGGCGTCACCGCAGCCGTCATTTTGAAGTCTTTTACGTGCAGCATCGAAAAGCGGGAGGGATAGCGAGTCAGGTAATCGGCAGGGTTCTTTCCGGCCACGATCGCCCAGCCGCAATCAAGCTCCATCGTTACTTTCGCTGGATCGGTCAGGCGCAATAAGTTCGTCATAAAAGATCACGCCATTTTCCTCGCGGAACTCCGGTGTGTGGTTGTGATACGCGAAACGGATGCCGGCTGCATTCATGCGCTCCCCGATGCGATTGAACTGCTCGGCATTCCAACGCCAGTCTTCCAGCGTCATCGACTCCCGGGCCGCACGAGAGCCGGGATCCTTTACGCGTGACGGGTCTTTCAGCCACGGCGATGCGCAGACGATGTACTTGAGCCCTAGATCCTTGCCGAATTGAATTACTTCGTCGACCTTCGGCAACAAATCCTTCAAGGGATAATGCGCGCTCACGCAGTTCAAGCCCGGCGCGATCCATCGCTTGCTTCACTTCGCGGGCGTGCGATTGAAGAAGCCAGCCGCCTCCACTTCGCGATAGCCCAACGCGCGCCAGCTGCCGCAGCGTTCCTTCATAGTCCTTTGGCAGCAGATCCCGCACCGAGTACAACTGCAATCCGAGCGGCAGGCCCAGAGGATTGGCCATCAGCCGGGAGCACGCTGTTCCACATCGCCGCGCAGGCAGCCGAGGCGGAGGCGGTTTTCAAGAACGATTCTTCTGCGAAATTCCATCCATCGTCCTCGTCCCTCATTCTGAAGTCGCGCATAAAGTCCAGTCAGGAGCGCTATCCCCGGATAGTCTTCGCGCTCGCATCCCAGGTAGCGATCGTATTCTTGAAATAAGCGTAGTTGGCCAGGTGGCAGCCGATTGCCGCATGGTTTCCGAACTCTTCGTTCTCCACCGTCGGCTTGCGGGTTCGAACCGCGTTGAAGAAGTTCGCCTCGTGGGCCGAAACGTCGCTGTATCCGAGCGGCGCCGTGAAAGTCTCGGCTTCCTCCACCTGGTAGTCGAGCGGTCCGGGCTGCGGATGTTCGGCGGCCCACTGCGCCAGATATTCATTCCGCAGTCGAGCCGGCCAGCCCTTGGTCGAATATCCCTCCGGCTTCGGGCTTACGTCCTGCGGCGTGAAAGTCAGCGTTTGTCCGTTGATTTCCATGGTGCCTTTGGTGCCATGGAACTTAATTGGCTCGCCGCCCGCATTGTTCAGATTGCAGCGCAACGCCACGCGGAATTTCGGATAGTCATACAGCGTCTCGATCAGATCCGGGAAGTCGCGTCCATCCTTCCAGCGAAACAGTCCGCCGCTCGACTGCGCCCGCTGCGGCAGCTTCATTCGTTCCCGAGATAAAGTAAATCCCGGAGAGCAGGTGGACGAACAGATCGCCGGCCAGGCCTTCGCCGTAATCGGAGAAGCAGCGCCAGCGGAAGAATCGCGCCGCGTCAAACGGCCGCTTCGGCGCGCCCACCAGAAAAGCATTCCAGTCGATGGTTTGCTCGCTGGCGTCAGGCGGAATCGGATAAACCCATGCGCCACTCGCCGAGTTGCGGTCCGAAGATCCCTCGATGTAGAACACGTCGCCAAGCGCCCCCGACGCATAGATAGTCCGCGCCTTCTCATAGACGATGGAACTCACGCGCTGGCTGCCCACCTGCAGGATGCGATTTCCCTTGCGCACCGCCTCAACCATGGCGAAGCCGTCCTCCACGGTATGCGACATCGGCTTTTCGCAGTACACGTCCTTGCCCGCGGCGCACGCATCCACCACAACGCGGCGATGCTGGTGGTCGGCGACGGCCACAATCACCGCGTCCACATCTTTGCGATCGAGAATCTCGTGATAATTGCGCGTTGCCGGAACCTGCTTCTGCACGGCCTCCTGACCCGCTTCATGCCGGCTGTCATAGAGATCGCAGACCGCGACGCATTCGATGCCCGGCACCGCGAGCGATGCTTGCAGCAGCTCGCATCCGCGCGTGCCTGTGCCGATCGAAGCAAATCGAACCCGGTCGCTCGGCGCTACGGTCGCGGCCCGCGCCCCACAGCGCGGCCGGCTCCAGCAGAGTGATCTTGGCCGCCGCTCCCGCGGCCACCGAGCCCCGCGCCGATCCGCATGAAGTCGCGACGTGTTAAAGAATGCATTCCGTATTTTCCTTTCTCAGCCGTGTCCCGGTTTGGCAACCGTCCGTGCGCCGCACGCCGATGGCTGGCCTCGCCAAGTCACTTTACGCGAACGAATAGTAGTACCGCCAACCAGCACCTCATCGCCAATGTAACAGGCACCCTGGGCTGACAGAGCTATCGAACAAGAAATCATCTGACTTCGACCACGGCGAGCCCATACGACGGCAAGGTCAGCGTCAATTCGCCGCCCTTCAGGTTACGCTTCGCGGCCGGGGGAATCTCCGCCGCTTGCTTCAGCTGTTGAATCTGCGCCGGCGAAGGATAGCGCGGCGATCCCATCTTTGCGTACGTTGTGTGAATGTCCCCGTGATCGGGGTCGACCGTAGAGACAAGCGCGTGTTTGTAACGTCCGCCCTGGAAGCGCAGAGTAACTGTTTTGGCAGAGCCCGCTTGTTCCGGCGGAGCGTAGTTCCAAACCGCGATCACCAGGCTGCCATCCTTCTTTTTCGTAAGCAGAGCCGACTCTGAATCAATCACAATTCGCTGTTCGCCAAGGCGGTGCAGCAGTTTAAAGGCATTGAACGCTGGTTTCGGAATTCCATCTTCCGCCAGGAGGCCGAAGCCCCCGTAGAAGGGCGTCTTCACCACGCCTTGCTCCTCGAACACATCGGAGAAGGTCCAGTAGCTCATCATGTCGACCAGCCCGTCACATTGACGGACGGTGTCAGCCAGCCACGGACCCATATAAGCGGTATCGGTGACCGCAGGCTCATTGAAATAGCTGGCGTTGAACTCGCTCCAGATCAGCGGCAACTTGGGCATGGCAGAGGCCGTGATCTGGTCGTGAACTTTTTTCACGGCGCGGCAGACCATCTTGTCGCGAGGAATATTCTCGTCCGTCCCGAAAACGTCTTTTGCCTGATCGTTGCCATAGACATGAGGTGGAAACAAAATCAACTGGAACGTGGTTGGCGGCACAATGTTGAATGAAAGCGTCTGCCCACGCCGCTTGTGCGGTTGCAGGTCCGCCAATTCGCAAACGTGGGCTCACCGCCTTCACGGCCCGCGCCGTGTGGTCATAAAGCTCCCAGTAGGTCGCCTGCTTGGGATCGCCTCCCCAGAAATCGATGTTAGGTTCGTTCCAAACTTCGAAGTACCACTGGCTTACTTCGTCGATCCCGTAACGATCGACAAGATGTGAGGTGAACTGGGTGATCAGGTCATCCCATTTCGCCCAATCCTTAGGCGGAGCCACATTGGGCTTGTACCAGAAGGCTTGAATGATTGGCTTGACCGCGAGTTTATTGGGCATGAAACTCAATTCGACAAATGGCTTCAAGCCATTCGCCAGGAGACCATCATAGATCTGATCGACGTAGGAAAAATTCAGGACCGGTTGCCCATGCTTGTCTTCGTCGTAGATTCCGACTTCATCGTGAAAGATGGCATGGAACCGGACATACCGGAAGCCAGTGATTTGTTTCACCGCGACCAGGTCCTGGCGGTAGTTTTCCCGCAGGCTCAAAATGGCGCGCCCGGAGCCGAACATCTGCTCCCAGAAGTGGGAGAAAGCGTGCGCGGGGGCCGATCCATCGACCACGATCGTTTCGGCAGTCTGAGCTAGCCCGCTGCTCGGCACGATCAGCAGAAGCAGGGAACCGAGAAGCATTCTGAGCATGGTTATCCTTGTTAATCGCACTAAAAAGTTGAGTTCACTGAAAACGGTATCCCGGCTTGAGGTCGCAGCGGTAAACCTTGGTTTGATCCGGATTCACCCTGGCGTTGCAACTTGCCCAACTCAAAAACAGGGCGGGACCGAGCGGGAAGATAATCATTTGCCCATCCAGTTCCGCTTCAATGCTGATGCCTTCGGCGGTCGAGGGCAGAGTGAAGTTCAAGCCTTCTCCAAACTCCACCGGGTAGGACTCGTGAACAATCTGGCTGACCATGGGGTGGACTACCTCGGCCTCCAGTAGGAACGTCGCCGTGTCGGACCAGTCCCGGGCTGAGACCATGATTGTCTGGCCACCTTGCGAGAAATGATCTGAATCGATTTTGGTGAACGGACACGGCCCGGCGATGCAAGAGGCACGGGCATTCCGAAACTCATTGCCTGTTCCCGCGTCGAGTGTGGCGGACCCTACTGCTGCCCGCCATTTGCCGTCTGGCGAGCACGGACGCTGTCCTTTGCAGGGCACGTTGCCCTTATTTTCAACCTGGAATGTTTGCACCGAGCTTCCCACGTTCAGCTCCGTCATAACGCGGCCAGAGTACCTTACGCGAACGTTTGCGACTTTCACGGCGGGCCGAGTGGTCGATGGCGCCGCGCTGGCGAGAGGGAACATGTGAACGATGTAGAGCTTGTCGCCCACGAAATCACTCACGTCCAAAGGATGGTATTGCGGATTCCGGAAGTGCAGAGTAAGCGCCTGCCCCCTTCGCACAAATCGGCGCAAGTGCAGCGTGAACAAGCCGGTTGAGTCAGACGTTGCCGCGTCGGATGCAAGATCAGCGGTCACATCGACGTCCGCGATCGGCTGTTCCTTCCTGCTGTCGGTGTCCTGCACAGTGACGGCTCCTCGCAGGATTATCGGCCGCTCGGTGCGCCAGTGAAGCAGCAGCGCGCCAACAATCACAAGGATGATCGTCGAGCCGACCCAAAGCCCCGTCATATGTGTACGGTTCATGCTCACAAACTTTTCAACATTCTACGACGAAGCCATTCGATGCGGAGAGTGTCAATCTGCGATGTCTCTCATCCGTCATCCTTTTAGTAATTTCTTCCGGGCCCGAATTCGTTTAAGATTGCTCGAAACACGCGAATGTCAGATGTTCGCTCTACTTTGTTTTCCCGCAGGGACGTGATGCGCCAGATGTTAGGCGCCGGCAGTTGCCTGCCTTTCGCAAGGCTCCTCTCTGCTCTTCCCCTGGCCCAACAAACGGTGCCCGCTCCACTGGGTCCTTCAGGGTTAGCGGTCTTGTCACCCGACGACGACAAGTTTCTGAACGATCTGGAAATCGCCAACTTCAGTTATTTTTGGGAGCAGGCCAGCCCCAGGACGGGGATGGTGAAAGACCGGTGCCACGTCGCTTCCAACGATCAAGGAATCGTGGCCAGCATCGCCGCCACCGGCTTTGGACTGACCGCGCTTTGCATCGGAGATCAGCGAGGCTTGGTCGCCACCAGCGACGCCCTGGAACGCGTTTTTGCCGCGCTGCGTTTTCTTTGGAAGAAGCTCCCGAACCATCGTGGGTTCTTCTACCACTTTGCCAACATTAACACTGGCGAAAGGGTTTGGGATTCCGAAGTCTCCTCCGTCGACACAGCCATATTGCTGTGTGGAATCCTCACCTGCCGCGAGCACTTTCGCCACCCTGAGGTGGTGGAGCTTGCAGACTTGATCTTCAACCGCGTCGATTGGACCTGGCTCTCCGAAGACACCTCGCTGCTGCCCCACGGCTGGACGCCGGAAATTGGGTTCCTGCCTTCCCGCTGGGACTACTACAGTGAGCTGATGATGATGTACCTGCTGGGCCTCGGTTCATCGACGCATCCCTTAAAGGATGAAACCTGGACAGCGTGGAAGCGCCTCACTTTTGAATACGATGGCTTGCGCTACATCGGATCCTTCGCGCCCCTATTCGTGCATCAATACTCGCAGGCGTGGTTCGATTTTCGCGGCAGGCGTGACAAGTTCGCCGACTATTTCCAGAATTCGGTCATTGCAACTGAGGTCCACCGCCGCTTTTGTCTGGAACTGGGAAAGCAATATCCTGACTATAGCGACGACCTCTGGGGAATTACCGCCTCAGACTCGAATCAGGGTTACGTGATCTGGGGTGGGCCGCCGGCTACGGGACCAATCGACGGCACCGTCGTGCCGAGCGCCGCTGGCGGATCGCTGCCCTTCCAACCCCAAGCCACGTTACGCGTCCTGAAAACGATTCGAAACCGCTACGGCGCAGCCTGGAGTAAGTACGGCTTTGTGAACGCCTTTAATCCCCTCACGAACTGGTATGACTCCGATGCAATCGGGATCGATACCGGTATTACCATGCTCATGGCCGAGAATCTCCGGACGGGCTTCGTCTGGAATACCTTCATGAAGACCGCCGAAGCCCGGCGCGGGATGGAGCGGGCCGGTTTCGTCAAATATTAGCCCGCCTTCTCTCTTGGCGCGCCCTTGCTGGCTTTTTCAAGGTGTCCACCAACCCAGACGGCCATTATGTTCATCCAATACCCGCTCAAGGAACGGCCGTGTACCTGATCTTGTTGCCCGTAAGTCATTGGATTACACTCGATGAAGCGGGCGGCGCTTGGTCTGACGCAGGGTCGCGTCACTTGGGTCTCGACTGAGACTTGCGGGGCAGAAGCCTTTTTAGGACTCGACAATGGCCGGAAAAAAGGACTCCTGGAATGGCTGGCGGGAGCGCATTTCTGCGCTCCGGAACGTGCCTGCCGTTCTTAGAATTGTGTGGGATTCCGGTCGCACAGTAGTGGTTCTTGGGGTCGTTTTTCGCTTACTGACTTCTCTTTTGCCCCTCGGCCTCCTGTGGATTACAAAGCTCATCATCGACATACTGGTGCATGCCCGCACCACCCATCAAGCGATCGGAACGCGGCTGTGGTGGCTGGTTGCTGCCGAGTTTTCGCTGGCCGTATTTGGCAGCGTTTTGACCCGGGGCGTGGACTTTCTGGATGCTCTGCTGGCCGACAAGTACACCCGGTACGTCAGCGTGCTGGTCATGAAACACGCGGCGCAGCTCGACCTCGCGGCCTACGAAGACCCGGTTTTCTATGATCGGCTGGAACGTGCCCGCGTCCAGGCAACGGACCGGCTGGGGATGATCCAGTCGATCGGGCGGCTCCTGCAGCAGGTCATCACGACCATTTCTCTCTCCGTCGCGATCATGTTGTTTTCTCCCTGGCTTCTCCTGATGCTTGTAGCCTGTGTGGTTCCCGCATTTTTAGGAGAAAGTCACTTTGCCTTTCTGGGCTATGCCAAGAACTTCCGCCAGACTCCCATTCGCCGTCAACTCGACTACTTGCGCGTGTTGGGGGGCAGCAAAGAAGCCGCAAAGGAACTCAAGCTCTTCGGGCTCGCCCCATTTCTGACGGAACGGTTCTCCCGCCTCTCCGACCGCATCTATAACGAAGATGTCGCCCTGGCTCGCAGCCGTCTGGCGGCCGGTTCGTTTTTGTCGATGATCAGCACAGGCGGCTACTATTTGGCCTATGTATTCGTGATCTGGCGGACCGTCATCGGAGTGCTGAGTATTGGTGCCTTTACCTTCCTTGCCGGCGCAATTCAGCAGGCCAGCTCGAATATCCAGCAGATTTTTTCCACGGTTTCTTCGATCGCCGATCAAGCTTTGTTCTTGACGGATTTAATTGCTTTTTTTGAGATGCGTCCGGCCATCGCGTCGAAGCCCAACGCCCTGCCGGCCCCGCGTCCGATTACTCAAGGATTCGAGTTCCGCAACGTGTCGTTCCGTTATCCCGGCAGTCCTCGCCTGGTTCTCGATGGATTGAACTTTCATCTGCATCCTGGTGAGCGGATCGCGCTGATTGGGGAAAATGGCGAGGGAAAAACCACCATCGTCAAGCTGCTCACTAGGCTTTACGATCCCCTCGAAGGGCAGGTGTTGCTCGATGGCGTCGATCTCCGAGAGTACAACCTCGATGACCTCTATCGCGAGATCGGCGTGATTTTTCAGGATTTCATGCGCTATGAAATGACGGCGCGCGAGAATATTGCGGTCGGGCAGATCGGGCAAATCGATGAACTTCCGCGCCTCCGGCAGTCCGCTCAAAAGAGCATGGCCGATGAGGTAATTGGCAGACTTCCGCTGGGTTATGAACAAATGCTCGGAAGACGTTTCGATGGTGGGGTCGATCTCTCAGGGGGAGAATGGCAGAAGGTCGCTCTGGCTCGAGCTTATCTACGCGACGCCCAGCTCCTGATTCTCGATGAACCCACAGCAGCGCTCGACGCGCGCAGCGAATACGAAGTTTTTCAGCGCTTCGCTGAGCTGACCGCCGGAAAGATGGCGTTGTTCATCTCCCACCGCTTTTCGACCGTGCGCATGGCTGACCGGATCGTTGTGCTCGAAAATGGCCGCATTGCCGAGGATGGAGATCACGAACAGTTGACTCACCTCGGCGGCCGTTACGCGGAGATGTTTGAATTGCAGGCTGCAAGCTATCGCTAAGTTATAGGAACACGATGATTCGTTACCCACACGCCGAGAGCATCGCCGAAGAGGAATACCAGCACGATGATACTGCTGGCGAGATCTCTGATCTCGCCTCTTTGCGCCGAGCCGCGACGGAGTTCGCCTCCCGTCTGGGCTGGCTCCCGGGTGTTCACAGTTCAAGAACGTTCTCCGGCCGTTGCCGCAAACTGAAGACGGCCTTCCAACCCCTGTTCGCAAGCGTCGAAGCCGCAGCTAGGCTTAACCCAGAGTCGGACGACCTACGCTGGTTTCGCGACAACGACCAGCTCATCCATTCGGAGCTGAGAAACGTTGCCGTCGAACTCAAGCCCCTCCGTCGCCTCCCGCACTCACGCGGCCGGAAGGAGGAGGTTGTGCCCAGGGTAGTGGCTCTGGCGCAAGCGTATCTTGATCTCACTGGCAATCACTTCGGCGAAGCCACATTCACCGCGTTTATCCAGGCCGTCCAGAAGAGCGCCATTCTGGAGTTCCGCGAGCTGTCAGCCCTGGTCCCATCATTGAAGCTCGTTTTACTCGAACGCATTGCCGCTCGAGCCCGCAGCCTGCTCGCCCAGTCCGCTCATACACCTTGCGGCTTGGGCATCTGTGTGCGGAGCTTGCGTGATGTCACGCAGACTTCATGGAAGGAGATCCTCGAGCCGCTGATTCTCTTCGACGCGATCCTTCGCCGCGACCCGGCAGGTTCCTACGAAGCGATGGATTTTGAAAGTCGAAACTTTTATCGAGAGAGATTGGCGAAGATTGCCCGCCGGTCTGACCTGACCGAGACCGACGTTGCCCGCGAGGCGCTGTTGCTGGCTCAGCAAGCCCTGACAAGAACCTACCGCGATCCACGCGCCCGGTTGCGGCAATCTCACATCGGGTATTATCTGATCGATGCTGGCCAGGCTCAGCTTCATCAGAAAGTAGGCTTCAAACCCGGCTTTCTTCAAAGCCTGCGCGCCCCGCTCCGCCGCTACCCCGACGAAATCTTCCTTCCTGGAATTGCGGTCCTTACCTTCGCCATCCTTGCGGGAATTCTGCTGCTGCTCACTTCCCCCAGCAGTCCTCCTGCACTTTTGCTCCTTTCTGTATTGATACTCCTCGTGCCCTGCTCACAGTCTGCCGTGCAACTCATGCAGTATCTGATCACTGCGCTCCTGCCGGCGGAGATTCTACCGAAGCTGGACTACTCCTTAGGCATCCCTGACGATTGCGTGACCCTCGTGGCGATCCCGGCCCTCCTGCTGAACGAGAAGCAAGTGCGCGGCCTGGTCGAAGACCTGGAAGTTCGCTTCCTGGGAAACCACGACCCAAACGTTTATTTCGCCCTCGTCACCGACCTGCCTGACTCCGATGAGCCGGCTCCCGAAGCCAACCCTCTTATCGACCTGTGCGCGAATCTGATTCGCGAATTGGATGAACGATATGGAGAAAAGCAGATGGGATCCTTTCTTCTGCTTCATCGCCATCGCGCATACAACCGCCGCGAGAAGGGATGGATGGGTTGGGAACGCAAGCGCGGCAAACTACTCGATTTGAACAAACTGTTGCGCGCGGAGGTCGACAGTTTTCCGGTCAAAGTTGGGGACCTTTCCGTCCTGTCAAAAGTGCGGTTCGTGATCACGCTCGATTCCGATACCGAGCTTCCGCGCGGCGCGGCCCACCGCATGGTCGGGACCATGGCTCATCCCTTGAATCAGGGGATCATCGATCCGGAGAAAAACATTGTCGTGGCCGGATACGGCATTCTGCAGCCGCGTGTCGGCGTCAGCGTACAAAGCACCGCGCGTTCGCGGCTGGCTGCGATCTACGCCGGCGAAACCGGGCTCGATACTTATACTCGCGCGGTTTCTGACGCGTACCAGGATCTTTACCGGGAAGGTAGCTATACCGGCAAGGGTATCTATGAAGTTGACACCGTACATCGCGTGCTCGACCGGCGTTTTCCCAAGAACGCACTCCTGAGTCACGACCTCATCGAAGGCGCCTATGCCCGCGCCGGTTTGGCCAGCGACATTGAAGTGATCGAAGATTATCCGTCTCATTACAGCGCCTTCAATCGTCGCAAACATCGGTGGCTCCGAGGGGACTGGCAGATTGTGGAGTGGCTGACCTCCCGCGTGCCCGATGAATCGGGAGCCCGTGTCGCGAATCCGATCTCGCTGGTTTCCCGCTGGAAGATTCTCGACAACCTGCGGCGCAGCCTCGTGGAGCCTGCCACGCTATTGCTTCTGCTGTTTGGCTGGTTCGTGCCCGGCGAAGGCGCGCTGCGCTGGACTCTAGCGACGCTTTTAATCCTGGTTATTCCGTCGTGGTTTGAATTTGCGTTCACTCTGGTACGCTCTGTAGCAGAACATAAAATGTCGGTGGCGCGCGAGGCAGCGACCGCGCTCTCGGCAGCCAATTTCACCGTGTTGCTGAACCTGGTATTCCTTGCTCATCAAACGCTGCTCTCGCTCGATGCCGTGGCGCGAGCGCTGGTACGCCGGAAAGTAACTCGCGAAAGGCTGTTGGAGTGGGAGACGGCCGCACAAGCCGAACTGGGTGCGCGCTCCACCCTGATCGATCGCTACCTGGATTGGATGCCGCTCTTTGCGGCCGGTGTAGGTCTGCTGGTTTGGCTCATCCGCCCTCACTCATTGGTGGTTGCGATTCCTGTTCTCGCGTTGTGGGCAGGCAGCGGACTGGTAGCCCGTTGGCTGAATGAGTCGCCGGCCGTGCCCGCCGATAACCTCTCGCGGCAAGACACCTTGTTCCTCCGCCGGGCTGCTCTTCGCACTTGGAGATATTTTGCCGAGTTCTGTACCGAAGAACACAACTGGCTGATTCCGGATAACATCCAGGAACAGCCGCCCGCGGTTGCGGCACGAATTTCTCCGACCAACCTCGGTTTCCTGCTCAATGCCCGGCAAGTTGCAGTTGAGTTCGGCTATCTGACAGTTCCAGAGATGGCTGCGTTGACTCGCCAGACCCTTGCTACGGCAGTTCGTCTCGCAAAGTATCGCGGCCATCTGCTGAACTGGTATGACACGCGTACGCTCGCCCCCTTGGCGCCCGTGTTCGTTTCGTCCGTCGACAGCGGCAACCTTCTGGCTTCGCTCTGGACGCTGCAGCAAGGATGCCTGGATCGCCTGCGCCGGCCGCTCTGCCAGCCGTCTCTGGCTGAGGGTCTGCTGGATCATCTTAGGGTTCTGGTCGAGTCGAAAGTTTTCACCCGGAGACAACTTGCCCAATACGAAGCCGACCTCGCCGGGAAAAACTCGCTGCTTTCGATTCTGCAGCTACCGGATTTCAAGAGTGACGACGCCGATGACTCGTCAGGCGATCCAGACGCTCGCTGGTTCCTCCACCAGGCGCAACTGCGGCTCCGCAACGTCCGGCAAATGATCGAATCCTACGAGCCTTGGTGGCTTCCGGAATTCGCACCGCTCCGAAGCGAGCTAAGGGTCAACTTCAAGTCCACCGGGCGCGTGCCGCTGCAGCAGTTGCCGGACTTGACCTGGGAACTGGAGTCGGCGCTCGATCGATTGCTACCTTCAGTGCCGGAGCAGCAGCGCCCTCTCTACGATCGTTTTCGTACTCTACTTGCCCGGGCCCGCTCGAACGCTCTTACCCTCGCCGAAAACTTGCGACAAATCGCTGCCCAGGCCGGGGAACTTGCTAATGCCATGGACTTCGGCTTTCTGCTCGATTCCCGCCGCAAGTTGATGTCGGTCGGCTTCGATGCTCAGTCGCAGCAGTTGCAGAACGCATGCTACGACCTTTTGGCCACGGAGTCCCGCATTGCGATCTTCATCGCCATCGCCAAGGAAGACATTCCTCAGGATTGCTGGTTCTTGCTGGGACGCGGCCACACTCTCGATCATGGCCGTCCCGTGCTGCTCTCCTGGACCGGAACCATGTTTGAGTACTTGATGCCTTTCTTGTGGATGCGTTCTTACCCCAACACGCTTCTTGATCGCGCGCGGGTGGCGGCAGTCCGCTCACAGCAAGCTTACGCAGCCGCCAGGCATGTTCCGTGGGGCATCTCGGAATCGGCCTATTTCAAACTCGACGAACACGGCAACTACCAGTACCAGGCTTTCGGGTTGCCCCAGCTTTCGCTGATGCGGCGCGAGTCTAATCCGCTGGTGATTTCGCCATATTCAACGTTCCTGGCCTTGAGCGTGGATCCGCCCGCGTCTTTGCGCAATCTGCGCCTCATGGAGTCCCTCGGCTGGTTCGGCTCCTACGGATTTTACGAAGCGGTCGACTATACAACCTCCCGCGGCTGGTTCCGCCGGTCGCACGGCCAGATTGTGCGCTGCTGGATGGCGCACCATCAGGGTATGAGCCTTCTTTCCATAGCCAACCTCTTGTGCGACAACGTGGTGCAGCGTTGGTTCCACGCCGATCGCCGCGTCCAGGCTACGGAACTCCTGCTGCAGGAAAAACCTGTCGTGCACGTACGCTCCGGCGAACTCCCCTCCCGCACAGCGATTGCCTAGCGAGACTTCGCGGCGCGATTGCGGGTTTTTTTGACCGTCGTCTAGCCCTCCTCGGATGAAACGTTTCCGCCTTGAAATGCACTACTCCATAGGCGGTTTGGTGCACTTGGCTCCATCGCAGGGAAGCCAGTCCACCGTGGGAGGCTCATCATGTTTGCGCGTAAAGTTGCCGTGCTCCTGAAACCAGATTCACTTGCGGAATTCACGAAGCTCATGGAACGTGAAATCCTTCCTTGGCTTCGCAAACAAGAAGGCTTCTTGGATTTAATTACCCTGTCTGTCCCGGATAGCAGAGAAGTCGCTACCATCAGCTTCTGGAGTCAGAGGGTAGATGCTCAGGCTTTCGACTCAGAAGGTTATCCAGAAGCGTTGAAGATTCTGGGCGAGCTCCTGGACGGGACCCCTTACGTTAAAACATTCGATGTAGTCAGCTCCACGTTTCAAAGAGTCGCTCCTTCCCGGCTAGCTGTAGGAGAAAGCCTCGTCCAAGAGACCGATTCAGCCAAGCGCGGCTGTCGTTCAAGTGAGACCAGCATGGGACGGGATTTCGGTCCGGGTCTCCGCGTTTCGCAGCAGGTTCTTGCCGCGCCCATCGGACCTCGACCCGATTCTGAATATAGTCGCCAGTTTATGACAGTCACCTCTGAGTATAGCCAGCAGAGTCAGGGTGCTCCGCAGCGACCGGAAGCCACTAAATATTAGCAACGCAGTGAAACGATCCGCTCCTTCTGGACACTATCCCAATGAGTGGGGAATGTCGCGCTGTCAGGCGATTGGACCACTGCGGACCCGAGCCTAGCATCACCTGGCCAGGGTCCCGATGAAGTGCCGGAGTCGATCCCGGGGGAGGCGGCTCCGGCATTTCCTGATGCTTTCTTGTCAAGAGCTTGATCAGTCGACCCGGATGTTAAAAGGCGTTTCGCTGCTTCCAATGCATGCTTCTCGGTCCATCCCGTCGGTAAGCCGGGCACACAGTCGATGTGCTGTCCTGAAGTTCACGCCCTTGGCTGCGCCCAGTCCGGAAAATGGGCGCGGTTCCCCGTCCTCGGTGCTACACTGTTTCCCACCTCAGGGTCCGCGGGGCGGTTTCTTGCAATTTCAACCCTTTGACCAGCCTTACCTCGATCGGCTGCGAGCCGGAGACTACCGTGCTCAAGAGCATTTCGGCGCCTATTTCAGCGCCCTGATCCAGATCAAACTGCGTTCGCGCCTCAAGTCACCGGAAGCCATCGAGGATGTCCGCCAGGAAACTTTTACTCGCTTCTTTGTCGCTCTGCGAGAAGGAAGAATCCTGCAGCCGGAGCGTCTGGGTTCCTTTGTGAATTCGATTTGCAATAACGTCCTGCTCGAGCATTACCGGGCCGGATCCCGCTTCGATTCGCTGGATGATGAAGAGGAGCGCGAGATTCCTGACAAGGCTCCCGATCTCCTCGGCGTCCTTACCGCGAAAGAAACGGAAAAGAAGGTCCGGGAGATACTGGAGCAACTTTCAGAACGCGACCGGCGATTGCTGCGTGAGGTTTTTCTTGAGGAGCGTGACAAGGACGAGGTCTGCCGTGACTACGGGATCGACCGGGATTATCTGCGAGTGCTATTGCACCGCGCCAAGCAATCATTCAAGTCGTCGTATCTGAAGAATATGGCAGGCGACAAGCCGGAGTTTCGTTCTGCCTGAGGCCGGGTGAAACGCGGGGCCGTAACCGCTCACTATAGTACGAGGGGACATTCAACCTATGGACCACGACATGGTGGTTCGTCAACAAATGACCGAAAAGTATCTGCTCGGCGAACTGGCTCCCGACGCGCGCCTCGAATTCGAAGAGCATTATTTCGACTGCGCCGATTGCGCGCTTGACGTCCGTGCCGCCGCTTTGTTCGTCGAGCAAGCCAAGGGCGTGTTAGCGGAACCAGCTGTCCCCGCAACCGCTAAGGCCCCTGGGACCGCGCCGCTTCCGCCGATACCTGGATGGCTTGCGTGGTTGCGTCCCGCATTTGCCGCCCCCGCGCTGGCCTTGCTGCTGGCCGTAATCGGGTACCAGAATCTGGTTACGTATCCCCAACTCCACCAGGCCCAGAACCGCCCGCAGGTCTTGCCTTTCGCTGCAGTCAATGTTGGAACCTGGGGGTCCAGCGAGCAGACCATTTCGATACATAGGGGCGAAGGTTTTCTCCTTTTTGTGAGGATTCCGCCCGACGGCTACTCCAGCCACACCGCGGAGTTGTATAATCCCGCCGGAAAGCCGGAATGGTCAGTAACGATTCCAGCGGCATCCACCCAGGATCAGTGGCCAGTCCAGGTGCCCGGAGCAAATCGCGAGACTGGCACTTATATCCTGGTTGTGCGCGGCCTTACTTCCGCAGGAGACAATAAGGAAGTCGGGCGGGCCTCATTTGAATTACAGATTCAGAAGTGAGCTCAATCGAGCGGACTGGAGCCTACTATGGCGGCACTGGCAGATGAACTCCCGAGCATCAATCCAGATCACGTTTACGACGCGGAAGCCTACGTTTTCAGCGCAGAATTGGAGCAGCCGATTCAGCGAGTAACCGGCAAGAAAGCATTTGTAGAATTGCCCGAAACTGGCGGGTACAAGTACAAGGATGCGGAGCCTGAGCGGTTGGAGGGCATTGCTTCCTACCGGGGTGGTTATGCGCAGGTTGCCGGGCACCGCAGCTGTAACTCTTGCGGCACGACCACGCTCGCCACTTCCGTGATTGAAGACTTGAACGTACTCGATGTGCTCACCGCCGACCGCGTCGTGGCGCAGATTACCACCGAACACTCGGATGATGGTCGTGTTCCATCGGTCAGCTTTCTGGGCACACGCTTCGAGAATCTGCGCATCGCCGGGCAGAAAATTGAGATCGAGCCCCATCTCGACATACTTGGCCCCAAGCCGGACGGCGACGGATCCTATTTCAACGATAGCGGTGTATTCAGCCGCATCGCGCACCAATATGCCAACATCAAACGTATGCTCGGTCTTCCTCAGTGGGCCAGCGATCAGTTCCGTTGGGACCCGGCAGAGGCCCAACGCCAGAACGAGATGAACTGTTCTCTGGTCAACGGCGTGTCTGGTGCCCCAGGGAAATCGTTTGGCCACGTGATCGATATTCCGCACTTCGGCAAGATTTTCCTCGGCGAACTCACCGTGAAGCGCGAACCGGTGAACGCTGGACCAAGGCTGGAGACGCCGGAAAACGAGGTATATGAATATCGGTTCCAACTGACGATGATCCGCGCCGAGCTGGACTGCCCCGCATGTGGAAAACTGCACGTACTGATGCTGGACTCGAATGGCAAGGGTAGCAAGGGCGGTGGGAGCTAAGGATGTGCGAGATGGTCAGCGTCTTTATCTCGCGCGCCAGCGCGAGAGTTCGCTGAGAGCACGAGATGGCCGTAGAATGAGCGCATGTGCACCCGAGCGCGAGCGCTGAGAACCCTGTCTCTCATCCTCAGCCTCGCCTTGCAGTTAGACTGCTCACGACGACGCGATCCTCAGGCGGCTCTCGATCATGCGGTGCAGACCCTACGCCAGGGGGACGCCGCGACCGCCGCGTCAGAAGCAGAGAAAGGCTACAAGGATTTCCACGCTGTCGGGCCTGAGTGGGCCTGGAAGTTCACTATCCTCAGAGCGAGAATCCTTTATCAGCGGAGCATGAACGATGAAGCGCTGAAGGTCTTTGCCTCCGAGCCCGCTCCGCTCCCTCCCGGCGAGTTGACAATTCAAAAATTGAGATGGCAGGGCCTCATCTATGCTTCCATGCACCGCTTCCCGGATGCGGAGCAGAAGCTCTCGGATGCGGAGCAGCTCTGTGCGGCGCTGGTTGCTCCCGCTTGTGCTGAGATCGTGCATGCACGAGGAGAAATGGAAATGGAGCGGGGGCAATACGCTCAGGCCCAGGTCTTCTTCGAGCGGACTTTGGCGTCCGCCCGAATTAGCGGTGACAGATCCCGGGAAGCTAACACGCTGCTGGATCTCAGTTGGTCCGCGGACGAGCAGACGCACTATGACGAGGCGCTTGACTGGGCCAATGCAGCTCGTGGCATTGCAATACCCAATGGATTCGCTCGCGTGGGGGAAACCGCGCTCGGCAACATGGGCTGGGCTTATTACAAACTCGGCGACCCTGAAAAAGCTGAGAGTATGTTTGTCGAAGCCAGAAAGCAGGCCGAGAAGCTGGGCGACATAAGCGACCAGGTAAGCTGGCTGACTGACGCCGGCTACATCTACATGGACGCTCATGATTTCCAAACGGCCGAGCAATCCTTTCACCAGTCGCTCGAGCTCGCTCGCCAAATCAACAGCAGGGAAGACATCGTCAATTCGCTGATTGCGCTGGCCTTTGTCTCCGAGCAAACCGGAAAGCTGGAGGATGCCAAGCGTTACGCGGACGAGGCGCTTGCCAAAGCTCGAGAGGATAATAACGGGCGAGATCAGGTCTATCCGCTGCTGGTTCAAGGGCGAGTTGCCGCGCAGTTGCACGATGCTCCGACTGCCGCCGATACGTTCCGTGAGGTCGCGCAATCTCCGGACTGTCCAATCTTTTTGAAGTGGGAGGCGGAGCGTTCGCTCGCCCGCCTCTACGAAGACGGCGGGAACTTCGACGACGCCGGCCGTGAATATCGAACTGCACTCAGTACCTTTGAGACCGCGCGCTCCGAACTCAAGCACGAAGATTCGCGCTTGCCATTTCTTAGCAATGCCACGCACATTTACGACGACTACATCCACTTTCTCGTGGCTCAGGGTAGAGCGGCAGAAGCCTTGCAGGTCGCGGACTACAGCCGCGGCCGCACTCTTGCCGAGGGCCTGGGCTTGCTGCAGAAAACAACCTCATTCCACGCCGACGGCGTCGATGTGCAGGCGGTGGCGCGGCGAGCCGGGGCCACGATCCTCTTTTATTGGCTGGGCGAGAAGCAGTCTTATCTGTGGGCCGTCACACCTTCGAAAACCCGCCTGTTCACTCTGCCTCCAGGCCCGGAAATCGATGCAACCGTGCAGCGGTATCGCCGGGCTCTCGCCGGACCACAAGACGTTCTCGAATCCGCCGACCCGGATGGCCGCTGGCTTTTCCAAACGCTAGTCGGGCCAACGCAAGATGTGTTGCCGAAGGATGCGAAGGTTGTCGTCATCCCCGATGGCAGCCTGAACAACCTGAATTTCGAAACTCTTCTCGTCTCTTCGCCGGTCGCTTCCGAACCGAAGTCGCACTACTGGATCGAAGACGTCAGCGTTGCCAATGCCAGCTCGTTACGCATCCTGGGCGGGACGCCCGTCGCGAAACCGAAATGGGATCGCAGTCTGCTTCTCGTCGGTAATAGCGTCGCGCCAAGCGATCAATATCCCGAACTCGCAAAGGCTGCAGCTCAGATGGAAAGCGTAGCCCGACACTTTCCGGCGGCAGGGGAGAAGATACTTACACGCGAGCAGGCCACGCCGTCAGCGTACCTGGCCAGTAGTCCAGAACGGTTTTCCTACATTCACTTTGTCGCCCACGGAACAGCCAGCCGGCTCAGTCCGCTCGACTCGGCGATTGTTCTGTCGAAAGCCAGCGACGAAAACGACTCCTTCAAGCTCTACGCCCGCGACATCATTCGCCATCCCCTGCGAGCAGATCTGGTCACAATCTCGGCCTGTTACAGCGCCGGCGAGCGTTCTTATTCGGGCGAGGGCCTGGTCGGGCTCTCGTGGGCTTTCCTCAGAGCTGGAAGCCATAACGTGATCGCTGCGTTGTGGGACGCATCGGACGCTTCCACCCAGCTGCTGATGGATAGGTTTTACGACGAACTGGACAAGGGCGCGACGCCGGACGCCGCTCTCCATGCCGCCAAACTATCTCTGCTTCGGAACCGCGGGTTCCGCAATCCCTTCTACTGGGCGCCCTTTCAACTCTACGAGCGGCTGGGCTAAGAAGTCGCGCCACTTTAAGATTCCATCCGCGCGAGAATTCCACAAAATGCGCAAGCTCCAGCCGCGTCGAGCAGGAGTCGCCCTCAAGCATCCCAGTATACGTGAACTCCCTCCGAATAAATCCACTTCTTCTGAAACGCTTTTGCTCTCGCTTGCACTATCTGAACGAAAGGAAACACTGTGAACAATCAACTCGCTAAGAATCCAGGAAATATGCAGACACAACGAGCGCAGGGCAAAGCCCGCGAGGCGAAGCTAGCAGTGTGTCTTTGGGCGATATTTGGAGTGGGGTTGCTGGTTGAGATGGCAGCCCCGAGATTGAAGATTGAAAATAACGCATTTGTGATGCCCCCGATCAACAATGTGCAGGCAACCGTTCTGCGGCCCGATGTTCTAGTGCGGCGCGAGCGCTGGATGCAGGCAGCTTCCGCAATTCTTACCGTGGGCGGCGCATTGGCACTGGGTGCTTACTACAGGCGGACGCTCGTCGTTGCCCTGAAGGGCAGCTAGGCGGGATTTCTTTCAAGTAACAATGTGGCCGAGCTGCGATCAGAAGACGAAAGCGGCAGAAACCACTACCTCATAACCGACGAGAGCCCGCCCCCGGTGTGCGCGCTTCTTCGTCTCTGCCCCTGAACACCAATCAGGGCCGACTAAATTAAAACACCAAACTAAAAATAAGGAGAAGTACAAAATGAAAAGCTCAAGAATCTCCCGCGTATCGAGACTGATGCTAGCCGCTTTCGTCGCTGTGGTCGCGCTGAATATCGGGATGCACGCCACTCAAACGATCACCACTCCCAACGCTTCAAAGGTTACGTACAACCTGGCTGCGGGCGCGTCCAGCGCCGCGGTAACACCAGCAGAAAGCGTGCCGGTTTTCGTCATGGGCGTGCAAAATGACCTCGGCTATCGCGGCGTGGGGCACGTGACCATGCTGCATGTGCCCTCAAGCTTCCTGGAGTGGTCGGGAATCGAATCACCGGCAGCGGCAGCCATCACGTCCGGATTTAGCGGTACTGCCGGCACTCACATTGTCTACCTGGATTACAGCCATCTGGTGGATATCGAGGTTGCGAGCACCGACACATTCATTATTCACAACGCGAATACGATCGCGATGGCCGGTGTCGTAACTCTGATCTGGTAAGTTCCGAAAGCACGGTGGCCGCAGGTGGAATGCCTGCGGCCACTCGCAGCCTGAACATCGTCGCGGATCATATTTACGCTGCGACTGCTTGCTTTTGCTTGATGAACGCGAGCAGGTCGGCATTAATCTGCTCCGCGTTGGTTGTGGGCATCCCATGCGGGAAACCCGGATACACCTTAAGAATCGCACCCTTCACAAGTTTTGCGGACTGCAGGGCCGAGGCGCGGATCGGCACGATCTGGTCGTCGTCGCCATGAAGAATGAGGGTTGGCACGTCGAACTTCTTGAGATCTTCAGTGAAGTCCGTCTCCGAGAAGGCCTTGATGCAGTCGTAGCCCGCCTTCACCCCGCCCAGCATGCTTTGGAGCCACCATTTCTCCCGGATGCCTTCCGATATCTTCGCTCCCGGGCGGTTGTAGCCGTAGAAAGGAAGCGTAATGTCCTTGTAAAACTGCGGCCGGTTCTCTAAATACGCGGCTCGCAGGCCGTCGAACACTTCGATGGGAGCGCCCTCCGGATTGTTTGCGGTCTTCACCATCAGCGGGGGTACGGAGCTGATGAGCACGGCCATCGCAACGCGCTTAGAACCGTGACGGCCGATGTAGCGCGCCACCTCTCCGCCGCCAGTAGAGTGGCCGACGTGGATGGCGTTCTTCAGGTCGAGCTTTTCCGTGAGCACCGCGAGATCGTCGGCATAAGTGTCCATGTCATTGCCATCCCACGTCTGCGAGGAGCGGCCGTGCCCGCGCCGGTCGGCCGCGATGACTCGGAAGCCGCGCTGGCCAAAGTACATCATCTGCGAGTCCCAGTCGTCCGCCGTAAGCGGCCAACCATGGCTGAATACGATGGGCTGGCCTTTTCCCCAGTCCTTGTAATAAATTTGTGTGTCATCTTTTGTTGTGATCGTAGGCATGGACGCTTCTCCTTATCGATATGTTTGCTCTGAACAAGTCTATAGAGTTTCCAGTCCTGCTGCTCCGACGTCTCCGTATTCCCCGTCCTGAAACTTTCCACATAATAATGGCCGCTTGGGATTCTCTCAATACCTCTATATCCAATGCGAGAGGAGAGTTTATATGTTTCACAGCACACTGAAAGCCAATTGTTTTTACGCTTTACTGCTGGCTGCGATAGTTGCAACCACTGTTCAGGCGCAGAACAGTCCGGTAAAAAACGTTGTTCTGGTTCACGGTGCCTGGGCAGATGGCTCTGGCTGGAAAGGCGTCTACGACATTCTCATCAAACGGGGCTACAACGTCAGCATTGTGCAAGAACCGGAGACGACCTTCCAGGAGGATGTCGCAGCAACCAAGCGCGTCCTCGCCTTGCAAGACGGACCGTGCATTCTTGTCGCTCACAGCTACGGCGGAGCCGTAATTACCGAAGCAGGCACGGATCCATCCGTCGCCGGTTTGGTATACATCGCGGCCCACATGCCCGACGCGGGAGAAAATGAGTCTGACGACGGAAAGCGCTTCCCCAGCGACCTCAGTAAGTCGAACGCGATCAAGAAGACCGCCGACAACTTCACTTACCTTGACCCGGCGCAATTTCATGAATATTTCGCAGCCGACTTGCCGGCAGAGCAAGCCGCCTTCATGGCGCGGTCACAGGTGATGAACAAGGCTGAGAATTTCAAAGCAGTCATCACCATGCCTGCGTGGAGAAGCAAACCAAGCTACATGCTAGTAGCCGGAAGCGACAGAACCATCAACCCCGACCTCGAACGGTGGTATGCCACCCGGGCCAACAGTCACAAGGTCGAAGTCCCCGGAGCCAGCCACTCGGTCTACGTCTCGCACCCCAAGGAGGTTGCAGCGCTCATCGAAGAAGCTGCCTCGCACGCTCACTAGAACGTTCCGCCAAAAGGTTAGTGCTCCCGAATCGATTTCAAGGTCCCAAGGCAACAACTCAGCAACGCGATTGACGGGATGATCGGCGCTTCGGGACCACACAATTCGCAGGTAGGCTCCCGATCACTTCGGTCAGTTTTCCTGCTCCTTTCAAGTGCGCTTGGGCGCCATCGTGTTCACGGGTGCCCTTTTTGTGCGCGGTCATCTTCTGCCGCAAGGCGCTGCTCAAGCGGCGCGACCAGCGAGCGCTGGAACTCTGGCTGGTTGGTAAGAGCTAGTCGCAGCGCAGTTGCGTAGTAAGGCCGAGCCTCTTCTCGCCTGCCAAGCGCATCCAGCACGTTGCCCATCTGTACATTCACTCCGGCCGAGTCGGGAGCGAAAGCCACAGCTTGTTGTGCTTCCTGTAGTGCCTCCGGCAATCGCTTCTCGGTGAGAAACAAATCTGCCTTCTGTGCGTGCGCCAACGCCGCCGCGAGTGGAATCTGGAAGCGTCCTTCGTACACAAACACACTGGAGTCGATTGCATCGGCAGCCTTCAAGGTCTTGAACCGCTCATAAGGGTTAAGTGGAGGCGGGCCGAATTCGAATCCCGTGAGGTTGACTGCGCTGATGAACACGGGACCATCGATCGCCGGAGTAGCGTCGGAGAGCGTGCCCAACCAGATTGATTCTATGGTCGGAAGCAGCTTGCATGGGATCTTGTAGTAGTCGTAGTCGATCACACCGGTTCCGAAGTAAACGAACCAGCAGTTTTGGATGTGGCGCTCGTCGGTGTATCTCTTCACGGCATGCAATTGCTGCGCCCAGTCCGCACTCGAATCGCTCACATACCTCCAAGCGTTCTTTGGGCCACCAAAGGCTTCGTTGGCATAGCCGATGCAGTCGGGGAATGCGCGCGTCACGGAGATTGCCTGGAAGACCAGCAGAAGTACGACCGCATACCTCCAGCGGCGGCTGTTCCTGATCAGCACGGAGACCGCGCCCGCGATCAGGATCGCAAGAAAGATGTAGACCGGCAGAATGTGGCGAATCCCGATGTTCATTCCGCCCTTCATCGACGCAGCTAGATAAACGAGCGGCGGGATCAGCAGAAACAGGGCCTCGCGTCTCTTTTGCAGCCGCCCGCTCACGATCACCCAAACGCTGATCGCCAGCAGGATCAGGAAGGTGAGGCTCGATTTCACCAGCATGGCCACTGGAAAGTAAAACCAGACGGCATGCGGGTAGGATTTGCCGAAGAGATAGCTGTTGAAGTCATCGGCGCTGAATAATACGTGCGCAAAGCCGTAGATGTAAGATTCGGGGAGCAAGTGAAACCGGGCGAATTCGTGAAGCACTTTGGCTTGCGTTGGACTCGGAACCTTGGCAAGTTGCGTCTCCATCGGCGGATTCAACTGCAACCCGTTCCCGCGCGCCGCATAGCGGAAGCCATACGCCGCCCACAGAATTGTGACTGACATAAGGCTGATGATCACTAAGGCCGTAGCGTAGCGAGCAGCGCGTTTACCCGCCGAAAGTTGCGATCCGCTATCCGCCGACTCGCGCCGGAATATCTCGATTCCTGCGAGAATCAAGAGCATGGGGAACACCAGGACAGCGCTGTGCTTGGACGCCAACGCCAGTCCAGCGGCAAGCGCCGTTATCGCCAACCGCCCCGCGGACGGCGATCTCACATAGCGGTAGAACGCGTAGATCGAGGCCAGTAAGAAACATGTTTGCGCCGCATCCGTAGTTACCAGCGCTCCGTGAGCGAGCAGCGTTGGATCGAACACCAGAAGCCCGAGCGCAAGGAAGCCCGCGCTGGTTCCGAACATTTCTCGAGCCGCGAGAAACGCAATCACCAGCAGCAGCAGCGTGAAGACTGAGGCCGCCATCTGTGCGCGAAACACCATCTTGTCGGCGTCGTTGTGAAAGATGAAATCTCTTCCACCAAGAACCGCCTGCAGCCGGTATGGACGATCTTGCAGCTCGGGAACGTTCAGTTGCATGGGAAGCAAAGGCACACTGGCAACGAACTTAACCAGGGGCGGATGTTCGGGATTCAGGCCAAAGTCGCCGCGCCACGACATGTATCCCGAATAGATATGGTCGGGCTCATCCCAGGTAATGGTGTTCGCGCGCGAGATCAGTGCCAGGTGGATGGCGAAGAGCGACATAAGCGCGGCCACACCCGCGACGATCCACAACCGGCGAGGATCCCCTCGGAGTGAACTCAATGCTCGTAATTTACGAAGAGAATTCAGAAAGCCACCTTCAGGCACATATTTAGCATACTGCTTCCTCGCCGGATCCGGCGAGGAAGCGTTCGTGGCTGACCGACAGTCAGTCGAAAAATCTACCTCGCGGCCGGCAGTTTCTGGCACACCGGCGGCACACAATATTCGTCCCATACATGGCTCGCGGGTTGCCCGTCAGCCGCTCACCGACGTCTCATTCGCTAAAATCATTGCATGACATCTCATGGTTGCGTAGTAGTGTTCGACCTTGGCGGCGTACTAATCGATTGGAACCCACGTTATCTCTATCGCAAATTGTTCCAGCATGAAGCAGAAATGGAAGATTTCCTGGCGAATATCTGCACGCCCCAATGGAATTTGCAGCAAGACGCCGGGCGTAGTTCTGCAGAAGCTTGCGCAGCATTGAAACTCGAGCATCCCGATAAATCCGACCTGATCGACGCGTGGCTCGGGCGTTTCGATGAAATGATGGCAGGACCGATTGCTGGTACCGTCGATATCCTGGCTGAGCTCCGGGATCGGCAGGTTCCCATCTACGCCCTGAGCAACTGGTCAGCGGAAACCTTCCCTTTTGCACGGAGAAGATTCGAGTTCCTGCAGTGGTTCCGCGCAATCTTGCTCTCGGCCGAAGTACGCTTGCTCAAACCCGATCCGCGGATATTTAGCTGCCTCTGTGAAAAGTTTGGTCTGAGGCCGGAGCAGATCATCTACATTGATGACCTGCAGCATAACGTGGAAGCAGCCCGAGCGATCGGCATGCACGCGATTCGATTTAGTGATCCGGCTTCGCTGCGTCAGGAGTTGGTGCAGCTTAAGTTGTTGGCGTCAGGAGCACACATCGAACACGCTGCATTCTGGGTTCTAGATCTTGATCGTGCCCGCAGTTTTTACGAGCGCTGGTTTCACGCCGCCTCAACTCCCGAGTATTCAAGTACAGTGCGCGAGTTTCGCTCCCGGTTCCTCTCGCTCGACGGAGGCTCACGCCTTGAATTGATGGTCTCTCCCCGAGAAGCCCCACGCCTCGCTCACATCGCCATTTCGGTTGGTTCGCGCCCGGCGGTGGACCGTCTGGTCAAGGAAATGGAACAAGAGGGCGTTCAGATTGTCAGGCGCCCACGAGTTACCGGCGACGGATACTATGAGGCCGTGATCGCAGACTCCGAGGGAAATCTGGTGGAAATCACTGCCTAGACCTGCCTCCTCCCATCTCTTCTCTCTGATTGTTTTCTTTTTCGCAACCGCTGCTTCGGTCCGCAGCTCTCCATCACGGGCGTACTGATCCCGCGTCAGGCCAAGGCATTTCTTCGTGTCCTTCAGCTTCCACTACTCTGACCTATCAAGTTACTGGCTCAGAAAGTGATCAGCACGGCGCCTGCGCCTCCGAGGCCTCCGGCAACACACAGGTAGCCCCCGGCGCCGCCCGGTGTGCCCTGTGGACCTTCAAGGACCTTGCGGTCCGGCTGGCCCCTGCGCTCCGTTGCCGAGGAACACGAGGCACTCCAACCTGAGCACGACGGCCGACATTTATACGCACACGTCGGCCGACGCAGATCGAACCGCCGCGCTCGCTTTAGAACAGGATCTTTGGCGATCTGTTCCAAGTTGTTCCATGTTTTGGAACATGGAACAAGAACGCGGCTCCAAACTAGGAACACACACGCACGCGGCTAAACTCGCAACTTTAAGAATCCATGAGACTTGCAGGAAGGGAGTCGCGGGAAGGTTGGTTGCGGGGGGCGGATTTGAACCGCCGACCTTTGGGTTATGAGTCCAAGAAGACTAGTGTTTTCAACAACTTACAAGACGCGGGTGGCCCTCGAAAAGCCTTGTAAGTAGGGTTACGGAATCCTTATTGGACAGTTAAAGGACAGTTACATCCTCTCGATCCTAACCTGTCAATATAGTTCTATTATGGAACTATATTGACAAAATCCGCTACTGCTGCTGATACTAGAGACATGCGATCTCGCATTGATGAACTGCTGCCGTTTGCCGAAGAAAACGAGGGCTTCGTGACAGCGGCGCAGGCACGCAGCCTTGGCATCAAGGATTCAGTCCTGGCGCGCCTGACCCAACGGGGAAGACTTCAACGGGTGGCGCGCGGAGTGTATCGAATTCCTTACTTCCCGTCGGATCGCTTGGGGCAATAACGCGAAGCGATCCTGTGGGCGCGTGCTGACAGTGGGCCGAAAAAAATAGCCTTATCCCACGAGACCGCGTTGGCGGTGTATGGCATTTCTGATGCGAATCCGTCACGCGTGCAGATCACAGTGCCGAAGAGTGCCCGCCTCCGCCGCCGCCGTCCCAAGTGGGTGGAAATTCATCATGCTGATTTGCGGGCATCGGACATCGTCAATCGCGAAGGACTTCCAGTGACCACGATCGAAAAAGCCATTTCCCAACTTGTGGAAGAAACCGGCCGTGTCGGATTGGCGCGAGGCGCTCTGAAAGATGCGCGCAAGCAAGGCTACATTAGCGCCGAGAAAGCCTCAGCGCTCACTCGCCGTCTCAATCGATACGTACACGCGAAAGGGACACAAGAGGCGAACGTGGGGAGAGTTTAGCTCATGACCCCGAAGCAGGTTGAGCGGTTGGAGAAGACTCTTGGACGTGTGGCTCGCGAGCAGGGTCTCGATCAGGAACGGCTGCGCCGTTGGGTCTCGTTTCTCGCACTTTGCGGCGTTCTGGAGAGCGCCATCGAGAAAGGTGTCATCGATATCTACTACCTAAAAGGCGGGGTCGCTATGGAACTGCGCTTCGCGCGGGCGGCGCGCACCACCAAAGATTTCGATCTCGGTCTTAGAGGCAACCGCGCGGAACCTGCAGAGGTCACCCGAGGATGACCGTTCTCAACAGCACTCGCACGGCCTTCCCTTAACAGCTTGCCAGCCCTCCCAAGCAACCAGCGGTATCAGGCACAGTGCAGCAATGAGATCGGCCCAAGTTACTCCCCAGAAGGCATTCGCAACCAGACCTGCGAGGGCGATGATTGACAAGTAGCCGCAGAGCGCGGACTCCGCTGCATCAGCTCTCAGCGCCGCACTGGCGGTCACCGCGGATAGTAGGCGCTTCTGCCGTGCGAGCGCGGGCATCGCAATCGCCGCCACAAGTAATATGACGATGCCAAGATAGCTTGGCCTTACTTCACGATGTCCGAGCAACGCCAACGCGGCGACGAGCGCCACGTACGCTGCCAATGCGAACAGAAGGCTTCCCGCGATTCTGGCTGCAACCTTCTCTGCCCGCTCGTCACTACGTTTTGACCCAAACCGCCAGTAGACGACTACCGCGGAGAGGAGTTCTATGGCACTGTCCCCACCAAAAGCCAGCAGAGCGGGGCTGTGAGCCATCCATGCTGCCGCGAGGGATACAACAGCCTCGACGCTCATCCAGGCAATCGTGATCACTTGAATGCGACGGATTCGGTGGATCGTGGTGCCTGCGGGGATTGGCAGTACGGAGTCCATTGAGGAGCATTATGACACCGATGCATCTTGACTCTGGAATGCATTCCAGGCGAGGAATTTCTCGCGAGAAAGCCAATGCCGCCTGCGGACTAGCTCGTCTTCCATTATGGCGATGTGTGCCGCTGGTCCCCCGAACGCGGTCGTGCCCAACCGGAGAAAGAACAAAGCGAGCTCATCGAGAGGAACTTGTTTCTCTTGGGAAATAGATTCTGGAGATTCACGGGCTGGCTGCTCAGCCATGAGTCGCGGCCCGTCTTTCCGCTAACCACAAGTCAAGAGACCACGCGCCAGCACCCACCACCAGCAGAAAGATGAGACCCAGCAACATGCTCACATCCGTGCGGGCTTCATGCAGTGTTCCCCAAAACCCGTTCTTTGCGAAAGTGACGATTTTGGTTGAATATATGGCAACCGCGATATCAATGAGAAGTGGCACAGTTGCCAGCCGGGTAACAAGTCCTATCAACAGCAGAGAGCCACAAACAATCTCAACCACTCCTACAAACGGGGCCATGACCTGCGGCCACGGGATTCCGATTTTCACAAAGCGTCCGATTCCGAGGGAGTCGGGGAACAAGAATTTCTGTATACCTTCGGAAAGGAAAACCCAGCCCACTAGGACGCGAATCAGCATGACGGCCTTCGACGCACGGCTCTCCCAGAGTGAGTCCGCTTTTATGGGCATTGCTATCTCCCCGCTAGAATCAATAGTTTTAGCATCAAGTTAAACAGGCTAGACGTAGTCGAACAGGGTCATAAAGCCAAAATCCATGTGCAGTTGTTGATGGCAGTGGAACAGTGTGAGGCCAGGATTGTCTGCCGTAAAATCTACTTCGACCTCTTGATATCCGCCCACCATCACAACATCCTTCATCACGCCAGCGGTCGGCTTGCCAGCGAGTTTGGTCAATTCGAAACTGTGACGGTGAAGGTGGATGGGGTGAATGTCGTCGCTGGCATTGCGCATACGAAGACGGTAGCGCCTGCCTTGCTGCAAGCGAAATGAGGCAGGGACTACTTCTTGGGTCATCGGGTGAGCTACGCCGTTAATCGTCCATTGGTTGAAACCTGCTTCGGCGGCATTGTTCTTTGCGAAGATCATCTCGAACGTCTCGTCCGGCGAAAGTGCAGTTGCTCCGGGTTTTGCGAAAAGCAAATAATCCCAGTGAAACGGTTTCGGCGGTGTCCACACCGGCTTTGCTTTGTGTCCCGCATATTCCACGACAATACCCACACCGTGGCTCCGGTCATCATCCGCAAGATCACCCATGATCCACACACCGGGATGATTCATCTCGACCATGGCAGAAATGCGTTCAGCTGTTCCCAACCACAGCACCGGAACTTCCGTAGGCGTCGGGACTGGATTGCCATCTAACGCGACAACTTTGAAAGAATGCCCTGGCAACGCCAAGCTGCGAATCTCGGTTGCGCTGCCATTGAGAACATGAAACAGCACCCGCTCGCCCTGTTTGACCCTCACCGGCTCGCCATGTCCCAGCATGCGACCATTGATCGTGAAATATCGATAGCCCACTTCATATCCGTGCGGCATCCCCTTGGCGAGCGAGGCTTTCATCGCGGACTCACCATTCGTCTCCAGTTCCTTCACTCGCGTGGAAGGAGAGAGGAAATCTTGAGCCATATCGCCGCCTTGACTGAAAGACGGTTCGAACTCCTTTAGAACCAGAAAGACTTCCCGGTCATAACTCCCCGCCTCCCCCTTGGGTTCGATGTACACGGGGCCGACTTGCCCGCTGTACTGTCCCGCGTGAAGATAGGCGCCGGCCCGATTATGCGTGTGATAGAAACGGAAGCCTGAGGGGCGCGGAGTGAAAACTATTCGGCGCACTCCGCGCGCCGGGATGAAAGGCGTTCCTTCTTCGGCAGCGCCATCCACGTCGGTGGAGACCATTTGACCATGCCAGTGCAACTGCTCAGGAGTGTCGGTCTCGTTGTGGACTTCGACCGTGGCCGGCTGACCTTCTTTGAAACGCAGTAGGGGGCCTGGGAATTGACCGTTGTATGTGATCGTCGAAACGATGTGTTTCGGGGCGATCTCGACCGGACTCGCCGAAATTCGTAAGACGTAGTCGGGTCGGTTCGAATCGGTCTGAGAAGAACTCGATCCGAAAGTCTCCAATCCGAGCGCAGCCCCTAGGCTCAGCGGGTTTTTGGAGCGGAGCACTCCAGCACCGGCTATCATCCCCGTCATTCTGAGAAAGTCCCGGCGTCCGGGTAGTTGTTTTCCCACAAAGTGTCTCCAAATACTGTGGACTCTCGTTTCCGAGTAGTTTATTCCGCACGCAAGCGTTTTGGACAGAAGCGCCAACCATTCGCGATAGGTTTGGATCTTCTAGTCGACCACTCTTCGATTCGACTTGACAGTCTGCCCATAGTTCTGCAACTATCGAAATATGTCAGCCGCCTCAAGTAAGAAGAATACCGATCAGGTTGCAAAATTCGCCGACATGCTTTCCGCGATGGGCACCGAACCGCGCCTTCGAATTATGCAATTGCTGCTCTCCGCGCATCCGGAGGGGTTGGTCGTAGGCGATATCCAGTCGAGGCTTGATATTCCGAATTCCACGCTTTCGCACCACCTGGACAAACTGAAAAATGAAGAGTTGGTGAACGTGCGCCGCGAAAGCACTTTTTTGCGCTACACGGCCAATACGGAAGCACTCCAGGAACTTCTGCAATTCCTCTACGCCGAATGCTGCACTCGAAACAAGGCAGTTAAACCGCAAGATATCGTTCAGCTTTGTAAATAGGAGATGCCATCATGAGCACAACCGACATCAAGGATATAGTCAAAGAGAAGTATGGCCAGGCAGCCTTGCGCGTGAAGACTGGTGGTAGTAGTTGCTGCGGAGCGACCCCGTCAAGCGGCTTAGGCTGCGACCCAATCACGTCCAATCTGTATGACTCTTCCCAATCGGGACAAGTCCCTGAAGAGGCCATGCTCGCCTCGTTAGGGTGTGGAAACCCGACCGCGCTGGCAAAGTTGAGTCTGGGAGAGGTTGTTCTCGATCTCGGCTCGGGCGGTGGCATAGATGTTCTGCTTTCGGCAAAGCGGGTTGGGCCCACTGGCAAGGCTTACGGTCTCGACATGACGGACGAGATGCTCGCCCTAGCCAATGAAAACAAGCGCAAGGCTGGCGCCGCGAATGTCGAGTTCCTCAAGGGCGAGATCGAGCACATTCCTCTGCCAGATAATTCGGTGGACGTGATTATCTCGAATTGTGTGATCAACCTTTCGGCAGACAAAGATCGTGTGTTGCGAGAAGCCTTTCGCGTGCTAAAACCCGGCGGCCGTATTGCGGTTTCCGATGTCGTTACCCGAGGCGCAGTCGCGCCAGAAATCCGCCAAAGCGTGCTTCTGTGGGTCGGATGTGTGGCAGGGGCGCTCGTAGATTACGAATATCGCAGCAAACTCTCCGCAGCGGGTTTTGAGAAATCGACATCGAGCCAACGCGAATTTATCGGGCAGAAGATGCGCGTGAATTTCTCTCGGCTGCTGGCGTCGATGTGGACGCGATTGCACCAGAGATAGATGGCAAATTCTTGAGTGCCTTCATTCGGGCCGTCAAGCCCGCAAACTCAGGGGCGAAAGCTTGTTGTGGACCGACCTGCTGCAACTAGGAGACAACCAGTATGCAAGGACATTACAACGCACTATTCCTGTGCACAAGCAATTCCGCGCGGTCCATCATGGCTGAGGCAATCCTCAACGCCAAAGGGCGCCCCAATTTCACGGCCTACAGCGCCGGAAGCCATCCCGCAGGAAAAGTTCGACCGGAAGCATTGAGACAGCTCGAAATGGCGCACTTGCCAACCGAGGACCTGCGCAGCAAAGCCTGGGATGAATTCTCTCTCCTGGCCCTCCAAAGCTCGACTTTGTTTTCACGGTTTGCGACAACGCGGCGAAAGAGGTCTGCCCAATCTGGCCCGGACAGCCGATGACCGCCCATTGGGGCGTTCCCGACCCAGCGGCCGTTCACGGTAGCGAAGCGGAAATCGAACGGGCGTTTCGCAGGCATTTTTTATTTTGGAGCGCAGAATCAGTCTATTGCTCTGTCTCCCCCTGAAGACTCTGGACACCCTTGCACTCAAGAGGGAACTCGACAACATCGGCCAGACTATGGCCCCCGTCACCCACGAATAGCGGTGGGTTTCGACAACGAGGCCACCCTTCGTGGCTTGCCGCATTACTAGGATCACAAATGAAGGCAACTAGTCGTCTCGGTTTTCTGGACCGCTATCTGACCGCCTGGATCTTCGCGGCCATGATCGGCGGCGTTGTGTTGGGTTGGCTTGTGCCCGGAGTCGTGCCGTTTCTGAATCGCTTCAACATCGGAACGACTTCTATTCCGATTGCAGCGGGATTAATTGTGATGATGTATCCACCCTTCACGAAGGTGCGATATGA
>CAWGZD010000006.1:0-1029905 GCA_963827005.1 uncultured Acidobacteriaceae bacterium
CGCGTCCTGGGCGCGATGCACTTTACCCATGCCACCTGCACCCGGCCCCTGTGCTGTACTTACCAGTGATACACACACGGGGACTGGATTTCGCAGGGACCGAGTTCGCGCCGGGAACGAAGGCCATCCGTGCGCTCAATTATATTCTGCACGTCATATAGCAGCCGATGCAACGACTCTGGGTTGGCGGTCTGCGATTCGGAGGCAATCCAGATCGGGACGCGGATCGGTACCGATAAGTCGGCTTAGGGGAGGCGATTCGCACTTACGCCTGGCTGATGGGCAACCCGGAACTTATCCGTTCGTCCGTCAGATTCGTAGCGACAAACGCGCTTGTGGCACCGAGGTCTATTGATTGGCCAGACGCGGGCTTATGGGGAAGCTCCGCACTCGGTTTCCAAGGCGCTGACAAAGAGTCAACCGGCAATGGCGGAATCCTGGTTCCTGATCGCATTGCCTTCGCCTGATGCCCTACTGGAAACCGGACCGTGCGTGGGCCTTCCGGAGAAAAGCCAGGACGGGACACTTTCGATGCCGAGCAGTCCGTTCTCTGCAGTCCAATTTGTCTAGGAATAATCGCGAAATGCGGGCATTGTTCGCGCATCTCGGCGAACAGATAGCCGAGTTTCTCTGCAGTCCAGACTGCGTGGCGGAGAGGCAGGGATTCGAACCCGCGGTACAGTTTTCTTCCCCTAAACCCCGATGTGTCCGTAAGTTGCAGGTAGCAATACCTCAGCAGAGAATCTTGAGCCGAAATGTGCCTTTCGAGTGTCGCGATTGGTCCGGTTTCCATTCGCCTTCCCATCGACTCCTAACAGCGACTGACCGGCGATTGCGTTGCCGAAAATGGTCAAGTTGCGAGCCGTCCGGAGGCCGATTTGGCTTCAATGTGACTGCCTGCCCACCGCACAGTCCAAAGCGAAACGTCTCTCCGCAAGGAGGCCTCAAAAAAGGGCAAATAAATGAAGATTTCCAGAGATTCTTGTTCATGCTTTGTGAAACGCTTTCGCCTCTTTAGTTATGAAACTGGAGAGATCGGCAGTCAGATTCTTGTGTCGTCGGAGAGCGTCAACCTCCCCGAGCAGACTTCTGGACCGCGTCGCTAAAAATGCCGCTTCGGGCATAACTTCAATTCCGCGTAGAGCGCCCAACAAAACCTCCAATCCCCGGCAGGTCGGGGCGCTCATTGTAGCTTCGCGTACTCGACTTTAGCTTCTTTCAGGATCGGGATGTCAGGGTCGGCGTCTTTCCAGAGGGTGAGGAAATCTTTGTAGGCGGCGAGTGCCCGCACGCGGGCGGCATCCGCCTGCGCACCTTGCGATGTCTTGGACTGCAAGGCATTGGCACGCGCTAGTCCCAGATGCGCCAACGCTCCCGTCCAACAGTTCCATACGATGCCGCTGTGGTCAAGAATCCTTTGAAATTCGGCGGCGGCATCATCGCCCTGTCCGGCGGCCAGGTATGCCTCACCGCGTATATATACGTGATAGAGGCAGGAAACATTATTGCCGAACGGCATCCCACCTAGTTCGATTGCTGAAGCAGACTGCAGGTTACTCAAGGCCGCAGCCGGATTCTTCCTCCCCAGCTCCAATTGCGCTTGGATCGCAGGCAGCCAAAGCGATTGGACCTGCGTATCCAACGGAAAGCGCTGGTCCAAGCTTCGGGCCACCGCTTCAGCGCGTGCTGCATCGCCAGCGATTGCGAATGCCAGGGCGGTTTCGGCTTCGACCCCCTGCGCCTCTGGAGCGAGTTTCAAAGCCTGTTCTGCTGATCGCTCCGCCTCTGTACGATGGCCGTAGACGGCCTGGCGCACCGCGCTGTTCGCTTTCCAAATAGCACCGCTCTCCTGATTGTCCGCAAGGATGGCTGAGTCTACAGCCCGGACGACGAACTCTCTCGCCTTACCCACATGGCCTGTGTACGCTTCAGTGTCTGATGCCAAGGCCAATCCGTAGTTCTCATAAAGGGGCTTGCTTGCGAACCAAAATTGCTGTTCCGCCATCGCCGGCTTGTCTGCGTTGAGAAAGGCAAGAGCGTAGAGACATTGGTGCCGTGAGTAATCATCCGATGTGGGCGCGTCGTGGAGGATTTGTCGCGCTTCATCCAAGTGCTGCAAGGCCAGCGCAAAAAAGGCCAGGTTCTGGTAATACTGCGGATTCTCCCGAGCGACGCGAATAGCTTGCCTGGTCGCCTCCGCAGCTTTTTCATGCCGCCCCTGCGCATAATAGGTTGCTGAGAGGTCTTCAAGAGGAGCAACGGATCGCGGATAATTCTCAGTCTCCTGTTGATAGGCTTGGACTGCCTTCTCCAGTTCTCCGGTTACGTCGGAATAATAATTGGCAGTAATGAGCAGCCTTTCGGGTTCGCTGGCATTATCCCGGAGCTCGAACGCCTTGGTCAGGTATGGCCTGGCACGCTCCGGCTGGAGGAGGGTGAGGTAAGCCCCCGCTACTGCCCGGTAGCCCATCGCAAAATTAGGGTCGAGCTCCAGGGCACGTTGATAGTACGGCAGGGCAGCGGCAGTGTCTTTCTCGAAAACGCTTCTACCGAGAGTGTATGCTTTCAGCGCCTCCAGGGAAGACGTGGTAGCGTGCGCCAGTGGTACGTCAAATTTCTGCACGGTGGCCAGCGATTCGCCCAGTTCGCCGCGCAGCTTGGCGGCGGCTTCGCCAAGCCTGTCAAGCACCTCCTCCTGGGACGCTGAAGTTACTTGCTCCTGCGCCAGCGTGTCTCCGCTCTCGCAATTTACCGCCTTTAACCCCAACACGTATTCGCTGCCTAGACTACTTATTGATCCTGCGATAGACGCTTTGCTGCCCGCCCGCTGACAGATCTCCCGGGCTAATTCGGGTGTAAGTTTCGTCCCGGACGGACGAGTCATCAGATGGAGGGTCTTCGAGACTTCGCTCTCGGAAAGCACATTCAGGAAGGGCGACTGCCGCAAGGAGACGTTGAGCGCTGTCTTCAGGGTGTCGTCGAAGATGGGATCCCCTGTACTGTTGGCAAAATCGGAGAGAACCACCGTATCGCTGGCCCGCAGTGAAGCAGATTTCACGCGAAATGTTCGCCACAAAATCGCAGATGTAGCGAGCACGATCAAGACTCCAAATGCCAGCGCCCACACCTTCGCGTGGATACTGGATTTCTGGCTCGCCGCAACTTCGGATCTTGCGGCCGGCGCCAACACTGCCACGGTCACTGCTCCTGCAGACCCGGACTTGTTAGATTGCGATTCCGCGTCACCCGTTGGAGCCACGGGGCATAGGAACCGATAACCGCGCTTCGGAACAGTTTCGAGATATGTCGGATGGTCTGCGTCATCCCGTAACGCAGCGCGAATCTGCCTGATGCAATAGTTGAGCGATTGCTCAAAATCAACGTGGGTGTTTTCTCCCCACACCGCGCGATAGATTTCTTCCCGGGGAACGAGTTTGCCTGGCTGATCGGTCAACAGAATCAAGACGAGCGCAGGCTGGGGCTGCAGCCGGATGCGGGAGCCGTTCCGAGCCAGCTCCCCGCAATCCGGATCGAATGTGAAGGGGCCAAAGGTCCTTAGCACATTCTCTCTGTGACCGCTCGAATCCATATTGCAAAACCGGGACCAAGCCGTCCGTGCGGCCACTCTGGCAGAAGAATAAAAAGGGGGGCCAAAGCTGCTTTTTTGGTCGCCAGATTCTATCCCGCGTGGGGGCGATTATCAAGCGATTCACCGAGCGCCCCAGAACCAGGTGCCTGGTTCAGCTAAGTCGTAGATCTTACGGCTCTTATCTACTCATCAAAAACTCAGACTCTCTTCAGACCCTCCACATGGACAGCCCGCGGTGGATTGCATTCTACTTCGACGAATTATTGCGGGACCGACTCCCCTCATTGGCCCGAATCCGAAAGTGCACGCAGGAGATCTCGATGAACCGCCGCTTTGCAGTTCTGCTCTTTGCTCTTTCCTTTACCTTCGTCTTGCCTCCCTCCACTGCAAATGGGCAGTCGTCCGCGGCAGCGGGTTCCGCCCTGCCGCGCCTCGTTCGCTTTGCCGGAACGGCAAAGGATCTCAATGGCGATGCTCTGACCGGCGTAGTTGGCATTACATTCGCACTGTACGGGGAGCAGACCGGGGGAGCAGCACTGTGGCTGGAGACGCAGAACGTCAATGCCGACGGCATCGGCCACTACTCAGTTCTGCTGGGATCAACCAATCCCAACGGACTCCCGCCGGAGTTGTTTACATCGGTAGAGGCGCGCTGGGTAGGTGTGCAAATTTCAGGTCAGGCTGAGCAGCCGCGCACTTTGCTGGTCAGCGCTCCCTATGCGTTTAAGGCCGCAGACGCGGAAACAATCGGAGGGCTTCCGCCCTCCGCCTTTGTCATGGCGAACCCGGTGCAGGCCGGGACAGGTGTTAAGACTTCTGGTGCGACTAAATCAACACCAGAAACATTCACTGCAGGCTATGTCCCCGTCTTTACCGATAGCTCGGGTGACCTGGGCAACTCGCTGATAATCTCCGGGGACGGCGCCGTCACTGTGCGGGCACAGCTTTTCACGAATGGGGACTTGGACGTCTACAACGGGGACTTGAACGTCGAAAGCGGGAATCTATCGATGTTGTCAGGAAACCTGACTCTCAATTTTGGCACGATTACGGCACCGACCGTCAATGCAACTTCCGGGTTCGTACTGAGTGGCAATTCCTTCGCTTCCGGCAATTATTACAAGCAGAACGCATTTCTAGGTTTTGCTGGGAATGCGAAGGTAGCTGGAGTAGCGAACACAGCAAGCGGGTATCAGGCACTGGCGTCGGAGATCGGGGGCAGTGACAATACCGCTACTGGGTATCAGGCGCTATTCTCCGACACTTCTACTTCTCGAAATACCGCGATGGGCTATCAGGCGCTGTACGCCAACACGGGGTCCTACAACACCGCGAACGGCTACAAGGCGCTCTATAACAACACCTATGCCAATTACAACACCGCCACTGGTGTCGAAGCCCTAAGCGGAAACACTACGGGCACGAACAACACGAGCAACGGTTACCAGGCACTGCTGGTGAATACCTACGGAAGCGCAAACACCGCGGCCGGATCTCAGGCGCTCAGATCCAATAACGGCAACAACAACACAGCCAGTGGCGACGAAGCGCTCGCGTTGAACACCACAGGCAATTCGAACTCAGGATTCGGCGTGGGCGCTCTGAATCAGAACACGACGGGAAGCTACAATTCGGCTTTGGGGGCCGAGGCAGGGCCAGACTCAACCACCCCTGCTCTCACCAACGCCACCGCCATCGGATACCGCGCCGACGTTGCTCAAAGCAATGCCTTGGTGCTTGGTGCCGTAACCAATGTGAACGGCTGCACGTCAGCGAACGGTTGCGCCAGCGTCAATGTCGGCATCGGCACGACCACGCCCGCTTATCCACTCGACGTCGCTGGAACTATTCGGTCGTCCAGCGGCGGATTCATGTTCCCCGATGGCACGATACAAACCACCTCGGCCAGCGGCGGTGGTGGGGGTGGTGGAACAATTACCGGCGTCATGGCAGGGGCGGGCTTGATAGGTGGAGGTACCACCGGCAACGTCACACTCAGCCTGGCCAACCCAGGACCGTTCGCCACTCTCGGCACCAACTCATTTACGGGCAATCAGTCGGTTAGCGGGAACCTGACTGCGAGTGGGGCAGTGACCGGAAGCAGCTTCCAGATTGGAAGCTTTCTTTTTGCCTTCGGCTCTTACGGAAGTGCGAATTCGTTCCTCGGCTTCTCGGGAAACGCGACCACCATCGGAAGTGCCAACACTGCTATTGGAGAAAATTCGCTTCTCAACAACACTACCGGCAGCAATAATACTGCCGTTGGGTATGCGCTTTTCGGCAACACCACGGGCAGCAACAACGCCGGCGTCGGAGTGAACACGCTGATCAACAACACCACGGGAGCTTTCAACTCGGCCATTGGATCTTTTGCCGGACAGGTGATCGACGGCACGCCAGGGACCGGTCTCAATGACACGGGGTTGGGATCTGGCACGGCATTCGGAACGGGAAGTCTGAGCAATGCCACCGCAGTCGGCTCCAATGCGGAGGTCACTGAGAGCAACGCTCTAGTTCTGGGCGCCATTACGGGCGTGAATGGCGGCACCAGTGTGAATGTGGGCATCGGCACCACCGCGCCACAATATCCGCTCGACGTTCGTGGCGCCGGCAACTTCGCCGGAGGATTAATACTTCCCTCCACCGGCAACTCGGGCACGTCCGGGTCGCCGTCCAATCCACTCGACCTCGTCGCTTCCGCATCGAACGGCACCAGTGCCAGCAGTCAAACCTTTCGTTGGCAGACGCTGAATGCGGATGGCGCAAATCCATCGGCCAACCTGAATCTGTTATTCGGGTCTTCCGGTTCGCCCCCGCAACCGACCGGTCTTTCGGTTGCACCCAACGGAATTGTCACCTTCGTCCCGGCGCAGACATTTAACGGCACACAAGGACCGCAAGGACCTCCGGGTCCGCAAGGGCCGGCGGGAGCGACCGGATCAACCGGCCCGCAAGGGCCAATCGGTGCGACCGGACCGACCGGACCGGCTGGGCCGCAGGGTCCGCAAGGGCCTGCTGGTGGTGTCTCTCTTGCAGCAATGAGAGCTGCACTTTTGCAATGGTATCCGCAAACTTTTTCAGTGGGGCAGGGTCCAATCGCCGTGGCGTTCGACGGATCGAATATCTGGACAGCGAATTACTACTCCGCCAGCGTCACCGAGGTGCAAGCCAGTACTGGTGCTGTAATCGGCACCTATGGCGTCGGACAGGAACCGCTGGGTCTGGCATTCGACGGGGCCAACATGTGGGTGGCGAATAGCTACTCGGGCACGGTTACAAAGCTGCAAGTTAGTAACGGCGCGGTGATCGGCACTTACGCTGCGGGAAGCGGTCCTGCCGGTTTGGCGTTCGATGGGATGAATATCTGGGTGACCAATGACGCCAACCCGGGCACCGTCACCAAGCTCTTGGCCAGCACTGGAGCGGTTGTAGGCACCTATGCCGCAGGAGCGAATCCTTACGGGATTGCGTTCGACGGTACAAATATCTGGGTGGTGAACAGCGCGAACGCAGGCACGGTCACGGAGCTCCTGGCCAACACCGGCGCGATCGTAGCGACTTATTCCCTCTATAATCCCGGCGCCATCGCATTCGACGGTGCCAATATGTGGATAACACTCGGCAACGGGACCGTCACTGTCCTGGCGGCGGCCACCGGAACAGGCGTAGCCACCTATGTGGTAGCGACTCCCACTGCTATAGCCTTCGATGGTGCCAATATGTGGATTACGAACGGCGGATACCCGAACCCCACGGTCACGAAGCTGCTAGCCAGCACCGGCGCCGTACAGGGAATATACCCGGTAGGGGTTCTACCCCTGGGGATAGCGTTCGACGGTAGCAGCATGTGGGTAGCGAACAATAGCAGCAACACCGTCACCAGGATTACCGCCAACTGAGCACTTTCGATGGGTGGCAACATCTTGCATGACATTTTGCTAGTTTCTGCACCTCACTTCGCAAGAAACGGGCTTGTGGGAAACGCCGAACGTGGACCTCAGCGTGGCGTGCGACCGAGTCGGGCCAAAGTCAACTCGCAATAGCCGAATCCACATCGTGTGATCGCTTTGCTTTCGCCTGATGCCTACCCGAAACCGGACTGCCGATGTGCCTTGCGGAGAAATGTCAGACGGTCGCCGCATTTGATTCCGAACGGTCCGTTCTCTGCGGTCCGGTTTGTTCGGGATTAATCGCGAATAGGGGCATGTTTCGCGCATTTCGAAGGAATAACCGCAGAGATTCTCTGCCGTCAAGACTGTGTGGCGGAGAGGCAGGGATTCGAACCCTGGGTACAGGTGTTAGCCCGTACAACGGTTTAGCAAACCGCCGCATTCGGCCACTCTGCCACCTCTCCGGCGTGCGGGTTTTTACTAGCTTAACACAGCTTTCCGGCGCGGACGATCAGAGGTTCGCACAGGAAATCACGTGAGAGAGGTCTTCTGAGCCAAGCCGGGTTGTTCGTGTTTCGTAACAGGATTAACTTTGTGTCAGCGCGAGCGCAAATTGGTGAAAAACTCCTTAGCAACTGAGGGGGAGGAGTGGATCCGAAAAGCTGCCCGCGCTGCGGCGGTACCGGATATATTGCACGCCCTGCGGACATCAGCGGTAAGTCTGAAGGCGTCGCATTTATTCGCTTGAAGTGTCCGACCTGCGCAGGTAGTGGACGGGAAAATTCGATGCCCCCATCGACCGCGGGCTGACCGCACGGCCTGTGGTGCTTGCGAAAACGTACGAGCCCGGGGCGTCATACTTGCGTAATGACGATCCGGGCCGGACGTTTACTGGCCGACTCCCAGACACTTAATCCAGCCCGAAGTTCCGAGCAATCTCCGCAATCACGATCCACACAACAAACCAAGGCGATTGCAGACCATTCAGGCGATTCCGGCGGCTTTGCTGCGAACGCGGCGGCGCGAGGCGGAAGCAGTTTCGATCCGGTTGCGGCCTGCGGCTTTCGCGCGGTAGAGCGCCTTGTCGGCGGCCTGAACTACTTCTTCGGCAGAGGGATTTTCCCGGCTCGAAGTGGCAACTCCAATGCTCACGGTGACCGAGTCTTCGGTCGACGCCTTCTCGCGCGCGAGTTCGCGGATCACGTGTCCGGTTTGGGCGCGGCCGCGAGCGCGGCGGTTGCGGCGGTCCGGGCCGCGCGCCTCTTGCCGGCGGTCGCCGCCACGCAATCGGAAGGTGCTGGCTTCAATGTCGGTCCGCAGCTTTTCCAGATGCTCCAGAACATCGATGGTGGTCTTGCCGGGAAATAGGATGGCAAACTCTTCTCCGCCGCAGCGGTAAGCCTGTCCTCCGCCTGTAACCCTTGCCAGTCGTGAGGCTACGAGGCGCAATACCTGATCTCCGGTGTCGTGGCCGTAAGTGTCATTGCATCGTTTGAAGTGGTCGATGTCGACCATGGCAATGGAATAGGGTGGTTCGAGCCGCAGAAGGGCGTCGTGATATGCGCGGCGCGAGGGCAGCGTGGTCAATTCGTCGTGATACGCGAGCAGGTAGGAAGTCTCGACGATGGCTCCTGCGAGGATGAACGAGGCGGCGGCGAAATAAGCCATCGGGATTCTTCCGACGCCTCCAAAACGCAGGGCCAGAAAGGAAGCTCCGAGAGCCCAGAGAAGTCCACTCTCTGCGGGCTTGTGGAACAGCAGGAAACGCGTGAGCAAGACTACTGCAGCCGTTGCGAATGCGAGCAACGTGGCGAACGGCAAAGGCGCTGGCGCGAGTGCGTGATGGAGCGCGCGTGGCGCGGCAGTCGACGATTCGGGACGGCAAAGCACTGCGACGATGACAGATTGAACGAATAGTAATAAGGATGGAGGCGCGATGCTGGAGAAGGTGAATCCTTTTTCTTGTTGCAACGAGAGCAGCACAAAGTTCAGAGGCAGAAGCAGGCCGATTGCGGCTAGAGCGGTCGCGCCTGGTCCGCTGGTGGGAATATGGCCGGAAGAAAAGTATGAGATCGCGTCTTGAGCCAGGAACAGGACCAGCAAGGCGAAGAAAACGCGGCTCGAATGAAATCGCCAGGAGAGCAGCAGGCCGACGATCGATGCGGCGTAAAAAGCGTAGGCAAGCAGCGTCGTATTCGGCGTGATCAGGCCGGTGTGCAACAGGACTGCAACGGTCACAAGACAGATGCCGGGCGTGATCAGGGGCTTCATCGGTGTTTTTTCCCGGCGCTAGACGCTTCTGGACGCGCCGAGTTTTCTGGAGATGCTCGTCCTATCATTATCTATGGGTGCGCGGGCGGAGAGTAATTGACCGACTGGGTTCGGCGGAGGCTGTGGATTGCTGCCGGAAAATAATTCTGATTGCGGCTTGCGGGAAAGGCGTTCAGTGAGCGCGATTTTCGTTGATTGAGGGGGACCCCCCTCCCCCTGGGCCTAGTGGGATCATCACGTTAGCAGGAAATTCCCGGCAAAATACGGATGTCAAAGAACTTAGAGGTCAAAATCTAGAGAACAAAGGAGTTAGGGGTGAGCCGACTTGGGCTCTCGTTACCCCGCGTTCCTCTACCATGATCGCGCAAGTTTTTGGTGAGCGCAAGGTCAGATGTCACAAGGGGGCTGTGGAAAAGTTGACACTCAACAGTCCCGCGTGAACGAGTGGAACCCGCCAGTAAAGTTCGATGAGGGTAAACGCCTGTGTACAACAGTTAACTTCCGGTTTGCTCGTGATTCGGGAACGATCTGTTTCTAGCCAAGAAATGGGGAGGGAGAATCTGTCGGACTCTGCACGGGCGCAATCGCGCGACACGGGTTACGCTTCGCGGCATCCCGCCCCCCGGAGGATGCAATCCTGTCACGCGCCGAGTCTGGTTCCCGCAGGGCGGCTCACTGTTTCAGGTCCGCGGGCCAGTTGGTGATCAGAGTGAGCGGTTCCGTAATGGATTGCGGGAGGACCGTGTTCATCACGAACTTCTTGCCGTCGGCGGAAACGGTATAGGCTCCGCTGCTAGCGCTCACGGTTGTGGCTTTAAATAACGCGTGAGGTGTGCCGAGTTGCAGGCTGGCGCCCTGCTGGTTAACATCTACAGCCATCATCTGCTGGTCAGTCGAAAAGAAGTAAAGTTCTTTGCCGTCCTTCCGCCAATTTGGCTTAGATCCCCCGGCGGTCGATACCTGCCAGCGTCCGGCGCCACTGGGGAAGGGCTGAATGTAAATCTCCATGCGTCCAGTCTCGTTATTGGCATAGGCCAGCCATTTTCCGTCGGGCGAGAACGCGGGTGTGACGTCTAAGAAATTTGTGGCTATAACCGGAAACGGTTTCTGCTCGCCGGACTTATCCGGGAACATGGGGAGCGCCCAGATATCCACGCCCGTGGTCGACTTAGGATCGCTCCGCATGTAGGCGATGTAGTGGCCATCAGGCGAAATGGAGTTTGGATAGTCGCGTATGTCGGGAGTTTCCAGCAGCTTTTCCATGGTGCCTGTGCCGTCGGAGTTTTGACGGTAAATCGAGTCGGTAGCGCCACTCGGGCCGTGATTGAAGATGATGGATTTTCCGTCGGGCCACCAAATAGGGTAGCCACTGTACAGCGGGCCGAAGGTGAGGCGGGTCTTAGTTTTGCGGATGAGGTCCAGCACCCAGATGTCGCCCACGCCGTTGGTTTCGACGGCAAAGGCCAATTTGCTTCCATCGGGGGAAAGCATGGGCCAGTAGTAATCGGCGTTTTCCGGCAGCACCGGCTCGCCTTGCTTGCCAGATGCGTCGTACCAGACCAACATAGACCCGCCGCCGGCTGCGCCGTGCTGATACAGCAATTCGCCGTTGGCCGAAGCTGTGAGCACACTGCGCCATGTATCCGTATTGACGGCGACGTGGTCGGCCAAGGGCTTTGCTTCCCCCTCCAACGCGCGGCTGCGCGGGTTAAAACGTTGCGCCATCAGCGTGTTGTCACGCACAAATAAGAGGTATCCCGGGGCCGCGTAGATGCCGTTGGAATCGTTTCGCAGCAGCAGCTTGCGCTCTTTGGAATCGAGCGCAGCCACGTAGATGCCGCTATCTGCGCTCGTCGAGCCGTGAACGAAGTAGAGAAAGTGGTTGCCGTCAGGGAGAAAATCGGGCCAGCGATGGGAAGTTTCCTTGGCGTCAAGGGTTGTCAGTGCAACACGCGTGCCACCGGCGGCATCAACGCGCGCCAATCCCGAGTTTGTATCCGGCGTGAACACGATCGTGCCAGTACTGCCCCAACTCCCTCCCCGTCCGGATGGAGCATCGCAGAGGACCTGCGGAGGCCCGCCGCTGGCGTCCAACTTGTTCAGTTTGCTCGCGGCGAAGAACGCAACGTAGCGGCTGTCGGCGGACCAGAACGGGTAGGTTGCGCCATCGGTTCCCGACATAGGCTGCGCGACTGGCGAGGTCAGTGGCCGGATCCAAAGCATCTGCTTGCCGTCTGCATTCTTTGCTACGAAGGCGACTCGCAGCCCGTCGGGCGAGAGCACCGGCGGTCCGGCGGTATTTCCGGTCAGCACGAAAGTCGCTTTCTCCGGCGCCAGGATGTAGGAGTGAACCGAAACCTGCGGTGCGCGCAGAGATTGGAAGTAGGCCACCGCGAACCCAATCGCGGCGATGGCCAGCACTCCCGCCGCAACCCACGGCAACCAACTCTGGCGCGCGGCCACAACGACGGGCGCCTGGTTTGTAGTAGCCGGCGCCTCAGAAATCGCCTGTAGTTGTAACTTCAGGTCGTGCGCCGTCTGGATGCGCTCGTCGGGATCTTTATCGAGACAAAGCCGGATGACCCGGTCCAGCCCCTGTGGAGTCTCGGGACGCAGGGTGCTGACCGAGGGCGGATCCACGGCGAGAATCTGTCCCACGATGCTGGCCTGCGTCTTCCCTTCGAAAGTGCGCTTGCCCGTGACCATCTCAAACAGCATCACGCCGAAGGAAAAAATGTCGGATCGTGCGTCGGCCTCGACGCCCTGGATCTGCTCGGGCGACATGTACTGCACGGTGCCGATCACCGCACCTGCCGTTGAAAGCGGCGTGGCGGGGGAAGGCGAAGGCATGGTCTGCGTGAGGGCCGCGGCAAAAACGGACGCCGAAGAGCTGCCTCCGGCCCCGGATGCGACCGTTGCGCCGAGGGGCTTCGCCAGGCCGAAATCGAGAAGCTTAGCCCCCGACTTGGTCAGCATCACGTTGCCGGGCTTCAGGTCGCGATGCACGACACCGGCGCGGTGGGCTTTTTCGAGAGCGTCGGAAATCTCGATGGCGATTTTCAATATTTCTGCAGAGGCAAGAGGCCCCTTCCTCAACCGCTCGGCCAGAGATTCCCCTTGTAGGAACTCCATGACCAGGTAGTCGATGGAGCCTTCGTTGCCGACATCGTGCAGCACGCAGATATTGGGATGCTGCAACTGGGAGATGACTTTGGCTTCGCGCTCGAAGCGGGCGCGCAGTTCAGTGCTGGCCACCAGTTGCGCGTTCAGAACTTTGATGGCGACCGTTCGATCCAATCGCGTGTCGCGGGCGCGATACACTTCGCCCATGCCACCTGCACCGAGGGGCGATTCGATTTCGTAGGGGCCAAGTCTCGTGCCAGAGGTCAGAGCCATGCGTGGGCGCAATTATAGCGTGTGCAACACGTTGGAGAACATGCGACGATTCTGCGTGTGTTGCCGGCTAGCCGGAAACTATGCCGATGGTTGGCGTAACATCCCGGTTACGCTCATTGACCGAATTTTGAGGGTCGCCAGAGGGCTGGCTGCCTAGAACTATTAACAGTGTCGAATCTTTCTAAGATCCTCTAGACTAGCGGTTGTTCTCGCGCGACAGGCGCATTTTGGAGAGCGCGCAGCATTCGAGAAAAAACACTGTGTGGTGGATCAGCTATCGAGGTGAGGGCAAAGCCGGCGTCGAAAACATCGGCGTCTTCAAGGATGACGGCACTCCCCGCAAGAAGCATCCTCTGCTGCTTGATTCGTCGCCCGATGCGTACCCGTTGCACATTGCCCGCGGCTTCGCGCTGGTCGGCGACGATCTCTACATTGCGAACGCCTGGCGCAAGGACAGCCATGTCACCCGGTACCGCCGCCAGGGCGACACTTTCCGCTTCGCCGACGTGGTGGTGACGACCAAGCACGTTTCGGCGATGATCCACCCCTTCGACATAGAGCTTGGCGACGACGGCCGCCTGTACGTTTCGTGCCAGGACACCAACACCGTCCTTGCCATTCTGCCGAAGACGCGGAAGCCGGCGCCGGTGGCGTTGCAGCTCCGCAAGAGCTACCCCGATGGAAACTTCCTTGCCGGCACTCTGGTTGCTTCCAGCCAAGGGCGGCTTCCCGAAGTTGGCGACCACGCGCCGCTGGACGTGCCGTCACCGCAGGGCCTTGGGGTAGTGCTCGACGAACACGGCAAACCCCGCCACTCAGTGCGCGGGATCATCGTGCACCGGCGGCTTCTCTACGTGGCCGACGAGGCTGCGGACGCGGTCAAGATCTTCGAGATAAGGTCGGGGCGGCTTTTGGCGCACATCAAAGGGAAGAAACTCGCGAAGCCCGTGCACCTCATCCTGCACGGCGAGACGCTCTACATCGGCGCCGCGGGCACCGGCAGCATCCTCGCCTACGACATACCCAAGGCGGCTCCGCGCGGCAAGCTCAAGGCGCGCGTGGTAATCGACGGCAAGCTCAAGGCTCCGTCCGGCTTTGCGATTGGTCCGGACGGCGATCTCTACGTGGCCGAACGGTTCGAGCAGCGGGTCCGGCGCTTCTCTCTGAAGGGAAAGAAAAAGGGGACGTTCATCGACGGGCTACCGGACATGCCCGAGTTCCTGGTGTATGTGGCTGATCGAGCGTAGAACATCGTGTTGTAGAACATTGTGTCGTAGAACATTGTTCCGCGAGTTAAGGGTTCTCGCTGTTGGGTTTACTACGGCACAATCTCGAAGACTACGCCGCAGCCGCCGAGGGTGAGGCAAGCGCTATCGGATGGGCCGGACACGCCTGTGCTGAACAGGTTACCATGGGGATCGAGAGTGACGCCGGACTGTGGGTTCCCACCGTCGGCGCCGCCGGTGAATGTATGGAGCACGCGTTCCTTCCATCCTTCGGTTGGGTTGGGTGAAAGCTTGAACACGACGCCGCAGCCGCCCAAACCTAAGCTACAGCTGGAGGAGTAATTCGCTCCGTAGAATGTTGTGCCATACAGGTTGCCTGCGGCATCGAGGGTGACGCCGACGGGGGTTGATCCGCCGAGATCGCCGTAGCCTTCGGAACCCGGGTGAAAGACGTGGAGCACGGTTTCAGTCCATCCGCTGTTGGCGTTCGGTGATAGTTGGTAGACCAGGCCGCAACCGAAACCGGCGCACCCGCTGAGATCGCCGCCATTGCCCGTCGTGCCGTAGAGGTTGCCAGACCGGTCAAAAGCCAGAGTTCCAGCGTACCATCCGTTGTTGCCGTTGAAGTTATGGAGTACGGTTTCAGTCCATTGGCCCGAGGAGTTTGGTGAGAGTTCGAACACGACACCGCAACCTGCATTGATCTCGCATATATGGGTAATGGAGTGACCGCCATTACCTGTTGTGCCGTAGAGATTGCCGGCTCCATCAAAAATCAGGCTACTGGATGGACTTCCGCCATCGCGGGCGCCGGTGAAGCTATAGAGCAGAGTTTCGTTCCATATGCCGGTCAAGGACGGAGAGAGTTCGTACACGGCTCCAAAGCCGGAAGCTCCGCCCTGAGAAGCCGTGCCGTAGAGGTTGCCAGCGGCGTTGAATACCGGTTTGCCCCAGGGGGTTGCGCCGTCCCCGCTGGCGCCGAAGTTGTGGAGCACGGTTTGCGTCCATACGCCGCTCGGATCTCCGGCCGGATCCTCGTTTGAACCGGCGCTCGAGCTGGGGGATAGTTCGAATAAAACTCCGGCGTCGTAAAGGCCGCCGTGAATTGTGATGCCGTAAAGGTTGCCAGCTTTGTCGAAGACCAGGCCGCCGGAGGGATCCCAGCCGTCGGAGCCGTTGAAGGCGTAGAGAACCGTTCTCTTCCATTCGCCTGCCGAGGTTTTGGACATCTCGAACACAGTGCCGCAGCCATCTTCGCTGCAGGTGCTGTTGTACCGGGCGCCTTCGGCAGTTTCTCCGTAGAGGTTGCCGGAAGCATCGAAGATCAGATTTCCCCAGGGGTATCCGCCGTCCGAGCCGGTGAAGTCGTGAATCACTTCATACGGTGCACTTTGCGCGCTGGCAAGTGGAGTTGCGGCGAACGCCCCCACTGTAAGCATGGTGCTGATGAGCCACAAGAATTTCTGGGCGAGTGTCGCTTTGCTTTTCATGGACGCTTGTCTCCTTCTAAGTGGCAAGGGTTTAGGGAAGCGGCGGAAGCTGGCCAACGAGAGCGCAAGTTTGCCAGAGCTTAGGACTGCCGTCAAGATGAGGAATGTTGCAACTAAGCGCGGGGCGGCAAGGGGGCTGTGAGCGTCAGCGCGGCGCTCCGGTTGCAAGTTTTTTCATACTGTTGACAGCGGCGGAATGGGTGTATGCTCGATGCCGTTGTTTTTCGTTTGGCAGGCTGGCGCTGCGGTTTCCTGAGTGACGCGTGGCATCCGGCGAAGCGTGGGCCTGCTCGTAGTTGTTTTATTCGGCGTTGAGGAGTTTTTTAGGCCCCGCAGTTATTTCTTTCCTGTCTCATCAATAAATCACGATTCGATCAGGTCACGATTCGATCCGTCGAGGAGTTTCCGATGATTTGCAAATTCCGGATATTGGCAGTTGTTATGCTCACGCTAAGTCTTCAGTTCAGTCACGCGGTTGCGCAGGAAGCGCGGGGCTCGATTGCGCCGCCGGGCATTGTGGCGATCCCGACTGCGCCCGTCCTCAGCTTTCATCCCGCCGCAGTTGGCATCGCGCTCTCCGGCGCGCAGAAACTTACTGCCCACTTCAAAGTTGCCGGCTACAGCGGAGGGTTTACTCCGACGGCCGGGCTGCATTACGGCCACGACTACAAACTTGGAGCCGTGAGTTGCGTGGTCAGCGGCAGCAGCGAGGTTTGCAGCGTGCCGGTGTCTTTTCTCCCGACGCTGCCCGGCGCCCGCAAAGACGCGCTGCTGCTGCTCGATGGCACGACGACTCTGGCTACGGTTCTGCTCGGCGGGACGGGGCAGTCTCCGCTGGCGCTGATACAGCCCGGGGTTGTGACCAGTCCGGTTACCGACGCGGGCGACTCCGACTACATTTATCAGTCTGTGGTGGATGAGAACGGCACGGTGTACTTCCTCTCCGATAACAGCAACGCAGTCTTCAGCTATACCAAGGCTGGGGTTCTGACCCAGTTACCAATCACCGGACTCAATTCTCCGCATGCGATTGCGATTGACGGCGCGGGGACGCTCTACTTCGCGCAGAATACCTACAGCACAGAGATTGTGACCTACACTGCCGCCGGAGTGCAGGGCTCGATCACCGTGATTCCACCTTCGCCGCCCTACAATCCTTGCTCAACATTTGAATATCTGTATTCAGTGGCAGTCGATCAGCTGGGAAATCTTTTTGTGCTGGAGATCGAGTGCGGTTACATTTTCGAGCTGAAACCGAATGGAACCTATGTGACGACGGCGATTGATCCTGCGATGACTCAACCTTCCGAGATTTCGGTCGACGCCAACGACAACGTCTTCATCGGTGGATATGCCATCAACAAGCTGACCGCCGGCGGCGTGCAGACTCAGGTCAACACAGTGGGCGCGAGCGAGGGCGTGGCGGTCGACGCTGCCAGCACGGTTTATGCCACCCGGTATACCGGAGGCGGCGTGGCGGAGTTGCCAGCCTCGGGTTATGCGAATTCCATTGCCAACCTTGATCCTGCGGCTTCGCCACTCGGCGATTCCGTGGGGTCGGATGGCACGGTTTACGTGGGGAACTATTACGACCTCGATAAAGTGGACCGGTCACAGGGCGCGATTGCTTTCGGCGAGCAGTTCACCGGCGTCACCAGCCCGGTTGAAGAAGTCAGCATGTACAACGGAGGCAACAAGCCTCTGACCATCGCTAGCATTGTGCGGAGTGGCTCGGCGGCATTCGCCTTGCAGGCGGCCACGACGAAACCCTGCAAGAAAGGCAGTGTGCTCGCGCCTGGGGCGTACTGCAATGTCGCGGCTACCATGACCGCGGCGCACGCAGGAACTTTCTCGGGGACGATCACCTTCACATCCAATTCTTTGAATACGACCGCTACGGCGCAGACGGTTGCGCTTTCGGGATTCGTCTACGGTCCGTGGGTCACGCCGACGCCGGCTTCGCTCACCTTCCCGCCCCAGGTTGTGGGCACAACCAGTGCGGTCAAGAACGTCACCTTGACCAATCACGGAGATCTCTATGCAGCCGAAATCGGGACTCCTGTTTCGACGAGCCCTGTCTTCAACGCCGGGCTCGGAACCTGTACGAGCCAGCTCGCCGTGGGGGCAAGTTGCCAGCTCACTGTCACGTTCACTCCCACGGCGGTGCAGGCTTATAGCGGCACGGTAACCGCTTCGGTCGGCAGCGCCGGAGGTGGCACACCGACCTCGGTCACGTTCGCCGTGAGCGGGAGTGGTGTGGCCGCGGCCAGATCAGGGCCGTGAGCTACGCATAGAGAAAGGGGCGGTGCTCGCTGCTTCTCCAGAAATAGGCGAGGATGATGACGCTTGCGACCGCTGCATACGCGCACCACAGGGAAGTGAAGGCGTAGCGCTTGAGCGCCATGACTGCCAGAAGAATGACCAGGTTCGCGCCTCCGAACATGATCATCGCCCTGACCTTTGAGAAGAATAGCGATCCGCAGGTTGCAATCACGTAGAAGATTGCGACGGTCAGGTTGTTGGTGGCTTGATTGATATAGACGATGGTGTTTTGCTTGACGTAAACCTGCGTGGGGAATGCTGTGAGCGCCCACAAGATATAGAGTGTGGTCAGTGTGCCGAGAACGAGGAACGGGATCATGCGCTTGCGGCTGGGCTTATCCGACTCGAACAGGAACACGCTGAGCGGCAGTAGAAAAGGGAGCAATCCCTGGGCGTAGAGCATGAAGGCTGCGCCCATGTCGTGGGTCACCGCGGGTGAGAGCATGCCGTCTAATCCCAACCAGACGAATCCCTCGATGAACTGATGAATGGCGAAGAATGTGGGCAGGGCGGCGAACAGGAGTTCGCGGCGATGCTTGACCTTGGTGAGGGTGACGACGCCAATGGCTCCGAGAACTCCGCTGCCGACAAAGTTAGCTGCCGCTGAGAAACACATGGGGCGTTCGCTCCGTTGCGAAGATTACAACCCGTAGTGAAAGAACGCAAACATTTCTTAATCGTGGTGCGGTTTGACTTTTTGGACCCTTGACGACGGCGTCATCGGGAAACCCGGCGCACTTCGGCCGGTTGAGGGAATCCGGGCTGAGCCTGCCCGGACACGCCCGTATGCACAGGAGATCCTTCGCTCCGCCTGAAGAACGCCTGCGCTCAGGATGACGCCGAGAACCTCGGAACACGTGCGCAGTGACGGCGGCCGCTCCGGCGAGCTGAGACTCCCCTTTTGAAACCTCGCCCCGTTTCTGCAAACACACACCTTCGTGCGGACTGGTTTCCGTTTCAACTGAACTTTCTCTAACTAGAATCGCACTGTGATTAAGGCCCACTTATGAGAATTCTGATAGCGGAAGATGATCCGGCGCTGGCCGGGTTTGTGCGCCAGGGGCTGCAAGGGGAGCATTATGCGGTCGATGTAGTGGAGGATGGCGAGCAGGCGCGGGCGCTCGGCAGCGAGTTCGACTATGACCTGGTGATCCTCGATTTGAACCTGCCGAAGCTGGATGGGGTGAGCGTGTTGCGGCATCTGCGGCTGAAGCGTCCGAACCTGCCGGTGCTGGTGCTGACGCAGAGAATCCGGGTGGAAGACCGGGTGCAGTGCCTGGACACCGGCGCCGACGATTATCTGCCAAAGCCATTTTCGTTCAGCGAGCTTTCCGCCCGGATCCGGGCGCTGCTGCGGCGCAGCCATTTGCCTTCGGAGTCGGTGCTGGTGGTTGAAGATCTAAAACTCGACCGCGTGGAACACCGCGCGGAGCGAGCCGGACGCCGCATCGACCTTACATCCAAAGAATTTCTGCTGCTCGAATACCTGATGCGGAACGCGGGCCGGCAGGTGTCGCGGGCGATGATCATCGAACACGTCTGGAATTTAACTTTCGATACGTCGACGAACGTGGTGGACGTTTATATAAATTATTTGCGAAGGAAAGTGGATGACGGGCATCCGCGAAAGCTGATTCACACGGTGCGAGGGGTGGGCTATGAACTGAAAGGGGATGCGGGAGCGGTGGCGTGACGCCTGCCGTGATTCCCGGCGGGCTGGATGCGCGAGAGAGCGCGAGTTCGTCTGCGAAGAGAGAATTCCGCCACCCGTTGGCGCACTTGCTGCATGGCTTGAACCAGCCGCTGACCGGGCTGCAGTGCGCGATGGAAGTGGCGCTGGCCCGGCCGCGGACTCCGGAGCAATACGTCGAGGGCCTGCGCCAGGGGCTGGAGCTGACCGAGCGCATGCGCGCGCTGGTGGGAGCGATCCGGGAAGTGGTGGATGAGGAGGAAAGGGACGTAAAGGATAAAGATGAGGCGACTGAGTTGAATCCTCTGCTGCGGGAAGCGGTGGATGAACTACAGCCGGTAGCCGCGGCGAAGAAGCTGCGCCTTACGCTTGACTGTCCGGCGGTTTGGAGCTGGAAGGTGAAGGATGGGCGGCGGCGGGCATCCAGTCTGATGTTCCGGCTGCTGGAATCGGCGGTGAGTCTGGCGGCGCCGGAGACTGCGCTGGAGATTGAGACGGGTGGCGCGCAGCCGGGGGCCTGGATGAAGATTTGCTGGCGGGCGGCGGGGCCGCGACCTGAATTCTCTCCTCCGGAGCTGGGTTTGCTGGTGGCGCAGGCGGGCTGGGAGCGGGCGGGCGCGGAGTGGGAGCGCAGGCGCGAAGACGACGTGGAGACGGTGACGCTCCGGCGGCGCGGGGTTGGGGCAGGCGGTTGCTTTAAGTCAGGAGATTTGAAATGAGCGCGATGACGACGTTCCCGATCGCAGCGGGAGCCGCGGGTGGAGTGCTGATTGCGAGTCCGAGCAGCGCTCTGCGGGAGCAGGTGGTGCACCGTCTGAACGGGCGTTGGCGTCCGGTGCAACAGGCGCTGGGCGGGGCCGAAGCGCTGAAGAAACTGGAAGAAGGAGAGTGGCAGGTTCTGTTTCTCGACCGCTGCCTGCCGGACCTGGACAGCGAAGAGCTGATCGCGATCATTCAGCGGAGGTTTCCTGGAATTCAGGTGGTGATGCTCGACTCCGACGTCGCATTTCCGGCGGGCGACGCGGGGCCGGCGGCCGAGGTCAGGGAATGCGAAGAAGAGCGGGAGCGGGAAGCGGGGGATGAATACGAGCCGCTGCCCGGCATGATTGGGCGGAGTGAAGCGATGCAGCGGGTGTATCGCCTGGCGCAACTGGTCGCTCCGCGGTCGACGACCGTGCTGGTGGTGGGGCCGACGGGGAGCGGCAAGGAACTGGTGGCACGGGCGCTGCATGGATTGAGTCCGAGGTCGGCGAAACCTTTTGTGGCCGTAAACTGCGCGGCGATTCCGGAAGCGCTGCTCGAGTCGGAGCTGTTTGGGCATGCGCGGGGGGCTTTTACCGGAGCGGTGCAGGCGCAGGTGGGGCGCATTCCGGCGGCACATGGGGGAACGCTTTTTCTTGACGAGGTGAGCGAGCTGCCGTTCGGCATGCAGGCCAAGCTTTTGCGGTTTCTGGAGCAGAAGGAAGTGCAGCGGCTGGGTACGGCGGAGCTGACGCGGGTGGATGTGAGGGTGATTGCGGCCAGCAATGTGGATCTGGCGGGGCGAGCGGGGCGTGGAGAATTTCGCGAAGACCTCTTCTACCGTCTGGCGGCTTTTCCGCTGGAGCTGCCGCCGCTCAGCGAGCGGCGAGCTGACATTTTACCGCTGGCGGAACACTTTCTGGCCTGCATGGCAGCGGCCATGAACGGGCCTTGCCCGCATCTGAGCGGGGAAGCGATTGGGATTCTCGAAGCTCATCCCTGGAGCGGCAACGTGCGCGAGTTGCAGCATGTGATGGAGCGGGCTTCCATCCTGGTGGAGACCGGGGACACGGTGCTTGCCGAGCATCTTTATTTTCCGTTTCAACGGGTGCTGCCTGCGCCGGGGGTAAGGACGCTTAGGCGCTAGGAATAAGGTTTCCGTGAATCCCTGGAATTTCGAAGAGTAAGGAACTCGCGAAGGGTGATTAGTTAGCGAGATACTTTCCACAATAAGATCGATCGTCAACAACGTTGCTATGTTCTCCGGCAGGGGGTTCCGGTACAAACGTGAACTGGCCCTGCGTTCTGTATCCCACAAACCTGAAGAATTTCTTTCTCCGTATTGCTGGCTGAGTGTCGAGCGAATAATCGACCCAGAATTCAACGTCGGCACATGCGACAGTACCGACAAAATCGCTGTAAATTTGCAGGCACTGAGTTGACTGGGCTCCGCCGCTTGGACCCAGCTGCCTTCCATAGGGAAATCCAACAATGCTCTGACTTCTCGCGAAGTGGCCGCTCTCTCCGACTATCATGTGTATCCCGCAATAGTCCAAATGCCCAATTCCTGTCTGGCCTCCGTTAGTAATCGTGAAGAAGCTATTCATCACGTCGCCGGAAGCTGGCATCGCAATAGTCGAAGTCAGATGTTCATACACATCGTCTTGCTGTTCACCGAGCTTGGCATTTTCCCGGCGCGGAACGAGCCGGGCTAGATCAAGGGACTATTATCAGGCGCGCCTCCCGGGGGCCTAACTCTGAGAACAATCTCAGCTTCTACCCCATCCCGTTGGCCCTTACCGTGCAAATGTTGCCTTGCAGCCATGACTTCTTTGCCCATGCCCGCAGGCTTGTCAAACGGAGCGGCGATTTCGTTTCCGGCGTCCGCGGAAGGTTCGCGGGGGGAGAGCGAGCAGTTTCTGTTGCAGGCGTTCCGTTCGTTTGCGGAAGCGGCGGATTCGCTTGAGCGTTCCTATGGCCAGCTGCGCTCCGAAGTGGGGCGGCTGCACGGCGAGTTGGAGCAGAGCAACGCAGGGTTAGAGCGGAGTCTCGAAGAGAACAGGCGCATGCGGCAGCATCTGGACCGCATTTTGGATGGACTGCCGTGCGGCGTGCTGGTGGTGAGGCCGGGGGGTGCGATCTCGCTGGCGAATCCGGAAGCGCGGCGGCTGCTGCGGGCCGACCATGGGGCGGAGACGGGCGAGGGTGCGGGGTTGCAGGGTGCGAGGTTGCAGGGGTCTGGGATACAAGGTTTTTTAGAGCGGGCGCGGTTGGAACCGGGGGAGCAGGAGCAGTGCTTTGCCGACGGATGCGGCGGGGAGCGGTGGCTCGCCGTACGGCACGCCGCGGTTGAAGAAAAAGACGCAGACCGGGTGTCGATTTTCATCCTGCGCGATGTGACGACGCGAAACGGCTGGTTGAGGAGCGCGATAAGCTGCGCCGCGAGCAGGCGCTGGCGGAGATGTCGGCCATTCTGGCGCATGAGATCCGCAATCCGCTGGGCAGTCTGGAACTGTTTGCCGGATTGCTGGCCGGGGCGGGGCTCTCGGCGGAGTGTGGCCGCTGGGTGGAGCATGTGCAGGCCGGACTGCGCACGCTGGCGGCCACGGTCAACAATGTTTTGCACTTCCACAGCCTGCCGGCTCCGGTGCGGGTGCCGACGGATCTGGGCGGGTTGATCGACTGGGCGGGAGGATTTCTGCTGCCCATGGCGCGGCAGGCGCGGGTCGAGTTGTGCGTGCACAACCGGCTGCAGGGAGTGTGGTTCTCCGCGGATCGCCATCGTCTTGAGCAGGTGCTGCTGAACCTGGTTCTGAACGCGCTGCGGGCCATGCCGGGGGGCGGCTGGGTGGAGATTTCCGCGCACCGAATTTTAAGAGACGGGATTTCAAGAGATGGAATTTTAAGAGGCGGAATTTCAAAAGACGGTGGTCAGCAGGGGGCAGCGACAGCGGCGATTTCGGTGAGCGACACGGGGCCGGGAATCGCGGCCGGGGACGTGACCAAAATATTTGAGCCAGGATTCAGCCGGCATCGAGGAAGCCCGGGGTTGGGCCTGGCAGTGTGCCAAAAGATTGTCGAGCAGCACGGGGGACGGCTCGCAGCCGCCAACCGCGCCGGCGCTGGAGCAAGTTTCACGCTGACGTTTCCGCTGACCAACGACGGGGTGGCGAAATGAATCGGGTGCTGGTGGTGGATGACGAAGCCGGGATGCGGGCGGCGCTCGAAGCGCATTTTCTGCGCCGCGATTGGGGTGTGGACACGGCGGCGAATGCGGGGGAAGCTCTGGCAAAGTTCCGCCGGAGGCTGCATCCGCTGGTGGTGACCGACATTCGCATGCCGGGAGCGGACGGCTTCAGCGTGATGCGCGAGGCGCGGGCACTGGCGCCGCACACGGCGGTGATTCTGTTAACTGCGTTTGGCAATGTTCCCGACGCCGTGACCGCGATGAAGGGCGGGGCCTGCGACTATCTGGTGAAGCCAGTGTCGTTTGAACAACTGGAGCAGGCGGCGGAACGGATCCTGGCCCAGGCGAGGACGCAGGCAGAGGCGACGGAGGCGTTGAGGGGACACGATCCGGTATGGCTGCGGGCGCTCGATCGCGCGCGGCAGGCGGCGGCGAGCGGCGCCGACGTGCTGATTGAAGCCGAAAGCGGCACGGGAAAAGAACTGGTGGCGCGGCTGATCCACCGGCTGAGCGCACGCCGCGACCATGCGTTTGTGGCGATCAATTGCGCCGCGTTTCCCGAGACTTTGCTCGAGAGCGAGTTGTTCGGGTATGCACGGGGAGCTTTTACGGGAGCGATGGTGGCGAAACCGGGAAGGCTCGAACTGGCCGACCGGGGAACGCTGCTGCTCGATGAAGTGGGGGAGATGCCGCTCGGGCTGCAGCCGAAGTTGCTGCGGGTGCTGCAGGAGCGGGAGTTTGACCGGCTGGGGGATACGCGCACGGTGCACGTCGATCTGCGGGTGGTTTCGACCACCAACCGCAATTTGTCCGAAATGGTGCGGGAGGGAAAGTTCCGCGCCGACCTGTTTTACCGGCTGAACGTGATTCCGCTGACGCTGCCTCCGCTGCGCGAACGGCGGGAAGACATTGGGGAGCTGGCCGAACATTTTCTCCGGCTATACGGGCCGCAAGGTAAAAGCCTGCGACTGAGTGCGGAATTTATCGAGCGCCTGGAAGTGCACGCCTGGCCGGGAAATGTGCGCGAGCTGGCAAACTGCCTGCGCCGCGCCGTGGCGCTGGCCACAGGACCGGAAATTGGAAGCGAAAGCCTGGAAGGAACGGGCTGGGGCGAAGCGGCAAACTGCGGGGCGGGGGGCGATGGTGGAAAAAAAGATTGTTTGCGGGCGGGGGTGTCGCTCGAAAATATGGAACGCCGGCTGGTCGAGATGACGCTTGAGGCCACGGGCGGAAACCGTTCGCGGGCCGCGGAACTTTTGGGGGTGAGCCTGCGCACGGTGCGAAATAAGATCCGCAGCTATGGGCTGCCGAGCTGGAGCAGTTATGTCCATGATTGATACTCCGATGACCGAGGCGCTCAGCCGCTTCCTCGATGTGGATGTGGCGCGGCTCAAGCTGATCAGCTCAAACCTGGCGAACATCGATACGCCGGGCTACCGGACGCGCGATCTCGACTTCGAGGCGGAGCTGAGGCGGGCGCGCACGCAGGTGGCGGAAAATGAGTTGGAGGACGATGCGGGAATCTTCGGCGATGCTTCGCTGTTCCAGACTTCGCTGTCCCACGCTTCACTGTCCTACGCTCCGGTGGCACATCCGGTGCGCGGGCTGCTGGAGCGGCCGGATGGGAATAATGTCAGCGTGGAGCGGGAGAGCCTGCTGCTGGCCGAAACGCAGATGAAGTTCAACCTGGGAGTGCAGCTTTTGAAGGATGAATTCCACGGCATTTCCCAGGCCATTAATTCAGGAGGCACGTCGTCATGAACCTGTTTGGCGTGCTTGAAATGAGTGGCTCGGCGCTGGGGGCGGAGCGCTGGCGGGCCGAGGTGGTGGCGGCGAATATGGCGAACGCGGAGACCACGCGTACGGCCAGGGCGGCGCCTACCGGCGGCAGATGCTGGTGTTCCGGGCGCAGCCGCTGCCGCGGTTTCCGCTGCTGCTGGCGCGGCTGAGGAGAGCCGCTCCCGAGGGCGGAGTGCGGGTCGAGCGCGTGGTGGCCGACAGCTCGCCGCTGCCCAGCCGCTACGAACCCGGGCATCCTGATGCCGATGGGTCGGGGTATGTAACGTATCCGAACGTGAATCCGGCGATGGAGATGGCGGATCTGCTGAGCGCAGTGCGCGCCTATCAGCTGAATGCGGCGGCGGTGCAGGCGGCGAAAAGCATGATCCAGCAGTCGTTGCAGATTCTGAGTTAGGCGGGATTGCCTTCGGGATTGCCCTCAAGATGACGAGCGACAAAAAGGACGACTATGAGCAGCCCGATTTCTTCCCTGCGCATTCTGCCGGCCGAGATCGAGAGCGCGGCGGCAGGGTCTCCGGAGGCATCCGGCGGGGGATTTGCGGAAACTCTGCGGGGCGCGATGGAGGAGATGGGAGAGCTGCAGTCGCGGGCCGAGACCGGGGTTGCGGGCGTGCTCGCAGGCAACGGCGCCGACGTGCACAGCGCGCTGATCGCGGTGGAAAAGGCCGACCTCTCGTTTCAGCTGATGATGCAGGTTCGAAATAAGATCGTCTCCGCGTATCAGGAGATTTCGCGCATGCAGTTCTGAATCTTTCCGCGATGGAAATCGAGCGCGAGCCGATCGTGAGCCGACAAAGAAATGCCCGACAGCAAACCGCAGTCTTTCGACGACGCCCTGCACCGCCTGGGAGAGTTCTTCAAAGGGCTGAGCTTCCAGCAGCGCCTCCCGCTCGGCGGAGGCGTGGCCCTGGTAGCGGCGACTCTGTGGGTGTTTGTGGCGCTGCTGGGGCAGCCGAAGTTTGTGACACTGTATTCCGGGCTGCGTCCCGAAGAAGCGCAGGGGCTCGGGGCGCGGCTGGCGGCGAAAAACATTCCACACCAGATTTCGCCCGACGGTGCGAGCCTGCTGGTTCCGGAAGACAAGCTCGACGCCAGCCGCCTGGAAACGGCGGCGGCGGGGCTGCCGCGCAGCGCGCGCCTGGGATTTGAGCTGTTCGATACGCCGAACTGGGCGGGCTCGGATTTTACCGAGAAGGTGAATTACCAGCGCGCCCTCGAAGGCGAACTGGAGCGCACGCTGGCCACGCTGAGCGAAGTGGAGGCGGTGCGGGTGCATCTGGTGATGCCCCAGGAATCGCTCTTTACCGAGCAGGAGCATGAAGCCAAGGCGGCAGTAATTCTGAAAACGCGCAGCGGAAGATTATCGGAGCAGGCGCAGCAGGCGATTCCGCAACTGGTGGCGAGCGCGGTCGACCGGCTGCGTCCGGAAAACGTGACGGTGGTGGACGCCGACAGCAACATGCCACTGCTGCATTCGCGCGACGGGGCGGGAGGACGGGTCTTCGCTCCGGAGGAGGAGCTGGCGAAAACTCTGGTGCATACGCTCGAACCGGTGGTGGGAGCAGATCACGTGCGGGCCAGCGTGCATGTAGAGTATGACCTTGGAACGAGCGAGGAGACGGAGGAAGTCTACGACCCGAAGACGCCGACGGCGTTGACGGTGGAGCATGCGGAGGAGAGTTCGACGGGCGAGGCTCCGGCAGGAGTTCCGGGCACGGCCAGCAATATTGCCGCAGCGACGGCGCCCGCCGCGCCAGTCTTACCAGGCCCAACAGCGCCAGGCGCGACGCCGGCGGGCGCAGTTCCCGCGGCTGCTTCGGCTGCCGAGCATTCGACCTCGCGCTCCGATTCGACGACCTACGCCATCAGCAAAAGCCTGCACCGCAGCGTAGAGCCGGCGGGCCGGGTGCGGCGGATCGCAGCCGCGGTGCTGGTGGATGATGCTGTCGAGGTCAGCGAACAGGCGGGCAAGCGCGTCACGACGCGGCGCAAACGCACAGTCGAAGAGATGAAAGAGATTGAGCAACTGGCCCGCGCCGCCATTGGGGCGGACGCGGGACGGGGCGACGTGCTGGTGGTCGAGAACTTGTCATTCCAAGAGTTGCCTCTGGAAACGCCCGCCCCTCCAGGCAAGTCCGAGCGCTGGCGGCGCCGGCTCGAACCCTGGTCCTGGATTCTGCGCTACGCCGCGCTGGCGGCGCTGTTTCTGGTGGTCTATGCCTTGATCCTGCGTCCGGTAAAGAAGCTGGCGCTGGCGGCGTTGCGGGAATCGCCGCGACGGATGATTCCCGGGAGCACGCCCGAGCCCGTGGCCGCCGCCGGGGAGCTGAATCCGCTGCCCGGGGCCGTAGTGCCGCCGGGCGAGGGACAGCGTGCCAGCCAGCTCAAGCGCATGCTGACCGACAAAGTGAAGGCCGAGCCGGCGGCCGCGAGCCGCCTGGTCGAATCCTGGGTACGGGAGGACAGAACTACGTGACCGCCGCTGCCATCCCTGCCACCGGTCTGCGCAAGGCCGCCATCCTGATGGTGCTACTCGGGGAAGACGCGGCCAGCGACATCTACCGCAATCTGCCACAGGGGCAAGTGGAGCAGATTACGCAGGAGATCGCGACCCTCAACTATGTTAATCCCGAGACCGCGCTGGTGGTGCTCGAGGAGTTTCACCGTCTGGTGCTGACCGGGGATTACATCAGCCAGGGCGGGGCGGAGTATGCCAACAAGTTATTGGTGAAGGCGTTCGGCAAGGAGGGTGCGAGCGAATTGTTGCGTCAGGTCTCGCAGGCGGCGGAGGTGAGCGGCAGCAAGCTCGATTCCCTGCGCAAGGCAGATCCGCAACAGCTGGCCAAGTTCATAGAAGGCGAGCATCCGCAAACCATCGCGCTGATTCTGGCGCATCTGGAGTCGAAGCAGGCCTCGACGGTGCTGATGCGGCTGCCTCCGGAGTTGCGGGCCGAGCCCATTAAACGGCTGGCCCAGCTGCGGCAATTCTCGCCGGAGATGGCGCAGCGCGTGGCTTTGGTTCTGCACAAGCGGCTGGAGGCGCTGGGGGAGCAGAGCCGGCGGGCGTATGCCGGATTGCGGGGCGTGGCCGACCTGATGAACCGGCTGGACCTGAAGACGGGGAAAGAAATTCTGGAGTCGATTGAAGGCGAGGATCCGAAGCTGGCGCTTTCGATCCGCAACCTGATGTTCACGTTTGAAGATCTGCTGACCTTGCCCGAAGCCGGGATCCGCGAACTGCTGGGGCAGATGGACAAAAAGACGCTGGCCACGGCACTGCGCGGCTCGTCGGAAGAAGTGAAGAACTACATTTTCAAATCCATGTCATCGCGCGCGGTGGAAATGTTGAAGGAAGACATGGAAGTGCTGGGGCCGGTGAAGTCGCGGGAAATTGGCCGGGCGCAACTGGAGGCGGTGGCGGTGGCGCGCAAGCTGGAGGCCGAGGGCAAACTGACACTGACTCCGGAAGGAGGAGAAGGAGATGAATACGTCGCCTAGGCGGGAGCGGCGGGAGCAAGCGGAAGCGCTGCCGTTCCGCTATGTCGAGGTGACGATTCCTGCGAGCCGCCCGGGCCGGGAGCAAACGGACTTCAGGACGCCGGGAAAAGTGGATGGCGGCGCCGATGCGGCGGTGGCATGGGTGAAACATCCAGCGGAAAGCGAAATTTCGGAACGCGGCGTCTCGGAACGTGAGGTGACGGAACGCGAAGCCGAGGCGCGGGAGTTGGGGCGCCAGCAGGGCGAGCGCGAATCCCGCGCTGGCTTTGAGGAGCAGCTGGCGCGCGAGCGCGCGGCCGTGGCGCAAGCGCTGACGGCGTTTGCCCGGGAGCGGGCGGCCTACTACCGGAAGATTGAGGAGGAAGCGGTCCGGCTGGCGTTAAGTATTGCGCGCAAGGTGCTGCACCGCGAAGCGCAGGTCGACCCGCAGCTTCTGATGGGGATTTTGCGAGTGGCGCTGGAGCGGATCGAAGGCGCGACCGGAGTGGTGCTGGCAGTGCATCCGCAACAGGCCGCGGTGTGGCGCAGCTATCTGATGTCGCGCCTGGGTCCGGGAGAATTGCCGGAGGTAGTGGAGGACGCGGCGATGGCGCTCGAGCAGTGCGAGTTGCGAACCTCGATGGGGACGGCGGCGCTCGGTCTGGAGGTGCAGCTCAAAGAGATTGAGCAGGGGCTGATGGATTTGCTGGCGGCGCGGCCGCTGGGGAAGCAGTGAGCGCGGAGATGACTGGGGACGCATCATTGCTCGGTCCTTATTTTGCGCGGCTGGAGAATTGTCCGGGGTTGCGCTGGCAGGGCCGGGTGACGCAGGTGGCGGGTCCGCTGGTGGAGTCGGCGGGGCCGTTCTGCTCGGTGGGAGAAGTTTGCCAGATCACGGACTCCGAGGGCCGGGTGCTGGCAGGGGAGATTGTCGGGTTCCGGGACACGACGGTACTGTCGATGCCGCTCGAGTTGCCGCGCGGCATACGGTATGGCGACCGGGTATCGACCTGGGGGGAGCGTCCGAGGATTCGCGTGGGCGACGGGCTGCTGGGGCGGGTGATGGATGGCAGCGGCCGGGCGCTGGATGGGTTGGGTTTGTATCGCGGGCACGAATACCGGGTGCTCGATGGGGCGGCGCCGCAGCCGCTTGAGCGCATTCCGATTCGCGAGCCGGTGAGTTGCGGCATCCGGGCGATCGACGCATTTCTGACTTGCGGGCGCGGGCAACGTGTGGGGATTTTCGGGGGCAGCGGGGTGGGCAAGAGCACGCTGATCGGCATGATGGCGCGCAACACGGGCGCGGATCTGACGGTGCTGGGCCTGGTGGGAGAGCGCGGCCGCGAGGTGCGTGATTTTCTTGAGAACGCGCTCGGGGAAGAAGGATTGAAGCGGGCTTGCGTGGTGGTTTCGACCTCGGATCAGTCGCCATTGCTGCGGATTCGCGCCGCGCTGGCGGCGACAGCGGTGGCGGAATATTTCTGCGGGCAGGGCAAGCACGTGCTTCTCGTAGTAGATTCGCTGACCCGACTGGCCATGGCGCAGCGGGAGATCGGGCTGGCGGCGGGGGAGCCTCCGACGGCGAAAGGGTATACACCGTCCTGCTTTACCATGCTGGCGCGTTTGATCGAACGGGCGGGGCGGTTTGGCGCGGGCAGCATCACAGCGTTTTATACGGTGCTGATGGAAGGCGATGACGAGCAGGATCCGCTGGTGGATGGAGCGCGAGCGTTGCTCGACGGCCACGTGATGCTAGACCGGCGGCTGGCGGTGGCAAGCCACTATCCTCCGATTGCGGTGCTCGACAGCGTGAGCCGGCTGATGCCGGCCGTGTCATCGGCTCCGCACCTGCAAAAGGCGCAAGCATTGCGCCGGCTGCTGGCGGCCTACTCGGCGGCGGAGGATCTGGTGCGGATTGGGGCTTATCAGAAAGGCAGCGATCCGGCGCTGGATAAAGCGCTGGCGCTGATACCGGAACTCAACCAGTTCCTGATGCAAAAACCGGGCGACACGGCGCCGCTGGCCGAAACCATCAGCCGGTTGCTGGCCTTGCCGGGGTAAACGACGTTATTAGACCGTTATTAAAAGATGCGCTGAAAAAATGCCATTTCGCTTTCCACTGCAAGCTGTGTTGCATTTCCGCGAGAGCATCGAACGCCAGCAGGAATTGCGGCTGAGCGCAGCCAACCAGCTGGTGGCGCGAGTGCGGCAGCTTATGGAAGAGATGGAGACGGGCCGCCGGGAACTCCATTCCAGGCAGGCGCGGGAGTTGAGTGCCGGGATCACGGCGGCCGAACTGCGCTTTGGGGCTCAGTGCGATGCGGAACTGCAGCGGCAGCGGCGGGCGCTGGAGCCGCAGCTGGCGCGGCTGCAACAGGTGTGCCAGGAACAGCGCGAAATCCTTCTGCGGGCGAAGCGGGCGCGGGAGACGCTCGAAAGTGTGCGCGATCAGCAATTGCGGCTCTATCAAAAGGAGGCGGCACGCCGCCAGCAGCGGAGTCTTGACGATCTGTTTCTGCTGCGGCGGGAATATTTGCGGCGTAGTTAAAGTTTGCCGGGGGGGTGGTTGCACTTTGCCCAGTTCGCGGCGCAAGTGAACTCTGCTTCGATTTTGGCGAGACCGGGATTCGGTTGAATTCACGGGGCTTGGCGTACTCTTGGGCTGGCAAGCGGTGAGCGTGGCTGTGGCTACCTGAATGCAGGGATACGAGGCGAGCCCGCAGAGATTGAGCGGAAGCGGCCATCGTGAACCTGATCCTCGAACTCGCTGTCAATTCGAATAGTGTTGCGGCGGCGATCGCTTCGGCGGCTCAGCCCGGTTCAGGCCAGCGTGGCGCGGGAGGATTTGCGTCGACGTTGGCGGCGGCGCAAGCTGGCGAAGCGGAGGCGGCGGGGGCGGACAACCTGAAGGGGAGAATCCCGGCAGCGTGGAATGTCCAAGGGAAAAAAGTTCTGACTAGCAACCCCGGGGCGGCGAACGCGGGGACCCGCACGAGTGTCGCAGTTGCGGGAATCATTTCTGCGCCGGCGAGTCCGGTTGTGGCACCTGCTCTGGAGTCTGGAACCACGCAAGTGAGTCAGACTTCGGAGGGGTCCGGCAGTTTGGCCGCGGATGTCACTGGGTTTTCCCCGAGCGATGCGGTGCCGAAAGCGACGCTGAGCTTTCCTTTGGCCGCTGCTCCGAACTCCGCCCAGAACTCTAGTCCGAGCACTTCTCCGAGTTCTTCTTCGAGCTCTGCTCGCAACTTTGCTCCGGGAAATCAATGGAGCAATGCGCAGGCGGGGATGGCGGCCGAGCCGGCAACGGCGCTGGCCAATCGTGCTGGGCCTCCCACTCTCGAGGCTATGGCAGGACAGGCCGTGCCGGGCGATCTAGCGTTGAAGGTTACCGAAGAAAGCCAAGCGAGTTTGTCGGCGACGAAGGAATCGGGGACGGGGGACGCAGCGCACTTGGAAAGTCAACCGACGGAAGCTCCCGCGCCGGATCCGACGCTCGTGGCCATGGCGAACGCGGAGGCTGGGCCAGGAAGTTTTGCGAGTGCGGGTGCCACTGCTCCAGGCGCGGCGGTCGAGAACGATTCTTCGCCGCAGGCGGGAACGGAGAAAGGAGTTTCGTCAGTGATGAATGGCGGGATTTCCGCGGCGGCACTAAATCCGGCAGCACTAAGTTCGGCAATGCTAGATTCTGCAGCACTGACTTCGGCAATACCAAGCTCGGGATCCCCGGCAGAACCAGGCAGGGCAGGGCTCGAGTCTGCCGCGGGAAGAGTGACGGAGGCGGTAGCCAGTCCGAGCCTTCGCGGAACAGGCGCGAGCGCGCGGACCTCAATTCTGGCTGCGGTGTTGCCCGGTGGATCGGGCACAGACGGATCTGGGCCAGAGAGTGGAATGCTGGGTGCGAACCAGACGCCATTTTCGATTTTCTTTTCGAGCCCGGGGCCCGGTACGGAGGCAGCCGCTTCTGCTTTGCCCAAGATGATTCTTCCGGTAGCTGGGGCTGCGATGCGGGACAGTCGCACCGGCGGGGCGAACGCGACAGGCGCGCAGGGCAGCGCCGCGTCGAGTGGCAAATCGAGCGGGACTTCGAGCGGGACTTCGAGCGGAACTTCGTTCAGCACGTCGTTCAGCACTTCGCAAAACTCTGCGCAGCCCGGCGCGAAAGATTCGAGTGTGGGAGCCGGGAGTGGAACTTTACAAGCGACGCCATCCTCGCGGCGGGATTCCGAATTGAACGCAGCGACGGCCCAACTGGCTACCTCACCAACGGCGGCGGCAACGGTGCAGGCGCCACCGAGTTCTGCATTAGCGACGCTGCCGCAGGCCAGCCCGGCGGCAGACACGGCCAGCTTGCCGCCGAAGCCCGACCCGCTTCCGACGGGCGCTGCTTCGACCTCGGCTGGCACGGTCTTGGGGACAGCAGAAGCACTGACCGCGGCCGCGCAAGCACCGGTACAGATGGCACAGCTGGTAAGCCGGATGGGGCAATCCGAGATGCGCATTGGGATGAACACGTCGGCATTCGGCAACGTGGAAGTGCGTACGGTAGTTCACGCGAGCGATGTGGGGCTGGTGATCGGGAGTGAAAAAGGAGATTTGCGCACGCTGCTGGCGAATGACATGCCGGCGATTACGAACGCGCTGCAACAGCAGAATGTGCGGCTGAACAGCGTGAATTTCATGCAGGGACTCGCCTTTTCGAATAATGCTTCGGGCGGCGGCGACTCCCAGCAGCGTTCTTTTGTTCCGATGCGCGTCCCCGCGAATTCGATATCGGCGGAGGCAGCCGTGGAGGATTCGAGCGAACGCCTGGCGATGGCGGAGTTTGGCAGCGGGGGCAGTCTCAGCATTCTTGCTTGAAGGAGAACCTTGGTATGAGTACCAGTCCAGTTGTTCCAACGACTCCTGCGGGAGGCACGACGACGAACGGCCTGCCCAGCGGGCAGAGCCTGAACAACATGTTTCTGCAACTGCTGGTGGCGCAACTGCAGAATCAGGATCCGACCGATCCGGTCGATCCTTCGCAGTTCGTGGGACAACTGGCGCAGTTCAGCGAACTGAGCGAGGTGACGTCGATTTACACGTTATTGCAGGGCGTTGTTCCGGCTACAGGCGCGACAGGAACGACTCCCACCGGAACTCCGGAGGCAAGCGGGAGCAGTGTACCAGCGAGCGGGTCGGCGAGCACGGCAGCGGCGCCCGCGTCGATACCGGCGGCGATCTCCGCGCTGGCTGCGGCTCCATCTTCGGCAGTTCCATCTTCGGCAGTTTCACCTGCGGCAGCGGCAACATTACCCAACTTTTCATCGCCGGCTATGTCGGCGCTTACCCATGCAAGCACCAGCAAGATCCAAGGAGCGTTCTAAATGCCTGACTTTTCTATTCCACTCTCCGGACTGACAGCCGAATCCACAGCGCTGTCGGCCATCGCCAACAACCTTTCGAACCAGAACACCACGGGCTACAAAGATACGAGCGTGCTGTTCAGCGACTTGTTCTACCAGAATCTGGGAACCACGGGGTCGGGAGATCCCATTCAGGTGGGAGCCGGGGTGGAGATTGGGTCGATGCCCTCGTTATTTACCCAGGGCAGCATCAGCGCCACGGGAGTGCCGACGGACGTGGCCATTCAAGGCAGCGGATTTTTCGCAGTGCAGAATGCGAACGGGACCATCGACTACACGCGGGCGGGCGATTTTTCCGTCGACAGCAATAACTTTCTGGTGACCTCGGACGGACAACAGGTGCTGGGGTATCCGGCGGTGAACGGAGTGATTAATACAGGGGCGGGGATCGCGCCGCTGCAGCTGGGTGCAGGGACGATCAGTCCGCCGACGGCGACGGCTAACGTGCAGCTCACGCTGAACCTGGACGCGTCTTCGCCGGCGGGCACGACATTTTCGACGCCGATCACTATTTACGATTCCCTGGGAGCTGCGCACACGTTAACTGCGACCTTCACCAGCGCGGGGCCGAGCGCCGCTACCGGGCCTGATCAGGGCGACAGCACCTGGACCTACAGTTTGAGCGTGCCTTCTACCGACCTGAATCCAACCGTGGTCGGTGGAGTGTCGACGCCGCAAACCGGGATTGTGTCGACGGGGACTTTGACGTTCAACGGAGACGGGGTGCTGGTGGCGGATGGAGGGACGGCGGCGGCGCCAACTCTGGGAAACATTACAGGGATTCCGATCACCGGCTTCGCCGATGGGGCCGAAAACATGTCGTTCAACTGGAACGTGCTGAACGGGACGAGTCCGGTAATCACGCAGGTGGCGGCGACGAGCAGCACGACCTCGGCGGGGCAGGATGGCAGCAGCAGCGGATCGCTGGTGAATTTCGCTATCGGCTCAGACGGCACGATCACAGGGTCGTTCAGCAACGGCGAGACGGAAGCGCTCGGACAACTGGCTCTGGCCAATTTCGCCAACGTGAACGGACTCCAACTGAACGGGAGCACGGACTTTACGCCGACGCTGGCCTCAGGGCCGGCGGTGGTTGGAATTCCCGGCTCCGGGGAATTGGGAACGCTTTCCGGCGGCTCTCTGGAGTTGTCGAACGTGGATATTGCGACCGAGTTTGCCAACTTGATCGTGGCGCAGCGGGGCTTTGAGGCCGACGCCAAGGCAGTCACCACGTTTGATCAGATATTGCAGGATACGATCGCGTTGAAGCAGTAAGAAGTGAGAATGCGGCGGGAATAAGCAGTAGTGAAAAATAAGAATAAGGATGAGAGGGCTTTCATGCCTCAGGCGTTCTCCGGCGGAGCAGCTCTGCCGCCGGAGAACGGAGCGACCCTTCCCAGAAAATTCTAATGAGGATTCTCCTACCTGGGTTCAAAGACTTCTGAGGGAATCCTCAGGAAGTTTTGCTGGTTGCCGGCGGGAATTGCCTATCTGTTGACGCGCGGACAGTTGCTGTAGCGATGCTGATTCTGTTCACCCCTCCCCTTTGTGCTTCCTCACGGACTTTGGATTGCTTTTTCCTTCAAGTGCCCACCGCGAAAAAAGCCGAGCGCGAAGCGCCGCCACCGAGTCGAGTGGGCGTCATCTTCTTTGTCGTGGTGATCACGCTCGGGGCGCTGGGGGCATGGTTCTGGAGCAGTCATCGGACTGGGAGTGGGAGCGGATCTGGGAGCGATCTTGGAGGCTTGAGCGGTGGAAGCCGCGCGGTAAAGAGCTCCCTGCATTTGGAGACTTTTGTTCTGAACCTGGCCGACCCCGAGCCCAGATCTTATTTGCGCGTGGGCATTGACCTGGGGCTGAGCCGGGAGATGGGCCGAGGCGAAAACGCGCCTCCGGTGAGCGCAGTGCGCGACACCATTCTTGGAGTGCTGGCGCAATGCCGGGTCGACGACCTGCTGACCGCAAAAGGCAAGGAGAAATTGAAAGACGACTTGCTGCACGCGCTGCAGGCGCGGGAGCCGGGGCTGGGGGTTGAGGAAATCTATTTCACCGAGTTTCTGATTCAACGTTGAGCCGGCGAGCAGGAGCAAGGAAGGAATGTCGAACAGCCATGGCAATGGAAGCGAGTGCGGCGAGCGCGGGGTTTGCAGCGGAGAGGCTGCCCGGGCAGACGGTGGGCGAGGCGGCAGCGCCGGCGGCGGCGGCGAATCCGGAGCTGGATGGAGGGCGCGAATTGGAGGAGAGCGGACGGTGGGGTCCGGTGTTGGGCCTGCCCTGTGAGCTGACGGTGGAGCTGCCGCTGCCAGGATTCAAGATTGCGGATCTGCTGCGATTAGGCGCAGGCGCGGTGATCAACGCCAATTGGCCGGTGGAGCGGGACGTCCCTCTGCGCCTGAACGGCACGCTGATTGGTTGGAGCGAGTTTGAGGTGGTAGGCGACAGCCTGGCAGTGCGTCTGACGGAACTGGTGTGAGGAAAAAAAGGGTGAGTGGAATGAGGCGGCAAAATCGATGACCTCAGAAGCACTGCGAATTTCGGGGGGCGCGTTCCGGGAGCGGGTACGCGGGCTGTGGGAACGCGTCTTGCGGTTTAGCCGGCGCCGGCCCAGGCGGCTGCGGCTGTGCGAGAGCTTGCCTCTGGGCGAACGCCGCTTCGTGGCGGTGGTGGAGTTCGATCGGGCGCGTTTTTTGGTGGGAGGGACGCCGTCATCGCTGGTGCTGCTGTCGCGGCTGGGGAGTGTGGGCGGCGAGGCTGATGAGAAAAGGGATTCTCGAGACGAGTGCGAAAACGCGGCTGAACCCGCGGCCGAACTTCAGGCCGAGCTGCAGGCCGAACCCGTGACATGGAATACGGCCGCGAGAATCGCCAAGCGGCAGGGCGAAATATGCTGAGCGGAATTATTCTGGCGCACGGCCTGCCGCAGCGCAGCGCTTTTGCCGGCATTGAAGCAGCAGCGCTGTGGATTGTGCGGCCGCGGCACGGCTCGGGCTTGAATTGGGCCGCGCCCGGCGGGGCCAGCGGGTCGGTGCCGTGGAACATTGTGGTGCTGTTGAGCCTGCTGACGCTGCTGCCGGCGCTGCTGGTGGCGGTGACTCCGTTTACGCGGCTGCTGATCGTGTTTCATTTCCTGCGGCAGGCTCTCGGCACGCAGACGGCGCCGAGCAACCAGACCCTGATCGGGCTCTCGCTGGTGCTGACGTATTTCCTTATGCAGCCGGTTGGGAGCGCCATCTATCAGGCGGCCGTGGTGCCATTTCAGCAGGGGCAAGTGGATGCGCTCGAAGCCGTGTCGCGGGGAGCGCCGCCGTTGCGCCACTTCATGCTCAAGTATGCCCGGGAAAAAGATCTGGCGCTGTTTCTCGAACTGGCGCAGGCCCCGCGTCCGGCTCGGGCCGAGGATGTGCCCATGCGGGTGGTGGTGCCGGCTTACATCCTGTCGGAGTTGAAGACTGGGTTCCAGATTGGGGTTGCGTTGTTTCTTCCTTTCTTAGTCATCGACCTGGTGGTGGCGGCGGTGACCACTTCGATCGGCATGATGCAGCTGCCTCCGGTAATTATTTCGACTCCGCTGAAGATCCTGCTGTTCGTGATGGTGGATGGCTGGAACCTGCTGGTGGGTTCCTTGATGAAGAGTTTCGCTTGAAGAGATTTTCGCGGGGGGGAGTGCGATGGGGTCGGACCAAATCGTAGCGCTGCTGCGGCACACCATCGAGACGGCTCTGTGGATGGGCGGTCCGCTGCTGATCGCGGCCGTCGTCGTGGGTCTTGTTATCAACGTGGTGCAGGTGTTGACCTCGCTGCAGGACATGACGGTATCGACGGTCCCGCGCCTGGCCGCGGTGGCGGCAGCGGTGCTGGTGCTGATGCCGTGGATGGTGCGCCGTATCGGGATGTTCACGCTGCAACTGTTTTCCGATTTCCATCCCTTCGTGCGGTGAAGGGCTGAGTACCGAGATCGCAGTACCCAGTACCCAGTGCCAAACAATGACCGACGGATTAAATATCGAGTGGCTGCTGGCGGGCGCGGTGTTCACTGGCGCGCGCGTTTCCGGGCTGATGGTGTTCTGTCCGGTGCTCGGGAGCGACGCGGTTCCGGTCCCGGTGAAAGCGGGTTTGACCCTGCTCTTGACAGCGCTGCTACACCCGCTGCACGGGCCGGCAGCGACTGGCGCTGGGTTCGTGGCAGTGGGTTGGGGTGGCGCTCGGGGAACTAGTGGTCGGGCTTCTGCTGGGACTGGCTGGGAACTTTTTATTTGAAGCGGCGTTGATGGCGGGACAGATTCTGGGAGTGCAGATCGGCTACTCGCTGGCCAATGTGTTTGATCCGCAAACCCAGGCGGATACGCCGGTGCTCTCGGAGTTTCACCGGCTGGCCGCGCTGCTGATTTTCCTCCAGCTCGACGTGCATCACTGGCTGCTGCGCGCGCTTGTGCGCAGTTTCGACTACCTGCCGCCGGGCAGCGTGTCCGCTTCGCTGGCGGCGGCCAGCGGCTTATGGCATGCGGCTGGAGGGATTTTCCTGGCGGGAGTGCAGATCGCCGCGCCGTCGCTCGTGGCCACGCTGGTGGTCGATATGGCGCTGGGATTTCTCGGCAAAGCTTCGCCGCAGTTGCCGGTTCTGTTCATTGGCCTTGCGATAAAGAATCTGGTGGGCCTGGCGGTGCTGATGGCGGCGATGGCGTACTGGCCGCGGCTGTTCAACCAGCAGTTCGCGCACGCCATTCAGACTGCGGAGCGCCTGCTGCACCTGGCTCGATGACGCGGGCACGGCGCGGTTGGGACCGAGAAGTTCGAAGACGGGAAATTGCTGAGAACTCATGGCCGACCAGAGCAAGACCGAGAAAGCGTCGCCGCGCCGGCGCCAGAAGGCGCGTGAGCAGGGGCAGGTAGCGCGCAGCCGCGATCTCACCGCAGGCCTGGGCGCGATGACTGCGGTGCTGTTTTGTGCCTGGCAGATGCCGGCCTTCGCGGGGGAATGGCGGGGGCTGCTGCGCCAGGGATTGGAAATGGCGGCCACTCATCCCGAGCAGCCGGTGCCGGTGTGGCGCGACGCCTGGCCTGTGTTTCGCGGGGTCGGCCTGGCGGCGGGGATGAGTTGGATAGTGGCAACGGTTGGGGGCCTAGCCCAGGGCGGGCTGGTGTTTGCTCCATCAGCGCTGGCGCCGAACTGGAAGCGCCTCGATCCGGCGAGCCACATCGAGCAACTGTTCTCCCTCGCCGCCTTGAGCCGTTTGCTGAAGTCTCTGCTGCCGACCGCGGTCGTGATCTATTTCGCCATCGGGGCGCTGGTGCGGGACTGGCCGCGCTTTCCCGCGTTGTTGCACGGCAGCCGCACGGCGCTCGCGGCCTTCACCGCAGGGCGGATGTTTGAAGTGGCGTGGAAGGGCTCGCTGGTGCTGCTCGGGTGGGCGGGAGCGGATTACTTTCTCGAGCGCCAGCGCCACGAAAACGAACTGAAGATGAGCCGCCAGGACCAGCGCGACGAGTTCAAGGAAATGGAGGGAAACCCGGCGATCAAGCGGCGCATTCGCCGCCTGCAGCGCCAGACCCGCCGCCGCCGCATGCTCAAGGACGTGGAGCGGGCGGCGGTCGTGATTACCAATCCTACGGAATTTGCGATTGCTCTCGAATACCGCGTGGAAATGGATGCTCCCGTCGTAGTGGCCAAGGGGCGCAACCTTCTGGCCGGGCAAATCAGGGAAATTGCCCGCTGGAAAGGCATCCCGATGGTGGAGAACCCGCCGCTGGCGCATGCCCTGTACCGGGCGGTCGAAGTGGGGCAAGCCATTCCGGCCAAGCTGTATGCCGTGGTCGCGGAAATTCTGGCAGCCATCTGGCGGGCCGAGACGCGGGCCGCCGAAAGCTCGAATGCCAGGCCGCGGGCCGGGGCGCAGAGGAGATAAGCCATGGCCCCGAATGCCACCACCGCGCTTCCCGCTTCCACCGCTTCCCGGCCCAAGACAAAAACCGCAATTGCGGAATGGATCATGCCGGTGGCGGCGGTGGGCCTGATCTTCGTGATGCTGGTGCCGTTGCCCAGCCTGCTGCTCGATTTGTTTTTGGCCATGAGCATGACGGTGAGCGTGCTGGTGCTGCTTGAGCGCCATTCAGATTCTGCGGCCGTCGCAGTTCTCGGTGTTCCCCAGCTTGCTGCTGCTGCTGACGTTGTTTCGGCTGTCGCTGAATCTGGCCTCCAGCCGCCGGATTCTGCTGCACGGCAATGAGGGAGCGTCGGCCGCGGGACACGTGATCGAGGCCTTCGGGCAGTTTGTGGTGGGCGGCAATTACGTAGTGGGCTTCGTTCTGTTCGTGGCTTTGATCGCGATCCAGTATCTGGTGGTGGCCCACGGGGCGGTGCGCACCGCTGAGGTGACGGCGCGCTTCACCCTCGACGCCATGCCGGGCAAGCAGATGGCGATTGACGCCGACCTGAATGCCGGACTGATCAATGAAGCGCAGGCGCGCGCCCGCCGGGAACAGGTGGCGCACGATGCCGAATTTTATGGCGCGATGGACGGGGCGGCGCGTTTCAACCAGCGCGACGCCATCGCGACCATCCTTATTACTGCGATCAATATTATCGCCGGATTCCTGATCGGGGTCTTCCAGCTCGACATTCCTTTCCGCGAGGCGCTGAAAACCTACACCGTGCTGACCGTGGGCGACGGCTTGGTGACGATGATCCCGTCGCTGCTGGTTTCGATGGCGGGGGGCATCGTGGTGACCCGCGCCTCTTCCGATGCCACGCTGTCGGTCGACGTCGGGCGGCAAGTGCTGTCGCGGCGCCGTCCTCTGATCATCGCGCGGGCGTGATGCTGGCCCTGGCCGCGATCCCGGGACTGCCTAAATTTTCCTTCTTCCTGTTGGCCGCGGGCACGGCGGTTTCTGGCCTGGCGCGCGCCCCAAGCTCGGCCGAGGAACCGGCCGCTGCCGCTGCGGCGACGGCAGCGGGAGAAAAAAAGCCAGCCAAGGACTCGGTCGAAGATCTGCTGAAGCTCGACGACCTCAGCCTGGAGGTGGGCTACGGACTGGTGGCGCTGGTCGACAAGAATCAAGGCGGCCAGCTTCTGGCCCGCGTGAAAGCCCTGCGCCAGAATCTGGCGCAGCAACTCGGCTTCATTGTTCCGCCGGTGCATATCACCGACAACGTGCGCCTGAAGCCGCAGGAGTATGTCATCGCGCTGCGCGGCGTGGAGGTGGCGCGCTGGGAGATGTATCAGGACAACCTGCTGGCCATCAGTTCGGAAGGCGCTCCGCGCCCGCTGGCAGGAGTGGCGACGAAGGAACCGGCTTTCGGCGTGGCGGCCGTGTGGATTCCTCCCGCACTGCAGAATCAGGCGCTCGGCTCCGGCTATGCGGTGGTCGACCAGACTTCGGTGCTGGCCACGCACCTCGCCGAAGTGGTGAAGCAACACGCTCACGAACTGCTGACCCGGCAGGAAACTAAGCGGCTGCTCGACCGGCTGGCCGAAAGCCATCCCAAGCTGGTCGAAGAACTGGTGCCGAAGGTTCTGAGCCTGGGCGAAGTGCAGAAGACTCTGCAACAGCTTTTGCGCGAACAGGTTTCGATCCGCGATCTGGCGACGATTCTCGAAACCTTGCTCGACCTCGCTCCAGCCAACAAAAATCCCGTGCTGCTGGTCGAAGCGGCGCGCCAGGCGCTCGCCCGCGCTCTGGTGCAGCCGCTTGCTTTCAGAAAACGGCGGCCTGCGCGTGGTCACGCTCGACCGCTCGCTCGAAGAGGAGTTAGGCCGAGCCTTCGGGGGCCCCGCGGCAACCGCAACGGCCAGTCTCCAACCTCCATTTGCTCGCCGCATTCTTGATGGACTGCGCCGGCTGGCCGGGGAACAGGTAGCCATAGCCAGCCCGGTGCTGCTGTGTTCGACTCCAGCGCGCTACTACCTGAAACGGCTGCTCGAGCCCTTCCTGCCGAAGGTAGTGGTGCTCTCTCCGCTGGAAGTGCCGCCGGTGGTCGAGGTGCAATCGCTCGGAGTGCTGCATTGAGGCGTGCGTGCCTAGCAGCAGGGGAAGGAAAGCAGCGGGAAAAGTTACGAGGCCGAGAACGGGATGCGGCTAGGACCTGGAACGGGGACTTGGACGGCGAACTGGAAAGAGAAACGGGATTATGAGCAAGAGTACGGCGCAAGCCTATACCGCGTGGCAGGACAAAGAGGAGCGCGACCGCATCCTGCTCGAACAGTTGCCCCAGGTGCGCTATCTGGCGCGGCGGATTCACGAGCGCCTACCCCGGCACGTCCCGCTCGAAGACCTGGTGCATGCCGGAGTGATCGGGTTGATTGATGCGCTCAACAAGTTTGACCATTCCAAGCACGTGCAATTCGGCTCTTACGCCAAGTTCCGCATCCGGGGCGCGATGCTCGACAGCCTGCGCGAGATGGACTGGGGTCCGCGTGAGTTGCGCCGCAAAGGTCGCCGGGTGGAAGAGGCGGAACGCAAGCTCAGTCTGGACTTGAGTCGGGCGCCAACGGAACTGGAGGTGGCGGCGGAGCTGCATCTGGAGTTGCGGGAGTTCCAGCAACTGCTCACCGAATTGGACGGCCTTGAAGTGGGCAGCCTTCATCTGGAGTCTCCGTGGGACGGCAAGGAAGAGGATCTCTGCGACTATTTGCCGAACGCGCCCGAGGACACGCCATTTTTTCGCTGCATGCGTTCGGAGATGAAGGAGTTGCTGGCCCGCGCGGTGGCGGATCTGCCGGAAAAAGAGCAGCAGGTGCTGGCCCTTTATTACTTCGAAGAACTCACGATGAAGGAGGTGGGCGCCATTCTGGGGATCGGAGAGTCGCGCGTGTCCCAGATCCATTCGCTCGCAGTGGTGCGTTTGCGGGGGCGTCTGGAGGAATTGATGACCACGAGCAAGCCAGCCCCGAAGCCGGGCGCTCACGCGGCCGGAGCGGGCGGTTCGTGAAGCGGGATCCGGAGGGGCGCAAGGGAGAGAGACATCATGCAGAACCAGCTGAACCAGGAAGAAATCGACGCCATGGTGCGGGCTGCTCGCAGTGGCGGAGGTGCCGAGTCCGTCCCGGCGAAAGCCCAGCGGGTTGAGCCCTGGGATGTGCGTCGCGCGGGCCAGATCGGGCGGGAACAATTGCAGGCCATCACACGGCTGCATGAAGGCTTTGCCCGCAGTCTGACCCATGCTCTGGGAGCGTATCTGCGGGTCGTCTTTGCCGCGACCCTGGTCTCCGCCGAGCATTTGACCTACCGGGAATTTCTGGAGCGTATTCCGGAAACCACCTATCTGGCTTCTTGCAAGCTGGAGCCGATGGGCGTTACCGGGGCGCTGCAACTGGATTTGAAAGTCGCGTTTCCGATTGTTGATCTGCTGCTCGGAGGCGAAGGCAAGGGAATTGCCGCCGCGCGCGAGATTACCGAGATCGAAGAACAGATTGTGGAGAGTGTCGCCCGCATCGTGTGCCGCGAACTGGCCCGGGCCTGGCAGGCCGTGAGCCTGGAGGTGGTGCTTGACCGGCGGGTAGAGCCCGGAGAAGCGCAGAGACTGCTGCTTCCGGACGAAAAGATACTATCGCTGAGCTTTGAAATCACCATGCTCGAGGTGCGGGGCGGGCTGAACCTGGCGGTCCCGGTCTCGGTGTCTCATGCGCTGCTGCGCAAGATCTCGGCGGAATGGAACGATCGCCGCCCGCGCGGCCGCAGCGAGTGGCGCGAACGGTTGAAGAGCCGTTTGCTGGAGTGTTCTTTTTCTGCGGAGTTGGGAGTCGACGAGCTGCGGGTTGCGGTAGGAGAGCTCTGCCGTGCGGTGCCGGGGCAGGTGCTTGGGCTCGGCCGCAGCGCCGGCCAGCCGGCGTGGCTGCGGGTGGCGGGGGTTGAGATGTTTCGTGCCGTCCCCGCCCGGTCCGGGGACACGCGCGCCGCCCAGGTGCTTGGGCGCAGCGGGGACCGCGAAGCGGCGCTCGCAGAAATACCCGCCCGGGAAAGCCATGCCAGGGAAAGCCCCGCCTCGAAAATCAAGGAGACAAAAAAGCTATGACCGAAGCCACTGCTCCCGCGCGGCAGCCGGAGCCCGCCGAGTTTCTCCAAATTTGGAGCGACAGCTTTGCCCAGGTGGTGGGGCAAATCACGGGCGCCGCTCTGGCCTGCGCCGTGCGCGCGAAAACTCCCGCCGATCTGCCGTCTGCAGGCGAGGGCGATCTCTGGGCGGTGATCACATCGTCGGGTGGGCTGCGGGGAGAGATGAGTTTGCGCCTGTCGGCCGCGACCGTGGCTCGTCTGGCGCAGATCTTTATGAGTGCAGGCATGAGTGCAGGGATGAGTGCGGGCGAGATCGATGGGACTGCGGCGGCATCCTTGGAAGCGCCCACGGCAGACTACCGCGACGCGGTCGTCGAACTCTTGCGCCAGGTTTCCGGCATGGTATCGAGCACAGCCAAACCGCGCTGGGGCGAAGTGCAACAGCGCGTGGAGCTGGCGTTGGCGGCACCCTCCTGGCCCTCGGCGGGGAATTTCTGGCTGGAGGCAGGAGAGCAAGGCCCGGCGGGCATGGAAATGGAATTCGGCTTGAGTGCCGCGCTGGTGGCGGAGTTGAGGGCAGAGAAAGCCGAAGCGGTCAGGGCCGAGGCCGCTACTGCGGTGGCATTGTCCTCGTTGCCGGGTGCAGCCTCTGCCAGATTGGCTGACTCCGGGCAGACACCGGGAGCGCTGGACCTGCTGCTGGATGTGCAGCTGGCCGTGACTCTGCGCTTTGGGGCGCGGCGGCTGCTGCTGCGGGAGGTGCTCGACCTGTGTCCGGGTGCAGTCGTCGAACTGGACCGGAAGATACAGGAACCGGTCGACCTGCTGCTCGACGGCAGGCTGGTGGCGCGCGGCGAAGTGGTAGTGATCGAAGGGAATTATGGCCTGAGGGTGGCGGACGTGTCTCCGCTCGGATCGGGATAGGACGGCATCATGGGAAGAATGAATTTTCGAGCACACGCCTGGAGCGCCGCTTGGGGCGTTTTCTGGGGGAGGCTCGCGCCGCCGTGCGGGTACTGCGAATGCGTCCATGCGGGAAGCGGTTGGGGCCGGATGCGCCGCCGGTCGCACAGCGTGCGCCTCGAGGGAGCGCGCTACTGTGGGACGGACTGCCTGGAGCGGGCGTTGCTCGAAGTCTTCCGGCGGGCGCGTCCGGTTTCCCGCCGTGCCGCGCGGGCGCCGCATCGCATTCCGCTGGGACTGCTTCTCCTGTCGCGCCAGCAACTCTCGGCCGCCGACTTGCGCACCGCGCTGGCGGCGCAGCGCGCGGCCGGCCAGGGCAAGATCAGGATGGACATGAGCGCGAACACACGCACGAACATAAACACGAGCACGAACATGAATAAGAACATGAAAATCGGCGCATGGCTGCAGCACCTGGGCTTCGCCACCGAAGAGCAGGTGACGGCGGCACTCGCCTGCCAGTGGTCGTGTCCGGTGCTGCGGACCGGACCGGGCACGCTGGGTGCGAGCCGCCCTCCACCGATTCCGGTGCTGTTGCTCGAGTTTTTCCAGATGATGCCAGTCGAACTGGTGGAGGCCACGGGAACTCTTCTCATGGCGTTCGGCGAGGGCATCGATCACACGGCGCTCTATGCCATTGAGCAAATGCTCGGATATCGCACTGAAGCCTGCCTGGTGTGCCCCAGCACTTTGCAGAAGGGGTTGCAGGCGCTGGCGCGACAGCGAGGATCGGGCGACGTTGTCTTTGACCGGGTGGAAGATAATGCCGAGTGCGCTCGCATCATTGGCAACTATGCTGCGAAGGTGAGGGCGGAAGAGGTCCGCTTGGCGCGCTGCGGCGAGCATCTGTGGATTCGGCTGGAAAGGTTACGGGAGGAAGCGGTGAACCTGGTGCTGCGGGTTCCTGGGATGGCCGGCGCTCAGTTTCCGGTGCGCGATTCTCTGTGAGTCTTTGCGGTCTCAAGCGCTGCCGTCTGGCTGACTCGACGTAAGAACTTTCTTTGTAGGCTAAGCACGCACTTATTTTCCCGCGTAAGTACGATCTAACTTCCCACACAACCTCGCATTGAACTTTGACTCTCATTATCCAATCACAATCTGAATTGGAACGTTGCGTGCACTCCTTGCCTTCGAGGACTAAGACCCATCATGGACAGCGGCTACTACGCGGCGTGTGCCGGCCTGGCGGCGCAGACCCAGGCTCTGGAGCTGATCGCCCACAATCTCGCGAACCTGTCGACGACCGGCTACCGGGGACAGCAGTCAACGTTTCGATCCATGTTGGCGGGCAAGGGCGCGGTGAGTTCGAACCCGCTGAATGCTGCCGTCAATAACTTTGGCGTGCTCGGCGGAAGCCGCCTCGATCTGACTCCGGCCAGCCTGGCGCGGACGGGGAACCCGCTGGACGTGGGCGTTGCCGGCAGTGGCTTTCTGGCCGTCGAATCGGGGCAAGGCATCGCTTACACGCGCGACGGCAGCTTTCACCTCACGCCGGTGGGACAGCTGGTGACGAGCCAGGGCAATGCGGTGCTGGGCGCGCAAGGGCCGGTGACTTTGCCGAGCGGAGAGGTCGCGATCAGCTCGGATGGAACCATCTCGGTGAACGGCACGGTGGTGGACCAGTTGCAGCTGGCGGAGTTTCCTCCGGGGACAAGGCTGACTGCGGTGGGCAGCGCGACCTACAGCGCGCCTGCTGGATCCGCGGTGCCTGCGGCGGAGTCGTCGGTTCGCCAGGGCATGCTGGAGGGCTCGAACGTAAGCCCGACGGAGGCAGTGGTCGAGTTGATCACAGCGCAGCGCAACACGGAGATGCTGGCGCGAGCGCTCAGCGCGCTCGACGGGCAGCTCAATCAGATTGCGGTGCAGGATCTGCCGAAAGTGTGAAGAAGCCGAGCGCATAGTGGCGGGATTAATAAGGAAGTGAATTTGAGATAAGGAAGCGAGCCAAACGCGCGAATTTATGCATCGCAAGGAACGTGATGCTTGGCCGGCTCGCTCAGGATGGACAATCAAAGGAGAAGAAAACGCATGATGCGCGCACTGTATACCGCGGCTAGCGGCATGACTGCCCAGGAACTCAATCTGGATAATATCGCCAACAATCTGGCGAACTCGAGCACGGCCGGCTTTCGCAGCCGCCGATTGCAGTTTGAGGACCTGATCTATCAGAACCTGATCATGCCGGGAGCGGCGGCCACGCAGCAGACCACGGTAGTGGCAGGGCTGCAGGTGGGTTTGGGCACGCGTTCGGCGGCGTCGGAAGTGATTCAGCAGCAGGGCGACTTCAGCCAGACTGGCAATCCTCTGGACTTGACGATTCAAGGGCAAGGATTTTTTCAAGTGCTGTTGCCGGATGGGCAGACCGCTTACACGCGGGCCGGAAGCTTTCACCTGGACGGGCAAGGCAATCTGGTCGATCAGGATGGCGACGCAGTCGAGCCTGCAATCACCATTCCGGCCGGAGCGACTTCGGTTACGGTCGGCTCCGATGGCACGGTCAGCGTGACCCTGGCAGGGCAAACCGCGGCACAGCAGGTCGGCGCGTTGCAACTGGCGTTGTTCAATAATCCGGGAGGGCTCAACAGCACCGGCAGCAACCTGTTTCTGGCCACGACTGCGTCGGGAAATCCGATCATCGGAACCCCCGGCGGCAGTGAAGGGTTGGGGAGCATTGTGCAGGGCATGCTCGAGCAGTCGAACGTGAGCGTGGTGACGGAATTCGTGAACATGATCGTGGCCCAACGCTCCTACGAAGCCAGCTCCCGGGTGGTGAATGCGGCCGACCAGATGCTGCAAACCATCAATAACCTTGGACGGTAAGCAGCGGCCGTGAGGCGAAGTTTTTAATGAAGCAGTTTGCCATAGCGTTAATGAGTGCGGTGTTCGCGGCTGCGTCCCTGCCATGCCGGGCCGAGCTGGCGTGCACGAAGGTGGCAGTCGAGGCCAGCGTCGAAGCCGGGCAGGGGGAACTAACGCTGGCGGATTTGCTGGCGCAGGACACTTGTCTGCGGCTGCGCCAGGCGGCGGCAGGGGTAAGCCTGGGCCGGGCGCCGCGGGCGGGGAGCGTGCGCGTTCTCGACGGCCGTCGGGTTCGGCTTCTGCTCGAAGGGCTGGCGGAGAATCTGGGGAACAGTCTGACGAATTCTTGGGCAAATAATCCCGCGAGCACTCTCGCGAGCCGGGACGGGCAAGAAGCGGTGACTATGCAAATACCCCAACGCATTGTGGTCGAGCGTACCGGGGCAGCGAAGTCCTGCGCGGAGATTGCCGCGATCATAGCGAGCGGGGCGCCCGCTGGGGAGATGGCAAGCGCTCCCCGCGGGTGGCGGGAAGATTTGGATTGCGCCGCGGTCCGCGGCATTCCCCAGGCCGCGCCGCTCGAACTGACCCGGACAGCGTGGAGCGCGTCCCGGTCGCGCTGGGAGTTCGCGCTGCGCTGCGTCCGGGCGGAGGATTGCATTCCTTTTCTGGTTTCGGTGAGCAAGGATAAAGAAGTCCCCGATGCGCCGGGCAAAAATGCCGGGCGTGGCACATTCCCGCCGGAGTCTTCGGTTCGGGCGGGGGCGAAGGTCGGCGTGAACCGAACCGAGCTGCTGGTAAAGGCCGGACAGACCGCAATGCTTACCTGGGATCAAGGGGGGATCCGGATTGTGCTTCCGGTGACTTGCCTGGACGCGGGAGGGTTCGGCGAGTTTGTAAGGGTGCGCTTCAAGAACACGGCGCAGACTCTGCGAGCCGAAGTGGTAGGTAAGGGAAGCTTGCGTGCGAGCCTGTGACCAAGACGCTGCACAGCTCCCGCGGCAGGCGGAAAGACCTCGGAAGAAAGATGAGTGCCGCTCTGGCAGCGGTGATCCTGCCGGCTATCCTGCTTTGTTCGAGCGCGGGAGCGCAGTCCAAGAAAAAGGCAGCGGCTCCGAAACGCGATGCGCTGGCCGAGTATATTCAGCGGGCGCTGGGCACGTTACCGGTTGCGGCCGCATCCACTCCGGGCAGTTTGTGGATCGACAACGGCCGACTGGCCAACCTGGTTGCCGACTACAAGGCTTCGCGGGTCGGCGATCTGGTGACCATCAGCATCAACCAGAATCTGTCGTCCACCAATACCGGAAATGTCGCTACCAATCGCACGTTCGCGGCCAGTTCGGGGATTACGGCGCTTGCCGGCGTGAATACTGGGAAAATCGCCAATTTGTTTTCCGCAAATTCGCTGCAAGCGCTGGCCGGCAAGGCCGCGGCCAGTTCAACCACGGCACTGGCGACGACGCTGACCGGGCGCGTGGCCGCGCTATTGCCGAGCGGAACGCTGGTGGTCGAGGCGGAGCGTCAGATTGTGATGAACGACCAGCGCGAGACGGTGATTCTGCGGGGCCTGGTCCGGCCCGGCGATCTCGACGCCACCAACACGGTGGCTTCAAACAGCGTCGGCAACCTCGAAGTGGAGGTCAAGGGCAAAGGCATTATCAGCGAAGGCGTACGGTCACCAAACCCGGTCATCAAATGGATCTTGCGGATCGTGGGTTTCTAGGAGCACATCATGAGTCGGACAAGCATGAGTCGCATTAGTATGAGCCGGTCCGGTCTTCATTGTGCATCCGCATCCGCGCTCGCGATCTCAGCTTCACGCTGCGGCCTGGCAGCCATGATTTTCCTGGCGGCCGGGGCCGCAGCTCAAAGCGCAGACCACAAGGTGCTGATCCGCGATGTGGCCAGCGTGGAGGGGATCCGGGACAACTCGCTGATTGGCTACGGACTGGTGGTGGGGCTGAGGGGGACGGGCGACAAGCAGCAGACTTATTTTACGATCCAGACTCTGGCCAGCATTCTGCAACGGATGGGGGTCGAGATTCCACCGAGCGTGGTGCAGACGACGGTGCAAGTGAAAAATGTGGCGGCCGTGTTCGTCACTGCCGATCTGCCTCCGTTCGCGCGTCCGGGAATGCCTCTGGACGTGATTGTTTCTTCGGCGGGAGATGCGCGCAGTCTGGAAGGAGGGTTGCTGTTGTTGACCCCGCTCTATGCTGCCGATGGCCAAGTCTATGCGGCGGCGCAAGGTCCGCTGGTGGTGGGCGGGTATTCGGTTGGGTCCGCGGCCAACTCCAAACAGATGAACCATCCCACGGTCGGCCGCATTCCGAACGGAGGGTTGATTGAGCGCGACAGCTCGCTCGATTTAACGAAGCTGCAGCATGTCTCTCTGTTGCTCAACGACGCCAGCTTTACGACGGTCGAAGAGGTGGCGGCCGTGATCAACCGCGAACTGGCGTCGCCCTCGGCAAGCGTCATCGACAGCCGCCGCGTGGAAATCCAGACGCCGGTGCCGGGCCATGCCAACCTTCCGGCACTCCTCGCCAGAATCGAAAACCTGGAAGTCCGGGTGCGGCGCAAAGCCAAGGTTGTGGTCAATGAACGTACCGGCACCGTGGTGCTGGGCGGGGATGTGCGCCTGGGCGCGGTCTCGATTCTGCACGGCAGCTTCTCGATTGAGGTGACGACAACATACTCGGCGTCGCAGCCTAATCCGGAGGCGGGCGGGCAGACCGTGGTATTGCCGGAAACCAGGATCAAGGCGGGAGACAGCCCGGCCCGCAACGTCGAACTACACGAAGGGGCAAGCGTCCAGGAATTGGTGGCACGCCTGCAGGCTATTGGGGCGACGGCGCGCGATGTGATTTCAATTCTGCAGGGCATTAAGGCCGCGGGCGCTCTCGAAGCTGAGTTGGAGGTGATCTGATGCGTGGCCCGATGGGTGGTCCGATGAGTGACCTGAGGGGTGAACTGGGATGAGCGCGATTTCTGGTTTTTCTTCCGGGGTTGCCGGTTCCGGAGCTGCTGCGGCCGCTCTGTTGCCGCAGTCGGCGCCGGCAATGGGCAAGGGTCCAAAGGCGGCCCGCGAGTTTGAAGCGCAACTGATTGGCACCGTATTGCAGTCGCTCGAAAAGACCTTTGCCACTGTCCCCGGCCAGGATGCAATGGCGAGCGAGGACGACTACAACTATCTGGGAACGCAGGCGCTGGCGTCGGCGATTGCCGCTGGAGGTGGCTTTGGAATCGCCCGCCTGATCAGCCAGCATCTGGGGGACACCAAGGCATCGCCCGAAGGGCCAAGCCAGGGCCAATCAGACGCCGCTTCGAGCCGCTAAAGTTCTTATAACCTCCGCCGATAGAGCAACATGAAGTCACCGAGCGAATCCTGGAGGAAAAAGCGCTCGGGCAGAATTAAAGTTTTCTAACCGCCCGCCGATACTTAAATTGCAAGGGGAAATTCGGGGGAGGAGATAACTTATGAAGATAGAACTGAATCCAGGAGCGCCGGCGCTCGCTGAGTCCAGCTCGGCCGCCAGACAGAGTCTGGAGCAGAGTTCGGGGGCGGTTGCACCTGGCTTTTCAGCGAGCGGCACTTCGCGCGAAGGTGATATCAGCGAAAATCGTGCCAGCGAAAATCAAGTCAGTGAAGGTCAGGTCAGCGAAGGTCGAGTGAGTGAGGACCAAGCGCAGCTTTCGGTTGTCCACGGTCAAATTCAGGCTTTGGCGGCGCAGGCATCGCAGTTTCCCGAGGTCCGTCAGGAGACGGTCAACACACTGCGGCAGATGCTTCTTGGCAGCGCCTATCAACCCAGCTCGCAACAGGTGGCAGAGGCTCTGTTGGCGCACATGCTGGTGAAGCCGGCGGCTTGACCAGCGCGTCGAGGCCCATGCTGGGGAATGGCGGAAGGTTTGACGATGGAAAAGACCGGCCTCTCGGGCAGCTTGAGCTCTGAGCAAATGGTGCCCGTGTCGTCGGTCCCGGCCGCGCCCGGGCAAGCATCGCCGGGCGAAGGGGAAGGAAAGGACGAAGAACGCCGCCGTCCCCCAGGGGAGGAAGCTTCCGCGGAGGCGATCGAGGAAGATCGGGATCAACCGCAACACCGGATCGATAGTCTCGCCTGAGGGCGCAATGCCACCCAAATCCATGCCCGCCGCCTTCATCCCTTCCGCGAATGTTGCGGGGACGTCTGATGGGATGTCCGATGCCCTGGCCCGGCCTCGGCACGTATTGCTACTGATGCGCGAGCTAGAAGGCAGCCTTGATGCCAGCCGGAAGGCTTTGCTGGCGCTGGATCTTAACGGGATCGAACGCGGCACCCGCGAGCAGGGTGGGTTGATCCGGAAACTCGAAGCCGTGTTGCAGCCGAGCGGGCGACCGCGAGCGCGGGAAAAACACCGAGAAGATCAGGCATGCGACTCGTCCGCATCTGCGTGCGAACTAGAAGCGGAGCGCACGCAGTGCCAGAACAGAATTCTAGAAGCAACGCGGCTACAGGCGGCGCTGCTGGCGCGGGCACGTTACAAGCTGCGTGTGCTGGCCAACATGCTGGCCGGGTGCAGCGTCAACTACGGTCCTTTACTCGTATTCGAGAAAGACATCGCACCTCCTCCTCGTACCGTGGCCGGTTTGTCTAAAAGTCAGGAGTGTCTGGCGGAGGGAGCTGACCCATGTCGAGCCTGAATGCCAGCCTGGCCAGCGCCCTGAGTGGACTGATCGCCGAACAGGGCGCGCTGGAGGCGACCACGAACAATGTGGCGAACGTCAACACGCCCGGCTATTCTCGCGAGCAGGCGGTGCTGGTCGCAAGCGACCCCGTGGTCGTCGATCCACTGACTTTCGGCACCGGGGTGACGCTGCAAAGTGTCGAGAGCATTCGTGATCCTATCCTCGAATCGCAGATCCAGCAGCAGACCCAATCCCAGGGCCAGTTCAGCACGCTGGCCTCAGCCTTGCAGCAGACCCAGGTCAACTTCACCGCGAGTACCGGCGATGTGGGGACTGCGATTTCTAATTTCTTTGACAGCATCAACCAGCTTTCGACCAACCCATCCGATGTATCGCTACGGCAGGGCGTACTGACCGCGGCGGGCAACCTGGCCACCAGCTTCAACACCACCGCCAACAACCTGACCCAGCAGCAGGGCAGCCTCGATCTGAGCGTGGTGCAGACCGTAGGCCAGATTAACCAGCTCAGCCAGCAGATCGCCGGGCTCAACGGACAAATCAGCAATCTCGAAAATGTCGGCGAAAATGCGGGAACCTTTGTGGACCAGCGCACCCAGGCCATTGACCAACTCTCGGCCCTGGTGGACGTGTCGGTAATTCCGACCGACAACACGCTGACCCTCACGACTGCCAACGGCACACCGCTGGTGACTGGGCAACAGAGCTTTCAACTGCAGACGCAAACCACTTCCACCGGGCTGCACGACGTCTATTCGCAAGGGGCCGACATCACCAGTTCGATTACCTCCGGCCAGCTGGGAGGAACGCTCGAGGCCCGCGACCAGCAGATTCCGGCAATTCAGGCGCAGCTCGATACTCTGGCCGCGGGCGTGGCCAACGCGGTGAACAGGGTGCAGGCGGAGGGCTTCGATCTCAACGGCAATGCGGGGACGAATCTGTTTAACGCGCCTCCGGCCGGCATCATGGGCGCGGCTGCCACTCTTTCGGTTGCGATCACGGACCCTGCGCTGATCGCCGCCAGCTCCGACGGCACTGCGGGCAGCAACGGAAATGCGGACGCCATGTATGCCCTGGGCAGCCAGGCGATCATCAACGGCCAGAGTCCGACGGATTACTATTCCGGCATCGTCTTCAATGTAGGCAACGCCACGGCAAATGCCTCTGCGGAACAGAGCGCTTCCGCCCTGGTGCTGCAGCAGTTGAACGATCAGCGGTCTTCGATTTCTGGAGTCTCACTCGACGAAGAGGCAGCCAACATGGTGCAGTATCAGGACGCGTATTCCGCCTCCGCGCAAGTGATCACAACCATCAATGACATGATGTACACCGTGGTCAACATGGCCACGTTAACGGGATAACAGATCATGCGCGTGAATCCCGATCCCTATCCCGACCTGCTCGCCGCCGTGGCCGAGACGCAGCAGCAGATCAATACCGACGAGCAGCAGATCGCTTCCGGGCAGAGCGTCAATGTTCCCTCTGACAATCCCGCGGCGGCGGCCGAGCTGGTACAGAATGCGGGTCAAACCTCGCAGGCCGACCAGTTCCAGCGCAGCATCGGCAGCGTGCAGGGCGAAATACAGAACGCGGATTCCACTCTGAGTTCAGTGACTGCATCGCTGCAACAAGCCATCACGCTGGGCGTGGAGGGCGCGAACGGCACGGTGAACGCGGCCGATCGCGCGGCCATCGCGACCCAGGTGCAGGGCATCCAGAGCCAGTTGCTCAGCCTGGCGAACCTGACGTATCAGGGAAATTACGTCTTCGCCGGAACCGCCACCCAGACCACTCCCTACATGCTCGACCCGAGTTCTTCCTCCGGTGTGACCTATGCCGGCAACTCGGGGGTGAACACGGTTACTCTGGGCAGTCAATTCAGCCTGCAAACCAACCTGCCGGGTTCGCAATTGTTTTCCGCTTCCGGCACGGACATGTTTCAGAGTATTCAGGATCTCATCACCAGCCTGCAGAGCGGTACCGGCATTGGCGCCGCGGTGGCGGAAGTTGGAAACGCTTACAACTATGTCTCTGCGCAAAGCGTGTTTTATGGCAACGCTCTGAACCAGCTCAACACGCAGCAAACCTACCTCAGCAGCGAGACCACGCAACTGGCGCAGCAGCAAAACACCGTGGGGGGCGCAGACCTGAGTGCCGTGATCAGCAATCTAACCAGTTCCCAAACCTCGCTTCAGGCAACGCTCGAAGCCATCGGCCAGACCTCGCAGATCGATTTGTTCGATTATCTAAGCAGGGGCTAGCAATTAAGAAAGACACAGAGCCAGGGGCCCTGTGTTGAAGGACTCTGGGCTCAGAGGGTCTGGCGCGAGGCGCGGGCCCACTCGGCGGCGGATCGAACTCGGGCGCGCTGGGCTTCGAGCCGCGCTCTTTCTGCGAGCAACTGGGTGTGAATGGAAGGCAAAAGCTGGCGCAGCCGCTCCACGTGCCTGCGATATTCCGCAAGTTCGCGTTCGAGTTCCGGATCAAGTGCCGAAAGTTCTGGATTGTCCTTGCCTGGGGTGAGCGGTTTGGCGCGCAACTCCGCTCCGGCACGCAACAGTTCTGAAAGCAGCGCTGCCATGTGTTCTGGGGTAGCCAGTGCCGGCTGTCCACGCGCGGCCACCATGCTGTCGAGCCAAAAGCTTAGCCGGTGGTTGGTCTCCCGCAAGCTTTGCGAAAGGGATGGCATCAGGCGTTCCACTCGACCGGAGGAGCTTCAGCGGTTTCCGAAGGAAAGATCACGGGTTTGAGCAGAGTAGATTCCGCTGGGAGCGGCTGCGGAGTTGCGGTAGCGCGTTCGACTTCCAGCCAGGCTTCATGCACCGTGACTAGCTGGGAGATTTGCTGTTCGAGAATCCTCGCCGATTGCTTCATCTGAGCGTCGTTCAGCCCGGCGCGCACAACGCTGTAGAATCGCGCCAGATTTCTGGCTACTTCTCCGCCCCGCTCCATGTCGAGCGAGCCTTGCAATTGCGCGATAACCATGAGGGCGTGATTGATTCCGCGAGTGCGCGCTTCAATGTCGTTTTTCTCGAGCGCGATGACCGCTTGCCGCAGATCTTCGATGGCTTGCTCGTAGAGACAGATCACGAGGCGCACCGGGCTAGCACCCCGGACGGCCGCTTCGCGGTAAGAGGATCGTGCATCCATAGATAGAAATAGATGGATAGAAAGAGATAGATTGCTATAGCCCCGAGGTCAGCGTAGGTTCGCTCGAGATCAACGAGCCCGTGCTGGAGGTACCCGAGCCCAGAGTGCCCAGCGTCTCGGTGACCTCCTGCAAGAGCAGCGGATAGGACTGCAGGGAAGCGTTCACCGCGTCGTACTGGGATGTGAGAGCTGTCTGCTCGGCCGCCAACTGGGTTTCGAAGTTGGTGATCGTGGTGGTGAGGTCCGACTGCTCCGCCTGATTTTGCGCAAGATCCACGTTCAGCGGGCCCTGGGTGGGAGCGGTCAAGTTGGTCAGGTCGGCGTTGAAGTTGTTGGCGAAGCCCGTCCCGGAGGCATTCTGGAAAAAGTTTTGCACTGCCGTGGGGTTCGCCGCTACGACGTCGGCAAACGTCTGACCACTCGCGTTAGATCCCACGGTAAGCGTGCCGTCGTTGTTCATATTAATGCCGAGAGCGGCCAGGTTGACCAATCCGCTGTTGCCGCCGATCGCGTAGGCCGCATTTGTCAGCATGCTCGACTGCAGCGAGCGCAGGGAGGTATCGGATTCAAGAGGAGGGGCCGGCGTGGCGCCGGTCGGGTCGACGACATATTGCGTGTTGATGGTGCTGACCACGGTGTTGTAAGCGGAGACGAAGTTGTTGACTGCGTTGGTGATCTGGTTCGCATCCGGCGCCACGGTCAGTTGCACGGGATTGTCGGGAGACTGGCTGGCCAGACTTAGCGTGACCCCTTGAATCGCGCCGGTCACGGTGTTCGAGCTGCTGCTGAAGGGCACGCCGTCGATGGTTAGAGCTGCGTTGGCCCCACCCTGGGGCGCGTCGAAGGTCAAACTGGTCTGGCTGTTGGCGGTGATTGCCAGTGCTCCGGCGCTGCCAGAGCTCTGGCTCTGCAGCGACAGTCTTGAACCACTCGTGTCGCTGACGACGCTCGCAGTTACTCCCCAGTTGTTCGCTGTGCTCTGTGCATTGATGTAGCTGGCCAGCGTGTTAAGGGTGTCGTTGCTGCCCTGTGTGATCGGAATATCGTCAGTTGTACCGCTCACGCCGCCCACCTGGAGCTTGAGATCGCCGGTGGTTTCGCCGCTAGCCAGGAAGGACGTATCGGCACCGGCTGCGATGGGATTGGTATAGAGCGTGCCCGTCGTGGCGAGACTGGTCACGACGATCGAATGAGTTCCGGCAATGGCAGTGCTTTGAGCGTTCGCGGTTAATATAGCCGGCTGCGAAGAGGTTGCCGCCTGGGCCGTGAGCGCTCCGGCTGGATCGGCGAGCGCGGCGACGGCGCTTTGCAGGTTGGTGAGATTATTTTCCATCCCCTCAAGCAAGCCGTCTTGCGTCGCGAAAGCTGTTTGCTGTCCCTGCCAGACGGTCAACTCGCCGCTCTGCTCAGAAATAATCTGCTGCACGATGGAACTTACATCAATGCCTTGTCCGGAGAGGATCGTAGACGGATTTAGACTGACGCCCATGGTGCATTCCTCCTTCGATCTGCTTTGTTCCAGTGCACGTGACCTTCATCCTCTGGGCTGGCAGTCAAGACAAGCGCATTTCGTGGCACGCTGATTTCCCGAGTTGGGCCGCTCCCTGAAGCGGAAGAGCTAACAGATTCTAAAGAGGGAAGGAGGCAGGCTGGCCTGCCTCCTTACCGAGACAAACTTACTCCAATGAACCTCTCCACCGAGGCTATTGCAGCAGTTTCAATACCAGCTGCTGTTGCTGGTTCGCCTGGGCCAGAGCGGAGATGCCGGTCTGTTCGAGGATCGAGTATTTGGTCAGGTTGGCCACGACAGTCGGGATGTCGGCAGCCGTGATGGTGTTTTCCGCCGACGTCAGGTTCTGCACCTGGCTGTTGATGACGTTGCTGGCGGCAGTCAGCCGGTTGAAATCGCACCTAGAGTGCCGCGGACGCTGGCGACGTTTGAGATCGCAGCATTGATCAGGGTCAACGCGGTCTGCGCGTCGCCCTGTGTGTTGAGGTCTGTAGTGGCCAGGTTTACGGCGCTGCCGCCGCTGCCGTTGGTAAGTCCGGTCGTCGACAAGCCACCAATGGTTCACTGCGATCAGCGCCGATCCGATGGCAGTGGAATCACTCAGGAAAATGTTGGTGGTGGTTGCACCGGTTGTCGTTGGATTGGTTAAGGTTCCGATCACAGTATCGGTATTCGTTGCGCCCGACGGCGAGGTTGCCGTTGTTGTTGGGATCGGTGACTACCAGGCTGCCCGCCGAATTGAGGTAAGCTTCGAGGCCCGCAGGATCGGTTGTGGGGTTGTTGATTGCGCTGATAAGACCTCCAATGGTCGAACCGCCGACCGGAGCAGTAAAGGTAAAGGTTTTGCTACCCGGCGGTGAAGCTGGTAAGAGGCCGGCCGCGAGTCGCCGACGCGGTCGTTAATGACTGTGGCATTGCCGACCAGTTCATTGGTGTTGGGGGTTGCCGTCCCGACGGTGTTGGGCGTCGCGAAAGCTGTGGGAGCCCCGCCACCGGTGCTCCAAGCACTGTGTCATCGGTGGTGACGGTGAGGTCGGCGCGATTCAAGGGGTCCGTGACTGCGACTTGGCCGCCGACCAGAGCGGCTTTCGCGCCAACCGTAGTGTCGGCGTTAATCGCATTGATCAGGTTCTGGACGGTCGGGGCCGTGGAGTCGGCAAACGTGGTGGTGCCGGCGCCGAGGACCGCCGCGAAGCCGGTTACGGCCAGGTTGTTATTTCCGGCGCTATCGGTGATTTGCAACTGTCCACCGACGAGCGAGGCCTGTAAGCCGGTAGCGGCACCGCCGCCGACTGTAACTCCGGCCACGCCGACGCCGCTCGTGGCGCCGGTGTTGATGGCGTTGAGCAGGGTTTGCACGGTTGCGGTCGAGGCCGCCGTGGTGGTGTAGGTTGTGGCAACGCCGCCGCGGGTAATGGTCAAGCACTCCGGCCGAGGTCAGAGCGGTGGCGGCGGTAAGAGCGGTGCCGCCGCTGATCTCTACGTTCGGGTTTGCCACGCCAGCGGCCGCGGTGTAGGTGAAGGTGACGCCCCCTGCGGTGACGGACGTTGCATCGCCGACCGTCAGCGCGCTTCCGAGCGTCACGGGAGCGGCAGTAGCGCTGTTGGCACTATCCGCGGCGTTGAGGTTCGGCGCCGTACCACTCTGAAATACCGACTGTCCGTTATAGGTTGTCGCGGTGCCGATCTGGTTGATTTCCGCGAGGATCGATGAATATTGCGCCTGAATCGCAGTACGTTGCTCGTTCGAGACTGTGCCCGTCGCCGACTCCGTAGCCAGTGTGATGGCGGTGTTGAGCAGGTTCGTGACCTGAGCCAGCGCGCCATCGGCGAGTTGCAATTCGCCGACACCATCATTCGCATTCGACACGGATTGGGTCAGAGCGCTGATGTTGGCCTGCAATCCGTTGGCAATGGCCAGCCCGGCGGGATCATCCGCGCCGGAGTTGATGCGCGACCCAGAGGCGAGCTGCTCCAGCGTGTTGTTCAGCGAAGTGCTGGTGAGCGTAAGTTCATTTTCCGCCTGAAGGGACGGAATGTTATTCAGGATACCGAGAGGCATTGTGTTTCTCCTTTGCTTGGGTTTGGTCCCGCCTTCTTGGAACCGCCCCTCAGAATTGGATCTCTGCGGAGTCCTCGTTCCACTGCATGCTCGGAACCCGAATGTCTGTTGTCTCCATCGGCGGTTGCTCTTTCCGCTTTAGCTGCCTCTGCCGGTTGCGCGGCTGTCGGTCGTAATCCCTCGGTAACGGCTGCCCGGTGCGCGGCCACAGAAGCGTCAATCCTGGTTCGCCGATAACTCCCCCTAGGGGCCTGTGCGTCCTCACGCAGCGCGACGGCGACGAGAGAGGCGGGAAAAATATGATCCGGCTTACGCGTCTCAATAACCAGCCCTTGATCGTGAACTCCGACCTGATCAAGTTTGTCGAGCAGTCCCCGGACACGCTGATCACGCTGGTCACCGGAGAGAAAATCGTTGTGCGGGAGAGCAACGAGGAAGTCTTGGCGCGACTCATCGAGTTCCGGCGCTCGGTCTTACAAGGCATACCCTCGGCCTGGGATAGTTCTTCTTCGCACAATCTTTTTCCCGAAGCTTCCGAAGCTGGCAAGAGGGAGCCCGAGAAGTGAGCATCGACAAGGCCAGTTTTACCGGCGTTATTCTTGCGTTGGGCGGAGTCCTCGCCGGGTTGCTGCTCGAAGGCGGAAACCTGGGCCAGATCCTGCAGCCGACGGCCGCGATCATTGTGTTCGGCGGGACGCTCGGAGCGGTGATGCTGCAGTTTCCTCTTGCCATTATTCTGCTGGCCTTCCGGCAATTGGGTTCGGTTTTCGTCAATCCCCAGCGCGATCAGCAAGCGATCGTTCGCCAGCTCGTGCAATACGCGCAAAAAGCCCGCCGCGAAGGCATCGTCTCCCTCGATGCGGAGTTGCCGCAGATTGAAGATACCTTTCTGAGAAAGTCATTAATGTTGGCGGTCGACGGGACCGAACCCCAGGAACTGCGCAAGATGATGGAACATGGAACTCGACAATCAAGCCGAGTACGAAGAGCAAGTTCCCCAGGTATTCGAATCCGCCGGCGGCTTCGCTCCCACAGTGGGCATTCATCGGCGCGGTGCTGGGACTGATTCAAGTCATGCAGCATCTGGACAAGATCGACGAAGTGGGCAGAGGCATTGCCGTCGCTTTCGTGGCCACGATCTACGGAGTGGGCTCCGCCAATCTTCTCTATCTTCCGATGTGCGGGGAAGATGAAAATCCGGATTCGTGAAGAACAGATCATGCGGGAGATGATGCTCGAGGGCGTGGCCTCGATTCTCGAAGGCATGAACCCCCGCATGCTGGAAACGAAACTGCTGGGCTTCTTGGTCGAGGCGACAGCAGGCGGCGGAGTCAAACCGAAGAGAGCGGCGAATGAGCCGCCGTCGAAGACGGCCGCGCGCGCACTCGAACCACGAACGCTGGCTGGTCTCCTACGCGGATTTCATCACTCTGCTTTTCGCCTTCTTTGTAGTTCTGTATTCCTCCTCGCAGGTGGATCAGAAAAAGGTGGGCAAACTGGCGCTGGCGATCCAGGTCGCGTTTCAAGAGATGGGTGTTTTTCCGGCTTCGACTACGCAGATTCCTCTGGACAGCAATGAGCCCATGCCTTTCAGCACGGTGCAGGCCATTCAGAACGTGAACCGGAGTGCCGAACTTGGGCGCATTGCCCCGCCTCCGGGCGATTCGCTGTCGGCTGCCTCGGAGGAAGCGGACCTCTCCACCTTGCAGAGCGAATTGCAAGATGCGCTGCACCATGAAATTGCGCTGCATAAGGTAGCACTGCACCGCGAAACCGATGGCTTGGTCGTGAGCCTGCTCGAATTCGGTTTTTTCGATAGCGGGTCTGCAACCATTAAACCCGAGTCTCTGGCCGCGCTTGACCGCCTCGCCTCGATCCTCGCCGTCCGTACGTGCAGGCTGCGCATCGAAGGGCATACCGACAATGTCCCGATTCACACCGCCCAGATGTCCTCCAACTGGGAGCTGTCGACGGCTCGAGCCACGGAACTGGTTCGCCTTCTGATTATGCGTCACCGCTTCGCGCCGCAACGGCTGGCTGCGGCCGGCTATGCCGAGTATCACCCCATCGCGAGCAATCTCACGGCATCGGGGCGGGCGCAGAATCGGCGCGTAGACATCGTGATCCTGGGTGCGCAGTCGGCGAAGCCTCCATCCCGCGCGGCGCCCGTCTCCGCCGCACTGCCGTCTCCGTTGCGACAGTGATCGAGCATCGCTCTACGTGCTTGTGCAACTCTGAAATCCCCGTTTCCGCTCCCGCACCGATCGTTAAAGTACAGCCGCCTTTTGCCGATGAAAGTCATGGTTGAGTGCATGCTTCGGGAGGTTGCAGCGCAATGCATAGTCTGAGTTTCAAGATGAAGTTGGGCGTGGGCTTTGGCACTCTGCTGTTGAGTCTGGCCCTGACCGCCGTGATCGACTATGCAGCGATCGGAAAGCTGAGCGAACTCGCATCCCAAATCGACGCTGGAGTGGATAAGCGGGATTTGCTGGCCGCCCTGCAACGGTCCATTCAGACGCAGAAGCTTGAAGTGGTTCTGGCGCTGCTGGGGCTGGCGGCCGGGTTCGTGGTCGCGGTTTTTGTGCCGCGCTCGATCGCCGCCAACGTTTTTCGCATGGCCGGGCTGATCGAAGAAATTGCCAACAGCAATCTGGCCGTTGCCGACATGCAGGTCACCACTCACGACGAAGTGGGGAGGGCGGCGATTTCGCTCAACGAAATGAAGAACAACCTGCGCGGCCTGATCCAGTCGATTGCGAGCACGGCGGAGCACGTGGCCAGCGCCAGTGAAGAGATTTCTTCCTCCGCCGCGCAGCAGGCGGGGAGCGCTCAGAGCCAGAAGGACCAAACCACTCAAGTGGCTACAGCTATGCAGGAAATGTCGACCTCGGTGCACGAAGTCTCGGAAAACTCCAACCGCGCGGCCGACGCCTCGCGCCAGGCGGCCGAGACCGCGCGACAGGGAGGAGTCATCGTGGACGATTCTCTAGCCAAGATGCGCGCCATCGCCGAATCCGCCACCGCCACGGCTCAGAAGGTGGAAGAGTTGGGCAAGAGCTCCGACAAGATCGGCCGCATCATCGGAGTCATTGACGATATTGCGGACCAGACCAACCTGCTTGCCCTGAACGCGGCGATTGAGGCGGCGCGCGCCGGCGAGCAAGGCCGCGGGTTTGCCGTGGTCGCCGACGAGGTCCGCAAGTTGGCCGAGCGAACCACTTCCGCCACCAAAGAAGTGGCGCAGATGGTGCAGGGAATCCAGGATGGAACCAAGACCGCGGTCGCCGCCATGCATGACGGGACCAAGCAAGTCGAAGACGGAGTGCTGACCACGGCCAAGGCCGGCGAGAGCCTGCAACAGATTATCAAGATGTCGGAGCGGGTCGGCGAAATGATTGCGCATATCGCCACCGCGGCGACCGAGCAGTCCTCGGCCACGGAGCAGGTAAATCAAAACGTCGAGTTGATCGCCAGGCTGGTGAACGAATCCGCAATTGGCGCGGGGCAGTCGGCCAAGGCATGTCAGGATCTTTCCGGCCTGGCTCTCGATCTTCAGAAAATGGTTTCCAGTTTCAAATTGGAAGAGAAGCCGCCGCGGCCGGGGCGGCCGCCGAGCGGGGCTTCGCCGGCGGAGTGGAAGGAACTGCCAAGAAAAGCATTCGCGGCCGGTGCCCGCTAAATGCCGCAGCCCGCGAGAGCATCCGAGGGCAGCGCGCGGCGGCAGTGCGCCGCACTTAGGAAGGCCACAACATGCGGATGACTACGAGTGGACCGGAGGGGACGTCTGGCGCCCATGAAACCGGGCAGGTGCTCCAGCTTGTGGGATTCCGCGTGGGTGAAGAGGAGTTCGGAGTCGACATCTTGCGTGTGCAGGAAATCATTCGTTCCCAGCAGTTGACCCGGGTTCCGAATTCCTCCGAGTTCATGGAAGGAGTCATGAACCTGCGCGGGAAAATCATTCCTGTCATCGCCCTCCGAAAACGTTTTGGTCTCGAAGAAGTTCCATCCGACGACCACACCCGCATCGTTGTGGTCGAACTTCAGGGCACCGTGCTCGGCTTCATCGTCGATGCGGTTTCTGAAGTGCTCCGGCTCCCTTCAGGCACGATTGAGCCGCCACCGCGTTTGGGCCTGGTGGAGCGCGAGTACGTTTCGGGAGTGGGCAAGCTCGGCGACCGGCTGATTATCCTGCTGGACGCCGATCGCCTGATGAATGGCGCCCAGGAAGGAATGTTTGCGGCCAGCGAGACCGCCCTCTAGGTTGCCAATGGTTGAGCAAGCGGATCTGCCTGACTAACGAAACATGAGGAGCGAAACATGACTAACGAACGTGGCTCAAGAACATGAGTAACGAACTGTCCGATGATCCTTCGCTGGTGCAGGAGTTCCTGGTGGAGTCCGAGGAACTTCTTCAAGGGATGGACCAGGACATGGTTGCGCTCGAGTCCGCGCCCGATGATGCGGAGTTGCTGAACCGCATCTTTCGCGCCATGCACACGATCAAGGGCACCTCCGGTTTTCTTGGGTTCGAGCCGGTCGTCCGCCTTAGCCACTGTGCCGAGGACGTGCTCAATGCTTTGCGCCAGGGCGAAGCTCAGCTCATGCGACCGACGATTGACGCACTGCTCGCGGCGCGGGACTACCTGGGCAAGATGCTCGCCGATATTCGGCGCGGCGGCCTGCAGCAGTACGAGTTCGGCGCGCTGCTGAAAGATCTCGAAGCGGCGCAGGAACTGAGGCATACCCCGACCCGGCTCGGGGATCTGCTGGTGAAACAGGAAGTCATCTCCGCCGACACGTTGAAAGCGGTTCTGGCGGAACAATTGGCCTCCGCCGATCCCCGCAAACTGGGTCAGATTCTGGTGGAAAAAGGCCTGGCATCCCAGGGCGAAATCGGCGAAGCGCTGGTCCAGCAAAAGGAGATTGCTCAGCCCCGCTCCTCCGTCCCCACCATGCGTGTCGATGCGGCCAAGCTCGATGACCTCATCAACCTCATCGGAGAGCTGGTGCTCGAACGCAACCGTCTGCTGCAGCTCAGCCGCGATCTGTCTTCCGGCAGGATGCCGACCAGTGAATTGAGTTCGTCCCTCGGCCAGTCTGCGGCGCGCTTGAGTTTCATCACCGAAGAACTCCAATCGGCAGGGCTCAAGACCCGCATGGTTCCCATCGAAACGGTTTTCCGCAAATTGCCGCGCCTGGTTCGCGACGTCTCCGGTCAGCTGAAAAAAGAAGTGGACCTGGTTCTCGTCGGAGAAGAGACCGAGCTGGACAAAACCATGGTCGAGCTGATCGGCGACCCGCTTCTCCACCTGTTGCGTAATTCCCTCGACCATGCCATCGAGGCGCCCACAGTGCGGGAAAAAGTCGGCAAACCGCGCCGCGGCACCATCCGCCTGGAAGCCCGCCAGGAGGGTGATCAGATTGTGATCAGCATCGGCGACGACGGTGCCGGAATGGATCCGGAACGCATTGGCCGCAAAGCCGTCGAGAAAGGGCTGGTGACGGCAGAGCGCCTGCGCGCGCTCAGTCCCCGCGAAATTCTTGACTTCATTTTCCTTCCCGGCTTCAGCACTGTCGAGCAGACTACCGATCTTTCCGGACGAGGCGTGGGCATGGACGTTGTGCGCTCCAATCTCAAGAAATTAAATGGCGCGGTCGTGATCGACAGCCGTGTGGGTCAGGGTACGACGGTGAAACTTCGTTTGCCTCTGACCCTCGCCATTCTGCCCGTGCTTCTCGTGCAGGTGGGAGATGAGGTTTACGCTTTGCCGCTGCGATCCGTCGTCGAGACTGCACAGGTCAATCCAAAGCTGGTGCACCGCGTGGAAGGAAACGAGGTGCTGTGTCTGCGCGGCGAGACTCTGCCCTTGCTGCGCCTGGACCAACTCTTCCCCGTCCGTCCCAGCCTAGATACAGGCGGCGGGCGATTGCGCGAGTCCGGCGATCGCAGCCATAAGGTCGTAATTCTGGGCGTGGCGGAAAAGCGCATCGCACTTCTTGTGGACTGCCTGCTCGGCCAGGAGTCGACCATTGTCAAGCCCCTGGGAGCCTACCTTCACGGATGCTCCAGTCTGGCCGGCGCCACCATCGGCGGCGACGGCCGCGTTCGCCTGGTCCTCGATCCGGCCGGCCTGCTGGAGAATCTGCAGATCGCTGCCATGTCGGCGACCCGAAAGGCTTCCGCGTGACTCCTGTGTCCTCGCCGCAACCCGCTCTTTGCATAGCGCGGCCGCCCGAGCCCGATCTGGTGCGCATCCGCGACCTGATCTATCAGGTTGCCGGAATCTTCCACCCCGACAATAAGCTCCGCCTGCTGCAAGACCGCTGCAGCCGCCGCATGAAAGAGCTCAAGACGCAAACCCTGCGCGAGTATCTCGAGTGCCTCACCATCCGCCCCATCCGCCAAGCCGAATTGATCGCTTTGCTGAACGAGATCACCATTGGAGAGACATGCTTCTGCCGCAATCAGCCGCAACTGGACGCGTTACGCCACATCGTGATTCCGAGCATCCTGCAGGCGAAGTCCGATCTTCCCTTGCGCCGCCTTCGTTTCTGGAGTGCCGGCTGTTCAACGGGGGAAGAACCCTACACCCTTCGCATGCTGCTGCTGGACGGAGCCGACAGCCTGCTCAAAGACTGGTCCGTCGAAATCCTGGCCACCGACCTCAACGAGCGTTCCCTCGCCCATGCCCAGGCGGCCGTCTACGGCGACTACAGCACGCGCAACCTCACGCCCATCTACCGCAGCAAATATTTTCTTCCGCACGGTGATCAGCTTCAGGTGAATCCGGCGGCCCGCGCCAATATTGGCTTCAGCCGGCTCAACCTGTCGGACGATGGCCGCATGACGTTGATGAAGAATATGGACGCCATCTTTTGCTGCAATGTGCTGATCTACTTCGACCTGGCTTCCAAGCGCCGGGTCATTCAGCACTTCTTCAACAACCTCCTGCCTCACGGATATCTTTTCCTCGGCCATTCCGAGTCTCTTTTCGGCGTGAGTGAGGACTTTCGCCTGGTCCATTTGCCGGGAGCCACCGCTTACGTGAAAGGAGATCGTCCGCCGACAGGAGGGAAAGTCATATGACAACCGCACCCGTGGGCAAACAAGTTTTACTGCAGCGGCTCGATGGGCTGCGCCAGATTCCAACCATCCCGGCCGTTCTCGCCCCTTTGCTGCGCTACCTGCACCAGCCAATCGAGCAGCTCGACGTGCAAAAAGTCACAGATCTGCTGGCGCAGGATAAGTCGCTGGCGGCGCAGTGCCTGCAAATGGCGAACTCTCCGCTTTTCGGGCGATGGCAGAAAGTGGAATCGTTGCGCGGGGCTGTGGTCAGCCTGGGGTTTCATCATGTCGGCGATATTGCGATGTCATGTGGCGTTCTGAACATGCTTCCCGGAGACAAAACCAGTCTGGATCCAGTGGTGTTTTGGGAGCACTCTCTGGGATGCGCCCTGATCTGCCGCCGCCTGGCCCGCAAAATCAAGCTGGTGGATCCTGGCAAGGCCTATCTTGCAGGTCTGCTTCACGACCTCGGCATTATCGTCAACTTGTGGGTGTTGCCCGAGGAATTCCGTACTGCGTTTGAGGCTGCCAGAGCTGAAGGCATTCCCCTGCACGAAGCTGAACAAAAGACTCTGGGATTTACGCACTGTGATAGCGGCTGCCTGCTTGCTGAACGCTGGGGGCTTGCGCCCAGCATGATCGAAGTGGTGACGCATCATCACTCGCCTGAGAAATCATCCGACAGTTCCGGCTTGGTGGCCCTGGTGCATATCGCCGACCTGCTCTGCCGCATGAGTGGCCTGAACTACGGCTATGTGGAAGAGCGGCAAGTGAACCTGTTCGAGGACTCAGGCTTTGCCCTCCTCGCCCAAGGCTCCGACGGCATGAAGGACTTCGACTGGGCCCGCCTCACCTTCGAGCTGGATTCCTACATGGACGAAGTCCACACCCTGGTACGGGCCATTTACCGCGCATGAACAATGAGCCCAAGCCGCGGATCAAGGTGCTGATTGTCGACGACAGCGCCTTCATGCGCACGGCGCTGTCGCGCATGGTCACCTACGATCCCGATCTCTGGGTTGTTGGTACTGCCGCTAGTGGAGCCGAAGCCCTGCAAAAAATTGCCACCCTCGACCCTGACGTTGTCACCCTCGATGTGGAGATGCCGGGCCTCAATGGCCTCGAAACCCTTCGCTGCATCATGGCCCAGTTCCCGCGTCCGGTGATCATGGTGAGCTCGGTCACGGTGAAAGATGCGGAAACTACTTTCAATGCACTGGCGGCAGGGGCCTTCGATTATGTGCCCAAACAGCTCTCTCCCACTTCGCTGGACATTTTTCACATACGTGAAGATCTATTCGCGAAGATCAGGGCGGCTGCGGAATCGCGGCGTTCCAAGGAGCGTTTCAACCTGATGCGAAAGCCTCCCCGCGCGGCAGTCGTATCCGTGAGGAAAGTTCCGCATTCGACGCCGGCGATTGTTGCTCTGGGAATTTCGACGGGAGGTCCCAAGGCTCTGCAGGAAATGCTCCCGGCTCTTCCCGTCGACCTCTCCGTCCCCATCCTTGTAGTGCAGCACATGCCGGCCGGTTTTACCGCTCCTTTTGCCAAGAGGCTGGATAACCTGTGCGCAGTTTCCATATGCGAGGCTTCGCATGGAGAAGTGGCTCAGCCCGGAGTGGTTTACATCGCCCCGGCGGGACTGCATATGACCGTGGACCGCCCCAGCAGCTCGCGAATGGTCATTTCGCTTTCCGGCAAAGTGGAGAATCAAGTGCACGTTCCTTCGGTCGACGTCATGATGCAATCCGTCGCCTCCGCATTTCATTCCCAGGCGATGGGAATAATCATGACCGGTATGGGATCGGACGGAGCGCAGGGCATGAACGCCATTCACCAGGAGGGCGGCTTTACCCTTGGCCAGGACGAGCCGAGCTGTGCGGTTTACGGCATGCCTCGGGTTTGCGCGGAGATGGGCATTCTCGACCGGGTTGTGCCTCTGTCCCAGATTCCCCGCGAGATTCTGCAGGCCACGCACTACCGCAAAGCCAGCGTAAGTTGACTGCCTACTCCTCTAATCAACCGGCTTATCAAACACCTCCCGCACCTTCTTCAAGAGCACGCGAGTCGAAAAAGGCTTGGCCAGATACAGCTTGCGATAAGGAGATGACTCGCACCAGGCGAGTTGTTCGGTATAGCCGCTCATGAGCAGAATGCGGGCTCGCGGATGGAAACGTTCGAGTTCGGTTGCCAGTTCGCAGCCGCTCATTCCAGGCATGACGACATCGGCGAGGAGCAAATCGACCGGCGCCGAGCGTCCGTCGGTAAGCCTCTAGCGCCTCCGCGGCGCTCTGGGCAATCACCAGCCGGTAACCGGCGGATTCGAGAACTTCGGCCGTCACCTTCCGAACAAACGCTTCGTCTTCTACCAGCAAAATGGTTTCTGGCTCACCTCGCCGGCCGGCTTCAGCGAACGCGGAGCTGAGCGCTATTTCGCCGATCGAGGTTTCAGCGGTTGCCGGCGAGCTAATGCCGGGCAGAATCTCTCGAGCGCTCGCTCGGATTACACTCTCGACCTCGGTGCCGGAATTCAAAGTGTTCACTCCTGGATTCACCCTCTCCATGAAGCAGATCAATTGCCATCCTGCTTTTTGTAAGTAATGCGGCTGCAAATGAAAGCTGAGCAATCACTTAGATCGGCGAGCATGCGCAGTGGGAGTGGTGGCTGTTGCGCAATCTGAGCGCCCGTTCCGGGAAAGCACGTGTGAACTGATTCCGATTCGGGAGAGATCGACTCCGTATGGCTATTTAGGGCTAGTCAGGATGGTTGCGTTTGGATCCAGCAAAAGCTTGTGGGTTCCCAGGGGCGCGGAAACGTGAAACGCAGATTCCGCCCCCTCGACAAACACGCGGCCCACGAACACAGGAGTCTTGCCCGAGACCACTGCATAGATCGGAACCGACGTCACCAGGGTTTCCGGAGCGTCCTTTTGGAGTATGACCCCGCTTGCGACCGTAGCATTCGCCTTCGCCGCGAATTTCACACCTTGCAACTCCAGCCTGGGTAGTGAAGTGCCGTTGACCCAGCCATCCAGAAACCAGTCGAGCGATGCTTTGCCTTCATATCGCAGTGAGGGCGGCAGATCCTCCGCAAAGACGTCCAGCAGTTCACGCGTGGTGATGGCTTTTCCTTCGTATCGCTCGCGAACTTTTCGCAGGGATCGCACAAACGGTTCCTCCACGATTCTGCCGTTCGGATCCCTTTTGTCGACATCCCTGGCGTCCTGCAACATCGAGCGCAGCATATGGAACAGCCAAGTGCCCCGTCCATAGCTGATGGCTTCGTAACCCCCGGGAAAGTGAGACGAAAGGAGCCGGGTTCCCAAGGTCACGGGTCCCGCATCTTTGGGAGAGTTCCCGTTTTTGTCCTTCTCATCCAGGTCCCGTTGATATTTCTCCATCGTCTTGCGGAACTGTGGCGGGTCTTTTTCCTGCAGCATCATCAACGAGGAATAATTCGCGAGGCCCTCGGAAAACCACTGATCCCGGTACGTCGCCCAAGTGACTAAATCTCCCCACCACTGATGTGCGGCTTCGTGCGCGGGGATCAACTGGCCAAGGATTGCTCCTGAAGCGTTCATGTGAAGGCCCTCGCGCTCCGCCTGGTTCAGGAATGCATAGGAGGACAGAAAGATCAGTCCGGGCCAACCCTGGCTCTCCCGCCCCGGCAACTGAGTCAAAGCCAGTTGACTGTAGGGAAATGGTCCGAATCGTTCGGCATAGTAGCGAATCGCCCGAGCAGTGACTTCGGCCACAGCCGCCGCGTTCCGTGCGGGCGAAGGTTCGAACGGAACCATCGCCGGTGGAGGAATGAGGAGCGGCGTGGGCCGCGGATCGCGGGATACTTCCGGTGGCGTGGCTTTGGGAAAGTCGCGTTCCACGCCGAGAGTAGCGTAGGTTTCCACCATGACATTTCCAGCTTGTGCCGTAGCTCGCACATACTTGCCAAGGTTAAATCCGGCGATCGGAATGGGGCGATCCGAGATCCAGTGCGCTACTTGTTCGTCTCCTTCCAGCGGCGCAGTTTGTGGAGGTTTCGTCGATGGCTGGGAGAGCGGCGCGGGTTTGCCCGTCGCCAGAAGAGTCCAACCCGGAGGATAGTGGAAGGTGAGATCGAAATCGGCGATCGCCATTCCGCGGTTGGGATACCAGGTGCCGCGCTCACCCACGTACAGCAGGCCCTTGCCGGCCTCGGCTAACACTTCTCCGCCGTAGACGAAGCGCAGCCTGATCTTTTGTCCCTTGCGGGCCGGTTCCGGCAGAATCACAGCTATCAGGTCGTTGCCGCTGCGGGCCAGCCGCGTGCCTTCCACCGCAGGGTTTTGAATAAATTCCACCGCTTTTCCGTCCGCTTCGACACTTTGAATCTGGAGAAAGCGCGATAGTTCGAACCCCACGAAACGCGATCCGCCGCGCCCCACCTCGAGCTGTAACTCCACTTCCGCGTCGAGTTCCTTGGGCGGCTTCACGTGAGCATCAATTACGTAGCTCTGGACGAAGATCGAATCCTGATGGGATTCTGTTCCCTCCGGCAGCGTCTGCGACGTCTGGCCCTGAGCAGGTCGATGCAGTCCTCGATTCTCGGTCCCGAATGAGGTCCAGATGTCGTAATACAAAGCCCCGCCGTCCGCAGGCTTGCTTTGCCCGGCCTCGATCTGTTCCCCGGCAGTCGTGTCATAGAAGATGTCGAAGACGCCGAGTTTGTTCCCCTGCAGCCTGGCGTGCAATACGCGATCTTCAAAATTTGCAGCGCGTTCGGCCGTTGCGTCATTGGAGACGGTCCCGCCTGCGACCGGCAGCATCTCACCGAAAGTGGCCAGCAACCTCATGGCGTCGGTCTGCGCCAGGTTGCGGGCGGTCTCGCCCCAGCGTGCGACAAACTCCTGGGCATCTTCCGGTGCCCTGAGACCCGGTTGTAGCTCCGCGGCAGTGTCGTCGTTGAAGCGGAAGTAGGCGGTGGAGAAGCGCTCTTCCAGAATGGCCATTCCCGTGAACAGGCTCATCGATCTGCGTTCTACATCGTTGGGCGGGGTCAGCAGTACTTCTCCATCGCCCTCAAAGAACGCGCCCGTAATTCTTCCCAGCACATCCTTGGTGAAGGCAATGGTGCCATCGTCCAGAGTAATATGGATCGCGGCTCGATCGAGCGAGGCCCCCCGCACCTTGAATACCCGGCCAGGATCCAGCCCGGCATCGCTGAGCTGCAGGTAGAGGGACTCGGCGGGGCCAGGCCGGTGTGCCCGTGCTGGAGCGGCTTGCTCCGCAACCGCCTGCGCTCTACACACCTGCGAAGATGGAAAAACTGTGAGGCAAATCGCCAGCAGCATGCCTGCTCTGCATGGGTTTGCTGGTACTTTCGTTACGTGGGTGTGTGCCCCCACAGTTGCTAGAATGCGCTTTAATGCGGCTTCGTGTCACTATCCTGCCAGCTATGATGCTCGTGCTAGCCTTTGCGGTGGCATCGGCGGACACGATCCATTTAAAGAATGGCCGCACCATCCTCGCCGACCACGTTCGCGAAAATGGCAGCCGCTATGAATACGATATCGGCGACGACAGCTATGCCATTCCCAAGAGTTCCGTAGACCGCGTCGAAACCGGCGGCATGCCGGCCCCTTCGTCCTCCGGCACCGCTAAGACGGCTGGTGCTCTTCCTGTATTTACTCCGATGGACAGTCTCGCGAACGAGGGCGACCTTCCCAAGACAATTGTTAAGGAGGGCAAAGTCGACCCAGATGCGCTGTCGAAGCTTGAGGGCAAAGGAAATGCTGAACTGAGCGCCACGGCCGACTTCATTGCCGGCAAATTTGAATTCGAACATGGCAACATGGATCAGGCCCGCCGCTACTTCGACAGCGCTCTCCGCTTTCAGCCGGAAAACTCAACCGTCCTCATTTACTACGCCGCCCTGCTGGTGCGTGCCGGGAATCCTTCGCAGGCGCTGACCTATGCGCAGCGTGCGGTGAGCGCGGCCCCTGAATCGCCCGATGCCTATACCGTGCTCGGTTATGCGCAACAGGCTTGCGACCGCACCAAAGAAGCCGTCGTTTCATGGAAGCGTTCGCTTGAACTTCGTCCAGATCCGGCTGTGGAGCAATACCTGGCAAAAGCGCAGCGCGAACAGAACGTGGAGACCGATTTTGCCCAGCGCGAAAGCAGCCATTTCGTCCTGCACTACGAGGGCAAGCAGACTTCGGAGGCCTTCCGCGGACAAATCATTACCGTTCTCGAAGCGGAGTACGACGATCTGGCGCGCGATCTGGGCACACCGCCGCACGACAACATACTTGTGACGCTCTACACCGAACAGGCATTTTTTGATGTGACCCGCGCGCCGTCCTGGTCGGGAGCCATCAACGATGGCAAACTCCGCATCCCGGTCAGCGGCCTCAACGCCATGACTCCCGAGTTGGCGCGGGTTTTGAAGCATGAACTGGCCCATTCCTTCATCAATCAGATTTCAGTCGGCCGTTGCCCGCCCTGGCTCCACGAAGGCATCGCCCAGCTTCTGGAACCAAAGTCCCTGGGCAACGATGGACGGCAGTTGGCGCAGTTGTTCAAAGCCCAACGCAACATCCCGCTGAATGTGCTGGAAGGCAGCTTCCTCCACTTCTCCGGCAGTGAAGCCTACGTGGCGTATGCCGAATCCCTGGCCACAGTTTCCTACATTAACGACTCCTACGGCATGGGCGACATCCAGCGAATTCTGCAACTCCTGAGCCAGGGGAGTTCCACCGAAGCCGCCCTGCGTGCGACCATCCACTCCGACTACGGCCAGCTCGAATCCGAGGTTGGCAAGTATCTCAGCGACAAGTACGGCGACTAGCGATTTGCTCGCCGTCAGCGCTTGTGCTAGCTTCGGCACTGAGTCTACGCGTCGAATGTGCCCTTTATTTCGCTCTCGCGCACCCGAGCCTCCGCCGGCGGTGGAGCCTGTCCCCGGCGAGTTTCCGAAGATCAAGGGAGCGGAGATTGCCGCTACCACCTACGGAAAACGAGTCGCCGGAGACTTCTATGACTCCCTGCGCGTCAGTCCCGAGCGGATTTTGTTTGGACTGCTTGATGTTGCCGGACGCCGCGAGAGCAATCAGCAGATTCTCTCGGCTGCGCAGAATGTATTTCGCACCCTCGGAACCGAACTCTTTTCTGGCTCCGACATCAACGAATCCGAAGCCATGGTCACACTATGTCTTCGGCTCAATCGCGGAATAATGGAAGCGGCGGCCGGAGTTCACTCCTGCCCCGCCTTCCTCGGCTGCTACCACGAAAGGCTGGGCACGCTCTGTTACACCAACGCCGGGCACACGCCGGGACTTCTGCGCGACCACAGCGGTATTGCCGAACTTGCCTCTACCGGCTTGCCGCTCGGCCTTTTCTCCCACGCCACTTGCGATGCTCCCACGGTTGGCCTGGAGAAGGGAGCAGTTGTCCTGCTGGTATCGCGGGGAGTGGTCGAGGGTAAGTGTAAAGAGGACAAGAATGAAGACCTCGAATTTGGACTGGAGAGGGTAAAGGACCGCCTGCAGGCCAATACTTCTCAGAGCGCCCAAGCCATCAGTGCTTCTATTTTGAATGCGGTTGGCGAGTTTACTTGCGAACCCCTCGTTCCAGACGACATGACCGCCTTGGCGTTTGTGCGGACCGGCTAGCGGCTACATCCCAGCAACCTGGCCAACACGCTAAAGCATCCAATCGAGGGCGGGCGGCGACCTACGCCCGGCCGGAAGTAGTAAAATATCGGAGTGGTTCTCGCCCGCTTGTACAGGCGGCGTGGCGGCCCATGGAAATCCTATGAAGAGACTGGTTCTGGTATTTCTTACCATGGCTTTTTTGCCCGCGCTCGCGGCGGCTCAGGCCGCCCCTGCGAGCCAGGCCTCCCAGGCGGCTCCCGTTGTCGACCCCGCCCATGTGGTCGAGGAAATTGTCACGCGGGTAAACGGCCAGATCATTACGCTTTCGGAGTTCCAACGCAGCAAAGACCAGCTTCGGGATGAAGTCAAGCAGCAGGACCCCGCCAATGCCGACAAGGTCTACGCCGATCGTGAAAAGGACGTGCTGCGCGATCTCATCGACCAGCAGCTTCTGCTCGAAAAAGGCAAAGACCTCAGCATCAGCGGCGATACGGATCTGATCAAGCGCCTCGACCAGATGCGCAAAGACATGAAGTTGGAAACCATGGAGGAGCTGGAAAAGGCTGCCACTTCCCAGGGCATTTCGTACGAAGACTTCAAGCAGAACATGCGTAACCAGATCATCACTCAAAAGGTGATCGGTGAAGAAGTTGGCTCCCACCTGAGCATTACCAAAGACGAGGAGCAGCAATTTTACGATCAGCACAAGAACGAGATGGAGCAACCCGAGTCGATCAAACTCAGCGAGATCCTGATTGCCCCGCAGAAGCCTGCAGCTGATAAGGCCTCTGCTGGCAAGCCGCTGGTTCCGGACGGCTCCGCGGCGGCTCCCACCACCGATGCCGCCGCCAGCGAGGCCGCCAAACAGGCTTCGGAGGCTGCGGCTCTGGCAGCAGCTGAAGCCAAAGCTGACGATGTCCTCAAGCAGATTCGCGCTGGAGCCAGCTTTGAGGACATGGCGAAGAAATACTCCAACGGCCCATCGGCGGCGCAGGGCGGCGATCTGGGAGTGTTCAAGCGCGGTGCTCTTGCCAAAGAACTGGAAGACAAAACGTTTGCCATGAAGTCCGGCGACGTCACCGAAGTCATCCGGACCAAGCAGGGCTGGGTCATCTTGAAGGTGACCAGCCACCAGATGGCAGGCATCCCGCCGATGAAAGATGTCGAGCCCAAACTTCAGGACGCTTTGTACTATCAGAAGCTGCAGCCCGCGCTTCGCGCTTATCTAACCAAGCTGCGCGAAGAGGCCTACATCGACTACAAAGAAGGATTCGTCGATACCGGCCAGAGCCCGAACCAGACCAAGCCGATTGAAACCGCCACGGCCAAGACGGCCGACAGCAAGAACCTCAAAAAGAAGAAAAAGAAGATCCTGGGCGTACCAATCTGATGGTCGGCGGCTCTTTCTAGCGTTGCCACAATCCCTTCTGTCTCAACGGCGCGCCGTGTTGCGCGTTCTGATTTACACTGATGTGGAGCATGAAAGAGTTCTACATCAGCGACTGCACCCGCCACGAAAACAAGATCATCACTTCCAACTTTGTTGTTGTCAGCAAGCAGATCAAGCCCAAGAAGACCGGTGAGCCCTATCTTGCCCTGACACTCGGTGACCGCAGCGGGCAGCTCGAAGCCAAGATGTGGGACAACGTGGAGGAAGTGCTCAACGGCTTCGAACAGGACGATTTCCTCAAGATCAAAGGCCTGGTCAACAAGTATAAGAACCGTTTTCAGCTCACCGTACACAAGCTGCGGAAGCTGGGAGAATCGGAAATCGAATTCTCCGACTATCTTCCGAAGACCACCAAGAACATCGATGAACTCTGGCAGACGCTGACCGGCTTCGTCGCGTCCTTTCAGAATGTTTACCTCAAGTCTCTGGTTCAGGCGTTCATGTCCGATCCGGAAATCGCGGCCGCTTACCGCAATGCTCCCGCGGCCAAGACTCTACATCACGCCTACATCGGCGGCCTGCTGGATCATGTGGTGTCGCTTTTTCGTTCCTGCGATCTGGTCGCCCGGAACTATCCCCAGGTCAATCGCGACTTGCTGCTGACCGGTGTATTTCTCCACGACATCGGCAAGATTCACGAACTCGCCTACAATCGCTCGTTTTCCTACACCACGCGCGGCCAGCTTCTCGGCCACATGATCATCGAGCTTGAGATGTTGCAGGCGAAGCTTGCGCTGGTCCCAGACTTTCCTCCCGAACTCAAGACGCTGCTGGAGCACCTCATTATCAGTCACCATGGGGAGTACGAATTTGGCTCACCCAAGCTGCCCATGTTTCCCGAAGCGCTGTTGCTGCACTACATGGACGACCTGGACTCTAAAATGGAGGCGATGCGCGCCCAGTTCGAACGCGAGCCCGATCTGGAGAGCCCCTGGACCAGCTACAACCCCTCGCTTGGGCGCCCTCTGCTGAACAGCGCCAAGTTTCTTGCCCCGAAGGCTGCTGCTCCTCCAGAAGATCGTTCTCCTGCCTCCGAGGCCGAGCCAGAGGATGTTACCGGCTCCCCTGAAGAGACTCCAACGCTGCCCGGCTTCAAGCCTTAGCTTCCCAGAGGCGTGCGGCGCCGTACTATGCTCGGCCACGGCAGACGGTTTCGAACTCTCTCTTCTCCCAACCTCTCATGCCTCACCCTGAGATCCGTCCCGAGGCTCAATGAGTGTAATGGGGATATTACGCCAGTTGAGCAACGGCGGAAGGTCATTTAGCATCCTTCGGACCATCGGAGGCGCTTAAAATGCAAAGCTCTATGCGATGTGCTGTCGCGCTTGTCATCTGGAGCACTCCTGCTCTGGCGTTCGGTTGCTCATGCGTCGAATCGGCTGCAGGAGGAGCGTGCCCTCTGATGAAGGACGCCAAGGAGGTAATTTTTTCGGGCACGGTTCTCTCTGCTGAGAATCCGCCCGAGTCGGGCACAATTGGAGGGGAGGTCGGGGAGGCGCGGTACATCTTTCGAGTTGAAGAAGCGTTTTCTAGTGGAATTCCGAAGCAAGTTGACGTGTATTCAGGACGCGGCGGTGCCGATTGCAGTGTTCACTTTCGCATTGGGGAGAAGTACTTGGTGGATGGTTGGCGAGGAAGCACCGGATCAATCTCGGCGTCCATTTGCTCCAAGACCCGCTTCTTTCGTGACTCTGATCCCCTGCTTGCTGAGTTACGTTTTATCAGAGATGGAAAGAAGCCGGATTCTTTATTTGGAGTATTAAGGCGAACGCAAGCGCCGTGGGGTGGAGCATCCGATCCCGCTTACAACCAACCTCTTGGTGACCGCGCAATCACACTCCGATTGGGAGTTCAGGAGTTTCATGCAAAGACTGGGGCTGACGGTAGATATAGTTTTCGAGACCTTCCTCCGGGCGAATATACCGTCAGGGCGGATCTTCCGCCCAAACTGGTCCTAGGTGAATACATACTCGACCGCCCAGTGCCCTCGCTAGTTGTCGTGGCAGCTGCCTGCGGTGAATATGACATTAAGGCGCTTCCCACGGGACGGATCAGCGGACAAGTCAGAGCACAAGATGGAACGGGTGTGAGTGGTTGGAATGCAACTGACATTCAACTTTTTCGCGCTGACAGATACACGGAGACACCAAAAGGATGGGATGACAGCGGTTGGTCGAATTTCCCACAGGAGGGTGGCTACTTTTTCTTTGACCATGTGGCTCCGGGTGATTACATCCTTGTTTACAACCCTACTAACACGACGGGAGGTGAACGCCGAAAGTTTCCACGGACGTTCTACCCATCCTCTCCTGATCTGGACCACGCGAGCAGAATTCACGTTGGAGAGGGTGAGTCCGTCACAGACATCGTTGTTCACGTTGTGGCGAAAACGCCGTCGCAGTAGTCTCTGTCCACTATGCCTGAGGAAATCAGGCAGAGTACACTCAGCGACCGTCCAGTTCAAAAGTTAAGAATTGATAGAGTTGCAGTTTCCTGAATGGGGGAATGAAAAACTTGCTCGACTTCAGCCGCTTCGAAATTCTCACCTTCGATTGCTACGGAACCCTCATTAATTGGGAGGGCGGAATTCTCCGCTGCCTGCACCACATCCTGGCGGCCTACGGCAAGGACACCGACGACGCCACAATTCTGCAGCTATACGGCGACTTCGAAGCCCGCGCCGAGCAGGGAGAATATCGTCCGCTATCGTGAAGTTCTTCAGTCGGTGGTGCGCCAGTTCGGAGAACAACTGGGATTCACGCCCACTGACGAGGAAATCCGCTCGCTGCCTGAATCACTGAAGGAATGGAAGCCCTGGCCCGACACTGTAACAGCGCTCCGTCAACTCCAGAAACGTTTTCGCTTGACCATCGTTTCCAACGTTGACGACGATCTTTTTGCAGCTACGCTGCCTCAGCTGGGCGTGGACTTTGCCCAGATCATCACAGCCCAACAGGCAGGAGCCTACAAGCCATCGTTGAAAATATTCGATCTCGCGTTGCGTCGCGTCGGCGGCCCTGCGCACCGTGTCCTTCACGTTGGGCAGAGCCTGTATCACGACGTGATTCCGGCGCAGTCGCTCGGCCTGGCCACAGTTTGGGTCAACCGGCCATCGGCGCGTCTGGAGTAGGTGCCGTCAAGGCGGCGGAAGGGCATCCGGACTTGCAGGTTTCGAGCCTCGCAGAGCTGGCTTGCGCTGTGATTGCGCCCATGATACCGTGCAGCCTCTAGAAGTTGGCGGGAATCTTCAAACCCTCTTCTGAATCGCCCACATGACCAGCTCGGCCTTGTTGTGGATGCCGAGCTTCCGCATCAGATTGAACTTATGCGCGTCCACAGTCTTGCTGCTCAACCCCAGACTGTGGCCGCTGCGCGCACTGTCTTTCCTTCCGCCAGCAGTTTCAATACTTCCTGTTCGCGGGCAGTGAGGGCGCGTTCTGCTGAGAACAGCGTTTCGCTGCGGCGCTGCGGATCGCGTCTGCGGGGGCTTTGCCGGGTCTGTCCGATATGTCCGGCTGCCGCGGCCGCAGAGTTCCGTACCATCTCCGGCAATTCTTCCGCGGAAGTTTCCCGCACGGCGCAGCTTCCCGCCGCAGCCCGCAAGTCCGCCGAACGGAGAACTGGCTCCTCCTGCAAGCTGAGGAACACGATTTTGGTCTGAGGAGATTCCCGCGCCACAAGAAGCTCTGCTTCGCCTGCAGACAGCCCGAAGGCCTCGAAGCGTCAGCGATCAGCACATCCGGGCGGAACTCATAAACCTTGCGCAGGCACTCGCGCCGCATTGCCGGCTTCGCTCAACACATCAATGTCAGGCTCGTCCTCCAACAAACGCCGCAGACCTTGCCGCAACAGAACATGATCGTGCGCGAGCACACAACGAATCTTCCCGCCGGGAAAAATTACTTCCCTTGGATCTGTGCGTGGGGGCACACAGTTCTCCTTGTTGGCCAGAGAGTTTGCGAAATGACGCGGACGACTGGCGCGCGGAAACTCAAACTACTAAACAATGTTCAGATATTGTAGCAATCATTATGCTCCCTGCGCATGACGAAAATCAACAAACGGAGTACCTTTTCTTGCGACCCATCCAGAAACGCAACTCCTTTATCTATTATCTATCCGGAAACTCCAGACAGAGACGCCTGCATCAGGTAAAATCGAGCACTTATGCTGCGCTACTTCACTGCCGGAGAATCTCACGGCGAAGCTCTGGTCGCTTTCCTTTCGGGCCTGCCCGCTGGGCTCGAAGTGGACCAGGCATTTCTCGACCGCGAACTCTGGCGCCGGCAACAGGGCTATGGCCGCGGCGGGCGCATGAAGATTGAACGCGACACAGCTCACATCCTCTCCGGCGTTCGCCATGGCATGACGATCGGCTCGCCCATCTCCGTGCAACTCGAAAACAGAGACTGGAAAAACTGGCAGGAGTCCCTGCCCGTCGGCGAAGGCGACCCTGCCCGCCACAAGCGCGTCGCATCTCCGCGGCCCGGGCACGCCGATCTGGCGGGCGCTCTGAAATACAATTTTCCCGAGGCCCGCTATGTTCTCGAGCGCGCGTCTGCTCGCGAATCGGCGGCGCGTGTTGCCATCGGCGCGCTCGCCAAAACCTTTCTGCGCGAGCTCGGCATCGACGTTCTCAGCCATGTCATCGCCGTCGGCAACGTCGCCATGCAACAGGAAGTCCCTTGGGAGCAGATTCAGACTCTTTACCAGCAGGAAGAAATCCTGCTGAATTGTGCCGACCCGGAAATCGAGCAGCGCATGAAAGGCGAAGTAGACAAAGTTCTCAAGACCGGCGACTCGCTGGGAGGAGTCTTCGAGGTGGTTGCCCACAGCGTCCCACCCGGCCTCGGAACCTACGCGCAGTGGGACGAGCGCCTGGATGCGTTGCTGGCCGCCGCCGTCATGTCGCTGCAGGCAGTAAAGGCGGTCGAGATCGGCTCCGGCATTACTGCTGCCGCTTCTCCCGGTTCTGCCGTGCACGATGAAATCGGCTATGGCAAGCCGGAGAACTTTACTGGGTTCACTCGCACTCGCAACAACGCCGGAGGAATCGAAGGCGGGGTTTCCAATGGGGAAGAGATCCGCGTGCGCGGCTACCTGAAGCCGATTTCCACCTTGCGCCGTCCGTTAAAATCGGTCGATTTTTCTACGCGCGAGCCCGTAAGCGCCGCCTATGAGCGCTCCGATGTTTGTGTTGTTCCGGCCGCCGGAGTGGCAGCCGAGGCCATGGTCGCGCTTACTCTGGCTCGCTGCGCTCTCGAGAAATTCGGCGGCGACTCCATGGGAGAAACCTTGCGCAATTTCCAGGGCTACTGCTTGCAACTGAAAAACTACTGATCTGCGACTGAAAATGATCTATCCCATCGTAAAGTTCGGAAATCCGGTCCTCGAGAAGCCGGCCGAAAAAGTCACAGTCTTCGACGAAGAATTGAAGAAGCTGATCGAGGACATGTTCGAGTCGATGTACGCTGCCCGCGGAGTGGGCCTGGCCGCGCCGCAGATCGGCATCTCGCGCCGCATCGCCGTGGTCGACGTCACTTTCAAAGAAGATCCCGACGCCAAACTCGTCCTCATCAACCCTGAGATTATCCACAAAGAGGGCCGCCACGCGCAGAGCGAAGGCTGTCTCAGCATCCCGACTTCCGCGAGAATGTGAGTCGCGCCCAGGTAGTGACGATCCGCGCCCAGGATTTGACCGGGAAAGTTTTCGAGAAGACCGGCGACGACCTGCTGGCCCGCGCCTTTCAGCACGAAACCGATCACCTCAACGGCAAACTCTACATCAGCCACATCAGCGCGCTCAAACGCGATTTGATCAAGCGCAAAATTCGCAAACTCGTCAAAGCGGGAGAATGGTAGAAGAGTCATTGAGTCATTGAGAGATTGTAGTCACATTCGCAATCCAATGACTCAATGTGTCAATGATTCAATCTCTCAATCTCGTTTTCTGCGGCACGCCGCGCTTCGCCGTGCCCACGCTCGACAAACTGGTCGAGGCCGGATTCCGCGTCCATCTCGTGGTCACGCAGCCGGACCGGCCCAAGGGCCGCGGCCTTGAACTCGTTTCCTCTCCGGTCAAACAACGTGCCTCGCAGTTGGGATTGCCGATCACGCAGCCCGAAATCATCAAGAACAACGAAGCTCTTCCGCGCTCAGCTCGCCGCCCTCAAGCCCGACGCCATCATCGTGGTCGGTTACGGCCGCATCATTCCGCAATGGATGCTTGATCTTCCTCCGCTCGGCAACATCAACCTGCACGCCTCGCTCCTGCCGAAATATCGCGGCGCTGCGCCGATTCAATGGGCGATTGCGCGTGGCGAAACCGTCACCGGGGTCACCACGATGAAAATCGATGCCGGCCTCGACACCGGCGACATTCTTCTGCAGCAGGAAATTCCCATTGCTCCCCGACGACACAGCAGAGACTCTGTCACCGAAGCTGGCTGACATTGGCGCAGACCCTCACAGTCGAGACCCTGCGCAGGCTGCAGGCCGGCAGCGTTCATCCGCGCAGGCAAGATCAACACTCAGGCCACCCTCGCGCCGATACTCAAGAAAGAAGATGGCCTCATCGATTTCTCCCGTCCCGCAGCGAAAATCCTGAACCGCATGCGCGGCTTTCAACCCTGGCCCGGCGCATATTCGAAGTTTCGCGGAAAGAACCTGCAAATCTGGAAGGCCGTTGCCGTCAATCGACGCACTGCCATCGTCTGAATTGAAGGTGGAAGGCGATCGTCTTCTCGTCGGCTGCGGGCAGGGCACGCGATCGAACTGCTCGAACTGCAACTGGAAGGCAAGAAACGCACCTCTGCCTGTGACTTTCTTCGCGGCTATCGTCCGCTGCCCGGCGAGAAGCTCGGGGCGTAAGGCAGTACGAATTTCTTCTCGGCGCAGGCTGCTTCCGTCATACTGGCCACAGTGAAATCAAAATCTCGAGATTCGCAGCCTGCGGTTTCTCCGGCCCGTGCGGCCGCATTCGATATCCTGCTCCGCATCGAGCGCGAATCTTCGTATGCTTCGGAACTTCTTCATTCCCGGATGTACGACCGGCTTACGGCAGTCGATCACTCCCTGCAACAGAATTGGTGATGGGAGTTCTGCGCTGGCGATCGTTGCTTGACTCCGAAATTGCCCAAAGCTCTGCCCAGCCGCTCTCCAAGCTCGATCCCGAGATTCTCACCGCACTCCGGCTCGCGGTTTACCAACTTCGCTGGCTCAGCCGCATTCCCGCCCGCGCTGCCATCAATGAGAGTGTTGAACTCGTCAAGCGCGCCCGCAAACGTTCCGCGGCTCCATTCGTCAATGCGGTCCTGCGTAAGCTCGCCGCCGGCGTCTCTCCCAATGACTCCCCGCAACACGCGATCAGCGGATCTTCAGCGAGACTTGCTCGCCGCCAGCAGCGCCCATCCGCCCTGGCTCGTCGAACGCTGGATCCAGGCGTACGGACTCGATTCCGCGCTTCGCATCTGCCAGCACGATCAGTCGGTTCCCGTGACCGCAATCCGGCTTCGGCGTCCTGAAGCAGAAGAGCAACTTCGGGCCGAAGGAATCGAACTCGCTCCCGGCGCTCTCCTTGCCTCCGCGCGACGAGTCCTGCGCGGGGACGTTACGAAAACGGCGGCGTTCCGCGCCGGCCTCTGTGTGATTCAGGATGAAGCCTCCCAGCTCGTTGCAGCTCTGGTCGGCGACGGCTGCAGCATTCTCGATTGTTGCGCGGCGCCTGGCGGGAAGACTGCGGCCATCGCGGATCGCAATCCCAACTCGCAGGTCGTTGCGGTCGAGCTTCATCCTCACCGCGCACGCTTGCTGCGGAAATTAGTCAGCGGAAATGATCGGCGCCGAGGCTGGAGTCGCCAACATTCGAGCGTGCTCGCTGCCGACGCGCGGAATCTGCCCTTTGCCACAAAATTCGACCGCGTTCTCGCCGACGTGCCCTGCTCCGGCACCGGCACTCTCTCCCGCAATCCGGAAATCAAGTGGCGGCTCACGCCTGCAGGATCTCGTCGATCTGCAGGCGCGACAGCTCGCGATCTTCCGTTCAGCCATGGCTCAAGTTGCTGCCGGAGGCCGGATGATCTATTCCACCTGCTCTTTGGAAAGAGAAGAAAACGAAGACGTCATCGAGCGTTCTCTGAGAGAAAATTCATCTTTCCGCGTGCTCGATTGCCGGGCCGAGCTCGATCGGCTTCATCAGGAAGGCGAATTAATCTGGCCGGATCCTTCTTCGCTCACTCGCGGTCCCTACCTGCGCACGCTGCCTGGCGTCCAACCCTGCGATGGCTTCTTCGCCGCGATCCTGGAAAAAATCTAAGGACGAAAAAATCTAAGGACAAAGAAAGCTCATCGCACTTCGAAGTTCACCACCGCACCCGCCAGAACCTTCTGTCCCGCGGGCGGCCACTGCGTAACGATCATGCTGGCTGGCGATGGTTGAGGTGGCGCGGCAGTCACGGCTGCGACTGCAACCGGCGGTTCGCCATTCGCCGGCGGCGGCGCCATGCTTACGTTCCCTAGTTTGAAGCCCGCATCCTGCAGAGTGCGGCTCGCCGTTGCCCAGGGGCTGACCCACAAAATTCGGCATCACATACGCTAGGGGGTCGGCCGCTACCGCAACCAGCAGGCTGGTTCTGGGCGCTGCCACTTGGCTCGCGTTGGCCGGCGGACTCTGCGCCAGCACTTGGTCAGCAGACGCTCCCGGCAACTGCATCTCCGCCGTCGAAGCCACTTCCAGTCCGCGCCGCTGGATGTTCCATTCCGCCGCGCGTTCGCTTTGCTTGGTCACATCCGGAATCGCGACCCGTTGCGGTCCCAAACTCTGGGCTACGCGCACCTGCCATCCCCGCCGCACCCTCGACCCCGGCAGCGGCAACTGCGTCATGATCCGTCCCTCCGCGAATCTGCGGACTGTAATACTGCCGCTCCACTTCAATTTGCAGCCCCAGCCCGGCAACCGCGCGTTCCGCATCCGTCGGCGTCAATCCAACCACCGCGGGCACCTCGACTACCTGCCCGTGAATGGCAAATCGCATTGCCGTCAGCGCCGACACCAGCGCCACAACCACCAGCACCAGGCCAGCATCGCAAATTTAAAGAAAAGACTTCATGATCAGTGCGTCTCATCCGCGCCCGGCGTCGTGTCTGGAGTATCCACTTTTTGCACTACGGTCACCGGTACGTCCGGCGGCGGCTGGAATTGCCCCGGATCTTTCCCCGCCATCGCAGTATTCATGAAGTTCATCCAGATCGGCAACGCCGCGTGCGCTCCCGTCTCTTTCGCTCCCAGGGATTTCTTCTCGTCGAATCCCATCCAGACGCCGCAAGTCATCGTCGGCGAGAATCCCACGAACCAGGCATCGGTAAAATCGTTGGTCGTGCCCGTTTTTCCGGCAACAGGGAAGGGCATCTTCGCCGCTGCGATTCCCGTACCGTGCAGCACCACCTCACGAAGCATTCCGGTCATGATTCGCGCCGTACGCGCGCTGATTACGTCTTTCACATCCGGATAATCTTCTTCCAGCACTCGCCCCTCGTAGTCAGTCACCTTGGTGATGTAGCGAGGCGTAACCCGCACGCCGTCGTTCGGAAACACGCTGTATGCCGAAGTCTGCTCCATGAGAGTGATCTCCGCCGAGCCCAGCGCCACCGGCAAGTACGGGCGGCAGCTTCGCGGTGATTCCGAAGCGCTCCGCGTACTCAATCACACTCTTGATGCCAACTTTGCTGGCCAGCTTCAACGCCGGAATATTTCGGGACTGTGCCAGCGCCCGCCGCAGAGTGATGATCCCCTCAAACTTTTCATCATAGTTATGCGGCGAGTAAGGTCCGGATCCAGTTTCAAAGGTGACCGGCTCATCCAGAATCGTGTCATTCGGGCTTCCGCCCCGGTCGATCACCGTGGTGTAAACATAGGGTTTGAACGACGATCCCACTTGCCGCAACGCCTGGGTCGCGCGATCGAATTTCGATTCGCTGAAGTCCCGTCCACCCACCATCGCCTTGATTCCGCCGGTCGCGTTGTCAATCGCCATCAGCGCTCCCTGCGCTCCGGAATCCTGCTCCAGGCTCACGCGCGCCGATCCGTTGGCGTTCAAGCGCCAGAATCCTCACATAGCAGATGTCGCCCGCCCGCAACAGATCCTGTATCTTGCCCTGCGTCCAGGCCACGTCTGCCTGCCCCAGAGCCGCCGAGTAGCGCCCGAACTTCAGCGTTGCAATCCCCACTCCGGCCGAAGTGACCAGAGCATGAACGTATCCATTCACTTCCGGTTCATCGTCCCAATCGGGGTGCTCGTACTTGTCGATCGCGCTTCCCTCCGCCACAACGTTCTCCAGATGTCCGTGCCATCCGTGACGGCGCTCGTAGGCCGCCAGGCCATCCAGCACCGCTTGGTTTGCGGCCTTTTGCAAATCGACGTCCAGCGAGGTATAGACCTTCAATCCGCCTTCGTGCACCTGGTCGGCCCCATACTTGTTTTCCAGATAGCGGCGTATCTCCTCCACAAAATATGGCGCCAGCGAGTTAGGATCGTGCGCCAAATGCAAGACCAGCGGCGCCGACCGCGCATCCTCCGCCTGAGCCGCGGTAATCTTTCCGTCTTCGAGCATGGCATTGATCACCAGGTTCCGGCGCTTCATCGCCCGGTCGGGATGGTTGATCGGCGAATAAATTCCCGGCCCCTTGGGCAGGCCCGCCAGCAGCGCGGCTTCCGCCAGCGTCAGCTTTCGCGCCGGCTTGCTGAAGTAATACTCCGATGCAGCCTCGAATCCGTACACTCCGTGCCCCAGGAAAATCTGATTGGCGTAGAGCGCGAAGATCTGCGGCTTGGTGAAGCGCCGCTCAATCTGAATCGCGAGCATCGCCTCCTGTACCTTGCGATGAAACGAGCGGTCGGGGAAAGAAACAGGTTCCGCGCCAACTGCATGGTCAAGCGTGGAAGCCCCCTGCACCTTCCCGCCGGACTCCATATCGCGGTACGCCGCTCCCACAATCCGCCAGAAGTTGATTCCCGAATGCCGGTAGAAATCTTTGTCTTCAATGGAAACCAGCGCATCCCGCAGCGACCGGGGCAAAATCATCGTAGCTCGCCACCACCCGCCGTTGTAGCGCGAACGATCCAATCACGCGCCCGTGGTCGTCATACAACTCCGTAATCGAACTGGGCCGATACGCCTCCAGCGCCTCGACCTGCGGCAAATCCGTCGTATAGACCAGCAGCAGGCCGGCGGTCGCTCCTACCAGGGCGGAAACCAGCACCAGCAGGCCAAATAACACACGGCCCACAAACTTCCGCCCGGCAATCTCCACCGGCGGAAGATCTTCATAGAGCGGATTTCATGGCGAGATGTGTTCAGAATAGCAGGGCGTCCACGCCCCGGTAGTCGCAACCGCAGATCGTAGTTGAATGGTTGCCGGGCGCGATGCAGAACGCGACAAGTAACGCCGTAAAAGAAATCGCGCACCGCGCGGTGCGCGACGAAATCTCGATGCCAAGTTCTATGCAAGGACCGCCCTAGCTCGACCGGCTCTTCAGCACCTCGACGGCCTTGTGCAACTGATCATCTTGCGTGTTCTTCGGCTTGGCTTCTGGTTCTGCGGCTGCGGGCTCCGCGTCTTCATCGTCGGAGATCACGTTGTCCGTTTCATCGGCCACCAACACGTTCGGCGTCACGGCCGTTTCCTGAATCGCCTTCCCGCTGGGTGAATAGTATTTCGCCACCGAGAGAATCAGCGCTCCGCCGTCGGGCAGATCGATCGTTTTCTGCACCGATCCGTCGCCGAAAGTTTTGTCGCCCACCACATCGCCCCGGGCATTTTCCAGCATCGCCGCCGCCACAATCTCCGCCGCGCCGGCCGTCCCTTTATTCACCAGCACGCGACGGGAAGCGTAGTCACTGCCTTCGCCGGATCCGCATTGAACGCCTCTCGCGGAAACTTCTGTCCTTGCAGATAAGTGATCGTGCCGTGGTTCAGGAAAAGATTGGCGGTGGCGACGCCTTCGCTCTCTTCTCCCTCCGACGTGTTCCGCAAATCCAGCACCAGCTTCTTCGCTCCTGATTTTTCCAGCGACTTGATCTTCGCCTGCAATCTCCTGCGCCTTGCCCTTGGTCAGGGCGTCCACTTTCACGTAGCCGATGCCGTCTTCCAGCATCTTGTCCGAGACCGGAGGAATGCTCACCATATCCCGCGTGATCGACATTTTTTGCGGCTCGGCTCTGCGCGCCCGCACCACCGAAACATTGACCGTCGATCCCGGCGTGCCCGCCAGCGCCTCGCGAATCTCCGGCAGCGACATGTCCCGCGTGCTCTGGCCTTCAATCGATTCGAAGATGTCCGTATCCTCAATTCCCGCCTTCTCCGCAGGCGACCCCGGCAGCACCGAAACCACGTCCGCGTATCCAAAGCGCTTGGAGACCGTCGCCCCGATCTCGCCCTTGGCCTCTGACTTGTGCGCCTTGTAGGCCTTGTAGGCAGCCGGCGTCAGGTAGCTCGAGTTGGCATCCAGCGACTCCACCAGGCCGTGCAATGCGCCGTCCGTCACCTTGGGAATGTTCGGATCTTCCACGTACTCGCTCTGCACCCGTGACAATACTTCGCTATAAACCTGCATCTGCCGGTAGGAGCCGTCGTTCGAGGAGGCATGCACGCCCCCAAGCGAACCGACTACCACAAACAGCAGCACGGCAAAGGACGAAACCAGAATCGCAGCTTTAATTTTCATGGACATCGGATTCTTCTTCTGGAAAGGAGTCACTTCCTGAGGAACTCTTAACCATTATATCTGTGTAGATGCTGCTTTTTGTGCCTGGCTGCCCTGGTTCGGGCCCCTCCGGTAACATGGCCCGAAATTCGGCTCTGCACACAGAATTAAGACGATTCAGCGCCTGGTTTCGTTACCACGCCTACGCCGGAGGCTTGAAGTTCAGCGTGATCACGCTCTGCACCGAAACCGCGCGGCCATTCATGGAATAAGGCTTGAATCGCCACTGCTTCACCGCGTCGATGGCAGCCCGCGCAAATACCAGCGATCCCTGCAGAAACTTTGCATCCTGCACCGTGCCGTCGCGCCCGATGAGCACCTGCAAGACCACGCTGCCCCGCTGCCCGCTGGCTTTTGCCGCCTCTGGGTATACCGGATCAACTGGTTGAGTCAGTAGTCCCCACGCCGCCGATTCCGGCAGATTTACCGGCTCAATCGATGACATCGCCGCTTCGGCCGGCATGGCCCCGCTGGTCTCCGGCGTCAGGAAGACGCGATCTGCGACTTCAGGCTCGATGGAATGCCTGCGTTCTTTCCCGCCGGAATTGTCTGCGGCGCAGAATCTGCACCGGCTGCGCGACCGGCAGCGTGAGGTAGTTGGCGGGGTAACTGGTGCAATTCGGCTGTGTCGATGTAGCGGCGGCGCGTGGTCGGTGGCGGACCGGGCGAGGCTTCCGCCGTATTCCCTGGCATCACGCTGACGCTCGCCGGAGCCGGATCCTTGACCTGACTCTCGCCAGCCTGCGCCGGCCCGCTCGGGTTCTGCCCGGACGGTTGATCCGTTTGGTTTTGGCTGGCCTGGTTTGGGTCAGCGGCGCCGTTCTCGCCCGCCGTCGCCTGCCCGGTATTCGCCTCAGAATTTTTTCTTCGCCGTTGGGTCGACCACCGGAAGCTACACGAATCTGTGACGGATCCGTCGTCGCATCCGGAATGTTTCCCACCACCGGAAGTTTGTACTCGTCACCCGACTGGCCAAAACTGTCGTGCTGCGTCACGGCCTGCGGTGCCGGGGCTGGCGGTGGGTTCAGCCAATTCCCCCCTGCGCGTATTGTCTGCCGGTAGAACGCCTTCAAACTTGGTCGCGTCCGCGGCATCGCTACCAAAGCACACACCCGCCGCCAGAGCTCCCACCAGCAGGATTCTGCCAAGTTTCAAGCGTGGCTTCTCTGCTGCCGGCAACGTCGCTTCCGGCTTCTCCGGACATGTAGGCGAAGAGCGCGGCTTCCGACCCTGATTCCGAGTGCGCTTCCTCCTTCGGGCTCTTTATGCTCTTCAGCAGACGCTGCCGCCGCGGGAGTTCCAAGGACGGCGTTTCCCCGTACGACAGCAATTCGTTTTTCGCCGGAGCGGCTTCCTCCGGCTCCGGCGCTGGCGCCGCTTTCGTCAGCCGAGCCTGCAGCGACGCCCAGCCCGTGAGCGGTTCCTGTCGCTCTGCCTGAGGAGGTTCAGCCGCCGGAGCAGTAGCCGGCTCGGCTGCCGCATCTGCACCGCAGCGGCCGTCGGCTCCAGTTCCGTAAGCGCGTCAACTTCCGCGCCTGCGGCCTGCTCCATCGACTTCTGAACTTCATATTCCGTATCGAATTGAGCTCCCGGAGCCGAACTTGGCGATTGCAGGAATTCTCCCGCTCGGAACGCTTTCTCAGGCGCCTGAGTCACCGCGGGCGGCGCCGCAACCGCGCCCACCGAGGCCGCTGCCGCCAAGGCGGCAGTTTCCGGCGCTTGCCCGCTGGGCTGCACGGCGCGCAACTGCGGCGCTCCCGGTTGCTGCTTCGCCCGAAGCAGTTCGCACGCCGTGCTCATCGTGTCCCGCACCTGCTCCACGCGAATCGGTTTCACCAGAACGGAGTTAGCGCCCGCCTTCAACGCCTCGGGCAGCCGGGCATCATCGCTCACTATCGCCAGGGTCAAAGGACGCTGCGCCGCCTTCAACTCCCGCGCCGTCTTCAGCAAAAAGCCCGCCTCCGGCTGATCGTCCCAATCGGTGATTACGATTTGGAAAAGTTGGGTTGTGACCTTCTCCACCGCATCCACTGCGCTCTGGCAGTACTCTCCCTCGATCCCGAGATCGCCAAGCACCTGCCAGATCGGCTGGACCATCTCCTCATTCGACGAAAATAAGAGGCAGCGTAAGGGCATCCTATTCCAGCCTAAGCAGGCCGGGTAACCACTGCAAGTTACCGAGGTGGGCGATTCTGTTGGGCTGGCGCGGCCGAGGTACATGTACTCAGGTCACCTCGGTAGATTGCCAGCTCCGCGTAACCAGCGGGCGTGGTTTAGAATGCTCGGTCCCGTGGCCGTGAAGTTATGCTGCCCCGGGGACGAATCACTCATGACTCTCCGCGAACACAATTACTGGCTCACGACTGTCCAGGCCCCCATCTCAGATGCCGTCCGCCCTTTGCCGGCGCGCATCGACGTCGCCGTAATCGGCGCAGGTTTTACCGGCCTTTCCGCGGCTCGCACTCTCGCCAAACGCGGCGTCAAGATTGCCGTGCTCGAAAGCGAAACCATTGGCTGGGGGGCCAGTTCCCGCAACGGCGGCATGGTGCTGACCGGTATGAAGCTGGGCGTGAACCAGCTCATCTCCATGTATGGACGCGAACTTACTCGCCGCATGTACGCCGCGTCGCTTGCTACCATCGATTGCGTCGAGCAGATCGTCCGTGAAGAGGCCATCGATTGCGACTTCTCCCGCTGCGGCCATCTCGAGGTGGCCTGCAAGCAGAAGCATTTCGACGATTATGCGCGCCAGGCAGAAGTGATCGCGCGCGAGTTCAATCACCAGCTGCGTGTCGTGCAGAAAAACGAGCTGAATGCTGAAATCGGATCGAACATTTACTACGGCGGCATGGTCGACGAAGTCAGCGCGGGATTAAATCCCGCACGCTATGTGGCGGGCCTCGGCCGTGCTGCAATGAAGGCCGGCGCGGAAATCTTCGAACACGCCCGCGTGCGAAGAGTCTGAGCGTGCATCACAGCAAGGGCGAGCCGGGATGGAAGCATCACAACCTCGCGCGGCGCCGTGTGGGCGCGCGAAGTCTTCGTCGCCACCAGCGGCTACACGGGCCAAGCAACTCCCGCGCTGCAAAAGAAAATTATTCCGATCGGCTCCTTCATCATCACGACCGAAGTGCTTCCCGAAGCGCTCGCGCACGAACTCAGCCCGCGCAACCGCATGATCTATGACTCGAAGAATTATCTTTACTACTACCGGCTCACGCCCGACCGCCGCATGCTGTTCGGCGGACGCGCCGCATTCTTCCCCGAAACCGACCAGACCATCCGCCGCAGCGCCGAAATCCTGCGCCGCGGCATGATCGATGTCTATCCCCACCTGCGCGACGCCAAAATCGAATACGTCTGGGGAGGCACGCTCGACTTCGCCTTCGACATCATGCCCCACGCCGGCCAGCTCGACGGCATGTACTACGCCGTAGGCTACGCCGGCCACGGCGTGGCCATGGCCACGTATCAAGGCCAGAAGATGGCGCAGTTGATCGCGGGAGACAAACCGGACAATCCCTTCGTCGGCATCAAGTTCCCCGGCGCTCCGCTCGGCCTCTACAACGGAAAGCCGTGGTTCCTGCCGTTGGCGGGAGTGTGGTACAAGATTTTGGATTGGGTGAGCTGAGAATATTGGGAGCCCTATGCGACCTTTGGACCGGCCGCGCATGCTTGAAAGCAAATCCTAAGGTCAAAGGGTTTCGCAGGTTCGGCAAAGGGAAGGGCGCATATGTAAACGTTGTCGCGTGCGTTGATTCCCGGGCGGCCTTCGAGGAGCGCGTAAAGCGGCACTCAGAAGGGATGGACTGTATCCTGGTCGAGCTTGATCAGGTTCAGCTGCTGGAAGCCGGGATGGAAGGCGATGACTATCCCGAAGAGTTGATAACTATGCGGGAGACTGCCGCGCGTCAGACAGCCGACACTGTTTTTGGCACTTTCCACATCTGGCATCAAGAGGATTCAAACTAGGCCAGTAAGCGGAACGGATTGCGAATCGTCAGCGACTTATCAATCACCTGCCCATCCTGCATGTCCTCTGAGTAAAGAATCGTGCATCGCGCTTCCAGGGCGGAGGCGACGATGAGAGCGTCATAGATTTTGTAGCCATATCCTTCTGCGATCGCTAACGCCTCTCCGTGAGTATCAAGCGTGACCAGGAGGGGATTGGGACAGAGGGCCTTGATGTTCTCGATTGCGAATCGTACTTCGTCCCAAGGCATTTTGGTCTTTCTCCGGACCACCGCCGCAAACTCAATCAAGACCTGCACGCTGACGGTTCCTCCTTCCGCAATCAATTTCTGCGCCTCGTCGGAGCGTGGATCATCTTGAACTAAGGCATACACGAAGACGTTGGTGTCGAAAAACGCCCTATCGTTCATCGCTCCCACGTTCGTGCGCCTCCTCGCGATCAAAGACGAATCCCTTGGGGAAAGGACGCCGGAGCTTGCGCAGGTTCTCCAAGGCGCGCTGCCGGCTTTGATCGCGGCTCACTTCGAAGGCCCGTTCACCAGCGACTCGAATCTCGATATCGTCGCCTTCTTTCAACTCAAGCGCCTTGACGACTGCCGCGGGAAGGCGAATGGCTAGGCTGTTGCCCCACTTTGAAACCTGCATGAGGCCTCCTTGGATATACATTCATATTGTATATCCACAGCACATGCGGTCGCAACCCGCCGAGTGTCGCTTTTCCTATCTGCATGAATAATGGGGCGTATTCCCCCACCGCCCTCATTCTGAAGGAGTTACGCGGCTGCGTCCTGTGCAAAAATGGGGCCGTATCTCGATGAAAACAAGCCACTTAATCCGCCAAGATGAATCGATTTATCTTGCCCGTCAGCGCACTCGAAGTCGTTGACGCAGACCAGTTCAGTCGGATCCTTGCTGACTGCGGACGGTCCCTCAGAATCGCCACACGGGGCATTCCTATAAGCGGTCATAGCGCGCCAGAGCGTCCGGCTTTCGGCCGCGAAGCGGCGTAGACCACAGGCCCCAACACCATGGCGATAGCTCCGCCAATCACAGCAAACCTGTCGCTGCCCAGCAACGCCACCAGAGCCATCACCACCGGCGCCGCTACAACGTAGAGCAACCCGACTTGCCCGCCGGGAACCACAAACCCGCGCGGCATCTCAGGCCGCGTGCGCCGCAGCTTCCACGCCGAGAGCACCGTCAGCACCGTCGTCGCCGAGCGTAGCCAGATGTAGACCGAGATGAGTTGCCCCAGACTCTGCCACGCCAGCAGCGCATAGATAACCGCCGAAACCAGAATTGCCAGCCACGGCGTGCCATACCGAGGATGCTTGCGCGTGAGCGCCGCCGGCAAGTATCCGTCTTCAGCCATGGCAAAAGGCATGCGCGTAGTGGTCAGGACCGTGCTGTTGAGCAGGGCGACATTTCCCACCATCGCTGCCAGCGTCATCCAGGTGCCGAGCCACGGATGCCCTCGGAACGAGCCGCCGATGATTCTCGCCGCATCCGAGAAATATCCCGTATGCCAGTTCTGCCATTCCCCCGCCGAAGCCAGCCCCGCCAGCGTCGGCAGAAAGTAGGCGGCAATCGAGAGCGGCACCACCAGCGCCAGCGCCCGCGGATAGGCCCGTTGTGGGTTCTCCACTTCCTCGGCGACGGTCGAGAGCTGTTCGTATCCCGAATACAGCCATAAGCCCAGCGCCAGTCCCACTCCAAAGATTTTGAACGTCGGCTGGTGTGGCGGGATCAAGGGCACAAACGGATTGTGATGCCAGTGCAGAAATCCGATCACAACCATCGTGATGACCGGCACGAAGATAAAGATCTCAAGCACCGTGGCAACCTGCCCGACCATCTGGATGCCGCGCACGTTGATCCAGGTAATCACCGCAATCAGCGCGACGGAGACGAGGTAGTGCTTCCATCCCGTGATCCCCGGAAAGTAGTAGACAAGGTAATCCGTAAAAAGAACGGCGTAAGCCCCGCCCAACAGAAACGATGCCGACCAGTTCCACCAGCCGGCAAGAAATCCCCAGAAGTCTCCAAAGGCCGCGCGCGTCCACCGGTAGAAGCCGCCTTCAACCGGCATGGCAGTAGTCAGCTCTGCCGACACCAACGAGACCGGGATGCACCAGAAAAACGGCAGCACCAGCAGGTAGATCAGCGTCATCCCCGGACCGGAAGTCGTGACCATGTCTTCCAGGCCGAAGGGCCCGCCCGTGGTGTAGGAAAACATTACGAATACGAGATAGAAGAGCCCGGCCTTGCGAAGCGCGGATGATGGGTTGTGAGCGCTCAAAGTTTTTGCGGTCAAGATGCGGGGGTGCCCCATTTCTCGCGTCTCTTGCGAGAAGTGGGGATTTTGACTCTACACTTCCGAAATCCTAAGCAACCAGCGTTCCGCTGAGCGCGCCTTCCAGCTCCAGCAGCTTTCGCTTCACATCAAGCCCGCCGCCGTAGCCGCACAGCGTGCCACTGGACGCAATCACGCGATGACAGGGCACGACAATCGCGATGGGGTTGCGGTTGTTGGCCATGCCTACTGCGCGAAATGCGGTCGGCTTATCCACCGCGCGGGCAATGTCGGCGTAGGTGCGCGTCTCTCCGTAAGGAATGTTCAGCAGCGCGTGCCAGCAGGCGAGTTGGAATTCCGTGCCGCGAAGATCGAGATCGAACGTAAACTCGCGCCGCTTGCCGGCGAAATATTCTTCAAGCTCGCTGAGATAAGGCTTCATCCGACGGGGGGAATGCTCGAACGCGATTCCCATCTTTTCTTCACGAAGATGGCGCGGGTTCGGGCGAATCGTTTGCTGCCCCGGCAGTCTGGCATCAAATTCCAGCGCAACCAATCCGCGGCCGGAAGCCGCCAGAAATAACGGCCCAATTGCCGAGTCCATTGTCACGCAGTAAAGGGTCTCTTTTTCAGCCATGGGAGCGTACCTTTCGATAGCAGACCACAATAACAGACCCTTTGGCGCCTGCATCCCGGACTTTATTCCTAGACCTTCGGTTCCTGCCCCCAGTTGACAGAAACCGGTTTTTGGCCCAAAGTGTCTGCGGCGTGCTTATGCCCCTGCCCCCATCCCCCATGAAGAAGGGACTCTTCATCATCCTTGCCGTGGTACTGGCCCCTATCCTGCTCGTGGGGCTGGTCGCTCTCGCGGCAGGCGACTGGCGGCAGATTGGCGCTACCCCGGCTGGCGATCAGGTCCTGGTCAGCTCGGTTACCTCTCAGAAAAACGGCCTGCGCACCGCCTGGATCCGCGTCGAGTACAAAGAACCCATCAAAGTGCCGCAAGGCGGTCCTTTCGTGGAACTCCGCGCCCGGGTTCACTTCAACTGCGCCAGCAGTGGCTCCGCTCCCACGATTGTGGCGAACTCGGAATGGCTCTACTCCCGCGACCACAGCGGCAAGCTTGTGGTCAGCAAGAAAACTCACCGTGATGATCAATTCGGCCAGGCATCGGAAGGTGACTTCGGCGCCATCGCACGGGACTTCGTTTGCAATCAGAAGTGAAGACGCAGTGATCCGTGGCTAGTGATCAGTGATCGGCGGAAACACTGCATGCCCCGCCCCTGTTTCACTGGCCACTAGCCACTGCTTTTCCACAGCACCTCGGTAACTCCGGACCCACTTCCGCAGAAGCTGCTTCCGTCATATCCTGATAATGAAACCGCAGTTGTCGTCACCCGGCTGCGACTCGTCTCACTCCCAGTATGGATTCATTGCGTCTCTATTCGTTATTGGTTGCCGGCGGCGGCGCCGTTGCTCTCGGTGCCTACGCCCTTTTGCGGCGCAAGCCCAAGGGTCCGGCAGAACTCGAGCGCGAACGCCGCACCTGGCTTGACGGCATCGGTCGCATCACCGACGGTACCGTTATCGATGTGCAGGAAATGCCCGTCAGCAGCGGCCACCACGCCGCCGTCCTGCTCATCTATAAATATGACGTCGCGGGCGTTTCGTACGAGTGCTCGCAGGACGTCACCTACCTGCGCCAGTGGATCAACCTGCACTCCTGCCGCCTCGGGCTGCCCACGTCAGTGAAGTACGATCCACACAATCCGGGGAATTCGCTAGTGGTCTCGGAGAGCTGGATGGGGTTGAGACAGTAGAACTGGCCGGGAAGAGGTTTTAAGGTTTCACGTTTCAAGGTTTCAAAACCTTGAAGCCCTTGAAACCTGAGAAACCTCGAAACGTTGAAACCTTAATCTTTCAGATCTGATAATCATCCTGGAACAGGTCTTGTGGCGAGATGTTCGGCGTTGGGGGCGCGTCGTCGATCGGGCGAACCGAGTCAGGCTCAGCGCCCAGCGCTTCGTGCGTGTGTCGCTGAAACTTGTCGCGCAACTCATGCAACTCCTCCGCCAGCCGGATGATCACGTCTGAGAGCGGATCGCGGATGTCCTTGGGATCGGTAATGACCACGCGTTTGCCGTCGCGCAGAACAATGTGGCCGGGCACGCCTACAATCGTGGAGTTGGCCGGCACGTTTCGCAATACCACAGAGCCTGCGCCCACCCGGCAGTTGTCCCCAATTGTGATGTTGCCCAGCAGCTTGGCGCCCGACCCGATTGAGACGTTGTTGCCCACCGTCGGATGCCGCTTGCCTTTTTCTTTGCCGGTCCCGCCCAGAGTCACACCCTGGTAGAGCGTGACATCGTTGCCGACGATGGCCGTTTCGCCGATCACCGTCCCCATGCCGTGGTCGATGAACAAACGCCGTCCAATTTCCGCCCCCGGATGAATCTCAATCCCGGTGAACACGCGCGTGATCTGCGAAACCAACCTTGCCAGGAAGCGCATGTGGTGGCCCCAAAGCCAGTGGCTCAGGTGATGCGCCCACACCGCGTGCAGGCCGGGATACAAGATCAAGACCTCGAAGTAGGAGCGGGCGGCAGGGTCCGAGGCGAAAACGGCAGCAACGTCTTCGCGGACTGAGCGGAAGAGCATAAGGCGGTTCTCAGTTCTCAGATCTCAGTTCTCAGCTAAACGCTTCAGGCGGACGGCTTCGTCGCGCCGCGGCTCTGAGATACGAGACTGGGAACGTTCTTTCTCCCCAAGAACGTAGCCTAGCGAGGGAAAGAGTGCAAGCGCAAGAATCCGAGGGCGGGGAACCGAAGCGTCCCCTAGCTGCCGGTCTGGAAGCCGCCGGTGACGGCGACCGTCATGCGGAGGTACTTGTATGGATTAACCGGAGTGTCGTTGATGCGGACTTCGTAGTGAAGGTGCGGCCCGGTGGAGCGTCCGCTCGAGCCGATATAACCTATGGTGTCGCCGCGATGAACCTGCTGCCCGGCCGTGACCGCGAAGCCAGAAAGATGGCCGTAACGCGTCGAGATGCCGTGGCCATGATCCACCATGATGGCCTTACCGTATCCGCCCAGAAAGTCGGCAAAGGTGACCACGCCATCGGCGGGTGCGACCACCGCATGGCCGTATGTGCTGCCAATATCCACGCCGCTGTGGAATGCGCCTTCCCCGTTGAATGGGTCGATGCGCTCCCCGAAGCTGGCCGTCACCTGGCCTTCGACCGGCCACAAGTTCGGTGCCGAATTTGCCCGGAACCAGTCCGCCGTAGTCGCATTGCGAGTCATGCCCAGGCTGATGCCAACGGTGGCCGCACCGGTCAGGGCGGAAGTACGCAGGGCTCCAAGCTGATCCAGCGAAGAACTCACGTCCGCGTCCTGGATTTGCTGCTGGGATCCAGTCACCAGCGTGGGCTGCGACTTCAATCCGTAAAGCGCCGAAACCTCGCTGGCGATCGAGCCTAGAGAAGCGACCTGAACGTCGCGCTCCTTGGCGACCTCTTCCAGCCGGGAATAACGATCCTTGAGCTGCTCTTTTTCCGTCCGCAGTTCGTTGTAGCGCGAAACCTTCAGCAGCATGCGCGCATAGGAGCTGGCAATGCCGGTCAGGCTCAGGAATCCAATAGCAGCGCCAACAACGAATACATACAGGTAGTGGACCGGGATGGGGATCTTGCGCAACTGGCCATCATCCCCGCGAGCCACAAAAAGTATGTAAAAGCGTTTCTGCAAATGCCTTCCCCTGTTCAACTCTTAAAATGTTCTTACGCGTTTGAGATCAGGGCCGGAACTCCAGGCAAAGTTCTGAGGTTGCAGAAAGCCTGTTCGGATCACCTGACTCTTTCGGACTGCGCTTTCCCATCTTGGGAATGGAGAATGTAACGCGCCCTTTTTCCTACCGGAACCAAGGCTCAAGCCAAAACATCGAGTCTGCAATTGATACGGAATGCAGAACTTAGCTTCGCCATCTACGCTCGGCCAAAGGTTTTGTGAATGACTGGTAAAAGGTAACAAACTGGGTTCCCCCTGTCAACGGCGCCAAGGGCATTAGGAGTTACTTAAGACCCAGTAATCGATTGTAACCGCTCGCAGGTTACCGGAGCACATGGGCACCTGCCAAGACTGGCCAATAGGCCCACGCAGGAGCTGGCCTCGCTTATAGTAGTTGCCGTGGTGATTGCCGAAAAAGCGCTGATTGCTAAGATTCGCCGCTTGGCGCGACACGCGAAGATAAATCGTGCGGTTGCGACTGGAATCGGAGACGACAGCGCCGTCCTGCGCCTTTCCCGCACAGGTCGGGGCCGCAGTGAACGAGGCAGGGAAAACGACACGCTGGTCACCACCGACTTCTCCCTGGAAGGCATCCACTTCCGGCGTGACTGGCACCCTGCGGAATCGGTCGGCCACCGCTGCCTGGCGCGCGGACTGAGCGACATCGCCGCCATGGGCGGAGAGCCGGTCGCCGCGTTTCTTTCTCTGGCCCTGCCGCCCGACGTGCCACAAAGCTGGGTGAACCGCTTTGCAAATAGCTTGATTGGCTTGGCAGAGAAATACGGCGTGACCCTCGCCGGTGGTGACACGGCTGAGTCGCCCAACGGCATTCTGGCGGATATCGTTGTCGTCGGGACTGTACCGAAAGGCAAAGCCGTGCTGCGATCCGGAGCACGTCCCGGTGACCGCATTTATGTGAGCGGAGAGCTCGGCGGTTCGGCGGCCGCAGTCTCGCGGATGAGAAAAGAGATCCGGAAAAATCCCAAGCGCAAGCTCGATCCGCGGCAGTATCCCCGGCATTTCTTTCCCGATCCACGAATCGATCTCGGCCGCATTCTGCGCGAGAAAGGCCTGGCTTCCGCCATGATTGACACCAGCGACGGCCTCTCCACCGACCTGGCCCACCTCTGCGAAGAAAGTCGCGTCGGGGCGGAACTGCTTGCGGAGGCCATCCCCCGCGCCAGCGTTGGCAAGCCATCGCGCGAAGTCGATCTGCAGTTCGCCCTGCACGGCGGCGAAGACTACGAACTGCTTTTCACCGCACCCCGCGGCAAGCGCATCCCTTCCCGCATTGCCGGGTTGCCAATTACTCAGATCGGCCACATCACACGCAGGAGGAAGATATTTCTGATGACCGAGTGTGAAACGGGCTACGCAGGATACGAACTAGAGCCTCAAGGCTGGGAACACTTCCGCAAGTAGTGGTTACCTTGGTGACCTGTCACCATTGGTGTCTATACCCTCCGTGGAGAAACGGTACTAGAGTAGGGACATGTCGTTCTCCCGAGTTGTCTCCTGCCGCGTTTTGTTTGTCGTGCTGGTGTTCGCTGCCGCGTCTGCTGCGTTCGCTTCGGGTAAGAAGCAGCCGCCTCCGCCGCCGGCCCGCGCCACAGCTCCTGCGCCTGCCGTCACCGATGAGTACGTGCACAAGGAGTTTGGTGACAACTGTTCTCTGTTGCCCGGGCCCCCGCAGTTCGTCGGTGACCTCGACGGCGACGGCGTGGACGATCTGATTATCGCCGCCCGCTGCAAGAATCCCATGGCCGATCAGGGCGAATACGGTTTTCTCGTGTCCGACCCCTATAACAGCTTTCTCGGATTCGGAAACGTCAAAGTCACTTCGACTTTCAATTCCGATGTGCCCGACCGCAAAGGGGTGAGCCTGCTGATCGTCCATGGGGTTGGCCCCGATGCCTGGCGTTCCACCAAGACTAAGCCTAAATTTCTGCTGATCAACCTGCCCTTCCAGACCCTCACGGTGAAAAGGCTGGTGCTGAAAAAGAAGACAGTGCTCGGAGTCTACATGGAAGAGAAGGGCGAAGGCGAAGCGACCTCTTCTGTCATCTTCTGGGACGGCAAGAAGTACCACTACCAGGTGCTGGGCGCGGACCTGGAATAGCCGTTTCCCCTGCCTTGCTCATATGGGCAGCCGCCCTCGGCTGTCCAGCGGGCGCAACCCGCGAGTTCTATTATGAGCGCGAGTTCGCCGAAACTCTCTCCCACGGCGCAGGAACCTTCACCGCCGCCATACCCGCCGCCTGCGCAGCTTGAATCCCCATCTTCGTATCTTCAAACACCAGGCACGCTTCCGCGGCCACTCCCAGTCGCGCGGCCGCAAGCAGAAATGCTTCCGGGTCGGGTTTGCTCTTCTTGTAGTCTCCCGCGCAGACGAAGGTTTCAAACCGGTCGAGAAGGTTCAGCGAAACCAGAGACGCGACGACCGATTCCTTCGTGCTTCCCGAGACGACTGCAAACGGAATCCGGCCTCGCCCAGCCTCAATGTGCTCCAGAACTTCGGGCACGGCCTTGAGCTGCGGAAGCAACTCGAAGTAGAGACCCTCTTTTCGACGAGACACAGTCTCCACCGGCATATTCAATCCATGCTTCTCGTTCAGCGTGGAGATGATTTCAGCCACGGGCATGCCGCCCCACGCGTAGAAAAGTTCTTCCCCGAATTCACAATTCCATTCTCCGAGGGCCTTCTTCCACGCCAGGTAGTGAAGCGGCATCGAATCGGCAATCGTGCCGTCGCAATCGAACAAATACGCCCTAAATGAGCCCTCGGGTAATTTCAGTTTCATGTGGTGAGTTAATTTCCTTTGGAGCTATTCTAAATGGGGGCGAATCGAAACCGGCACGCGTCGGTCCCCCGTTTACATGACTACCCTACCAGTCACCGCGCTGGACTCGTCGGTAAAGAGATTCGATGGGCGTGAGTTTTCTGCTCTTCGACAGCTGCTCCGAAATTGCTTCTCGACCTTGCCGGCGGACTCTGTAAGCGCGCGCATAGCTTTTGGAGCGGACGACTTTGTAAAGCTTCCCAGCAACGACCTCGATCGCGCAGTTGTTCTCGACCGCAATGCCGAAGCCGGCGGTCTTCCGCATCATCTCTTTGAAGTGCCTTCTTCGAGGAACTCTCAGCGTCATGCTGTTGTAATGCGGACAAAATATCCCGCGGATAAGCCCCAATCCCTTCACGTTTATGTATTTCCACTTTCGCGGGTTGTAAAAAGACATCGAATCGGAGTGTCCGGAATCGAACCAGCAGATCGCGCCGGCGCTGATGCCGGAAAGCACAGCTCCTTTCTCGTATGCCGCTTTAAGAAGTTTGTCGACGCCCAGACGCCGCCAAACCCGCATCATCATCAGTGTATTTCCGCCCCCCACGTAAATGATGTCCGCCGCGCGGATCTTCGCCTGGATCTGTATCTTCGAAGGCGGTTCTTTGACGAGGAACAGAACGTCAGTCTTACACTTTAGGAATTCGCCAAAATATTCCTGGGCGTGCTTCCAATACATCTCAGAGTCCGAACTTGCCGTGGGGATAAAGAGAAGCTTCGGATTCTTCTTCTTCGAAAGCCGGATAATCTCCCGATCAATCGCAGCAGTCCCCCGGGTCCTTATATTTCCGCCACCGATGGCAACAATGATTCCGGGCATCCGTTCCATCCTAGCTTCAAATTCGAATTGCTGCTTCGCTCACCCGCTATAATCCTCGGCAGATGAATCTCGAAGAAAAAGCTGCAGAACTGAAACGGCGCAACCAGCTGGCTGAAGCCGGCGGAGGCGAGAAGCGCCGCGAGCGCCAGCACAAAGAAGGCAAATTGTCGGCGCGGGAGCGCATCGAGTTCCTGCTCGACGACGGCACCTTCGAAGAAACCGACAAGCTGGTCACGCACCGCTGCAACGATTTCGGCATGGCCGAGCAGAAATTCTACGGCGACGGTTTCATCACCGGCTATGGCCGCATCGAAGGCCGACCGGTCTATGTTTTCGCCCAGGATTTCACCGTGTTCGGCGGATCGCTCTCGGAAACAAATGCCGCGAAGATCGTTAAGATTATGGATCTCGCCGCGAAGATTGGCGCTCCCATGATTGGCTTGAACGATTCCGGAGGCGCCCGGATTCAGGAAGGCGTGGCGTCGCTGGCCGGATATGCCGACATCTTTCTGCGCAACACGCTCTACAGCGGCGTGGTGCCGCAGATTTCCGCGATCATGGGCCCCTGCGCCGGAGGAGCCGTGTATTCGCCCGCCATCACCGACTTCGTCCTCATGGTCGACAAAACTTCCTACATGTTCATCACCGGGCCCGACGTCATCAAAACGGTGACCCACGAAGAAGTCACCAAAGAACAGCTCGGCGGCGCCATCACCCACAACGAAACCTCAGGAGTGGCCCACTTCCTCGCGCACGACGATGCCGAGTGCCTTTCGATGGTGCGAGAACTGTTGAGCTTTCTGCCCTCGAATAATCTGGACGACGCTCCGCGCAAATCGTGTACGGATCCGATGGACCGCGCTGACGCCGCTCTAGATAAAATCGTGCCTGCACAGTCGAATCTTCCGTACGACATGAAGGACGTGATCCACGCCGTGGTCGACGAGGCGTATTTCTTCGAAGTGCAGGAACACTACGCCAAGAACATCGTCGTTGGATTCGCGCGCCTCGACGGGCGCCCGGTGGGAATCGTCGCCAACAATCCGGCGATGCTGGCGGGCACGCTCGATATCAACGCCTCGGCGAAGGGCGCGCGTTTCGTCCGCTTCTGCGACTGCTTCAATATTCCGCTCGTCACCTTCGAAGATGTCCCGGGATTTCTCCCCGGCACCGCGCAGGAATACGGCGGCATCATCAAGCACGGCGCGAAGCTACTCTTTGCGTTTGCCGAAGCCACGGTGCCGAAGGTCACGGTGATCACGCGCAAAGCCTACGGCGGCGCCTATTGCGTAATGTCGTCCAAACAAATCCGCACCGACGTGAACTACGCGTGGCCGACGGCCGAGATCGCAGTCATGGGTCCCGAAGGCGCAGTCGATATCGTCTACAAGCGCGAACTCGATGGCGCGGCAAATCCGCAGGATCGCCAGGAGCTGCGCCAAAAGAAAATCGACGAATTCCGCGACCGCTTCGCCAGCCCCTACGTAGCCGCCGACCGTGGCTTCGTCGACGCCATCATCCAGCCGAGAGAGACGCGCAAGAAATTAATTCAGGCACTTGCCATGCTGGAGACCAAGCGGGACAAGAACCCTCCTAAGAAGCATGGGAATATCCCTTTGTGATCCTCCCGAGCATCGTGAGATCATAGCCGCAATATTGTCGAGGGATGATTTATGCAGCCGCTTCCAGTTTTCTCTCCCTTGCGGTTTTCGCGCGTCCTTATTGTGATAACACTGTCCGCCGCAGCTTTGCGGGCGCAGATCCCGGCAACGCCGCTCGTCACCCAACCCATCGACGAAACGAAACTCGTGACTCTTCGCGGTAATGTGCATCCGCTGGCGCAGGCCCGGTATGACGCTGGTGCCGTTCCCGATTCGGCTGCCGCGAACCGCATCCTCTTACTGTTGAACCGCCCCGCCGAGCGCGAAGCCGCGCTGCAGCAATTCATGAAAGATGTTCACACCCGTGGCTCGGCCAGCTATCGCCAGTGGCTCACGCCGCAGGAGTTCGGCGTCCGGTTTGCACCCGCCGACTCTGACATTCAACAAGTATCCGGCTGGCTGGGTGGGATGGGCTTTCAGGTTGCGGGCATGTCGAAGGGCAAGACGCTGATCGAATTCTCCGGAACCGTGGGCCAGGTCAACAAGGCCTTCCATACTCAAATTCGAAAGTATGCGATCAACGGCGAGGTGCATTATGCCAACGCGACCGATCCGCAGATTCCTGAGGCGCTTGCGGGTGTTGTGCGCGGGGTTTCGTCCCTGAACGATTTTCGCCCCAGGTCCAACCTGCACGTCGTGGGCTCTGCGCACCTCGACCCGGCCACCCGGAAGATCTCTCCGGACTTCACCTTGACCGGCCAGGCCGGACCCTTCTATGCCGTCGCACCCGAGGACTTCGCCACACAGTATGATCTCGCACCCTTGTATGCCGCCGGCATTAACGGAAGCGGAAAAACCATCGGCATCATCAACGATTCAAACATCGATGTGAATCTGGAGAATGCATACCAGAGTCTGTTCAGCGAGGCCGCCAACCCGGCACAAGTGGTGCTCGACGGCGGTGACCCTGGAATCACTGAGGACGCCACAGAAGCTTACCTCGATGTCGAAATAGCTGGCGCGGTTGCGCCCGGGGCCACCGTTAACCTCTACGTCGCCGCATGGGATACGGTCGCGACCGGACTGAACGACCCTTTGATTCTGGCCGCAAGACGCGCCATTGAAGACAATCAGGCGGATGTTCTCAGCGTCAGCTTCAGTGAGTGTGAGGGCTTTGTTGGAACCGTCGACAATAAGATTCTTGCCGCGCTGTGGGAACAGGCTGCCGCGCAAGGACAGACGGTCTTCGTCTCCGCCGGAGACAACGGTTCGGCTGGTTGCGATAACGCCGATACTCAACAGGCGATTTACGGACTCCAGGTCAACGGCTTTGCCTCTACACCATGGAATGTGGCGGTGGGCGGTACGGACTTCTATTACTCGGACTACGCGAGCGGCGGAGCCAGCGCGGCCAATTTGTGGAATGCCACCAACGACGCCAATCTCGGCTCACTCAAAGCACCCTTGCCGGAGCAAGTGTGGAACGATTCGTTCGGATTCAATGCGGTGAACCCCAACGACACCAATAATTATCTTTACACCATTGCCGCGGGCAGCGGTGGCGCCAGCAGTTGCATCAACTCCGCCGCAGCTACGTCCGGAGCTCTTCCGTTTGTCTGCAGCCCAGTCACTGGAAATGTTTACGGATATGCCAAGCCAAGCTGGCAGAGTGGCCCTGGCGTCCCGGCCGATGGCGCACGCGATCTTCCTGATGTTTCCCTGTTCGCCGCCAATGGCTACAACCTGTCCGCATATCCGATCTGCGCCAGCCCCGGCGACTGTGTGCCAGGCGCAAATCAGCAGATACCGGTAACTTTGGTGGGTGGCACTTCGACTTCTACCCCAGCCATGGCGGCCATCATGGCGCTCATCGACCAGAAGTACGGACGGCAGGGGCAAGCGGACTATACCCTCTATGCGTTGGCGCAGCAAAAGCCCTCCGCCTTCCATGACATCACGATGGTCGGCAACAACGTCCCTTGTTTGGAGTACAACGGAGTATTCACGCCGAACTGTGGCCCCAATCCCGAGTATTGGGAACACGTTATCTGGCTACTCTGCGACCACGGGTTACGACCTGGCCAGCGGTCTCGGCAGTGTCGATGCGAATGTGCTGGTGATCAACTGGGACACGCTCACCTTCGCCCCCACCGCAACCTCCTTGGAGCTTTCATCGACTTCTTTTACGCACGGCACGCCCGTCACTCTCAACATCAGCGTTGAGGCGTCCGAAAGCGAAAAGCCGCAAGGTGGAGTCTCCATCCTCACCAATTCGTCGCTGCCCGCTAGCCAGTCCGTCGATTTCCTAACCCTGGGCACTGACGGTTCGGCCAGCGGCAGCATCAACTCTCTGCCCGGAGGCACGTATCAGGTTTGGGCTGACTACGGCGGAGACGGCCAGCACTCGAGCAGCAATTCCTCACCGGTATCGGTCACTGTGACACCCGAGGCCAGCAGGATCAATATCTCTGCCACGCAAACGACTTATTCGGCACCTTACAACCCTGGCGTCGGTTGCACCCCGGTTGTGGGTCCATATGAGGAGGCTGTCGGCAGCGGATCTTCGGTCCCTCCCTATACACCGCTCTGGCTCATGGTACAGCCCAGAGGCTCAACCACGAACGTCACTGCGGCCACTGGCTCCGTTACCTTCACTCTAGATGGCCAGCCGGCATCGGTTCCTTTGAACGTATCGGGAATCGCCGCATGGATCACCCCTATGTCTGCCGGCGCGGGAACCCATACGGTAACCGCCAGCTACGCGGGAGATGCAAGCTACGGCGCGTCCACCTCTTCTCCGTTCACCTACGTTGTGCAGTCAATCCCGATCGCTTTTGCCATATCCCCTTTTGCTCTGAGTTCAGTTACAGGTACGGCAATCAGCGGTTGCTACCCCGGGAACCAGTGCGGCGCATACACAGGGGACAGTCTGCAGGTCATGGTATCGCTGAACGGAAGCAGTTGCCAAAATGTCACCGGAACGGTCACGGTCACGCTCGGCTCACAGACGCAAACAATAAATCTTACGCCGGTGGGTTTGCCTCTGGGTGAAGGCTCAATGGGCCTTGCCACGTTTTCGAATCTTCAGGCTGGAACCTATCAGCTGACGGGCGCCTACAGCGGCGACTCGTTTTACCCCGCGGCATCTTCAGAAACATACACGGTCACGGTAGCCTCCTCCACTGATCCGCTGCTTCCCACTACGACGGCAATAACAGAGAGCCCCTCGGTCGTCTCCTATGAAAATGGCCGCACCACTCTTTCGGTTACGGTCACCACCGCAAACGGCTCCAAAGGACCGCCAACCGGATACGTCAACGTCTATGGTGATGGCGGCTCTTTCTTATGGGAGGTAGCCCTGGCCTCATCCGGTACCAATGCATCCACCGGAAGCTTTTTGTTGCAACAGGTTCCAAACCGCAATGCGTTTGGCCCCGACATTGGCGTGGATCAGATCACCGCGGTCTATGCGGGAGATAGCAACTATCAGTTGTCCGTCAGCGCGCCCATCCAGCTTAATGTTGTATCCACGAGCGTATCTCCAGATTTCATCATGGCTCCGCAGATCGGCCAGATCACGGTGCAGCCCGGCAGTTCAGCAACCCTGGCCATCAACCTTGCTCCGCAAAATGAATTCAGCGGCGCAGTGGCCTTGACGTGCGCTCCGTCTTCCAGCCAGATCACTTGCACTCTCAATCCATCGACCGTGACGGTGAACGGTCAGACAACGGCAACCCTCACCATCACAGCCGCGGCGCAGACGTCCGGGCTTCTGCAACCGATGCGACACAGGCGAGCCAACTGGCTGGCAGCGGCGTGTATCCTGGCCTTCGGCTTCTTTTTCGTAGGCGGCCAAGCGCAGCGCAAGCTCAGGCGATGCTTACTGCTCAACCTCTGCATTTTTGCGGCGATGTTGACGATCAGTTGCGGCGGCGGGGGTTCGCCGACCTCGATAACCATACCGCCATCGACTCCACCTCCTACTCTTGTTTCCTACGGAGTGGTGGTGACCGGCACTGCCAACGGGATCGTTCACAACGCGAAGGTGATCGTAGCGGTGCAGTAGCGCAGAGGAGAAGGTGTGGTTTCGAAGAAAGGAAGATTTCTAGGTACAAAAAGTTAAGAGTTCCGAGGTGGTGTCGGGTCCATTCGTCTCGGCCAGTAGCTCGCTTATGACCCTTGCTCGACCTGCTTTCGCAGCTTCCCTTGCGGGGTGCTGCGCGCGATCTTTGCTCGGGCTCCGGGCTTACCGCCAACCGGAAAAACCTACCCAACGCCTCGGAACTCTGTCTTGCCTTCGACGTTTCTTCTTGTTCTCCTCGACCAGCGCTTTGCTATAGACCCTTGCTTGCCCTCCCTCGCCATTTTCATGAGAGGGTGACTGCGCTTGAGTCCCGGACGCCGCACCAACCGGAAAAACTCTAGAAGCTGTCAAAGAACGATTCAGTTCTACGCTTTATATTTTTTTCGTCAACGAAAAATCGCGCGTTGTAAGTGGATGTATTTTCAATCGAGTGCAGCTCATTCACAGGCCTGTGACCGGATTTGGTGCATTTGTGCTCACAGGATTCCGTAGTGGCCGTCTAATCGTTTACTTCTTTCAACATTCAGCGCCTTCGCAGAGTGCGCTGGATGCTTTCGCAGGCGTCCGACGATTGTGAAAAACGCGGCAAACTCCGCGTCCAGCAATGGATTCAGCTTCAACACAAAAATCAACGGGGGATTATAGTAGGCCCATGAGAATCCGGACTAAGCTTCGACTGGCTGGTGTGATTCTGCTGGTCTCCGTCCATTTGCCCGCTCAAATACAACTCTCCGACGCGCCTGCGGCCCATCAACTTTCCGGCTGGCTGGCCGCGTTCAACAGCGGCGACAAGGCCACGTTGCTGGCGTTTCTCCAGAAAAACTATCCCGCTCGCGCCGCGAATATTGACGGCGAAATGGGCTTCCGCGAACAGACCGGCGGTTTCGATCTGAAGCAGGCCGGTGAGTGTGCGGCTTTAAAATGTTCGGCAATCCTGCAGGAACGCGATTCCGATCAGTTTGCGCGCATCGTCGTTGAGGTTGATCCCGCGGAAGCCCACACTATCAAAGGCCTCGAACTCCGCGCCATTCCGCGCCCCGCCGGGTTTTCCATCCCCCGCATGCCGGAAGCGGAAGCGCTCAAAGCCTTTCGCGCTTATCTGGATCAGGCGGCTGCCGCCGATCGTTTTTCCGGAGCGGCGCTCGTCGCCAAAAATGGCAAGCCCGTGTTCACCGCCGTTTACGGCATGGCCGACCGCGAAAAGAAGATTCGGAACAAACTCGATACCAAGTTTCGCATCGGCTCCATGAACAAGATGTTCACTGCGACCGCGGTGCTGCAACTCGTGCAGACGGGCAAAATCAATCTCACCGATCCGCTCGGCAAGTATCTTCCCGACTATCCCAACAAAGACGTCGCCACCAAAGTGACCATTCACCACCTTCTCACGCACACCGGAGGCACCGGCGACTTCTTCGGCCCCGAATTCGACAAGCACCGCCTCGAACTGCGAACGTTGCAGGACTACGTCAAGCTCTACGGCGAGCGAGGTCTCTCCTTCGAGCCCGGCAGCCGATGGGATTACAGCAATTACGGTTTCCTGTTGCTGGGCTTGGTGGTGCAGAAAGCCAGTGGCCAGGACTATTACGAGTACGTTCGCGAGCACATCTTCAAGCCCGCCGGAATGAACTCCACCGACTCTCTCCCCGAAGATCAAACGGTTGCGGATCGATCCATCGGCTACACCAAAATGGACGGTGCGAAGGAGTGGCGTCCGAATGCGGAGACTCTTCCTTATCGCGGCACTTCTGCTGGCGGAGGTTACTCCACGGTCGGGGATCTGCTCGCGTTCGCCAACGCACTCACAAACCACACACTGCTCGACGCTAAGAATCTGGATCTGCTAACCACGGGCAAGGCCGAAAGGCCGGGTGGCTCGAAGTATGCGTATGGGTTCAACGACGAAATGTCACCCGATGGTGTCCGCTGCTTTGGCCACGGCGGAGGAGCACCCGGCATGAACGGCGATTTGAAGATCTGCCCGCAGTCGGGCTATGTGATCACCGTCCTGGCAAACTTCGATCCCCAGGCCGCTGGCCACGCTTCGGAGTTCATCACGGCGCGCCTGCCGAAAGAGTAGGACGCACCTGTCGCAACTGGACAGCTGAGAGCCTGCCGAAGGGGCGGCTGTCGCCACACGGTTCGGCCTGGAGAATCTCGGCCTGGAGAATCAGCCGACTTCGATCTTCTCGTCGGTCAGCTGCTTGTCCGCCTCATCAGATCCCGTCAGCTCGAACGCGTTCGTGATCACAGCCTTTCCTTTATCCACGCTGGTGATGACGTAGGAGCAGCCGATCCAATGCGCTTCCTCAAGATCGGTCGCCGACCACCGCGCCGGATGGTCAGGGTGAGAGTGGTAGAACCCAATAATATCCTCGCCGCGCTCGCGCCCCTCGCGCTGGACCCGCACCAGCTCCCGGGGATCGATGTTGTAACGGTTCTGGGGCGAGTCGGTGCGCGTATTGCCGCAGCGCGCCGTCGAAGTCACCACGCGCGCCCCATCTTCCTCCACGCGGCCGAGCAGCACGCCGCAGCACTCGTGCGGGTAGGTCTCCTCGCCATGGCGGCGCAACACTTCGTAGTCTTGGGCTGTGATCTTTAGCATCGTTGGATGTGGTTTAAGCCGCGATCAACTTTCATTTATCAACGAGGGACTTCAACAATTATCTGAGCGACATTTTTCACCAGAAAATTTACCGAGTTTGCGATGAAACAAAGATGGTGAGCTTGTTCGTGAAGCGACAGAGCCTTGGCCTCGTCAGAGCCTTCCGAGATTGTCACCTGCGGATACAGAGTCACTTCGGCAAATGCCGCCGATCCATCCGGGCGTTCGTTCATCACGCCTCTCGCGTCGTCCTTATATTCGGTGACTACTATTTTATTGACGGCACAGAGGTGAAGGTAGGAGAGCATGTGACAAGCGGAGAGGCTTGCGACCAGAAGATCCTCGGGATTGTAACGTGTCGGGTCGCCGCGAAACGTGGGATCCGACGACGCCAATACAGGAGGCTTCCCGGGAGCCGTGATCGTATAGTCGCGTTTGTAGGTCGCGTATGTTTTTGTCCCTTGGCCTTGATTTCCAGTCCATGCAACCTGAATCTCATAGTGGTGCTGCTTCATGATCTCTCCTTCGAATTGCGCAGGCCAGATACAAGCAATTTCATCCTTCCGTCCAGAATCTCTCGCTCAAATACTTCTCGCCGGAGTCGCAGAGAATCGTCACAATCACCGCCTCCTGCTCTTTTCTGAGCTCGAGTTGCTCGGCGATCCTCAGGCTCGCTAGCACTCCGGCAGCGGCAGAGATTCCCAGCAGCAATCCGCAGTCGCGCCCGATGCGGCGGCACATGGCATAGGCATCCTCGGTCGCGATCTCAACGTTTTCGTCGGCCAGTTTCGGATCGTAGATTCTAGGAACGATGGCACTGGCCATGTGCTTGGCGCCTTCAATGCCGTGAAAAGCGGAATCGGGTTGCAGCGAAATGCAGCGTACTGCCGGATTGAGTTCTTTCAAACGCCGCGCTGTCCCCATGAAGGTCCCGCTGGTGCCGAGCATGGTTGCGAAGTGGGTGATGCGCCCCTCGGTCTGCTGCCAGATTTCGTTTGCCGTCCCGTGATAATGCGCAAGCCAGTTGGCATTGTTCGAGTACTGATCGGCGTAGAAATACAAATCCGGATTCTTTGCTGCAAGCTCGCGCGCTGCCCGAATCGGCTCCATCCGAACCGTCGCCGGGATCGGTATAAATAATGTTTGCGCCGTAGGCGCCCAGAATCTTCTTGCGCTCCGCCGAAACATTTTGTGGCATGCACAAAGTGACGGGGAATCCTTCCGCCGCGCCCAGCATGGCATAGGCAATCCCGGTGTTGCCGCTCGTGGCATCGAGCAGAGTCTTTCCCGCGGCGAACTTGCCACCCCGGCGCCCTTCGGCAACAATACCGGCCGCCGCTCGGTCTTTCACTGAACCGCCAGGGTTATGCCATTCGGCCTTGCCCAAAAGTGTAACGCCCGGCAGGTCCACGGTCAGTTGATCGAAGCGCAGCAGCGGAGTGTTTCCGATGCGATCGAGCAAACTCTGCCCCGGACGCGGCTCCTCGGCTGGCGGCGCGTGAAGCGCCGAGAACGTTGCCGCCAATTTGATTGAACCCTCAACCATCTTTGAACCATTCCCTCGTGACTATCGTAATATGCAGGAAAGACCGAAACACGCTATGTAGTAAGGTGTTGTTAGATGACGCAGATTGTAAGTCGATGCAGCCCTGAAACAAAAGCACCGCACAATTTCGGTCGAACCTGCATCTAAAGAGAGAGATTGGAAGCTTAGAAAATGTCGAAAGCAATAGAAGCACGGACTTATGAGGAAGCGCTGGCCTGGTTGCGCGAGCACGGTTTCGATGTGCTGGAAGCCCCGGGCACGAACGGACGCGTGTTCCTTAGAAAATACAATGTGTCGGCCGCAATTCAGAAGACGGCGGAAGATGGCGTAAAGATTTTCGCCCATCCCGGCTACCTGATCGGCAGCGAGATCTCGAAGCTGGTCAACCGCGGCTACCAGCAGTTCCTGAAGAACTCAAAGACAGAAGTGCCTGCATCCGCCGACCACCTTAAAGCGCTGCAGTCGTTTGCCGAAGAACTGAAAGTAGCTCTCGGACTGCCCAGCCTGTATAACGAATCGCTAGGAACCGTTAGCGACTCCTACCACTACGATCGCCTTAAGGACGATGACAAAGCGCCGGTCGACCGGCCGAAGCGTCCCTGGGAAGTTGCCGGCAAAGCGGCCGCTGCCAAGAAGGGCCGCGCGTAAGTTTCGACGATCGCACCCTATATCTTGCCGTTCCAAGGAGCGCAAGCGACCGAGGAATCCTGGCTTCTCACGCCCGCTTCCCGAATCTCTCCTTCTGACCGCGCTAATCTCCGGACACCTGTGCGAAACTAGTGTGCTCGCTGAAGCAATATCCGGAGGTCTGCATGCGCGGCCGGTTTGTCCTCTGCTTCTTTTTCTCCACGGGTTGTTTGCTGGTTCTGCTCCTCGCAACCACTCAGCCGGCGCTCGCGCAGGTTACCTCAGCGCCTCGGGCAACGAAGCGAAAGCCGTCGAGCGCGTGCTGCGCACGCAGCAGGAAGCTTGGAACCACCACGATCTGGAAGGCTTCATGGCCGGCTATTGGAATTCGCCGGAGCTCACGTTTTTTTCTGAAGGCAAGGAGCAGGATGGATGGCAGGCGACCCTGGATCGTTATCTCGCTAAGTATGCCGGCCCGGGCATGCCATGGGCAAACTCGAATTTTCGAGCCTGCGCGTCGAAGTGCTCGGCCAGGATGCGGCCTTCGTGCGCGGCGCCTGGAAGGTGACCATGCCCGACGCAAAAGCGCCGCACGGGCTGTTCACCCTCGTGTTCCGCAAGTTCCCCGAGGGATGGAAGATCGTGCACGACCACACTTCGGCGGCAGGGTGATCGCTCCGGGCTTCTAACTCCTTGCCCCGCGCCCCATGCCCCTATCCATGGCTTCGTTAGCCAGGCGGTCGGCGTCCCGATTCTGCTCGCGCAAAGCGTGTCTCCCAATCGAGAACCATTCCAGTTGCGCAATCAATTCCTTGGCGCGACCATGAAGGTCCTGCAGCACTGCATTCTTCACCTTGTAGATCCCTTTAATCTGCCGCACCAGCAACTCGGAATCGCTGATTAGCTTGAGCGCCTTGGGACCATGCTCGACGGCGTATTCGAGGGCTGCAATTAATCCCTGATATTCGGCGAAGTTGTTGGTCTGGTGGCCAAGGTATTCACTGAGATGCGCGACCTTTTTCCCCGCCTGATCCTGGATTACGACTCCATAACCGGCAGGTCCAGGGTTGCCGCGCGCGCCGCCGTCGCTGTGCGCGACCAAGTAGTGCTCGGGAGGCTTCTCGCGCGAGTCCTCGTGGTGAGAGAAGAGAGATTTCGTCCCAGCGTTGCGAGGATAAGGCATGCCCGAGTTTACAACGGCGGCTGGCTTGCTTGGGGAACTCAGCGCCCCGCAGCCAGGCGCGTGGCCAGCCGCGGCGGCAGGCCGGCTGCCAGGATCCGCTCCTGTGCGGCTTTCAGGTTGTAGGGTGTGCGGTGGAAGTGGACGACCTGCGCGTCGGTATCGAACAGGCCGAAGGCGGCGCGCCAATCTCCGTCTCGCGGCTGCCCGACCGATCCTGGATTGATCATGTAGCGCGTATCTGGCTTCAATTGAAGCGAGACCGACTCAGCCTGTCCCACCGTGCGGTATTCCGGGCGAAACCCATCGGCACTCGATCCATTGGCGAAGAATCCGCCTTGCAGGTGAGTGTGACCGAAGAAGGTCAACGGCGTAGTCAGCGCCAGAAGCGGCACCAGCGCATCACCGATCGAAACAACATAAGCATCTTCGTCCCCTGGCGAGCCATGCACCAGTTGCACCTTCGGAAACTCTTCCAAGGCAAGCGGACCTCGCGGCAAAGAATGCAGCCAGCCGTGATGCTCGGGAAGCAACTGGTCGCGAGTCCAAATCGCAGCGGCCGCCGCCAGAGGATTGAAATCCTCCAGATCGAGCAATCCGGTCGCAGCCTTGTCATGATTGCCCCGGACGAAAATCTTTCCCAGGCTGCGCGAGCGTTCAATCACTTCATTGGGAGAAGCTCCATAGCCCACTACGTCGCCGAGATTGGCCACGAAGTCATACGCGGGAGCCGCCGCCAGGCAGGCCTCCAGCGCTTCGAGGTTGGCGTGAATATCGCTAAGGACCAGTATGCGCAATGAGCACCAGACAAACTCGCGATTATAGAACGAGCGGGAACGGAAGCGATACCTAGGTGCAGTTTATTCCGCAAAAGCTGTTTCGCAATTGACCCTTGCTTCACATTGAGGGCTTCATATTCACCACAGGGCAACGCGCCCAATGTCCCGGCGCAACCTCGACCAGCGGCGGCAGTGTGCGGGAGCATTCGGGCACGCGGAAGCCGCAGCGTGGCTCGAAGGCGCAACCCGGCGGCATGGCGTGCAGCGGCGGTACCGTGCCCTCGATGGTGCCCAGTGGAAGGCTGCGCTCTGTCTTCAGGTCGGGCACCGCGTGCAGCAGCCCGCGAGTATAAGGATGCGCCGGAGCTTTGAAAATCTCCTGCCGGGTTCCGAGTTCGACCACGCTGCCCGCATACAGCACGGCCACCCGGCTGGCGACTTGCGACACCACTGCAAGATCGTGCGAGATGAAGAGCATGGCCAGGCCAAACTTGGCCCGGAGGTCCGCCAGCAGGTCAAGAATTTGCGCCTGAATGGTGACGTCGAGCGCGGTCGTGGGTTCATCGGCAATCAGCAACTGCGGCCGGTTCACGATCGCCATCGCGATCATCACCCGCTGCCGCATGCCGCCGGAAAGCTGATGAGGATAGTCGCGAGCCCGGCGGTCGGGCTCGGGAATGGCGACCTCCGTCATGGCTTGCACCGCAAGCAACGCGGCCTCGCGCTTCGATCGAGAACCGTGAGCCCGCACGGCCTCGGCAATCTGGTCGCCGACCCGCATCACAGGATTCAGAGCCGTCATCGGCTCCTGGAAGATCATCCCGATCCGCGAGCCTCGCAGTTGCCGCATGGAGTCCTCTGGCAAAGCGGGCGAGATTTCGGGTTGCGCCGTTCTCGGCGAAAAAAGAATCTCGCCTGAAATCCGCGCTTGCGGCGGTAGCAGCCGCATGATAGCCAGAGAAGTTATTGACTTGCCCGAACCGGATTCGCCCACCAGCCCCAGCACCTCGCTGGCAGCAATCGTGAAGCTGACGTCGCGAACGGCGACCAGCGTTCGTGTGGGGACGGACGCTCCTGCCCGTCCCGCCCGCAGGGCGGCAGCCGGGAATTCAATGTTTAGATTGCGAATGTCGAGCAGCGGCAGCACGCTGTCATGGTAGCAGCGTTCGGCTGGGTCGCAAGTGCCAGGTCTTAGGTCGTAGGTCCCAGGTATCAGGCGTCGGAGTTGATTCGAAATCCACACCCAGGACCCAAGACCCAAGATCTAAGACCTCAGACCCGAAACCAAGACCCGCTCCCTTATTGCCCGAGAATCAACGGCAGCCCATTCTTGTTATTTCCGATGACGACGACTTTCGAGTTCGGGCTCTTGGCCAGGTTCTCCGTAGCCTCAATGCCTTTCCATTCCAGCAGCGACGGCGTGATGCCCTGGGCAACAATCTGCTGGAAGTCGCGCACGCCGGCGGCTTCGATGCGCTTGCGCTGCGCTTCCTGCGTTTCTTTCTGCAGACGGAAGTTCATGGCCAGCGATTCCTGCTCGGCCTGTTGCTTGGCTTCGATCGCGGCTTTCAAGGTGGCCGGGAGTTGAATGTCGCGCAGCAGCACGTTTTCTACTGTCAGCCCACGCTGGTTGAGTTGTGCGCTGACCTGGTCATAAATCTGCTTGCCCACCATTTCGCGCTCACCGGTGTAGAGGGCGTTGGCGGTATGGGAAGCCGTTGCTTCGCGGATGGCGGAGCGAAGCGTAGGTTCAACGACCACGTTTTCATAATCCGCGCCAATCTTCTGGAAAACTTCAGCCGCCCGGTCCGGATTGAGATGGTAAATCAGCGACGTATCCAGACTCATCATCAGACCTTCGCTGGAAGGCACGCTGGCAGATTCCTTCAACGTCTGTGTCTGGATCGAGAGTTCGTTATTGGTCTTCAGCGGGTTGATGACGTGCATTCCCTCGCCCAGACTCTCGCCCGTGACTCTTCCAAAGAGCGTGAGAACGCCGACATGACCCGTCCCCACCCGGGTCACTGCGCTAAAAAGCAAAATAACCAGCAGGAATGCGGCAACGCCAAGTCCGATCAGCCGCAGAAGACCGCCGCCGCCACCACCATCAATAATTCTGCCCCGAGCCGGATCAAAGATCGTCATCGTAGTTTCTCCCTTATTCGCCTTCATTCTACGGCAGGCCAATCATTGGCGCATTTGACTGCTCCGGGCTCACCTCGCGCAGTCCTGAATCTTGGCGCGCTCCCGGCGCATCCTTTATTCTTAGACCTATGAGCAAGATTCACATCCCAACGCCTTTGCGGCAGTATGTCGGGAAACAGTCCACAGTCGACGTGAAAGCTGCTACCGTGGCCGAAGCCATGAGTGCGCTGGTAGCGCAGCATCCCGACGTGCGCCGCCATCTTTACACCGAAGACGGCAAACTACGCGCCTTCGTCAACCTCTACGTCAACGACGAAGACATCCGCTATCTGCAGAAAGAAGCGACTGCGGTGAAGGAAGGTGATAACATTTCCATCGTGCCTTCCATCGCCGGAGGCGCAGTCTGATGCGAGTCGGAGATGCCTTCAGGCATGCCGTTGGTTTTGATTCGTATCAGCGTATGCCTTCAGGCATACCGTGGAATGCGCACCGTCAGTCGTGCCTTTAGGCGCTGGAATTGAGATTCAGGGATCGAGAGTTGAAATCTTCCGCCACAAATCGCTGTTGTTGTCCTGCCTGTTGCTAGCATCCAGACGCGACGATTCCGCAATCCAAATTTCAACCGAGGACTTTATGGCTACGACACCACCGAAATTCCAGTCACCCTGAGCAACGACGAAATCCTCCGCTATTCGCGCCATCTGATCATGCCCGAAGTCGGCATGGAGGGGCAGCAGAAGCTGAAGGCGGCGCGCGTGCTGTGCATCGGCGCGGGCGGTCTGGGTTCGCCGCTGGCGTTGTATCTTGGCGCTGCCGGCGTGGGCACGCTCGGCCTGGTCGATTTCGATGTGGTGGATTACACCAACCTGCAGCGGCAGATTATTCACTCCACCGCCGACGTGGGCCGCAAGAAGCTCGATTCCGCCGCCGACAAGCTGACTGCGATCAATCCATTTCTGAATATTGCGGAAGTTCGACACCCGCTTGAGCAGCGAGAACGCGCTCGAACTTTTTCGCGACTTCGACATCGTCGCCGACGGCACCGATAATTTTCCCACGCGCTACCTGGTGAACGATGCGTGCGTGCTCACCGGCAAGCCCAACGTTTACGGTTCGATTTTCCGCTTCGAAGGGCAGGCCAGCGTGTTTGCCACCGAAGATGGCCCGTGCTATCGCTGCCTGTATCCCGAGCCGCCGCCGCCGGGTCTGGTTCCTTCTTGCGCGGAAGGCGGCGTGCTGGGCATTCTGCCCGGGCTCGTGGGCGTGATGCAGGCCACCGAAGTGATCAAGTTGATTCTTGGGGTCGGGTGAGCCGCTCATCGGCCGCCTGCTGCTGATTGATGCGCTCGGCATGAAGTTCCGCGAGCTCAAGCTGCGCAAGAATCCCGATTGCCCGGTCTGCGGCACGCATCCGACCGTGACAAAGCTGATAGACTACAACGAGTTTTGCGGCATTCGCGGGGAGGAAAAACCGGTGGCGAACTGGGGTTCCAGAAATTCAAGTCGAAGAGTTGAAGCGCCGTCTGGATGCGAAAGAAGATCTCTTCGTCCTCGATGTGCGCGAGCCGCACGAATATCAGATCTGCAACATCGGCGGACATCTGATTCCGCTGAACGATCTGCCCAAGCGCGTGCACGAACTGGATTCCAGCCGCGAAATCGTCGTCCATTGCAAGATGGGTGGCCGCAGCGCCAAGGCAGTCGCGTTCCTGCAGCAATCCGGTTTCGCCAAAGTGCACAACCTGGCGGGCGGGATCACCGCCTGGTCAGACCGCGTGGATCCGAAGGTGCCGAAGTATTGAGAGCAGTCGCTGGCACAGCGCCTGTTGAGCTATGTTATGTATCTCGCAAGGTCATAGGTGCTTATCAGGGTGTGGCTTTAGCAATGCCGTGTCACTCCCTTTGTATTCATATATTTAGCCGCCCTGTTGCCAGAAATCGCGCCGACCTTCCTCCGGCCGGGAGAACGGCGGTTCCGCGAGTTTCCCCTCGCCGCCCTGCAATCTCGTCGAATCAAATTTTTCCCAAACCTGCATGGCACAATTCCTGAAGCGGGAAGGCACACTGCAGTATGGCGAGGATCCCTGGTATTGCCTCGCGGGGGAGTACTGTCATGAGATGTAAATCCTGCAGGTCGGAAAGCCAGCTGAATTTTGGCTCGGAAGTGAATATCCATTTTCCCGGAATGGAAGGTCTGGACAAGCCTCCGGTCTGGGTGTTTCCAAAACTTCTTGTCTGTATGGATTGCGGTTTTACCGAACTCGCGATTCCTGAAGCCGAGTTGGCGTTACTGGCAAGCGGCATGTTGAAAGACGAAGCCGCACAACCGCAGCAGGGGGTGACTGCATGATAAAGCGTCCCCGCATTCTGATTGCCGACGACCACACTCTGGTTGCGGAACTGTGTAAGAGACTGCTGGAAACCGAATTTGATGTGGTCGGAATGGTGAGCGACGGCCGCGCCCTTCTGCGCGCGGCCCTCGAGTTGAAACCGGACGCGATCGTGCTCGATATCGCCATGCCCGTGCTGAATGGCTTGGATGCGGGACGGAAGCTGAAAGAAATGCTGCCCGCCGTGAAGTTGGTCTACCTGACCATGAGCACTGACATGGAAGTGGCCGCTGAAGCCTTCGAGCGCGGAGCCTCCGGGTATCTGCTGAAGACTTGTGCCTCGGCCGAGATGGTGCTTGCCGTCCGGGAAGTGTTACGAGGAAAAACATTCATGTCGCAAGGCATTTCACGAGATGCCATCGAGTGCTTGCGCTGGCAGCATAAGAAGCTGGTCACCGAAGAGGAACGCCTCACGGGCCGCCAGCGGGAAGTGCTGCAGCTGCTGGCCGAAGGAAAGGCGATGAAGGAAGTTGGCGCCGTCCTCAACATGTCGACCCGGACAGTGGCTTATCACAAGTACCGCATGATGGAGGTGCTGGGCGCCAGGAGCAGCGCCGAACTGGTCAAGTACGCCGTCCGCAACCACATGGTGGCTGCTTAGCTGGAACCACCGGTAATCAACCCGCTGCTGACAAACCAGCCGCCCTCGAGCACCGCTTCCACGGCAGCTGGCAGATCGCTCCTGGCCATTGTTTTCGTAACATAGCCCCGCGCCCCCAGGCTAAGGGCCGCGAGCACTACCTCTGAAGAAGATTCCTGGGTCACGAAAATGATCTTGGAGTCCGGGCTACTCTTGAGAATTTTTCGAGCGGCGTCCATTCCATTCAACTTCGGCATTCCGATGTCCAGCACAATCAGATCCGGCCGCAGTTCCTCCCCTTTTTGGATGGCTTCCAATCCGTCGGCGGCCTCGCCGACGATCTGCCATTCAAGGTTCTCCCGCAGCATAGAGGCGGCAAACCTGCGCCAACCTTCGAAGTCATCTACAAGCAGGATCTTGGCGGTGTTTATCAACAGACAGCTCAGTGGATCCCCGATTTAGACATGCCGGCGGCTCTTTTCCAAATCAAGAGCTCATTTTCCCGTCAAATGGGGTTCTACGCGCCGTTTTTGGCTCTGCCACCTGTCAACTTTGACAATTTTTTTGGGGTATAATCGCCAGTCACCGGAATCGTCTGGAACCCCCACCCAGAGTGAAACAGCTTGCCTCCAAAGCCCGCCATCCCGCAGCCTGTGCCCTCGCCGGGCGGAGTGCCTCCTCCAAGTTTCGCCGGGTTGAGAGAACTGAACGATAACGACTTAATGGCGTTTTTGCAGGGCGGCTGCAACGACGCGCTGGCCGTTCTGTTCGACCGCTACCACCGCCTTGTCCTGAGCATCGCTCTGAAAATCATCCGCGATCCAGGAGAGGCGGAAGACCTCATGCAGAGTGTTTTCCTGGAAATTTTTCGCTCGGCGGCACAATTCGACCCTGCCAAAGGCACTACTAAAGTGTGGATTCTCCAGTACGCCTACCATCGGGCCATCAATCGCAAGCAACATCTGAATGCGAGGAGTTTCTACGACCAGACGGAGCTGGAGGAAGTCGAGACCCGCATGTCTGAGACAGCCCTTCCCCTCGGCGGGTTTACGCAGCATGAGCTGAACCACCTGCTCCGTCAGGGGCTGGCCACATTGAACGGCGCCCAAAAACGGGTGGTCGAGCTGGCCAGCTACAACGGACTTTCGATGAAGGAGATCGCCAGCAAAACCGGCGACTCCCTCTCGAACGTCCGCCACCACTATTACCGCGGACTTCAGAAACTTCGTTCCTTCGTGGGAGACACTCCCGAGAAGAGAAAGGCAGCCAGCTAGCAGTAGCAGCGATGACCGATCACTCTCATTTCGAAGAATTGGCTGCTCTTGAAGCCGGCGGATTCCTGTCGGGCGACGAACTTGTTGAGCTGCGGGAACACACCAAGGTTTGCGCTGAATGCCGGCAAGCCGAGCAGGAGTACAGCAGGCTCGCTGGCTTCGGACTGCCGCTGACCGTGAGTCCGGCTCGCGAATTCCTGGATCGCATAAAAACCCACCCTGATCCCGGCCTGCGCCCGCGATTCCTGCGACGCGCCCGGGTCGAAGGGATGGCCTTCTCCCCTGACGTCGAAGAGTCAACCCGGCATCACAGCAGGAGAGTTGGTTTCGTCTTTGCGACCGCGACCGCATTGGCGGCCGTGATCGTGATGGCTGTGTTCTATGGATATGGGCATCCCGCGTCGCGGGAATCCATTCAAGCCCAGCAGCGGGTTGATCAGCTAAAGCGGCAGAACTCTGCCCTTACGGCGAGCTTGTCTCAGTTAAGCGAGTCGGTCGCGGCCGGTCAGCGCGAGATTCAAGACCTGCGTGCTCAACTGGGGAACGCTACCGCAACCGCCGAGAACCTGCGGCGCAACGGCGAACAGGCCAAGGGAGAAGCCGAGCGATCCTCCAGCCGGAGCGCGCAACTGCTGGACGAAGCCCGAAACCAGGAGAAGCTGCTCGCGGAGGCCAAAGACGAGGCTGCACGCAGCAGCCAGTTGCGCATCAACGACGAAGTGTCCCTGGTGGAGCAGCAGGCTCGCATTACCGAACTCTCCGATAAATTGCGGGTCGCTAGCGCAACCATTGACATGGAGCGGCAGCTCGCATCTTCAGGCAAAGACATCGGGGAGCTTATGGCGTCCCGCCAGTTGCATGTGATCGACGTCCGCGACACTGACCCGAATGGTGACCCCAGCCCGGCCTTTGGACGCGTTTTCCTGACCGAAGGCAAATCGCTTACCTTTTACGCCTTTGATTTGAATGAAGGGCAGGCACTCAACGCCAATCGCGGTTTTCAGGTCTGGGCGATGCCTGAGGCGGGAAAGTCGCCGCACAGCCTGGGCTTCCTGCGCGCGGACGCCAAAGGGCATGGGCGTTGGCTGTTGAAGGTTGATAACCCGGCGCTGGTGAAGGAAATCGGTTCAGTATTCGTCACGGTCGAGCCCGCGGCGGGCGGCAAACAGCCCAGCGGACAGAAAATGCTTTACGCCTTCCTGGGCGAGGCCAATCACCCGTAGCCGGACCATCACGGCCGCCCTCCCTGGAGCTACCAGCTATGGTTTTGCCTGTTTGAATCCCACCCCGCACTTGCAATTCCCGCCGGACCCGGCATAATAACCAGTCTCCTTCCCCCCGGGAGGTTTCATGCCGTCACTTGCTCGAACCCTGCTTGCAGGGCTGTTGCTTGGGTGTCTTCCCGCGGCGGCGCAGAATGCGACGCCAGGACCCAACTCCGATCCAACCTACCAGGCGTTGCGCAACCTTACGCTGGGAGGCGAAGCGGTTAGCGTCAGCAATCTTGATCTCAAGCGCGATGCAGGAACGTTTCACTTGCGTTCCGGCACCGTCTGTTTTACAGCGCCGGTGCAAGGCCGGGTGACGGGAGCGGTGTTCGTCGGTGACGGCAACTTCGTGATCTCGCCTCCGCTGGCCGAGATAGGCATGTTGAAGTTGTTGACCAAAGAAAATGAATTCAGCGAAAACTTCAACCACCTGGTGCTGCGCTTCACGGACTCTACCTATGAGGAGATCAAGAAAGCCGGTGGAGCGGCCTCGGGAGCCTGTGATAGCGGCTTGCTCAAGGACAGCCAGAACGCGATGCGTCATGGCCGCGCCCTAAAGTACAACCTGGACGCGCGCATTCTGCAGGACGTGTTGAGCCCGGAGCCCGGGGAGCTGTTTGTGGCCTTCGTCCATGGCAAGCGCTATAACGACAAAGAAATTTTCGTGGTGGACCCGCGCGGGGCGCGTTACATCATGCGCGAAGAAGTGGGCCTGATGACTTATGACGAAAATAAGTTCGGAGTCTGGGCTGCGTTCCCACTCTCGATCCGGGAAAGAAGCGCTGGCGGCCTTCTTCATATTGAACATCAGCTGCTCGATACCACCATTGAAAAAAATGCTAACCTTATGGGGAAGGCCACGACCACGTTTGTGGTGCGAGTGAACGGGGCGCGCGTGATTCCCCTCGACCTGTTTCCGACCCTGCGGGTGCAGAGCGTTACCGCTGATGGACAGGGCATGGCGTTCATTCAGGAAGAGAAAAATGAAGATGCCGGCTTCTGGATCATTCTGCCGAAGCCGCTGGCCGCCGGCGACAAATTCACCATCACGACGGTCTACGGCGGCAAAGAGGCGGTGTCTGACGAAGGCGGCGGCAACTACTTCCCCATCGCGCGCGAAGACTGGTACCCCAATGGCGCGTTCGGCCAGCGCGTCAGTTATGACATGACCTTCCACATTCCGAAAGGAATGAAGATCGCTGCCACCGGAGAACTGGTCAGCGAGAGCAACGACGGCGGGCAGAACGTGACGGTGTGGAAGAGCGAAGCTCCGCAGACCGTGGCGGGATTCAACTTCGGAAGATTCAAAGAAGAAGAAGTGAAGCTGACCAAACCGGAATACCTGGTGCAGTCCTTTGCCAACGAGAATCCGCCGAGCTGGGTGGAGAGCCTGCAACACGCAGGTGGCGCTGATTTGCCCAGCATGGGATCGCACCTCGGAACCGGGATGGCCCTGGGAACCATGAGCACGACCGGCCTTATCAAGAAGGCGCTGGCCGAGGGTGAGCTTGCGACGACAATCTACACGGACTATTTCGGACCTTCTTCCTTCAAACGCCTCGCAATTACTCAGCAGACCGACTGCAGGTATGGACAATCCTGGCCGGAGCTGGTGTGGATCCCCATGTGCTACTTCTTCGACACCACGGTACGCCACCAGCTGGGCATGGATTTTGGCGACCGCGGATACTGGAAGGTGGTCACGCCACACGAAGTGGCGCACCAGTGGTGGGGCCACACTGTGGGATTCGAATCTTATCGCGATCAATGGATGAGCGAAGGTTTTGCCGAGATGTCGGCCTCGATCTACCTGTATTTCCTTGAGAAGAGCCGGCAGAAGTTCATTGCGTTCTGGAACGATGAGCGCGAGCTGCTACTGGAGCGCAACGCCGAAGGCTTCCGCGCCATCGATGCCGGGCCGGTCACGATGGGATACCGCATGAGCAATTCGCGAACGGGTGGTGACCTGACGCGGCACCTCATCTATCCCAAGGGCGCCTACATTCTGCACATGATCCGGATGATGATGTGGACGCGGCAGACGGGCGACCAGCGGTTCAAAGAAATGATGCAGGATTTCGTAACAACCTATGGCGGGAAGTCCGCGACCACCGAAGACTTCAAAGCCATGGTGGAAAAGCACATGACGCGGGAGATGGATATGGAGGGGAACCAGAAGATGGATTGGTTCTTCAACGAATACGTGTATGGCACGCAGTTGCCCGCCTACAAGCTGGATTATTCGTTCGACACTGGCGCGGATGGTGACGTGGTCCTCAGCTTCAAGATCGCGCAATCCAATGTGAAGGACGATTTCCGTATGCCGGTGCCGATTTACCTGGAGCTGGCGGACGGGGACATACTGTTTCTGGGGCGGGCGAAACTTTCCGGGAGCAATTCGATCGAGCAGAAAGTTCCGCTGAAGGGATTGAAGACGAAGCCGCGGCGGGCGATGATCAGTTACTACGATGACGTGCTGGCTTCGCCGAACTAGAACTCATTGACAAGTGCTGCTTCTGGTTGCGAACTGGTGGTTTCCTTACAAAATCTCATCCCTGTTACGAACCGTCATCCCGAGCGGAAGTGAGGAATACTGGTTCATGCCTGCAACAGCTAGAGTGCCGGTGACGGCAAGAACCAAGGTCCCTCGCTTCGCTCGGGGTGACAAACCTGACTCGGAATGGCAATCGCGTATTCGTGCATGCGATGGCCGTTACTTGCTAGAGCCTGCCTGCATGGCGTCGCTGCCTTCACTGAGGTCCAGCGCAAATTTCTTGCCCTGGAAGCGGAGACCGGCTAGCGAGCTGGGGCCGCTGCCGTTCTTCATCGTAACGGCGGCATCATTGGCGGCCGGAGTCGGCAGTTCGACCACTCGCGCAGGCACTTTTGCCACCACGGTCTTGCCGTGGAGGATGCTCAATTCCACATTAGGACCGGTGCCTTCCCACTCCAGCTTATAGTCGCCGGGCTTGATCGTGGTTCCGTTGAGCATCACAGGATTGCTAAGTTGCAAACTGGCTTTGGTTCCGGCAAAGGCGCTTGAAGCCAACAGCAACGCCAGCCCCATCACTACACTCTTCGACACGGTCGCGAACTTCATGACTGCTCCTTTTTCTTCTCCGAATTTCGTCGGAGAACGGCTGGGGCGGCCCGGTTCACGACTTGCGCGAGAAAACCTTTGTGTTTTGCCGCGAATCGCCTACAATGCAGCCGTTGGGGTTCAGCCGATACGCTCAGCGGACAAGCCGCTGGACCAATCGCGCTGTGTATGGGGGTTTTCTCACCTGGGCCGCCAAACCGAGCGTGAGAGAATCCCCTGACCCCGCAAGAACCTGCCTCTGAAAAATCCTGCCAGCTTCACCTCTGCGCCGGCTGCCTACATCCACTACTACGGAGCTGCCTCACCGAAAGTTCCACGTTTTCGGTTTCATGTTTTTCAGGGAGCTTCCGTTCACACTGGTATGGACGAGGCGTGCGAACTTCCGGTAGCAAAAAACTACTGTGAATTCGTCTCAGGAATGAAATTGTGCAACTTCACAATGTGTGGAACAGCGCTGTTGTGTTCTGTCTGGCAGGAAACCAGGCGAAGGAAAGTTACCCGGACTGACGCAGCGCGGGCAGTGCTGCCCGCGTTGTGGTTAGCGTAAAGAAAACTTTGTGGGCAAGAGTGCCCGCGCCACACGGATTTAATCCGCGTCGCCGTGCTGGCGGTCGACGGACCAGATGCTGGCCTGATCTTTTTCGAACGGGTAGACGTGGACCATCCAGTTGAAGACTACGGGGTGAAAGGTTCCGCCGGCGGCGTCGCAGGCTTCCTGCGTGGTGATCGATCCTTTTAAGCCGAACTGCGGATGGGGCGAGAAACCTTCCCCGCGACGATCGGGAGGCGCAGCGCAGAAGTTCACGTGCTCGTGCCATTGCGCGACGCTCAGGGGAACGCGCTGGTCCAGTTCATCTTCGCCCAAGCGCTTGGGAGCCGTGTACATTACGCCGATCAGTTTGTAGTCTTCGCCGTGCTTTTCATAGAGCAGCGAGGTCGGATGCTCGGGGTTGAAGCGGAAGGCGGCTTCCATTGCGTACCGGTAGTTGGTGAAGTGATACATTTTCTGCGGAAACTCGGGATGGAAGATCTTGAAGCCCTCGGCCAGCGCAACGTGATAGTCGATGTAATGTTCTGAGGCTTTGCGCGCCGACTCGACCACCTCCTTGGCGCGTTCGGCGTCCCCGGGCTTCGGCGGGCGCAGGGCCGTCATCTTCATGTGCGGGCCCATATCCATGTGGCCTTCCATGGAATGCATGGCGTGGGCGCTGGCGTCGCTGTCTTTATCTCCGCCCATGGGCATGTCTTTCATGTTCATGTTCGACATGTCGTGACCGGACATGTCCATGCCTGGCATGCTCGGCTGACCGCTGGCCGGAGCGCTGCTACCTGCAGGCTGCTGCTGGCTCCAGGTCAGAGTGGATAACAGGAAAAGCGGAATCAGAATGACGATTCGGTTGCGCATGGCGAAGCCTCCCAGCGTTTCAGTTGGTCCTTTGGTATTAACACTGGCGCAGCGGAGTTGTTTCTGCAAGAGAACCGAGGTTACCGGCGATTACAGAGGTAATCGCCGGCGAGGGAAATGAGGGAGTCTGTCTAGAATTGCTACTGCACCGGCTCGGACACGTGTTCGTGGACGATCATCCACTTGCCATCCTGATTCTCAAAGACGACGGTCCAGCGGAAGTTGCCCATCTCAACCTTGCCGGCTTTCGTGGTCATCTCTTCGCTGACGGTGGCTGTGGCCCAGGCCAAGTCTCCGTGGGGATGAATCGCGACGTCATCGTTCAGGATGAACTTCGCGCTCTTGTAGCCGGAGACGACGGATTGCACTCCCTTTGAATAGTCGTCCCAGCTTCCGTATTTCAGAGGGGCGATGTCGAAGAAGGTGTGCGCGCCGCTGGCATAGAACTTGGCGACGTTGGCGGGGTCGAGTGTGGACCAGCCGTCCCAGATCTTTTGCAGATAAGCTTTGTCGGGAGCAGCGGGGGCTGCAGCCTTCTTCGCGGCCGCTTTAGGCGACTGTGCGACGCTTAAGAGTGTGAGAGCGAGCAGGCACGACAGAACGGTAGAAAGGCGCTTCATGTTGAGTTCCTCCCTGGCTTGGTGCGAAGAATCGGCGGCATTCTCGCATACTAGGTTGTAATCCGCAAAGCGACGCATTGACCGATTTCCACAGCACACGCTAGAATGATTGAGTTTGCCTGTACTCGCCGACCCGTTCTGGGGACGCTCGCCTTGGCTGCTCACGCGCCGCGGCGGAAAACACAGCAAGCGGAAGAAGTTCAGCAGGCCCCAAAGTTGCGTGCGTGTGTGCATGAGTCGCGCTTGGTGAGCTGACTTTCACGACATTTTGACGGAGGCAGACGTATGTACGCGGTTATCCGCGCCGGTGGAAAGCAGTACCGGGTGGCGCCCGGAGACGTGATTCGAGTGGAAAAGCAGGCCACGGGCACCGATGGCCAGGTGGAGTTTGCCGATATTCTGGCGGTGTCAGGCGGCGAAGGCAAGATCGGGAAGCCGGAATCGGGAGCGCGCGTGGTCGGTGAGTTGGTGGAAGAAGGACGCGGCGCGAAGATTCTGGTTTTCCACTACAAGCGCAAGAAGCAGTATAAGAAGCTGCGCGGACACCGGCAGGCTTATACGGCGGTGCGCATTACGGAGATCGCGTTTGACGGGCAGAGCTTCAAGGCTCCGGAGTTGGAGAAGAAGAAGCCGAAGGTGAAAAAGGTCGCGGCGGTGGAGGAGCACGAGGCGCATGAGTCTCATGCCAAGACCGCGAAGGGACACGCCAAGAAAAAGGCTGCTCCCAAAAAGAGTGCGGCTAAGAAAGCTGCACCAAAGAAGAAGAAATAGGTTTGCGAGGGCAAGATGCCCTCGAGACAGCCGACGCTACTTAATCGTAGCGTTACTTTTCAAAGGAATTGAGAGCTGATTCATGGCACATAAAAAAGGGCAGGGAACATCACGAAATGGGCGCGACTCGAACGCGCAGCGGCTTGGGTTTAAGGCATTCGGCGGGCAGATCGTGCCCGGCGGGACCATCATCGTGCGGCAGCGCGGCACACGGGTGAAGCCGGGACTGAACGTTGGCCGCGGCAAAGACGATACTCTGTTTGCCAAGATCACGGGGCGCATCAAGTTCCTGAACAAGGGCTCGATGGGCAAGTTTGTCATGGTCGAGCCGATGGAACTGGCCGAGTAGTTCGCTCACGCCGCCGGCACTCGCGGGCGGGGGCGCCCGCGCCACAGAGCCTCGCCTTCGGGACGAGGCTTTTTGTTTTTCAGCACTGACTAGCAACCATGTTCATTGATGAGGCAAGAATCCGGGTGAAGGCAGGGGACGGCGGCAATGGCTGCATGGCCTTTCGCCGCGAGAAATATGTTCCGCGCGGCGGGCCCTCGGGCGGCGATGGGGGCAACGGCGGAGACGTGATCATGGAATCGAGCGAGCGGCATAACACGCTGGTTCACTTCCGCTTCAATCCCGAATACAAGGCGGAGCGCGGACGCCACGGTGAAGGTTCGAACAAGAGCGGACGCGAAGGCGAAGACATAATTCTAAAGGTTCCGGTCGGAACGATTGTGTACGACGAGGAGACGGGCGAGAAAGTGTTCGACTTTTCGGCGCCGGACCAGCGCATGGTGATTGCCTGCGGTGGCCGTGGCGGACGCGGAAATGCGCGCTTCGCTACTTCGGTGCATCAGGCTCCGCGGGAGCATGAGGACGGGCGTCCCGGTGAAGAGCATAATTTCAAGCTTGAATTGAAGCTGCTCGCGGATGTTGGGCTGGTTGGCTATCCCAATGTGGGTAAGTCGACGCTGATCTCACGCATCTCTGCGGCGCGGCCGAAAATCGCCGACTATCCTTTCACTACTTTGCAACCGAACCTCGGCGTGGTGGCCGTGGGCGATCCTAAGAGCGAAATCAGTTTTGTGGTCGCCGACATACCAGGCTTGATCGAAGGCGCGCACACCGGATCCGGCTTGGGTACGCAGTTTCTGCGGCACATTGAGCGCACACGCCTGCTGGTTCATCTCGTCGATGTGTCTGACGCAAGCGGCCGCCCTGACGTTGTGAAAGATGTGGAAGTGATTCTCGGCGAACTGGCCAGCTTCGGTGCTGGTCTTGAAGACAAGCCGATGATCATGGTTGCGTCGAAGATCGATGTGGCCAATAAAGACAAGGTTGCAGCGCTGAAGAAGTATTGCAAGAAACACAAGCTAAAGCTCTACGAGATCTCAGCGGTGACCGGCAAAGGGATCGAGGAGCTGAAGTTCGCCATGGCCAAGGAAGTGAATGCCTTGCGGGGACAGGCGCTGACATCTAGTACCTAGTACCCAGCACAGGGAAAACCGGTTTAACTGGGTACTGAGTACCAGGTACTGGTACCGAATTCACGCCCGCGGCAACTGCGAACCGTGCTGGAAGTGATACTGAAGAATCTTAGCGGCCAGGGCGGGCGGCATTTTCTCGCCATTCGACCCCACGGTACGCACGATTTCTCCGCGGCAAACCACTTCTGTAGGCGAGAGTCCGGCGATCTCCGACGGGCAGCACCAGATTAATTTCCAGGATCACATTGGGTTGCAAGAGATCCTCCGCCTGAAACAGCAAACCAGAGCGGCTGATGTTTCTGGTTTCCCCGTCGTGCCATTTGTCTTCGTCGAGACGGCGGTATTTCAAAGGCAAGTGAAGCTGAAAACGTTGCGCGCGCGAAGATGGTAAATGGGGCAGTCCTGCGGTCGGCTTGGCGTGAGCGGTTTGAACTGACATGGCAACCTCCGGGGAAGATAGGGTGGACTCGAGCACTTCGCGAACTTTGCTTTTCAGGTCGCGGAGGGTAAAGGGCTTCTGGAGCAGGCGTACGCCGGCATCCAGCGTGCCGTTGCGCCCGATTACATTTTCCGTGTAGCCGGACATGTAGAGAACTTTCACGTTGGGGCGAATTTCTGAAATGCGCTGCGCGAGTTCGCGGCCGTTCATGCCGGGCATGATCACGTCGGTCAGCAGCAGATGAATCACGCCCTCATGGGCGACTGCGATTTGCATGGCGACGGCGCCATCGGCGGCTTCTATGACCCGATAACCCTGCTTCTCGAGATATTGCCGGGCGAGATAGCGCAGGTTAGCCTCGTCCTCGACCAGCAGGATGGTTTCTGTTCCGGGTTCGGCGGCGACGGCCTCGGCGGGGAGGGCGACGACTGAGGGACTTTCGGTTGCTTCCGGCGACGCGGGGCAGATAGATCTTGAAGGTCGTGCCCTTGCCCGGCTCGCTGTAGACCCAGATGTAGCCGCCGCTCTGCTTGACGATGCCGTAAACCGTGGAGAGCCCAAGGCCGGTTCCCTTCGGGCCTTTGGTGGTGAAGAAAGGCTCGAAGATGTGCGACTGGGTCTCGGCATCCATGCCGGCGCCGGTATCGCTGATGGCGAGCATCACGTAATTGCCGGCGCGCAGGGGGGCATGAAAGCGGGCGTACTCCTCGTCGAGTGACGTTCGAGGTTTCAATGGTGAGCTTGCCGCCGGAGGGCATGGCATCGCGGGCGTTGACGGCAAGATTCATGATGACTTGCTCGATCTGGCCGGCATCGGCTCGTACCGCGCCCAGCCCGGCTGCCGGAACCATGACCAGATCGATATCCTCGCCGATCATGCGGGTGAGCATCTTCAGGTTTTCGGTGACCACGCTGTTCAGATCGAGAATCTTCGGGGCGAGCATCTGCTTGCGGCTGAAGGCGAGGAGTTGGCGGGTGAGCGACGTGGCGCGCTACGGCGGCGCTGGCAATCTCCTGAGCGGGGCCGCGCAGCGCGGGATCCGGACCGAGGCGGTCGAGTAAGAAACTCCGAGTATCCGGAAATCACCATCAGCAGGTTGTTGAAATCGTGCGCGATGCCGCCGGCGAGTCTGCCTACGGCTTCCATTTTCTGCGACTGCCGAAGTTGCTGCTCGAGGGCGCGGCGCTCGGTGACATCTTCGGCGAACAGCTCGAAGGTCCGTCCCTTGCCGCCGTTAGAAACTGCGCGGCCGGAGACGCGCACCACCGTGGCGGTGCCATCCTGGCGCCTCCACTCGACGATGAGTCCGTTAAAGGTGGCCGATGATCGCAAATAGTCCGCCAGCTCGAACCATTGTTGCGTGTCGGCGTAGAGTGCTCCGAGGTGGGTGCCGACCAGATCCTCGGCAGACGAGTATCCCAGCATGGCGAGGAGAGCGGGATTGGCATCCAGCAATTGGCCTGAGGAATCGCAGCGGCAAATTCCATAAGGAGCGTTGGTGACGAGCGAGCGGAAATTCATTTCAGAGTGCCGCAAGCTCTCCTGGGAGGCGCGCAGGGCGGCGTTGAACCAGCAGATCAGAGCTGCCAGCACAACGAAGAGGGTCAGGCGGATCATGGTGGAGCGATATTGCGCCGGAGTATGTTCTCCTGAGAACGAGAAGTAGGCGCTCACGGTGAGGGCGAACGAGGTCGCGACCAGGCCCGGCTTCCAGCCGCCATACCAGGCGCTCACCATCACGGCGACGGCGAATACTGCGAGTCGGCTTTCCGCAATGTTCGGGAGCAGTAGCACCGGGATGAGCGCGAGCGTGGTGCTGAGCACAGCGACACCGTAGCGCAGGATGGGCGCACGGGCAGGTTGGATGCGAAGTAGGGGGAGGGTTACTCGCATAGGAAACATGCTAGTCCTAAGCTTTAGAAGTTGCGAGATTACAGGAGTTCATTCCGGATTCCCGGGACGATTTGTTTTCGCGGCGGGGTTGAGGCGGCCGAATAGACAAGGCGAGGGTGGACGATCGGCCAATACCCCAGCATGGTTTCAGTCGCTGTACGGCACCGATTGAAGCCGCACTTTTTCAAAACCAGTTTCGCGGTGAGCGCCCTAGGGTTGGGCTTGCCAAGCGGGGCTGCAAACGAAGACACTAGCGGCTCATGAATATTGGCTTTTTCGGCGGGACGTTCGATCCGGTCCATCGCGGGCATCTGGCGCTGGCCCGGGCTGCGCGGGAACGTTGTAACCTCTCCCGCATACTCTTTGTGCCTGCACATATTCCGCCGCATAAGCAGAAGCAGCCGCTGTTGGCCTTCCCGCATCGCTACGCCATGATTGCGCTGGCTACGGCGCAAGAGAAAGACTTCACGCCTTCGCTGCTCGAAGCTCCGGAAGACTTCGACGCAGGCAATCCGGCCAAGGGCAAAGAAAAAACGCGCGTGTCGAAGCCGAACTACACGGTCGACACGGTCCGGCGGCTCAAACAGGCGTCGAAGAAAGCGGACAGGCTCTTTCTGCTCATCGGGATCGATGCGTTTGCGGACATTGCGACGTGGCACCAAGCCGAGACACTATTCCGGGAGTGTGAGTTTGTGGTTGCTAGCAGGCCGGGGTATTCGCTGGCGGATGTGGCGAACGCGCTGCCTGCGAGCCTGCGGCCGCGGATGGAAGTGACGCGTCCATTTCACAAGCAGGCGGCTACGGGCGACCTGGTGCTGAAGGGTGTAACGATTCATCTGCTCGACGAGGTCTACCAGCCGATATCCTCAACGGCGATTCGGGAGGCTGCGGCCGCGGGCAAGCCGCTGGGGCGGTTCGTGGATCCGGCGGTCGCGGATTACATAAAGAAGATGGGGCTGTATAAGGGTCGTTAGTCGTTCGTCGCTTGCCGAAGCACTTGCCGCAGGCTTCAGATTCTGACCGGGAAAAACCTCGGGAAGCAACTGTCGTTTACAATAGGGACTCTGCCCGGGTTGGGCCAGCGACGAACGACCAACTAACCACCAACGACTAACGACCGATTCTCCGCATGAAAAAAAACGAATTGAAGGAACAGGTAACGGCGGTCATACAGGCTTGCCTCGACAAGAAAGCTGAAGAAATCTCCATCCTGGAAATGGAAAAAGGGTCGGGAGCATTCACCGACTATTTCGTGCTGTGCAGCGGCACGAATCCGCGGCAGGTGCAGGCCATCGCGGACGAAGTGGAGCTGCGGTTGAAATCGACGGGTGTGCGGCCGGCACACGTTGAGGGCTACCGGCAGGGGGAGTGGATCCTGGTCGACTACGTCGACTTTGTGGTGCACGTATTTTCCGAGAAGGCGCGCAAGTTTTACGATCTGGAGCGGCTGTGGAAGACGGCCAAGAGGCTGGAGCCCTCGGAGTTGACATCGAAGCCCAGAGCGAAGGCTGGGGCAAAGGCGAAAAGCAAAACAAAGCCGGTCAAGCGCGCGGTCATTGCGCGGCGCAAGAAGGCGTAGGCTCGCCGTCTAAGCCAACGCCTGAGGGCGCTCTCATCACACAGCTGTCACGGTATGCCTGAAGACATACCCTGATACGAATCGTCCCTCCTCACTACGATGCGAGTGTCAGCGTGAAGATCAAGATTGCTTGGATGGGAAAGACGAAAGAGCCGGCGATCCAAGTGCTAACGGACGAGTATCTTAAGAGGATTTCCCGTTACGTGCCGGTCGAGGGGCTAGCAGTGCGAGATGAAGCGGCGCTGCTGCAAATGTGCGGACGGGGCGCGCCAGGGAAAGCCAGTAAGACAGCGAGCGCGGGGAAGTCGACGCTGCTGCTCTTGGATTCGAGGGGGAAGCAGTTCTCGTCGGAAGAGTGGGCGCGGTTTCTGGGAGACTACCAGGATCGCAATCCGCTGCCGCTGGTGTTTGCGGTGGGTCCAGCGGATGGATTCAGCGAAGAGGCGCGGAGCGCGGCCCAGCATACGATCTCGCTGGGGCGGATGACGCTGACGCACGAGTTGGCTCGTGTAGTTTTGCTTGAGCAGGTCTACCGCGGGTTCACGATTCTGAAGGGGCATCCTTATCATTCGGGGCATTGAAGGGACCGCGCGTGCACTTTCGTGTGTTGTTCATGGACGGCACAGCGACCTAGAGTTGGTGAAGGAACATGAATTTCGTTAGAGCAATCATTGGAGAGTAGTCATGAAAGATGTGATGGAGCTACTGCGGGCAAAAGAACAGGAATTATCGAAAGTGAAGCGGCAAGTCGAAGCCTTGCGGATTGCGGCGCCGCTGTTGGGCGGTGACGAAGAGACAGGTTCGTCCTCGACTACGCCCGGCGGAATCAAGGAAGTAGGAAGGTCGAGATAGTTTTGTCGTTCATTTCGCTTTGGGTTTGCTGTCTGAGGCGACCGCGATAATGTTGAGGATCTCTCTGGCCAGCGCCCCGGGGTCTTGACCTTCCATATTAGCCAGCACTACGACGCCGGCGCGCTGCTCAGCCGCAACGAGGAAGGCGGTGCTGGTGCCCTGCTGTCCTCCGTTGTGGCCCACGGCTGCGACTTCGTTGCCTGTCGCTTTTCTCCAGCCCCAACCTAGCGCGTAAGGATCTTCGGCGCCGTCGGAGGGTTTGAGGGGAGTCCACATCAGGTCGCGGGTGGCGCGGCGAACGAGCGTGTCATTCAAAATTGCGACTTCGAATTTTGCCATGTCTTCGGCGGAGGAGAGCCAGCCGCCGCCGGGGATTTTGTAGGTGGAGTCGAGGAAATCGGCATTGAGCACGGCGCCCGACGCTGTTTTTGCGTAGAAGCGAGTGCGATACGGGATGATGGCGAACCGGTCGTCAGCCTGCGTCTGTTCCATCTGCGCGGGAACTAGAACGTTTTGGCGCATGAAGTCGAGATATTTGGCGCCGGATGCTCCCTCTATTACGCAGCCTATTAATGTGTATCCCTGAGTGGAGTAGTGGAACGAGGTGCCGGGCTGGGCTACGAGTGGATCGTCCTTGAAAAAATTCAGCCCCGCCTGGATGGGATCGTCGAAGTGTTTTGTATTGCCGCCTTCGGGGTCCTGCTGGTTTTCTCCGGTCTTGTAGTGGCGAATTCCACCGATGTGTCCCAGCACCTGGCGAGTGGAGATGGGCCACGGCTTTTCAGGAAATGATGGGCAGTACTTTTGCACGGGAGCATCGAGATCGAGCTTCCCGCGTTCCCAGAGCTGAAGGGCGGCGACGGCAGTGAGCGATTTGGAGATGGAGGCCAGGCGAAAGAGCGTGTGTTCGCTGGCGGGGACATTATTCTCGAGATCGGCGAATCCGTAGCCTCCGGCCCACTCATACTCGCCGTTTTCGACGACGGCGACGGAGACCCCGGGAATATGGGTGGAAGCCATGAATTTGGAGACGGCAGCATCGATCTGAGCGCGCTTGGTGGAGGCGAGTTTGGATTCCTGAGCGAAGGAATGAGTTGGGACGGAGGTACAGAGCGCGAGCAGAATCGCGAGAAAAATCGAGTGGGATAGGCGCAGATCAGTAAATGGACTGCCGGTTCGTCTCATAGGGCTCTCCTCGGAATAAAGGAGCTTATTGTAGATCACGGGAGAAACCAGAATCACTTCGGCGGCAATGATAAATAAAATGGTCGAGCTTCGCTCGACGGACAGCCGGGGGCGGCTGTCCCCGCGTTCACATCTACCGATGGAGACTAGGAGTTTACTGGGTGACGGTGGCCTGGTAGCTGACCGTTTGCCAGCGACCGTTGCGGCGGACCCAGACACGGGTGTAGCGATAGAGTCCGCTGAAATCTTCGCCCAGTTGGTGCCCCTTTACGTCGGCGCGGGCAGTGACGACGGCAGTATCGCCGTAGAGGCGGACCACCATGTCGGTGACGTTCATGGATTCGTAGCGGAGTTGTCCGCTGTGGCGGGCGGAAATAGCTTCTTGTTTTGTGGTGACCTGGCCGAGCGGCGTGATGGCAACGTAGTCATCGGCAAGGGTGCGAAGCGAGAAGTCGGCGTCGCGGCGGAGGCTGGCCTCTTTGGCCTGGCGCTCCATGTCGACGACCTGGCGGATGATTTCCTGGTCGCCGGAGTCGAGGCCGGGTCTGGGGTGAAGGGCGACGTGCTGAGCGGAAAATGCAGGCATGGCCGCGAGCACGCAAAACAATAACAGAAAACAATTGTTGATCACGTCGAGACCTCCGCAGTCTGCGAGGGGACAGAGATCTGCTTGCACCCGGGTACGCAAGGTTGGATGCATGAGTTCCGTGGAAAGTTCAGCATTAATAGCATAACGGTGGTCAGTGGTCGGTGATCAGTGGTCAGTGAGCGAGACCCGCCAGAGCACGGACGGATTATTGTAAGGAGGGGCGCCTGGCCACTGACCACTGTTTTTATGGCTTCTAGTAGAATCAGGGATCCTGTCATGAATGACGTCCGACGCGGTCTGATCATCGTGAACACGGGGCCGGGCAAGGGGAAGACGACTGCAGCGATGGGGATGGCTTTGCGTGCGGTGGGGCAGGGCATGCGGGTGCTGATGTTGCAGTTCCTGAAGGGTTCGTGGCATTACGGGGAACTGGATGCGGTGAAGGCCTTTGGCGACAAGTTTGTGATGAAGCAGATGGGACGAGGATTTGTGAAGGTGGGCGCCGAGAAGCCGGACCCGGAAGATGTGAGGATGGTCGAGGAAGCGTGGGCCGAAGGCGAGAAGGCGATCCAGTCCGGGGAGTGGGATCTCGTGGTGCTGGATGAGATCAATTATGCGATCAGTTACGGCATGCTGGACCCAGCGAAGGTGGTAGAGAGCCTGAAGAAAAGACCGGAGATGGTGCACGTCATCTTGACGGGGAGGAGCGCACACCCCACAATTGTCGAGGCCGCCGACACGGTGACGGAGATGCGGCAGGTCAAGCATGCATACGAGAAGGGTGTGATGGCGCAGCGGGGCATTGAATACTGAAATTGGGTGATTTAGCAATCGGGTGATGGGGCGATTTGTTCGACTTTACGTTGTCCAATCGCAAAATGACCCGATCACCCAATCGCTAAATTCTTATGGCTTGGTTCAAGCGTGAATCCGGGGAACTGAACACTTCGGGCGAGAAGACGGTTCGCACTGAGGGGTTGTGGGTGAAGTGTGAGAACTGCCGGCAGATCATATGGAAGAAGGATCTGGAAGAGAATCTGAATGTGTGTCCAAAGTGCGAAAAGCACTTTCGGATCGATGCGCGGACGCGGCTGGCGCTGTTGCTGGATGAGAATCAGTATGAAACATTCGACGGGAATCTTTCGTCGACGGATCCGCTGAAGTTTGTGGATCTGAAGCCGTATTCGTCGCGGCTGCGGCAGGCGCAGCACGATACGGGTCTGAAAGACGCGGTGATCAACGCGCAGGGCAAGTTGCTGGGGCGGTCGGTGACGGTGAGCGCGATGGAGTATGCGTTCATTGGGGGAAGTATGGGCGCGGTGGTGGGGGAGATGATCACGCGGGCGGTGGAGCGGGCGCTGGATTCGAAGACTCCGCTGATTATTGTGTCGGCTTCGGGCGGGGCGCGCATGATGGAAGGCGTGGTCAGCCTGATGCAGCTGGCGAAGATTTCTGCGGCGCTGGCGCGGCTGGATAAAGCGAAAGTTCCGTATGTTTCAGTGCTGACCGACCCAACCACAGGCGGGGTGACGGCGTCATTTGCCATGCTAGGGGATTTGAACATCGCGGAACCGGGCGCGCTGATTGGGTTTGCCGGGCCGCGGGTGATCGAGCAGACGATCCGGCAGAAATTGCCGGCCGGATTCCAACGCAGCGAGTTTCTGCTGGAGCACGGCATGCTGGATGCAGTGGTCGCGCGCAAGGACCTCAAGCCTTATATTGGGCGCGCGCTGGATTTTATGGGGGGAGCTGTCGGCTTTTAGCCTTTATCTGTTAGCTCTCAGCCTCTAGCTCCTGGCTTCTAGCTTCTTGCCAAACTCTTGGTTCTGACGAGATTTCTCTCTCTTTCTTTTTACCTTCGACGCTTCCCACCCCGCATCTTCGCGACGGTTTGATAATCTTAAGGCCGTGAGGTTCACGCTAAAGGCTAACGGCTAAGAGCTAAGAGCTTGTCCACTTCCTACCAAACCGCGGTGGCACGCATGTTTGCGCTGGGGCACGAGCTGGCGCAGACGCCTTCGCAGAAGTTTGATCTGGCGCATATGCGGGTGCTGCTGGCTGCGCTGGATCATCCTGAGCGGCGTTTCCCCAGCGTGCTGATTGCTGGGACGAATGGCAAGGGGTCGACGGCGGCTACGCTGGCATCGATTCTGCGGGCTTCGGGATTGAAAACCGGGTTGTATACCTCGCCGCACCTGGTGCGGATCAACGAACGGATCCGGGTGAACGGCGAAGAGATCGGCGACGACGATTTTGCGTTTCTTCAGGGTGAGGTCGATCGGGTTGCAGAGCGGTTGGTGGAGCAAGCGGAGTTGCCGTGGCATCCTAGTTTTTTTGAGATGATGACGGCGATTGCTTTTGAGCATTTTGCACGGGAGAAGGTGGCACTGGCGGTGCTCGAAGTGGGCATGGGCGGGCGGTTGGACGCTACGAACGTGGTCGAGCCGCGGGTTAGCGTGATTACCGACATTTCGCTCGATCATCAGAGGTTTTTGGGGGATACAGTCGGGGAGATTGCACGGGAGAAGGTGGGGATACTTCGTCCGGGCGGCGTGGCGGTGGTATTGCCGCAACAACCAGAGGCCAATGACGTGATCGGCAACACGATTCTGGAGTTGGGGGCGCGGGGAGTGAATGCGGTGCCTTATGTGCCTCCGGTTTCGCCGGGGAGTGCCCAGTACCTGCTCCCCAGTAGCAAGCAAGGCAAATCTGGATTCGTTTATCGCTATCCGCTTCAGGTTTTGGGTACGGAGATTCTGGTGGAGACTTCTCTGGTGGGGCGGCATCAGTTGCGGAACGTGGCATTGGCAATTGCGGCGGCTGTGGAGTTGAGTCAGCAGGGATTTGTCGGCATCACGGCTCAGAGCATCGAGCGCGGCGTACGGGAGACGCGGTGGCCGGGCAGGTTTGAGGTGATCGCGGCGCGGGAGGGGTGGCCTGAGATTGTTATTGATGTGGCGCACAATCCGGCGGGGGCGTGGGCGCTGCGCTCCGCCCTTTCGGAGCGGTATCAGGACCGTCCGCTGATTTTTGTTTTCGGGGCGATGCGGGATAAGGCAATCTCAGAGATGGCGGAGATTCTGTTTCCGCTGGCGGAGCGGGTGATTGCGACGCGGCCGGAGAATCCGCGCTCGGCAACGCCGGAGGAGATTCGGCAGGCGGCGGGGCGGACCGGGGTGGAGATTGAGGTGATCGAAGATGTGCAGCTCGCCTTGCAGCGGGCGCGAGTGCTGGCAGGGTCACGCGCGGTGGTCGTAATTACGGGATCGATTTATCTGGTGGGGGAAGTGATGCGCGTTGCGGGCTCGGATAGGGATGCGAGCCAAACGCGCGAGTAGTGCGTCGCAAAGAGCGCGACGCTTCGCCCAGATCCCTCGCTGCGCAAAAGCGCTCGCTTGGGATGACAATGAACAGCGGTTATCCCCTAGAATGGAAGTGTGCAGGAAGTGAATTCATCACCATCGGTGGAAGTGGGACGCGAGGCAGAAGTTGCGCCTGAGGTGGCGCAGCGGCGAAGTCCGCATGCGATTCCCGGGAAGAAGTATGGGTGGGGGAGCCGGTTGCGGTCGTATTTGATTCTTGATCCGCTAATCTGGCTCTACACCCTGGTTTTGGGAATGCTGGCGCTTCCGGGCGGATTGTTTGACCGAGGTGGACGACGGCTGCACTGGTTTTCGCAGGCCTGGTCGTGGCTGATCATGAAAACGATTTTGTCGCCGGTGAAAGTTACTGGCCTAGACAAGATCGATACCACGAAGGCTCATGTCTATGCGGTGAACCACGCCTCGGCGCTGGATATTCCCGTGCTCTACGTTTACCTTCCATTCCAATTCCGCATTGTGTTCAAGAAAGAATTGCTGGCGTATCCGGTGGTGGGCTGGCAGTTGAAGCGGTCCGGGCAGGTTTGCATCGATCAGCAGAAGCCTGCGAATTCGATTGCTGCGATTCGTTCGGCAGTGAAGAGTTTGAAGGCCGGGATGCCGCTGGTGATTTATCCCGAGGGCGGGCGCACGCCGGACGGCGAGATTAAACCGTTTCTGCCTGGAGCTTTTTTTTTGGCGATCAAGGCGCAGGTGGATATTGTGCCGGTGGCGCTGGTAGGAACTTACGAACTGCTGCCCATGGATACTTACCACATCAAATGCCGACCGCTGGAGATGCGGGTGGGAGAGCCGATCTCGACGGCAGGACTGACGATGCGAGATATGGAGGCGGTGTCGGCGAGGGTGCGGAAGGCGATGGAGGAGCTGTACTACGCAGCATAACTCCTGAGTGGTGACACGCGCAGCAAATGCAGCGCCAAACGCGAAAATGATAACTTGGCAACCACGGCACGCCTGAAGGCGTTGCCCCGACACGATTCTCACTTCCAGCAAAACCTGCCCCGTAACTTTTCCTGCTCCCTGCCGTTATCCCTGTGTAAGACTACTCCGCGCGGAGAATTCGTGAAGGCTCTGAGGAAAGAAGCGGACGAGCGGCTTCTGGTCGAGGCGGCGCAGAAGGATCCTGCGCGCTTTGCGGAGCTTTACGAAAATAATTTCGAGCGGGTTTACGCCTACGTTGTGCGGCGGGTGGGGGATCGCGCGGAGACCGAGGATCTAACCTCCGAAGTTTTTCATCATGCGCTGGCGAACTTGCGGCGGTTTGAGTGGCGGGGGATTCCGTTCGCGGCGTGGCTCTACCGGATTGCCGCAAATCTGATTTCAGACCGCTGGCAGCGCAAGAGCCGCGAGGATGTGGCGGACGAGCCGGAGCAGATCGAGTCGGCAGCGGCTCGGGGAGTGGAATTTGAAGAAGTGGAGCGGCGGGCTACTTTGTTTCGGCTGGTCAACACGCTGCCGGTGGAGCAGCGGCGCGTGGTCGTGCTGCGGTTCGTGGAGCAGAAAAGCATTAAGGAAGTGGCGCGGGAGATCCGCAAGACCGAAGGCGCAGTCAAGCAGTTGCAGTTTCGCGCACTGAGCAGTCTGCGGGCGCGCATGGAGGGTGCCGATGCCTAAGCGCTCTCTAGGTAGGGGAAACAACGATCCGCGAAAGAACGACGCGAAGAAGATCGAACAGCTGAACAAAGCGGTGGAGTTGATCGTCACACGCGCGGATGGCAAACCCGCGAAGGTGGAAATAAGCGTCGAGCCGCTGCTGGGCATCGCTAGCGAATTGCGCGATTTGCCGCGTGAAGAATTCAAGGCACGACTTAAGTCCGAATTACTGGGAGGGAGAAAAAACATGAGCACCGTTGCTGAACCCATTGCGGCCGTTCATACGAGCGCGACCCCGAGATTAACTTTCAAGGATGCGGCCAAGGCGATCGAGTTCTACAAGCAAGCCTTTGGTGCGAAGGAGACGATGCGGTTCGAAGTTGGGGGATCGATCCCGCATGCCGAGATCAGAATCGGCGATTCGTCGATCACGCTTACCGAAGAGTGGCCAGAGGGTGGAAGATTCAGCGCGGAAACGCTGGGCGGGACTCCGGTGCAGATGTCGCTGGTCGTCGAAGATGTCGATGCCTTCGCGGAGCGTGCCGTGGCTGCCGGACTGAAAACGATTTTGACGATCAAGAATCAGTTCTACGGCCGCCGCGAAGGCAGCTTTGTTGATCCCTTCGGCTACACGTGGAACATCTCCACACTGGTGGAAGAAATGTCTGTCGAGGAGATGCACCGGCGCATGAAGGGGATGACGACCGGGCCTGAGGGCGGACAGATGTCCGCGAAGGACGAGGGAGTGAAGCCGGTTCCACCGGGCTTCCGCATGGTGACGCCGTATTTGGTGGCTGAGGATGGCCCAGCCCTTCTGGACTTTGCCAAGGAGGCGTTCGGTGCGGAGGAAATGCTTCGAGTCGTCACGCCGGTGGGTGGAGTGCATGGGGAGGTACGCATCGGCGATTCCAGGTTGATGATTGGCGGTGGCACTCCGGGTCACAAATTCCCCTCTACGCTGCATCCCAACGCGCTGCATGTTTACGTGGAAGACGCCGATGCTGTTTGCCAGAGAGCGCTCGCAGCCGGTGCTACCTTGATTGACGAGCTGCGTGACCAGGAGTACGGCGAGCGCTCCGCCAGCGTGAAAGATGCGGCGGGGAACTTCTGGTACATCGCCACTCATAAGGGAGATAGCTACGTTCCTAAGGGCCTGCACAATGTGAATGCGTATCTGCATCCACTGCGGGCGGAGCCTCTGATTGCGTTTCTGAAGCGGGCGTTTGGGGCGCAGGAGGTGGCGAAGTATGCTTCACCCGATGGCGTTGTGCACCACGCACAGATTCGCGTAGGCGATTCGGTGTTGGAGATGGGCGAGGCGCATGGCAAGTATGAGCCGATGCCGGCGATGTTCTATTTGTATGTGCCCGATTGCGACGCGGTATACCGGCGGGCGTTGGCGGCGGGCGGGAAATCGCTCCACGAACTGACGGACCAGCCTTACGGCGATCGCAGCGGGGCGGTTACGGATCCCTTCGGGAATATCTGGTATATCGCCACGCATATCAAGGATGTTGACGTGTAGGAAGAAGCTTACGGTTTGAAGGTCTGTTCCGAAGCGCAGTTATATCGCGCGAGGAATCTGCTTGTTGTGGCGAACAGCAGATTCCTCACCGGCAAAGTACGCCGGTTCGGAATGACAAAACCTTATGTTGGCTATTCTCGGACGCCAACATTCGTCTGGCTCGTTTGACCCTCCGGAATCCCTCCAATAAACTGAAAGATTCAGTACTCCTGCAGGTTTCAACTTATGGCAGACAGCATTCATGTGAAGCTTCCGGATGGAAGCGTAAAGGATGTTCCCAAGGGAACGACTGCGCTCGATATCGCGAAGTCGATCAGCCCGCGGTTGGCGGATGCAGCTCTCGCGGCGAAGACGAACGGCGATCTTATCGATCTCACTCGGCCTCTGGAAAAAGACACCGATCTGCGCCTGCTTACCGAAAAAGATCCGGAGGCGCTGGAAGTTTACCGGCATTCTTCGGCGCATCTGCTGGCGGCGGCTGTGCTGGAACTTTTTCCGGAGACCAAGCTAGGGCACGGTCCGGCGACCGAGAGCGGGTTCTTTTACGATTTTTACCGGCCGACTGCGTTTACGCCAGAGGATTTGGAAAAGATCGAAAAGAAGATGCAGGAGCTGGTGCAGCAGAACATCCCTTATGCGCGGGAGTTTCTGCCTCGCGATCAGGGGCTGGCTGAGTTCAAAAAAGAAGGCGACTTCATGAAGTGCCATTTCATCGAGCAATTCACCAAGCCCGATGAAAAGATTTCGATTTACCGCACCGGCAAGTTCATTGATTTCTGCCGTGGGCCGCACATTCCTTCGACCGGGAAGATCAAGGCGTTCAAGTTGTTCAATGTTGCGGGCGCTTACTGGCTGGGCGATGAGAAGAATCCGCAACTGCAGCGGATTTACGGGACATCGTTTTTCTCGAAGAAAGATCTTGACGCGCACATGCTGCAAGTCGAAGAGGCAAAGAAGCGCGACCATCGCGTGCTGGGGCAGCAATTCGATCTGTTTTCGATTCAGGAGCTGGCGGGGCCGGGGCTGATTTTCTGGCATCCCAAGGGCGGAATCATCCGCAAAGAGATGGAAGACTGGATGCGCGAGCAGTATCTTAAGCGCGGCTACTCGCTCGTATATACGCCGCATGTGGCGCGGCGGCAGTTGTTTTTTACTTCGGGTCACGAAGGCTACTACTCGCAGAACATGTTCGACGCCATGGAGCTCGACGATGCCGAATACCGGCTGAAGCCGATGAATTGTCCGGGGCACATTCTGATTTACAAGGACTCGCTGAAGTCGTATCGCGATTTGCCGGTGCGTCTGGGCGAACTGGGAACCGTGTATCGCTATGAGCGCTCCGGCGTAATGCACGGACTGTTGCGAGTGCGCGGGTTTACGCAGGATGACTCGCACATTTTCTGCACGCCCGAGCAGGTTGAAGACGAGATTACCGGTTGTCTTCTCTTTGCCCTTGATGTGCTGAAAGATTTTGGCTTCGACAAGTTCCAGACCGAGCTTTCGACGTGGAATCCGGACGACCGGAAGAATTTTGTGGGCAGCGAAGAGCAATGGGTCCACGCCACCGAATCGCTTAAGAAAGTGCTCGACAGCAGGAACATTGAGTACAAGACGATTCCGGGCGAGGCCGCGTTTTACGGGCCGAAGATTGATATCAAGCTAGTGGATGCGATCGGACGCTTGTGGCAGCTCTCGACGGTGCAGGTCGACTTCAACCTGCCGCAACGCTTCGGACTGGAGTATGTGGCGGAGGATGGTTCGCGGAAACAGCCGGTGATGGTGCATCGGGCGTTGTTCGGGTCTGTGGAACGATTCTTCGGCGTGCTGATTGAGCACTACGCGGGGGCGTTCCCGGTGTGGCTGTCGCCGGTGCAGGTGGCGATGATCCCGATCAGCGAACGGCATGCGGACTATGCGAACAAGGTTGCGGATCGATTGAAGGCCGTCGGCGTGCGTGTCGCTGTGGATGCGCGGAATGAAAAGATGAATGCGAAGATCCGCGAGCATGCCATGCAGAAGGTGCCGTTTTTGCTGGTGGTCGGGGACAAGGAGGCTGAGGCTGGGAAGGTAAATGTGAGGACTCGCGGGAAAGAGAAGACTGAGGACATGGCGGCTGGGGAGTTTGTGGAGAAGATTCGGAAGCTGATTGCGGAGAGGGGTTCGGGTTTGTAGATTCCAAACTCTTTCACCACAGAGTCACAGAGAAAACCTTTTTTGGGCTCTTGTTATTGGGACAGTTGAGTTCGACTGTCCCCATACGTGTTTTTGGGCTGAGGGTTGTAACATGTTTGCGTGCATGCATTGGCGGAGCGCGTGTTGGTTCGTATTCGGCGGGATGAACTGCTGCGGGCTGGGGACCGGGTTGGAGTTGCGGTTTCGGGCGGGATTGATTCGGTTGCGTTGCTGCGGTTGCTGGTTGAGTTGCGTGGTGAACTCGGCGTCGTGGTTTCCGTCGTTCATTTCAATCATGGGCTGCGTGGGGCGGAGTCGGATGTGGATCAGGAATTTGTTGCGAACCTGGCCCGCGAGTTTGAGTTGGAGTGTTTTATTGATAGCGGTGATGTGGCTGGGTTTGCTGCTCATGAAGGCTCAGGTTTAGAGGCGGCGGCTCGGAAGATGCGGTATGGATTTTTTCGGGCTCTGCTCGGCGCAGATGAGCATGCCGAGATCGAAACAGACGTTCCTCAGGGGCTGAAGCCCCAATCTTCAGTCGAGCATAACGGCACGGCTGAAGCCGTGCCCTTCCCGATCCCATGTCTGGACAAGATTGCTACTGGGCACACGCTGGATGATCAGGCGGAGACCGTGCTCATGCGGGTGATTCGCGGGACTGGTCTGCGAGGGCTGGGGGGCATTTATCCGCGCATTGTGGTTGAGCACGAGGATGGTGAGGGCCATGGCGAGATCGTGCGGCCGCTACTGAGGATTCGGCGGGGGGAACTGGAGCGGTATTTGGCCGATCTTAAGCAGACTTGGCGGGAAGATTCGTCCAACGCGGATGCGAAGTTCACGCGCAATCGCGTCCGCAACCTTGTGCTGCCGTTGCTCGAGCGGGAGTTCAATCCTGCGGTGGCGGAGAGTCTTGCGGAGCTGGCGGAGATTGCGCGCGACGAGGAAGATTACTGGCAGAACGAAGTCTCCGGCTGGCTGGGGACTGTGGTGCAGTGGTCGCAGCCGGAGTGGACGCGCGGTCTGCCTGGTTTCGAGAGTTCGCCGGCACTGGTGCAGATCGGGACTCCTCACTCTCGATCGCACGATCCTGAATTGTTGGAGAGGCTCGAGCAGTCTGGTCCGGCGGTGATGAATGCTTCGGTGAGTCGGCCGTGGCTCTTGACGGAGCCGCGAGCAGTGCAGCGAAGAGTGTTGAAGGCGATTGGGGAGCAGGCGGGGATTCCGCTGGAGTTCAAGCATATCGAAGAAATTCTGCGGTTCGCGGGCGAGGAGGGTCCGGCGGGCAAGGAATTGTCGTTACCCTTGGGATGGAAAATCGTTCGCGAGCCCGAGGCGATGGTGTTCGTTACGCCTGACCTGCGGCAGCAGGAGCGGGTTCCGGACTACGAATATGCGCTGGCTGTGCCGGGGCGTGTGTTGGTGCCTGAGGCGGGGGTAGTGGTGGAAGCGTTGCGGGTCAGCGCGGCGGCCGCTGCGGAGGCCGGGGTTGCGGAGTATAATGCGCAGCAACTTCTCCGCGGAGATTTGTCGCGGGGAAATCTGGTGGTGCGGAACTGGCGCGCGGGAGACCGGTATTGGCCGGCGCATACCAAGTCGCCGAAGAAGATCAAAGAGCTGTTGCAAGAGCGGCATGTGGCGCAGCCCCAGCGCAGGCTTTGGCCGGTGGTGGTTAGTGGGGATGAAATTGTGTGGATGCGCGGCTTTCCGGTTCCTGCCAAGTTGCGCGCCCATGCTGGGCAGCAAGCGGTCTTGATCCGGGAGATGCCGTGGGACGTGACGGAAGAAAGACTTTAGCCGCAAAGCTCGCAAAGGAGTCGCGAAGGACGCAAAGCGAGCACTTGTTTATGCGGTCTTGGTGTCAACAGCCGGGAGGCGTTTCCACTTCATGAACAGGCCGAAAGCCGAGTCACTTCGCCAGGTCATTGCGGCCGAGCAGATCCAGAAGCGGGTGAAAGAGCTCGCGCGGCACATCTCCGATGACTACCAGGGACAGACGATCCAGGCACTGGCCGTGCTGGAGAATGCGTTCATGTTCATGGCCGACCTGGTGCGGGCGCTCGAGGTTCCCGTGGTGTGCCAATTCATCAAGCCGAAGTACAGCAAGCAGCAGGGCAGCCAAGCCTCAGACATCACGGAAATATTCTTTAGCCATGAACCGGATATTCGCGGGCAACACATCCTGCTAGTGGAAGGACTCGTGCATTCGGGAGTGACCAGCGAATTTCTGATGAACGACTTGCGGGCGCGCGGGGCGGCCTCAGTGAAGCTGGTGACGCTGCTGGACCGGCAGTCGGCTCGGCGCGTCGCCTTGCAGCCTGACTATTTTGGCTTTCTCGTGGATGAAGCTTTCCTGGTGGGCTATGGGTTGGGCGCGGTGGAGCAGACCAACCGCAATATCCCGTACCTGGCTGCAACTCCAGCCCCGCAAATGACTTAAGTCACGGGTGGTCTGACGCGCCTTTTTCCCCCAGAAAAGGTAGAATGGTGTTCTTAGGGAATAACCCTATCCAAATTGGCTGAACGGCATCTAACTTAGAGGTAGGAGCCTTGGGGCGCTGCGCAGAGCGGTGAACTCCCCGGTTTCTTCAGGAGCTTCTTGGTGAATTCGACAGTAAAAACCGTACTTTTCTGGGTTGGGATTGGGGTGTCTGCCCTGGTGTTGTGGACCGTGATTCAGCAGGGGCGCAACGGGCAGAAGGACGCGGAGATCAACTTCTCCCAATTCATGACTGACGTGGATCAGGGCAAAGTGCATGAAGTCACGGTGGACGGCATGCAATTGCGCGGAAAACTTTCCGACAGCTCCGCCTTCCATACCACGGTTCCGGCGAATTATCCGGACATGATTAAGGAGTTGCACGACAAGAATGTTGCGATGACGTTCCGCGACGCCAACAGCGGGAGCTGGCCGCTGCAGTTGTTGGGAACGTGGGCTCCGCTGCTTCTGCTGGGAGCGCTGTGGTTCTTCATGATCCGGCAAATGCAGACCGGCGGCAACAAGGCGCTGTCGTTTGGCAAGAGCCGGGCGCGGTTGCTTTCAATGCAACAGAAGAAAGTGACCTTCAAAGATGTGGCCGGTGTGGAAGAGGCCAAAGAAGAGCTGCGCGAGATTATCGAGTTCCTGCGCGAGGCGCAGAAGTTCCAGAAACTTGGGGGCAGGATTCCCAAGGGAGTGTTGCTCGTTGGACCTCCGGGAACGGGCAAGACATTGCTGGCGCGCGCGGTTGCCGGTGAAGCGAACGTTCCTTTCTTTTCGATCTCGGGATCGGATTTTGTGGAGATGTTCGTGGGCGTCGGCGCGAGCCGGGTGCGCGATCTGTTCGAGCAGGGCAAGAAGAATGCTCCCTGCATTATTTTCATCGACGAGATTGACGCTGTGGGCAGGCATCGTGGAGCTGGCTTGGGCGGCGGTCACGACGAGCGCGAGCAGACTTTGAATCAGTTGCTGGTGGAGATGGACGGGTTCGAGTCGAATGAAGGCGTGATTCTGATGGCGGCGACAAACCGGCCGGATGTGCTGGACCCGGCATTGTTGCGGCCCGGGCGCTTTGACCGGCGTGTGGTGGTGAGCCGACCGGATGTCCGGGGGCGAGAAGAAATCCTCCGCGTGCATACCCGCAAGATTCCCCTGGCTGAGGATGTTGATCTTTCTGTGCTGGCGCGCGGAACTCCGGGATTTTCTGGTGCCGACCTGGCCAACATGGTGAACGAAGCGGCGCTGGCTGCGGCTCGGCAGAACCGCAAGGCAGTGCTCATGTTCGACTTCGAAGTTGCTAAAGATAAAGTGCTGATGGGTGTGGAGCGCAAGTCGCTGATCCTGTCGGATGATGAGAAAAAGGTTACGGCGTTTCACGAAGCGGGGCACGCGCTAGTGGCGGCGAAGCTTCCGGGCTCCGACCCGGTGCACAAGGTTACGATTATTCCGCGCGGAATGGCGCTGGGCGTGACCATGCAGTTGCCGGTGGATGACCGGCACAACTACACCAAGGAGTACTTAAAGACCGACCTGGCGATTCTGATGGGCGGCCGGTTGGCGGAAGAGCTCTTCCTGGGCCAGATGAGCACCGGCGCGGGCAACGACATTGAGCGAGCCACGGAAATGGCGCGCAAGATGGTGTGTGAGTGGGGCATGAGCGATCTGGGTCCGCTGACCTTTGGCAAGAAGGAAGAGCAGATTTTCCTGGGCCGAGAGATCAGCCAGCATCGCGACTACAGCGAAGATACCGCGATCAAGATTGACGGCGAAGTCCGCAAGCTGGTGAATCAGGGATACGAAACGGCGAAGGGCATTCTGGAAGGCAGCCGCGACACCCTGCAGAAGATCGCACTGGCTTTGCTGGAGCGGGAGGTGCTGGACGCATCCGAGGTTCTGCTGCTGGTGGACGGCAAGGAACTGCCGCCGATGAAGTCGCCTTCGAAGCCCGATGATGGCGGCGTGCAGCAGGTATTGAAGCCGGAGCCGGGGCGAGGAATCGCCAAGGGCGGGGAAAGTCCAGCGCGAGCCTGAAGGCAGTTCTCAGCTCTCGGTAGTCAGTTCTCAGTTTTAAAGGGCGGCCTCGCGGTCGCCCTTCCATTTTGCTCAGAAAAGCTACGACGGGACTATCCGTTTACGATTTTCATCATGTGTTCGGGGTAGCGCTGTCCGGCCGCAGCGCCGGTGGGGAAGATTTCTTCGAGACGGTGCAAATCCTCCGCGGTAAGGTTCACGTCGATCGCAGCGACATTCTCTTCCAGATACTTGCGGCGCTTGGTTCCGGGGATGGGGACGATGTTCTCGTCCCGAGCGAGTACCCAGGCCAGCGCAAGCTGAGAAGGCTTGCAGCTCTTTTCCTTTGCGACTTGCTCGACCTGGTGCACGAGGTCAAGGTTTTTCTGGAAGTTTTCGCCCTGAAAGCGCGGAGAGAACCGGCGGTAGTCGTCTGCGGGAAAATCCTCGAAGCGCTGGAACTGGCCGGTGAGAAAGCCGCGGCCGAGAGGGCTGTAGGCGACAAAGCCGACGCCGAGTTCGCGGCACAGGGGGAGGAGTTCGTCTTCTGGTTCGCGGCTCCAGAGTGAGTATTCGGTTTGCAGCGCAGTGATGGGATGAACTTTCGCGGCGCGGCGCAGAGTTTGCGGCGAGGCTTCGGAGAGACCGATGTGGCGGATCTTACCTTCCTCCAGAAGTCCCGCCATGGCGCCCACGGTTTCTTCGATGGGCGTAGCGGGGTCGACACGATGCTGGTAGTAGAGATCGATCGTATCGACTCCCAGGCGCTGCAGGCTGGCTTCACAGGAGCGGCGGACGTAGTCGGGTTTGCCGCTGACGCCGCGCTTGGCGGGGTCTGCGGGGTCGCGTACGATTCCGAATTTAGTAGCCAGCACGATCTGATCGCGCTTGCCTTTGATGGCGCGGCCGACGAGTTCTTCATTGATGTAGGGTCCGTACACGTCTGCAGTGTCGAGAAAGGTGATGCCGAGTTCAAGAGCGCGGTGAATGGTGGCGATGGATTCGCCGTCATCCCGGGGGCCATAGAACTCCGACATCCCCATGCAGCCGAGCCCTTCGGCTGAAACCTTGAGGCCGCTGCGTCCTAATTCGCGAAATTGCATAATGACTCCAGGTTGCGAAAAAATTGGTGGACAATACTACCCGCTTTTAAAGATGCTCGAACGTCTGGCTGCGATGGAAAATCCTGAATCGTGGGGTGCTGCTGCGCATCTTGATCTTTTGGAAAATCTTCCTTCTGATCGGCGGAATCTATGAGCCAAGTGCCAGTCTGGTTTGAACGTAAGTTCGAGTTTTCGTTTCCGGTAGAGCTGTGTCCAAATTTGCTGGCCCGGCTGCGCGGCACTGCGGCAAGGCTCGAAGAGGCGCTCCGCGGTCGTTCCCAGGAAATCCTGACCAAGAAGCCGCAAGGAAAGTGGGCGGCACAGGAACACGCTGGGCACCTGCTTGACCTTGAACCGCTGTGGCTGGCGCGCGTGGGCGATTAGGTTGCGGGCAGTGCGCAGCTCACCGCGACAGATTTACAGAATCGAAAGACCGACGAGGCCAATCACAACGCGCGCGGCCTGGAACAGATTTTGGGGGAGTTCCGTACCGCAAGAGCGAAGCTGTTGCAGTGCGTCAGCGAACTGGATGTTGCGCTATTCAGCCGTGCCATCCCGCACCCGCGTTTGAAGACGCCGATGCGGCTCATGGATCATCTGTATTTTGTGGCGGAACACGACGATCATCATCTGGCGCGCATCTGGGAGCTGATCAATACACGCGGATAAGCGGTTTCCCGGATTCAGCGACATTGCCGACGTAGCGGGCCGGAATTCCAGCGTCCTCCATCGCAAGCACCAGCTCTTCGCAATCATCTTCGGCGATCGAGATGAGAAGTCCGCCTGCCGTCTGAGGATCGAAGAGCAGAGACTTGAGTTCGGCACTGATGGGGGCTTCGTAGCTTACAACGCACTCGGCGAAGTCACGGTTGTTGTTGAGGCCCCCGGGAATATAGCCGGCGCGAATACACTCCAGAGCCCCCGGCAGAACAGGAATGTCCTTCGAAAAAAATCTGAGCGCGACATTGCTCGCCAGCGCCATTTCTCGGGAGTGGCCGATCAGGCCGAAGCCCGTGACGTCGGTCATAGCGTGAATTCCGAATGTCCCCCGTTGAATTACCTCTGCGGCTCGTTTGTTCAGCGTGGTCATTGACTGAATCGCTGCATCTATCCACGTTGGTTCGGCTTTCCCCTTCTTGATTGCCGTGGAGATCACGCCCGTGCCCAGGGCCTTGGTGAAGATGAGAGCGTCGCCTGGCTGGGCGCCGGCATTGGCGAGAACTTTTTTGGGATGGATGAGGCCGGTGACGGCGTATCCGAACTTGGGTTCGTCGTCGCGGATGCTATGGCCGCCGATCACGAAGCATCCCGCCTCGATCATTTTTGAGAGGCCGCCGGCGAGGATACGCTCGAGAATTTCCAGGTCGGCTTTTTCCGGGAAACATACCAGCGCGAGCGAGGTGATGGGTTTTCCCCCCATCGCATAAATATCACTCAAGGCGTTGGTAGCTGCGATCTGGCCGAAGATGTAGGGATCGTCAACGATCGGCGTGAAGAAGTCGACGGTCTGCACGAGCGCTTGGTCGGGTGCGATTTGATACACTCCGGCGTCGTCGGCGTGATCGAAGCCGACTAGAACGTTGGGGTCGTGTTGCCGGGCTAATTTCCCAAGCACCGAGTCCAGCGCCGCTGGACTTAGCTTGGAAGCTCAACCCGCAGCTTTTACCGACTCCGTAAGGCGGAATGACTTTACTTCGATCATGAAAGGCATTCTACTGGAACTGCGCCGTTGGAGGGATGGTTTCCGTGAGCAACAAGCTGAAGTACGATGAGATCAAGCCATGTTCACGGGAGGATTTGGAAGCCGCGTTTGCAGGGGACGATGAGAAAACGATTTGTAGTGCGATGTACAGTGCAGCACAACACGAGCCCGATTGGCGCTGGGCGCAGGGGGAACTGGTAAAGTTTTTAGGTCACGAGTCGCTTCTGATTCGCTCGACTGCGATTAACGCCCTCGGTGAACTCGTTCTCTTCCGTGGTCAGGTAGATCTCGAAGTAGTGCTGCCTGAGATCCATAAACTGGAAAATGATCCCGCCCTCGCCCCTTTTGTAAGAGATTACTTAGAAGACCTCAAGAGCCGCGTGACAATTCACTGACTAGCTCGTTGGTGTAGCTACTTCACGGTTACATCCGTGACTTGGACGTCGGGATACTGATGGTTCCACTGCGCCGAGATGCTTTCGAAGGTGAGTCGAAAAGGTTTGCTCTGGCCGGGTGCGAGAGGCGAGACGCTGAAGTCGACGGCTTCGGGATAGGGGCCAGTAGTTTTGAGAACTTGCAGGGGGATGTCCTCGCGCTGGGCGAGCTGTCCGAGGTCGTCTTTGAACTGGACTTCGACGATCACATGCGTGACGGTCTTGTTGCCTATGTTGGTGACGTTTCCGTCGACGTAACTCACGGTGGCTCCGACGAAGTTTTCTGCGGCGCTCATCTTAAAATCGGAGAGCTTGAGGCTCGCAGCATAGGGAGGTGGCCCGGACGCAGTCTTGGGCTGGTTGCGAAGAAGGAAAGCGAAGACGACAGCGATCACCATGACGATGACGACGGCGATCGCGATGGTGCGCTTGCTGGAATCACGTTCTTCAGCTGCGGGAGTTGGCTGAATCAGGTCGCCCATGGAAGTCGATTGTACTCTGGAGGTCAGTTGCCAGTCTCTTGCGGGCCAGTCTTTGCCGGGCCAGTCTTAAAGAACGCGGAGAGGAAGAGCGCGCCGAACAGCACGTCGATGCCGCCGAGCGCGAGATCCTGCGGGTGCAGGCGATTTTGCATATAGAGAACGAGCAAGGTGGCGCCGTAGCCGAACTTCTCGAGCGCGGCCGGAATCATCATGGGGCGGAGGCGAACTGGATCTCTTGCGATGACGATGAATACGATCTGGAAGGTGAGGCCCAGGCTGATGAAGCCGTAGTAAAACGCAGGATGGGTGATCGGCGGAGGATCATTGCGGCCGATCATGTCGAAGATGAAATACAGGGGAGTAAGAACCAACACGCCCCAAATGCCGGCGATCCAGAAAACAATCTTGGCGAATTTCATACGGTGTCTCGGGTCTCGACTATTCTCCGCCTACGGTGAGGCCATCAATGCGCAGGGTGGGGGAGGCAACCGAGCCGCGGAACTCGAGATCGCTGGCGATCTCGGAGATGTTGAAGAACATTTCTTTCAGGTTTCCGGCTACCGTGATTTCTTCGACCGGGTAGGCGAACTCTCCGCCGGAGATCCACATGCCTGATGCGCCGCGGGAATAGTCACCAGTCACAAGGTTCGCGCCGTGGCCGAGGAATTCGGTGACATAGAGGCCTTCCTTAATTTCGGAAATCAATTGCTTCGGCGTTCTGGTTCCGGGCTGCAGGAAGTAGTTGCCGGGGCCGATGCCGGGAGTGCCGGCTAGTCCGCGGGAGGCGTTGCCGGTGGTCTGGAGTCCCAGCTTCTTTGCCGTGTAGGTATTCATCAGGTAAGAGGCGAGCACGCCGTTCTCAACGACTACTGTGCGGCGTGTAGGCACGCCTTCGCCGTCGAAAGGGCTGGTGCCGAAGCCGCCGGGGATGGTGCCGTCGTCGATGATGGTGACGTTCGCGCCGGCGATTTTCTGTCCCAGCTTTCCGGCGAGGAATGATGCGCCGCGGTAGACCGAGTCGCCATTCACTCCTTCGAAAATGTGTTCGAGGATTGACGTGGCGACCATGGGATCGAAGATGATCGGCACTTGCGCCGTCTTCGCCTTGCGAGCGCCCAGACGGCGCAGCGTACGTTCGGCCGCGACCTTGCCGACCTGCTCCGGCGATTCAAGTTTCGAAAGCGTGCGCGCGACCGAGTACCAATAATCGCGCTGCATGGCGCCATCCTCGGTTTGCGCGATGGGCACGGCCGAGATGGAGCAATACGACCGGCGGTATTCGCCGACGAAGCCGTGCGAATTGGCGAGGACTTTGTGGCCGGTCGCGGCGTCGAATGATCCGCCTTCAGAATTCTTGATGCGTGGATCGAAATCGAGCGCGGCCTTTTCGGCGCGGCGGGCGTAGTCGATGCGGTCCGGGCCGGGGAGGGAATAAACGTCTTCGTGATAGAGATCGAGATCGCCGGTGAGCGAGCCTAGTTGCGAAGCTTCAGGAATTCCGCCGAACGGGTCTTCGGAGGTGATCTTTGAAAGCTCCAGCGCGGACTTGACCATGCGATCGAGGGCTGCGGTTGAGAAGTCGCTCGAGTAGGTGCTGGCGGCGCGCTGGCCGTTGAAGACGCGGACGCCGATGGATCGCGATCCGGATTCTTTGAGGGTTTCGACCTGGCCTAGGCGGACCAGCGTGGAGAATTCGTCGCCTTCGCGGACCACGCATTCGGCCGCAGTTGCGCCGCCGTTCATGGCGCGGCGGACGATGTCCTGGGCTAGGGTTTTGAGGTCGGTGGATGTTTGCTTTTCTGTTGCTGTTGTCATTGGATCGGCAGATTGCCTTTGAGCTTTGAAACAATTATGGGATTATTGGGTCGAGGCTGCGACATGAAGTTCCTGAAGGCCATTGCCATTCTCGCATTCGGTCCCTCGCTCGGTATCATAGTCGCTTTCATCCTGGGAGCTGTCGCTCTACCGCCGGACCCGAACTTCGTCGCCAATGGCGGACATGTATCGCCCGGCGACGGATTTCTGATTCTGCCTTATCTCTTTATCAGTTTGCTCGTCTCTGTCCCTTTATCGGTTGTGTTGGCAGGAGTAGTGCTTTTCCGCAAGCCCAGGGATCAAAGACAAGCCGGAACTCCTTGAATAGCCGTGAGTGCTGCGTTACTGCAAGGGATCCTTCGACTGCGTGTGACCTTCGCGCTTTGGCGCGAAGATCACACTCCGCTCAGGATGACAGGATCGTGAATTATCCGTGCGATCCGTGTCAATCCGTGGCAAAGGCCTTACTGCATAAACCCGCCGGGATCTTTCTTGGCGGTGCCGCCGACGGTCAGGCGATCGATCTTGATGGTCGGAATGCCCACGCCAACGGGCACGGCTTGTCCATCTTTGCCGCAGGTGCCGACGCCTTCGTCTAGTTTTAGATCGTTGCCCACCATCGATACCCGCGTCAGAACATCGGGGCCGTTGCCGATCAGCGTTGCGCCTTTGATGGGCGCGGTGATCTGGCCGTCTTCGATCATGTAGGCTTCGGAGGCTCCGAAGACGAACTTGCCGTTGGTGATGTCGACCTGGCCTCCGCCGAAATTCACCGCGTAGATGCCGCGTTTCACCGAACGAATAATGTCTTCGGGATTATCCTGGCCCGCGAGCATGTAGGTGTTGGTCATCCGCGGCATGGGGATGTGCTCGTAGCTCTCGCGGCGTCCGTTGCCGGTGTCGGCGATGCCCATCAGTCGCGCGGAGAGCTTGTCGCTCAGGTAGCCCTTTAGGATTCCTTTTTCAATCAGCACGGTTTCCTGCGTGGGCTCGCCTTCGTCATCTACGTTCAAGGAGCCGCGGCGCCAGGGCATTGTGCCGTTGTCGATGACCGTGCAGCCTTCGCTGGCTACGCGTTTGCCGATCAGGCCGGCGAAGGCCGAAGTCTTCTTGCGGTTGAAATCGGCTTCCAGGCCGTGGCCGACCGCTTCGTGCAGCAGAACGCCGGGCCATCCGGGGCCAAGGACGACTTCCATTTCTCCTGCGGGAGCTTCGCGGGCATCGAGTTGCAGGATTGCCTGGCGGGCTGCCTCTTTCGCGAAGAATTCGGGATTCTTGTCTCCGAAGAAGAAGTCGAGGGCGACGCGTCCGCCGCCGCCGGAGCCTCCACGCGCCGAATTGTTTTCGGTCTTGGCGATACAGGAAACGTTCATGCGGGCCAGGGGCTGGGAATCTTCGGCGAAGGTTCCGTCGGATGCTACGACCAGAATATTTCGCAGTTCATCGGCGTAGCTGGCGCGGACTTCCTGGATGCGTGGATCGTAGGCACGCGCGGCTTTATCGGCCCGCATCACCAGTTCAACCTTGGCTATGATCTCGGCGTCGACCGAGGGCAGCGTCACGGGATACAGGCTGCGGGCCGCGGTCTGCTGGAATCCGGCCACAGGAGTTTTGGCCGGAGCGCTGGCAATCAAGGCGGCGGTGCGCGCGGCGTGCAGGATGCGGCTGGCGGAGAGATCGTCCGTATAGGCGTAGCCCGTGCGTTCGCCGGAAACCACGCGGACGCCGCAGCCGGCCGAAATACCCTGCGAGGCCGACTTGACCATGGACTCATCCACCGAAAGCGAGGTGGAGGAGAGATATTCAAAATAAAGATCGGCATAGTCGCCGCCTGCGGAAAGCGCTGCCGCCAGGTAGCGCTCGAGGTCGTTCTCGGTGACGCCGTAGTGGTCGAAGAAGAATCGCTGTCTATCGACGGGAGACTGTTTGTCCAAGTTCTTATTCATCAGGCTTTTATCCACACAACTTAGATGCCGCCGGGCTGGGGGCAGACTCAATTTGGGCGGATTTGCTCATTATCCCACATGGCGCTTGTGAGGGCGGACGAAACATCCACAGGAAAATTGTGACGATGGTCACATGTCACAGACAAGGGATGGGCGCCGGTTGGACAATCGGCGGGGAGGGTCCGATGCCGACAGTGACTCCGCAAGCCTTGACTCGTACCGTGCAGGATTTTCTCAGCGAGGCGGCTGGCGCCGTGGTTTTGGAAAACGGCGCGGTTGCTTTTGATCTAGCGCAATCCAAGTACTCGATTTCCGGGGAGTACAACCGCTGCCTGCTGCATTTGTGGTCGGCGGAACGAAATGCGGTGCGGCGGGTGCTGGATGCGGAAGTGAAGAATGGAACGCTGCGGCTGGCGGTGCAGCGGTTGGGGCAGGCTCGGCCCTCAAGGCTGGAGATTTGCCGCGAACGCGACCGGCGTTCGCCTACGGCGCGACGAGCAGCTCGGATGGCATACGAATGCAAACTCCGTCGCACCTTGGAGCGGCATTTTTCTGACTTTAAGATCGTGAGGCTGACGACTGGAGTCGATCTGGAGAAGTCATTTGGTCCGATCTATACGCGAGGCGTGATGCGGCAGGGACGGTCTGCCTTTGCAGTGCTGGGGGTGAACGCCCAGGAGACGCAAGCGTCGATCGATGCGGCGTTGACCTTCGGCATTTTGTGGCTGGATGTTTGCCGCCGGGCGCAGGCTTCGAATGTCCTGCTGGAGGGGTTGAAGGTGTTTCTTCCGGTGGGGACGTCCGCGCTGGTGCGGGAAAGAATGGCGAACTTGAACCGGGAGGCTGCCAAGTGGTCGCTGTACGAACTCGATGAGCGGCACGATGCATTGGTCGAGATCGACTGTACGGATCGCGGCAATGTGGCGACGCGGCTGGCGCATACCGCGGATGATGATGCGGCGCGGGAGCGCTTCAAGGAGTCGATTGCGAGAGTCCACGCGATTCTGCCGAATTGTGAAGTTGCGGTGCTGTCGGCGGGGGAGGTTGTGTTCCGCTGGCGCGGATTGGAGTTCGCGCGGACGCGGCTGGGGGGCATTCCGGGATCGTTTAGCAGCACCGAGGAGATTGTGTTTGGGGTGGGCGCGGAGGAGCGGGTGCTCGAGATCCAGAACGAAGACGAATTCACTCAACTGGCGCACTGTTTGCGTGATGCCCGCCATCCTTACGGGCCGCGTCAGCATTCGTTGTGGAGGATGCGCCCGGAGCGATGGCTGGAATCCCTGGTGGTGGGCGATGTGAGCGTGGTGGATGACCGTCTTGATCCGTCGTGCCGTTATTCGCAGGTTCCGGCGTTTACCGCAGCTGACCGGGCGATGATCGATGTGCTTGCGACTACGCATGCGGGACGCTTGGCGGTGGTGGAACTGAAGGCGGATGAAGATATCCACCTGCCGTTGCAGGGGCTGGACTATTGGTCACGGGTGAAATGGCACCATGGGCGCGGTGAGTTTCCTCGTTTCGGATATTTTGAAGGGAGGGAATTGTCCAGCGAGAAGCCGTTGTTGTTTCTGGTGGCTCCGGCGCTGCATGTGCATCCAGCCACGGACACACTATTGCGCTATTTTTCCCCCGAGATTCAATGGGAGTTTGTGGGGATTGACGAGCGCTGGAGGGAGGGAGTAAAAGTCGTGTTCCGGAAGCGGCCGGAAACCCGACATCACCAGGGAAGCGCGGCTTGATTGCGGTCGGAGTGGCCTCCAGATCGCGCTATCCCGGTCTTTTCTTCCCCTGAACACCCTTTCCATTCTGGAATTCTGTTTTCGTAACGGTCATCAAAAACTCTAAACAAAACACTCAATGTGGGTTAATATGCCGCGGTTAGTGACCGTCGGTTACGTCAGTAAGAAAACAACGAAAGGATAAGAAAATGAGAACAAGCACTCCCCTTTTACCCAGAATGGCTGCCTCTGTCAGCGCAGCTATGTTCTTGTTGTTCACAATCTTGTTCACCATCCCAGGACAGGCCCAGCCCCAGCCCCTGTTGACGCGTCATGTGCGCGACGCGGTGGTCAATGGTCAGGCGCAGTTCGTCGGGAAACTCCCGGCAACCGAGACCCTGCGCTTCGACATGGTTCTGCCGCTGCGCGATCGCACGGGACTGCAAAACTTCCTGCAGGAACTTCAATCTCCTGCAAGCCCGTCTTACCACAAGTTCCTTACTCCGCAGGAGTTTACCGCGAGGTTCGGTCCCAGCCAGGAAGATTGGGACGCCTTGGTTGCTTTCGCGAAGGCGAGCGGCTTTGAGATTATCAGCGGAAACCTCGAAGGCAGAGACTTAAGACTCACCGGCACGGTGGCGAACATCGAAAAGGCCTTCCACGTGACCTTGGGGAACTATCGGGACCTCACCGAAGACCGCACCTTCTTTGCCGTGGACCGCGAGCCCACCGTAGACCTGCCCTTCCAGATTTGGCACATCACTGGTTTGGATAACGATTCCAAGCCGCATCCGATGTATGTCAAGAAGAGCGATTACGCGAAAGCCCACGGGATCGATCCCAACAAAGTGGTGTCTCATGCCACCACCGGCTCCGGGCCGTCGGCTTCCTTTTTGGGCAGCGATATGCGCGCGGCCTACTACGGCGGAACCGCGCTCACCGGTACAGGCCAGAACATTGCCCTGTTCGAATTTGCGGGCACCGATCTGGCTGATCTGACCACGTATTACAAAAACGTGGGGCAAACGGAGCCTTACACTCCCACCCTTATTTCCACGGGCGGGTACGCGACGACCTGCGTCGATAGCGGCAGTAAAGCATGTGACGATACCGAGCAGACCCTCGACATGACGCAGGCAATGGGCATGGCCCCAGGCTCCACCATGCTCTACATGTACGTGTGCGGCGACGTGCTGGCCAGCGGATCAGGAAATATCAGCGACACGGCCTGCATCAGCGCGATGGTTTCGACTGCTGATGCTCCGTTATCCAAACAGATCAGTTGCTCGTGGGGCTGGACGCCTGCGGACCCCAGCACACTGGACCCGTACTTTGAGCAGATGGCGTCGCAAGGCCAGAACTTCTTTGCCGCGTCTGGCGACAGTTCGGCTTGGTCCGCTTCGAATGAGGCTTGGCCGGCGGACGATGCGAATGTTGTCTCAGTCGGTGGTACGGACTTAACAACCTCCAGCGCGGCTGGCCCCTGGAAATCGGAAACCGCGTGGGCAGATAGCGGCGGCGGCATCTCTCCGGATTCCATTCCGATCCCGTCGTGGCAACAGCTGTCGGGAGTGATCACCTCGACCAACAAGGGATCGACGACTCTCCGGAACGGCCCGGACGTGGCGGCCAACGCGAACTTTACGTTTTACGTCTGCGCCGACCAGACGACGTGCACGGCTAACGACTACGGCGGAACCAGCTTTGCGACGCCCATGTGGGCCGCATACCTGGCTCTGGCCAATCAACAGGCAGCGGCCAACGGGGACACGATCGGCTTTATCAATCCGATCCTCTACCCGGCGGCTCTGACCTCAAGCTATGGCACCTATTTCCATGACGTCACCAGCGGCAGTTGCGGCACCTATTCGGGATTGACCGGCTACGATTTGTGCACCGGCTGGGGCAGCCCGAACACGACTGGAATCATCAACCTGCTGGCTGGGTCCGCGACGCCGAGCTTCACGCTCTCGGATTCGCCGGGCAGTCTGTCGATCACTCAAGGCAGCAGCGGCACCAGCACCATCACAGTGAATGATACTGGTGGATTCACGGGCAGCGTAACACTGGCCGCGTCCGGGCTGCCCAGCGGCGTGACCGCGGCATTCGGCACCAATCCCACGACCGGGACCAGCGTGCTGACGCTCACGGCGAGCAGCACAGCGACTACCGGAACGGCCACGGTGACCATCACCGGAACCTCCGGCAGCCTGACTGCAACCACTACGATTGCGCTCACGGTCAATGCGACGGCGGCGCCGAACTTTACCATCGCCGCCTCGCCCGCATCAGTGACCGTAACTCAGGGAGCCAGCGGAACGAGCACGATCACCATCACGAGCACGGGCGGCTTCAACTCTGCAACCACGTTGAGCGCTACCGGCCTGCCTTCGGGCGTGACCGCGGCGTTCTCGACTAACCCTGTAACTCCGCCGGCGAACGGGAGCGTGACCTCAACGGTCACACTGACGGCTTCCTCAACCGCAACCGTCGGCGCCGCTACAGTGACGATCACCGGAACCTCGGGCTCGACCACTCACACTACCACCATCGCTCTCACGGTTAATTCATCCGGGGGAACGAAGAACTTCACCCTGTCACTGTCGCCTTCTTCGTTCACAATCGATGAACGCGGCAGCGTATCGACCACGCTCACAGTCACCAGCGTGAATGGATTCAATTCTGCTGTCTCATTGAGCGTGAGCGGATTCCCCAGTGGCGTATCGGCGACGGCCTCGGCCAACCCCGTTACGCCTCCGGCGAATGGCAGCGTGAAGGTAACCATCACGTGGACCGCGACCAGACGCGCCCCCACGGGAACCACAACCATCGATCTGATCGGAACTTCCGGATCACTCACGAACGAGACGCCGGTCACCATAACAGTGGCGCCTTGAACGATTGATCACGAAGAGCTGATTAGTTTGGCGAAATGATCGAGCCGGCCCGAAAAGGCCGGCTCGATTTCGTAGCGCCGCGGTCTCGGCGGCGCTACGCTATCCTTTCCAGGCTCCGAGCAGTCGCCGCACGTCGACCATCTGGCCCAGGTGGTAGGCATTGTGGTCGGCGAGCAGCAGAGCTTCGCGCAGAATGGTCTGGCCGTCGCCCCACGGGATGCGGGCGTAGAGATCGGTCTTGGGATTGGCAACCAGGTCCTGCATGGACTTCAGGTCCTTGCGGAATTGCTGAATGCTTCTGTTCCATGCGGCAGTACTGGCTGGCGCTTCCGTCGCGGGCCAGTAACCTTTGGGCCACTCGGGAGACGTGTGCTTGGCGTTGCGGCTGAACTCGAGAATGTCCCACTGCGCTAGCCGGAGGTGCTCAAGCAGCATCCAGGCGGAGTGCGGGAGCCCGTTGGGCTTGGCGCCACGCAGGTCCTCCGGCAGGTCTTTGATAGCGTCGTCAAACCTGGCGTGAGCTCCGCCGCCGTTGAGAAGGTAAAGCACGTGCTCGCGCAGAGACTTGTCGTGTGAATCCTTGGTTGGCATTTTGCCCTTCCTAGAGAAATTCTTTTACCACAGAGGGACAGAGAAAACGAGAACCGGCAAAACATAGATCCGAGAAGTTCTCTTAATCTCTGTGACTCTGTGGTGAAAAGCACTTCACCGCTCCCCTTCTTCCGGCCCTTCACCTCTTAGCACGCGGCCGATGCCGCGGACGATTTTGCGCATCGGGAATATGCCTTTATCATCGGTCAGGAATATTTCGCCGATGCGGCTGCCGCGATAGCACCAGCGCTTGAGGAGCGCGAGATGTTCCATGGTTTCAAGCGCAGGGCGCGGCTTCGTCGACGGAAATGAATCGAGAACCGCTTGCACCCGTGATTCCATGGACTGCGATTTTGTGTGCTCGGCGGCCTGGATCGAAAACGCAGCGGGCTCCGAAATCGCTCCGCTTTCCACGCGAAAAAGCGTGACCGAGCCCGAGAGATGGCAGGGCTGAATGATCAGCGCCGAAAAACGGTCGAGGCGGCGAACGATCTCGGGAAACTGGCTTAACACGGGCTTCAGCTTTTCCAACTTCACGTGAATGGCGGCGGCGTCTTCGAATGCCAAATTGCCCGACGCGGCATCGCGTTGGGCCGAGAACTCACGGGCCAGTGAGTCTCCTCCGGAATCGAAATAGGCTTGCACACGATTCACCTCGACAGAATATTCTTCGGCGGTGCATCCCTTGAAGCAAGGGGCTAGGCACATCTTCATTTCAGAATAAATGCAGCCGGGAAACTTTGGATCAGGGTTCAGATCATCGACGCAGCGGCGCATTTTGAAGAAGTCGAGGGAGTCGTTCATGAACTTCTCAGCCGCTGGACGTGACGGGAACGGGCCGTAAAAAAGATTACGGCCGTTAAGACGCCCCAGGCGCGTGGTGATGGAAGCGCGGGGAAATTGGTTTTCCAGATGCAGCTTGACGAGCGGCGCGAAGCGGAAGCGCATGCGGTTGGAGTAAGTCTTGGGAAAAGTGTCGCGCAGGATCTTGTAAAGCAGGAAGCCGGATTCAAAGTCAGACCCGGCCGGTGCGTATTCGATGGATCGCACGCGATGGCGCAGATTGAGTTTCCTGGTGCGTTCATCGACCGGGCCGAGCAGGCGTTGCAGGCGGCGGCGAAGATTCGCGGTCTTGCTGACGTAGGGCTCGGCGTGTTTGTCCTCGCCGCGCAGCAGGAATACCGCTGGCGCGGGCGGGACGGCGGCGAAGACTTCCGCATCGCGTTCGGGGGTAAACTCCAGGCGCTCGGTCAGCACGCAATCATTTTAGTGCGGATTTACCGCGGAGAACGTCTTTTGCCACGGATTCACGCGGATTCTCACGGATAAATCAGACAAAAGAAAACCACCCGACCAGAGACTCTGGATCCGTGAAAATCCTTGGGGATCCGTGGCAAAGGCCTCACATTCCCCCATGAAACCTTCCGAAATAGTGCGCAAGATTTAGCGACATGAGCAGGATGCCTGCCCCGAGGACGAGCACGTGCGAGGTCTTGCGCAGATCAAAGCTGCCCACGCGACAGACGAGCAGATAGCCGACGGCAAGATTGAACAGGCCCCACGCGACATTAACTGTCGAAGAGGACAAGCCTACTCCGGGCGGCGATGCGAAGGGGCTCTGGAAGGCGTGACCTGAGATTCCGTTGCCGAGATGAGGCAGAGCATTCGCGAGAAATACGCCGCCCATGAAGTACGACACATAATGGTACCAGCGCATGTTTGCTCCTCCTCAGTGACGTTCGTTTCGCGGCATATCCGCTGCGAAACTAGCGGAAGCTGGCGCTGCGGAACTTCTGCCGGAAGTCCAGGCCCCTCATCGTTAGAAAGCGGCACATTTCCTGCAGCCTTGAGCGCATGCGATCACCTATGCGGTCGCCGAGAGTTTCGTCCCGCGCACTTCGTCTCGGTCCATCTATTCCCTCAGCCTTGGCGCTTGGCCCATCTTCAAAATTTGTCGTGATGATAGTCGTGCGGTTGTCGTTGTAGCGGGTATTCAGGATCAAGCTGACGGTGTCCCAAACCCACTCGGTCGGCTTGACTGCGCCCAGTTCGTCGAGGATCAGTACGTCGGTTTCAAAGACGGGCCGAAGCACGTCCAACTCGGTCGTCTGGACCGCGGCGTTATAAGAATTCTGGATCTCCTTGAGCAGTTCACGATAGTCGTAGAAAAGGCAGGGAATGCCTTTGTTGAGGATGAGCTCCTTGGTGATGCCAACTGCGAGGTGAGTCTTGCCGGTGCCGACCTGGCCGATGATCAGGAGACCGGTGCCATCGCGCGGATCGTACTCCTGCGCGAATCTGCAGGCCGAGAGGTGGGCAAATGCAATCGAGGGATGGGCCCCCGGGAAGTCCGTGGTGTAGCTGGCGAGTTCGCAATGTTCGTAGCGCCGGGGAATGCGCGCCGCAGCCAGCAGGGTCGCGGCACGCGCCCGCAGTTGGCAATCGCAGCGCGTGACCCGGCGGTCTTTTCCACCACCTTTAGGTTTGCCTTCAGGCGCGTCAGTGCCGGCGGTAAGCGTCTTCCATCCGGTTCCACCGCACAGCGGGCAAGCGTCAGCCCGCGTTTCGGATAACTTTAGCCCCGCTTCTTCGATCCGTCTCAATTGCATCCTGCTCAATTCGCCCCTTCTAAAACTGTACCACCTGACCTTGCGCCGGGGAACTCGCTTCCTGCAAGTGTGAAACATCAGTTGCCTGTGTACAACCTGTGAAGTGTGCGGCGCGGCTGTGGAGGGCAGAGGAAAACGAGCGCTGGCTACCGATCACAGACCCATCATTCTGCGAAACTCACCGGTCCCAACCTCGAAACCGGGCCCCCTCAGCCCCGCTCCGGGACGTGGGGGTGCGAAACAGGCTTCCGGCGCGGATTTTCACAGTTGACATTCTCCGTGGAGAGAGGAGAATACCAGCCGTCAGGTTTCCCAACTCAGCCACGGGCTTTGTGTTCCCGGTGTCGGCTGGGCATGAAAGAGACCTGCGAGGAGAAACTATGAATAAGGCCGATCTGGTTGACAAGATCGCAGGCGCTTGCGAAATCAGCAAAGCGCAGGCTACGACTGCGGTTGATACCGCCGTGAGCAGCATTACTGGTGCGTTGAAGAAAGGGGATCGGGTGGCGTTGATAGGGTTCGGCACTTTCTCGGTATCGCAGAGAAAGGCACGGAACGGGCGCAATCCACAAACCGGTGCCACGATCAAGATTGCGGCCCGCAAGGTCGCGAAGTTTACCCCTGGGGCCGAACTGAAGAAAACCGTCAACAAAAAGTAACGAAAACAGAAGACAAAGAGTCTGGGATTCTACGAAACGGCAGGGGGTCGGCCCTGCCGTTTTCGCTGCCTGATCTTAGTATCCAGTACCGAGTACCCAGTACCGAGTACGGGCATTGAAGTCTGGAGCGGTGCGCGACTATTCTTGCGGGTACTGGTTACTGGGTACTAGGGACTCGGTACTCGCGACTAACATGATTGCCCATCTTCGCGGAAAACTACTGAGCAAGCATCCCAATCAGGTTGTGGTGGAGACCAGCGGTGTCGGCTATGAAGTGAACATCAGTGTCCCGACTTTTTCCGAACTGCTCGCCGTCGGCTCCGAGGTTGCTCTGCATATCCACACGCACGTGCGCGAGGATGTGATTGCGCTTTATGGATTTGTCCGTCCGGCAGAGAAGCACCTGTTCGAGAAATTGATGACGGTGAGCGGCATCGGGGCGAAGCTGGCCATCACCATTCTGAGCGGGATGGCGGCGGACGAGATGGCGGGCGCGATTCGCGGCAACGATGTGGCGCGGCTGACCAGGATTCCGGGCATCGGCAAAAAGACCGCGGAGCGCATGGTGTTGGAATTGCGAGACAAGCTGCCGCCCGCGGCCGGGACGTCCTCACCTGCTATGCCAGTGATGAGCGCGATGGAAGAAGATGTGCTCTCTGCACTGGTCAATCTGGGCTACCAGCGCGCCGCGGCCGAGAAAGCGCTGGCGAGTGTAGGCAGAAAGGATGCGGGTAAGAGCGAGAAGGCAGGATCGTTCGACGCGTTGTTCCGGGAAGCTCTCGCCGTTCTCTCGAAGTAGCGTTAGACTGAAGCGAATTGCGTTGCGCCGTAGAGTCTAGTTGCCTACGAAGCGCAGGTGAAGATCGCGATCCTGCTGGCATGCCAGGGCAAGATCTTTCACCTTCTGCCAAGCGTCGCGCTGCGTGTCATCATGGGCGCGGTCGCGAATGCGCTCCCACTCCTCGAGAAAGCTTTCCATCTGCAGGTGATTGAACACCGTTTTGCCAAAGGAATCGACGCAGCGCAGTAGTGGGAATGCGTGGTCGCCGCGTGCAGGCACTACCCCGTGCAGCAGAACCCACTCGCCGCGTTCTCCGAGATCATCTTCTAACTTGACGACAATCGACATGGCGCGCCCTGACTCTGATCGACAATCTAGCAGCAGGTTGCGGTCTTTTCCAGGCACTTTGGTACTCTACTCCGGGTCGCGCCTCTCATCCTCGTTCTGATTCCGAAATCAATTTCCAAAGTAGCTGGCCGTCCACAGACTGAGTTTACGGGTCGTACACGCTGGTGTGCATGCCCGCACGGCGCGCCGCTTCCTGCATCTGACAGAGGATCCTCTTTTGTTCATCGAGGCGCTGCTGCATCTGCTCCACCAGTTGTAGTTGACGCGCCTGATAGCGGTTGGATGGTCCCTCGAACTGGGCGCTTCGTCCGGGGAAGTGAAGTGATGCATTGAGCTGATCGATTCGCGCCTGCAGGTTCGCCATCCGGTTTTGCTGGGTCGAGATCTGCCGCTTCCATTGTCCGGCCGCATCTTCTTCGCCGGGGCGTTGTTCGGCGAAACGTTGCTCTGCAAAACGATGCTCTGCGAAACGTTGGTCAACGGCCGCGTTCGGGGCCTCGGCACCAGGCTGCGGCTCGGGAGGCTGCTGATATCCCTCAGGATTTTCGGGAAGATCCTTGTTTGTGATCATCCTTGGCCGCACTCCGGATGCTTCCTGAGCTTCCTGTTTCTCCCGGTTCTCACGCGCAATTTCGCCAAGCGATTGCCCGTAGGCGGCCAGGTTCATCAATATTGCGATTGCGATAATCTTCAAGAACGTTCGTTGCATAGTCGCCTCCAGAATGGCCTGCAGAGTCTGACCCCTCAGAGTTCGACTACGTCTCCATGTGCCAAGCCGAATCGATGTGCAGTCCGCGGCCTGCGACAACCTTGTTCTCTTTTTGAGAAATGCGAGGCGTCTCCTGTTGGCAGTTGGAGCCTGGGTTCAGACCTTGGAGACTGAACTCAAAGGGATGGTCGAATGCAATTGCCACCGAGAAATTTCCAGCCGGTTTCGGCTGCACTCGAAGAACCTTGCCGCGAGCGCTCAGTTGTGTGCCGGGCTTGGGCAGGTGAGCCACTCCAACCGTTACATCTACCGGTGAACCTTCGGGAATCAGAAAAGCGCTCGTCAGCAAAATGCCTACGAGACTGATGTTTTCTGACCGGGCGTGAACTTCCTTGTGAGCCGTCGTGAGCGAGACGGGGAGGTTTAGAGTGTGACGAATGCTGCGCCGTTCCTGCCGTTGAGGGGAGTGCATTCGGAAAGACTAAGCGGTGCTTCTTAGCTCAGACAGGTAACGGTGGTGCATCCGCGGGATGAGCAAAGGGCCGGGGGTTAGGACAGTAATCTGTTACGTAACTCGATAGGTTACGTGTTCTGCCTTCAACTATTTAATAGAGACGTTTATTTTCCGATGCAGAAGGTGCTGAAGATCAGATTTAAGATGTCGTCGGTGGTGGTGGCGCCCGTGATGGCATCGAGAGGCCGGAGAGCGTTGTAAAGATCGAGCAGCAGCATTTCATGGGGGACTTTCGCGGCTACGGCGCCGGCAGCGGCGGCGAGCGCGGCGAGCGAGTCCTGCACCAGGCCCTGGTGGCGGACGTTGGTGAGAAATCCGGCTTCGGCTTGCGCTCCGGTTTCGCCGCCGATGTGGCGCAGAATTTCGGCGCGCAGTTCGGGGATGCCCTCGCCGGTCAAGGCGGATGCGCGTACGATTGCAGCCGAGCCACCGGGCGCGGAGGGCTCGCCGCCGGGCGCCAAGTCGCACTTGTTCCTAACCACGATGGTCGGGCGGCCTGCGGCGTGGCGCAGCAACTCGCTATCTTCTGGCACGGCCGGCTGCGACGCGTCGAGCACGACCAGCACAACGTCTGCGTCGGCCAGCGCTTCCATGCTTTTGCGGATGCCGATGGATTCGGCTTCGTCGAGGGCCTGCCGGATTCCTGCCGTGTCGACGAGCTGGATCGGAATTCCCCCGAGGGCTACGGTCTCGCTGACCAGATCTCGTGTGGTGCCGGGAGTCGCGGTAACGATAGCGCGCTCGCGTTCGACCAGGCGGTTGAATAGACTTGATTTGCCCACGTTGGGGCGGCCGACGATGGCGAGCGTAAGTCCCTGATGCACGATCTTGCCGTAAGTAAAGGTGGCGGCGAGTTGCTCGAGCGGCTGGCGGACGGCTGCGATGCGTTCGAGGATGGCTTGGTCCGGCAGGACCGAGACGTCGTCTTCGGCGAAGTCGATGCCTGCTTCTAGAACGGCGATCAGCTCGACTAGCTTCTGTTTTACTGGCTGCAAGCGGCGCGAGAGAGCGCCTTCGAGCTGTTGGGCGGCGATCTTTGCCTGATAGAGAGTCTGTGAGTCGATGAGATCGCGGACAGCTTCTGCCTGCGTAAGATCGATGCGGCCATTGAGGAAGGCGCGCATGGTGAACTCGCCGGGTTCAGCGAGGCGCGCTCCTGCGGTGATGCTCAGCTCGACGATGTGCCGGAGTACGACCGGAGAGCCGTGGGCGGCGATCTCGATAGTGTCGTCGGTGGTGTAAGAATGGGGTTTGGCGAAGTAGGTGACGACGACTTCGTCGATGCGGGAGCTGGGAGTCGAGCCAGGAGCCGAGCTTTGCTCGGCCGGACAACCGGGTGCCTGCCCTGAGCCTGCCGAAGGGGCGGCTCCCCCCCCATGTTCCTGGCACGGTTCGACTAGTTCCGCGAGGACTGCGCGTCCTGCCTCCAGTTCGTGTTTGAGCCGCAACATTGGCTTCGCAATGTCAGGTGAGCGCGGGCCCGCGATGCGGACGACGCCGATTCCCCCCCGGCCGGGCGGCGTCGCGATGGCAACGATCGTATCGTCGAGGTTCACGGGGCGATTGTAGCGGGTAAACTAGGCAGACAACCAGCGGCCGACTGCAAGAACTTAATCGCGGCCTGACCGGTGAAAGAGAGGCAGAGAATTGTCAGTCGCCGACGAACTGCTGAAGGCCAACGAGCATTTTGTGAGGAACTTCGACCTGGGAGATCTGGCCGTGAGGCCGCGGCGGCATTTGGCCGTACTGGCCTGCATGGATTCCAGAATCCTGTTTGAGCGCTGCCTGGGATTGAAGCCCGGGGATGCGCACATGATTCGCAATGCCGGCGGAATTGCAACGGAGGACGCGCTGCGTTCGCTGATTGTCTCGCATCACCTGCTGGACACACAGGAGTTCATCATCATCAACCACACCGACTGCGGTCTGTTGAAAGTGCGGGAAGGTGAACTCAAGCAGAAGTTGGCCGATAAGATGGGAACGCCAGCGGGAGCGCCGGCGCATTTCCACGCTTTCGATGATCTCGAAGAAAACGTCCGGCAGCAGGTACGGCGAGTGAAATCCCATCCGTGGATCCCAAAACACATTCCGGTGCGGGGATTTGTTTACGACGTAAGGACGGGGAAGCTGAGTGAGGTGGCGGAAGGAAGATGATTTGTACCGCCTGCGAACTACTTTGGATCGATGCCCAAGGGCTCTGCCCGAATGCTCCGACGAAACACGAGAAAATAGTAAAAGATAGTCCCGAGCGGAGGTAAGAGAAACAAGAGCGCAAACCACATTGCTCTTCTTAGATAATGGGAACGGTCAAAGCCAAACCAGAAATACCACATACCCACCCAGAGCACAGCTTCGCCCGCTATTTCCGGAAATAAGAGCATCCTGACGATAGGGGACGCTGAAGGGGTAAGCGCGTGCGTTCCCGCAGCTGCCATTGCCATGCGAACACCGAGCAAGGTGGCTATGAGCGCGAGAGCCAGCAATGCACTGATGAAATAGATGCGTCGGGCCGTTCCGGAAAAGAGCCAGCTTCGGCTGATGGGAAGGTACAACATGGCCGTCTAGCTTAGCATTGGGAGCTGTAAGCAGCGGTTTCCCAGCCTTGCCTAGCGAGCCACGACCTTCTCAATCTCAGCCTTCAGTTGATCGTAGGGCAAAGCGCCAGGATGATACATCGCAACCTTCCCCGCACGGTCGAGCAGGACGAGCGTGGGCGTCGTCGAAGCGCCGTAGGCGTCGAAGTTGTACTTGCTGATGGGGACGGGCATGTCGAGGAGTCCCGAGTAGAAGCGGTGGCGCACGGCGTCGATGTAGGCGAGTTCGTCGCTGGGCGCGGCGTTCTCGACCTGCGCAGTATAGCCGTAGAGTTTGGTGGGGCCGAGGACGGTCAGACCCTGGGGCGCAAATTCGGAGCGCAGTTGGGTGATGATGGGAGCTTCGGCTTTGCAGTCCCCACACCAGTGCGCCCAGAAGAAAAGCAGTACAGGCGAGCCCTTGAGTTGGGCCAGCGCGGGTGGCTTCGAGCCTAAAAACTGTTCCTCGCGGAGAGCGGGAGCGGGTTTGCCTTCGAAAGACAGCAGGTTCAGGTTTTTCTGCAGGCGGGCGCGGATCGATGTGCTGCCATAGGTGTGCAGCGCGGCCTGGAGAACGGCGATGGCCTGCGTACGCTGGCCGCGATCGGCCAGCACCTGCGACTGTACTTCGAGCGCTGCGCCGAGAGCGAGCGGAAGGTGCGGCTCGGCGTCGAGTGGACGCTGCTTGAGTTGGTCCTGGACCAGGGTCATCGTTTGTTTCGCGTACGCGGCGGCCTGGTCGTAAGAGCGAGCACTGAGAGCGGCGCGTGCCATCCACGAGTAGGCTTCAATGTATTCGGGAGTAATACCTTGCCTGCTGCGATAGGAGTTGAGGTCCGCCTCGGCCGTGGAGAAGCTGTTCTGGGCGAGGGCCGTGCGGACGTCTTCAACAATCCCGGCCCACGCTGGAGTCACGAGAGCGATCAAAATCAGAAGATTGCGGAAATATCTGTTCTTAATCATGGTCCTCTTGATCATGTATCTTTTGAGGCTCGGATGGCAAATCCAGGCAGCCTCTAGAAATGTCGATATGCCAGTGTAAGTAGCTTATATGCAGCCACTTATGAGCATCGGCGGCGAAATATTGTGGATTTTTCATGGGCTCTCGCTTACAATTTAGATGCGTTCGATCTTTAAAGAATTCCTTCGCAGCACCCGGTTTCTCCGCCAACCAGCGCGTAACCTGCCTGCGGAAGAAGCCTTCCAAAGTTTCAGCGCTACATCAACGAAAAAGGAATTTGCAACACCATGGAAACAGGAACAGTGAAGTGGTTTAACGACGCCAAGGGTTACGGTTTCATCAGCCGCCAGAACGGTGAGGATGTATTCGTGCATTTCTCCGCCATTCAGGCGAGCGGCTTCCGCAGCCTTCAGGAAGGGCAGCAAGTGCAGTTTGACGTGGTCAAAGGCCCCAAGGGCTGGCAGGCCGAGAACGTGAAGGGTGCTTAAACCACTTCGCTAACAATTCGAAAGAGGGCGGCCAGAAGTGGCCGCCTTTTTTTTGCGATCGAGTGATCGGGCCATGGCGTGATTGAAAATCGAAATGCCGGAGCTCGGTGATTTCGATTGCCCCAAAGCCCGATCAGTCAATTGGTGTCCCGCATCAGAACCACGTCCGAGTCGGTGTGCCCCCGCACCAGCGCCAGCCTCCTGCCGTCTGGCGACCAGCGAAACTGGGCAATGCGTTCGGATTTAAACTCGGTCTCCCATTTTCCCGCGGAACCGTCCAGAGGCTGCCGCCAGATGTTGTCCACGCCGTTTTCGCGCACAGCGTATTCCAAAGCTTTTCCGTCGGAAGAGTACTGGACCCGGTCGGGACGCGATTTCTGCATCGCGATCTCGCGCTTCACCTGCCCGCCCTCGACCTCCACTTCCACGAGTCTTTCCTTGTGCCCCTCGGCGTGGCTGACAGTGGAAAACAGTGCCGTCGCGCCGTTCGGGGAAATATCGTAGGAGGTCTGCACCTGCAAGTCAGAAACTTTCTGCGGCGTCCCGCCCTCGATCGGTACTCGCATCAGCAGGTTAGTCGTCATGTCCTGATAGTAGACCCAGCGCGAATCTGGCGAACACTGAGGATTGTAATCAAGAAGTCCACTGGTCAGTTTTTTCGGGTTCTGGCCTGAGGAATCCATGGTCCAGACGCCGATCTGTTTACTTTCCGCAGTGTACCGGGCGAACACCAAGCGGCCGTCGCGGCAGAATTGCTGCTGAAACTCGGGCACGCCAGGATAGGCCCCGAAATTCTCGAGCGTTCCGGTCTCGAGATCAACGGACTGAAGGCGATCATCTTTATCCGTAATCAGTTTCCCATCCGGAGCCCAGGCAAGAAACATCCCGCCACTGGCTTTCGTGATCGACTTGGCATCGGCGCCTGCGCCGAGGGCGACCGTTTGCAGAATCCACCGCTCTTCAGCGGCTACAACTGCCAGGACGGGAACGCTGCGGGCCACGCTGATCGAGTGGTAATCAGCAGCATCGCGCGTGATCGGGGTCATTACACCCTCCGGGTACGAAACACGAACTATCTGGCTCCGGGTGTAATTGGAACTGGCATCGCGGTTGAGGGCCAGCACGCCGCTGCCATCGGGCAGCCACTCTGGAAACGTCACAACTCCCTCGCTCCTCAGCAACGACTTCCGCTGCCCGGACTGCGCGTCCACCACCTCGAGGCCTGTCAGCGCTCCCTGGGGCTGGATGATGTAACACACAATGACCTTCCCGTCAGGGGACCACGCTGCGTCTCGCAAGAACTGACTGCTGGGGCCGCTCACCAGCGCTCTCTCGGCGCCGCCTTGCAGATCCTTGACGATCAACTGATACTCGCCTGCCTTTGGATTGTCGAAGCGACTGAAGGCCACCTTGCGCCCATCCGGTGAAAACGTCACGTTCGAGTCCACATCCTCCGCCAGCTTTTCCGGCGCTCCGCCCAGCAGGGGAGCGCGATACAGGAACATCAATTCGTCATTTCCGGGATCGCTGCGCACAAAGTAAAAATAATTTCCGTCCGGGGAAAAGCGCAGCCCCTTGTACTGCACGTTGGCCGGAGGCTGCACCTGGGTCAAGCTGTTGGTCGGCACATTGCGTAACCAAAGACTGCCTAGCCCATTGTCCTGCATCAGGGTCAGGATGTATTTCCCGTCTGGAGAAATCGCAACTTGGGCCGCGTTACCGTTCTCCGTGACTTTGACGACGGAGAAATTCTCGAAAAGCTGCACTTTGTTTTTCCGAACCAGCGAGTAAACTCCGTACCCTGCGACGGCGAGCAGGGCCGCAGCTACGAGCAGAGCCAGCGCCAATCCCGTTCGGTGTTGACGAACCGCAGTGACGACCGCGGAACTCGTGGACGCCGCCGCCGCCGCCGAAACTCTTCCAGAGGACAGATTCGGCAATGGAGCCATTTCGGCGGCAGAGGATGTGGTCGAAGTTTTCCTGCCAGACTCCGTATCCCGCTTCAACCGCTTGAGGTCGCCGCGCAGATCGGCAGCTGACTGGTAACGCAGGTCGCGATCTTTTTCCAGAGCCTTCCCGATGATCTCATCTAGTTTCGGGGGCAGAACGGCATTCAACTGCAGTGCCGGTACGGGATCGAGTTCAAGAATGGCATGGAACACTACGGCGGAAGTGGAGCCGGTAAAGGGCAAGCGTCCCGTTGCCATCTGGTAAATGACGACCCCGAGAGAAAACAGGTCAGTGCGGGGGTCGAGGACTTCGCCCCGCGCTTGTTCCGGGGACATGTACGCAATTGTGCCAACCGTTGCGCCGGGGCTGGTCAGATGCGGGGGGGTCGGACCATCTTGCGTGGCCCCGATCGTCTCCGTCGCCATCTCCGGATGCGTCAGTTTGGCCAGGCCGAAGTCGAGCACCTTCACCTGCCCGCGCTGCGTGACAAATATGTTTGCCGGCTTGATGTCGCGATGGATGATTCCTTTGGCATGGGCGGCATCGAGCGCGTCCGCGAGCTGGATACACCAGTCGAGCAGGCGGTCGAGCGGCAACGCGCGAGCCCCAATGCGACGATCCAGCGTCTCGCCCTCCAGCAACTCCATGGCGATAAACGACTGGACCCGCCCATCCTCTACCTGGACCTTCTCAACCGCATAAATCGTGCAGATGTTGGGATGGTTCAGCGCCGAGGCGGTGCGGGCCTCAAGCAAAAATCGGTCCAGCGCATTCTGATCGCGCGAGACCTGCGGCGGCAGGAACTTCAGCGCGACCCTGCGTCCAAGGTCGAGGTCTTGCGCTTCGTAGACGATGCCCATCCCGCCGCTGCCGAGCTGGCCGGTGATGTGGTAATGCGAGATGGTCTGGCCGATCATTCGGAAGATCAATAGCTTTCAGGTCACTTCACCTTACGGACGCGGTATCCGCCCAGACCCGGAGAGAAACTCCGAACACCAGGCCAGTTGCAGCAGAACCATTTAGCAAGATTCTAAACCCCTCCCGAGGTGAAAATGATGTTCGCACTTTTGGACCTGATTGCCCTGGGCAACAATCAAACCTCGGCAATGGCCGCGATGGACAATCTCATACCGGGGATTCTAACGGGAAGCTTGGCTCCTTGCCGTGCAGGCGGGTTCGATGGAAACCACTTAATCCACTCCTCGTTCATTCCGGCGAAGTCTGTTTCCTCAAGAACGATGACAGTGGCACTCACGATCCGTTCTAGGGAAGTGCCTGCAGCTTTAAGGATGGCCGAAACGTTCTCCAAGCATTGTCTGGTCTGCTCTTGAATGGTGTCCCCTACTATCTTCCCGGTTAATGGATCGTGCGGCCCGGTGCCTGAGACGAACACCAGGCCCGCTGCCCGTACCGCTTGGCTGTACGTCGGTGGCGGAAGCGGGGCGTTAGGCGTTTGAACTATGTCTCTTGCCATAAATCTCCCCCAGTGCAGACTGAAAAACGTTTTGTCGATTGCTCTGGCCGATCATGACCTGGTCGATCCGGCCGGATGTTACGGGAAATTCATCTTAGGGGGGATGCGGAAGGCAGTCAAACCGGATTCACGGGAAGCAGACTGCTAGGCAGCGGAGCCCTCTTCCGCTGCGCTCACCGAATCGAAGAAGCGGAAGAACTGCTCGACTCGAGTTACCTTGAGCGCATTGTGAATGCGCTCACTCACGCCCACCAGCGCGAGGCTGCGTCCGCCATGCTGGCGAGTGACATAGGCTCCCACCAGGGCCCCGATGCCGGCTGAGTCGACATAGGGGACGTTGGTGAAATCAACGATCAGAGAGCGCGAAGAGTCGGCCCGAACCGTGGCCTGGAACTCGAACATTGTGGTCATCACCAGCGCTCCGTCCAGGCGAAGGATGCGCTGTCCGGTTTGGGCTCCGGGCTGGTCTTCTATGCGTAGGGAATCCTGCGGCATGGGGGAGATATTAACGCGGGTGTAACAATGGATTGTTAAAGCAGCGTTAATTTCGGCTGAGGGAGGCGTCAGGTCTAAGGTGCTAGGTCTTAGGCGTGAGCAATTTCGTAGGGATAGAAATCAACCCCTCCGCCGCCCAAGACCTGAGGCCCATGACCTAGATAGCTGCGGCTTGTTCGCGCCTCTTCGCCTGGATTTCAATGAAGACGTTTACCAGCGACACTGCCGCTGGGGTCACGCCGGGGATGCGCGAGGCTTGGGCCAGCGTTCGCGGCCGCACGTGGGTCAGTTTCTCCTGCATCTCGTGGGAAAGGCCGCTAACCGAGTGGTAATCGAACCATCCAGGAATCGAACGCTGCTCCGACTTTTTCATTCGCTCCATGGCTCGCTGCTGTTGCAGCAGGTAGCCTTCGTACTTGATCTCGGTTTCCACCGACTTGAGTTCGTTGCGGACTTCGGACGAAAGCTTGGCCACCGATTCGCCTGGATTTTCACGGATTTCTTCCTCTCTTGCAAAAAACGCGGGATCGAGCTCGCGGAGGATTGGCGCCAGCTTCTCGATGACGATTTCGGGGCGCTTCAGCAGTTGGGCGCAAGTCTGGCCGATCGCTGAAGCGGCGAGGTTCGCGGTGCCGCCAACAACAGCAGGTTCCTCATCGCTGCGCTCCTCGGCATGACAAAGGTTTGCAAGCATTTCAGAGGTCAGCCTTGTGCGTTCTAGCAATTTCTTCAAATTCTCGGCACGCGCCTGTTTGGCCTCAAAATCGTTCCAGGCCTCATCTGAAATCAAACCCACGCGGCGGCCGTGAGGGGTGAGGCGGCGATCGGCGTTGTCGATGCGCAGGTGCAGGCGGAATTCGGCGCGCGACGTAAACATCCGGTACGGTTCGTTCGTGCCCTTCGAGATGAGATCGTCGATCAGGATCGCGGTATAGGCCTCGGTGCGATCCAGAATTAACGGAGGCTGCTCCTTCACCTGCAACGCCGCGTTGATGCCAGCCATCAGGCCCTGGCACGCGGCTTCTTCATAGCCGGAAGTACCGTTGATCTGGCCGGCGAGAAACAGGCTGGCAATCTTCTTGGTTTCGAGAGTCCTCTGCAATTCGGTTGGGTCAATCGAGTCGTACTCGATCGCGTAGCCGGGACGCAGCATGTCGGCGCTCTCAAGACCCGGAATAGACTTCAGGATCGCAAGCTGGACCTCCACCGGAAGGGACGTGCTCATGCCGTTGACGTAGATCTCGTGCGTGTTCAGGCCTTCGGGCTCGAGATAGAGCTGATGCATCTCTTTGTCAGGAAACTTGACGATTTTGTCTTCGATCGAGGGGCAATAGCGCGGCCCGATCGACTGGATCTGGCCGCTATACATGGGAGAACGATGCACGTTCTCGCGGATGATGCGGTGAGTCTCTGCCGTGGTCCAGGCGATATAGCATGGAACTTGCGAATCGTGATGTGCGACGCGTTTCGTACGAAAACTGAAAGGCGTGGGGTCGGCGTCTCCCGGCTGCTCGGCGAAGCGAGACCAGTCGATGGTGCGTCCGTCGAGTCGCGGCGGCGTGCCCGTCTTCAGACGGCATCCGCGGAGGCCGAGCTTCTTCAGATCCTCGCCGAGCATCACCGCATTCGGTTCGCCGGAGCGCCCGGCAGGATACTGCTGCTCGCCGCAGTGAATCAGTCCGTTGAGGAAGGTTCCCGTGGTGATGATCACCGCTTGCGCACCCACGGTGCGGCCGTCGCGGAGTTTGACACCGAGTACCGAGTTGCGAGTGCCGAGTACCGAGTCATCGCCTTCGCTCGGAGCACCGGACTCGGGACTCGCGACTAGAAGCTCCGCCACTTCCGCCTGCTTGATCTTGAGGTTCGGCTGCGACTCCAGCACCTCGCGCATCTTGAGCCGGTAAGCCTGCTTGTCGCACTGCGCGCGCGGCGACCATACGGCGGGGCCGCGCGAAGTGTTCAACAGCCTGAACTGGATGCCGACTGCATCCGTAATCTCTCCCATAATGCCGCCGAGGGCATCGACTTCGCGCACCAGGTGTCCCTTGGCGATGCCTCCGATCGCCGGGTTGCACGACATCTGCGCAATCAAGTCAACGTTCAGCGTGTAGAGCGCGGTCTTCAACCCCATGCGCGCCGCGGCCATCGCGGCCTCGCACCCGGCATGGCCGGCGCCGACGACGACTACCTCGAATTGCTCGGTAAACTCCATCGCACTTCATTCTAGCAAGTCATCGACGGGATGATTCCAATCACTTGCCGACCTGCGGCGTCGTCCGTATAGTAGTCAGTCATAACAGAAGCACGGAGGCCATCATGAATACCACTCAGTTCTTCGAGCAGATGGAAGCATCCATCACCAAGTACGACCTGCTGTGTCATCCATTTTACAAAGCGTGGGCGGCCGGCGAATTGACGCGCGACGATCTGCGCGAGTATGCCCGCAACTATTACCATCACGTGGAAGCGTTCCCCAGCTACTTGGCCGAGCTTGCCGTCCGCCTCGATGAAGGCGAGCTGCGGCGCGCAGTCCTGGCCAACATGTGTGACGAGAACGGTACGGCGAGCGGGGCGCGAAAAGATTCGGAGCCTCATTCCGAACTCTGGCTCGATTTTGCCGAAGGCATGGGAGCGCAACGCGATCTGCGTGGGCACAATCCTCTGCCGGAAATTAGCAGCCTGATGACGCACTTCCACCACGTGGCTAGCGAAGGCACGCCGGAAGAGGCGCTGGCGGCGTTTTACGCTTACGAATCGCAAGTACCTCGCATCGCGAAAGAGAAAGAGCGCGGTTTGCGCATGATGTACGGGGCCGGCGACAAGACTTGCGGCTACTTCACACTGCACTCGACCGCCGACATCTACCACTCGAGTGTGTGGCGCAAACAAATTGAGAACCGCATCGAAGCGAATCCAGAAACGGCACAAGCCGCACTGGATGCGGCGGAGAACACCGCAAAGATGTTGTGGCAGGCGCTGGATGGGATTGACACAGCTAGGATGGCACCAGCCGCTTGATTAAACCGTGATCGCCAATGTGAGCCAATGATCCCTGCGAGTTTTTCTCGGGATCATTGGCTCTTTAGTTTCTGTTTCCGAAGGACAGAAGTGACGCGGACAAATTAAGAGATCACATGCCCAAGCCAATCCCCATCGGCGCCCGCGGCGAAGCTCACGAAACCGTCGAGTTCAAGCACACGCTGACCGCGCACCACCCTGAGTTGCCTCCGGTGTATTCCACTCCTGACATGATTCGCTTGATGGAGACTGCCGCCTTTCACGCTCTGCAGCCCTACTGCGAGGGCGACGAGATCACGGTGGGGACTTCCATCAGCGTCCAGCACCGCGCCGCGAGCGGCGTCGGAGCCCACATCCAGTCGGAAGCCGTGCTCGAGTCGTTTGATGGACGCTTCTACACGCTGCGCGTGACTGCGCACGATGAGGTTCAGGAAATCGGCCGCGGCACCGTGGGCCGGGCTGCGGTTAGCATTAGTACGTTTGTCGAGAAGACGAAAGGGAAGTGACGAGATTCGATATCCAGAATTATGAGCGACCCCGTCTTGATCGAGGTATGCGTCGACTCCGTCACCTCTGCGGTCGCCGCGGAACGCGGCGGAGCGCGGCGACTGGAGCTGTGCAGTAATCTGCTCGAAGGCGGCGTTACCCCAAGCGCTGGGTTGATTGAACGGGTGCGAGCCAGCTCCTCTGCGGGCCTGCAGGTGATGATTCGGCCGCGAGGCGGCGATTTCTGTTACACCGCGGAAGAATTCGAGACCATGCGGTGCGACATTGTCGCCGCTAAAAAACTCGGGGCAGACGGGGTCGTGTTGGGCATCCTCGACGTCCACGGCAATGTTGATGTTGCTCGCACGCGGCAATTGATCGAGCTGGCGCGCCCACTCAATGTCACGTTTCATCGCGCCGTTGACATGTCCGCAGATCTTTTTCACGCCCTCGAAGACATCTGCGCCGCGGGCGCCGACCGCCTCCTTACTTCTGGCGGTGAACCGGCGGCCGCGGAGACAGTCCATACCATCGCCCGGCTGGTGCAGGCAGCGCGCGGCCGTGTTGCCATCATGGCCGGAGGCGGAATCGACGAGCGCAATGCCGCAAGCATCATCAAGCTGACCGGGGTAAGAGAAATTCACGTAGGCTTGAGAACCCCGATTACCAGCCCGATGCTTCATCGGAATCCCCGGATTTCGATGGGAGCGGCTGCCGGGCGTGAATACCAGCGCTTTCAAGTGCTCGAACAGAATGTTCTCGATCTGCACCGCGCAGTCGCGCTGGCTCGAACTACAATTCCAAATGATGTCTATTGAGTTTCGCATCGAAGCGACGCGCAACAAGGCTCGCGGCGGCCGTTTGGTCACACCCCACGGTGAAGTCGAAACCCCTGTGTTCATGCCGGTCGGCACCGTGGCGACCGTCAAAGGTGTGCCCCAGGATATTCTCGAAGAACTCGGGGTTCAGATCCTTCTCGGAAATACTTATCACCTCTACCTGCGTCCCGGAGTCGACACCGTGCGCAAGCTGGGCGGATTGCACGGCTTCATGGCCTGGCCGCGGGCGATCCTGACCGACTCTGGGGGTTTCCAGGTTTTCAGCCTGAATGAGCTTCGCAAAGTGAGCGAGGATGGTGTGATCTTTCGCTCGCATCTCGACGGGTCGTCGCACTTCTTCAGTCCGGAGAACGCAATGGAGGCGCAGATCGGTCTGGGCGCGGACATCATCATGGCGTTCGATGAGTGCACGGAGTATCCCGCCGACCGCGCCCGAACGAAAGCCTCCATGGAATTGACGCTGCGCTGGGCGGAGCGCAGCAAGAGATATTTTGAGGAGCATAAGCAGGAAGTGCCGTGGGGCAGTTCTCAGTTCTCAGTGCCTCGTACTCAGTGCCCAGATAAAGGCTCGGCGTCCATTGAAGGAGACGTAAGCACAGCCAACTGGGTACCGGGTACTGGATACTCGACACAATCTCTCTTCGGCATCGTCCAAGGCGGCATGGATCTTGAATTGAGAAAGGAATCCGCAGAGCGCACCGTCGAAATCGGCTTCCCCGGCTATGCCATCGGAGGACTCAGCGTCGGCGAGCCCCGCGAGCGGACGCGCGAAGTGATAGAAGCTACCCTCGAGCATCTTCCCGCCGACAAGCCCCGGTATGTGATGGGAGTGGGCACGCCGGAAGAAATCGTCGAGTACGCCGGCCTCGGCGTCGACATGATGGATTGTGTCCTGCCCACCCGGGCGGCGCGCCATGGACTGCTATTCACCTCAGAGGGCAAGGTCTCAATCAAGCAGGCGCGGTATACTCAGGATGCAGGTCCGCTCGATCCTAATTGCGGCTGCCGGGTTTGCCAGCGCTATTCGCGGGCCTACCTGCGGCATCTTTATGCTTCGGATGAAGTGCTGGCTCAGGTCTTAAATACCCTGCATAACCTGAGTTTCTACCTTGACACTATGCGACGGGTGCGTCATTCTATTCGACTTGGGGAAGAGTCAGGTTTTCTATCTAGCGTCTGGTCTCGACCGAAACCCTAGACCTTAACGACCTTCTCCGGATTCAAGCCTGAGCGGTAGATGATCCGGCCGGAATCGAGCAGAACTCCCGTCGTGCAATGGCAAGCCCGCGGCGTTTGCAGGCGTGGGCAGTTGTTCGCAGATTGCAGCCGGGAGTCTGAGCTGGGAAGCTAAGCAAGACAAGTTGGGGAATACGGCCTAAATGAATATGAAATTCCTGCTGGCGCTGCAGTTACCGGGTGGAGGCGGTGTCTCCTTCCTGCTGACGATGGGGTTGATGGTCGGCGTATTTTACTTTCTGCTGATTCTTCCCCAGCAGCGCCGCCAGAAGAAATGGCAGACCATGCTGGATAGCATCAAGACCGGCGACCGGGTTACCACCAGCGGCGGCCTGCGCGGGATCGTCGTAGCCCTGAAGGACGACTGCATCCATCTGCGGGTTCCTCCGGATAACTTGCGGTTGGAAGTGACCAAGGCTTCAGTAGCGCAATTGACCACTGCGGATGAAGAGGTTAAGGCGAAGTAGCAGCGGCAACAACCTAAAGGATTTGGACTCTGTTTCGTATGAATAAGAACCTTCTCTGGAGATTGGTAACGATCGTCGCAATCCTGCTCGTATTCCTCTTCGGAATCTTTGGCATTCCACAGAGCTTTTCGGGCCAGGGCTTGCTCACGGCCATGACCAACCGCATTCATCTGGGGCTGGATCTGCGCGGCGGAACCCATCTAATCCTGCAGGTGCAGGTCAATGACGCGGTGAACATTGATTCTGACAATGCCATCGAAATCCTCAAAGAGCAACTCACCAAGCACAAGGTCACCTTCGTCGACATTTCCAAGCCGGATCCGCAGAACAATCCCGACCGGGTCGTGCTGAAAGGCGTGCCCACCGAAGGCCGCAAAGATTTGGTGGATATCGTTTCCGAACGCCTTCCCGAATACAACCTGGGCTCAGGAGCGGAGAACACTTTTGTTCTCACCATGAAGCCGCAGATGCTCAGCGACCTGAAAAATAAGGCCGTGACTCAGGCGATTGAGACCATCCGCAACCGCATCGACTCACTCGGCGTGAGCGAGCCGACCATTCAGGAGCACGGCCTCGGCCAATACCAGATTCTGGTGCAGTTGCCCGGTGTGGATGACCCCGAGCGGGTAAAGGGCATCATGCAGTCGACCGCCATGCTTGAGATCAAGCAGGTGCTGGGCGGGCCTTACCCGAGCGAGCAAGCCGCGCTGCAAGCCCAGCCTCAACCTGGAATCTTGCCTGCGGATGGGATGCTCCTGCCGGGGCACGCCGCTCCCGGAGCTCCGGCCGACGAGCAGGCCTGGTATGTGGTGTCGCGCGTTTCCGCCGTCCGCGGAAAAGACCTGCGGGATGCGCAGGCCAGTACCGACCAGAACGGCCAACCGAATGTGAACTTTCAGTTGACCGGCGAGGGAGGGCAGCGCTTCTACAGCTTCACCTCGGCGCATGTGGGCGACAACCTGGGTGTGGTGCTCGACGGCCACGTACAGGAAGTCGCCAATATTAAGGAAGCTATCCGCGATACTGGACAGATCAGTGGCGGCAGCATGAGCTCGCAGGCGGCTAAGGATCTTTCGATGATCCTGCGCTCGGGCGCGCTGCCGGCGGGCATCAAGTATCTGGAAGAGCGGACGGTAGGGCCGTCGCTCGGCAGCGATTCGATCCGCGCCGGAGTTCGCGCTGCAGTGATCGGCATGCTCGTGGTTTTGGTCTTCATGCTGGTCTACTACCGCGCGGCCGGAATCAATGCCGACATTGCTCTCATTCTGAACCTTGTGATTCTGCTCGGCTTCATGGGCTACGTTGGGGCGGTGTTGACGCTGCCCGGAATTGCCGGCGTGATTCTTACCGTCGGCATGGGCGTGGATTCGAATGTGCTGATTTTTGAGCGCATCCGCGAAGAGTTGCGCAATGGCAAGACGCCGCCTTCTGCCGTGGATCAGGGTTTCAGTCACGCCTGGGTCACGATCGTGGATACACACGTCACGACCATCGTCTCGGCGGCGATCCTGTTTATTTTCGGCACCGGGCCGGTGCAGGGATTTGCGGTCACTCTCACTTTCGGTTTGCTGGCGAACCTGTTTACCGCGGTATTCGTTTCGCGCGCAATCTTCGACTGGGTGTTGAACCGCAAACAACGTGGCGACGCTTTGAGCATCTAGGGGAATTGAGTCGTTGAGCGATTGACTTAATCTCTCGATCGCTCAATTTCAACGAAATCATAAATCGGATAATGAGGTTAGCTAGGTGGAGTTCTTTCGCAATACCAACATAGATTTTCTCGGCAAGAAGTGGTATTTTCTCGCCTTCTCGCTGGTGTTCAGTGTGGCGGGCATACTTTCCATGCTGTTCTGGCATGGCATCCCGTACGGCGTAGACTTTCGCGGTGGCACCCTGGTTTATGTGAAGTTTTCGCACACCCCCGACGATAACGCGCTGCGTGCGGCCATGGACCGTGCCGGCCTGCACAATGCGAAAATTCAGACCTACGACGTGCCTTCGAACAACGAGGTGCTGATTGACCTGGACGTGCGGGAAACCAACGAACAAGCCCTCGACAACGGCAAGAACCTGATCATCAAGACGCTGGAGACAAACGTTCCCGCGGGCAAGCTTGACTTGAACAATTCCAGTTCGCTCGCCATCAAGAATTATCTGATGGACAAAGACCCCATGCATTTGGGTTCGGATGCTGATCAGAAATATACCCAGCAAGCACAAGCAATCGTCGACACCCGGGACAAGGTGCAGGGCGGGGTGCTGAGTTCGTTCGATCAGTTGAAGGGTGGGGCGGTCGATCCGGCCGTGGCGGCTTCTGTGCCGGATGGCTTCTTCCTGTCGGATTTCGGAGTGCGCAACGTCGAAATCGTTGGCCCGCAAGTGGGCGCGCAGTTGCGCAAGCAAGCCCTGCTCGCGACCGGTTATTCTCTGCTGGGAATGCTGATTTACCTGGGCTTCCGCTTCGAGTGGATTTACGGAGTTGCCGCCGTGGTCACGGTGTTTCACGATACCCTGATCACGGTGGGTGCATTCTCGCTGCTGAATAAAGACATTTCTCTCACCGTCATCGCCGCCATTCTGACCCTGATTGGTTACTCTAATAATGACACGATCGTGGTATTTGACCGCATCCGGGAAAACATTAAACTGATGCGGCGCGAGAAACTGTCGGAAATCGTTAACCGGAGCATTAACCAAACCTTAAGTAGAACCATCTTGACAGCGGGGCTAACCTTCCTTACCGTGCTTGCACTCTATTTGTTCGGCGGCGAGGTGCTGCGCGGTTTCAGCCTGGCGCTGGTAATTGGCATCTTGATCGGAACATATTCGTCGATCGCAATCGCGGCGCCGATCCTGGTGGCTTATCAGGATTGGAGAATCGAGCAGGGCAAGCGGGCGATTGCCATGTCCGTCCGGGTTCGGTGACGGGCCACCGAATTGACTGCGAATGCTTAATTAGCCTTTGTTTATAGTCGGTTGGAAGGTATGGTTTAACGCCAGGCGGGGCTTGGGTGGCCGCGACTGGCGATGCGGTTCGAGTTTGGGAGCAAAGGGGAAGCAGGCGGTGTCTAAGTTTACGTAGGCTCTGTAGTAGGGAGAAACTCTTATGTTTGAAGATAGCCTTCTGGAATCAGGCGGCAGGTTGAAGACAAAACGAGGGCGGACCACGACATTCGCCATCCTTCTTGAGATCGCATTGATCGGCTTCATGGTTTTGCTCCCCCTCATATTCACTGAAGCCCTGCCCAAGCAACAACTCATGACGTTCCTGGTAGCTCCGCCACCGCCTCCGCCGCCTCCACCCCCGGCTGCTGCGCCAGTGAAGTTGGTGAAGCAGATTCAGACCGATATTGTGAATGGGGCCCTCCGCACCCCCACCAAGATCCCCCAGAAGATTCAGATGATTAAGGAAGACGAAGCTCCGCCGGCGATGGCGTCGAGTGGCGTGGTTGGCGGCGTCCCGGGTGGCATTCCGGGTGGCCAGATGGGTGGCGTGATTGGCGGCATTATCAGTTCCACGCCGGTGGCCGTGCCCAAGGCCGCTACCCCGCAGCGCGTCCGCGTTTCGCAGGGTGTTGTATCGGGGCTGAAGGTAAGAGACTTTAAGCCCGTCTACCCGCCTTTGGCGCGGCAAGCCCGCATCCAGGGAACCGTTGTATTGCACGCCGTGATTGGCAAGGATGGCTCGATCGAAAACCTCACACTGGTGAGCGGACACCCCATGCTGGCGCCCGCGGCTATCGATGCCGTGAGGCAGTGGAAGTACAAGCCGTATCTGCTGAACGGCGAGCCGGTCGAAGTGGATACGGAAGTATTGGTCAACTTCACTCTGTCCGGAGGCTAGATCCCGGCGGCGTGACGCGGTAAGGCGTGACGCAGCAGTGTTGAAAAGTGTATAAGCAAAAGGCCCTCCCCTCCCATCCTGTAGAAGGTGGCCGGGAGAGCCCGTTTGCGGGCGCGGCCGCCATACCTTTTCATTTCAGGCAGGCGAAAAGAGTGCCACGGGCGATTTTCTGCCCATCGAGCTTTTGCAGGGTGTGCGGTTTGCATCAAAGTCTAAGAAGTTCCGAGGAGGGAAAAGCAACTCATGTTAGCAGCTAACTTGGCAGCAGCAGTTCTCAGTCACGTGCCCCGGGTGGCCGCCTGGATTGTGCAGGAAGGTGGCGCAGTGGGATGGGATCCGATTTCGCTATGGAAGCAGATGGGTATCATCGCGAAGATCGTGGTCGTCATTCTGTTCATCATGTCAGGCTGGTCGATCGGCGTCATGATCGATCGTGCCATGGCATATAACGCGGCCCGCAAGCAGTCTCGCGCCTTCGCACCTGCCGTAGCCGGAGCCCTGCGCGACGGCCGCATCGACGAAGCCATCAAGGTCGCCGAGCGCAACAAGAAAAGCCATTTGGCCAAGGTTGTCACCGCGGGTCTCATGGAATTCAAAGCTCACCAGGATAGCCCCGGCGCCATCCCCGGCGAGACCATTGAAGCTTCCAAGCGCGCTCTGGAGCGCACCGAAGCCATTGTCCACGCCGAACTGAAGCGTGGTCTGGGCGGTTTGGCTACCATTGGTTCGACGGCCCCGTTCGTGGGTCTGTTCGGAACGGTGATGGGCATTCTGAACGCCTTCAAGGGTATTTCTGAGCAGAAGGCTACCGGTCTGGGCGCGGTCGCAGGCGGCATCTCGGAGGCTCTGGTGACCACGGCTTTCGGGCTGCTGGTGGCCATCCCCGCCGTCATGATGTTCAACTACCTCACCGGCCGCGTAGAAGCGTTCGATGTGGAGATGGACAACTCGTCGAGCGAACTGATCGATTACTTCCTGAAGCGGCGCGACGTTCGCCGGTCCTAGATCTCGAAGCGGGATCTGGGAGTTGTCGGCCATGAGTTGCTGTCCGGCGCTGGAGCGTTCCCGGCGCCGGCCTTCCCGACTTTCGGCGCAGCAACTGTTTTACGGAGAAATTATGTCATTAGCCAAGCGGAACGAAGGGGCCAACGTAAACTCTGACATCAACGTCACTCCGATGGTGGACGTGATGTTGGTGCTGTTGATCATCTTTATGGTGATCACGCCCATGTTGCAGAAGGGCATCAGCGTGGACATGGCCAAGGTAAATAATCCGACGCCGATGCAGGACGCGGATAAAGAAGATGCGCTGCTGGTCTCGGTGATGCGCGACGGTACCGTCTACTTTGGCGCCGATAAGCTTACTGGCCCGGTCGACACCTTAACCGGCAAGGTGAAGGATCGCCTGACCAATCGAACGAACAAAGAGGTCTACCTGAAAGCGGATGCGCGCGCCCACTTCGGCAATGTGGTGCAGGTAGTGGATGCTGTGCGTGCCGCGGGTGTGGATGACCTGGGCTTGCTCACCGACCAGAGGAAAAGCACTCCAAACGCTCCGCCTGCCGCTCCCGGAGCGGGCGGGCAATAGAGGAGAATCGATATGAGTATGTCATTGGGAAGCGGCGGAGGGCAGAGCGCCAACATTAACGTCACTCCGCTGATCGACGTTCTGCTGGTGCTCCTCATCATCTTCATGGTGATCACGCCTTTGACGCCGAAGGGTCTGGATGCGCTGGTTCCTCAGCCTCCTCCGCCGAACGCGCCCAAGAACAATACGCCCGACCGCACTATCGTCGTGCAGTTGATCGATCGGGGAGCGGGTCAGGATCCCGGCCTTAAGATCAATCAGGAAGATGCCACCTGGGACAACCTGCAGGGGCGTCTGGCCGATATCTATAAGACCCGCGCCGAGAAGGTCATGTTCGTGAAGGGCGATGACGCGATTCCCTTCGCCGATGTGGCCAACGTGATTGACATCGCGCATGCTGCGGGAGTGGATAAGGTCGGACTGATTACCGCGAAGATCGAAGCGGGCGGCTAAGCGCACGATCGGGACTTAAGGCCTAAAGATAACTTAAGGCCTAAAAAGTTAAAGAGTAGAAGCGCCCGAAGGTCGCGTACTGCATTCCCCGCGCACAAGAGCCCGGGTTCTTGTGCCGCTTCTTCCAGGGGAACGCGCGCCCCGGCGCTTGTCAAATCGCTGCCTGTGAGCCTAGGATGCTGTGGCAAGGGAGACTTATACCGCAATGAATAAACACCTTCGACTGCTAACATTGGCGGCCGCTATGCTGGCGCTATTCTCTTCCGTGGGCTGCAGCAAGCTGCGCGCCCGCGACCAGCTCAACAAGGGCGTTACCGCTTACAAGAACGCCAAGTACGAAGAGGCCATTGACCATTTTCAGCAGGCCGTTGCACTTGATCCCACTCTGATCAACGCCAAAATGTACCTGGCCACCGCCTTTGCCCAGCAATACATTCCCGGCGCCGATACGCCCGACAACAACAAGATGGCGGAGCAGGCGATTGAGCAATACCAGAACGTGCTGGCGATGAATCCCGCGCGCGATCAGAAAGTCAATTCCGCCAAGGGAATCGCCTACCTGTACTTGAACATGAAGAAGTTCGACGACGCCAAGAAGTACTACCGCATGGCCGCCGACGTCGACCCCAACGACCCCGAGCCCTACTACTCGGTGGGCGTGATCGACTGGACCGCCTGCTACCAGCCCCGCATGGAGGCGCGCGCCGCTCTGGGCCTGAAGCCAGACGAGAACCTGAATCCGAAGAACAAAGATCAGAAAAAAGCTTGCGATGAACTAAAGATTAAGAATGGACCGTCGATCCAGGAAGGCATTGAGAGTTTGAACAAGGCGATCCAGCTCCGTCCCGACTACGATGACGCCATGGCTTACCTGAACCTCATGTACCGCGAAAAAGCGGACGTGGAATGCGACGACCTTGCCGCCCGCCAGGAAGATCTCAAGACGGCTGACCACTGGGTTGACCAGACTCTGCTTACCAAAAAGGCAAAAGCCGAGAAGCAGCCCGGACAGCAAGGCATCACGATGGACCAGCCCAAGTAATTCCCGCCGCGAAAGTCTCCAGCCAAAGCCTCCTCCGCGAAGTGCGGAGGAGGCTTCGTGCTTTTTGCCGCAATCTTTCCTCGGCAGGCAATGCTGATGACAGCCATCTCACGGTTTGCTGTAGAGCAGGACTTCCACTTGGGGGAATTGCATTCGCTCGATTCGCGGGAAGGCTTCTGTGAGAACCTGCCCAAGCATTAGCGTAGTGGCATCGGGATGGCCGGGAGTTCCATTATTCATCAGTACGACCCAGACCCGGGCGTACTCGCCGGGCATGGACCGCATGAACTCAAGCGTGGGGTTGCCCGTGAAATCGCGGTAGTCGAGATGGCCGTTGTGCCGCGGGAAGATGATTTCCGGGCCTGTCGCGGCGCTGGTTCTGGAATCCCTCGCGCGGCGCAACCCAACATACTCATACGGAACCCGCGCTTCGGCGATGTGAAAAAGGATGGTGTCGCCGGGTTGCGCGTGATCGTAAACGTAGTTCGCAGCGGCTACCGAGCCGTCACGCTCCACATCGAAGTCACGCGCATAATAAGAGAGCGTCCCTTGCAGAGACAGCAGAAGCATGGCGGCGAGGCAAATGGCCATCATCCAGGTCTTCCGCAGACTCGCCAGGCCCGCAGCGGCCAGAATGATCAAGGCCGGCAGGCAGAAAATGAAATAGCGAGCCACCAGTACCGGACGCGCCAGCGAAAATAGCAGCGTCAGCGTCACCGGAAAGAGCAGCCAGAGAAGCAGGTACTGACACCGCCAGACATCCCATCCAGCTCCCGGAGTGAACAGCGACTTTCGCACCGGCAGCACCGCGGCCAGGCAGGCGGCGGCGTAGAGCAGCAGAAGAGGCAGTCCGGAATTGCCCGCGAAGTGCTTCGAGTATTCCAGCAGGTCACGCGGGCCGGGCTGCGGGATCCAGCGAATTGGGCCCGCGCCGGTCTTCGCCACAAAGGCCAGTAAAGGGACGACTGCGATTCCAATCCAGATCCAGGTTTGATGAGACAATGTTCGACGAGGCAATGTTAGACGGGGTAACGTCTGACGGATCAGAGTTTGACGAGTCAAAGTCGGGCACGTCGTTCGAGAAATCACCAGCGGCGTTGCTCCATCTTGCCCTCCCTGCAGCTCTCGCACCGATAACCACTGCGCGGCCACCAGCAACAATCCGTAAAAGTGAGCGTAGATGGTGAGAACGCTGGCCAGGACGTAGCCGCATCGGTTCCTGTCGGAGGCCGGAGCTCTCAGGGAAGCAACAAAGTATCCGCTCGACAGTGTGGTCAGTAGTACAAACAACGAGTAGCTGCGCGCTTCCTGTGCATAACGAATGTGATAAGCGCTAAAGCTCATCAGTGCGACCGCAATCACGCCCACGCGCCGGTCAAACAGCTGCCTGCTCAGCCAGAAAACCGCGGGCAAAGTGGCCAGTGACGCCAACACAGAGAAGCTGCGGATAAAAAAAGGACCGGACCCAGCGTCGAGGTGCAGCCATGCGCGCAGCAACAAGTAGTACAGCGACATATTGGCTTCACGCCACCACAGAAGGCGCCCGAAGTCGTGCCAGCTCAACCTGGTGATTACCGCGCTGAAGCACTCATCGAACCAGAAAGGTTTCCGCGCGAGAAAAAGAAAGCGCAACACCGCGGCAGCCACGCCTAGCAAGGCCAGCGTGACTGCTGAAACCACCGTCCGGGCCGGTCGCGCAGAAGCGGGGGAGCTTTGGAAGGACTCGCGCGCGTCTGGGTTCACCGCGTCCTGGTTCACCTCCGTTTTGGAAGCTAGCATCGTGGTTGTTGGAGTGAAGAGTACGAATTCCAGATGATACTATGCTAAAAGAAAGAGCAGCCCGCACAAACTGGTCGTCGAGTGGAACAAGTATTCTTGGCGATGCGAGACGCGCGGATTTGGTTTGCTTTCCTACAGCTATGACTGTGGCGTCTTTGGAAGCATCACCGCATGACAGCGCCGCCGCCGCGATGGAAACGAATGCGCGGTGGGCGGGATGCGTGTCCGTGATCGTGCCCGTCTACAACGAGCTCGCGCACGTGGATGAAATTTTGCAGGCGATTCACGCCTCGCCGGTTAAGAAGGAAATCATTATCGTAGACGATGGCTCGACCGATGGCACGCGCGAGAAACTTCAGGCTATGCCGCTCGCCAGTAACAACGACGTCACCATCGTCTTCCACCAAAAGAACTGCGGCAAAGGCGCGGCCATCCGTACGGCGCTCGAGTACGCTCGCGGGGAATATATTCTGATCCAAGATTCTGACCTGGAATACGATCCTCAGGACTATCCCGCGCTGCTGCGCCCGCTCGAACAGCGCCAGGCGAACGTGATCTACGGCGTTCGCCCGGACCGCCCCGAACGCGGCCTGCGATTTTTTCTGGGAGCGAAGCTCCTGACCCATCTCACCAATCTGCTCTATGGCTCGGGCATCCACGACGAAGCCACGTGCTACAAAGTTTTCCGCCGGTCGCTGCTCGCGCAGATTGATCTGAAATGCCGGCGCTTCGAGTTCTGTCCCGAAGTGACGGCCAAGCTTTGCCGCATGGGAGAGCAGATCGCGGAGGTTCCCATCGCCTATGCGCCGCGCTCCGCAGGCGAAGGGAAAAAAATTCGCCACGCCGATGGCTGGCTCGCCATCTGGACCCTCGTGCGCTACCGCTTCACGAGCCGCGCGCGCTGGGCAAGACAAGACACCACTTCCCCTCCGTTTGCCGTGAGTTTCTCACGCGTGCCGCCGGAGTGAACTTAAAGGCGGGCCTGCCGCCCCCCCCACCTCTTTCCGATAACGCTCATTACTTCGGAATCTCCGCTAGAATTGTACGTTCACCGGCAAGCTGCTGATCTCTCAATCAGTGTTCAAGAAGCAATGTTCAAGAAGATTCTGATAGCCAACCGAGGCGAGATCGCGGTGCGCGTCATCCGCGCGTGCCACGAAATGGGCATTGCCGCGGTCGTGGTCGTATTCCGAGGTGGACCGCGCTTCGCTGCACGTACGTAAGGCTGACGAGGCTTATCCTGTCGGCGCTGCTGCGGCCAGTGAGTCCTATCTCAATATTGACAAGATTCTCGACGTCGCCGCACGATCCGGCGCGGAAGCCATCCATCCCGGTTACGGATTTCTCTCCGAGAACGCGAAATTCGCTCAGGCCTGCGCCGATGCGGGAATGAAGTTCATTGGCCCGACCGCGGCCGCAATGGAAGCGCCATGGGGTCGAAAACCCGGGCCCGCCAGGCGATGGAGAAAGCAGGCGTTCCCTTCGTGCCCGGCACATCGCGCGGGGTGGAATCGCTCGAAGAAGCGGAACGGCGTGGCCGCGAGAATCGGCTATCCCGGTGATGTTGAAGGCGGCCGCTGGCGGCGGCGGCAAGGGCATGCGCCTGGTACATGCGCCCGGGGAACTGAAGTCCGCACTGGAAGCGGCGCGCAGCGAGGCGGAGCGCTCGTTCGGCGACGGCGAAGTCTATCTCGAGAAGGCGATCGTCAATCCGCGGCACATTGAAATGCAGGTGCTGGCCGACGAGCATGGCAACACCGTCTATCTTGGCGAACGCGAGTGCTCGTTGCAGCGCCGCCATCAGAAAGTGCTGGAAGAAGCGCCGTCGCCGATCGTCGATGCCGACATGCGCCGCCGCATGGGCGAAGTTGCGGTCCGTGTCGCTCAGGCTGCGGCCTACACCAACGCCGGCACGGTCGAGTTCCTGGTCGACGAGAAGAAGAATTTCTATTTCCTCGAGATGAACACGCGGTTGCAGGTGGAACATCCGGTGACGGAATTGGTCACGGGTCTCGATCTCGTCCATTTGCAGATTCGCATTGCAGCGGGAGAAAGATTGCCCTTCACGCAGGAGGACGTGAGCATTCGCGGACATGCCATCGAATGCCGCATCTATGCCGAAGATCCTGACAACAATTATTTTCCCAGCCCCGGCAAAATCACGCTGCTGCTGGCGCCCTCGGGGCCGGGTATTCGCCTCGACAGCGGCATGTACGAAGGTTGGACCGTGCCCATCGATTACGATCCGCTGCTGGCCAAGCTGATCGGCTACGGCACGGACCGGGATCAGGCCATCGCGCGGCTGGCGCGCGCTCTGGATGAATATTTTGTGGGCGGGATCAAGACCAATCTCTCTCTGTTTCGCCGCATCCTGCGCGATCCGGATTTTCAGGCAGCCAAGCTCGATACCGGATTTCTGGACCGCATGTTGAAGTCGGACTGAAGACAAGCCGGCCGATGCAAAGGCGGCGGAAGTCGCGGCCGTCGCGGCAGGCATGTTCGCCGCGCTTGGTTCGACCGCGAACAGCCGGGAAACGGCGCCAGCAGGTGGCAGTTCGAACGGCGAGTCGAAACGGTATCTTCAAACTGGAAGGATGCTGGCCGCCGCGAAGCTCTGCGCTGAGATATTGGGATCGCGAATCGAATCGACTGGCCCCTGTTTCTTATGCTCTACGACGTAACCATCGACGGCAAGAATTACCGGCTCGATCTCAATCGCGCAGGCGGAGGCTGGTCCTGCCGCCTCGATGGCCGTGACATCGAGGTCGACGCCGTTCTTGCCCGTCCCGATGTGCTCTCGCTTCGCATCGGGAACATGGCATACGAAGTGAAATCGGAGCGGGTGGCAAACGAATGGCATGTCTGGGTGGGAAGCAAGCGTTTCGCCGTCGAAATCCGCGATCCCCGCTCTCTGCGCGGCCGCGCGCAGTGCCGGTGACGATCAGCGGTCCCAGGAAGATCACTGCGGCCATGCCCGGCAAAGTCGTTCGCTTGCTTGTGCGCGAAGGAGACGAAGTGGAAGCTCGGCGCCGGAGTTGCCGTAGTAGAGGCGATGAAGATGCAGAACGAGATCAAATCGCCGAAGAAAGGAATCGTGCAGAAAATTCTGGTGAGCGAAGGTGCGGCCGTGAATGCGGGCGATGTGCTTGCGATCGTTGAGTGATTCCGATTACTGGGTCACCAGAATAAATGTCACCCGTTACTTGGTCAGTCCGTTACTATCCAGCACTTTCTTGGCGTAGTAGTTCTCCACCTTGGCTGAGTCGCGCAACACTTCGTAATAAGCGGCTTTCAGCAACTGCTCGCGTCGGTCATGCAGCTGCGAGCGAATGTTCTGCTGCACTCGCGGATCTGGAGAAATCGCGTTGTCCCGCCGGTTCCTTCGACACCAGCTTCACAATGCGGAACCCCATCGCCTGCTTGGTCTCAGGGTTGACCACCGTGATGATCGGGCTATACTGCCCTGGCTTCAACTTCATCACCGCGTCGCGGGTGCCAGGATCCGTGTTGTGCAGAGAGGACTCGGGCAGCGTACCCAGGTCCCCGCCGTTGCCCGAAGTCTCAGGATCCTCTGAATAATTCATTGCCAGGGTGGCGAAGTCGTCGCCGCTATCCAGGCGGTTGGCAATCATCTGGATTTTCTTGCGGGCGTCGGCTTCGTTCTGCGCCTTGTTGTTCTGGTTGTGCACCTGAGGATTCGGCGTTGGGGTGACGAACACCTGCGCCAGGTGGTACTGCGGTTCGATGAGATTGAATTCGGATTTGTGCGCCGTGAAATAGTCGACAATGTCCTGGTCGGTGACGTTGATCTTGGAAGACACTTCCTTGTTCATCACTTTGTCGACCGTAATCGACCGGCGGATGTCACGCTTAAAGTCTTCCAGCGTGATCTTTTTTTCCTTCAGCCGCTGATCGAACTCCTCCTGCGTGTAGGGTGACTTGATCTCGTTGAGCTTGCGGTCCACTTCTTCTTCGGTGGCCAGCAGTCCGAGCTTTTCAGCGCGCCGCATCACCATTTCATCGTCGATCAGCTGGCGCAGAATGTTCAGCCGCAGAATCGTCGCTTGTTCTCCGGCTGGCGCCTGCTGCGCGCTGGCTACCTGATTGTCGTAGTACTTGTCGACGTCGGAACGGAAGATCTTGCGGCCATCTACCGTGGCCATTACGTCACCGCTGACTTGCGACTTGCAGCCCAGCAGCGCTGCCAGCACAACGGCGGCAGCCAGCAGTGCGGCAAGCCGGGCGAATTCCGCATTTCTTTTCAAACCAGTTTCTCCCTCCACGGAGCACCCAATCTCTCTACTACGCCACAGTTTACTTGGAGGCCGGCGCCGGCGCCGGTACCGCGGCCGGATGCTCAGGCACGGGCAGGTTGGCATCCTTCAATGCGCGATCGAGCGCGGCGCGCACTTCGCTGATCGGCACCGCTCCGTCAACCTTTTCTCCGCCGATGAACAGCGTGGGCGTGGCCTCCACCCCGATCGCGTCACCCTCTTTCATGGACGCCTTCACTCCACTCTCATCCTGCGCCTTGATGCAGGCCTGCAACTTCACAACATCAAGATTATGTTTTTGTCCTTGCAGCAGGGTGAGTTTATCCAGCGCTTCCAGCCGCGCTCCGGGCGTCTTTTCGTTGTTCACCTCGTGCTGATTCGCATGAATGTAATCCGCGAAATCCCAGTAGGCGTCGCTGCTCTGCGCCGCCAGGCAATTGGCATCTACCGCGGCGTGTGTCGCCCAGGGATGGATCTCAACCAGCGGATAATCTTTGTAAACAAAGGTGACGCGGTCGCCGTACTCCTTCAGAATCTCCGGAAATAACGTCTGGTGCATCCGCGAGCAGAACGGGCACTCGAAATCATCGAAATTTACCACCACTACCTTGGATGCCTTCGCTCCCCGCGTGGGCCGTCCCGTGGTGTTGATCTTGCTCATCGTCTCCGCATAGGGATCTTTGCTCAGATCAAATTTGATCGTGCGCACCAGGGAGGAACCGTCTTTGGAAATCAGGAAAGCGAGATCCTGCTTCTTTTCTCCACCCTCAACCGTCACAACCACGGACTGATAATTGGGAAAGTCGGAACTGGCCGAAGGGATGCCCACCGTAACCTTAACCTCAGGAGGGATCTTGTAATAGGAACGGACCTGGCGCTCGATCTTTCTGGACAATTCGGGAGAAGCAGTCTGAGCCGCGCAGCCCAGGCAAACAACGAGCAGGAGTAGAAAAGACCGTCGAATTAGGGTCACCAAAAGCCGCCTCAACATCGCAAGTTGAACGTTGATTATCTCATAGCGGCAGGTGCGGCGTAGTCATTGGAGGCGGGAACGCGAAGAATGCGCGCCGCTTCAACCCGTCCGCCGGAATAAATCCTCTGCCGCGAGCAAAGCGTTCATCGATCCGGAGCGGAAGCCTTCCAGATCAAGGGTCACAAACTTGAAGCCGAGCCCTTTGAAGATCCTGGCGAACTCCGCTGCCATGGCGGGATCGAGCGCGCGGTTCAACTCTTCGCGAGAGATTTCAATGCGGACAATCTCCCCGTGATGACGCACCCGGAATTGCCGGAACCCCAGCGCGTGCAACGCGTCTTCGCCTTTCTCCACCACGTCGAGCGCTTCCCGCGTAACCGGCCTGCCATATTCAATGCGGGACGACAGGCAGGCGGAAGCGGGCTTGTCCCAGACACGCAGGCCGGCATCACGCGCCAGCGTGCGGATTTCGTCTTTAGCAAGTCCCGCATCCAGCAGAGGAGCCACAATATGGTGCGCGCTAGCCGCCTTCTGGCCTGGACGGAAGTCGCCCTGATCGTCGAGATTGACGCCATACGCGATAGCCTGGAATCCGCGGGCCGCGCGCAGATCCTCCATCAGGGTGAAGAGCTCATCTTTGCAGAAGAAGCAGCGCTGCGAGTCATTGCGAACATACTCCGGGCGACCGAGTTCCGAAGTTGCGATCACCTCCAAGGGAATCGCCTGCTCCTTGGCGAAGGCGATCGCGTCGGCAAGCTGCGTTCGCGCCAGACTCGGAGAGTCGGCGATGATTGCCAGCATATTTTCTGGCAGCGCCTGATGGGCGGCCCATGCCAGGTAGGCAGAATCCACGCCTCCGGAGTAGGCGACAAGCAGGCGTCCTGCAGCGCGCAGGCGATCCTGAAGCAATGTGCGCTTGGCGTCGAGGTTAGGTGCTACCGTTGACATGCCCAGCTATGTTAGCAGGCGCGAGCTTTTGGTTTTGGCTTTTCACTGATCACCGATCACTAGCCACTGCTCTTAATACAGCCGTTCCTGTTGGCGCAGGCTGCCGAAGCTGGCGATGTTCGCCAGCGTGAAGGTGAAGCGGAAAAGGTTGTCGTTGCGCACATTGGCGACGGAGTAGCTGCGGTATTCCATGGTCACCCCGCAACAATCCCAGTTGTAAGTAGTCTGCGCGCTGACGAACTGCAGCGATGCGCTCTCGGCATCAAAGCCAAAACTACCGGCCGCACTAAAGCCGCGCTTGTTAGGGCGGCCATATCCCAGAGCCGTACGAAACTGATTGAAGCGCGCGGGCGACGCTGCAGACGCGGCTGCCTGGACAGGTATCTGCAAGAAGGCGTCGCCTCCGCTAATCGTCACCTGCCCGATGTGGTAGTTGGCGAGTAGAGTGCTTGCGTTAACGCGGCTGTTCTGGAAATCATAGTCCAGGTCCCACTCCATGTCGGTGCGCGAACTGGTTTCCACCCGCAACCGCGAAACCAGGGGTGAAAGATGCCGCGGCCGGGTGAGAAACGCGATCCCGGTGAGGTCCACAGTCGTGGTGAACACATTACGCTGGCCCGAAATCAGTGCCCCACCGAATGTGGGATCGAGGAAGTATTTCTGGGAGAGTTCCAGGGTTACGATTTCGCGCACCTGCGGCCCGCCCTGGCACGGACGGCTCGCCACAGGGTTGGTACGCTGCCACGGGACGGTCAATTCCGGTGTCGCACCGCCCACCGTGAGAGCTGACATGATGGGATCGCAATCCTCTGGCTTCTCCGAATTGCGCTTGGCATACAGACGCGTTACAAAGCCATATCCGACTTCATGCGTATCGGTGAGAATGTCGCGTTCGTCGAACTTCAGAACATTGGAGAAGTTGTTCACCCCGGTTACAAAGCGGTACTCCGCGCGCGGCTCGATGACATGCTTCCACTTTCTCCCCAGGAATTCCTTGTCGAACACGCGCTCCAGCACGGGCGCCCGAACTTCCACGGCCGTCTCCAGGGCTTGCCGGTTGAGGGCGTCGGTTACCGCCTGCCCGGGGTTTTCGCCAACCAGCCTCTCCGTGTAATAAGTCTCATGCAACGTCAGTTCAGGACGGAAAGTCCATCCTCCAAACAGCAGCGGCATGGAGATTTGCGGGTTCACGTCGAAGCGCTCGAGTAGATTCCCGGTGCGGAAAGGCGGCGTGCAAAACGCAGGCGATTCTACGGCATTACACTGACCGGGTTCGCTGCGTGACAGGCCCGCAGCCGACGAATCAAACGACCAGTAGAGCGGCGTGCGCCCCAAGCGTTGATCCACGCTTGAGAAATCGAGGCTTGGGGCGTGCGAAATCGTGATCACTTCCCCCGGTGTTGTGCTCAGGAAGTTCTGGTAGCGCTCCACAAATCCATTCAGGTTGAAGCCCTCTGTTGATTTCGAAAGAAACGCCTGCGATTTCACCTCCGAAAACACCGCCTGGGTGAAGACCTCGTTGAACGCCAGCCGGAACAGAAATGAACTCAAGTAGTCGATGTTGGCGACGGCGCGAAAGCCATCAATGTTTCCAGCAGAGTTCAGTCGCACATTTTCTCCGCCCTCCTTGAGCGGAGGCGTGCCAATGCCGCGGTCCACCACTCCAAAATAGTTAAAGTCTACGTAGGAGGTTTCGGTGGGCCGGGCCCGGAACTCCCCCCGCTGCGACCAGCCTCGCAGCGAGAAGTATTCGGCGCCCAGTGATGGCATCCATCGTGCGATTGATCGCCCAGTAGTAGGCATCGCCTATCACGGTAGCCCTTGGTGGAAGAATGGGCTACCGAGGGCATCAGAAACCCGGACTGCCGCGATTCCTTCTCCACCGGATGGGTCACGTACGGAAAATAAAGCATGGGGATGCCGTGCAGCAGGAATGTGCTGCGGTAAATTGTGGCGTTGCCGCCCACATCCACCTTCACCTTGCGCGCTTCGAATTGCCACTTGGGATGAGGCAACTCGCAGGTCGTGATGGTGCCGTCATAGACCAGGTAGTGGTCTGGACTGGTTTTATCGACGATCTTGCCGGTAAAGGCGAAGGGAGCTGTGGAAGTCAGGATCACCCGGTTGCCGCGAAAGAGCAGCCCGGTGGTTCCGGTTACATCGTAGAAGCGCCCGGTTTCGAGATCCAGGTTATAAGTACCGTGCGATGCTCGAATGTGGTCGTCATTCGGACCGCCGTCGAGCGCGACATGTCCGGTTGCGGTCGCTTCTTTTGTGTCGGAGTTGTAGGTTGCTTCGTCCGCCCGCAGTACGTAGGTTCCGTAATAGATTTCAACCGCTCCGTGCAGCTTGTAAACCGATCCTTGCTCCTCCTGCTGGATGGCGCAGATGGTGTGAACGTCTTCTTTTTCTTTCTGCGCTGCAGCCGCCAGGGCGCAGGGTGTCGCCTGGGCGGCAGCTGTTTTTTCCGCACCCGAGCTCGTGCTTGGCGCCGCTGCAGCGGCCCCGGTAGGCGGCAACTGGCTGGTAACTAATGGCGGGACGAGAAGAAGGTGACAAAGCACCGCCGCCGTGATAAGGAATCTGTTGCGAAGAGTCATCGGAACAAGATCGTCGGAACAAGATTATCCGAAACGCTTGCATAGTAAAGAGGCGCCCGGAATTTTCTACCGGCTGCAGTCGTGGTGAACTTAGCACGGTCGCGCCTCGGGAGGCAAAGCCGTCCCAAGTCTTGGATTCCGGAGCTGTCTTCATGGTTATCCGGCTGGCTACGCTGACTTCTGGCGTTCCGTAAGACTGTCATTCATGTCCTGTACGCTTTGTGGTGACATCTGCCGCTGCACTCCCGCCGAGCACGCCGCCGCGCCGCCGCGCTGGCTGCCCGATGACGACGCAATTCTGGTTGCTGCCCCGCCGCACCAAGAACCCGATGTCCCCGCAGCTCCAATCCTGCCAGCGACGGAATCCGCGGAATCCTCCGCTGCCAGCGAGCCTGCGCCTGAGGGTTCCCCAGCCTGGCGTCAGGAACTGGCCGACCGGCTGAATCGTTATCAAGCCCGGCGCAAGCCGCGCCCACCGCGCTATCCTTCGCTGCGGCTGCGTTTCGAGGATCAGGATGCCGGCCGCGGCGCAACCGGCATCTCGGACGAGTCCCCGTTTTTTTCACACGGAATGGCCACGGCTTCGAACCACTCTCTGGCCCTCGATGGATTCGCCGACATCGCTGCCGATGCCGCTGAGATTCCCGCGCCCCACCCACAGACGCTGCCAGAGGCTCAAGCCACACCCGAGCCTGCCGCTGCGGCCGCAGTTCCGGCAACACCCCCGGCCACAGCAAAGATCATCGAGTTCCCTCGTTCCTGGACTCCGCCACAGGCTCCGCTCGACGAATTAGCCGAGCCGGTCTGGGATCGGGACCGTCCCCGCATCCTCGAGGCGCCGGAAGTTGTCCCGCCGCCTCCGGCCCTGGGAGGGATCACGATCGAACCCGCCCCGCGGCCAGAAATGGAGAAGCGTCCGGGCATCGATATCCCGCTGCAGAGTGCGCCCCTCGCGCGGCGCATCTTTTCCGCCGCCATCGACGGTGTCATCATCGCCGCGGCCGGCGCTCTCTTCGCTCTCATTTTCTGGAAAGTCACGGCCATCCGTCCGCCGCGCCTGCAAGTGATCGGGCTCGCCGCGGGGTTCGCCGCGCTGTTCTGGGCCGTTTACCAATACCTGCTCGTGGTTCATTCGGGCACTACGCCCGGATTGCGCCTGACCCGGCTTGAATTGACCCGCTTCGATGGAAGCCGCGCCAGCCGCCGGCTGCGCCGCTGGCGCGTTCTTGCCTCATTTCTCTCAGCCGCTTCCCTCGGCATGGGCTACGCCTGGGTTTTTCTCGACGAAGACTCGCTCTGCTGGCACGATCGCATCACGCACACCTATCTCGCGCCCAAGGCCAAACCGCCGCAGCCAGGAATGTGACCAACTACTTTTCTCGGAGTAGGACCACGTCAGAGGTGTTCTGGGCGCGGGCTACGGCGAGGGTCTTGCCATCCGGCGACCATTGAAATTCGGCGATGTGTTCAGAAGTGAAGTTCGTGATCTGGTGTCCGGCAGAGCCGTCGAGCGGTTGCACGAAAATGTTATCCACGCCCTGATCACGAATAATGTAGGCCACGGACTTCCCATCAGGAGTGAAGCTCAGGGCGTTCGTGAAGCCAGTCCCGCCTCCTGCCGCCATCCGTGGATCGGGTTCAAACAAGGTGGGAGTAGGCCGCGTGCTTGCGTCATGCGCGCTTGAGTCAAGGGTCACCAGCGCCAGTTTGCTGACGGGTTTGTCGGGAAGGGCTATATCCGCGTTGAAAATCAGCTGCTTCCCATCGAGCGAAATAGCCTGGCCCGCGCCAAACCCGTACATGCCACGGACGTCGGTTGCCAGCACAGGCTCTGATTGTCCGCCTTCAAGGGGCACTCTCCTGGGATTGTGCCCGCCGCTACCGTCGTAGTAGTAAACCCATTTTCCATCCAGGGAGCAGGCCGGAAAGCGGTCGAAACTTCCGTTGGTGAGTTCCTTCAGGTTCGAGCCGTCGGCGTTGGCCCGCCAGATATGGACCTGGTTCGTGCCCCCGTGAAAAGCCCAGGCAAGAACGATATAGCGATCGCCGCAGCGAGCCATGTCCGCGATCCAGGAGTTCGGATCATTGAGGATTGTGGATTGCTGCCCGCCATCGGGAGTCATGGTTCGCAAACTTTGACCGTCAGAAACGAGCAGCTTGCCGTCCGCCGTCCAGGCCACGGACTGCACATCCTGGGCTTGCGCTAACGGTTGGACGGCGGCATCTCCCTGCGAGCCGGCGCCGGGAATCAAGCCGGGAAGCAAGGTAAGACTATCCGTGGTCCTTACCTGTACCGTGGCGGCGGTCTTGCCGTCAGCAGACATCGTCAATGTGTCGTACGTGTTCGTATCCCGCGTGATAGGTTGCAATCGCCCACTGGAGTTAGCAACCAGGCCGATTTGCGAACGCACGTAACTCGGCCCTTTTTGGTCGTACCGGGCAAGAAGCCATTGACCACTCGGCAGCCACTCTACCTCGAATACCAATTCGTTTTTCAAGGCCGCCAATGGTTCCTCTTGCTTCCGGGCGATATCAAACGATTTGATGGTGCCCAGAACATCGCCGAGAGTGTAGAGGCTGTAGGTAATCCGCTTCCCGTCGGGCGACCAGGTCATACCGCGAGGCAGAGCGCCGGGCCCGTTGGCGGCGATTTGCAGGATGGTCTCGTCGCTGCCATCGGAATTAGCGGTCAGCAGACGATACTTGCCTACCTCCGGATCATTGGCGCGAGCGTAGGCGAAGCGACGGCCGTCAGGCGAGAACGTAACCCCGCTATCAACATCACGCAGAAGGAGTTGCGGCGTACCGCCCAGCACCGGAGTGCGGTAAAGATCCCATTCGCTTTGCGTGCCGATGCCCGATTTAAGAAAGTAAACGTAGTTGCCGTCAGGTGAGAAGATCAGGGACCGGTAAACCGCCGCCGCCGGAGCCAGGATCTGAGTGTCACTGCCGGTCGGAATGTTGCGCAGCCACAGGCTCTGCCTCCCGTTATCGTTCTGCACGTTCAAGACGTATTTGCCGTCGGGCGAAATCGCAGCCAGCTGTGCTTTGCCGGTGTTGGTGATCTGCGTAATGGTGAAATTTTGAAATGGGGTCGGCCCGCTGCGGCTGAGCAGCGAGTAGACGCCGAACCCGCCGGCGGCGAGCAGAACCAAGGCCACCACGATAACGGCCGCGAGTCCAAACTTGTGCTCCCGCGCCACGGCGCTCACGCTCGAACCACTGGCCGTCACGCGCGAGGATGAGACGGGTGTTGGGACTTGCGGCGCCGAGAACTGAGAGGCAGCTGGGACAGTCCCGGTTGCCGACGTAGACGTTGCTCCACCTTGTTGTGCCGGCCGCTCTTCTGTCTCCTGCGCCACGGACCGGTGGCCCGAACCGCTATCCCGCTGCAGCCGCTTCAAGTCGCTGCGGATCTCCGACGCATGCTGGTAGCGCATGTCCCGGTCTTTCTCGAGCGCTTTATTGATGATCTCTTCCAGTCTGGCCGGCAAACCGGGATTGAAGCGCAGAGGTTGTATGGGCGCGCGATTGAGGATCGCGTCAAAGATAACGGCGGCCGTGTCTCCATGGAATGGTACCGTTCCGGTGACCATTTCGTACAACACGGCGCCGAAGGAAAACAGGTCAGTGCGCGAATCGAGTTCTTTCCCCTTCGCCTGCTCTGGCGACATGTAAGCTACGGTTCCAACGGCTGCGCCCGGACTGGTGAGGTATTCCAGGCTAACGCCAGCGGTTGCGTCGATTTCTCCCGGGCCTGCCGCCCTTCCCGTCACCGGCGTCAGTTTGGCGAGGCCGAAATCGAGGACCTTAGCGTGTCCGCGCTTGGTCACGAAGATGTTCGCTGGCTTGATGTCGCGATGGATGATGCCTTCACTGTGGGCGGCATCGAGGGCATCGGCAATTTCGATGGCTAGCGACAGGACGGTCTCCGTCTCCATCGGCCGCCCCGCAATGCGGTGCTTCAGCGTCAGGCCATCCAGAAACTCCATGGCGATGAATGCCTGGCCGCCTTGCTCACCAATATCGTAAATCGTGCAAATGTTTGGATGGTTCAGGGCGGATGCCGCCTGCGCTTCGCGTTGAAAACGGGCCAGCGCCTGCGGATCGCGTGCAACTTCCTCGGGCAGGAACTTGAGCGCAACGAAACGATGCAGCCGCGTGTCTTCGGCTTTGTAAACCACGCCCATACCGCCGCCGCCAAGCTTTTCCACGATGCGGTAGTGCGAGATAGTCTGGCCAATCATGCTGGAGATGAATAGTCCTTAGGTCGCTTCATATTACGGAGGCGCCATCCGGGAGTCAACGAACTCCAGCCTGTCGCTTCCTTATCTCTCCGCGCTCCCCTATGCTATCTTCAATAGGTTTACCGCTGACGGGCGGTCCACGCAGTTCTTCTGAAGCATGGCTACATCCGCAGGTTCCAAACCGGCCATCAAGGTCTTCGTCGCCACCACGGTGATGCTGACCTTCATCTCATTCTGGCGGGCCTCCGCCATCGTCCTCTCCGATCTCGCGTCCTCCGCTTACTACGCCGGCGGCGATGCCGAGAACGTGATCGGCAAGAGCGCTCCCTGGTTCATTCTTGCAGTCATGCTGTTCAGTTATGCGGTGCGTGCGCTCTACATTGAATCGAGCAGCATGTTCGTTCGCGGCGGCGTCTACCGCGTGGTCAAAGAAGCTATGGGCGGAGGCCTGGCTAAGTTCTCTGTGTCCGCACTGCTCTTCGATTATGTGCTGACCGGCCCCATCAGCGCCGTCTCCGCCGGCCAATACTTGGCCGGCTTCATCAAAGACATGGGCGTGTACATGCACCGCCCGCTGAATTTCTCCGACAATTACTTCGCCGCGGGCCTGGCTGTCATCGTCGCGCTCTATTTCTGGTGGAAGAATACGCAAGGCATGCACGAATCCAGCCAGAAAGCCCTTCAGATCATGATCATCACTACGGTGATGGTGGTGATTCTGCTCATCTGGTGCACCATCACGGTTTTGCGCGCCCCCGTTATCCAGTTGCCGCCCAATCCCCTGCACCCTGGCGTGGTGCCGCTGAATAAAGACTCGCTGGGCTGGCTGGATACAACCTGGTTCAGGCACATGCCTCTCGGCATTCTCACCACTGTCATCCTCTTCGTCGGATTCGGCCACTCCGTGCTCGCCATGAGCGGCGAAGAAACCTTGGCCCAGGTCAATCGCGAGATCGAACACCCTAAGCTGAAAAACCTCGAGAAGACGGGCCTGGTAATTTTCATCTACAGCCTTCTGTTTACCTCGCTGGTCTCCTTCTTCGCGGTAATGATCATTCCCGACAATGTCCGCCCCCAGTATTTCGCCAACCTCATTGGTGGGATTGCCGTGTATCTTGCCGGCCCAGAGAGCCTCAAGTTGCTCTTTCACGGGTTCGTAGTGCTGGTGGGCGTTCTGATCTTGGCTGGAGCCCAGAATACTTCCATCGTCGGCGCCAACGGTGTTCTGAATCGCGTAGCAGAAGATGGAGTTCTCACCAGCTGGTTCCAGAAGCCGCACGGCCGCTTCGGCACCAGTTACCGCATCATCAACCTCATCGTTGCCCTGCAGGTGCTTACCATCGTTCTCAGCCGCGGCAACGTCTACATGCTGGCGGCGCTGTACGCGTTTGGGGTGATCTGGAGCTTCGCCATGAAGTCCATCGCCGTGCTCGTCCTGCGCTTTACCGAACCCGGCAACCGCGCCTGGAAAGTCCCTGGCAATCTGCACATCGGCCAGACCGAGATCCCCGTGGGATTGTTTCTCATTTCAGCCGTGTTGCTGATCACCGCTGTCGTGAACCTCTTCACGAAATATGAAGCTACGATCGCGGGAGTGATTTTCAGCGGTGTCTTCTTTACCATCTTCACGCTCTCCGAACACCATGTCGCCAAGGAACGCCACGGGAAGCCGGAACAACTTGACCAGTTCCGCGTTTACGGCAATCAGGAACTGGGCAGCGGCGCCATGGGCGTGCGCCCCGGCAACATTCTGGTTGCGGTGCGCGATCCGCGCAATCTCTACTACCTCCGCCAGATCCTGGCCCATACCAATACGCTCAAGCAGGATGTCGTCGTGATGAGCGCCCGCCTCTACCATCGCGAGCCCAGCTTCGGCGGTAGTTCGGTCATGGAGGCCAGCCAGGTCTTCGACCACTACGAGCAAGAACTCTTTACCGCCGCCGTCGCCGTCGCCGAAAAAGAAGGCAAGCCGATTTCTCTGCTCGTAGTCCCGGCCACCGACGTGTTCGATGCCATCATGGTGACCGCGCAGCGTCTCGATTCTGCTCGCGTAGTCTGCGGCCTTTCGAACAAACTCACCGCCGATGAGCAGGCCCGGCTCACCGGTGACGCCTGGGAACGCATGCCCGAGCCCCGTCCCCGCGTCTGCCTCGAAGTCTGCGCTCCCGACGGCACAGTTCGCGAGTATGCCATCGGACCGCACACCCCCAGCCTCCGCCCTCAAGACGTCGAACTCATGCACAAGCTCTGGCTCAACATCACCACCGACCCCAAGTTCGCCGGAGCGCACCACTACCACATCGTGGCCCTCGCATTAGAAGAATTGCAGCGCGAGTTGAGCACCGAACAGCGCACCCAGTTGCTGCAAAAGCTGCAGGAAGAAATGAACCGCTCGAGCGACCAGCCCAAAAACTAAATCCGCCACGGATTCGCATGGATTTTCGACAAATACAAGACCTTGCTCTATCCGTGACGATCCGTGTAATCCGTGGCTAAGAAGGTACCGTCAATCACCGCCTCAACAGCCCCTCCAGCGACTTCTTCAACTCCCGATAGCGAAACGGATACCCGCTCGAGATCAGCTTCCCCGGTTCCACCTTCTGGCTGCTCAGCAGCAGCTCTTCGCCCATCTCGCCAAAGATCACCTTCGCCGCGAAGGCTGGCATAGGAAAAATCGCCGGACGCCTCAGCACGCCGGCCAGCGTGCTCGCGAACTCCGCGTTCATCACCGGTTTCGGAGCGACCATGTTCACGGCTCCCTGCAGCAGGTCGTTCTTCAGAACGTGATGGATCGCGCCCACCATGTCCCGCACATCGATCCAACTCATCCATTGCCGCCCGTCGCCTGTGCGCCCACCCAGTCCCATCTTGAATGGCAGCAGCATCGCCCCCAGCGCGCCGCCTTTCGCGCTGAGCACGATCCCCGTCCGGATATGAGCTGTGCGAATATCCGCCTGCACCGCAGGCATGGTCGCTTCCTCCCACTCCTCGCAAGCCTGCGCCAGAAATCCCGTCCCCGGCGCGCTTTCTTCAGAGAGCATTTCGTCGCCGCGATTCCCGTAATACCCAATCGCCGATCCTGAAACAAAAACCTTCGGCTTTTCTTCTGCCGCCGCCAGAGCCTGCGCCAGATTAAATGTCCCCACCACCCGGCTGTCCCGGATCCTGCGCTTCTTCCCAGCAGTCCATCGCCCAAAAATGCTTTCACCCGCGAGATGAATGACTGCGTCAAATCCAGACACCGCTGCCGGCGAGATCGCAGCCCCCGGGTCCCAGGCAATTTGTCCCTCGCCCTGCGCCGCCCCGCGCACCAGCCGCACCACCGACCATCCACTCGTTTTAAGGGAAGGAAGAAGAGCCGCGCCGATCGGCCCCGAAACCCCACTGACAAGAATTCTGGAATTCATGACTTAAAATGGCAGCTCTCAATAACATCTAATTCAGTAACGCCTAATGTTGAGTGGATACTCACGCCCTACCGGCTGCAACTCTACCAGTTCGCCAAGCATCCCAACAAACTGGAAACCGGTTTGAAACCTTCGTAACGGCCGAAATGCAAGAAGCCCATATAACATCTCACAAATGGATCTGCTCGAGTTCGTGGTGGCTCAGTTTGAAGATAGATTTGAAAGTGTGACTCTGAAAGGGCGCGGCTTCAGCCGCGCCGTAAGTTACCCAAGAGCAATCGCGGCTTTAGCCGTCGAGGAAGCAAACCCACAACCAAACAGTTCGTGTAATCTTTCTGACATACATTCTCCCGCGTGATGCGAGCATTGAGGAGCAAGGATTTATTCGTGGCGCTGCCATTCAAGCCTGCACTCGTCGTTTTCGCAGTTGTCGCTCTAGGCTGGATATTGCCGTGCTTCGCCCAGACCCCCGCGCCAGCGCCCGCCCCAGCCTCCGGAAGCATCAGCGGAACAGTCGTCGATCCGAGCGGGGCCCTCGTCTCCGGAGCCCGCGTAAGCCTCACCGGTGAAAATCGATCCCCGGTCCCGGACGCGTTATCCGGCAACGATGGACAATTTTCCTTCACCAACCTCGCTCCCGGCCCTTTCCAGCTCACCATCACGGCCTCAGGCTTTGCCTCACAAACCTCCTCCGGAACTCTGCTGCCGGATGAGACCCACGTTATCCCGCAGATCGCATTGGCTGTTGCCGCCAACATCACCGATGTGCAGGTCAGCCTCTCTCGCATCGAAGTTGCCGAAGCGCAGATCAAAGATGAAGAGAAGCAGCGTGTGCTCGGCTTTATTCCCAATTTCTACGTGACCTACGATCCTCATCCGGTTTCGCTTACCTCGAAGCAAAAGTTCGAGCTAGCCTGGAAGACAACTATTGATCCCGTCACCTTCGCAATCACCGGCGCGATTGCTGGTGTGCAGCAGGCTAACAATAGTTTCAGTGGATACGGCCAGGGCGCTCAAGGCTACGCCAAGCGCTTCGGCGCATCCTATGCCGACGTTGCCGCCGGTACGTTCATCGGAAGCGCTATCCTGCCCTCCATCTTCAAACAAGATCCTCGTTATTTCTACAAAGGAACCGGCACCGTGCGGTCGCGCAGTATGTATGCCATCGCGAATGCGGTCATTTGCAAAGGCGACAACGGACGGTGGCAGTTCAATTACTCAAACATTCTCGGAAACCTCGCCGCCGGCGGCATCTCAAACCTCTACTACCCGGCGCAAAATCGTAATGGAGCGGCATTGACCTTCGAAAACGCGCTCATCGGCGTCGGAGCCACAGCCGCAGCCAATCTCGTCGAAGAATTTCTCATGCGCAAGCTCACCCCAAACCTCCCCAAGCACAACCAGCCTCAACCCAAAAGCTAACCCCGCGCGATCGCCGTGCGTGATTCATGGTGTGATTGACGGTGGTAGCCTAGCTCGAAATAGCTTTGAAAGGGCGCGGCTTCAGACGCGCCGTAAGCCCTTTCGAGTCAATCGCGGCTTTAGCCGCTGCGGGAGCGCGACTTTCAAACAGACCCACCACCTGATTGAAATGCGTGGAGGAAGCAGTCTTGCCCGCTTCTTTCCCTCCGCAACCGCCAACTTTTCGCGACGCAAGCAAGCGGCGAATAGAAGTTTTTGTGTATCATTGCACCGCATTCCAAACCCATCAGTCGTCGGGCCCTCAAGTTCAATTTCATTGCAAGGAGCGTTCCATATGCCCGCCTCCGTGCCCAAGCATTCAACTCTCACCCCGAGTCTTCAGCGAGCGCTGATTCCGTTTGAAACGACCTTCATCGTGTTCCTCGTTCTTCTCGCGGCATCCCCTGCCTCAGCGCAGCAGCGCCGCTTCCAACCCGACGACCTGGCCCGGATCGTGACCGTTGCCGATCCCCAGATCTCGCCCGACGGCAAGTCCATCGTCATCACCGTAACGCGGCAGAATTTCGACGAAGATCGCGCCGACCACGAACTCGTGCTCGTCGACGTAGCCACCAGCGCCCAGAAAGTCCTGACCTTCGACCGCAAAGGCGTGGGCTCCCCGCGATGGTCTCCCAGCGGCGAGGCGCTCGCCTTCGTCGCCATCGCGCCCTACACCAAGGACAAAGCCAACAAAGACGACGCCGCGAAAAGAGAAGACAGCCCGCAGGTCTTCGTCATGTCCATGAGCGGCGGCGACGCCAAAAAAATCACTAACGCGCCCAACGGAGTAGAACAATTTGCCTGGCGGCCCAACGGAAAAGACATCGCCTACGTCACCAGCGAAGACCCGTCCAACCAGAAAGAAATCGAGAAGCACAACGATTCCTTCGAAGTCGGCGACAACGACTACCTCGCGACCGGCGCGCCCACTCCCTCCCACATCTGGCTGGTCAGCGCCGAAGGTGCCAACGCCAAGCGCCTCACCTCGGGCCCGTGGAGCCTTCCCAAGAGCGCGCCTCCAAGTTCCCCGGCATCTCCCATCTCCTGGACCCCCGACGGCAAATTTCTAACCTTCACCCGCCAGGAGCACCCGCATTTCGGCGACGCCGACCTCTCCACTTTGCAAATCCTCAACGTCGAAACCGGAGAAATTCACAAGCTCACGAACCATGAAAAGCTAGAGAGCTTCGGACTGTTCTCACCCGATGGCTCGCAGCTCGCCTACTGGTATCCGCGCGACGGCGACCCGAATAACGTCAACGAAATCTTTGTCACCCCCGCCAGCGGCGGCAACGGCGTCGATCTCACCCTCGGCCTCGACCGCAACCTCTATCGCGCCATCTGGATGCCCGACGGCCAATCCCTGCTCGTTGGGGGCCACGACGGCACCTCGGTCGCCCTATGGTTGCAGCCGCTCAAAGGCAAAGCCCGCAAACTTTCCCTGGGCGACGTAAATCCCGCCTGGCTTTACTGGGTCGATGCCGCCGTCGGTCCGAAAGGTGAGATCGCCTTCGCCGGCAGCACCGCCACGCATCCCTCCGAGCTTTATTACATGCCCTCTTCCACCGACGCCCCGAAGCGCCTTACCAATTTCAATCAGCCTATCGCCGACCTGCAACTCGGAAAAGTCGAACGCTTCACCTGGCAGGGTCCGGATGGCTTCCACGAAGACGGCATCCTCGTCTACCCGCCCGATTTCAACAAAGACAAAAAGTATCCGCTCGTGCTCTACATTCACGGTGGCCCTACCTCGGCTTCCACCACCGTTTTCAGTTCGCCGCCTCATCTGTTCGCCGCCCGTGGCTACGTAGTATTCGAGCCCAACTACCGCGGCAGCGACAACCAGGGGAACAACTATGAGCGCGCCATTTACAACGACGCCGGCGATGGCCCCGGCCGCGACGTCATGGCCGGAATCGAAGCCGTCAAGAAGCTGGGCTTCGTCGACGACTCAAAGATCGCTGTCACCGGATGGTCTTACGGTGGCTACATGACCAGCTGGCTCATCGGCCACTATCAGATCTGGAAGACGGCCGTCTCCGGAGCCTCCGTCGACGACCTCAACGAAGAGTACAACCTCTCCGACGGCAACGTCGAAGACCGCTACAACTTCAAAGGCTCTCCCTGGACCGGCAACATAAAGGACTACGTCGCGCAGTCGCCCATCACCTACGCCGCCCAGATCAAAACTCCAACCCTGATCCTCAGCGACACCGGAGACGCCCGCGTCCCCATCACCCAGTCCTACCAGCTCTACCACGCCCTGAAAGATAACGGAGTAGTCGTAAAGTTCGTAGCCTACCCCGTCCCCGGCCACTTCCCCGGCGACCCCGTCCGCACAATAGATGTCTTCACCCGCTGGCTAGCCTGGCTCGACCAATACCTGAAATAGGCTGCCCCCGGCGCCACAATCCATGTGGGGACAGCCGCCCTCGGCTGTCCCGTCGCGAAGCGACGCCTGCACGGAAGCCGGCTGGGTGAGCACCTGAAGCCCAGCATCGGAAGCCATCATCCGAAGTAAGTTGCCGTCAACGCTTGTCATCCTCAGGCCCACGTCCTTTGCGAGCCGAAGGACCTATGCAACTCGCCGGCAGCAACGACGCCGCGCGCGCCCCAGCTCATTGTCTTTGCCGCGCCGTAGGCCTTCGTTTCAAACGCTGCCCTCGTCTCAATATCTTGTCATTCCGAGCGCGCCGAAGCCGCCCGAGGAACCCGCTGTTAGCCGCCAGCGCCTCAGCTCATGTGGGGACAGCCGCCCCCGGCTGTCCGCGTCGCCAAGCGACGCCGCAGCTCAAAAAAGGTAGAGCGGACAACGTACGCGTAAGGCATCAAGCTCCAGCCCCGGAGGGGCGGCAGATAATAGCCCCGGAGGTAAATCCGGGGCAAGTGAGCAGCCCACATCTTTCGCCTTGTATTCGCCATCTGGCTATAGTACCTTTCCTCGAGACAACACCAGACTGAAAGAAGGGCTTGCGGCCGGGAGCCATCTCAACACGACGTCATAGCGAGAATCCCCAGCCATCAATGGTATCGTGGATTCGATTCATCGGGCCGAACGGATCATGGGGGAGTTGACAGACGCTGGCCGTCTGCGTGAAGGTCCCGCAACTATGCGTTCACACCTTGAGGTTCGAGACCCGATACACGGTTTCATCTACAGGGAACCGGACGAGCGAGATGTAATGGACACAAAAGTGTTCCAGCGGTTGCGGCGTCTGAAGCAACTCGCTCTTGCTTCTCTCGTCTATCCCGGTGCGACCCACAGCCGCTTCGAACATTCTCTTGGCGCATTTCATCTCGCAGGAAAGATCGCGAGCGCCCTTGATGTCGAAGCATCTGAGATACGTCTCCTAAAGCTGGCTGCTCTGCTTCACGATATCGGGCATGGGCCTTTTTCCCATGTGGCAGAGCCGATTCTTAAGAGGCACTCAGACAAGAAGAAACTTGGAGAGCAAGTTGCGGAGTCCAAGGTTCACGAACTGATTGGCTGGCAGATCATTAGCACCGACAAAGAATTGGGGAGATTAATCAGTGACAAGCATCGCGAACAGATCATCGGACTGTTGAAAGGAACTTGGGGACATAGTTACCTCCAAGAGATTGTTTCCGGCCCCGTCGATGCCGACAAGCAGGATTATTTGCTTCGGGACAGTTTGTTTTCTGGCGTGAAATATGGTGTGTACGATCAAGAACGCTTGAGCAATACTCTCATGATCCATGACGACAATGACGACAAGTTTCTCGCGATTTCGATAGACGGCCTGCACGCGCTAGAGCAGTTTGTTCTTGCCAAGTACTACATGACTACTCAGGTGTACCGCCACAAGATTCGTCTTATCACCGATCAAATGATCGAACGCGGGATTGCGCTTGGGATCGAAGAAGACAAAGTCGAGTGGCTGAAGACACTCTATTCGTTCGACGGATCGCCAGAGTACGTCGCACACTATTTGGAGTGGTCAGACGACCGTCTCATCAATGAGATTTTGGGCAGTGCAACGAAGGACGGTTATGCGAAAAGATTTTTCAGCCGACTCCACAACCGCCAGCTTTTCAAATGTATATTCGATGTGGACCAAAACGATTTCCCAGACCCTACCGTCAGGAACTTTGTTTTCGGCGACTCGAAGGATTTTTATAAACCTCTGGAAAAATCAGTTGCTGAGATTTTGAAACTGGACTGCAACGAAGTCATCGCGTATACCATCAAATTTGATTCAGCTATACGCACGGAAAGTGAAATCCCTGTGGTCCATCGAATGAAGACGACCGTGTTCCACGATGAATCCACACTTTTTAAATCGGTCGATCAGAAGATTCGAGAACAGCGGTTCCAAATCTACGCGCCCATAACCTTTCAGGATGAGAAAGACAAGAAGAAGCGCCTGCGTGAATATCAAAATGGGATTTTGGACTTGATCGGCAGAATGGCGGATCCACAGACAAAGTTGGCGCTAGAAGGAGATTCGCAGTTATGAATACATCTCAGTTTGTTCTATCTTTGATTCGCGCCTCTGGAGGAGTGCGAGGACGGACCTTATTGCAGAAGCGAGGATATTTCGTCTCCCTCCTGACTGGGCTTGCCTCTGAACTGGGCTACCAAGCTCACTACTACGGACCTTACTCTTCTGTTTTGGACGGCACGTTGACGCAGATGAAGAATCTGGGATTTGTGGAAGAAGGAACCACCGGATTCGGGATCGTCAGTGGCGGCTTTGAGATGAGGCGGTACGACTACTCGTTGACCGAAGACGGTGACCGGATTTTACAGCCTTTCCTGGGCACGAAGGAGTACGCGGCGGTAGCAGACGCAGTCCGCCGAATTCGCGACGCTGGTGATCCTGACTACATGGAGTTGTCAATCGCGGCAAAGGCATATTTCATCCTGAGGAAGCAGAAGAAGGGGATGACATCCGCCGAGATGTTAAAGGAAGCAGAGAAGTTCAACTGGAATATTCCAGAGGAGTCACTGGGTCGAGCGGCGAGATTTTTATCAACGCTCGGTCTGACAAGGGGCTAAAAGCCGACTTGTCACTCCTCACGCAGTGCTTATTCGTTTGCGAACAGCAGATGCCTGAGGGCCTCACCCTACTTGCCTTCGAGTGTCAGAACGCCCAAGGGAAAACGAGGAGGCCAAAGCCGCCAATTAGCACTCACCCGCCACGACTGCCAGCGGCCATCCCCCGAACCTTCGATTTCGAGCACCCCGCTCCCCGCTGCCCTTAAGTCCCCTAGTTCGTTCCATTTATCGCCTCTTGTACATATGTCCTGATCCGTACGCCGTTGCATGCACAAAATGTTCCAGTTGGAACACTTAAGCAATATGTTCCAGTCGGAACACTTAAGCGCTTTGCCTCCTGGCACTCCCCCGCGGGATATAATCCTGCATGGCGAGCTTGCGCCAACAGATCGCGACCACCGCTCTTACGCTCACGAAATTCCGCGAGCTCATGAAGCGGATTCAGGACAACCGTCCGCAGGACGACCTGTCCATCGTCAAGAAAGCCTACGACTACTCCCTGAAGCATCATGAAGGTCAGACCCGCGCCTCCGGCGAGCCTTACCTGGTGCATCCTCTAGAAGTGGCGCTGGTCCTGGCCGAGATGAAGATGGACCCGGTCGCCATCGCCGCCGGCCTGCTCCACGACTCAGTCGAGGACACCTCAGTCACCATCGTCGACATCCGAAAGGAATTCGGCGAGCAGGTCGCGCACATCGTCGAAGGCGTCACCAAGATCAGCAAGATCGACTTCGCCACGCGCGAGGAAGCGCAGGCCGAAAACCTGCGCAAGATGATGCTCGCCATGGTCGATGACATTCGCGTCGTGCTCATCAAGCTCGCCGATCGCCTGCACAACATGCGCACCCTCGAGCACCTCCCGCCCGATCGCCAGAAAAAAATCGCGCAGGAGACGCTCGAGATCTACGCTCCCATCGCCCACCGTCTTGGTATGGGAAAGATTCGCGGCGAACTGGAAGACCTTGGCTTCCTCTTTCTCGATCCCGCAGGGTATGAGCAGGTAGAGAAAGCAGTCAACGCGCGCCGCAAACAGGGCGAAGCGTTTCTCGCGAAGATGCAGGGGATCATCAATGACAAGCTGAAAGAGGCAGGCATCCAGGCCAGCGTGGAGAGCCGCATCAAGCGGCTGTTCTCGATCCACAAGAAGCTGCAGCGCCAGCGCATTTCCGTCGATCAGGTCTATGACCTCTTTGCCATGCGCATCATCACTCGGTCGCTACAAGACTGCTACGCAGTGCTGGGCATCATTCACAACATCTGGCGGCCAGTGCCGGGGCGCATCAAGGACTTCATCGCCATGCCCCGCCCGAATTTCTACCAGTCACTTCACACCTCAGTGATCACAGAAGATGGCACGCCTTTCGAAATCCAGATTCGCACTGAAGAGATGCACAAGATGGCGGAGGAAGGCATTGCGGCGCACTGGAAATATAAAGACGGTCCAGTGTCGGCGCAGGACGAGCAGCGGCTGGCGTGGTTGCGGCAGGTGGTCGAGTGGCAGCGCGACGTCAGCGATCCCAACGAATTCCTTTCGGCTCTCAAAGTCGATCTGTATCCCGAAGAGGTTTACACCTTCACGCCGAAAGGCAAGGTGGTGGTGCTGCCGCGCGACGCTACGCCGATCGACTTTGCCTACACCATTCACACGGAAGTTGGACACACCTGCGTAGGAGCGAAGGTGAATGGGCGCATGGTGCCGCTGCGCCACAAGCTGCACTCGGGAGACATTGTCGAGATCGTGACCCAGGCGGGGCACAAGCCGAGCCGCGACTGGCTTGGGCTGGTGAAGTCTTCGCGCTCACGCAACAAGATCAAGCACTGGCTCAACGTACACCAGCGCGAGCGCTCCATCGAAATTGGGCGCAAGCTGATTGAGAAAGAGGCGCGCAAGTATCGCATCGCATTCAAAGAGATCAAAGACGACGAGTTGCTGAAGGTTGCCGGAGGGTACGGGCTGGGCAAGGTCGACGATCTCATGTCGGGTATTGGGTATGGAAAATATTCGGCGCGGCAGGTGCTGGCGCGGCTGCTGCCGGCGGGCGCGACGCCGTCGATGGCGGGCGACATTGAATCAGAAGGGCTGAGTTCGAAGCCGGGAGCGATTGCGAGCGTGGTGCGCCGCGTGTTTGGCGATCACAACGCGATCATGGTCAAGGGGCAGGGCGACATGCTGGTGTACCGCGCGCGCTGCTGCAATCCCATACGCGGAGAAGCCATTGTCGGCTACATCACGCGCGGCAAGGGAGTGGCGGTGCATGCGGTCAACTGCCCGAACGTGACGAATCTGATGTACGAACCAGAACGCCGCATCGATGTGGAGTGGGGGCGCGACGAGAACACGCCGACGGCTTATCCGGTGAAGCTTACGGTGTATTGTGATGATCGCTTCGGTATGCTTAAAAGCATTACCAGCGTTATTGGAGATGCTCAGAGTAATATACGAAATATTGGGGCGCGCACCGAGAACAGCCAGGCCAGCGTGGAGATTGTGCTCGACATTTCCGACCTGAAACATCTGGAGCAGATCATGGCCGGGCTGCGGAAGATTGCGGGGGTGCATGAGGTGCAGAGGCTGCAGAAGATTTAGAGGTCAGGGGCCGGGGGCTAGGGGGCAGTGGTTAGTGCGGGCTTCTTCGAGGGGATGCCGATCCCGGCGTAAAAATCCTTTGATTTGAACACGTTCATTTTTCCCTTGACAGCGCGCCCGGGCGGGCGCATTCTGTATTTGAACATGTTCAATTCTAACTTATTGGGAGGGTTGCCATGTATATCGTCGGATGCTACGCGAGTTACTTATTAATCAGCCTGGCGGTTACCATCTGGGTGGCGCGGACGCTGCATAAGAACGGGCGGGTGTTTCTGGTGGATGCTTTCCACGGAAACGACGAACTGGCCGATTCGGTGAATCATTTGCTGGTGGTTGGTTTTTACCTGATCAATATCGGGTACGTGACGCTTGCGCTCAGGACGTACGGGAATCTGGACACACTGCGGGCGGCGATCGAACTGGTGAGCGACAAGATCGGCGTGGTCCTGCTGGTGCTTGGGGGCATGCACTTCTTCAACCTGTTCGTCTTCTCCCGAATGCGCAAACGATCGCGGGGCAGTTCGCGTCCGGACGTCTCATTCGCGAATCCGGAAATCGCAATTCCGGCGCCCCGAGCATAGCCATGAAGCGAGGGGCCACAACGACCACGAAAAAATCCGAGGAAACTCGAAGCCGCATCCTCGAAGCCGCGCTCGCGTTGTTCCGCAAGCGCGGCTTTGAGAAAGCGACCATGCGGGAGATTGCGCAGGAGTCCGGAGTGGCTTTGGGCGCGGCATACTATTACTTCGACTCGAAGGATGCCCTGGTGATGGGGTTTTACGAGCGGGCACAGCGGGACCTCGGTCCTCTGCTGGAGGATGTTCTCGCCAAGACCCAAGGGCTCGAAGAACGTCTGGGGGCCGCGATTGAGGTGAAGTTTCAATACTTCGCTCCAAACCGGAAGCTGCTGGGAGCTTTGTCGGCGCATATTGATCCGCAACATCCGTTGTCTCCGTTCAGCGAGGAAACCCGCGCCATCCGGGAGCGGGATATTGGATTTTTGGCAGCTGCGGTCGAGGGAGGGAAGACGCGGGTTCCTGACGACCTGAAAATGTATTTGCCGCGGGTGTTGTGGCTTTATCAAATGGGGCTGCTGCTGTTTTGGGTTTATGACTCCTCGGCTGAACAAACCCGGACTCGGCAGTTATTCCGGAAGAGCCTCTCGATTGTTGTGAGCCTGATCAAGTTCTCGACCCTGCCGCTCATGCGACCGGTCCGGAAGCTGGCCACGGACCTGTTGGAGATTGTTTACGGCGAGGGGGAATCGGCGGCTCCGGGGGTGGCGCCATGACTGAAGCGCTGCGGATTGTTCTGGCTGGCGGTAACGGTCAGATTGGGGGCCTGCTTGCCCGTCATTTCCACGAGCGCGGTCACCAGGTTGCGGTAATTGCCAGGGCGATGCGACCTGCTCCCTGGCGGGTCATTCAATGGGATGGGGCCACATTGGGTGATTGGAGTCGCGAGCTGGAGCGTGCGGATGTACTGATCAACCTGGCGGGCCGCAACGTAAGTTGCCGGTACACGCCGGACAACCGAAAGGCAATCAAGGAGTCCCGGATTCAGAGCACGGTGGTGCTGGGCCGGGCCGTGGCCGCGCTGACGCACCCGCCGCGGCTGTGGATGAATGCAAGCACAGCCACAATCTATCGTCATGCTCTGGACCGCGCGATGGACGAGGATACGGGCGAGATCGGCGGCAGAGAGCGGGACTGCCCATCGAGTTGGCGTTTCAGCATTGAGGTTGCCACGAGTTGGGAAGAAGCATTTTTCTCTGCGCTTACGCCCCGCACGCGGAAGATCGCGCTGCGCAGCGCGATGACAATGAGTCCCGACCCTGGCGGCATTTTTGCTGAGTTGCTGCGTCTTGTCCGCCTGGGGTTGGGAGGCACGGCGGGTTCAGGAGAGCAATTCGTTTCGTGGATCCACGGCGTAGATTTCATTCGCAGCATTGAGTTCTTGATGGCTCACGAGGAGATGGAGGGCGCGGTGAATCTTGCAGCGCCTAACCCGCTGCCGAATCGCGAGTTCATGCGCGCATTGAGGGGAGCGTGGGGAACGCGAGTGGGCTTGCCAGCGCCACGGCCCATGCTGGAAGTCGGCGCGATATTTCTGCGCACGGAGACCGAACTTATTGTGAAGAGCCGGCGCGTGATTCCTGGGAGGATGCTGCGGGCTGGGTTTGAGTTCCAATTTCCTGATTGGCCGCCAGCAGCCAGGAACCTTGTCGGTCGATGGAGAGAGCAGCGGCCGGTGGGTGGTGGTCAGTGAAGGCGAGATCAGCGGCGGTGCCGTCCCTTCGGGACTCGGTTCCTCTTTTACAGGCTACCCCGCACTTACGTGCGGGGCTAATGAATGACGTCGCTGACGCGACTCGGCGCAGGGCGTCAGGAATGACGTCGCTGACGCGACTCCGCGCGGGGCATAAGGAATGACGTCGCTGGCGCGACTCGGTGCTGTTATTTCAGGCCGAGGCCGCCGTTGAAGTGCTGGATGACTCCGTAACATTCGCAGGTGGCGGCTTCGAGGTTTTTGCGGTTCAGGATTTTGACGGTGCCGCGCAGGTTTTCGATCAGGCCGGCATTTTCGAGGGCGGCTGCGGCGAGGCTTACGCTGGGGCGTCCCGTGCCGAGCATCTGCGCCAGGAATTCGTGAGTTAACGGAAGCAGCTGGGAGTCGACGCGGTCCTGACACATGAGGAGCCAGCGGGACAGGCGCTGCACGATTTCGTGCAGGCGGTTGCAGGCGGCGAGCTGGGCGACCTGCATGCCGTGGAGCAGACCGAAGCGGCTGAGTTGTGAGCGGAGCGCCGGAGTGTAGAGCAAAAGTTCTCGAAAAACGTCGGAGGGGACGCGCACTCCGCTGCCCGACATTTGCATGATGGCGCGAAAGGTTCCCCGGCGCAGGCCTACGGTCAAGGGCATTCCTACCATGCCTTCGACGCCGACGATGCCGACTTCGACACTTCTGCCGTCACGGCTAAGAGCCACCAGAGAAGCCATGCCTTCGTTCAGAAAATAGGTGAATTCAATTTTTTCCCCAGGCTCGTGCAGGATTTGGTACTGCGGAAGATCGGCTGGGATCAGGTTGGGGCGCAGCAACTTGTACTCTTCATCGGGAAGCGACAGGAGGATTACATTGCTCACTGCCTTCCCGGCAGCATCGGAGCGAGCGCCGGGATGCAGGGGTGTGCTCTTCATCGGCCCTGAAGATGGCTTCGGCTTAGCCTTAGTGTTAGCGATTATGCTTTCCCCTGCCAAAATGGGCATGCCGATTGGATGCGGGCGGGCGTTTCGGCTAGTTTCGGGGAGACTGTAGTTCGGGCCATAATTTTATGGATGCTTCAACGAATATCGGCAGTGAAGATGCGGGGTAAGGCCTCCATTGGCTCTACGTGAAGAACGTTAGCGCATCGTTAATCCCTTCCTAACAGCTACCTACGGCGTACGTGGGAATGAGTTGCTTACTTGTTGTCGGGCTGCTTGTGTTGGAGCCGCTCCTCTTTTGCTTCCAGGATATGGTTGAGTTCTTCGACCAGCCTTAGGAACTTTGCTCGGTCCTGCTCCACGGCGATAAGTGAACAGAGTTCGTGGATGCGGTCACTGTCGGCTTTCTTCATGGGATGGATAACGGGGCAGTATCACAACATCTGACGGTTCTGTATGTTCGGTGTCGAACGCTAGGGGCGGTGATCAGTGGTCAGCGGCTAGTGGTCAGTGGAGGGCAACAGCGTTGGACCTTATGAGTTGAAGAGTAGGCGTGAGAGCCGGTGCCGTCCCTTCGGGACTCGGTTCCTCTTTTACGGGACCACCCCGCACTTACCCTTCGGCTTCGCTCAGGGCAGGCTCGGGCTAATGGATGGCGTTGCTGGCGCGACTTACTGGCCACTGACCACTGCCTTTCAGCGGCGGCTGTCCCTTCAGGGGCTGAAGCCCCCGTGTTTGTTGTCTCTTGCGGCACGGCTGAAGCCGTGCCCTTCCCGATCCCATTCGTGGCCCGGCGCTGATCGCTGACCACTAGCCACTGATCATCCTCGCAGAGAGGCGGATTCTTCGCGGAGGTAGTCTTCCAGGCGGGCGGCTAGCCAGGAGACCAGTTGTTCTTTGATGGAGGCGGGGACCTGGATGAATTCAAGTCCTGCGGAGCCGGCGGGGTTGCACCAGCAGACCTCGGCGGTGATTTTTGCGTCGGCCTGGGTATGGGGGAGCAGCAGGCGCAGGGTGACGCGATCGCCTACCTGGAGGCCGGGCGCGTTGGCGAGAGCGATGCCGACCTCGCTGATATTGGCGGAGGTAGCTGGGAATTCGGACTGAGAGCCAATCGTGACATAGACGGGAACCCGCACGGGGCAGCGGAAGGAACGTCTCTTTTCATTCACCATGAGAGGGTAGGAGACGCGGAGGGTTCGCATCAGGACGGTGGGAGAGAGCGGTTTGACGAGTACGAAGCTGGCTCCGGCACGGAAGGCGCTGGGCATTTCTTCGTTGCAATTGAGGACGGCGAGCACGACCGAGGCTTTGTGAGAGGTCATTTGACGTAGTTTTTTGAGGAGATCGAGGGCTTCGGCGCGGTCTTTGAAGTCGACGACCAGGGCTTCGAATTTGGAATGGCAGAGTTTATAGGAGGCAGAGGCGAAGTCGGAGCAGATGTCGACGTGCATCGACATTTTTTCCATGGACTCGCAGAGAGTGTCGATGGTCTGAATGTCGGCGCTTACCAGGAGAACCCGAACTCCGATGGTGGCGGGTGAGCCTTTTTTCGATCCTGCGGGCTTCGACTCAGCGGCTTTCGGTGCGGCGGTTTCTTTGTCTTTGTGTGATCGAGTCGGGGTCGATGCAGTCGCGGGGGCCAGGATCTCGGTCATACTGCGTCACTCATGCGGCATCCTTCATGCGGCGTCCCTGCTACGACGTCCCTCATACGACCAGGGCCTCGGGGATTTCCATCTCGCCGTGTTCGAAGGCGTTGACGAATGCGTCGACTACGACGGGATCGAAGTTTGTGCCTGCACTGGAGACGATGATCTGGCGGGCTTCAAATGGGGTGACGGCGCGGCGATAGGGGCGATCGCTGGTGAGAGTGTCAAAGGCATCGGCGACGGCGAGCACGCGGGCTTCGATGGGGATTTCGTCACCTTTGGCAGGACCGTATCCGGAGCCATCGAACTTGTCGTGATGGGAAAGGATGATGGGGAGGACGCGGCGCAGCGATCCGCCGACGGGTTCGAGCAAGGCGACCCCTTTCTGAACGTGCTGGCGCATTTCGGCCATCTCTTCGGGAGTGAGGCTGGCGGCTTTGTGGAGGAGTTCGCGGCTGGTTTCGAGCTTGCCCACGTCGTGCAGCAGGGCGGCGGCGCGGACATCGTCGATATGTTCCTGATCGAAGCCCATGCGGGCGGCCAGGGCGGAAGCGTACAAGGCGACGCGGTAGGAGTGATTGTGCGTGTATTTATCGTTCGAGATGAACTGCTGGAGAATGGTTAAGAGGCCAAAGTAAGTCTGGCGGAGTTCGGCCATGTGGCGTTCTTTCTTGTCATAGAGCGTTCCCATGGCGTAGGCGGTGATGAGGAGCAGGCCAGCCCAGGTGAGCAGTTCGGACCACTGGTCGTAATTCAAGACGAAGGGAGCGGAACCGGCAAACAGGCCGGTATTTTTCCAGAGGAGTATGAGCACCATGAAGATGCTGGCGCTGGCGGTGAGCACGGCGTGCCTGCGGCCATAAACATAGGCGGAAAAGATTGTGGGCAGGGTGTAGAGGCCGAGAATCATGCGGTGAGAAGCGACCAGCCAGTTGAAGAGGCCGGCGATGACGAAGAGGGAGAGCACGAGCCAGAGTTCCTGGTTGATTTTGGCGAGTCCGATTTTGAATCTGGATTTGGAGTCGGCGGCATCGCCGGCAAGCTTGCCGCGGTGGCCGAGGAGGCGTTCGTTGATCAGCGTTGATTTCATTCCGAGGTTATCTTCCATAATGAGGTTCACCTTGCCGGCGGAGTGGACGCCGCCGCGGGTGAGGGTTTCCCTAATCTTTCTATCGGCTGATCTCGGGGCGACTTTAGTTCTGGTTTCGCGAGGCAGTGGGGGAGTGGGTAGGTTGATAAGGAGGCGAGCCAGACGCGCCATTATTGCGTCGCAAAGGACGCGACGCTTGGCGCGGCTCGCCCAGATCCCTCGCGGCGCAAAGAACGCTTGCTCGGGATGACAAACGACCTGCGCCTCTACGGGAAGCAAGGGGACGGCTGGCTGTGCTGGCTGGGTTATAATTTCGCCACCGATGAACCTGACCTCTGGCGCCAGATTGGGTCCGTATGAGATTGTTTCGCCTCTAGGGGCGGGCGGAATGGGCGAGGTGTACCGGGCTCGCGACTCCCGCCTGAAACGCGAAGTGGCGATCAAAGTGCTTCCTCAGGCATTTTCTCTGGATGCCGATCGGCTCCGTCGTTTCGAGCAAGAGGCGCTGGCTACCGCTGCCCTGAACCATCCCAACATTTTGGCGGTTTTCGATATTGGCACGCATGAGGGCTCACCTTATGTCGTCTCCGAACTGCTGGAGGGAGAGACGCTGCGCGACCGGCTGCGCGGGGGATCGATCGCCGTGCGTAAGACTTTGGATTATGCCTTGCAGATCGCGCATGGGCTGGCGGCGGCGCATGAGAAAGGAATCGTTCATCGTGACCTGAAGCCGGAGAATTTATTTCTCACCAAGGATGGTCGGGTAAAGATTCTGGATTTCGGGCTGGCGAAGCTGACGGAGCCGGAATTGGGCGATCACACGGCGCTGCCCACCATGACGCACGCCACGGAAGCGGGCGTGGTGCTGGGGACGGCGGGATACATGTCGCCGGAGCAGGTGCGCGGGGTGGCGGTGGATGCGCGCTCCGATATTTTCAGTTTTGGCGCGATTCTCTACGAGATGGTTTCGGGCAAGCGGGCGTTTCACGGAGACACCGCGGCGGACACGATGAGCGCGATCCTGAAGGAAGACCCACCGGACCTGAGCGAGACCAATCGCAATGTGTCTCCGGCGCTGGAGCGCATTGTGCAGCATTGCCTGGAGAAGAATCCGGAGCAGCGTTTTCATTCGGCCAGCGATATTGCGTTTGATCTGGAACATCTTTCCGGGGTGTCGAGCACGGCGGCGCGGGCGGTGCCGGTTGCGGGTGGGCCGGGGCGTGGCAGGTTGATCGCCGCGCTGGCGGGCGGGCTTGCGCTGGCGGCGGTGATGCTTGGCCTGGGCTGGTGGCTGGGCCGGGGCAACGGTCCGGCGCCTCTGGCGGTGTACCAGCAGATCACGTTTCGTACGGGATCGATGGGAAACGCGCGTTTTACGCCGGATGGCAGCATCGTTTACAGCGCATCGTGGGACGGAGGGGAAGACCAGCTGTATCTGGCGCGCATCGATGATCCGGGGGCGCGTGAGCTGGGGCTGAAGAATGCGGAGTTGCTTTCGATCTCGAAGGGCGGAGAGCTGGCGATCCGGCTGAACACCGAGCATCTGCCTGGATATGCGCGAAAGGGGACGCTGGCGCGGGTTCCGTTGAGTGGGGGAACTCCACGAGAGGTGCTGGAGAATGTGCAGGACGCGGACTGGGCCGCGGACGGCGCAAGCATGGCGGTGGTGCGTTTCGTTCCGGAGAACAGCCACTGGCGCCTGGAATATCCCATTGGGAAGGTGTTGTTTGACAGCATCAACTGGATCAGCCATCCGAAGATTTCTCCGGATGGGAAGTGGGTGGCGTTTGCCGACCATGAGAATACGGGAGGCGACGACGAAGGTTCGGTGGCGGTGATTGCCGCAGACGGCAAGGACAATAACGTCGACAAGAAACTTTCTTCGGGCTGGATTTCATTGCAGGGGATTTTCTGGTCCCAGGCTGGAGACGAGATCTGGTTTACGTCGAGCGTCGCGGGCAGCGCGGAGAATCCACATGCGGTAACGTTTTCGGGCAAGGTGCGGACGATCACGAATGTGCCCGGAGGGGTGTGGCTCGAGGACCTGCGCAATGGAACGGCACTCATGGTGAGGCACCAGGAGCGGATTGGGATCCGAGGGATAGCGCCGGGGGGAAAAGAAGAGCGGGAATTGGGGTGGTTCGGGTGGTCGATTCTCCGCGGTATCAGCCGGGACGGCCATAAGATTGTGTTCGAAGAGGAGGGCAATGGCGGTGGGCCGAACTACACAGTGTTTCTGCGGGACACCGATGGATCGCCCCCGTCGCGTATTGGCGAAGGAGAGCCCAAGGCTATCTCGCCGGACGGAAGATGGGTGGTCACGGAACCGGCGAAGGGCGGTCCGCTGAGCCTGGTGCCGACGGGAGCCGGCGAAGTGAGGCAGCTTACGCATGACTCCATAAGCTACGGTGGTGTCAGCTGGCTGCCGGATGGGAAGCAGTTGCTGGCCTCGGGGATTGAAGCGGGGCACTCTGCGCGCGACTACTTGATCGATGTGAGCAGCGGCGATGCCAAGGCCGTCACTCCGGAGGGTGTTGCCGGTGCGCGCCTTTCGCCCGACGGCCGGAGCACGGGGGTGCGCGGGCCGGATGGGAAATTGGGAATCTGGCCGCTGGATGGGAGCGGTCTTCGTCCGATACCAGGTTTGGATTCGAGCTACTACGTGACGGGCTGGTCTCCGGACGGAGGGTCGGTGTATGTGGCCTCCAGCCGGGCGGATCAGACGATCGCGAAGCTCTATCGGGTGAACCCGGCGACCGGAAAAATGGAGCCGTGGAAATCGTTCGGCGCGGATGCGGGAGCAGGAGTCACGGAAGTCGGTCCTCCTACTTTTTCCAGCGACGGGAGTGCTTACGCATATATCTACGTGCGGATACTGTCGGAAGCGTACGTGGTGACGGGGTTGAAGTAGAAGGGTGAGCCCGGGTGAGCCGGTGATGGCGGATGCAAACAGCAGGTTCCTCGACGTGCCGTCGCTGACGCTCTGGGCTGCGCTCGGAATTACAAAATTATTGAGAGTGTGAGCGCACCGCTGGTGGGTGCATCTGACTTAGTTGGCAGCGTTAATCAGCAGCGGAGATTGCCATGCGCGAAGTTATTTCGACGAAAGACGCTCCCCAGGCGATTGGGCCTTACTCGCAAGCCATCAAGGCGAACGGGTTCGTATTTGTCTCGGGCCAGGTGGCCATCGATCCATCGACGCAGCAGGTGGTCGCAGGAGACGCGGCCGCGCAAACGGACCGTGTGCTGCGCAACCTGTCGGAGATTCTGGAGGCGGCGGGCAGCGGCCTGGGGAAAGTGGTGCGCGTCCACGGTGTTCCTTAAGAACATGAACGACTTTGCGGCCATGAATCAGGTTTATGGGAAGTATTTCAGCTCTGCTCCTCCGGCGCGGTCGACGGTGGAGGTGGCGCGCCTGCCCAAGGACGTGCTGGTAGAAATCGACGTGATCGCGCTGGCGTAGGGAGAATCTTAAACACCGGGGGAACAGAGGATCACGGGGCAGACCAGGCAACCTGAGTGTCCGTTTGCGCCGTCTGTTTAAGGTGTTCAGCGAAGGGGAGAGAAGAATGACGAAGTATATTGCGATGATCGCCGTTATGCTCGCGTTGGCGGCAGCGGCGGTGCTGGCGCAGAGTACGGCGAGAAAGCCTGCCGCTCCGAACACGGCGTCTCCGGCGAAGGTTACCGGGGACGGGGTGAAGACGCCTTCCGGGTTGGTCTACTGGGATATCCGGGTGGGGAACGGCGAGTCCGCGAAGGAAGGGAGCCGGGTTCGCGTGCACTATACGGGCTGGCTCACGACGGGGAAGAAGTTTGACAGCTCAGTCGATGCGGGGAAGCCATTCGATTTCACCATCGGCAATGGGGAAGTGATCAAGGGATGGGAAGACGGAATAACGGGAATGAGAGTGGGCGGCAAGCGGCAGCTGCGCATTCCGCCGGAGCTGGGTTACGGTGCGGACGGTTATCCGCCGGCCATCCCGCCGAACGCAACGCTCATCTTCGACATACAGCTGCTGGGAGTGGAGTAGAGGGCGAAGGACGGGTGTTAGGTCTTGAGTCTTAGGCGGATTCTTAGGATTTCACGCCTAAGACCCAGGACCTAAGACCGTTTTTTGTTCTTACGCCTTGACGACTTTGCCGCTGCGCAGGCAGGAAGTGCATACGCGGATGCGCTTGGTGGCAGCGCCGACGCGGGCGTGCACGGGACGCAGGTTCACGTTCCAGCGCCGCTTGGTGACGTTGTGGGCGTGGCTGATGCGGTTGCCGAATTGCGGCTTCTTGCCGCAGATATCACATTCTTGTGCCATGACTGCTATTGATCCTTTCAGAGGCCTGGGGACGAAACTACTATTCTACCGGATTTGGGCCGGGCAGACAATTCCGCCTCGGTTGACCGAGCGAGATAAGCTAAAGTAGGCTTTGTTGTGGTGAATTGAGGAGGGAAGTTATGTTCAGTAGTGGGAAAGCGACCCTGGTAGAGAGCGCGCTGGTGCTGGCTTTGATGGGAATTCTGGCCGGAGCGGTTGGAGGCTTGGCTGTGGGAGCTGCGACCAGTCCTAAGGCTGCATCAACGGCCACTCACTAGCGGTTTCTCTGCGATCACCGCTGCATCCTCTGTATGCGATACTGAACTCATGCAGTCTCCGCTTCAGGCGCCTACCGCGGCTGCCGACCCTAAATCGGTGAAGGTGAATCTGACCACCGGCACGGGCGTGGACATTGAATGGAGTGATGGCCACGTTTCGCACTACGGTTTCGTCTACCTGCGCGACGCCTGCCCTTGCGCGATGTGCAACGAAGAGCGCGACAAAGCCGGGCGGAAGCCGGGTGAGCCTGCGAAGCTTGCCGTTGGGGCGCTGCCCATGTTCAAAGCCGCGGCCAGGCCGGTCTCGGCCGAAGGCGTTGGAAAATACGCCATCAAGTTCAAGTGGAACGATGACCATGATCTCGGCATTTACTCGTGGAAGCTGCTGCGCGAACTGTGTCCCTGCGAGGAATGCAAGGCGGCGGCTGGGCTGGGAGCCGAGGAGTAGGGTCCGAGGCCGCGCCGATGCAAGAGGGCAAATTCAGCAGGACAGCGCAGCGCGTGGCGATTCGCCGGGCCGCGCATCAACTGCTGGACCAGCCTCGAGTGCTCGACGATCCTCTGGCTCTGCGCATTATCGGTGCTGACGCTGCGGAAATACTTCGATCGAACCCCAAAGAAAACCATAATTTTTCCCGGGCGTTCCGGGCATTCATGGCGGCGCGCAGCCGCTATGCCGAGGACGAGCTGGCTCGAGCGGTCGCGCATGGCGTAAGGCAATACATCGTGCTCGGCGCCGGACTCGATACCTTCGCCTACCGCAACTCTCATGCTGGACTGCGAGTGTTCGAGGTGGATCATCCTGCCACGCAGGCCTGGAAGCGTGAGCAGTTGCAGGCGGCGGGCATTGCTGTGCCGCCTTCCTTAACCTTCGTGCCCATTGATTTTGAAAGGCAAACGCTTGCAGATGGCCTTAGGTGGGCCGGGTTCAATGTGAACGCGGCGGCGTTTTACTCGTGGCTGGGGGTGACTCCTTATCTGACGCGTGAAGCCTGCATGACCACGCTGCGCTTTATTGCGGAGATGCCTGCCGGGAGCGGCGTGGTGTTTGATTTTGCGGTGGATCCGGCGCTGCTGAATCCCGGGCAAAGACAAGCGCTTGATGCGCTGTCGGAACGCGTGGCCCGGTATGGGGAGCCGCTTCAGTTGTTCTTCGATCCCGTGAAATTGCAGGACGAGTTGAAAGGGATGGGATTTCATCGAACGGAGTTTCTGCAGGGTAAAGAAATTAATGCGCGATATTTCACAGACCGCGACGATGGACTGCTGGTGCGGGGTGGGATTGGGCATTTGATGGGGGCATGGGTGTGAGGGCTAGCGGCCTATGCCCCAGCTCGGATGCTGATACAATCACGGCGCTATGAAAACCGCGGCGCTCCTGCTTGCACTTTGCTGCGCCATTAACGCCCCCTCGCAGCAAGCCTCCAGCGGTAAAGTTCAAATGGCGATTCCTGGCGTTAACGGAGTTCTCGAGTTCGATGTTGGACTCACGACTCCTGAAACTCGCGTGCGTCCCGACGGCAAGGAAGTGCAGTTGCGCGCATTCGGCAGGCCGGACGGACTTACGATCACCGCTTTCCTGCAGCGAGTCACATTTCCCGCCAGTGCAGAAAAGTGCCGCGATGAATGGTGGCCCGACACGAAGAAAGGCCCCTTTCAACGTGACAATCTGCAGGAAACAGTCGTGAAGGATGGAATCGCACGGGTCGAATTCATCGTGCCGGAATTTCAGGGCGTGAAAGTGGAGCAGAAAAACATACACGCCTACCTTGGCGCGCGCGATCTTTGCGCCGAGATGCACCTGTCAAAGGCTGGTTATAAGCCCGGCGATCAGAAACTGTTCGAGGATTTTCTGGCAAGCGTGAGGCTGCTGCCAGACGCGCAGCCTACTGCGGAGCAGGGTGAGAATCCAGTTCAGCCTCGGGATCTTGACAGCTCCTACTATTTCGGCCAGGGCAGCAAGTTTTTTCTGCAGCAGAACTACTCGCAGGCGGCGGATTATTACCAGAAAGCTTTGAATTTGGAAAAGCAAAAGCGCGCGCTATCTAAGGATTATTTCCGCGTGCTGGTGGACAATCTTGGAATGTCGTACGGAATCGGCGGGAACCTGCCGCAAGCGAAGGCCACGTTCGAGTACGGACTAACTCAGGATCCTGAGTACCCGATGTTTTTCTACAAAATCGCCTGTACCTACGGAGAAATGGACAAGATGGATGACGCGCTCGCCCAGCTTCGCCTCGCTTACAAGTACAAAGCCAATATGATCGCCGGAGAAACTTTTCCCGATCCGCTGAAGGACGATTCTTTCAGGCATTTTGTCGGCAAGGAAGAGTTTGTCAGGGCTGTCCACGAGATGCAGAAATAGCGGCCGGGCCATCGCTTGCCGGCATCATCCGCGATACAATCCCTAGTCTTGCCAAAGTTATCTCGCCAAGGAAACCTGATGCCTATTCGGAAGCATACTGTGATTCTCGCGATTCTTGCGGCTGTTGCCGTGCTGGGCGCGGCCTGTCCGGCTGGGGCGGCGACCGCTACGGTTTTCTCCGTTTCATTTCCCAAGACGCGAAGCGAAAAGCCGCTCGACGGCCGAATCCTGCTGATTCTTTCGACCGACCCATCCGAAGAACCGCGCATGCAGATCAATGACACGCCGAAGACTCAGATCATCTTCGGCATCGACGTCGACGGCATGCAGCCTGGGCAAGCGGCAATCGTGGACGCGGCGGCAGCCGGCTATCCCATCAAGAGCCTGCGCGACGTTCCGCCCGGTGAATACTATGTGCAGGCCGTGTTGCACCGCTACGAAACTTTTCACCGCGCCGACGGGCACACGATAAAGCTGCCGATGGATCGGGGCGAAGGCCAGCATTGGAACATCGCTCCCGGGAATCTGTATTCCACTCCGCGCAAGGTTACGGTGAGCGCAACCTCTGGCACCATCGCGCTCGTGCTCGATCAGGAAATTCCGCCGATCAAGCCGCCCCAGGACACGAAATACATCCGGCACCTCAAGATTCAGAGCGAGTTGCTCACGCGGTTCTGGGGACGGCCCATGTACTTGAGTGCGAATGTGCTGGTGCCCGAGGGATTCGACACGCATCCGGAGGTTCGCTATCCGGTGATTATTTCCGAGGATCATTTCAACGACGACTTTGCCGGCTTTCGCACCGAGCCGCCCGATCCGAATCTGAAGCCGGACTACAGCGAGCGCTTTCACATCTCCGGCTACAACCGCATTCAGCAGCAGGAAGCGTACAAGTTTTACCAGCAGTGGAGCGGACCCGGATTCCCCCGCGTGCTCATCGCGGAGATCAACCACGCGAACCCGTACTACGACGATTCCTATGCCGTGAACTCCGCCAACCTGGGGCCCTACGGCGACGCCATTGAAACCGAGTTGATCCCCGCGATCGAGAAGCAATTCCGCGGCATCGGGCAGGGCTGGGCGCGCTTTGCCTACGGCGGTTCGACCGGCGGATGGGAGTCGATGGCGGTGCAGATGTTTTATCCCGACCACTACAACGGCGCCTTCATCGCGTGCCCCGATCCGGTTGACTTTCGTGCGTTTATCACCGCGAATCTGTATCAGGACAAAAATGTTTTTTACATGCAGGGCGCGCACGCGGATATTCCGCAGCCCGGTATGCGCGATTATCTAGGGCGCACGCTGATCACGATGCAGGGCGTAAATCAATACGAGCTGGCGCTGGGATCACGGGGCCGTTCAGGCGAGCAATTCGATATCTGGCAGGCGGTTTATAGTCCGGTGGGGAAAGACGGCTACCCACAGCCGATTTTCGATAAAGAAACCGGCGTGATCGACCCAGCGGTCGCCGCCTACTGGAAGGAGCACTACGACCTGAGCGCGATCCTGCAGCGCGACTGGGCCACGCTCGGTCCCAAGCTGCAGGGCAAGCTCAATGTTTATGTGGGCAGCGCCGATACTTACTTTCTTACCGACGCGGTTTACTTCCTTGAGGATTTTCTGAAGACCACCACGAACCCTCCTTATGGAGGAGAAGTGAAATACGGCGACCGCGCTGAGCACTGCTGGAACGGCGACCCCAATCTTCCCAACTATCTTTCGCGGCTGCACTACCACACCATGTACTTGCCGAAGATTCTCGACCGCATGGAGAAGACGGCGCCGCCGGGGGCTGATTTGAAGTCGTGGCGGTATTAGGGCGTCAAGGTCCTCTTCCTCGACACACGAATGGGCCGATGGAAATCGCGCCTCGGTGCGTTCAACGCGCTCAATCCCCTGTAAAATTGAATCATCAGCTCCGGAGCCACTTCCGCATTGTCTTTTCTCGATCAACTCAACCCGCAGCAGCGCGAGGCCGTCGAAACCACCGAGGGGCCGGTGCTGATCCTCGCCGGCGCGGGGAGCGGGAAGACGCGCGTCATCACCTACCGCATCGCATATCTGATCGAGAACATGGGCGTGATGCCGGAATCCATTCTGGCGATGACCTTCACCAACAAGGCTGCGGCTGAGATGGGCGAACGCGTCGAGAAACTGGTTGGTGGACTTAGCATTGCCAAGCCGGTCATCTCGACGTTTCATTCTTTTTGCGTGCGAGTTCTACGCCGCGATATTGAAGCTTTGCAGATTCCTTCGGCTACGCCGGGGCAGCCCGCCATTGGGCACACGAAGAAGTTCGTCATCTACGACGAGAGCGATCAGCAAGCGGTGGTGAAGTCGGTAATGAAGCGGCTCGGGCTTGACGACAAGCAGCTGACGCCGCGGACCGTGCTCTCACGGATCTCGTGGGCGAAGAATCATATGCTCGATCCGCAGGAGCTCTATTTGCAGTCCGCCGATCCGAAGACCGAGAAAATCGCACACCTGTTCGAGGAATACCGCAAGGAGTTGCGCAAGGCCAATGCTCTGGACTTCGACGATTTGTTGCTCGAAGCTACGCGCTTGCTGAAAACCGCCGCGCCGGTCCGCGAATATTACAACCGCCGCTTTCAATATCTGCTGATCGACGAATATCAGGATACGAACCGGCCGCAATATGAGCTGATGCGCATGCTCGCCGGCGAGCGGCATAACGTTTGCGCCGTCGGCGATGAAGATCAGTCGATCTATTCGTGGCGCGGGGCCGACATCCGGAACATTCTTGAGTTTGAGCAGGATTTTCCCGAAGCCAAGATTATCCGCCTCGAAGAGAATTACCGCTCCACGCAGAATATTCTGCAGGCTGCGTCTTCGGTGGTCGCGAATAATGTTCGTCGCAAGGGAAAGAATCTGTGGACCTCGCGCCAGGGCGGCACGAAGATCGGCTACTACGAGGCTCCGGATGGGGAGAACGAAGCGCTCTTCGCGGCCGACCACATTGCAAAGTATCTGCGCGAGGCGGCGCAGCATGGTGAGGCTCCGCGCGCCGCTGTGCTCTATCGCACGAACTCTCAGTCGCGCCTGTTTGAAGAAGCAATGCGCCGCTATGGCCTGAAATACAAAGTGGTCGGAGGATTTTCGTTCTACGAGCGCGCCGAGATCAAAGACATGATCTCGTACCTGAAGGTCATTCAGAACCCGGACGACTCGATCTCGTTGCTGCGCGTGATCAACACGCCGACGCGCGGCATCGGCAAGGGCACGATCGAAACGCTCGAACATCTCGCGCTCGAAACTGGGTTGTCGCTGTGGGGCGCTGTCGGAGAAGCCATTCGCCGGCAGCTGCTGCCGCAGCGGGCGCTCGCGGCGCTGAAGACTTTTCAACAGCTGATTGTGGATGCGCAGGCGATGCTGGCGGGAACGTTTGTCGAAAGGCTGGAAGAGACTGCCGGAGCAGAGAGTGTGGCGCTTGCGCCCTCGCCCGTGCGTGTGCCGGACACGGCACAGACCTTGCAAGCCGCCGCGGACGATTCAACTTCAGACGATGCGGCTGCATTCGATCCCAACGAATTCGAGAATACCGCCTTTGACTTCGGCGGAGCTTACACCGGAAATGAGACTGAAGCTGAAAGTAGCGAGGGCATTCCGCCGGCTGTCTTGCCGCAAGAAGAGTCGGCATCCCAGCCGACCGCTATCCAGCAGGAGGCTGGCGCGACAACCGCCGACTTGCTGAAGTTCCTGATCGACCGCACCGGCTACATCAAGCTGCTTGAAGACGAAGACACGCCGGAGGCTTTCTCCCGCATTGAAAATCTGCGCGAGTTGGTGAACGCGGCCGCCGATTCGCGCGACCGCGGGGAAACGCTCGACGAGTTCCTGGACCATGCCGCGCTCATTGCAGACACCGACGATTACGACGAGCGCTCGCAGATCACGCTGATGAGCCTGCATGCCGCCAAGGGCCTGGAGTTTCCGCTGGTATTTCTCAGCGGCCTGGAGGAGGGATTGTTCCCGCACTCGCGGACGATGCTGCAGCCCGATGATGTCGAGGAAGAGCGGCGCTTGTGCTATGTCGGCATGACCCGCGCCATGGATCAGCTGATCCTGACCCGCGCTGTTTACCGGCGGAGATACGGCACCGACCTGCCAGAAGCCAGCGTGCCATCAAGATTTCTGGAAGAAGTGCCGGCGCCGCTGATTGAGGAGCTGGGGAGACGCGGCAGCACAGCTCGTGTGGCGACGGGCACTCTTGCCCGTCCAGCCGGGCGCAGCCTTGCAGCCTACGATGCAGACACTCACTATTCTTACGAGGACGAAGACCAGAGCGCGAGCTGGAAAGGCGGCAACAGGGTTCAGGCTAGCCGTCAAAAGTCCACCGCTCCGGCCAAGCCCTACAACTCGATCGAGAACATCGCCGAGTTCTTCGCCTCGCGGGGCAAGAAGTTTAGCGTGCCGAAGGCGCCGGTCGAAGAGCCGACGGGCAAGCGCGGATTCCGTCCCGGGCAGAAGGTGCGGCATCCCAAATATGGCGAGGGGACGGTCTACCAGCGAGAAGGAGAAGGCGAAGAAGCCAAGATTACGGTACAATTCCCTCGCTTCGGATTGAAGAAGCTGGTAGAGAAATACGCACAGCTGGAGCGCGCTTGAGCGCAATCGAGAGTGATTTGGTAATTTTGTAATCGGGGAATTTCGTAACGTACGGCGGTCTTGCCTTAAGTTACAAAATTATCCAATTACCAAATTACAAAATAGAGATCCAGGAAAGCAATCATGGCAAACACAGCAAAGCTGACCAAAGAAGAACGCAAGAAGGCGAAACGCGCCTCGCGCAAGAAAACCAAAGCAGAAAAGCCGAAGAAGCCCCGCGATTACGCGCGCGGATCGAAGAAGCGCAAGGTGAAGAAGTTGGCTCGCGGCCAGTCGAAGCGGTAGGAAGCAATTGGCAGTAGGCACTTAGCATTTGGCCGGTCTGGCTAAATGCTAAGTGCTGATGGCTAAAAGCCGATTTTTCAGGAGACAACCAACTCTTGTCCCAATCCACGGAACCCGCTGCCACGGTTCGCACGTCTGACAACCAGCTCTTGTGCTGCAAGTCGATCGACAAGCTGATCTCGGAATCCGAAGCTCCGGGGCAGCGGCTGCAAAAGACTCTGGGCCCGTGGTCGCTGACTGCGCTTGGCATCGGCGCGATCATCGGCTCGGGGATTTTCATCCTTACCGGCACGGCGGCCGCGGGCGAGTATTTCCAGGCTCCGTCGATTCTGCACGCACAGGCGCTCGACATAATCATCAATCTACTGCGCACCGGCAGCACGGCGGGAGCGCTCATGCACGGACGCCCGCCCGCGGGGCCATCGATTGCGATTTCATTTCTCCTGGTCGCGATCGCCTGCAGTTTTGCTGGGTTGTGCTACGCCGAGCTGGCCTCGATGATTCCTATCGCGGGCAGCGCCTATACATATTCCTACGCGACGCTCGGCGAAATTTTTGCCTGGATCATCGGCTGGGACCTCATCCTCGAATACGTAGTGTCGAACGTCGCAGTCGCGGTGGGCTTTGCCGGCTATACGAAAGCGCAACTGGCAGTATTCGGCATCAACTTGCCTGAAAAATTCGCCAGTCCGGTCTGGGCCGGCGGGCAGTGGACGGGCTCCTATTTCAATCTCCCTGGCTTTCTCATCGTTTTCGTTCTCACGCTGCTGCTGGTGCGCGGAGTGAAGGAGTCGGCGGAGACTAATAACATCATGGTCGCCGTGAAGATCGGCGCCATCCTGACCTTCCTGGTCGTCGGCGGAATGCTGGTGAAGCCCGCGAACTGGGTTCCGTTCGCGCCCTCTGGCTTCGCGGGAATCGTTACCGGAGGGGCCATCGTTTTTTTTACCTACATCGGATTCGATTCGGTCTCGACTGCCGCCGAAGAATCGCGCAATCCGCAAAAAGATTTGCCCTTCGGCATCATCATGTCGCTCGTGGTGTGCACGGTGCTCTATGTCGGCGTTGCGGTCGTGCTGCTCGGCATGATGAAGTACACAACCTTCGTCTCCGGTGAAGCCGCCGAAGCCCCCGTGGCCTACGCGATGAAGTATCTGGGCGTACACCCGCTGTTCCGCTCGGTCATCGTGATCGGCGCGCTGACTGGCATGATCTCTTCGTTGCTGGTCTTCCAGTACGGGCAGGCGCGCATCTGGTACGCCATGTCGCGCGACGGCTTGCTGCCAAAGCTGTTCTCCGCGGTACACCCGAAATTTAAGACGCCGTACATTTCCACCTGGATCGCCTGCTTCGCCGTAGGCATTCCCGCCGGCCTCGTCGACATCGGAGATGCCGCCGACCTCGCCAACATCGGTACACTGTTTGCCTTTGTTCTGGTTTCGCTCGGAGTGATCATCCTGCGCCGCCGGCAGCCCGATCGGAAGCGCGCGTTCCGGGTCCCGTTTGTGCCGTGGTTTCCGCTGATCTCGATTCTCTTCTGTGGCGGCCTGATGTTCGGGCTCACCGTGATCACATGGTTGCGCTTCGTAATCTGGCTCGGCCTCGGCCTGCTGATCTATGTCTTCTATAGCAGGCATCGGAGCGAATTCGCGAAGAAGTAGCTGCCGGTTCTCGGGCGTCAGACCTCGGCAAGACCGCGCTGTCATCCTGAGCGGAACAGACCGGTGAGCGAAGCGAATCGGCCTGCGCAGTCGAAGGATCCCTTCCTTATTGAGCATGGCCGGCCCATTGAGGCGTTTCCACCACGATTCTTGGTGCGCCCCAAATGCGTCCGCGGTGCTCAAGCCCCTCCTCGCAAATCTTTCCTCAAGACTCTACAATCAAGAGGTGACGTCCTCCACACTCGATCGGTCGCCCAATAGCTTTTTGCGACTCTTGCCTAAGGCCGAGTTGCATTTGCACCTTGAGGGCGCGATCGAACCGGCTACACTGCTCGAACTCCGGCAGCGCCACGGCGAACACCCCACACGGGCCGAGATCGACGCGCTTTATCGCTACGACGACTTTCCCGGCTTCCTGCTCGCCTTCAAAAACATCACCGAGCACCTGCGAACCGCCGACGATTACGAACTGATCACCTACCGTCTGATGCAGCGCCTGAAAGAAGAAAACGTTCTGCACGCCGAAGTGTACGTTTCGGTCGGAATATGCCTATGGCGTAAACAAGATTTCGCCCTCATCTTCGAAGGTTTGGATCGTGGACGCGTCCGGGGCGCGCGAGATTTCGGCGTCTCTCTGCTCTGGATCTTCGATGCAGTCCGCCAGTTCAGCCCCGAGGAGGCACAAAAAGTTTTCGAACTTGCCGTTCGTTATCACGACCGCGAGGTCGTCGGCATCGGCATTGGAGGAGACGAGCAAAAAGCGCCTCCTGAGCTTTTCCGCGACGCCTACGCCTGGTCCGCCGACCACGGCATGCGCCTCACTGCCCACGCGGGTGAGACCGGCCCGCCGGAATCCGTGTGGGGAGCGCTCAACCTGCGCGTCGAGCGCATCGGCCACGGCCTCACCGCATTCCACGATCCCGATCTTGTGGAAGAACTCGCCCAGCGCCAGGTTCCCGTTGAAATCTGCCTCACTAGCAACCAGCGCACGGGACTTTGTCCCAACCTAGCCGAGCATCCGGCGAAGAGCTATTTCGACCATGGCGTGATGATCACGCTGAACACCGACGACCCGGCCATGTTCGGCACAACGCTTGCCCGTGAATATCAGATCGCCCAGCAAACTTTCGGATTCACCGACGAGCACCTGCGCGAACTAGCCCGCAACTCGTTCGAAGCATCATTTCTACCGGCAGAAAAGAAGCTGGAATTCCTGAATCTGTTCGACGCAGCCGCCGCAAGATAACCCCGTCCCGCTATGATCGCGAATCGTTAATGTAAAATCGGCAATCGAAAACCAAGGAAAGCGCATCGCATTAACTGAGAACTGAGAACTGAGAACTGAGAACTGAGAACTGAGAAACTGAGACTGAGAACTGAGAACTGAATGTCTCTCCACATCGGCATCGTCGCCTGCAGCGCGGAAGGCGCCGCACTCTGCTATCGCACCATCTGTGCCGACGGCGCGGAGTTTCTTGGCCCCTACGGTCACCCGGAAGTCTCAATGCACGGCTACAGCTTCGCCGATTACGTGAAGTGCATCGACGCCAACGACTGGGTCGGCGTCGCCGAGCTTATGCTTTCATCGGCGGAAAAGCTGGCTAAGGCCGGGGCCGATTTTCTGATTGCTCCGGTCAACACGGTTCACCAGGCCTTCGACCTGGTGGAGCACCGTTCGCCGCGCCCCTGGCTGCACATCGCGGTCGAGGTCGCGAACGAGGCCAAGCGTCACGGCTACAAACGCCTGGGAATTCTCGGAACCCGCGCGCTGATGGAGGGTCCGGTCTACAGTGAGAAACTGAAAGCCGCGGGCATCGAATATCGCATTCCCGGCGCGGAACAGCGTGAGCGCATTCATCGCATCATCTTCGACGAGCTGGTCCAGGGCGTGTTCCTGCCGCGCACGCAGGTGTATCTCACCGAAGTAATCCGCACGCTGAAAGACGAAGGCTGCGACGCCGTAGTCCTCGGCTGCACCGAGATTCCATTGCTGATGACGCAGGAGCAGTCTCCGCTGCCTATGCTGGACTCGACTCGTTTGCTGGCCAGAGCTGCTTTGCGCAAGGCCGTAGAAGGCTGAACGTTCTATGCGCATTGTGCGCCGTTCACCCCGCTAAATTCACCGAACGCTGTCGCCGAGCCTGCATTTGTCCCCCATCCATGCTGTAATAAGAGCATTCGGTCCATGCCGTCAACCATCACAACCCTGCGCCGCCGCGCCAAGGCGATCCACCGCAACCTGCGCGGAGCCTCCATGGCCGCGCGCGCTCTCGCTTCCACCGATCATCCCCTGTTAGCGCACATTATTCCCGTACGCCGCTGCAACCTGGCTTGCACCTACTGCAACGAGTTCGACGACTTTTCAAAGCCGGTGCCGACGGAAGAGATGTTCCACCGCATCGACAAGCTCGGCGCGCTAGGCACGGCCGTGGTCACGATCTCCGGTGGAGAACCGCTGCTGCATCCTGAACTCGACGACGTGATCCGCCGCATCCGCGCAAACGGAATGATCGCGGGATTGATCACCAACGGATACTTTCTAGTCGCGGACCGCATCAAGCGCCTGAACCGTGCGGGGCTTGAGTGGCTGCAGATCTCCATCGACAACGTGAATCCGGACGAAGTTTCGAAGAAGAGTCTGAAGGTCCTCGACAAGAAGTTGCAACTGCTGGCCGAACATGCCGAGTTTCACGTGAACATTAATTCCGTGATCGGAGGCGGAATTGCCAATCCGCAGGACGCGCTCACCATCGGCAAGCGAGCCGTCGCACTCGGCTTCAGTTCGACGATCGGAATTATTCACGATGGCAGCGGACAAGTGCAGCCGTTGAATGAGGAAGAGCGCGGCATCTACGACGAGATGAAGTCCTGGGAGAAACAGAGCTTCACGCGCATCAACGCTTTTCAGGACAACATTGCGCAGGGACTCGCTAATGATTGGCGCTGCCGCGCCGGCGCGCGCTATCTCTACATCTGCGAAGACGGGTTGGTGCACTACTGCTCGCAGCAGCGCGGCTATCCCGGAGTGCCGCTGGCAACCTACACCCGTGACGACATGCGCCGCGAATATCTGACCGAAAAAGGCTGCGCACCGCACTGCACAGTTTCGTGCGTGCACCAGGTTTCAATCTTCGATGGCTGGCGCGCCCCGCAGCATCCTGCCCAGACGCTTCCCGCAGCCCCGGCAGAACTCGTGCAGATCAAGTAGGCGTTCGGCGGCAAGTGGGGTTGATTTGAAAGGGCGCGGCTTTCAGCCGCGCCGCTCTCGCCATTATCAATGTGGGCTTTAGCCCCCGAGACTACTTCTTAGGCTGCGCGCTCGGCGGCAAAATTCCATTCAACCGCAAATAGAAAGCGGCGTCAGCGTAATGGTCAGCCCATCCGCTGGCCAGGATCAGATCCGCCAAGGCGCGCGGACCTTGGCGTCCAAAGAGGTCGATGGCGTCGCCCAGTTTGGAGTCGTCCATCTTGCCCAGCGCGTCGGCGCAAAAATCATATGAAGCCGTGGCTCCCGCCAGCAGCTTGTCCTTGGAATCCGTTTCCTTCAGTTCCTCGACCTTAGGGGCGGCAATGTCAGCCGCCTTGGCACACACCGCGTTGTTGAAGCCAATGATGTGAACGACCAGATGCGCGAAACTCATCTGATCGGGTGTGGGTTTGTAATTGAATTTATCGGCGGGCATAGCGGTAATCGCGCCGAGAGTGTTGTTCCGCGAGCGTGGTAGCAGCAAGCGCAGACCTGCCGTCACCGGATCCTTCACCGGCGCAGCGGCGGCCGCTGAAGCTGGAGGTGCGGTTTGCGCCGACGCGGATAGCAGGCAAGCGGCAAGGAACAGGACCACGGAAATTAATTTCATGAGAGGGCCTCCTCAGACGTGCCTAGCATAAACCCACAGAGGCCGGATCGTCACGCCAGCGACCTCTACGAAAATCGACGACCTCTATGAAAATGTCGCCGCAAATATCAGCGTGATCACCACCCACCATCCGATCACAATGCCGAACGAAGTGCTGATCTTCACTTTGCCGGTGGTCGCAAACCCGATCGCGGTGAGAGCCAGCGTCCACAGCAGGAAAATATCTACCTGCGATGCGATGAAGTACCAGAACGGACTGTCGGCCGGGTTCATGAAATATGCCGGGTTGGAGGCGACCGGATTGTTCAAGGTGAATCCGTCGGCACTCGCGCCGGCGAGCACGGAAACCATGCCCAACACATTCCTCAAGACCATCGGCAATCCCGCATAGACCACCACGGCGAGCGACTGGCTGTACGAAATATTCGCGTTGGCCCCGAACTTGAACGTGCCGAACTGCAAGCCCGACATGACCAGCCAAATGAGCAGAGTGACCACAGGAATGGCGACGTAATAGACAATCCCGGTGATTTTTACTTGCTGCTGGCGCTGCTCGGGAGTCGCCTGCTCCCATCGTGCTTCGGCCTTGGGCCGCGCTTGCAGTTCATTCTCCACCATCTTCTGCACGCCGATCTTCTGCTCCGCGACGTAAACCAGGCCCCAGCCCGCGAGGGTCATCAGCAGAAACGGAAGCCACCACTGCGCGCTGCGGCGCAGGTCGGTGAACGTCTTCGTAGGCGCAATGTAGGTGTCGAGGACGCGCGCGCCTTGGGAAAGCGGAGCCTGTCCGGGCGCGGGAACGGTTGCAGATACAGGTGGGAGCGGAGCAGCAGCCATGTTCTTGCCTCCAGCGAAACGCCAAAGAATTCTATCCGGGAGGCAGCTCGGAGACAAGCGAGGCGTGGCGTGAAAGTCTAGGTGCAAGTTTCGGTCCGATTTAAGATGAACCCATGCAGAATGTGACGCCCATCGCGATTGCGGCGCTGGGGTTGGAGCTGGCTCCGGCGGTTTTGTTCGGCCTCGCCGCCGAGCGTGTCACGCGCGCGATCGCTCGCTGGCCCGTAGCTGTGCGCGTGAGTCTTCCGGCAATACTCGTCGCGCCCTACGTGATGGTTTCGATTTCCGCGCACATGTTCCGCTGGTCATGGTTCGTGCTTTATGCCGCGCTGCCCGTGGCCATTGCTTGGCTGTTGCTGCGCGCCTCGCAGGCCGATGCCGGGCAGCGCGGCGACTGGCGCGATGCGATGATCCTGCTGGTTCTGGGGCTGGCCGTGGATTTGCGCTGGTTCGACCAGGCCTGGCCAAGCGGTTTGCGCGCCTTGAATGAATTATTTCTTGTTGATGCAGGCTTGTATGGATTTCTTGCGATCCGGCAGCTGAGTGGAACCGGATTCGATTTCCATCTGCGATGGAGCGACTGGAAGAGTGGTCTGCGCGAGCTGATCTTTTTCACGCCTATCGTTCTCGTGCTGGGACTCGCGCTGGGCTTCATTCATCCTCATCGAAACCTGCCGGGGATCGGAAGCGCGATCCTCCGGTGGGTGGAAATATTTTTCTTTACTGCCGTGCCGGAGGAACTTTACTTTCGCGCCTGGATGCAAAACCTGCTGGAGCGTCGCGTGGGGCGTCGCGGGGCCCTGGTGATCGCGTCGACATTGTTCGGCTTATCGCACTTCAATAAGCGCTCCACGCATTTCAATTGGCGCTATGTTCTTCTGGCGGCGATTGCTGGTGTCTTCTATGGACGCGCGTGGCGTGAGCAGAGACGCGTGCCGGCTTCGACGATTACTCATGCCAGCGTGGATTGGCTATGGGGGCTCTGGTTTTAAAACCGGCGCTCCATGGCGATCTACACCGCCACTTCCGGCGTGGCCTCAAGCAGGCTGCGCGTATAAGGATGTTGCGGGCGCTCGGTAATTTGTCCGGTTGATCCTATCTCCACAATCTTGCCGCGATACATCACAGCGATGCGCGTCGAAAGATAGCGTACTACCGGCATGGAGTGCGAGATGAACAGATAAGTGAGGCCGAAGTCGCGCTGGAGTTGGGCGAGCAGGTTGACGATTTGCGCGCCCACGCTTACGTCGAGGGCTGAAACCGGTTCATCGGCCACGATGAACTTAGGCCGCAGCGCGAGGGCGCGGGCAATGCCGATGCGCTGACGCTGCCCTCCGCTGAACTCGTGCGGGAAGCGCCGCCGGATCGATTCATCGAGGCCGACGGCGCGCAGCAGTTCGGCGATGCGAGGTTGAATGCTGCTTCGCGTGTTTCTGTTTCCGTGAATGATGAGCGGCTCCGCGATGATGTCTTCGACGCGGAAACGGGGATCGAGCGAGGCGAAGGGGTCCTGAAAGATGATCTGCATATCGCGGCGCAGGCGGCGCATTTCGCCAGGGCTCGCGACGAGCAGGTCGCGGTCTTCGAAGCGGATGCTGCCGGAAGTAGGTTCGATGAGGCGCAGGAGTAAACGCCCCAGCGTGCTCTTTCCCGAGCCCGATTCGCCCACCAGTCCAAGGGTTTCGCCGGCGTGGATGTCGAGCGAGACATCGTCGACGGCGCGGACTTCCCCGTGAGACTTTCCGCCCAGCACAGACTCGCCTTGCGGATAGATCTTGGTCAGGTTGCGGATTTCGAGAAGCGGCATAACTATTCTCTATTACAGAATACAGAATGAAGTGTTTTTCTACCCCGACGCGATCATGGGCACGGCGGCTAACGCCGCCAGCAGGCCGACGAACTTCCAGCGAGTGAAGTGTTCTTTCAGGAACACGCGAGCGAGCAGCACGGTGACGGCGGGATAGAGCGAGGAGATGACGACTGCTTCGTCGAGGCGTCCGGTCTGGCTGGCGCGCACGAAAAGAATCGTGCCGAGGGAGTCGACGCAGCCGGTGACGACCGCCCAGCGCACGCCGGCGGGTGTGATGTCGCGAAACTGTCCAAGGAACAATACGATCAGCCCAGTGACGAGCAAGCCGCCGGTGCGAGTGAGCGATGCGATCCACAAGGGTGAGGCGTCGCCGGCCTGGCGGACGCAGAGATAGAAACTGGCAAAGCCAATCCCGGCGAGGACGGCGAGTCCGATGCCGTCGGGCGTGCTTCCTGCTTCGGTGCGGGTGATGAGCCAGAGTCCAGTGGCGGCGAGGGCGAAGCCGAGGAGCGGGACGCGGCCGGGCAGGCCTTCGGAGTGCATGGAAACCAGCGCCGGGATCGCGGCGCCGAGCACGGCGGCGACAGGGGCGGTGAGTCCCATTCTTCCGGAAGAGAGAGCGCGGTAGAAGATGGCGAGGGCAGCGCCTCCGGAGATGCCGCCGGCAAGAACCCAGGCGGCGCTGCGGGCGGAGGGGAACGGGGCGTGAGTGGCGGAGGCGAGCGTGCCTACCAAGAGCAACCCGCCCAGGTTTACAACGACCGTGAACAGGAAGGCGTTGGCGCGGCGGGTGGCGTAGCCTCCTAGAAAATCGCTGGTGCCCCAGGCCAGGACGGCGGCCATGCCGTAGGCGGCGGTGACGAATTGGGGTGCGGCGGACATGTCCGACGAGGGTAACACGGGGCGACTGGACGAGGACGGGTGAAGGATTGTGCTAAGTGTTCCGACTGGAACACATTGCTTAAGTGTTCCAACTGGAACATTTTGTGCATTCAATTATGTACTTCGATCTTGTACGTATGATTGCTCCCAAGTGGGAGTATGCAGAGGACTTAGGGAGGGCCGAGGGCGCGGGGCTTACCCGGGAGCTTAGGGGTGACTGCGGGGTCATGTACGTACAAATGTTCCGGTAGAACGGTGGGTAGGTTTTCGGATCACTGGTGGAGACCAGCCCCCTTTGGACAACCAGGACAGGAGGTTGTCGAGCCGCTTATTGATTTTGTTGATGTTGAAGGTGGCGACTTTCACCAAGTTCCTTTCCGTCCCTGCGCTTTCTCGGTGTGCCCAGAGATAAACGGATTCATTGACGTTACTCTTTGTATCCTGATCCTAGCCAGCCCACACAAACGGATTTTAAGTAACGTACAATTCTGGTCGGAGAGCGCCATTGGGCAAAAACCTACTGCCTGAGGACGTCAGAGCCGCCTATCAGGTCGAAGAACGCCACCACGCTTGCTCGATCTTGAAAACCGATTTTTCCGACCAGTGGAAAGACCTCATTGACGTCTTGCGCGATTTCAAGCTTAGGAGAACTGATTTCGCTAAGAAGGGAGGAAATAAGTCTCCAATTGCAAGGGCCATTGACAGCCTCTTTTTCGAGCGGGGATGGGTTGAAAAGAGCTTTGATATCAAAGTCACGGCTGACGGCCACGAAACCCTTGCTCCCACTCACCACGTTGATTATTACAAGAACCGGATCGCTGTCGAGACCGAATGGAATAACAAAGATCCGTTCTTCGATCGCGACCTAACCACTTTCCGCCTCCTCTTCGAACTGAATGTCCTCAGCGTCGGGATCATTATTACCCGCGCGGACGAACTGCAGGACCTTTTCATCGAATTGGGCAAATTCACCGCAGCGGGAATGTCCACAACTCACATGCCGCAACTCATTCCGAAAGTGTCAGCCACTGACCTCGTAGACTCCAGGGCTCCTGAATTCAATGAACCCTAGGTCCCGGAGAACCTGCATCTGCTGTCGTATTTTTGCTCGCACATTTCGATTGTGCGGATGAATATCCTGTAGGTAAGACTCAAATTCGTACAGCTCCTGGAGTGAGAAGCGAGGCCTTCCTAACTTGCGCACGGTGGTTAAGACATCGAGCGTCCAGCCTCTTACGGAGGGGGCGACCTCCGATAGTTTTCGGATGCGAGAGAATTCCTCTCGGACCTGGCGCTCGGCACCAGCCGAACCATTCGTTACTACGGGAATCTTTCCGTCCTGAGGGATTCGATCGAGAAGGATGTTGCACCCGACCCACCCAGCCCGACGCGCGTTGGGACCCAGCGGCGGGCGTTTTTCGATAACCGTTTCAGAGAAAAAGACGCTCGGGACCAAGAGGAGGTTTTTAACTCGCCAGTCGGGCGTATACTGCAGGATAAGCAAGTTTGGGACTCTATCCGACCTGATCGCGCGAAGCATAGAGTCGTAGGCAGCATCGGGAATCTTCCTTTGGTTCCACGTCTTGAAGCTCTTCAGCTGGAAGCACTGTTCACATTCGGGGCAGGAGAAGTCAATAGCTGGGGTGTTAACCCTTGACGATGCCAGCCGCTCAGAGCTGCACGCCGCGCAATAGAGCTCTCGCTTGCACCAATCCTCGCTAACTACGCGGGCAATTTGCGATCCGGCCTTGTAAGCTAGGCCGATCTCAGCTTTGCATTGCAGATTCATCGCAGGGGCCGCGGATTTTTGTACAAGTCGTGCTCAGTGCAGTATTGGAGAGCCTCCGGCGATGGGAAGCTGTCCCCCGCCTCGATGTCGTCGAAGTCGATGACCTCGACCGCGAAGCCGTCCGGGACGGTGTCATCCATTACATAGGCGCAGCCGCCAGACACGGTAACGAAGATTTTTTTCATTAGCAGTTTCCCCTTGTTTAGAGCTTAAATTTGAAGAAGGATACCACGCTGAAAAATACGGGGACAGACGGGTGTACTCCCCCAATTATTTTGGCAAACAAAGACCTACCTAAGCGCCTGAAGGCGCGGTCTTATTGTGGCTTTATCGGCACGAGTGGAACTCGTGCCCTTCCCGAGCCTTACCCTTCCCGACCTCCGAGGATGCGGCGCACATTGCGGCACGGCTGAAGCCGGGCCCGACACGAACCCATCTGGCTTCCACTTTCTCCTATGTTTCCATAGGCTTACGTGTCATGACAGAATCGTCATCCCATATGCGTCATGACGATATGTTCCTTCAGGAACACTTGGCACATCGGGTGAACGCCTACGAATAGATCCCAGGCGCCTCATGTCCAAGCTTCTGCACGTACTCGACGTATGACCCAGGATAAACAGTGGGATGGCGGTCCGTGCCGCTTTCACCGCCGAGTTCCAGCACACGTGAGCCGAGACCGCGAAGGAACATGCGGTCATGCGATACGAAGATCATGGTGCCTTCAAAATCTTTCAGGGCGTCTACCAGCATTTCTTTGGTCGCAAGATCCAGGTGATTGGTAGGTTCGTCGAGCACCAGAAAGTTTGGCGGGTTGAAGAGCATGCGTGCAATGGCCAGCCGCGACTTTTCTCCGCCGGAGAGTGCGCGGATTTTCTTATCTACGTCGTCGCCGGAGAACTGGAATGCTCCCGCCAGGTTGCGCAATGCGCCAATACTGTCTTGCGGAAAATCCTGTTGCAACTGCTCGGCGACGGTGAGATCGGAATTGAGGACGTCTAGAGATTGTTGCGCGAAGTAGCCCATCTGCAGGCTGGCGCCGAGCCGGAGGCTTCCCGCATCTGGAGCGCTGGCTCCGGCAATCATTTTTAACAGCGTAGTCTTACCGGCGCCGTTTCTTCCCATGACGGCCCAGCGTTCTCCGCGGCGGATGGTGAGATTGAATCCTTCGTAAATCACACGCGGGCCGTAACTCTTGTGCAGATTTTCCAGGACGGCCACCTGTTCGCCGGACCGCGGAGGGACACGAAAGTCAAACTTCACCACCACGCGTTTCTTTGGCAACTCGATCTTCTCGATCTTGTCCAGCGCCTTAATCCGGCTCTGCACCTGGGCCGCTTTGGCCGCGTGCGTCCTGAAACGATCGATGAAGCGCTGCTCTTTGGCGAGCATGGACTGCTGCCGGGCAAACGCCGCCTGCTGATTGCTCTCTCGGATCGCGCGCTCGCGCTCGTAGAAGTCGTAGTCACCCGAATAGGTAATGATCTCGCCGCCATCAATCTCTGCGATCTTTGAGACCAGGCGATTTATGAACTCGCGGTCGTGCGAGGTCATCAGCAACGCGCCGGGGAATGACTTGAGAAACTGCTCCAGCCAGATGATGGACTCGATGTCGAGATGGTTCGTCGGTTCGTCCATCAGCAATACATCCGGCATTCCGAGCAGGACCCGTGCCAGCGCGACGCGCATTTTCCATCCGCCGGAGAGAGCGCCCACGTCGCCGTCAATCTGATCATCTTTGAACCCCAGACCGTGGAGTACTTCACGGGCTTGCGATTCGAGCGCATAACCGCCCAAATGCTCGTACTCTTCCTGCACGTGACCGAAGCGTTCGAGAATACGGTCCATGTCATCGGCCTTTTCGGGGTCAGACATTTCATGCTGCAAGGCTTCGAGTTCGTGGTGCAGATCGCCGACGCGTCCGCTGCCTGCGATCGCTTCATCCAGAACCGAGCGGCCCTGCATTTCCTCGACGTCCTGGCGAAAGTAGCCGATCGTCAACTTCCTGGGGACAGAGACCGTGCCGTCGTCTGGACTCTCCTCGCCGACCACCATACGGAATAGCGTTGTCTTGCCCGACCCATTGGGACCGACCAGTCCAACTTTTTCGCCGGGATTCAACTGAAACGAAGCATCCACGAAGAGCAACTGCTTGCCATGCTGCTTATTGATGTTGGAGAAAGAGATCATTTTGAAGAGCAACCCGCGGCATCGTGCCTCTTCAATAGTGTAGCCGCAGTGTAGCGTGGGCAGGAACTTGCCGGGCAACGCTGGCGCGGGAATCAGTTCCAATATTTTTCCCTACATGGTATACAATGCTTACAACAGTTACACCAGGAGGGAACGATGAAGCAATCGCGCACGATGGTGCTCAGTATGCGCCTGCCGGTGGAGAGCGGAAAGCGATTGAAGCGCATCGCGAAACGGCATGGCTGGACTCCGAGCGACGCTAGCGCCCGACTGGTGGAAGAGGGCCTGAGGCGGTCGGAATTTGCTTTCCTGGATTTTCGCGATTCACCGGCAGGCAGACAAGCCTATATCCAAGGCAGCACCCTGGCGATATGGGAGGTCATGTTGCTTCTTCGCAGTTACAACGGAAATGTGAAGGACGTGGCCAAACATTTGAAATGGCCTGAAGCGAGGGTTCGAGCTGCCCTTTACTATTCGGAGGCATTTCCCGGAGACGTGAACGACGCGATAGCAGAGAACGATTCAACCGATTTTGACAGCTTAAAGCGCACGCTTCCCCAAATGGTCGACTTTGCCGCTCGGCAGACCAAGCGGGGCTGACATGCTCAGGCTTCTTCTAGATGAGCACATTTCTCCAGACGTAACGACCGGCGTTCAACGTCGGAATCGATCGGTAGTCATCCACTCCATGGCACAGTGGGATAGCGGAAACTTCCTTGGAAAGGAAGATTCCGTTTGCCTGTTGCAGGCAGCAAGGCAACGCTTAACCCTGGTCACTTATGATCGCAGGACGATTCCTCCATTGTTAAGGCTCTGGACAGAGGAAGATCGATCCCATGGTGGTGTGATATTTGTCGATGAAAAGACAATCTCGCCGGCGGACATTGGCGGACTAGTCCGTGCGCTAATTTCACTCGTGGACGAAGCCGGGGGAATGGATTGGACCGACCAAGTGTACTTTTTGCGGAGCGGACGCTGACGCTTCCCTACGATCACACAAGCCAACGTCCGTACTGATTCTTCCAAGCATGCCTTCGGCGGGCGAGCCCCCCCTGGATTCAACTGAACGAAGCATCCACAAAGAGCAGCTGCTTGCCATACTGCTTATTGATGTTTGAGAAAGAGATCATTTTGAAGGAGCCACTCGCGGCACGGTGCCTCTTCCGGTGTAGCGTGGACAGAAAATTGCCGGCCAATGGAGGCATATTGGGTAGTGGGCTAAACGAAAGTAGCGCACTACCGGCGTATTGGATTCGTTGTCACACGGGAAGGCGTAGCGTATGATGCGCGAGTCACAAATCCCAATCAAAGATCCCCGAAGGAAAGCTTTCAGTCGAAATTCATGGCTGACGCGGATGCGGGATTCACGGTCATGCCCGCAACCTCGACGCATGGTACGCGGCGTTCGGTGTAAGCCCGGAGACAAGCTCTACCTTTCCCCGGAGAACCGGGTGCACATCTGGTGAGCGAATATAGGCGCGGAGCATCCACGTCTCTTGTGTATCATTGCTCCGCATTCCACTGTGGATTGGATAAGACCTGATTCATGCGGTTGATAGTTGTCCTGCTCGCCGCTCTACCCGCAGCGCCGCTAGCTGCCGACGCGCAGTCGACGCCCGCGCCAGAGACCCACGGCATTGTCGTCGCAAACATGGAACGCTCGGTCAAGCCCGGTGACGATTTCTACGGCTACGCCAATGGCGGCTGGCTCAAGCGCACCGAAATTCCTCCCGATCGCAGGTACATTGATCCAAACGGCCTCGACTTCGACGGTTCCAACGACTTGAGCCGCAAGCGGATCGCTGCCCTGATTGAAGAAGCATCCAAGGCCAACGCTCCCGCCGGTTCCACAACCCGCAAAATTGTCGACTTCTATCACTCCTACATGGACGAGGCCACTATTGAAGCCAAAGGTCTTGCTCCGCTCCGCCCACACCTCGACGCCATTGCTGCCATCCGCGACAAGCACGACCTGGCCCGAGTTTTGGGGGAAAGCCTGCGAGCGGATGTCGATGCGCTGAACCTCGACAACTTTCATACCGCTAACCTTTTCGGACTGTGGGTCGCCCCAGGCTTTAACGACCCCGAGCATTATGCTGCCTACCTGCTGCAAGGCGGCGTGGAAATGCCCGATCGCGAATACTACCTTTCCGACAGCGAGAGCATGCGCGACATCCGCGCCAAATATCAGACGCACGTTTCAGCCATGCTCAAGCTGGCCGGCTTAACCGACCCGGACGTCCGCGCCCGGCACATTGTCGAACTGGAGCACGCGATCGCCGATAAACATATTCCCTTGGCGGATCAGGAGGACATCCACAAGGCTAACAACACCTGGAAGCAGGCTGACTTCGCCACCAACGCCCCCGGCCTCGACTGGACAGAGTACTTCCGGGGCGCCGGCCTCAGCAGCCAGAGCAGCTTCATCGTCTGGCAGCCCACAGCCTTCACCGGAGAGTCCGCTCTCGTTGCCTCCACCGCACTCGACACATGGAAAGATTGGCTGGCCTTTCACTTGATTGAGGACTACGCCAGCGTTCTGCCCAAAGCCTTCGCCGACGAGCGCTTCGACTTCTTCGGCAAGGCCCTCTCCGGCAAAACGGAGCAGCGCCCGCGCTGGCAGGGCGGCGTCGCAATGGTCAGCAGTGTGATGGACGAAACTGGAAACAGAATGCTTGCAGGTCGCGGCGTACTCGGCGACGCTGTCGGGCAGCTCTACACCCAGCGCTATTTCTCACCCGAAACCAAGGCCCAGATTGAAGCCATGGTTGCGAACATCATCGCCGCTTTCCGGCACCGCATTGAAGCCCTCTCCTGGATGGATCCAGCAACCAAGGCTGAAGCCGAAGCCAAGCTTTCCACTCTCTATGTAGGAATCGGTTACCCGGAGACCTGGCGCGATTACTCTTCCTACGAAGTCAAGGCCGATGACATTTTCGGCAATCTCTGGCGCGGCGGCCTGTTTGATTATCACCGCTTTGTCGCCCGGCTCGGCCACCCCGTGGATCGCAGAGAGTGGTGCACGTATCCTCAAGCCGTCGATGCCTGCGAGTTGCCGCTGCAAAACGCGATCACGTTTCCCGCGGCAAATTTCCAAGCGCCATATTTCGACCCCCAGGCTCCTGCCGCGGTGAATTACGGCGCCATCGGTCAAACCATCGGACACGAAATCAGCCACACTTTTGACACCACAGGCAGCGCATTCGATTCCACAGGGCGCATGCGCAACTGGTGGAAACCTGCTGACCTGGCTCATTTCAAGTCGGCCACCGCCAGACTCGCCGCGCAGTACGACACGTACAAACCTTTTCCCGACCTTGCCGTGAATGGTGAGCAGACGCTGAATGAAAACATCGCCGACCTCACCGGCATTTCCGCTGCCTACGACGCGTACCGCACCTCCCCTGCGGGCAAGGCCGCTCCCGTCCAGAACGGGTTCACGGGCGACCAGCAGTTCTTCCTGGGCTTCGCACAGCAGTGGGCATCAAAGTCGAGTGAAGCTTTTCTCCGGGAGCAAGTGATGACCGACGACCATTCACCCGACCAGTTTCGGCCAGTTACGGTGCGCAACCTCGACGCGTGGTACGCGGCATTCGATGTGAAGCCTGGAGACAAGCTCTACCTCGCTCCGGCCGATCGCGTGCGCATCTGGTAAGCCAATGTAGGCGATAGTGGGACCCGATCAGGGGAAGAGACATCGCACTGCAGGTCGCGGGCGGATCGTCGGCAACTCTTACTTTACCGGATTAGGTAGGAGTAGCCCGTTATCCAGCCGGAAGGGTCAGGGGCAGAGAAATTTCCGTTGCCCACTCAAAGATGACGGCCGTCGATACCCCGCTCACTTCCTCGGACTGTGCGAAGCAAGTTCGTTGTCACACGGGAAGGCGTAGCGTATGATGCGCGAGGCACAAATCCCAATCAAAGATCCCCGAAGGAAAGCCTTCAGTCGAAATTCATGGCTGACGCGGATGCGGGACTCACGGTCATGCCCACGAAGACGAGAAATTCGGCCCCATTCGCGGGAAAGTCGCTTGTCGGAATCCTAGCGGCGCTCCTTGCCATCGCTGCGCAGGATCGGGCTGAGACCCAGGCGCGAAAATTCGAGATGGGAGACGTCCAGAGAATCGTCAACGTCTCCAACCCAGCCATTTCGCCGGATGAAAAGTCCATCGCGATTATCGTGACCCGTGTGAATTGGGACGAGGACCGTCACGACAGCCAGCTTGTCCTCGTGGATATCGCCACCGGCGCCCAACGGCAGCTCACCAACATCCGCAAAGGATTGAGCTCGCCGCAGTGGTCGCCCACCGGTGATCGGCTGGCATTCCTTTCGGAAGCTGGCGAAGAGAAGAAAGCCGCTGAGCAAATCTTTGTGCTTCCCACGAAGGGTGGTGAGCCGCGGCAGGTGACCAGCGCACCTCTGGGAGTAGAGCAATTTGCCTGGCGTCCAGACGGCGCCCGCCTAGCCTTCGTCTCGCCCGACGAACCACCCAACCAAGCCGACATAGAGAAGCACCACGACCTCTTCGAAGTTGGCGACAACTCATTCCTCGCTACCGCGGCTCCCACTCCTTCGCACATCTGGCTGGTCTCTGCCTCAGGCGGCTCAGCAAAGCGCCTAACCTCCGGGGCGTGGAGCTTGTCGAAAACCGCGGAGGCGTCTCCGCCGTCCTCCCCGCTTTCCTGGTCGCCGGACGGCAAGCAGATCTGCTTCACTCGCCAGGCTGACCCACATTACGGGGACTCCGATCAAACGGTCATAGAGATTCTGGACATTGACAGCGGAAAAATCCGCCAACTGACGAAGCGCACTTTATTCGAAGATTTTGGCTTCTTCTCGCCCGACGGCTCAAAGATCGCCTATTGGTTTCCGCGTGATGGCGACTTCAACAATGAGAATGAAATCTTTGTCGCCTCCTCAACGGGCGGCGAAGGGAAGGATGTCACGCGCGGCCTTGACCGAAATGTGATGCGCGCCATATGGATGCCCGACGGCAACTCACTTCTCGTTAGCGGCCACGACGGCACACGAACCGCTATCTGGATTCAGCCACTAGACGGTGCCGCGAAAAAACTCGACCTGGGCGACGCCAATCCCTCCTGGTGGTCTTGGGTGGACGCCGACGCCGGGAAGGGCTCGTCGATCGCTTTCGCCGGAGGCACGCCGACCCAACCCAGTGAGCTCTATTACCTCGCCTCGCCGGACGCAAAAACGAAACGTCTCACCGACTTCAATCATGAGATCGCGACGCTTGACCTCGGTCGTACTGACTCCTTCGAATGGAACGGGCCGGGCGGCTTCGTGGAAGACGGCACCGTTGTTTACCCTCCCAATTTCTCTCGCGAAAAGAAGTATCCGCTCTTTGTTTACCTTCACGGCGGCCCGCAAATGGCGGCGACTACGGACAACCCCGACTTCGCTTTCACCCAACTGGTTGTGTCACACGGCTACGTATTCTTTCAGCCCAACTATCGAGGTAGCGATAATCTCGGGAACAAGTACCAGCGCGCCATCGTGAACGATGCCGCCGATGGCAGCGGTCGCGACATCATGGCCGGAATTGCCGCGCTCGAGAAGCAGGGCTTCATCGACGACTCTCGCGTCGCAGTTGGCGGCTGGTCCTATGGCGGATTCATGACGTCTTGGCTGATCGGCCACTACCACATCTGGAAGGCGGCAGTTTCCGGCGCTGCGGGAAACAGCAGGATCGACAAGTATAGTCTCGCGGAGGATGGCGTGCTGATGCGTTACAGGTGGGGCGGCTCGCCGTGGAAAAAAGAGTACGCGAAAGCCTACGCAGAACAATCGCCCATCACCTACGCCAGCGACATCACCACGCCTACGTTGATCCTGCACGACACCGGCGACCCCAACGTACCGATCAGCGACGCTTACTCTCTTTACCACGCGCTGAAAGACAACGGCGTTGCCGTGAAATTCATCGCCATCCCCGTAGCGGCGCACTTTCCCTACGACTCTCCCGTGCGGGAATCCGACATATACCGCTACTGGATCGATTGGCTCGATCAATATGTGAAGTGATCTCTAACCGATGTTTTGGCTCGATCGTCGCCAGAAATCGGGGATCGCAAAATCCGCGCTTGACATTGCCGGATAATCCACTACCATATGGTTGTGGATAAATTAGGTACAACGTTTGCCGCTTTGTCGGATCCAACCCGGCGGGCAATGATCGAACGGCTCTCCCATGGGCCGGCCTCTGTGCATGGATTGACGGAGCCGTTTGCACTCTCGCAGCAGATGATTTCAAAACATATCGCCTACCTGGTGCGGGCGCGGATTGTGATCAAGACGAAGCGTGGACGAGAGAGTGTGTGCAGGCTTAGGCCAGAGGCGATTAAAACAGTCAGCGACTGGGCGTTTAACTATCGCCGATTCTGGGAAGAGAGCTTCGACAAACTGGACGTAGTCGTAAATCAAATGAAGAAAGATCAAATAAAGAAAGCGGAGGCCAGGGATGACAAAAAGCACGGTGAACGAAACAGAGCGGATGGTTATCACAAGAGTTTTTGATGCCCCACGTGAAATGGTTTGGAAGGCGTGGACAGACCCGAAGTACGTGATGCAGTGGTGGGGGCCGAAGGGTTTTACTTCGCCGGTTTGCCAGATGGATTTTCGCGTGGGAGGAAAATATCTCATCTGCACGAGAACGCCGGATGGACAGGACTTCTGGCATGGCGGTGAATACCATGAGATTGTTCCCCTGGAAAAGATCGTCTCCTCCATGTACTTTTCCGACGCGAAGGGCAACAAGGTTGAGCCTGCGGAATTGGGAATAGAACATGAGGCCATCGAAGGTGCTAACGACGTGATTCTGTTTGAGGATATTGGAAACGGCCAGACGAAACTCACCTTCATTGGAAATGAACCCATGGAGAGCGCAAAAAATAGCGGTCAACTGGAGGGCATGAACCAGGTACTCGATAAAGTTGCTGAGGTTGTTACGAAGCTGGCACAGGCGAAATAAGAAGCCGAAGCTTTGATTGCGAAACTCATTTGATCGTGAAACTCAATCGTGGAGAAAAAATGAAAAGAATACCGTTTCTCGCTATCGTCCTGCTGGCGTTTGCATTTCCCGCCCATGCCCAGGACGCGATGAAAAATGATGCGATGAAGAATGACGCGATGAAAAAAGATGCAGCCGTCAAACCTGCCGATCCGGAATTGAAAGTCGTGCTCGATTCTTGGAATGAAATTGGCCGCAAACTGATCGCCATGGCCGAAGATTTTCCTGAGGACAAATATGACTTCAAGCCGACACCCGCGCAACGCAGCTTCGCCGAGCAGTTGCTGCACGCGGCAGGATCGAACTATTTCTTCATCAATCCCGTCATGGGGAAGGAGCCTCAGGCAGCAGAAGATCCCAAGCGCGACCAATACAAGTCCAAGGCCGACATCGTTCGGTTCGTCAAGAAATCCTTCGCCGATGGCGCAGCCGCCATCCAGTCGAAAGGCGAAAAAGGCCTGACGACGGAGGTTGTTTATTACCCTGGCCAGAAAGCGCGTGTTCTCGACATTGCCTACGGCATCATCGAGCATAGCGGTGAACACTACGGCCAGCTCGTCGTGTACTACCGCCTCGCAGGCCTTGTGCCGCCGGAGTCGCGGCCCAAGAAGTAAAGCTCAAAGAGGCCAGGTATCCCCGTCATTATGGCGCGCCGTTTGCCCGAATGGGCGGGGATTTCAGCTTGCCCTTTTCATTCTAAGCTGCAAGCCCATATCGTATTGCCGCTTCAAGCGTATCGATGTTTATATCCTTTAGAGCTTTAAACCGAATGCAATATCCGGTCACGCTCGCCTTGCCTAGTTTTTTCCCGTACGTTTTGGCTAGGTACTTCTTATCTTTGAGACCAAGAATGTAGACAGAGATTCCGGTTTTGTTTCCGCTCACGCCAATTTGAAAAAACTCTCTACTTTTTCCGTTGGCGTATTTTATTGTGTGAAATCCATATCCAATCGTAGGGTTGGTAACAGTATGATTTTTGCTGTCTTTACCATCGAAAAACCATAATTTGCACTCTGGTGACACTTGAAGTGTGAGCCGATGCAACTCGCGCATGTCACTGCGTTTTGGCTCCGGCTGGCTGGTAATATACTTCTCGATTTGTTCTTGTACGTTCATAGGTTCTGCTCCACGGTTTCGCGCACGAGATTATACGACGTTTAATCCTTCTCCCCGTTGCAAGGGCGGTCTGGCGGCATTCATCCGCGTTCATTCGGCACCCACTGGATTCGCCCTGGAAAGACTACGGGATGCGAAAAGGGTCTACGAGAAAACCACAAGGGGACGAGCCATCCATCTTCCCGCTTCCTCGTTTACACTTCTGGCAATGGGAAGACAGACACGTTTTCATATGCTCCCTGAGGACTGTCGTCGGTTCGTGCTTTTCTTGCAGGAGCGTGATCCGGTGATAGTCACGGAGTGGCACTCCTCAGAGCTTGCCGAAATTCAAGAAGTGAACTGTCCTTGGGAAAGAGGGGGACATTATTGTTTGTGGAATCAGGCGATCCTCCCTGCGTTGACACGGAAAGATACCGGGAAATATTTCAATGTCGACTTTTCGCTGCCTGTCATTCAATTCACCTATGAATCTCCTGTGCTCGAATCTTGGAACGGCCAACCAGCGTTAACGCAGGGTAGGATCTGGGCCAGTTTCGAAACCGAGAACAGGGCTTTTGGGAAGTGGTACAACGCTGCCGTCCGATGGATTCGCAAGAACTTTGTTCGAGACCCCGCGGTGGGACACGATCGGGATTCAATCGGCCCTGCAGCGTACGAATGGTTCAGAGCCGGCGGTTTGCTGCTTCCCAATTTTCGACCTCCGCTGACCGACGCTTGGTTGGCTTGGGCCAGCGTTCAGAATCAACATCGAACCGATCTGGCGCGCAAGTAAGCTCGATTCGAAAGACTACGAGATGCGAAAAGGTTTTACAAGAAAGCCAAAACCGGACGAGCCCGCGACGCCAGTCAAGAACTACATCACGCCGAGCGGACTGGAGCGCCTCAAAGATGAGCACCGGTTTCTGCTCACCAGGGAACGCCCGGCCGTGACCGAGGTGGTGGCGTGGGCTGCCAGCAACGGCGATCGCAGTGAGAACGCCGACTATCAGTACGGCAAGCGTCGGCTGCGGCAGATCGATGGGCGGATTCGCTTTCTTACGAAGCGAATCGAGGCCGCGGAAGTGGTGGACCCGGAAGCTCCGAGGGCGGGGCAGGCGGCTGCGAGGGCATTCTTCGGAGCGACCGTGCGCTATGCCAATGCCGCGGGAGTATCGCGGGTGGTGAGCATCGTTGGCACAGACGAAATCGACCTCGACCGCAACCACATCAGTTGGGTGTCCCCTCTGGGGCGCGCGTTGATGAAGTCGGCAGCGGGTGACAGCGTGGTCCTTCAATTGCCGGGCGGTACGGAATACCTGACCGTCCTGGAAGTGTGTTACCAGCGCATTTCTGTGGAACCGTTCCGTGAACCGGCTGGATCCGAGGCCAGCCCCAAACGGAAAAAGGAGTGAATCTCATCTCAATCAGCATCGTGCCCACACTTTCGCAAAGAACGCGAAAGGATGGGGCAGCCTCAGTTGATGCGGTGCCGGCAAACCACCCCTCTTGGATATGAAGCAGGTCAAAGGCCCCCACTTCTCGCAAAGGACGCGAGAAATGGGGCACCCGGGCTTATTTCAGAGCGTGCCAAGAGGTGTTGGACGCAGGCATTCCACGGAACTACTCGGCGCTGCCGGGGACGGCCGCGGCTGCGGCGTCGAATCCGATCTTGCTGTGGGTTCCGTCGCAGAACGGTTTGTTGGTGGAGGCTCCGCAGCGGCAGAGGGCTATCTTTTCTCCAGCTTCGATCTTTTTACCACTCGCATCCAGCAGAGTGATTTTTCCAGCAACCAGATATGGGCCCTTGGGCAGAACCTGAATGGTGGGATCAGACATGTGTTCCTCCTTGAGATGGTTGAGTGAGATTGATTAAGCCAAGTCTAAATGACGAAGACCAATTTTGCGCGGCTTAGGCGAGAGGATGGGCAGCCTCAGTTGATACGGTGCGGGCGAAGATGGGCGAGGCCGCGTCCGGCTTGATAGACTAACCTGAAAATTCCGGTTGGAGGTGTCCTTTGCGAATCCATATTCTGCGGATTTTGGTGTTCTTGCTGGTGGGTGCGGCGGCGGTTGCCTGCGGGGCGCAGGATAAGGTGACGATCCTTTATGACGCGTTCGGGGAATCGAATGGGCTGGCGAAGGATTGGGGATATTCCGCCTTGGTGGAGCACAACGGCAAGCGAATTCTGTTCGATACGGGGAACGATGCGGCGATTTTTGAGCACAACGTGAAGGCGTTGGGTATCGACCTAAGGAAGCTCGATTTTGTGGTGATCTCGCATCGGCACGCCGACCACGCGACGGGACTCAGATATGTGCTGAAGGTGAATCCGAACGTTACGGTGTACGTGCCCGCGGATGGGGCGAATGGATTTGGAGGAGCGGCGATTCCGAACACGTTCTTGCGGCCGGATGACAGCTTGCCGGCGAAGATGCGGTATTTCGGGGGAACGGATCCGGAACATTTCACATCGGGCAAGCTGTATGACACGGGGAATTTTGTGCTGGTGAGCCAGACGACGGAAGTACTGCCAGGAATCTTTCTGCTGCGCACCGTTTCCCAGAAAAAGGGAACGTTGGAGCTGCCGGAATTGACGCTGGCGATTAAACGGCCGAACGGATTGCTGCTGGTGGACGGGTGTTCGCACGCGGGGATCGAAGCGATTCTGGAAGCGGCAAGCGCGGTGGATCCGAGGACGGAGATTGTGTTCGGGGGATTGCATCTGGTGACGACGCCGGTGGAAGAGATTGATGGGCTGGTGGAGAATTTGAAAACGAAGTGGAAGGTGCAGAGGTTTGCTCCCGGACATTGCACGGGCGAGCCGGCGTTTGCGCGATTGAAGAAGGCTTACGGAGAGAACTATTTGTATGCGGGGTTGGGGACGACGATAGAGCAATAGGAAGGTCGGCTTGGTCGAGTCGCCGGAGCGATGACGAGGACCCACTTCTCGCAAAAACGCGAGAAATGGGGCAGCCGGCTGTTATTTGGCGTTCGGCCGGGTTCGAATCAGGCGTCCCGTCCGGCTTACAATCTTGCTATCTGCGGGGCGTTTGGGATGGTAAACTCCTAAGAGATTTCCGACCGCAAGCCCAGGGTCTAACCGACGACGATCCAAGAGATAACGATCGAAGAACAACGTCCTAAGAGACAACGTTTGATCGAGCTGGCACCATCGATTCTTTCGGCGGACTTTGCCCGTCTTGGTGAGCAGGTGCGCGCCGCGGGGGAAGGCGGGGGGAGTGTCGTCCATGTGGATATTATGGACGGGCATTTCGTGCCGAACCTGACGATTGGGCCTCTGGTGGTGAAATCTCTGCGGCGGGTGACCGAGTTGCCGCTCGATTGCCACCTGATGATCGAGAATCCGGACGAGTTCATTCCGGCGTTTGCCGAGGCCGGTGCGGATTGGATTTCGGTGCATCAGGAAGCTTGCCGGCACTTGAACCGGACGCTGCATCTGATCAAGAGCCACGATTGCCTGGCGGGGGTGGTGATTAATCCCGCGACGCCGGTTGATGCGCTGCGCGAGGTGCTCGACATTGTGGATTATGTGCTGGTGATGTCGGTGAATCCGGGATTTGGGGGACAGAAGTTTATTCCGGGTACGCTCCACAAAATGAGGCAGTTGGCGGAGATTCGCAGCCAGCGGCGGCTGACTTACCGCATCGAAGTGGATGGCGGGGTGGGACTGGATACGGTGGGCGATGTGGTGCGGGCGGGCGGAGAAATCCTGGTGGCGGGCAACGCGGTGTTCGGTAGTGGTGATCCAAAGAAGAATGCTGAGGGGCTGGTGAAGGCGGCGACTGAAGCGGTGATGCTGAAAGTCTAGCGCAAAATCCGGTCGCCAAGGCGAAGTCGCAATTAAGCGGCTTAGGCGAAGCCGCAATTGGAATCTGATTCGAGGTCTTAATGTCACGTCGAATTTCATGGATTGCGGTGCTGGGTGTGTTGCTGGCGCTCACGGTCGGGTGCAGCAATAAGAAGAGCGTGAATCCTTTGGCTAACGTGGGATCGAAGCAGCCCGACAAGGTGCTGTTCGACAAGGCGATGGACGCGATGAAGCACAACCGCTTCGACGTGGCGCGCATGACGCTGCAGACCTTGATCATCACGTATCCGGATTCGGAGTACATTGCGCGGGCGAAGCTGGCGGTGGGCGATTCCTGGTATGCGGAAGGCGGGACGGCGTCTCTGGAGCAGGCGGAGCAGGAGTACCGCGATTTTGAGACGTTTTTCCCTAACATGCCGGAGGCGGCCGAGGCGCAGCTGAAGATTGCGAACATTCAATACCAGCAGATGGAGAAATCGGACCGCGACTACACGCATGCCAAGCGGGCGGAGGATGAGTACCGGAACCTGATCATGCAGTATCCGGACAACGCTAAGTTGGTGGCGGAAGGAAAGCAGCGGCTGCTGGAAGTGCAGGAAGTGCTGGCGGACCGGGAGTTTGGGATTGGGAAGTTCTACTATTACCGGATGTCGTATCCGGCGTCGATAGCGCGTCTGCAGTCGCTGGTGGATAAATATCCGCTGTACAGCCGGGCTGACGAGGCGCTATATCTGATTGGTGAGAACTATGAGGCCGAGATTGCGCGTGTGCGGGCGCGACCGGTTTGCGTGGCCTTCAATACCCCACCGGGATGCGCCGGCCGGGAAAGTGACAAGGGAGCCATGATCGCAGTGCTGACCAAGAATGCGGCGGCAGCTTATTCGCAGATTATTACGCGGTATCCGGCGATGGAGCGCGAGGAGGATGCGAAGAAGCGGCTGGCGGCGTTGCATCAGCCGATTCCGCATCCGACCAAGGCGGCGCTGGCACAGAACCGCGCGGAGGAAGAAAGCCGGCTGGAAAGCAAGACGCTGGACAAGCTGATGAGCGTAGTAAAGAAAGGGCCGGACGTAACGACGGCGTCGAAAGTTGGGGAACCGACCCTGGTGGACCCAACGCCGGTGTCGGCCAGTGGAGTATCGCGAGACACTATGCGGCAGGTGATGGGAGCGCCTGCGGGCGACCATGGGCTGGCTGCGGAGGTGGTGAAGGGGGGAGTTCCGACGGCGAATGAGCCGGCTCCGCGGTCGGATGCGCCCCCGGTTGCAAGTGGCGATCCCTTTGCGCGGCCCAATGCGGCCAGCGGGCCAGATCCGAATGAACTGAAGCCGGTGGCGGCGCCGGATGCCAACGCGGCTCCGGATCCGAACGAGTTGAAGCCGGTGGCGGATCAAAGTGCGGCGAGCAACGCGCCGGCGCCGCCGCCAGTGCAGGTGAACGAGATTAAGCAGGGAGCGGCGGGCGGCGAGGCCTCTGCCGACTCCACCTCGAGCACCGCCAGCATGGCAAGCGACCAGGATGTTTCGAGCAGCAAGAAGAAGAAGAAAAAGGGATTGAAGAAGATCCTTTCGTTCTAGAGCGGCGGCGTGGCATGAGCCCGGTTTTGCAGTGGATTGGGCATACCGCGCTGCGTGGATCCTAACGTTTCCGGCCCCGGAAGCGCCGCGTAGACGCGGTAGGCGCTGACCACTAGTAACCTGGTAACATGCCGCCTGATCATTGACTTACGCCTACGGGCAGGTTACCTTCGCGATATCTCCCCTCATCAGAGGAATTTCTTTGGCCCGGAAGATACTGCTCGCCGACGACAGCGTTACCGCCCAGAACATGGGGCGCAAAATCCTCGCGGATGCGGGGTATGAGGTCATTGCTGTCAATAACGGCTCGGCCGCGCTGAAGAAGATAGCCGAACTGAAGCCGGATCTGGTGATCCTGGACGTTTACATGCCCGGATACAGCGGGCTGGAAGTGTGCCAGCGGCTGAAGGAATCTCCGGAAACGGCGCGGATTCCAGTGCTGCTGACGGTGGGGAAGCTGGAACCGTTCAAGCCGGAAGAGGCGCAACGGGTGCGCGCGGAAGGCTTCATTGTGAAGCCCTTTGAAGCGAGCGAGTTGCTGGCCACGTTGTCGAAACTGGAAGATAAGGTGGTGCCCCGGCCGGAACCCTCGAAACCGGGCCGCTTTGCGCGGGCGATTGCGGCGGCGGAAGAATCGGGACGCGGCGGCCGCAATGAGGCGCCAGGCACAGATAGCTCCGACACTGGATGGAAGAGCCGGATCGGCTTTCCGAAGCAGAAGACGGAACCGGAAGAGAAAGTCGAAGAAGAAGCTCCGGCGCAAAGCCCGGTGAATCGCGATGTTTCCACGACGGTGCCAACTCCGCTGGAGAAGGCGGCGGACAGGATTTTCAAGAGTGAGGATTCGCCGGGCACAGAAGCAGCTGGCTCGAGAGTGGATGTGGCGGCAGTGGCTCCGGCCGGCTTGCCAAAGGATGTGACGCCGGAAGAAGTAGCGGCGATCGCAGCCGCAGCGGCGCAGATGCAGATGGTCGCCAAGGCGATCCAAGAGGAGCATCTGGTTCCGGCAGCCGAGAACAGTGCAGCCCCGGTCAGTCAGAGCCAAGCCAGCGAAGCTCAGGTCCGTGAAGCCCCGACTGCTGCAACGCAGGTTGGTGAGACTAGTCCGGCGAGCATAGAGCCGACTCCTAGCCGAACCGAGGAAAATATTGCTGCTGCGCCCAGTCTTCAGACCGAATCCGCGGCTACGGAAGTTGAAGCTAAGACGGCAAGCCCGGCGGACAGTAAGGAAAGCAAGACTGAGATCCCGGCTGGCGAGGTTGCTGCGGTTGAGATCTACCGTCGCCGGAAGGGTGACATCAGCGCGGAAGAGACGCAGGACGTGCCGGTAACGATGGCGGCCACGGCTGAAACCGTCGCGGCTGCGAGCGCGGGAGCATCGCGGTGGACTGCCGTGTCGGTGGCGCTGGAAGGCAGCGAGGCTACGATTTCGCTGGACCAGGAAATGCAGAAGGCGCAAGCGGCCTCTGTGCCTGCGGACTCCGCACCTGTTGGCTCCGCATCTGCTGACTCTGCGCCGGCGCGAGCCTCGATTGCGAGTCCGGAACCGGAGAAAGTTTCAGAGAGTGAACCTGCCGCGGACGCTGCGCCCGGAGAAGCTGGGCCGGCTCCGGTCGAATCGAATGCGGCAGTGGCCGCTTCTTCGCATTCTCGTGTGGATGCCGAACCTGTGCCGACCTCTGCGGCAGCTAGCGCAGTCTCCGCAGCGGAAGTTGCGCCGATTGAGAAAATAGCCGAGGCATCCCAGGCAGTGCAGCTCGCGCAGACCATGCCGGAGCCGGTTGCCGAGCCGGTGCGTGCTCTCGAGATCCCGGAAGTTGTGGAACATTCTCCGTATGCATCGCAGGAATTGAAATCAGCACCGGAAGCCACATCGGGAATCGCGGAAACTGTAAGCGCGTCGAGCACCTCTTTTGCATCTGTCGAGCGTGAGGCAGAGCCTGCCGCGGAACCGAAGCTTGACCCCGAAACGGTTAAAAACACAGCTGCGGCGTGGGCGAGCTGGCGTCAGGTGCGAGATACTGGAAAAGGCGACGAAGCCGAAGCTCAGCCCAGGGAATACGACACGCCCCGGTCGGCCCCGCCAGACACTGCCGCCATGGCGGTTGCGGCGGGCGCCGAGCAAATCGTGCAGGAAGCCGCAGCCGCTGCAGCCGAAGGCGAGAGCAACGTCGCCAGCATTGTGGACAGCGTGCTGGCCGATCTGCGGCCCAAGCTGATGGAAGAGATCAATCGGAAAATGTCGAAGAAGAAGTAGAGTAGCTTTCAGCTCTCAGCTGTCAGCTTTCAGACCCCGGACCTCGGACTTCAGCTTTTCTCCTTCAGATATCATCTGCCGCCGTGGAACGGCGATTTACTGCCAATTGCACAGACTATAATTGCGGCCACGCATGGCTCTCCCATCCTCGAACGACAAGAGTATGAAGAATCAACCGGACAGGCTGTTGGCTGTCGTTGACCGTGCTGGGATCGTTCTATTTGCGGCGGAGGGTGCACTCGCAGCGATCGGCGGCAACCTAGATTTTTTTGGCGTCATGGTGCTTGGGTTTGCGACCGCATTGGGCGGCGGTGTGCTGCGCGATTTGCTGATTGGCGCCAGCCCTCCCCAGGCCATCCGCGACTGGAGCTATGCGGCATGGGCATTTGCTGCGAGTAGCACAGTGTTCATTTTTTATCATTCTGTTCAGCACGCTCCTGCGCAGCTCTTAATGATTCTGGATGCTGGCGGCCTCGCGTTATTTGCGGTGGCCGGAACGCAGAAGGCGCTGGATTACAAAATTCCTCCATTCATCTCCACATTGATGGGCACGATCACGGCCGTAGGTGGAGGCACGATCCGTGACATTCTGCTGATGCGCATTCCCAATGTCTTGCGTGCAGACATCTATGCCACCGCCGCGCTTGCCGGTTCCGCGGTAATGGTCGTGAGCCGAAGGCTGGGACTGCAGTCTACGTTGGCAGCGATCCTGGGAGGCGTGGTTTGCTTCGCGCTCCGAGTACTCAGCGTTTGGTTCCATTGGAACCTGCCGAGAGTGGCGTTGCCAGGGAATTAACCCGTTTGACCCTTCTTTTCTTGCGCCTGTAAGATCAACACTTAGCTTTTGGCACTTGGCATTTCGTTCTGCTGGGCATCGGCCTCCCGGTGGTGGACGATTCGCGGCCAACTGCTAACTGCCAACTGCTGACTTCCTCATGCCGCACGACTTGCCGAAATCTTACGAGCCAGGCGCGATCGAAACGCACTGGGCTGAGTACTGGATCAAGGAGAAATTGTTCTCCGTGCCTACGCCGCCGGAGGGCGAGACTCGTCCCGTGTTCACGTTGCTCCTGCCTCCGCCGAACGTGACCGGCCGCCTGCATATGGGGCACATGCTGAACCAGACGCAAATGGATATCATCGTGCGCTGGCATCGCATGCGCGGCTTCATCACCCTATGGCTCCCGGGGACCGACCACGCGGGCATCGCTACGCAGATGATGGTGGAGCGGCAACTGGCGAAGGAAGGCAAGAAACGCCGCGACCTCGGCCGGGAGAAGTTCATCGAGCGCGTGTGGGAGTGGAAGAAGCTTTACGGCGGCGCGATCCTCGACCAGATGAAGCGGTTGGGCGCGTCGGTTGATTGGGACCGCGAATATTTCACCATGGACGAGAATCTTTCGCGCGCGGTGCGCGAGGTGTTCGTCCGGTTGTATGAAGAAGGGCTGATCTATCGCGGAAAATACATTGTGAACTGGTGCCCGCGGTGCGAAACGGCGATCTCCGATCTCGAGGTGAAGCACGAAGAGGTTGCGGGAAAGTTGTGGGAGATTCGCTATCCGGTTATCGGAACGGACGAGTTCATCACCGTCGCGACCACGCGGCCGGAAACCATGCTGGGCGATACCGCGGTTGCCGTCAACGAAAAAGACGAGCGCTACACGCATCTGCATGGCAAGAAGGTTATGCTGCCGCTGGTGAAGCGCGAGATCCCCATCATCACCGATGAACTGGCGCAGCCGGAGTTCGGTACCGGCGCGGTAAAGGTGACCCCGGCGCACGATCCTAACGATTTTGAAGCAGGGAAGCGGCACAACCTGCCGCAGATCGACGTGATGGATGAGCACGCGCACCTGAACGCGAATGCCGGGCCGTCGTATGCCGGACTGGATCGCTACGCGGCGCGTGCGCTCGTACTGAAAGACCTGCAGGAGCAGGGGTTTCTCGTAGGTGAAAAAGACTACACGCTTGCGCTCGGCAAGTGCGACCGCTGCGGCACCGTGGTTGAGCCGCGACTTTCCGAGCAGTGGTTCATCAAGATTCAACCGCTGGCACAAAAGGCGATCGAAGCTGTCGAAAGCGGAGAAATCACGATTGTTCCGGACAACTACCGCCAGATTTATTTGAACTGGATGAACAACATCCACGACTGGTGCGTGTCGAGGCAGTTGTGGTGGGGGCATCGCATTCCGGCGTGGACGTGTGACGGCTGCAAGGAAATCATCGTCGCGCGGGAAGCCCCGGTGAATTGTCCAACATGCGGCGGCAAGAAGCTGGAGCAGGTTTCCGACGTGCTCGACACCTGGTTTTCTTCGGGGCTGTTGCCGTTTACCACGCTGGGCTGGCCAGAGAAGACACGCGACCTTGAGGTTTTCTATCCGACCACGCTGCTGATTACGGCATACGAGATTCTGTTCTTCTGGGTGGCGCGCATGATCATGTTCGGCTGCCACTTCATGCAGGGACACGAGCAGGATCCCGTGATCAAGAAAGCCAGCGGCTGGGCTGCAAAGAAAAATGACAGCGTGCCCTTTCGCCAGGTGTACATTCATGCGCTGGTGCGCGACGCCGACCGGCAAAAAATGTCGAAGACCAAGGGCAACGTGATCGATCCGCTCGAGATCATTGAGCGCTTCGGCACGGATGCAACTCGATTCACTTTGGCGGCGATGGCCGCGCCGGGCACCGACATCGCCTTCAGCGAAAGCCGCACAGACGGCTATCGCGCCTTCGCTAACAAGATCTGGAACGCGGCCCGGTTCATGTTCATGAATGTGGACCGCCTTGAATGTGGCGCAGACTCTTTTCCCTGCGAAATCTCACCTGGAGCAAAAGGCGTTCCGGCTTTCCAGCTCTCGACTCTGGAAGACCGCTGGATTCTTTCGCGTTTCAATCGTGTGACCGCTGAGGTGAACGACGCGCTGGCAACGTACCGCTTCCACGAAGCCGCCAACCGCATCTATGACTTTTTCTGGGGCGAGTTTTGCGACTGGTATCTGGAGCTGATCAAGCCGCGGCTAAACGTTGAGGAAGGCGCGGATAAGGCTCAGGCCCGCGCCGCGTGCGGTAACCTGGTCAATTTGTTCGATGCCGCGTTGCGCCTGCTGCATCCCGTGATGCCGTTTATTACGGAAGAAATATGGCACGCCATGTATGAAGGGCAGCCGCCGCTGAAGTCGATTGCTCTGGCCGGATATCCCCAGGCCGAGGAGAAGCAGGTCGATCTGGCGGCCGAAACAGAAATGGCGATCCTGCAGGACCTGATCGTGAATATTAGGAACGTGCGCGCAGAATTAAAGGTTGAACCCAAGGTGAAAGTTCCGGTCACGGTTTTCGCGCACGAGCCCGGGATTCGCGCGATGATTGAGCAGAATCGCGGAGCCGTCGAGCGGTTGGCCGGCGTGGAGAAAATCACGTTCGTCGACAGCTCGCTGGCGAAGCAGGCCGGCGCACGCAGCACGGCACGCTTTGATGTTCACGTAATCTATGAAAGAAAGATCGATGTTGCGGCTGAGCGCGAGAGGTTGACCAAGGAGCTGGAGAAGATCGAAAAAGAGTTTGCGAATAATCAACGGCAGCTGGGCAATGAACAATTTCTGGCGAAAGCTCCGGAGAAAGTAGTCGAAGGGTTACGCCGGCGCGCCGCAGAACTGACCGGCCTTCGCGATAAGATAAAGCGTCAGCTGGACGGATTGAACGGCACCGTAATCAAATAGTCAGAAACTGGCGACGGAATCGATGATCACAGGCCTCGCTTATGGACTTTAACAGCCGGCGTATTACCGCGATTCTTGAGAACGCGCTGCTCGAAGACCGGGCCACGCGCGACGCGACCAGCTACGCCTGCATTGATCCCAACCAGCGCGCGTCGGCCACCATTCTTTCTAAGCAAGATTGCATTCTGGCCGGCATCGGCTGCGTCGGCCGCATTCTCGATGTCTACGCCGCGCTCGATGGCGCCGTGACCTCGCATTACGAAGTGACCACGCATCCCGAGATCTTTGACGGCGTGCGGCTGCACAAGGGGCAGTCAGTCGCGGTGATCCAGCATAATGCGCGGGTGATTCTTTCGTGCGAGCGCGTGATTCTGAACTTTCTGCAGCGCATGAGCGGAATCGCCACTCTGACGCGGAAGTTTGTGGACGCGGTCTCTGGAACGAAGGCGCGCATTCTCGATACCCGTAAGACCGCGCCCGGCCTGCGCGTGATCGACAAGTATGCTGTGCGTTGCGGCGGCGGCCAGAACCACCGTCTCGACCTTTCCGACGGAGTGCTGATCAAAAATAATCACATCGCGCTGGCCGGAGGAATCGTTCCGGTGTTGGAACGCGCCGTGCGCAACCGCCGAGGTTCGCAGCCCATCGAGGTGGAAGTTCGTTCGATGGATGAACTGGAAGACGCGCTGGCTCACGGCGCGGAAGCCATCCTGCTGGACAACATGCCCCCAGAGGAGGTGCGCCGCGCGGTCGAACGCTGCTCCAATCTGGAGCGTCGCGTTCCGCTCGAATGTTCGGGCGGAGTCCGGCTGGAAAATGTTCGCGCCTATGCTGAGACTGGCGTGGATTTCATTTCCATTGGTTTGCTGACCCACTCACCGCAAGCAGTCGATATGAGCCTGCGAGTTGTGCCGGTTTAGACGAACGGAGCTTTTCGCCAATCCTTTCGCCTTCGCAGCAATCGCTATTTGTGCTTTTCTCCCCACTCGCGCATAATTCCGCCATCAAGAAAGCCAAGACAACTCGATCGGCGCGAGCGCTTCCTTCAGCAAGCTCAAAGCATGCTCTGCGTGTGAAAGCCGGCGACCCTCAACCCACGGACGTTCGCCTTGGCCGCATCGTGCGTCTGTTGATGGAGCACGCCACAGTCGTGGTGAGCGGGACCAAGATCGCGCAGGAAATTTCTTCGAACCGCTCTGAGGTCTGGCGGCTGATTCAGCAGTTGCGCGGCCTGGGCGTGGATATCGCGGGACATCCGGCGACCGGCTACCGGTTGAGATCGGTTCCGGATCTGTTGCTGCCTGAAATTCTTGGGCCGTTGTTGCGCGGCACCATCTTCAACACTCAGCTGCATCATTTTTACAAAATCGGCTCGACCAACACTACGGCGATGGCGGCTGCCGCGGAAGGTGCTGCCGAGGGCAGCGTGTTTCTTGCGGAAGAGCAGACTGCGGGACGCGGGCGCGGCGCGCATCCCTGGCAGTCGGAACGCTCGGCTGGAATTTATTGCTCGGTGGTGTTGCGGCCGTCACTCCCCCCTTCGGAAGTGCTGGTGTTGGCCTTGTCGGCTGGTCTCGCGGTGCGCGCGGCGATTCAGCAGGTCGATGCCCGCGTGAACGTCGACCTGAAGTGGCCCAACGATGTGCTGATCGATGGCAAGAAAGTATGCGGCATCCTGACCGAGATGAATGCCGAAGCCACGCGCGTGCGCTATGTCGTCGTAGGAATTGGAATCAACGTGAACCAGGCGGCGTTTCCAAAAAAACTCGAGGCCAGCGCGACGTCGCTGCGATTGGCGACCGGAACTGAGTGGTCACGCGTGGAGATGACCGTAGCTTTGCTAAAATCGCTCGATTGGGAATATCGTCTGTTGACTGAGCAGCCCGACGCGCGCCGGTCGATCCTCCGTCGCTTCGCCGAGCAGTCATCGTGGGTTCGCGGAAAACAAGTTCGCGTCGAGGAAAATGGTTCGAGAATCGAAGGAACCACCGAAGGTCTGGATGAGTGCGGCTTCCTGCAGGTCCGCACGGCGGAAGGATTACAAACGGTGTTGAGTGGAACAGTGAGAGAAGTGGCGCAATAGGGCACGATCGACGGCCAATTGCTTAGGAAAACGACCATCATGCTTTTTGTTCTCGATGTCGGCAATACGAATACGGTGCTGGGAGTCTTCGCCCGCTCTGAGAAGCCGCGCTCGGACGAAGAGGCCAAGTCCGACGGCGCTCCGCGCTACGAGCGCCTGGTTGCCAACTGGCGGGTCGCAACCAGGCAGGGAAGCACGGTCGATGAATACGGCGTCTTGTTCCGCAATTTGTTTTCGATGGCGAGCCTTGAGGCGTCGGGCATTCATGGCATCGTGATTTCGTCCGTCGTGCCGCCGCTTGATCCCGTGCTGCGCCAGGTATGCGAGCGCTACTTCAATTCCAAACCGCTGCTGATCGAGCCCGGCGTGAAGACCGGCATGCCCGTGCACTACGACAATCCCGCGGAAGTGGGCGCGGACCGCATTGTGAATGCAGTGGCCGCGTTTGAAAAATACGGTGGCCCGTGCGTCGTGGTCGACTTCGGCACGGCGACCACGTTCGATTGCGTCTCCGCGAAGGGCGAATATCTGGGCGGAGTGATTTGCCCCGGCATCGGAATTTCGGCCGATGCACTTTTTCAGCGCACGGCGCGTTTGCCTCGCGTAGAAATTCGCAAGCCACCGCGCGTGATCGGCACCAACACCGTGGGCAGCCTGCAGTCCGGGCTCTACTACGGCTATCTCGGCCTGGTGGATGGCATTCTCGAACTCCTGCTCGGCGAATTGGGCGAGGAAACGAAGGTGATCGCTACGGGCGGCCTGGGGCCGATGATCGGCACTGGATCGAAATACATCAAAACTGTCGACGACTTTCTGACCCTCGAGGGCCTACGCATTATCTGGGAGCGAAATGTGGCGGCGCGTCCCGGCCTCGCGCCCAACGCGGCGAAGGCTTCGACGAAAACTTCGCGCGGAATCAAGAATGGCTCCGAACGCGTCACCCCACGTTCCCGCTGAGCTGCCGTGAACGATCAATTCAATTACTTCAACTATTTCACGGAAATCGAGGAACACTTTCAGCGGCGCTTCGGAAGTATCCTGCTCCTCTCAACGGTCGACTGGGTACTCATGGAAACCTGGAAGGATGCGGGGATTCCGCTCGAGGCCGTGTTGCGCGGCATTGACGTGACCTTCGAGCACTATGAGAAGCGCCCATCCAAGACGCGAAAGGTAAATGGCTTGGGTTTCTGTTCGCAGGAAGTGCTGGCTGCCGCGGAGGCGATGAAAGAAGCGGCGGTGGGCGCTTCCGATCAGCCGGCCGCGGGCAAAACAGCCGCCGGTCAAGGGTTTGAGCCGAAGGCGATCGCGACGTTCCTGCGGCACAATGCCGATCTGCTGGAGGCCGCGAAGCTGCCCCACAGCGCAGGCGTTTCCGTTCGTACGGTTGCCGCCGAGTCCGCTGCCACCCTGCGCAAGCTGGCTCAGGAAACCGAGAACAGATCAGGGAGCTCCAGGCTGGAAGATTTGGAGCGTCATCTGACGGTGCTCGAGGAAAAACTTTTTGCCGTTCTGCTCGCCGCCGCACCGGATGAAGACGTCGTTGCAGTTCGCGCGCAGGCTGATCGCGAACTCGCGCCCTACCGGCGCAAAATGGCGGCAGCGCAGATCGACCAACTGCTAAAACAATATGTCCACAAGCGCCTGCTAGAAAAATACGGCCTGCCGCGCCTGAGTTTGTTTTATATGTGACTCGAGCCAGAGCATGACTCATTCCTTCGATGCACTCGTTCTCGGCGGCGGCGCGGCAGGCCTGATGTGCGCCATCGAGGCTGGCAAGCGCAGCCGCCGCGTCGCGGTGCTCGAACATGCGGACCGGCTGGGCAAGAAAATCCTGATCTCCGGTGGCGGACGCTGCAACTTCACCAACCTTCACTGCCAGCCGGAAAACTTTCTCTCCTCAAATCCGCACTTCGCCAAGTCTGCCCTGGCCCGTTACACGCCCTCAGATTTCATCGTCCTGGTTGAAAAACATGGCATTCCGTATCACGAAAAAACTCTAGGGCAGCTTTTCTGCGACCGCTCGGCGCGCGACATCCTCGACATGCTCGAAGCCGAATGCGAGCACGCTGGAGTGACCATCTTCCTGAATACGAAGATCCAGCAAGTCGAGCGAGCGAGTGAATTTATCGTGCGGACCTCGAATGCAGAGTTTCGTGCGCCTGCCCTCGTCGTCGCAACCGGCGGCCTTTCGATTCCAAAAATCGGCGCAACCTCATTCGGATATGACCTGGCGCGGCAATTCGGCCTTGCCATCCGCGAGCCCTGGCCGGGGCTTGTGCCGTTGCTGTTCAGCGCCGGGGATTGCTCGCGCTACTGCGACCTGGCTGGGGTTTCAGCCGAAGTGATTGCGACCTGCGGAGAGCAGCATTTCCGCGAAAAATTGCTGATCACGCATCGCGGCCTGAGCGGTCCGGCAATCTTGCAGATCTCTTCCTATTGGAAAAACCCGCAGCCAATCCTGATCGATCTCGCGCCCAGAGGCGAAGTGACCGCAGCATTTCGCGACTCAACCACTCCTCGAAATCTCAGCACGCTGCGAGCCGAGTTGCGAAAGTTTCTGCCCCATCGCCTCGCGGACCGCTGGCTCGACGCGCACGCGCCAAATTCCTGGACCAATCAAGCCCTCGCTGATCTGGAAAAGAAAATCCATGCCTGGCCGATCTCACCTGGAGGCACGGAAGGCTATGAGAAAGCCGAAGTGACGGCGGGCGGCGTCGATACCGACGAACTCTCGGCCAAAACATTGGAGAGTCGAAACGTTCCAGGCCTCTTCTTTATCGGTGAAGTCGTCGACGTGACCGGCCATCTCGGCGGTTTCAATTTTCAGTGGGCCTGGGCGTCAGGGGCAGCCGCAGGACGAGCGCTGTGACAGTTCAAAGAGCCTATTCTTCGTGCCTTGGATGGGAGTGCGAGAGTAGCCTCCCTTATGACTGGCAAACAGCCCACTCCCGTGATATTTCTCTCGACACCGTGACCGGAGGAGATCGCCCATGTGGCAACGAGGTGTAGTGACTTTAGTCCTACTCCTGGCGCAGTTGCTGGTGTCGGCCCGGAATCTGACAGCACAGCAGGCGGCGCCTGCGCCACCCGTTCCGGGAGCCATCTCTAAGGTCGACCGCGAACGCGCGCTCGGCATTCTTGACGCTCTCTCGAAGGGCATCCAGAACCTTTATTACGACCCGAAGATGAACGGGTTGGATTGGAACGCGGTAACTGCGAATGCCAGAGCCAAGATCATGCAGTCAAATTCGCTGAACGAGGCGCTGACTCAGATCGCCGTCGCCATTGATACCTTGCATGACTCGCACACGGCATTTGAGCCGCCCGACCGTCCTTATCACCTCGATTTCGGCTTTGACTATCAGATGGTTTGGAGTCTGTGCCTCGTCACGCGAGTGCGCCCGGGATCTGACGCGGAGGCCAAAGGGCTCAAGCCGGGCGCCCAGATCCTGAAGATCAATGGAACCGCCCCCACCCGACAGAATCTTTCGAGCATTGAGTATCTTGATTATGTTTTGAACCCCCGCCCTGAAATGCATCTCGAAGTGCAGTACCCCTCGGGCGAAGAGCAGAAGATAGAGGTAAAGGGGAAGATGACGCTGTCCAAGGACCTGGCTTACCGGCCGGGAGCAGGTGTCCGCTACGACGTGATCCGCGAGAACCAGAACGTCGAGCAGCGGATGCGCATGCAATATGTGCAGATCGGCGACGTCATTGTTCTTAAGTTCCCCTGGTTCTTCTATAGTGCCGAAGATTTCTACATCCTCGGCGGTAAAATCCGCAAAGCCAAAGCCTTGATCGTGGACCTGCGCGGCAACCGCGGTGGCTCTGTCGAGACAATGAAATATTTCATCGGGATGTTTTTCGATCATGACGTGAAAGTTCTTGACAAGGTGGAGCGTAAAAAGACATCCCCGGAGGTTGTAAAGCGGGAACGTAACATTTACTTTCCCGGGAAAGTGATCGTGCTCGTGGATAGCGAATCGGCATCAGCCGCTGAGATTTTTGCGCGCGTGATGCAGCTCGAAAAGCGAGGTACCGTCATCGGAGATCGCACCTCAGGCAGCGTTATGGAAGCAACCGAATTTTATTTCGCCAGCTCGGGCGTGGATTACGGTGCGGAGGTGACGGTCGCCAACCTCATCATGACCGACGGCAAGAGTCTTGAACACCGCGGCGTGACCCCGGACGAAGTGGCGCTGCCCCAGCCCTCCGATCTTGCGTCCGGCCAGGACCCCGTACTCGCCCATGCCGCACAAGAGCTCGGTGTCACGATCTCGCCGGAAGCTGCCGGGAAGCTTTTCCCTTACGAGTGGCCTAAAGAATAGAGCGCGAGTACGATTCTTCCGCAATCCCCGCCCATAAGCTCCCATGCCGTAGAATCAAGACTTGCTCCTAACCATCGAAAAGCTCATCTACGGCGGCGACGGCCTCGCTCGCCTTCCCCCCGGATCGCCAGGAAGTAAAGACAGCGGACGCGGCAAAGCCGTGTTCGTTCCCTTCGTCCTCGCCGGAGAAAAAATCGAAGCTGCGCTCACCGAAGAGAAGTCCGGCTTCGCCCGGGCCCAGGCCAGCAAGATAATAGAACCTTCGCCGTATCGCACCCAGCCGCCCTGTCCCCACTTCGGCCGGTGCGGTGGATGCCAGTACCAGCACGCCACCTATGACCACCAACTCGAGATCAAGAAAGGAATTCTGCGCGAGAACTTGCGCCGCATCGCCAAGCTCGAGCTGCAATGCGAAATCGAAGTGCATCCGTCGCCGCCGTGGAACTATCGCAATCGCTCGCGCCTGCAAGTGCGCACTCAGCCCGCATTCGCTGCCGGATACTTCAAGTTCGCCTCGCATGAACTCCTTGCCGTGGAAGACTGCCCCATCAGCTCACCATTGATCAACCGGGGCATCGCAGCGCTCTGGCGTGCTGGACGAGCCGGCCACGCGGTCGAAGGCGTGCGTGAGGTCGAGTTCTTCGCCAACGCCGACGACACAAAATTACTTCTCGAATTCCTGTGCGCGCCCGAAGCTCGTCGGGCCGCAGTGCGAGCCTGGGCCGAAGAATTATGCGCAGCCATGCCGGAGATCACCGGCATCGTGGCGTTCCGCGAGCCGCAAAAAGGCGTGCAGGAGCCGCTGGTCGCGGTGGGCGCTTCCGAATTAACCTACCAGACGAAAACAGGCGCATACCGCGTCAGCGCCGGCGCCTTCTTCCAGACCAACCGTTTTCTAACCGAGGAACTTGTCAACATCGTCACCGCGGGCCGCTCCGGCGACCTCGCGCTCGATCTCTACGCCGGGGTGGGACTGTTTTCCACAGCCCTGGCCTGTGATTTCCGTCACATCGTTTCGGTTGAGATGTCACAGACAGCCGCAAACGATCTGCAATACAATCTGCCCGTGAATGGGAAGGCGGTTCAATCCACGATCGAGCAGTATTTCGCTGGAGAAGCGGTCCGCGTAGGGAAAAACGCCCTCCCGCCTTCTCATAAACCCGATCTGATCGTAGTGGATCCGCCCCGAAGCGGTTTGGGGGATCCCGTGGCCCGTGCTCTGGCCAGCGCGGCCGCGCCCCGGATCACCTATGTGTCGTGCGATCCGGCGACCCTGGCCCGTGATTTGGTTCCGCTGCAGGCAGCGGACTATCGCGTCGAGCAGGCTCATCTCGTCGATTTGTTTCCCCAAACCTACCATCTCGAAAGCGTCATGCAGTTAGTGCGCTGAGGCCCGGCGGCCTGTATCTGTGCCCTCATCACAAATCGACAAACCGCCAGCCCGGGCGACTCCGCTGGATTTCCAACTCAAGCCCACGCGACAACCCATGCTCTGGGCCGCTCTCTCTTACTCGTTGGGAATTGTCGCAGGCGTTTACGCCTGGCGTCCGGCGTCGTGGTGGATCGCAGCCGGCGTAGCCTTTCTAGGCGCAGGCCTCTATTTCCTCCGTCGACGGAAATGGCTCGGCGTCGCCCTGGCTTTGAGCTCGTTTTTTCTGGCGGGAGCGCTCCACATACAGTTGCGAGGTCCCGCTAGCGTCCCCGATACCAGCCTTCAGCCCTTCGCGGATGGCCAGGAAGTGGAGATGACGGCGCACGTCACGCGTGACGGCACGCTGCGCGAGGCAGCTCCAAACGAAATCAGACAAAGCCTCGACGTCGAGACGGAGGAGATCGTCGCCGCGAACGGCCAGCGAATCCCCGTCCATTCCGGCGTGCGTCTTGGCATCTACAGCCTCCGTCCGGAAGCCGCACCCGCGTCCCCGCCACGCCTTTTCCGCTATGGCGAACGTATCCGCCTTCCCGTCAAGCTGAAGCTGCCGCGCAATTTTCGCAATCCCGGAGCTTTCGACTACCAGGGTTACCTGGCCGCGAACCACATCGCTGCGCTCGGCTCCGTGAAAGCCGAAGACGTATCGATGCGGCCCGGCTTCTCTGGAAGCCGCATCGAACTCTGGCGCACTCGCATTCACTCCAGCATCCTCGCCAAAATCCATGCGCTCTGGCCTCCTCCACAAGCTGCGCTGCTCGACGCCATGGTGATCGGCGAAGACGCCTTCATCGATCGTGACACGCGCATCGATTTCCAGCGCTCCGGCACATATCACATCCTCGTAGTCTCAGGGATGAACGTGACCATCCTGGCGTTGGTCGTCTTCTTCGTCCTGCGTCGCATGCGCCTCGGCGACGCTCCCGCCACCGTGCTCACCATTCTGTTTTGCGTTGCCTACGCTTTTCTCACCGACGTGGGCTCTCCAGTGTGGCGAGCGACCTTGATGTGCGCCATCTATTTGAGCACGCGGCTGCTCTACCGCGACCGCGACATGCTCAACGCGCTCGGCACGGCCGCCTTGGCACTGCTCGTATTCGATCCTAGGCAGCTCTTCGCCGCGAGTTTTCAGATGACGTTTCTTTGCGTGCTGATTGTGGCCGCCATCGGACTGCCGCTCCTGGAGCGCTCTTCGCGGCTCTACCGCCAGGCCCTTGCGCACTGGGACACAGATGACTACGGCCCATCACTGCCTCCGCGAGTCGCACAGTTTCGCCTGGATCTCCGCTTGCTCGCCGGACGCCTCGCCCGCTTTCTCGGCCAGCCGCAGTCGCTGCACCTGGTGCGTGGCACGTCGATTGTCTGCTGCCGTATCTTTGAATTGCTGCTGGTCTCCGCCGTAATGCAAATGGGGTTGGCCTTGCCCATGGCCTATTACTTTCATCGCGCCACAACTATCGGTCTCCCCGCCAACCTGGCTGTCGTTCCCCTCACGCAACTGCTCATGCCTGCGGCGGTGCTGACCATCGCCCTGCGATACGTTTCCCCCGTGCTCGCGAAACTCGCGGCGCTGCCCGCCGGCCTTGCGCTGCGAGCCATTACCGGGACTGTCCATGGCCTGGGAGGCTTTCACCTCGCCGACCTTCGCGTAGCGACCCCGTCCCTAACCATGATGGCTGCCGCCGTCGCCGCCCTCGTCCTCGCAATGCTGTTGGCGCGCCAACGTGCGCTGTTCGCGGTCACCGGTGTCGTGGCCCTTCTGGTCGCGTCGCTGGCGCTGGCCTTCATCCCTCCCGCGCCCAGAACGCGAGCCGGAATCCTCGAAGTCACCTCAATCGACGTAGGCGAAGGTGACGCCATCCTGCTGGTGATGCCGCAGGGCCGCACCCTGCTCATCGACGCCGGTGGGCCCATCTGGGCCGCCGGTTCGCAACTCGACTTCGGCGAAGATGTCGTTGCGCCTTACCTCTGGACGCGCGGCATCTCGCGCCTCGATGCGGTCGCGATTTCCCACGGCCACTCCGACCACATCGGCGGCATGAGCGCCGTGCTTAAGGATTTTCGCCCCAAGGAACTCTGGATCGGACTGCTTCCCCCCAGCCGAGCCCTCGATCGTTTGCTCGCCGAGGCCAACACCCTAGGAATCAAGGTGGTCCGCCACTGGGAGGGAGATGAATTTGAACTGGGAGGAGCAAAGGTGGATGTGCTCTTCCCGCCGCAGGACTGGCCCGTGGGTCTCGAGCCAAAGAATAACGACTCCATGGTTCTGCAGGTCAGCTATGGCACGACGTCCGTGCTGCTCGAAGGCGACGCCGAGAAAGCCGTCGAGCGCCGCATCGCCCGCCTACACCATCCTCAAGCGGATTTGCTGAAGGTAGGCCATCACGGCAGCGCCACCTCCACCACTCCGGAGATCTTGCAGTCCGTGAAGCCAAAATTTGCCGTCATCTCGGTCGGCTATCGGAACTCCTTCGGCCTACCGAAGCCCGAAGTTCTCGAGCGGCTGCAAAACTCCGGAGTCCGCGTCTACCGCACCGACGTGAACGGCGCCGTGAGCTTCTATCTCGACGGCCGCTCGGTCACTCCTTCGCTCGCAGCTCTTCCGTAGAGTCGTCATCTTCTGCTTCGAGCGAGGCATCGCCCGCAGGTTCCCGCCGCGACTCGGCAATCAGGGTGCGCGCTTTCTCCGCGTCCTCTTCCCGCACCAGGATGATCATTCCTCCCAGGCCCGGAAACGCGTCTTGCAAAAGGCTCGCCGACGCGAGGTCGTTATCAATGCCCGCGGAATCCAGCAGCCCCTTCACCACCATCGCCTCGGATTCCTGTTCGCTGTCGAAAACCTTCACCAGCTTCTCATTAGGATCAGGACGTTGTTCTTCTACCGTCGCATTGGGTTCGGCCATCGCATCTCCCGTTCTCGGAATCGGTCGCCAAAAAGAATGGCGCGACCTCCGCGTTCTTTCGATTTTAATCCTTCTTCCGGCTTCAGGGCGGGGCGACCCCAGGACCCGTCCTTATTGCTTCGCAACATCGATCATGTTGTCATCCGCATTCCGGTCGATCAGCTTGTTATAGGGGTCAATGCCCGCCAGCGTCGGCTGTTCATCGACAACGATCACGTAAGTGTTGTGCTCCTGCGTGAGTTTTTCCTTCTTGAGGTAGAGCGGCTTCTCTTCATCTTTCTTCCCGCTGAATACGCCGATCTCAATGTAGTCGGCCAGCGCCACTGGAGTCTCCGCACCGTTGCCATCGGCCTGCACCTTGCGAGCCTGCACCTCAAGCGTCACCTTATATTTACCGTCAGGCGTCTTCTGCGAAGTAGCCGAGATAGCCTTGTTGTCGTAAAGAACAATGCGGTTGAACCCATCCTCCACCAGATATTGCAGCTCAGGAGGTGTTTGCGCCTTGATCGCGTCGACCATCATTCGCGTGTCCGGATAGGTCTTGTCCGCGCCATTCGAAGCCGGATCGCTCTTCATGGCTGCGCCAGCGTCGCCCTGGTTGTTAGCGTTCGCGTAACGGTATTGCATCAGGAAGTTGTGCAGCGCCAGATTAAGTTTGTCCTCGCCAATGTAATCGGCCAGCGTGTAGAAAATCTGCCCGCCCTTCTGGTACCAGACGTATGGCTCGCGCTGCACCAGCGCCAGCGGCGGCTCGTGCCGGATCTCGCCAGCGCGCCCTCGCAGATAACGGTCCAGCTCGTGCCGCAGGTAGCGATGCATCAGATCGCGTCCATATTTGTGCGCCATCACCTGCAGCGCCGAGTACTCCGCCAGACTTTCCGACATCATGTTGGAGCCTTCCACGTCCGCCCCCACCAGTTGGTGCGCCCACCATTGGTGCCCCAGTTCGTGCGCGGTCACGAAGTAGGTAAAGTCGATGTCCGTCGGTTTCTTGACCCGCCCAATGAACCCGATCCCCTCCGAATACGGAATCGTATTCGGAAACGACTGCGCGAAGCCCCGGTACCGCGGGAACTCGAAGATCCTGTACTGCTTGAACTGATATGGGCTGTAAATGCGCTGGTAGTAGTCGAGCCCCGCCCGCGAGCTGGCAAGCATGTCATCCACGTCGTAGGTGTGCGCCGGGTCGTAATAGACCTCAAGCGCTACATCGCCGTTCGGGCCGTGATAAGTCTCCTTCCGCACCTGGTACTTTGCCGACAGATAAGCGTAGAAGTCCAGCACGTGCGTCGATTGCATGCTGTATTCAAAGTAGTTCCGCCCATCGGCCTGCCACTCGCGCTGCAGATACCCGGGCGCAACCGCAATCTGATCCGCCGACGTGCTCACGATCGTGTGATACGTGATCCAGTCCGACTGCTGGCGCAAAAACACATTGTTCTCCGAGTGCGCCGGGTCGCCGCGTTGAGCCATCTCTTTGAGCGGCGGAAGGTGCTCCTCACGCCGTCGCCGCGGATCGTCAAGCTCCACGCCGTTGTCGTACCCGATGTAAGGCGCGTAGGACGAATCGAAAAACGTCCCGTTGTAGGCAAACTCCGGTAGCTCGTTGCCGTCACGGAAGCCTCGCGTCTGGTGGCCCACATTGCAGGTCAGCGTGATCGTCTCGCCCGGCGCCAACGGCTGTTCCAGCGCGTAGATCGAGTAAATGTTGCGCGGCGCCGAACTCACCAAATGAAACGGACGGTCGAACTGCACGTTGGTGACCGCCTGCTTCGAGTCGCTGAGATGGATCTGCGGGATCGGCTGGCTCGTCTTGTTCTGCAGCGTGATGCGCACGGTTCCATCGAACGACCGCCGCTCGGGGTAAATGTTGATCCTGTCTTCGATTGCCGTGATCTTGGGTTGCGGCAGATTTTCATACTGTTTGAAATTGCGTTCGTAATCTGCCTGGATGCCCCGCCGCGCCTTCGAGTTGAGATACTCGTTCAGAACGTGCGCGTTGTAGAAGTACCACGACCCCGACCCCACCGCGATGATCGCAAACAGCAGTGCGATCGGCGCTAGCCGTGGAGCCCGCAGCCAGGCCAGCCGCGCCCGCGCCCGCAAAGAATCTTCCGCTCCCCGCCGCGCCAGCGCCACCGAAATCACTCCCAGCACGGCGGCAATCGCGAACCAGTACGTGATCGACCAGAACAGCGCCGGAACGAAGTGTCCGTAACCGTTCATGTCGGAGTAGGTGTAAGCGGGCACCTGGCCGAACAGGTAGAGGGTATTCTCCCAGCCAAAGTTGTAGAGGATCGGCAGCAGGACGACGATCCCGATCACGATCGCGTGCCCCACAAACTTGTTCGACACCACCGTCTGGATGAACATCGCCAAAAGAACAAAGGTGAGCACCTGCGGGAAGGTCACTATGTAGAGTTCCTTGAAGTACTGCAGGAACTCGTAATGGTAGTAACCCGCGATGGTCTGCATCAAAACACCCACCAGCATCGCGACGGCGAGCAGGAGCAGTTCTACCACCACAATCGCTGTAAGCCGCGAGAACCAGTCGGTCGATTCGCGCATCGGCAGTGCGTCGTGGATGCCGTTGAAATTAGTGTCCCGCTCCCGCCAGATCAGCTCCGCCGCATACAGCGTGGCCACGATGTAAAGGAAAAGAGTCGCGCTCCCTTCCACCGCCTGCACCATCAGGTAGGTGACCGGCCACACGTCTTGTCCCTCGACCCGGCCCGCGAATTGCCCATTGTTAATGCCGAACGCCAGCAGCAGCGCCACGATGGCCCAGAACGGTATGTCGCGCAAAATGTTTCGCATTCGCAGCCGCGAGAGTGAGACGTATTGCGCCCACGTGGTCGCGGAGTTGAATGCCTGGTGCACCACCGGTAGCCTCGCCGCCACCAGCGACCGCACCGGCAACGCCTCCGTCAGTTCCTGCTCCTTCGCCTTAGCCGCCCGCCGTCCCTGCGACCGCGCCGTCAACGCCTCAACCGACATGGGAAACAGCGCCCAAACTCCTGCCAGCGACAGGAATCCCACTCCCAGCCACAGCAACCGGTTGTAGAGGAACACGCCCCCCACCAGCGTCGGCGACCATGTGACGAACTGCGTATTCTTTTCAATCACCGTCCAGTAACGCGTAACGTCGTCGATCAGAATGATGCCCACTGGATCGAAGATGCCCGACCAGAAGTGCTCCAGCGAACGCGTCGTGAAGAAAACCGTGATCCCAATCAGATACATCATGAACAGCGCCACGCCCTGCAGATACACGATGAAGATCTTGCGCGAGAGCGCCGCTACTGCAAAGAACGCCGACCCCAAAAAGAAAATCTGCACCACGACGATCGAGAGAAAAGGCTGCAGGTAAGTCCAAAGATGGTTTGGAGCAATGCGCGTATGGTCCGTCCAGGGCATGAACGTACCCAGAAAGCTTCCAAAGAGCAGCCCCGAAAATGCGAAAACCGTCGCCACGAACGAGCCCGCCCAGCGTCCGCCCAGATAAGCGAACTTCGAGATGGGCTGCGTAAAAAGAATCTGATACGTGTCCCGCTGGAAGTCGCGCAGGATCGAAGTGCCGAAGATGGCTGCAATCACGATAAGCCCGAACAGCGCGGCATAAACGTCATTGAAAGTATTGCCATAAGGCCCGTTCAGCAGGATCTTGCCATTCCCGTTGCTGATGGGGCCAAAACTTTCCGACGCAATGCACAAAAACGAGAACGCCAGCCACAGGATGAAGTACACGTAAGTCGAGAGGCTCTTGAAACGGAACTTCAACTCGAACGTGAAGAACTCCCAGAACAGCGCCATACCATGCCCTCCAGGCTTGCCAGAGCTAACGTCGCCAGAGCTTGATGTTGCCAGAGCCTAATTCGGAAGCCGGCCCTTACCCTGCTGCGCGAGGTTGAGGAAATAAACATCTTCCAATCCCGAATCGACCAGGCGGAACCCCCCGCCCGGCGGGCTGTCCGCGTACACGCGAATCTCGTGCTGTCCGCCTACCAGGTGGGTCGAGATCACCTGGTGCTGCGTTTCCAAAGCGCGCAGCTCATCATCGGTGGCAACCACCTTCGACCAGATCTTTCCGTTCAGTGCCGCCAGTGCATCGTTCGGAGCCCCCTCCAGCAGCAACTCGCCCGAAGCAATAATCGCCATGCGCGGGCAAAGCTGCCGAACGTCGTCAACAATATGAGTCGACAGGATCACCGTGCGGTCGCTGCCCAGCGACGATAGAAGATTCAGAAACCGGTTGCGCTCCGCCGGGTCCAGCCCCGCCGTCGGCTCGTCCACAATAATCAGCCGCGGATTGCCCAGCAGCGCCTGCGCAATCCCAAAGCGCTGCTTCATCCCGCCTGAAAAAGTCGAGAGCGCCTTCTTGCGCACATCCCACAGATTGGTCTGCTGCAGCAGCAGATCCACCGTCTCCTTTCGCTCTCCCGCAGAACTCATCCCCTTCATCACCGCCAGATGGTGCAGCATGTCCAGCGCCGATATCTTGGGATACACGCCAAACTCCTGCGGCAAATATCCCAGAATGCGCCGCACCTGATCCTTCTGCCGCAGCACGTCAATGCCGTCCAGCATGATGCTCCCGCTGTCCGGCTCCTGCAGCGTCGCCACCGTACGCATCAGAGAACTTTTCCCCGCTCCGTTCGGCCCCACCAGCCCGAACATGCTGTTGCCAATCGAGAGCGAAAGATTCTTCAGCGCTTTCACCCCGTTCGGATAAGTCTTCGAAAGCCCTGCAATCGTAAGTGCCACTCAGACCTCCAACCTTCAGAATGCTTATTCTCGCGTCGCCACAATCGGCCCACCACAATACCACCGGCCGCGAGACCGCCATTTTACTCCCGGCCCGCTGCCTTTGACTTTGATTTTGCCTTCGTTTTGCCATTGCTATTGATTCTTGTCCGCCAGCCACAACAACAAAACATGTTGAGACAGCCGCTCTCGGCTGTCTGGCGGCCCAGGTGTATCGGGCCGCTGCTCATTCGTGAAGGAACGCACAGGGCTCGTTCCTTCCGATTTTCTCTGTGTCTCTGTGCCTTTGTGAGGAAGCTCCGTGACTCCGCATTATCAACTCCGCCCCGCTGCTATAATCAAGAATTGCGCCCATGTCCTCGAAGCGACTGATCCGCTCCACCACCGTTCTCTCCATCCGCCGCAACGGCAGCATAGTTCTTGCCGGCGACGGACAAGTCACGCTCGGCGAATCCGTCATCAAACACACGGCAAAAAAGATTCGCCGCCTCTATAACGACAAAATTCTCGCCGGATTCGCCGGCTCCACCGCCGACGCCTTCACCCTCTTCAGCCGCTTTGAAGCGAAACTCGAGCAGTACCACGGCAACCTCGGACGCGGCGCCGTAGAGCTGGCCAAAGACTGGCGCACCGACAAATATCTCCGCCATCTGGAAGCCTTGCTGCTGGTTTGCGACAAAGAACAAACCTTTTTGCTCAGTGGACAAGGCGACGTCATCGAGCCCGATGGCGGCGTGGCGGCCATCGGCAGCGGTGGCCCCTACGCCCAGGCCGCAGCCCAGGCGCTCGCACAACACACGCAACTAACCGCCCGCCAGATCGCCGAAGAGTCCATGAAGATCGCCGGCAAAATGTGCATCTACACCAATGACGTGGTAACAATTGAAGAACTCTAGAAGCAGTTCTCAGTCCCGCGTCTCAGTTCTCAGCAAAACCCCTTGCTGCAAGACTGAGAACTGAGAACCGAGAACTGAGAACTGACCTATGGCCATCTACTTACCCAGCTCCGCCGAAGAAGAACAACTCGCACTCGACGAACTGACTCCCCGCGAAATCGTAGTCGAGCTCGATAAACACGTGATCGGCCAGAAGGACGCCAAGCGCGCCGTCGCCATCGCCCTGCGCAACCGCATGCGGCGCCAAAAACTAACTCCCGAACTCGCCGAAGAAATCATGCCGAAAAACATTCTCATGATCGGCCCCACAGGAATCGGGAAGACGGAGATTGCGCGGCGGCTGGCGAAGCTGGCGAATTCTCCGTTCTTGAAAGTTGAAGCTTCGAAGTTTACCGAAGTTGGTTATGTAGGCCGGGACGTGGAGTCGATGGTGCGGGATCTCGTGGAGATTGCCATCGACAACGTACGCGAAGAAAAGCTCGAAGACGTTGCGGACAAGGCTGAACTGAACGCCGAGGAGCGCTTGCTCGATATTCTCCTCCCGCCGTCTCCACCGTCTCGGCCGGTCGAACCCACCACTGCCGGCGGAGTCGTGATTGATGGCAGCACAGCCCTGGCGGAATCTTCTTCGCGGACGCGAGAGAAATTCCGGCAGCAACTGCGCGAGGGCAAACTCGACGACCGCCAGGTTGAGATCGACGTGCGAGAGCGCAATTTCCCGTCGTTTGAAATTATGACGAACCAGGGTGTTGAGGAGATGGACATCAACATCAAGGACATGCTGCCCAACATCTTCGGCCAGCGCACCAAGAAGCGAAAGATGAAGGTGAATGAAGCCTTCGAATATCTGATTCAGGAAGAAGAGCAGCGGCTGATCGACATGGACCAGGTCACGCGCATGGCGATCGACCGCGTGGAAAATTCCGGCATAGTGTTTCTGGATGAGATCGACAAGATCGCCGGGCGCGAAGGCGGGCATGGCCCGGACGTTTCGCGCGAGGGAGTGCAGCGCGACATTCTTCCGATCGTGGAAGGCACCACGGTGAATACGCGCTATGGCATGGTGCGGACCGACCACATTTTGTTTATCGCCGCCGGCGCGTTTCACGTTTCAAAGCCGAGCGACCTGATTCCGGAGTTGCAGGGGCGGTTTCCGATCCGGGTGGAGTTGCAGTCGCTGACCATGGAAGATTTCGTCCGAATTCTTACCGAGCCGAAATCTTCCTTGGTGAAGCAGTACACGGCTTTGCTGGAGACCGAAGGCGTAAAGCTGGAGTTCACTCCCGAGTCGCTGCAGGAGATCGCACACTTCGCGTTTCGCGTCAATGAGAGCACGGAAAATATCGGAGCGCGGCGGCTGCATACGATTATGGAGCGCGTGCTGGATGAGTTAAGCTTCGACGCTCCCGAGAGAAAGGGCGAACACGTGACCATCGACGCGGACTATGTGCGGAAGATGCTGACGCGATATTGTGAAGGATCAGGATTTGTCGAGATATATTTTGTAGAACGGAAGCCATTTCCTTCCAAAGCCGCCAAAAGAGCAAATGTTGTCAATAGGCAAAAACGACACGATTCGCTCTAAGTAGCTCACAACCATGGAAATATAATTCCGGGAAAATGTCCCAGTCACCCATTCCAGATTGATATACTGAATATATAGAGTAAAAATTCAGAAAAACGAGGCGCGGCCCATAGGCCGCGCCTTTTCTTTTGGGCCGGTCTCCGTAGAGATGTCCCCGGAAATCCCGCCCTTCAGTCAGGAGCGGGATGGACGAATTCAAGTTCTTCAAAAATTTCAAGCAGCGCGGCGAGTGGGTCGAAGCCCTATTCATCGCCGCAGCCCTGCGTCACGGCTTCAAAGTCCTAAAGCCCTGGGGAGATTCCGCGCCCTTCGACGTAGCCCTCTACTTCGGCAACCGCATCGTGAGAGTCCAGGTAAAATCCACCTCCTGCCGCGCTGGCACCGGATACTTCTGCCAGTTCAAACCCAACTATTTCAGCGACCCCTACACCCTGGCCCAACTCGACTTCTTCGCCGCCTACGTAATCATGCAAAACGCCTGGTATCTGATCCCAGCCAAAGTGCTGCTCGGCGGACCAGCACTCAAGCAGGGCTTGATGCTCTGCCCCATGCAACCGCTGAAGAAAAATCGCTACAGCTACGAACACTACCGCGAAGCCTGGCCCCTACTCCGCCCCCGCAGGAAAAAATCTCTGGTGTAGACAGACGCCCTCGTCCGCTGCTTTTGACTTTGATGTTACTTTTCGTTCACGCATTGAAGAAAGCAGATCAAACGCGTGAACAACCGTGGAAGAGCGGCGCTTCAGCGCCGCGTTAGCCTCAAGAAACTTCAGCCGCGGAGCGGCGGCATAATTCAGCCCAGGGCGTAAGCCCTGGGTCCACAGAAATCAGAACCAAGTCCCGGAGGGACGACAGAATCAGCCTCCTCGACGACGCAACGCGAGGGTGCCGCTCTCGCGCACTTCGCGAGAAGTGGGGATTTCCGCTGCCGAGCGTTACCCCACCCCCTTGTCATTCCGACCGGAGCCGGAGCGTCAGCGACGGCGCAGTGGAGGAACCTGCTGTTTTTGTCCACCGAGATGGCCGTGCAGAACCGACACGCCTCTCAGCTTTTGACCTTTGATCTTGTTAGCGTCCCCTGGTATCCACGCTATCGTGTCTAGCTGGGGGATCTTCTCACTGCCGGGCGACTGAGCCTGGTCGATTACCGCACCCGTACACACACGGATTGGCGCTAAATACCTACGGACCAGCTGCCGCACGCTAGCCTCGACATAGTGGCCAACGACGTCCGAGTTCCGCGTGAACTTCTTAAGGTCCTCAGGAGGTTTCAGCTCTGCGAGAATGTGCGGTGCCAACTGCTCGAGAAAGGTTTTGGGATCGTAGGGAGCCACTTGCCCTCCTGCCGCGAACTACACCCCAACCGTCTGCGCACTCGGTTTCCCCGCCAGCAACTGCCGCAGCACATATTGCAAAATCCCGCCATTAGCGTAGTAGAGCGCCTCCTGCGGCGTGTCGATCCGGACCAGCGCGTCGAACTCGACGACCCCGCCTTTGCTCTTGGCGCGAACTTTTACCGTCGTCCGGCGGCAAAGTGCTCGACCACGTCACGGATGCCTGTGATTTCGAAAACTTCCTCGCCAGTCAGCTTTAGCGATTCGGCGTTTTGTCCTGCGCAAGAACTGCAGCGGCAGAACTCCCATGCCGACCAGGTTTGAGCGGTGAATGCGTTCATAACTTTCGGCGATCACGGCGTGAACGCCGAGCAGGCGCGGGCCTTTAGCGGCCCAGTCGCGGGAGGAGCCGGAGCCGTATTCTTTTCCCGCAAGAATGATCAGGGGCGTGCCTGTCAGCGATGATATTTCTCGGACGCGTCGAAGATCGACATTTCCTGATTGGTGGGCAGGTGGCGGGTGAATCCGCCTTCGACGTTCACCAGTTTGTTGCGCAGGCGGACGTTGGCAAAGGTTCCGCGGACCATGACTTCGTGATTGCCGCGCCGCGAGCCGTAGGAGTTGAAGTCGGCGGGTTTGACGCCGTGCTCTTGCAGATATTTTCCGGCGGGGCCATCTTTCTTGATCGAGCCGGCGGGAGAGATGTGGTCGGTGGTGACGCTGTCGCCGAGCACGGCGAGGACGCGCGCTCCTTTGATCTCTTCGACCGGTGAGGGCTTGATCTTCATGCCTTCGAAATACGGAGCGCGGCGGATGTAGGTGGAATCTTTTTCCCAGGCGTAGGTCTGGCCTTTGGGAATATTGAGGCCGCGCCAGCGCTCGTCTCCCTGGAAAACTTCGGCGTAACTTTTTGCGAACATTTCCGAAGTGACTGACTGCTGAATCGGCTTCTTCGACTTCGCGCTGCGTGGGCCAGAGGTCGGCTAGGTAAACCGGGCTTGCCGTCTTTGCCTTTGCCGATGGCGTCTTTGCGGAGATCGGTGTCGATGCGTCCGGCGAGGGCGAAGGCGACCACCAGCGGCGGCGACATTAAATAGTTGGCGCGGACTTCGGAGTTGATGCGGCCTTCGAAGTTTCGATTGCCGGAAAGGACCGAGGCGACGACCAGATCTTTTTCGTCGATGGCCTGGGAAACTTCTGTGGGCAGCGGTCCAGAGTTGCCGATGCAGGTGGTGCATCCGTAGCCGACGATGTGGAATTTCAGCTTCTCGAGATAGGGAGTGAGGCCGGCGTTTTCCAGATAATCGCGGACTACTTTTGATCCGGGAGCGAGCGAAGTCTTTACCCAGGGCGGGACCGACAAGCCTTTTTCGACGGCTTTCTTCGCGAGCAATCCCGCGCCGATCATGACCGAGGGGTTCGAAGTGTTGGTGCAGGAGGTGATGGCGGCGATGACTACACTGCCGTGTTTCAGAGCGTCCTTCACGCATGGGGCGACGTGTTCGTGCACGTTGGGATCTTCGACGCCGATGGCCGCGGGGCTGCCGCCTTCCTGCTCCCAGCTCGCGGAAGTTCCAGCTTTTGCGGTTTGAGCTGAGGTCGCAGATGCGGCGGCCGCACTGGATTTCGGTTTGATCAGCGAGGGCAGAGCTTTTTGAAAGGACTCGCCGGCTTGCGAGAGCACGACGCGATCTTGCGGACGCTTGGGTCCGGCAAGGCTGGGCTCGACGGTCGCGAGATCGAGGGTGAGCAGTTCGGAATATTCGGCTTCAGGAGTTTTGTCATCGTGGAAAAGTCCTTGCTCGCGGCAGTAGGCCTCGACAAGCGCGATTTGCTCGGCGCTGCGTCCCGTGAGCTTCAGATACTTCAGGCTTTCTTTATCGACGGGGAAGATGCCGCAGGTCGCGCCGTATTCAGGAGACATATTGGCGATCGTGGCGCGATCGGCAAGAGGAAGATCGCGCAGTCCGGGCCCAAAGTACTCGACAAATTTTCCAACCACGCCATGCTTGCGCAACATCTCGGTGATCGTCAGAACAAGATCGGTAGCAGTAGCCCCTCGCGCAACCGCCCAGTAAGCTTCACGCCAACCACCAGCGGAATCAGCATCGAAACAGGCTGCCCAAGCATCGCAGCTTCAGCCTCAATGCCGCCCAACGCCCCATCCCAGCACCCCCAGCCCGTTGACCATCGTGGTATGACTGTCGGTGCCTACTAGAGTGTCGGGATAGGCTGTGCGGCTTGCCGTTGACTTCTTGCACGAAGACTACGCGTGCCAGGTATTCGAGATTTACCTGGTGGACGATGCCGGTGTCGGGGGGGACTATGGCCAGGTTGCGGAAGCCGGTTTGTCCCCAGCGGAGGAAGGAGTAGCGCTCTTTGTTGCGCTGGAATTCGAGCAGGGCGTTTACGTCGAAGGCGCTGGCGGTGCCGAATTCGTCGACCTGGACGGAGTGGTCGATGACGAGTTCTACCGGCTGCAGAGGATTGATGAGTGCGGGATCTCCGCCGAGTTGCTGCATGGCGTCGCGCATGGCGGCTAGGTCGACTACGCAGGGGACGCCGGTGAAATCCTGGAGCAGGACGCGGCTGGGGGTGAAGGCGATTTCTTTATCGGGCTTGGAGTTTTTATTCCAGGCGCGCCATGGAGCGGATGTCTTCTTCTTTGACATTGCGGCCGTCTTCGGTGCGCAGGAGGTTTTCGAGCAGGATGCGGAGGGAGTACGGGAGATGTTTGGTGGAGATGCCTTGCTGGTCGAGGGCGTCGAGGCGGTAGATTTCGTATTCTTTGTTGCCGACTTTGAGGGTGGAGCGGGAGTTGAAGCTGTTTGAGGACATGATGGCCTTCCTGATGATGCGAACCTTTAAGTTTAGTCGTTTTGGGGCGGATTGCGTAGGGCGAATCGAACGGAACAGTGGCGGCTTAGTTCGACGCGAGAGCGGCGGTTGGGGTTGGGAGATCCCTCGTCCCGCTGGTGAGAACGCGGGACTTCGGGATGACGCAGCCGGAGTGCGGGGAGCGGCCGGTTTACAGAAAATTACATTGGGGCGCGCTTAGTGAAGAGTAGAGTTATGGCCGTATGAAACCTAAATCGCGGCGTGGTCATCTATTTAGGTGAGTAGAGATTCAGGTGATGAAGGTGCAGAGGGAGGTTCAGAATATGAACATTTTCGGAAGGAGCGGAAAGTTTTCAGAGCATCGATTGGGCAAGCGGAGTCTGGGTTGCCTGTTGTCGGTGGTTCTGGTGTTCGCGACTTTGCCTCAGAATCTTTGGGCTCAAGATCAGGGTGCGGCAGGTCAAGCTGCGCCGGATCAAGCTGCGCCAGATCAGAGCGCGGCGCAGGCGCCGCCATATACGCAGCAGACTCCGAGCAGTTGCAGCAGTTGGTAGCGCCGATTGCGCTGTATCCGGATTCGCTGGTGGCGCAGATTCTCGCGGCGTCTACGTTCCCCGAGCAGGTGGTCGAGGCCGACCGATGGGTGCAGGCGCATCCTGATTTGAAGGGCACGGATTTGGGGAATGCTGTGGACCAGCAGCCCTGGGACCCGAGCGTGAAGGCGCTGACTGCATTTCCTTCCGTGCTGGGAAACATGGACAAGAATCTTTCCTGGACGTCCTCGCTGGGCGACGCTTACTACAACCAGCAACAGGAAGTGATGGACGCGGTGCAGGTGATGCGCCGGAAGGCGCAGGACGCGGGCAATCTAAAGAGCACGCCGCAGCAAACGGTGACGGAGCAGGATTCGGACGATTGATATTAGCCTGCCGATCCTGATGTGGTGTATGTTCCCGCGTACGATCCATGGCTGGTTTACGGATATCCCATCGTGGCGTGGCCGGGATGGTATCCGTATCCCGGGATCTGGTTTGGCGGACCGTACCTCTCGTTTGGGCTCGGCTTTGGAATCGGGTGGTGGGGCGGATTTGGATGGGGATGGGGACACTGGGGATTCGACTGGCACAACCATTACGCAGTGTTTAACAACAGTAGGTATTACTCCGCGGAGCAGGACGTTTTATAACCGCGGCAGCATTTCTATCGTGGCGGAGACGCACGGGGCGGCGGCTTTCAACCGGCCGTGTTCAACGCGGGGGCGGCGGCCAGGCCTTTCGATGGAAACCGGCAGGCGGCTCGAGGATACGCTGCACCTCGCGGTCAGAGCGGCGTCCGCTCGGGCGCGTTCAGCGGCTACGACCACGGCGGACAGACCAGGAGCTTTTCGTCGCGCGGAAGCGCCAGCTTTGGCGGAGGAGGATTTCACGGCGGAGGCGGAGGTTTTCAGGGTGGCGGTGGCGGACGGCGGTAATCGCAGCTCAGCTGGGTTCCCAGCTAGTGAGAACATTTCGAAATGGAGAGAAGCCATATGCGGCGAGCGAAGTTGAACTTCGACAAATTTCACTGGAGCGCATCTTCTTGAGACAGTCTTCATGCGGCGGCCGTTCTTTTAACGGGATGCTTTGCCGCTCCGTTCCGTGGCCCAGCAACCGGGCAGAAAACATTTTCATCGGCGGAAGAGGCGAGCAAGCGCTGTTCACGGCGGCGCAAAGTAATGACGAAAAGGCGATGCTCGATATTCTGGGAGCGGACGGAAAGCAAATCGTTTCATCGGGGGACGAGGCCGAGGATGCCGAGAGCCGCGCGAATTTCGTGGAGAAGTACGAGGAAATGCATCGACTGGTGAAAGAACCGGACGGAACCACGGCTTTATATATCGGCGCGAAGAATTGGCCGACGCCCATACCGCTGATGAACAAAGGCAATGCATGGTATTTCGACACCGAAGCGGGGAAGAAAGAAATCTTATATCGGCGAGTTGGCCGGAATGAGATGTCGGCGATCCGGGTTTGCCAGGAACTGGTGGCTGCGGAAAAGGAATACTAGCCGCGCAGCACAACGAGTACGCGCAGAAAATCTTCAGCGATCATGGGCAGCACAACGGCCTCTATTGGAAACCAGCTGGTGAAGAACCCCGAGCCCGGTTGGGCCTCTGGTGGCGGCGGCTACTGAGAGCTATGCCAAGAGCCGCGACAGCGCTCCGACTCCTTATCGAGGTTATTACTATCACATCCTGAACGGCAGGGGAAAACGCGCCCGGCGGAGCGAAAAGTTACATCGTAAATGGCAAGATGACCGGCGGGTTCGCTTTTGTGGCCTATCCGGCGGAGTACAGGTCGTCGGGCGTGATGACGTTCATCGTTGGCGAGGATGGGTCGTGTATGAGAAGGATCTTGGGAAAAAGACCGAGAGTCTCGCCAAGTCGATGAAGCAATACAAGCCCAATTCAAGCTGGCGGAAGACTGAACAGGAGCCGGAAGAAGCTGCGGGCGCGCCGAAGACGAAGTAATTCTGCGGGATTGCGCTTAGTGCGCGGTGAGCCAGACCTGGTAGACGACTACAGCGACCATGAACATCAGGTAGAGCCGCAGCGACCAGAGGACCAGGAGTTCGGGGCCTTTGAGGCGGCGGCGCGGGATGGGTGCTTTTTCGCGTTCGCGAGTTGATCGTGTTCGAGTGAGGACAGGACCCAGGTTTGGTCGGAGGATGCGGGTTCTTTGTTGATCATGAAATTCAGTCTCCGGAATTAGAAACGACCTCAGGGGCTAAAGCCTACTCGTTAAGCGCCTTTGGCGGCACGACTGAAGTCGTGCCCTTCCCGATCTCTCAGTGGGCTAAAGCCCCATCCTGGTAACAGCGCTTTAACGCAGGCCTGAAGGCCGCTCCACCCTTCTGAAAATCAGGATTGGAAGGCCTGCTCCACCCAGTCCCAAGAATCAGCCCTGTTGGCCATTACCGCAATTCATTCATTCATTCATTCATCCCTACCTACTTCCCTCCCAGCGCGGCGAAGATGTTGGGGGCAATGATGCTGATGCCGAAGAGGATGCCGGCGGCGGTCAGGATCAAGACTACAGCCGTGGCAAGAATGTTTGCCCAGAGCGGACTGACGAGGTCGCCCATGATTTCCTTGTCGTTCACCAGCATGAAAAGGAACACCAGCGCCGGCGGCATGGCCAGGACCGCGACCACGTTGACCAGGAGAACGACATAGACCAGCGGCAGCCCGGGGATCAGGACGATGGCGGCGGCAGCCACGGCGCACAGAGTGAGCACGGCGTAGAAAGATTTGCCTTCTCCCATGGGCAGGTTGAGGCTGTGCGGCTTGTGCGTGACTTCTCCGAAGGCGTAGGCGGAGGAAGCTGGAGATGGTGATGGCGGCGACGATGCCGGCCTCAACCATGCCGAGAGCGAAGAGCGATGCGCCGAAGCGGCCGATGATGCGGTTGCAGGGCCTGGGCGAATTCGGCGGCCTGGAAATTGTCGGCGGTCATCTGATGGGCGAACAGCGGCGCGGTCGCGAGGATGGTGGCGATGGCGGCGGCGGTTGCGAACGCGGCGCCGAGGACAGTATCGATGCGGCCGAAGCGAATGTCTTTGGTGGTCATGCCTTTGTCGACGGTGGCGCTCTGCTGGAAGAAAAGCATCCAGGGAGTGACGGTGGCGCCGATGTCGGCGAGGACGATGAGGAGCGTGTCCTTGTTGAAGCCGGGGAGCGGATGCCAGGTGATGAATGCGTGGCCGACCGAGTGCCAACTGGGATGGGTCATGAGCGCGACCGGAATGAAGATCAGGTTGAAGGCGGCGGCGGCGAGGGTGATGCGTTCCCAGGTCCAATAGCGGTGACTCATGAGCGCGCCGTAGAGGACGACGAGCGCGATGAGGATCGCGATCCAGGGCGGGACTCCGAAGAAACCGAGGCCGGCGCGGATGGCGATGAACTCGGTGATGAGGGTGAGGAAGTTGCCGATGCCGAGGTCGATCATGGAGAACCATCCCCAGAAGGGGCCGAAGCGGTCGAAGATGAGTTCGGCGTGGCCGCGATGGGTCGCGGCGCCGAGGCGGACGGTCATCTCCTGGACGACGATTGCCATGCAGAAGGTGAGGGCGACGAAGGGGATGAAGAAGCCGATGCCGAATTTCGCGCCGGTGGCGGCGTAGGAGAGCATGCTGGGGCCGTCGTTCTCGCCGAGCATGACGAGGACGCCGGGGCCGACCAGCAGCCACAGCAGGCGCGCTTTGGAGGAAAAGCCGCGCTGGGCGCGGGCGGCGGAGACGCGAACGCGGTCGTGGGCGCGGTCGACGTCTTCGTGGGTGATGACTACTTCGGCTTCGGTTTGGGTGAGCGACGGGCTTCATCGGTTGAGCGGCGGTTTTCAGGATGATCTCTGCCGGTGAGTCCGGCGAGACTCTCTGCAGCAGAGATTAGCGCAAGTATACACGAAGAAATAAACTATGGTTAACTGAACTCAAGCGGAGCGGGGAGCTGTTATAAAAGCGCCTTGCTTGAGTCTGCGATGACGCACAGGTGCAAGGGATCCTTCGACTGCGGTTGTGCTTCACTTCGGGAAGCAAGCCTTCGCTCAGGATGACAGTGCTTTGGCGTTGCGTGTTAGCGGACGGTCGGCTGGGGAAACCCAGACGCGCTCGGCGGCGGCGCGGCCTAGGGAGACGTGTGCCGGCGGTGGTGGATAGGGTGAGGGTCTGATCGTAGTTGCGTTCGAGGAGGCGCAGTTTCGCGCGCGGGACGAATGCCGCGGGCTTCGAGGAATTCGAGCAGGCGGCGGTCGCGCTCATAGATTCCGCTGACGGCGTAGGTGGTTCCCGGTGCGGCATCGGCGAGCAGGAGCAGGCCACGATGGCGGCGACTGGCGGGGCTCTCCATCTCGCTCAGGTTGCCGTGGGGACAGGCGCCGCCTTTGCCCAGTTTGGCGAGGAGCTTGGCTTCGAAGTCCGGGGAGACGGCGTGCTCCAGGCGTTCGGCTTCGTCGTGGACCTTCCACCACTCCATGCCGAAGAGTTCGGCGAGCATGCGTTCGATGAGGTGGTGGCGGAGGGTGAGTTTGCGGGCGATTTTGCGGCCGGCGGCGGTGAGGCGGACGTGGCCGTCGGCCTGGACCCGAACCAGGCCATCTTTCTTTAGACGGCGCAGTGCCATGGTGACGGCCGGGGGCGAAACTTTCAGCCAGTCGGCAAGGCGCGGCGGAGATGACGGATTCGCCTTCGCTTTCGGCTTCGAGGATCGCTTTGAGATAGTCTTCCTTGGAGACGGTGATCATCTGGGGAGATTATACGATGAGGGTTAAGCGTGGTTAATGTGAATTGCCACGGAGTGCCTTTCGACCAGCGGTAGACTCGGGTATAGCACGAGCAGGTCGAATGGTGACCCTAAACGATGAATTTCTGACAGAAATTTAATTTCTCTTTATCTCTGTGTCTCTGTGCGTAGCAAAGGTTGCGGTGCGTTTGACAGCGTTCCTGCTCTGCCCCTAACCTTGAATCTCTCTGGCTATGAAAGTTCTGGTTCTAGGAAGTGGTGGGCGCGAGCATGCGCTGGTGTGGAAGCTGCGGCAGTCGCCGCGGGTTTCGAAGATTTATTGCGCGCCGGGCAATGGCGGCATTGCGCGATGAGGCGGAGTGCCTGCCGGTCGACGTGAAGAATTTGGATTCGATGGTGGCGCTGGCGCGAGCAGGTGCAGCCGGATTTGACCGTGGTGGGTCCGGAGTTGCCGCTGACGTTGGGCGTGGTGGATGAGTTCACGCGGCGGGGGTGGCCGGTGTTTGGTCCGACCAAGGCGGCGGCGCAGCTGGAAGTCGAGCAAGAGCTTTGCCAAAGAATTCATGCAGCGGCATCGGATTCCGACGGCGCATTATGCGATTTGCGATTCGATGGAGGAAGTGCGCGAGGCGTTGACGCACTTTCACGCGCCGGTGGTGGTGAAGGCGGATGGATTGGCGGCGGGCAAGGGCGTGGTGATTGCAGCGAGCAAAGAAGAGGCGGCCGAGCGTGGCGGCGGAGATGTTCAGCGGGAAGATGGTGGGCGACGGCGGGCGCGCGCGTGGTGCTGGAAGAATGTTTGAAGGGCGACGAGCTTTCGTTTCTGGTGCTGAGCGATGGGGAGCGGGTTGCTCCGCTGGTGGCGGCGCAGGATCACAAGCGCGTGGGCGATGGCGACACCGGGCCGAATACCGGCGGCATGGGCGCTTATTCCACGCCGACATTGTGGACGACAAGATGCGCGACTGGCTGGTGCATCACATTGCGCGGCCCGTGGTGGAGGGGATGAAGGCGGAGGGCGCGGAATATAAGGGCGTGCTTTATTGCGGGCTGATGATGACGGCGCGCGGGCCGATGGTGCTGGAATTCAATTGCCGGTTTGGCGATCCGGAGACGCAGCCGATTCTGATGCGGCTGGAGAGCGATCTGGTGGAGGCGCTGGAAGCGTCGATTGCAGGGGCGGGTGAGCGAAGGGGATTTCAAGTGGTCGACGGATGCGTCGGTGTGCGTGGTGATGGCTTCGGGAGGATATCCGGGGACGTTTGAGGCGGGGAAGAAGATTATGGGGCTTGAGGAGGCTGGGCAAGGTTGAGGGAGTGAAGGTATTTCACGCCGGGACTACGAAGCGGGATGGAGAGTTTTATACAGCTGGCGGACGCGTGCTGGGGGTTTCGGCGCGAGGCGCGGATTTGGAGACTGCGGTGGCGCGGGCTTATGAGGCTTGCGGGAAGATTCGGTTTGAGGGGGCGCATTACCGGAAGGATATTGCGGCGAGAGCGGTGAAGAAGTAGGTTTGGAACTCGGCTGTGGGCGCGAGCACCGATTGCGGTGGTGGAAGTTCCCTTCGGAGTCACATGTTGCGCAGGAGTGAAAGAGGTCCTTCGACTGTGGAATTGATTCACTTCGTGAATCACTTTCCTCGCTCAGGATGACAATTCAAAAAATATAGTTTCGAGGAGAATAATGAGCAAGACACTGGTTTCGATTGTGATGGGGAGCGATTCTGATCTGGAGATTATGCGCGAGGCGGGGAAAGCTTTGGACGAGTTTGGGATCGCGTACGAGATGGATGTGACTTCGGCGCACCGGTCACCGGATCGTACGGCGGACTTTGCGCGGAAGGCGGCTGGGCGCGGGATTCGCGTGATTATTGCCGGGGCTGGCGGGGCGGCGCATCTAGCTGGGGTGATTGCGGCGCACACTACCCTGCCCGTAATCGGCGTGCCGATTCCTTCGACTTCGCTGCAGGGGATGGATTCTTTGCTGGCTACGGTGCAGATGCCGGCGGGGATTCCGGTGGCGACGGTGGCTATTGGCAAACCGGGAGCGACGAATGCGGGGATTCTGGCGGCGCAGATGATTGCTTTGGCGGATGCCTCGATGGTGAAGAAGCTGGAGGGGCATAAGGAGAAGTTGGCGCGCGGGGTCGAGGAAAAGTCGAAGAAGTTACGAGAGAAGTGAAGTCAAAGTCCCCACCCTGTCGCAAAGAGCGCGACAAGGGTGGGGCACCCAATTCAAAGCTTTAATCCCTTTAAGTATTCGCGGAATGGCTGGCCCAGGTCGTCGCGTTTTAGGGCGAATTCTACTGTGGCTTTCAGGAAGCCTAGTTTGTCGCCGGCGTCGTGGCGGCGGCCTTCGTAGACGTAGGCGTACATTTTTTCTTTTTGCAAGAGCAGGCGCATGCCGTCGGTGAGCTGGAGTTCGCCGCCGGCGCCGGGCGGAGTGTCGGCGAGGCAGTCGAAGATGGCGGGAGTGAGGATGTAGCGGCCGATGATGGCGAGGTTCGAGGGAGCGTCTTCGGGCTTGGGCTTCTCGACCATGTTTTTGATTTCGAAGAGGCGGCCGTCGAAGCGGGGGTCGGCGGGCTTGACGTCGAGAACGCCGTAGGAAGAAATCATCTCGCCTTCGATGATCTGGGTGGCGAGGACTGAGCAGTGGGTCTGATCGAAGACGTCGACCATTTGTTTGAGGCAGGGAACTTTGGCGTCGATGACGTCATCGGCGAGGAGCACGGCGAAGGGCTCGTTGCCCACGAGTTCGCGAGCCATGAGGACGGCGTGGCCGAGGCCGAGGGCTTCTTTCTGGCGGACGTAGGCGACGTGAATCACGTCAGAGATCGAGCGCACGATCTTGAGTAGGTCCGTCTTTTTGCGCTCTTCGAGCATTTTTTCCAGTTCGTAGCTGACATCGAAATGGTCTTCGATGGCTTGCTTGCCGCGTCCGGTGATGATGAGGATCTGGTCGCAGCCGGAGGCCATGGCTTCTTCCACGCCGTATTGAATGATGGGCTTGTCGACGAGCGGAAGCATTTCTTTGGGCTGGGCTTTTGTGGCGGGCAGGAAGCGGGTGCCGAGGCCGGCGGCGGGGAAAACGGCTTTGCGGACTTTCATGGGCATGAGAGCGTCGTTCGTCGTTAGTCGTTGGCTAGGCGACTTCGGTTGCCGGATAATTGTATATGGTGGGGTTTGGGGCTGGCGAACGCGGCGGCTAAAGCCGCTGTTGATTTTGAGAAGACTCACGGCGCGGCTGGAAGCCGCGCCCTTTCAAATCTTGATCAGGCGGCGTAAAAATTAGGCTGGTCCGGTGACGGAACGAACCTCGGACGCCTCCTCTGCGCTGGCGAGTTGTTCTAATACTGAGCGCAGTGCTTGGAGCACTTCTCCTGCAGCGGTTACTTTCAAAACGAACTTCAACATGCCATCGGGGGTGAACTGCGCGCCGCGCTGGGCGGAGACGAAGCGGGCTAGTTGCTCGGGGTCGACTGTGGCGTCCTGGCGGAATTTTAGCGTGACAAAGTCGCGTTTGCGCTCGATGGCGTTTACGCCTACTTTCATGCACAACAATTTGAGCGAGGCGTAGTCGAGCAGGTTGCGGACTGCGGGCGGGGGCGGGCCGTAGCGGTCTTGCAGCTCGGCGGCTACGTCGGTTAACTGCGATTCGGTTTCTACTCTCGCTACGCGCTTATACATTTGCAGGCGCTGGTTTTCTTCGGGGACGTAGTCCGCGGGGATGCGAATGTTTAAGCCTAGATTGAGTTGGGTTTCGGCCTCGTCGGGGGCGGCTTCGCCTTTCATTTCGCGGACGGCGCGCTCGAGCATCTGGGTATAGAGTTCGAAGCCGATGGCCTCGATGTGACCGCTCTGTTCGCCTCCGAGCATGTTGCCGGCGCCGCGGAGTTCGAGATCGAGGGCGGCGATTTTGAATCCGGCGCCGAGGTCAGAAAATTCTTTCAGAGCGGCGAGGCGGCGGCGCGCGATGGGCGTGAGTTCGATTTCCGGCGGAAGCATTAGATACGCGTAGGCGCGGCGGCTGGATCGGCCGACCCGGCCGCGTAGCTGATAGAGCTCCGAAAGGCCGAGGCGGTCGGCGCGGTTGATCAGAATTGTGTTGCAGAGCGGGATGTCGAGACCGTTCTCGATGATCGTGGTCGACACCAGAATGTCGGCTTCGTGATGCATGAATTTGAGCATCACTTTTTCGAGTTCGCCTTCTGACATTTGTCCGTGGCCTACGATGATTTTTGCGGACGGAACCAGAAGCTGGAGCTTGGCGGCGATCTCCCAGATGGTGTCGACGCGGTTGTGAACGAAGTAGACCTGGCCGCCGCGCTCGAGTTCTTGTTCGATGGCGGACTGAATTAGTTTTTCATCCCAACTGGCGACTACGGTCTGGATCGCCATGCGATCTTTGGGCGGAGTTTCGATCACGCTCATATCGCGCAGGCCGACCAGCGACATGTGCAGGGTGCGCGGGATGGGCGTGGCCGACATGGTGAGGACGTCCACTTGCTTGCGCATTTGCTTGATGCGTTCTTTGTGGCGGACGCCGAAGCGCTGCTCTTCGTCGACGATGAGCAGGCCGAGGTCGGAGAATTTGATGTCTTTGGAAAGGATGCGGTGGGTGCCGATTAAGACGTCGATCTTGCCGGCTTCGGTTTTTTGCAGAATTTCTTTTTGCTGCTTCGGGGTGCGGAAGCGGCTGATCATCTCAATCGTGACTGGGAACGGTGCGAAGCGCTGCTTGAAAGTTTCAAAGTGCTGAAAGGCGAGGACGGTGGTGGGAGCGAGGACGGCGACCTGCTTGTTGTCGTTGATCGCCTTGAACGCTCCGCGCATGGCGACTTCAGTTTTGCCGTAGCCGACATCGCCGCAGAGCAGGCGGTCCATGGGCTGGGAGGATTCCATGTCACGAATTACATCTTTGATGGCCTGGGCCTGGTCTTCGGTCTCGTTGAATTCGAAGGCGTCTTCAAATTCGCGGAACCACTCATTGCCCGGCGGAAACGCGTGTCCCACGGCCGTTTTGCGCTCGGCGTAGAGCTTGAGAAGTTCGTCCGCCATGTCCTTCATGGCTTTGCGGACGCGAGACTTTGTCTTGGACCAGGCGGCGGTGCCGAGATGACTCAGGACGGGCTTGGCGCCTTCGGACGAGCGGTACTTCTGGACGAGATCGAGGCGCGTGAGCGGAACGTAGAGGCGGGCGGCTTCGGCGAATTCGAGCAGCATGAACTCGGCGGGGCCGTCTCCGTGGTTAATTTCTTTCAAGCCCTGGTACTGGCAGATACCATGCTCGACGTGGACGACGTAATCGCCGACCTGGAGATCGCGAAAATCGGAGAGGAAGGCCGAGACCTTGGATTTTGCGCGCTGCGGCCGCGAAGCGACGGATTCGGATTCGTCGAAGAGATCGCGAGCGCCGAAGATGGCGAGATTGGCCTCAGGGAGCAGAACGCCATCGGGGATGTAGGCAGTGGCCAGCGTGGTGGTGAGGACTTCGCCGGCGAAGTAGCTGGTTTCGTCGGCATAGCTTTCGCCGCCGCGGGTGCGGCTTCCGAGACGAAACGAAACGTTGTATTCGGTGAAAACGTCGGCCAGGCGCTCGACTTCGCCGGTGTTCGGAACGGCGAAGAGGACACGCTTGCCATCGGCGTTGAGCTTTTGCGCTTCGGCGAGCATGGCGGGAACCGCGCCGTGGAAGCGGGGCGAAGGCTGCGTGAGGAAGGTCACGGAATCTTCGTTGAGGTCGCGGGTGATGCCGAGATGTTCGACATCGGCTCCGGGAAGCGCTGCGGTTTTTTTCCACCAGTCGTCGGGCGGGAGGTACAGATCTTCAGGCTTGACGAGATTGCCGACGCCGCTGCGCTCGTGAGCTTCCTGAACGCGGGTCCAGAAGCGATCGAACTCCTGTTGGAGTTGATCCGTCTCGTCGAGCAGAACGGCGGCGCGGGGAATGAGATCGAAGATGGTGCTGTCGGCTCCGGCGACGGGGGAGTAGAACTCCCAGCCGGGAAAAACGTTGACGCCGCCGGCGCGGACGGCGGCTTCGATGATCTCTTCGTTGCCGGTGATTCGCTTGCCGCTTAGCCGGGTGTGAATGGCGGCGAGCAGATGTTCGCTGACCGGAGTTTCGGTGAGAGGGAGCAAGAGGGCTTCGTCCACGGGAGTGGAGGAGCGTTGCGAGGCGGGATCGAATTTGCGAATGGAATCGGCTTCATCGCCGAAGAACTCGATGCGGAGGGGACGATCGGCTTCGGGCGAGTAGACGTCGAGGATGCCGCCGCGAGAAGAGTATTGGCCGGGCATCTCGACCACGTCGGTGGCGGTGTAGCCGACGGTGTTGAGGTGAGCGAGCAGGGACTCGAGATCGAACGATTCGCCGCGGCGGATGGTGCGGGCGAGATCGGCATAATAATCGCTGGAACGCAGACGGATCGCTGCGGCGGCAACCGGCGAGACCACGATGGATGCGGCTCCGGTGGCGATTTTCCATAAGGCCGTGGCGCGTTCCTCCTGAAGTTCGGGGTGCGGCGAAAGATTCTGGAAAGGGAGCACGTCGCGGGCAGGGAGGGAGATGACGGACTCGGGGTCGCAGGCGGCAGTGAGTTCACAGAAGCCGCGCAGGAGCGGGACGAGGTCTTCGACGGTGCGGTTGTCATTGACGACAAAGATGAGGGGACGCCGGGCGGAGCGCTGAAACAGCACGAGCATCAGGGCTTTTGCGGTAGGCGTGAGGCCGGACACACGAATGCGCCCCGTGCTCTCCTTCAGGTGGGAGGCAACACGCGTGAAGGCGGGAAGCTTTTCTACGTCCGTGAAGAGTTCACGGACGAAGGGAAGAAGCATGCAGGATTATTTTAGCAGGAGAGCGCGGGGTGATGCCGGGCACTGAAAAGAGTCCGGCGAGCTTCGCTCTGCCGGGACAGCCGAGGCGGCTGTCTCCACATGGCACGTGCTTGCGGCTTAGGTTCTGAGCAGCGGGCGAGTCAGGCAGGTGGGGCCGCCGCTGCCGTTGATGCAGAGTTCGCTGCCGGGAAAGGTGCGGAGGTCGAATCCGGCCTGGCGGAGGCGGGCGTTGGTCTTGTGATTTTCTTCGATGGCGAGCAAGCGGTTGTCGCCGAGTGCCAAGACGTTGCAGGCTAACGTGTCGCGCTCGGAGGGATCGATTTCGATGAAGTTGAGTCCGCGAGATTTGAGCAGTTCGACGGTCTCGACAGCGAGCCAGGGGAGATCGACGATTGCGGTGTGCTCATCGAGCAGGCTGATCAGCGACATCAGGTGCAGGCATGCGGATGGGCCGGGGCCGTGGGGCAGCGGCGCGGAGAGAACTTCCACTCCTTTGGGTGAGAGCAGGGCGCGCATTTGTTGAATGCCGACGGCGTTGGTGCGGTAGCCGTGGCCGATCAACAGGGTTTTCGAATCGAGCCAGAGGATGTCGCCGGCTTCGGTGGTGCCGGGAGGCGTGATCTGGCCGAGCCTTGGGATGGCTTGCGTCTGGCAGAATGAGGCGTGGCGCGGGCCTTCGGGCACGCGGTTGGGCTTGCCCGGGCGCATGACGATCAAACCATAATCGGTGGCGAGGGATGCATCGTGGGTGTAGACGGCGTCGAGGGAGAGATCGGGGGCGGCAGAGATTTCCAGAAGCTCTGCTCCGGCCGTTTCCAGTTCACGGCAGAGTGCTTCGTGCTGAGATTGGGCGGTTGCGAAATCGGGAGCGTGTTGGAAGCCGAGTTCCTGCCAGCGTGCGGCGCGTTCGGGTTGGTCCCAGGCCGCGTTGCGGGGAGAACACACCAGGACGCGCTGTAGGGCGCCGGTCATAGAGTGTCCGTTGAATCGCATTTTGGTGATGGTTTCTGGCATGGCGCCTGCAGGATCTGGCCCCGAAACGTTTCTGAAGCGGCGGGGGCTGTTAGGAATCTATATGGGCATTATGGCAAAAGCAATGTGGGAAGGCGCGGTGCTGGCGGAAAGCGATGCGACGGTCGAGGTTGAGGGGAACCAGTATTTTCCGCCGGATGCGATTCGCAAGGAATATTTCAAGCCGAGCGACGTGCATACGGTGTGTCCGTGGAAGGGCACGGCGAGTTATTTCGACCTTGAAGTCAAGGGCAAACGGAATGCCGGAGCGGCATGGTTTTATCCGGAACCGAAGGCGGCGGCGAAGCAGATCAAGGGATACGTGGCGTTCTGGAAGGGCGTGACGGTGGAGAGGTAGAACGGTCTGTCGAGCTGCGCTCGATGGACAGCCGAGGGCGGCTGCCCCCACATCGATCTCAACGCAGATCTGATGATTGCCAGCCTTCAGAACTCGACGTGGGCGCGGAACGAGGGCACGAGGACGGGGCCGCGATCGCGGTTGTAGCCGGGGTCGTTGATGTGTTGCAGGCCGGGCGCGAGATAAATGCCGCGCCACACGTGGATGGTGTAGTAGGTTTCCAGAATATTTTCCCGGCCGTAGTTGAGGGCGCCGTCACCGAGCAGGAAGCCGTCTCCTCCATCGGCGAGGTAGTTCTGGTGATCTTTTTTGATTGCGTTCGAGACGAAGGCAATGCCGGCGCGGTCCTGCTTGCGATGCCACCAGGCGCCGCTGGCTCCGAGGCCCTCGGCGAAAGTCTGATCGACTTCGGTGTAGGCGAAAGATTCGGTCTTGCCGTTATCCCAGCCGAAGCGCGCGAAGGCGGTGAGATTCGGCAGAAGATTCTGTTCGAGGTTGACGCCGAATCCGTATTTGCGCGTGATGTGCCAGGGATGGTCGGTAATCTCTGGAATGGGCGTGAGGCCCGCTTCGAAGTTGGCGACGGCGTCGCGATAGATGCCCATGTTGGCGTAATTGGTGTAGGCCAATAGACGGACGATGCCGGACTTTTTCGGGATGAGGCCGTGACGTAGTTCGTATTCAAAGTTTTCCGCATGAACCTGCCAGGGTTTCCATACCAGATCAATTCCATTCGCGACCTTCGGCATTAACACCTCGGCGAAGCGAAAGCCCCAGTTGCGGTCTTCGAAGTCGGCAACAGCGCCGACGGTGTAGCCACGGGTGTCGGCGGCGTAGTCCCAAGCTCCGTTGTTGTCGGTGGTCCAGTTGATGAATTGAAGGTGAGTATCGGAGCCCACGGAATTAACATCGAAGAAATCCGGCATGCTGAATTTACCGACACGAACCTCGAGGCGTCGGCGGGGCAATTCGCTGAAGAGCGAGAGAAAGCTACGCTCGTTCTCGACTTTATCTTTGCTTAGCGCAAACACCAGGTGAATCATGCCGCGTCCCAGGTAGGGCGCTTTGCTCAGGGTAGGATTGCGGACGATATCGAGATCGGTGTTGCCGGCGAGTCCGAGGCCGAGGCTGAGCGCGGCTCCGCCGGCCTCTTCGATGTCGACCAACACTTCGGTGGAATTGTTAAAGCGGACGCCGGTGTAGAGCGTCAGGACGCGCGAGGTAGCCTTCTCGTAGTTGGGGCTGAGGCTATTCTTGCCGCTATAGGCGGCATAGAACGGGGGATGGGTCTGAAAAATAAAATTTGCCTGACCGGAAAGCCAGAAACGCGTGTCGGTGAAATGAGGGAACATGGTTTCGGGGTTGGGATCGGCCAGCGAATCGGACGGACTGGCCGCGTCGACTTGCTGGGAGGCAGCAGGTTTTGCGGCCGGGGGCGAATCTGGCTGCTGTGCGTCGGCCAGACCGGCGGTAGCGGCCCAGAACAGGAACAGAAGCAGACTGCGCGCGCCGATTTTTGCGAGTTGAGACTGCTTCTTCATTTTGCTAACGCGATTTTGGCTTAACGCGACTCTATCACAGGGAGTTAACTATGGTTAATACCAGTGGAGTATTGTAGCGAACCAAGACTGCCGGACTTTGGATGCCGCCAACCTCCGAGGCTACGCAGCTTAAATTAAAGGAATGTTACAGAGCGGAGCTGAGGTCTTCCTTGCAGCCCTTCCTGAACAACGACTCTGTGCCGGCCCTTGCTTTTGTAGCATACCCCCCTATAGTATAGTCAAGATAAAAGTCACAAATTATAGCCAGGGGGCTGAAATGGCTCATACGCTGCGGGAGAAAGAGAAGCTGAAATTGCGGGTGAGGCGTATTCGCGGACAGATTGACGCCATGGAACGCGCGCTCGATGAGGGCAAGGACTGCGGGGACATATTGCAACTCATCACAGCTGCGCGCGGCGCCATGAATGGGCTGATGGCGGAATTGCTGGAGGATCACGTCAGGTTTCACGTGCTCGATCCGTCGCGCAAAACAACCTCGGAACAGGCTATTGCGGCCGATGAGCTGATGGAAATTGTGCGCTCGTATTTGAAGTGAGATTCGAGCCGAGAGGCGGGAAAATAAAATAAGGACAGCCCGGAGCCCCCGAAGCTGTCCTTTGAAACCCTCCCGGTTAGAAGGGCAACGTGATGACCCCAGGTTACCTGCGCCATGTTGCACAATGATGGCGGAACCGTGAATATCTGATTAATTTGTTTCGTGGCGGCGCTGCTATAGTAGTCAGTCTTGATTTAAGGAAGACTTGATGCCCTCTACGACGTCCCGAAAAGTCGAGCAGTCGCGGCGATTGCAGCAGCGCGCGGAGAGCATGATTCCCGGCGGAGTGAACTCGCCGGTGCGCGCGTTCGGCTCGGTGGGCGGCGATCCGCCGTTCATTGTGCGGGGAAAAGGTTCGCACATCTGGGATGCGGATGAAAACGAGTTCATCGACTATGTGGGATCGTGGGGGCCGCTGATTCTTGGCCATGCTGCTCCGGATGTGCTCGACGCCATCGTGGGTGCGGCGTGCAATGGAACGAGTTTTGGAGCTTCGACGCCGGGTGAGGCCGATCTCGCGGAGCTGGTGCTGGCGGCACTGCCCCCCATGCAGAAAATTCGTTTCGTGAGTTCGGGAACCGAGGCTACGATGTCGGCCATCCGGCTGGCGCGCGCTTATACGAAGCGCAAATACATTGTGAAGTTTGAAGGCTGCTACCACGGGCATTCCGATTCGCTGCTGGTGAAGGCGGGTTCGGGGGTGGCGACGCTGGGCATTCCGGGATCGGCGGGTGTTCCCGAGGAATTTATCCAATTCACGCTGGCGTTGCCTTTCAATGACATCAAGGCGGTCGAGTACGCCTTCCAGAAGTTCAAGCATCAGATTGCGTGCGTGATCGTTGAGCCGGTGGTGGGAAACATGGGGTGCGTGCCCGGCGCGGACGATTATCTGGTGGCCTTGCGTCTGATTACCGAACGCGAGAGGTCGGTGCTGATATTTGACGAAGTGATGACGGGATTTCGCGTGGCTTACGGCGGAGCGCAGGAACTTTACAATATTCATCCGGACTTGACGACGCTGGGCAAGATCATCGGAGGAGGCTTGCCGGTGGGTGCTTACGGCGGTTCCAGCGAGATTATGAACCTGGTGGCGCCGCTGGGGCCGATGTATCAGGCGGGGACTTTGTCCGGCAATCCGCTGGCGATGGCGGCGGGGTGCGCGATGGTGAAACATCTGCGGGATCACAAGCAGGAAATTTATCCGCAGCTCGAGAAGTTGAGTAAAGAACTGGTGGAGGGCGTTGCTGCTGCCGCTAAGGATGCGGGCGTGCCGCTGTGCTGCAACCGCGTGGGCTCGATGTTTACATGGTTCTTTACGCCGGGGCCGGTGACGGATTGGGATTCTGCTTCGAAATCGAATACGGAAGCGTTTGGAAAGTTCTTTCGTGCGATGCTGGATGGCGGAGTTTATTTGCCGCCTTCGCAGTATGAGGCGGCGTTTTTGGGCGCTACGCATACCGAAGAGGATGTGCAGCGGACGATTGCGGCGGCGAAGCAGGCGTTTGCGGCGGTGAAGGGATGAGAGCGACTTCACCACAGAGACACAGAGTCACAGAGAAATTCCGAATACTTTAGCTGCTCTTCGCTTTTTCCAGCATCTGCGGAATTGTCACGAATTCATATCCTTCTGTTTTGTAGCGAGCGATCAATCCATCTGTGGCGATCACGGTTTGAGAGCGATCTGCTCCCATTTGTTTGTGCCCGCCATCGTGCAGCAAGATGACGTCACCGCCTCGAATCTGGTTGCTCACCTTGCGCTCGATTGCCGCGGCGGGCGGGGCGTTCCAGTCGTAGCCGGTTACGTTCCACATGATGGGTTCGAGGCTCAATTCGCGAGCGATGCGGAGCACGGCGGGACGGCGGCCTCCGAAGGGAGGACGAAAGAGATTCGAGGATTGGCCGATGGCTTGTTGCAGAGCAGAGCGGCATTGACTGAGCTCGTGGCGGATTTCTGCGGGGCTTTTGAAAGTCAGCAGCAGATGGGTGAAGGTGTGGTTGCCGACAACGTGGCCGGCCTGGACTATTTCACGAACGATATCGGGACGCTGCTCGACGTAGCGTCCGATGAGAAAGAAAGTAGCGTGGACGCCGTGTTTCGCGAGAACTTCGAGCAGGCGCAACGTGTGTGGGTCGTTGGGACCGTCGTCGTAGGTCAGCGCCAGTTGGCGCGAACCGCGCGGCAGTCCAGTGAAAGTCTTTCCGTACCATTGCCCGGTCGGGGCCATGGATTGGTAGCCGGCGGCGACGGCGGATGCGGCTGAGGCGGCGCCCACTAGGGCTGGGACCAGCATGCAGGGATTGTAGTGCATTGAGTTATTTAGCGATTGCGTGATTGGGGGATTGAAAATCGTGCGACGTTTTTCAAAATCACAAAACCGCGCAATCACTCGATTGCACAATTCTTCCCTGTTAACTCATCCCTCAATTGCCACTCGGCGATATCCGAGATATCCTGCAGCTTCCGAATTCTTGCGAGCCCATGGCTAATCTTTTCGAGCTTCCCCGTTACATTGCTGTCGAAGGTCCGATCCGAGTCGGCAAGAGCACGCTGGCCCGCATTCTGGCGGAGCGCCTGAATGCGCAGCGGGTGATGGAGCCTGACTCGAATCCTTTTCTTGGAGCCTTTTATGAGGGCGAGCGGGGTGCGGCGTTTCAGGCGCAGTTTGCGTTTCTGGTGCAGCGGTTCGAGCAGTTGCAGGCGCTCGACCTGGGTCCGCGGTCGCAGAAGACCGTGGTCGCCGACTACATCATTGAGAAGGACAAACTTTTCGCCTGCCTGAACCTGACGGACCAGGAACTCGACACCTACAACCGCTATTACAACCACTTTCGCGAGAAACTGCCCACGCCGGATCTTGTCATCTACTTGCAGGCCACACCCGAGGTGTTAAAGAAGCGGCTCAAGAAAAAGAATGCGCCGGGCGAGCACGCCGTCAGTGATGAGTACATCGAGGAAGTCGTGAAGGCCTATGAGCACTTCTTTTTTCACTACACGTCGTCGGACCTGTTGATCGTGAATACTTCCGACATTGATTTCGTTGACCGCAATGAGGATTTGCAGGAGCTGCTGCGCAAAGTGACGGAGCCGATCAAAGGGACGCAATACTTCTTGCCACTGGGCGGGCAGGAGGCGGTGGGAGCTTGAGGAGCGTCGTGGGCCGCTAGTCGCTAGTCGTTGCTCGCTTGCGTTTCTACTTCTCGTATCGCGGAAGAGAATAGACGGAAAGCCCTTGTCCGAGGTTCGCGAATGCCGGATCGGCAGTAACCAGCCACGCGTTGCGCTCAATCGCCAATTCGGCGGCGAAGGCATCGGCATAGCCTAGACCATGTTTTTGTTTCAACGCTCCGGCGCGAGACGCCCGTGCCCGATCGACATCGATAACCGCGACGGGCATCTCCCGCAGCATCGCCTCGGCTTCATGAGCCTCTGGCTTCGCCGTGCCGTCGCCAAGTCGATGTAGAAGACTTCGCCCCAGTTCACAGCTGACATCAAGAGCGGCGTTTCGTTTCGCAGGGCCTGGTCCAGCAGACGTTCAATCTTCGCCGCTGCACCCTCGCGATCCTCGAAGAGCCCGACCAACGCGTTGGCGTCCAGCACATGCCGCGCGGGCCGCCCCGCGGGAACGGACGAGTCACTGATCCTCTCGTTTGCGCTCGCGCTCCCGCTCCGCTGAACAGATTCCTCAAACATCGAGCGTTCCCCGGGCTTGAGCTTCAGGAACCCTCTGATCTCGTCGCAAGCCGTTGCCTAGTCATCGGCGTCAACACAAGCCTTCCTTTCTCTTCGCTCCAGGTGGCGGGAGTGCCTTTGTCCAGGCCGAATTGTTCGCGCAGTTCCGCGGGAATCACCACTTGGCCCTTGGAGCTGATCACGGTGCGATAGGTCGCCATGAATGCATCTTACCATAAGGTAAGATACTGTCAAGTGTCTTACCCAGCTGTTCCACTCCCCTCCAAGGCGAAGCCAAGCCATAACAGACAACCATCGACGAACGGTTAATTTGCGCGCTACAATACCTCCTAGCATCCACGAAGATGCTGAACAGGCTCTATCCGGCTGAGCCGGAGGGGCACTGGAGGACATGATGAGTCTCACCCCGATGGGCGGGCGTCCCGGCTTTTCCGGTCACGACGAGATCCGCCAGAAGGTCACCACCGCTACTCTGCGGGAACTGAAAACTCCATCACGAACCCATCACCTGCCTCACCGCTTACGACTATGCAACGGCGCGTTTGGTCGACGAGGCGGGCATTGAGATGATTCTGGTGGGCGATTCGCTGGCGCAGACCATTCTTGGGTATGAGAACACGCTCTCGGTCACCATGGACGAGATGCTGCATCACGTGAAGGCGGTGCGGCGCGGCGTGAAGCACGCGCTGCTGTGGCCGACATGCCTTACGGGTCTTATCAGGTTGACCCGCAGAGCGCGTTGAGCAACGCAACGCGCTTTGTGAAAGAAGGCGGGGCTGAGGTGGTGAAGATCGAAGGCGGCGAGAAGCGTGCCGACCTGATTCGACGCATCATCGATGCGGAAATTCCCGTGGCCGGGCACATTGGGCTGACGCCGCAGTCGGTGAATGTGATGGGCGGCTACAAGGTGCAGGGGAAAAATCTGAGCGGGGTTGAGCAGCTTATGCGCGACGCCGTGGCGCTGGATCGCGCCGGGCGTGGTTTGCCTTGTGCTGGAAGGGATTCCGCGGGAAGTGGCGGCGATGATTACGGCGGAGGTGGGCACGCCGACGATCGGCATTGGCGCTGGTCCGGAGTGCGACGGGCAGGTGCTGGTGTTCCACGACTTGCTTAACCTGACGTTTGCGCCGCCGGCCAAGTTTGTGCGCCGCTACGGCGATGCGGGCGCTCTGATCGCGAGCGCGGTGCGGGCGTTTCGCGCCGACGTGCGGTCACTGCAATATCCGTCGGATGAGGAGTCCTACCATTTGCCACGGGAGACGAAGGCGGCGCTGGAGACTGTGATGGCGCGGAAGCGGGCGATGCGGTGAGAAAAGCCTGGCTTCGGATTTACGCGGATTGTACGGATAAACCTACTTAGGATAAATCTGGATCGAGGCTTCAAACTCGGTCCGCGATGGTGCTAGGCTAAGGTTGTCAGGAGGTAGTTATGGCGCACGTCTTGCCTGCGTTTTTTCTCCCGTTCATCGGTTTCGGATTCGTGATGTATTTTCTGCCGTCGATCATTGCTCTGGCGCGCAATAAGCGAGATATTGCTGCGATTTTGCTGCTGAACTTTTTCCTGGGCTGGACGATGATCGGGTGGGTGGTCGCGTTGGTTTGGGCGGTGAAGGCCGATGTGCCTGCGGTGGTGCGGTGAGTTTTTCCGCGGCCTTGCGTGGTCGGCCAGCGGGCTTCGTATTCGTCCTCGTATTCGATTTGATGTTGAGCCTGGCGCTTCCGGCTTGTTCGCGACAGAACGCGCTGCCGCCACCACCGGACGCGGCCACCCTGCTGCAGGCCGTCCCCGCGGCCGATCCGGCGATCTCATCCCAGCAACCGACTAAGCATTGGAGCAATCCGTATCTGGTGATCCGTGCGGACGCGGTGGGGCTGCTCACCAGCGTGACCGCCAACGAAGAACAAATTCTGAAGCCGGGAGAAGTTTTGAACGCGCTGGCACGCTTGCCCGCATCTGCTTGGACTTACGGGCGAGTGGTGGCGATCCTGGTGGATGAAAAACCCACTGCTTCCGAGGCCGACAAGATTGCGATTCGGCGAAGCCGCGGCATTGTTGCGGGCGATCTGGAGGGTGCGCACGTCGCCATCAACTGGATCTCAACACCCTGACGAAGACTTTCCGCGCAATGAGAATCTGCAACACAATCGAAGATATGCGGGCTGCATGCAGGCTGGCGCGCAGCGGTCGTAAGCGGCTGGGATTCGTGCCCACCATGGGAGCGCTGCATGAAGGGCATTTAGCTCTGGTGCGGGCGGCGCGGAGTTCGTGCGACGTTGTCGCGGCGTCGATTTTTGTAAATCCCGCGCAGTTTGGGCCGAACGAGGATCTGGCGAAATATCCGCGAAGCTTTGAGCGCGACCGGGATTTGCTGGCGAGCGAGGGTGTGGAGTTGCTTTTTGCGCCGACGGTCGAAGAGATGTATCCGGCCGGTGCTGTGACCTGGATCACGGTGGAAGAGCTTAGCGACAAACTGGATGGACGATCGCGGCCGGGGCATTTTCGCGGCGTGACAACAGTGGTGGCGAAGCTATTTCACATCGTCGAGCCGGATGCAGCCTTCTTTGGACAGAAAGATGCGGCGCAGGTGGCGATTATTCGCCGCATGGTGCGCGACCTGAACTTTTCCGTGGAGATCGTGGCGTGTCCGATTGTGCGCGAGGCAGACGGGCTGGCCATGAGCTCGCGCAACGCCTATCTCGACCTGCAGCAGAGAAAACAGGCCCTGGCGCTGCAACGCGCGCTGATGCGGGTGAAGAGATCGTGGGAAGCCGGCGAACGCGACGCGGGAAAGCTGCTGGCTGAGGGCCGCGAAGAAGTTGCGGGAGAAAAATCAATCCGGCTGGACTACTTCGAAATCGTGAATGCCGACAGCCTGGATGCAGTGGAAATCGTGGCCAACGGCGAGCTGGTGGCGGTTGCGGCGTTCGTGGGCTCGACGCGTCTGATTGATAACATTGTGCTGCACAAGCTGCCACGCTAAAGGTCTCATCGCTGCCCCACTACGCTCGTGTTGCCGCCTACGGACACCAAGATCCCTCGCTGCGCTCGGGATGACAAATCTTTTAAGGGAGAAGTTTTTCAGGAAAACGGATTAGCGTTGCAACCCACTCTCGATGGAAGTCGCGGTATGGCTCGCAGAGATTTCGGGAGCCGACAGCCGCTGCCGCATCATGTCTTCGATTCGCGACCAGACGCGGGGATCGCACTCGCTTTGCATGTGGTCGGCGGTAAAGGCGCGTTCCGCCCAGGAAGCGTTGGGGCAGGTGATCGGGTCTTTTTTATAATCGGTGCGGAAGTTTCCCAGGATTTGGGTTTTTGCGGGATCGGCGGCAATGATCTGCGCGCGGCCGCGGAGAATGCCGTGAGGCTGATAAAAGTTCACGGCCTCGGCCACGTTGTCAGGGATGATGGAATCGTTTTGCCACGATTTGGGAATGCTATCGACTTGCACCGTGAGCAAGACCGGAACGCCTTGCCGGCGCAGGTCGCGCGCCAGCAACACCGCAGCTGACGCTCCCCAACTGTGGCCGAAGAGGATGATGCGGGCGCGGGCCTTTTCTTCAGCGGAAAGAACTCCATCGCGATTCGTATCGAGCAAGCGGATCACGGCGTCGTAGGCTTGTTTTCTGCGGCGGTTTTCGAAAACCCGGATGTAAGTATCCTTGGGGAAAGTCCGCTGCATTTGCAGTGCGGCTCGAACGGGGCCGTGGTGCAGGTCGTCATGCTTTACAAAGCCGCCTACAAATCCGATCACGATGCTGGAAGGAGCGGTGGGCTCGGGCCGGAGAGCGACGGCATCGACAGCCCGCGAGAGCCCTGGCGTAGATGCGAACAGAATCGCAAACGCTATGACCGAAGCGCGAAATAAAGTAAGGCGGCGCAAGCGGGCTCCTGTTCAGTCAGATGATCCCTAGCTTCCGGGGGATGCTGGAAAATGGACGATTGGTTCGCCGGGGTTGGCGGCAGGTCAAAGGCCTTGACTGGAGCGGCTTCCCGCGCCTCTGACCCGAAAGACAGTCTACACCCGTTTGTCAAGAAACGGAGGACCGAATGGGCGGAGCATTACCGAAAAGCTTTCTTGCCGGAAACGAATGGGTTCCCCTCGAGGATGTAGCGCAGCGGCCGGTCGGCTGCTTTGGTGATGCCGATGCGTGGAGTGATTCGGATGTTTCTGGCGCGGAAGCCGTCGTCGCCGATCCACAGGCCGCCACGCAAGCCGGAGCCCTGGGAGGTGAGATCGTGGCCGTTATCGCGAGTGCGGGTGATGCCGAAGGCTTCGGCCATGCGGCCTGGTCCGCTGGTGAGTGCTGGAAGGTCGCGCGGCGCGTGTACTTCGATTCCTCGAGCTTGCGCCATCTGCTTGATACCGAGGAGCGGCTCGACGGCCCGGAAAAGCACTCCCCCGGCCTTGCCGTCGCGCTCGCACGACACGTTGAGGCAGTAGTGATTGCCGTAGATGAAATAGACATAGGCGTAGCCGGGCGGTCCGAACAGGACTGAGGTGCGCGCCGTGTTGCCGGCGGCGGAGTGGGACGCGGGATCGTTTATTCCAAGATAGGCCTCGGTCTCGACGATGCGGGCGGCCAAACGCAGCCTGCCATCGTTGCGCACCAGCACTTTGCCGAGAAGTTCACGAGCCACGCGCTGCGGATGGCGAGCAAAGAAAGCGCGGTCGAGGGGATGGATCGCCGAGAGTGGAGGATGTGGAAGGGTCACGAAGAAGTCAGGCGTCTATGCGGCACCTTTCGCGGATTCTTTCAGGTAAGCCAGCACTTCTCCGGCGTGGCCTTCTGCCTTTACTTTGGGAAAGATGTGCTGGATTTTGCCGTCGGGTGCGATGATGAACGTGGTGCGGACGATGCCCATCACTTTCTTGCCGTACATGTTCTTTTCTTTCAATACGTCAAAGGCGATAGCGACTTTCTTGTCGGCATCGGCGAGCAGGGAAAACGGCAGCTGAAATTTCTCCTGAAACTTCTTCTGGGCCTTGGGCGTGTCGGGGGAGATGCCGAGTAACACGGCGCCGGTTTTCTGCATCTGTTTGAAGGTATCGCGAAACTCGCAAGCCTCGATGGTGCATCCGGGAGTGTCGGCGCGAGGATAGAAGTAGAGCACCACGACTTTGCCGCGCAGGCCTTTCAGCGAGACGTCCTTTCCGTTCTCGTCCTGCAAAGTAAACTCGGGAGCCTTATCATTGACCTTGATGCTCATGATGATCGTCGCCTCGTTTCCAGGGAAGTTGGAGTTGAAGATGGCGTCCACAATCTCAGCGTTGCCGAGGCGGGAACGATTTATGTCCAGAAAGTTTTTATATCGCAGATTAGGGTTGGCCGTCATCGTCATTCTGGCTTTTTTTGCCATGATGGTTCCGTCAGGCTCTGCGCAGGGAAGGCCCGAGCTTAAGCGCCCGGAGCCCGATGCTCCCCAGGAGAAACCTCCCGAGCCCAAGAAAAAAAAGGTCAAGGGGCCGAGGGCAGTGGCGCTATTGCAGCTCAACAGCAGCGGCAAGGGGACGTTGATCCCGATCGCGATTCTGGTGGATGGGAAGTTCTACGATGCCAGCGCCTACAAGGCGGATCCGGTGCCGATGGCGCTGGACTCCGGCACGGTGTATGAGATCGAGCAAGCCGGCGATTCGCAGGGCTTGTTCACAGTGAGCGGAGCGCTGCACAGTAAGAGCCCGGGCAGTGCGAATCCGTGGGTGGGATCGGGCTCGTACTTGCCGAACGGGACGGAAGCGGTGAAGGCGACCCGCAAAGCGGAAGACAAGCCGGTGGGGATGGATAGCAGCGACAACGATGGACGGCCGCGGCTGACTCGAGGGAAGACAGCGAAGCCCGCGGCTCCGAACGCGAGTCCGAATGCAAGCCCGGAACCAGCTTCGGGTACGGCTGGCGGGGCGGGAACAGGGGATAAGGCAGCTCCGGCGGCGGCGCCGGCTCCCGCGCCGCCGGCGAGCGGCTCAACTGGCGCGGCGCCTTCGAAGCAGGATGCGCCCAAGCCGGCGGCAGCGCCGGCAGCCTCGGTATCGGCGTCGACAGATCAGGCGGCTCAGGGGCAAACGGCGGAGAATTACTATCGCCCCACGCTGCGCAGGGGAAAGCCGACGCAGTCCGCGCCGCAGGATGAGGATCCTGCGCCGAAGGTCGGAAAAACTGATCCTGCAGCTCCGGCGACGGCCGCTACCGTGGCCGGACCGGGGCCGGTGCAACTTGTACCAGCAGTCTCCGATGGGGGAGGGCCTGATCCTAAGTCCTACAAGTTCTTCTGGAAGACGGGCGAAGAGGACGAGCAGCGGAAGGCGATGATTGCGCTGGCGGGGGATGAGGTGCGGGCTTATGCGAATGCGCTGGTCAGGAACCGCATCCCGGCCAACCCGCCGGCCGCGAAGACTGGGGCTGCCGCCCGCAAACCGGCTAAGCCGGCGCCACCGGTGCTCGAAAACATTCAGTTTCGCGCCTTCGATGTGTGGGGGAACAACCAGCCAGTGATGATCCTGACGGCGGAGGCGCACTCGGCGGCTGCGGCGACTGCGCCATCAGGGGCTGCGGCGCCGGATTCCTACAGTGTTGCGCTGGTAGCCAAGACTGACATCTACGGAAGCCTGCGCAAGCTGTATTCGGGAGTGACCGACAAGTTCCACCTCGACGTGACGCCGCGGATGGAGTTCATTGATGTGGTGGATGCGGACGGAGACGGTCGCGGGGAGTTGTTGTTTCGCGAGACGTCCGATGCCGGAAGCGGGTATGTAATTTATCGAGCCACGGCGGATAAGCTCTGGAAAATGTTCGACAGCCTGGCTGCGGAGTAGTTCTCAGTTCTCAGTTGTCAGTTCTCAGAAAAACCGCCGGAGCCAAGGTCTGAGAACTGCTACTGAGAACTGAGAACTGGTTCTAGGTTTCGATTCCCACATGGCAGACGCGGCCGACCAGGTAGTCGGAGGCGGACTTGCCTTCTTCCATGGTCACGACTTCGATAGGAGACGCCTGATTGTGGGGGCGCAGAATCAGGTGGTTGCCGGCCGTTTCCACGTATTTCACCGTGCAACTTTCGTTCTTGAGCACGGCATACATGTTGAACTCGCCCTTGCGGTAGGGTTTGAGTGAATTGTAGTGGCGGTCGATGAGGAGCGTGGCGCCGGGCTGAAGGCGCGGGTACATGCTCATGCCTTCGCGGCTGTCGACCTTGATGAGCACGAAGCGCTCCCAGTTCTGACGATTGCCTTCGGTTTCCGGTTTCAGCTTCTTAAGAAAGCTTTTCTTGAATTTCAGGATTTCCTTTACGTGCATGCTGGTGATGAGGGGATGGGTGGCGGCCACGGTTCCGTCGGTGAGGAGGACGTTCTGGAACTCGTCGTTGCTGGGAGGCAGAATGGAAGCGCGCTTGTTGACCTCGGATGGTTCGAGCAGGTCGAGGACGGAAAGATGCTGGACGGCGAGGACCCGGTCCATACCCTCGAGGCTTAGGCCGCGCTTACGATTCAGGAAGTTGGAGATGTGAGCCTGTTTAAAACCCGTCTGTTGCGCCAGACGGAGGCCGGTCAGGTCGCCTTCCTCGATGCGCTCCCAAAGAGTTTCCCGCAGATTGTCTTGCAATACTCGGAATTTCATGGCAGGGAGTATACCACGCAGCTTATAGCCATACGCTAAGTGATGGAGATTTCCACAGCTCCTTTGGTATATCAACCTTGACTGAGAAAATTAGCAGCTATACGATCGCCCTACCGTATAACCCAATTTTGATCCTAGGGATTTTCAGGTATGGGTATTGTGGACAACTGCAACGAAGAAAAGAACTTCGTCGAATTTCGCCGGAAAGTGAGGTCGGCGGAGGTGCTTTCCGCGGCCATGGAGCACCTGTTGAAGTCGCTGCACTTCAGCGGACGGGTCAGCGTGGTTTTGCAAAATGGCCGGGTGTTGAAGTCGGGCTATGAGGAAGGTTTTTTTCGCCAGCACGAGGCGGGTTCCGGGCTGGAATCGGGTGTGGCGAGCGAGCCATAGGTCGAAACCTCCAGGTCGAACTTTAGAACGATCAGTAGACGATCCCCGGAAACGGGTGACGCTTTTTGCCGGGCAGCCAAGTTAAGCAAGTGATGCAGCGCCCAGTTCCAAAAACTAAATAGCTCAAGCAGGTCATCGTAAGAGAAACGAGCCCTGCGTTCGGTTTCCGCTTTAGAAAAGCGGCGACCGGCGCAGGGCTTTTTTTGTCGCCGCAGCCTTCGGACTTCGGCAGAAGTGTTAAGACCGCAACCGCCCAGGTTCGCAACGCGGAACCGGGAGCCTTCAGGAGGCGTGATGGGAGCAAGAGAGAGCAAGCCGGGCAACGAGCAGAAAGTGGAATTGAAGTATTGCGAACGGTGTGGCGGGTTGTGGCTGCGTCCGGTGGGTGGAGGGCAAATTTATTGTGCGGCTTGCGGGCGCGAGATGGCTCAACTGCCGCCCGGCTCGAAGGAATCGAATGGTGCGAAGTTGCCGCGAGGGCCGCGGTGGGGCGCGGATGCAGCTGAGTTCGAAGACGATGAGGGAGGGGATGGCGATGCGACGGGAGGTGTGGAATGAGCGGCTATGTGGCATGGATGGCGGCTGGGGCGGAGGAAGGAGATCCGGCGGAGAACGGGCTGACAGTGGAGGGGATGGAGGCAGAAGAGACGCCTGCGAGCGAGTCTTCTCAGGAAGGAGGGTGGCAAACGCCGCTTGCGCATAACTTTCCGGCGCAGGTGGCGACGAGTCCAGAGGATCTGCAGGAAACGGCTCTGGACCGAAATCCAGACATCTGGATGTACAGAAGCCGCACGACTGCGCTGTTGCGACGATACATGCGCCTGTCGATAGAGACCGGGAGACTGCCTTCGGTGATCGGCCGGGAGGTATTCCGGGCGAAGATCACAGCCTACACCGCGACCACGTTCGAAGACCGCGTGATTTTCGTACACGATGTGGAGGGTTGCCTGGAGCGACTGGATCCCTTCGACCAGAAGATCATTGCCCGCATTGTGTTGCAGGAATACGACCATGACCGGGCGGCGAGGATTCTGAACTGTGCGCGCAAGACGATCGAACGCCGACTGCCCGATCTGCTGGACGAGGTTAGCGAGGAGTTTCTTCGAGTGCGACTGCTGGTGGCGCGTGTTGAATCGAAGAAGGAGGCGCGATGAGCGCAGAGGAGAGAATGAGGCCGCCGAGATGGATCTCAAAAAATCTTGTCAAGGGGGGTAAAACGCGATTTTTCCCGCAACTGATTGAAAAGGCGGCGAAAATAAATTTGAAAAAATGTCCCAATCACCCTTTGCAGAATGCTATTCTGAATATATAGAGTCAAGAAAAAGAAAAACTCTATAGAGGGCGCGCTGAAAAGCGCGCCTTTCGTGTTTTTGGGCGAAACTGTAGTGTTACATCGCAGCTTTGCGCACTGGCGGCGTGAAATCTGCGGGTTAAGTCGCTGCTGCTCAAGAGATTGCCCTATGCGGCTGAAGCCGGGATTTGGGAGGACGCCGACAGTTTTGTGGAGGGCGAGCCGTGAGCGTGAAGAAGGCAAAGGCAAAGGGTAAGGGGACGAAGAAAAAATCCCTGAAGAAACGTGAGCCGGCGGAGAAGAAGCCGAAGGATATGGTGCAGGTGAGGGAAAACATCAACAACCTGGTGAGGGACTCGGCGGAAGAGATCGCGACCGGAGTGATTAAAGTTGCGAAAACCGGGCAACTGACGTCGGCAAAATATTTGTTCGAGGCGGCGGGGCTGTATCCGGCGACGGAGCAGACGATGGCGAAGCCGCTCGAGGGTTCGTTGGCGTATACGCTGTTGAAGCGGATGGGACTGCCGGTTGAGCCGGTGGTTTGCGACGAAGACGCAACTACGGCTGTGCCGGTGAGTGAAGCAGAAGGCATAGCGGTTGAGAGCGACGGTCCGAGTGTGGCAGAGGAGGATGGCGAGGCAGCAATCGAGGAAGAGCGGGAGCCGGTCGCGGCGGCGGATGAGGAATAGGCGAGGGTGGCGTCATATTTCGCGGAGCAAGAGCCTTTAACCGCGAAGTGCGCAAAGGATTCGCAAAGGTCGCGAAGAAAAGCAAAAATCAAAATTGGGCCCTACCGGCGAGAGGTCGAGCGCGTGAGAGCTGAGGGGATACCATAGAATGAAGCCCGGGATTTGGAGTGCAAGAGAGATCGGCGGCCTGACCGGGCTGTCGATTTCTCCGGCAGCGGGACCGGGCAGGAAGAAGCTGCGGGGAACAGCTCAGGCTGACACATTCGGGGCGGACAAGAACGTACGCTTCACACGGCGCAGGATGGGGATGGACATTACGTGGGTGAGTGACCAGATCGCAGTTGGGGGCGGAATCTGGCACGCCGACAACATGGCGGCTGTATCGGCGGCGGGGATTACCCACATCATCGACATGCAGATCGAGTTCGACGACACGGATCTGGCAAAGCCGTTCGGGATTGTGGTCTGCTGGAATCCGGTGGACGACGATTTTGAGCCGAAGTCTTCGGCGGTCTTTGAGCGCGGGGTCGAGTTTGCGCTGAAGGCACTGGAAGCGCCGAAGGCTAAGGTTTTTATCCACTGCGCGGCCGGGGTGCACCGGGCGCCAATGATGACGCTGGCTCTGTTGGGAGTGATGGGGTGGACGGTTGAGGATGCGATGGATTTGATCGAGACAAAACGTCCCGCCGCTGACTTTGCCGATGTTTATGTGCGGAGTGTGGAAGAGTTTTTGCAGGAGCGAGGGTGAAGGCGGGTTTCGGGCTTTGGGCTTCGGGCTTCGGCTTTGGCTTTTCGAACGGGTTCGGGTGGGTTCTTTGCTTTGCTCGGGATGACAGCGTTTGAAAGTGCGGAGCTTAATCGCAGGTTCTAGAAGAGTTTGAGGAGGAAGTATGTTTCAGGCATGCCGCCCGACGGGGCGGCTTTTTTATTTGGTGCTGGCGGTCATGCTGGTAACGGCATCGAGCACAGGGTTTCGGCAGCGTGAAGAACTTCCGCGAAAGGCGGAAAGAAAGCAGATTCCCCCGCGGCGAAGCCGGCTGCGGCAGAACCTTTGCCGCGGACGGCTTCGCCCGTCTCCGCAGAATGGGCCGGCGTTGACGAGCGTGATCGACACCGTCTACATGGCGGACGGAAGCGCAGCGCAGGGAACGCTCATTATGACCTGGCCAGCATTTGTCGAGGGCGGACGGGACGGGTGTGGCGCCCGGAGTCGCTGGATGTGACGCTGGGAACGAACGGCGCGTTGAACGTGGCTCTGGCGCCGAATGCGAACGCGACGCCGGTGAACACGTACTACACGGTGGTGTACCAATTGCAGCCCAGCGAAGTGCGAACCGAGTATTGGGTGGTGCCGGCGAGTTCTCCGGTAACGCTGGCGCAGGTGCGGACGACGCCGGGAGCGGGGACGGCGGCGCAGCCGGTCTCGATGCAGTACGTGAACTTCGGCGCTGGCGGCGAAGGCGAATGACGATGCCGTGGTGCACCTGGCAGGGACGGAGACGGTGACCGGGACCAAGAGCTTTTCGGTGCCGCCGAATGTGCCGACGCCGGTGGGTACGGGCGACGTGGCGAATAAGGCGTACGTGGATGCGGCGATCGCAACCGTAGGAGCGGGAAATTTTTTGCCGACGGCGGGCGGGGCGATGACGGGGCCGCTGACGCTGAGTGGAAGCTCCGACAGCACCACTTCAGGCGGCCGACAAAAACTATGTGGATCGTTGCGGCGGCGGTGAAGGCTGATCTGGTGAGCGGGCTGGTGCCGACGAGCGAATTGGGGAGCGGGACGGCATCGGGGCTGAATTGTCTGCTGGGAAGCGGAGCGTGGGGGCCGTGCGGATCGAGCGCGAACGCGACGGCGATCCAGAGTGTGCCGGTGGCGTCGAGCGCGCCTGCGAACGGGCAAGTGCTGACGTATTCCTCGACTTCGGGGCAGTATGCGCCGTCGACGCCGAGCGGCGCGGCGGGCGGAGTGGTGACCGGACCGGGCGCGAGCCAGAACATCGCGCAGCCAGTGGGGACTGAGTTGAGCGTCAACAACCTGAGCGGTATTCGTTACGTGACGCCGACGGACAACTGGAGCGTGAGTCCGAGCGGTAGTCTGGTCGGGGGAACGCAGGCGACGGTGACGCTGACGCCTTGCCCGGTGGGAGTGGATACGAGCGGGAACTCGATGTACTTCGTCTACCTCAGCGGGGAAGGGACGCCGGAGCCGGCAATGGTGACGGGCGGGACGTGTACGAGCGGGGCGGCGTCGGGGACGATTGTGTTTACTCCGAAGAACACGCACTCGGCGACATACGTGCTGAGCAGCGCCTCGAGCGGGATTCAGGAAGCGATCAATGATGCGTGCGGGATTCCGAGCGGGAGCGGGGGGAATCCGAATGCGCGGGTGGTGCTTCCGGCGACGGGGGCGACGGGGAATGCGCTGCCGGTGCATGGATCGATTTTTGCGCACTGCAGCCGGACGTTGATTGAAGGGAATGGGGCGTTGCTTTCGTGTTCGACGCGCGACCGCTGCCTGGTTCTGGGAGACCTGGTGAATTCGAATCACTACGGCGGGATCACGCTGCGTGGAGTGAACCTGACCTCGACACTGAATTCCGATGGATGCCAGATCACGAATACGCAGAGGCTAGCGAACGTGGTGACGATCACGGTGAGTTCTGGCTGCAGCACGCTGCAGACGGGAGACCTGGTCAACATCAACTTCACGGACAATACAGCTTATTGGGGGAGTCACGGGCCGGTCACGGTTTCCGGGACTTCGGTGACGTATAGCCAGACGGGGGCAAACCTGACGGCGGCGGCGACTCCGGGAACGATCGCGATTCAGAATGCCGCGGTGGAAGATAATGCGCTTCCGGGGACGATGGAAGACATCAAGTACACGACGGCGGGCGGAGGAAAGTTCAATCAGTTTTTTGTGATCGACAATGACCAGGCGGCGACGATCCGGAATTTCGACAACGGGGCGGAGCCGCTTCTGTGCACAGCGAACCATTGCGGATCGTTTGTGTACTCGGCGGGAACGACGGCGGCGACGCCGGTGCTGTGGCTAGACAAGCTGAACATCAGCGCACAGTGCGGTGGAAACGGAGTGACGGTTTACGCGAACAACACGACGCACATCACCGACAGCGTGATCCAGGGTTTCGGGATGTGGGGAATCTACACTTCGACGATCCTGGGGAGCTACGGGGGGACGCAGATCGACAATGTTTACAACGAAGAGGGTGCGGGGCCGTGCCCGAATCCGTATCTGGGGAATGCTTTCAGCGCGGCAGGAATTATTTACCTTTCGGGGGGATCTCCGCTGGCGGTGAGGGGCGGAGAGCAGCCGAACGGATGGATGCCGGAGTTTGCGAATACGGGATCCATTGCATACACCTACTACGTTGTGGTGCACGACACGGCGGAGGGGACGAGCTATCCGCTGTATGCGGGATATGCGGCCAGCAGCGGAAGCGGCAGCATCACGGTGCAATGGCCGCACGTGGCGCCGGTGGGGACGGTGACTTACGACCTGGTGCGAATGACGCCGAGCACGCTGGGGGCGAACGGGGCGGTGTTTCCGGTGCAAGGGGCGTGCGGTGGGGGAAGCACGACGGCTTGCGGCAGCGTGGCTACGAACTTGCCGCAATGCAGCGGGCTGGTGTGTACGTTTACCGACACGGCTTCGGCGAGCACGTCGAGTTATGCGATTGCGACTCCGGGGTTTTTCCCGGCGCTCACTTTCTGGCCGGGAGGGCTGGTGCTGAGCGGAAACGGGTTGCAAAATGCGGGCTCACTTCCGACTGCGTTTGTGGATACGGACCAGGGAAGCGTGAACAGTTCGGCATGGATTTCGACGGCGGGGTTCATGCGTCCGACGATTTATGCGCGGCAGTGTTCGGGGGGAGCGGCGTCTTACGGAGGAGCGTGGGTGCAGTGCCTGGAAGGGGACAGCCACGGGAATTCGTTTTCCGAGGTAGGCGCGACCCTGATGAACAACGGTCCGAACAGCGGCGGACAGGCGGGAGGGGTGAAGGGGAGATTGAACTTCGAGATCTCGCCGGGAGTGGGGCTGAACGCGCAGCACATTATTACGCTGGTGGACTCGAATCCGGCAAAAACGCTGGCGACATCATTATTCCGCCCGACGAACGATGCGGGCGACACCTATATTGGTCTGGATAACGGCAGCGTTTCCAAAAACCAGGCGCAGCTGGCGATAGGCGCTCCGGTGGCGATTTCGTCCTACATAGGAAACGTGGGAGATAACGCAAGCTTTCTGGAGCGGCTGACGGCAGCGGCGAAGACGTTCAACGTGCCGGTGAACATTAACGGAAATTTGACGGTGACGGGAACTTGTACAGGCTGTGGAGGCGGCGGGTCGGGCGCGGTGAACAGCGGGACAGCCACGCAACTGGCGATGTACGCGGCGAATGGAGCGGCGGTTAGTGGCGACGGCGGACTGACGGACAGCGGGTCGACGCTGAGCTACACGGGCAGCAACGGGATTTCGGCAGCGGCAGGCAGCTTCAGCGGGAACGTGACGGTGAACGGGCAACTGCTGGTGGCGGGGCCATGGATGGTGAGTTCGCCGATTCCGGGGACGGCGATGGCGGCGGCGGGAGCGGGGCTTTCGGCGCTGGGGATCTCGAACGATGGAAATTTTTATATCTCGGCGAGCGCGGGGACTCCGCAGAAGGTGGCGACGACGGCGACGAGTTCGTACTTCACAAATCTTTTTCAGGAAGATGGATACGATCTGGGGCAGTTTGTGGTGGGGGAGACCACGACGAATCCGCAGGCCCTGCATGTGTATTCGAGTTACACGAACAGCTCGACGTGGCAGCGGATTTCGCTGGGGTATGACCTGACGGATAACTATGCGGTGGTGCGCAGCGAGAGTTCGACCCTCGGGAAGTGCGCCGGGATTGGGATTTTGGATCAACAGCGGGCTGAAGTGGGTGGTGGATGCCGAGCAGGAATTTCAAGCCCTGGACGGATCAGACGTACAACCTGGGTTCATTCAATAGTTCAGGGAGTGGAAGCGGGCTGAGGCCGGGGACAGTTTATGTGGCGGGAAATTCGACGAGCGGGAGCGGATTTGAACTGGGCAGGTTTGCCAACCAGAGTTATGAGCTTTGTAACGACACGACGAATGGCACGGTCGTGAATGGGCTGGCCGTGCTGACAGCGGCGGGTTGCGCGGCGAAACCTTCGAGTGCATTGACGGGCGGGGCGATCGGGGTGGTGATCGCCAATGCTGGAACGGCCGGAGTGGTTACGCTGGCGCGGACGGGTTCGGCTTACTGCAGCTTCGATGGGACGGCGACGGTGGTGGGGGATTTTGTCGTGCCATCGAGCACGGCGAACAGCGGGTTCTATCCTTTGTGCCACGATGCTGGGGGAACTCAGCCGAGTGGGATGCAGGTGCTGGGGCGGGTGCTGCAGGCAAGTTCGGGGAGCACGACGGTGCAGATGTTTCTGGATATGCCGGGTTCGAACGTGAGCACGAGCGCGGCGTATTCGATTCCGTGGTTCACGACGAACACGATCGGAACGGCGATCAGTTTTTCGAGCACGGCGAACAAAACTGAGCTGTGGGGCGTGGTGCTGACGTTTCCACTGACTACGACGCAGGTTACCTACGATGTTTCGACGGCGGACAACACGAGCAATACGTATGACATTGGAGTGCTGAACAGCTCGGGAAACATCGTGGCGCACATTGGAAACACGGCGGGGACGGCGTTTGCGGCGAGCACTGGGATACAAGACGCTGAACTGGGCGGCGAGCGCAACGCTGCAGCCGGGGAAGTATTACCTGGCGATCACGAGCAACTGTACGAGTTCATGTGCGCAGATTTATGGCGGGAGCACGGCAGGGTTCACGTTCGTGGGCGGGAGCAGCGGGACTGCGGAGAGCGTGTCTGCGGGTGGAACGCTGAATAATGGGATCACGATTCCGGCGGACAATCCGACGGAGGCGACGATCATGGCGTGGGAGATTCACTAGGGTTCGGAGTGGGGCCTCGGGGCCATCGGCGTAAAGCTGATGGCCTTTTTTATTGGTGGCCAGGAGCTGTCAGCTATCAGCCATCAGCAAAGGCTGTCGAGCTGCGATCGATGGCCAGCCCCTTCGGCTCCGCTCAGGGCAGGCTCGGGGGTGCAGTCCCCACATGTGCGGATCAGAAAGATCTACAAACGATTTTTATCAAGGAGGAAGTCATGAGCAGCGTGATCGATCCAGAGGCGGCGACACCATCTATTCCACAGGCGTTTGAGGAGAGTGATCGAAATCCGCCGGTCACAGAGTTCGGAGGAGCGGCGGGCGGCGGGCAGACGCCTGCGCCGGCCGCGTCGGAGAGTCGCGTGACCGAGCCCGGGCCAGCACCCTCGGCGGATGCGGGGCTGCAGAACTACGACACAGGGGACAGCGTCGATAGCGTTGAGGACGAGGCGGAACGAGAGGGCTGAGTGTCGGAAGAAAAGCCCCACTTCTCGCAAAGGACGCGAGAAATAGGGCACCCGGTGGGAAATGGGATGCTTAGAAGGGGAGGGATCGTGGTGGGAATTCCTAGAAAAGTCGCGGGTTGCGCCGGCAGATACGGGGTCCTTCGACTCCGCAAGGCGATTCGTTTCGCGAATCGCCTTGCTCCGCTCAGGATGACAGGGCTTTGGGTTGTCCTGGTCTTGGCCGTGTGCTCGAACGCTTCGGCTACGACTTACTACGTGAGCTCGAGCGCGGGAAGCGACGCGAATAACGGGACTTCTTCTTCTACGCCGTGGCAAACAATTGGGCATGTGAATGCGCAGACCTTCAATCCGGGCGATTCGGTTTTGTTCAAGCGCGGGGACGTTTGGAATGAAAGTCTAGCGACTGCTTCTTCGGGGAGTTCGGGAAATCCGATTGCGTTTGACGCGTATGGGACGGGGGCGGCGCCGAACCTGACTGGGTATTACGCCGTACCGGCGACGACGTGGGCGGTGGTGACGGGGAATGCGTGGAAAGCGAAGGTGCCGCCGACTTATACGACGATCAACTTTTGTCTATTTGGATCGGTGTGGGGGCAGAAGGTGGCGGCGGTGTCGTCGAACTTGACGGCGTGGGGGGATTTTTATCTGGCGAACGGGTATGTGTACGTTTTTTCGGTGGGGAATCCGGGAAATTATTACAGCGGGCCGATTGTCCCGATGGCGCTGAGCAATGTGCCGGTGATCAGCGTGAATGGGCAGTCGTGGCTGGCATTCCAGCACTTGCTGGTGAACTGGTTCGATCAGTACGGTGTGTATGTGCAGGGGACGAGCGATCATCTGGTGTTCGCGAACATGGAGGCGGACTCGATGATTCCGCAGGGGACGCAGCCGCTGGGATTTTATGTGGATGAGAGCGCGCCGGGGCCTGGAGACGTAAAAATCTATAACTCCGAAGCGCATCTCAATTACGACGGGTTCCGGTTTGACGGGGTAGCGACGGCGATCGCGATGGTGAACGATAAGGCTTATGCCAATCGGGACGGCGCGCTGGTGGACAACACGGGAGCCGTTTCCTATTCCTTCTGTCATTTTTATGCGTCGAGTCTGGCGGTCGCGGGATCGACGGATGTTGAGTACACGAGCGGGAGCGGGCCGATCGCGGGAGCGGGGAATATTGCGGCGGATACGGCGCCGGCCGTGCAGGTTTACCAGAGATATCCAGCAGAGGTGACGTTGACGGTCGACGATGAGGGGATGACGCCGGGCGCGGATACATATTACTCGGGCACGGTGTTGCCGGTGGCGGATGCGGCGGGAGTGCCGGTGGGCGCCGCGATTACGGTGGGGTATCCGCTGGCGCAGACTTTGATCTCGGAATTTCAGGGATGGCTGAATGCTGGGCGGGATGTGACGTCGCATTCGATATCCCACACCTACTATACGAATACGGATGCGCTGGACGTTCAATACACGGGCAGCGGAACGGCGGCGACGTTGAGCATCAGCAGTAAGGTGCTGACGATTGCCGTGACAGGCGCGAGCGACAGCGTGAGCTACAACCTGGCGCAAGGGCAGACCGCAGGGGACGATTCTGGAATTGCAGCAGGCGCTGGCGGCGACGGGAAAGTTTACGACGTCCTACCTTACGCCGTGCCAGGGACCTTATGGAACGGGATGTTCGGCCTACACGGCGCAGGCTTTGCTGGCGCAGGATCTGGCGGACGTCAGCGGGCAGGATGTAAAGAGCGCGGTGTATCACCTGCAGTTGAATGTGACGCGGTTGACGACGGACGAGATTACATTGTCGCGGCAGTGGATGACGGCGAATCTGACGGGGCTGCCGGCGACGCCGGTGTATGTGTATCCGGGAGGATATGAGACGACGGCGATGCAGGGAATCACGGAAGGCGTGCCATACAACGGGGCGCGTGGGGCTCTGAAAGAAGATCTGGGAGTGAAGGATACGTATGCGGACGGATTCAACGTGCAGAACATTACCAGCTTTGGAGTGAATCCATCGTGGATGGGGGTGTCGGGAGTGACGCCGGCAATCTTAGATCAGAAGATTCAGGCGCTGGTGTGGAAGGAAGCGGTGTGGGGCGTGCCGTGGGGAATCTTCTGGCATTTGAATGAACTGACGCAGAATGATCCGGTGGGTGGTACGGAGATCACGAATCTGATTCAGGATTTCAAAGCGAGCGGGGCGACGATCCAAACGAATACGGGACTGGTGAACTGGCTGCTGGGCGGGACACAGGAGACGGGGACCGACGGGAATGACTACTACACGTTTCCAGCGACGAGCATGGTGCTGGATTTTCGTCCGACGAGGAATTCGCCGAGTGGTGGATGCGGGGCAGAATCTGGGAGCAGCCTATGAACTGGACATCAATGGAGTAAACCAGAACAGTTATGGAAGCGGATGGGAAATTGGGGCGCACGTCTACGAAGGATATGCGGTGTATGGCACGGGGACGGCGGGGAGCGAATTTTCGATCGGGACGAATCTGATGAACGGTCCGCCGAATTATGCGGGGTCCTGCACATCTCTGGCGACGATTCCGCCGCCGGCGACGTCGCCGTTTTCGGGATTGGTGGGCGCGGGGACGATCGTGATGGATCCGGAGCCGGTATCGGGAGGGAATACGAGTGGGTGTTTTCATAATCCGATGGTGCGGGTGACGGACGCTTCCTCGGGGTGCGGCGGGGTGGGAGAACCGAGTGCGCCGTGCTCGAAACAGAATTTCAGTTTCTATGCTGATGCGGGCGGGTCGGGGGATGTGAATCACTGGAGCGTGAACGACAGCTCGTTCTACATCGCGGATCAGGGCACGACGCTGATGTTCTACAGCTTCGATCCGGCGACGCTGGCGGTCACGTTGAAGTATGCGGATGAGAGCGGCGTGGGGGCGGTGATTCCGGTGAGCGCGCCCAGCTACTCGCGAGTGACGCCCGATCTGCTCTATGCCTTCATGAACTCGGGATCGACGGCGAAGGGCAGCGTGCTGAAATCCTACAGCGTGGCTTCGAACACGGCTCCGACGACGCCGGCGACCGTGGTGGACTTTGCGAGCTTCGCCGGTGGGCTGGCTCCGGGGACCTGGTTCACAACGGATCCGGTGAGCGGAAACAACAACGACACCATCTTTGCGGATGGGTTCTCGCCGGATGGGGTGCAGAACGATGCGCGCATGGCTTGCGGCTGGACGAATGGAGTGGGAATCGATTGCTGGAATACTTCGACCAACACGATCAGCAGCAGCTACGGCCCTACGGGAGCGGTGCAGTGCCAGAATTGCCCGAACGGGGCAACGCAGATGGGGACGACGGGGATTCACAATGTGAAGGCTTCGCTGGATGGGAAGTATGTGATCGTGGCGCCGGGGGGCACGCCGGATGGAGAGACGATCGTTTCCGTGACCTCGGGAAGCGGTGGGGCGGTGAGCGCGGTGGTGAGCAGTACGACGATTTTCTTTGTGGGCGCGGTAGTCGAGGTCACGGGTAACAGCACCAGCGGTTTCAACAACCAGACATTCAACATCAGCGCCATCAATTCCGGGACGAACACCATCACGGGGACGGGTTGGACAGGGACGGCGAGCACGAGCGGGACGGGCGGGTCGCTGAACTTTTCGTTGGGCAACAATCCGTTTGTGTGGGAGCGGGGGACGTTGAAGGTGTGGACGCTCTGCGATCCGGCGGGGGGGCATTGCAGCGGGCACTGGGTGGGCGGGTTTGAGGGGTTCGTGAATCAGTACAGCACTCCTTATTACGCGTATCGAACCTTTGCCAATCCCGCAGCGGTGACGACCTTCCCGGCCTCGACCTTTACCGGGCTGTGCGGAGCCGACTCAGAGGTGAACGACTCGCATCCGGGGTGGAACAACAATACGGGGCTGGATCAGGAACCATTTCTGACGACAGCAACATCGGGGCCGGATGTGCCGAGCTATACGAACTGCGATGTGAATGAAGTTTTGGGGATTTTCGCTCCGAGCAACACGGCGCGGTCCGGGAACATCGTGCGCTTTGCCCACACCGGGGGAGAACCAACCACTCAGTTTTCGGGGGAGTACACAATCGGATCGGGATCGCAAACGGGCAGGTTTTATCTGTTCGGATCTCCTTATTACAACGCCCTGGGGGATAGCAGCGGGAACCAGCCATGCTCGGTGCCACCATGCCGGACGGACGTGTTCATTGTGGACCTGGCACCTGCGGCGCAGAACCCTGAGGGCGTGGCACTGTGGGGAGCAGTGATGAGTGCGGGGCAGTCGAGCCTGTATCCGGCGCTGATTTCCGATGTGCTGCCGGACGCGAATATTACGGCAGTGGCTCCGGGGATCAATTGGAATGCTGTGGAGTCGAACAGCACGCCGGGATCTTACTCGTGGACGACTGTGGATTCACAGTTACTGGCGTTGACGGCGACGGGAAAGCGGTTGCGACTGATGGTGCAACTGGCGACGGAAAGCGGGGCTGCCTACACTTCGACGAGCGGAAACCATTCCACTCCCAACTATGTGTTTGGGAGTTCGTGGGCAGCGACGGTGGGCGCGAGTAATGCGCTGGACATGACGGTCTGTGCGAATTTTCCGGGAGACACTGCGAGCCCCTACGGGCAGACGGGATTCAGCGGCGGGGGAGTTTGGAATTCGAGCAATGCGACTTATGGAACAGACCTGTCGGGATTTCCGGTAAGTTATGAGCTTCCGTTCAAGACCGCGGCTAAGAGTTTTATCAGCCAGGTGGTGGAGCACTTTTCGAGCGCTTGCGCGACCTATAGCTCAGATTGCACGAACGCCGCGACTCTGGCTGCTCAGATCGATTATGTGCGGGTGGGGTTCAGCGCGGGCGCGGAAAACAGTCCGCTATGCATTAACTACTGGCCGCTGCCGGGCGGCTACACGACGTTTCAGGGCGCTTATCTGGATGGATCGAATTCCGGGGGGCAAACCGGTTACGTGGATGAGATGACGGCATACATTGCGAACGCGATGGCGACCTATCATCCGCCGTGGACGTTTATCTTTGATACGCACGACATGGCGGGAACGGGGCATACCTATGCCGATCACGAAGCTCAGGCGGCGGCGACGGCGGGCTACGGCTTCGGGACCGACGGGTTGCAGATCGCAGACCTGACGAACTGTCCGGGAGCGAACTGCACGGCGGACTGGTATACGAACTTCAGCGCTTATCCGAGCGTGCCACACGTTTTGCAAACGCTGACGGCGACGTGCCCGGACAATAGTTGCGCGGCCGGGAGTCTGGTTTCGCTGTTGAGTTTCGCAGCCGAGCACGGGGCCAGCGCATTTGAATTGTATCCGTGCGACCTGCTGCTGGCGGATGCGCCGAGCATGTATCCGGGGACGGGAGCGCAGGCGTGCAGCCCGGTATTTCCCACCGCAACATACTCGGCGGCTTACAACTTGGCGGTGACGCAGGCCAATGCGGGATTGTTCTCGGTCCGGGCACCGGCCGGGGTGACGGGGACGACGAAATGAAAACGAGAAGAAAAAGCCTTTGACCGCAAAGTGCGCAAAGGATTCGCGAAGGTCGCGAAGAAAAGCAAATCGAAGTTAGGGCACTACGTCAGCGAGAGGGTGAGAGAAGCGGCAGGATAGACGGAGAGCGAAGACATTTGGGGATCGAGGCACGGTGAAAGCCGTGCTTTTTATTTGCAACGTGAATCGGACTGGAGGAGATGAGGTCATGAAGAAGCCGGGAATGGGCAAGGCATTGTTGGCGGTGGTGTTATGCGGAACGATGATGTGGACAGCGTGCTCGATGGCTTGGATCAGTGAGGCGGAGCAGATTGTGGCGGCGCTGATTCCGGGGACGGCGAACCTGGTGGCTCTGGTGGCGGCGTTGCAGGGGAAAAGCGTTTCGGCTGCGCGATCTGCAGACTATCCAGAGCGCGGGATCGCAGGCGGGAGCGGATTTGCAGCTGATGCAGTCGCTGATCACGCAGTATCAAAAGGCGGATGCGTCGGCGCAGCCGGGGTTGTTCAATCAGATCCAGAGTGCGACTGAGCGCGGTGCAGTCGACGTTGAACGGCATTTTGCCGGCGCTGCACATCAAGGATGCGGCGACGCAGGCGAAGATCACAGCAGTAGTTGGGATTCTGCTCTCGGAGGTGCAGTCGGTGGCGGCGATCGTGCCGCTGGTAAATCCGAGCGCTGCCGGCAGATGATGACGGTGGCGGCAAGCGAGGTGAAGAAGCAGCCTCCGCTGACGGCGAATGAGTTCGTGGCTTCGTATAACGCGACCATGACGGCGAAGACGGGCAATGCTGAACTGGACCACGCTACGGCCGGGTTGCGGATTCATTTGCATGGAAAGTTCGCGCGGTGGGCAAGCGCGGGGATTTTGAAGTAGGAAGTGCTAAAAATGGAAGCGAGCCGAAGCGCGAGAACTTGTCGCCAAGAACGCGACACGTCGCGCGGCTCGCCTAGGGCCTTCGCTGCGCAAAGAACGCTTGCTCAGGATGACAATAATTGTCCGGGGGATGATTTTGTGAGTGACGAGTGGAAGCTGCAACATCATGTGCGTTGCGAATGCGCGCGCTGTATCGATCATCCTTCGCAGGCGCGGCCGGGGATCCATGTGTTTCCCGACCGGCTTCACGTCGTGACGATGCTGGAGAATCCGCTGCGCTGGCGGTCACGCTATTGGAACTATTGGATGTTCGAGCGCGAGTGCGCAGGCGGCGGGCGCGATCCTTTATACGGCGGAGGTGGCGTTTGGCGAGCGGCATTTTGAAGTGACGCAGGCGGGGAATCCGCGGCATTTGCAATTGCGGACCACGAGCGAGATCTGGCACAAGGAAAATGCGTTGAACCTGCTGATCCAGCGTTTGCCGGCGGAGGCGAAGTACGTGGCGTGGATCGATGCGGACGTGAAGTTCAACCGTCCGGATTGGGCGCAGGAGACGCTGCAGCTGTTGCAGCACTATGACGTGCTGCAGATGTTCAGCCACGCGCAGGATGTGGGGCCGGACTATGAGCCGCTGGCAACGACTCCGGGATTTCTTTACAAGTGGGTGACGGACCGGCCCAGTCCGCATGAGCCGCGCATTCATGGCGCAGAAGCCGGCGTATGGATACTACAGCGTGCATAGCGGGCAGTTCTGGCATCCGGGATTCGCGTGGGCGGCAAAGCGAAGCGCGCTCGAAAGTGTTGGCATGCTGATGGATCACGCGATTCTGGGTTCGGGCGACTGGCACATGGCATCGGCGCTGGTGGGGCAGGTGCATCGGTCTTTGTACTCGGGATATTCGCCGGCGTACATCCGGCGATGCCAGGAGTGGCAGGAGCGGGCCGAGAAATATATCCGGCGGAATGTGGGCTACCTGCCGGGTCTGGTGAACCATCTTTTTCACGGAGCGAAACGGAATCGATCTTACGACCAGCGTTGGAAGTTTCTGGCGCAGGCGGGATATGACCCGGACCTCGATTTGAAGCGGGACTGGCAAGGGCTGCACCAGCTCACGGATCGGAGCATGATACTGCGGGACGGGATCCGGCAGTACGCGCGGATGCGGAATGAGGATTCGACGGAAGTGTAGAGAAAGTTGGCAGCTGATCGGGTATCAGCCTTTCAGTGGATGCGAAGAAGCAGAGAAGCGCCGGGGAGGCGCGGACCACGAAAGGCGAACTGTGGAGGCGCGATCTTTATTTGTTGCAGCAATTCGGGCCATGTCTCGATCAGCAAATTTGGAGAGCAGACGGTACGAGATGAGCTGATCAGTGAGGTTATTGAAGATCCGTCTGAAGAAAGGCGGGACCGAGGCTGCTGCACTTGAACCGGGCGCAGCGGGAATATTCGCGGAAATGCAGCAAGCAGAACATCGTGCTGAAAGCGCGGCAGTTGGGGATCACGACCTATGTTGCGGCGCGATATTTTCTGCAGACGATTACGCGTCCGGGGACGCTGACGGTGCAGGTGGCGCACAGCCGGAATCGGCGGAGGCGATTTTCAACATCGTGCAGCGCTTCTGGGAAAACCTGCCCAAGGCGATGCTGAAGGGCGCGCTGGTGAAGTCGCGCTCTAATGTCCGCCAGATCGTGTTTCCGCGGCTCGACAGCGAGTATCGAGTGGAGACGGCGGACGATAACGCGGGGCGGGGGATGACGATCCATAACCTGCATTGCTCGGAGGTCTCCCGCTGGCCCCGCGGTGGGCTGGAAACGCTGGCGTCATTGACGGGCGGCGGTGGTGCCGGAAGGCGAGATTGTGCTGGAATCGACGCCGAACGGGGCGACCGGAGTGTTTTATGGGGAATGGCAAAAGGCGAAGCGAGACTGGTTACACGCAACACTTCTTTCCGTGGTGGTATGACGAGAGCTATCGGGAGGTCGTAAGAAAAGGAGCAGTGCTGCCGATGACGCCAGAGGAGAGCGAGCTAGCTAAAGCAGCACGGGCTTGGCGAAGGGCAAATCGCGTGGCGCCGCAAGCAACGGACGACACTGCGTGATCTGGCGGCGCAGGAATATGCGGAGGATCCGGGATCGTGCTTTCTGGTTTCTGGAGAGTGCGTCTTCGATTTGGCAGCTGATCGAGGAGGCCGGTGGCTGGCGGGGGAAGGGATGCATATCAGAAGATAACGGACGGCTCACGAGCTGGTTTCCGCCGCAGAAAGGGCGACGGTACATTCTGGGAGTGGATACGGCGGGAGGAGGATCGGAGGGAGACTATGCGTGCGCGCAGGTGATCGAACGGACGATGGGAATGCAGTGCGCGGAATTGCACGGGCACTTTCCGCCGTACGAACTGGCGCGGCGGATTGCGGAACTGGGGCAGAGGTATGAGGGGGCGTTGGTGGCGGTGGAGAGGAACAATCATGGGTTACGGTGTGCTAGCGCACCTGAATAACCTGGAGTATGAAAACATGTTCGAGAAGGATGGGCAATTGGGATGGCTGACATCGGCAGCGAGCCGTCCGGCGATGATCGAGAATATGGCGGCGGTGCTGATGGCGGAGCCGGAGTTGTTCCACAGTCCGCGACTGCTGGAAGAGTGCCGGACATTCGTGCGGCGCCCGGACGGGAATGCGGCGGCAGCAGACGGCGCGCACGATGACTGCGTGATGGCGATGGCGATCGCGCTGGCGGTGCGCCGGGAAGATGCGGGCCGGGGTGTAAAGAAGAGAATGCTGGAGATGGCGAGCCTGGTGGTGGAGGGATGACGGCAACCGTAGGGGCATAGAAAGGTCAAAGTTCATCCGTCACAAAGGAATTTGGCGAGGTGGAGTAAGATCAAGCCTCGTGGTTGAGGGTAGGCTGCCCCTACGGGCTTTCGCGGGCAAGAGTGCCTGCGCCACACAAATCTTGGTGGAAGCGGTCCAACACGTTCGAAGGATGCGGGGCGGGGCGCAGGGGCACTTGATGCGCTGCTCGGATGGAAACTTTTACGTGGTGAAGTTCCGGAACAATCCGCAGCATCTGCGGGTGCTGACGAATGAGATGCTGGCGACACGACTGGCGGAGCGGGCGGGGCTGCCGGTGCCGGGAACGGAAGTGGTGGAAGTGGGCGAATGGCTGGTGGAGCATACGGCGGAGCTGCATATGCAACTGGCGCACAATGTGATCCGGTGCGAAGCGGGATTGCAATTTGGATCGCGGTATGTGGTGAGTCCGATGGAGGGGCAGGTATTCGACTACATCCCGGCGGAAATGCTTGATCGCGTAAGAAACTCGAGGCGTTTGCCGGAATGCTGGTGATCGACAAGTGGACGGGGAATGCGAATGGGCGCCAGGCGGCATTCTGGAGAAAGCTGCGGGAGAAGAAATATACGGCGGCGTTCATCGATCAGGGATATTGTTTTAATGCCGGCGAGTGGACGTTTCCGGATTATCCGCTGCGCGGGGTCTATGCGCGGAATGAAGTGTATGAGGGCGTGCGCGGCTGGCAGTCGTTTGAGCCTTGGCTTTCGCGCGTAGAAAAGATGGAGGCGGATGAGGTGTGGGGAGTTGCGGGAGAGATTCCTCCCGAGTGGTGGGGTGGGGAGTGGGACGAGTTGGAGAAGCTGGTGCGGACATTGATTGCGCGGCGGGGAGTGGTGCGGGAGTTGATTGAGGCGTTTCGGATTTCGCCGCGCAGGCCGTTTCCGGGGTGGGTGGAGCATTGAGGAGTCAAGGGAAAATCCACCACGGAGACACGGAGTCACGGAGAAGAACTTGTTGCTTGTGAAGCAATGATGGCTGAGAAGAAACAACTTGAGTTTTTTCTGCTGCGGTATGTGCCGAACGCGCTGAGGGATGAGTTCGTCAACATTGGGGTCGTGATGGTCGAGCCTGAAAGGAATGAGGCTCCGGGCGAGGACCGATTTGCGGATGTGCGATTCACGCGAGATTGGCGGCGAGTGCGCGGGTTGATCCGCAGGCCGATGTGGAGATGCTCGCGGCGCTGGAGCGGGAAGTTCGTGAACGTTTGGCGTCGCGGGATCGGGATGTATTACTGCGAACGATGGAGGAGTCGTTTTCGAATGTGATTCAGTTGTCGCCGGTGCGCAGGTGCCTGGCGGAGGACCCGGCCAGAGAAATTGAGACGATGGCTTCGATGTATCTGGAGGCAGTAAAGGTTGCGGGCAAGCGTGAGGTGAGTGGGCGGCAGAGGATTTTGGCGACGATGCGGGACGCATTTGAGCAGGCTGGGGTTGCGAAGTTTGTGCTTCCGGTTCCGGCCGAGCCTTACACGAAGCCGGGTGATCCGTTCACGTTTGATTTTGGATACCGGGTCGAGGGCACAATCAAGTTGTTCCATGCGGTGTCGATGAAGGCGAATGTGGATGCGGCGGTTACGCTTGCAGCCCGTTATCCGCGGATAGCGCCAAAATGCTGGAGGTGACGCAGGCTGTGCCGGTGCTGACGGCTGTGATCGACGACGACCTTGATCGGGGAAGCGAGAGCGTTCAGTTTGCGTTGAGCATGATGGAGGATGAAAAGATTCGCATCGCGGTGGCGGCGGAGATGCCGATGATTGCGGAAGTGGCGCGGCGGGAGTTGAGGGCGTGAATACTGTTGCGACGATTTTGATTCTTTTTAGCCCAGCGGGGCTGGTCTATGCGTGGGTCTTCTATTGGGTTCGGATGAAAACCGAACCTGGAAACTGGCGCGGACACGTGACTCTCGCATCGCTAGTTTTGGCTTCAGTTGCGATTTTGCTGTGGCCCATTAGTAGGCTGCTCATGCCAAGGGCAGATTGGCAAAGCTGGGCTGGAGTTCGTCATCAGGTTGAATGGGTGGACTCTTGGGAGAAGATTGCCGTCCGTATTTTGCTGATTGGTTTTGTTCTGTGCTTTTTCGGAAGACGCCGATTGATCATGCCGATTGCCGTCGCGTGCCTCGGTGCCGCGCTTTTCTGGGTCTTCAGCAATATGCCTTAACTAAAGGTCGATTTCAGAAATTAGCCCTGCTTCGGCGGGGCTTTTATTTTGGAGCGATTGCAAGTGCGAGGGGCGGGACGCGCTCACGACAGGCGGCGGGACGCCGCCGCTATAAAACTTTATGAAGTCTTGCTGACTATCTCACCGCAATAGTTCGACGAGGGCTGCGGGAGTAATGATGTGGGTGAATTTGTGAAGCTTAAGGCTGAGCAGTTGCTTATCACCGGTTACCAGGAATTGGGCCTCTCCAGCCTCGGCGAGAGCAAGGAGGTGATTGTCGTCAGGATCAGGTGAGCGGTCGACCTTTGGTAGTTTCGCGACAACGATGGCCAGGTCTCGAAGCTGGTTGACCAGCCGCCCGGCAAGCGCGGGAGCAAGCCGCGCGCGAAGTTTTGGGTACCGCGTAACGCGTGAGATGTCGTCGATTTGCTCGGCCGATGTAATAAGTTCGAAGGCGCGGTTGCGCCAAAGGGCGAAGAGTTGCGCAGGCGGCGAAGAGGACGACAGGAGAGCGCTGAGAAGCACGTTTGTGTCGAGCGCCAACCGCATTCGTCACTTTCGCGGACGGCCACGAAGCTGCCGGCGCCTCTGTTTGCGAACGTTCAAGATGGCATCGTCGATCGTGTCGCGAAGTTTGCCGGCAGGTACAGAGGCGAAGGCTTCGCGTGCCTGGTTGACAGTCTGATCGAAGAGGCGCCACTTGACGGCGTCTTCGACGAACTTTGAGAGTGCGCCTTTCTTGAGGCCTTTGGCGCCGAGATAAGAGCGCAGAGCAAGATCGGTGTCCTTTGACCACACGATTGTTAGACGGGTGATTTCAGCTTCGGGCATGGTTTCCTTATTGTATAGGCGTATATCCGTTTATCAGTATATGTGATTATACGGACTTTGGCCGAGCATTTTCGCGGGCGAGGGCGCCCGCGCTACACGAGAAAACATCATGAAAATTACAGAGACGTTGCGCGGCGCTTTGCGCCGGATTGCGGGAGTGTCTTCGGCTGCTTCTCTGGGGAATGCCGAGAAGAAGCGGCGGACTTTGCCGTTGCCTTCCATCTTCAACTCGTACGGGCCGCCGGGCGACATTATGCCGAAGCCTACGGCTTACAACTTGCGGCGGTTTTCGGAGATTCCGGTTCCGCGGCGGGCGATCAATTGCATCAAGGATCGGATCGCGGGGATGCGCTGGCGGATTCAGCCGCGGCAGGGGCTTTCCCTTGACGCGATTCCTGGCGGCGCGGAGCGCGCGGAGATTCTTACGGAGAACTTTCATTCGCCGAATCCGGACGATTCGTTCCGGTCGTTTTCCGAGCAGGTGCTGGAAGACATCATCGTGGGCGGGTATGGGGCGATCGAGGTGCAGACTTCGGGCGATGCGAAGCGGCCGCTGCTGTTGTGGCCGGTGGATGGGTCGTCGATCCGGATGAATCTGGATTGGGATGGGTCGCCGCAGGGGCAGCGCTATTTGCAGGTCACGGATCAGTCGGGGCCGAAGAAGCCAGATCACACTGGATGACGATGAGCTGATTTACATCCGGCTGAATCCGCGGACGCATACACCGTTCGGACTGGGGCGGTTGGAGGTTGCGTTTGAGACGATCAACGCGTTTCTGGGGGCGCACCGTTATGCGTCGCGGCTGGCTTCGAACTCGGTGGTGCAGTATGCGTTGTGGCTGCAGGATTTGACGCCGGAGCATCACGAGCGGCTGATTCGCTGGTGGCAGGACGAGATTGAGGGCACGGGGCGCGTGCCGATTCTTTCGGTTGAAAGCAAGCCCGAGGTGCTGCGGTTTGGCGGAGGCACTGATGCGGACTTGCGATTGCAGTGGCAGGAGTTTCTGCTGCGCGTGATTGCGGATGCTTTCGACCTGCCTCCGTTTTACTTGGGGGTGGAGGCGGATGTGAACCGGTCGACTGCGGAGGAATATAACGACCTCGCGTTTCGGCAGGCGATTGTGCCGACGGCGCGGTTGCTGGCGGAACATCTGACGCGGGATGCGATTCAGAAAAGGCTGGGATGGAACGATCTGGAGTTCGTGTTCGCGGAGCTGGATACGCAGGATCCGCTGGAAGAGGCGCAGATCCAGCAGATCCTTTTGCAGAACGGGGTGTTGACGGTGAATGAGGTGAGGAGGATGCGGGGGTTGGGGGATTTGGAGACGGCGACCGGGAGCTAGACGGCGAGGCTTCATAGGCTTCGTGGAAGAAAACTCCCTGCGGTGCCGCTGCAGCTGCCGGCTGGCATGGGGTCCTTCGACTGCGGTTGTGCTTCGCGTTCGCGAAGCGCAACCTTCGCTCAGGATGACAAGGGATTTAAGAGGACATCGAGATGATTGAGTTGAAGAGTATGGCGGTGGCGATGCCGGAGGTGGTGGGGCATCCGAACCGGGCGGCGTTTTCTGGAGTATTGACGATGGTCGATGTGCCTTCGCAGCGCTCGCCTTCGGGCGCGAAAGGGCGCCTGGTGGTACTCACGAAGAAGGCGGCGGAGGCTGCGTTGCCTTCTCTGCTGGGGATGGCGCTGGATTACTCGCCTGCTCTCGACCGGCACGATGTGCGGCGCAAGGTGGGCGTGATCACGCGAGCGGAGATCGTGGGCAGAAATCTTGAACTTGGGGGATATCTTTTTGCCAGAGACTTCCCGGAGATTGTGGAAGAGATCGCGAGATCGGGATGGGGAGGGGAGCGCAGGACCGGTGATTCCATTCGAGCGAGGTTAGTGCAGGCCGGGGTGATTCATGCGGCGGTGAGTCCGTCGGAATCCGAACACTGGAAAGAAGGATACAGATTGAGGGCGTCATTGCGGGCTGCGGCGAAAAGGATTCTCAGCTTGACGACAGCTATGAAAAGGACTCCGGCGAGGAGGCTGGCGCAAGCTGAGGATTCTTGTCCGACGATACGAGCTGAGACTTGCGTTGCGGCGGGCCGGCGGGACTGGGGTTGTCTTATGAAGTGACAGATGTGGAGATCGCGGACACGCGGGCGAAGATTTGGACTGTTATCGAAAGTGACGTTTACGGGAGCGGCGATTTTGCGAAGGGACAAGGCGGCTTACCGGGATACGTGGATTGAGCTCAGTACTTAGTACTCAGTACCGAGTACCCAGTACCGAGTCGAATGGGTTTGGTGTAGATCACTGAGTAGGAGAAAAGCATGAATGAAGAGATGGTGCAGCAATTGATGACGACGGCGGAGCGGCTGGCGAGTGCGGCCGAATCGTTGGATCGTGTGCTGGGGCGGCTGGATGCGCAGCAGGAGGCGCTGAACACGAAGGTGGACCGGATTGTGGCGGCGGTGGAAGAGCAGCCGTCGTATGAGATGTCGGCGCGCGGGGAAGGTGCGCGGCATCTGCAGGAGCGCATGGCTGAGCTGGAGAAATCCAACGCGGACTTGAAAGCGCAGGCGGCGCGGATGGCGCGGAAGACGCTTCCACCGCTGGTTTCGGCGATTCTGGCGAAGAGCTGCGATGAATCCGGCAGCGAGAAGCTGGACAAGGGGGTGCTGGACAAGACGCTGCAGAGCCTGAGCGTGGAGCAGCGGATCGCGGTGAAGTCGGAGCTGGCGCGGGCGGGGATTATCGAGTAGCAGGTGTTGGGTGTTGGGTCTTAGGTCTTAGGCGACGGAATCAGTGAGGCACGACTTTGGTCGTGCCTTTTTCATTTGGCGTGAGCAAAACAACGCAATCGAATTCAAATGCAGGAAAAATCAATATAAGGAGAAAACATGCAAGGACAATTTGTAGATTTGTACGCGTCGGCCGACTACCTTGGGCCGGGCGCGATTGAAATTGACCGGTACCAGACGGAGATCTTCGACATCGTGCGGCGGCGGGGAGTGTTCGGGCAGAGGATCAAGCAGGTGCCGGCAACGGGGCATCCTTCGCGGTTCTTTGAGGAGACGGCGATCAACTCGCCGACGGCAACGCAGGCGTTCGTCGATCCGCGAAACATCACTCCGACGGTGGGGTCGCCGACGCGTGTGGAAATGGCGGTGCCACTGAAGGCGCTGGTGTCGCAGATCAACTACAACCTGTTCGATCTGGAAATGACGGCGCAACAAAGCCAGTTCGCTTACTTGCAGGCAAAGGATCTGGCCGATTCGGTGGACGGACTGCTGCGCACGCACGATGTGGCGCTGTGGAACGGCAGCGACACGTCACTCAGCTCGCCGACGACGCTGCAGTACTTCGGCGTGATCGGACAGATTGTGGCTGGGGGCAATACGACCACGATCACAACCAGCGAACTGATCGTGGACAACATCAAGAGCACGATCGCGCAAATGGTGTCGAATTCGTCCTACGCGGTGCGGCCGACGGCCATTTACTCGAACCCGGTGCTGTTGGACCTGATCGATCGGGAAATGAAGACGGAATTCAACGTAGTGCTCAACACCGTAGAAATCACGGGAGGATTGCGGGTGAAAGCGTTGAGCACGCAGGCTGGAGATCTGCCGCTGATTCCGGATTGGACGGTTCCGTACACGGGGACGCCGGGTTCGGGCACGGCGGTATTGCCGGCGTACATCGTGACCGAGGACCTGATCGAGTATCACTGGCTGAGCGATCCGAATCCGCGGGTGTTCAAGCTGGGGCTGCCGAATGCGTTGACTCAGCAGATGGTGGTGGTGAAGTTTGGCGCACCTGTGGTGAAGGGGGCGAACTTCGCGCATTACCAGGTGAACATACAGCGGTAGGAACAACAGTTGCCAGTTGTCAGTGGCCAGTTGCAAGTCAAACCGGAGCGGTGGTTCGGCGGCGGCGGGAAAATCCACTGACAACTGGCAGCTAAAAAGCTTGCGATTCGCAACCACGACCAGGACTCACTATGAATTATCTCGCTACAACGGATTACTTGACTTATGGGCTGGATGCGACGACGGATCCATCGTGGATCACGGCGGCGTCGGCCATCATCGATGCGCATTGCCGGCGGGTGACGCTGGGAGTGAACCAGTACGAGGAGCGGCTGAAGATGCCGCCGGAACTAAATACGGTGCGATTGAGCTACCTGCCGCTGGTGACGCGTGGCGCCGGCGACAACGCCGATTGTGACGCTGCAAGGGCGATACGGGATTCCGCGACGAGGGGAATGGCCGTTTCCGGAGATGAGTCTGGAGTTCGCACTGGTGTTCTCGCTGCCGGGCATGTGGACGACGATTGATCCGACAACGATCGATATTTGGATGGACAGCGGCGAACTCACTTTTCCGGTGAATGCGCTGGGATTGTTCTTCAACGAAGTGGACGTGGTCTACAACGCGGGATGGAGCACGATTCCGACGCCGGTGCAGGTGGCGTGCGCACAGATCGTGAAAAACGCGCAGGCCACGCCGGGGCTGAATGTGCAATCGAGCCAGATCAACCAGCTGCGGCTGCAATATTTCGGGCCGACGCTGGTGGATGACATGGTGCGCAGTTTGTTGGCACCGTATGTGGCGATGAAGGGCGCGTAGGAGATCGTCGTTGGTCGTTAGTCAGTTCGTCAGTTGGCCAACGAGCGGAGGGAATTATGGGCAGCGGGATTTGTGGGGCGGCTTTGGTGCGCGCGGCGAATGCGATGTTGACGGCGTTGGGCGGGGACCAGGTGAGTTTGCTATTGCCGGCGACGGCGACGGCGAGCGACGCGGCGGGTCAGTTGGGATTGGTCGATCCGGGAGTGCAGGACGTGATCATCGCGCCAGTCGTAGCAACCAACGTGCCAACCGGCAACCTGGGGCCGACACGGAGGATTGAGTTTACGCTGCCGGCTTCCGCGATTGAAGATGCAGTTGCCGACGCTGGGGATGGGGTCGGCGGAGGACTTGTTCGATGCCGCTCTGGGGTCTGGTGTACGACGGCGATCTGTTTCACATCGAGGTGGTAGTGACTGAGAACTTTGCCGGGACGGCATATTTTTATGTGGTGACGGCGGTGGAGTGAGGAAGCAAGCTTCGTCAGCTATCAGCTATCAGCTGTCAGCGAGCTGAACGGACGAGCGCGCTGGAGCTGGGTTTCAGCTGAGAGCTGACAGCTGAACAGCTAGAGGCTGGTGTTCATGCAATTTGCCAAAGATAGTTTTTTTCTTGCGTTACAGCAGAGGCTGGCGGGGTTGAATCCGGCGCGAACGGTGACGATCAACGGCGCGACCGTGCCGGCGGTGCTGGTGGTGGAGAACTTGCCGCCCTTCGCGCGGAACCGCAGCCGAATGCGTTCTACATCGAGTGGGGCACGGCAGCCGTTGTCGACGGGCATGCGGGCAATGCGGCACTGATGAGTCTGGAATGCGTGATCTCGTATTACACGTTGGGGACGGTGCAGAGCATGGTGGATCGCGGGCGAGTGCTGGGGCAGCTCGACGACGAACTGCTGGGGATCTGCCAGCCGACGAATACCGAGAAGTACGACTACACGCAGTCGCCAAGCGCAGATCTGGGCACGAGCGTCTTCTGGAATCAACCGTCGTTTCAGGAGGCGACAACGAGCGGAGTGGAGGACAACACGCTTGCTTATCAGGGACGTGCCGTGCGCCGCGCGATGTATGAGCAGGCTTATCAGGATGGGCGTGCGGAGCGGCGGGCAGGGCTTACAGTTTTCTTCTTCTCGGAGGTAACACTTCTATGAGCACTTCTCCGCTGCGTCCGGCGATGGTTCCGGTGACGCGACAGATGCGGGCGTACTTTGCGCCGGTGAATCGGAGCAACGGAGACGCCGACGATTTTCGATCCAGCGGCGAGCGGGGCGTTCCCGCTCGATTCGCCGCCAGCGCCGTGGCTGGATTTGGGTTGGATCGAAAGCTTCGAGCGGTACTACGACACGCCGACGGACGTGGTGCGATCGGGAGCGAATACGTTGCCCGCGCTGCAGTTCCGGGGGCCGATCGAGGCGAGAGTGGAGTTCGACTTTCGGGAGTGGGGCAAGTTGCAGATGGCGTTGGCAGGAGGGTCGGAGCACATGAATGTGCTGGCGACCAGTCCGAGTGCGACGCCGGCGCCTTCGGGGGGAACGCCGATTCCGCGGGCGGCGGTGCTGGCGGGATCGACGGCGAGCGAACTTGTTTTTGGCACTGGAGCGGTGAGTGGGTTTGCGGCCGGGAATCTGATCGCAGTGGATGTGGACTACCAGCAGCAGATTGGATACGTGGGATCGGGAATTTCGGCGGCGTACGTAAGCAATGCAGCCGCGGTGAACAATGATGCGAATTACGTCCGGCGGGTGACGTTCAATGTTGGGCGGGTGGTGGAGGTGACAGCGACTTCGGTGATTCTGGCGCAGCCGCTGCTGGCGGGGGCGCCGGCGGCGGGAGCGTCGGCGCAAGTGGTGGCCGCGTTCGTGGATCGGGAAGGTGGATCGTTCTTCCAGGAATGGTCGGCGCTGTTTGTGGCTGAACCGGAGTCGGGAGGGCGAGTCTGCTTCTACTATCCACGGTTGAGCCCGAATCCAGGAGCTGGGTCGGGCGGTGTGAGTTTGAAGTCCAGGCGCGGGATGGAAGCCGCCGAAAAGCGGAGGCGCGGCGAGCACGAGTGCGACGGCGAGCACACAAGGGAGTGGAGGCAAGAGTTCGTCGCAGAAGTTTGCTTCGGGAAGACTTCGCGGAGATAGCAAGACCACTGGCGTCAGTGGGGCTGCATGCTTCGTTTCTGGCGCTTGCCGTTCACGGATACCAACGATGGGCAGACTGTGTTGTGCTATCGAAGTTACTTTCCGGCGGCGATGGCGGCGGTGTACTGAGACTGACTTTTCCTCAGCGAGTAAAGCCGACAGATCTTGTGGTTGCACGCTGCGAGTGGAAGCCGCGCCCTTGTCAACAGAACCTCATTCGCTTTGTCCGCAGACTGCTGCGGAAAGCAGTATCAAACTGAAATGAAGCTGACAATCGACAATCTTCAGGGGCAGGGCCGCAAGACTACACGGGCGTTGGATGGAACGAAGCTGCCAAGGTTGAGCGCAAGCTCAATCAGCCGGCAGAGCTGCAGTTCAGCCTGGTGGCGAATCTCGCCTGGTTTCGTAGTTCCGGTGACCGGTGCGCGGGTGATCTTGAGTAAAACGAACGGCAATGATGTGTTCACGGGGTATGTGACGGCAGCTCCGCAATACGAGTATCTGGGATGGGGAGAGCAAGGTCCGGTGTATCGCTACAACGTGGTGGCGCAGAGCGACGAGGTTTTGCTGGATCAGAAGGCGCTGCCGAACCGGTCCCTTTTCGTGGACCGGAGCGCGGGTAACGCGCTCCGGCAACTGGCGCAAGATTTGTTGCCCGGATGGTTCGACACGAGCGCGGTGCAGGACGTGGACACGCTGGCTACTTATGCAGTGAATCCGCAGAAGAGCTTTTCGTTTCATGCGGCGGAAATTGCGCTGGCCGCGCGGGCAAGCTTCCGCACGATGAATGGAGCGCTGATTCTGGCGCCGGTGGGGGCGGCTACGTATGCGCTGAACGAGAGCGATGCGAACTTCTCGCCGGAGGGCTTGTGGCTGAACAGTCCAAACCTGCTGGTGAATGAGCTGACTGTGATCGGGCAGGACGAGCCACAGGCCTACGTGCGAGACTATTTTGTGGGCGATGGTGAAAGTTTGAAATTCTATCTTTCGCAGGAGCCGTTCGCGCAGGCTAAGCCTGCGCTGATTGACGAGGAGTATCTGGGGCCGGGCCTGGATCCGACGACTTGGGTGGTGAACGATCCGTCGTCGGCGGTTTCGGTGGTGGCGCAGACGTTGCAGATTGCGGGCGGCACGGGCGTGGACGGGCAGACCACGGTGAGCTTTATTGAGCAGATCGAACTCGGCGGCGCGCTGGAGTTGCAGCACGGGGATGTGAGCTTTACGGCTGCGTCGCAGGGCGTGCTGGGCGGGCTGTATGCGGGAGCGATTTCGGCGGCGGGATGTCTGGCGGGATTTCAGATCACGCCATCCGGTGCGGGCTCGACGATTCAGGCTGTTGATCAGTGGATCGGTCGACAGGGCCGGTGATGGCAACGACGCCCGGGCACCAGTATTTTTTCACGACTTATTTGTATTCGATGGAAGTCTACCGCAGCGGGGAGACGTATCACTCATCGCTGCATCCGGCGGGAAGCGGATGGGGTGGCGCGGCGGTGGCGGCGGATGTGCGCTTTGTGCTGGAAGTGCAGGATATCGATCCGAGCAATCCGGCGACGCTGGTTGCGCCTGCGACGGTGTTGTATGACGACGTGATTACGGAGTGCGCCGGGATTCTGCACTTATGCATTGGTGAATGCGGTGAGCATGCAGTGCAGCATCGCCTACACGTATGTGGCTCACATTTCGCTGGCGGAAGTGAGAACGGCGTTGCCCAGCGCGAGTTACGTGACGCAACTCGTCGGCGCGCTCTCGGATGGGGCAGCGTGCGAGATCACGAGCGACCCTTCGCTGGATTTCTATCCTGCAGTACGTGCCGGCGCTGAATCAGTTGATTGTCGCGAGCTATCGGGGAGCTGGGCGGGCGGTGGCGCAAGTGGAAAATGCGGCGAGTGTGGCCTCGCTGCAGAATGGCGCAGACGATGGGACCAGAGGTGCGGTGCGGGTGGCGAAGACTCCGGGGGCGCGCACGGACGTGGATTGCGAGAATGCGGCGCTGGCGATTCTGGATGACGCCACGGGAACTGCATGGTCGGGAACTTATGAGACGTGGAGCGATTTTTTGCCGGGAGCTGCCGAGGATATTTTTCCGGGCGATGCGATCATGGTGAATGTGCCGTCGCGCGGCGCGTCATTCACGGCGATCGTGCGAGAGGTGGAAATTCAGATTGCGGATCCGGCGGACGATCGTGGGTTCTACACGATTGGGTTCGCGAACGATCTTGGCGGCGCCGTTGGGGATTGAGTATGAGGCCAGTGCGACGACGATTGCGCTGCAGGACATGCCTCCGCTGTTGGAGACGACGCAGGTGGGCGCGTACTACCAGATCGATCTGACGGAGGCGCAGATTACAGCGGTGACGTCGACGACAGTGCAGGTGGATGCCGGAATGGCGCCGAGCGGCGGGGGCGGAATAGAAGTGCGGGAGAATGACTATGGCTGGGGGCAGGCGAACGACAGGAATCTGCTGGGACGGTTCAGCACCGAGACGTTCAGCCTAGCCCGGCTGGCGGAGACGCAGGATTATTTTCTGAGGCTGTATGACGGTTCTTCGCCGCCGAAATATTCCCGTTACTCGGCGGCGTTGCATGTTGACTATCCGCTCTGAGTGTTTCTGGCGAGGAAGGAAAACGGAATATGGGAGTCACCGATAGAGAATTGGCGCTGAGGGTAATCGACATCGAGTTCCAGCGGGAAGTACTGGACAAGCTGGTGCGCCTGGAAACGAAGATGGACGCGCTGGTGGGGAACGGGCAACCGGGGCGCATGAAGACGGCGGAGGATAAAGTGGCGGTGCTGGAACGAAACGATCTGCGCAACAGCGTCCACAACCGGATCGTGAATGGGGCGATCAGCGCGGCGGTGAGCGTGGCGATCGCGCTGCACAAGTACTGGCTGAAGTAGGGCATCTCAGCTCGAGGTATTTCATTTCAAGAAGAGGAGAACCATGACTACGATACCGAGCACGACGATCATCACCAATCTGAAGAGCGTAGTGGCATCCACGGCGAACACAATAAAAAACGCAAATGCAGAAGGAATCGACATGCCCGGGATGCTGGCGCTGGCTTTGAGCAAGGCGGCGGAGCTGAAGGTTTGCTTGACGCTGATCGTCAGATCCACGGACAGTGCGGACCCGAACCTGACGGCGCTTAACGATATTTTGGCCAGCCTCACCTGAGGAGGGCGGCACTCGAGTTGCAAGGGTTGGGCTGCTTTCGCGGATGTGAAGCTGGCGCGACTAACATTTCAAGGAGGAAAGTTATGGATTTTCTGTCTCAATTGCTGCGGGGCATTGCCTTCGTCCCTGCGCTAGTGAGTGGGATCGAGGGACTTTTTGGTGACAAGCCGGGGTCCGAGAAAAAAGATGCGGCGATGTCGTTCTTGCAGAATGCGCTGGCGATGACCGACGCCGTGGCGGCTCGAGAAATCGTTGAGCCCGATCAGTTCCGCGACGGCATCTCTAAAATAATTGACGGCACAGTCCAATGCCTTAATGCTTCCACCTGGTGCAAACATCCATCAGCCCAAAACAGCCAGCCTTCGGCCTAACACACGCCTTAGCCGATCTCTTCGCTCCAGGTTTCCAGATTCTTCTTCACTAACGCCATGAACTGGTCGGCGACGGCGCCGTCGATGAGGCGGTGGTCGTAGCCGAGCGTAAGGTGGACGACGGAGCGGATGGCGATCGAATCGTTGCCTTCTTTATCGGTGACAACCAGGGGTTGCTTAGTGATGCCGCCGACGCCCATGATGGCCGAGTTCGGCTGATTGATAATGGGCAGGCCGAAGACGGCGCCGAACTGGCCGGGGTTGGTGACGGTGAAGGTAGAGCCCTCGACGTCCTCGGGTTTGAGCTTTTTGTTGCGGGCGCGCTCGCCGAGGTCGGTGATGCCGCGTTGCAGGCCGAGGAAGTTGAGGTCGCCGGCATTCTTGAGGACGGGGACGATGAGTCCCCAGTCGAGAGCGACGGCGATGCCTACGTTGATGTTGCGGTGGTAGCGGATGTTATCGCCTTCGAGCGATGCGTTAATGATGGGCCACTGCTGCACCGCGATGATGGCAGCTCGCACGAAGAAGGGCATGAAGGTGAGGCGGACGCCATGGCGCTGCTCGAATCCGGTCTTCTGCTTCGCGCGCAGGGTGACGATGCGGGTGAAATCGACTTCGTACATGCAGTGCACGTGAGCGCTGGTGCGGCGTGACTCGATCATGCGCTGGGCGATGATCTTGCGCATGTTGGTCAAGGGGACGAGGTCGCCGGGATAGGCCGCGGGGGCGGGCGGTGCAGTCGGGCGGGATGCGGCCGCTGCTGCAGGTTGCTGGGCTGCTGGCGCGGCTGGAGTTGCCGAAGCGCCCTCGATGAAGGCCATGATGTCCTGCTTGGTGATGCGGCCGCCGAGTCCGGTGCCGGAAATTTGCGAGAGGCTGACGCCGTGTTCGCGTGCGATTTTGCGGACGAGCGGCGAGGAGCGCGCTTCTTCGTCGTCGGTTGAGTCTTGCGTCGGTGGCGCGCTGGCAGTTGGCGCCGGCGCGGCCGCTGCAGCCGGTTTCTTCTCTTCCTTCTTTTCTTCCTTTGCCGGCTGCGCTGGAGTTGCCGGGGCGGCCTTGGCGGGCGCGGCTGCGGCTTCGCCATCGGCAGCGATTGTGCCTACGACGGTATTCACTCCTACGGTCGTGCCCTCGGTGACTTTGATTTCCTGCAGGACGCCGGAGGCGGGCGCGGGAATTTCGGCATCGACCTTGTCGGTGGAGATTTCAAAGAGGGGTTCGTCGCGCTGGACCTTGTCGCCAGGCTTCTTCAGCCACTTGGTAATAGTGCCCTCGACAATGGATTCGCCCATCTGAGGCATGATGATGTCAGTCGGCATGATTTCCTTCCACGCGGCCCACGGTTCAGAACAGAGGGCCGGATGCAAACGAACATTATAGCGGGTGGGGCAGTTGGAGTGGAAAGCCGGCGTGCGAGTAGTATCTAAGACTTGTCGGCTTGACGGAAGAAGCCGTCGAGCCACGCTCGAGCGGACAGCCCCTTCGACATCGCTCAGGGCGGGCCAGGGGCGGCTGTCCCACGTGAGCATCTTCGCCCTAGTGCTTGTGTTCGTCTTTCTCCTCTTCGCCGCTGGGTGCAGCCACGCCGAAGGTGGTCTTCCAATAATCTTGAACGGCGGGAGGAAGCTTTTCCATGTGCGAGAGAAAGCTGGTGAGCTTCCACATGTCCTGCTCGCTTAGAGTTTTTTCCCACGCGGGCATGCCCGTGTAGCGGATGCCGGTGCGGATGGTGTAGAAGACGTGCCACTCGGGGTCGTCAGGAGGATCGGAGATGAGATTGGGAGCAGGCGGGTAGAAGGAGTTGCTGAGAGAAGCGGGCTTGCGATCGAGTGCACCGTGGCAGACGGCGCAGTTCATGGTGTAAAGCTTCATGCCATCCTCAAAGTTCTGGTCGTTGGGAGGCAAGGGATTGGTGACGCGGGGAGCGTGGCGCTCCATGGAAGCGTCGACGGCAGCGTTCGCCAGGTGATGCTCCCAGCGAGGTGGTGCGACGTTGGCGTGAGTCGGGATTAAGCCGAGCGCGGCGAAGCCGAGTGCGCCGAGAATGAGTACGAGAAGAGTGACGATTACGCCAAGAATAAATTTTCGCATGAATTCCTCCGGACCGACTATTGTGGCAGATGAAGTGGGTGGGGCGCTAGTTTTGGGGCTTGGGATAGAGGAACCAGGCAGGAAGCGGCTCGCGCGATTGAATCCACGAGGGTGGAATACTTTCAAGACCGGCCGACATCGCGATGATGCCTCCTACCATGGCACAGGTTGTGTCGCGATCGCCTAATCCGCCGACGGTCTTCCAAAGCGCGTCTTGGTAGTCATCGAGATGGTGAGCAGCTGTCCAGACAGAAAACGGGACTGTATCCTGAGCGCTTACCTGGCTGCCATTTCCCAGCGCCGCGACCGCCGCTTCGACGGTGGTGTCGCCTGGAAGAGCGAGGGCCTGAATGAGGCCGCGCCGGACCTCGCTCTCGGGCGTTCGCTCACAAACCTCCTGCAGAAAATCAAATGGAGTAGTCGGTGAACCTTTGTGTCGCCATGCCAAAGCGGCAGCCAGGGCGACTGCGATTGCGCCTGCCGCGCCCTCAGGATGGCTATGAGTGATCACAGCAGAGAGTTCAGCCTGCTCGGTTAGTTTGGCAAGATCATCGGCAAAGTAAGCGCCGAGAGGAGCAACCCGCATCGCGGCTCCGTTGCCGAACGAACCCCCTCCCCGGAACAGGGCCGGCGCGATTTTCTTCCAAGCGGATGGAGCACTCGCCAGTTCCGGGAGCAGGATATGCATTGCGGCGCCGTAGCCGCGGTGATGATCAGCTAGGAAGTTTCTACCAAAAGTTTCCGCTAAAGAGTCCTGCCGAATTTCGCCGTGCTCTTCGAGGATTTCCGTAATGGCAATCGCCATCGCGGTGTCGTCGGTATATCGCCAAGGCGGCGAAGGAACTGTGCGCTGGGCGATCAAAGACTGCGCCACTTCGCGGCGAAGAAAGAATCGCTCGCCGAATGCGTCGCCACAACTCAGGCCGTGCAAAGAATGGATGGCGCGAGTCAGCCTCTCCTTCGCATTCTTTGATGATTGAGGCATTTAGTATCAATACGCCTTCAAGCGGCGGGCTTCACGGACTACGTCTTCCACCTTGGGCAGGTAGTGCTCTTCCTGCGGGGGAGAGAAGGGGATTGCTGAGTCCAGGCCTGCGATGCGGACGATGGGGCCGTCGAGGTCGTCGAAGGCTTCTTCATTAATGATAGCTGCGATTTCGCCGGCAAGGCCTCCGGTGCGGGAGTGTTCGTGGAGGATGATTACTTTATTCGTCTTCTTCACAGTTTGCGCGATGGCTTCGCGATCGAGTGGGGAGACGGTGCGCAGGTCGAGGATTTCGATGTCGATCCCGTCGTTTTTTAGAACCTCGGCGGCTTCTAAGGCTGTGTGCACCATCGCGGCATAAGTAATGATGCTTAGGTCGCTGCCCTCGCGTACGATGTTGGCTTTACCGATGGGGACTACATAATCTTCCGCGGGAACTTCTCCCTTGATGCGGCGGTAGAGATATTTGTGTTCGAAGAAGATGCACGGGTTGTTATCGCGGATGGCGGCTTTGATCAGGCCTTTGGCGTCGTAGGGCGTGGCCGGGCAAATTACTTTCAGGCCGGGATTGTGAACGAACCACATCTCGGGATTCTGCGAATGAAAGGGGCCGCCGTGGACGTATCCGCCGCTAGGGCCGCGCAGGACTAGCGGGGCAGGCGCGCCCCAGAGGTAGTGCGTCTTCGCGACCATGTTGCTGATCTGGTTGAAGGCGCAGCCGATGAAGTCCATGAACTGGAATTCGGCGACGGGGCGCATGCCGGTGAGCGATGCTCCGAAGGCCGCGCCCACAATGGCGGATTCGGCGATGGGCGTGTCGATGACGCGCTCGGGGCCGAAGCGGTCGATGAAACCGTCGGTGACTTTAAAAGCGCCGCCGTAGATGCCGATGTCTTCTCCCAGGCAGAAGACGGAGGGGTCGCGGTCCATTTCTTCCCAGATTCCCTGGCGGATGGCTTCGAGATAGGTTAGTTGCATAGTTATTCGATCTTTGCCTGAATTGGTTTCGGTAAGTCGATGCCGCGAAAATAAACAAGATGAACAGGCCCGTCCAGATCCTCAGTTCCTAAGCTCTCCCATTCATACCTGAGATAGACGCAGAGTTCGACATTTCGGGCCAAGTGCTCCTTGGGCACCTCGAACACTACGCTCTGGTCCTTTGGAATCCACCATTCCGTCATGAAATCATACCGCTGGAACTTCGGAACAGGCGGATGCTTGGATTCGTCAGGCGGGGACTTGTGGCCGGACGAGTCGGTCGTCTGCATCACGGGGCCGGGATCATATTCCTCTAGGTAGTAACGCACTGGCGCTTCGGCACCGTCCGGGTGAGTCTTCGCGGACTTTACAATCTCAATCCCATTTGCTTTGCCGGGAAAGTTCATCTCGACTGCGGATTCGGATGTCCCAAGCTGTCAAGTTGTGCAGCCTCAACTTGATCGACCCCTGCTCTTTGTCGAAGCTCTCGAACTCAATCGTGACCCGTTGATTCCTTGGGATCGCTGGGGCCTCTGGACCACCTTTCGTTTGGGCCCTCAATGCGACGGAAACACAAAGCACCAAGAATAAGACAGGAGCGACGTTCCCCCACCAAAACCGAAATCGCATCTGTGCGGACGGATTCATCTTTCACTTCAAATGTACAGCCGCTTCGGTCTGTTTGAAGCCGCCCGTTCCCTTCTTCACTTTCGGCATCCCATACTTGGGCTTGATCTCATGGCAGCCGTCTTCGCAGAAGACGCCGCCCTCGGCCGATTCCGGCGTCGGCATCGGCGAGTTCACTGCGATTTCGCGCTCGGCTTCGATCACTCGCTCGACTTCTGAAATCAATTCCGCATTCTCTTTCGCCGTCAGCCACTTTTTTTCTTTCACCAGATAATTCTCGAAGCGCGCGATTGGGTCGCGCTTCTTCCAGAAGTCGAACATCGGCTTCGGCACATATGCCGCCGCGTCGTGGATGGCGTGGCCTTTCATGCGCATCATTTTGGCTTCGATCAGGGTGGGGCCTTCGCCGCGATGGGCGCGTTCGACGGCGTCGCGGGCGGCGTCGTAGACCTGGCAGGCGTCGGTGCCGTCGACGATCACGCCGGGGATGCCGTATCCGATGGCGCGCTCGGCTAGGTCTTTGCAGCGATATTGCATTTCCGACGGCGTGGAGTAGGCCCACTCGATTGCTCTCGACAAAGAGCACGAGGCCGAGATTCTGCACGGCGGCGAAGTTGATGCCTTCGTAGGTGACGCCGGTGGACTGGCCTCCATCGCCGATGTAGGTCATGACGGCGACGTTGCGTCCCTGGAGGCGCGCGCCCAGCGCCACACCGGAGAGCACGGGAATTAAATCGCCGAGCATGGAGATGGGCGAGACCATGTTGCGCTTTTCGATGTCGCCGAAGTGCGAGGTGCCGTCGCGGCCGCGCGTGGGCGAATCCGCCTTGGCCATGTACTGCATCATGGTGTCGCTGGCGCGGAAGCCGCGGACCAGCAGCGAGCCCTGGTTGCGGATCATGGGCGCGAACCAGTCGTCTTTATCGAGCGCGTAGGCGGAGGCGCAGGAGCAGGCTTCCTGGCCGAGTCCGAAATAAACTCCGCCGACGACTTTGCCCTGCTTGTAGAGGTTTTCGAGCGCGGTCTCCATTTTGCGGTTGAGCAGCATGTAGCGGTAGATCTCGATGCATTGCTTCTTGTCGAGATACTTCGAGTCGCGAATGGGCGGGACGGGCGCGTTCAGATTACCGGTGACTTCGTAGCGAACGTGCTCGGTTCGGTCTTTGTCTTTCTCGATTCGCTGGCTCACCGAGAGATCGGGATGCTCGAGCCGCGTGTCGGGGATGGAGTAGGTGCGGAGGTCGGTCGACGCCGGTTTTGAGCTTTCGCGCGAGCTTCCATTTCGCATGCGACGACCATTCGAATTCGGCGGGGATTTCGACTTTTTCTTGTTTGCCATGGGGACTGCTTGTTGAAATATGCTCTTCGATAGTAACGCGAGACGGGAATCAACGGCTAGTTCGGTTTACTATCGGGTCAGGGCCGGCTGATCCGGTGTCGATAAGTATAGGAGGGAATATGGACTTCTTGGGATCGACAATCGGAAGAGTCGTTCGGTTGTTTCGGGAGGCCGCACGAAGTCGACTGGGGTGGGCCTTGGCCGCGACTCATGCTTTGTGGTTCTATCGCGGCATCCTGAGCATGGGGCCGCCATCGCGAAATGCCGCTAACTTCTTGGATAGCGTGCAAGGGGCCGACTGGACGATGTTTGCCGGAAGGCCCTTCCATTTTTATTACCAATACTGGATTTTGAAGTCCCTTGTGCTCGCAGACTTGCCTTCAATGTTTGTGGCCTCTGTAGGCAGCCTTCTCACTGCGCCTCTGAGCCTTAGAAGGCACATTGGCACCTTCACGGGATCTTACGTGGGTGCCGGATTGTTCTTTGTGGTTGCAACTGGACAATGGCTGGTGATCGGGTTCCTCGTTCAACGGCAATTTCGCTCAAAGCGGCGCGGGAACTAGAGATGTAAATCAAACAGGTTGAGGTCCCCGTCCCATAGTTAGGCCCAGGTTGTGCCCCCGTCCTTGTGAAGCAGGCGAAATTCGGCAGGGCGCTGCAGAGGGATTCCGACCGCGCGGCCAAGCAGAGCGTCCAGAGTTTCAACCCACAGCATCTGGCTGGAAAATACCGTGCCGAAGTTGCGCGAAATGGACTCGGCGACTGCGTTCAGGTCGAGTGGCTTGCCGAGTTCTTGCTGCATCGAGGTCACAGGCTTCGCCGTAATGCCGCAGGGGATGATCAGGTTGAAGAAGCTAAGATCGGTGTTCACGTTAAGCGCGAAGCCGTGCGAGGTGACGGAGCGGGAGATGTGGACGCCAATGGCGGCTAGTTTCGCCTCGGGTGCGTGCTCGAGGGGCTCACCTCGCTTGGCTGGACGGCCGAGGCGGCCGTCCCCACATGAGCATCGTGGCTTCCGACATCCGTCCATACGCCTGTCAGGCCTGATACTCGCTTCGTCGCGATCGCGAAATCGGCGCAGGCGCGGATCAGAACTTCTTCCAGGCGACGAACGAATTCGACTGCACCGAGTGTTTTGCGTTTGCCGTCGGGAGTGGCAAATCCGCGCAGGTCGAAGATGGGATAGCCGACGATCTGACCGGGACCGTGGAAGGTGACGTCGCCGCCGCGATCGCACTCGAAAAGCTCAACGCCGCGCTGGGCGAGCAGTTCAGGAGACGCGATCACGTTCGCGGCTTTCGCGTTGCGTCCGAGCGTGATGACGGGCGAGTGCTCGAGCAGAAGCAGAACGTCGCCAATCTTCTCAGCTTTTCGCAGATCGACCAACTGCTGCTGCAAGCGCAGGCCAATGGCGTAGTCGACGGTGCCGAGTTGGACTAGAGAGATCAAAGTCAATTCGCCACGGATTTCGCGGATCGACACGGATCAAGAGCAAGTCTTGGCTTATCCGTGTTGATCCGTGTGATCCGTGGCCAAGAAGCCTCATGCGTTGATTGCAATCCCGTACACGCTGTTCGCCGCGTCCAGCATGGCTTCCGCCAGCGTTGGATGCGCGTGGATGGTCCACATCAAATCTTCGACGGTGGCTTCGAGTTCCATCGCGACGACCGCTTCGGCGATCAATTCCGTGGCCTGCGGGCCAATGATGTGCACGCCGAGAATCTCGCCGTAGTCCGCGTCGGACACAATCTTGATGAAGCCCTCGTGCTGGCCAACGATCGACGCGCGCGAGTTCGCGGTGAAAGGAAACTTGCCGACTTTCACGTTGTATCCAGCTTCGCGTGCTTTGGTTTCAGTAAGGCCGACGCTGCCAATTTCTGGGTGACAGTACGTCGCTCCCGGGATGTGTTCGGGATTGATCGGCTTGCCCGGCTTGCCTGCGATCTTGGCCACTGCGACCAGCGCTTCCATCGCGCCGACGTGCGCGAGTTGCGGCGTACCCAGCACGATGTCGCCAACGGCGTAAACTCCGGGCTCTGCTGTTTGCATCCAGGAATCGGTCGTGATGAATCCGCGATCAGGCTTGACCTTGGTGCGTTCCAGCCCAACATTTTCTGTGCGCGGCTTGCGCCCGACCGCGATCAGGATTTTCTCGGCATCGATCTTTTGCTGCTTGCCCTCGACCGTGATGGTGACGGCAATACCCGCCTTCGTCTTCTCAACTTTGTCGACCTTCGCGCTGGTGTGGAAGTTGATGCCGCGCTTGCGGAAGACGCGAGCCAGTTCTTTCGACACTTCTTCATCTTCCACCGGAACCAGCCGCGGCAGCATTTCGACGATAGTCACTTCGCAATCGAACGAGCGATAGATCGACGCAAACTCCACGCCCACCGCTCCTGCGCCAACAATCACAAGCGACTTCGGAATTTCTTTCAGGCTGAGAATTTCGATGTTCGTGAGAATGCGATCGCCGGCCTCCAGGCCTGGCAGCATGCGGGCTTCCGAGCCCGTGGCCAGAATTACGTTCTTCGCTTTGAGATGGCTGGCCTTGTTATCGTTCACCACTTCGACGGTGAACAAGCCATTCTGCGCCGGGCCGGTCAGCTTGCCGTAGCCCTTCACAGTCTCGACCTTATTCTTCTTCATCAGAAACTCGAGGCCCTTGGCATGCTTGGCCACGATCTTCGACTTGCGATCTTGCACCGCGGCCCAGTTCAGCTTGCGCGCGTCCACGCCCTCAATGCCGAATTCTTTAGCGTCTTTGAGGTGATCCCAGAGTTCGGCATTGAACAGCAGAGCTTTCGTCGGAATGCAGCCCACGTGCAGGCAGGTGCCGCCGAGGAAGCCGTCTTTTTCGATGATTGCGGTCTTCAGACCATATTGTCCCGCGCGAATGGCGGCGGTGTATCCGGCAGGGCCGCTGCCGATGATGGCGACGTCATAAATAGTTTCAGGCAATGAATCGCTCCTTACACTATGAACAGATGTTTGAAAGCAAACAAATGATTCTAGACCAGCCGCGAGTCCGCCAAAAGGAAAGGCCGCCTTGCGGCGGCCCGAATGAGCGAACTAACAACTTAGTTATTCTCGTTGCTGGCGCGCTTCCACGAAATCAATTCGCCGATCGTTGAACTCGTGCTCGAAACCGGCTGCTTGTAAGCCTCAACCTCAGACCGCGAAGCCTCTTCGCCGACAGCGCGGATGCTGAGTCCAACTTTCTTTTCTTCCGCGCTCATCTTGATGATCTTGAAGTCATGCTCTACGCCCGGCTCCAGGTGCAAGGGCTGTCCGTTTCCGTCCAGGGCCTCCGACTTGTGGCAAAGGCCTTCAACGCCTTCCGCGATCTCGACGAACGCTCCAAACGCGGCTACTCGCAGCACTTTGCCGTGAATCACGTCGCCGACGTGATGGGTCTCAAAGAAGGTTTCCCAGACGTCGGGCTGCAACTGCTTCACTCCCAGAGAAAGGCGCCGCTTGTCAGGTTCAATGGCCAGCACCACAGCCTTCACGCGATCGCCCTTCTTCAGCACTTCGGAGGGATGCTTCACGCGCTTGGTCCAGCTCAGGTTGCTGACGTGAACCAGGCCGTCGATGCCGTCCTCGATCTCAATGAACGCTCCGAAATCGGTCAGGTTGCGCACCCGGCCTTCCACCGTCATCCCCACCGGATATTTATCGTGCAGCGCATCCCAGGGATTCGCCGCCAGTTGCCGCATGCCAAGAGAAATCCGGCGCTCCGCGGGATTCACATTCAGCACCACGCACTCCACCTGATCGCCAACGTTGACCAGCTTGGAAGGATGCTTCATACGCTTCGACCAAGTCATTTCGCTGACGTGGACCAGGCCTTCGATGCCTTGCTCGAGTTCGACGAACGCACCGTAATCGGTCACGCTGATCACTCGTCCGGAAACATGCGCGCCCACGGGATAGCGATGTTCGGCATCAAGCCACGGATCAGGCGTCAGCTGCTTGAAGCCAAGCGAAACCCGCTGCTTCTCTTTGTCGTACTTCAGCACCTTCACCTGAATCTGGTCGCCAACGTTGACCAGATCGCGCGGGTGCGTGAGCCGCCCCCACGACATATCAGTGATGTGCAACAGCCCATCCAACCCGCCGAGATCGACGAACGCGCCGTACTCGGTCAGGTTCTTCACTACACCGGTCAGGATCGAGCCTTCTTCCAGATGTTCCAGCGTCTTGCTGCGCTTCTCGTTCTGCTCGCCTTCGAGCAATTCTTTGCGCGAGACCACAATATTGCCGCGCTTCTTGTTGACCTTGATCACGGTAACTTCAAGGGTCTGGCCCTTCATGCCGTCCAGATTCCGGATCGGCCGCAGATCCACCTGCGAGCCCGGCAGAAACGCTCGTGCCCCCAGGATATCGACCGTCAGGCCGCCCTTGGTGCGCTCGATCACGGTCGCCTTGATCGCCCTCTTCTCGTGATGAGCTTTCTCCACTTCATCCCACGCGTGCAGGCGAGCCGCCTTCTGGTGCGAGAGGTTGACGTAGCCTTCCTCGGTCTGACCCTTCTCCCGCATCACCTCAATTTCGTCACCCGGCTTCACCTTCGGCTTGCCTTCGTGGTCGAGCACTTCCGAAAGCGGCAACATGCCTTCCGATTTTGTGCCAATGTCGACCACCACGTGCGTTGAAGTCAGCTTCAGCACCGTGCCCTTGATGACGCGGTCTTCTCCCACGGCCTCTTCGGTCTCGGTGGTGAAGTTTTCGAGCGCGGAAGCGAAGTCTTCGTTGGCGTGCTTGTCATCGACCGGAGCCGGATGTGGCGCTTCCTCTTTGGAAGCGGCGGAATCGGCCGTTGCGGCGCCGGTTGCGGCCGGAGCCGGATCCTGCTCAGTCAAGTTCTGCTCGGTCGAGGTGAGTTCGGCTGCCGTCGGTTCTGCTTCGGTTACGACGGCGGTGGCGGAATTGGAGTTGTGAGCGGTGGTATCGTCGAACAAAGTCATGCCTCTCTGCTGTGCCTCGCACTCGGTGCGGGAGGATACGGGCCTGCTGAGCGGACTGCTGGATGAGTCGTTTGGTTGTGGTGGGCTCACCCTGGCGAGTGAGCTTGGACAATCCCAGCTGCCGGACGTTTTACAGAAACCCGCGTCCAAAGGGAACTCTTCGACTATAGCAACGCCCAACAAACAGTGTCAAACCTAAAAGGTGCAGGTTACAGGAGTATTTCAAACCAAACGTGGAGCGCCGACTCGTGAGCCTGCCCTGAGCGAAGCCGAAGGGTCCAGCCGAGCGCAGCAAGCCGCTCCAGCACTCTCAGTTTTGCCCCAGCCCACCCATCTGCTAACCTGCCCCTTGCTATGGATTACCTCTGGACCCCGTGGCGCTACGCCTACGTCTCAACCGCTGAAAAGGCGCGGGATTGCGTCTTCTGCGACGCCGCGAAAGCCGGCAACGATGAAAAAGCGCTCATCGTCTATCGCGGCCAGCACTGCTTCGTCATCCTGAACGCATATCCCTACACGCCCGGCCACGTGATGATCGTCCCCTACGCCCACCTCGACGAACTGCAAAAACTGCCATTAGAAGCTGCCAATGAAATGATGGCGCTCTCCCAGCGTATGGAGCACGTCCTGCGCGAACTCTACCACCCCGACGGCATCAACCTGGGCATGAACATCGGCAAAGCCGCCGGCGCCGGCATCGCCGGCCACATCCACATGCACGTCCTGCCCCGCTGGGTCGCGGATGCAAACTTCGTCTCGGTAGTCTGCGAGACGAGGATTCTGCCGGAAACGCTGGATGTGACGTGGAAGCGGATGACGGCGGCGTTACAGAAACAGGAGTAGACCAGAAACGATCTAAGATCATGACTGCACGAGCCACCTATGGCATCGAGCTAAACGAGCGAATCAAGACGTTCGACTGTCCAGATTGCGGTAAGAAACAAATGACGGTCTGGGGATTCGTCTCCAGGAACAATATCGCGCACGCGATCTACTATGCGGGACTGATGACAGGCCATGATCAGACTTCCGTGCGACTGACAGTTAGCATCGGCGGCTGGGGCGTTGAGAACGTCGACGAACGAAAGGTGGAAGCGCGACATTGGATTTTCATGGAAGCTCGACCGACGAGCGATCGCTACGAAATAATGGTCCGCGACCCGGAAGAATCCTACTATTTCAACAAACCTATTCTCGGCAAACCCATGGCTCGCGCAGAGGCTCTCGCCAGCCCGCTTCTGGACGAGTTCTTCGCGGTCGCAGATTTCGTAGCGTTCAACGACCCTGCCGTGAAGTCCTATTTGATCGGGCGCGAAGTCAGCGTCTCGGGCCGGAAGGGCATCGATTGAGACTGGCAGGCTCTAGCTTCCAGCCGCGAGCTTTTCCAATTCCTCTTCGTCGATCACCTTCACCCCCAATTCCTTAGCCTTATCCAGCTTCGACCCCGCATCCGCTCCCGCCACCACATAGTCCGTCTTCTTGCTGACCGAGCCGGTGACCTTCCCGCCAGCATCTTCAATCATCTTCTTGGCCTCATCCCGCGTAAAGTGCGCCAGTGTCCCAGTCAGCACAAATGTCTTCCCCGCCAACTTCGTCCCGCGCTGCTTCTTCTGTCCCTTCAACGTAAGCCCTGCCTCGCGTAACCGCTCAACCAGCTTGCGATTCGCCGCGATGCTGAAGAACTCCACAATGCTCTCAGCGATGCGCGGACCGACTTCATTCACAGCCTGCAGTTCTTCTACGCCAGCGGCTTCCAGCGCTTCCATCGACCCAAAATGCTCCGCCAGAAATTGCGCCGTGCGCTCACCCACCATTCGAATGCCAAGCCCGTAGATCACCCGCTCCAGCGGCAGTTCCTTCGACTTCTTGATCTCATCCAGAATGTTCTGCGCCGATTTGTCTCCCATGCGCTCCAGGCTGAGCAGGTCGTCTTTCGTCAGCTTGTAGATGTCAGCAACATTCTTCACGAGGCCGCGCTCGGTAAGCTGCGTGACCAGCGCGTCTCCCATGCCGTCGATATTCATCACCCCACGCGAAGCAAAGTGCAGAATCGTGCCGACCAACTTAGCGGGGCAATTCGCGTTTACACAGCGATAGTCGACTTCACCTTCGGTACGAACAACCTTGGTTCCGCAGACCGGGCACTTCTCCGGAATTTCAATTTCCTTTTTCCCGCGAGGATGATCTTTATCGTCGATCACCTTGGCGACCTTGGGAATCACGTCGCCGCCGCGCTCAACTTGCACCCAATCGCCAATCTTGATGCCCAGTCGTTCGATTTCGTCCACGTTATGAAGAGTCGCGTTGCGAACGGTCGTCCCGCCGATGGCAACCGGAACCAGCTCAGCGACCGGCGTAAGTTTCCCGGTGCGGCCAACCTGCCATCGCACAGATTCGAGCTTCGTAATCCCGGCCCGCGCAGCATATTTGTAAGCAATCGCCCAGCGCGGAGCCTTGCCCGTAAACCCCAGCTCGTCCTGCAATGAAATTCGATCCACTTTTACGACGATGCCGTCGATCTCATAAGGCAGCGAATCGCGTTTCTCCTCCCAGCGCTCGATGAAGGCCCAAACCTCGTCCATCGATCGCACCAGCTTGTGGTTGGGATTGACCTTGAATCCGGCGGCCTCGAGAGCCGCTAGTGTTTTCGAATGATGATCAAAAAAAGTCCGGCCATTTTGCAGCAGAATGTAAGGGAAATAATCGAGACGGCGCTCCGCGGTGATATTGGAATCGAGCTGCCGCACCGTACCGGCAGTGAAATTGCGCGGATTCGCGAATGTTGGCAGTCCATTCCGCTCGCGTTCGTCGTTAATCTTCTTGAATGATGCAGTCGGCATGAGCAGCTCGCCGCGCACTTCAAAATCCGCAGGCATGCCTGCCTTCTTCAGCTTCTCTTTCGGAATCGAAAGTGGCACCGACCGCACCGTGCGCACATTGAGCGTGACGTCTTCTCCCACGCTCCCATCGCCGCGCGTAATTCCGCGCACCAGCTTCCCATCCTCATAAATCAAAGCCAGCGACATGCCATCGAGCTTCAACTCGCAAACGTAATCGACCACAGTCTGGCCGGTTAGTTCATGCACGCGGCGTTCCCACGCCCGCAGCTCTTCCTCGCTGTAAGTGTTGTCGAGCGACAACATGGGCGAAGAGTGCGGCACCTTCACAAAGCCCTCGCGCGGCTTGCCGCCAACCCGCTGCGTCGGAGAATCCGCCGCAATCAGCTCCGGATGCGCCGCCTCCAGATCCTTCAACTGCCGCATCAGCTTGTCGAAGTCGCCATCGCTGATCTCAGGATTGTCGACGACGTAATACAAATATTCGTGCCGCCGGATCTTCTCCCGCAGTGACTCGATCGTTCTTGCCACGTCTTTCCCAGCGCCAGGCATCGCAGAAGATTATAGGCAAAAGCCGATTCACTCTTCTACGCAGGTCGCTCAGGTACAATCCATCCTGCCTCGTCGAGCTTCGATCCCGGCCATGCGCAAGGCGGCTTTACTCTATAACCCAGACTCCGGCGGCAGCCGCGTGCGGCGCCAGGCGGAGCTGGAATCCGTCCTGGCCTTGCTCCGCGGAGCAAACGTTGAGGCCCAGCTCGTGCTCACCGACTCTCCGGCTCACGCGGAAGAGAAAGCTCGTCAGGCGGTCCTCGCAGGTTGCGACACCATCTTCGCCTGCGGCGGAGACGGCACCATCCACAACATGATCCAGGTGCTCGCAAACACCGAGAGCGCCCTCGCCATCTTGCCCATGGGCACCGCCAACGCGCTGGCCCACGACCTCGGAGTGCCCATGAATATTGCGGCCGCGGCTCGCGCCGTTCTCCATGCCGCGCCCCGCCGGGTTGCGCTCGGCCACATCCAGTTTCTCGACCTCAAAGGCCAACCGGGCTCGCGTTTTTTCACAGTAGCAGCCGGAGCTGGGGTAGATGCCCACCTCTTCTACAAACTCCACGCCGGCGCCAAGCAACGCATGGGCATGGCCGCCTATTACGCCAAAGCCTGGCATCTCTGGTTTAGCTATGCCATGCCGCGCTTTCAAGTCGAGTACACCGGAACGGACTCGGTTCAAACCCGGCGAATCAACGTCACGGAATTGATGGCCGTGCGCATCCGCAATTTTGGTGGAGTGCTTCAGGAACTCGCTCCAGGAGCCTCTTTGCAGCGCGACGACCTCCGGCTCGTCATCTGCCGCACCGCGAGCCGCCTCGCGTATCTTCTCTATGTGACCCGCGGATTGCTGCGCCGCAATTGGAATATCCCCGGCATCGAACTGGCTTACACCGATCGAGTCTCGCGCTGCACACCGCAACCACCAGCCTCAAATGCCCCGCAGCCTAAGGTTTACGTCGAGGCCGATGGCGAACTCGTAGGCACGCTCCCCGCCGAAATCACCATCCGTCCGAACGCCCTAACGTTGCTCGCGCCTCCTCGCTAGACTTCGCTACTGCCTCCGTTTGAATTCGTTTTGAAAGGGCGCGGCTTCAGCCGCGCCGTATGCCGCGAATCAATCGCGGCTTCAGCCGCTGAGGGACGTTGTTTCTGAACTGCTCGACGCCTAGATCCGACCACGGTTGGCAATTGACCACGCACCCAAATAGAATTCCTAGACCACTTGGAACCCATTACCCATTTCCTGACCGGAGCGTGCATGGGCCGCGCCGGACTCAACCGCAAGACAGCGCTCGCTACTGCCACGTTGACGCTCGCCGCAGAAGCGCCCGATCTCGACGTCCTCAGCCGCTTCGGCGGTCCAGCCTTCGGCTTCGCCCACCATCGCGGCTTCACCCACTCCTTCCTCGGGGTTCCGCTTGACGCCGCCGTGGTAGTTGGCTTCATCTATCTGATCTGGCTCTTGCGCGGACGCAAGTTGAAAGATCCGAATCTCCCTCCGCGTTGGGGCCTGCTGTTTCTCTACGCCTGCCTCGCCGGGCTGAGTCACATTCTGCTCGACTTCACCAATAACTATGGCGTCCGCCCCTTTTGGCCGTTTTCCGAAAAATGGTATTCGTGGGATATCGTTTTTATCTTCGAGCCCATCCTCTTCGCCCTCCTGCTCCTCGGATTGATCGTTCCTTCGTTCTTCTCCCTGATCGACCGAGAAATCGGCGTCCCCGCGCGTGGACCAAAAGGCCGGGTCGCCGCAACTCTTGCCCTGGTTGGCGTGATCCTGCTCTGGGGCGTGCGCGATTTCGAGCATCGCCGCGCCGTTAGTGCCCTTGCCGCCCGCACCTACGAAGGCGCCGATCCGCTGCGGGTTTCCGCCTATCCAACTATGGTCAATCCCTTTCAATGGTACGGCGTGGTCGAGACTCCTGCCTTCTTTGCCCTGGCACCCGTGAACTCTCTGGGACCGGAAGTCGATCCCGAGGACGATCTCGACATTCGCTTCAAGCCCGAGGAAACTCCGGTCACAATCGCCGCGAAAAAGTCCTACCTCGGACGCGCCTACCTCGACTGGGCCCAATACCCGATCACCGAAACCGAGGTGCTCCAGCCTCCGGAAAGCGGCTACATAGTGAATTTCCAGGATTTGCGTTTCGTGCAGATGCCCAGCCTTTTCGGCCGTCTTTTCGGACGCCGCGACGAGCCTCGCAGGGCACTCGGAGCGGGCGTTCAACTCGACAACAACCTGCGCGTGATCGGAGATGCCTACGGCTCAGGAAGGAATCAAAAAATCTACCCGGAGCCGCACTAAATGCGAGCTGGCGTGCTCATGTGCGGATAGCCGCCAGCAGCCGCTTGACGTACTCACCCTCCCGCGCCCAGAATAATGATTCAGCCGCCGAGGAGCTCATGCTGCCCTATCTATTCGTTTTGCTCGCCATTGCCGTCCGCTTCCTGCCCTTCGCAGGTCCACTGAATATCCTGCCGCACGCCTGGCACTTTACCCCGTTAGCGGCCTCGCTCCTGTTTTTCGGGGCTCGCGGTTCGCGCCGTCAGATGTGGATTCCTCTGGTGCTCCTGGCCGCGACTGACGTGGTCCTTACCAAGTTCATTTACTCGTACCCGTTAACTTGGGACCATCTCGTCACCTTCGCCTGGTACGCGGCAATTTTGTGGTTGGGCACCAATCTGCGGGAGAAATCCGGCCCTGTCCGCGTGGTGGGCGCCGCGCTCACCAGCTCAATTTCGTTCTTCCTGGTAAGTAACTTCGCAGCATGGGCCGCCTATGCCGATATGTATCCCAGAACCTTCAACGGCTTAATGATGTCCTACGCCGCCGGGCTCCCATTCTTCCGCGGCACCGTCGAGAGCGATCTGTTCTTCTCCATCGCATTTTTTGGGACGCCGGTCTTTCTGCTCGCACTTTCCCGCTGGCTGCACAAGACCAGCGGCGATCACATCGCTGCGGCGTAGCAATCGGACCAAAATTATGTGCTCAGCCGCGCAGCGCTGGTTAACTCGCCCCTCGCGGCCTTTGCTTCCACCACCGCATCAGTCCAATCGAAGCGCCTAAGAGAACCACCGCTAGCACCCAATAAAAGTGGCGCCGGAAGACAGTCCCTGCGAGCTCCACAATCTGCGGCCCGAACCACAGCGTCAGCAAAGAAAGCGTCGTAAAGCGCACGAACCTTCCCGCGAACACAGCCGCTAGAAAGTCGCGAAACCTCATCTCAAACACTGCCGCCCCGAGGACGAAGAGCTTGAAGGGCATGGGAGGCGGCAGCATTCCAGGAAACATCAATGCCCAGAATTCGTGCTCTTCAAACGACCGGTGAATCCGCTGAAAGCGCTCTTCTGAAATCCGCTTTCGCAAGACCTTTTCGCCGCCCGCATATCCGATGAGGTAGAGCGGAATGCTTCCCAGCGCTGAACCAAGCGAGGCCATCAACACATAGAAAAGCAGCCGCCTGTGGTCCTTGTACACGTAAAATGCCACCGCCGCATCCACCGGCATGCCCAGCAGCGCGGAGTCCGCGAACGCGATCGCGAATACGCCCCAGATCCCCAGCGGCGCCAGCAGCCCCAGTATCCACGCCGTGTACTTCGCCAGGATGTGTCCGATGGTTTTCAAAAATGGGTTGTCATTCCGAACAAGCGTTCTTCGCGTAGTGAGGAATCCGGGCGACCCGCACAATTCCACGGAGCCTGCCCTGAGAGAGCGCAATCGACCGAAGGGTGCGTTTGGCTCGCTTCCTTATCGAACTACGACCGCCGTCGGAAATTCAGTCTACGTGAAACCCTCTCCGTATTCACACTCCTGAAACATTTCACGCTCACCCGCACGTTACCCTTGGGTTACCACTGCACCGATTTTGATGCATCTTTCATCACCTCGTAACATTCCCTTGCTAGAACTGGACTATGGATCTGCACGGCTACAACACGCTGATCCTTTCCGACCTGCATCTCGGTGCAGAGACCAGCCACGCCCGCGAAGCCACACGCGTGCTCAAGGAAAACAGCTTTCAGCGCCTGATCCTTCTCGGCGACATCTTCGCCGACCTCAACTTCGCCCGCCTCACCAAAGACCACTGGAAATTCCTCGGTCACATTCGCAAGCTGTCCAATCCCAAGCGAAACATTGAAGTCGTCTGGGTCGAAGGCAATCACGATCACGGGCTTACCAACATCATGTCGCACCTGGTCGGCGTTCGCGTCTACCAGCACTACACCTGGCAGTATGGCGGCCTGCGCCACATCGCGATCCACGGCCATCAGTTCGATGGTTTCCAGGTAAGCAACCTTCGGCTGAGTGAGCTGGGCACGGCGCTTTATCTGAAGCTGCAGAAGCTCGATTTCAAAAGCAAGCCCATCGTTCGCCTCATCGACCGGCTCAATACTCGCTGGCTGCGCATGTCCTCGAAGGTCTCCGCCGGAGCTCTGCACTACGCCCGCCAGCGCGACGCCAGACCGCATTTTCTGCGGCCACACTCACCAGGCCATCCACGTCGAACAGGACGGAGTTCACTACTACAATTCGGGTGGCTGGGTCGATTCCCGCTTGACGTATCTCACCATCGACGAACAGGGGGTTCAAATCCATGACTTTAACGAACATGACTTCAACGAACACGACTTTAACGAACATGAATTCAACGAGCGTGAACGCCGCGACCGAGCTGACGATCGTAATTCCAGCCAAGAACGAGGCCAAGCTGATTCCGCGCTTGCTGACTTCGCTGACGAATCAGGACTACTCGAAGATGTCGAGTACGAGAGTGTTGGTAGCTGACGCCAGCTCCACCGACGGCACTCCGGAAATTGTTCTCGGCTTCCGCGACCGCCTCAACGTCAGCGTGATCCGCGGCGGAATGCCTTCCGTCGGCCGCAACCTCGGCGCCGCTCGGGCCGAAAGCGACTACGTTCTGTTTCTCGACGCCGATATCGAACTCGCGCATCCGTCAGTGATCCGCCGCGCCGTCGAGCTGGCCCAGCGCAAGCAGCTTCACTGCGTCACCACGAACATCCTGTGCCAGCGGCGGCAACTGGATCGATAAACTGTTCTACGCCGGCAACGATCTCTTCCAGTACCTCTCGTGCCTCCATCATCCCTTCGCCACCGGCATGTTCATGTTGTTCGATGTGAAAAAGTTCCGCGAACTGGGTGGATTTCACGAGCAGGTTCTCTTCGCCGAGGACTATCTTCTCAGCCAGCAGGTGGAACGCAAGCGCTTCGGCATCGTTCGCGGCGGCGTCTACACCACCAACCGCCGCTTCCAGAAGATGGGGCACCTGCGCGTGGGATGGCTTTTCCTCAAGACCGCCATGAACTACTGGAACGAAAACTACTTCCTGCGCGACCACAAATACTGGCAGACCTAGCCAGCAGCTTCGGTTCGCGCGTCAAAGTGTGCCGACTCCGTGGCCGCAAAAACAGGATCCAGCCAACCAGCCGGATCCTGTTTTGCGTTTCACAGACAAAGCGCATCAGAAGCGAAACACAATTCCGGTCGAAAGTCGTACATTGTTTTGCGTCGTGTGGAAGAAACGCGTCTGCACATAGTCTCCCTGCAACCGCCACGCCAGCGGCTTGATGATCTTGTAGTCGAGGCCGCCGCCTAGCGCAGTGGCAAACGACGTATCTGATCCCGCCGCGTTCGCATTGACGTGCGCGCCTCCGAACAAAGCCTCGGCAAAGGGCCGGAATTTACCGACGGAAAACGAGACTCGCGGTCCAAATAGAAAGTTATGCTCGGTGACGCTAGCATTGAGGGTGGCACAGCCGGAACCGCCGGGCCTGCGGGCAAGCGGCCGGAAAGTTTTGTGAGCCGTAATGGCCATCCACATCGGCCACGAAGCCGAGAAAAGGAATTACCTTGCCTTCCACCGAGGCCTCCCAACCGTTCGTGTTGGCACGATCGATCGAAGACAGGTCCGTGTTGTAGTAGGAATAGCCGAAAAATACGTTGCCGCTGGTGGGAATCTGGGCGCTCGCGAAACTTGCGAATAGAAGTACAGATAAAACAACAGTAGAGAAGACAAATCCAGTCTTGCGCATATCCATCCTGACCTCACCTTTCTAAGTGGCGCAACTAGAAACGCCGCCAACGTTAGATGCCAGGCAAATGGAATAGGTCAACGGAAACTCGCCCGGAAGTGCGGTGTCAAAAGCATCCGCACCTGGGCCGGATCGTCTGCGCGAGAACGCATCAATCCGATCGGATCGAGTCGCTGGCATTTGCAATGCGGCACTTCCGCGCTCAAATTCTCAGCAAGCTTCGCCTGCCGATACGTTCTCCAACCCCGTGAAGGGTGAGAAGTTTCGTTTTCAGGAGAGTGAAGCCTCTCCAGCGCGGAATTTGCCGGTCAGAACCGCCACACCAGTCCCGCCGACCCTCGAAGATCATTCTGCGTCGCGCTTAACAGATGGGTCCGGGTGTAGTCGATCTGCAGCCGCCAGGAAAAGTTCTTCAAAAAAAGAAAGCGGAATTTGCGGTCCACTCCGCCGCCCAGGTCTTCCGCGATCGGCCAATGGCTCATGCCCCCCGATGCATTTCGCTGCACTCCGCCCATTATTTGTACGAACGGGCGCCACTTCCCATAATGCATCGAAAGTCGCGGCCCCAAAAGAAAATTGTATTGCTGCACGCCCTGCCGGTAGAAACCGCTCGTGTCCAGCACAACCCCGAGATAGGAGAAACGTTTAAATGGAAGATCCTCGACCGAGGCATTCCACCCCCGGAAGGTATAGCGGTTTATCACATCGACGTTGTCGCCGTAAGCGGCTCCCACATACACGTTTCCAGTCGGGATCAGTTGCGCTCTCGACGTGGCTGTGAAAACCATCAAGCTCAGGAACGCCAGAACCACGGCAGCGGTTTTTGACACGAAAATGATTCCTCCCCGGCAATGAATGCCAGTAGCAAATTCTACCTGAATGCGCGAAATTCGTTAGGCCCCTCCTTAGATGCTGTGGAACGGACATCTAGGATGCCCCGCCCGCCCAAAATTGTCCATGTGCAGGAGCGGGACGACCCATCAAAAAATTACGATCTTTTCATGATTCCAAAGCCACTTCCAGCACGTCTATCTATTAGCATGGAATCCTCGAACTCAAATTGGCAAACAGGCTTACAGCCGTACCATTGGGCTGCTTTCGGAACACAATATAAGGAGTCGAAGTTGAAACTCAGCTTGGAAACTCGAAATTCCGGTGATGTGATGATCGTTCACTGCCAGGGCCGCATCGTCTATCGCGACGAAGCCGCAGCCCTTTCACGCCTGGTCGGTGAAATCCTCGAAAACAGCGGCAAAGTGGTTCTCGATCTCAGTGGCGTCAGCTCCATCGACAGTGCCGGCATCGGCGAACTGGCTTTTCTCTACACCTGGGCGCAATCACAGCGTGCTGACCTGAAGTGTGCCAGTCCCACCCCGCTCGTGCGCGATCTTCTGTACCTTACCAACTTAAATTCGGTCCTTGAAATACACCCCAGCGTGGGCGAAGCCCTGGCCGCATTCCAGCCCTCAGAAGCCTGCGCCGACTGCTGATTCCCAGCAATTGGCAGTTAGCGATTAGCAACCCAGCACCCCGTGCCGCTAATTGCCAACTGCTAATTGCTAATTGTTTCCCGTGCCGATCCCTAACTCTCCCTCTGAAACCGATACCGCCCCGCCCGCTCCAGCGCCACCGCCTCAGCCACTTTCAGAAACGCTCGCGCCGCATGCGAAAGTCCCGCTTCCTTGCGATAAATTAACCGTAGCTTGCGCTGCACTCGCAGCTCTTTCACAGGAATCCTCACCAACTCTCCCCGGGCCAGTTCCGCCTCCACGCTGATCTCCGGCATGAACGCCACGCCGTTGCCCATCGCGACGAACTGCTTAATGGCCTGTAACGTCGGCAGTTCAAGCCCCATGTGCAACGGCGTTTTATGCCGCTCAAAGGTTTGCAGAACCTTCTCCCGGTAAGGCGACGAAACAATGTGCGCCACAAACGATTCCGCCCCCAGTTGCCGGATGCTCACCTCCCGAGCCGAAGCCAGCGGATGCTTCGGCGGCACCACCAGCACCAATTCATCCAGATACGTCACCACGGAGTGCAGCCGCGGCTCCTCCGGCTTGTAAGAAAGCACGCCCAGTTCGGCGCTGTGCTGCAACACGTCGTCCGGAATGCGGCTGCCCAGCGACCGCTGCACCGTAATCTTGATCATCGGATGCAGCCGGCGGAATTCCGCCAGCACCGGCAGCAGATAGAGCGCCGTGAATTCGTTGGCCGCGATCACCAGCTTGCCCTTCTGCAATTCCCGCAGCGACGAGAGTGATTCGTGAGCGTCATGCCTCAGATTCAGCAACTTCTCGGCGTATTCGTAGAGCACCTGCCCGGCGTCGGTGAGCACTCCTTCCCGCGACGAACGGTCGAACAAAGCCTCGCCCAGTTCATCTTCCAGCTTGCGGATGGTCTGGCTCACTGCCGATTGCGTACGGTGAAGTTTTTCCGCCGCCCGTGAGAACCGGTGCTCCCGCGCCACCGCCAGAAAAACTTCCAGCTGCGAAAGTTCCATTTCCTATCACCTTATGTAAACTTTAACAACCATTAGAAAATCTTATCATAGAAGGATAACTAATGATGACTGAAGAATTATAAGTTTCGCTTCAGCCCATCCAGCCCGTAACATAGTGGATGAGCGGCACATCTACTCGAAGCGCGGCTTCTCGAAGGAAGACCCCATGCCCACGGACCAGGTCCGCATCACGGTTTTCGACACTACCCTGCGCGACGGCGAACAGTCGCCCGGCTGCAGCATGAACCACCAGGAGAAGCTGCGCCTGGCGCACCAGCTCGACCGTCTCGGTGTCGACGTCATCGAAGCCGGATTTCCCATCGCCTCCGAAGGCGATTTTGAAGCAGTCAAGGCCATCGCCGCCGTCATCCGCCGCCCCATCATCGCCGGCCTGTGCTCGTGCCTGCCGTCCCGATATCGAGCGCGCCTGGGAAGCCCTGCAGCACGCCGCCCACCCGCGCATTCACGTTTTCCTTGCCACTTCCGATATTCACCTGAAGCATAAGCTGCGCATCACCCGCGAGGAGTGCCTTGCGCATGCTCGCGAGGCCGTTGCCTTCGCCAAATCACTCTGCAGCGACGTCGAATTTTCCCCCGAAGACGCCACTCGCACCGATCCCGAATTTCTCTGCCAGGTGCTCGACGCCGTCATCGAAGCCGGCGCTACCACCCTCAATATTCCTGACACCGTCGGCTACACCATCCCCTCGGAGTTCGGCGAACTGATCGCAACCATCCGCCGCCGCGTCAAGGGAATCGAGAACGTCACTATCTCCGCCCACTGCCACAACGATCTCGGCATGGCCGTCGCCAACACCATGGCTGCCGTCGCCGCTGGAGCCCGCCAGGTCGAGTGCACGATAAATGGCATCGGCGAACGCGCTGGCAATGCTTCTCTCGAAGAGATCGTCATGGCGATGCGCGTTCGTCACGACCGTTATCCCTACGAGACGGCCATCGCCGCCGAACATCTGTTCCCCGCCAGCCAGCTGCTCAGCGAAATCACTGGCGTCCCGGTCCAGCCGAACAAAGCCATCACCGGACGCAACGCCTTCGCCCACGAAGCCGGCATCCACCAGGATGGCGTTCTCAAAAATCCCCTGACCTACGAAATCATGACGCCGCAATCCGTCGGCGTGCCCGATTCCAAACTCGTGCTCGGCAAGCATTCCGGCCGTCACGCCCTCGCCATTCGTTGCGAACAACTCGGCTACCAGTTCGACCGCCGCGCTCTCGATGACATCTATCGCCGCTTCGTCCGTCTCGCCGACAAGATCAAGAAGGTGGAAGACCATCACCTCCTGGAATTGATCCGCGATACTCACAAACCCTCCGCATCTGCCACGCCGCTATTCGAGCCGCTTCCCACCGCGGTCTCGGCCGCAGCCAGCGCCGCAACCCAGGACCCTCCCCGGCCATTTCCCATGGCTGCGCCACCCAACGCCTTCGCCGCACCCGCCCCCGTCCCCGCCGATCACCACCACGATCAGCAGCAGGAAGACTATCTCTGGGGCGTGTAGACGATTGCATAATCTGGTAATTTGGTAATTGAGTAATTTGAAATCTGAATCAGCCCGTCTGCTTCATGAATCGCGACTAAAATCACACAATTACTAAACTACACAATTACAAAATTTCTTCATGCTCCTGAACCTAACCATCCTCCCCGGCGACGGCATCGGCCCCGAAGTCACCGAACAAGCCGTCCTAGTCCTGAAAGCCGTCGCCGAAGCATTCGGCCACCAACTCCAACTCCAAACTAAAAACATCGGCGGCGCAGCGTTGACTGCCGCAAACGATCCCCTCCCCGCCGACACCATTCAAGCGTGCCTCTCGTCCTCCGCAGTCCTGCTCGGCGCCGTAGGCAGCCCCGCTTTCGATCACTATCCCAGTCACCTGCGCCCCGAAACCGGACTCCTCCGCCTCCGCCGCGAATTAGGCGCATACGCCAACCTGCGTCCCGCCATCTGCTTTCCCGCGCTCGAAGACTGTTCGCCCCTCCGCGCCGATCTAGTGCGCGGCACTGACATCATGATCGTCCGCGAGCTGCTCGGAGGCCTCTACTTCGGAGAACCTCGCTCCATCGCAGGCGAGCCCGGCTCCCGCCTCGCCACCAACACGATGACGTACGGCGAACAAGCCATCGAGCGCATCGCCCGCATCGCCTTCGACCTCGCGATAAAGCGCCGCCAGAAAGTTCTCTCCGTAGATAAAGCCAATGTCCTCGAGTGCTCCCGCCTGTGGCGCGAAGTCGTCACCCGCTGCGCCAAAAACTATCCCAGCGTTCAACTCTCCCACATGTATGTGGATTCCGCCGCCATGTCGCTGGTGCAGCGCCCCAAAGATTTCGACGTGATCCTCACCGAAAATATGTTCGGCGACATTCTCTCCGACCAGGCCGGCGGAGTAGTAGGCTCGCTAGGCCTGCTGGCCTCGGCCAGCATCGGCGGCCCAGTCGGCGTGTACGAGCCCGTCCACGGTTCAGCCCCGGACATCGCCGGAAAGGGAATCGCGAATCCTCTCGGCGCAATCCTCTCGGTCGCCCTGCTCCTGCGCCATTCTTTTCAACTAGAAGCCGAAGCCGCCTGCATTGAGAACGCCGTCAGCTCCGTCTTGAATCAAGGCGCTCGCACAGCCGATCTCGTCCAAGCCGGAAAGCGCCCGATCACAACCTCAGAAATGGGACGCAGGTGGTCGCCAAGCTTCGGGCCTGACATAGCGAAGACGGTTGCAGCGGAAGTTGTCAGGGAATAGTGTAAAAGGGAGATTCGTATCAGGGCACGCCTTCAGGCGCTGAGTTTCCTATCTGGCGTGAGATCCCGGCCCGCCAGGCAGCGTCTTCACCGCCTGTGCCACCCCGGCTCCCGCATCGTACTTCCCCGTCAAGTCGTACCAGCGAATCCGTAGCATCTCCCAAAACATCCGCGCCCCATCCAGCAGCGGATGAATCCGCGTGTCTCCGCTGTGTCCCCAGCACACCGCCACTTCTTCCACCCGGAAGCCAAACTTCCGCGCCAGAAAAAGAATCTCCGGATCGAATCCCCAGCGCTCGATCCGCTGCATCGGCAGAATCGTCTGTGCTGCCCGCCGCGTAAACGCTTTAAATCCGCATTGCGTGTCCTTGAATTTCAACCCGAGAATAATCCGCAGCAACAGATTGAACACTCTCCCAAAAAGTTGCCGGTGCAGCGACTGCCGCTGCGTCTGCAATTCCGCCCGCAGCCAGCGCGAACCGATCGCAATATCCGCGCCCGACGCCAGCGCCGCCAACAACTTCGGCATCTCTTCGATCGGCGAAGACAGATCTGCGTCGCTGAACACCACCACCTCGCCCCGCGCATTCAACATGCCATTGCGCACGCATAGCCTTTGCCCCGGTTGCCCGGATTCTCCAACAGCCGAACCATGGGGTCTCTTTCCGCAAACCCACGCGCCAGCTCCGCCGTGTTGTCGCGCGACCCATCGTTCACCACAATCACTTCCGCATTCCATCCCTGCGCGCGCACGTATCCCAGCACTTTCTCCAAAGTAGCGCCCAGGCGCTCGCCTTCGTTGTAAGCCGGAATAACGATGCTGTAAGTGATTTCCATGACCCGTGCGCGCCTCAGGAAAAGGCTGCGCAATTGTACGTCGGTAAAGAGCCGCCAGAGGAAACTGAGAAGCAAAACCCAGCGTCCAATTACTGAGAACTGAGAACTGAGAACTGAGAACTGAGAACTGAGAACTGAGAACTGAGAACTGAGAACTGCTCTTCCTCACGCCACGCTGCGCTTCTCCCCCAGCATGCTGAAAAACTCGTTCACCAGTTCAGCGTCCCACAAGCCCTGGCGGGCTTCTTCGCGCATCGTCTGTGCGGCCTGTTCATGGGCCAGCGCTGGCTTGTAGGGCCGCGCTGTACGCAGCGCATCGTACACATCTACCACCTGCAAAACCCGCGGCAGCAGCGGAATCTCCCCCGCTCGCAATCCATCCGGATACCCCGACCCATCCGCATGCTCATGATGGTTCCGGATGATCGGCAGCACCAGCCGCAACGATTTCAGCGGCTTGCAGATATTCTCCCCCGTCACCGGATGCAGCTTCATGATCTCCCACTCCGGCGGCGTCAGATCGCTGCCTTTTTTCAGAATCTCATCCGGCACCGCAATCTTTCCCAGGTCGTGCAGGAATCCCCCGCGCCGCAGCGCCACAATCGAATCTTCATCCAGCCCCAGATGCCGCCCCAAATCCGCCCCGTACAGCGCCAACCGCTCGCAGTGCCCCTCGGTGTAAGGGTCGCGCCCCTCCACAATCAGCCCCAGCGTGCACAACACGGAATCCGCCGTCTCCAGTTCGTCAGTAAATTCCTTTACCCGCAGCAGCGACTTCACCCGCGCCGTCAACTCCTCCGCCAAAACCGGCTTGTTCAGGAAGTCATCCGCTCCCGCTTCGATCCCCTGCAGCTTATCCGCGCTGTCACTCAATCCCGTGATCAGCACGAAAGGAATCAACCGCGTCGCCGGATCACTCTTCAGACGCGCGGCAAAATTCATACCCCGACTTCCCCGGCATCTTCACATCCGACAGAATCAGGTCAGGCGCCTGCCGCCGCACCTCAGCCTCGCCCTGCTCCGCATCGGCCGCCGTCACCACGTCGTATCCGCGCTGCGTCAGCAACTGGCTCATCAGTCCCGCAATCGCCGGATGGTCGTCCACCACCAGAATCCGCGGGCACGCGCCGCCGCGTCCACATCCCGCCCATACCATGATCAGAAGCCGCTTCTCGTCGGAAGGGTGTCTGGTCCTCACCGCTCGGACCCGGACGGAGATCGTGAGGAAAACTCATGCGCAGGCACTGCATGTACTCTTTAGTAATTCTACTTAATCTCGAGACTGATTTTCCTGCAACCTTGAATCCTCTGCGTAAATTTTCCACCGTCACGCCACGCTCCGCTCACGTCCCACTTCGGGACCGACTTCACAACTTTCCCCGCACTTTGTGACGTCTGACCTTGCCCTTCAGTTATTTCCTGCTTAACCTCGGCCATGACCCGCACCGTGCCATCGCGCCTCCTCATCGCCCTCCCGCTCTCAATCCTTATGATTCACTTCCAAGCCACGGCTGCCCCCGCCAAGCCTCACATCATTACTTTCGGTAAGTGGACCACCGTCCAGTACGTCTCCGAGTCCGCTCCGACCATCACCATGAAAGTCAGGCCCCTCCTGGTCGATGCCCACGTCAAAGAATTTACCGTAGGCCTCGCTCACGACATAACCGACCGCTTGTTCGCCATCCGCCGCATCTTCCGCGTCAACGACAGCCTGCCTCAGGAATCGACCACGCCGCCGCACTGGCAATGGCAACTCGGTGGATGGCTACTGATCGATCGCACCACCGCCCACATTTCCTCCATCAATCTTCCTGATTTCGACGTCTCCTACTCCGCCGCCAGTTGGTATCGGGATTACGCCGCCTACTGCGGCATCTCCGACGACGGCAAAAAAATGTTCGCCGTCGTAGCCCAAATCAGCCGCCGCAAGCCAGTTCTCAAGAAGCCCCTCGACACGGAGAACACCGCCGGCAAGGAAACGGCCGGGAAAGAAATCAAAGATGCTTCCGCGGATTCCGCTTGCCCCACGCCCGCCTGGCAGCGAGCCCCAACCCGCGTAACCTTCGAGCCCGCAGGCGCCCCCAAACAAACCTTCGCCATCCGCGGCCACGCAGTCGATCTGGTGAACGAAAGTGAAGAAGAAACCGAAGAAGCCTCAAAATAAAACGCCGGCCCTCGTTACTCAAAGCAGTCCAATCTCTGAGACCTGAGACCTGAGACCTGAGACCTGAGACCTGAGACCTGAGACCTGAGACCTGAGACCTGAAACCCGAGACCTGCTACACAGGCAACTCCTCCGGCACAGCCTTCTCCTTCACCGTTGCGCTGGTCACCAGAATCACCGCCAGCACCACCACCAGGCTTCCCATCACAATAAAGCGGTCGACCCGCTCATGGAGAATCAGCCAGCCCAAAAACACCGCCACCACCGGATTTACATACGCATAAGTCGACACCTTCGACGTCGGCACATGCTCCAGCAGCCAGATGTAAGCCGTATATCCGATCCACGATCCGCACACGATCAGATAAAGCACCGCGCCCACCCCACGCGTCGTCCACATGACTCGCGAAAAATCTCCCGCCACAACCGCAAACAAAAGATTCCCCGCACCCGCAGCCGTCACCTGCCATCCTGTCGCGCTGAACACGTCCATCCCCGACTGCCATCGCTTCGACAGCACCGATCCCAACGCCCACAGAAACGACCCGCCCAAAAGCGACAGCGAAGCCCAAAACTCGCGCCTCCCGAGCGTCGAGGTCGAGTGCAACTCCGGCCAGAACAGCACCAGCAGCCCAATCATCCCCAGAGCCAGCCCGGCCTTGCCCCGCCAGGTGATGCGATGGTGTCCCAGCAGCAGTGAATCCAGCACCAGAAACCAGAGCGGCGTGACCGCAATAATCAAGGCTGCCAATCCCGATGGCACCGAAAGCTCTGCCCACGAGAGCGTCAGGTTCCCGCCCATCAGCAGCAGAAGTCCCACCACCGCCGCCAGCGCAATCTGCCGCGCCGAATACCAGATCCTTCGCCCGGTCGCCGCACACACCGCCAGCATCACCACCCCGGCAATCGAAAACCGCACCCCGCACATCAGCGCCGGAGGAATCGCCTGCACCGCAATATCAATCGCCAGATAAGTCGAGCCCCAGAACAAATACACCAGCCCGAAAGCAAGAATCACCGCAAACCGGCTTGGGTTCTGCGCTTTAGACATTGTGGGCGAAGAAATCCAGAAGGAAGTTAAAAGATATCAGACGGTTCAGACCCGAGCTACTCTGTCATCCTGAGCGGAGACAGTTGGTCCGCGAAGCGGAGCACCTGTCGCAGTCGAAGGGCCCCTTGCATCTTCTCGCCGCCCCCGCCCCCGAAAGATCTTCTATCCGAGCGATGCAGCGAAGGGGTTCCGCCACAGCCCGCGGCCACGTATAATGCTTATGACGGCAACGTCTCCATCATGCAGCGCCAGAACCCCAATTCGCATCTGCCCGAGTGCTGGCTGCACTGTCTCGTCTGTCCCCGGCGCTATCGCGCCAACCTGCCTTCGCGCCTGCGTCCCAGCCTCTTCGGTAGCGACTAATAAATCCTCTGCCTGAATGTCTCGGTTCCACGTGTGCCCGAACCGGAGCCGCGTGTTCCGAAGTCCGACTCACCCACCACTGGCCAGTAACCACTGGCCACTGCCTTACGGAGGATTCCATGACCACGAAGACCATGACCGCTGCAACCGGACCAAAGCTCAAGACCGCCCTGCCCGGACCAAACGCCAAGCGCGTCCTCGCCGGCGACACCGAATACATTTCGCCGTCCTACACCCGCTCCTACCCGCTCGTCGCCAAGAGCGGACGCGGCATCGTCGTCACCGACGTCGACGGCAACGAATTCTATGACTTCTCCGCCGGCATCGCCGTCGTCTCCACCGGCCACTGCCATCCCCATGTAGTCGAGGCCATTCAAAAGCAGGCCGCCGAACTCATCCATATGTCAGGCACGGATTTCTATTACGAGAGTATGGTGACCCTGGCCGCGCGCCTGTCGAAGATCGCGCCCATGCCCGGCCCGCACAAAATCTATTACGGCAACTCCGGCGCCGAGGCTATCGAGTGCGCCCTGAAGCTCGCTCGGTATCACACAAAGAGGCCGAATATTATTGCGTTCTTCGGCGCGTTTCACGGACGCACCATGGGCGCCCTGTCGCTGACCGCCTCGAAACCCCAGCAGCGGCGCCGCTTTTCGCCTCTCATGCCGGGAGTGACGCACGTTCCCTATCCAGATCTTTATCGCGGACGCAAAGATGCCGCGCAGGATCCGGATGCCTTCGCTCTCGGCTGCGCCCGCTTCATTGAAGACAAGCTGTTCAAGACCACGCTGCCTCCCGAGGAAGTGGCCGCCATCTTCGTCGAGCCAGTCCAAGGCGAAGGCGGTTACGTCGTCGCGCCGACCATCTTCATGCAGGAGCTGCGCCGCATCTGCGATCGTCACGGCATCCTCCTTGTTCTTGACGAAGTGCAGAGTGGTGCGGGCCGCACCGGCAAGTGGTGGGCCGTCGAGCATACCGGCGTTGAGCCTGACATGGTTTGCATGGCGAAAGGAATCGCCTCAGGCATGCCGCTTGGCATCACCATGACCCGCGCGGAAATCATGGACTGGGTGCCCGGCTCTCACGCCTCAACCTTCGGCGGCAATCCCGTCTGCATCGCTGCAGCGCTGGCAACGCTCGACGTGATCGAGAAAGAGCATCTGCTCGAGCACACCGCCGAAGTAGGCGCGCACATGATGAAGCGCATGTCGACGTGGTCCTCGAAGCTGAAACTCGTAGGCGACGTCCGTGGCCGCGGCCTCATGATCGGCGTCGACATCGTGAAAGACAAGTCGACCAAAGAGTATGCCGCCGCCGAGCGTGACCTGATCGTTGAGAAGGCCTTCGAACAAGGAGTCCTCTTCCTCGGCTGCGGTCCCTGCTCGATCCGCCTCTGCCCGCCGCTGGTCGTCACCAAAGAAGAAGCCGACGTCGCCATGGACGTTCTGGAAGACTGCATCCAGGAAGTCGGCAAGTAACAGGTTGGAAGAGTGGCCCACTCAAGCCACCTTTTGGCTTGAGTGGGACAGTTCCACAACTAGACAAAGCTCCCCCGCCGCGCGTTCCCGCTTTCGCGCCGCCTGCCTGAATCTTCAATCGCAGGCCCTACATCCAAAACACAGTGCATCTACGCTATGATCGGGGGCGTCGATTCAAACCGAGGAGCTAATGGATGTTTGAGAGCATTCTCTGCCAGGTCACGGAATACGATCCTGACGTTCTGGAGTCCCTGATTGAGCTCGCAGTCGAAATTGCTCGCGAGGGTCGGGAGGGAAGGCGCATCGGCACGCTATTTACGCTCGGCGATGAGCAGGCAGTGCTCGCGAAATCCAGACCTCTGATTTTGGACCCGTTGCTGGGGCATCCCGAGTCTTCGCGGCACGTCACCAATCTAAATTTGCGCGGAACCATCAAGGAATTGGCGCAGTTGGATGGTGGGTTCGTGGTAAGTCGCGAGGGAATTGTCCTTTCTGCGTGCCGCTATCTCGATGCCGTATCCGCGCAATCGGACGTGCCCTTGGGACTCGGCAGCCGTCACATTGCCGCCGCCAACATGAGCGCAGTTACGAACGCCGTGGGTATCGTCGTCTCTGAGAGTTCCGTGGTGCGGCTTTTCTGTCATGGAAAACTGGTCGGCGAAATCATTCCTGAGGTTTGGATGATGGATCACGCCCACCTGCGTGGCACCGCGAAAAGGGAACAAGTCGGCGACCTCACGATTCTGACTCCAAATCTGCGACCAGCCTCGATCGCAGAATGAAGATGACAAACCCGGTGATATAAGGGACGGCGCGCATGACATCTCTGCAGGAATTTAGATGCGAAGTCTGTGGACTGATAACCATTAACCCCATCCATTGGTTCGTGATTCGATGTGGAGATTCCGAGCTCACCGTGCAAAGGTGGAATTCTGAAACCGCCAGCGCGGCCGGAGCCCGGCATTACTGCGGTGAAGCTCACGCCGAGGTGTACATCAGTCGCTGGTTTGAATCAGTCTGCGCGCCGCCAAAGTCTACTTTTGTCTAATGAATGAGAGATTCTTGAACGATCTCCTCCGCCGGCGTCGCGCTCCTCATTTATCCCAAGGTAAAGGTAAGAGTTGCCGGCCATCCAGGCACGATCGGGAGCGAGGGCCCTTATCCGCTGGTTGAGACCAATCACTTACTGGCGTGTGGCACTTTGAACCGATACTTGTTGATTTTGAAACGCTTGATTTTCGAGTCGAGCGTTCGCGCCGGCAGCCCTAGTTTCGTGGCTGCGCCCAACGGGCCTGAGATGCGCCCATAACACCCCGACAGTGCCGCTTCAATCATTTCCTTCTCCTGCCGCGCCAGGATACCGTTCAGCGTACTCCGTCGGCTGCGGGCAACCGGCAGTCCCGGCGGAAGCCAGGTCTCGTCCACCGAAAACGTGTCGCCCTCGCGTAGGATGACGGCACGCTCAATTACATTCTGTAGTTCACGAATGTTTCCAGGCCAGGCGTATGCCTGTAATAATCTAAGACTCTTCTTGTCGATCGTTCTGAATTTCTTTCCCGCTTTCTTGCCGAAGCGGTCGATGAAATACTCAACCAGCAAGGGAATGTCGGCTACGCGTTCGCGCAAGGGCGGCACGTCGATAGGGACTACATTCAGTCGATAGAGGCGAAGGAAGCAGCCAGGCTCATCGAAGAGGCTGCCACCTCAGCGCACTCGAACCCGTAGCCACCCGCTCCCAGATAAAATGAACTCCGCCGATGCGGTCACCATCGGCGGAGTTTCTGTATCGATAAACCGGCCTCCCATCTTCCACGGCCAGTAAAAAAGTAAGGCTGTCTTGCTAAGTCAGCGCCGCGGAGGATGAAACGACTCAACCATTGCCCGGATGTCACGGTTCTCGAAAACCAATCCCCCACGCTCGCCAGTTCTCCGGACGGCAACATCGACCATCGCTCGCCCCAGATCGTCGGCCCGAATCACCTGGTTCGGGAACAGCATACGAAACGCAGGGTAGATTGCGCGCAACAGGCGGTAGCTGAAATTCGGTTCCTTCCGCGCCTCGACGGGATAGATGTACGCCGGCCGGAAGATGTAAACGTGGGGAAACCCGGCCGCGAGCAGCGCATTCTCCGCCTCACCCTTGTAGCGTGCGAAGGCAATCCGGCTTCGTCCCGTCGGGTCCGCTCCATTGCCACTCAAGAATGAGAAGGCCGCCTCAGGACTGCTACTGCGGAAAACTCGCGCGAACTCGACCGTGTAGCCCACCGTTATGGCACGGAGCTCTGCGTCCGGCACCGATCCGGTATATGCCCCCAGGCAAAACACCGCCGCGTCCTGACCCGAGAGCGCATCCGCGAGCGCGGAGCAGTCCGCGAAGTCTGGATGCAGAACTTCCTTCAGCTTGGGATGCAAGATGCCAAGTTTCCTGCGCCCAATCGAAGTCACGCTTCCGACCGCGGTGTCCTCGAGCGCGTAGCGAAGGGCGTATCCACCGACCATTCCTGTCGCGCCCACGATTACAACGCGCTTTTGGCCGACGGCGGGAACGTCCATCGAAGCAGCCGAAGCCAGCTTGTTGGTTGCTGTCATGAAAGAATGCGCTCCTCGATCCAATCAACATACAGCAGGCGCTCCGCAAACAACCATGCGGCGTCTACCTTGACGAATGTGTCGTAATAGCGGAGCGCCGCGATCATCAGGCTCCTCTTCCCGCCGTCGACAGTCAGGTGATGGGGCATGCAATAAGTTTCCCCTGTGCTTCGGTCGTTGGTCAGCGTGAGGATCGTGGTCTGTCCCAGAAAGTGCATGGTCGCGGCATACTGGTTCAGATCTGCAAATACTGGAGCCAGCCCATCGCGTGAGTGCAGCTCCTGCGAAGGCTTCGAATCGTTTGCGTTCATGTACACGACGAAGTGAGTATCTGGAGTAAAGAGTGCCATCTGTTCTTTAGCGTCGCGACGATCGGCGCAGTGCGCGTAGGCCTCGACGAGCTCCCGGATCGCGAGGCGGTCGGCCGCCTCGCTGGGAGAGATTGTCAGGTGCTGGCTCATGAGAGTGCCTCCCTAAGACTCAAGTATCGCGCGGGTTTCGAGAAACGCCTCCATCCCGTATTGGCCATATTCACGGCCGAAGCCGGAATATTTAAATCCGCCCCAGGGTGCCTGTGGATCGTCGGTCATACCGTTGATCACGACCCGCCCGGCCCGAATTTGTGAAGCCACACGACGCGCCCGCTGAAGGTCGCTCCCAAGCACGCAGGAGTGAAGGCCATATTTAGAGTCGTTGGCAATTCGGATTGCCTCATCCTCGGAGTCATAGGTGATGACACAAAGAACCGGGCCAAAAATCTCTTCCTGGGCGATCGTCATGTCGTTTTTCACGTTCACGAAAACGGTGGGCTTCACGAAGTAACCCGCTTCAAAACCTGCCGGATGACCCTCGCCTCCGACGAGGACCTCTGCGCCTTCCTCTATACCTTTGCGGATGTACGCTTGCACTCGCTCGTATTGGTTCTGGGACACCATCGGTCCAACGGCGGTCTTTGGATCAGCCGGATCGCCGACGGTGAAGGCACGCATCTCATCCCGTATGGCCCGCTTCACCTCGTCGAGCCGGTTCTTGGGCACGAGAAGCCGAGTCCCTGCGGCGCAGGCTTGTCCACTATTCATAAAGGCCAGCACAAGAGCCGACGGAATCGCTTGTTCGAGAGCCGCATCGTCGAGCAGGATAGTCGGCGATTTACCTCCCAGTTCCAGCGTGACGCGCTTCATCGTCGCGGCGCCGTCGCGCATGATCGACTGGCCGACGGCAACCGAGCCCGTGAAAGATATCTTGGCGACGTCGGGATTGCGCACCAGTTCGGCCCCCACGACATTACCGCGGCCTATCACGATATTGCAGACTCCTGGGGGGAGCTTAGCCGCGTCCAGACATTCAAGCATCACCTGCGTCTGCAGTGAGCTCAGCTCACTGGGCTTGATCACGACCGTACAACCAGCACCGACGGCCGACGCCAGCTTGAGGCAAATGAACAGGGCGTTCGCGTTCCAAGCGGTAATCAGACCGGCTACGCCGACCGGCTCCAAGGTCACCGTCGTTTTGCCCCAGCTTCGAGTCAAAGGCAGCTCGTCGAGTCCCTTCTCCGCGGCTGGGAAGGCATCGATCCCCGATTGCACGATAAGCCTGGCGAATCGCACAACCCCTCCGTACTCCTCCACCATCGCGGCCGTAAGATCATCGATGCGTGCCGAGACAGCCTCATGCAGGCGGCGCAGGCAGCCCGCGCGCTCTTCCTTTGTTGTCCGGCTGAAAGTGACGAATGCGCGATTGGCCGCGGCGATGGCGCGCCGCGTATCTTCCTCATCGCCTAGCGTGACGCGGGCAATCACTTTGCCGTTGGTCGGCTTGATGATGTCCATGACTTCGCGGCCGTGGGATTCAACGAATGCTCCATCGATATAGTGAGTGGTGATGGTTTTGACCGTGCCTCTCTCAGTGATCGCTTCCATGGTTGCCATTGTGTGTCTCCTTATATAAGTTTTCTTCAGTCAGAACGAAGTAACCACGACTCGGTTGAGCGAGCCGTCCTTCAGCGCCGCGTAACCGTCATTGACCTCGCGCAGCGAGATCTTTTTCGAAACCAGATCGTCCAGGTTCATCCGGCCTTGCAAGTACAGTTGTGCGTACATCGGGATGTCATGCTTCGCGTTGGTCGAGCCGAAATTCACACCGACCACGCGCTTCTGGCCACCGATTGCGCCAAAGATGTTCAAATTAATGTCGACTTCGGGTTTTGCCACCCCGACCAGGTAGAGTCCACCCCCAACGCCAAGCATGGCGAGCCCCTCTTCGGCCACCGACTTCAGTCCCACGAAATCAAAGACGTGGTCAGCGCCTCCTGGCAGAAGGTCGCGCACGGCTTCAACCGGGTTGCTCTTCGTGGAGTCGATGACGTCGGTCGCCCCAAATCGTCGAGCCGCATCAAGTCGCTTTTCTTGGATGTCGATGACAACGATCCTTGAAGCGCCAGCGATGCGCGCTCCGCTTACGGCATTGAGGCCGACCCCTCCAGCGCCAAAGATCACAACCGAGTCACCAGCGCTCACGTTGGCGGTGTTCAAGACAGAGCCAGCGCCTGTTATGACCCCGCAGCCGAGCAATGCAGCCTGGGCGAAGGGAATCTCCTTCGGAACGGCAGCGAGTTGGTTTTCATGGATGAGTGCCTGTTCGGCAAAGCCACCCAACCCGAAACCCTGGAACAAGCCGATCCCGTTGCGGCTCAAGCGCGGGGCATCGCCTGATCGGCGCAGTGTCGACTCCGGATGTTGGCACTGGAAGGGGCGGCCAGCGAGACATCGCGCGCACCCTCCGCACGACTGCGCCAGCGACCCCACAACGTGATCTCCGACACGAAAATGCGTGACATCAGCTCCGATTGCTGCCACGATCCCCGCGACCTCGTGACCTAAGACCGATGGCGTAGGGACGATATCGTGAGTGGCGAACAAGAGGTCCGTATGACAGAGGCCTGACGCTTGCACGTCGACAAGAACCTCGCGACCTATCGGCGAGGCTATCTCCACGTCTTCGAAATCAAACCCGTGACCCAACGTGTTCAGGACAAGTGCTTTCATGTCCACTAATCTGCGATAATCATGATCGATACGTCCAAGATTTCGTTTCTATCGATCCAATACCTGAAAGGTATCAAATGGAACTTCGGCATTTGCGGTACTTCGTCGGCGTTGGAGAAGAGCAACATTTCGGACGAGCAGCGGAGCGCCTCCATGTCGCCCAGCCTGCCCTGTCGCGGCAGATCCAGGACTTGGAGAGGGAGATGGGATTCCTCCTGTTCGACCGATTGCCCCGAGGGGTCCGATTGAGCGCGGCGGGAAAACTCTTTCTGAGCGATGCCCGGCGTATCTTGCAAGACGTCGACGGGGCGAAGCGGCGCGCCGAGCGGATAGCCCTTGGCAAAGCCGGTACGCTTCGAGTCGGAATCGCCACGGCGCTATCCTGGCATGGGATGGTGGTGGACTCCGTTCGCGAATTCCGGCGCCGCCAGCCGGATGCCGAGCTAGTGTTGCATCATCTGCTTTCTGTTCATCAGGTCGAAGCCGTCCTATCCGGCCGGCTGGATTGTGGGTTTGCCGCCACCATCACACCGTGGCACAAGGATTTGGCGCATTGGCCCTTCGCGCAGGACAGAATGTTACTTGCCGTGCCCAAGGGTCATCCACTCACAAAGCGAGAAAGAATTCGATTGCGGGATCTGCGCGACATGCCGTTCATCTTGATCCAGCGTTGGGCCAATCCAACCTTCTACGATCAAATGATGCAGGCCTGTGCTCGCGGTGGCCTAAGCGCGACGCGCATCGTTCAAGAGGCCAACGAGCGCGATACACAATTAGGTCTGGTCCAATGCCGGATCGGGATCGCTTGGCTGACCGAATCCACGCGTTGGCACTGTCCCCGAGGGATTGTATTGCTACCCGTCGTTGATATGAATGTCCGGCTCCCGTTTAACCTGATCTGGAAGAAAGACAATTCGTCGCCTTTGCTGCAGAAATTTGTCGATCAGGTACAAGGCAAAGAGAACCCCGCGAAATTGAACAGGGTCGCGCGCGAAGCAAGCGCGTTAGTCCCCAAGGCATGAGGACAATCTAGTGTTATCCGCCGGCCGAAGCCTGCGACAAGCGGAACATCCCCACTCTAATTTCCCAAAGCACGCGAAATTGAGAATTCGGCCACCCACACGACGGGTTGCCCCTTCAATCCGTCCTGAGGCAGCTCCCGGCTCGCCTCTCGAACTTGATTTTTCCACAGCCCCCTTGTGACATCTGACCTTGCCCCAGAAATTAAACCCTGCAATCATGGTGAGGCGGTGGAAGTCGGCTCCAAAGCACGTCGTGATGTGCTAAGTCCTTTGTTTCGTGGATTTTAGTATCTAAGTCCTTTAGCCTGCGGATTTTGCGAGGAATTTCCTGCTACCGCGATGATTCCACTAGACCCAGGGGGAGGGGGGTGCGTACAAAAGCGCCGAAGGCGGCCCCATCCAAAGTCCTTCCAGCGAGCTCGCACGAAATTTATTTTGGGCAAAGGTTCGAGGGCGAGCTCCCGGATATGCTGTCGATGATCAGCAAATCTTCTGTAGCTAAGAAGAGCGAGGCGGCTGATCTCCGAAGGTCTCGCTGGCTGGGTCCCAATACTGCTTCCGGCCCGTCCAGTACGATTCGGCCGCCATCATGCACGCGACGGAATGGGCAAAACCATCGTGCACGGTGCAACGCGGCTGCTGGCGCGAGCGCATGCAATCGAACCAGTTGCCCATGTGCCCGAGCGACATATCGTCCATAGACATGGGAGGAAGCTTGGTCTCTCCCGGAAGCAGAATGTATTTTGACGCCCGCGTTTTGTCGATATCTGAGTTGTCTTCGTGATTGCCTTTTTCTTCGATCAATTGATAGCGCGGGCTGCCTTCGTCCCCAATGTTGAACAACGTGGCTTTCTTCCCCATGTAGCGGGTGAAGCCAGGCGAGTCGTTGCCAAAACTGGTCGAGTAGCTGACCAGAAATCCCTTGGGATATTCCAGCAAAGCTTGAAATGTGTCGGCATTCTCGCGGCCGTCATGCCAGGCGAAGACGCCGCCGTTCGCTACGACCGAACGAGGATAGCTGTCGTTCATGAACCAGTGCACCAGATCGATGCCATGACTGATCCATTGATCGGGAATGCCACTCGAGAATTCTTTGTACAAGCGAAACTCACAATAGACTTGCGGATCGAAGGGACGATAGGGCTTGGTCAGCAGCCATTTGCGCCAGTCCGTATCCTGCTCGCGAATGAGTTTCGATTCGGGACGACCACGCCATCGAGGCCCGTGATAATTCCACACAATTTCCACCTTGCTCACGTCTCCGAGAACACCACTCTGCACCAGGTCGTGCGCGGCTCTGGGATAAGGTTCACTGCGATGCTGGGTTCCTACTTGCACGATGCGGTTGTGTTGCAGAGTGGCGTCGCGCGCGGCCTTCGCCTCAGCCAGGACGTTGCCCATAGGCTTTTCGACGTAGGCATCCTTGCCGGCATCGACTGCCATTTTCAGAATGGGAGAATGAGAGTGCTCAGGCGTCGAAATCAGCACTCCGTCCACGTCTTTGAGAGCAAGAGCATCTTCCAGATACTGAAACGCTCGCGGCGAGCGGCCATAATATTTCGCATTCGCAGCGACCGCCTTTTCGCGATTCACGCTCCACAGATCGCAAACGGCCGTCATCTCCGCGTTGTGGCTGGTCTTGAGTTGGGCGACAATCCAGTCGAGCTCGGTTCCGCGGCTCCCGATGCCGATGTGGCACAGCGAGATTCGATCATTCGCGCCCAGAATCTTGGCGTAGGAAAGAGCAGAAGTCGCAAAGACAGCGCTTCCCGCCAGAGCCGCCGCGGACTTGCCCAGAAATGTTCGGCGGTCGATGCTTCCCTGGGCCAGATTTTCCTGATCCAGACTTGCTTGGTCCGGATTTCCCTGTTCCAGCTTTTCTTCTTCCATGCGGTCGTCCGAGTCGTTCATCTTTTTCCTTCTGCCGCTATAAGTTCGCAAGTCAGCGCTTCCCGCTTTGGGAGCAGAGACGATTCTAGCCTGAGATTTGTGGACAAGATCATATCCGGTCTGTCATGGACGCGGGTACAGTTAATTTGGGGCCTTCTCATGCTTTCGAGACGCCGGTTTTCCAGGCACATTTTTTCCGGACGAACTACCCGAGCGGCGCTTCGCTTCCTGGAGTGGCTGGCAGACCATCTCTGCCCGCGGAGAAGATTGCGGCGCATCATCGCACCGGGCGCCGCGGCGAAGAGGCGGCTTACTTTCATCTCAGGAGGCTGGGCTACACCATGGTGGCGCGGAACTTCCGGTCGCCGCGCTGCCGGGGAGAGATCGACCTGATCGGCTGGGAAGACGATGTGCTTTGCTTTGTGGAAGTTAAGACGCGGACCACGCGCGATGTAAAGCCCGGCGAAGCGGCCGTCGACCGGCACAAGCGGCGGCAGGTGGCGGCGGTGGCACGGGAGTACCTGCGGCGCTTTCCACCTTCGTGCCAGTGGCGGTTCGATGTGGTCAGCGTATACTACGGCATCCGAAGGCCGCCAGCCGCAGATTGAAGTGTTTCGTAATTCCTCCCTGACGGCTTAGAATAGACGATTTCGTGCCATCCTGAATTAAAGAGGTCTTGGTGAGTGCCTGAGCTTAGAAAAGATCCTATTGTTGGCCGCTGGGTGATTATTTCCACGGACCGCGCCAAGCGTCCTACGGATTTTGCCCGGGAGAACGTGAAGTTGAAGGGCGGCTTCTGTCCCTTTTGCTACGGGAACGAGGGCAAGACGCCGCCGGAGATTCAGGCTTACCGTCCGGGATCGAATGGCGGGCCGGCTTCGCAGCGGGACACGCCGGGATGGACAGTGCGCGTGGTGCCCGAACAAGTTTCCCGCTCTGGGGATTGAAGGCACGCTGAACCGGCAGGCCGAGGGCATGTTCGACCGCATGAACGGCATTGGGGCGCACGAAGTGATTATCGAAACTCCGGATCACAATGCCAGCCTGGCGACGCTGCCCTCCGAAGCGGATTGAAGACGTGCTCTGGACCTTTCGCGACCGCATCCTCGATCTGAAGAAAGACCGGCGGTTCAAATACATTCTGCTGTTCAAGAACCATGGCGAGGCGGCGGGCGCGTCGCTGGAGCACGCCCACTCGCAACTGATCGCGCTGCCGATTCTTCCCATCAACGTGGCCCAGGAACTGGAAGGCGCAAAGCAGTATTTTCTCTACAAAGAGCGCTGCGTCTTTTGCGATATCTATCCGGCAGGAAATGGAGAATGGGAGCCGGGTGGTGGCGGAGAACGAGAACTTTTTGACGATTGCGCCTTACGCGCCGCGGTTTCCGTTTGAGACCTGGATTCTGCCGAAGCAGCATGAGTCGGCGTTCGAGAATTCGTCGTCGCACATGTTTGAGAACCTGGCCAAGGCGTTGAAGACTTTGCTGATCAAGGCGGACCGGGTGCTGGATAATCCGCCTTACAATCTGGTGGTGCATACTTCGCCGGCGCAGGATCCGACCAACGATCACTATCACTGGCACATGGAGTTCATGCCGAAGCTGACCAAGACGGCGGGATTTGAGTGGGGCACGGGTTTCTACATCAATCCCACGCCGCCGGAGGAAGTCGGCGAAGTTTCTGCGCGAAGCTAGCGTGGAGGAGCCGGTCGCGGCGACGGTCGGGTAGAAAAGCGGTTGGGAAGGCGAGTTTAGGCAAGAAAAATAGGGCACGGCTCAAGCCGTGCCCTTTGCAGTTGGACGGAGAGAGAAAGTTGATGGCCGAGGACGAAACATCTGGGAGCCCTCGCCACACAACAGTTTCCTTGCCAGAATAAGCCGCGGGGGACTTGGCGCAATTGTAATCACGAAATTGTAAAAACCGGCAGGGAATCTGTCAGGTGAGCCACTGGGTATGCCTTACCCCTGGGTGCGGTCCTGGAATTCTTCGTGCCACGCCATTTGGATGGCTTCGAGCTTGCCTTCGTTGGAGGCTGCGGGATCGCCTTTGAAATCGGGCAGTTCGGTGACGTAGCGATGCAGGTCGGTGAAGCGGACGGTGAGGGGATCGAGTTCGGGATGAAGTTCAGAGAGCAGGATGCCGATGTCTTCGGCGTCGTCCCAGGTGAGAGATTTGGGCATGGGGAGTTCCTCAAGTGCGGCTATCGGGCTTCGGCTATCGGGCTTCGGCAATAACGCTTGGAAGCCGAAGCCCGATAGCCTGAAGCCCGAAGCCCGGTTTTAGTGATGTTCTTCCGAAATGTAATTGCGGTTCCAGGCTGGGATCTCGACGACGACTTTACCCGGCTTCGTGATCTGCACCTGGCAGCCGAGACGCGAGTTTAACTGTAAGTCGGCGGCCATGTCGAGGCGGTCGGCTTCGTCGTCTTCCATGGGCGAAAGATTTTCGGCGCCTTCTTTGACCCAGATATGGCAAGTGGTGCAGGCGCAATTGCCGCCGCAGGCGTGGTCGAGCGTGATGCCGTTGTTGAGCGCGACGTCGAGAATCGATTCTTCTTTGCCGTGATATTCGTAGGGCAGTTTGCCGTGCTCGAACTGCACGGTCTTGCCTTCGGGCAGGAATGTGACCTGCACCGTATTTTCTTTCAGCCCGTTTTGCTGCGGCATGTTTTCGCCGGGAGCTTCTTCGGTGGCTGTGCCGGCGGATTGTGTTTTTTCTTCTGACATTAATGTCTGCATTCTGGCAATTAGCAGTCTAGCAATTAGCAGTTTGGCCAACTGCTAATTGCTAACTGCTCCTATTCGAATTCTGCTTTCGCCATGGGATGCGGGGCCGTGGGGCCTTCGCCCATGTCGGCTTCGTCCATGGTTTTGCCTTTTAGCGCGGTGGAAACGGCGCTGTCCATCATTAATTCCGCCAGACGCGTCGTGCCTTGGTTGAGCGCGTCGATGGCTTTGCGGATGGCCTGGTAATCGTCTTCGGCATTGACCGCGATCAAGCGACTTTCTCCATCTTCGCAATCTTTTTCTTCTCGTCGGTGGTGAGGTGACCCCAGGCGGCACTCTTCTTGCCTTTGTCGAGCGCGGCCAGAATGGTTGCGGCTTCGTTGCGCGCTTCGATGACCTGCCGCTGCCGGAAATCTTCTTCCGCGCTGTCGAACGAGTCGAGAATCATGCCCTCGACTTGCTCGTCGGTGAGGCCGTAGCTGGGCTGAACCTGAATTTCCGATTCCTTGCCGCTGCGCTGCTCGCGCGCGGAGACGTGCAGGATGCCGTTGGCGTCGATGAGGAATTTGACCTCGATGCGCGCCATGCCAGCGGCCATGGGCGGAATGCCTTTGAGATCGAAGCGGGCCAGAGAGCGGCAATCTTTCGCCAGCTCGCGCTCGCCTTGCAGAACATGGATGGCGACGTTGGCCTGGCCGTCGACTTGCGTGGTGTAGTGCTGCGTGGCCGAAGCGGGGATGGTTGAGTTGCGCAGAATGATTTTGTCGGTGACGCCGCCTGCGACTTCGATGCCGAGCGACAGCGGCGTGACATCGAGCAGCAGCATGTTTTCGGTGGCTTCGGAGCCGCCGCCGAGAATGTTGGCTTGCACCGCCGCGCCGAGCGCGACGACTTCATCGGGATTCAAGTCGGTGTGCGGCTCGCGGTGAAACAATTCTTTGACCAGAGCGCGGACTTTGGGGATGCGCGTGGATCCGCCGACCAGAACGACTTCGTCAATTTGTTCGGGCTTGAGGCCAGCGTCTTTCAGAGCCTGCTTGCAGGGGCCGACGGTGCGGTCGATGATGGGCTGAATGAGTTGTTCGAACTGCTCACGCGTGATTTCGCGCAGATAGCGCTTGCCGCCGGGCAATTCGACGTCGAGCTTTACCGACGGCTGCGAGGAGAGCGCGATCTTGGCTTCGATCACGGCATTGCGAATGGCTTGCACGGCTTCGGCATTGCTGGCGCAGGTCGAGCTTCAGGTCGCCTTGAATGTCGTCGAGCGCGATCGTCATCAGCAGGTTGTCGATGTCGTCGCCGCCAAGATGCGTGTCGCCGTTGGTCGCGATGACTTCGAAGATGCCGTCGTGCAGCTTGAGAATCGAAATGTCGAAGGTGCCGCCGCCGAGATCGTAGACGGCGACGATGCCGTTTTGCTTTTTGTCGAGGCCGTAGGCGAGCGATGCGGCAGTCGGTTCGTTGACCAGGCGCAGAACTTCGAGTCCGGCGATGCGGCCGGCATCTTTTGTGGCCTGGCGCTGCGCGTCGTTGAAATATGCGGGCACGGTGATGACGGCTTTCGTGACCGGCGCTCCGAAGAAGCGCTCGGCATTGCGCTTGAGCTGGCGGAGGATGAGCGCCGAGATTTCCGGCGGCGTGAAAGTCTTCTCGCCGAGCTTCTTTCGCCAAGTCTGATACGGAGAACTTCGCCGGGTTGCAGGTCTTCGGCGAGGCGGAAAGGGAAGAACTTCAGTTCTTCCTGAATGTCGTCAACGCCGCGTCCCATCAGGCGTTTGATCGAGTAGACAGCGCGCTCCGGCGTCTCGGTGAGATGTTTGCGCGCGGCGTTGCCGATGACGGGCTGGTTGTTCTCGTCGAGCGCTACGACCGAAGGAACAAGATTCGATCCATCGTCGCCGGGGATCACGACAGGGCTCTCCCCTTGCATGAAGGCCACGAGAGAGTTCGTGGTGCCCAGGTCGATCCCGACGATGCGATCAGTTGCCATTGTGTGATTTTGCGATCGGGTGATTTTGCGATTGAAAATCCTTGCCTTTCAATCACTCAATCGCCCGATGACTCAATCTCTCAATTCTCCAACACTTCACTCACATCCCGCACCAGGTTCCGGATGTAGTTGCGGCGGTTCAGCACGTCCACCATTTTGTCGCGCTCCTGCCTGCGTTCTTCGTCAGAGACCGGCTGGCCGTTCTGTTCGCGCTGGATCATTCCGTCCCACATCTTCCAGCGATCCTGCAGCTCACGCAGAAGCGCTTCCTGCTTTTCTTCGAGTTCGAGCTTCTGCCGGCCGATTTCTTCGATCAGGGCGGGATCGTCCTCGCCCATCTTTTTCTGCCTGCGCAGTTCTTCGAGTTGCATGTTGAGCTCGAAGACTTCTTCAAGCAGATCGGGTGGAACGATCTGCTTCTTGATCTCCCCGCTGGAGCGCGCCTGCTCCGTGGCGCGTCTTCGATTGCTCTTCCAGTTCCACGCCTTCGAGTTGCAGAAGATATTGCGTGCGCTTGATCGGGTCTTTCAAGGTGCGATGAGCGTCGTTGAGCAGGGAACTTTGTTGCAGGCTCCACTCCTGTTCCTGGCTGCCGGCGCGGGCGTTGAGATCGGGATGCAGCTTGCGGCTCAACTCGTAGAAATCTTTTTCCAGAGCGGCGACGATCGAGATTCAACTTGCGCGGCAGACCGAAGAATGTGAAATAGTCCACCGGAGCCGGGGGCTGAACCTTGCCGCAGGCCTCGCAGAAGTGCGCGGCGCGCATGGTTCCGCACGACCAGCAGGATTGCGTTTCCTCAGGTGCGGGCTTTGCGGTGATCGTGGTTAAATTCGTCATAACTTCACTTCACGAGAACAAACTGCGAACCAAGAACGAGCGACGCGGCACGCAGCTTCGTGGTGAGATTTCGCGGGCAGGAGTGCCCGCGCCACACGGCACACCAGTCGCTCACGCGGAGAACGACGTGCCGCAGCCGCACGACTTCGTGGCCTGGGGATTCACGAAGACGAATCCCTGCTGCATCAGCGTTTCCTGGTAGTCCAGGATCATGCCGTGCAGGTAGATAAACGACTTCGGATCGACGAAGACGCGCACGTCGCCGAACTGGAAGATGCGGTCGCGTTCGCGGGGCTGCGTGTCGAAGCGGACGTTGTAGCTTAGACCGGAACAGCCGCCGCCCTGCACGCCGAGGCGCAGCCCGCCCTGCTCGGGCGAAATGCCTTCCTTGGCCATCGCGCTGCGCACTTTGACCAGGGCTTTGTCGGTGACCTGAATGCCCTTGGCCGGTGCGGTTTGCGGCAGTTGCGCGGATTGTTCGGTTGCCGTTGTCATTAGTCTTCGAATTCCTGACGCAGTCCCTCAGCGGCTAAAGCCGCCACGAGTCACGGGACCGTCTACGGCACGACTGAAGTCGTGCCCTTCCCGAACCTGCGTCGCGAAGCCGCCTTTCAAGTCATCGCTCGCGAGCTTACTGCGCTACGGTCGTGGCAACCGGCTTCGCGGCTTCCTGCTTCTTCTTCCAGTCGCCGATGGCGGCGCGGATGGCGTCTTCTGCCAGCACCGAACAATGGATCTTCACGGGAGGAAGCGACAGCTCCTTCACGATGTCCATGTTCTTGATGGCGAGGGCTTCATCCACAGTCTTGCCCTTGACCCATTCGGTGGCCAATGAGGATGATGCGATCGCGGAGCCGCAGCCGAACGTCTTGAACTTGGCTTCTTCAATGACGTTGGTCTCGCGGTTGACCTTGATCTGCAAGCTTCATGACGTCGCCGCACTCGGGTGCGCCGACCAGCCCGGTGCCCACGTCGGCGCTGCTCTTATCCATGGAGCCGACGTTGCGGGGATTATTGTAGTGATCGATTACTTTATCGCTGTATGACATTTGTGTAAGCTCCTGAAAATCAAAGTTTTCAAGGTTTCAATGTTTCAAAGACTCTCAACGCTTCAAAGTTTCACAATGCCACGCCAAACCTTGAAACCTTGAAACTCTGAAACCTTGCCCTTAGTGCGCTTCTCCCGCCCACTTAACATCTTTCAGATTGATGCCTTCCTTCGCCATTTCGTAGAGCGGAGAAAGTTCGCGCAGGCGCTCGACGGTTTCGATGACGCGGTCGGCCACGTAATCGACTTCGGCTGCGGTGTTGAAGCGGCCAATGCCGAAGCGGATCGAACTATGCGCCAGATCGTCGCCGGTACCGAGAGCCTTCAATACATAAGATGGTTCAAGCGTCGCGGAGGTGCATGCCGAACCGCTCGAAACCGCAATATCGTTGATGCCCATCAAAAGAGATTCGCCTTCGACATAGGCAAAGCTGATGTTCAGGTTGCCGGGGAGACGATGCTCCATGGTGCCGTTGATGTAGGTTTCATCGAGGCGGCTCATGATGCGGTCGCGCAGACGATCGCGCAGGCTGGCTAACTGGACGGCCTCGCGGGACATTTCCTCCGACGCGATGGCGCAGGCCTTGCCCAGGCCAACGATGCCGGCCACGTTCAACGTGCCGGAGCGCATGCCGCGCTCGTGGCCGCCGCCGTCGATGATGGCGGAGAGCTGCACCCGCGGATTCTTGCGCCGGACATACAAAGCGCCCACACCCTTGGGACCGTACATTTTATGCGCGGAGATCGACATCAGGTCGATGTTCTGCTTGTTCACATCGATGGGAATCTTGCCGATCGCCTGCGTGGCGTCGGTGTGGAAGATGATGCCGCGTTCGTGGCACAGCTTGCCGATTTCGGCGATGGGCTGCACTACGCCGATTTCGTTGTTCGCGGCCATGATCGTCACCAGGATGGTCTTGTCATCCATGGCGCGCTTCAAGTCTTCGAGATCGATCAGGCCATCTTTCTGCACCGGCATGTACGTGACGCGGTAGCCGTACTTTTCCAGGCGCTTGCAGGTATCGAGCACAGCCTTGTGCTCGGTGACTGCGGTGATGATGTGGTTGCCTTTCTCGCGGTACATCTCCGCCACGCCCTTGATGGCGAGGTTGTCGCTTTCGGTGGCGCCTGAGGTGAAGATGATTTCTTTGGTGGTGGCGCCGATCAGCTTGGCGATGCGCTCGCGAGCCGTTTCAATGCCTTCCTCGGCAGCCCAGCCGAACGAGTGGTTGCGGCTGGCGGAGTTGCCGAACTTTTCCATGAAGTAAGGCAGCATCTCCTCCAGCACCCGCGGGTCCATGGGCGTGGTGGCGTGGTTATCCATATAAATGGGCAGCTTCACTCCCTCGGGAGCGGCGTGCTGCGTGACCGGAAGTTGCTGGGGGATCTTTTACATCCGTGCTCATAATTGCTTCTCCTACCTGGTTCAAGTTTCTAATTTTTCAGTTCCCGTCCCTAACGGGATCTCGTCGTCGCTAAACAATCGTGACTAATTCTGCCGGCTTGGCCCCTCGGTTCTCGGCTTCTTCCGGTTCTTCCCGCATATGAGAGATCTTGATGCGCTTCAACACAGCTTCGATGCTGTCATTCACCTTTCGCAGCGGTTCGCGAATGTTGCAACGATCGCTCTGACCACACTCGCCCCGAACCGTGACGCAGGAGGTGATGAACAAGGGGCCGTCGATGGCCTGAATCACCTCAAAGGCCGAAATCGTGTGCGCGGCCCGCGCCAACCTGTAACCGCCGTTGGTGCCGTGCTGCGATTGCAACAGGCCAGCTTTCGCCAGGCGTTGCAAAATTTTAGCCAGAGCCTCAGGCGGGATGCCGAAAGAATCTGCTACGTCTTTCGCGCTGGCGCTCCGAGTGCCTTCGTGAGCGTGGTCGGCCAGGTGTTTCATGGCCATGAGCGCGTAGTCCGCTTTCTTAGTGAGTTTCAGCATCTGGGTCTTTAACTCTTAACTCTTACGACTCTTTATGGGATCCAATCTCTGCCACCTTGGTCCGGATCGAATTCCGACCTTTTCCGTCGTAATTCATTCTACGTCCATAACCCAGGATTAGGCAAGCCCACACAGGCAACTGTTACACGGGGCATTGAATGGTAACTATCAGCGATTGAATGGCTTGGAGGTTGGCGATGATTTTGGTCGGAATTCCGGAAGCGGAGGACGGACGGCGGTGCGCACGTCGGCAGAAATGGGAAAGATTCATCACTCTGTAAGAGGCAGGGACTTGACAAGTGGGAAAGCAGGGCTAAAATACCGGGAAATTCCCGCGAATCCGTCCCAGCGTGTGTTTCATAAGGGCGACGCTTCCGCATTTATGACCTCAAAGCCGTTCTCCCATCCGCAAAACGCAGGCAAGCAACCTTGCAAACATCCGCGCGTGCAAATCGTGAGCCGCGATGAAGACGCCGAGTTCGTCGAGTGCCTTGAGTGCCGCGAAGTCTTCGAGTCGAGCGAACTCAAGGACATGAGCATCGAAGAAAGCTCCGAAGGCGAAGCCCAGGAATCGTAAGAACGGGAATCCCCGCAGCAATAATCCCGACGGCGACGCTGCCTGAGATCACCATAGTAACCAGGCTCGCGCGATTCCGTCTTGTTCCCGGCCGAACGGCTCTGCTAGTCTGCGGGCCGGGGGCGTGCATTCCGCACGTTGCAAACTCATGCCTGCAGTAGCGCTCGTGGTCGACGATTCCATGTTGATCCGCTACACCGTGTGCCGCTTTCTGGAAGAGCGCGGCTTTGCGGTGGAGTCCGCCACGAATGGCGTGGAGGCTTTGCAGATTCTCGAGCGCGTGCATCCTGACCTGATCGTTACCGACATGCAGATGCCAAAAATGTCAGGCAGCGAACTGATTACGGCCCTGAAGAAGAACCCGGAGACCGCGACCATTCCCGTCATCATCGTTGCCGGCCGCGCCAGCGGCTTTGACGAACGGGAAAAGCGCGCCAACTTTGCCATCTATAAAGATATCGACATCCAGGCTCAGCTCGAAAAGGCGCTGGATGCCGTGATGGGAAAAAGCAACGGGCGAGGGGTGGGGAAGTAGGCCGCTTTTAGCAGTTGGCAGTTAGCCTGAACCCGGAACGCGCTAGCGTAAGGGAAGATTTGCCTCGGCAGAAAAATCCATGGCAGCAAAATCTTTGGCCAGGAATTTCGGGTAGGCAGCCGCTGCGATCATGGCGGCATTGTCGGTGGAAAGCGGCCGCGACGGAAAATACACAGGCACGCCTTCCTGAGCGCCGTCGCGCTCGAACGTTCTCCGCAGTTCGTTGTTCGCCGCGACTCCACCGGTGACAAACAGTGTGGCCACGTCATAGGCTCGCGCCGCCGTGAGAGTCTTGCCGACAAGATCTTCGACGATGGCACGCTGAAACGATGCCACCAGATCGAGAGTCTGCTTGTCGCAGTGCGCCAGGTAGTCTTCGAGCTTCGGCTTGGAAATTTTTGCCAAAGCCTCGCGGCGAGCCGCGATGGAGGAATGCATGCCATGAACCTCGACGTATCGCAGCACGGCAGTCTTGATGCCGCTGTAGGAGAAGTCGAAGCGCGGGCGGGCGTCGTCTGATTCTGTTTTTCCCTTCTCCGCGGCGGTCCCGGCGGTCGCGATGCTTAATCTGAGCCGGCAGGAACTTCACCGCTGCCGGATCGCCATGGGGTGCGAGGCGGTCGATGATCGGCCCGCCGGGATAGCCCAGGCCAAGCAGCTTGGCAACTTTATCGAAAGCCTCTCCGGCCGCGTCGTCGCGCGTGTGGCCGATGTTTTCGTAGGTCCAACCCTGGTTCTTCTGCGCCGCCAGATAGAGGTGTGTGTGTCCTCCCGACACAACCAAGGCCAGCACAGGAAACTGCAGTTCGTGATTGCCTTTCTGTCGCTCTTCGAGCAGCACGGCATGAATGTGGCCTTCGAGATGGTTGACCGCAATCAGCGGCTTGTCGAGCGCATAGGCGAGGGCCTTGGCATAGCTGATGCCCACCAGCAGCGCTCCGGCGAGCCCGGGGCCTTGCGTGACTGCGATCGCGTCGACAGAATCGTAAGTCTGATTGGCCTCAGCCAGAGCTTGGCGGACCACGGGAACGATTGCCCTCAAGTGCTCACGCGACGCCAACTCGGGCACAACGCCGCCGTAAGGCTGATGCGTGGCGATCTGCGACGCAACGATGTTTGAGATCAACTGCTCTCCCGAGCGCACCACCGCCGCGGCGGTTTCGTCGCAGGAACTTTCGATGCCGAGGATGTAGGCGTCTGGCATAATCAGTTCGAGATTCGTAGATGTCCGCTTTCCAGCATAATTCAAAACTGGTTTCGCGGCTCGTATCGATCGCCAGGAGTTTTTCGGCCAGATGCTGAAGGAGTTTTCGCATCTCGATCATCCAAACCCTGCGCCAGCAAGGCTTCCAGGCCTACCTGGCAGGCGGATGCGTGCGCGATCTTCTGCTGAAGCGCGAGCCCGCGGACTACGACATCGCGACCAGCGCCACGCCCGCACAGGTAATGGAGATCTTTCCCGACACCTACGCGGTAGGTGCGCAGTTTGGAGTTGTGCTGGTACCGGTGCCAGACTTCCTCTCCGACGATCAGCGCACCGACGGAAGGGAAAACATTCTGCCGAAAAGCCGCGCCGTGGAAGTAGCGACCTTCCGCAGCGACCACGGTTACTCAGACGGCCGCCGTCCCGACGAAGTCCGCTTCAGCCAGGATCCGCGCGAAGACGTTGCCCGCCGGGATTTCACTATCAATGGCATGATGCTCGATCCGGCGAGCGGTGAAGTGCTCGACTTTGTGGGCGGGAGCGACGACCTCGAAGCTGGTGTCATTCGCGCCATCGGCGACCCCGAGCAGCGTTTCGCGGAAGACAAGTTGCGCATGTTGCGCGCTGTGCGCTTCGCTGCGCGCCTCGAATATTCGATCGAACCGGCGACCCTGGCCGCGATTCAACGCCAGGCTCCGGAGATTCAGGTGGTCTCGCGCGAGCGGGTTCGCGATGAACTCACGAAGATGCTCACCGAGGGCCATGCGCGGCGTGCTTTTCTGCTGCTCGATGAAAGCGGACTGCTGAAGGAAGTGCTGCCCGAAATTTCTGTGATGAAGGGCGTCCAGCAGCCGCCGGAGTTCCATCCCGAAGGCGACGTGTTTGTGCACACGCTGCTGCTGCTCGAAAATTTGCCTGATCCTTGTCCGCCCACGCTGGCCTGGGGAGCGCTGCTGCACGACGTGGGCAAGCCTGCAACATTTCGCGTGGCGCCGGACCGCATCCGTTTCGACAATCATGTGGATGTGGGCGTCAAGATCACCGAGGCCATCTGCGAACGTCTGCGATTCTCCAAGCACGACGCCGCGCAAGTGCTCGCCCTGGTCGACAATCACATGCGCTTTGGACATGTCATGCGCATGAAGGAGTCGACGCTGAAAAAGTTTCTCCGCATGCCCAGGTTCGAGGAACACCTGGCGCTGCATCGCGCCGACAGCCTGGCCAGTCATCGCCATCTCAGCACTTATGAATTTATTCGCGAGAAGCTTGCCGAGATTCCACCCGAAAAGATTCGCCCCGTGCCCCTGGTCACCGGCGATGATTTGATTGCTGCCGGATATGCGCCAGGACCCAGATTCCGCGAGATTCTGGATGCGGTGGAAGATGCTCAACTGGAAGGCCGCCTAAGTTCTCGCGATGCGGCACTCGAATTCGTGAAGGACGCATTTCCACCGGCCGCGATCCGCGGCACGCCAGGGAAGTCTGAGTAGGGGAGTCCGTGTAAAGAGAACTTGCCGTTTTTCCTCAGTCCGGTTGTGACATCTGACCTTGTGCGCCATTCGAAATCAGTCCATCATCGAGAAGCCGGACGAAATCTAAGTCTGACAAGACACGACTCGCAAGTCCTTTAGGCGCAAGATTTTGCCCGCATGTGATTGCAGCTCTTAGATTTTGTCGAAAATTTCTTCTAGTCCCGTGATTCCACTAGACCGGGGGGAGGGGGGTATACCGAAATTTGACTGTTATCCCTATTTTCGGCAGTCAAATGCCGAACAATATTTGCGGCCGAAATCCACAACCGTTGATGCCGAGAGGCTCCACATCGCTCTCCATGCTGGCGCAATCGGAGTGCTAGAATCGGAATCTCTGGTCGCACGAATAACTCAATCTCGGTCGAGAGCGAGGAACTGCATTTGGAGCAAGCAGGCGCGGGATTAGAAAAGATTGTCCTGGGCTCGCTGCGGCGTGTGCCGCAGGGTGAGGCTCCGCTGCTCGCATGGCCGCTGGTCTGCGGCTCGGTGGTGGCCGACCGCACCCGGGTGCTCGAGTTTGTCGGCGCCGTGTTGCGTGTCGAAGTTCCTGACACGGGATGGAAGCGTGAGATGCAAAACCTGGCTCCGCGTTATCTGGCCACGTTGAACCGGTATTCCGGTCAGAAGGTGGAGCGAATCGAGTTTGTCGTTCGGCAGGGATAATGATTGCGTGAACTTTTCACCAGCCGCTTTCGAAAAATCAAGCAGGCTTCCCAGAAAATGAAAGTCACCGAAAAAGACGTAGCCTATGTTGCCGATCTGGCCAACCTGGAACTCTCCGCCGAGGAGCGCGCCGGCATGTTGCGCGATCTGAACTCGATTCTCGATTACATCGACAGGCTCAACGAACTGGATACAACGCAGGTCGAACCGATGGCGCAGGTGTCGGATCGCTACGGGGTAGACGAGTCCAAGCAGGGCAGCAAGAGATTTGCTTATGCGAGCCGCGAGGATGTGGTTGAGGGACTACGGAAGTCTCTGTCGCAGGAGGCCGCCCTGGAAAACGCTCCCGATGCCGATGGAACCTACTTCCGCGTGCCGAAGGTGATTGAAAGATAAGCCAGCCTTGAGCAAGATATGCCTCATCGCGTTGTGCGTCCTAGGCGTGGCTTCGTCCCATGCGCAGTCGACGGTCCCGAGCCCGCTCCAATTCGATCTGTCGAAACTTGGCATGGTCATCAATGGAGAGCAAATATGCAACGACGCGCCGAACCGGTTCCAGGATTTTTCCACGTCGGGAATGGACCAGATCATCGCGTCAGGGCCGAAGGCCGTGCCCGTCTTGATCCGAATGATCGCCGACAGGCGCTTGGCAAATACAAGAGAGCCGCTAATTTGCTACTGGCCGGGGATGGCTGTCGGTGACATAGCTTTTTGTGTGCTGACCGATCTGTTTACCGACACGGCTGGCCGGACGACCGTGCCGGGAGCGGATTGGAACGACCTGCTGGGCCCAGGTAATACCGGCGCGTCGTGGGAACAACTGCACGGTTTCGTCAAAAAACACGGAAGCGGCGCCCTGCAAGCTAGGTGGCGAGCAGTTTGGGATAAATACAAAAGCCAGGTCTTCTGGGATCCGAAAGAAAGGTGCTTCAAGCTAAAGGTCGATTAAGTGATCCTGGATTCGCTCACCATCGATTCTGCCCGCTCCGCCGTGCAACAGCGCACGACGACTGCATTCGCGCTGGCCGAGGCGTACTATGCCCGCATACAAAAAGAGGATGGGCAAATCGGCGCGTTTCTTACTCTGTGCAAAGAACGTGCTCTCGAACAGGCGGACCGCATCGACCGCATGGCCGCCGAAGGCAAGCCATTGCCGCCGCTCGCTGGTGTTCCCATTGGAATCAAGGATGTGATGTCGACGCGCGGAGTGCGCACGACTGCGGGTTCGAAAAGTCTCGGCAATTTCATTCCGCCGTATGACTGCACTGCGGTGGCGCGCCTGGAAGCGGCGGGTGCGGTCGTTCTCGGCAAGACGAACTGCGATGAGTTTGCGATGGGTTCATCCAATGAGAATTCGGCGTTCTATCCTGTACACAATCCGCGTGATTTGACTCGTGTGCCGGGAGGATCGTCAGGAGGTTCGGCCGTGGCCGTGGCCGCAGACATGGCGGTGGTCGCGCTGGGTTCGGACACAGGAGGATCAATCCGGCAGCCGGCGTCGTTCTGCGGCGTCGTGGGATTGATGCCGACCTACGGCCGCGTTTCGCGCTACGGGCTGATCGCGTTTGCTTCTTCGCTCGATCACATTGGGCCGCTGGCGAAGACGGCGAAGGACGCCGCGATTGTGCTGCGCACGATTGCCGGGCGCGACCCGATGGATTCGACTTCTGCCGATCTCCCTGTGCCGGATTACGTAGCGGAGCTGGAAAAGCCTGTCCGGGGCCTGAAGCTGGGAGTTGCGAAAGAATATTTCGGCGAAGGACTCGATGATGAAGTGCGGCAAGCGGTTGAGTCGGCGATCGACAAGCTGAAAGCCTTAGGTTGCGAGATTGTGCCGGTTTCGTTGCCCCACACGCCGTATGCGATTCCCACTTATTACTTGATCGCCACCGCGGAAGCCTCTTCCAACCTCGCCCGCTACGACGGTGTGCGCTACAGCTATCGCGCTGCGGGAGTGAAGTCGCTCTCAGAGATGTACCGTCGCAGCCGCGATGAAGGTTTCGGTGCTGAGGTGAAGCGGCGCATCATGCTCGGCACCTACGCGTTGAGCGCAGGCTATTACGATGCCTATTACTTGAAGGCGCAGAAGGTGCGTACGCTTCTGACGCGTGATTTCGAAGAAGCCTTCGGTAAGGTCGATGCAATTGTGACGCCGACGAGTCCGACGGCGGCGTTTCGGCTGGGCGAAAAGTCGAATGATCCGCTGGCCATGTATCTGGCTGATATTTACACGGTAACGGCGGATTTGGCGGGCATTCCGGGGATTTCTGTGCCCTGCGGCGAGACAAAAGAAAAACTGCCAATTGGCTTACAGATTCTTGGGAAGCATTTTGACGAGTCGACGATTTTGCGGCTGGCGCATGCCTTCGAGCAGGCGGCCTAGATCGGCTCGTAGTAGCGTTCTCCGGCACAAGCGCGGCAAAGTACTTTGGCTTTATGTTGATCCTTATCTTCGCGGCGGATTTCCCGGCGAAAGTTGATACCTTCTCCGCACGCATCACACACCACGCGCTCACCTTTATATCCGGGAAATTCTTCGGGCGGTAAGTCTACTTTCACCCATTGCGTGGTGAACAGGTCGTTGTCCGTGATTTCGCGATAGGCCAGCATTTGCTGCTGGTTCTTGTCCGCAATTTCAGGGTGCATCTGGCGCGCCAGAGCCTTCGAAGATTCTTTGGCTGCAATGCGGATTGCTTTGCCAGTGCTTATGTCCACGAATGTCGCCGCTACTTTCCCCCAGTCGCGGAATTTCAGCGCGCGCTTGCCCAAACGGCAGCCGGTGACAACGGCAACGGCGTCGGTGGCGCAGCGGTCGATCTCGACAAAGGTGACGAGCCGCTTGCGGTCTTCTTTATTTTTATTGCCGCGCGGGTCGTCGATGCCGAGCTTCGCCAGCCCAAGCATTGCGAGCCGCACACCGAGAACCTGCCCAGCGCAGAGATGACCGTGAGCTTGCTCGGCGTCGCGGAGATATTCGTCGAGGGATTTCATAAAAAGCTGTCAGCTCTCAGCTATCAGCTTTGAGCTTAACATCGGACAGAATTACTTTCTGCGCCAGCGCACGCCGTCTTTCGTATTTTCGATGATGATACCTGCCGTAATCAGCTCCGCACGGAGCGTATCGGAAAGCTTGAAGTTTCGGGCACTTCGCGCGACTCCCATCTCGGCGATCTTCTTTTCGATGTCGGCGTCTGAGAGTTGGCCGGATTGCACCGCCTCCCGCAGTTCCGCGCTGATATCTTGTTCGCGGCCTTCGCTGGGCGCCCAATCGAAGACCTGCTTCATTTTGGAGCTATCGTCATCGTTAAGAACATCGAAGATCTCGTCGAATTTGTGCAGTGCCGCGAGCAACGGCGCAGTATCGTCTTTCTTGATTTCACCCGCATCTAATGCCGAATTGACAGTGCGGACCATCTCGAAGATGGCGGCTTGCGCTTGTGCGGTGTTGAGATCGTCGTTTAGCGCGGTTCGCATGCGGTCGATGGTCTCGGCGGCGAGCGCTTGCATTTGCGGGTTGGAGCCTGGCTGGAAATTGCCCGTCGTTAAACGCTGGCGGAAACTGCGCAGACGTTCAACCGAGACGGCCGCTTGTTTGAGCCCGTCGAAGGTGAAGTTGAGCTGGTTTCTGTAAGGAACGGACGCGAGCAAGTAGCGCATGGATGACGGTTTGTGTCCTTTCAGCACCAAATCGCGAAGCGTATAAAAATTTCCCAGGCTCTTCGACATCTTCTCGCCTTCGACGAGCAGGAAGCGCACGTGAAACCAGAAGCGAGCGAAGGTTTTGCCGGTGAGCGACTCCGATTGGGCGATCTCGTTTTCGTGATGCGGGAAGACCAGGTCTTCACCTCCGGCGTGGAGATCAAAGCTCTCGCCCAGCTCCTGCATCGACATGACGGAGCACTCGAGATGCCAGCCGGGGCGCCCCGGGCCAACGGAGGTATCCCACGAAGCCTCACCCGGCTTGGGGGCTTTCCAGAGCGCGAAGTCGCGCGCGCTGTCTTTGTCATATTCGTCAACGTCGACGCGGGCGCCGTCGAGCATTCCGCTGAAATCCTTCTTGGAAAGCATGCCGTAGCGCGGGAAGCTGGCGATGCGGAAGTAATACGAGCCATCGTCGGTGCGGTAGGCGACGCCCTTCTCGACCAGCTTGGTCACGAAGTCTGCCATCTCGGCGATGTGTTCGGTGGCGCGCACGAGCACTGGCTGCTCGATTCCGATCATCGCCGCATCTTCGAGAAAAGCTTTTTCGTACTTCGCGGTGTATTGCTGAACGCTGACTCCTGCGCTCGCCGCGTTGCGAATGATCTTGTCATCGAGATCGGTGATGTTCATCACGTAGCGAACTTTGTAGCCGGACTGGCGCAAAAATCGCTGAAGCAGATCAACCGCAATGAAGGTGCGAAAGTTGCCGATGTGTCCGTAGTCGTAAACCGTGGGTCCGCAGGCATACATGCGGACTTCTTTGTCGCGGAGGGTCTGGAATTCCTCGATTTGCGAGGACATGGTGTTGTAAAGGCTTAAGGCCATAGGGTGGTTGCGCGCTCGGAGATGAAGCAATTCGGATGAATCATCAATTCTAGGGGGACGCCGGAAAAAGGGTCAACTCGCGGCGGCTCCGGGTAGTGGCGCAGTGCGATAAGGAAGCGAGCCAAACGCGCCGTTATTGCGTCGCAAAGGACGCGACGCACGGCGCAGCTCGCCCAGATTCCCTCGGCAAGCTTGGGGCAGGCTCTTCGCGGGGCACAGAATGCTTGCTCGGGATGACAACTAAACTGCACTACTGCCGACTCCGGCGGAGGAGTGCGCGGGCAAATGCGCGTTGGTTCGCAGCCGGTGTTGCACCAGAAAGACGTAATGCAAGGCGGAGACGATGGTGAAGGCGAATGTGGCTCGCAGGAAGACGGTACGGGAAATCCAGGTCCAGCGCGCTGGCCGTATGGCATGCAGCAAGACGAAAAAGACGGCCGCGATCTGCGAAAAGGTGTTGGCTTTTCCAAAGATGCTGGGGCGGAAGTTGCGCAGTCCTGCGATGGCAAACAAGACTGCGCTGGCGGCGAGGATGGAGATATCGCGGCTGAAGACCAGCACGGTAAACTTCCACGGAATCTTATGCAGAATCGACAGAACCAGAAACATTGTGCTCAACAAAAGCTTGTCAGCGATGGGATCGAGATATTGGCCGAGCAAAGTCTGCTGGTGCAACTTCCGGGCCAGCAAGCCGTCCAGGCCGTCGCTGAATCCGGCAATGACGAAGAGAACGAGAGCCCAGAAGTAGCGGCCTTCGACGAGTTCGATCACGATGAAGGGAACAAAAACCATCCGCAGCAGGGTGAGCTGGTTCGGCGCGGTGAAGATTTCGGAGACCTTCATGCCCGATCCTTCCCGGGATGAGCCGCTGGAACGGCGCCTGCGCGGGGACCGGCGGCATCAAGCAGCACGGTAGGATCGAAACCAGTTTTCGCTGAAAACCGCTGGGAAAGAGAAGGCAAACTGCCATCGGGAAGGTCGAGTTCGATGCGCTCGATGCGGTGCATAGGAAAAAAGACGACGGCAGGGCTGAACGATTCGCCCTCCTTCACCATCACGACGAAATCTTCGAAGGACGCCAGCTCGAGACCACTCAGGCTGAGTCCTTCGGGAGCCAGGGTTAGAATCATGCCCCAGAATTTGTCGCGGGGATTGCCCAAGGTTACGACGACCATCGCTCCGTGCAGGAAAGGACCGCCGGCGCGCACCGGTGCGGCGGAGTTGGCCTTCTGCTGCGGAGAGTCTTTCGGCATAGAACGATTGTCGCCGCCGCCGCCGGGACTTGCAACTGGCAATCACGGTTCACCACGCGGTGCTGGCCAGGAAACAGTGCACCGCAATCACAATCGGCACCGGTTAAAAGTGGAAGATCAGATCGCTGGCCACGGTAAGCTGGTTCTGCTGTCGTCCGTTGTTGTATGCCTTCATATCCCAGGCTCGCTCGAAGCGAAGTTCGGGGCGCAACTGCACCGAGGTGCCGACCCAATGGCACCACATGATGGTGTTTTCCGAGTATTTGGTTGCGTAGCCGGTCCGCTGGCCTTTTTTGTCGTCGAGGAAGTCGCTGCGAAACGAAAGGAAATCATGGGTTGAAAGTTCCTTCTGCAGAAAATTCACGACGGCATATTCCGGTGCCGTGCAACGTTGTTCCCCGGGCAGGCAATACGCAGCGTTGGCGCCGGTTTCCGGCCGAATGGTGCCGTTTAGAGCAGGTACGTCGCGCTCATACATATACCAGGCTTCCGTGGCCATATGCACCGTCTTCGAGAACTTGTGGTACCAGGTGGCGTCATACTGCTGCAGATTGTTGTAGGCGTACTTGCCGTCGTTGATGCCGTTGGCGCAGGCGTAAAGATTGTCGTTCACTGACTTGGTGGTGTAGTTCAGGCAGGCCGTGGCGGAGGGCTTGGCATCCGAAGTCCAAGGCGCGACATCATGGCCAGCGGTAATTCCGAGCTGCATCAACCACTGGTCTGAGAGCTTGAGTGTCGCTATCAGCCCCGTGTCGGTAAAAGGATCAATCGCGTAAAGAAGAGAGTGGCTGAAGATGTAATTGTTGGGGGCCAATTGGGCCTCGATGCCAGGCACGGAGATGAAGCGGCCCAGCCGCAGATTCATTCCCTGCGCGAACTGCGGGAAGTAGATATCGAGATATTCAAGAGTGGGATCAAAACCATATTCACGGTGATCGTTCACCCACGGTCCGCTCCAGTAACCCTTGGCCGTGGTGAAGCGATAATCTGTGCCGTAGAGAGCGGTGAGGTGGAAGCCCCAGTCGATATGATCGCGCTGCACGGAATCGGGCAGACGTTCGGCATAGAGAACAAGTTGGTTGAGTTCGAAACGATTCGAATAGACATCGTTTGCCTCCGGCGAATTGCGCTGCGAAGAGGTGCTGAAGTTCAGGGAGGGATCGATCCATCCATAGAGTTTTGTGCGGCTCGCGGCCTGGTTGATGGCGGTCACGAGGGGATAGCTGTTCGTATCCGGCTCGCCGATTACGGGCGAACCGCCATAGGACCAATCTGAGTTGGGAAATGGTGGCGAATCCAGCGGAGACGGAAGGCCGCGGCGGGCTGGGGCGGGCGAGGAAGAAAGCGTTCCGCGCCAGTCCTGGCGGTAATACTCGACCCAGCGGGCGAGGAAGGTCTTTGTTTCAGTGTTGGCGGTGCTGGGCTTCGGCGCGTCCGGGGACGGTTCGCTAGTTCCCCCCGCCTGTTGTCCCGGAGACAGAGAGCACAGTAAGAGAACGACGCACGCTGCCATGGAAAAAAAGTAGTGGCCGCGGCGCGAATTATTTCCAGAGCGCATAGAAATGGATCCACTCAAGTCTACAAGCTCCGGCTGCGATACTTCGTCGCGGCAGAGGTCTTCGTGTGTAAGATGGTTGGGGAATTGGGCGCAAATGAATGTCTGAAGCCCCTCATTTTGTGGTGGCCGGCCATCTGTGCCTCGATTTGACGCCGACGCTCACCGGTGGATGGCCTCGTCCCGGAGGCCTGGAGGAGGCTGGGCCGTTAAACTTTTCTTGTGGTGGCGCGGTCGCGAACGTAGGATCGGCGCTGTGGCGTTTGGGCTGTCCTGTGCGGCTGAATGGTCTGGTGGGGGACGACCGGTTGGGGGAAATCTGCATCCAGTTGTTGCACCCGCTTGGAAAACAACCTGGGATCCGAATCGTGCGCGGGCAAATGACGAGTTACAGCATCGTGATCGCGCCGGAGGGTTGCGATCGCGCTTTTCTGCATTGCCCCGGCGCCAACGCAATGTTCGCATCGAGGGACGTTCGAGACGAAGACCTGGACGGTGCCTGCTGGCTCCACTTCGGATATCCTCCGGTGATGCCTGCTATCGCTGCTGACGGTGGTAGGGAATTGGCAGACTTGTTTTCTCGCGCCAAGGAGCGGGGACTGCGGACATCGTTAGATTTCTGTTCGATCGGCGGTGCCGCTGCGGCGACGGATTGGCGGACCGTGTTGAGTAATTGTGCGCGGGCTGTGACCGTGTTTACGCCGAGCATTGAAGAATTGCGGGTGGCTTTGCGAGAGCCGCCGAGGGAAGTTGGCGAGATTGACGATGTACGCTCGCTGGCGCGCACGCTTTTTGGTATGGGATTTTCGATCGTCGCGATCAAGCTGGGAACGAGTGGCATGTATCTGGCAACTACAGATGTTGGCGGTGATCTCTACAGTTGGCGCTTCGGTGCGGAATGGCGCGGGCGCGAGCTTATGGCGCAGTGCTTCCGGGCCCAGGTGGTCAATGCGACTGGAGCGGGAGATTGCGCGATTGCGGGATTCATCGCCTCGGTTGCCGCGGGAAGCGGACCGGAGCAGGCGCTGGCGTTGGCCGCCGCTGCTGGCGCTTGCAGCGTAGAGACGTGGGACGCATCGAGCGGCGTGCGGTCCATGGCGGAATTAAAGGCGCGCATCGCGGCGGGTTGGGAGAGAATTGAGAGCAGCGCTCCGGGCAAGGATTGGATCTATGATCCGCAGGTGGGAGTTTGGAACCACACGCGGGAGCGGGAGATGGTATGAAGCGAAGTGAAGTGACCGCTGCACAAGAGGAAGCGCGACGGAGGCTCGCCGTGGTTGGTATTGCGTTGACTGACGAAGAGGCGGCCAAGGTCGAAGTGGCGGATCTGGGCTTGAATCGTCTGGCTTCGGAAGGGCTGGAGCTGGTTACCTATGTAAATACCGATCGCTACTGTGCCAAGGAGCTGATTCTGTTTCCCGGGCAGACGTGTCCGGAGCACCGGCATCCGCCGGTGCAGGGACGCGCCGGCAAACAGGAAACTTTTCGCTGCCGGCGCGGGCTGGTCTGGTTGTATGTGGAGGGGGCACCGGCTTCGCGCATTCGGGCGAAAGTTCCGGAGGCGAGCCGGAACTACTACACGGTATTTCATGAGATTGTGTTGCATCCGGGCGAGCAATACACGATTCCGCCGAACACGTTGCACTGGTTCCAGGGTGGTCCGGAGGGCGCGGTGGTGTCGGAGTTTTCCAGTCCGAGCAGTGATGAATTCGACGTCTTCACGGATCCGAACATTCGCCGTGCGACGATTATTGAGGACTAGACGCGCATGAGTGTGGACCTGCTGTTGACGAAGCTCGCGGAAATTCGCACGAATCCTTCTTGCAAGACTTTTCTGCTTGCCGATGCCCGGGATGCCGATATGTCCTGGGGTATTCCGTCTTTCGGCAAAGCGCGCTCCGGCACGGGTTTCCGTTCGGTGCCCGCGTTTTTGGAAGAGATCCGCGCGGTGGTTCGCCAGGGTTTTATCGATGTACTGCTGGCCTCGGGATCGACGATGGACGTACTGGCGCACAAGGAGCGAATTTTCGAGCGCTCGCATGTTACGCCGGCGGTGCGGATAAACGATGCGACGGACATCTGGTGCCAGCGCGGGGCGCGCTATCGCGAATGGCCCTCGGCGCCATTCGCGACGGCTTACATTCAGGAGGCGCAGTTTGGCAGCCTCACCGCGCCTCGCGAGGGTGCGCCGGTCGTCAACCTGGGGCTGTATTCGATGACGTTCAACAACGATCTGGAAGCGGATCTGCGGAGCCTGCGTGCTTTTCGCGAATTCCGAGCTGAGGCCGAGAGGTTGGGCTTTCGATATTTTCTCGAAGTGTTTGCCCCGAATTCGCCGAAGGCGGGACTGTCTTCCGATGAGGTGCCGGCTTTTGTGAACGACCAGATTGTGCGGGCGCTGGCTGGGGTTCCTTCGAGCGGGCGCCCCCTGTTTCTGAAGATCCCCTACTTCGGACCGGGACCTCTCGAAGAGTTGGTGGCCTACGATCCCTCAATGATTGTCGGCATCTTGGGAGGCAGCAGCGGAACAACTCACGACGCTTTCCGGCTGTTGGGCGAAGCCCGGAAACATGGGGCGAGGGTCGCGCTGTTTGGTCGAAGGATTAAAGATTCCGAGCACCCGCTGGCATTCATCCGGATGCTGCGCGCGATCGCCGACGGTGAAGTAAAACCCGAAGAGGCCGTCAGAAGTTATCACGGCGAGCTGGAAAAGGATGGCATTGAGCCCACGCGCCGGTTCGAAGAAGACATGGTATTGACTGCTGCGGAGATTCGTTAGTCGTCTATTTAGTTTCGCACTGGGCCGCGCTGGCATTCCAGATTCTGTCTTGCGCCTGCATGGACAGTAGTCATTGGTTTACGCCGCTGGCAAGAAAACCACCATCAACGGCGAGCAGCGTTCCGGTTACAAAGCTGGCAGCGTCTGAGGCGAGAAAGATCGCCGCTCCAACCAGTTCCTCCAGTTCGCCGAAACGCTTCATGGGAGTGCGGATCAGCACTTCCTCTCCCCGGCCGGTGCCCGTCAACAACTTCTCGGTCAACGGGGTGCGAAAGTAGCCGGGAGCAATCGCGTTTACACAGACTCCATGCCGCGCCCATTCGATGGCCAGTGATTTTGTCAAAGAAGCCACGCCCGCCTTGCTCGCACAGTATGCAGCCACTTCGTAAAGCGCGAGGAATGAGCCCATGGATGCGATGTTGATGATGCGCCCATAGCTGCGCTCGATCATGTGACGTCCGAAAATCTGGCAGGCTCGCAGCGTGCCAGTGAGATTCGTGTCGATGAGGCGGTTCCAATCGGACTCAGAAAAATCCAGCGTGGGAGCGCGCTGGTTGTAGCCGGCTGCGTTGACCAGGACATCGATCTTCCCGAACGCCTGGAGAGAAGCCTGCAACAGCGTGGCCAACGATTCGCGGTCGGCTACGTCGCAGCTTATCCGCAGCGAACGGCGGCCGAGAGACTCGATTTCGCCGGCAACCGCGTTCACCAGTTCGAGCCGCCGCGCGCTGGGTACGACATCGGCTCCGGCTTCGGCAAGTCCGCGCGCGAGGGTGCGGCCGATTCCAGAGGTCCCGCCAATCACGACCGCTACTTTGCCATCGAGTTCCAGCCGCTTATATCCCATACATCCTCAAAGTGGAGTCCCGCCCGCGGCGATTGCGAGCTAAACGCGGTCACCAGTTAAACATCGTTCCGTCCAGTTTCCGGTTCACGGGCAGGTACGCCCTCTCGTACGGAAACTTCGAAGCCAGCTTCTCGTCATAGTCGACGCCCAATCCCACCGCTTCGCCGGGGTGCAGGTATCCATTGTTGAAATAATAAGAGTGTGGAAACACCTCATCGGTCGCACTCGTGTGCCGCATGTATTCCTGGACCCCGAAATTATTTACCGAGATATCGAAATGGAGCGCCGCCGCCATTGCCACTGGGGAGAGATCCGTCGCGCCGTGGCAGCCGGTGCGGACGTGATAAATTTCGGCCAAGGCTGCGATCTTTTTCAGAGCAGTGATCCCGCCGCCGTGAACCACGGTCATCCGGATGTAGTCGATCAGTTGTTCAGTGATCAGAAGGTGTGCATCCCAAACTGAATTGAAAACTTCTCCTACTGCGAGTGGCGTTGTGGTGTGCTGGCGTATGATGCGAAACCCCTCCTGCAATTCCGCCGCGACCGGATCTTCCAGCCAGAACAGGTGATATGGCTCCAGGCTTTTTCCCAGACGCGCGGCTTCAATCGGAGTCAGGCGGTGATGGACGTCGTGAAGCAGGTGGATATCGTCCCCGTGTTTCAGGCGCAGCGCTTCAAACAATCTGGGGACATGCAGAAGATATTTCTCGCTGGACCAGGCGTTTTCCGGCGGCAGCCCTTTCTCGGCAGGCTCGTAGAACAGCTTGTCGTTGGCGACGCCGTAGGTCGAGGGCAGGCCGGGCACACCGCTCTGCGCCCGCACGGCTAGATAGCCAAGGTCTCGATACTTGGCCACTTCGTCTACGGTTTCCTCGATGTCGCGCCCGTTGGCGTGTCCGTAGACCAACACTCCGGTTCTACTTTTTCCGCCGAGCAGGTTGTATACGGGAGTGTTCAGCGCTTTGCCTTTGATGTCCCAGAGCGCCATGTCGACGGCGGCGAGCGCTGTCATAGTCACTGGTCCTCGCCGCCAGTACGCGCCGCGATAAAGGTACTGCCACATATCTTCCGTCTGGAATGGGTCGCGCCCGATGAGGCAGGGAATCACATGGTCGGTGAGGTAGGAGCCGACCGGCAGCTCGCGGCCATTCAGCGTCGCATCGCCAAGGCCGTACACTCCTTCATCGGTGTAGATTTTTAGAGTCAGGAAATTCCGGCCGGGGCTGCAGACAAACACTTTTGCGTCGGTGATCTTCACGCGGTCTCCTCGATTGCCTTCAGTGTATCCAAAGACTACGAGCCGAGCCTGAATTGTGAGTTCTGGTTGAGCGCATTCTGCAAGTCCGGACCCAGGAGTGAAGCTGAGTCGTTGTCGAGATAGATTGTGGCGTCAGGATGCGTGCGCAAAATCGATGCCGGCGCCATGGGGCTGATTGCGCCCTCAAAGCAAGCCTTTATCGCTTGAGCCTTGCGCGGCCCGGGCACGACCGCCAGGATTTCCCGAGCTTTGAGAATCTGGCGCACCGACATTGAAATCGCTTGCTTGGGCACTTGTGAAATATCGGCGAACCAAGCCTCACCCACTTGCTGCCGGCGGCAGACTTCATCCAGGTTCACGATGATGTAGGGTTCTTGCGTCTCAAAGTCGGCCGGCGGATCATTGAACGCGATGTGTCCGTTTTCGCCGATGCCGAGAAACGCAATATCGATGGGCGTCGATGCCAGCTCTTTGCTTTCACGCCGAACCACCTCGCCCGGATCGGCGGCATCACCGTCGAGCAGATGGTAGGTGACAATTCCGGTTTTCTGCACCAACTGTTCAAGCAGCATCTTGCGAAAACTTCCGGGATGAGTGACTGGCAAACCGATGTATTCGTCGAGATGAAAGACTTCTACCCTGGACCAGTCGATTCCGGGAGCCTTTGTCAAAGCATCCAGAAATTCGAGCTGAGACGCAGCCGTGGCAGCAATGATGCGTGCATGGCCACGCTCGGCGATGGCGCGGCGAATGGCCGCGGCGGCCTGTTCGGCAGCCGCCAGTCCCAGCCCGGCACGATCTTTGAATACTTTGAGCAGCATGCAGAATGCTCCGGTTGCGCGATGCAAAAGCGCGTCTCACAGAGTCGGCAGATTATACCTAAAAGGATGCGGCTGAACCGACGCGAGCTCGCAGCCGAGTTTCATTGCGTGAAAGGTGCCACCTTCGCTAAACTGCTCAGTTGCCGAAGCTGGTACTCGCTCAGGTGGGGGTACGGTGATCCGTAGATGAGACTTGTTAGCCCGCTCCTGAAGCGAATTGTGTATCCGAGCCTGGCGAATTCCGGATACTTGCGCGCAATATCCAGTAACGGAAATCTGTGTGTGGTCACCTATCACGGAGTCGTGCCCCCCGGATACGAAGTTGGGGATGCCGATCAAGATGGTGCACTGGTAAGTGTTGAACAGTTTCGCCTTCAGCTCCGCCTACTGAAATCACGCTACCATGTGGTATCTCCGGCAGACGTGCTGGCCTGGGTAGAAGAGGGGCGGGAATTGCCGAGACGGGCAGTGCTGCTTACGTGTGACGACGGTCTGCTGAACACGCTCACCGACATGGCGCCGGTTCTGCGAGATGAACAGCTTTCGTGTCTGTTTTTTGTGCTGGCTGCGTCAACCGAGCCGGACTCCCAGAGGTTGTGGTACGACGAATTGTATCTTCTGCTGCTGGCCGCGCCGAGTGGAGTTTTTTGTTTTGAGACGCTCGGAATAACCATCGAACTCCAGGAGGCACGACAGCGGAGAAGAGTGTGGGGCGACTTGTCGAACAGGCTGTCGGCATTCGATCCGCTAGAGCGGGCCCGATTTACGGCTGCCGCGCGAGTTCAATTCGGATTGGCCTCGGATTGGTACTCCCGATTCGGAAGCAGCGAGACACAGCGCAGACGGTTTTCGTTGCTCAACCTGAACGAATTGAGACAGCTTGTAGATCAGGGAATGTGTGTAGGATCGCACACGATTAGTCACCCAGTGCTCTCGCGGCAGAGTCCGGAACAGGCGTGGAAGGAAATCTCCGAGAGCAAACGCACGTTGGAGAACGCGTTGGGCACGCGGGTGTGGGCAATGGCCTATCCGTACGGCGATGCGGCATCAGTAACCAGCCGTGAGTGGGAAATGGCGGAACAAGCCGGGTTTGCATGCGCCTTCATGAATGTTGGCGGAGGGTTCGGCGCGGCCCTGCCGAGGTTCGCATTGCCGCGTGTCCACGTGACTGCAGCGATGGGCTTGGCTGAATTGGAAGCCCATGTTTCGGGTCTTTACAACACTCTGCGGGCGCGTCTATCCGGATAAACCACAGGCGAATTTTTCTCCTACAATGTGGTCGTCTCTCGACGCCCCAATTGCGGGAAGGAGACGCTCACAGCAGAACGAAAAAGCGTTTAGACTAATGCATCGCGCTGCTGAGTCACTTCTCAAATCAAGTGAACAGACGCGAAGCATGGGGCCGTTTGTGCCCGGAGTGAGACGAGCCGCAAGAGCAGTCGGGGGAGCTTCTTGACATCGGAACTACAGGCTGGTGCAGCGCAGTCTAGCGGCAAGACTTCCTCCACCGACTCTCCGATCTTCATCGTAGGTCTCAGTCGCGCGGGGACAACGCTTCTCTCGCGCATGCTGAACGCGCACTCAAACATCGCGATTCTCCCGGAAACCTGGTGGTATGTTGTATTGGATCGCCTGGGTTGCATGGATGAGTTTACCGATCCCTGGCAAAGCTCTCTTTTTTTTAACGAGGTCTGGAAAAGCCTGAAGTCCTACCGCGACCCAGCGGCTCGCATCGTCGCTGAGGAAGCTTCGAAGCAGCCAGGATATGTGGGACCCACCGTGCGCGTTCTGGAAAAGCTCGGGCGAGCGTATGCGAAGGAGCGCCACGCGACGATATGGGGGGAAAAGACGCCCGGACATGTGCTGTGGTTGCCTCAAATTCGAGAATTGTTTCCGCGGGCGCGCATGTTGTTCATGGTTCGAGATCCGCGGGATGTGTTGGTCTCATACGACGATCGCTGGGACCGCGGACGGAGAGACACCGATTATCTAATCAGTACGGCGGCCCTGTTGAAGTTCTATCTTATTCACCTTCTGCATAACCCGGTGTTTCCCCGGGAGCAGGTGCACTTGGTAAAGTACGAATCGCTTGCCGCGCACCCGGCGGAGGAGTTGCAGCAGGTCTGCAGCTTTCTCGGAGTTGACTTCGAGTCCGCGATGCTCGACTTCCATCAGCGGCACCAGAACGTGGAGGAAGAAATGCCGGAGGGCCAGCATCACCGGCTCCTGAGCAAGCCTGCAACCGCGGAGCACGTTGGGCGGTACCGGGAGGTTTTCGGTGCTTCCCAGATTGCCCTTGTGGAGCGGCTTCTCGGGGAGGAGATGCAGGCGCTGGGTTATCCGCTCTCCAGCGGATACGGAGGGGGCTTTGCGCGCCACGAAGAGAGAGCGTTCAAGAAGGCGGAGGTGTACTACCGGCAGATGGTCGAGGGCGACATACGGAGAAGACTGCGCAGAAGAGGGATGTTGAAGTTGCAGGCTTATCGAACGTTCGGGCGGGCACTCAACGTTGTGCCGTCGTGGCGGGTTGCCACGTCGGACCGGGATTGGCAATTGCTGACGGAGGGACTCTGTAAGCCGGAGGCCGTTCCGCCGCCTCTCTAGGTGCCAAGCAGTGAGAACAAAGCTGCGGAGCACGCTAATTGCCCCTGCGGTTTGGGCGCGCCGGTCAGCTTTTGAGGTGGAAGGGAGGGCGATGCAAATCGGGCACAGTCGGCTCGGATGGCGCCTCGGGTCGGATTGAAGATCCTAGTGTCCACACCGCGGCGATAGCAAGGATGGCCAGAACAATTCCCAGCGCAGCCACCAATAGGGAAAGATTGTGAGTCCGCCAGAGCAGAAACCCGAGCAGTAGCGATGTCACGCTCCCCGCGACTGCGGCTACTCTACGCCGGAAACCGCGCCGTGACGCAGGTTGTAGAAACCAATCGTATCCAACAGGCACGTCCCGGGGAAACTCGTCATCGCCGGCATACTCACGATTCAGCGGGCGTGCTTTTGGAGGGCGCACCGGAGGCCGCGGCCCCGCCGCGCTCCCCACCGAGGACGGTGGATCGGACAAAACCTGCATGCTGGAATCTTACTTCCCAATTGCGTGAACTCCCCAGTGACTGTGCTGGTTCATGATCGGTATCTTCGCCGTGTGCAGGCAGGGCTGCACATGCTTAAAGCGTCATTTCACGGCATTCGAAGTTTGGTAAACTATTCGTACAGTTCATGTAGGCGCGTAGCTCAGTTGTCTACTATCTAATTCAGCCGCCCCGCATTTTGAGCAACTCCCCTTGTAGTTGGTGTCCTCGGTCCCTTGGACACCATGCCAAAAACTACTAACCGCTATGTGCGCTACCGCACACAACAGTTCCGAATCGGGAAACCGTCCCCGCTCGGAACGCGGAATCCGCTGGCAAACCCGCTCTCCGCCGTGCTATCAAGTTTTCCCAAGACCCGCATCACGGAGCGCCTCCACGATTACAAAGGGAGCATCTATGCAGCAGAAGTGCGGCAAATACATGGCCGACTGGCGCGACTCGAAAGGCAAGCGTCACCGCGCCGCGTTCCCCACCGAAGCCGAAGCCCTCGCGCATCAGGACACCATGAGAGCAGCTGCTTCAAACCCCAAGCAACGCCAGGCACAATTGCGCGAGCCTCGGCGGATTTCCAGCAAGCGCACCGCAACAACCCGAACACGCTCGCGGCCCTCAAAATCGTCGCCGCCACGCTCGGCACCAAAGCCACCGCGGACCTCACCCCGAACGACGTCGCAGCCGTCCTCGCCGCATGGCAATCGAAAGCCCAGCACACGCGCTGGAATTACACGAAGGCGCTCGCCCGCTTCCTCCGTCACATCAAAGCGCCGGAAGAGATCACCAGCGAAGTCCCCAAAGTCCGCCAGCCCAGCCCTCGTCTCGTCATCGCCACCGACGCCGAGCGAGAGGGACTCTTAGCAGCCGCAACGCCGCGGCTGCGCTTCTTTCTCCTGCTGTGCGCCGATCTCGGCCTACGGCATCGCACCGCTACGCGCATCGCGCTCTCCAATTACGACAGCGCCACGCGCAGTCTCAGCTTCACCACCAAGGGCAACGCCCACCAGACGTTGCCCGCAACCCGCGAAATCGCGGACACCATCGAAGCTCTCATCCGCGACGGAGCCGACACCGATAAGCCCATCGTCACCCTGCTGCGCCCTCCGAAGCAGCCAGGACACCCACCCGGCCCGAACCCTCGATTCGCCAAGGCCTTCGACAAGCTGAAAACCCAATTGAGAATTCGGCGCGAACTCCACATCCACGACCTCCGGCGCACCGCCGCCGAAGATGTGTGGGAAGCCACCAAAGACCTCCGCCTGGTCCAAGCCCAGCTCGGGCATCGCAGCCCCATCACCACCGTGCGGTATCTAGCCAACCGCATCAACCTCAAAGAACTCGCCCCGGTGCGGGACGCCGTCGACCAGATGCGCGCACGCCGCATGCAAGGGACACCATGAAAAACCACCCCGAGAAATTCCCCAGCGCGGCCCTGCTGTCGCAACGGCGGCAGGTCCTCGCTGCAGGAAGGACCGAAACATGGCCTCACTCAAAGAACGACTCAAAGACAACTGCATCTGCGGCCACCAGGGCGAAAAACACGCCGCCCACGACCGTGGAACCCACATCGGCCTCGAAAGATGCTGCGAGCCAGGCTGCACCTGCGGCCAGTTCCGCCGCGTCCAAGCCGGATTCAGCGGCAGCGGCAAACGCAACCGTCGCGCTCACGGTATCTACAGCAAATCGAGCTTTCGATCCTGAGTACCAACAGCAGGGCGATCAACCGGACAACGGCGAGCAGGAAGAAATCCCCGCAGAAATCGCAGAGGCCTCGCTCGCCGAGGTCCTCCTGTGGCGTCTCGGAATTCCCGCCGACCGCGCCCGCATCGCCGCCCACCGCGAGAAGGCCTCCGCCGTTTTCGATCTCGCACCGCCGCTCACGCCCGAGAAGATCGCCGCCGCCATCGCCCAGGTGTCGATCGCGCTCCTCAATCACGACCTCCAACCCGTAGAGGCGAACGTGATGTTGTTCGCCCTGCAAACCATGCTCTCCGCCGTCCGCGTCTCCATCACTGCGGACACCATCCGCCAACGCCTCGAACACCAGAAGGAGAAAGAATCATGGACACCACGCTCCCGAACTCCAACCAAACCCAACTCCTCAAATTCCCCGCGCAAAAAGATATCGCGCTCACGCCGGCCATCTGGCTCGCGCTCGGCGTCGTCTCCTACAACCACGCGCTCCTCGCCAAAGCGCCGCTCCGCATCCTCGCGCCCGGAGAACTCATCGCCGACCTCGACCGCTCGAAGCTCGAAGCCCTCGAAGCCGGACTCGCCGCCATCGCTGACGCCACCGCGCTCTCTGCGTCGTCGCTGAACGCAGCCATTCGCATCACCCGCACCCTGCTCGAACCGCTGCACGTCACCGTCACCCTGCTCGGCACCGAGGCCTCCCGAAAATACCTGCTGCTCGAATTCAACGGCCTCGAGGCCCACAAATCCCTCGACCCGTCCGGTCAAGGCAAGCCGAGGATCCTCCCAACGCACGATTTCCCCAGCGAGAACACCAAGAAGGAGAAGGCCAGCTGACGGTCTGAAAACCGGCAGACCGCGCGACGCCCCAACTGAGCGCGGAAACAACCAAGCGAGGGAGAGCGAAGGTTGGGAAAGGGCTGACGCGGACCCGCGCCCACGCCGCATCGCGGAGCACGTCGCCAGCCGCGAAACCGCCCGCGTCCAGCGCCGTGCGGAGGAAGCCTTCGCATCCCATGGACACCAGCACCCCGGCCAGCCGCGCCAGCTCGCCGGGAGTCAGGGCGCCGATCCGCCGCGTCTGGACTGAGGAAGTCAACCCCGTCGAGGACCGTGGCGACCCAACGGCACTCGCTCCGCTCGCACCGTCCAGGACAAGGTGAAAACCATGTTCTTTTTTTTGCTGGGCACTCCGCCGCGTTCCGCTCCGCTCCGGCTCCGGCAGCGCGCACCCGCGCCGAGGCGAAGCTGCGAGCCGCTGCGGGCGCGCGCTACCTCCGCCTACGCTCCACTCCACGCGCCTCCGTGAACGCCCTGCAAAAAAAAGTTATGTCGCGCGGGCAAGGACGCGTGGTTTCCCCCCAGAACGCTCCCGGACGCGCCGGCCATCGCGCGGGGGGCAACCACGCAGCCCGCACGAGGCCGCGCCCCCCTTCCGAATCCCTGCGGCCTTAGCCCCAACCCCAACGACAACCCCAACCCCAAAACCTCGGGCTCCGCCCGAACCCGCCGGGGCTTGCCGCCCCAGACCCCGCGGGGGTAAGGGATCACAGACAAAACCCACGGCAAAGAGTACGATGCGCCCATGCTCACCACAAATCAGCAGCAGCAGAACCCCACAGCGCAGGAAAGGGCAATTCTCGCAGCCCTCGCCTCCGGCGCCAGCCGCCAGGAAACCGCCGCGCAGTCAGGCCTGACAGTGCGAGCCGTAGCCGCCAGTCTGGAACACCTCCGCGACCGCTTCGCCCCAACCCTCCCCGCCCTGATCGCCCTAGCCGTAAAGCTAGAGTGGATCCCGGTCCCAATCTGGACCATGCCACCAAACCACCCCACCCCCCTCCCCCCCACGCAACCGCCGCGAACCGCGAGCAGATTCTGAGCCTGGACACCAGAAGCTATTCTCACCACGCAGCAAACTCCGGATACGATTTCTCCGTGATGAGCCCCGCCCGCAGCAAACCCTCGTCGCTCCTGGACACCCGAGTCATCTACTGCGGCGACAACCTCGACCAGCTCAAGAAGCTCCCCGACAACTGCATTGACCTGATCTACATCGACCCGCCGTTCAATTCCAACCGCAACTACGAAGTGTTCTGGGGGGAGACCAAGGAAAAGCGCTCCTTCGACGATCGCCACGCTTCCACCCAGGCCTACATCGAATTCATGCGCCCACGCTGCGAGCAACTCGCCCGCGTCCTCAAGGGCACAGGCAGCTTCTACTATCACTGCGACTGGCACGCCGTCCACTACGTGAAGGTCATGCTCGACCAGCTCTTCGGCGAGGAGAACTTCGTCAACGAGATCATCTGGAAGCGGCAGTCCTCGCACAACGACGCGAAGCAAGGATCAAAACATCTGGGCCGCGTGCACGACACAATCCTGCTCTACGGCGGCGGCAAAGACTACTTCTTCGAGCACCAGTATCGACCCTACGATGCGAAATACGTCGAAGATTTCTATCGCCACGTCGAACCCGAGACGGGCAGCCGCTACCAGCTCGGGGATCTCGGAGCACCCGGCGGAGGCAGCACCCTCGAAGGGAAACCCCCACTATGAATTTCTCGGCGTCACAGCGCTACTGGCGATACAGCGAGGAGAACATGCACGCCCTCTACAAGCAGGGCCGCATCGTCCAGACAAAGCCCGGCTCCGTGCCACGATTGAAGCGCTACCTGGACGAGGGCAAAGGGACGCCGCTCGGCTCCGTCTGGGACGACATCGGGCCCCGTGCAGGGCATGGGTGAACGAATCACTCGGCTACCCAACGCAGAAGCCCCTCAAGCTGCTGGAGCGCATCATCGAAATCTCGTCGCGGCCCAACGACATCTGTCCTCGACGCCTTCTGCGGCTGCGGGACCGCGCTGGTCGCGGCTCAAAATCTCGGCCGCCAGTGGATCGGAATCGATCATGTCACCCACTGCCTGCCGCGTCATGGCGAAGCGCCTTCACGATGTCTGCAAACTCACCGAAGACGAAAAGCTCTGGCAAGTCGGGCGCGGCTTCATTGTCCGAGACCTGCCCATGGACCGAAGAGAAGCTCCGCAAGATGCCGCCGTTCGAATTCGAGAACTGGGCCGTCATCGCGCTCGGCGGCATCCCGAACAAAGCCCAGGTCGGCGACATGGGCATCGACGGCCGAATCTATCCGCTCCTCCTCGATGCCGCAGAAAAGCGGCAAAGCGGCCGGCGAGCTCGATTTCATGGACGCCTGGTATCCCACTGCAGGTGAAGCAAAAAGACAAAGCGGGCCGCCCCGATATCGACATGTTCGAGGCCGTCCTGATGCGCGAGAACCGCCCGAAAGGATTCTTCGTCTCCTTCGACTTCACCAGCGACGCGCTCCGCGAAATCGACGCCTTCTTCCGCCGCGAGCACCGCGTCATCGTCCCGCTGACCGTCAAAGAAATCCTCGACGAAACCATCGCCCAAAAGCTGGTGTGAATCGGAGCAGCGGCGCAGTGTCCTAAAATCTAACCTCACACGCTACACTAATAAGGTGTCCAACCCCCTCTGGACACCACTCGCTTTCCATGCGATTATCAACAAGATAAAGGTCACCAAGTGGACACCTGTCCAAGAGGAGCCGCTCAAAACAAAGGCCTTAGAAGTAGGCGCGTAGCTCAGTTGGTTAGAGCGCTACCTTGACACGGTAGAGGTCAGGAGTTCGAGTCTCCTCGTGCCTACCATTTCTTTCATAGTCCTTTATCATGTCCGACACAGGCATTCCGGAATCCCAATTCACTGCTGAATCTGCCGGTGAGCCCGGCGAATCCTTCAGCGACCTGCTTTCCCAGTACGAGAAGAGTCATTCCCGCCCAGCGGAAGGCGGCGGTAAACAGCTCGTGGGCACCGTCATTTCTGTCTCCGGCGACTCCGTGTTTCTCGATATCGGATTCAAGAGCGAAGGCATTCTGCCACTGACGGCCTGGACCAGCGCAGGCGAAAGCATCAAGGCCGGCGATAAGCTGCCGGTCTCAGTGAAAGGGCGCGATCCGGAGGGCTATTACCAGCTCACTCGCGCCAAAGTTGAGCGGCCGAAAGACTGGTCGGCGCTGGAGAAGGCTTTTGCGGAGAAGTCGACCATCGTGGGCACAGTGACGGGCGTGATCAAAGGCGGCCTCAGCGTGGATGTGGGCGTGCGCGCCTTCATGCCGGCTTCGCGCAGCGGCGCGCATGACGCCGCTGAAATGGAGAAGTTGGTGGAGCAGGAGATCCTCTGCCGCATCATCAAGCTCGACGTGACGGAGGAAGACGTGGTGGTGGATCGCCGCGCCGTGGCCGAAGAGGAAGAGCGCTCGGTAAAGGATCGCCGCTACTCGGAGATGACGGAAGGTGCCACCGTGAGCGGAACGGTCCGCAGCCTCACCGACTACGGCGCTTTCGTCGACTTGGGCGGCGTGGATGCCCTGCTGCACGTAAGTGATATTTCGTGGAGCCGGGTCAGCAAGCCGGCAGATGTGCTCTCCGTGGGGCAGGAAGTCGAAGCCAGGGTGCTCAAGATCACGAACGATTCGGGCAAGCGGCGCATTTCCATCGGTCTGAAGCAGTTGCAGCCGCATCCCTGGGATGCCGTCGCAGGGAAGTACAAAGCCGGCGAACGCGTTCGTGGCGCGGTCACGCGCGTGGCTGAGTTTGGAGCGTTTGTGGAAGTGGAACCTGGGATTGAAGGGCTGATCCACGTTTCGGAGATGTCCTGGGGAAAGAAAATGAGGAGCGCCAGCACCCTGGTGAAGCCCGGCGAGATTGTCGATGCCGTGATTCTGGGTGTGAATCTCGCTGAGCGCCGGATGTCCCTCGGCCTGAAGCAGGCGCTCGGAGATCCATGGGCTGAAGTGGCGCAGCGCTTTGCAGCGGGCTCGGTCATTGAAGGGCCGGTCGTGAGCATCACGAAGTTTGGAGCGTTCGTGCAGCTCTCCGAAGGTGTAGAGGGCATGATTCACATCAGCGAGATGAGCGCGGACAAGCGCATCAATCATCCGCAGGAAGTGCTGAGGCTGGGGCAATTGGTGCGCGCACAGGTGCTCGCGGTTGATTCCGCGAAACGGCAGTTGCGCCTGAGCATGAAGCAATTGGTCCCGAGCGGCCTGGACGAATATATTGCTGAACATAAAGAAGGCGATGTGGTCACGGGCCGGATGATCGAAGTTTCTGAGGGGCACGCGCGGGTAGAACTCGGAGAAGGGATCCAGGGCACGTGCCGCATGGACGTGGCGGGCGTGGCCGGCAAAAAGGCTTCGCACGCCGCACCTGATGCATCATCTTCGAAGGCGTCGCTTGCGATGTTGCAGTCCAAGCCCGATTTGTCTTCGCTTGGATCGATGCTGCAGGCGCGCTGGAAGAGTGGTACTCCGGCCGGTGCGGCTCAGCCGGAAGCCGTTCGCACCGGACAGATTCGTAAGTTCCGCATCACGAAGCTGGATCCTAGCGCTAAGAAGATTGAAGTGGAATTGTCACAGTAACGACGCTCGCCCGGCGAATCCCTGAAAAACCTGAATCCCTGAAACCTGGTTCTTCCACTCTTGCTCCGCCCCGGGGGCTGTTGACAGCTGCCGGTTCGTGAGTATATTACGAAAGATTGTCTTTTCTTTCGTTTTCGCACGTGCGCTCTTAGCGCAAGCTAGCCCTACTAGGACCCTCGAGGATCAATCCGCTATGTGGACGAAACCGTTGTCGCTTGCACTGATGTTTGTGGTGTGCCTTTTTTCCGCGCTGGCCGGTGACTCGGCCGCTTCCGTTCCGGGCGATTCTCCGGGTGATTCAAAAATCGAAAACATGAACTTGGTGATCGAGGTGAGCCAGAAGGCTGGCACCTACACGATTCGCTCGAAGGAGAATCCGCGGGTTTCGATCACGGCTGGGATGGCGGCCGAGGTGAACCAGCGCTGGCTGGGCGCCAGTGATTATCCGCAGCATGAGATACAGGACTCACCCTTTACCGATGACTTGGGCGCCGGCTCCGAGATCACGATAACGTACTCCGGCCTGCGGGGCCAGCCAGATTTGGTATGCAGCCTTCGATTGCGGCCGCAATCTGCTTTTGCGGAAATTGAAGTGCACGTCCGCAACAGCTCGGGAGCGCAGGTCAGCGTGCAGCGCATACGCGTACTCGAAGCGCAAACCCCGACGCTCATGCTGGATGGGCCGGAGTCGGCCGACCGCGTACTGTCTGACAGCTTCAGCGAAAACCGGCCGGACATGAAGATCTACGATCTGGCACAGGCCACCGACGGGATGCATCGCGCCGTCGGCAGCCAACTCATCTACAACCGGCAGAGCCGGCAAAGCCTTTTTCTCGCGGCATTGACCTCAGAGAAATGGCTGACTGTGTTGCGCCTGCACGTGAATGAGAAACCGGCCAGCATCGCAAGCTATGAAGTGGATTCCACGGGCACTACGGAACTCGCGAAAGAAAACTCGCTAAAAGAGTCGTCTGCACACGACCAGATCGAACTCAGCCTGCCGGTTGAACCAGGCCAGAGTCTCGCCTCCGAGCGCATCGCGGCCAGCTTTTCTTCCGACTACCACGCGCAACTGGAATCGTACGGGGAAGTCATCCGTCGCTTGCATGCCGCGAGAGTGAGCACCCCGACGCCGATGGGCTGGTGGAGCTGGACCGGCTATTACTTTGGCCTGACTGAAGGTCCGGCGCTTACCAACGCGGAGTTTCTAGCTTCTCATCTCAGAGATTACGGCTACAACTTCTTCCACATCGATGAGGGTTATCAATTCGCGCGTGGCGATTACACCTCGGTGGTCGCGCACAAATATCCGCACGGACTGAGGGCGCTCGAGCAAAAGGTGCAGAGTCTCGGCTTGGCTCCGGGAATCTGGACGGCGCCGTTCCAGGTTTCCGAGCGCTCGTCCGTGTATGTAAACCATAAGGACTGGCTGGTGCACAATGCGAAAGGAGAACCCATTCGCACCGGTTGGGTGACGGAGCCGCCTGACACGGCAACCAATCTTGACCAGCTTTACGCGCTCGATCCCACCAACCCGGGCGCACAGCAATACCTGCGCGAGACCTACACCACGCTGACCAGAGACTGGGGGATTCGCTACATCAAGCTCGACTTCATGGATGACAGCGTGATCGAGGGGTACTACTACACTCCGCACACCACGGCACTGCAAGCGATGCGCATTGGATTGCAGATCATTCGCGAAACCGTAGGGGATGGCGTGCTGCTCGACAAAGATGGCAGCCCGATGCTGCTTCCGGTGGGGATTGTCGACACCGGACGCACGTCCTGCGACACGGGTCATTCCTTTGGAGCAAGCCGCGATGCCCTCCCCGGCATCGCCGCACGTTACTACATGAACCGGAACTTCTTCGTCAACGATCCCGACGCGTTCTCGATTTCGCACCTGGTAGAGACGGAGGAGCAGGACCACGGCGGACCAAAGCCGCTTTCGCTCGGGGAGGCGCAAGTAGCGATTGCGCTGGCGGCGGTCTCCGGCGGCATGTTCGAGATCGGCGACGATCTGCCTACCTTGTTCGAGGAGGCAGACCGCATGGCCCTGCTACAGAATCGCGATCTCCTCAACATGGCGAGGTACGGCCATGCCGCCAAGCCACTCGACCTGATGACCTACGCGCCGGAGGACGAGATGCCGAGCGTGTTCCTGCTGCGCGAGAGCAAGCGGCAAGCAATTCTTGCGGTGTTTAACTGGACGGAGAAAGAGCGGGAACATCGCTTCCAGTTTTCCGATCTCGGCCTGGGGGCGCACAACACGGTGTCGAATGTCTTCGACAATGGGGCGACCACGGGAGCAGACGCGTCTGCACTCATTCTGAAGGTGCCGCCGCGCTCTGTACAGATGGTGAAGATCGTCGATGCTTCGACTCCCGCATCCGCGCCCTCTGTGACTGTGCAGGCTGCGGAAAAGATCGAAGCGGGTAAGCCGGCGACGCTCTCAGCGCAGAGCGCCGCGGGCGGCGTGCCGGCGCTCTCGTATCATTGGGACTTTGGCGATGGAACCGGCGCCGAGGGATCTTCCGTCACGCACTCCTACACCCATGCCGGTAATTTCACGGTTCACTTGATTGCGGAAGGAATTGAGGGCGTGCCCTTTGAAAAAAGCATGGCGATTTCGGTGACGGGGGAAATCGACAACGTCTTCCGGCCTGAGCTTTATCAGCGTTATAACGAACGCTGATAAGAAATCGTGAGCGGCCGCAAACGAGTTTCCCGACCGCTCATGCGTTTCCCGGTTATCGCCCCAACCGCGGGAACATTGGCGTCAAGATTTTTACCGGATGACGGCGCATGAATGTTTCCGTCACGGGCAGGCGCATTCCTGAAGCGGAGTGCGACGGCTCATTCCAGTTGTTGGACCGCGGCACGCTCTGGCTCAGGCGCTCCGCACTGGGTTGCAGTTGCAGGGGTGCTGCCACGGATGGCATGTGCTTCCAGATCGCCATCTGTACGGGCAGGCGAGCCGGGCCTTCAAATCTGCTCAAGCTGGCCAGTCTGTCCTCCGACGGAGCCCGCAGATTTTCTCTCCCCGCAACCAGAATGTAGCTGCCGCGCTTCGTGCCGCCGACGCTGCGCCGCAGTCCGCTGATCGCGACTCGCGGCTGTTTCGCCGGTACCGCGGCTGCGAGGCTCGATAGTGCCGGCGCATTGGATTGTGGCGCCGCTCCTGAGACGACAGTCAGGACGACACCTGTCGAAGTGTAGGAAACGGCGAAATGCTCCGAGCTGTTGATGGCGATCGTGGAATCGGAGAACGTGCCGGTAATGGCTCCCGCCGCCAAGACCGTGAACGTTGAACCAATCGCCGGAGTGAATCCGCTGGCCAAGGTCACCGTGAGAGTTCCCGCCAGGCTGGCGGTGCTCCCTACCTGCAACTGGCTGTACTGCGTGCCTACGGTGGCGCCGCCGATGAAGGAATTCATGGTCGCGGTCGAGAGTTGCGTGTAGTTGCCCGTGATGGCGAGCAGGCCGGCTTTGCCGCTGTCGCCGGCGCTGATGGTGGGCGCCGTTCCGCTGCCGCCGACCGTGACGCTGCTGTTCAACTTGCCGGCTCCCAGAATATTTCCTCCGGTCACGTTGATCCCGGTGTCAAATGCCGAGAGCGTGCCATCGACCGTCGTCGTGCCCGCGGACTGGTTATACGAGTTGCCGCCGCCCACGGTCAGCGTGCTGCCCTTCGTTACGTTGACTGCGCCGGAGTTCGTGAAAACAGCCGAACCCGTCGTGAAGCTTCCATTCCCAGCGATGTTGAAAGATCCCGTATTGTTGCTGAAGTTGGCCAGGCCGTTCGAGGTTCCGTTCAGGATTTTAGCGGTGCTCCCCGAAATCGTAAGATTCGCCGCATTGTTCACAATGTTGGCGCCGGTGAATTCCACAGTTCCACCCACCGTGTAGGTGCCGCTGGCGAGCGTATCGGTGGAGCTGTTGAAGTTCGTGAGCGTGCCGGCGATGGTGAGCGTGCTGCCGGCGTTGACGGTGAGCTTGCCGTTGTCCGTCAGATTGCCCACGGTGGTGAAGGCCGCCTTGTTCCCGAGCGTGAGACTGCCCGCCGCAGTGATGGTCGCTAGATCTGTCATCCCGTTGCTGCTGTTGGTTGCATTCACGATTTCGCCGGTGCCATCGAGCGTGATGTTGGCCGCGTCCGTGACAATATCAGCGCCCGCGAAATTCAGCTTTCCTCCCACCGTGTACGAGCCCCCGGCAAGCGTATGAGTGGAGCTGTTGAAGTTGTTGAGTAAACCCTTCACCGTAAATTTGCTGCCTGCGTTCACGGTAAGCTTGCCGCTATTGGTGAAATTTCCAACGGTGGTGAAGGCGGCGCCGCTGGAGAGTGAGAAGCTCCCGGCCGAAGTGATGCTCGACAGATCGGTCAGGACATTCTGCCCGGCGAAGTCGATAATCTTCGCAGCGGTTCCCGTGAGTGAAATGTTCGCGGCGTCCGTAACCACGCTGGTGCCGCTGGCTCCGAATTGCAAGGTTCCACTGACGGCGTAGGTTCCACCCGTCAGAGTCGTGCCCGAGAAGTTGAGCAAAGCTCCTCCCGCGGAAGTGCCGACCTGCATCGTGTCGCCGGTGGCGACGGTGAGCGTGCCTTGGTTATTCAAGCCAGCCGAACTGGGCAGCACGATCAGCGGGGTACTCTGGTTTGCTTCGATGTTGCCGGTGTTCACGATTCCAAGATTCGAGATTGTGCCCGCGCCTTCGATCGTGTTAGCTGTAGTCAACGTGAGGCCCGACCCCGCTCCCGTGATCAGATTGCTGGCGCCGTTGGAGAGGATCACTGTGCCGGCGCCGTTCAGAGTGACGCTGGTTCCCATCGACAGCGTGCTGCCGGTCAGCGTGATGCTCCCGGTGTTGGTGACGGCTCCCCTGAGGGTGGTCGTGGTCCCAGCGCCCACCGCGTACGTACCGGAGTTCGTGACGCCGTTCAAGGTGACAGAGCCGGTGCCCTCGATGATGCCGCTGTTTGTGCTGACGGTCGTTGTGGTCAGAGTGCCGCCCGTGACCGTGGTGCCGGCGACGAGTTGCACCGTCGAGTTCGCTGTTGCACCGTTCTCGCCTTGCGCTTCGATCGTGCCGCCGGTGTTTGTGATCTTTCCTTCGAGCACCAGAGTCCCTTGGTTCGTGGCCTCCAGCGTACCGGTGTTGGTAAGGCCGCCGGTTCCAGGTTGGACGGTCAGCGCACCGGACGTCGTCTGTCCGTTGGCATCGATCGTCCCTTTGTTCACGAGGGTCAGAGTTCCGTTGCCGACGTTCCCGTAGCCTGTGATGGTGTTGTTGGTGTTGGTCAGCGTGCCCGTATCGGTCGATCCTACCTGGATCACGCCGGTTGCAGTGCCGCCGGAGTTGCCGAGCGTCACCGTTCCGCCGCCGGTAAGGGTCGCGCTGGCGGCGGTGAATCTTAGGATCCCCTGGGTAAGTTCGATTGTCCCGGAATTGTTCAGTGTGCCGGCGCCGGTAATATCCAGAGTCGATCCGGTCCCGGCCAGGTAAACCGTGCCTGCATTGCTCAGCGTGGCGATATTTACCAAATCCGTGCCGATGCCTTCGCCACCGCCGCCATAGACTTCGAGAAGTCCTCCGGCGTTATTAGTGAAGGTGCCAGTCACCGTTACGGTGTTGCCGCCGCCGTCGAAGCCCGTGGTGAAGCTACCAGAGTTATTCACGCTGCCGGTGATGGAGAGCGTCGTCGTCGATGCGGCCGTGCCCGACAACTCCAGCAGCCCGCCGTTGGCGATGGTCAGCATCCCGCCGCCCGGGGTTACGCCGGTGGTCTGGTTGTTCTCAAGATCTAAAGTTCCTTCCACGCTAGTGAGGCTTCCTAACGCGCTGGTGGTCGTTGAGCCGTTCTTGACGTTCAGGCTGCCATAAAGCTCGATCAACGATCCCGCCACGATGTTGGTAATCCCCTTGCCTCCGCCGGTTATGGTCAGCGTCGCACCGGTGCCTGGAGAGGTTCCAATCTCAATGAACCCCGAATTGCTTAAGGCATTCACATTCACAGCGTCGGTCGTCGAATAAAGAATCAGCTCGGACGAGCTCGTCGCGTTGGTGAAGGTTCCACTCACGTTCACCGTGTTGGTGCCGCCGGAAAAGCCGGTCGTAATCTCGCCGGAATTGCTCACGCTGCCGGTGATGGAAAGCGTGGTTGTGGCGGCTGCGCTATTCGACAGAGTTATCAGGCCGCCGGTCGCAATGGTCAACGTACCCCCGACCGGCGTTACCGATGTAGTTTGCCCGTTGTTAAGATCCAGAGTTCCTTCCACGCTGGTCAGGCTCGCCAACCCGTTTGTAATTGTCGAGCCGTTTTTAACTTTCAAACTTCCGAAGAGGTTCAGCGTCGATCCCGCCACGACATCGGTGACGCCTTTGCCTCCGCCGGTGATGGTAAGTGTCGCGCCACTACCTGGGGCGTCTCCAATCTGCAGCACTCCTGAATTGCTTAATGCATTGACGTTCATCAAGTCGGTCGCCGAATACAGAATCACTTCCGCCCCGGCGGCGTTGGTGAAAGTCCCACTCACGTTGACGGTATTTGTGCCGCCGGAAAACCCGGTGACGACCTCGCCGGAATTGCTCACGTTGCCGGCGACGGAGACCGTCGTAGTGGTGGCGGTCGCGTTTGACAGGTTCAAGCTTCCACCACTCGCAATCTTCAGCGTCCCGCCAGTAGGAGTGATGGTATTGGCCTGGCCATTTTGCATATTCAAGGTGCCTTCGACGGTGGTAAGTTTCGCGAGGGCACCGGTCGTAGTGCTTCCGTTCTTGACGTTAAAAGTTCCGCCGATGTTGTAGGTACTTCCGGCCGCCACATCCGTAACCCCGTTGCCGCCGCCGGTGAGGGTCAGCGTTGCTCCAGCGTCGAGCGTGAGCGTGCCTGAGTTGGTCAAGGCGTTGATGTTCACCACGTCCCCGCTGCCGTAAATATTCAATGTGGCGCCGGACGCATTGGTAAACGTTCCACTCACGTTGACAGTGTTGTTGCCGCCGGAAAACCCCGTCTCGAACGTGCCCGAGTTACTCACATTCCCGGTGAAGGTTGCCGCGCTGCCGCCCTCGATGCTCAACGTGGCGCCGGCGCCGTTAGTCGTGGCGCCGGTTACAGTCAGAGTCTCGCCTGCCGCTTCCAGATCAAAGTTGCCATTATTGGTGAGCGTTCCGCCGCTGCCCACAGTGACATTGCTGCCCGCCGTGCTGAACAGGAGCGTGCCCGTGGTGGCGACGGTGAGGTTTCCTGCGGCGGCAATGGTCAAGGAGTCGCCGGCCACGCTTTGCAGCGTCGCGTTTGCGCCGCCCGATGCTGTGCCCAGCGTCAAATCGGTGATTGTGACGCCCAGATTCAGACTGACGGTTTGCGCTGTCCCGGGACTGATCGTGACGTTATAAGTCTTGCCCCCGCCGTTGTTCGGGACGACGCCGCTGGACCAGTCTGACGCAGTGTTCCAGTTGCCGCTGCTGCTGCCGGTCCAACTCACGGCGGTTTGTGCCTGCGAGCGAAATACACACACGCTCATCAGGACCAACAGAATCGTAACCATTCGCATGGCCAGTTTTGCGATCATGGCACCTCCAGCGGGTCTGCCGGCATGACTTTGAATTTTGAATTTCGAGAACGGAAACTAGTCCCTGGGTTCGGCTTCTATTTCATCTCCCGGGGAAGGAGACGCGACGATAGACTCCGGCGCAGCGCTTCTTTCACTCGCCGCACGACAAGCACAATATCAAAACTAATATAAAAAGACTAGAGTCTGCCGGGCAAAATTTTCGAGTAGCTCCCAGAGTTGCAGGTTTCTGCAATCTGTTCTCGCGATCGGGAGGCAAATTTTAATCAGGGAACCAGCACGCAACCCGGCGTAGGCTCTCGCACGCATTCCAGGTTCTTTGCGTAGAGCGCGGATTTCGGTTCCAGCTTCCGAGCAAGCGCTAACTCTCCAACGGCGCCGGACGCATCTCCCGACTTCGCTAAAGCGACTCCTAGGCCGTTGTGAACGGCCGCCGTGCCGGGAATCAGACCGGCGGCTCTTCGAAAGGAAGCAACTGCCTCTTGATACTGTCCTTTTCTGAAGTAATCGCAGCCCATCTGATAGTGGGCGGCGGGCATGTCCGGCTCCAACTGCAAAACCTTCTGCAATTGCACGATCGATTCGTCATACCGTCCCAGGTGGCGCAATGCGAGGGCGTAGTTGAAATGCGCGGTAAGGTTCTCCGGATCGTCTTGCAGCGCCTCTTTGATCTTTGCCAGCCCTTCCCGGGACTGGCCGTGCTGCACGAGTGACAAGCCCTCGTTCGCACGCGCGAGCACCTGCTCGCCTTCTTTTGCTTTGCGCCCGAGCTCTTCGCTCAATGCAGCTTCCTTGGCAGCTTCTTCCGGTTTGCCGGCTTTGCGCAGGGTCCGGCTCAACTGGTAGTGCACCGAACTATCCGAGTGCAGCAGCGCCGCGGCGCGCCGCAATTCCTGTACGGCTTCTTCGAAGTCTCCCTTTTCCCGCAGAACCAGGCCCAGATCGCGGTGCGCGGTGCCCAGATTCGGATCCAGTCTCACGGCCTGCCGCAATTCCGCCTCAGCTTGATTGATTTGCGAATTCTCCGGCGATGCTGCCTTCATCAGCGCGTTTCCCAGATCCTGGTGCAGAAGCGCATTCTTCGGATCGAGAGCAATGGCCTTGCGAAACGCTTCCTCCGCTTTCGAAAAGTCGCCGGCAAAGCTGTAAATCTCTCCGAGTTCCCGCAGTGCATCGGGCTGGCGGCCGTTCAATCCCAGGGATGCCAGATAGGCCTTGGTGGCCTCGTCCCTGCGGTCGGCGCGCGTGAGCAGCTTGGCTAACGACAGCCAATTCGCGGCGTCTTTGGGCGCGAGCTTTACCGCCAGCCGAAGCTGCTTCTCCGCTGCCGGCTGATCATGCGCTTCCGAAAGCATGTCACCCAGAAACCTGCGGAAGTCGGCATTCTTGGGCTCAAGATCGCAGGCTCGCGCCATTTCCGCGGCTGCGTCGTGCGGCCGCCCCACCCGAACGTAGGCCTGCGCCAGATCGTTGTGCAACGCCGCCTCCTGCGGACGGCTGGCGACTCCCTGCTCAAAAAATGGTATGCTTTCTGCGAATCTCCCCTGTTTGTATATTGCGACACCGAGGTTCGTCACGGCTTCAATGTTGGAAGGATCGGCCTCCACCCCCCGGCGGAATTGCACTTCCGCTTCTGCGGGACGGTTCTCCTGCATCAGGCGAATCCCCTCGGCATTCAATTGTTGAGCTCGGTAGCCCGGCGTAATTTGCGGTGGCAACGCAATCGCCGGCAACGCGATGGTAACGAGCAGCACAAGCAACTTGGCCATAGTGGCTAAGAACAAGTTCTAACACAGAAGGATAATTTTCTTATGAAGAGGAATCAGCAAGGCAGTGCCGCGGTTCAAATCGTCTGGGTCCTGGCGGGTATCATCGTGATCGTCTCCGCCTTCTTGTTTGTCCGAAACACCAGTCCCGGTCCCGCCGTCGTGTTTACTACGCCGTATCAGGCCGTTTTGCTGATGAACGGCTCAGCCTACTTCGGCAAGCTCGAGGGTTACGGCACACCTCGGCCCGTATTGACCGAGGTCTACTACATCGTCACTCAGACCAATCCCGAGACCAAGCAATCGAGCAACGTTTTGGTCAAGCGCGGCAAGGAACTGCATGAGCCCGACCGCATGTACCTGAATCCCGCTCAAATTCTGTGCGTCGAGCCGGTGGGTGCGAACTCCAAAGTGGCGCAACTGATTTCACAGGCGCACTAGCATCGGCGCCAGACACGGGGAGATAGGCCATTGGCGTTGCCAACGCCTTTTTCCCCGTTCTCGCCTTCGTCCCTGCGCGCACTTGATCGCCGTCATCGGTTCTCTCGCCGGCGGTTCGCCTGCTCAGTGCGCGAACGTGAAGTTCAGACCTGTCGTCAGCACGATGTCATTCTTCTTGGCGGCTTCCGGCGGATTCGACACGTAGATATCGCTGAAATGATTCTGCCAGCCCAGCCATTTGCTGATCTTCGTTACCAAGCCCAGATCAAATGTCCCGCGGTAGTTGCCCGTCTGCGTCAGGTCCGGATAGAAATACAGCTTCTCGTTGACCACCGTGGTCTTGCCCAGCTTGTGCATCAATTCCTCGCCCAAAGTTAAGGCGGCAAAATTGTGGATCAGCTTCGTCGAATAGGAGTAGCCCGGGGTCGTGCCCACGGGGGGAACTATTATCGTCTCCGTGTAGTTTTCATCCGTGAAGTTGCCGCCAGCCAGGAAGTCGAGCGTGGTCTGGTCACTCTTGATGGCGTGGAATCCAAAACCCACGCTGCCCACCGACCGCAGATTCAGATCCTGCAGTGCGTTGCTGGTGAAGTCGGCGCCCACAAATGCAAACATTCGCGGATTGAGGTTGCGATCGTAGCGAATACCTCCAGCCTCGGTGTTGGCCGTCGTGCTGGGTGTCGCCAGCTGGTTCGTGCCATAAATGACGTTCGTGTACAGGCTGAGCTTGTCGGTCGAGGTGGCGCGCGCCGCGTTGAATGCCAAGGCTAAATTTTCGGTCTGGCTGTTGCCCCGGGTCAACGAAAAGCCCACGGTCGCCGCACCATTCCAGCCTTCCAACAGGCTTGGATGCAGAGCTTTCTCATAAGCCAACTGATCGGCGTCGTTGCGGATCGCCACCACGCTTTCCTTCGGCGTCTCCACTGGAGTCCCGCTCGTGGTCTCCACCTCCAACTTGCCGTCGCTGGTGGTGATCACTCCCGCCACGGTGCGGCCATTCGACAAAGTTACGTGGAGCGCCTTGTCGGTGGTGATCTGTGTGATCGCAGCAAACTGCACCGTGACATCTCCCTCAAACTCCGTGTGCAGCACCAGGGTCTTACCGTCGGACTTCACCACTGTTCCCGTCAGGTGGTCACCATTTTTCAACGTGATTTGATCTGCTAGAACTGCGGGTGCCAATGCTAAAAACAGAATAAGGGCAATAGACTTTCCGTTACGCAACACGACCTACCTCCAGATTTTAGAGTCCGTTTGCAACTCAACATCTATGTGTCAGGGGCCCGGCACTACCTGGAACGAAACAGGAAACGGCGACAAAGCGGCGATGGATCAAGGAAAATTACTGTCCGCGAAGGGAACTCGATCAGCCCTTGGTTTCTTTGGATTCGGTGGTCTTGCTCTGCTCCGTCGGAGCTGGAGGGGTATCCTTCATGCCTTCTTTCAGGGCGCGAATCCCCTCGCCCAGCCCCTTGCCCAGTTCAGGCAACTTCTTGGGACCGAAAACCAGCAAGGCAATCGCAAAAAGGATAATAAGATGCGTCGGTTGAAACAGACCCTCAAACATCGCAACCTCCCAAGGAGACACTACTACTTCATTCTTTATACGGTACCGGAGGGGTAGGGGGAAGTCAAACTAAGGTTCCACTCAGGCTGGGAGGCGGCGAAATAGTGACGCCACCACCCTCCGTCCTGCCAGCCTATTACTTCCGTGACCTTACCTCCGGTTCCGGCGGAGGGCTAATGTGAGATGAGCGGCTCGGGCCAAACACCGTGACCCGCGCCTTAATCAGAGCAATCCACGAATCCAAACCATCGCCGGAGAGTAAGCGTGAAACGCAAGGGCTTGTCAGTATTCCTATTTCTTCTTAGCGTAGCCCTGGCTGCCCATTCCAGCGAAAGCCAGCCCGTGAACTCCGCCCAACTGATGGCTTGGCTCACGGCCGGCGTGCCCAGCAATCGCTTGGTCCGCATGATTCAGGATCGCGGGATGGCCGGCGTTCCCGGCAAGGAACAGGTTCGTCAACTTGAAGCTGCTGGCGCGGACGCCAATTTGCTTCGCACCTTACACAACTTGAAGTCCTCCGTTGGCACCGCCGCCGTCGAAATTCCTGCCCTCTTGGTGCAGGCCGCCGCCGCTGCCCGGGCTCAGCGCTTCCACGAAGCGGAACTTAATTTGCACCAGGCCTTAAGCTCCGATCCCGAGAATGCCGCTCTGCACTTCGCCCTCGGCACCATGCTTCGCCAGCAGGAGCGCTGGGACGATGCCATCGATGAGATCACGCAGTCCGCGCGGCTTATGCCCGATTTCCCCGAGAACCACAGCAGTCTGGCCTACATTTTCTATCGGGTGGATGACCCTTCCGATTCAATCGCCGAAGCCCGCACCGCACTTAGCATGGATCCCCAGAACGCGGAGGCCTACCAGTTCCTCGGTCTCGGCCTGTTCTCTGATGGACAATACGGCGCTGCGGTTCATGCGTACCTCGAGTCACTTGCCCGCGATGACGCTAATCCAGACACTTATTACGACCTGGGAATCACTCTGCACGCCGATGGAAACCTACCCGGCGCTGTCGCAGCCTATCGCCACGCCATTCATTTGAACCCTGCGTTCTGGCAAGCCCACTCCAACCTGGCGCTGATTCTTCACGAACAGAGCAAACTGGATGATGCCATCGCCGAATATCGCGAAGCGGGGCGGCTCGCGCCCGAAGAAGCTTCCGTTCGCAACAACCTGGGCAACACTTACTGCGACAAGGGTGACTTCGATGCTGCCATGCGCGAACTGCGCGAGCTTTACCGACAGCATCCCGAGTGGCAGCAAGGGCATAGCTGTTTGGCTCGCGCATACATGGCGAAAAAGGATTACAAGAGTGCCGTCGACCAGTTAGAGCTGGCCGTTCGCCTGAATCCGACGGGCTCCGCCGAACACCGCGTTCTCGGCGAGGCACTGTTGCTGAATGATGAACCGGAAGAAGCCGTGCGCGAGTTGCGCCTCGCCGTGAGCCTCAACCCTGATTCCGATACGGCGCACCACGTCCTCGGCACGGCGTTGTTCCAGCAGCGGCAGCTGCAGGCCGCAGAAAGAGAATTCCGCGAGGCGCTTCGCCTGAACTCTTCCCCTGACAATCACTACTCGCTGGCGGCCTGCCTGATGACCATGGACCGGTATGAGGAGGCTTTGTCTGAGATGGAGGCGGCCACGCGGCTTGATCCCGAGCGCAAGCTGTATCGTGCCCGCCGCGACGAACTCCTGAAACTGATGCAGATGAAGGACACAAATTCCCGCTAGCCGGCTGCTGCGATGCGAGTGGCCTCGGCGCAGGCGCCGCAGGGACAGTAACAGCTACTGTACTCCTGGCATTTTCGAGCGGGCCGCGGCGGTGCTTACACTGGAATGCAGGGCCTGCGCCAGCGCCACCAGTTCAGGCGGAAACCAGGGCTACGCTCGCCACGCTTTTGGGGGAGATTGATCATGGACATGACGCGATCCACGCCAGCAGCCGCAAAGCCGGCACAGACGGTCCCGCAGCCAGAAAGCAACGTCCGGAGCGATGTTCGGACTGACGTGCGGACTGATACTCGAGTCGACGTCCGGAATGACGTCCGGAGCGATCTGCGCAACGCCGTCCGCAGCAGTGCCAAGTCCCAAAAACAGTCCTCCGGTTTCGGTATGCCTTGCTCCAACTGCCGACTCTATTATCCCGCGAACCTTGATGCTTGCCCCGCGTGCAACAGCAAAGACCGGGTCTCGCCCACGGTCGTCCCGGCAATTCCGAAAGTCCAGGCCGCCGCCGACCCCCCGCCCGATACCGAAGTGGTTGAGCAGGAGCGAGAAGCCTTCCTGAAAGAGTTCAATTCTCAGCTTTTCGCGGCGCACGCTGAGGTTGCCAATTCGTCAGAGGTTTGCGCGCTGGCCGAACACCATCTGCAAGGCGCCGAAGCGGCCGCAATTTGCAAGCCATGTTACGACCGTCTGCAGGAGCGCGTCGACGTTTGCGAAGCTGCCCTGCACATCGATTTGAAGGAGGCGGCGCAGATTATTTACGACGCCGTTTGGGCCGATCCCTCAGACCCCAGCAAGACCTACACCAATGCGGCCAGCGCGTTGATCAGTGAATTGCGCAAGCGTTCCGGAGTTTCCAGCCTGCTCGGTCCGTTTCAGCCGCTGGGCAACTGAGCTGTGCCGGGTTGCGCTCCAAGGCGACGCGGCAGCGCTCGGGCGGGTAACAGACCTATTCCGGCTTTACCGCGACCCACTTCTTCCCAGCAAATAACTTGTAGCCAGCTCCGTCCTCAACCATCTTCAGCGGCATCGCGCGCTTCAGTTCCGTATCGGTCTGGTAGGGCACGCTCAGCAGGTCCTCATTGGCCACATTCATAACCACAAACTTGTCGGCGGCGAACCCGAAGCCGTATTCCCCTGGCGCGAGTTCGGACCCGCCGATCTTCAGCTTGGATTCGGTGATGAGCAGGCCCTGATATTTCTGCTGGACGGCCGTGGAGTATCCCGAAGTATCGACCAAGGCGCCAAACGTGAGTTTGCCATCGGCCGTTTGAAATCCCGTTGAGTTGCGCAACTGCGTCGGCGCTTTCTGTCCGCGAAAGAAAAACTCCGCGGGTACAATGCTTTTGAGTTCGTCTGCGCTCAACAGGTGTTGCGCCGCCTTTTGTGCCAAGCCTGAGGTCAGGAGTACGGCCACCAGAGTCCCGGCCGCTGCTAAACGCATGTTCTTCATAAAGTCTCCATTGATCGGTGTGAGTTTAAGTTAGAGGGAATCTAAATCCTTTCGGTCGCGGCGTGCAAATTTGCCCGCAAGATTCGGATAGTCCGCTCGCCTGTCTTCGCCGTACGCTGTCGTTATTATGACTTTCACCAACATGACTTCCCCAACGACGACGGCGAATGCCATACTCGCAAAGCAGCCTATAAGCGAAATGCCGATCACGCATTCCAATTCGGCAACGTCAACCGGCGCCAGGGCAAGTGACGACCAGCGCTGGCGTGCGGTCATGGCACGCGATGCAACGCGGGACGGAGAATTCATCTTCGCCGTCGCCACCACCGGCGTATACTGCCGGCCGTCGTGTCCGGCTCGGCGCCCGCGGCGCGAAAATGTTGCGTTCTTTCCGGGGCCCGAGCAGGCGGAGAAGGCGGGCTTTCGCGCCTGCCTGCGTTGCCGTCCGAGGTCGTTCAGCGGCGATCAGCCATCGGACGTGGCAAAAGAGATTTGCCGCTACATCGAGCAGCATCTCGACGAACCCGTCACGCTCGCACGCCTGGGCAAAGTTTTTCGGCAAAGTCCTTTTCAGTTGCAGCGTCGCTTCAAGGCAGCACTTGGAATCACGCCGCGAGAGTATGCCGATTCCTGTCGCCTGCGCCTGCTCAAACGCAACTTGCAGGCTGGAGACAATGTGACTCGCGCCATGTATGACGCCGGCTACGGTTCGAGCAGCCGCCTTTACGAGAAGACCGCGTCGCAACTGGGCATGACGCCGGACAAATACCGCCGCGGCGCCATCGCGGCGACGGTTGGCTACGCTTGCACCGACTCGCCGCTGGGACGAATGCTGATTGCGGCGACCGACCGTGGGGTGTGCTCAATCCAGTTTGCGCGCTCCGACGGCGAGTTGCTGGAAGGCTTGAAGCGCGAGTTTCCTTTCGCGGTCCGCAAGCCTGATGATGGCAGGCTGCATGCCTGGGTCGACGCCTTGCTTTCGAAGATGGCGGGCAAGGAGTCGAATGCGGCGTTACCTTTGGACATTCGCGCGACGGCGTTTCAGCGGCGCGTTTGGACTTACCTGCAGTCAATCCCGTTCGGGGCAACGCGCTCTTATGGACAGGTGGCGAAGGCGATTGGCAGGCCCACCGCGAGCCGGGCAGTCGCGCGTGCCTGCGCAACCAATCCCGTGGCAGTGGCGATTCCGTGCCATCGCGTGGTACGAGAAGATGGCAATATCAGCGGCTACCGCTGGGGCGTGGAGCGCAAGAAGACGCTGCTCGCGATGGAGCAGCGGGAAGTGTGATGGATCGGCTTCGGGCTTCGGCCATCGGCCATCGGCTTCTGACAGTTTGATGGCGTAAGGTTCGCCGTGGTCGCGGAACGCGGACTCTTAGCGTAAGCCGCACCTTGCCCTACTTCTCGCAGAGAATGCGAGAAATGGGCCATCCCCATTAACTCGCTGCACCTCTGCCGGCCACCGCGGCCCAGTTTACAAGCGCCAGGGCGATGGTCCCAACCAGGATCAGGGACTGGCCGAAATCCACCCGCGTTACCAGAATCGCGCACAGGACCACGCCCAGAACCGCAAAGAAGTTTCCTGCGGGCAGGTGGAACATTGCGCTGGCGCCTTCAGGCTGCTTGCGGCGCAGGATGGGCAGGGCTGCGCAGCCGACGCCGTAGTAGAGAAGGCGGGCTACCGCGGAGAGGGTTACGTTCCATTTGAAATCGCCGATCAGCGCTAATCCCCAGACCATGGCGGCGAAGACGAGGATCGAGACATAGGGGGTGTGAAATCGGCGATGGACGGCGGCGAAGGCTTTGGGGAAATCTCCTTGCTCGGCGAGGGCGAAGGGTACGCGGGGCATGGCGAGAATTTTTGCGCTGAGATATCCGTAGAAAGAGATGAGACGCGCCGATCGCAACCAGCGCGCCGCCAATGGGGCCAACCGCGAGCCGGGCTACGTCGGCGAGAGGACGCTGGCTGTGGGCGGCATCGGGCAGGACTCCGACGACGACCCACTGGATCAGCGCGTAGAGTGACGGTGCAGAGCAGCGAGAGCCGTGAAGAGCGCGAAGGGAGCGTCGCGGCGGGGATTTTTCGCTTCGCTCATGGGCGCGAGCGCGGTCTCGAATCCGCCATAGGCAAAGACCAGGAGCAGCAGGCTTTCAGCCACTGGTTGGTGCCTGGGGATGCGACGGGCGCGGTTGCGATGTTCCAGTGGTGTGTGCTGAAGCACGAACAGACCTGAGAACGATCACGGCAAATAGCGGCACAAGCTTGGCCGCCGTAAACAGATTGCTGACCTGCGCTCCGGCGCGCACGCCGCGAATGTTGATGAGAGTCAGAAGGCCGACCAGCGCGGTGAGAATGATGGCGCGAGGCAGGGGATCTTTGGCGTGCGGAAAGAACTCGCCGAGGTAAATCACAAACAGGTTGGCGTTGGCGGCGGGCGCGGCGACTTGGCCAAGCCAGAGCATCCATGCGGTTTGAATGCCCATGAGGCGTCCGAAGGCGACGCGGGCGTAGAGATAGGGACCGCCGGCCTGCTGAAAGCGTGAGGCGACTTCGGCGAAGCAGGCGATGATCACGCTCATGCCGGCGCCAGCCGCGAGGACGGCGTAAGGGCTGTAGTTGCCGATGAGAGCGGCGACGGTTGAAGGCAGTCCGAAGACTCCGCTGCCGATGATGGAGTTCACGACGAGCGCGACCAGGCTCCAGCGGCCGATGGCGCGGATCAGGTCATGGCGTGGCGCGGTTGCTTGGCGAAGACGGTTCCATCCGCGTCTTTGTATCACATGATACGGAGGATGAGTCCGGACAACCGTCTGCGACTATCTTCAGCGCGGCTGTGGTGACTTTGGAGCAAGCGGCGACTGCACTGTTGGCCGCGCTGGAAAGTCTGGGCGCAGAAGTAACCTCCGCGCACGCGCTGTAATCGGATGTGCGCGATGACGTGAAAAGCCTTGCCAGACGCGGAGTTCCAGCATCGACATCCTGCCGGGCATGATCTCCAGACCAAAGTAATCGCTTGAATTACGAAAGCGCATGATCGTGGGACATCTATCCGCTTGCCGCTGCCGATGAGATGTTGAACACACGATCAGACATCACGCTAACGGCCATCGGGAACGACACTCAGATGGACGACCTTCACACGCGGATGGTGCGAGTTACCGAAGATTTGCGCGCGATTCAGCGGGAGCTGAACTGCGCCGCCATGCAAGCGCCCAGCGACCCGGAATTGATGGAAGCGTTGAGCGCGCTGCCGGAGACCGAAGCTATCCAGGTTCTATGCAAGTCGCTCGACCAGATGCGCCACTTCCTGTGGTTCTACACGCCAGGTGATGAGCAACGATCCCGAACTCGGCGACAAGCTGCGCCAGTCGAATGCGTCGAAGACGCGTCGAAGACGGCAAGGTGGATACATCTTTCCTCGATCAGCTCACGCGGGCCGATGAGGCGGTGCTGTTGCGCTATCTGGCGGACGCGAAAGAACGCAAGCCGAACTAAGCGCCGTCAAAGTTGTTCAGCCACGGATTTGCGCGGATTCCCACGGATCAAAACCAAGCTACGTCCTAAGCTTCAACCTGCGGACATTCTAACTCGGCCGCGGACGAACGTCTCTTCACTTCTCCCTCCGGACTCAAAACAACAATGTTGGCTTCGGCGCCGGGGACGAGGTGTCCATGTTGCGGGAGGCCGACGGCTTGCGCCGGATTCAGGGTCGCGGCGCGCACCGCGTCCCGCAGGCTCCAGTCGGCGAATTGGGTCACGTTGCGCACGGCGCGGTCCATGGTAAGAACGCTGCCGGCGAGGTTTCCATCCGTTCGTGCACTTGCCATCTTTCACCTCGACCTGGATGGGGCCGAGTTGGTAAGTGCCGTCGGGCATGCCCGCAGCCGCGGTGGCGTCGGTGATCAGCACGGAGCGTTCGAAGCCCTTCGCCCGCAGAAAAAGTCTGCACGACCTCGGGCGCGACGTGAATTCCGTCCGCGATAATGTCGGCGGTGAGTTGGTCGTCGGTAAGCACTTCGCCGAGGATGCCGGGCTCGCGATGATCGAGCGGCCGCATGGCATTGAAGGTGTGAGTGGCGTGGCGGGCGCCGGCCTTCACACCTTCGCGGGCGGCTTCCAGCGCGGCGTCGGAGTGGCCAATGCTCACGCAAACATTGCGCCGGGCGGCTTCCGCGATAACTTCGATCGCTCCGGGAAGCTCGGGAGCGATGGTCATCATGCGCACATGCCCGCGCGCAGCCTGCCAGAGACGTTCAAAGATTTCCAGCGTCGGGCTCGACGAGATATTCCGGAGGATGCACGCCGCGCCGCTTGTGACTGAGAAACGGACCTTCCAGATGGATGCCGAGCGGCTGAGCCTGCACTGCGCCGCCATTGCCGGAGGACGGAGCCGCTTCGATGGCGTCGGCAAGCCGCTCCAAGCGCGGGCAGGTCTGATCCAGCGGCGCCGCAACGGTGGTGGGGAAATAGCCGGTCACGCCATGCGTGGTCAGGAACTTGTTGAGATGTGGCAGTTCGGCCGGCGAGGCCTGCATGACATCAAGCCCGGCGCCGCCGTGCATGTGGATCTCGACGAAGCCGGGGGCGAGGATCGCTTCGGCAAGGCCGTCGGCCGCAAGGTCGATCACCGTGGCGTTCTTCGGGATTTCCTGTTGAGCGCGCGAGGTAACGGCGGAGATGAGGCCGTCCTCAATAAACAGGAGCGGGCTCGAGTATCTCTTCTTGCGGCGTGTAGAGGCGATTGAGCGCAGAGGACGATCATGTTTTGTCAGAATCGGTTTAGTCGAAGCAGCTTTGCGAGATTCCTTGCATCGGATCAGCGGTTCGATCCTGGCGCGACATCAGTGTAGCGCGAAAATTGCATCGGGCGAGCAGAGGAGAACCGTCGAAGGTAGCGATGTTATAATCTTAGTGCCTATCGAGAAGTAAAGCGCGCGGGTGGATGGCCTTCCTTGTTGCCGCCCGCAGCGCCGTCGGGGAGTGGCTCAGCCTGGTAGAGCACCTGGTTCGGGACCAGGGGGTCGGAGGTTCAAATCCTCTCTCCCCGACCAATTCCTTCCTTAATCATTCGAAATCATTATCATTCGACCCGGATAACGGCCGTTCGACTGTGGCCGTTTTTTGCATGTTTCGCCCCTGCGCCCGGATCTGTAACCCGTATCAAAATCTGTTCTGTGGACTGCCGTACACGTAGGCCGGGAAAGTGGGGGGAACCGTTCCCACGGGCGGGACAGAACTGTGCGCGTTCGTGATTGTGAGGTTCGTATTGCTGGGAACGAATGCGGTGGGCGGCGTCTGGCCGGCGGCGAACAGATAGTCGCTTGGCGAGTCCGTAGCGAGGCCGGATGCCGAGAATGGCGGCTGATAAGAGGCCGTGGCGCTGGGCGGAAGATCCTCATTCATCGCGACAGGAACGCCTGTGCCTCCGGTCTGCCAATCTGGCGCCGTCGGGCTGTTGAAGTAGAGCGAAGTGTTTGGGCCGGCCTTACAAGTATTGTTGGAGTTCAAACCTTGTGTGGTCAGGACCAAAAATGCCGCGCTATCGCTCGCAAACTGTCCGTCCGTTCGCCAATAGGAGTTTCCCTGGAAGTTCTGGAACGTGTCATAGGCCTGCTTACAGGAGTCCCGGCAGCCCTGTATGACGTAGAACGAGGGAGTACTCGTGCTGTGGCGATCGAAATAGAAGATGTTGTTGGTGACATCCACCTGCTTGATTGGACTACTGGGGCAACCGGTCGGCCATGGGTTTTGCTCAACGAACATTCCCGAATTCGCAAACGCGAAAATGTTGTTCGTGAAGGTGTTCTGCGTTTCCTTCGCAGAAGCCAATCCGGCCGTGATGGCGATCCCGTGCCCCGAAAGGTTATAGACGACGTTGTTCGTCACTTTGACGTCGGCCGATTGCCCGTCGAGATAGATGCCCTCACCCCCGTAGGCAGAACCGACGACGGTAACTCCGGCGGTGGTTGGGTTATCGATGATGTATGAGTCAGTCACGTTATTGATCACGTTGCTGCTAACTGAGTTTCCCGTTCCGCTCGACGTGCTACCGCCGATGTTGTAAAACAGCGCTCCTCCGTCGGAGGTGATGCCCTGGATGAGATCGGAAATCAGGTTGTAGCTGCTGATGATGCCGTTCCCGCTGACGCTAGCCCCGCTCTTGGTAGGACCGCAACCAACCTGACAAATAGAAATACCGGCGTGGTATCCGTCCGTAATGGTGTTGTAGGAATATTGGTTATTGTTGCCGTTGGCCTCGGCGATTCCTTCGCCATCGGGGAAAACCCGCGAGTAGCCTTGGATGAGATTGTTCTGCGCCATGATGTCCTGTACGACCGTTGCAGTCGTGTCGGTAGCGCTGGGAGTGTGGCCAATACGGATTCCGCTGTCTCCGAGGTCGTACAACGCCGAGTTTTCGATCACAACGCAGGCGGGCGGGTTGCTTCCGGAGCAGGCCGGCGTGGCCGCCGTGGCCGCCGTGAGAATGCCAGACGCCGAAGTATGCCTGACCGTCACGGTGTTGAAGGTTACGAATTGACAGTTTTCGCAATCGATCGCTTGCGGGAGCGTCATCTCTCCATTGACGTCGTTGTTGAATCCGACGCTGTTCGGATAGAAGTTATCCACCTCGAACGTAATGCCCTGGAACGTCACATATTTCAGATTGGTTGCCGAGAGCAGGCTGCCACCGATGTAATCCGTCATGGGTGGGGCCGGAATTGAGCCTCCCAGTTGCGGGATCACGATGTTGTCGGTGCTCGGCGTTTCGTTTTCGTTGGCGATATAGTTCAGCACCCAGGGGATCGCGTGGCGATCCAGGAACCAGATGCCCGTGATGCCGTACTGAGACGATGTGGGCGTGAGCGCATCGTTGAAGGCATCCAAAGTGTTCTCGATCACATAGCGGTGGCCGATAATGGGGCCTAGCGAATTGTAATTAGTGTTTGAGCCGGCGACCGTGCCGCCTCCTTTGGTCGGACCGAGAAGGAAGATCACATTGTCGGACGTATCGACACAATTTACCCGCATCACGTCCACCGACCAGGCATCGATCAAAGTCAGCTCAATGTCTCCTGGAGGGTAGGAACTGGCGGGGTTTGGAGTGCAGGGACTGGACGGGGTCCCGCTGTAACTGCTGCTCAGATTCTGCCATGCCTGGATGGGATCTCCTCCGCTGGTGTTGGTGTAAATGAACCGGTCGAGACACTTAGAGACCGCGACACCATTGACCATCCCGGATTCATAAGGACAACCTTTACCCAGCGCGCTGGTCGGCGAAATCGTATTAGTGACCCGCAGAAATGTCCCCAGGTTGCACGATGCTAACGTGGGACTTGGCTGACCCGCCGGGGTCGACGGGGAAGCGACGCACTGTCCGTTCTGCATGAAATAGCCGATACTGGGATATTGCGAGGTGCCGTTATCGTGAATCCGGGAGCGCATGCGTCGCTGGCCGTTGTAATAGAGGTATTCAAAGGGCTGCAGCGCAGAGTCGTTGGAGAGCGTGACAGGCAGCGGCGCCTGGTACCAATTTCCTGTGTTAGACCATTGCAAGTGCAGCCCGGCTCCGGATATCGGATCGGCGTTAGCGGGCACTCCTCCGCTGATGACGGGCGCCTCGCCGGGATAATTCTGCCAGGTGACTTGAGCAGTGGAAGAAGTTCCGGAGTCGGCCGATGTGAATAGTAAAGTTCCAGTGTATGTGTTGGCCGTTGGGGGCGTCAGTGCGAGGTAGTACGTGCCGTTTCGCACGATCACGGTAGCTGGCTTGGGCGCGTTCTCGACTGCATATTGCGCCCGGGACAAGGAAGCGAAGGGACCATCCGTGTTAGTGGAGTTGGGAGCGGCCAGATCTCCGGTCCACGAATCATTTCCGTTTGCGGCGACAAAGAACGTATTGCTGGCGTAGGCCGTGACACTTGCAGTTGCCGCAAACACGTTTGTTCCCCAAGTCGCGGTGATTGTGCTGGAGCCCGCGGTCAGGCAAGCCGCAAGGCCGGTGGCGGGGTTCACTGAGACCACAGCCGGATTCGAAGAACTCCAGGTGACCGAGTCGGTAACGTTCACCGAACTGCCATCGCTGTAGAAAAGTGTTGCGCCGAACTGTAACTGTGCGCCCGCAGCGGCCGTCGCAGTTGTGGGAGAGATCACTAATGAGACTGGAACCGGTGCATTGACCGTGAGGTAAGCTGAACCGGTGGCCGTACCAGCACTCGCCGAAACGATTGTCGTTCCAGAGAGCATGCTGATCGCGAGTCCCGTGGAAGCCATCGAAGCCACGCTCGGGATTGAAGATGCCCAATTCGCGGTCTGCGTAATGTCCTGCGTCGAGCCGTCGGTATAGGTGGCGATGGCGGTGAACTGTTCCGCAGTTCCCTGCGTGATAGATACGGAGGAGGGGGTGACCGCGATCGAAGATACGGTCGCGCCTCCGACGGTGAGGTTGGTGGAAGAGGTGACGGATGAGGAAGTGGCGGTGATGGTGACCGCTCCCTGCCCAGAACTGGTCGCCAGGCCTGGGTTGGCAGTTGCGTTGCTGATGATTGCTACCGTCGCCGATGATGAACTCCAGGTCACGACCGACGTCACGTCCTGCATGCTGCCATCCGTGTAAGTTCCCGTCGCCGTGAACTGCTGGGTCGTGCCCAGAGCAATCATCGGTGTCTGCGGATTGATCACGATCGACACCAGCGCTGCCGGATTTACGATTAACTGGGCAGACGCACTCACCCCACCTGAACTGATCCCTATCGTGGTGGTGCCTGTTCCGAGCGATGTTGCCAGACCGGCCGTTGCCGCCGTGTTGCTGATGGTCGCAACCGTCGCCGTTGTCGAACTCCAGTGCCCCGTCTGCGTCACATCCTGCGTCGTACCATCGGTGAAGGTGCCGGTCGCGGTGAATGGCTGCGTCATGCCCAGCGGAATCGTCGCCGTCGAAGGATTGATTGCGATCGAAACCAGCGCCGCCGCCGTCACCGTCAGCAGCGTCGAAGCGCTCACGCTGTTCTGAGTGGCTGAGATGTTCGCCGTCCCGATCCCGACGCTGCTGGCCAGGCCTGCGGGAGTAATCGTCGCCGTCGCCTGTGTATCCGACGTCCAGGTGACGGTGCTGGTCAGGTTCTGCGTGCTGCCGTCGGTGAAGGTGCCGGCCGTCGTGAACGACTGTGTCGTTCCCAGCGCCAGCATGGGCGTCGGCGGCGAGATCGCCAGCGACACCAGCACTGCCGCGGTTACGTTGAGCGTGGTCGATCCGCTTACCGAACCTGCAGTTGCCGTGATCGTCGCCGCGCCTTCTGCCCCCGCACTGCTGGCCACTCCCTGAGAACCTGTCGCATTGCTGATGGTCGCCACTGTTAGCGTGTCGGAGCTCCACTGCACTGTGCCGGTTATGCTCTGCGTGCTGCTGTCGGTGTAGGTGCCGGTCGCGGTGAACGGCTGGGTCGTCCCCAGAGGAATCGTAGGAATGGCCGGTGTTACGGCAATGGAGACCAGAAGCGCTGGAGTGACGGTCAGAGTCGTAGAGCCCGAAATCGATGCCGAGGTGGCCGTGACACTGGTGCTGCCCAACGCGACACTGGTGACTAGGCCTTGAGCATTGACGGTGGCGATGGTGTTGTCGGCGGTAGTCCAAGTCGCGGAGGCGGTGAGATCCAGAGTGCTGCCATCGCTGTAGGTGCCGGTGGCCACGAACGGCTGCGTCGTTCCCAGAGCAAACGAGGGATTGGCGGGAGTGATGGCCAACGAGACCAGCGTGGGCTGTCCCACATTGAGCGTGGCGGAAGCGGTGATGGAGCCGGAGGTCGCTGTGATCGTGGCTGTGCCGACGCCGACTCCTGCGGCCAAACCGCTCGTGGGCACTACCGTCGCCACCGTCGTTGGAGACGAAGTCCACGTCACGGCGCTGGTCAGGTTCTGCGTGCTGCCATCGCTGTAAGTCCCGATGGCTGTGAACTGCTGGCTCGTCCCTTTCGCGATGGATGCGCTGCTCGGGCTGACGGATAGGGAAGTCAAGACTGCGGCCGTGACCGTCAACGGGGCTGAGCCGCTGATCGTCCCCGAAGTGGCTGTGATGATCGCGGTTCCTTGAGCCGAACTGCTAGCTAACCCGCCGCTGCTTACCGTTGCGATCGACGTCGCCGAGGAGGTCCAGGTCGCGGTGTTGGTCAGATTCTGGATCGTGTTGTCGCTGTAGATTCCGATGGCGGTGAACTGCTCCGTCCTGCCGGCAGGGACGGAAGCTGTGCTTGGAGTGAGCGAGATCGAAGTTAATACGGCGGCTGTAACCGTGAGACTGGCCGCGCCGGTGATCCCCGCCGAGGTGGCTTTGATGTTGGCTGTTCCCTTCGCCACGCCGGTGGCTAATCCGCCGCTGCTGACGGTTGCTACCGCGGTCTTCGAGGAAGTCCAGGTAGCGGTGGTAGTCAGGTTTTGCGTCGAGCCGTCGCTGTAGATTCCGGTAGCGGTGAACTGCTGCGTGTCGCCTGCAGGGACGGAAGCTGGGGTTGGAGTGACGGAGATCGAAGTTAGCACTATGGCGGTAACCGTGAGAGTGGCCGCACCGGTGATTCCCGCCGACGTGGCTTTGATGTTGGCTGTTCCCTTCGCCACGCCGGTGGCTAATCCGCCGCTGCTGACGGTTGCTATCACGGTCTTTGACGACGTCCAGGTGGCCGTGGTGGTCAGGTTTTGCGTCGAGCCGTCGCTGTAGGTTCCGGTGGCGGTGAATTGCTGGCTCTTGCCGGCAACAACGGAAGCTGTTGCGGGAGTGACGGAGAGCGATGTTAAGACCGGAGCTGTGACCGTCAACAGGGCAGAGCCGCCAATGGTTCCTACACTAGCTGTGATCGTGGTGGTTCCGGGAGCAACGCCGGTGGCTAATCCAGTGCTGCTCACAGCTGCTACCGGAGTTGCCGACGAAGCCCACTGGGCGGTGCTGGTCAGGTTCTGCTTGGTGCCGTTGCTGTAAGTTCCCGTGGCCGTGAATTGCTGTCCTTTGCCTGCGGCAACAGAAGCTGTGGCGGGAGTGACCGAGAGCGAAGTCAAGACCGCAGCCGTGACCGTCAACGTGGCAGAGCCGCTAATTGCTCCCAGAGTGGCGGTGATTGTGGTGGTCCCCGGAGCCACGCCCATGGCTAACCCGGTGCCGCTTTTGACAGTTGCGACGGTGGTTGTCGAGGAGCCCCACTTGGCCGTGCTGGTGAGATTCTGTGTAGTGCCGTTACTATACGTTCCCGTGGCGGTGAATTGCTGGGTGATGCCCGCCGCAACGGAAGGACTAGCGGGAGTAATCGCAATTGAAACCAGCGGGGGCGCGGTTCCGGTCCCGCTGAGCGTCACGATCTGCGGACTCGAAGTTCCGTTGTCGGCGATGGTAACGCTGCCCGTCCGGGATCCGATGGCGCCCGGAGTGAATGAAATTGAGATCGTGCAGGTGGCGCCAGCAGCTAGCGTTACAGGACTGCCGGGACAATTGTTGGTAGCCGCATAGTCAGACAAGCTGGTAGAAATGCTGGCGACCGTGATGGCTGAACTTTGGCCGTTCTTTAGAGTAATTTTCTTGACCGCGCTGGTAGTTCCTTGAGTCTGATTGCCAAAGGAGAGACTGGAGGGTAGCGCGGTAACACTTTGCCCTTCGGATGCATGGCAGCTGGCAAGCAGCAAAACCCCAAGTACCAGCTGTAGTCGAGGAACTCTAAACCGACGTGCCTTAACTAGAATGCGAAATCACATCCTAACTGGGGGACGGCGAAGTATACTCACGAGTTTGTACCCAAAGCAACCTTTTTCCCCGAACTCGGAAGCCACGATGTCTTCGTGGGCCGCACTTCGGGATCCCGGGTGACGGATGTGTTGTTGCCCCCTATGGAGACTGATACGCTGGATGCATTCCGTGTTGGACGCGGGATGCCCCCGGACGCGAGCAGGGGATTCGCGCATCAGATTCGAACACGATTCGAACGTCGGGATTTGCACATCAAGAGGAGAGAGAAGAAAAATTATGCTTTCGATCAAGGCCAAAAGGCGACTTGCAATCTCCGCAGTTCTGATTATGCTCACAGCAAGCATGTCAGCCAAGACGAGCATCAGCAAGCAACCGTTTGGGCATACGCCGGAGGGAACGGCGGTCGATCTGTACTCGCTCGGGAATGGCAAGCTGGAAGTCGGCATTATGACGTACGGTGGAATTATTGTCTCCCTCCGCACGCCGGATCGCAACGGAAAGCTCGACGACGTGGTGCTGGGTTGCAACTCAGTCGAGGAGTACGTGGCGCAGACGGCGCATTTTGGAGGCACTATCGGGCGCTACGCGAACCGTATTGCGCATGGCAGCTTCCAGCTTGATGGCCAGACTTATAACATTCCAAAAAATAACGGCGACAACGCTCTTCATGGGGGAATCCGCGGATTCGACAAGGTGGTCTGGACGGCCCGGGAAATCACCAATGGAATCGAATTAACTTATGTGAGCAAGGATGGCGATCAGGGATTTCCTGGCACACTCACCACGACGGTGCGGTACACATTAAAGGGCAACGCTTTGCGGATCGAATATTCGGCGACTACCGACAAAGACACGGTGCTTAATCTGACCAACCATTCCTATTTCGATCTTGCGGGGCAAGGGACAGGCGACGTGCTGGGGCACGTGTTGAAGATTGATGCATCCCGAATGACGCCGGTTGATGCGGCGCTTATTCCAACGGGAGAATTGAAGCCGGTCGCGGGGACGCCTTTCGACTTTCGCACGCCGCATGCCATCGGAGAGCGGATCGATGCCGACGATGCGCAGTTGCGCCTGGGGCAGGGCTATGACCACAACTTCGTACTGGATCATGCGCCGAATCAGTTAGCCGAAGCGGCTGAAGTGTATGAGCCGACTACGGGACGGATTCTGCGGGTACTCACAACCGAACCTGGCGTGCAGTTCTATACCGCAAACCACCTCGACGGGTCCATCACCGGAAAAGAAGGCCGGGTCTACAAGCGGCGATACGCATTTTGCCTGGAGACGCAGCATTTCCCGGACTCACCGAACCACGCCGGATTTCCCACGACTGAGTTGAAGCCGGGGCAAAAATTTCACAGTGTGACTATCCTGGAGTTCAGCGCCGGGACGCGGTGGCATTAGTACAGGACGGTACCAGCCTTGGTACCGCATGAACCTGCATTAGTACTTCGCCAATTCTTCTCTCCAGTACTTTTCTCCTCTGTCCGCAGGTATCCCCGATAGATCGCTTTTGAACCTTGTGCTTGCAGGGCGTGCGACCTATGCTCGGCGCTGGGGATTGCCCTGTGAAACGAGTGCGTGTGCTGGTCGCAAATCATCCGCGCCTGATGCGGGAACTGGTGATGGCAACGATTGCCGACCAGCCCGACATTGAACTGGTGGGCGAGGTACGGAACGAGAGCGATCTGACGGACATTGTGGAGCAGGTGCAGCCGGATGTTTTGATCATTGCCATGGACGAGCCCGAGAAACGGTTGGGGCAATGTGGATTTCTCCTGGGGCGGCATCCTGAGATGAGGATTCTGGCTCTGGCGCCAGAGCAGAACCGGGGAATTTTTTATTGGGCGGTGGTCGACATTCGAACCAAGGCGCTCGAGAGTTCGGAAGCGGGCATTTTGAATGCGGTGCGGGAGCGTCCGGTTCTGGTGGGCGCTGCGCACAATTGAAGCTGGAATCGAAATGAAGTTAAAGCTGATATCGACGTAGACGTTGGCGTAGATCTTGATTTTAGGCTGATGGGCGGCCGAGCTTCGAACGATTCGTGGTCGGGGCCGTCAAAGCCCGTCAAAACTTAAGAGTTTAGCTCATCAGTGTCCGGTAGCTGAGGGGGCGAAGCTGCAACCGGAAGCCTTATCTGAGAGTCGGTTAATGAATCTGCAAGCGGCGCTGATCAACGATGAGCCGGGGCAAGTTCCAGAGGTGGGAACTGGACTGAACTGGTATGCGCTCTACACCTGCGCGCGCCACGAGAAATGCGTGGCGCAACAGATTGAGCAGCGTGCGATCTCCTGTTTTCTGCCACTTTACCGGTCCGTGCGGCGGTGGAAAGATCGGCGCAAGGAACTGGAACTCGCTCTATTTCCGGGCTATGTTTTTGTCCACCTGGCTTTGCGAGACCGGTTTCGGATTCTGCAACTGCCGAGTGCGGTGCGCCTGGTGAGTTTCAACGGCCAGCCCGCCGTCCTGCCGGAGGCCGAGATTGAACAGCTGCGGCAGCGGCTTGCACGCGGGGTTTGCCTGGAACCGCATCCTTACCTGCGCGTGGGCCGCCGGGTGCGGGTCTGCGGGGGCCCGATGCAGGGACTGGAAGGCATCATTGTGCGCCGGAAAGATCGCTGTCGTCTCGTATTTTCTCTCGACCTCATCATGCGCTCGGTGGCGGTGGAAGTGGACGAAACCGATGTGGAGCCGGTGGGATCGCCGGATCGAAGCAAGGCGGAAGCATCGAGGCATTGAGGCAGCGCAGCTAAAGAGCTCCCGCAGAGCCTTAGCTTCACACTCCTGACCAACGTAGCTCAATCCATGCCACAACCAACCGTGCCACACCCAAGATCAAGATACGAGTTTCCGCGCTGGCGAAAACCAGCCGCCACTGTTGCGTTCGGCCTTCTGCTGCTGCTCGGCACGGAACCTGAAAAGACTTTGGCCCAGCGCGACCCCCGGGCAGGCTCCCAGGAGCGGGATCGGGAGGCGCGGGAGCAGGGGCCGCTGGTTTCACTCTCTGCCGCCACCATCACCGCGATTCTGAGCAGGGAGCCCGGTTTGCTGCTCGAAGTCAAGCGCTTGCTGGTGCGGAAGGCTTACGAGCAGGGAAGGTTGCTCGATCCCGCAGATCTTACCGACGACGCGCTGTTCCAGTTGCTGCGGGAAGATGACAACATCCGAGCTCTCGCGACCCAGGAGATCGAGGAGCGCGAGTACGTACGTCCGAAGCCCACACGGAGCGAGATGGAAAAAGACCGGATCGAGCGTCTGCCGGCGTCGGAGACGCTGGCGACGGCTGCCGGAGGTGGCACCGCGACGCCGCGGCCGAGCGACGAGGAAAGATACTGGGCGCGACACGAACAACAGGAAACCGAGCCTGGGACCGCGGGGACGCTCGACGCCCTCGGGAGAGATGGCTTTTCAAAAGATGGTTTCTCCGAGCCCGAAGCCGAGCCAAATGCGCCGCCACCGAATTTCCCCATGGGGCCACCCGGCGGCCTTCCTGCTCCGGATGACCGGCGGCGGCAGAGCCTAGCCGGAGTCCAGCCTCAAAACCGGGACTCCTATGAAGGTGCACCTGCGGAAGCGGGAGCACTGCCGCGCATCAGCCCAGAGGGTATGCCGGGCTTGCTGAGTGCGAGCCTCGAGGAGTCTGGGGCAGCGCCGCAGAGAGTCAATTCCGCTGATGCGTCTCTGTCGGGTTTCTCGCCATCCGGTTCCGCTTCGCATCCGGGAGCGAACCTGTCGCGTGCGCCGGGTTACGCTCCGGCCGATGCCGGCCTCAGCCCGTGGGCAACAGGTCTCGACACCCGTCCGCGCCGGCTTGTGCCCTCGCCCGCCGAAGACGATCAGCCGGCGATCCGCCGCCGCGCCAATCCCTATGCTGGAGTGCCTTCGCTCTACGACCTTTATGCCCAGGTTTCGCGGCGGTCTCCGGTGCTGGCCCGTTTTGGCGAAGACATCTTCCGCAACGGCACCGGCAATTTCGACGAGCTTCCCATGGATCTGCCGGTGGGTCCGGACTATGTGCTGGGACCTGGCGATGGTCTGAGCATCGAATTGTGGGGCGGGGTTTCTCAACACCTGCAGCGCGTGGTTGACCGCGAAGGCCGGGTGGCGCTGCCGGAAGCCGGTGCGGTCGAGGTGACGGGACGCAGCCTGGGAGAGGTCCAACAACTGGTGCAGGGGGTGTTGCGCCGAGAATTTCGCGACGTGCATGCCGACGTTTCTCTGGCCCGCCTGCGCACGGTGCGGGTGTATGTGGTTGGGGATGTGGTGCGACCAGGCGCCTATGACGTGAGTTCGCTCTCGACTGCGCTCAATGCCCTTTACCAGGCAGGCGGCCCGACGGCTCGCGGGTCGCTGCGGATTTTACGGCTCTACCGCGGTCCCCAGCTCTCCGGAGAAATCGATCTCTACGATCTGCTGCTGCACGGAGTTCGTTTGAGCCTTGAACGCTTGCAGGCCGGGGACACGATCATGGTCCCGCCCCTGGGCGCAGAGCTGACGATCGAGGGCATGGTTCGCCGCCCTGCGATCTATGAACTGAATCATGAAAGCAATCTCGCCGAAGCGCTCGAGCTGGCGGGCGGTGTGCTCACGACCGGCACGCTGCGGCACATTGAAGTGGAGCGCGTCATTGCCCACCAAAGCCGCTCCATGCTGCGGCTTGATCTGCCGGAGAACGATCTCGCAGAGAACGATCTTCCTCGAAACGACCCGCCGAGGAACGCACCCTCGCAGAGTGGCAATCCGCCGACAGTGACGGGTGTTCTTGAAGGCTTCAAGATTCAGGATGGCGACAGGATCCGCATTTCGCCCATCCTGCCCTACAGCGACGAGACCGTCTATCTCGACGGCCACGTTGTCCATCCCGGCAAACACGCCTATCGCGAAGGCATGAGAATCAGGGATCTGATCGGGTCTTATGCTGATCTTTTGCCCGAACCCGCCCCGCGCCATGCGGAAATCATTCGCCTCTCTCCGCCCGACTACGCTCCCCAGGTGATTGCCTTCAATCTTGCGGACGCCCTCACGGGTCCGGCCGCGGGCCAGGGATCCAGTGCAAACGGTCGGCGCGAACCCGGCCCCGAAAGCGCCCAGAACGTGACGCTAAAGCCCTTCGACACGGTGCGCATCTTCGGACGCTACGATTTTGAAGATCCTCCCGTCATCACGGTGAGCGGCGAAGTGCGCCTTCCTGGCAAACACGTGACCAACGGAGAGACCCACTTGCGCGACGCCGTCTACCTGGCGGGCGGGGTCACGCCGGACGCACTGCTCGGCGACACGCAAGTCTTTCGCCGCACCGCCGACGGGAAGCTCAAAGTGCTGAGCGTGAACCTGGGGCGTGCGCTGGCGGGGAATAATGCGGACAATATTCCGCTCGAACCGAAGGACCGCGTATTCATCCACCGCAATCTTTCGAAAGTTGATCCGCCCACGGTGAAGATCGAAGGCGAAGTGGCGCGGCCGGGAAAATATCCGTTGGGCGAGGACATGTCCGCCGCCGAACTGGTCCGACTGGCGGGCGGACTCACCCGCGGAGCCTTTACCGAGGCTGCCGATCTGACCCGCTACACGGTGGAAAACAGCGCGCAAGTCATGGGGGAACATGTTGCCGTCCCAATCGCCCGCGCCCTGGCCGGCGAAGCCGACACCGATATGCGTCTGCACGACGGTGATGTGCTGACCATCCGGCAGCTGGCGGGCTGGAATGATATCGGGTCGCTGATCACGGTGAAGGGCGAGGTCATGCATCCCGGCGACTACGGCATTCAGGAAGGCGAACGCCTCAGTTCGGTGATTGCGCGGGCCGGTGGACTGCGCGCCGATGCCTATCCCTATGGCGCGATTCTCGAGCGCCGGCAAGTGCGCGATCTGGAAGCGAAGAACCGCGCCGACCTGATCCAGCAGGTCGAAGGGCAGGAAGCGTCTTTCAAACTCATGCCCGACCTCGGCGACGCCGAGGAAAAGCTGGCCAAGGACGCCACCCTCCAGCAGTGGCATGCCACGATTGAGGAGCTGAAGAACACGCCGCCGGCCGGCCGGCTGGTCATCCACATCTCGAAGGACGTTGCCCGGTGGGCGAACACTTCGGCCGACCTGAATATTCGCGCTGGGGACAAGTTGTTCATCCCCAAGACGCCGAACTATATCGTGGTCAATGGCCAGGTGTATAACCCGACCGCCATCACCTACCGTCCCGGCAAAAGCGCGGGCTGGTATCTCGGCCAGGCCGGCGGACCGACCAACCTGGCCAACCGGAAGGCTGTGTTCGTGGTGCGGGCAGACGGTTCGGTCGTAGGGGGAAAGGGCGGTGGCGAGTGGTTCACCGGCGACGTCCTGAGCGCGGAGCTGCGGCCGGGAGATATGGTGTTTGTTCCCCAGAAAGCCCTGGGCGGCCCTCCCCTCTGGAAAAATACCTTGCAGGCTGCACAACTGCTGTCCTCAGTCGCGGTGGCGGTCAGCGTTGGCCACGGATTCTGATCCCGTAATTGAATCATTCTACGTTTTGCGTTCCTGCGTTGCCTTCGTGGCCTTGAATCGTCCAGCTTTTCCGCCGCCGCATTCCGCGCAAATTGCGAGTGCTTCGTGGTTTCTGGTTCTGTTTAGCATGATCCCGAGCTTGATCTTGAGCATCACTCTGATTCTGTTTGCCCTGAGTCTTCTGACGATGGGGCTGGCGGTAGATTCCGAGGCCCAGACCGGCGCGCCCGATCGTCATGGACCGTTCTCGGAGGCTCCATCGGCGGTGAGTCAGGGGGCAAGACCGGGTGTGGCGTACGTCCTCCGTTCCGCCCCGGCGCTGCATGCAGAACTCCCTGCCCCAGGCATGGGCACGTGGAACGCGCCGGGTCGCAGTGCTCCGGGAACCGCCGAACGCGGAGTGGCATGGTTCGAACGATTTGCCGGGGATCAGCGCGCCATCTGGACCAGCCCGTCCCGCCTTCGACCGGACGATGCGAAGTGGGCCCTGCCCGCACTCATGGGCGTGGGAGCACTGCTGGCCAGCGATTCCTGGATGTCGAAACAGGTGCCAGCGAGTGAGATCATGCGCAGCCGCAGCGTTTCGAATTACGGCGCCTTCGCTCTGGCTGGCGCTGCCGGGGGAATGTTTCTCTGGGGTACGATCAGGCGTGAGGACCACGCCGCCGAGGCCGGACTGCTGGCAACGGAAGCTGCGATCAACGCCGCAGCGGCGGACTTCGCCCTCAAATCCGCGTTTCAAAGGCAACGCCCTTACGACGGAACTGGAGCGGGACACTTCTTTGCCGGGGGCGGGTCGTTTCCCTCCGAACATGCGGCTGTGTCCTGGGCGATTGCGGGAGTGATTGCCCACGAATATCCCGGCACTCTGACCAAGCTTTTGTGTTATGGATTGGCGTCCGCGGTGACGGTGACTCGGGTCACGGGCAAGGAACATTTTCCGTCGGATGTTGTCGTGGGCGCAGCGATGGGTTATTTCATCGCGCGGCAGATTTATCAGCGCCACCGCGACCCGGAGATCAGCCAGGCTCCCTGGGAAAGCTTGGTGGAGAAAAATCCGGCGGCTCAAGATCAAGACGACAATGACAAAGACAGATTACGGAACCCGCGCAATATGGGATCGCCCAATGTCCCGCCGGAGAGCTGGGTGTATCCGGCGCTCGAACGCCTCGCCGCCCTCGGCTACATTCAAAGCGCCTATCTGGGTATCCGGCCTTGGACCCGGATGCAGTGCGCCCGTTTCCTCGAAGAAGCCGCCGAGAGTCTGCGCTTCCAGATGGGGGAGAACGCCGGGACCCCGGCTACTGCCGGGAACGGACGGGGCCGCGAGGCAATAAAGCTCTATGCCGCCCTCAGCGCCGAATTTGCTACCGAGACCCGCCGCTTGGAAGGGAGCGCAAATCTAGGCGCGAACCTCGATTCCATTTATCAGAGAACGACCGAAATTGCCGGCCCGCCGCTGACCGACGGGTATCACTTTGCGCAAACTCTCATCAACGACTACGGGCGCCCCTACGGGCAGGGCTTCAACGCCATCGACGGGTGGGCCGGGCACGTGGCAGCGGGAATGCTTTCCGTTTCCTTCCAGGGAGAATATCAGCATGCCCCTGGCCTGGCAGCATATTCGCCGTCGGTGCAGCAGGCCATCTCCGACGCCGACCAAGTGCCCGCTTTTGCCAACGGAACCGCTGCCGTCAATCGCTTCGAAGTGGTCAGCGGTTCGTTGGGCGTGACCTATCATGATCTGCAATTCTCCTTCGGCAAACAGGCCGAGTGGCTGGGGCCGGGCGAATCTGGACCATTTCTCGCCAGCACCAATGCTGCATCGATTGTCATGTTTCAAGTGGCGAATGTGTCCCCTTACCGCGTGCCACTGCTCGGCCCCGCGCAATCGATATTCTTTGTGGGACAGCTCACCGGCCAGAATTTTGTCTACAACTCGCCAAACGTCCTGGGCCCCGGGTTTCATCCCCAGCCGTTTATTCACGGCAACAAGATGAGCTTCAAGCCCACGCCCAATCTCGAATTCGGCATGGGGATCACCGCCATCTTCGGCGGTCCCGGCCTGCCCTTCACCTGGAGCGAGTTTTTGCGCAGTTACTACTCGCATAAGAACAGCACCGCGCTGAATCCAGCCAAACGCTTTTCGGGGTTCGACGTCAGCTATCGCGTGCCGGGCCTGCGCAACTGGCTCACCGTCTATAACGACTCTCTCGTGGGCGACGAGATTTCTCCCATCGGTTCCTCGCGTCCTATGCTGAATCCGGGCCTGTACTTTCCCCAGGTGCCGAAGATTTCGAAGCTCGATCTGCGCCTTGAAGGAGTGAAAGACCCGTTCACGAACATCTTCCTTCCCGGCTTCATCTACTACGATCGGCGCTACCGTTCCGGCTACACCAACGCCGGCAATCTGATCGGGAGCTGGGTGGGGCGCGACGGCTTTGGTGCCCAGGCTCAGGCAACGTACTGGTTCTCGTCCCAAACCCGGCTGCAATGCGGCTATCGCTATCAGGAAGCGGATCGCAGCTTCCTCGAGGGCGGCCGTCTGGTCGATTATTCGCTGCGCGCCGAAACCAGGTCGAAATCCGGGTTCGCGGTTTCGGCCTTCGTGCAATACGAGCAGTGGATGTTTCCCCTGCTTGCGGCAACGCGCCAGGGCAATGTAACTTCGTCGCTCCAGTTCACGTTCTATCCACAGCCGTCCCGGCACTGAACAGAACTCCAGCCGGACTTTATTTCTGCCACAAATGCCTAACATGCCGCTGCGGTTCTCTGAGACTTTGATTGGCGGTTGCCAGCTCCAAACTCGGCAGTCGGCAATCGCGGCCGAAGTGGTGAGGCCGACGGCGTGACGCTCGGCCCCACAACCGCCGCAGCCGTGGAGGATTTTCCCGAGGTGGAATCTTCCGCTCTGGCGAAAGGCAACCACACCCTTCGAGTGGAGATGGCCGCGCCCCGGGCTGCTTCGGGCGAAATATGGGCTGGGGTGTGGCTGCTCTGGGATCGTCGCCGCTTTCTGGCCGGGGTGTTGGCTTTCGGTCTGGCAGTGTCGGCCGTGGTTGCCTTCGTGATTCCGAAAAGATATGACTCGACTACCCGCCTGATGCCTCCGGACGGCCAGTCAGGTTCTGGGCTGGCCATGCTGGCGGCGATGGCGGGGAAAAGTGGCCTGGGGATGGGGTCGATGGCGGGGGATTTGCTCGGCATGCGCAGTTCGGGTGCACTCTTCGTTGAAATTCTCCGCTGCCGTACAGTCGAAGACCGGATCGTCGGCCGCTTCGATCTGCGCCGGGTGTACCGCGACCGTTATTGGGTCGATGCCCGCAAGGATCTGGGTGCCTATACCGAAATTTCAGAAGACCGCAAGAGCGACGTGATCACCATCCGGGTCACTGACCGCGATCCCCGGCGTGCGGCCCAGATCGCTCAGGCTTATGTGGATGAACTCGACCATTTGGTGGCGGAGGTGTCGACCTCCTCAGCGCGGCGCGAGCGCATTTTTATTGAAGAGCGTCTGACCAGCGTCAGACGCGAACTCGATCTGGCCTCCCGGGAGTTCAGCCAGTTCGCCAGTCAGAATGCGACCATCGACATTACCGCGCAGGGCAAGGCAATGGTTGAGGCGGCGGGCCGTTTGCAGGGAGAGCTGATCGCGGCCCAGTCCGAGCTCGAAGGCCTGGAACAGGTCTATACCACGGGCAATGTCCGGGTCCGCAGCCTGCGCGCCCGCGTCGATGAACTCAGCAAGCAATTGAACAAACTGGGCGGAACCGGCGTGGCGGTCGACCCGGTCATCCCTGGCCCCGCCGCCCATACGCCGGAAGCGGCCGAGGCGGCCAGTGGTTTTCCCTCCATACGCCAGCTTCCACTTCTGGGCGTGCGATGGGCCGAGCTTTACCGGCAAACCAAGATCGAGGAAACCGTTTATGAACTGCTCACCCAGCAGTACGAACTGGCCAAGATCGAAGAAGCCAGGGAAATTCCCACGGTCAAGATTCTCGACGCCGCCGACGTGCCGGAAAAAAGATCGTCGCCGCATCGCGTGGCCATCGTGATTCTGGGAGTGTTGTTGGCTCTGAGCGGCGGGGCGCTGTGGGTGCTGAGCGCTGAGACCTGGCAGCAGATCGATCCCCTGGACCCGCGCAAACGGCTGGGCCAGGAGCTCGGGCGCCGCATGATGATATCGTGCCGCCAATGGACTGGCCAGGGGCGACGTCTCCGGGCACAATTTTTCCCTGGAGGACGGAGTCACGTTGATGAACCGCGGACGGATTGATGTGGCACGGATGGACGCGGAACGAATTGACATCGGGCGGTCCCTGACGGAGCTAGGCGGCGGCATCTCCAAGATCCAGCTTCTGGCCAGCCGCGGTCCATATTATTGGCGCTGGCTGAAGTCGCTGCCCAACGGCGCAACCCGGCGCATCACGCGCCGGAAGGGACGGGACTATCCGGTCATGAAACCCTTCTTTACCGGCAAGTATGGACTTGAGGTGGGGGGACCGAGCCCGACCTTTTGCGGCAACAGGCTGTTTCCCGTCTACGACCGCTGCCGCCGGATCGACAACTGCAACTTTTCCGGTCAGACCATCTGGTCTGCAACGGGTGGGGCAGGCCGAGGTTGCTGCTTTGCCAAACAGTATGTGGCGGAAGGCAGCGATCTTACCCAGATTCGTGATGAAACCTATGACTTCCTGCTGGCCTCCCACGTTCTCGAACACATGGCTAATCCCCTGCGGGTGCTCGAGGAATGGCGCCGGGTGCTGGTTCCCGGAGGAGCCATGCTGGTGATTGTCCCCGATCATAGGGGAACTTTTGATCATCGGCGCGCCCCGACCAGCTTCGAGCACATTGTGGCTGATTTTCAGAATAATACGACGGAGCACGATCTTTCCCATCTGCATGAGATTCTCGCGCTCCACGATCTCGCGCTCGATCGGGGTGCAGGCTCCGAGCTGCAGTTCCGGGAGCGCTGCCTCAACAACGCCGCTATCCGGGCCCTGCACCATCATGTATTCGTCCCGGAAGTGCTGGTGCGCATGTTTTCCATGGTTCAGATGCGGGTCTTAAGCCTTGGCACGGAACGCCCTTTCCATATCGTGGCATTTGCTCAGAAAATGATCCGCCAGAGCTCTGGCCGGGGATTGGGCGACGATCCGTCATGAGCAGCCCGGCGCTTGGAAGTCGCTTTGCGCTCAGGCTTGGAACCAGCAGCCTGGCTTTCACGCTTCTTCTTGTCGCCGTTCTGTGTCTCTTCGTCTCTCCGCTTATCGTCGCAGCTCCGCTCGTTTTGGCAGCTTTGGTGGGGATGCTTTTTCGCTTCCCCGTTGCGCTGTTGGGGATCCTTTTGGCCTTCATCCCGCTTGACTATATGGCGATCGAGCTCGGTAAGTTTGCCGAGCTGCCGCATATGACTCTGGTTTCGGCGTGCACGAAGGAAATTCCGTTCCTGTTGCTCCTATTCATTTTGTGGCGGCGCCATGGCTATCAGGCGGCAGCGCCCGACTGGTTTCTGTTGGCTTTTTTCGGTTTGGCTCTGGTGCGCACCGTTTTTGATGGTTTCCTAGCAGGATTCGTAACAGATTTCAGTTTCCTGATCTCTTACTTTGTGGGCAGAGTCACTGTCTTGACCCAAAAGCAGGAACGTCGGTGGGCGGGATGCGCAGTATGGCTGGCCGCTGGCTTGTCCGTCGTGGGGATGATCGAAGTTTTCATTCTCGGGGAGGGTCCAAGAACGCTGCTCTACGTGGCTACGGATTCGCAGTCCGATGCGGGCCAACTGACTGCGTCGTTTCACGGGATCGGATTTACCGGATTGCGGGAGGCCGCGACCATGGTAGGGCCGAACAGCTTTGGCATCCTGTGCATGATCGCGTTGATAGTGTGGTGGGTATACTCCCGGAATCCGGTGCCCGGAGCCATGATTGCGGCCGGCCTCATCTGCTCGGTCACGCGTTCGGCCTGGATGGGAACGGCGGCAGCGATTCCCTTGTTGGCCTTCCTGATGAACCAGAAAAGGAGATTTCTTCTGTCCGTCACGCTGGCGTTGGCACTGTTTGCGGCTTCGATTCCGCTTCTGGGCTTGAGTGACTACATGCTGTTTAATACGACCGGGCAGGACCCCTCCGCTCAGGGGCATCGCGACGAAATCTGGAGTGGAGTCGAGTACGCGGCCAACCACCCCTTTGGCTCGGGCAATGAAAAGGTGAGTGCCCTGTCTCTCCACGAGGATCTCAACGCGATTGTCTTCGAGACTACTTATCCGAATTTTGCTGCGGAATATGGAGTGGCTGCCGTTTTCTGTTTTGTCGGCTCCCTGGCCACCGCACTCTATCTTTTGTGGCGAATGCATTCGCAGTTGGGCCGTGCTGCGCTGGGAATCCTGGCTGGTCTGTCGGTGGTAATGATTTTTACCCTCCCGCTGCTCGACCGCCGCCTGGCATGCTGGGCGTGGTTTCCCATAGGGTTGGCGGTCCGGCAGACCAGAGCTGCGGTCTAGTCCTTGCGAACAGTTTCCTCTCACTCATGACCACCACCGAGACACCCCTAATGCAGGCTACTGGTCGGATCTTTCCCAAGCGGACCAGCGCATATCTTCTGCGCCTGCAGGCAGTCGAGCTATTGAGGAAGCTGGGACTGCTTCCCGCGGCCGACGAACTCAGGCTTTGGTTGACCGTACTCAGAAACCGGAAGAGAGATAAGGCATTTGCAGCTTTATTCCCTGCCGAGGTATTTCCTCCGGCCAGAATTACCACTGGCACGGTTGGCGGTCGCGGCTACGAGAGCTACTACGAAGATGGGGAACGCAGCGTCAAGATTCTATGGGAGCTGATGGCCGGCCACATCGAACTCAACGGAGCGCGCGTCCTGGAGTGGGGATGCGGCCCCGCTAGACTTGTCCGCCACCTGGCGCGTCTCGGGAAAGACTCAGGCGTGGAAGTCTTTGCCACCGACTATGATCGCGCCACCATCGACTGGTGCCAGTCGGCGATTCCTGGAGTTACTTTTGCCCGCAATGGACTCGAGCCTCCGCTTCCTTTTCCTGACGGCGTTTTCGACGTCGTCTATAGCTCCTCTGTTTTTACTCATCTCTCCGAAGCGATGCATTATGCCTGGCTGAGGGAAAACTTCCGGGTGGTAAAGCGCGCCGGACTGGTGATTTTTACGACTGCGGGAGATTCTCAGAGACACAAATTGTTGCCGGCTGAGGTTCCGTTGTACGAAGCCGGGGAACTGGTCGTTCGTCGGGTCCCTCTTGAGGGATCTCCACGCTATAACGCGTTCCACAGTCCCGCCTTTGTCCGCAACAAACTCCTGCCCAGTGTTCTGGACGCCGATTTAATCCGCCACGAAACCGGATTACATCTGGCCGGGGTGCAGGACATTTGGGTAATCAGAAAGCGCTAAGGGCAAAGCAGATGGAAAGGCAGCTAACCACTAATAAGGTTATGCGCTCGCCAACAAGGAACGGTTGAACTATGTCCTCTAGTCCTCTGGCGGAGGCTTCCTACGAATATCAGCGCAAGTGGTCTCGGGCGCGGCGCATACTGCCTCGCCCCATCCGGCGGGCGCTTCGTATGTTTTATTTTCTGACCCTGGATGGAATGGACCTGTGCCTGCAACGGCGTAAAGATCTGGTGCCGCCGCGCTGGCTGAACCCGATCGGCGACGGCGATTTTGCCGGCACGGGCGCCGAGTTTTTGGACTACTTCGTCCGCCTGGGCGGCCTCAAGCCTTCCGATCGCGTGCTCGATGTCGGATGCGGCATTGGCCGCATGGCGCGGCCGCTCACCGAGTACTTAACTTCGGGCACCTACGATGGGTTCGATATTCTGCCGGCGGGAATCGAATGGTGTCAGAAAAACATTGCAACGCGCTATCCAAATTTCCGCTTCGTCCTGGCCGACATTCGCAACCCGGAGTACAACGCCAAAGGTCTGGTGCCGGCCGCGGCATACCGGTTCCCCTACGGGGATGCTCATTTTAATTTCGCTTTTCTGAGTTCGGTATTTACTCACATGCGCCCGCTGGACGTGAGTCACTATCTTTCCGAACTGTCTCAGTCCTGGCCCCGGGCGCACATTGCCTCGCTACCTTTTTTGTCGTGAATCCCGAGTCCCGCCGCCTGATGGCGGCGGGCCGCAGTTCGCTGGACCTCTCGCATGCGCTTTCCGCTTGCTGGACTACTAACCCACAAGTTCCCGAGACCGCAATCGGGTACGAAGAGCAGGAAGTCGCCCGCCTGGCCGGCGAGAACGGCTTTACGATGCAATCGGTCAGCTACGGCAAGTGGTGCGGGCGAACGGAGTACCTGAGTTACCAGGATGTCGTAGTACTCGAGAAAGCCTAATCGGTCCCTATGTCGATATCAGTCGCAAGCGTCACCACTGCCTACAACGCCGCCCGGGTATTGCCCCGTCAGATGGAAGCTCTGCTCCGGCAAACCCGGCGACTGCAGGAAATCATTGTGGTCGACAATGGCTCAACCGACGGCACCCGGGGGTTGCTCGCCGAGCGCTATCCGCAGGTGACGGTGCTCGAAATGTCCAGGAACGCTGGGGCAGCCGGAGCCTGGGCCGCGGGTCTCGAGTATGCGGCGCTGAAGCGGCGGCATGACTGGGTGTGGGCCTTTGACGATGATAGCGTGCCCGGGGATGGCGCGTTAGACGCTCTGCTGGCGTCGGCAGCATCGAGATCCGCTGCCGACGCCAACACCGCAATGATTGCGGGGCTGCCGGTGCATGAGGCGAGTGGAGCCTCGTATCCGCCGCTGCTGTGGCACGAAGGCTTTCACAAGCCTCCGTCCGAAATGCTTCGCCAGCCGGTCTGGTTCGCCGATCTGGCTATTGCCTCAGGATTGTTGGTGCGCCGGGAACTGGTCGAAAAGATCGGGCTGCCGCGGGCCGATTTCTTTATGGACTTTTTCGATTTTGAGTACTGCCTGCGCGCCCGCTCTCAGGGATACGGGATTGCGGTGGTCAGCGGCGTGACTTTGGCCCATGAAGTCGGAGACGCGCGGCAGGTTCGGCTGCCGGGCTACTCCGCGCTGTGGCCAAACCACGCTCCCTGGCGAGAGTACTACATGAACCGTAACCTGGCGTATGTGGCCTGGTGGCTGTATCCGAGCGGCCCGACCAAACGCTCGGTGATGCGGCATATGCTGCGTCATGCCTGCGGATCTCTGTTGTTCGGTTCGAAGAAATTTTCCTGCCTGAAGAAAATGGTGCAGGGATTTTCCGACGGCCGCCAGGCCCGGCTCGGTATTCGCTTCCTTCCCGAGCCTGAAGACGACCGCCGCTCTTGCGATCGGGGACCTCGTGGCCGAACAGGAACCGCAATGAGTCCAGCGCAAGACGAGATTCCAGAGGCGCTTTACGGGATGCCGGAAATATTTTTCGGCGCCGGCTCCGCTTCTGCCGCAAACATAAAGGCAAAGACGCCACAGATTAAGATAAATACAAGTACAAAGGCAGAAACCAGACCGGAGGCCGCCGCGGTCCATCCCGCGACCGAATTTGTGAGGCATGTCTTGCTGCATAGCCTCGCCAACCTCGTCGCCCTAGTCTGCAACGGCATGCTGGCCTTTCTTCTGCCGCGCTGGCTGTCCATGGAACGTTATGGTTACTACCGGCTATTCATTCTCTACGGCAGCTTTGCGGGCTTGCTGCATTTCGGCCTGCTGGATGGCGCCCTGGTGCGCTGGGCGGGGCGCTCCCGCCAGCGGATGAATGCGGAGTTGCGTCGCAGCCTGATCTTTCTGCTGTTGCAGCACGCAATGTTTCTCGTTCCGGCCCTCGCCATTCTGCTTTTTTGCTTTCGCCATCAGCCCTGGTTCCTTTTGGCCCTGTCGATCGTTGCCTATGCCTTGTTATGGAACACCGCCGTGCTCGGGCAGTTCGCCTTGCAGGCAAAAAAATCGTTTGACTTGCTCTCCGCCGTCACCGTGATCAATCCGGCTGTGCTGCTGGCCATCGTGATAACCCTGCATCGCTGGGGACATCTTCGGCTGGAAGAGCTTCTCGCAGCTTATCTGGCCGCCTGGCTGGCGAGCGGCCTCGCGCTTTGGCTGATCTTGCTGGGGAAATACCCGGGCCGCATCAAGCTGAACCGGGAACGGCCCAGCCGAAACGAAGATAAAGATGACACACAACGTGCGGCAAGCCAGAAGCCGTCTGCGAAGAGGTTTGCCGGAACAAAGCTGTTCCGGGCCATGATACCGATGAAGATCAGCCTCAGCCAGATTTGGCGTGTGGGCGCGGCCAACATCGCCGTAGGGTGGAGCATCCTGGCGGCGCTCGTGGTCACGAACCTTGCCTTGTCGCTCGACCGTATTGCGGTCAGCCTGAGCTTCAGCATTCGCGAGTTCGCTATTTACAGCCTGGCGGCAAATGCCCTGGCGGTCGTGAACACGGTTATCCTGTCGGTGTCGCGCGTGGTTTTTCCCTACATCTCGAATGGGGTGGGCGACCAAGTCAGAATTCGCGCCTATGGCTGGGGCGAAGCTACGCTGATGGCACTGTGGGCGTTGAGCCTGGCAGGATATTTCCCTCTGCGATTCTTAATAGAGCGCTTGCTGCCTGCCTACCAGCCGAGTCTACCGGTCCTGCGTCTGCTGATGCTCTCGACAGGCTTGACGGCGGTGATCTATATCCTGCACGCCAATTACTTTCGCAGCAGTTTGCGTCTGGGAGCCCTGCTCGCCGGCGCGAGCGTCGGATTGACGGCGGCTGCGCTGTTTCTTGCCATTGCCCGGCGCGGCCACCATCTTGTGAATATGTCCTGGGCTATGCTGGGCGCGGTCGCGCTCTGGTGGATGGTGGACGAATTTCTGCTGCGGCGCCAAATCATCAGAACTCCGCTCGCCATCGCAAGGACCCTGGTTTTTACTTTGACTTGCGGCAGCTTGTTCCTGCTGAGCGCTGCCCTCTCGTATCGCTGGCTGGGCGCGCTGGTTTACTGCGGGCTGGCTGCGCTCGTGACAGCTGCCGCCTACGGACCGACGTTGCAATCTTTGCCCCGCTGGGGCCGCTGGTCGCTCGACCCTCCGGCAGCTCTCCCCTGATTGCGGCAGCTTCGAAGTAATCCCAATCTATGCGCATCGCGATGATCGGCATCAAGGCCATCCCCGCACATTTCGGAGGTTTTGAAACGGCGGTGGATGAGATTTCCCGTGGAGTCGTCCGGCTGGGGCACCCCGTGACGGTCTATAACCGGGCCGGAATGAGCGCTCACTCGGGGCGGAGCTATGAAGGAGTGGAGTTGGTGACCCTGCCCACTTTCAAGAGCAAGAACCTGAGCACGATTTGCCACGTGTTTCTCGCCACGCTCCACGTGATGTTCCGGAGGATGGATGTGGTGCACTACTTCACAACCGGAGCAACGCTTTTTGCCCCGTTGCCGCGCCTCCTCGGGAAGAAGGTTGTCTGCTCGGTGGACGGAACGGACTGGCAGCGGGCCAAGTGGGGGCGCCTGGCGAGATGGTACTTACGCTTCTCCGAACGCTTCGCGGTTCGCTTTTGCCACGGGCTGATCGCCGATTCGAAAGATGTGATGCACTACTACCGCCGGATGTATGGCATGACCTCTTCCTGCATCGCCTACGGATTGCGGGAATGCCCGGCCACCGGGGGCGACGCGCGTGCCCGCCCCACGCTCGATAGATTCGGACTTCAAAAACGGGATTACATCCTGTTTGTCGGCCGCCTGGTGCCGGAGAATAATATCCACCACCTCATCCGCGCCTTCGAAAGAACGAAGACCGGCAAGAAACTGGTCATCGTAGGCGACGATCCCTGGGAGCGGGATTACGTCCGCGCTCTGAAGTGCACGCCGGATGCGCGCATCCTCTTCACCGGCGGCATATATGGGGAGGGATACGCCGAGCTGCAGCAAAGCGCATATTTATTCGTCCTACCCGATGAGGTTGGCGGCACTCACCCGGCGTTGGTCGAAGCCATGGGATTCGGCAACTGCGTGCTGGTGAACGACACCCCGTCGAACCTGGAAGTAATTGCCGGCGCCGGCTTCAGCTATTTCGGCAAGGATGGAGCCCAGGACCTGCAACGGCGTTTGCAGATGCTGGTGGACGACCCCGCCTTAGTGGATGAGTACCGTCAAAGGGCTCGCCAGCACGCGCGCGAACACTATCGTTGGGATGACGTGGTGGAACAACACATCTTATTTTACCGGCAGATCATAGCCGGCGGAGAAGGCCAGGAACCGGTCGAATTAGCGCGGCAGCGAGGCGCGTGACCAGAATCCACGGCGCTGAATCCGGCGGTGTACGGCCGGGTGTTTCAGAGCGCTTCCAAACAAATCTGATTCCTGACGAAATCCTGTACCGCGAAAGTTGACCTGCAATGCGCATTCAAGTCGAGTCGCGTCCGCTCGAAGATATGGCCGTGATTGTTCCCGAAGTTTTTCAAGATTCCCGCGGTTTCTTTATGGAGACCTACCGCGCGGATCAATTCCGCGAGCTGGGGTTGCCCGTCAATTTCGCCCAGGACAACCACTCCCGGTCAGTGAAAGGCGTGGTCCGGGGGCTCCACTTTCAGTGGGAGCCGGCCATGGGGAAGCTGATGCGCGTGCCTCTCGGCCGGGCGTTTCTGGTGGCGGTCGATATTCGCAAGGGATCCCCGACGCTCGGGCGCTGGGCCGGAGTCGAGTGCTCGGGGGAAAACCGGCGTCAAGTGTGGGCGCCCGCCGGCTTCGCACGCGGGTTCGCAGTGCTCTCCGACATGGCGGAGATCCAGTACAAGTGCACCGGCATGTACAACGCCGGGACCGAATCCGGAATTCTCTGGAACGATCCGGCGATCGGGATCGACTGGCCGGTCGCGGATCCCATTCTTTCCGCAAAAGATGCCCAGGCGCGCACGCTGGCCGACTGGCTGTCGTCCGCGGGATCGAATCTGTTGGCCTACCACCCGGCGCCCGAAGCCGCGCTGGCTGTGGGCTGAGCCATCCCCAGTGTTGAACCCAAGTCAAACTTCACGGAGCAACTCATGAGAGTGCTGATCGCTGGAGGCGCCGGCTATGTCGGATCGGTGCTGATTCCCCGGCTGCTCGAGCGGGGCTACAAAGTCGATGTGGTCGACCTGTTCTGGTTTGGCAATCACTTGCCGCGCCCGGTCGGAACCCTTAACAAAGATATTTTTCATCTCACCGTGGAGGACCTCGAGCCCTACGACCAGGTGATCTTTCTGGCCGGACTCTCGAACGACCCCATGGCGGAATTCTCGCCCAGCAAGAACTTCATCTTCAATGCCGCCGCGCCCGCCTACCTCGCCTATATTGCGAAAAAAGCCGGGGTCAAGCGCTACATCTATGCCTGTTCGTGCTCGGTGTACGGATACACGGAAAACGAGCTCTACGACGAGGGACGGCCAGTCGCCTCCAGCTATCCCTATGGCGTGTCGAAATTGCAGGGCGAGCAGGCTGTAACCCAGTTGCGCGACGACGATTTCTCCGTCATCTCCCTGCGCAAGGGCACGATCTCCGGCTTCAGCCCGCGCATGCGCCTCGATCTGGTGATCAACTCTATGTTCCGCAACGCGGTGCGGGATGGCGAAATTACCATTAACAATCCAACCATCTGGCGGCCCATCCTGAGCATCGAGGATGCGGCCACCGCCTACATTCGCGCCATTGAAGCGAATCCGAAGATCTCCGGCATCTTTAACATCGCTTCCGGCAATTACACGGTTGGCGAGATCGGCGATCTGGTCAAGGCCGCAGTGGAGGAACGGCTGGGAGGAAACGTCCGCCTGCAGATCAAGCATGTTCAGGATTTTCGCAACTACAAGGTCAGCGTCGAGAAAGCGGCGAATGTTCTCAGCTTTCATCCCACCGGCGACGTGAAATCTATCGTCTACAACCTCATCGACAATCTGGACAAGTTCCGGGACTGGGACAATCCACTCTACTCGAATATCCATACCTTCAAGAAACTGGAAAACGGCCTGGAGATCCACGCCATGCGCAGCGTCGCCGTGGGAGCATGAATGAGCCGCAAGAGCCCAGAGGAAAGCCCCAAGAAGAAAGACCGTCCCAACTCGAAGGCCGGGAACGCTAAGACATGACGAGCGCGAAGCGAAAGATTGCCGTTATCGGCGGCAACGGACAACTCGGCAGTGACGTGGTGGCGGCCTTCGCCGGCAGCGGCGAAGTTTACTCGCTCACTCACCAGGATTTGGAACTCGCGGCGCTCGACTCGGTCGCAAGTTGTCTCCGCCCGCTCCACCCCGAGGTCGTGGTCAATACTGCCGCCATGCACCACGTGGAAAACTGTGAGTGCGACCCGGAGCGTGCTTATGCCGTCAACACAGCAGGCGCGCGCAACCTTGCCGCCGTTACCGCGGAGCTTGGAGCGGTGCTGATCCATGTCAGCACAGACTATGTGTTTGACGGCTGCAAGGCCGCTCCCTACACCGAGGCTGACCTGCCTTTACCCCTGAACGTCTACGGCAACAGCAAGCTGGCTGGCGAATATTTTGTTCGCACCGGCAACGAGAAGCACATTGTCCTGCGGACTTCTGCTCTCTATGGTCGGCAGCCCTGCCGCGCCAAGGGAGGAGCCAATTTTGTCGATCGCATGCTGCGACTGGGACGCGAGCGAGGCGAGGTGCGCGTGGTTGCGTCCGAGACTGTGAGTCCCACGTCGACCCGGGATCTGGCCGGGCAAATCCTGGCCCTTAGCCACGCTGGGGTTTACGGCTTATTCCACGCCACGGCAGAAGGCAGTTGTTCCTGGCATGAGTTTGCCGTTGAAATCTTTGCTCGATCGGGCCTTCCCGTCCGCTGCCGGGTGGCTGGACCCGATGAGTTTCCGGCCAAGGTTCCACGTCCTGCGTACTCGGTTCTCGAAAATGCAGGACTCAACCAGGCTGGCCTGAATCAGTTTCGGCACTGGCGTGAGGGATTGAATGACTACCTTGCACAAGCCTGCGCTGCGGTTGCTTAGCTCGAAAGTAGCCGCACCAACTACGGCTCATGCTGGCGCCCGTGAAGCCCCCGAGTTTGCGCCGGAGTGGTCGCCGTGCTGGGCCAGCCCGCTGCGCGTGGCCGCGAAGCGGCTGCTGGACGTTGCCATCTCGGCCAGTCTGCTGGCATCACTTTCCTGGTTATTCCTGGGACTCGCGGTTCTGGTGAAACTTGGTTCGCACGGTCCGGTCTTCTATCGCTGGCACGTGGTGGGCCAAGGCGGGCGCCGGTTCGTAGGCTACAAATTTCGTTCCATGGTAGCCAACGCGGACGCACTGAAGCGGCAACTGCTCCGGCAAAACGAAATGACCGGCCCGGTCTTTAAACTCGCGCGCGATCCCCGCATCACGCGTCTGGGCGTGTGGATGCGGCGCTACAGCCTCGACGAGTTGCCCCAGCTCTACAGCGTGCTCGTGGGTGATATGAGCCTGGTTGGTCCGCGGCCGCCGCTTGAAACCGAGTTTGTCCAGTTCACCGATTTCCAAAGGCAAAAGCTCGCAATCAAACCCGGCATCACCTGCTTGTGGCAGGTCAGCGGGCGCAACCAGGTGCATGATTTCGATGATTGGGTTGCTCTCGATCTCGAGTACATCCGGACCTGGTCTCTAGCACTCGATCTTCGAAATCATTCTGCGCACGGTGCGGGAAGTTTTTCGCGGCTCGGGAAGATAAATCGGCTTTTATCATTCGGCGCGGCACGGGCAGAAAGTTCACTCCATGAAAATCCTGATCACGGGGGGCGCCGGATTCATCGGCTCCCACCTGGCAGACCGCTGTTTACGCGATGGGTTTCAGGTCCGGATCCTCGACAGCCTGGAACCCAGGGTTCATCCGAACGGGATGCCGCGCTATATTCTGGCCGCTGCCGAGTTCATCCCCGGCGACGTCACCGACCGCAACGTTCTGCTCGCGGCACTCGAAGGCGTCGACATTGTTTCTCATCAGGCGGCCTATCAGGACTACATGCCGGACTTTTCCCGCTTTATGAGGTCAATGCGGTAAGCACGGCGCTGCTCTACGAACTCATCATCGGGCACCGCTTGCCGGTGCAGAAAATCGTCGTTGCCTCCTCGCAAGCAGTGTACGGCGAAGGTCAGTATCGCTGCCCGGAGCATGGCGACTTTCAGCCGGCGCCGCGTTCTCCCGGGCAACTGCAGCGCGGGCATTGGGAGGTCTTGTGTCCTCGCTGCGGGATGGCGGCCCAGGCTTTGCCGCTCGAGGAGCGATCGAACAATCCTTATAACCAGTACGCCGTCTCCAAGCTGGCCCAGGAGAAGACCGCGCTGGGGCTGGGTTGGTTGCACGGAATTCCCACGGTGGCGCTGCGTTACTCCATCACACAAGGCAAACGGCAATCGCTCTACAACCATTACTCCGGGGTATGCCGCATCTTTTGCACTCGCGCTCTGCAGCGTCTGCCCCTGATCCTGTACGAAGATGGCCGCCAGACCCGCGACTTCGTGCATGTCGACGATGTGGTCGAGGCCAACATGCTGGTGCTCGAAAAAGACGCGGCCAACGGCCACGCCTTCAACGTGGGCAGCGGGCGCGCAACCACGATTCTGGATTATGCGCGCCAGGTGCTCGGCCGTATGGCAAGCCTCGCCGGACTCGAGACTATCCGGCGAGTACCGCCGCGGTGACAACCGGCACAGCGTTTCGAGCGTCGAGAAGCTGGGCATCTGGGATGGAAACCCAAACGCGGCCTGGATGCAATTCTCGATGACTTTCTGGAGTGGATCGAGAGTTCCGGCGGCATCCCCGCGCGTCTGCCGGACGCCGCCGCGAACATGCGTGCGGCCGGAGTCCTGCTCCGTGCGACCCAACCGTTCCCCATTCGGGATTTAAAACCAGATTTAAGTGAAGTTTAGAACGAGATTTAGAACCAGATTAGAACGATGCCTGGAACAAGACCCATCATGAGCGCATTCGACGTTCCGTCCTATTTTGAAGAGCTGTCCGCGACCATCCGGAAGCTTCCTCTGCCGGTCATCGACCGTCTGGTTCGAGTATTTCTTGAGGCCTACGACAGCGGCCGCACGATGTTCCTCTTTGGCAATGGGGGAAGCGCAGCTCTGGCTTCGCATATGAGCTGCGACCTGGGAAAGGGAACCGCGCCCGCCACTGGCAAGCGCCTGCGCGCAATTGCTCTCACCGACAACGTTGCCCTGATCACCGCCTGGGCCAACGATACGCACTACGAGAACGTCTTTGCCGAGCAACTCGAAACCCTGCTCGCAACCCGGCGACGTCGCCTGCGCCATTAGCGCCAGCGGCAACTCTCCTAACATACTGGCCGCTCTAAGCTTCGCCCGGCAGGCCGGGGCCATCGCGGCCGGCATCACGGGTTATCAGGGAGGGAAGATGGAGTCCCTCTGCGATGTTTGCGTGGTGGTTCCCTCCGACAACATGCAGATCATCGAGGACCTTCATCTCTCGATCGCCCACTCCGTGTTTCGCGTGTTGCGGCACCAGATTCAGGAATCGAACCAGGACCCGCGCCGGGAGGGCTCTAACCAGCTCTGTTCTCGACCAGTCGCCGGCCGGTCTCCCGGGGTGAGGGCGAAGGATGAAAGATCTAAAAGGAAAAGTAACCGAGAATCAAGAAATCAGACCGAGAGCTGAGAACCAGGGACAAGAGACGAAAGGGCAAGAGTAGAGCATGACACCAGAGCATCTTCGCAACCGGATTTTGGCGGCTGACCTGGCCTGGATTCCCCTGGCGCTGGCCGCCGAGCAAGCGCTGTGCTCGGGGCTGCACTGGAGCCAGCTTCCACTCGGGCCGTCCAACTTCGTCTTCTATGTGGTCTGCACCGTTTTTGCCTGGGTACTGCTTTCAGAAAATCTGCATCTCGATGGCTTCCGGGGTGGGTGGCGGCTGCCGGCCATGGTTTCGCATCTCCTGCTGGCGGCTGCCCTTCTGATGGTGCTGCTGCTCGGGGTCGCGAACGTGTCGGCAAGATACGTTGGGCGAATGACGCTCAGCGTCTTCTCTCTGTTTCTGCTGGCTGGCTTTTTCTGCATTCGCGCGGTTGCGCTGCGAATCGTCCTGCAACGCTACCGCAACGGTGATGTACAGCGGGTCGTGATCCTTGGCTCCGACCGCCTGGCCACCGAACTGGCGGCGAAATTCGATCACCATCCTGAACTCCTGTGCAGGGTCATCGGATTTCTATGCCCGGGAGCGGAAGTTCCCGCGGCACGACCCGGCCCCGGCCAGGCAGCCGGGGCGGCCACCGTCTCCACGATGGAAGTTGTGAGCCTGTTACGCCGGCATCACGTCGACGAGTTGGTGATGGCGCACTCTCCTGCCTCGAACGAGATACTGAACCTGGTTTCGCTCTGCCGTCAACACGCCATCCGGGTCAGCCTGGTTCCGCAACCCTACGAACTCTATCTTTCGCGGCCTAGACTGCTCGACCTCGGAGGTTTGCCCCTGCTCCAGTTTGGGGAGATGGCGCCGGCGGCTTCGGCGGGAGTTGGCAAACGCCTGCTGGATCTGGCGCTGGGTTCTGCTCTTGGTGTGCTCGCGCTGCCCATCGTTCTGGCCTGCGGCGCCGTTCTCCGCTTCTCAACAGGGAACGCCTTCCGCTGGGAACGGCGTATCGGCTGGCGGAGCGCTCAGTTTTCCATGCTGCGGCTCAACGTGAACCACGATCCGCAGCGCGCCTCCCGGTTCGAGCGCTTGCTTTGGCAGCTGAGCATTTCCGAATTGCCGCAGTTCTGGAACGTTCTTCGCGGAGACATGAGCTTGGTCGGACCAAGGCCTGAAGGCCCGGAACGAGCCAACCGGTATTCTTCCTGGCAGCAACAACGGCTCTCGGTAAGGCCGGGGATGACTGGATTAGCCCAGGTGCATGGGCTTCGCGAGCAGCACACCTCGGAAGACAAAACCCGGCACGACCTGCAATACATGCTGCAGGCTTCGCTGTTGAAGGATCTTTCACTTCTGATCGAGACCATCTGGACTCTGACCGTTCGTTTGATCGATCTGCCCAGGCGCACGGTGAACGAGGGCCTCAGGCAAAGTGGTTCTGCACAAAGTGGTTCTGCGCCAGACCGCGGTGTACTGAATAGCTCTGCATACAACTGCGTTGCACCGTTCGCGGCCCCGGCACCGCAATCCATTCTGTACTCCACGACCCCTCAGCCATTTCCGGAGATGTTACAGCATGCTCATCGGACGCAGTCCGGTTCGGATTAGCTTCGGAGGAGGTGGTACCGACCTGCCCTCCTATTACGAGCAGTTCGGTGGCGCCGTCCTCAGTACCGCCATCAACAAGTATTTCTATACGACGCTGGGCAATCGCGCCGATGGCCGCATCCAGGTCATTTCTTCAGACCTCCGCCTTTTCGGGAACTGGAGCGACCTCGCCGCGCTGCCTGCCCAGAACGGCGGTTTGGAAATTCCTCTCGCCGTGCTCAAGGATCTGGGCACAGACCTCGCCGCCGATCTGTTCCTGGCCTCCGAAATCCCCCCCGGCACCGGCCTGGGCTCTTCCGCTAGCGTTTGTGTGAATCTCTTGAAAGTGCTTACCACTCATTTGCGTTGTCCATTGTCCCAGTACGATCTCGCGGAGCGCGCCTTCCGCATCACGCGCGTTGGACTGGGGCGGCACGTAGGTAAGCAGGATGAATATGCCGCTGCCTTTGGCGGCCTCAACTACATTCGCTTCAGCTCCGACGGCGCGACCCGGGTCGAGCCTGTCCATCTGGACCCAGGTGTGCTTTCCGCGTTGCAGTCGAACCTGCTGCTGTTCTTTACCGGAGCTGCTCACCATTCGTGGGACATTCTCGCTCACCAGGAAGAATCTACACGGCTCCCGGCCGGACCGGCGGTGGAGGCCTTGCATCAGGTGAAGGAGACTGCCGCTTTAATGAAAGAGGCGCTCCTCTGCGGCGACCTCGAACACTTCGGCCGCTTGCTTGACGACGGCTGGCAAGCCAAAAAACGAGTGTCCCATCGCATTTCGAATCCACGCATTGACCGGCTCTACGACGTAGCGCGTGAGCACGGCGCCCTTGGCGGCAAGATTACGGGCGCCGGCGGCGGGGGATTCTTGCTGCTCTACTCCGAACCCGCCTGCCAGAATGACGTACGCTCCGCAATGCAGCGTGAGGGCGTTCAGGAAATGGCCTTCGCCTTCGATGCGCAAGGCGCTCAAGTCATCGTGAATGACCCCTTCATCGATCATGACGAGCACGCCGGTACGCGATGGACCTTTCTGCCACTTTCAGCCGCGGCGGTTTGAGATTTTGCCCGGCACTCGATCGCGCGGATAAGAGAAGATAACGGAAACAACGAGGACAACCTTGAAAGCCTTTCTGCTGGCCGGAGGATATGGCACGCGCCTGCGTCCCCTCACCGACTCCATCCCCAAGTGCCTGGTGCCTATTCGTGGCCGCCCCCTTCTCGATATCTGGTTCGATCTCTGCTCGCGTTCCGGCATTACAGAAGTTCTCATCAACCTGCACGCTCACTCCCAAGCGATCGAGCAACATCTCAAGCGGAGCCGCCCGCCGGTTGACGTGCGCCTCGTCCGGGAAGAGCGCTTGCTGGGTTCAGCGGGAACGCTTGCCGCCAATCGCGCCTGGGTCGGTTCTGATTCCGCGTTCTGGATTCTTTATTCCGATGTTCTCACCAACACGAACCTGGGCCGCATGAGTGAATTCCATTCCCGCCACGGAGACGCTGTAACCCTCGGCCTCTGTCAGGTGCCTGACCCTGCGCGCTGCGGGGTTGCCGTTACGGATAACAGTGGAACCATTATCGACTTCGAAGAAAAACCTCAGACCCCGCGCAGCAACTGGGTTTTCTCCGGACTCATGGTGGCAGGCTCAAGTCTTTTCGATTCGATCCCGCCCCACGTCCCGGCGGATATTGCGAGTCACGTCTTGCCGCGTCTGTTGGGCAAAATGCGGGCCTATCCCATCGCGGATTACCTGCTCGACATCGGCACCGTTTCCAACTACGAAAAGGCGCAGGCCACGTGGCCGGGAACGGACGGCGATTTGGCCGCGCCGAGCCAGAGTGAGATGGCAGCCTCTGCCACACCACAAGGCGCATGCACGCGGCCTGCTAACTCCGCGTTGGCCGGAGAGATCTTATGATTGCTGGACAACTGCGCGGCGTCATCTTCGACATGGATGGAGTCCTCGTCGACAGTCATGCGGTGCATCGCAAGGCATGGCGGCTCTTCCTGCAGACGCTGGGACGCGACGTCCCCGAGCCTGAGCTGGACTTTATCCTCGATGGCCGCAAACGAGCCGACATCCTGCGTCATTTTCTCGGAGATTGTCCAGATCCGGACCTCGAGGAATTTGGCCGGCACAAGGACTGCATCTTCCGGCAAATGCATCTCGAGGTTACGCCGGTTCCGGGAGCAGTCCGCCTGGTGCGCGAGCTACATCATGGCGGCACCGCAGTGGCTCTGGCGACCTCTGCCAGCCGCAGCCGCGCACGCTCCACGCTGCTTGAGCTGGGATTACTGGACTGCTTCCCGGTAATCGTGGCCGGAGAGGATGTCCATTTAGGCAAACCTGATGCTGCCATTTACCGGCTGGCTTGCGACCGCATCGGTTTCGCGCCCTGCCATCTACTGGCAGTCGAAGACGCGGTTTCGGGAATCCGGGCGGCGCTGGGCGCCGGCTTGGGTTGCGTCGGGGTTGCGTCGCACGAGGAGCCCGAAAATCTCACCGCCGCGGGCGCGGTTCACGTCGTGCGGGACTTCAACGCTGTTTTCGGCAGGATCTGGAGTGCATTTTGGTGCGTCGCGATCGGTCTCTCACAACTCACCAAGCTGCCGCAGCCGCGCACGGCTAAAGGGCCAGGCCCTCGTTGCGGCACACTTCCACGATCGAAAGCCGGTCCGGCGCTCCCAGCTTGCGCAACATGCGATGCACATGGTTCTTCACGGTTTGTTCGGAGAGGTTCAGTCGGCTGGCCATCTCTTTGTTCGTAAGCCCCTGTTGCATCAGGCCCACCAATTGTTGCTCCCGGCGGCTGAGGCCGAGGCTGGTCTTCAGATGCAAGCTCGGAATGGCTGGCTTATTCCGCTCAACCCATTGAAATAGGGCGCCAGAAAGCCCGCTGGGCATACGGCCTCCCCTGCGGCCACAGCTCGGACGGTCCGCGCCACCTCAACCGCCGAAGCGTCTTTCAATACATAACCCACAGCACCCGCTTGCATCACACGAAGAAAAACGGCCTCTTCGGCACCCATGCCCACCATCACCACTCTTATAGCTGGGTTCAGCCGATGCAACTCGCGCACCACGCCCTGCTCTTCCAGAACCGGAGAGACCGAATCCAGGACGACGACGTTGGCTTGTGTCGCGACAATCTGCCCAAACATATCCGAGCCGTAGGATCCCGCTCCCACCACGCGAATATCGTCCTTCTTCGACAGAATGCGCAGCAGCGCTTCACGCAACAGGCGGTTCTCTGCCAGCAAGAAAACTGCGGCAACCGGTCCCGAAAATCCTGAAACGACACTTCCCATCTGCTAACAACCTCGCCTATTCTCTTCGCGCTGCCTCAAACTTTCCCACCCTGGTCCTGAACTCCGTTTCATAGGTCACTTTCAAACGCTAGCTGCCACGCGACGGCGGGGTCAAGGAGAAAGCTCGCTTCCGTCCGACACGATTTCCCGCAGAGGGAAGTGATCGCCGGATTCCGGAAATGGTCTGGAACAAGGGCCGCTGACCACCAATCTTGACGACCTCGGGAGTGGCTGTTAGATTTCCGTCCTACACATGATATCGCGGGGGGATCGCTCTGAGTTGGGCAGGGAAGACGCGGCATCCGGCCGTTCTTCATCATGTGCGGGCCCAGGCCGCCGTAACTTTCTTCCCCGTTGCTGCCAGGGAGCGCCGTGGCGATGGTCCTGCCAGCCTGCGCATACTGCGTTCCGGTCGATCTCGCCTTTCGATTCTCCCCCCGCACTTCCATCGTACGGCGGATTCTATCTGCATCCACATTACCGGGCCCAGAGACCGCTCGATGCGACCCTGCTCAAAGCGCAGGCCGGCCTGGATGATTTCCTCAATGAGAAATACCACGACCAAATCGCCGCGATTCTTGCCGAATGGAGTTCGAGCTTGCTGCAGCTCCACAAGAAGTGAAGGCGATTGAGAAAATTCTGACTTCGGATTTTGTCGGGATCGTCACTCCGCCCGGTTGATTCTCGCCTCGTCCGCCCCGGCCCAGCGCTGGAAGTCCACCAGAACCAATTCGCCTCACCAGCCAACCTCGGCCGGGATGCTTTTCTTCAGGAACTGCGTTCGTCGATGAGCGTTACTCGGAAAATCGTGACCGCGGAATTCCAGGTGACGAGAATTGCAGCGAGCCCGGTCTTCCTCTTCAGCTTCCCCAGCGACTCCAGACTCGCGTACGTTACGAATTCGTCGGTGCCGGGGCTGGGTTTCATCGTGAGCAGCGCGTCGGCTATTGGGACCTTGAATGGTCCTTCTCGTCTGCTCCGCGCCCGGTGAATTTAAGCTTCGGCGATGGCAGGCGCTGAATGAAGCACAAAGCCGATCCGCGTCCCCGGTTTTCGTGGACATCGCTAGCCTCGGCTCGGCGGGAAGTCCTTCCTATTCTGCTCAGATGCTTCGAGGCGTTGATTACTGGCGGACGGTTCTCGACGGCGCATGCGGCATAGACATCTACGGACACAATGGAGTTTCGGTCGCCGACATCGATAACGATGGCTTCGACGATCTCTATGTTTGCCAGCCGGCGGGTCTGCCCAACCGGCTTTATCGAAATCGCGGAGATGGGACGTTTGAAGACATCACGGCAGCATCTGGTTTGGGGATTCTCGACAACACCGCATGCGCGCTTTTTGCCGACTTCGACAACGATGGGCGCCAGGATGTGGTCGTGGTGCGCGCGAGCGGGCCGCTCTTGTTCTTGAACCAGGGCGGCGGCAGATTTCGCCAAAAGCCCGATGCGTTTCAGTTCGCCAATCCTCCGCAGGGAACTTTTACCGGAGCGGCGGTCGCCGACTATGACCGCGACGGCTGGTTGGACATTTATTTTTGCCTCTACACCTATTACCAGGGCGCAGACCAGTACAAGTATCCCGTTCCTTATTACGATGCCGAAAATGGTCCTCCCAACTTCATGATGCGGAATCATCGTGACGGAACTTTTCGCGACGTTACCGCAGAATCGGGCCTCAATCAGAACAACACGCGATACAGCTTCTGCTGCGGGTGGAGCGATTACAACGGGGATGGCTGGCCCGACCTTTACGTAGTCAATGACTTCGGCCGCAAGAATCTCTACCGCAACAACGGCAACGGAACCTTTACCGATGTCGCTGCCGGAAGCAGGCAGCAGAGGATGTCGGCGCGGGCATGAGCGTTTGCTGGCTCGACTACGACAATGACGGCGTTCAGGATCTTTACGTCGCGGACATGTGGACCGCTGCCGGCGAACGCGTTTCCGACGCAAGAAATTTTCAAGAAGGAGCTCCGCGCAGGAAGTTCGGGCGCTCTACCGGAAACACGCCATGGGCAATTCGTTGTTGCGCAACAGCGGGTCGCAACGACGCGCGGATTTGAGGATAAGACCGGCTCCGTCCGGAGTCGGGATAGGCCGCTGGTCGTGGTCGAGCGACGCTTTTGATTTCGATCACGACGGCTTTCCCGATCTCTACATTGCGAATGGCATGGTTTCCGGGACTCGCGCGAAGACCTGAACAGTTTTTTCTGGCGGCAAGTGGTTGCCAATTCGCCGGATCAGGCCAGAGCCCTCCCATGATTACGAGCAGGGATGGAGTGCCATCAACGAACTCATTCGGGCCGACGGCACCTGGAGCGGCTTCGAGCGCAATGTTTTTTACGCGAATAATCGGGATGGAACATTTTCCGACGTTTCCGGCGCGGTGGGGTTGGACTTTCTCGAGGATGGCCGAGCGTTTGCTCTCGCCGACTTCGATCAGGATGGCCGGCAGGAAGTGTTTCTGAAAAACCGCAACGCCCCACAATTGCGCCTTTTGAAGAACATGATGGAGGATCTGCCGCCGTCGATTGCGTTCCGCTTGCGCGGCACGAAGAGCAATCGTGACGCCATCGGTGCGGCGGTTACCGTGGAAACGGAAACGGGACGTCAGACGCGCATGCTGCAAGCCGGATCCGGATTCCTTTCGCAGCACAGCAAGGAAGTATTCTTCGGACTCGGAGAGGCCAAAAGCCCCGTGTCGGGCATCGATCCGCTGGCCGAGCGGCTTCGTGCAGGAAGTTCCCGACCTTCCACACAACCACAGGATTTGGGTGGAGGAGGGATCCGAAGCTCTTCGCGTCGAACCATTCAAGACCACAAGCACTCCAGCATCGTTGCGCAGCCGTCTCGCATCCGCCCTGCCGCAAGAGACCGAGACATTCCCCGCTACGATTGAAACCTGGCTGCTCGCGCCGGTGGCCGCGCCGGATTTTTCTCTATCCGATCTGGCTGGACAGGTGCGAACGCTGTCCGCGCTCCGCGGCAAAGCCGGTGCTGCTCAACTTCTGGGTCGACGCAATCGGCGATTTGCCAGAACGATCTGAAAGCGCTTAATCGCGTCGCTTCGCGATGGGCGGCGCAGGGGCTTCAACTGTTCACGATAAACGTCGACGAATCTGCTGACGCCGAAAAACCCGCAGCGCTGGCGCGGCAACAGCACTTTTCTTTCCCATCCTGCGCGGCTCCGACGATGTCGCCAGCTATTTACAACATCCTCTATCGCTACCTGTTTGACCGGCATCGCGACTTGAGCCTGCCCACGTCTTTCTTGATTGATCACAACGGGCAGATCGTCAAGGTCTATCAGGGACCGCTGAATCCGGAGAGCGTTGAACAGGACGCTCGTAGCATCCCGCAAACCGATGCCGAACGCCTGGCGCGGGCGCTACCTTTTCCGGGCGCCGGAGACACGTTCGAGTTCGAGCGCAACTATCTTTCCTATGGCTCGGTGTTTTTTCAGCGAGGTTACTACGAGCAATCCGCTTCGTCGTTCCAGCTTGCACTCCGCGACGATCCTTCGAGCGCCGAAGCCTGCTACGGCCTGGGAAGCGCTTACCTGAATCAGCAGAAAACGGCTGAGGCGCGCGAGAGTTTTGAACGTGCGGTCAAACTCCGCGCCAGCTACCCTGACACTCTGGCGAACGCCTGGAATAACCTCGGGCTTCTCGCCACGCGAGAAGGCCACACCGACGAGGCCGTGCGATGTTTTCAGGAGGCCGTGCGCCTGAGCCCCGATCATCTCATCGCCCTCAACAATCTGGGCAACGCCTATCGACTGCAGAAGAACTGGCAGGCCGCAGGCAAAACATTTGAGCGCGCACTTGCGGTCAGCTCCGATGATGCCGAGGCGAACTACGGCTTAGCGATGGTCTTTGCGCAAGCCGACGATGCCGATCATGCCTATCAATATCTGCAAAAAGCGTTGCAGGCTCGCCCTGAGTATCCGGAAGCCCTGAATAATCTCGGAATACTTTATCTGCGCACGCAGCGGCGAGATGAGGCGGTCGCAAGTTTTAAAGAATGCATTCGGGTCGCGCCTGCGTTCGATCAGTCTTATCTGAATCTGGCCCGGGTCTACAGCCTGGAGGGTTCGCCGGGCCAAGCTCGCGCCGTCCTACTCGAATTGCTGAAGCAGCATCCCGATCATGCGCAAGCGCAGAGCATGCTTGCGCAGCTTCCGCGATAGGCCGTTGCAGAGCTCCGCTCGCTAGTTCCTTTTCGGCGTCGGTGCCGTCAGCAGATCGACAAACAGCTTGTAAAACTTCTCAAGGTCCAGATCATCCTGCACCTCGACTGGCGGCAATCTGATCTTTGGCTTATCTGCCTCCGTCCAACTCAGCGTATTGCCGTAGCCGGCGCCGCGGTCGAGGTCCACATCGAGAAAGAGCGTTTCCTTCTTCGTAATCAAGCTCGGATCGAGCCAGGCCGCCGCCGCCAACTCGTCCCACAAATAATTGTAGTTCCCGCGCACGTGCGCATACGCCCCGATGTAGCGCGCCGCGGGCGAGTCGACTGCTTTGATGCGGTTGATCAAGCCTGCAGTGAGCCGCGTTTTCACCGAAATATCCACCGGCGTGCAAACCATCTTCTTCCAAGGCGCGCGCAGCACGATGTGCGCCGCTTCCGGATCGAACCACAGGTTGAATTCGTGCGTTGGAGCATTTGCGAACTCAGGATCATCCGTCCGCGGGTTAAAACTTCCGCCCATGAATACCAGCTCCTTCGCAAGCCCCGCAAATTCCGGATCGATGGAAATAGCCAGCGCCAGGTTGGTCATCGGCCCGCCGGCGTAGATAGTCACCTGGTTTGGAAACTTATGCACCATGCGCAACAGAAAGTGAGCGGCGTCTTCATCGGCGGGCTTGGTGGTGGGCTTGCCTTCAGGCATTTCTCCCAATTGGTCTGGCGGATGATAGAACTTCGGCGTCCAGGCGCCAAGCCATGGCACGTTGCCATATTGCAGTTCCCAATGTTCCGTTTCCTGTTGGCTTCGGACCAGCGGGTACTCCGCCCCCCGCACGACCGGAATGTCGGTTCGCCCAATGAGTTCGAGCATGCGCAAGGTGTGGGCCACTTCCGCATTGAGCCACTGATCGCCAGTCACCACGGTGATGCCCAGCACTTCCACCTGCGGTGACTGGATCATAAGCAACATCGACTGCTGGTCCGTGCCCGCAGGCCCGGCCGCGTCCTGATCGATGATTACCTTTCGTTTCACCTGACCCCAGCTAGTAAGGCACGACGCGAGCACTGCCACCGCTGTGAAGAACCATACTCGTCCTGATCTCATCGAGAGCCTCATACTCCGGAAATCGACAACTTCGACAGCCACGTTCCGCGGCCGCTCACGAACTTAACGTAGAGTTCGCGAAACTTGCAAGTTTATTGGGAACCGAGGAGGCGTGTAAGCTACTTGTCGGGACGAACCTCTTGCCTATGGGCCGCTTCCGCGTCACCGCAAATCAGTTCCGATGTCCTTGCATCGCGGCCTTTGCGCTGGTAGTAGCCGCTGTGTTCGCTCCGTGTCGCACTCTGGGGCAGTCGGCTCAGGCGCAAGTGGTCGAGGCAGCGGCAGAACCCACGGCTGCGACGCTGCAAGGGATAGTTCGAGATTCGGAAAACCATCCGGTGGCCGGCGCCACCGTTCACTTGCAGGCCGCGGGAGCTCAATCTCTGAGCGCGCGAAGCGATACAGCCGGAGCTTATCGTTTCTCGGCGCTTCCTCCGGGCGTTTATGTTCTCCATGTCGAGATGGCCGGCTACGGTGACGCAACCGTGAATTCCTTTTTCATCGGACAAAAGGAATCCAAAACGATCGACCTCACGCTCAAGTCTGTGAAAGCATCCGGACCAGCTGCCACAGTCGCCCCCCCGCGTTTTTCGACGAACCTCATTTCACTGTCGCCGGCGTCACCGATACTACGAATCTCGGTGGCCATGGTTCCGACACGGTTGTCAGGAACCGCGAAGTCCTGGCCCAGGCCACTGCTTCGCTAGGTCGGCAGTTGCCCGGCGATTCCGCGGTTTCATACGACGCCGCAGCGGAAAAATCTTTGCTCGAAGCCCTCAAGCGCCAGCCCGAAAGCTTTGATGCAAACTACCAACTCGGAAAGTTGCTCGTCGAGGAGCGAAAACCACAGGAAGCGCTTCCGTATCTGGAGCGGGTTTTTGCGCTGAAGCCCACCGACTCCGACAGTTCCTACCAACTGGCATTGGCCTATGCCAACGCCGGTGACTACGAGCGTGCCCGCACGAATGTTCGAGCCCTGCTGGCGGCACAGGATCAATCTCGACCCGAAAAGGCCGAGCCGCATCACCTGCTCGGCGATGTTGACGAAAAACTTGGCAATCCTCTTGAGGCCGTTAAAGAGTATCAGCGCGCCGCGGAACTGAACCCGAGCGAATCCAATCTCTTCGATTGGGGATCCGAACTTCTGGCCCACCGGGCCGTTGAGCCGGCGCTCGAAGTTTTCACAGCCGGCAACCGTCTGTTCCCACGATCCGTCCGGATGCTGGCCGGGCTGGGTGCCTCTTGGTACGCCCTCGGTTCCTACGATCAAGCCGAGCAGCGTCTCTGCGAAGCGTCGGACTTGAATCCCGACGATCCGACGCCTTACCTGTTCATGGGAAAAATGCAGACTGCCGAGAACGCGCAGTCGGAGGCCATTGTGGAAAGGCTCGCGCGATTCGTCGCGCTTCAACCGGAGAACGCCATGGCTAATTACTACTACGCCGTTAGCCTTTGGAAGCGGCGCAAGTCCCCGGAAAGCATCGAAGACCTGCCGCGAGTGAAGTCACTGTTGGAGAAGGCTGTCAGCCTCGATCCGAAGCTCGGCCCCGCCTATCTGCAGCTCGGCGTTCTCTATTCGGAACGAAAAGATCTCTCCAAGGCGATTTCTGCCTATCAACAAGCCATCGCGGCCACGCCCCGGCTGGAAGAAGCGCACTATCGTCTGGCGCAAGCCTACAGGCAGGTCGGAGATATTTCGAAAGCGAAAGCCGAACTTCAACTCTACTCTCAAATATCGAAAGAGAAGAAAGCAGAGACCGAGCGCCAGCGGCACGAGGTCCAGCAGTTTGTGTATCAGTTACGGGAGACTGCGACTCCGTCGACTCCACCGCAATAAAAACGCAATCCTCGATCGCTAGGCAATCAAGGCAAGAGCAACTCCGTACAAACAGACACCAGCCCCCACCTAGAAATTAAGCCGCAGAGCAAACTGAATCAGCCGCGGGTTGTTTACGGTCTGATTGATCACCCCGAAACTCGAAGGCGTGTTGATGTCCTGTTCTCCTGTGCCGCCTAAACCGTTCAGGAAAAACTGGGCGTGGTTGAAGAGATTAAAGAACTCGGCTCTGAATTGTAGATTCATCGCCTCGCGGAAGGGCAACGGAAAGTCCTTGAAGATCGAGAAATCCGTGTTGACAAAGTCGGGGCCGTAAACCGGCGCGCGCGGGGCTGTTCCGAGTTCTCCAACTGTAAAAGCCTGGGGAGTCCCGGGGTTGATCACGAAGGTTGGGGCCTGCGCGAAAGCGCAAGGGTTAAACCAATTCTGGTGAGTGTGGACCTGGGCCGGGCAGTTCGTATTGCCGCCTTCCGGCCCCCCCTGGTTCGGATTGCCCACCTCGTTCGGACGTTGCAAGGTGAAGCCGTTATAGGAGAAGTATGTGCCCGATTCATCGGCGCTATCGACCACAAACAGCGGGAAGCCGGAGGTGATTCTTTCGATCAAATTCACTTGCCAATGCCCGAGGAGCGTATTAGTGGCGGAACTCCAGCTGCTGCCGAACCTTTTGCCCTTGCCGAATGGCAGGTCATAAATAACGCTGGCGGTGAAGCTGTCATTCAGGTTCAACTGAGACAGCCCCCAATCCAGTTTGTTGAATCCAGGCAACGGGTAGTACATTGCGCCAGGATTGGTGCCTAAGCCATCGGTCAGGCCGGAATCGAAATTGCGCGAGTAGGTATAGCCGATCAGGGCATAGAGCCCATGGCGCGAGCTCTTGGTTTCAGCTTTGACCTGAAGAGAATCGTAACGGGCGGCGCCGATGCTGTTGTTGGTGTCGACGCTCTGATAGGGGGCCGCGTAAGGGAAGTTTCCGAAGCCGCACCCCACATTGTAGCCAGCGACTACGCCGCAGGCGCTGGGCTCATTCAGGTTTTCATTTAACTGACTCACCAGAATGTGTGCACCGCGAGAGCCCGCATAGCCCACCGTCAGCACCACATTGCCCGGCAACTGGCGCTCAACGTTCAAATTGAATTGCTGCACCGCACCTTGCTTAAAGTTGAGGTTTTGTGACTGAATCGTCCCCGTGTAAACCTGGGGATTCACAGGCGCGTTGTAAACCGCGCCGAGCGGGCTGACCGGTGTAGTAGAAGGAGTCCCCGTCGGAAGAAGGAAGCCGCCCGAGAGCGAACCCGCTGCGCTGCCATAGGCTAAGCAAAAAGTGCAGGGATCAACTTCCGCATAATACGGCGGGTTCTGCCACAATCCCTGCCCACCCTGATTCCAAGCGGAGTCGTGGAAGATCGCGTATCCGCCCCGAACCGACGTCTTGTCACTTCCCATGGGTTTCCACGCGAATCCGATTCGCGGTTCCAGAGCAGTTTTATCAAATTCGATTCCAGCCCGCCCGTTCGTAGCGACGCAAACTGTGCAGCCGGCGATCCCGGGGCTGCCTGAGGGAACGTACCACTTGAGGCTCGCAACGTCGAAATCTGCCTGCCGGTTGGCCTCCTCAGTTTCAGGAGTCGCCAGAGCCCACGCAAATCCGAGATTCAGAGTCAAATTCTTGCTAACCCGCCAGTCGTCCTGCACGAAGGGACGAAACAGTTTCCAGCGGCGACCCGTTGTAGCCCCAAGAAATGTTTGGTCGTGAGCCGCGAACACGCCCATACTGCCCACGAGCAAGTCGCCCATGTTGTCGCCCGTCGCAGTCCCGAAGTTAACTATGTAGCCGTCCTGAAATGCATTGTTTCGCACGTTCATTTCCTCGGCGCGAAACACCAGCCCTACCTTGATCTCGTGTTTGCCCTTAATCAGGTCCAGCGTATCAGAGAACGAATAGACGTTGGTTCCGCCCTGGTAGGGCGCGTATCCGCGATCGCCGACGGAAAAGTAGGCGGACATCTGGAACGAAGTCAGTCCGCAGCTTACGCATTCCTTGGACGACTGGTTCAGGCTCGCAGGGTAGCCGGTTATGCTGTCGCACGAACTGGCGAGATCCGCGCCCGGGATGTCGAGCAGTGCGGCTTCGCATGTGCCCGTGCCATACGAAAGAATGTGGTTGAAGATGCGGCTGTAGCCGGCTGTGGCCTGGTTGATCAAGTTCGGCGAGAAGACGTGAGTTTCGGTCACCACCACATTGCGCCCGTGATTCTCAATATGCTGATTGCTGCCAAAAGCGTTGGCTTCTGACCAGGTCGGAGACCCGCCCGGGACAAAGTTTGTTGCTTGGTCGTAGCTGAAGCGGGTGAACGCAGAATCCTTGCTGTTGAAGTTGTGATCGAGGCGAACATCCCAGGTCCCCTCGTTGAGCCTCCTCACAGGCTGGTTCGCATAATTGAAGCCGACATTGCCCGCAAGGCCGGGGGTGGGCGCGGGATAAAGCTTGATAACCTGTGCGCCGATCGGATTAATCACGGCCGCCGGGATGATGTCGCAAGGTGTGCCCCCAGGGGCCTGGCTGCCATCAGGAAGCACCGGCTCCGGCGTCGTGGCGTTTGAGCACAGGAAGGTCGTCGGTTCTGCCCCGGTCGCGAACGGGTTATTGAGTGCCGTCAAGCCAAATGGATTAGTGCTCAAATTGTAATTTCCATTTGCGTCGGGTGTCGTCATTGCCGTGGTAGGAACAAAGCCAGTGAAGGGAACGCCCTCGCGTTGCATCTTGGCCTGATAGTCCGCGAAGAAGAAAGTTTTGTCTTTCTTAATCGCGCCGCCCAGCGAACCGCCAAACTGGTTCAGATTAAACTTTTGCTTGGACGTGAAGAAATAACGGGTGGCATCAAGATCTGTATTTCGAAAGAACTCAAACAGCGAGCCATGCCATTGGTTCGATCCCGATTTCGTCGTGACCAACACTGTCGGACCGGCCCGCTCGCCGTATTCGGCCGAGTAGTTATAGGTCAACACCTTGAATTCCTGGATGTCGTCGATCGAGGAGAAAATCGCAATACCGCCCTCGTCCAGCTGGTTGTTGTCGTTGCCATCGAGCAGCCAGTCGGTTTCCTGTTCGCGCGACCCTCCGGAGGAAAGCGAGAACGCTCCGCGTGTCGCCGCCTCGCTGCTGGCAGCGCTGGTGAAGAAGCTGACGGGACTGGTCGATTGCGTCGTGCCCGGCGTCAGCGTCGCGAGTTGAACAAAATTGCGCCCATTCAACGGCAAGTCCGCGACCTGCTCTGACGTGATCACCTGCCCCAGGGTTGCATTCGACGTCTCTACGGCTACTTCGGTGGCACTGACTACGACGGTCGAGGAAACGGATGCAGGCACCAGCGAGAAGTTTACTTCCAAATGCTCGTCGACCTGCAGCCGGATGTCCTTCTGTTCTGTCGCCTGAAATCCCTGGAACTCCACGCGAATCGTGTAGAAGGAGACGGGCAGCAGCGGGATCAGGTAATGTCCCGAGTCGTCCGTTTTCGCTTCGCGCGAGAAGCCGGTGCTTGGCGAGGTCGCCTTAACCGTTGCGCCAGACACGACGGCGCCCGCTTTATCGGAAACAGTGCCCGAAAAGCTCCCCGTTGCTTGACCGTAAAGGAGCGGACTGGCCAAAACAACCAGTGAAAAGAAAACGACAACGAGCAGCGCCCTCTTATTCAGCATTAAAACCCCTTTCGGCGGCCCCGCACCGAATGACGAAGTCACTTTTCATACCGCATTGAAACTTGGGAGGTTGTTGGACCGTAGAACGGCCTTATAAATGGCCGCTCCTTCCGAAGTCAAGACTTTTCCGTACGGGCCAAGTGCTCGCTGCCAGTTTCGTTCCCGTTTTGCACAGGTTCACAAAACGAAACCCGCCGCACCTGCGAGCGTCGATTCTACGAGCATCGATTTCTGCTCAGGATCACGCGGCCATCCTCAAGCTAGTCTCCCCCTCGAACTTTCCACTCCGCGTCAAAACGCACGCGATCATAAAAGGATTTCTGCGTTCCTATACTTGTCGTGGAGAGTCCCGCATACAGATTGGCGCGCCGCACCGCCTCTCGCAGCGGCACTCCTTCGGCGAGAAATGCAGCAAAGCTTCCGATGAATGCGTCGCCTGCGCCTGAGCTGTCCATACTTTTCACGGCAAACGGAAGCACATGTTCGCTCAGCCCGGGCCTCGCGAGAAGCGATCCCTTAGCTCCCAGCGTGATAATGATGCGGCGAATCCCGCCCGCCAGCATTTTCTCCGCGCATGTCTTCGCGTCTTCGACGCTCCCCGCCGGGACCCCGGTAATGGTTTCGGCCTCGCTCTCATTCGGAACAAAATAGTCGAGTTCCTGCAGAGCGCCCATTTGAACGGGCTGCGCCGGCGCCGGGTTCAAGATGCAGCGAATTCCGTTCTTTCGCGCAAAAGCAACCGTGTAGTAGACCGTCTCCAGCGGAATCTCAAACTGAAGGATGATGCAATCGACCGTCTTCAGCATCTCCTCCGCAGCGTCGACATCCGCGGGTTTCAACGCGTCGTTCGCGCCCTTCACCACCAGAATCCGGTTTTGCCCATTCGGCTCGACGAAGATTGGCGCAACGCCGCTGGATAATCCCTCGATCTGCTTCACGTGAGTAGTGTCGATGCCGAGCTTCCTGAAGTTTTCGATCGTGGCCGGACCAAACAGGTCGCTCCCCACTCGTGCCACCATGAACACATCCGCGCCGCAAAGACGAGCGGCGACGGCCTGGTTCGCGCCCTTACCCCCGAATCCAAGATCGAATTTCTGGCCGAAGATGGTTTCCCCCGGTTTGGGAAACTGATTCGTGAACGTGGTCAGATCAATGTTGGCACTGCCGACCACCGCAATGCGAGGGCGCCGCGGCATAGTTATCCTCAGAGAATCTTGGGAACGCCGAGTCTATTTGGCGTCCCGGATTGTGTCAACGGAGACGGTTTAGTTCCCGCGACTCCGGCAATGCTTGTTAGCGTAAACGACGCTGTGCCGGCAGTTTGGCTCCGCGCTTGTGGCGCACATCCTTGTGAAGGACATCAAAGAAGAGTAAAGTTACTCACTTTCCACCCCAAACCACGTCTGAGGAGAACTGATGTTCACGCCTTCGAGTCTGAGCATTGCGCTGTTGATGATGATCACGAGCGCCGTTTGCTGGGGTTCCTGGGCAAACACTTACAAAGGGGTCAAGGGTTACCGATTCGAGCTTTTCTACTGGGACTACGCCGTCGGCATCTTTCTGGTTTCACTCGTGCTTGCCTTCACCATGGGCAGCACAGGAAACGACGCTCACAGTTTTCTGAATAATGTTCATGCCGCGGACACTTCAAATATTGTGAACGCTCTCATCGGAGGAGCGCTGTTCAACCTGGCCAATCTTTTGCTCGTGGCCGCGATTGACATGGCTGGATTGGCCGTTGCATTTCCGGTTTCAATCGGAATCGCGCTGGTGGTTGGAACCGTGCTGAGTTACGTGCTCCAACCGAAAGGCAACGCCATTTTCCTGGCTCTCGGCGTCGCGTGCGCGTTTATCGCGGTGGTTCTTGACGGCAAAGCTTATGGCAGTCTTGCGGCCTCGGGGCGCTCCATCTCAAAGAAGAGTCTGATCACATGCGTGGTTTCTGGGATTCTGATGGGATTGTGGGCGCCCTTCATGACCCACGCCATGACGCGCGGCAACACGCTCGGACCATATAGCGCCGCCGTGTTCTTGACCCTGGGAGCATTGCTTTCCTGTTTCATCTGGAATGTTTATTTCATGAAGCACCCGCTGGTTGGGGAGCCGGTGGGCTTTAGCGGATTTTTCAGCGGCCCCGCGTCCGGGCATCTGCTCGGACTTTTCGGCGGCGTCATCTGGGGCATTGGCACTGTCTTCAATCTTGTGGCGGCGAGTTTCACTGGCGTTGCCATCTCTTACGCCATCGGCCAATCCGCTCCCATGGTCGCGGCGCTCTGGGGAATTCTCGCGTGGAAAGAATTTGAAAACTCCGGACCTCGCGCCAAAGCCTACCTTGGCCTCATGTTCGTTTTTTACGGGCTCGCAATTTTCCTGGTGGCGCGAGCGTACGGCTGATCCGGCTTACTTTCCGCTGATGCGGCTCACAAACATTTGCAGGAACCGCTCGGCATCCGAAGCTGTGCACACTCGCGCATTCGGCGTAAGCTCGACGACTCCCTCAATCTCGTAGTGGTCTCCGTGCAACACATTGTTCTCGTTTGATCCCATGCGGTTCGCCACCGTTTCTCCGCGGGTGAACTCGCCCCTGGTTTCCACGTCCACATGCATTTCTTTCAGCGTTCCCAGAGTCGGATCCAGAGCAATCCCCACCGCCAGCGGGTCGTACATCGCGGCCCCGCTGTATCCGCTTTTCTCGCTGCGAGTCAAATAGAAGTCCGCTATCTTGGCGATGAAGTCGCTCTGCGGCCCGTGCGACGCTTGCAGCTGCGTCAGATACTTGCGCGTGATCAGCGTTCGCTCGCCCACATCGGAGCCGACCATGGTCACCATCCACCCCGCGTTGAACACGATCTGGGCTGCCTCGGGGTCGTTGTAAATGTTCGCTTCTGCCGCTCCGTTCACATTCCCGCCAGTAATCGATCCGCCCATGATGACGATGTTCTTGACTAACGCGGCAATCGAAGGATCTTTCGAAACTGCAAGCGCAATATTCGTCAGCGGCCCCACGGGAATCAGCGTGATCTCATGCGGGTACTTGTGGACCATCTCGATGATGAGATCCGGTCCAAAGCGCCCGTCCGCCTTGCATTTGGAAGGCGGCAGCTCGACGTTGGCGAGGCCGTTCTTTCCATGCCAGAACTGCGCCGTGATCAGCTTCTGATTGAGTGGGTGTTGCGCTCCGCCTGCCACGACAACATCGCAGCGCCCTGCCAGCGAAACGATCTTTAGCGCGTTTTCCAACCCCTGCCGTGCGTCTACATTGCCCGGCACCACCGTCAGTGCTTCCACCTTGAACTCCGGAGAATTCAACGCCAGGATGATGGCCATGGCGTCGTCGGTCCCCGGATCGGTATCGATGATCACCCGCCTCGGCGCAGTTTGGGCGTTCGCCAGAAAAGCAAGCAGTAAGAACGAAGTCAGGACGAATGTACGCAGTTGTTTCACAGGAAGAGATCCTTTCTCGAAATGCTGGTGTCGCCTAGAGCAGCATGCCCGCGATCGATGCCGACATCAGGTTTGCCATCGTTCCTGCCAGCATCGCGCGAATTCCCAGCCGCGCCAATTCGCTCTTTTTGTTCGGCGCCAGCGCTCCGATGCCGCCAATCTGGATTCCGATGGAACTGAGGTTCGCGAAGCCGCAGAGCGCAAACGTGGCGATGGTGAACGACCGCGGATCAAGCGCCGCTCTCTGCGGCCCCAGCATGGAGAAGGCTACCAGTTCGTTGAGCACCATGCGTGTGCCCAGCAGGTTCCCGATGGCCGCGCAATCGCGCCATGGAATCCCGATCACCCATGCCACCGGCGAGAACAGTACTCCTAGAACGCTTTCAAGGCTCGTGGGAAACCAGGAAACATGGTGGTGAATGCCGCCGAAAATTCCGTCGAGCAGGGCCACCAGCGCGAGAAAAGCGATCAGCATCGCGCCAATGTTGAGCGCCATGTGAAGGCCGTCACCCGTGCCCCGGGCAATGGCGCCAAGCAGATTTTCCTGGTGCTCTTTCTCGGTTTCTTCCTCGCTCATCACCACGCGTCCCGCGGTCTTCGGCTGCTCGGTTTCAGGAACCAACATCTTCGAGACCAGAATGGTTCCCGGCGCGGTCATGATCACGGCGCTCAGCACGTGTCGAGGCTCAGCCCCAAAAGCGAAATATGCCGCCATGATCGATCCCGAAACGTGCGCCATGCCGCTCGTCATCACCGTCATCAGCTCCGAGCGCGTGAGTTCGGGTAGAAATGGGCGGATGGTCACCGGCGCTTCCGTCTGACCCATGAATATGCTGGCCGCAACATTTAGAGACTCGGCGCCGCTCGTGCCCATGAAGCGAGTCATCCCCCACGCGGCAACGCGAATGACCATCTGCATGATGCCGTAGTGATAGAGGATGGCGAACAACGCACAGATGAAGATAACCGTGGGCAATACCTGAAAGGCGAAAATAAAGCCGAGGTTCGAACCCTGCTTGCCGAGCGGGCCAAACACAAACTCCGAGCCCACGAACGCATAGCTCAAAACGCGGTTGGCGGCATCGCCTGCGGCTTGGAACATGCGCCGGCCAAGGTCCACGCGCAGTACAAAAATCGCGAACGCAACCTGCAGGCCGAGTCCCCATGCCACGGTTTTAAGGCGAATGGCACGGCGATTGGTCGAAAAAGCGTAGGCCAATCCCAGCATGGTCAAAAGGCCGAGGATTCCCGTGTAGCGTCCCATTCAGTTTGTTTCTCCGGGCTTTCTGATCACGCGCTGGGTCATCACACTCTGGGTCATCACACAATGGATCAAAGGCCTCTTTCCTGAGGGCGGCGAATCAGCAATCTGAAAGCTCTCTTCCAGCAGTTGCCGGGCACGCGCCGCGCGTGCCTCTGCATTGTAGTAGATTGTCGCCAGCGGCTCGCCCTTGAAAACTGCATCCCCAACTTTCTTGTGAAGTATGATTCCCACAGCGGGATCGACAGAATCTTCTTTGCGTTCGCGGCCGCCGCCGAGAATAACGCACGCCGTCCCAATTTGTTCGCACTGCAGAGCCGCGACATATCCATCTGTCGAACTTGAAAGTGTCATCGTATGCCGCGCCGGCGGCAGTTTCTTCGGATCGTCGATCGTTCGCGGATCTCCGCCCTGCAGTTCTACCATCTGCCGAAATCTGTCGAGCGCACTTCCCGAAGCGATCAGTCTTTCACTCTGCTTTCGTCCTTCCGCCACCGTGGCCGCGGCTCCGCCCAGAAGCAGCATCCAGCCCGCGAGTTCCGTGCACAGCTCGCGTAAATCTTCTGGTCCTTCTCCTCGCAGAACCTCTACTACCTCAACCACCTCGAGCGCATTGCCGATCATGCGTCCCAGCGGTTGATCCATGTCCGTGATCAGCGCCACGACTTGCTTGCCCATCCGCTCCCCGGTCTCAACCATCAGTTCGGCGAGAAAGGCAGCGTCTTTTTCGGTTTTCATGAACGCCCCGGAGCCGGTCTTCACGTCGAGCACGAGCCCGTCGATACCCTCCGCCAGCTTCTTGCTCATGACGGAAGCACAGATTAAATAAGGGCTCTCCACCGTGCCGGTCACATCGCGGAGCGCATAGAGTTTGCGATCCGCAGGAGCAATCTCCGCCGTCTGGCCGATCATTGCGCACCCGCAAGTTTCCAGCACGCGGCGAAATTCGGGCACCGAAAGATTCACATTGAAGCCCGGGATGGACTCCAGTTTATCCAGCGTGCCTCCCGTATGCCCCAGGCCGCGGCCGCTGATCATAGGAACCGCCACGCCCGCAGCGGCTGCCAGCGGCGCCAGCACCAGAGAAGTTTTGTCGCCCACCCCGCCGGTGGAGTGCTTGTCGATTTTCTTCGCAGGAAGTGAGGAGAGATCGAGCACTTCACCCGAGCGCAGCATGGCATCCGTCAGCGCCGCGGTCTCCGCTCGCGTCATGCCTCGAAGCACCACCGCCATCAGCCACGCGGAAACCTGATAGTCAGGAATATCACCGCAGGTGTAAGCCTTCACCAGAGATTCGATCTCGCCGCCAGACAACTCGCCGCCATCCCGCTTCTTGCGAATCACATCGATCACACGGAAAGTCTGCGCTGAATCTGGCGTGGGATTCACTGGAGGCGGAATCCTTCCGGAAGCAGTTCGGTGATGTGAGCCTGCCTTGGTCCGTCAGTTCCCTGGAAAAAAATCGTCGCATCGGGGCCGAATTCGTAAATGACCTGCCGGCAAGCTCCGCAGGGTGAGCAGGGCACTCCCTGATCATTCACCACAGAGACCGCCTGAATATCAATCTTGGGCCCGAGCTGCGCTACCGCCGAGAAAATCGCCGTGCGTTCGGCGCAATTCGTCATTCCATACGAAGCGTTCTCCACATTGCAGCCCGAAAAAACCTTCCCGTTCGAGAGCAGGATGGCGGCGCCGACCCGGAACTTCGAGTATGGCGCGTGCGCGTTCTTCATCACCTTCATCGCGGACCGCCGCAGTCTTGCCGATACGTCGGCCCGCAGAGTTTTCTTGCGCATAAGGGAAAGATTTCGCGGCGTAACACCGAAATCGAGCGCCATTGTAAACCCTGGCTAAACAATTCCACTGTTTTTCTTGATCGGATGTTTTTCTTGACCTGAAATCCGTCAAGGCATGCCCTACAAGCGCGAATTCGCGTTGCAGGATTTCCTGCCGTACAATTACAGCGCGAGGAACGCGTTCGTGGCTCGGGACTCCGCGGCGCGCTGAGGCAATCAAAGTGGCGGTAGATCACAACCATCCCGGAGCAGCGCACGAAATGCCGCGTCAGGCTGGCGGCCAGCCGCGTTCCGGAACGTCCATCGCGGCTCTTGCCGGTCATCCGCTTCTACCAAACGTCGGAATCCCCCTCGATCTGAATTGGCTGCAGGAAGTTCGAGTGAATACCAGCGCCGTAGAGCGCCGCGCCCAGACCCAGGTAGCTCGAAGAACTGTGAAGAAAGAATGGCAGGCAGCATGGCTTCTGCGGGCGATCTCCTGCATCGATCTCACCACGCTTTCCGGCGACGACACGGACGACCGCGTGCGCCGTCTGTGCGCAAAAGCGCGGCAACCGCTGCAGCAACACCTCGTCCAAAAACTGGCAATCGAAGCGCTCGATGTGAAAGTTGCGGCAGTGTGCGTCTATCACACCTTCGTTGAAACAGCGCGGCACGCCTTGGAAGGAAGCGGCATCCCCGTCGCCGCAGTTTCGACCGGATTCCCCGCAGGCCTTTCGCCGTTATCCGAGCGCGTCGCGGAGATTCGCCGCTCCGTGGAGGCTGGAGCTCGCGAGATTGATGTTGTCATCACCCGGGCCCATGTATTCGGAGGCCGCTGGCAGGCGCTGTATGACGAAGTTGCTGTCTTCAAACAAGCCTGCGGCCCGATCCACATGAAAGTAATTTTGGCAACGGGCGATCTGCTCACCTTGCGCAACGTGGCCCGCGCCGGCCTCGTGGCCATGATGGCGGGCGCCGATTTCATCAAGACCTCGACCGGCAAAGAACCTACCAACGCTACCTTGCCGGTGGGCCTTGTGATGACTCGTATTATCCGCGAATACGCCCAGCAAACCGGAATGGCAGTCGGCTTCAAAGCGGCAGGCGGAATTCGTACTGCCAAGCAGTCCATCGACTGGCTGGCCATGATGAAAGAAGAACTCGGGCAATCGTGGATGCGCGCTGAGTTGTTTCGCATAGGTGCGAGCGGATTGTTGGGCGATATCGAACGGCAACTCGATCACTATGCTACCGGGCGCTACTCGGCGGAGTATCGCCATCCGATTGCGTAGTCGTCTGACGCGCTTGCAAGAGAACGATGGAATCGAGCGATCGACATGAGCATTGCTGAAAAATTCCTGACGATGGAGTACGGTCCGGCTCCCGAGGATCCGCAGGAAGCGAAAGCCTGGCTTGATCGCCACGGCCGTCGCTTTGCCCACTTCATCAACGGTGCTTGGCAGGCGCCGGCGGCCGGCAAATACTTCGACACGATCGATCCTTCCACCGGAGAAGAACTTGCTTCCGTTGCCCAGGGCTCCGCCGCGGATATCGAGACTGCGGTCGCGGCCGCCCGCACCGCATTTCCGAAGTGGCATGCCCTCACGCCCCATATCCGCGCGCGTTACCTCTATGCGCTGGCGCGTCTGGTGCAAAAACATTCCCGGCTTCTCGCCGTTCTGGAGACGATGAACAACGGCAAGCCCATTCGCGAGAGCCGCGACATCGACATTCCCCTGGTAGCGCGCCACTTCTATTACCATGCCGGCTGGGCCCAGCTTCTCGATCAGGAGTTTGCAGAGTATGAGCCTTGCGGCGTCGTAGGGCAGATCATCCCCTGGAATTTTCCTTTGCTCATGGCGGCGTGGAAGATCGCTCCCGCTTTGGCCACGGGAAACACCGTCGTGTTGAAGCCCGCGGAGTTCACTCCTCTGACCGCTCTCGCGTTTGCTGAACTTTGTCAAGAAGCCGGATTGCCCGCCGGAGTCGTCAACATCGTCACCGGTGACGGCTCAACCGGCGAAGTGCTGGTGAAACATCCCGACGTGGATAAGATCGCCTTCACCGGCTCCACCGAAGTTGGACGCACCATTCGCGGCGCCACCGCAGCAACTTCCAAACGTCTCTCGCTTGAGTTGGGAGGGAAATCCCCGTTCATCGTCTTCGACGATGCTGACCTCGATAGCGCAGTCGAAGGACTCGTGGATGGAATCTGGTTCAATCAGGGCCAGGTCTGCTGCGCGGGCTCGCGACTCTTGATGCAGGAAAGTATTGCAGAGACTTTGATTGGCAAAATTCGTGAGCGCATGAGCACCCTGCGCGTCGGCCTTCCTTTGGATAAGGCAATCGACATTGGCCCGATCGTCGCCCGCGTCCAACTGGATCGTATTCATCGCATGGTCGAGCAAGGGATCGCGGAGGGCGCCACTTGCTGGCAGCCGCAGCTCGCGCTGCCGGAGCGCGGTTTTTATTATCCTCCCACCGTGCTGAGCAATGTTCACCCCACTTCCATTGTTGCCCAGCAGGAAATTTTTGGGCCCGTGCTCGCCACCATGACATTTCGTACTCCCAAAGAAGCTGTCGAGCTGGCCAACAATACTGTCTATGGCCTCGCAGCCTGCGTCTGGAGCGAGAATATCAACGTCGCATTGCATGTCGCCGCGCAACTAAAAGCTGGCGTGGTCTGGGTGAACTGCACGAACCTGTTCGACGCTTCATGCGGCTTCGGCGGATACCGTGAGAGCGGCTATGGACGCGAAGGCGGCCGGGAAGGCCTGCTGGAATATTTGCAGCCGTCCTGGTTCAAGAATGCTCCCAGGTTGCCCGCCCCGCGGCCGCTCGCAGCGCCGAACTCGGCAGAAGTATCGAACGCCGGCGCTCCCGCAATCGATCGTACCGTGAAGCTTTACATCGGTGGCAAGCAAGCGCGGCCAGACTCTGGCTACAGCATGGAGGTTCGTTCAGCCGACGGCCATTTGTTGGGTGAAGCTTCTCTCGGCAACCGCAAAGACATTCGCAATGCCGTCGAGGCCGCCCGCAACGCCGCGGCCTGGACAAAAGCAACCGCGCACAATCGCGCGCAGGTTCTCTACTACTGCGCCGAGAACCTCTCTCAACGTCGCGACGAAATCATCCGCGGGCTTATTCCCATCGTCGGTGCGAAGCAGGCCACGGCGGAATTAGATCTCAGCATCGAGCGCATCTTCTCCTACGCCGCGTGGACTGACAAGTTTGACGGCGCCGTCCACAATCCTCCGTTTCGCAATGTCGCGCTCGCCATGAATGAGCCCATCGGAACCGTCGGCATCATTTGCCCCACCGAAGCGCCCCTGCTCGGCTTTCTCTCAGTCGTGCTACCCGCGCTCGCCGTCGGCAACACCGTGGTTGCCGTTCCTTCGGAAGCGTACCCACTCATCACCGCCGATCTCTATCAACTTTTTGACACCAGCGATCTCCCCGGAGGCGCGGTCAACATTGTGACCGGCTACGCCTCGCAGTTGTTGAAAGTTCTCGCGGAGCACGACGACGTGGATGCCATCTGGTCCTTTGGCGACGAAGCCAACGCCACTGCGGCGAAATCCCTGTCGGTCGGCAATCTAAAACAAGTCTGGACCAACGAGGGCCGGGCCATCGACTGGTTCAATCCCAAGCTGGCTGAAGGACGCTGGTTTCTCGAGCATGCTACCCAGGTCAAAAATATCTGGGTTCCCTACGGCGAATAGAACACGCACGTGTCCCCGCAACCCGGAATTGCTTTTGTGCTGTCCCAGGGCTAGCATATCTCGGTCATTCTAATCCGCCCGGCATCTTGAGCTTCGCATCATGCAAGTTCTCGCTCGATTTCTCGTTCTAGGTATAAGGAGGATATATGGGCATCGCAATGTCACCACAGATTCATCCCCAGGTCGCGGATTTCATCGAAAAGCCGCGCAAAATGTTAATCAACGGCAAGTGGGTGAACTCTATTTCCGGCAAGACGTTTCCTACTTACAATCCTTCCACCGGTGAAGTTCTGGCGCAGGTCGCGGAAGGCGATCGCGAAGATGTTGACCTGGCTGTTAGGGCCGCGCGCAAAGCCTTCGATCATGGCCTCTGGCGGCGCTTAACCACCTCCGAGCGTGGTCGCCTCATCTGGAGGCTGGCCGATTTACTGGAACAACACACCGAAGAATTCGCCTATCTCGAGAGTCTCGACAATGGTAAACCCCTTACCATCGCAAGGGCCGCCGATGTCCCGCTGGCCGTCGACTTGTTCCGCTACATGGCGGGTTGGGCCACCAAGATTGAAGGCAACACGATTCCCATCTCCGTTCCGTACACGCCGGGAGCGAAGTATCTCGCCTACACGCAGCGCGAGCCAGTCGGAGTCGCAGCACAAATCATCCCCTGGAACTTTCCGCTCCTCATGGCAGCGTGGAAGCTGGGTCCGGCGCTCGCCGCAGGGTGCACCGTGGTGTTGAAGCCGGCCGAACAAACGCCGCTGTCGGCTCTCCGTCTCGGCGAACTCATCATGGAGGCGGGATTCCCCGAAGGCGTCGTAAACATTGTCCCGGGTTATGGCGAGACCGCCGGCGCCGCCCTGGCAGCTCATCCTGACGTGGACAAAGTGGCCTTCACCGGTTCGACGGAAGTTGGCAAGCTGATCGTCCACGCCGCCGCCGGGAACTTGAAAAAGGTGTCGCTCGAACTGGGTGGCAAATCTCCCAACGTCATCTTCAAGGATGCCGATCTCGACACGGCGATCGATGGAGCCGCGAGCGCGATTTTCTTCAATCACGGCCAGTGCTGTTGCGCCGGTTCGCGCCTCTACATCGAGAAGCCAATCTTCGACAGAGTCGTCGAAGGCGTCGCCAACCATGCCAACAAAATCAATGTAGGCTCCGGCCTCGATCCCGCGACCACCATGGGACCGCTCGTCTCTCAGGAACAGTTAAGCCGAGTCTGCGGTTATCTGGAGGCCGGCTTCTCGGAAGGCGCAACAGCTCTTTCCGGGGGTCACAGAAAAGGAGATAAAGGCTATTTCGTCGAGCCTACGATTCTCGTCAACACCCGCGAAGATATGAAGGTAGTGCGGGAAGAAATCTTCGGGCCCGTTGTTGCGGCCATGTCGTTCGACGATCCCGAAGAAATTCTGCCCCGCGCCAACAACAGCGAATACGGCCTGGCTGCTGCCGTCTGGACCCGCGACATCAGCAAGGCCCACCGCACTGCAGACCTTCTACACGCCGGCACGGTGTGGATCAACTGCTACAACATCTTCGACGCGTCTTTGCCCTTCGGCGGTTATAAACAATCCGGATGGGGCCGTGAGATGGGGCACGACGCCCTGAACCTTTACACCCAAACCAAGGCGATCTGCGCCAAGTTGTCCTAGCCGATCGCTCCAACAAAAAGGACGGCGGGTTCTCCGCCGTCCTTAATTTATTTCGCTGATATTTATTTCGAGATCTTTATTTCGCCGATCTTCGCTTTAACGATCGCACCACCCGCTCGCTCTACCTCTCCATCAGCAGAACTTTCTCCGCCTCATCAACCTCGGTCAGCTTGACCTCGATTACCTCGTCCATGGTGGTCTGCACATTGCGCCCGACGAAGCTGGCCTCGACCGGCAATTCGCGATGTCCGCGGTCGATCAGCACGCAGAGCTGCACTCGTCGCGGCCTCCCATGCGAAAACAGCGCATCCAGCGCAGCCCGCGTCGTGCGTCCGGTGAAAAGAACATCGTCGACCAGAACAATGTTCTTGTCCTCAATCGAAAATCCAATCTCCCGCTCCTGCACCACCGGCTTCGGTCCCAGCGTCGAAAGATCATCGCGATAGAAAGTGATGTCCAGCGTTCCGACCGGAACTTTCGCGCTCTCAATGCGGGTAATGATCCTGCCCAGCCGCTCTGCGATTGGGACCCCGCGCCGTCGAATCCCCACCAAGCCCAAACCCTCGACGCCGCCATTTTTTTCGACAATCTCATACGCCAGGCGCACCAACGTGCGCTCAATTTCTGATGCCGACATAAGTTGCGCCTTCTGGCGCAGCCCTGTCTTGCGGGATGGAGCTTTCGCATTCATCGTTGCATGCACCTCACGATTTTCTCATCCCTGACTGTATTCAACGCAGCATCACAGGTCAAGCAGCACGGCCCGAGCGGAGCTCGCCGGTTCCTCAAACTGTTACAAAACAGGGGCACCACCGGAAGTGTAGTTCACCGCTTCGGTTAACGAAAATCGAAGCGATTGCTCAAATAAATGTCAGGCAGCGGGAAACAGCTTACCCGCCTCGTTGTTCGCTGGGCATCATATCTTCAGCTGCCGCGCGCGTACTCCCGCCGGAATTCTGCACCCGTACCGTACGCGTCAAAACCCCATCGTCATTTTGCAGTGCTTGCAGCGTAATTGCCTGAGGAGTCGCCGTCGCCCCGTCGCCCGGCAGAATCCCTACGCCCTGGTTGCGTCCCCCGGCCTTTGCCCGGTAGAGCGCCGTGTCTGCGAGTTCGATAATCTCCTCCGCGCAAACCGCCTCATAAGCGCCGCGGCTCCAGGGGAATGGAGCCCATCCCACGGAACAGGTTTTCCGCACTCGCACCCCGTGCCCAAGGTCAAAGGCTTCCGCCGCCATGATGTCCAGGACGCGCTCGCAGAAAGCTGGCGTACCGGACGGGTCCGCGGAACGCGACATGATCAGAAATTCCTCCCCACCCCACCGCACCAGCACGTCCGACTTGCGCACCACTTTGCTCAGCCGCTCCGCCACGCGTTGCAGCAGTCGATCTCCCGCCGGATGACCGTGCAGATCGTTCACTTCCTTGAAGAAATCCACATCGACCATGATGAAGACCAGATCGCGATGATCCAGCTTGCGAATGTCGCTGCCCCGGGCGCGCTCGTAGTTTCGCAAAACCTGCCCGGCTTCGGCCGTGAGAATTTCTTCCAGATACCGCCGGTTCCACACTCCGGTCAACGGATCGGTGAAGGAGATTTCCTGAAGCTCAAGATTCTTGCGCTGCAGTTCCAGGCTGTGCCAGCGCAGCGATTGTTCCTTGCTCTCCAATTCGTCTTTCAGCTTGCACGTCTCATCCAGATTCTGCCGCGAAAGCCGCAGCAGGTGCAGCAGTTCGCGGTCCATCCAGTGCTGCTTCACGAACACTAGCGCGCCCATGAAGGCCATAGCCGCCACGGTCAAAAAGAGTCTGTAGGAACGCACCCGCGGCGTCGACCCCGCCGCCAAACTCCGCCCACGCCACCATCAGCGGCGTCGAGAACACCGCCATCATCGCCAGCCGCGCCGTCCACATGCTGTGGTTGTCGCGGGGTTCCTGTTCGCTGGGCTGGTCCGGAGAAAATCCGCGCGCCACGAAGCCCACCGCCGCGAACCATGCCATCGCGGCTACCAGCGGTACATCGTAAAGACTGCCCGTGTAGTACTGGTGATAATCGATCGCCACTCCAGCCAGAATCGAGCCTGCGCTATAGAACACTGCAGCTTTGAAAAGCTGCCCGTAAATCGTCCGCCAGCATCCTTGGCTGCGCCTCCAAACCAGCCCCACCCCAACAATCAGCACGATCTGCTCGCAAGCGTAGAGCACGTCGAAGCTGCGCCCATACGCAGCTTCGTTCGGTGAAACGTACTGCCATGGGATCACGATAAATAGATAAAGGTAAAGCCACCACGTGAGCAGCAGAAAGAAGTCGAGCGACACCAGCCGCAGGGAATGGTCGTTCCGTTCAATGTGCGGCTGCACCACCAGGGCCGCCATCATCGGAACCACATGGAGAAACAGAATCACGTCCCCGACAAACGGGTTCGGCGCATCCTGTCGCAGGTATACTTCAAAATAGGTCCACAGAAGCTGCGTGCACAGCCACATTCCGCAACCGAACCCCATAAGGGCCCAGAAGAGCTTTGCCTTTTTATAAGATGTTTGGACGTTCGAGAGCACCGCAACCGTGGCGCAAATCAGCAGAATCGACTGCGTCAGATCGCCGAAGGCCGTGAGCCCAATACCTCGCGGCGCCACCAGAGACACGAGCACGTGAACGCATACCAATGCGCACACGATTCCCGTCCACTTACCGGGTTGTCGCACCGAATTTAAGCCCACTCTAAGAGTGTATTGCCACTCGAGATGGAACGGATGTTACTGAAGTAATCGCCCGTCAATCCGATCGTACTCCCCAGCCTTTTCTAGCCGATCGCCGCTGCGAATCGCCGAACAAACCGGAAAACATCATGATAAGAGTTGTATAAAGGCACAGGTGCAACCCGGTAGGTATCGGGCTCCCGCCAGTCGCCCACAATGCCTTCTCGGGCCAGCCGTTTGCAAAATGCCCGCCCGTTCTCGCGGATTCGGATGGAAAGCTGCGCCCCGCGTCGTTCTTGTTCACTAGGCGTGATGATCGAAAAGTTTCGCCGACGCTTTCTGATTCAAGAGAAACTCCAAATAGCCCGTCAACGACACGCTCTTGGCCCGCAAACGCCCCATGCCCGCTTCGTGGAAGATTTCCATCGATGCGCGTAGCACAGCCAGGCTCACAATCGAAGGATTGCTCAACTGCCATCCGTCTGCGCCAGGCATCGCCCGAAACTCCGGCCCCATCTCGAACCGCGACCGTTCGTCATGACCCCACCAGCCCGCAAATCGAGGCAGATCCCACGCCCGCGCATGCCGCTCATGGACAAAACAACCGGCCACGCATCCCGGACCACCATTCAAATATTTGTAGCTGCACCACACCGCAAAGTCCGGCCCCCACTCGTGAAGTTTCAATGGCAAATTGCCGGCCGCGTGCGCCAGATCGAACCCAACCACGCATCCCCGCGCGTGAGCCAACCGCGTAATGCGTGCCATGTCAAACGCTTGCCCGGTCGCGTAATTCACTCCTCCCAGCATGATCAGCGCGATCTCATCCCCCGAGCGCTCGATCAATGAATCAATCTCTTCATCGCGAAGGCAGTTTTCCCCAGGCAGCGGAGTCAACTCGATCAGCGCCGTCGCGGGGTCAAATCCATGGAAGCGAATCTGCGATTCCACCGCGTATTGATCGGAAGGGAACGCTCCGCGCTCGATGACAATTTTATTTCTGCCTTTCGTCGGACGGTAAAACGAAACCATCATCAGGTGAAGATTCACCGTGAGCGAATTCATCACGACAACTTCAAGAGGCTTCGCCCCCACCAGTTCTGCGGTCTGCTCGGTAAGCAGCCTGTGGTAGGGCATCCACGGGTTCTTCGCGTGGAAGTGGCCTTCCACGCCAAGCTCCGCCCAGTCTTTCAGCTCCTGCTCAATATATTCGCCGGCCGTTTTCGGCTGTAGCCCAAGCGAGTGGCCACATAGATACACGCCATCACCGCCTCCGACCTTGGGAAAGAAAAAGCGCTCGCGGAAATTCCTCAGCGCATCGCGTTCATCCATCGCGATCGCAAAATCCTCGTCCGGCCTGAAATCTGTTTGAAACTCGAGATCGGTCACTGCGGGATCTCCAGGGGAGTCAGTTCACGCCGAATCAATTGGTCCGCTTTGCCCCAGTCGAGATCCTCCACGCGATCAATGTGCTCGCAGAGTTCCGCCAGCATCCGGTCCTGACTCTGCCGCGAGCCAGCGCGACAGAGTAGGGAATACGATGAAAGGTCACCATGGCATACTTTGGCACAAAAAGCTGCGGATATCTTTCCTCCAGCGCCAACTCCACTTTCTTTCGAAACAGAAACCGCGCGTCCGCTACCCGATCTCTCATCTCCGTGAAATTTTCGATGGCCATGTCCGCGATGGCGTCCGTATTGACCTTGCGCTCTTTCTCAAACTCGGCAAATACCTGCGCCCACTCTGCGCCGTGTCGATCGAGCAATTCCACCAGGGAAGTGCAGTCTTCGAACCCGCAATTCAATCCCTGACCAAAGAAAGGAACGATGGCATGCACAGCATCCCCGAGCAGTAAAGTTCTCCCTTCCACGTGCCACGGGGAGCACTTGATCGTAACCATCGTCCCTGTCGGATTTGCGAAGTAGTTGTCAGCCAGTTGCGGCATCAGCGCCACCACGTCTGGAAAACGCGATTCAAAAAACCGCATCACCTCTCCGCGCGAAGTCAGGCTTGCAAACCCGTCCGCGCCCTCGAACGGCAAAAACAGAATGCAGGCGAATGTGCCATCGATGTTCGGCAGAGCAATCAGCATGTGGTTGCCCCGCGGCCAGATGTGCAGCGCGTGAGTCTCAAGCAAAGGCTTTCGCCGCGGACCAGCCGGAATCGTAAGCTCCTTATAGCCGTAATCCAGATACTGTTGCGAAAAATTGAACCGGCTCAGCTTGAGCATCTCCGCCCGAATCGCCGACGCCGAGCCATCGCACCCGATTACCACTTCAGTCTCCCCCGTCGTCTCATCTCCCGTCTCGTCATTCCGCAATCGCATCGCCCCGGTCTTCAGGTCATATCCGGAGCAGCGCTGGTTGAAGTGAATCGTCGCACCCTGCTCCTCTGCCGCGTTGATAAGCGCGATGTTCAACTCCGCCCGCGAAATCGAGTTGATCACCTCCGCATCATTTTTCCCATACGGTTGGAAGGTAAGCTCTCCGGCTATCGAATGCATCATCCGTCCTTTCATCGGGATGATAATGCTTCGCATCCGCTCCCACAGCCCTGCCTGCTGCAAGGCGTGAATTCCGCGCGTCGAGAGCGCCAGATTAATCGACCGCCCCGCACTCATCCGCACCCTCCGAATGTCCGGACGCCGCTCATAAATCTCAACCTTAAATCCCCTCTGCATCAGAAGAATAGCCAGAAGGGGACCATTCAGTCCGGCGCCGATCAATGTGATTTTGCCAGGCATGGATTTCATCTGAAGAGATTCGACCGACCAGCGTCTCAGCTCAAATCATCCTGAGCAAGCATTCTGTGCAGGAGATAATCCAGCTCAGTCACTCGGTCAGCAACGTCCTGGCCTCCCACAGTTCGGGAAAGAATTTCTTGTCGAGCGTCAGCTTCAGGTAAGACGCACCCGCGCTTCCACCAGTCCCCATGCGGATGCCGATAATTCGTTCGACCAGTTGAATGTGCCGCAACCGCCAGCTCACCACCAGTTCGTCAAACTCCGTCAGCCGCTCGCACACATCGATCCAGTCGCGATGATGGCGCTCGTCCTTATAGAGTTCATGTACAGCTCGCGCGCGCGCCTCAAATCGTTCTCTCTCGGTTTCCCCGGCGCCTGCCGGAGCAAGTTTCCCCATCGCCTGCAAAGCTCCAAAGAAAACGTCTCGCAGCGAAGGCTCCTCCAGCCGGCGTTTCAGGCTCGCATAAGCCTCCGCCGTCGGCCGGTGATAGCGAAGCATTTTCTCGTCCTTCAAGCCGCATAGAAATTCAATCTCTCGAAACTGCTCCGACTGAAATCCGCTGGCCGGCTCCAGCAAGCCTCGAAACGCAAGAAAATGTGTCGGCAGCATCGTTTCCAGAATCGTGAACTGCTCCACCAGCACTCGCGTAATTTCCGTGCAGCGGCGAAACAGTCGTGCCGCTTCATACACTTCGTCCCGCGATTGCGGAGCCGCGCCGGCCTTCTGCAAGTTCGCAACCACGGCATCAAGGTCATGCAGCAGTTCCTTGAACCAGAGCTCGTAAGTCTGATGCACCAGGATGAACAGCAATTCATCATGGTGAGTTGGCGATGATTGCGGCTGTTGTAACTCCAGCAGTTCCGGAACTTTCAAATACGAACTGTATGTGAGTTGCCCAGGTTGTGTGCACCGGCGGTGAGCCTGCAGCCGCGCCGGTTGTCTTCGCATCGCTCGGCCTCGGCACTAAGACCCAGAAAGCGCATCGCATTCCCGCTCAGAAGTTTTGCTTTGGCATCCTGCGCTAAATTGCTTTCGCGGATGAGCGACCCCACTCGTTCCTCGCCTAGCGGAAAAGGATAATCCGAGCCAAGCATCACTCGCTCCACTCCCATCGTGCCCACCAGAAATTGCAGCGCGCGTTGATCGAACACTGCAGAGTCAACGTAGAAGCGGTTCGAGATAGTGGCTCGGTGGATGCTTGACACTCGCCCCGCGCCACCGGATGATGATGCCACGCATTTTCCAAGCCGCCCCAGCAGAAACGCGAAACTCCCGCCGCCGTGCGCGAAACAGATGCGCAGCGTGCTCGGCAACCGGTCAAACGCTCCACTCAAAATCAGCGCCACCACCGAGAGCTGCGTCTCCGCCGGCATGCCCACGGTCCACGGCATCATGTATTTCGGCATCCGTTCGCGCGCCGAACATGTCCCAGGGATGCACCAGCACCGCCGCGCCCTCGTCCGCGCAGTGCTGCAGAAAAGTCACAATGCCGGCATCATCCAGGTTCTTGCTCCCAACATGGTTGCCGATCTGCACGCCCATGTGCCCGCCCCGCATGCACCGGGTTAGCTCTTTGCAAGCCGCATCAATATCTTGCAGCGGCACCTGGCAAAACGATTTCAATCTGCCTTTTCCCCGGCTGCAAAGCTCAAGCGCCGCATCATTGAACAGTCGCGCGCAATCCAGAGCTTGCTCTACCGGACGCTCATATGCGAACAGCACCGGCGTCGCAGAAATAATCTGCAGATCAACGCCGTCTCGATCCATCTCCCGCAATCGAACTTCCGGATCCCAGCACGCGGAATAAATATGGCGGAAGAATCGGTCGCCCACCATAATGTCCGCTTTCCCCGGCTCGGTGTGCTTGATCCACGGCCAGTTCGGCGTGCCGTAGCGCGCCGCTAGGTCGGGCCATGCAGCTGGGGAAAAAGTGGTTGTGAATGTCGATGAGCTCGCATGCTTTATTTGCCCGGATGGATCGCGCCGCAATGTTTACATTTGCGCCGGCTCTCGTTCGAGTAGAACTGTTCAAACACTGGCGGCAGATCTTTCACAATGCTCTTCAGCTTCACTTCCGCGCGATAAATCAACTGGTGGCAATTGGGGCAGTACCACTCAAACGCGTCCAGAGATCCCTCAGGGCGCGGCACCTCAATGACCACTCCGACCGTGTCGGCCGGCCGCTGCGGCGAGTGCCGCAGGTGCTTTGGCAAAAGAAAAATCTCGCCCTCTTCGATCGGAATCTCGAGCGGCGGATTGCCCGGCGTCTCCATGATGCGCAGCGAAATATTGCCCTTCAACTGGTAGAAGAATTCCTCCGTAGGATCATCGTGATAATCCCGCCGCTGGTTGGGTCCGCCGACCACCGTCACCATCATCTCGCCGTCTTCCCACACCTGCGCATTTCCCACCGGAGGCTTCAGCTTCTCCTTGTTCTCTTCAATCCAGGCCTGAAAGTTGAACGCCTTCAGATTCTTGATGGACGCCATCGCGCCTCCTATTTCAGCGGTTTGTAAGCCCTGGCGGTGATCTCAATCAGCAAGTGCGGATGCGGCAACTGATGCACGGCCACCGTCGTTCTCGCCGGACCATCGTATCCAAAAAATTCGCCGTACACCTCGTTGTATCCGGCGAAATCATTCATGTTCACCAGATACGTGGAAATCTCAACCACATCTTGCAGTTGCGCTCCGGCACTTTGCAGAATGTCGCGAATGTTCTCAATCACAGCGCGCGTCTGCGCCCGGATGTCGAGTCGCGTCGTTCCCATCGGATCGACCTCGGCGCCGGCAATCGTGTTGTCGGCGCGGCGCGCGCTCGTTCCCGAAACAAACAAAAAGTCGCCCGCCCGCTTGATGTGCGGATACTTCCCGCGCGGCGCCGCTTTCCCTTCAACGACTTTGCTCTTCCGTTTCCTTCATCAGTCTTCTCGCAACCATCACAGCCGCATGCAGATATTGTTCAGTTCAGAATAGAAATTCAAGGAATGCATCCCGCCTTCGCGGCCAATGCCAGAAAGTCCCGCGCCGCCAAATGGCGTTCGCAGATCGCGCAGGAACCAGCAATTCACCCACGTGATCCCCACATTCATCTGCTGCGCCACGCGATGCCCGCGCTTCAAATTGCTGGTCCAGATCGACGCCGCCAATCCGTACTTCGTGTCATTGGCCATCGCGACGGCTTCTTCTTCCGAATCAAACGGCGTGATGTGGCACACCGGTCCAAAGATTTCTTCCTTCACGCACCGCGCCGATTCCGCAAGTCCAGTATAGATCGTTGGTTGCACGTAGAAACCGTGGTCGCGACCGTCGCCAAATTTCGGAACTCCCCCGCCCGTCACAACCGTAGCTCCTTCTTCTTTCGCCAGGCTGTAATAAGAGAGCACCTTTTCTCGATGTTGCGCCGAAATCAGCGGCCCCAGTTGAGTATTCTTGTCGTTCGGCCAGCCCGGATGCAGCGTTCTCCGCCTTCTGTTTCAGCGCCTCCACAAACGCACCGAAGAGTTTGCGTTCCACATAGATGCGCTCCGCGCACAAGCAGACTTGCCCCGTGTTAAGAAACACGGCCTCGGATAATCCGTTCACCGCTTCTTCGAAATCGCAATCCGCAAACACGATCGCGGCATTCTTTCCGCCTAGTTCAAACGAGACCGGCTTCACAGTCGGCGCCACCGACTTCATGATGGCCGCACCGGTCCTCGATTCGCCGGTAAACGTCACCGCATCCACTCAGTGATGTTGCGTCAGAAATTCGCCCGCGGATCCGGCCCAAAACCATGCACTACGTTATAAACGCCATTCGGGATTCCCGCGTCCTGCATCGCCTCGGCCAGCAGCGTCGCCGTAGCCGGAGTTTCTTCCGAAGGTTTCACCACCACTGCATTCCCGCAAGCCAGCGCCGGCGCAACTTTCCAGGTGAGCAACAGCAGGGGCAGGTTCCACGGCGTGATCACGCCGACGACCCCCAACGGCTTGCGCACTGCATAGTTCAGCGCAGAGCTCACAGCAGAGCCCGAAACATTGGTCCGCCGGAATTTCCGTCTGAAAAGATTCCAGCCCAGACATTTTCACCAGGTCGGCAAAGACACGGAAATTCGCCGCCGCGCGCGGAACATCGAGCTTCGAAGCCAGCGAGACCGGCTTGCCCGTGTCCGCAACTTCCGCCTGAACAAAGCAGTCAAACCGCTTCTCGATCGCATCCGCGACCCTGTACAATCGCGCCGCGCGCTCACGAACTCCAAGTCGCGCCCATTCTCCGCGCAACGCGCGCCGCGCCGCATGCACAGCCTCATCCACCTGCGCCTCATCGGCTTCAGTGACTTGCGCAATCACCGCTCCGTCCGCTGGATTCACGTCCGCAAACTCGCGCTTCCCAGACACGAAACGGCCATCAATGTAATTCTGGATTAATTTCACGAAATCCCCAGGCGGGTCCCGGCAATCCTAGCAGGGCGGCGGGAAGCGAGGCAATCGGCTAGCTTGTCTGAGCCACGCGCTGTTCCAGGTAGCGCCGCAAAGCATCTTGCCAGGAAGGCATTTCAATTCCAAGCGCATGCAGACGCGCCGGCGATAAAACCGAATATGCGGGACGAGGCGCAGGCCGCGCCATTTGCTGGCTGCTCACCGGCCGCACCGCTGTCGCGAGCTTCGCATCGTGAACAATTTCCTGCGCAAACTCAAACCAGGTGCAGTCTCCCGCATTGGTCACGTGCACAATCCCGCTCGCGTTCTTCCGGCACAATTGAACGATCGCCCGCGCCAGATCTACCGCATAAGTAGGAGACCCACGCTGATCGTTCACCACATCGAGCGCAGGACGGCTCGCCGCCAATTTCAAGATCGTATCCGGAAAGCATTTTCCGCCACTCCCAAACAGCCACGACGTTCGGGCGATGCAGCATTCCGGCATCAACTCCTGCAGCTTGATCTCCGCCTCAGCCTTGCTCCGTCCGTAAACGCTCTGCGGATTCCGCGCATCTCCCGTTTCATACGGCGCGGTCTTCTTTCCGTCGAATACGTAATCCGAACTGAGGAACACGAGCCGCGCTCCAACTTCCTTTGCCGCCGTGGCAACATTCACCGCGCCGTCCCGGTTCACCGCGAACGCCAGTTCTGGATTGCCCTCGCATCCATCTACATCGGTATAAGCCGCGGCCAGCACAATCCACTCCGGCTTCGTTTCCCGTACGGCCTGCAACACGCCTTGCGCATCGCGAATATCCGCATCGCGTGAGTTCAGTCCGCTCACCGCATCTCCGCTCCACTCGCCCATGAGCGCTTTGCCCAGCAGGCCGGAGGCGCCAAAAAGTGTGACTCGCATCAGGATTTAGTCGAAACTCTCAGCGCCCTGAAACGCGGCGCCGCGCTGGTCTTTTGCCGATACCGTCGGTTCGCCATCCAGTTCCCAGTTGATCTTTAGAGAAGGATCGTTCCAGGCGATCGTACGTTCATACTCCGGAGCATAAAAATCTGTCGCTTTGTAGAGTACGTGTGCTTTCTCCGATAACACGCGGAATCCGTGCGCGAAGCCCGCAGGAATCCACAACATCCGCTTGTTCTCCCCCGACAAACGCACCGCTTCCCAGCGGCCAAAGCTCGGCGAACTCCGCCGCATGTCCACCGCAACATCCAGAATCTCCCCCTCGGCCACGCGTACCAGCTTTCCCTGCGGACGCTTTACTTGATAATGCAAGCCGCGCAGAACATTCCGCGATGAGCACGAATGGTTGTCCTGCACAAATCGCTCGGCGATTCCCACCTCCGCCATGATCTGCTGGTTGTAGCTCTCGAAGAAAAAACCGCGTTCGTCGCCAAACACCCGCGGTTCTAAGACGAATACCCCGGGCAGCGACGTCGGAATTTTCTTCAGCGCATCCATCACCGGACGAATCCCCTGAACTTCCATCAGAATACCTTCTCTCGCAAAAGTTGCAGCAGGTATGCGCCATAACTATTGTTCTTCATCGAGCTGCCAATTCTTTCCACCTGCTCCGCGGTAATGTAACCGGAACGCAGCGCAATCTCTTCCGGACACGCCACCATCAGCCCCTGCCTCTTCTCAATCGCCTGAATGTAAAGTGACGCATCCATCAACGATTCATGCGTGCCCGTATCCAGCCACGCCATGCCTCGTCCCATCACCACGACCTCCAGCTGGCCCCGCTCCAGATACACCTTGTTTACATCGGTGATTTCCAACTCGCCTCGCGCACTGGGCTTCAGCGCCTTCGCAATCTTCACTACCTGGTCGTCGTAGAAATAAAGTCCAGTCACCGCATACCGCGACTTCGGCTGCTTCGGCTTCTCCTCGATGCTGAGAGCCCGCCCGCCCCCGTCAAATTCCACCACGCCATACCGTTCAGGATCGTGCACCGGATAAGCAAACACACGGGCTCCTTGCGTTTTACCCGCAGCTTCCCGCAAGTCCTTCGCCAGGTCGTGCCCATAAAAAATGTTGTCGCCCAGCACCAGGGCGCACGGGCTCGTTCCAAGAAATGCCTCACCCACCAGAAAAGCCTGAGCGATTCCTTCCGGCTTGGGCTGCACCTTGTACTCCAGACGAATGCCAAACTGACTTCCATCTCCCAGCAGCGCCTGAAACTTGCTCACATCCTCCGGCGTCGTAATCAGAAGGATGTCGCGGATCCCCGCCAGCATCAGCGTGCACAGCGGGTAATAAATCATGGGTTTGTTGTAAACCGGCAGCAGGCTCTTCCCCATGGCATGAGTCACGGGATACAAGCGCGTTCCCGACCCTCCCGCCAGTATGATTCCCTTATAACTCGTGTTCGCAGCTTGCGTCATAGGACGTTAAGATTACGAATAGTGCGTTTCAATCCACTGCCGGTAGCTTCCGCTGGTCACGTCGCGCACCCACTCTTCATTCTCCAGATACCAGCGCACCGTCTTGCGGATACCGCTTTCAAATGTTTCTCGCGGCTTCCAGCCCAGCTCCCGCTCAATCTTCGTTGCATCCATCGCGTAACGCCGGTCGTGTCCCGGACGGTCCTTCACGAACGTAATCAACTCGCGGCGCGAAGCCCCGCGGCTGCCCGCCATCTCATCCACAATGTCGCAGATCGTCTTCACAATGTCGATGTTCCGTTTCTCATTCCACCCGCCGATGTTATACGTTTGTCCCACTCGCCCTCGCGTTAACACCGTCGCGATTGCCTCGCAGTGGTCCTCCACATAAAGCCAGTCCCGGACGTTCTGCCCGTCGCCGTAAACCGGCAGTGGCTTCCCATCGCGTGCATTCAGAATCACCAGCGGTATCAATTTCTCCGGAAACTGGAATCGCCCGTAATTGTTCGAGCAGTTGGTAGTCAGCACCGGCAATCCGTAAGTGTGGTGGTAGGCCCGCACAAAATGATCCGAAGCCGCCTTCGACGCAGCGTACGGACTGTTCGGCGCATAACAGGAACTCTCGGAAAAAGCCGCGTCCTCCGGCCCCAGCGATCCGTACACCTCGTCCGTCGAAACGTGCAGAAAGCGGAACTCGATTCTCTCCCCTTCGCTCAGACTCCCCCAATAAGCCCGCACTTCCTCCAGCAGCGCGAAAGTTCCATCCACATTTGTGCGGATAAAATCTTCCGGTCCCCGGATCGAACGATCCACGTGGCTCTCGGCGGCAAAGTGCACAATCGCTCGCGGTTTGCGCCGTTCCATCAGCCCGCGCACCTGTTCGCGGTCCGCAATATCTCCACGCACAAACTCATACCGCCGCTCTTTTGTCACGGCCTCCAGGTTGTGTAGATTCCCTGCGTACGTGAGCTTGTCCAGGTTCACGACCGCGGCCGAATCCCGCTCCATCCGCTGCAGGATGAAATTGGATCCGATGAAACCTGCTCCACCAGTCACCAGAATCGTATTTTCCATATCGTGGAAGTTGCCGGATCAACTGCAAGTGAGCCGCGCTGCCGTGGGAACGTGAACGTCCATTGTAAACAAAAAGGACGGGATTCATCCCGTCCTCCTGTTGCTGCATTCGATTTTGTTATGTGACCTGAAATGTTTCGGGAAGATCTCGCCCATGTCCCTATCCCGCCCGCCGCTGCACCCGTGGCGTAGCTTCCAACACGCGCCCACTCGGTTTTCTGCGCGGTGCAGCGGCCAAGTCCCACCCCATCATCTCGAAATATTCCCGCTCGATCTCCGCGGCAATCTGCGGCCATTGATAATGTTCGCGCACGCGCCGCCTCGCCGCCTGCCCTGCCGCCTCGCGCACCGCAGGATTCGCTATCAAGAATCGCAACCGGTCCGCCAAATCCTCTACGTCCCCCCGCCGGAATGTGAATCCCGCTTCATCGATGGCCTCCTTATTTTCCGCAACGTCGCTGCTGAGCACGCAGCGCCCGGCGCCCATCGCATCCAGCAGCGCCAGCGAAAGCCCCTCCAGATCCGAGGGCAGAACGAACACCATGGCATTGGTCAGCAACTCGTCCAGCACCTCGCCTGAAACCCAGTCCAGCATCTTGATCCGCTCGCCCGCGTGCCCCCGCAGACGCTGCGAGTATTCGTCGCAATAGCTCGACGCCCCCGCCATCACCAGCTTTATGTCCGTGTCCAGCTTTTCATAAGCCTCCACCAGCAGGTGGCATCCTTTCTCCGGAGAAAACCTTCCCAGAAACAAAATGTATCTCCCCGGCTCCAGGCCCCAATCAAAAATCTTGTCCGGCAATCGCTGCTCCCGCAACACCCCCCCATTCGGCACATACGACGTTTCCGTCCCATACCCAGTCCGATAGTGCTTCTGCAGCGCCCGGGAAACAACCATCGTGCGGCTCGGCAAGCTCACCGCCGCCCGCTCCCCCAGCCGCAGCACAACCGATGCGATGCGTCCCCATTTCTTGCGCTGCCAGTCGAGCCCCTGCACCGTCACTACCGTTTTCTTTCCCGCGAGCCGCGGAATAAACGAGAACAACGCCGGCCCCAGCGCGTGGTAATGCACCACGTCGCAAGGCCGCACCAGAACGTGCAGCGTGCTCAGAAACGTATGCACCAGCGTTTCCAAATGCTTCGACCGGATCGTCGGCAGCCGCACCACTTGCATCCCGTTATGTTCTTTCCCCGGTGGAGTGAAGTACGTCCGGCAATAAGCCGTCACCTCGTGTCCCATCCCCGTCAGCCGCTTCCCAATCTCTTCGTAGTAAGTCTCGATCCCGCTGTATTTCGACACCACGCCCCGCCCACCGATAAATGCCACCCGCAGCATCCGTTTCTGCGGCCCCACCGCTAGCGACTCTGCCGCCGGCAAGGCTGGAGCAAGAACCAAACGCTGCACCGGAACGAAGCCGCCTCGATCAACCTCCGGCTTCGCTTCCAACCGAATCCTCACCAGGCCTGTCCTTCCCGACCTTTTGTGTATTGCCGCTGCCGCTGGCGATCTCTCTCTCTTCATCAGCCGCTCATACAAACCAACCAACACCTCGGAGTGACCCTCCGGCGTGTAACTCTCTCGAACCTGCTCCCGCCCCGCCCGTCCCATTTTGTCGGCCAGTTCCGGCTGTGAGCTGAGAAACTCGATGGCCGCTGCGAGCTGATCCACATCGCCCGTCTTGTATAGAAGCCCCGTCCGCCCCGCTTGCACCAGCTCACGCCGCGACCCCAGGTCTGTGGCGATCACCGCCCGCGCTCTCGCATAAGATTCCAGAATCGTCTTTCCCAACGTTTCGTACGCATGCGTCGGCAGCACCGTGAATCGCGAGCTGGCAATGGCGCGCTCCAGCTCCGCTCCCCCCAGGTGCCCGGCAAATTCCACGTTAGCCAGTTCCAGCCCGGCAGCCAGTTGCTCCAATCTCCCGCGCTCCGGTCCATCCCCAGCCACGATCAATCGAAGATTTGGCAGCCGCTTCATGGCCTGTAACAAATCGTCTACGCCTTTTTCCGCCGACAACCGCCCGAAGTAAAGTAGAGGCGCATTTTCTGCCCCGCGCTCCGCAACTCCCTTAACCGGCTGAAAGTGCGGCAGCACCTCGAACTTCGCCGGATCCCACCCATGTTCCACGAACTTGTCTCGCACAAATTCACTCGGCGCAAGAAAACAGTCGACACACTGCCGGTACGTGCCCGCCCACTTGTGGAAGTAAGCCTCCGCCACCAGCGTCATCCGCGCACCCCATCCCGGATAACACTTCTCCGTCAGCGCATGCCAGAATTTTCCGCCCTTGCACGCCTCGCAGGCTTCTCCCCGCGACACCAGGTTGTAGCTCGCGCACAGTACCTTGAAGTCGTTCAGGTGGTAGACGACCGGAACCTTCTGCGCTCTCAACTCCCACAATATCGACGGTGTCAGATGATGATAGATATTCCGCACGTGCGCCACATCCGGCCGGAACTCCGCGATCATCGCCCGAATCCGCCGCCGCGCCTCGCGCGAATAGATCGCCCGCCCCGCCAGCCCGACTTTGTGAATCCATCCCCCCGGCTCTTTGAAGTCCGTGTGCGGCATGAAATGGCGGTCGTACGGCGTAGGCTCGCCTCGCGGATCAGCCATTGAAAACAGCGCCACTTCATGCCCCTTGGAGCGCATCAGCTCCATCGCCTCGAACAGGTAAGCCTCGGTGCCGCTGAATGCGTAGTTATATTTGTTGCAAAACAAGATCCTCATGAGAAGCGCTCCAATCCCGATTGTCAAAATCCTGATTTTCAAAACCTTGGTTTTCTAAATTCACGCTGTCAAAATCCCGCTTGTCAGAATGCTGTTCGTCGAAACCCCAGCTTGCGGAATCCCGGAAACCCTGCGTCGCAATCCGTTGCAGGAACTGGTTGCCAAACTGAATCAGGTTTTTCCTGCGCCTGAAGTTGTGGAAAATCTGCGTCCGCGCCGCGTGTCGCATCCAGTCCAGCCGGCTCACTCCCTGTCGATCCTCCCCGCGCATTAATTTTTGAACGAATAGAATCTTCGCCACGAAATCCTGCAGCTCCCCCGGCGCATAGAGAAATCCGGTTTTTCCAGGAATTACAATCTCCGGAATCCCCGTGATCGCGGGCGCGAGCACGATTCCTCCCCGCATCATCGCCTCCATTAGCACCAGCGGCAGTCCTTCACTCCGGCTCGTAAGCACCACCACGTCGGCTCGCCGGTAAAGCGAATCCATCTGCACCCGCGCCACGTGACCGAGCAGCGTGACGCAGTCGTCCAGCCGTTTTTCCCGGATCAGCGATTCCAGCCGCCTCCGTTCCGGCCCTTCCCCCGCAATCGAACATTCAAAGTCGCATCCGCGATCGCGCAATCGGGCGCACGCTCGAACCAGAAACGCATGATCCTTCACCGCGTGCAGTCGTCCCACAGCCACCAGCGTGAGCGTGCGTCGCGCACCTCGGCCAGTCCTCCGCGAGCATCCCGCGCCTTCCCGCACCTCCACCCCCAGCCGCGACACGATGATTGTTCTCGGATCGATTGCCGTAAAGTGCTCCAGAATGTAGCGCCGGTTGTACTCGGAAACCGTCATGCAAAACCGGCAATTCCCCAGCTTCGTGTCGAGATAAGCGCCATGCAGCAGCAGGTCCGATCCATGCAGCGTCAGGCTGAAACTGACTCCCAACAACCGGGCCGCCACCATCGCGATCCACGATCCGAAGTAGCCGTGATGCACGTGGATGTGATCCACTCCCAATTCCCCAAGCCGCACCGCGTAACACGCACCCAGCCAGGTGTGCAGCAGCGCTTTCACCCGCCGCTCCGGCGATTCCTTCCCTCGCAGCAGCACCCGCACCACGAGGTCCGCAATCGTCTTCCAGCGCCGCACCACGAGCCCCAAAGCCCGCAAGAGCGTCAGCACTCGAACCGGTTGCAGGCAAACCATCTCCTTCTCAACGGCCGCACCGGCCGGCCCGCGTGCTGCCCCATCTGGCTTCCGCACGCTCCCCGGAATCACGCGCACTCCCCGCCGCCGCAGTTCTTCAATCTCCTCGCCCACATAGGGCTCCACGGACGCAGGAAATTGATTAGCGAGATAGGCAACCGTCAACACGGAATCGCACAGGTTCGAAAATTAAGGATTGCAGAACGAGATGGAAACAGAACCAGATGGAAACAGAGCGAAGTGAAAGAAAATTTACGCAGCAGAACCGCGAAGCACCTGCAGACTCGGCCTCTCGCCGAGTTCCATATTCCAGCGACGCTGCTGCGCCGCCAGCATTCCTGCCATCGTGAACAGAAGCCCGTTCACGAACTGATAATTCATCACCACAAGACCCGCATTCACCCAGTAGATGCCAAGCAACACCGGCCACATGGCATGAAACTGCAGATTCAGCAGCCCGTCGCGTTCCGCCCGGGGAACCCGGCCCCGTCCCAGCCGCAAAATCTCCCACATCAGCCACACATAAAGCGCTAAACCGAAAATGCCATGCTCAACCAGCAACTCCAGATAAGTATTGTGTGGATACAGCTCCTTCTCCTTATACCCGCTAACGTGCCGCGCCAACTCCGCCGGCATCTGGTTTACGCCCCAGCCAGTAAACGGCTTTTCCAGGAACATCTGCCAACCCCCGGTGTAGACCGCCTCGCCGGAAGTCCAGCGGCCCAGATTCGTGCAGCCGGTCTCCCAGCGCGCGGCGTTGTTCGTCAAAACTCAAAGTGATCAGTAAACCCACAGCCCCCACCATCGTCACTGCGACGCAGATCCGCCGCAGCCTCCGGTTTTGCGAGCGGATAATCAACACCACGACGCTCACCGCGAACGAAAGCCAGACCGCACGCGTCATCGTCGCCAGAATTGCCACTGGCAGCCAAGCCAGCAGTAGCGCCGCCTTCACTCCGCGTATCCGTCCGCGCAGAAGCGCGTGCAGCGCCAGCACCCCCAACAGGTTTAGCGAAACCCCGTTCGCCACCGCCTGCAGCAACGGCCCCCGCGCCCGGTCCACGTGGTAGCCCAGGCTTTCATCCAGAATGAAACGCGGAAAGATCCACGACTTCGCGCCCACCAGGAAAGCAATCGACGTGAAACAAAGATAAGCCAGCACCACCAGCGCAAAACTCTCGAACTGCCGCCGTCGCCGCTCCTCCTGAAACACCAGCCCCGCCAGGTGAAACAGTGCGAACGGCACAATAAATTTTGCCGCAAGCAAGCACCAGGTCCGGTTATCGAACGGCTGCCCAATCACACTCGCGATCGCCAGAACCGTCAGCCCGATCATCGGCCAGGTCGCCCGCTCCATCACCAGCAACCGCCGCCGCTTCACCACCCCTCGCACTATCACGCCCACTACCAGCAATCCAAATGCAACCCGGTCGATCTCATAAAAAGGCACATCCGGAGGCCGCAACAGCATCGCCGCCAGCGCCCCCAGAAACAGCACAGCCGGTGCCATCGTCAAAGCCTGCAGCGGACGCAGCCCCAGCCCAACGCCGCGCCCCGCCGCCTCACCCGCCCACGAACCCGCTGGCGTCATTCCCCACTCCCGCGCAGCACCACCACCGCCGTCTTCAGCAGAATCCTCAAGTCCATCCCCAGGCTCCAGCGATGGATGTACTCAATATCCAGTTTCATCCCCGCTTGAAAGCTCCGATCCCGCCGCGCCGTCACCTGCCAAAGCCCTGTCATCCCCGGAATCACATCCAGCCGCGGCAAATGCTCAATCGCATACGCGGAAAAATCGTCCAGCGGATGCGGCCGCGGCCCCACCAGGCTCATCTCCCCTTTCAGCACATTCCACAGTTGCGGAAGTTCGTCCAGACTGTACCGCCTCAGCCATCGTCCCACCCGCGTGATTCTCGGATCGTCTGTGATTTTGAAAAATGGACCCTGCCTCTGATTTCGCTCCCGCAGCCTCTCTTTCAATGCCTCGGCATCCCTCACCATGGTGCGAAACTTGTAGCAGCGGAACGGCCTGCCCTTGCGCCCCGCACGCATCGCCGCATAAAGCGCCGGCCCCGCCGAATCCAGCCGGATCACCATCGCCAGCAACCCCAGCACCGGAGCCATCAACAGCAATGCCGCTCCCGCTCCCACCACATCCAGCACGCGTTTCAGCAGCAATCCCGCAACCGGCAAACGCTCTTCATGCAGTGAAATCAGTGGCATCCCGCCGATCCGTTCGGTCTCCCGCACCGTCTCGCAACCAAACAGATCCGGAGCCATCTTCACGTCCAGCCGCAGTTGCCGCGCCGCGCGCAGCACCCGCAGCGTCAGGTCCCGGTCATGCGGCACGGCCAGAATCACCTCATCCACAAATGCGGTACGCGCCAGTTCCGCCAGTTCGCTCGTGCGCCCCATCACGTTTTTTCCACGCAGCTTCCGGTCATCCAGAAAACCGCAAACGGATCGCCCCATCTCCGGGTGTTTTTCCAGATAATCCGCCAATCGATGACCCAGTCCGCCCGCCCCCACAATCAGCACGTTCCGCATCCCGCCCATCGCCCGCGCTCCCCGCGGTTCGCCCTCCCGTTCGGCCCACCGCGACGCCAGCCCCGCGCCCAGGTGCAGCACGCCGGCCACCCACGCCAGCGTTGCCTGCATCCAATTCCTGCCGCCGCCCCAAGCCTGCGGCGCTCTGGGCCACTCGATCGCAACCGCGCCCGCGCCATTTTTCGCCCCACGGCTCGGAAATGAACCCGCATTCGAGCCCACGAATCCACCGTATCTCCCAGTCTCCCGCTGCGGCTTTTTCCGCCCGCACTCGAACCCCGCTCCCGGGATCAACCGCGCAGCCCACTCGGCTCCCTCGAGGTTTCTGTTGCCTTGGATTTAAAAAAGGAGAAGACACTTCAGACCAATTCCAACTCGTACCCCTTGATCTCGATCGCCAGCGAGCGCTGGATCGATTCAATCGAGATCACCAGCTTTTCTTTTTCGTGCTGCAGCAGCACGCCTTCCAATCCTTGCAGGCAACCACCCCGGATTCGCACCCGCTGTCCCGTATGCACAAACGCGTGCAGCGAAAAGAGACCCTTTTTCTTGCAGCAACAACTGCAGATCTTCAATCTGCTTCGGCGGCACCGCCGCCACCATCCCTCCAAAGCTCACGAAACCAATCAGCCCCGCAGTTTGCAACACCGCCTGCCGCGCATCGTGGGACTGATCGATATGCACGAACGCGTATCCCGGAAACAGTGGAATCGTCACTACCTTCTGCCGGTCGCTCCACGTGTGATTTTCCGTCAGCAGTGGCAGGTAGACTTCGCAGCTCTTGTGGTTAAGCTGCGCCACCACTCTTTTCTCGAACCGGTAGCGCGTCTGCACCGCAAACCACTGCGGCAGGATGCCCGCCACACCGGCTGCGGCTGCGATTCTTACCAAGCCCGCAACCCCCGCCGCCGGGACTCCATAGCTACCGCTCATTGAGTCCCATCGCCTTTTTCGTTTTCTTTTGCACAGCGTTTCAACTTCTGTACTGCGCCCGACAGGTTTGCTTGTCATCCCGAGCAAGCGTTCTTCACGCAGCGAAGGATCCGGGCGAGCCGCGCCAAGCGTCGCGTTCTTTGCGACGCAATAATGGCGCGTCTGGCTCGCTTTCCTATCTGCCGTCGCCTGTCACCACAACCGCAACCGCTTCGCCTAAAGCCGGCGATAAATCCCCTCCGGCACGGAAACCTTCGCTCGCTCAGCACCGTTCCCAGAATTCGAGACTGCGCCGCTTCCAGAGTTTCCTTGATCTTGCGGGCTGTCGCTCTTCCGCGTGCTGTGAGCTCCCAGCACCAGAATGATTCCGTCCGCCATTTGCCCCAGTAAGCCAGCCTCGCTCGATAGTCCCCGCTGCCGGCCCTTGAATGACCGCATACTCAAACTCGTTCCGCAGCTCCGCCAGGCAGGAAAGCCAATAGCGTCCCCGTGCCTGTTTCTTCACCGCCTTCGCACCACGCAAACTCCGGCACGCGCCACAAATTCTCCGCTATCTGCGTGGACCAGGATTTGATCGCGGCATTCCCTGCGTTGCCGATGAGCCCGCGCATCACTCGTCCCGTCCGCAGCTGCCCGGCTCCACGATCGCGACATCAGCCTGAGTCTCCAGCGCCAGAGCCTGTCCCACTTGATTGCAGATACTGGCCACATCCGTGCGCGGCTCCGCCGCGCTGAACACCACCTGCTTCACCGGACGCACCCCGCTCGCAAGGAACACCACGCCGCACCAGCCCTCGAATCTGCTCCCGCGCAAAGTCCTCCGGATTCCACTCGCCGGTCTCGCAAAAGGCCGCAACCTGCGCGGTTTCTCGCGCCGAAGACCCCACCAGATCCGCTCTTCCCAGCACGTCCGCGTTCGCACTCATTTCCTCTCCTTCAGGCGGATAACCGCCTGCCCACCTCTTCCGGCAGCGAAGCCAACACCGGAATCTCCAGGCACGCTATCACTTCTTCCGGCGTACGCAGCGCCGGGTCCAGATAATCCGCCGCGAACGCAGCCCCAGTACCCGAAGTCAGCGCTGCGGCAAAGCCCACCAGCACAACCACTCCCGCCGGCCACACCGGCAACGCCGGCACCACCGGCTCCTCCGCGATCGCCACATTCACAATGCCGCCTTCGTCTAATGCATCGCCCATCCGCGCTTCTTCGCGTTTCTTCACATACAGCAGGTAGTTGTCCTGCGCGGCTTTCTCGCTGCTGGTCAAGTCATCCTGCACAATCGCGTCCTCGCCCAGTTCGCGAGCCAGCGTGCGGTATCCTGCCAGGTGCGCGCTCGTGGTCGCCTCTCGCCCCGCCAATCCCTTCATCTCAACCCGCGCCTTCTGCAGCTCCGCCTTGGCCCACTCATAGTTCGCATCCTGGTCCGTGGTTTCATCGCGCACCGGATTCAACTTCTCCGCCGCGATCGCAGCCTGCGCCTGCGCGATCTCCTGCTCAACCTCCCGCACCAGACGATGGCTCGGCTCAAACTTCGTCAGTAACTGCGTCTTCTTCAATTCCAGGTCCAGCAGGCTCGCCTTCAGCGCCCGCAACAACTCCGGATTATCCGCCGTCCGCACCTGCGTCGTACTCCGTTGCGGCAGCTTCGCCAGTTGCACGTCAAGTTCGTGAACTCGATGCTCCGTCTCCGACATTTCCACCTGCGTCTGCCGGTAACTCGCCTCCACATCGTTCAGTCGCTGCAACACCAGATCGCGCTCCTGCGCCGCCACCACCACGCCATGGCTCTTCGTGAAGTCCACCAGCTTGCCCTGAGCCTCCTCCAGTTGCCGCCGCGACTCCTCCGTCTGCTCATCGAAAAAATGCAGTTGTCCGCCCGGCCGGTGCACCTGCATATGTTTTTCCAGGTAAACTCCGGCCAGCGACTGCAGCACGCGCGCCGCCACCTGCGGATCAGCCGCGTCATAACTCACCGCGATCAGATTGGTCTTCTTGATCGACTCCACCTCCAGCCTTCCCGCCAATTTCTTCGCCGCTCGTTCCACCCGCGCCGCCTGCTCCTCGTGCGGCCTTAGCCATCGCAGCCAGTCATGTGCTTCCAGTTCGTTGGCCTCCACCACTCGCCGCAAAACGTCGTCGTCCTTCAACAGCTCCACCTCTGAATTCAGCTCTTCTTCCGTCACTTCCACCCGCGAAAAATCAGGAGGCGCATTCTCCTGCGCCGCCACCGGAGGGTCTGCTCGTCCCCGCCGCACGAGCACCTTCACATGCGCCCGGTACGTCGCTCCCGCAAACGCATACACCACCGCCAGAACGAATACCAGGCTCGAAACCCCGGCAAAAAGTTTCCACTGCCGGAACAGCACCATCGCCAGCTCACGCAACGTCGGCGACTCCCGTTCTTCTGCCCTGCGCGCTCCCTCTTGATCTTGCATGCGGTGGACCTGGTTCGCCCGGTAAAGTCGCCGGATAAAGTCGTTTTCTAAAACTGCGTGGAACTTACGTACATACTCATGGATGCTCTACTCATGAACCGCTCGATCTTCGAGATCGAATTCTGCGGAACAAACACCAGATCCCCCGGCCGCAACTCCGGCGCCTCGCTCAGGTTCTTGTCCTGCAACATCTTCTTCAAATTGAAGACCCGCGCCTCCACTAAATCGTCGTTCACATGCCGGAAGAGCAGCACCTGCGAGTGCTTCGCCTCGTGCGTAAACCCGCCCGCAATCTCTACCGCCTCCATAATCGTCGTGTCCGCGCGCAGCTCGTACTTGCCCGGCTTTCCTACCTCTCCGCCCGCAATAAAATAAGGATGCTCGAACTCCTTCAGCGCCACCGCGACCTGCGGATCGTGCAGATACCCCGTGTAGGCCAGCCGCACCGCCGCGCGGAACTCCTCCAGCGTCAGTCCCTGGGCCAGCACCGGCCCCGCATCCTTTAAGGTGATGTATCCGTCCGGTTGTATGGTCAGCGTCTGGTCCAGCTCAGGCGACAGTGTGAAACTCAATGCCACCACGTCGCTGCGGTTCAGCCGGTAAAGCGGACGGCGTTCCCCTCCGAGCCGAGGGTTTCCCATGCCGTCCGCTTGTCCGGGTTTTGCGGCCACCATTCCTGTGCTTCCCATCCCAGCCCCGGTTTGGCCAGTTGGAGAAGACTGTGGACTTGCTCCCAGGTCCTGCTCTTTCTTTTCCTCCTGGGCGAATGCGGCCACGCAAAGCTGCAATGACACGACGCCCATCACCGCAACTCTTGTCCAGCCAACGAAGGGCTTCATTGCGTGATGAGCTCTATTTTCCTGGATTCCGAGAGCCGCTCCTGCTTCCGCGTCCCTCTTCATGCAAACTACGTCCCCGTGGATTTCTCAACAAGACTTGGGAAGTGCTGTCTACCATCGTGGGCATGCAACCTCGAGTCGCCAAATCGCCCAAAGCCGCGACCACCGCGGCTTCAACAAACTTCCGCACCTCCAACAGCGCCTCAACCCCAGCCCCCAATCGCCTACCCACAAAAGTAGACTTGCATGTTCGCCGCATCACACGCCCAGCAAGAACCGAACGCCCGCACCCAGAAGTAAACCCACGCCGCCGCCACATTCACGCCCGATCTGCCGCTACACCCCGAATCCCATTCCGGCTCATCGCACTTTTTCCACAGCGGCACAATACTTTTTCCCGATTTGAACGCCCGTCCCGAATAATGTGACATCTGCCCTTGAGTACCGCTCCCCCCACCCCTAAGATCAGGACGTTCCTCAATTCCGTTTCCCTCGGAGCCCCATCCTGACGATTCCGTCACCACCCGCCGCCATCGCCGTCCTCATTGCCGATTCCAACCGCATGCAGGCCCAACTCCTCACCAGCGCCCTGCGCCGCCGCTCCGAGTTCCGCATCTCCACCTGCCCCATCGACATTGCCTCCATCCTCCAGGCCGTCGCATCCACTCCCGCCAAAGTCGTTATCCTCTCCCTCAACCACTCCGTCAACATCGCCAGCCAGATGGCTTCCATGCGCCGCGTTCATCTCTCCCATCCCGCCATTGCGAAAGTTCTCCTGGTCGAATCCTACGACCGCGAACTCGTCGTCAGCGCCTTCCGCTCCGGCGCCCGCGGCATCTTCTGCATCTCCGATACTCATTTCCGCCTGCTCTGCCGCTGCATCCAGCGCGTAGCCACCGGACAGATCTGGGCCAACACCGAGCAGATGACGTTCCTCCTCGACCTCATCTCCGAGGTCCCCTCCCTCCGCGTCCTCAACTCCGTCGGACAGCAACTCCTCACCCCGCGCGAAGAACAAGTCGTAGCCCTCGTCGCCGACGGACTCAGCAACCGCGACACCGCCCGCGAACTAAACCTAAGCGAGCACACCATAAAGAAATACCTCTTCCGCATCTTCGACAAACTCGGAATCTCCTCCCGCGTCGAATTAGTCCTCTACGCCGTCAACCATGGCGACCCCCTCCACGCCGAATGGCTAGTAGGCATGACCCACAACCCTCCCGACTCCTAGAGCACGACGCCCCGGGTAGGCTACGACTGCAGCCGTGCCGCGAGCCAACCGCCTCGAGCCCATGCAGTACCGTGGAAGAGCGGCGCTTCGCGCCGCGTAAAGTCCAAAAAAAGCCGGGCTTCAGCCCCGGTGGACGTTTTTCGCCAGGCGCAATGATGCAGGGACGAGACCCTCAGACCCTGCCGGCCCGACGCACTCGGAAAATTTGAAAACCACTCCTCACCCCTGTATAAATCCCAAGACGCGCCCCCATGCCCGACAACCTCTCCACTCCCGGACCCACTCCTCCGCCCCGCAGCCTCACCGTCATCGCCGCCGGACTCCTCCTCGCCGCTCTCGCCCTCGTCGTCCTCTACACCAGCCGCAAAGCATTCCTCAGCCCCGTCGCTCTGGTCGTAGTCGCCGCCATCGGAGTAGCCGCACTCCTCCTGCAACGCCGCCTCCGCCCAGATCTTTCTTCTTCCCAAACTTCATCCCCGCCATCGTCTTCCTCGAAAGCTCCCCTAGCCCTCAACCTCATCGGAGTCCTCTTCGCCGCCGCCGCCGTCTTCGCCGACGTCCTCCACCTCGACCCCGCCGTCCTCCTCATCGCCGCCCTCGCCGCCGTAGTCTCCTTCGCCATCAGCGCCATAATCGTCCTAAACGCCCTCCGCCACCCCCGCTAAAATGGAATAAGGGGACGACGGGAGGGGGAGTTAAAGTGTTCCAACTGGAACATACGAGCTGAACGTTCCAGTTTTGGAATTCATAAGTGCATTTCTGTGCGCATCGTGTTGTATGTATAGGCCTCCTAAACTAAGTAATCCAAGAGAGTTGCGGGAGGGCGCGAGATGGCTTCCGAGGGGGCAAAACTGGGGGAATGTTCCAGGAAAATTGGCGTTACTGTATGTACGATTCGGGCAGGCCACGCCCTCAGTCGCGCCGCAATCCAGCCTTCCCGAACCCATGGAGTACCGTGGAAGAGCGGCGCTTCAGCGCCGCGTCAAGTGCTCCAAAGGGAACCGGCCTTCAGCCCCCGTGGGCGTTTTCCGCCAGGGTGGCCCATCTTTCGCGCACTTTGCGAAGAGTGGGATTCCACAGCCCCATCCCTCTGAGGATTTGGCAAGCGCCACGCCCGGGAACGGCACCACTTCAGTCGTGCCGCAAGCCCCTAAGAGACGGAATAGAGTCTCGCAGGGACTGCTCGCCGCTATTGTCGGTTACCCCCCATGGCCTGATCGTGGACAGAAACCAACTGGATGGCAAGCAGGTCCGCAAGCAGCATCTCGAGGACAGACAAATCAACCTTCTTTCCCGCCCACTCCTTGTCCGCAGCTTCCAGCGCCTTGTAGTAGAGAGTCTTGTCTGCCGCAATCTGTTCTGGGATTGTATTTTTTCCAGGAAGCCGATATCCGAGCCGGGCGCAGAGCAGCAGATAGGACAAAGCCCGCGCGTCCGCCCATTTCCGTCAGTAAACGGATGGATCCAATTGAGCTTCCAAAGCGCGTAAGCGGCTAAATGTAAGGGCGAGCTCACGGCCCACTTCTCATTGATGTACTCGCACATCTCCTCGATTTCGCCGGGCACCAGATGTGCGCCGACCGGCTGGTGGCGGCTGCCATAAATCTCAATTCCCGCGGGACGGTAATTTCCTGCATACGAACTGATGCCCTCAAGCGCAATGCGGTGCAGGTGCAGCAGGTGGGACGGTCGCAGTTTAACTTTCCTGTCTGGCGACAGAAAGTAATCGATCAGTTCGACGACCGCGTCGAACTGCCTTATGCCATTCTTGGCCTCGGCTTCGGCCCGTGCAATGGGATCGGCAATTAGCTCGACATCGAGCGCTTTGCTATGCCGATCCTGTTCCTCGCCCATTCTTCGGAGCTCCTAGCGCATCCGCCTCCCGGTCCACCATCTCCCGCGTGATATGAGGATTCTCAATCTTCGTGTTCCCATAAGCAAAGCTCCGCCGTTGTTCTTCTTTTTCCTGTGCGCTGGGAACAGCCTTCTTCGCCTGATCAAGAAGTTTTTGCAATCGATCCGTCATGATTCGCTCCGGGAACCACTGATGCACCTTACCACAGACAGCCCCAAGAAAAAATCAGGATGTCATTTTGAAATCTTGTCATTCCGAACAGGGCTGAAAGCCCGGTGAGGAACCTGCTGTCAGCCGACACCACCACGAAAGAGGCTGCCCCATTCTTCGCGCACTTTGCGAAGAGTGGGATTCCACGGGCCCATCCCTCTGAGGATTCGGGAATCGCCAGGCCCGGGAAGGCCACGACGTCAGTCGTGCACCACCCTCTCAAGATCTTGTCATTCCGAGCGGAGAAAGATCATCCGCAAAGCGGATGATCTTGCGGAGTCGAGGAACCTGCTGTCTGTCGGCACCACCACAAACCGAGGGTGCCCCATCCTTCGCGCACTTTGCGAAGGGTGGGATTCCACAACCCCATCCCTCTGAGGATTTGGGCGCCACGACCGGGAGGGGCACGACCTAAGTCGTGCCGCAGGCCCGCAGAGAAATAAACCAAGTCCCGCAGGGATGGCGCTGCGGCGCCAGCAGGAACTAGGAAGCGCCTCCCGGTTCTGATGAGGCGGGAGTAGAATCTTCGGCGGAAAGCACGAGGAGGGACTCATGGCCGCCTTTTTCTTTGCCGTCGGAGTCGCCGGGTCGATAGCCTCTCTGATCGCATTGCTGATTTCGGCGCCGGGACTCAAATCAAAGTTCATTCATCTGGCCTACGGGGTGTTCATCACGGCCTTGGCTGCCGGCATGGTTGAATACCAGCACAAGGTTTCGGCATTCCAGCAGCAGTTGGAGGAGACGCACCGAATCGAGAAGGAGGCCGAGGCGATCCTAGACACCGCCGATCGCAGCACGAGCGGTTCCATGGCCGGATTCATGCTTGCAAGCCTTTCGTTCCTCGAAAAGCACAGACAGCGGTTTCCCGATACCTATGCCAGAGCGGTTAAACTCTGCGAGAACTCCGGCTGTGCGGAGAGTGGCTACCAGAAGGACGCTAATGCATTACAGCACTTCTCGAGCATGCAGGAAGGATCAAGCGCGATGGTATTCCTAATGCGTGGCATAGCCGCCACTGCGGGCAGCTGACGATCTGCATACTATGAACGACGCCGTCTGGGCGCAGGTCTAGCCTGAGGCAAGAAGGAACCGCCTGTCAGGCTCCTCGAGTGGTCGACCCTTACTGACCGCCACCAGCTCCCTTGCATACGGGCGAACATCGCGCGGACAGAGATGGTGAACAAATCGCAACTGCCCAACCAAGCCTTTGATGTATCTCTCTTCGTCCTGCTCCCTGACCAACCCAGTTCGCAGCTTGCATATGCCCGAGCGAATCCTCGAAAGCTTCTCCCTCGGGGCTCGCACCCGTTCCGAACCGAGCCTCGTGCCGGTGAGAATCTTGGCTGCCCGTGGCCCCATGATCCTTACTTTTTTCCGCGACAGGCGAAGTCCGTGAGGCCCGAGCGTCGAGGCCGCCACTTGTATCAACTCGCGCGCACGTTCGCCGGAGAACGGGAGGTCATCGATGTAAGTCGAATACTCGACACCCATTTCTCCGCAAGCCCGCCTGATTGGTTCATCGACCATCCAGATAAATAGGTTGGCGAGAAGAGGGCTGGTTGCCGCTCCCTGCGGCAGGCGCCGCCGAAACGTCGTCAGCCGTGTCAGAAGCTTTGCCACCGGCGTCGAGCAATCTAGGAACTGCCGCCAGACACGGTAAACGTGGACATTCGTCACGCTTGGGAAGCACTGCCTTATGTCGATCGTGACCAGCAGCGCGCCCGACCTCAGGTGGCGTTCCGCATTGTTCCGCACGCTACGCTTTGGAACCGCCCCGAGCACATGTTCCGGGAAACAAATGGGCTTGAGCAGCCTGCGGTAGATCCTCTTCTGCACCCAACTGAGTTCGTTAAGTGGGTTATCGATCGGTCGCAGCTTGGAGGGAGGGTGTTTCTGAAACGGCCGAGATTTTCGGGTAGTCTCGAATGGGTCGTAGTTCAACCCCGGCTCGAGCGAGAGCCTAACCAGCGTTTCTTTTGGAATTTGGAGTATGTCGGCGAGCAGCTTTACGCTGAGGATGTGCAGCTTTCCGACCACGGGCGCCACTTCTTCGAGTCCCATCCTCTCCTCCACCCAACAGCAACTTACTTAGCCCCACGGCCAACCGACGAACCGCATCGGAATCTGCCTTCCTTACATCCTCAGGTTCGGACGCTAGCAGAGCGAACAAATGAAATGGGATTTCAAGAGCAGCGGAGATTCGCTCCAAGGTTTCGAGACTTGGCTTCCGCCTGCCGCTCTCCAACATCGAAATAAGACTTGAGTCTACCGAAATCCGCCTTGCCAGTTCGCGCTGCGACATATCAGCAAGAGCCCGTGCAACACGAATCGCCTTCGAATAGTCCATCTGGTCCCAGAATCTTGGAAGTGAGTTTTCCCTAGAACTCGAGCAATAGAAAGCTAAGCGAGCTCACGCCAACTCAGCAGACGAAGTGCTTGATGATTGCCTCGGCTACTTCCCGCACCACCCTGAAGATTTCTCTTCTGCTTGGATTGGGTTTTCGCCAAAGCCGCTTCAACTTGCCTTCAGCCTTTTCTAATGCGCTCCTCTGTTCCGATCCGAGTCCATCTCGGTTCTGCATGGATTGGAGTTCATCCATGCAGAATTGCAAGTTCCTATCTTTTTTCATTTGCTCTCCTTACCGGCAGTTGCCGGTGCCGCAGAAGGCAGCTGTCCGAAGGAGAATGGACCGGACCGGAAAACTCACCCAACGTGTGCCGCACAACTTGCAACGTACACGTCCAACAACTGTCACCACATCTCCCCCACCGAACGGGAGTACACAGGGAGCAGCGTCAGAATGATGGTTTAACCTCTCCATCGCAGCGAGGAGACATACCCCGCCGCTTTATGTCCCCCGTCCGCTGACGAGGGACTCGACCATAGAAGCAGCCTGCCGCTAGAGAACAAATGTCAAAGAACCTGCCGAATCACCGTAACGGCGATCCAACTACACTTTAATAAAGAATTTGTTCGCTGTCAATAAAAATGACGGACAGTAAATTTTCCTGACGCTTTGGATTTAGCTGCACCCGCTCGTGCTTCCGCAACTGCCGCACCGGTAGCAGCTCCCATTCCGCGTCATGATGCTCCCGCAAAAGCTGCATGTAGGAGCGTCGCCTAGGTCGATGATCCCGGCCAGTTGGTCGGCCGCGTGCACGGAACCGGCGCCGGGCTCCCGGCTCCCGGCTTCCGGACGCCGGATGCCGGACGCCGTTTCTTCTGACGGCTGCGAGCTGACACCCGCCGGACGCAGCCGCAGATTCTCAAACAGCATCTGCTGCTGCCCGGTCAGAAAACGCAACTGCAGCCAGCGGAAGATGTAGTCCATGATCGACTTGGCAAATCCAATGTCAGGATTGCTCGTCCACCCGCTCGGCTCAAACCGCGTATGCGCAAACTTTTCGCAGAGCAGCTTCAGCGGCACGCCATGCTGCAGCGCAATCGACACTGCCAGCGCAAAGCTATCCACCAGGCCCGAGACGGTCGACCCTTCTTTCGCCATGGTGATGAAAAGTTCGCCCGGCTCGCCATCCGGATAGAGCCCAACCGTGATGTAGCCCTCATGGTCGCCGACTTTGAACTTGTGCGTGATCGACGCGCGCTCCTCCTGCAGCTTGTGCCGCACGGCACGAGGAGGCGCATTCAGATTGTCTTCCTCGTGTGGCGCGGCCGCCCCCGGCCGCGGGTCGTCTTTCGAAGAGTTGGCAGTCTTAGTCCCGGCAGCAGACAAGGGCTGCGACTTCTTGCATCCATCGCGATACACGGCAACGGCCTTCAGACCAAGCTTCCAGGCCTGAAGATAAGCCTCCATGATGTCTTCGACTGAAGCATTCTCCGGAAGATTGACCGTCTTCGATATAGCTCCCGAGATGAATGGCTGCGCAGCAGCCATCATCCGCAGATGCCCCATGTAAGCAATCGACCTCGTCCCCTTAGCCGGCTTAAACGAACAATCAAACACCGCCAGATGATCGTCCTTAACATGCGGAGCCCCCTCGATCGTGCCTGTCGCATCAATGTAGCTAACAATAGCGTTAGCCTGATCGTGATCGTACCCAAGCTTGAACAAAGCAGTAGGCACAGTCTGATTAACAATCTTAATCATTCCTCCACCCACCAGCTTCTTGTACTTAACCAGCGCAAGGTCAGGCTCTACTCCTGTAGTGTCACAGTCCATCATGAAGCCTATTGTGCCGGTGGGGGCTAATACTGTTACTTGGCTGTTGCGGTAGCCGTGTTTTTCGCCGTGGGCCAGGGCTTCGTCCCAGCATTGTTTGCTGGATTCGTAGAGGGCGCTCGGGACGTTATTTTTGTTTATGTTGTTCACGGACGCGCGGTGCATTCGGATTACGTCGAGGAATGGTTCGCGGTTGATGTACCAGCCGGGGCAGGCGGCGCCGGGCATGTTGGCGGCTTCGGTTACGCCGAGACGCGTTGCTACTGTTTCGGTGGCGGGGGTCAGGGGTTCGCATTGTTCGGCGATCTTGCTTGATTGCAAATACGCTTCGCCGCACATGATGGCGGTGACGCAGGCGGCGTAGTCGCGGCCGGCGTCGGAGTCGTACGGGAGGCCTGCGGCCATTAAGAGCGCGCCGAGATTTGCGTAGCCTAGGCCCAGCGGACGGTAGTCGTGGGAGTTGCGCATAATCGCTTCTGTCGGGTATCCCGCGTTGTCTACGAGAATTTCCTGCGCGGTGATTAAGACATCTACCGCGTGGCGGTAGGCTTCTACGTCGAAGGTGCCGTTGGGGGCGAACTTGAGGAGATTCAGGCTGGCTAAGTTGCAGGCTGAATCGTCGAGGAACATGTATTCGCTGCAGGGGTTGCTCGCGTTAATTCTCGCCGTGTTCTTCGAGGTGTGCCAGCGGTTTGTAGTGGTGTCGTACTGCATGCCGGGATCGCCGCAGTGCCAGGTGGCCTCGGAAAGCTTTTTCATGAGGTCTTTGGCTTTGTAGGTTTTCATGACGCTGCCGTCACCGATGGCTTTGGTGGAGAAATCGGTGTCGCGGACAACGGCGTACATGAAGTCGTCGGTGACGCGGACGGAGTTGTTGGCGTTCTGAAAGAAGATGGAAGAGTAGGCGTCGGAATCGGGATGGGAGCCGTCGTATCCCTGGGCTACTAACGCGTGGGCTTTGGCTTCTTCTTTCTGTTTGCACTCGATGAACTCGACGATGTCGGGATGGTCGACGTTGAGGATGACCATTTTGGCGGCGCGGCGGGTTTTGCCTCCGGACTTGATGACTCCGGCGAAGGCGTCAAAACCTTTCATGAAGCTGAGCGGACCGCTGGCGGTGCCTCCTCCGCTGAGTCCTTCGGTTGATCCACGCAGGGGCGAGAGGTTGGTGCCGGTGCCTGAACCCCACTTGAAGAGCATGCCTTCGGTCTTCGCGAGAGTCAGAATGGAATCGAGCGAATCTTTTACTGAGTTGATGAAGCAGGCGGAGCATTGCGGCTTGCTGTATCCGGTTACCCCGAACTCGACCTGCTGAGTTTGCGGATTCCAGTGCCAGTTGCGAGCGTCGGAGTTGGGCTCGATGCGGTCGCAGCCTACGTTGAACCAGACGGGTGAGTTGAAGGCGGCGTACTGGCGAACGAGGATGTGGACGAGTTCGTCGTGGAATGTGGCTCCGTCTTCGGGGGTCTTGAAGTAGCCCTGGGCTAGTCCCCAGTTGCGGATGGTTTCGGCTACGCGGGTGACGAGCTGGCGGACTCCGGTTTCGCGCTCGGGCGTGCCTACCTTGCCGTGCAGGTATTTGCTGGCCACGATGTTGGTGGCGGTCATGGACCAGTCTTTGGGGACTTCGACATCCTTTTGCTCGAAGATCACTTCGCCTTTGGCGTCGGTGATCTGGGCGAGGCGGAGGTCCCATTCGAGTTCGTCGTAGGGGGAGACGCCGAGCTTGGTGAAGAAGCGGCGGAAGGCGAGGCCGGGGGCCTTTTTCTTCGCAGGGGTGACAGGGGATGCGGGGGAATTAACGGTAGTGGTTTTGACCTCGGGCATTGCTTTCTCCATTAATAGTTAGATTCTATCTACGTCGGCCCGATTCGGGGTCCATGGGGGTGGACGGGGGAATTGGGCTGTGCCCGAACGGGAATTTGTTCGGGGCGGTTCTTGTAAAGAGCTTTTCGGGGGCTAAAGCCCCAGATCATTTCTGCTTCTCACGCGGCGCTGAAGCGCCGCTCTTCCACGGTGCTGCCGGCGTCGGTGGTGCTTTCTACGGCCAAACCCTTCGGGGGCTAAAGCCCAATTCAAAAGACGATCTTCTAACGCAGGCCTTAAGGCCTGCTGCACCCGCCTGAAAATCCCTCTGACTAGAAGCCGGAGGGGAGGGGGTGAGGACAGTGAAGGTTCTTGTTGGCTCCGGAATCGAGATGCGGGGCCTGGGGCAGGGACTCTGCCGCTTTGGCGGACTGGAATCCCTGGGCCACAGTTTCGGTGCTTTCGGCGGTGGCGGACGAGGGCGTGCGCCCCATGCTTGATAGTTCGAGAGACGACTGGAAGTCGGTTGGGATGCCGGAGGCTTTTTCGGCGGAGGAGAGCATCCATTGGTTGAGGGCGTTGCAGATGTTACGGCGCTGGGCCTGATCTTCGATGACGACGAAGCGTAGGAAGCAGCGTCCGGAGGAGAGGCGGGCGCGCATGGGGTTGATGCAGGTGAACATGCGGTCGAGAGTGAAGGCCATGTCGTCGTCTTCGGAGAACTGGAGGACGGCGAGCATGCGGCGGATGGGGGCGTCGGCAGCTGAAGCTGGCGAATTTTTTGGCGACGTCACGGCACCCTTCGGCGCGCTGCGCTGGCTCAGGGCAGGCTCAGAGCTGAAGTCGTGCCCTTCCCAAGCTGTGCTCCCCCCAAGAGTTGAGTCGATGGACGCATCTGCCGAGCTTTGCTCGGCTGGATAGCCGGGGGCGGTCGTCCCCACCTGGGGATTGCTTGCTCCCAAGGTATTGCTTGACCCCAGATCCATGACTTCTTCGGCGAGGGCGAAAATGCCGGGTTTGCTGGGGACGACGAGGAGGCTGTGAGGGGATTCGCAGCGGAACCAGCGCGACCATTGCAGGCGGCGTGGATCGACGGGGCGATCAAAGCCGTGGCGGGCGAGGGAATCGGCGACCAGTCGGGTTATGGCTTCCAATCTCGGGCTCCTAGAAGCTGGCTTCGGGCTTTGGCTTTCGGGCTTCGGCCAAACACTTAAAAACTTAGTCGTCCGCCCGGGGGAGGGGTCGGGAGAACGGCCACCGCACTTTTTAACTCATTCGGCTTCCGGCTACCGGCCTTCGGCCACGTTTACTCGCTTGTTTTCTTACGTTTACGGGTGGCGTCCGGTCACCTCTGGCCTGACGCCGCCCGTAAGTCTTTCCTGACTGCGCCCTCTCAATTTCGTCCGCCTCGTTCCCGCGAGGAGAGCAATAAAAGGGCTATGGGAATGCAAAGTTACTCCCGCTTATTGTGCCTGTCAAGAGAGAAACACCATAGGTTGTATCCTCAACAATGACGGCCTTGGTGCGGGGGTGGTGGAATCGTTTTCCACAAGGGAAATTCATGGTCTGTTCACAAAAAGCAGTTGCCAATGGCCAGTAGCCAGTAGCCAGTTGCCAGTGAAAATCCCTCGGAGCGATAGGCTTCGAAGGCCGTCTATAGGGAGCGAAGGCCGGGGCTGGGGTTGCGGCGGTCGCGGTAGGGTTGGGGAGATTTTCGGGTTAGGTGGGGCGGCAGGGAGAAGATGTCCGTCACCGGTCGAGGTGAGGGTTCTTCCTGTCCTGACAACAGAGGGACATAGATGTCTTCGAAGATCTGACGGGGGGCGATGCGGAGAACGCCGTCGGTCGATTCGACGAGATAGTCGCCCTTGCGTCCGGAGTGCTGACGGCCGAGGGCGTCGGTGAAGGCGAGGCTGGTGGTGAGTTGCTTGGCCTTGACCAGGAAGCGAGTGCGGTAGGTGATCCATGGGTTGTGCTTTCATTCAGTTCTCGGTTCTCAGTTGTCAGTTCTCAGTTTTTGATTTGTGACGGGCGACGGTTGACCGTTGATCGTGCAGCGGCCGCTTTTTGTCTTCGACCGATTTCCCGATTCATTTTCGTTGAGAGGGCGAGAGTGAATGTACGAGCGAAAGGGCGCGGGGTCAATTCAGTATTTTTGGTGCAGTTGAGGAAAATGCTTGCCACGGATTTTCACGGATCGGCACGGATTGTCAATCTTGTCGAAGGGGTGACGCTAAGACGTACGGAGAGAGCGGGTTCGGTTGGAGAAAATGCGGGAGGGGGAAATTTTTGTACAGTGGCGAGGATGGATTGTGCACACAGGATGCACAGGAAATGCAGAAAGGCAGTGGGCAGTGAACAGTGGTCAGCGGCTAGTGATCAGTGAACCGGGCTAGCAGGCGGTGCTCGAATTCTTGTGGGGCTGCGCTTATGGCTCCGCAGTGATCGGCGTTGGGAACTTCCCAGAGAACTACGTTGCGATTGCGGGATTGGATTTGGAGTGAGTGACGCAGGGGAATGTTGCCGTCGATCTGGCCGTGAATCAGGAGGACGGGGACTCTGGTGGCCGCGACGGAATCTTCTGGCGAGATCTGCTGCATGTCGAGATGGTACTCCCAGCGGACGTAGAGGAAGGCGAATTCTACGACGGGGCGGAAGATGGTGCGTCCGAACCAGGGGCCTAGTTGGAAGGGCTGGCCCATACGGTCGTAAGCGATCTCGCGGAAGCTGGAGAAGGAAGATTCGGCGACGATGGCGCAGAAGCGCGGCTCGACGGCGAGGGATTGGAGAAGTTCGGCTGCGCCCATGGATTCTCCGAGTCCGAAGATGCAGTGAGGGTGAACTTCCGAGGCGAGGAAGTCGAACCATCGGTGGATATCGTTGCGTTCGAGGAGGCCGTAGGTGGCGAGCGCGCCTCCACTGACGCCGTGAGCGCGGGCATCAGGAAGAAGTACGGTGAATCCGTTAGCGAGGAGGAGTTGAGCGTATCCGGTCATGCCGATGCGATTGTCGGCGAGGCCGTGGAGGAGAATCGCGGCGTCGCCGTTGCTGTGGTGAGGATGGATTATCCAGGCACGAAGGGTGACGGCGTCTGGGGTGGTGACGGAGACGTCTTGAAGATCTGAGTCGAGATGGTGGGCGATTTCACTCGCATCTGACTTCGTCCGCTTGCGTTAGGGGGCGGGCTGGATGCAGGGTTCCGTCGGCGATGAGGATTCCGGCTATCAGGGAGAATACCAGGTACAAGGCGAGCGACAGGAGGATCAGGCGGAATTTTTTGGTCCGGCGCATGGGATCTGGATGTGGTACGAGTGATCAGCCTATTAGGTTCCGACCGAGGTGGGTTCGCGAACGGCAGACGGCGCGAGCGTGGGTATAAGGTGCATGCGAGTTAGAAGAATTTTCTTCGGGGATCTTCCGTAGGGGAGATTTTGGTGGTGAACAAGGTGGGCGCGGTCAGTCACTTAGGCGGGGCGGAGAACGGAGAGATCGTTGCTAAGAAGAACATTGCAACGAGGAGTCATTAGGATGAGATTCCTGGGGAACAAAATTTTTCTGACTGGAGGGTTTTATGACGATGGATCCGGTTTGCGGAATGAAAGTGGACGATAGGAGGACGGAATTCCAGACGCAGTTTGCGGGGAGGAAGTATTTTTTCTGCTCCGAGGAGTGCAGGAAGGAGTTCGAGGCGGATCCGAGTGAGTATGTGGAGATGGCTGCGGCGTAGAGTTTCATCCGAGAAGCGAGAAAAGGCCTCGCACGGTGCGCGGGGCCTTTATTGTTGACTTCATAGAGCGGCTAATGGGCTGCGTGCTGGAAAAAACGTGTATGCACGGGGAGAACGCCTTGAGACTACTGAGAAACTGTTAGAGGTGTAGGGGTCCTTCGACTTCGTGGCCGCTTCGCTTTCGCGAAACGGCCACTGCGCTCAGGATGACAGGTCCCCGGGATGACAGGTCCCCGGGATGACAGGTCCTCGGGGACGACGGATTGGGTTAGCGGGCGGCTAGGGCCGGCTCCTGGACGGCTTTGCCGCTCTTGTAGGCTTCGTAGCGCTGGTTGACTTCGTCCCAGTTGATTACGTTCCACCAGGCGGCGAGGTATTCGGGGCGGCGGTTGTTGTATTTCAGGTAGTAGGCGTGCTCCCAGACGTCGTTGCCGAAGATGGGGAAGTGGCCTACGGAGATCGGGCTGTCCTGATTGGGCGTGGACATGATGTGGACGTCGCCCCTGGCTGCCGGCGAGCCAGACCCATCCGGAGCCGAATTGTTTTACGCCGGCGTCGTTAAATTTGGTTTGGAAATCTTTGAAGCTGCCGAAAGTTTTGGTGATGGCCTGGGCGATGGGGCCGGTGGGATCGCCTCCGCCTTTGGGCTTCATGATTTTCCAGAACATGGTGTGGTTGACGTGGCCGCCGCCGTTGTTGCGGACGGCGCCGCGAATGTCCTCGGGGATGGCGTTGAGGTCGCGGATGAGATCTTCGGCGGATTTCTTGAAGAGTTCGGGATGCTTTTCGATAGCGGCGTTGAGATTTTTTACGTAGGCGCCGTGATGAAGGTCGTGGTGGATGGTCATCGTCTGCTTGTCGATGACGGGTTCGAGAGCCGCGTAGTCATACGGCAGCGGGGGTAGTTCGAAAGCCATGATTTTTCCTCCAGAGTTCTTATTGTACTGATGATGGGAGCCGCGGTGCGGTTGCGAAGAGATTTTACGTCTGCAGGTCCCTACCGGCAGCGTGGGCGCTGGCGGCAAGTTGCATGGGTCCTTCGCTTCGCTCAGGATGACAAGGTGTTCGGGGCGCTGGCAGGCATCTAGGTGTTGGCGGGGGGGGCCGAGGACTTCGCGGACTTTGCGGGTTAGGTTTTGCAGGGTGAAGGGTTTTTGCAGGAAAGTTTTCTGGGCGTCGATGGCGACGGCGGCGGTGGTAGGGAAAGCATCTTCGGCGTAGCCGGAAAGGTAGAGGACTTTGATGGCGGGACGGGCGGGGAAAAGTTGCTGGACGAGTTCGTGTCCGTTGAGGCCGGGCATGACAACGTCGGTGATGACGAGGTGAATGGGATCGGAGTGGGCGGCGGCGAGGGCAAGTGCGGCGCTGCCGTTGGGAGCTTCGAGGACGCGATAGCCGCGGGATTCGAGAGTTTCGCGGACGAGCTGGCGGACGGAATCTTCGTCCTCGACGAGGAGGACGGTTTCGGTTCCGCCGGCGGCGGAGAGGGAAACGGGAGTGGCGCCGACGGCTTCGGAGGGTTCATCAACGCGGGGGAAATAAATGGTGAAGACGGTGCCGCGGCCGAGTTCGCTCTGGACGAAGACGTAGCCGCCGCTTTGCTTGATGATGCCGTAGACGGTGGAGAGTCCGAGGCCGGTGCCTTTGCCTTTTTCTTTGGTGGTGAAGAAAGGTTCGAAGATGCGGGCCTGGGTTTCGCGGTCCATGCCTTCGCCGTTGTCGCTGACGGAGATCATGACGTAGGGGCCGTTCTTGATGAAAGTATTTTCGGGGCGGTAGGAATCGTCGAGGGAGACGCTGGCGGTGCGAATGCAGATTTTGCCGCCGTTGGGCATGGCGTCTTTGGCATTGACGACGAGATTCATGATGACTTGCTCGAGCTGTCCGGCATCGGCGCGAGTGCAGCCGACGGAGGGGGCGAGGCTGGTGGTGAGTTCGATATCTTCGCCGATGAGCGGGCGGAGGAGACGTTCCATATCTTCGACGATGGCGTTGACGTCGATGACCTTGAGTTCAAGAAGCTGTTTGCGGCTGAAGGCGAGGAGCTGGCGGGTGAGGGTGGTGGCGCGGTCCGAAGCCTGTTGAATGGGTTCGACCTTGGCATGGAGAGGATGGCCGAGCGGGAGCTGGTCGAGCAGAACTTCAGTGTAGCCGCTGATGACCATGAGGAGATTGTTGAAGTCGTGAGCGATGCCACCGGCTAGGCGGCCGACGGCTTCCATTTTCTGAGCCTGGCGGAACTGGTCTTCGAGAACGCGGCGCTCGGTGATGTCTTCGGCAATGGCTTCGAGGACGTCGGAGGGTTCGTCGCCGCCGGCGACGGCGCGGCCGCTGATGCGGACGGTGATGGTGACGCCGTCTTTGCGCTTCCAGCGGACTTCGAAGCCGTCCATGCGCCCGGTGCGGCGGAATTCGTCGACCAGGCGGGTGTATTCGGCGGGATCGACGAACACATCTTTCTGGGGATCAAGGGACAAGACTTCGAGAGCGGAGTTGTAGCCCAGCATTCCGATGAGCGCGGGGTTGACGTCGAGAAAGCGGCCTTCGAGGCTGGAGCGGTAAATTCCGTAGACGGCGGTTTGCACCAGGGAGCGGTAGCAGACTTCAGAGCGGCGCAGGGCCTGCTCGTTGCGTTTGCGGTCGATGGCGGCGGCCAATTGTTGCGAGATGAGGGAGAGGACGTCCTGATCACGGTCGCGGAAGCGGATGTTTTTGGAATAACTCTTGAGAACGAGCGCGCCCAGGATGTGATGGTTGACCTTGAGCGGAATGCCGAGCCAGTGGAGCGGGGGCGGGGCGGTGAGTTTGATCTGGCCACGCTGCTGCATTTTTCTGGCGAGTTCGGGAGTACAGAGCAGGGGCTCGCCGGTGCGGAGCACGTACTCGGTGAGGCCGGAGGCAAGTTTTGCGGGAGCGGGAGCGGACTCCTGCTCGTCGACGAAGTAGGGGAAGCTCAGGAGTTGGGATTCGGGGTCGTGAATGGCGATGGAAAAGTTGCGGGCGCACATGAGTTCGTCGACGATGCCGTGAATGGCTGCGAAGAACTGCTGGAGATCCTGCGCGGAGCTGGCTTTTTCGGCAATGCGATAGAGAGCGGAGCTGAGAGCTTCGGCGCGCTTGCGCTCGGAAATGTCGCGATAGACGGCGTAGTAGGCGGCGGGCTGGCCGTCGAGGATGAGAGGAGCGGAGGAAACGGAGACATCGAGCAGGGTGCCGTCTTTGCAGCGGCGCTGGGTTTCGAGGGTGAGGCGTTCGCCGCGCGCGAGGCATTGAGCGATCCATTGGGCTTCGGCGGCGCGATCGGGCGGGAATAGGAGTTCGTCGATGGATTTGCCCAGAGTCTCGGCTTCGGAATAGCCGAACATGTTCTGAAACTCCTGATTTATACACTGGCCGCGGAAAGAGGCGTCGACGATGATGAGAGGGTCGGGCGAATTCTGAAAGAGCTGTTCGAGATACTGGCGGCGGATGCTGGGGGATTCTTCGGAAATGGTTTTGTTGCCGTTGTTTTGTCCGGGATGCTTTTCTCCGGAGCCGTTTTGTCCGGGATGCTTTTCTTCGGAACACCAGGAAAGAGAAGAAGGCTGGGCGATGGGGTTGGGGATGGCGGGTGGAACGAACGCGGGTGGGGCTCCGCTATCGAGCGCCTGCCGCAACTTACGGGCGCGCGCGAGCTCCTTTGACTGCGGTCGGGTGACACGATCACCCATCTGAAAGTTCCCCCCTCTGGAACTCAGCCAGAGGCATGGTAGAACGCCGGGGGGGTTACTCGAAAGTTACGCTGGTAATTGGAATGAACCCGGGTTTCAAGGTTTCATGTTTCAAAGTTTCGGGGTTTCTTGAAACTTTGAAACATGTTCAGACTTTGGTGGCCAGCATTTCGCAGACGCGGCGGATCATTTGGCGCTGGATGTCGTTGAGGGTGAGGAATTCGAAACCGTAGCGCAGGCCCTGGCGGTAACGGACGATGGCGCGGACTTTCAGAGGATAGGGACCCATGGGCAGAGGAATCTCGAGGGAAACGATTTCCCCGCTTTCGAGTTCGCCGGTGAGGGTGGCGCCGATGCCATCCTGGCCAAGTTCGGTGGAGCGTCCCCAGCAGGTACGGAATTCGCCATCCTGAAACATGCGGACCTGCATGCGGGCGTCGAGGGCAAAGCGGGGAAAACGGCGAGCATGGGCTCCGGCCGGCGTGGGCGGCTTGGTGGGATCGAGTTTTTTGCCAGGAGCTGCCATAGAGTCAGTGGTCAGGGGTCGGTGGTCAGTGGTCAGTGGTCAGTGTTGAATCCCTCTCGGGCTGAAGCCCTCGGTCCGTTATTAGTCCAGTTGCTGGTTTGGACCCCCGGTTTACTGGCCACTGATCACTGACCACTGGCCACTTTTTAGTTGCCGTGGAGCAGGTAGCCCGGTTCCAGCGGGAGTTTGCCTGCGACTTTGACGACTGAGACGCTGCTGTTAATCGAGTACACATCCACGAAACCCACAGCTCCGGGGATGGATGCCACCGTGTTGACGAGTTCTTCATCGGAGGTGACGATCACGAAAGGGGGATGACTGGGGTGTCCTTGATTGGAGGAGACGATGAGGCCGCTAACCTCGCTTTGGGACATGCCGTAAACCTTTTCGAGGACTACCTTCATTTCAGGCGCGGATGGAGAGCGCAGGACGAAGGTGACGGACTTGCCGTTGGGCCAGCGGCTGGTCTGAGCTTTGCAAACCTTCACCAGGTCGACGACGGTAATGGCTCCCATGGCATTGGATTTGTTGGCAACCAGGGCGAGATCGCGCGCCGAGGCCAGGGAGGCGGTGATGAGCACGAATATGGAAACACGCAAAAAACGTTGATAGAGCAAAGCTTCGTCTCCGGAGAAATCTTGAGAGTCATTGTGCGCGAAGTGGGGTGCTTCATTAAAGGTAACTAAGGTCACGAGACGGTGGAGATTTGGGCTTCGGCTTTCGGGCTGCGGGCTTCGGGGTATCCGTTGCACGGCATAGAAATTGTTTCGGGATTGGGAAATCGGGACGGCGAAAGGACGACCACGGGGGCTGAAGCCACAGCGCTTGTGCGATCTGACGCGGCCCTGGAAGAGCCGATCTTCCACGGTCGCGCAAGCAGCATTCTAGTGCGAGGGGTTATTCCGAACCGGGCCGGAAATCCGTCGGGGGCGCCGGCGCTAGGCTATTAGTCCAGTTTTGAGAAGAGAATGCGGGACACTGCAGGCGTTGCAGGGGGACATTGCGGGTGTGGTGTTGGCCGCAGGTTGCATAGGTCCTTCGGCCCGCAAAGGGCGCGGGCCTCAGGATGACAAAGCAATTGGGAATGGCCAAAGTGCCTTCGCGGCTGAAGAAGGCGGCGTCCCCTAGGAAAGTGCGGTGAAGGAAAAGGGGCGCGGCTTGGAGCCGCGCCCGGTTTTGCGGGATGCGTTGCGGGTTATTTCTGCTTTTTCCGGACCGCGTGTGGGCGGGACAGATGAGGCGTAATGAACATGTGGGTGCGGACTGCGCCCGGAGTAGCTGAGGGGGCACTTTGCAGCACGATTACGCCGGTGGCGACCTGGCCGCTGTCGGATTCTATGAACGGGAAGGTTGTGCCGTCGGCGCTGTAGAGGGTTAGTAGGAATCCCCCGTTCAGGGTGGTGGCGTTGTTGTTTCCGACGGTGGCTGAGAACCCGTAGCGGCCAGAAGGGTCGATGGGGCCGTAAGTAACGTCGCTCACAGCCAGGTCTGGAGTTGGGACGCCGTTGGGGGCATAGTTTTCGTCAAGGATGCCGGTGACGGTGGAGGTGGTGCTGAACTGGGCGATGTCGTCCACTTCCGCCTCGAAGCCGGTGTTCTCCCCGAGGTTGAAGCCGGAAAGATTCATCCCGTAGCCTTGCGAGCTGGGGAAGACGTTGGTGGTCTGCAGGTAGGCGGCGCCGACGGTGATGCCCACATCGTCGACTTCCATCAGGAGGAGGCCGCCACTGGAAGGATAGGCGGCGTACTCTGTGCCACCGACGAAGTTAGGGATGAGAACGTAGCGGCTGGGAGTAACGGAGCCGGCGTTGGAGTAGCTGCCAGAGAAGGAGACGGCATTGGTGGAAGGCGATATGCCGTTATTGTAGTCTTCTGTGCCGCTGATGCCGCCTCCACCGTCGGTGGCGAGGTAGCCTCCTGCGGCAAAGGGATTTTGCGGATTGAAGCTGGTGAGGGTGAAAGCCATGGTGCCGGCGTTGAGGATTGGGGTGGTCTGGGAGAATGCATCCCCGGAAACGATGGGTCCGGAATCCATCTCGATGAACTTCAAGTGAGTGGCATCGACGGCGTAGACGTCAAAGGCGAGGGTGAAGGAAGGGGAGGCTAAAGTAGTGCTGGGCGTGGAAGTTGGTCCGAGGGTGACCACGCCGTTGAGGCTTTCGTTCGAGTAGACCGAGGCCACGCCGCCGTCGTTGAAATCGATTCCGCCGAGGGAGATGTTGCCGTTTTCATCGAGGGTAAAGGCGCCCACGGTGGAGAAGTTGGCGGTAAGGCTGGGAGCGGCGCCGGAAAAGCTGAAGGCGTAGGGGCCGGCGAGCGAAGCCTGGGTGACGGTGGTGTCCTGCAGGTCAAAGGAGCCGCTGCCGCTGGCATTGCCGTCGAACTCGGTGATGAGCCCGTGGGAACTGGAGGTGATGACGAAGTCGAAGGTCAAGTTGGTGCCGAAAGGGTTGCTGGTGTTGTTGGCGGGGGTGCCGACGGTCATCTGACCCCGGCCGTCGACGCTGACGTTGTAGAAGCCGTTGTTGTTGATGGGGACGGCAAATACCGGGGTGGCTTCGGCGTCGTTTATGTCGATGGTGCCGCCGGTGATGCCGCCTTTGCCGTTGGCGATGAAGGCGCCGACGATGGCGACGGCAGCTCCATTGAAGTCGATGCCGGAGACGGAGAAGACATAGGGGCCGCTTAAATCGGCGACGGTGAAGCTGCCGCTGGGAGGCGGTATGGGGGTGGGATTGCCGTTGCCCCCGCAACCGGCCAGAAATGAAACTGTGGAAAGAACGAGGAGCAGGACGATTCCGTTGCGGACTGACATACGAGCCTCCCTGGGAGCGAATCGATCGTGGAACTGGCTACCTTCAATTTATTCGAGGTTAGCACAGACAAATTCTCTTGCATGTAACCCGAACCAAAGAAATAAGTAGCGTGACGCGGAAGAAAAAAAATGGGGTGGCGCAAGGCATACACATCTTTACATTCTGATGGGGACGAGGGAGTTGGGTTTTGGCATCCAAAACAAAACGATGGTGGGATGCTTATGGTGCGGCTGAAAGGTCGGCCGGGGCGGAGGAATTCCGGTAGCATGAGGGCTGGGCTGGGATGGGTGAGAGTCCGCAGGTCGGGTTTCATGGGCAAGGGAATTGAATGGGGAAGATAAAGGACAGAAGACGGGCCGCGGCGATCCATGAGTGTGAGGTGCGAGCTGGAATTGAGCGTAATTAGTAAAGTGCAAACCCGGAACTGGCAGTTTTGCCAGTTCGCGCAGGGGTGATTTCTGGTGAGATTCAGGTGGGGATTGAGACTGCGAAGTGCGACCGGGAGTTTGCGGGTGCTGGTGTGCGCTCTGGCGTGCGTACCCGGGATGACGGCCGTGGCGTCGGCGGGGCAGAGCGCGGCGGGGCAGAGTCCGGACGCGAAGCCGGAGGATGGGTTGGTGATTGAGCCGGAGGGGTTGCCGGTGACGTATCCGCACGGACCGTATCAGGTGAACTTTCATGCGCGCGGGAATTATGTGCCGGTGCTGCGCTGGAAGGTGGAGAAGGGTGCGCTGCCGCCGGGGATGAAGCTGGAGGAAAACGGAGAGCTGCGGGGCGAAGCGGAGCGCGCGGGAGAATTTCAGTTTGTGGTGGCAGTACGGGACGGCGGCAAACCCCAGCAGGCGGTGCAAAAGGAATACGTGATCAAGGTGGTGGAGGCGATCACGCTGGTGTGGAAGGTTCCGGCGCATGTGAATGTGAACCGTATCGAAGGCAGCGTCGAGGTGTCGAACACGACGGCGGACGACATGGATCTGACGTTTGACGTGAAGGCGGTCGCGGAAAATGGGCGGGCAACGGAGATCGGGTATCAACATTTTCCGTTGAAGAAAGGCACGATCGGAATGGCGCTGCCGTTTGGGGAGTCGTTGCCGCACGGGGTGTATGTGGTGTATGTCGACGTGAATGGCGAGATTGCGAAGCGGAACGCGATCTATAAAGAGGAGATGAAGACTCCGGTGGCGTTGCAGGTGGTGGTGGGGCCTTAGGGCAGTTCTCAGTTCTCGGTTTTTGTTTTTTTGGTTTTCGGCCGCGGATACGGGCGGCGGTACTGTGGTTACGTTGACTTGGATTTGGGGTTTCTGGAAAAATAGCGTGCGGGTTTGTATAGTTAGGGCTTATTCCTTCTTTGATTTTTGGTTGTTTGCTGGCTGAAGCATGGAACTGCTGCTCAATGTAGTGTGGGTGCTGCTGGCGCTGCCGGCTTTCTGGCTGTGGCGGCGGGGCGCGGACGGGCGGCCGGGACACGGAGTGAGTTCGCTGCAATGTCTGCTGGCGCTGGGCTGCGCGCTGGTTCTTTTATTTCCGGTGATCTCGGCTACGGACGATCTGCACGCGATGCGGGCCGAGATGGAAGACTCGGCGATCAGCAAGCGCACGGTGCGGCAGGCGGGAAGCGATAAGAATTCATCCTGGGTCAACCGGCTGCAAGGACCTGCGGCTACGGCAACGAGCGCGGTCTGGCTGGTAGCGCCGCAAGTTGGGCGGCTTGAAGTTTCGGTTATGGCTGTGGCCCCGCTGGCGAGGCCTTTTGATTTCCATGCAGGCCGGGCGCCTCCTTTTTCCCTCCTCGGATAGTTTCGCTGGATCATCCTGGCTGAATCATTGGGTCATTGTTCGCCGAGTTGCGGATTGGAAGCAGTGAGAATCCGCGGCGAGGGTCCGTCGTTTTTAGGAAATCCTTACGACGGGTACTGGATAGTTCTTGAGAGACGGCGAGAAATGACAAGCCAAATGGGAGTCTGAGCGACTCAGAGCCTGAAGCCCCGGCGCCTGAAAGTTTTCTTAGTTTCACGCGTTTGCGGCACGGATGAAGCGATACCCTAACACTTGCCGCGAATTGCGCTGCGAGGGGTGTGCCACGAGTTACGGAGTGGTGGATGCTTAGAAGATTTTTGCGGTTTTCATCATCATCATTGCTGTTGGCGGGTCTGAGTGCGGCGCTGGCTGCGGGGCAGGCTGCGGCGCCGGCGGAGCAGCCGCCGCAGGTGCGGACGCCCCAGGCGTTGACTTTGACGTGGGAGCAGGTGAAAGACCGGCTGGAGTTGAATAATCCCACGCTGCTGGCGGGGAAATTGAATATCAGCGAACTGCAGGCGCAGGAGATTACGGCGCACTTTCGGCCGAATCCGCAGTTGACGCTGCTGGCGGATCAGATCGATCCGTTTCCGGGCGGGCCGTCGCACGGTCCGTTTGCCTACTGGCTGCCTTCGGCGACGGTGAGCTATCTGCATGAGCGGGCGCACAAGCGGGAGCTGCGCACGGAGAGCGCGAAGAAGGCGACGGCGATCGGAGTGTCGCAACAGCAGGATTTGGAGAGGAATCTTCTTTTCAATTTACGGGGAGCGTTTGTCGCGACGCTGCAGGCCAAGGCTGTGCTGCAGGTGGCGAAGGACAACCTGGAGTATTACGACCACGTCTTGAAGATCAGCAGCGACCGTTACCAGGCGGGAGACATTGCGCAGATCGATCTGGACCGGCTGGAGTTGCAGCGGGTGCAGTATGAGGCAGACCTGCAATCGGCAGACGTGAATTTGCGGACGGCGAAGATTCAACTGCTGACGCTGTTGAATGACCGCACGCCGGTCGATCAGTTCGACGTGGCGGGAGTGTTTGATTTCAGCGATCAGATGGAAGCTTTGGATGCTTACCGGCAGATGGCGCTGGATGGGCGTCCGGATTTGAAGGCAGCGGTGCAGGCGGTGGACAAAGCGCAGACGGACTACAAGCTGGCGGAAGCGAACGGATCGACGGATCCGACATTCAGCTTCGACGTGGGGCGGAATCCGCCGATTGACGCCTATATTGGCTTCGATGTGAATTTTCCGTTGCGCATCTTCGACCGCAACCAGGGGGAGAAGCTGCGGACGAAGATCGACATCACGCGCAACCAGCGGCTGCGGGACGCGGCTGAGGCGCAAGTATTCAGCGACGTGGATTCGGCTTACGCGACGTTGAACAGCAATGTAATTCTGCTGCGGCCCTACAAGCAGAAATATCTGGTGCAGGCGGTGCGGGTGCGGGACACGATTTTCTTTTCCTACCAGCATGGGGGAGCGTCGTTGCTGGACTTCATCAACGCGGAGACGGATTACCGCACGGTGGAACTGAGTTACGTGAATCTGGTGGGATCGTATATGACGTCGGCGGCGCAGTTGAATCTGGCTGTGGGACGCGAGGTTATTCAATGAAGATGGAATTGTTTGAGAAGAGGGATGAATCCGGCGGCGGGGTTTCGTCCGGCCACGAGAGTAGCCAGAAAATACGACCACGGGGGCTGAAGCCCTCTTTGGTTAGGGAGGCTTTACGCGGCGCTGAAGCGCCGCACTTTCACTTTGTCGCTTCGCGACTCGTCTCGCTCGCGGTTCTCTTTGTCGCTCTGATGGTGGGGGCGGGTTGTTCTACGGAGACTCCGGTGGCGGCTAGCAAGGCTCCGGTTACGGTGGATCCGGATGTTTTTTCGGTGAGTGATCCGCAGTTGTTCAAGACGGCTAAGGCGGAAACGCGGGCGTTGCCGACGGAATTAACGGCGAACGGAACGGTGACTCCGGATGTGAATCGAACGATCCACGTGACGTCGCTCGGCGGAGGGCGGGTCATCGATCTGAAGGTGAAGCTGGGCGATTCGGTGACGAAAGGGCAGACGCTGCTGGTGATTTCCAGTCCCGACCTGGCGGGTGCGATGTCCGACTATCAGAAGGCGAGAGCCGATGAAGTGCTCTCGCGAAAGGCGCTGGACCGAGCGCAGTTACTTTACGACAAAGGGGCGATCGCGGCGAAGGATCTAGAAACCGCGCAGGACGCCGAAGACAAGGCCAAGGTGGATGTGTCGACAGCGGAGCAGCATGTGCGGGTGCTGGGGGCGGATCCGGCGCATCCGAGTGCGCTGATCGATTTGCGAGCGCCGGTTGCGGGAACAATTGTGGAGCAGAACGTGGCGGGGTTTGAGGGAGTGAAGAGCCTGGACAATACTCCGAATCTATTTACGATCGCCGATCTGAGTCAGGTTTGGGTGGTCTGCGATGTGTTTGAGAACGATCTGGGCGACGTGCATCTGGGCGACTCGGCGGAAATCACGCTGAATGCTTTTGGGGATCGCCGGTTTAGCGGAACCGTCGCCGACATTTCTCGAGTCCTTGACCCGAACACTCGTTCGGCGAAGGTAAGGATTGTGCTGGCGAATCCGGACGGAGCGTTGCGTCCGGGAATGTTCGCGGTGGCAAAGTTCCGGTCGCGGAAGGCGACGAACCGCGTGGTGGTACCGGCCACTGCGATCATGCGCTTGCACGATAAGGATTGGGTCTTCCGAAAAGAAGGCGGCAATAATTTCCGGCGGGTGATGGTGGTAGCGGACGGGCTGGCTCCGGATGGCATGCAGGAAATTCGCGAGGGTGTGAAGGCAGACGATGAAGTGGTGGCGAACGCGCTGGAGTTCTCGACGGAAGTCGCGGAGAAGAAATAACGCATGATCCGCGTAATGATCGATTTCGCGCTGCGCAACCGCATCATGGTACTGGGTGGAGCGCTGGTGCTGTTCGTGTGGGGAATTATTTCGTTTCACAACCTGCCGATTGAAGCGTATCCCGACGTAGCGGACACGTACGCGCAGATCATCACGCAATGGCCGGGGCATGCGGCCGAAGAGGTTGAACAGCAGATCACGGTTCCGCTCGAAGTCGAGTTGAATGGCGTGGCGCATCTGACGCATCTGCGATCAGTGTCATTGTCGGGGCTGTCGATGATCACGATTATTTACGACGACGACATCACTACTTTCAATGCGCGGCAGGAAGTGCTCGACCGGTTGCAGCAGGTGACGCTGCCCCCGGGAGTAAATCCCGGGATCGGGCCGGATTACAGTCCGACCGGGCAGATCATGTTCTACACGCTGACCAGCACGAATCCGAAATACGACGTGATGGAGTTGAAGACGCTGAATGACTGGTTTGTGGTGAACCAGTTGAAGTCGGTGCCGAACATTGTGGATGTGAATCCGTTCGGCGGGCCGACGCGCGAGTATCAGGTGCAGGTGGATCCGGGGAAGCTGGTGTCGTACGGGCTGTCTTTGGCGCAGGTGGAGGCGGCGCTGACGGCGAACAATATTAATGCCGGAGGCGGATTTATTGAGCGCGGCGAGCAGGCGCTGAATGTGCGCGCCGTGGGATTAATGGAGACTACCGACGACATTGGTGCGACGGTGGTGAAGGTGCAGGGCGGAACTCCGGTGCGGGTGCGGGATTTGGGCACGGTGGTGCAGGCTCCGAAGGTGCGGCTGGGGCAACTGGGCAAGGCGATTCATAGAGAAGATGGAACGATCATCGATTCGAACGACGTGGTGGAAGGCATTGTGCTGCTGCGCAAGGGCGCGGTGGCGGAGACCACGCTGGCGGCACTGCATCAGAAGATCGATGAGTTGAACGGAACGAATGGGCATCACGGATTGCTGCCTGTGGGGGTGAAGTTCGTTCCGCATCTTGACCGCAGCGAGCTGATGAAGCACACGACGCACACGGTGCTGCGAAATTTGACGGACGGAGTGTTGCTGGTCACGCTGATTCTGTTTTTATTTCTGGGAAATGTGCGCAGCGCTCTGATCGTGGCCATCACGATTCCGTTTTCGCTGCTGTTTGCGGCGATTCTGCTGGACCTGCGGCAGATTCCGGCGAACCTGCTGTCGCTGGGAGCGCTCGACTTCGGCATGGTGGTGGACGGGTCGGTGGTGATGGTGGAGAACATTCTGCGCCACACTTCGTTCGGTGACAAGAAAAAGTCGTTCATGGAAATCATTGCCGTGGCGGCGCACGAAGTGCAGAAGCCGGTGTTCTTCGCGCGCATTATCATCATCGTTTCCTACCTGCCTATTTTTACTTTGCAGCGAGTTGAGGGAAGGCTGTTCAGTCCGATGGCATGGACTGTGGCTTTTGCTCTGCTGGGAGCGCTGGTGTTCGCGCTGTTCATCGCGCCGGTGCTTTGCAGTTTCTTTTTCAGCAGCGAGATGAAGGAATGGCGGAATCCGGTGCTGGAGTGGCTGAACCGCACGTACGGGCGCTCGCTCGACTGGTGCTTCGATCACATCAAACTGACTCTTAGCCTGGGACTGCTGGCTCTGGCGGCGATGCTCGCGCTGATTTTCAGCGGAGTCATCGGGTCGGAATTCCTGCCGCATCTGGATGAAGGCGCGGTCTGGGTGCGGGGCACGCTCGCGCCGAGCACGGGGCCGACAGCCGGGATAGAACTGGCGGACAAGGCGCGACTGGTGCTGGCGGGATTTCCGGAAGTCACGCAGGTGGTGAGCCAGGTGGGGCGTCCTGATGACGGTAGCGACGCCAGCGGTTTCTATAACACGGAGTTTTTTGTCGATCTGCTGGCGCGGGAGAAGTGGAGGAAGCAATACCACACGAAGGATGAGCTGATCGCGGCGATGGACAAAGATCTCGCGCAGTTTCCGGGCGTGGACTGGAACTTTTCGCAGCCGATCTCCGACAACGTGGAGGAAGCGGTCAGCGGCGTGAAGGGCGAGCTGGCTGTGAAACTTTTCGGGCGCGATCTCAAGACGCTGGAGCAGAAAGCGGAAGAGATGCAGAGCGTGATGAGCCAGATTCCGGGAGTGGCCGACCTGGGCACGTTCCAGGTGCGGGGGCAGCCGAACGTGAATCTGGTGGTGGATCGCGCGGCTGCGGACCGGTTTGGAATCAATGTGAGCGACATTCAGGATGCGGTCGAGGGTGCGGTCGGCGGAAAGGCTGTGAGCCAGATCCTGGTTGGCGAGCAACGTTACGATTTGACGGTGCGCTACCAGCCGCAGTTTCGCAGGACGGTGGAGGAAATTGGCAACATCCGGATTCTGGCGCCGTCCGGCGAGCGCGTGGCGCTGAGCCAGGTGAGCCACATCACGCTGGATGATGGCGCGTCCACGATTTATCGCGAAGGCAATTCGAGATACATTGCGATCAAGTACAGCGTGCGGGGGCGCGATCTGGGAAGCACGGTGCGGCAGGCGATTGAAGAAGTCGGGCGGAAGGTGCAGTTTCCCGAAGGCTATCACTTGGACTGGACGGGCGAATACGAAAGCCAGCAGCGGGCGAACCGGAGGCTGGCGTTTATTGTGCCGATCACGCTGCTGCTGATGGCATTCATTCTGTATTCGGCGTTTGGATCGTGGAAGTGGGTGGGGCTGATTCTGGCGGTGGTGGCGCTTTCTCCGCTGGGCGGCTTTCTCAGCTTGTTGCTGACCGGGACGCACTTCAGCGTGTCGTCCGGGCTGGGCTTTCTGGCGCTGATTGGAGTGTCGGTAGAAATCGGCGTGATCATGGTGGAATACATCAATCAGTTGCGCACGCGCGGGCTTCCGGTACGCGAGGCGGCGAAGGAAGGCGCGGCGTTGCGGCTGCGTCCCATTATGATGACGATGATCGTGGCGACTCTGGGGCTGCTGCCGGCGGCGATGTCGCACGATATTGGGTCAGACTCGCAACGGCCGTTCGCGATTGTGATTGTGGGTGGGCTGATTGTGGAGCTATTCGTGAGCGTGATCTTGTGGCCGACGCTGTATGTGTTCTGGGCTCGGCCTGGGGATCGACTGCCTCCGGCGGAGCAGAGCTTTATGGCGGAAGGGGAGCACGTGGACTAGGAGTGAGCTGCGAGTTGCGAGTCTCGAGCGAACAAGCGCCCGCCGAGGAAATTTTCGTCAAGTAGAACAAGAAAAAGCAAAAAAGAGGAAGAGATTGCAGGAGGGCTGGCTCGAGGCTCGCAAAAATTAAGAGTTCCGAGGTGGTGTTGGGTCCATTCCTCTCGGCCAGTAGCTCGCGTTTAGACCCTCGCTTGACCTGCTATCGCTGCCACCCTTGCGGGCTGCTGCGCGCGATCTTTGCTCGGGCTCCGGGCTCACCCGCCAACCGGACAAACCTACCCAACGCCTCGGAACTCTATCTTGCCTTCGACTGGGCTTCCCGTTCTCCTCGACCAGCGCTTTGCTATAGACCCTTACTTGCCTTCCCTCCTCATTTTGCAATGTTGAGGGTGACTTAGCTTGAGCCCCGGACGCTGCACCAACCGGAAAAACTTAAGTAGCTGTCAAAGAACGATCTTGTTGTACTCCTTCCAGCTTTAGAGTCAATGAAAAGTGTGCGACTTTATCTATTTTATTTTCAATGGAGTGCAGGCCGTCCACAGGCGGGTGACCGGATTTTGTGCAGCCTGGGCGAGCCATTTCGCGCAGAAGGCAGGCGGGGCGCGGGTTTTCGCGACTCTGAACCGGAAGACGGCAGGGCTTGCGGTTCCTGCATTGGTTCCGCTGCTGTGAAAATCTGGCGAAAGGCGCGCCGGACAACGGATCCTGCGAAACCGGCCTCGCAAGAGCGAGATGCCGAGGCTGGTTCGCCTAATCGGCAGCCGTGAGGTCAAGCTGCGCTAGAATGTACGGTCGACTGTGTCTCTTCCGACAGAACCATTTCTGCAACTAAGACCGCAACGTTGAGGCTTAATTCCTTGACAACACGGGTAAGTCTGCTAAAGTTCGAGAAAAGCTGAACCCTACAACTGACTCACAGGTGCCCTGTCTATGAAGAATGTTTACGAAGTTTTGAGGCAGAAAGAGATGGAGCTGACCCGGCTGGAGAAGGAAGTGGAAGCGCTGCGGCTGGTGGCTCCGTTGCTCTCTGAAGGAATGGACGTGAACTCCGACATGGTGAAGCCAGCACTGGCTACCGCCGTGAACGGACCGCAGCAGCCGATCCGCATCCCGGCGCCCCCGGTGGTGCCGCCGGCGCAGCCGGTGCGCGCGGCCGGCTGGGATGATACCGCCAAGCGCTGGCCATAAACGCTGGCCATAGGCGCTCGCACAGGCTTCCTCCACCCGCGCGCGCTGCCTTCACTTTACAGTCACGCTGCTGCTTGCCTTGACCTGTGCGGAAGAAGTTCTTCCACTCCGCATTAATCGGGCAGCTTCGAGAACGTCATGAGCTTGCTGGATAAAGTTCTCTCCCGTCAGCCCAGCCGCGCTGACTTTGCCCAGAAGATCATTCGAGCTTTTAGCGAGGCCGGAATCGAGAACGTCGAGCCGGGGGAGGATGAATTCTCTCTCAAGCTGGGCGGCGGATCCACGGTTTTTCTGAGCAACGTTTACGCGAACTACTGCAGGGTCAAGCGCAGCCTGCGCGAATCTGTAATCTCAGAATTCGTGGCAGCGGCCGTTTCCATTCCCGCACTTCCTTTGATCCCTTCTGACTTCGCGGCGGTGAAGCCCAGCCTTATGCCGGTCATTCGCGATGCCGCCTACTTCAGCATGGTTCGGCTGATGAACCGCAAGAACGGGAAGGACGATCGCGGACTGGATGTTCTAGCCAGGCAGGTCGCTGGCGGCTTAGTGGTTGGGCTCGCCTACGACACGGAACGCAACATCACCTCAATCAATCACGACACCTTCGAGGAGTGGGGCGTGAGTCTTGAGGAAGCTTTCAAGGCGGCGAAGGACAATCTTTGGGAGAAAACCGATCCTGATCGTTTGGCCGGGCAGGGCGGCGGCGTTTATCGCGGCCAGTGGGGCGATTCCTACGACAGCTCGCGCATCCTGTTCACGGAACTGATCTATCGTCTCTCGGTGGATGGCGATCCTGTCGCGTTTGTTCCGAACCGCGACCAGTTCTGGGTTACCGGTGCGGATAATTTGCCGGGACTCGCTGCCCTGCTGAAAGGCGGGCTGCAGAGCCATTTTAAGCAAGGGCATCCGGTGTCGCCCGATCTTTATGTACTCGTCGATGGGGTCTGGAAGGTATACATCCCCGAAGACCGCTCTCTTCGGGACTTGTGGATGGCGATCAAGAGGCAACGGGACGCGATCGACTATTCGATGCAGCAGAAGCTTCTGAACGAAATCCACGAGGCAGAGAAGATCGACATCTTCGTGGCTAGCTACAAAATTTACGAACCGAAGACTGGAGCCGCTTACAGCGCCTGCGTCTGGACGAATGGCATAGACAGTTCCTTGCCCCAGGCGGAAAAAATCGCCTTTCTGATGGACTCGGAGAGCACGGATCATTTCATTGTTCCGTGGGAGGAGGCGTCCGGCGCTGTCGGAAATCTTCTGGAGCAGGAACCGGATTTGATTCCGGTGCGTTACCGGGCTCGCGATTTTCCGAGTGCCGAGCAGGTTGCGAGATTGCGCCAGCTGGCGGGTTGAGCTTTGTATTTCTGAGCGATTCGCGTCGGCCGGATCTGCTTCCCCTAGATCTACTTCTGAACGATTTCCCGCAAAGCTTCCAGCAGGCGATCTACTTCTTCCGCGGTGTTGTAGTGTACGAGGCCGATGCGGAGGAAGCCTCCGGATTTTTCTACGTCGAGGCGCTCGGTGAGGTTCAGGGCGTAGTAGTTTCCATCCCAGGTAAAGAAGCCACGGTCGCCTAGTTTGGTGGCGAGGGCGAGCGGAGTCTGATCTTGCGTCTGCTTGATGACTCTCACGGCGAGTGTGGGACAGCGCCAGTCGAAGCACGAAGGGTCGGTAATTCCGTAAATCTTCAGCTGCGGAATTTGGGAGATCCCGGCAATCATGCGGTTCATGAGCGCGTGTTCGTGGCGACGAATCGCTTCGAAAGCGGCAACGATCGCGGCGAGCCGCGTGGGAGCTTCCGGGTATGCGTGGCGACCGAGATCGGCGATGTAGTCGACGCAGGCGGTAATGCCGGCGATGCATTCGTGGTTGAGCGTGCCCCACTCCCAGCGGTTGGGGATGGCGTTGGTGAGCGGACGCACCTTGTAGGGACGCAGGCGTTCGAGGTGCTCGCGCTTGCCGAAAAGAACTCCCATGTGCGGTCCGAAGAACTTGTACGTAGAGCAGGCGAGGAAGTCGCAGTCGAGCGCGACAACATCGATCAGGCCGTGCGGGCCGTAGTGGACGGCGTCGATGTAGGTGAGCGCGCCGGCAGCATGGGCGATGCGGACGATTTCTTTTACAGGATTGATCGTGCCGACGGCGTTCGATGCGTAGCCGACTGCGACGAGTCTGGTTTTGGAATTGAGCTTCGCAGCGAGATCTTCGACGTCGAGAGTGCAATCTCCTTCGTGAATTTCTGCCCAGCGGATGGTCACGCCTTTTTCTTCGAGTGCGAGCCAGGGCGAAACGTTGGCGTCGTGATCGAGGCGCGTGACCAGAATTTCGTCGCCTGGGCCGAGGTCGCGGCCGATCGCGCGGGACATTAGATACGTCAGCGTGGTCATGTTGGGGCCGAAGACGATTTCATCGGCGGCGCTGTTCAGGAAGTCAGCCATGGCGGCGCGAGCTTCGGCGATGACGGCGTTCGTGCGGCGGCTGGTGGCATAAGCCCCGTCGGTGTTGGCGTTGTCGCGGCTGAGGTAGTTCGAAATGGCGTCGATCACGCGCTGCGGGACTTGCGTTCCGCCCGGGCCGTCTAGGAATACCGCCGGGTTTCCGTTGACGGTTTGGGTGAGGGAGGGGAATTGGGCGCGGACGTAGGCGAGGTCGAGGGCGGTGGAGGCGATTTCGGTGAGAGGCATGGCCACGCTATTTTCCACTTGGAGCCCTTTTAGCTTCGAAGAAGATGTTGCAGACGGAAAACACGATCGTGTTCGGGTCTTTTACGAGGATGTCGTCGCCTGGGATTTCGGTGGTAGCGGCCGAGACGCGGGCGTCGGCGTGGTGAATTTTGATCTCTGTCATTCGGGCTTGTTTAATCCCGAGCTGTTGAAAATCTACTTGAGAGCTGTTCGCACTGCCGCCGGAATTGTCGTCGTGGAACTGCTGGGCCGTAGTCACGTTCGATTCGGCGACCGGGTCGTTCGTGACGACAGAGTTCCACCGGAAAATCTTCTCCGAGTATTCAATCTCGGTGCCGATTATCTTGCGTGCCTCGGGCTCGCCCCAGCACGAGATGGTTCTCGTTGGCACTTCACGTCGGATTACCCATTTGCCCCAGACCTCTTTGGGGACAGTCTGGGCGGAGGCGGTCGCTGCGGCGCTTAGAAGGCTCATGACGAAGCAGAAAACGATCCTGACCATCATCAGGCTCCCTTTCCTGTACTAGTCTCGCATGGCCCGCACAAAATCTGCCAGCATGCCATATGCGGTCGCATATAGTCCGGGATTTTCTTCCGTGATAGCTAATCCGGGAAAGATGTCGGTTTCGAAATAAATGTAGGAAGACGTGCTGGCGATTTGCGCCATGGGATGGGTGTGCGGGATTTGTTCGGGGCGGACGCTGGCCGTGATTCCGCCTTGTGTTTTTTTGGCGCGACAGACGAGTTTGTAGGGGCGGCCTTCTTTTCTTGCCGCGCGCACGGCTTCTCCGCTCAGGCCGCGAATTCCTTCGCGGTGGATTTCTCCCAGCCGCATTGGCGTATCCATCAGCACTGTAATCAGCGCGGCAGTCTTGACGGCGGCGTCCCAGCCGTCGATGTCGTGGGTGGCATCGGTTTCGGCTATGCCTAGCGCTTGCGCCTTCTTCAATGATTCGTCGAAGCTTAGACCGTTTTCCATTTCGCTCAGGATCACGTTTGTGGTGGAATTCAGGATGCCGTGAAATCCCTGCAGATGGATCGCGGGTAGTTGATCGAACAAAGAGAAAATTGGAACGCCATCCATCACCGCGGATTCGAAGAGGAAGCGCTTGCCCTGCGCAGCGGCCAGATCGCGGAGTTCGCGGTAGGCGTGGACGATTGGCCCTTTATTGGCGGTGATGGCGTGGGCTCCGTGCTCAAGCGCGGCGCGGAGGTGATCGACGGCGGGCTGGCCGCTTTCGACGTTGAGCGCGGTGGCTTCGAAGAGAACGTCGGCTTTGCCCGCCGCAAGCCAGTCGCGGACGTTATTGTACGGCGCGGCATGATGAGGTGCGGGCGAGCGCTCCGCGGAGGTGCCGGGTAGAGTGCCGGGGAGATCATCGGGTGCCAGAGCCAGCAGCGCTGCCTGGTCCAGACCGTTGTGGTCTGCAATCCATCCGAGGCGTCGGGTTGCGACGCCGGTGATACGCCAGGAAATTCCATAGCGGTCGCGCAGTTCCTGCTCGCGGTCGATCAGCAACCGGACCAGCGTACGGTTGACGTTGCCAAAACCGAGCAGGCAGAGGTTGTGAGTGTGAATTCGGATCTCCTCGACCGCGACGTTGGTGGCAGCCGGCGGGACACTGGCGCTACGCGGACCTTAGCCCATCACCGTGGTGTGTTCGGGTTTTACCTTGTAGATCACGCGCACTTCGCCGGGTTGGCCGTAGGGATATTTGTCGACGCCAAGATATTTCTTGGCCAATTTGTCGATGTTGGCGCTGGCTCCCTCTTCGGTGATCTCGACCACACGGCCGCGAATTTCGAGATAGCGGTAGGGATTCTCCGGGTCCACCAGAGTCAACGCTACGCGCGGATCGCGGCGGACGTTCTTATCTTTCTGTCGTCCCTTGGCGGAGTTGAAAATTACGTGTTCGCCATCGAAGTCGCACCACACCGGCGTGACTTGAGGGCTGCCGCTGGGCATCAATGTGCCCAGGTTGGCGAAGGCGCGCTTCTGGAAAAGATCGCGGTACTTCTCAGGAATAACGTCGGACATGAAACCTCCTTGCGGTCGGGCGGTGAGATGACAGCACATTATAGAACGGGGCGGCAGGAACCGGTCAGCGTGCAGGCGAACGGGAAGTACTTCCCGTTTTCTGCGGGTCCGTTTTAGAATGGCCAGCTTACTAGAACTCAACAAAGTTTGACGGACGGCAGGGCGCCGTTTTGCTGTCCGCTCTACCCTAGTAATCTTGTAGGCTTTGAAGCTGGTAAAAAAAGGGGCTGTTCCGTATGAAGATTGCATCCCGGCAGGCGGATGATCGCGGAGCCAATCCGACCGGGCTTGTGGTTGTGCTGTTTCTGTTTCTGCTTTCTGCGATGGCAGGCGCACAAACGCAGAAGTATCCGCAGACCATCGTCTTCATGACCGATTTCGGCGTGGTGGACGATTCGGTGGCGATCTGCCGAGGCGTGATGTATTCGATTATGCCGGAGGTGCGCATCGTCGATCTGACGCACCAGGTGACGCCGTTTTCCATTCTCGACGGCGCGCGATTTCTTTATGGCGCGACGCCTTACTACCCGGCGGGAACGGTTTTCGTGGTTGTCGTCGATCCCACCGTCGGCAGCTCGCGCAAAGCTATTGTCGCCAAATCAAAACGCGGGCAGTATTTTGTGCTGCCCGATAACGGCGTGCTTACGCTGGTCGAGCAACGAGACGGCATCGAAGCCGTGCACGAGATCACGAATACGGATTGGATGATTGGCACCAAGCTGTCTTCGACATTTCACGGGCGCGACATCTTTTCTCCCGTGGGCGCGCACGTGGCCCGTGGCGACGACTGGACGAAGGTAGGTCCGGAGATGCCGGTCGCATCACTGGTGCGTCTCGAGTTGAAGGCGGCGCGGCTCGACGATCACGGAGTGACAGCGGAAGTGATTGCGACTGACGGTCCGTTCGGAAATCTTGTGACCAACGTTGATGCGGAAGTGTTTTTAAAACTCGGCTACGAGCGCGGGCAGGAGGTTCCGGTGACGATTGGCGGCAAAGAGATGAAGATCAAGTTTGTACGGACGTTCAGCGATGTAGTGCTGGGCCAGCCTCTTCTTTACATCGACTCACGGGGACATTTTGCTTTGGCGGTGAATCAGGGAAGCTTTGCCGCGACCTACGGCGTGAAGCCGCCGGTGGAACTGTCCATTCCACGGGCTGGAAAGTGAAGCGCGCGCTAGAGCAGGCTTGTCATCTCGATCGAGGCTGCGAGGGACCCTGGTTCCTGCTCGCGCCACGCGGATTTGCCGCTGCGAGCGGGGAACCAAGGTCCCTCGCTCCGCTCGGGATGACAAGCCTATAAAGATAGCGAGCTCTGCGGGGATGACAAATCACTTTCGGGCTGAAAGCTTGCCGACGATAGAGTTATTGCGCAACAATTTCGGGATCCCTCTGAATTCGCGGCAACACTGCGCGCAGCAACGCCTCAAAGCTGGTCTTGACGCGCTCCCCAGTCTCCATCACTTCCTGGTGCGAGAGCGGTTGGTCGATGATCCCGGCTGCCATGTTGGTGACGCAGGAGATGGCGAGGACTTTGATTCCCATGTGACGCGCGGCGATTACTTCGAAAGCGGTCGACATACCGACCAGGTCGGCGCCGATGGTTCGCAGGCACTTGATCTCGGCGGGCGTTTCGTAACTTGGTCCGAGCAGGGCGGCGTAGACGCCTTCGTGCAGCGTCATTCCTAGTTTCCGGGCTTCTTCGCGCCCCAGTGCGCGATAGGACTTTTCGTAAGCGTGCGTCATGTCGGGAAAGCGCACACCGAAGCGGTCGTCATTCGGTCCGACCAGCGGATTCGTCCCCTGCAGATTGATGTGGTCTCGGATGAGCACCAGTGCGCCCTGTTGATAGTTGAGATTGATTCCACCTGCCGCGTTGGTGAGGATGACTGCGCGAATTCCCATGCGTCCGAATACGCGCATGGGGAAGGCGACTTCGTGCGCGGAATATCCTTCATAAAGATGCACGCGGCCTTGCATCGCGGCGACCGGGACAGTGCATGATTTGCCGATCACCATTTGTCCGGCGTGGCCGATGGCCGTGGAACGTGGGAAGGCGGGAATCTCGGCGTAGGGGATTCGCGTCGCATCGGTAAGAGAGTCGGCAAAGCTGCCGAGTCCGGAGCCGAGAACAAGACCAATGCGCGGCCGCAAGGAAGTTCGATGGAGCACATTCGATGCCGCGCCTTGCGCGAGTGTGAACTGATCGTCCATAGAATGCACTGTAGCGCCGGCATCTTGCCGGCTGTCGCAAGAGCATCTTGCGACCGGGACGGCGGCGCTACTTTCTAGTATTTCTTTTCGAACTTCGCAAACTCCCCCTCCAGCTTCCACTGCATGCGCGCGCGTTCGTTGGCTGCAAGGAACTGACCGCATCCCGCCGAAGGCTTTTCCACGCCCAACGCGTCTCCCGCACATGCCGGCGCAATGCGAAATACTACTTTCGTATCGGCCCACAAACTTCCGCCGGGAAGAAAGCTGTGCTCCAGACTTTGGCGCGCCATGCGCTTCAGATCTGCGTACGACAAGTGGTAGGTCTCGATCGCGCGTAAGTATTCGTGCGTCATGTCGGAACGCGACACGCCCTCATCGTCGGTGGCGAGGGCTACCGGAACTCCGAACTTCATGTAGATCGGCAGGGGATGGTCGTCGCCGCTTACGCCGAGAATCATGTCATTCGAAGTCAGTGCAATTTCAACCAGCACGTTGCGCTCTGCCATTTCATGCAGCAGGCCGATGGGATCCTTTTCATTCATCACAGAAGCCCCGTGACCGATGCGCTCGGCATGCCCGCGCTCAACCGACGCGCGAATGTGGAAGGCCAGATCTTCCGGAGGCACGAGCCCCATGGCGAGTTCGCCCGCGTGCAGCGTGATATGCACCTTGGGATAAACGCCGTGAAGATAGTCGAGCATCGCCATGTGCTCGTTGAAGTCGTGGATCGGCACGTACCAATCCTCGGGCATCACCAGATTCAGCCCGACAAACCGCGGGTCAGACGACGCCAACTCGAAGCCCAGGAGAATCTGCGCGAAGACGATTTCATGCGGCAGCCCGCGCAGCACTTGATACAGATAGCGAACAGTCACGTCGCATCCGGGAGCGGCCTCGGCAGTTCCGCACTTCAGAATCTCTTTCGCGCGGGCGTCGTCGGCTGCGAGTTTCTTGCTGGTCTCCGAGGCGACTTCCTTCAAACCGGCACTCAGTAGCGCGTCGCGCATCTTCGCGTAATCCGGATTCCACTCGACTTTCCCCGCCAGTTGCGCCGCTGCGCCGCCATCGGCAGTGTGCATGAACTCGACATACTGCAAGCGATCCATGCCCGCGCGATTTGTGGACGTGGCAATCGCCTCCGCCACATGAGTGTGCGAGGCCAGTCCGATTTTGTCGAACGTAGCGAAGAAATGATCGTGGCCCGATTCGTCCCCCGGCCTCCAGTTGCGCATGGACCAGGCATCAATCATCTGGTTGTAGAGAACGTGATCGCCGTAGCTGCAGCGGGCCGCAGGCTTCGCCGAGTAGCCTTCGCAGGAATCGCAGGGAGGAGCCAGCAGCCGCGAAGATGTCCGGTCCACGCACAGCCCGCCCGATGCGGCGAAGTCGACAAGATCTTCGGCGTAAATCGCGCCGTCCAGATGATTGTGCAAGTCTCCCCCCTTGGGCAACTCGCGCACAAAAGCCAGCAGCAACGGCGGCTGCTTGCGCACACGATCCAAGTAAAGAGCTGTGCGCTGCTCAGAACTCTGGGCAGCAGCCAACGCGGTCAGCAGCAAGGCGCACAGCGGCAAAATGAACAGATAACCGCGCAGCAACACGCGCATGGTTGGTGGCACGATCAAATCTCCCGAATCAATTCCAGGCTAGCATTCGAAGTCAGAGGGGAATTGTAATCTGTCGAGGGTAGACTTCGCTTTAGAGAAAAGAAGACCGAGGCAAGTCAGGCGGTTTCAGCGCAGCCAGACGATCGCTCCGATAACGATAGCGACCACGAGCAGCGCTCCGATGATGTACTTGTTGGCTGCGAACCACGATTCGGAGGGCAGCGCTGAGCCAAAGGATGGCGCGGAGTGGTCGGAGCCGGAAAAATCCGCTTCCGCGTTCCGCACCTCGGAAGAGGAAGGCGCTGCACTCTGCGTGATGATTGTCGCCGCCGCGGTTGGCGCAGCGGTCACCTGCTGAGCCTTCGCCCCAACAGCAACCGCCGGAGCAGGGATCGCGCTTTGCTTGTCCGCTTCTGTTGCCTTGGCGGAAGTCTGACCTGAAGCGGCTCCTGCAGCGGGTTGCGGCAGGCGCTGGCCGCGCCACTGCTTCTCTTCGCATTCCACACAGAATGTACGTCCCTGCGACACGGGAAAACCGCAGGCCTGGCACTTCTGCAGATTCCTCAGCACCGGAGGCACTCCGCTCGAGGCAGCCGCCTGCTCGGTACGCTCGGCGCTGCCTTGAGTTTGCAGGGCGGCTGACCAGAACAGCGGCTTCTTCGCAGCAGGCTCGGACTTCGCGGCATCCGTCTCCGTCTGACTCGGAATTGTCTTCTCAGCTGCGGCTGGCGGCAAAGCTTCCGCTGCCGGCGGTGCCAGAACAATATCCGGAATCATCCCCCCGGCCGCTGATTCAACTCCTACGGTCTGGACCGCGATTGCATCCTGAACCGCTTGGTCTTCGAGCGTTAATTCTTCCGCCGTCTGGTGCTCTGCGCCGGTTTTCTCCTCGGCCGCCGACACAGTCTGCGTCGCCACCGCATGTTTCACGGCGGTTTCCACCATTTCGCTCAAGCGCTGCAAGGCTGAAATATCTCGCTCTTCAAAGGCGCGGGGCTCGCCGGAAAAAAGCTCAAACACGCCGAGCACCTGCTCCTCGGTGACGATCGGCATCACCACTACCGAAGCAATCCCCAGTTGACGGCAGCCCTGGCGGTTTACTCGCGGATCGCGTTCGACATCGTCACAACGCAGGGCCTGGCGCGTGCGCACGCTTTCACCCGAAAGCCCATATTCCATGGAGAGCAGCGCGCCCAACTCCGGTGCGTTCGATCCCGCGCTGGCCCGGCAAAGCATATCGTTGTTTTGACCACGGCGCAGCGCAATCGCGGCCCCGGTGGCTCCGGTAATGTACTGGGCGCGCTCCACCAGCAACTGCAGCGCGGCATCCAGATCCTGGTGGGCCATTTCGGCAAGCGAACGTCCGCCGTCTTCGGCAGGAAAGCGCGGCCCCGGTTCGGCCGGCTTCGGTAGATGCGCATTGGCAGCGGCGATTCCCGCGGAAACACTCGCGGTCGCGGATCGGCCTCCGCTTTTACCCGGCACTTCTCCCGCCATGTCTCCCTCTACCGCAGGCGATGCGGGACTGCGGTCAAGAATTGAGTGCTGATCCATCTCTAGACGATTCGTAGCGCCACAACTATTTGTTCAGATGCAGTAATTGGAGTCTCGCAAGGAGAGGGGATGGTGTCAAGGTGTCGGCGGTTAGCAATTAGGTGTTAGGTCTTGGGGCTTAGGATTGCCCGAATAAGGCCTGATTTCCTCTGGTCCATTGTGACGGATGTCACAGCCGCGACCGCCGTGATTCGCTATGCTCGTACAAAGTCGGAAGAAGGTGTCAGGTGTTAGGCCCTACGTATTCGGGTTTCTTTAGGACAGCGCAGGCGCTGAGAGCCCGACACCCAAGACCCAGCACGTACGACCCCCGGGAAGAAGTGGACATGCACGGAACCTACGAGGATCTTAAGGTTTGGCGGCGCGCGATGGACTTAGTGCTGGAGGTTTATCGTTGCACCAGTTCGTTCCCAAAGCAGGAAATCTACGGCCTGACGAGTCAGATGAGGCGCGCAGCAGTTTCGGTGCCGAGCAATATCGCCGAGGGAAAGGGACGCTTTCCCGCAAAGAGTTGCTGCAGTTCCTGTTTCATGCGAGGGGATCTCTGTTGGAGCTTCAGACCCAAATCACCATAGGGTGCGAACTGGGCTTTCTGCCTCCCGAGGACGGGAAAAAGCTCAGAGAACTGGCTTCGGAAGTCGGGCGCCTGCTCAACGGTCTGGTGAACCGATTTCAGGTGCTGGTTGAGCCTGGGCCCCAGGTTTCAGGTGCTAGGTCTTCGGGGCTAGGTACGGGCTTGGCGGGCTAGCAGTGACCCTGGGCCCGGCCTAAAGCCTAAGACCTAGAACCTAAGACCCACTTCCGACCCGATTCCCGCTCCCGCACAGCCGCATTCGCCAATTGATTAGCCTCGGCATTATCCGCGCGCGGGACGTGAGAGATGGAGAAACTCAAGGCGCGAGCCAGTTTGCGGCAGGTCCAGTGCAATGAGTAGAGGCGAGTGCTGCGGCAGATATACTCGCCCCGCATCTGGCGCACGACCACTTCGGAATCCGAGTAGACGTGCAGCGCTTCGGCCTTCAGCGAGACGGCGCACTGCAGCGCTTCCATCAGCGCCACATATTCGGCGACGTTGTTATCTTGGTGGCCAATCCACTTGGCGATGCGGATGGGGCCGCTTGCGCAGCCATCGATCACCACCCCAATCCCGGATGGCCCTGGATTGCCCAGGGAACCACCGTCCACATAGGCCACAAGTTCTGACATCAGCAATTCTTTTCTTCTGTTAGCAAGATGCGCCGAGAATATTTCCGCGTCAAGACGAATCTTTGGTTCGGGCTGAGGATTTCTCTGATTTTTTGCAAATCGGGCGCTGTGAACTTTCGTGTGAAAAACCAGTCCCAAATTAGAAACGCGTGTTCATAAACTCTGGCGCTCCAACGAGTTGCATTTTTCGTTATGCACAGGCTCGGCCTCCTGCGTTGCACCAATAGTTTGCGTTGACATTTATGAATGGTCTGTTAAGGTTGCTCCCGTCGACGGTTGAAAGGGACAGCGAAATAAACCTTGCTGCCCGAAGTAGACTGAGTGATCAGCCAAGTGGGGCAACCCGCGGGGCAGCCAAACCTGAAAAAACCGACGGCGCTGCGAGGTGCAGTTGGGGTTTGGGACTGTGAAAGCAGTGATCGCATCAAGGGGCTGTGACGGTACATGCGTCCACGCTGTGGGCTCCCTCGCAGGAGGCGGCAGCTAGAGCATAACCAATGTCACGGCCCTTTCAATTTTTTCCTTCTTTTAAGAACCCCCAAACCGCTGACGCTCAGGTAATCGATTAATCTCTTCTTTTCTTCCTGTCGCTTGCAGCTCAGTCAAGCCAACCGCACCTAGAAGTGCCGTCGCTGGCGGGTTTTCATGTATTATTTTTAGGACGCTGGCCTACGGACTCAGCAACCCGCAGTCTCCCCGGTGAACTCGGGACATTTCTAGTCTTAAGATAAAAAATCACATGCGAATACGTCGCAGTAACTCTCTAGTTCGAAGCCTAGCGGTGGCGATCCTTCTTGCTGTCGCGCCACTCCTGACTCTGGCGCAAACGCCGGCGGCCACAATTAAGACCTATTCGCTGGGGAAGGGTGCAGGAGGGGCTTCGTGGATCGCAACCGGCGATGTCAACGGAGATGGGTTCCTTGATCTCGTCACCTCCAACGAGTCAACCAACAATATCTCGGTGTTGCTCGGTGACGGCCAGGGGGACTTCGCGCCGGCGCTGGTCTTTCCCACGGGCAGCCAGCCCAGATCGATCGCACTGGCCGACTTCAATCGCGACGGCAAGCTCGATGTGGTCACCGCGAACTTCGGTTCCGGCACTATCTCGGTTCTCTTCGGAAACGGAGACGGGACCTTCCAGGCGCCCCAGGATTTCCCGGCCGGGATCCAGACTCAATCCGTCGTCGTGGGTGACCTGAACAAAGACGGGATCCCCGATATCGTCGTCGCCTCGGTACAGAGTGAGAATGTCGATGCTTTTTTGTCGAATGGCGACGGAACCTTCCAGCCTCCGATTGAATTCGTCTTTAACAACGGATACGCGGGCATGACTCAGATTGCGCTCGGTGATATGAACCGGGACGGCATTCTCGACGTCGTCGGCATCTATGGTTACGGGCAGGGATTTCAAGTATGGCTGGGCAAGGGCGATGGATCGTTTCACCTCTGGTCCAATTCGTCGTCCTACGGGACGATCGCTTATCCACATGGACTGGCTCTCGGCGATTTCACCGGCAATGGACACCGGGACGTTGCGCTCGGCATGTACACCAACGATCTCGTAGGCGTGAGTGTCAACCAGGGAGGCGGCAATTTCTCACCACCACTCGGCAGCCAGGCTCTGCCCGCGACCATATTGCTTGCAGCGGCTGACCTGAATAACGACGGCAAGCTGGATGCCATCAGCACGGGTTTAACTTCAGCGACGCTGGACGTGGGGCTGGGCCAGGGCAACGGATACTTTGGACCAGTCGTTCGATACAAGACTGGCACTCCCCCGACAGCCGCGGTGGTCGGAAATTTTAACCACAACAAGATCCCCGACATCGCTTTTACCACATCGAGCACGGTCGGCGTCATCTTGCGCTAAGCCCAGCGCGGTATCGGCGAACCGCCCTTGACCACGACCAGCTACCGGAGCATAATCGTCACGTTTCGCACCGCCGCATTCGTTCTACCCCCTGCGTGAGACGGTCGAGCCGGAGTCCAGCCTGAGTGTCGCGACTTGCTCTCCCAGCCTGTCCGCGAGCCGGAAGTTGAGGTGCCAGCATGGCAACGACAATCAACCAGACCACCAGCCAGCGATTCACAGGCCGGGCTTTAGCTCTCCTGATCTTTATCCTTGTCCCTGCGCCCTTCGCCGCCGCGCAGAAATACAGCATCACTGACCTCGGCACGTTCCCTGGAGGCTCCGTCAGCCAAGGCCAGGCCGTCAACCTTCTCGGGCAGGTCACCGGCTACGCTCGTTTCGCCAACTACAACGCCCATGGATTCTTCTGGAGCGAAACCACCGGCCTCCTGGATCTTGGCTCCATTCCTCCTCTCACCAACTTCAGCGTAGGTCAGGCCATCAATTCCTTCGGAGATGTGGCCGGCTATTCGGATTACAACGAGTTGGAGTCCTCGCACGCCGTCGTGTGGAGTCAGGGAACGATCCACGATCTGGGCACACTCCCCGGCGGCACGATTAGCCAGGCAAACGGCATTAATGACCTGGGTGTAGTTGCCGGCTTTTCCAACGGCACAGGCATCTCTCCACACGCAGTTCTCTGGAATAAGCATGGCAACGTGCAGGACCTGGGCACTCTTTCCGGCGGCTATTACAGTCAGGGACTGGCCATCAACCTGGAAGGCGAGGTCGCCGGCTTCTCCAACGGCCGTGACGGCAATTGGCATGGCTTTGTCTGGAACGGCGGGGCCGGCATGCAGGAATTGCCTATTCTTCCCCGCGGATATCCGGTTTCCGCCAACGGCATCAACGACCTCGGTGAGGTCGTCGGAGGCTCCGGCAGCTACGCGGTTCTGTGGCACAACGATGCCGGCCACAGCGTCGAGAACCTGGGCGCACTTCCCGGTGCGAGTTGGAGCACCGCCTTTGCCATCAACAATGCCGGCCAGGTCGTCGGCTGGTCAGGGGGAACCGCTTTTATCTGGAGTCGAAGACACGGCATGCAAGACCTCAACCGGTTGATTCCCAGCGGTTGCGGCTGGACACTCGGCATGGCTACCTCAATCAGTGTGCTCGGACAGATCACCGGCGAGGGCACCATCGGCGGCGAGCAACACGCATTCCTGCTGACGCCGGTTTCGCAGTAGAAGCGGCCGAGTCTCAGGCCGCCACTTCGCCCGCAATCATTTCATCCACGTAGCACCAGATCCAGTCTTCTCCCGGCTCAATCGAGCGTATTAGAGGATGGCTGCTGTGATGAAAATGTTTGGTTGCGTGCTTGTTCTTCGATGAATCGCAGCAACCCACATTCCCGCACACCATGCACATGCGCAGATGAACCCAGGTGTCGCCGAGTTTCACGCACTCTGCGCACACCCGAATGTCGGTGGTAGTGAACTTGATCTGATCCAAATGCTTGCATTTTTTAGCCATCTTCAATCTCCCATTGTCATTCCGAACCGGCGTTCTTCGCCGGCGAGGAATCTGCTGTTAGCTTCTCTCTAGCTCCTTGCGATCCCACCCCGCCAGGTTCGCCCCAGCATCATAAGTGCTCTGCAGGAAGCCGAGCACCGCCTCACGTGGCGAGCCAGCGCGGCGCACATCGTCATACATCAACAGAAACTCCTTCATCACCGGATGATAAAACGCCGCTGCCGGCTTTACTGTTTGCCCGGCAAAGCCCGCAGGTTCAGGCGCTGCATAGGCGTAGAACGCCGCACCTTTAATATCGCCGCCGCCCGGCCAGAACCCCGCGCTGATCACCTCATGCGAATAGGCTTCGCGCGTGACCGCGTCGGCGCCCGCCCGCTCCGGTGCGCGCCGCCCCGAAAACCGCGTCACGCACAGGTCGAAGCTTCCCCAGAAAAAATGAATGGGACTGTCTTTCCCAATAAAGCCTGCCCGGAATTCCTGAAAGATGTTTTCGCACGAAACCAGTATCCGCCAGAAGCGGTTCGCATACTCGGGATCATACGAGGCATGCTGCGTGTCGCTCGTGAAGCGCACCGGGTTCGGTACCTCGACCGGCATCGTCCAGATCTTTACCGCGATGCCCAGCGATTGCAAAGCAGACATAAATTCCGCGTAGAAATCTGCAACCGATTGCGCTCTCAACGCCAAAATCTTCGACGAGCCCCAACTCGTCTGGATAAGCAACCGGTGATCGATAAAATCGAACTGAACCTCGAAAATCCTGCCCTCGTAAGGAATCGCCGACGTGGTAAGCCCCCGCGCATTAACATATAGCGCAACTTCCCACCACTGATTGATGCGCGGGCTGAGCGCCAGCCGCACTTTGCCCACAATCTGCGTCCACATGTGCAGCGTGGCGTAAGTATCCTGCCACGCCGCGACCGGCAGCTCGGGCCACAACTCTACGTTCGGATTTAAAGGCTGCGCGGCCATATCTTCTCGACTTAACCTATGTTCACAATTCGAAGCAGCTTGTTAGGCCCCCTTGACGTTCCAAGGGTCACTCCGTTTTGCAATTCGCGGGTCGTCCAGTTCTCCCTTTCGTAGAACACAACTTGCACGGGATGCGTGTGGGCCTCCCGAAAATTCTCTGCCATCGCGGCCACAACCCGGTCCTGCGCCGCTCTGTCCGTTACCCCGAGAACAGTAACATCGTTGTAGTAGGAGAGAAATATCCCCCGTCTTTGTACTCCGCAGCCGACGGCGGGATGGCCTGGCCTACGCTTGGACTCTGGTATTACGCTAGAGCTGGAGGCAGCCTGGTCGAGGCCGGGGCACTCGCCCAGCCGATCTGCCCCTGACGCGATGAACTGCATGCCGAAGCTGAACAGGGTGTGAAGAATGGTTAGTGGAATGGCGACCCCGAGGACGTACGGTCGTAATTGTCGGATGGTGGTGCGGCGCATCACTCCCCCGATGGCCAGCGCAAGGCCCGTCAGGCATAGAAAAACACACAAGGGCGGATAAAACAAATCGGCCCATGATATTGGATACCTGGAATTCTCCCAGACCTTGAAAATGTTGTGGCGCTCGAAAAGATAGTTCAGGGCTAGGCCGCCCGCCAGTAGTAGCAACCCGATTACAATCGGATTTCTGTTGCTGCGGTCGCCCTTTGTAAGTGCGTCAACCATATTCCTGCTCCGGCATTATATGCTGACTCTGCCCAGCCCAGAGTTTCCTTATGTAGGGAACCGCCTCACTTCTTCTTCGGCGGCAAATACTTCTTCTCAATCGAAGCCACAATCACATAATTAGGGTCAACCATCTCATTCAGATGAACCTTTCCCACCTTCGACAACAACTCATACGCGTCGAGTTCCGACAAACCGTAGTCCTTGTGGATCCAGAGCACCAGTTCGGTAAACGCAATGCGCAGCGCGTCGTCCAGCGGACGATAGGCTCCCACGGTCATGATGGCGTCGTCGTTTTCAAACTGTGGCCACTCAATGGTGCGTCCCTTGATCACGCTCAACTGCACCCGCGCCTTCAGCGGAACTTCAATGGCCGTACCCGCGATCTCTCCATCGCCCATGGCAGCGTGTCCATCGCCAATGTAAAACAGGCCGCCCGTCACATTCACTGGAAAATATACGGTGTTGCCCACGCTGGCTTCGGGCGAATCCATGTTGCCCCCAAACTCCGCTGGGACCACCGAACTCCGCGCCTCACCTTTCGCCGGCGCTACTCCGATGCATCCGAAGAAAGGATGCATGGGGATCTTCACCGAAAAATCGGAATCGAGCGCCTTGAACGTGGCCGTGTTCGCCGCATGATCGATGTGATAGAACCACACGCGTTCCGGCAGCGGCGTATGCAGCATGGGCGTGTAGTTGGTCTCGTTCAGCGCTCCAAATCCCGGAGCAAACGCCCCCACGCCGGTATCCCCGTCGACTTGAAGGTCGAGAATTTTGACGGCCAGCGTGTCTCCGGGCTCCGCGCCCTCCACAAAAAATGGCCCGGTCAAAGGATTGTCGCCCGTGGCCATGCTCAGCGTGTCCCCAGGCTTCTTCAGCGCGTTGCCAAAGCAGTCAAGCGTGTTGGTATCGAGAATGTCGCCGGACTTCACGTGCGCAACCGGCTCCGCCGTCGCGAACAGATACTTCACGTTGGCGTTGGTCGCAGCGTAGTGAACTGTGTTCTGTGCGAGGGCTGTGCCGGCCAACAACGCCAGAGCAAGAAGACGAGCGATCACGGGCATCCTCCGGGAATACCCAGCATTCTACCCTGGTGATTCCGAAGTGGGCTGAGCGGGATTTCCACGATCCCATCGTACGAGGTATCTTGTACTTTGAACTCTGCTTCCCGGGAGCCGCTCCAATGATCCCCATCTTGCTGCTCTGCGCGGTGCTATTCCAGGCCGGCCCGCAAACCGCGCCGACGCCACTGATCGACAATGACCGCGTTACCGTTTGGGATGGCGGAACCTCGCCTGCGGCACAGTCGCTGGACGCCGTCGTCGTGTCTCTGTCAGGCAGCGCGGAGTTCCTGCCCAAGGGCAAGGCTTCGAATGCCGCCGGAAGATCGATCGTCATCGATCTGAAAGACCATCCCGCCGTTCTCGTGACCAATCTGACCGCCTATCCGCTGGCATTTCCCCGCCCCGGGTCGAAGAAGCTTCTGGAGAACGAACGCGTAATCGTGTGAGACTACTTTTGGAAACCCGGCGTGGCCACGCCCATGCACTTCCACGACAAAGACGTCGTCGTAGTCTTCCTCGAGGATGGCGACCTGAGCTCGACCACTCCCGACGGGCAAGTCGTGGTGAATTCGTACACATCAGGCGCAGCCAGGTTCAATCCGCGTGGCCGCATTCACACAGAAACCCTGGTTCGTGGAAAACAACACGCAATCATCACCGAGCTTAAGTGAGTGCAATGGCAAAAGTATTACAAGGCAAGATTGCTCTTCTAGCTGGAGCCACTCGCGGCGCCGGCCGAGGCATCGCGATCGCGCTGGGAGAAGCAGGCGCTACGGTTTACTGCACCGGCCGCAGCTCCCGCAACCTCACGCGAGGGCAACGCCCCACGCCCGGCCGTCCCGAAACCATCGAAGAAACCGCGGAACTGGTTACCGCCGCCGGGGGCCGCCGCATTGCCGTAAGAGTCGATCACACCGAACCGGCGCAGGTGAAGAAGCTGGTCGCCCGCATCAAACGTCAGCACAAGGGGCTCGACATCTTAGTCAATGACGTTTGGGGCGGCGACGCACTCACCGAATTTGGCAAGACCTTCTGGACGGTCAACCTCGAAAACGGACTGGCGATGCTGAAGCAGGCCATCCACTCACACATCATCACGTCTCATTACGCCGTCCCGCTGATGCTCGGTCGAGGCCAGGGAATTATTTTCGAAATTACTGACGGCGATGCTTTTTACTACCGCGGCAACATCTTCTACGACCTGGTTAAGATCTCCGTCATTCGGCTCGCCTTCGCCATGGCCCGCGAGCTGCGCAAACAAGATGTAGCCTCAGTGGCCCTACCCCCGGTTTCCTGCGTTCCGAAAGAGTGCTGGAGCATTTCGGGGTCAGCGAAGCCACCTGGAAGGATGCGGGGAAGAACAGGAAGAACAAGAACAGCGCGGACCAGAACGACGCGCCCGCCGATTTCATGGTCTCAGAATCGCCGCGGTATATCGGCCGCGCAGCGGTCGCGCTGGCGGCCGATCCGAAGGTGAAGAAAAAGAGCGGACGCGTCTTTAGTTCCTGGGCGCTTGCCCGCGAGTACGGATTCACCGACCTCGATGGCACCCGGCCTGACTGGGGCAAGTACGCCCGGAAGAAGTATGGAAAGTACAAAATCTGCGATGACCAGTTTTATTCCTACTGGGTTCCCGGCCTGGTAGAGCTGATGTTTCCCGATTGGTTTTGAGCAGCAGGTCCTACGCAGTCTTCTTTTTTGCATAGAACCGGCGCACCTTGGCGCGGTTTCCGCACTCCTTCATGCTGCACCAGCGGCGATGATGATTCTTGCTGGTGTCGAGAAAGAACCACTGGCAGGTTGGCGACGAGCAGGTGCGCACCTGCGGCAGATCGCCGGAGGTGAGCAGGTCCGCGGCCGCGCGCACGATCGGCCACAGCATCCCCGCGAGGTTCGAGGTGAGTTCGTCGAATTGCCACTCAAAGTGTCCGGCGCGTTGTACCAGCCGCGAATGAAGCGCTGCTTCATGGATGTTGCCATTGAGCCGCTCCATGGCGCCTTGCGGCGCGGCCTGCGTATTGATCAACGCTGAGAAAACCGCGTACAGGGCCTCGCGCAAGTTGCGGGCGCGGCGCAGCGCTTCCTCGGACTCGTCGGGCATGAGGTGAACGCGTTCGTAGAGAAAATCCAGCTGCTCGGCGGTGAGGATGCCGGTGTCTTCGCCAAAGCGCGCCAACTCGTAGTAGTTCGCGAGCAATTCCTTGGGCTGGGCGCTCGAACGATCGTCGAGCGTGTTAATGAAATCGAGGCAGATGTTTCCCCCGATCAGTTCGAATTTTGCCGGCCGCCTTCTCCCTGATTTAGTTTCCGTCATTATCAAATGAGTAAAATCTCCTGCTGAATCATATAACCATCAAAATCATCTTGACAAGTTATATAGAGCTGCCTATGATCCATAATAACCTTCAAACATGGTTTAGAAGGTTATGCAATTTGAGAAGGTCCGTCCATGATTCTCGATCAGCCAGCACAGATTCGGGCCATGCTCCGCAGCGGCAAGATGATACATATTGGAGGTAGACCAGTGATCGTTCCTGAGACGCAAAAACGAGCGGGCAAGCGCGACCGGAGTTACGCCATGAAGCTGGCGCTGGCGTTTGTGGCGATCTATGTCATTTGGGGGTCGACGTATCTTGCGATCCGCTACGCGGTCGAGACCATTCCTCCACTGGTAGCGGCGGGGATACGGCATTCGATTGCCGGCGGCATCATGCTGGCTTGGGCCTGGTGGCGCGGGTTTCGCCCGACACGGCAGCAATGGGTCGCGGGATTCGCTCTGGGCGCTCTCTTCTTCTTAGTAGGGCATGGCACGCTGCACTGGGCGGAGCAGTACGTGGGGTCGGGGCTGGCGGCGCTGCTCATTGCGACCGAACCCATGTTCATTCTGGTGCTGGGCTGGATGATGGGGCAGCAGAAGATCAGTCCGGCGAGCGCGCTGGGCCTGGGTCTGGGCGTCGCAGGCGTCGCGATGCTGACGGGCGCGGAACTCACGGTGAAAGGCGCGAGCTTGTGGGGATTGCTGGCGGTGCTGCTGGGTTCTTTGTCGTGGTCGTTAGGGGTTGTGATTTCGCCGCGGCTCAATCTGCCTGGTGATGCGTTGGGGCGAACCGCGCTGCCGACGATTTGCGGCGCGGCACTGCTTCTTATTGCGGCGGGAGTTACCGGCGAGTTTCAGCACACGCACTGGACGAACATCACGCTGCGATCGATTTTTGGGTTGGGTTATCTGATCATGTTCGGGTCGGTTGTGGCGTTCACTTCGTATACGTGGCTGCTGCAGCGGGTTCCTCCCGCGCTGGTGGCGACGCATACGTATGCGAATCCGGTGGTGGCGGTTTTGTTGGGGTGGTTTCTGGCGCACGAGCCTTTGAGCTTGCGAGTGGTGCTGGCGTCGGTGGCGATCCTGGGAGCGATCGTGCTGATCCGGCGGGGCGAGCGGGCTGTCGCCGCCAAGGGACCGGCGGCCGTGCCGCGCGCTCCTGAGGTCGAGACGACCGAAGAGTGCGCTTAGGGCTTGCTCGACCACTCGCAGCGGAAGACGATCGTGCGGTAAAAACATTCGCCGCCGAATCTTATAAGGTGCAAACCTTAAAGTTTCGGCGGCGAAATGCGTGTTAGTTGAGACAGAAGCAAACTTACTTCTTGCCTGCTGTCGTTCCTGTTCCGGTGAGCGTCAGTTTCTGCGTACCGCCGCCTCCGTTGTCAGTGAGAGTCCAAGTGGCGGTCTCCGTTCCGACTTTGGTAGGCGTAAAGTCGAAGGTTAGTGTGCAGGTACCGCCGTTGGCGGAGACAGTTCCACCGCAGGGCGGGTTCGTTGGCTCCGTGAAGTCGGCTGCATTGGTTCCGCTTAACGCGCCTTTCGTGATGGTTAGTTTGGTCGAGCCCAGGTTGGTGAGAATGACGTTTTGGGGAGGTGCGGTTGTGCCGTCGGTCACCGAACCAAAGTTGACCGTGGTCTCGGAGAACTCGACCTCTGTGCCGGTTCCGCTCAGGCCCACGATCTGGGGGCTGGTGGGATCGGAATCGATGACCACCAGAGTTCCCTTGCGGGCGTTAATGGACTGGGGGGCAAATGTGACGCCGATCGTGCAACTGGCCTTGCTGGCCAGGGTTGTGCCGCAGGTGTTGGAGGCGATGGCGAAGTCGGCGGTGTTGATGAGAGACACCGACAAACCGGTGAGGGTTGCGGTGCTGTCGTTCTTCACCGTGACCGTTTTGGCGGCGCTGACTACTTTGAGCAATTCAGTGCCGAAGCTGAGGGTTCCGGGTGTGACCGCGACTCCTGCCCCTGTGCCCCTGAGGCTGATGGTCTGAGTTGTGCCGAGGAAGCCGTTGTCTGTGATGGTGAGGGTTCCGGTGGCCGGGCCTGCAGCGGTGGGCGTGAAGAATACGTACACTTCGCAGGTTGCGCCGTTGGCGAGCGAGCCGCAGTTGTCGGCTTCGGCAAAGGGAGCGGTGGCGGTAATGCTGGAAATGGTGGGCGAACCGATTCCGCTCAGCACCGCCAGTTCCGGGTTGCTGGTTGTGTTCACGGCCTGAATGCCGAACGCAAGGCTCGATACCGACCGTCCCACGGCGTTAAACGCCGTGATGCTCCGGATGCGGTAGTTGTACTGGTCGGCGGTCAGGAAGTTCCCCGATGCATCTTCGTAGATGCCGTCAGGATAAGAGAGGAGTGCGCTGGTGGCCACGCCGCCATCTCCGCCATATCCGGAAGTGGATCCAGCGAAGGTGGTGATGGTGCCCGCGGGGTCGACCCAACGCAGGCGTTGGTTGAAGGTGTCCGCGATGAACACATTGTCATTCGCGTCGACGGAAATGTTGTTCGGATAATACAGGCTGTTCTCCACGGCGATACCGTCGCCGGAGAAGTCACACGCCCCATTGCCCGCAATTGTAGTGATCACCTTGGTGGTGGCGTTCACCTCGCGGATGCGGCAGTTGTTGGTATCGGCGATGAAAATGTTGCCGGCGGCGTCTAGTCTCACGTCGTAAGGGTAGTCAAGTTCGGCGCTGAGAGCGGGACCACCGTCACCGGAATAGCCGGCGGTGCCATTGCCGACCACGGTGTTGATTGTGCCGTTGACCACCTCGCGGATCCGGCTGTTATTACCATCCGCAATCCAGACGTGGTTGGCGCTGTCGACAAAAACGCCGACCGGGTATGACAGCAGCGCGCTGGTGGCTGGACCGCCGTCACCGGAGTAGCCGCAGTTTGGGGTGCCGCTCACCACGAGGCCAGCGAAGGTGCTGATTATCCCCGAGGTGTTCACCATCCGGATAAGGCAATTGTATTGGTCAGCAATGTAAATGTTGCCAGAGCTATCGCGCGCGACCCCGGTCGGATAATAGAGCTCTGCGGTGTTGGCCGCGATGCCATCGCCGTTGTACCCGCCGACTCCGGTGCCGGCGATGATGTTGACGGTGCCGGCAACGTCCTCGCGCACGTTGTGGTTAGAAGTATCGCTCGTGAAAATGTCGCCCGATGGATCTTTGATCACGCCGAACGGGTTGTATAGAACGACGCCGAGAGCGGGAACGTCGGTGACCGCGTTAGGCAAAGTCGTGCTGCCGTTCCCGCCGACGGTCTGGATGTCGCCTGCCGGAATGCTGACCCCGGCAAGGGTGACTGCGGTTGCCTGAGTGTTGACGGCGCGAACGCGAACATTTTCGTAATCGGCGATGTATATGTCTCCGGAACTGTCGACCGCGACTCCTTGTTCGTAGTAGAGGCAAGCGTCAAGGGCGGGGCCACCGTCGCCGCAGAAGCCACCATTTCCGCTGCCGACTACGGTGTTGATCTTTCCCCCGACTGCGAATTGCCGGATGCGCCAGTTGCTGTAATCAGAAATCGTAACGGTGGTGCCAGCGCTGTTTACAGCGAGATAAAAGGTGGTCCCTAAGAACGCGGCTGTTGCCGCCGCGCCGTCGCCACAGTTGTTGGCGGAGGAGGAGTAGGTACAGATGCTGTACCCACCATTAAGCGACGTGGGATCCGTGCCGGCTATGGTGGTGATGATCCCGGTGGACGCCGTGACCTTGCGAACCACATAGTTGTAAGTGTCAGCGATGTAAAGGTTTCCGTTGCTGTCAATGGCCAAGCCATTCGGATAATAGAGCTGGGCCGAGATCGCCTTGCCCTTGTCTCCGAAGTAGCCGCAGGTTGCCGTGTTACCGGTTCCAGCTACCGTGCTGATGGCGTCCGTAGCGAGAACTAGTTTGCGGATCCGGCAGTTATTGGTGTCAGCAATGTAGAGATTGGCGCCGGCGCTATCGAGCGCGAGTTGCACAGGATCATACAGCTCGTGGTCGGTGGCGGGCTTGCCGTCGGTGGAAGTCTCGCCGTTGTAGCCGCAGTTATTAGGACCCAGGCCGGCGATGGTGGTGATGGTGCCGAGTCCGGCGCTGAAGGTGACCTTGCGCACGACACAGTTGTTGGAGTCAGAGATGTAGATGTTTCCCGCGCCGTCGGCCACTGCGCTATAGGGAGTGTTAAGCGTGGCCTGGGTTGCGCCGCCGGATACGCCGTCGCCGCTATAGCCGGGAAATCCTGTGCCGGCCACGAGCGTCAGTTCGCCGGTGCTGGAGACTTTGAACACCCGGTCGTTGTAATCGGCGATGTAGTAATTGTTGGAGCTGTCTACGGAGACGGCGACCGGATAGTAGAGATCGGCGTCAATGGCGGGCATGCCGCTGGGACCTCCACCGATTACGGTATTGATCACGTCCTGTTGGGCGATCGCTGGTAAAGCGAGCAGCATAGCGGTCAGCAGGGTGGCAAGAATCTTTGTGCGGTGGCGCATAAGAGTTTTCCTCTCTCCTGGAAGTTGAATCGGTTCGAGTTTGTGAATCAGCTTTCTCTTTATGACCGCGGGGTCGTGGCTAACGCGTGGGCAGCACGGGCCGGCGCGACAATTGAATCGATCGCCGTTGTTCGACTCCATTGGCGCCCATGAAGTGGACCATCAATCTGGGAACTATTCCGTTTTGCCAGCGGCGGTATTCGCGGCTGGGGATGGTGAACTCCTGGCTAAGGCGCACGTCGGTCTGGTTGCGGAACACTTTCACGGCCGGGAATGCGCCTTCGACAGCCATGCCGGGATCTGACTGATGGAGCACGAGCGAGGCCTGCTTGATATCGGCGTCGCTGTTGTTGAAGACCTGGACGGTGAGCGTGAGGGTGACTGGACTGTTCTGGTCGTTTCTCTGTTCGGTGTTCTGGTCGATGTTCTGTTCAGTGTTCTGTTGGCGGACTTCAGTGAAGCTGTAGAAGCCGGCAAAGTCGCGGCCATCCTTGGCCATGCCGGCGATGGGGAGAAGCAATAGAGCGGCGAGCGTCAGGAAAACGGAGTTTTTCGAGGCATGCAGCAGGGTCATAGATCCTCCTTGGGATCGAGCGTTCTTAGATCGAGCTTTTTGGTCGAGCTTGGAACTGGACTAGCTAGGGGCCCTACAGCTGTAAGACGGGAACAGGGTTCAAGCCGCCGTGGGGGCGGTGGCTGCCGATCAGTGGCGGAATAGTATTCGGGGCCTGGAAGGTTGTCAACGGGAAACTACGGGATGTAGCGGATATAGGCGGGCGGGGGCGCCCACGCCACCGGGGCAGGTCAGGCTATAATTGCGGCGACTCATGTCACTCGTCGCTGGCACAAAGCTTGGGCCTTATGAAATCCAATCGCCGCTGGGCGCGGGCGGCATGGGCGAGGTGTATCGCGCGAAGGACACTCGCCTGGACCGCACGGTCGCGGTGAAGATCCTGCCTAGTCATCTTTCTGACAATCCTGAAGCCAAGCAGCGCTTCGACCGCGAGGCGCGTGCGATTTCTTCTCTGAACCATCCCAACATTTGCACCTTGCATGATGTCGGCCATCAGGATGGCGTTGACTTCCTGGTGATGGAGTTTCTGGAGGGCGAGACGCTGGCCGACCGATTGGCGAAAGGTCCGCTGCCGACGGAGTTGGTGCTGAAATATGGAATCGAGATTTGCGAGGGGCTGGAACGCGCGCACAAGAGCGGCGTGGTGCATCGCGATTTGAAACCGGGAAACGTGATGCTGACGAAGACCGGGGCGAAGCTGATGGATTTCGGGTTGGCTAAGGCGACTCCGGGGGCGACGCCGGCTTCCAGCTTGACCATGACGATGTCGCATCCGTCGGCCGACCAGCCGCTTACGGCGCAGGGCACGATTGTGGGGACGTTTCAGTACATGTCTCCGGAGCAGACGGAAGGCAAAGAGGCGGATGCGCGCTCCGACATTTTTGCGCTGGGCGCGGTGCTGTACGAGATGGCGACGGGCAAGCGGGCGTTCACGGGAAAGAGCCAGGCGAGCATTGTGGCGGCGATTCTGGCATCGGAGCCGCCGCCGATTTCAGCGGTGCAGCCGATGTCGCCTCCGGCGCTGGCGCAGGTGGTGAAAACATGCCTGGCGAAGGATCCGGAAGAGCGCTTTCAGACGGTGCACGATCTGAAGCTGCAGTTGAAGTGGATCGTGGAGGCGTCTGCGAGCCAACTGGCTGCTCCGGCCCAGGTGCGCGCCCGGCGGGTGGTGCAGAAGCGCACGCTGGTGATTGCGGCTGGGGTGGGTTGGATTCTTGCCGTTGGCGGCGCTTGGGTTTTTTCTTTTGAACCGGGCGCAGCTTGAGGAGGCGCGAGCGGCCGATGACGGCATCGTGGCTGCCGCCGCCGCGATACGGAATTCGCTGCGTTTTCAGCGGGTGCGCCGGCGCTTTCTCCGGATGGTTCGAAACTCGTCTTTCTGACCGGTCTGGGCTTCCGAGACAAAGTTGTGGGTGCGCGACGTAACTACGGGGACGCGCTACGCCAGATGGAAGGAGTCGAGCAGCCAACTTTTCCATTCTGGTCGCCCGATGGCAAGTACATTGGGTTCTTTTCGGCGGCGAAGTTGAAGAAGGTAGCGCTGGCCGGCGGGCCGGTGCAGGTGCTCTGCGATGCGCCGGAAGGACGCGGCGCATCGTGGAGTCCGCGTGGCGTGATCATCTTCACCCCCAACATTTTCGAGCCCCTATATAAGGTGCCCGAGGGCGGCGGAACGCCCGAGAAGATCACGGAGGCAAAGCCGGGCTGGACCAATCGCAATCCGTACTTTCTGCCCGATGGCGATCATTTCCTGTTTATAGCTCGCGACACGCGCGGGACAGCATCGCGCAGGTGCGCTTATACGGCGCCTCGCTCTCGGGGGAGAAACCACGCCAAATACTGGAGCGCGCGTCGAACGTGCAGTATTCCGAGGGATACCTGCTGTACCTGCGCGAAACGGTGCTGGTGGCGCAGCGCTTCGATCCGAAATCGCTCAAGTTCAGCGGCGACCCTAAGCCTGTGGCCGAAAAGCTCGACTATTGGAACGCGCGCGACCTCGCGGCCTTCACCGCCGCGCATGGCACGCTCGTCTTCCGTCATGGATCATTGCAGAAGACTCAGCCCATGTGGGTGGACCGCACGCGGCAAAGAGCTGGGGCGGTTTGGCGAGCCCGGCCTCTATAGCGTCACCGGAGCCTTCCTCCGACGGCTCTCTGGTCGGGCTGGTGCGGACCGATCCTGACACGGGCAAGGGCGACGTTTGGATCGTCGACACCAGCCGGAACACGGTGTCGCGCAGCACGTTCGCGGATGCGACCAACCTCGCGTATGCGTTTTCTCCGGACGCGAAGAGGATTGCGGTCACGACCGTTGCCGGGATGGCCTCGGGCGGAATGTGGATCCAGCCGACGAGTGGTTCGGGCGACCAGGAGAAGTTGGAGACGCCACCGGCATCCGGTCCAGCGTGGCGAGTTGGTCTCCCGACGGCCGCTATATTTTTCTCAATGTGCAGAACAATGCGACGCGGTTGGACATCTACTACTTCGATCTGAACGGCGACCGGAAATTGACTGCTTTTCTTAATTCGCCGGCCAATGAACACGGCGCTGTTCTGTCGCCGAACGGCAAATGGCTCGCTTATGATTCCGACGAGTCGGGAAGGTATGAAGTCTATGTGACCGCATTCCCCGGTCCCGGAGGGAAATGGCAGGTCTCCAATGGTGGCGGCAATGACCCGTCGTGGAGCGCGGATGGAAAGCAGCTCTACTACCCCAGCGGGGACAAGCTGATGTTGGTGCCAATTCAGAACGCTGAAAACATTCGAATTCGGGGCGCCGTCCGCGCTGCCGATCCACTTGAATGAATTCGCCGCGCTCGGGCCCGGTGGCGCCCGGCGAGCGCTTTCCCGCGCTGAAGCCGCTCAGCGGAGGGCAGTCGAATCCGCAGGAAGTCATCCTCAATTGGACTGGCATTCTGAAGCAGTAGGCGGGCTGCATCAGGCGGTGGTGCGGTTTGAGAGGCGCGATCACTCAGCGGCTAAAGCCGAAATTTTAACGCGCGGGTTACGGCGCGGCTGAAGCCGCGCCCTTTCAAAGCACTCACAACGGAGACTGCCTCGGCAGTCCGTGGATTCCTTCGTGGATAGAGGCGGGCGAGGGCGTCCGCCCTACATGAGGAAATTCCATACGGGCGGGCAGGATAGACTGTTGCCAACCGTTTCTGACCTTACTACGAGGACCCATTGATGACCCCTGCGCATGAAGAACTGCTGCAAGAGTTTCAGGACTTTGCCCAGACGGCTCCTACGGCGGAATCTATCATGGAGCGGATTGCAAAGCGTCTGCACGAAAAGATGACGCGCTACAACTGGGTGGGATTTTATCTGGTGGATCCCTCGGATTCAGGGGTGCTGCTGGTGGGGCCTTATGAGGGCAGCTTTACGCCGAATGCGCGCATTCCGCTCAGCTCGGGACTGTGCGGGGCGGCGGCCAGCAGCGGGGAGACCGTGGTGGTGGATGATGTGAAGAAAGATCCGCGTTATCTTGCGGGATCGCCCATGGTGAATAGTGAAATCGTTGTGCCGATTTTTGTGAAGGGCAAACTGGTGGCGGAACTCGATATTGAGAGTTATTTTTCCGGCACGTTCAGTGGGCCGGAAGCGGGATTTGTGGAAGGCTGCGCCGGGATAGTGGGGAAATATTGGGGGAAGGTCTAGTTTGGGCTGGGCTCTACTCCTGACTACAAGGGCACGGGTGGCGCAGGCAAACAGCAGGTTCCTCGCTTCGCTCGGAATGACAAGCCTTTTTTGAGGTCGGGTCTCGCTCAGAATGACAAACTTTTCCTCGCTGTGGTCAGAATGGAAATCTTCCTGCGTAGGGATTAGTGGTGGTCGCGGCGGCGGAGGTAGTCGATGAACATTTGTTCTACGGGCTTGTCGTAGGCCATGAGGACGTGACGGACGGTATGGCCGCTGACTACGTGGCAGACTTCTTCGGCGAGATTTTTGGCGTGGTCGCCGGCTCGTTCGAGGGACTGAGTCATGAAGATGATCTGGAGGCTGCCCTGGCGCGCGATGTTCTCCGGATTCTCGATGTGGCGAAGGAAGATGAGGTTGCGGAGGCGGTCGATTTCGGCGTCGGCGCGGAGAACGTCGACGGCCTGGCCGACGTCGCGGGCAGAGAAGGCCTGGCCAACGTCGGTTAACATTTTTTCGAGAATGGTGGCCATGTGAGTGAGGTCGCGAGTGTCATCGGAATCGATGCGTCCGGCGGCGGCTTGAGCCGAATTGGCGAAACTTAGAAGCAGGTCGCCGATGCGTTCGAGGCTGATCATGAACTTCATGCAGGCGAGGAGTTCGCGGGCCTCTGCGGGTTCGACTTCGGTGATGATGGAAGTGACGGCGCTGTCGATTTCCATGTCGAGAGTGTCGAGTTCGCGCTCGCGCTGGCGCAAAGAGTTCAGCAGGGGGCTGGAACCGGTGGCAATGCCTTCGGCGGCTGCGCCGGCGGCTTCTTTGGCCAGGCGGCAGGCTTCGATGGTGCGGCGGACGATGTGTTGGTGGGCCGGTTCGGGAGAAAGGCTTTCGGCGCGGGCAGTACTCATGAGGATATCCCTCGGGCGCGGGATGGGACGGCGCGGCGGACTCGTCGGGCTAACTTTGCCGTTCATAGTAATAGATGGTCCACGAGTAAGGATAGGTTTTCTTTTTCGCGAGTAGGTTACGGGGGCGTGAATTCTTGGTTGTTTTTCGGGGCACTCATTTTGGCGGCAGTTATTTTCGGCAGGCCCTCATGGGTTACTTCCGCAGTCCGGCCAACTTTTCTACGAAACGATTTCCCTGCGTGGTTGTGTCGAGGTTCACTCGCAAAAGTTCGCGTGGGGCGGGGTGGGCATAGTTGAAGCCGTTTTCGGCAGTGACCGCGGTCGCGAATCCGGCCTGCTTTACGGCGGCCAGAGTTCGATCGTCGTAATCGGCGTGGGTGCCGTTGGGATAGGCGAAGTGCAGGGAAGGAAATCCCAGCTGTTCGTCGAGGCGCTGCTTTGAGCCGGCAATTTCTATTCTGAGTTCTTCGGGATCGGCGAGCCGGGAGAGGATGGGGTGAGTCCGGCTGTGGGAGCCGAATTCGACTCCCATGGCTGTCAGGCGACGGACTTCGTCCCAAGTCAGAGGCTCGAATCCGGCGGGAGCGGATTTGGGCAGGTCAACTTCGAGGAGCTGGTGAAGTTCCTTCATCCGGGCGATGCGTTCGGCATTGGGCAACCGCTTGAGCGCGTGCGCGACGTTGCCGGCGAGGTGAACGCGGTCGGGTGAGATGCTGATTTCCCTGCCATCGAAGGAAATCGCGGTGCGCTGGGTGAGCGTGAACATGTAGGTGATCTGGTCCCACCAAAGCCACAACTCCTGGTCGGTGAAGGCGGTCACCAGAAAAACGGTGACGGGGATCTCGAATTGCGAAAACACGGACTGAGCGTGAAGCAGGAAGTCGCGATAGCCGTCGTCAACGGTAACGGCGAGGGCGTGATCGGGGAGAGGGGATCTCCCGGCAAGACTATCGGCGACTTGGCGCATGGAGACGGGGTGGTAGTGGTGGCGGATGTGCTGGCACTGGGCGGTGAGCAGGGAGTGATCTGGCGGGAAGCGGTGATAGGCGAGGATCCGTAAGCCGCGGCGCTTGAGGGCACGTACGGCATGGACAATTCCCAAGCGATGGATTGCGGTTCTGGCCGAGGATCGAATGGTTCGAAAGGGCACAGATCAGTTTCCCGGTTCAGCTTGAGTTCGTAGCGGATCGCGATCGGAGAGCGCCGGGTTATGCATCCCGGCCAGAGACCGATACAAAGCAATCTGGCGTTGATTGTAGTGATCGAGGGTGAACTGGCTTTCGATCCGGGCGCGCGCGGCAAGGCCCATGGCGCGGATTTCATCGCGATGCTGGTAGCACCATAGGATGGCTTCGGCGAGGCGATCGACATCGCGCGCGGGGACGATGAATCCTTCTTTTCCTTCGGTGACGCAGTCGTCGGCGCCAGAAAGGTCGCTGGCCACGACCGGTAGTCCCGAGGCCATGGCCTCGAGCATGACCTGGGCCAGGCCTTCGTTAACGGAAGGCATGACGAAAATGTCGGATTCGCGATAGTGGGCTGCCACTTCTTTATGGGGTAGAACGCCAGTCATGCGCACCGTGGAATCGGCATGACTGCGCAACAATGAAGTCATTTCTGGCTTGACCTCGCCGACGAGGACGAGTTCAGCGTCAGGCAAAGCCAGCCGCTTCCAGGCTTGGAGGAGATAACCGACGCCCTTCGCGAGTTCAACGCGTCCGACAAAACAAGCGCGGAACGGGCGGGGTGATTCGGGGCGAGGCTGCGGAGAAAACAGTTGAGTGTCGGCCCCGAGCAATACTACGACAGCCTTATGGGCTAAGCCGAATTCGGCGAAGCTGCGGTAAGCCAAGGTAGACGGCACTGCGATGCGGTCGCAGAGTTCGTACTCGCGCTCTTGCCGGCGAATCATGCGCGGAGAAAGCAGGGGCCGGCGCCGGCTGGGTGCGATGTGAAAGCGATCGTATTCTTCCTGGGCAACCTGATGCCAGTGCTGGGGATGGCGGCCGGCATTCTCGATCAAAGTGAGGGCGCCCTGGCGTTTCGCGACCCGCAGAGTGGCGAGGGACATTCCCATCCAGCCATGAAATATGGTGCACGGGGGAATCCAGCGGGACCAGAAGTGGTCGGCGAGCAGCGCGGTGACCATCGCGGGCTGCGGTGGGCGCAGAGCCTCGGGTATCCGGCGCCACACACCCCAACACAGCTGATTAATGCGTCGATTGAGGGGGAAGCGCTTGATGACTCGCAGGGAGCCGTCCGGGCCGGGATCTTCAATTTCGAGATAAGGGCCCAACTTTAGAAAACGCCGCAAGAGACCGGCCTGGAGCAGGCTCGCCGCCAACGTTTTCTGATAGGCGGCTGATCCGACTCCCAGGGTTACAGAGAGAGCGTCCTGCGGCATGGCAATATCTTACGCGGTCTGCCGAATAAGAAGGGGTGCAACGAGGCGGGGTAGGCGCGGAGAAGACTAGCTCTATCTGTAGGCGGAGCGGCCTTGCTGCTTGGCAGCCTTGCGTTGCGCCTTCTGATATTTCTTCATTTGTTTCTGTTGCTTCTTGGCTGCCTTCTTTGATGCTTTCTTGTATTGCTTGGACGCCCGCTTGGCCTCGGCGCTATTTTCTCCGATGCTTCTGTTTTCAGGCTGAGCATTCGCGGGTATCGTCCACGCAAATGTGGAGGCGGCCAGCAGCAGGAGAGCGGCGAATCGTTTCATCAACATCTCCGAGCGGAAGATTCTGAAGAGATTCTACACTGAGGATATGCCGGTTGGGGAAGGCGGTTGCCCCTTAAGTCACCACACTGTGGGACTAGCCTTATCGTAATGTCGCTGTTGGCATTAGGGGACGGCACAATGATGGAATGGGCGTCGGTCACGTTCTTGTAGATTTTCTGCAGAGGATTGCGATGGGAGCGGTTGGAGTATTTGCTTTGCTCCTCGCAGTTCAGGTGGGGATGCCCAGACGATCCAAGAGCGTCGTTCCCCGGCGAACGAGGAATTAGCTGCCTGCCTGCCGTTTTCCAGACGAGTCTCACGCTGCGAGTGTTGACGGTTCCATCCTGCATCTTCGTCTAGTTTGACTGGATTCCCCCGGCGTGAGATAGTGACTCGCTTCGATCGCCACAGCTATCTTTAAACGCTAACCCAGCCGGAGTTTTTGCTGCTCATGGTCAGCCTTCTTCCGAGGGATACAAGCTTCTTCAAGATGTTCTCAGCTATGTCCGACAACCTTATTGCCGGAGCACGTGCTCTGGTGGATTTGTTTGCGGACTACCGGGATGTGGATCAAAAGATTGACGAGGTTCGCCGGATTGAGCGGGCGGGAGATGAGCTGACGCACGCGATCCTGACCAAGCTGAACCAGACATTCATCACGCCGTTTGACCGGGAAGACATTCACCAGCTGGCCTCGAAGCTGGATGATGTTCTGGACTTCATCAATGCGTCGGGAGCACGGCTGGTGATGTATCGGATAGCGACCCCGCCGCCGGCTGCGGGGGAGCTGGCGAAGATCATCCTGATGCAATGTCAGGAGCTGCAGAAGGCAGTATCTCTGATGCAGAAGAATGGAAACATACTGGCGCATTGCGTAGAGATCAACCGCTTGGAGAATGAAGCGGACCAAGTCTCGCAGCACGCCATCGCACGGCTGTTCGATAACGAGAAGGATCCGATCAACCTGATCAAGATCAAAGAGTTGCTGGAATTTCTGGAGCGGGCCACGGACAAGGCGGAAGACGTTGCCAACGTGCTAGAAACGGTTGTGTTGAAGAACACGTGATGGCCGGTGGTGGTGAAGTCTGATAAGGAAGCGAGCCAGACGCGCGAGTATTGCGTCGCAAAGGCGCGCCGCATCGCGCGGCTCGCTCGGATCCTTCGTTCGCGCAAAGGACGCGCTCTCTCAGGATGACAGCCTCACTACCCGAATTTTGAGCCACGACGCCCATGGGAATCCTGCTGAAGCCTGATCTGGTGCTACTGATCGTCACGATACTGGTCGCCCTGACGTTCGATTTTCTGAACGGATTCCACGACGCGGCCAACAGCATCGCGACTGTGGTGTCGACGCGGGTCTTGTCGCCGAAGCTGGCCGTGGCCTGGGCTGCGTTCTTCAATTTCGTGGCGGCTTTTCTTTTGGGAACCGCCGTGGCCAAGACCATCGGCAGCGGGATGATCCAGATCGAAGAGGTGACGCAGTATGTGGTGATCACGGGACTGTTTGGGGCCATCGTCTGGGATGTGTTGACCTGGTGGTGGGGACTGCCGACATCTTCGTCGCATGCGTTGATTGGGGGCTATGCGGGAGCGGCGGTGATGCGTTCGGGATGGCACGTGATTATTGCCGCGGGCTGGTACAAGACTTTGATCTTCATTGTGGTGGCGCCGGTGGCGGGGCTGGTTCTGGGTTTGACGTTCATGGTTGCGATTTCCTGGTTACTGCGAAATAAAGCTCCGCAGAGGATTGACACGTGGTTTCGCAAGCTGCAACTGGTTTCGGCAGCGGCTTACAGCCTTGGCCATGGCGGCAATGACGCACAGAAGACGATGGGGATTGTGGCCAGCGCCTTGTATGGAGCGCACTTTCTGAACTCGGCCGAACTAGCCGGGGACTGGGGCAGGTTTCACTGGCCCATTATTCTGGCCGCGAACACGGCGATCGCACTGGGGACATATTTTGGGGGCTGGCGGATTGTGCACACCATGGGGTCGCGCATCACGAAGCTGAAGCCGGTGGGGGGATTCTGCGCGGAGACGGCGGGAGCGATCACGCTGTTCTCGACCGCGCTGGCGGGCATTCCCGTGAGCACGACGCACACGATTACGGGAGCGATTGTGGGAGTAGGGGCAACGCACCGGTTGTCGGCGGTGCGATGGGGAGTGGCGCGGCGCATCGTGTGGGCGTGGGTGGTGACGATTCCTGCGTCAGCATTAGTGGCGGCGGTGGCGTTTTGGCTGGTGCGGTGGATTCATCCGGGGGCGTAGGGATGCGGAGATTGAGTCGTCGTAGCCGGCGGTAATCTATGCGGCGGTGGGGAGGGTGAAGAGGAAGGTGCTGCCGTGGGCTAGTTCACTTTCGGCGCGGATGGAGCCGCCGTGGGCGAGCATGATGTGTTTGGCGATGGCGAGGCCGAGGCCGGTGCCTCCGGATTCGCGGGAGCGCGCTTTGTCGACGCGATAGAAGCGCTCGAAGAGGCGCGCGAGGTGTTCGGAAGCGATGCCGGCGCCGGAATCCTGCACGAAAAACTCTACAGCGTGAGGGACTGGAGCGGGCTCCGAGGACGATGCGTCCGCCGGAGGCGCCGTATTTCAAAGCATTGTCGATCAGGTTGGAAAAGACCTGGTGGATGGCCTCGCGATCGGCGAGCACGCGGGGAAGATTCTGAATGGGCAGGTCTGCTGTGCGCAGGTCTTCTATTCGCACGTCTTCAATCACGAAGATCAATGCCATGAGTGCGGGCGATTTCGCGAAAACTTTCTTCGGCATCGTGAAGAAGTTCGGCGGGCGGGACGGGCTCGATGTCGAAGCGGGTTTCGCCGGATTCGACGCGGGCCAGGGTGAGCAGATCTTCGGTGAGGCGGGACATGCGGGAGGAATTCTTGCGGATGATTTCGAGAAATTCGCGCGCTGGGAGCGACATTGTCGGGAGTGCTATCGAGCAAAGTTTCCGCGTAGCCCTGAATCGAGGTGAGGGGTGTGCGCAGCTCGTGGGAAACGTTGGCGATGAAATCGCGGCGGGTTTTTTCGACGCGCTCGGTCTCGGTGAGGTCGCGGAGCACGGCGACGGCGCCTCCATCGGGCAGGGGGGCTGCGGTGACGTCGAAGGCGCGGCCGGGAACGATTGAAGTGGCGCGTGCGGTTTTGACTTCGCGGGTGGTGGTGGCTTCTTTGACGGTGGCGAGGAAATCAGGGTCGCGGATGGTTTCGACCACGGGTTGATGCAGGCGAGTGCCTTGGGGAATGAGGCGATCCATGGGTTGGTTGGCCCACTGGACGAGGCCGTCGGCGCTGACGGCGATCACGGCGTCCTGCATGCTGTTGAGCAGGGTTTCGAGCTGGCGCTGACTGGAGCGGACGGCGGCAAAACTTTCTTCGACGCGGCGGGCGGTGACATCGATGGCAGCGGCGACGCGGCCGACTTCGTCTTGAGAAGTTTCCTGGATGCGAGCCTGGAGGTCGCCTTCGGCGATACGGGCGGCGACATCAACGATCCGTTCGAGGCGGCGAGCGCTCCAACTGGCGGCGACGGCAGCCACCAGCAGAGCGAACAGGAACGCCAGACCAGAAGCCAGCGCGAGCCGGTGACGTACCTGCGCGGAAACGGCTTCGACATCGGAGAGAGGATAGGCGAGGCGGACAGCGCCGCCGGAGATAGGAACGGCGATATAGAGGAACGGAATGCCGAGGGTGGCACTGCGGCGTTCGTTGCTGCCGGTTCTGCCGGAGAGAGCTGCGACGAATTCCGGACGCGTGGCATGGTTTTCCATGCCGGCGGGGTTCGACTCCGAATCGGCAAGCACTTTTCCGGTGGGGTCGATGATGGTGACGCGGGCGCCGGCGGATTGTCCTTCCTGAGCGGCGATGTCGGCGAGGGAGTGGCCGGTGCGGTCGGTCTCAACGCGGTGAGCGAGGAGTTGGGTCTTCTGGGTCAGGCTGCGTTCGATTTCGGTCCGCAGCGAGGACTCCCAGGCGCCGCCGACCATGACATCGAAGATGACGGCGGCGGCGAGGATGACGAGTAAAAAGGCGGCGAGCAGCTTGAAGAAGATCCGGTTTCTCACGTCTCTTTTTTCTCACTCCGGTCTCACCCTGGTCTCACTCCCGTCTTACTCTACGCTCACTTTGGGAGTCTCGAAACGGTAGCCCGCGCCGCGCACGGTCTTGAGGTAGCGCGGGTTCTCGGGGTCCGGTTCGATTTTTTCGCGGATGCGGCGGACGTAGACGTCGACCGAGCGCGGGGTCACGTAGGAAGTGTCGCGCCAGACGGAATCGAGAAGATGATCGCGGGAGAAAACGCGGCCGAGGTGGCGGGCGAAGTAATCGAGCAGGCGAAACTCGGTGGCGGTGGTGGGAACGGTTTTTCCGCGGACGGTGAGGATCATGGCGGCGGGGTCGATGGCGATGTCGCCGACCTTGAGCGGGCTGGGCGGGAGCGGGCGTTCAAAGCGCCGGAGCACGGCTTTGACCCGGGCGACGAGTTCGCGCGGGCTGAAAGGTTTGGCGATGTAGTCGTCGGCGCCGATCTCGAGGCCGAGGACGCGGTCGGCTTCGCTGCTTTTGGCGGTTAGAAAGATTACCGGCACGGCGGCGAGGCCTGGAGTTTGGCGGACGGTGCGGCAGAGTTCGAGACCGTCTTTGCCGGGGACCATGATATCGAGCAAGAAGAGCGCGGGGCGCTGGCGCTCGGCGTCGGCGATGACGCTTGAGCCGTTGGGATAAACGCGCACGGCAAAGCCGTCGTTTTCCAGGTGATGGCGAACGAGGCGGGAGATATCGGGATCGTCTTCGACGACGAAGATGCTGGGTTTCACGGGATTATTGTAACGAAGCGAGTACCCAGTACCTAGTCCCGAGTGGCTGGTTCGGAGTCGCGGGGCGTGATTTTTATCGGATTGTAACAATCAGATTGCCGGCGAGGTCCAGGTGGAAGCGTTTGTGGGGCGGGATTACCGTCGTGGCGCTGTATTCGGTGATGATCGCTGGGCCGGAGTAAGTCTTGCCGGGTTTGCAGGGATTCGCGGGAGTAGATTGCCGTCGAGAGTTTCTTGCTTTCGAACAGGACTGGGGCTTTGAGCGTGGAAGGCAAGCCGAGCTTTGCTGGGCTTGGACGGCCAAGGGCGGCCGTCCCCACATGGGCTGTCTCATGGGCTATTTCATGTACATGAGCTTTCTTAGCTTCGAGCTTCGGAGATTCACAGTGGCGCGGAGGCGAAGGGTTACCAGCTCTACTTCGCGATTGGGGTGGGCGTAGCCGTAGCGGCGGTGGTGTTCGTGGTGGAAATCAGTCAGCAGATTTTTGGTGAACGGGAGATTGAGTTCGTATCCCTGGCCGCGGTAGCGGAGGTCGACGCTAGCGCGATAGTGCAGCTTTCCCGGCCAGGCTTCTTCTTGAAAATCTTTGGCTGCTTGTTTCTGCAGGGCGGAAAATTCGCGCTTCAGGTGCGCGGATGGAAGTTGGCTGGAAACGCGCAACAGGACGGTGCGGGAATAGTCTTTCACGACGTTGCTGAACAGAATGCCGAGAGCGGAGAGCGCTCCGGGCAGGGCGGGTACGATCACGCGCGGGATGCTGAGAGCTTCGGCGAGTGCGCAGGCGTGGAGGCCTCCGGCGCCGCCGAAGGCGACAAGGACGAAGTCGCGGGGGTCGCGGCCGCGCTCGATGGAGACGACACGAATGGCCTTCTCCATGGTGGCGTTCACGATGCGGATTACGCCGGCGGCGAAACGATTGAGCGTGAGAGATGAGCGCTGGTGCTTTAGCCATTCGCGGGTGATGCGGCGGGTGCGGTCGAGATCGAGAGTGAAGTCGCCGCCGAGAAAGCGGGTTGGTTGCAGGCGTCCGAGCAGGAGGTTAGCGTCGGTGACGGTGGGTTGGGTGCCGCGGCCGTAGCAGATGGGTCCGGGATCGGAGCCTCCGGATTCGGGGCCGACGCGGAGAAGGCCTGCGGCGTCGAAGCGGGCAAGCGAACCTCCGCCAGCGCCGACGGTGTGAATGTCGAGCATGGGGACGGCGATGGGAAGTCCGGCGATTTCGGTGCGGCTGGCCGTCGTGATGGCGCCTTCGATCAGGGAGACGTCGGTGGAAGTGCCTCCCATGTCGAAGGCGATGATGCGGTCGAAGCCGCTGCGGTGGGCGGTGGTAGCGGCGCCGACTACACCGCCGGCGGGGCCGGAGAGGACGGTGCGGACCGGTTCGTGGGCGGCGGAGGCGAGTGTGGTGATGCCTCCGCTGGATTGCATGACGAAGATTCGGGGCACGCGGGCTAAAGCCCCAATATTTTTGGGAGTGTTTTTCGCGGCGCTAAAGCGACGCTCTAGACGGTGTTTCACGGGCCGTTCCATGCGGAGTTGCTCTGCTCGGCGCTCAAGGCTTTCCAGGTAGCGTTGCATTATTGGTTGGAGGTAGGCGTTGACGACTACGGTGGAGGTGCGCTCATATTCGCGGAATTCGGGGAGGATCTGGTGAGAGATGGAGAGGGGGACGCCGAGGGGCTTGAGCGCTTCCGCGATTGCTTCCTCGTTTTCGGGATTAGCGAACGAGAAGAGTAGCGAGATGGCGATGGACTCGGGGTGCTTCGCGGCTAAACGGGAGACGAGAGATTTTAGATTCGCGGGCGAAGCTACGGTCAGGATTTCGCCGTTGCCGGCGGTGCGTTCTTCGATGCCGAAGCGGAGATCTTTGGGGACGAGAGGTTCGACGCGGTCGAAGAAAAAATCGTAGAGCTTTGGACGAGCCTGGCGTCCGATCTCGAGGGCGTCTTCGAAACCGGCGGTGGTGACCAACGCGGTGCGGGCCCCTTTACGCTCGAGCAGAGTGTTGGTGCCGACAGTGGTGCCGTGCAAGATGATGAGTTCGCCTTCGTGATTTATTTTGCGGAGGGCATCGACGATGGCTTGGGAGGGGTCGGCTGGAGTGGAGAAAACCTTCAACATGCGCAGGCGGTGGGCGGCGTCGATCCAGACGCAGTCGGTGAAGGTGCCGCCGGTGTCAATGGCTACGCTGAAGGGTTGGGAGCGGCGGGGCATGGAGTTGAGTCGGAAAATTAGGGTAACATTTGCGGCTATGAGATATGCATTTCTGGTTGAGACTTACGCCACGGAGCGGGTGAAGGTGGTCAGCGTGTGGAGCGAGTTTCGGGACCAAGATCTTGCGGTGCGTCCGCGGGAGGGTGACCCGCGGGGCCGCAGCGTGCATGAGCAGATGGTGCATCAATGCGTGAGCGAAGATCTGTGGTTCCGCAACATGCTGGGAATTGATGTGGGGGCGCCCCCGCTACCGAAGCAGGAGACGCGGTTGGAGTTCATGAAGCGGTATGCCGAGGACAGCGGGAAACGGCTGGCGGCGCTGCAGGAAAAAGATGAGGCGTGGTGGGAAGAGAATGTGAGGTTTTTTGATGTCGGGCGATCGCGGGCATGGGTGATGACCCGGAGGATGACGCATACGTCGCATCATCGGGGACAGTTGATAGCTATGCTGCGGATGCTGGGGCGGGATGTGCACAGCAATTACGGACCTACGGCCGATACTGGTGGGTTGATGCAGAATCACGCGCCGACGATTTATGCGTATGCGAGTTTAGAGGCGCTGTTTGCTGGGGAAAATGCCGGGGGTGCGAAGGCGAAGTTACCGGGAGCCGGGGCAAGGCGGTCACGGAAAGGCCGGGCTAAGAGACTGCATCAGGGCTCGGTGCGCTCGCAGGACGACCGAGGCGGCTGGTCCCCATACGCACTTTGTGATCCCGCGGGCTTCCCCTTGCTTGCTGGGTTTGCTACTGCCCCATGCCCGTTAGCCGGGCGGCGTCTTGCATCATCGACAGTCTTCGCTGCTGCTGGTCCAGCAGCTCCTGCATGTGCGCCAGGCGTTCCATCTGAATCGACTCGTAGCGGTTCGCCGGGGTGTTGTATTGCGCGGTACCGACCGCCGCACGCATTGACTGATTTAAGTGGTCGATACGCATCCGAAGATCGGCAATCCGCTCTTCCTGATTAGCGATCGGCGCTCTCCAATACTGGCTGGTGCGCTCATCGGCCAGCAGACGCTGATTGCCGCGCGGGTAGCTATTTGCGAACTTATTCACCCCTGACACGATCGTCATCGGCTCGGAGAACTCCGGCATGTTCGACGGGGCCGAGGGAAGATCCTGATTCGTAATTACTTTGGGCGTCGCGCCGGCGGCTTCCTCTGCCTGCTGTTTGGAGCGGTTCGCGCGGGCCGCGTCGGCCAACGAATTTCCGGCCTGAGACTGCGCTACTGCGGCTGCACTCAGTAACAGTCCGACGAATAAAATCGCCCCCGCCACTCGCTTCATAGGCCCTCCCGGAGCCGGTCTGCCAAGATCGTCCTGACAAAAACCGCTCCCTATAAGGAAAACCCAAGCTAGGGAACTTGTCGCATCCCGAAGGTGTAATCCGGGGCAAACGAAAGGTACTAGCCTCGGGTGACCAAAGGTACAGCATCGGGCGCCTTTGGCAGACAGCCGAGGCGGCTCTGCCGACATGAGCCGTGGGGATCCGCTATCCCTTTGTCGTGAATGCCAGCGTTAGGAGCGTTTTCTGTTCTACTTCGTGGGCTTTGGCGCTGCCGGTGGCGGGGCTGGCGCTCGAGCTGCGTTTTACCGAGAGCACGTGACGGTTGCCGGCGATGCGTTGGAGGCGGGGGAGCATGTTGAATAGTGCGCCCATGTTTGCAGGCTCTTCCTGGACCCAGACGATTTCGCCGGAGTTGCCGTGACGGGCGAACTCAGCGGCGAGTTCTTTGTCGGGGAAGGGATAGAGCTGTTCGAGAAACACGATGGCGGTGGAAGTGTCTTTTCTTTTCTTGCGTTCGGCCTGAAGTTCGTGGCCGATTTTTCCGGTGCAGACCAGGATGCGGGTGGCTTCTCCGATTTCGGTGTCGGGAAGAACGTTCTGGAAATTTTTTTGGGAGAAGTCTGCGATGGGCGACGAGGCGTCGGGATGGCGCAACATGCTTTTGGGCGTGAAGACAACGAGCGGCTTGCGCCAGTGGCGCAGGGCCTGGCGGCGCAGCAGGTGAAAATATTGCGCGGCGTTAGAAGGTTGCGCGATCTGGATGTTGTGTTTTGCGGCGAGCTGCAGAAAGCGTTCGATGCGGGCGCTGGAGTGTTCCGGTCCCTGGCCTTCGTAGCCGTGAGGGAGAAGCAGCACCACGCCGGAGAGCAGATTCCACTTGGCTTCGCCGGCGGAGATGAACTGGTCGATGATGGCTTGCGCGACGTTGACGAAGTCGCCGAACTGGGCTTCCCAGAGGACAAGCGCTTCGGGATAGTCGCGGCTGTAGCCGTATTCGAAGCCGAGCACGCCGGGCTCGGAGAGAGTTGAGTTGTGGATTCCGCAGGCGGCCTGGCCTTGCGCGATGTTTTCCAGCGGGACGTATTCGTTCTCGTTTTCGATGTCGATCAGAACGGAGTGGCGCTGGTTGAAGGTGCCGCGGCGGGAGTCCTGGCCGGAGAGACGAACCGGGACGCCGGCTTTCACCAGGCTGGCGAAGGCCAGCGCTTCAGCCATGCCGTAGTCTACTGGGCGCTTGCCTGCGCCCATTTCCGCGCGCTGCTCGAGTAGCTTCTTCACTTTCGGATGGATGTGGAAGCCTTCGGGATACCGGGTGAGGTGAGTGGTGAGCTCGGCCAGTTCTTCGATCGAGAGTCCGGTTTCGACTTCGAATTCGGGTTTGTGAAGGCCTCCGTAGTATTGGTCCCAATATTTAGGCAGGTCGCGCATCAGCGGCTTCCTGGTTAGCTTGCCGGCGTTTTTTTGTGCGGACTCGAATTCGGCTTTGATGGCGGCGGCTTGCGCGGGAGCGTCGGTTGCTTCGGTGTCATCGGCGTAGATTTCCCAGAGCTGGGGATGGTCTTTGATTTTCTTGTAGAGCAGGGGCTGGGTGATGGTGGGATCGTCGACTTCGCTGTGGCCGTGGCGGCGGTAGCCGATGAGGTCGATGACAACGTCAGTGCCGAACTGGTAGCGGTATTCGGTGGCGAGGCGGGCGACGCGGACGACGGCGTCCACATCTTCGCAGTTGACGTGGAAAATCGGAATGGACTGGCGGCGGGCGATGCAGGCGGCGAAGCGGGTGGAGTGTTCTTCGAGATAGCTGGTAGTAAATCCGAGCAGATTATTGACGAGCACATGAATGGTGCCGCCGACGGTGTAGCCGGGAAGGTCGGCGTAGTTCATGGTTTCGGCGAGGATGCCCTGTCCGGCGAAGGCGGCGTCGCCGTGGACAAGGAGCGGGAGGTACTTTTCGCTGCCACCTTCTCCGGTGCGATCTTGCTTGGCGCGAGTGCGGCCGACGGTGACGGGATCGACGGCTTCAAGGTGGCTGGGGTTTGAGACGAGATGAATGTGAACCTTGTTGCCGCTGCGCGTGACGTATTCGCCGGTGGCGCCCATGTGGTACTTCACGTCGCCGGAGCCTAGAACGCTGCGCGGGTCGACGTCTTCAAAGCCAGCGAAAATTTCCTGAGGAGAGCGCCGGGCGACGTGGGCCATGACGTTGAGGCGGCCGCGATGGCTCATGCCCATGACCAGTTCGATGGCGCCCAGGCGTGAGCCCGTGTCGAGAATTTCATCGACGAGCGGGATCAGCGCGGTGACGCCTTCGAGGGAGAAGCGTTTACTGCCGAGATAGCGCTGTTGCATGACCTGCTCGAAGACGTCGGCGCGGATGAGCAGGTCGAGGATGCGCTGCTGGTCTTTTTCAGTGACCTCGAAGCCCTGAGACGGCGACTCCATGCGCTCGTAGATCCAGCGGCGGCGTTCGGGAGCATAAATGTGGTTGATTTCGACTCCGATGGTCGAGGAGTAGATGGCGCGAGCTTCGCGGGCGTACTCGCCTTCGAGTTGCAATTCGGGCGCGAGGCGCGGACGGAGGAAACCGAGTGGATCGAGATCGCCATCGAGGTATCCCCATTGGCGGAAGGCGTTGAAGATTCGGTCGCGTTCGGGGTTGGCGCCGTTGGTTTCTTCTATGAGGTTTCGCAGCTTTTGGATTTCAGGGTTGGCATATTAGTTCTTTACTAGGATAACGGATGCTGGGCTGGGTGCGGGGGATTCTGCGCGCCTAAAACCTTCAAACACAGGGGGCACAGAGGGACACAGGGTAAACAGCATCAGGCGACGATTTTATAGGGGCGCATCATTTCATTGTCTTCGTGTTCGAGGACGTGGCAGTGCCAGACGTAGCGGAATTCGTCGCCGGGGTTGGCCTGGGTTCCGGCAGGCAGATCAAAGCGGGCGATGACGCGGGTGATGTATCCGCGCGTAAGTCTTGATCGTATCTTTCCAGGCGGGACGCTCGTTCGATTCCGGCGCCATCGGGATGCCGGTGAAAAGCAGTTTGCCGGTCTGGAGGTAAGTTTTGGTATCGAAGGGCTGGCGATTCAATACCTGGAACCGCACCTGATGGATGTGCATGGGGTGAACATCGCCGGTGGCGTTGGCGAAAGACCAGATTTCCATGGAGCCGGCCTTGGGATCTTCGGTGATGGGATCGTCCCAGTGTTTTTGATCGAGCAGTCCGATCATGGTGTAGCCGTCGGGGACGCGATCCATTTCGGTCAGTGAGAGGGTTCGTTCGCGAACGGCGTGGGCTGGATTCAGCGGCGACCAGGGAACGAGCGTGTCGGGAAGGGAACTCGTGTCTTTCCCGGTGAGCGGCTTGGTGACTTTGAAGAGCATGACGTCGTTGGGAACGATTTCGCCGCCGCGGGCGTAGGGGGCGGGAGCGTCGTTGATGAGGGCGAAGTTCATGCCGTTGTGTTCGGAGAAATCGATGACGATATCGAAGCGCTCGCCGGGAGAAAAGATTAAATAGTGCATGCTGAGCGGAGCGGGCAAGAGGCCGCCATCGGTTCCGATCTGGCGAAAGGCAGGGGCGTCGACGGGCTTGCCGTTGCGCTTGCCGGCGGCGTCGGCGGGCACGAGGGTGAGGTGATAGAAGCGGGAGTTGGAGGCGTTGACCATGCGGAAACGGTATTTGCGCGGCTCGACTTCGAGAAACGGAGTGGCTTTGCCGTTGACGCAGATGGTTTCGCCAAAGAATTCCTGCATCCACATGGGGTGGGTGCCGTTTTTGGCGGGGGGATAGAGGAGCGAGCCGTCGGCGGCGAAGCTGCGGTCCTGGATCATCAGCGGAATTTCGAAAGGGCCGCTGGGCAGGTTGAGGGCGTCTTCTTCGCTGTCGCGAATCAAATAAAAACCGGCCAGGCCGGCATAGACGTTGAGCCGCGTGATGCCGATCGCGTGATCGTGATACCACAGCGTGCAGGCCTGCTGGTCATTGGGATAATGGCTGGGATTGGCGCCGGGAACGGCTCCGGCTTTGCCGTCCGCGGTAAACCATGCGTCGGGGTAGCCGTCGCTTTCGGGCAGAACCTGCGCTCCGTGGACATGCATGACGGTGCGAACTTGCGGGGACATCTTCTTCGGAGCCGTGGATGGTGGGGTCGATGGGCAGGAAATGTTTGAGCGGGTAGTTCGTTGATCCATTTCACGGTGAGGGGCTGAGCCTTTGCGGACTTCGAAGGTGGGGCCGGGCCAGGTGTTGTTGTATCCCCACAGAGCGGTGGGTGGAAGGTCGCGATGAACTTTTTGGCGAAACGGGCGCATGTGAATCTGGACGGTGCCGCCAGGTTGAGATGGGCGAAGCACGGGCGGGATGGGCAAGGGATCGACATAAGCTCGCGAGCGGAGATGGCTTCGGCACGGGGGATGTGCTGGCGACGGGACTCGACTGCGAGGCGGCGCGAGGGTGTAGCCGGGGCGACAGTGACTGGCATGGACATCCGCTGCTGGCCGGCAAACATGTCGGCACCGAGATAGATGGCCATTTGCAGCAGATCGCGCCTACTTAGACTCAAAGACCGGCCTCCGGGACGACTCTCAGCCGCGGTCAACGCGGGTGGTTTGCGGCATCTTCCATGCGTTGTTGGGAAGCTTGCGTGCGAAGTTCTTGCGTCGAAAGTCGCGCACTTGAAAGTCTTGCATTAAAAGGGAGCGACGGGCGCGGCGTTGTGTGAAAATCTGATTAAAATTCGATTAAAAGATGAGCGGGGATCGACATACTTTACCGGGAAGACCAGGAGTAAAAGAAAATCCGGCCAGGGATTGTTCCCTGGCCGGAGGTGCGAGTAAGGATTTACTCCGGTTAGTGAGCCGGAGAAAAATTGAAAGCGTCGAACAAGTCGTCGATGGCCGGGCTGTTGGTTGGCACATAGGGATTGCTCTTCGCGGTTTTCGGGTTTGGCAGATTGTCACGGCTCCGAGTGGTGAGCGGGCCCAGACCGAAATTCCGTTCGATGAATTTCGTAAGGGACACGTGATCGGCGTACGAGTGGTTGATATGGCCGCCGGTGCTGAAGGGTGAGACGATCAGCAACGGAATGCGAGTGCCGTCGCCGAAGAAATCGACGGGCTGGATGTAGCCGGAATCATAGTAGCCGCCGCCTTCGTCGAAGGTGACGAATACGGCTGTGTTTGCCCACAGAGTGGGATTGGCCTGGAGGGCGGTGATGATATTTTTGGTAAAGCCCTCAAACAGTTCGATTTTGGAAGACGCGGGATGGCCGTCTGAAGGCCAGCCGGGCTTGACGATGGAGACGGACGGGAGGTCCGTCGCCTTGATGTCTTCGTAGATGTTCTGGGCGTCCTGAATGTGCTCCGTGCGCAGCGTGGCATTGGTCATGATGTCGGTTGCGTACTGGAACGGGTTGCAGATGAGGCAGTAGGTGTCCAAGGGATTGACCTGGGTCGGATCCGACAAGTAGATGTTCCAGCCGTCGCCATAATACTTCCAGGAGATGTTCTTCTCCAGCAGCGCGTCGCCGATGTGGCGAACTGAGGATCCAGGAACGGTAAGCGGGGAGAGCCCCAGCGACGAGGAACCATCACCATTGAAGCCGGGGTTGTAGTTGTTCAGGATGTAGTAGTGTCCGGAATCGCAGTTGGGTTCGACCGGACGGGGCAGGGACTGCAGATAATTGACCACGGCAGGGACGCCGGGCTGGCTGAGATCGGCGCAACCAACGTAGCTTCCGCTGTTATAACCATCGTCGTCGTACCAGTTGTTGGTGCCGGGCTGCGGATTCGGATTTTCGATCTGGGTGGCTGGCGGGGTTAATGCGTTTCCGTTCCCGTCGCTGTACCAGATGGAATCGGCATAGCCGAATTCGATGTGGTTCGCCATGGTGCCGCCCATCACCGATTGATGGAAGTTGTCGCTGAGGGTGTATTGATCGGCCAGGCTCTTCAGGTAAGGAGCATCGCCTTTTTCCACGTTATAGAACTCCATGGACGTGGAACCTTCGCCGGTGGAAAGGTAGCTGGTCGGCGGGGTGGTATAGCCGCTGGAGCCGTCGCTGCCGGCGCCGATAGTCACTTCCACCCAAGGAAAGAGATCGCTCAGGCAACCGCTGGGGTTGGCGGAGGTGGCGGTGGCCACGCTGCAATCGGTCTGCTGCCACATCTGGTAGAAGCGGTGTACCGGACTGTTGGCGTAATCGTTGTGGGTAATCGGAGGGAGTCAACTGAAAGGCTCCGCCGGGCAGATCGAGAACATTCGGGATTCGAGTATCGGGGACGACATAGGGCGCCAAGCCGGTTCCGCCGATGGTGAGATCGACGTAGTAACTATTGGCCAACATGCCAGGCTCGATTTCCCGCGCTTCGGCCACGGTGGGAATGTAGGGCGCGGTAGGTCCGCCGGCCACTACGGGCGGAATGCTGTTGTATGGAGTCTTCTGCCCGGGGTTGATGGCGTAGGTAGTGCTATCCACGGCGCTGTATTGAGCCGACAGGGCGTAGTTAGGACCGGGAGTGCCATCAGCCTTGATGATGCCCTTTGAGAGAAGGTTCGATACAGTCTGTCCATTCGTGGGACGGTACGCAGCGAAGACGTGGTCGAAGCTGCGGTTCTCACCAATGATCACGATTACATGTTTGATGGGAGTTGCGGTGGGTGTTGCAGCAGCTGTTTGCCGGACCGCTTGCTGAGCGGCGACAGGGGCTGGCGCTCCAAGGTTGAGCAGCAGCGCAAACAGGCTGGTGCCAACGGCGAGGTGCTGTCTGGCTTGTGCCAGAAAACCTGGTGAAGACATGAATATCCTCCTGAGACGTGCGGAAAGCTACAGGCGCAAAGGTAGTGGGCGCGTGGTAACAGTCACGTGAACTCCCGATGAATTTCCGGTTAAAAGAAATCCACAGACCGCTGTGGGCGGGCGTTTTCGAGCGTGTACGGCCTTCTTAAGGGCGGACCGAATCTCCTGGGCCGGGTGGATTCTGAGCGCTATTGGATTGAGTTAAGGTGGACTGACGAACTGCGGTCCAGGAATAATTGCTGGGACGAGCGTTCTCGCCGTGGGAGTCGTAGCCGTTCGCGAGGCCTTCAATTTCAAACTTGCCCGCCATTTTGTCGCCGTCAACTGTTCCCTTGAAAACGATCGTAAAGGGATGAGTGCCGGGAAAATCAAGATTCAAGGTTATGTTCGTGCCGTCGGTGCTTCCTGAGACGTGCGGAGAACTGAGGTGTCCCTGGTAGGTTCCCGTAAGTTTCGAGTCGACTTGTTCGAGCAGCAAGGTGCCGCGCTCAGTTCCTATGCGGGCTTCCCAGGATAGTTGCCATTTCCCGATCACGTTGGGCTTGTTCCCGCCCACGGCGGCGAAGCTGTAGGTCAGCAGGAGAAGCGGCAGGCAGAAGTGCAGCCATCGAGTGTTTATCATCTTCATCTTTATTTTCATTTCGTTCCTCACGTATACGGGATGAAACCGGCCAGGGTACGGAGATCCCTGGCCGGTTTGGCGACGACGAGCGGCGCAGTTTTACTTACCGCCTCCCTTTGCTCCGAAGTTAAAGGCGTCAAACAGATCGTCCAACGCAGGGCTGTTAGTCGGCACATAGGGATTGCCTGCCTTGGTTGTGGGGTTCGGATAATTATCGCGGCTGCGGGTGGTGATGGGCGCGAGACCCCAGTTTCTCTCAATGAACTTGATGAGCGAAACATGGTCACCGTAGCTGTGATTGACGACGCCGCCGGTCGTGTAGGGCGAGACGATGACCAGCGGAATACGGGTGCCGTCGCCGAAGAAGTCCACAGGCTGGATGTAGCCGGAGTCGTAGTAGCCGCCGCCTTCGTCGAAGGTGACGAACACTGCAGTGCTCGCCCACAGAGTCGGGTTGGCCTGCAGTTTGGTGATGATGTTCTTCACGAAGCCTTCAAACAGATCGAGCTTCGAGGAAGAAGGATGGCCGTCGGTGAATCCGCTGGGCTTGACGATCGAAACGGCGGGCAGATTGCCATCGATCAAGTCCTCATACAGGGAGGTGGTGTCCTGGATGTGGGCTTCGCGCTCGGCGGGAACGGTCATGATGTCGGTCGCGTACTGGAACGGGTTGCAGATGTTGCAATAGCGGTCGTAAGGGTTGGCGCCGGTCGGATCGGACGTGTAGAGATCCCAGCCTTCGCCGAAGTAGGTGTAGGACAGGCCAGCCGCGGACAGCGAATCTCCGATGTGCTTCTGCGACGTGGGGGGAATGGTGAACTGCGGTGTATTGGCTGTCCAGAGTTCCGTCGCCGACGTAGCCCGGGTTGTAGTTGTTGAGCAGGTAATAGGCGTTGGGAGCGCAATTGGGACTGATGGGAGGATTCAACGACTGCAGATAGTTCACGACCGCGGGTACGCCGGGCTGGGTGAGGTCGTTGCAGTTGGTGTAGCTGCCGCCGGAGTAGCCGTCCTGATCGTAGTAGTTGTTGGTTCCGGCCTGCGGATCGGGATTTTCAATCTGATTGGTCGGCGGAGTCGCGAGATTGCCGTTGCCATCGCTGTAGGGAAGTGCGTCCGCGTAGCCAAACATGATGTGGTTGGCGCCGGTGCCGCCCATCACGGACTGATGGAAGTTGTCGCTGATGGTGTACTTCGTCGGCGAGCTGCTGGAAGTAGGGAGCATCGCCCTGCTGGACGTTGAAGAACGCCATCGCCGTGGAGCCTTCCCCGGTGTTGAGCGGGTCGGCGGCGGCGGGTTTCCATTGCTTCCGGCTCCGATCGTGGTTTCGACCCAGGGGAACAGATCGTTCAAGCAACCGCTGGGATTGCTGGAAGTCGCAGTGGCCGCGCTGCAATCGGTCTGCTGCCACATCTGGTAAAAGCGGTGGACCGGGCTGGCCGCGTAGGCGTCGTAGGGCAGCGTCGCGGAAGTGAGTTGGAACACGCCTGAGCCCAGGGTGTTGACGTTGGGGATGCGAGTGTCCGGGATGGCATGCGCCAGTCCCGTCGCTCCGGTGAGCAGGAACTTGTTGTAGGTGGGGAACAAGTCCGGCTCGGCGAGCTCGGCTAAGGACAAAGTCACAAAGGGCGCCGGGTCGCTATCGCTCGCGGCCGTGGGAGCACCGGCGGTTTCAGGTGCCGGGATGTTGCTGTAGGCGAACTTGCTGCCCGGGCGAGATCTCGAAGAGTGCCGCTATCGACGGCGCTGTACTGGGCGGAGAGCCCGTAGTTGATGCCGGGCGTGCCGTTGGTGTGACGATGCCTCGGGAGAGCAGGTTGGAAACGGTCTGTCCATGCTTGGGAATGAAGGTTCCGTAGACGTGATCGAAGGTGCGGTTCTCGCCAATGATCACGATCACGTGCTGAATCGGAGTATGCAGTGGTGGGATGTTCCTGAGCGGCGGCGGGGGCCGGCGCTCCCAGGTTGACGAGCAGAGCAAACAGGCTCGTGCCAACTGCGAGATGCTGTCTGGCTTGCGCCAGGAAACTAGTGAAGACATGAATTTCCTCCTGAGACTTTACCCAACACCACTACCAGACGACAAGGTAGCGGGCGAGCAGTTGCGCGGAGGTGAAGCGGAAGATGAATTCCCGAAGAAAAGAAATCCACATCAAAGTGAATGGCGGCAGGGCGCAAGGTAACGATTCGTGGGAAATTGGAGAAGTCGGGTAACGAACGTGAAGCGGAGGTTACGGAATTTCCACAGATTGCGGCGCCGTCTACAGTAGTACATGGAGAAGGCGGCAGGAACTGAAAGCGATGTAAACTGCATGAGCCTGAGTTGTGGGGGGGCTGCTGGCGCATGCCGATTCTTCTCGGAATTCCGTTTGACGGGAACTCATCGTATCTGCGCGGTGCGGCGGGAGCCCCTGCGAAGATCCGCGAGGCTTTGCGGAGCGACGCTTCGAACAAATGGACGGAACTGGGCGTGGATCTGGGCGCGGCGGGCGCTTTTTCCGACGCAGGCGATTTGCAGTTGAAAGATTCGCAGGCGACGGTCGGCGAGGATTTTGCAGAGATCGAGCGCGCCGTGGGTGAGTTGCTGGAAAGAGGCGAGCATCCGGTGTCGCTGGGCGGGGACCATTCCATTACTTATCCGATTCTGAAGGCATTCAGGCGGCGGTATCCGGAGCTGACGATCGTTCATTTTGACGCGCATCCGGATTTGTATGATGAGTTCGAGGGTAGCCGGGTATCGCACGCGTGTCCGTTTGCGCGCATCATGGAAGAGCGGTTGGCGAAGCGGTTGGTGCAGGTGGGGATTCGAACGATGAATGGACACCAGCGCGAGCAGGCTGCAAGATTCGGGGTTGAGGTGGCCGAGATGCGAGCGCTGCCCGCTTACGACCGGCTGGCGATCCGTGGGCCGGTTTACGTTTCGTTTGATATGGACGTTCTGGATCCGGCGTTTGCTCCGGGAATCTCGCATCGCGAGCCGGGCGGGACGACGGTGCGGGAAGCGATTGCGCATCTGCATGCGATTCAGGGAACGATGGTTGGAGCGGACGTTGTGGAATACAACCCGGGGCAGGATGTTTCGGGGATGACGGCTACGGTGGCGGCAAAGATTGTGAAAGAGATTTTGGGGAAGATGATTGCGGCGTGACAGGAGCGGCCTTCGCCCAAGCCTGGTAGGGATCCTTCGACTGCGGTTGCGCTTTGCTGTCGCGAAGCACAACCTTTGCCCAGGATGACAACGCTAAAGGAGAGAGGTTATGCAGGGGAACGGTCTGTTGCAGGTTGCGAGCAAGTATTCGGTAGAGGAAACGGTGACGCGGCTGGGAACCGTTCTGGGGGAGCGGGGAGTGCGGGTGTTTGCTCTGATCGATCATAGCGGGGAGGCGGAGAAAGTTGGGTTGAAGATGCGTCCGACGAAGCTGGTGATCTTTGGCAATCCGAAGGCAGGGACGCCGGTGATGGTGGTCGCGCCGACGATTGCGATCGACCTGCCGCTGAAGGCGCTGGTGTCGGAAGACGAAAGCGGAAAGGTTTGGGTTTCCTACAATAGTCCGGAGTATCTGCAGCAGAGGCACGGGGTGCCGGAGGAGTTGGTCAAAAATATTGCGGGTGTGGGCGCGCTGGTGGCGAAGGCTGTGGAATAATGCTGCCGGCATTCACCTTTCCCTAGGAGAGACAGCGTGGTTGAGGATTCGAACCGGGCGCGAGATCACCTGGCAAACGAGCGTACCTTTCTGGCTTGGGTGCGAACCAGCGTGGCGATTGTGGTGTTTGGATTTGCGATTGGGCGGTTCGCCATTGCCATGAGGCAGTTGACGGAGTTTCAGGGCCACGGGTCGAAGACGACGGGGTTTTCCGTGTGGATGGGGATGAGTTCGATCCTGGCGGGCGTGGTGATGGCGGTGGCGGGGCTGGCGCGCTACCGAAAAACGCGAGCACAACTGGATGAGGGCAGGTTTGAGCCGGCGGGGTTTGTTGTGGATCTAGTGACGATCCTGACGGCGTTGTTCGGGCTGGTGCTGGCGGGATATTTGGTTTACGTGCAGAAGAGTCTGTAGGCCGCGCCGCTGGGTTCGGCGTAGTCGTGAAATAGTGCCTGATGGCGAAACCTATGGCGAATGATCAGAAAAAGGATCAGGAAAAAGAGGCGGCGGCACGAGCCAGCTTGCGGTTCGTGAAGGATGGGCAAGTCGTTGGGTTGGGGACAGGGTCGACGGCGGCTTACTTCATTCAACTGTTGGGCGAGCAGGTAGAAAAGGGATTGCGCGTTCGAGGGATACCGACGTCTGTGCGATCGGGCGAATTGGCGAGCAGCTTGGGGATTCCGCTCACTACGTTGGATGAATGCCAGGAGATTGATGTAACCGTGGATGGGGCGGACGAGGTTGATCCCGAGCTGCGGTTGATCAAGGGCGGGGGTGGGGCGCTGCTACGGGAAAAGATTGTCGCGTCGGCGACAAAGTTTTACGTGATTATCACCGATGCGACGAAGAGAGTCGCGGTGCTGGGGAAGTTTCCACTTCCGGTGGAAGTGATCAAGTTCGCACAGGCGGTGGTCCGGAAAAAGATTGAGGCGCTGGGCGCGGAGGTTGCGCTGCGCAGGGGAGCGGACGGGAAGCCATATTTGACCGATGAGAACAATTACATATTTGATTGCCGCTTCGGGCAGATTCCGGATGTGGATGAGCTGGCGCGCCAGCTTAGCGATATGCCGGGCGTGGTGGAACACGGGCTGTTCATCGGCATGGCGAGCGTTGTTCTGGTTGCAGGCGGGAGCGAGATCGTGGAGTTGCGGCGAGCAGAGTAGCTCGCACGGAAAAAGGCTTTTACCACAGAGTCACAGAGACACAGAGAAAAGCCCTTTTTCTGGTTTCTCTGTGGCTCTGTGACTCTGTGGTGAATTAAGTTCTTCCATCTCTAATTCGGATCTCTAACAGAAGCAGTGGCATTGGATGGCAGCAGGGGCACAGGCGCAGGGGCGGGATCAACCTTCGCGGCGGCGGGGGGTGCGGTATCTCGTTCAGGCACCGCTCGATGTGACGGTACTGCGCTCGGGGATTCCAGATACGTTGCCGGGGCGGTCGGTGAACCTGGGTGAGGGCGGAATGGCCGCGGTGCTGGCGGGGGAGTTGCTGCCGGGCGAGGCGGTGGGAGTAGAGATACGGCTGCCGCTGGTGACGGATCCGCTGCGCACGCGAGCGCTGGTGCGGCATCATGACAAGCTGCGCGCGGGGATGGAGTTTGTGGGTCTGTCGGTAGAGCAGCAGGCGACGATTCGCGATTGGGCGGGAGAAGCGAAAGCAGAAGCGGAACCTGAAGTGCGGGTGAAGATTGCGATCGAAACGGTCGCTCCGGAGGATCCCGAGAGTGAGGGATCGGGAGGTGGGGAACCTCCGCGGCGGAGGCGGCGTGGACGGGGATGGATACTCCTGCTGGTGTCGGCAGCAGTCTTATTGGCAGTTTTGTGGTGGCGATGGAACCGGGGGTGGGCCGATCTGGAGTCGGGTCTGCCGGGAAATGGAAAAACGGTGGGGCCATCCCAAGTTCAGGCACAGGTTCCGGCTGACGTGATGGAGAAGCGGGTGACCCACCGGGTCGATCCCGATTATCCGGCGGAAGCCCGTCCGGCGAAGCTCCAAGGAGTGATCGTGCTGGATGTGGTGGTTGGGAGTGATGGGTCGGTGGTGGATGTGCACGCGTTGAATGGTCCGGAGGTGCTGGCGCAGGCGGCGATCAGCGCATTGCGTTGGTGGCGGTTTGAGCCTTACCGGGTTAACGGTAAGGCCGTGGTGGTGGAGACGACGGTGGCGATGGAGTTTAAGCCGTAGATGTAGTCGCGAGGCAACTAAGGGCTAGTGAGGAGCGGGAAGGTTGCTGCTCCAGCAATCCGCTACGATCAGCCAAGCGCCCAGACGACGCCAGGCTTTCACGTACTTGCCGCGGTCGGCGAGGATGGTGCCATCGAGTTGGCGGATGGCGACGGTATAGCGTCCGATTTCCATAGCCAGGTCGCCGGAGGTTTCGACACGAACGGTTTCGAGGCGCAGGTCTTCGTATCCAGCTTCGGCACATTGACGGAGCAGGCGTTCGACGGCCTTAGGACCGTAAGCCGGGTCGTGATGCGGCGCCATGAACGCACCATCCTGAGCAAAGAGGGCCGCGACCTGATCGTAGTTTCCGGTGTTAAAGGAAGTGACGAAATCCTGACCGAGGTTGCGGATCAAAGACTCAACATCTAAAAACGGACGAGAGTCCGCCAAAGAGCTGGAATAAGGCCGATACATCTACTACCTCCTGGGGGAAGGCCAAGAGCGGAGTCCACGGCCAGAAGGACCACGCTCTTCAGTGCAAACGCATTCTAGCGCAAAAAGGTCTGTGGAAATAGGAAAGATTTTTGGGCGAGGAAAGAAAAAATGGGAAAGAGAGTGAGGCGCGTTGGGAGCTGGGAGAGGAAGACGGATATCCACTTGTGCGGAGTGGTAGTCAACGATATGTTGCGCGAATGGGCGTGAGCGGGCGGGAGCAGGATTTTGGAGAGGCACGGAAAAGTGGCGTTGCAGCGCCGCCGGCGGACCCGAAGGTGAATGTGGAGTCGAGGCCCGACACTAGGCCAGGGACGGGGCATCCGGAGCGTTTTTGCCCGAATTGTTCGGCGGAATTGAAAGAGCTCCGGTGCAAGTTGATCTGCCCGGGATGCGGGTTTTATCTGAGCTGCTCGGACTTTTATTGAGCGGGTTGTTGGGGGGGCGGTCAGGAGCGCGCACCTGACATCGCAGCCATTCTCCGTCTACAATGGCTATGGATTTTATTCTTTTAGTCATGATGAGGAGAACACGATGGAACGCAAGGCGAGCGCAGTGTGGAAGGGCGGACTGAAAGACGGGAAGGGGACGATTTCGGCGCCGGGCGGAGTGCTGAAAGACACGCAGTATTCGTTTACTTCGAGGTTTGAAAACGGTCCGGGGACGAATCCAGAGGAATTAATTGCCGCGGCGCACGCGGCGTGTTTTTCGATGGCGCTTTCGGCGCAGCTGGGCGGAGCGAATCTTACGCCGGAGAGCATCAGCACGAACGTGACGCTGACCATGGAGAAGCTGGATTCGGGCTGGACGATTACATCGAGCCACATCGATGTAGTGGGGAAGGTTCCGGGAGCGGATGCGGCGGCGTTTCAGAAATATGCGGAGGCCGCGGAGAAGGGCTGCCCGGTTTCGAAGGTGCTGAACGCGAAGATTTCGATGACCGCGAAGCTGGGGTAGGGCGGGCTTCGGGTTTCGGCTTTCGGGCTTCGGCAAAATCAGGCGGCGCTTGCCGTATAGGTGGGTCGCCGGGGATGATGGGCCTCACGCTTCGTTTGACAGGGTGGGAGGGGGCTGTAAAATAGAAACGTTGATCTTCCTGACACGGCGGCCTCGCGGCCGCCGCTGCATTGCAATTCAGATTGCCATCGTGGCGGAATTGGCAGACGCGCATGGTTCAGGTCCATGTACCGGCAACGGTGTGGGGGTTCGAGTCCCTTCGATGGCACCATAATTTTTGTCCCTTCTAGAAAATCTCTTGCCCGTGCTATTTCCCCAGCCAGATTGCGTTTCCTCAAAGGCTGGGGTCGGCGGGCCATCCTTGAAGTAAACTCTTTGTCATGAAAAATCTAGCTCGCTTACTTTTCTGGAAAAGTGTCCTGCTGTTTGTGCTTTCGACTGGGCTCGTGGGAGTGTGCAGCGCGCAAAAGCTGGCGATCACGATGGACGATCTGCCGCGAAATGGAATGCTGCCGCCCGGAGTTACGCAGGCGGAGACCACCAAGAATGTATTGGCGATTCTGAAGAAGCGGCATGTGCCTCCGGTGTACGGATTTATCAATGCGAAAAAGCTGGAAGGAAGCGCGGATGGCGCGGAGGCGCTGAAGCTTTGGGCGGCGGCGGAGCCGGTGGGAAATCATACGTATTCGCACATGGATCTGGAGACAGAACACAGCCGAGGCGTTCGAGCGGGACATCGAGGAGAACGAACCGGCGCTGGAATTGCTTGCGGAGAAGGATAACTGGCACTGGTTGCGTTATCCGTATTTGCACGAGGGAGACACGGTGGAGAAGCGGCGGGCGGTGCGGGCGTATTTGAAGGCGCACGGGTACAGAATCGCGCAGGTGACTCTCGATTGGGAAGATTATCTGTGGAACACGGCTTATGCGCGGTGCGTAGCGAAGGGCGATGTGAAGTCGATTGAGTGGCTGAGGTCGAGTTATTTGAGCACGGCTTCGGAGTTTCTCGATTTGGGGCGGGCGCAGGCGAAGCTGATCTACGGACACGAGATCAATTACGTTTTGTTGATGCATCTGGGAGCGTACAGCAGCACGATTCTGCCGGATGCGCTCGATCTGCTGAAGAAAAAGGGATTCAAGCTGGTGACGCTGGAAGAAGCGGAGAGCGATGCGGCGTATGACGGCGATCCGGATGCGGGGTTGCAGGATGCTGGGACGTTGCTGGACCAGTGGATGCAAGTGAAGCAGATCAAGTATCCGGAGCACGCAGGAGAAGCCTTATAAGGAAATTGAAGCCGTTTGCCAGTGAGGCCAGCTCGATTCGAGAATCAGTGCTTCCCGTATAATTCAGGCACTCGATATGCCTGTTTTCCTTGAGCAGATTGTCAGCTCCACGCGCGGGAAAGTTGCCGAGGCAGGCGGACTGCGGATTTGCGGGAGTTGGAGCGGCGAGGCGGAACAGCACGTGCCGCGCGGGTTTCGGCGGGCGCTGGAGGAAAAGAGCCGGGTTGGCGTGGCGGTGATTGCGGAGTTGAAGAAGGCGTCGCCGTCGAAGGGATTGATCCGGGCGGAGTTTTGCGTGGAGGAGTTGGCGCGGGAATTGGAGGCGGCGGGAGCGGCGGCGCTTTCGGTGCTGACGGACGAGGAGTTTTTTCAAGGGTCGCTGGAGAATTTGCGGTGTGGCTTCGGCGGCGGTGAAGATTCCGTGTCTGCGCAAGGATTTTATCGTGGATGAGTTTCAGTTGCTGGAGGCGCGGGCGAATTCGGCGGATGCGGTGTTGCTGATTGTGGCGGCTTTGACGAAGGCGGAATTGAATCGGCTTGGCGCTGGGTGCGCGCTTGCATGGGTTGGACGTTTTGTGCGAGGTGCATGATGAGGAGGAGTTGCAGCGGGCTTTGGATGCGGGATGCGATTTGATTGGAGTGAACACGCGCGATCTGCGAACGTTTAAGGTGGATGCGGAGACGGCGTTCCGGCTGGCGGAGCGGCTTCCGAAGAATGTGGTGCGGGTGGCGGAGAGCGGGATTCGGTCGGGAGAGGATATTGCGCGGCTGCGGGCGGCGGGGTATCAGGCGTTTTTGATTGGGGAGTCGCTGATGCGGGCGGATTCACCTGGGGAGGCGCTGCGGGCGTTGGTTGCGAGTAGCCAGTACCCAGTACCCGGTGCCTAATGAGGCTGAGCTGCGAGTTTTTACTTGCGGCGGACAACTTTTCGTATGACTTGGGTGAAGATTTGTGGGATGACGAATTTGGAGGATGCGCTGACCGCGGTTGAGGCCGGGGCGGATGCGGTGGGGTTTGTGTTTTATGAGAAGAGTCCGCGGAACATTAGCGTTGAGGCGGCGCGGGAGATTGTGGAGAAGCTGCCGGAGGGGGTGGAGAAGATCGGAGTGTTTGTGAATGAGAATGAGGACTCGATCTGCGCCGTCGCGGACGAAGCTGGGCTGACGGCAGTTCAGATGCATGGCGACGACGAGGATCCGCGCGCAGCGGATCAGTGGTGGTTCATCGTCCGACCCTCGAAAGTCTTTCCGGCGATTTCGATGAACCACGCAGATCCACTGGGATGGACAAGTATGTGGGATCCGGATGTCGTGCATGCGTTCCTTGTCGATTCGGGCACCCGTCAAAGCTTGGCGGGACAGGGAAGCGTTTGACTGGCGAGCTTCGGCTCCGACGCTGGAAGAGATTAGGCGATTTGGGCCAGCTGGTGTTGGCTGGTGGGCTGACACCGGAGAATGTGGTGCGAGCGATCGGGATTCTGAAGCCTTGGGGAGTGGATGTGGCTTCGGGAGTGGAGGCTCGGCCGGGGAAGAAAGATCCGGAGAAGGTGCGGGCGTTTGTGAAGGCGGTGCGGGACGCGGATCGGAAGGTGAGCTAGAAATGGCGACGGTTCCGAGTACAAGCAATGAAAGTCAAAATCCCCACCCTAGCCGCAAGAACGCGCAAGGGTAGGGCACTCGCTCGTCACTTTCTACACGTTCGAAGGGTCCGGCAAGCGTGCCGGGGCGGTTTGGGGTTTACGGCGGGCGGTATGTGCCGGAGACTTTGATGGCGGCGCTGGAGGAGTTGGAGCGGGAGTATGAGAAGGCGAAGCGCGATCCGAAGTTTCAGCGGCGGCTTGGAGGAGTTGCTGCGGACTTATGCGGGGCGTCCTACGGCCTTGACGTTTGCGCGGCGGCTTACGGAGAAGTTGGGTGGGGCGAAGATTTATTTGAAGCGCGAAGATTTGCTGCACACCGGGGCGCACAAGATCAATAACTGTCTGGGGCAGGCGCTGCTGGTGGAGCGCATGGGCAAGCGGCGGGTGATTGCGGAGACCGGCGCGGGGCAGCACGGCGTGGCTACGGCTACGGTTTGCGCGCTGCTGGGATTTGAGTGCGTGGTGTACATGGGGACCGAGGACATGCGGCGGCAGGAGTTGAATGTGTTCCGCATGCGGTTGCTGGGAGCGGAGGTGCGCGGGGTGGAATCGGGGTCGCGGACGTTGAAGGATGCGATCAACGAGGCGATGCGCGACTGGGTCACGAATGTGCGGACTACGCATTATTTGTTGGGGAGCGTGCTGGGGGCGCATCCGTATCCGACGATGGTGAGGGATTTTCATCGCGTGATTGGGCGGGAGGCGCGGGCGCAGATTTTGAAGGCTGAGGGGAAATTGCCGGCGGCGGTGATTGCTTGCGTGGGCGGGGGATCGAATGCGATCGGAATTTTCTACGAGTTTATAAAAGATAAGAAAGTTCGCTTGATTGGAGTGGAGGCGGGCGGTCGCGGCGAAGCGCTGGGCGAACATGCGGCGCGGTTTCGCGGAGGGTCGCCGGGAGTTTTGCAGGGGACTTATTCTTACGTGCTGCAGGATTCGGCGGGGCAGATTGCGAATACGCATTCGGTTTCGGCGGGGCTGGATTATCCGTCGATTGGGCCGGAGCATGCGGCGTTGCGAGATGCGGGGCGGGCGGAGTATGTTCCGGCGTCGGATGCGGAGGCGCTGGAGGCGACTACTTTGCTGGCGCGGACGGAGGGGATTATTCCGGCGCTGGAGTCGGCGCATGCGGTGGCGGAAGTGGTGAAGCGCGCGCCGAGGATGAAGAAGTCGGATGTGGTGATTGTGAATGTTTCCGGGCGCGGGGATAAGGATATTGGGATTATGCGGGAGAATCTGAAGCTGGATTGAATCATTGAGAGACTTGAGTCATAGAGTCAGATCTCTCACGATGTAATTCAATGACTCAATCTTTATCATGCCTTTATCTTTTATAAGAAGCCGGGGCTGGTGGTGTATGTGACTTGCGGGGATCCGGATCTCGCGACTACGCGGGCGGTCGTGCTGGCTGCGATTGAGGCTGGCGCGGACGTGATTGAGCTGGGCGTGCCGTTCAGCGATCCGGTGGCGGATGGTCCGGTGATCCAGCGGGCGAGCGAGCGGGCGCTGAAGCATGGGACTTCGCTGGCGCAGGTGTTGACGCTGGCGGCGGAGGTGCGGCAGCAGGCGCAGTCCACGGGGCTGGTGGTGTTTTCGTATTTGAATCCGATCCTGCGGATGGGGATGGAGAAGTTTTGCATGGTGGCGCGGCATGCGGGAGTGGACGGCGTGCTGGTGACGGATTTGCCGGTGGAAGAGGCGGGGGAATATTTGCGGGCGATGAAGGCGAATGATCTGGCGCCGGTGTTTCTGGCGGCGCCGACTAGTCCGGATGCGCGGTTGAAGCGGATTGCGGAGGCGTCGCGAGGATTTGTTTATGCGGTGTCGCGGACGGGGGTGACGGGAGCGCGGCAGCAGTTGGCGGCCGATGCGCAGAAATTGGTGCGGCGGTTGCGGCGCGTGACCAAGTTGCCGGTCGCGGTTGGGTTTGGGATTTCGAATGCGGAGCAGTTTGCGGAAGTTGGGAAGTTTGCGGATGCGGTGGTGGTGGGCAGCGCGATTGTGGAGACGATTGAGCGGAATCGGGGACGGGAAGCGGAGGCTGTGGGAGAATTTGTGGGGAAGCTGATGGCTGTGAGCCGTCAGCTGTCAGCGTGAAACATGCTAAGTCTTGCGCGAATGCTAATAGATTCAAAGTCCCAATTCTGCGCAAAGAGCGCGCAAGGGCGGGGCACCCAGAACGTTATGGATATTGCGGATTGGCGAAAGAAAATTGATGAGCTTGACCGGCGGCTGGTGGAGTTGCTGAGCGAGCGGGCGCGGGCTGCGGTGGAGATTGGGCGGCTGAAGCGGGATACGAATTTGCCGATTTACGAGCCGGAGCGGGAGCGGATTGTGTTTGAGAATGTGCAGGAGATGAATCGAGGTCCGCTGCCGGGGCGGGATCTGGTGCGGATTTTTGAGCGGATCATGGATGTGATGCGGAATATTCAGAAGGAAGGGATTGGCGGGCAAAGCGGAAGCGGCGAAGGCGGAGACGAGTTGGATTCGGAAGTGAATGATTGAATGGACAGCTCGTGGCAGCTGATCAGTTCCTCGCTTCGCTCGAAGACGACTGAAGGACTGGTAAAGCTGAGAAGCTGAGATTTTCCTATGATTGTGGCGATGCAGGATATGGCGGATGAGGGGCAGATTCAGCAGGTGATTGAGCACCTGGTGAAGATGGGGTTTGAGGTGCACCGGTCGACCGGGGCGCGGCAAACCGTGCTGGGCGCGGTGGGAGCGGGGATTGATTTTGATATCCGCAACATGGAGTTGATGCCGGGAGTGCAGGAAGTCCATCGCATCAGTTCGCCGTACAAGCTGGCGGGGAAAAGTTTTCGTCCCGAGGGGACGATCGTCAAGCTGGCGAATGGGATTGGAGATTGGCGGGAACGAAGTGGTGGTGATGGCGGGGCCGTGCTCGGTGGAATCGCGGGAGCAGCTTTTTGCGACGGCGGAAGCGGTGGCGAAGGCTGGGGCGCGCGTGCTGCGGGGCGGAGCGTTCAAGCCGCGGAGTTCTCCTTATTCTTTTCAGGGGCATGGGGAAGATGCGCTGAAACTGCTGCGCGAGGCGGGCGAGAAATTCAAGCTGCTGGTGATCAGCGAGGTGATGGAGATTTCGCAGATTCCGATGATGCTGCCGTATGTGGATATTCTGCAGGTGGGAGCGCGCAACATGCAGAACTTCAATCTGCTGCGCGAACTGGGGAAGGTGCGCAAGCCGGTGCTGCTGAAGCGCGGGATCGCGGCGACCTTCGAGGAACTGCTGCTCTCGGCGGAATACATTATGGCGGGCGGGAATTATGACGTGATTTTGTGCGAGCGCGGCATTCGGACGTTTGAGACTTACACGCGGAACACGATGGATATTTCGGCGATTCCGATTATTCACAAATTGTCGCATCTGCCGATGACGGCCGATCCGTCGCATGGAACGGGGCGGCGCGACAAGGTTGCGCCGATGGCGCGGGCGTCGGTGGCGGCGGGAGCGGATGCGTTGCTGATTGAAGTGCATTGCGATCCGAATAAGGCGTGGTCGGATGGGGCGCAGTCGCTGTTTCCGGAGCAGTTCGCGAAGCTGATGGATGAGTTGCGGATGATTGCGCCGGCAGTGGGAAGGAAGATCGCTAATTTTGTGATCGGGCCATCGGGCGATTGTGCGAAGCCTTTCTAGGAGTCTGTTCCTCAGATTTCGCTTTTTCAAATCGCTCAATTACAAAATTGCACAATCGCTCACTTTTTTTATGCCGATTCGGCAAATCACGATTGTTGGGACGGGGCTGATTGGCGGGTCGTTTGCGCTGGCGCTGCGGAAGCGGCGGTTTGCGGGACGGATTGTGGGGTGCGACCGGGAGTCGGCGCTGAAGAGGGCGAAGATGCGCGGGGTGATCGACAACGGATTTGTCGAGCCCGCGGACGCGGTGCGGGGCAGCCAGTTGGTGGTGCTGGCGACGCCCGTGCTGGCGATTGTGGATTTGATTGGGCGGCTGGGTCCGGCGCTGCCGGCGACTACACTGCTGACGGATGTGGGAAGCACGAAGGCGGCGGTGGCGCAGCAGGCGCTGAGCGTGTTTGGGAAAAATGCGGGGAAACGATTTCTGGCCGGGCATCCGATGGCGGGGAAGGAAAACAGCGGCGTGGATTATGCGGATGCCGATTTGTTCCAGAATGCGGTGTGGTTCTTGACGCCGCTGCCCGGACAGAATCTGCATGAAGGGTTATTCGCGGAGTTTGCGGGATGGATCGATCAGATTGGGGCGCGAGTTGCGATGCTGCCGCCGGAGGATCACGACCGGCTGTGTGCGTGGATCAGCCACGTGCCGCAGATGATTTCGACAGCGCTGGCGGCGGCGCTGGTGGAGGAGTTTGGAGAAGAGGCGCCGTTGCTTCCGGCCGGTGGGCGCGCGCTGCGGGAGATGACGCGGATTTCGGCGAGTCCTTATTCGATGTGGCGGGATATTGCGATCAGCAACAAGAAGAATTTGGAGGATGCGCTGTTGAAGGTGGAGCAGCGGCTGGCGCACATCCGGGAGAATCTGGCGACGCGGCAGCTGGCGGAGGAATTTGAGCTGGCGCATGGGCTGAAGAAGAGTCGCGGGGAAGAAAGAGTAGAGCAGTGGTCAGTGATCGGCGGTCAGTGGTCAGCTAAAATCGTGCGAAACTGGCCGCTGAGCACTGACCACTGGCCACTATTTCGTTTAGAATTCGGACGCTATGAATAAGGTTGTGGCTAGTGCGGATGAGGCGATTCGCGATGTGGGCGAGGTTCGGTCATTATGATCGGCGGGTTTGGGCTGTGCGGGATTCCGGAGAATCTGATTCGCGCGCTGGTGCGGAAGGGGTCGAAGAATCTGACGACCATCAGCAATAACGTTGGCGTGGACGGGTTCGGCAACGGGCTGCTGCTCGCGGCGGGGCAGATTCTGCGGCACATTGGGACTTACGTGGGCGAGAACAAGCTGCTGGAATCGATGGTGCTGACGGGGAAGATTCAGCTCGATCTGGTGCCGCAGGGGACATTTTCCGAGCGGATTCGCGCGGCGGGCGCGGGGATTCCGGCGTTTTTCACGCCGACCGGCGTGGGCACGGTTGTTGCGGAAGGGAAAGAGACGCGCGAGTTCGACGGGCGGCCTTACGTGATGGAACGCGGGTTGAAGGCGGACTTCGCGTTTGTGAAGGCGTGGAAGGGCGACCGGATGGGGAATCTGGTGTACCGGAAGACGGCGCGGAATTTTAATCCGATGATGGCGACGGCGGCGAAGGTGACGATTGCGGAAGTTGAGCAGTTGGTGGAAGCTGGTGAGTTGGATGGGGATTCGGTTCATACGCCTTCGGTTTACGTGAAGCGGATTTTCCAAGGGGAGCTGTACGAGAGGCGGATTGAGAAGCGGACGGTGAGGAAGGCGAGTTGACATACCGAGTACCGAGTACCGAGTACCGAGAGAACTCCCAAGTGAGGTAACGGTAGCGTTGAGCTGCTAGGGATCCTTCGACTTTGCGGCTGGCTTCGCTTCGCGAACCATCCCTGCGCTCAGGATGACAGGATGAAAAATGGTAATGAAAAAGCCGGGAAAGATATCGAGAAGCGCGAGCGGATTGTGAATCGGATTGCGCGCGAGTTGCGGGATGGGTTCTATGTGAACCTGGGGATTGGGATGCCTACGCTGATTGCGAATCATGTTCCGCCGGGGATTGAAGTGGTGCTTGCAGTCGGAGAATGGGATGCTGGGGATTGGGCCTTATCCGGTGGAGGGGCAGGAGGACGCTGACCTGATCAATGCGGGCAAGGAGACGGTGAGCGAGATGGCGGGGACGTCGTATTTTTCGAGCGCCGATTCGTTTGCCATGATTCGCGGCGGGCACGTTGATTTGAGCGTGCTGGGCGCGATGGAAGTGGATGAGGCGGGGAACCTGGCGAATTGGATGATCCCGGGAAAAATGGTGAAGGGGATGGGCGGGGCGATGGACCTGGTGGCCGGGGCGCGGCGCGTGGTGGTGGCGATGGAGCACACGACGCGGGACGGCGCGCCGAAAATTTTGAAGAAGTGCACGCTGCCGCTGACCGGAGTGAAAGTGGTGGATACGATCGTGACGGAGATGGCGTACATCCGGGTGACGGAGCGGGGGTTGGTGCTGGAGGAAGTGGCTCCGGGCTTGACGGCGGAGGATGTGCAGCGGGCGACCGAGGCGAGGCTGGTGGTGAGTGAGAGGTTGAAGGTGATGGAGTAGAGCACAAGCTGGAAAGAGCCTGATGCGCGTTAAGCATATCCGATGGTTCTTTATTGGCCGTTCTTGGGCTGGTAACTTTCTTGGCCATCCTGCTGCCTGCCCCGGTAACCATGGGCGCGTCATCCACTTGGACTAATGGGAACTATCGCTTTGCGGGCGGCACGCACCCTGTAGCGCTCGTCTTAGCCACGCTGTTCACAATCCTATATTTCGCCCTGATGGTCATTCCCCCGCCAGAGATGGGAGGCGCGCTTCCCGGAGTTGTCCGACGATTTTTCGCGTGCTGGCTGGACTTCATTATCGCGATGATGGTTATCGGTCCAACTTTCGGCATCTTGGCGACCATTGCGGAGTGGAGGCGGACCGGCATTTTTGTTTGGATGTTCGAGCGGGAGACTACTGCCGCCAACAGACATCTTGTTGACAACCGGCGGAGCTTTGCTGGTGTTTGTGCTGCTTCTCTTTTATTTTGTCATACCCCTGGTGCGGCGCAGACCGTCTCCGGGCTCATGTATCAGCTGGCTACCAAATTATTTCTGACGCGGGCGAAAGTCTGACGCTCGGCAAGGCGATATTGAGGACAATCCTCGGTTTCGTTGCGATGTCAATGTGGCCGCTCACTCCGTTCATTGCTCGCCAGCGCAAGAAGGGTAAGGTCTGGCTCGACGGGGTATTCAGCACCCATGCAGTCATCTTGAGATAGCGCTGGTTGTCTGCGCGAGCCTAGATTCGAAACGGCGCTGTCAGCAGTCGGAACGGGAGAGTGATCGCGAGATAAATTATCTCGAGGACCCCGTGGACGGCTACGCCGACGATGCGGAAGGGGAGCAGCAGTAGCCAGATGAATGGGTAGGCTACGAGCGCCAGGATGGCCAGAGGCCAGCAGAGCACGAAGAGGATGCACCAGAGGAGGAACGTGAACATGATGAGACCTCCTGCTTTTCCTTCTATTTAATTGTACGGTGCCAGAGAAGAGAAAGTTCCCTCAAGCCGACGGGTTCAGGTGCGAAAGCCGAACCCGCGACTGGCGGAAACGCCTTGCGAAGCTTGGAACGGTGGAGGCGGGCAGGGGGTCCTTCGACTGCGTTTGTCCTTCACTTCGTGAAGCAAAACCTTCGCTCAGGATGACAATTGGTTGGTTATTCGTAACGCAGAGCTTCGGCGGGGAGGGTTCTGCCGGCGGACCAGCTCGGGTAGAGCGTTGCGACGAAGGAAACTCCGATGGCTACAAACGCCACCAGAATGCCATCCATCAGGCGCGGGGCGAACGGGACGTAGTCGATGGAGTAGACCTCCGGTGAGAGCGAAATCATGTGATAGTGGCCTCCGGCGTAGGAAATGGCATAGCCGAGGAGCAGGCCGATGGCGGTGCCGATCACTCCGATCAGCACTCCCTGGGCGATGAAGACGTTTCGCACCTGCGATCGGCGTGTGCCCATCGACATGAGTACCGCGATGTCTTTGGTTTTTTCCATGACCATCATGATCAGAGAAATCAGAATGTTGAGCGCGGCCACGAAGACGATCAGGCCGATGGTGATGAACGTTACCAGGCGTTCCAGGCGCAAGGCGTGGAACAGAGCTTTGTTTTGTTCTTTCCAGTTGGTGGCCATGAAGCCGCTGCCCGCCGCGTCTTCGAGTTGGCGTGAAACTTCGTCTGCCTTGTAGATGTCGTCGACCTTGAACTCGATGACAGAGATCAGATCGCCGAGGCCGAACAGTCGTTGCGCATCTGAGAGGCGGGCAAAAGCCCACGAGGAGTCGTAGTCATAGAAGCCGGAGTTGAAGATTCCCGCGACGCGGAAGCGAGTGTATTTGGGAACCACGCCGAAAGGGGTCAATTCACCTTGCGGACTGGTGACCTCGACGACGGAGCCGACGGTCGCGCCGAGATTGTCAGCCATGTCTTTTCCAAGAATGATCGGCGGCATGGCGGCGACACGCGCGCGGATGGTGGCGAGGGAATCGGATGGCTCTTCGGTCGCGGGGGTTCCCTGGGCGGGCTTTTCGGATCCGGTCGGGGCAGGTGAGGCGGCTGTTCCCGCATGATCTTTTTCTGGCTCGGGTGTGGCTTCATCCAGAGCGGCCGCTGAACCTTCTTTTACGGTGTTGAGCAGATCGCCGACTTTGCGCTCGTAACTTGGAATCATGCCTTTGAGGACGGCGCCGCGGGCGCGAGGTCCGCGGGAGATCAGAACCTGTTCGAAGATTGCGGGGGCGGCAGCCACGACGTGTGGTTGTTTGGCGAGGCGGTCGAGTAGCGGAGGCCAATCTTTGATGCCGTCGTCGGCCACGCGCAGCAGGCTGACGTGCGATGTGGATCCGATGAGGCGCTCCTGCAGATCCTGGCGAAAACCGTTGTTGATGGCCAGCGCGACGACGAGTGAAGCCACCCCAGCGGCTACGCCGACAATCGAAATGCCGGTGATAATGCCGATGAAGGCCTGGCGGCGCTTGGCGCGCAGGTAGCGGGTCGCGATGAAGAGTTCGAAGCGCATGGGCAGCGATCGGCTGGCAGCTCTTAGCTTTCAGCCAAGTCGGATTATAGCTACTGGCTCCTGGTTGAGTGCGGACTCGGTCAAATAAAAGGCAGAATCGCGGGCACCTTGCGTCGATACCGGCAGTATTCTTCGCCGAAGCGGTTCTCCAGTTCGTTATCTTCCATCGTGATCATCACTATAGCGGTTAGGATTGCGAAAGCTGTCAGCGCCCAGCAGACGGCTAGGCCTGTGCCGATGCTCCAAGCCAGCATTTCGCAAAGATGGGCCAGGTATACGGGATGGCGCACGCGGGCGCGGATGCCTGACGTTACCAAGTGCTGCTCGCGATGGCCGGGGAGAACTTCCGGCAAACCGCTAAGTTGCACTTGGCTGAAGCCGATGCTAGAGAGTCTGTAGAGCGCGAGCCCCGCGCAAAATAGAGCCGCAGCCGGAATCCAGCACCACCAGCGGTAATAGAGCGTGACATCGCGCCAGTGCGCCGTGATCGCGGCCAGAAGCAGCCACATTGCGATCCATGCGGGTAAAAGGATTCGATACGGAGAACGCGGCCGGGAACGCCAATATTCTACGCGAGGATGAATGAGGAGCCAGAAGCTGGGAATGGTCGAATAGATAATGCAGCCGATCCAGCCGATGGTCTGCAGAGTCTGCCCCACACCTTGATTCTACTGGTCATGAAGTCGCGGGCGCCAAGGAGCGTGGAGCGTTCTGCTGCTCTGGCCCGGAAGTTCACCGTCTTTCGTTCCTCGCTCGTGATCTTGTGAAGAATCTCAAGAACAGCCACCATCCGCACAGGGCATGATGGTATGAAGATTTTGCTGGTCGAGGATTCCTACATTGAACGGCACAAGGTGGGCGGCTACTTAGCCGACTGGGGACTCGACTATCTGGCTGTCGGAAGCGGCACGGAGGCGGTCAAGGTGCTCGAAGGCCCTGAGCCGCCGAACATGGCGTTGCTGGATTGGATGCTGCCCGGTCTCGACGGGATTGACGTCTGCCGCCGCATCAGAAAACTGGGAACCAGAGCGCAATATATTTACACCGTGATGCTTACTGCTAAAAGCCGGGAGCAGGATCTGCTGCTGGCGATGGAGGCGGGAGCAGATGATTACCTGGCCAAGCCCGTTGATCCTTCCGAGTTGCGCGCGAGAATCATGGCCGGCAAAAGAATTCTGGAGTTGCAGCAGTCGCTCAGCTTCGCCGCGACCCACGATTTTCTGACCAACCTGCTGAACCGCTCGGAGATACTAGCCGCGGTAGAAAGAGAATTCTCGCGCAGTGGACGCGAAGGAAAGCCGGCCACGGTCATCATGGCAGACATCGACCACTTCAAGCGGATCAACGATTCTCTGGGGCACGCCGCGGGCGACCAGGTTTTGAAAGAAGTGTCGCGCCGGTTGAAAGCGGACCTGCGTCCCTACGATGTCGTGGGCCGTTATGGTGGCGAAGAGTTCTTGATTATTCTGCCGGGGTGCGACCTGGCTGCCGGGGCTCGCCGCGCCGATGCTGTCCGTAACCTGGTGGCTAAAGACCCGATCATTACTCCGTTCGGTACGACTTCCGCCACGATCAGCATGGGCGTGACCGTGACCTCCGCGACGAGCGATCACTCGGTGGGGGAGCTTCTTCGCGAGGCTGATGTGAGCCTGTATGCCGCCAAAAAGAACGGAAGGAACCGCGTTGAGCTTTTCTCTGGTGCAGCACGGCAGACTGGTGCAGGGCAGAGCTAGGCCGGGGAGCACGTTCTGGATCCAGCCTTATTAGGAACTCACCTGTCATTTTGCGCCGTGCACTTTTTCCGCTGACTGTGGCACATTAGAAGTCCATGCCTCCGCCTCCCGAGTCCAAAGCTGGACGCGTCGCCTTTACCCATCCCGACTTCGTGCTGTTCCAGACGGCGCGCTTCCTGATCGTGGCTGCTGTCGAAATGCAGGCGGTTGCCGTAGGATGGCAGGTTTACGACATCACCAAGCGTGCGCTCGACCTGGGGTTGGTTGGGCTGGCGCAGTTTCTTCCGGGCATTCTGCTGTTCCTGGTTTCTGGACACACCTCCGACCGCTTCGACCGGCGCAAAGTGCTGGGAGCGTGTTATGCCGGCTACGCGCTCTGCTCGGGGCTTTTGCTGATCATCGCAGAGCGCGGCTCGCACTCGGTTCGACCTATCTATGCCGTGCTGATCCTGCTCGGCGTAGTGCGTTCATTTAACGGGACGGCCAGCCGGTCGATTCTGCCGCAGTTGGTCCCCGACGAGCACTTCGCCAATGCCGTGGCGTGGAACGCCACCACTTTTCAAGCGGCCACAATTCTGGGGCCATCGCTGGGAGGAATTCTTTACGCGCTTTTCCGCGGGCCGTCTGCGGTTTACGCGGCTGCTGTGCTAACGGCAGTGGGCGCGCTCGTCTCCACCTTCCGCATCAGGACCCGGCCGCAGGCGCGGCGGCGCGAGCCTATGACAGCAAAGACCATCTTCGCGGGATTGCACTTCATCTGGCGCGAGAAGCTGATTCTGGGAGCGATTTCGCTGGACCTGTTTGCTGTGCTGCTCGGCGGCGCCGTCGCTCTGCTTCCAGTTTATGCGCGGGAGATCCTTCACACCGGGCCGTGGGGACTCGGACTGTTGCGGACCGCCCCGGGAGTAGGCGCGGCGCTGATGGCGGTGGCGCTGGCGCATCGTCCGCTGCGGGGGCGCGCAGGGCCGACTCTGTTGTGGTCGGTGGCCGGCTTCGGAATCTGTACCATTCTTTTTGGAGTTTCGACCAGCCTGGTGCTGTCTTTGATTTCACTTGTCTTTCTGGGTGCAGCCGACATGGTCAGCGTGATCATTCGCGCGACGCTGGTGCAACTACGCACTCCCGATCAAATGCGAGGGCGGGTGATGGCGGTCGATATGGTCTTTATCGGAACGTCAAACGAACTCGGGCAGTTCGAGTCGGGACTGACGGCGCAATGGTTTGGCACGGTCCCCGCAGTTTTGCTGGGAGGATTCGGCACGCTGGTGGTGATTGCGTTGTGGGCGTGGCTGTTCCCTGAGTTGCGGCGCGCCGGAGAGCTAAACGCCATGAAGAGCGTAGTCGAGGAAGCCGCAGAAACGGCGGAGAGAGTGCAGTAGAATGGCCGATCCCGGAGGCAAGCTAAATGACGCTGCTCCTCGCTCGGTTCGTCACGAAGGAATCGAGGGAGCGTCCTTGATCGAGCGCTACTTCCGTCTTACTGAAAACCAGACCACAATTCGCCGCGAGTTGATCGGCGGAGTTACGACGTTTCTTACGATGGCGTACATCGTGGTCGTCAACCCGCAGATCCTGTCGCAAGCCGGCATGCCTGCTGAAGGCGTGGTGTTTGCTACCTGCGTCTCCGCCGCGGCTGCCACGCTGGTCATGGGACTCTATGCGAACTATCCCATCGCTCTGGCGCCGGGCATGTCGCTCAACGCGTATTTTACTTATTCGGTATGCCTGGGCATGCATGTTCCGTGGCGCACCGCGCTCGGCGTTATCTTCATCTCTGGAGTTTTTTTTCTGATCCTCACGGTGACGCGCGTCCGCGAGCAGATCGTCAACGGTATTCCGGGCTGCCTCAAGCATTCGACCGCCGCGGGTATCGGCATGTTCATTGCATTTGTGGGGCTGCGCAACGCCAAATTGGTGGTGGCCAATCCCGCGACGTTCGTCGGTCTGGGCAATTTCTCCGACCACGAGGTGCAAGCGGCGTGTTTCGGTCTGGCGCTGGCAGTGGTTCTGATGGTGCGCAAAATCAATGGCGCGATCCTGATCAGCATCTTTGCCACCACGCTCCTGGGCATTCTTCGCGGGATGGCGAAGTGGCCTGCGGCTTTGTTCTCCCTGCCGCATCCGTCATACACCTGGTTGCAACTCGATCTGCGAGGCGCGATGCATCTCGGGTTGCTCGAAATCATCTTTGTGTTTCTGTTTGTGGACCTTTTCGATAATGTGGGCACGCTGGTCGGCGTGTGTGAGCAAGGTGGATTTGTGAAGGATGGAAAAATTCCGCGCGTCGGCCGCGCATTGCTCTCGGATGCGGTGGGTACAATCTTCGGCTCACTGACAGGGACGTCGACCGTGACCAGCTACATCGAGAGCGCGGCGGGAGTGGCTGCGGGCGCCCGCACCGGACTCAGCAATGTTGTTGTGGCCGGATTATTTCTCGCGGCGGCGTTCTGTTCGCCGCTGGCGACGGCTATTCCCGGCTATGCGACCGCGCCGGCTTTGATTCTGGTGGGTGCTTTGATGACGGAGTCGATTGCCCGTGTGGACTGGAAAGATTTCACCGAGGCGCTGCCGGCGTTCGTGACGATCCTGGCCACACCTTTGACCTTCAGCATCGCAACCGGCCTGAGCCTGGGGCTTATTTCCTACACTCTGGTGAAAGTTGCGGCCGGAAAGTTCCGCGAAGTGAGCCTACTGCTCTGGATACTGACGGGCCTGTTCATCTTGCGCTACATCTATTTGGCTGCGGGGTGAACCACCCATTACTTCGCGCGTACCAGAATTTTAGCGGCCCCCATATTTTCGTAGCGATCGTAGACTCGCACGACGACGACATGTTCTGAAGAAGCTCCGCCGTCCTTCGCGCTTTCCAGCGTGACTTTGAAATCGTAGCTCTCGGTCTTGGCGTCGGAGAGCTGGCCTATGGGCTCCACGTAGCTCCATTCGCCGGCGTCCACCGAATACTCGGCGCGCTTGAGCGGAGAGAAGCCGTCGACGGCCCGGAACGTCACGTGAATCTGCCCGCCTTCGACCGAAGCCGCAGAGGTTTTCGATGCGGGGCGGAGTCGTGTCCACTTCAAACCGGCGGCTTTCTTTTGATGCCGTCAACGCCTCTCCGGGCGAGTGCGACGGGGCGTCCGAGGCGACGACCTTCACGGTATAGCCGCCATCGGGAAGCAAGACTGGCGTCGAAGGAATACGCCTTGTCAGTGAGATTATCTTTGAGCAGCAGCCAGCGCGTCTCGCCGTCGCCTCGGTAGTAGACGCGAGTAGACGAGCTGGTCGTCGTTGTCATCATGCGCGCTCCATTTCACTCCGATGGCGTCGCGATCGTGGGAGCTGGGAGTGGGGGCTTCGAAATGCGATTCCCGACGAGCCTCCGAAAGACGATCCGCCGGATTCCGATCCCAAGCCGGAGCCTGACGATCTTTGGTATGGGCTGATACTTTACGCCGACCTGCACCGTTACGTCGTCGATCTCAGGTGCGGCATTCTTGGGCAGGTAATTCAGCGCCACGCTGTCGACGCCGGGCGTCGCGGCGCCCGCGTGCAGCACCGCCTTCCACTGGGCATAGCGCGCCGCGGGGATTCCGGTTTCGGGGTTCTTGGCCAGGTCGATCTTCTTCCACGGGCTCCAATTGCGGTCGGGATTGTCGACATTGCCGCTGCGAGCGTAAAGATCAACGGTGCCTGTGCCGCGGAATTCGGCGCGTCCCCAGCGCGAGAAAATCTTGGCGTCGAAAACGTCACTCTCGTACGTGCCTTCGGCCTCCGGTCCGGGCCCCAGCACGAAATACTTTCCCCAGATTGCTGGTCGCCGCATACAGGCCACCGCCCGGAGCTTTGGCAAACGCCGTGACCTGCGAAGCCGGAGCTTTCAGCAGATCGGAAAAATCATCCAGGCCGGTGATGGCGAAAATGTGGCCGCGATTACCGGTGCCGGCCAGCAGGCGTCCCTGTGAATCAAAGGCCAGGGCGTAGACGATGTCTTCGTGCGAGGTCCAGAGCTCTTGCGGGGGAACCATCCGGCGCAATGCGGTACACATCCGAGCCGCCGCTTGCCCCACCGCCGGGGAATGGAAATGGTCCAGTCATTGTGGCGCGGAGCATGGGCGCTGGAGTGATCGTCGATTCCTGGAGCTTGCGGATGGTGTTGCGCCGACGACGCGTTGGTGCCCATCGTCAGCAGAGCTGCGGCCACGCCGGACCCGCCGGGGCCGCCTCCGCTTCGCTTCTCGCCAACTGCCGCGGCGTAGATGTTTCCCGCGCGATCCAGCGCCAGCGCGGTGATCTCTTTCTTGGGCGCGCTGTACAAAACGAATCCTTCGCCCGCGGGAGAAATACGATAGATGAGTCCGCTGCCGTCAGAACCAGCAATCAGATTGTCCTGCGCGTCGAAGGCGAGAACGCGAATGTGCGTTTCATCGCTCTTGAAGAATACCGAGTGCTCGCCTTTGGGCGTGACGCGATAAATTTCCCCGTGGTCGCCGGTCGCTACATAGAGGTTGCCGGCCTTATCCAGGGCAAGGTCCCAGATATATTTCGTACCCGGCTCGAAATAGACGGACGAACTCCACGAGGGATCTACGCCGGGGTTGGCCGCGTCTTTATCCTTATCTTTATCTGCGTCACCTTTCTTGTTGTCGTTCGAAGCCTGGGAAGGATCGGCCTTGGCAGGCTTTCCGGCCCCCGTCTTATGTTCGAGTTTGTACACCTTGCCGTCGGGAGCGGTGGCCGCGTAGATCACGCCGCCGGGGCCGGTCTGCAGCGCCTGCACCTGGAGTTCCTTGGGTTCGAAGATGATCGCGGCCTTGCCCTCGGGCGTGATGCGGTACACGCGCGCGGGCGCGCCCGCCGCCACATAAACGTTGCCGGCATCGTCGGCCGCAATCGCCCAGATGTAGGTGGACGGCGTGGCGTACAGGCTCTTGAAGGTTGGCGCAAGATCCAGGCCGCCGGTGCTGCGAATCGCAACTCCAGTGGCGGTGCCTTTGGTCAGTTCGTCAAATTTCGATTGTTCCCAGGTGCGCGTGCCTTCGGCAAAGGCCGCTCGAAACCAGCCCGGATCCACTCAAATTCGTGAGAAGGAAACCAGTAAGAAGGAGGAAGAAAAGCTTTCGCGCACTCTGCAATTTCGATACCTCGAAGCGTCGTTAGTGGCGGAATATTCAGATTACCACGCCCGACCGCGCGAAACTGAAGGCCAACGGCCGGCGCAGCGCGGACGGAGGCCGATTCTCCGTGATATCGTAAGATTTCATGCATTCTTCGCGCCAGGATCTGCTGCGCTTGCTTGCCTACAAGTCGTTTCCGGCTGGGCGAGTTTAAGCTCTCTTCCGGCGGCACCAGCGACTACTACATCGATTGCCGCACCACGACTCTCGACGCCAAGGGCTCGCGCCTGACCGGTGAAGTGTTCTTCGATGAAATCCGGCAGCGAGGATGGAAGCCGCAAGCTATCGGCGGCCTTACCATGGGAGCCGATCCCATCGTGGTCGCAGTCTCGGTGGTGGGCGGCGAACTGAATGGATTTCCTGGTGCGCAAGGCCGAAAAGCAGCACGGGACCGGACAGCGCATCGAAGGCTTTCGCGAGAAGGGCGCGCGCGTGGTGATCGTCGACGATGTTTGCACCACAGGCGCTTCCACGGTTCAGGCAATCGAAGCGGCGCGCGAATTTGGATTTCAGATTGTCGGCGCGATGTGCCTGGTGGAGCGCGAGGAAGCGAAGGGAAGGCCGAGCGTGGAGAAGGCCGCGGCTCCGGCGCCGTTCGTTTCCATCTTTACGGCTCGCGATGTGCGCGCCGAACACATTCTGCAGAACGGACGAGACCGGGCCCGGTGATATTTGCCGTTGCGGCCAGCTGTGAAATCTGCGGGCGACCGGCGGTGACGAATGTTCCGGGAAACCGTTGCGCGGCACATAGGGTGTAAGAACAGCGATCGATGAACATGTCGACGAACCGACTTCGACCAACGACTGACTTATGATTCAAACTCTCGAATGGACTGACCAACGGCGTACGCTTCATCGACCAGACGAAGCTGCCCACGGAAGAAACCTACGTAACCTGCAAGACGCACGAGCAGGTTGCCGACGTAATCCGGACCATGGTGGTGCGCGGAGCGCCCGCCATTGGCGTGGCCGCAGCCATGGGGATTGCGCTGGCGTGAAGAATTCCAAAGCCGAGACCACTGGCGACCTGAAGCGCGACTTCGATCAGGCCTGCGACGTCATCGGCAAAACTCGTCCGACCGCCGTCAATCTTTTCTGGGCCATCCGCCGCATGCAGGAGAAATTCGAGCGCGTGCGCATTCGTCCTATCGCGCAAATCAAGCAGGATCTCATCGAAGAATCGCAGCGCATGCACGCCGAAGACATCGCCGCCAACCAGGCCATGGGACGCCACGGCGCCACGCTGATGCCGAGCGAAGGCGGAGTGCTTACGCACTGCAACGCCGGCGCGCTGGCCACAGCCGGTTACGGCACGGCGCTGGGCGTGATTCGCGCGGCGGTCGAGCAAGGCAAGAAGATTCACGTCTATGCCGACGAAACCCGTCCCTTCCTGCAAGGCTCGCGGCTTACCGCCTGGGAGCTGATGAAAGACGGCATCCCGACGACGGTGATCTCCGACAACATGGCCGGCGCCATGATGAAGCAGGGCAAGATTGGAGCGATCGTGGTGGGCGCCGACCGCATCGCCGCCAACGGCGACGTCGCCAACAAGATCGGAACGTATACGCGTCGCCGTTCTGGCCAGGGAGCACGGCATCCCGTTCTACGTGGCCGCGCCGATCTCGACGATCGACTTCGCCTGCCCCGACGGCAGCAAGATTCCCATCGAGCAGCGCAATGCCAGAGAAGTCACTCACATCGCGGGGAAACAGATGGCTCCGGACGGCGTGTCCATCGAGAATCCAGCCTTCGACGTGACTCCGGCAAAGTACGTGACCGCGATCATCACCGAGCGCGGCATCGCGCGCGCCCTACGGCGAGTCCTACGCAGCCTGGCTGCTCAGAAACCAAGATTGAGGTCTAGTGATTGCCGTGCTCCGTCCGTGAGGAATTCTCATGCTGGCACGTGACGCAGGTCACCGCGGGGCCAAGGTCGAGGTACATTTCTGAGGAGATGCTCCGAGCTCGGAGGTTCCATATGGTTCGAATGTGCCATGTGGCGGACTGCACGGCCCAGGTGTGAGAAGATGGCCCCGTTCTACTGTTTCGCCGCCTTCGGAAAATCAACGCAGGTACGCAGGATGGACCCTTCGGAGGCGGAATGCATCTAAGGGAACAGGCGGAGCAGGTGACGGAACAAGAAGCGCTGCTGCGGGTTCAAGGATTAAAGAAGGTTTTCCGGTCCGGCGAATCGGATCTGGTGCTCTTTGAAAATTTGTCGTTTGAGGTGAAGCGCGGCGAGATGCTCGCCATCGTGGGCGAGTCAGGAGCGGGAAAGAGTACCTTGTTGCACATCCTCAGCGCTCTTGATCATGCTTCCGCGGGTGACGTATACTGCGCCCAATTGAAACTGAATTCGTTGTCAGCGGACGAAGCAGCGGAGTTTCGCAATCGCGAGGCGGGTTTCGTCTGGCAGTTTCACTATCTGCTGCCGGAATTTACGGCGGCGGAAAACGTGGCGATGCCGCTGCTGGTGCGGGGGCGCACCTGGGCAGAGGCGGCGCCGGAAGCTTCACGCTGGCTGCGTGAGGTCGGGTTGGAGCAACGCGGGCATCATCGCTCGGGAGAGCTTTCGGGCGGAGAGCAGCAGCGGGTGGCTCTGGCGCGGGCGCTCATTACCGGTCCAAAACTGTTGCTGGCGGATGAGCCTACCGGGGACCTTGATGGACAGACGGCGGAAGCGGTTTTCGAATTGATTGCGCGACTCCATCGCGAGCACCAGCTCACCTCTCTCATTGCAACGCATAACTTGTCGTTCGCGCGGCGCTGCCATCGGGTTTTGCGGCTGGAGCGGGGGCGCGTGGAAGAGATCAGGCCGGAGTCGTTGCCGGCGCTAGAGCGCTGACTCTTGGAAGGAGGCGCAGGTTCGGAAGAGACAGATTAGTAAGACAATGTGCAAGAAACTTGGGTTAATCGGCAGCCGGAAGGAGATTTGAACAGGTTCCTTCGGTAACATTATAAAAACGTTTGGGTACTTGGGCTCGGTGGCCGTTTGATTGCATAATAAGCTGGTAATGGAGCAGAATCAAGCGGAGATACGCACCGGGCCAGGGTTTCGATAGGGTCGAGCGGGAGCAACGTCTTCTCGGCCGGAAGGGTTCAGGGGGAAGGGCATTATGTTTGAACGTTATACGGAGAAAGCCAGGCGCGTAATCTTTTTCGCGCGCTACGAAGCAAGCCAGTTCGGGTCTCCTTATATAGAGACCGAGCACCTGCTGCTGGGGCTCCTGCGCGAAGATAAAGCCCTGACCAACCGATTTCTGCGCTCGCACGCCTCGGTTGAATCCATCCGCAAGCAGATCGAGGGTCACACCACGATTCGGGAAAAGGTCTCGACTTCGGTGGATCTCCCGCTAAGCAATGAGTGCAAGCGCGTGCTGGCCTATGCCGCCGAAGAAGCGGAGCGGCTTTCGCACCGGCACATCGGGACCGAACACTTGCTTTTGGGTTTACTGAGAGAAGAGAAGTGCTTTGCCGCGGAGATTCTGCACGAGCGCGGCCTGCGGCTGGCGACGATCCGGGAAGAATTGGCGCGCACCAGCCAGGAAAAGGCGCAGCCGCAGCGGCAGCGTGAGTCGTCGCTGCTCAGCGAGTTTTCGCGCGATCTTACCCAGGCGGCAATGGATAGCCAGCTCGATCCGCTGGTCGGCCGCGACGGCGAACTGGAGCGCGTGGTCCAGATTCTGTGCCGCCGCACCAAGAACAATCCCGTGCTGATCGGCGAGCCCGGCGTGGGCAAGACGGCGATCGTCGAAGGCCTGGCGCAGCGCATCGCCGACGGCGAGGTTCCGTCGTTTCTGGCCGACAAGAGAATTCTGGCGCTCGATCTTTCCTTGATCGTCGCCGGAACGAAATATCGCGGACAGTTCGAAGAGCGGCTGAAGACCATCATGAAGGAGCTGATGGAGTCGCAGAATTCCATCATCTTCATCGACGAGCTGCACACCCTGGTGGGCGCGGGATCGGCCGAAGGTTCGCTCGATGCCGCGAACATTCTGAAGCCAGCGCTCTCGCGCGGCGAGATTCAATGCATCGGCGCAACCACTCCGGGCGAGTACCGCAAGTCGATCGAGAAAGACCGGTCGCTCGAGCGGCGCTTCCAGGCAGTCAAGGTTCCTCCGCCGAACGAAGCGGACGCAGTCAAGGTGCTGTTCGGCATCAAGGACCGGTACGAGAAGTTCCACGCCGTCACTTACACCGACGACGCCATCAACTTCGCGGTCTCGCACTCGAACCGCTACATTCCCGACCGCTTCCTGCCAGATAAGGCAATCGATCTCGTCGATGAAGCCGGCGCGCGCGTGAAGCTGCGCCAGACTTCGCAGCCCGAAGAGATCACCGAAGTCCAGAAGCGCATCAAGTTCATCGTGCACCGCATGGAGAACGCCATCGCGAACCACGAGTTCGAGAAGGCGCGTTTCTACTCGGACGAAGAACGCAAGGAGCGCGAGAATCTGCGCGCGCTGCGCGAGAAATATCATCTCGATGAATCCTCCACCGGCGTTGTCGGCCGCGAGGACATCGAAGACGTAGTTTCGCGCTGGACCGGCGTTCCCATCACCTCGATCAAGGAAGAAGAGACGCAGAAGCTGCTGCGCATCGAAGAAGAGCTGCACAAGCGCATCATCTCGCAGGATAAATCGATCAGCGCTCTGGCCCGGGCGATCCGGCGTTCGCGCGCCGGGTCTGAAGAGCCCGAACCGGCCCATTGGCTCGTTCCTGTTCCTGGGCCCAACGGGCGTTGGCAAAACCGAAGTGGCGCGCACCCTGGCGCAGTTCATGTTCGGAACCGAAAAAGCTTTGGTCCGCTTCGACATGTCGGAGTTCATGGAGAAGCACTCGGTCTCGAAGCTGATCGGCTCGCCTCCGGGATACGTGGGCTACGAAGAGGGCGGCCAGCTCACCGAGCGCGTGAAGCGGGCTCCGTATTCGGTCGTGCTGCTGGATGAAATCGAGAAGGCGCATCCGGATGTGTTCAACATCCTGCTGCAGGTTTTTGAAGACGGCCAGCTTACCGACGGCCTCGGCAATACGGTCGACTTCAAGAACACGATCCTCATCATGACCTCGAACATCGGCGCGCGGCACCTGCAGAAGCGCGAGGGCTTCGGCTTCCAGTCGACTAAAGATGAAATGGTTTCCGGCAAGGTCGAGGAGTTGGTGAAGGGCGAAGTGAAGCGCACCTTCAATCCTGAATTCCTGAACCGTCTGGACGAAATCATTCTGTTCCTGGCCTTGAGCGAAGCGGACCTGATCCAGATTCTGGAGCTGATGGTCACGCAGCTCAACACGAACCTGGCGCAGAAGTCGATCACGGTAACCGTGGCGGATGAGGCGAAGAAGTGGATCCTCAACCAGACCCTCACCGACCGCACTTACGGTGCGCGGCCGTTGCGCAGGGCCTTGCAGAAATACATTGAAGACCCGCTGTCGGAGGCGCTGATTCAAGGCACGATTACCACGCGTCCGGCATTCATTGAGGTCTTCCTCGAAGACAACAAACTGTTCTACCGTCCGGTGGACGCGGAGAAGACCGAGGGCGTGCTGTTGTACGAGAATAGCTAGCTTTCGAGCGTAAGCTTGCAGCCGTCAGCCCAAAGCTGGCGGCTTCTTTTTGTCTCGTGGTTTCCCCTTTTCATCGCCGGACAAGCAATTCGCCGCAAACCCCGTTGACCCCAGGAAAAAAGTGTGATTAGATGCGCTGCACTGCGCGGACTTGGCGCCAGAGTCCGCCAACGAAAGGGGCGTGCGAAACCGAGGAGGATGTATGAAGTGCAGTGTTGTTTCTACAGTTCTGGTCGTAATCGTATTAGCTCTCACTGCTGGGGCCAGCGCACGGGAGGTCGTCCTGCCCGCCGGCACTCTTCTGCAATGCACGCTGAATGAACCCAACTTCTCCTCGGCAACGGCGGATGTTGGGGATCCCGTTCTCTGCCAGCTTCGCGGAGTCACTGAGTTCGGCCAGCAGGCATTTCCGCGCGGCTCTTACCTGGTAGGTCATCTCGAAGCCGCGAAAGATCCCGGACACTTCGTTGGCAAGGGATATCTCAAACTGCAGTTTGATCGCATCGGACTGCCCGGCGGTGACCTGCCGCTGCAAGCCAAGATCATTGGAACTCGGGGCTATAAGGTCGATAAGGAAGGCAAGATCGACGGCAAAGGTCATGCCAAGCGCGACGTCGTCGAATGGATGCTGCCGCCATTATGGCCATGGAAAGTGGTCACCTTGCCGGCCCGCGGCCCGCGTCCGCAACTCAAAGGGGAAACCGTCCTCAGCCTGCGTTTGATGGATGATGTGCAGTTAACGCAGGTAGCCTCATCCGGTCGGGATTGGCATTTCTTTGGCAGCAGGCCGCAGAACGAGTCGTTCGGCGAGTCTGACAACATTACCCAGCCCGCTCTCGCCGTTCGCGGAAGCGTGGTTACCGCCAATGCGGAGGTTTCGGGAGCGCTCGAAATTCCGCGGGCATCCTATGCGAGCTACGTTTCACGGGATGTGAGTTCCCTAACGCCAACGCCCGTTCCGGGTGGACCCGTGTTCATCCTCAAGACGGGAATGGTTCTAGCCGTCGGGAACTATCAGTATCAAGACGGCCGCATCACCTACACGCTGGCCAGTGGCGGAGGGGGGTAGTGAACGCTGACGATGTGGATTGGACCACGACGACCCGCATCAACAACCAGCACGGCGTGCGAATGACTTTGCACGGCGGGCACCTGAACCCGGAGACTCCCGGTTTGTAGCTCTGGATCCTCCGAGTGTAATCGCTGTCAACATAAGAGCCGCCGGTGAAAGCCGGCGGCCTTTTTTTGCGTAGAGATACCAAGCGGATTCTCTGCGCGTGCTTCTCAGTACGCCGATGGCAGAGTTCTTTTGCGACCAAGTCGGCTCGGAAAGAATCTGGAATGCATACGCTAACCGGAGGGCAACATGGACAAGGTCAACATCGCCGACAAATTCGCCAAGATTTCGGAGTACTACAAGCCGCACATTGCTGGCGAGCTCAACGGCCAGATGGTAAAGCTGGTAAAGACCAAGGGCGAGTTCGTGTTTCATCACCACGACAATGAAGACGAGATGTTCCTCGTGGTGAAGGGACGGTTCCGGATGGAGTTTCTCGATCGTCACGAATGGATCGAAGAAGGCGAATTTATCGTTGTGCCGCGCGGCGTCGAGCACCGTCCAGTCGCGGAGCAAGAATGCTGGATCGTACTGTTTGAGCCGGCTTCCACGCTGAATACCGGCAACGTCGTGAACGAGCGCACCGTGGCTCAGTTGCAGCGGGTGTAGGGGCTCAGGGCGAGAACATAGTAAGCTAGGATCCTACGGCGATTCGCCGAAAAGGACTCATGGAACTTACGGTTTACTCCGCAGCCTGGTGCCCCGATTGCCGCGAAGCGAAACGCTTCCTCACCAAACACAATATTCCCTACAAAGAAGTTGACGTCGAAACCACGCCGGGCGCGGTGGATGAAATCGTCAAGCACACCGGCAAACGTGCCATCCCGCAATTTGTGATCGATGGCCAGTGGGTGCAGCCGTACGTGCCGGGCCAGGGGTTTCTCTACGACGAGATGGCCAAGCGCCTGGGAATCGGCAAGCCTTAGCGGCCTCCGTTATTTGCCCGCGGCAGCCCCATACGGACACCTCCTTTAGATACATTCGATATCCCCTGTCCATCATCTTCCGTACCGTAGAAAACCCCCGCCGGACAAGGGAAGATGCCTACTCATGTCCGAACCGGAAAGTCCGCAAGAAGCGAGCCCGGTCAGCGAGAGCTGGCAACAGATGGTGCAGGCCGTGCTGGGAGTAGTACTGCTGCTCGGCGCAGTAGCAATGTTCCATTACTACGCCCCGGTGACGGCGGAAGGCGCGCCTCCGGACGAACTGCAGAAGCAGGTAACCCAGCTCACCCACCAAGTAGAGCAACTCGAACGTGACCAGGCTATGCCCGCGCTGGTCTTAAACCGGTATCGAAATTCCATCGGCTACATCAACGGGGTGTACCAGGTCGGGTTTGCCAACCAGCCGGCAGCCATCCGGGCGCGCGTCTCGGGCACCGGATTTCTTGTCGGCGACGGGTTGCTCGCGACCAACCGCCACGTGGCCGAGCCCTGGTATGGCGACAGCGAGGCGGAAGCGCTGATCCATCGTGGAGCGACCGCCATGCTCGAAAGTCTAGTCGTCTTTTTTCCGGGATCGCCAATGCCGGTGAGCTTGACCCCGGGCGCGGTTTCTTCCAACAGCGATTTGGCTGTGCTGAAGATCGAGAATAAAGAAGCTGTGCGCGGAATTGCGGTGCTGCCGCTGGCAAAAGGCGCCTCTTCGCCGGGAGAACTCGTGACCGTGATCGGCTATCCCATGGGCATTGCCGGGATGGTGGCCAAGTCGCCGAGCGGAATCTACCAGCGGCTGGCCTACCGGCACAACGACATCACGGCGGCCAGCGAACTGGCAGCACTGTCGCTGATTCGTCCTTCAACCACGTGCGGGCACCTCGGCGATGTGGTCGGCGACAAACTGATCTACGACGCCCCAACGGCGCACGGCGGCAGTGGCGGCCCAGTGTTTAACTCCAATGCCGAAGTCATCGGAGTGAACTCCGCCTACATTGATGGCTTCTCCGGCGGCACTCTGGGAGTATCAGCAGACGCGCTGCGGCCGCTGATCGAAGCGGCTGGAAAAAAGCAATAGCAATTCTGCTAGTTCACACCTGAAAGATCCACACCTGTCCTCGGAAACCATCCTGGCTCGCGCACATGTTCATCCTGGAAGCGGCGGAGGCGCGCGGCCATTACGCCGCTGCGGCCAAGGTAGCCGACAACCTAGCGTTGGTCGGCGCGCTCGACCACGGGCAGGCGTCCGATGTCATTGCGCAGCATCTTCGCGGCGGCTTCGGACACTAATTCGTCAGGATACGTGACCACCAGCCGAGTGCTGCCCGCCTCCTGCACGGTCATGGCTCCGGAAGAATCTTTGTCGAAAGCACGAAGCAAGATCGCCGCGCGTGATGATGCCGGCAAGGCTTCCGTTCGTCGAGGATCAGCCAGGCCTCGTGCCGCGCTACCGCCGGATCGTGCCGCGCAACGCGCTCAGCCAGCGCACCCACGGTCGTGCCGGCTGCGATTGCGGGCAATTCCTCGTCCATCGTGTCGGCGACCGTGGCATGGGAGAGAACGTCGGTTTCGTAATCCTGATGGACGCGCAGGCCGCGGCGCGCCAGTTTTTCCGTCATGATCGAACTGTTCGGCATCAACAGCATGGCGATGCCATCGGCGATGACGCTGACCAGCATCAGCGGCAGAACAGAGTTGTAGTCGCGCGTGATTTCGAAGGCGAAGATGATAAACGTGAACGTGGCGCGCGATGCCGCGCCGAAAACCGCGCCCATGGCTACCAGCGCGAACGCTCCCGGTGAAAGATGCGCGCCCGGCACGAAGTGGTTCGCAACCATGGCGAAAATGCCGCCCATGGCCGCGCTCCACATGAAGCAGGGCGCGAGCAATCCGCCGGAGGTGCCGGAGCCGAGCGAGACGACCAGGGCTGCGGCCTTGGCCAGCATGACGACCAGCAGAAGATCTTCCAGGCGAGCTGCGCCATTGAGAATGTCGCCAATGGTGTCATAGCCGACGCCGAGCACGCGTGGCACGAAGAATCCGATGATGCCCAGGCCCAGAGCGCCGATGGCCGGCCACCACAATTCATCGAACGGAAGTTTCTCGAATTGATCTTCCACCCAATAGAGCAGCTTGCTGAAGCCGACGGCGGCAAGGCCGCAGATCACTCCCAGCACAAGATAAAAAGGCAGCCCGCGGGGAATGGCGAAGTCCATCGGGCTGACCTGAAACATCGGCCCCAAGCCCAGAAGCTGCATGTGGACGGCGGTTGCCAGCGTGCTCGCGATCACCAGCGGAATGAACGAGCGCGACTTGAATTCAAACAGCAGCAGCTCGATCGCGAGAATCACGCCCGCGATCGGAGTGTTGAAAGTGGCCGACATGCCGGCGGCCGCGCCGCACGCGAGCAACACTTTGCGCTCGACCGCGGTCGTGTGGAAAGCCTGGCCGACCAGTGAGCCGATCGCTCCGCCGGTTTGAATGATCGGGCCCTCCGCGCCGAAGGGACCGCCGGTTCCGATCGCGATGGCCGCCGAGATGGGCTTCAGGATCGCGACCCGTGGCGCGATTCGGCTGCGGTTGAACAACACCGCTTCCATGGCTTCCGGAATGCCGTGGCCCTTGATTTTCGAAGTCCCATACTTCGCCATGACGCCGACGATGAGTCCGCCGATTACCGGAATCACGATCACCAGCCAGCCGAGATGGTTGTGCTGCGCGCTCGAGAAATCAGTGGACCACCGGTGGAAGAAGAATAGGTTAGTGAACAGGCCGATCAGCTTGTAAAGCGCGAAGGCGATAAGGCCGGCCACCAGGCCGATCGCGGCGGCAAGCACTGAGACCAGCAGCATGCGGAAGGTTGCGGGCGGCGGCGAATCGATTGCGGCATTTCTGTCCTGGTCGGGGCCAGGGGCAGTTGGTCGTGCTCATGATCTTTTTATGGCCTTCCCTTTTCTTGCGAAGGCGCGGAGTGCGGGAGCGCGACATCAGTGCTTTCCCGCATGATGCGCCGCAGAGCGGTCACCAGTTCGGGTCCCGCCGAACGGATCTCGTCGTGATGATGCAGCGCCAGTTCGCTGAGAACCTTTTCTCCTTTCGAAGTGAGCGCCAGCAGAACCTCGCGGCGGTCATCTTCCGCTCGCGTGCGGTGGACGAACCCGCCTGCCTCCAGGCGGTTCACCAGTTCGACCGCGCTATGGTGGCGGATCTGCATGCGGGTCGCCAGCTCGCGAATGCGCGGCCGCACTCCGGGCGGCATACCCTTGATCGCCAGCATAAGCTGATACTGCCCGCGCTCCATGCCCGCCCGCTTCACCACCTGCTCGCTGAAGTGGAGAAAACGACGAATCTGGTAGCGGAAGTCCGCCAGCGCCTGGTAATCCGACAAGGTAAGCTTCTTCATGCCGCCGATTGTATCGTGCCCCGATTCAGTTAACTTTCATAGTATATCGTAAGACGATATAAACGAAAAGCCTGAGATCGAGGCGCGAAAACGCCTTCCCGATCGGAGGATGGATGCTGGAAATCACCCGCAAATGCCGCTCTTTTCTCCAGCAGTCGTTTTGTGTGACACTTGGAGCCCAGAAAGTGAATCGAAGACGAGGAAAAATGACCCCTTCCAAACTGGCCTTACGCGCCATCTTTTCTCTCTTGTTCTGCGTTGGTTCTGTCCCGCTGTTTTCCCAGGAATTGAACTCCACCTTCGCCCGCGATCCCGGCCAGCCCATCGATCAGCAGTACACCGCCCAGATTCACAAATACACCACCGACACTTCTTTCATCTCACCCCTGGTGGATTACCTTCCCGCCTCGAAAACCGTCCCCACGCCCGCCAAAGTGCTGGGAGACGTTGCCGGCGCGCCGGACATGCTTCCCTATGCCGAAGATGTCTACAAGTACTTCCGCCTGCTTGAGGCCAGCAGTCCGCGGGTGAAGGTTTTCAGCATCGGCCGCTCCGAAGAAGGACGAGAGATGATCGCCGCGGCCATTGCCGATCCAAATCTTCTCGCCGGCGCAAAAGCGAACGACGCGCGCCTGGCCCAGCTCGCCGACCCCCGCACCATCGGCCTCGACGATGCCAAAGCACGTCCGCTGCTCGACCAATCCTGGCCCGTCTACTACATCACCGGCACCATTCACTCGCCCGAGACCGGCGCTCCCACGGCCCTGATGGAGCTCGCCTATCGTCTTGCGGTCGACGATGCTCCCTACATCAAATACATCCGCTCGCACATGATCGTGCTGATCACTCCGGTTGTCGAAGTCGATGGACGCGACCGCATGGTCGACATTTATAAGTGGCACAAAGCTCATCCCGGCCAGGATTGGACGCACCTTCTTTACTGGGGCCACTATGTCGCTCACGACAACAACCGCGACGCCATGGCCATGACTCTCGATCTGACCCGCAACGTTCTCGACACCTATCTTGCCTGGCATGCCCAGGTGCTGCACGACCTGCACGAGTCGGTTCCTTTTCTTTATGACAACACGGTGGGCGATGGACCCTACAACGCATGGATGGATCCCACCCTCGCCGATGAATGGGCCGAACTCGGCTGGAACAACGTGGCCCAGATGCAGAGCTTCGGCATGCCCGGAGTCTTCACCCACGGCGATTTCGACACCTGGAGTCCCGGCTACCTGATGTTTCTCGCCGGCACGCACAACGGCATCAGCCGCCTCTATGAAACTTTCGGCAACGGCGGCGCCGATACGGAGAAGCGCATACTCCGGCCGGAAGATTACTCGCGCACGTGGTACCGTCAGAATCCGCCGCTCCCCGTGGTGACCTGGTCGCAACGCAATAACAACAACTACGAAGAGAGCGCTCTGCTCTCGACCCTCTCTTATTTCTCGCACAACACCCGCCACTTCCTGGAAAACTATTACCGCAAGAGCAAGCGTGCCGTCGAAAAGCCAACACTCGAAGGGCCGGCCGCCTATGTGATTCCCGCCGACTCAGCCGACGCCAATCGCCAGATCGAGTTGCTCAGGGTAATGAAGCGCCAGCACGTCGAGGTACAAGAACTATCCGGCGCAGCCACCGTCGACGTCCCCGGCGAAAAGCGCGGAGACAAGCCAAAGCAGCAAACCTTTCCCGCCGGCAGCATCGTCATCCGCATGGATCAGCCCTACTCCCGTGTCGCCGATGCCCTGCTCGATCGCCAGTTCTGGGCCGCCGGCGATCCGCAGAAGCATCCTTACGACGACACGGGGTGGTCCTTCAGTCACCTCTTCAATCTGAAAGTCGTCCGCGTCACTGATCCTTCGATCCTCAAATCGAGCATGACTCCCGTGGAGGATCCCTCGAAGCTTGCCGGTGCGCTCTCCGGCTCCGGCCCGGTGTTTGCCGTGAACAACACCGGACAGATTTCGCTGCTATCGCTGGTCTACAAACTCAAAGGCGCAACCATCCAGGTCGCAGACAAAGCTTTTGATGCAGACGGAAAACATTTCGCAGCCGGGTCATTGTTAATCACGAATGCCGGCGACGACGCTGGCAAAGTTTTCCACGATCTGTCTCTTGACGTCTCGCGGCTCGGCGCGGCGCCGTCCGTGCCCGTCCACGTGGTCACGGCTCCGCGCATCGCCTTTATGCACACTTGGATTGGAACGCAAACGGAAGGCTGGTGGCGCTATGCCTTCGATACCGCGGGTGTGCCTTTCGATTACATCAGCACCCAGACCGTTGCGCGTCAGGAAGATCTCCGCGCTAAGTACGACGTCATCGTCTTCGCGCCCGTCGGCCGCGCTTCCGCGCTCGACATTCTGAACGGCATCCCCATGTGGAACAATCCCATGCCGTGGCAGAAATCCGAGCTGACGCCCAACCTCGGCGCTATCGACAGCACTGCCGACATTCGTCCTGGCCTCGGCTACGACGGCCTGGCTCATCTGAAGCAGTTCGTCGAGCAAGGCGGCCTGCTCATCACTTGCGAAGACACTGCGCAGTTCGCCATCGACACCGGCCTTGCCCCCGGGGTCAGCGTCGCTCCTCATGACGACGCGCGTGTCGTCGGCACCGTGCTCAACACGGTCTTCGTAGCCCGCGACAATCCAATCGCCTTTGGCTACGGAACCAGTGTCCCCGTCATCAGCGCCAGCGGCATGGCCTTCAACGTCAGCAACATTGTCGGCCGCAGCAGCGGGCGCGTTTTGATGGATCCCTTGACCGACTCCCTGGACCCTTACGCCAAGCGCGCCACCGGACGAGGCAGCGTCGAAGACGCTGACGAACCGCTCGGCAGAAAGATCACCGAGCCCGAGCCTCTCGTAAAACAGCAACCCTGGGAGGCAAAGCAGTTGGATGAGGAAGACATTCGCAACAACCCGCGCGTGATTCCGGTCCAGAGCCGGCCCGAGGTCATCCTGCGCTTCTCCGATGCCAAAACGCTTTTGCTCGACGGCTTGCTCGACAAGGCCGGGTCCATTGCCGAACATGCTGTGGTAGTCGACGCGCACCTCGGCCAGGGAAACGTACTGCTGTTCGGCAACAACCCCGTCTATCGCGGCGAAACCATCGGCACCTACGCGATGGTCTTCAACGCGATTCTCAACTATCAGCGACTCGCGCGCCAGGTCGCGCCCGGGGACGCGGAAAAGCATTAACACAATTTGCGGAATCTCATCGGCGGTGAGGTGGTGCAGGCTGTGTCGCCCGCCGCGCACCGTGTTACACTCTAAGATTCGCAGACGAGCGCCTCTAACACAGGACATTCGACCCGCACATGCTTCTTTCCAAGGAATATGTGGGCTACCTGGCCCGCGAGGTTACCAAGAAACTGATCGCCGCCAAGGCCATCGAGACCTCGGCCGTGCCCAAGGTCACGGAGCGCGTCCATGCCGCTCTGCTCGAAGAACTCACCCTCGAGGACCGCATCAACGACGAAGTCCGCGTCATCCTCGAAGCCTACTCGGAAGAGATGAACAAGACCGGCGCCAACTACCAGGAGATGTTCCGCAAGGTGAAAAGCGAACTGGTGCGCAAGTATAAGGCGGTGCTGTGAGACTGAGCCGCGACAAAGTGAACGTGCTGGCGCGAGCCGTCGCCGACGCCCTCAAGCTCGTCGATGAAGTCGACTTCATCGAAGACCCCAACACTATCCGCCAGGAAACCCGCAAGATCCTCGAAGACCTTCTCAACCACGAAGAAAGAATCGACCAGGCCGCCCGCCTCAAGATCGAAAGCCAGAAGCGCACCATCCTCGAAGGTTCCCAGGAGTGGGACATCCTGTATCGCAAGTATTACAACGAGGAAGTGAAGAAGCTCGGCATCTAAAGTCAGTGGCCAGTGATTAAACTGAAAAAGCCCCGCGCTATTCACGCGGGGCTGCGAGTGAAGGGACGCCAGAGGAAAATTTCAGGCTGCTTCCCGCCGCTTCTGAATCGTCTGCAGTTGCTGGCGATACTTCTGCGCATTGCCCACAATCTTGCGCTGCGGTAGGCTGTTAATCCATAGTTCGTGAGGAATGCCGCGGCGTTCGCGGCGCGTGCCGACCGCTCCCCGGTTCAAAACGTTGGTGGGACGCTTCTCTGCAGTCTGCTGCTGCCAGCCGTTGCCGGAGGCCACGTTGAAGACCCCGATGTAGCCCCCAGTCAACAGCTGAAACGGATTCTGGATCTTGTTCATGCGGTCAAACTGCGTCGAGCCCTCGCTGTGGAAGCCCTCAAACCACGATGGATACACGAAATCGGAGAGGAGCACATTGTCGATCTGGTAGCCGAGGCTATCGTCTTCGCAGGCGTCGCAGATTTCGTAGGCATAGAGGACTCCCGCGGCGGTGCTGTTCTCGACGAATACAGTCAGGTTGATGTTGGGGTCGCCCAGCATTTCGAGCAGTTCGTGGCTGGCGGTCACGGTCCACGATGTGCCCGCCTTAAGGTCGCTGGTGGCAAAGACTTTGCCGATGGGAAGCCCCTCGGTGGTGAGGTCGTGATAACCCAGAGCGTTGGCCTGGTCAGAGTCGTCCAGCAGCACCAGCCACCAGCTTCCCGTGGGTGGTTGTGTTCCCTTCGGGATGATGCTGAGTTCGGCATCCGTCCCCCAGACTGGGCGGAAGTCGTTGGTGACTTGCTTCTGCAGAGCGGCCACGACTGGCGCGACATCGGCGTCGGCCAGCACGGTGCTCTCGTTGATCACAGAGATTTGAATGGTGGGAGTTTGTACGTGGGTAGGTTGCGGCATACAGATGGTCTCCTTTACAAAGAAAATTCGGAGAACGCGCAGCGTGAGTTGCGTGACTCTGTGAGCAAAAGCTTATACGCTGGTCCGCTGAGGAAAATGTTTCTGCGGCTAAAAAAGTGAGGAGCAAGTTCCAAATTGGAACGCTGCGTCGCTAAACGACCGCTCGAATAACTACAATCGATACCTCGTCATCACCATGCTCCGATCGACCGACATAAGGGCCACCGTACGGCAATCCGCCACAGCAGCGGGATTTCATCTCGTGGGCGTCGCTCCGGTCGATGACGTCCCCGAGCTTGCATACTTTCCCCGCTGGATTGCGGAGGGGCACGGCGGCCAGATGAAGTATCTCGAAGCGCGAGACGAGCAAGGACGGCTGAAGCGCGCGTCGCTGGCTAACGCTGCTCCGTGGGCGCGCAGCGTGGTGGTTTGCGCCATCAACTACAACACGGCGCAACCTCTTTCCACGCAGGAGCCGGAGGAAGCTCGCGGCTGGATCTCGCGCTACGCCTGGGGCCAACAGGACTATCACGATTCAGTCATGCCGCGCCTGCGCCGGGTCGAAGCGTCGCTGCGAGCCGTGGCTGGAACTGACGATCTCATCACGCGTTGCTATGTCGACACCGGACCGATCGTTGAGCGAGTGGCGGCGAAGTACGCTGGAATCGGATGGATCGGGAAGAACACGTGCCTCATCAATCAGAAGGTGGGCTCGTGGTTCTTTCTGGGAGTGATTCTTACCTCGCTCGATCTTGACCCTGATCTGCCTGCCCCCGACCGCTGCGGCAGTTGCACGCGATGCATTCAGGCTTGTCCTACCGATGCGTTAATCGCGCCTTATCAGCTCGATTCCAACAAGTGCATCGCCTACCTCACGATCGAAAAACGTGGCGCGCTTCCCGAGGATGATGAGTTGCGATCAGGCATGGGCCGGCACGTTTTCGGCTGCGACATTTGCCAGGACGTTTGCCCGTGGAACCGGAGAGCGCCGGCTACGAATGCTGCGGAGTTTCAGGCGCGCCCCGGACTGGTGAATCCTGCGCTCGACTGGCTCGCGGAGATGAGCGCGGAAGAATTCAACCAGAGCTTTCGAGGCTCGCCGGTGCGCCGGGCAAAACGCTCGGGCCTGCGGCGGAATGCGGTGATCGCCATGGGCAACAGCGGAGACCGGAAATTCCTCCCCCTGCTCGACAAGTTGGCGGCGGATGAAGACGAGGTGGTTGCCGAAAGCGCCGTCTGGGCGATTCGAAAGCTGGCCGATCACGCCGGCTGATCCAGCCCCCATAAAGAGTGAACTGTCAGTTTTGCCAGTAGAGCTTCTCTATCCCCCAATGTAAAAAAAGCTTGCGGCTGGTGGAAGAGAACTTTACCCAGCGCTGGCGGACTTTTTAGAAGAGCCTTCGCCAGAAGTCAGGACACTATGCTTCGAATGCAGAAAGCCGTTTCCATCTTGATGAGCGTTCTTCTTGTCCTGATGACGATTCCCGTTGGGGCAATGGCACAAAACGCGTCCCCGTCGGCAACAACCGGGGAGGAAGATCAACCTCTCTCGAGCGACGAACTGGACGGGATCGTTGCTCCTATCGCTCTCTATCCGGATGCTTTGGTCGCGCAGATTCTTGGGGCTGCAACTTTCCCCTACGAGATCGTCGACGCCTCGCTCTGGCTCAAGGACAACTCTTCCCTGAAGGGCGAAGCTCTGGCCAAGGCAGTCGATCAACAATCATGGGATCCATCGGTGAAGGCGCTGACCCAGTTTCCGTCCGTGCTCGACAATCTGGCAAAGAACCTGGCTTGGACCTCTGCTCTGGGTGAAGCTTCGGCCACCCAGCAGCCTGACGTAATGGCTGCGGTTCAGAGAATGCGCGCCAAGGCGCAGGCGGCGGGGAACCTGAAATCGACCGCAGAAATCAAAGTGGTTCAGGAGAGCCCACAGACCATCGTTATTCAGCCGGCGAATCCTCAGGTTGTGTACGTGCCGGTTTACAACCCTGCGGTGATTTACGGTGTTCCCTACGTGTACCCAGGCTACGTCTATGCCGTCCCACCGCCATCGACGGCGGTGATTGCTTTCGGCGTCGGAGTCATGGTGGGAGCAATGGTGTACGGCGGCTGCTGCGGATGGGGTTGGAGCTATTGGGGCACGAACTGGCACAGCCATACCGTCATTTACAATCGCAACATTTACGTCGGGAACAGCTACTGGCGTGGCGGCTATTACGGTGGCGGCTATCGTCCTGGCTACCCTGGGTACCGTCCCGGCGCTCCCGGCTACCGCCCCGGATATCCCGGCTATGGTCGCCCACCGGGTTATCGTCCTCCGGCTACAACTCTTCCTTCGGGTCCTGGCCCGGGCAATCGTCCCGGCACTCGTCCTCCCGCTACAACTCTTCCTGCGGGACCGGGCAATCGCCCGAATGCTCCAGGCAACGGTACGAGGCCGGGTGCGGGGGCGCCGAGTACTTTGCCGGCGAATCCAGGGAATCGTCCAGGGCAGCAACCGAGCACTCGACCCAGCACGAATGAGGCCCGCGGCTATCAGCGTCCTCAGGCCTCAACCGGCGCCGCGCCAGCCGCCCGTCCGAATGTATTTTCAGGATCGGTGGGCGGACGGGATCAAAGCGTGCGAGGGAACCAAAGCGTAGCAGCCAGGGGTGGCAGAGGTCGCTAGGGGAGTGAAACCCTTGGGAGACCTGAGTGGGGTTATTGATCGAGGAAGTTTTCAAGTTGTGCGATGAAGGAGCGGTATGACGCGTCGTAGGTTTGCCGAAATGAACGTAAATCCGCGTGGTTTGCTTCTCGTGATTTTGATCGCGGTTATTGCCCTGTCTGCGGGCTGCAACAAATCGCAGCCGGCCGCCGCCGAGGGACCGCAGTCATTCGCATCTCCAGACAACGCGGGGCAAGCGATTTATAACGCCGCGAAGAACGAAGACAGCAACGGGCTCGCAGTGATTTTCGGCCCAGACGCCAAGGAACTGATCTTCTCCGGCGATCCGGTTCAGGACAAAGCCGGGCTCGATCTGTTCGCCAGCCGCTACGATGAGATGCACCGCTGGTCCAAGGCAGCGGATGGGGGCATGGTCCTCGCCGTCGGTGCGGAAAACTATCCCTTCCCATTCGCTTTGCTGAAAAACTCAGCTGGGCAGTGGTATTTCGACACCAACTCTGCCAAGCAAGAGATACTGGCTCGCCGGATCGGAGGCAACGAGCTATCGACGGTGGGCACGCTCAACGCCATCGCGGATGCCCAAGCTGAATACTTCAGTCAGCTTCACGACGATGCGCATGTGCGGCAATATGCTCAGAAGTTCGTCAGCGACGAGGGCAAGAAGAACGGCCTCTACTGGAAGCCTGCGGATGAAGATCAACCCGAGAGTCCGCTGGGGCCACTGGCAGCCTACGCGAGCTCCGAAGGCTACGGCGGCGCGCACCCGCCACAACCATTCCAAGGCTACATCTATCGAATACTGACAAAACAGGGCGAGAAGGCCCACGGCGGAGAGCGCGACTACATTGTCAATGGAGCCATGACAGGTGGCTTCGCGATATTGGCCTACCCTGCGGAGTATGGTAATTCCGGAGTGATGACTCTTGTCATCAACCAGGATGGCGTTGTATTCGAAAAAAATCTGGGAGAAACCACTGCAGATTTAGCCAAGGCCATCACTGCATTTAACCCGGACGATAGTTGGAAGCCTGTGGAGTAGGATCTTCCTCGATCGCTGGAGTCGTCTGAGTATTCTTGCCCGCACGACCGCGTTTACCCGCCCCGCCTGAGCCCGATTCAGCTCCCGGTTGCACCCTGGCATCTCCTTACGCTTCAGTCAGATACGCCCTATCCCAGGATTGGTGAAGATCGGCTGACTTCCGTAACTCGCCTTCCCGGTTTTTGGCAACTAACCTTTGAGCGAGGGGTTCCTATTTAGGGGAGAGCTATGCCTTGCCTGAGCAGAATCCGGCGCGCGGTTGGCACGTTGTGTGTGCTGGTTTCGGTCTCCGCCTCGCTGGCCAGCGCGTCGTCGGCCACGTTGCTGCTGGAAGAGCCTTACGGCAAGCTCGGATTTTTCACCGCCACGGGACATGCCGCGGTGTACTTATCAGGAGTTTGCGCCGAGACGCCGCTGGTGCTGCGCCCTTGCGCTCCCGGCGAACTAGGAGTCGTGATCAGCCGCTATGACGGAGTCGGAGGCTACGACTGGCTGGCGATCCCGCTGATCCCTTATCTCTACGCGGTCGAGCGGCCCGATGATATTCCGCTGTTTGTGGATCCGAAGATGGTCAGTTTTCTGCGTGATCAATACCGCCGCAAGCATCTGCAGGCGGTGGCCCCGGATCTGACTGGCGGAGAAACTCCGGGCGGGAACTGGTACGAACTTGTGGGTACGGCTTACGATCGTACGGCCTACGCGTTCGAAATCCAAACCACTTCGGCGCAGGACAAAGCCTTCATCCGAAAATACAATTCATCGCCGAACCGTTCTCACTTCCACCTCAGCTACCGCAACTGCGCCGATTTCGCCAAGGATGTGATCAACTTCTACTATCCAAGAGCCTTGCATCGCAGCATCGTTGCCGATATTGGAATGACCACGCCGAAGCAGATGGCGAAGACCATGATCAAGTTCAGCAGCCACCATTCGCGATTGCAGTTCTCGCGCTTCGTGATTCCGCAGATTCCGGGCAGCGTGGCGCGGAGCACGCCAGTACACGGCGTAGTGGAGTCGTTCCTTAAGTCAAAGAAATACATCGTTCCTACGGCCGTGGCGAGTCCGATTTTTGCCGGCTGCGTAGTGGCTGTGTACGTGGGCACGGGGGCTGGGCGCTTTGATCCGGCAAAAGAGGCGCTGGTTTTCAATGCCCAGCGCAAGCTCGAACCGCCGCTCGGGGCCGGAGGATCGCCGCTCCTACCAGAGCGAACTGAATCATCTGGTGGCCGACCCGCCTGCGGAAACGAACGCGGCCCGCATCGAAAAATGGAAGCGGCTATTCCACAACGCGGCCCCGGATCTGGATGCAGAAGGGCGTCCCGTGCTGCGCATTCCGGTGAGCGATGAAGTCGTGATCGTCGGCATCTCGCGCGGCAACATCCTCGCCAATGATGCTCCGGAGCCCTATACCGAGGAGTTTCTCGAAGCGCGGTTGCACGCGGAGTTGCGACGCGGAAATCCGCCCAAGGCTTCAGAAAGCGACGTCACGCGCGACTGGGATCTGCTGCAGAAGGCGCTGGACATGAATATGAGCGGCTCTGAGGTTGAAGCGGCCGCGCAGTCGCGCCGCGCGACGCAGGCCGTTTTTCAGTCTCGCACGGAGCCCACCGGCGGTCAGCCCTGAGGCAGAAGCGAACGCCGCTCAAGCAGCCGATTCTACTGCTGGTCCGGTTGTTGCGGCGGGGTCTGCGGAACTGCCGCACCTGGCGCCGGAGGATAGCCCGGCCGTCCTGGCTGTTGTTGCATCTGCAATTGCCGCTGCTGCATTTCCTGCAACAACTGCTGCGGACTCTTTACTCCGGAGGGGTCTGGAGGGGCGGTTGCCGGTGGTTCGGCCTCCGCGGTGCCGGGGTCGGGAGTATCGTCAGTGGCGTCATCCGTAGCATCGGCATCGGCGGCATCCGCTGCAGCGTTCGCAACCTGGGCTGGAGCAGCGTTCTTATCGGCCGCCGCAGCGTCAGGAGTTGGCGTATCGGGTCCGGTCTTGGCCACCAGCACCACGCGCACCAGCGCGTTGGCGTCTTCCGGGGAACCGAGCAAGATGTAGTTGAAGCGCGATCCATTCAGCAGTTCGGCCATGACTTCCCGAGCCGGCCCGGGACCGAGCCGGGTCACGACGCGCTCGCTAGCGGTAGCCGGCACTTCGATATCGGCCGAAGTATGTTTGCGCACGCCGCGCAGAATGTCAGCCAGGGTGGAGTTGGGAGCAACGATCGTCAGCAGTCCATCCTGGTAGGTTACTTGGGGCGCGACGGCCGGGATGGCGTCCAGCGGAATCTGCGGCACCGGGCCCTGCGGGCCTGAAGGTAGAGGAGGCGGCAACGGTTGCTGCTTCTTGACCTTGTGCGTGCGATGCGGCGGCGTATCCGAACGCGCCGCAACCGGCAGGCACAGGACACCGGTCAGCAGCAAACCTGTAAGCTTTAATCCCGCGCTCATGACAACCCCTCCACGACGGTCTAGACTCATCCTATGGGGATGACGGCAGGTCTATAGCTAGCAATTCTAGCACCCATTTTCGGCTTGCAGGGCCAACCCGCCGCCACCCACAGCTCTTCTACCTTATAGAACGTATTGACGTTAGTCTCTTGCAGGGAGATCTTCGGTATCTGGCTCCGGTCTTGTGTGCAACCGATTGCACTTACGCCATCGCAGGGAGATAAAGTCTTTCGAGGGGCGGGAAGAGGAAAGGGGAAGAAATGCCTAATCCAGAGTGCTTGCTGAAACGCTGCTTTCGGAAAAATGGCAGGCTGCTGCTCGGGTGCGCCGCGCTGGTCGTGCTGGCAGGTTCGGCATCGAGCGTTCTCGCGGAAAATTGTCTCACCGCAGCCGATTTGGACGACGCCACGCGCACCGCGCTGACCACGACAGGGCTCCGCTACTTTGACCTCGTGGCGAAAGGCGATACGGCCGCGCTGCGCGAGAGCGCGATCGCGAGCATCGCCGGTGATTTTTCCGCCGTCGAAGCCACAGTCAAGCAGAACCAGCCTGCCCTTGCCGGTTCCAAAGCCGGGGCTCGCCCGCCTTTTTTGCTGGAAGCGGAAGGCGCCGCACCTGTTCCGCGCGCGGAATTTTTCTGCGGGGTTTTCAGTGGGAACGGCCAGACTCGCGACAGCGCGGTTTTCGTCCTCAACAATCTTGCGCCGGGCAAGTATGGCGTCGTCATTTTGGACGCACCCTCTTCAAAGGGCGCGTACACGGTATCGCTGATCCTGCAGCAACAGCTTTCGGACGGAAAGCTGGCGTGGAAGCTGGGCGGCCTCTACATCAAGGCCGTGCAATCCGCGGGACACGACAGTGAATGGTTTGCGGCGCGCGCGCGTGGTTTCCAGTCCAAGGGTCAAACGCACAACGCCTGGCTTTACTACCTCCAGGCCCGCTCCCTGGCCTCGCCCTTGCCGTTCATGAGCACTGCGGTTACTGACAAGTTGTATGACGACTCGCAGAAGCTGCAGCCAGCCGACTTTCCAGCCGATGGCAAGACCGCAGATCTGTCCTCCGCGGGCGCGTCCGGTGCCGCGGCTGGAACCGTCGTCTACAAGCTCACCGCAGTTTTTCCCGAAAGCGTGGGCGATGACCTGGACTTGATCCTAAAGTATCAGGCGGCTGATGTTTCAAACACCGCGCAGGCTTACCAGGGCAACGTTGCCGTGATGAAGGCGCTGGTCACGAGGTATCCCGAACTCAGAGACGCCTTCACCGCCGTTGTCGCCCGCGCCGTCGACCCCAGCGGCCGCGACTACGGCACACTGCTGGTGATGAAGGAGATCAAGTAGCAGTTCTCAGTTCTCGGTTCTCAGGTCTCAGTCACGCGGTTTTCCTCCAGCAGGCAATCCTTTGGATCTTTGTCGTCGCGCAGTCCGAGGAACACCGGAGCTCGCAGCTTCGGCCCGCTGCCCTCGCTGGTGCCGCCCGTCCATTCCGCGAATTCGATCTCGGCCACCAGTTCCGGCTTGACCCAGTACACTTTTCGCAACGCCTCCACTTCGCCGTAGAACGGGCTCTTCTTCGTCTCGCGCTTCTTGAGCAGCTTCCAAACTTCCTCGAGCGACCGCTGGTCGAACCCGCTGCCCGCCTGTCCCACATGAATCAGCCGGCCCTGCTTGTCATAGAGTCCCAGCACGATCGATCCAAAATGCGCGCGGCTGCCTTCAGGCTCGGTGTATCCGCCGATCACGCACTCCAGCCGGTGCGTGATCTTGATCTTCAGCCACTCGGTGGTGCGGCGCTCCAGGTAAATACTGTCGCGCTTCTTGGCCAGGATGCCTTCCAGGCCTTTGGCGCGCGCCATCTCGAACAGCGCCTTGCCTTGCTTTTCGTAGTGATCCGAATAGCGCAACGAATCTCCCGTGACCAGCACGGAGGCTAGTTTCTTCTTGCGATCTTCCAAAGAAACTTTGCGCCAGTCGTAACCATCCAGATAGAGCAGATCGAATGCGTAATACAACACGGGCACATCCGCCTTGGCTGCTACCCGCTTTCCGCCGGGACGAAAGCCCGTGCGCTGTTGCATCAGGCTGAACGATGCGCGCCCCTCGTCATCGAGCGCAACCACTTCACCATCGAGAATGGCAGTCTTCGCCTTGACGGACTTCGCCAGATCTCTCAGTTCTGGATAGCGCGCCGTCAGCTCGTTTTGGTTGCGCGAAACCAGACGCACTTTACCGTTCTCGATGAACGCCACGGCCCGGTATCCGTCCCACTTGATCTCAAACAGCCATTCCGGCCCGTCAAAGGGCTTGTCGACGGACGTTGCCAGCATAGGATGAATCGCGGTGGGCATGGGACGCTTGACTGGAGCGGATATCGCGGAAGGGACGGCATTCGCGTCAGGGGGCACAGACGACACAGGGTAGTTCTGGGAGTTCTTCACAGCGGCTGAAGGATCTTTCTGGGCTGCCCTGTGTTCCTCAGTGTTCTCCGTGTTTAATTCTTTAGTTTTTTTTTACCAGCCGGCTTCGTCTCGAGTTTCTTCTTGTCGAGTCTTGCCACCGCGTCCGCCAGCCAGGGTGCCTTCAACTTGCCGCCCCCCGCGGGACGGCTCCTCCACTCCGCCGACCCCGCGTCTCCGGCGATCTCCGCCAGGCTGCGCTTGCTCAGCACCGATTCGTCATACTCATCGATGTCGTAGCCCTCCACGACATACTGATCATGCTTCTTGATCATCAACCACTCATTCCCCTTGCTCCCCGGACGCCGTCCCTTCATCTTCACCAGCGCGAAGTCCCCATTCAGCTTCTTGCCCTTGAGGCGGTACTTCAAATCGCCCTTGGCCAGCATTGCGGCTGCTTCGGCCTCGGTCCCCGGCACATATTTGCCCTGCACCGCAACCGGAGAAAGTGGCTGCCACGTGCCTACATCCCACACCATCACGGTGCCCGCGCCGTAGTTGCCTTCTGGAATGATGCCCTCGAAATCGAAATACGAAACGGGATGATCTTCCACCTGCATAGCCAGCCGCTTGTCCGCCGGATCAAGCGATGGTCCCTTCGGCACCGCCCACGATTTCAGCACGCCCTCCATCTCCAGCCGAAAGTCATAATGCAGCCGTGTGGCGTCATGCTTCTGCACCACGAAACGATGACCGGCTTTGCTCTCAACTTTCGGAGGAGGCTCCGGCGTCGACTCGAACCGCCGCTTCCGTTTGTATTCTTCCAGTGCCATGGCGAACACTATTTAACCACAGAGTCACGGAGACAAATATAAGGTGGCGTCATCCCGAAACCCAGCGCACTTCAGCCGGGTGAGGGATCTCCCGCAAAGACGGGCCCGCGGGAGATTCTTCGCTCCGCCTGAAGAACGGCTGCGCTCAGGATGACGCCGCACTGGTAGACCCATGCTTTAGAATCCTTCCACATGCAACGCGAATTTCCCGAAACTCCGCTCATCGGCGTAGGTGCCATCATCATCGAAAACGCCCGCGTCGTGCTGGTAAAGCGCGCTCATCCGCCACTGCAGGCCCAATGGTCCATCCCCGGAGGCGTGCTCGAAGTCGGCGAATTGCTGCGCGAGGCCGCAATCCGCGAAGCCCGAGAAGAAACCGGGCTCACCGTCGCCCCCGGCGAACTCCTCGGTGTCTATGATCGCATCCTGCGCAACGCCGAGCAGCGCGTGCAATATCACTACGTTCTCATTGATTTTCTCTGCCGCCGGGTTGCGGGAGATCTTGCCGCCGCCAGCGACGCCGCCGAAGTCAGATGGTTCAGCCGGGAGCAACTGCCAGTGCTGAATCTGGCGGAAGATACGCTGGACGTGATTCACAAAGGTTTCGCGAAACTACGCAGCGCATAACTACCGCCGCAGCTGTTTTGACGTGCTTCTGAATGACCTCCCGTCTTATAATCCTCCCAACTTCGTGACAGAATCGGGTCGAACTCAGGGGGCATAAGTCATGAGCATCAACGAAGACAAACTCCACGAATTATTGGGCAAGGCGGTTGTCGATTTCGGAGCAACGTTTCATGCCGCGCTGGTGCAAGTTGGGGACAAGCTCGGCTTATATAAGGCGCTTGCCGCGGGCGGACCTCAAACTCCCGCTGAACTAGCCAAACGCACTGGCACGGCGGAGCGTTACGTGCGCGAATGGCTCTGTAACCAGGCCGCGGGAGGCTATGTCACCTACGACAGCAAAGCTGCCAAGTTCTCTCTGAGCGAGGAACAAGCCTTCACTTTAGCGGATGAAAACAGTCCGGCGTTCTTGCCGGGCATGTTCCAGGTCGCCTTAGCGGCAATCAAGGCTGAGGACCGAATCACCGATCGATTCAAGACAGGGAAAGGTTTAGGCTGGCACGAACATCACCCAGACCTGTTCGTCGGTACCGAGCGATTTTTCCGTCCGGGATATGCGGCCAACTTGATCAATTCATGGATCCCCGCGCTCGCGGGCGTGAAACAAAAGCTCGAGCAAGGGGCAACCGTAGCTGACGTCGGCTGCGGCCTTGGCGCCTCGACCATCCTGATGGCGAAGTCCTATCCAAAGTCGAAGTTTGTCGGCTTCGACTATCACGACAAATCAATTGAGACGGCGAAACAGCGCGCCAAGGATGCCGGGGTCGGAGATCGAATCGAATTCAAGGTAGCGATGGCAAAAGATTACCCGGGAGAGGACTACGATTTTGTAACCTTTTTCGATTGCCTCCATGACATGGGCGACCCGGTCGGAGCCAGCGCCCACGTTCGCGGCACTTTGAAGAGCGATGGAACGTGGATGATCGTCGAGCCTTTCGCGGGAGACAAAATAGAAGACAATCTCCATCCCATCGGTCGAGCATTCTACGGAGCGTCGACGCTGCTCTGCACTCCCGCTTCACTTTCGCAAGAGGTAGGGCTGGCTCTGGGCGCGCAGGCAGGGGAGCAGCGGCTGCGGGAAGTAGTCTCCGCCGGCGGCTTTAACCATTTCCGCAAGGCAACGCAAACGCCCTTCAATCTGATATTCGAAGCGCGTCCGTAAGATGTTTTGATCGATGTTCGCCGTCCCCGGGTCGCGGGAGATCTCGCCGCTGCCAGTGACGCAGCGGAAGCCAAATGGTTTAGCCGAGAAGAACTGGCCTATCTCATTTAGCCGCTTGCGGCGTGGGTTGTGCGGCTCCGGGACGCGTGTAGCCTTCCGGCATCTCCAACAGAGCCGGATCCGGCTCTCCGCGCGTGATATGCGTGACCGTTAGAATTGTGTCTCCGATGCGCGGATCGCTGTGTTTCATCACCACGTTAATCCGCAATTCATCGGAATACCAATACTCATCCGTGATGGTGATCTCCTTGCCAGTCTGGTTGCCCTCGGCAGGAATAATTTGAGTCTCGCGCACGCCGCGCGCCAGCACTCCCTCAATCTCCTTGCTGCCGAGTTCTTCTTCTTTCGCGAACTCGTTCTGGGGCACACCGGTACCCGAAGGTGAGCCAAAACGCACAGTTGGCGGCACCGTGGAAGGCGGGTGGTTCATGGTCTCGGTGTAGAAAGTTCGCGTGCGGGGATTAAGTTCCGTGGAAACGCGCGTTCGCGGATCGTACAGATGGATGTGCAGGATCTCCGGCGTATCGGTGCTGGTCGCGGGAATGAACGTCCGCGACTCGTTGTGAATGCGTCCCATGCCGTCACGCGCCATATTGCGGACGCTTTTCACGCTGAACGCGGAACCATCCGAACGGATCCTCGTGCGCTGGACTTCAACAACGGCGGTGAAAGGAGCGTTGGGAACCGGCGTCAGAAAAATGCTTATCTGGGCCGAAGCGGGTAGAACCGTCGCAGGGATGCTGAGAAGAAGGAACCCGGAGAAAGCAGCCAGAGAAAATCGCATACACGCGCTCCAAGGACCGGATTAGCGCATAGAATACCCCCGCGCGAGGCGCTTCGCAACATTGCTATTCCGGTCGACTTACGCAGGCCGACTTCTGCAGGCCAAGTTGAGCGGGGGCTTCCCAGCCGCGCGGTTATGCGGGCACCACAAACGAGTCAGTCGTTCCTGCCGCCGTCCGTGCTGTCCTCCTGCCACTCCGCATCACAGGCATGGCAGCGCCATCCCGGCCGCTGCACCGGCATCGGAACGCGCAGGAAGGCGCTCATGTAGGCGATCGGACGATCGAGCTCCTGGAAGTTCACATCCAGCGACTGGCACTTGGGACAGCGCGGCTGTTCATAGAGTCCCACGCCCTGCACGTAGAGGCCTTCGAGAATCGGCTCATCGAGAAGCTTCTGCGCGTTCGCCGCATCCGGCGCGCGCACGTTGAGTTTGATCCCGCCGATAAAGTTCGAGATAAACCAGTCCAGGCGCACCAGGTTGTCATCCGCCAGAAAGCATTCAATGCCCGCCGACTCCAGGCTGCCCTTCGCCAGCAGCGCCTCCGGCAGGTCGCGAAACTGCCGGACGGTCACCAGGTCGCGCAGCTCCATTTCCTGCCGCGGCTCCGGCGCAGCGTCGTCCGCGCATTCCAGATGCCTGCGGTCCATCTCATCTTCCAGGGCATCCCAGGCCAGTTCGGTCAGCGACTCGGCATTCCGCGCCAGCCGCTGCAACTCGCCGTCGGTCATGCCGGCGTAGTTGTCAGCCAGCCGCCGCCGCTCGTGGTGTTCATTCGCGAAAGAGTCGAAATAGGACACTCCGCAAGCATACTGCAATCGCCAACCGCCGCTTGGGAAAAACGACAACCCTCCCGCCCCTAACCTCATCTCAGCCACGGGAGCGTCAAGGCCTGTCGGGAAAGGGTGTGTCCCATGAAAGCAGTTACCGGTGTGTTTGGATCTTCCACGGATGCGCAGCGCGCGCTATCTCAATTTCGCGACCTCGGATTGCCGGAAAATCGGCTCACCCTTTTAACCCCTACGAGCAAACCCGATCAGGAAGCAGAGGTTCCCGTCGTCGCTGCCGAGCAGCCCGGCATGGGCAAGGCGATCGGTGCGTTAGTAGGCGCGGCGGCCGGAATCTCCGGGGGACCCCTGCTGATCGCAGCCCTAATCCCAGGAGTTGGGCCGATCACGGCCATCGGGCTCCTCGGCGGAGCGATTCTAGGAGCAGCCGGTGCAGGCGTGGGCGCACTTGCAGGCGGAAAGGCCGAAAATTCCATGACCGAGGGACTGCCCGAAGACGAGCTCTTCGTCTATGAAGATGCCCTTCGCAAAGGCCGCAGCGTGGTCATCCCTTTGGCGAATGATGACGTCGAGGCCTCGGTTTTCCGCGAATTGATGAAGGCCGAAGGCGCCGAGTCGGTCGACGCCGCCCGCGAACAGTGGTGGATCGGTTTGCGCAGCGCCGAACAGGAACACTATTCCAGCCACGGCCGGAACTTTACCGAAGACGAAAAGTTCTACCGCCTCGGCTTCGAGTCCGCCCTGCACGCCCGAACCCGCTGTAAAGAATACGACCAGGTACTTGCCGAGATGGATAGCAAGATTGAAGAAGTCGAACAGCAGTATCCCGGCGAGCAGGTCGCCGAGCCATTCCGAAAAGGCTACGAGCGTGGCCGGGATTATTATCAGCGCCTGTGTGACGACGCCAAAGCCGCATAACGGATGGACGACCTCTAGGAAGCTGGTTCGCCATCGTGGGCGTCCGCTTTTTCATCTTCCCACTGGGCGTGGCACGCGTGGCATCGCCACGCCCTGCGATGGAACGGAACCGGTGCGATCATGAGACTAAGGTAAGCCGTTGGATCCAGCTCCTGAAAGTTCACGTCTAGAGACTCGCACTTCGGACACCGAGGCTGCTCGTATTCCCCAACCCCGGCCACATCGAAGCTCTCGGGAATCGGCTGATCGAGGATGCTATTTGCGGCTCCAACATTTTCCGGATCCACGTTCAACTTTATCCCGCCCATCAGGTTCGACCAGAACCAGTCCAGCCGCACAACGTTGTCGTCGGTTAGGACAGCATCAATCCCTGCCGACTCAAGACTCCCCTTGGCCAGCAGCGCTTCCGGCAGGTCTCTGAACTTGCGGATCGTGACCAGGTTTCTCAGTTCGAACTCGCCGTCGGCCTCCGGAGCTTCGCTCGGCGGTTCTAACGGAGGCGGATCGCCTTGCTTTTCCTTTTCGGGAATATTTGGAGCTTCTTCGACGAGCTTGCTATCAAGTCCTCTACGGGCGAGCTCCGCTCTCAAGGCCTCGCGCGCAAGATCGGTGAGTTCGTAAGCCTGCCCAGCAACCTTCTCCAATTCCCCATCCATCTGGCCGGAGTAGAAGGCAATGAGCCGCTGTCTTTCCTGCTCGGGGTCAATTTTTGCCATGGCGGCAAATCATACGTCAGTTGCCAGACAACCTCCAAGCGGATCGTGTGAGCGCCGAGATATTCCTGCCCACAAACAGAACGGCCCGCAAGCTCTTACGAGCCTGCGGGCCGCCCGGTGGACTGTTTGGGATTGACCAAGAGGTGGTCACTCTACGTGGCCTCTCACGGCAACTCCCGGGTCGGGGATTAAGCTCGTGCGCGACCTACGCACCAACTCCATCCGTACTCACCGGCTAGTGTGCGGGCTGTAGCTCCCGGCGCATATTCGTCCGCGTCCGAAAGCCCCGCTTAGAGCAACCAGCTCTAAGTCTCAGCCACCTCACCTGGTCTTAGACTCCCACAACAATTACCACATTCAGAACTTGTCATTCGACCACCTCCTTTCCGGTGTAATTCGCACATTAAAGCACAATGTTGTGCGCTGTCAACGACTTCCAAGCGGAAAGTGCTCTTTTCGACTAGTTCACAGACGGGTTCACAGACAAGCAGAAAAGCACCTGCTCGCTCTGACCTGCTCCCCTGTTTCCGCACAGAGCTGAGTATGATTTGCGCGAAAGAAAGGGGAAGAAGGTCAAGGTCAGTAGGAGTGTCGAAGCACACAATCTACGCCTGGAAAGCGAAGTACGGTGGGATGGACCCTCTCTACAAGGTGTGCCGAAATTAGCCACACCAGCCATTTATCTAGCCTGACTCAGCAGGTAGTCGATATATCGCAGCATGGCAAGCATTGTCGCGAAACAGAAGAACAGACTATCATTCATACCCCCAGCAGCAACGTTGAGCGCAACATCCATCGCGGAACCGGCTTCTACCTTCGATACTGATCCCTCCAAGTAAAGTTGCTGCATTCGCTCGTGGTACCGGAGAGCTCGCCACCACGGACCGATAAGACCGCAAGCAAATATCCAAAAGCCTGTCACAGAGGCTGGCGATAACGCATGCCAGTACTTACACACAATGTAGAGGTCACTCAGCACACCGACGAGACAGAGTGCGGTGACGGAGAGAAACAAGCCGGACCGAAACGCAGATCGTGAAAAAAATCTAGGCCCTCGGCTCAAAGGAACGCCGTTCCCGTTAATACCACCTAATCCGCCAAGGTTGTCAACCGGACCCATTCCCGTGCCTCCTAAATCCTCGTTATCACCACCTCCACCGAGTCCGGGGTTGCAACCTCCGTTGATCCTAGCTGGGCACATGTTCAGCCCGCTCGGATCAATCGAGCTGTTCGGGTTCGTCGGGTAGGCATACTGGTTCCACCCTGACCTAGCCGGATCGGGCGAGAGCCAACGACCTTGTTGTGCTCCTTGCAGTTCGCGGTTCGGCGTGTCGTACATCCCAGCCAGCACGTCCTGCGTGTCGCCCGTGAACATCAACTGGTTGGCGTTGGTCGAACCGTAAATGTTATAGCGTTCGCCGTAGGGAGCATAGGCGTAATCCCCGATGATCGCGGAACTGTTCGTGCCTGAGGAAAGCCGCACATTGCCCAGCCAGTCTTTGTGCTGATAGTAGCGAGACGAGCCAGAAGCCAATTCTGTGCCGCCAACAGGAGTCGGCAAGTAAGCATAAAGGGACGTGGACCTGTGCGTCAACCGGCACGAAAGTGGGTGTCGAGTATGCCAATCCCTCCATCTGTTAGCTTAGAGCTTGGGATGGTAGATCAGGGATGACAGGCCTGGGATGATGCAGATGGAAGACGGAATGAGGATGGAAACCCCCACCTGGCTCGCCACGGCGGGAGACATTCTTCGGCAGCGCTGTCCCCGCTGCCGCTCGGGAAGCATCTTCCGCTATTCCATCTTCCGCGGGTTCCCCGGGATGAACGAGCGCTGTTCCGTCTGCGATCTCAAGTTCGAGCGCGAGCCGGGCTACTTCCTCGGAGCAATGTATGTGAGCTACGGTTTGGGAATCGCAATCATCGCGCTGTTTGCCGCGCTGCTGTGGGCGGTGACTGACTGGTGGATCACGAAAGATACGGTCTGGGGTGTCGTGCTGTTTCTGCCGCTTGCGCCCACGACCGCATTCTTTTCCCGCGTGGTCTGGATCTATCTCGACCAGGCCATCGACCCCGAACGGCGGCCCGGGAGTGGTGGAGTTTGATTGTCATCCTGAGCAAGCGCCTTTGCGCAGCGAAGGATCTGGGCGAGCCGCGCGTGTCCACGGAGCCTGCCCTGAGAGAGCGCGAGCGACCGAAGGGCGCGTCTGGCTCGCATCCTTAATCAAACTGTGGCACCATCGCCGGCCCTAGCGAATTGCAACCGGAGAGGCCTTTACTTATATTTACGTGTTCACTTACAACCTGCTCGCATCCGTCCGGTTCTTATTTTTGGTTCATAATGAAATATATAGGGAGAACGCGAAAATGATTCGCTTTGCCGCCGCAACGATTGCTTTAGTCGTCCTGACCGGTTCGTTTGTCTTTGCTCAAGACGCAATGCCCAAGGTGCAGGTGTTTGGCGGTTTTTCCCTGATCAACGAGTCCTCCGGTGGATTGACGCAAACCAAGCTGAACGAGGATCTGCACCAGACGTACGTATCCTTCGGAATTGGAACCGACTTCAAGGGCTGGGATACGGAAGCGCAATACAACGCCACCCGCTGGATCGGAGTCGTCGCCGATTTCGGTGGCCGCTACGGCACACCCTTCACACCCGCGCTCAGCACGGTCTCCGGAGTTCCTGACGCCAATCGGTATTCCTTGCTCGCCGGACCAGTGCTCACCTACCGGTCCAAATCGAAGATCACGCCCTTCGGCCATGTTCTGGTCGGTTTCGACCGGGCTACCTTGGATGCCAGCACCATCACCACCCCAACCGGGACCGTGACTTCGCTCGCCACAACCTACACCGATGTTGCGGTCGCGTTCGGTGGCGGGTTCGATTACAAACTATCGCGGCATTTCGCCCTCCGGCCAGGCCAGTTCGATCTCCTCTATACCACTCACAATCTGGACAAAGTCTACACAGACGCCTTCGGCCCCGGATTGTTCGAAGGTCTCAGGACCCACCAAAACAATCTGCGATTCTCGACTGGACTTGTTGTTCGGTTCTGAGCCTAGGCCGGCGGCAATCGGGGCCTATACACCGCTCTCCCCGCGGAAAACCCCCCGTCTAGCCGCCCTCCGCGTGGGGGTCGGCCCAGCCGTACACGTCCGGCAGTGATCTGGGGCCAAGACCGGCTCCGCCCTAGACTTGGCAAGATCCCCTAAAAGGCGGAACGCTGTGCTAAAAAAGGCCGCACTCTTTGGGCTGTTGTTCTTCGTCGGGGCCGGCCTCGGGCTGTTCGCCGGATGGAAAGGCTCGTCATCTCGCGAGCGCTGGCGCGAGGGGCGCTCATTCGGCAATCCCGCCGGGAGAGATTTTCTCAAAACCTACAATTTGATGGCCCGCCTGTTGGAGGTCAATATGGGCTCGGCGATGAGGCTCGAGGACCCAAAAGAAAGCCCGGAGCGCCGCCGGGAATACCTGAATCTGCTTCTGGATACCGCACGGAAGGGCAGAACGGGCGTGACAGATCCCGCGGCACTTACGCTCATCGACGTGGAAACTGGTATCACCTATGTGCGCCTCGCAATGGTCGAGGATGCTGCGGGCAATTTGCCGGCATCCCAGGCGTGGATGCAGAAAGCGCAGACCACCTTGCAGCAGGCCGGATGGAAAGACTATTCAGAAGCGCATCTGACGAAGCTTGTGCTGGCGATGAACAAGCAAGATGCTTGCGACTGCCCTCGCGGCAAACGTTGAGGAAAACATGAAGACGCTGAAGTTCTGCGGCACCGCGGTGTCATCCGGCCTCCTCATCGGAGCCTTAGTTGGCTGGCATTTTGGCACAACAATCACGAAGGGGCAGCTGATGTTTGGGGAAATGTTCGCTTCGGCCGGGTACGGGCAGCTCGCCCTCGTGCAATACGATCAGGCCGATACTGAACATGCCCGCCAAGCCTTGCTGGGCTTCACTAATTTCGCAAAGTCGATGGGCAAACTGCCGAGCGCCCAAGGCGACCAGGCGCTGTTGGTCGATACCGGACGCGCCTATCTGCGGCTCGCGTCGATCGAGGCACTCGCCGGCAACAGCACTCTCTCCCGCCAATACGTGCTCAAGGCTCAAGAGAGCTTCAGAAAGATGGGCCGCGACTTCCCGGAAGAGAAGCTCAACCAGGAAGTCGCAAAGATCAACGCGATCGCCCGGCCAATCGGTCCGCCGTCGTAACGTTCCCCTGTCGTACATGTCCAGCGGGCATCTGTGACCTGCACTCCTGGCTCTCTAGACTTGAGACACCCCCAACCTGGGTTCGATCTTCCCCTAGGTCAACGATTTTTTGTTTGTAGGCGGTTAAGTCTCTGATTTGTCAGCCCTTCCAGCGGAAGGCGCCAGGCTGGGGAAGGCCCAGGTGGGCCAGCACGCGGTAGGCAAACTCGCGGGCCATGTCATCTAAACTCGCGGGCCGGTAATAGAACGCCGGGATAAGCGGGAAGACGGTCGCGCCGGCATCGGCGGCCCGGTACATGTTGCGGATGTGGATTTTGTTGAGCGGCGTTTCGCGCACGCACAGCACCAGCGGACGCTTTTCTTTCAGGCAGACGTCCGCCGCGCGCTCGATCAGGTGCGAGGCAATGCCGTTGGCGATGCGGGCCAGAGTGCCCACGCTGCACGGGATCACGATCATGGCGTCGGCGGGGTAAGAACCGCTGGCCACGTTGGCGCCGATGTCGGCGTTCGATTGCTCTTTGATCTTAGTTTCGATTTCGGACCGGGCGTTGGCAGTCTTGCGCGCTGAGTTTTTCGACTTGTCGCCCGCGAGGATCTGGCGGACCAGGTCGGCGCGGCCCTTGATGCCAAGTTCTTCGGCCAGCACGCGCAGGCCGGAATCCGAGGCGATGAAGTTCACGGTCTGAACGCGAACGTCGCGCTCAACCGCAAGCAGCAGTTGCCGCAGAAACACCGACCCGCTGGCGCCAGTAGTCGCGATGGTCAGATTCTGCGGCGGATGGTTCGGCAAAGCGCCTCCGACGAGGCGACGCCAGCGCCGCCCCGAGTTTGGAGCATAGGGACGCCAAGCAACGGAAGTCAAGCAGGCGCAACTGAGAACTGAGAACCGAGAACTGAGAACTGAGAACTGAGACGAGAACTGAGAACTGAGAACTGAGAACTGAGAACTGAGAACTGATATGGCATCTACGGTCAATTTGCGATCCCGCCGCAGCGCAGCGCAACTCCACGCGCTGGCTGGAGTGGAGCGCGAAATCCGCGCTCAGGATTCGCATAGCCGCCGCAAATATCTTCGCGAGTTCAGCCAGGCGTTCCGCAACTACGATTCTCTTCTCGACTCGCAGCAGATTCAGAATGCTCTGCATGCGGCCGACGTAGTCCTGATCGGCGACTACCATGCCCTGCCCGGCGGCCCAGCGCTATGCCGCATCGCTCCTCGAGCAGCGGGCGTTGGCCGGGGATCGCCCAGTCGTGCTCGGAGTGGAAACCATCTTTGCCCGCGACCAGCACATCCTCGAGGAATGGTGGCGCCGCGAAATTGACGAGAGCGAACTGCGGCAGCGCATCCGCTTCGACCTTGACTGGGGATACGATTGGACGCCGTTCCACGAATTGCTGGTCGCAGCCCGCGACCACGGCGAGGCCATCTACGGCCTCGATTGCATGCCGCGCGAAAACCTGCGAAAGATCGGCGCGCGCGATCGTCACGCTGCCGCCAAGATTGCCGAGATTCGCGAGCGTCATCCCGACGCGGTAATCTTCGTTCTGTTCGGCGAGTCCCACCTCGCGCCCGGGACATCTGCCGCGCGTGCTGCACAAGGCAAATGCCCGACGCAAAAATCCTCACCGTGTTGCAGAATGTCGATGCGCTTTACTGGCGGGCCGCCGGTGAGCGCGCCGACAAGGTCGACGCGGTGCGCGTCAAAGATGACGTGCTCTGCGTCTTCAACGCCACGCCGCTCGAAAAATATGAAAGCTACCGCCTGTTTCTCGACCAGTGGAGCCGCTGCGATACCGGTCCCGACTTCGCGCCCACTATCTACAACCTGATCGACAGCCTGGCCAGCTTTCTTGAGATCAACCGCTATTCCCCGCACAACGGCACGCAACCGAAGTTTCTGGTCGACATGCTGCCCGAAGGTTCACGGCAACTCGTCGGATGCGATGCTGCGCCGCCTGCTTTCGCGCAAGGGCATCAGCGAACAGCAACTGGAAACCATGCTGGCGAGTGTGGAAGAACGCGGCAGCGCTTACTTCCCCGAGGTCAATGCGTTCTACATCCGCGAATTTCAAATGATGCACGCGGCCGAAGATGCGGCTCGCTTTCTGCATCACGCCTGCCGCGGCTTGCCGCAGCGATTGAATGGGCACGGCACAAACGGCGAAGGCGCCAGGAAGCCGAAGCGCTGCGTCGCGGCATCGACATTTTCTACACGCGAGTGATTGAACATGCCGTGGCTTACTTCGGCTCGCGAGTGCTTTATCCTTCAAGGCCGGCGCCGGAGACGGAAGACTTGCTCGCACTCTCCCGCGCGCGCAATCGAAAAAGCCGCACAGGCCGCCATTCGCGCCGATGCAGAGAAGTTCGAATCGATCACGCAGGACTGGGGATACCGCCTGGGAAGCCAGATCTACGACGTCTATCTCGCAGGCAAGGTGAAGCCCCGCGGCCTGCGCCGCCTGTTTCTCGCTCATCTCGACGAACCCGGCCTCGCCCGCAAAGTCTGCACCGCCGTAATAGCCAGAGTCGATCCGCCCCCGCGTGCTCACGCTAGAACTCAGCGTCCGGCGCTAACTAGACTCGCTCGGCTGAATCGCTGAATCGCAGACTGCTCAGCGCTACCGTGAACGCCGAATCCATCCGCAAACTCTTCGAGCAGGTTCGCCGCGGCACACTCACGCCCGACGACGCCGTCGATCGCCTGCGCCACTTGCCATTTGAAGATCTGGGTTTTGCCAAGGTCGATCATCATCGCACCCTCCGCGCCGGCATGCCCGAAGTGATTTTCGGGGAGCGGAAGACTCCGTCGCAGGTGGCTGAGATCTTCGCGCGGTTGGCCAAGCATGGAGGCAACGTCTTAGCCACGCACGCCGACAAGAAACAGTTTGCCGCCGTAAAGAAGAAAGTACGCGCCGCGGAATATCGCGAACTGGCGCGGGCCATCGTGCTGCAGCGCGATCCGAACACCTACGGCAAGGGAACCATCGCCGTGGTCTCGGCGGGAACCAGCGACATCCCGGTGGCAGAAGAAGCCGTCGTTACGGCCGAAATGATGGGCAACCCGGTCGAACATTTCTACGACGTGGGCGTCGCCGGAATTCATCGCCTGCTGGCAAATCGTGAGGCACTGACGAAAGCTCGGGTCGTGATTGTCTGCGCCGGCATGGAAGGCGCACTGCCCAGCGTCGTCGGAGGCCTGGTCGGCGTTCCGGTGATTGCCGTGCCCACCAGCGTCGGCTACGGCGCGTCGTTCAAGGGACTGACCGCGCTGCTCGGCATGCTGAATTCCTGCGCCTCGAACGTGAGCGTGGTGAATATCGACAACGGATTCGGCGCGGGATACGTCGCGTCGCTGATCAACCGCCTCTAAGCAGAAAAAGGCGCGGCTTGCGCCGCGCCCCTCCGCTCACCGCAACCAGCATTACATCCCGGACTGCCCGGAATCCTTTTCCACCACCAGCTTGTTCTCCACGCTGAAGGCGCCGAAGAGCTGGCCGGCTCGCATTCCGGCGACGTCTTTGTCCATCGTGTTATCCACCGAACCGTAAAGCGTCACGTGGCCGTTTTCCACGATAATGCGAATCGGATGCGCCGGGTCCATCGCATATCTGCTCAGCACTGGATCGCGATAGATGGCACGAGCCGCGCGCAAGCGCAAATCGTCATCGAATCGGCGACATCGGCGCGACGGAGATGTCGCCGACCACATCCTTGACGCCGGGCTGATTGTAGATGTCGGCCAGAGCTTCATCGCGGCCCATGCCGGTTCGATCCTGTCCCTCCACCGTGACCACGCCATCTTTCACGCCGAGCGCGAAGTAGTCGAACGTGTTGTCGTATCCTACGCGCACATAAGTGAGCTTGCGGTCCAGTTTCTGCTCCAGTTGCTCGTCAGAAATGCTCGGTCCCGCCACCGTGATCAGGTTGCGCACGCCCTGCACGTCGGCGAGTCTTTCGAGCCAGCTTGGCCGCATCCAGCTTGCGCTGGTAGAGATCGACCGTGCCCGTGAGCGTGACGATGCCGTCTTCCACACTTCGCTTGCACATCGCGAAACTGCTTCTTGGACGCCAGTTTCTGCGTCACCGCAGTTTGGATTTGATTATCGTAGCGAGTCGCAGCGGCGGTTTGAGCGGCCAGCGTTGCGCTCAACAATCCCACCAGCCAGCAGCGAACCCAGCATTCTTCAGCAAATCCTTTCTTCTTCGTGCATCATTCAAAGGTCACCTCCGACCCATTGACGAAACTTTACGAATTAACTATCTAGTTAATTATTCGATGCGGAGGAGTAATGAGGAGATGCATGCGTGAATGCCCCACGGTGCCGGGTCGCGGGCGAAACTTTTAGGCACGAACCGGGTTCAACTCACTGCGGAGGTACGCGTTTAACGGCTTCCGCGGCGCGAAGGCTTCTTGCTCCCCGCCGTTTTCGCGCTGCCTTTGCGCTGCTTCCCGAACACGCGCGCAAAGATTTTGTCCACGTTCTTCAATTGACGATGCAGGTCGAACGCATGCTCAATCTGCTTGCGTGGAACCTTCCCCGTAATCTCTTTATCGGCCAGCACCAGCTCATGAAAGTCCAGATTTTCCCTCCACGCCCGCATCGCGTGCCCTTGCACCAGACGGTAAGCGTCCTCGCGGGAAACCCCATGCTCCACCAGGTCAAGCAGCAATTGCCCGCTGAAGATCAATCCATGGGTGCTCTCAAGATTGGCTCGCATGCGCTCGGGATAGACGAACATCGTTTCAATCAGGTTCGATGTCTTGTTCAACAAGTAATCGACCAGCGTGGTTGAGTCCGGCAGAATCACGCGTTCCGCCGACGAATGCGAAATGTCGCGCTCGTGCCACAACGTAACGTTTTCAAAGCCTGCCTGCGCATTCCCCCGCACCACCCGCGCCAGCCCGCTGATCTGCTCGCTGGTTACCGGATTCCGCTTATGCGGCATAGCGGAAGATCCTTTTTGCTTTTCGCTGAAGAACTCCTCCGCTTCGCGCACCTCGGTGCGCTGCAAGTGACGGATCTCTGTCGCGATCTTGTCTAAAGTGGAAGCAATGACCGCCAGCGTCGCCAGATACTGCGCGTGCCGGTCGCGCTGGATCACTTGCGACGATACCGCCGCCGCCTTCAAACCCAGGCGAGCGCAAATCTTCTCTTCGATCTCCGGTGTAAGGTGCGCGAAGATTCCCACCGCTCCGGAAAACTTCCCCACGCGCATGTCTTCCGCTGCGGCGGTAAAGCGAGCAATGTTGCGCTGCGTCTCCGAATACCAGTTCGCGATCTTGAAGCCGAACGTGATCGGTTCGGCGTGAATGCCGTGCGTGCGCCCCACCATCGCCGTGTCTTTGAATTCCCATGCGCGGCGTTCCAGAACTTCCGCCAGGCGTTCCAGATCCTGCGCAATCAGCGCCGAAGCCTGCTTGATGAGCAAAGCCTGCGCGGTATCGACTACATCATTCGAAGTCAGCCCGTAATGAAACCAGCGCGACTCCGGCCCCACAAATTCCGCCACCGCCGTCGTGAAGGCGATCACATCGTGGCGTACCTCGGCCTCAATTTCGTGGATGCGCTCCACGCGAAAATCGGCGCGCTCGCGGATAGCCCGCGCCGCCGCCTTCGGCACCATTCCCACCTCGGCCAAAGTTTCAGTTGCGGCCACTTCCACGGCCAGCCAGGTGCGAAAGCGGTTCTCGTCGCTCCAGATGCGGCCCATCTCCGGGCGTGTATAGCGCGGTATCAAATCGAATGCTCCTCGAAATCGTGTTTAGTAAATATGGCACACGGGGGACAGAGGATTCTAAATGGAGTAAGGAAAAGAGGCCAGCGCCTCAGGCGCCTTCTCGGTGCTGGCAGGTTCCTAGGCAAACGGCATACAATACTGAATCGGGTCCTGCTATGCCTCCCGCACCAGAAGATTTGACCATCATCAAAGACGACATGATCGCCTTCATCGAAGGCCACGGCATGAGCCGCTTCCACGGCTACGTGGATTACGACGAAGTGCAGTGCGTCATGTGGGAGATGGGCACGAATCCCGATGGCTGGAAGGACTTCGTCGAACTGGCGAAAAGTGCCGGTGCTTCGTTTCTGACCATGCATTCCTGGAAGCTGGAGCGCGAGGAACTGGACGAGTTGGTGGAGCGCCTTGCCAACTCCGAGTTCTCCGACGGCGATGACGTGGAAGATGCGCGCTGGCTCCGGGCCCACGTAGGCAAAGTCGGATTCCTGCAACTCGGTTGGGCCTACCAGGGCTCAATGTTCCTGTGCGAAGTCAGCACCGATTGGTACGACCGCTACCAGCGCCTGCTGGAAGTGTCCGAAGATTTCGGCGGCATCCCCATCGACGAACCCGACCAGGACGACGAGGGCTAAGGTAAAGTGCGCTGGGAACTGCCTGCGGACGATCCGGTTCGAGTGCAGAGTCTGGCCGCAGCGCTCCGCGACTTACCCGAACTCCACTCCAGCTCTTCTCATCGCGCATCCAGCATGCGTCCCAGTGGTCTTTACACGCTGGCTCGGCTGCTCATCCGGCGCGGGATAACCGATGCCGGCTCCGCCGCTCGCTTCCTCTTCCCATCTCTCGATCACCTGCACGCACCTGAAGAAATGCGTGGCCTGTGCGCGGCCGTGGATCGCATCGACGCGGCCATCGAGCGCAAAGACCCCATCCTCATCTACGGTGACTACGACGTGGATGGCACCATGGCGGTCATCATTCTGAAGACGGCCATCGAACTCTGCGGAGGCACGGCCGACTTCCATGTGCCGCATCGCATTCGCGAAGGCTACGATCTGCGCGACGACGTGATCGAGCGCGCCGCGGCCGCCGGAATTCGCCTCATCATCAGCGTCGACATGGGCATCCGCGCCTTCGCTCCTGCCGAAACCGCGCACCGTCTAGGCGTCGACCTCATCGTCACCGATCATCATTTGCCCGGGCCAGATGGCGTGCCCAAGGCACTGGCCGTGGTGAATCCCAATCAAGCCGGATGCGACTATCCCTACAAGCAGCTCTGCGGTGCTGGCGTGGCGTTCAAAGTCGCGCAAGGATTGATGCAGCGCCGCCTCGATGAAAAAGATCAGACCCGCATGCTGCGATCGTTCATGAAAGTTGTGGCGATTGCGACCATCGCCGATTCCGTGCCGCTCACCGGCGAGAATCGCGTGTTCGCCCGGCTCGGCCTCGATGCTCTGCGCCGCGCCGTAAACCCTGGTCTCAAGGCGTTGCTGGAAGTGGCGCAGATTTCCACCAAGCGTCCCCCCACTTCCACCGAAGTCGCTTTCCGCATCGCTCCACGCATTAACGCCGCCGGCCGCATGGATATCGCTCGCGACGTGATCGATCTTTTCAGCGTGAAAGATCCCGTCCGCGCCCGTGAACTCGCCGCCAAGCTCGATCGCCTCAATGCCGACCGCCAGGAAGAAGAGCGCCGCATTCTCCGCGCCGTCGAAGATCGAATCAGCGCCGATCCCGCGCTCTGCGAAGCCTATTGCATCGTGGTTGATGGCGAAGGGTGGCACCGCGGCGTCATCGGCATCGCCGCCACGCGCGTCGTCGAGCGCTACCACCGCCCCGCACTCGTCATCTCGCGCGAAGGCGAGGAAGCTTTCGGCTCAGGCCGTTCGATTCGGCCATTCCACCTGCTCGAAGCCGTCGAGTCCTCGCACAGTCTTTTCACCCGCTACGGAGGACACTCCCACGCCTGCGGATTCGCCATGCCCTCGGCAAACGTTCCTCAACTGCGTGCCGAACTCGATGCATTCGCCCGCACCCGCCTGACCCCGGCCGATTTCGATCCCGTGCTCGATGTCGAGGCAGAACTCGATCTTGATGAAATCACTCCCGGACTCTATCAAGTGCTGCAGCTGCTCGAGCCCCATGGAGCGGGAAACCACGAGCCCGCATTCGCCGCCCGTGGCGTGCGCCTGATCGCCCCGCCAAAGATTCTGAAAGATAAACACATCAAGCTGAAGTTGAAAGCAGGAGAAGACCTCCGTGCCCACGAATTCTCCCCGCAAGAATCCGAAAAAGAAGAGCTGTCAGCAGTAGCGATCCTGACGACGCCGAACTGTCATCCAGACAGCGCAGCCATAAGACGTGAAGACAAAGCCGAAGCCAAAGGTTTTTCACTGAGAACTGAGAACCGAGAACTGAGAACTCCTAAGACCGTTTTCAACGCCCTCGGCTGGCACATGGCCGAGCGCCTCGAACAGTCGCCGCTTCTCGCCGGAGACGCCATCGACATCGCCTTCTCCATCGGCCACAACGATCACCCCGACTTCGGCGGCCTGGAACTTTCACTCAGGGATTTCAAATCCATTGGCTAGGCCGATCGGAAAAAGATCGAAGATTCGGCAACGTTGCTTTGCACTAGCCACTGAACACTAGCCACTGAACACTCCCTCCCACCCACTTCCGCTAAACTAAATCCAGCATGCCGCTGCCCATCTACCGCCTTCGACGCTGGCTGGCCGTGATTGCCGTGCTCTTCACCGCGGTCGTGGCGGGAACGTATTTCTACGCCCGCCAGCGCCTCCGCGACGTCCTCAAGGAAGTTCCCGACAAGATCGGAATCGACATCAAGCAGACCGCCAACGGATTTCAGTTCTCCAAGTCCGACGGCAAGCGAACTCTATTCACCGTCCAGGCCGGCAGTCTCAAGCAATTCCAACTGGATGGCAGCGCCGAACTGCACAACGTCAGCATTATTCTCTACGGCCGCGATTCCACCCGCTTCGACCAGATTTACGGCGACGACTTCACCTACGACAAGAAATCGGGCAACGTCACCGCTCACGGAGACGTTCAGATCGATCTGGAACCCAATCCTTCCGGCCTCACCGGACCCGACCAGGGAACTCCCAAAGAGCTCAAGAATCCGATCCACCTCAAGACCCGGGACCTGGTCTTCAACCAGAACAGCGGAGACGCTTCCACCGACGCCCGCGTGGATTTCCGCACGCCCCAAGCCACCGGGTGGGCCGTCGGTGTGCAGTACTCCGGAAAAACCAACGTGCTCACTCTCGCCTCGCAAATCCATGTCACGCTCGGCGGGCAAACTGCCGCCACTCTTTTCGCCACACATGGCGAAATCACCCGCCAACCGCATGAAGTTGTACTGGATCATCCCCGCATGGTGCGCGAGGGCGGAACCGTTCAATCGGAACAGGCTACGTTCTTTCTCGGGCCCGACAACGAAGTGCAACGGATTCTGGCCACGGGGAATGTGAACGCCGAATCGACCGCGCAAGACGCCGACCAGATGCGGGCTCGAGCCGATGAGGCCGATCTCTCGCTTACCGGCAAGCAAAACCTGCTGCGGACCGCCACGTTAACCGGCAATGTCCACGTTGAGCGTCTCGGAACGCAACCTATGCAGGGCGATGCCGGCCGCGCCGTCCTCGACTTCCTGGGCCAGAACCAGCTGCAGCGCGTTCACGCGGCTGACGGAGTCCGGCTGGCGCAGCATGCCTCCAGTTCCGGTGCCCCTGCGCCAAATGCCGCAGACCACGCTCCTGAACCTCAGGATTACGACATCACCGCGCCCATCATCGACTTCTATGTCGCCGAGGGCCGCCGCCTGGACCACGCCGAAACTTCCGGTGCGGCGCAGATCACAATCTCCCCCGCCCAGAAGTCGACCCCAGCCAGCGCACAAGCCGCCGCCCCACACACTGTGATCACCGCCGCGAAGTTCGACGCAAAATTTACTCCCGTGTCCGACGGCTCCAGCCGTCTAACGTCGGTCCACGGCGCACCTGGCGCGAAGATCGTAAACGTGGCTCCTGGGCTGCCCGACCGCGTCAGCACCAGTCAGATGCTCGATGCCACATTCTTGCCCCAGGGTGGCATCGCTTCTATCGTTCAGCAGGGCAGCGTCGCCTATAGTGACGGCCAGGTTCCTCAGAAGAGAACGCAAGCCTGGGCTGATAAGGCCTTCTACACTCCTGCCGACCGCATTCTCTTGCTCAGCGGGAGCCCTCGCGTCGCCGATGGCGGCATGGTCACCACTGCCACCTCCATTCGCATCAATCGCGCCACCGACGACGCCTTCGCCGACGGAGACGTTAAGAGCACCTACAACGAGCTCACCGAGCAGCCGAGCGGAGCGCTTCTCGCGTCCTCTTCCCCCATTCACGTCACCGCAGCCACCATGACCGCGCACAATTCTCCCGCGGTCGCTCTATACCAGGGCAACGCCCGGCTATGGCAGGACGCCAACGTTGTCGAAGCCCCTTCGATCCAGTTCGACCGGGACCGCCGCTTCCTGGTCGCACAGGGCACCGCCGCCCAGCCCGTCTCAACCGTCCTGGTCCAGGCAAAACTGCCCCCTCCCGGTAATACTTCGCCGGATAACCCCCGGCCAGGCCAAAATTCCCCGAACCAGCCTTCGCCCAAGGGCGGTCACCCTGCCGGAGAACACACGGCGAACCCAAAATCTGAGGAAAAACCCTCCGATACCAGCCCCGTAGCCATCACCTCAGCCCGGCTGACCTACGCCGATGCCGAGCGCCATGCTCACTATGAGGGCGGCGTCCTGGCCAAGGGCACCGGGTTCACTGCCTCCTCCAGCATCCTCGATGCTTATCTTCTACCTAGGAGCCAAACCTCAGGCAATCAATCACTTGCCGGGTCTGGACAGCTCGATCACATGGTCGCTCAGGGCAATGTAGTGGTCCAGCAACCAAGCCGCCGAGCCACCGGCCACACCCTCGTTTATACCGCCTCCGATGACAAATTCGTCCTCACCGGCGGACCCCCCAGCATTTTTGATGCCGAACGTGGCAAGATTACCGGGGTTTCGTTGACTTTCTTTAGGGGCGATGATAGGGTGCTCGTAGAAGGCGTAGCAAGTACTCCTGTGGTAACGCAAACGCGAGTGGCCAAATAAAAAAGACCAATGGCAAGATAAATGCGTACCCTGGCCACAGATGAAATTGGCAAATCGTATCGTGGCCGGCGCGTCGTAAACGGTGTCAGCCTGCGAGTCGAGCAAGGCGAAGTGGTCGGGTTGCTCGGCCCGAACGGCGCAGGCAAGACAACTACTTTCTACGCCATTGTTGGCCTGATCCCCCCTGACACTGGCCGCGTTCTGTATGACGGTCAGGATATTACTGACGTTCCCATGTACCTCCGGGCCCGCCAGTATGGCATCAGCTATCTCCCTCAAGAAGCTTCGGTTTTTCGCAAACTCACCGTCGAGGAAAACATCCTCGCGGTGTTAGAAGCGCAACCAATGTCGTGGCACGAGCGCCGCGAGAAGATGGAGAAGTTTATCGATGAACTTGGCTTGGAGCACATCCGGCAGAATCGAGGCTACGCTTTATCAGGCGGCGAGCGCCGCCGCGTCGAGATTGCCCGCTGCCTGTGCATCAGCCCAACCTTCATTTTGCTCGACGAACCTTTTTCCGGCATCGATCCCATTGCCGTTCTCGACCTGCAGAAAATTATCAGCAGCCTGCGGGCCAGCGGCATCGGAGTGCTGATCACCGATCACAACGTGCGCGAAACATTATCGGTAACCGACCGCGCCTACATCATCGACGACGGCCGCATCTTCCGCCAAGGCCAGCCCGAACAGCTAGCCAGCGATCCGGAAGTAAGGCGTGTGTATCTGGGAGAAAGTTTCTCCTTAGTGTGATTCGGGACTAAAAGAGCTTTGAAAGGACGCGGCTTCAGCAGCGCCGCCAAGAGGGTTAGATGATGCGCCTTTAGGCGCTGATGGGCAGGGTGGCGAGGAAAGCCGTATGGCGAAGACAAACGGCAACCCGAGCATAACGCTGTGGCCCCCCAAAATGTCGCGTGTGAAGGGGAAATGGAAACGGGACATGAGCCCGGAAGAGGCAGCACAGGTGATTGAGCGTTCCTTGGCGGAGACGGAACTATATCCTTTTGAGTGGACTGATTTTGCGGAGATAAAACAGCAAAACCCTAGAGTCGAGGCATACAGGAAACGCTGCGACAAGCTAAGCCCGCTGGTAAACAGACCGGGAGCGATGGATGAGGCAGCGGTCGCGGAGCTGAAGTCGATTATCAAGGAGTTGCGATCATAAGTAATCCTGGAGCCTTGGAAGGAATACTGGAAGGAAACAGCGATGACGATTGATGAACGGCTGGAAGCTCTGACTCGCAATTTGGAGCTGTTATCGCTAGAGAGCGAGAAACATGATCGCCAACTTGACCGGGCGGCAAAGCTAGTCACCGAGGTTGCCGAAGGCACAGCCAGGTTGCTGCGAATTGTGGAGATGCACGAACACCGGCTGGACAGCCACGACGATCGGCTCGACAAGCTGGAGTAACTAACGACGAACGACATGGTTCTTCTTCAGCACAAACTGAGCGTCAAACTATCCCAGCGCCAGATCCTCACCCCGGGTCTGGTGCAGATGGTGTCCGTCCTCGCGCTCAACAAACTCGAACTCAAGGACATGATCAACTCCGAGATGGTCGAGAACCCGGTTCTCGAAGAGCTCGAAGACTCCGTCCCGCTCATCGACGAGATAGGACGCAAAGAAGAAGACCGCGACCGCCCCGCGCCGGCTTCCGGCGAAGAAGCTCCCATCACCGCAGAGAAAAAAGATCCCTTCGAAGAGATCGATTTTGGATCCTTCTTTCAGGACTACCTCGATCCCGGCTACCGCACTCGCGGCGAGATGGAAGAAATCGAGCGTCCGTCATTTGAAAACTTCCTCTCGAAGCCAACAAACCTCACCGACCACCTCGCCTGGCAGCTAGGCGCCCTGAGCCTGCGCCGCGAAGTGCGCGAGGCCGCCGAACAGATCATCGGCAACCTCAACGAAGACGGTTACCTGATCGCGAGCGACGAAGAAATGCTGGGCGTAGCCCCACCCGCGCCTCCCGAAGCCGATGCGGTCACCGCCAGAAATATCGCCAGCGAAGCTCTAGCTCTGGGATTGGATCACGCCGAAGCGCTTTCTGCCGAAGCTAGCTCCGCTGAAGCAACGCCTGCAGACTCTGAATCCGGCCCAGATATTTCCGACGCCGATTATCGGACGACCTGATCGCCGCCAGCCCGCAGTCGTCCGAGTTCTCCGGCTCCAATGTTTCTCCTGAGAACCCTCTGGGTCGAGCCGATGTCCCGCTTTCCGCCCGCGTTTCGACCGAATCCACTTTCCCCGCGCGCAACGGAAATTCGGCTGCCGCTGCCGCTCCCGCGCCCGAGCCGGCACCCGCGCCTGCGCGTCCCCGTCTACAAATCCACCTTCACCCCCACCGATCTCGAGGAAGCTCTCGAGGTAGTTCGCCAGCTCGATCCTCCGGGCGTGGGATGCCGCGATCTCCGCGAATGCCTGCTCCGCCAGTTGCGCTATCACCAGCAACAGCTCGACTCTGCACAAGAATGGCGAGAAAAACGGCAACGGCACCGCACAAGTTCTGCAGGATGCCATGGCCGTCGTCGACCAGCACCTGCGCGCCGTGCAAAGCAAACAGCACAAGGAGATCGCCAAGGCCATCGGACGCCCCGTCGACGCCGTCCAGCAAGCCCTCGACTACATTCGCACCCTCGACCCCCGCCCCGGCCTGCAATACAACAAAATCCAGGCGCGCCTGATCGAGCCCGATGTTGCCTTCATCAAGCACGGCGACGAATGGCTCGTCCTGATGAACGACGATGACCTGCCCCAGCTTCGCCTCAACCCGGCCTACAAGAAGCTGATCACGCGCGACACCAACGACAAAAATACCCGCGACTATGTCAAAGAGCGCTACAAGAGCGCCATCCAGCTCATCAAGAACATCGAGCAGCGCAAGCAAACCATCACCAAAGTCTGTTACTGCATCGTGGCCCGCCAGCAGGATTTTCTCGAAAAAGGCATCGACCAGCTCAAGCCAATGATGATCAAGGAGGTGGCCGAAGAAATCGGCGTGCATCCTTCCACCGTGAGCCGCGCGGTCGCGAGCAAATACGCCCACACCCCGCAAGGCGTATTCGAACTGCGCTATTTCTTTAGTGAAAGCGTGCAGGGCCCCGAGGGCGGCAACACAAGCCTGCTCATCCTCAAGCGCCGCGTCAAAAAACTAATCGAAGAAGAAGACCCCAGCCGTCCGCTCACCGACGAACAACTAACCCGCATCCTGCAATCGCAAGGCATCCAGGTAACTCGCCGCACCGTTGCAAAGTATCGTGAAGACATGCGCATCCCCAGCACGCACCAGCGCCGAGTAAAAGAATAGTAAGCTTTACCCGGTGGACCTCCGTGTCCCCTGTGGTTGAAGATTTTGATTTTTGTTTCGCGCAAGCACCGCCCAAGCAACCCGTAAGGAGGGCCGCTCGTGAACGTGGAATACACCGGCAGGCACTACGTAGTCACTCCCGCCATCCGCAAAGAAGTTGAAACTGGCCTCACCAAACTCCGCAAAATCCTGGGTGACAAATTTGAAACCAAGGTCATCCTCGCCGTCGAAAAGCATCGCCACAAAGCCGAAATCACCATCAGCCCCCGCAACGGCCCGCTAGTCGGCCTTGCCCAAGCGAAAGACATGGCGATCGCCGTCAACGAGGCTCTCGACCATCTCGAAAAGCAGGCCGTAAAATACAAGACGCGTTGGCAATCCAAGAAGCGCTCCGCCCGCAAGAGCGAAGAAGTAAAGAAATGGAACGGCCACTCTCCGCAGCCGCAGAGCGAAGAAGCGCTAACCAAAGTTGGATTAACCGAAAAGACTGCCGTGGCCGTCGTCGTCCACCGCTATCCCGCCGTCGCCCGGACGACCGAAGTCCATCTCGTCCGCTCCGATGAAGCCGTCTCCATGCGCCCCATGACCCTTGAAGAAGCCATCAAGGAAGCCCACTTCCGCGACCGCGACGTCTTCGTCTTCCGCGATCCCAAAGGCAAAGTGATGGTGCTGCACCGCACCCGCGACGGCAAGATGGAGCTAATCGAAGCCCCATAAAGAGTCGCTTTCACCACCCATTGTCATCCTGAGCGAAGAGGCTGATTCTCGAAGAGAATCAGCCGCGCAGTCGAAGGACCCCTTTTCCCGCAAGCAGTGCCCAAGGCTCAAAGAGGAGCCTCTGCCGAGGCCGCCTACTCCGACGTCATCGCCTTCAGAAACCGGTAATAGAAATCCACTCCCGTGTAGAAGGACTCAATCCCCAGCCTCTCATCCCTCCCATGGGCTCGGATGTCATCACGATCAATCGCGATCCCAGCAATTCCGTACGTAGGCAGTCCCGCAGCCATGGTGTAGATGCCGTCCGATGCGCCGGTCGCCATTTCAGGAATCACTGGAGTTCCCGGCCACATCTCGGCGGTGATTTTTTCCAGCGGACCAAACACATCCCGCCGCAGCGGCGGGGGCGGCAAGGTCTTCCGGTCAGGAGCCCGGTCGGAAACTCCGAAGTTGTCCGCGTAAAGCACCGCAATCTTCGGATCGGCAAATACTTTGACCAGCTCCTGCCGCACCTCTTCGGCCGAGTGTCCCGGCAGAATCCGGCAATTCACATTAGCCTCGGCGCGCTGCGGCAACGCATTGTTGGCGTGCCCGGCTTCGAAACGCGTGGCCACGCAGGTGGTATGAATCGTCGAGTTGTCGATCGGATCCTTCGAAAGCCGCGCCACCGCCGCGGCATCAGGAGGATTTTTCAGCATCGCCCTTATGTCGGCAGCACGCTCCGGCGTAGCCACTTTCGCCATCCGCTCGTAATAGGCGCGTGTCACCTCGTTCAACTCGAAAGGAAACTGGTAGTTTTTCAGCCTTATCAGCCCATCGCTCAGCGCGTAGATGGCATTGTCGGGCCGCGGCAGAGAGCTGTGGCCTCCCGGGTTCGTCACCGACAGTTGAAAATCCGCATACAACTTTTCCGTGGCATCCACCGTCATCATCACGGGCTTGCCATGGTCGCTCAAAATGCCGCCGCCGTCGTGATTGAAGACAATCTCGGCGTCAATCAGGTCGCGATGGTTTTTCAGCAGCCAGTCGACTCCGTTCGATTTGCCGCCTTCTTCATCGGCCGTCAGTGCCAGAATGATGTCGCGATCCGGCGTGTAACCCTCTTTCTTGAAGCGGATCAGCGTCGTCGCCATGATCGCGTCGCCGCTCTTCATGTCCTGCGTCCCGCGCCCGTAGTAGAAGCCATCCTTCTCCACGAAAATAAAGGGATCGGTGGTCCAGTCGTCGCGATGAGCCTCAACCACATCAAGGTGCCCAATCAGCAGAAGCGGCTTGCGCTTTCCCGTCCCCCGCAGCCGAACCACAAGATTCTTTTTCCGGTCATTCGGACCCAGAATCTGCATGGCGGCTTCGGCAAATCCCGCATCGCGAAAGCGCTGCGCCATCGCCTCCGCAGCCGCCGTCACGCTGCCCACCGAATCTGTCGAATTGATCTCGATCAGTTGTTTGAAGATGTCGTGGGAAAGCTTCCGCGTAGCATCGTCGATTTGCCCCTGCGACGCGGCCGTCAAAAACAAGAAGCATAAGAAAAGAGAACAGAGCACAACCGCCTTGCTGCGCTTCAATGAGGCCTCCTGGGACTCGGAAAATGGGACTGGGAATCGTCTCACGTTCGAAAATTGCAAACATCCTATCCTAAAGCCCCGCCCGATCAGAAAGAGAAGGTAGTATCCCGACTTCGATTTTGCCCTTCTTCGCGACCTTCGCGAATCCTTTGCGCACTTTGCGGTTAAGGGCTTTTGGTCCACGACGCTAGCACACTGCTGCGCAGAAACCGCGCTTGTACTGCGGGAAGCCTGGTCATAGAATAGCGCCTGCGGCCTGAAGAATCCGGCCCGGAGGACGCATGGTTCCGCGTAGAATCGTTTTTGTCCTGATTGCAGCAGCATTTTGTACTCTGTTCCTGGGCGCCGGTCAGGATACCCCGAATCCAAGCTCTCCGAAAGAAGTCACCTACAACCGCGACGTCGCTCCCATCCTCTATAAAAACTGCGTCGTCTGCCATCGCCCCAACGACATCGCTCCCATGTCGCTGATGACCTACAAAGATACTCGTCCCTGGACCCGGCAGATTCGTGACGCCGTTGTTCAGCGCAAGATGCCGCCCTGGCACGCCGATCCCCAGGTTGGAGATTTCCTCAACGATCCCCGCCTCTCCGCCGACGACATCGCCACCATCGACGCCTGGGTCAGAACCGGCGCCCGCGAAGGCGACCCGAAAGATCTGCCGCCCGCTCCCGTATTTGCCGAAGGCTGGCACATCAAGCCCGATGTTGTCTTCACTATCCCCGAGTTCACCGTGACCGGCAGCACCATGGACGACTACGAATACATCTACGTTCCCACCAACTTCACTGAGGACAAATGGATTCAAGCCGCCGAAGTGCTTCCCGGAGATCGCCGCGTCGTGCATCACGCGACCGTCTCCGTCATCGAGGCCGATCAGGTCGCCGAGAAAAAAGAAGAGAACACCAAAGCCGACGCTGGAGTCGATAAATATCACTACCGCACCGGCAAAGTCCTTCACCTGCGGACAGATGCGCCCGTAGTCGACGATGGCTGCTCCTCGCCCGATGGTGGCGGCATTCCGGGCCATCCCGCCGGATATTTGAATATCGTCCCTGGCATCTATCTCCCCGGCCATTTAGCCGAGACCCGGCCGTCCGGCTTCGCGTTGCGAATTCCGAAGGGCTCCTATTTACAGTTTCAAGTTCACTACAGCAACCATACCGGCGATGATGTGAAAGACCACACCAGCATCGGCCTCGTCTTCGCCCGTGAACCCGTGAAGCACGAGATTGCGCAGTACGAAATCTGGAACAACCTCTTCCTGATTCCGCCCAACGACGGAAATCACCGCGTGACCTCCTGCTACACCTTGCCGAAAGACGTGACCGCCCTCGCCTACACCGCGCACATGCACTTCCGCGGCAAAAGCATGACCACCGAGGCCATCTATCCCGACGGTCATCACGAAGTCATCCTCAACGTCCCGCACTATGATTTCCGCTGGCAGGAAACGTATTTCCTGAAGCATCAGTTCGCCTTGCCGAAAGGCACAAAGCTCGTGACGACCGCCTATTTCGACAACTCATTCGACAATCCCCAAAATCCCGATCCCTCGAAAGCCATCCGCTGGGGCGAGCCCAGCGACGAAGAGATGATGGGCTTCTGGCTGCAATTCGCCGATCCCAAACTAGTCGACCAGAAAACAGTCGCCCAAAAGTAAGTGAAGGACTCAAAAGAAATTAAGAAGTTAAAGAGGATGTCATTCCGAACAAGCGTTCTTCGCGCAGTGAGGAATCCGGGCGAGCCGCGCGATTCAACGGAGCCTGCCCTGAGAGAGCGAATGCGACCGAAGGGTGCGTCTGGCTCGCTTCCTTATTGCCCTGGAGCTGACGGCTCATAGCCGACTGCTGTCACCGAACCCATCAGGAGCCCCATTCCATGCCAGTAACGCGACGCAGCTTTCTACTCACCACCGCCGCCGCCGCCTGCGCCCCGGCATTCCTCCGCGCCACCGACAAAGCCGGCTCCAAAGCCCCCATCCTAGGCCAAGGCGACCATCAATACGAAGCCATCCACGACTGGGGTCAACTCCCGCGCACCATCAAGTACGGCAACACTCACGGCGTCTGCGAAGATTCCCAAGGCAACATCTACATCCACCACACCGTGAATGCCGCGAGCGAAAGCCTCGACACCATGGTGGTCTTCGATCCGCAAGGCAAGTTCGTCCGCTCCTGGGGACGCCAGTTCAAAGGCGGAGCCCACGGCCTTACCATCCGCCAAGAGGGCAGCGAAGAGTTCCTCTATCTCTGCGATTACGAACACGGCATCGTCACCAAGCGCACCCTGAAGGGCGAAGAAGTTTTCACCCTCGGATACCCCTCCGAGTCCGATGCCTACAAACCCAAAGACAAAATTTCCGAAGTCGTCTACCGCCCCACCAACGTAGCCATCGCCCCCAACGGCGACATTTACGTCGGCGACGGATACGGCTCCAGCTTCATCAATCAGTACAACCAGAAAGCCGAATTCATCCGCACCTTCGGCGGCCTCGGAAAAGCCGACGACCAGATCGACTGCCCGCACGGCCTCTGGATCGACACCCGCGGATCCGAAAACAGCAACGCGACGCCGCTACTCGTGATCACCGACCGCGGCAACAGCCGCCTGCAGCGTTTCACCCTCGATGGCAAACACGTCGACTCCATCCTCGGCACCTCGAAGATGCCCTGCTATCTGCACGAGCGCAACGGAGACGTAGTCATCGCCGACCTCTTAAGCAAAGTCATCATTCTCGACCGCAAAAACAACGTGGTCGCAACTCTCGGCGAATCCGAATACTCCCGCGAAGACTGGAGCAAAGTCCGAAATCAGTCTCCCGGAACCTTTGTCCCGGGCCGCTTCGTCTGCCCCCACGGAGCCTGCTTCGACCACGAAGGCAACATCTTCGTAGTCGAGTGGGTCGAGTCCGGCCGCGTAACCAAACTCCGCAAGCTCGCCTAGCGCAACCTCGGCGCGGCAGCGCAGCGCCCTCCCATCGTCCTGTCATCCTGAGCGAAGCGGCTGATTCTCGAAGAGAATCAGTCGCGCAGTCGAAGGATCCCTTTTCGCGCCGAAGCGCTCAGGACTCAAAGAGGAATTTCCGCCACGCCCGGACCAGCAACAAGCCAGCTCCGGAGAATCCACGCTACCCCCTGTCAACTTTTACAGTTGCCAACCCCGCACCTCGTTCTTAACCTCCACTCTATAAAATCTGCTCCGTCCTGCGGGCAGACCGCTGCCCGCCTCCTTCAGCACAACTCGCACTGTCTGGGTGGAAAGAAAAAGTCGCAAGCCCGCTCGACGCTCTGCCGAGTGGGTCTGCGCCCCAATTAGTAACTGCAGCAATCCAGCCTGGTTGCCAAGGAGCACTATGCCGTTAACTCCCGAACAAATCGCATCCGTCACCACTGAACTCAACAGATTAGGCGCCGATCTCAATCTCTCCGACGACCAGAAACAGAAACTGCAAGGCTTCATGAGCGAGGCCTACCAGAAACTGGAAGACTACAAACAGCAGAATCCCAACGCGACCAAAGAGGATTTGCTGAAGAAAGTCACGGACAATCGAGCCGCGATCCGTCAGCGCCTCGCAGGTTTCCTCACGCCCGACCAGCTCACCAAGTGGGACACAGAGCTGGGCAAGGCCAAGGAGTTCCTCGGCCAGAAGCTGGCTGCATAATCGAAAGCTATCGCCGGTGACCGGCACAGCTAAGCGCCGGTCACCAATTTTCCAATTCATCTTCTACCGTGAGTTACGAATTCCGGACAAAACGGAATTCCGCGAATTGCCGAGCCCGGGACTTGTTACGGTGTTTACAACCACCTTCGCCTCGCTTCGGTCTTGCAAGGCCTCACCGCTCCACCTTTCCGCGGCGCTTCGCTGGACCGTAGTCGCGCATGAATCCTGTCCCGTTTAGGAGGTGCCATGCCGAGATCCGCAACGCAAATACCTTCACCCGCATCCGGATTAAGACGTGCTCTCGAACTGTGGCCTTACCTGTTCGTCGCCGTTTCGATCGTGGGCTTGGCCTACGTAGCCCTGAGTGCCGCCCGATGACGAATGAGTGAACCTTATTTTCTGAGCGCTGGTGGCTCAGTTTATTTTCTTTACCGTCGGATCCCGCTACCCATGTGGGGACAGCCGCCCCCGGCTGCCTGCCCTGAGCGAAGCCGAAGGGTCCAGCGGCCCAGGGTGCATCGGGCCGCAGCGCAGCGCCCATCACTGCCCCGCGAAGAAGCAGCAGAAAACTCCGGTTCGAGCGGGTTTTGCGACGGCCACCCTCCGAAGCTAGAATCCAGCAGGATGAAGAACTCCAGCTCGCATCTTAGGCACTGTGTGGCCGCTTTCCTGCTGATCATTGCTACCGGATGCCGCCCTAAGAACGAGGACATGCTGGTCGCACGCGTGCAAGGGGACGTGTTTCTCCCCCACTTAAGCGCTAGCCTCTGGAACTCCGGCGAAGTAATTGAGTGCCAAGTCGCGAGCCGTACATCCATCCCACCAGACGGACGCGGCGACCTGTTGCTGTGCGGTGAGAAAACGCAGCTCGCGTGGTCCCAGACCTGGCTGCGGCCCGACATCAAGAGCCAGATCTACGCCGTAGCCGAGAGACAACCGGTTGAGTTCCGCAGCGTCGGGCATCCGCTACTCGGCAATAGATCTAAACCTCGCTCGTGGCAGTGCAGGAAGACACCGGACCGGGTGGTGTGTGATTAGGAAAAGTCCGTTAGTTTACCTAACTGTTGTTGACGGGCGTTAGCGCTTCAACGGCCCCGGCGTCAATGAGTGTAATCACGATTTTACGCCAACAAGCTGTCAAACAGTGCCGCCGCCGCAAGCCCAACGCGGCTTCAGCCGCTGAGATTCGCCGCACCGAAGCACCGGCGGCCCGAACAGCACCCTCGCTGCCCCGCGCACGTTCCCGAGTCGATGAGTGATATGGCGATGTTACGCGATTTGAGACAACCCCGTACCACTCGCGGCTCAGAGGGCTCTCGGTTTTCCGAAAACCAGAAAGTTATCGATTTAGGCTGAACCCATTATGAAGGCCCACCTAGCCGAACCCGCTCGACTGGCCGTGTTATTATCGGCCTGCAAAAATGAGCTCTAAACCGCACGCGTTGGCGAATCAGATGAAGACCAAGCGTGCGAACTTTTGGGGTCAATACTTTTATTTCTTCATGTCGCTGCTGATCGCTGCGACCGTGGTCTACGGATTCAGCCACACCATCGACCACAACCTCATACATGCCTCGCCGCTCCCACCCTTTGTCCTGTACATCCACGCCATCGTGTTCCCCGGATGGGTTGTGTTCTTCATTGTGCAATCCGCGCTGATCCGCTCCCACAACGTCCAAGTGCACCGCAGGCTGGGCTGGTTCGGTGTCGCGCTCGCCGTCGCCGTTGTTGTCCTCGGCGCTTGGACCTCCATCAGCATGGCCAGGTTCTCCATCGATCAAAAGGACCCCTTCAACTCCGCAGCTTTCACCATTGTCCAGGTCCTGGACCTTGCCTCCTTCGCCGTGCCCTTTGCGCTCGCTATCTACTGGCGCACGAAGCCCGAGTTCCATCGGCGCCTGATGCTGATCGCCTCCTGCGCCCTGGCCGACGCAGCCTTCGGCCGCTTCCCCGACTTGCCGCTCATCTTCTCGCCGGCCGGCGTAGACGCGTTGATTTGTCTCGGCGTCGTCCGCGACCTCATCGTCGATCGCCGCGTCCACAAGGTTTACCTCTACGCGCTTCCGATCCTGATCCTTTCCCAAATCGCCGCCATGGAGACATTCCTCCACGCGTCGCCGTGGTGGATGAATGTCGCCAACCGCATCCTTCGCTAGGCCCGCTGGGTGCTTCAATCCGATTCTCAGGTCGAGCCCTCTGCGCGGCCCATTGGTCGTGACGTTTGGTTCGGCCCTAGGTGACGGGTAAACCAGACCAATAAAATCCAGCCAAGAGGCTTCCCGTATCCGCATGGGGTTGGAGTGTAACGCTGACCGCGCCAGTTGTTTTTCGTTTCCCGCGCATGCGGGACCACTCAAAACTTTCCCACACCCACCCTGTGACATCTAACCTTGTCCACAGCCCCACACCTGCGCGATCATGGTCGAAGCGGGCGTACTCAGGTCAAGCCTCAGTGGCGACCTCTAAGCCCTTTGTTCTCTAGATTTTGACCTCTAAGTTCTTTGACATCAAGAATTTGCCCACACTTTTTGCAGACCCCGCGCCCAGCAAGACTTTCCAAGGGCACAAGGGAGGGGGGTACCCCGCATTAGCACCATCGTTGCCTAAACGGCGAGCAACAATGGGTAAGTTTATTTCGCCCGCAAATCCACAGGCGTCACAGAGAACCTCGCACCCTCACGTCGGCGTCATCCCGAGCGCAGCCGTCCTTCAAGGCGGAGCGATAGCCTGCCCTGAGCGAAGCCGAAGGGGATCTCCCGCTCCTAACTGTGCTGCCCGGTTTCCCGCATGCTAGAATTCGCCGCCGAGGAGATTCGCGGATGACCACGAGCAAGATGCTCCATGTGCTGCTGATAATTCTAACCGCGTCCAGTCTGACCCAAGCCCAAACGACGCCGCCGCAACCAAAGCTCTCCGTCCACTGGGAAGAACTCACCGCCGCCGACTTCCGCGAAGGCATTCACCGCTCCCAAGGCACCTGCCTGCTGCCTTTCGGCATCCTGGAGAAACACGGGCCGCATCTCCCCCTCGGCACCGACCTCCTCGACGTCCGCTACGCCGCGCTGCACGCCGCCGAACAGGAATACGTCGTCGTCTTCCCCGAATATTATTTCGGCCAGATCGCTGAAGCCCGCCACGAGCCCGGAACCATCGCCTACAGCCGCGAAATGCAGCTCGCGCTCTTGCAGGAAACCACCGACGAGATGGCCCGCAACGGTTGCAAAAAAGTGATCATCATCAACGGCCACGGCGGCAACGAAAGCCTGCTCCCATTTTTCGCGCAAACACAGTTAGATAAGCCCCACGACTACGTGGTCTATGTTTTCGACCAGCGCACTCCCGATTCTGGCGGCCCTCCGAAAAAGACGAAGATCGACATGCACGCCGGCGAAAGCGAAACCTCAAAGATGATGATCTCCCGTCCCGACACGGTCCACATCGACCGCGCCAGCAACGAATCAGGAGCCGACCAGCACCGCCAGAATCTTCCCGACGACGTCTACACCGGAATCTGGTGGTACGCCCGCTTCCCCAACCACTATTCCGGCGACGGCTCCGCCGCCACAGTAGAGCTCGGCAAATTTCAAATGGATTGGTGGATCAACGCCGTGATCAAAACGATCCGCGCCGTGAAAGCGGACGAAGTCAGCCTGAAGCTGCAAACCGAATTCTACGAAAAAAGCAAACACCCTCTAGACACGCAACCGTGAAGACAGGTCCTAGGTGTTAGGCCTTACCCGGAAGCCGGAAGCCGGAAGCCCAAAGCCCGAAGCCCAAAGCCCGAACTAAGACTTCCCAATCAGCACACCAGTGATGAAAACCAGCACTCCGCCCAGCCCGACCTGAAGCGCCGCCGAAATCCACGGAGTATCCATATAGCGCTGCCGAACCCACGTGATCACTCCAAGCTCTGCAATCACGACCGCTCCTGCAGCCCACAGCGCCGCGCGGAAGTCGCTCAGCAGAAACGGCAGCGTGTGTCCGATTCCGCCCAGTCCGGTCATCGCGCCACAGATCAGCCCGCGCACCCACGGATGCCCGCGCCCAGTCAAACTGCCATCATCGGAAAGCGCCTCGGCAAAGCCCATGCTGATGCCTGCTCCCGCCGAAGCCGCAAGGCCCACCAGGAACGCGTCATTAGTGCTGTGCGTCGCAAACGCAGCCGCGAACACCGGCGCCAGCGTGGAAACCGAACCATCCATCAGCCCCGCCAAGCCGGGCTGCACGATCTGGAGCACGAACAGACGGCGTTGCGCCCGCTCTTCATCGGCCTTCACGCTGGCCGGAAGCTTCTCTTTGTCCAGTTCCTGCGCGCGCTCTTCGTGCTCGCGCTCTTCATTAATAAGATCATCGAGCAGTTGCCGGATGCTGGCGTCTTCGGTGCGCGCCGCCGCCTTCTCATAAAACCGCCGCGTCTCCACTTCCATCGTGCTGGCTTCTTTGCGCACCGCCTCGATGCGCAACGGACGCATCAGCCAGAGTGCCGGACGCTCTACAAACCCGCGCACGTCCTGACGCCGGATCAAGGGAATGTGTTCGCCAAACTTCTGCCGGAACAACTCGATCAAGCGCCGGCGGTGACCCGATTCCTCTTCGCGCATGCCCTCAAACATCGCCGCCGATGCCGGATAATCCTGCCGCAGGCCTTCGGCAAAGTCCGCATACACGCGCTCGTCTTCCTCTTCCAAAGCAATCGCCAGAGCCAGCACTTCGCGTTCGCTGAGTTCGTGAAACTTCTTCATGGCGACCTAGCTTACCTGTCCGGGCAGTGCGGAGACAAATCAGAAAACGGATTGCGCGGAAGCGTCCAGTTTCGGTTTTGGGGAATTGAAGCCAAGCAGACCTTCGTGCTCCGAGATGCACCCGTTCCGGCGCACAAGATTCCCGCCTTCAGTGCTACTATCGATTTTATGACGCCTCGGAAATCGTCGGGGTCCCGCAAGCGCAAAGCCCCATCGCGCAGAGGAGCGACCAGAGGAGATAAAACGAGCAGAAAGAAAAGCTCGCATGCCGCCGCGCACAAACCTCCGCATCCTCCAGAACTAGTCATCGTCACAGGGATGAGCGGCTCCGGCAAAGCTTCGGTGCTCAAGGCTTTTGAGGATCTCGGCTACTACTGCGTCGACAATCTTCCGGTCGAGCTGATCCCGCGCTTCGCGGAGATGGCTTTGCAATCGACCGAGATTCGCCGCACGGCGCTGGTGGTGGATGTTCGCGAAGGCTCCCAACTCGAACAATTGCCCGGCATTCTGAAGGCAGTGCGCCGCATGATCCCGACCAAGGTCGCGTTCCTCGAAGCGTCCGACGCGGTGCTGATGCGCCGTTTCAGTGAGACTCGCCGCCCGCATCCTCTCGGAACGCACACGCCGGTCAATGCCTCGCTCAAAACCGAGCGGCGGCATCTGGCGAGCATCCGGGCCTTGGCCGATATCGTCATCGACACTTCCAAGTTCAACGTGCACGAATTGCGCGCCCACATTACGGAACGTTTCCGCGAAAAGGCGACCGAGAAAAGCATTCTGGTCTCCTGCGGGAGCTTTGGCTACCGCCACGGCTTGCCGGAGGAAGCCGATCTTGTCTTCGACGTTCGCTTCCTGCCCAACCCGCATTTCGTGCCAGAGTTCCGACCGCTCACCGGACGCGATCCTCGCGTCGCCCGCTATATCCGGTCCTTTCCGCAGACCAAGGAGTTTATCGCCCGCATTTCGAATCTGCTGATTTACTTGCTGCCGCACTACATCCACGAGGGCAAGAGTTATCTCACCATCAGTTTTGGCTGCACCGCAGGCCAGCACCGTTCGGTAATGATCGCCGAGGAAGTAGGCAAACGCCTGCACAAAGCCGGATACCGCGTAAAAGTTGGGCATCGGGATATGCCGAGATGAAAGAACCCGTCGTTAGTTGTTGGTCGTTAGTCGTTAGCGTCCAAAATCCGATTGCCATCAGCCTTTGACAAACGGCCAACGACAAACCACCAGCGACCGCAGTAAAATAGGCTCTTGCACTCCATGACCATTCCACCGTCCGTAAGCCACTGCGGCCTGCTCGGAGCGGTATGCGCCAACTGACACGCCTCGTCCGCTATGCGCTGCCCTACTGGTGGCAGATTCTGGCTTCCGTTTTGCTGATGGCTGCGGTGGGCGCGCTTGATGCTTTCAAGTTTTTGTTGATCCGCCCGATCTTCGACCGCGTGTTGAATCCCGCTACCGGATCGAAAGACATTCAGCTGTTTGTGATTCCGGTTACGCACCATCCGGTTTTTCTGCAACAGTTAGTGCCTTCGCATTTCACGAATGCCTGGACCATGGTTGCGGTTGCTCTGGTTGGCTCGACCGTACTCAAAGGAATTTTCGACTACACCGGCACATATCTGGTGAACCATGCCGGCTTCGGGATGATCACCGACCTGCGCGATGATCTCTACAACGCTTTCCTGCGGCGCTCGGCGGCATTTTTCTCCAAACATACGACCGGCACATTGCTTTCTACGATCGTCAACGACATCGAGCGCGTGCAGTACGCTATGTCCACGGTGCTGGCGGAATTCCTGCAACAGCTTTTCACTTTTCTATCGGTCGCGGCCGTAGTCGTGATTTTGGGTGGAAAGCTGGCTTGGGCTCTGTTGCTGTTCATACCGGCGATTATTTATTCCTCGCGCAAGATCGGGTCTCGCGTGCGGAGCACGACTCGGCACGGACAGGACAAACTAGCCGAGATTCAAAACATCCTGCACGAAACCATTACCGGCAACCGCATCGTCAAGGCGTTCAACAGCGAAAAATGGGAGATTTCACGTTTCCGCGGAGCAGCGCGGCGTTTGTTCCGCGCTAACCTTCGTTCGGTGGCGGCGACAGCGATGAGCTCTCCACTCATGGATATTTTTGGCGCGGCCGGAATTGCCCTTCTGCTCTTGCTGGGCCGCGAGCAGGTCAAACACGGCGAGATGACGCCATCAATTTTCGTGGCCTTCATCACCGCTGTCTTCAGCCTCTACAATCCCGTGCGCAAGTTTGCTCAGTTCAACAACAACTTTCAGCAGGCTCTGGGCGCATCCAGTGAAATCTTTAAGTTCATGGACATTGAAGATGACGTCCGCGAAAAGCTGCATGCCAAGCGCTTACCTGCCTTCGCGAAGACAGTTCAGTTCGATCACGTCAGCTTCAGCTACGGCAGTGAGGGCGAAGACGCGCGCGTGCTGCATGACATTAACCTCGAAGTGCGGCGCGGCGAAGTGGTCGCGATTGTCGGCTCCAGCGGCTCGGGCAAGAGCACGCTGGTGCACCTGATTCCGCGCTTTTTCGATTCCAGCGAGGGCCAGCTGCTCATCGACGGCAACGATGTGCGGGATGTAACGCTGGCTTCGTTGCGCGAGCAAGTCGGAATCGTCACCCAGGAAACGGTGCTGTTTAACGACACGGTTCGCAACAACATCGCCTATGGCCAGCCTCACGTGGCGATGAAGGATGTTGAGGAGGCGGCCCGCGCCGCGCTGGCGCATGATTTCATCCAGGCCCTGCCTGCGGGTTACGATGAGGTGATTGGGGAACGGGGCGTGCGCCTTTCCGGCGGAGAACGGCAGCGCATCGCCATTGCCCGCGCGATTTTGAAGAATGCGCCTATCCTGATTCTGGACGAGGCTACGTCGGCGCTCGACAGCGAATCGGAAGCACTGGTGCAATCCGCGCTGCATAACCTGATGAGCGGCCGCACCGTATTTGTGATTGCGCACCGTCTTTCGACGGTGCGCCGCGCCGACCGGATTGTGGTGATCGAAAACGGCGCAATCGCCGATATTGGTGCTCATGAAGATCTAATGACGAAGTTGGGGACGTACCGGCGTCTGTATGAGCTGCAGTTCGCTGACTTCGAGCCGAAACTCGAGCCAGCGCGACCGAGCTGAAATCCGCGTTCAGAACCGCGTACTCGAAAAACTTGGAAAATCATTTATGCCTCTCCGCTCTATGACGGGTTTTGCGCAGGTCAAAGGCGAACTCACAAGCCACGCCGAAGGCGGCGTCGATGCAGCGCCGGCGGGCGCGAGCGCCATGTCGCCGTCACCCTCCACACCGGGCAACGGCAGCCTCGCCTTCGCGCTCTCGTTGAAATCGGTGAACCACCGTTTTCTCGATTTGCATTTTCGCCTGCCCTCAGGTTCCGACTCGCTTGAGATGCAGCTTCGCCGCCTGCTGAAGGAAAAGATTGCCCGTGGGCATGTCGAGGTCACGCTGAGTCTGGAGCGCGGGGGCGGGGAAACTCTCGCGCTGAATCGTCCGCTGGTCAGCGCTTACATTGCGGCTTTCCGGGCCGCAGCCGGCGAGTTTGCCGTGCCTGCGCAACCTGACCTCAACGTCATCCTGCGCATTCCTGGCGCGCTTGATTCCGCCAAGGATCCCGAGGAAGGAGCGCTGGAAGCGGCGGTCATGGCCAGGGTGAACGAAGCGCTCGATCGCTTGAATCAGATGCGCGAGCAGGAGGGCGGCAGCATAGAGCGCGAGCTGCGCCAGCGCATGGCCCATCTGCACGAAGCGGTCAAGACCGTGCAACTGCACCGTCGCACCGTTTTGCAAAGCTATGTGGAACGGCTTCAGTCGCGCTTGCAGGAGTTACTCGGATCGAGCGCCGACAAAGAACGCATCCTTCAGGAAGCCGCGCTGCTGGTCGACCGCAGCGACATTCAGGAAGAAATCGTTCGCCTGGAGAACCACGTCCAGCATTTTCTGGGTCTGCTCGATGAACATGGAGAAGTTGGAAAGAAGCTGGACTTCTTGCTGCAGGAAATGAATCGCGAGGCAAACACTCTACTTTCAAAGACGTCTGGCCTGGCCGGTGATGCGCTGAAAATCACCGAGGCTGGACTTGTCATGAAGGCTGAGATCGAAAAATCGCGGGAGCAGGTGCAGAACCTGGAATGAGTTCTCCGGCCTACAAACCTCTGGTCTTTATTATTTCGGCCCCGTCCGGTTCGGGCAAGTCGACCCTTGTCAATGAACTGCTGAAGTCGGTGCGTGATCTGGATTTCTCCATCTCTTACACCACGCGCGCCCCGCGCGGCAGCGAAACCGATGGCAAACAGTATTATTTTGTTTCGCGCTCCGAGTTCGAGAAGATGATTCGCGATGGCGAGTTTCTCGAGCACGCCCAGGTATTCGAAAAAGATTATTACGGAACCGCGCGCCGCTTCCTGCGCGAGGCGGAACAAAAAGGTCACGATCTTCTGCTCGATATTGATGTGCAGGGAGCGGCGCAAATTCAACAGAAACTTCCGGAAGCGACCAGCATCTTCATCTTGCCGCCGGATCGCAAGACGCTGGAAGAACGCCTGCGCAAGCGCAGTGAAGATTGCGAAGAGGTGATCGAGCGGCGCTTGCTCGCGGCGAGCCGCGAAATTCAGAATTATGACCGGTATAACTACATTCTGGTGAACGACCGGCTCGAGGAATCGATAAAGAATCTGCAGGCGATCGTGCAATCGGAACGCTTGCGCCGCTCGGGGAAGCCGTTTTCCGGGGAGGAAGCGCAGACGGTGGCTCTGGCGGACGGCTGCCGTCTGGCCAACGTTCGCGATCGTCTCAAGCGGATTCTCGACTCGTTTCAGGTTCCCAGCGATCCTGGCGGGGGTAGTCCTCGGTAACCAGATTGCGGGGCCGGAAGCCCCCATAACCTTGCGTTTCGTGGGAAAATGGTGGGGCAGGTTTGTGGCGTCGCAGACGCAAGAACGAAGCGCACCAATTTTCGGGCAATCAACATTCGGCAATTAAAATCTTGCATCCCGGTAGCAAGGGGAGAGAATCCATGAAATTGATCGAAGGCTTCGACAGCAACTATCGCTACATTCTGGTCGCCGCCCGGCGCGCCCGCCAACTTCAATCCGGAGCCCCGCCGGTGGTCCAAACCAACTCCCGCAAGCCGTGCCGCATTGCGCAAGATGAAATTCGCGCGGGCAAGGTGAAGTGGGAGATCCCCGAAACTCGCAGCGCAGCCGAGCAGGCTTCCGACGTGCTGGATAAGGCTTTCGGCGACGCCTAGGTGTTGCCGGTGAACGCTGCGCCTGAAAAATTATGAAAGTTGCTCTTGGAGTGGCGGGCGGCATTGCGGCATACAAGGCGGCGGAGATTGTGCGCCTCTTGCAAGACCGCGGCATTCGCGTGCAGGTGGTCATGACGCGCGCAGCCCAGGAGTTCGTCCGCCCGCTCACCTTTGCCGCGCTTTCCGGAGAGAAAGTGATTACCGGAATGTTTTCGCAGGGGGAAGAACAAGCCGCGAACATCGATTCGGCCATCGAGCACATTGCGGTCGCGCAGTCGATTGACGCGCTGCTGGTGGCTCCCGCCACTGCCGACATTCTGGCGCACTTTGCACAAGGGATCGCCAGCGACTTTCTCTCTACGCTTTATCTCGCTACTACCGCTCCGGTCGTCGTGGCTCCGGCGATGAACGTGAACATGTGGAATCACGCCGCGACTCAGGCGAATCTGGAAATCTTGCGCCGGCGTGGAGTGAAAATCGTCGAACCGGACTCCGGGTACCTTGCCTGCGGCATGACCGGCTCCGGGCGCCTGGCGGAAAATGAAGCGATCGTCGCCGCGGTTCTCGAAGCGCTGGGCGCGACTCAGGATCTCGCGGGTGAAACCGTGCTGATCACCGCTGGCCCCACACGCGAAAAGATCGACCCAGCACGCTATCTCACCAACCGATCGAGCGGACGCATGGGATATGCCGTGGCCGAAGCTGCGCTGCGCCGCGGCGCTCGGGTGCTGCTGGTCAGCGGTCCCACGGCACTCACGCCGCCCGGAGCGGCCGAAGTGACGCGTGTGGAATCAGCCGAGCAGATGCGCAATGCCGTACTCGATCTTCTGCCCCACGCGACGATCGTGATCAAAACCGCTGCCGTTTCCGATTACCGCGCCAAGAATGTTTCCGAACAGAAGATCAAGCGCAAAGGGCCGATCACGCTCGATCTCGAACCCACAGCGGACATTCTTAAGGAAATTTCTGCACGCAAGCAGTCGCAGATCGTCGTTGGCTTTGCCGCGGAAACCGAAAACGTCCTCGAGAACGCCCGCCAGAAGCTTGCCTCCAAGCACCTCGATGCCGTGGTCGTCAACGACGTATCCCGCGAAGGCATCGGGTTCGACTCCGATCGCAACGAAGTCACGATCATCACCCACGACGAAATCGTTCAAGTTCCTGAGACCACGAAGTGGGAAGTGGCACAGCGTGTTCTGGACCAGGTCGTACGGATTCGCCAGCAGCGCAAGTCGCCGGTGAAGGCCTGAAGGCGAGTTTCCCGCCTCTGCATTACAATCGAAGCCAATGCTTCGCACTCTTGATCCGGAATTGCGGCGCGCCCTCGCCGAACGCGTGCGCTACTGCCATGAGTTGGGCATCTACGATTTCTACCGGCGCGAGTCGCTGCTTCCCGAATCTTTGTCTTCAACGTCGTCTTCATCATCCCTGTCAGAATTGAAAGAGGAAATGGCCGCAAGAAAATCCGCTGTTGTCCCCATCGTTGCTGAAGACAAGATTCCCGCAAACGCGGCGCCCAGAGCCGAATCTGGCGTAGCCGATCCCACCACCGCGCTCCAGGTGATTCGCGAAGACCTTGGCGACTGCACGCGCTGCAAGTTGCACAAGGGCCGCACTAATCTTGTCTTCGGAGTCGGCAATCCGCACGCTGAGTTGATGTTTGTGGGCGAAGGTCCGGGAGCTGATGAAGACGCGCAGGGCGAGCCATTCGTCGGCCGCGCCGGTCAGCTGCTCAACAACATGATCAAGGCGATGGGCCTGCGGCGCGAGGATGTTTACATCGCGAACGTGGTCAAGTGCCGTCCCCCGGGAAACCGCACGCCCGAGCCCGATGAGTGCGAGACCTGCTCGCCATTTCTGATGCGGCAGATTGCTGCCATCAAGCCGAAAGTTGTGGTGGCCCTGGGCGCGACTGCGGCCAAGAATCTGCTGGCCATGAATTCGTCTTTGGGAGAGCTGCGTGGCCGCTTCTACGACTTCAAACCCGCCGGCATTCGCAGCGATCCCGCGTGGCCCGGAGCTCGCCTCGCTGTCACCTATCATCCCGCGTATTTGCTGCGCGATCCGCGCCAGAAGGGCGAAGCCTGGAAGGACCTGCAGATGGTGATGAAGTATCTAGGGATCGAGCCTCCGAAAAAGGCTGCCGAGTAAGTGTATATCCGTCGAAACTCGTCATCCCTCGCATCACTCGGGATGACAGTCGCGATGACGCATCCACTCTGAGTTATCCTTCCAATCAAATGCCCGAGTACTGCGACGTCGCCCTCCCCGTGCCGCTCGACATGGTCTTCACCTACCGTGTCGCTGCCGAAGCCACGCCAGCGGTCGGCGGCCGCGTGCTCGTGCCCTTCCGACAGCAGCGCATGACCGGGATCGTTGTTGAATTGCACGACCGCAAGCCCTCGGTAAAAATAAAGAACATCCTGAACGTTCTCGACGTCGCGCCTGTGCTCGACGAGCAACTGCTGCGTCTCGGCCGCTGGATCGCCGATTACTACCTCGCCCCGATCGGCGAAGTTTTTCGCACCATGCTGCCGCTGAATGCGGAATTCAAACGCGGCACCGCCTACCGCATCTCCGCTGAGGGACGAGTGGCGCTGCATCAGGCGGGAGTGTCGGGATCGTCCGCGCGTTCGCGGCGCAGCCCTGAGGAGCAAGCCGCCGAATTCCGCGTGCTGGATTATCTATCCGCCCAGCAGTCGGAGCCGGGCGAGACCATCCAAGTCCGCGAAGAGACTGTGCGCTCCGCGACTGGAGTTTCTAAATTCATCCTGACCAGCATGGTGCGAAAGAAGTGGCTCGTCCGCGAAGATGTTTCCGCTGTTCGTGACGCAACACGCATGATCAGGATTGCGCTGCTCAAATCCGCTGACGGCAAACTGAATGACAACCAGCGGAACCTGCTCGACACGCTCGCCGCTTCAGGCGGCAGACTTTCGGTGGAGACGCTGCAGGCGCTCGCCGTCCCACGAACGACTCTCGGCACGCTGGTCAAGCGCGGCCTGGTCGAGATTGTCGAAGAGCCGGCAAAGTTTGCCGTCTCGCGCAGCAGGCCTCGATCGCTACCCTTCGCATTCGAGTTCAATGCTGCGCAGCGAACTGCACTGAACCGCATCCGTGAAGCCGTCGAGGCGAAAAAGTTTTCCGGCATCCTGCTGCACGGCGTCACCGGCTCAGGTAAGACCGCGGTCTACCTCGCGGGCATGCGTAACGTGCTCGAAGCGGGACGCTCCGCCATTCTCCTCGTTCCTGAAATCGGCCTCACGCCCGCAGTGGCCGCCGATCTTCATCAGATCTTCGGCGACGAAGTTGCCATCCTGCACTCTGCTTTGTCCGATAAAGAACGCGCGCAACAATGGCACCGGATCAAGAACGGCGACGCGCGCATGGTCGTCGGCACGCGTTCCGCGGTCTTCGCGCCGGTGGCTGATCTTGCCCTGATCATTGTCGACGAAGAGCATGATTCTTCCTATAAGCAGGAGGAGACGCCGCGTTACCACGCCCGTGACATTGCGGTTATGCGCGCCAAGATGGCAAATGCAGCGGTTGTCCTGGGTTCGGCCACGCCGTCCCTGGAGTCGTATTACAACGCGAAAAAAAATAAATATGCGCTGGTCGAGTTGCCGGACCGCGTGGAGCAGCGTCCGCTGCCGGAAGTCGAGATCATCGACATGCGCCAGGAATTTCAGGAGACCGGCCACGAGCAAGTCATCTCGCGCAAGCTGGCTGCGGAAATTAAAGAGCGGTTCGACCGTAACGAGCAAGTCATGGTGCTGCTGAATCGCCGCGGATATTCTCCCGTCGCGCTATGCCGCACTTGCGGCAAGACTCTGGAATGCCAGAACTGCGCCATCGCCCTCACGCATCACAAGCGTGAGCATAAAATGATCTGCCACTACTGTGGATATACGGCGCCCGTGCCCAAGGCCTGCGTCCATTGCGGCAGTGAGTACGTTTATTTTCTTGGGACCGGCTCAGAGAAACTGGAAGAACTGCTGCACGGAATGTTTCCGCAGGCGCGCATCGCGCGCCTCGATCGCGACACAGTCCGCGGGCACGAAGATTTTGAGCGTACGCTGAACGCGCTCAGCGAAGGCGAACTTGACCTGCTCGTTGGCACGCAGATGATTGCCAAAGGCCACGACATTCACGGCGTCACCCTGGTCGGCGTTGTCGGCGCCGACAGCGCCCTGGGATTGCCCGACTTCCGCGCCGCCGAGCGTACCTTCCAATTGCTCACCCAGGTTGCGGGTCGCGCCGGCCGCGGCCAATCTCCCGGCAAGGTGGTTCTACAAACTTATTTTCAAGATCACTATGCCGTGCAATACGCGGCCCGCCACGACTTCGCCGGATTCTACGATAAGGAATTGCGCTTCCGCAGTTGGATGCACTACCCACCGTATTCTGCGCTGGCGAACGTGCTTATTCGCAGCGGCAAACTTGACGAAGCGCTGCAATGGTCGGGTACGCTCGGAAGATGGTTTGAGCAAAACCGTCACGAAGGTGTGCGCGTGCTTGGCCCCGCTGCCGCACCCATCCTGCGACTGAAGCGCGATTATCGCTATCACTTCGTGCTGAAGTCGCCCAGCCGGGAGAAGCTCAACGCCACGCTGCGCGCTATGCTGGCTTACGCGGCCGCACAGAAAATTCCTCGAACCCAGGTGATTGTCGACGTGGATGCACTTTGGTTAATGTGAGGAACAGCTCTTAGCCATTAGCCTTTAGCCATTACGTTTATTCCCACGAAGCAAACGGCCAAGCAATCGGCACGATTATTTCGCTCCGCCGATATTTCCTCTGATTACAACCACCGACGCGGCCGGCAGATCATACATCGTGCTCTCGTCCGCATTCACTTTGGCGTGAACGATAGGCCCATCGGGATCTGCCGCTCCCCTCGTCGTGGCCACAATCGTGGGCTTCCCGCTATCCTCCGCGTGAGCCATAAATCGGGTCTGCGCTGGATGCCATTGATACTGTGCGCTTCCGAAAGTTGAAATCTCTACCGGTCCGGCGAATCTCGTTTGTTTGTCTGCGGGGCCGTCAAACGAAATCCGAACTTTGTGCGCATTCTGCTGGTCCCGATTTACCGCCATCACCGCCCATTTGCCATCCGGCCGCTTCACCGCGTAAGCCGTAACTAAATCGTGACCGGCTCCATCCTCTACGTCGCTCTTCGCTGCAAACACTTGATGCTCGCTGCCGCTGGGCAACGCCCACTCCAGATTGATCAACTGCGCCACAAAGAACTGCGCCAGCGGCTGCTGAATCTGGTAGTTGGCGTCGATGGTGAACATCCCAAATGTTCCCGGAGAGCTGTTGCAGCCCGGCTCCATCTGCAGCGGCAGATAGTGGAAAAAATAAACCGCATTCCCGCCTGAGTTCAAAAACGATCCAATATAGTCAGCCAGCCAGACTCCGGCGAAAATGTCCTGATAAGTTTCGCTGGCGCCCGAGGAAAGATTTCCCTCCGTGATGAACACCGGCATATCCGCGGGAATTCCGTCCTCATGCCACACTTGCATGATGTGGCTCACCAACTCGGGCTCGTCATAAAGCATGCCCCACGGCGTTCGGCACGGGTCGTAGGGATAATGCTCGAACGAGAAAAAAGCCAGATCGTTCATGCGTCTGTGCTGTTTCAGATAATCGACAAACCGCGCCGTCCAGGAAACTTTTCCGTTCGCGTCCGGCCAGACTTCAATATCTTTATTCACGCCCTGAAATGACGGCCCGCCCAGCTTCAGCGCCGGATCCACGCGATGAATCGCGGTCGCCCACTGCAGGTAGAGCGCGGCGTAATCTTCCGGCAGCATATACTGGCCATCGGCTTCTTCGCCCATCTCGACGTAAGAAATTGGATATTTCCGCTTCTCCAAATATGCAATCTCAGCCGCGGCGTTGTCGGGAGTGTCATACAGCATCGCGACCGGCACCATCGCCGGCAACCCGCGCGTAACTCCGCTGGTGAAAAACAGATCGAATCCCATCTGCGCCTGCTTGGTCGATCCCAGATCCGACGGTTGATGCCACGGATCGACCGACGAGCAATAGGTGGTCGTCTGTTCCTGATCCGCAGTATGCCGCAGAATGTCGTGAAACGCGCCGTCTTGCGTGCTGGTACCGAGATACAGTTCGCGAATGGCATAGCCCACGCAATCCCGCGGGTCGCTTGATTTGGCATCAGCCGCACTGTCCGCATTGCAAGTGTTCGACGACTCCGTCATCCAGATCCGCACGAATCGCACGCCCACGGGGCTGCCGCTCAAGCGAAGGATTGCCGTGCCACCTTTCCCTTCCGTGATCGCGCCTTGCGGAAACGTCTGCCAGGTTCCTCGGGTCACCGCCTTAATCGGGTCGTCGCCCGTCCAGTACTGCACCACATAGCGCCGGGCATACGGCTCTCCCCATGCGATCCGGATGCTATCGACCGCTTGCACCTGTGCCAGGTCCATCACCACCCACTGCGGATGCAGCGCATCGCTCTCGCCGGTAAAGCGCTGCGTGAGATACGGATTGCTTTTCCAGAAAGTGTTCACGTCTCCATCAGTCAACCGGGAGAAGCCAACGTTATCGGTGCCGTCGTTGCGCGTGAAGCCGCGACGCGGCAACCCATATCCGTAGGAGTAGCGAAGCATTTCCGAAGGAGTCGCCGAGCCGGTGAAATATCCTTTGCCGCCGTCGCTCGCATCGCGACCGTTGCTCCAGGTACCTTGCGGATTCCAATGCCACGCTTCCACCGCAAGCTCCGTGTTCTGACGATACGTAACCGGCTGCCATCCTGAGGCGAGCGTCTTCTCCAGAGTCGGTTGCAGCAGATCTTTGTCAATCGCCTCCACCGCGATCCGGTCCACTCCCGCTCCCAGCGTTTCCTTGGGTACAAAATGGTTCGTGGGATGCGAGATGTCGACTGCAATGGTCTGACCTGCGGCAGGAAACACGAAGGCAACACATCCAGCCAGGCACACAAGAAACGCGGGCAGCTTTTTCACGGGAAAACCACCTCCATGGTCATTCAACTAAAACGATTGAATAAAGGAGTATACGAGAGAAACGTCGCGCCGGGCGAATCTCAGGCATGGGCTGGGCAGTCCGCTACTTCTAGGAAAAGACCGGCTATTTCCAGATAAGTTGGAAGGGAGAGATCGTAAACGTGAGCACCAGCATCACCAGTCCAGTCACCGCGAGTGCCCATCGCGTACCGGGGAGATCCGGATACTCGGGGGCTTGACGCTGGCGCCAGGTCGCAATGTTCATCAGGATCAGCAGTCCGGCCCACACTCTCCATCCCACATACCAGTGCCCCAGCCCGGCAAGCACGACGATCGTGATCCACGAAACGACGCGGTGCGCGCGCGGCCAAAGCGCGAAGACAATGTGTCCTCCATCGAGCTGCCCGCTGGGCAACAGGTTCAGCGCAGTCGCGAACATTCCCACCAGCGCCGCCACCACCGTGGGATGAAAATAAATGTGGGATAACGGCAGGCCGGCAATGGCGTAGTGCGGATCCACCATGCCCAGCAGCCAGTGCATCGCTTTCAGAATCAGCGGGTAGCCCATCTGCAGGTCGGAGCGTCCCATCGCCGGAGCCAGCGGTTTCGATAGAACCAGCGCAACCACGAGCGTGGCGACGGCCGCGACGAATCCAGCGATCGGCCCCGCGATTCCGATATCGAACAGCGCCGCCCGCGAACGGATCGGCGACTTGATCCGGATTACCGCACCGAGCGTTCCAATCAGCGTGGGCGCTGGAATAAAAAAAGGCAGAGTCGCATACACGCCGTGATAGCGGCAGTAAAGATAGTGCCCCATTTCATGCGTGAGCAGGATCATCAACAGCGTGGCTGAGAAGGGAACTCCCAACAGCAGGCGCGCCGGTTGCGCCATCACCCAGCCCAGGGCGAAGAACGGGATGAACTCATCGCCGGCCACGAACGGCGGTAGATTATGCAGAAAGCAGAACTCCAGCCTCGCACCGACTACCAGCGTGGTGAAGCAGGTTGCCAAAAGCAGCAGCCCGTGCAGCCAGTAACGAGGCTTAGGCGGCCGCGGAACCCACTCCGGCATGGGCCGGTAATATTCGAGAGTAGAAGAAGTTATGGAAGGAGTAGGTTCCGGCATGCAACCTTTCGGCCTCGCCGATCAAGTCGAAGCCTTCCTTTAGATGCTACTACGAGAAAAAGTACTCAGTACCCAGTACCTAGTAAAACTAGGCGCAGGCCAGAACTGAGACGCGGGAAGGAACTGAGAGGATCACACAAAAGTGGAGAATGCGAAGCCGGCCGCGAGAAAAATATTCCTCGGTACTGGGTACTGAGTACTAGCTACTGCGTTCAATCAATCGACTGCAATTCTTTCCCCGGCTTGAAGCGCACCGCTTTGCCCGGTGGAATCGACACTTCGGCACCGGTGCGCGGATTGCGTCCAATGCCGGTCTTGCGCGGCCGCACGTTGAATACGCCAAATCCACGCAACTCAATGCGGTTGCCGTGGGCGAGCGCCTTCTTCATGCTCTCAAAGACGGTTTCCACCGCCAACTCGGCCTTGGTCTTGGTGATGCCGGTTCTGGCTACCACTTCGTTGATAATATCGAGCTTAATCACGCCGGGCTCCCGGATGCGGTGTCAAGATCATCCCTCAAGTGATTGATGCTATGGGAGATAAGGGAGATTGTCAAACGGGAGCATCAGCGTCGTAACCATTGAGTCATTGAGTGATCGGGCGATTGAGTGATTGAAAAGAAACGCCTTCGTTTTTCAATCACTCAATGACTCAATCACTGAATGACTCAATTCCTACCGCACGCCCTCGTCTTCCTTGAACATGTACTTAATAGCGGGCTTGTAGATCATCAAGTTCGGCCGTCCGTCTTCGCGAAGCACTTTGATGCAGGTCTTGTCATACCACTCGATGACGCCGTGCACTTCTTCGCCATCGCGCAGCACGATCACCATCGGCGTTTTCGACTGCATCTGCTTCTGGTAATAAAAATTCTCCGCGTTCGTCTGCTCCGGAGGCGCAGCCTTGCGTCCGCCGCCCCCACCCCCGGCGCGATCGCCGCCACGGTCGCCGCGTTCAAAGCTCCGCTCCGGGCGTTCGTGCCTCTCCGGCCGGTCCCGCCGTTCCATGACCTGCGGATGGTTGGACTGCGGATGGTTCGACTGAGGATGATTGGAGTTGTGGTTTCCGTGGTTGTGATCCGGGCGCGGCAGCGCCGGACGGATCAGCTTCCGGTTGGCAAAATTCTCCTCGTCCCCTGACGGCTGGGCCGGAGTTGAATCCATCATTTCCTTCATGGTGGCGCTACCCCTGCACGCGCATTCGCGCAGACCGCACTATGTAAGGTCCCTGAAAATGTATTTACGAAGGCGTGAAATTTCACTTACCGTACCACAGGAACCCCCCCGTGACAATGCCACCATTGTGCCCCCCACTGCATCACGCCGGATCTTGCACACTCCCATGTTCCCCCACCGTACTTTCCACACCGAATCGTCAAAAATGCGCAGTAAAAGCGGGTCAGAACATATCTGTTAACTGGTGTTCGACAGGTCGGCTCCCCGCCGTTCCCGCCCACTCCCCGTGACCACCGCCACCATCGTCGCAACAATCAGCAGCGTCCAGGCCAGCACCGGTGCGAATACTCCGCCATAGCGCTGCTCGGCCAGCTTCGATTGAAACACTCCGTTGCGCGACGAAAGCAGGTTTCCCAGTTGGTAGGCGAACCCTGGAAACGTTCCCCGCACTGCCGGTGGCGAAAGTTCATTCAAGTGCGCCGGGATCACGCCCCACGCGCCCTGCACCATGAATTGCATCAGAAAGCCGCCCAGCGCCAGCATGGGCACGGTGTGCGAGTACGCCCACAGCGGGATCACCGGAATCGACAACAGCGCCGCGGTCACAATCGCCTTTCGCCGGCCGATCTTCTCCGACCACGTCCCAAACAGAATTCCTCCCAGCAACGCCCCAATGTTTGCGATCACGGCGATGAACCCGACCGCCTGCGGCGCGAAGTGATGATCCTTCGTTAGAAACGTCGGATACAGATCCTGGCTCCCGTGGCTGAAGGAATTGAAGGCAAACATCAGCACCACCAGGAAAGCAAAAGTGCCCAGATAGGTGAAGATGTCTTTGCCCAGCCGGCTCTCTGCTTTCCTCGATACCCGTCCTTGCGTCCAGGCCGGCGACTCATCCACCTTGGTGCGAATGTAGATCACCAGAAAAGCCGGCAGTGCGCCGATCACAAACATTCCCCGCCAGCCCACGAAGCGAAATACCGTTCCGAACACCAAAGCCGCCATCAAATAGCCCACCGCGTAACCTTCCTGCAGCAAGCCGGAGAAAAATCCGCGTCCCTCCGCCGGCAAGGTCTCAAACGCCAGCGCCGCGCCCACGCCCCATTCTCCTCCCATCGCAATCCCAAACAATGCCCGCGTGATCAGGAACACTTTCAAGGAAGGAGCGAACGCCGATGACAATTCAAACAGCGAATACGCGATGATGTCGACCATCAGCGTCGGACGCCGTCCGAAACGATCGGCCATCATGCCAAAAAGAAATGCGCCTACGGGACGAAAAGCCAGGGTGATGAAGATCGCCTCCGCGACCGCTGAAACCTTCGTCTGAAATTGAGTCGCGATCGCGCTCACGCAAAAGGTCAGAATGAAGAAATCAAAAGCATCCAGCGACCAGCCCAGAAAACACGCAATAAACGTATTCCGCTGTGCCGGAGTTAGCCGGCGAAAATGGCCCAGAAATTCCATCGACCCTTCCTCCGCGCAATGTGCGCGCCGAAACGCCCTGCGGATGCTAGCATATTGGTTTTTCAATCGGCGATCTAAAATCAACAATCAGCAATTTCCACTCCATGCCCGAACTCGACTCTCCCCAACGCCAGGCGCCCGATTCGCTCATGCTCACCGGCTTCTGGTATCGCGCCTTGCCCGCCGATCGCCTCCATCGCAATCAACTTCACAGAGCCACGCTGCTCGAGATTCCCCTCGTAGTCGGCCGCGACAGCTCAGGCCGTCCCTTCGTCCTGCGGGACGCCTGTCCTCACCGCGGCATGCCCCTCAACTGCGGCAAGTTCGACGGAGAAAATGTCGAATGTTCCTACCACGGCTGGACCTTCGACGCTCACAACGGCCAGTGCCAGCTCATCCCTTCACTCACCGCTGACCAGAATTTGAAAGTCGACCGCATCTACGCCGGCAGCTATCCCTGCGAAGAGCAGGACGCATTTATCTGGGTTTACATTCCCGACCCCGGCCCGCAGGGCGCGGGCTTCACCGCACCAGAAGAAGCTCCCAAGACCGCCCCTGAGATCGAGAAGTTCAGCGCCAAATACAAACTCGCCTACCTCACCGCCGACATGCCGGTCAGCATCGATCACGGCATCATCGGCCTCATGGATCCCGCCCACGGACCCTTCGTCCATCAAGCCTGGTGGTGGCGCAGCCGCTACAGCATCCATGAGAAGACCAAAAACTTTGAGCCCATTCCAAATGGCTTCCGCATGAGCGCCCATACTCCCAGCTCAAACTCCGCGCCCTACAAGCTTTTGCGCCTCTATGCCGCCGCCAATTCCATCACTACGACCATCGACTTCGTCCTGCCCAACCTGCGCCGCGAAACCATCCGGCAGGGAAGTACTGGTTTTCCTCTCTCACCACCGTGACTCCCATCACCCGCAATCAGTGCCGCATCGACGTGGTCGCCGCCTGGAACATCTTTCGCTGGATGCCCTTCGGTCCGGAGTTGCTGAAGTTCGTCTTTGCCAAATTCGTCGAGCAGGATCGCCGCACCATGGAGCTGCAGGCCGAAGGCCTGAAGCACGATCCGCACCTCATGCTCATCGATGACGCCGACCGTCCCGCCAAATGGTATTTCCAATTCAAGGCCGCGCACCTCGAAGCCAAGCGCACCGGTGCAGAAATGAAGCATCCCATGCCCGGCCCGGTCACGCTGAAGTGGAGAAGCTGAAGTTGGAAGGATGTAAATGTGGCGCGGGCGCCCTCGCCCGCGAATGCCGAAATCGAAAACAGTCCAGCCAGATAGCTGTCCTAGATAGCTATTTAAGATAGCTATGTCAAAGCGCACTCCGGCCGCACCTTCGAACTCGAGTCCAGCCAGTGCAGATAGGTCTCCATGGCGTGGCCGCACACCAGGTCGCGCTTCGCGAAGCTCGCGGAGGCGAACGGGCAGGCAGTATCGACGTGTTGATAATCAAACAGAGGAAGACGGAAGGGAAGCTTGGGCACTTCGTCGTCCGTATTAACGATCCGCCACGAATTGATGGGCAGCCCATTAAATACTCGCGCGAACTCCCCGTTGCCAACACGCGGAGAAGCAAATGTGCACAGGTTGAGATATCGAACTTATGCTTGTCGGCATTCTCCAGCACAAACAACGTCGTCAGCGCAGAGCCCAGGCTATGACCGGTGACCACGGTAGGCCGCTGTGGACGCCCTCGCCCTTCGGCCGCGGACGGCGCCACGCCCCGCGCAGCTTCGCGGCTGATGGCCAACTGCTCGAGTTGTTCCGCAAACGATCCGCTGAAGGTCTCGAGAGGCACCGCAGCCTCGGGTGCAGCCGCTGCCAGAGCGCGATCGCCAGGCAATGGACGCTTCACCACTTTCAGTGAACTGTAGATTCTGTCGAACCCTCTGGCCACCTTCCCTGCATCCGGCACTTGGCGAAACGGAGTGAGCAACGCGAAGGCGTCGTCGAGCCATTCCAGTTTGCTCTCTGTGCCCCGAATCGCGATGATGCGCGAGTCCGGATCTTCTATGCAGCGCACGACGATCCCATAAAATTCAGGCTTCTCCAGGTTGAGAAAAAAGTCTGACATATGGATCCACGCTCCCAGTTCATAACCCTCGGGAATGCCCGCCGGTTCGGGCCGGAGCGGATCCGCGTTCTGGTTCCTGAACATGGTGTAAGCGGCCTGCACAAACTGGCCGTAGAAGAATGCTTTTGCGGGATCGAGTGGTTGGCCCATGAGACGCCTCCTCGATGATTGCTTTGTCGGAAACTTACTTGCGGATGCAGATCAAACAACACGGGCCCGATTACTTTTCTTCGTCACGCACCAGCCACTCCATCGCTTCTTCCCGCGTCTTGAACACAGGAAGTTCGCGTTGTGAGAAGTTCTTGAAGTGCTCGTAGAACACAGGTGGCAAACTTTCGATCCCCACCCACGCCGAGCGCTTCACATAAGGACGGTCGAGCACCAGAACTTCCTTCACCCGCGTCGCCACCTGTTTGTCGACTTGCGCGCCCGTAAAATCCGCCAGCGTCAGCACAGATCCCGGTTCGTGCCGTGCCACATCGGCGCGGACCATGTCCAGCAGCAGCAACAACTCCTTAGCCGCGCAGTGCGTGAAGTCGATCATGTAGATGGCATGGCCCTTGTGCTTGATAAAGCTCAGCCGTTCGTGGGTCGAACTGTTTTCTTGAGGTCATGAAAGTAGCGACTCCACCACCGCGTAAGCCCCGTCCAGCGCGCCATCCAGCGCACCCGCGTCTTTCCCTCCGGCCTCGGCCAGATCCGGACGTCCTCCGCCCTTGCCCCCAACCTTCTGCGCCACCGGCGCAATCACCTTACCCGCCTGCACCCGGCCCGTCAAATCCTTCGTGACGCCGACGATCAGCGAAACATTTCCATTCGAAGCCGAGCCCAGCACCACCACGCCCGATCCGATCTTGTCGCGCAATTGATCAACCAGCGTCCGCAGTTGCGCCCGCTCCAGATTATCCACCCGATGCGCCAGCACCTTCACGCCCTTCACATCTTTGATCCGGTCGCCGATATTCGCCGTCGACGACGCCGCCGATTTCATCCGCGCCGAATCCAACTCCCGCGTAAGCCGCTTGATCTCCGAATCTTTCCTATCAAGTTCAGCTTTCAAAGCCTCGGCAGGAGACACCGTCTCGCCGTGACCGGAAATATCCTCAGACGAGGATGGCCCATCCTTGCGCGCTCTTTGCGCAAGGGTCGGAGAGGCAAGCCCAGACACCACCCCCTCCAACTCAAGATCTCGACGGAAGTGAGCCAGCGATCCCAACCCTGTAATCGCCTCCACTCTCCGCACCCCCGACGACACACTGCCTTCCTTCAGAATCTTGATCAGCCCAATCTCGCCCGTCGCGCCAGTGTGCGTCCCGCCGCAAAGCTCCGTCGAAAAATCGCCAATCCTCACCACGCGCACCTTATCGCCATACTTTTCCCCAAACAGCGCCATCGCGTGATAAGTATTGATCGCCTCCTCAATGGGAACGTCAGTAATGGTCTCAACGATCTCGTTGCGCAGCACTTCCTTATTAATGATGTCCTCAATATCCTGCAACTCTTCATCGTCCACGGCGGTGAAATGCGAAAAATCAAATCGCAAATGATTCGGCGCCACCAACGACCCCGCCTGCTTCACATGCTTTCCCAAAACCTCGCGCAGCCCCGCATGCAGCAGATGCGTAGCCGTATGATTCCGCATAGTCGATTCACGAACGTCCGCGTTCACCACAGCATCGACTCTGTCTCCCACCCGCAGCGCTCGTTTGGCGACAACCTGATGCGCCCGCACTCCCTGAATCGGCGAATAGCATCCCGTAACTTCGGCGACCACAGTATTGTGATCGTCCGAGAAAAACCATCCCTTGTCGCCAACCTGCCCGCCAGATTCCGCATAAAACGGCGTGTGATCAAGAATAACTTCGCCAGCTTCCCCCGCCCTCAGTTCCCGCGCCCCTTGCCCGTTGTGGATGATGGCCAGCACTTCGCATCCGTCAGAACGAGTCTGCCGGTAGCCTTCAAAAACCGATTTCGGAAGCTGCTGGTACGCCGGATTCGCCGTCTGCTTCGCCGCACCCTTCCACGACGCGCGAGCCCGCGACTTCTGCTCTTCCATCGCCCGATCAAAGCCAGCCTGATCGAACCTCACGCCTTGGTCGCGTGCCGCATCCTGCATGAAGTCGAGCGGCATGCCAAAAGTGTCGTAAAGTTTGAAAGCCTCCGTGCCAACGAGTTCGCCCTTTGACTCCCGGAGAAGTCCTTCCAGCTTTTCCAGTCCAACATCAAGCGTGTGGGCAAAGCGTGCTTCCTCAACCTGCACCGCCTTCGACACGCGATCCGCAGTGTCTTTCAGCTCCGGATACGCATCCTGCATGAGATCACGCACCGCAAAAACCATCTCGAACAAGAAAGGCTTGGTTTGCCCCAGCAATCGTCCGTGCGTGATCGCGCGGCGAATGATTTTTCGCAACACGTATCCGCGGCCGTCATTCGCGGGCAGCACTCCATCAGAAATCAAGAACGTCGCCGCCCGCGAGTGATCCGCAATCACTCGCAGAGACGCAGCCGATTTCGCCTTGGCTTCCTTCTCCAGTTCTTTGGTAAGCGAAGTCCCGGTTAACTCCGCCGCCCGCTTGATCAGCGGCGTAAATAAATCCGTATCGTAATTCGAAATCACTCCCTGCAACACCGCCGTCACCCGCTCCAGCCCCATCCCCGTATCAATCGACGGCTTCGGCAGAGGATTTAATTTCCCGCTCTCATCGCGGTCAAACTGCATGAACACCAGATTCCAGATCTCGACATACCGCCCGCAGTCGCAAGGAAAATGACATTCCGCATGTCCGTGCTCGGAAGCCGCCACGCCCATGTCGTAATGAATCTCGCTGCACGGCCCGCAGGGCCCGGTGTCGCCCATCTGCCAGAAATTATCTTTCAGCCCCATCTCAAAGATGCGATCCTTGGGCACGCCCTGCGCGGCCCACAGGTCGTAAGCTTCAACATCGCGCGGGACGCCACCTTCGCCGTTGAACACCGTCACGTACAGCTTGCTCTTATCGATCCCGAACCACTCCTTCGAAGTAATCAGCTCCCAGGCGTAAGCGACTGCGTCTTTTTTGAAGTAGTCGCCAAACGAAAAGTTCCCCAGCATCTCAAAAAACGTGTGGTGCCGGTTGGTGAACCCAACATTCTCCAGATCGTTGTGCTTGCCGCCCGCCCGCACGCACTTCTGCGAAGTCGTAGCCTTGTTGTACTCGCGCTTTTCCAGTCCCAGAAAAACATCCTTGAACTGGTTCATGCCCGCGTTTGTAAACAGCAGCGTGGGATCATTCGCTGGCACCAGCGACGACGAATGCACCTCCCTGTGCCCCTTCTGCACGAAGAAGTCGAGAAACTTGCGGCGGATTTCAGAGCCAGTCATCATTTGCGTCATCACGACAGCCAATTCTAAATGAAAACCGCGAACGACACCGAGTAGGCGGAGGGAACCAAGCGTAAAACAAATCGCAAGAAAAAGGGCCGCGCAGATCCTCCGCGCAGCCCTCCACTCGCATCAACTCTGCAGCTGTTATTTGATCGCGTCGCCGGTCTTCTCCGCGGCCTTCTTCACGTCGTGCCCCGTATCCTCCGCGCCCGTCTTCACCGCGCTGCCCGTCTTCTTGGCGACCTTCTCCGTACCCTTCGCCGTGTCCTTGGCCACAACTTTGGTTTCGTGGCCCGTCTTGTCGGCAGCCTTCTCCGTACCTTTGCCAACCGTCGTGGCCGCCTTCTTGGTCGCGGTTCCAGTCGCCTTCGCGCCCTTCTCGGCAGCGACGCCAGTCTTATCGGCGGCCTTCTCCGTACCCTTCGCAGTATCTTTGGCCGCAACCTTTGTGTCGTGGCCGGTAGCTTCGGCGCCCTTCTTCACATCCGTCGCCGCGTCTTGCGCAAGCACGATCGGCACCGCGCTGAACAGCAACACTGCGAGAATCCCTTTCAAATAAAACTTCATATTACCCTCCTGACAAAACAGTGTTTTGGAATTGGTCTTGCAGTATGCAACATCGCCACGTCCGTTGCCAAGTGCATATCGATTTCGGTGGTGGGCTCAGCTCGAAATGGTTTTGAAAGGGCGCGGCTTCAGCCGCGCCGTAAACCTGGAGCCAATCGTGGGCTTTAGCCCCTGAAGGACGCCTTTTTCAAACGTCCATACCCATCCTTGAATGGCGCCACGTCTCCGCGAGAAAATCCGTGAGCGCTCATGCCGTTTCGCCCTCCAACTCGGTCAGAGTTTCCTCGTCCACATTCCAATGTTTCAAAATGGAGAAGATCGTCTTCGTCCCAAACCCGCCCCGGGCCAGTTGCCGGAAGATGCGCGCCGCCTGCTTCTGATCTTTTGGTTTCACCAGATGTTTCTTCCGAAGATATTCGCGAGCCTGTTTTTCCTCGCTCACACCCTCGAAAGCCGCGTCCACAGCCTTGTCGATCACATCGCCGTGAACGCCCTTGATCTTCAGGTCGGTAACCACACGTTGCCGTCCGAACTTTTGATTATCGCGGCGCAGGGAAGAAAAATACGCGGCATACTGCGAGTCGTTAAGATATCCGCGATCCTTGAGCCGTCGAATCACCAGCTCGATCAGCGTCCGCCCGTACTCCGACTCAGCATCTTCGATCCGCGATCGAAATAACCGCTTCAGCTCCGCCACCGTTCGCATGCGCCGGGCCAGCGCTCCCACCGCATACTCATACAACTCATCCTCGGAGTAGGATTTCTTCTTGGGACGCGAAAAGGCCATATCTGCTAACGATAGACCTTTTTAATGACAGGAAGGAAAAAACAATCGAAAAGCGGCGTCCGGCTTCCGCAGTCCGGAAGCGTCAGCACAAGGTTTCCGGAAGCCGAAAGCCGGCAGCCGAGCTGCTACCGTCCACCAAACCCAGCCGACTGCATCGACTGCCGCGAAATGTCGGCGGTCGACGCGATGCCCTGCATGCGCAGCTTGAAGTCGTCGGCGTTCGAAGCATTTTCCAGCGCGGTTTCGTAATTCACCAGCCCCGCCTGGAACAAGTCCCACAACGATTGATCGAAAGTCTGCATGCCGTATTGCGACGTTCCGGCCGCAATGGCGTCACGCACCGAGCGCGTCTTTTCCGGCACCAGAACGCACTCCCGGATGAACGCCGTGTTGATCATCACCTCAACCGCCGGCACTCGCCCTTCTGAATCGCACCGCCGCACCAATCTCTGGCTCACAATCGCCCGCAGCACGGCCGCCAGCTGCAACCGGATCTGCTTCTGCTCCGGTGGCGGAAAAATTGAGATCACGCGGTTAATGGTTTCCACCGCGTCCAGCGTGTGCAGCGTCGAGAAGACCATGTGCCCGGTTTCCGCCGCGTGCAGTGCCGTGGAGATCGTTTCCAGATCGCGCATTTCGCCCACCAGAATCACGTCCGGATCCTGACGCAAAGAAGCCCGCAATGCCGCGCTGAACGAAGGAGTATCTACCCCAATCTCGCGCTGGTTCACATACCCTTTTTTATCGCGATGCAGAAATTCGATCGGATCCTCAATCGTAATAATGTGTTCGGCTCGGGTCGAGTTCACCCGGTCCACCATCGCCGCCAGCGTCGTCGACTTACCCGATCCGGTCACGCCCGTCACCAGCACCAGCCCGCGCGGCATTTCGCAAATTTGCTCCACGACCTTCGGCAGAAACAACTCATCGAGCGCCCGAATCTTGGTTGGAATGACGCGCAGCACCAGTCCCACATTGCCGCGCTGTTGGAAGATGTTCACACGGAATCGCCCCAGCCCGGCCACGCCGTAGGCCATGTCAAGTTCCGTGCTTTCTTTGAACTTCTGCTTCTGCCGCGCCGACATCATGCTGAACGCCATCGTCAGCATATCTTCCGCACTTACGCGCGGCTGTTCCGTCAACGGCACCAGTTCGCCGTCGATGCGCAGATGAGGATAGTTCCCCACCTTCAAGTGCAAGTCGGAAGAGCGCCGTTCCGTAGCAATCCGCAGCAGATCGTCAATATTCATTGGAGAGATTTTCCCTGGGAGGCCCGTGCCTCCAAGCTCTCCGCTATGATGACTCGAATCGTCACCTTCCCCAAGATGACCTAAGTAATCCCCTCGCCCCGGCGGCAGGACACCACCTTAAGTTCGGGAACGCTCCGGGTTTAGGAATCCACAACGCCCGCCACTTGTGTAAGAAGAACCAAGAAGGGTGGAGCAGGCCTTCCAGGCCTGCGTCAGAGAATCTCCAAAAAAAGCCGGGCTTCAGCCTGCGAAGTAAGCCCCGCGCCTGCCCCGCGACTTTTTCCGCATCAACTGCTATTTCCTTTGCAACTTATTACAACTTGACATCGCGATGACTCTGGAACATAATCCGCGCTCATCTTAGGCGCGTCTGCCGCCTGCTCGGTACTCATAGCTTCGTTTCCGGAGGAACCTATGATCACCCGTCACTGCGACTTCGCAGATATCCACAGACATTTCTTGCTGGCGTGTGCGGCTGTCGCATCTCTCGCGATTTCGTGTTTAAGCCAGTCTGTCTCGACCTTACCCCAAATTGGCCCTCCAACCGACAAAGTTCTTATTTCAGGCAGCGGCTTCGGCGCCAACGCCGCCATCGACATTTACTTCGACACTGCCGATGAGGCTCTCGCTCTCGCCAATAGCTCCGGCGCATTCTCTCAAATCACCATCACCGTGCCTGCATCCGCCACTCCAGGCAACCACTTTGTGAGCGCAGTGCAGCGTTCTACCGGCACGGGAGCGCAAACCAAGTTCAACGTAGCTGCCGATTGGAATCAGTTCCACTCCACCTCCAACCACAAGGGACTGAACCCGTACGAGAATGTCCTCAACTCCGGCAACGTCGGCGCGATCGACGTGCTGTGGAGCTACCCCATAGGCTTCACCCAGTCCTCGCCGGCGATCGTTAACAACGTGGTTTATATCGTCAACACGAGCGGCATCGTGTATGCCATCAACCGCAGCACGGGTGCGCTGCTCTGGCAATATCCAACCTCGTTTTTTACATCCTCTTCTCCCGCGGTAGCGAACGGCGTCATCTACCTTGGCTCCAACGACACGAACATCTACGCCCTGAAAGCCACTACGGGCACATTTCTATGGCAGTACCCAACTGCGGGGCCGGTGCAATCCTCTCCCGCCGTGCTCAACGGCGTCCTCTATGTCACGTCGAATACCAGCGTATACGCTCTAACGGCCAGCACCGGCACATTGCTTTGGCAATACACGACTAGCGGAGACATTCTGCAACTATCCCCGGCCGTGGCCAATAACGTGGTTTTTGCCGGGTCCAACGACAACGTCTACGCACTAAACGCCGGCACCGGCGCGTTGCTCTACCACTTCGCAACCGGCCTCCAGGTCAATGGCCCTCCCACCGTCGTCAATGGCGTTGACTATGTTCCCTGCAGCGACCCGGGGGAAGGAATCGTCGGCGGAATCTGTGCCATCAACGCCAGCACAAGCAGTTCTATATGGACGTTCGGAACTGGCGGTCTCGTCGTAACCTCTCCTGCAGTAGTAGATGGCGTCGCGTACTTCGGTTCCGGCGACAACAACTTCTACGCGGTGAAGGTCAACTCCGGTGCTCTGCTCTGGCAATACACCACAGGAGGCAGCGTGGTCTCCTCGCCTGCAGTGGCCAACGGAGTAGTTTATGTTGGTTCCGGCGACGGCAATTTGTATGCCTTCGACAACTACGGCGACGTACTGTGGCAATATGCGACCGGCGGCACTGTCTTGTCTCCGGCAGTGGCGGATGGGCAAGTCTATGTTGCCTCCGAGGACGGCTACCTCTACGCCTTCGGCCTGACCAACCCTTCCCGGCATCCAGTCCAGCGCCCGAACCTGAAACAGCTACGCCCCAACCTCAATCTGGTGCCGTCCAACAGCCGGCCCACGGACTAACCTCGATCCGAGAAAGAAAGTTTTTCGGCCCCCTTGCTCGCCACACCAGACGTTGGGAAGGCAAGTAAGGGAAGGTGAGGGAAGGTAAGGGAAGGCCATGCTCGGGAGGGCACGACTTCAGTCGTTGCCTTTAGCGCCGCGAAATCGACGTGGCTGCAGCCGCTGAGGTTCGGCCCAGGCAAGCATCCGCGCCCAAAAAAGCTCAGCATCCTCCTGAGTCCCGAAAGCAACTACGCGACCGACTCCTCCTCGACTGTAAGCGCGCAAGTCGGTGGATGGTCGCACTCACACGCAATCTCTACGTCCTCTGATCCCGCATCTTCGCAAATTTGACCGCAGTACTTTTGTCCTGCCTCTACCAGGCAACGGCACGGTATGTGGGCACAAGTTTTCCGCTCGCTGTTCGACATGCTGCCTCCCGAAATTATTCCGGTGACAATACAAGCATCATGCCACCTCAAGAACTGGTAAAACTGCCAGTCGGCGCGGGAATCGTCGAGACACGCATCCCGAGCTCCTGACCTTGGCCCGTCCCGGAAGCTGGCTGCTTCGTCGGCAGCGCTGTAGAATAACGGGAAACTTGACGTTCGAGTGAGAGGAACGACGCATGACAAAAACTCCTGAAGCGGCTTCCGCTGGCCCATCCAGCGACGGTCGGAGTTCCGCCAAAAAAGGAAGCACTCCCGCTGCGAGTGGTCTGACAGAGGAGATGCTGGCCCGTTTCGATTCCCGTGCCGCCACCTACGACCGCGAAAATCGCTTCTTCGACCAGGATTTCGAAGAACTCCGCGCCGCCAAATATCTCGTCATGCCCCTTCCCGAGAAATTCGGAGGCCCCGGTCTGACCCTCGCCGAAGTGTGCCGCGCCCAACGCCGGCTCGCATACCACGCGCCCGCAACGGCACTCGCAGTAAATATGCATCTCTATTGGGTCGGCGTTGCCGCCGACCTTTCGCGCCAGGGCGATGCCTCGCTCGAGTGGATCCTGCGCGACGCTGCTGCCGGCGAAATCTTTGCCGCCGGTCACGCCGAAAGCGGCAACGATATCCCAGTGCTGCTCTCCACTTCGAAAGCAGAACGTGTCGCGGGCGGCTATCGCTTCACCGGCCGCAAACATTTCAGCAGCTTGACTCCAGTCTGGACACGTCTCGGCCTGCACGGGATGGATATGAGCGACCCGAGCTGTCCCAAGATCGTCCACGCGTTCATGCCGCGCGACAGTGCCGGCTACACTATTAAAGAAACCTGGGACGTCCTCGGCATGCGCGCCACACGCAGCGATGACACGGTCCTCGAGAACGTTTTCATCCCCGACCGGTACGTTGCCCGTGTCGTTCCGCCCGGGGGCGCTGGAATCGATGCATTTGTCCTCTCCATGTTTGCGTGGGCTCTGACGGGCTTCGCCAACGTTTATTACGGCCTGGCCAAACGCGCTCTGGACAAGAGCGTTGCGGCCGCGAAGAGCAAGGGCTCGCTCGCGCTCTCCCGGTCGATGGCTTACCATCCTGAAATTCAGCACGCCATTGCGCAAATGGTGATCGAGCTTGAATCGATCGAGCCTCATCTGGACCGCATGGCGGACGATTGGTCGAACGGCGTGGACTACGGCCCCGAATGGCCGTCAAAAATTTTCGCCGCCAAGTACCACGCGGTCGAGGGATCCTGGCGGGTTGTCGATCTCGGCCTCGATATTGCCGGAGGCCATGGTATTTTTCGCTCGGCAGGATACGAGCGCCTGCTGCGCGATGCGCGTCTTGGCAGGATTCATCCCGCCAACTCTTTTCTTACCCACGAAGTGGTCGGCAAGACCGCTCTAGGTATCACCCTCGATGAGCAACCACGCTGGGGCTAGTTGCCCCAGCGTATGCGGCCCGCGTAACCGGCTTGCTCAATCCTACGCGGCGGTTTCTTCTGCTGCGGGAGGCTGAAACGGCTCGTCGTAGCTCCCCCCGTAAATCGACGGCACCTTCGATCCCATGGGACGCAGGTAGGTTGCCAGCTCCCCGCGATGGTGAATGCTGTGGTTATTGAGGAAGCCCAGATACAGCACCGCTGGAAGATTGAACACGTTATAGAAGTTGATGGGCGTCATCAATTGCTCCGGCGTCAACGCGGCCACGCGAGCGGCTCCACTCTTCATCTTCTCGTCGTACCAGGCGACCACCTCGGCTGAGGTTTCGGGCTTGCGCTCGGGCGGGTCCATTTTGAATTCCAGGCCGGCGATTCCATCCAGGAACTGAACGTCGGTGTTCGCCAAATGCCACGCCAGCTCCTTCGCGGTACGGCCATGGGGATCATGTTTGTAGTGCGAAGCCGCATCGGGCACGGCCGCGATTACCTTCTTGGTGATTTCCGCTTCGCGCAGAATGCCGTCGAGCATCATCGCGCAGTAGCCTTGGGCAAATTCGGGAGTTAAACCTTGGTTGGACATGGTGCCTCCTTGTGAGGGTGTTATGTATTCCTTCATCTGAGAAGCCGAAAGGGGCGCGGTGTGCGCCCCTCCGGCCAACCTCAGTGCGAACGGATTATACTCCGACCGGCTGCTTGCTGCGCACCGGCACCGCGGTCAGCCAGCCGTGGCGGTCCGTCTTCTCGCCGCGCACGATGGCGTAAAACTCCTTCTGAATTGCCTTGGTGATCGGGCCCACCATGCCCTTGCCCACCTTGATCTTATCCACCGAGCGGATCGGCGTGACCTCCGCGGCGGTTCCGGTGAAGAAAGCTTCGTCGGCGATGTAGAGCATTTCGCGCGGAATCATCTGCTCCACGATGGGAATGTTGAGGTCGCGCGCGATCTGCAGCACCGAATCTCGCGTGATGCCGGGCAGGACCGAGTTCCCCAGCGGCGCCGTGATCAGTTTCTCGCGATGCACCAGGAACACGTTCTCACCTGAGCCTTCGCTCACGTAGCCGTTCACGTCGAGCGCAATGCCCTCGGCGTAGCCGTTGACGATGGCTTCCATCTTGATGAGCTGCGAGTTCATGTAATTCGCGCCCGCCTTGGCCATCGCCGGAAGAGTGTTCGGGGCCAGGCGCGTCCAGGAGGAAACGCAGGCGTCGCAACCGTCGTGCTCGCCGCCCAGATATTTTCCCCACGGATAGTTGATGATGTAAACCTCGGTGGGCGAGTTGAAGGGATTCACTCCCGCCTCGCCGTAGCCGCGAAGAATGATGGGACGCACATAGCACGGCCACGCGCCGTTGCTACCAACGGTTTCGAGCATGGCCTTCACCAGTTGCTCGCGCGTGTAGTCCACGTCGATGCGGTAAACCTTGGCGGAATCGAGCAGGCGCTGAATGTGCTCATTGGCGCGGAAAATCGCCGGCCCTGAGGGCGGCGCGTAGCAACGGATCCCCTCGAATACCGAAGACCCGTAGTGGATCACGTGCGACATCACGTGAATCGTCGCTTCATCCCAGGGGATGAGCTTGCCATTGTGCCAGATTCTTTCCGACTTCTCGATCGCCATGCGGACTCCTTCGGCGGGAGGTTTATGAAGTTTTGTAACGACGGCTGAATCTTGCCCTGGCACGTGCACCGGAGCGAGACAACAAAACCCAACCTGCGTTACAGACCATTATAGCCGAGGCTCGCTTACCACACAGTCTCCACCGCCTTCGAACGCCGGATGCGCAGATCTGCCGTTACCAGCGCGATACCCTCAACCATCGCGGTCGCGGCAATCAAACGGTCGGCCGGATCCTTGGGGAATTGCTCGGGCAGGCGCACGGCGAGGGCCGCAATTTCCGGCGTGACCGGCCTGAGAATGACTCGCGCCACGGTTTCACGCACAAACGATTCCACGCTCCCCACGACCACAATGCGCTGGTGATGCGCCAGCCAGGCGATCTCCCACAGCGAGATGGCCGCCACCGCAATTCCACCGCCTTGCCGGGCTTCTCGAATAGCCTCATGTGCCCGCTTCGACAGCCGCTTGTCATCGCCGGCCATCCAGAGAAGGGCGTGGGTGTCGAGCAGGATCACTGGTTTACCTTCACTTGTTCTCCCAATCGTCGGGCGGCGTAACGGGGCCCACGATATCTCCGACGATCTTCACCTTACCCGCCATGTAGTTGAAGATTTCGTCCTCCTGCTTCGCAGCGGGAACCAGTTTCACCACGGGCTTGCCGTGTTTGGTGACGACGACGGGTTCTCCACTCCGCAATACCTGGTCCATGATCGCGAGGCACTGCGCCTTAAACTCGCCAGCGGGTATCTGTTTCATAGTATGGTCATAATATTATGACTATAGCAAGAATGCAAGGATATCGATCTTCATCCGGAGCGGCGGCGTGCGGTGTTGCGTACAAGGCTGCGGGCAGCGGTCCGGACAACGGGTGCGTTTTTCACGGCGGCGGGGGGCTTGGGGCGCGCGGGCTCAGGTTGCGCGGCGACAATAGGTGGCCGGGGGCGAGTGATGCTGACTGGCTTGGGGCGCGGGATGCGGGCGAGCGCGCCAGCCTGGGCGAGTGCGGGTGAAGGGGGCTTCTGCGCGGCGGGGACGGCGGGATAGTTCGGGACTTCGTGGATCATATCGCTCTTGTAGATATCGAAATGGACGCGGGGAGAGTTTTTCACGGCAATGTGAAGAGCACGCAGGACGAGTTGGGCGCGGCGCAGGTCGATGGTATTGCGGATCAGGGCGTTGATGATCTCCATGAGCGAGGCGTGGATGCCTTCTTCGTTTTCAATGAGGGCGATGGGGTAAAGGCGGGACTTGCCGGGAGTGCGCACACCGCGGATCATGCGCTGATGGAAGTAGCAGAAGACTTCACCGCGGAGGGCGGGGGAGCCGCAGGGGACTCCGTTGACCTTGATGTGGGTGCAGACGCGGGTATTCTTGTTGACGGGCATGGAGTTTACGCCTTTCGGATCTGGATTGGAAAAAATTGCAGATCGAGTTGGTAAATTACTGATTTGGTTGGAGTTGGAAGAGAGGATCTGGAGGCAATAATATACCTGCCTAACCAAAGCCAAAGAATGACCCGCCAGAGATGGCGGGTTTTTATTCTTGGGATTCAACAATCGCGGCAGCAAGAAGGCTCCCGTCATGACGGCCAGCGGTTTCAGATGACCCCCTCGAACGTTGCCGGAAGGTCGGGCCAGAGAATTTTAGACGCTTTCTTTTTGAGCAGCTTTGCGTAGGCAGGATTTTGTGACATGATTGACTGGTGGCGAGATGGGAGCGACGTCGAGCGCAATCGATGAACCGCCACCAGTACGTTCACCGGAAGGAAGGTGAACCGAAGTTGAAGCTGCAAAGTTTTGCTGTACCGATAGCTCTGTTCTTCATCTTCATATACGCAGCGCAGTGGGCGTTCCGTTTCCCGAGGGGAAACCTAGTCAACTTGGCGGCGGGGATTATCTTTGCTGGAACCGCAGCATTCCTCTGGACACTAAAGCCACGGAAAAATCGCCACAAGAGATGATTTCCGCATTCTAAATTCGCGCTAAAATTTCCGTTGGTTAGGTAGGTATATTGTTGCCGATATCGAGGCAGCCTGCGTAAAATCTTGATAGCCAAGGGTTTGCACGGAAAATATTGAAGAGATGGGACTTAGCTTCGGCTTGTTCGGCGGGGGAGAGGGTGGAGATGTATTGGAGGGTGGTTGAGCGGGTGATCATACTGTTAACAGTTTAAGGAGGGGTGCAAGGGCAGATGTCACATGGGGGGTGTGGAAAAGTGGCTTGGCCTGCCAGGGATGGTCTGGTGTGTGCAGACCGCAGAGTTGTGGCTACCCTGGGGTCAATGAGTGCAAACGCGGATTTCGTCAACTGGCGATTAACGGTCACGTGTCAATGCTAAGGAGTGTGTGTCACGGGTTTCCGAAATGCGGCGCTCGGTGTCTGTAACAAGATGAAGAGAAATTTCCGGGGTCAGTGGCTGCTTGCTTCACTCATTGCCATCAGTGCAATATCCCTGAAAGCGCAAACCGCAAAGGACGTGAAGGTGGAACTGCGCTCGGGCACAGGCTCGAATCGATTTCAATTGGGAGAAGTAATTCCACTCGAAGTCCTGTTCTCTAGCAGTGCGCCGAACAAATATCTTGAGCCCTGCGTATTCCTCAACGAGTCTTGTTTTGGTTTCCCGATCTGCCGGTTTTCAAACCAATGGACATTGAGCATTACACCGAAAGAGGGGTGGGAAGACCTGCACTACGGATGTCGAACGGTCGGCGGCCCGACCCTTCCGGTGGAGAGCCACGATCTCGCAGCGAAACCGCTTGTCATTCCGTTTGACCTTACAAAGAGATTTCAATTCAAGAGTCCGGGGGTTTATACGATTCGGTTCAGCATCGACATAGGCCTTGACGATGATTCCAACCCAATCGTTCATGTGCCTCACCCACCTATTGAAAGATCGCAGCGGCATTCGGTAAATGTGAGTGGCGAGTTGCAGTTGGAAATCGTGTCGGTTAGCAGGTAAGTCTCGGGCTGACTCCTCGGTGTCCTAAAACTGGCGAAAAATCTCCATCACGCTCATTGAGCTGGCTCACGGGAGTTTTGAGTGCTAACGCCTGGTTCCGTAAACTATCCCTTACAATCTCCATGCTACAAAACATCGGTCAGTCAACACAGGAGGAAGGAACCATGGCGACCAATAAAGTTTGGTTCATCACCGGTGCCGGGCGCGGCATGGGCGTGGATATCGCTAAGGCGGCTCTGGCGGCAGGCTATAAAGTAGTCGCCACCGGCCGCAATACTGACAAGGTGGCCGAGGCCTTTGGAAAATCCGCCAATCTGTTGATCGTGAAGCTGGACATTACCAAACCCGCCGACGCTGAATCCGCCGTTAAGGCGGCGGTGGACAAGTTTGGCCGCATAGATGTGCTGGTCAACAATGCCGCAAATTTTTATGCGGGCTTTTTTGAAGAGCTGACGCCGGAGCAGATGGAGCGGCAGTTATCGACCAGCCTTATCGGCCCCATGAATGTCACCCGCGCAGTTCTGCCGGTCATGCGCAAGCAGCGTTCGGGCCTGATAATCACGATCTCATCAACTGCGGGCCTGATCGGTTTTGAATTCGGTACCGCCTACGCCGCGTCGAAGTTCGGCCTTGAGGGCTGGATGCAGTCGCTGCAGGCCGAGGTCGAACCGTTTGGCATCGATACGATCACTGTCAATCCGGGCTTCTTCCGCACTGAGCTTCTCACGGAGGAATCAACAAATTTCGCAGAGCGGACCATCGAGGACTACAACGAGCGCAGAGCGAAGCAAATGGAATTCTGGAAAGGCTACAACGGTCAGCAGTCTGGCGATCCTGCCAAGCTCGCACAAGCATTGATCACGATTTCCGGTCAGGAAAAGCCGCCGCGCCGCTTTCTTGCAGGCGCAGATGCTGTCGAGACAGCAGAAAAGGTGGCGGCAACGCTTCAGCAGCAGACCGATGCCTACCGGGAGCTGTCTTCTTCCCTCGCATACGACGATGCGGCCTGAGCAGACTGATGACGCCGTGGTTGGTGTTAAATCGTCATTTCACTCATTGACCCTGTGGCCGGGATTTGAGTGTTACATCGTTAAGTTTCGCTTTGCCCGATATCCGCACGCAATCCGCGGCAAGCTCTACGATGGGGCTTCGTACGTTCCGCAACGGGGATTCGGGTATCTGAGCGATTTCGGGCGTCCGATTACCGCGTTGATCAGGCGCTTCGTCCATTTGCGTCCTGATAAGGCCTGCTGTTGGCATGTGCAGCATTGCGGACTTGTGGGATACGAACGCGGACTTGTGTCCCATGAGACGGTTCCGATTGAATGGAAAGACTTCCTCCGACCAGCCGCAGCCGCTCTCGCATGCTGATTAGCCCCAGCCCAGCGGCTCCTTTGACCGACTGGACGTCGAACCCTTGACCCGAGTCGGAAATGCAAAGATCAATTTCGCCCGCGCCTCCTAAAAGTTTCACCTCGGCTTCGGCCGCTCCGCTGTGCTTTACAACGTTCCGCAGTGCTTCCTGCGTGATACGAAAAAGGCAAAGAGTCACATCTTTCGGAATCTGTGGCGGAATGTCACTATGGAGGAACTGAACGTGTACCTGATGCTGCACGGAGAATTCTCTGCAGAAGCTCCTTAAAGAACCAACCAGGCCCAAGGTTTCAAGCATGGATGGATGAAGCTGGTGGGATAAGCCACGGACATCGGAGGCCACTTCCGTCGCCATTTCGGCAACGTTATCCAGTTGTTGTTGGGCCTGGGTCGAAAGATCAGGCGTGCCCTGCTTGAATTGCTCGATGCCGATCAGGAGAATCGCCATCCTTTGACTCAAGTCGTCGTGCAACTCACGGGCGATTCGGGCTCGCTCCTCCTCCTGTGCCGTGATCAGGCGCCCGCTCAAAGCCAGCAGGTCTTCTTCCGCCCTTTTCCGATCGGTAATGTCTTGAGTCGTGCCCCGAAGGTAGATCGGATATCCATTGGCATCAACCACAGCTTCACCCCGGCTAGTCAGCCAAAGTTTTGTTCCGTCTGAAGCGATAGCCTCCAGATCCAGTTCGTAAGGCACTCCAGTTCGCAGCGCCCTCCCAACGCTCTCCTTCAACCGGTCCCAGCTCTTCGGCGTAAAGAATCGTTCGTGATCTTTAAAGGAAGGCGCTGGCAGCCTGGGATCGTACCGGGCGAGGCGATAAAGTTCTGCTGACCAAGTGACGGCGTCCGAACCCGGATCCCATCGCCAACTGCCGGTATGAGATAAACGCTGCGCCTCATTCAACTCGCTGTCTCTCTCTCGCAAGGCCTGCTCCGTATCCTTGCTCCCTTCCGCAATGGCAGCAAGGGCCATGAAAGGCGCGGCCGTGAAAAATAAGAACAGCTGCAACGACAACACATTGACCATCGAGCCCGATGCAGTGAACGGACCTCGGTGGTGGACGGCGCCCCAAATCGACACGAAGGCAAGTGCAATCATCGAAGTGCTGACGCCGGTCGATCCAAAACGCAAAGTGGCCCACAAGAGCAAAGGCACGAGAGAGTAAAACAGTGCAGGATGGCTGTTCCCGGTGGTGGCAAAAGCGAGATGTCCGAGAATCACCAGCGCAACGAGCAGCGCGGATGCTTCCAGGTAATAGGTGCGCCTTTTTTGCGCCCAAGTCGGAATTTCCCTAGCCCAACCCAAAATGGCGGGCATGAGGGTGAGGAATCCTATCGCCTCCGAAAAGAAAGCCAGCTTCCAGCTCGCCCAATAGTGGTCGCTCGTGGAGAACGCGCCGAAGAATGCTCCCGCGAACGGAGCCAGAAACACGGCGTAGAACGAGTACTTAGCCAGGGCATTTGCACTATTCAGCCGAGGCACGCCGTCGAATGAAAAGCTAAGACACAAAACGGCGGTAAGGACCTCTACAGCGGTAGAGACAATGAACCAGACTATGGAGCGAACCGGCTCGCCTGCCTGCAGGTCATAGAAGAAAAATCCAGTGAGGCCTGCCGCCAGAAGTACTGGCCAGATCCTGCGAGGAACCAGCAACAACATTGAGGCGAGAAGGACGTTTCCCAGCCAGAGGGGCGAGACCATTTGTGGCCGTACTATCAGCGCCCCGCCTAGTCTAGCGACTGAGTAAGACAACGCGGCTACGAGACACGCCAGGACGACGAAGCGCAGCGGGGGATACCGATTCAGCGCTCTCCAAGATAGACGGCCACCCTCCGTTGGACTACCTCCGGTGCCGACCGGTTTGACGGATGAGTCGCGAACCAGCAGCCCTCCCTAGGTCGGTACAGATGCTTTTGATATCTTACACGCCGGCGATGGCACGGTTGCGACTGTCTCCGATGACCCTAGATTGCGGCAAACCGGAAGCTACCCGAGCGGCCACGCGGCAGGGAATCGTCTCAACTGGCGATAAATCCCGATTCGCGGGGCTTCAGGGGCTAAAGCCCTGATTCATTGGGGGCGCTTACGCGGCGCTGAAGCGCTGCTCTTCCACGGTTGTGCGGGGAGTGTGGTGGAGAGGGCTGCATCGGTGGTGCCGGCGAAACCCAGGTCCCTCGCTTCGCTCGGGATGACACGGCTAGATTGTTTCGGGAGCACAAGGGCGGATTGTTTCCGGGATGACGAGGCTTTTGCCGAACGATAGGCCGCCCTGCCGGGGCTGGAATCTAGTTGTTCCTAGATGGCGTTCCCGAAATATTTTCTGGTTCCAAATCCGCTGGGCGATTCCTTGCGTACTCAGGGTGCACAGGAGAGTTGGGCGATGTGGTCCGGTGGCGCGGGGCGTTGCCGGGTGCAGACGGGTCAGCTCCCCCAAAATCAACCAGGAGATTTGGATCATGAAGTTGAGCAATGCTTTGGATAAGGATAACGAAACGGAAGCGGTCAGCCGCGCCGAGGAAAATGCGTCGGGCATGTCGAGACGATCATTTTTCAAGCGGGCTACGATCGTTGGAGCCACGAGTGCCGTCGCGATTGGCGGACTGGTCAGCCTGGCTTCGGCGCTGGACAAGGAAATGAGCCCGGCCGGCAGCAAGAGAGAACTCTCCGGCGGCGGGTTAACCAAGGGGGATCGCGACATTCTGGTGGCGGCGGAGATTGCCGAGGCGCTGGCGGTGACGACCTACTCGAACATCATCAACACTTCGCCATTCTTTACGCGGCTGCCGACGGACGATCAGGGCTATCTGGCGGGTGCGCTGCAGGAGGAGATGTCGCACTATCTGCTGGAGCAATCGGCGACCGATCAGTTGACGCCTTTCACGTCGTTCTATTATCCGTTCAACATGTTTGCGGACGCGCAGACCACGTTGAACACGCTGGTGAGCCTGGAGGATGCGTTCATTGCGGCGTATCTGGTGGGGGTGCGGAATTTCAGCACGACTCCGCTGCGGGTGACGGCGGCGCGGATCATGGGCATTGAGAGCGATCACCGCACGCTGGCGCGTGTTCTGGGTCCGGATGTGGCGGCGCAGGATGGCGGGCCGATTCTGACGATCACTGGATTTCAGGGAGTCGCGGAAAGCGTTGCGCCTCCGAATAATAATGGATACGAAAGAACTCTCTGCCTGAACCGGATCGAGGAGGCGGTGAAGGCTTTGCTGCCTTTTGTGGACATCACGGCGGCCGGGGCTGCAGAGTTTGATACATCGAAGTCGTTTCCGTTTGAACCTTTCCACCCGACGTTGCCGAATCCGCTGGGGGATTTTATTTCATTTTCGGGATGCTGAACTGGGTTGGGGAAGGGGAATGCGGTGACTTGCACGATAAGGCCGCGAGGCTTTGGGGCTCGCGGCCTTGTCGGGATAACTCTTGGAACTATTTCCAATTGAATTCGGGATGAGGAGGATTTTGTGATTGAAGGATTGTTTCAGCCTACGCATTTGATTTTGATTTTCGGGATTGCTTTGCTGGTGTTTGGTCCTAAGAAATTGCCGGAGTTGGGGAAGGGGTTGGGGGATGGGATTCGGGGGTTTAAGGCGGCGATGAATCCGGGGGCGGTTCAGGCGGGAGAAGAGAAGACGGATAGGACGGAGGTCTAGGCTGGGGCAGCCTTGCGGCTGTCCCCACAAGACTTGTGGTGGCGGCGAACAGCAGGTTCCTCACCGGGCTTGCGCCCGGTTCGGAATGAGAACGAGTTCTTTAGATCGCAAGGGTTCTTAGTGGGTTGCGGTTTCGGTGGGGGCTGGTGCCGGGATCGTGGACGGGGTGAGGCTTGCTTTCACTGTCACGCCGGGCAGTTCGTCGCCGCGGAAGAATTTGGTTTTGTCTTTCGAGCCTTCTTTCAAATCCGCGGCGCGCATTTCGGGCATGGCTTCGTAGGGCTTCGAGTAGTCGTTGGCGGCGTTCCAGAACAAGAAGCCGATGCCGCCTTTTTCTTTGGCGGTGGCGACCTGGACTTTGATGTACTCGGGAGAATAGGTCTTGGTGCGCCAGCGGAAGGCCTGCAGCCAGGGGCGGATTACGACGCCGCTGGACCTGTTTCCGTCAGGATGGGTAATGAGTTCGAAGCGCTCCATGGATTCTCCGATGAAGTGTTCGGGGGCGTCGCCGGGGTGCTCGATGTTATCCATGCCGAAAAAGTGTGAAGGATAGATCATGGGCGAGAGCACGTCGCAATATTTGGCCATGCCGACGATGTCTTGTCCGGTGTGAGAGAGATCGACGGAGCGCTGCCAGGCCATTACTCCGAAAACGTCGAGTGAGAGAAGGACTCCCGTGGGGTGGAGTTCGGCGTAGGCTTTTTTCAGGAAGCTGACGATTACGTCGGAGCGCTGCATTTCATGTGAGGCTTTGGTCTGGCAGGGAACCGCGTTCGTGGAGGTTCCGCCCCGCTTCGCATCGGCGGGACGGCCGAGGCGGCCGTCTCCACATGTTTCTTGGCTTTCCTGCTGACTCGCTTGCTGGGTCTGAAATACGAAGGTGGCGTCTTTTTGATCGCCTTCGGCGGGGAAGCGGACGTAGTCGAACTGAATTTCATCGGCGCCAGATTGGGCTACGAACTTGGCCAGCGCGATGTTGTAATCCTGAACTGTGGGGTTGGAGGAGTCGGTCCAGACCAGCTTGCCGTTTTCGCGCCAGGGCTGTCCTGTTTTCTTGGAATGCACGGCGAGTTCGGGATGCTCGACCACGAGGCGCTCGTCGCGGAAGATGGCGACGCGGGCGATGGCGTGCATGTTCTCGGCGTGCAGGAAGTGCACAAACTTGGGCAGGTCGTGAATGTAGACCTGGTGCTTGCCGAGCAGGGGATGCTCGAAGGGAATGGTTACGCTGCCATCAGAATCTTTGATGTCGAAGACGACGGAGTTGCCGCCGACTTCGCGCCAGTGGCGGATGATACGAATTCCGTGGTCGCTGGCGGCCATGATGCCGGTGAGATAGATGGCGCGGACTTCAAAGTCTTTGGGAACGGCAACTGTTTTTTCGACGATGGGCGCGGGCAAGATTCCGGGGATCGTGATTTGTTCGCCGGCCTTGAGGATGTTGCCGGAGTGGCCGCCGTTGATGCTGTGGATAGCTTCAGTGAGTTCGGAGGAAGTGAGATAGCCGGTGCGCTTCAAGTACTGGTGGGCGACGGCGGAAATGGTCTCTCCGCGCTTCGCCGTGTAAATCTCTGTGGCCGCGGTGGTTGAAGGCGGCAACGATGGCGCGATCGAGAGCTGCAACCGGGGCTGCGACGAAGGCTGAAGCGAAAGCTGCAATGAAGAAGGCTGCAAGGAAGGGATGTCCGACGTTTTTTCGTCGGTGGAAAGTTTAGCGCGCGCCGGCTGCAGTTGCGCGCTCTGGGGCGCGGCAGCGGCCTGCGGCTGCGCCGCGAACGCCTGTGAGAAGCGGGGGTTCAGCCGCATCGCGGCCACGCCGAACAGAAGGCAAGAGACTCCAACGATAGTGAGAACTGACGAGCGGCGCAAAATTTCCTCCAGGAAACCGACCTGACCTGGATGCTATCCCGCACCTATCGCTCCCGCCAGTTACTCATGGTCATCTCCCCCTCGTTTGCGGGCTTCAAGAGCAAACCTTCACCACAGGGGGGACAGAGGAACACAGGGTAAACCTTTCAACCGGATTGGGCTCGGCTTGGAGTTAGCGTTTCCCCCCTGCGCAAACTATTTCTCTTCTTCCCTCTTAACTTTCCACTGCCGCTTGGTCTAAGATCGTGGGCCACAAGCTAAAACCAGCCAGATATGGGGTTTTCGGGGCATTCTTTCGTCCGCTGGCGGTGGCCAGAAGCTTGCTTATTCCAAGGCAGGCCCCGGACGAGCAATCGGGTCAGGCAAGCGACGAGTTCCAACTGACAAATTCTGTCAACTCTGGAAGGGTAGAGAGTCGCGAGGATGTAGGGCCTGGAAAGTCCGGCGAACAGCAGGCAAAGGCCGAAGATACGGCCTGGGGTAGGAAAGACAAATACCATGAGACCGAACCTTGCTACAGTGCTCGATCCGAACCGCCGCAGCGCCGATGCTGGGGAATTTGAAACTGCATTGCGCCGCCGCATCGTTGGTCAGGACCAGGCGATTGAAAAGGTCGCCGAAATCTACCAGATGTTTCTGGCGGGCCTGAACGCACCTGGGCGGCCTGTGGGCAACCTGCTTTTCTTAGGGCCCACTGGCTCGGGCAAGACTCGCGTGGTGGAAGCCATGGCCGAGTCGCTGTTCGGCGATGCGCACGCCTGCATCAAGATCGATTGCGCCGAGTTCCAGCACTCGCACGAAATTGCGAAGCTGATCGGCTCGCCTCCGGGATACCTGGGGCATCGCGAGACTCATCCCCTGCTCACGCAGGAGGCGCTGAACCAATGGTTTACGGAGAAGCTGAAGCTCTCGATTCTTCTGTTTGACGAGATTGAGAAGGCGAGCGACTCGCTTTGGCAACTGCTGCTTGGCATTCTGGACAAAGCGACGCTGACGCTGGGCGACAATCGCCGGGTCGATCTTTCCCAGTGCATCATCATTCTGACCTCGAACCTGGGGGCCAGCGAGATGACGAATCTGGTGGATGGCGGGTTTGGTTTCGCGCCGAAAGCGGTGGAAGTCGACAACAATTTCGATGACAAGATTCAGCGGACGGCGGTTGAGGCGGCGCGGCGCAAGTTCACGCCGGAGTTCATGAACCGCATCGACAAGACGGTGGTGTTCAAGACTCTGCGGGACGAGCATCTGGCGCAGATCCTCGATATCGAACTCGGCATGGTGCAGCAGCGTGTGCTGATGGCGGCGGGGACGAACCAGTTCGTATTCAACTGCACCGCGGACGCGAAGCAATTTCTGCTGAAAGAGGGAACGGATCCGCGTTACGGCGCGCGTCACTTGAAGCGTGCCATTGAACGGCATCTGGTTTTTCCGCTGGCGAATCTGGTTGCAACCAGCCAGGTGAAGCTGGGAGACTTTGTCCGCGTCGATATGGCTTCCGAGAGTCAGATGATTTTTGTGAAGGAAGCGGAGAACACCATGGCGCCGGTTCTGCTGGAGCGTTACGGTGCGGCAGCGGCGGGCATGCCTGCGGTCCGGGCGGCGCGCACTGCGGTGAATAACCGCCGCGACCTGGGGGCCAGCCCGATCGCGGAGAGCAAATAAAATCTTTTGGATTTGTCGGACTCGCTTGACCGCATCTCGCGAGCCTCGGGCGGCGCCGGAAATATCCGGCGCCTTTTTTCTTAGCGGGCAAGGTCTATGGTTCGGCCCGAACGCGTTTATGGGTGCAATGGCGCTTAATCCCGATAAACCGCGTCACTTCTGCGGGGGTTCCTGCTCCATTTGCTTTAGTTTTTGCTCCATCATCATTTTCTGCTGCTGCTTGGTCAGCTTGGGAAACAGTAATGAAAATTGTGCCCGGACGGTCCAAGATGAGGCTCCCGGGACATGCACGGCGTTGCCATAAGCCTGGACGTTGATGCTGACCGGCTGAAATCCAAGTTTCATGATTCTTCCGAAGCCCCCACCGAACGGAACCGTCCACACACTTCCGCTGGCTGCGGGCGTGTTCCAGTTGGCGGTGAGGATGGGTTGCGTGGTCAGGAACCAGCCCTTTTTCATGTTGTAGTTGATGAAGTATTGCAGCAGCATCTGATTGATGTCCCGACGGCTGCCACTACCGGCGAACGACCAGATGTTGTTGACGAGCACGCCCAGCACGAAGTGGCCCGGCATGGCCAGAGCGACGATATTCGGGCCGACGGCAAGTTTTCCTTGTCCCAGGTACTGGCTGGTCGCGGTCGGCAATTGAAAGATCGGGCCCGCACCCCAAATCAGCTTGCGCGGTTTTTTCGGCGAGAGCAAAAAAGTGGGCTGCATGTCACCCAGGCCGGAGACTCCAACTTGAGGCAAAGGTGCCAGCGCAGGAAGCGGCTGGTAGACGATGGGAGTGATCCAGCGAACGATCAGGTTCCAGTTGTCGTTAACTTTCAGCGGTATTACCGGCTGAAGGTTTAATACGTTCTGCGTACGGTTGCCAGGATCAATCCCTCCATTGTTGTTGTTCTGGATAGGAACGCTGATGAGGCTGGCGACGGGGTTCTGCGACTCTTTCCGCAACTCATCGGCATTGGCTGCGGCCGCTGGTGTTTGCTCCGTGGCAACCTGACTTCCCACCGGGGCGACTGGCGTGTCTTGCGCCATCAGCGGCGACGCGAACAGCAGAAAGACGAGAGCCGACACGGGCATGAGAAACGGATTACTTCGCATGTGGGAGTTCGCCCCTTCTTTCGATGGAATGAGCCTATGAGTTTGTGTTGTCCCGGCGTACTGGCAGAACTGACAGTACGCTCGGAAAGGACGAGGAATATGGGCGGTTGACGAAATCAGGCGTTAGAGATCATTTGAGTCTATTTCGCTCCGACTCGCTTCAACGCATCTCGCGAGCCTCGTGGCGGGCGCGGGAAATATCCGGCGCCTTTTTGTTCCCGGCGTGGATGCGGACGGCAGAAGGATTATCGGCACCCTAATGGCGCCGGTCATTGAAATTTTTCCTCAGCGTTCGCGAGACGGAAACAGCTCCGTTCCGTTGCGGATCTGCCGTTGAAGGTTCTCAGATCCCGTGAGCTATTGGGCAAATCCCATTACCGCAAAATATACGATCGTGTATAGAACAACGGTTGCATCCATCGCCGCGCCGATTTTGAAGCCTTGTACATAGGCGTAGCTCCCGTTGGCCAGAACCAGATAAACCATGAAAGTTTTTTCGAGCAAGCTGTAGATGAGAATCGGCTTTCGCCATTCGACTTTAACTGCGGCAGCGATCATGAAGACGCCCATCAGGCCCACCATGATGCCCCAATGCTGAGTGAGGATCGTGTAGTTCGGGACGAAGGGGATTTTTCCGGCGGTTTCCGTGGCCCACCGCGGCCAAAAGGCATAGAGGAATGCGGCAGCCGTTCCAATCCCGGTAATGACAAAGAACGGTGTGAACGTAAGCTCGAAAAAGCGTTTCATCTGAACTCCTCTGATCGGATTCTGAACTCGGCATCCAGCTGTGTTGCCGCCGCCAGTAGCCACCAGCAATCTCCTACGGTTGGCGCGGCGGCCCGATCAGCGGTGTGCGAACAGGTTTCGCCATTCCGAAGAAGACCGTTACGCCCTGGCCTGCGCAGAGCGTCGACAGTGGTTCATCCACCGTGCCAAGACACGCCGGGTAGTACTGCCAGTTATTAGTGACCCACACATCTCCGGCCGGAGCGATGCCGACGTCGACCTGCATCTGCATGCCTCCACCTACATAGCCCCCGAGTGGCGAAATGGCGTCCCCTGTCTTTGCGCCGGGCGGACAATGCTCGGTGCGGAAGCCACACAACTGCACGATCCCGGCTGATGAGGTCGTCAGGTTGGATATCCAGATGTTGTCGTTGCCATCGACAGATATGGCCCAGGGAGATGAGATCCCCTTGCCGGACACTGGTGAGAAGGCAGCCTGGCTTCCGTCGGGGCGGAATACCGTGATACTGCCTCCCGAATCGTATCCTGGTTTCTGCGAGGTCCATGAATCAACCAGGACTCTGGCAAATGCGTTCTCGCCCTTGAGTTTCTCCGCTGCGATGGCTTCCAGAATCTTCAAGTGTGAACGATCGGAGCTGCCCGACCGGTTGCAAACCCAGACATTCCCGAGGCTATCGACCGCCAGACCACTGCCGGACCAGCCAGCCTTGAAGAACTCAAGCTTGCTCGGATCGGACGCGGGGAAACGGGTGACATTGTCGCTGAGAACGTTGGAGACCCAGATGCGGTCCTGCTGGTCGATCGCGAGGTGGAAGGGTGCGAGCAGCTTGCAGGGATTCTTCAAGGGATCGCCGGTCTTGTTCTGACAGAAGAATTGGACCTTCGTGGGGTCGCCCTGGGGCATATAAACGATCTGGGCCTTCTCTATGTCTACTGCCCATATATCGCCCTTGGGAGTGGCAATGATGCCCTGCATCTGGCCGAGCCGGCCACCGAAGTTGTAACCGTCTGGCGGCGAGAGCGGCTTGCCAGTCTTATCGAACTCTACGATCGTGCGGGTCGCGTAGGTGGTTCCCCACACGTTATCGTTCGCATCAATAGCCAGGCCGAAACCGATGCCTCCGACTCCTCCGCCGGTAAAGCCGAAGGTCATGGGCGACAATGGCTTTCCGTTGGGGGCAATCTTCGAGAGGTTACCGGACCATAAGGCATCCTGGTTTTGAGCACCGACGATGAAATTATCTCCGGCCCAGGCGTTCCCTTCACTATCGAACATCAGCTTGCCTGGCCCACTCAACCCGCCGCCGGTAAACTTGAGCGGGAAAACCCAGGCGCTGGGAGCAAATGTGAGATATGGCATGAAAGGCGTTGCTCGCAGAGCCTTGCCCTTCGAGAGAGGATAGAAATAATTGAGCAAGTCGAAAACTTTGTCAGCCTGATACGCGGGGTAGTGAACGATATTCTCAACCGCCGCCAGGGTGTCTTTTGGGGAAGCGCCGGTGGGAGCCGTCGCCGCGTTGAAGAGGCTGCTGCACGCATCGGACCTCACCAACGTAACGCAACCAGCGAGTACGGTGGAAAGTGTGGCAAAGTTAGCCATTGTAGGCGTCTGGCTGCTATTGAGAGCGTCCTGAATGGCCGAGCCATAGCCGCCGGTTTCCAGATCGACAAAGTTGGGCGGGTTTTCCGCAGTGATGCTCAGAGCGAGGGCGTTGCCCTTGATGACGGCACCATCGATGAATTGCGTGTGCGTGATTACAACAGCCAAAGTTGTCATCTCGTTGATGACAACGTGGCGCGGCGGCCTCTTGCCCAGGACTGTCATGAGCGCTATGGCGGGGTTGTCTCCGCCGCCGTGTGCCTTGGGTTCGCCACCGGTTGCTACGAGGTAGAGTACGGGGTCGCCTGGTGTCTCTTGGACACGAATTTCGAACCCGCCACTTTCGTTGGTCTTGGTCTGAGCAAGTTGCCTCGGCGCATCCGCACCTGCAGCCCATAAAGTTACGGTGGAGCTGGCGATCGCAACACCTCCACCTAAAACGCGCCCCTCAATGATCTCTTCAGCGGAAGCCGACCCCGTCACAAAAAAGAAGATGAATGCGACGAACGCCCACAGCGTGAAAGATCGGCCAATCGTTTCGAGCTTCATTCTGTTCCTCCGTTTTCTCCGCTGCCATTTCACTGTAGGCGCCAGGGTTTGGAAACTGTCATTTGTCACAGTGGGCGGGGATGGATTCATGGCAGGCCTGTTGGGAGGTTTTGAGCGGATCGCCGGAGCAGTAGCTATTGAGAACAACTACTTGCATTTCCTGATTCCGGTTTGTTTTGTGCTAGCATGCGGGGCACCTCTGAAAGGAGAAACCAAATGAGTGGCCTCCAAAGGTTGGTCTCATTTGTGTTGGCGTGCGCTTCGAGCCTGATCGTGGCTGGCGCTCAGTCCCAGACAACGCCCGGTGCGGAAGTGAAGAAGCTGGCGGTGATCGTCGGCAGGTTCACAGTGGAAGACGAAGTGAAAGCCGGAGCGATGGCGCCGAACTCGCCCGCGATGAAATACACCGGCACTGACGATTGCAGATGGACGGCCAACGGCTTCGCCGTGATCTGCGAGGCGGCACTCCATAGACCCGGAAAGAAATACTCGGAGACTTCCTTCGTCTACTACGATCCGACTTCCAAGACCTACCAATACCACGCAGTTGACAGTTCAGGAGGAGTGGAAAACAAGACCGGTACGGTGGACGGCGACGTGTGGACGTGGCTTGGGGAGAGCAATTTTGCCGGGAAGCTGTATCACACGCGATACATTATGAAGTTTGTTTCCGCGGACTCTTTCGAATACACCGACGAGTCAGGGGAGAGCGAGAGCTCCATGAAGGTGTTCGTGAGCGGAAAAGAGATTCGCGTCGCGGCTAGCAAGCCCGCAAAATCGCAATCGTCGCAATGACGAGCGTTCAATCGTTAGTGCGGCGAAGCGGCACGTTGGGCTTTAGCTCCAGACTGGCAAAGACAGGATGTGGGATTCAATACCCTGCATCCTGTAGAACGGCGGTTTGGGGTCGGCAATAATCTATCTATCGCGACTTCTAAGGGTTTGCCGGCGTCGCATCCGAGAACTTTTTTCCATGTTCGGTCTGGGGACGACACTCAGGGCCATTCACCCATCGCCCAAAGTCAACCTTCTGAATAGTTTTGCTGTGCCTCCGGTCTGGCATTTCGATTGCGACAGCACTGGTACGCGCGAGTCGCTGTGGGAGGCCTGTGATGAGGAAAAACCGTTTCTGGATCGAGGTCGTCACGCTTTGCGCTGGAGCTGCTTTTGGCTTCGCGCTCGCGCTTGCGTGCGTAGGCGCCGTCGTCGTGGCCTTCGGACAAACGGCCGAGCCACAGCAGTCAGCAGCCCAACCCAACCACCACCAAACCTATATTGGCATGGTGACCTGTTCGCGCTGTGTCGCCAAACATTCTGCCAAGATCGGGGCCACCGCAGCCGACTGCGCGCGCGTCTGCATCCGTGACGGGGCCGATTTCACCTTCGTCAATGGGGATCGGACTTATCTTCTCGAAGGAGATCCGGCGGAGCTGAAACGAGCGGCTGGACAGCGCGTGCAAATTGTAGGCGCTCTTAACGGCGGCACGATCACAGTCGCATCCGTCGCCGCAGGGACATAGCTGGCAGGAGGTTTCGACACTCAACCCTCAATGCAGGCAGAGATTGCTGCGGTGAACGGCTGCGTCGCTCAACTAGAGGTTCACGAGCGAGTGCCAGAGCTGGAACGGCGTATACTTCCTCACACGTGGAGGGTTCCATGCAGCCTTCAAATGTTTCGCCGCAGCCGGGTTTCATTTCGCCGCCTTGGCTACGAAGAGGCATAGCCGCGCTAATGTTTCTGTGCGCAGTTCTGAGAATGCGGAAAGGATTCCTCCAGTTCGAGTGGGTGCCGTATTTCTGTTTCGGGTTGGTCTACCTGGCTGGTATCCCAAGGCAAAAAGGGGAACCTTTTGGGGCAAATTTCAAGAGACCGCGAGTCATCGCGTGGAGCGCATTGCTTGTGGTCTCAATAGTCGGATTTTTGTATAACCTCTACGTTCTGTTCGCGAAATAAGTTGCCCGGCGCTTCAGAATAAATCCTCTACCGTATCGTCAACCCTCGCGTTTACGTTCATCCGTACATGGCTCGGCGGCGCCGGAAGCCTTCACCGCCTTTCTCTCGCCTCCGTGAGCGTCATGGGCGGGGCCACTCGCTTGACGGTCCTAGAGGTAATAACTACCATCGAGCCACTGATATGACCCAGGATCCGCTGATTGGCCAGTCGTTGCGGCACTACACGATTCTTCGAAAGCTGGGAGCGGGCGGCATGGGAGTGGTGTACGAGGCTGCCGACGCGCAGCTCGGGCGCCGCGTGGCGCTGAAGTTCCTTCCTGCTGAAATGGCGCAGGACAGCCAGTTGCTGGAGCGGTTTCAACGCGAGGCTCGCGCCGCTTCGTCGTTGAATCATCCGAACATTTGCACCATTCACTCCATCGAACAGCATGAGCGCCGACACTTCATTGTGATGGAGTTGCTGGAGGGGGAAACTCTGGCGCAGAAGATGGGCCGGCAACCCATGGACCTGGACAAGCTGCTGCCGCTGGGATTGCAGATCGCCGACGCGCTGGAGTCCGCGCACTCGAAGGGGATTGTGCATCGGGACATTAAGCCGGCGAATATTTTTCTGAGCGAGCGCGGGCAGGTGAAAATTCTGGACTTCGGCCTGGCGAAGATGAACGCGGGTGAGAGCGCTCGCGGCACTGCGGCGGATGAGACGCAGGCCTTCGGAAACGAGCTGACGTCCCCGGGCGCGGTGGTGGGAACGGTTTCTTACATGTCGCCGGAGCAGGCCCGAGGACAGTTGGTGGACGCGCGCACGGATATTTTCTCGACCGGGACGGTGCTCTACCAGATGGCCACGGGAACGCTGCCTTTTCAGGGAGACACGTCGGCTTTGATCTTCGATGCAATCCTAAACCGCGATCCCAGGCCGGCCGCGGAGTTGAATCCTCTGCTGCCCGGCGATTTTGTACGCATCCTCGACAAGACGCTGGAGAAGGATCGAACTCTGCGCTGCCAGACGGCGGGGGAGCTGAAGACAGACTTTATCCGCCTCAAGCGTGACCTCGAAACCAGCGCACGGCGCGCGCGGGGGAAAACTGATTCGGATTCCGGAGTGCAGAAGCCGACGGGAAAATCCGTGGCGGTGCTTTATTTCGAAAATCTGAGCGGGCAGAAGGAAGACGAATACCTGCGCGACGGCATCACCGAAGACGTCATTACCGAGCTTTCGAAGATTCGCGGCCTGAACATCTTTTCCCGTCCCACGGTTCTTACTTTTAAGGATAAGCAGGTGACGCCGGCGCAGGTGGGCCAACAGCTGGGTGCGGCCTATGTGCTCACGGGAACTTTGCGACGGGCGGGAGCGCGGCTCCGCATCAGCGCGCAACTGGTGGATACGCACACCGACTTTCCGCTGTGGTCGGAGCGTTTCGACCGCGAGATGAAAGACGTTTTCGAAGTTCAGGACGAAATGGCCCGCAGAATCGCCGAGGCCCTGCGAGTGACGCTGTCGCCGGAAGAGCTGGAAGCGCTGGCGGTGAAGCCGACGGAGAATCTGCAAGCCTACGATCTATACCTGCGGGGGAAGCGTTATGCGCGGCGCCAGACCCGGCAGGATTTGGAATTCGCTCTGCAGATGTTTGAGAACGCGGTGGCCATTGACCCGAGCTTTGCGCTGGCCTATGCGGCGAGTGCCAACGCCTGCGCAATGTTTTTCTGCAACTACAGCCGCGATCAGGTGTGGGTGGAACGCGCGCGGGAAGCCTCAGGCAAGGCGGTTGCCCTGCGCTGGGATCTGCCGGAGGTGCAGGTCAGCCAGGCCTGGGTGCTCTACGCAGCGGAACTGCATGACGAAGCGGTGCGCATGGCGAAGAAGGCGATCGAACGCAAGCGCGACTGCGAGGGCGCCCACTACCTGCTGTGCCGGGCGTTGTTCGCTGCGGGGCGCTACCAGGAAGTTGTGGACATCGCGGAAACAGCCATCGACGCAAGTGGTGAGGACTACAACGTTTTTGTGCCCATCGTGAACAGTCTGAAGGCCATGGGCAAAGAAGAAGGAGTTCGCAGCGTACGCCTGCGGAAGTTAGCGACGCTCGAAAATCATTTGAAGCAGGTGCCGGAAGATGCGCGGGCGCGAATCCTGCTGGGCAGCGACTACGCTTATTTGGGACGGGCAGATGACGCTTTGCGCGAACTCAACCTGGCGGTTACGCTGCGAGCCAATGAAGCCTCGATTCTTTACAACGCGGCTTGTCTCTACTGCAAACTGGGTCGCAAGTCAGATGCTTTGGATGCGCTGAGTAAGAGCTGGGAGGCAGGGTTCAAGGATGCGGCGTGGGCTCGCCGGGACCCCGACCTTAATCTTCTGCATGACGAGCCGGAGTTCAACCGGCTTTATCCGGAGCACGGGACGACTGCGCCGGCGACCGGATCGCGTTAGGATTTGATCAGGTCGCAATAACAAAAGCAGGCAGCGACAGCAGCATCGCTTCGAGTTCTACGGTTTGACTTGACTCCCAACCTGAGCCTACGATTTTTGCCGTGGCGAAGGAGCATTCCCCTTGGCTGATCAGTCATCGTTGGAGAGTCGCGCGTCCTCCCCAGACTGGGGAATGAGGGTGAAAACCGTTCTTACAACCGTGATGAGCCTGCTGAGCGTTTTTGTAGTTCTGCTTGGTGGCATAGAGAAAAATGCGCTCTGGTTGTGGATAGGATTTGGTTGCTGCCTGGTGTCGGGAGTCTTTGTTCAACTGTTCGTCAGCCGCATCAGGAACGATATTGCATCAGGCCGCAGATAAACACTCAGCGCTTACCCGGCGCAGAGTGGAATGGATCGTTTTGTGGAGCGTCGGACCCATCTTCTGGGCTGGGAATATCCAGATTAACGACGATGGGCTCCTGGCCGCTGCGTACGATGACTGCCTCGACCGGTTCGTCTTTGCGCGCGTTCAGTTCCTGATGAGGGACGTAGGGCGGGACGTAGACGAAGTCTCCGGGGCCGGCTTCATCGACGAACTCGAGATGATTTCCCCAGCGAAAGCGGGCGCGTCCGCGGACGACGTAGATCACGGTTTCGAGTTCGCCGTGATGATGCGGTCCGGTTTTGGCGTTGGGATGAACGACGACAGTTCCGGCCCAGAGCTTTTGCGCGCCGACTTTGGCGTGCGATATGGCTTCGGCGCGGGACATACCCGGGGTTTGAGGCGTGTTGGTATCGAGTTCGCCGCTGCGAATGATGCGCAGGCCGTGATTTTTCCAGTCGGGCATTTCGTCTCTTCCTGTAGTGCTGCGCAGTAGTGTTGCGGTTTCCGCCGCCCGGCGTTTGCCTAGAATCTCTTTCGAAGAAATTCAAAAAGGATATAGCCGATCAGGGCGGCGATTGCGGCTATGGCGAAATTGGGGGCGGTGAAAACATCTCCCAGCGCCCAGGCTAATCCCCGTTTTTTACCCAAGCCGGAGCGCTCAAATTCTCCCATCAAGAGATTTGCATAGAAGAGGAACATGATAAAACCTACTTCGATCAAGGCTCTCCAGAGATTTTTCTTCATCTGATCAATCAATATCCAACAGAGTGCTGCCTGCGTTCCGGCGAGCTCTTGAGGTGCGCCTGCCATTCTAGACGAAGTTGCGGGCGCATCTGTCAGTTGAAGTGCCGGGGACCAAACCAAAACCAAAAAACTCGTGAAGACAATGCAAATTCTCGATAAAGGCTTTACGGCTTCCTTATACGCCGATGAGTAAGCTTTTCCACCGAGGAGTTGCAATCACTTGATCTTTTCGAGAGCGCGAAGATCTTTCGCAGTTCTGTGTTTGGTTCAATCTACGGTTCTGTTTTGTTACAGGTCGGCTTACGGCCAGTCGACGCCGGTCGAGCCTCCAAGCGTCAAGGCAGATTCCGCCGACGCAACGCCGCAAACTCAGGTTGCGTCGAATGGGGGCGGGGAAGGCGCGGATGGGGCAAGTCCTCAGCAGGCGGCGACGCCTGAGACGAGTGTTGCCGACCCCCAAGACTTTTTTCGCCGGTTTTTCAACGCATACGCGAGCGACTGGAAGCCTGCAGCAGCGAATGCTAGCGCGTCCGCGCCTCCGGCGTTTCGTGGTTATCCTGCGCCGGTCAACGGGCCACCGTTTCCTTTTTCCACTTGGCCGATCGGAGGTACGGTAACGATCGGGCAGCCCTGGACGCAAGCGGGACCTTTGATGACCGCGCTGTGGTCGGGGCCGAACGGCGATGGCTGGAAGAAAAGCAAGATTCAGATTTATGGCTGGCTGAATGTGGGAGCAAATTTCAGCACGTCGAAAGGTGGAGTGAATGCGTCCGCAGGAAAGTACGACAACTTTCCTACGGCGTACGACGAAGTGCCGAACGCGATCGAGCCGGATCAGGAAGTGCTCTACATTGAACGGCAGCCGGATACGGTGCAAACCGACCATTTTGACTGGGGATTCCGTCTCTCTGGTTTATGGGGACTCGACTACCGGTTCACCACCGCGAAAGGCTACTTCAGCCAGCAACTGCTGGGGCATCCTCCGGGGAAAGAGTATGGCTTTGATCCGGTAATGATGTATCTGGACTTGTACTTTCCGCACATTGGTGAGGGCACGGACGTGCGCATCGGGCGCTACATCTCTCTGCCCGATATCGAAGCGCAGCTAGCGCCGAACAACTATACCTACAGCCACTCCTTGCTCTATACGTTTGATTGCTATACGCAAACCGGGATCGTCGCTACCACGAGGATCAACTCACACTGGACTACACAGATCGGTTTGTCGCCGGGGTGCGAAACCGCGCCGTGGAACCTTACCGACTCGAGGCTCACGCTGAACTGGTGTGTGCAATACTCATGGCGAGCCGGCCAGGATTCTCTTTACCTCTGCGATAACGAGACCAACCTTGGAAAAGACAGCGGGCAGTACGGCTACAACAACCTGCAAGCCTACTATTTGACCTGGTACCACAAGATCAACTCCAACTGGCATTCGGCGACGGAGGGTTGGTACCAGTGGATGAAGCAGGTGCCTAACCTGGCTTACAGTCCGCCGGCAGGTTCAAATTTGCCTGCGGTTAATCCTGTCCAGGTGGAGACGGGCTCGAATGGCGCCATTTGCAACAGCGATACTGCGTTCACTTGTTACGCCCCGGAGTGGGCGGTGGTGAACTATATCGAGCGGCAGTTTGGGGCTCACAACTACATCTCGATTCGGAATGAGTATTTCGACGACATGGTGGGCCAGCGCACGGGAACGAAGACACGCTACACCGAGCATCTCTTCGGTTGGGGGCATTGGGTTGGAACCACGGTTCTGCTCCGCCCTGAAGTTCGCTACGAGCACTCCTACGATGCCGCGGCTTATCAGAACGGTACGAAGAAGAGCCAGCTCACGGCGGCGGGAGACGTCATTTTCTTTTTCTGAAAGACGGAGCGAAATGAGTTAGCATTCTCTGCATGTACGCGTGCTTGCGAAAGAAGTTTGGAGTGTTGCCTTTTCTTTTCCTGTCGTTGTTCCTGCCTCTGTTTTTTCCTCTGTTCCTGTCTGGTCAGAATACCCCGGAGACGGAGGGGAACATTCTTGTCTTCACTCATGCCACGGTGATTGATGCGACCGGCGCGCCCGCCAAGCGGGATTATGCGGTGGTGATCACCGGCGGTCGAATCACCGATATCGGCGAGACGGCAAAGGTCGCCGTTCCGCGCGGGGCGCGGGTGGTGGATGCTAGCAGCAAGTTTTTAATTCCCGGACTGTGGGACATGCACGTGCACCCCCAGGGAAAAGAATACCTGGCGCTTTTCATTGCGAATGGTGTGACCGGGATACGCGTGATGTGGGGCAGCGCGGAGGACCACGAATGGAGGAAAGAGATTGAAGCGGGGCAGTTGATCGGTCCGCGAATGGTGATTGCGAGCCCGCTGGTGGATGGGCCTAAACCTTACTGGCGCGGGTCCATCTCTGTCGCGAGCGAAGCGCAGGCTCGGCAGGTGGTTGACAAGGCGAAGCAGGATGGCGCGGATTTTGTGAAGGTCTACCAAAACCTTCCTCGCGATTTATATTTCGACATCGCAGACGAGTGCAAGAAGCAGGGCATTCCGTTTGCGGGGCATGTTCCCATAGCGGTTTCGGCTCAGGAAGCTTCGAACGCGGGGCAGAAATCCTTCGAACATTTAATCGGCATCCTCCCGGCCTGCTCGACCAGAAGCGATGAGTTGCTTAAGGCGCAGCAGGCAGATCTTGCGGAGGACCTGGCCGGGAAGCCCAAATTCTGGGGGACGCATGTCGTGCAAACGCGGCAGATGATGTTGGACACCTATAGCCCAGAAAAGGCTGCCGCTCTCTCGGCTGTGCTGAAGAGCAATGGAACCTGGCAGGTGCCCACGCTTACCTTGCTGCGCATGTTCGCGTACGGGGACGATCCTGCCTTCCTCAAGGATGACCGGCTTAAGTACGTGCCCGTCCGCATGAGAATGTCCTGGGATCCCGCAACCGTCGACGGAAAACACACTCCGGAAGATTTCGCTTACATGAAGAAGGAATTTGAAAAAGATCTTGAAGTGGTCGGCGCCATGCAAAAATCCGGCGTGGGAATTCTGGCGGGCACCGATACCGCGAATCCATTTTGCTTTCCGGGATTCAGTTTGCATGATGAGTTGAGTCTGCTGGCGCGAGCCGGGCTTTCGCCGATGCAGGCTTTGCAGGCCGCCACGCTGAATGCGGCGCGGTTTTTGGGTAAGGAAAAGGATCTGGGCACGATTGAGAAAGGGAAGCTCGCCGATCTGGTGCTGCTCGATGCCGATCCGCTGGTCGAGATTGGGAATACGAAGAAGATCGACGCCGTCGTTTATGCCGGCAGGCTTTTCTCCCGAGCGTCGCTCGATGAGATGTTGGGTCAGGCCGAAGCTTTCGCTGGCAGGAAGCCGGTTGGAGATGTTCTTTTCAAGACGATTCAGGAGAAAGACATAGACGCAGCGGTCAAGCAGTATCGCGAGCTGAAAGCTACGCAGCCCGCTGCGTACGATTTCGGAGAGAATGAGTTGATCGGGCTGGGTTATGGATTGCTCTCGATGAAGAAATTCAAGGAAGCGATTGAGATTTTTAAGTTGAGCGTGGAGGCGTATCCGGAGTCTTACAACACGTACGACAGCCTGGCCGAGGCTTACATGGATGATGGCGAGAAGGAGCTTGCCATCAAGAATTACCAGAAGTCGTTGGAGATTAACCCGGAGAATGCTAATGGGCGGAAGATGCTGGAGAAGTTGACTGCGAAGCCGTGAGAACGCCGGGGCTGAAGCCCCTTGATTTTGGAGCTTTTACGCGGCGCTGAAGCGCCGCTCTTCCACGGTGCAGCAAGATGTGAGGTGAGAGCAAGCAGTTAGGAGCTGCGGGCTGTGTGCTGAAGCCTGAAAGCTGAGAACTGAGAACTGAGAACTGAGAACTGCCTTCCCCTAGCCGCCGGCTTTCAACTCCGTTAACACCTGGCGCGCGATTTCTTTCAGGGTTTCGAAGACGCCTATGCCCTGGAATGCGACTGCTTCGATGACGGCTTCATTCTTCTTGCGCAGTTCTTTGTTGAGGTCGTCTGGAGACAAAATATTGGGCAGGTCGCGCTTGTTGAGCTGCAGGACGTAGGGAATCTTGTTGAAGTCGTAGCCGTGTTCTTTGAGGTTCGACATGAGGTTGTCGAGGGCTTCGACGTTGGCATCCATGCGCTGTTCCTGGGAGTCGGCGACGAAGACGATGCCATCCACGCCGCGCAGGATGAGTTTGCGGCTGGCATCATAGAAAACCTGGCCGGGCACCGTATAAAGATGGATTCGGGTCTTGAAGCCGCGCACGTTGCCGAGATCGAGGGGCAGGAAATCGAAGAACAGGGTGCGCTCGGTTTCGGTGGCGAGGGAGATCATCTTGCCCTTCTGCTGTTCCGCGGTCTTCTGGTAGATCACCTGCAGATTCGTGGTTTTGCCGCCCAATCCGGCGCCGTAGTACACGATCTTGCAATTGATCTCGCGGGCTGCGAAGTTGATGAAACTCAAGACTTTCCTCAATAGCGCGGACCGCACACCTGCCGCGCGCAAAAATATCCCTATGGGGGCTTGGGGTTTTTATATCACATGCGCCCAATGCAAGGCAGGTTACTCAGGTGACCCCCTGCCAACTGGCTTCGAATGTCGATTAAAATGGGCGCGGGGTGGACGACTCCACTTTAGCTTGGGGTTCGCTGGAACAGGGGCGCTGTGAGGGGAATCATGAGAACGAAACCACTTTTTTTCGCTATCACTACCTGGGTCGTTGCTGCCGTGGCGCTCGCGGCTGTCCCGCTCGCAGGAGCGAATCCCGTGTCAGATCCCGCGCCTCCGCAGATCGTTCCGGCTCCGGTGCCGATACAAATTCTTTCGGGAAAGAAAGTATTTATCTCGAATGGGATAAGCACTGCCGCACCGGATGTGCCGAACCTGCCTTACAACGAGTTCTACGCGGAGATGAAGGCTTGGGGAAGGTATGACCTGGTGGCGACTCCGGGGGATGCCGATTTGGTTTTCGAGCTGCGCTATATGACCGAGCTTCCCAGTGGAATTTTCGAACTGCGGCTGGCGATCCGGGATCCTAAGACCCGCACGGTTCTATGGTCATTCAACAGTCCGGTGGGACCCGCAGCGCGCGAAGCAACTCGTCGGAAGAACTTCGACGAAGCCATGGGCAAACTTGTGCAAGACGTGAAAACGCTGGCCGCCTCGCCGGTGAGTAAGAGCGAGTAAGCCGGGATACCTTTCAGGTTCAATGAGGAAGCGAGCCAAACGCGCCCTTCGGTCGCTCGCGCTCTCTCAGGGCAGGCTCCGTGGACATCACGCGGTTCGCCCAGATCCCTCGCGGCGCAAAGAACGCTTGCTAGGATGACAATCGAAGCTCCTAGCGTGCCCCCGGCGCGGGATAATACCCATCCTTGGCGTAGATTTTGAGTCCTGGGCGGTGCACCACGACCTCGATGCTGCGGTACGGGCCGGTGGTGGTCGGAACCTTGGGCCGGATCGGAGTGTAGCCCAGCGTGTACTGGCTGCGGGCCTCGCTCATGACCTTGGCGTACATGTCTTCGACCGCGCTGCGGGAGAGTTCGCGGTATTCCGAACCGCCGGTGGCCGCCGCGTATTTTGGCAGGATGTCGCCATAACCCTGCAGCGGCACGTGCAGCCGCTCGATCTTGTCGTAGACCGGAAGAGCGGCGCTGCCTACCGACACGGCCTGCAGCTGGATCTCATTGGTGAGCAGCACTCTCTTTACGTCGCTGTAGCTGGCCTTGCTGCCATATTCTCGCCCGTCGCTGATCACGAAAATAATCTTGCGCCGGGTGCGATCGCGTTTGCGCAGGTCGAGCGCAGCCTGCAGAATCGCGTCGTTCAGGACGTGGCTTTCTTTCGGTGGTGTATACACGGGCTCCGTGGGACTTCCTACCGGGACTCCGTTGATAATCGGCCCGTTCGGCGCCAGCGGACCACTGAGGATGGGCACTCCGTTGTTGCGGCCGCGTTCCGTCTTCATCTGATTCAAGAGAGCGCTCAACTTCTGGCTTGCCCCGGTAAAGTCGCTGACCTGGCTCACCGTGCTGCTGTAGGTATAAAGCGCGACTTCATCGTAGGGAGCAAATGCCCCGACCAGCGCGGGGAACGTCTGGTTCACTTTTTGTACCTCGGCATCCGACATGCCCAGGTCGAGTACGATCGCAACGGAAAGCGCGAACGGATCGGCGGTGAAAAAGCTTAGCTTCTGTAGCGTCCCGTTCTCTTTCACGCTGAAGTCTGCTGGCAGCAAGCCGTCCACTCTGCGCCCCTCGTGGTCCTTCACGGTGACGGGGATCTGCACAAATGTGGGATGGATGATCAGGGTGTAAAGCTGCTCCTGCGCACCCGGGCCTTGCTTTGCGGAAGTCCCCGGCGGCACAGTCCTCACCGGCGGCATTGGCGGCGGCGTGGATGTGCCTTCGCCCGGCGCAGCGCCTGTATCGGCCGGCTGGGCCGGGGCGGCGGCTGCTGGTTTCGTAAGCGGCTGGTTCGTCCATGGGTCCCGCTCGACTGGCTTTTTTTCTTCCGGCTTGGGTGGCGGCGGCGGTTCGGGGGCGTCGGTGGAGGGCTGCACCGTGGGCGCATCCGGAACGTCATTATTCTGAGAGCTAGTGCTCTGCGAGGGGTTCTGTGAGCTTGTGTTCTGTGAGTTTGTGCTCGGCGTCTGGCTTGCGGAAGACTGCGCGGCCATTACGGCAGCGCCCGTCGACAGGCATCCACAGCATAAGACCAGCGCGGCCAGCATCCGCGCCCTGGCCCATCGTTTCCAGCGTGTCCCGTTCTCCGCGCTCGTTTTCAGGTTCACAAACACCGTCCCGTTTCTTTCCGCCATAGCAGAACCCACCGCCAGTTCGCCGTCGCCCTACAAGAATAATCCAAACCGCTGCTGCTTGGGATGCCCGAACCCAGCCATTTGGTGCATCTAACTTTCAGGACTAGACTAACAAAAACCCCTTGAGGGAATCCTTCATGCTTAGATTATCCGCTAATCGTAAACCGTTCCCGGCTCTGGCCGCTGCATCTCTCTTGTTTTTGTTTGGCGCCTCATCGGCCTTAACTCCTTTCGCGGCCGAGGGGCAGGCTTCCTCCCAAACCCCCCCGGCGCAGAAGCCCGGCGACGACCAGAGGGCCGATGACGATCAGGGGCCGGCTGGGACCTTAAAAGTGAACGTCAATGTGGTCGGACTTTTCTTTAACGTTAAAGACAAGCACGGCGCGTTGATCCCGAACCTGGCCAAGAATGATTTCGACGTTCTCGAGGACGGCAAGCCCCAGACCATCAAGTACTTTGCCGCCGAGTCAAACCTGCCGCTGACTCTCGGCATCCTTATTGATTCCTCGGGGAGCCAGCTCAGGGTGCTTGACATGGAGAAGGAAGTAGGCGGCGCATTTCTCCGCCAGATTCTTACCGATAAAGACGAAGCCTACGTTATCGACTTCAACATCGACGCCTCACTGGTGCAGGATTACACGCGCGATGTTCACCGGTTGCAAGCCGCGCTCAACAAAGTGAAGATCAACACCGGTTACACCACTGGACCACTTCCTGGCGCCGGGGGCGGACCCGTCCCGAATGCGCCGGGTTCGCAGCGCGGAACAGTTCTGTACGACGCGGTCTATCTTTCGGCGCACGACATGCTCTCGAAGGAAGTAGGGCGCAAGGCCATGATCCTGCTCACCGACGGCGAAGACGAAGGCAGCCAACTCAAGATCAAAGATGCCATTGAGGCTGCCCAGAAAGCCGACGCTATTGTCTACGTGCTGCTGTGCGCCGATCGCGGCTTCTACGGATCGTTTCAGGTGGGTTACTCCGGCGAGGGCGAGATGCGCAAGCTCACCGAGGCCACGGGAGGCCGCGTCATCAATGTGGGCAACAAGTTCGACAAACTGAAAGAAGCCTTCGACCAGATCGCCGCCGAACTCCGCAGCCAGTACAACCTCGGCTACACCTCCACCAACACGGTGCTCGACGGCGGCTATCGCAAACTCGAAATCAAGTCCAAACAGAATTATAAAATCCAATCCCGTGCTGGTTACTACGCCACGGCAAGAGAACCGCTGCCGCAGTGACCGGCGCAACCTGGGAGAGCAAAGTGAAAAGCGAGCGGGCAGGAGTGCCCGCTCCACACCAGCTGTGGCATGACATTGCAAAATTCTTCACCTTGACAGCACCCCGGCCTGCACTCCAAACTGGCTAGTCCCTCCCTCAAAGTCCCCCACATTCTGCCGGAGGTTTCACTGTGCCTGAAAAAGCCCAGCGCCGTGCGTGCGCCCTGCTGTGTCCCATCTTCATTGCGATCGCCATGATTGCGATCTCCGTGGTCCCAGCCGCGGCTGCGCAGCAAATTCGCCAGGGGATTTACCGGGGCATGCCCGTCACCTACGTGGTGGAACACGGCAAAGCGATCTTCCAGGGCGACATCGTCCTCGAAAAAGTGGAGACCATCGATCCTCAACGTCCGCTGCCATCATTTGGCATTGACTACTCGCAATACCTCTGGCTGAAAACCGGCAATCAATATCAGATTCCCTATGTCATCGCCTCCGGCTCCGGTGACCTCACCAATCTCAACACCGCCATCACTCAGTTCAACAACACGTTTTCAAATATCCAGTTCGTCGCCTACACGGGCCAGACCGACTACGTCAGCTTCTACTTCGACCCTAACAACCTCAGCGGCGAGTGCGAAGCGATCGTAGGCCGCGCGGGAGGCGAACAGCAGGTCGGAGGCTCGGCCGCATGCGTGGTCGGCACCATCCTGCACGAAATGGGACACACGGTCGGCCTCTGGCACGAGCAGTCCCGCCCCGACCGCAACAACTATGTCTCAGTGAATTACGACAACCTGATCAAAGGGTCCATCTCGAACTTCAACCAGATTTACGACAACGGACAGGAAACCACGCTCTACGACTACGCCTCCATCATGGAATACCCGGCGTTTTCTTTTTCGCGCAACGGCGGCCCGGCAATTGAATCCATTCCACCGGGAATTCCGCTCTCGAACTACAACGGCTACACCACTGCCGATATCGACGGCATCGAGCGCCTTTACGGCAAAGCGCCCACTGCCGTTACCGTGACGAGCAATCCTCCGGGGCTGCAGGTCATTGTCGATGGCGCGACCGTCGTCACCCCGCAAGTCTTCAGCTGGGCGTTGGGTTCCACGCACTCCCTCGACATTCCCTCCGGCGTTCAGAGCCAGTCCGGTGACATCGTCAACAGCACCACACCCACATCTTTTTATTACACGTTCGGACGCTGGAACGACTCGACCGTGACCACTCACAGCATCACTGTTCTTCCCGGCAATGGAGAGCAGGCTACGCCTGCGACTTCTCCGGCCGTGACTACTTATACCGCCAACTTCATTCAGCTCGTGCCCTACGCCGCCACGGTTTATCCCACTGGCGCGGGAAGCGTTACTCCCTCGCCCGCGCCGCAGAGCTATTCCGGATCGTCGCTCGTCTTCTACACCGCCCGGCAGCAAGCTACGCTGACTGCCGCTCCGAATACGGGAGAGAATTTCTACGAATTCAACAACGCATATTTCTGGCTGCCCGGCGGCCTTGGCGCCAATCCCAAAACTTTCTACGTTCCCGACACCGGACTCGCGATCAACGCGACCGCCGAATTTTCTCAGTATCCTATCTACACGGTGAACGTTGCACCCAACCCGTTCAGCTCAGGTCTCTACGCATACGTCGATGGCGGCTTTTGGTATGTGCCCAAGAACTTCGCCCAGGATTACGATGGCAGTACCTGGAGCTCTGGGGGCACGCACACGCTGTCCGTGAATACTCCCATCTACCCTTACAGCTCCAACACCCGCTACGCCTTCGACAACTGGAACGACGGGACCACCACCACCACCGACAACATTGTGCTTCCCGCCGTCAGCACCACTTACACGGCGAACCTTACGCCGCAGTACTACGTGACCGATTACGTGAACGAATCCTGCGCGGGTACGATCAACGTGAGCCCGGTCTCGCCCACGGGAGACGGTTTCTATCCCTCGGGCGACCCGCTCACCTTCAGCGAAACTCCCAACGCCGGCTGGCTCTTTACCGGATGGCAATACGATCTGAGCGGGACTTCCACTTCACAACCGCTCACCGTGACCGACGAAGTGCTGGTCACCGCCGACTACAACACCGTCGCGACGCCGCTCAGCCTCACCGGCCTGAGCCCCGCAGCGGCCGTTCCCGGCGGGCCCGCTTTCACGCTCACCCTGAACGGCACGGGATTTTCTCCGTCGACGGTCGTCTCCGTGAATGGAACCTTCCCCACCGTAAAGTTCATCAGCAGCACCGAGCTCAGCGTGACCGTGACCGCAGCCGCGATCGCAAAACCCGGAGGCTTTCAGGTCTGGGCTGACAGTTTTCCGAGCGGAGCAAGTTGCGCGGCCTTCGTCGCGCTTCCGTTCAACGTGGCCAACAGCCCCATCGTTTCACCGACGCCGCTGAGCCTCGCCTTCAGCCCGCAAATCGTCAACACAACCAGCGCGTCGAAAGCAGTAAGGCTGAAGAACACCAGCGCCTCCACTGTGACCGTCAATTCCATCAGCGCGACCGGAAACTTTGCGGTGCTCAGCAACACCTGCGGGTCCTCGCTCAAGGCCGGAGCGTCTTGCACCATCAACGTCACGTTCACGCCTTCGATTGCCGGAGCGCTCGCCGGATCGATCGCCATCAGCGATACGGCTCCTGATTCGCCTCAAGCGATTCCGCTGACCGGCACCGGCGATCTGCCGCTGACCATTGCGCCGGCCACGCTCGCCTTCGGTCCCGAAACTGTGGGCAGCACCACCGCCGCCAAGGTTGCGATGTTGACCAACAACGAAACTACGGCGCTAAGCTTTTCCTTCGCCGCCAGCGGCAACTACGCCATCAATTCCGCCGGCACAACCTGCGGCGCATCGCTGGCGTCGAAAGCCAAATGCAATATCGCCGTGACTTTCACGCCGAGCGCGAACGGCAGCATTGACGGCGCCGTCGCCATCACCGATGCCGCTGGATTCTCTCCTCAGCTCATCGCGCTCACCGGCACCGGTTCCGGCGGAGCCACTGCGCCGCTTACCTTCACTCCCGCCACGCTCTCTTTTGCCGCGCAAGCCGTGGGCACGACCAGCCCGGCGAAAGCTTTGACCGTCAAAAATACGAGCAGCGGTTCGGTGACCCTGACGACAATTGCAACCACCGGAGATTTCTCCGCGACTGGCGCCGGAGCGAAACCTTGTAAGCCGAACCTGGCGCTCGCAGCGGCCGCTGCCTGCACTCTCAGCGTTACTTTTTCTCCCGCACTCGGCGCGACCGGAGCCATTAACGGCGCCGTCATCCTTAGCGATAACGCCGCGATCAACCAGCAGATACTAGACGCCAAAGGCGCTGCCGCACTGCCGCTGACCTTTGCGCCCGCGACGCTAACCTTCGCGCCGCAAACCGTCGCCACCTCGAGCGCTGCGCAGACCGTAACCGTTACCAACAACCTCGCTACTGCGATAAGCCCCACCATCACCGGCAGCGGCGACTACGCCGCGGTACCGGGCGGCGCAACCCCGTGTTCCGCCACTTTGGCCGCGAAGGCGAAATGCACGTTCACCGTGACTTTCACGCCGAGCGCCGTCGGCACCCGCGCCACCACCATCACGGTGACGGATGCGGCAACCCCGGCGCTGCAGACATTGAGCGTAATGGGAACCGGCCAGTAGCGGAGGTTGCTCGTGTGAAAATGTTTATGTGGAGCGGGCACTCTTGCCCGCTTCCTTTTGATCTCGATCTTGCCGCTGCTCTCCGGTCGAAACTCGTCACCCCTATCCCTCAACCCAAAAACCATTTAGCCTATACAACGCTGGACAAACCGGAGGTCCCATGCCGCCTAGTCTCTCGCCCTCGCGCCGATCCTTCCTGCAACTCACAGCCGCTGCGGCAGCGCTCCGCATCGTCACCGAACCCATGCTCGCGGCTGCGGCTCGCGCCCACAAAGCTGCGCCCAAAGATGCCGTCATGATCGACTCCAACGAAAATCCCCTCGGCCCCAGCCAGCCCGCGCGCGACGCCATGTCCGCCATCCTCCCGCAAGGCGGACGCTATCTCGATAGCCTCACCGAAGATCTGGTTCACATGTTTGCCAAGCAGGAAGGCCTCAACCCGGACTACGTCCAGATTTATGCCGGATCGAGCGGCCCGCTTCAATATGCCGTCTTTGCCTTCACGTCGCCTCAGAAAAGCTATGTGACTGCCGATCCTGGATACGAGGCTGGAATGTTTACCGCTCCCAAAGTCGGAGCCCGCGTCATCAAGGTTCCGCTCACCAAAAGCTACGCGCATGACGTCAAAGCCATGCTCGCCGCCGCTCCAGATGCCGGACTTTTCTACATCTGCAATCCCAACAATCCCACGGGCACGCTCACGTCCCATTCCGACATCGAGTACCTGGTCGAAAGCAAACCCAAAGATTCCATCGTGATGGTCGACGAGGCCTACCTCCATTTCTCTGACGCGCCGACCACACTCGATCTGGTGAAGGCCGGCAAGGATGTCGTCGTGCTCCGCACCTTATCGAAAGTCTACGGCCTGGCCGGACTGCGTTGCGGATTTGCCGTTGGCCGCCCCGATCTGCTCGAAAAACTCGCAGACCGCGGCGGTTGGAACTTCATGCCCGTCACCGCCGTCGCTGCCGCCTCCGCCAGCCTCAAGGATCCGCTGCTCGTGCCCGAACGCAAGCGCATCAACGCCGCCGTGCGCGAGGAAACTTTTCAGTGGTTCGACCGCAACGGCTACTCCTACATCCGCTCGGAGGCCAACCACTTTCTTCTCGATACCAAGCGCCCCGCAAAGCAGGTGATCGACGCCATGGCCCAGCAAAATGTTTTCATCGGACGCATCTGGCCCATCATGCCTACCTATACCCGCATCACCGTCGGCACTCACGAAGAAATGATGCGGTTTCAAACCGCGTTTCAGAAAGTGATGACCGGCGCGACCGCGTTCTCAATGCAGCCGGTAAGACCGGCAGGGAACCGGCGCAGGAACGCAGCCTTACCGTCGTAACGCGACCGCCACAACGCTGGTGAACCTCCGCATCTCACTTCTTGATATTTCCTGCATTTGCGCGTACAACGCTGCTAACGATGAGGCGCGCATTGCTGTGCACCGGTTTCGTCGTGGTACTGGCGGCATCGCTGATGGCCGACGCGAACCTCCGCATCACTGACGTCGGGTTGCACGGTTACTCCGGGTCGCCTTCCGCGGTCCGCGTTATCGTGCGCAATCCTTCATCGCAGGCGCAGACAATTCACTTGCGGCTGGCCGCAAGCAACGGGAACTTTGTCACCGACTCCGTTACCACCGAAGCTCAACTAAGCGGCGGCGAGCAGCGCGAGCTCGAGCTTCCGCTCCTGATACAACCCGGAAAAACAATCATCACCGCCGATGCGAGCGTCGCGGGCGCTGCATTGGGTCGCGACTCTTATGAAAAGGCTCTGCGCCAGGGCAATCTGATCGTCATGATGTGCGCCAGCGATAGCGTCTGCAAGACGGCGCAGTCGCAAATGCAGTTCAGCGGGACCATCGAAGAACGAGCCGACAAGAACCGCCAGGCCGTGTTCGAAGTGGTTACCGACCCGCGTGACCATTGGTGGGCCTATTCGGCCAGCCACGCCATCGTGCTCGCAATGCCGACCGCCGGGTTTTCTCCTGCACAGCGGAAGGCGGTCGAAGGATTTCTGCGCGGCGGCGGACGCCTGGTTCTGCTCGAGCAAGAGATCGCAGATCCCACTTTTCTTTCCGCCTACCGCCAGGGCCCGCCGGCGCCCAAAGGTGAGCGCGTGGGCAAAGGGACGCTCTTTCGCATCCCCAGCCTCAGTTCGAACCAACTCGGAGATGTCTTTGTGGGATCGAATCTGCCCAGTGTGATTAACGAGAATTTCGCCTGGAGGAATTCGAACCAGACGGGCTGGCTGACCCGCCGGTTTGCCACTGCGTTCGCTTTCCCGAAGCTGCGATGGGTTCTGATCTGGCTGGCGGTTTACACTCTCACGATCGGCGTGCTGAACTTTGCGGTGCTTCGCCGCTTGCACCGTTTGGAATTCGGCTGGATCAGCGTGTGCGCGCTGGCACTTCTGTTTGCCGCCGGCTTCTACATTTCCAGCGCGAGCAAACGCCCCAGGGATTTTCGTCTGGATAATCTTGCGACGTATTACCTCGACTCTCGCAGTCCGCTGGCAGTGGCCGATTACACGCTTCGCGTTTCGGCTCCTCGGCGGCAGGATGTCCAGGTCTCCGTGGCCGACCCCGCCGTCTTCACTTCTTCCAATCTCGCTCAGAACGAATCGAACAGCGACATCTGGGCCGAAATGAACCGGACTACGGTTGAGCAGCGTCCGGAATCCGACATCTATTTCGGTCCGCCAAGCCAGGTTGAGCTGCCGATGCTGAAATGGTCGTTCCACGATCTGAATCTGCAGGGTCTGCACGAATTCTCCGGCACCGTCCACTTCGTGGCGCCCAACCGCTTGCGCAATGACACCGGCCAGCGCTTCGAGGAGGCTGTCTACCTCGACTACATTTCAAATGCTCTATACGCCCTCCCCGCTTTTGCGCCTGGCGAGGAAATTCAACTCGATACGATCGCGCCGAAGCCTGTTCGCAGGAAATCCGGTGAAGATCAGGTTTTGATCCCACCGGGCCTCGATGGCAACCAGTCGCTGCAGGAACTGGCGCTTTCAGGCACCCTCCCATTTGCCGTCGGGCGGCGGGTGTTTGTGGGACTCAGTGATGGCCCGGCGCTGCCGGTCGGGCTGAACGTGCCGCATCAGACCAGTGTCCATTCGCTTATCGTTGTTGCCGTGGAGCCCGTTGCCGTGGAGCCGCCATGATCGACGTTGAACAACTAACCAAGACTTTCAATGGCACTCGCGCGCTGGATAACTTCACCCTGCACGTTGGCGCTGGAGAGCTGTTCGGGCTAGTCGGCCCGAATGGCGCCGGCAAGACAACTCTGATGAAAGTGCTTTCGACGCTCCTGCCCATGGATAGCGGCACGGCTCAAATCGGCGGCCTGAATGTGAACCAGCAGGCGCGCGATGTAAGGCGAATGACTGGTTACCTGCCCGATCAGCCCGGGGTGTACCAGGACATGAGCGTGCGCGAGTTTCTGGAATTCTTCGCCGATGCATTCCAACTCACGGGCGCACGTCATCGAGCCGCGGTAAACCGCGCCCTGGAGCGATCCGGACTCGCCGACCGCAGCGAAACCTCCGTGGAGCAACTCTCGTTCGGCATGAAGCAGCGCCTGGTTCTTGCCAAGACCCTGCTGCACGATCCAAAAGTTCTTCTGCTCGATGAACCGGCGACCGGGCTCGACCCGCTGGCTCGCATCGAACTGCGCGAGCAGCTCAAACGCTTGCAGGCCGAAGGCATCACCATCCTGATCTCCTCGCATATTCTCAGCGACCTGGAAGATATCTGCACGCAGATCGCGCTGATCGGCGCGGGGCGCAATGCCACCGATGCCGAAGGGCATTCAGTTCTTCAGTTACACGCGCCGCAAGCCCCGGCACGAATCTACGAGATTGAGTTGTTAGGTGACAGCGCTGCCGCGGTGGCGATCGCGAAATCGGTTGCCGGAACCCGTGTGCTCGAATCCAGCTCGGATCGCTTTGTGGTCGAGATCACTGGCGCGGACGAACAGGCTGCGGCTCTGCTGCGGACGCTGGTGATGGGCGGCGTGAATGTCCTCCGCTTCGACCACCGCGCGCTCGATCTGGAGGAACGATACAGGATGGTTTTCCGGGAGAAACGCCCATGAATCCGATGATCCGAAAGGAAATGCGGCAGCGCATGCGGGAACGGCGCGGTTGGCTGCTGCCCTCCCTTTATCTGCTCGTTCTCGGCGCCGTCGTGACCTTCGCCTACTTCATCACCACCGAGGATCGCGGCGCGGCCGGCACTCAGGGATCGACCGTCGGCGTGGCTTTGTTTCTGACACTCTCCTACGCGCAACTCGCCCTGTTGCTGCTGCTGGCGCCCATCTTCAGCGCCGGCTCGATCACCATCGAGAAGGAGCAGCGCACCCTCGCCAGCCTGCTCACTTCGTTGCTGACTTCCGGACAGATCTGGTGGGGCAAGTTTGTCGCGTCGCTGCTATTCGTCCTTCTGCTGCTCGTTACGAGCCTGCCGGTGTTGAGCATGGCGTTTGCCTTTGGCGGTATCGGCCCCTGGGAAATTTTCAGCGCCACATTGACCACCGTTATTATCCTTGCCTGCATGAGCGCGATTGGTCTTTATTGTTCGTCGGCCTTCCAGCGCAGCGTACACGCCACCGCCGTCAGCTACGCCACGGTGATCGCGATCAGCGTGGTGACCGCGATCGTTTTCTTCGTACGCATCGGCCTGTATGAATCGGCACGCCGCTCCCAGGCAGTTGCTACCGGAGGCGGTTGGTACCAGATTCCCCTGAGCATCCGCTTGCCGATGTACATAAATCCATTTTTCTTCCTGACTGCTTCCTTCGCTCCGCCTGGACAGCTATACCCGGCGTGGTTCACTTGCGCCTGCGTGTTCATTGCCCTCGGCGCAGTGGCGGTCGTTTTGACTTTGCGTAACCTGCAGCGCAGAGGCGACCTGTAGCGGCTGCTGCGACGATTGCAGCGCCGCCGGGTTGCTCTTGTGCGCCAGCATTACCGCACGCAGGATTCGCAAAGCCTGTTCCCGGTTGAACATCCAACGCTACCTTCCTCTCATTCGCGCTCGAGCGTGCTGCGTGAGATCATTATTTTTCCCTCATCTTTTCAATCTCAAGAAACACTTATTCGCGAGCAACGATCTGTATTGACCAGTTATCTTTGAGTAAGGGCGCGATACTCCATATATAACTTTCGATTCGAACCTGAAAGTTCTGGAGGATAACAAAATGTGGCAAGTCAAGAACCTGACGCGCTGGACTCATAAATTCACCATGCGCAGTTTGCTCCTGGCCGGCGCGGCAACTTTGCTTGTACCTTTGGCGCCCACGGCCGGTGCGCAGGTCAGCGTCGGTATCGGGGTCGGTGTAAATCCGCCCATGTGCGCCTACGGCTATTACAACTATGCGCCGTACGGATGCGCACCCAGCGGCTTTTACGGGCCAGGCTATTTTTACAACGGAGTCTTTCTGGGCGTGGGGCCGTGGGCGCATTGGGGATACGGCCACGGCTGGGGTGAGCATCGCTTCAACGGTGCCGGCGGAGGACGCTACCATGGCAACGGCGGGCACGCCTACTCAGCCAACCATGGACACGGCGCGCCAGCACATGCGAACCACAGCGGAGGCCACGTCGTGGCGGCGCATAGCAGCGCACCCCACGGAAGCGGCGAACACCATTAGAAGCATCCTGAACGTGTGCGTGAAGGTCACGGCGCCAACCGTGGCCTTCCGTACTTCGGCCGCGGCTATTGCCCAATCGACCCGTTCCGGTGTACCCGGCCGCCCTGAAAAAAGCGATGCTGCACCATGCTGTGGCCAAGCATAAAAAAGATGATCGCCAGGAAGACTACAAACAAGAACTCTCTGGTTCCGAACGTGGGAGGCTTTGGCTCTTGTGGGTCCGTCGAATTCCCCGTCGTGTTGAACGATCCCGACATACACCCGATTCTAACCACCTGAGTCAATCTTAGCGCGCCTCGACGGGGCAAGCTGGCGGAAAATTGCTATCTCGTTAGCCTCCATCACTCATTCCACCGCTTCTCCCCACTCCACCGTTCGCCGCTCCCGGCTGCTCTTGTGCGCCAAGATGACCGCGCGCATCGTACGCAAAGCCTGCTCCGGCGTGACGTCGAGCGCCGCTTTCTTCTCGATCGCATCCCGCACGTTCGCATAAAATCCGCGATAATCTCCGCGCTCCGTCTTCACTTTCACACTGGGCTCGCCCACCAGGCTCAGCGTTCCCCACAACTCTTCCGGCTCTACTCCCCAATCCTCGCCCCAATCCAATCCATCCGGACAATTTTCTCCGCGCAGCCGCGCCTCCTGCGGGTCCATCCCATATTTCACAAACGATCCCTTCGTCCCGTGAATCAAAAAATGCGGCCCCGGTGCAAACGCAATGATGCGCGCCCTCCCCGTCGCCCGCAGCCCGGGATATTCCAGGCAAACATCGAACGAATCATCCACCTGCGAAGTCTGCCGCTCGCAAAATGCCGACGCCGTAATTGTCCACGGCTCCCCAAACAAGACGAGCGCCTGATCGATCACATGCGGCCCCAGATCAAACAGCACTCCAGCTCCCGGCTGATCCGCGCGTTCCCGCCACGCATTCGCCTTCGGCTCCAGACGGAACCGGTCGTAGCGGCACTCATACTCCACCACCGTTCCTAGCTTTCCCGACTTCACAATCTCTTTGACCGTTCCAAAATCCCCATCCCACCTCCGGTCCTGGTACACGGTGATCAGGCGCCCGCGCTCCGCCGCCAGCCGAGCCAATTCCTCAGCTTCTCCCAACGTCGGCGCAAACGGCTTGTCCACCACCACATCCCGTCCCGCCAACAGGCAAGCACGCGCCAGTTCGAAGTGCGAATCATTCGGCGTCGCAATCACGCAGAGCTGGATTTTCTTATCCTCCAGCAACTCCTCCACCGTCCGCGCCACGCGCACCTCGGGATATTTTTCCCGCGCGCGCGTGCCCCTGCGTTCCAGGATGCAAGCCAGTTCCATCCCTCGCACACCCCGGATCACCGGCGCGTGAAACGCCTGACCCGCCATTCCAAATCCAATCAACCCCACTCGCACCATGGTTACTCCTTACTCTCCGCGCCGCGTCTACCGCTAAGCCGTCCGAGACTTACAGTCTTCTGCCGATACGCCGCCGGCTCCGTCCGCAATATAAATGAACAGGATGCTGATGCCGCAAGTTCCGCGGTTCAGGCGATTGCAGGCTCTCGGAGGCGCACAATGAAGACCGGACTCTTCCTCTCGATTTCTATGCTGCTGCTCATGGTGTGGGTCGGCAGTTTTCTGATGTTCCACGTGGCCAGCGTCCTGGTCCATCTGCTGTTGGTGTTGGCCGCCATTTTTCTTGCAGCACACCTGGTCCGGGATGCCAGCACAATCTGATGCAACACAAATTTAGACACGCCACACCGATTTTGTAGCAAGCCGCCCTCAGCATCCCCGGCTAACCGGCCGGCGACGCTGGGGGCGATTCCTTTCAAGCCTTCCGATCCTTCACTTGCCGATCCTTCACTCTCCGCACAAACTTCAGCCCTGACCACACTTCCGTCACGGCGCACACCTTCACATCCACTAGCCCTGCGTCGAGCCCAATTCCACGGACCACATTTTCATCCGCGTCCGTCGCCACGCCGGAACTTTTCTTCGGCCAGCTTACCCACAACATTCCCGCCGGAGTCAGCCGCTTCGCCATCTCCGCAAACTCTTTCGTCAGCTCCATGCGAGACTTAGTAAAGATCATCACGAAATCCAGCGCATCTCCATGCTTCGCCAGTTCGCACTCCGCCAGCGCCGCACGCAATTCCGCGCGCACGTCCACCGGAGCGTTCGCCAGCCACACGCGAAACCCAGCCTTGATCCCCAATTTCTTAGGAAGCGGTGTCCCCGAATATCCCGGCATTCTTTAGACCCGCGGAAGCGAAGTAGTCCATCCGACTCAAGCTAGAAGCTAGAAGCTGTCCTACGGCGTTGGCGCGTAATATCCCCGCCGCGCCCTGACCCGGAAGTTCCTCCGGTCCGTCGCCACAATCTCAATCGTTCGATAACGTCCGTCCGCCTTAAAATCCGCGGGTTTGTAGGACACGGCATACTGGCTGCGCAACTCTTCTTGAATCTCGGCAAACGCGTTGGCTACATCACGAATCTGGAACGGGAAAAACGCTCGCCCTCCCGTTGCGTCGGCAATCCGTTCGAGCACTTTGTCACCGGGTCCCTTGGTGCCGCTCGTATTCGTGCTGATCACATACACAATTGCCTCCGCCCGCTGCGCCATCTCAATCGCCTCTTCGCGCGTCACGTGGCTTTGGTTGTCTTCCCCATCGCTCAGTAGGACGATGGCCCGCCGCGTCGGTCCGTTCTGCGGTTCTTTCAGCAACTTATCGCGGCAGGCGTAATAGAGAGCGTCGTACAGCGCCGTTCCACCTCCCGGTCGCAACTCCCGCACGCCGCGGCCCAGCTTTTCCGTGTCATCGGTGAAATCCTGCGTCACTTCCGGAGTCGCGTCGAACCCCACCACAAACGCGTGGTCATAGTGCAGCCGCACCGTCTGGTTCAGAAACTCAATCGCCGATTCCTGCTCGAACTTGAACCGGTCCCGCACCGAACTGCTCGCATCGATCAGCAAACCCACCTGCAGCGGCAAATTCGTCTCCGCGTGAAAGCTCCGGATCTCAACCGCCGGCTTGCTGTCATCCACAAAACGAAAGTCGGCCTGCTTCAGATCGGTGACCCGCTTCCCGTGTTTGTCCGTCACCGTGAACACCACATTCACTTCGTTGGTGCCCACCTTAATGCGTGGGATCTCCGCACTATCGGAGCCCTGCCCACCAGATGGTGCAGCGGCAGGAGACGACGCCGAAGGCGATGCCGACGCAGGCTGTGCGGACTGCGCTGCAGGCGGAGTTGGCGGCTGCGCAGCAGTTCCCGACTGCGCCATTCCAGCTGCGCACAACCCAGCCGCCAGAAGGACTACGGCTGCGCACCGAACCGCCAGGCTTCTACAAATGTATGTCGTGTGGATGCCCATCGTCAGCTGCCATTATATCTGCTCGGCTTTGAAATTCGAGATCGTCCAGGCTTTGAAGGGATGTGGCTTTAGGCGCGCCTATTCCGCCTCCACTTTCCTCAAAAACTCCCGCAACTCCGCCGGCAACTCACTCTTCAGCGCAATCGTTTCGCCGGTGCGCGGATGCAGAAATTCCAGCTCCGCCGCATGCAGGAAATTCCTCTTCAAAACGATCACCGCCGATTTCCCCCGCGCCTGCGCCGGGGCTCCATACATCGTATCCCCCACCACCGGATGCCCCATCGCTGCCACATGCACCCGAATCTGATGAGTGCGCCCGGTATCGATCCTCACATCGAGCAACGTGAACTTTCCAAACCGGGTATCCAACCGCCGCACCGCGCGATAATGCGTAACCGCCGCGCGCCCGCCCTCGAGCCGGGCCGTCATCTTCATGCGGCGCACCGGATCACGGCTGATGCTCTGCGCCAGCGTCCCGGAATCTTTCTTCACCCACCCGTGCACCAGCGCGACATATTTTTTCTTCACTTCCCGCGCCGCAAACTGCGCGCTCAATTTGCGATGCGCGTCGTCGTTTTTCGCCACCACAATCAATCCGCTGGTCTCTTTGTCCAGACGATGGACGATCCCCGGCCGCAAATCCCCGCTCACTTTCGACAGGCTGGCCATGTGATGCAGCAGAGCATTCACCAGCGTCCCACGATTGCGCGCATCGTCTGAAGCTCCCGCCCCGGCGTGCACCGTCATGCCCGCAGCCTTGTTGATCACGGCGAGATCGTCATCTTCATAAACAATGTCGAGAGCGATGTCTTCCGCAATAGCCTTCAACGGTGCGCGCGACGCCTCACCCAGAACGCTGACGCGCTCTCCGCCGCGCAGCTTCAGCGACGCCTTAGCTGCAGCGTCATTCACCAGCACCAAGCCTTCGGTAATCATCTCCTGCACCCGGGCCCGGCTAACGGACTCAAGCCGCACGGCGAGAAACTGATCCAGCCGCTTGCCGGCGTCGTCAGGTGCAACGGAGATAAGGATGGGAAATGTTTCGCGCATTCGCTGGCGAAGGATACTATAAACAACAGAGCGGAAATACGGTTAGCGCGCCGATAGCGGATTCTGAGTAGGCCCAATGAAAAAGCGCATCGCGAGGATACTATCTGTTACGTTGAACGTTACTTTGCTGTTTGGGCGGATCAGCGCAGCAGATCCAGGCTCAGGTAGCGTTTGCGTCGCGTCGCGTTCCGACGATCCATGGTGGAAAGTCGCGGCTCCCGATTCAATCAACACGCGAGGTTTCAGTGTGCGGATTGACAACGGCTCGGCTGTGCTCTGGCCGCAACTGAAGAGCCTCAAGCTCGGCGGCCTGGACTTGGAGAAAACGCACCTCCTCGTGATACTTGACGGGAACGGCAAGCCGGTAGAATCGGTCCGGTTCAGGTTCTCTAGCTTTAAGCAAGTCGACCTCTGCATGTCATATGACGGATATCAAGGAATGCAGTTGGGAGAAGCAACGAGGCGAACGCCATGGTGCAAGTGCCGCTAACCAGGCGCGTCGGATCTATCTGGTTGCCTCGACTGCCCGCGCCGTAACATTCTTACTCCCCGGCCGTAAATACCAAATAATCCCGCCACCCACAACCATCCCCATGGCAATCAACTGCGTCCCTGACATTGCCCCGCCAAACACCGACCCGCGCCCGGGATCGTCGCGCAGAAACTCCAGAAAGAACCGCGCCACTCCATAGATAAACAGGAACGCGCCAAAAATCTGTCCCTCGAACTTCCTGCGCTTCAGCAGCCACATCAGAAAAAAGAAATTCGCCAGCTCCACCGCCGATTCGAACAACTGCGTAGGCTCCAGCGGCTTGTTCAGTGGAGTGCCCGTAATCGCCGCGGCCAGCGGATTCGTAAACGTTACGCTCCACCAATGATGTGTCTCTTTCCCGTAGCAGCATCCCGCGGCAAAGCATCCGATGCGCCCAATCGCATGACCCATTGCCAGCCCCGGCGCAAACGCATCGCAGGTTCCCAGTGGAGGCATGTGATGTTTGCGCACATACCACGCCGCCGCCGCAAAAGCCGCAATCAATCCTCCGGAAAACACTCCCCCAGCCTGCAGCGTGGCAATGCTGAAAATATCCGCGGGATGCGCCGCATAGTAACTCCAATCATTCACGATGTAGAGCACCTTCGCGCCCACAATCCCGCACAGCACCACCAGAATCCCTAGGTTCCATGCCTTCTCGCCATCAATTCCCAACCGCTCGGAATTGCGCACGCTGATCCATAGCCCGATCAGCACTCCCATCGACACTAGGAAGCCATAAGTCGGCAGAAAGAAATGACCGAAATGAAATAATTGTGGATACACAGTAAGTTGGATGCAGAAACGAGGCTATTTGTACCTGAATCAGTCTAGCAGGAGTGGATGCGTGGAGCGGGCACCTTCGCCCGCTGCTTTGGACTTTGCCCTGAAAGGCTTTCAGAGTGCCGAAGGCATCTCCGGACCGCCCTAAGTCTCAGGGCCGGGAAATAAATCAAGCCGACCCACTGTGCCGTGTGACGGGCCGAGAATGAACCGTCAGGTAGACGTTGGGAACCCGCCGAGATCCTTTAGGCATCTCCGCATGGCGGAGCGTCGCACACCGGATCCTAGTTCGAGTCGAGTCCCCGTTCATTCAGCATTGGTTCAAAAATCGGTTACCGTCATCACCAACCCCGCAGGTCGGCTTTCATTCTGGATGCTAGGAGAACTCCCGGTGAATTAGCAATAGGGAACCCGTAAATAGTTGGCATGGCACTTGCAACCAAAGTAACGGAGCCGCAACATTCCAGCCTTGCAATCTCGTCCCTCGCTTACCTCCGCGGCCTCAAACCTCGATCCGAAAGCTTCCGAAAGCCGCGCTCGCGCTACGCTCCAGAAAGCATTTTGATTCGCAGACAGATCTGCCAGTCGATGTATACTCGGTTCGCAACACTCCGGGTCTGAGTTTTTTTTCCTGTGGTTAGGGCCAGTCCCGGGCAGGGGTTTACAGATGTCGACCCATCGCAGATCCGTGATCGCTGCGGCAGCTGTTCTCATCGTTGCACACGTGGTTCTTTTAGTAGTCCGTTATGGCGCCCCGGCAGCCTCGCTTTGGGGCGACTGGATTGGATCGCTGGCCTGCCTCCTCGCCGCCCTGGCCAGCTGGTCTGCGGCACGCCGCTCGGGTTCCTTCGGCAAACGAGTGTGGCGTCTGGTTTCGTTCTCGCTGTTCCTCGCCCTGCTCGGCCAGATCGTCTACACCTATTATTTCGATTACCTTCAGGATTCCTCCAACGGCGTGTGGCCCAGTGACATCCTCGTATTTTTTTGGGCCGTGCCCGCCATGATGACGCTGTTTCTGAGTCCCCGCGACCCTAACAGCGGATTCCGCTGGCTGCGCTTCTGCGATTTTATCCAGGTCTGTAGCCTGGTCCTCGCGCTCGAGCTGTCCCTGCTTTTTGTGCCCTCGCAATGGCAAACTTCAGCGGATGCCATGGCCTTTCAGTCCTTCCATGCAGCTCTCATTTTCTTCGGACTCCTCGCTTTTGGTTTCCTGGTTCGCGGCCTGCTCACCCCGTTCCCCACGGCGCGCTCTTTCTTTTTTCGCCTGGCAGTTTTCTTCTTCGCCTTCGGAATTACTACCAACACCACCCTCTATGCCACGGCCGCCGGAAATTATCGCCAGGGCACTTGGCCCGATCTCCTCTGGACGCTCACCTACTGTCTCCTCGCCGGCATCGCCGCCACTTGGCCCGGCGCCGAGCCGCCTGTGCCGCAGACTCTTGAGCCCCGCGCCCCCGCCACTCAGTTGCTGGCACAGTTTTCTCCTCTGCTCATCCCGGCCATCGTTTTCCCACTCGTCTTAAGGATCGCCCAGGAACAATTCTGGTGGGCGGTTTTGCTGGCCATGACTTCCTTCATCGCCGCCAGCGGCCGCTTGTTCGTAGTCCAGAACCAGTTGCTGCTGAGCTCCCGCGAATTGCAGAAAAATTTATCCCTTCTGCAAGGGATCACCGAAGGCGCCACCGATTCCATCTTCGTGAAAGATCTCTCCGGCCGCTATCTGATGATCAACTCCGCCGGCGCTCGTCTGGTGGGCCGCAAGGTTGAGGAAGTGATCGGCAAGGTCGACACCGAACTCTTCACCCCGGAGAACGGCCGTCAAATCATGGCCGCCGATCGCAAGGTCGTCGAATCCGGATTCACTCAAACTTACGAAGAACTCGGCATCGCAGCCGGCGTGCCCCGAACCTATCTGTCGACCAAAGGTCCCTATCGCGACTCAAACGGCCAGATCATCGGCTTGCTCGGCATTTGCCGCGATATCTCCGAACGCAAGCGTTCCGAACAGGAGTTTCGCCAGTCCCAACAAAAGCTTCGCATTCACTTCGAGCACACCCCTCTAGCCGTCGTCGAATGGGATACTCAGCTTCGAATCACGGAGTGGAGTCCCTCGGCCGAGCGCGTCTTTGGCTATTCACGCCAGGAAGCCATCGGCCGGGATGCGACCTTCCTCGTCCCTCCCGCCCTTCGAGACTACGTGCTCAAGATGGGTCAGGACATTCTCACGCAACGCGGCGGAACCCGCAGTGCGAACGATAACCTCACCAAGGACGGACGCACCATCTCCTGCGAGTGGTACAACACTCCCCTGGTCGATGAAGCCGGAAGTGTCCTCGGCGTGGCCTCGCTGGTTCAGGACGTGACCGAGCGCGTCGCTCTCGAAGAGCGTCTCCGCCAGTCCCAGAAAATGGAGGCCGTTGGCCGCCTCGCCGGTGGCGTGGCCCACGACTTCAATAACCTGCTCACCGTCATCATGGGCTACAGCCAGATTCTCACCGACGGACTTCCCCCAGCCAGCCGCCTGCTCGACGCCACCACCCAGATCCGTTCCGCCGCCGACCGCGCCGCTGGCATCACCCGTCAGCTCCTGGCTTTCAGTCGAAAGCAAGTGCTCACCCCCAGGGTGATCGATTTGAATGACGTCATGCTCAACCTCGACACCATGCTGCGCCGCCTTATTGGGGAAGACATCGAAGTTCTCACCGTCCCCGGCCGCGACCTCGGCGCCGTCAAAGCCGATCCCGGGCAAATCGAGCAGGTCCTTATGAACCTCGCTCTGAACGCGCGCGACGCCATGCCCAGCGGCGGAAAGCTCACTCTGGAAACAGAAAACATGGACCTCGACGACGCGTATGCCCGCGACCATTCCCCGCTTCAGCCCGGCCGCTACGTCATGCTCGCCGTCAGCGACACCGGAACCGGCATGAGCCTCGCCACCCAGGCCCACATCTTCGAACCTTTCTTCACCACCAAAGAAGTCGGCAAAGGCACCGGCCTCGGACTCTCCACGGTCTACGGAATCGTTAAACAGAGCGGCGGCTACATCTGGGTTTACAGCGAGCTCAACCAGGGCACGACCTTCAAGATTTATCTTCCCCGCATCGATCAACCCGCTGAAGGCCTCGGAGCCGAGAAGCGCTCCGCGGGCGTCCAGCGCGGAACCGAGACCATCCTCCTGGTCGAAGACGACACCCAGCTCCGTCAATTGACAACGTCAGTCCTCGCGCACTGCGGCTACAAAGTATTGTCGGCCTCCGGCACCGAAGAGGGCCTCGAACTATGCCGCGCCAATCACCGTGACATCCGCCTCCTCGTCACCGACGTCATCATGCCCGGCATGAACGGCCGCCAGCTCGCCGAGCAGGTCAAAAAGATTTCCCCGATGACCCGAGTCCTCTACATCTCCGGCTACACCAGTAACGCCATAGTCCACTACGGCGTGCTCGACGCCGGACTCTGGTTCCTCCCCAAGCCCTTTTCTTTGTCCGCTCTCATTGCCAAAGTAAGAGAAGTTCTCGACGCCAGCCCCGACGCTCCCCAGGGTGAACTCCCCGCCTAAACCCTCCCGCCCCAGCCTATGTCTAATGTCCACTCTCGGACACCGAATTTCGACAACGGACGCCTTCACCGGCCACTCATCCCCGGCCGATTCTGTAGGTCTCGCAGGAACAATCACTTAGCCTAGACTGGGTTTGGGTACGTGGGTGCTGCAAGTCACTTACTTCGTCTTCCAAGGAGCTCTTCCCATGCTCTTTCACGACCTGAAAATCGCAGTCCGCCATCTGCTCAAGTCGCCCGGCTTTACTGCCACAGCTGTGCTGATGCTCGCCTTCGGAATCGGCGCCACCACCTCCATCTTCTGCATCGTCGAATGCGTACTCCTGCGCCCGCTGCCGTTTCCGGATTCCGCGAGGCTGATGCAGATGTCAGACATCCTCGAGGGTGCAGACGTGGGCGGAAACGGCGAGGCCGGCGTGACTGCTCACGATATTCAGGCCTACACCCGCGATACTCACAGCTTCGAGACTCTCGGCGGCTATCAGATGAATAGTTATGAATTATCCGGAGTGGGCGACCCGGCGCAGGTGAACGGGGCCCGGCTCTCGGGCGGCGTGTTTCCAGCATTGCAGGCTGCGCCCCTCATGGGGCGTCTCTTTACGCAGCAGGAAGATGATCAAAAAGAGCAAGTCGTGGTGCTCAGTTACTCCCTCTGGCAAAACCGGCTGCACGCCGATCCACGCGTGCTCGGAAGCAAAATTCTGCTCGATCGCAAGCCTTATGAAGTGATCGGCGTGATGCCCCGCGACTTCGAGTTCCCGCTGGTTCCGGGACACCTGAACACCAGCGAATTCTGGCTTCCCATGAGCTTCACTCTGCAGGAACTTTCGCCCGGAGGATCCGCCGGCTGGAACTTCCAAATGGTGGGACGCCTCAAGCCCGGATTTACTCCCGCACAAGCCGAGAGCGATGCCACCCGCGTCGCTCAGGAAATCATGCAGAACTATCCCTCCTTCATGGCGAGCATGCACATACGGCCGGTCGTACGCTCGCTGCGCGAAGAGACCGTTGAGCAGGCTCGTCAACTGGTTCGCACTCTGTTCCTCGCCATCGTCGTCGTGCTGCTGATCGCCTGCGCCAACCTGGCCGGACTGCTGCTGGTCCGCGCCATCCGCCGCCGCCGCGAAATCGCCATGCGCCTCGCGCTCGGTGCGAGCGCCGGCATGCTGTTGCGTCAGACGATTCTCGAAAGCCTGGTGTTGAGCGTAAGCGGAGGCGCACTCGGCCTGCTCCTGGCCGCCATCGCCCTTCGCGTGGGCGTGAGCCGGTTGCCCGAGACTCTGCCCCGCGTGGATGAGATCGGCCTCGATTGGCGGGTAGTGGCGTTCGCCATGGTTCTCGCAGCGCTCACCGGTGTTATCTGCGGACTCGCCCCCGCCTTCGCCGCCCTGCGCACCAGCGTGAATGAGACTCTCAAGGAAGGTGGACGCACCGGCACTGCCGGCGGCGGCCACGCCCGGTTGCGGTCTGCCCTGGTGGTTGCCGAAATCGCCATCGCCCTCGTGCTCCTGGCTGCTTCGGGCTTGCTCCTGCGGAGTTTCGAAAAGATGCGTGATGTCGATCTCGGCTTCCGCCCGGACCACGTTCTCGCTGCCAACTACTCCCTCCCCCAGAAACAGTACGCAACCCAGGCGGCCGTCGATGCCTTCAATGAAGAATTGATTCGCCGTTTACAGCAGGCTCCCGGTGTGAAGTCCGTGGGGCTAACGTCGTTTCTGCCGGCTTCGGGCGCCATCAGCAACACCGGCTTCATACCCGACGGCTACGTTCCTCCTCCGGGCGCCGGCATGAACCTTGCCACCACCGTGCTGGTGCAGGGAGACTATTTGCAGGCCATGGGAATCCCATTGCTGGCCGGCCGCTTCTTCACCCCGGCCGATACCGCCGACACGCAGCTGGTCGCCATCGTCAACCACAAGCTTGCCGAGCACTACTGGCCCGGTTCAGATCCCATCGGAAAGCGCCTCCGCCTCGGCACACCCGAGACGCCGAGCCCCTGGATCACAATCGTGGGCGAAGTCGCCGATGTGAAAGAAAGTTCACCCGACGCGCCCAACAAGGAGCAGTACTATCAGCCGATCGAACAGTTTGAAAAATCAGTGGGCTCCTTGGGCTCGCCCACGGATCTGAACGGCAACGGAGGTTTCATCGCCATGCGCACCGCGATGGAGCCCGAGCAAATGGCAAATGTTCTCCGCGCCACCGTCCGCACCATCGACCCCCAATTGCCTCTTACCCAGGTGCAAAGCATGGAGCGAGCAGTTTCCGATAGCGAAGCTCCGCGCCGCTTCAACACCGCGCTCATCTCCGCCTTCGCCATCGCAGCGGTGCTGCTGGCTGCGCTCGGTATCTATAGCGTCATTGCGTTCTCGGCCGCGCTCCGCGCACAGGAAATGGCAATCCGCATCGCCCTGGGCTCACAACGCTCGGGAATTTTAAGCCTGGTCTTTTCTTCCGCCGCCAAACTCGCGCTCGCAGGTTGCGCCCTGGGCTTGCTCGGCGCCGCCGCCGCCTCGCACTTGCTGCAGTCTCTGCTGTTCGGGGTCAGCCCCTTTGATCCCCTGGTGCTGGCGCTGGCCGCAGTCTTCGTCCTGATTCTGGCTCTGCTAGCTTCGTTGTTACCCGCCCGCCGCGCCGCCTCCATCGATCCCATGAAAGCCCTGCGCGCGGATTAAAGCAGCGGGCGCGTGGAGGGTTTGCGTAGAAAGCTCGCGTAGAGCGGGCGGTCCTGCCCGTTGCTGTTGATTTTGCCCTTGCCTTGGTTCTTGCCGTTGCATTTGTATTTACTCGGTACTCGGTACTCGGTACTCGGTACTCGGTACTCGGTCTAGGTACTAAAGGACAAGGCGCGTCGCTTACTCCGCAGCCCCCACCACCCAATACCCACTCCTGGCCAACACCGTCACATCCCGCGGCTCCCGCAGCCGCACTCGAATCTGGTGCAACCCCGCATGTGGATTCTTCGGCTCAATGCTCAATAAATAACGGCTGTGAATATGATTGCTGAAATCGACCATCCGCAAATCGAAGTTCTTGCCCGTGGCGAACATCTCGTACTCGCCCCCGGTCATCGCAGCAACCGTCCCCGGAGTATTCTTCCTCATCGCCTGCGCCGCCATCACCAAAGGCGCCAGCAAATCCGGCACCGGCTTCATCTCCTGCAAATTGTTTCCCCGCATCGTATCCAGCACATTCGACCGCGATGGCGAAAACGCCAGCGCATACACCGCCGTGTTGCTCTGCCCAATCTCCGCCACCACGTCCTCTACCTTGGCCTGGCTGCCGTGGTCGCGCGTTTCGCTGATCAGCAGCAACACCCGCTGCCGTTCCTTCGGAGCTTTCTCCAGCATCTTCACGGAATAATCCACCGCATCCAGAATCGCTGCTCCCGCATCCCCCGGCTGCAACTCCTTGAGGGTTTCAGTAGTCTTGTCGGAACTGCTGGAGAAATCCTGAACCAACTCCGCCTTGCTGTCGAACTCCACAATCGCGACCCTCCCCAGCCCTGCTTCCACCATCGGACTCAGCATCGCGCTCAACCCCCGAATCCGCGGAAACTCGTAACCCGCCCGCCGCCCCCGCTGGATCGCAACCACCAGCGATACTTGCGAGCCCTCCGTGGCCTCGTCCAGACGCACCGCCTGTTCCACTCCATCGTCTTCGACCACGAAGTCCTTCGCCTCAAGCCCATACACAATTTCGCCCTTCGCGCTTTTTACCAGCGCGGGAATCACCACCACATTCGATTGGCTACGGAGAGTTGTTTCTTGCGAGAAAACCAGATGCGCGCTGCTCGATAGCAGCGCGAACAAAAGAAGATGTACTCCAGCCCGTCGCAGGCTATCCAGCCTTACGCTTCTCGTCCAGCACTTCATCCAGTGCATCTGCTAATAGATGCGCCCGCTTCTGGTAATCGGTTGCCCCGCTGTCCTGCTTCCGCTTCAATAAATGATACTCATCCGCAATATTCAGCGCCGCCAGCACTGCGAGTCGCACCGTGTCGATCGTATTCGTAGCCTCGGCAACGGCCCGCATCTTCGCATCTACATACTCGGCCAGCTTCAAAATGTATTCCGGATCCGACCCGCGCAGGTTATACGCCTGATCAAAAATCTCCACCCGCACGCTTCCAGCCTGCGCATCCTTCACCGTAGATTCCTTACTAGCCGTAGCCATAACCGTTAAGCCTTGTCACTCCCAGCCAATGTCATTTCAAGCGAAGCGCCTCGTAATGCCTTGTCACTTAATCCCTTGTCATTCCGAGCGAAGCGAGAAACCTGCTTTTCGCGTCCGCCAACCCAACTCTAACCAGCCCGAAGCCGAAAGCCCGAAGCCGAAAGCCCGAAGCCGCTCTTCCTAACTCGCCCGCTCCTCGGCAATCGACTCAATCTGCTCCAGCATCTTCTCCACCCGCCCGCGAATTTCTTCCCGCTCTTTCCGCAACTGCACCGCCTCCCGCCGCAACACGACCAACTGCTCGTCGCGCTCTTCCAGTTGCTGGCGCGCGCGCTGCGCATCGCGTTCTGCCACTGCCTGCGCCTGCCGCGCCGCCTTGTACATTTCAATAGTGCGGTAAATCTTCTCTTCCAGCGCCTGAAAATCGTCCGCCGGAACCTGCTCCGTCACCCGCTCCGCCGCGTTCAACGCCATGATTGCACTTTTCCCTGAAAAGATTTCAAACTTTCCCGCAGTATACTCCACCTCCCTGTGGATCAAGCATGGCCCATTGGTGCCTCCGTCGCCGGAAAATTCGCTATAATCCCCGCATGAAACATCTAGCGTTCTCCCTCATCGCCCTCTCGGTAGTTCTAGCCATCACCGCAGTTCCCAGCGCCGCCAAAACCAAGGTCGACGTCAAAGACGCCCAAGGCAAGGCCGTGGGCACCATCATCCTGTGGACTAAAGGATCAGGTGTCGCCCTCAAGCTCCAGCTTCACGACCTCCCGCCCGGCGACCACGGAATCCACTTCCATCAGAATGCAAAGTGTGACGGCCCTGACTTCAAATCCGCCGGCCCCCATTTCAATCCCGACGCCAAGAAGCACGGACTCGAGAGTCCCGACGGTCACCACGCCGGCGACATGCTCAACCTCACCGTCGACGCCAACGGCAAGGCCAGCGCAACCCTTGAGGATAAAGACGTCACCCTCACCGACGGCCCCCACTCCCTCTTCACCAACGGCGGCACCGCCATCGTCATCCACGCCAAGCCCGATGACATGAAGACGGATCCCTCCGGCAACTCCGGCGACCGCATAGCCTGCGGCGTAATCACAAAGTAAGCTGCAAGGCCCTTAGAAAGCCTACGTCATCCTGAGCGTAGTATGGGCTTCGCGAAGCGAAGCCCATACGAAGTCGAAGGATCCCTACCCTCTATAATCTGCGTCCGCCACAACCGGAATTTTCACCACAGACCCTACCCCCGCGGATTTTTCTGACCACTGACCACTAGCCACTGACCACTGCACTTACCGCGCTCGCAACTTTCCCAACTTCTCCGCCGCCGCATCCAGCGTCTCCAGCTTCTTGCAGAATGCAAACCGCACCTGCCGCGCCCCATCCCGCGCATCCCGGTAAAAACTCGACCCCGGCACCGCCGCAACTCCAACCTCTTTCACCAGATACTGAGTAAAAGCCACATCATCCTCAAACCCAAACGCAGAAATATCCGTCATCACGTAATAAGCTCCCCGCGGATGAAAACACTTGAACCCCGCCGCCTCCAGCGCCGGAATCAAGCGATCCCGCCGCACCCGGTATCCCTCCGCCAGCTTCGCGTAATATTCCGCCGGCAAACTCAACGCAGCGGCGCCCGCTTCCTGCAGCGGCGCTGGCGCCCCCACCGTCAAAAAATCGTGCACCTTCCGGATCGCATTCGTAATCTTTTCCGGCCCGACTGCCCACCCCACGCGCCATCCCGTCACACTGTAAGTCTTCGACATGCCGTTGATCGTCACCGTCCGCTCCCGCATCCCGTCCAGCGACGCCATCGAAATGTGCTCCGTTCCGTCGAACAAAATGTGTTCGTAAATCTCATCCGTAATCGCCAGCACATCGAATTCCACGCACAGATCGCGAATCAGCTCCAGCTCCGCACGCGTGAAAACTTTTCCCGTCGGATTGTTGGGCGTATTAACGATCACGGCCTTCGTGTTCTTGTCGAACGCCGCCCGCAACTCCTTCTCATCGAAAGTCCACTCGCCTCCATCGCTCGCCGGAGGCCTCAGCTTCACAAACCGCGGCCGCGCTCCGCTCAGCACCGCATCCGGCCCGTAGTTTTCATAAAACGGTTCGAAGATCACCACCTCGTCGCCCGCGTTGCAAACCGCCAGCAAAGTCGAGATCATTGCCTCCGTCGACCCGCAGCAAACCGTAATCTCTTTTTCCGGATCCACGGCAATCCCTTGCCAGGCGCCCATCTGCCGCGCAATCGCGTTGCGCAAATTCTTCGCGCCCCAGGTAATCGCATACTGATTCACGTCGCCATCAATCGCCGCCCGCGCCGCCTGCTTGATCTCCGCCGGTGCCGCAAAATCCGGAAACCCCTGCGCCAGATTCACTGCCCCATAAATCATCGCCTGCCGGGTCATCTCCCGGATCACCGACTCGGTAAACCGCGAAACCTTGTCGCTAAGAAAATGCTTGGTTTGATTGGGAAAAGAAGAAATAACGTCCGCCATAGCTGGCAGATTAGCACAGGAAATCAAATTATGATTTGTCATCCTGAGCGAAGCGAAGGACCTATGCAACTTGGCGCCACCACTGCACAAGCTACACCCGCTGCACTCCGCCCAACCCCTGCAGCGCCGCAACAATCTTCGCCGACCACTGCGCAATTTGCTCATCCCGCAGCGTCCCCTCATCCGACTGCAACTTCACCCGCAGCAGAATCGAATATTTTCCCGCCCCAATCGACCCACCGCGGAAAATCTCCACGGGCTTGAATTCACGCAACTCGGGAATGCGCAGCCCCAGCACCGCTCCCCGCATCGCCTCAAACTCCACCGCATCCTCAAACACAAACGAAAAATCCCGTTCCACCGCCGGATATTTTCCCGGCGCCGCAAACTTCACCATCCGCAATCCAATCGCATGCAACCGCTCCAGGTCGAGCTCGGCTACAAAAACATCTTGACGCAGTTTCCGCTCTGCCTTCACACTTTCCGCAATCTGCCCAAACTGCGCCACCACAGCCCCATCCATCAGCGCCCGCGCCGATCGTCCGGGATGAAAATACTCCGCCGTCTCCCGGTCGAAACTCAACTCCCGGCATGCAAACGCCGCCAGCAGATTCTCCACATCGCCCTTGAAGCCCCGAAACGCTTCGGCGGCAGCAGCTTGTTCACATTGACTCACATCGAGCGTTCCGCCCACCGGCAGCGACCCCGTCACCGCCGTCCAAGTCGCCCCCAGGCACACACGCGCCGGCTCAATCCGCTCTCCGCTTCGCAGTTCATAGACGCGCCCCGTCTCAAACAGCCGCACGTTTTCCGAATCGCGATTCAGATTCCACGCCAGCATGTCGAGCATCCCCGGCACCATCGACGTCCGCATCACCGACGCTTCCTCGCTCAGCGGATTCTCCAACTCCAACACCGAGGCAGACGAAAATCTTTCCGCGTCCCCATGGGAAATAAACGTCAGCGACACCGCCTCGTTGTATCCCAGCGCCAAAGCCCGCGCCCGCAAAGTGGCGTCCATGGCTGCAGTCGGCGGTTCGACAACTGCGCCGCTATAAGCCGGCAAAGTATTCTCGAACTTGTCATACCCATGCAGCCGCGCGATTTCTTCAATCACATCAATCTCGCGCTCCACGTCCAGCCGCCAGCTCGGAATCTGCACGCGAAATTCTGCGGTGCCCTGCCCTTCAGGAATTAACGCAAACCCAAGTTTCTTCAGAATGCGGAAAATCTCTCCCGTACTCAGGTTTCCACCCAGAATGCGCTGCACCTCCGCCAGCCGCAACACGACCGGCGCCTGGTCGATCCTCGCCGACATCACATCGATCACGTCGCCCACCAGTTCTCCGCCGCCCGATTCCAGTATCAGCGCGCCTACCAGATCGCACGACAAAATCGTCGACTCAAAATCCGCGCCGCGCTCGAACCGGTGCGACGCGTCCGTGTGCAATCCATGCCTCCGCGAAGTCTTACGCACCGTAACCGGATCCCACCACGCCGACTCGATCAGAATATTCCGCGTCTTGTCGGTGATCATCGTGCCGAACCCGCCCATCACCCCGGCCAGCGCCACCGGCCTCTTAGCGTCGGCCACAACCAGATCTTCCGAGCTAAGCTTGCGCTCCACTCCATCCAGCGTCTTCAACTTCTCGCCACTCTTCGCTTTCCGAATAACCAGCTTCCCGCCCTCCAGTAAATCCATGTCAAACACATGCGTAGGCTTGCCCATCTCCCACAAAACGTAATTCGTGGCATCGACCGCATTGCTAATCGGCCGCTGGTCCAGCAACTCCAACCGCCGCGTGATTGTTTCCGAAGAAGATTTGATTCTTGTATCGCGAATAACTCGTGCCGAAAACCGCGGACAAAGCCGCGGCTCCTCAACGACGATCGGGAAGGAATTGTTTTTAGCGGATGGCTGATGGCTGACAGCTGACAGCGGTTTCAGCGGCACATCATAAATCGCCGCCGCCTCCCGCGCCACTCCATAATGATTCATCGCATCAGGGCGATTCGTCCCAATCTCCATCTCGAAAACGCAGTCAGCGCCGGTCCCGCGAATCCCCTCCACAGCAATCCCAACGCCAGTCAAATCCTCAGCCAGCCGCCGGTCATCAACGGCGAGATCAACAAATTCGCGAATCCATTGTGGAGAAAGTTTCATTTAAGACTCGATGGTCTCGCCCGGATGGTAAGCCTGCCGTTGCCCTCGGTAATGCGCCGCAGCTCCAAGCCACTTTATCGAACAGCCTCTTGCGGCAACATGCATATACGAATTCCAATCGTTGACAAAGAAGCTGTGGACAAAAGCCTCGGGTGGCACTGCGCTCAGCAGTTCCTTATCGATCGTCTTCGTAAATGCTGGAATGGACTGAGTCTCGTAGCCATCCACGATCCATAACTCGCGGGGAGACTTGAAATCGTAGCCCGCGGCTGGACTCGGAGGATCAATCATGAAAAAGACCACGCCGGATACCTCAATCTCGGCATCTCGAACGTCGTCCCTCTGTTCCCGAGGCCCGTCAGGATCACCCACCTTCAGCGAGATGTCCAACCGAATGGTTCGGCGCACGTAATCAATCGACAGGCCCTTGAGCGCGGAATCGTGGAGACCGTTCGGCAACGCGTCCTCGAGTTCCACTAAGGTCATGCGCTGTACCCTACGCGAATCGCTCCAGAAACCGCACATCCCCATTGAAGAACAACTGCAAATCATCCACTCCATACTTCAACAAAGCGATCCGGTCCGCGCCCATGCCAAACGCAAACCCAGAAACTTTCTTCGGGTCGTACCCGTTATCTTTCACAAACTCAAACACGTTAGGATCGACCATCCCGCAACCGAGAATCTCAATCCATCCCGTCTGCTTGCAAGGACGGCAAGGCTCCGTCCCACGCCTGCCGCTTCCGCCGCAAATAAAACAGGAAACAAACATCTCCGCGCTCGGCTCAGTGAATGGAAAATACGATGGACGAAAACTCGTCTTCACGCTCGATCCAAAGAATTCCTTCATCGCGTGATCCAGCGTCCCCTTCAAATCCCCAAACGTAATATTCGTATCGACCGCCAGCCCCTCGATCTGATGAAACATCGGCGAGTGGCTCGCATCCGGAGGATCGTTGCGATGCACCGTCCCCGGAATCACAATCCGGATCGGCGGCCGCATCGTCTCCATAGTCCGAATCTGCACTGGAGAAGTATGCGTCCGCAACAGCAACCGCTCCCGCTGCGCCTTCCCCTGCTGCCCCGCAATAAACAAAGTATCCTGCGTATCCCGCGCCGGATGATTCACCGGAAAATTCAGAGCCTCAAAGTTGTAATAGTCCGTCTCCACCACAGGCCCGTCCGCCACGGAATAACCCAGCTTCTGAAAGACCCGAACCATTTCATTCGTAGTCTTGATCACAGGATGTTCCGCACCAATCGGACGGCGTATGCCAGGCAGGGAAATGTCGACGCGCTCCGCCGCGGCCGACACACCGCCATCGCCAGCAACGTGCGCGCCCTCTACCAGTTCTTGAATCCGCGCCTTCAACTCATTCACGCGAATCCCAGCCTCCCGCTTCACATCCTTGGGAGCGCCCTTCAACCACGAATCATTAATCTGAGTGAGTATCCCGCTCTTCCGCCCCATCCACCGGTCGCGAAACGCTTTCAACTCAGCATCGTTTCGCACGACCGCCGCCTCGCCTGCGCACGCACGAATGCATTCTGCAGCAGCTTTCTCCAACGCCGCCGCCGAATAATCCGTCAGTTTGGAAACGATATAGGCCAATTTTTTCGCAGCCAACTGGAATGCGGGTGCCCCGTCCTTGTCTCTCCGTTATTTGGAGAGACAGGGCGGGGACTTTGATTTTCACAGACGAAACAGAAAAGACGAAACAGAAAAGATCGGCCCCGCGCCGGGAGCCGGAAAGCGAAAGCCGGAAACCGAAGCGTCTACGCCAGCGCGCCCTTCGCCTGCTCCACCAGATTCTTAAACCCGGCCGCATCCCGCACCGCCAGGTCCGCCAGGATCTTGCGGTCCAGCTCCACCCCGGCCAGCTTCAAGCCGTGAATGAACTGGTTATAACTCAACCCGTTCAGCTTCGAAGCCGCACCGATCCGCACAATCCAAAGCGACCGGTATTGCCGCTTCCGCTGCTTCCGTCCGGAATAGGCAAACTTCAGCCCGCGCTCGACTGATTCTTTCGCCGAACGGTAGAGTTTCGATTTAGTGAGGAAGTATCCGCTTGCGCGGTCTAAGATTTTTTTGCGTTTCGCGCGGCGTTTGGTTCCGCGTTTTACACGTGGCATAGTGTTCTCCTTTTTGCTTTCTCTGTACTGGCGGCTGGAGGTAAGGATGATCCACCGTTGCGGCGATCTCTGACCTCTTCACGCGCCTGAAACGCATTGTCGCTTGGGCGATTGAGCCATTGACGATTAGAAAATCGCAACAGCCTTTTCTTGCGAGAGATTTTCAATCGCAAAATCGCGAAATCGCACAATCAACAATGCTCTTACTGGTACGGAATCATCCGCTTCACTTTGCGGACGTCCCCGTCGCTCACCAGCGTGGAACTGCGTAACTTGCGTTTACGTTTGTGCGCCTTCGACGTCAGCATGTGGCGCAGGCCCGAATGTCCCCGCTTCACCTTGCCGGTCGCGGTCTTCTTAAAGCGCTTGGCCGCCCCTTTGTGCGTTTTCAATTTCGGCATAAGTCCTCGTAATCAGCCGTTGGCCGCCAGTTGTCAGCCCTCGGCTTTAAATGATCAACCACTCACATTCAACCACTGCGTTGAATTGCTCTGGAATTTTGAGCGCGGCTTTCGCCCCTCTATAAAGAGAAGCCTGCCCGAAATGCTAAGCCTACGAAACCGAATTCGGAACTTCGGCCGCTGCTGCCGCCGGCTGTTCCTCTTCCTTTTTCTCTGGCGCCAACTTCGCCTGCGCCATCTTTTCCTGCAGCATCTTTTCCTTCTGCTCCGCCTTCGCCTTTTGCTTCGCTTCTTTTTCCCGTTCCTTTTCGCGCTCCACCGCCGACTTCTTCGGTGCCAGGATCGCGTGCAGCGTATTGCCTTCCTGCCTCGGCCGGAACTCCACAATGCTCTGCTGTTCCACGTCTTTGATCAGCCGCTCCAGAATCTGCCGCCCCAAGCCGGTGCGCGTCATTTCGCGTCCGCGGAAAAATATGGTCGCCTTTACCTTGTCCCCTTCATCCAGGAAGCGCAGCACATGGTTCTTCTTGGTCTCGTAATCGTGATCGTCCACATTGATGCGGAACTTGACCTCTTTTACGGTGATCGTCTTCTGATGCTTCTTGGCTTCGCGCTCTTTCTTTTCCTGCTGGTACAAATACTTCCCGTAGTCCATGATTCGGCACACCGGAGGCTGCGCGGTGGGCGAAATCTCGACCAGGTCCAGGTTCTTGCTGCGGGCCAACTTGAGCGCTTCGAAGGGTGGCATTACGCCGATCTGTTCGCCTTCATCGCCGATCACGCGAATTTCGCGGGCTCGAATGCGGTCATTGGTTCGGATAAAACGTTTGTCGATACGATCCTCCGCGCTCTACGCGACTGGGAATAAGGGATTATAACATGGCGATTCCGCACCAACTCACGCTGAGGGATCTCATCCGCTCCAACGCGAGAAACTCCTCGCAATAGGCTAAGCCCCTCGAAACAGCAGGTCCTCAAGCGCCATCCGACGCACCTGCCAGAAGTTGCGCTCTTCGCCGTTCACCTTCAGCCAGCATTTGCCTTCGTCGCTGAATGTCGCGGTCACTTCGAACATCGGACTACCTTTATCATCGCGGACCACAATCGCGTGCTCAGTAAGGCTGAATGCCACCGACTGCTCGACTTCCTGAGCCTTCAGGACCACCGCAAATTGTCCGTTATCTTCCTTTACCGAAAACTCGTACGGAGAATTGCTGGGGCGCAGCCCGTTGCGGGTCTTAACGTCTTCTTCTACCTGCATCCGAAGCGCATTAAATACCTTCGGCAGTGAGCAGGCCGAACGCTCCGTCACCCAGTCAAACTTCGCCGCGCCGTTCTCGCCCTTGCCCTTTTCTTTCTCGCCCTCAACTTTGCCGTTCTTTTCCGTCACATTCCTCCATGCTATCGCGGCCGTTGGACTCTGACCCGGCGTAAATAGATGTTGGCTCCATTCAGAGAAACAGTAAAAATCTGAACTTCATCGCCTCATACCCTCCGCCGGTCCTCTGACACTGTTCGTCTTCGATCGTCCAAACCTTCAGCCCTTGCGGGGCGTCCGCTGTTGGGCTGGCCGAATAAGTTCCGCTTCTCAGATGCTACCTTTCAGGGATTGGTACATCTGTCTAAAAACGCTCGTTTTTCGCCCTGAGCTCCCCGCACCCCTCGACCCCTTCGAAAAAAAACAACCAAGCGGCGCCGCTGAGCGTCAAAAAAAATGGGTGCAGCTCGAGGCCCGTGCGGGAATCCCTTTTGAGAGGAAGAAGGAGGAAATCATGGCCAAACTAACGAAGTCATCGCGGGACCGCATATCCGCAACCAAGTTCGCTTTCCCCAAGCAGCGCAAGGAGCCACTGGAGAACGCCTCCCATGTGCGCAATGCCGCTGCGCGTTTCAATCAGGTAGAGGGCGTCACCGAGGCCGAACGCCGCGCCGCCTGGAAGCGCATCGAGTCCGCGGCCAAACGCTTCGGAGTCGAACTGCAGAAATCGGCCTAGTTGTTCGCACCGCATCCCGGCGGGAGCTTCTGGGCATCGAAGTGTAATGAGAAGTGCTATGGCAAACCCATCCCAGGTCGAACTGCGCTCGCCTGCCGAGCCCTCGCCGCCGCCCATCAAAGAGCCGCCGAACCCTCCGGAGAATCCCGACGCGCCCGTGCGCGAACCTGATCCCGACGACCCCGACCAGATCTGACAAGCGGAGAAACGTTCGTGCTGAGTGTTCCAGTTGGAACATTGGCACTGAATGTTCCAGTTTTAGCGGTTGTTCGTGCGTTTCGGTGCATATGCGGTTGTACTTACAGTGTCCCTTAGGCTGAAGACTCCAGAGGAGTTGGCGAGGGGCGAGAGGCAGGCCCTGGAAAGGCGAAAACAGGCGGAATGTTCCGGGAAAATTGGCGGTAATGTACGTACAATTCGGGCCTGGAGGACGTTTTCCCGGTGAGGGACCGAAAATCTTCGGAGCCTAAAGCCTTTAACCGCAAAGTTCGCTAAGGGAAGGCCGCGAAGGAGAACGGGAATGGAAGGCCCGATCAGTGGTGCCGCGACTCAGGTCTGCAAGCTTCCGACCAGAGCCCCGTCTTCAAGGGCTTCGACCCGCGCTGTGATCCAGCGGTTCGCCTCGTGGTGTCCTCTCAGGTATAGCTTCTGATAGTTGTCGGTCAGGGCTTCGGTAAACTCTCCGTGCCTCACGCTCAGTGTGATGGCCGCGAGCGCTTTTCCTGCGAACGACTGCATGAAGGCGAGCTTCTTCTGGGCCGCAAGTTCCCGCAGGATTTTGTTGCGCTCGCGCGCGGCTTGTGCCGGAACCTGATTCGGCATCTCTGCCGCCGGCGTGCCAGGGCGCGCCGAGTAGGTGAAGACGTGAAGGTAGGTGAAGGGCAGGTCCTCGATCAAGCCGCGCGTGGCTTCGAATTCCGCTTCGCTTTCTCCGGGGAAGCCGGTCATCACGTCGGCGCCGATGGCGGCGTCCGGCATGGCGTCGCGAATCTTTTTAATCTTCTCGCGGTAATGCCATGGCCGGTACTTGCGATGCATGCGCCGCAACACCGTGTCGCTGCCCGATTGCAGCGGCACGTGCGCGTGCTTGGCGATGCGCGGCGACGACGCCACCAGTTCGATCAACTCGTCGCTCCAGTCCATCGGCTCGACCGAAGAGATGCGAAGCTTCTCGAGCTGTGTTTCGCAGAGAATGGCGCGGACAAGATCTTCGAAAACCGGCCTCGGGCCTCGGGCTTCGGGCTTCGGCAGACCCGCGCTGGAGTTCCCGAAGCCCGAAGCCCGAGGCCCGGAGCCCGCCCCTAGATCGCGTCCCCATCGCCCTAGGTTGATGCCGCTCACGACCACTTCACGGTAGCCGACCTCTACCAGCGTATTCACCTCGCCGATGATCTGCTCCAAGGGTAGGGACCGGCTGTGCCCCCGGACACTGGGGATCACGCAGAAGGAGCAGCGGTTGTCGCATCCGTCCTGCACTTTGAGGTTGGGTCGCGTGCGCTCTCTCGCATAAGCGCCGTTGCCAGATTCGGAATTGGTTACTTCAAAGACCGGCGCCGCCAGCAGTTCGGTGTGGGCAAAGATGTCAGAAACGAAAACCTGCGCTCCACCATCGCCCGCCGCGCTCTCGGCAACTGGTCCCGGCAACTCCATCGCGCTCGTGAGGCTGGACAGAGGCACCAAGGCTTCGCGCAGCGACGAGACTTCGTCCAGAACAATTTCGGCCAGCATGTCTTTGTGCGAGTTGCCGATCACGCCAGCTGACGCCCGCGCAACCCCGCAACTTCCTCCGGTGCGCGCTGCGCATAGCATCCTGTAACAACAATTCTCGCCAGTGGATTCTGCCGCCTCACGCGCCGGACAGCAGCGCGCGCGTCCTGATCCGCAGAATCCGTAACTGTGCAGGAATTCAGAATGACGAGGTTGGCTTGGGCGGACGGGGCAGGGGCGAGGCCGCGGGATTCGAACTGGCGTTCGAGGGCGGCGCCGTCAGCCTGGGTGGCGCGGCATCCGAAGTTTTCGACGTGATAGGTGGGCACGGAGACTATCGTAGCGCAATCGCATGGGGCGTGGCCACACAGAGGCGCAGAGGACCGCAACCAGTTCCGAGAGGGAACTGGTTGCGCCGTCCGCGACCTATAGTTGCCGCGGGAGGTGGTCAGGCAGGCGGCAGCGGTTTTCTTCTGCGTGAAGCATTCGCGGCAGAAGATGGGACGGCCCTGTGTGGGGCGGAACGGGACGGTGGTCTCCTTGCCGCACTGGGAGCAGGTGGCTCGAGTTTCGACGCGAGTGTAATGGTGCCCGTTACCCGAGGAGGGCGGGGCGGTGAGAACGGCCACGCGCTTGGACTTGCAGGTTTTGCAGCGCTTGGGCTCGTTCTTGAATTGTTTGTCGTGGAAAAACAGTTGTTCCCCGGCGGTAAAAACAAAGTCGGCGCCGCAGTCGATGCAGGTCAGTACTTTATCCTGAAATTCCATTGAGGATGGCTCCCTTGTGCCCGTGAGTGCGCCCGCCACACGCGGGGAAGGCGGTGACGCAGAGCAAACACAGGTTGTGTACATCCCCCCTCAAACTACCCCTGGACTCGGCCCGCCACGCACCTGGAACGGGGCGTGGATACAGCTGTTCCTACTTAAATGCCGAATGAATGATGAGTATTGAATGATCCCTGATGCAACTCTATCTGGTGGGGGCCAGATGGAGCGGGCCGCCCCGGGAAGGGGGCGACCCTTTACTGCCCACTCTTATTCTTACTGCGTCAGTCTTGTTGCTGTCAGTCTTGCTCCTTGCGAACTTTCTTGCGAGCACGCTTGCGAGCCAGCGCGGCTTTCACGCGCTTTTTCTCGCCGGGTTTCAGGTAAAAGGAGTGGCGCTTTACTTCTTTAATAATGTCTTCCTGCTGCACTTTGCGCTTGAAACGGCGCAGAGCGTTCTCGAGGGATTCACCCTCTTGCAGTCGAATTTCCGCCAAACAGAAACACCCCCAAACCCGTCCGGAAGGACCCTAATAAATTACTAGCACCCGATAGTTATTGCAAGGGGTTTGACCGTGAGTCAATCGGGGGATAGAGCTCCTGGCCACGGATTTTCACGGATTGACACGGATGGGGCTGCGGACTTTCTGGTCACTTAGAAGATCAATTTCAGGCCTAGTTGGATTTGGCGGGGGGCGAAGGCGGCGTTGGGTTTCAGGAAATCCTGGGGCTGCTGGTAGTAGGCGGGGTAGGGGACTCCGTTCGACGTAGGTAGTGTACTGGGTAAAGGTGGTGGCTTCGGCGGTGAGGCCGTCGGAGGTGATGTCGACGCGCTGGTTGTCGCGGTTGAAGAGGTTGAAGGAGTCGGCGGTGAATTCAAGGCGGTAGCCTTGGCCGACGTGGATTTTTCGGACGAGGCGGAGGTCGGTGGAGGAGTAGTCGGGTCCGGTGAAGGCGTTGCGGCTGTAGCCGGGGAGACGGTCGTTGTCGTAGTTGCCGTCCTGGTTGGGATCGCCGGTGACGGTGGCGTTGACGGGGCGTCCGCTGCCGGCGGTGACGATGCTGGAAATTTTCCAGTCGTTGAAGATGTGGCCGAGGAGTTCGTGTCCGCGGTGGAAGGGACGAGGCTCGACGGAGAAGGCGGCGACGAAGCGGTTGCGCTGGTCGGTGACGCTGGGGCCGCGCTCGGCATTGGGCTGGTAGGAGTTCTGAACGGTGGCGGGTTCGCCGGCGACGAGGGCGTCCTGGCCATCGTCGATGGCGCGGGCGTAGGTGTAGGAGAGGCGGAGATAGGTTCCGCGGGCCATGCGGCGGTTGATGGAAAGAGTTGCGCCGTTGTAGACGCTGGAGGCGGCGCTTTGGAATTCGTCGATGGAGCCGAGTTGGGCGATGGGGCGTCCGAGAGGATTGATGCAGGGCGGGAACGGGCAGGTCAGCGATTGCGTGTACTGCCAGGTGGCGAAGGAATCGACGGTGTAGTATCCGCCCTGAAAAATGGAGCCGGTGGAATCGAAGATGGGATAGGTGAGCGCGACGGGCGGCGGGAAGATTGACGTCGAGAGCGCGGATGAGATGTTCGCCGTGGACATAGAGATAGGAGACGGCGACGGTGGTTTTGCCGGCGACTTCGCGCTCGAGAGTAAGGCTGGTTTGCTGCACGCGCGGGGTGACGAAGTTGGGAGCGAAGGCGGAAACGTCGTTGGTGACGCCCTGGGTGAATCCAGCGGGGAGATTGCAGGAGGAGGCGGCGGTGAGCGGGCAGCTTACGAGCGGGTTGGGATAGGTGGGGAAGACCTGATGATCGTAGTAGTTGGTGTTGTTGAGAAAGACTTGAGCGTCGGTGATGCCGTTTTCGGTGGCGATGGCGGAGTTGTAGATCTGAGGAATGCGGACGTAGAAGATTCCGTAGCCGGCGCGGATTACGAGCGGGATGGTTCTTCCCGATGGAATAGGCGAGTCCGGCGCGGGGGCCGAAGTTATATGGTTTGAACGGGACTTTGCCGGCGGGCGGGAAGAGCGGGTTGGAGATTAATCCGGCGGTGGTGAAGGTTTGAAGATCCCAGCGAACGCCGAGGTTGATGGCTAGATGGTCGGTGACGCGGATGGTGTCCTGGGCGAAGGCGGCGTAGTCGTTGCTGTTGGGATTGGAGGAGGAGACGCCGAAGTTCTGCAGATAGTAGTGCGGGACCTGCGTGGGCGTAGGCGCGGAGCGGCGTGAGCGGGAGTCCGGCTTCCTGGGGCTCGAAGGTGAAGGGATTGACCTTGATGTCGTCGAAGAGATATTCGCCGCTTTGCTGGCTGGGGAAGAAATCGTAGATCCCAGGTGATGAGGGAGTCGCCGCCGAACTTGAAGGAGTGGCGGCTGGTATCGAGGCTGAGGGTTTCGGCTAGCTGGGCGCGGTGTTCGCGGGTGGCGCGAGGGAGCTGGTCGGAGCGTCCGATGCCATCGATGATGTCGGGGATTTTGATGAGGGTGTCGTTGGTGTTGGTGTAGGACTGGCGAAGATCGCGGGAGAACTGGGCGCGGAGATGGCTGATGAGACGCGGGGTGAGGCCGGAGATGAGAGCGATGGAGCCAGTGTCAGTGGAGACGGTTTCTTCGCCGTTGTCGGAGATGGAATCGTAGGTGACGGGGCTGGCGGGATCGAGGAAGACGTTGTTCGATCCCCAGTAGCGGGAAGAGTTGTAGCGAATGGCGAGCTGGTTACGCGGGGTGAGATTGATATCGAGCTTGGCGTAGGTGGCGTTGCCGATTTGCGCGGCGGGATAGGATCCGGCGAGCGAGGTGAGTTGGGCGGCGGCGGCGAAGACGAGGGCCTGGTCGCTGGCTTCATAGTCGCCGGGGGAGTACGGTCCGGTGCCGGCCTGGGGGACGACTTGCATGGAGCCGTCGAGGAATTCGACTACGTCGGGGACGTGGAAGAAGTGCTGATCGAATCCGGCGAAGAAGAAGATCTTATTCTTCTTGATAGGGCCACCGAGGGTGGCTGCGCCTTGCTGCTGCTCGCTGTGGGGCTTGAAGGTCATGAAAGGATCGGCGGCGCCGCCGAATGCGCTGTCGCGGATGTAATAGAGGCCGGTGCCGTGCCAGTGATTGGAGCCGGATTTGGTGACGACGTTGACGACGGCGCCGCCAGCGCGCCCGAGTTCGGCGCCGGAGGAATTGGAGGAGACGCGGAACTCCTGAACGACTTCGTTCGAGAACTGGTAGGGAGTGCGATAGAGGCCGCGGGCCTGGGCGAAGAAGGCATTGTTGAAGTCGCCGCCATCGACGAGGAAGCTGTTCTGGAATCCGCGAAGGCCGCCGAAGGAGAGATCGCCGTTGGTGGCGGAGGTGAGGCTGCGAGGGTCCTGCGTGACGCCGGGCGAGAGCAGCATGAGATCGGAGAAGCGGCGGCCGTTGAGGGGGAGATCGGCGATGGCGCGTTCGTCGAGGAGGGTGGAGACGGCGGTGGTTTGAGTGTCGACGAGTTGAGGAGCGCCGGAGACGGTGACGGTTTCCTGAGCGCCCGCGACGTTGAGACGGAATTCGAGTTCGGCGGCGGCGCCGACATCGACGTGGAGCTGGGGAGTGATTTGCGGAGACATGTCTTTGGCGACGGCGCGGGCGGAGTAGTCGCCGGGCGGAAGGAGATCGAGGGTGAAGCGGCCTTCGGCGTCGGAGGTGGTGGAGTAGCGGACGGCGGTGGCGAGGTTGATGACGGCGATGGTGGCGCCGGGGATGCGGAGGTCGTGGAGATCAACGACCGAGCCGTGAATGGCGCCGGTGGCGGCGTCCTGGGCGGGGGCTCGAGAGAGAAAAAGGAGAAGGCAAAGAATAGTCAGCGAGGAGCGGGGCATAGGAGTCCCATCTGTGGTCGAAGATGAGGCTCGGCGTGAGTCCCGCGCGAGGTCCGGAGGCGAGCGGGTGGGAAACCAGATTCTTTTGTAGCATGAGGGAGCGGGGGTTGCGGTGACGGAGCGGGGTTCTTTTTGGGACGAGTGCCGGAGTGGGAATCTGCTTTACGAGGAGGAGTGGGGGCGTGCTATGTTCAGAGTTCGTCGCGAGGGCGGGCGTTGGGCTGGCGGTTCGGCGCTGGTAGGGATCCTTCGACTTCGCGAGTGCTTTCGCTTCGCTCACGCACTCGCTGCGCTCAGGATGACAGAGTATTGGTGGTTACACGAAGGCTATGATTCGATCTTTTAAGGGTATGAAGCCGGTGATCCCGGCGTCGTGTTACGTCGATGAGTCGGCGCAGATTATTGGGGACGTGGTGCTGGGCGAGCATGCGTCGGTCTGGATGAATGCGGTGCTGCGCGGGGATGTGTTTGCGATCCGCATCGGGGCGCACTCGAATGTGCAGGATTGCAGCGTGCTGCATGGAATGAAGCATCAGTATGGGGTGACGCTGGGGGAGTATGTGACGGTGGGGCATTCGGTGACGCTGCATGGATGTGTGATTGAGGACCGGTGCCTGATCGGGATGGGATCAGTGATCTTGAATGGCGCGAAGATTGGCGCGGGATCGATTATTGCGGCGGGGACGCTGATTCCGGAGCGGACGGTGGTGGAGACGGGGTCGTTGTGGATGGGGAGTCCGGGAAAGTTCCGGCGGAAGCTGGATGATGGGGATCAGGAATCGATCATGCGGTATGCGCGGAATTATTTGGGGTATACGGAGGAGTATTTGCGGGAGAAGTAGCGCTGATAGTGGGTATGGTCCGCGCGGATTGTGGTGGTGGATGGGGAAAGCAGGTTCCTCGCTTCGCTCGGAATGACAAGCCTTTTTTCATCGGCGCATGCAGCAGGCCTGAGAACTGAGAACCGAGAACTGAGAACTGGGAGCTGAATGATTAAAGCGGTGCGAGGGACGCGGGATTTGCTGCCGCCGGAGACGGGGGTGTGGAATTTTGTGGAGTCGGCGGTGCGGGATGTTTTTCGCGCTTACAACTTCCAGGAAATTCGCACGCCGATTTTCGAGTCGACGGAATTGTTTGCGCGGGGCGTGGGCGAAGAGACGGATGTGGTGGCGAAAGAGATGTACACGTGGGAGGACCGCGGACGGGCGGAGAGCGATAAAGGGCAATCGCTAACGTTGCGTCCGGAAAATACTGCCGGCGTGGTGAGGGCCTACATCGAGCACAAGCTCTGGGATCGCGGGCTGAACAAGCTTTATTACATTGGGCCGCAGTTTCGGCGGGAGCGTCCGCAGAAGGGGCGGTTCCGGCAGTTTTATCAGATTGGGGCTGAGGTGATTGGGCCGGCATCGGCGGGGAGCGAGTCTCCGGCGCGGGATGCGGAAGTGTTGGAGATGCTGGCGACGTTGCTGGACCGGCTCGGCATTACGGGTTGGACGCTGGAATTGAACTCGGTGGGGAGTGCCGGCGATCGAGCGCGCTTCAATGAGGCGCTGCGGGCTGCGCTGGCGCCGGTTGTTGGCCAGATGTGCTCCGATTGCCAGCGGCGGGCGGAGACCAATCCGCTGCGCGTGTTTGACTGCAAGGTGCCGGCGGATCAACCCATCATCGAGAAGCTTCCCCGCATCAGCCAGTTTCTCGATGAGGACAGCCGCAGACATTTTGACGCGGTGCAGGAGATTCTCACCAAGGTTGGAGTTCCGTTTACCTTGAATGACCGCCTGGTGCGCGGTCTGGATTACTACACGCGGACGGCGTTTGAGTTTACGCATGGGGCGCTGGGAGCGCAGAATGCGATTCTTGGCGGCGGGCGGTATGACGGGCTTTCAGAGGCGCTGGGCGGGCCGGCGGCTCCGGGGATTGGGTTTGCGATTGGCGAAGACCGGCTGGTGATGTCGCTGCAGGAATCGGCGTCGGCGGAGGGAGTGGGGAAGAATCCGGATGTGTATGTGGCGGCGCTGGGCGCGGGGATGAATGGTGAGGCGGCGCGGCTGGCGCGGGAGTTGCGGCGGCATGATCTGGTGGTCGATCTGGGAGATGGGAGCTTCCGGCTGAAGAAATCTTTTGAGGCGGCTGCGAAGGCGGGAGCGAAATACATTTTGATTGTGGGCGAGAATGAAGTGAAGGCCGATGCATATGCGATAAAGAATCTGGCGACGGGCGAGCAGATCTCGGTTCCGCGCGGGGAGTTGGCGCGGAGGATTCAGGAGTAGGTGCGTGATGTTGCGGAAGCGCCTCGCGGGGCTGGTGGTGACGTCGGCGGATATGGGGTCCTTCGACTACAGCGTGGCTTCGCTTCTGCGAAGCCCCGCTTCCGCTCAGGATGACAGGACTCCGATGGCGTGTCGACGATTCAGGAGTAGGTGTGGGTAAGATTCGTTCAGAAATCGACGACGTGGCGCGGCAGTTTATTGAGGCGCAGAAGATCTTCTTTGTGGCTTCGGCGCCGCTCGATGCCGCGGGGCATGTCAACCTTTCGCCGAAGGGGCTGGACACGTTTCGCATTCTCGGGCCGACGACTGTGGCTTACCTGGATTTCAACGGAAGCGGCGTGGAGACGATTGCTCACCTGAAAGAGAATGGGCGGATCGTGCTGATGTTCTGCGCATTTCAGGGACCTCCGGATATTTTCCGGTTGTATGGTCACGGGCGGGTGGTGGAGGCGCATGAGGCGGAGTTTGCGGAACTCGCCCAATCTTTCAAAGACTGCGAAAACGCGCGGTCAATTATTTCGGTCGAGGTTACGCGCGTGACGGACTCTTGTGGATATGGAGTTCCTCTTTTTAAATATGAAGGCGAGCGGGAGACGTTGCTGGCGTGGGCGCGTAATCGCGGTCCGGAGCGGCTGAAGGCTTACCGCGAGGAGAAGAACCGGCGGAGTATTGATGGGCTGCCGGGAGTGGCGGAGTAGGGCGTCGCATGAGTTACGATTTTGGGCGCGTTTAGACGGTCGGCATCAGCGGTGGTGGGGGCAGGTTGCATAGGTCCTTCGCTTCGCTCAGGATGACAAGGCTTCTTAGTCCGGAGGGACACTTCATGAAATTGGGTTGGATGGTTTGCGCAGTCTTCTTAGTGGCGAGTTTCATTCCTGGAGTCGCACAAGAGTCCGCCACTGCTAAGGCCCTCAGTCCGCTGGAGCAGAGTTTGATTGCCGGCGAGAAGAGTTTGATTGAGGCGAAGAAGAAGGATGATGATGCGTTTTTCAAGCGCACTCTGAGCGCGGATTTCGCCCTGGTGGGAGTGGATGGCGAACTGCATGAGAAGCAGGATGCGATCGATGAGTTGGGCGATTCCGGGCTGGTGGAGCTGACGCCTTACTCGATCAAGGTGGTCATGGCGGGCGGGGATGCGGGGCACGTTACGGTGGCGATCGTGACCTACGATGCGATCGTGCGAAAGGCGCCGGAGGAGGATCAGGGGCCTCCGCCGCGGTATCAGCATTTCAGTTCGGTGTGGGTGAAGCAGGGGGACGCGTGGAAGCTGCAATTTCATCAGGCTACGGCGGCGCATTGGGGAGACTGGTAGAGCGGCGTCGGGCTTTGGGACTCGGGCTTCGGGCTTCGGCTTTCCGGCTTCGGGCTTCCGGGGTTCGCTTTCACTTTTTGGTGGCGAGCGTCTAAGGGTCAGGTGGGGTGATTGGAAAAGGCCGGCAATTGCGTGGCTCGGCTGAGCTTCAAGAGGAGATTCGCTATGAAACTAGTGGGAACGGTTCTGGCGGCGGTGCTGGTTCTGGCGGCGGTGGCGGCGGCGCAGGAATCCATGCCGAAGCCTGCGCCCGAACATAAGAAACTGGACATGCTGGCGGGAGCGTGGGCGCTCGAGGGGGAAGTGAAGCCGAATGCGATGGGGCCGGGTGGAAAGCTCACGGAGGATGAAAAGTGCGAGTGGATGGAAGGCGGATTCTTCCTGGTGTGCCACGTGGAATTCAAGACGGCGAACTCGGGGACTGGATCGGGCCTGTCGGTGATTGGATACTCAGCCGCGGACAAGGCATACACCTATCGCGAGTTCAACAGCTGGGGTGAGTTCGAGGATTCGAGAGGCGCGCTGGATGGCGATACCTGGACCTGGACGAGTGATGAGAAGATGGGCGACAGCATGGCGAAGGGGCGGTTCACGATGAAGTTTGTGTCGGCGTCATCCTATAACTTCACTTATGAGATGTCGCCGGACGGGGCGAAGTGGACGGAAGTGGTGGACGGGAAGGCGACGAAGAAGTGAAACACCTCAGGGGCTGAGGCCCACGATCTGAGTCGGGTGTTAATCGCAGCGCTGAAGCGCTGCGCCACCCAAAATCCCGCGGGGCAGGCTACTACCCCGAAGTCTGGCGCGACGCGTGTAGTTCTCCAACCGTTTATAATCCTGAATTCGGCTTCTTCTGTAACTCTCACTGTAAGGACACAACTTGCTCGACTTTTTAGGCGATCTACGACGAACGCAGATGTGCGGGGCGCTGCGCGCTTCCGACGCAGGGAAAAAAGCTACGCTGATGGGGTGGGTGAACCGGCGGCGCGATCACGGCAATCTGCTTTTCGTCGACCTGCGCGACCGCTCGGGAGTGACGCAAGTGGTGATCAACGCGGAGCGGAACGCGGCCATTCATCAAAAAGCTGCGGCGCTGCGCAGCGAGTACGTGATCGCGGTGACGGGGACGGTGAAGCTGCGCGATGCCAACACCGTCAACCCGAATATGCCAACCGGCGAAGTGGAGCTGGTGGCGGAGGAGTTGCGGATTCTGAACGAGTCGAAGCTGCCGCCGTTTCTGCCTTCGGACACGGCGCTGACCAATGAAGAGACGCGGCTGAAGTACCGCTACATCGATTTGCGGCGCGATGTGATGCAGTTCAACATCGAACTGCGGCATAAGGTGGCGAAGGCGATTCGGGATTATCTCTCGAGGCAGGGATTTTTTGAGATTGAAACGCCGTTCATGACGCGGTCAACCCCGGAGGGCGCGCGCGATTATCTGGTGCCGAGCCGGGTGCAGCCGGGGACATTTTATGCGCTGCCGCAGTCGCCGCAGATGTTCAAGCAGATCCTGATGATTTCCGGGTTCGACAGATATTTTCAGATCGTGCGGTGCTTCCGCGACGAAGACTTGCGCGCCGACCGGCAGCCGGAGTTCACGCAGATCGATCTGGAGATGACGTATCCGCAGCCGGAGCAGGTGTGGGAGGTGGTCGAGGGATTTCTTACGGCGGCGTTTGCCGCGGCGGGGTCACAGATCAAGACGCCGTTTCCGCGCATGGATTATGACGAGGCGATCCGGCTGTATGGGATTGACAAGCCGGATTTGCGGCTGCCCGCGTTTACCGACGTGCGGGAATGTTTTACGGCGGAGAATCTGCAGGAGCTGGCGATCAATGCGAACCTGCCGGTGGTTGCGATTCGCACGCCGAAGGTGGGAGAACTTTCGCGCAAAGAGCGGGATGACATCAAGCCCATGTTCCACTCCAAGGGCGGCGCGAAGATCTTTGAAGACTTCAAGCGCATTGGGAACAAGTTTCCTGAAGCGGCGGCGGCGATCGCTAAGAAAGCTGGGATGGAGGAGAGCGATCTGATTGTGCTGGTCGCGGGGTCATCTCAAGTTGGGTCATCTCAGATTAGTGCTGGGCAAGCTGGGCCGCAGGTTCGTTCCACGAATAAGAAAGTGACTCCGCAGGAGTTGGCGGTCTACGCTTCGGCTGGGTTGCTGCGTCTGGCGCTGGCGCAGAAGTATTCCGAGCGGCATGGAATCTTCAAAAAGACCGGCGATGCGGCCAAGGATTACCGGTTTTTGTGGGTGACGAACTTTCCCATGTTCGAGTGGGATGAGGGCGAGAAGACCTGGATGGCGGCGCATCATCCGTTTACCGCGCCGCATGAAGAGGATATGGCGAAGCTGGAGTCGGGCGTGGAAGCGTTGCACGATCCGCTGTCGCCGTTGAGCTCGGTGCGGGCGCTTGCCTACGATGTTGTTTTGAACGGGACGGAGCTGGGGTCGGGGTCGATTCGTATTCATCGACAGGATGTGCAGTCGAGAATCTTCCGGGCGTTGGGGATGACCGACGAAGAAGCGCGGGCGCGTTTTGGATTTTTTCTGGAAGCGCTGGAGTATGGCACGCCTCCGCATGGGGGAATTGCGCTGGGGCTCGACCGCATTGTGATGATTCTTGCCGGAGCGGAGAGCTTGCGCGAGGTGATTCCATTCCCCAAGACGGCGCGCGCCGTGGATTTGATGGTGGATGCTCCGACGCCGGTGAGCGAGGGCCAGTTGCGGGAGTTGGGCATCGCGATTCGCAAAGCGAAGGAATAATGGGTAGAGACCCTTCGACTCTGGTATCGCTTTGCTTCGCAAAGCAAATTCCTCGCTCAGGATGACAGGGTGTTTAGGTTTTACTTCGATTTCAGCTTCTGTTGCGCCAGCTCTTCTACGCGCGCGAGCACTTCATCTTCATTCAGCTTTGTCGAATCGATGACGATTGCGTCGCTCGCTGCTTGCAGTGGCGATGCGGCGCGGGTGCGGTCGCGGTGGTCGCGATCGCGGAGGTCGGCGGCTACGCTGGCGGCTACTTCGCCTTTGATTTTTTGCTGCTCCATGCGGCGCTGCTCGCGGACTACGGGGTCGGCGTCGAGAAAGATTTTCAGGTCGGCGTCAGGGAAGACTTTGGTGCCGATGTCGCGGCCTTCCATGACCACGCCGCCGCCGGCACCTAATTCGCGCTGGCGGGCGACCATCCAGGCGCGGACAGCTGGATGGACGGAGACCCGCGAGGCGGCCTCGGTGACGTCGCGCTCGCGGATGCGTTCCGAAACATCGCGGCCATCCAGCAAAGTGCGGTTTCCGCCGACCGTGGGTTCGAGCCGAATGCGGGATTCTTGCGCGAGCTTTACCAGTGCGGCTTCGTCGTCAAACGATACGTCGTGGTCGATGGCTTTCAGGGCGAGAGCGCGGTACATGGCTCCGCTCTCGAGGTTGACGTAGCCGAGCTTGCGGGCTAAGCGGGAGGCGATGGTGCTCTTGCCCGCGCCGGCCGGGCCGTCGATGGCGATGATGAGTTTGCGGTGGGGGCTGTCGGTCATTCTGCGAGTAGACGATTGTACACGGAGAGTCACGCCCAGCGCTGTCTAGGCTATGGCTAACTCGAGGGGGGCGGCGATGGAGCGAGAGGCTACATATTCGATGTGAAGAACTCGCCGGTCGGCATCTGAACGCGATTTGGAAGAAGAGTGGATCAGCAGGGGTCTCATGGCCAAGATGCCGCCCGCTGGCACCAGACATTCGACTGGCTTCAATTTAGTTGCGAGGTCGTGGACTCTTTCATCCTCCAACACGCCTAAGGTGTGCGTAGCGGGAAGCACTCGCAGCGGACCGTTCAGCGCGGTTGAGTCGTCGAGATGGATTCGCAACGCCAGGACTTGAGAGAGAGTCGATGTTGGCGCGTGGGCGTAAGCGATTCCCTCCTTCACAGACCATGGTCCCCAGCCTTTAACTTCGTGGCGCTCGCGCAGCGGCAGCGCGGTGTCCTGATGCCAGACCACAAGCCAGTTCGATTTGGGCGACTTGTCGAACAGCGTGGCTCGAAAAGGAAACGCCTCCGCACCGAGCACAGAACGTGCAAGTTCCATAACGCCTCCCTGACGAGCGACGTTTGCAACCGGGCCCAAGCTCAGGGCGTGGCGAAGGCCAGCCCTGCTGCGGTGAGCAGCGGAAGCAGAAATTCCTTCCAGTAGTCGAGCGATATCCGCCTGCGAGAAGAAGTTGGGGATGCTCGCGAAACCATCTTTATCGATGGCGTCCCGCAGACTCAACGCGCGTCTCCGCTCTTAGGGCGCGGTCGTGTGAATGTGCGCGGACGCCCGGATGAACGACCGGATGAGCGACTGGAAGGGCTTGCGGCCTGTCGCGGGCGCGCGAAGGGACGCGGGGGTTGTGGAATCTTTGGTGCTACCGCTTCTTTTTCGGGCGTGATCTGCAGCATGGAGCGGCCGCTGACGTGGAGGAAGCTGAGTTCGCGGGCGGCGAGCAGGGCGTTTACGGCTTCTTTCACGCGGGAGCGGGCGACGAAGTTTCCGAAGAAGACTTCCAGCTCGGTTTGATCGGCGGCGATTACGCAGTCCAGATATTTGGAGAGCAGGGCGGAGAGCGCCTGCTGCACGGAGAGTCCCACGCCTTCCTTGACGGCTTGCGGGGCCCAGCGGTAGAGAACGTCCCAGAACGAGCCTTCGGCGGGCTTGTAATCGACGCGGGTGATGCGCAGTTTGGACGATAACTCGCCGAGAGCTTTATCGAGCGCGGCGAGGGAGACGCTGCCTCCGAGAGCTTCCTGCAATTTCTGTTTGGAGATGGGACCATCGCGGTCGATCAACTCATAGGCATCGCAGGCGAGAGGAGAATACGGGGAGCGCGGTCCTTGTTTGGGGGCGAGTTTGGGATTGCGTTCGCCGACCAGGGCGTAGAAGTAGGGGAAGGCTGAGGCCGCGACCAGGAACGCGTTGCTCTCTTCGACCAGATTGGCTTCGTAGGCGGTGCGTTCGCGCAGAAGGCGGACCATGAGGTCGGTGGCGGCGAGGGCGCGGGGATCGGAGTAGGCGTGCTGCCAGGTGGGGAGACGATTATCGGAGCCGACGAAGGCTCCGATGAACGTGGGGACGGGCATGGTGGGGCGGACGGGATACATGAGGCAGAATCCGACGGCCTCGATGAAGGCGCGCGCCTCTTCGATGGTGCGGATGGGCTTGCCATCGAGACGCCATTTTTCGCGACGGAGTTGCTGGAGATCGGATTCGGTCATAGGGACTGCAATTGTTGATTGATGATTGTCGATTGATGATTGAAACGCAAGAGCGCCCGGTTTGAATCAACAATCATCAACCACCAATCGACAATTGGTTCCAGCTAGATTCTCTTGAATGCCTTCTGAATGTCCTTAACAGAATACCGCAGAACGACGGGGCGGCCGTGGGGGCAGGACATGGGGTGGTCGGTTTTGGCTAATTCGGCGAGGAGCCAGTCCATTTTATTTTGCTCGAGGGGCATGTTGACTTTGATGGCGGCGTGGCAGGCGATGGAGGCGGCGATGCGGGCGCGAATCTTGTCGAGGTTCAGGGATTGCTCTTCGCGGGAGATTTGATCGAGCAGTTCGTGCAGCATGTGTTCGACGGCGGCGGCGTCGACCCCGGCGGGCGCGACTTTAATGGCGACGCTGCGGGCGCCGAAGGGCTCGGCCTCGAAGCCGTTGTGCTCGAGTTCCCCGGCGATCTCGGTAAAGATAGCCTGCTGGGCGGGGGAGAGTTCGAGCACGATGGGCATGAGCAGGCGCTGGCTCTCGACTTTTTTCGCCGCGCGCTGTTTCAGGATGCGCTCGAAGAGCACGCGCTCGTGGGCGACGTGCTGGTCGACGATCCAGAGGCCGTCTTCGTTTACGGCGAGGATGAACGAATTGCGTATCTGGCCGAGGGGACGGAGGGTGGAGAGCGCGGCCAGAGTGGAATCTTCGCCGATGTTTTCATTTTCTTTCCCTCGGGTATCGAGAGCGGGGGCGCAGCCGTTGTCGGGGATTGTGTCCAGGATTATGTCTGGAATCGCGCTGGCGAAGCGGCTTTCGAGCCCGCGGGCGACGGGGATGGCGGCGTTGGCTGCGACGGCGATTCCGCCTTCGAACTGGAAGTGCGCGGAGACGGGCGGGGCGACCGGGGGTCGCAGAGCGAAACCGGCGGGGGGATCGTAGCCTGCGTGCGCCGGAGGTGCTGAGGCGTGGGCGAGGTCAGAGGGTGGCTCCCACTCTCTTGCGCCTGGGGTAAGGCCGGAGCTGGCGGTGGCGTGGGCGTGAATTTCGGTGGTGAACTGGGGCGCGGGGCGCGCCTTCATGAGAGCGGCGCGCACGGTGTCGCGAACGAAATCGTGCATCACGGTTGATTGGCGGAAGCGGACTTCAGTTTTTGAGGGATGCACGTTGACGTCGACCTCGCCGGGGGGCATTTCGAGGAACAAAAGCACGACGGGATAGACCGAGGGCGGAATGATGTTGCGATAGGCCTCGGTGAGGGCGTGCTGGACGAGGCGGTCGCGGATGAGGCGTCCGTTGACGAAGACGAAAATCGAATTGCGATTCAGCTTCTGGATCTCAGGCTTCGAAACGAAGCCGTGGAGGCGCATCTCGCCGGGATCGGGAGGGGCGGCTGGATTTTCGTTCTCACTTTCTTCTTTGCGGCGCCACGGCGGAGGCTGGGGCAGGCCGATGCGTTCGAGGGGTTGAACGGCTGCGACTGCGATCAGCTGATCGAGGGTTTCTTTGCCGAAGACCTGATAGACGCGCTCGCTGTATCCGGCAACGGGTGGGGCGACCAGCATGGCGTTGGTGGCGGAGTGCAACTCGAAATGTTTTTCGGGATGGGCCAGGGCGTAGTGAGTGACGAGGGACGCGATGTGGGAAAGTTCAGTGGATTCGGCTTTGAGGAATTTTTTGCGGGCCGGTGTATTGAAAAAGAGATCGCGGACGGTGATGGAGGTACCTTCGGGCAGGCCGGCTTCTTCGACGCGGGCCATGCGGCCGCCGTTGATCTCGAGGATGATTCCGGTGGCGGGTTGTGCGGAAAGTTCTCGCGTCGAGCTTTCTTTCGTTGGCCGTTCTTCCTTCGACCGTTCTTCCGTCGACCCGGCCGCGCGGGTTTCGAGGCGCAGGCGCGAGACTGAGGCGATCGACGGCAGGGCTTCGCCGCGGAAGCCGAGGGTCGCGACGCTCAGGAGATCTTCGGCGTCTTTGATTTTCGAAGTGGCGTGGCGTTCGAAGGCGAGCATGGCATCATCGCGAACCATGCCGCATCCGTTGTCGGTGATCTGGATGAGCTTCTTGCCGCCGGCTTCGATGTTGATTTTGATGCGGGTCGCGCCGGCGTCGAGCGCGTTCTCGAGCAGTTCTTTCACCACCGAGGCGGGACGTTCGACGACCTCGCCGGCGGCGATTTTATTGGCAACGTGCTCGGGAAGAACGTGGATGCGGCCCATGGAGCAGTTCTCAGTTCTCGGTTCTCAGTTCTCAGTGCTTCGGGGACAGGGTCAGTTTCGCAGATGGTGGGGTGGATGGCAAAGATTGTGCGTGCACGGAAGGCAGAGCGGGGCTCTCAGCGGGGGTAGGTCCCGTGCCGTCCGTTTGGGTCTGTCATAGCCGGGTGCCGTCCCCTCCGGGGACTCGGTTCTGTCCCTTATGCCCCACCCCGCACTTACGTGCGGGGCTAATAAATGTCGTCGCTTCGCGACTGAAAAACTCTTTGTCCACCGCAACAGTTTAGTTGTCGGTGGCCTCGACTTTGGATTTGGGTGGGGGAAGGTTTTTTGCCGGCTTGGCTGGGGTTGGCGGGGCGGGGGGCATGGCGGGCGCGGCCTTGGATGAGGCCTTGCGGATTTCGATGCCGTCGTGTTCGGTGTTGAGCACGATGTGAGAGGAGCCGCTGCCGACGCTGCCGCTGACTTTTGCCTCGCGGTCGTTGTTGTCGATCTTTAATTCGGGGAAGTCGGACTGGATTTCGCCGTCGTGGGCGCGGGCCTCGATGTGGAATCCGGCCTTATCGGGCAGGCTGAGGTTGATATCGCCTTTGCGGCTGTCGATCTGGACGTTGCCGAGCACGCGCATGGAGATTTCGATGCCGCCGTTTTCATTCTGCACGCGGACGTCGCCGGAAACGTCTTCCAGGCGGATTTGCTTGTCGCGGGTGGTCAGGTGAACGGGGCCGGTGATCTGGTCGGCGTGAAGATCGTCGGAGTCGAGGTCGAGGTCGCCATCGATGCGGGAGAACTCGAGGTCGGTGCGCGAGGATTTGAAGGAAACGCTCTTGGTGATGCGGGCGAGCTTGACGCTTTCGCCGAATTCACCTTCGAACTGCGCTGAGCCTTTGATGTCGGAGACGGAAACATCGTTGAGCCGGCCGTTGATGCGGACGTCGCCGGTGATCTGTTCGATGGTGGCGGAACCTTTTTCGAGATTGAGTTTTACGTTGCCGGTGACGTCTTCGACGGTCGCGTCGCCGTGCTGGCTGTTGACTTCGACTTCGCCCTCACGGCCGGTGACGGAGATATCGCCGCGGCGGGAGAAGATTTGCAGCGCCATCTTGCGCGGGATGGAGATATCGAGATCACTTTGTACGCCGTGGTTGCCGGCGGCCTGAGTTTTGGCGTCGAGGGTTAAGACGCTGCCGGTGGTGGTGAGCGTGGGCTTGGTGTCGGCGTTGAATTTGTCGGCGTCGCTTTGGTTTTCGGCGCCGACGCGCTTGCGGACGGTAACGGTGATGGTGGCATCGTCGGAGGTGTTTACGCGGACGGCGCCGTGCTCGTTATTCACGCGCAGGCTGGTAACGGCGGGCGGGACGGGCTGTTCGAGGTGGTCATCGAAGTTGTAGGTCTCGCCGAAGATGTTGTTGAGGTCGTTATCGTCGATGCCCATGTTGTCGCGGACTTCGCCCCAGTTGAAGCGCGAGGCCTGGGTGGCGATGAGGCCGAAGACGACGATGGCGATGACGAGGAAGACGCCGCCGGCGCCGATTCCGCGGGCGGGCAAGCCGTCGCGGTGGGCTTGCTGGTGCTCAATGAGTTTGATCACGCCCCACAGGATCAACAGTGCGGGCCAGTAGTGCGCGAACAAAGTGAGCAAACGTTCGAGCGAGAGCTGATGCATGGTCACCATCAGGAAGAGAATCCCGAGGATGATCAGCACGATGGGTCCGGCAAGCGAACGGCGGCGGCGCAGCGGAGCCGGAAACTGGTTCGGTGGAAGCGGGGATTGAACTGGGCTAGACATGGTTCACCTCCCCGGACGACGACGTTCCTGGGTTGGAAGAGGCTGGATTGGAAGAGGCTGGGTTGGAAGAGGAAAGATCGGGCGGCGGCGGTGCGGCTGGTGGTGGCAGCGGCATGGGGCTGATGTGTCCAGCGGATGAGGCGTTACTCTGCACCAGCTTTACGATGCCGATCACGAGCAGGATCGCGGGCCACGTTCGCTCCCAGTGCAGGCCGGAGAAGTTACGGCTGTCGAGGGCGAGAAGCACGCCGATGGTGACCAGAACCGCTGGTCCCATCAGATTGCGGGAGCGGCATTGAGCGCAGGGGCAGACTACGCGGGAGGACTGAAGCAATCCCGAGTGCCGGGCAAATTGCCATCCTCCGAGGAGGATGAGGAACGCGCCGGAAAAGAGTTCACCGCTGAACTGCAGAAAATCCAAGGTGTGCAGCAGGAAGAGCACTCCGAGGCCGATGAGGATCACGGCGCCTACGGGAACCTTGCCGGTGTCAAATTTTTCACCCGCGCCAAAGGTTTGGCCGAGGCCGAAGGGATCGGGAGCGGGCTGGCCCGCCTGGAGAGCGTGGGCGGTGCGGACGGCATCGATGATCTGGTAGACGTAGAAGAAAGCGATGCCGATGCCGAAGAGCCAGTCCCAGCTTCCGGCATGATCGGTGCCGAAGATGAGCAGGGCGAAGATGAGCAGGTGAGCGAGTCCCTTGGCGTATTGCGAGCAGTAAACGGCACCGACGCCGAAGGGAAAGAATCCGGCCAAGATGCCGGCGAGGGCGGGATTGGGGCCGGAGCCGGATAAAGGCCGGGGGGCGGCACCGGGCGTCGCGAGTGCCGGATACGCGGTTGCAGGAGGCACGAATGCGGCTGCCGGGGCAGTGCCTTCCAAGCGGGCTGCGAGGCAGGGCTCGCAGTAAATGACTCCGCGGACGTCGCGGGTGCAGTTGGCGCAAAGGGGCTTCCCGCAGGTGCGGCAGAAAGCCGCTGCGGCAATGTCGTTGTGCGTGGCGCAGTTCATACGAACCTCCTGTACGTGGTCACCGACACTACAGGCAGATCGTCTACAGATGGACCCAGAGGAACGCTTGCCAGAATAAGTTGATTCCCGGTCTGGCTGTAATTGCGCTCCTGCTTCTGCTCGGGCTGTTCGGTTGTGTCGTTCTTGTGGTCTTTCTTATCCGGCGCGGATTCGTTGGAGCGGGGCTCGGCGGGCGTGACGTTACGTTTGAGTTCATGCACGCGCGATTCGACTTCGTAAACGAACCGGATATTTTCGTAGTAGCGGACAACGCGGGCTTGGGTGTTGTAGTAGGTGTGCCGAATGGCTGTGGGACGCAGGCTGATCGAGCGCAGATCGGCGGGTTTTACGCCGAGTACGCTCAAGGCTACCGACAGCGAGAAGAAGGCCATGCCGAATGACATGGCGAACCGCGGCTGCCGGACGGTACCAAGGATGGGCTGGAATGCTCCCGAGGCCCAGGCTTGCGTCCGTTCCCACCACGAAGCGCCGAGCCGCGGAACGCGCGGCGCGGCGGACACGTTGACCCGCAGGCGTTGGGTGTCAACGCCCGTTGTGGATGCCAGGATATTGGTGATCAGACTGACTGGAGGCTCCACCTCCGTGAGATCCTTCAGCCAGTTGCGGCCCGCCGTGACATCGGCGAGCAGCGGCGCGCACGCGGAACAAGTCCGGGTGTGGGCCTGGAAGGCATTGAGTTGAGCGCCGGTCAGAACGCCATCGAGGGCGTCGCTGACGAGGGTTTCAAACTCGTGACACTGCATTCCGTTGCTGGTTTGGTCTGGCATCACATCACCTGCCTATAGGTACGTTGTAGGAGCCGGGCTAGTTCCGCCCGGCCACGATTTATTCGAGATTTCACAGTACCCTCCGGAACCTTCAAAACGGTTGCGATTTCACGGTAGTCAAAATCCTGTAAGTCCCTTAGAATCACTGCCTCACGAAGCTCTGGGGAGAGCCGCGCGAGGGCGGCGTGAACGGTTTGTTGCACCTCCCGGCTGCGAACGTGCTGGTCGGGAGGCGCGGATTGGTCCTGAATTTGCTCGCTCAGGGGCTGGGCGTCTTCGTGAGCGGAGGAAGTGGCGTCGAGCGAGTCGGTAATGCGGTCCTGCTTGGTTTTGCGGAAGTGATCGACCAAGAGGTTGCGGGTTATGGTGGTGACCCAGGTGACGAATGCGCCCTTGGAGCTGTCGTAGCTCGCGAGGGTGCGATACATCTTGATGAAGACTTCCTGGGCGAGGTCTTCGGCGTCGTCGGAGGAGCCGGCGAAGCGGTAGCAGATGTTATAGATACGGCGGTTGTAGGTCTGAACGATTTCTTCCCAGGCAGCGGCGTCGCCGGCGAGACAGCGGCGGACCAGCATCGCGACTACCTGAACGTCTTCCAAACTTGCTCCCCGGAAACCGCTATCAGCTATCAGCTCAGCCAAACTTTTTCGAATTTACCTCACAAGACAGTACGCGGATGTAGTCCCGTAAGTTCGCGGGACGTGATGTGCGTGTGCAAGTTACAGGAAACAGGGCATTGTAGCAGTGGGGGAGTTCGCCGGGGTTTCCTGTGGAGAAGTAGCGAACAGGGAATTCAGGCAGGTTGGGGAATGATGCGCTTGAAGTCGCGGAAAGATGAGGTGTTCGAAAGACGTGGTGGCCGCTTCAGGGCAAGGCGGCATCATAAAGCGGCACACATTCAGCAACTCAAGGAGAGAACAATGGCGGACTATGGATTGGCGGGTCAGGGATTAAAGAAACTTTATATCGATGAACTCAAGGATCTCTACAGCGCGGAGAACCAATTGGTAAGAGCTCTGCCGAAAATGGCGAAGGCGGCTACTTCAGAGGAGTTGAGCGGTGGTTTTGAGGGACATCTGGAGCAGACGAAGGGCCACGTCCAACGGCTGGAGAAAATCTTCAGCCAGTTGGGTGAAAGTCCCAAGGGCAAGAAGTGCAAAGGGATGGAAGGCTTGATCGCAGAGGGATCGGAAGCGATGGAAGAGTATGAAGGCGATGTGCTGGATGCAGCGCTCATTGGCGCGGCGCAGCGAGTGGAGCATTATGAAATGGCGGGCTACGGGACGGTGATTGCATTCGCGGAGGAACTCGGGGAATCCGAGCACGTTTCTCTTCTGAAGGAAACTCTGGAAGAAGAAAAAGAAACGGACGAGAAACTGAGCGGGCTCGCCGCGGGGATCAACGCCCAGGCGAATCACGGTGAAGCAAAACTTGAAGAGGACGAAAGACCGTCTGCGAAGAAAAAGGCCAGGAAGGCGGCTTAGGCTGGCTGGGAGGCGGCTCATCCTTGAGCTTGTCGTATGAGTGGGTCGCCTCTTGAGTTATTTGTGGTTTGAGGGCAAGAAAAAAGTGGCGCACCGGAGTGCGCCACTGAGTTGAACACGAGCTGGTTAGACCAGCCCCCGGTTACTGTTGACTGAAGTATCCGAGGGTTAGCTGGTTCACATCGGTTTCGATGGTGAACGTGTCGCCAGCCGCATCTCCTGTCAGATAGTAGTTGAACAGGTCGTTGGTGCAGGTTCCGACGACGAAGCAGTTGGTGACATCCACGCCGGTAAGGCCGTCGGTAAAGACGCCGTCGGCGTTGGCCGTAAACGTTCCGGCCACGGCTGTGCCCGGGAAGGTTCCGGTGAAGAGCCAGTTGAGGTCAACTGTTCCGGTGATGGCGCTGACTCCGTCGGCGGTATTTGGACCGACACCGTCGAACTCGCCGGTATAAGCGGGATCCCAACCGGTGATGTTCAGTCCGTAGTTGCCGCTGAGAGAGCCGGCAGTGAATGCCCCCACAGCGGCTGCGGGTTGGGCAAAGCCGAAGCCGGCAATCGCGTCGTTATTGTCCATGGTAATCGCCAGCGCGTTGCCATTCCCATCCAAGTAAACCTGAAGGTTAAAGCTGTTACCGAAGCCGTCATTCAGGTTGGATATGGTTACATCTCCGGCACCGGCGCCTGCGATGCCGGCGGTATCCATTGAGTAGGACGCAGCCGAGACGGCATCCGGGCTGGTGGCCGAAATTGCCGAGGAGTTGACGAGATCGTTAAAGTCCACCCACCCGGCTACGGTAGTCGTCCCGGGAGCGATTTGGCCAACGGCCTGCAAGGCTCCGTTGATGTCGGCTCCGTTCAAGCTCAGCACATAGGTGTTTTGGGCGGAGGCGGCCGTAAACAGCCCGGTATTCGTTACTCCCTGGCTAAGTGCGGTACCGCCCGTGGCGCCGGCAAACGAATCGGCGGTTTCCACCAGGCGGACGTGAGTGGAGTCGACGATGTAGCCAACCAGAATGACCTCGGGGAAGTCCGTGGTATCAGTCGCGTCGAGTGTGAACAAGACCCGGCCGAAAGCATCAGGAGCAGAAACCGTGCTGGTGTTGGCAAAGGTCTCGCCAGGGAAGAGAAGTCCCGAGTCGTTGGCGTCGAAAATGCTGCCCGCGCCCGAGATTGTTCCGGGGCCGTCGACGTTGACAACGCCGCCGACCACGAGTGGATCGTCGTCAAAGTCTACGCCGTTAAGGACGAAGGCATAGCCGGCTGACGGAGTGGCAGCGGCGGCACCGGTGGTGTCTTGGGGATCGAGTTCTCCGCTGGAAGTAGCCGCACCGTCGTACTCGGTAATGAGGGTTCTATCGGTGGTGCTATTGGGAAGTATGGTGCCGTTGAGGGTCTCGGTGCCGCCTACGCCTACGGCAGGGTCCGCAGTACCCAGAACGATTATGAGGTTGCCATCGCCGGATGCGACGATGCTGCTGCCGGAGGCGGTGATCGCGTCATCCACACCGTAGTTGAATCCTGCGTCGACGAAGTCCTGCTCGCCGCCGGTGATCGCGCCACCCGTAACAGTGAAAGCTCCGGCGACGTAGTAGTTCCCGTTAGCGTTCTGCCCGCCAAGGGAGAATACGTAGTTGCCATCGGCTAAGGGGCCGGTGCCGGGAGGCGGAGGGGTGTAGTTAGTGTTTGAGCTGCATGCAACCAACGCGGCAATCATGGTAAGGCTGATCAGAAGAGGAATCAATTTGCGGAATGTCATCGTGCACCTCCGTTTGACGCAAGCTGGGACGTCTTCTTTGCAGCAGGCCGCACATGGGCGGGGTGTTCGTGTACCAGAAACCCACGATCACTCCGAACCCTGACAGTGCGACCGCCGACGGTGAGTTCACGGGCCAGCAAATACTGCTTCCCGTGCTCGGTAGTCATAGCTCCCACGATGCCGACCGGCATTCCTGCTTTCAGCTCATCTTTTGTTGCCTTGCTAAGGAAGGATCCGATGTGGGCATCTACTACGCCCTTGGGGCCTGCCACCAGCAAATGCATGCCCGCCGGGCTGCCCGGAACGTGCTTGGTGACGACCGTCTGGATGTTTCCATGGAGGGTGATTTCATGTGCCTTGTCGTAGGCGGGACCAAAACCGTGCCCGTGGGTTTCAGGCACGGGTTGGGCGCCGAGTGGAATAGCCAAGATCGCGAAGAGAAGGCTGGCGAGCAGCCCTGCGATCATCCGAATAGGTTTCGTAAGACGATTAAACCTCATGGATTCGCTCCTTAGAATTGGTGTGTGATTCCTAGTTCCCGAGTTCGGGTCCCGAGTCGAGTTCCCGCTTGGTTGTGCGAGGGAAGGACAAGGTTGAAAGTCTGGGTTTCAAAGCTTCCGCCTTTTGCCGGAGGAAGTCCTCTGAAGTGTGCTATGGAGATCAATCGCAGCATTATCTTACGCCGGTTACGCAACGTCAATCACGAAAAGAGCCTGGGTGTTTGGTTTCTTGATTCACCATGCGGCTCGTTCGACGTCCCCCCTTTCGATCGAGACCGGACTCGATTTACCGCGTCCTGTCGCATTGAACAGCAGGCATGCGATGTTGCCGGCATGCTCTTCGCGGACGATCCTCGGGAGTTATCGGGGGAATGATAAGCAGCGATTCCGGCGGTGACTACTGGTAAAAGTGACAGCGGGCGGGCTCTTCGTTACTACCTGCACATTACTAGTCGCTGGTGAAGTAGTCGACGGTGACGGGGTTCTCGAAGAGGGAGTAGTCGCGGGTGACGACGGTGATGCCGCTATCGGTGACGAAGTAGCGGGAGCGGTCGGCTTCGGTGTCGTAGCCGATGGTGGTGCCTTCGGGGAGATGGACGTTGCGGTCGATGATGCAGCGGCGGATGCGGCAATGGCGTCCGACGGCGACGTGGGAGAACAGGATGCACTGGTCGACTTCGGAGTAGGAGTTCACGCGGACGTCGGGCGAGAGGATGGAGTTCTTGACCAGGCCGCCGGAGACGATGCAGCCGTTGGAGACGATGGAATCGAGGGCGGTGCCCATGCGTTCTTTCTCGGCGAAAACGAATTTGGCGGGCGGGTACTGGCGCTGGTGAGTGCGGATAGGCCAGTCGTGATCGTAGAGGTTGAAGATGGGAGAGACGGAGACAATATCCATGTTGGCTTCGTAGTAAGCCTCGAGTGTGCCTACGTCGCGCCAATAGAGAGCTTCTTTCTTGTTTTCGTCGACGAAGTCGTAGGCGAAGACGCGATAGTCATTGACCATTTTGGGGAGAATGTCTTTGCCGAAGTCGTGGCTGGAGGATTGGTCCTCGGCGTCTTTCAGGAGGACGGGGATGAGGACGTCGGCGTTGAAGAGGTAGACGCCCATGGAGCCGGCAACTTTCTCGGGATTCCAGGGAGAACGGAGTTGGGTGTTGGTGGGCTTCTCCTCGAAGCCGTTGATGCGGCCGTCCTTGTCGACGTCGACCACGCCGAAGCGGGAGGTTTCGGCAGGATCGATCTGGATGGTGGCGAGCGTGATATCGGCAGCGGAGTCTTTGTGCTGCCGCATCATCTTGCCGTAGTTCATTTTGTAGATGTGATCGCCGGAGAGGATGAGGACGTGCTTGGGCTGCTCGGAGCCGATGGAATAAATGTTCTGGTAAACGGCGTCGGCGGTGCCCTGGTACCACTGATCGCTGACGCGCTTCATGGGGGGAAGGACTTCGACAAACTCTCCGACTTCGCGGCCAAGGACGTTCCAGCCTTCGCGGATGTGGCGGTTGAGGGATAGCGCTTTGTATTGGGTGAGGATGTAGACGCGGCGGAGGTCGGAATTGATGCAGTTGGAGAGGGTGATGTCGATGATGCGGTACATTCCTCCGAAGGTGACGGCGGGTTTGGCGCGGTCACGGGTAAGAGGATAAAGGCGTTCTCCGGCGCCGCCTGCGAGAAGGACTCCGAGAGTGTCTTTCATCGGACTAACCTGGAAAAACAGTAGATGGTAGCACAGGCGGAAACGTTGCCGGGGGATTGGTGAGGGCGGTTTCAATCTTTGCTGGCGTCATCCTGAGCGGAGGCGCTTTTCAGGCGAAAGGTCTCCGGGACCGAGCATGGGTTTGTCCGCGCGTGAGTTTGCGAATGGGAGATCCCTCACCCGGCTGAACTGCGCCGGGCTTCGGGATGACGCCTCATCCACATGATTATTACGATTATTTTTCCTGACCACGGTAGAGCTTGATTTGATGTTTGAGTGTTTCGAGGGCGCCGAAGCGCCAGAGATTTGCGGGCTCGATGTCGTCGTCGGTGTCGGCGTTCCATCCTTCGTCGGGCGGGACGAACTCATTGAACTGATGAAGGATCAGAAAGATGGGGTCGAGCTGGCGGGCGTAGGTCATGAAGGAGTCGAAGGTGGCGTACTTAGGGTCGTCGGCGTAGCGCAGAGCATCGTCGGGACAGTAGGGTGGGGCGTCGGTGTTGGGGCATCCCCAGCCGTTCTGGCCGGCGGTGGCGATGGAGGCGGTGAAGTTTTCGACGCGCGAGCCGGTTTGACCGTGGACTTCGTTGTAGGACGGGTAATAAGGACACAACGCAAGCGTGCAGGAAGTATTGAGCCGATCGACCCAACTCCAGAAGCCGTACTCGGGATTGATTTCGATGGGCCCGTTGGGGGTGCCCTGGTTGAGCCAGAGTGACGGTTGACTGTCGAGATATCCTGCCATCATCTTTGAAGGTGTACTTGCTGGTGATTTCGGGATTGGCTCTGAGGAATTTTCTGATTTGAAACCAGAGGGGATTGTCGGCGGGGTTAGGATCTTGCGCGGCTCCGAGAAAAATCAGCATCAGCGGCTTGCCCTGGTAAATCACGTAGCGGTCGGGATACTGCTGCATGCGCGCGCCGAAGTATTCGATCTCTTTTTCGAACGCGGTTTTGCCGTCGACATCTTTAAACAGAACATTCTCGTCGATGCCGCCGAGGAGCGGGATGAGCTTGAGATGCGTGCCCAGCGCCGTCCATGCAGGGTAGAGATTGCCGGTGTTGTCGCGGATGGTTTGGTTATAAAAGCGAAAGGCGGGAGTGCAGTTCGGAACGAATTTCTTGACGAACTATTCACTGTTGAAGATGCAGCTGACGTTGTTGGTAAGGTCGCTGATGGCGGCATCGATGCCCATATATTCCATCCAGGAGACGTGCTGGGCGATGACGATGGGATCGGCGCTGTCATAGCCTCCGCCGACGGGTTGCATGTCGGCCGACTGCAGCAGAGGCATGGCGGCAGTGCCTTGAAAGGTGACGGCGTTGGGGCCGAACCAGGCTTCATATTCCAGGGCGACGATGTGGCAGTTGCTGTCGACAATCAACGGGCCCGCGGGGGTTTGGGAGGAAGCGGCTGCCAGGGAGCAGGCGAGGAAAACGGCGAGAGCTAGCGACCCGGTATTCATCGCAAGGGCACGGCGCAGCATGCCAATGAGAACCCATACTCTTGGGAGAAGTTCCGGCGGTCGCGGGCCGGAGCTGAGACGGTGGACGCGACAGCAGATTCCTCTGCGCTCAGCGCTTCGGAATGACAAGTTTATCTTTACTATCCCCCGCTTAATTGCTCTTGCTATTTTTCTTCCTCGATTTTGATGCGGAGAGATTTCAGGAATTTCAGATCCTGGTCGTTGATTTTGAATTCGGGGTTGGTGGAGAGAGTGGTGACCAGGGAAGTTTTGTCGGAGGATTTTTCGCCTTGCTTGCTGACGCCGATGGTGGCTTCGAGCACCAGAAAAATGTCGTAACCGCCTTCTTTGATGCGGGAGACGACTTCGGCGATCTGTTCGGAATCAGAGAGGGATTCGTTGATGGCTTCGCCGAGTTCCTTCATGAGTTGCTTGAGTTGCTGGTCCACATGGTCCCCCGATCGCCGTCTGCCCCGAATAAAAACATTACTGCTAAAAGCTTAGATGCCTGCGGCGGCGGAACGGTTTAGATGGCGGCGCAGGTTTGGCCATTGTAGCGCCAGAGGCTGTTAAAATCGAGGCCGTGAGCAAGGTTTCTACGGCACGAAAGTTAGGGGTGGTGGGGCGCGTTGCGGCGCAACAGGCCAAGCGCAGCCGGACCGTGCGGGCCATGACCAGCGCGCGTGTCCACCACGGCGCGGGCCTGCGGACGAGTGCTGCATCAGTTGTGGCTGGAGGTTACGGGGCTTATTTTCTTGTTGATGGCCGCGAGCGGCGGCATGGCCCTGGCGCGAGAGTATGCGAAGTATCAGGCTGGGCGAACGAGTTTCGGGCACGTGGTGGTTGCAATTTGTTTCACAGTGACGTTCGCGTGGTTTGGCGTGAGCTCGTTCTGGAGGGCCAGGCAGAAGAGTCGAGGCGGGGCTGGTGGCAGCCGGTGAGGGCGGCGGTGGCGTAAAGGACAGCGGGTTCCTCTGCGCTGCGCGCTTCGGAATGACAAAATTCTTGCGCGCTTCGGAATGACGACGATCCTGCATGATTTTTTTTAAGGATGGTGCGCGCTGGGGAATGACTAGAGCTTCGGGAAAGAGTTTTTCGCATGGTGGACAGAATTAAAGCTGTGGCGGATGTTGAGACTTCTTCGCACATTCGAGTGAACCCGATCTATACGCCCGCGGATCTTAAGGGGTCGGATTACGAGGGCGAGGTTGGGTATCCGGGGGAGTATCCGTTTACGCGCGGGGTGCAGGCCACGATGTACCGCGGGCGGCTGTGGACCATGCGGCAGTATGCGGGAATGGGCGATGCCGAGGAGTCGAACAAGCGCTACAAATATCTGCTGGCGAACGGGACCACGGGGCTTTCTGTAGCGTTCGATTTGCCGACGCAGATCGGGATGGATTCCGACCACGCTCTGGCGGCGGGGGAAGTGGGCAAGGTGGGAGTGGCGATCGATTCGATCGAGGATATGGAGCGGCTGTTCGCGGGCATCGACCTGACGAAGATCTCTACATCGATGACCATCAATGCGACGGCGTCGATTCTGCTGGCGTTGTATGTGGCGGTGGCGCGGCGGCAGGGGGCGGACATCCGGAAGCTTTCGGGGACGGTGCAGAACGATGTGCTGAAGGAATACATTGCGCGGGGGACGTATATTTATCCGCCGCGGCAGGCGATGCGGGTGATTACGGACATGTTTGCCTGGGCGAAGGAGAAGCGTTCCGGAGTGGAACACGATTTCGATCTCCGGATATCACATGCGCGAGGCGGGATCGACGGCGGTGCAGGAAGTGGCGTTCACGCTGGGCGAACGGCATGACGTATGTGGAGGCGGCGATCAAGGCGGGGCTGGATGTGGATCAATTTGCGCCGCGGCTGTGCTTCTTCTTCAATGCGCACAACAATTTTCTGGAAGAAGTGGCGAAGTTCCGCGCGGCGCGGCGGATGTGGGCGCGGATTATGCGGGAGCATTTCAAGGCGAAGAATCCGCGGTCGTGGATGCTGCGGTTTCATACGCAGACGGCGGGTTCGACGCTGACGGCGCAGCAGCCGGAGAACAATATTGTGCGGACGGCGATCCAGGCGCTGGCGGCGGTGCTGGGCGGGACGCAGATCGCTGCATACGAATTCATATGATGAGGCGCTGGCGCTGCCGACGGAGCAGGCGGCGCGAATTGCTTTGCGGACGCAGCAGGTGATTGGCGTATGAGTCGGGCGTGGCGCAGACGATCGATCCGCTGGCGGGATCTTATTACGTTGAGTCGCTGACGAATGAGATTGAAAAGCGCGCGGCGGAATACTTGGGAAAGATTGAAGTGATGGGTGGGATGCTGAAGGCGATTGAGCGCGGGTTCGTGCAGCAGGAGATTCAGAACGCAGCGTATGAATATCAGCAGGCGGTGGATGATGAAGGACGCGATCGTGGTCGGAGTGAACCGGTTTGAGGTGGAACAGGAGAAGGCGATTCCGATTCAGCGGATCGATCCGGCGCTGGAGGCGAAGCAGGTGGAACGGGTGCGGGCGTTGCGGGCTCGGCGGGATGCGGGGCCGTGGAAGAGCGCACTGGCTTCGGTAGAAGACGCGGCGCGATCGGGCGAGAATGTTATGCCGCGGATTCTCGCGGCGGTTGAGGCTTATGCGACCGTGGGTGAGATTTCGGATGCGATGCGGCGGGTGTTTGGGGAGTACCGGGAAGCGGTGGTGATCTGAGTGGTTGACGCCAGTTGCTGTGAAGGTTTCTTAGCTGGAGGTTTTGTAATCGCAGGCGAGGCGGCAGGGTTCGCAGTAGAGAAGGCCGTCTTCACAAAGGCGAACTTCGAGGACGCGACTGGCAGAGGCAGCAGATATTTTTCGCACTCGCACTGGGACTCGGGCATTTCGCATTGGGCGCAGCGGTATTTGGCGGAACCGGTTCCGGTGGACATAGGAATAATGTAGCGCTGAGGGGCAAAGCGGGAAACGTGCCGTTGGTAACCGCGGTTAGCCGAAGTCGAGGGCTGACCTCAGCGGCTTAAAGCCGATCGATTCGCTGGGCTTATGGCACGATTGAAGTCATGCCCTTCCCGGTCTGTATTGGGGCACTGAGTTATCTGTCCCAAGCTAATCCCGAGTTGCTCGTGCCCTATAATTCCCTGCAATGACCTTTCAACAGGTGCTGGATGGAGCGGAAGTACTCGCGCAAAGCGGGGATCCGGGTGTGAGTAGTGTGGAATATGACTCCCGGCGGGTGAAGCCGGGATGCGTATTCGTGGCCATGCGTGGGGAGACAAGCGACGGCAATCAATTTATCGATCAGGCGATCAAGGCTGGGGCGGTGGCGGTGGTGACGGATTCGGCGGCGGAGAAGCCGCGTCCGGGTGTGGCGTGGGCGGTGGTGCCGCAGGGACGGCGGGCGCTAGCGCGGGTTAGCGCGAACTTTTACGGGAAGCCGGCGGAGCGGATTGCGATCACGGGAATTACGGGGACGAATGGAAAGAGCACGACCGCATTTCTGATGGAGTCGATTCTGCGGGCGGCGGGACGGAAGAGCGCTCTGATCGGGACGATTGAATATCGCGTGGCCGGAAAGGTGTTGCCGGCACCGCATACTACGCCGGAGGCGCTGGAGTTGAATCAGATGTTCAGCGCGGCTTTGGGCGAGGGAGCGACGGATGCTGTGATGGAGGTTTCGTCGCATGCCCTGGCGCAGGAGCGCGTTTATGGCATCCCGTTCGATGTGGCTGTGTTTACCAACCTGACGCGCGACCATCTCGATTATCACAAGACGATGGAAGAATACTTTGCTGCAAAGCGGGTGCTGTTTGAAGGCTGCGGCACGGATGCGCCACGAGCCGTGGTGACGAATGGGGACGATGAATACGGTGCGAAGCTGGCGGAGTTCAGCCGGAAGCGCAGTTCGGTGGTGCTGAAGTATGGATGGGAGCGCGGTGATTTGCACGCGGAGAAAGTGGAGATCACGACGCGGGGGACGCGGTTTGATCTGGTGACGCCGGAGGGGAGGATTGCGGTGTTTTCGGCGCTGATCGGGCGGGTGAATGTGTACAACATTCTGGCGGCGGCGGGGGCGGGCTATGCGCGCGGGTGCGCGGCGCAGGCGATTGCGGCGGGGATCGACAACCTGGCGTCGGTTCCAGGAAGGTTCGAGAGGGTGGACTGCGGACAACCTTTCACCGTGGTAGTGGACTATGCGCATACGGATGACGCCTTGAGGAACCTGACGGCGTTAGCGCGGGAGCTGGTTTCAGGCGCTGCGGCGAGGGGAAGAGTGCTGACAGTGTTTGGATGCGGCGGAGACCGGGACCGGAAGAAGCGTCCGATGATGGGTGAGGCTGCGGGGCGGGGAAGCGATTTCGTGGTGCTGACGTCGGACAATCCTCGAAGTGAGGATCCGCTGGCGATTATTAATGATGCGGTGGTGGGGCTGCAGAAGACTGGGGTGAAGTACAGCGTGGAGGCGGACCGGCGCAAGGCGATCGCGCTGGCAATCGGCGAGGCTCGGCCGGGAGATATTGTGCTGCTGGCCGGGAAGGGACATGAGAAGGTGCAGGTTGGGCGGGAAGGCTCGATTCCGTTTGATGATTTGGAAGTGGCGCGGGAGGGGCTGAGGGAGGCGGGGTTTGAGTGCGAAGGAGCGGGGATTGGAGCGAGCACGTAGGCAGAGTTTGAAGTCGTTCCAGCTGACAAGAAGTCAGAAGCGACCGCGGTGATAGGAATGCCTTGCGAGGCTGATGCTGCTGCGGGCAGGTAAGGGGTCCTTCGACTGCGGTTGCGCTTCGCTTTCGCGAAGCACAACCTTCGCTCAGGATGACAGATCTATGAAGCTGACGCTTGCGAGAATCGCTGAGTTTATTTCCGCTGCCGGCGAGTTCTCGTCTGAGGAAACAGTGCGCGGATACTCGATCGACTCCCGGACAGTGAGTTCAGGCCAGCTTTTTTTTGCGGTGAAGGGTGAGCGGCTGGATGGGCATGATTTCGTAGAGCAGGCGCTTGGAAACGGCGCAGCCGCCGCGGTGGTGCGTAAGGATCAGTTGGGCCGCTATCCCGATATGAAGGGGTTGCTGGCGGTGGAAGACACGCTGGTGGCGCTGCAGACCCTGGCCACGGCGGTGCGGAAGCTCTGGGGCAAGCCGCTGATCGCGGTGACAGGGTCCGCGGGGAAGACTACTACTAAGGAGGCGATTGCGCATGTGCTGAGTGCGCGATTCAGGGTGCTGAAGTCGGAGGGGAATTTCAATAATCATTTTGGATTGCCGTTGATGTTGCTGAAGCTGGAGCCGGAGTTTGACATGGCGGTGATTGAGATGGGGATGTCGCATGCGGGAGAAATCCGGGCGCTGGCGAAAATTGCGCAGCCGGAGATCGGTGTGGTGACCAACGTCGCGCCGGTGCACCTGGAGTTTTTTGATTCTTTGGCGGGGATTGCGCGGGCGAAGTATGAACTTGTGGAGTCACTGCCGGCGAATGGTGTGGCGGTATTGAATGCTGATGACGAGTACGTTTCGCAATTCGGGCGCGACTTCAAAGGCAAGGTTGTGATGTATGGCACGTGGGCGACGGCGGGTGTGCGGGCGGAGAAAATCCAGTCAAAGGGCGCTGAGGGCGTTGAGTTTGACGTGGTGATTGGTGGAGTGCGAGAGCGTGCCACATTGCCGCTGGTAGGTCAGCATAACGTGCTGAATGCGCTGGCTGCGGTGGCCGTGGGGCTGGAGCGCGGGCTGACTCTGGTTGAAGCGGTGGAAGCGCTGGCTACTCTGGCGGCGGCGGATAAGCGCGGGCAGGTTCTTCAAGTGGGTAACATCACGGTGATCAACGATTGCTACAATTCGAATCCGAAGGCGCTGGACGCGATGGTGGACGCGCTGGCCACGATGGCGGGCGTCCGGCGTATTGTAGTCGCGGGAGAGATGTTGGAGTTGGGCCCGGCCGGCGAAGAGATGCACCGGCGGGCGGGGCAGCATATCGCGGAGAAAAAGATTGATGTGTTGCTCGGAGTGCGCGGACTGGCGCAGGCCATGGTCGACGGTGCGAAGCAAGCGGGAACGCGGGCAGAATTTGTGAAAGCGGCCGAGGAAGCCGGCGAATGGTTGGCTCGCGAGACGCGGGATGGAGACGTAGTGCTGCTGAAAGCGTCGCGGGGCGTGAAACTGGAGAAGGCGCTGGAAGTGTGGAAGAGATTGAGTCATTGAGAGATTGAGCCACTGAGTGATTGGGTACGGATTGGGTGCGATCTTCAATGACCCAATCGCTCAATCGCTCAATGCCTTAATTCCTAGACGGAGGCTGATTGCTCTACTGGCTGTTGTTCCTGAAGCTGCAACATTATTTTCCGCCGTTCCGCATCTTCCGCTACTTGACGTTCCGCACGGCGTTCGCCAGCCTTACCGCGCTGTTTACCGCGCTCATCGTGGGACCGCTGGTCATTAACCGGCTGCGGGAATTCCAGATTGGACAATACATTCGCGAAGAAGGTCCGAAGGCTCACCAGAAAAAAGCCGGGACGCCGACGATGGGCGGCCTGCTGATCGCGATTGCGATTGTGGTGCCTACGCTGCTGTGGGCGGACCTGAGCAACCGGTTTGTGTGGATCGCGGTGTTTGCTACATGCGCGTTTGCAGCGATCGGATTCACTGACGATTACACAAAAGTGGCGCACCGCCGGAATCTTGGGCTGACGGGGAGGGCCAAGCTGGGGCTGCAGGTGGCGACCAGCATTGTGATTGCGGTGATGCTGATCGCGATGCAGACGTACGGGATGTACTCGACCAAGCTGATTGTGCCGTTCTTCAAGCAGTTTCACCCGGACCTGGTGGTGCAGAGCCTGGAGCGCAATCCGAGCCTGTGGGGGCTGGCATTCGTGCCGTTTATCGCATTCGTGGTGCTCGTGATTGTGGGCTCGAGCAATGCGGTGAATCTGACGGACGGACTGGACGGGTTGGCGATCGGCTGTACCGTGATTGCCGCGGGCGCGCTGACCGTGCTGACTTATGTGAGCGGGCATGCGACGTTTGCGAGTTATCTGGAAATCCCGCGAATGCCGCAGGTGGGCGAGCTGACGATTTTCTGCGGGGCGATGGTGGGATCGTCGATTGGATTCTTGTGGTACAACGCGCACCCTGCTGAAGTATTTATGGGCGATGTGGGATCACTGGCGCTGGGCGGGGCGATTGGGACGGTCGCGGTGATCATCAAGCAGGAACTGCTGCTGCCGTTTATTGGCGGAGTGTTCGTGATCGAGGCGGTGTCGGTGATTCTGCAGGTGGGATCGTACAAGCTGCGCAAGAAGCGGATTTTCAAGATGGCGCCGCTGCACCATCATTTTGAATTGATGGGATGGTCGGAGTCGAAGATTATCGTGCGTTTCTGGATTGCGTCGCTGGTGTTTGCGCTGTTTGCGCTGACGACGCTGAAACTGAGATAAATTCAAAGTTTCAAGGTTTCAACGACGAAGTATCCCAAAGGTATAGACCTTCGAACATTGCAAGCTTGCGACATTAGAACCGTGATGGAACTTAAGGATAAACGCGTGCTGGTCGTGGGCCTTGGGAGGTCGGGGGTGGCTTCGGCGCTTTTTTTGAAGGCGCATGGAGCGCGGGTTACCGTGTCCGATACGAAGAGCGGAGATGAGTTGCGGAACGAGATTCCGGCGCTGCTCGATCATGGAATCACGGTCGAGACGGGCGGGCACGGCGAGCGGACTTTTCGCGGGCAGGATCTGATTGTGGTGAGTCCCGGGGTTCCAGTGGATTTGCCGATGCTGGTGCAGGCTCGGTCCATGGGCGAGGCGGTGATCGGGGAGATTGAACTGGCAGCGCTGTTTCTGCCGGGGCCGATTGTGGCGATCACCGGATCGAACGGAAAAACGACGACGACTACTTTGACAGGCGAGATTTTGACGGCGGGCGGAAGGCCGACGCTGGTTGGCGGGAATATCGGCACTCCGGCGATTTCGCTGACGGAGCGGGCAAAGCCGGGAAGTGTGATAGTGCTGGAGGTTTCGAGCTTTCAGTTGGAGACGATTCAGACGTTCCGTCCGAAGGTTGCCGTGGTGTTGAACGTCACGCCCGATCATCTGGACCGGCACCGGACTTTTGAGGCGTATGTGGATGCGAAGGCGCGCATCTTTGAGAATCAGCGGGGCGACGATTTTGCGGTGCTCAACGAGGATGATCCGGCCTGCGTGCAAATGGCGGGGCGGACGCGGGCGCAGGTTTTCTGGTTCAGCCGGCAGAAGGAAGTGAAGCTGGGAGCCTGGGTGCGCGAGGGGAATATTTTATTTCGTGATAGCCAGGGACAGCGAGAGGTGATGCAGGTCGCAGAGATCCCGCTGAAGGGTGCGCATAATCTGGAAAATGTGCTGGCGGCGGTGTGTGCGGGGGCGCTGATGGGATGCGCGCCGGAGAAGATCCGGCAAGCGGTTCGGGAGTTTAAGGCGGTGGAGCACCGGCTGGAATTTGTGGCGACGATCCGCGGCGTGGATTATTACAACGATTCGAAGGCGACCAATGTGGATGCGACGATTAAGGCGCTGGAATCGTTTCCGGGGAACATCCACCTGATTCTTGGCGGGAAAGACAAGGGCAGCGACTACTCGGTGCTCAACGATTTGCTGCGACAGCGGGTGAAGCGGGTGTATACGATTGGGGCGGCGGCGCGGAAGATTGAGTCGCAGATCGTTTCTCCGAAAGGCGGGGGCGTCGAAATCGTTCATGCCGAGACTTTGGAGAATGCTGTGCGCAAGGCGAATGCCGTGGCCGAGGAGGGAGATGTTGTGTTGCTGGCTCCAGCTTGCGCTAGTTTTGATCAGTTTAAGAATTATGAGCAGCGTGGGCAGGTGTTTAAGGAGATCGTGCGGGGGCTGGGATGAAGTGCAGAGGTCGAAACTCCTTTTGAGGCCGTCGGTGGCGCCGGGTCTAAGGGATCCTTCGACCTCGCAAGTGCTTCGCATTCGCGAAGCACTTGCTACGCTCAGGATGACAGAACGCCTGGAACCAAGACAATCAACAATCAATAATCAACAATCAGCAATTCGTTCTCGCTGACTCTGCTGCTCCGTGGTGAAATGAACTTCCCATGGCGAAGCGGGTTAGTGTCGATCGCTGGCTGTTTACTGTGACCATGCTGCTGGTGTTTGTGGGGCTGGTGATGGTGTTTTCGGCGTCGGCGGTGATGGCGCGGGAGCGGTTCGGGTCTCCGTATGCGTTTTTGTTGAAGCAGTTGGTCTGGGCGGCGGCGGGGCTGGTGGCGATGGTGGTGGCGATGCAGGTGGATTACCGGCGCTACAAGCATCCGGCGCTGGTTTTTTCGCTGCTGGGACTGACCACGCTGCTGCTGATCTCGGTGTTTTTTCTGGACCGGTCGCACAATACGCATCGCTGGTTCCGGGTGGGAGGATTTTCGTTTCAGCCTTCGGAGCTGGCCAAGCCGGTGCTGATTCTGTTTCTCGCATATTTTCTTGAAGCGCGCACCAAGACTATGGATGACTGGCGCAACACGCTGGCGCCGGCCGCGGCGCCCGTGGTGATGCTGCTGGGGCTGATTGTGTTGCAGCCCGATCTGGGTACGGCGATTGCTTGCGCGGGGATTGCGGCTTGTATTCTGTATGTGGCGGGGATGCAGCTGAGGTATTTCGCGTACGCGTTTGGGGCGTCGCTGGTGCCGCTGTATTTTTTGATTTTTCATGTGAGCTTCCGTCGGGACCGCATACTGGCTTTTATGAATCCTTATGCGGAGCGGCAGAAGGCGGGGTTTCACCTGATTCAGTCTTTGATTGCAGTCGGTACGGGAGGGATCACGGGGACCGGTTTGATGGAGGGCAAGCAGAAGCTGTTTTATCTGCCGGAGCCGCATACTGATTTTATTTTTGCCGTGACTGCGGAGGAGTTGGGACTGGTGGGAGCGCTGTTTGTGGTGACACTGTTTGCAATTTTTCTTTGGCGCGGGATGCGGGCTTCGTGGCGGACGGAAGATGTTTTCGGACGGTACCTGGCAGTGGGGATCACGAGCATGGTGGTGCTGCAGGCCTTCATCAACATCAGCGTGGTGCTTGGGATGATGCCGACCAAGGGGATTCCGCTGCCGCTGGTGTCGTATGGCGGGTCGTCGCTGTTTTTCACACTGGCGTGCGTTGGGGTGCTGCTGAATATTACGAAGCAAGCGGAGTGATTAGCATTGAGTCATTGAGTGATCGGGCCATTGAGAGATGGAAAGACGTTCGATGACGCAATCACCCGATCGCTCAATGACTCAATCGCCCAATCATTTATAGTCACTGCATGCGGGCTATTCTGGCGGGCGGCGGGACCGGCGGGCATGTGATTCCGGCGCTGGCGATCGCGAACGAACTCAAGAAAAGTTATGGGGCTGAGGTGCTGTTCATTGGAACGGCGCGGGGGATCGAGAACCGCCTGGTGCCGGCGGCTGGGTATGAATTGCGGCTGGTGCGGGTGGGGGCGCTGAAGAATGTCAGCCTGATAACGCGGGCGAAGACGGCGTTCGATTTGCCGCGGGCGGTGTGGGATGCGAGCCGCATGCTGAATGAATTTGCGCCGGACGTGGTGATCGGCGTAGGTGGATATGCATCGGGTCCGGCGATGCTGGCTGCGGTGGTGAAGCATATTCCGACGCTGGCGTTTGAGCCGAATGTGGTGCCGGGATTTGCGAACCGCGTCGTGGCGCGGTTTGTTTCTGGAGCGGCTGTGCATTTTGAGGAGACGGCGAAATATTTTCGTCATGCGGAAGTGACTGGCGTGCCGGTGCGGCAAGCGTTCTTTGAGATTCCGGCCAAACGTGGCGGGACTCCGACGCTTCTGGTGTTTGGTGGGAGCCAGGGGGCGCACGCGATCAATGAGGCGATGATCCGATGTCTGCCGGAGTTGCGAAGGCAGGCGCCGGGAATTCACATCATTCATCAGACGGGCGAGCGTGACTATAATGACGCGCTGGCGGGGTACCGCGGCTTAGGAGAGTCTGCGGAAGTATTCAAGTTTATTGAAGACATGCCGGCGGCGTTTGCGCGGGCGGATCTGGTGGTGTGCCGGTCGGGTGCTAGCACCGTGGCGGAGATTACGGCGGCGGGGAAGCCAGCGATTTTTGTGCCGTTTCCCCGGGCTGCGGATGATCATCAGCGTGTGAATGCGGAGGCGCTGGCGGCGTTGGGCGCTGCGGTGGTGGTCGAGGAGTCGAAGCTGGAGGGAGTTTGGCTGGCGGAGACGATTGCGGCCCTGCTCGGTGATCGGCGACGCTTGCAGGCTATGAGTGAGGCGGCGCGAGGGCTGGCGCATCCGGGTGCGGCGCGGGATATTGCGGCGATGGCGGCGCGGGTGGCGGGGTTCGAGGAAAGCTAGCCACGGATTTGCACGGATCTTCACGGATACTTCTTTATTACGATGAGCCTATGGGAAAGACCAGAAGGCCTTACAAGCACGAGTATCCGACCGGTAGCATCGTTAAGATGCTGACCGAAAGACCCTTGAGGACTTTATGAGGACCTGGAAGCTGCACAACAGGTTGCAGTCGGAACAACTCGACTATGCAGACAAGACAGGGAAGGTAGAGTCGTGCGGCTTTTATCACGGGGGCTATGAGCTGTATCAGATCGAAGGCATCCCGGGAATATGGCACGAGCAATGCTTGGAAGCACATCCATCGGCTTCCTAAAATCCCAGAGAACTCCCTGCCGAGTCGCGGGCCGGATCGGCGTGAAAGGGATCCTTCGACTGCGTAAGCGCTCCGCGTTCGCGAAGCTCTTACTCCGCTCAGGATGACAAGAAATGTTCGCCAAGATTCAGCAGGTACATTTCGTGGGGATTGGCGGGATCGGCATGAGCGGGATTGCCGAGGTGTTGCTGAATCTTGGGTATCGCGTTTCAGGGTCTGATCTGAAGAGTTCGGGCGTTACGCAGCGCCTGGCGGGCCTCGGCGCCGCTGTTTTTGAAGGGCATCGCGCGGAGAATATTGCTGGAGCCGAAGTTGTCGTCACTAGTTCGGCGATCGCTACTGAAAATCCTGAGGTGCTCGAGGCGCACAAGCTGCATATTCCCGTGATTCAGCGGGCGGAGATGCTGGCGGAGTTGATGCGGCTGAAGTATGGCATCGCCATTGCCGGGATGCACGGCAAGACGACTACGACTTCGATGGTGGCGGCGGTGCTGGCTGGCGGTGGGCTTGATCCTACCGTAGTGGTGGGCGGGCGCGTGGATGCGATGGGATCGAATGCGCGGCTGGGGAAGTCGCAGTATCTGGTGGCCGAGGCCGATGAGAGCGACCGGTCGTTCTTGAAATTGTCCCCGATACTTTCCGTCGTGACCAACATTGATCGCGAGCACATGGATTGCTACCGAAATATGCGGGACGTCAAGAAAACCTTTCTGGAGTTCATGGACCGGGTGCCGTTCTATGGGATGGTGGTGGTCTGCAATGACGATGCGATGTTGCGGCGGTTGTTGCCGCAAGTGCGGCGGCGGACCGTGACCTATGGGACGAAGCGCGGGTCGGATTTTTGGATCAAGCTTGGCGAGAGCGGAACGAACGCCGGGACTTCACGCGGGGATTCAGGGCCCCTGAGCCGGTTTCATGTGAGTTATCGCAAGAAAGACCTGGGTGAGTTCACGCTGCATGTGCCGGGAGTGCATAACATTCTGAATGCGACGGCGGCGATTGCGGTGGGCGTGGGACTGGACGTTGAAGTGGAGGCGATCCGCACCGGGCTCGATCAGTTCCGCGGCGTCGACCGGCGGTTTCATTTGCGCGGTCGCGCGGCTGGGGTCAGCGTGATCGACGATTACGGTCACCATCCTACGGAGATTAAAGCGACGCTGGCGGCGGCGCGTTCGTGCGGGTTTCGCAAGGTTCATGTAGTGTTCCAGCCGCACCGGTACACGCGTACGCGGGACTTGATCGAGGACTTCGCTACGGCGTTTGGGGACGCGGACTCGCTGTTTGTGCTCGACATTTATGCCGCGAGTGAGAAGCCGATCGAGGGGATTAGCGGGGAAGCATTGGCGCGGACCGTTCGGGAAAAGGGTGGACGGAACGCCCAGTATGTTGGTTCGTTTGCGGATGCGGCTGATTCGGTTGCGGCCGTGGCGGAGGACGGAGACATGATTCTCACGCTCGGCGCGGGCAGTGTTTCGCAGTTGGGGCCGATGATTCTGGAGAAATTGAAGGAAAGGCGGGGGGCAGGAAACTAGTTTCGCGTCGGCTCGGTATCTTCTATTGCTAACGGATTGCGGCCGGGTTCGTCCAATCTACCAGATGGAGATCAGGCGATGAAAACTACACAGGGCTGGGGATGGTTGGCGGCTGGAGTGCTGGCGCTGGGATTGAACGGCTTTTATCAGGACAACGGCGGCGCGGTTTTGGCGCACCGGGTTGCGGATGCCGTGGTCGCGCAGGTTTCGGAGCGGGCGGAAATGTTCGCGGATCTGGCGATGGAGCGGATTGACCGATTGCGAGAAAGAATTACCCTGGCCGGGGGGCGGGACGAGACCGCTTCCTGCCGTTTGGCGGCCGCGATGGCGCGGTTCCAGACAAGGATCGCCGGGATGCAGCACGGAATGGGTCGCTTGGAGGAGATGTCTGCGCGGGAAGAGATGGCGATGGCGCGGTTGGAAGTGCAGCGGGCCCGGATCGAGGCGCGGGTTGCGCGCGTGCGTCTGGCGCCGGTTGCTTTCGATGCGGTAGAGATTCCGGTGGCTTGTTCGCGTGTGCACGTCAATATTCCCCGGGTGCATGTTTCGCCGGTGCCCATGGTTCGGATTCCGGCTTCGGTGATGCGGGTCGAGATGACTGGGGACGGGCCGATTTAGGGTTTGTTTTCGTTTATTACTGAATTAGTTGCTGAGGAGCGGACGCGGAGAAACTGCCGCGTCCGCTTTTTTTGTACTCGTTGGTCCACATTGTGGCCAGTTCGCGCATCGGATCCGCCGGGCTTCGCCCAAGGCAGACAGCGGTTGTCTCCAAATGGTTCGTGGCCGACACCGCTTTTGATCCGATCTATTTTGCCTTTCCCGAATGATGCTTCATCCGATTCCTGCTTGTGCAAAAGTTCAACATTTTCTCTGTCTCAAATCGCGAAATGAAGTTATAGTTTGAAGGCTCAGCGATTCAACAGCGACAACTGACCTGAACTGATGGCGCGGAAGCCGGGTTCCACCATCTCGCAGGAGGAGTTGTACCCACCCAGCGCTGATGCTGCGCGCGAGGAGATGGACGACGCGCGTCTGGTTGATCTGGATGTGGACGAGGAATCTCCGTTTCTGCGCGGGCAAAAGCGTGTCTCCGCCCGCCGAAGTTCTCTTCCCAAGAAAACTGCCAACCGTTTGCTCTGGGCCGTGATGGCGGCAGGAGTGTGTTGCGTGGCCGCGCTGTTCGCGGCGTGGTTGTATCACTACGGCGAGCGCTCGTGGAGATTCCGTGTGGAATCGAGCGACAACATTGAAGTCACGGGCATGCAGAACGTGAGCAAGGCGCAGATCATGGAAGTGATGGGCGCCGACATTGGCCGCAACATCTTTTTCATTCCGCTGGCGCAACAGAAGGCGCAACTGGAGCAGATTCCGTGGGTGGAAGCGGCCAGCGTGATGCGGTTTGTTCCCAACCGGCTGAAGGTGGAGATTCAGGAGCGCACGCCGGTGGCGTTTGCCCGAGTGGGGCCGCGAATGTCGTTGATCGACGCGGGCGGCACGCTGATGGAGTTGACGCCGAAGCACAAGTATTCGTTTCCGGTGATTCTCGGGATGAATCCGGGCGAGCCGCTCTCGACCAGGGCGCCGCGGATGAAGGCTTATGGCGAGATGGTGCGGGAACTGGACTCGAGCGGGGCGCGCTATTCGCAGGATCTAAGTGAAGTCGACCTAACTGACCTGGAAGACGTGAAGGTGCGGGTGAACGATCCGAGTGGCGATGTGCTGGTGCATCTGGGATCGTCGGACTATCTGCGGCGCTACAAGATTTATGTAACCCACGCTCAGGGCTGGCGGCAGCAATTCCAGAGGCTGGAATCGGTGGATTTGCGCTACGACAATCAGATCGTGGTGAATCCGGATATGCAAAGCGCGGCGAAGCCAGCGGCGGCGTTGAGCCCAGCGGCCGCAAAAGCAGCAGCAGCGGCGGGAGTGAAGCCGGCGGCGCTGGTGACTCGCATGGGGCCGCACGACCGTGCGGTGCCGAAGCCGGCGTTTGAATTGACGGAGAAGAAGCTCGATCCGAAAGTTGCGGCCGGGGGGACGAAGAAGCCGGCAGCGAAAACCAAGGCTAAGAAGAGTGCGGTAAAGACTGGAAAAGCCACCGCAGGTTCGAAGACGACGGTGCCTGCGGAGAAGCCAGGGCCGTCGCCAGCGGCAAAGAACACTGCGACGAGCAAGCCGAATCCACCGGCCAGTCACGAGGCTGCGGCATCGCCGTCTGCGACGAGGAAGCAGGCTTCATCACCGTCGCCGAAACCAACAGCAAAGCCTTCCGCAAGCAAGGGTGGTCAGAAACCGAGTCCGGCAGTGGCTAAGAGTGAGACGAATGCGGCACCGAGCGACTAAGACTGAGCGACCAAGAGAGAACCAGTTGAGAGTGCAACTTCATCGCAGTCTGGGGAATTCATAAGGAATGGCGAATCAGCAAGGGAACGTTCTGACGGCAATTGATGTGGGGAGCGCGAAAACGTGCGCGCTCATGGTGGAGGTCACCGACGCTGGGTTGCGCTATCGCGGACACGGCGTGGCGGAGTCGCGAGGCTCGCGCAAAGGGGTGATCGTCGAACTGGAGAAGGCGGTCGCGTCGATTCAAAGGGCTGTCGAGGCGGCCGAAGACGCAGCGGGCGTGGCGGTGGAGCACGCCATCGTGGGCATTGGCGGAGCGCACGTGCGCGGCGTGAACAGTCACGGCGGCATCAGCCTGGGCACGCGTCCGCGGGAGATCGGGCGGGACGAAATCAAGCAGGCGGTGGAGCGGGCGCGCGCGATTCCGCTGCCGGCCGATCGCGAAGTGCTGCATCTGCTGCCACAGGAATTCATCCTTGACGATCAGGCGGGCGTGCATGATCCGTTGGGCATGATGGCGGCGCGGCTCGAGGTACGTGTTCACCTTGTGACCGTGGCGGCGAGCGCGGCGCAGAATGTGATTACGGCGGTAAACCGGGCGGGCGTTCACGTGGACGACACGGTGTTCGAGCCGCTTGCGGCGGCCGATTCGGTGCTGCGGGCCGATGAGCGGGAGTTGGGCGTGTGTCTGGCCGATATCGGCGCGGGCTCGACCGAGTTGGTCGTTTTTTTACAGGGCGCAGTCGCTTACACGGGTGTGATTCCGGTGGGCGGCGACCACTTCACGAGTGACTTGTCGGTCGGGATGTGTACCGCGCTGGCGGAGGCGGAAAAGATCAAGAAGGTGTACGGCAATGCGATCGTCACGTTGATTCCCGAAGGGAATGAGGTCGAGGTGCCATCCGTTGGCGACCGGCCTTCGCGGCTGCTGCCGCAGCGGCTGGTGGCGGAAATTCTTGAGCCGCGGGCGCGCGAGTTGTTTGAGATGATGCGCGAAACTTTGCGCCAAAGTGGCATGTTCGATGCTTGTCTGGCCGGCATTGTGCTCAGCGGCGGCGGGTCGCGATTGCCGGGGATTTTTGATGTGGCAGAGTCGGCGCTGCGGCGTCCGGTGCGGTTGTCGTGGCCGACGCCTCTGGCGAAGATGCCGGTCACGCTGGCCGAGCCGGAGTTTGCCACGGTGCTCGGCATGGTGGCTTATGGACAGCGCGCACGGGTGGCGCGCGGGTTTCAGGGAGAGCGGTGGGGATCGAGATTGAAGGCGATGTTGGTGGGGTGAAGCAAAATGCACAGGCCCAAAGCGACGGCTAAAGACTTCCGGTGCCCATCGGTGCCAGGTTTGGGAGGATGGACTCTTTGCTGCGCCGTGATGTTGATCGTTACCGCGCCTCGTGATTCCGCACAAAAAGAGGTTACGGTTTCGGCGAGTGGCAACACATCTCTTGCGATTCAGTCGGGCAGCTCTAAAGTGCGGGTTACGATCAGCACCCATGAGGTACAGAATGGCACGCCCAGCAAGCCGGTTAAGCCGAAAGATTCAGCATGCACGATGAGCAGGATGCCTTGCAGTGTTGTGGATGCGATCGTTGTGGCTGCAGACGGGCGAAAGGTCTTCGTTCCTCGTTCGGTGTTCTGCGACTTGGCTGACGTGAACACTGCTTCGCTTAAGACAGCCGAGCACGGTTGGGTACTGGCGCTCGCCGGAGGAGACGCCTCGGAAAGTTACGCGCTAACGGTCGAGTTCGACGCGCAGCACATCAGCCGTCGCACATTTACGGACGGTGAGTCGGGACAAAAGCTCCAAGAGACGAACTACTATCAGGCGGTCGACTAAGTTTAGGCACTTGAGATTAAGGACAACGAAGTGAAAATCAGTTCCTGGTGGAGAAAATGAAAAACGATTCGAGCATTCGCATCAGCTTTAACGAAGAGCCTCTGAACGACGCCAAGATCAAGGTGATCGGCGTGGGCGGCGGCGGCGGAAACGCGGTCAACCGGATGATCGATGCCGGAGTGGAGGGCATCGAGTTCATCGTCGCCAATACCGACTTGCAGGCGCTACGCATGTCGCGCGCGCCGGTGAAGCTGCAGCTTGGGGTGAAGCTGACGAATGGGCTGGGCGCGGGGGCGAATCCGGAAGTTGGTCGCAAGGCCGCGCTCGAAGACTCGGACAAAATCATCGAAGCGCTGGAAGGCGCCGATATGGTGTTTGTGACCACGGGCCTCGGCGGCGGCACGGGCACGGGCGCGGCTCCGATTATCGCGTCGCTGGCCAGTGAGATGGGCGCGCTTACGGTGGCTGTGGTCACCAAGCCGTTTTGTTTTGAAGGCAAGCGGCGGATGACGCAGGCGGAAAAGGGCATCGCCGAGCTGATGGAGTCTGTGGACACGACGATCGTCATTCCGAATGAAAAACTGCTAGCGGTGGCCGAGAATGCGGGATTCTTCGAATCGTTCCGCATTGCCGACGACATTCTGCGGCAAGGGGTGCAGGGAATTTCGGACATCATTACGATTCCCGGCATCATCAATCGCGACTTCGCCGACGTGAAGACGATCATGGCCGGCATGGGCTATGCGGTGATGGGCACGGCGACGGCGAGCGGCGCGAAGCGCACCATGGAAGCGGCGCAGAAGGCGATTGCCTCTCCGCTGCTTGAGGCCGGGGCGATCGACGGGGCGCGCGGCATTCTGATCAACATTACAGGTTCAGCTTCGCTGAAGCTGGCCGAGGTGCAGCAGGCTTGCACCATCATCCAGAGCGCGGCGCATGAGGACGCCAATATTATTTTTGGCGCAGTGATGGACGAGAAGATGAAGGACACGGTGAAGATCACGGTGATTGCCACGGGTTTCCGGCAGTCGAGCCGGGCAGAAATCGGCCGGTCAGAGGTCAGCCGTTCTTATCCGCGGCCGCATGAAGTGCACAGTTCGTTTGCAGCAGCGCACGACGACGCCATGGATTTTCCCGATCCCGTGGGTCCGGCGCAGGCGGAACCGTCGCCATTTCCTGAGTGCGATTTAATGATGGAGGAACCGCAGGGGGTTCCGCCCGCGATAACGCAGGCTGCGGGCGAAGTGATCTCGCTTGACACCATGCGGAGCGCGATGGTCGCGAACTTCGAGCAGGACGATCTGGATGTTCCGGCCTTTCTACGCAAGCGCGGCGAGGTGATGTGAAGGCGGCGTGCACGGGCTAAAGAGGAAAAACTTTGCGCAGCGGGCCGTATCTTTACAGTAACGGGTAACCCGTTACTGTGGGCTCTGGAACGAAAGTAATTCCCGTGCAAGCGACTGTTCCATAATGGTTTATATCGAAATTAATGTTTTGCCCCATATAAACTTTGTTATTGCCTGAAACGGCTTAACTCCCGTAGTATCGCGGAGTTGGGCGAAGTTACCGGCCCAGGCCGGCTGCTGGCAAGCTTCGTGCATCGTAAGAGGTAGGAATTCGAAGAATCGTAATTCGACGCATCGTAATCTGAAATCGTAATCCGAAGATCTGAATCTGGAAGATCGGGAACGGACTGAAGATGTATATGTTGGGAACGCGCTATTTTCGTCTGATGGTGATGGCGGCGGGGCTGTGCTTAACGCCTGCAGTGTGGGCGGCGAACGTCAACCCGCATGCGCTGAATGCCAGCAAACCGAAATCCAAGAGAGTGAGTGAAAGCCAGAGGACGCGGCGTCGCATGCACCACCTGGCGAGCAGCCGCGGCACGGCGGTGCACCACACCGCCAGCTTAAGTGCAACTGGCGTGACCGCGACCGGCGTTGGTACGACTAGCCACAGCGCCAGCACAGCCAGCCACACTACCAGCACGAGCAGCCACACCACGGTGAGCCTGACGCGAGCTTCGGCCAGCAGTTCCCGGCGCAGATATCACGAGCGCTTTTTTGTGAGTTCGTTCGCCGAAGGCCTTACCGGCGGCGACATCACTGAGGGGGAAGATCCGGTGGTACGCCAGGCTGCGATCGATGCCCTGGGCAACATGAATGGGACTGTAGTCGCGATTGAGCCGACCAGCGGACGAGTGCTGGCCATGGTTAATCAGAAGCTGGCGCTGTCGAGCGGCGCGCAGCCGTGCTCGACCATTAAACTTTCTGTGGCCTTGGCCGCGTTGAACGAGGGTCTGGTCTCGAAAGAAACCGAAGTGTCGCTCGGGGGCCGCAGCCGGATGAATCTGACGGAAGCTCTGGCGCACTCGAACAACGCATATTTTGAGGCGCTGGGGCGCAAGCTGGGCTTCGAAAAAGTTGCTTACTATGCCCACCAGTATGGCCTGGGTGAGTTGGCTGGCTACGACATTCCGGGCGAGCAGTTGGGGGCTTATCCCGAAGAGGTAATCCCGCAGAAGCTGGGCGGTGTGGGCAAGATGTGCTCGTTCGGTGAGGGCGTTTCCATGACTCCGTTGCAGCTGGGCGCCATGGTTTCGGCGATCGCCAACGGAGGAACGTTGTATTACCTCCAGCATCCGACGTCGCCGGAAGAGATCGCGGATTTTCAGCCGCGCGTGAAGCGGCAGCTTGATATCGCGCCGCTGATTCCGGAAATCTCCGACGGCATGGCCGGAGCGGTGCAATACGGCACGGCGCGCCGGTTGGGACTTAACTTTAACGAGGAAGCAATTCTGGGCAAGACCGGGACCTGTTCCCACGCTGGCACTCGCTTTGGCTGGTTCGCCTCCTACGCGAATACCAGCAGCGGACGTGTGGTGGTAGTAGTCTTCCTGCAGGGCGGGCGTCCCACGTTTGGCCCGAAGGCGGCGGAGATTGCGGGGCTGATGTACCGTAATCTTTACGATCACAACTTCTTCCTGGTGGGCACATCGCGGCAGGCGGATGCAGCCGTACCGAGGCCGTAGACGCTAACTGTAATCCAGGGAACACGATTCCTAGTTCTAAGAAAGCTTCGAGTCTGACCAACCTTAAATTCTGACCAAGGCCTCTCGAAAGAGAGGCCTTTTGTTTTGACGCATGCGTCTTCTCGATCGGCAGCCTTCGCAGTTGAATGCGATTCGGATACAGCCTGGGATTGGAAAACCGGGTTGGAAAACTTAACGCTTTCTAACCTGGGCAACGGCGAATCATGCCGATAGGTAACGTAGAGGGTTAGCAGAAGTGTGTGCCGGAGGGATCCGGGTTCTGGCTGGTCTGAAAAGAGCCGGCGAAACAAGACCCGGCGAAAAAGGAGCCAGCGAAAAAACTTCCTGCGAAATCTGAGGCTGCGAAGGTCGTGACCGAGCGATGAAGCTGAATTCGATAACCATGCTAAACGGCAGCTACGACTACCGGTTGGTGGTGCTGTGCGTGGTGCTGGCGATGTTTGCCTCCTATGCGGCGCTGGATCTCGCGGCACGCGTGACTGCGGCGCATGGCCGGGCCCGGGCCATCTGGTTGAGCGCTGGGGCCGCGGCGATGGGTGTGGGCATCTGGGGGATGCACTATGTCGGCATCTCGACGATCGGCGTGGCTTCGATTGGCGCAAGCACTTTCCTGGTGCTGGGAGGGGCAATTGCATCGTCGTTCATCCACAAATTCATGGCTTTGAAGAAAGGCGATCTCGATACGGCCCGGGAACGCGAGCTATATTTCCAGACCATGGCGGAAGCCGTTCCTGAAATCATCTGGACCGCCGACCCCGATGGCATGGACGACTACTTCAACCAGAAGTGCTTCGATTACACCGGGCTGACGTTTGAACAAAGCCGGGGCGCGGGGTGGACGGTCGTAGTACATCCCGATGACCTGGCCCTTTGCATGGCGAAGTGGGAGGAAGCGAGACGCGCCGGCCAGCCTTACGAAGTGGAGTACCGCCTGCGGGGGAAAGATGGAATCTACCGCTGGTTTTTATGCCGCGGGAATCCCATCCGCAATCCGGGCGGAGAGATCGTTAAATGGTTCGGCACATGCACCGACATTGAGAGTCAGAAACAGAACCAGCAGATTCTGCAAGAGCAGATTCTGGAGCGGACCATTGAAGTGGCCGATGCCAACACCCGCCTGCAGGAGGAAATGTTAGAGAAAGACTCTGCTCGCAGAGAACTCGACCAGCAAAATGACCGGATGATGAAAGAGCTGGAAAAGCGCTCGGAGCGCGCGACCATGTTGGCCAAGATGGGCGAACTGTTGCAGAGCTGCATCAGCCGGGACGAAGTGATCGCCGCCGCTCTGGGCTTTGCGCCCAAGATATTTCCCGCTGCCCGGGGATCTGTCGCCCTGCTGAATGCCTCACGAAGCCTGGCGGAAGTGATTGGCTCCTGGACCGAGTGCCAGCTTTCCACGATGGAGTTCGAGCCCAACGCGTGCTGGGCGCTGCGGACTGGGCATCCGCATCTGGTGGTTGCGGGCGACTCGACGGCCCCGTGTGCCCACGCCGCAGGATTGAAGAGTGCGTACCTTTGCATTCCGATCCTGGCGCAGGGCGAAACGCTGGGCATTCTGCACTTGCAGGCAATGGACGACACGCCGCAAGGGGAAGCTTCAGAGCTTTCGTTCAAGACGACCTTTGCCGGGCAAGTTGGGCTATCGATCGCCAACATCCGGCTGCGGGAAGCGTTGCGAACTCAGTCTGTCCGGGATGCTTTGACTGGTCTCTACAACCGGCGGTACCTGGAAGAGGTGTTGGACCGGGAGGTGCGGCGCGCCGCCAGAGCAGCACAATCTCTGGGACTGCTCATGATCGATTTGGACCATTTCAAGAGCTTCAACGACACCTACGGCCACGATGCCGGCGATACCGTCTTGCGCGATACGGGAGCGTCGCTGATGAAAGGCATTCGGGCGGAAGACTTCGTGTGCCGCTTCGGAGGCGAGGAATTCGTGGTGATCCTCCCCACGGCAGACCTGGAGATTTCGCGAGTGCGAGCCGAGCGCCTGCGTTCCAAAATGAGGGATTTGACCATCATGCATCAAGGCAAGTCGCTCGGGATGGTGACGATCTCCGTGGGCATCGCTTCTTTTCCCGAGCATGGCATGTCGCCCAAGGAGCTGATGGCCGCGGCCGATGCCGCGCTCTATGAGGCCAAACGCGGCGGTCGCGATCAGGTGGTGGTGGCGTCCGCAAAACGCGTGGAGGAAGTTGTGCTGCCTGGCGCAGCCAGGTCGGCCACTAGCTGGAGTTAGCTCCTAAGAAATGGAAGGCGCGGCGGTTAATTCCAAACTCAATCCCAAACTTTGAAGCGCGGCCAGGCTTCGGCCAGCGGTTTCTTGAGCCCGTGACAGATCAGGATGGTGTAGTGCTCCCAGCTCATGGCATAGGAATTTCCTACTTCGGGTCCGGCTTCGACGCTGCTACACCAGCTCTGGGCATCGTCGAGCTGCCAGTTGAGCAGGATCAGGCTCTCACCAGTGTATTGACGGAATCCCCAGTAATAATAATTCTGATGTGCGCTAATGGATTGCGGTAACCCGTAGCGCGACCCGAAGAAATCAATCGCTCCAGCAGAGCCGTAATTTCCCGCCAGAATGGCCGTTTTGGCGCGCTCCTCGGCCGGCATCGCGTTGTAGACACCAACGACCTGCGCGACCATTTCCGGCCATCCGAACTCGTCCGCGAAGTGCTGCGGGAGAGTGCTGCTCATATGAGTCTCAGTGCGGGAGACCCCAATCCCCAGTGCTCTCATGTAAGGGGCGATCTGATCGGGAGGAAGAATCGGCAGCACTAGGGGAAAGGCGACGATACCGAGGAGCACCAGCGACAGAGGCAATGCCACTTTCACCCAGCGGAAACGGGAGTGCGATGCGATGAACGTCTCCCAGAACACTCCACCGGCAGCGAATAGCATCGGGTAGATTGGGGCGAGATAATAGTCCTTGCCGTGCAGAGCCATCATGATCGCCAGGAACGCCAGATAAGTAACGCCTAGCACGCGGTAACGTTTGCCTTCGCGGTGGAACAGAAGGAAGCCGAGTCCCGCGAGCCATAGCAGGGCATTGAGCGGCAGGAACGTCATGAGTTGCTGTTTCAGAAACGGCAGAGGCGGCAGCTCGACGTTCTTGTGAATCTTCTTTACGTTGCTCAGATCGATCCAGGTGGGGAATCCATGCTGGTATTGCCAGATAAGGTTGGGCAGGGCGAGCAACACGATAATGCCGGCGGCAATCCAGAGCCATTTGCTTCGAAATAGATGCCGCTTGGAAGTTGCCGCGAGGCCCACGAGCAACGCGATCAGGAAGAAAGCCGTGGAGTGTTTGTTCTCCAGCCCAAGGCCTACGAGCACACCTGTCCATACCAGCAGTTTCGGCCGGCTGCGGTTTATCGCGAGCAGCAGAAAGTAGATCGCGCCCATCCAAAACAACGACTCGAACGGATTCATCGAGAAGCGCGTGGCGTTGCCGAGAATGACCGGAGCTACCAGCACTCCTAGGCAGGCCAGGAACACGGCAAAGCGCTTGCCTCCGAGTTCCCGCGTGATCAGGCCGGTGATTAGAATTTCGCCGCCGAGAGCCAGAGCCGGCAACAGTCGAATCGCGTGGAGCGAATCGCCGAACAGCGTGCGGCTGATCCAGGCCACGAGTGGTGACATGGGTGCCAGATCTACATATCCCCAGTCCAGGTGGTGGGAGAGAGCCAGATAGTAGAGTTCGTCGCGGAAATATCCGTAGCGGCCGTTGGTCGCCATCTGCAGAGCAACGGCAACAGCGGCCAGCAGCCAGGCGATTGCGAGATCACCGGAGAACCATGAATTGCGGGCAGGAGGCGGTGAGATACTCGAGGGCGCGACACGAGGCTGGGTGAGATCTGGCAGACCCGCAAGATCCGTGTCTCGTGGACTTGCCATGATGTAAGGGTATTACTTCTTGCGCTCGTCGCGCTCGACCACTCCGTCTTTGATGAAAATCACGCGGTGAGCGTACTCGGCGATGTCATGTTCGTGGGTGACCAGCACGATCGTGTTTCCCTCAGAGTGCAGGCGATCGAACAAGGCCATGATTTCGTTTCCGGTTTGCGAATCGAGGTTGCCGGTGGGTTCGTCGGCGAGGATGATAGACGGCCGATTGACCAGGGCGCGGGCCACGGCGACGCGTTGCCGCTGGCCGCCGGAAAGTTCATTGGGCTTGTGGGTCATCCGCGATTCCATGCCCACGGCAGTCAGAGCGGCCTTGGCGCGCTCGATGCGTTCTCCGGTCGGAATGCCGGCATAGATCAGCGGCAGTTCGACGTTATGCAGAGCAGTGGCGCGAGCCAGCAGGTTGAAGGTCTGGAACACGAAGCCGATTTCCTTGTTGCGGATGCGCGCGAGTTCGTCATCGTCGAGTTCGCTCACCAACTGGCTGTTGAGCCAGTATTCGCCCTTGGTCGGCGTGTCCAGGCAGCCGATCAGATTCATCAGCGTGGATTTGCCGGAACCGGAGGGTCCCATGATGGCAACATATTCGCCCCGCTCAATCCGGATGTTGACCCCGCGCAGGGCATGCACCTGCTGCTCCGAGCCCATGTCGTAGGTCTTCCAGAGATCCTCGGCCGCGATCATGCAGGACTGGGGTGGCGGCACCGAAACGGCGTTGGTGGGCATGCTGATTACTTCTGCGGTTGCCATATTTTTCTCCTGCTCCGGTGCCAAAGGGTTCTCCGAGATTGAATTCGACTCCGGGAACTCCGTGTCTTGTTCGATGCGGCTGGCTTCTCCGTTGGACGCGCGAAGTCAGCGAAGGTTATGTCTCGTCTTCCTTCTTAGGGACGGAGTTATCGATCTTGACGCTACTGCCAGAACGCAGCGTGCGCAAAACCTTGTAACTGCCGGTGATGACTACATCCCCTTCGTTCAAGCCATTGAGGACTTCGATGTCGGTAGTGCCGGCGATTCCGGTGGCCACGGGCACGAACTCCGCCTTCTTGTTGCGAATCACGAAAACGCCCTGCAAGTCCTGCTTCTTGTCTTTGTCTGAACTTGTGTCCTTGTCCTTGGATGCGGTTTCCTTCGGAGACGGTGCCGCGGCATGAACGGACCCAGGGGCTGACTTCTCTTGTTCCAACTGGGCCTTGCTGCGCATCGATAGCGCCTGGATGGGAATGGCCAGCACGTTGCTGCGCGCGGCCGTCGTAATCTTGGCTGTGGTGGAGAGCCCGGGTCGCAGATCTTGCGGAGGATCGCTGACCGTCACGACTACTTTGAAATCTTTGGCTTCTTCGCTGGCCGAGGTTTGCTGCGAGGTGGCCACGCCGGTGGAGCGCACGATGGCATTGTCTCCAATTTCTGAAACCTTGCCGTGAAAAATCTGATTAGGGATGGCGTCGATGGTCACTTCCGCGGGCTGCCCAAGGCGCACATTCACGATGTCAGTCTCATCCACTTTGACTTCGGCGGTAATCACCGACATGTCGGCGAGCGTCATCAGCGTACTGCCCGGAGAATTCTGAATGCCCATCACCACCGTCTCGCCTTCGCGCACCGGCAGGTTGGTAATTACGCCGTCATAGGGTGCGGTATAGGTGGCCTTCTGCAGGACATCGGCGAAGCGAGTGAGCGTGGCCTGGTTCTGGCTTACGTGTTTATCGGCAGAATCTTTTTGCGCCTTAGCCTGGGCCACGCGCGCCTGCGCCTGCACCAGTCCGGAGTCGGCCGTGGCCCAGGCATTGCGGCGGCTGTCGAAATCGGATTTGGAGATCAGGCCATCTTTAAACAGGCTTTGCGCGCGATCCCAATCGAGCTTATTGCGCTCGTAATCGGCCTGGGCGCGGAGCAGATCGGCTTGGGATGTCTTCAGCGCGGCATCGGCTGCCAAGGCATCGGTTTCGGCAGCCTGCACCGAAGCCTGATTGGCGTTTACATCCGCCGACGACTGTACGTTCTCCAGTTGAGCCAGCAATTGACCCTTCCTTACGTGCTCGCCTTCTTTCACCAGCAAATGCGTGATCTTGCCGAAGGCATTGGCGCCGATGTTTACATAAGTCTTAGGTCTGATCTCACCTGAGGCGCTTACCACCGAAGACAAATCCTGGCGCTGCACCTTCCCGGTCTGCACCGTAACTACATTCTTGCCGCTCTGATAGACCGTGAACCCGACGATGGCGGCCAACAGCGCCACCGCGCCTACGCCAATCGCGATTTTCTTCCAAGCTGTCATCGCTCCCGTCACCGTCCAAGGCTTCCGCAAGGTCGGGCCGCTAGCCCGCGTCCCAGGCCGTTACTCCCAAGATTCCCTTGCCGGTAACCACCCCGTTCCGCTGGGGTGACGGGCACACATTCAGGGATACGATCCTGCTGGCAGGAAAGTTCCAATCTGGAATGGAGTACCAGGATACTGGGAAATCCGGAGGGCACCGCCGCCTCGTGATGCCACGTTACCGTAAGTGTAAATTATAGCTTGGGGGCGCTCCGGTTTTGAAATATTCGAGGTATCCGGGGGCAACTCGGCGGCAGCGTCGCCGCGTCCAACAAAACGGTTGTCTTTGGCTGTCAATCCATTCTGTTGACGCGACTTAGCCTTGCTTTCGCCCAACTGGGGGCCTAGAATAGATCGACGCAGTTCTGTCGTGGCAGGAGTCCCTCTCATGGTTCGGGTTGGTTCACGCTATTTCTTATGTTTTGTATTCCTGGCTGCCGCCGCGGGTCTGGCCGGCGCCCAGAGCGCTGCTCCGTCTCCTGCTGCCGCGGGCGACCAAAAGTCGGGTGCGACGGTCACCGGGTCGCAGGCCCAGCCCGCCGATGAAGCCGATCCTCTGAAGCGCCCCCCGAATGAGAAACAGAAGAAGCAGCAGAAAGCCTCGCTGAAGATCGAGCTCAGCAAGACGTATAAGAAGTGGCTGAACGAGGACGTAGTTTGGATCATTACCGATCAGGAAAGAGCAGCCTTTAAGCAGCTCTCGAACGATGAAGAGCGCGACTCTTTCATCGAGCAGTTCTGGCTGCGCCGCGACCCCACGCCCGATACCGAAGAGAACGAATACAAAGAGGAACACTACCGCCGCATCGCCTATGCCAACGAGCATTTTGCCGCCGGCATCCCGGGCTGGAAGAGCGACCGGGGGCGGATCTACATAATGTACGGTCCTGCCGACGAAGTGGACTCGCATCCCTCCGGCGGAACCTACGAGCGGCCCATGGAAGAGGGCGGCGGCGAGACTTCGACCTTCCCCTTCGAAGACTGGCGCTACCGCTACCTGGAAGGCATTGGACAGGAAGTCATCATCGAATTCGTCGACACCTGCATGTGCGGCGACTTCCACATGACGATGGACCGGTCAGAGAAAGACGCCTTGAAGATGACGCCCAACGCCGGTCTCACTCTTTACGAGCAAATGGGCATGGCCAGCAAGACCAGCCGCTTCACCAATGGCGGCGTGGAGCAATTGGGCACCGGCCCCATGAGTTCCGACCTGCAGACCAAGGAATTCGACCGGTTGGAACAATTTGCCAAGCTGCAGGCCCCGCCTCCGGTTAAGTTCAAGGATCTGGAAGAGATCGTCAACACGAAGATCATCACCAACCTGATGCCCTTCGATGTGCGCTCGGATTTTGTGAAGGTGACCGGGGACACGGTTTTGGTGCCCATCACCATCCAGATGAAGTATCGCGACATTACATTTGCCAACAAAGATGGGGTGCAGCGCGGCACGGTGAACATTTTTGGCCGGGTGAGCACGTTGACCGGGAAAGTGGTGCAGACCTTCGAAGACACAGCCCAGGTGGATGTTCCTGCGGAATTGCTGCCGCGCACGGCGGAGAACTCGTCAGTCTATTGGAAGGCGCTGCCGCTGCGTCCCGGACGTTACAAGGTTGAGATCGCGGTGAAAGACGTTAACGGCGACCGCAAAGGCTTGTGGAGCCGCGGCATCGTGGTGCCTGAGTATTCCGATGACAAGCTGTCGACCTCGACGCTCATCGTGGCCGACCAGATGGAAGCAGTCCCAACCAAGGACGTAAGCACCGGCAGTTTCGTGATCGGCCTGACCAAAGTTCGGCCGCGCGTAGCACCGGCGAATGGCAAGCCTGCTACGTTCAAGCGCGACCGCGACCCGAAGGTAAACTTCTGGATGCAAGTCTATAACCTCGGCGTGGACGAGAAGACGCACAAGCCTTCCGCCACATTCGAGTTTGACATCGTCAACATCGCGACCAACAAACCGGTAGTCCAGAAGATGGAGTCTACCGACACGATGGGTAACGTAGGCGAACAGGTGACGCTGCAGAAGTCGATTGCCGCAGCCAACCTGCAGCCGGGCGTCTATCGCATCGACATCAAAGTGAACGACAACATCTCCAAGCAGACCATTGATCCTTCAGCGACGTTTGCTGTAGAGTAACGGGCTGCTTGTTTCCGCGGGGGTTGGAGTGAAGTTTCGCCAGCTCGGATATTGGGCGGTAATGGTTGCGGTGTCGTTGCCCGCGTGGGCGGGAGAACGTCCGGCTGCGATCGCGGGATACGTGCGCGACGCCTCGGGCATCGCGCAGATGGGCGCCGTGGTGGAGATCGTCGGCTCGGCAGCGCGGACTCTGACCGTGTTCACCGACAGCGCCGGATATTACTCCGCCAAGAACTTGCTTCCCGGCATCTATTCCATCAAAGTCTCAGCTGCTTCGTTCCTCCCGTCGATGGAGGAAAAAATCAATCTGCAGCCCGGCACCAGCATCCGCCTGAACGTCACCCTGAACACGCTGCTGAATGCCGTGCGAGTGGGACCGCTGCGCGGTAACGCTGACGATGACGATTGGAAGTGGACCCTGCGTTCGGTGGCGAATCGTCCAGTACTCCGCATCTTCGATGACCCCGCCTTGAGTGCCGAACAGCCGCAGCACGACTTCAGGGCAAGCTTTGCGTTCCTGGCCGGTTCCCCGGCGGCAGGTTACGGCAGCGGCTCTGACATGAGCACGGGCTTTGCCGTGGAGCGCTCGATTTTCTCAGCCAGCCGCGTCGGCCTGAGCGGAAGTATTGGCTACGGAGACGGCCTTCCCGCCGCGGTTCTGCGCGCCACCTACGCGCACCGTCTGCTGGATGGTTCCGGACCGTCGATGGCGGTTACCATGCGCCGCTTTGCGCCTTCCGATCCGAACCTGCATTATGCCGCGCTGCAGGCGCTGGCCCTGAACGCAGGGGATGACCTCGCTCTCGGCGACGTGCTGGAGGTAAGGTTCGGCAGCGAACTGCAGACCATCCAGTTTCTCGGGCATGTCACCGCCTTCCGGCCCTATGGGTCCGTCGACCTGCATTCTTCTCCAAACACCGTCGTGGAGTATGACTACGCGACCTCCCTGCCCAACACCCGCGATGAGAAGGGCTTCGATTCGGCGCCTGCGGACCTGAGCGAATCCGATCCTCGCGTCAGCATGACCAACTTCACGACCCGGCTCGAACGCGCACATCACCAGGAATTGAATGTCTCCCGGCGCCTCGGCAACAACAGCGTGCAAGTCGCGGTGTTCAGCGATCGCGTGGGTAACACGGCATTGATCGGTACCGGCGCAGTCACTGCCGCCGGCGGCTACGTGCTTCCCGATGTTTACTCTGGTACTTTTACCTACGGCGGCGATAACCTGGACTCGCGCGGAGTGCGGGTTGTGCTGCAGCGCAAGCTTTGTTCCGATCTCACCGCGACCCTGGATTACGCCTATGGCGGCGTTCTTGATCTCGCCAAGCCGGATGTCGAACTCCAGGATGCCCAGCAGTGGATCACCACGCAGCGCCGGCAAGCCGTGGCTGCCAAGTTCAGCGGGACGGTTCCCGGCACTCATACCCGCTGGATCGCCTCCTACCGCTGGATCAACGGTCCGGCGCTGACTCCGGTGGATATGTTTAACGCATCACCGGGACAGAGCGATCCCTTTCTCAATCTTTTCATCCGGCAGCACATTCCGACTCTCGGCTTCCTGCCCACCCACATGGAAGCGCTCATTGACGTGCGCAACCTGTTGGCGCAAGGCTATGTACCTGTGATGGGCCAGGACGGCCAGACCGTTTACCTCGTCCAGGCAGCCCGCTCCGTCCGCGGCGGCGTGACCATTACTTTCTAGGTCAGCGTTCCCGGCGGCCGACTATCGTCCCGAAATCCCTTCGCTACCCTCAGTCCCCCTTGTACCCATGCACTTGCCTCCGAATCGCCGCCTGCCGCTGGGCCAAACGGGGGTACCTTAGTCATAAAATCTATCCTGCCCATCGTAACTCCGTGGTTGACTGTTGGGATCGGGTTTCGATAATGTCTTGAGGCTCACTTTTGCGGTCGGGTGGCTGCATCTTGTTAGTATGCAAGGAATTGCAAGCCTCCTGGGAGCAGGCCGGACAGTCTGGCCTCCCGCAGAAGAGAGTCGCTCCCCCGCAAATTGATAAGCCTTCGAGGAGATTCTATGAAAGCGCGCGTAATCCTGGTGTTTGTGCTTCTGGCCGCCGTGAGCCTGTCGGCGCAGACCTTTCGCGGAACGATTCTCGGCTCCGTCACCGACCCTCAGGGCGCGGTGGTCGCCGGAGCCAAAGTGACCGTGAGGAACGTGGCTACGGGATTGGAGCGCACGACCAGCACCAGCGCCGACGGCAGCTACGCGCTGCCCGAACTGCAGATCGGCACCTACACGGTGACCATCACGCAAGCCGGCTTTCAGACCTTTGTCACCACCGGCGTCACCGTCGATGTGGCCGGCGAGCGCCGGGTCGATGCAGCCATGAAGCCCGGCCAGGTTTCCACCAAGGTTGAGGTCTCTGCGGATGAGCTTCCCTTGGTGGAGACGACCACCAACACCCTCGGTGGCGTGCTGACGGCCCAGACGGTCGAGAACATGCCGGTCAACGGACGCGACTATACCAAGCTGATCTACCTGAATCCCGGCGTGGCGGGATCTCCCGACGAGATTTCGGACTCTCCAGGCTCTTTCGGTGAGTTCTCAATGAACGGGGCCCGCGGCCGTTCCAACAACTACCTGCTCGACGGAACCGACATGAACGACGGTTACCGCAACGATCCCGCCATCAACCAGGCCGGCGTGTTCGGAACGCCCTCGACGATCCTGCCCATCGACGCCGTCGCCGAAGTGAATGTGCTCTCGAACTTCGCTCCGGAATACGGCCGCAACGCTGGAGCAGTGGTTAACATTGTGACCAAGAGCGGGTCCAACATGCTTCACGGCAGCGCTGCCGATTATTTCCGCAACGACGCGCTCGATGCGCGAAATTACTTTAATCCGACTCAGATCGTCAACCCGACCACAGGCCTGCTTGAATCGAATCCCCGGGCCCCATTCCATAACAATCAATACGGCGCTTCACTGGGCGGACCGATCATCAAGAACAAGACGTTCTTCTATGTGGATTACGAAGGGCAACAAGAGCCGGTAGGGGTGGTGACCGTCGCCAACGTACCCACCGGCACTGCAGCGAATGGATCTCTTAGCCCCAACGATGCGAGCAACTCCGTGATCGCCGCCCTCCTCGCCCGCAATCCGTGGCCGGCGCCGAACTTGTCGGATCCTACTCCTGGTGCGGTTTCAAACGCCGGGGTGGCTTCGGTCGTGTCTCCGTCCTTCAACGATCTGACCAGCTTGATCGCCAAGATTGACCACAGCTTCAACACTAACAACAACATTAGCGGCCGCTACTTCTTCGGCGATAGCGTTCAGTCCTTCCCCCTGGCGCTTACCGCCAGCGGCGGCCAGTTGCCCGGCTTCAATACCTACACGCCGACGCGGGTGCAGTTGGTTTCGCTTTCCTACGTGCGAACAATCGGATCGAATAAGGTGAATGAACTGCGTTACGGTTGGAATCGTTTTGCGGAAGGATTTTTCCCCGCCGACCAGGATTTTCATCCCAGCTCGATCGGACTCTGCGCGGCCACGACTACGGCTGACTGCAACGGCGGCGCGTTTGATTCCGGCCTGCCCATTATCCTGGTGAGCGGAGTTGCTCAACTTGGAGCGACCAGCAGCGTGCCCCGTCATCGCTTCGACACCAACAATCAAGCCCTCGACAACTTCTCCTGGAAGATGAACAAGCATGACGTCAAGTTCGGAGCCGATTTCCACCGCACTTCGGTGCAGCAGTATTTCGACAAATACTTCCGCGGCCGGCTGAGTTTCGACGGGACTGCAACGGGCTCTTCGATCCAGGATTTCCTGCAAGGCGATGTCGACAGCGGGTTCCAGTACTTCGGAAACTCGACGCGCCACACCTACGAGAATAACTTCGGTTTCTACGGGCAAGACAGTTTCCGGGTAACTTCGCAGTTGACGTTTAATTACGGTATGCGCTGGGACTACTTCGGTGTGGTGCAGGAAAAGAACAACCTGCTCAGCAACATCACGAATCTTGATGCCGTGAACGACACTTTCACGCTGACGCAGGTTGGGCAGCCCGGGTTGAGCGGCCTCTACAACCCTGACAAGAAGGATTTCGCACCCCGAGTGAGTCTGTCATGGAACGTGGGCGGTAAGGGTACGACGGTGCTGCGCGCTGGGTTTGGCATGTTCTTCGATGCTTTCTCACAAGATATGGTGATGGGCCATCTGCCTTATTCCCCGTATTTCGATCCCGGTCCGGCTTACAACAACATTGGCCCTGACCCGATTCTTTCGACCAGTGCGGTGGGTGGGACGATCACGCCTGGGAACCCGTTATTTGCGGCGACAACTACTTGCAGCTTTGAGTGCGACGCTTTCGGCTTTACCCAGAACATCAAGACGCCCTATATGGAGAACTACAACCTCAACATCCAGCAGCAGCTTTCCAGCAAGTCCATGCTGCAGTTGGGCTACGTTGGATCGCAGGGACACCGGCTCTGGCGCTTCTTTGATCTCAGCCAGCCCAGCCAGGCGCAGATCACCGCGTCCGACTGCCCGAATGGGATCGCAACTTGCGCGACCACCGGTGCCATTACCGGTGCCTACGGCGTGCCGCGCAACTATGAAGACAATCCCTACGATGCTTTCTACATTCTGCAGGAGAACTCAACCGGCAAGTCGAACTACAACGCGCTGCAGGCCAGCTACCGTATCAACGGATGGCATGGCATCACGTCGATCGCGAACTTCGTCTGGTCGAAGTCGCTGGATAATTCAAGCGACGGCGAAGACTTCGAGCCGAATGCCGCCCAGCCCAACGACAGCAACAATCCGCAGCTCGAGTATGCTCCATCAAACTTCAACATTCCCCTCCGCTTCACCTGGAACTTTGCCTATGAGTTCCCCAAGATGGGCGGTAGTTGGCAGCGCCTGAAGAATGGCTGGGGAATCAATAGCGTGCTGACTTTGCAGGATGGCCAGCCCTTCCAGCTCAACTACAACTTCGAGGATGATTACAGCGGCGGCGGCAACGGATTTGATCGGCCGGATGTGGTTGGACCGATCAAGTACGATTCGCGGAATCCATACAATTTCCTCGACCTCAATTCATTCGCGATTCCGTGCACGATTCAGCCGGGACTGACTTCAAGCACCATAACCGGCACGGCTCAGGACTGCGTGCCCGGTACTCGCCATTACGGGGATGAGGGACGCGACTCCTTGCGCGGCCCGGCCTTTAAGGAGTGGAACTTCGCTGTCTACAAGACCACGGCGCTCACGGAACGGGTGACCATGCAGCTTCGCGCCGACTTCTTCAACATCATCAACCACCCGAATTTCGCGAATCCCTTCTTGCCTGCATTTATTGCCGATGCGGCCGGCCCCAGCAGTCCCATCTGTGCTGGAGGCGCCGGGTGCGGGTTCGTGGCCAATGGCGCTGGCCAGGAAGTCGGCAACGGGGCGTATCACATCACGGCGACCGGCGACGTGGGCATCGGCAATCCGTTCATCGGTGGTGGTGCGCCACGCGGCATTCAGTTGGCTGCCGTGTTCAGGTTCTAACCTTTTCAATTGGCGCTCAATCCCTGGCCCTGCCCTTCGCGGCAGGGCTTTTGTTTTGCCCCGCCCGCCCCACGGGTCGTATGACTTACGTCACTAGGTAACCGGATTCCGGCGATGCTACGCTGCAGTCGTAATCCTCCCCGAAAAGCCTCGGTTTGCGGAGACCTTGATGCGTCGTTCCAATTGTGCCGTCCCCGTCCTTATCTTCCTGCTTGGCGTGTCCCTGGCCGCGCCGGTCTATGCCCATGCTCACCACGTTAAGCCCGCTGCGACCACCTCGATGCCGGTGACGACCTCGTCGGCCGAGGCTCGCGCGCTTTACCAGAAGGGCATGCAGGACTACGAGAATCTTTACCTGGAGCGCTGCAACGACGATTGGCGCGCTGCCGTTAAAGCCGATCCCAATCTGGGCGTCGCCTGGGCCTGGATCGCCTTCAACAGCAGCAATCTCGAAGAAGTGAAAGCTGCCCGCGAAAAGGCCAAGGCCCTCGCGCCCAAGCTGAACCCAGGCGAGCGCCTGATGATCGCCTGGATCGCCAAAGTGCAGGAAGGCGATTACATCGGCGGTATTTCCTCCATGAACGACCTGCTTGAGATGTATCCCAAAGACAAGCACCTGCTCTATCTGGCTGGCAACTGGCTGATGTTGGAAGATGGCAACGACCATGCGCAGAGGCTGATGGAGAAAGCGCTGGCCATCGACAAGAATTTTCCCGCCGCGCTGAACGATCTGGCCTACCTGGATGCCCGCAACCGGAAATTCGTCAATGCATTCGTAGCCATGGATCGCTACGTCGCGCTCCTGCCGAACGAACCGAACCCGCAGGATTCCTACGGCGAACTGCTGCGCATGGCCGGAAACTTTGAGGGATCGTTAGCGCATTACCGGGCCGCGTTGAAGATCGATCCTGATTTCGTCACTTCCCAGGCTGGCCTGGGAGATACCTATGCTCTGATGGGCAACCAGCAGCAAGCACGAATTGAGTACGACAAAGCCATCAACTTCGCCCACAACGAGGCCGACCGCCTGACCTATAGCATGCAGAAGGCAACGACATGGGTGCGCGACGGCAAGTTCAGCGAGGCCGATAAATCATTCCAGGAGATTGCCGAGACCGCACACGCCAAAGACCAGGACCTGCAGGAAGCGCAGGCCTACCGGCACCTCGCCGAGTATCAGACGGAAGATAGCGCCGCATTGAAATATCTGCAGGAAGCAGAGGAATCGTTGGGACATCGCACGATTTCGAAGTCAGATAAGGATGAGGAACTCTCCCGCATTCTGCGAAACCGCACCGTGCGCGCTGCTCATGCAGGCAACCAGGAATTGGCTGATAAGACTCTCAAGCAACTTGAAGCCATGGCCTCCGGCAGCCGCAACCACGTCATCCAAAGCTCCTACAACGGCGCCGCTGGAACCCTGCTCATGGACCAGAAGAAGTTCGACGAAGCTATCTCCTGCCTGGAAGAAGATCAGGACAATCCCTTCACGCTGGAACTTCTGGTGCAGGCCTACTACCAGACCAATCAGTCCGACAAGCTGGCCGAGGCCGAGGCCACGCTGCGAGGCACCAATGTTCCCACCATGGAGCAGGCCCTCGTAGTACCGGCCGTTCGACTGCGCCGCCCTGAAATGTAAGCCGCTTGTAACTTATTCGTGCAAGTTGGTCTATACTTCGAACGCCAGCGGGAAGCAAGACGCCTCTCCGCTGGCGTTGGTTCTTAGAATTGCCATGTGGGTGCCGTTGTGGGTTTCTTTTAATGACTTCTAAGATTGACCGACGTTCCCGCCAGAGAGTGGTTACAACCCTGCCCGTACGTGTCCGCGGAACTGCGGCAAATGGGGAGTCGAGCGCCCAGACTCGTGATGTGAGCAGCAATGGGGTATTTCTCTACACGGAGTCCCGCATGGCGGAAGGCGCTGATGTAGAGTTGGTCCTGATTCTGCCTCCCGAACTGACCTCGGGTGAGAAGTGCTGGGTTTGCTGCCACGCCCGCGTATTGCGCGTAGAGCAGGGACCGGGCAAGAACTACGGGGTCGCCGCCGAGATCCGGCGCATGGACATTCTGCCCGAGATTCCTGCCTAGCTTTCGCGACTTCCCCCCCCATCTCAGACTGCACCATCGCTGGTGCAGTCAAATCCGCGCCATACAATTCCTAGAAATCTTTGAGAAAATGCTTCCCCTCGCACTCACCTTGGTGCAATAATGGCGGCCCTAGAATTGCTCTGGCCAAACTCAGGTACTCAGGTGGCCCTAGTATGTGGATCGAGAAACTGTCAGACGGCGTAGTGCAAGTGCAAACCCCCATCGGGCCGCGCTACGTCATGCCGTCTTTTGTTCAGCGCGTGTACTTTGTGTGGATGTTCCGTCACTTTCCTATTCTTCCTCACGCCGTACTCAACACGTGGCAACAGCGGATGATCGATCGCTTGTGCTCCGAGCAGCGTTTCGTCTCCATGGCCTACGCCGATGGAATGGACGACGCTCCCGTAATCGGCACGGTCGAGAGGCGCCCCGCTCCGACGATCGGGCCAGACTCCCTGCCGCCCCGCCGCCCCTCAGTCAGCGAAAGTTCCAGCGGATTAGCTGCCGAAGTGCGCCAGCGTTCCTAGTATTTGATTCGCGCGTGGGACCGGACGCGCCGCTTTCCTAGGAAGCGGCGCACCGCTGAGACGAACTTTTCTCAGACCGCGGGACCCTCGCGACGCCAGCTAATGCGTGCGTGGCATGGCCGCACTCGCCATGCCCGCAGCTGCGGGAAATGCTACAATCACAAATTGTCCCGCCGGTAAGATTCCCCACCGTGGGCGCGTAGCTCAATTGGCAGAGCAACTGACTCTTAATCAGTAGGTTGAAGGTTCGATTCCTTCCGCGCTCACCACCTAACCTTCACGGCTAGTGGCATTGCTGGATCCTGCGAACTATCGCAACTTCGCGTACTCCGTTTCGGCTTCTTTCAAGATGGGGACGTCGCGATCCGCGTCCTTCCACAGCGAAAAGAAGGTCTGATACTCAACTCTGGCCTTGGCAGCATTTCCGGAGACTACGTAGGCTCGTCCGAGTTCCAGATGAGCCAGGGCACCGATGGGTTCGTTCTCGATAAGTCCCGGATGGTCGAGAATCTTCCGAAACTCTGTGGCTGCGACCACTCCTTGCCTGGTTGCAAGATATGCTTCGCCGCGAAGATAGACCGGATAAAGTACGAAGTTTACCTCCTGGGCCGTCTGTCCCATCTCATACGGAACTGAAGCGAGTGACGCGATCGCTTTTCCGGGATCCCCATTGCGCAGCGCGGATGCTGCCTGAATTGCCGGCAGCAAGTTATCCTGCACGACCGTGTCTTCCGGGAAGCGCTTATTCAGGTCGTCGGCGATGCGATGGCTCTCCGCGTTATCGCCGGCGATTCCCAGCGCAACGGCTGACATAGCGACCACATCTCTTCCATTCGAGAGGGTCAGAGCATCTTTAGCCTGACGCCTAGCCAACGCCAGATTGCCGACGAGAGCCTCCCGAACCGCGGCCTCGGCTTCGTATCCGGCCATCGTTTCCTTCTGGCCGGCTCGCAACGCGATATCTTCTGCACGCTTGGTTAGTTCTCTGGCTTGAGCAAATTGGCCACCACTGGCTGCAGTGTCCGACTCATAGTAAAGAATAAGGTCTTCTGATCCACTCTTGCCCAGTACCGCCTCGCGCTCCATGCCGGCCGTGTCGTGTCGGATAAAGTCGACCAGGTAAAGATTGGCGTGAATGAAGGGGGAATCAAGGTTGTGGCCCTTTGCTTCCTCTGCGATGGACTTAGCTTCTTCCAAGCGGTTGTTATGCAGATAGTCAATCAGCAGGTTTGAGTAGTTCCTCGCGGCTCCGGGATTGAGCTTCAGGGCCTGTTGACTGGCGGCAAGCGATTTCTCGTAGTCGCCCAGGTAGCTGTAGAAAACGCCCAAGTTACTGAACGCTCTGGCATCGCGCGGGTAGATCTGCGTCGCCAGCACCTGCGCCTTGCGCGCCGCTTCGAAGTTTCCCAGGACAACCGCATTGTAAAAAGTTTCAATCCCAAGCTTCTCGCGTTCGCTGACGCGCTCGCGCAACTCGTACGCCTTCCGGATGTTCTCTGCAGCACGGGATGTTTCGTCGTGGTTGAAATAGTCGATTCCGAGTCCCAGATACGCCTGGGCGAAGTTTGGGTCCAGGCTGACTGCCCGCTGATAAAGCGATACGGCGTCGGCTCCCTGGTTCGAACTCTCCGTCCGATGTGCCAGGCCGTAAGCCTGCAACGCCTCCAGCGACGCCGTGGTCACATCCTCTGGCGGGACGTCATACTTCTGCACCGAGACCAACGACTCGCCCAATTTACCGCGGATATCCGAAGCTGTTTTCCCTAAAGCATCGATCACGTGATTCTTGTCGTCGGCGGTCGCAGTCGTACTGGCCAACGATTCGCCCGTGGCGCAATTGATCGCCTTCAGAGTAATGAGGTAGCGGGTGCCAATCTTTGCAATCGATCCATCGAGGACCGCAGTGCTTGCCGTGCGCTGGCAAACTTCGCGGGCGTTTTCCTGAGTAAGTCGTGCGTCCTTCGACTGCGCCATAAGGGCGAGCGTCTGCCGCGCACGCTGATCGGAGAGTAGGTTCAGAAACGGAGATTGCTCCAGTTGTGCGGAGAGACTCAGCCGCAATGTCTCGTCGAAGACAGGATCCCCCGTCCGGTTGTCGAAATCTGCAAGGACGATGGTGTCTCTTTCCGTCAACTTTGGCCTGCGCAGAGATCGCCAGTAGACTCCAAGAGCAAACAGGATCGCCACCAGCGCCACCGTCAGCGCAGCCCACACTCGCAGATCCCTTTTTCTTTCCTCCTCAATCACTATCCGGGCCAGGGAGCGGCTCGCCACCACGATCTGATCGTCACTATTACTATTTCTTTCCTTGTTACTAGCCTCCTCCGCCGGCACCGATCGCACGCTCTGCGCGAAACGATAGCCTCGTCCGGGCACCGTAATTATGTAGGTGTGATCTTGCGGCCGTTCTCCTAACGCCTTCCTCAGTTGAAAGACATGCTGACCCAGGTTGGACTCCTCCACAAAGGTGTCCGGCCACAGCGCCTTCATCAGGTCATCCTTGAGGACTACCTGACCCCCTCGCTGGGTTAAAACCAGGAGCAAATCGAAAGCTTTCGGGGAGAGCGGAATGGGCTGTTGGTCGCGGAGTAAGAGCCGCTGTTCGAGATCGATTCGAAAGGGACCGAACTCCAGTAAGTGCTTGACGGGGCTACCCATAGCTGCTTTTAAAAACAATTCAAAACTTATTAATCGCTAGTTAAGGACTTTCAGGGCGCGTCCCGGTCAAGATGCGTCCCGTTCGGCGGGCTAAGAGCCAGTAAACGTGGACAGCACTTTATCACGAGTTCGGCGCTGGGCAAAGAAGCTCGGGGAAGCCATGACGGTCCGCGACAGAACGGAAATCACCATTGAAACCGATCGCGTTTTGATCATCCGTGGACAACGATCCAACCCAGAACGATCCACGCGAGAACGATCCAATCCAGTCTGGTGCGAGAAATGTGGCCGAAATGTGGATACGGTCGGTCTGCAAGACGTGAGGGAACTCACCGCGGCCTCGCATCCGACGTTACCAGGCAGCGCCGAGCTTGAAGGTTGGCATGTTTGTGCGGGGCAGGATGCAGCGGGCCAGGATGCCGAACCGCGCGTTTGTCTGGACTCGTTGCTGAAGTCGCTGCAAAACGGTAAGCGAGAGGAACTGCGGGCAAAGACCTTAAGAGGAGGAGTTTCATGAAGCAGATTGGGACAAGAATTTCCATGTTGCTGGTTCTGCTCTGCAGTTTGTACGGCCAGGCGCAGCAAACAGTGGCCACAAATACCAGCGTGACCGTGCCTCCGTTGGTTAACTTCAGTGGCACGTTGACCGACGTCAACGGCAAACCCGTAAGTGGAACTGTGGGCGTGACTTTTCTACTTTATAAAGAGTCGCAAGGCGGCTCACCTCTGTGGCTGGAAACTCAGAACGTGCAGCCCGACAATACCGGGCACTACACGGTGATGCTGGGATCGACCAGCAGCACGGGCCTGCCATCGGACATATTTGTCGCTGGCGAAGCGCACTGGCTTGGGGTCCAGATGCAAGGGCAGCAGCAGGAAGAGCAACCGCGCGTGCTGCTGGTCAGCGCCCCCTATGCGCTGAAGGCCGGAGATGCAGAAACCATAGGCGGCTTGCCGCCATCAGCGTTCGTGTTAGCGGCTGATGCCGGAAGCAACAAGAACGGCAGCGCTCCGACGGCTTCGAAGGGAACAGCCAGCGGGGGAAAGTCTTCGGCTCCAGCTAATGCTGACGTCACGGGCGCAGGTACGGTCGGTTTCATCCCCATCTGGAACACCACAAGTGACATCGTCGATTCCGCGATCTTCCAAAAGAGTTCGAATATCGGCATTGGCACCGTGACACCTGCTGCCGCGCTCGACGTGGGGGGCAAAACCGATCTTCGCGACACGCTGACGCTTTTTCCTAAGGGCGCGGACAACAACCTGGCGGTGAGCGGAACCACCTTTAAGATCGGCAGCACGGGTTTGATCACGTTCGTCGCAGGACAGACTTTTCCCGGAGCCGGGACGATCACAGGAGTCATAACGGCCACGGGCAGCGGCCTTTCGGGCGGGGGCAAGTCAGGAACCTTGAGCCTGAAGGTGCCTGCGGCGGGCATTACCAATGCAATGCTGCAAAATTCCGCGCTCACGTTGAATGCCAATGCAGCCGGGGGATTGACCACCCCCGGAGCGATGACTCTGGGCAACACCTATACCATCGGACTGAAACCCTGCGCAACTAATCAGGTCCTGCAGTACAGCGGTAGCGTGTGGAACTGTTCCAGCGCGGGCACTGGCACCATCACCGGCGTCACAGCAGGCAGCGATCTCACCGGCGGAGGCACCAGCGGCAGCGTGACGCTGAACCTGGATACGACCAAAGTACCTCTTCTGAGCGCGGCCAACACTTTCGTTGGCAACCAGTCCATCACGGGCAATCTTACGGCCACAGGCTCAATCTCCGCACAAACCGCTTCGCTGAATGCAAATGGCACGACAACCGCTCTTTCCGTCAACCAGTTGGGCGGCGGAGTCGGTCTCGGCGTAAGCGCCACGACCGGCTACGGGATTTCGAGCATCGCACAATTTATCGGAGTTGAGGGAGCCTCGACCGCTGCCGGAGGCTACGGGGTGGCCGGTCTTTCGACCAGTGGCTACGCTGTCTACGGCGTAGATAATGCTCCGACCGGGACGTCGGTGGGCGTATATGGCGAGACCGAGAGTTCGGCTGGCTATGGCGTGGAGGGGTCAGCTTTGAACGTCGGCGTCTACGGAAGTGGCACGGGTACGACCGGCTACGGCGTGGACGGACACGGAACCTACATGGGCGTGAAGGGAATTGGCACGGCAACGAGCGGGACGTCGATCGGCGTCTATGGACAAACCTCCGACACGGAGGGTTTCGGTGTACAAGGCGCAAGCCCGAACATTGGCGTCTACGGTACCTCTGCTGGGTCAAGCAACACGGGTGTTGGGTTCGGCATTACTGCGGGTGTATGGGGCGACACAGGTGGATCGCCCGGAGCTACTTTTACAGGAGTCTACGGTACCGCCGATGACAACGTAGCAGGACTATTTATAAATGACACCGGCTCCGAAACCGGCACTCCGACTGTCGCGATTACAAACCTGACTTCCACCAAAGGTGGTCTTGTCTTATCGACCTACTCGGGTATCGGCGACGGCTGCACCATCGACACCGAAGCCGATCTAACCTGCACCGGCACGGTCAAAGGAGCGGTCCAAGTCGACGGAGGTACGCGCAAAGTCTCGCTCTACGCCATGCAATCCGCGGAAAATTGGTTCGAGGACGCCGGTTCCGGGCAGCTCTCCAGCGGGTCGGCGAGCATTGCCCTGGATCCTACCTTCGCTCAAACCGTGAATCTGGGCGTGGACTATCACGTCTTCCTCACGCCCAACGGCGACTGCAAAGGATTGTATGTCAGCCAGAAGTCCGCAACTTCTTTTGAAGTGCATGAACTGGGTGGCGGGAACTCGAGCGTCGCGTTCGACTATCGCATCATGGCCAAGCGCAGCGGTTACGAGAATCCCCGTCTGGCGGATGTCACCGAACAGTACCAGAAGATAGCGCAACAACACCTCTTACGTCAGCAGCGTATGCAGCAACGCCGCGCCTCGCAGCCCGCGGAGGGACCGGTCGCCGCAGTGGTGGCTGCGCCTCGCAAACCAACGGTCGAAGTGGTAGCGCACACCGTGTCAGCGCCGAAATAAGAGCCCTGGAAAATTCAACTCGAATCAGCGATACCAACCTACAAATAGAAAGGAACTTATGAAACCTCGAATCGCAATCGCACTGCTTGTACTCGTGCTGGCAAGTCTAGGCTGGGCCCAGAGCTTGCCGAATACCACCAACTTCCCGATCATCGGCGTGGTCAGGGGGCAAACGTTGCAAATCAACGTCGTCGCGTTTCCGCCTGATCCATGTTTCGCCAAACTTGGTTTCCAGGACGTTAACGGGAATCCAGTGGGCACGACGTTGAGTGTCTCGCTGCAGGCTGGGCAATCGGCGTCGCTCGCAGTGAATGCCAATACACTGAGCGGCGCAATCGGCCAGCGCGTCGAACTGTTGCCTACCGTCGTGCCCACCGCGGGGATCGTGAACCAATGCGACGCTTCGGCAGAAGTCTTCGACGACTTGTTGGGCGGCTCGAGCGCCGTGGTTCCGGGCTCGCCCGGTTTCGCTCCGTTTCCCGAGTTCGGCCTTGTAGGCGTGAACGTGCTGCAAACGGTGCGGTTGAATGTGGTGGCGTACCCACCTGACCCTTGCATCGGCCAACTCAGCTTCGTCAACAGCTATGGCGTTCCGGTGGGAAGCACGCTGAGCGTGCAACTCAATCCCGGGCAGGCGGCGTCGCTCGACTTGCCGGGGAGCACGCTGGTTACGAAGCTTGGACAACGCGCTGAATTGCAGCCGGTGGTGACCGCGCCCAACGGAGGATGCATTGCCTCCACTGAGGTGTATAACAATGCGCTCGGAGTGACTACGGCGTATTTTCCGCCGGACCCATGCAGCCCCTCGAGCACGAGCTGCGCTGCGTTCTAGCGGTTGGCAAAGCGCCGCGTGTTCTCGTGTATGGCGTGAGTGGGGAAACAGGAGGCTTCTATCGTAGGGGTCCGACGTCCGCGAAGTGAGTTAAAATGACTCACCGATCATGCGAATCAGATTTCTTCTGTTGAGTTTTGTTGGCTTGGCGAGTTTGGCTTGGGGGCAGCAGCCTTACACCATAGAGCCTGCGCCGCTCAAACCATCCGCGCCGCTTGCAGAGGCGCTCCGCAACTCGCTGGATCCGCAGGGGACGCGGCTCGTCAGTTCCTTTGACGGCGAAACGACCACGGTCTGCGAGCTGTGGTGGAGCAAAACCGTTTACGCTTATTCCCGGGCGATGGGGCCGGAGGATGCAAGCTACAGCAACCTGCAGAAGGGAACGCTGCTGGGCGTCGTCTACTTCCCGAAGCAAACTGACGATGCCAAAGATCAGAAACTTCGCCCTGGTTACTACACGATGCGTTACGTGCAGCTCCCGCAGGATAAAGCCCACGAACCCGTCGTCGCGTATCCGGATTTTGTTGCGCTTAGCCCTGCGGCCTCTGATGTGAAAAGCCCAGAGACTTTGCCGCTGGCCACGCTGCTTCTGCTGAGCCAGCGTGCTTCACACACCCGTCATCCTGCCGTGATGAGCCTGGTGCCGGTGAATCCGGGCTACCGGGAGTTTCCCGGAATCGTACCCGATGAGACTGGCCAGGCCATCCTGCAAGTGAAGCTGAAGAGCCGGATAGGCAATGAGACTCCGGTGGAATTCAAACTGGCCATCACCCTGGTGCCGCCGCACAAAGGGGATACGGGGTCGTGAGTCCGTGCGCAACGATCATTCTGCAGCACGGCACCTGCTCTCACCCAGCACCTGCAAGCGTGAGTAGCCATGCCTGACTACTTCTGGCCTGATGCCGAAAACCGCAGCCTGATCGGCAAACGCATCCCGCGCGTCGATGCACCACTCAAGGCGTCCGGTGAAGCCCGCTACACTTCCGACTTGAAACGCCCGAAGATGCTTTCCGGGAAAATTCTGCGCTGCCCTTACGCACATGCAAAAGTGTTGAGCATTGACACCAGCGTTGCCGAAAACATGCCGGGGGTAAAGGCGGTTCACGTGATCCAGGGCCCCAACTCCACGATTCACTGGGCCGGGGACGACGTAGTCGCTGTCGCTGCAGTGGACGAAGTTACGGCAGAAGACGCCATCCGGGCGATCAAGGTGAAATACCAAAGGCTACCTCATCTGGTGAGTGACGCCGAGCCGGATCACGATCCCCGCGGCCCTCTCCGCATGGACGACATCAATGACTTGCTGGACGAAGGCACACCGGTGCTCCAGATCGAGCAGCAAATTCAGCGTGACGGCATCACGGCACCGATTCCCGAGGAGACGCTAAGCGAGCTGAAAACAATAGGAGTGGATTACGCTGTGATTGAAGCGATTCGAGCTGCGACCGTGCACTCCGGCGTGGAAAGCTTGAGATCGCGTTACCAGAAAGCTCCGCCGCAGATACAGGGCGATCCGGCGAAAGCTTTTGCCGAGGCGGAAGTTGTGTCAGAAGGCTTGTACGGAGCCTCGATCATCACCCACTGTTGTCTCGAAAGTCATGGATCAATCTGCGAGTGGACGGATCGCGATCATCTGCTGGTCCACATGTCCACACAGAATGTTTCCGGCATCGCGGGTCAAATGGCGGAGCCGTTGAACCTGCCCGCTGCCAACATCCGCTTGCACCAGGATCACGTGGGCGGAGGGTTTGGAAGCAAGTTTGGCCCCGACCGTTGGGGCATCGCCACGGCGCAACTCTCCAGAAAGGCCGGCGGCAGGCCGGTGCGGGCCATGCTCGAGCGTGATGCGGAACTGAAGGTGGCCGGGGCGCGCGCCTCTGCTTACGCTCGCGTGAAGGTTGGTGCGAAAAAAGATGGCACCCTTGTCGCCTGGCATTCAGAGTCCTGGGGAACAGCCGGACCGGGCGGAGGCGGCATGCCGTTCATCCCGTATGTGTTCGATATTCCACACCAGCGCATGGAACATACTGCGATCCTCACGAATATTGGTCCAGCGCGGCCTTGGCGTGGATCTGATCACTCGCAGGCCGCGGCGATCACAATGTGTGCTCTCGACGATCTTGCGGCCCGCCTGAACATGGATCCGCTCGACTTCTTTCTCAAGAACATCGAACTCGCGGGGCCGCGACGGAGCGTGTATCGCGAAGAACTCGCAATCGCAGCCGGACTCATGGAATGGAGACGGAAGTGGCGTTTGCGTCCGCAGGGCGCGCCCAGCGCGGTAACTCGAGGAGTCGGTTTCTCAATCCACACTGGAGGCGGCCGCGGCCACGCCAGCAATTGCGACCTCACCATTCATCCCGATGGTTCGATCGCGGTCCAGATGGCCACGCAGGACATCGGCACCGGCACGCGCACCCTCATCCTCATCGTCGTCGCCGACACCCTGGGCGTCCCCATGAACTCAATCGCGCTTTCCATCGGGGATACGGCTTATCCATCGTCCGGGGGTTCAGGCGGTTCATCGACGCCTGGCGGCGTGAGTTCGTCAACCCGACGGGCGGCGATCGACGCGCGTGACGCGCTCTTTGCCAAGGTTGCGCCCGCCTTGGATGCGCAGCCGAAGGAACTGGAGTCAGTCAGCGGAGCGGTGCGGGTGAAGGCCGACCCCAGCCGCTCGTTGAGTTGGAAAAAAGCATGTTCAAAGCTGGGTGTCATGCCGCTCACGGTACGCGGCAGAAATCCCGACCGCAACGCGCCCCCAGATCTTACGAACAGCGGCGTCGGCGGCGTGACAATGGCCGAAGTTGAAGTGGATGCCGAGACCGGCATCGTGAAGGTCGCAAAGATGGTTGCCGTGCAGGATTGTGGCCTGATTCTCAATCCCAAGTTGGCGGAGAGCAGTTGCCGCGGCGCGCTGGTCATGGGCATCAGCTACGCGCTGTTCGAAGAAAAAATAATGGACCACGCCACCGGCCAGATGTTGAATCCCAACCTCCAGTTCTATCGACTGGCAGGCCTGAGCGATGTTCCTGAACTCGTCATTCACCTGATGACGGGCAAGGGATACGATGAGCGCGGCGTGATCGGAATCGGCGAGCCTCCGGTAATTTCACCCGGGGCAGCGATCTCCAACGCCGTGGCCAATGCGCTTGGCGTGCGCGTGCCCTTTCTGCCTCTCACTCCCGATCGCGTGCTGGCGGCGCTGGGCCGGGCGTGATGCGCGTTCCGCGCGATTGAAATCCCCGACCGGCGAGTTGCTTTTGTCGACGCCGCAGAAGAAGATACTAACGAATGATCGTGAATTTCGCGGAGCGGGCGCACAACCACAACTGGGAACTCGATCCGGTTACCCGATCCCTGCTCGATACCGATTTCTACAAGCTGCTGATGTTGCAATTTATCTGGAAGCATTACCCGAAAACGCATGTGCAGTTTTCACTGTTCAATCGCTCGGCCACCGGGCCCGTTGATACCTTTGCCCACGAAGAGCTCATTGCTCAGCTCGATCACGCGCGCAACGTCCGCTTCCGCAGGTCTGAACTGGTCTGGCTGGCCGGGAACACGTTCTATGGCCGCCGGGGAATCTTTGAACCTGGCTTTCTGGAATGGCTGAAACGTGACTTCCGGTTGTCGGACTATGAGCTCTCGGTGAAAGATGGCCGCTTTCACCTCTCTTTCGACGGCCTGTGGACTGATACGACGATGTGGGAACTGTATTCGCTCTCCATCATCAACGAGCTGCGCACCAGATCTAACCTGAAGCGGCTGAGCGAATTCGGTCTCGACATTCTGTATGCGAGGGCAAAGACCAAGCTGTGGAACAAGATCGAGCGCCTCCGCGGAGTTCCCAATCTCAGTGTCGCGGATTTCGGAACCCGGCGCCGTCACAGCTTTTTATGGCAGGAATACGTAGTCGATGCCATGGCGTCGAATCTGGGCAGCGGCTTCACCGGAACTTCGAATGCGTTCCTCGCTCACAAGCACGACCTTGAAGCGATCGGAACTAACGCGCACGAGATCCCGATGGTGCTGGCCGCGCTGGCGCCCGATGACGAAGCCCTGAAGGCGTCTCAGTACCATATGCTTGAGATGTGGCAGAACACTTACGAAGGCGCGCTCCGCATCATGCTTCCCGATACGTTCGGCACCACGCAATTTCTGGAAGGTGCTCCGGACTGGGCCGCCGATTGGACCGGCCAGCGCGTTGACAGCAAGGATCCTTACATAGCCGGGGATGAATATATCGCGTGGCTGAAGGCTCGCGGGCGTGATCCGCATGACAAACTCGTCATTGCCTCCGACGCGCTCGACGTGGACGACATCCTTGGCCTGCACGCCTATTTCGGAGGGACTCTTGCCAGTAGTACTACCGCCAGGGATTTCCGCAGCGCAGCCGACTTCCACGATCGGCGAAAGTGGACTCCCGGTCGTCGCATTCGCTTCAGCGCGGGTTGGGGCACCCTGCTGACCAACGATTTCCGCGGCTGCGACCCCACCGGCAATGGCGGGTTCGACCCGATCAGCCTGATCAGCAAGGTTTCCAGTGCGGAAGGCCGGCCTGCGGTGAAGCTTTCTGACAACTATGCCAAGGCACTCGGCCTGCCCGCGGAAATCGATCGCTACCGCCGCGTGTTCGGAACCGCCGGAGTCAGTAATACACCCGTAATCACGTAAGAAATCGAAAGTAAATGAAGTAGAAATACAGGAACATCCGCCTGTTTACGCTCTGGTAATGGCACACTAGAGCCATATACGGCTTCCTTGCCCTCCGGTAGTCTGTTGTTGAGCAGCACTTGGGGGAGGGCTGATCAACAGACGTCCCAAGACTCTAATTGAGTCTGGGGCGTTTTGTTTTGTGCCCAAATCACCTTCGATTTGAAAGAGCAAGGCCTTCGCCGGACGGCAAACAGCCGTCAGGATCCGCCTGTATAATCGCTCTTCCTATGCGAGCCCAGCTTCCCGTGTGGACGCTCTTCGTGCTGGTGGCAATGCTGCCGACTGCGAATCTGTCGGCACAATCTTCTGCTCCTGCAGGGGGTGCTCCGCGGCAAAAAGTACGGGAGCCCAACCCGTCGCCACCCACCTCGCAGTTCGAAGACGTCGCGGCGAAGGCGGGCCTTACGGTCGCGCACATTTCTTCTCCCGACAAGAAGTACATCGTCGAATCCATGAGCGGCGGCGTGGGCCTGATCGATTGCGACAACGACGGCAAACTCGACATCATCACCGTCAACGGTTCCACGGTGCAGCGCTACAAAGAGGGCGGCGATTTGATGATCACGCTCTATCATCAGGATACCGATTCGAAGAATGGCGACCTGAACTTCACCGATATCACCAAATCTGCCGGCCTTACGCGCAAAGGCTGGGGCATGGGCGTGGCCGTGGCCGATTACGACAACGACGGATTGCAGGATATTTACGTCACCGGCTTCGGCGGCAACGCGCTCTATCACAACCTGGGCAACTGCAAGTTTGAAGATGTAACCGACAAAGCCGGCGTGGGCGCGGGCGGATTCAGCACGGGCGCGGCCTGGGGCGATTACGATCGCGACGGCCACGTGGATCTCTTTGTCTCGCGCTACGTCCACGTTGATATTAATGACTTGCCGCAGTTTGGCAACGATCCGCGATTTTGCCGCTTCAAGGGAGTGCTGGTGCAGTGTGGTCCATGGGGAATGCGCGGCGAATCGGATTTATTGTTTCACAATAAGGGAGATGGCACGTTCGAAGAAGTGTCGAAAAAGGCCGGGGTCGACGATCCGCACCATTATTACGGATTGGGCGCCACCTGGGGCGATTACGACAACGACGGCTGGCCTGATCTTTACGTGGCGAACGATGCCGGGCCGAATTTCCTCTATCACAACAAACATGACGGAACATTCGACGAGATTGGATTGCTCTCTGGAACGGCACTGAGTGGCGACGGTATGGAGCAGGGGTCGATGGGCGTCGACTGGGGCGACTATCTTCACGAAGGCCGGTTGTCCATGTTCGTAACTAACTTTGTCGAGCAAGGCTCGATCCTGTATCACAATTTGGGCAAGGACAATTTCGCCGACGTCACCCTGCGGGCGAAGCTGATGAAGCCGACCTATCCGTTCGTGAGCTGGGGCACGGCCTTTTTTGACACGGACAACGACGGCTGGCTTGATCTGTTCGTCGCCAACGGCCACGTGTATCCCCAGGTGGATGCGATTCCCGGAGGAACGCCGTACCGCCAGCCAATGCTGCTGTTCCGCAATCATCGCGACGGAACCTTCGACGATGCTTCCTCGGCGTTCGCCGGCATGCCCCCGCAATCGCGACGAGGCGCGGCCTTTGGCGACATCAACAACGACGGCAACGTCGACATCGTAGTGCTGAATGTGGGTGAACCGCCATCGCTGCTGATCAATCACAACAACAGCGCGAATCACCGCGTGCTCTTCAAGCTGGTAGGAATGAAAAGCAACAAAGCCGCAATCGGTGCACGAGTCACAGTGAAGGCCGGTGCGCTGGTGCAGTTCGACGAAGTTCGCGGTGGGGCCAGCTATCTTTCGCAGAATGACTTGCGATTGCACTTCGGTTTAGCTGTAAACGACAAGATGGATGAAGTGAGTATCCGCTGGCCGAACGGCGAGACTGAAGTCCTTCGAGATGTGCCCGCGGATTTCATTTACACGATCGTCGAGGGCGCAGGGATTCGGGGTAAGGTTGCACTGCCGCCTTTGCCGCCGCGCTGATCGTTTATTGAAAGAGTTCTCCCTCGGCGACGACTTTGCGACAATGATGTTGCGCAGAACGGCGCGAGGATGCTAGAAAGAGGCGACATTCTGTTTCTGCTGAGTTCACTTCTCTTCACCCATGCCCATCGCGACCCACTCCAGTAACGTCCGCTCTCTCACTCGACACAAGTTTTTCCTGCTTTTTCTCTTCTTGTTGGCGAACCTCATCCTTTATCCGTACGTGCAAAACGGTGGATTTGCTTATTTCGCATTCCGCGTGATCGGAAGCGCCGCAATTCTGATCGCCGTGTACGCTATCCGCTTGCGGAGAACGCTCTTACTTGTCGCGCTCCTTCTAGCGGTTCCCGCCTTGGCGGAACGCATGCTGCTCCTTCACGCAGATGCCGGATTACTTTCTATTCTCAACGTCGTTCTTAGCTTTGTGTTTGATGTATTTATCGTGGTCGTCATCTTCCGCCGTGTCTTTGCCAACGAGCGACCCGATTCGGAAGCAATTTTCGGGTCCCTTTGCATTTATCTCTTGTTAGGGTTCGCATTCGCGAGTCTTTACGGCATGGTGGCGGTCATTCAGCCAAAAGCGTTCTATCTGGACCCTCTGACGAATCTCCACGCTATCCCCAACAGGTTCGATTTCATTTATTACAGCTTCGCAACCATGACCTCCCTTGGCGCCGCCGGCGTTGTAGCCGTTTCAGCACCGGCTCGCTCGCTTTCGGTGATTGAGGCCCTTCTAGGCGTGCTCTACCTCGCAGTGTTGATCGCAAGGTTGATCGGTGCCTACCACTACCCGTCGGCTTCCGGGTCGTCTGATCGATAAGGCGCCAGGGTCTATTCGATGCCCAGCTGCTTCTGAATCTGCTCCAGTGGCACCCCCTTCGTTTCCGGAACCATGGTCTTTACCCAAACCAGTTGGAGAACCATCATGCCGGCGAAGAATGAGAAAACGTAACCGGGTGGGAAGGCGGTGACCATCTTCGGAAAGAAAGTGGTGAGTAACGCGGCGAAGATCCAGTGTGTGAAGCTACCGAGAGTTTGGCCTTCCGCACGATGACGATTAGGAAATATCTCGGAGATGAATACCCAGATGACCGCTCCCTGGCCAATTGAGTGCGCAGCGATGAAAGCAAAGATGCAAACCGGCACCAGCGTCAGATGATTTGTAAAGAAGGACCAGGCAGCCAGACCGAGCGACGCGATGTAGCCGAACGAGCCTATGTAGAGCAGCGTACGCCGCCCCAGCCGGTCGATCAGCCACAGGCCAACGAAAGTGAAAACCAGATTAGTGACGCCAATTCCAATCGACTGCAGCAGCGCGGCCTTGGCCCCGAGGCCGGTAAGTTCAAAGATGCGTGGCGCGAAATACAGAATCGCGTTGATGCCGGACATTTGATTGAAGAATGCAATCAGGATGGCGAGCAGAATCGGTTTGCGAAGACGTCTCGTCCAGAAATGCCCAGAGGATACTTGTTCCGACGATGCGGCGATGATTACGTCCGCTTCGGACGCGATCTCAGATTTCGAAGCGTCGGGTTCAATTCTTTGCAGTACCCGCAAGCCGGCTTCGCGGTCGCCCTTTCTGCTGAGCAGCCAGCGCGGACTCTCGGGAAGACCTATGCAGAACAGAGCATAGATCAACGACGGAAAGGCGGCTACGCCCAGCATCCAGCGCCATGCGTTTTCACCTACGCCCGCCAGGAGTGCGTTCGACACGAAAGCGATCAGGATGCCAAAAACAATGTTGAACTGGAACATTCCGGCAAGTCGTCCGCGATACTTGGCAGGTGCGATCTCCGAAATGTACATGGGGGCGACGACCGTAGAAATGCCGATGCCCAACCCGCCGATGACGCGAGCGACGATAAAAGCCGCAACGTTTGATGCCAAACCAGAGCCCACCGCGCCGACAAAGTAAAGAACGCCGATCCAAAGCAGCGTTGCTTTGCGGCCGAACCGGTCAGCGGGCCAACCACCGAGCAGGGAACCCACGACGGTGCCGTAGAGGGCCGAAGCCATGGCAATGCCGTGCAGTCCGGGACTCAGGCCCCAGAGCGACTGGATTGTTTTCTCTGCGCCTGAAATAACTACCGTGTCGAACCCGAAGAGAAATCCAGCGAGTGCCGACGTGAGCGACCAGAAGAAGATTCGACGATTCATGGTTAAAGGGGTACCTAGTAGCTAGTGCCCAGAACTGAGAAAAATGTTACGAGCCAAAGCGAACACTCGTGACTGGGTACTGGGTACTAGGTACTAACTCCTAGGCACTGCCTTTCGTCAGCGGATATCCCTTCTCCCGCCAATCTCGAATGCCGCCGTCCATCGAAATCACATTCGTGTAACCCATCTTCTGCAAATTGTCGGCCGCCAGCGCCGAGCGGAATCCCCCGCCGCAGTAGAGAACAATCTCCGCACCCAGGTCGGGGACGCGGGCCTCGATGTCGCGCTCGATGATGCCTTTCCCCAGATGAATCGCACCGGGGAGATGGTCCTTGGCAAACTCGCTCTCTTCGCGCACGTCGACCAGAATTAAATTCCCGCCACGGTCCATCTTCTTCTTTACTTCCTCGACGGTAGTTTCGCGCACGCGCGTCTTGGCTTCGTCCACGATCTTTAGAAAGCGGGGAGGATGTTGGTGAGCCATGTGGTTTCCTTTCCCATTCGCCGGACGAGAAACATCCTACCAAGTGCCACCGGATTGTGCATCGAGGACGTCCGCCGGCCGAAGCCCGAACGCCGCCTTTCGGTTAGCATGAAGAAGTGAGATCGAAGGAATCGACCCGGAAGATCGGCTTGGCGCGCACCTTATCGAAGCTTGGTTACTGCTCGCGGTCGCGTGCAGCAGAGTTGATTCGCACCGGGCGCGTGACCTTGAACGGAACGACTCGGCGCAATCCGGAGACGCCGGTTTCCGAGGCGCATGACCAAATTGCAGTCGATGGCAAACTGGCTGAACCGCAGGCGAGAGTCTACTTTATGCTGAACAAGCCACGCGGTGTAGTGACGACGGCATCGGACGAGAAGGGTCGGAGCACCGTGTACTCGGTGCTGGACGTCAAGCCCTGGGTCGCCCCTGTCGGCCGCCTCGACAAGGGCAGTGAGGGTTTGCTTCTGTTGACCAACGATTCCGAGTGGGGCGGGCGCATCACTTCCCCGGAAACGCATTTGGATAAGACCTATCACGTGCAGTTGGGAACTGTCGTAGACGAAAAGTTCATCCAGGCGCTGGTTCGCGGAGTCAAAACCAAAGACGGCGACGTGCTGCGAGCCAAGCGAGCCCACCGCCTGCGCGCTGGAAAGAAAAATTGCTGGCTTGAACTCACTCTGGATGAAGGAAAGAATCGCCAGATTCGGCGCATGGTGGAAGCAATGGGCGTCGACGTATTGCGATTGGTGCGCGTGGCCATCGGGCCGCTGCTGCTGGGCGATCTTGCGAAGGGCGAGCACCGCGTCCTGAGTGGCGATGAGAAGCGAAGTCTCGATCGCTGCATGCGGGGCGCCTTGTGAACGACCTGACCTTCCTTCCCGCTGTTTCTATGGCCGAGCAAATTCGAAAGAAGACAATTTCTCCGCTTCAACTGGTAGAGGCGCACCTGGCACAGATCGGGAGATTAAATCCGAGACTCAACGCTTTCGTGCACGTCGATGCAGAAGGCGCGCGTCAGGCCGCTCGTACTGCCGAGGCCGCTGTCATGCAAGGAAAGGCTGTGGGTCCGCTGCACGGTGTTCCCATCAGTATCAAGAGCTCACTGGCGGTTACGGGGATGCGTTGCGAGTCGGGTACGAGGCTGCGCAACGGATTTATGCCAGATCGAGATGCGCCTCTGGTGGCGCGTTTGCGGGCGGCGGGCGCGATCGTGCTGGGTACGACCAACACGCCGGAGCTTCTAATGGCGTGGGAAACCGACAACCTGCTTTACGGCCGAACCAATAACCCGTGGGATCTCGAACGCACGCCTGGCGGTTCCAGCGGGGGCGAAGCGGCCGCGCTTGCGGCTGGCATGTCAGCAGGCGGCGTGGGCAGCGACGGTGGAGGCTCCATTCGCGTGCCCGCGCACTTCAGCGGCATCTGCGGCCTGAAGCCGACGCCGGGACGAATTCCCGCAACCGGCCACTATCCAGTCTCCGCCGGGCCTTTCGCGTTGATCGGCGTCGTCGGCCCGATGGCTCGCACTGTCGCCGACTTGAAAGTTCTTTTCGAGGTGATGCAAGGCCCGGATGTTGGTGATACCTGCGCAGCACCTGTACCGGTGCGCTGGCCCGGCGGCGATGAAGTCAGGAAGTTGAGAATCGGTTATTTCGAAGATGACGGCCGAACACCAGTCACGGCCGAAACTCGTGCGGCCGTCGGGATAGCTGCAGAAGCCCTGCGCAGCACTGGATTTCAGGTCGACCGATTCCGGCCAGAAGGGCTGGAAGAAGCACGGCAACTCTGGTGGAAGTATTTTGTGGTTGCGGGCGGCATGCTGCTCGGGCCGATGTTCAGAGGCCGCGAATCGGACCTGAGCCCGATTCTAAAGCAGTTTCTGGAATACTCCGAGGCCGAGCCAGCGCTCACTGCTCCGACTCTGCTCCATGCCTGGATGCAGCGAGACGAACTCCGGGCAAGGTGTTTTCGGCAGTTGGAGGAGTATCCCATACTGCTGTGCCCCGCGGCGGCGATCCCCGCATTCCGGCACGGAGAGCGCAGTTGGCAGGTGGAAGGCAAAACGGTCAATTACCTCGATGCCTGGAGCTACACGGAATTCTTTAACCTGCTGGGCAATCCGGCGGCAGTGGTTCCGGTCGGCAATTCGGCCGAAGGCCTGCCCATCGGCGTCCAGATCGTTGGAAGGCCGTGGGAAGAAGAACAGGTATTGTCTGTCGCCGCCGCGCTGGAGAAAGAATGCGGGGCGTGGAAGATTCCGCCGCTGGCTTGAGCATCTTCCTTAATGCATCTTCGTGGTCTTTGTGGTTAAACTCATAGTCGAATGCCCCCCCGAATCTCAGTAGCTCTCGCCGGCATACTTCTGGCCGCGTTCGGCCTGTTCGCGACGTCGCCGCAAACGCAATCGAAGGAAAATCCGCGGGAAGCTGCGCGCCTAAATAATCTTGGCGCAGCCTACATGAACCAGCAGCTTTTCGAAAAGGGGCTGAAGTCCTTCCAACAAGCCGCGGAACTAGATCCTAAGCTGACGATAGCGCGCTTGAACGAAGGCATCGCGCTCCTGAACCTGCAGAAGATCGATGAAGCCAAAGCTGCTCTCGAAGCCGCGCTGAAGCAGGATCCGAAGAATCCAAACGCTTGGTATAACCTTGGCTTGCTGGCGAAAAATACGGGCGACGCACAGGCCGCCATTGATGCGTTTCATCACGTAGTCGAGCTCGATGCCAACGACGCCGACACCTGGTATTTCCTGGGGACCGCTTACGTTCAAGCCAAGCAGTTTCCGCAGGCGATCGACGCCTTTCAGCACGCGCTGCAACTTAACCCGCTGCACGCCTCCGCCGAGTTTGGATTGTCGCGCGCCTACCAGCAATCGACTGACATCGACCACGCCCGCGAGCATCTGAAAAAATTCCAGTACATCACGCAAAACAAGCTCGGCGCGCCGGTGAGCCTGGCCTACGGCGAGCAGGGGCAGTACTCGCGCGCGGTTGAATCGCCTTCGGCGGTCTTGAAAGCGCCTGCGCAGATCAAGGTGCAGTTTGTGGATGTGACGGCGGAGGCGGGGATAGTTGGGAGAGTTCTGCCTACCCAGAGCGGGTTTCTTCTCGATCCCGGTCCTGGCGCCTGTTTTCTTGACTTTGACAGTGACGGCAAGATCGACGTCTTTGTCGCTAACAACGGGGCTCAGGGCGGCATGTCGCTCTATCACAACGTGGGGGGTGGCAAGTTCGAAGACGTGACGAAGGAGGCTGGGCTGGACGGGAGCCTACATGGCACAGCGTGTACCGCAGGTGACTACGACAACGATGGCGCAACCGATCTGGCTGTGAGTATCGACAAGGGAGCCTTGCTGCTGCACAACGAGAAGAACGGCACGTTCAAGAACTCAACGGGGCTCGCTGGGATCACAAGCGGCGGCATTGCGACAGGGCTAACGTTCATCGATTACGACCACGACGGCGATTTGGACATATACCTGGTCGCCAATTCCCGAAGCGCAATGCCGCTAGGCAAGCATCGTGGAGTGACCGACGTTGAGGTGCATGCCATTCCTTTTAACTCGATGTGGCGCAACAACGGGAACGGGACTTTCACGAACGTAACAGAAGCCACTGGACTTGCCGCTGTTGGATACAACGAAGCTGCCGTAGGTACGGATTACAACAACGACCGCGCAGTGGATCTGGTGCTGATGGGAACTCAGCCCCTCGTTTACGAGAACCCTAGAGAAGGTCAATTCCGTCGGCGGGAGTTTTGGGGTGAGCGTTCCGCAACAGGTGTCGCCGTTCTCGACTTCGACCATGACGGCTGGATGGACCTGGCTTTTACACACGAGGAATCCCCTGCGGTTACGCTCTGGCGCAACAATCACGGTAAGACCTTCGATCGCGTCGCGCTTCCCGAGACGAACTGGGTTCGCGCTAATGGTGTGGCTGCCATTGACTACGACAACGACGGTTGGGTCGATCTGGTTGCCGTCGGTGAAACCAAAGAAGGCAGGGGCGAGGTGCGGCTGTTTCGCAATCTTGGGGCTGACGGGTTCAAAGACGTCACAGCCGACGTTGGGCTCGACAAGATTCAGCTCAAAGAGCCGCGCGCCATCATTACCGGCGATTACGACGGGGACGGTGCTACCGATTTGCTGATTACGCAGAATCATGGGCCTGCGGTGCTGCTGCGCAATGAAGGCGGCAATCAGAATCACTGGCTGCGTCTTTCGCTCAAAGGACTGGCTGACAACAAGAGCGCTATTGGCACCAAGGTGGAAGTGTTTGCGGGCGGCAACCGGCAGAAGTTTGAGATCGCCGGATCGAACGGATATCTGGGACAGAACTCTACCGACATCGTGGTTGGCCTTGGCGACGCGAAAGAAGCCGACATCGTGCGTATGCTTTGGCCGACTGGCGTGTTGCAGGATGAGATCAACGTTGCGGGCGACCGGCAGCAGAACTTCACCGAGATGGATCGCCGGGGAAGCTCGTGTCCTACGCTGTTTGTGTGGAATGGTGAGCGCTACGAACTGGTGGCCGACATGCTGGGCGCGGGCGTGGTCGGACACTGGGTTGGGCCCGGGCAGCGGGACGTTCCGCGTCCGGTTGAATACGTCAAGATCGACCGCAACGCGATTCGGGAGAAAGACGGCGCGCTCAGCTTCCGCTTCATGGAGCCTCTGGAGGAAGCTGTCTATCTTGATCAGGCGCGCCTGCTCGCGGTCGATCATCCCGCGGATCTTGATGTGTATCCCAATGAATATTTCGCGTCCAACCCGCCGTATCCAGAGTTCAAGGTGGTGGTGAGCAAGAGCACGGACACGCACCCGCCCGCGGGCGCTTGGGATGAGCACGGGCACAACGTGTTGCCTGATTTGCTGGCGCATCGCTATTTCGGCGATTTTGCGTTGACGCAGTTTCAAGGTTTCGCCAAGCCGCATAGTCTCACTCTCGATCTGGGCGAGGCTTACCGCGGCGGTCCGCTGTGGTTGCTGCTGCACGGCGATGTTGAATATTTTTCGGCCAACAGCATGTATGCCGCCTCGCAAGCAGGGGTACAGGCGATCTCTCCGGGTGTGGAAGCGCTCGATAAGAACGGCAAGTGGGTACGCGTGATCGATGACATGGGCTTCCCGGCCGGCGGGCCGCGCACGATGACCGCTGATCTCACGGGCAAGCTGCCGCTGGGGACACAGAAGGTTCGCATCACGACTAATCTGCAGATTTATTGGGACAGCATTCTTATCGATAGAACCGTGCAGAATGCCGGTGTCCGACTCACGCCGGTTCCGTTAGTCCGCGCTGATCTCGGCTTCCACGGCTTTCCGCTGAAGATCGAAGGCACGCCGCCGGGCAATGTGCAATATATTTACGAAAAAGTTAGCGCGACCGGGCCTTACACGCGTCCTATGGGAACCTACACGCGCTATGGCGACGTTTTGCCGCTGTTGACGGCACTCGATGATCAGTTGGTAGTGTTTGGATCGGGCGATGAAGTGCGTCTTGACTTTGATTCATCGCGACTGCCCGCGCTACCCGAGGGTTGGGTGCGCGATTACTTCTTTGCCGCCAACGGTTACGAAAAAGACATGGACTTCTACGCTGCCGAAGGCAACTTCGTGGCGCCGCTCCCTTTCCTGAAAATGACCGACTATCCGTATACGCCAGGCAAATCGTTCCCGCTCGATGACGCGCACGTCAACTATCTTCTCGAATACAACACGCGGCACATGTCAGGGAACGAGCAGCGCGGGTACTGGTTCGACTACGGGAAGTGAGTTGAAGAAACGTTTTAATGTTGACAGTTTCGCCCTCCGCATAATCCAATAGGCGGACCCATGGAACCTGCTATCTCTGTTGCACCGTCCGGTGCACGCTTACGCCGCACACTCACGCTTTGGGATCTGATCCTTTACGGCGTGATCGTAATTCAACCTGTCGCACCCATGTCCGTGTTTGGGGTGCTCAGCAATCGTGGGCATGGCCACGTTGTGACTACGATTCTGATCGCCATGGTCGCGATGCTTTTCACTGCGATCAGCTATGGGAGGATGGCGCGGGCTTATCCCAGTGCGGGTTCGGCGTTCACTTATGTCGGGCAGGAGATTAACCCGGCGCTGGGCTATGTAACGGGGTGGAGCATGGTAATGGACTACCTGCTCAATCCCATGATCTGCATTATCTGGATCAGCCAGCAGGCGCACGTATTTGCTCCCGGGGTTTCATATGCGGCGTGGGCGATTATCTTCGCCTTGATGTTTACGGCTTTGAATATTCAAGGCGTGAAAACTTCAGCTCGGGTGAATACGGCACTGGCGGCGGGCATGGGAGTGGTGATCGCAATCTTTTTTGTGGCGGCGGCGCGCTTTATTTTTGGCCACCCTCACGATGGTTCGGCGTTCTTTACTCGGCCCTTCTACGATCCCGCGAGTTGGAATACGAAAGCGGTGCTGGGTGGCACCTCGGTGGCAGTGCTTACATACATTGGGTTCGATGGCATCTCGACGCTTTCAGAAGAAGCCGAGAATCCACGGCGGAACATTCTGCTTGCAACGGTGCTGGTCTGTGTGGTGATCGGGATTCTGTCGGCGTTCCAGGTGTATGCGGCGCAGCTGATCTGGCCAGCCTCTGAACCGTTTCCGAACATGGACACGGCTTTTACTTTTGTGGCGGGACGCGCCTGGGCGCCGCTATTTGCCATCGTCGGTTTCACCTTGGTGGTGGCGAACTTTGGTTCGGGCATGGGCGCGCAACTGGGTGCGGCACGCCTGCTTTATGGCATGGGACGCAGTAACGCTTTGCCGAAGTCGTTCTTTGGCGCAGTCGATGCCAAACGGCACGTGCCGCGCAACAACGTGCTGTTTGTAGGCGCACTGGCTTTGGCCGGTGCATTTTTGCTACCGGCCCTGGCGGGTGCCACGACCGGATACGATCTGGGCGCCAACCTGCTCAATTTCGGCGCGCTTATTGCCTTCATGGGCGTCAATGCTGCGGCATTCGTCCGCTACTACCTGCATGAACCCGAAAAGAAGTTGGGTAATCTGCTGCCACCTGTTCTGGGTTTTGTGATCTGCTTTTTCCTCTGGATCAGCTTGAGCCCGAAAGCGCTGGTCTTTGGGGCGATCTGGATGGCGGTGGGAATTGCCTTTGGCGCGTGGAAAACCAAGGGATTTCGAGGCAATCTGGTGGACTTCGAGTTGCCGGCAGACGAGTAGGGAAGCGCTGGGGAGTGCGTGCGCGAATGACTCCAGGAGAAGCGGGTGCTAGGTTCGATCAACGTCGTGGCTTTTGTGCCCACCAAGGATCCAGAAAAAGCGAGAGCTTTCTACGAAGGCGTCCTGGGGCTGCGGTTCGTGAGTCGAGCGGGGACAAGGCGGCATGGTTCAAGGATCCCGACGGAAATATATTGTCAGTTTCACAGCATGTTTGAAGGGAATTGAAGCACTCCGCCGCGCTTCACTCCACGTTCCAACCGGTCACGTCCACCACCGCTTTGGATGTTCCCAAGTCACTGGTCCGGTAGGCGGCGGTTAGTTCTCGCTTCTCGCCGGGCAGAAGAGAAATGTAGTTGTCTTGCCAGTCTACGGGCAGAATCTCGTCGCCGTTGGCGCCTCTTTTTACTTTCAAGTGCACGAAGAACGCCAGGCTCTTGCTGGGATTTTCTACGGTTACAAGCGTGACGGACTCTGTGCCTTTGCTTTCCGTGCGGCTGGTAACTTTAAGCTTTAGCTTGGGAAGTTGCGCCAGGGCGGTGTAGTCGGCGAAGGAATCGGTTGGTGTCATCCACCAGGTAGATTTCGCCCAGTCAATCGTTTCGGGTTTGGTGGAGAGCCAGTAGAAGTTCGAGCCCACGAGTTTGCCGGCCGAGTCTGTCAGACGCAAAGCTACGAAGTACGTCGGACTCAGGCCGTCGATAGCAGGCAGAGCGAATATCTTGGCGGTGCTGTCGGCAGGCGCGTCGAGAGAGTCTTCGTGAGAAAACTTCTCGGTCATGTCCAGGTTGTAAATCTTGGTGGTGAGCTTGAGCCCCTTGGCATCTTCGTACTGGCTGCTAACCAGCCAGATGGAGTGGTCATCGTATCCATAGACCGGATGCAGCGCTTCCATGGCGCGCTTGGCGCCGAAGTAGCCGCCGGCGGGGCGCAGGTAGTAGTCGTAGAGATGCCAGATCATGGAAGGCCAGGCGTTGTTCAGCATCCACTGGATCACGCCGGTTGATTGATATTTGTTGCGGCTATAGGCTTCGTACATGGCGCGCACGCCTTCGTACGTCTGCAGTTGCGACTTGGCGGCGAAGTCCTCGACGTTGTCGGACTTGCCGTAGCGGTTGGCGAGGGCGGTGCTGAATACCTGGATGGTTTTGAATTCGCCGCCGCCGGCGTGGTAGTTCCAGACCTCATCGATAGGCCAAAGATGGTCTTTTCCGACCATGGCGAGAATGCTCTCGACCGGCGGAACGGCAGGGCCCATGCTGGTTTCGGTGTTGAAGCCGTAAGCGCCGCCGCAGCCGCCAGGGTTGCACAGTTTGCGGTTGGGCTGGCCCGCGGGAGTGTCCTGCTCCCAGTAGCCTGGAGCTATATATTCATAGGGTCCTGACATCTTGACGCCGCTGTCCCCGGTGACAGTGGTGGGCTTTGCCGGTGGCAGAGGAAACTACAGGATTTGGCCACAGCAGCTGCTTCTCGATATTCGAGATACATCTGCTCGACATCCGGCGGAGGCGGGTTGTCGCTGCCGTTCAGCCACATGACCATGCTGGGATGGCTGCGAAGGCGGTAAATCTGATCGCGCAGGGATTGCTGGGCGATCTCGAAATCCTGCGGCTTCCATCGCGTCCAGCGCTCCCAGAAATCGCAGCAGCACCAGCCGGCCATCACCAGAATTCCTTCGTGGTCGGCGAGGTCGAAGAACTCCTGGGTTTCGAGTTTGCCTTCGAGGCGGACGGTGTTTAGTCCCATATCGCGAACGTAGCGGAATTCGTCGTGCAGGCGCTGGGAGTTCTCGCGAAGCATCATGTCGGGGGTCCAGCCGCCGCCGCGGATGAGGATGTTTTTGCCGTTGATGTGGAAGGCGCGTCCGCCGGTGGCATTTACTTCGGAAGTCACTTCGCGGATGCCGAACTCGGTTTGCGAATGATCGCTGACTCGTGCCGTTAACCTCGAATGCCATGGTCAGCGGATAAAGCGTCGGCTTGCCCATTTGCGCGGGCCACCAGAGGCGCGGATTGGCGAAGACGAGTTGAGGGAATTGGTCGGGAGTGAAGGTGACATCTTTGGTTTCGTTCGCGGCGAGTTCGACTTCCTGCTCGAAGGAGACGTTTTCGATCTGGCCTTTCAGTTTGCCTTTCACCGGGTGCGTTGGTGCCGTTTTTCAGTTGAGCGGTGACGGTGAGTTGGGCGGAATCGTTGGCGGGCAGATCAAGTTTCGACACGACCGTGGGATAGCGCAGTGCGACCGGGCCGCTGGTGGTGAGATAGACTTCGCGCCACAGTCCCATGTTCTTATCGGGAGGCGCGGGATTCCAGTCGACGAAGGTGATGGCCAGATCGTTCTCGGTGGGAGCGAAGACCTGCACGGCGAGCACGTTTTCGTGGCCAGGTTTTAGGGCTGCGGTAACGTTGAATTCGTAAGTGCGCCAGGCTCCGGCGATGTTGATCGGAGTTGGCAATCTGTTTTCCGTTGAGCCAGACGTTGGCGCGGTAGTTGATGCCTCTGAAATTCAGCCAGGCAGTTTTTCCGGCGTAGGAAGCGGGCGCGGCGAACTGTTTGCGATACCACCAGGAGACCGCGTAGGGACTGTCGGTCTGCATGGCGATGTTGGAGAAATTTCCACCGATGGGGTAAGTCACGCCGGCAAACTGGCGGAGGTTCATGGCGAAGAACGGGTCGGGGAGGGTTTTGTCCTTCACCAGAGCTGCGACGACCGTGGTGGGAACGGTGACATCATGCCATCCCTTGGGCACGAAGGCGGGGGTGGAGATGATTTCGCCTTTGGCTTCGACTTTGGCGGAGGATTGCAGCGTCCAATGGTCGCGGAGAGCGAGTTGGTCCGGTGTGCGCCGGGGCCCGGTTTGGAGGCGGGAGTGTCGGCGGCCAAGAGAAGGTGCGGAGAAGAGAAAGAGTAAGCAGCAGCAACTGTGCCAACAGGCGAGCGGGGAAGGCTGGCGTCTTTCCGGAATTCATGTTGCTCCCTTTGCGTGCGGTTGGAGCACGCGATGCCGATCACATCCGCGGACCTTAGTCCGGGAACTAAGAGGGATAACACGTCTATTGATACGTTTCAATAGCGGAGTTGGGAGAGGGCTGGGCAGCGAGGTTCGCTGCCGGAAGACCGTCGGCGGAAGACCTTGAGAAGTCACGCCGCTGATGGAGACGATCAGGCATAGAGTGTGTGGGTCACGTTCAGTTTCGTCTCAGGTCAGGCCTTGGTTTCGCTCAGATGAGGAACGTTTCGAGAGAGCTCGCGAAGCTTCATCAGCGGTTGATTGGTTTATAATTATTGATTCTGCTGCACACTTCCGGAGTGATAAGAAGATGATCCGATTTCTGCAAACTGAAGGGCCGGTCAAGAAAATCGTATTGAGCGGACTGCTGTTGCTGATTTGCGCGGCGATGGTGATTGCATTTGTTCCTGGTATCGGCACCGATTCGACGGGTACGCCGGGCAAGGGCGTTATTGCGAAGGTGAACGGCGCAGGATATTACCGCCGAGCAGGTTCGCGATACGGCGCACCAGATGGCGCAACAGCAGGCGCAGCAATATGGCGCGCAGGCGTCGATGATAATGCCTTTTCTGATGCAGCAGGCGATTCCGCGTGCGTCCGAGCAGTTGATCGACAGGGAAGCATTGCTGATCGAGGCCCAGCGCATGGGGTTGAAATCTACGCCGCAGGAAGTGAAGGATGACCTGCAGCACGGGCGCTATGCTGTCTATTTCTTTCCCGGGCGGAAACTTTGTCGGGGAGGCGGAATACCAGAGCATGCTGCAGCGGGCGAACCTGACGCCTGCGACTTTCGAAGACGATCGTGGGCAAAGACATCATGGTCAGCAAGCTGCAAGCTTTGATCACTGGCAGTGCGTCGGTGAGCGATGCAGCCGTTCGGCAGGAGTTTGCGAAAGAGAATACGAAGGTGAAGTTTGATTACGCCGTCCTGAAGCAGGATGACATCAAGAAGGGACTTCATCCCACGGTCGAAGAACTGAAGGCGTACTACGACAGCCACCAGAAAAGCTATGCGAACTCGGTTCCCGAGAAGCGCAAGATCAAGTATGCGATGCTCGATACCGGGAAGGTGCAGAGCGGAGTGCAGGTGACGCGGGACGATCTGCAGGCTTATTACAATCAGCATCGCGATCAGTACCGAGTTCCGGAGCAGATCAAGGTGAGCCATATCTGGATCAAGATGCCGCTGCCTGGGCCGGATGGCAAGATCGACGAGAAGGGCGTGGCCGATGCCCAACGGCGAGCGGAAGACGTCCTGAAGCAGTTGAAGGGCGGAGCGAAGTTCGAGGACCTGGCCAAGAAATATTCGGAAGACACCGGGAAGCGCGAACGTCGGCGGGTCGCTGGGATGGATCGGGAAGAGCCAGATGGGGGCCGAGTTTCGAAAAGGCGGCATCGTCGCTGCCCAAAGGGCAAGACCAGCGATGTGGTGAAGACGGTGGACGGGTTCCACATCATCCGTGTGGACGACAAGCAGGATGCGCACATGAAGACGCTGGATGAGGTGAAAGCTGAGATTGAGCCGATCCTGAAGCAGCAGAAAGCGCAGGAGGCGGCGCAGAAACAGGCGGAAGATCTGGCGCAGCGGCAAAGACGCAGGGGCTGGATGCCGCCGCGTCGGCGAAAGGCGTGCCGGTTGTGACCTCGGATTTCTTCGGCCGCAGGGATCTGGTGCCGGGATTAGGGCCGGCGCCGCAGTTCATGGACGCGGTGTTCACGCGCGGCGGAAAAGTCGCCGCCGGACGATGGCTCCGACATCGCAGGGGTTCGCGGTGTTTCAGTTGCTGGCGGTGAAGCCGCCGTCAACGCCGACGTTCGACGAAATCCGCACCCGAGTGGAGGGGCAGTTCAAGAGCGAGCGGGCGGGCGTTCTGCTGGCGCAGAAGACGCAGGAACTTTCCGATCGCGCGAAAACGGAACATGATCTGAAGAAGGCGGCGAAAGAGCTGGGCGCCGACGGTGAAGACCAGCGACTTCGTGTTGCCCGACGGGCAGGTTCCGGATATTGGCTCCATGACCGGCGAGGCTTCGGTGGCGTTCACGCATGAAGCCGGGAGACATCAGCGGCGCCGATCAATAACGGAGCTGATGGGGTGGTGATTTCCCTGCTCGAGGTGCAGGCTCCAGCGGATGCGGACTTTGCCGCCAAGCGCGATCAGATTCGGGATGTGCTGTTGCAGGGCAAGCAGCAGGAGCTTTTCGGATTGTTCGTGACCAACCTGCGCGGGCAGATGGAGAAATCGGGCAAGATCAAAATCAACCAGGAAGAGATGAAAGCGCTGACGCGGGCGGGAAGCGAGCCGGGGGCGTAGAGCGGTCGGTCAGGCCAGGACCAAGATCTCTTCGCTTCGCTCGGGATGATAGGTGGTTCAGCAGATATCTGAGGTAGTGACCGAGTTGCATGCCGTTTCCGCGTGCCGCAGGCATTTTGTTGCATCCCACGTCGTTGCCTTCGCGCGGCGGCATCGGTGATTTTGGTCCGGCAGCTTATCAGTTTGTCGATTCTCTCGCCTCCGCCCGCCAGGGATTGTGGCAGGTTCTTCCGCTTGGTCCGCTGGGTTACGGAAATTCGCCGTATTCTTCCACTTCGGCGTTTGCCGGAAATCCACTGCTGATCAGCCTGGAGCGGCTGGCCAGCCACGGATGGATCGATCAAGACAAACTCCCCGCATCTTCCTTTCTCATTTCCGCGACCTCTTCGGAGATGGTGCGGTCGAATACGATCAGGTGTTTGCCGCGAAGATGCCGCTGCTGTTTGAGGCGGGGCGAAGTTTTGTGCGACCGCCTCGAGCGGCGCGCGCCAGCGCTTTGAGCGATTCCGCTCCGAGAATGCGTGGTGGCTCGACGATTTCGTTCTGTTCGACGCGCTGCGTGCCCAGCAGAAGCTGGCAAGCTGGAATGAGTGGCCGGCGGGACTGGCGCATCGTGAACCGGCGGCGCTGGAGCGGGCGCGCAACGAATTGGCAGCCGATCTGGAGATCCGCAGCGCCTTACAGTTCGCTTTTTACGAGCAGTGGCGGGCCCTGCGGCGGTATTGTTCGGAGCGCTCGATTCGCGTCGTTGGCGATGTCGCGATTTTCGTCAACTACGATAGCGCCGACGTCTGGATGCATCGCGAACTCTTTCGGCTGAAGGAGAATCTGGAACCTGAGGTGGTTTCGGGCGTGCCTCCTGATTTTTTCAGCAAGACCGGACAGCGCTGGGGAAATCCACTTTACCGCTGGGACGTGATGAAGGCGCAGGGCTATGAGTGGTGGGTGCAGCGGCTGCGCTGGGCGACGCAGAATTGCGACTACATCCGGCTCGATCATTTTCGCGGGTTCGACCAGTTCTGGGAGATTCCTGCGTCGGATCCGACGGCGATTAACGGGCGCTGGGTGGATGGTCCGCGAGACGATCTGTTTCACAAGCTGCGCGAGGCTCTCGGGGGGCTGCCATTTTTTGCGGAGGATCTGGGCTACATTACGCCGGAGGTTCATGCCTTGCGGAACCGGCTGCAGATTCCGGGAATCGCCGTGCTGCAGTTCGGATTTGGGGACGAGGGCGCCCACATTTATTTGCCGCATCGCGCCGGCGGGCAAGATCATTTACACGGGGACGCACGACAACGACACAACCGTAGGCTGGTTCCGGTCGGGGGCGGCCGAGCACGAACGGCGTAATGCGGAAGCGTATCTGGGCCGCTGCGACGATGGGATCCATTGGGCGTTCATCCGCGCGGCGCAGACTTCTGCGGCCGAGTTTGCCTTGATCCCCCTGCAGGATGTGCTGGGCCTGGGCAGCGAGGCCCGCATGAATACGCCCAGCCTGCACGGTGGAAATTGGAAGTGGCGTTTTGCGCCGGGGCAGTTTACGGCTGAAGTGACTGCGAAGCTTGCCCACCTCGCCGAAGTGACGGACCGGCTGCCTCAGCCGCTTCCTGTTCTGCCGGATGAAGACTTCGCGGCCTAAAATCGCCGCCTCCGGCCGCCGATTGTAAATGCAGTGTTAAGAGGAAGCGAGCCGGACGCGCGATTATTGCGTCGCAAAGGACGCGACTCATCGCGCGGCTCGCGTAGATCCTTCGCCGCGCAAAGAACGCGCTGCTCAGGATGACAATCAGCTTTGCGCCCCCCCCGTGATCGTGTATAGAAGTTACGGAGAGTATTTTGGCGACGGAACCCATTATCGAAGCGCGCGCGATTGAGAAGTCGTATCCCCAGCCGGACGGGACGCGCATTCAGGTGGTGGGGCTCACGGACTTCATCATTGAGCCGGGCAAAATCATTGCTCTGCTGGGCGCTTCGGGCTGCGGCAAGTCCACTTTGCTGCGCATACTGAGCGGGCTTTCGCAACCTTCGTCGGGAGCGTTGTTCTGGCACGGCAAGCCGCTGGGCGGTCAATCGCCGAACGTGGCGATCGTCTTCCAGAGTTTCGCGCTGTTTCCCTGGCTTACGGTTCTGGAGAACGTGGAAGCTCCGCTGGAAGCGCGGGGGGTGGCGGCGGTGGAGCGGCGCAAACGGGCGCTCCGCATGCTGGATACGGTGGGCCTGGATGGCTTTGAGACGGCGTATCCCAAGGAACTTTCGGGCGGCATGAAGCAGCGGGTGGGGTTTGCGCGGGCGCTGGTGGTGGAACCCGAAGTGCTGTTCATGGACGAACCATTCTCCGCGTTCGACGTGCTGACGGCGGAAAACCTGCGCGGTGAACTGCTGGAGCTGTGGCTCAGTAAGAAAATGCCGACCAGCGCTATTTTTATTGTGACGCACAACATTGAGGAAGCGGTGATGCTGGCGGACCGCATCGTCGTGCTCGGGAGAAACCCGGCGCGCATCCGGTCAGATTTCAATGTGACGTCTTTCGCATCCCCGCGACCGCAAGTCTGGCCGATTTGCGGAGCTGGTGGATTACATCTACAAGATCATGACGGAGCCGGACGTCGAACATGCTTTGCCCGATCCGGAGAGTACGGGAGAGATCGTTGTGCCGGCGGGAGGGTTGAAGCGGACCGAATCGCCGGTGCGGACCAGCAAATACCAGATTCTGCCGCACGCGCGCGTCGGCGGGATTGCGGGCCTGCTCGAGTTGCTGCACGATCGCGGCGGGCGCGAAGATCTTTTTCGCCTGAGTGAAGAACTGGTGATGGATGTGGAGGACCTGCTGCCCATCCTGGAAGCCTGCCAGTTGCTGGGTTTCGCCTGGTTGAAGGAGGGCGATGTGCAACTCTCGAGGCAAGGAGTGATGTTCGCCGATGCCGACATCCAGGCGCGCAAGGTATTGTTCCGCGAGGCGGCGCTGGAACACGTCACGATTCTGAAGCAGATCAGCAGCATTTTGAAACGGAAGTCGGACCACTCCATTAACGACGAATTCTTTCACGACATTCTCGACGAGCACTTCTCCGAGGAGGAAGTGCAGCGGCAGTTCGATACGGCCGTGAACTGGGGGCGTTACGCGGAGATTTTCGATTACGACCGGGAGAGTGGGCGGCTGGTGTTGACTGACGTTGCGGCGACAGAGCCGGCGTCGGGTCTCGCAGTTGAGAGTCACGACGCGACTCCGACGCCAAAAGTTGATCCCGTGCGGCTTCGCTCGGGGCAGCGTTTGGTCACGCGCGAAACGGCCTCAAAGCAAAACCAGTTTGCAGTTGAAGGAAAAACCAGCGCATGAAGAAGAGCATCACGCTGCGGGGATTCTCAGCTTACCGCCTGTGGGCGCAACTGCCGCGGATCGAAGTCTCGCACCTGCCCGATGTGATCATGTTCGGCGCGGGGATTGCGCTGTTTTATGGCGTAGTCAGCGTGGGGCGCTCCTGGTTTGGGCCATTCACGCCATCGGTTGAGATTTCGCGCAGTGTGCGGGCGCTGCCTGCCTATGCGGGTTATTCGCTGTTGCGCATCACCGTCGCGTACGTGCTGAGTCTGGGGTTCGCGCTTGTGTATGGATACGTGGCCGCGTACAACGCGCGCGCCGAACGCTTCATGCTTCCGCTGCTGGATGTGCTGCAGTCGATTCCAGTGCTGAGTTTTCTCCCTCCTGTGATGCTGGCGATGGTGGCGCTTTTTCCGGGCAGACAACTCGGTGTCGAACTGGGGACCATCCTTCTGATTTTTACCGGTCAGGTATGGAACATGGCCTTCAGTTTTTACGCTTCGCAGAAGAGCATTCCGAACGAAATGCGGGAGGCGGCGAAGATCTACCGGTTCAGCTGGTGGCAGCGCTTCACGCAGATGGAGTTGCCATTTTCGGCGATCGGGTTGGTGTGGAACTCGATGATGTCGGTGGCTGGAGGATGGTTCGCGTTGATGGTGTGTGAAATGTTCGTGCTGGGGCAGCGCGATTTCCGACTGCCGGGTTTGGGTTCCTATCTGCAAACCGCGGCCAGTGCGGGGGACACGGCCTCGATCTTTTGGGGCGTGGCTACGATGGTCGCCGTGATTGTGCTGCTCGATCAGTTTGTGTGGCGTCCGGTGATCGCGTGGGCTGAGAAATTTAAAGTCGAGCAAGTGGAGAGCACGGATGCTCCGCGATCCTGGGTTCTGAACCTGGTGCAACATTCCAGCGGGCTTGCGAGAATTCGGCAGAAGACGCTGCGGCCGCTTAGGGAACGTTTGCTCCTGCACTTTGCGCGAAAGCATGAGCAAGAGAGTTCGGAAGAAGTTGCGGCTCCATGGCGGGACTGGTTGTTGCGCGGGCTTGCGGTGCTGGCGCTGGCGGGCATCGGCTACGGCGTGGTTCGGGTAGCGATTATTCTCAGCGGAATACAAAAGGCCGAATTGCATGAGACGGCGCTGGGGCTGGGCGCAACTTTTCTGCGAGTGAATCTTGCGTTGCTGCTGGGGGCGTTGTGGACGATTCCGGTGGGGGTGACGATCGGACTTCAATCCTCGGCTGGCGCGCATTGCGCAGCCGCTGGCGCAGATTGCAGCCTCTGTGCCGGCGACGGCGTTGTTGCCTGTGATTTTATTGGTGCTGATCCAGTTGGGAGGCGGCCTCGGGCTGGCATCAATTGTTGTCTTGTTGCTCGGGACGCAGTGGTACGTGCTGTTTAACGTGATCGCAGGAGCGATGGCGATCCCGACCGACTTGAAGGAATGCTGCTCGGTCTTCCGGATGCGAGGCCTCGAGCGCTGGAAGAAGCTGATTCTGCCAGGAATTTTTCCTTATCTTGTTACCGGCCTGGTGACGGCTTCTGGCGGGGCCTGGAACGCCAGCATCGTCGCCGAGTACTTTCATTTCAAGGGTCACATCTACACGACGACCGGGCTGGGCGCAACCATCAGCCAGGCTACCGACGCAGGTGATTTTCACCTACTGCTGGCTGCGACCATGATGATGGCGGCAACCGTCGTGACCGTGAACCGGCTGGTCTGGCGCAAGCTTTACGGGCTGGCGGAAACACGCTTCCGGCTGGAGACGTGAAAGCAGTAGCCAGTGATCGGTGGTCAGTGATCAGTGCGGGCGCTGCTCTTTGGTTTTAGTTTCGTGGCTTCATTCGGCAGGATGCAGGACTGTTCGGCGGCCTTCAGAGCTTCCTCCAATTTGCATCCCAGTATTGCCAATTCTTCCGTGTTCATCAATTTCTGCAGGTACTCGAAGAGCTGGCGCTCTTCTTTGCGGATGTGGGTGGAGAGTTCTTGGGCGAAGGTAGCTACGGCTTCCGGGGACATGCGGCGCGCCTCGGCTTGCGAGAAGGATTCCCGCAGTGCGGCATGGTCCGCGAGTAATTCTTCCACCAGCGGAAGTAATTCTGGAAACTCGCGAGCGGCCGGAAACAGGACTTGTTCTTCGGCGGAGAAATGGATCTTGATTTCATGTTCGAATCGCTGCTCGATCTCCGTTTGCCAAGCTGGCAGGTCCGTGGTGGAGATGGGACGGGCGCGCTCAATGCGGACACATAGAGCTAACGCTTGCTGATGTTGGTGCGAGAGCGGGATTAGACTTTTATCGCGCAGCATGCAGCGTCTGAAGGAGCACCCTGATACGAATCCTCTATCTGTCAGCTGTTCGCAGAGCGTGCGAGGGCGTCACTCTGCGCTCACTGGTTCTGCGGTCTCGGTAATCGCGGGACGCACGGTGAGCCAGTCGGTCCGAACGCGCTCCCACTCCTGGATGAGCATCCCCTTGGACTCGAAGAAGGTGCGAATGCGGGCTCGTTCCCAACCGGCCACTTCTTCGAGAATGGGCGCCAACACTGCGAAAGCGCTGGTACTGAGCACAGTGCGCTTGGCGATCTGCGAAACGTGAGGGGACTCCGACACCGCGATGGTGAGGCCGTCACGCGCGTTTACTTCCAGCATAACGTGAATATCGGAGCTGCCATCTCCGGTGTAAATGACGTGATCGGGACCGGTGACGTGCTGGACCAGCAACTGCTTGAGGACGGCCACTTTGCCATAGCCGGCGGTGGCACGGATGATGGTGTCAATCTCGCTGGAAGGTTTGTAGCGGAATTCGGTGCCAAAGATGTGATCCTTGGGAACGATGCCCTCGAGAGCGGAGTGGATCACCTCGACGGGAGCGGCAGAGAGAATATAGAAGTCGAAGAAGTGTCCATCGACGCCGGTTTCGAGGATCTGGTAAAGCAGTTGAATGTCGCCTTTGAGGCGGATGCGTTTGCCTACTTCGTGGAGATGTTCCTTTCGGACTTTGGCCTTGAACTCCGGGTCGTGGAGCAGGAGGTAGGCGAGTTCGGCTCCCTGCTGCACCAAGTTGATCTTGGCCATTCCTTTGGCCTTGCGCTCGAACTCAGCGGTGGGAATGCCAACCAGTTCTGCGAGCACATAGCCCGAGTCATTGAAGGTAAGCGTCTGATCGAAGTCGCTCGCGAAAATGTAGCGTTTTAAGGCCTTATCTGCCATATAGCTTAGATTCGCGGTGAGCTGGGACGGCCCATTAAAAGAATCGATACAAATTATATGCGGTTGCGGTTCGATCGTTGCTAAGAAACATTCTTAAGAAGCGAGCAGAATTGCCGCCATCGAGGAGTTGAGCGCTTCTGCATCGATGCCAGACCTGCCTTTACTAAATTGGCTGACGCGTCCAGAATAGGAGTTTGGCTTGCGGCGCTTTGTTGACGGTGGAGCGCGGGCGAGCCTTAGAGTAAGCCGGGAAAGCTGATCAATCTGCAGTAGCACGGATTACAGGAGCACTCATGCCAGCAACTGGGGAACTGATTCGAGCGATGAATTATGTGGACGACATTACGGCCACGGTGCGGCGTCTTTGCCTTTACATTCCGAGCATGAACACGGAGGAGCGTCAGCGGCTGGCGGAGTATTTGCGGGCCGCGGGCGGGGCACTCAACGCCGCGATTGCGGATCTTGACAAGGTGGGCCCGTAGTGTCGCAGGTGAAAACTGTCGCGGTAATCGGCGCCGGGATCATGGGCCGTGGCATTGCCCATGCCGCCGCGATTGGCGGGTACCGCACCGTTCTGGAAGACCTGGTACCCGCGGCTCTGCGACGGGCCGAAGGCGAGATCCGGGCCAATCTCGACAAGGCAATTGAGTTGGGAAAAGTTACCGCTCCGGACGCCGACGCCGCCTTCGCTCGTCTCGAGTATGCCGGTTCGGTTGAGGAGGCGGCGCGCGAGGCCGATCTGGTAATTGAAGCTGTTCCGGAAGAGATGGAGTCGAAGATTGAGATCTTCACTCTGCTCGACAAGATCTGCCGTCCCACGACGATTCTGGCTTCGAATACATCATCTCTTAGCGTTACCGAAATTGCCAGTGTCACCTACCGTGCGAAGAAGTGTGTGGGCATGCACTTCTTTAATCCCGTGCACAAGATGAAACTGCTCGAAATCGTGCGGGCTCTGGAGACGGACGAGGACACTCTGGCCACGGTAGTTGAAGTGGGCAATCGGATGGGTAAGGAAGTAGTCGTGATCAAAGAAGCCCCAGGCTTCATCACGAGCCGCATCAATGCGATGATCGGCAATGAGGCGTTCTACATGCTGCAGGAGGGGATTGCCTCGGCGGCGGACATCGACAAGGCGCTGAAACTTGGACTGAACCATCCCATGGGGCCGTTCGAGCTGGTCGATTTAGTTGGGCTTGATACGCGGCTCAATATTCTCGAGTATCTCCACAAATCGCTGGGAGAAAAATATCGTCCCGCGCCGCTGCTGGTGCAGTATGTGAAGGCAGGACGGTTGGGGCGAAAATCAGGGCGCGGGGTGTATGAGTATCCGGAGTCGACGGAAGCTGCGAAGCAGGTTCCTCGCCGAGCTTGACGCACGCTTCGGATTACCAATGATTTTGGAATAAGCGAAGTTGTCACTCAGCGCGGCGCAATTCCCGCCCGAAGCTCAGACCCGCCAAGGCATGCACTTTTTCGTTCTCGATGTTCTGGCTAACGATCAGAACCTGGAAACTTTCGCCCATGCCTGCGGGTGTGACCAGATGCTTTAATTGCAGCGCTACTTTGGCGCGCTCTTGCGGCAAGCGGCATTCTTCGAACGCGTCAGCAAACTGGTTGGCTTCGCCAATGCCCATCAGGAATTGGGATTGGGTGACCACCTTCTGCGCCTGCATGCCTTCTTTTTCGGCGGCGGCGGCGAGCGCGGTGAAGTTTACGTCGGCGGTGATGTCTTGCTCGCCGGGAGCTTCGTAGGGATCGACGCTGATGGAATGCCGGCGGAGCGCCTTCAATGTGCCGCGATGACGCCCCGCGAGCTGCTCTGCGCGGGTGTAGCCGTAGTCGATGGCGATGATGAACCCGCGGTGGATGCGGGCCGCGATGCTATCCATGGATCGTTGTGCCGCGAGAGGCACTTCGATGCGTTCGCCGGACTCGGGATGGACTGAGTAACGATCGAGGAATTCGAGTTCCTCCGGCGAAGGCGGTGCCCAGGTTTCAAGAAAGCGGCCGTCGCGCGTGTCGACCAGCAGGGAACCCCCTGTGCTCAGGATTTCGACTGGCAAGGCGTCGAAGAATTCGTTAGCGAAGACGATAGTCGGGATGTCGCGGCCCGACGTCTTGTCGAGAGCATCGAGCGCGCCGAGTTGCGCTCTTCCCGATGCGAGATGATCTCCCAGAGTCTCGCCAATGCGCTCGCGCAAGGCCGGCGAACTTTCGACAAGAACGTAGCGAAGCTCGCGAAAGAAGTCCGGAAACTTCTTTTCCGACCAGTCGAGCACGTCCTGAGCGAACAAGCCGCGCCCGGGACCGAGTTCGATGAGTTCGATTCGCTGAGGGGAGCCCAGTACGCGCCACATTTCTTCGAACTGGCGGGCGAGAAGTCGGCCAAAGACTTTGTGTACGTCGCTTGAGGTGTAGAAGTCGCCAGCCTTGCCGAATTGTTCGGCATTTCGCGAGTAATAGCCATGCTCTGGATCGTAAAGGCAGAGTTCCATATAGCGCGAGAATGGGATGGGTCCGCGCTCACGGATTTCCTGCTCGATCTTTTGTCGCAGCAGGTTCACGATTCTTTCTCGCGCCTCTCGGCACGGTCCTGCGGTGTGCGAATGAACATTTCGCAAAAATAATCGTGTAACGCGTCATAGAGCTGGCGCTGGAAGCTCCATTCGAACTGCGGATGGTCGAGGTCGCGAGGATGCAGATCGAAATAGTAATTGTGTACCGGGACGGACGCGTCCTTGAACTGGATGATGATTTCTACGCCTTCGCCCTTGGATCGGGCGGAGAAGTTCAGGAGAGGATGCTCGTAGAGGCGGAGTTGCGTGAGGACTCGGTCCAGGCGGGTAGCGGCGGTTTCGGGCACAGAGGGATTGTAAAGCAGGGCGGCCGCTCGGAAATGAATCGGGTGACGCATAGAAACTGAAGCGGCAGCAGATTGAGGCGGCCTCTTGCCGGGCCTTCGGTAGCGCTAAGCTGTTGGGGATCCTTCGACTGCGTAACTGCTTCGCTTCGCGAAGCAGTTCCTACGCTCAGGATGACAGTGCGAGGAAAATGTTATTCGTAGCGTAATGCTTCTATTGGATTCAGTCTCGCGGCTTTGATGGCCGGGAGCATGCCGCTGACTATGCCGACGAAGCTGAGAATCACCGTCGACCAGATCAGGGTGGTGGAATCGATATAGAGGTGGATATCGCCTGCGCTAGCGTCTTCGATGAAGGCGCTCCACAGAGTTAGGGAGCCCACGCTCCACGAGACCAGATAAGCCAGGACTACTCCTAACAGGCCGCCCAGGGCGGTAATCACCAGAGCTTCGGCGAGGAACTGAAAAAGAATGTGCCAGCGCCGGGCTCCCAAAGCCTTTTCGACGCCGATTTCGCGCGTGCGCTGGGTGACGGAGACCAGCATGATGTTCATCAGGCCGACGCCGCCGATGCCGAGCGTGAGCAGTCCGATGAAACCCAACAGAACTTTTATTCCGACCGTGATCACGTTGAGATCGGCGAGATCTTTCACTGCGTCGAAGACATAGATGGCGCGCTCGTCTTTGGGATCGAAGTTGTGATGGAAGGCCATAGAACTTTTCACGGCCTCGACCATTTTGCTATGGTCGCCTTCGTAATCCATGAAAATGCCATCAAGATAGAAAGAATTCTTAAGATCGCTCATGGCGCTGTACGGGACATAGACCAGGGAGTTCATATCCTCGTCACCGTTGGAGATGGTGTGTTGGAGGACGCCAATTACCTTGTAGGAGATGCCGTCGACACGAACATCTTCTCCGAGCGCGTTCTGGCCGGAGAAGAGTTTTTTCTTCACCGTAGAACCGATGACGGCGACGCGAGAGTGAGTGAAATCCTCCTGTTCGCCGAAGAAAGTGCCTTGAGCAACGTCAAGGGCACGAATCTTTTCGTAACTCGAGTAGACGCCGTGAACGTTATAGCTGCCGGTGCGGGTGCCGAAAGCCACGAGGCTTTGCTTATCCACTTCCGGGGAGATGCGGGTGAGCATGGGGCACTCAGCGCGGAGGAAATCGAGATCGTCGCGAGTAAGGCGTACCTGAACCCCAGCTTTGGATCCTCCGGCTTGCAGCGAAGTGCGTCCGGGGAAAATGCCGACCAGGTTGCCTCCAAAGGTGCGGAAGGCGATCATCAGAGCGCTTTCAAAGCCGGAACCGTAGGCCAGCAGCAGCACCACCGTGGCAATGCCCCAAGCCATGCCCAGCATGGTGAGGGTAGAGCGGCGGCGGTTGTGTTGCAGCGCGTTAAAAGCTTGTCGGCCCAGATCACCCAGCATAGTTACTCCTGCCTCAGGGCTTCCACCGGAGGAAGCAGCGCGGCCTTGCGCGCGGGATAAAGACCGGCGACGATGCCGGCCAGAGACAGCGAAAGTATGGCGACTACGGCGGAAGCGGGCACGATGCGCGGCGTGTCGAATCCCTCCGGAGAAGGCAACTGCGCCAGCAGCGTCACGAAGGCTCCCGTAATGGCCAGTCCGATGCAGCCGCTGAACGCAGTGAGGAATGCGCCTTCGACAAAAAACTGAGTCATGATGTTGCGGTGCGTAGCGCCCAAAGCCTTGCGCAGGCCAATCTCCCGCGTCCGTTCCGTAACCGATACCAGCATGATGTTGATGATGCCGATGGCACCCAGGCCGAGAGTGACGACTCCCACAACTCCGAGGAACCAATCCATCGCATCAAAAATCTTGGCTACGCGAATGGAGCCGTCGATGGTGTCCCAGTCCATGAACGCGTCGTCCAGACTGGGATCGAAACCATGTCGCCGGGCGATGATGGCGTGAACTTCATTCTTGGCCTCGACGTGCAATTCTTTTCTTATGGGCCGGTAATTCAGAAACGAGATGGCATTCTCCGTGTTCTGCGCCTTGAGCGGGAAGAGCATACGCATGGTGTCGAAGGGGACGAAGATGCGGTTGTTGGTGCCGTTGTTGCCCTCTTTGCCAATCTTGGGGATGACCCCGATTACTTTGAAATCCATGTCGTTGAGCAGGATGGTGCTGCCCACGGCCGGCTCTCCCGGGAACATGTTCTTGAGCAGTTCCCATCCCACCACGGCCACGCGGCGATGCTGGGTGTTGTCCTCGTCATTGAACCAGCGTCCGGGTTCAATGGGAGTGTTGCGAATCTGGTTATAGGACGGAGCAACGCCGAAAACCTGGCCGTTGGTGGAACCGTAGTCGCTGACCGCGCGGATGTCATCGCGCTCCAGCACAGGGGAAACCGCCCGCAGAAACCGGGACTGATCGCGAATGGCAAAATAGTCGCCGTAAGTCAGATAGTAAGGCTGCCCCGATTGATAACTGCCCGCGACGGCGGGGATGCGGCCGGGGAAGAGAAACATAATGTCTTGACCCAACTCGGCCAGGTTCTTGTCTTGACCACTGCGAAAACCCTCTCCCAGCCCTACCAGCAGCAGCAAGGAGCCCACGCCCCACGCGATTCCAAACATGGTGAGGAAAGAGCGCAGCTTGTGCGCCCATAGCGTGGAGAGCGACTGGCGGACTATGTCGAGAAGTATTCGCATGAGATATACCCCCACGCCTCCGGGGAGGTGCGTGGGGGTCCTGAGAACGAGTCAGGCGGGGGGTCTCAATCCCGCCTGAACCGTCTTCGTTCAAGCATCTGATTATTAATACGCAGCCGTGCCGCGCGAAGTTCCCTGCTGGGGCTGCTTCTTTAGACAGCGAGAAGGTGAAAAGGGTTAGCCAAGGGACGAAAATTTGAGAAAACTGTGTGATTCAGCGAGGTTCAGCGCGGCTCAGAAAGATGAGCCTTCATGATTTCTGATCAAAACTCGAATGATCCAGTGGCTGGGGCCGGGCGAGGAGCGCCGTCCGTGCCAGTTGCCGGGAGCAGGCCTGAGACCCCGCTTAGGCTTTCCCATGCGGCTTGGTTCAGTGCCGGGTCTGAGCCCACAAGGTCGCGGATCATATCCCACGCGGCGACGTTTAGAGCGCCTTCGGGCGGAGGGCCCATGGCCAGAGAAACTGAGCACTGGGGACAGAAAGAAATGCGATGGGCGGTCGACTTCTGGCGCGGTCTAATGCCCACGGTCTGCGCAAACAGGTAGAGGGCCACGGATTTGTGTCCGGGTGCGAGTTCGCGATTGCAGCGAAGGCAGTGCATGTTCTCCAATCATCTCTCCTGGCGGCGTGCGGCCCGTAAAGTATGAATACTGTCTTCCGGGAGACGCGAGACGCAAGTATGTAGAAAGATTCCGGGGAGCAGGAATTCAAGTTTGAAAGCAGCCGGGATTACTCAGAGGCGACGCGATCAACCTCATAGTCACGCCCCCCGGGAACCAAGCTGTGGTCTAGGCACAGGCGGCCGGCTCGGTGCACTCTGTTGCGATGACTGCTGTGAGGAACTCTCGAGATTTGGTTTTGACGGTTGTCCAGGCGCGCGCTGGAGAAGACCGTCTGCAGGCTGAGTTCGTTCGACTGTCGGAGCTTCGCAAATTGCGCGAGTGCGAACAGGTCGCTGCGGTTTGCTACCGCATGCGCCGCGGTGCCGTCGAGTTCCTGCTGGTCCGCACCCGAGGCAGCCGGCGGTGGACGTTTCCCAAAGGCAGCGCAGAACCGGGGCTGACCCATGCCCAGGCGGCGGCGCTCGAAGCGTTCGAAGAAGCAGGTGTCCATGGGCGGATCGAAGAAGCTTCATTCGCCCGCTATGGCCACCGCGTGGGGCGTATCGCTTCAGGCAAAGCATCTGGGGAAAAGGTGGTAACGGTCAACGCTCATCTGTGCGAAGTGTTGCGACTTAGTCCTCCGCAGGAGTCCAAACGGAATCGAACCTGGTTTTCTGTCGCGGAGACGCGACGACGATTGCGTGAGGGACGCAAGGGCAGCGAAGGGGCCGCACTCGTTCGCGTGGTAGACAAAGCCGTAGGGCGCATTCAGGAACGGCGCTGCGAAAGCGGGATATGCGAAGGCGGAGTGCAGTATGAGCAGAAAGATCGATCGGGATGGGATGCGCTCCCGAAGGATGCGCTGCGAAAAGTGCAGTTTGATTTCACGGAAGCGTACGGGCAGACGCAGGAAACTCCCCTCATGCCGGGCATTCGCCAGACCGGCAGGATGCAGCGAATTCTCGCCCCGATGACGAGCGTCCATGGTCCTGAGTTCTCGCGAGGCGAGGTCCTGCAATTCGAAACAGCGCGCGAGAAGAAGGTCAAAGCCTTGAGAGCCGGCACAAGCTTCCGAGGCTGAAGCCCACGTCTTCAGGCGTCGCTTTCACTGCAGAAGTCCTGCTCCACCCGCCCGCTTCCTACTCTTTGTTTTTCGGCCGCTCGTAGGCCTTCTGGAGATACTTGCGAGCTTCTTCGAGAGCTCCGAAGGTGTCGTCATTGGTCTGGATGGCTTGCCGGTATTCGTTGATGGCGCGCTCGCGCTGGCCGGTTACGTCAAAGATCTTTCCCAGTTGGATGTGGCTCCAGACTTCGGTCCAGCGCGGCTCGCCATCGCCGTTGATGGACGAGCGGTAGGAGTTCGCCGAGGACTGGTAGTTTCTCTGCTGGAAGAAGATTTCCGCGATGCGGTAGTAGGCAAACGAACTGTTCCGGTTGAGGTCAAGGGCCTTATTGAACTCGGCGAGCGCACCCGCGAGGTCGCCTTGCTGCTGCAGGGCCATGCCGCGAAGAATGTTGGCACGGAGCTTCACGTCCGAAGAGTTGGTGAGCACATGATGGTCGGGGTCGACGGCAATGCGCCGCGGGCGTCCGAAGGTTTCGACGGTGAAGGGCGAGTTGGTGCCAACCACCTCCAGTTTCTTGTCTTCGGTTTTGCCGTCAGTGTCAATGCGCAGGTCGACGGGCATGCGGAAGAGGTCGAGATCCTGGGAAATCTCTCCTGTAACCCGGAAGCCTTTATTGTTGCCGAGGCGGTAGGTCGTGTACTTGACCTTGAATTCAGGGGCGCCGGTGGAGTCGAGCCACTGGGAGAAGAACCAGGTGAGCTGATTGCCGTAATTTTTTTCTGCAATAGCGCGAAAGTCGTCCATGCTGGCCGACTTGCCGGAATAGGTTTCGGCGAATTCGCGCATGGTCTTGAGGTATTTGTCCTCACCCAGCACCCAGCGCAGCATGTGCAGGATCATCGCGCCCTTGTCGGTGACGAGCGATTGAAACTCGGTGGAGAAGGGATCGAGCTTGCTGGCGCTCGAGAGCGGCACGGTGTCATAGGCCAAAGCTCCGACCGACATGTCCTTAATCACTTCCTCCAGACCGGCCGCACCGGCTGCGCTCTCGACATACATGGCTTCGGAATAGCGCGAGAAACCGTCGGTCAACCACCAATCGTCCTTTGAAGCGGGGCTTACGGAAACTCCCCACCATTGGTGGGCGATGGCATTGGCGAGCAAGCGGTAATTTGTCTTCTCGGTGATCGAGGGGCTGGCGAGGCCGGCAATCTCCGGAGCCCAGGCGTAGGGAACCGTGTCTCCCGGGAGCTCCACTACGTTGAGCCTCTGCGAGAGAGGTGTGCCGTAAAGAGTGATGAAGTAGGTGAACTCCTGGACCGCGGTGGTGGTGTATTCCGGAGCCAATTTCTCGTGCGTGGGTTTGAAGAACACGTGCAGGTCCATGCCGGCTTCATCGCTCTTATATTCCTGGAAGGTGCCGGCGACGATGGTGCCGGGGAAGCTGGGCTTGGCATAGAAGAACGTAAATGTCTTGGTGGGAAGGCCGTTGGTATTGGGCTTCTTGGACGGCGGATTGTCGGTAACGTTGGACTTTCCGCTTCCGATCACGAGCATGTGGGCGGGGACGGTGACGCTGATGGTTGCAGTGAAGCGGTTGAGACCGTAGCCGCTCACGGGGAACCAGCGTCCGGAATAGAGCAGGTAGCTGGTGTCGTCGCCGATGTAGGCCAGCTTGAGGCCGGGCACCGGGCTGTCGTCGGCGGTTTCGAGTTGACCTTCGTATTCGAAGGTCAGCGTGGTGGATGCATTCTTGGCCAGCCCGGCGGGCAGCGGAACTCGGATCGTCGAATCCTGAGTGATGCGTTCGGCCGAGAGCGGCTGGTTATTGTCATCGAGAACCCGGGTGACGCGCAGGTCGTTGTGCAATTCGAAGATGGCGGTGTTTATATCTTGAAGCGCCGTGAATTTGACCCTCGCGCGCGCCGAAATCTGGTGGAGATGCGGAGTCAGTTCGACCTCGATCTGGTAATCGTCGACGCGCAGGTGCGTCTTCTCGGCGGCCCGTGAGGGGATCGCGACAAAAACCATTAGCAGCAGGGCGAGGGAACCCGACAGGACGCTCTGGGCGCGCCGAAAGCGAATCTGCATTAAGGAGAGTCTCCCGGAAATGGGACTACCACTTCCCTATGATGAAGATTCTCCACTAAAAGATGCTGGGAGCACAAGGTTTAGCGGGTAGCTTTCTCATTTCGTTTGTCTCCGCTTGGTCATTTCCTTAGCCCTATGTTGTCATTCTGAGCGAAGCGAGGAACCTACTTTTCTGCCAACGCCGGCAAACAGCAGGTACCCTTCGGCTTCGCTCAGGGCTGTGGTCATTTACCGGGCAGGAGGTCCAGGATTATCTCTGCGGCTCGATCTGCCGGGTGCTGGGCTGGGCCTGCGGAGCCGCTCTGGGGCAGGAGGAGCAGGGTTTTTACCCGGGTCAGGCCCTCGATCATGCGGTCGCGTGCGGGGCCATCTGCAAGGATTTTTTGCAGGCGAGCAACAACATTTTGTGCTGTGAAGTCGTGTTGCACCAGTTCGGGGACAATTTGCTGGCCAGCGATCAGGTTAACCATGGCGAAGTGCGGGACTTTGACTCGCGGCTTGCCGAGCCTATAGGTAAGGGGCGAGACGCGGTAGACCATCACGAACGGCATGCGCATCATCGCGGCCTCAACTGTGGCCGTGCCGCTGGCGATGATGCCGGCGCGAGAGTGCCAGAGCGCGGGCAGGGACTCGGGCACGAAGGTGATGCTCCGCTTGCCCGGCGACGCTTATGAGGAACGCACGGTCCAGAGTAGGTGCGACCGGAAGCAGGAATTCGTGGTCGGGGCCGAGTCGAGCGGCGGCTTCGAGGATCGTCGGCAGGTTCATGCGAACTTCTTTTACACGGCTGCCGGGCATGATCGTGATCCAATGTTTTGCAGGAGTCGAGATGGAATTGTGCAGCGTAGTCGCTCCGCTCAATAGCGGGGCGCGGCAAGTCAGCTAAGGGATGGCCGACGAAGGTCGCGTCGACTCCGCGGTCGCAGTAGAACTTTTCTTCGAAGGGAAAAATCACCAGCGCTTTATCGATGTATTTGCGGATGAGGCGGACGCGTCCCTGGCGCCACGCCCAGAACTGCGGCGCGACGTAGTAGACCACAGGGATGCCGCGCTTCTTCATCTGCCGCGCCACGCGCCAGTTGAAGGCGGGCGAGTCGATGACGATCGGCGAGATCCGGCTTGCGCTTGTCGGCTTCTTTGATCAGATGCTGGAACAGGCCGTAGATCTTGGGCAGATGGCTGAGGATTTCGGTGATGCCGACGACGGAGAGATCTTTCGCGTCGACCACGGTATCGCAGCCAGCGGCGCGCATGCGGTCTCCGCCGACGCCGAAGAATTCGAGTCTGCGGGTCGCGGCGGCGCAAGGCTTCGAGGAGCTGCGCGCCGTACATTTCTCCGGAAGCTTCGCCGGCTGAGATCAGGATTCGCAAGAGAGCATTGTAAGCGTACCTAGTCGTCCGCGCTTGCGGTGACTTCCGGTTCCTCGTAGCCGCCGGCATTCGCGGGCGAGGGCGCCCGCGCCACGTTTAGCTCCTGATCCTTGTATTGCAGCTGATAGAGCTTGAAGTAAATCCCGCGCTGGGCCAGCAGTTGCTGGTGCGTGCCCATTTCGCGGACCTGGCCTTTGTGCATGACGATGATTTTGTCGGCGCGCTGCACGGTCGAGAGCCGGTGGGCGATGATCAGCGAGGTGCGTCCTTCGACCATGCGGTTGAGGGCGTCGCGCACGCGGAATTCGGTTTCGGTATCGACGCTCGAGGTGGCTTCGTCGAGAATCAGAATCTTCGGTTCGTGGGCCAGGGCGCGCGCGAACGAGATGAGCTGCTTCTGGCCGGTGGAAAGCGTCGAGCCGCGCTCGCGGACTTCTTCGTCGAAGCCTTTGGGCAGGGCGCGGATGAAGTCGGCGAGGTTCACGTCTTCGGCGGCCTGCTCGACGTCTTCGTCCTGAATGCGCTTGGTGCCGAGCCGGATATTTCCGCCGATCGTGCCGCTGAACAGAAACGGATCTTGCAGGACCACGCCGAAGCGGCTGCGCAGGTCGGCCAGATCCATATCCTTCACGTCTACGCCGTCGATTCTGACCGCGCCTTTCTGCACATCGTAGAAACGCAGCAGAAGCGAGATCAGAGTGGTCTTGCCCGCGCCGGTGTGGCCGACGATGGCGACGGTTTCGCCGGGCTCGATGGCGAAGGTTACATCGCGGAGGACCCAGTCGGCTGCCGCCAACGGCCTGTCACGTCTTGACAGCTTCCTCGACGCGTCGCGGTAGGCGAACCAGACATGATCGAATTCGATGCGGCCGGGGCCGTCGGGGCTCTTGGTCACGGCGGGCGAAACCACCTGCACCGGCGTATCCAGCAGTTTGAAGATACGCTCGCTGGCGGCCATGGCCGATTGCAGGATGTTGTATTTTTCGCTGAAGTCCATGATCGGCCGGAAGAAGCGCAGCGCGTATTGGATGAAGGCGACCAGCACGCCCAGCGTAGCGACAGTCGGCACCAGGCGGAATGCGACCAGCGTTTTCCAATTGAAACTCACGGCGACGCTGGTCACCGGGTGTTGCGCATCACGTCGCCGCCGCCGAACCAGATGACGCAGGCGATCGCGATGGCGGAAAGAATCTCGACCGCGGGGTAGTAAACCGAGTAGGCCATGATCGCGTCTTTGAACGCGTCCATGTGGCTGCGGTTGATTTCTGAGAAGCGGTTGGTAGGCTTTGCGCTCGCGATTGAAGAGCTGCAGCACGACCATGCCGCTGATGTGCTCCTGCAGATAGGAGTTAATGCGGGCGATGGCGACGCGTATGCGGCGGTAGGAATCGCGCACCCGGTCGCGGAAAATCTTGGTCGCGCACAACGATGAAGGGCAGCACGGCAAACGTAATCAGCGCCAGCTTCCAGTTCATGCACAGCATCACGCCCAGAATGCCAAAGAGCACGAAGAGGTCTTCGAAGATGGAGACCACGCCGGAGGTGAACATTTCGTTCAATGCGTCCACGTCGGTGGTGACGCGCGTCACCAGGCGGCCGACCGGGTTCTTGTCGAAGAAGGCGACGTGCAGGCGCTGCAGATGGCGGAAGATCTGGCGGCGCAGATCGAACATCACTTTCTGGCCGGTCCACTGCATGAAGTAGGTTTGCAGGAACTCGAGCAGAAAGCTGAAGACCAGCAGTCCGACATAGATGGCCGCGATCTGCGCGATGCCGGTGATGGCGTTCGGGCTGAGCCAACTCCATATGCCGGAAGAAGCTCCTGTAGCAGCACTTTACGGGCGCGAGGTAGCGATCGATCGCTACCTTGGTGAGATACGGTCCGAGCACGTCGGCAAAAGACTTCAGGACAATCGAGACCAGCGCGATCGCCACCTGCCAGCGGTAGGGACGCAGATACTTCAGCAGCCGCGCCATCAGGCGGCTGTCATAGGCTTTGCCTAATACTTCTTCTTCCTGGGACATCGGTTTCTTGGCGATCGGGTGGTGAAGCGCTGCGCGCTGATAACAGGTACCTCAATATGGATGGCCGGAGGCGGGCGGGAGGATGGAAAAGGTTTGCGGGCTGCGCAGATGGGATAATGGTCTGGCATGCCCCTCGGCATTTACATTTCGGTGCCGTTCTGCCGCACCAAGTGCAGCTACTGCAACTTCGCCTCTGACGTGTTTTCGCGGGCGGTTTTCGAACGCTATGTGGACAGCGTTTGTGCCGACATCGAGAATGCGCCGCAGACCGCGGTGGAGATGGGCGGGGAGATCGAGCGCGCGGTCGATTCCATTTATCTGGGCGGCGGAACGCCGACCGTGCTCGAAGCCGCGCAACTGGAGCGGATCTTCGCCGCGTGTGCGGCAACAGTTCGACGTGAGTGCTGACGCTGAAATCACAGTGGAATGCGCTCCCGGCACGCTGACTGGAGCCCTGCTGGAGAGCCTGCTGCGCTGCGGCGTGAACCGCGTGAGCCTGGGAGTGCAGTCGTTTGTGGATGCGGAAGCGGCGGCGGTTGGCCGCCTGCACAAGCGCGCGACCGTGCTCGAGGACATCGCGCGGCTGCGGGCCGCGGGGATTACCAATATCAATATCGATCTTATCGCCGGGCTGCCGCACCAGACCTCCGAAAGCTGGCAGTTTTCTCTGGCGGAAACCATCGCGACCGGCGCGCCGCACGTGAGCGTTTACATGCTCGAAGTGGATGAAGATTCGCGGCTGGGGCGCGAGCTCTGGCAGGGGGCACGCGCTATCACGCGCACTTTGTGCCGGATGAAGAAGCCATGGCGGATTTTTATCGCGGTGGCCTGCGACGAACTCGCAGGCGGCGGGGATTCGGCAATACGAGATTTCCAACTTCGCGCGCGAGGGATTCGAGTCGCAGCACAATTTGAAGTATTGGACGCGGCAACCTTATTTCGGCTTCGGCGTGGACGCGCATTCGATGCTGCTTTCTGCAGCTCCAGACTGCGAGGCGGTGCGATTTGCGCCGGCTGAGTCTCTGGAACAGTACATGAGCGGAGCCGGGTTGCAGCGGACTGCGGTCTCCCGCCGCGCAGCGTTGGAGGAAAACTTCTTCCTGGGTCTGCGGGTCAACAGCGGCGTTAATTTGCGCGAACTGGCTGCAAGATTCGGCGAGGAACCTTATCGAGAGCGCTCGCGCCGCGATTGCAGAACTCGTCGAAGGCGGCCTGATGGAGCGGCGCGGAGACGTCGTCTGCTTGACGTCGCGTGGGCGTTTAGCTTTCGAACGAAGTGTTGGAGAGATTCATTCTGGCCGAGGAGATCACCCGCTGATTCTGGTGCCGTGACCGGGAAAATCTGCTCGGAATTCGTTTAACACCAGACCATCCGGTCGGTTGGGCCGCCGGATTTCATGATCACGATCTCCAGTGTTTGCGAGGCTTGATGCGCTTTCCGTCTGCAATGCCTGAGGTAACTTTTCCGCGTTCAGTCGCTATGTTCTAATCAAAAAATCGGTCGTAGCCGGCGGAGGTAGTCTTGGATTTTCAACTGAGCGACGAGCAGCAGCATCTGAAAAAGAGCATTCGTGAGTTCGCCGAGCGCGAAATTTTGCCCAACGTCATGAAGTGGGACGAGGCTTGCGAGTTTCCGCTCGCCACAGTCAAAGAACTGGGCAAGCTCGGATTGCTGGGAACGGTTTTTCCCACCGATTACTCAGGCGCGGGCATGGGCTATGTGGAGTACGTGATCGCCATCGAAGAATTGTCGCGCGTGGATGGCTCGGTGGGCATCATTGTCGCGGCGCATACTTCGCTCTGTTCGAATCACATTTTTCTGGCCGGCAGCGAGGCGCAGAAAAAGAAATACGTCAGCAAACTGGCTACCGGGCGAATTCATCGGGGCGTGGGGATTGACCGAGCCCTCTTCCGGATCGGACGCAGGCAGCGCCCGCATGACTGCGAAGCGCCGCGGCAACAACTGGGTGCTCAACGGCACAAAAACTTTTTGCACCAACGGCCACTATGCTGACGCGATCGTGGTGATCGCCGTCACCGACCGCGCCGCCAATACGCACGGGCTTTCCGCGTTCATCGTCGAAAAAGATACAAAGGGATTCCGGCCCGGCAAAAAAGAAAACAAGCTGGGCCTGCGGGCCAGCGATACGGCGGAGATGATTTTCGAAGATTGCGTGATTCCGGCGGAGAATCTGCTGGGTAAAGAAGGCGACGGCTTCATCGACGCGATGCGCGTGCTCGATGGCGGCCGCATCTCGATTGCGGCTCTGTCGCTGGGCATGGCGCAGGGCGCGTACGAGGCTGCGCTGAATTATTCCAAGGAGCGTAAGCAATTCGGCAAAGCGATCGGCGAATTTCAGGCGATCCAGTGGAAGCTGGCCGACATGGCCACCGAGATTGACGCGGCCCGCCTGCTCACCATGCGCGCGGCGTCCATGAAAGATGCTGGCATGAAGACCACGCTGGAATCATCGATGGCGAAACTCTACGCCAGCGAAGTTGCCGTGAGGTGCGCCAACGAAGGCGTGCAGATTCACGGAGGGTACGGGTTCATCAAAGACTATCCCGCCGAGAAGTATTACCGCGACGTGAAGCTGTGCACGATCGGCGAGGGAACAAGCGAGATTCAGCGGCTGGTGATTGCAAGGCAGTTGCTGAAGGACTGAGCCGTCGTGCGGGCTGGATTTCCGTCTGCCCTTATCATCATCATCCGAATCCGAACGAGCGGGTCCGGAGCCTTAGCGCTTCAGCCTGTCTAGTCAGTTGAACCATTGAACGGCGCTATAATCCAGCGCATGCCCCAACACGTGATTCGGGCCGCCTTTTCAAGGAGCACCGTCCGAGTCTATCAAGCCTACCGCCCCGAGATTGCGTTGCCCGCGCTGGCAGCTCGAGGGTTCGTTCACCTTTCAGCATGGGCGCATGACCTGGATCAGGCCCTCGATTAACTGGATGATCTATCGGTGTGGCTACGCCACCAAGCTGGCCAGAAGTCGTTCTGGGGATCGACATAACGAGAGAGGGCTTCGAGTGGGCGCTCGAACACGCGGTCCTGTCCAGCTACAACCCGTCCGTCCATTCTTCTTATGATGGGTGGCGACTTCAGCCTTACGGAGGCACCGGTGCGGGTGCAATGGGATCCCGAGCGTGACTGGCGCCTAGCACCGTGGAAGATGTCCGGGCCGTTCAGATCGGTCTTGCGGGCGAAGCGGTGCAGCGTTACGTGAACAGTGGGTTTGCGCCTGGAAGACGTGACGCCGGCCGCGCGGCGCATTGCACTGGCTCTGAAAGGCGAAGTTATCCCCGAGAGCTTGCCCGACGAGCTTGAGATGCCCTACTCGCTCAGTCCCGCACTATCACTCAAACTTTCCCGAACAATCCTGCCGAGATCGGACTGACCGAGTGCCTGTTCCACGCGGTTCGATGATCTGACACCCAGAACTCCCGTCGATGGGGGCTAAGCGGCTACTCGTCAACAGTCCGCTCTGCATATTTCTTCTTCCCGGCCCTCTGCTTTACACTGATCGCTTGAACCAACCCATCCAGGCATGGATTGAGCAACTTCGCTCCGGCGACGTGCGCGCTCTCGCTCGCGCGATCTCAACCGTAGAGAATCGCGCGCCGGGATGGTCCGAGCTGCTGAAGGCTTTGTTCCCGCACAGCGGGAAGGCTCGCGTGCTCGGGCTGACGGGGCCGCCGGGAGCGGGGAAGAGCACGCTGGTCGATCAGCTTGCCCGCTTCTATCGCAAGCACAATCACTCGGTGGGAATTATCGCGGTCGATCCGACCAGCCCCTACACGGGCGGGGCGATTCTGGGTGACCGCATCCGCATGCAGGAACATTTCTCCGATCCCGGGATTTATATTCGCAGCATGGCGACGCGCGGCTCGCTCGGCGGCCTCGCGCGCACTACGGCCGATGTGACAACGGTGCTCGATGCCTCCGGCCGCGACCTCATCATGATTGAGACCGTCGGCGTCGGTCAGGATGAAGTGGATATCGTGCGCCTCGCCGACGTCACGATTCTTATTCTGGTTCCGGGCATGGGCGATGATGTGCAGACCATCAAGGCCGGCATCATGGAGATTGCCGACATCTTCGTGATCAACAAGAGCGACCGCGACGGTGCTGAAAACGTGGAGCGCGAAATCCGCTCCCTGCAATCGCTGGCCATGCGCCACGATGGCTGGACGCCGCCGATCGTTAAGACGGTGGCCAGCCAGGCTTGGGAATTGAAGAACTCGCGGGTGCGATTTCCGACTATCAAGAGTATCTGCAGAAGGGAAATCTGGCGCTCAACAAGAGCGTTGAGAACTGGCAGGAGCGCTTGATCGAGATGCTGCGTGACGTCTTGTTGGAGAAAGCCCGGGCGCAAGTCGGAGATGGCAACCTCGCGCGGCTCGCGGCCGAAGTGGCAGAGCACAAACGCGATCCTTATTCGCTGGTGGAGGAGATCGCCGCGAACGTAGGGAAAAACTGATGGCGCAAATCGATCACATCGGGATCGCGGTGAAGTCGCTGGCGGCGGCGAAGTCGATCTACGAGAAACTCGGCCTGAGCGTGTCTCCGGAAGAAACGGTGGAGCAGGAGCAGGTGCGGCTGGTGATGGTTCCGTGGGCGAGAGCCGGTTGGAGTTGCTGGAGGCGACCTCGGCAGATTCGACGATCGCGAAGTTCATCGCCAAGCGCGGCGAAGGATTGCATCACGTTTGCCTGCGGGTTCCAGATTTGCCGGCAGCAGTCGAGCGGCTGAAGAAAGACGCCGTGCGCCTGGTCTCGGAGGAAATCAAGACTGGCGCGGGCGGGCATCAGATACGTTTTCGTGCATCCCTCAAGCACCGGCGGCGTGCTGCTGGAACTAGTCGAGGGGTAAGGCAAATTCGGCTACGGATTTTCACGCGTCGTCACGGATAGAGCAAGATACTTTCTATGATTCTTCTAGCCATCGATACATCCGGCAAGCAGGGCAGCATCGCGCTGGCGCGGGCCGGGGAGTCCTCTGCCGATAGTGGCGACTTCGAGGTGATCGAGATTGCGTCCCTGGTGGGCGGTACTTTCTCCGCCCAACTTATTCCTCAAATCACCGAGTTACTCTCGAGCAACGGATTTGTCAGGAGCGACATCGCGGCCTTCGCCGTCGCCTCGGGGCCGGGATCGTTCACCGGCCTTCGCATCGGCCTGGCAGCGGTCAAGGCTCTGGCAGAGGTGCTGCACAAGCCGATTGCGGCGGTGTCTTTGCTGGAAGCGGGCGTCTTCGCCAGCGACGCTAAGGGCAAAATCATGGCTGCGCTGGATGCGGGACGAGGCGACGTCTACGTGGGGGAGTACGAAATTCCGGCCAGTCCCGGCGGAGTTCCGCAAGAGCGCATTTTGAGCGGAAACGAATTTCTTGCCGAAGCGAAGGGAAGGATCGTGGTGACTCCCGATTCCGATCTTGGCGAGGTGGCTAGAGCGGCTGGATCGATCGTCTCAACTCTCGCGCCGGTCTCCGCTGCCGACGTTGCTCGCCTCGGCTGGCGCAAAATCCAGTCCGGCGAAACCGTAGCGCCCGAGCAGTTGGAGGCGAACTACATCCGCCGCACCGACGCTGAAATGCTCGAGAAGATTGGACGCTAGCTTGCACGTCCGACGGGCAAATGCGGCAGATGTTCCCGCCATGATGAACCTGGACCGCCAGACTCCAGCCGCTGGCCACTGGTCGCGGCGGCAGTATCAGGGATTGTTTGCGAACTCAGGCGTGCAGCAGCCGTCTGAGCGCTTCGCATTGGTCGTCGAAGACGACAGCGAAGCTCCTGAAATTCTTGCATTTCTGGTGGCTCACAGAATCGATGCCGAGTGGGAGTTAGAGAACCTCGTAGTCGCCGAAGCGGCTCGCCGCAGGGGCCTGGGCACGCGTCTTCTGGACGAGTTCATAACGCACGTTCGAGACGAAAAAGGTCGTGCAATTTTTCTGGAGGTCCGCGAGTCGAATCAAAACGCTCGTGCGTTGTATCGGAAGTCGGGCTTCGAGGAAACAGGTTTACGCAAGAGTTACTACGCGGACCCTGCAGAAGATGCAATTATCTGCCGTCTAAGCCTTTAATAATTAAGACTTTCTCATAACGAGACTGCACCAGAATTTGGCATTGAACCGATTTTGGCGCTGTGGTAGCTTGAGCCTAGAAATCCCCGGTTGGAGGTCTGATGGATGCTGACTTCGAATGATAGTCTCTTGACCAATCATGATGAATTCCGCAAGCTGGCTCAGGAACACCTGCAGTATTCCACTCGTCTTGATTCTCTCACCCAAAAGCGTTATCTCAGCGAAGACGAAAAGCTGGAAGAGGTCCGTCTCAAGAAGCTGAAGCTGCGGCTCAAAGATCAGATGCAGTCGATTGAGCGGCAGTACCGGCAGCAGTTTGGAACGCACGTAGCGTAATCTTTTTGTCCATGTGACGGGCGGCCGTTGCCGCTACAGCCATTTTCTATCTACCCAGGGGCGCTCATCTGCGCCTTTCTTTATTTGGACTTAGACACTTTCTCGTTGAACTTAAGGCTGTGCCGTTCGCCTCTGCTCTATAATGGGGCACATTCCCATGGTTCGTGACGGCTACCTTTATGCGCTGGCGTTGATTGCAGCTGCGGTCCTGGTGGGTTGGTTTGCGCAGCCGGCCTGGTCCCTGGTCCCGCTGCTGCTGGCGGTGTTCTTCCTCTGGTTCTTTCGTGATCCGGAGCGTGCCATTCCAGATGCTGCGGGGGCGGTAGTGTCGCCGGGGGATGGCAAGGTCACGGAAGCTTCCATCGTGACCGTGGGCGGCGAGAAGCAGGCCCGCATCAGCATCTTCCTCAGCGTGTTTGATGTGCACGTGAACCGTTCGCCGATTGCGGGCGTCGTCCGCGAGGTTCGGTATCAGCGTGGAAAGTACCTGAATGCCATGAATCAGGCTTCCGCGGAGCAAAACGAGCAGAATATTGTCCGCGTGGAAGGCGACGGGCAGGTCGTAGTCTTCAAACAGATTGCTGGATTGTTGGCGCGACGGATTGTCTTCCATCCCAAGGTAGGCGACCGCCTGGAGCGCGGCCAGCGCGTGGGTTTGATCAAGTTTGGTTCCCGGGTAGACGTTCTGCTCGACGCTGCGGCCGTGTTGCAGGTGAAGGTCGGCGACCGGGTGCGGGGCGGGGCCAGCGTCTTGGCTTACTTGCAGCCAGCAGAAGAACTCGCCGGAGCCGGGCGTTTTTCCGCCACGGAAGGGGCGCGCTGATGGATCTCCCGTTTCCAAGACGCAGACAGGACGACCAGCGTCCACGCCGCATGAGCAAAGGGATGTACATTCTCCCTTCGCTATTTACCACGGGAAATATGGCCGCGGGTTTCTACGCCATTCTCGAGGTCGTGCATGCCAGCGCCGCGAACTACTCGCATTTGGACAATGCCGCCAAGGCGATCGGATTTGCGGTTTTGTTTGATGGCCTCGATGGACGCGTCGCCCGCATGACCGGAACCAGCAGCGATTTCGGCAAGGAACTCGACTCGCTGGCGGATGTGATCACGTTTGGGGTGGCTCCGGCGATGCTGGCCTGGACCTGGGGCTTTCACCTGATGCCTCAGGTGGCTCTCACCGAGTGGGCTACGGAGTGGAACATCAAGCTCACCCAGTTGGGCGCGATTGCCGCCTTTTTGTTTTTGATTGCTGGAGCCAGCCGTCTGGCTCGCTTCAACATCACTTCAAACCCTCAGCCTTCCAATCCCGGACGGCCGGGGAAGAAGTATTTCGTCGGCATGCCGATTCCGGCGGGCGCGGGAGTGGTTGCGGCCGTGGTTCATTTTGAAAGAGGCGTTCCCCTCGAATCCTGGTACACCGCGATCACATGGCTGGCGATGGTGGCCGCTGTGGGCTACCTAATGGTGAGCACGTGGCGGTTCTACAGCTTCAAAGACATTGACTTCAACTCCCGGCATCCGTTCCGTTTGATCGTTCTCCTCGGAGCGGTGTTTGCCGGCATCTTGTTCCTTTCGCGGCCGGTGCTCTTCGGAATTGCGCTGCTCTACACCTTTTCCGGCGTGTACTGGCGTTTGCAATGGATGTTTCGCCGGCGCAACCAGCCTCCGCCGCCGACCTACAAGGAGGCCTCGCAGACTCCATGAGTACGCCCTCAAAAGTCGTAGCACCGTCTTCGTCCTCTTCTGCGCGCGGGCAGCTCTTCCGCGCGGCCATTGTGGGCGCAGCCACGCTGAAAGGGAAGGAAGTTGCGGAAATGCTCAATGAACGCAACTTCCCGGCAGCGGATGTGCGCCTGCTCGACGACGATGAATCGATCGGCCAGCTCGAAGCAACCGGCGACGAAATCAACTTCATCCAGAGCGTGCGCGCCGAGCAATTTACGCACGTCGACTTCACTTTCTTCGCGGCCGATGCCGAGTGCACACGCCAGAACTGGAAGCGAGCCCGCGACGCCGGCAGCGCAATCATTGATCTTTCCGGCGCTCTCGAGGAGGAACCTGGCGCCACCGTGCGCTCTCTCTGGCTGGAGCGCGAACGGGGACAGATGTGGCAGCCCGAACTGCAACCAGCTCCCTGCATAGTGGCTCATCCGGCCGCCATCACTCTGGCTCTTCTGCTGTTGCGGGCACGCAAGGCAGGCGCTATAAAAAGCGCCGTGGCGACGGTTTTCGAGCCGGCATCGGAGCGGGGACAGAAAGGTATGGACGAGTTACATCAGCAAACCGTCAATTTGTTGTCCTTCCAGCCGCTGCCGAAAGACATTTTCGACACCCAGATAGCTTTCAACATGCTGGCGCGCTACGGGCTGAAATCGCAGCTGTCGCTGGATTCGCTGGAAGCGCGCGTTCGGAGCCACTACCGGAAGATTGCGGGCGCGGATGCGCCGCAACCTGCGGTCATACTGCTTCAGCCTCCAGTTTTTCACGGCCATGCGCTGGCCGTCTTCTTGGAGATGGAGCAAGAAGTCGATCAGCAGCGATTGTCCCAGGCCCTTGCCGGAGACCACGTGACCCTGGCCGGAACGGAAGACGATTCGCAGCCGAGCAACGTGAACGCGGCGGGTCAGGGTAGCATTCTGGTTTCCCTGAAGAGCGACGAGTCGCGGCCCACGGGAGTCTGGCTCTGGGCAGCCGCCGACAACCTGCGCATCGCGGCCATGACCGCGGTGGATTGCGCCGAGAGCATGATCCCAACCCGACCGCTGGGAAAGATCCAGTGAAGGCTCGCATCCCCGCCGGCCTGGGTTTTATCTCGCTCAGGCGTGTTTCGCTGATATCGATCTGCCTGATCGGGATCATGCTAAGCGCTGGTTGCGGATATCACACGGCTGGCCATGCCGTGCAGCTTCCAGAAAACGTCAAGACCATTGCCGTTCCGCCTTTCGTAAACGAGACCACCACGTATCGCATCGAACAAATGCTGACTTCGTCGGTGATGCGCGAGTTCACTACGCGCACTCACTACCACATTCTCAATGCTGCCGGCGACGATGCCGATGCCACGCTGCGCGGCATCGTGCTCTCGGCGTCTTCCACGCCGCTCACCTACAATTCCTCCACAGGACAGGCGGCCAGCGTTCTGGTGGTCATAAGCATGAAGGTGGCGCTCACCGACCGCCAGGGCAAGGTGCTGTACCAGAATCCTTCGTATCTGTTTCGCGAGCAGTACGAAGTTTCGCAGGATCTCGCGAGTTTTTTTGAGGAAGATACGCCCGCCCTCCGCCGCCTCTCGCAGGATTTTGCCCGTACCCTGGTCTCTAACATCCTGGAGGGCTTCTAGATGCTAGAGTTGCAATCAGTCGTTAGTCGCTGGTCATTTGTCGTTCGCCAAGCGACCTTACATCAACTTCTGTTGCTTGGCCAACCACCGACGACTAACGACCAACGACGCAGTTCGGAGAGCTTCTGATGCGGGCATTCGCCCAGGCGGAGCGGTTTGTCAGCGAACTGGAGTCGCGCAAGCTCCGGGCGGCCTATGTGTTCGTGGGCGACGAGGCCTTTTTTCGCAAACGCTTCCGCGACGCAATTATCGAACACCTGGTCCCGGCCGATCTGCGGGACTTCAGCCTGTTTGAGTTCGATCTTGCCGAAAACGATCTGGCCGAAGTCCTCGACCGCGCCCGCACCCCGTCTCTTATGGCGCCGTTCCAGGTATTCTTCGTGCGCGGGGTGAAGACTCTTTTTGGCCGCGGTTCGAACGAAGAAAAGCTTGCCGCGATCGAGGAATATTGCAAGAATCCGAATCCTGACGCTCTGATTGTCTTTGTTGCCGACCACATCAGCATTCCCGCCGATGTTCGCCGCATGGAGATGCAGGACAAAGAGCGCTACCAGCGTATCCGCGAAACCATGGGCCAGTACTGCGGCATCGTCGAACTGGCGCGGGTGGAGGAAGGTGAAGCGGTGCGCTGGATCTCCGACTTTTGCACCAGCCGCGAAGTTCCAGTGAAGATCGATCCCGATGGCGCTCGCGAACTGGTCGACGCGCTCGGCGGCGACATGATGATGATCTCAAATGAACTGGAGAAGCTGATGCTCTACGTCGGCGCCCGGAACCGTATCACGCTGGGCGACGTGGAAACCATGGTGCTCGCTGCCAAGCAGCGCTCGCTCTATGAGTTGACCGACGCCATCTCCGCCAAAGACCGCGTGCGCGCGCTCGAAGTGCTGGATGCGATCCTGTCTTCCGGCGACGGCGAAGAAGCCGCTATTGGACACATCTACATGCTGGCGAAAACCTTCCGCCAGATGCTGGTGATTCTCGAACGCAACGTGCGCGACCAGCGCATGCTCTGGGCCGCACTGTGGCAGGGCTTCCGCGTGCCGCCATTCGCCGCCGATGACATCATCAAACAGGCCCGCCGCTACAAATCGCGCCGCGACTTGACGCGTGCGATACGGCTTGTGGCGAAGGCCGATCTTGCCCTGCGGTCGAATCCCGTGAGCAAGCGCATGGTGCTGGAACGGTTGGTGATGGATCTGACCACCGAGCCCAAACTAGAAGCGCAGGGATGGATGCAGGAACAGTTGCCGGTGTAGAAATCGGCTTTTAGCTTCGGCTGCCAGCTTTCGACCTCTGGAGAAGCAATGCCCTGGAAGTATCTCATCGAAGGTCCGTGGATCGTGTTCGTTGCCTATTGGGCGGTGGGTGCGCTCAAGACCCGTCGTACGCAGCGGACGGAGTCCTTCGCTTCTCGCTACGGCATCCTGTTCATTGAGATTGCCGGCTTCGTTCTGCTCTTCATGGACGATGCGGGGATCGGAATTCTCGGGCAAAGAGTCGTCCCACGTACTTACGCCCTCGGACTCACCGGGGTTACGCTCACCTGGGCCGGAATCGCGCTGGCCTTGTGGGCGCGTTGGCATCTGGGACAGTACTGGAGCGCCCGGATCACGATCAAGGAAGATCACAAACTGATCCGTACGGGGCCATATGCGCGGCTTCGGCATCCCATCTATTCCGGACTCGATCTTGCCGCGATCGGCTCAGCGATAGCGATTGATCGATGGCGGTGCGTGGCGGGTGTCTGTCTGATTATTCTCGGCTACTGGATTAAGGCGCGAAGAGAAGAAGCCATGCTGACCGCGCAATTCGGAGCAGACTTTCAGGAACATTGCCAGCACACCGGATTCTTGTTCCCGCACCTCGGCTGAAAAGCAAAACGGCAGACCCTTGAAGGCCTGCCATTCGAGCTAAAAGCTAACAGCTAAAAGCCAACACCTACTTCATCGCATTGACGCGAGCGCCCAGCCGCGACTTATACCGTGCGGCAGTATTGCCGTGCAGCGTGCCCTTCTGAATCGCCTTGTCGAGCGCCGATACGGTCTCGCGATAGGTCTTCTCGGCGGCAGCTTTGTCGCCCTTCTCAATGGTCTCGCGCAGGTTGCGCAGCGCGGTGCGCAGGCGGGAGGTGTTGGCGCGATTGGTGGTAGTGCGCTTGATGGTCTGACGGGCGCGTTTGAGCGCAGAATGATGATTAGCCATATATGCTTCGTTGCCCTTGGTGTACAGCGAGATATTCGGCGAGTACCGAATACGTTATTCTACGGGACTAAGTCTCGCGGGGTCAAACGGTTGGGCTTCCAGACAGCGTCGCAGTTTGATTGTCATCATGAAACGCCAATCCCAGTTTCCCCTGGGCCGCGCAGCCATTGACTCCCACCCCGGCGCGGGGTAGGCTTTACTCAATGGTAGTGACTTGCCTTCCGGGCATGAGCATTCCGGTTTGTCCCGTCTCCAAGCATAATCCTGTTTTGTCTGCGAAGTGGCCGAAGCGTATGCATTTCTGCGGGTATTTCAAAGAGACTGAATGAAGAAAAGCATCGGGATTAGCCCCAACATCGAGACTTTGTTCGGCACGCGCGACGAGAATGTGCGCGTGCTCGAAGACGGCCTGAACATCACGATTGACCTGCGCTCGAACGCCATCGAACTGGAAGGCGCGGCTCGCGACGTGGCTCGCGCCGAACAGGTTTTTGCCGACTACGAGAGCCTGCAGCGCACGGGATACAGCTTCAATAACGGAGACTTGAACAGCATGTTGCGCGTGCTCACCTCGGATTCAAGTGCAACCCTCCGCGGGCTGGCCGATGCCGGCCGCCAGCGCTCGCTCGGCCGCCGCACGGTGCAGCCAAAAAGCGCGAATCAGAAGCGTTATATCGAGGCGATCGAGACGCACGACATGGTGTTCGGCGTTGGCCCCGCGGGCACCGGCAAGACTTACCTCGCCGTGGCCATGGCGATCTCCGCGCTTCTAGCCAAACGCGTGAACCGCATCATCCTGGCGCGTCCGGCTGTGGAAGCGGGCGAGCGCCTGGGCTTTTTGCCGGGCACGCTGCAGGATAAGATCGACCCCTACCTGCGCCCGCTGTACGACGCACTGTATGACATGCTCGAACCGGAAAAGGTGGACCGCTATCTCGAAAAAAACGTCATCGAGATTGCGCCCATTGCATTCATGCGCGGTCGCACGTTAAACGATTCGTTTGTGATCCTCGACGAGGCACAAAACACAACTTCGGAACAGATGAAGATGTTCGTCACCCGCCTCGGCTTCAACTCCAAAGCAGTCATCACTGGGGACATCACTCAGATCGACTTGCCCAACGCCCGCCGCAGCGGGCTGCTCGAAGCGATCGATATCCTGAAGCGGGTCGAGGGCTTGACGTTCGTGCACTTCGACGAGTCCGATGTAGTGCGCCATCACCTGGTGCAGCGCATCATCCGGGCCTACGACGAGCACCGAATGCTGGTCGCCGAGCAGCAGATGCTGCTGCCGACAGGCGGAAAGAATTCCGAACCGAAGCACGCCGAGGCAAGGACCGCCGAAGCAAAAACTGCCTCAGCGTCGAACGAAAACGAGAGGTCCAAAGAAGCTTCGGCAGAATAAACGTCTTATGCAGGCGGGAGGGCTGAAACCAGGCCCTCCTGTTATTTTTGGGAGTGTTCACTCGTAAGCAGCGGGAGCGAGTTGGTTATCCTCCGAAAAAGAATCGCGGGGTTGAGCCGGTCAACGCTCGAACGCTTCGTGTTGCGGGCGCGGCGAGTTGTCCGTTTGCGCGGCCTGGTGAACGTTCTCGTAACCAGCAGCGCCGAGCTACAGTCTCTCAACCGGCGATTCCGTGGATTCGACAAGGCCACGGACGTATTATCGTTCCCAGCCTTACCGGCAGCCCGGCAAGCTCGGCGCGTTGCCGGGGAGGTAGCGATTTCCGCCGACATCGCCCGAGAGAACGCCGTCCGCCTTGAGCACTCAGTTGCCGACGAGGTGAAGATTCTGGTGCTGCATGGCATCCTGCATTTGGTGGGCTTCGATCACGAGCGTGATAATGGCGAGATGGCTCGCAAAGAAAGCCGGTTGCGGCGCCAGTTGAAGTTGGAGGCAGGCCTGATCGAACGAACGCTGCCGCCTGCCGCGAGGCGAAAAACCGCATGAACTGGGGCGTCGCACTCTCGCTGATCCCGCTGCTTGGCCTGCTGGCGCTAGCCTCCTACGTTGACCGCGTCTACCAGGAGATCGGCAAATTTCTCTCGCGCGAATTTCAGGACAACATCGACGTCTTCGAGCAGAAGGTTGAACCGAACCTGCACGTAGGCCGCGCCCGGGCGTCGCTTTCCATGGCAGTGCTCAAGCAGGTAACCACCGCGACCATTGCGTTACTCGTGGGTTTTGTGGTCTTCGGCGATCAGCGCTGGAGCATCTACGAAATTTTGCAGGCCGCCATCAGCCTGATCCTGATCATCATTGTGTTCAACCAGTTTCTGCCGTTCGTTTTCTTCTCGCGCACCAACGGCGCTTGGCTTATCCGCTGGACTTGGCTTCTGACCGTGCTAATTTACCTGGTGCTGCCCGTCACCATCGTCCTCGGCTTTCTGCAATCGGTGGCCTCGCTCACCCGCCAGAATACGCGCGAGCAGCCGGAGAGCGCCGCCGAAGCTGTGGATGCCCTGATCGAGGCCGGCCAGGAAGAAGGCATCATCCAGGAAGGCGACCGCGATCTCATTCAATCGGTGGTGGAATTCAGCGGCAAAACCGTACGTGAAGCCATGAAGCCACGTCCGGAAATGTTTGCCGTGCCGGTCCAAACCACAGTCGAGCGTTTCATCGAGATGATGCGCGCCAAACACTACTCGCGGGTTCCGGTATATGCGGAAAGCATCCACAACATTAAAGGTATCGTCTACGCCCAGGACGTCCTGCAAGTGCCGGACAGCGAAGCTTCCCGCCGCACTCTTGAAACCCTGATGCGGCGCGACGTTTATTTCGTGCCGGAAAGCAAGCTCGGCAGCGACCTGCTCCGCGAGATGCAGAAGAACAACATCCGCATGGCGATCGTGGTCGATGAATACGGTGGCGTCGCCGGCCTCGTGACCATCGAAGATCTAGTGGAAGAGATCGTAGGCGAAATCCGCGACGAGCACGAGAAACCGGAAATCGTCAGAGAGAACGATCACTCATTTATCGTTTCCGGTGGAATGGACGTGGACCGCCTCGCCGAACTATTCGGCACAAAACCGGAAGGAAGGGAATCGGCCACCGTGGCCGGCCTGGTCAGCGAACTTGCGGGACACATCCCGCAGCGCGGCGAAACGGTGGATGACGACGGCCTCCGCTTCGAAGTCCTCGAGTCGACGGACCGCAAAGTGGAACGCGTCAGAATCACCGCCGTGCAGCCACGCCAGTTGAAACTGATATAAGTCGGGCTCCGGGCTTCGGCAACCGGGCTTCGGCAAAACCCATCCCTTCAGCCTTCCGTAATCTCACGCCCTGATATAGTCGGAGCGTGGGCTTCGGGCTTCGGCTCTCGCTCCTTGGGTCTCAAAATTTTGCCGAAGCCCGATAGCCGAAGCCCGAAGCCCGCTCTTATGCCTTTCCGCTCCGGTTTCGTCTGCATCCTCGGCCGCCCTAACGCCGGCAAGTCCACGCTGCTTAATGCTCTCGTGGGCGAAAAACTCGCGATTATCTCTCCTAAGCCGCAAACCACGCGCAACCGGATTCAGGGCATCGTCAACCTGCCCAAGGCCAAAGGCCGCGACGCCGCGCAGATTGTATTGATCGATACTCCCGGCGTGCACAAGCCCGATAGTTCCCTGGGCCGCAAAATGATGGTTGAAGTGCGCGAGGCTCTGGAAGGTTGCGACGTTGTCCTGCTGATCATGGATGCGACGCGCAAGCTCGATCAGCGCGACGAGTTCGCCATCCAGATGCTGAAGCATTCCTCGACCAAGGTTTGCCTCGTGCTGAATAAGGTTGACTTGCTGCGAGGCGGCAAGAGCCAGCTGCTGCCTTTGATCGAGGAGTATAAGAAACTCCATCAATTTTACGAAATCATTCCCATCTCCGCGCTGAAGCGGGATGGGCTCGACGTGTTGTTGAAGTTAGTAGTGGCCGCCCTCCCTGCCGGACCGCCCTATTTTCCGCCCGATCAAGTCACCGACCAGCCCGCGCGCTTCATGGCTGGCGAAATTGTTCGCGAACGCGTACTGGTCGAAACTGAGGAAGAACTGCCTTACGCAACCACCGTAATTGTCGATAGCTTCGAAGAAGGCGCGCGGCTGACGCGCATTTCCGCCACCATTTATTGCGAGCGCGAAGGCCAGAAGGGCATCCTGATCGGCAAAAAGGGACAGATGCTGAAACGCATCGGGACTTCGGCACGCCTGCAACTCGAGCGCATGCTGGGAATGAAAGTCTTTCTTGAGCTTTACGTCAAGGTGCAACCCAACTGGCGCGAATCACGCGGATTTGTGGAAGAACTCGACTGGAGAAGGCAGTTGGAGCGGTTAACGGACGGGCGCGTCGAGCTGCCCAACCCGCCGCCGAAATCCTTTCAAAAGAAAAGAACATCGGGAAAGGCGAAGAACGACAAACTCAGCCAAGGAGCAAATTAGGCTGGCCGCGCCCGTTTCGCCGCTTCCTGGCGTTCGCCGCCACGTCCCTTGGAGATTGTCCTACCGGGGGTTTGGCAGCTAGAATCAATGAGGAGCAGCGCTGAGCCGCAAACGAGCCCAAACATGCCATCGGATTCTTCCGAGGAACCTCTTCCCGAAAAAGATTTTGATCCAGATAAGTTGCATTTACTTTTGCGGGTAACACTCTCTGCCGCCCGCACCGCCGTCGACCCGGTCGTGCAGGAAGTGATGGCGGTTGTCCGGCAGATGAAAGGTGTCGACGGCAAGGAAGATGCCATCGAGCTCGCGCTGCAAGAGGCGCTGGCCAACGCCGTGATTCATGGCGCAAAAGAAGATCCCACCAAGACCGTCGAGTGCCTGGTCAGCACCGACGAAGAACGCGGCGTGCTTATCGTTGTGCGCGACCCCGGTACGGGTTTTGAGCCTGAGGCCATCGCCAGTTGCACGGTCGGGGAGAACGTTTATTCGAACCACGGGCGCGGGATTTTTCTCATTAACCAGCTCATGGACAAAGTGGAGTTCAGGAAGAACGGCACCGAAATCCACATGGTGAAGCGCTAGCGCCCGCCGCTTGTTTGCCTTCCAAACTGTCATCCCGAGCGAAGCGAGGGAACTTGGTGCTTGCGCGCCATTGAGGCGCGGCCGACTTACTCTTTCACCGCGATCCCCAAGGTTTTCATCTTGCGGTAGAGGTGGCTGCGCTCCAGGCCGAGCACTTCGGCGGCGCGCGTGACATTGCCGTGGTTCTCGTCGAGCTTCTTGAGGATAAAATCCCGTTCGTAGGCGTCGCGGGCCTGGTGCAATGTGGAAAACTCGCTCCGCGCCGTACGCCGGTGCCCATCCCTGTAGACCAGCGTCGGCAGATGCTTGCGATCGAACCGCGTCGTCATGGGATTCATGATCACGATCCGCTCGATCACATTGCGCAATTCGCGCACGTTGCCCGGCCAGGAATACCGCATCAGAGCCTCGACCGCATCGTCCGTGATCTCACGCGGACGCCGCCCGTAGGTCGCGGCCAGATCTTTCAGGAAGTGCCGCGCAAACAGCGGAATATCCTCTTTCCGGTCTCGCAGCGGCGGCACGAAGAAAGGGATCACGTTCAGCCGGTAGAACAGGTCTTCCCGGAAATTCCCCCGCGAGATCTCCTCTTCCAGATCTTTGTTGGTCGAGGCGATGATGCGCGCATCCACCACGATGGTCTCATCCCCGCCGAGCGGCGCGACCCGTTGCTCGTCCAGTGTGCGCAGTACTTTGGACTGCGTCTTCAAACTCATGTCGCCGACTTCATCGAGAAACAGCGTCCCCCCGTTCGCCTTTTGGAACTTGCCATCCTTGTCGACGGCCGCTCCGGGGAACGATCCTTTGTAATGGCCGAATAGTTCGCTTTCAATCAGATCTTCGGGGATGGCGGCGCAGTTGACCTCGACAAACGTCTCGTCCTTGCGCAGGCTCTGCGCATGGATCGCGTGCGCCACCAGCTCTTTTCCGGTTCCGGACTCGCCGTAGATCAGAACCCGTCCGTTGGTCGGCGCCATGAGGCCGATCTGCTGCCGCAGCGCCTTCATGGGAATGCTGTCGCCCACGATCGAGCTCTTGCCGTGAAGTTGCTTCTTCAGGTCGACATTCTCGTGCCGCAGCTTCTTCGATTCGATTGCATTCTTGACCAGGATCAGCGTCTTGTCGATGGAGAGCGGCTTTTCCAGAAAGTCATAAGCCCCGAGTTTGGTCGCGCGCACCGCGGTTTCAATGGTTCCGTGGCCTGAGATCATGATCACTTCGGGCGCGTTATCCATCTCGCGGATTCTTTCGAGCGTCTCCAGGCCGTCGACGCCGGGCAGCCAGATATCGAGCAGCACCACATCGTAGCTGTGCTCGCGCCGCAGCAGTTTAAGGCATTCCTCACCACTCTCAAGCGTGGTGGCTTCGTAACCTTCGTCGGCCAGCACTCCCTGTAGCGATTCGCGGATGCCGGTTTCGTCGTCGACGATGAGAATTTTATGCATGCTGAACCGTCACGGCGGCGAGCGCCGGCTCAGGAACTACCGGCAGTTCCACGATGAAGCGCGTTCCCACCGGCTGATTTTCCTCCACGCGAATGGATCCATGATGTTCTTCGATGACACGGCTCACAATGGCCAGCCCCAGTCCTGTTCCGCGCTTTCTGGTGGAGAAATACGGCAGAAAGAGTTTCTCCTTCAGCTCTCGGGTCACGCCATGTCCAGTATCCGCAACGATGATTTCGACCGCGTCCCGGCTGGCCACAAGCGACGTTGAAATCTCGATCTCGCGCACCAGCGAACCGTGCAAAGCCTCGGCCGCATTGTCTACGAGGTTCGCTACTGCCCTCTTAATTGCTTCTGTATCGGCCATGACTTTGGGCAAGTCCGCGGCAAGTGACTTGTGCAGGCCAATTCCATCCAGTCTGCCGTTAAACATCGAGAGTGCGCTCTCGATGACTTCATTGATATCCGCCGGATGCGGATTGGAGGCGGGAAATCGCGCCAGCGTCGAAAATTCGTCGACCAGGCGGCGCACCGTTTCGACCGCACCGGCAATCGTCTCGGCACAGGCACGAACGATATCCAGGGACGCCTTGTCGGGCGGTTTGGCGCGCTCCAGATGACGCTGAATGCGTTCCGCGGAGAGCGCAATCGGTGTCAGCGGATTCTTGATCTCGTGGGCGATACGGCGTGCGACCTCGCGCCACGCAGCCTGTTTCTGAGCCTTCAAAAGGTCAGAAAGATCCTCGAACACGATTACATATCCCGACCGCTCCTCCTGATGGCGCAGAGTTGCTACCGTAACCGCTACGTTCAGAGACGCGCGCTGTAGCGGCATCTCCATCTGGCTGGTCGTCATGCCCATACGGTCGGCGCGGCGCAGCAGCGGCTCCAGATCGAGCAACACCTCGGGCAGAAATATGTCCGCCAGGCGCGCTCCGCGCCGCATGTGCGCCCCCTCTGCATAACCCTCGGGATGAAACATGCGCAGCAGGGCATGGTTAGCATGCGTAACACAGCGGCTGGCGTCGAGAGAAAGCACTCCGGTGGGAATACTCTCGAGGATGGTCTCCATCTGGCGGCGGCGTTGGTCGAGTTCCGTGTTAGCGGCGCTGGCATCGCGGCTGGAAGCCTCGTTTTGCCTCCGGCTGGCTTCCAGTTCCTCCGCCATCCGGTTGAAGGAGCGCACCAGGTCGCCCATCTCATCCGCGGCGCTTACGTCGATCCTGTAGTCGAGACGGCCGCGGGAAATTTCCTGTGTCGCTTCGGCCAGCGCTGCCAGCGGCCGAGTCACCAGCTTGGAAAGAAACAACGCCAGCCACGTGCTCACAAACAGCACGATCATGGTGAGCAGGAGAAGCAGCAAAATATAGTGTTGGCGCAACTGCTTACGCTCGCGGCTGAGCTGAAGGTAACGCCGCTGGCTGGCTTCAATCTGCTCCACCGTCTTCGAGAATTCCGGTGGCAACGGCATAGCTACCAGGATCAATCCATCCTTCCCCACCGAAGCGCTGCCCAGCGTGTACTCGGTTTGCTCCCAGGTAAAGCGGGCGGGCTGGCCCGCGCCAGCCTGCGCCAGCGGCAGCTTCTCCTTCAACATCGCCCAGGGAGCCGGAACCCCGAGGCTGGCCTCCGGAACTCCGTTTTGTATGGCGAGGGCAAATCCGCCCTGCAAAGTGGGTTCGTGGCTGCGAAATTCCTGCACGGCGGAAGAGAACCCATGGCCTTCGAAGGCATGCTGGATCTCGGGCGAGGCTGCGATCGCAATCGCTTCCGCGCGCGCGTTCTGCGCGGCGTATCTCGGCAGCAGCGAAGCCATCGCATCGGTATCGGCGCGCACTTCCTCGACCGGAGTCGAAAACCATATGTTGATCGAGCGATTCATCAGCCCGTAGGCAAACCAGTACATCACCATGACAGGAACGAATGAAAGCAGCAGCGCTCCCACCACCATCCGCGTGCGAAACTTCGACCCCAGCACCCCCAGACGGCGTTCGGCAAACAGCTTGAGCAGGTTGCGCGCCAGTACAAAAGTGAGAGCCACGAACAGCAGAGAAATCAGCAGTGAAAGGGCATAGAAAACCACTACCTGCTGGTTGGTATCGGGGCGCAGTATGGTCTGATTAAAAGCCGTTTGGGATACCAGGATCGCGAACAAAAAAAAGACCGAAATCGCCAGCAGGATAATGACTCGCTTGCGCTTGGACGTCTTAGGAGGTCGAGTTGGAGCGGTCTGCACCACGCGAATCAGGCGGCCGAGTCGCCGCAGGTCGAGCGCGCATTGCCAGCGGGGAACGGACCGGAAGCCATTATAGATGCAGACGCAGCCCATGGAGATGACTCAATCGCTGCCTGGCTGGTCGATGGTTCGCTGGTCAATGATCGGCGGCGGGGTCAGTCCGTCGTGGGCGCCCGGCCGAAAGCGCTTCCAACACCGCGTGGTAGGCGGACTTAGGCTCATAGGCCCGATCAAACGGCAGGGCTTGTCCGCGGGCGCCGTGCGAATGCGAACCGATCCACGAGTATTTGTCGGTGAATCCCCAGGTCTCGATCGCCGTGCACCCCGAGCTATTCAAGCACGCGCTCACAATGCCCCGATACGCATCGGCCTGGCGCGCAAGGTCCTCAGGTTTGGCACGGCCGCTGGAATCCAGCGGTACCGAGACGTCCAGTTCCGTGATGTGAACCTGCAGCCCGAGCGCCGTGAGCCGGGCGATGTTGCCCGCGATTGCAGCGGCATCCGCATCGAGCGCGGGTACGTGCATCTGCAAGCCCACGCCGTCGATGGGGACGCCCCGGCGCTTGAAATCCCTGACCATGGAATAGATCGCATCCGATTTGCGGTTGAGCCCTTCGCCCTCCGCCTCATTGTAGAAAAGCAACGCGTGCCGGTCTGCCTTGTGCGCCCAGCGAAACACTTGCTCGATGTAATCCGTCCCTTTCTCTGGCAATCCGATGCCGGGCTGGTTGTACCAGAGCGAATCGCGCACATTTCCGTTCTCATCGAGCGCTTCGTTGACCACGTCCCAGGCAAAGACTTGCCCTTCGTAATGCTTCATCACCCGGGTGATGTGTTCGTGCAGAAGGCGCGAAAGTTGCTCCGTTGTGAAGTGACCCTGCGTGAGCCAATCCGGGTTGTAGCGGCCCCAGACCAGGCAATGGCCGCGGATCTTCATCTGATGGGCCCGCGCGAAGCGCACCACGTCATCACCCTGGCGAAAGTCGTAGGTGTCTCGATCCGGGCGCAGAACAAACCACTTCATCGCATCTTCCGCCTCCACCATGTTGTACTCGCGCGCCAACGTGGAAGCGTAAGCAGCCTCCGAAAGTTGTGAAGGACGCACGGCCGTGCCGATGAGCAGGCCGTCGCGATCCGCCTCCTGTCGCAGGGATTGAGCGGAGCACGCAGGGGCCATAGCTAGCGCCAGAATTGCAGGCCGCCAAAGATAATTAAACAAGGAACCTTCTTCGGACTTTTGCGAATTAAAACTAAGAGCTGATACCTGACACCTTCAGTTAGACCGAGGCAGGAACTTCTGTAAAGGGCATTCGTCACAACCAGCCTGTGATTTTCTGCAATAGTCCTTTTCCAATCCCACAATGAAACTGTGCATTTTGCCAGCCCACGCTCAAACCGTCTCCGGATCTCCTCATAACCATGTTCCCCGCCCGCAAACCAAGCCTCGCCACCAGCCTTATTCTCCGCCGGCGCTTACCGAAGTGCATGTACCCCAGCTCGCAATCACCGTCTCACGGCGAGAAAAAGCTCATCTGGCGCGGGTTCTGAGATTTATCTCGTAACCCGCTGCGTATGGCGACAAGTTCAAGCACCACGGTAACTGGTACGGTAATCGACTTGCGGTGACAATTTATGTCAACACAAAGACACTGCTCTTCTCCCACAGCAAAAGCAGCGCTTCGTGTAAATGCCGGTGCAAGTTGCCCGGCATCGGTCCACTACGTGGATAGGAGATCGACGTATGTCGCAACGGCTGGGCGACCTTCTCGTCAAAGAGAAGATCATCACCCCAGAGCAGTTGGAACAAGCTACCAAGGCCCAGAAGGAGCAGAATTGCCGCCTGGGCTCTGCCTTGGTGAAGCTTGGCTTCCTCACGGATGAGGACGTCACGAATTTTCTCTCCCGGCAGTACGGCGTCCCAGCCATCAACCTTTCTTATTTTGAAATCGATCCGGCCGTCGTCAAGCTGATTCCGTTTGAAACCGCGAAGCGCTACCAGATTCTCCCCCTCAGCCGCGTCGGCGCCTCGCTCACCATCGCTATGGTCGATCCGACCAACGTCTTCGCGATGGACGATATCAAGTTCATGACCGGTTTCAACATCGAGCCGGTCGTCGCCTCCGAGAGCTCCATCCTCTCGGGCATTGATAAAGCCTACGGCGGCAAGACGGAAGAAGATCTCGAAACCGTAATGCAGTCGATGTCGGAAATGAACGAAAGCGACATCGAAGTGCAGGCCGAAGAGCAGGAGATGGAGCTGTCGCAGTTGGAAAAAGCGGCGGACGAAGCTCCCGTGGTCAAGCTCGTGAATCTCGTGCTCACCGACGCCGTGAAGCGCGGAGCCAGCGACATTCACATCGAGCCCTACGAAAAAGAATTCCGCGTGCGCTTCCGTATTGACGGCGTGCTGCAGGCAATCATGTCGCCGCCGATGAAGTTAAAGGACGCGATTACGTCCCGTCTGAAGATCATGGCCAAGCTCGACATCAGCGAAAAGCGGCTGCCGCAAGATGGCCGCATCATGCTGAAAATGAATATCGGCGGCCGCAAAAAGCAGCTCGACTTCCGCGTCAGCACCCTGCCCACACTTTGGGGCGAGAAAATCGTGCTCCGGTTGCTCGACAAAGAAAATCTGCGGCTCGATATGACCAAGCTGGGTTTCGAACCCGAATCTCTGGTCAAGTTCGAGAAGGCCATTCTCAAACCCTACGGCATGGTGCTCGTCACTGGTCCCACGGGTTCCGGCAAAACCAACACGCTCTATTCATCGATCTCGCGCCTCAACCAGCCCGATACCAACATCATGACGGCCGAAGATCCGGTCGAATTTCAGTTGGGCGGCGTAAACCAGGTGCAGATGAAGGAGCAAATCGGCCTGAACTTTGCCGCCGCCTTGCGTTCCTTCCTCCGCCAAGATCCCAACATCATCCTGGTCGGCGAAATTCGTGACTTTGAAACCGCTGAAATTGCTATCAAAGCCGCTCTCACCGGCCACTTGGTGCTTTCCACTCTGCACACTAACGGCGCACCAGAAACTATTACGCGCTTGATGAACATGGGCATTGAGCCCTTCCTGGTCGCGACCTCGGTTCACTTGATTTGCGCCCAGCGCCTGATTCGCAGAATTTGCAAGGACTGCTCGGAAACTGTCGAAGTTCCGATCCAGACCCTGATCGAAGAAGGATATTCGCCCGAAGAGGCCAAGACCATCAAGATTCAGAAAGGCAAAGGCTGCGGTGTTTGCAACAACACCGGATACAAAGGCCGCTGCGGTCTGTACGAAGTCATGGAAGTGGACGATGAAATCAGGGAACTTGTCCTGGTCGGCGCTTCGGCAGTCGAATTGAAAAAGAAAGCCATCGAGCGCGGCATGATCACGCTCCGGCGCAGCGGTTTGATCAAGGTGGCCGCGGGCATCACCACTTTGGAAGAAGTTGCCCGCGAGACCATTCACTAATTTGTTAGGGACTTAGAAGGACTCAAGAGGTTAAGGAAGGGATCACGATTATGGGCCTGTCTTTGAGTGATTTGCTGAAAAGAATGCTGGAAATGAGTGGCAGCGATCTTCACATCACCACCAATTCGCCGCCCCAAATCCGCGTTCACGGCCACCTGGTGCCGCTGGATCTTCCACAGATGACGCCCGCCGAGACCAAGCAACTCGCGTACAGCGTCATGACTGACTCCCAGAAGCACCGCTTCGAGGAAAGCCTCGAACTCGACTTCTCCTTCGGATTGAAAGGTCTGGCCCGCTTCCGCGCCAACGTGTTCAATCAGCGCGGCGCCACCGCGGCTGTCTTTCGTCTGATCCCGTTCGAAATCAAGTCCTTCAACCAGCTTGGCTTGCCCGCTGTGGTGAGCAAGCTCTGCGACAAGCCGCGCGGTCTGGTGCTGGTCACCGGCCCAACCGGCTCCGGCAAATCGACGACCCTCGCGGCCATGATCGACAAGATCAACAGCGAGCGCCACGACCACATCCTCACCATCGAGGATCCTATTGAATTCGTGCACATGAACAAGAACTGCCTGGTCAACCAGCGCGAGCTGCACGCCGATACCAAGAGCTTTACCGACGCTCTGCGCGCCGCTCTTCGTGAAGACCCGGACGTTGTGCTGATCGGCGAAATGCGTGACCTGGAAACCATCGAGTCGGCTCTGCGTATCGCAGAAACCGGCCACTTGACCTTCGGCACGCTGCACACCAACTCAGCAACTTCCACCATCAACCGCATCATCGACGTGTTCCCGGCGCACCAGCAGCCCCAGATTCGCGCCCAGCTTTCGCTGGTGCTCGAAGGCATCATGTGCCAAAGCTTGCTGCAAACGCCCAGCGGCAAGGGTCGCGCCATGATCATGGAAATTCTTATCCCCAATCCCGCCGTGCGGAACCTGATCCGTGAAGACAAGATTCACCAGGTCTATTCGGCAATGCAGTCCGGACAGGACAAATTCGGCATGCAAACCTTTAACCAGGCCTTAGCTACGGCGTACTTCCAGAAGCAGGTTTCGCTGGAAGTGGCCATGCAGCGCTCCAGCAATCAGGATGAACTCCAGGAAATGATCAACCGCGGCGCCAGCTTGGCCAACCGTGGCACGGCCGGAGCGGCTATGGCGAAGGGAGCAGCGCCCGCCAAGCATTAAACGCATGATCCAGCATCGTGAACGGCGGCTTACGATGCCCGGACAACACCGATTTATGCCGCCTGCATTTGACGAAATCGCGAAGACACTGAGGAGAGGCTAAAACCATGCCAGTTTTCACATTTTCCGGCAAGGATGCTTCCGGACAGAAGGTTTCCGGCGAGCGCGTAGCACCAAACAAGCAGGCGCTGCAGCAGGCATTGCGGCGCGAGCGCATTACACCGGGTGCAGTCCGGGAAAAGGGCAAAGAGTTTGCCATGCCCACCTTCGGATCGAACAAAGTGAAGGTTAAGGACATTGCAATTTTCTTCCGCCAGTTCTCCGTCATGATCGATGCCGGACTGCCGCTGGTGCAATGTCTGGAAATCCTGGCGGCCAACCAGGAAAACGCTACCTTCCAGAAGACGCTCACCGGCGTTCGCACCACGGTGGAAGGCGGCGCCACGCTGGCTAACGCCATGCGAGGCTATCCCGTAGTCTTCGACGATCTCACCACCAACATGATTGAGGCGGGTGAAACAGGCGGTATTCTGGATATCATTCTCCAGCGCCTGGCCATCTACGTCGAAAAAGCAGTGCGCCTGAAGTCTGCGGTGAAATCGGCGTTGATCTATCCCATCGCCGTCATCAGCTTGGCTACGCTGATTGTCGCCGCCCTGCTCAAGTGGGTCGTGCCGATCTTTTCGAACCTCTTTGCCGGCCTGGGCGTCGCCTTGCCCCTTCCCACCCGTATCGTGATGGGCCTTAGCGGCTTCGTGCAGAGCTTCTGGTGGGTCGTCATCGCGGCCGTAGTGGGCGTGGTTTTCGGCCTCAAGCAGATTCGCAAGCATCCCCGCGGGCGCTATTACTTCGACAAAACCCTGCTCAAACTGCCCGTCGTCGGCTCCCTGCTGCGCAAGATTGCCGTCGGCCGCTTTACGCGTACCCTGGGCACCCTGATTACCTCGGGCGTTCCGATTCTCGAAGGTCTGGCTATCACCGCGCGAACTTCAGGCAACGCCGTGTTGGAAGAAGCGCTCATGAAGGTGCGGAAAGCCATCGAAGAAGGCCGCACCATCGTCGATCCGCTCCGGGAATGCGGAGTGTTCCCCAACATGGTCACCCAGATGATTGGAGTCGGCGAAGCTACCGGCGCTATGGACAACATGCTGCAGAAAATCGCCGACTTCTACGAAGAAGAAGTCGACGCCGCTACCAAAGACATGCTGGCCATGCTCGAGCCGGTCATCATCGGTGTCCTCGGCATAACCGTCGGCGGCATCGTGATTTCGCTGTACATGCCGCTCTTCGCCATGATCGCTAAGTTGGCTGGATAAAGGCGAGGTTTCAAGGTGAAGAAAGGTTTCAAGGTTTCAAGCTGCTCCTGACAAACCTTGAAACCTTGAAACTTTGAAACCTTGAACTTTGACCTTGGATTAACCATGCAATCGACATTTGACGAGCGGAATTGGCTGGCCTGGCTGGTCAAAGTACGGATCCTGATCCTGACTTTCCTGCTCGCCATCCAGCTCGCAGTTGCGGAGTTAACCCCCTCACGCCTGCCCTTACGCCTCTTCCTCAGCACCATGTTGCTGTGGTATACCGTCTCGCTCTTCTACGTTCTTCTGCTGTCTTTCTGGCAGGAGCACCGCTTGCAGGCATCCCTGCAAGTCCTTACCGACCTCATCCTGGTCAGCCTGGTCGTGCACGAGACCGGAGGCTGGGACAGTTCGCTCAACTTTCTCTACCCTCTGGTCATCATCGTGGCCGGCATCCTGTTGCCCCGAGTGTGGGCGCAACTAGTTGCCGCGCTCGCGTTCATTCTTTACGGTACCGTCCTCGAACTCAACTATTACGGCCTCGTCCGGTCCTATTGCACCACCCATCCCGGTCCCAAGGCGCTGCAGGGAATCATCTTCGTGAACCTGTTTGCCTTCCTTGCCGTCGCCTACCTGGCAGGCCTGCTGGTCGCCAAGTTGCGCCAGGCGCGAGTGCAGTTGAACGATGCCAGCGGAGCCCTTCAGGATCTTCAGATCCTGCATGAGAACATTATTCAGTCCATCAGCAGCGGGTTGATCACCACTGGTCTCGATGGCCGCATCACTCTGGTCAATAACGCAGCGCAAAAACTTCTGGAACGCACTCCCGACCAGCTGCTCGGCAATCCGGTCACGCGCCTCTTTCTCGACGCCCTGCCGAATGGCGAATCGCAGACCCACTCCGAAGTTCGTTTCGACACGGTCGGAACATTCCGCAAGACGGTGCGCGTAAGAGTAGCCGCCTTGAACGGCCCCGGGCGGGGTCCGCTGGGTTACGTGTACGCTCTGGACGACCTTACCGAGATCCGCCGCCTGGAGCGCGAAGTCCGCATGCAGGATCGGCTGGCCGCCGTGGGCCGTCTGGCCGCCGCCATCGCCCACGAGATCCGCAATCCTCTTACCTCCATCGCTGGCTCGGTCAGCATGCTTTCCGGCATCCCTGAAATGAGCGAGGAGCACCGCCACCTGCTCGAAATTGTCACCCGGGAATCGCAGCGCTTGAACGGCATCATCACCGATTTTCTGGCGTACTCCCGCGGCAAACAATATCACTTCGATAAGGCCGACCTGGTCCACTTGCTCGAGGACACGCTCACCCTCATGCGCCACCGCATGACCGCGGAAAATACCGGCATTACGATCGAGAGCCACCTCGCCGTCCCTGAGGCGTGGGTCATCGCCGACGGAGACAAAATCAAACAGGTTTTCTGGAACTTCGCCGAGAACGCTGTCCGCGCCATGCGCAACGGCGGCACTCTGCGCGTCTCGATCGAACGGTTGGGGGACGACTGGCAGATCAGCTTTGCCGATACTGGATCGGGAATGACTCCGCAGCAGACGGAGAAGATTTTCGAGCCCTTCCAATCGAACTTTGAAGGTGGTACCGGCCTTGGCCTGGCCGTGGTCTACCAGATCGTGCAAGCCCACGAAGGCAAAGTCTGGGCTCGCTCCAAGCCGGGGCAGGGAACCACTTTCGTTCTCCGCCTCCGCCGCCTCGACGCAGAACGCCAGGCAACCCGCCCAGCCTCTTCCGAAAACTTTGCCGCGTCCGCACCCCCCGTGGCCTCACCCGCGCAACTCGCCGCCGCCGCAGAAGGGGGAAGCCGTGGCTAATATTCTGGTCTGCGACGACGAGCGCTCCATCTGCGAAATGCTCGACATCGCTTTGCGCCGCGACGGCCACCGCGTCGAAACTGTGCAATCCGGCCAGGCCGCCAAGAATAAAATTGACGGCGCCCTTTACGACCTCATCATCACCGATATCAAGATGCCGAACATCGACGGCATCGAAGTGCTGCGTCATGCCCATCGCGTGTCGCCCGATTCTCCCGTCATCCTCATTACCGCCGTAGACGACTACGAAGCCGCCGTGGAAGCCGTAAAAGCCGGCGGCGCCTCCGACTACATTCGCAAGAGCCCCGGCCTGATGGATGAAATCAAGCTCGCCATCAACCGCGTGCTGGAAAAATCTCATCTCAGCAAACAGAACTTCGCCCTGCGCCGCGACGCCGCTTCCCACAACTCGCTCGATAACATCATCGGCTCCAGCGCCGCCATGGAGAAGCTGAAGCAAACCCTGCGCACCGTCGCCTCCACAGCCAGTACGGTCCTGATTCACGGTGAAAGCGGTACCGGTAAAGAACTGGTAGCCCGTGCCGTCCACATCTGTTCGCCGCGCGCCACCGAACCGTTCGTCTCGGTGAACTGCGGAGCCTTCCCCGAAACTCTGCTGGAGAGCGAACTCTTCGGCTATTTGAAGGGAGCGTTCACCGGGGCCAATCAGAACAAGCGTGGACTGTTTGAAGTCGCCGGAGGCGGCACCATCTTCCTCGACGAAATCAGCGAAATGACGCTGGCCATGCAGGTCAAGCTGCTGCGCGTCTTGCAAGAACGCACCGTGCGCCCGGTCGGCGGCACCAGCGAAATTCCCATCGACGTACGCGTCATCGCCGCCACCAATCGCGACCTCGACAAAGCCGTCGCCGAAAACCTATTCCGCGAAGATCTTTACTACCGTCTCAACGTCATCCCCATCCGCGTTCCCAACTTGCGCGAACGCCGGGAAGACATCCTGCTGTTAGCCAATCACTTCCTGAAGAAATATGCGGCAGCCGCCAACCGCAGCATCCTGCGCGTCAACAAAAATTCGCTCGACGCTCTCTGCGATTACGAATGGCCGGGCAACGTCCGCCAGTTGGAAAATACCGTCGAGCGCGCCGTTGCCCTCGAGATGACGGACGAACTGCACGTCGAACTGCCCGCGGAACGCCCCAAAGCCCGCGCAGCGGCCGCCGGCGCAGGCATCGCGGGAGGAATGTCCGAAGTAGCGCCCGGTGCGGTGCTCCCGGAAGGTGTAGGCATGGAAGGCTACGTCGCCAGCATCGAACGCACGCTGCTGCAAAGCGCTCTCGACCGCTCCAACGGCGTCCAAACCAAAGCCGCCGACCTGCTCAGCATCTCCTACCGCTCGTTCCGCCACCTGATGAAGAAGTACGAGCTGTAGCTTCTGGCTTCTAGCTTTTAGCTTTTTTCCGAGTCCCTACTTGATGCCGGCTTATGCGCAAGTGAGATCCGTATCAGGGCACGCCTTTAGGCGCGCCGTAGGCCGAGCCTTATAGATGCGCCTTTAGGCGCTGGACTTGGCCTGGGATCGCTGAGCTAGCAGCCAGAAGCTAGCGGCTAGAAGCTAGGAGCCGCCCTTCTTCAACTGCTGCTTCCACCCCAGCACCCTAGCCTTGGCTCCCTCAGCCTCAGCCTCCGGAATCATTCCCTTCTTCTGATACAGCACGGACAAGCTGGTGTGCGCCAGCACATCATCGGGATCCAGTTCTGTAATCTGCTGTGCCACCGCGATCGCCTCATCGTAGCGCTGCAAATCCTGCAAGCGCGCGCCAGCCCGTGCATGGCCTCGGTAAACGTAGGATCGACGGCCAGCGATTCCCGATACGCCGCCACCGCTTCTTCCAGCTTCCCATCCGCCATCAAATCAAGCGCGGCATAGTAGTGGTCTTCGGCCTTCTGGCGGGTGTTTGCATCGGACATGAAAGGAAATTCCTGGCGGAGAAAGGATTCTAGCACGCACATCGCCGCGTACTGTCATCCCGAGCATCGCGAGGGAACTTGGTTCCTCGCCCGTGCCATGGTCTCAGGCGGAACCAGCCCTGCTGCATGAGACTCGCGTGAGACGCCGCTTACTGGTTTATGATGCTCCCATGCGCCACACGCTCCGCTTTCTCTGGAATTCACCAAGGGCCATCGTCTGGCTCCGTGGCGCAGCCCCTATCTGCTATGGCGCATCGAGACCTACTGCGGCGTCAAGATGACGCAAATCGGTTTCCTTGAATTTTGGGAGTTTCTCTGGCGGGAGCGCATCAGCCTCTGGCGTTTTCTCAAGTGGACGGGCGAGATGGAGCGCTACGCCCACCCCAGTCCAAAAAGCTAAGGCAGTGGTCAGTGTTTAGTCAAAGTCAGGGGCCGTAAAATTGGATCGACCTGAAACCTTGAAACCTTCTTGCAACTGACCATTGACAACTTTGCCTCTAAGCTCCCTTGCCCGCTAGCGCGCAGCCTCGCCGAGAATGATGCTCACTTCGTTTCCCTTGCCCGCCCCGGTCAACTGCGCCGCAGCTCCGCGATTGGCGGCAATCTCCAGAAAGCCCATGCTGCCGAGAATCGCAATCACTTCTCCCGGAGCGCCTTCGGCATAGGCATTGTGGATTTCCGTGATTTCGCGGCTGCCCACGACGATCTTGAACCCATCGGCTCCGGCTCCGAAAAGCATGGGAGCATCTTGCGGCGTAATGTTGGTAACCAGGTTTCCGAACCGGTCGACCTTCAGCACCACTCCACGCAAGCGGTTCTCCATCCACTGCTTTCGGCTTGGGCGCGTTAAAGCGAACGTAGTCTTCAACTTCGTCCCCAAATTTTTGCGAGTCAACTTCTTTGGCCAGCCACGCCGCCACCGGAGCAAAAATATCCCGCGCGTGGAACGTGTTGCTCACCGGCTGCAGATAATAATGCTCGGCGGTGATGTGCCGCACATGCATGCGCTCTTCGCGCGCATAGACCAGCGAGAGCACGCCGTTGTCGGGCGCCACGAAATGATATTTGTCGCACGAAGCCAGGATCGGCCGCCGCGCCGTTCCCACCCCCGGATCGACCACAACAATGTGAACCGTCCGGGTAGGGAAGTAGGAATAAGCCTGGGAAATGGTTAGCGCTCCATCCAGCACGTCAAAGGCCTGCACCGAGTGGCAGATATCGACAATCTGCGCCTCCGGCACAATCTCCAGAATGACGCCCTTCATGGTGCCTACAAAATGGTCGTTGCTGCCGAAGTCGGTGGTCAGAGTAATGATCGGACGGGCCAAGGTTCTCCTCGCGGGGGAAGACGAAGTGCTCCCAGAATGTCGAAAGTAACTGTTGGATACCGCGGAGTCAAGGCACGGAGGTAATGAGGAAGAAAGTGGTCAGTGGCCAGTGATCAGTGGCCAGTAGACCTAACCTGATAACGCGGCAAGGTTTTCACTGACCACGAATCACTAGCCTCTGACCACTGCTACTCGATGTGTATATCGCCCGATCCCGTCCGCAGCGTCAGCAGCGGCCCGCCGCCGCGCACTTTGCCCATGATCGACTTGTGCGTCTCCTGTACCCGCCCCTGCACGGTCATCGTGATCGGCGCATCCACATCCAGCGTGCCCGAACTGGTGGAAATATTTGCGTCGAAGGCGGCATTCGACGGCAAACGCACGTGCACGTTGCCCGATCCTGTGCGGATTTCCCATGCCCCAGCCTGCGTGCCCTCAGCCGTGATATCGCCGCTGCCCGCTTCTGCCCGAAATGCTCCCTGAATCCCCCGCACCGTGATGTTGCCCGAACCGGTGTGCAGATCGATGTCGCCCGATCCGGTTTCTTCCACTTCAATATCCCCGCTGCCCGCGCCTCCGCGCACCGGACCCGCAATCTCCCGCGCCTGCACATTGCCCGATCCGGTCTGCAGACGAATCTCCCCGGTAAGCCGCGAGAGTTTCATGTCTCCCGACCCGCTCTGCAGGTCGAGGTTGCCGCGAAGTGCCTTCAATAGTCTGATCGCCCGAGCCCGTGTGGGCGCGGAGCGTCGTGTCGGCCGGCACGGTGATTTCGTAGTCCACCGAAATGTCGCGCGACGTTCACATAGTCGATGCGAATGCTGTTCCCGTCCTGCCGCAGTGGAGGATGCTGCTCAATCTCGGCTACATCCGCCTGCCGGCTCCCGCCGAGCCAGTGGTCCCCCACAAAGATCTTCCCTCGAATCGAAACCGAGCCCGCCGGCCCACTCCGCACAATAATGTCGCCGGAGCGGGTCTGCACTTCCAGATCGACCGGGCCCGCTCACCAGAAAAGTTTTCTCGAAAGGATCCCTGCGGCGTGGAAGCCGCCGCAAAGCTGGAAGCAAGCAGCACGACCAGCGCCATCGCCAGACCACGACTCGCGCCGGGATAGAAGCCGGAGATACGGCAGATGCGTTGGTTATTCATGTCGAGTGACTCCAAAGGGTCTTAGGTCCCAGGTGTTAGGTCTTAGGCCCAAGACCTGAAAGACCCAAGACCGGTTTCCTTACTGCAGCACCACCTGATCGCCTTCCTTCAATCCGCTGAGCACTTCCGTCTTCGCGCCATTCGAAATCCCGATGTTGACCGCGATCTTATCCTTGCCGTCCTTGCCCTTCGGATCAGGGATCTCCACCGACGCTTTCTTGTCCTTGTCGTAAAGAATCGCGCCTTCCGGAATCTGCAGCACGTTCTTATGTTCTTCCAGAATGATCTCCGCGTTCGCGGTCATCTCGGCCTTGAGTTCGCCGCCCGGATTCTGAATCGAAACCCGCACTTCAAACGTGGTCACATTATCTTTCTCCACGCCCATCGGAGAAATCTTCGTCACCTTGCCGGTGAAAGTTTTGTCCTTGAACGACTCCACTTTGATCCGCGCCGGTTGCCCCAGATAAACCTTGCCGATATCGCTCTCGTCCACTTTGCCCTTCACATAGACTTCGCTGGTATCGCCCAGCGTCATCACCAGCGTGGCCGAAGAGCCCAGCACCAGGATCGAACTCACCGCATCGCCCATTTCCACATCGCGCGAGAGCACAATGCCATCGATCGGAGAAACAATGTCGGTATAGCTGAGCTGCTCCTCCAATTGCGTAAGATTGGCTTGATCCTGCGCCACCTGCGCCTTGGACTGCGCAATCTTCGCCTTCAGCACCGTCACCTGCGCCTTGGAGACATTCTGCTTGTTCAGCGACATCTCATAATTCTTCTCGGCATCATCCAGCGCCGAAGCCGAAACCACGCCGTCTTTCGCCATCCCCTGTGCCCGGTCATAGGCGCGCTTCAGCAGCGGCACATCCGGACCTTCCGCATCCACCTTGGCGCGCTCGAAGTCGGCCTGCGAGCTGTTCAGGTTAGCCTCGGCAGCGTCCAGCGCGGCGCGCGACTGCGCCACCTGCGCCTCGATCTCCACCTTGTCGAGCTGCGCCAGCAACTGCCCCTTCTTCACGGTGTCGCCGTAATCCACCAGCAGCTTCTTCACAATGCCGCTGGCCTTCGACTTCACCTCAACCTTGGTGATCGGCGTCACCTTGCCCGTCGCCACCACACTCTTCGCCAGGTCGCCCTTTTCCACCTTCGCCAGCTTCGTCGGATCAATCTTGGTGCCGCCACTCTTCGCGGCATAACACGCCAATCTGCAATCAGCAGGACAATCCCCACCCCGATGCCGCCATAAATAAACAGTCTGCGACGCTTCTTCTTATAATTTCCGTTTCCGTTCACAACTGCCTCCTGAATGCCTGCTGGAATGCTTATTAAGACCTTGACTGGGACGTTCGACTGAAAGCTCGACCAGAAAAGCGCCGTCCCGCGCTCTCATTACCTTGTACGCAGCCCGAGCTGCCTTTGTTCCAGCAGATTTTGCGTCGAGCCAGAATGACCGCAGACGCAGTAAACGACCAGCCACCTGCCAGTTAGACCGTCCTCGATCGAAAAAAGGTAGCCCAGACAAGCAAAAGTTTTACCCTGTGCTCCGGAGCCTGCCCTGAGCGCAGTCGAAGGGTGCCCTCTGTGGTTAAAGACCTTAGCCCGACAGCCAACCCGCTGCCGGCCTCTTGGAATGCTAGAATTACCCATCAGAAGCTCTTCTAAATGATCGCTTTCGTGCTGCTCCGCGTGCTCCTGATCCTTCTTCTGGTAGCCGCGAATGCGTTTTTCGCGGCCGCCGAGTTCGCCCTGGTCAGCGTCCGCGATACCCGCATCCAGCAGCTCATCGAATCCGGACGCACCGGAGCCCGCACCGTCCAGCGCCTCCACCAGCATCTCGACGAAGTCGTCAACGGCGTGCAACTCGGCATCACTATGGTCAGCCTCACCCTCGGCTGGATCGGCGAACCCATGGTCGCCCGCCTCGTCGAATCCCTCCGCTTCGTCCACGAAGTCCCGCACGCCGCCGTCTATGCCCACAGCATCGCCATCGTGATCGCCTTCAGCCTGATCACCTACCTGCACGTGCTGCTCGGCGAGCTCGTCCCCAAAACCCTGGCCCTGCAGCGCTCCGAGCAGATCGCGCTGGCCGTTGCCGCTCCCATGGAAGCCTTCCTCACCCTAACCCGCCCCATACTCTTTTTCATGCGCCGCTCCGGCGGCCTCGTCCTGCGCCTCTTCGGCGCCCGCGACGCCCGCCGCGGCGGCGCCGTCCACTCCCCCGACGAACTCAAGCTCATCGTCACCGCCAGCCGCCAGTTCGGCCAGATCCCCGAATCCCAGGAAGAAATGATCCACAACGCCATCGAACTCGATAGCATCACCGTCCGCGAGATCATGGTCGCCCGTCCGGATATCTTTTCCCTCCCTTCCGATCTAATGCTCGACGAAGCCCTCAACCGCGTCGTCGAAGGCCAGCACTCCCGCATCCCCGTCTACGACCCGCAGCGCGGCCCCGAACACATCGTCGGCGTTCTTTATTACAAAGAGCTCGTTCGCTGGGTGCGCCTCCGGCTGGTCAACCTCGGCCAGCCCCTCGCCTCGCGCATCGCGCGCACCCAGATCGGCCAGATCATGCACGACGTTCTGGTCGTCCCCGAAACCAAAGTCCTCGCCGAACTGCTCGCCGAATTCAAGCAGCGCCGCCGTCACCTCGCCGTAGTGGTCGACGAATTCGGTTCCACCGCCGGAGTAATCACCGTCGAAGACATTCTCGAGCAGCTGGTAGGCGACATCGAAGACGAGTTCGACGTCTCCCCGCCCGAACCCGCCCTCGCAGACGATTCCATCCTCGTGCTCGAAGGCGCTGCCAACATTCGCGATCTCGAAACCCAGCACGGCCTGCTCCTGCCCCGCGACGCCGGCTTCGAAACCCTGGCCGGATTCGTCCTGGCCCGCCTCCAGCGCATCCCGTACCTAGGCGAGAGCTTCGAATACGAAGGCCACCGTTACACCGTAGAAGAAATGGAAGGTCACCGCATCGCCAAAGTAAAGATCGAAAAGCTGGAAAGCATCGAGAGCAAAGCCGAGTCCGCGAAGCAAGCCGGAGATTAAAGATGAAAACTGTCATCCTGAGCGGAGCAAATGCTTCGCAAAGCGAAGCAGTTGCGAAGTCGAAGGACCCCATACCCGCGTGCAGTGCCACCAACTCCACAAGGAATTTCAACTACGCCGTCGCGGCCAGAACTGGGTACTGGGTACTGGGTACTGGCAACTCGCAACTTGGTACTGGCAACTGGGGTACACGCAACTGAAACTCCTCCTCCAACGCGTCCTCTACACCCTCCCAGTAATCTGGCTGGTGGTAAGCCTCGTCTTCCTTCTCATCCACCTCGTCCCCGGAGACCCCATCCAGCAAATGCTGGGCGAAGGCGCCCCACCCGCCGATATCCAGGCCACCCGCCACGCCTACGGACTCGACGCCCCACTAGGCGAGCAATACCTCCACTACTGGAAAGGCGTCCTCCACGGCGATCTCGGCCCGTCGTTCCGCTACAACCAAAGCGTCACGCTCCTTCTAACCCAGCGCTACCCGTACACGCTGCAACTAACCCTGGCATCGCTCTTCGTGGCAATAATCCTTTCAATCCCCGCCGGAGTCCGCTCCGCCCAGCGCCGCAACCGGTGGGACGACCGCCTGCTCAGCCTGGTCAGCCTCTTCGGCCTCTCATTCCCCAACTTCGCGCTAGGCCCAATCCTGATTCTCTTATTCGCGATAAAACTAGGATGGCTCCCCGTCTCCGGCGCCGGCTCCTTCGCCAATATCATCCTACCCGCCGTAACCATGGGCGGAGCGCTAGCCGCAATCCTCACCCGCATGGTCCGCACCTCCATGCTGGAAGAGCTAAGCCAGGACTACATCCGCACCGCCCGCGCCAAGGGTTTACCCGAGCGCACGGTGGTCTACCGCCACGCCCTGCGCAACGCCATGATTCCAATCATTACAGTCCTGGGCCTCCAATTCGGCGCGCTACTGGCAGGCGCAATCGTGACGGAAACAATCTTCAGCTGGCCCGGCATAGGCCGCCTCACCATCCAAGCCATTTCCAACCGCGACTACTACCTGGTCCAAGGCTGCATCCTCGCGATCGGCCTGACGTACGTAGCAGTAAATTTCCTGACAGACGTGCTGTACACCGTAGCGAATCCCAGGATCAGGCAGTAAGAGAGTTTTCCACCGCAAGAGAGTTCATCCATCACAGACATGCGCCCCCGAGATTTGTCATCCTGAGCCCCGACAGCTCCAGCGCAGTCGGGAACTACCACGCGAAGGACCTGTGTATTTGCATTTTGCTTACGCCTCCGGCGGTTCTGTGTTCAGTGCTTCAGCGCCGCAGGCCATTACGAGGAGCCTGTCCTGAGCGAAGCCGAAGGAACCTATGTACCTTGTCTACATCATGACGAACCGCTCCAAGAGCCTGTACACGGGCGTTACCAACAATCTCATGCGCAGAGTGCGAGAACACAAAACAGGAATCGCCTCAGGTTTCACCGCGAAATACAAACTCGACCGCCTCGTCTACTTCGAGCGCTTCGACGACATTCATAACGCAATCGAACGCGAGAAGCGCATCAAAGGCTGGCTGCGAATCAAGCAAATCGCCCTCATCGCCTCAGTCAATCCGGCTTGGAGAGATTTGAGCGAGGAGTGGTACGAGCGTCATCAATACGAACCGAAGAGCGCCTAGTTCTTGGCTGCCCTGCTTTTTCCTTAACCGCAAGCTCTGCCGGGAGCTCATCTCCCGCCACCGGCTTCCCTTTGCCCACGCGCTTCAGAATCCGCGCGATCTTCGCCGGATTGGACCGCCGCGCCCTCCCCGCAAAGCACTCCTCCGCCCGCGCCGCGGAACTCTTATCGGTAACCCTTCGTTTCACAAGTTCCTTCGGCCCCCGGCGTGAATCCTACCCCACCAAAAGCAGAACCCATTTGTCCCTTGACGTGTATATATGATTATCTTATCCTGTATATATGTAGAAGCGAGGGACATCCCAATGGCCGTAACCATGACCTCAATCCGTCTGGACACTCAATTGGCCGACGAGGCCGTAAAAGTCCTCGGCGCGAAATCCCGCACCGACGCTGTCCACATCGCCCTCCGCGAAATCGTCGCTCTCAAGCGCTTCAAGGCCCTGATGAAGAAGAACTCGGGCAAGCTCACGTTCTCGGGACTTGATGAGTGACATCATCATCTTCGATACATCTGTGCTGGTTGACGAGGCTCGCACAGGTCGCCATCGCAAGAGCATCGCATCGGTTGGCGGTTTGGTCCGCACGTCATCCGTCGTTCTCGCGGAGCTGATGCGTGGCGTCGTCGGGCCAGCGGAACACAAGTTCCTCCGCTCTCTAGCAAGAAACCACCCGATCCTGACTCCAACGCAAAAGAACTGGCTGGAGTCCGGCGAGATACTCGCCAACATTCGCGCCGATCAAGGCTTCGAGCCGCACAAATTGCGCGATCTGCATTTCGACGTTCTGATCGCTCTCACAGCCCGCTCCCACGGAGCCCGCCTGATCACGACCAATCGCACAGATTTTCAGCTAATCAATCGTTATCGCGACATCAAGCTGGAAGTGTGGTGACGTCCCGCTTTCCGCAGCCCCGCGAGGGGGCCCATCCTTCGTGTGCTCTGCGAAGGGTCGCCTGGTGCGGCGTCACTTCACACCAACTCAATCGCCACCCGCCGCCCCACCAAAGCCGCCGCCCGCTGCAAACTCCCCAGCGTAATGTCGCGCTTCGGATCGAGAATGCGATCTACTTGCGATCGGCTCGTCTTCAGCAACACAGCCATGCGCGCTTTGGAAATCTTTCTCCTCTTCATGGCCTGGGCGAGCTGCCAGGCCACAACCTCCTTGACGGCCTGAGCCTGCGCTTCTTCGAAGACGTTTTCTGTCTTCAAGAAGTCGTCAATACTCGATCCCAGATTTTTCTTACTCATTGTTCCAACTCCTTCTGTCGCTTGCGCGCAAGCCTCAAGCCGTCTTCGGGTGCAGCACGCGTTTTCTTAATAAATCCGTGCAGCGCTACCAAGCAGCCCTGAGAAAAGCAAATCAACACCCGCGCCGTGCGGTTGCCCGGCAAGTCGGTCCCTTTCCACAAGCCTTTTCCCATCGGCCGGCACAACCCGAATCGATGTACCATAAAAAGTACAGCGACGGATAGCCTTACGCAGGAAGCTTTCCACAGCCGTCTTGTGACATCTAACCTTGCGCCAGATTCCGAATTAGCCCATCATGGTCAAGGCGGAGGCAGTAGAGCCCGCAGTGAGCCAAACGGACGTAAGTCCCATGTTCTCTAGATTTTGACCTCTAACTCTTTTCGGCTCCGGATTTTGCGAGGAATTTCTTGCTAACGTGATGATTCCAGTGGACCCTGGGGGGAGGGGGTACCGGTAAATTTAAAGAGTTTGAGATCTGTGCAGCGCCTCGAAAGTGACGAAGCGCAAAATTATTAACGAGCAGAAATTCACAGAACTAACTTGTCCACAACCGCCATCACATTCCGCCGCCAGGTATCCGTAAACGCGCGCCACAATCCGCTCGCCGCAATCGGCATAGTGCTGGTCATCCTCTTCGTGATCTTCGCCGTCTTCGCTCCCTGGATTGCGCCGCAAGATCCCGCTGCCATCAACCTCCCCGCACGTCTCGACGCTCCATCCCACGCTCACTGGTTCGGCACTGACGAACTTGGCCGCGACATTCTTTCCCGCATCATCTACGGCGCGCGCATCTCGATGCTCGTAGGAACCTGCGTCGTCGCCACCTCACTCGCCCTCGGCCTCATCATCGGCTCCATCGCCGGCTATTACGGCGGAGGCATCGACCGCTTCGTCAACGTAGTCCTTATGAATGCGTTCCTCTCGTTTCCTGGAATCCTGCTCGCCATCGCGTTCGTAGCCTTCCGCGGTCCCGGCATCTTTAATCTCGTTCTCGCGCTCTCGCTCGGAGGCTGGGTCGGCTACGCTCGCCTGGTCCGCGGCCAGGTCCTCGCCGCGCGCGAACGCGAATTTGTCGAAGCTGCCCGTGCCCTCGGCGCCAGCGACCTGCGCATCATCGTCCGCCACATTCTCCCGAACATAATTCAGCCTGTCATCGTGCAGGCCGCGATCGGCATGGCCGGAGCGATTCTCGCCGAAGCCACAATGAGCTTTCTCGGACTCGGCGTGCCTCCGCCAACGGCGAGCTGGGGAGCGATGCTCAACGACGGCCGCGCTCACCTGTTCGATGCGCCTCATCTCGTCCTGTTTCCCGCGCTCGCCGTGATGCTGGCTGTGTTGTCGTTCAACTTCATCGGCGATGCCCTGCGCGACTACCTCGATCCCCGCTCCCGTATCGAAGCCGGGCTCTAACACCGGAAGATGGGCTCCTACGGCGAATACTCTAAGTAAACCTGGATTGCACTGTATTCTCTTTAAACATGGCTTCATCGCGGAAAAAACTTTCGAGTCCATGCTGTTGATTCCGCGATCGTTAGGATTTTCCTCAATCCTCGCGCGCAGTTTTCCGAAACATTTCTTTACACGCTGGGTTGTTTCTTGCTGAGCGCCACGACGTCTCTGACGTACGCAAATCTGCGAAGAAGGAGAGGTCTTATGAAGAACCAAAGCAAGCTCATACTGTTGAGTGCGGCGCTCGCAATCTTCGCGCTGCCCGTTGTGGCGCAAAGTACCGACGCGTCCGCGAACAGCCAACCAACCGGCCAAACCGTTCAAGACCGCAAGGACAACCAGCAGGATCGCATTGCTCAGGGAGTCAAGAGCGGCGAACTCACTGCCGGAGAAACTTCGAACCTGGAGAAGAAGGAATCGAACTTGAACCAGGAAGAGCGCGACATGCGCGACCTGGACAACGGACATTTGACTACCGCCGACAAAGACACGCTTAACCAGCAGCAGAACAAGTTGTCGCATCAGATCTATGACGACAAGCACAACGCGGCTACGCAGAATGCCGATCCGAAGAGCGTAGCGGGCCAGCGCGCCGAGAATCAGCAGGACCGCATCGCGCACGGCATCAAGAGCGGACAGTTGACCGACAAGGAAGCCGCGAACCTGGAGAGCAACGAAGCAAAAATCAACAACGAAGTGCGCAACGATCGAGCGGCAAATGGTGGCAAGCTGAACGCCCAGCAAAAAGCGCAGGTGAATCGCCAGCAAAACCAGGAATCGCGCCAGATCTACCGCGCGCGGCATAACGGAAGAGTGCGCTAAGCAGATCATCAGGTAGACGGAGAAGTAAAGAGCAGAGAAACGCCCCCGGTTCGCGGGGGCGTTTTCTTTGGCTGCAAGCCCCTCAAAACACGCCAAATCCGTTTCTTGACATACATCGCATATTGCAATATACATATAGCGATCTGAGATATGAAGCTGGGAGAGAAAATTCGCTATTTGCGCGAGGTGGAAGGGTCGCTGCGCGGCCTGGACCGTCCCATAACGCAGCAAGAGATGGTGAAGGCCATTCGCCAGGAATTGCGCAAGAGCCTCAGCCAGTCTTATTTGTCGCAGATTGAAAACGGAGTCCGCCCGCACATGACCCAGGCGTCGCGTGCGTTGCTGGCGAAGTTTTTCAAGGTGCATCCCGGTTTTCTCGTGGATGACCCTGAGGGCTACCACACGGAGTTGACCTCAGATCTGCGCACGACCGAAGGCCAGCTGGACGTCTGGCTGCTGCAGGGTTCGGAGCGCTTTATCGGAGACCGGGAAGTGAGCGAGGTGCTGATCAAAGCCGCACGCGACAAAGATACGCGGCGTGCGCTCCTGCTGTTGGGCGCGATTCTGGATACGCCGGGGTTGGCGGAGCGTTTGCTTGAAGCATTGAGGCCGGAATTGAAGTCCGGCCGAAATCATGTTCGGGAGAATCATCTTAGAGAAGATCATGGCCGCAGCCACGGCCGTGACCGGAATCGGGCTGCGAATGCGGACGGGAGGAGGGGCCGATGACCTATTCGATGACCTGGGCAGACTTCTACCTGATTTGTTTCGCGGTGGGCTTCTGCTTCAGCTTCTTTTCGTTTCTGTTCGGAGGCTCGCGCACGGGACGGTTGCATCTGCCGCACTTTCATGGACACGTCGGCGGACCGCATCTGCCCCCGGCGCACGTACCGGCCGGGCACGGTCCGGCTACAGCGGGCCACGCACCAACGGAAAGCGGGGCAAGTGCTGCGGCGGGCACGCAAGGCAACCAGGGCAGCGGAGTTTCGCCGTTCAACTTTGTCACGCTGACGGCGTTCCTGGCGTGGTTTGGCGGCGCCGGGTATCTGCTGACGCGCTACTCAGGGCTGTGGGTTGGCTTCGGATTGCTGGCATCTGTCTCGAGCGGACTGGTAGCCGCAGCCATCGTGTTTCTGTTCCTCAGCAGAGTCCTGATCTCAGAGGACGAGAACATGGATGCGGCGGATTACGAAATGGTGGGAGTGCTGGGCCGGGTTTCCAGTTCGATCCGCAAAGGGGGAACGGGAGAGATTGTTTACGCACAGATGGGAACCCGGCGTGTGTGTGGCGCGCGCAGCGACGACGGCGGGGCCATTGCGAAGGGAACCGAAGTCGTGGTGACGCGCTACGAAAAGGGATTGGCTTACGTTCGCCTGTGGAGCGAAATGTCGGAAGGCGAGTGAGCAAAGCGCCGGCGTTGGGCTAAAGCCAGCGATGAAACACAGGCGGGTTATTCAGCAGAACTGCATTCGTAAGAGGAGGCGTTATGCCAGAGATGTCACGGATGGTGGAGATTTGGATTTTCGCGGGGCTGGGAGTGATGGTTCTTCTGTTCCTGATGAGCGGAATGGCCAGGCTCTATCGCAAAGCTGGGCCGCACGAGGCACTCATCGTGTATGGCCTGGGCGGGACGCGGGTGGTGCAGGGGCACGGCACGCTGGTGCTGCCCATGGTGCAGATCTGCAAGGATCTGTCGCTGGAGCTGATGTCGTTCGACGTTGCGCCGCAGCAGGATCTGTACACCAAACAAGGCGTGGCAGTAACCGTCGAAGCGGTGGCGCAAATCAAAGTGAAGTCTGACCGGGAGTCTGTGCTGACGGCTGCCGAGCAGTTTCTCACCAAGAGCGACCAGGAGCGGGAAGGCCTGATCCGCCTGGTGATGGAAGGGCACCTGCGCGGGATCATCGGGCAGCTCACGGTGGAAGAAATCGTGAAGCAGCCGGAAATGGTTTCCGACCGGATGCGCGGAACGTGCGCGGAGGACATGAACAAGATGGGGCTGGAGGTAATCTCGTTCACCATCAAAGAAGTCCGGGACAAGAACGAGTACATCACCAACATGGGCAAACCGGACGTGGCGCGCATCAAGCGCGACGCCGATGTTGCCACAGCGGAGGCGGATCGCGACACGGCGATCAAGCGCGCGCTGGCGCAGCGGGAATCGGCCGTGGCGAAGGCGCAGGCCGATCAGGAGCGCGTGCTGGCGGAAACCTTGTCATTGGCCAAGCAGGCGGAGTCGCAGCGCGATCTGGAAGTGAAGAAGGCGCAGTATGTCGAAGTCACAAAGCGGCAGCAGGCGCAAGCAGACAAGGCGTATGACATCCAGACCAACATCATGCAGCAGCAGGTAATCGCTGAGCAGGTGAAGGTGCAGCAGATCGAGAAAGAGCAGCAGGTGAAGGTGCAGGAAGCGGAAATCAACCGTCGCGAGAAGGAGTTGATTGCGACCGTGCTGAAGCCGGCGGAAATCGATCGTCAGCGGATTGAAACACTGGCCGCGGCCGAAAAGCAGCGCCTGATCGCGGAAGCGGAAGGGCAGGCTTCCTCGATTCGCGCGCAGGGCGAGGCTGAGTCCGAAATTATTTTCAAGAAGGGCGAAGCTGAAGCCAAGGCCATGAACGTGAAAGCCGAGGCCTACCAGGGATATAACCAGGCGGCGGTGATTGACAAGTTGTTCTCGACCATGCCGGAGATCGTGAAGGCGCTGGCCAGTCCGCTGGCGAACGTGGACAAGATCACGATTGTCTCGACGGGAAACGGCGATGCGTCGGGGATGAATAAGATCACGGCCGACATCGCGAAGATGGCGGCGCAGGTGCCGGCGTTGTTCGAGACGCTCTCGGGCATGCCGTTATCGGAGCTGCTGGGCAAGGTGCGGCAGATTGGGGACAACGCGCCGAAGCCGCCGGGGCCACCGATTGTGGAAGCTACGAAGTAACTTTCTGAGGGACGGGTTTCGGCTCGTCCCTCTTCTGTTTTCTCTTGGGTAGCAATTTCAGGAGCGAGGAGATGGCGAGCAAACCGAGATATACGGGATTGGGCATTGCGCTGGGAGCCGCGCTGGGCGTGGCTGCGGGAGTTCTGGCCGGGCACGTTGCGGTTTGGCTGGGAATTGGAGTTGCGATTGGAATGGCGCTGGGCGCGTCGTTCCGGCGCGCGGAAGAACGGTGCCCGGAATGCGCGGCGATCCATCGGAAGCATGAAGTTAAAACTGGGCGAGTGGAGGGCTGAGACGGTATCACCGGAGCTTTACGCGAGATGCATAGGTCCTTCGCGTGGTGCTTGCGGCGGCGGTGGAGCAGGCCGGCCTCAGGATGACAGTTCGCGAGTAGTAGCTAAAACACCAGAAGCTAGAAACAAAAAAAGGAGTCGACCATGGCATTACTAGAGCGTGTTTCCACGTTAGTGCGGGCCAACCTCAACGACTTGATCGATAAGGCCGAGGAGCCGGAGAAGATGATCAAGCAGGTGATTCTGGATATGCAGAACCAGCTGCTGCAGGTGAAGACGCAGGTGGCGATCGCGATCGCCGACCAGCACCTGCTGGAAAAGAAGCAACAAGAGAACGAAGACAAAGTGGCAGAGTGGACGCGCAAGGCCGAACTCTCGGTCGATAAGAAGCAGGACGACCTGGCGCGGGTTTCGCTGCACCGGGTGGAAAGCTACCGGGAGATGAGCGAGAGTTTCAAGCAGCAGGTGGCGGACCAGAAGGCGCAGGTGGAGAATCTGAAGTCGGCGTTGCGGCAACTGGAGCAGAAGCTGACGGAGGCGCAGGGGAAGGCGGATGTGCTGATTGCGCAACATCGCCGGGCCCGCGCGCTGGGCAAGGCCGGCGACGCCCGCCTGGCGATGGGCGACGGATCGAAAGCGGCGGCGTTCGACCGCATGAAGCGCAAGGTGGCGCATTCCGAGGCGGTGAGCGAAGCGAAAGCTGAGATCGCGGGAGACAACATGGAAGACCGGTTGGCGGCGCTCGAAAAAGAAGACCGCGTGGAGCAGTTGCTGGCGGAGTTGAAGACGAGGCGCGGGGCGTGAAGGAGCGACGCTTGAACGGTTAGATCGACGATACTTTTTGCGCGGAGCGGGAGATCGTTCCGGAGATGGCGAAGGGATGGCCGTTTTCGCAGACGGCGACGGGATCGGCGCGCAGCACGAATTCCAGCATTTCGCTTTCTGACATCTGGCTATTGTCGAGCACGTGCCAGCGGGTGCGGGACTTGCAGTTTGGTTCGGCGCATTCGAGTTCGGCACACCAGAAATCGAGGCCGCTGCGCTCGGCGAGGGGAGAAGTGAAGGGAGCCCATTGCACGTCACTTTTTTCGTAAACGTACCAGTGATCGCATTCCCGGCAGATGAGCCGCAATTGCCAGCCGTTCTGGGGCCAGTCGGGCGGAGTCGATCCAGTTGCGGACGGGTTGGGATAGGGCAGCCGGATGCGGGACGCCGAGGGCAGAGGGCATTGGGAATTCTTGCATTTAACGACGGGCTGCAAATACATTAGGTTTGTCTCCGCCAGGTTTATCCCGGCCAAGTTTATCCGGCCAAGTTTATCTCGGCGGAGACCATTCTGGCTCAAGCGTCGAACCGGCGCAAGTTCCAGGAAATCGGGGGCCGGCTTACATCCATTGACCGGGGAACCCGCATCTTTATACTCTTAGATAGGCGATTTTGGGGCATATACGGGGCTTAAGGAAAATCCATGAAGCAAGTTGCACTTTTATTGCTGGCGGCACTCATGCTGAACGGCTGTGGCAGCAACCCGCCGACGGTTCAGTCGACGGCGGGCGGAGTCTGGCAAGCGGAGTTGCTGGGCGGGAGCGGTGACGACTCCGGCTACAGCTTTATCACGGAGTTCACGCTGAACAGCGATAGCACGCTGAGCGTTTCGAGCTTTCAATTTATTACCGAGAATAGCGCTGACAGTGGCGATAAACCCTGTTTCCCCATTAATGGAGGAACGATATCAGGGACGATCCCGTTGACGGTTAATTCGAACGATACCGTGACGGGGACGATCACGTTCGTGGTGAGGGACACGATCAACGGCAGCACGCTTACCCTCGACGGAACTGTGACCGGGACGGCGATTGTGGGGTCGCAGAATAGTTCGGCGACGCTGACCGGGGCCACGATGAGCGGGAATTGGACGCTGACTGGCGGCAGTGGATGCGATGGCGCGGGCGGCAGCTTCACGATGGCGCAACCGACCACGCCTGCCTAAGCTTTCCGAATCAGGATTGCGGAATCAGGATTGCGAAATCAGAACCAGTCGCTGCGGTAGGCCACCCACCATGAGATGAAAAGGATGGGGATGGTCGCGGCCAGGCCCCACCAAATCGGCAGCAGGAAATCCGCCAGCAAGCCGAGCACGGTGAAGGTTGCCCAGAAGACTTTCCGCTCCATGGATTCATTGTAGGCCGCCGAACTGCTGGAGAGCAGCGGGGGATGGCGGGGCGTTCGCACTTTCGTCACGTCCTTGCACTGCGGTAGAGTGAGAGGCATGAAGCGCTCACTGCAGGAGATTGCCGAGGCGGTTGAAGGCCGCGTGCAAGGCGATGGGAGTGTCGAGGTTGGGAGCGTGGCGAGCATTGGGTCGGCGGCGCGGCACGACCTGGTGTTTGTGGAAGAAGAAAAGTATCTTCAGCGGGCGCTGCAGTCCGGGGCAGGCGCAGTGATCGCGGGAGAGTTTGCCGCGGCCTCATCCGGTAAACCGCTGTTGATCAGCCGTCATCCTAAACTTACCTTCGCGCGGGCGGCGCGCTTTCTGCAAAAAGGAACTCGCGAGCAAAATAACTCCGGCATACACGGAACGGCAGTGGTGCATGCTTCGGCTCGCCTGGCGACGGGCGTAGCGGTGGCCGAGTACGGAGTGGTCGGGGCGGATGCGGAAATCGGCGAGGGAACCCGGATCGGCGCCGGCTGCGCGATTGGGCGCGGAGTGAAGATTGGACGGGAATGCGAGATTTATCCGAAGGTCACGATCTATGCCGGGACCACGCTGGGCGATCGGGTGGTTGTGCATGCAGGTGCGGTGCTGGGAAGCGATGGCTTCGGATACGTGCGCGACGCGAAGAGCGGGAAGTATGAGAAATTTCCGCAGGTTGGCACGCTGGTGATTGAAGACGATGTGGAGATTGGCGCCAACACCACGATCGATCGCGGAGCGCTCGATGAGACGCGCATTGGGCAGGGAACGAAGATCGACAACCTGGTGCACATTGGGCACAATTGCCGCCTGGGAGAGAATGTGGTGATCGCGGCGCAGACGGGACTTTCGGGCAGCATCGTGATTGAGAACGATGTGGTGCTCGGAGGGCAGGTTGGGATCGGAGAACACGCGCGCATTGAGGAAGGCGTGATGCTGGGCGGGCAGGGCGGCGTGCTGCCCAACAAAGTGCTGCGGGGTAAGGGTGTGGCGTTCTGGGGAACTCCAGCGCAGCCGGTGCGCCAGTATCTGAAGCAGCTGGCAGCATTGACGCGATTGTCGAAGAGATAAGCGGCTTCCGGCTTCCGGACTCCGGATTTGCCTGGCCGCCGAGAGCCGGCAGCCGGAAGCCGAGTGCGGAAGCCGAAATTTATGGCGATTGTGGTGATTGGCGGGCATTCACGAAGCGTAGGGAAGACCAGCGTCGTTGCCGGGCTGATTTCCGCGTTACGCGAATATGATTGGACCGCGGTAAAGATTACGCAGTACGGGCACGGAGTTTGCTCGGCCAATGGAGCGCCGTGCGACTGCGCCACGGACGATCACAGCTGGGCGATTTCGGAGGAGAAAGACCGGTCGGGAGAGTCGGACACTTCACGCTTTCTCGCAGCTGGGGCTGCGCGAGCCTTGTGGGTGCGCACCGAGCAGGGCAGGCTGGCCGAAGCCATGCCGGCGTTGCGCGAGCGCCTGAAACCGTCGAGCCATGTGATGATGGAATCGAACAGCGTGTTGAAGTTCATGCGCGCAGATTTATATCTGACCGTGCTTGACCCGGGTACAGAAGACTTCAAGACTTCGGCGCGGGAATTTCTGGACCGCGCGGGCGCGGTGATTCTTCACGATGTTTCTAAGAGCGGAAGATCGGCCTGGCACGGCGTTTCCCTGAAGCCGGTGGTCGAGCGGCCGGTCTTCCGCATTACTCCTCCGCCTTATGTGACGGAGGAGATCGTCGAGTTTGTGCGGAGCTCCGTGGCTCTGCGTGCGTCAGCAGATTCCTCTGGGCTGCGCGCTTCGGAATGACAAGATTTTAGATTGGCGCCCGCCGCCGGTCGACTGCGGACGGCTGGCAGCCGGTTTGTTATTCTTCTTTGTGCGGCAAATCCATTTCAGCGCCTGGTTGTTGGTAGCTCTCTCATCCCTGCTGCAGATCCTCATTTTTCCTCTCCCTGGTTTGTACATTCTCTCGTGGGTCGCCTTCGCTCCTCTGATCGTCGCCCTTTTGCGGGCGCGGCCTGCCGGAGTGCTGGAGATGGAGGGATCGCTCAACCTTCAGGCGGCGAAGCCGGGGCAGGCATTCCTGCTCGCTTACACTTCGGGAATCCTGTGGTATGCGGGCACGTGCTACTGGATTTACAACACCATGCACGAACACGGCGGGCTGAGCGCGCCGGTGGCGCTGCTGGCTCTCTTTCTCTTTTGTCTGTATCTCGGGCTGTATCACGGCCTGTTCGGTTTGCTGTTGAGCCTAGCGGTTGGACCGGGTCGAGACAACCGCCGCGCTCTGCTGGCCGCACCGTTTCTGTGGGTCGCGGTGGAGCTGGCGCGGGAGCGCGTTACCGGCTTTCCGTGGAACCTGCTGGGCACGGCGCAGGTGGACAACATCTCGCTGAGCCGCATCACCACGTGGACGGGCGTCTACGGGGTGTCGTTCGAGATCATGCTGGTGAATGTCGCTGTGGCGGCGGCATTTCTTGTCCCGAAAAAAAAGCGCAGCACATTGCTGGTTGCCTCGTTGGTGGCCGCCGCGGTGCTTCAGGCGGGAAGGCTGGTCGATGCTCCGGCGCTGCCGGCCGATCACACTGCGCTGCTCGTGCAGGAAAATCTGCCGGTGGATGCCAACTGGACTCGCGAAGCTTTCCAGCGCACGCTGCGTGACTTGGCCGAGCTTAGTGTGAACACCAGTGTGAAGCCGACAGCCTCCGGAGCGGGCGCGCCTGAGTCGAAGCCCGGCGGGGTTGATTTGATCGTCTGGCCGGAATCGCCTGCGCCGTTCTTCACGAACGATCCGCTCTTTCGCGAACCGCTGAGCCGGATGGCCCGCGATGCGCACAGTTGGGTAGTGACGGGCGCCATTGGCAGCACTCCGGCCATGCAGGGCGGCAGTTCAGCTGCGGAAGTGTTCAACTCGGCCGCGCTGATCAGCCCCGGCGGCGATTGGACTGCGCGTTACGACAAAGTGCATCTGGTGCCCTTCGGAGAATATCTGCCGTTCCCGCGGCTGTTTGCGTTTGCCGGAGGATTGACCAAAGAGGTGGGAGAATTTCAGACGGGAGCGTCGCGGGAGCCACTGGACGCGGGAGGCACACGGCTGGGAGTTTTCATCTGTTACGAATCGGTGTTCCCCAGCGAGGTGCGGCAGTTTGCGAATAACGGCGCGCAGGTTCTGGTGAATCTATCGAACGACGGCTGGTACGGCGACAGCGGCGCCTACGCGCAGCACCTGAACCAGACGCGCATGCGCGCGATTGAGAACGACCGCTGGATTTTGAGTGCGACGAACACTGGAGTGACAGCCGCGATCGACGCTTACGGGCGGACGGTGGCGCGCCTGCCTCGCAAGGAGCGGGGTGCGCTGCTTGCTCCCTATGCCCTGAGTTCGGTAACCACGTTCTACACGCGGCACGGCGACTGGTTCGCGGGGCTGTGTGCGATAATTTCAGCAGGGGCGCTGCTGCTGCGCTTCGCATTCCCTCATACAGAAGGCTCCTCATGAATCAAGAGTTCGAGCAGGAATACGGAACGCTGAACAAGAAGGTGCACGAACTCCGGGAGTATCTTTGACGCGGACAAGCTCCGCCCGCAACTAGCCGAAATTGAGAAGCAAGCCGCCGAGCCGAACCTGTGGTCCGATCCGCAGCGTTCGAAGCAGGTGATGCGCGAAAAGAAGCGGCTCGAGCACCTGCTCTCAACCGACGCCGATCTCGCCCGCCGGGGCGATGATATTGCCGCCTATTCTGACCTGGCGAAAGAAGGGGAAAACGTCGATGCCGAACTGCGCCGCGAGATCGACTCGCTGCGAGAGCTGGTCGACAAGTTGGAGACGGAAACATTGCTCTCCGGCCCCAACGACGCGCTCAACGCGATCGTGACGATCCATCCCGGAGCGGGCGGGACGGAATCGCAGGACTGGGCGGACATGCTGCTGCGCATGTATCTGCGGTGGGCCGAACGGCAGGGGTTTGAAACCATCCTCTACGATTACCAGCCGGGCGAAGAAGCGGGATTGAAATCGGCCACGTTCGCGGTGAACGGCGAGTATGCCTACGGGCTCTTGAGCAGTGAAATCGGCGTGCACCGGCTGGTGCGGATTTCTCCGTTCGACCAGGCCAAGCGGCGGCATACTTCCTTTGCCAGCGTTTATGTTTCCCCGGAAATTGACGATAGCATTGAAGTGGTCATCAAGCCCGAAGATATACGCACGGACACGTACCGATCGAGCGGCAAAGGCGGGCAGCACGTCAACACCACGGATTCGGCGGTGCGCATTACTCACATTGCCACCGGCCTGGTGGCGAATTGCCAGAATGAACGCTCGCAGCACAAGAATCGGGAACGGGCCATGAGCATGCTGCGCTCCAAGCTGTACGAATTCGAAATGGAAAAAAAGCGCGCGGCCTCGAAGAAGATTGAAGACTCAAAGCTCGACAACGATTTCGGCTCGCAGATCCGCTCGTACGTGCTGCAGCCCTACCGAATGATCAAAGATCATCGCACGAAGACTGAGGTCGGAGACGTTGACCGCGTGCTCGATGGCGACTTACAGCCGTTCATCCGGGCATATCTGTCGGCGCGGCGCGGGGAGAAACAGTAGTGAGCGCGAGACCGCAAAAGGCATCTGGGGTGAAGCAGAAAGCGATGAAGCTCGGCCCGCGGTTCCTGCGCGCCTTTCACTTTGCGGCCGAGAAACATGCCGGACAAACGCGCAAGGCGTCGACGATTCCTTACATCTCGCACTTGATGGGGGTCGCTTCGCTGGTGCTGGAGTTTGGCGGCGACGAAGACATGGCAATCGCAGCGCTGCTGCACGATGTTGTGGAAGACTGCGGAGGCGCGCCGATGCTGCGGGAAGTCCGGGGCGAGTTCGGAAGCCGTGTGGCGAAGATTGTGGAGGGATGCACGGACTCGGACACGGAGCCGAAGCCGCCGTGGCGCGCACGCAAGGAAAAATATATCCGGCACTTGAGGGACGCCGATGCCGAAACCAGGCTGGTCTCCGCCGCGGACAAACTCAACAACGTGCGCTCCATTGCTTCCGATTACCGGGAAGTCGGGGAGCGGGTGTGGGAGCGCTTCACGGGCGGGCGCGAGGGAACCCTTTGGTACTATCGGGCTTTGCTGGAGGAATTTCTTCGACGCAAACCGAACCGGTTGATTCGCGAACTGGAGCTCGCCGTTCGGGAGCTCGAAGCTGGAGCGAAGCGGACTCCTCGCGCTCGATCCCTTCCCCGCAAGTCAACTTCCAGCAGGGCTTTTTCAAGCAGGGCTAGGAGGTGAAGCTATGTCACGGACGATCGATCTAATTCGCGCTTCCAAGCTGCCCTCGAACATGATGCAGTTTGCGGCGAAGGGCGCTCTCTCCGTGCCACCGGACGAAAACATTGAGATCCTGGTCTATCTGGCGAAACACAATAAGATTTTTGGCGACCTTGCCCGCATGACTTTGGCGGGCTGGGACGAAAAGGCTTCGCTGGCGGCGGCCGCGGATCCGAAAACGCCGCGCGAGGTGCTCGAATATCTGGTTGCGCCGGAGAATCTTCGCCCCAAGCTCCTGCCGGCTTTGCTCGAGAATCCATCAGTCCCCGACGGTCAACTGGCCAAGGTTGCGATCTCCGCGAATCCGGAAGCGATCGCGGCCATGCTGCAAAGTCCGCGGGCGCGGAGTTCGATGGGAGTTCTGGAATGCCTCCGGTCGAATCCGTACTTGAAACCGGCGGAAGCATTCTACGGTTGCCGAACTGCTGAAGGCGGACACGACCGAAGCGCCCGTTGCTCCGGCTGCAGACGGCGAGACGCAGGTGGAGGAAGCGGTTGTTGCAAAAGCCGCCGAGGCAAGCGAGGAGGCTGCGGCCGCAAGCGACGATGAAGGAGACGTTCCCGAAGAAGCGATTTCCGCGTACCTCGCCGAGCACGCGACGGAGATTGCCTCGGAGCAGGACAAGCCGTTCCAGCCGATCGGCGGCATCGTGGATTTGCTGGGATCGGATTATTTTCCGGTGTCGGAAAATAGGGAGATGGCGGAAATGGCCGGCAGCGAGGAGAAAGCAGCCGCTGAGTCTGCCGGGTCGGCGCCGGCCGCGGCAAAGTCCAAGGCGGTTGCGGGAGCGAACGCGCCACCCGCCAAACGTGATAACGCCGTGCAGAAGATCAACCGCCTGGACGTGAAAGGCCGCATCCAACTGGCAATGAAGGGCAATAAGGAAGAGCGCTCGATCCTGGTTCGCGACGGCACCAAGGTGGTGGCGCTGGCAGTGCTTGATGCGCCGAAAATTTCCGATGGCGAAGTGGAAAAGTTTGCCCTGCAGAAGAATGTGCTGGAAGCGGTGCTGCGGCAGATCCCGCTGAAACGCCGGTTCATGAAGAACTACATCGTAGTTCGGAATCTGGTGTCGAACCCGCGCACGCCGCTTGACCTTGGATTAGGCTTGATGAAGCATCTGCAGATGCAGGACTTGAAAAACATCTCCGCCAACAAGGAAGTTTCTGAAACCGTCCGCAAGCTGGCTCTGAAGATGTACAAACAGAAGTTGGACTCGGCGAACAAGAAATAAGCCGGGGAACCTATGGCCTCTTTCCCGCAAACCGATCCTGTAACCGAACTGCTGAGGCGCGCCAGGGTCATCGCCGTGGTGGGACTCTCCGACAATCCGCTGCGACCCAGCTATGGCGTCTCGGCCTACATGCAAAGTCATGGATACCGCATCATTCCCGTGAATCCTCAGATCGAGTCGTGTCTGGGCGAGAAGGCTTACCCTTCGTTGCGCGCGGTGCCGGAGAAGATCGACATCGTGAACATATTCCGGCGGCCGCAGTTCGTGGAGGAAATTGTCGATCAGGCCATTCAACTGCAGATCCCGGCAGTCTGGATGCAAGAGGAAGTGATCCACCAGAACGCCGCCGAGAAGGCGCGTGCTGCGGGAATGTTTGTAGTGATGGATCTGTGCATTCTGAAGGAACACCGGGCGCGATTCCGATGAGTCGCATTCAGTAAGTAGCCGGTCTGGGAATCCTGGAAAGAATCGCTGGAAAGAATCGCCGGAACCAGAACCGCTCGGGCTGCGTATAGTTTTAGTGAGCCAGACTGTTGGCACACGAGGAAGCCTTTTGAATCAAGACGCAGCACTGACTCCCACCGAACCCCTCCCACCTCAGCAGACGTCAACCTTGCGCAAGATCTTCATCGGCAAAGACGGTCTCCGCGCCGGTTGGAGCCTGCTTATCTTCGCCGCGGTTCTTGCCGCGATGGCCATTTGTGTAAAAGTTATCGCCCACAAACTTCACCCTGCACCGCCCCCGAAGATGGGTTCGGAGCTTTCCCCCGCTTTCGGCTACATCGCCGAGTCCCTCAACTTCGGCCTGACCCTGGTTGCGACCTGGATTATGTCGAAGATTGAACGCCGTCCCATCTCCGTTTACGGTTTCGGCGACAGCCGCAAGGTGCCGCATTTTTTCGCTGGGCTGGCCTGGGGAGTTGTGTGCCTCTCCCTGCTGATCCTTGCACTTTGGAAGACCAGACTGCTCGTCATCGACAGCCGCCTGCTTTATAGCAGCAACATTTTCCGTTACGGGGCAATCTGGATTGGCGCTTTTCTACTGGTCGCCCTGGCTGAGGAGTACCTTACTCGCGGCTACCTTCAGTTCACGCTCACTCGCGGCCTGGCCGGGCTCTACCAGTGGGCCTTCAAGACGCAACACGGTGAGGTGATAGGTTTCTGGACTGCGGCCGTAATCTTTTCCATTCTTTTTGGTCTCGGTCACGGCAACAACCCGGGCGAGTCTCCCATCGGACTGCTCTCCGCTGGCCTGGCCGGATTGGTTTTCTGCTTCAGCCTCTGGCGCACAGGCTCGCTCTGGTGGGCCGTCGGCTTCCACACTGCATGGGATTGGGCCCAATCGTTTCTCTATGGCGTCGCCGACAGCGGACTGATGGTCCAGCACCACCTTCTAGCTACACACCCCGTCGGCAAGCCCATCCTCAGCGGCGGAGCTACCGGACCGGAAGGCAGCATCTTCATCATCGCCATCCTGGCTCTCGTCAGCCTCATCATTGTCTTCACCCTGCCTCGCGCTCGATATGGCGACGGGCAAAAGGGGTCTTAGGTCATAGGTGTCAGGTCGTAGGCCTAAGACCTATCACCTATCACCTGATTTCCCGCGCTCGACCTCACCCGGCTTAGGTGAACGCAATTTCTTGATCTCTTCCATCCGATCGCGGATGCGCTTCTCGATGCCCTCATTGGTCGGCTTGTAGTAGACACGGTCCCGCAGATTCTCGGGCAGGCATTGCATGCTGGCGACCTTGCCTTCGACGTCGTGTGCGTATTGATAATCTTTGCCATAGCCCAGGCCTTTCATCAGTCCGGTGGGCGCATTGCGCAGGTGCAGCGGGACGGGCTCGGCCGCGGTTTGTTCAATATCCTGCTGCACGGCGCCGTATGCGGTGTAGAGCGCATTTGACTTGGGTGCTACCGAGAGATAGACGACGGCTTGCGCCAGCGCGAGATTGCCCTCCGGCATTCCGATGAAGTCCACGGCATCGCGTGCGGCCATGCACAAAGAAAGCGCATTGGGATCGGCCAGGCCAATGTCTTCCACCGCCATGCGCACGACGCGCCGCGCAATGTAAAGCGGATCTTCGCCCGCCTCAATCATGCGTCCCAGCCAGTAGAGTGCAGCGTCCGGATCGCTGTTGCGTACGGATTTATGCAGGGCTGAGATCAGGTTGTAATGCTCTTCGCCGGCCTTGTCATAGAGCAGAGTGCGCTTCTGCAGCGCATCGCGAATGATGTCATCCGTGATCTCGGCGGGCGCTCCAGCCTGTTGTGCCAACCCCGCCGCAACTTCCAGCACGTTGTAGGCGCTGCGCGCGTCGCCGCTGGTGTAGCTGGCGATTTTCTTGAGCACATCGTCGGAGGCGTGCAGCTTCATCGTGCCCAGGCCGCGCTCTTCGTCGGTGAGAGCGCGTCTTAAGAGTTGCACGATCTGCTCTTCCGTGAGCGGCTTGAGAACATACACCCGGGTGCGCGAAAGCAACGCGCCGTTAATTTCGAATGAAGGGTTCTCGGTAGTGGCGCCAATCAGTCGGATGTTGCCTTTTTCCACGTGGGGAAGAAATGCGTCCTGCTGGGCTTTGTTGAAGCGGTGAATCTCATCGATGAAGACGATGGTGCGCGTGCCGTACTGGCGCGCACGCTCCGCGTCGGCCATGACCTGCTTGATCTCTTTGATCCCGGCGAGCACGGCGGAGAATTCAATGAACTCCGCCTTCGTCATGTGCGCGATGATCTTCGCCAGCGTCGTCTTGCCCGTTCCCGGCGGTCCCCAGAAGATGAGTGAGCCAGTATCGTCACGTTCGATCTGTGTGCGCAGCGGCTTGCCCGGACCGATCAGGTGCTCCTGCCCGGCATACTCTTCAAGCGTCCGCGGGCGCATGCGGTCGGCCAGTGGACGCGTGCGGTCGGTGGCGCTGTCGACATTCGGAGTTGGCTGGAATAATCCCATAAGACCAAGCTCTTAGCTCTCAGCCTTTGGCTCCTAGCTAAAAGCCAAGAGCTAACGGCTAAGAGCTTATTTTCTTTGCCGCGCGGCTTCGTACAGTATGATGCTAGCGGCCACGCCGGCGTTGAGAGATTCCACCTGCTGCGTGTGCGGGATGACCATAACTTCATCCATTTTGGCCATCACTTCGCGCGGCAGGCCTGCGCCTTCGTTGCCGAAGAAGATCGCAACCTTGTCTTTTAGATCAGCCTGGTCCAGCGGCGTGCCTTTGTGCGAGGAGGTCGCGATCAGGCGTACGCCTTTTGTCCGCAACTTTTCGCAAGCGTCTTCTAATTTCGCAGCGGACTTCCCCTGGCTGCCTTGCCCGTGAACTACGGGCAGTCGGAACACCGATCCCGCCGAGGCGCGCACCACTTTTGAGTTGAAGGGGCTGACCGTACCTTCGCCAAGGATCACGCCCGCGCTTCCAAATGCTTCCGCCGAGCGCAGAATCGTCCCCAGATTTCCCGGATCCTGCAGTCCGGCCAGCACCACGATCGGGCCTACCTGCAAGCGTTCCATCTCGGTGACATCGTCGATCGAGAATTCCTTGAACCGCACCAGCGCGGCCACTCCCTGCGGAGATTCGCTGGGCACGAGGCTATCGAATAACTTATCCGGAAGCAGCAAGGTCTCGACGTGGGCGCCAATCTGCGGCAGCAGGCGCTCGGCGCGGTCCTGTGCGGACTCACGAAAGAACACAGCGCTGAAGCGCAGGCCGCTGCGGATCGCCTCTTTCAGAATGCGCAAGCCTTCGATGGCGCAGTCTCCAGCATCGGTGAGTTCGGCCCGCGAGAAGGCCTGGCGCAGTTGCTTGACCAGCGGGTTGTGGCGCCCTTCAATGCGGCGGAGCCTGGGATGCGAGCTGAGGGCGGTTTCGGAGGGTTTTTTCATTCAGATCGTCACTGGGATGTTACTGAATGATACGCCGCTCACCGCCTTGCCGCGCTTTGCCGTATTATGGTACGTTCCACGGGCAAAAATATTCTGAACGGTCACAAGCTGGAAGGGAGCGCCGTGCGCGCCGAAATCGTAAAGATCAGTAGCGAGACCCCGGAAATTTCACTGATAAAGTACGCCGCCGACCAGATTCGTGCCGGCGAAGTGCTGGGCATGCCAACCGACACGTTCTACGGACTGGCGGCGGATCCATTCAACCTGCGCGCCGTTGACCGCGTCTATGACATTAAAACGCGCTCGCGCCACAAACCGTTATCGCTGCTCATCGAGAGCGTGGATCAGGCGGAAGAGCTGGCCAAGTCGCTGCCTGAGGAGTTCTACGCGCTGGCGCGGAAATACTGGCCGGGACCGCTCACCATCATCGTGAGAGCGGGATCGCGCCTGCCGCTGAAAGTGACCGCCAATACCGGCAACGTTGCCCTGCGCGTGCCCAACGCGAAAATTCCGCGCGCGGTGGTGCAGGCTGCGGCGATTCCCATCACCGCCACATCGGCGAATTTGAGCGGAGCCTCGGAGTGCACCAGCGCGGAGCAGGTGCGCGACCAGCTCCAGGGCCGCATCAGCATTATTGTGGACGGCGGAACTTCCCCGCGCGACGTTGCCTCCACCATTATTGACCTGACCGATGAAGGCGCGCGCTGGCGCGTCATCCGCGAAGGCGCGATCCCGGCCGAAGAGATTTCCACCTTCTTTGCCAAAGGATGACTTACGCCGAAGGATGACTGACGATCCTGTGAACCGGCATCCGCGGCGCCGCTGGCTGCTGCGTCTCGAGGCGCTGGCGCTGGCAGCCCTGGCGGCTTTCCTCACGCTGACCGGAGTTCGCATTGCGCGGGAGGGTTCGCGGCAGGAGCTGCATCCTGCCGATGCCATTGTCGTCTTCGGCGCGGCTGAGTATTCGGGCCGTCCTTCGCCCGTTCTGCGCGCGCGGCTCGATCACGCATTCGATCTTTTTCAGAAGGGAATCGCTCCAGTCGTGATCACCACTGGAGGCGCTGCCGCCGATCCCAGTTTCAGCGAAGGCGGCGTGGGCCGCGACTACCTGGAGCACCGTGGAATCCCCGAGCGCAACCTGATTGCGGAGACGCAGGGTTCCGACACTGCGCAATCGGCGCTGCGCGTGGCCGTGATCATGCGCGCCAACGGACTGCAAAGTTGTGTCGCGGTCAGCGACGCCTATCACGTGTTCCGCATCAAGCGCCTGCTCGAGCATGAAGGGATCGGTCCCGTTTACGTTGCGCCGCGCCCGGATTCTCGTCCGCACAGCGTGGCGCAGCGGGCCTATGCGGTGTTGCGCGAGGCGTGCAGTTATTTGTTGTGGAAGCTGGGCATGTCTTAGCGGGCCTCGACTTTCGGGCTTTGGGCTTCGGCAGACCCGCAAGTCGCCGGCGTCTTACGTGATGAACCCCGTTGCAGCCAACTTCAGATCGTCTGCCGGAAGCCGGAAGCCCGAAGCCCGAAGCCGGAAGCCGGAGCCCGAAGCCGGAAGCCCGGTTCCTACCAGCCGTTTCTCTCCCGTAGGCTCGTGATGTGGGCGACGTGATGGCGTCCGTGCCAGGCGTAGAGCACCAAATTTTTTTCGACACTCATCGGGCCGAGGTCGGGATGGCGGAAGGTTCGCTTCCAATCTTCCGGCTGCAGCGACTGGAGAAGGCGAAGCCAGCGGTCATGGAGCGAGTCGAGCATGGTCAGCGACACTTCCACCGGAGTGGCCTGCGTGTCGGCGAGGCGCGCCCAGCGGTCTTCGGCATAGGGCTTGATGGTCGGGTCCTCTTCGGTGAGGGCCAGCTTGGTGCGGATGTAGGCGTTGAGGTGGCTGTCGGGGAGGTGGTGCGCGACCTGGCGCACGGTCCAGCCCTCGGGACGGTAGGGCGTGTCGAGCTGTTCCGCGGAGAGACCATTCACGGCCGCGCGCAGTTTGGCAGGGGTCTGCTCGATGTGGTGAAGCAGTTCCTGCCTATGCTCCGAGGTAGGAGGTCCGGTGTAGGTGAACTTGCCGATGGGGTAGCGCAGGTCGGTCATTGTTTATCTTCTCCGAGTCAAACCCAAAAGGATTTTTGCTTCACAGATGAGCGCCGGAGCCGCGAAGCTTCAGGAAAAGTGGCATAAGGAACGCATGTGGCCCTCGACAAAGGATTTGTGGTTGCCGGTACACTTGGCCTCCTCGCTCTGGCGGCAAGGCGGGGCTTGATCGATCTTGCCGATTCCTTCGCGCGGCTCAAGCGCACAAATTTCCGCTATCGCCAGGAAATTATGGATTTACTGCTCAATCAACAGGCTGACACGTGAGCCCCGATGCTAAAAATCCCGAACCCGGGCGATTAACTACAACCCCTTGGGCGTCCACGCGAGCAACCCCATTCCCTCCGGCTTCGCATTTCGGTTCCTCGCGCCCTAAGATTTGTGCATCCAAGGTGGGTTTATGGGCTAAACTCGCAATTCTGGGTGGGTTAGGCTTGGTGTCACGTGCGCAGTCGAGCCGTGCTCGACCGGACGGCCGAGAGCGGCCGTCCCCACATGAACCCTGCCTTACTCGAATGAGCCTTGCCTTACCCACATGGACCGCGGTGAACGAGGGGGATTATGGCAGCTTCGGTGTGGTCTGGACACTTAACTTTCGGACTTATCTCGATGCCGGTGCGCTTGTTCTCGGGCGCGCGTAGTTCTGGCATCTCGTTCAACATGCTGCACCGCACGGACAAGTCGCGGCTCAAGCAGCAGTACATCTGTCAATTAGAGGGCGTGGTCGTCGATCGCGCCGACATGGTGAAGGGCTACGAGTTCCGCAAGGACGAATACATCATCATCGAGCCGGAAGAGATCAAGAAGATCGAGCCGCAGACGGCGAAGACGATGGAGATTCTGGAGTTCGTCAAGGCTGGCGACGTCGATCCGGTGTATTTCGAGTCGTCGTATTACATGCTGCCCGAGGAAGCTGGGCGGCGTCCTTATGCGCTGCTGACTAAGGCTCTGGAAGAGAGCGAGTATGTTGCCATCGCCAAGATCACGATGCACAACCGCGAGTACACGGTGTTCCTGCGGCCGCACGAAGGTGGGTTGATGCTGCACACCATGTATTACGCCGAAGAAGTGAAGAAGGTGGAAGGCTTTGGCGCGCCTGACGTGGAGCTGAAAGAAGCCGAAGTCAAAGTGGCACACCAGCTGATCGAGGCGCTGGCGGACAAATGGGATCCCGAGAAGTATAAAGACAGCTTCCAGGAGAATCTGAAGAAGCTGATCGAGACCAAGCTCGAGGGCGGGGAAGTGGCGGCGGTCGAGAAGCCGAAGAAGCTGGCTCCCGTCATAGATCTTATGGCCGCGCTCAAGCAGAGCCTGGCGCAGATGGAAGGCAAGAAAAAGCCTGCGGCGGCGGCCAAGACGGAAGAACCCACCGCGGCGGCGGGTGGGAAGTCGCGGCGGGGACGGTAGCGAGACGGGCTTTGGGCTTCGGCTTTCGGTCTCGTCCCGATGCCGCCATATCCATATCAATATCATCGATATCAATATCAATGACGCGCGAGATCCTCGCGGTCGTCCAACTCGCCCTGTTGTTCACGCATCCCAGAAAAAGGCAAGCAGCCGAAATCCCGAAGCCCGACTGCCCAAGCTCGACTGCCAAAGCCCGAACCGACTGGCACAGAACGCTGCCAGCCGTTAGAATGTTAAATTCCTCGTGTAACCAGAATTCTTCCTTTGGGGTGGTGATGAGTCTTCGACGTGTGGTCTGGTTGGCCGCGATGGTGCTGCCTACTTTGCTGTGCCTGTCGTGTGGCCAGGTCTACCGTCCTGTGGTCATCCCCTGCTCGGAGGGCGGGATCCCTGGATGCCCGCAGCCAACGCCTGCAATCCCTGGCAGTTTTCACAGTGTCTTTGCCATTAGCGCTAACGTGCCTGGCTACCCGGGCGGGGCTATGCAGATTGACGTTTCCGGGGACGCCATTATTGCTCAGACTCCGACCGGCGACGTGAGCGCGCCCAACCTGGGGAATGTTCCGACGGATGCGGCGACCCTCCCGAATAATTCAAGAGTGTTTGTGACGAGTGCGGGCAGTGTGCAACCGGGAGGGATCGATGTGCTTTCTTCCTTCACTCCGGCAAGCGGCTCGCCGCTGGGCGGTGGGTTTGGCCCGGTCACTACCATCGGACTGCCGCTGGGATCGCAGCCGGTTTTTGTGAACACCACTCAGAACACTGCGGTGTATGTAGCGAACTTCGGTACGAATTCGGTGAGTGCGGTAAGCCTGATTTCGAACGTGGTGACCAATACGGCTCCGGTCGGGCTTCAACCAGTGTCGCTGGCGGAAACTCCGGACGGCAACAAGCTTTACGTAGTCAATCAAGGGGACAACACGGTCAACAGCTTCAACATCTTGAATCTCACCCCGAACACCGTGACGGGGTTCGCGGGAATGACGCCGGTGTGGGTAGTAGCACGCAACGACAGCCAGAAGGTGTACGTGCTGACGCAGGGCGATGGGCAGCTGGTGACGATTGATACGGCTACGGACACGGTGACCAGCAGCCTGCCGGTCGGCGGCCCGGGGGCGAACTTCATTTTTTATGATCCGCACCTGAACCGGTTGTATGTAACGAATCCTCAGAGCAACATGCTGTATATCTTTTCCGATACCGGAGGAGCGAACGATACGCCGGTCCAACTGGCATCCATTTCGTTCGCGGCGGGTCAGCCGACATGTCCGGCGAAGACCACGGCGGCGTGCTTGCCCACCTCGGTGACGGCACTGGCCGATGGCAGCCGTTTCTACGTTGCCAGCTATCAGACAGCGGCGGCCTGTCCGGACACATTTGTGGGGACAGGGTCGCAATGCGTGATTCCGAGCCTGGCGGTTTTCAACGCCAGCAGTTTCGCGCTGCAGTATCTCAACTCGCCGACCAATCCGCTGACCATGAATTTGCTGACTTATCCGCCATTCGGGGTGAACTTCGCGACCAACCAATATCAATACGCGGTTCCACCCGTCACTGCATGCGTTTCGCCCGTGTTCCCAGCCCTCTATACACCCGGCGCGACACGATTCCGGATGTTTACTACTGCGTCGACCGACAGCAGCCATGTTTACGTGGGCATGTGTGATGCGGGCGTCATTGCCGTCATCAACACCAGCGGCAGCAATACTAACAATTCGGGGGGCACGACGACTCCACCCGATACGCTGATCACGGACTTGCCGGCGGCATACAGCGCAGGGCCGATACAGCCGAATGGCCTGCCACCGAACCAAAATCCTATTTTCATGCTGACTGGGCAGTAGCGGGCGCTTTAGCTTCGGGCAGCTACTTCTTCTTTTTGGGTCGCTCTAGCGGCGTAGTGTGAGTCGACGTATTCATCGAGTATGGTGATGAACTCGGCGACGATGCGATCGCCTTTGAGCGTGGTGAACAGGCGTCCATCCACGTAAACCGGGGCTTTTGGTTCCTCGAAGGTGCCGGGCAGCGAGATGCCGATGTTGGCGTGCTTCGATTCCCCAGGGCCATTGACCACGCAGCCCATGACGGCGAGCTTCATTTCTTCTACGCCGATGTAGCGGCCTTTCCAGCCTGGCATTTGTTCGCGCAGGTAAGTCTGAATCTGCTCGGCCATTTCCTGGAAGAAGGTGCTGGTGGTGCGTCCGCAGCCGGGGCAGGCGGTCACTTGCGGGGTGAAGCTGCGAATCCCCATGGATTGCAGAATCTGCTGGGCCACGCGGACTTCTTCAGTGCGGTCGCCGTTCGGCGCGGGGGTCAGCGAGACGCGGATGGTGTCGCCGATGCCTTCCTGCAACACCACTCCCATGGCGGCGCTGGAGGCGACGACGCCTTTCGCTCCCATGCCGGCTTCGGTGAGGCCGAGGTGCAACGGGTAGTTGCAGCGGGCGGCGAGGGCGCGGTAGACGTCGATCAGATCCTGCACCCCGCTGACTTTCGCGCTCAGAATGATCTGGTCGGGGCGCAGGCCGAACTTCTCCGCTAGATCAGCGGAATTCAGCGCGCTTACTACCATGGCTTCCATGGTGACTTCGCGGGCGTCTTTCGGTTCGGCGAGAAGCGAATTCTCGTCCATCATCTTGGTCAACAGAACCTGATCGAGAGAACCCCAGTTCACGCCGATGCGCACGGGCTTCTGATACTTCACCGCGACCTCGATCATGGTGCGGAAATTTGAGTCGCCGGTGCGTCCAATGCTGGCGTTGCCGGGATTGATGCGGTACTTCGCGAGATCGCGGGCGCATTCAGGATACTTGGTGAGCAACACGTGGCCGTTGTAGTGGAAGTCGCCGATGATGGGCACGCGCAGGCCTTGTTTATCGAGCTCCTCAACGATGCGGGGTACGGCGGCGGCGGCTTCTTCGTTGTTGACAGTGACGCGCACGAGTTCCGAACCAGCGCGAGCGAGGGCGGCGCACTGCTGAACGGTCGAAGGGATATCTGCGGTATCGGTGTTGGTCATGGACTGCACCACGATCGGTGCATCCGAGCCGACGCGCACGCCGCCAACGACGGCAGTAACGGTCTTTCTGCGTGGAATGATAGCCATGGGAACCTCTATTTTAGCATGCGGAAAGAGGGCTTGTCGGGTGCGGAGCGGCGGGCCAGATGCTCGGCCGTTAGCCGAAGAGTTCACTGTGAGAACCTAAACGAACAAGCTGCAGGATCTCCGCATCCGGCTTGCGGTAGATGAGTAGCAAATCGGGTTTGAGATGGCACTCGCGATGGTCACTCCACTCGCCGGAGATCCCGTAGTCGCGGTGCTTCTCCAATAAGGATTTGTCTTCGGCTAAAAGCAGGACTACGTCGGAAACGAGGGAATCAATATCGCGCCGGTATTGTCCGCGTTTCTCGTGCTTGGAGTCACGATGAAATGTGCTGGTGTACTCAATCCTCCGCATTCAGGTCGCTCATCAAGTCGCGGACGGTGCCAAACGAGGGCAGACCGCCTTTGCGGGCCTCCCGCATCGCTGCAGCGGTCTTAGCGTTGGGAACTTTCACTTCAAAGGGTAAAGCCTTCTCGACCGCCACGCGCGTAAGCAGGACGCGGACGGCGTCCGACACCGACAATCCCATAGCGGCCAAAGTCTTAGCGGCCTTAGTCTTGATGCGCTTTTCTACTCGAACATGAACCATTTCCGTCGCAGGCATGAGCCCTCGCTGAGATACATTGTATCTCAGCCTGAGGAATCGATCAACTTGGTGACATAGCCCTTCTGATACCCTGCCTAGGCCATGCATACTTGCTGGATCCTCCTACTCCTCGCCGCTATCTCCGGGCCTGTCTTCGCTCAAGTCCAAGTTCTCAAGCCAGTCGCTGACCGGGTCGCCGCGCAGAACGCTGTTTTCGAAGCGCAGTACGAGACCGATCTGCGCAACTTTCCCGAGCGCGCGACCGCTTACGGTGATTATCGCTACAACGACAAGCTGGCAGAGTACTCGCTGGAGGCGATCGCGCAGCGCCACCAGACCGATGAAAATTTTCTTTCTCAGCTTCAGGCTATCCCGACTGAGGGATTTTCCGACCAGGATCAGCTTTCGCACGATCTTCTGGTTCGCGTGCTGCAGCAGCGCATTGCCGACTACAACCTGAAAGAGTACGAGATGCCCATCAACCAGCAGAACGGCATCCATACCAGCCTCGCCGATCTGCCGCTCTCGATGCCCTTTGACTCGGTGAAACATTACGAGGATTACATCGCGCGGCTTCACCAAATTCCGCGCGTTCTCAGCCAGACCACCGAAGTGCTTCGTGCCGGCATGAAAGACAAGCTCATGCCCGTCCGCTTTCTGATCGAAAAGCTCCCCGTCCAGTGCCAAGGCATTATTGACGCCGATCCTTTCCTGCTTCCGACAAAGAAATATCCCGCGGAGATTTCTGCCGAAGATCAGAAACGCTTGACCCAAGAGATCACCGACGCGATCAATGCCGATGTGATCCCCGCCTACAAAAGCTTTGCAACTTTTCTGCGCGTCGAATATGCGCCCCAGGGCCGCACCACTCTCGCTGTCACTTCTCTGGCGGATGGCGAGAAGCGCTACCAGAACAACATTTACGCCCGCACCACCACTCGCATGACGCCGGATGAGATCCACCAGCTCGGCCTGCGCGAGATCGATCGCATCCAGGCGGAGATGACGGCGGTCGCGAAGAAAGCGGGATTCGCCGATCTCGCTTCGTTCCGGGCGTCGATCAAGACCAATCCGAAATATATTCCGACGTCTGCAGATCAGATCCTCGACGATTTCCGCCATTACATCGCGCAGATGGAGCCGAAGCTTCCGGAGCTTTTTACTCTTTTGCCAAAGTCGCCGGTGACCGTGGAAGCTATCCCAGCATTCCAGGCGGCCGCGGCCACGCATTACGTCACCGGAACGCCCGATGGCAAGCGCCCCGGGCGCGTCGTTGTCGCCACTTCCAACTTCGCGGAACGATCGTTGATCGACGATGAGGCAACTGCCTACCACGAAGGCGTTCCGGGGCATCACATGCAACTATCGGTGCAGCAACAGCTCACCGGGATGCCCAAGTTCCGGCTGCATGGCCTAGGCTTCAACGCTTATATCGAAGGCTGGGCGCTGTACGCGGAGCAACTCGGAAAGGAAGTCGGCTTCTATCGGGATCCGGTGTCGGACTATGGCAGGCTTTCCTCGGAACTTTTCCGCGCAGTGCGGCTGGTTGTTGACACGGGGATCCACTCGAAGGGATGGACGCGGGATCAAGTGGTGGATTTCATGCGCAAGTCGGGCGCAGTGGACGAGCCTACGATTCAGTCTGAGACTGACCGCTATATTGCATGGCCGGCGCAAGCTTTAAGTTACAAGCTGGGCCAACTTAAGATCCGCGAACTCCGCGACCGCGCTCAGAAGGAGTTGGGTCCGAAGTTTGATATTCGTAAGTTCCATGACGAGATGCTCGACGGCGGAACCTTGCCTCTTGATCTGCTCGAGGCCCGGACGGACAAGTGGATCGCTGAGCAGATCGCGAAGTGACGTTGCACTTGAGAGGCGATGAGTGTCGGCCCAGACTGTGGATTTTTCACCAAAATAATCCTCACGGGTGCGACGGTGAAACAGGGTAACTGGGCGAACCAAGCCGGATTACGGATCAATTTTTTTCGCGCGATCCGCTGAAAAGCCGCGCCCAGTGCTGGTTTCGCCAAAGTGGACTTCGTAAAATCCAGTTTTCAAAGAACTTAGATATCAAAATCTTGATAACGGATGACTTAGGGACGCGACTTTTGGCCTCTCCCAACCGTCACGGCCTCGACCATGATCGCGCAGTTCTGAATTGCGGCGCAAGGTCAGACGTCACAACGAGCTTGTGGAAATCGGGGGAAGCCGTCAGCTACTGTTGCAAGGCGACGTGACGGTGGCCCCTAAGGAACTCCTCCCGCGTGATTGCTCTTGTTCGGACATTGCCAGATACAACCGAGTGCAGGGTCACCCTGATGGCGTCGTATCGGACTCCTTCCGGGTCCCGCTCCTCGCCGTAATCAAAGGTTCGGTCGAATTCGCTGTATGAGGGCCGCCAGCTGAAGGAGTCTTCCGATTCGACCCAGTTGAGGCCGGTGGAATATCTGACTTTGTACGATCCTTGTGGTATTCCCGAGACATGCGCAGAGCTTTGCGTCTGCACGAAGAACCAGCACACAGTTTGGTCGGTCGTGACGTCCGAGAGCCTTACGACTGCATCTTCGGGTGTTCCGTTCTCCACCGTCAATTCGCCGTGGCCGCCGGCGCAGACGTCTCCCTTTCCTATGCGGGTACCCGTTGGCAGTGAGTTGTACTTTGTTGGCCTTGGATCGGCGGCTTGCAGGCTTCTGTCCTTTTTAGCCCCGGCCTCATGCGGACTGGGTACAAACGCTTCAATATCCGAAAAGTCCTGGGTGGCGGGAAGCGTATTCGCGCCGACGGCTGTGCCGCCGTTCTCGGCGGTGTTGGTCGCTTTCAACGATTTCGGTGCTTCAATGTTGGACTTCTTCGAAGGGACCTGATTTGCTGAGTCCGGGTGCCGAAGAAATGCGAGGGAGACAAGTGCCACTCCGAGGGTCGCGACGATTGCGAACACATACCTGCGCGACTTCTTACTCGGAGGGGCGGGTCGACGGCCCACGGCAGGCGAAAAGGGCGCTTGTTGTGCAATCGCGAGCGGCACTATCGCTATCACATTGCCGCACTTCTGTTGTCGACCTGGTAGATTGCTGGTGCATAAGATACGCTTGCCGACGTTTGCTTCAGCGGCATGGTAAACGGTACCGCACTGTGGACAGATGACATCAATCATGTCTAATCGGAATCGGGGACACGCGGCATTATAGCTCTGCTGCCTTTCGATCGCACCGTGGCTTCACCAGGAGGCGGGCTCTGTATGATCTGAGAAGGTCACTATGCTTGGCTGGCGCATTAGCGTTTACAGGCAGAAGGGTGGTGGCGCGTCACCGGCATCAGCGTGTTGCCTTCACGGCGCGCGCATAGCAGTCTGGCAGACGGACTGGGACGGCCTCGACTGGATTAATGAACTCGTTGAGGCGAACAGGGCGATCAATCTAAGCGGCAATGGCTATCCTTGTCGATATACCGGAACGGCAGAACACATCTTGCCGCGGATCCTAAATGGGCCACCGGCGGTGAAGCTGGTTTGGACATGCGATGAGTTCGATATCCTCACCGAAGAAAGGGAAGGGCGAACGGTAATCGACGTTCCTGCGGCGAAGCAATGCCGCCCCGACGAGTGGCTGCTCGTGGAAGCCTGGGACGAGAGCTAAGGCCGGCCGAAACTGCCGCCCGATACACTTGGGCGGCCGGACAGCCGAGGGCGGCCGTCCCCACACGAGTCGTGATACTGCTCTGATTTCAAGGCCCCGCGTTAAGGCTTGCTCTATAATCCTCGAACCGATGGCGCTCACTTCTGGAACGAAGATTGGTCCTTATGAAATCCTTGCCCCGCTCGGCGCCGGCGGGATGGGCGAAGTGTACCGTGCCCGCGATGCCAGGCTGGGGCGCGACGTAGCGATTAAAGTGCTGCCAGAGGCTCTTGCGCGGGACGTTGAGCGGTTACGGCGGTTCGAGACGGAAGCCCGCGCGGTTGCGGCCCTGAACCATCCCAACATTCTTTCGATTCACGATATCGGCACGCACGAGGGCGCGCCGTATCTGGTTTCGGAGTGTCTGGAAGGCCAATCGCTGCGCCAGGAGTTGAGCGGCGGGGCTCTGCCGCTGCGGCGTGCCGTGGAGTACGGCACCGAAATCGCGCAAGGGCTGGCGGCGGCGCATGACAAAGGCATAATTCACCGTGACCTGAAGCCGGAGAATATTTTTGTCACGCGCGATGGCCGGGTGAAGATTCTCGATTTCGGGTTGGCGAAGCTGGCTGCTCCGGAGGCGACTTCGGGGGAAGGGGCGACGCTCGAGGCAGTGCCAACCTCTGCCGGCGCAGTTCTGGGCACGGTTGGATACATGTCGCCCGAGCAGGTGAGGGGCGAGCCGGCGGATGCGCGGTCCGACATTTTTGCCCTGGGAACGATTCTGTACGAAATGCTTTCGGGGCAACGCGCGTTCCGAAGGGATACCTCCGCGGAAACGATGACGGCGATCCTGAAAGAGGAGCCGCCGGAGGTAAGCGCATCGGGCAAACCGATTTCGCCGGCGCTGGAACGGATTGTCCGGCGGTGTCTGGAGAAAAAGCCGCTGCAGCGATTTCAATCGGCGCGCGACCTGGCGTTTAATCTCGAAGGGCTTTCGGGAATCTCGTCCACGAGCGCGGTACCGGCAGCCGGGGCTGCACGTCAGCCGAGGAAATGGATTGTTCCGGTGGCAGCCGCTGTGCTGGCGCTGATTTTCATTGCCGGGTTCTTTCTTGTGGGAGGCTGGCGGTTGAGCCGCGGCGCTGGCGCTGTCGCGCTCCCTACTTATCATCAACTCACCTTCGAACGCGGGTTGGTCTATGCGGCGCGCTTTGCGCCTGACGGGCGCTCGATTTATTACAGCGCGAGCTGGAATGGCCAGCCTGTGCAGCTGTATTCGACTGTGCCGGACAGTCCGGAATCGCGTCCGTTGAATGTGATCAATTCGACCTTGTTTGCAGTTTCCACTTCCGAGATGGCGATTTCGGTCGGCTGCCGCGACCGATACATCGGAAATTGCCAGGGTACGTTGGCCGTGGTGCCGATTGCCGGCGGGTCGCCTCGCGAGATTGCCGAGGATACGCTCTCGGCGGACTGGACGGCGGATGGCAGCGAGATGGCGGTGATCCGCCAGGCGGCGGCGAAAGTACCGCGTGGAGTTTCCCCGCGGAAAGATGATTTACGAGAGTACCCACCCACTCGGGTACTTGCGGATCTCACCCAATGCGAAGCTTGTGGCATTTGCCGAATTTCTGTCCGTGGATGGGGATGCAGGGTCTGTAGTTACTGTGGACCGTGGCGGAAAGGAACTGATTCGTTCAGCGACATATACCAGCATCGAGGGGCTGGCGTGGCCTCCCTCGGGAGAAGAAGTCTGGGTTGGGGCGACCGATCGCGAGGGCTGGGCCGATGCCGTTCATGCTCTTAGTCTCAGCGGTCAACAGCGAATTGTTCTGCGCCTGCCCGGCATGCTGCGGCTGCACGACGTATCGCGGGACGGACGGATTCTGCTGTCGAGAGAATCCTGGCGGAGCGGAGTGCAATTTCGAGGTCCGGGTGACGCGAAAGAGCGCAACCTGGAGTGGCTGGACTATGCCACCTTGAGGGATATCTCAAACGATGGTGCAGAGGTCGTATTCGACGATTGGGGCTCGGCGGCCGGCACTTCAGATCTGGCTTACCTGCGAAAGACTGACGGGTCGCCCGCAGTGAAGCTGGGCGCCTGGTCTTCGCCTGTTCTCTCCCCTGATGGATCCCGAGTATTCGCAATTGAAGCCAAAACGGCGGGCGCGGCGCGAGATATGGTTTGGCTGCCGACCGGCGTTGGGGAAACGCAGACTCTGAACCGCGTTGGCTTCCAACAGGCAACTTCGATGGGTTGGATGCCCGATGGAAAGGCTATCTATCTTCGCGGGCGATGATGGTCACGGATGGCGAATGTATGTTCAGGGCCCCACGGGCGCGCCCCGCGCCGTTACCCCGGCGATCTCGGTGAAGTCCGCGCACTTTGAATCCCACCTGGTTTCCCCCGATGGCAAGTTGGTTTTCGCGCGGGACGTGAATGGCAAGGGCGGGCTCTACCCGATTGCTGGAGGAGAGTTCCAGAGCCTTCCGGGATGGTTGCCGGAGGATATTTGGATAACGTGGTCGGCGGACGGGCGCTCGGCTTATGTCTACCACGACGAAAAAACTTCGGCACCGGTTTACCGGTTGGATGTGGCTACCGGCAAGAGGCAGCAAGTGGCAACGCTCGCCCCCAGCGACCCGGCTGGGGTCACTTCTGTTCTCAACGTCCGCATGACGCCCGACGGCAAGTCGAGCGCCTATTCCTTTTTCCGAGAGCTGTCAGACCTCTTCCTGGTGGAGGGAGTGCGCTAATAGTGGCGGAATTTGATAAGTAATGTGTCGCAAAGAGCGCGACACATCGCGCGGCGCACCTAGATCCCTCGCGGCGCAAAGCGTGCTTGCTCGAGGATGACAATCGAGCCGGATGCAGCTGCGACTCATACCCTGAACAATTGACGCTTGCCTAGGGCAGCCGGTCCATGAGGCCGGGGATGGTCTTCATCAGGTCGTTATAGATGACCATGACGGCGAACAGCACCAGGAAAACGAATGCAGCCTGGTAGACACGCTCCTTGATGCGCAGGCTGACGTCGCGGCGCATTAGGCCTTCGATGAAGAGGAACAGGATGACGCCGCCATCCATGATTGGGATAGGCAGCAGGTTAAAGATGCCGAGGTTGAGGCTGATGCCGGCGGTCAGCTCCATGAGCGGAGTCCAGCCTTTTTGCTGCGCCGCGTAGCCGGCGTCCTGCGCGATACCGATCGGGCCAGAGACCATGCGCGGCGAAACCTTGCCTTGCACGAGCTTCTTGGCCAGTTCAAGAATTAGCAGGGAATATTTCTTGTTTTGCTCGAGCGAGAGACCGAGGGCCTGGGCGAACGGCAAGGTGGTGACCTTGGTCTCGCCTTTGTTGAGAAATCCCAGCCGGTATCGCTGCTCTTTCGGGTCTTCGGTTTTCGAGAGCACGGGGCTCAAGTGGAAATTTTGGGTCTGATTGCCGCGAAGCACGGTGAGATCGACGGGACTCTCCTTGGTTTGCTGGAGGCGCTCGATCATGGCTTCGATGGAAACCAGGGGCTGGCCGTTCATGGCGACGATTCTGTCGTCTTCCTGAAGACCGGCTTTAGCGGCGGGCGAACCGGCCTCAACCCGGCCGACGATGACCGGCTCTTCGGGATACCATCCGGCGGAACCGACCTCAGACGTGGTGACGGCCTGGGGGATGATCGTCTTCTCGAATCTCTGGTCTCCGCGCTGAATGGTGATGGTGAGAGGTTGGTTGGGGCTGAGCCACACGCGGGGCTGCAGCTGCTCCCAGGTGGGGTTGTCGATCCCGTCGACCTTCACGATGCGGTCGCCTGCCATTAAGCCGGCGCGGTCGGCGGCGGAGTCGTGCTTCACGCCTTCGATGACGGCTGGCTTGTCGAGGAATACGGGATACTCGTAATGCACCATGTAGACGGTGGTGAGCAAGAAGATGGCGAGCAGGATGTTCATCGACGGGCCGGCAATTGCGATGAGGAAGCGGTGCCAGCGGGAGTGGGACATGAACTCGGCAGGATCGCCGGTGCGCTCGTCCATGGGATTCTCGCCGCTCATCTTCACGTAGCCGCCGAGGGGGATGGCGCTGATGCGGTAGTCGGTGTCTCCCTTGCGGAAGCCGAGCAGGCGCTTGCCAAACCCGATGGAGAAAACTTCTACGCGGACCCCCAGCAACTTGGCCACGGCATAGTGGCCGAACTCGTGGATGAGGATCATGAAGCCCAATACGACAGCGACGGCGGCAACGGCGATAAGGAAATCAGACATAAAAGTAATACGAAACAGCTCCCCTGTTAGATTTCAGCCCTGGACCACAGATGTGGCGCGGGGGTGGACGGTCTTCTTATGGATACGTGAGACTCGCTCCTGAGCATATCGGCGGGCCTCGCCATCGGCTTCAAGCACCTTAGCAATAGATTCCAGCTTCCCAGAATTAGATGCCGAAACCGCGTCTTCGATGATCCTGGGAATCTCGTCAAAATTGATGCGACCTTCAAGAAAAGCGGCTACTGCGACTTCATCAGCCGCGTTCAAGGCGACCGTCCTGGCCCCGCCCGCCTCCGCTGCCTCGTATGCTAAACGGAGACAAGGAAATTTACTCATGTCTGGAGGGCAGAAGTCCAGATGACGCAGGTTACCCACGGGGAAGCGCATATCGGACTGAATCCGCTCGGGATATGTTAGGGCGTAGAGAATCGGCAGGCGCATGTCGGTCACCGAAAACTGGGCCAGAATGCTGCCATCGATAAACTCGACCATGGAATGAATGGTCGACTGGGGATGGACCAGGACCTCGACCTTCGCCGGTGGGAGGTGAAACAGACGGCAGGCCTCGATTACTTCGAAGCCTTTATTCATTAATGTGGCCGAGTCGATGGTGATGCGCTTGCCCATCTTCCAAGTGGGATGATTGAGCGCCTGCTCTACCGTGATGGAGGCGAACTCGGAGCGCGGTGTGTTCAGAAATGGGCCGCCGGAGGCAGTGAGCCAGATCCGGTCGACTTCCTCCATGCGGCCGCCGCGCAGGCACTGGTGAACCGCGTTGTGTTCGCTGTCGATGGGGAGCAACGGCTTGCCCTGGCGGCGCGCCTCGGCTGTAATCAACTCGCCGGCGGCGACCAGGCATTCTTTATTGGCTACGCCCACTACTTTTCCGGCTTTCACCGCTTCGTAGGTTGCCTCGAGGCCCGCGACGCCTACGATCGCGCTGACCACGAAGTCGGCCTCAGGGAGGGTCGCGACCCTCACCGTGCCGGCCGCTCCGTAGACGACTTCGATTTCGCTGAGACCGGCTTGCTTGAAACGTTCGCGGAGAACGTCGGCATCGGACTCGGCTGCGATCGAGATTACGCGAGGGCGCCAGCGGCGCGCCTGCTCGAAAGCGGCTTCCAGATTGGCGCCGGCGGCCAGCGCGACGACCTGAAAACGGTCTGGGTAGGACTCGGCCACGCTCAGCGTGCTGCGGCCGATTGAGCCGGTGGAGCCCAGGATGGAGATGCGTTTCATGGTCATTGGCAAAATGTGGCAGAGACGATCATTTCATAGCCGCCAACGCGACGGCGTAATGGTCGATCCAATCTCGTTGCTCCTCTGTCTCCGGAACGGGCATCCCGCGCACCGCCGAGACCGACTCTATCGCCGCTCCGGGGCTCATTCCCTTTTTCACCAGCAGACAGGCCGCTACCAATCCGCTACGCCCGATTCCCTGGCGGCAATGTACGAGCACGTTCTTGCCTCTCGACAGATCGCGGGCCACTCCGTCCAAGACCTCGGACCATCTCGTCTCTGACCTCGGAATCTGTCGATCTGGAATCGGAAACGAAGAAAAGTCCATCCCCTGCCTTCTGGCCTCGCCTGCTTCACCGCGAAGATCCAAGTCTTTTTCCTCGTCCGGGGTGAGCAGCGAGAGTACGGCATCTACATTCGCTCGCTTCCACGCCGCGATATCATCTTTCAACCAATCTCCGCCGCGCGGACGAGGGCCCACCGCAAGTTTTCCGGGCCACGATCCATCGAGCCAATAGATATCCTTCGGCATTTCCTAATCTTGATCCTTGACGACCACGTCTCGCGGAAGCACATCAACATCCACTCCCCGTTGGCGAAGAACGTGAATGCGATGATGTCCATCCAGTATAGTTCCATCCGGCCGGGTTTTCAGGCAGTCTTTCAACGGGGGCATAAGCGAGGCCCGCAAGGCGTCAGTCGGAATCCGTTCTATTTTCTCAAGTTTGGCTTGGTTCAGGGAACTATCTGCGTGAAGCGAAATCAGAGGAGGGTGCTTTGGCGAGTCCGCCGTAGGTTCGCCGCTACTGCATCACCCGCCAAGCCGCATAGAACCACAGTACTGGCGCGGCAAAGAGCAGGGCGTCGATGCGATCGAGCATGCCGCCGTGGCCGGGAAGAATGTTGCCTGAGTCTTTCACTCCGGCGCCACGCTTGATCAGAGATTCCACCAGATCTCCAAGCTGCGCTGCGATGTTCAGAGCAATCGTCAGCAGGATGATCGGCCACAGTTGCGGTTTTTCCAACGCGAACAGGCCGTCACGGCGCTCGATCAGTCTCAGGCGCAGCAGAAACGAGCTGATCTGCAGGGCGTAGGTGAAGAGCAGAATTCCGACCGCCAGGCTTGCGGCCAGCGACGCGGCTGCGCCCTCCCAGGTTTTTTTCGGGCTGATGCGCGGCGCCATCAGGTGGCGCCCCACGGATCGTCCTACAAAATAAGCGAAAATGTCTCCCGCCCAAACCACCAAGAGCAAATAAAGCAGCCAGAACGCTCCAGCCCATTGTTGGCGAAGCTGTACCAGCATCGCCATGGGCACGGCGATATACAGTAAGGCGAACGCCGAGGCCGCCGCCGCCGGATACGCGGTGCTCATCTGCGCGCGCCGCATGGTGATGCTTAAAAAGAGAAATGGAGCGAGAGCGCAGGCGAATCCCAGGCCGAGGACGAAGGTTAGTCCTGCGACTTGCGGAGTTTCGCCGGTGGCAGCTGCCGCCAGCAGAAGAAATGACAGGCCTACGAAGATGTAGGTAGGAAGGCGCAAGGGTTGAACGCCGTAGCCTTCGGTGAGCTTCAAAAATTCCTGCACCGTGATGAGAGCAATGGCCGCCGCCACGACCGCCAGCAACGGAACCGGCGCGCGCAGCACCAGCAGCATCACAATCGGAATGAGGACGACGGCGGTCGCGATGCGCTTCAGCATGCTGAAGAGGCATTTATTTCTGCGCCTTCGCCGGCTCAGCATGCGCATGAGAATCGCCGTGGTTCAGGCCGCCGTAGCGCCGTTCCCGCTTCTGGTACTCAGCAACGGCTTCGAGCAGGTGCAAGCCGCGAAAATCGGGCCACAGGGTTGGAGTCACAAAAATCTCAGCGTAAGCCAGCTGCCAAAGCAAAAAGTTGCTCAGCCGCATTTCGCCCGAGGTTCGTACGACGAGATCGGGATCGGGCAGGTTCCTCGTGTAGAGATGTTCGCCAACCATTTCTTCATCGATCCGCAAGTGCTCGATGCCGCCGTTCTGCGCCGCGGCGTTGACCATCGACCGGAACGCGTCGACCAGTTCGCTGCGCGCGCTGTAGTTTAGCGCGAGCGTGAGTACTGTCCCGGTGTTGTGCGAGGTGCTCTGGCGCGCCCAGGCCATGCGCTCCTGAACGTCTTCGGGCAGTTCATGCTGGCGTCCAATGTATTCCAGGCGGATATTGTTCTTGTTGAGGGTTGGAACTTCTGCTTTGAGATACCGGCTCAGCAGGCGCATCAGAAAATCGACTTCGCTCTTGGGACGCTTCTTCCAGTTTTCTTCCGAAAAAGCGTAGAGGGTAAGAGCGCCGATGCCGATTCGCGCCGCCGTTTCGACGGTCGAGCGCACGGCAGCGACTCCGGCGCGATGTCCGGCCACGCGCGGCATGTGGCGCCGTTTCGCCCAGCGCCCGTTGCCGTCCATGATGATCGCGATGTGTCTTGGGAGCCGCTCTGGATCGAGCTGCCGGTAGATTTCCGTTTCCTTGCGATCCAGCCCGGCGGGAATTCTTGCCTGCAAGGCCTATCCCCTTCCGAATGTTGAGGCTAACACGGGGAGAAGTGGCGAAGCAATGACGGGTAGGGCGCGGCTTCGCAAGGCGGTGGCAACTTGTCCCCTTTTAGTCCAGCTTTGGCGGCGAAGACGGCTCAATTATCGGAATGAAACGTTATCCCAGGAGGGCGTGGTTCGTCCCAGCCTGAACATTGGCTCCCCGATAAGCTGCGCTCTTCGAGAGTCTCCAAGACAGATTCAATGGCATACTCGGCTTCAATGGGATCGACAAAGCCGCACAAGCGGATCGCGCCGTACACGATCTCACAAAGCTCGCCTTCAGGAATGCTTACTAGTCCCGGCAGAGATTTTTCCAGCTGTTGCAACAGTATCACGAGGTGAGACAGTTGCTGATCGATAGAACTCGGAACGCCCTTGCCCATGTCGGAATAACGATCGGGGCGATCCTGCGCAATTAGCGGGTTACGAGTCATCCTGATTTTATGCATTCGGGCCTCCCGGCTTCCGCTGGCGAAAGGCGGCGCGGTAATTTTTCCAGGGGCTGGAGTTGACGTGATCTGAAAAGCCGCTGACCACGCGATCATCCGGGGCTGTTCTATTGCGATCGATCCAGGTCTCGAACCATTGGCCGAAAAAGGTCTCGGGCGTGCCGCTTTCCGGCACGCTCCGGAAACTCACGCGGGATTTGCCTGGGAGTATCTCGCGGAGCGCCCAGTCGATGTGGTCTATGCATTCCTCGACGAGTTGCTTCTGCACTGCGGTCTCCGGATGGCAAGGCACAAACACTAGAGGCTGCAGAGCATTGCGAACGTGGTGATTCATGAGGTCGACGAGTCGAACTTGTTCGCGGAACTGGCGCCTGGCGCGCCGCTCATACAAGTAAAAGATTGAGGCCGCAATGATGCCGCCGGCAAAGTCATCCGCGACGCGCTGCCATACTCCGAGTCCGCAGTAAATCGACAACTGGTCCACCAGGACCAGGAACCCGCAGACTAAAAGCACTAGAAGAACCGTCGCGCGCAGGAGAGAACGCTCAGTCTTGTGAAAATTGAGGATATTCATGCTTCTCGCTCCCATTGGCACGTCAGACCGGTCGCGGCCTGGAGCGTGCCCATCTGATTGCTTCAATCGCGCGCAGCCGGAAAACGAGATCAGGCCTTAAAGAGAGGTGATGGCTGCGCAAAAATGGGTGCTTGGTTGGGGTTACGTCAGATCAGAAGCGTGCAGAGAAGGTTCTGGAGAGCAGGCCGATGAAGCGAACTCGAAAGCGGCGCCAGTAGGCGGCTGACCGCGCTCAAACCATCCACCACACGAGCCGACTGCACAGGAGAAGGTACGGCTAGGTCAAGAGCGGCGGGCGAGACGAGTTGAATGCGAGGCCGTTCGGCGGGAGCCATGATGACGGGCGTATCCGCCTCATCAAAACTGGTTTCGGGCGAGTCCTCGCGAGGCACGGCTGAGGCGAAAATCGCCGCTCCCATGAGGAAAAAAACCAACATCACCCGAATTCTCATCGCGGTAGTCACAGCAAGTTTCTTCAAAATACTCCGGCAGGTAGCCCCTGTCAATGGCCGCTCCAGGCCACACTGGCAGCTAATCCGGAGGAACTGCTTTGCCGTACAGGAACCACTGTAGTTCGTTTTACTTCGCTTCTTCGGGCACGATCCTCATCTCGAGTTTTTCCGTGTGCCGCAGTGCGACGAGGATGCTGCCGATGCCCGCGCGCAAATCGGCGAGCACGCGCTGCAGGTCGTCAACGCCCGCGACGGGCTTGCCATCGAGCGCAACGACCACATCGCCTTCCCGCAGTCCTGCGCGTTTTGCCGGACTACTTTCTTCGGCCGACAGAACCAGCGCGCCGGATTCTTTCGGAAGATCGTAGAAGCGAACCACGCGCCGGTGTATGGGGACCGTTTGCGCCGAGACGCCGATGTAGCTGCGGCGGATGCGTCCATCGCGCAACAGGCGGCTGGCCACGAACTTCGCGGTATTGATGCCGATGGCAAAACAGATCCCCTGCGCCGGCAGAATCGTCGCGGTATTCACTCCGATGACGCGGCCTGCGGAATCAACCAGCGGGCCGCCGGAGTTGCCCGGGTTGAGTGCGGCATCGGTCTGAATGACATCATCGATCAGCCGCCCAGAGTACGATCGCAGAGAACGTCCCAGCGCGCTGACCACACCTGCCGTCACAGTGGATTGAAATCCATACGGGCTGCCGAGCGCAACAACAAGCTGCCCGACGCGAAGCTGCTGCGAGTCTCCGAGCGCGGCGGCGGTGAGGCCGGGCTCGTCGAGACGGGCCTCGTTTATCCGGATCACTGCCAGGTCGCTCGCCGGATCGTCGCCGATGGCGCTGGCGGGCATGCGGCGTCCGTCGGCCAGCGTTACCTCGATGCGAAGCGCGTCATGCACGACGTGGCTGTTGGTGAGAATCAGGCCATCGGGAGTGAAGACGAAGCCCGAACCCCCGCCGCTGCGTTCGCGCGGCTCACCAGAACGCGCGGAGCCAGCGGCATGATGCACTTCGATGTTCACCACGGAGGGGCTGACGCGCTCCACGGTGCTGGTAACGGCGCGGGAGTAGGCATCGAGCAGGGAATCGTCCGAGGCTGCGGGACCGGCGTCCGGCGAAGACTCCGGCGCCGCTGCCCATGCATTCGCTTCTGGCTGATTTACAAACGTGGGATGGGCTGACAAAGCAGGAAAACCACTGCCAACTTCTTCCAGGTCCATGATGGATAGATGTTGGTCGATCTATTTGGGATTCTTCCACGTTGTGGTTCTGCTAGAATTCAGTAGGTTACATGTAACCAGAAGGGAATGAACATGGCAGTACGAAACCATTCACAGGCGTCGAGAGATAAGGTTAGAGCCCACCGCACGCGGCTGCGCCGGGAGGGTCTGCGACCGTTGCAAATCTGGGTTCCGGACATGCGCTCGCCCGCTTTTGTCGCCGAGGCACATCGCCAATCCCTCGCTGTCGCAAACAGCCCTCAGGCCCGGGAGGATCAAAATTTCATCGATGCTGTCGCTGATTGGGGTGGAGCGTCGGACTTGTCGAAATGAAGCCAGGCGAACTAAAGCGTGGCGAAATTTGGACCGTCGCTGGCGGCAAGGACTACGCTGGGAAACCTCGTCCGGTTGTGATTCTTCAAGACGACCGTTTCGACAGGACGGACTCCATCACCATTTGCGCGTTCACCACTGACCGAACCGACGCCCCTCTGTTTCGCCTGGCTGTTGAGCCCAGTGAAAGCAATGGACTGCGGGCGGTTTGCCGGCTGATGGTCGATAAGATCACGACTGTTCCGAAATCAAGAATTGGTGTGCGGATTGGACGCCTGGCACACGAAGACATGGTGCGGCTGAATCGTGCCGCTCTGGTGTTTCTGGGCATCGCCGCGCCTAGGGGTGAGGGTTAGTCGAAGAAAAAAGCCGGGACCAAGTTCGGTCCCGGCATTGAGTTGGCTGGTTGCCCGGATAAAAATTAGGTTTCAAGGTTGCAAAGTTGCAAGGTTTCAGGGTGAACAGCCGGGGCACTCCCAGCTTTGAAACTTTGAAACCTCTGCAACTCTGAAACTTGCTTCCCTACGCCGTTCGTCGCGGCCGTATCGTCAGATCCCGCAGCTGGGTCAGGACGCTCGACATCTGCATCCCGTTCAGTTGAGAGACAAACGGCAGGATCTCCGCGATGAACTGATCTTTCACCAGTTCGCTGATTTCGTCCTGACGGCTCTTTTCTCCGCCACTGAGCAGTTCCGGCACGGTCACCTCCAAGGCTCGCGCCAGCCGCTCCAGGGACGACAGCGTGGGCGTGGCTTTCTCGTTTTCGATCTTGGAAACGTAGGTCCGGGGCACGGACATGCGTCCGGCAAGCTGCCGTTGGCTGAGCCCGCTACGCAGGCGCAACGAGCGGATCGACGTTGCCAGGTTCAAATGTCCACGGCCGGAGCCCGGCATGGGCATCATGACCGGCGGTATCAACACCACCGGCTCGGGCTCAGGTTCCTCGTCAAGGGACGAGTGGCAGCGCCGGCAATTGTTATTGACCGTTCTGAATTGAACCAGCAGGCAATGATCGCAACGGACGACTTCCCTGGAATCTACTGGGGCAAGAGTCGTGGCCATCGGGTTGTGGGAGTGCCAGAGCGGGCTACTCCTTACTTCTACTAAGGGAACCTTAAAATTGGGGGAGAGGTTCCAACTGCAGGAGTAATCTGCGGTACAAGGCCTGCCGATGTCAAGGTTAAAATGTAGAAAGCCGCGAATCTTGCCGGCGAAGAATAAAAGCAAGCGGCCGAATCCCGCAGAAACAGGGCAGAGACGATGATCGATCGCGAAGCGGCGTGGTGTTTACTAACTGAGTTCACGCAGTCCGAAAGTTTGCGCAAGCACGCGCTGGCGGTGGAGGCCTGCATGCGCGCCTGCTCCAGAAAGTTTGATGGTGAGGCGTCCGGGGTATCTGACCTTGGGTTGTCCGAAGAAGATCTGTGGGGTATCGTCGGTCTCATCCACGATTTCGATTACGACAAGTATCCCAGCCTGGAAGACCATCCCTACAAAGGCAACGAGATTCTAAAAGTGCGCGGATGGCCGGAAGTGATCTCCCGCGCCATCATGTCGCACGCGGAATACACGGGAGTGACGCGCGACACGCCCATGGAAAAAGCTCTGTTTGCCTGCGACGAACTCGCCGGATTCATTACCGCCGTGGCCTTGATCAAGCCGGGAAAATCGCTGGCCGAGGTCGATGCGAAGTCCGTTCGAAAAAGAATGAAGGATAAAGCCTTCGCCCGCAAAGTGAACCGCGACGACATCGTCAACGGCGCCGCCGCCCTGGGCGTCGACCTGGACGAGCACATAGCCTTCTGCATCGTGGCGCTGCAAGGAATTGCCGACAAGCTGGGATTAGACGGCAGCGCGGCGAAGACAGCATAGGCGAAACCCGCATAGCCGTTCCGCCTGCCTTGAACGAAGCGAAGCCGAAGGCGATGTCCTGTGATCGAATCCCAGCCGATCTTCGCATCATTTGTGCTGTGTCTTGTACTGCTCGACGTACGGTCAACTCTGAAAAACTACGCTTATACTCCCGCTGAAACTAACCAAAGCGGCGAGGCTGCGTCTATTGCGGTGACTGCCCAGCGCTGTGCGGGCCGTGATCTCCGGTCATTCCGATCGTTCGATATCTGGATGTTCGATATTTCGATCGCTCGATATTTGGATCATTCGATTCCATCATGCCGAAGGAGGTAGTACGATGCGTCCGAGCAACTTGACCCGTCTTGGATTGGCTCTCAGCCTTGCGCTGAGCGTCACCGGTTGGACCGCATGCAATCAGGCGAAAGATAGCGAAGTCTCCGCCGCCGCTTCGGACGCGGCGAAGATCCCCATCACCACATCGTCAGAAGAGGCGCGAAAAGAGTTTCTGGAAGGCCGCGATCTTTCCGATCGGCTGCTGGGGCAAGAATGTCTGCAGCATTTTGACAAGGCGATCGCGCTTGACCCAGACTTCGCCTCCGCGGAATTGGCTCTAGCCAACAATTCAAACACGGCCAAGGATTTCTTCGACCATCAGAAAAAAGCGATGGCGCTCGCCGGCAAAGTTTCTGAGGGAGAGAGACTCCTCATCCTGGCGAATGAAGCGGCCGCGAATGGCGACGCAGTAAAACAAAAAGGGGATCTCGAGAAGCTGGTTGCTGCCTACCCGAATGATGAACGCGCCCAGTTTGCTCTCGGCAACTTTTACTTTGGCCAGCAAGAGTTAGACAAGGCGCTCGAGCGCTACAAGAAAACGACTGACCTGGCTCCAAACTACTCGCCGACCTACAACATCCTCGGCTATGCCTACCGCCAGCAAGGCAACTACACGGCTGCGGAGCAGGCGTTCAAGAAATATATTGAGCTGATTCCGAACGATCCCAATCCCTACGATTCCTATGCTGAATTGCTGCTGAAGATGGGAAGGTTCGACGATTCGGTGGCGCAATATCACAAGGCGCTCTCTGTCGATCCTCACTTCCCCTCCTCGCATTTTGGAATTGCCGCGGATGAGATGTACCTGGGCAAGCCGGAGGAAGCGAACGCCGAGCTGCAGAAAATGGCAGATGGCGCGCGCAACGACGGCGAACTTCGCACCGCATATTTCGGCATGGCCGTGGTGGCCGCTGATAGCGGCAAGCTGCCGCAGGCGCTGCAGGCCATGGACAAAGAATATGCCGTCGCGGAAAAGAAAAACGATGTTGCGTCGATGGCCGCCGATCTGCAGGCCAAGGCCAACATCCTCGTCCAGGTTCCGAACTACGATGAAGCCACGCGGCAGTTCGACCGTTCCTTCCAGTTGATTCAGTCGTCCTCTCTGTCCCAGGACATAAAAGACAACGCGAAGCTGCTGCATGAGTACGACCTGGCAGGGATTGCCATCGCGAAGAAAGATTACGCAGCCGCAAAAATTCATGCCGCGGCATTCAGCAAAGGCGTGGAGGCCACAAAGAACGCGCCACAAGTGCAGCAGGCCCACGAACTTGCCGGCAGAATTGCGCTGGCCGAGAAAGACCATGAGACCGCCGTTGCGGAGCTGCAACAGTCCAACCTGCAAGACCCGCGCAACCTGTATCGCCTGAGCCTGGCGTATGAAGGCAAGGGAGATGCCGCGAAAGCGAAGGAGTTCCTGGCAAAAGCGGCTGAATTCAATTCACTGCCCGCGTTGAACTATGCTTTCATCCGCGTGAAGGTGCAAAAGATGGCGGGAGAAAAGAAAGCCTCTTGAAAACGGAAGGCGCTTCGATAGCTTGGGCAAACTACCGCAACGCCTCCGCCACCTTGCCGCTCGCGATTAACTCGGCGATCCGTGCGAAATCTTTGTACATGACGCGATCTTTGTCGACAGTCGGACAGACTGACCGAATCGCTGCGTGCGCGGCCTGTCCGCGCTTCGATGTTTTCAACGGAGCCAGGAAGTCGATGGCTTGCGCCACGGCCATGGCTTCGATAGCGAGCACATTCCGCGTATTCTCGACGATGCGCTTCAGCTTGATCGCGGCCGCCATCCCCATGGAGACGTAATCTTCTTTATTGCCCGAGGTCGTTATCGAATCGACCGACGCGGGATGCGCCAGCACTTTGTTTTCGCTGGCCAGCGCTGCGGCTGTGACCTGCGGCATCATGAAACCTGAGTTGAGCCCTGCACCCTGAGCCAGAAACGGCGGCAAACCCTCGCTGAGCGCCGGATTCACCAGTCGCTCGATCCTGCGCTCGCTGATGCCGGCCAGTGCGCTCAACGCGATGCCGAGAAAATCCAAAGCAAACGCGAGGGGCTGGCCGTGAAAATTTCCTCCCGAAATCACATCGCCCTTGAAATTCTTCGCGTCAGTGATGAAGACCAACGGATTATCCACTGCGGAATTCGCCTCGATCTCAAACACTTCGCGGCAGTGCGCCAGCGTGTCCCGCACGGCGCCATGCACCTGCGGGATGCAGCGCAGCGAGTACGCGTCCTGCACGCGGCCGCACTCGCGATGCGATTCGCGAATCTGGCTGCCTTCGAGCATCTTCCGCAGATTCGCAGCGGTCTTCATCTGTCCAGCATGCGGACGGGCTTTGTGGATGCGCTCATCGAAAGCTGTGTCGGTGCCTTTGAGTGCGTCGCAGCAGAGTCCGCCTAACACGTCGGCGGAATCGACCAGAATTTCTGCCGCCAGCAGCGCCAGCGTTCCCACCGCCAGCATGCCTTGGGTTCCGTTGATCAGCGAGATAGATTCTTTTGCCTCGAGCACCAGCGGCTTGATTTGCGCCCGCTTGAGCGCTTCGCCGCTGGGAATGCGCCCGCCCGCTGCATCCACGCATTCGCCTTCGCCGATCAACGCCAGCGCCAGATGTGCGAGTGGCGCCAAGTCTCCGCTCGCGCCCACGCTCCCCTGCGACGGCACAAACGGCGTGACGCCGCGATTCAGCATTTCGCACAAAGTATCGATCACGATGCCGCGCACTCCCGAATATCCCTTGGCCAGAGAATTGGCACGCAGCAGCATCATGGCGCGAGTTTCTGCAACGGAGAGTGGTTCACCAACGCCCGCGGCGTGCGAACGTACCAGGTTGACCTGTAGCTCGCGAATCTGGTCGCCGGCAATGCGCACGTCGCTGAGCTTACCCACCCCGGTCGTGATCGCATAAGCAAGCTTGTTGCCGGCGACGATCTCATCGACCAGCGCTCGCGCCCGGTCCACAGCTTCGCGCGCGTCGGCGGACAACAGCACGGGACGACGTTCATTGATCTGCGCAACTTCGCGCACCGCCTCGAGAGCAAGGTCGTTACCGTTAATGTGCAGTGCGTTCAAGAAAGTTTCCCATCCTGTTTTCCCAAGGCTGCGCGAAAGGCTGTCATATATTTCTCGGGAAGCGCGGCAATTTTCATGTTTGCGTCCGTGACAATGTGCGTGGTCTCACCTTCCGCCAGCAGCGCACCATCCGCCGCGCGCCGCAATTCGTAGCCAAAATGAACCACGGACTCGCGCACGTTTAACAATTGCGTGCGGACCAGAACTTCTTCGTCATAGCGCGCCGGGGCTCGATAGCGGCACTTTGCCTCAGCCACGGCGATAAAGCGGTTATCCTGACTCTCCATATCGCGGTAGGAAAAGCCCAACTGCCTGAGCAATTCGACGCGCCCCACTTCAAACCAGATGAAATGATTGGAATGGTAAACCACACCCATCTGATCGGTCTCAGCATAACGGACGCGCAGCCGGGTTTCATTGATCGCTTGTGAATGCGAATTCATTTTCCGCTCCACACCGGCTTGCGTTTTTCGAGAAATGAAACAATACCTTCGCGGAAGTCAGCGGTGGTGCGGATTGCGGCATTCTCCCGCACCGCCGCTCCGATCTGTGAATCCAGTTCAGCGCGAGCATGATCGCTGAGCAGTTGCTTCGTCGCGCGTAACGACGCCGGACTGTTTTGCATCAGCAGCGCCGCCAATTCGCGCGCCCGCGTCAACAGATTCTCCGGCGCGACGATTTCGTTCACCAATCCCATTCGAGCCGCTTCGTCGGCTCCGATAATCCTTCCAGTCAACAAAAGATCGCGCGCCTGTTTTTCTCCCACCTGCCGCAACAGGAAGGTCGAAACAATGGCGGGCACAAAGCCGATGCGCACTTCGGTGTAGCCAAACTTGGCCTTCGGCACCGCCAGAGTGAAGTCGCAGAGCAAGGCCAGTCCGGTGCCCCCGGCAATGGCTGCTCCATTCACTGCCGCGATTGTGACCTTGGGAAATTCATAGAGCGTGCGGAACAAGCGGACCATCGTCTCCGAATCTTTCAGGTTCTGTTCCGGCGTACGCCCGATCAGTTCTTTCAGGTTGTCCAGGTCCATGCCGGAAGAGAAAGCCTTGCCCGCTCCGGTCACGATGAGCACGATCGCGTCGGAGGTCTCCACCTCCTTCAGCGCGCGCAACAGGTCATCAATCAGCTCGAAACTGATGGCGTTGCGCTTGTCGGGGCGATTCAGCGTAATTGTGGCGATGCCCGAGTCGTAAGCGAGTTGAATCGTTTTGTAGTTCATATCGGGAGGTCGCTAATCGTCATCGACCGAACTCGTATATCTGGCCCCCATCTCGGCGGACGCGCGCAGCAACGTGTCCAGCGGCTTCAGGGGCGGCAATTCCGCACCACGCTGCGTCAGAGTCTCAATCACTTTTTCTGTCGCAATGTTGCCGACCAGCGCATCCTGCGCGAACGGACATCCGCCGAGCCCGCCAATCGCCGAATCGAAGCGCCGGCAGCCCGCATCGTACGCTGCAAGAATCTTCGCCGCCGCTTGCTCGGGACGGCTGTGCAGATGCACCCCGATCTCCAGATAATCGTACTTCGCCATCACCGCGCCGACCAGTTCGCTGACCTGCGCCGGAGTCGCCATGCCGACCGTATCGGCCAGCGAAATCATGCGCAGGCTGTCGACTTCCATCAGCGAGATCGCTTCCAATACTTCTTCCACGTTCCAAAGATCGCCATACGGATTGCCGAAGGCCATCGAGATATAGACGACAACGTCGAGCGCGGCGTCGTCCGCTTTTTTCTGAATCTTCTCCAGTTCGTCGAGGGCATCTTCGGCAGACTGATTCTGATTCTTGCGCAGAAACGTCTCCGAAATCGAATAGGGAAATCCCAGCGTATGCACGGCATGCGTCTCGATAGCCCGCTGCGCACCTTTTTCGTTGACCACGATGCCGATGATCTCCACGTCATCGGGCGGGTCGAGCTCTTTCAGCACTTCTTCCGAATCCGCCATCTGCGGCACGGCTTTCGGCGAGACGAACGAGACGGCATCAATGTGCTTGAATCCCGCGCTGATCAAGGCCTGCAAATAAGCCCGCTTGATGTCAGGCGGAATCAGCCCCTTCAGCCCCTGCCAGGCATCGCGCGGACATTCGATCGCCTTCACGACTGACATATCAAAACCTGCCACGGATCACACGGATTCTCGCGGATCAAAACTTCAAAACGAAATACCCAGGCCGCTTAGTCTCACTCGATCTTGATCCGTGTAGATCCGTGGAAATCCGTGGCCAACTTAAGTTTGCAGCACTCCCACCTTGAACTCCGCGACCTCCGGATTCAGCGCCGCCGCTTCCAGAGCCTGCGTAATCGCCTCTCGCGTCTCGACGGGGTCGATGATCTTGTCAATCCACAGCCGGGCTGCGCCGTAGCGTGGATCGGTCTGCTCGTCATAGGTACGCTTGGTTGATTCGTACAACTCCTTCTTGTCTTCGTCGCTGAGCTTGGTGCCGCCGCGCTCCAGTTGCTTCACTTTGATCTCAACCAAGGTTCCGGCCGCGGCATCACCGCCCATCACAGCGTAGCGCGCCGTCGGCCAGGCAAAAACGAATCGCGGGTCGAAGGCCTTGCCGCACATCGCATAATGTCCCGCTCCGAACGATCCTCCCACAATCACCGTGATCTTCGGCACCACGGAATTCGACACCGCATTCACCATCTTCGCGCCCGCCTTGATGATGCCGCTCCACTCCGCGTCGCGCCCCACCATAAAGCCATTCACGTCGTGAAAGAAAATCAGCGGGATCAGGTTCTGGTTGCAGTCCATGATGAAACGCGCGGCCTTCTCAGCGGATTCCGTATAGATCACGCCGCCGAATTCCATGCGCTTGTGGCCTTCGTGATCGGTCGCCTGCGCGTGCAGCTTCTGGTTGGCTACAATTCCCACGGCGAACCCGCCGATGCGCCCGTAGCCGCAGATCAGCGTCTTGCCGTATTCCGCCTTGTATTCATCGAAGCGGCTGCCATCGAGCACGCGCGCCAGAATCTCTTTCATGTCATAAGGACGCGCGGGCGAGGAATCGTAAATGCCGTAAATTTCCTCCGCAGCCAGTGCCGGTTCGACTGGCTTCTTGCGGTCCCACGGAGATTGCCGCCGGTACCCCCACTTCTCAACGATCGAGCGGATTCGCGCCAGGCAGGCCGCATCATCCGCTTCGCGGAAGTCCACCGTGCCGCTGATGCCCGCGTGCATGGCCGCTCCGCCCAGGTCTTCCGCCGAAACTTTCTGTCCAATCGCCGCCTGCACCAGCGCGGGACCAGCCAGGAACAAGCCGCTGCCGTCCGTCATCAGAACGTGGTCGCACATCACCGGCAAGTATCCGCCGCCGGCCACGCACATGCCCATGATGGCCGCGATCTGCGGAATCCCCATCGCCGACATCACTGCGTTATTGCGGAAGACGCGGCCGAAGTCGTCGGTGTCAGGAAATACATCTTCCTGCAGCGGCAGGAACACGCCCGCCGAATCCACCAGATACATGGTCGGGATGCGATTCTCGATGGCGATGTTCTGGGCGCGAATCACCTTCTTCGACGTCATGGGGAAAAACGCTCCCGCCTTCACCGTGGCGTCGTTCGCAATGATCATCACCATGCGGGTGTGGATGCGCGCCAGTCCCGTGATCACCCCCGCCGCCGGAGCTCCGCCCCATTCTTCATACATGCCGTGGGCCGCATAAATTCCCAGCTCGAAGAAAGTTCCCGGGTCGACCAGCAACTCGATCCGCTCCCGCGCCGTCAAGCGGCCCTTGCCATGCTGATTTTCAATCGCCTTCGCGCCGCCGCCCTCTGAAATCGTCTCGATCTCATTGCGCACCTGCGACGTCAGGTCAGCGAGAAAGCGCATATTGGCTTCAAATCGCGCGGAGGTAGCGTCCACGCTCGTCGTCAGAACATTCGACGGCTTCGCCGACTTATCTGGGGGAGCTTCGCTGCGATCAGCCATGGGTATGAATAGTAATGAAGAGATCGGACTGTTTACGGTATACCACTCCCGCCGGAGCGCGCAACGGCGCGACCCATCGAACCAAAGGAAGACCGACCATGGAAGCGGTCTGGGAAACCACTCGAAGGGAAGGCTTCCTCCGCTGTTTCCGCTACTGCAGGCGGAGACGGTGCAGCAGAGCCTGAAACCGCGGTTCCGGACGCAGGTTCGTCCAGACCGGGTCCACTTTCAGATAGACGAGCGCGGGGCGCGATCGTCCGTAGCAATCCTCCAGCCCGTCCAGTGCCGCGACATTCCTGCCAAGCGCGGCATTCGCCTGTGCCGAACCGCAAGAATCCATCCCGGAGACTTGGTTCGCCAGCCGGCTCGATCCTGGACGTTTAGCCATCTCCTCCAATGCAGCCTGGAAGCCTCCATCGGCATAAAGCTGTTGCAGAGCCTGCGCCCGCTCGGACAAACCCGCCAGACGGTCATCCTCCACGATTTCTTTGAGCCACAGGTCGTATTCCCCCTTCTGACGGTAGTATTGCGACAAGTAGAAGTGCACCGGCACAAAGTTGGGATTCGTGGTCGCGACATTCTGGTAGTCCCGCAGCGCCGCGTCGTAACGCCCAGCCAGATAATACGCAAACCCAATGTCAGCCTTGATAATTACGCACAGCGGATCCAGTTCCTGGGCGCGCTGCAGCTCCGCAATCGCTTCCTCGTGACGACCTTCAGGACCAAGCAGCAGGTTGCCATACCAATGGTGGGCCTGGGCGAAATTCGGATTCAGGTCCAGCGCCCGGTGGAATTCCTGCTCGGCGCCCTGCCAATCCCAATCATTCAGAACCTTTACCGCAGCCAGCGACGTGTGGGCCTCAGCCAGCGTGTCGTCGAGTTGCAGCGCCTTCTCGGCCGCCGCTTCCGCCTGACTCATGTTAGCCACGCCTTCCCCGTAAAGCGCAAGAAGCGTGTAGCAGTCGGCCAGGCCGGAGTAAGCCAGCGCGAAGTTGGAATCCTTCTCGATCGCCTGGTTAAAGTATTCGATCGCCCGGTGAAATCCTTCTCCGTTTCGCTGGTTCCACGCATAACGGCCACGCAGATAAAGATCATAGGCCTCCGGATTCACCGCGGACGCCCGTCGCAGCCGGCCGCTTTCCTCGCTGGTCAAGTTAAGCTTCACCTGGTTCGTAATCGCCTCGGCCACGCGCGCCTGCAGCGAAAGCACGTCCTTCAGGTCGCCGTCATAAGCCTCTGCCCAGATATGCCGATCCGTCGCCGTCCGGATCAACTGCGCCGTGATCCGCACTCGATCTCCGGAGCGCAACACCGAGCCTTCCACTACGGCGTCCACTCCCAACTCGCGCCCAATTTGCGGAAGCGGTGTCCGCGTTCCTTTGTATTGCATGATCGAAGTCTTCGACACCACCTTGAGTTCGCGAATCTGCGCCAGATCAGTGATCAGTTCGTCGGTCATTCCGTCGACGAAGTACTCCTGGTTCGCATCGTTCGAAAGATTCTGCAGCGGCAGTACCGCGACCGAGCGAATCGGACCCGCATTCTCCTCGCCCAGCAGCCGCTGCTTCCAGCCTGCCCCTTGCACCAACGCCACCACCGTTACAATTGCCAGCCCGCCCGCCACCCCCAGGATCCAGCCACGCCGTGCCGCCTGGTTCGGACGCGCGGCTCCGGCCTCTTTTGCGCCGGCGCCGGAAGCCGGAAGGGGATCCCCATCAGATCCCGAAGTCCCTGCCGAAGCAGCAGATGAAGAAAACGACGCCGGCCTCGACGAGCTTGCCCCGGCAGCCCCGTTGCCGCTTCCGCCGTTACTCGCGCCCGGTTCCAATTCTCGAACCTCGCTCACGAATCGGTAGCCACGCTTCGGCACCGTCTCAATGTAGCGCGCCCCATCTTCGCCGTCCCGCAGCGCCTTGCGCAGCAGGTAGATCACCTGGCTCAGGTTGTTCTCCTCGACCACCGTGTCCCGCCACACGGTTCGCATGAGCGCGTCTTTTTCCAGCAGTCGGCCGTTGTTTTCCACCAGCACAAGGAGAGTGTCGAAGGCGCGCGGCGGCAGTTCCATTCGCGCCGTCCCATGCCGCAGTAAACGCTCGCCCGGGTCCAATAGAAAAGGACCAAACTCATAAACGCGCCTGACTGCCTTATCCATTGATCACCCTGAGAAAACCTTCACAAAAAAATGAGGTCCATTAATGACTTCCAGCCGCTACCTGCGGCACAGTTCCAACTGCAACACGCTAACCAGCTTGGGAGTTCGTTCGGCCAGAAGTCTAGCCGAGCCTTGCGCTGGCTCGGTAGAGCACGAACGTGGTGGTGGGGGCCACTTTTCTCCCAGGCGAATGTTTTACTGTGCTTCGCAAGCACTGCACTTCGTCGTTGCCGCTCATTTTTACGGCCGCCAATCGTGGCCGGAGCTGGCAAAGCGCGGTCACCGGGGGGAGGATTCACAGCTTTCCAGCTTTGATCTCAGACGACTACGGGGGAGAGGGCAAAACTGCTTCGTGCCGCCTGAGAAAAATAGCTAGGGAGCTCCGAATCCTTCCTCGGTGTCCACATCAGTCTCGATACCAGCTTTTCCTTCACTCCCTGTCTTTCCTGCTACTTTTTAAACCCCGGCCGAGCTCCATCTCCTCCATCCACTTGCCGCTCACAAACTACAGCTTCAGGTAGTGGTGTAGTTTGAGTGTCATCCCGAGCAAGCGTTCTTTGCGCCGCGAGGGATCTGGGCGAGCCGCGCGATGTGTCGCGCTCTTTGCGACACATTTCTCGCGCGTTTGGCTCGCTTCCTTATCAAACTGCACCACTACCCAGCTTCCAGACGGATTTACGACTTCTCCGGGATTTCCGCAGTCCTCTGAAAATGCGCTCACCGATACCTTCGTAACCCCACGTTCCCGGCGCGTCTTGCCGAAGGTCAACTCAGGAAGTGTCTCCCGCAATAGCCTTCCCGAAGTCAAAGAGAGGCTCCGTCCGTGCCGTCAGTGAGAACCAGGACTCGCATCCATAGCGCTCTTCTCACACTGCTCCTGGTTCCCGCCTGCGCCTCGGCGCAGAACACCAGTCCCAGCCCAGGCTCCGGCGATCATGATCAGGAAACCATCTCCAAACTGGTCGAGCAGATCAAGCAGTTGCAACAGCAAGACCATGACCTCGAGGAGCGCATTAAGATTCTCGAAGCCAAGTCGCCCCAAGCCGTACCTGCATCCGCACCCGAGGCCGAGACCGCTTCAATCCCCTCACCCCCGTTACCTCCCGAGCCAGTTCCTCCACCCCAGGCGCCCTCCGCCGTGCCCCGCGATTGGCACGACGTACGAGGCATCCAGTGGCGCGGCTTCGGAGAGGTCAACTACAAAGCCCTCGACCAGCGCAAGCCCGAACTCGCAACCTATGGCTTCACCCCCGGCTCCGCTGGAAACTTCTACACCGGTGACTTTGGACTGTTCCTCACCTCACGGCTCACTGACAAAGCCAGCGTGCTTTCCGAGATTGTCTTTGAAGAAGGCAGCGCCCAGACCTACAGCGTCGACCTGCGACGCATGCTGCTCAAGTACGACTACAACGACCACTTGAAGATGTCCTTCGGCCGCTACCAGACCAACATCGGCTATTACAACTGGGCGTTCCGCAGCGCCGCATTTCTGCAGACCACCGCCGACCGCCCGCTCGTCATGGAGTATGCCAACAACGGCGGTCTGCTCCCCACCCAGGCCATCGGCGTCTCCGTGACCGGCGCCATTCCTTCCGGAAAGCTGGGCTTGAACTACGTTGTGGAATACGGATCGTCCGACACCATTCGCCCCGACCTTAACGGCGATGGTTTAGTGACGAATGAGAACAACGGCAATCAAACCAACGTCGGAGTCTTCCTGCGGCCCGACCCGTTCCCCGGACTGCAAATCGGAAGCTCCTACTACCACGATCAGATCGACAATAACCTTATGAACGCCCTTACCGGTGCTCCCGCTCCTCAGCCTCCGGATAGTCCCGGACCATTTGCCAGGTATGGTCAGACCATCGTCAACGGCTATGTGGCCTATGAGGCGCACGGCTTTGAAATTCTGAACGAAGGGTTTCTGATCCGCCATGTGCTGGTAAGCGGCTCGCTGCACTTCGATACGCCCGCCTTCTATTCCCAGTTCGCAAAGCAGTTCGGGCCGTGGCGGCCGTTCGTCCGTTACCAGTACGTAAATGCCAGCCCCAACAACCCGATCTATGACGATGTCGGCCTGCGCCGCGGACCTTCTTTCGGGGCTCGCTACAATCTGAACGACTTCATCGCCTTTACCGCCCAGTTGGATCACACGTTGCGCCGCGGCGAGCCCGATCTCAATGGCCTGCAACTGCAGTGGGCGTTTACTTTTTAAGCGCAGGAGGAGCATGGCCGTCAAATCATCGGGCCTCAACCCACTGCCTACCCTGTTTCTCCTGGGACTGGCTCTTCTCTGCCTCGCGCCGCAAGTCGCAGCTCAGGCCCCTGACATCGCAGTCGTCGTTAGTTCTGGGAATCCAACCACCAATGTCAGCCTCGGGGACCTCCGGAAGATGTTTTCCGGCGCGAAGCGCACCTGGCCAGGCGGACAGCCCATCAAACTCGTCACCCGCGGTCCGGGATCTCCGGAACGCATCTTTCTGCTCAAGCTCCTGGCCATGTCCGAGAGCGAGTACCGGCAGTATTGGACCGCACAGGTGTTTCGCGGGGAAGCCGACGCCGAACCTCTAACCGTCCCCTCCGTCGGCATGCAGAAAGAAGCGATGAAGGTGTTTCCCGGCGCCATCAGCCTGGTCTATCCCCGCGACGTCAAGCCGGGAATGAAAGTGATCAAGGTCGACAGTCTCTTTCCCGGCGCCCCCGGCTACATCCTCCACTAAGAATCCGCCGACCGCGCTGGTTTAGAGCCTTGTCATTCCGAATCGGGCTGAAAGCCCCGTGAGGAACCTGCTCCTTGCGGAGGCGACCCCGCCGCCTTAATTCCATCCCGTTAGCACTCTCCACCAGCGAGTGCCAGCCCAAGCGTCACTTCGGGCCTAACTCCGGAACGCCCGCCCAACTCCCACCGCATGTTCCACTTAAAGGGTATTGTACATACACTCCGATAAGCACAAGATTGGAGGCACAAATGTTCCAGTTGGAACATATCTCACAATGTTCCAGTCGGAACATTAAAGCGATTCGCCCTTAGCCGGAAGCCCGAAGCCGGAAGCCCGAAGCCCGACCCTAAATCCACTCCCCCAGCCGGCACCCATCTTCCTCAAGCAGGAAAGTTCCTGCACCAAAACATTCCCCAAAGATGCGGTGCGATTCCTGGTCGCGCGCCGCGCGCGAAATCCATTGCTTGCCCACTTGGTACTGCGCAGCCGTGAACCATTTCTGCGGCAGCACTTCCACCAGCCCAGCCTGCAGGTAGAGAACGAAGAGCGCGAAGGCCGGATCGTCCTTCGACATTGCCTTGTAACTGGTGGGCACGATCAACTCGTCGACGGTCGCCAGCTCCGCGGGCACCTCAATCTTGTGCATTCCGGGCCCGAGCGTGAGCGGCACCTCGAAATCCGCGACCGGCGGGGTCTTCGCGTAGATGCGATCGGAGGATTGCTTGAACCATCCGGCAATCTCGGTGAGGTCGAATGATTCGAGCTGATCCGGATCGAAACAAGCGACACGAATGTTGCGCCCCTCCGGACACCAGATGCCCAGATGATGCGGCGCCACCAGCAGCGGCCTGCAGTAAGTGTTCAGCGCCAGCCGCGGCCGGTCCGGCTCCTGCTCCAACGCCAGCGTGATCACATAGGCAACCGGCCCCTGGTCTCCATGATGCGTCCAATAAAAACGTTGGCCGGAGAGAGATTGGAACGCCGGAAAGGTCTTCCAATACCACGGCGCGGGACCGACGGTGTGATCGAGTTGCTGCCGGATGCTGGTCAGGTTAGGAGTTGGCATGAAGAAAAATTGAGCAATTGGGCGATTAGCCATTAAGCCATTGATAATTCGAGCGCGTGAAAATTGTGGGCTGTTCAATCACACAATGACCCAATCGCTCAATGACTCAATCCGCTGGGACGCCAGCAGCCTTCACATTCGCGCGGATGAACTTCACGATGTCATCCATTGCAGTTCCGGGCTGGAAGATTGCCGCCACGCCCCGCTTTTTCAGAGCATCGATGTCTTGATCGGGAATAATGCCGCCGACCAGCACGAGGACATCATCCATCTTGTTCTGCTTGAGCAGGTCCATCACGCGCGGCACGATGGCGTTGTGCGCGCCGGAAAGAATCGACAGCCCGATCACCTGCACATCTTCCTGCAGCGCCGCGCTGACAATCATCTCCGGGGTCTGCCGCAGCCCTGTGTAAATCACTTCCATGCCGGCATCGCGCAATGCCCGCGCAATCACCTTGGCCCCGCGGTCGTGCCCGTCGAGTCCCGGCTTGGCGACAAGCACGCGAATCTTGAGATCAGCCATCGCCATTCATTTAACCACAGAGGGCACAGGGGCTGCATTTTCCGGTCTCTTACGCGGCTAAATGGTTTTTGTGTCGAGGCTCTTCCACAAATACCAGCACGCCACGCTGCGATAAGGCTCCCAGCTCTTTGCGATCTTTTCCATCTGCTGCGGAGTGGGCAATTTGATCTTCCGCTTACGGCCTTTCGCGGCTGCCCCAGACTTTTTCGCGGACTTCTTCGGATCGTTCTTCGTGATCTTTTTCGCGATCTTTCCCCGCTGCGTGTCGAGATAGTGCTTGTACATCGCCATGCGTACGCCGAAATCGCCGGTGGGCAGCACGTTCTCGCGCCTCAGCGTGAACATTAGAAATATCTGCGCGGTCCAGACCCCGATGCCCTTCACCTGGGTCAGATGTTCGACGACTTCAGCATCCGCCAGCTTGGGCAGGCGGGCGAAATCCAGCAGCCCGCTCGAAGTTTTGATAGACAAATCTTTCAAGTACAGCGTCTTCTGTTTCGACAAACCTGCGCTTCGCATCTGTTCATCAGTCAGCTTGAGGACGCCCTCGGGCGTGAGCGGATCGCCCGCGAGCGCGGCAAAGCGATTGAAGATTGTCTCGGCGGCCCTGCCGTTTAGCTGCTGGTAGACGATCGCCTCAGCCAGGTTGTGAAACTGCGGCAGCCCAAACTGCATGCGGCACGGCCCAATGCGCTCGATGATCGCGCGCATGACCGGGTCGGACTTCTTGAGATGGTTGACGGCTTTTCGCATCGCTATAGGTTTATCACAAGTCCCATCAGTCGGGCGAACAAAAAACGAACACACATGAAGGTCGTCTTCCCGGTCGTCCGCCGGCTGCTTCGGACTGGCCCGCTCGTGGACCGCCCTGTTTATAATCTCGCTAGGAGGTCATTATGAAACTCAGCATGAGCATAGCTCTGAGCGCGCAACCAAAGCCGGGACATAACGAGGTTCATCCGATACTGCTGTCAGTGAATGACCAACCACCGTTCTTAAGTAAGGTCACTCCCCGCGGCTTAGGTGGTTTACTGAATGCCGGTTTTGGCGGCATAGAAATCGATAACGCCAAGAAGGAGTTAATTGAGAAGGGGGCGACGATCTTGGAGGGCATAGGTATTGATGAAAACTACGTCCGGCAGTTTTTCGCTGACGCCGCCTGAAAAGCGGACAAGCGTGGCCGCCCGCCAGTTGATCGCATCTAACATCAGAAAGGGCTGAAATGACCGAAATAGAAGCTCTCGCGAAGCGCGTGCAAAAGCTCGAACGACAGAATCGGCGGGTCAAGCTAGCCGCACTGGGCATCATTCTGGGCGTAATGATTGTTGCATTGTCGGGTGCCGGCGAGGCGACGCGAACCGTCGAAGCTCAGAAGATAGTCCTTCTTGATAGCCATGGCCACGCAAAGCTCACTATAGGCACACCTGCACTGACCGGCGCAACTGTGGGCGTGAACCCCGACGACGCCGTCATTTGGTTGACTGATGACAAGGGAACAGACAGAGCGATGCTGACCTCGGATGGTCTGTTCTTTGCGAATCGCGACGCAAGACCGACAATCAGCATTAGCAGCGATCCGAAAACGTCTGAGCTTAAGCTCTATGGGACGGACGGCAAGGTGTTATGGTCTGCGCCGTGAGGCCGCGTGCCCCATTTCTCGCGTTCTTTGCGAGAAGTGGGGACCTTTCGCTGACGCCCTCCCAACCCTCAGCCTCAGGGCATGAAGAAAACCCGACGCACGAATGCGGGCCGCGTCTGTGACGGGCGAACATTGGCCCGACCTGGTCTTGTCGTGAGCCACAAGTCAAAAGCCCCACTTCTCGCAAGGAACGCGAGAAATGGGGCACCCAGCCGGTAACCCTGACCCGCCGTCCGACGGTTACTCGGAGCGCAGCGCTTGCATGACATCGACGCGGGCGGCGCGCGCCGCGGGCAGCACGGACGCGACAATTGCGACGGCCATCAGCACGAAGGCGGAGACAAACACCGGCAATGCGCCCGGCATCTTGACGTCGAGGAAATATCTTCCCGCCAGACGCGCCAGAACGAATCCGAATGCCGCGCCGGCGAGGACGCCCGCCGCAGCCATCACGGTACCTTCTGCGATCACGCCCTTGAGGAGCCGCTCCGGCTCCGATCCGAGCGCCAGACGGATGCCGAACTCCCGCGTCCGGGCGCTCACCGAAAACGCCAGCACGCCTGCGACGCCCACCACTGCAATCGCCAACGCGACAGCCGCGAATACGCCGAACACCAGCGAGTTTAAACGATCCGGCGTGAGCACCTCGGCCCGAATGTCTTCGAGAGTGGCGGCGCGCTCAACGGGCTGATCGGCCGACATGTCGCGAATCATGCGGGTGACCGGCGCGACCAGCGCATAAGGATTTGCGCCGGTGTGAATGAAGAGGCGTCCGGCAAACATTGGGCCTTCGTCAAAAGGGCTGTAAACCGTGACTGTGGGCTCCGGAACAACGTGCCCGTCGTCAATATCCGCGGTGACTCCGATGATGCGGTGCGGCGACATCATGCGCGCCTTTTCGAGATCGCTCCCAACGGCGAATTGAAACACGGGATCCGTCCAATAGACATGCCGATTGACCGCATCCTGGTTCGGAAACATGCGCTGCGCGAGAGTCTGGCTAACGATCACCACAGGCTCTGCATCTTTTTGGTTATCGAGCGCATTGAAATCGCGGCCGGCAATGATGGGAACACCGAGCGCTGCAAAGAATCCGGGAGAGATGGCCCGCCAGCGCGCCCGGGGATCCTCTACGCCGGGGGTATGGACGTGACCATCCCCGGAGAACTGAAAGCCGGCGAGACCAGGGCCGCCATCGCGCCAGGGAACGACGTCGCCGAACGCGGTTTTGCTCACGCCCGGCAGGGCATCAATGCGGCGTATCGCTTCCTTGTAGAAATCGACCACCTGCTGAGGTGTCTTCCCAAAACCCATAGGGGGAACGTCGATCGCGAGGACGTGCTGCGTGTCCAGACCTGTCTGCGTCCTTTGCAGTGCGATCAGCGTGGTGATCAATGTACTTGCGCCGGCCAGCAGCACGAACGACGCGGCGATCTGGGTCACGGCGAAGATGCGCTGGCGGCGGCTCGTGCTGCCGGTCATCCGCGCACTTCCGCTGGAGAGGCCGAGTCCACTCGAGTTGCCGGACGCGCCGGAGCCGGATGTTCCGGAAGAAGAGGGCAGGCGCGGGACGAAGGCGAGAATCACCGCGGCGACGATAGCAAGCGCCGCTCCTACCCAAAGCAAGCTCGAATCGACTTTGAAATCGAGGGCACGGATGGAGAAGCGCGAGGCATAGCGGGCCAGGACGGCGACCATCGGCTGCGCGCTCACCACACCGAGTGCCGCGCCAGCGCCGCAGAGCAGGAGGCTTTCAGCCAACAGCATGCGGCGCAACGCGCCTCTGCTTGCGCCGAGTGCCACGCGGACCGCCAACTCGCCTCCGCGGCGAACCGTCCGTGCCAGAATCAGGTTGGCAACATTAGAACACGCGATGATGAAGACCAGCCCTGAAGCGGCGAGCAGCACCAGCAGCACGGTGCGGGCGCCCGACGTGATCTCGTCACGAAGCAACCTGGTCCCGATCTGGAAATCTGCTTCCTGTGAATAGGATTCGGGATGTTCTTTCTTCATCGCGGCGTAGGCCGAGCGCAACTCAGCGCCAGCCTGTTCCACGGTGACCCCGGGAGCCAGACGGCCGAACAGCTCAGTCATGCGATGGATGCGGCCCGTGACCATGGTCGCGGAAAGATGATGCGGGCTGGTGACGATGTTGGAAATAATTTCGGTATCTTGCGGATATGGGACGCAAGGCTCGAGGACGCCAATGACTGTCGCAGAGCGATCACCGATGCTGCCGAGACGAACCGTCTTTCCCAGGACCGAAGGATCCTTGTGAAAAGCGGTCGCCCAGAAACGGTAGGTGAGAACCACGACGCCGGCGGCCTGGGGACCGTCGTCCTGAGGCCCAATGAGGCGGCCGAGCACGGGATGAAGGCCCATCACCTCGAAATAGTTGCCCCCGACGACGCCGCCTTGAATGGAACGAGGCTCACCGAGGCCGATCATGGTGAAGTCCATGGCGGAGAAGTCGCCAAAGGCGCTCACGGTTTTCACGCTGGCACGCAGGTCCTGTAGTTCGGGTACGGAAAACGTAGAGTTCTCGTCGCCGATGCCGGGGGCGCTTTGCCGGATATAGATCAGCCGGTCCTCATCACGGTTGACAAGAGGCTTGAGCAGGACTCCGCGCACGAGGGTGAAAATGGCAGCGTTCGCGCCAATGCCGAGCGCCAGCGTGAGGACGACGGCGATCGACAGCCCCGGAGTCCGAATCAATGAGTGAGCTGCAACTCTCAGATCGCGAACGAATGACATGTTCTTACCCTCTCTGCCGGTGTATCAGCATCACGCCTGCCAAAACTAAGCACGAGATTGTAAACGACTTAATATGCGATGAGTTGGTCGGGGCTGTCCGCTTCCGGACACCGATGTGGCAAATTCGGACACTGAGATCAGCCCAGGACATAAGGGTCGTCAGCGCACTGCCGCCAACAGTAATCCTGCCAGCCCGCCGCCGAGTACTACCCATGCGGGATTAATCTTCCACCTCAACAGCGTGGCCAGAGCCGTTAGAGCGATCGCCCACATCGGCCATCCGCGCAGTGCGTCACGCGCCAGAGCAACCGTTACCCCTGCCATCAGCGCTACGGCGCACACGTTGACAGAGTCGAGAAATGCCGCGACCCAGGCAGAGCGGCGAACTTTAGGCAGGATGGGCCCCAGCGCCGCGACGTAGACAAACGACGGAAGAAATATCGCGACGGTGGCAACCACGGCACCCCAGGGGCCGCGGAGAAGATATCCGATGAAGGTGGCGGTCGAAAGCACGGGCCCCGGCGTGAATTGGCCAATCGCAATCGCATCCAGCAACTGCTGCTGCGTAAGCCAAGAATTGTCGCGGACCAATCCCTGCTCAACGAACGCGAACAGCACATACCCGCCTCCGTAGAGTACGGCGCCCACCTTGAGGAAGAACCAGGCGAGACGCGCCAGCGGCACTCGCTTCAGGTGCAGGCCAGCGGCCACCAACACTGCGCCGGGCAGCACACCGAATAGCAAAGCAGACTTTTTCAGGAGCAGCACTCCTGCGGAGAGATCAGGAGTATCGGAGGACATTCTCCGTTGCAGACGGCGTAACTGCGTTGCGGCCATTCCGATCACGCCGCCGCCGACCAGGATTATCAACGGACTTAACTTCGCCAGAAAGGCCGCCAGAGCCAGCGCTCCCAGCAGGGCGAGCCATACATCGCGAACTGCAATCTTACCCAGTCGCCATACCGCAATCACTATCACCGCGATCACGGCTGGCTTGACTCCGGCCAGCAAGGACGCAGCCAGCGGCAAGGCTCCGTAACGGACGTAGGCCCAGGCTACCGCGGCCGTGATCAGGGCGGCAGGCACAATAAAACTTACTCCCGCCACCACCAACCCCGCCCATCCCGCATGCACGAAACCGACGCTGATCGCCATCTCCGTGGAGTTCGGCCCGGGAATCAGATTGGTCAGGCCCAGCATGTCGAGAAACCGCTGACGCGTGACCCATTGTCTGTTGCGGACGACTTCATCCTGCATCTGCCCGATGGCCGCGGCAGGGCCGCCAAAGCTGATCGCTCCCAGTTTGAGGAACAGCATGGCCAACGCACGCAGGCGCGCGCTAAGCGGGCTTGGGACAGCGATGGAATCAATCGCCTGGTTCGGTTGGGTCAAGCAAGGATTGTAGCGCTGTCTTCCCGATGCGTCTCAGCTCTGGCGCTGAAGCTTCGAGGTCAGTTTCTGGATTTTTATGCCTCCCGAAGGAAGCTGGAATCCAATCCGCGCTCCACTGCTTTTTGGGGGTGTCATCATGTCTTTGATCGCAGCGATGATCTCCAGAATCAGGGAGTCACTCGTGTCCAGGCGATTTTCCAGTTCATCGATCTTTCCAGCGAGGCGCCGGTTCGTCGCCAGCATTTCGCGAAGGCGTACGAAGGCGCGCACTACGAAGACGCTCATCTGGACGGCACGTTCGGAGTTGAGTACGGTTGCGGCCATGATTGCCCCGTGCTCGGTGAAGGCGAAGGGAGGATATCGCCGGCCGCCGCGACCTTTGTTTGAGGTTGCAAATTGCAACCTCAAAGCGGAGTGTTCTTTTGAGTTGAGTTGAAACGTGAAGTCCGAGGGAAAACGTTCCTGGTTGCGCGTCACCTGTTGATTGAGCCGTTTGACTGTTACGCCATAAAGTTGGGCAAGGTCGACGTCGAGCATCACTCTCTGATGGCGAAGAAACAAGATGCGTGACTCCACGGCAAACGGCGGCGTCACACGGCGTTTGGGCATCCTGAGCAGAGTTGCTTCTTTTGTTTTTTGCATTTTGAGTTCATAATTTCTGACCTCAATCATAGTCCAGGGGACAGTAGCGGTTTCATGGATCAGGACGAAAACTCACGTCCACTTCCCATTCTGGTCTGATGGGTGTTCCAGTGATCTCGCTACGTAATGCTCACTTCGGTGTAAGTTCCATACACTTCGCGCAACGCCTCACAAATTTCGCCCACCGTTGCATAGGCGCGCACTGCGTCGACAATATAGGGCATGGTGTTGGCGGGGGAGACGTTTCCATCCGTGCCCGCCTTCGGTTGCTGCGCTGCAACCTTCTTCAGCGCATCGAGAGCGCGCCGCACATCGTCGTTCGAGCGGCGCGCCCGCAGAGCCTTCAGCTTCGCCGACTGCTGCCGCGCGACGCTTTCGTCTATGTAGAGAATGTGAGGAGACTGTTCCTCGATCACAAACTCGTTGACCCCCACCACAATCTTTTCTTTCGCCTCGGCAGCGCGCTGGAACTGGTAAGAGGCCTCAGCGATTTCTTTTTGCGGATAACCGCGCTCGATTGCTTTTACCATTCCGCCCATCGCGTCGAGTTTGCTGAAGTAGTCGAACGCGCCTCTTTCCATTTCGAGTGTCAGATTTTCCAGAAAGTATGATCCGCCAAGGGGATCGACGGTCTGCGTGACTCCTGATTCGTAGGCGATGATCTGCTGGGTGCGCAGAGCGATGCGAGCTGCCTCTTCCGTGGGCAGCGCAAGTGCTTCATCGTAGGAATCGCAGTGCAGCGACTGTGTGCCGCCGAGCACCGCGGCCAGAGCCTGCAGCGCAACCCGCGCGATATTGTTCATGGGTTGCTGGGCTGGCAGCGACACTCCCGCGGTTTGCGTGTGAAAACGCATCAGCCAGGTGCGCTGGTTCTTCGCTCCGAACCGCTCTTTCATGACCTGGCCCCAAATCTTGCGGGCGGCGCGGTACTTGGCGATCTCCTCGAAGAAGTCGTTGTGCGCGTTGAAGAAGAAGCTCAGACGCGGACCGAAGTCGTCGACATCGAGTCCGCGACGCCGCGCCCACTCGACATACTCGATGCCGTCGTACAAGGTGAAGGCGAGTTCTTGGAGAGCGGTCGAACCGGCCTCGCGGATGTGGTATCCGCTGATCGAAATGGTGTTGAAGCGCGGGGTGAATTTCGATCCGAACTCGAAGGTGTCGATCACCAGCCGCATCGAGGGCGCGGGCGGGTAGATATATTCCTTCTGCGCAATGTATTCCTTGAGGATGTCGTTCTGGATGGTGCCGGAGATCTTTTTCCAGTCCGCGCCTTGCTTTTCTGCCACTACCAGGTACATGGCCCACAGCACCGACGCGGGCGAGTTGATGGTCATCGAGACGGTCGTCTTTTCGAGGTCGATGCCGCCGAAAAGAATTTCCATGTCTTCGAGCGAATCGATGGCCACGCCGCACTTGCCGACTTCGCCTTCGCTGGCCGGGTGATCGGAGTCGTAGCCCATCAGCGTGGGCAAATCGAATGCGACGGAGAGCCCGCCGCCGCCATGCTCCAGCAAATACTTGTAGCGCTGGTTCGTCTCTTCGGGTGACGCGAAGCCGGAGAACTGCCGCATGGTGTAGAGCTTGCCGCGATATCCCGTAGCGTGAATTCCGCGGGTGAAGGGCGCAGTGCCGGGATATCCAAGATATTTTTCTTCGCTCCAATCATCGGGAAGATCGGCCTGGGTGTAGAGGCGGCGCACCGGGACGCCGGAGATCGTCGTGAAGCGGGCGTAGCCGTGTTCGTCGAGATTCACGCCGGTGGGCGCGCCAATTGGCCTTTCAGGAGATTTCTCGAGCGTGGGAGCCAGTGTTTTCTCCGCCCACTTTTTCTCCGCAGGGGAGGGATGGCGGCCGTCAAAGACGTCGGCGACAGGAGTTTCGGCGACTTGCGGCTTGGACGGCTTTTTCTCCGGCATGATGACTCCAGTGCTCTGTTGTGATGATAGGGAAGCGCGCGCCTGCGGGCAAGGCGGAATGCGTCCGTTCGAGCGAGCGGACGGGCAGCATTCTATCTCTTCCCGATCACGGCTTGCGCGAGAGTTCCCACGCTTTGGAGTATTTCCACGAGACGTAGCCGGCGTGGTAGAGGTGCAGCAGGAGGCCTTCGCGGCCGTCGAGGAATCCGAGTCGAATAAAGTAGTTGTAGACGAACGTTGCCAGCGGACGAAGAACGATATTGATGAGGCTGAAGCTGCGGTGGCCTTTTGCGACTGCCAGCTGCGCGCCCAGAGAGGAATAGCGGTTCATGTGGGCGAGGTAAAGAGTGAGCGTGGGGTAGGTGTAGTGGATGAGAGCGTTCTTGAACTGGACGGTTGTTTGCGGCGCCTCGGGCTTGAGTTCGCAGCGGTCATGCGGATCGTGGCCGGTAACGAATCCCTGTCCGCGCCGAAACAGCCGCAGTTTAGGATCCGGGTAAAAACCGCCGTGGCGAATCCACCGGCCTAGAAAAAGATTCTTGCGCGGAAGTTTGTAGCCGCTGGCAGCGTCTGGGCTCGCGATGGCAGCGCGAATCTCTTCGGCCAGGCCTGGACTCACCTCTTCGTCGGCGTCGAGCAGCAGCACCCAAGCCTTGGTGCACAGTTCGATCGCGTACTGCTTCTGAGCCACGTAGCCACGCCATGGTTCGACCACGACTTGTGCTCTGTGTTCCCGCGCGATATCGCAGGTGCGATCCTTCGAGCCGGAATCGACCAGCACGATCTCGTCCGCCCAGGCCACGCTGGCCAGGGTGCGGCCGATGTTGGCTTCTTCGTCCATCGCAACGATCGCCACGGAAACGGTCATAGTGAAATTGATGATTGATGATTGTCGATTGCCCATTGAAACGCAAAGACGATCTGCTTTTCAATCATCAGTCATCAATCAGCAAGCATTAATCATTAATCAACAATCAAGAACCAGCAATGGCTCGCTTGGTGCGGTTGCGAGCTTCACAAAGCAGGAACACCGCCAGGATAAACAACTCAGGTTCGATGGGATGGCGGTAGCGGGCATGGGGAAACACAAAATAATAGACCGTGGGATAGGTTGCGACGAGCCCGGCGAAAAGCCACGCCCCAGGCCGCTTTTGGCGCAGCGCGCGGCCGAGTCCCCAGATCGCTAGCACGGATGAGGCCAGGAAGAGCGAACTGCGGAAATCCCACGGGGCAACGCTGTCTGTCGGTCTGGGCACGCCGTTCCAGTAATAAAAAAAACGCTTCATGCTGATCACCGCGAACCGGCCAGGGTTCGAGCGGATCCAATCGAAGGCCAGCCGCTTGCATTCGGCTTCGTAGGCGATTTCGCCCAGGCGCTGAAACTTCTCAAACTCCAGTTTGTTGAGATTGGGCTGCAGGGTCGCGATCAGCATGCCATCAGCCATCTTGTTGTTGCCGAGACGAAACTGCAATCCAAAGTCGTCACGGATAAAAACGAAGCGGCCGAAGACTGCATAATTCCGCGCCAGCCAGGGCGAAAGAACCAGAAAGAACACGACAGACGAAAGCACGACGCCGGCGAGCGATGGAAGGCCGCGCTTGAATCTTTGGCGCCAAATCCACAGACCGCAGAACGGAAGGAAGGACAGCATCGCGGGATTAGCCAGCGCCCCCACGCCCCACAAGGCGCCAAACAGCGTCCATCCGCGCCAGTCCGGCCATCGCTGCATATCCCCCGTGGCCATTTCCAGCGAAATCAGGAAGATTAACGACAGGACGAGCGGGGTAAAAGTGGTGTCCCATATCCAATGGATCGACCAATACCAGACGTAGGGATTGAGTGCCCATGCTCGCGCCGACCAGAGTGCGACTCGTGGTCCGAAAGATCGGTGTGCAATCAGAAACACCGGGATGGCGGTGAGCGCGCCGAAGAGACTGTTGATCGACAGCAGCACCCATGCCGAGGCGTAAGTGTAGATGCCAAAAACTTTGAAGACTCCGCCGATCAGGTAAGGATAAAGAGGCGGCTCCCAGGCGCTGGGCCCTGTGTTCCCTCCGTAGGGATTGCTGAAACCCTCGCCCAAGGCGATGGAACGGCCCACTCGCCCCATCTCAAAGCCGAAACCGAAATTATCTTCTCCCGGGCGAGTGTGGTATTGGCGGAAGACTCCGATCGCAGCGACTTGCAGAATAAAGGACAGCAGCACCATCCCTAAGAGAGATCGCGGGATGGCAGGCAGGCTCGGTGGTTCCATCACGGGGGAGTTTATCAGTTATCGGCTGGCTCAAAGCAGGCTCGAACGGGACAGCCGTCTCGGCCGTCCCCACCTAACCGTTCGCGCGCTTTCTCTCACGCTCCTTCTCTGCCGCTCCGTCCCTCGCGTTAGGGCTGTGCCGTTGGCGGCGGAACCTGAGGCGGAGTGACGTAGGGAACACTTGGCAAGTGCGTGACCTGGCCTCGCGTGGCGTCGGCAACATTGATGCCGGTATTATCGAGCAGCAAGCCCGTGGCACGATCGAGTTCGACGCGGGATTTCTCGTAGGCCGCCTTGGCGGAAACCAGATTCGATTCGGACGTGGTGAGCACGGAAGCGTCTTGAAGAATTGCAGTTGTGGTCGTGAGCCCCACCTTCAGCTTCTGCTGATCGGCGTCAAGAGTCTGGCGCGCGAAGTCGACCGCATACTGGGCTGCCAGCACGGCCGCGCGGTTTTGCTTGACGTCGAACTGCGCGTTGCGCACTTCGATGCGCACCTGATTCTCCAGTTGGTGCAGCCGCACCTGAGCCTGGCGGTATTCCAGTTCCGCCCGCACCTGGTTGGCCTGGGCTTCGCGGTTGCGCAGCGGTATGGTGAGCGTAAGTCCAACGCCTTTATCAGGCGCAGTGCCGTTGAACATTTGGTTGAGCGCGCCGCCGTAGCTGACGGGGCCGCCATTGGAAAATGGCGAGGGCGCGTTGGGACCGCTGAAGCAGTCCGGGGGCCCGGTATTACACGTTGGCGGCAATATGGCGGGATTGACGTTCCCTCCGATCCCGGATCCGCTGTAGTAGGCGTAGGCATCGAGCGTGGGCAGCATGGCATTGCGTACAGCCTTGCTGCTCAGATCGCGCGAGTTGAGATCGATGCGCGATTCCACAAGTTCGGCGCGGTGGTCGAGCGCCTGGCTGATCAGATCCTGCGTGGGGACAGCCGCTTCCTGCTGCGGAATCTGCATCGCGGATGTGGGAATTACGTCGGCTTCAGCCAGCACCGGATCTTCGATGCTGCGGCTGAGAGCATTCTTCACGAGCAGCTTTTCCAGTTCCAGATTGTTCTGCGCCAGGATCAGGTTCTGTTCGTCGGTTGAAACCGTGCTCTGCGCGCTCACCACCTGAATGGGCGGCACGGTGCCGACCTGAGACTGCTGCTTGGTATCGGTCAGAGCTTTCTGCGCGTAGGTGAGCGCTTCCTCCTGCACGCGCACGTTTTCGTAGGCATAGACCAGGTCCCAGTACATATCTTCGATCTGATCGACGGTGGTGATGATTTGCAGGCGGAAGGCAACGTCGGAAATCTCGCGGTTGTTCTTGGCAATGCGGATGAAGCGAGTATTGGGCAGGGAGCCGAAACCCTGCAGCAGGTTCTGCGTCACGCGGACCTGGAAGTTCGAATTGATTCCTGGACTCAACAGGCTGATGGGACTGTTGGTGGCGAGGTGAGCGTTATTGAATCCCACGTTCAGAACCGTTCCCCATTCAAATCCCTGGGTGTAGCCAAAGTTGGCCGTGTAGGTGTTTTCAGACAGCAAGGGCACGCTGTCGACGCTGACGGATTCGGTGTTGTCCCGGTCGAGCTGCAGGGTGCTGGTGACGATGGGATCGAAGCTGGTGATAGTCGAGCCGATGCCGAGCGTGGAACTGACCAAGCCGTTGGTGCCGGTGCCCACGCCGCTGGGGGCTACGGTGGTGCCTCCGGTGCCGGAGCCGACGGTTCCGCCCAGGCCGCCCACGCCGCCGCCCGGGGTGTTCTGCACAATTCCGGCATTGACGCCGAGGATGTTCGCGCCCGACTTGGCGCGCAGGTAATCAGTGTCGGCGATGTTGAGGTTGTAGCGGGCGATATCGATGTCGAGATTGTTCTCCAGAGCCAGTGCGACGGCGTCGTCGATCGAAAGATAGATTTTGCCATCGCGCAGAAGCGAGTCCATGCGCGGCGAGTTGCCCAGATTCGGCTGCGCTACCTGCTGCGGTTGGTAGGGCTGAAGGAGATGAGGAAAGGCAGAGCGTGGCTTGGAGTAATCCTGAAGATGCACCGCCTGCGGCTGGGCGGGAGCCGGCGCGATCTGCGGCGCTGGCGCAGCAGGGACATCCTGCGCGTGCAAGGACGGCGGCAGCTGTATGCAACCTAGAACGGCAAAGACAGTCAGCGCCAGCGCCGGCCAGTGCCACGCCGCGGTCAGTCTGGGCAAAGACAAAGACATGGTTCGTCTCCTTGAGTGAAACGGTTCCGCATCGCCTTGAAAGGACATTCAGATTTTGCAAAGGCAATCTTGCAGCCTGATTTAGCAAATTCGATTTAAGAATCTTGATTGAGCAAGCTCGGTTCTGAAAACATAAGGCGTCTCTCCATCTTATCGGGAGCGAGCGCCGGAATCGGGCGCAGATTGTAAAGAATTGTTAGGAACAAAAATCAGGCGCGGCCCCTTTGGACCGCGCCTGTTTCCGTCCTGAACGAGCTTCCCACAAACTACTGAGGCGGTTGTGGAGCGGCCGCCTGGGGCGCCGGCTGAACCACGGAAGGCATGTCCTTGCGCGGTTGGATATAAGGCACGCTAGGCAGGCGTGTGACCTGGCCCCGGGCCGCATCCTCAATGCTGATGCCGTCGTGATCGAGCAGCGATCCGGTTGCCCGGTCCAGTTCGATCCGCGACTTTTCATAGGCGACCGTGGCATTCACCAGAGTTGATTCGGCGGTAGCCTGTTGGCTCTGGTACTGCAGAACCAGCGTTGTCGTCGAGGTGCCAAACTGATATTTCTTTTGCTCGGCGTCGAGCGATTGGCGAGCCAGCTCTACGGCCGCTTTAGCGGAATCGACGCTGGCGCGGTTCTGCTGCACCGCATATTGCGCGTTGCGGATCTCGATCCCCACCTGGTTTTCGATCTGTTGCAGGCGCATCTGAGCCTGACGGTATTCCAGTTCGGAACGGATCTGCACTGCCTGCGCCGCGCGGTTGCGCAGCGGAATGTTCAACTGCAGTCCTACGCCTTTGTCAGGCGAGGTGGAGTTGACGAGTTGGTTGAGGGTGCTGCTGTAGCTTGTGGTTGGAGAAATCGGAACTTGTCCGCTTCCCGTTCCCGCGCAGCCAAAATCCTGTAAGTCAGGACCCAGATTCGAGCACAGATTTGCCGGGTTCTGGCTGCCGCCCACGCCCGCGCCCCCGTAGTAAGCGAAGAGATCAAGCGTTGGCAACAGTGCGCTGCGAACCGCTTTGTTACTCAGTTCGCGGCTGTTCAAGTCGATGCGCGATTCGACCAGCTCCGCGCGATGCCGCAGCGCTTCATTGATCAGGTCTTCCGTGGGCACTACGGGTTCCTGAGCGGGTACGTCCATGGTGGAAGTGGGAATCACGTCGGCGGTTGCGAGAACCGGATCCTTCAAGGTGCGGGTCAAAGCATTCTTCATGAGCAGCTGTTCCAGCTGCAGGTTGGTCTGCGCTGCCGTTACCAACTGTTGATCCTGCGCGACCGTGCTTTGCGCGCGAACCGTTTCAATGGGAGCCAGGCTGCCGATCTCAACCTGCTTTTGCGTGTCGGAAAGCGTTTTCTGAGCGAAAGCCAGCGATTCGTTCTGCACGCGAGCGTTCTCGTAGGCGTAGACCAGATCCCAATAAATGTTTTCGATCTGGTCGACGCTATCGATGATCTGCAGACGGAAGCCCACATCGGCCAGTTCACGGTTGTTCTTGGCAATGCGGATGAAGCGCGTGTTCGGAGCGGGGCCGAACCCCTGCAGCAGGTGTTGGGTTATGGTTGCCTTGAAGTTGGAATTCAACTGCGGGCTCAGGCTGGAGAGAAAGTTGTTCGTCGTTCCCCGAGTATTGTTGAAGCCCACCGAGAGGTTTGTGCCCCACTGAAACGCCTGATTGTAAGCAAAGTTTACTGTGCCTGTGTTCGCGACCAGGCTAGTCCCGGGAAATGCGCCCTGGAAGATGTTTGTAGCGGTTTGGCTGAAGTGATCTTCCTGCAGCGTCCCGGTCACGATGGGATCGAAACTGTTGATGACCGGACCCAGGCCGAGAGTGGAACTGACCAAGCCGTTGGTGCCGGCGCCGATGCCGCCGGCGCCCAGGCTGGTGCCTCCAGTGGATGCGCCCGAGGTTGCTCCAATGCCGCCGATGCCGCCTCCAGGCGTGTTCAGAACTGTGCCCACCGGAGTTCCCAGGATTGCCGCACCCGCCTTGGCTCGCAATACGTCGGTGTCGGCGATGTTCAATGTGTAACGTGCGATCGCGATATCCAGGTTATTCTCAAGCGCCAGCGCGATGGCGTCGTTGAGCGAGAGATACAGCTTGCCATCGCGCATGAACTGGTCAATGCGCGCCGTGTTGGCCAGGCTTGGCTCGGCCAGATGCCGGGGCTCATACGGCCCGATCGGATTGGGAAAATGCGACACCGGCTTGGAATAGTTTGAGACCGGAAGCGGCCGCGTTTCCGCCGTGTTTTGCGGGACCGGCGCAGCGGGCGGTTCCTGGGCCCAACCGGCGAGAGTCAGCGTTCCGAATAAAACCGCGGCCGTGGTCAGCCGGATCTGCGAGGTTAAACGTGCGAATGGCATCTACTCATCTCCGTTCGTTAAAACTAGTTCGTTTAGCACGAGCTCGTTATGACCAGTTCGATTAAGGCTTTGCAACAAAAAAATGGGTTGTAACGCGCCACCGCCGGATTTTCCCCAAAAAGAGAGTTCTATCAGTCAGAGTTCTACTCAGTCATTGATACGCAACCGGCGGCGTCGAGGTTCCTGAAAAGCTCCTGAAATAATGATGTTCCGGAAAGCAGCTGCCGTAACCTTGCGGGTGATACGACTGTTCCGGCTCTCCGGGCTGCGAATGGCGCCTTTTCTGCCGTTGTCCGGCAGCGGGCGAAACGAGAAATCCCGTCCCGAAACGAAAAATTTGTTGAAACCAACAGTATATCTGACGCAGCGGCTTCCCCTCCGAGCGCTCCCGAGAGCGAAACTGATAGAGTGCTCGCGATGGTTTCAGCGTCTCCCCGGAGTGCCGAAATCGAACAGGCGCGCAGCACGCCCCTGCCCTGAAATGAGTTGGATGAAGCGGCGCGGCTGTGGGACTCGCGGTTGCAAGAATTAAAAGATCGCATGCGCAATCTCAAACTGATTCTCTCCTACGACGGAACCGAATTCGCCGGATGGCAGGTGCAGCCCAATGCCGCGACCGTGCAGGGCACGCTCGCCTCAGCCATTGGACGAATCACCGGCGAAAAGGTCTTGCCCCAGGGTTCGGGGCGAACCGACGCGGGAGTGCATGCTCTGGCGCAGGTGGTGACATTTGTCACGGAGTCTTCCGTCCCGGCCGCGAACTTCGTCAAAGCGCTCAACGATGCCTTGCCGGCGTCGGTGCGCGTGCTCCAAGCAGAAGAAGCTGCAGCGGACTTTCATGCGCGCAAGTCGGCGCGGGCAAAGACTTACCGGTACCGCATTTATCGCGCCGCGATCTGTCTTCCGTTCCTGGCCAGATATGTTTGGCACTATCCTTTTCCCTTGGATGAGTCCGCGATGGTGCGGGCGGCCGGGCTGGTCGAGGGCGAGCACGATTTCACCTCGTTTGCCGCAGTCGATCCAGAACGTGGGCTTGAAGGTGTGCAGGCGTCGAATCTGCGCCGGATTTTTTCTTCCAGATGGGAGCGCCAGGACGATGAGTTTGTGTACACGGTGCGGGGATCGGGATTCCTTCACCACATGGTGAGAAATCTGGCGGGAACGTTTATCCTCGTGGGCAAAGGAACGCTGCAGCCGGAAGACGTCACGCGAATTCTGACAGAGCGGAACCGTTCGGCCGCCGGCGCGACTGCCCCGTCCAGCGGATTGTTCCTGGTGAATGTGGAGTACTGAGCCAAGCGACTATCAGCGATCTTGATGAGATAACTTCTACTATTCTGCTGGTTCTGGGATTACCTAATTTGGTTGTGGACCTGCAAATCGCGACGCGGAGAGTGTCGTCGGTGAACCCAGCGACCGGCGAACTCCTGCGCGAGTTCAAGTGCGCGGAAGAGGACGAAGTGCACGAGGCTGTGGTACGAGCGCACGCGGCGCAGCCAGCCTGGGCTGCGATCGGCGTCCGCCGCCGGATCGCCGTGCTGCGGGAATTCCAGCGCAAACTGCATGAGAAGAAATCAGAAATCGCTCGGGCCATCACTCGCGAAGCCGGCAAGCCTGTGGCCGAAGCCCTGACCACCGAGGTGTTGGTCGTGCTCGATGCGGCGCGGTTCCTCATCGACAACGCGCATCGCCTGCTGCGCGATGAACCGGTGCCGCATGGAAATCTTGCTACCAAGCTCAAACGCGGACGGCTGGTGCGCGAGCCCTACGGCGTGGTGGGGATTATTTCGCCGTGGAATTATCCGTTTTCGATTCCCGCGACCGAGGCGCTCGCGGCTCTGGTGGCGGGAAACGCCGTGGTGCTGAAGCCCTCGGAATTTACTTCTCTGATGGCGCTCGAACTGGATTCACTGTTGCACGCTGCGGGCGTGCCGCAAGATGTTTTTCAGGTCGTAGTGGGAGACGGCGCAACCGGCGCGGCACTGCTTGATTCACAGCTTGTTCAATCTCAAATCGACAAGCTGGTCTTCACCGGCAGCGTAGCTACGGGCAAACGGATCGCCGCCGTTGCCGCGGAACGGTTGCTCCCGCTGGTGCTGGAGTTGGGCGGAAAAGATCCCATGCTGGTGCTCGACGATGCCAACGTTGACGTGGCCTCGAGCGCGGCGGTGTGGGGAGCGTTTCTGAATGCGGGTCAGGCTTGCTTGTCGGTCGAGCGCTGCTATGTGCATCGCAGTCGGTATGAAGAATTTCTGCGCGCCTGCGTTGAGAAAACGAAGAAGCTGCGCGTGGGCTCCGGATTCGACCCCGAGACTGACGTTGGACCAATGATTCACGAACAACAACTGCGTCTGGCGGCGTCGCACGTGGAAGATGCCGTGGCGCGCGGGGCGCGGGTTCTGGCCGGAGGATCGCGGCGGCTCGACTTGGGGAAAAACTTCTACCAACCTACCGTGCTGGCCGAGGTAACGCACGAGATGCGAATTATGCGCGAGGAAACATTTGGCCCCCTGCTTCCGGTCATGGAGTTCGACAGCGACGACGAGGCAGTGCGGCTGGCGAATGATTCCGAATACGGCTTGGCCGCGAGCGTATGGACCCGTGATCTCTCCCGCGGAGAACATTTAGCGCGCCGCATTCAGGCGGGCACCGTGATGGTGAACGATGTGCTTTCATGTTTCGGCATCAGCGAGGCGCCGCACGGCGGAATAAAGTCGAGTGGCGTGGGCCGCGCTCATGGCCGCTTCGGCCTCGATGAGATGGTGCGGTTGAAGTATCTGGATTCCGACCTCATGCCCGGGATGAAAAAAGTCTGGTGGTACGGCTACGGCATGAATTTCTCCCGGCAGATGGAAGGCTTCATCGACGTGCAGTTCGCGCGCGATCTCCGGACGCGCCTGCGCGGAGCACTGAGAGCGATCGGCGTGGTCGGACGCAAGCAGTTTTGAGTACCGAGTACCGAGCACCGAGTACCGAGAGCCTAAAGCTGAGAACTGAGAACTGAGAACTGAGAACTGAAAGGAGACTATGACCGACTCAACGACCGATCCGAAACGCGAATTGTTCCGTCATACGCTGGCCACGCTGGCTTATCGCGGAGGTAAGGCGGTCCGCAATGCGCCTGAGGGTTTTGCCGTGTTTCACGCCGATGAAGGCGTGCGCGCTCCGGGACAGATTCTCGCCCACATGGGCGACCTGATGGATTGGGCACTCTCCATGGCGATCGGCAAGCAGGCGTGGAACAACTCGCAACCTCTGGCGTGGGACAAGGAAGTCGAACGCTTCTTCGCCGCACTGAAAAAGCTCGACGACTTCTTGGCTTCGAGTGAGCCGGTGCAGGCTCCGTTGGAAAAGCTTTTTCAGGGTCCCATCGCCGACGCGCTCACGCATGTGGGCCAGATCGCCATTCTTCGGCGCCTGGCCGGCGAGCCTATAAAGGCCGAGAACTACTACGCCGCGGAAATTGAAGTGGGACGCGTCGGCGCCGAGCAAGCCAAGCCCAAGCGCGAGTTCTAAACGCACCGCCGCGCACTATTGTGAGCGGTTCCGGTAGAGCGTCGCGTCGACCTGGCGGGTCATGGCCTCCACATTCAGATCGACCTCTAAAAACTCCGCAAGTTTCTTGGCGATGGCCTCTGCATCGCGCAGCACGTCGTGATAGGAAACACGCAAGGTCTTCACATAAGCCTTGCTATCGAGCCAGGCGTTGACGGCGCGCAGGTTCTTCTCAAAGGCTGCGGCGACCACGGAAGCGTCGGCTCCCGGTTTAGCGGTTCCCCGGTGCTGCAGCATCACTTCCTGCGACGCCAGCACCTCCGCAAGCGGCCTCTGCATAAAGATGACCCGGTATTCGTGACCTTCAGGCAACGAAAGCAGAAGCAGCGAGATCACCTTCACGCACTTGCCCTCTGCCTCGGCGATACAGGCCGGATCTTTGGGGAGCTGCTTGATGCGCTCCCACTCCAGATAGCCACGGGGATTGTCAGCGTCGGCCTGGCGTTCGCCATCGGAGAGGATGGGCATGCCGCCCGCGGCCAGCATCTGCATCATCAGCGAAGTGCCGGAGCGCGGCAATCCCGAAACAATTGTGATCATAGGGTTGCGTTCTTTGTCTGTAACTCGGTTTGCAATTCGATTCTCAGCGCTAATTCTTCACCGGCACTTCTGCCCGGTAGATCGCCTGCCAGCGGCCGGCCTTGAAGATATAAATCGAGCTACCGTTGCTGTGAACGGGAAGTTTCTCTCCGTTACACGTTCCGTACCGCTCGGCCTTATAGGTGAGAAGATATGCGCCTGCGGCCAGCGGGAGCGCTCCGAAATCGGAGAGGCCATAGCCTTCCACGGTGCAGGTCTTCGCCGAAACTTGCTGCTCGGCGATTTCCTGGTCACGGGAGAGCGTTCCGCTCTCACCCCAGAAGACTCCATTCTCCGGCATGTGCTCGCGGAAATAGGCCTGGTCTTTGGTCTTCCATGCTTCGAAAAATCCAGTCTCGATGCGCACCAGTTCCTGTGGCACGCTGGATTGAGCACCGCTGTGAACCTCAGTCGGCTTACCCGGCGTCTGAGCGATGGTTGGGCCAGTTAGAAAGAAAATTGCAATCAGAATTGCCGCGCTACTCAGGAAATTCTTGTTCGCAGGAAACGCCTCATGGTTCATAGCAGCTCATTCTGGCGCAGGCTCGCCGTTACGAGAATACGCCTAGCATACGACATCGGGGGTTTTGGCCCTTCTCTTTAGCCATGTCTTTAGCCATCGAGTACAATGGCGGTCGTAAGGCCGAATCCGGCGGCGCAAGCGCCGCGCGAACGAGGGAGAGTCCTTTGGCGACTGGCGAAATTGCAACTTCGGGCACGCAAACTCCTCCGCAGCTTCCTCATCACAAGGTCAAAATCAAGAAGGCCGGGCAGCGCGCCTGCAATGAGAAAAACGAAAAAGGCAAGTTCTGCGGCGGCCATTTGAAACGCTGGTTCTACTCGGAGGACGTGATCGAGCGGGCTTGCGGCGACGCCGAAAAAGCCTGGGGGCCAGACGCCGAAGTTTACCGCTGCGAACATTGCCAGACGCTGTATTTGCCGAATCCCGCGGAAGCGAAAGTGAACGTCGCCGGGCAGGGAATGATTTCAGTGTTTGGACTGACCTTGCCGCCGAAAGAAAAGTAACGGAGTACCTAGTACCCAGTACCTAGTACAAACCACGCGCGGGTGTACTCGGTACTGGCACTTCCATGAACACCTCCGAACTCATTTACGACTGGAACCAGAATCATCCGCCGGGAATGAAGCCGGCGGGGCCCGTGCTGCTCAATGATGAGAGCCTGCGCGATGGCTTGCAGTCGCCTTCGGTGCGCGATCCTTCGATTCCGGAAAAGATTGAGATTCTTCATCTGATGGAGGCCCTGGGGATCGACTCGCTCGATCTCGGATTGCCAGGAGCAGGCGCGCGAGCGGTCGAGCACGTGACGGCGCTGGCGCAGGAAATCGTTTCGCAGAAGATGAAGATACGCGCCAACTGCGCGGCGCGTACGCATGAGAACGATATCCGTCCGATCGCCGAGATCGTGCAGAAGACGGGCTTGAGCATCGAGGCTGCGACGTTTATCGGCTCGAGCCCCATTCGCCGCTTTACGGAAAACTGGACCGATGACTTTCTTCTGCAGACCACGGAGAAGGCCGTGAAGTATGCGGTTTCGCTGGGGCTCGACTCGATGTACGTCACCGAAGATACCTCGCGCTGCGATCCGGAAACGGTGAAGCGGCTGTACTCGACGGCGATCCGCTGCGGGGCGCGTGCGATCGTGATCTGCGACACGGCCGGGCACTCTACTCCGGTGGGAGCCTTCGCGCTGGTGCGGTTTGTGATCGACGAAGTGGTGAAACCTTCGGGCGAGAATATCCGCGTGGACTGGCACGGGCACAGCGATCGAGGGCTGGCCATCGCCAATTCAATGGCGGCGCTCATCGCAGGTGCAAATTGCGTTCACGGGTGCGCGATCGGAATTGGCGAGCGCGTGGGCAATACGCAGATGGATCAGATGCTGGTCAATCTGAAGCTGATGGAGATTGCGCCGTGGGCGGAGCAGGATCTGAGCCAGCTGAAGCAGTATTGCCAAGCCGTGTCGCGGGCCACGGGCGTGCCGATTCCCGCGAACTATCCGGTGGTAGGGGATGATGCGTTCCGCACCGCGACCGGAGTGCATGCGGCGGCGGTGATCAAGGCGTTCAAGAAAAATGACATTGAATTGGCGAACACGGTTTATTCGGGCGTGCCCTCTCATCTGTTCGGACTGGAGCAGATCATTGACATCGGTCCCATGAGCGGGAAGTCGAATGTGCTGTTCTGGCTGGAGCGGCGCGGCATTCCGGCGACGGACGATCTGGTCGAGCGCATCTTAGCCCGCGCCAAGTCGAGCAACCACACGCTCAGCGAGGCTGAAATTGTGCAGTGCGTTGCCCGAGGCCGCCAAGAGGAGCTGAACTGAGATGCCGGAAGCGATGCGGCATGCGATTCTTGGAGCTGGCGGCGTTGGCGGCTTGATTGGCGCTTGCCTGGCGCATGCGGGAGATTCCGTCACACTGGTGGTGAGGCGCGAGGCGGTTGCGCAGTATCCCAGGCAACTTCGCTTGGAGAGTGCCTTCGGCAACTTCACCGTCGATGTCTCAGTGGCCGCCGAGGTGCCTCCGGTGGACGCGCTTTGGATTACGGTGAAGGCAACGCAGCTCGAGCCGGCGCTCGGCGCTCTGAAAAATCCTGATGCGGTGCGAGCGATTGTCCCACTGCTCAATGGCATTGACCATATTGCCCTTCTCCGCGCCAGGTACGGCTCCGGGCGCGTGATTCCGGCGACGATTGCGGTTGAAACCGAGCGCGCGAGTCCGGGACACATCGTTCATCGCTCGCCGTTCGCGCGGCTCAATGTTCTCTCGGCAGGGCGGGGCTTGCTGGGGAGCACGGTCGATCAGCTTCAGAAAATTGGTTTCGCGTGCCGCTTCATCGACGATGAGCCGACGCTGATGTGGAGCAAGCTGGTGTTTCTTGCTCCGTTTGCCCTGACCACAACTGCGGCAGATAAAACCACAGGAGAAGTTGTTTCCGATCCAGTGTGGAAGAGCCAGATGGAGAGTTGCGTTCGGGAAGCTTGCGCAGTCGCCGTTGCCGAGGGCGCCAAGGTTGATGCCGAAGCGATTCTCGCAGGGATGATGGCGATGCCGGCGAACATGCGCAGCTCGATGCAGAAAGATGTTGAGCAGCACAAGACTCCGGAGCTGGAGGCGATCGCGGGGCCTATCCTGCGCGGCGGGAAGAAGCATGGGATCGAGGTTCCGGCTACCGAGAAGCTGGTCGCGGCAGTGGAGCGGAGAGCTGGAACCTAAGAGCGCGGCACCCGGTTCTATGCCGTGCCGCGGTAACGTTACCAACGTTCATTTCTCGCCTAGGCCGCCGGCCGGATCCTATACGTCTACGGCGTTTTACGGTTCCCGTCCTAGGTAATCCCCTTTCTTTCCTGTGCGATGTAAGATGGACGCAATAACCTTCCATGAGTCCCACTCCCCCACGTGCGGACATGCCAGACGTTGCGCCTACGGTGCAGCAGGAAGTTGCTCGTCTGGCGGCGTCACCCGAGGTGCGGTCGGCGTTTAACTGGCTGCGCACGCAAGAGCCGCAACTCGCACAATGGCAGATGGAGATGGCGCGGATTGCGGCACCTCCGTTTGGGGAGTCGGCGCGCGGGGCGTGGCTGGCGGAGCGCTTTCGCGAAGTCGGCCTGGACGATGTCCGCATCGACGATGTGGGCAACGTGTTCGGGATTCATCCTGGATTCGGGCAGCGCTACGTGGCGCTGAGCGCGCACATCGATACGGTGTTTCCCGCGGGTACGCCTCTGAATATCCGGCAGCAGGGCAGCCGGGTCTATGGGCCGGGAGTTTCCGACAACGGCGCTGGGGTTACGGCGATGCTTGGGATCGCTGCACTGCTGCGCGCGGTGCGGCTGCGGCACGCGCTACCGCTGGTATTTATCGGCAACGTGGGGGAAGAGGGTGAAGGCGATCTGCGCGGCATGCGGCACATTTTCGCTACGCCGCGCTGGAAGGATTCGATTGCTTACAGCGTGGTGCTCGACGGCGCAGGTGCAGACACGATCGTGGCCGAGGCTCTCGGCAGCCGGCGTTTTGAAGTGATTGTGCGCGGGCCGGGCGGGCATTCGTGGAGCGACTTTGGAGCGCCGAATCCGATTGTGATTCTGGCGCGCGCCATCGACACCTTTGCCGCGACTCCGGTTCCGGCAACCCCGAAGACAACTTTCAACATCGGAGTGATTCGCGGTGGAACGTCAGTGAATTCGATTCCGGAATCGGCCAGCATGAAGGTTGATATCCGGTCGACTTCGATGACGGAGATGGAGCGATTGGAGCAAACGTTGCGGCTGGCCCTGAGCCGGGCGGTGGAAGACGAGACGTTGGCTGCGGAAATGCGGTCGACGTCGCAGAAGCGGCCTTCGGGAGTGAGTTGCGAAGTGGTGGCGATCGGGAACCGTCCCGCGGGAGAACTGGCGGCGGGTGCGCGGATTCTGCATGTGATTCGGGCAGTCGATGCGCAGTTGAATAATGCGGCGCAGGTGCAGCGGGCGTCGACGGACGCGAATATTCCGTTGTCGCTGGGGCAGGAAGCGATTGCCATCGGCGGCGGCGGTTCGGGCGGCGGGGCGCACACGCTGCAGGAGTGGTTTGACAGCAACGGACGCGAGCTGGGGCTGAAGCGGATTCTGCTGACGCTTCTGGCGCTGGCGGGAGCGGGGGGATGATGAGCATATTCGCGACCTCGGGGACCGAAGCCCCTTCCAAAGGGAAGAATCTTTTCGCGGCGCTGAAGCGCTGCGCCGGCCTAAAGGTTCACGCGGCATTGGAATCCCACTTCTCGCAAAGGACGCGAGAAATGGGGCACCCGGCTTTAGTTGTGGTCTTAGCTTTTTGTTGCGCTGTGGGTTTACAGGGCCAGAATCCGGCGGCGGGGCAGTCGGCGGCTGCGCCGATCCCGGGGCCGAAGGCCGACGTTATCTACATCCACGCCAATGTGTATACCGGCGTGCCGTCCAATTCGGCGTTCAGTTCGATTCTGCGCGAGGAGGCCATGGCGGTGCGGGGCGACCGCATCCAGGCGGTCGGGAAGCTGGCCGACATCATGAAGTTGAAAGGCTCGGAGACGCAAGTTGTTGATCTGGGCGGACACTTCGTGATGCCAGGGTTCAACGATGCGCATCTGCACTTGGCCGATGCCGGCATGCAGAAGTTGAGCGTTGACCTGACGGGAGTGAAGACCCTCGAAGAATTCCGGGCGCGGGTCCAGGCCAAGGTGGAGAAGTCGAAGCCGGGCGATTGGATTCTGGGCGGAGGCTGGGACGAGACCATGTGGCCGATCCCGACTCTGCCCAGCCGGTGGGACCTGGATCAGGTTTCGGACGGGCATCCCGTGTTTCTGGACCGCGTGGACGGGCACCTCGCGGTAGCGAATACGCGCGCGCTGCAGTTGGCGAACATCACGCTGGCCAGCCGAGATCCGGAAGGCGGCAAGATTGACCGCGATGCGAACGGGCAGCCGACGGGGATTCTGCGCGAGGGCGCGCAAGACGCGGTGCGGGCGGTGATTCCGCATCCCACGCACGAAGGCCGGCGGCAGGCAATCGAATTCGCGCTCGCCGATCTGGCGGAGCACGGCGTGACTTCGGCGCAGGATTACTCCACTTGGGAAGACTTCCAGATTTATGAGGAGATTGAGAAAGACGGGAAGCTGACGGCGCGCATTTCCGAATGGCTGACGTTTAATCTTCCGGTGGATCAGTTGAAGACCATGCGCGACTCGCATCCGCAGTCGGACTTGATGCTGCATACGGGAATGCTCAAAGGCTTTATGGATGGCTCGCTGGGCGGTCACACCGCGGCGCTGCTGGCGCCATATTCAGACGATCCCACGCAGTCCGGGCTGCCGCAGTATGAGGCGGCCAGGCTGAACGAAATGGCCAAGGAGCGCGTGCTGGCGGGCTTCCAGCTCGGCTTTCACGCGATTGGCGACAAAGGTGTGCAGATGGCGCTGGATGCCTTTGCGGAGGCGGAAACGGCATGGTTCGTACAGAATATGAAAGGCCCGAACGGCCGCAAAGATCTTCGCCTCCGTATTGAGCATGCGCAGGTCACCACTCCAGCGCAGATTGCGCGCTTCAAGGAATTGAAGGTAATTGCCTCGATGCAGCCGAGCCACTTGCTCACCGACATGCGCTGGGCGCAGGACAGGCTGGGGCCGAAGCGGGCAGCGACTTCCTATGCGTGGGCGGCGTTCGTGAATAAGGGAGTGACGCTGGCGTTCGGCACGGATTATCCAGTCGAGCCGGTTTCGCCGTTCCGCGGGCTCTATGCGGCCGTAACGCGCAAGAGCGAGAACGGCAAGCAGGAATATTTTCCGGAGCAGAAGCTAACCATGGATCAAGCCATTGCGGCTTACACCACGGGTTCGGCCTTTGCCGAGTTCGAAGAAAAAGAAAAGGGCAAGCTGGCGCCCGGCATGCTGGCAGATTTTGTGGTTCTCGACCATGACGTGACGGCAACTTCCGCGGAGAAACTGCTGACCATCAAGGTGCTGCGGACCGTAGTAGGCGGCAAGACGGTGTACGAAGGGAAATAGTCCAGTCAACGATTTGTCCGCGGTTATTTCGCTTCCTTCCTCCTTCCCGTAAAACGAAAAGGCGCAATCGTGCGTCTAATGGCTGGGATCGTGCGCCAGCATCGCATATCCTTGGGTTCCTCGGGGCTGGGACCGAGGCTTTGGCGAACGGGTATAATTAAGGGTTAGCACAGTTTCCGGAGGGAAGCAGGCATATGGATTCACGGGCAATCTGGGTGCGTTTGAAGACCCGTCGGTGGGTTTATTCGTTCAGCATTGTGGCCACGCTGGCGCTGGGCATTTTGATCGGCACGGTGGTGTCTTACGGAGTGAAGGGCAAGGAAGGGCAGAAGAGTCCTCCGACGCCACTCCGCTATCGGTGCCTTCGCCGCAGCAGCTCTCCAATACATTTTCGCAGATCGCCAAGCAGTTGGGCCGAGCGTAGTCAACATCAATACGGAATCGACCATCAAGACGCGCCGGCGCCGCGGCGGCCAGAGCCCCGATGACGACGACAGCGGTGGTGGCGGCGGCATGGATGACTTCTTCAACCGCTTTTTCGGCGGCCCGAGGCAGGGCGGCGGGCAGGGCGACGACGGTGCGATTCGCGAGCGTTCTCTGGGTTCGGGCGTAATCGTCGATGCCAAAGGTTATATCGTGACCAACCGGCATGTGGTGGACAAGGCGGACCGCATCCGCGTGCGCTTGCAGGACGATCCGCCGGGCGTGCAGCATGATGCCAAAGTCATCGGGAGGACCAGGAAACCGATCTGGCCGTGATCAAGATCGACGTGGACCGCCGCATCCCCTGCGGCGAAGATGGGCAACTCTGATAGCATGCAGGTCGGCGACTGGGTGCTCGCCATCGGCAGTCCCTTCGGCCAGGTGGGAACGGTGACCGCGGGCATTGTTTCCGCGAAGGGGCGCGATATCGTGCCCGGCCGGCAGTTCCAGAACTTCATTCAGACCGACGCGGCCATCAATCCGGGCAATTCGGGCGGCCCGCTGGTAAATATGAATGGTGAAGTCATCGGCATCAACACCGCCATTTTGAGCGAAACCAATGCCTATGCGGGAGTTGGCTTTGCGCTTCCTTCCAATACCGTGGTGCAGGTCTACAACCAGTTGATCGGCCCCGAACACCGCGTGGCACGGGGCTCGTTGGGAATCGAGTTCAGTCCGCAACCGGCGACCGGCGATCGCCAGGATTTACGGTGTGGGTTCCGGCGTAACCATCTCTGCCGTCGTGGCGGGCAGCCCCGCCGATCAAGCAGGATTGAAGGTCGGCGACACCATCACCTCCGTGGATGGCAAAGATGTAAAGAACGGCGATGAGCTGGTGGCCGACATCGCCAGCCGCAAGCCGGGATCGAAGACCAAGCTCGGATTCGTCCGCAACGGCAAGAAGGAAGAGACCACGGTCATCGTTGCCGACCGGGCCAAGCTATTTGCCGCTCGTCTGGGCGAGGACCAGGAAGGCGGCGATGAGAGCACGCCGAAGCAGAGCAAGTTCGGCGTCACGGTTCGCAAGCCTGACTCCGGAGATGGCGCAGCGGCTGGACATGCCGGCAGGCAAGGGCGTCATCGTGCAGGATGTGAAGCCGGGCTCGTTCGCCGAGGATATAGGTTTGGCGCGCGGCGACGTGGTTCTCGAGATCAACAAGCAGGCCGTCAACAACGAGGATGACTTTGCCAAGATGGAGTCCAGCCTGAAGAGCGGCCAGGACGTCGTATTCCTGGTGCGCCCGCGAGGCTCGTCGCGGCAGGATGGAACGGCCTTCCTGGCGGGGACACTTCCGTAACCTTGGAGTAGCCCAACCGGAACTGGCATTGCCTCTATCGATAGAGGATGATTACAATGCCAGCTCCAGTTGGGCATTTTGTTTTTTTGCCTATTCCTTTGGGCGTAAGATCTGGCGAAGACGGCTGGCAAGCACGACTAGAGCCGGTTCGAGGTTTGGGATTCGAGGTTCGAAGTTTGAGGTTCGAGGGTTGCGCTTGGAACTGAAGCGGAACGCGAAAATTGGATGGTTGGCGGGGGGCTGCGCCGTGGCGCTAGCCTGTGCCTGCATTTCGCCGCGCGCCGCGATCGCGCAAGCTGCATCCTCGGCAGACACATCCACGCCGGCCGCGAAGCCTCATCCGGCATCGCATTCTTCGTCATCGACTCATTCAAAGTCGACCACAAGCGGAACCAATCACAGCAGCAAGTCGAAACACTCCAGCACCCACAAGAGCGGCAAGAAAAAAACCACTGCGCGTGGCCAGCAGAAGATCGAACCAGAGCGGGCGCAGGCGATTCAGGAAGCGTTGATTCGCGAGCATTATATGACCGGCGAAGCGGCGGGAACCTGGAATCAATCCAGTGAAGATGCCATGCGCCGCTACCAGGCGGACCACGGGTGGCAATCGAAAACCGTGCCCGATGCGCGGGCGCTGATCAGCCTGGGCCTGGGGCCGAGCCACGACCACCTGCTGAATCCGGAAAGCGCCATGACCACCGAGCCGCCTCCGCCCCATGCCGCGTCTTTGACTCCGGTATCGCATAGCGCCGATCCGGGAGCGCACATGAATCCCCAACCGGCTCCATCCACCGATCCCGCACCTGCCGCAACCGCCCAGCACAATTCAGTCGGGCCGCAGTAGTCAGTTAACCGCTAGCAATTTAGCTTTGACCCGCCTGGTTTTATTCCCCGAAATCTTGAATTAAGAGCACGTGCTGAAACCAGCGTGGGACATCCTCCGTATTAGCCGGTAGCTGCACTTCAAGCTGCGCTTTAATTCGAGAGGGATGCCCATGAATACGGTTCTCGAGCTCAACACCACGGCCAACTCTGGTCCGCCCGCCGCGATCGAGGTTCGACCGACAAAGCAGTCTTCAGCGCGTCGCATCTTCTTCGGGCTTTTCGGCCTGCGTGCCGGTTGGAGCCTGGCGATCTATCTGCTCGTCGTGATCGGGATCGTGCTCGGCATCCATACCGTGCAGAGTCACATCAAGGTTTTGCACGAAGGCACAGCCGCGTCGGCGGCCAACGCACAGCTCCCTGCCTTGCCGTTCTTCCTCAGCGAAGGGATCGTCTTCTGTGTCTTTTTTCTCCTCAGTTGGGGGATGGCCTTTATCGAACGCCGGCGCGTCGCTGTGTTTGGCTTGGGCGGTCAACGCCCCGTGAGCCGCTTTCTGTTTGGAGCCTTCTGGGGATTCGCTTCTCTGTCGCTTCTCGTTGGCATCTTGCGCGGCCTGCACCTGCTCAGTTTCGATTCCCGGCTCTTGCACGGCTTCGCCGCGCTCCGTTGGGGAGCCGCGCTACTGGTGGGGTTTCTGCTTCTCGGGTGCTTTGAGGAGTACAGCTTTCGCGGCTACTTCCAGTTCACGCTGACTCGAGGATTGCTCGGTCTGGGCAACCGGATCTCCAGCCGCTATGGCCGCGCCATCGCGTTCTGGATCGCTTCCGCCATGATCTCATCGCTCTTCCTATTCGCCCACACCTTTAACTCAGGCGAAGACAAGATTGGTCTCGTTGTCGTCTTTTGCGCCAGCTTCACCTTCCTGTTTGCGCTCTGGCGCACGGGATCTCTCTGGTGGGCGATCGGCTTTCACATGACGTGGGATTGGGCGCAAAGTTTTCTCTACGGAGTTCCCGACAGCGGCGAGATGTTCCAGGGTCATCTCTATGCCACACACGCGCTGGGCAACCCGATTCTCTCCGGCGGCGCGGTAGGCCCGGAAGGCAGCATCCTCGCAATCCCGATCTTTGCGCTGGCGATGGTGGTGGTCTGGTTTACCCATCCCTCGCCGCAGCCGCCGTTGGCGACACTGCGCCCGAAGATGCGCAAAGCAGATGAGCCGGTCCGTAAAATCGCCGAGAGTCCGCAGCTGCTAAACGCGAACTGCTAAATGCCAATTGCTAACTGCTAGCGGCTGACTTATGCCCCAGGCGTCTTGCGATAGCTCCCAAGCACTGGCCGGGGGAAATAGGGCAGAGGTTGAGAATGGATGATGGCCGCGGGATTGGCCTCCACCAGGGCGTCAGCCACTTCCTCGCCGCAGATTTCAGCGGCCGCATCGCGAGCCGGGGAGAGCACAGGGACGCGCTTCTCCGTATCGTGAGCGTCGGTCGCGAGCACGTGCACGGAGTCATGCTCGAGCAGCCACTGCGCGGCACGCCGCACGCGTTCTCCCCAGAATCCTGTCAGGGCGGAACCGGTTACCTGAATCACGCAGCCCTGCTCGGCCCACTCCGCGACGCGCTGCAAATTCTCGCGCAGAATCGGATTCCGTTCAGGATGAGTGATGACCGCCGTAATGCCGCAGTCGCCGAGCTGCATAAAACAATCCGTAATCTGCTGCGGGATGCTGTAATTGCTCAGCTCGACCAGCATGTAGTGCGAGCCTTCGATGGCGTAGCGCGCGGGATTGGCCAGCACATCCTGCAGATTGTCGTAGGAGAGATGGAAGTCGCAGCCCAGGCTGAGAGTCAGGGCATTGCCGATAAGTCCCTGCAGATGGGCGACCAGTCCCTGAAGATACGCGCGGTCGTAGTGGTAGCGGTCGTTGGCATGCGGAGTGGCGACCTGATGCGTGATGCCATCGGCGGCGGCCATGCGGCACATCGCGACGGAGGTTTCCCAGGACTTGGAGCCGTCGTCTACTTCCGGAAGAATATGGGAATGAATGTCGACCACGATTTATAAAACCCGAGCAAGCGACGCCAGTTGCGCTTCACTTGATTTAAGCAGATTCGCGGAGAAAGAGGAAGATGGAAGGCCTGGCGCTCAGGAGCAAACCCGACGCTAAGATCACCATATAGTGGGAACGACGCCAGACTTGCGGATTTCGCGGTCCGCGGTGATCAAAGCGAGGCCATTCGCCGAAGCGGTGGCGGCGATGATCTTGTCGGCAGGATCTTTAAAGGACTCTGCCGGCAGCGAGAATGCACTGGCGCAGATTCGCGCGTTCATCGGCAAGACCGAAAACCGCGCCTCCACCTGGGACAAAAAAGATTCCAAGCTAACGTCGAGCGGGATGCGCTTCTTGCTGGCCAGCATGGCCAACTCCAGCAGCGTGATGTCGGAAATAGCCAGGCCCTCACCGGTTCGTCGCGCTTCGTCGAGCGTCGCTTTGGCTCGCTTCGACAGCCGGGCCGCATCAAAGGCCACCCAGAGAACGATATTCGTGTCGACCAGAATCAATAGAGGTCGCCCCATTCTTCGGGAGTGAACGCGGGGGCGACGACGTCGCCAATGACGGATCCCTTGCCCTTCATAAAATTGAAGAAGTCGTCTGCTTTTTTCTCGACAGGGACGAGCTTAGCCACGGGTTTGCCGCGTTTGGTGATCAGCACGGCCTGGCGCTTGGACTGGACTTCATCCATGACCTTCAGGCAATGAATCTTGAATGCGCCTGCCGCCATTGTTTTCATCGGGACCATCCTTTCGATCATGGTCATTATACCATGGTCATGAGATCGATATCCCTGACAATTTACTGCTTACAAACCCAAATATGATTCACGCGCTTGAGTCGAACCGTCTGGGACGCGACCATATCGCCAATTGTGATGGTCCCGCGGAACCACTTTGAATCGAGATCGCCCGCTATCTTGACCAGGTGCGTTTGTACGATTTCCTTCTTGGACGGGTATTCAGTCAAATGCTCGACCCAGCTTCCTTCGATTGTCAGTTTCTTTCCCGAAACGCGCCCAGGCAGGTTTATGCCATCAGCGACTCCTCCTTCGTAAACGAAAAGCAGAGCTTCCACGGTTGAGTCGCTAGCTTGCCTGAGCGCGAGTTCATATCCAACAAGGTCGCCAGCTTCATCCTTTGTGACGAATGCATTTGAGTAGACCTGCATATTGGCGGTTCGAGTGCATTCGTCTCCTTTCGCGCCGAGACGAAGCGGATACAAAGCAGCGACCATTGCGATCGCGATAACCAGAAATTGTTGCCGCGCGCTCCGTATCACCGTCACCTCGGATTTCGAGGCCGGTTCATGCTTCCCCGTACCGCTCGCGAATAAAATCCGCAATTCCGGCGTAAGCCTTAGCTAGCGTCTTTTCATCCGGCAGAAACACAATCCGGAAATGCTGCGTCCCGGGTTTTTGGCCGAAGCCGGAGCCGTGGACGACCATGACATGCTTCTGGCGGATGAGCTCTTTCACGAAGACTTCGTCGCTCTCTGGGATGTCGATTCTTGGGAAGGCGTAAAACGCGCCGCGGGGCGCGACGCAACTCACGCGCGGTGTGGCTTCGCACCATTTCTGCGTAAGATCGCGGCGAGAGCGCAGCTTGCGCCGCACGTCGATGAGATGGTCTTGCGGTCCTTCGAGCGCGGGCTTGATGGCGTATTGCTCAGGATGGTTGGCGCAGAGACGGGCGCGCAGGAGGCGGTGAATGCCTTCGGTATAGGGCCTGATGGCTGCCGCATCGCCCGAGACGATCCCCCAGCCGATGCGCCATCCCGGGACGAGATAATTTTTCGACATTCCCCCGAAGGTGATGCAGGGCACGTCGGGCGCGACGGCGGCAAAGGCAATGTGCGGCGTGGCGTTTCCTTGCGAATCGCAATCGAGAATCAGCTTGTCGTAGATTTCATCAGCGAAGACAACCAGATTGTGCCGGCGCGCCACGTCGGCGATCTGCTCGAGCATTTGCCGCGAGCATAATGAGCCGGTGGGGTTATTAGGATTGATCAGCACGATTCCGCGGGTGCGGGGCGTGAGCTTGCGTTCAATATCAGCGAGTTCAGGATGCCATGCGTCGTCTTCATTCAGATCGTAGGCGTTGAGTGCGATCCCTAGCTTGCACAGAACGGCCGAGTAGAGCGGATAGTCAGGGCTGGGCGTGAGAATGTCTTCGCCAGGATTCACCAGCGCGCTGATGCAGAGGTCAACGGTTTCACTTACGCCCGAGGTGACGAAAACGTCCTGCACCGTCGTGATGCCTTTGCGCGCGGCTTCGCTGCGAATCGCTTCGAGCGCTTCGTGCACTCCCGGAGACGGCGCGTATCCGTTCTTGCCGTCACGCATGGCTTTGTAGGCGGCTTCGACGATGTGAGGCGGAGTCTGGAAGTCGAAGTTGAGCGGGTCGCCGACGTTGAGCGGGAGAACTCTGTGTCCCTGCTGGATGACTTCGTCCGCCACGCAAGCCAGGTCGCGAATGGCGTAGCGCACATTGTCGAGACGCTTGGCAGCAGCGATTTCGCGGGCCTGGGCAAGAGGCATGCACGAATTCTAACCGCAGAAGCTTGGAGGACGCAGGGAATTCTGCTGAGAAAGTCAGTGAGGGGTGAAGCTGAGAGAAACATCCTCAACGGTTTGGTTTGGCGCAGGCGCGTATTTCCACTTCTTCACAGTAGCAGCCGCGTTTTCGGCGAGAATCGGATTGCCCCCAACAATCTCGACGTTGCTGACCGTCCCGTTCGGGAGGACTGTCGCTTTCAGGCGGACGACGCCGCCGACTTGCGCATGCCTCAGAATATCGGGGTACTCAGGCCTGGTGAATACAACCACTTTGCGTTCGGACTTCGCAGGCCTCTGGGCTAGTGAAGCGGGAACGAAGGAGGTTGTCAGGCAGAGCGCGATCGCCGCCGATGCGAGAATCCGCTGCATCCTTGCGGTCGGCCGAAAACGCAATCGAAAATCAAGATGATTGTGAGGCAAGATGAACCTATCGCGACGCTACTGATTGAACCCCAAGCCTCGACGGTAGGTTGTGGAAGGTATAACGGCAAGATTACCGAGGTACTCGCCGATTTGAGTTCGGAGATCTTTAATTTCTAATTTGCAGCTCCGGTCAGGGAGTTAATCAGGTTCACGGCGTTGGGACTGCCCCAGCCGGTGACCAGATCGTATCCGGTTACGGCCGTAAACTTGCCGTTGCTGCCGCTGGTAATGTCGTGGAAGTCGGCGTCAAAGGCCGAGCCTGTGCCGATTAAATAGAGCGCCGGGTTGAGGAAGCCGAGCGTGGAAGCGCCGCCGGCCACAGCCTGTTGATTGGCCATCGCCGTTAGGCCGGCCCATTGCGGGGCGGCATAGCTGGTACCTCCGTTATTTCCGTAGCATCCGCCATCGAAGCAACTGTACTGATTGGTGTTGGCTTCGGCGGCGACGTCCGGGATATTGCGCAGGGTCTTTGATCCCATATTGAGCGCGTTGATGACTCCCGCGCGTTTCTGATAGTTGGGAATAGGAACTTTGTTTTTGGAAGGCATGCCGGCGCTGCCGTTCCATCCGGTCTCCGAGAGCCAGGACCCGCCGGCGCCGTTGGTGGTCAAGTCGGTGCCGCCGACGGCGGTGATGTAAGGATCATCGGCCGGCCAGACCACGTCGCCGGGAGTGGCAGAGCCGTCATCGCCAGTCGCTACGAATACGGTTTGTCCTTGCGCGGCCATTTCCTTGAAGATGGGGTCGATGCTGGCCTCGTCATCGCTCCATCCCCAGGAGCAGCTTAGTTGCTTCGAAGTATTGTCCACAGCCATCTGGTTGAAGATGGAGACATCGCTGTTTCCCACGTAGACGACGACCTGGCTCAGGCCCGGAGCCATGGAGATTGCCATTTCGATGTCGAGCACTTGTTCGCTATCGTCGCAGGTTTTCGGAGGACAGCCGAGGTGCGCTCCGTTGAGGGCAACGCCATGAACTGGAACTTTGATCGGCTGTTTGACGCGATCGAAGTAAAGTTTGACGTCGCTGAGTTCGTATCCGGCGAACTCGAAGAGCCCAACCGACTGGCCGGCGCCATCGAGCGGGCCGGAACCATAGTAAGCGGCGCGCATGTCGCTGCCAATAAATTGGCCTCCGGGGCCGGAACCGGTGGTCTTGCTCGATGCCTGCTGGAGGAGTTGCTGAGACCGGACGTTCTTGGCATGAGGCAGGGTGAAGTTATCGAGACCGGAAATGTGCAATAGCGGTACATCGAGATCGGGCGAGGGTTCGCGGTCGGGAGCGTAGAACGTGCGGTTCTCGGTGGGATGCTGGTAGACGCCGAGATTGATGTGGAAGGCGTTCTCGATGTTTGCCGCGGGACCTTCGACGTCGACAACCATGCGATTGGCGGCGGTGTCGATTACGGCCAGACTGTTAGCTTCGGCGAAGTGAAGAACGGCTGCGTAGTCGGATTCGGAGGGGCCGAATCTCGCGGCGAATTCCTCGACGCTGAGATAGTGGTGGTAGTTCGCGCTTTGCGGATCGTAGATCTGCTGCAGGAGAGTGTCGAGTTCAGCTTCATTACGCGGGGGAAGAGAGATGGCAAGGCTGAGCCGCTGCGTGCTGGGCAGATGACCGACGAGCGGCGCGACGCCGCTGGCGACTGCATCGGGAACGTGGGTTGTCAGGGTCGGGCGCTGCTCGGCTTGGACTGTGAGTGCTGCGAATGCGCAGGCTGCAACCAGCCACTTCGAGATCGTTACTGCTAGAGGGCTTCTCATTGGGGCATCTCCCGACTTGTTCGGTAGGTTACATCGCGATCAGGCTGACGACAAGCAGAGGAAAGGCTCCAGTGTGGTTCGGTTTGAAAACGCAGCGGCTGAAGCCGCCATTGACTCCACGTGCTTACGGCGCGGCTGAAGCCGCGCCCTTTCAAAACTATCTTTACTCCTCCCGGTCGATCTGGGCTTTTTGCAGCTTGTCTGAATAGTCGACGTAGACGGACTTCCACTCGGTGTAGAAATCGATGGCGCCGATGCCGCCTTCGCGGTGGCCGTTGCCAGTGGCTTTTGTTCCTCCGAAAGGCAAGTGCACTTCGGCGCCGATCGTGGGGGCGTTGATGTAGGTGATGCCGGCGTAGAGGTCGCGAATGCCGGCGAAGGCTTTGTTCACATCTTTGGTGTAGAGCGCGGAGGACAAGCCGTACTCGATGCCGTTGGCGATTTCGATGGCGTCTTCGAGGCCGTCGCAGGGGATGATCGAAACGACGGGGCCAAAGATTTCTTCTTGCGCGATGCGCATTTTGGGATCGACGTCGCTGAAGACGGTCGGTTCCATGAACCATCCGTACTGGTAATCGCCTTTATCGAGGCGATTGCCGCCGCAGAGCAGCTTGGCGCCTTCGTTCTTGCCGATCTCGACGTAGCTTAGGTCGGTCTGAAGTTGTTTCTCGTTGATGGCTGGGCCCATCTCGGTGGTTTCGTCGAGGCCGTTGCCTACTTTCAGTTTCTTGGCGCGGGCAACGTAGCGCTCGACGAACTCGCGGTAGACGCCTTTCTGAACGATGATGCGGCTGGTGGCGGTGCAGCGCTGGCCGGTGGTGCCGAATCCTCCCCAGAGGCCGCCTTCGATGGCGAGCTCGAGGTTGGCGTCGTCGAGGACGATCATGGGGTTCTTTCCGCCCAGCTCTAGAGAGCAGTGTTTGAAGCTTTGGGCGGCGATGCCGCCGATGATGCGGCCGACGGCGGATGATCCGGTGAGCGAGATGGCGCGCACGTCAGGATGCTCGGCGAGCGGCGTGCCGACGGCGGGGCCGAATCCGGCGACGATGTTGATGACGCCTTTGGGCAGGCCGGCGTCGGTGAGGGCGCGGACGAGATTGAAGGTGGAGAGCGGAGTATCCTGCGCGGGCTTGATGACGCAGGTGTTGCCGCAGACGATGGCGGGCAGCAGCTTCCAGGAAGAAATCGCCATGGGAAAATTCCAGGGCGTGATCATGCCGCAGACGCCGATGGGCTGGCGCACGGCCATGGCGAACTTATTTGGCATTTCCGACGGGACGGTGGGGCCGAAGAGTCGACGGCCTTCGCCGGCGTTGTAGTAGGCGGCGTCGATTGCTTCCTGCACGTCGCCGCGGGTTTCGGCGAGCACCTTGCCCATTTCGCGAGTCATCTCGCGGGCGTACTCTTCTTTGCGTTCGATGAGGATCTCGGCGGCGCGGAAGACGATCTCGGCGCGGCGCGGAGCCGGAACCAGACGCCATTTGGTGAAGGCGCGCTTGGCGGCTTCGACGGCTGCGTCGACATCGGCCTTGGCGGACTTCTGGAAGATGCCGACCACGTCGCGGGTATCGGCGGGATTGCGGTCTTCGAAAGTTTCTCCGGTGGAGGACTCGACCCACTCGCCGTCGATGAAGTTCTTGAATACTTTGGTTGGGTTGTAGCCGAGGATGGCTGGGGAAGCTAGCGTGTCGGTGGCCATGATTGCTCCTTGATTCCTGTTCCTAATTCCTATTCCTTATGAATGCCTGGATATTGATGCTACAGCGGGCATTGAGGGTGCGGCAACAAGGCGTCCGGCTTCCGCTTTCCGGGTTCGGCTTTCGGGCTCCGGTTTCGGCTGTGGATTTCGGATCGAAATATTTTGCTTGCGACTCGATTGCGATGACTGATTATGGGGTGGTTTCGCGGGTTTGATTTGGGAAAGTCAGTGTACCCCCTCCCCCCACCCTCTACTGGAATCATCGGGTTAGCAGGAAATTCCTTGCAAAATCCGGATGTCAAAGAACTTAGAGGTCAAAATATAGAAAGCAAGAGACTTGTGGGCCGCGTTGCTCCGGTTGAGTTGACCGCCTCCGCCTTGACCATTGTGGGCTGATTTCAGTAGCGGCGCAAGGTTAGATGTCACAGGGGGCTGTGGATTTCTGCGGTGATTTCGGATTGAAGAGCGGGATGGGGTGAGGAAATTCGGCGCGATTCGAAGGCATCCGCGCGATCAGCCTCGGTCCTGAGCGCCGTGATAAATCCGCAGGACTTCGATGCTTTGCTGCTTCACTCGATAGACGGCGACATAGGGCAAGGGCGGGAACAAAAGCTCTCGCGTTCCCTCTTCGCGCCCGGCGCGGCCAAGATGCGGCCACTCAGTCAGCGACTGGACAGCGGCATACACTTTGCGGGTGGTGGCCAGCCTGTAGTGCGGATGGTGATCTCTGAGGTAATCGCTGATGCGCTGCAGGTCGGCGGCGGCGGCTGGGGTCCAGCGGATACGCATTTTTATGAGCGCAGCATCTGTTCCAGGCGGGCGTCCATTTCCTCTTGCTCAATGAATTGGCCGCGGTCGGCCTGTGCGATACCCTCGCGCACGGCGGCACGAAAGCGGGCATCTTCCTGAAGAAGGCGCAAGGCGGCTTCCTTCACCAAGCGTTCGGCGTCGGTGCCTTCCTGGCTGGCGATCTGCGCAAGCTGCGCTTCCTGCTCGGGGGTGAAATGTAGTTCCATCCAGTCCTGAGGGTAACGGAAATGGCCTCGCCCCGGCAAGCGGGCTGGCGAAACAGGTTCTTCCACTCCGCGGTCCTCTTCGCTTCGCTCGCGGGCAGCTCCGGTCGGGCGAGGGCGCCAGCTCCACACAGGCTGCTAGATGCCGATGTTTACGGAGCGGAGGCCGTCTTTGTAGGCTTCGCGGGCTTTGGTGGCTTTGGTGTGGGCGTCGTGTTCGGTGAAGTGGGCGGCGTCCCATTTTTCCCAGGCGGTCATGGAGTGGTCGGGAGTGGCTAGGGCTTCCTCGGCGCGAATGGTGTCGACCCACTCGTCGGTCGCCTTTTTGTAGGCGAGACGCAATTGATCGAGGTCGGCTGGGCTCATGGCTTCGAGGCTAACGCCTGGCGGTATGCCGGTCAATTGGATGAGGCGAAATTAATGGAGAATTAACAGAGGGGTTCCGCGGTGGCGCCGCCGAACAGCAGGTTCCTCCACTCCGCAGTCCCCTTCGCTTCGCTCAGGGGGCGGCTGCGGTCGGAATGACAAAGGTCGTTTTTGCGTCTTGGATCAAGATCAAGAGCTAGGTCAAAGTCGAAGGCTGCGGGCAGGGTGACCGCTCCATACTTCTGATGCAAACGAAGGTAATGTCCCTAGTTGATTACCCATTTTTTGGGCTGGGAGGCTTGTGATAACGTTGGGATTACCGCATATTCAATAGGCTTCAACAAGGTTTTGGTCCACGTGTCTTCGCCGACTAGCAAACCGGGTATCCACGTCGCATGGAAGACGGTCACGTACCGCAGTGTGGCACTGCTGATACTGGCCGGGGCGGCGGTGTTTGCGATTGCGGTGCGGTTCACCTTCCCGCAATTTGCGCAGAACAGCCTGAAGGCGGCCAGCGGGGTTGCCGACAAAGCGCTCGAGCGGGTGGCGGGGATGGCTCCAGCGGCGGGACACGGAGTATCGACGGCGCAGCAGGCTCACTTCACGGCGCTCGACGGCACGGTGCGGGTGAAGAAGGGAAATGGCAACAGCTGGGTCGGAGCGGACTACAACATTCCTCTGGAAAAAGGCGATGTGGTGCAGACCGGTTCCGAGGGCATGGCGAAGGTGGTGTTCAACGACGGCACCAGCTATACGGTGAAACAGGATTCGCTGATTGTGATTGAGGAGAACTCGGCCAACGATCAGCAGCAGACGAACGTGGCGGTAGCGGTGAGCACGGGAACGGTGGATTTGTCGACAGCCACGTATTCGGAAGGGTCGAAGTCGCAGGTGATTGTGGCGGGTGCAACTGCGTCTCTGTCTCCGGAGTCGACGGCGCAGGTGCACAACGATCCGGCGACCGATCAGCACGAGATCCTGATGAAGAAGGGCACGGGCGAGGTGACGCGCAACGGAGAAACCGTGCAGTTGGCGAACTGGGAAAAAGTGAGCTTCCAGGCGGCCGAGGCGCACATGGAGAAGGCGAAAGGGACGGGGCCGCCGACGCCGATTTCTCCGGCGAACATGGCGCCGATCTTTACGTCTGGGGAAGCGACGAAGGATGTGGAGTTTTCCTGGACGGCGATGGCGAATGCGGCGGGATACCGGCTGCGGATTTCGAGGAACCCGTATTTTTCTTCCACGCTGGTTGACAAGAAAGTAAACACGGCGGATGTTACGGTTACGAGCCTCGGCGAAGGAGCGTACTACTGGGTGGTACAGTCGTACGAAGCGTCGGGGAAGGAATCGGTGGAGAGCGAGAAGAACCGTTTCACCATCATTTCCAAGGGCAAGCAGACGGAAGCCATCGAACTGGAACTGGATCCCTTCATTCAGCATGGACCTGTTATTGAGGTGACGGGGAAGACGCAGATTGGGGCGCGGGTGATGGTGAACGGACGGGAGGTTCCGATGGTGTCGACGGATGGGACGTTCCATTACTTCACGCCGCCGCTGACCACGGGGGAAGCGGTGATCACGGTGACGGCGCAGACGGCGCAGGGCGGAGTGAATACGCAGCAGAAGAAGATCATTATTCAGTAGGTCGGATTCAGCAGGCAGGATTCAGCAGGCAGGCAATATAAGGAAGCGGAAGGCAGAACTGTTCATGGCAAACAACGGCTTTCATTCATCACGTTCTCACAACCTGAGGTCGCTATTCAGCTTGTTTTCGAGCGACCTGGCCATCGATCTGGGGACGGCCAACACTCTGGTGTACGCGCGCGGCAAGGGCATTGTGGTGAACGAGCCTTCGATCGTCGCCATCAACAAGAACACGGGCGAAGTGGAGGCCGTGGGCAAAGAAGCGAAAGAGATGCTGGGGCGGACGCCGGGAAACATCGTCGCCATCAAGCCTATGAAGGACGGCGTGATTGCCGACTTCAAGGTCACGGAGAAGATGCTGAACTACTTTATTCAGAAGGCGCATAACCGGAAGATGCTGGTGCATCCGCGGATTGTGATTGGCGTGCCTTCAGAGATTACGCAGGTGGAAAAGCGGGCGGTCATGGATTCGGCGTATCGCGCCAAGGCCAGCGAAGTGCATCTGGTGGAGCAGGCCATGGTGGCGGCGATTGGAGCGGGGCTGCCCATCACGGAGCCGAGCGGCAATATGGTGGTCGACATTGGCGGCGGCACGACGGACATTGCGGTCATTTCTTTGAGCGGCATCGTTTACTCACGTTCGGTGCGGATGGCTGGAAATCAGATGGACGAAGCCATCATGAATTATCTGAAGCGGAAATATAACCTGCTGATTGGGGAGCGCACGGCGGAGCAGATCAAGATGGAGATTGGGTCGGCGCACCAGCTCGACAAGCCGATGACCATGGAGATCAAAGGGCGCAACCTGATTGAAGGCGTTCCGAAGACGATCACTGTGGATGATGGCGAGATCCGGGAGGCGTTAAGCGAGTGCGTATCGACGATCATGAATGCGATCCGCGTGGCTCTCGAGCGTACGCCGCCAGAGCTTTCGGCCGACATCAGCGACCGCGGCATTGTGCTGACGGGCGGCGGAGCGCTGCTGAAGAATCTGGATAAGCGCATCCGGGAAGAAACCGGTCTGCCGGTGTCGATTGCCGACGATCCGCTGTGCAGCGTGGTGCTGGGCACGGGCAAGATGCTCTCGGACTTCAAGCTGCTGAGAAAAATCTCTATTGAGTAAACCCAGCCCCGAGTTGCGAGTCCCGAGACCGGCGGCGCAGACTACAGTCAACGTTTTTCTCGGGACGCGGGACTAAGGACTCGCAACTGTTTTTATGGAATCCGTGCTTGGCCGTTACCGCAACCTGACGATTCTGGTGGGAGTGCTGTTTCTGCAGGTGCTGGGGCTGGCGGTGCAGGTGAAGCGCAGCTCGGATGTGGCGAGCACGCGGTTGATCCGGATCTGGGCGGTGGGGGCGATCACTCCGTTTGAGCGCGGGCTGGTGTGGGTGCAGAACGGCGGCCGCAGCCTGTGGCACGATTATTTCTTTCTGCGCGGGGTGCGGACCGAAAACCGCGAACTCAAAGAAAAGATCGAGAAGATGACGCTGGACGAGGTGCGGCTGAGCGAGGACGCCACCCAGGCGCACCGGCTGCAATCTCTGCTGGCCTTCAAAGAGCAGTTCATCGCGAAGACGGTGGCGGCCCAGGTAATTGGGTCGAGCGGAAGCGATCTTTCCCGATCCATTTACATTGATAAAGGTGATAACGCCGGGTTGAAGCCGGACATGGCGGTGATCACGGCGGGCGGCATCGTGGGCAAGGTGTGGCTTGTGTATCCTTCGACGTCGCTGGTGCTGATGATCAACGATCAGAGCAGCGGCGTGGGCGTGTTCCTGGAAAAATCGCGCTTGCAGGGTGTGCTGCGCGGGACGCCGAATGGTGAGTTAGTTTTGGAGCGGGTGATGAGTGATGAGACGGTCACTCCGGGAGAAACTGTGCTGAGCAGCGGAGGCGACCAGATATTTCCCAAGGGGTTGCCGGTGGGTACGGTGAGCAGCGTGGGTCCGGGGAGAGAGATGTTTTTGAGCATAAAGGTGAAGCCGGCGGCGGACCTGAGCCGGCTGGAAGAAGTGCTGGTGGTGACGGAAAAGCAAGAGCGGGAAGTGGTAGCGGAAGGCGGGCGGGTGCGCGCGGCGGATATTCTGGCGCGGCGGTTGCCCTCGGTGCCAGAGAAACCGGCAACGGTTGAGGGAGCCAATGCGGCAGGCGCGGCGGTGGGCGCCTCGGCGGGCAAGCCCGCGACTGGAGCTGGGACGAAGTTGGCGGGTGGGACGACGCCTGCGGCGGGCAATGGTGCGGCTGCCGGGCAGCCGGGCGCGGGCGAGGTGGTGAAGAAAGTTGCGCCGAAGGCGGCGGCGGGCGATGCTGTTTCCGCGCCGAAGAGTGCGATTGGAAGTTCGGCTGGTGCTTCGAACGGAACCCCGGGTAGTTCGAGCGCGGCTTCGAATGCGACTTCTAATCCGGCTACAAGCGTGAACCCGAACGTTACGCCGAAGGCGGCGAATTCTGCGGCGAAACCGGTGACGGGGCAGGCTAAGCCTTCGAACCAGCCTTCGACCCAGCCCTCGAGCCAGCAGCCTGATGCGCAACCTGCGGCGAGCGAAGAGAATCCTCACTAGCGTGCCCATCACTTACACATCTGGAGAGCAGATTGAAGTTTACCGGTTCAGCATCCCGGTGACGGTGGGGGTGCCACTGCTGGCGTTGTTCCTGCAGGCTTTTCTGCCGAGACGATTTCCATTTTTTTCCATCTTCGACTTGCCGTTGCTGGTCACGATTTTCTTTGCCATGGCGCGGCGCAATCCGATTTCGGGGCTGTTTACGGGGGCGGCGATTGGGCTGGTGCAGGACATGCTGGGGCCGTATCCGATCGGTATCTACGGGATCGCGAAGACCGTGGTGGGATATGGGGCGTCGTCGCTGGGGGCGAAGCTGGACGTGGAAAACGCCGGGGCGCGGCTGCTGGTAACGCTGGGGTTTTATCTGATTCACGCTGCGGTGTATTTCACGGTGGCGCGAGGCATGGTGAATATGACGCTGGACTGGAGCTGGAGCCGGGGAATCCTGGCGGGGCTGGCGAACGCCGTGGTGGGCGTGGCGTTGTACTTTGTGCTGGACAAGTTCAAGCAGAGAACTTGACGGCAGTTCTCAGTTCTCGGTTCTCAGTTCTCAGGTCTCAGTTCTCAGGTCTCAGTAAAAGCCCTAGTGACCTACGTTACTCCTTGACCATCCCCGGCCGTGCCTCTTAAAGCTAGAATTGTCTTACATTCCTTATCAAGAGATGAAGCTGCGATCCGCCGAGCGGATCACGCAACAACTTAAGAACTGAGAACCGGGAACTGAGAACTGAGCTGAGAACTGACTGATGTTTGGACGCGACGACAAAGTATCGGCAATCCGGTTGACGGCGGCGCAGTACGGGATCCTGGGGATCTTTCTGGTGCTGGCGTACGGATTGTGGACGCTGCAGGTCATGGAGAGCGGGCGCTATGCCACGGCGGCGGAGAAGAACCGCATCCGCAATGTGCCGATTCTCGCGCCGCGGGGCAAGATACTGGACCGCGAAGGGCGCGTGATCGTAGACAACTATCCATCGTTCTCGGCGCTGCTGCTGCGCGATTCTTCGCGGGATCTGAACGCTGACGCCGACCTGATTGCGCAGGGTTTGCATCTCGATCCGAATGAAGTGCGGACGCGCATCCGTCATTTTTCTTCGATGCCGCAGTACCAGCCAATCTTTCTGAAAGAAGACATTACCCCGGATGAGCTGGCGTTTATCGATGCGCATCGCAACGAGCTGCCGGAGCTGGATACGATCATGGCGCACCGGCGGCTGTATCCGCGCAACGGGTTCATGGCGCACCTGATCGGCTATGTGGGCGAAGTGACGGAAGACATGCTGAACCAGCCGCAGTTCGAGCTTTATAGCCCGGGCGATGTGGTCGGGGTCTCAGGCGTGGAGCGGCAGTACAACACGGCATTGATGGGTACGAACGGGGCGCGGCGGGCGCTGGTGAACAGCCATGGCCGCGAGGTAGGGCTGCTGGGAGAGACGGAGGCGATCCCGGGAAAACAGTTGAAGCTGACTGTAGATATCGATTTGCAGATTGCGGCCGAGGAGGCGCTGGAGGGAAAAAATGGCGCCATTGTGGCGATGGATCCGCGGACGGGGGAGATTCTGGCGATGGTGAGCCGGCCGACCTTCGATCCCAATGAGTTTGCGGTGCGGGTGTCGCGCGATGATTGGAACAAGCTGGTGACGGATCCCGATAAGCCGCTGCTGAACAAGGCGATTCAGGCGCAGCTGGCGCCGGGGTCGACGTTCAAAATCATCATGGCGACGGCGGGCTGGCAGGAAAACATTGCCCAGACTCTGCATGTGAACTGCACGGGGAGTGCCGAGTTTTATGGACGGCGGTTCGGCTGCTGGGTGAAGGGCGGGCACGGTGCGGTTGAGTTGGAGAAAGCAATCTATCAATCTTGCGATGTATTTTTCTACACGCTGGCGGAAAAATTAGGCATTGACCGCATTGCGAAATATGCCACGGCTTTCGGTCTGGGACAGAAAACCGGAATAGACCTGCCGAATGAAGTGACCGGGGTGATGCCCTCGGAGCAGTGGAAGATCACGAACTTCCACCAGAAATGGTTTGCGGGGGAGACGATTTCGGTTGGCATTGGGCAGGGGGCGGTTGCGATTACTCCGGTGCAATTGCTGCGCGCGATTTCGGCGATCTCGATGGGCGGGCGCATGGTGGTACCGCACGTGGTCGATCCGGCGGGCCTGCCCAGCGGATATGTGGAGACGAGTCACGTTACTGAGACGAGCACTGTCCCCATCGATCCGAATGGGTGGACGTTTATTACGGACGCTATGTCGCGGGTGCTGCTGCCGGAAGGGACGGCGCCGTCGGCACATGTTCCTGGGATCGATATCGCGGGGAAGACGGGATCAGCGCAGATTGTTTCGCTGGCCACGCGGGCGAAGTTCAAGAACAGCGACGATCTGGCGCAGAACGGCTGGTTTGTGGGATTCACGCCGCGGCGGAATCCGGACATTGTGGTTTGCGTGCTGTTCCAGGGCGGCGAGCACGGGAGATTGGCAGCCCGCGTCGCGACTCAAGTGATTAAGGCGTATGTGGACAAGCAGCACCGCTTGCCCCAGAAGATGGCGGAGAAACCGAAGGGCGATGGCAAGGTCGATATGGGCGCGCTGTGGACTGCGCCTGCGGGGGACAAACTGGAAGGCGGGCGATTCTCGGTGGAGTTGGCGAAGAAGCCGCTGGTGGCGGCGACGGCTGCGCCGGGGATTCAGTGAGTGCCGGCATCGTCGGGAAAACGCCTTGTGGAGTCTGTGGTTGCGCTGAGCTGAAAGGGGTCCTTCGACTCCGCACGCTGGTCCGCTTCGCGAACCAGCGTGCTCCGCTCAGGATGACAACATGGAAAGGGTAGCAAGACTGAGAACCGGGAACTGAGAACTGACTGATGTCACGTTACGTTTCATTTCGCGATTTTGACTGGCTGCTGCTGGTGTTCGTGCTGATGATCTGCA
>CAWGZD010000007.1:0-1333691 GCA_963827005.1 uncultured Acidobacteriaceae bacterium
CGGTGCTGGCCAGCGACAGTCCGGCGCCGACCGCCGCGCCGGCGACTGCGGTCTCCCTCACGAAATCACGCCGCGAAATCGGCTGCCTGTGTCTGATTGGAGTCATCGGGTTGGTCCTGTTTCTCAGTGGGTCTGCTGGAGACCGGTGGTTGTGTCTGGTAGGTCAGGCTTCGGCCTGTCTGCCCTGAGAATCCTCTTGAGAGCAAGGAGTGAGAGCCACGGCGCTCGCCGCAGGGGGGTAGGTCGTTGCCGGGGAGGCACAACTTGGTGGGTGTAAGGGAGGGAGCATGGGGCGACTTCGACCCCGACGTCGGCATACCGGCCACTTGCACATCTACCCCTTGTCGAGTGGGATGTCAACAGGGCCGACGATTCCGTGCCGCGCGAAGAACGTGATAGCGGCCTCCCATGGGTAGCCGGGGAGCGGGAGGCCTGGAAGGGGGTAGAGCGAATCATGACGAGCATCTTGCTTGCCGCTCTGGTCGCCGTTTTGGCGGTCCCCGCGGGCTCGGGGGACGGCATCGAACTCGTCCCGGCGAAGCTGGCGACGGACGAGAAGGAACTTGATGCCGTGTTGCCGCCCCAGGAGGTGCTCGGCTGGGGGCAGGAACCTCTCGAGGTCATCAGTTCCAGGCGCGAGCAATTCTGCCTGAACGGCATCTGGCAATTCGTGCCCATGCTCGAGACTGCGGAGACCCGCCCGCCCGGCGGGATTGCGTATATCCGCGTGCCGGGGTCGTGGCAGTCGGGCCTTTGTCTCCGAACGGGGGAGCGGTCCCGCCTGGCGGACGCTGGGGTACCGGGAGGGGCAAATGGGTCGCATGGTATCAGCGGAGGGTCAAGATCCCCGAGCACTGGGCGGGTCGAGCCGTGATCCTCTGCCTTGCAGCGGGTGAGCACGGACGCGATCGTTTACGTCAACGGCACGAAATGCGGCGGCATCTCCTGGCCGGCCGGCGAAGTGGACATCAGCAAGGCCGTGAAGCCCGGCGAGGACGCCATGCTCTGGGTCCAGGTGATCGCGACCACCGAAGGAACGAACCGAGATGTTCCTGGACCCGGGCCGCGTCGTCACCCGCGCGGCGGCCCTCGAGTCCACGGGATTGATCGGCGACGTGATCGTCTCCAGCCGCCCCCGAGGCGCCCACTCAGCGACGTCTTCGTGCAGACCTCGACGCGCAAGAAAGAGCTGAAGCTGGAGGTCGAGGTGACCGGCGCGGTCTGCCGCCGGTGCTGGCGCAATTCGTGGCCAGACTCTTCGACGGCGACGGCAACGAGGTGAAGCGGTTCCAAGCCGCGGCCAAGCTGGACGGAAGCAGGACGCAGACACTGTCGCTCTCATGGACGTGGGAGGACCCGAAGCCTCTGGGATTTCCGCCAGCCGAACCTCTACACGCTCAAGCTCAAGGCCAAGGGCGCCGGCCTTGACGACGAGTACGCCCAGCCCTTCGGGTTCCGCGAGTTCTGGATCGAGGGCCGGAAATTCTTCTTGAACGGCAGCGAGATCCGCCTGCCGGCCGACTTGCCACACGTATACCGAAGCATGATGTCCGGAGTTCTCGAAGCTGATCGACGCCCACATCGACGGCGTCATCCAGGCGGGGTTCAATATCGAGGAGATGTGGCCGGTCAACCACGACGAGAGGGGCAAACGGATTTACCGCGAGCTCTGGGCCGATCGGGCGGACCGCAAAGGATTCCTCCTGCTGGGAACGGCGATGAGCCTGAACCAGGGCCAGTGGAGCAGCCCCGGTTACAAGGAAGTTCTGGCGAGAAAACGCTCGAGCAGGACCTGCGCCGCTATCGCAACCACCCCTCGATCGTTATCTGGACCACCAACCCCAACTGGCTCGGTCACGGGCTCGATCAGGACCCGCATTACATCGGCCGCAACCGGGAGATTGCCGACGCCGGTTGGAAGCAACGGGCCTCCATCGCCCGGGAGGGCAACGCCGCGATCAGGAAGCATCGACCCACGCGGCCCGTGCTCAATCACGCGGGAAGCAGCGTCGGCGACATCTACAACATCAACGCGTATCTCAACTTCATCCCGCTGCAGGAGCGCGAGGATTGGCTCAGCGAGTGGAGCAAGGGCGGCGACATGCCGCTTGATGTGCGTCGAGTTCGGGACGCCGTGGAAAAATTCGTTCTTGCGCGGCCGCTGGGGCATGGAGGCGGGAAACAGCGAACCGCTGGTGACGGAATATTGCGCCATCTATCTTGGCCCCGAGGCTTACGCGCTGGAGACCGCCGAGTATCGGCGGGCGGTCAAGGCGAAGTTCAGGGCGAGGCATGGCCTACCGCCAGTGGGACCAGGACCCGGTCGTCGATTTCTCTCCGGCCTATCAGAAGCTGCAGGCGCTCTTCATTCGGAACACCTACCGGAGCTGGCGTACCTGGGGCCTCAACGGCGGCATGGTCCCCTGGGATTACGGCTACGGCTGGGACGTTTTCCTCAACGAACGGCGTCGCAAGAAGGTGTCGGACGTGATGGAGCCGCTGGGCCCCTTCGAGCCGGGGATGCGAGGCCTCTACATCCCCACTGCCCTGAAGGCGTTCACCAGGCCGTTTCGACCCGAGGGGACGGACCTCTACCCGGCGGGCGCCGCCATGACGGAGGCCAACGGCCCGACCCTCGCCTGGATCGCGGGGGGAAGCGAGGCGTTCACGGCCAAGGACCATGAGTTCGCATCGGGCCAGCAAGTCGACAAGCAGGGCGTGCTCATCAACGATGAACGTACGCGCCAGGATTTCGCCTACAGCTTCCGTGTCCGCGTCGACGGCAAGGAAGTCGCCAAAGCCGACGGCAAGGGCGTTCTCGACCCGGCCCGGCACGCTTTTCGTCCCCTTAGGGTTCCGGATTCCCGAATTGTCGGGCAAGGCGAAAGCCGCGGGGACGATGACTCTCACCGCCAAGATCGGGACGCGCGAGCATGGCGACCTGTTCCCCTTCCACGTCTTCGCAGAGACCGGCTCCGTTGAAACAGGTCGTGACGCTCTACGACCCCGTCGGGAAGACGGGCAAGATGCTGACGTCCCTTGGATATACGGTCGAGCACTGGAAGGGTTCGCAGCCGTCCGGCGATCTGATCGTGATCGGCCGCGAGGCTCTCTCCGGCGGCAAGGCCTTGCCTTTCGATCTGCAAGCTACGGTGGCTGCGGGCGGGCGGGTGTTGATCTGTTCCCAGGACCCGGAATGGTTGCGCGAACGGCTGGGATTCCGGGTGGCCAGCCACCCTCGCGCCGGGTTTTTCTCGTAGCGCAGGGATCATCCTGCGCTCCGGGACCTGGACTCGAGCGACCTTGCCGACTGGGCCGGCGTGAGCACACTCGTCCCGGCCCACCCCGAGGCAAGGCTACAGAGCCCGGCCTGGCGCTCCCCGACCCGCGGCTGGCACTGGGGCAACCAGGGAGTGGTCACAAGCGCGGCCGTCGAGAAGCCGCACCGCAGCGGCTGGCGGCCCATTCTGGAATGCGAGTTCGACATGGCCTACTCGCCGCTCATGGAACTTGACCTCTGGCCGGGGCCGGCTCATACTCTCCACGCTCGATCTGGAGGATCATGTTCCCTTCGACGCCGCCGCCGCCGTCCTGGCCCGCAACCTCCTCCGATATGCGGCCACCTCTCGGCCGATCCCGCGAGCCAGGCGTACGATCCTGGTGGGGGCCGAGAACGACAAGGCGACGCTGGATGGCCTGGGCGTTCTTTATCAGATGTCGGATCGGATCGATCCCGACGCGGATCTGGTGATCATCGGCCGGAAGGCCGGATACCAGGAGGCCGAGGTCTCGCGCTGCCTGGAAGCGGGCGGCAACGTCTTGTTCCTGGCACGCGCCGCGTCCGACCAGGGTCTCGGTATGAAACTGGAGCGAGCCCCGGCCTTCGCGGGTTCGATCCATGTGCCCGATTGGCCGGAGTGCCGGGGGCTCAGCCCGTCCGATCTGCATTGGCGTTCCGAGGGCCCCGCCTGGGTCGTGAAAGCCGGAGTGGAGGTCGGTGCGGATGGACTCCTGGGGCGGTTGCGCAGAGGGAAAGGGGTTGTCCTCTTCTCACAACTCGACCCCGATCAATTTCAAGCGGAGACCGCGACGTATTTTCGGTTGACCCGCTGGCGGCAAACGCGGGCCCTCGCACAATTGCTCGCCAACCTCGGCGCGGTGTTCTCCAGCGACAAGGACACCGCGAGCCTCACCAGGTCCGGGACGGGATTGTATCACCCCGACTATCGGCCTGATTTTGAGTCCGGCGACGATCCGTACCGATACTTCCGCTGGTGACTCGGTCGTATGCAAAATGCTATGTCGCGGACTTTCCTCCCGGCCATCCACTTGAGTGGGAGATCGTCATGTGTCTTATCCTGAGATCGCTCGTCGGTACGGCATTCCTCGTGGGGATCACCTGTTCGGCAGGCGCCACCGAGACGATCTGGCTCTCGTCGCTCGACTTATCGCGGATGTTCACCGGCTGGGGCAAGACTCTCAAGGACAAGGCGGTCCAGGGAAATCCACTGGCGATTGCCGGGCGGAAGTTCGATCGCGGCGTGGGCACGCATGCGCCCAGCCGGATGTACGTTGACCTGGGCCGCGGGTCGGAACGCTTTCTCGCCTGGGTTGGGGTCGACGACGAGGTCCGCGGCAACATCGGCAGCGTCGAGTTCCAGATTTACGGCGACGGCAAGCCTTTGTGGCGAAGTGGCGTGATGAAGGCGGGCCAGCCGGCGAAAGCGGTCGACTTGAATCTCCAGGGAGTTGACACGCTCTTGCTGATCGTCGATCCGGCCGGCGATGGCAACACTTCCGACCACGCCGATTGGGCCGAGGCACGTTTCGATGTCACTGGTGTGCGCCCTAAAGCGATCACCGGCCCGTCGGCAGCACCGTTCATCCTCACTCCCAAGCCCGGGCCAGAGCCGCGGATCAATGGGCCCAAGGTCTACGGCTGCCGGCCGGGTAACCCGTTCCTTTACCGGATTCCCGCCACGGGCCGGCGGCCGATGCAGTTTGCGGCCGACACGCTGCCTGAGGGGCTCACGCTCGATGCGAGTACGGGCATCATCACCGGCTCGGTCGCCCGCCGCGGCGAGTACCTGGTGAAGCTCCGCGCAGGCAATGCCGCAGGGCAAAGCCCAGCGCGATTTCAAGATCGTCTGCGGCGACCTCCTGGCGCTCACGCCCTCGATGGGCTGGAACGACTGGTACATTCATGAAGACCGCGTGACGGACAAGATCATGCGCGAGGCGGCCGACATCATGGTCTCCAGCGGCATGGCCGACGTGGGCTACCAGTACGTGAACATCGACGGCTGCTGGACGAATATCCCCACGGGCACGCCGAAGGCGCGGAGCTATCCCGACCCGCTCCGCGTCGGGCCGTGCGCGATGCGCGGGGCAACATCCTCCCCAACAAGTACTTCCCCGACATGAAAGCCCTGACCGACTACATCCACTCCAAGGGTCTCAAGGCGGGCATTTACACTTCGCCGGGCCCGTTCGACTGCGCCGGTTTCGCGGCGGCCTACCAGCACGAGGCCCAGGACGCCAGGCAGTTCGCCGACTGGGGCTTCGACTTTCTCAAGTACGACTGGTGCTCGTACGGCAGCGTCATCGCCGGCGGCCAGAGCCTCGCGGCCCTCAAGAAGCCCTACAAGCTGATGGGCGACCTGCTCAAGCAGCAGCATCGCGACATCGTGTTCAACCTCTGCCAGTACGGCGGTGGGCAACGTCTGGGAGTGGGGCGCCGAGGTTGGCGGTCATAGCTGGCGCACGGCGGGCGACCTGGGCCTCGAGCTCCACCAGATTTTCGAGGTGGCGCTGAGGAACGCCGAGCACCGCAAGTTCAACGGGCCAGGCGGCTGGAACGACCCGGACTACCTCCAGATCGGCTACCATCAGCGACTGGCGGAACGGCGGCGTGCCCATGCCCTGCCCGCTGACGCCCGACGAGCAGTACTCGTTCATGTCGCTCTGGTGCCTGATGGCCGCCCCGTTGATCTTCAGCGGCGACATGAGCCGGCTGGACGAGTTCACGCTCAACGTGCTCTGCAACCCCGAGGTGATCGAAGTGGACCAGGACTCTCTGGGCCAGTGTGCCCGGGTCGTCCCGCTGGGTGCGGAGACGTTCGCCATGGTCAAGGACATGGAAGACGGCTCGAAGGCCGTGGGCCTGTTCAACCGCGGCGAGCTGCCCACCGATGTGACCGCCAGGTGGAGCGATCTGAAGCTCTCCGGCCCGCAACGCGTGCGCGACCTCTGGCGTCAGCAGGACCTCGACGGGCACGATGCGCAGTTCTCCGCCAGAATCCCCCGCCGCGGCGGCGTGATGCTGCGGTTGTGGGCGAAGTAGGAGATCGCGGAGGAAAGCGGGACAGGTCCGATATTGCTAAACTGGTCGGCCCCGCCGACGTCCGAGCGATCTTCACCCGGGCGGGGCATGTTGATTTCGGCCCACATTTCGCGGGCGACCCGTGGGACGATAGGCCTACTCCAGGCCCAAACGCTTCGCGGTTTCCTTCCGCCACTCCGGCTGGCCAAAGGGGCGGCTCGACAAGAATCCAAAATGCTCATAGAACCGCCTGGCATTCTCGTCCTTCGCATGAACGACAAAGGCGCGAATTCCAGCGATATCCGCCGCCTGGAGCGTCCGGAGCATCGCATCCTTGAGCAAGCCTGCCCCAAGGCCGCGACCTTGCGCCTGTCCACTCACGGCGAGGCGGGCGAGAAGCATGATCGGGACAGGATGCCGCGCCAGGCCCCTCTTGAGCCGCTCGGCTGCGTCGGCATAGGCCGCCTCACTCACGGCCAACGAGCAGTAACCCACCACCCTATCGCGGATTCTGGGGCCATCCAGGTTTGCGAGGTCCTGACGCCGGGCGACCCTCGTTGTTCGCTCACGTCCTGATCCGAACTGGTATTTTGAAAGTCGATCCCGGATTTCCATTGCGCTGGTCGAGAATTATTTTGCATTTTGTAACCTTGAACAGGACATCGAGTTAGGCCACGTCGTTCGGTCTGCGAAACGTGATTCTGGAGAGAAGCCTGTTTGGTTGACGGATACTAAGAAAAGGCGCGTTGGCGAGGCGCCTTGCCTGGAGAGGCCGCGCCCTCTCCTTGTCTGGTCGCTTGCACTGCGCCTGGCACGAGCTTCGAGCCGCTTACCACATGATGGTGGGGCCGGACCCGAGCAGAACCTCAGGCCTCACCGTGAACGCGAGCAGGCATTCGCATTTCCCCGCCTGACGTTTCCTGGACCAGGTGGCGGAGGTCAGGCTGTCCGGTCTGACGCCCGTCATGAGGTACATCACTATCAGGCCGAAAAGCCTGACCTGCACGGTCTTTTCCACGGACTCACTGAGATGGCCAACCCGAACCCCACGCCGCATCTTGAGAACCTCCGTGCCCCCTGGCAACCCGGCACCAGCGGCAACCCGTTCGGCTATTCCCGCGGCAGGCGGATCAGCGACGCCATCGAGCAACGGATGGACGAGCTGCATCTCGACGGCATGTTCGCGGACGTGGCGATCGCCATGGCCATTGGCGATAAGCAGATGCTCAAGCATAAGGTGACAGACCCCGAAACAGGCGAGGACATCTGGGTTGAATATGAGCCCAGCATTGCCTGGTTCAAGATGGTCCAGGAACGACTCGAGCCACCCGCCGGCAAGCCAGATAACATGGCGGTGCTGAATGCCCTGGCCGCTCTCGACGAGGATGAGGATTTTCCTCCCCCGATCGAGAAATGCAAAGCTGCTGAATGTCCACTGAAGCCGGGGAGTGAGTCATGGAAGAGGAGCCAGAACGTTGAGTCAGCCGGCACGCTCTGCCAGTGCGACCCCGCGAGCGTGGCCGGCGGCCAGGCCACGGTTGAGGTCCCCCGGCGCTTCTCGCGCCGGCGATCTCGAGCGGCTCCATCCGGCCCGGTACGTCGTCCGGTTCCTGGCATTCCTTGAAGCTCAGCTCGCGGGACTGTTCACGGCGGGCAGGTTCCGCGGGGCGCTGGCACAGACGGCCATCGTGGCTGCCCTCCTGCTCGTTCACCAGGCCGTCGTCCACGACCACCAGCGCGCTGGCGGTCACGTGGTTCCGCAAGGCACGGTCGCGGCTGACGAGCACCAGGCTGCCGAGGTCCAGGTCATGGGCCGGCTCGCCTTTGACCAGCTTCCCTGCGATCCGGTCGCCGTCGAGGTAGCGGCCCGGCACGCGGCGCCCAGTCTTGGATCGTGTCGATCAGGCCCACGTTTCCGGAGCTCTTTCCGGTGCTTGCACCGGAAAGGCCCCCGGATGGCTGGGCGGAAACGCTTGCTCAGGCATAGGGTATCAGAACCCGAAATCTCCGGAGGTCTATTCCTCCCGGTCTGCAAAACCGCCCCAGACCGCTCCCCCCATCCCGCGGCGAAGCCGCTTCGTCCAAGCTATGCAAAACCCCGACTGATGAGTGTCTGGGCCCACAGCCGATGGTTGGGGACACGAGCCGAAGAAGCTGGCTCTGTCGTTGTCCGTCAGCCCCCAGCCAGCAAGCTTGCGAACCTGTTGAGGATCGATGTTCGGGACCATTCAGTTCACTGCAAAGATTTGAGTTCGTGATTCGACGGCTTCCTGGTCATTTCCCGACGAGAGCATTCCAGAGCAGGGTCGCGTAGTAGATCGGCATGTGGTCGGCCGCACCTGAGATTTTGAAAGGGAGAGCACCCGGCTTGATCCTCGACTCGCTGGCCATGGCGCATGGCCGTGGAGAGGTCCCTGGCGCCGGTGGTCAGGTTTTCCAGGAAGTTGCGGGGCGGGCTGCCGGTCACCGGGATCAAGGTGCCGGCGTGGACGTAACCGAGGAACTCGGGGGGGAGAGTGGGCACCCAGTCGTCACGGTGGACGAACCGGTTGTGCGACTCGACTGGCAGCAAACCGGCAAATGCCGCATTGCCGACCCGCGGGCAGCCGTAGGTGTGAAGTCCGTGAACCACCGCCGCGCCGAGGTGGGCCGCCGCCAGCGTTGCCAGTGCGCCACCCATGCTGTGACCGGTGAGCCAGAGTCTTTGGTCCGGCCGCCTGGTCTGGACGACCTGGTCGAGCCGGTCGGAGATCTCGGCGAAGGCTCGCAGGAAGCCGGCGTGGACCTTCCCTCCGGCCCGGCAGACAGCGGGCAGGAACTGGCCGTCGATCCAGAGGTCATTCTGGTTCAGCAGGACGACCTCGGCCACGTCGAGCACGCTGTGCACCTGGAGCCGTGTACCCCGGAAAACGACGATGATCGCCGCCTGGTTGCTGAGGATCATGCCCCGGTTGTCGTCCGCCGTCCCGAGCCATTCGAGCTGGAAGCCTTGACCGGGCAAGGGGGATGCCAGCACCGCGCCTTCGATGAACCGGGCCGTTCCATACACGAGGAACGCCGCTTCTGCCAGCCACCAGGCGTTGACGGTGCTGAGACCGCTCGCCCCGGCCAGGAACGGCACTTCGTCCGCATGAGCGAAGTAGGGGAACCCCACCAGGGGCGGGCGGAGGCTCTCCAGCGTTTCGACCGGCATCGGCCGGGGTGCGAGGGGCATAGGTGACTTTCTTCCAAATTGCCGGGGAACGTCCCGACTGCCATTTCACCAAGCTCAGGAATCATCTACAAATTGAGATAGTCCTTGCCGCTGGAGAGCCACACTCACTCTACATGGGAGGGCGGAATGAGGCACGCTTGGAACCGGCGAATTGCATTCAGCTTCGCGTCTGCGTGCGGCATGGTAACCGTCGCGTTGGGTCAAGCGCCGGAGAATCCGAGGCCGCCAATTCCATCGCAGCGTCAGGTGGTGCGTCATCGTGCAACAACTGTCTTGCAGCAAGAGAATCAGGCCGGGAAGCAATTGCAAGAGAACGATTTCACGAGACCCAATCAGAACGCGTTCAAATCTGTCGCGGACAGGTCGCTAATGAAAAGTATCAACGACGTTGGCCGCGCAGGTGTACCATTCCCGGACGAAGTGCTCCTGATCAAAGGCCGAATGGGGTTCGGCTTACCGATCCCGGCTGCCGGCGGCGACCGAGACGATGACCCAGCCTCAGAGATGCAGCTCGAAGTCGCCTCCAAAGCCTTCGATCTCGAGGTCTTTGGCAGCACCGGCGATGCCGAAACAGCACGAGATTTCATGAACGGGCTGCTCGCCCAGAAGATCTCCCAGTCGGAGGCAAAGCACCGCTGGGCGCCGCACGAAAAGAAGAAACTCGTGCTCGCGGGTCGCGGTGACATCAAGCGGTTGCTGGACCGTATCGAGGCAGAGCGAAAGACGCTCGAACGCGTTCCCACGGCCCCTGTTCAAAGTCGGGAGTTCCTGCTGCGGCTGCGCGCGCTGAGGCTGGAGATTCGCCGTGGACCCTTTGGCACCACGTCGCTCTTTGCCAAGACCCTCAAGAAGATCCAGGATGACGAGAACCTGGCCAGGCGGGCTGGCAGCTTCGAGGCACGCGCCACCGGGTTGCTGATCGCCGATCCTGAGCGAGGCTCGACCCCTACTTGACAGGGCAGATCTTCCCCTCGAAAACGGTTCCCCAGATGGCGATGTCCTTGAGCTTCATGGGGTTCACCGTCATCGGGTCGTCCTCAAGGACGGCGAAATTCGCGACCTTGCCAGGGGCGATCGAGCCCATCTCTTGTTCCATCCGCCACGAATACGCCGCGTCAATCGTGACCGCGCGGAGGGCCTGTTCGACGCTGATGCGTTGATCCGCGCCGGCGATCCGGCCCGAGACCGTGGTTCGATTGACTGCGCACCAGGCGAGCAAGAGTGGGCTGGCCGGGGCGATGGGCAGGTCGCAGTGCAGCGAGATCGGCACGCCGCGACGGGTCAACGAGCCCAGCCGCACCATCTGGTCGGCGCGCTCGGGATCCAGGCCCACCTTGCCGTAGCGATCGGCAAAGGCTGTCGGGTAATACGGGTTGGCGCTCACGATGGCCCCCAGCCGGGCGATCCGGGCCACCTGTTCCTCTGTCGAGTTGGCAAAGTGGACGATCACCGACCGGTGGTCGTACCGCGGAGTCTCTCGCATACAGCGCTCGAGGGCATCGAGCACCACCTCCAGGCCGAGATCGCCGTTGACGTGGATATGAATCTGGTAGCCGGCGTCCCAGTAGAGCTTGGCCGCCGCCCGGATCTCCTGGGGCGTCGCGATCCATTCTCCCTTGTGGCCGTCAGTGTATCCTCCCTTCATCTGCATGAGCTGTGAGAGGATCGCACCGTCGGCGAACAGCTTGATCTGGTTGGGCAGGAACGCAACTTTTCCCGAGGGGGCCAGCGCGACGACCTTCTCGGTGGCTGCGATGGCCTCGTCCTCGCCGTAACGCTCGAAGATCGACCGTCCGTCGGGAATGAAGAGCGACGAAAAGGGCGTGTTCTCGGCACCCAGGACAGACTGGTAGAGCCCCAGCAGCTCGGTGGTCATGATCGCGCCCGGCTCGTTGATCGTCGTCACGCCGCAGCCGTGCAGGTACTTGACAAGCATTTCCAGGCCTGCTCGCAGGCGCTGGGGCGTGGCCAGCCTGGGAAGCAACGGCTTGGTGATCAGCTCGAGCCCCTTCTCATAGAAGTGGCCGGAGTTCCAGTCGCACTGGCTGCTGGCCTCTCCTTGTCCTTCCAGTGACGCTTTGGTGACATTTAGTGCCGCGAGGGCAGGGGTGTTCAGATAGAACTCGTGCCCCGAACGGTGCCAGACGACGATCGGCCTGGTGTTACTGAGTGCGTCCAGCTCCTTGCGCGAGATCGGTCCGTGCCAGAGCTGGTGGTATCCCCAGGTGAAGAGAAATTCTTTGGGGTCTGCGAGCGCGGGGTGGGCCTGACGCAGCCGCCCGAAGTACTCATCGCGGTTCGCGGCCGCCTTGATGGTCCGGCCTGGCAGTTCCCAGTCCTCGATTGCGATCACCTCGACCGAAAGGCAAAGCGCTCCCAGCATCGGGTGCAGGTGTTGCTCGATCAGACCGGGCATCAAGATCTTGCCGGCAAAGCGCTCGTCCAGGCTGAAGGGGCGGTCGGCCAGGGCCTTCTTCACCTCCTCGAGCGGGCCGACGGCCAGGATGCGGTCGCCCGTGATGGCCACCGCAGTGGCCGTGGGATTGGCTGGCTCCATGGTCAGAATTTTGCGGGCCGTGAAGACCCGGGTGGGGGCGTCGGCCGCCGAGGGCGCGAAGAGTACGTTGAGGTCGCCCTGGGCCAGCGCAGTATCGGCGCCAACTTCCAGGAGCAGAAATGCCAGGCCCGTCAGCACGTGAAACTTGAGACCCATGATGTCTTTCGTCTTGTGGCAAGACCCCAGCGCGGGCTTCGGCAGCCGAGGACGCCCGGGAGGTCGATCGATCGTCTGACACGTCAGGTTAACGTGTCACTTCGAGGGTCGCCAGAACCTACAACGCAGTCTCGGCGCTGGACCCTTCGAGATGCTCGGTTACAATGTGGCCCATGAATGTCATCGTCGTGGTCTGCAACAGCTTGCACCTGGGCTTTCTCGGTGCGTACGGCAACGCCTGGATCGAGACGCCGCACCTCGACCGCCTGGCGGCGGAGGGGGTCGTCTTTGACCATCACTTTCCCGAGAACCTGACCACTCTGCCGACCCGGCGGAGCTGGTGGACGGGCCGGTACGGCTTTGCCGACCCGGCGCAGGGCTGGACACCCTTGCGGCGCGATGAGCTGATCCTGCCCGACCTGCTCTGGGACAAGGGTGTGAGCACGGCCTTGATCTCCGATGTTCCCCTGCTGCGCGAGGCCGGTCTGGGCTACGGCCGGGGGTTCGACGAGGTGCTCTGGGTGCGCGGAGGGGGCTACGACCCGTTGATTCCCGCCGGCGACCCGCGGACCCGGCAAGTCCGGTTGAGGACGAGCCGGGCCTGCGGCTCCCGCCCGAGGACGATCCCAATCTGGAACTCTGGAAAGAGCGCTGGGAGCAGTTCCTCCGGAACCGGGCCGGGCTGCGGACCGAGGTCGAGGAGAACACCGGGGTGGCCCGGACCGTCCAAGCGGCGATCGACTGGCTCGAGCGCCGGGCCGGCCGCCCGACCCGTTCCTGCTCTGGCTCGACCTGTTCAGCCCGCACGGACCGTGGGACCCGCCCCAGCCCTATCGCGACCAGTACGCCACCGCCGAGCCCGACGAGTTCGAGGCCGGTGACGAAGGGGACCTGGTCGAGGAAACGGGCGAGGACGAGGCGGAGATCGACCTCGAGGAGGTGCCCGTGCTGATCGACGTTCCCGCAGGCGCCGTCGGCGACGTGATCGACGAGGCCGAGCTGCTCCGCCTGCGGCGCACCTATGCCGGCACCGTCACGCTGGTCGACCGCTGGCTCGGCGTGCTGTTCGAGGCCTTGAGGCGATGGGGCGGATGGACGACACCCTGCTCATCTTCACCAGCGACCAGGGCGAGCCGCTGGGCGAGCATGGCTATGTCCGCCGGTTCCGCCCCTGGCTCTACGAGGAGCTGATCCACACGCCGCTCGTGATCCGGATGCCCGGCGGGCAAGTTCGGGGGCGGCCGGCACCAGGCGCTGGTGCAGACCGTCGACCTGCTGCCAACGATCCTGGCGGCTCTCGGCGTGCCGCCGGCAGACGATCTCGATCAACCGATTCACGGCCACGACCTGCTGCCGCTGATCCGGGGCGAGCAGACGAAGGTCCGCGACTATGCCTGCATGGGCATGGACGTCGAGGAGTTCGCGATCCGGACCCACCACTGGCACCTGATCGTGCCGGTCGAGCCCGATCCGGACGATCCGCGGTCACCCGAGCTCTACCGCAAGCCTGAGGACCGCTGGGAACAGAACAACGTCATCGAGCAGCACCCCGAGATTGCCGACCAGCTCGAGCTGGCATTAAGGCGTTTTGTCGAGGCCCTGGGACGCGATGCGATCGAGGACCTGGCTTCCCTCCGCGAGATCGCTCGGTACGGGGCTCCATGAGCTCAGCCCGGACTGGCTCTGCGGAGCCGGGCTCGAGATGGCCTGGGGCGACGCAGTAGGCGGAGCAGGTCCGCCGCACTTGCTTGCACAGCGCTTGCATTCTCCCCGCCAGAGTCGGAATTCGGAGTCGTGGCAACGGCACGCACAGCCGTGCCGCCAGCTTCTCACCTTGGCGAAGAAGTCCGAAGCCATTCCATAATGAAACCATGAGAAGCACGACGCCTTCGGAGCCTTCTTGGGGCAGGTGCAGACGCAGGGGGGTGGAGTGAAAGCTTGGGGAGACTGCGGAGTCGGCTGAACACATCCGGCCACCGATTGGCCGGTCGGACGTGACGCGACGGTGTACGTCTTATACGCTGTCGGGAACGTGACCGGGGGAAGCTGGCAGTTCGACGGCGGTGGCGATGCCGGCTTGTGCAACGAATGAACCCAGTCCAGCAGCCAGCATGTCTTGTGAGGGGGCTTCGCCGGACTTCCGGCTGAGCCGATTGCTTGAGGCGACGGCGCGGCCTGAGCCCGAGTGGCGTTGCCCTGGCCAGTTGCAGCCGCGAAGGGAGCCGGCGCAGCGGCTGGAGCAAGGCTCTGGCTCGTCGGAACAGGAGCTGGACCAGGCATGGCCGCTACGGGCGGCACTGATCCGGGTGTGGAAGGCGCTGGCTTGGGGCCCGGTTCGGCGGTCGGCACAGACTCGGGTGGGGGTACAGGCTCGGGTGCGGGTGCAGGAGCGGCTGCCGGCGCAGGAGCAGGCGCTGTAGCGGCAGGGGGGGGCGATTGCGACGGAGGCGTGGTCGGCGCCGGTATCGAACCGGTGGCGGGCGCTGGTGCAGTGGTGGGCTCAAGAGGAGGGGGGGAGGGCCCGTGGATGGTGTCGTGGGCTCGAGGGGAGGAGGCGGAGGACCCGTGGATGGCGTCGTCGAGGGAGCCGTTGGCGGGGGCTTCGGAGAAGGGGCCTTGGGCTGCTGGCTCACACTGGCCCAGCGGGCAGCGTGCTGGATGCGGACGGCTGAGCAGCTTCGTCCCCGCCGGTACTCGCCACGTCGGCCAAGCTGGCAGCGGTCGCGATGAGGTAGGCCTCACGCCGTGGCCGGTTGCGGGCAGGCTCGCCCGGCGAGGCTGCCCGATCTCAGGAAGCTCCAGGGTCGGGCCGGCCGCGAAGTTTCTTGAACTCTCTCCCCGGGCTGATTCATTGCCCTCGTACAGATCAGCGGGCTCGACCTCGAGCGCGACTGTCCCGCGGCTCGCGGGCCGTTCGTGGAGCCTGGCCGGAACCCGGACGGCGATGGGGCTCGGCAGCACCTCGGGATCATATGTCTGGGCGGGACTGGCCGCCCTGGTCCGCGCTGCCTGCCGCCTGGTGGCCGCCTGCTCTGGAGGCTCATCTCCACTTGCGGTCTTGACCTGGCGATCATTGCTTGCCAGCGGCGTCGCGGCGGATCCGGAAAGGGACGCGAGGGTGGGGTAAACATCGCCGGCCGTGGCGGTTCTCTGGCCGCCATCCCGACTCCCTAACATGGGAAAGAGCCGCGAGAGTCCCGAGGATTTTGGACCCGGCCAGATGTCGGTCTCGGGCGTGGTGGGCCGGGCGGTCTCCACGTCGGGAGTCACCTGAGTGCCTGCGGCCGAACTCGCCGAAGTTGGCGTGGGCCGCGACCAGAATTTCGAACCGAACCAGCCCGACGAGCGGCTCGGCGGTTGATCCTCAGGGTCTCGAGTGGGGCCGTTCATACGCGACTGGACCGCCGCGCAACCCGAGGTGCTCAGCAGCAAAAGCACGACCCCGCAAAGTCTTCGCGACGGTCTCATGGCGACTCCTTCCGCCGGCGCAAACCCGATAGCCCCGTCCGGTTCCGCATAGCCGGACGGACTCGGACAGCTTCCTTGCTGCTTTCAATCGGCAGGTATTGAAACAACATCCCCTGAATTCGACTGGTCGGATCGGTTCCGAGCGGACAGAATTCCTACACTCGGCAAAGTCCCCTCAGTTGCCGAGTTCCAGGGAAAGCGAAGAATGATTGAAGAGAGGAGACCGACGCATGATCAACGAGGAAGCGGCCAAACGGTTCATGACGGCACCCTGGCTGGTGGAGGTTGACCGCGAGATAAAGCTGGCGCTCCTGAATGCCCTCGCCGAGGAACGAGCCAAGGCCGGTGCCGTGCTCCTCGCCCAGGGGCAACCGAATGACCACTTGACATTCCTGATCGAGGGATCTGTTGAGCTCGAGCGGACATTCCGCACGGGCCGAAAAGAAATCGTTACCACACTGACGACACCGGCTGTCTTTGGAACCACATCGTTCTTTCAGCCCAAACCCCCCACTGTAACCGCTCGGGCGCTCACGGATGTCTGGATGCTCACATTGCATCATCCGGCGCATGACAGGTTGCGTCGGGAGCATCCGCGTGCTGCCGAGGAGCTGGCCCTGGCGGTGGTCCGCACGCTCTCGGAACGATTTGATCTGCTCGACAAGCTGTTCACCGATTACATCTCGCATCATCCCGATGAACCGGGCAATTCGGTTTCCGAGTGGTCGCGTTTCCGCGCAGCCTGTTCAAAGAGCACAAGATCTGATTCACCTTGCACGAGAGTACCATGAGTGCGCGGCGAAACGGATTGATCGCCTGGAATGTTGGTGCCGGATGAGCGACCATGGGTTCGTTGCGGAAGGTTGACGCCGGGGCGCTCGGCCCTCACAATGAAGTAGTATGCCGATCTGCTTGACCAGAACCCAGAAGCAATGATGAACACCGCCAATCCATTGACGAGTCTACCCGGCTGGCGTCCCGAGTTCGACCGCCTGCTCGAGACCATGCACGGCTTCGGCAGCCATGGACAGCTTGTCGATATCCGAGAATCGTTGCGCTACGTACTGGGGCCAAACCGTCCGCTGGTGATGCTTTGCCCCCATGCTGACGACGGAGCGATCACCGCGGCCTGTTTGATTCACGAGTACGCAGTCCGCCGGGGCTTGCCGGTGATCGAGGTACTGGTCTTCGCCGGCGAACGCAACGTCGCGGCGCCCTGGCTCAACGATCAGAAGAAAATATCGGTGCGCGAGGCCGAGTTCCGTCTCGAGTGCAACGTCCTGGGGGCCGAGGCGGTCTGCTGGGACCTCGAAGGCTACCGGATGCCGGGCTACCTGCCTTCGCGAGGCGATGTTGAAAAGGTCGTGGAATGGTTCGGCAAGCGGCGGCCCGGTGGGTTGATCTTGCCCCCCGCCAACGACGCCCACGCCGCCCACCGCGTTACGCGCGTTCTGGGAGCCATCGGCCTGCTCGGTGCGGGCCTGACCGACACGCTCGTTCTGACCGGGTGGACTCCCTGGGGGCCGCTTGCCCATCCCAACGCCTATTTCAGTTATGATGGGGAAGCCGAGCGTACCAAGGAATGGGCGATTCATTGCCATGCGTCGCAGGTTCTGCTTACCGATTACACACAGTACTGTTCGCACCTGGGCCGCGCTACGCCGCGCTGACACGCGAATGGGCCGAGGGACACAGCCTGGCTGGCCGGCGCATCGCACCGACGATCGATTCGTGGGCGTCGAGCTGTTTCAGATCGACTCGTTCGATGCAGAGCGGTGCAAGAACTATCCCTCCGACCCGATTCAGATCACCCTCGGGCTGCTGAGCGGCCAGCTTGCCGCTGAAACACCGGCGGGTGTGGGTGCCGGGCGCAGCGCGGTCGATCCGGGCGGAAGCTTGAAGGCCGCCGCAGTGGCTCCGCTCTGACCACGGGCCCTCTCTCTGCGTGATCTTGACCCGCCTCTGGATTTCGAGCCTGGACGACAACAGCTCCTGGAGCGTCCCATTCATGGTTAGCCCCGCCCGGACCGTAGAGCGTACCGGGGTGTCGATCCTGGTGTACGGAGATGCGGGTTCGGCCGGTCGGGCCGCAGCCGAGCAGATTCAGTCGACCGTGCACGCCGCGGTCGCCAGCCGCGGTCGCGCAGTCCTCGGCCTGGCAACGGGATCGACGCCGCAGAAAGTCTATTCCCATCTGGTCAGTCTCCATCGCGAGGGCTCGTTTTCATTTCGTGATGTCGTCACCTACAACCTCGACGAGTTCTACCCCATCGGGCCGCTCGATCCCAAGAGTTACCGTTCGTACATGCACCAGCATCTCTTCAGCCACGTCGATCTTGCTCCCCATCACGCCCACCTGCTCGACGGCACCGTTCCCGAGTTCTTCGTCGCCGAGCATTACGCCGGGTTTGACCGCTGGATCGCGACTGACGGCGGCATTGACATCCAGCTTCTCGGGATAGGCCGCAACGGTCATATCGGCTTCAACGAGCCGAGTGCACTCTCCGTTGCCGACGCCCTGGCGCTGCCAACCCGCTTGATCGAGTTGCACCCGGTGACCCGAGCCGACGCGGCCCGGGAGTTCGGCGGCGAACACCGCGTGATACCGCGCGCCCTCACCATGGGAGTGGCCCCGATCCTGGCTGCTCGCTCGATCCTGATGCTGGCCACAGGGGCACACAAGGCCGACGTGGTTGCACGCGCCCTGAACGAGCCGATGACGGCCGCCGTGCCAGCGTCGCTACTCCAGGCCGGGCGCCCAAGGTCACGTGGATGCTCGACGAGCCCGCCGCGGCCGGCCTTATCTGATACGCTGCCCCGGGGCGATGCGCCCTGGCAGGAATGATCCTCTCGTTGTTCTCTCGCCGGCAAGAAAGGCTCCGCGACATGGTTCCCCTGAACGAATACGAGGTGCGCCAGGCCGATGAGATTGCCGCCTGGAAATCCGAGCGTCCCAGCCTGGTAATGGCAGCTTTTCGGGGTCTGAGCCGGCCGCTTTCCCGGCTGGCCGCCAGGCTCGTACCCGACGGAGCCATACACAAGGTCGTCGCCAAGGCCGAAGCGATGTCGGAGAACCTTGGCGGCCCTGCAGAGATCGTCCGCCTGGCGGGCGTCACTGACATCCGAATGCTACATGACGTGACGCTCGAAGAATGCGACCGCCTGGCCGTGACCATCAGCACGCCCGCCCAGCGGCGGGCGATGATGGAGGGAGCACTCGCAGGACTCGGCGGCGTTGTCACCGAGACTCTGAACATCCCTCTGCTCTTGACCCCGGCGCTGCGGTCCATTTACCGGATCGGGTATTGCTACGGCTATCCACTGGATGCCGAGATCGACCGGTTCTTCGTGCTGGCGATCCTCGAGCTTTCAACGATCGATGAACCGGCCCGCCGGCAGGCTCTCTTCGAGCAGCTCGAGAGCCTGGGCACGCACCGGGTTAACGGTTCGACGCCCGCCAGGCCGGTAAGCATGGACAGCCTCGAGGAAGACCTGCTCCGTGACCTGGCCTTCGGCGCCGTGCCGATCCTGGGCGACCTCACCTGGATTTTCATGGATTACGACTTCATCCGCCGGGTGGACATCACCGCCCGCCGCGTCTTCCAGGGGCGCTGGCTCAAGGACCACGGCAAGCTCGAGGAGATCCATCCCGCGCCGCGAAGCCAGAGACGAAGCTCGCTCGAAGGCGGGGTCGATCTGGTCGCGCAGCTTGTCTACCTCGGCAGCTTTGGCGTGGGCTTCGGCCTTGCTTTCCCACTCATACTGATTGCACGGGGAACCAGCGGGCTGGATAATTCGCTGACCCGAGGTGTCAAGCAGGGTGCGGGTGATGCCTCCCGCGACGCCGATCGTTTCCTGCTCCGAATCCGCTCGTCAATGGCCGCCGCCGGTCCAGAAACCGTAAAGCCGCCTCCGGAGCTCTCCGTTGCAGCCGCGCGTTGAGTAGGTTGACAAGAGCAAGGCCTCGCAGCTCTTCCATCGAGATACCCGTTCAGAGAGGTGAATTCCATGTCGATGTTTCATGCGATCAAATCAACTCTAGGTTGTGCCGGCCACTGGATCGGTGAAACCTACTGCGCCGTGAGTCAGAAAATCGCCGAGCGATTCGAGCAAATCTCGGACACCATCGCCGAACAGCGCCATCTGGCCGAGCACCAAGCCGAACACATGAGGACCACGCAGGTTCCATCACATCAAGTGATCGAGATCAAGGATTATCGTGTCGTCAACGGTCACAGGCACCTCGACTGAAGCGATGGTAAGCAAGGTACAAAAGAGACCTCTCTATCCAAGAAGTTGCCTCCCGGCGGGAAAGCTGAGGGACTATTTGAGCAGATCCCCGGGGTCCATGTTCGGCCGCGATCGAGAAACGAAGAAAACGAAACTGGCGTGCTTGATCCTGCAAGAGGCAGTTGAAACACTTTTACCGAGTTCACTGTCGACGAATTCTCGCTTCAATTCAAACGATCGTTCGGGCAAGTGTTTCGTGCGGCAAAGTGCTCACCCAGTGTGCGGGGTGGAATGAAACTTCTCACTCGCGAATTCTGGGAAGGTCTCTGGTTCGGATTGCTCCTCGCGATCCTGACGAGCGGTATCGTTATGCCGACGACGTCCAGGGCCGGAGGCTGGTCATTCCGTTTATTCCCGTTTTCCGGGAAACGGTGACTAGCCCATCTCGAGTTGCTTAGTCTCACGGGAGCGATCCCCGCACCCGCTGAAGACATGCCAGGCGACCGGCCAAAACCATGTTCGGCGCCTTGTGCTCGGGAAACCCCGCACCTCCCCTGTCAACGATGCCGTCCATTCGTCCCTCGAGCGGCGGTCAATGGGCACTGCCGGCCTTCCTCGGCTCTCTGGTCAACTCCGGAGTCTGCCATCGGTTGCCCGCCGACGCCGACGTTCGCCCCGTCGATCACTCCTGCTCGATCTTCCACCCCCCTCGATTTCAGGTTGTCTGAGCCACATCCTGGCTGACCTGAAACGCGAGATCGTACCGGCGACGCTTCGTGCCGCAGGCCATCGAGCCGCGACCGGTGTGGACCCGAAAAGCCGCAATCCCGCATCCTGACGGCCCTCCGAAGGAGTTCGCGGGCGGCTGGGCCACATTGCATATCATCGATTTCTCCCGTCCTGGGACTTCCGGGCGATCGCACTGTGCTGGCGCCGGGGATCTTCGCCCCCGCGCTGCGCCGGGGAACATTCGAGCTTCATTTCCATCTCATTCACACTCTTTCTTGATTCTCACAAGGAGAGGCCTACTGCGTCCTCTAGCTTCCAGGCTGCGTTCACGCTGATCGAATTGCTGGTGGTCATCGCCATCATCGCCGTCCTGATCGGCTTGCTGTTGCCGGCCGTGCAAAAGGTCCGCGAAGCGGCGCAGCGCATCCAGTGCGTCAACAACCTCAAGCAGATCGGTCTGGCGCTGCCACAACTACTCTGAATCGCGCGGCGCCCTTCCCGGGGCCGACATGAGCTACTACCTCACCAACCCCCGGCAACCCCCACCGAGCTCTCGGCGCATCACCATGCTCTTGCCCCTCATGGAGCAGACCACTGTCTACAACACGGTCAACTTCGACTTCAACTATCAGGATCCGACCAATACGAACCCGGGATGTATACGGTCGTTAACCAGTTCGTCTGCCCTTCGGACTATAGCGACCCTTTGCCCACTCTGGGCGGGCAGACCAACTACATGGCCGACATGGGCAGCGGGATCGTCTGGCAGGCGGCGGTGAATGGGAACGCGTCCTTGCCCAGCCCCAACGGCGTTTTCCACGGCGACAGTGCCACAAGTTCGCAGCGATCACTGATGGGCTGTCCAATACCGGGTTCTTCAGTGAGCGGGTGATGGCCGACGGGAACAATGCGATCATCAGCCCGATTTCGGACGTCTTCTTCTCGCCCCTGGCTCCCACGACCCCGGACCAGGCGTACCAGCAGTGTCAGGCCGTGGACATCACGAACCTCCAGAACCAGTTCCCCTTGTTCATGGGCGCCCCGTGGCTTTGCGGCCAGCACATCTTCACGCATGTTTCGGGTCCGAACTCGCGCCGGTGCGGGTTTTTCCTCTTCGCTTCGCGCCGTGATGCCGCCCAGCAGCCGGCACCCCGGCGGCGTCAATCTGTTACTGGGCGACGGCTCGGTCCGGTTCACCAAGGACTCGATCAATTTACAGATCTGGCGTGGTCTGGGCACATTCTCCGGCGGCGAGATCATCAGCGCCGACAGCTATTGAACGAGGAAGAGGTTGACTGCATGATCGGCACAATCGAACCACGAGCCGACGATCTGTCGGCATGCGACCACGGCGACCGCGCCTTGACTCGTTATGGCACGCTGGGTGTCATCGTCGCCTGCCTGGGCGCGATGCTGGCCCTCATGCTTTCCGGTTGCTCGGGTGCTGCTGCCCACGCCGTGGATCCGTCACGGGCCAATGACGCGCTGGTGACGGCACTCGATCACTGGAAGGCAGGCGATGACCCCGGGTCTCTTTCCTCCTCTTCCACGCCGATGACAGTGCAAGACTTCGACTGGCAAGGCGGGGCAAAGTTGATCGACTATCAATTGCTTGGCGAGGGCCAGGCGCGTGATGCAAACCTCAGTGTCAAGGTGAAGCTCACCTTGCAGGGCACTCAGGGCAAGAGCAAGACGGTTCAGAAGACCGTGTACTACCTGGTGGGGACCAGTCCCTCGGTCACGGTGTTCAGAGACATGCTCAAGCGCTGAACGAATGCAGGATCGGTCCGGCGGCCGGAACGAAGGGTGCCGGACCGATGCTTTATCTCATCGAATCCATTCACCCGGGAGTTCTTTCCATGTCAGTGCGACTGCTAGGGACAATGATTCTGACGTTGTCATTCACCGGCCTGGCCGCGGCCCCGCTCGCGTCCGCCCAGGAGCCCAAGGGGCCGGCAACCCCGACAGCGCTCCGGCGGGTGGCGACTCGCTGGAGATCTCGAAGATACTTCAGGAAGCCTGGCCCGACCGCCCCGAATGGCTCGACATGTACACGGCGATCCTCGACGACGAGGTCATGGGTCCGAAGTACGGCTGGTTCCGAACCGCCGTCACCCAGACCCGCTTCGACTGGGACGCCACGCGCAAGCGATTTGACCGCAACGGCGACACCCAGATCGCTCGCAAGGAGTTCCCCGGCCGCGACGCCGACTTCGCGCGCCTCGATCGCGATCGCGACGGCGTTCTCACGCAGGCCGACTTTGATTTCTCGGGCAGCAACTCGCAGCCCGCTCCCGGAGCGTTCATGTTTTCCAGGCTCGATCGGGACGGCAACGGCAAGCTCACGCGCGAGGAGCTGGAGACGTTCTTCCGTACCGCCGACACCGGCGGGGCGGGTTTCCTCTCGCGGTCGGATCTCGAGGCGGCCTTCCCACCGCCCGCGCGGAGCATGTCGCGCGGCGATCGTCCCAGCAAGGCGATGCTGATTCGCGGATTGTTCCGCCAGGAGATCGGTTCGCTTCAGCCTGGTCCCAAGCTCGACGAACCTGCGCCCGACTTCACCCTGCGGACCAATGACGGCAAGGCCGAGATCACCCTTTCGAAGCAGATCGGCCCCAAGCCGGTTGTGCTCATCTTCGGCAATTTCACTTGCGGTCCGTTTCGCAGCATGGCCGGAAACTTCGAGAAGCTGTATCGCCGCTACGCTGACCGCGCCAATTTTCTGATGGTCTACGTGCGGGAAGCTCATCCGACCGACGGCTGGCGAATGGAAAGCAACGATCGGGTTGGCGTGGCAACCGCACAGCCCACCACCTACGCCGAGCGGTCCGCCGTCGCCCAGCGCTGCGGAAAGCTCCTCGGCCTGGGCTTCCCGCTGCTCGTCGATACCATCGACGACGCCGTCGGCGGCCGCTACAGCGGCATGCCCGGCCGGTTCTACATCATTGACCGCGAGGGCAAGATCGCCTTCAAGAACGGACGGGGCCCCTACGGCTTCAAGCCCGACGAGCTCGAGACATCGTTGGTCCTGATGCTTCAGGACGAATACTCGGAGTCTGGATCCAAACCTTCCACTCCCGTCACTCAGGCATCCAAGCCGGGTGAACATTGATTGGCGGAAGCCGTTTCCCGGCCAGCGCGACCATGAACGGCACAGCAGAGCCTGTCGCGCTGTCGCCGGGTTTTCACCCTTTGAGCAAGGAATTCTAACGCGGTCTGACCCCGAGGCGCCCCCAGGAGCCACGAAAGACAATGGCCAGCATGGAAGACGTGGCGCCGCGAACAACTAGCTCCCACTCCTGCGGGAGAGGGCTGGTGTGAGGGGCGAGTTGATCATACTCCTTGTGAGCCGTCGTTTTGGTATTCCTTTCCCTGCTATTCGATTATGGAGAAGCAATCTGTGCCGCCATCGAAGGTCTGCCATCACCCCCTGCCTCCCAAAGGCGAAATCCTCCCACGAACGCATTGGCGTTGTCGCCAGCTCGGCAACCGGCAGGGAGCTCTTTCAGTTTCTTGACGTTCCCTCCCCCCAAAACGACGTCGTCGGGTTCGAGGGCGGCGATCAGGCGGGCGACGACGTCCGCGACATAGCGCCGCCATTTCTTCTTGCCGACCCGCTCCAATCCGCGGACGCCAACGTAGTCCTCGTAGGTGCCTTTCCTGTAAGGAAGATGGCCCAGCTCCATCGGCTCGACGATACCCTCGACCATCAGGGTGGAACCCAGACCGGTCCCCAGTCCGAGGAAGAGCATCTTGCCACCCTGGTAGCTCCCCAGGGCTTGCATGGCCGCGTCGTTGATAAGCTTGACAGGGCAGCCGAAGGCGGCTTGATAGTCGAACCCGACCCAACCCGGGACAAGGTTATGCGGCTCGGCAACAGGCCGGCCATGCAGGACGGGTCCCGGGTAGCCGATGGCCACCACGTCATACTTCCAGTCCCTGGCAAGCTCCTTGACTCCGGCGACCATCTGCTCTGCGGTCAGGGTCGGTCCCGAAACGAACTTCCGAGGTTCGCTTTGCCCGGTGGCGAGAATTTTCACGTGAGTCCCGCCCACATCAACAACCAGCACATTCATGGCGAACTCCCTAACTGGCCTTCGCAAGGGCGGCGATCTTGGAGGCGATCACGGCCATGAGTTCGTCCCATGACTTCACGAACGACTTCGCTCCTTCGTCCTGGAGTTGGGCGGCCAAGGCGTCGATGTCGATCCCGGCCCTGCCGAACTCGGCCAACACTTCCTCGCAGTCGCCGCCGTCTGCCGGCAGCATCGGGCCGATTTCGCCGTGGTCGGCGAGAGCCTTCAGGGTGCCCTCGGGCATGGTGTTCACGGTGAACGGCGCGGCGAGGGCCTTGATGTACAGGACATCGGAGGCCTTGGGATCTTTGGTTCCTGTGCTGGCCCACAGGAGGCGTTGCGGGCGGGCGCCGGCGTTCAAGGCGCGCTGCCAGCGTGGCGAGTCGAGGAGGTCGCGGTATGACTTGTAGATCCTCCCGCCCATGGCGATCCCGAGGCGGTTGCGCAGCGACTCCGGTACCTGGTCCATGACCGCGGCGTCCCATCGGCTGATGAACACCGAGGCCACCGAGCCCACATCGGGCTTGAGCCCGGCGTCGATGCGCCGTTCGATGCCGCGCAGGAACGCCTCGGCCGCCGCCAGGTACTGCTCGCGGGAAAACAAGAGGGTCACGTTGATCGGCACTCCGGCGAAGATCGCCTCCTCGATGGCGGGCAGCCCTTCCTTGGTGCCGGGGATCTTGATGAAGAGGTTGGGCCGGCTCCGCCCGGCCGTGCAAGTCCCTGGCCGCGGCCAGAGTGCTGGCCGTGTCGTGGGCCAGCAGCGGCGACACTTCCAACGACACCCACCCGTCCACGCCGTTCGTCTTCTCCCAGATCGGTCGAAACAGGTCGGCGGCCCGGGCGAGGTCCTCGAGCGCCAGCTCGAAGAACAGCTCCTCGCCCGAGCTTGAGGTCCTGGCGTTTCTTGCGAATGGCGGCGTCGTAGGCGGTGCTGTTCTTGATGGCGTGGTCGAAGATCGTCGGGTTCGAGGTGAGTCCCGTCACCGAGAGCTCGTCGATGTAGCGCTCGGAGCGTTCCCGTCGTCAGCAGGTCGCGCGTGATGTTGTCGAGCCAGAGGCTCTGGCCCAGGTCGTGCAGTCTCGCGGTCGCTTTCATGGTGTTGCCTCGGGCGTCCAGGGGAAAGAAGGAGACTCCTCAGTGATCTTCAACAGGAACGGAGTGACAGCAGGTGTTGGATCTCATCATCAAAGACGGGATGAGCATCGAAACGAGCCCTAATCCTGTTCACCGAGAGTTTGGGCGTACGTTTTGCCGTACGGATAGAAGAGTTCCTTGCGGCCTTGCTGCCACGCCGCTTTGAGTTCTGGGGTTGTGATGTCCCAGTCCGGCCGGCATTTCTTGGTAACGGCACGGAGGTCCTGCCGGAGCTCTTCCAGCGTCGGCCGGCCAAAGAACCAGTAGCCGTTGTAAATCTTGTAAATGACAAGACCGGGCTCGAGCACAATCGTGTGCGGAATCATCGGGTTGTGGCCCGGATCCGTGTACTCGGCGATGTCGAGATCTTTTTGGATCTTGCGTCCGCGTCGGAGAGAAAAGGCCAGTGCGCGCCGATTCCGGAACGAAACTCATTCGTCTCGGTGATGTTGTCCGTGCTGATCGTGACCAGCCGGCAATAGCCTACCTCGAGCTCACCGTGAAGTTGAAGAAGTCCTTCATGCTGCCGGCGATCCTTGGGACAATAACCTCCGCGGCTGAGAACGACAACCATTGGATGTTGTCCTTGGAGTTCCGAGAGCTTCCGACGCTTCGTCGTGTGATCGGTAAGCTCGTAATCGGGGAACTCAGCTCCTGAAACAATATCAGATCGCATATACAATCCTCCAAACTTTGACTCGCACGGTCAGCGTTACGAGTCGATGGTCAGGGGGTTCTTGCTTCCGATCATCGCCTTCTAAATGTCGATTACCATATCTTCTCGGGGACGCGAGCAGCAAATCAACAGGTTTCCCGCCGCCGGAGGCGCGAGCGGCTCGGGATCACCCTTGCCGGGCGACCCGGCAGGTGCGTGCGGTAGTGGTCGCGGTGCGTTCTTCACACCGGGCGTGCTGCCAGCGTGAGGCCGGAATCCAGGAGCAGCCGTGATGTTCTGTTCTGGTGACGTTAGTCCGGCATTTCCTGTGCGCGATCCCGGCTGCGTCATCTGCCGGAGAAGAGCCTCAAAGGAAGACTTCCAGCCCGAGCTCAGAGCCGGGATGCACAGAGCCCGCTCAAGTTCATCTTTGGCGGCTCCGGGAAGATAGAGAAGCGCGTCGATCGCGGCGACCGTGAGGCGTTCACGGCCCTCGGCAACTTTGACGATTTCATTACCAGCGCCACCTCACCCTCTTCTTCGACATAGGGCCTCCTGATCATAACTGGGAAATGGGGCGCTTATTTCAGCGGCGCCCGTGCTGTGCAATGGCCCAGAGGCGGAGGTCTCCGAAGAGTTGTGCGAGGGCGGCGGGCTGATAGTGGGCGTTGAGGCCGCTGGGGTTGGGGAGGACCCAGGCGTGGCTGCCGCCGAAGGGGGCCTTTTGGAGGCCGACGCGGGCGTCTTTGATGCCGGAGACGATGCGGTAGGGGCCGATGCCGACGAAGGCGACGACGGTGGGGCGCCAGCGTTTGACTTTGGCTTCGAGGCGCTGGCCGCCGGCGCGAAGTTCGTCGTCGGTGAGTTCATCGGCGCGGGCGGTGGCGCGTTCGACGATGTTGGTGATGCCGAATTTGAGGTCGAGAAGGAGGGATTCTTCAAAGGGGGAGAAGAGGCGCGGGGTGAAGCCGCCGCCGTGGAGGGCGGGCCAGAAGCGGTTGCCGGGGCGGCCGAAGTGGCGGCCGATGGCGGCGGTGTAGAGGCCGGGGTTGATGCCGGCGAAGAGGACGATGAGGTTTTTGGCGGCGAGATCCGGGACGAGCTTGTTGTGCGCGGCGAGGAGCTGGGCTTTGGTGGGTTTCCAGGGGGTGGGCAATGTCCGATTCATAGGGCGGCGTCCTTTTCGGGTCAGGCGAAGTTGGCGGCGAACTTGGGGCCATCCACGGCGAACTTGGGGCCATCCACAGTTCGGGGCGAGTGGCGGGAGAACAGTGGCCAGTGGTCAGTGAATGGAAGGTGCACAAGTCGCCGGCAAGTCGATCGTTTCGAAGCATGCGTTCGGTTGATTAGTACGAGAGCTGCAAAACAATCAGCGCGGAAGAATCGGAATGAATTCCGTTCCACGATGTCCAGACGCCGGGTCGCACGAAGGGAGATGTCCAGACGCCGTCCTAGCCCGGCCTGCAGTATCCACGGGCGAGCAGACTGGAACACGAGGAACCCATGGGGGGAACGGTCTTCTTTAGTTTACGGGATGTCTTCGTCGGTCGGTCTCAGAATGTTGGCGCTCAGCCTGGTTCGATGCGGAGACACACTTTCCCCAGCGAAGTCGGTTTGGGTTCTTGACCTCCAGTTCAGGGCGAAAAGAGTCAGGATCAGGGTTATTGACCGTTTCCAATCGTTGCTATTTTTTTCCAGATTCGGCTTGCCGATGGCCGCAAGTCTTTCATACCCCACGGATTAGATCGCGTCCCATGACCTCGTTCAACCGGGTTTCTAATAATCTGACGTCTTAAGGGGCAAAACTGATTAAAACCCCCCCCGCGGGTGAGCGACTGCCTCCAGCCGCCGAGGCTGGCTCTGTCGTTCTGCGTCAGCCCAGCCTGCAAGCTTGCGAAACCTGTTTCGGATCGATGCTCGGGACCATGCTCTCGGCCTGGTCACGCAGCAGCTTCGCGGTCGCGTTACGGAGCAACCGCCGTGTAGGTGGCCTGGGACACGAACGCCATCGCTGACTGAACGAGAAGGAGGTTGACTCATGACTGGTACAATCGAACCGGGAGTCGCAGATTTGTTGGCCTGGAACCGCGGCGACGACGCCTTACTACTTATGGCACGGTGGGTGTCATTGTCGCCTGCCTGGGCGCGATGATGATCCTTGTGCTTACCCATAGCTCGGATGTTGCTGCCCACGCCGCGGATTCCTCGCGGGACCATAATGCGCTGGTGGAGGCTCGCGCCCGCCGGAAGACGGGAGATGATCGGTCCGGCGGCCGGAGCCAACGGCAGCGAACCGATGCTTGACCTCACCGAATCCATTCACCTGGGCGATTTCCATGTCAGTTCGACTGCTACGGGCGATGATTCTGACATTCTCATGCGCCGGCCTCGCCGCTGTCCGGCTCGCGTCGGCCCAAGAGCCCAGTGCGCCGGTGAGCTCGACGGACGCTTCGGCGAATGGCGAGTCAAAGGAGACTTTGAAGATACTTCAGGAAGCCTGGCCCGACCGCCCCGAATGGCTCGACATGTACACGGCGATCCTGAACGACGAGGTCATAGGCCCGAAGTATGGCTGGTTCCGGACGGCCGTCACCCAGACTCGTTTCGGCTGGGACGCCACGCGAAAGCGATTTGACCGCGACGGCGACAACCGGGTCGCTCGCCAGGAGTTCCCCGGCAGCGATGCCGATTTCGCGCCGCTCGATCGCGATTACGACGGCGCACTCACAGAGGCCGACTTCGACTTTTCGGACGGCAACTCCCAGCAGGCCACAGGGCCCGCCCGGCGCATGTCGCGCGGCGATCAACCCAGCAAGGCCACCCTGATTCGCGGATTGTTCCACCAGGAGATCGGTTCGCTCCAGCCTGGTCCCAAGCTCAACGAGCCAGCGCCAGATTTCACCCTGCGGACCGATGACGGCAAGACCGAGATCACGCTCTCGAAGCAGATTGGCCCCGAGCCGATCGTGCTTATTTTCGGCAATTTCACCTGCGGTCCGTTTCGGAGCTTGGCAGGAGAGTTCGAGAGGCTGCATCGCGTCTACTCTGACCGAGCCAGGTTCCTGATGGTCTACGTGCGGGAGGCTCATCCGACCGACGGCTGGCGCATGGAGAGCAACGATCGCCTTGGTGTGGCAACCGCCCAACCTAGCACCTACGCCGAACGGACCACCGTCGCCCAGCGCTGCGATAAACTGCTCGGCCTGAGCTTCCCGTTGCTCGTCGATACCATCGACGACGCCGTAGGTGCCCGCTACAGCGGAATGCCCGGCCGGTTCTACCTCATCGACCGCGTGGGCAAGGTCGCTTTCAAGAACGCACGTGGCCCTTACGGCTTCAAGACCGACGAGCTCGAGACATCGTTGCTCCTGCTGCTCCAGGACGAATACTCGGAGCCTGGAGCTAGACCTTCCACTCCGGTCACCCACAAGTCCAAAAGCATAGGACATTAATCTCCACCCGCGTCCATCGATCTTTCCAGGACCCGCAGCCGCCCCGCGGGGATGGTCTCGGACCGCAGATCGCCGTAGATCACCTCGTAGGTGCCGCCGTCAAGTTTCCAGCGGAGGAGGATCTTGTCCTTGTCGTCCGGTCCGACCGTCTTGCCGTGATAGGCGGCGTCCGCGTTCTCGCGGAGAATGGAGTTGATGTGGGCGAAGCCCCAGGTGGCGTTATTGACCATCGCGATTCGGGGATCGTTAAAGTCCTCTTTCTGCCGCGGCGGGTAAGGTGCGCCACTGAGCTTGACGAATTCATCGCGGGTGACGTCTCCATACAACATCTTGACGCGGGGATAGTGGCCGCCGCTGTACTTGGCGTAGAGCTTGAGACCTTCCGTGATCTTGCGAACCTGTTCGTCCACCGGTGATGCTGCCCGCGCGGTCTCGGCGAAACCGTCGGGCGGAGTAGGATCAAACAGCTTGGGGTCCAGGTCCACGTTCCAGTGGAAATCCGTCATCAGGATAGTGCCGGGATTGCCTGCCCCCTTCATCTCATAACGGACGAGCGACGGCAGGTTGGTTTCCGTGTCAATCCAGATCTCCAACGGACCGGAGTACGTGTCGGGGTCGATCTTGCGTGCCTCGATCGCGAAGCCCTTGGCGGTCTTGCCCTCGATTTGTCTGGCGCCAAGCTCGCGGTCGGCATGGCCTGAGAACGTACCCAGCTTGTCGACTAACAGGAGTGGCGAGACATGTCCCATTCGTGCCGGCTGACGGACAAACCTCTTTAGCTTGCGGTAGATCTCGATGCCGGGCTTGCCAGCCGGCAGGATCGTCACCATGTCCTGCACCATGGTGCCATTTCCCTCCTCGCTCTCGATCCGGTACGATCCGGCGCTACCCAGTAGAAGCGGCCTTTCAGCTCGACCTTGGCCGGCGCCTTGCCGGGCTCGCCTGGGATGTTCATCTGGGTTGTCATTGTGTACTCGTACGACTTCGCATTGCGGATCGTTTCCGGCAGCTTGTCCATGCCATAGATCGGTCTGGCGACGGTCGCGAACCAGACGAAGCAGAATGCCATCACGACGGCGGCGCCTGCGGTTCCCAGCGCAAGTCTCTGTCTCATGGTCAACGCTCCATTCGAGGATAACAAAACACTCCACCACCTCGACGGCATGGGCCGCGGCCTCACCGCCGGCAGGATTGCGAGCAATTGCGCTCGCGCCTCCGCGTGCTGATGATCGAACCGCGGCGTGGGCCTGGCTCAGTTGGTGAACCAGCGCAGATCGACTCGAGGCTACCTTGACAGCGTGCACAACGTTCCAGATGCGCGGACTGGTTCAGGTCAGGGCCCTGACCCAGGCGCAATGCGCCGAACTCCGCCGGAGACAGGCAGGACATCGATCACACCTCCTTTCTCGCGCTGCGGCGAATGCCGTTGGCCAGACGCGATAAGGCGCGCTCCAGGAGCGAATAGATTCCTGATCGCGAGAGCTGAAGCAGTCGGGCCGCTTCCCCCGCGTCGCATTCCTGAAGGAAAAACGCATGGATCGCCAAGCGTTCGCGTTCTGGAAGTACGGCAACCCGGCGCAGCACGAGCTCAATCTCGTCGGCGGTCTGAACTGCGCCGGGGGTGTCCGGGTCGGACCATGCCTCGAGCGACTCGTTGGCGACAAACTGGTGCCGGTCACGTCGCGAGGCGCGCCGGTGCTCACGCGCCACGGCTCGGGCGATGCCGACCACCCATGCTCCGAACCGGTCCGGCTGTCTCAGTCGAGCGAGGTTTCGGTAGGCCCGCAGGAAACACTTCCTGCGCCAGGTCGTTGACGACCGGGGCATCATTCCCCACCCGGTAAACCACGGCCCGGACGAGGCGCGCGTAGCGATCGTAGAGGCAGCCGAACGCATCGCGGTCGCCGGCCAGAACCCACGCCACAAGATCCGCATCGGACGGTTCGTTGTTCCGCGACATCAATAAGCTTGTGGCCGCAGACGGAGAACTGTCCAGTTATCGCCGCGGATTGTTATAGGAGTCGACTTTGGTGGGCGACTTCACTGCTCGTCCTATGGCGGCGGATTCTCACTGAGCTCGGCGGCAAGGCGTGCTCGAATGATCGCCATGACCTTCCGCACAGAAGGTGGAAAACCCATTGGACCGCATTCGCTGACAACCTGTCCATCGACAAGAACTTTGAATTCCCCATACTGCCCGTGCAACATGTCGACGTCGGTCTTCAATTCACGCCGAATCCGGGCCGCCACACGGACGGCCTGCAGACCGGTGACTCAAAACGCACAGAAGCGGATGGCGATTCGCGCCATGATGGTCCCCTTGTCAAGAACCAGAATTGGGCCGGCATGGCCACGAGTACCTTCGCGACTTCCTGATGAATATTCGACCCGCTCACGCCCACGAATGAATACCCGACCCGGCCCTACTCACGCCCCCGCGCCGGGCCGGCCGACGACTTCACGGACGTGGCCGCGTTCCTTGTGGATCTGGATGGTGTTGACGGCGTTGAGGTAGGCCAGGGCCGAAGCTTCGATGATATCGGTCGAGGCAGCGCGGCCGCGAAAGGTGCGGTCGCCGCTTTCAACCTCGAGTTCCAGCGTCACCTCACCCTGCGCGTCCTTGCCCTGGGTCACGCTGCGAACGACGAACTCGTGCAGGTTGGCGTGCACGCCGGTGACCCGTTCGACGGCCTTGAAGATGGCGTCGACCGGACCGTCGCCGATCGCTGCGTCCTGCACGACCTCGCCGTCGGGTCGGCGGATCGACACGGTGGCCGTGGGCAGGACGCTGGTGCCCGCCGTCGTGTGCAAGCTCAAGAGCTGCCAGGGGGCGGGGATGTCTTCCATGTGCTTCTCGACCAGGATCTCCAGGTCTTGATCGTAAATCTCCTTCTTCTTGTCAGCCAGCGCCTTGAAGTCATTGTAAAGCACCTCGATCTGCTGGTCGGTCAGGGAGTAGCCCATCTCGCTCACGCGGTCGCGCAGGGCGTGCCGGCCGGAGTGCTTGCCCAGGACGAGATTGGTTTTGGGCACGCCCACGTCCTCGGGCCGCATGATCTCGTAGGTCGACCGCTCCTTGAGCATGCCGTCCTGGTGAATTCCCGCCTCGTGCGCGAAGGCATTGCGGCCGACGATGGCCTTGTTTCGCTGCACGATCAGGCCGGTGATCGTCGAGACCATCCGGCTGACAGGGTAAAGACGCTCGGTCTTGATACCCGTCGTCACCCCGAAATAGTCGTGACGGGTCTTCAGCGCCATCACGATCTCTTCGAGCGCGGCGTTGCCGGCGCGCTCGCCGATGCCGTTGATGGTGCATTCCACCTGCCGTGCCCCGGCCTCGACGCCGGCCAGGCTGTTGGCCACCGCCATGCCCAGGTCGTCGTGGCAGTGCGTGCTGATGACCGCCCGCTCGATGTTCCTGACGCGTTGCTTGAGCGTGCGAATCACGGCGGCATACTGGGTGGGCGTGGCATAGCCGACGGTGTCAGGGATGTTCACGGTGGTCGCACCCGCGTCGATGGCCGCCTCGACGACTTCGCAAAGGAAATCGAGCTCGGTCCGGGCGGCGTCCTCGGGGGAAAACTCGATGTCGGAACAGTAGCTTCTGGCCTGACGCACGCTGGCCACGGCCCGTTCGATGATCTGCGCGGGGTCATGCGCAGCTTGTGCTCGCGGTGGATGGCCGAGGTTGCCAGGAAGACGTGGATCCGCGAATTCTGAGCATATTTGACGGCCTCCCAGGCGCGGTCGATGTCTTTTTCGTTGCACCGCGCCAGGCCGCAGACAGTCGAGCCGGTGATCTCGCCGGCGATGGCCCGGACCGCCTCGAAATCGCCGACCGAGGCGATCGGAAAGCCAGCCTCGATGATATCGACTCCCAATCCCGCCAGCACCCGCGCCACTTCGAGCTTTTCACTCAGATTCATGCTCGCGCCCGGCGATTGCTCGCCGTCGCGCAGGGTCGTGTCGAAGATCCGGACCCGGCTCGGGTCGGAGGCAGGTGGAACCGATGTGGCCGTATGGGGCGCGGTATTCATGGCTGGGCTCTCTCCTGGAAGGGTGGGTGCAACCCACCATATCTGTTTTTGTTCAAAAGTGCCTTTGTTGGCTACCCCGACTCCAAAAGAAAAACCCCGAGATCCACCGGTCGAGGCGGGTCTCGGGGCTTCGTTGTCTTGCTGAGAGGCACGGACCTGACGAACCCTAAGACGCCATCCTCACCCGGCCGGTAAGGCCGAGGGGAAGAATGAGTCGCAGGATCGCCAGCAGGGAACGCATCGGGAATCTCCGAGTCCTTGAGCCTCGTATACAGGAATCATACGCTCCAGGGCGGTTCCGGGTCAATGGACGCGCCTGGACTCTTGCCGGCGCTCCGGCGCGGTTGGCCTGTGGAGCGGAGTTACCAAGGTGGCCTCGGCAGCTTTCGCGGATCCACTCTTCACGAGGGTTGACGACCGATGGAAGAGGCCATGATGGCCGGTGATTACAGTACTTTGGGGTTTCTTGATCGACTTCCGGCCCTTTTCAGGTTCGGCATCATGCGACCACTTCGGGTTCCAGTTGGGCGGCAGGACGAGGTCGCGCCAGTTGATCTTGGCCACGTAGTTGCTACCGGGCTTGCCGCTGTCCTTGCCATCAAGCAGCAGCCCCGACGTACTGGTCAGGCCGCTCTTCGAGGCGCCGTTCACGGTCAGCTTGTAGGTGTGGTGCATGTCGATCCGGTCCTTGGGATGAAGAGTCACCGTGTTCGTCGTGGGATCGTAAACGGCCGACGTGATGGGCACGATCCGTCCCTGCGGGTCAACCAGACGGTACTCATGGACTTCCCGGGCGCGGGTGGGGTCGAGAGGCTGGTTGAACGTCAGCACGTTTACTGTTACATCTACTGGTTCACATTTACGTCTTTGTTCGACCACGACAAAAATCAGCCAGCTGCTCACCATATCTGGCACGATCTCAAGAACCTCTGAAGTCCGTCCAGAACTGCATCTTGGCACCTTTCAGTGCAATGAATGTCGGGCCATTGTCAGAAATGTTGGGCGGCGCGGTTCGAGGTACACCAGAGGTATTGCCAGACATGACGTCGTGCAGCGATGCGACAACTGTTCTTCTTCGCTAGCCCACAATATGCAAGAATCCCATCTGTGGAAACCGCTGAACTGGACCCTGTTGATGGACCAAAGCACATTTCTGGACTGGCAAAAGAGTCCGAATTCAGGAAAATCCTCACGAAATCCCGCCTGGAAACATGCCTCGATCGCTAGATGTATTTGTCAGAAACGATCTTGTGGAGCGGGCCAAGGCGGGCGACAAGGCTGACTTTACGGGATGTCTCATTGTGATTCCAGACATTGCCCAGCTCGCCCCTCCAGGTGCCACAATGCCAAGGCAGTCTGATGTGATGTGGCTTGTGTTGTAGGAGGGAAGCTGGAAGGCAGGCCCGATGGAGCGGGAAAGTAGAGACGGCTTTGGAGGCGGCGGAGGTGTGGCAGGGCTCAAGGCACTTGGCGTGCGCGAGCTCTCGTACAAGTTGGCATTCAATGCCTGCATGGTGTCGCCCTCAGATGCAAGAGTAGGAGCTGCAGCAGGACCGAATGCATGGATGTTCCTTCTAGAGCGGCATGGTGAATGTGCGCGGAGAAGAGAGTCTCGAGGAGGACGGTCCGCTGGCCAGCGACTTGTTTACACACGAAGAGCGCGACGAAATCATGCGCATGAAGGCCACCCCCAATCTCTATCAGACCCTGGCTGAGAGCATGGCGCCGGCCATCTTTGGACACCACGATGTCAAGGCCGGGATTTTGCTGATGTTGTTTGGCGGCGTGCACAAGGTCACCCAGGAGGGCATAAATATCCGCCGGCAACATCAACATCTGTGTTGTGGGGGATCCGGGAACTGCCAAGAGCCAGTTTCTGAAATATGTGACGGGATTCCTTCCGCGGTCGGTCTACACCAGCGGGAAGAGCTTACATCAGCAGCAGGACTGACAGCATCTGTGGTCAAGGACGAGGAGACGGGCGAGTTTGCAATTGAGGCAGGCGCTCTCATGCTGGCAGACAATGGCATTTGTGCAATTGACGAATTTGACAAGATGGATCTGAAGGACCAGGTTGCCATCCATGAGGCCATGGAGCAGCAGACCATTTCCATTGCAAAGGCTGGCATTCAGGTAGATGGCCTTTTTGTTTCTGTCTGAAACCTGTCCTTGTTTTCCAATGCAGGCAACGCTCAATGCAAGAACGTTTCAATTCTGCGGCTGCAAATCCAGTCCATGGCAGGTATGACAAGCGCAAGTCTCTCCGACAGAACATCGCAATGAGTGCCACCATCATGTCTCGCTTTGATTTGTTCTTCGTCATCCTGGACGAATGCAACGAAAATTCGGACTACAACATTGCACGCCACATTCTGAACATCCATCGCTACAAGGACGAGGCCATGGATCCAGAGTTTTCTGTCGATCAGCTGCAGCGATACATCAGATATGCACGTGCTCTCAAGCCCCGCATCGCGAAAGAGAGTGCAGATCTGCTGGTTGAGAAATACACCGCGCTCAGACAGAGCGATCTGGGTGGCGGTTCTTCGTCCTACCGCATGACGGTCCGACGGCTCGAGAGCATGATTCGGCTTTCAGAGGCCCTTGTCAAGACTCCATCTGGATCCTGTTGTCCAGCCGCGATATGTTCGAGAGGCTGCTCGACTTCTCAAAAGCTCGGTCATCAGGGTCGAGTCTGAGAATGTTGATCTGATGCAGGTCGATGCAAAGGATCTCGAGTCTTCACATCAAGAAGACTCTGTTCCTCCAAGGTCTGTCGCTGCAGACATCGTGTACAGACCTGCGGCCCATGCAGATGCTGTGCTGACGATGAAGTCCGAGACATACTGTCGCATCAGCAACATGCTGGTGTACCGTCTGCGACGCCGCGACTCGACAGACGAAGTTGGCCTGAGAAAGAGCGATCTGATCAACTGGTATTTGGAAAGCATCGAGGAGGACATGCAGAGCGAAGAGGATCTGAACGCAAATAGAAGACAGGTGCGTGCAGTGATTGAACGACTCGTGCGCAAAGACTGTGTGCTCATCGAGCTCACCGAGGGCGACAAGTCCAATCCGATCCTTGTGGTGCATCCCAACTACGAGCCCTCTCAGAATTGACTCGTCTGGCTCCAAATAAACAATGGTGCTAATGTTGAAAAACAGGCTTGGTGCATTGTCGTGCAGAGCAGCCAGACCATGCTCGACGCCGTCCATGCAGACGACAGGGACTCGATCGACGACGATGTCCAGGACGAGTATGAGGCAAAGTGGCGGAAGAAATACACAAAGCTGAAGAAAATCGGCGAGGGCACATATGCTGTGGTTTATCTGGGCCAGGACACATGCAACGGAGAGCTGGTGGCAATCAAGAAGATCAAGAAGACCCCATCTCAGCCGGGTCTGGACTTTTCTGCCCTGCGCGAAATACAGGCCCTGCAGGTGCTTTCTCTGCATGCAAACATAGTCCAGCTGAAGGATGTGTTCCCTGATCAAGGACAACATACACATGATACTGGAATATTCGAACTGGGATCTGGAGATGCTTATCAAGGACAAGAGCCTTGTCTTCATGCCTGGAGACATCAAGGCCTGGATGAAAATGCTGCTGCAGGGCCTGGATGCCTGCCACAGAAGACACATTATTCACAGAGACATCAAGCCGAACAATACCTAATCTCGCAGGACGGTGTGCTAAAGCTTGCCGACTTTGGACTTGCAAGAGAAAGCGCCCCCAAAATGACAAACTCTGTTGTCACAAAGTGGTATGCCTGCAAGTTGTTTGGCTCCAGAGAATACACAACCGCCATAGACATTTGGTCTGCAGGCTGTGTCTTTGCCGAGCTGATGCTGCGAGTGCCCTATCTGCCGGGCGATTATCATGTCAGCCAGCTCAACACAATCTTCAGGGCCCTTGGCACACCCTCCGAGTCTGACTGGCCCGTATGTCAACCATGCGATGATGTTCGATCTGGCTGAAACTTGATGTGTGTAGCTCATGAAGTCTCTGCCCGACTACGTGAGTCTTCCCTGGTATCCGAAACAGAGTCTCAAGAGCCAGTTTGGTGCTGCTTCGGAGGATGCCCTCGATCTGCTGTCCAAGCTGCTTGTTCCCAATTCCAGCAGCAGACTGGACACAAGAGATGCTCTTTCGCATGCCTATTTTGCCAATCTGCCCCGACAATGCGGCCGTGTCGTCTCTGCCCAGACCTGGCCATCTGTTGCCGCAGCATTTCAGAGAAAGATGTCCACCAGTCAGCAGCAGCCATGCACGAAAACTATTCTAGCCAGACGTCTTTATTGTTCTGCTGCTTTTACATGGAAGACACCTTGTCTCTGATTTGGGCCAGCCATTGCGGATAGGCAGGTGCAAATTCGGTGCGATCCTCCACCAGCAGGGCCAGAAACTGCATCTTGAGCACCGGATCGCCGTCTTCTCTGACAACATACGTATATGGACTGCAGGATGCATGCCAGCTGGACCGAAGCAGCTCGTCAACAATGTTCTTTATCCTAAGACCAAATGGACTCGTTGGCTCTGGAAGAGTCAGCTTTCCGCTGGCATTGGACGCCGAACAGTTCCTGCTGCAGCGAAACAGACGCATGCGGTCCAATCCAGTAGTAAAAACAGTGGCCGTCGTCCAGAAGATACATTCCATTTCGCTCCAGTCGTTCCGACGTAGGCGCCATCGGTCTGGGAAGAAGAATGTGTCCCGAGGGACCCACAAGCCCCACTGGCTCTGGCAGCTCGTGAATCGAAAACAGATTGGGATAAAACATCAGCGTCGTCAGCGGGACAGGATGAGATCTGAGACCCATCAGGAAATATGATCTGAAGTCCGAAGGCACTCTCGAGCCGCCTCGAAAGGCAATCTAAAGACGTCAGTCAGTCAGCCACATTCATGCGCCTCCGTGTACATTTTTTATCATGCCGAGAGCGAGAACAGGAAATGGCTTGTTACTGTTGGCACCGACTACAGTTACATATGCTCTAACGCCCGCGCCACGGAAGTCTTGCTCAACCCTTCTCGTAAAGCTGTGAGAGAAATCCTCGCACCGCGATGTGGTCGATCTGTTTCCATCCCCGCGAACCGGCGTAGGCGGCAAAGAGCGACAGATCCCGACTGTAAGCCTTAACCGTATGCGGCGACGCGTTGCGCTCGCGCAGATGGCGGATGAAAGTCGGCGACAGCTTTGCGCGACTGTGGTCTCGGCATTCTGTTCGCAGCCATGAAAATCAGAATCTACACGGAGACACCGAGATGCGGAGAGGAGTTCATTAATGAATTTCTCCGCGCCTCTGTGCCTCCGTGGTGGATTTTCGCAGTTAGTTTCATCTCGCCTTAGCCCTGGGATGATGCTTCTGATACACCGTTCGCAGCCGGTCCAGCGCCAGGTGCGTATAGACCTGCGTCGTCGAAATATCCGCATGGCCCAGGATGGTCTGCACCGTGCGCAGATCGGCGCCGTTCTCCACCATGTGCGTGGCGCAGGAATGGCGCAGCATGTGCGGAGACGCGGCGCGCCCGGAGCCGGCCGAGGCCGCCCGCACCATCTGCCAGATCCGCTGGCGCGTCAGCTTGCGACCTCCGCGCGCGATAAACAGAAGCGGTGAGTTTCGTCGACGCGAGATTGCCGCAGCTCGCGCGATCTCCGCTTCGCTTTCCCTGCCGCCAGCACCGGACGCGCGTTTCAGATACTCCGTGAGCGCATCTTGTGCCGACTTTCCCAGCGGCACCACGCGTTCCTTGTCGCCTTTGCCGCGCACGAGCATGTACCGGCCTCGAGCTTCAGATCTTCGAGCTTCGCGTTAACGATTTCCGAAACTCGCAGGGCTCCCGCGTAAAAAACTTCCAGCATGGCGCAATCGCGGGCTGCCATCGCTGCGGACTCCTTCAGTCTTGCCGGCTCGACTGCGGTGCGCGTGAGCGGAGCAGCCAGCGTCGCTTCCATTTCGTCGCGCGCCAGCGCCTTCGGAAGAACCTTCCATTGCCTCGGGCGACTCGATGTTCAAGCGTGGGATCGTGTTCGAGTTTCTTATCCAGCAGCAGATAGCGATAGAGATGACGAAGCGCCGAAAGTTTTCGTCCCACGCTGCGGCCATCCACTTGATGGGAAAAAAGCTGTTGCAGAAAATCGCGCACGTCGGCGCGCCGCGCGGTCAGCAGCAGCCGCTTGCGCTTTTCCAGGAATTCCGAGAATTGGCAGATGTCGGTGGTGTAGGCGCCGATCGAAAGGGCCGCCAGTCCCTTCTCGATTCTCAAATAGTCGAGAAAGCCGGAAAGCACGCGCGAGTTGGCTTCCGCAGCCATGATGAGGAAGAATGAAGTATGCGCGTTATCGGACTCTGGGGAAAGTGATCAGGCGGATGCCAGACGGCCGGCACTCACCAACCGGTGGCGAAGAGTCTGCGGGCGGCGCGCAGTCCGCACTTTTGATACTTGTCGTAAGCCCCGGCGGCGCGGTCGCGAATTTGTTCGCCGTTCTCGCCGCCGATCCAGCCGTCGAGCGCGCTCTTCAGAGTGTAGGCCTCCGGCGCCATCAGATTGGTCGTCCACAAAAGAGGATAGGCTCCCCCTGCGCGCAGCACATCAGCGAAATATTGCTTGCTTGCGCAAGCCAGGATGATGGCGTCGCGACGGGTCTCGTTCTTTTTCTTAGGAATTAGGGAAGACTGAAATCCATGAGGCCATCGTGCCCGACGTAAGCCACCAGGTTCGAACCTCCACGAATGGTGAGCCGCTTCGCCTGACAGCAGACCGTCGATAGTTTCCGGGCTCGCTCCTGCGGCCGCGTCGAAAAAGTCCAGAATGGCTTGGCGGATTTCGCTTCCGCGATAAGCATCGGCGACCAGATAAGTATCCGTTTTGCGGTGTTTGAAAATACATCGCTCCAAAACTTCGGGCTTTGGCTTTGCGCTGCAGTTCAGCAGCGACCAATCCGCACTTCGCGCAAAGAAAGTCTTCACTCCATAGGCCGAACCCCAGTAGAGATTGTGCTCGGGATCGTCGCCATTCCCCAGCCGCGCCGGAACCGGCACAATGCCCTGGTGCTGGTTGTCGGCAAGCGCGACGAAAACATGCACGGTACGCGGTCGGGGGATTTTGGGACCATGCAAACGCGGCGATCACGGCCCAGCACAACGCAGATGCCAGGATCCAGCAGACGACATCGAATCCGAATCAAGCTGCCTCCGCGCGCACTTCGCGCAGCAAATCCACGGCGATACAGCGCGCCTTCCGGCGTTTCCTCGTGCTTGAAATAGGCAAACACGTCGCGGCCTGCTGCCAAGTGTTCGCCGATCCGCGCAACCATGCCGCGCCGCTCTTCCCCCGTGTAATTCGGCTTGCGGAATCTATAGTAAACAAACGCGGCCGTGACTACATCCGGCGTGGTGCGCTCTTCCGTCTCGGCCACGCACAGAGCGGCGCCGTGTGACTTCAGCAGTTCCCACGTCGAATCGGTGAACCAGGACTCATGACGGAATTCAAACGCAGCCGGCAGCGTGCGCGGCAGGAGCGCCAGAAAGTCCTTGAGCAGCGCAGCGTCGGCTTTCAGATTCGGCGGCAATTGAAACAATACCGGCCCCAGCTTGCCTGCCGCTGCCAGGGGTTCGATCGTCGCCAGGAATCGCGGAACAAAATCTTCCGTCGCTTTTAATCGCTTTATGTGCGTGATTACCTGGTGCGCTTTGATGCCCAGGCGAAAGTGCGCCGGAGTTTCCTCGAATCCAGTTCTGGATTGTAGTTTCCTTCACCAGTTGCCGGAACGTGAAGTTCACCTCAACCGTATTGAGCTGCGTAGCGTAATGACTAAGAAACTTTTTCTGCGCGAGTTTGGCTGGATAGAAGTCCGGCTTCCAGCTCGGATAGGCCCATCCAGAAGTTCCGGCAAACAGTTGAGGCATGGCAAGCTCACGAAGTAGCGTCTTGAAGCAAATTCGTAGCGCACGGGATTATACCTTGCGCCGCGCCTTCCGCGGCCCCGGCCGCTTCCCACTTTTTCCTGTAGCGCGCGGTCGCACCGGCTTGGGCTTCTCTTGCTTGGACTCTTCTTCCTCGTGCTCTTCTTCGGCTTGAGCGGCGATCGAGATGGTGGGCTTCGCTGCAAGACTCTCGGAGGATGCCACTCCCTTCAGCTCCGGCAGCCGTTGTTTCAATTCCAGCACCGGACGAAACAAGTCTCCCATCTTCTCCACGCGCGCCACAACTTGCTTCGCTTCGAACACCAGCAGGCTCGCGTCTTTTTTCTTAAGCGCGCTCTCCACCTCATCCCACGACACCGGAGTCGAAGCTGTGGGATACTCGCGCGCTCGCAGCGAGTACACGGCCACTGTGGTCTTGTGTTCGTCGTTCTGGCTCCAGTCGACGAAGACTTTCCCGGTTCGAACCTGCTTTTTCATGTCCGACACCACGAGATCAGGATGGTCGTGTTCGAGCAATTGCGCGAGTGCGTGGGAAAACGTTTTCGTCAATTCGTAAGTGACCGGAGTGTTCAGCGGAACGTAGATCTGTAGCCCCTTGGAGCCGGAAGTTTTGGGAAAGCTTTGCAACCCAAAATGCTCGAAGATTTCCCGCAGCCACAGTCCCACCCGGCAACATTGCACAATGTCGGCGGGCGCTCCCGGATCAAGATCAAAAACCATCATCGTCGGGCACGTGATGTCTTTCGCGAGCGAAAGCGACGGGTGCAACTCAATCGCTGCCAGATTCGCCAGCCAGACCAGCGTTGCCAGATCATCGGCCAGAATGTAATGGATGGTGCGGCGGTTTCTCCCGCTCCAGATCGGAGCCGTCTTCACCCAGTCGGGACGGTGCTGCGGCGCATTCTTCTCGTAGAAAAATTCGTCGTCCACGCCGTTCGGATAACGCTTGCGCGTCAGCGGACGCCCCGCCAGATGCGGCACCATCACCGGCGCAACCCGAACGTAGTAATCGATGACCTGCTGTTTAGTGAATCCGTTCGCTGGATACAACACCTTTTCCAGATTCGACAGCTTGAACTGCTTCCCCTGAACTTCAATGACCGAATCCATCGTCCGCACGCTCCAGCAGGCATTGTGCATCAAATCGCGCCCAGCGCAAAATACAGGCCTCTCCCGCCGCACTCGTGTCCGATCAGTCCCCCGTCACGGTTTGACAACTTCCCTGCCCGCAACGTAATTTCAAACTTCTGCCCTTCTTGTTCGTCTAAACATGTCCGTCTATATGATCGTCTAAATATGTCCGCCCGACCTTCTGGAGGTCCGATGAAATACCGCATACTCAGGCCCGGCACGCTGCTTCTGCTCATCCTTCTTAGCGCGCTCGCCGCCGCCCAGGACGTCGCGTCCTTTGAAAAGCGCATCACGGTCAAGCAACTGCCGAACGGCCTTACCATCCTTGTCTGTGAGCGGCCCGAGGCGCCCGTCTTCTCCTTCTTTACTATGGTCGACGCCGGCTCCGCCCAGGATCCCATGGGCAAAACAGGCCTGGCGCACATGTTTGAGCACATGGCCTTCAAAGGCACCGACAAAATCGGCACCACCAACTACGCCGCCGAAAAGCCAGCGCTCGAAAAGGTTGAGACCGCTTACGCCGCCTACCTCGCCGAGCGAGACAAGTCCGTCGGTCGCGACGAAGCGAAGTTGAAGCAACTGGAAAAAGCCTGGAAAGACGCCATCGCTGAAGCTGACAAGTACGTCGTTCCCAACCAGTTCGGCAAGATCGTCGAGCAAAGCGGCGGCCAGGACCTCAACGCGTCCACTGATTACGACGAAACCGACTACCACTACTCGCTGCCCGTCAACCGGCTTGAGCTGTGGGCCTATCTCGAGTCAGAACGCTTTCTTCACCCCGTGCTTCGCGAATTCTACAAAGAACGCAACGTCGTGATCGAAGAGCGCCGCCTGCGCACCGACAGCAACCCGATCGGCCGGTTGCTCGAGCAGTTTAACGCCGCAGCATTCGAGGCCCATCCCTATCACCGCCCCACCGTGGGATGGATGTCTGATCTAAATTCTTTCTCAGCCACCGACGCAAAGAAGTTTTTCGATCAATACTATGTACCCGCGAACATGGTCGTCGCCGTCGCCGGTGACGTGAAGGCTTCGGAGGCTATGCCGATTCTCGAAAAATACTTTGGACGCCTGCCCACGCGTCCCAAGCCCGATGAAATCACCACCATCGAGCCTCCACAGAACTCCGAACGCAAGGTTATCCTCAAAGAAAAAGCCCAGCCCCTGTATCTCGAGGGCTATCACCGGCCCGATTACCGAACCAAAGATGACGCGGTCTATGACGCCATCACCGATCTCATGTCGGAAGGCCGCACCTCCCGCCTGTACCGCGCGCTGGTTCGCGATAAGAAAATCGCCTCGTTCGCCGCTGGATTCAGCGGCCTGCCCGGCACCAAGTACCCACACCTCTTTGCGTTCTACGCCGTTCCCCTGCCTGGACACAGCACGCAGGAAATGGCCGACGCGATTCACGTCGAGATCGAGCGCCTGAAGAAAGAAGACATCAGCGACGACGAACTGAAGATGATCAAGACTCGCACCAAAGCCAACCTCATCCGCGGCCTGGGAGACAACCAGGGATTGGCGGCCCAGTTAGCCGACTACCAGACTCGCTACGGCGACTGGCGCGAGTTGTTCCGCTCCGTCGACCGCATCGATCTGGTCACCAAGGCCGACATTCGGCGCGTGGCCAACGAAACTTTCAACGATACCAACCGCACCGTCGGCGTGATCGAAACCGCCCCGGGCATGGGACAAGATGATCAGCAGGGGTCGGATCAAGGTACGTCTGATCAGGGAGGTGCGCAATGAACCTGAAGCGGATCGTTCTGTCCACGATTCTCCTCGCCGGCACCATGTTTGCGTTCTTCCCCAGAGCTGCGGCACAAGCCGCCAGTTGGCAGCAAATCCCCATCCCTCCGCTGCCCGCGTTCCATCCCCCGCAGCCGAAGCGAATTGAACTCTCCAACGGCATGGTGATTTTCCTGCAGGAAGATCACGAACTGCCGCTGATTGAGGGCTCGGCGCGCATCCGTGGCGGCTCCCGCAACGAACCCGCCAGCAAGGTTGGACTCGTAGATATTTTCGGCGAAGTCTGGCGTACCGGCGGCACCAGGTCGCAGACCGGAGACCAACTTGACGATCTGCTCGAAGTGCGTGCCGCCAAGGTCGAGACCGGCGGCGGTCCCGATTCCACCACCATCGGATTGAGCTGCCTGAAGGGCGACTTCGACGATGTCTTCAAAGTCTTCACCGACCTCCTGCAAAATCCGGAATTCCGCGCCGACAAGATCGAGCTTGCCAAGAAGCAGGCAGAAGACGGCATCTCGCGGCGCAACGACGAGGTTGGCGGCATCGCGGCCCGTGAATCCACCAGGCTGGCTTACGGCAAGGACAATCCCTATGCCCGCGAGCCTGAGTATTCCACCATCGCCGCCATCACCCGCCAGGATCTCATCGACTTGGCACAGCACCTATATTCATCCCAATAACATGATCCTCGGCATCAGCGGCGATTTCGACTCCGTGGCCATGGAAGCCAAGCTGCGCGCGGCTTTCGAGTCATGGACCAGAGGCGCCGATCTGCCGAAAGAAGAGATCAAGTACCAGCCCGCGAAACCCGGCTATTACCTCATCCCGAAAGATGACGTGAATCAGAGCAACATTCACATGGTCGCCCTCGGCACCACGCGCAACAATCCCGACTACTACGCCATCGCTGTCTTCAACGACGCGTTCGGCGGAGGATTCTCCTCGCGGCTGTTCAACGATATCCGCACCAAGCGCGGCCTGGCCTACAACGTCGGCGGCGGCATCGGCACCAATTTCGGGCATCCCGGCATTGAGCAATTCGTCATCGGCACCAAGAGCCAGAGCACGATCGAGTCGATTCAGGCGCTCGATGAAGATCTCGACAATCTGGCCAAACAACCGATCACCGACGCCGAAATCAAGCAGGCGAAAGACGCGATCCTGAATGCGTTTATCTTCCGTCTGGACTCGCCCGACAAAGTTCTCGCCGAGCGTGTCACTTATGAGTTTTACGGTTACCCCGCGGACTGGCTCGACAAATTTCCCGCTGAGATTCAGAAAGTTACTGCTGCGGATGTGAACCGCATCGCGGCGAAATATGTCCACCGCGACCAGCTCGCCGTGCTCGTGGTCGGCAACACCAAAGAATTCGATAAGCCGCTCTCGTCGCTCGGCCCCGTAACGGAAATCGACATCACCATTCCGCCTCCGCCGGGCGCGCCGGGCGCGAAACAAGAAGAGAAGATCGAGAAACCCACAGCCTCGAATGAAGAAGGCAAAGCCTTGGCCGCGAAAGTAGTCGCCGCGATGGGCGGCGAAGCCAAACTATCCGCAATCAAGTCCGTAAAAGCAAAGTTGACCCTCACCCAGAAAACTGCCGCAAGGCGAGTTCCCCATCCAGGTGGAAACCGTCATCGTTTACCCGGATCACCTGCACGCCGAAATGCAGACTCCGGGTGGAACCATGAACATTGTCGTCACCCCGGATATGGGCTTCATGGCCGTTCCCGGCCAGGGCATGCGCGACTTCCCTGCCTCGCAGAAGGCGGAAACTCTCGATCAGATCAAGCGTGATCCCATCTTCATCGCCTCCCACGCTAAGGATCCCAATATATTTTTCCGCGCCGCCGGCACCGAGAAGGTCGGCGACATCGAAGCCCGCATCGTCGACGTAAACGCCGCCGGAGCCTCCATCCGCTGGTTCGTCGATCCCCAGACCGGTCACATTCTGAAGGAGACGTATCCCACTCTCAGCCAGGGCGGCCCCGTTCAAGGAGAGACCGACATGGACAACTGGAAGACAACCAACGGCGTGACCCTCCCCTTCGTGCGCCACAACAAACAGGACGGCCAGCCTTCCAGCACGTCCGAGTACACCTCACTGGAGTTCAATCCCACAGTCGATTCCAAGTTGTTCGAGAAGCCCGCAGAAAACCCGCCAGCTCAACGATAATTCCAGGTCGACAATAACTCTCGACAATAAGGAATGTGGGGACAGCCGCCCCCGGCTGTCCGTCGAGTGCAGCTCGACGCTTTTTTCTTCGCAAACTGAACCACAACCGCTGCTCCTTACGACTCGACGGAGCACGGATGGCAAAATGCCGATCCCAAGGCTACAGCTCGATCATCAGGTAAAGATTCGTAAAAGACGCTGCGCCTTTAAAACTCCGGGTTCATAATTTGATTGGTTACAGATGTCTCGGGTCGAAGCTTCACACCTGGAGAGGCCATGCTAAGACAATGCCGAATTGTACCGGCTCTGGTCTTCATCGCCCTGGTCTTCATCGGCTTGATCGCGGTCTCTGCCGTCGCGCAAAACCCAGGCGACCCTGCGAACATCGCGAACACCATGAACACCGTGGACTTCCACAATCAGAAATGTCCATGCGTGGACCATACGCAGCCATGCGGGTGTGCACGAACCTCGGGATCGTCCCCGGAGTGGTACCAGAATGGACGTTTCGATCCGGCGAAGCGGGCAAAGGAACTGAGCAAGCAACTGAAGCTGACGGCAGACCAGCAATCGCAGATGCTCGAGACTTTGGAGTCGACGAAGTCGCAATTGGAGACTGTGCGGTCAGACCGGTCTCTATCCAGGAAGGCCCGTAACTGCAAGCTGGCGGTCATCCGCCGGGCATCGAACGACCAGATCAGCGCATTCTTGGATCAGAAACAGAATGCGAAATTGGCGCGGATACGCTCCTACGCTTACAATGTCGACCGGTCACCTGCAGTGTGGACTTCCCCGTAAAGAGCGCATGAGTTCTTCGTAGGCAGACCCCGCCGGTCGCGCTTTTCGAGATGGTTCTCCGCAGCCACATCCGCGTAGGGTGAAGGCGACCCACTGCTTCTGCTCGGATGTAATCAGCAAGACAGGATTAACCTGGGACTGGTCTAAGTCGATAATTGGGCTGGTTCATTTTCAGGCATTCGTTGATCCTGGCGTCTTCGCTTCACGAGCCCGCGTGATGCGAGCGCCGCGAACACGTAGGCGCCGGCAAGCGCGCCAAAGCCCTTCCAGACGTTTGTCCATGTAACCTCGCCACCGATCAGCTTCAAGAGATGCCCAGCGGCAAGGTAAACATGCATGACTGCGATGCCCGCAGCCGTGAGCGGGTGCAGGACAAAAGCCGGCAAAGGCAGAGCAGTGCGGAGAGACATACCGCCATGGCCCTTCATTTGAACAATTCCAGCGATTCGAAAGGCTGAGCCGACCACGGCCGGAAGCGATTGAGTGTGAGCTTCGTTGGCTGTCCTGGTATGACGTCTACATGCAGGTAGCTATAGTCCTCTTTGGGGTCTTCGCCGTTCCAGTACAGATCCTTGGGGTAGCCCTCGGGGAGCTTGTTGTGCGTCCTGCCGGGAAGGATCGGATCCTGTTCCGCACCACCGCCGCCCAACAGCAGGTATTTCACGCCGTCGACCTGGTACAGTTCGGTCGTGTGCACGTGCCCATTGAAGACCACAATGTCCAGGTCTTTGGCGTATGCCGCAATCGTTTTGTGAGGATTCTGTGCTTCCGGAATGGGCCCTAGACCGCAACTGGCAAAGGCAGGAGCGTGGAAAGAGATGAAGACCTTCTTGATGCTCTTCGCCTTGGCCTCGTCCAACCATGCCCGGAGTTGCTTCATCTGCGCTTCATAGACAGGCTGGGTAGCGTTCCATGCCGAAGGCTCCTTTTCGTCATATCCACCGGTCCACAAGAAGATGAAGCGAACGCCCTGGTAATCGAATGTGTAAATGAAGTTCTTGTCAGAAACTCCCATCTTCTTCAGATAGGGGAATAGGGTCAGCAGCCCTTCTACGTCGGTGTCCCCCCACACTTCGTGATTCCCGACTGCGGGAAACACGCGCCCATCCAAGCCCGCTTCCTTCAAGCGTCTGTCCGGACCCGGCAACTGCTCGAGCACGTCCTTGTTTACCAGCCTCCAGTACGGGCTGTCGGATGGTTTGTCGCCCTGCATGCCCCACCACACGAGGTCCCCGGTGCTGAGAATAAAGTCGGCTTGTTTCGTCTGGACGTCCTTCACCACTTCACGCGCAACCCACTCTCCGCCTGCCGCGCGATACATGGTGAAGTTCACACCGGGAAGGAGCTTTACGTCTTCAACCGAAGCCTCAGTGACCCAGCCTCGGTCGAACTTCAGAGTGGTCACTTCGCTGGTGGTCATGTACGGCATAACCATCTGCACAAGTTCCTTGGAGGATGGGTCATAAGTCAGCTTGACGTATTTCTGGACCACCTCAGGCGCCAACTCCGGTGGAACAGCCAGTTCGAACATGTCAACCATCAGCTTGCGGGCGTCCGCCTCTTGGTCGGCTTTGTGCGGGAGGTACATCATCGACCGCGAGTCGCCGTACACATCAAAAGAGAATGCGGCAGGGGCTGATGCCTTCTGTGCCTGAACATTTCCCGCCAACAGTGCGATCACGACGCCGAACATGCACGCAATGAAATTGAAATGATTCAGACGCAGCTTCATATACGTCGTCCCCCGTCTCGCATAAAAGTACGCTCAGCCATGACCCGGCGATAACTGTCAAAATAGACAGGGCGGCGCGTGTGTGCTTCGCTGCAGTCGTGCTCGATCAATGCGCTAGTCGGAAGGCAAGCCGGCGAGAACGGCCCTTGCACTCAGAACCCGGTGACTCTCTGTAGTCTGATAGCCTCTATGCCGCCTTTGCTTTAGCGTGTGGGTCTTTAGAACAGGATTTTGACCGTGAACTGTGCCGAGCGCGGGCCGCCCGGGGCGTAGAGTGCGCTCTGTCCGCCTGAGCCGCCCGCGTCAAGGTTCGCTGTGGAGCACACCTTGCCAAAGCCTGGATTGATCGAGCCGCCGTTATAAGCCCACTGATCATCGGGTGCGCAGTTTGATCCCGGCAGTCCAAACATCGGGTGGTTAAAGACGTTGAAGTATTCCGCGCGCACATCCAGCTTGACGCGCTCTGTTAGGTCAAAACGGCGGCGCAGCGCAACATCCGTTTGGTCGATCGAGTAAGGACTGCGCAGCCCATTCCTGGGAAAGTCCCCTACCTGCCCTGCGGGCGGAAATGAAAAAGCAGCGGGATTCAGGGCTCTGCCGATCGGCTGACTCGGATCAGGAATCCAGAAGGGTTGGCCGGGCACAATCTCAGCCTGAGTGCTGTAGAAGCCGGCAACAGGAGACAACCCGCCCACAGTAATATTAAGTGGCGCCCCGGAGAAGACGCGTACCAGGCCGTCCACCGCCCAGCCCTTGACGATCGCATTGCCGATGCCGCCCCAGGCAGGTGTGGGCATCTCGTAGGAGACGGCAGCGCCAAGAAATTGCCGCACGTCGTAGTCGGAGGGCGTCAGTGGAGGCAGCACAATTTCGCTCAAGCTCTGTGCTGCCAGGCCGCTCACGTCACTGGAACCCAGATCGCTGGATTTTGCCAGGTTGTAAGACACGAGCGCTTGCAAGCCGTGCGACATGCGGCGCCGGAACTGAAGCTGAAACGCGTTGTAGTGTGAGTACCCGGCGTTCCGGATCGCGGTGACGGCGACGTTGCCGCTGGAAGTCTTGAGCGCCGGAGGAAGGACGCTATCCCCGCGCATGAGTCGTTCGCCTCTCGAGCCAAGATAAGTCGCCGTCAGAGTCTGCTTTGCTCCCAGCTCTCGCTCAACCGCCACATTCCACTGCAGGGTGTACGGAAGTGCGAGGTCCGGATCGAAAGCGACTGTATCAAGCACATTCTTGTTGAATGCGGCCGAGAACGGCGGGGGCTGGAACGCCGGCTGGGTGACATCGAAAGGAATGTCCCCGGAAAGAAACTCATTGCGCCGATACGGGAAAATAACAGCAGCGTAGCCCGCGTCCCCGTAGCCCAGATCATAGAAGATCCCAGCCCCTCCCCTCAGCACAGTCTTGGGAGTGGCCTGGTATGCCACTCCGATGCGAGGTGCAAAATTGCTATACGTGGTGTGCCAGAGGGCTCCCGGCACCGCCGCGATGGGTTTCGAGTCGAAGATTCCCTGCACTACGTAGAGCGGCTGGCCCGCGGATGCCGAAACCGGCGGCGTATTAATCTCCCAGCGCAACCCGTAGGTCAGAGTCACATGATTGGTCACTCTCCACGTATCTTGAGCAAAAAGGGAGGTGTTATTCACGGTCACGGAGAAAGGATTGTCCGCGCTCAGGAGGATCGAGCCGGTGGTCCCCGCCACCAAGTCCGTATAGGCCGGAAAGACGGCGTAGTCTGTGCCCAGCGATTCCTCGGGGTGAAGGCGGCGATAATCACCGCCGAACTTGAGTTGGTGCACACCGACGGCCCAGGAGAATGTATCCACGAAATTGAGTTGCCGTTCGGCGAGGGAACTGTTGAACCCATCCGAAACCTCGCCCCGGGGAAAAAGACCAGGGCCTGACTCGTGTCAAATTGATATGGGGAAGCCGAAGGGTAAAGCGCTGAAGGGGGCGGCGCCACGCCACCGTAGAAGTCGGTCAGCCTCGTTGCAACCTTCGCGGTGTTTCGGCTCCAGTTCGCACGGAAATTGTTCACTTTTGTGGGAGCAACCAGCATGTCAGCTCCCACTGTGAACGTGTCGGCATTCACATCCCCATAACCTAATTCCTCCATGTAGCGTGAAGCGGAATACGACGGCGCGTGGTTATAGCGCGCAAACAGAGTGATCTTGCTCGACAGGTTGTGGTCGACGCGGAGGCTGGTTGCATCGAGAGAGGAAGGATTGGAGTAGGCCATGGTGAGGTTCGACCGGCATGGATTTTGGATGTTGTCGCAGGTCGGATCAACCACCGGGGCACCTGGGTCCGGAAGCGGTACGGCTTGCACAATCGGTTGATAGACTGGAGCGACCGCGGCCCGCGCGGAAGGCGTCAGGACTTCTTCTATGTCCGTCTGGGGTTGCCACAACCGCAACCCTTCGTAAGAAAAGAAGAAGAAAGTCTTGTCCTTCAGGAGGGGGCCGCCTAATGTGCCTCCAAAGTCATTCTGGCGCAGCGGCGGCTTCGGTAACGGAGGACTGTCAAAGTAGTTCCGGGCGTCGAACAGATCGTTTCGTAGATAATCGAAAGCATTGCCATGAAAATGATTGGTACCGGATTTCGTAACGATTGAGATTTGGGCCCCCGGAGTGCGCCCGTACTCCGCCGCATACGACGACGTCTGTATCCGGAACTCCTGCATCGCATCGACAGAAACCAGTCCGTTCGTGCCCCCTTGAGCGGTAAACGCGGGTATGCTGCCGCCTATCGACTGACTTAGGCCGGAAAGAATTCCAAAATTCGCACTCACGCCATCGACCATGAAATAGTTCGTGTCGGTGTACTGCCCATTCGAGCTGAACTGGCCTGCCCCGAGATTTTGCGACGTGAACACCACTCCCGGGGTCAGCGCGATTAGCGACTGAAAGCTGCGGCCGTTCAGCGGCATGTTTTGTACGACCTGCTGGTCCACGACGGTACTGACCGAGGCGGAATCGGTCTGCAACATTGGCGCACTGACAATGGAAATCTCTGACACAGAACCGAGCGCCAGCTTGAAATTCTCATTGATCGCATCTTGTACATAGAGCTGGAGGCTGGGCTGGACAACGGTGCGGAAGCCCTTCTTCTGAATGGTCAGCCGGTAGGTGGAAGGACGCAGGTCAGGGATGACGTAGATCCCGTCCTGGTTCGTCGTGGTAATGGTCGAAACGTTGGTTTCGAGGTTGGTGATCTTACACTCGGCGCCCGCGATCACGGCGTCGGTCGGGTCCGTGACCCTGCCAGAAATCCGGGCGCTTTCTGTTTGCGCACGGGCCGCCACAACGGTCAGAAGCAGAATCAGTGTGAGCGCAGGGCACTTCATCAACTCTCCGCTAGGGCGGGGGAGGGCGCAGCTAGCTCCGCTCCTTGCTCTGGCGCCAAATAGGATACGCGATGGACGCCGACCTGGCTAACTGTCAAAAAAGACAGTGCCGATGGCGGATTCCAGATGGCCGAAACGGTGCGTGGGTTCCTTCGGGAAGTTCTCATTCCCTGTCAAAAAAGACAGTTGTCCCGCCGCCGGAAGTTGTTTTTCACTAGACAGTGTTTCGCGAACGCATAGCAAGACCATGAAACGGGAATCTTCCTGCAAAGTACAACGACCTCGCGATCAAGAGCATGGATAAGGTGATCAATACGATCAGGTGATCAATACGAAGAACGACTAGAAGCGAAAGGAGAACTATGAAAACTAGTGGAGCGACGATTGCAGAACAACCACCTGCGGTCGCACAAAGCAGCATTACTGCCATCGACATCCTGCTTGAACCGGACGCAACCATGATCCAACGCGCCCATGACGCCAACGCCCAGCTCCTGAAGAATTTTCCCAAAGGCTTCCCGTTGGGCGGCCAATACGCCCCACATGTCACGGTCCTGCAACGGTATGTCAACACCGCAGATCTGGACAACGTATATAAAGCTGCCGACGAAGTGTTTGCCAAAGAGAAGGCGACCAGTTGGAAGTTGCAGGCGTTCAAGTATTACTACATTCCGCAGAAGCCCATTGGGCTTGCCGGTATCGTAATCGAGCCCACCTCTGACTTGCTAAGGTTGCAACAGGAACTGATCGACGCGGTTGCACCGTTCACCGCGCCCACCGGTACAGCCGCCGCCTACGTGACCACGCCCCAAGACCCGGACATCCTCGAAGCGGTCATTCAATATGTCAAAGTATTTGTTCCCGAGCACAGCGGCGACCATTACAGCCCGCACGTCACCATCGGCATCGGGACTATCGACTTTCTGGACGCAATGCTCGCCAAGCCGTTCGACCGGTTCACGTTCTCGCCCGTGGCAGCATCGGTCTACCACCTGGGAAACTACGGAACCGCAATGACGAAGCTCCATTCCTTTGAGCTAGGCAAGTGAGTGAAAGAGACTTTCAGCTGCTCCGTGCGCAGACATCAACTGCGCACGGAAGCTGAGAGTTCCGGTTCTCTTTGGAGAGCCTCTTTATCTTCATACGCGAAGATTTGATTCCAGTCGTTCTTCATACTCACGACGATCCAGCCACGTTTCGGCGCTTCCTCCAGGGCCTGCTCGAGGTTGCCTACAGCTGAGCGGTTGTATGCGAACTCGCGGACGGCATCTTCGTGGTGAACGAGAAGTGCGAAACGTGGTCCCGAGCCGCCTGTGACCCATTCCAGCATCTGAAAATCGCCATCGGAATTGCCAGACGCGGCGATTGGGCGGCGTCCGATGAACTTATTGATCGCCACCGGCTTGCCGTCATGATCGTCGTAAAAGTCCAGCTTAGCGTCGCGCATCAGTACCGGTTTCCCGTCTAGCACTTCGTATTTTGTCACAATGCTGCTGCCGACGACCTGGTGGGGAGGAACACCATAAGTCTTCTCGCTGAATGTGCGCATGAACTCGATACCGCCACCGGAGACAATAAAGGTCTCGAAGTCATTCGCTCGCAGGAAAGCTAATAATTCCACCATCGGCTGATACACAAGATCGGTGTACGGCTGGTTGAATTTTGGATGCCGGGACGTAGCCAGCCAATCCTTGACAAGGCCGTCGAACTCGTCCGAGGTCATCCCTGCGTGAGTTGCCATGACCAGTTCAACAAGAGCTGGCATGCCACCGGCCGCCAGGCTCTTCATGTCATTCTCGATCACACCCTTGAAGGGTTGTTGGTCTTTCCACTCCGGATGCTGGGGTGCCAAGGCTCGGATGCGGTCCAGAACGAAAAGCCCTTGAAACGGGAATGGCTGCTCGCACCAGAGCGTCCCATCGTTATCGAAGACCGCGATCCGTTCCGGCACAGGCACGAAGTCCTTCCCGCCCTCGGTCGTCACCCGCTGAACGAAATCAAGGATTGATCGTTTCGCCGCGCCATCGTTCCACGAAGCCAGACCGTCACGCACCATCATTGGAATACCTCCATGCGGACGAGCATATGAGCATCGCGCCACCCCAAAAAACTGGCAAAACTGCCAGCCCTCACGGAAATCACCTCAGGTTCGGGATTGCGCCCCCAGGCATAGGCAAACCGAAAGTCAACTGTTGTTACCAGACGTTTGAAGCGATAGAGTTCACCACCCCGCGGCCGCTTGACAATGCCAGATTAAAGTCCTACAGTAGGCGAAGAAAAGGCGAATATGTCCAGCCTGCCCTTGTTCGCGCCTCCGCTGAAATCCCCGCTCGTCGGCATTGCCCGGCTCGCCGCCGCAGGCGAGTCCCTCCGCGAAGGTCATAACGTTGAATACTTCACGCTCCCGGCAAAATCTCTGCTGAACCGCTGCAACAGCCAGCGACGCATGCCCTTTACCTGGAGCATCAACCCCTACCGGGGCTGCGAATTCGCCTGCAAATATTGCTACGCCCGCTATACCCACGAGTTCATGGAAATGCGCGACGGCGCCGAGTTCGAGCAGAAGATCTACGTCAAGCAGCACACTGCGGAACTCCTGCGCCGCGAACTCCGGCGCGTCAAGTCCGGGGAGGCTATTTCTCTCGGCACCGCCACCGATCCCTACCAGCCCGCCGAGCGCCGCTACGAAGTCACGCGCAGTATTCTTGAAGAGTTCGCCCGCCATCGCGGCTTCGAGCTCAGCATCGTCACCAAGTCCAACCTGGTCGTGCGCGATCTCGATCTTCTACGCGAAGTCGCGCGCAACAACACGCTCTCGATTCACATCACCATCACAACTTTGAATGTCGAACTGGCCCGCATCCTCGAGCCGCGCGCCCCGCGCCCCGATCTCCGGATGGAGGCCGTGCGCGAACTCAGCGCAGCCGGACTCACCGTAGGCGTGAGTTGCTGCCCCGTTCTGCCCGGCATCACCGATTCGCCCGCTGGACTGGAAGCAGTGGTGCAAGCCGCCGCCGCAGCCGGCGCCCGCCACATCTTCTCTGGACCTCTGTTTCTCAAGCCGTGTTCGGCCGCGATTTTCCTTCCTTTTCTCGAAGAGCACTTTCCACAGTTGGTCGAGAACTACCGCCAGCGCTACCAGGACCGCTCGTTTCTGCCGCCCTCCTATGGCAAGCGCGTAGCAGAACTCATCTCGAGCTTCCGCCGAAAATACGGCATCCGCCGCGCCGACCCGCGAGGCCAGACGTCAGCCGAAAAGTCTCCAATACAAACCAGCAATGAGCAGTTGGCATTGTTCTGAAGGCAGCAGTCAAAGGCCAGTCAAGCGAGTTGATCGAAGTCCGCCCACTGGCCACTGATCACCGATCACTGATCACTGCTCAACTTCCTCTATAATCACCTGACCCCATGGCGACCGCCTCCCCACCGGCGCAATCCTCTTCCACCGAACGCCCTCCCATCCGCGTGCGGCTGCACCGCTTCTGGCAACGGGTCACGGAAGGATTGGAAGTCAGCCAACTCTGGTCGCAGTTTGAAAACGAGGCCCGCGCCAGTTACCGCCTCTATTCCCGCGACGTCGCCGCCAAAACGCCTGAGGGATTAACTCACCGCGGCCGCCACCTGCACGTCGTCAAGGAATTCTTCTGGGCGGTTCTCGAAAAACTTTCACCCGCCCGCCGCGTGCTGCTCCTCGCGGCGTTGATCATGCTCGTGTTTCCCAGCGGCGCTTTCACCTATCACGATGCCGGACACGAACTCCACGTCGTCGAACTCGACTTCCATTTCTGGGGTGCGCTGCTTCTTTTTCTGCTGCTCATGCTTGAGATTGCCGACCGCGTCGTGATGAAGCGCGATTTGCAGATTGCCCGCGAGATCCAGACCTGGCTGCTCCCCGGAGCTCCGCCGCAGATTCCAGGAATCTCCATCGCCTACGCTACGCGCCCCGCCAACACCGTCGCCGGAGACTACTACGACGTGTTTCCTCGCCCCGGCCGCACCAACGATGAGAATCGCGTGATCTTCGCGGTCGCCGACGTCGCCGGAAAAAGCATTCCCGCAGCCATGCTCATGGCCACTTTCCAGGCCAGCCTCAAAACGCTCTCGACCGCGCAAGTTCCCCTGGAAGAGCTGGTAGCGAACATGAACAAATACGCCTGCTCCAACAGCCAGGGCGGACTGCGCTTCACCACCGCATTCCTGGCGGAGTACGACGCCGCCCGCCGCGTCCTCCACTACATCAATGCCGGTCACAACAACCCGATCTTGCGCCGCGCCAGCGGATCGATCGAGCGTCTCGATGTCGGAGGACTGCCGCTCGGCATCATGGCCGAAGCAAAGTATCAATCGGCCAGCGTCACGCTCGCGCCCGGAGACTGGCTCATCATCTTTACCGACGGCTTGGTCGAAGCCGTCAACGCCCGGGACGAAGACTTCGACGAACCTCGACTGCTCAGCGCGCTCGAAGCCGGAGTGTCCGGCACGCCAAAAGAATTGCTCGACCGTCTCATGGCCGCGCTCGATCTCTTCGTGGGCTCAACTCCGCAGCACGATGACATAACCTGCCTGTTCATCAAAGCGGAGTGAAGAACAAACGGAGAAAGAACTAAAGCAGAGTGAAGAACAAGCAGAGTGAAGAGCAAACCATCCAGGCTCTCCCCCTCGCCCGGCGTTAATCGTCTCTCATCGCTTCCGCATACATCCGATGAAACGCGTGCACGCCCTTTTCCTGCTTCACGCTGAACCGTCCTCGCGAATAGCTGCGCGACCTCAGGTTCTTCTGCACCCGTTCGCAGATGCCCACGTCTTCAACCTGGATCTGATCGCTGAATTCCACCGCAGCCCTGGCCGCCGGGCTACCGTGCTCCGTCTCCGGCAAATACCATTCAAAGATCGCAACCGAGCGCTCCGGCCCCACCGGCAACACAATATTGAGTGACACATTGTCGGGATAGCAGTTCAGCATCCAATTCGGAAAGATCCAGAAATAGTCCGTCGTCAGATCCTCGCGCGCTTCCGCGTAGCGCCGCGGAGCCGTATCCCCGGCCTGCGCTCCCCGGATCGGACTGAACTGCCGCACGTGCCTCTCATACGGCTCGACTACGTAGGCATTGAAATCCAGTTCGCGATTCAGTCCCGGATGCACGCTCGGCAGATGGTACCCCTCGAGATAATTGTCCACATAGGTCTTCCAGTTGCAATTCATCTCATACGACCGGCGTTCGAACAGCTTCATCCCGGAAAAATTAAACTTCTCCGCCTGCTTCGGCAATTCGCCCAGGCTCTCGCGCAGCGGCCGGGCATCGCCATCAAGATTCACAAAGATGAAGTTGAACCATTCCTCCACCCGCACCGGCACCAGAGCGAAATCTTCGCGACGGAATCCTTCCACGCCTTCAATTTCCGTGGCGCTCAAAAGCTCTCCATCCAGACCATACGTCCATCCGTGGTAGCCGCAGCGAAACAGCTTGCGCGTGCCGCAGCCTTCAGCCGGCGGTCCGGCGCGGTGCCGGCACACGTTGTAGAACCCGCGCAGTTGGCCGTCGTTCCCCCGCACAATCAGCAACGGCTCGCCCACCAGCTCGGCCGTGAAGTAGTCACCTTCGTTCGCCACCTGGTCGCGATGCCCCACCACCTGCCAGCTTCGCCGAAAGATTCGTTCTTTTTCCGCGGCAAACGCAGCCGCCTCGGTATAAAGATGCGAAGGCAGTGTCCACGCCCGCGCAATATCGGCATCAATCGAGACATCCTTCGAAGTGGCCATAAAATTGAACTCAGGATCTCCAGAATCGTTCAGCCGACATTCTACGGCAGCTGGCGAGCAGAAAGGTTCATGTTGAGATTCAAGCAGACGGGCATATGTCGGGACAGCCGACTCTGCTGCCCCCCGAGCGCAGCTCGACTCTCCCCGGCCCACCTTCTTCCTGCAAGCCCAGCCCAAAACACCGTTCTCACCAAAGGACCAACCCGTTCCAGACTGACACGAATTGTCAGCTCTCACGACGCATTTTGGCACGGGACAATGCCCGGAAAGCTTTAGAATGGGACGATAGTTTGGCTCTGCACTGAAAAGAATGGAATTGCCCGGACCCAGGCCGGAACCAAGGTAACTAGCTGCTTTGGCCAGGCAAATGCGAACATCAATCCCGACTGCGTCATTCCATGACCAGCATGATTCAACAATAAAGTCCGAAACGAGGGGAAAATAGAGATGCGGAAACAACAGAAGGGTTTCTCACTGATTGAGCTGCTGATCGTGGTGGCAATCATCCTGATCATCGCAGCTATCGCGATTCCTAACCTGATGCGCGCCCGTATGGCTGCCAACGATTCGTCTGCGGCTGCTTCCGAGCGTACCATCGTCACCGGCGAGATCGGCTATTTCGCTGCTTATCCGACCGTTGGCTATCCTGCGACTTTGGCTCCTCTGGGTGGCGCGGCTCCTTGCACGCCGCTTCCTGCCAGTGGTTGCTTGGTTGACAACAACCTGGCCACCAACGGCGCCGGCAACGGCAAGAGCGGTTACAACTTCGCCGCGACTGGCGTAATTGCCGCACCTAGCCTTATCCCGAACGAGTTCTACACGACCGGCACTCCGATCAGCGCGCAGACTGGTACCAAGGCGTATTGCGCGTTTGATGACGGTGTGGTCCGCACGCAGGCTCCGGGCGTCATCACCCTGGTTGGTGGCTATGCCGCTTGCCAGCTCCTGTTGCCGATGGCGAACTAGTAGCAATCTGGCAAAGTACCCGCGAGGGTATACGCCGAAAGGCAGCGAACGCAAGTTCGCTGCCTTTTTTCTTTTGCTACCTTCGCTGCTTCCGCACCTTGTCAACTTCTGTCACCCCAGACTGACCTTTCCCGGCTCCGCTGACCTGCCGAGGTTACCGGTCACATACCCCGGGTTGTTGGGCCACTGAAACTAAAGGAGCTTTCCTGGTTTCCCGTTTTGGCATCGGGAGTGCTCTATGAAAGTGCAGGTACCGGCTCGGGAACAATTACAAAGACTAGAAAAACTGATTACTTGGGGGGCGAACAAGATATGCAGAACAATAGAGCTTATAAAGGCAACACCAGAGGTTTCTCACTGATTGAGCTGCTGATCGTGGTGGCAATCATCCTGATCATCGCAGCTATCGCGATTCCTAACCTGATGCGCGCTCGTATGGCCGCCAATGATTCGTCTGCGGCCGCTTCCGAGCGTACCATCGTCACCGGCGAGATCGGCTACTTCTCCGCTTATCCCACCGTTGGCTATCCTGCGACTCTGGCTTCTCTGGGTGGCGCGGCTCCTTGCACGCCGCTTCCTGCCAGCGGTTGCTTGATCGACAACAACCTGGCCACCGACGGCGCCGGCAGCGGCAAGAGCGGTTACAAGTTTGCCGCCACTGGCGTAATCGCCGCGCCTAGCCTCATTCCGAACGAGTTCTACACCACCGGCACTCCGATCAGCGCACAGACTGGTACCAAGGCATTTTGCGCGTTTGATGACGGTGTGGTCCGCACGCAGGCTCCGGGCGTCATCACCCTGGTCGGTGGCTATGCCGCTTGCCAGCTCCTGTTGCCGATGGCGAACTAGTCCGTATCAGTTTGGCAAGTACCTGGGGGAGGGTACAAGCCAGGGGAGCAGCGAAGGCAACTTCGCTGCTCCTTTGTTTTTTCGGTGCTCCTGTCAGCCCGGTGGCGGCTCAACTCTTCAGCGCTGAGAACGTCCCGCAGGAATTTGACTCCGGAGAGTCGCGAAGCGACGCCATGTCGTTAGCCCCGCACGTAAGTAAGGGGTAAGCAAGCGAGACAGGAAGCGAGTCCCCGAAGGGGACGGCACCCTGGCCATGACACGGACTCCATAGAGCCTGCCCTGAGCAAAGCCGAAGGGGACAATCGATCCTCCCGCGCAGATCCTGCGCTTCCCCACCGCCGCCCAGAAACGAATCCCAATCAAATGCCATCCGTCGCAAAGTGACACAATTTGTCAAGGCCGGCGGCGCTCAAAGACTCTCAACCATCACTTTATCGATCAAGAATCGACCCTGTTTCCCGCATCGGACTGAAAGCAAGGCGGTTGTCTGGATTGTGACCGAAGTCCCAAATTGCTTTGGTTTGGTCCTCCGCATGCGACAACTCCTGTGTCTGGGAGGTATGTCTGGCAGGATCGTGCTCCGGGTAGGCTCGGACAAGTCTTGGGGGAGAAAGAGCGCTCGATGCAGAAACAGAAGGGTTTCTCACTAATTGAGTTATTGATTGTCGTAGCCATCATTCTGATCATTGCGGCTATCGCGATCCCGAACCTCATGCGTGCCCGCATGGCGGCCAACGATTCGTCCGCCGCGGCTTCCGTTCGCACCATCAACACCGGCGAGATTGCATACTTCAGCACTTACCCAACTATCGGATTTCCGGCGGTTCTCACCACCCTGGGCGGCGCCGCTCCTTGCACCCCAGGCATTGCCACCGCTTGTTTGATCGATAACAATCTGGCCACTGACGGCGCAGGAAACGGCAAGAGCGGCTACCTGTTTGGCGCTACCGGCTCAGCCAGTGCAGGGAGCCTCATCAACGACCAGTTCTACTCAACCGGTGCCCCGATCAGCACTCTGACCGGAACCCGCTCCTACTGCTCGATTCAAGACGCCGTATTGCGAATCCAGCCGGCAGGTGTTCTCACTCTGGTCCCAAGCTTCGCTTCCTGCTCGCTACTGCTGGCGATGCAATAACCGGACCCTCAGACCTCAGACCTCAGACCTCAGACCGCAGAGAGTAGGCCTGCGGTCCGGGCCTGAACAAGCGCCAGCGGCGCATAGCGGAAGCCGAAAGCCCGAAGCCGGGTTTCAGATGACGGACGTAACCTTCCACCCGTCCCAAAATGCAAATTCATTGCTTATAATTTGTAACGAGTCTTCCACATTCTCTGGGTCGGAGTGCCATGCCTGCGATTGAAATTCTTGGTTTGGAAAAGACCTATCAGGTAGGGTTCTGGCGCAAGCGCCCGAAATGCGCCCTGCACCCTCTGCAACTCACGGTCGAAGATGGAGAGATCTTCGGCTTCCTCGGTCCCAACGGCGCCGGAAAAACTACTACGCTGAAGCTGCTCATGGGCTTGGTGTTTCCGACCGCCGGATCGGCCCGCATCCTGGGCCGCGATTGGACTGATCCCTCGGTCAAGGCACAGATCGGTTTCCTTCCCGAGCAGCCCTATTTCTACGACTACCTCACGGCTCACGAACTGCTCGAATACTACGGCCAGCTTTCCGGCGTTCCTGCCAAACAGCGCAAGCTGCGCGTCGAGCAGGTGCTCGAACAGGTCGGCTTGCGCGACGTGCAGGGCGTGCAACTGCGAAAGTTTTCCAAAGGCATGCTGCAGCGCGTCGGAATCGGCCAGGCCATCCTGCACGACCCCAAGCTCGTGTTCTTCGACGAACCCATGTCCGGGCTCGATCCCATGGGCCGGCGCGAAGTCCGCGACCTTATGGAGCAGCTCAAACACGAAGGCAAGACGGTATTTTTCTCCACCCACATTCTGTCGGACGCCGAAGCCCTCTGCGACCGCGTCGCCATTATTCATAACGGAGAACTTCGCGGCGTAGGCGCCATCGAAGATCTCACCTCGAGCGTTCAGGGCAAGGTGGAAGTGATCTGGCAGGGTACGCAGGTTCCGGCCTCAATCAAGGCGCTGGGCGCGGAATGCCACGTCACCGGAGACCGGGTCCGCGCCGTCATTGCCGAGAATCAGCAGGACGCGGTCATCGACATTCTGCGCCGCGAGCGCCAGCGTTTGATCGCGATTACTCCCGTCCGCACCTCGCTCGAGGCCTACTTCGTCGAGAAATTGCGGCGTGCCGAAACCACCGCCGGAAGGGCGTCATGAGAACCCGCATCTCCCACATTGCCTCCAACACTTTTCGCGAAGCCGTCCGCGATCGCGTGCTCTATAACCTGATCGCTTTTGTTCTGCTGCTGTCCGGAGCGGCCATCCTGGTGGGCCAGATTTCCATCGAGATCGAGAAGCTGGTCGTCATCAATCTTGGGCTCACCGCCGTTTCTCTGTTCGGCGTCGTCATCGCGATCTTCATCGGCATCGGCCTGGTCTCGAAAGAGATCGAAAAAAGAACCCTCTACACCGTTCTGTCCCGTCCCGTCCGCCGCTGGGAATTCATTGTCGGCAAGTTCTTCGGGCTGGCCGGAACGCTCGTGGTCAATACCTTCTTCATGGCAATCGGAGTGTTTGCCGCGTTGTTCTACGTTTCTCACAAATTCGTGCGCGCCGACGCCCTGATTCTGGTCGCCTTGTACTTCATCATCCTCGAATTCCTCATCATCTGCTCCTTGGCGCTGTTGTTCTCGTCATTTTCTTCGCCTCTGCTTTCCGCCGTCTTTGCCTTCTCGCTTTTCGTAATCGGAAGCTTCGCCGAAGACTTGCGCAACTTCGCCGGCATGGCCCACGGGGTCTCACGCTGGCTGGCCACGGGCGCAGCTTATCTGGTGCCGAACTTCTCGGCGTTCAATGTGATCTCTTCGATCGCACACGAACAGCCGGTCGCCGGGCAACTCATCCTGCAGAACACGCTTTACGCCGTGTTCTACGCCATCATGGCTTTGAGCGGAGCCGTGGTCATCTTCGAGCGCCGCGATTTAAAGTAAGCGATTTTAAAATAAAAACGATTTGAAATAAGAGATTGAAATAAAAACGACTTGGAAGATGAAGCATCGCCAGAAAATTTCGCTAATCGCAGGCGCCTGTTTGGTCCTGTCGCTGGCCGCAAGCGCCGTCGTCCTTCATCGCACGGACCAGCTTCGCCCGCAAGCCACGCTCGATGAAGTTCTCTTCCTCAACTCCCCGAAGGTGATCAAGCGCGCCAGCCTCGGTTATGACGGCCTGATGGCTTGCATCTACTGGACTCGCGCCGTTCAATACTTCGGCAACCGCCATCACAACGATGCTGTCAGCTATAACCTGCTGGCGCCGCTTCTTGAAATTACGACTCATCTGGATCCGCATCTGCTGGTCGCTTACGAGTTCGGCAGCAGCTTCCTTGCGCCCAAACCGCCGTTCGGCGCAGGTCAGCCCAAGAACGCAATCGAGTTGATGGATTACGGCATTCAGAACAATCCCGACAACTGGCACCTCTACTACGACCTGGGCTTCATCTACTACACGGAACTTAAGGACTACAAGAAAGCCGCCGAAACTTTCGAGCGCGGATCGACCGTTCCGAACGCTCATCCCTTCCTGAGGATTTTCGCGGCACAGATGGCGCAGCACGCCGGCGAATACCAGACTGCGCGTATGTTGTGGTCGGCAGCTTACCAGACCAGCCAGGACCAGCTGATTAAACAAAATGCGGTCGAACATCTTCGCGCGTTGCGCGTCGACGAAGATGTCGATCATCTGCAGCAGGCGGTGACTCGCTTCGGGGAGCGCACTGGACGCCTGCCCGCAAGCATGGCCGAACTCCTCGCCGCGGAGGGCTTGTCCGGAATTCCTGTCGATCCGGACGGTCATCCCTACAAGTTGACTCCCGAAGGCCTGGTCGAAGTTCGTGTGCCCGACGACTTCGCGTTTGCCACCAAGGGACTTCCTCCCGGATACAAGCCGCAGCCGAAATTCCATTCTCAGTCGCAATAGTCTCTGCACCGCGGTGTTTCCAGCGCTTATGATGGCGGAGCATGAATGATATTGAGCGCTCCGCTTCGTCTTCAGTCAGCTTGCCGCGCTCGGCGTGGCAATGGTGGAGTGCGGTTGCTCGGCGCGAAGGCCGGCTCGCGGCAACTCGCCAACTGCTGGCTGCGCTGTGGGATTTCGTTCAGGACTCCAGCGCCGAGCGCCGTCGGCAGCGTTATGGCGATGCCGAATACGATTGGGAGCATCGCGTCAACACGACCAGCGCGACTGTAAGTTGGCGGGACCGCTTGCTGGGGGTTTTCCATTCGCCGTATCAGCCGACTGAGTCTGCGCTGTTTCACGAGATGCTCGAAGGTTTGCGGCAGCAGAGTCGCTCTGACTTTCACGACTTCGTCTTTATCGATCTGGGATCGGGCAAAGGACGCACGTTGCTGATGGCGTCAGATTATCCCTTTCGGCGGATCGTGGGCGTGGAACTCTTACCCGCGCTGCACGAGGCGGCGCAACAGAATCTGAGGCTGTACCAAAACGAATCTCAGAAGTGCTTCGCGCTGGAATCGATCTGCGGCGATGCGGCTGAGTTTCCTTTTCCTGCCGAGCCAACTGTGCTCTATCTGTTCAACCCGTTTCCTGAACTCGGGCTCAGACGCGTGATTGCGAAGCTGGAGCAGAGTTTGCGGGAGCATCCGAGAACTGTCTTCGTGCTCTACCACAATCCGCTGCTCGAACGTGTGTTGAGCGAGAGTGCTTGGCTGGAAAAGATTGGCGGGACGCATCAGTATTCGATCTACTGCTGTCAGCTTTCAGCTCTTAGCTCTTAGCTCTTAATGAATCGAGCTCGTGGATATCTGCCTGGAAATAATTTTTCGAAGGTCGGCTCAGGCGTTCGGCGTAGGGCGGTTCAGATTGGGAAAATCTATTTACTTCGCGGTACCCCTCCCCCCACGCCCTCCGGAACTCCGCGCCTGGCGCGGGGTTTGCAAAAAGCGTCTGCAAAATCTAGAGAGCAAATCACTTAGAGGTCAAAATCTAGAGAACAAAGGAGTTGCGCTCGCTCCCGTGTTCGCTTGATATACCGCCTCCGCCTTGACCATGGTGAGCTAGTTTCGGATGCGACGCAAGGTCAGATGTCACAAACGGCCTGTGGATTTTTGTAGGGCCAGCGGCGAATGTTGCGGAGGATCTAGCACCTTCCCCGGATTTGAGATCGCCCAAAAAGTGCAGGGCTGAAGAGGGCAATTGATCAGTGCGAAAGTTACCCTCCCTAAGCGGCTAAAGCCGCGATTGACCTTAGGGGTGCTCACGGCGCGTCTGAAGCCGCGCCCTTTCAAAGCTATTTCAAACCGAACCACGACCGCTGCCGCAGTACACTTAGAGTCATGACCACCGAGACCCTCAACTCCCTCGCGCGTGCTTCTTCCGCTTATCTGCGATCCGCTATGCACCAGCCGGTTCAGTGGCATGAGTGGGGCGAGGAGGCGTTTGCTTTGGCGCAGCGCGAGAACAAGCCGATGCTGCTCGACATTGGCGCGGTGTGGTGTCACTGGTGCCATGTGATGGATCGCGAGTCTTATGACGACCCGGAAGTTGCGGCCATTGTGAATGAGAATTTCATTGCGGTGAAGGTGGACCGCGACGAGCGTCCTGACATCGATAGCCGGTACCAGGCTGCGGTCAGCGCGGTCAGCGGACAGGGCGGGTGGCCGCTTACTGCGTTTCTTACTCCCGATGGCAAGCCGTTTTATGGCGGCACTTATTTCCCGCCGACGGATGGTTACGGGCGTCCGAGCTTTAAGCGCGTGCTGACCAGTATTGCCAGCGCTTACAAAGAAAAACACGGCGACGTGGTGGAGCAGGCGAAGATGGTGGAGAGCGCGATCGCGCAGGCAGAGTCGTTTGCCGGGCGCGACGGACGGGTTTCGGCGGGCATTGTTGCTGCGATTGAGAAGTCTGCGTTCGGGATGTTTGATGCCAAGCATGGAGGATTTGGGCAGGCTCCGAAATTTCCACATCCTTCGGCGCTGGATTTGCTGATCGAGCGATATGCGAGAAAAGTCAAAATCCCCACTTCTCGCGCAGAGAACGCGCGAGAAATGGGGCACCCTCGAGAGTTGGGTGGTAGTGAAGACGCGCTTCATAGCTTGATCGTCACTACGCTTGAGCACATGGCCAATGGTGGGGTTTATGACCAACTGGCGGGGGGATTTCATCGCTACTCGGTGGATGAGCGCTGGGTGGTGCCGCACTTCGAGAAGATGTGCTACGACAACTCCGAACTGCTGAAGAACTACGTTCATGCGTATCAGGGTACGGGCTCGGAGTTTTTTGCCAGTGTGGCGCGCGACATTATCCGGTGGATGGATGAGTGGCTGAGCGACCGCGAGCGGGGCGGCTTTTACGCTTCGCAGGACGCCGACATTTCGATGGATGACGACGGCGACTATTTCACGTGGACGCTTGCCGAGGTGCGCGCCGTGCTCACGGAAGAAGAAGCGCAGGTAGCGGCGCTGCATTACGACATCAATGAAGTTGGCGAGATGCATCACAATCCGGCGAAGAATGTGTTGTACGTGCGGGCGCCGATCGAAGAAATTGCCCGCCGGATGAACCTTGGTGCCGATCGCGTGCAGAGCCTGCTTGATTCCGCGAAGAAGAAAATGTATGCGGCGCGGCTGGAGCGGCCGACGCCTTACGTGGACAAGACTGTTTACGTGGGATGGAACAGCATGTGCGTCTCGGCTTATCTGGAGGCGGCGAAGGTGCTTGGGTTTAGTGATGCTCGGGCCTTCGCGTTGCGATCGCTCGATCGGATTTTGGGGGAGGGTTGGAAGCTGCCGGCAGAAGCGGGCGAGGGCGCCCGCTCCACACAACCAGAGTCAAGGCGACTTCTGCATGTGATTGCTTATTCCGATCCTCAGGCTGAACATCGAGAAGTTGCGGGGCTGCTCGATGATTACGCGGCGACCGCGCTGGCGTGCCTGGATGCTTATGAGGCGACGGCGGATCTGAGCTACTTCAAATTCGCGCGGGCCATTGGCGACGCGATGATTGCGAAGTTCTTCGATGCGGTGTCAGGAGGGTTTTTCGATGCCGAGCCGGCTGCGGACGGGAAGAGTTTGGGCGTGTTGGCGACGCGGCGCAAGCCGGTGCAGGATTCGCCGACGCCTGCGGGAAATCCCATGGCGGCGATTGCGCTATTGCGGCTGCATCACTACACGGGCGATGCCGGGTATCGCGACAAGGCGGAGCAGACGCTGGAGACGTTTGCGGGCGTGGCGGAACAATTTGGAATTTTCGCCGCGACCTATGGGATCGCGGTCTTGCACCTGTTGGAAAATCCGGTGCAGGTGGTAGTCGTTGCCGGCGGCGAATCGGGGGAAACGGCCGCGAGTCTTGCTGCCGTGGCTCGCGCGGGATTCGCGTTCAACAAGAGCGTGATTCGACTGACGAAGAACCAGGCGGTTGCGGAAAATCTTCCTCCGGCACTGGCGGCAACTATCCCGAACCTGCCGCAGTTGAAGTCGGGAGAATCGTTTGCGGTTGTGTGCTCCGGGTTTACCTGCCAGCCGCCGGTCACGGATCCGGCGGAGTTGCGGCGAGCGCTGGAATCGGGGCTAGGCAGCAAGGAATAGGGCGCGGCGCTTACCTCAGGGCTGAAGCCCGTAACTTTATGCGGGTTCTTTGACGCAGGCCTGGAAGGCCTGCTCCACCCTTCTCGGCGCAAATCTCTCCGAAGACTCTCTCTGATGAGTTCTCCAAGGCAAAAAAACGGGGCCGACGGTTTATGTATGAAGTCCGTCAGCCCGAAGATTGCGAGCCCCAAGAGCTTGGCCCAAGTTACTTACAGGTTACTTTGGTGACCTTGCGGCCGTGCCAAACATACGTTTAACTGCTACTTCACATCGGCGGCAAACCGGTGCTTTGGCTGCACTTGCTTTGCAGTTGTTGTTGTGGTGGGCACGTGAGGATCGGGCCTCCGTCCGGGGCGGGAACCTGCGGAACGGCGGCTACGACGTATGTGCCCACTAATCCAAACATCAGGACCGAAATCCTGATTGCGTGCTTCATGGGTTCACTCCTTCCACGTCTAACTACCCAAAGAACAGGCTTTGTGACGCGGGGGAGAATTATAAGGCACGAGTCAAGCCCCTTCCTGAAAGAATTCCCTGCCGCATGACCGACCGTGGGCTCATGCCTGCGTAACACAGCCGGAAAACTCGCGTAAATACAGCACAAACCGTAGTTCTTCTAAGGTGATCCACTTACCCGAAGAGCAGGGTCGCGGTGCGGCTGGGAAAGACTGTTTCGGCGGTGAAAATTTACGAAATCCGGAATTCCGGCTCCGCTACGAGCAAGAGATCGATAGGAAGTTTGTAACAAGAACTGTAAAGGGTTGAGGCGAGCGACAGGTGAGCTGCTTAGCGCTTGGAGCCGACGCGCTCGACCAGGCCGGAGATGCTTAGGGCGCTCATGGGTACGACAGTGGCGCGAGCGGACGCTTTGGCTGCGCCGCCATTTTCAGAGGGGACGGATGGCGAGGCCTGAGTGCGTGAAAGAGCCCGGTCGACCATCCCTTCGAACATGGGGATCAGGGAGTCGGAGGGGAGCGGATGCTGAATGTCGGAAAGGCTCTGCTCCCAGCGCTGGGGCCGGAGCAACGTGGAGGCGGCTTCGCGGGCAGGGCTCTTGGCCACGGTATAGCCCAGCCAGATGAACAGCGCAGCATTGTAGGCGGCCATGTTGATCAGGTTCATGGAAAGATTGCCCAAGTGGTCGCCCGCCCAGGATGCGATCAACGTCAACTCCACTACGGCAAAGGCTCCGAAGCCGAGGGCGATTCCGAAGCTGTGCTGGCGGCGGCTCACTCCGAGGTAGCGGGCGAAGAACAGCAGGAAAAGCACCATCCCGACTTGAATAATACGGACGCAACGCTGGGCCGTCATGATGGCCTGGACCCAGGGCACGGTGTCGGACGAGTTGCTGGAGACCGATACTACTCCCGCCACTAAGAGCATGACTAAACCCGCCCATTTGAACAGCACGGTGCCGAGATCCCGCAAGGTGTGAAAGGGGCGGAACACGTCGAGAAAGGCTTCGTGGATTACTTTGAAGCCCAAGACAACGCTGATCGCGGTGCTGATCCAGGAAAGGTAAAAAACGGAGGCGGAGTGGAAGCGGTAGGCAGCGAAAACCACGGTAAAGCTGAGGATTTGGGTGACGATGTAGGCAAAGAAATACTTGAATTCGCGGTGCTGGCCGCGGCGGAGCATAACGATGGCGATGACCGTCTGGAGAACGGGGTGCGCGAGCCAGAGAGCGTAGTACAGAATCTTGATTTTCTCGCTCATTCGGAACAGTCAGCTCTCGAAACAAAAATCGGGGCCAGGGCGAATTCCGCGTCCCCGCACCAGAATAAGACGACTTTGTTAATAAGAGAGAAGTTAAACCTTTTGTCACAAGTGTTCAATGTACTCAGGTAACCGAAAGTAACGTTACTTTCGGGCCATATGGGGCGTGGGGGTAGGGGATGGGGACGGCTGGGCGGGGTTACCTCAGGCGCTGAAGCGCGGCGGGATTTTTAGGATGTAGTGGCACGACTAAACGTCGTGGCCTTCCCGATCCTTTTCACACGAGCGTTTTTCCGCGGCCTGCGGAAGGAGGGTCGTCTCCGAGAAAGACGAAATAGGAGCAGTTCCACCACGCGGTAGGCAAACTGCCGCGCGGGCGCGAGGTGAGAACGATGTTGTACTCGCCCGAGGCGCCGAGGTCTGCTTGCCGTAGAACGTCGAGCTGGGGATCTGGCGCCGCCTGCGGCTCGATTACCGCCAGCCGGGCCAGGAATTCGTGTAGATCGGTGCCGCGGCCGTGACCAGGAATAACAAATGAGAGCTCGGCATCCTGCTCGGAGAAGTGCCAGGCCAGCGAGGCAGCGAGATTCACGGCTTGTTCGTAGGCCGGCTCGGAGAGCAGCCCGGCGGGAGGATTGTCGAAGACGATGCTCAGCTTGCGTTCATCCTCGCGGCTGAATTCACGAACTTTTAAGGATCCGGACTTGGCGGTGGCCTTCCAATCGACGTGGCGCGCCGAATCTTCGGGGACGTATTCACGAATTCGGTAGAGGTCGGAGCCGCGTCCGCGGGCAAAACTTTCCCACTCGCCGCGCACCAGGGGCAGAATTTCGAAGAGTTCGTCGGGCGGCTCAATGGCCGGATAGACAAGAATCTCGCGCTGCAGTGCAATGTCCCTGGTCTTGGTGAGGAAGGCAAAGGGAAAGCGCGTGGCGATGCCGAAACTCGATTCGCAATAGCGTCCGCGGCGCTCAAAACGCAGTTCCAGGTCGGCGGTGAGGTCGGCTCCCGGCGGTAGATACGGAAAATAAATCATGCCTTCGAATAGTCCGGGCGCGGGAGGAAGCAAGCTCACGCGCTTCACGCGCCAATCGCGGAGAGTCACCCACTGCTGCTCGGGTGGGCGGTTCAAGGGGAAAGCGAAGGTTGCGGGCTCCCACTGCCATTGTTTGCGAAGCTTCTTCTCGCGGCGTGCGGGCACAACACGAATCGAAAACGAGGGCAGGAAGCGCCGCGGGTTGCGCAGCTTGATGCGGCCAGCCACGGGACGCCCGGCAAAGACGTGCTCGGGGAGGCCGACCTCGAGTTCCAGGCCGCGAAGCACCAGCGCGGAAACCACACCCGAAACCAGAATCGCCGCCAGCATGGCAGCTACTACGATGTAGAGCAGGTTATTTCCAGTGTTCAGGGCCGCGATGCCGATCACGAGCGTAACCAGCACATAAACCACGCCGGCCTTCGTGACTTCGTAGTGAAAGGTATGGCGGAGGCGCTCGATTGCTACCCGCCGCGCCAGGTAGGGCACCGTAACCAAGCCAACGAAGACCGCCATCAGGAGCGCGACGGACGCCAGAATCACCGAGGCCCACAGATTGCCGGCCTCGCCCGACGCCGTCGAAAGGAGTGCGGCTCCGAAGGCGAGCCCCAAGCCTGCCAGCGCCAGAAGAAACTTCAGCCACACTTCTGCGGTTGCCGATTGCAGCCACGCCATGGCCCGAAGGCTCCAGGCGGGGCCCGAATTCGGGGAATTGATGTATGTGGAGCTCACTGCTTCGAGCCTAGCATCGCCCTAAGGAACGGGCAATGCTGATCCGCTTGCGAGGAAAGCCTTCGTAACCTGAGGTGAAGGAGCCTATTTTTTCTTCGGCTGACTCAATCCGAAAATTACGAGTTGGCGGTAGCTGGCGACGTAAACCTTGCCGTTGGCGACCACCGGAACCAGGTTCGAGTTGCCGCCGAGGTTGGGCCACACTCCAGCCTCGCCGTGGAAGAGCTGGGTCATGGTGCTTCCCGACTCAGGATCGAAAGCGTAGAGGAAAATCTTGGTGTTCTGCTGCGACGGGCGAGACACCGCCCAAATGATGGGGCTCGCCTTTCCGTTGGAGGAGACGCTGGTGAAAAAGCCGGGATCCTGGGCACCGCCGCTGATAGCGAGCGAGTGAGCGACGCGGCTCAGCGCAGCGTGCGGCGAAGTCTGCAGCTTCCATACCTGAACGCTTCGGTTTCCACTGCTGACCACGCGTGCCGCGCCATCGCCCGGATCGACGAAGTACGATTCTCCACACCAGCATCCGCCGACGGGATAGATGCCGAGGACGTTATTCTTGGTCGGCGAGTACCCTCCCAGGTGGTCTTCGTTCATCAGAAACATGCTTCCGACTTTTCCTGCAGCCACGGCCAGGTGAGGAGTCTTTCCGGGTTGGTCGGGGAGAACCAGAACGCCGCCGGAGCCGAAATCCGCGTCGACTGGTCGAGGCTGCCCTGATTTGAAGGGGTGAACAAGTCGAGCACGTTGGTGAGGTTCGGCGAGACTTTGATCACGCTTTCCTGAATATTGGTGACGCCGTCGTAAGTGTTTCCGGAGTAATCAGAATTTCCCGTAACGAATACAACGTTGCCGGAGTCGTCGGCGGCGGGCCCATATCCCGACATCCAGATGGATGACAGGAAGAAATTATCCGGAGAATTGGCCAGAGTGTTGTTGACCTGGTTGGCGGAAAGCGGCGCGAGCGAGGAAGAATTCCACCCCAGCAACCAGCCGCGCGAGAGGTTGGCAGCGTAGTCGCAGAAGCTACCGAAGCCAGCGTAGATGTTGCCATTCGCCTCCAGCAGACCGGGGCGCTGCCGCTGGTAGGTCGCATTGAAATTGAAGGTGCTGCCATCGGTGAGAGTATGCGATGCGGTTACGACTTGCGGCGTCATCTTATCGGTGAGGCTGCCTAGATCGAGCGCGTGCAGGCGATAGGCCGGGCCGCTGCTGTCCTGGGTGTAGGCGATCAGGTAGAGCGTGTTGCTGCCGGTGTCGATGACGGGCGTGGAGGTGATGCCGACGTTGGGTCCGTTGTTGTTGCAGCCGAGCGGCCAGGTTACAGGTTTGCCCAGATTCTGGCTCAGGAGGATGGTGCCGACATTGGCATCGATGGCGTAGACCGTGTCGTTTTCCGTGACCACGTAGACCACGGTGTAGATCCCCTGATGATTTCCTGCCGTGATATTCACGCCTGGAACGAGGAGAGGTTGAGCGTCGACCTGATCATCGAGCTTGACCGCAGTCTGCAACCCGAAGCTGGAACTGGATACGTTTGCCGGCGTCAGCAGTGTTTCGCTGGAATTCCAGCCCGTGCGGTTCGTGTCGTAGTGATAGGTGGTCACGGCGGTTTGGGCTGCCAGCGTGGAAGCGCCGGCGAGAAGAAGAATGAAGGCGAGGCTGGCAATCCCGGCTAACCGGCGAGCAGGGCAACGAAGCGGTGTCATGAAACCCCCTGGGGAACGGCATCCGATTCTAGGGCGAGGATGACAGGGCGGTCAACGGGAAGGAACTCCCGGAGATGGAAGGCTCCATGCGGGACAAGGTGGCGGACGGCTGGCTGCTAGTACTCGGCTAACTCCTTCATCGCGCGGAACAGGTCATTGGCCTGGGGCAGGATGGCGTCTTCGAGAATGGGCTGGTAGGCCACAAATGTGTCGGCGGCGGCTACGCGGCGGACCGGCGCATCCAGTCGATCAAAGAGTTGATCGGCGAGGCGCGCGGCGATCTCCGCGCCGTAACCCCAGCTCAACGTATCTTCATAGGCGACGAGGGCGCGGTTGGTTTTTCCGACCGAGGCGGCGATAGTCTCCCAGTCAAACGGATTCAGGCAGCGTAAATCGATCAACTCGACTTTCACTCCATGTTCCCGCTCCAGCTTCTGCGCCGCCTGCAGGGCACGCGGCACCACCGCACCGTAAGTGATCACGGTAAGGTCGGTTCCCGGGTGCACAACTTTCGCTTTGCCGAACGGAATCATGTAATCCGGGCCGGGATAGGGGGCGCGGCCGTAGGTTTCGCGATAGAGGCGCTTGTGTTCGAGGAACAAAACGGGATCGTCACAGCGGATCGCGGTGCGCAGCAGCCCGGCGGCATCCAGGGCATTCGAGGGGAAAACAACCCGCAGGCCTGGAATGTGCGTGAACACACTCTCGCCGCACTGGGAGTGATAGATGGCGCCGCCGGTGAGATATCCGCCGATCGCGACGCGAATCACCAACGGGCAAGAGAAGACATTGTTCGAGCGCCAGCGGATCACCGAAAGCTCGTCGCGAATCTGCATCATCGCGGGCCAGATGTAGTCGAAGAACTGAATCTCTACTACCGGCTTGAGGCCGCGGGTGGCCATGCCGGTGGCGCGGCCGACGATGGCGGCTTCGGCGAGCGGCGAATTGAAGACGCGGTCGGCGCCGAACTCATTCTGCAGGCCGAAGGTCAGTTTGAAGACTCCGCCCTTGCCTTTGACGAGCTTGCGTTTCAGGTATTCTTCGCGGCTGCAATCGGCGACGTCTTCGCCGAAGATCACGATGCGTTCGTCGCGCTTCATTTCGTCACGCAGGGTTCCGGTGATCAAATCTGCCATGGTTTTCGCCACGGGCTTTTTGCCGTCGGCGGAATCGGGGCCGATCGCCGGCTGCGTATCAAAGGCCGCAGACGCAGGATCGAGGTCAGGCGAATAAACATACTGCAGAACGCTTTCGGGCGCGGGAGGCAAGGCGGCGAGGGCGAGGTCGACGGCAACTTGCAGCTCTTCTTCGACCTTTTTTTCCAGTTCGTTGATGCCTTTTTCGTCGAGAATGCCTTCGCGCAGCAGGAACATCTGGGTGCGCGAAACCGGGTCGCGGGCGGCATCGCGCTCGCGCTCGGCGTCGGGACGGTAGAGGCGTTCATCATCCGAGAGCGAATGCGAGTACGGACGAATGACGTGAGCATGCACGAATGCCGGGCCGTGACCCTGGCGGCAATACTTCACGGCACGCTGAAACGCAGCGGAGCTTGCGACCGGATCGGTGCCGTCGATTTCTTCGAAATGGAAGTTCGGGAAGCCCGAAACCAGGCGCGAGATGCTGCCTCCGGCGGTCTGTATTTCGACCGGCACGGAGATTGCGTAGCCGTTATCCTGCACGCAGAAAATTACGGGCAGCTTGTTGAGAGCGGTGGCGTTCATCGCCTCCCAGAACTCGCCCTCGCTGGTGGTGCCATCGCCGAGAGAAACGTAGGAGACTTCGTCACCGTGGAAGGTGACGTCTTTGAACTGACGATAGTCGGGGGTGTTACTCGACGGTGGGATATCAGCCGACCTGGGGCGCTGCGAAAAATAGCGGCCCGCCTCGGCGCAGCCCACAGCCTGAAGAATTTGCGATCCGGTCGGAGAGGACTGGGTCACGATGTTCAGCTGTTTATATCCCCAGTGCGAAGGCATCTGGCGTCCGCCAGAGCTGGGATCGTCGGCCGCGCCTACGGCCTGCAGAAACATATCGAGGGGCTTCGCGCCCAGCGCGAGGCATAAGGCACGATCGCGATAATAAGGATAGAACCAGTCGTAGCCCGGCTTTAGAGCCATGCCGGCGGCCCAGCCAATGGCTTCGTGGCCAGCTCCTGACATCTGGAAAAATATCTTCTGCTGGCGCTTGAGCAGGATTTCCCGGTCGTCGATGCGCCGGGAGGTGTACATGACGCGGTAGGCTTCGATCAGCTGCTCGCGCGTAAGTCCCTCGTAGGTTTGGGACTTTCTGCCGCTCGCGACGGACAGTTTGGGATCAGTTTTTGTCGTCGCCATCCGGTTCCCTGATGAATGCGTTATGAAGATCCTAGCTTTGGTACGGTGCCAAGTCTTGCCAGCCAGGTTGCATTGTAAATGGGAATGAGGGATTGGAAAACATGGAAGTTCTGGTGGAAAATGTGGGAGCTGGTCATCGGTTGAGGGGCCTGCCCTCGCCTCGGGGCGGCTGGGGGGACGCCGGCGCTACTCGGCACGCTTCTATCGTTTATCCTGAAACAACATGATCCGGACCCGGCGTGCTTTTGACCCGCTCACCATCAAGCTGGTGATTTTTGACCTCGACGGCACGCTGATTGATTCGCGGCTCGATCTGGTGCATTCGGTGAATGCCGCGCTGCGCCACATTGGGCGGCCCGAGTTGCCGGATGACGTGATTGCAAGCTATGTGGGCGACGGCGCTCCGATTCTGATTCAGCGGGCGCTCGGCGGCGAAGTCGTCGATGATGAGACTGTTCGCCGCGGCCTACAGTTTTTCTTGTCCTACTACCGCGAGCACAAGCTCGACCACACCACGGTCTACGCGGGCGTGCCCGAGGCGCTCGCCGCCATTCAACATGATTCGAACGGGACGCAGCGCAAGCTGGCCGTGCTCTCGAACAAGCCGGTGGTTCCGTCGCGAGCGATCGTCGAAGCGCTGGGATTAGGCCCGTTCTTCACGCAGATCTACGGGGGAAACAGTTTTGCGACGAAGAAGCCTGATCCGGAAGGTGCACGCAAGTTGCTGGAGGAAAATGGCGTGCGTCCGGAGGAAGCCGTGATCGTCGGCGACTCGCATGTTGACGTTGAAACCGGTCGCAACGCCGGGCTCTGGAGTGTGGGTGTGAGTTATGGATTCGCTCCGCATTCGCTGGAGGAGTTCCCTCCGGACGTTCTCGTCGATTCGCCGCGTGAAGTGGCGGAGGTATTCGGCGCGCGTTTTAGGTCTTAGGCGTTAGGTCTCAGGCCTCAGATCTCAGGTCTTAGGTCTTCCTAACACCTAAGACCTGACCCCTCGAACCCTGGTGACCGCGCGTTTCTCGGCCTGACCGCTCTCATGTAAACTCATGCGACGATGAGCGATCCATTGGCGGGTTTCACGGCTGCAGAGCTGCGTAAGTTGCGGAGCATGAAGGATCCGTACGGCATCCAGAAATTTCTTGACGATGCTCCGTATCACCTGGCGGATACGGCGTGGTCGCCGCGGCGGGTGCTGGCGGAGCAGACGGCGCACTGTCTCGAGGGCGCGATCTTTGCCGCGGCGGCGCTGCGGGCGAATGGATATCCTCCGCTGCTGCTTGATTTTGAGGCGGAGCACGACACCGACCATGTGATCGCCATTTTTCGGCAGAACGGATGCTGGGGCGCGGTCGCTAAGTCGAATTACACGGGATGCCGCTGGCGGGAGCCGATCCACCGCACGCTGCGTGAGCTGGCGATCAGCTATTTCAACGGGTACTTCAACCTGCGGCGGGAGCGCACGCTGCGGCGCTTCTCGGTTCCGGTCAACCTGAAACGCTTCGATCGGCAGAACTGGATGACCACCGACAAAGACGTGTGGTTCATCGTGTATCACTTGTTCGAGATCAAACATTACCCGCTGATCACGCCGGCGATGGCCAGGGGGCTGCATCGCGTGGACGAACGGCTGTTCCAGGGGGAGTGTTTGGGGAAGGCTTACAAGGACCGTCGTTAGTCGTTGGTCGTTCGTCGTTCGTCGTTCGCCTTCGTCGTTAGTTATGCATCCTGAAGGAACTCGCTGCGTTCTAAGAACGTAGTGCCTATCATGAGAAAGCTGTGTCTCGGCCTGGCTGTTCTGCTGGTTATTCCGTGTGTTGCTTTGCTCTCTTTCGGGCAGCAGGAAGAACCGGCTCTTGCGACGCAGCCAGGCTCGTCTTCCCTTCCCGATTTAACACCCGACGCGAACGGCAACCTCTCGCAAGAGCAGATGCGGCAGCTTATACGGGTTGTGACGGAGAACTACCGCGCCAACTACAAGAAGGAGCGCGACTACACCTATACGGACCGTGAAGTGGAGAACAAGCTGGATGGCAAAGGCGCGGTCAAGTCGTCGGAATCGAAGACTTACGAAATCATGGAGCTTTACGGCGAGCAAGTGGAGCGGCTGATCGCGAAAGACGACAAGCCGCTCTCCGAGAAAGACGCGGCCAAGGAGGAAGAAAAAATCCAGAAGCTGGGCGACAAACGCAAGAATGAGTCCGAGGAAGAACGAGCGAAGCGGCGGGCGGAAGAAGAAAAACAGCGGGAGAAGAATCGCGAGTTCGTCCGCGAGGTAGCGGATGCCTACGATTTCCGTTTGGTGGGAAGTGAAATGCTGAATGGACGTGACACCTGGGTGATCGCGGGCGAGCCTCGGGCGGGATTCGAAGCACAGCTCAAGGAAGCGCAGATGCTTTCGAAGTTTCATGGCCGGCTGTGGATCGACAAAAGCGAAATGCAGCTGGCGAAGATGGACGTCGAGGCCCTGGACACGGTTTCATTCGGGTGGGTGCTGGCTCGCATCCACAAGGGGACGCGGCTGGTGTTTGAACAGACGCGGGTGAATGGTGAAGTCTGGCTGCCGCAGCATGTGAGCTTCAAATTCGACGCGCGCGTGGCGTTATTCAAGGGCTACAACGAGGAAGACGACGAGACCTACCGGGATTACAAGAAGTTCCGCGCCACCGCGCGAATTATCGATCTTGGGGATGTGAAACCCGAGAAGCAGAGACCGGATGGACCCTGAACCGGGTTTGCGTCATCTAACTGGCAAGCGTCCGGTGGCAGGCGCTAGGTGCGTATACTTGCTTCTTCCAGGTGGAACATGTCTTCTCCAGTGATTCTCGGCGCGGTCAATCCCGGCTCTGGCAGCGCCAGCCCAGTCTTCTCCGGCGGACCGGTGAATCAAGAACATGCTTTTCCTTCGCTGACGGCATCGCAGATTCAGCGCATCCGGCCATACGGAAAAGTCCGCGAGACGAAGGTGGGCGAGATTTTGTTTGAGCCCGGGGATGTGAGTGTGCCCTTCTTCGTAATCCTTTCTGGCGCCATGGAGATTGTGCAGCCCAGCCTGAACGGCGAGCGCAAGATCGTGACTCACAAGGCGGGAGGGTTCACCGGCGAAATGACCATGATTTCGCGACGCGGAGCACTGGCGCGCGGGCGCGTGACCGAAGCCGGAGAATTTCTGGAAGTGAGCGCGGAGAATTTGAACCATCTGGTGGCGCGGGACGCGGACCTGAGCGAGATTTTGATGCGCGCCTTCATCCTGCGGCGCCTGTTGCTGATTTCCACCGGCCAGGGCAATGTGATTCTGTTGGGGTCGCGGCATTCGGCGAACACGCTGCGGCTGCGCGAGTTTCTTAGCCGCAATGGGCATCCGCACCACTACATGGACCTCGACACCGACGTGGGAGCGCAGGATCTGCTGGACCGGTTTTCGGTTACGCCCGCTGAAATTCCCGTGGTGATCTGCAACGGGGAGACTGTGCTGCGCAATCCTGCAACGCACGAACTAGCGAGGTGCCTGGGCCTGAATGCCAACATTACCGCGACCGAGGTTCGCGATCTAGTGATCGTGGGAGCGGGACCCTCCGGCCTGGCGGCGGCCGTCTACGGCGCGTCGGAAGGCCTGGATGTGTTGATGATCGAAACCGAATCTCCCGGCGGGCAGGCGGGATCGAGCTCCAAGATCGAAAACTACCTTGGCTTTCCTACCGGAGTCTCCGGACTGGAACTGGCGGGCCGCGCGACCGCGCAGGCGCAAAAATTTGGCGCCAAGATGCTGATTGCGAGCAGCGTGACGAAATTGAATTGCGAGCGGCGTCCCTACGAACTAAGCGTGAGCTGCGGCCAAACCATTCGCGCGCGAACCGTGGTGATTGCGAGCGGCGCGCAATACAACAAGCCGAAGATCGAAACCCTGGCGAAGTTTGAAGGCCAGGGAGTTTATTACGGAGCCACCTTCATTGAAGCGCAGATGTGCGGAAGTGCAGATGCGATTGTGGTGGGCGGCGGGAACTCGGCGGGACAGGCGGCGGTGTATTTGTCGCAAACGGCGGGCAAGGTACACATGCTGGTGAGGTCGAAGCAGTTGTCGGATACGATGTCCCGCTATCTCATCCAGCGCATCGAAGAGAACTCCGGGATCGAAGTGCACTACTGCACCGAGATTGTCGCGCTCGAGGGCGAGACCCAGTTGGAGAGCGTGACCTGGCAGGATAAGAAGACGGGCGAGATTTCAACCCACGACATCCGGCACGTTTTCATCATGGCCGGAGGCGCGCCCCGTACGCAGTGGCTGCAAGACTGCGTGGCGATGGACAACAAGGGCTTCATCCTCACGGGGCGCGACCTGGATCCGGTTCTGAGCGAGTACCACTGGCCGCTTCCGCGGGCCCCGTTGATGCTGGAGACCAGCCTGCCGGGAGTTTTTGCCGTGGGTGATGTGCGTTCTGGAAATGTGAAGCGCGTGGCCTCGGCGGTGGGTGAGGGATCGATTGCGATTTCTCTGGTGCATCGGGTGCTGGCGGAGTTGTAGAGGCCGCATTCGTGCAAGGTTTGCCACGGATCGACAGGGATTTTCACGGATTCTGCTTGAGGCGTCTTCCCCGGACCACCGTTTTGCCCGCGTTATAATAGAAAGATTCTCAGTCGACGAAATTGCCTTCTGTGTGGATGGCCGCGGGGACAGCAGATTCCTCGCTTCGCTCGGAATGACAATAATTTGGGTTTGGCTAAGGGCTGAGAGCTAACAGCTAAGAACTTCTTTCATGGACTTTAAACTCGTTTCCGATTACAAGCCGCAGGGGGATCAAGGGCGTGCGATTGAGTCGCTGCTGCGCGGAGTGTATGACCGCGAGCAACACCAGGTTTTGCTGGGTGTCACCGGGTCGGGCAAGACTTACACCATGGCCAAAGTGATTGAGGCGGTGAACCGTCCGGCACTGGTGATGGCGCACAACAAGACTTTGGCGGCGCAGCTCTATCACGAGTTCAAGAATTTCTTTCCGCACAATGCCGTTGAGTATTTTGTTTCTTATTACGACTACTACCAGCCTGAGGCTTACGTTCCGGCCGCCGATCTCTTCATCGAAAAGGAAGCGACCATCAACGATGAACTCGACAAGCTGCGGCTGTCGGCGACCAAGTCTTTGTTTGAGCGGCGCGATGCTCTGATTGTGGCTTCGGTGAGCTGCATTTATGGCCTGGGATCGCCGGAGGCTTACTACGGCATGATGCTGTTTCTGGAAAAAGGCCAGAAGATTACGCGCGAGGATATCACGCGCAAGCTGGTCGATATTCTTTACGAGCGCACCAATGGGGAGTTCAAGCGCGGGACTTTTCGCGTTCGCGGCGATGTGATTGAGGTCTTCCCCACTTACGACGACATGGCTTACCGCATCGAGCTGTGGGGAGATCAGGTGGAGTCGCTGGCGCAGATCGATCCGCTGTTCAGCACGGTGAAGCAGAAGTATATGCGGCTGCCGATTTATCCGAAGACGCATTATGTGATGAAAGATGAGACGCGTGCGTCGGCAGTGGAGTCGATCAAGAAAGAGCTGGCGTGGTGGGAAGTGGAGCTGGATAAGCAGGGGCGTGCAGTCGAGTCCCAGCGTATTCACCAGCGGGTGAAGTTCGACCTGGAGATGATTAAAGTGATGGGCTACTGCCACGGCATTGAAAATTATTCGCGGCACTTTACGGGGCGGATGCCGGGCGAGCCTCCGCCGACGCTGCTGGATTATTTTCCGCGGGATTTTCTGATGTTTATCGACGAGTCGCACCAGACGATTCCACAGTTGCGCGGCATGTATGCCGGAGACCGGTCGCGCAAGGAAACGCTGGTGGAATATGGGTTCCGCATGCCGTCGGCGCTGGATAATCGTCCGCTGACGTTCGAGGAGTTTGAGCATCGCACGAATCAGCTGGTTTATGTTTCGGCGACGCCGGGGCCGTATGAGCTGACGAAATCGGCGGGCGTGGTGGTGGAGCAGATTATCCGGCCGACAGGGTTGATCGATCCTGAGGTCGAAGTGCGGCCGGTGAAGGGGCAGATCGACGACCTGCTGCACGAGATTCGCGCGCGCGTAGAAAAAGGCGAGCGCGTGCTGGTGACTACGCTGACCAAGCGCATGTCCGAGGACTTGGCCGAGTATTACGCCGAGGTGGGCGTGAAGTGCCGCTACATGCACTCGGAGATTGAAACGCTGGAGCGAGTGAAGATTCTGCGCGACCTGCGCAAGGGCGAGTTTGATGTGTTGATCGGCATCAATCTGCTACGAGAGGGACTGGACCTGCCCGAAGTTTCCCTGGTGGCGATTCTCGATGCCGATAAAGAGGGCTTCCTGCGGTCGTGGGGATCGTTGATCCAGACGATAGGACGCTGCGCGCGGCATCTGCACGGGCGCGCGATTCTCTACGCCGACCGCATGACGGATTCGATGAAGCGCGCGATGGATGAGACCCTGCGACGGCGTGAGATTCAAACTACTTACAATCTGGAGAACGGAATCACGCCGGAATCGATCATTCGTCCGCTGGATATGACTCTGGCCGGGATTGTCGCAGCCGACTACACCGACCTGACGGGCGGAGAGGCTGAAGGGATGCCAGAGTTCAAATCACAGGAAGAGTTGGACGCATATGTCGTGAAGCTCGAGAGCGATATGCGCGAAGCAGCGAAGCGGTTTGAGTTCGAGAAGGCGGCGAAGCTGAGGGATACGATTAAGGAGTTGAGGACGAAGGAGTTCTTGTTCGCTTAGGAGAGTTGCTGTGCCCCCATCAGATCTTCTCTTTCAGCGCCTCTTGAAAGATCTTCGCCCAGTGCTTTCTGAGCACGGCTTTCGACGCAAAAGCCAGAATTTCGTGATCGAGTCCCCTGATTGCTGGGGTGTCATTAACTTTCAGAAGAGCTTATATTCCTCTGCGGGGCAGAGCACATTCACTGTAAACGTGGCGATCGCTGCAAAACGGATACTGCGCTTCTACGACGAACCTGCGGACGCGCCGCCCCTTCACTACAAATGCCACTGGGAGGTTCGCCTCGGTCAATTGATTCCCGGATGCAGCGACCGATGGTGGACGTTATCAGGCGAAGACTCCTATCAGCCCACTCTGACTGAAGTGAGGGACCTTATCACGGCGAAGGCCGTCCCGATTGTCAAAGACCATTTGACTGAAGAGGGGCTGTTAGAGCTCTGGGGCAAGATTCTCGGCGGTTTCGAATACCCGAGGCTAAAAGAGAAGTCGATTCTGTTGGCCGAGCGTAAAGAATTCGACCAGTTGCCAGGCATTTTTATGCGAATAAGAGAAATCTGTCACGGAGGATCAGCGGAGGAGGGAGCGGAAAAGCACATTGCTGAGGTAGAACGACGCTTTCACTTGAAAGGTCAATAGGGCGGAAATTGGTATCTGCCCCGAATAGCCCTGGCACGGTCACCGTTTTAGATATTTTGCCGGAGACAAAACCGCAATCCCCCGCCACGGATGCATCCCCAGCAAATCCGCATCCCCCGTAATAATCACATCGGCCCTACCGTTCAGCGCAACTTCCAGAAACTTGTCATCCTTCGGGTCGCGACATGCGCGGACTAACTGAATGATGGGGACGAACTCTGCCACACTTTCAACCTGCGCCAGGAAGAGTTCGCGGTCCGCGCGGCTGACAAAGCTGTTGAACTTTGAACGGGATAGAACTTCGGCGAGTTCGGTCATCGTGGCCTCGGAAAAGATGACGACGCCGTGGTCCAAGGAATGGTCGACAACCTGACGCGGAACCGAGCCCGGGAAGATGATGGCGCTGGCAAATGCGTTGGTATCCACAACGAGACGGCGCAAGATTCGCATGAATCCTGGCGCCTCAATCCTTCAAGATATCGGCAAGGATTTCCTCAGTCATTCCCCGCGCTGCGGCCTGAGCGCCGATGCGGTCCATCGTTTGCTTAAGCTCGGCGATGTTGTGTTTACGAATGCGCTGATATTCTTCGGCAGACATGATCACCGCAACGTCGCGATTCTGGCGGCGAATGAGGACCGGTTCGCGCTGGGCTGCATCGAGAAGTGCGGCGAGGCGCTGCTTAGCATCTGTGGCAGAGACGGTTCGCATCTGTCTATTTTAGATAAAATGGACAAAACGGTCAACGTATCTCCAAGATACACCATTTTCGTGTTACACTATTCTCGTGCTACCTAAAAGCAGTCTGCGTAACGTGACCGTGACCCTTGAAGAGGACGTCGCTCAATGGGCTCGCATTGAGGCTGCCAAGCGGGATACCAGCGTTTCCCGGTTGCTGGGAGAATTGTTGAAGGAGCGCATGGAAAAGCTTTCAGCCCAGAAGTCCGTTTCCGCTGCAGCGGAGCGTTTAGCAAGTTTCGGCGGGCGGCATAAGCTGTCGTTGCACGGGCTCAAGATCAAAGACCTCATCAATGAAGGGCGCCGGTGAACCGGTTTGTTGTGGATGCGTCGGTCGTTCTGACCTGGTGCTTCCCTGATGAAAGCTCTGCCCTAACCGAGAAAGTCGCCCAAATGTTCAAACAGGGCGACTCAGCGATCGCCCCTTCATTCTGGCCTCACGAAGTCCTGAACGCGTTGCTGGTTGGCGAAAAACGGAAGCGGATTTCCGGTGACCTCATCCGCACCTTCCTTACCGACCTCGCAACGCTTCCGATTGCGCTGCAGGAATTGCAGGCTGAGGCTGTGTTTGACCGGATCCAGTCTCTCAGCCGCGAGCATGGCCTGACCACTTACGACGCCGCTTATCTTGATCTTGCTCAGACCAACGGCCTCCCCGTGGCGACCTTGGATGAGGATCTGATGCGGGCATGCGCCAGGACGGGCGTAGCGCTGATACGAGAATAGTTTGTTTACCGTCCATACGCCGCGCTAGCGGCCAGCGGTTTGCGGTGGAAGGTGTAGCCGTCGAAAGTTTCGGAGCGGAAATTCAGGTTGGGCGAGCAGAGCTTTTCGGTTTGGCTGAGGAAAAGGTATCCGCCGGGTTCGAGATAGAGATGCAGGCGCTCGAGCAGCGCGATGCGCTGGGCGCGGGAGAAGTGCGGCAGCACGTCCATGCAGAAGATGCAGTCGAAGCGTCCGATGTAGCCGGGTCGGGCAAGATTCATGCAATTGAAGGTAACCAGGCTGCGCAGGCGCGGCTTCACCAGCAGGTGCGCAGCACTAACCGGAGCGGTCTGAGACCGGTTCAGGCCGCCATTTCTTGGTTCGTTACCAGATTCGTCTTCAACTTCATTCTGCCCGCCATTCGAAACCGCCGGCGAACTGATCTTCGAAAAATAGTTGCGGATAGTAGCGGGCGGCAGGCCATCCAGCGCGGACTGCGGATACACGCCACGATCGGCCGCCTCGACGTTGTGCGGCAGCAGGTCGCTGCCTACGATGTGGATGGACAATCCTGCGCCAAGGTTTGCGGAGGATGAGGCAGAAGCTGTATCGACGATACCTCCGCTGCGGGCGGCGGACTTACCGCTGCCGTTTCCATTTCCACTGTTGGATCCGTTGCCGTTGTTCCCCGCACCAGCGCTGTTGTGGCTCAACGCATCGCAGACAGCCATGGCAATCGAGTAGGTCTCTTCTCCGGTGGAGCAACCTGCGCTCCAAATGCGGAGCGGGCCGGGGCCGTCGACCGACTTGCGCGAACAAATCTGTGGCACCACCTGCCGCGCCAGAGCATTGAGCGCACCCGGATGACGGAAGAATCCGGTTTTCGTATTGACCAGCCCATCCAGTAGCGAGGGTAAGCTTGCGGGATCCTGCTCGGAAGAGCGCAGACGTTCAAGCAGCGCCGTAGAGGAGCCCAGTTCCTGGGTCTCGACGAAGTCGGCAACGTGCGCGGCCAGAGCGCTGTTGGGACAATCAAGAACGACTCCGGTCTGGCGCTCGACCAGCAGGCGCAACTCGGAGAGCTCGTGTTCGAGGATGGTGCTGGTCGCGATTAGCTTATGCATAGCGTTTATCCGCAGACGGCCGGGGAGTTTTTACAGTTCTCAGTTTCCGGTTTCCATTTGTTTCAATCACCGGCTGCAGCGGCGGCGACGCGGTACTTGCCCGAATCCCGTTCCACCTGCTGAGCCACCACATTCATTTCCTTCTCGATTGACGAAAAACGCTGCAGCACCTCGTGGATGCGCAGCGTCATGTTGCGAATGGTCTCAATCTGCGCGCGGGCCTGGGCTGAAAGGCTGCCGGGCTCGATCAACAGCAGATCGGAGTTACCCAGAAGTGAAGTGAGGGCATTGTTCAGGCCGTGGCGCATCTCCAGCATGTAGCGGCCTAGCGTGGCCTCACATTCCAGTGTGGCGCAAGCCTCTTCGGAGGCGCGTGCGCGTGCTTCAGCGGCGGCGCGGAGCACGGCCTCACCCGCAGCGAGAATCAGAACGTTGAGCCAGTTTTCATCGCAGCGCAGCACTGAAGTGCGGGGCCAGCGTTCGCGCACCAGTTGCGCAGTAGGAGCGTCTTGACAGACGCAAAACAGGGGTTGCTGGGTGGAGTGTAGCGGTTCCAAAATCACCGAAAGCAGTTCGCGGCGCAGCGGGCCGACAATGGCAACGGCGAAGTTATCGATAGAGCGGGGCCAGAGATCTCCGCTGAGCATGGTGAATGTGGGCACATGCCGCTCCATTTGCCAGCGCGCGGTGATGCTCCGGGAAAACTCCACGTCGTCGGAGATAACGAGTACGCTCGGATGATCCACTTGCAATTTCCTCTTCGTCGAATCCCGTGGAGTTGCGGGAGTCCTGGCTTTCCGTTCTACTGCGGCTTCACCTTCCAGCTGCGGTGCTGAGTGCCTCTTCTATTTTTTCTTGCCCGGTTGCGAGTCCGCATCCGGATTCCACTCCTGCGGTGCGGCAGAGACGTCGAATTCAGCGGCATCCGCGCTAGCCACGGCAAACTTGGTTTTGGGCTTGGTGGCTGTGTTTGCTGCGACTGCGCTGGGCGCAGCTGCGTTGGGTGCGACCGCGTTGGGTGCCACCACCTTGGGGACAGCCTTCGCCAGTGCAGCGGTCGATGGTGCGGTTGCCTTGGGCGGGGCGACCTTCGGTGTCTGGTGCGCCTCTGCTGGCTTCGCAACCCTGGCGACTGCAGCAGCGGCAGCGGCTTTCGGAGCAGGTGTGGCGGGTGCGTCTTCAGTGCCTGCAGGCGCTGAACTTTTCGCGGTTGAAGCACGTCCCAAGGCGCCATCCACTGACGCGCGCAGGTCCACGAGCATGCGCAGCGGCTGCCCGGAAGAATATTCAGCCTGGAACATGACTTTCCAGGACTGGCAAATCATGCGCAGCCGAACGATTGGCTCCTGCGCGGAGAATTGCGCGCGCCGGCAGTCGATCGTCTCCACACCTTTTTCTTCCAGCTCTGTGAGGCCGTCGAGAATGTTGTTGAGGTCGGCGAGCATGAGGCGGAAAAAGGCACGCCGCATCAAATATCCAAAGCGGGTAAACGCGACGAGCGCGACTGGAAGGTAGAAGAGGTCGCCGGCTTGCGCCTTGGCTTTGCGTCCCTGCTCGAGCACGCCGCCGTGCAGTAGTTCGTCGAGCGAGCGGCAGCGGCGAGCGGAATCGAGCACCCGGTCCAGAGCGTTCAACCACACCGGAGTTTTGAGTTCCACAGTGCCAAGAACCGGTTCCAGACTCTGGGCCACGTAGGCAATGTCGGCATTGTTGTCGTCGAGATCGGTGGGCGCGCCCTGGCTAAAATACTGCACCAGCAGGAAATCAATTTTGTCGCGCGCGGAATCAGTTCGCGGGGTTTTGCCCAGGAAGTGCTGCAGCAGCGCGATCATGCCGTCGGCATTCACCAGCGAACTGGTCTGCAGGAACTGGCGCAACTGGTGAACCTGGATTTTCTCGTCCATGGCGTCGAGCCACTGCTGGGCCTGCTCAACGGACTCGCGTCCGGGCGTGTCGGCTTGCGCTTCGAGGTCAGCGCAGCCAGGTACATCGATGACGAACTCCCGCGCCAGTTCGGCGTAGATGGGATGAAGACGGCGCGCGCTCAACCATATAGCCGCGAGATCCGGCGCTGCGCCCGAAGGTTGCGATGGAGTCATGGTTTCACGATCCAGTTGGGAACAGAGTTGAGAAAGCGGGCGGCCACGACGGTTGTGCCGGGATGGTATTGCACGGCGACCACCGAGGCTTCGGTGTCGAGCGAGCCATCCGAATTGCGCAGCCGCAAAATGTCGGCGAACTCCAGTGGCGTGGTGCAGGCAAACAGAACTTCGCGCGAAGTGCCGAATTCGATGACCGTACTTTCTTCGACAGCTGCCTCGACGGCTGCCTCGACGCCCGCGGCGCTCGGATGACCGTCGTTATCCGCCGTTTTGCGACGCGTGAACTGAACTGGAATGCGGACCGGTGTGGCTTCGGGGAAAAAGCGGGCCAACTCGGCGACCGTGCTGGTTTGCGCCGTCCGCGATTGAGCTGTGCCTTGTTGCCCCAAGCGATACCGATCCTTTCCATACACCGACTGCCAGTCCGAACACCAGACGGTCATCACCGGCTGGAACTTCGCCTCCCCGAGGGGAGCGGAATAGAGGAGGCTGCTGGCTTCCTCCCCGGCAAGAATGCGGTTGGGCTCCCCCTCTTCCCGGTTAGGAAGAGCGTCGGGGAGCCAGAACGCGCGGTTACGGCAGAAAGAGATGCACGACCGGGACCACAGTGCCGAACGGAAGGATTAGCACTGAGGAGCTAGATTTTTCAGTGAGTTAGCAGTGCCGGCTGCGGCACCGGTGAAGGGTTTGGCGGTCGGGCCCGAGACCGGCGTCTCAGGGTGAGACGAAATTCTCATCGCGTCTGACAGAAGTATTTCTCGCGGTTGCACTTCCTGGATGAATCGCCCCGATGTTCCGACCGGAACATGATTGTGTAGAAGGCGGGAGGAAAGCAAAGGGGAAGTGCGGCTTGGGCTACGGTGTCTGGGCGAAAGGGTTTTCGACTCGAATGTCGCCGATCCTCTGTTGCGCATTCAGATCCTCCGACAGGATCCGCGTGGCTCCGGACTGGGCTGCGGCTGCGATGATGGAGAAGAGAATCAGCGGTGCCGGTGAAGGCTCCGCCCGTCCCGGTGCTCTTCAAAAGTCAGCCTCGAGTTCAAAGTCGAAACTAGCAGGATGAAGTATTCGGCGCGTACGCCTATTGCAGCGTGTGACTCGACGGTCCAGAGGACGGCGCACCGCTGATGTTGTAGCGTTTGAGTTTGCGATAGAGCGTGGCGCGGCTGATGCCTAGCATGCGTCCGGCGAGAGCTTTGTCGCCTTTGACTTGCTCGAAGACGCGCTGGATGGTGGCGCGCTCGATGTCTTCGAGGTCGGTGGTGGAAAGCGGAGCCGCAGTTGTGTCTGCAGCGGAACTAGGCTCGGCCGAGGCCGCCAGATCGGAGATGAGTTCGGCCGCCGAGTCTGATGTTGACCGGGACGCAGGCAGATTCAAAGCGGCGATGGATGGAGGCAGATCGCCGAGGTCGATCAGGGTTCCGTTGCCCAGAGCGACGGCGCGCTCGACGCAGTTTTCCAGCTCGCGCACGTTGCCCGGCCAGTCGTAATTCATCAGAGCTTTCATGGCGACGTTGGAGGCGCGCAGATCGGCGCCGGGAGCGTAGCGCTCGCAAAACCAGTTCACCAGCATAGGAATATCGCTGCGGCGCTCGCGCAGCGCGGGCACATGAACCGTAACAACGTTTAGTCGGAAATAAAGATCTTTGCGGAAGGTTCCGTTCTTGTAGGCGGATTCTAAATCGCGGTTGGTGGCGGCAATGACGCGCACGTCCACTTTGACACGCTGATTGCTACCGACCGGACGCACTTCTTTTTCCTGCAGCACGCGCAACAGCTTGGCTTGCAACTCGAGTGGCAGCTCGCCGATTTCATCCAGGAAGACCGAGCCGGTGTCGGCGGATTGAAACAGTCCCTGCTTCGATTTCAGAGCGCCGGTGAAGGCTCCTTTTTCGTAACCGAAGAGTTCGCTCTCAATCAGCGTAGGGACCAGCGATCCGCAATCGACCGCGACGAAAGGACGATTGGCGAAGGCGCCGCGGAAATGAATCGCGCGGGCAATCAGCTCCTTGCCGGTTCCGCTCTCGCCGGAGATTAGAACCGCAGTGCGCGTGTCCTTCAGCCGCGACGCTACGCGCAGCACCTCCTGAATCTTTGCCGAGGAGCCGACGATGCCGTGCACCGCAGTTTCAGAGTCGATGCGCTCGCGCAGGAATTCGTTTTCCTCGACCAGGCGGACTTTTTCGGCCATGCGCCGCAGGAACAGCCGGAGTTCTTCGAGCGGAGAAAATGGTTTAGTAATGTAGTCGTAGGCGCCGAGCTTCATGGCCTGCACCGCGGTTTCAATGGAACCATGCCCAGTCATAAGTGCGACTTCGGTGCGGGGCAGAAGTTTCTTGACCTTCTCGAGGAATTCCAGGCCCGACATGTGCGGCATGACCATGTCGCTGAGCACAACATGAACCGGCTGTTCTTCGAGCAGGGCCAGCGCGGACTCGCCGCTATCGGCTTCGAGGCAGATAAAGCCCAGAGCTTCGCCCACGGTGATGCAGAGCTTGCGGATGCTCTGCTCGTCGTCGACAATTAGCAGCCGGACACGAAGGTCTTCTTTGCCCAGAGGCGGTTTGTTCAAAGCGCGTTCACCTTGCTTTCCCCATGGTTTTCTCGACAGCCGAGATCAGATCCTGCACGCGGAAGGGTTTTTCCAGATAAAGCGCCCCGATCTTGCGCAGGGTGGTGACGGTTTCTTCGTTGGCATAGTCGCCCGTAATGATGACGACTTTGTGGATGAGATCAGGGCGATTGGCGGAAATCCAGGAATGGACCTGGGCGCCGTCGACGCCTCCGGGCGTGCGCATGTCCGAGACCACGCCGAGGAATTGGCCCTTTTCCAGCAGGCGCAGCGCTTCGGCGCCGCTCTCGATGCAGACGACCTCATAGCCGTTGCGTTCGAGGGTGGCGCTGACCAGAGCCATGATGGAGGGCTCGTCTTCGATGAGCAGAACCGGCAAAAGCGCTCGTTGAATGGCAGGGGTTGTCATTTTTGTATCACTCCTGCGGCCACACTCAGAGAAGCGGTGTTGGGCGCGGCGGGAAAGCGGACGATGAAGGTAGCTCCCTGGCCATCAGTGTTGTTATGGCAGAGAATCTCGCCTCCATGCTCCTTCACAATGCCGTAGCAGATGCTGAGGCCAAGGCCGGTTCCCTTGCCGACCTCCTTAGTGGTGAAGAAGGGATCGAAAATGCGGTCCGGATGCGAGATACCGTAGCCGTTGTCGCAGAAAGAAACCTCCACGGCGTCTCCGGCCTTCGTGGTCATGATCTCGATGCGGGCGGGCCGGCCGATTTCATGCACGGCGTCGTAAGCGTTGTTCAGGATGTTGAGAAAAACCTGCTGCAGTTGGTGGGCGTCGCCGATCACATCGGGCAATCCCTCGTCGAGGTGTTCCACGATATCGACCCCGTGACTGTTGAAGTCGTAGGAGCGCAACTGGATGGTGCGGCGCAGAATCAGGTTGAGCTGCACGGGGTTGCGCTGCGGCGGCATCTGGCGCGCAAAGCTGAGCAGGTTCTGGACAATCTGTTTGGTGCGCTGTGCTTCCTGCAGGATGACGCGCAGGTCTTTGATGGCAGTCGAAGGCAGATCGGGATTCTCCAGCAGCAGGTCGGCAAAGCCGAGAATCGCGGTCAGGGGATTATTTACTTCGTGGGCGACGCCGGAGACGAGTTGCCCGACGGCTGCCATCTTTTCGGCGTGAACAAGCTTGTCGCGCAGTTCGGCGGAATCGGTAATGTCGGTCATGACCACGACGATGCTGTTGATGTTGCCCTGCTCGTCGCGCATGGGACTGAGATTGACGGAGAACTGACCGGCGTGACCGTTGCCGCGCATGATCTGGAGTTCCAGGTTGTCGACCTGCCCGCCGCGCAGAATGGTCTGCAACGCGTCGGCTAGAGGACGGACATATCCGGGGGCGGCCAGCTCCAACAGAGGTCGCCCCAGCAGTTCACGCTGCTCAAAGCCGGCTTCGTACCAGCGGCGGTTGGCGTAGCTGATCAAGCCGGCAGTGTCGGCAACCAGAATAAGACTCTGGGTGTTGCTCAGGATCTTGCCTGAGAAGTCGCGCTCCCGCTGCAGCTCGGATTCATACGTGTGCAGGCCGGTGACATCAAGCATCAAGCCGCGAATCTGCAGCAAGCGCCCAAGATTGTCGTACATGCCGAAGGCGTTGATGAGGACGTAGATGGGAGTACCGTTTTTGCGGCGCAGCGTGGCTTCAAAGTTGCGCATGTGGCCATCTTTTTCCATGGCCTCGGCGTGGCGCTGGCGCTCCTCGGGAGAAAAGTAAACCTGGGTGGGGATGTCGATCTGCAGAAGCTCTTCGCGGCTGGAATAGCCGAGCATCGCCACCAGAGCGTCGTTAACTTCGACAAAGCGGCCTTCCGGCGTGCTGAAGAATAATCCCTCCTGGATGTTGTCGAACAGTTCGCGGTAACGGCGCTCGGCCTCGCGGCGGTCGGTGATGTCCTTGAGCACGTGAATGGTTTGCAGGCTCTCGCCGGAAGCAGGGTGCACGCGGGAAGTAGAAACCAGATACGTGCGGTCCAGCGCAGGATGAACGAACTCGTCGCCATCCTCACCGATGGAGCGGCAAAAAGGGCAGGAGTAGAGCTTGGATTCGGTGGTCAGGGCGAGCAGGGCGCGCATGTTGACGCCGATCAGTTCGCTCGGAGCAACGCCGATCATAGCGGCCAGCGGCCGGTTCACGCGCAGGACTTTATCGGTCTCGTCGTGCACCACGATGAAGTCGGTGATGGCGTCAAAAATTTCCAGCCAATGGCGGTTTGCCTGCTCGATGCGCGTGAACAACCGGGCATTTTCGAGGGCCATAGCGGCGTGAGCGGCGATGGCTTCGAGCAGTTCGCGGTCTTCGGCGGTGAGCGGGCGGGCGCGTCCGGAAAGGCAGAGCAAACCACCGAGTTCCCCGTTGGAGCCGGGGAGCCGCACCACCAGGCAATCCTCCCAGCCCAAGCTCAAGGCCAAGCCGGCACCCAGCATTTCCCCGGCAGAGCCGGAGACGATGGACTCGGTCCGCTTCTTGACTAGCTCGGAGAGGGCATACGCGAGTCTTTGCTGCAGCGCATGATCTTCGACGGCCCGATTTTCGTTTGGACGATTTTCATTCGGACGAGCTTCATATGGACGATCTTCATCCGGACGGTCTTCGCTCAAGCGATCTTCCTTCGAGCGAGGCTGTGTAGTGGCTGCCTCGGATCGCGGGTGCAGGGAAATCGTCTGAAATCGTCCCTCCTGAAACAGAGCGACCGCACCGGCACGGGCTCCGGCGAGTTCGGCAGCGCGCTCGACGAACTTGCGGGCGAAATCGGGCAGGCGCAGCAGACCATCAATGTCTCGCGCCAGTTGCGTCAGCGCTTCGGAGCGCCGGCGGTGCTGCTGGGACTGGTGCAGGTTGTGCGCCACTTCGAGCACCACCGAGACCTGAGCGGCCAGAGCACGGGCCCGGCGGATGTCCTGTTGCGAGATGCCGGTGTTGTCGAGGCGATCGAGAACCCCAAACATGCCAAGCAAACGCCCGTCCGCGCTCAATAGAGGGACGGCCAGCAACTGCCGGGCCTGGTATTGCGCGATCACTTCTAAATTCGCACCGGGCATTTGCCTTAGATCGTCGGACCAGAAAACCTCTTTTGCCCGCAACGCGCGGGTGGCAATGCCTTCGGGGAAAACTGTGTCTACGCGTTGCGGCTCGCCCCGGCTGACGGCATAGCGAACGCGGAACTGGCCGTCTTCGAGCAATGCAATGAAGCAGCGGCCGTAGCCGAGAAAGTCGGTGGCGCGCACCACGAAAGCCTGCAGGAAATGTTCGAGGTCGCCGCTGGAGCTGAGTTCGGAAGAGATCTCGAGCAACTGGTGGAGTTCGTGCGCCTGTCCCTGCGCGGTGGCGCAAAGTTCGGCGTGAGCGACGGCGACTGCGCCAAACCCAGTAATCGCAGATACCAAGGACTTCTCTTCGGCGGTGAAAGCTCCATCGGGACGCGGGTAAATGAGGATTGCCCCTTGGGTGCGCGAAGTGCGGAAGGGCGCGGCAATCAGCATTCCCGGGGAAACCAGGCTCCCCAGGGAGTGCTGATCGCTGCTCATGGATACCGTGATGGTCTCTCCGGCGGACACGGCGCGTTGCGCCAGATCGGCGGCGAAGCGGATGGTCTGGCGGTCATGCCCGGCCCGGAAGGAATTGGCAAGCTGAGGGGTTTCGGCGGATACGGCGCGTAGCTCGAACGGCCCTTCGCGGCGGAGAAGAACTGAGACCAGACGCGTACGCAAGAGCAGCCGCAGGCGATCGGCCAGAGCCTCAATCACCGCAGCTACATCGGGAGTTCCGTGCAGGGCGCTGGCCACTTCGGCCAGGATTTCGGCGCGGCGGTGCTCCTCGCGCGAAGCTTCGCCCAGGCGAGTCGCTTCGAGCAAGCTGCCCAGTTGCCCGGCCAGGATGGTGGCCTTGGCAGCGAGGTCTTCATTAAAAAATCCTTCGTCGGAGTCATGCAGGAACGTGGCTGCGCCGATGACTTCATCGAAGACCACCAGGGGAGCAGCCATCAGGGAACGGGCTTCGAACTGGCGCGCCGCGGGGAACGTGGGGCTCGACTGGACCTGGTTGACAAAGATCGTCCGGCGGCCGCGCACCGCATCGGCCGTAACGGCACTTTGTTGGGGAAGCAGGCGGAGGCCGATGAAGCGCTCGGCCAGCTTGCCATCTGCTTGCTCGCCGACCAGTTCGTCGCCGGAATGGCGGCGCCAGAAATAGACGCCGCTGACCTGGAAGAACTCGCGAGTGGCACGGCAGAAAAGCTGGATCAACGAACGGGCGTCGGCACGCTCCGCGGCCTTGGCGGCGATCCGCAGAAGAAGTTTCTGAAAGGCCTCGTCGGTCGACGGGGCGCGCGCTCCCGGCGACTGCGTCGAATTCCCTTCGATCATTTTCAGAATGTCACCGGTTGCCGGGACAAGATTTTCATGATTCTCACAAGTGATTGAATCTAATGGAAAAATATCGTGCTTTCTCAATTTGAGTCAAGCGAAATGGGAGAACGGGTGCCTAAGTGTGAAATCCCGAGAAAACAGAGGGTGAGCCATCTCAGTGTGAGAATCGATCCTCGCGAAAGCCGAAGATGAGACGGGGCTAATCCGACAACGTGCGATCGGGAAAGCCCGGTGAAGCATGTTAAGTCTTTACTTTCTAGGCACATCCCGGGAGTTACCTTGGTTTTCTCAAAAGCTGAGGCTTGGCCCCGGCGTTGCTCCAATGGGATCACCAGGATTATTGCCGAGGAGGACCTGTGTCTTTTAGGAAGACGTTTCTGCTGTTGGCCGTTATGGCGATGACGGCTGGGCTGGTGGGATCGGGGTTACGAGCACAAGACGCGCAAGGCGACATCGTTCGGCGGGCCAAGATCAAAGTGCAGCCCGTGTATCCCGACCTGGCGCGGAAGATGAACATCACGGGTACGGTGAAGGTTTCAGTAGTAGTGGCGCCGAACGGCACGGTGAAGGATGCCAAGGTGGTGGGTGGGCATCCGGTGCTGGCCACGGCAGCGCTGGAAGCAATCAGGAAATGGCGCTTTGAGCCGGCGGCAATCGAGAGCTCAGGCGTGGTGGATTTCAAGTTCGAACCTCATCAATAGGGCAACGGGCGGCCGGGAGGAAACGGCATGACAATTGGCAAAAAGCTGTATGTAAATTTCGGAATCATCCTCAGCATGGTGGTCGTGCTGTTCCTGGTGAACCTGCTGGCGGTGTTGCGGGAGCACGCCGCCAAAGACGCGGCCAAGGTCTCGCTCGAACTGGACGACGCCACCAAAGAAGTGCGCTTCCAGATGATGCAGAACCGCCTCTACCTGAGCAACTACCTGCTCAGCGGCGACACCCGCGAAGTCGAGCGCATGAACGAAGGCCTGCGCACCCTGAGTGAAAAGCTGCAACAGGGCACGTCGCTCGCCAACTCCGAGCAGGAGCGCACTGCCCTTAACAAGGTGGAGCAACTGGAGCAAGCCTGGGGTAAGGAATTCGCTCAGCCGCTGATCGACAAACGCAAAGACGTCGACTCCGGCAACGCCACCGTCGCCGAACTGCAGATTTACTACCTTCAGAAAGACGCTTCCTCGTGGGTCAAGAATTCAACCGACGCGCTCGACGTGGCCGACCTCGAAAACCGCAAGCTGGTCGATCTCCGGCGCAATTCCGATGAACGCGCCAGCACCTACACGATTCTCGCCGCCGTCCTCAGTACGCTGTTCGCTCTGGGTCTGGGCGCCGTCGTCGCATTCACCACCGCCAAGTCGATCACCGAACCGCTAACCAACCTGATGAAGGTTTCGCGGCAAATCGGTGATACCGGCGACCTCGAACACAATATCGATGTCAACCGCGAAGATGAAATCGGAGAACTCGCCCGCACCTTCGCCAAGATGGTCACCTATCTAAAAGAAATGGCTGGCGTCTCAGAATCGATTGCCGGAGGAGACTTAACAGTCCAAGTAAAACCGCGCTCCCCGCACGACACGCTGGGCAACGCCTTTGCCAGGATGGTGGAAGGTCTGGGGCGGCTGGTGCGCAGCGTCCGCGACGCTTCGGCGCAAGTCGCGAGCGCCAGCGGGCAAGTCGCGAACGCCTCCGACGATTCGGCCAAGATCGGCCTGCAGGCTTCCTCGGCCATCGACGAAGTCACCAGCACCATGCACGAGATGAGCGTCAACGTTCAGAACATGGTGAAGAGCACGCAGGTGCAGGCTTCGAGCGTAAGCGAGACTTCCGCCTCCATCGACCAGATGGTGGCTTCGATCCAGCGCGTGGCCGATACCGCCAAAGTGCTGCTCGATATCTCCAACCGCTCCCGCGAAGAAGTTCACAGTGGCATTGCCACCATGGAAAAGGCCACCGACGGCCTGAACCGCATCAACTCCACCATTACTTCCTCGGGAGAAATCATTGGAGCGCTCGGCCAGCGTGCCGACGACATTGGCAAGATCATCGAAGTCATCGACGATCTCGCCGAACAGACCAACTTGCTGGCGCTGAACGCGGCCATCGAAGCGGCACGCGCCGGTGAACACGGCCTGGGCTTTGCTGTAGTAGCTGACGAAGTCCGCAAGCTGGCGGAAAAGTCGGCGCAGTCGACCAAGGAAATCTCCGAGCTGATTCAAAGCATTCAGAAAGAAGCCCGCAAGGCGGTCGAAAACATGGATCGCTCGACCGGAATCGTCAACGAAGGCCTCGACCTCGGCGGCGAACTGAACGCGGCGCTGAAGAAGATCTCGAACGTGGTCACCGAAGTCTACAAGTTCGCACAGGAAATCGGCGCAGCCACCAACGAACAATCGCATGGCTCGTCGCAGATCGCCCGGGCGACCACGCGGCTGAATGAAATCACCCACGAAATCAATTCGGCGGTGGAAGAACAGGCCTCCGGAGCGCAGGCCGTGGTAAAGGCCATGGAGCGGATGCGCGAACTGGTGCAGCAATCCACTTCCGGCTCGACCGAGCTGGCAGCTTCTGCCGAGCAGATGTCGAAGATGTCACGCGGGCTGCTCGACTTCATGGACCGCTTCGCCCTCGAAGAAGCCGCGAATGCGCGGCAGAACGCCGGGGACGAGAAAGCACAGCAGGCCCGGCGGGCTGCAGCAGCAGCATCCCGCTACTAGCGCTGACTTATTAACACTAACCATGAATCGCGAACTCCATATCGTGGGCTTCCAGGTCGGGCGCGAGACGTATGGCGTGCCCATTACTTCGCTGCACGAAATCGTGCGCGTGCCGGAAATCACCGCCGTGCCCGATGCGCCCGATTATCTCGAAGGCGTGATCAACCTGCGGGGCAAGATCGTTTCCGTCATGGACCTGCGCAAGCGCTTTGGAGACAAGCAGGCCACGCTGAAAAAACAGAACCGGATTCTAGTGGTCGAGCACTCCGGCAAGCTGGCCGGATTAATCGTCGACTCGGCGTCGGAAGTGCTGAAGATCGCCAGCACCGACGTGGAAGCGCCGCCGGCCGTATTCCAGGAAGGCGGATTGAACTGTGTCACCGGATTAGGCAAGGTTCGAGGCCGCCTGATTGTGCTACTCGACATGACCAAATTGCTGGCTCCGGCCAACCTGCTGCAAGAAAGCGGGAGCGCGGAAGCGAAGAACAGCAAAGCAGAAATAAAGAACGCCAAGGCAGAAACAGTGAAGACTGCCAAGGTGGAAGCCCGGGGAGCGGCGGCGCGCTAAAGCTTTGGCTGCCTGCCCGAGGGAGACGGAATGAAACTCGGGCGTAAGGAACGAGAAAACGCATGAGCACATTCGGAGCGGCACCTGCTCCTGTATTGACGGAAGCGGAACTGAAGCTGTTGCAGGCGCTCGTCTATCAGGAGTGCGGCATGCACTTCGACGAACGCCGCACTCATTTTCTGCAGGACCGTCTGCTGCGCCGCTTGAAAGAATGCCGCGTCGATTCCTTTTACGCCTATTACCGGCTGCTGATCAGCCAGGAAGGCAAAGCGGAACTGGCCCGGCTGGTCGAAAACCTGACGGTCAACGAAACCAGTTTCTTCCGGCACAAAGCCCAGTTGGATCTTTTTCAAAAAACCGTGCTCGAGGACATGCTGAGACGCAAGCAGGCGCACCGCGAATATTCGATTCGGGTCTGGAGCGCAGGCTGCTCCACCGGGCAGGAGGCTTACACACTGGGCATGATGGCCGCCGATACGCTCGCCTACTACTACCTGCGCAATCCGCTGCCGGTCGAGATGGCGATGCCCAAGCCGCTGATTCCTCCGCCCTGGCGGGTTGAGATCCTGGCCAGCGACATCAGTTACTCGGTGCTGCGCACCGGGCAGGAAGGTCTTTACAACGAGCACCAGATGTCGACCGTGGATTACACGTTCCGCCTGCGCTACTTCGACAAAGTCGGCGACCGCTACGCCATCAAGAAAGCGCTGAAAGAAATGGTCCACTTCGACTTCCACAACCTGAAGACGGAGTACCTGCCGCAGCGCAACGACGTCATCTTCTGCCGAAATGTGATGATGTATTTCGACGAGGCAGAGCAAAAACGCCTGATCGAAAAGTTTTACCGCTGCCTGAACCCCGGCGGCTACCTGTTCGTGGGCCACGCGGAAAGCCTGCTGGGCCTGACCGAAAAGTTCCAGATGGTGCATAAAGACAGCGGTACCGCATACCAGCGGCTCGAGGTGCGAGAGTGACGAATCCTCCCGATGAGCGCGGCGCGGAACTGCGGGAGCTGTTTTTTGAGACCTCGCAGGAGCTGCTGCAGGCGCTGAACGAAGAGACCCTGAAGCTGGAGAAAAATCCCGGCGACGAAGAGATCGTGCGTTCGATTCGCCGCACCGTGCACACCCTTAAGGGTGACTCTGCGGCCTGCGGGCTGCGCGAGTTGAGTGAACTGGCGCACTTGTTCGAAGATGCGCTAACCCTCGAGACTGCAGCGGGCCACGCCGCGCTGGCCGAAATCGCTTTTGCCGCCGCAGACGTCTTCGCCGCTATGCTCATGGCCTACCACAGCGGCGGGAAAATGCCCGCCACCGAAGCCCTGCGGCAAAGAATCAACGAGCTGACCGCAGCTCCGGCGGCCAAGAAGACGCGCCGCCGCAAGAAGTCCGCCTCTGCCACGGCCGCCGGAAAAGACTGGACCGATGCCGAGAAGCGCGCTCTCGCCAAAGCCCAGGCTGAAGGCCTGGGGCTGTACGACATCGTGGTGAAAATCGATCCTCACTGCACCATGCCGATCGCGGCGCGGCAGTTGATTCAAAATGCGATCAGCGGCATTGGTCAGGTGCTGGTGGTGCGCCCAGATGCGAAAACTCCCGCAGCCTCCAAGCAGGTGGAATTCGTATTTGCCAGCCTGCATCCGCAGGAACAGATTGCCGCCAAGTGCCACATCCCGACCATTGCAGGCGAGATCAGCGTCACCTTGATCGAGGCTCCATCGCCCGCCAAGGCATCCGCGAAAATTACCCCACCGGAAACGGCATCCGTGCCGGAAGCTCCGACTTCCGCTCTACCAGCTTCGCCCGCTCCGGAAGCTTCAGCTTTGGTTCAGCCGGCTCCTGCTGTGCCGCAATCCGCCGCTCCAGAACCTGGCCTGCCTTTAACTGTCGCGGAAAACGTCCTGCGCGTCGAAGCCGGACGCATCGACAACGTGCTCAACCTGGTGGGCGAACTCATCATCGGCAAGTCGATGCTGCAGCAGGCGCTCAGCGAATTTGGCAAGCGCTATCCCAAGGAACTGCTGCGCGGCCGCTTCGCCGATGCCATGGCTTTTCAGGCCCGCGTGCTCAACGATCTGCAACGCTCGGTCATGAAAATTCGCATGGTCCCTGTCGACCAGTTGTTCCGGCGCTTCCCGCGCATCGTGCGCGATGTGGCGCGGCAGTGCGGCCGGGAAGTGGATCTCGAACTCTCAGGACAAGAAACGGATCTCGACAAGGGCATTCTCGATGCCATCGCCGAGCCCCTCACGCATCTGGTGCGCAACGCGGTCAGTCACGGCATTGAACCGGCTGAACAACGCCGCAGCCAGGGCAAGCCGCCGCGGGGAAAGGTCCGGCTGAATGCCTATCACCAGGGCAATCAGGTCGTGGTTGAGATCAGCGACGATGGGCGCGGCATCGACGCGCAGAGAATTCGCAGCAAAGCGATCGAACTTGGAATGATCACGGCGGAAGAAGCCGCGCGCTTGAGCGAAGGCGAGACGCTGGAGTTTATCTTCCGGCCCGGATTCAGTACAGCGGAGGAAGTCACCGAAGTCTCCGGCCGAGGTGTCGGAATGGATGTAGTGCAGAGCGTGCTCCAGCGGCTGAAGGCCACCATCCACGTGGAGACTCATGTGGGCCAGGGCACGACCTTCCGCCTGAAGTTGCCGCTCACTTTGGCGATTATTAAGGCCCTGATGTTCTGGGTGGAACAGCGCCTGTATGCCATCCCGCTGAACGCGGTGAGCCAGATTGCCCGCGCCATGGAATCGGAAGTTCACCGGGTCGACAACTACGAAGTGCTGCAGTTGCGCAGCCAGGTGCTGCCGCTGCTTCGCCTGGGACGACCGTCGGCGGCGGCTCCGGAGGACCAGAAATCGTGCAAGCTGTTTGTGCTGGTCATCAACGTTGGGGAAAAGAAGTACGGGCTCGTGGTGGATGCTTTGGAAGGAGAAGAAGAGTTGGTTATTAAAGCTTTGGACGACCAGACATTTTCCACCGATCTGGTGAACGGCGCATCGATCCTGGGAGATGGCAAGGTGGTTCTCATCCTGAACCTACCCGCAGTCGTCGAACATGTGGCGCGCAGGAATCCCGAAGCAACCGGACTGGTGAATTGCGGACTCTTGCTGAATCATGCCGATCGCGCTCGCCTGCCGCTGACCGCCGCAGTAGGAGGCCAGGCATGAATCCCGCCGTGAATCCTCCCGTAAAAAAAGTTCGCGTGCTGGTGGTGGATGATTCCGCCCTGATGCGCAAGCTGATCCCGCAGATGCTGGAGGCCGATCCCTCGATCGACGTTGTCGGCACCGCGATGGACGGCACCTTCTGCCTGAAGAAGATTGAAGAGTTGCAGCCTAACGTGGTGACGCTCGATCTGCAGATGCCCGGCATGAACGGCATCGACACTTTGAAGGAGATCATGCGCCGGCACCCGCTGCCCGTGATCGTGGTCAGCTCGCACTCGACCGAAGGCGCTTCGGTCACCTTAAAAGCGCTCGGACTCGGTGCTTTCGATTTCGTCACCAAGCCGCAGGATGCTACGGCGCACATGGCTGCAACCGCCGCGGAGTTGATCGCCAAGATTAAAGCGGCCGCGGAATGCAAGGTTGTGCGTCCGGGAATTTTTCGTGCTCAAGCGCCTCCGGAAAAGATCTCCGCGAGCAAGCTCGCACCGCCGCCCAGCAAAGTGGTGGCCATCGGAATCTCCACTGGCGGGCCGCAAGCCCTCGAGTTCCTGCTCGCGCAACTGCCTCCGGATTTTCCGGGAACGATTGCCATCGTCCAACATATGCCCGAAGGCTTTACCGAAATGTTTGCCCGCCGCCTCGACGAGATGTGTTCCCTGCGCGTGAAAGAAGCGCAATCGGGAGACATCCTGCAAGCCGGGCGCGTGCTGATCTGCCCCGGAAGCCGGCACATGAAAGTGAAGCGGTTGAGCATGGGCGACATTGTGGTGCTCAATGACGACACGCGCGTCAACGGACACCGGCCCAGTGTCGATGTGTTGTTCCAGAGCGTGGCCGAGGAATTCGGCTCGCAATCGATCGCCGCGCTGATGACCGGAATGGGCGATGACGGTGCAGAAGGACTGGGCGCGGTGAAGCGAGCCGGCGGCATGACCATCGCGCAGAGCGAAGAATCCTGTGTTGTCTTCGGCATGCCCAAGGCTGCCATTGAACGCGGCTATGCCACGCGGGTGGTGGGTTTGGACGTGCTGGGGTCGACTTTGCAGGCGCTTTGTGGCCGCAACGAGAGCCACGGGGAAAGCGGCGGAGCGGGAAAAGCCTTCCGCGCCGGGCGCTGAGAACGAGTTGCTGACCCAGATCGCGGGACCTCAGGTCCTGCGACCTGAGTCATCTAGCCGGCGGGAAACCGCCGTGATGAAATGTACCAGGAGGTTGTCATGGAGCAGTTTGCACCAGTAAAACGCAGCAAGGACGGCCAACCGGTCCGCTACTTGATCGTGGACGATTCCGTGTTCGCGCGCAAGAATCTGGCCCGCATGATTGAAAGTTTTGGCGGGCAGGTGGCGGCCGAAGCCGGGGACGGGTTGACGGCGATCAGCGAATTCGAGCGCACGCATCCCGACATCGTTCTCATGGACATCACCATGCCGCAGATGGAGGGCATCGAGGCTGCCGAAAAGATCGTGCAGGCGCATCCCGAAGCCCGTGTGGTGATGGTGTCTTCCGTGGGGTACCAGGAAAACATTGTTGCCGCCTTGCAGCGCGGGGCGCGGCATTTCGTGCAGAAGCCGGTGAAGCCGGAGGTACTGTACGAAGTCATCAAATACGTGCTCGGAGAAGACGGCGCCGTCGCAACTGCCGCCGGCGCGGGGGTCTAATCGCATGAAGATGGAGCTGATTCAGCCGTTCATCAACGCGGCCGACGCCGTGCTGTCGCAAGGCTTGTCGGGAACCACGAAGGTGGACCACCTTTCGATGGAAGAGGATGGCTATCGCCGCAAAGGCGTCGCTGGCATGGTGGCGCTCTCGGGCGACATTGAGGGCCGCATCATCCTTGACCTCGAGCCGCAGACCGCGGTGCGCGTGGCCAGCCACTATGCGGGCGCGGAGCTGCCGGAATCCGATGCGCTGATCAAAGAAACCATCTTCGAACTGGCGAACCAGGTCGTCGGAAATGCCGTGTGCGCGCTGAATGATCAGGGCTTCCATTTCCGGGTACATCCTCCGCTGCTGGTGACCACGGAGGAAGTCGACAAGACCAGCGAAGACGTCGAGGCGCTGATGATCTGCTTTGAAACTTCCATGGGGAACGTGTACATGAACGTCGCGCTGCGCCACAACCGCCGACGGATGGCCGACCACGCTGCTTTGGGCGCATAGCCTCGGCTTCGGGCTTCCGGCTTCCGGCTTCCGGCTTCGGGCTTCTGCTTTCCGGTTTCCGGCGCTGGAGTGAAGGACTTCTCCGAACTTTTCTTTTTACATTTCTGTTCACAGGTCGTTATTCACAGGAGCTTTTGTGGACTGGGCGTCGCGCTCCTGATCGCCGGTTTATCTTTTAGTTATCCTACCCCCTCCCCCTGCCGTTTCTGGAATCATCACGTTAGCAAGAAATTCTCCGCAAAATCCGCAGGACAAAAGACTTACGGGTCAAAATCTTGACGGCAAAGGACTTACGGGCCGGTTTTTGGCCGGGAGCGTCTCTGTCGCTTCTGCTGTATGTGCGGCCTGTGCTGGGACAATGATGGAACGAGGCGGGGGCTGTGCGCAAGGTTAGATGTCACATGAGGGCTGTGGATTTTCTTTTGGGCAGTCGGGGGAAGGCAAAGGCGATTTCTGAGTGCGGAAAAAATTGGGACAGATGTCCCCGGACTCCACCGCCCCCTGGCCCCAGTCCGACGGTTCACCAACTAATCAGCACATATCCTGGGGAACCGTAGGAGGACGACGGGGATCCGTAGTTCGGGCCTCCCTGTCCTCCGCCTCCGGCTCCAAACATCACTGGCGCCCCACCTGTCGCGGGTGCGACTACCGACTGGAAATAGGGGGTGCCGTTAGCGACAGGAATGGGGCCGATCGAGATAGGCTGCGCGAACCCGCCCAGGAGTCCAGGAATGTTGACCATGTTCTGCATTGGCAAAGTCTGGCAAGATACGGCCCACAAACCGGGAAGCCCTGGAAAGCCACCGGCGGCGGCCCCACCACCGGCGCCGCAGGCCACTTGTGTTCCGTTCTGATCCTGGACAGTGGTGACCTCGCTGCTGGTCCCTGTCCCTCCTCCAGCGCCAACGTAGATCGAGTAGGTAGATCCAGGGCTTACGCTGAGGACAACCTTCTGATAGCCACCACTTCCCCCTCCTCCGCCGTTCACCGCATCAGCGGAACCGCCTCCGCCAACCGCCTCGATTTGAATGGTGCTAACGCCACTCGGCACAGAGAACACACTTGTCGAGCCACCGCCGCTGAACGCCTGAAAGTTACTGGGAAAGGAACCCGGAACCCCCTGAAGCCCTTGTGGTCCTTGCGAACCGCCTGGCCCGGTTGGGCCTGCGGCCCCAGTCGCTCCCGCAGCACCCGCCGGTCCAGGTGTTCCCTGCGGGCCCGTTGCACCGGTCGCGCCCTGAGTGCCGGCGGCTCCTTGAGGACCGACTGCACCGGCAGGCCCTGGGGGTCCCGGCGATCCGGCTGGGCCAGTCGCCCCCGTCGGGCCTTGTGGGCCCGTTGCTCCCGTCGGCCCCGCCGACACCAACACCATCTGTAACTGCGCGGGATGGCTGGTCAGGACGTTATCGATGCTGTCGATCGAGGCCAAGATCGCACTGCCCGACGTGGGCACGAGCGCGATGCCGTTGTTGGGCAGCGCGCCGTTCAGCCACGACTGCACCGTCGAGGTGATGTTCAATGAGACAAAGCCTGCGGTGCTTATTGGCACTGCGCTGAGAATCTTACTGCCGAGGGCGGGCGCGTTGTTGTAGGTGATCGTGCTTGCCGACCACGAGCCGCTTACGGCGTAAACGTCCACGGTGCCCGCCGCGATAACGGCATCGACGTAGACGACGAGGTTGGCGGCGGAGATATTCGTGCCATTCACAGTAGGAGGCAGGCCAGCGAGGCTGAACTGGAGATAGGTGTTCGATCCCGAACATACGACGAGCGCGATGCTGTTGCTGTAATTTGTTTTGGGCGTGGCCGAGCTGGTAAATGAATTGCCGGTGAGCACGACTTGGGCGCTGGCTAGTCCGGACAGAATGGCGAACATCAGGGTTAGTTTCGCAGTCATGGCGCTGAGTCTCATGAAGTTCTCCCGACAAACTCTGCCTCTAGTTAACTAATGCGGAAAAGTGAGTGGGAATTGGCTCAAGGTGCGAAGATTTTTCTGGAGGTCTTGCTCGCGGCGCGATTTGTGGCTGGTTCGGCGACGTCAACCGTGAGCGCGGTCAGTAGTTGCGGGAGATCCCCTTCGGCTTTGCTCAGGGCAGGCTCTCGCTCCGCCTGAAGAACGGCTGCGCTCGGGATGACCCCGGTTGGGTGGGGGTGCGGGGGAACTGAGCCGCAGGTTCCTCGCCGGGTCAGTTCTTTACATAATAGTAAACAGTGCTTGGCGGCACTGGCGGAATTGGAGGCACGTATGGCGTGGGAACGAAATTTTGTGTCAGGTTGTTTCCGTTTCCACTGTTGCCTTCATAGGAAACGACGTAGCCGTTCACGGCCAGGAGGGCATTTCCAAAAGCGGAATAGGGGTTGGGATCGAATAGAGCCCACGAATTCGTGGCGGGAGTGTACCCGTAAGTGTACACCGCGCCGTTGCCGCCACCGCCAGCCACATAGATGACTCCATTCAGGGAGGCCGCACCGAAAGCTATGTCGCCGATGGGCAAATTGCTTAGCGTGGACCATGATGTGCTGGTACCCGGCGTGAAGCTGTAAACCGTGCTCACCACGGTGCCGTTGTTTTCCCCCGCAATCACGTAGATGGTCCCGTTTACGACGGTCGCGGCAAACGAATCCAGGGGCTGGGGCAGTGGCACGCCGGTCGACCAGGTGTCGCTGATGGGGTTGTAGACCTCGACTGTGGCCGAACTCGCTTCGGATCCGCCATAGAGTCCGAACTCAAAGTTACTTTCGGTCACTGTGATGTTAGTTGCGCCGCCGATCGCGTAAATCAGTCCGTTGACCGCAACGACACCCAAATTGAAGCGGGGGGTTGGCATAGCGGCACCGAGGGACCATGCGGATGTACCGGAATTGTAGATCAGGTTCGTGTTAAACGCCGGGTTGGGCCCCAGCTGCAGCGCCAGGGTCACGCCTCCGATGATGTAGACGTTATCGCCGATGCAGCCAGCACTCGCACCCTGAGCCAGCGGGACCACGTCATACTTTGTGGGCAATGGAACGGGCGCCAGAACGGTGGACAGTCCCTGAATACCCTGAAGATAGGTGGTGGTGACGCCGGAGTCCGTGCCACCGACAATCCAGGCGTTAATCCCGTCTGGAGTGCATGCGGAAACGTCGGTACCGCCATACGATAGTGTGGGCCCCGCGGACCAACCGGCAGTGCCGCTGCCGGGGATGCCTGGACTGCCGCCAAGCTGCGTCTCGGACAGTAGACTATACCCCGCTGGGGGCGTGGCCGATGTGCTAACCGTGACGGAACCGGAACTGGAGCCAGCCGCGGCCGTGGTTTGTATTGTGCCGTCGGCGAATTGAATGCCGTTACCGGCTCCGGCGACAATTAAACTTCCGTTAATCGTTTGACTCGCGCTGAACGTGTTGGGCGCCGTGGTTATAGCCGCTCCCACTGGCATGGGTCCCATTGGTCCCTGTGGTCCTACTGGTCCCGGCGGCCCGGCAGGGCCTGTGGGACCCGGCGCTCCCTGAATCCCCGCCGGTCCTGTCGGACCCACGGGCCCGATTGTTCCAGCCGCACCGGTTGCGCCTTGAGGGCCTTGGGACCCGGCTGGCCCTGTCGCTCCTGTCGCGCCGGTCGCTCCGGTCGCGCCTTGCGGACCCTGCGGACCTTGCGGTCCCTGCGACCCGGCCGATACCAGAACTAGCTGTAGCTGTGCCGGATGACTTGTCAGGATGTTATCGATGCTGTCGATCGCGGCCGAGATCGGGCTGCCCGTGGTGGGCACCAGCGCTATGCCGTTGTTGGCCTGCGTCCCGTTCAGCCATGCCTGCACGGTTGAGGTCACGTTCAGCGAGAGATAGCCGGTGGCGGTGACCGGTACGGCGCTGAGAATCTTGCTGCCCAGGGCGGGCGCGTTGCTGTAGGTGATCGTCCCCTGTGACCAGGAGCCCTTCACGGTGTAGACATCGATGGTGCCCGACGCGATGACGGCATCGACGTAGACGACCACATTGGCTCCGGAAATGTTGCTGCCGTTGAGGCCGGCTGGAAGGCCAGCGAAGCTGAACTGGAGATAGGTGTTCGATCCCGAACAGACGACGAGCGCGATGCTGTTGCTGTAGTTGGTTTTGGGTGTGGCCGAACTGGTAAAGGAATTGCCGGTGAGAACGACTTGGGCGGTGGCTAGTCCGGACAGAATGGCGAACATCAGGGTTAGTTTCGCAGTCATGGCGCTGAGTCTCATGAAGCCCTCCAGACAATTCTGCCTCTAGTTAACTAATGCGGAAAAGGGAGTGGGAATTGGCTCAGGGTGCGAAGATTTTTCTGGAGGTCTTGCTCGCGGCGCGATTCTAGACGGCGGCTTGCAAAGGTTGGCTATCTGCGGAGCGGGCTTGCCTGGGTATTGGGATGCTTACGATGACGGCGGTACCGGAAGCGTTCGATTCGATTTTCATTTCTCCGTGGAATTGGCGGATACGCTCCCGGATCCCCCGGATGCCGACGCCAGAGCCCTGGGATTGAATTTCTGACAGGCGCTCGGGGGGAATGCCTTTTCCGTGATCCCGCACTTCGGTGCGGACACTTTCCCGGTCGCGAGTTAACCGGATAACGGCGGTCTTGCTGCCGGAGTGCCGGTGGATATTGGTCAAGCATTCCTGCACCAATCGGAAGATGGCAAGCTCGATATCGGCCGGCAGCCTTCCGACACTGGCGGCAACGTCGAGCGTGATGGCTACGTCAGTGCGTCCCGCGAGCCCTTCTACGTACATGTTCAGCGCGGAGGCGAGGCCGCATTCGTCCAGTAACGGCGGATGCAAAAGATAAGAGGTGGTTCGAATTTCGCGATGCAGTTGCTGAACGACTCCTTCGATTTCTTTTCCTTCTTTCGCCAGCTCCGGAGCGGCGACCTCTGCGTGTTCCACTAATTGCGCAAGACTCAATCCAAGTACGGTCAGGGTCTGGCCGGCGCTGTCGTGCAATTCGCGGGCGATTCGCCGGCGTTCTTCATCCTGCACTTTCATCAGACGCGCCATGTCGTCGGCGATTCGAACCTTTTCTGCCGCTTCTTTCTGGTCATGGATGTCGAGACAAGCGCCTACATATCCTTCAAAGGTCCCATCGGGCGCGTAGCGGGGCACGCCGCGATCCAGTATCCAGCGGTATTGGCCGGTGTGGTGGCGCATGCGGTATTCCATCTCAAAGGGACGGCGAGCATCGAAGCTGGCTACGTAGATTTGCAGGCACTGGTCGAAGTCTTCTGCATGCACGTTCTCGGTCCAGCCATTGCCTGACTCTTGTTCGAGAGTGCGCCCGACGAAATCCAGCCATCCTTTGTTGAAGTAGTAGCAAAGCTTGTCGGCCCCGGACATCCAGACCATGACGGGCGAAGCGTCCGTGATCACGCGAAAGCGTTGTTCGCTTTCGCGCAATGCCTGCTCAGCCAGCTTTTGCTCTGTAATGTCGCGGGCCACTTTCGAGGCTCCCACTACACGCCCCGAGGAATCTCGAACCGGAGAGATGGTGAGCGAGACATCGAGGAGGCTGCCATCCTTGCGCCTGCGGACGGTTTGGAAATGGTCAACGCGCTCGCCTCGCCGGAGGCGGCCGAGAATCTCTGACTCTTCAGCGTGGCGTTCCCCTGGAATGATGAGGGTAATATGTTGGCCGATGGCTTCTTCCGAGGTGTAGCCAAATATACGTTCCGCACTCTTATTCCAGCTCGTGATGATGCCATCGAGGTTCTTGCTGATGATGGCATCATCGGAGGAGGCTACAATGGCAGCCAACAGACCGGTTATTTGTTCTGCTTGCGTGCGCTCGCTCATATCCTGTTGCGACGACGACCTAACCACCTTACCACCTTGGTTGCCGTAAAATACATCGGGCGAAGTGCTCGACCGGATCTCTAAGCTCTGTCTGATGAGTAGAACTGGGGTTCCCCATGCGTCGCCGTTGACGGCTTTCGCAAGAACTGCGAGTTCATGCTAGCGATTGTCGCCCGAGAAGCCAAATACGGTAAATACTGTAGGCGACGGTCGCATGGGCCGGAGGCCTGTGCGGGCATCAAAATGGCAACTTCTCGGAATTGAGATACCGTGAGACGCTCACGGCATCTTTCGCGCTGTCAGGAGTGAGCTATGCACACTCTTCTTCAAGACCTTCGTTATTCCGCGCGCCAGCTCATCAGGAGTCCAGGATTCGCGCTGACGGCAGTGATCTCGCTGGCGCTCGGGATTGGGGCGGCCACCGCGGTGTTCAGCGTGATTTATGCGGTGCTGCTGAGTCCTTATCCCTACCCTGCGGCGGATCGAATTGTTCGACTCACGGTGGAGAGCAAAGCAGGTGCGGGGGATCCCGTCTATCTAAACGGCGCCGAAATTCAGACTTTGCGGCAGTCGCCTGTGGTCGACAGCGTTCTGGCGATGGACGAAAACACGCTGATGCTGACGGGGCAGGAGCTTCCGGAAACCGTGCGCGCCGTGAGCCTTATCTCGAGTAATTTTCAAGACCTTGGCGTGCCCCCTGTGCTGGGCCGCGGACTTTGGCCATCCGACGCAGTGGATGGGCAGGAGCCGCAGCCGGTTGTGCTGCTTTCTTACAGGTTCTGGCGGAGGCATTACTCGTCGAATCCCGACGTAGTGGGCAGCACACTGCAACTTGATCACCGGAGCTTGAAGATCGTGGGCGTGGCGGCACCGCGATTCACCTGGGGCGGGGGTGACGTGTATCTTCCGCTGAAGCTGATGCGGGATCCGGGGCGCACATCGATCATCGATTTGCTTCTGCGGCCGGGCGTCAGCCGCGCGGCGGCCGATGCGGCGCTGCAGCCGCTGGTGGAACAGTTCGCAAGCTACATGCCGAACGATTTTCCTGACGTCTTCAAGGTTCGTGTGCAAGGGTTGAACGACTGGGTGGTCAGCTCCATGGGCGGAACCCTGTACCTGCTGTTTGGCGCGGTGATGTTGCTGCTGGTGATCGGATGCGGAAACGTCTCGATTCTGCTGCTGGCGCGCGGTACGGCGCGGCAGCATGAATTGGCGGTGAGAACCGCTGTGGGCGCGGGCCGCCTCCGGATCATTCGTCAGCTGCTTACTGAGTCTCTGCTGCTCGCGGCGGTTGGAGCGACGCTGGGCGTTCTAACGGCTTACGGAGCGCTGGCGCTGATCCAGAGGCTGCTGCCTCAGTCTGCGTTTGCCTCCGAGGCGACGATTCGCATCAATCTGCCGGTGCTTTTTTTCAGCATCGCTGTGGCGCTGGGAACGGGCGTGCTGTTCGGGCTTTGGCCGGCGCTGGAACTCTCGCGGACGCAAATCGGCCGGATTATGCAGTCCAGCACACGCCGGTTGGCGGGCAGCGTCCGAGGGCGAAGAACCCATAGCATGCTGATCGCCGGGCAGGTGGCGCTGACGTTGTTGTTGCTGGCAAGTGCGGGCTCGTCCATGAAGGGGTTCGCCCAGCTGATCCGCGAGCCGCTCGGTTACGATCCGCACAACGTGATGGCGATAGGAATTCCTTTACGCGCAGGCTCCTACGGCACCTGGCCGGCGCGTGCAGCCTATTTTGAGCAACTGCGAGAGAAAGTGGCGGCGACACCGGGCGTGATCACAGCGGCGATTTCCACCGATGCGACGCCGCCGCGGAATGGATGGATTATGGGATTTGAAGTCCTGGGCAAACCCATGGCGCCTGGTGCGGGGGCGCTTTTTGATTCGAGCGGGTCTGAGATCGGATCGGTCAACCTGATTAGCCCGGAGTACTTTGCGGCTTTGCGCATTCCCGTGCTGCAAGGACGGATTTGGAGCGACGCCGAGAATAACAAAGGCGCACATGTAGCCGTGATCAACCGTACGCTGGCGCAGCGCTACTTTCCGAATGGCGATGCCATTGGGCACTCGCTGAAATCGGGAGGTCTCGAAGGCAATCCCGCCACGGTGCTGTCGCCGCCAAATATCGGAGCGACCTGGTTCCAGATTGTGGGCATCGTCGGAGACGCCCGCAATGATGGACTCCGAAGTGCCCCTAGACCGGCGGTCTACGTGCCCTATACATTCAGCATGGGAGAGGGCACGGAGATTCTGGTTCGTTCCCAGGTTCCACCTTTGACTCTGCTCCATGCCGTGCGCGAGCAATTGAGGGCAGTGAACCCGGACCAGACCAACGGCGGCGCCTACGATCTTGAAAGCCGGCTCACCGATGAACCCGAGTGGCAGCAGGAGCATCTCGCGGCTTGGATTTTCGGCATTTTTGCGTGGCTGGCTCTGGCCCTCGCTGCGGTTGGGCTGCACAGCGTAGTTTCCTACACGGTGGCGCAACGGACCAATGAGTTTGGGATTCGCCTGGCGCTGGGAGCGCGACGCGGAGACTTGCTGCGAATTGTGTTCGGGTCGGCGTTGGGAAGCATGGGCGCGGGAATCTTCGCGGGTGTCGCTCTATCGCTGGCCCTGAGCCGGATCATCGCGACGTGGGCACAGGGGAACGCGCGCGATCCGATTATTCTGCTGGCCGGAACGATTCTGCTGGGATTGGTGGCTGGGTTGGCCTGCGCAATACCGGCGCGGCGCGCTGCGAAGGTTGATCCCATTATTGCGCTGCGTTGTGAGTAGTGGAATAAGCCGACGCGGTACAACGATCTCAAGGCGTCCGCAGGAAGCCGTGGAACACGCTCGTGCCGTCGAGGTAAGTGCCGGTGATGTCCTTCGCGTTGATGCCGAAGCCGACTGTTCCCTGCATGGGGCCGGTGCCGGCGTCGGGATCATCGAAACTGGTGACGGTGCCGTTGGCGGTTCGCTCGAAGCCGTGAACCACTCCGCTCGAATCAACGTAGGTGCCCGTAATGATGCCTACGGTGTTGATGCCGAATCCGATCGTTCCCTGATCCGGGATCCCGTTCCCCGGCACTATCGACGCCAGCCAGGCGTTCTTGCTTGCACCTGGGGCGTCGAAGGTTGTGATAGTGCCATTCGCCGCGCGCACGAAGCCGTGCGCCACGGTGCTTGAATCCGTGTAGACTCCTGCGATGGTTCCCGCCGGGTCGATGCTGGTGGAGATGGTTCCCTGATCCGCGCCCGTGCCCGCTCCCGGAGCGTCGAAGCTAGCTACTGTGCCATTCGCAGCGCGGACGAAGCCGTGATAGATATTGCTTGCGTCTTGATAGGTTCCCGCGATCACTCCCGCGGTGTTGATGCCGACGGCTTTGGTTCCCTGATATGCGCCGGTGCCAGCCTTCTTGATGGTGAAGGTGGTTATGGTGCCTGAGGCGACACGCAGGAAGCCGTGATACACGTCGCTCACATCCTTGTACGATCCGGCAACGGTTCCCGCGGCATTGATGCTGAGCGGGATGGTTCCCTGGTGTTTGCCCTTGCCTGCCGCCGCTACATTGAACTCGGTGATGGCGCCGGTGGAGGCGCGCACGAAGCCGTGGTAAACGTTGTTCTCATCGAAGTACATTCCTGCGATGGTTCCCGTTGTGTTGATGGCCACTGCAAAGGTTCCCTGATTTGAGGCGGTGCCGGCTCCCTTTGCGCCGAAGAGTGTGATCTTGCCATTCGCGGCGCGCACGAAGCCGTGAGCCACATTGCCAGTCACGAGGTAGAACCCTGCGATTGCCCCCGCCGCGTTGATGCTGACGGGGAGGGTTCCCTCGTACGCGGCGGTGCCAGCGCCGGGAACATTGAAAGTGGTGAAGGTCTGAGCTTGCGCGGATCGGGACGCGAGGACTGCCAGCAGAAGCACGAGCGGCAAGGCCAGCACGACACCGGGAGTTCGCCTGTGCGTTCCGCGGATGCAGCTTCGACTCGGCTTTGGTTCGTTCATCGGTATCTCCTCATTTATGCACACGGTCCAAACACGGCGCCCAGTGTACATCCGCGGCTGCTGGCCGCGACAGTGTGAAGGAATTTGCATTTGAGGCGTGGTCCACAAGGCGGGAGAAGAACGACTCTAAGCTCGCAGCGGCAACTTGGGGCCTGTATCTTCGCCAGAGTCATCGGCGGGGTCGGCAATCTTTCTCAGCTCGGGATACTTCTCGATCAGCGTCGGCGGAGCCAGCACACGCTTCCCGCTTAGCATTGCTTTCAGCTCCAGGGCATTCACGCCGGCTTTACTTTCGAAATGATTGTTCGTGATCACGTAGGTGGTCTGCGCGCGCGCGGCGACGCTCTCGATTTTTTCTTTCCAACCGGCGAGTTCGCGCTCGTTGTAGAGATAGTTGTAGCGGTCGTTGCGACGGTCGGAGTCCGAACCTTGATCGGGATGGCTTTGATCGGCAGAACCTTGATCGGCAAACCAGTGCTCGTAGTTGCGGCCATGCAGGCGGACGTAGCCGATGGCGCCGGTCACGTGTTCGGTGGGTGCGAGCGATCGTCCGAGCACGGGCTGGTCGATGTTGCAGAAGCCGACATTCTTTTGCGTGAAGGCGGCCAGTGTGGCAGTGTCATTCCAACTGGAGTGGCGCACTTCAACCACGCGGGGATATTCGATGAACTGGCGCAGCAGGCGGTCGAGATATTCGCGGTTGAGAGAAGTGTTTTTGAACGACACGGGAAACTGGATGAGCAGCGCGCCCAGGCGGCCTTCGCCGGCGATGGCGTCGAGGCCTTCGCGAGTGCGGGCTTCGTCGTCGTCGCTGGGACGGATGGTTGCGGCTGACGTGGGCTCCATTACGGCAATGGGCGAGTGGGTGAACGCGCGGTAGAGCTTGGCGGTGAAGAGAAAATTCTGGTTCACGGCCGCGACTTTGCGGCACCAGAGCTTGGCCCACTCCGGCTTCAGGGGCCCGTAGAACGAAGTGTTGATCTCGGTGGTGTCGAAGAAGCGCGCCAAGTATTCGAGGGGATGCTGTTTGCGACGCGCCATGCCGGGAGGATAGAAAACTCCTTCCCAGTCTTTATAGGACCAGCCTGCGGTGCCGACGCGGATATTATTCGAATGCAACTGAGGTAGACGGACTGAGGCTGAGGATTCCATAAGTGGAACCGCAGACGGAGGGCAGGGGCAAGGTTAGCACAGAGTCGGCAGGAAAATGGCGTGGCGTGACAACACGAACTCGCCGAAATCCTATTATTAAACCCTATTATTATGGTCGCTGGCTGACATGAATCTGTCTCTCCAAGTGGCAATTGGTTTTGTTCTGTTAGCGGCCTCGTCTAGCCAGACAAATTCCGCGCAATCGCTATCGCCGTCGCAAGCTGTACGCCATGCTCCGCCTCTCTCCACGGAACCTGACCTGCCGGCAGGTTACGTGGGTGACGGCGTCTGCCAAACTTGTCATCAGGACAAAGTGGAGACATTCCACCATACTTCTCACTACCTGACCTCGAGGTTGCCGGAGAAAGATTCCATTCTCGGCAAGTTCACACCCGACGCCAACGTCATGAAGACTTCCAACCCGGAGTTGTTTTTTCGGATGGAGGAGAAAGGCAACGGTTTTTTTCAGACGGCGGTTGAGGGCGCGGATCCATTTATTGAATCGCGTACCGAACGTTTTGCTTTCGTGGTTGGCTCCGGAGGCAAGGGCCAGACTTATCTATTCTGGAAAGGCGATGATCTTTTTCAACTGCCGGTGTCTTATTGGACTGAGCTGGGTTGGGTGAACAGCCCGGGATATCGCGACGGTCAGGCAAACTTTGGCCGCCCCATCATTCCACGGTGCCTGGAATGTCACGGAACTTATTTCGAGCAACTTCCTCCGCCGGTCAATCGCTACCGTAAGACTGGCTTCATCGTGGGCATCCGCTGTGAAAAGTGCCACGGTCCCGGACGCGACCACGCCCGGCAGTTGGCCACAAAACCGGTGCCAGGCGCGAGTCTCGCGATCCTTAATCCGGCGCGATTCCCCCGCGACCGGCAGATGGATCTCTGCGCCTGGTGCCATGCCGGACATGGCGTTGCATTGCAGCCCTCGTTCTCCTACGTTCCAGGCGAAGCTCTCGACAAGTACCTGGGGATCCCGGAGCCCGATCCGGCAGCGCCGATTGACGTTCATGGCAGCCAGGTTGAGATGCTGGAGAGGAGCCGTTGCTTTCAGCAATCCGCTATGACTTGCCTCACCTGCCATAACGTCCACAGGGTGCAGCATGATGCCAATGAGTTTTCACAGCGGTGTCTGGCTTGCCATAAGCCTGGGTCTGCCACCTTTCCCAAGCAGGGTCACCAGGCAGCCAGTAACTGCATCGATTGCCACATGCCGATGCAGCCAACCAACCTCATCGTGTTTGACCAGAATGGCAAGAAGGCAAGACCCAATGTACGGAGTCATTGGATCAGGGTCTACCCGCAGTAGAGTGCAGGTTTAGTCGAGCGACAACACCACCCAATACACGCCTGTGGGATAAGTATCGGTCCGCGCGTAGCACGTGCCCACGGAGAAGCTGCGCAGGTTGTGGCTGGCGAGCACGTGGCTGGCGCTTGCCGGAAGCGTCTCGGGATGCAGGCTGGTATAGGTGAGCACGGTGTAGCGTTGAGCAAGTTGATGAACGGGGGAGGTGCCGAGTTTGTCGGCGTGCGCCATGGAGCAGGCCGCATCGTCGGCGTTCGGCAGATCGCTGCGGGCAAGATCAGGCTGGCTGGCCTGATGCCGCGCTTGCTCGACCGTGGCTGCGATGCGGTCCTTGACTTCCGCCGTGGAATAGTTGGGGAGGGCATGGCCGAAGTCCTGCACAATATACAGACGGTCGCCGCCGCGAACCACTCCGACCCCGATCACGTTGTACTCCGGGTTGAGCAGGTTGGCGCGATGCGGAGGAGACAGCATGAGATGTTGATGTCCGTCAGCGGCGTTGAAATCGAGCGCGACGTTTTCACCTTCCTGATCGAGTTGGGTAAGGGTCGCGGCCGCGAGGCGTTGGGGCAGGGAGGGCTCGCCTTCGAACTGGTGCGATAACTGGCGCGCGGCATACATTGCTTCGGCGTGAGCGCGGGCCGCCTGGCTGAGTCCGGCATCGAGCGCCAGACGCGGCGCACCGGCTTCCGCCCGGGACTGGTTTGCCAGAGCCAGAAGCTGGAGTTCAGCTTCGCGATCGTAGTCATTGAAAGGAATGTCGGGCGAGGCAGCGGAAGCCGGTTTTAAAGTGGCGTGCTGTGCGGATTGGCCTGAAGCGCCTTCGCTTCCCTCGGAAGCAGCCATCAATCGAGATGACGGCCGAACCATGGCGGCGGCCATTACGATGAGAAGCGCCATCATGATTCTTCGATCCGCGACGCGTCGACCGATTACTTTGAGAACTTTTGGCATCAGCTTGTGCCTACCATCTCGACCCTGGGAAGAGTCCAAACTCAGGCTCAAACTTGCCGCTGGTGCTACGCTAGAAGCAGGAATCCTGCACGGGAAGTTACCTTCGCTATGGAACCTGGTGTCATAGGGGTCATTGGACTGTTGTTTGGCAGCGTGATTGCATGGCTCGTGCTGCGCTCACGCACGGCCACGCTGAGCGCGCGTTTGTCCTTGATGGAAAAGGAATTAGCGGCCGGAAAGGCTGATCTGGCGCGGCTTCAGCAGGCTCATACCGAATTGGTGGGGGGCAAAGCGCGGGTGGAATCCGCGCTTGAAGGCGAACGGAAGGCCAGCAACGAAAAGATCGAATTGGTGACTCGCGCCAGCGAAGACCTGCGCAACGCCTTCAAAGCCATGGCGGCCGATGCTTTGAAGAGCAATAACCTGTCGTTTCTGGTGCTGGCGAAAGAGAGCCTGGAGCGCTTTCAAACCGAGGCTCGCGGCGATCTCGAGAACCGGCAGAAAGCAGTGGCGGACCTGGTCGCTCCGGTGCGCGATTCTCTAAATAAGGTGGATGCGCAGATCCAGCAGATGGAAGTGGCCCGCGGCGACGCGTATGGCGAACTGCGCGCGCAGGTGCAATCGCTAATCACGACGCAGAAAGAGCTGCAATCGGAGACCGGCAATCTGGTGCGGGCGCTGCGCACTCCGAACGTGCGCGGCCGCTGGGGCGAGATTCAGTTGCGGCGCGTGGTTGAAATCGCCGGCATGCTTCCCTATTGCGATTTCGCCGAACAGGAAACCGTGACCACGGAAACGGGAAGGCTGCGTCCTGATCTGGTGGTGAAGCTGCCCGGTGGAAAGAACGTCGTGGTGGATGCAAAGACGCCGCTGCAAGCCTTCCTCGAGGCGTTTGAGACCAACGATGAAGAAGCCCGGCGGGCATGCCTGGCGAATCATGCGCGGCAGGTTCGCAACCACATCGAGATTCTCAGCGACAAGAAGTACTGGGAGCAGTTTGAGTCGACGCCCGAATTCGTGGTGATGTTCCTTCCCGGCGAAACGTTTTTCAGCGCTGCGCTGGAGCAGGATCCTGGCTTGATCGAACATGGCGTTCTCAACCGCGTGATTCCGGCCTCGCCGACCACGCTGATTGCGCTGCTGAAGGCTGTTGCCTATGGGTGGAACCAGGAGAAGCTGGCGCGCAACGCGCAGCAGATCAGCGCTCTCGGCAAGGAATTGCATGACCGCCTGCGCCTGCTTGCCGGATACATTACCCAGGTTGGAACGGGACTCGACCGCGCGGTCGAGTCTTATAACAAAGCGGTAGGGTCGCTGGAGAGCCGGGTGCTGGTTTCAGCGCGCAAGTTTGCCGAGCTGGGCGCGTCGGTGGCGGAAGACATTCCCGAACTTGAGCCGATCGAGACCAGCGCGCGGGCGCTCTCGTTTGAGTGGGATGAAGAGGACGCCTCCCCGGACGCTGCGGAGGATGAACGCAAGGCTGGCTGACTTCGGCTTCCGGCTTCTAGTTCTCGGCTCTTGGCTTCCGGCTTCCGGTTCTTGTCTGTTAGTTGCTACTAACATTTTCCTTTTCTAATTTCTTCTTCATCAATTCTGATTTCTTCGTCAGCAATCGAGGCCGCTCTCTGTACAGAGCGCTTCCCTCCCCTTTTTCCCGCCTAAAGGTCGCACCGTAACCGCCGATAACCTAATTGACGAGCCTGCGACCGAACGCAGTATTGCAGCTCCTCGCTCATCCCCCTTTAAGGAAGCCATGCTTGCGGGAGTTATCGAGCCGGTGAAGCGTGCAACGGAATCTCGCCTCGGCAAAGCGGGGATTGTCATCCCTCGGCTGGCCACAGGCTCGCTCGCTGCCTCGATGGAGGCCGCGCTCCGGCGCAAGGTCACTGCTGGTTTCGTCGTGGCAGTGTTGCTGACGGTCTTCATCGGCTTGTCGTCCTGGCACGGAGCGAAGCGGGCAGAGCAGGACGACTACTGGGTAGCCCACACGCATGAGGTGATGGAGACGATCCAACGCACTTCGCGACATGTGATCGAAGCGGAAACGAGCGCGCGGGCGTTTGCCTTGAGCGGGCAGGAGCCATTGCTGGCCCACTACCAGACGGCGCGGGAGAAGATTAACCAGGATCAGGACAGGTTGCGCCATTTGACGGCGGACAATCTCCGCCAGCAGCGGGCGCTGGACGCGCTGGGGCCGCAGGTGACGACGGCGCTCGAATTCGCCGCGAACATCATCGCCAAACGCCAGAGAACGCGGGCCTATCCGGGCGGAGAAGACGCTTTGGAGATCGAGCGGCTGCTCGATGGAGTGCGCGCAATCACGCGCGACATGTACGCCGAGGAATCACGATTATTGATCGAGCGCACGCAAAGAGCCCAGTCGGGACAGAAGTTCGCGAGAATCATCGCCGTTGCGGGCGCTTCTCTGGGGGTGGGCTTGTGGGTTCTAGCCAAGATCGCGGTCAACCGCGAGATGGGGGTCAGCTCACGGGCACGAGAACAGCTCAGCACGCTGAACGCCGAATTGGAACAGCGCGTGGAGCAGCGGACGGCGGCGCTTGAATCCGAGATGGCCGAGCGCAGGCGGACGGAGGAAGCGCGCGAACACCTCGCCGCCGTGGTCGACTCCTCGGACGACGCGATTATCAGCAAGACTCTGGAGGGAACGATCAACACCTGGAATCGCGGGGCGGAGAAGGCATTCGGCTACTCTGCCTCCGAGATGGTGGGCAAAGCGATGCTGACGCTGATCCCGCCGGAGCGCGCCAGCGAAGAGTCCGACATTCTAGCGCGCATCCGCAGGGGCGTGAGCGTGGAACACTTCGAAACCGTCCGCATCCGAAAAGACGGCAAGAGAATCGACGTTTCGGTGACGATTTCGCCGATCAAGAACAGCCGCGGAGCGATCATAGGCGCCTCGAAAATCGCGCGTGATATTACAGGGCGGAAGCAAGCCGAGCAGAGGCTGGCCGCGCAGGCCGGGGAACTCGCGCGGCAAGCCGAGGAATTGCTCGGTTCCCGGCATGCCCTGGAAAACCAGACCCTGATGCTGCAATCAGTGCTCGACAGCATGGCCGAAGGCCTGGTCGCGGCGGATGAGCGGGGAAATTCATCATCTGGAATCCGGCGGCGGCGAAGATTCTGGGCATGGGCGCGGTGAGCCTGCCCAGCCAGGAATGGACGGCACACTACGGCCTCTACCTGGAAGACACGGTGACGCCCTTTCCCGCTGACCAGCTTCCCCTGGCACGCGCCATTCGGGGAGAGGCGTGCACGGCTCAGATGTTTGTGCGCAATTCCGAGCTCGACAAGGGGACTTGGATTGAAGTTGGGGGCGGCCCTTTGAAAGACAAGAACGGCGCGGTGCGGGGCGGGGTGGTGGCGTTCCGCGACATTACGCAGAGAAAAGCCGACGAGCGGGAAATTCGCAGGCTGAATGAAGAACTCGAAGAACGGGTCGTGCAACGGACCGCGCAACTGGAGGCCGCCAACCACGAGTTGGAAGCTTTCACCTATTCCGTCTCTCACGATCTGCGGGCACCGCTGCGGCACATCGGAGGCTTCTCGAAGATATTGTCTGAGGATTTTGGTCCGGGACTGGCTCCCGAAGCGCGCAATTATCTGCGGCGCATCGAAGACGGAGTTCACCGCATGGGATTGCTGGTGGATGAGCTGCTGAATCTGGCGCGCATTGGACGTCACGTACTCAAACTGCAGGTGACCGGGCTTCGGGCGGTGGTGGACGAGGTAGTAGCGCTGCTCGAGCCGGAAACGGAGGGCAGGATAGTGGATTGGAAGATTGCCGACCTGCCTCCGGCGGAGTGCGATCCCGTCCTGATCAAACAGGTTTTTCAAAACCTGCTGGCCAACGCTCTGAAGTTCACCCGGCCGCGCGAGCGCGCCATCATCGAAATCAGCCGCCGCGAGGAAAACGGAGGGACAGTCATCGCGGTTGCGGACAACGGCGTGGGCTTCAACATGAAATACAAAGACAAGCTATTTGGAACTTTTCAGCGCCTGCATCGGGCCGAGGATTTCGAAGGCACCGGCATCGGCCTGGCCACGGTACAACGGATCATTCACAAACATGGAGGCCGGGTTTGGGCGGAGGCGCAAGTGGATGAGGGCGCAACGTTTTTTTTCACCCTCGCAGCCGCCACGGAGGTCCAGGCCAAACCCGGAGCGGCTAAAGCGGATGAGGCGAAAACAGCTGAAGGCAAGGCAGGCGATGGGACGAACCAGACCGCGGCGGCAGGAGCTTGAGTATGACCTCAACCGAAGTCGATATTCTTTTGGTCGATGATAGTCAAAACGACGTGGACCTCACCTTGCATGCCCTGCGCTCGGAGAATCTGGCGAACACTGTTTTCGTTGCCCGGGATGGCGAAGAAGCGCTGGATTTCCTGTTTTGCTCCGGGCTCCACGCTGAGCGATCGCTTGAACATCCTCCAAAGCTGGTTCTACTCGATCTGAAGCTGCCGAAAGTCGATGGCATGCAGGTGCTCAAGCAGGTCAAGAGCGATGCACGAACCAAGAACATCCCAGTGGTCATGATGACTTCCTCGAGGGAAGAGCGGGACCTGGTCAGCGGTTACGCGCTGGGCGTCAACAGCTATCTCCAGAAACCGGTTGACTTCGACGAGTTCCGGAAAATGGTGAAGCTGTTGGGACTGTACTGGCTGGTCATCAACCAGCCTCCGGCCGCCAATGGCAAGCTGAGCGCGGAGCAGGCGCTATGAGCAGCCCCGGGATCAGGCTGAAGACGCAGGAGTCTCCTCAGAGCCAAAGCCAAGTTGCAGGTTTTGCTGGTGGAAGACGATCCGGTCGATGTCGAACTCGTGCTGCGCGAACTGCGCCGCGATGGTTTTGAGGTGGCCGGTGCGGTCGTGCGGACCGCCGACGAGTTTCGCCAGCGGGTGAAAGAAGGGTCGCTCGACATCATCCTGGCCGACTACAACCTCGGGGAGTGGAGGGGGGTCGAAACGCTGAAAATATTGCGCGACGAAGGGCTGGATATTCCCGTAATCATGGTGACGGGCGCGCTGGGCGATGTGGCGGCGGTTGAGTGCATCAAGCAGGGAGCCACGGATTATGTGCTGAAAGATGGTCTGGCGCGTCTGCCGGAGGCGATCCGCCGCGCCTTGTGGGAGAGATGCGAGCGCAGCTTGCGCCAGAAGGCAGAGCGGGACCTCGCCCGGAAGGTGGAGGAACTGGGCCGCTCCAATGCCGACCTTGAGCAATTCGCCTATGTGGCCTCTCATGACCTGCAGGAGCCGCTGCGAATGGTGGTGGCTTACACGCAATTACTGTCGGAACGGTACCGCGGCAAACTCGACGAAACCGCAGACACGTTTCTCGGCTATGCCAACGATGGAGCGCGGCGCATGCAGGTTTTGGTTCAGGATGTGCTGGCGTTTTCGCGAGTGGGCCGGCAGGATGCTGTCCGGGGAAGCGTCGATTGCGATGCCGTAATGGAAAGGGTTGTGCAGGCGCTCGGGCCCGGCATCCGGGAGAGCGGCGCGGTCCTCAACCTGGCCCGGCTTCCAGCCGTGTGGGCGGACCGCAACCACGTGGCACAGATGTTCCAGAACCTGATTGGGAATGCCATCAAGTTTCGCGGGAAAGAGCCGCTGGTGCTTTCGGTGCAGGCGGAGAAAGCAGGCGCGGATTGGCTATTCAGCGTGAGCGACAACGGAATCGGAATCGCCAGCGAGCACCTGGAGACGGTTTTTAAGGTGTTCCAGCGGTTGCATGGGCGCACCGAGTATCCCGGCAACGGCATTGGCCTGGCCATCTGCAAAAAGATCGCGGAGGTTTATGGCGGGAAGATCTGGGCCGAGTCGGAGGCCGGCAAGGGTTCCACCTTTAAGTTCACCATGCCCTCCTCTGGCCCGGAGGAGAGTGTGGGGGCGCAGCCATGAAACTAACGCCCACGCTGCTCATCGTGGACGATAACCCGGCCGATGTAGTGCTGGCCCGCGAGGCGCTGGCGGGGAGCACGCATCGCAGTCAGATCCACAGCGTCGAGGACGGAGTCGAGGCCATGGCCTTTCTGAACCGCCGGGATAAGTACGCGAATGCGATCCGGCCCGACCTGGTGGTCCTTGACCTGAATCTTCCGAAGAAAGGCGGTCTGGCGGTGCTGGCGGCGATGAAGGCAGGCCCGGACCTGCGGGGGATTCCGGTCGCGATCTTTACTACCTCGCAATTGCGCAGCGATATCGTTCGCAGCTACGAAATGGGGGCGAACTGTTATGTGAGAAAGCCGGGGAATCTGGATGAGTTTTTTGCAGCCATGAAGTCGATTGAAGAATTCTGGTTCGGTACGGTGAGCCTGCCTCGGGAAGGAAAATAGGAGAGCAATGGATCCTCAAGCCACCAACGTATTGCTGATCGAAGACAACCCGGGAGATGCGGATCTGGTGCGGCTGCGCCTGATCGAAAGCAAATCTCCGGTGAAGGTGAATTGCGTGGGCCGGTTGTCCGACGGCCTGCTCTCCCTGACCAACGAACCGCCCGCGGTGGTGCTGCTCGATCTGAATTTGCCAGACAGCCACGGCGCCGAAACTTTTCGCCGCGTGATGGAGCATTCGCCCAATGTGCCGGTGGTCGTGCTCTCCGGGCAGGACGACGAGGCGCTGGCCATCAAGGCGGTGCATCACGGGGTGCAGGATTATCTGATCAAAGGCGATATCTCGAGCCGCCACCTGGAGCGCGCCATTCGCTACGCCGTGGAACGGCAGTCTCTGCTGCGGACCCTTGAGATCACACGCAAACAGCAACTCGAGTTCAAAAATCAGTTCCTGTCGCACGTGTCGCACGAATTGCGCACGCCCCTCACCTGCATTCATCAATATGTGACGCTGCTGCTCGACGGCCTCGCGGGACCTCTGGCGCCCGACCAGTCCGATCATCTCAAGACGGTGTTGAAGAGCGTGAATCAGTTGCACGCCATGATCCGCGACCTGCTCGAGGCGACCCGCGCCGAGAACGGCAAGATGCGGGTCGAACCGCGCACCATTTCCCTGCGCGAAGTGGTGCAGCAGGCGGTCGCTATGCTGCGGCCTACGGCAAGCGAAAAAAAGATTGGCCTCGAAGTCGGGCTCGATCAAAGGCTACCCCTGGTGCACGCCGATCCTGGGCGCGTGCTCGAAGTGCTGATCAACTTGATCGATAACGCCATCAAGTTCACACCGGCCGAGGGCGCTGTGATGGTCAAGGCCTGCCTGGTCGAAGCCGATCCCGGCTCGGTCTACATTTCCGTCAGCGACACCGGCCGCGGCATTACTCCTGAGGCTAAAGCGCTCATCTTCGACCGCCTCTATCAGGACCCCGATTCGATCGACAACAGCCGCGCCGGACTGGGCCTTGGACTGTTCATCAGCCGGGAAATCGTCCGCATGCACGAAGGCCGCATTTGGGTTTTCAGCGAACCCGGCCAGGGCAGCACCTTCACCTTCACCCTGCCCATCTACTCCCTGGCCAAGCTGCTGGCCCCCGTCATCACGCTGCAGGATCGCTTGCGTCCCTCCTTTGTGCTCGTGCGCGTCGATCTTACCCCGCTGTCGAATCCTCCGAGGGGCAATTGGAAAGACACCTGGCGGCAATGCCTGGAGATCCTGCGGCATTGCGTCTACCTCGACAAAGACCTGGTCCTGCCCCCGATGGGAACCTCGGGAACCACGGAAACGCTTTTTGTCGCGGCCTCCATGGACATGCAGAATGCCGGAATCATGACTACGCGCATTCGCCGAGCAACTGGAGCGAGTGAGCGACCTCAATGCCAAGTGCACGGTGACCATCACCGCCGTGCCGATTGAGCTTCCTCCTCCCGATGCCACGGCCACCATGGAGCAGCAGGTTCAAACCGTGGCCGACTACGTAACTCAGAAAATCATGGCGAGTGTGGAGCGAAAACTGTTGTGCGGCGCCAAGGGTGCACAAGATTCCAATTGAACGAAAGCAGTTTGAATGAAAGCAGTGAAAGAAACCACGTTAAGGAGAACTCCAATGGCAAGACCGAAGATTCTGGTAGTCGACGACGATCCCGACCTGCTGCGCGCCCTGCGGCTGCGCTTGCGAGCCAATAACTATGAAGTCACCACCGCTTCCGATGGCTATGCGGCCATCGCCTCCGCGCAGAAAGAGCGGCCGTCCCTGATCATTCTGGATCTTGGCCTGCCCGTCGGCGATGGCTTTGTCGTCCTTGACCGGCTGCAGAACAGCGACTCACTGTCCGGGATTCCCGTCATTGTCCTGAGCGCCCGCGATCCTCAGAACAACGAAGAACGGGCTTTGAAGGCGGGAGCGGCGGCATTTTTCCAGAAGCCCGCCGACAACGAAGAACTGCTGAATGTCATTCGTGTCAGCCTTGGGCCGGGGACCGCGCCGGTCTCAGCCTGGCCTTCTTAATTAAATAGCCCAATTCTTACGCGGCCTTGACCCCCCAGACCGCTGGGTGCGCCGAGAGCGAGGGTCCCCAAGACCTCGGCGCTCTCCTCGTGCTCGGCGATGCCTGCTCCGAGGTGTCTGCTCGGAGTGGAAGTTCAGAGTGGAAGTTCAGAGTGGAGGTTCGATCCCATCGATCACCATCCCGCATGACTGACAGGCTTCGCGCGCAGCCTGCCAAACGGCAATCCAAACCCTCCAGCAAGTCTTAAGACGTTCCAACCCAGTCAGATACAGGATTCCACACAAACCTCCCGAAAACCGTACTCAGTTTCCATAAACGCATCTATAATCTTGGAAGTCGCTTTAGATGCGGCACTTAGCGGTTCCGGAACGGGAAACGACATGGCAGCGAAGTTGCTCATTGAGCAGGAGTCGGGCATTGAGTTGCCGGGCGCCAATCTGCGGCCCGCCAGCCTCCCAGCGGGGGGATCGGCACCGAAAGCCATGAATCGGGAAAGCCAAGTCCGTTCGGTTGCTGTTCTGTTGTTCCTTCTGACCGTGGCTGCGGTTGTCTTCGCCGGTTTCAACTTCAATGCCGAATGGAAGTATCCCGTCCCTAAGGACGATGTCTGGTGGGTGGAGCACGATGGACGCCTTACCGCCGACCGCGTCGATCCCAACGGGCAGGGGGCAATGAGCGGCATCAAGCCCGGCGATCAGCTGGTTTCCATCAACGGGCAGGAAATTCATGACATGTCGGGGCTGGAGCGGCAGCTCTACCGTAACGGCGTCTATTCCAAGGCCGCCTATTCCCTGCTCCGGCAAACCGTTCCGCTCGATTCGAGCGTGATTCTGGTTCCCGCGAAACGCTCGCTCAACACCTGGCTGCGGCTGATTGCGCTGATCTACCTCGGAATCGGACTCTACGTTCTGCTGCGCCGCTGGACCGCTCCTGGGTCCACTCACTTTTATATTTTCTGCCTGGTCTCTTTCATCGCTTACTCCTTCAAGTACACCGGCAAGCTGAACGATTTTGACTGGTCGATCTACTGGGGCAACATCGTCGCCGGAGTCCTGCAGCCGGCCCTGTTTCTGCACTTCGTTCTCACCTTCCCGGAGAAGCGCCAGATTGTTCGCAAGCACCCGTGGCTTCTAGCGCTGGTCTACGTCCCCGGGGCAGTGTTGCTCGCGACACACGTCACCGCTATGCACTGGCTTCAGGCGAGTGAGCGTCTGCGCTGGAACCTCGACCGGATGGAAATGTCCTACGGATCGTTGTTCTTTCTGGCTGCCGCCGTCGTTCTCTGGTATAGCTACCGGCACGCCAGCACAACGATTCTGCGGCAGCAGTTGAACTGGGTCACGCGCGGCACTATTCTCGCCATCGTTCCCTACACTCTGTTCTATGTAGTTCCTTATCTGATGGGCACTCTGCCCAGCGCGACCATGGAGTTTTCCGCGCTCTCGCTGGCCCTGCTTCCGCTCACCTTCGGCTATGCCATCTTCCGTTACCGCCTGATGGATGTGGACCTCATCTTCAAGCGCGGCGTGGTCTACACGCTCGCAGCTGCGATTGTGCTGGGATTGTATTTCGGCCTCGTGACGGGCGTAGCGCTGCTCGTGCACAACTGGCGGCCCAACTCCGGTCCGGTCGGGCTGATCTTAGCTGTGGTGGTCACCGCTCTGCTGTTCGATCCGGTCCGCAAGTGGATCCAGGACCGCATCGACCAATTCTTTTACCGCACGCGCTATGACTACCGCCGCACCCTGCTTGAGTTCGGCCGCGAACTGGGCTCCGAAACCAACCTGAACACGCTGCTCTCTTCACTCATCGACCGGTTGTCGCGCACGCTCGCGGTCGACCGCATGGCAATTTTTCTGGCTCGCGAACAACCGGGAGAATTTGCCCTGGCCAAGTCCTTCGGCTTGTCCGTACCCGCAAATATCGATCTTGCGTTCCTGAGCGCGCAGCGCCCGGAGCAGGCTGGGCACCTTTTCTTCGAGAACACGCACCAGGTGCCGCGCGAGACCCCGGGCGCCCAGCAAGCCATCGCCCGCCTCGATCTGAATTACTACATTCCCTGCCACGCTCAGCAGAAGACCATCGCCGTGCTCGGCCTGGGCAAGACGACGCAGGGCGATTTCCTCTCCAGCGAAGACATGGAGTTGCTGGAAACCCTGGGCGGCTATCTCGGCATCGCCATTCAGAACGGCCAGCTCTATGCCTCGCTGCAGCAGAAGGCGGCCGAGTATGAACGCCTGAAAGACTTCAACGAAAATATTGTCGAATCCATCAACGTAGGCGTGATGGCGCTCGACATGGAAGACCGCATCGAGAGCTGGAACGCGCAGATGGAAGTGATGTACGCGATGCCGCGCTGGCAAACTCTGACCCAGCCGCTGAAAGGTATTTTCCCGGCGGAGTTCGTCGAAGAGTTCGATCGCATGCGGCAGGACGCAGGCATTCGCAACCTGTATAAATTCCGCTTGAAAACGCCCGCCGGGGAAGTCCGCACGGTGAACGTGGCCATCGCGCCCTTGGTGACGCGCACGTTCCACGTAATCGGCCGGCTCATCATCATGGACGACATCACCGAGCGCATCGAGCTCGAAGCCCAGCTTTCCCAGGCCGACAAGCTTTCTTCCATCGGATTGCTGGCGGCCGGCGTAGCTCACGAAGTGAATACGCCGCTAGCCGTGATCTCCTCCTACACGCAGATGCTGGCCAAACAACTGCAAGGCGATCCGCCGAAGGCCGGCCTGCTGGAGAAAATCACGCGCCAGACCTTCCGCGCGTCCGAGATCGTAAACAACCTGCTGAATTTCTCCCGCACCAGCGGCAGCGAGACCGGCGACGTCGACGTGAACAAGGTGATTGCCGACACTCTGGCGCTGCTGGAGCACCAGTTCAAGGTTGCCAAGGTCGAAGTGCAAAATACTCTCGCGCCGGCGCTGCCCGCCATCCAGGGAAATCCCGGAAGATTGCAGCAAGTGTTCCTGAACCTGTTCTTGAATGCCAAAGACGCCATGCCGGGCGGCGGCACGCTGCGCGTGGCCACGCTCAACGGGGACAGCGTCAGCGTGTCCGTGTCCGACACCGGGTCCGGCATTGCTCCTGAGAATATCCAGCGCATTTACGATCCGTTCTTTACCACCAAAACTTCGCCTCGGGAAGGCCAGGCTCGCGGCACCGGGCTCGGCCTCTCCGTCACCTACGGCATTATCCAGGAACATGCCGGCAAGATTCGCGTCGAGAGCCGTCCCGGCGCCGGCACCACCTTCATCCTGGATTTCCCTCTGAGCCGGAAGGCGGTGCATTCGGAATATGTCTGACACCGCTGTCATCCCGCGCACTCTCATGAATGGCACGCCTGGCCTGGCCGGCGCCGTGCTCATCATTGACGATGAAGCCGAGATTCGCGAGTCTTTGCAAACCCTTCTTGAGATGGAGGGTTTCGCCGTCGAGACTGCGGGCACCGGAGAAGCCGGACTGCAGCGCATCGGCGAACATCCTTTCGACCTGATCCTGCTCGATCTCGCCCTGCCCGGCCGCGATGGCATGGAGATTCTGGCCGAGATTCGCTCCCACGAAACCCGCCTGCCCGTGATCATGATCACGGCCTACGGTACGGTGGAGAATGCGGTGCGCGCCATGCAGTCCGGCGCCGCCAACTTCGTCCAGAAACCCTGGGACAACGAAAAGCTTCTGGCCGATGTTCGCGCCGCCGTCGGCTGGCGCCGGGCTGAGGAAGAAAATATCCAGCTCAAGCGCGCCCTCAAGCAGCGCTACAACTTCGAAAACATCGTCGGTAAAAGCGAGCCGATGCTCAAGATTTTTGACCTCGTCGCCCAGGTCGCCAACAGCCGCTCCACCGTGCTGCTGCAGGGCGAGAGCGGGACGGGCAAGGAAGTCATTGCCAAAGCCCTCCATCTGAACTCGCCGCGCCACGACCGGCCTTTCGTTCCCGTCAATACCGGCTCCATGCCCACGGACTTGCTCGAATCGACGCTCTTTGGCCACGTGAAGGGCGCATTCACCAGCGCCATCGCGTCGAAAAAAGGCCTGTTCGAGATGGCGGACCGGGGCACGTTGTTTCTCGACGAAATTGCGACCATGGGCCTGGACACGCAAGCCAAAATTCTGCGCGTTTTGCAGGACCGCCGCTTCATGCACCTCGGCGGCGTCCAGGAAGTTCAGGTGGATGTCCGCATCATCGCCGCCACCAACGTGGATCTGCGCCAGTCCGTCCGCGAAGGCCGCTTCCGTGAAGATCTGTTTTACCGCCTCAACGTGATCACTATCGATCTTCCCCCGCTGCGGCAGCGCCGCGAAGATATTCCGCTGCTGGTCGATTTCTTTTTGAAGAAGTACGCCGAGGAAAATGACCGCCCGGTGCGCCACATTACGCCGGAAGCCCTGCGGCCCCTCATGTCGTATTCCTTCCCGGGCAATGTGCGCGAGCTGGAAAACGTAATCGAGCGCGCCGTCGTGCTCTCTTCCGGAAGCGAAATCACGCTCGACCTGCTGCCCGACAATCTACTGGGCCGGGGCTCGGCCTTCATGCTGCAGGATCCGCCCACCGATGCGTCGCTGTTTGAAATCGTCGAAGAGGTTGAGCGCCGCATCATCACCGACATGCTCGAGAAGTGCAACTGGAACCAGACCGAAGCCGCCGAGCACTTCAAAGTCCCGCTCTCCACGCTGAATCAGAAAATCCGCCGCCTGAATATCGAAATCAAGAAAAAGACCCGGGGATAAAGAAAGTGGCCAGTGCTAGTGATCAGTGGCTAGTCACCCGCACCTTACTTTCCGCACCACAGTCAGTCCGATTTCACTGACCACTGGCCACTGATCACTGATCACTGCCCTTCTGTTATAGTTTTCGTGAAAGCGCGGCAAGTCGATCGCCGCACTTTCCGAACCTCATGGAATTCACCTCGCCCACGTACTATGCCAAGGAAAGAATCCAGACGGTTCAGGATTATGTTCTGTTCTGCGGTCAGGCGGTCGCGAATCTTTTCCGCAAGCCGCTCTACTTCGCCGACATGGTGCGGCAGGCCGATGCCATCGGCGTCGGATCGCTTCCAATCGTTGTGCTCACCGGCTTCTTCACCGGAGCCGTGCTGGCTCTACAAGCCTCGAACACTCTCGAGCGTTTCGGCTCCATCACCCTGGTCGGACAGCTGGTCTCGACTTCCATGGTGCGCGAACTCGGGCCCGTGCTCACCAGCCTGATGGTGGCCGGACGCAACTCCTCCGGCATGGCCAGCGAGTTGGGGTCGATGGTGGTGACTGAACAGATCGACGCCATGCGCGCCCTGGGCACCGATCCCATGAAGAAGCTGGTCACGCCGCGCATCTCCGCCACCGTGTTCATGCTGTTTTTCCTGACCATTATTTCCGACATTGTCGGCCTCACCGGAGGCTTGTTCATCGCCAAACTACTGCTCCGTCTCGATGCCCGTCAGTATTGGTACAACGCCTGGCAGTCGCTGGTTTTTCAAGATGTGTTTATGGGATTAATCAAGCCGGTTCTGTTCGGCTTCATCATCGCCACCGTGGGCTGCTTCTACGGCATGAACGCGCGCGGCGGAACGCAGGGCGTGGGCCGCGCCACCACCCAGGCCGTGGTCGCCGCTTCGGTCCTGATTCTCGCCGGTGACCTCTTCCTTACCCGATTCCTGATGGCGGTGCTCGCCTACCACTAGTCCATGTCTGCGCCAACCCTACCTCTCGATTCCGTTGCTCCAGCCACTGGGGAAGCTTCAACTCCGGCCATCGTCTTTGAGGATGTGGCTCTCTCGTTTGGCGAGAACAACGTGCTGCGCGGAGTTTCCTTCCGCCTGGCCCGCGGCGAAACCAAAGCTCTGTTCGGTGTCGCGGGCTCCGGCAAAAGCCTTCTGCTCAAGCTGGTGCTCGGACTCATCCGCCCGGACTCTGGCCGCATTATCGTGCTGGGGCAGGACGTCACGCAGATGCGGGAAAAAGATCTGTTCGAGTTGCGCGGCAAGATTGGAATGGTCTTCCAGGAGAGCGCGTTGTTCGATTCCATGACGGTCCGGGAGAATGTGGCATACCGGCTCACGGAAGAGCACGGCATCTACGATGAAGATATCGACCGCCGGGTGCGCGAGGCGTTGCGCTTCGTCGAACTCGAGCACACTCTCGATCTCGATCCCGCGGAACTTTCCGGAGGCATGCGGCGGCGCGTCGCCATCGCGCGCGCGCTGATCACGCAGCCGGAGCTGCTGCTCTACGACTCCCCGACCGGCGGCCTCGATCCCGTGACCTCCAACACCATCATCGAACTGATCGTGAAGCAGCGCGACGTCTACCACACCAGCGCTCTGCTCGTAACGCACCGCCTGCAGGATGCCTTCACCATGGCCACCCATCAGTTCGACAAGCAAACCAACCACATCGTGCCGCTGCCGCCGGGCCAGCACTGCGATGTGCCCCTGAGTTTTCTGATTCTGCGCGACGGGAGAGTGATCTTCGACGGCGACCTGCAGCAACTGGCAAACACGCAAGACGAGTACATCCGCGAATATATCTCGTAGGCATTGACCAGTGACCAGTGGTCAGTGGTCAGTAACTAGCAAGAGCCACAAGCAGGCCGTTGCTGTTCTGACGACTGATCACTGGCCACTCACCACTGTTTTCACTTTCCTGACATCAGCTTTTCCACCTCTTCGGCTTTCGAAGGCAGCGCGCCGCTCAGCTTGATCAGCTTGCCGTCCTGATCCACGTAATAGTCGTCTTCAATGCGCACGCCCAGATTTTCTTCAGGAATGTAAATCCCCGGCTCGATCGTGAACGTCATGCCGGGACCGAGCGGAACGCTATAGTCTCCGGGATCATGAACGTTGAGCCCGATATAGTGGCCGAGTCCGTGAATGAAATACTGTCCCAGCGGCTGCCCATGCAGATCTTTGCCATGCGTGTTGATGTAGTCATAGGCAACCTGGTAGAGCGAATTGGCGCCGGTGCGGGTGATCGTCGACTTCCCCGACTGGAATGCCTCCATGGCCGCCTGTTGCGCGCCCAGAACGATGTCGTAGATCTCGCGCTGCCGCGCCGTGAAGTGTCCGTTGATGGGAAGCGTGCGCGTGATGTCGGCGGCGTACATGGAGTATTCCCCGGCGGCGTCGATCACCACCACGTCGCCGGACTTCATCACGTTGTCGTCGTCCGAGTAGTGCAGCACCGTCGAGTAGTACCCCGAGCCTACGATGGGTGCGTAGGCTACGCGCTCGCAGCCGCGCTTGCCCCACTCGTATTCCATCAGCGCGGCAATTTCCCGCTCGTTGACATTTGGCTTCACGGCTTTGAACGCGGCAAAGTGCGCCGCCACGGATGCGTCGACCGCTTTGCGAATCAGCGCCACTTCTCCCGCATCCTTCGTGGTTCGCAGCGACGACAGCATCGGCTTCACATCGTTAAATGAAAGATACGCGTTGACTCTCTTCAAAAACGCCAGAGGCGCGGAGGAGGGAGAATTCTCGCCGGGCGAACCGATCTCGGTGTAAATAACGGGACGGGCGCTTCCTACGTAACGCTCCAAGTCGCCGGGCAGTTGTCCCATATCTTCGACGCGATCGAAGCCGGTGATCTTCGGGGCCTCCGGATTCTCCGCGCCCAGCTTGGGTCCGGTCCATTTTTCCTGGGTAAGATTGCGCGGCGGCAGAAACAGTATCTCGGTATAGGCGCGCGCCGGCGAATCATCCTTCGCGTCCGTGGCCGGCACAATCATCAAAGCTCCACCCGGTTCGGCCGAGCCCGTAAGATAGTAGAAGTTATCATCCTGGCGGAAACCGTAAAGATCGTTGGGACCGTCGTTCTCCGTGGCCGCGAACAGAACGATGACTGCTCCCACCTTCTTGGCAAGCGCCTCGCGCCGCGCATGGTAATCGGAGTTCGGTTGGCGATCCATAGCGAAACCGGACCCAGACGCTGTGAGCAGGAAGAAGCCGATAAAGAAAATCGCCAGAAAGAAAGAAGACTGCAGTTTTCGCATCGAGTATTCCATCCTTGGATATTTCTGTTAAGCACACGGGACAGCGCAGTCCCGCTGAGAACTTTTAGCGACTGGATTGTAACCGAGCAGTCCCGCGAAGCAAAGCAGCACCGCCTTCCCGGCCCTTGCAAAACCGCTGTGGATTCACACTCCCACGGGAAATGGCTTGGTGTGCGTCTCCGCGCCGAGCCCCGCGCCGGCGAAGCGGCCCTGCAGCAGAGACATTAGCCCGGTATACCAGTAACCCACGACGAACAACAACAGGAACGGAATCGTGACGTAGTTTTCGTTTTCTATGGCGTAATAGACTGTGAGCGCGAAATAGGCGCCGATCGCGAGTTCGACCCACGGCACCCAACCCAGCCGCTTGCGGTATTTGGTGGCGCCGACTTTATCCTTCTTGGATTCCACATGATATTTCGGCGTGCGCGCGAATGCGCTCTCTTTACCGATGAGCGCTTCGATCACCGCCTTAGTATTGGTAATGGTCAATCCGATCCCGAGGGCCATCAGAAACGGAAGGTACAGCAGCGCGCGCGGCCAGCTCTTGGGAAAAAGTTCGCGCTGCGAAACTAGATAGAAACTCGATATCGAAAATGTCGACGCCATGAATAGCGGCAGATCGATAAAGAGCATCTGAAACCATCCCTGATAAAACCGGATGATCATGGCCGGCAGCATCAACACCGAGAGCGCGATCATCAGCGGATAGCTCAGGTTTGCCGTCAGGTGATACCAGGCTTCAATCTTGGTGTGCAGCGGAGCATCGCTGCGCATTACGCGGGGCAGAATCTTTTTGCCGGTCTGGATCAATCCCTTGGCCCAGCGCGCCTGCTGCGTCTTGAACGCTGTCATCTCCACCGGCAGTTCAGCCGGGCACTCTACATCCTGCAGGTAAATAAACTTCCATCCCTTAAGCTGCGCGCGGTAAGAAAGGTCGGTGTCTTCGGTGAGCGTGTCGTGCTGCCAGCCACCTGCTTCGTCAATCGCCGCGCGCCGCCACACTCCAGCCGTGCCGTTGAAGTTGAAAAAGACACCGCTGCGCGCGCGTCCAGAGTGCTCGAGCACGAAGTGGCCGTCGAGCAAGATCGCCTCGACCTGCGTGAGAAAAGAATAATTGCGGTTGATGTGCGTCCAGCGCGTCTGCACCATGCCGATTTTTGGATCGGTGAAGTGATGAATGGTGCGCAGCAGAAAATCTTCCGGCGGAGTGAAGTCGGCGTCGAAAATTGCGACGAACTCGCCTTTCGCCGTTTTGAGCCCCTCAGCCAGCGCGCCCGCCTTATACCCTTCGCGGTTGCTGCGGTGGTGGCAGCTGATCGGGTTTCCCAGCGCAGCATAGCGCTCGACCAGGTTCCGCGCCACTTCGACGGTCTCGTCGGTGGAATCGTCGAGGACCTGAATGTCGAGCTTTTCCCGCGGATATTTCAGCTTGCAAATCGATTCCAGCAGCCGCTCCACCACATACTGCTCATTAAAGATCGGCAGTTGCACGGTAACCCGCGGCAAATCCTCGAAATAGGCCCCCGGTTCGGTCGTGCGGTTTTTCTTGTGCTTGTAATAAAGATAAACCAAAACGTAGCGATGCATTCCGTAAGCCGCCAGCAGGATCAGCACAATGAAATACGGAACCAGCAACGCGCGGTCAAATGCGTCGGTGTGATAGAGGCCCTGAAAAGTTTTATCGAGCAGATGTTGGCGAAGATAGGGCACAACGCCCTTGGGGGCGGTCCATCCGGCCAGCGCGGAAGACACGATGAGATCAGAACGCAGCAAGTGAGGTAGTCAAAACCTTTATTCTACCGGATTCGGCAGCTACCGCCGCGTTGCCCAGGCCAGGCCGTCTGGATCGTGACCCGCCTCGATGCGGCCAGCCACTTCCAGCGAATGCAGATCGATGACCGTGACATAGCCGTCGGGAGAGCACGCTACAAAGGCGCGGGCACCATCTGGCTGCATTTGAATGCCGGCTGCTCCGCGCCCCACCGCGATGCGCTTGATGGTCTTCCGGGTTCCGGTGTCGATCACGGTGACATCGGGGCCACTCAAAGTTGAGATGAGCGCAAGCTTTCCATCGGGCGTGAATTTCAGGCGGTTGGCGCCGCCCACATTGGCCGCGAGAGTTTGTATTACGTGCTTGCTCGCCACATCGATGATCGATACAGTCCCATCGTCCGCATTCGCCACCCAGATTTCTTTGCCATCGGGGAAAACATCAAAACCCTCGGAACCGTTGCCGACCCGGACTGTCGTCTCGTTCCAGTCGCCGCCCGGAGTGTGTAGTGATTCACCGCCAACGCTTTTCTCGATGATGCTCACGGTGCCCGAACTCACGTTCGTCGTGACGATCGTCTTCACATCCGGCGATACGTAGATCATGTGCGTTCTGTTTTGCCCCGTGCCGAGCATCCAGTCGACGCTCTTCTTCGCCGGATCGTAGCGGCCGATGGCCTTGGCGCCCTCTGCGGTGAACCAGGTTTTCCCGCCCACGAAAGTCAAACCATGAGGACCGCGCAATGGCCCAAGGTCGACGGGAGGCAATGCCTTCTGTACGACTAGATCTACAACCGCAAGCGTGTTGTAGGCCCCGAACCCGTAGTTCGACACATAGGCCGTTTTGCCGTCGCTGGAGGCGATAACTTCATGCGGATCCTTGCCCACCGGCACCTTCGCGATGATTTGCAGGCTGGAAGGATCGACTATCAGGAGCATGCCATCCTGTTTGGCTAGAACCAGCAGCGCATTCGAAGGTGTGTCTCCAGCGTAAACCGGGTTGGCAGCCAGAACGCCGGCAAGGAAAATGAGAAACGTCAGTGCAGGTTTCATAATTCCAGAAGGATAACCCATAGGCGCTAGCGGCGGCGCTGCAACTTGCGAGCTTACGGCTGCTCTTCGACTGCGGGAATCACCTTGAGCGGAAGGTTCACGCGCGCGCCCTCGCTCGCATGCAGCAGCTTGCCCTGGCCTTCATAGCTCTTGAGGAACTCAGCATCGTAATAAGCTTCGCCATCGATACTTTCCCAGGCGAAGAGCGTGTAGTCTCCGGGAGGCAAGCCGCGCAGCACATAGTGCCCGCTTTGATCGGCAACTGCTTTGCGATAGCGATCGGGATGGCTGCGGAAGCGGGCTTCGGGCACGGCAACGATTACGGCGTCAGCGGCGGGCTCATCTTTCTGATTGGTGGCCACGCCTTCGGCCACCGCTCCATTCGCGCTCGCCACCAGGTCAAGCGCGGTCATGCCGCCAGCCACGCTGAATCCCGCGTCGGCCGCATCGCGCCCTCCAGCGGCCACTGATTTCAGAAACCAATCCGGCAGCGAACTGGCATCAGAAATCTGGACGTAATAATGTCCCGCGGGGACATTCTTCCATTCGAAGCTGCCATCGCCATTCACGTGGGCCAGAGTGGAAACTCCTTCTCCCATGGTGAAGGCGCTGAGCACGTCGTCATCGCCGTCGGCGGAGCGCAGGACCAGAAACATCTGGCTAGGATCTGGTCTGGCGTTGCCCGGATTAAGGCTTGCCTCCATCCGGAAGCGGCCGCGAACGGTGCCGCCGGGCTGCGGCGCCAGGCGCAGGCCCTCCAGGTTTGCCGAGGTTATCTGCAGAGACTGGCTCGCCATCATGGGCGCTGGAGCGTTATCCACCGTGGCGAGAATCGTGTAGGTTCCGGGAGAAACGTCACGAATCTCGAAGCTGCCGTCCTTGTGCATCTCCGCGCCATTCAGCACCAGACTGAAATCTTTCGATTGCAGCATGATCGCAGCCGTGGCACCCTGAGGCAGATTCACCACCGAGCCTCGAATGATAAGGCTGGGGCTGGGGGTGAGAGAGAAATTCGCGGGAAAGTCGTCACCGGCGTGCAACTGGATCGGCGATGCCTGCGCGCGGTCTCTGGTGCCGGGGTAATAAGTAGTTTGATAAGCAGCCGGTGCGGCCTTCTCGGAACCGGTTGCGTCGTTGCGGGATGCGGAGGCGGGAGCGGTCTCGATCCAACTTCTGAAATCGGGTGGAGGCGTTACTGAGACGAAGTAGCTGCCCGCGGCGAGGCCTGCGATGCGGTATTCGCCGAGGTCGTTGGTGCGCTCAGCTCCGGCCTGCTCCCAGTGCGCGTGTCCCGAAACAAAAGTTTGGCGGAGAACGGCGACCTGCGCTTCAGCCATGGGATCGCCGTCTTCATCGGTGACTCGACCTTCGACGACTGCCGCAGGTTGCAGACGAATGACTAAATCCTTCAGCTCCTGCCCGGCGGCCAGCGTGAGCACGCGACCTTCGCTGCGGCGGTGGCGGCTGTCGGTTTCCTGATAGCCGGTGCGTTCTACGAACAATCGATAGCGGCCGGGCGCGATATTTTCGACGCGAAAGTTGCCATCTGTGCCGGTGAGGGCAGTATAGTTTCCGCCGTCACTCTGACTCTCGGCAATGAGTTCGATGAGCGCCTTCTTCACGGGCTCGCTGCCGGGATCTTTGGTGACGATTCCACTCAGCGTGGCCAGTGTATGAGTCGAAGGTTGCGCGGAAGGTGAAGGCGAGCTCTGCGCTGAAAGCGTGGCGACTGCCAGCATGGCGAGCCACAACAGACCTGCGGGAGAAACCTTCATCTTCTTTTAGGGTTGGAGACGCACTGGGAGTGCATCGAATCGCCGGCTTGGGGGATCGATCACCTTGACGTCGACGTAGTCATTGTAACCTGAGGTGGGCGGTTGATCCAGATCATAAAAATTGCAGATTTCAGCTTGTAAAATATCTGGAATCAACAACTTACGATTTGGCGATCTGGCAAAATCTTGCAAGTAAAGGACTTACTTGCAAAGTATTCAATTCACAGGACTTAGATGACCTTGGGCCGGCTGAAGTGGCCTCAGAACGAGGTGCCGGATCGTAAAATATTGCTTTGGCGGGACTTACGTCGTTGCGGTTGGATTGTCAAGGATCAGGTAAGCCGAGTGAACTGGCTTCGCGGTTCTCCGCTTGGCCATGATCGACTGGCGGGCCTGTGGATGACAAGGTTAGATGTCACAAAGTTGCTGTGGAATTCCGCTGGACCTCAGCGGTTGAAGCTGGGTTCCTTTCGTGGGGCGGCTTACGGCACGACTGAACGTCGTGCCCTTCCCGATCCTCCAGAAATGCAACGCGTTCGTGCGCGCCGAGGACGAAATCAGAGTCAAAGTCAGAGTCAGAGTCAAAGTCAAAAGCAGCGGGCGAGGGCGTCCGCTCTACACGTGCTAGTTCAGGAAGTACTGGCGGTAGAGGGTGTCGCGCTGGGCGGGGCGGAAGCCGGCGTCGCGGATTATGCGGCGCAACTCTTCTTCTGTCGTGCAGTTGGTGACGCCTGCGGCTCGCACTACATTTTCTTCTAACATCACCGAGCCTACGTCGTTGCCGCCGAAGCGAAGTCCCATCTGGCAGACTTTCAGGCCTTGCGTTACCCAACTGGATTGCACATTCAGGAAGTTCGAGAGATACAGGCGAGAGATGGCGAGGACTTTGAGGTATTCGACTGCTGTGGCTTCGTCCCAGTGACGGCCGCCTAAGGCGGTGTTTTGCGGCTGGAAGCTCCAGGGGATGAAGGCGGTGAAGCCTCCGGTTTCTTCCTGCAGATCGTAGAGAGCCTGGAGATGGTTGACGCGGTTTTCGTAATTCTCGCCTACGCCGAACATCATGGTCGCGGTGGTGCGCATGCCGATCTGGTGGGCGGTGCGGTGGACGTTGATCCAGTCGTTGGTGAGGCACTTGAGGCGGGCGATTTTGTAGCGGACTTCGTCGTCGAGAATTTCGGCGCCGCCGCCAGGGATGGAATCGAGTCCGGCATCGCGCAGGCGGAGGATGGTGTCGCGAATGCTTAGTTCGCTGTACTCGGCGATGGCGATGATCTCGGAGGCGGAGTAGCAGTGCAGGTGGACTTGGGGAAAACGATCTTTGATTCCCCGGAGCATTTTCTCGTGCCAGTCGATCTTTAGGTCGGGATGCAGGCCGCCTTGCATCAGGACTCCTGTGCCCCCGAGTTCGACGGTCTCGCGGATTTTTTCGTAGATGGTGTCGAACTCGAGGATGTAGCCCTCTTTCGCGGCAGGGCCTTTGAGCGGGCGATAGAAGGCGCAGAAGGTGCAGTATTCGGTGCAGAAGTTCGTGTAATTAATGTTGCGGTCGATGATGTAGGTGACGGTGCCTTCGGGATGGAGCTTGCGGCGGACGGTGTCGGCTTCCATGCCGATGCCGATGAGGTCATCGGAGTGGAACATCTCGAGGGCTTGGGACTTGGTTAGGGACATGTTTGCAATTCAATTCTAATGGACGGCGGGTGGTTGGGCAAAATCGGATCCAAAAGCTTTTAACCGCAAAGAGCGCTAAGGGAGGGCCGCAAAGGGCGCAAAGAGATTCGAGAAGCGCACGAATTCGCGGGGATTTACTTCTTTCTGTAGCGAAGGTATTGAATGAGCGACAGGACGGTGCCGATGACCGCCAGTCCGATCAGAACGGCTAATGCGGGTTTGTAGTATTGGGAGAAGAAGCGCAGGATGTGGCGGCCATAGTGGAATCCGAACCAGGCGACGATGGTGTAGCGGACACCGCGGCCGAGGGTTAAGGCAGCGAGGAATTTTTTCTGTGAGTACTGCATTGCGCCGGCGGCTAACAGGAATGGGAGAAACGGAAATGGCGGAGGCATCATCGCAGGGATGGCGATGGCGGCGAATCCCCAGCGTTCGAAGGCTTTGCAGACTTTCGCCGCTCTCTTTTTCGAGAGCTTGCGCTCCATGGTTTCTTTGCCACCTTTGCGGGCGAGGGCATAAGTAATGTAGCCGCCGATGACGGCGCCCAGCGTGGCCATGACGGCGTAGTAGGGCCAGGGCTCGCGGTGACGGGCAGCCAGCCAGATGGTGAGAACGTCCATGCTGCCGGTTAGGGGGACGACGGAATTGTCTGCGAGGCCTAGCAGAACCAGTCCAATTCCACCAAGGTGGCGAAGTTGCCTGCCAGATGGGAACTGCGAGCAGAGGATGTAGATGGAGGAGCATTCGGGTTGGGAGGAGTTTACAGGGCAGGGCACGGCGTTGCGGGAAACTGCGGGATAACTGCGGAACCGGGGCGCTTAGGAAGCGCATCTCCGGCGCGGCGGGCAGGGCTCCGATCTCGGCGGCATAGCGATAGAAAAGTTGCAGGCCTTCAAGACAGGGTGGGTCGAGGTGGTAGTAAATGTTTTCGGTGAGGTAGGAGCGGACATCGGCTTCGCTGATCGCGAGGCGTGGGGCCCATTCGCGGGCGATGTGGTCGAGGCTTGAGGGTTCGAGTCCGTGGTCGCGGGATTGCTGAAAAATCGTGGCAAGGTCGGGCGCAGGCCTCGGTGCGTCGCTTCGCGACGCGGACAGCCGGGGGCGGCTGTCCCCACACAAGGCATTTTCCTGCCTGTCCCCACATAAGGCATTTTCCTGGAGGGCTTGCTGGCGAACGGCCCAGAAGGCGAAGACGAAGGGTTTGCCGGTATAGCGAATCCATTCTTCGGCGAGGTCGAGGGTGAGGTAGCGCGAGCGGTCGATCTGCAGCGCGGGATCTCCAATGACTAATCCGGCGTCGTGCTGGGCGAGCATTTTTTCGAGATCGGGCGGCATTGGAGGTGAAGGTCCTGCCGCCGCCCAGCCATTTCTCAAAGAGAATCTTGGTCAGGGCGACCGAGGTCATCGACGAGGTATCGAGAGCCACGGTGCGAATTTGGTCGACCGGCACGCGGCTGACCAGCAGGATCGAACGCACGGGCCGGCGCGAGGCAATGGCGACTCCGGGCAAGACCGTCAGGCCGGGGACTTGCGCGTAGGCGGCGGCTGGGATGATGCCGATGTCGGCGGTTCCGGCTTCGAGCGCGCGAGCGCAAGCCGACGGCAGCGTGTAGGAAATATCGAACTGGCGACTGCCTCGGCCCCAGCCGTCGCCGTGTTCGAAATCCCACATCAGGGGAGCGGTGTTGAGGTAGGAAATCGCAGAGATGCGCAGACGGCTCATTCCTGTTTTGATTTTAGCAGACCTTTTTCAACAGGCCATTGTGACGGCTTCCCTTGACAGGGGTTTCGGCGAATGACTAGAGTCCGCCCAGTCTCATCCGGAGCCGCATCCGGGTCGCGCCAGTTAAGGATCGGAGTTCAGCCGTGTCGAATGCCGTTGTTGTATCGCCATCCGCAACTCACATTCTGGAGTGGCTTGCCATCTCGCTGACGCCCGGCCTGGGGCCCACGAAGGCGCGGAAGTTGGTCGAGCATTTTGGCAGCGCCGAGGGAGTTTTTCGCGCGTCGCTGACTGAACTGGAAAGCACAGGGATTCAGGCGGTGTCGGCGCAGTCGATCGCAACGGGGAAATCGGCGGAACTGGCGCGGGAGGAGATCGCACGGGCAGCGGGCGCTGGAGTCACGGTGCTGTCTCTTGAAGATTCCTGCTATCCGGCGCGGTTGAAAGAAATCTATGATCCGCCGCTGGTGCTCTACGTTCGCGGCGACCCTGAGGTGCTGACGCGGCCCGGCATTGCCATGGTGGGGACGCGCCATCCGACGCCGTATGGGTCGGGAATGGCGGAGCGGCTGGCGTGCGACCTGGCGGCGCAGGGGCTGGTGATTATCAGCGGCATGGCGCGCGGGGTGGACACGGCGAGCCATCGTGGAGCGATCTCGGCGAAAGGCAAGACGGTCGCGGTGTTTGGGACGGGTGTGGATGTGATTTATCCGAAAGAAAATTCACGGCTGTCGGAGCAGATTCTGGCGCTGGGGGGCGCGCTTATATCCGAATTTGCGATGGGAACCTCGGCCTTTCCGCAAAACTTTCCCATCCGCAACCGGATTTTGAGCGGCATGTCGGTCGGAGTGCTGGTGGTAGAAGCGGCAGAATATTCTGGAACGCGCATCACGGCGCGCTGCGCGCTCGAGCAAAATCGTGACGTTTTCGCCGTGCCCGGCAATGTCACGAATAAAAATTCCTGGGGGCCGAACACGCTGATCAAGCAGGGCGCGAAGCTGGTCGCAACGTGGGAAGACGTGTGGGAAGATCTGCCGGCGGAAGTGAAACTGGCGCTCACGCCGAAGGCCGCCTCTGAATCCGGGGGCGGCACTCTCGGCATCTCTATTCCCGGACGAAGGGCTTCCGCCGCATGAGAAGCGGATCTTGAGCTTGCTGAAGGCGGATGAAGCGACACACATTGATGAAATGGTGGAGAAGCTGGAATCGCAAATGTCATCTTCAGAAATTTTCGCGGCGTTGTTTGAGCTGGAGCTGAGCGGCAAGATCCGGCAGATGCCGGGGAAGAATTTTGTTAAAAGCTTTTAGCTGTTGGCTCTTAGCCTTTAGCTCAAACCCCGTAAGGATGCCATGAGAAATTACAAGGATCTGCTCGTTTGGGAAAAAGCCCACCGGCTCACTTTGGCGGTTTATAAGATCACTCTTATGTTTCCCAAGGAAGAGCGGTACGGGCTGACCAGCCAGGCTCGGCGTGCGTCTGCGTCGATCGCCGCGAACTTGGCGGAGGGTTGCGGCAGACGGTCCGACGGAGAGATGGCGCGATACGTGCAGATTGCGATGGGATCGGGCGCTGAACTGTCCATTTTCTGTTAGCCAAGGATTTGGGTTCATGCAGAGTGCCGACTATGAAGCCTTGAGCGCCGATGTAAGCGAGATCATGCGAATGCTATCAGCGTTGTCAGGAAAGCTAAGAAATGCCCGTGCAGCGTAGGCGTTTCGAGCTAAGAGCTAAAGGCTAAAAGCTAAGAGCTTTCGCCGAGTAACTTGTTGCCTTCATCCCATTCGTGCTAGCTTCGAAGCGAAATCTTAAGAACAGAGGGTCCATTGGTAAAAAGTTTAGTCATTGTCGAATCGCCGGCGAAGGCGAAGACCATCCAGAAATATCTGGGAAAGGGATTTACGGTCGAGGCCTCGCTCGGCCACGTGAAGGATCTGCCCAAGAGCACGCTGGGCGTGGATACCAGCAACGACTTCGAGACCGACTACGTCGTCATCCCCGGGAAAGAAAAGGTGTCTGGCGAAGCTGAAGAAGCTGGCGGGGCCGATGGATGCGATCTATCTGGCGCCTGACCCGGACCGCGAAGGCGAGGCGATTGCGGCGCATCTTGCGTTTGAACTCGGCGGGAACGGGCACGCGAAGAAGGCGAAAAAGAAGAAGAAAGAAGATACGGACGCGGTCCGCCGCGCATTCAGCGCGTTACTTTCAACGAAATTACCAAGCGTGCGGTGCAGGCGGCGTTCGAGCATCCTCGCGCCATCGACCAGAACCTTGTAGATGCGCAGCAGGCGCGGCGCGTGCTGGACCGGTTGGTGGGCTATCAGGTTTCGCCGCTGTTGTGGGATAAAGTCCGGCGCGGGCTTTCTGCTGGGCGCGTGCAGACCGTCGCACTGCGATTGATCGTGGAGCGCGAACGCGAGATCAAGGCGTTCGAGAAAAAAGAATATTGGACGATCGATGCGCACCTGGCGGCCAGCAAGCCTCCTGCATTCGACGCGCGATTCCTGGGCAAGGGCGAAGAGAAGATTGAGGTCACGAACGGCGAGGACGCGGAAAAGATCCGCGCAGCGCTGGAGCAGGCCGACTGGATCGTCCGGTCGGTGGACAAGAAAGAACGGCGCCGTAACGCTGCGCCTCCGTTTACGACCAGCAAGTTGCAGCAGGATTCCTCGCGCAAACTGCGCTTCAGCGTGAAGCGCACGATGATGATCGCGCAGCGGCTGTATGAAGGCGTGGAACTGGGCGAAGAAGGCCTGGTTGGTTTGATCACCTACATGCGTACGGATTCGACCCGGGTTGCGCCCGAGGCGATTCAGGAAGTGCGCGAATACGTGGGCAAGGAATATGGCGCGGCGTACCTGCCGGAGACTCCGAATACATATAAGGAGAAGAAGGAAGCGCAGGCGGCGCACGAAGCGATTCGGCCGACCTCGGCGATGCGGCATCCTGATCAGGTTAAGCAGTATTTAAAAGAAGATGAGTTCAAGGTCTACAAGCTGATCTGGCAGCGTTTTGTGGCGTCGCAGATTATGCCCGCGGTGTTTGACCAGACCACGGTGGACATCGATGCGAAAGGCAAGAGCGAGACTTTCTGGTTCCGCGTGACCGGATCGGTGATGAAGTTCGACGGCTTCCTGCGAGTTTACGAAGAGTCGAAGGAAGGCAAGGACGAAGAAGACGAAGAACTGAAGCACAAGTTGCCGGCGCTGGAAGCTGGACAGAAGCTCACGCTGAAGGAGTTGAAGCCGGAGCAGCATTTCACCGAACCGCCTCCGCGATACAACGAAGCTTCGCTGGTGAAGGAACTGGAAGAGCGCGGGATTGGGCGTCCATCGACGTACTCGGCGATTCTGTCGACGATTCAAGAGCGGCAGTACGTGCAGAAGCTGGGCGGGAAGTTTACTCCGACGGAGATTGGGCTGGTGGTTACCGATCTGCTGGTGGAAAACTTCCGCGACATTTTCGACATAGCCTACACCGCCGGCCTGGAAGAAAAGCTCGACGAAATCGAAGAAGGCAAGGAGAAGTGGACGGATACGCTTGCCGAGTTCTACAAGAAGTTTACGAAGGATCTCAAATATGCCGAAAAGCATATGGAGAACATCAAGCGGATGGAGAAGCCCACGGACGAGAAGTGCGAGAAGTGTGGCGCGCCGCTGGTGATCAAGTGGGGCAGGCACGGTTCGTTCTATGCCTGCAGCACCTACGACAAGGAAGATCCGAACACTTGCACGTTTACGAAAGAAAATCCGATCAACCTGCCGGATCTTGACTCGGCCGATGTGCAGGAGACTGGCGCGGCAGAAGAATATTGCGAGAACTGCGGTCGGGTGATGGTGCTGAAGCGCGGGCGCTTCGGGCAGTTCATGGCGTGCACGGGGTATCCCGACTGCAAGACCACGCGGCGGCTTGACCAGGGGAAGAAGGTTCCGGACATTCCGCTCGATGAGCCTTGCCCGAAGTGCGGGCGCAATATGATGATCCGCCACGGACGCTACGGGGAGTTCACGGCGTGCAGCGGATATCCCGAATGCAAGTATGTGAAGCAGAACTTTATCGGGGTGAAGTGTCCGGAGTGCAAAGACGGCGAACTGGTGGAGAAGCGCGCGCGCAAAGGGAACACGTTCTACGGGTGCGGAAATTATCCCAAGTGCAAGTTCACTTCGGCGCACCGGCCGATTGCCGGAAAAGTGTACGAGCTGCGGCAGCGAGTATCTGGTGCAGAAATTCCTGAAAGACGGACCAGTGATCGCCTGCCCGAACAAGGAGTGCGAGTACGAGCGTCCGGCGCCGGAATTGGCGGCGACTACAAGCGCGTAGGACCGATTGAGTGATTGAGCGATCGGGCCATCGGGTGATTGTGCGATCTAACGGCCCTCTTCGGTTCGGCTTTGCAATCGCGAAATCACACAATCGACTCAATCGCTAAACTCAATTTCGAACGAGGTGTTTTTATGTCCAAGAAACCAACTGCTGCTGATGCTCAACTGATTCTGCAACTCTACGATCTGCGCCGCGAAGCGGAAATGCGCAAGGCGCGTAACTGGTGGGTGACCGGCTTTTGGCCGGAGAGCGCCGACGATTTCATGAAGATTGCCGGAGCCATGGGCACGCAGGAAAACAACTGGCTGCGCCAGGTCAGCGGCTACTGGAGCATGGCTGCGTCCTTCGTGCTGCAGGGGGCGTTGAATGAGGAGTTGTTTATCCAGCCGGCGGTGAGCGGGGAGATGTTCCTCATCTTCGCGAAGGTTCATCCCTTTCTCAAAGAGCTGCGCGAAAAGACGGGCGATCCGCAGATGTTCGGGAACATCGAGAAGGTCATCACGGGTTCGAAGTTCGGGCGGGAACGGTTGAAGTTCACGCTCGAAGCGAGTGCAGACGATGCGCGAGAAGAGGGCGACTGGCGAAGGCGAGCTAGCGAGGACTGGACCCATTGGGCCTGCGAAGAACGAGTCGAGCTGCGCTCGACGGACAGGCGAGGGCGGCTGTCCCCACATCGAGTATTTTCACATTGGATCTCTACATTTACATCTCCAGGAACTGAACATCGGATCATCTGTTATCCTAAACGGCTGTGCGGATGATCTGGTGGTTCCTGATCCTGGGTGTGAGTACGCTGGTGGTGGTGTGCGTTGCAATCGCCTTGTACATGCGGTTGCGGCGGCATCTGCAGGCGGCGCATGCGGCGCAGGAAGGAAGTTCCAGCGAAGCAGGCCGACGAGCGTCAGCCAGGTTGACGTTGAGAGCTGACGTCTGGCATTGCGGTTCGGAGACTCTTCCATGGCAAAACCGGCAATTCAAACATTAAGCACTTCGCAATGAGCGTTTCTTGAAGCCGCGCGGCAGGTCGCTCTCGTGGTGGGCGGCAGTTTGTTCGTGGCGTTGTGCGCGCACATCACGATTCCATTGCCGGGCACGCCGGTGCCGCTGACGGTGCAAAATTTCGGAGTGCTGCTGGTGGCTTGATGCTCGGCAGCCGGCGCGGGATTTGCGGCGCTTGCGCTCTATCTGGCCGAGGGCGCGATGGGGATGCCGGTGTTCAGTCCCACTGGGTGCGGGAGGAATCGCGCAGTTACTGGGGCCCACCGGGGGATTTCTGCTGGCTTATCCGCTGGTGGCGTGGCTCGCGGGATTCATCATGGAGCATGGGCGCAAGAAGTTTCGCTCGCGCCGCGATCGGCGGGCTTCTCGGCGAGGTTGTGCTTTTCACCGGAGGTCTGGCCTGGCTGGCGGTTCTGACGCATTCGGTCGCGCAAGCCTTCCGCTGGGGACTTTACTGGTTTCTGTTTGCGGAAATGATCAAGGTGATGATGGCTGCTGGAATTGCGGCGCGCTGGCAGCGCCGCCGGGGATGCAGCGCTAGAGAGCGCAGACGTAAAGCAGTATGGAGTTCAACGATGACAGTAATTTCGGAACAAGAAACGAAACACTCCGGCGGCAATCCGTCCTCGCAGGTGCGCGAGATCACCATCGCTCACAGCCCGGATTCCGACGATGCCTTCATGTTTTACGGCCTGGCCACCAACAAGGTTCGCGTCGCCGGGACTGCGCTTCACGCATACGCTTTGCGATATCGAGACCTTGAACCAGAAGGCGCGCGAAGGCGTCTACGATGTGACCGCGATTTCGTTTCACGCCTATCCTTATATTCAGGATTTGTACGCGCTGATGTCTTGCGGCGGCAGCGTGGGCGAAGGCTATGGGCCGATGATCGTTTCGCCGCGGCCGTTCACGCAGAGTGAGATCAAGGAGAAGCGGATCGCCGTTCCGGGCACGCTCACTACCGCTTATCTCGCGCTGCAGCTTTTTGCTCCCGGAGTAGAGACCGAAGTTGTGCCCTTCGACCAGATTATTCCGCAGGTGCTTGAGGGCAAGTACGAGGCTGGACTGATCATCCATGAAGGGCAGTTGACCTATGACAAGGCGGGACTGCACCGCATAGTCGATCTGGGCCGGTGGTGGCAGAAGATGACTGGCTTGCCTCTGCCGCTGGGAGGCAATGCGATTCGCCGCGCGCTGGGGCCGGAGCTCGTCGCGGCGGTGAATGGCGCGTTGCGCGACAGCATTCAGTACGCGCTCGAACATCGCGAAGAAGCTTTGTCTTACGCCATGCAGTTCGCGCGTGATCTCGATGCGCAAACCGCCGACCGGTTCGTCGGCATGTATGTGAACGAGCGGACGCTGGATTACGGTCCGGACGGGCGCGAGGCTGTGGTGCGGCTGCTGGATATGGGGCACAAGGCGGGGATTATTGGGCCTGAGGCGAGGGTGGATTGGATTTAGGGGAAGCTCTCAGCCTTTAGCTATCAGCTATTAGCTATTCACCATCCAATTTGAATCCTCGCTATGAAGGCGTCGATAATCTCGGTCGAGTCACGCCCCGCTTGTCTGGGGTCATCCCGCGAAGTTTTGGCTATGAGCTAAAGGCTAAGAGCTAAGAGCTTGCCTCCCCAAACCCTCCTGATCGATGCCGACGATACGCTTTGGGAGAACAACATTTATTTTGAGCGGGCCATCGTTCGTTTCATTTCATTTCTCAATCACCACGAGTTTTCTCCCGAGCAGGTGCGTGAAGTGCTCAACGATGTGGAGCGCGAATGCGATCGTGACGCATGGTTACGGACTGCACAGTTTTTCGCACTCCCTGGTAGAGACGTTTGAACGGCTGAGCGTGCAGCCGGCAACACCGGAATTGCATGCGCAGATCACCGGCTTCGCCCATACAATCTACGACCATCCGATCGAGTTTTTGCCCGAAGTTCCGCAGACACTGCAGTATCTTTCCGCGCGGCATCGCGTGATTTTGGTGACCAAGGGCGCGATCGAGGAGCAAACCGGAAAGATCGAGCGTTCGGGGCTGAAAGAGTATTTCGCGGCGACGGAGATCGTGGCGGAGAAAAATCCCGCGGCTTATCACGCTCTGGTCGAAAAGCATTCCCTGGCGCGCGACTCCACCTGGATGATCGGCAACAGCCCGAAGTCTGACATTAATCCGGCGCTGGCGGCGGGATTGCACGCGGTTTTCGTGCCTCACGGCGATACCTGGATTCTGGAGCATGAAGAAGTGAAAGCGGCTCCGGCAGGTCAGCGGTTGCTGATCGTGGGAAGGTTTGCGGAGTTGCGGGAACACTTCTGACGGCACGGCGCTGCATGCAAGAACCAAGGTCCCTCGCTTCGCTCGGGATGACAAAACCTGGTGCCTGCCAGCACCAAACTAACCAACAACGTCGCTCTCGCGGCGCGTTGTTCCCGCATGCTACCCTCATTCTGCTCAGCGTTCTCGCATCACTCGTCTTGGCCGTGGAGACCAATCATTTCCGCAGGCTGTTGCGCACTGTTGAAGCTCTCTCCGAACTGGGGCCAGAGCTGACGGCAGAGCGCGAGTTTTCAGACACGTCGCGCCGCATGCTCTCCGCCGTTATGGAGGCATCGGGCGCGCGCGAGGGTGCGCTTTTCGTTTTCAACGAGAAGCCGACCATGCTGACCTCGGTGGCGGCGGATGGATTTGCCATGCTACCGGAGCCGGCATTCATTCCTCTTCTGCCCAAGCATACGCACGCACTCACCGCGGCGCGCGGACCGATTGTGCTGAACACTTCTACCTATTCGATCTTCCTCAGTTCGAACGGCAACGTCGCTCCCGAGCTTTTCAAGTGCCTGGCTCCGCTCAAGGCGGCCGGCAAACTGGCCGGTGTGGTCGCGCTGGGGCGGCGGCCGGGGGATGCGCCTTACGAAGAAGCTGAACTGGACGCGATGGATTTGCTGTGCAGCTACATTGGGCTGGCGGTACAAAACCATGCCTTGTCGCAAACTCTGGCGCAGCGGGTGACTGAGAATTTGCGCCTGATGGCTTCCCTGCACGGATTCTATGACACGGCGCTCGAGGCTTTCGCTACCGCGATTGACGTGAAGCACGTCAACATTCACGGCCACTCTTTGCGCGTGGGCCGGTATGCGGCGGCGATTGGCGAAGCGATGGGCGTGGATGCCAGCGAAGTGGCTGCCCTGCGCAGTGCAGGATATCTGCACGACATCGGCAAGGTGGCGGTCGACCGCCGGCTGTTCAGCAAGCCGGGAGCGCTGAATCCTGAAGAGTTTCGCGAGATGGCCGACCATACCGTGGTGGGCCACCAGATTGTAAGCAGCGTGGAGTTCCCATGGCCGAAGATTCATGAGGCGGTACGCTGGCACCATGAGCGCAGCGACGGTTCCGGCTATCCGGACGCTCTGTCCGGGGAGGAATTGCCAATGCCGGTGCGCATCATGGCGCTGGCCGATACGTTTGACGCCATGACCAGCACGCGTCCCTATCGCGAATCGCTTTCACTGGGCAGCGCGCTGAGCGATCTGGTGCGTCTGACTCCGCAAAAATATGATCCCAACGTGGTGCAGGCTTTTCTAATCCAGGTGCGGCGGGATGCCGTGGGCAGCAGCCGAGCGCCGCTGCTGTCGGACCATATGCCGGTGAACATCGCTCCCGGCGATGTAGACCAGTTGGCCGCGACGCTGCAGCACAAAGTGTCGCGGGGAAAGATGTATTTGACGTAGTTTTAGCTTTCTAGCTTCTAGCCGCTAGCTTCTGGCTCCTAGCTTGTAGCCCCTGCTTGTTAACTTCCTTACTACTCATACTTCTATCGTCTTTGGTAACCAACGGCAGCAACCTTTTCCTTCCGTCCGGGTTGATAATTACAAGAGCCGGTTGTCCGTTCCTGGGGAGTCCTCATGCGTCTGGGCCGCACGAAGTTCGTCATGCTCCTTCTCTGTTTCAGCCTGGCGTGTACGGTCCCCCAGGTGCTGGCAAGGAAGAAGGACAGGGTAGCCGCCGGCGCAGACGATCAGAGGCGCGCACTGCACGCACTGAATCGCCTGACCTTCGGTCCGCGGCCCGGGGATGTGCAGCAAGTGATGGCGGTCGGGGTCGAGCAGTGGATTGAGTTGCAACTGCATCCTGAAAAGATCGACGACAGCGCGCTGAATGCCCGCCTGGAGCCGCTCCGCACGCTCCGCATGAGCACGAAAGAGATTGCCGAGGACTTCCCCGACCCACAAGAAATTAATCAAGTGATGAACGGCAAGCGGTCGATGCCATCCGATCCCGCCCGGCATGCGGTGTTTGAGGTGCAGCTCGCGCGCCTTGAGGCTCGAAAAGACCGCAAGGAAGAGGCTGGGAAGAATGCGGCCGGGAGCGGGGCGGCAGACAAGGCCAGTACCAGACCCGGTGGAGGGTCCGCGATGGCGGCGAATGCGGCGACAGACGGCGCAGCCGCGGACGGCCCCGCAATGAACTCTGCTGGCGTGAGTGATGCTGCGAACGCGATGAATTCCGGTGCTGCGGGCAATGACGGCGCCGCAAACGCCCCCGGCAAGCCCGCGCCAGATAGCGGCGATATGATGGAGGCTGCAGCGCCGGCAAGAAAACCTACGCCCGAGGATCAAGAGCAGGCGCACCGCCGCGAGGAGCAACTCTACGCCGATCTGGAAGTGCAGCAGTTGCCGAGCCTTCCCCCGGACCAGCGTTTCAAGAAAGTTCTTGCCATGCCGGTTGAAGAGCAAGTCATGGTCGCGGATTCTATGCGAGGGGGCAAAGCGCAGCCGCTTCTCGAAGGCCTGACACCCAAGCAGAAAGAAACCCTGCTCGCGATGAACTACCCGGCCGGCGTGGTTACCAACGAACTGGCGCAGGCAAAGCTTCTGCGCGCGATTTACAGCCAGCGCCAGCTTGAAGAAGTGATGACGGACTTCTGGTGCAACCACTTCAACGTGTTCGTGGAAAAGGGACTCGACCGCCTGATGCTGACCAGTTACGAGCGTGATGTCATTCGTCCGCATGCGCTCGGCCGGTTCGAAGACCTGCTGGTCGCGACGGCGAAGAGTCCGGCCATGTTGTTCTATCTGGATAACTGGCTGAGCGTGGGACCGGATTCGGCGCAGGCTCTGGGCATTCCGGCGCATCCTTATGGGCCGTACCAGCGGCGGCCGAATCAGGGTAAGCGCCCCAGCGGGCTCAATGAAAATTACGGACGTGAGTTGCTGGAGCTGCACACGCTGAGCGTGAACGGCGGATATTCGCAACGCGACGTGACCGAGACTGCCAAAGTTTTTACAGGATGGACGATCGACAAGCCGGCCGAAGGCGGCGGCTTCAAATTCGATCCGCGCATGCATGAGCCAGGCCCCAAGTTCGTCCTCGGACATCGCATCAAGCCCAAGGGCGAAGAGGAGGGACTGGAGGTGCTGCACCGGCTGGCCGCGAGTCCGCAGACGGCACACTTCATTTCGCTGAAGCTGGCCGAGCGCTTCGTCTCCGACGATCCGCCCCCCGCTTTGGTCGATCGCATGGCTAAAACGTTCCTGAAGAAAAAGGGCGACATCCGCGAAGTGCTGCTCACGCTGTTCCAGGCGCCCGAGTTCTGGGACGACGCAACCTACCGCGCGAAGGTGAAGACTCCTCTGGAGTTTGTGGCCTCCGCGGTGCGAGCCACCGGCGCCGAGGTCGACGATGCACTGCCCTTGACCCGCCAACTCGGCAACATGGGGATGCCGCTTTACGGCGCGCAGCCGCCTACGGGCTATTCCATGAAAGCGGAAACATGGGTGAGTTCTTCGGCGTTGCTCAACCGCATGAATTTTGCGTTAGCCTTGGCCAGTGGCAAGATTCGAGGTGTGAAGGTGGATGCGTCGCAGTTGGCGGGGGGCAGCGGTTCGTTGCCTTCGGATTCGAGTTCGACGCTCTCGACCCTCGAAGCCAGCCTGCTTGTCGGCGGAGTGTCCAAGCAAACGCATGACTCGATCGTCGCGCAGATTGAAGCTTCCGGAAAAAACGGTGCGGCGCCGAAGCCAGATAATAAGAACGGCGCGCGCAAGCCGGACGCCGCATCTCGCGCTCCGGATGTGAACACGATCGCGGGATTGTTGCTGGGCTCGCCAGAGTTTCAGAGAAGATAGCTTCTAGCTACTAGCTTCTAGCCAAGGCCTTTGGTTTCGGCCTCTTGGGGAACCTAGGAGAGAAGTAGCAAGAAGCTAGGAGCTAGAAGCCAGGAGCTGTTTTTATGTCCATTACACGTCGCGTTTTTCTTCGTAATAGCGCGCTGGCCGTCGTCGGCACAGCGGCGGTCCCAAGTTTTCTGGCTCGTGCTGCCATGGGCGCGGCTGAGCCGGGTACGCGCACCAAGCGCCTGGTGGTGATCTTTCAGCGCGGCGCGGCCGACGGTTTGAACATTGTGGTGCCTTACGCCGAGCCGCAGTATTACTCGATGCGGCCTAGCATTAACATTCCGCGCAAGGCGGTGCTCGATCTCGATGGCTTCTTCGGGCTGCATCCGTCGCTTGCTTCATTCCAGCCGCTCTGGCAGCAGCGCCAACTCGCGATTGTGCACGCGGCCGGATCGCCCGACCCCAGCCGCTCCCACTTCGATGCCCAGGATTTCATGGAGGCGGGCACTCCGGGCGTAAAGGCTACCGAAGATGGATGGCTCAACCGGTCGCTGCACAATATCGCACAGCCCGCGCAAAAATCGCCCTTCCAGGCCATCGCCATGGGGCCTTCGATTCCGCGCATTCTGAGCGGCCTCGAGCCGGCCATCGCCATGAATAACATCAACGACTTCTCCGTTGGCGGACGCAACCCCAAACCTTCGCCGGCCGCGAATGCGTTTGAAGCGATGTACAACAACTCCGCTGACACCGTACTGCACGGCACCGGCGAAGAAACATTTGACGCCGTCAAGATGCTTAAGTCCGCCGACCCGTCGAAGTACAAGCCTGCGGCGGGCGCCGACTATCCCAAGGGACGCTTCGGCGACAGCCTGCGGCAGCTCGCGCAACTGATCAAGGCGAACCTGGGTGTGCAGGTGGCGTTTGCCGATATCGGCGGCTGGGACCATCACGTGAACGAGGGCGCAACCGAAGGCCAGATCGCGAATGTGTTGCGTGAGTTCTCGCAGTCGCTCACCGCCTTCTGGACCGATCTTGGAGATCTCGGGGAAGACACGGTGGTCGTGACGATGTCCGAATTCGGCCGGACCGCGCGCGAGAATGGCAACCGCGGCACCGACCACGGCCACGCCAACGTCATGTTCGTGCTGGGCGGACCGGTGAAAGGCGGCAAAGTCTATGGACGCTGGCCGGGGCTCGAGCAGTCGCAACTTTACGAAGGCCGCGATCTGGCGCTGACTACGGACTTCCGGCAAGTCATTGGCGAAGCGGTCGCTCGGCACATGGGGAATAAGAATCTGAATGACGTCTTTCCGGGATATGAGAATCAGCCGGGGAAATTCTTGAGGTTGCTGGGATAGCGGCTCCGGCTCGCTTAGATTTCGATCAGAGCATCGCCGTTTTCAATCTTCAACGGATAGATCGCAACCTTCGCGCTGGGATTCTGGTCAGCCGCTCCTGTCTTTGGATCCCAGGCCCAGCCGTGCCAGGGGCACACAACTTTGCCGCCTTCGATCATTCCCTGCCCCAGCGGGCCGCCACGATGCAGGCAGATGTTATCCATGGCGCTGTAGACGCCGTTTACGTTAGCGATGCAAATCGATTTCGCGCCACAGGGGAATTCTTTGACTTCGTCGGCGAGGGGGAGTTCGGATTCTGGGGCGAGCTTCGTGAAGGCAGACATGGGGTTTGCGAACTGATACCTGAGTGCTGAAAGCTAAAGATCCTTCGCTTCGCTCAGGATGACCGCAGCGGGCTCCCGCTTCGCTCACGCCCGCTAAGCGCGGTCACTTCGGTTGCAGCGTTTGCGCGATCATTACTTGGCGCTTGAAGTTTTCCAGCATGTTCGGATCGAGGCGCACTTCCGTGGGCTTCTTCGCCAGCGTCATGGTATCGATTTTGTCCTGGAGCTTGAGCAGCGCGTAAAAAAGATTTTCGGGACGCGGCGGGCAGCCGGTGACGTAAACATCCGTGGGTACGATTTTGTCGACGCCTTGCAACACGGCATACGTATTAAACGGCCCGCCGACCGAGGAGCATGCGCCCATCGAGATCACCCACTTCGGGTCGGGCATCTGGTCATAGATGCGCTTCACCACAGGCGCCATCTTCAAAGTCACGGTGCCGGCGACGATCATCAAGTCACTCTGGCGTGGGCTGGGACGGAAGACTTCCGATCCGAAGCGTGCAATATCGAATCGCGCGGTCGAAGACGCGATCATCTCAATCGCGCAGCAGGCGAGCCCGAACGTCATCGGCCAGACGGCGGACTTGCGCGCCCAGTTGAAGACGTAGTCGACCGTGCTGATCATGAAATTCTTTTCGAATTTGTTTTGCAACCAGCCCATGCAGTGACCCCGATCTGAAGAACCGTCAGTACGATTATACGTTCAAGCTCCGCCGAATGGCGCGAAGCACCTCAGTCTAGGTATAGCGGGGGAAGGTGTCAATCACTTCTCGGCGCACCTGCTTGCCGCTGGGTCGCGACTCAGCTACAAATAGAACCATCCATGGATTCAAGACCCGCCCTGGCCGCCGACCGCGCACTCATTCCCGCTCTGCTGCTTAACACGTGGGTTCGCATCCGCACCTCTCAGTTTTGGATGGTAGCCATCGCCTTGTTCCTGCGCGTCGGCTGGATTCTGGTCGGACACACCTATAAATTCAAAAACACAGATGACAACTTCGGCTTTGGCTGGGAGATGGGACGCATCGCGGCGGCCATCGCCTCCGGACACGGCTTCAGCAATCCATTCGGCGCGGCGACGGGGCCGACCGCCTGGGAGCCTCCGCTCTACCCTTACCTGACCGCCGGCGTGTTTCATATCTTTGGCATTTATTCGAGGGCGTCGGCCTTCGTGCTGCTTTCGATCAACAGCCTCTTTTCCGCGCTGACTTGCATTCCGATTTTCCTGGTTGCACGACGAATTTTTTCCGAGAAGGTTGCCGTCGGCTCTGCCTGGACCTGGGCTCTGCTTCCTTACGCGATGTACTGGTGCACACGCTGGGTCTGGGAGACCAGTCTTTCACCGTTACTGCTGGCGGTGATCCTCTGGCTCACGCTGACGATGGAAGAACGCAACGGGCTCAAGCCGTGGCTCTGGTTCGGCTTGCTCTGGGGCATCGCTGCGCTCGACAGCACGGTGTTGCTCTCATTCCTTCCGGCCTCGGGATTATGGGCCTGGTGCCATCGCGCGAAGCTGCGCAAGCCATCGTTGGCTGGAGTGGTGCTGGCGTCTGTCGTCTTCGTTGCCTGCGTCGCGCCGTGGACGGTGCGCAACGAGCGAACCTTCGGCAAGTTTATTTTTATCCGCGACAACTTCGGAGCGGAATTGCGTCTGGGCAACGGCACCGGCGCCGACGGCACCTGGATGCAGTATCTTCATCCCACGCAGGATCTGTATGCCATGCGGCAGTACACGGCGATGGGCGAACTGGCGTACGTGGCGCTGCGCAAGCGGCAAGCGCTCGACTACATCAAAGCGGATTACGGGCGCTTCGCGATGCTCTGCCTCAAACGCTTTATTTATTTTTGGGCTGGACCACCGCGGCTGGCACAAGTGTGGTGGCTGGCGCAGGTGAAGAATTCGCTCTTTCTCGCCTCGTCTGTGCTCATGTTCTGGGGCCTGGGGCGTGCTTTGCGCCGTCGCAATCCGGGTGCATGGCTTCTGTTCTGGCTTATCTTGTTGTATCCCGCGATTTACTACGTAGTATTTCCCGGCCAGCGTTACCGGCATCCGATTGAGCCGGAGATGACGATCCTGGGGGTCTACCTGCTGACCGAAGCCGGCGGGAAAAGTTCGAAGCCAGAAACGGCCGCACCGGCCGCGGACTAACAGAAAGTTCTGCGCTTAGAGACCATCCATGAAGGGTTCGACGGGGTCAGGTCTTCTTGTCTTCTTGTGGAAAAAATGAGCTCCCACAAAGGTGAGGGGCTGTTTCGGCCCGGCGGAAGGGGCTCTGTTCCCGCGCTTCCGGCCTTGCCTCTCACCAATTGCAAATCGCCGCGTCTAACCTATTGAAACGGAGGAACGCTCATGAACCGCCAACGTCAATTCCCTACCTGGTCGGGTGCCGTTCTGGGAACCATCTGCGCCCTGTTCGCTCTCGCCCTCGGAGCCCACGCCTCCGATCACGCATACACGGAAGACTTTCATCAGACTTACTCGTTAACGGCCGACGGCCGCGTGGAACTCGAAAACATCAACGGCGCGGTTCACATCTCCACCTGGGACCGGAATGAAGTCAAGGTAGACGCCGTGAAGTATGCGGGCAGCAAAGAACGGCTGGATGAGGCGCACATCCAGATCGATTCGGGTAAGGACTATGTTTCCATCAAAACCGAGTATCCCGACCACGATCGCAATTTCAACTGGGGATCGCACAACAATCCCGCCGGCGTCGAATACACGCTGACCGTACCTCGCAACGCCCGGCTGGACGAGATTAAGCTGATAAACGGCTCACTCGACGTCACCGGCGCAGCTGGCGAAGTGCATGCCTCCTGCATCAACGGACGGCTGGAAGCGCACAACCTTTCCGGGCGCGCTGAACTCTCGACCATCAACGGGCACCTGGACGCAAATTTTAACGAGCTGCCCGGATCCTCGATCGACCTGAATTCGGTGAACGGCTCGGTCGAGTTGACGATTCCTTCTGACTCCAAGGCAGAAATCGAAGCCAGTACAGTCTCGGGAGGAATCGAGAACGACTTCGGCTTGCGCGTAAACCATCACCAGTTTGTCGGCCACGATCTGCGAGGTGAGTTGGGCAGCGGCGGCCCGCGCATCAAGCTGGCGAACGTAAACGGCCACATCCAGATTCGTCACGCCTCCGACGGCCGCACTCTGAGCCCAGTCAAAGACTTGAGCCATCGCGACAACGACGACGATGACGAAATCTAGTTCTAAAAAACAAGTTTTGAAAGGGCGCGGCTTCTAGCCGCGCCAAGCTGGGTCCGCAAGTATCTGGGGCTTTAGCCCGCGGCACCGCCTTACAGCAGAGGGCGTCAATAGATCGTGTACCCCGGAGCCGGAGTCCGCAGATCGGGCTTCGTAGCCATCAGCAACAACGCGCCCTCGCGCTTGAACGCGCGCAGATCGTCCAGGCTGTGAAACGACTTCGTTTTATAGTCATCCGGCGTGGGCGTGTCGTCGGGAACGCGACAAGCCTCCACGTTCTCGAAGGCATGCTTCTTCAGCAGCTCCACATATTCCGCTTCCGCGCGCACGTGGACCGGAACCTTCAGCTTGTCGACCCACTGCAGCGAGTACTGATTGTCTTTGTATAGATTGATCAGAATGAATAGCTTTCCGCGGGGAGCCATCACGCGAAAAAGCTCCATCAGCGCGCGGTCCTGATCGGCGTAGTAATAGAACGACTCCACTGACAATACTTTGTCAAAGAAGTTTTCTTCCCACGGAATCTGCTGGGCCGATCCCCAGACATAAAGTACGTTGTCGAAGTCTTTCGAGGCCGAACGCGCCTCGCGAATCATTTCGTCCGAAACGTCAAGGCCAACCACCTGCCCGAAGCCATCCGGACCCTCACCCACCAGCCGCGCCAGCAGCCGCGTCGCCCACCCCGAGCCGCAGCCGAGATCGAGCACGCGCTCGCCCGGACGCAATTCCATCCGGCGAATCGTCTTCGCCGTAATGTCGAGATGATGGTTCTCCATCTTCGGCCCTTCACCGGCCACGGCCCAGCGGTTGAATTCCTGTTGCAGCTTTTCGTCGGGAGTGAGAGATTTTTCTGGCATAGAGTCTAGATTCGTGTCGATTTTCCCTATAACAAAATGGCTTGGCACTCGTCGCAAAACCCCCGAGCGTCTAGCTTCAACTCGCCTATGTATTTTTCGAGCTGAGACCGACCGTGGAACCTGGCAGGCGCATCGGTACGGTAACCCCACCGCCGGCAGCCTGTACACTGCAGCATCCACCTCCGGATGCGTGGATCCTTCAGGTACCACTCGGGATCGCCTTGCTCGTTCCTTATATTCATTATTCAGCCTGCGGGTTCCAGCATCGATTTTATCTTCTCAAGCACATGAAAGCCGATAGCTAGCGCAATAGAGTCGATTCGCGCAGGGAGCGCCTCTATGCTACAGTTTTCCTCCTCATGGCAACACGCCCTCAAAATCCTCCGCCAGACCCCGAGCCCGGATCGCTTTACTGCCCGAACTGCGCCGAGGAAGTGAATGATCCGCTGACTTGCGGCGATTGCTCCTCCGTGATCTGCCGGCGCTGCGGCACGGCCCTGGAATCCTCCGACGAACTCGGCATCGGATAATGGACTCCGAACCCTCCGCATCGACGGTCGCAACTTCAGTATCCGATTCGCAACCCGCGCCCGCCCAACCCACTCTGGTCCGCGGACTCAGCCTGCTCGACTCCGTCCTGCTGCTGGTCAGCGGCATCATCGGCTCCTCGATTTTTCTCACCGCCAAAGACATCGCCGGCCCGCTGCCGCAGCCCATGCTGTTCTTGCTGGTCTGGGTCATTGGTGGCGTGATCTCGCTATTCGGCTGCGTCGCCTTCGCCGAACTCGGCTCTATGTTCCCCGAGTCCGGAGGCCAGTACGTCTATCTCCGCGAGGCCTACGGCGACCTCATCGCCTTTCTCTACGGATGGATGCTCTTCGCCGTAGCCAACGGCGGCAGCATCGCCGCACTCTCCGTCGCTTCGGCCGCTTACACCGGGCAAGTCTTCCCCATCGTCTCGCAAGACCACATCGTCCTGCAGCTGGGCAGCATCGTCATCACGCGCGCCCACGTCCTAGCTCTGCTCCTCATCGCGCTCGTGACCTACGTCAACGTCATTGGCCTGCGCTGGGGCGCGCTGCTGCAGAATGTTTCCACGTGGACCAAGTTCGCAGCCATGGCTACGTTCGTCGTACTCGGCTTCGCCATCGGCAAGGGCGACTGGTCGCACTTCCACGCGCACGGCGTTGGCCTCAGCGCGGGACTTCATCCCGCCCAGTTGATCTCCGCCCTGGGCATCGCATTGATCGCCGTGTTCTGGGCCTACGACGGATGGGTGTACATCACCTGGGTCGCAGGCGAAGTGAAGGAGCCCCGCCGCAACGTTCCCCTGGCCATGGTTCTGGGAGTGCTGGCAGTCGGCGCGATCTACATGGCGATGAACACGACTTACCTCTACGCCCTGCCGCTCACCGAGATCGCTCAGCACGAAACCATCGCCCATGCCGCCGCGGCGGCGCTGTTTTCTCCTCACGCCGCGGTCTGGCTCTCGCTCATGATTGCGGTTTCATGCTTCGGCGCCGCCGCCACCTGCACTCTTTCCGGCGCGCGCGTCTATCTCGCCATGGCCCAGGACGGCGTCTTCTTCAAGCGCATGGCGGTGATCCATCCCCGCTGGCGCACGCCGGCCTTCAGCCTGATCGGACAAGGCGTCTGGGCCGCGCTCCTCACCCTCAGCGGCCGCTATGATCAGCTCTACACCTACGTGATTTACGGCATGGTGCTCTCCTACACGCTCACCGTGATCGGATTATTTATTCTGCGCTGGAAGCGTCCCGACACTCCTCGTCCCTACCGCTGCACCGGGTACCCGTGGCTGCCTGCGATCTACGTCCTGGTCGGCACCGCCTGGACTCTCAACACCATCCTCACCCGCCCCACCGAAGCCTTCTGGGGCACCGCCATCGTGCTCGTAGGCGTGCCCGGATACCTCTATTGGAAGCGCAGCAGCCGGAGGGGGACGACCGCGGGGTAATCAAAACCCAGTAAACCTAAGGGAGCCTGCGATCCTCCCCGTATCCAGTCATAAGTTTCTGAAATAATGCCAAAAGGCGGATTTCCTCCCTATTCCAGCCCTAATCCCCGCCCCGGCATGACGGCAGTCACTTTTCTTACACCCTGTCTTGCAGTACCTTTGGAGGAGTGCCCCCGGGTCTGTGAGCATTTGCGCCGTCGCGCTTTTTTGGAGAAGACATGAGCCGCACCGTTGCCGTCCGCCTGTCGCTTGTCGGGTTCTTGATCGCTGCCCTGCTTACCGGCTGCACCCGCGATCCCAACGTGCGCAAACAGAAGTTTCTGGACAGCGGCGACCGCTATCAAAGCCAGGGCAAATACCGTGAAGCCATCATTGAGTACTCCAACGCGATTCAGGTCGATGACCGCTTCGCGGAAGCGCATTATCAGCTCTCCAAGGCTTATCTCAAGGTAAAGGACCTTCGCCGCGCCTTTTACGAACTCACCCGCACCGTCAGCCTGGCGCCCGACAACTATGCCGCGCAGCTCGATATGACGAACCTGCTGCTCAGCTCCCACGATCCCCAGGATCTGAAAGAAGCTCGCAATCATCTCGAAATCCTGCGCAAGCAGCAGCCCGATAGCGCCGATACCCACCTGGCCTGGGCCATGTACTATGCCGCCCAGAGCAGTCCGGCGGAGGCGATGCAGGAGATTCAAAAAGCGATCAACGCCGACCCCAGCCGCTCCGAGTCTTATTTAGACCTGGCGATGCTCCAGGATCACAACAAGCAGCCCGACCTGGCCGAGATCAGTTTCAAAAAAGCAGCCGAGCTTGGCCCCAAGTCGGTGAACGCCCAGCTCGCCCTGGGAGCTTTCTACATGTCGCGGGGCCGGTTGCCGGAAGCGGAGCAGCAGTTCAAGCACGCGATCGACGTCGATCCCAAAGATCCCGCCCCACGTGCCGATTACGTTCGCCTGCTGATGGCACAGGGCAAGAAGGACCAGGCGGAAGCCTTTCTGAAGCAGACCAAGAAGGACCTCTCAGACAACTCCGAAGGCTACCGCATGCTCGGCGATTTCTATTTCGCCAACGGCGATTTCGACAAGGCGACGGCAGAATACTCCTCGCTCTCGAGTGATCATCCCAAAGACATCGACGTCAAGCGAAACTACGTGCAGTTGCTGATCCTCAAGAACCGGCTGGACGAGGCCACCAAGCTCAACAACGAAATCCTCAAGTCCAATCCGCGAGACCCCGACGCGCTGGTCTATCGCGGCCAGATCCAGCTCCGGCAAAACGATATCGGCGGCGCGGTAGACTCCCTGCAGCAAGCTCTCAAAAACGATTCGAGCAATGCCCCCGGCCACTATTGGCTCGGCCTGGCCTTTAAAGCGCAGCGCAATGAGGCGCAGGCCGAATCGGAGTTGCGCGCGGCCGTCGACCTGCGCCCCGATTACATCGACGCGCAGCAGGAACTGGCGGACCTTGAAATACGCCGCGGCGACCTCGATGCTCTCACCCAAACCGCGCAGCAGATGGTCACCGTTGCACCCAAGGCGCCCTACGGCTACACCTTTCGCGCACTGGCGGAAATGAACCACCAAAGATATTCCGACGCGGAGCAGGATCTACTCCGCGCGTCCCGGGTCGCTCCCGACAATCCTGTAGCCTACGTACAGATGGGAAATCTTCATCAACTGCAAAAGCAATACCCGGAGGCGATTAAGTTTTACCAGCAGGCGTTGGACAAGGATCCATCATCCACCGACGCCCTGCAGGGATTGATGAAGGCCTATCTTGCCCAGAAGCAACCCGATCAGGCCATCGCCGCGGCCCGAGCACAAATCGCCAAAGCGCCCAACAACAGCGGCTTCTATGACCTGCTGGGCACGGCTCTGTTCGAGACCAAAAAAGATTACAGCGGCGCCGATGCCGCGTTCCGCAAGGCCTCTGAACTCGACAAAAATAATTCGGATGCGCTGCTGAAGTTGGCCGAGGTGCAGGTGGCGGAGGGCTCGGTCAGCCAGGCTCTTGCCATTAACTTGCAGTCGATCAAGGAGCGGCCGCGCGAGGTATCGTTCTACATTCTTGCGGGCATGATGTATGAATCGCAAAGCAACTGGGACGAAGCCAAGTCCATGTACCAGCAGGCGTTGAACGTTCAGCCCGACAACCCACTGGCCTCAAACAACCTTGCCTACCTGATGCTGCAACATGGAGGCAACGTGGACGTGGCTCTCGCCATGGCGCAAACCGCGCGCCGCGGCTGGCCTGATTCCGCGCAGGCCGCCGACACTTTGGGTTGGGCGTACTATCACAAGGGCGTGTACCAGGCCGCGATCGATATGTTCCAGGAGTCGCTGCGGCTCAACGAAAAACAAGGCGCCGACGAACCGGACGTTCACTATCATCTGGGCCTCGCTTACCAGAAGGCTAATCAGCCGGCTCAGGCCCGGCAGCAACTGGAGCGAGCGTTGAAGATCAACCCAAACGATAGCGACGCGCGCAAGGCGCTGGCAGAGCTACGCGGGTAGGCGGGGGCGTTCCTAAAGCGAAATGGGCCCGGATCACACCGAGAACCTCGGATCGCCTTCGAGAATCTGCATTTGAAGTTTCGGAGTCTCGCCACTTTCCCAAAGTTGGCTTCGAAGTTTGACGCGATAGCTGAGAGCGCCTCCATCGAGACGGTCGCTGCGTTCGATCGGTCGGGGAATGCAGACGAATTCCGTCTCAATGTATTGGCTTGTGGCATGAACCATCGAGTAGCCGTGGCCTCCCATATCGACGAACGAGACGTGCGGCGATAAATCGGGATTGGAGAGAGCCCGCGCTTTCGCGAGGTCTCCGCTGCGCAGGTATTCGAAGCACGACCGCACTCCATGCCGAACCAGCAGGTTCACAGTGGGCTGCGGAGCCTTATCGGCTGGTCCCTGGCCAACGTAGAGCGGCCGCAGTGGATGGTCTTTGGGTAAGCCGTGCTCGAGGGCTTCAACCACTCCCGGAGCAGAGATCGAACCCGTCACAAAAGCGATGCCGACCGGCACAAACGGCTTGGGCGGCAGGGACTTCGCCGCCCAGCCCGCCCAAAAGCTGTGGCGATCTCCCGCGATCGTGGCAAAGCCCGTGATGCGGTTCTCCTGGACGAAATCATAAATCTCGCCGCGCTCAACATACGCAGTGCCGTGATCTCCAAATGGAGATGTGGCATAACCAGCGCCGGGCCAGGGCTTTGGCGTTCCCTGCGGCAGGTTTTGAAAATCGGCGCGCATGTCGAGCGTGGCCGTGGTATTGCCCCAAATCTTCCAGGTCGCCTTCGAACTGCGCAAACGTTCGAAAAACCATGCCTTCTGCTCGGCGCCAAGAATCGTTTGAGCGGGCCGCTCCTGGCAGAAATTCGCGATCTCGACTCCGCCGAAACGGATGAATGCGGGCGCATGCCCGCCGTTGTAGGTGCGTCCTGCATCCAGAATTTCCATGGCCTCCTCGGAGATGAACTCGGGAAAGTCATCGCTCGAAAGAAGCGCTGCTTCGGACTGATCGGTAGGTTCTTCGGATCGATAAGTGCGCTGGTCGGTGACAATCAGTTCCACATTCCGGCCCCAGCGCAGGGCGCGGTAGCCCTTGAGGCTGCCGATGGCGGCTAGATTGTTCGGTTCCTCACCGAGTCCGTGCTCGTCAAAGCGAGTAACCGGCGCATCGACGACCTGCGGAGGATCGAAGTGGTCAAGGGAGGGACCACTGGGTTTCGTGATCCGTGCCGGCTGGTATTCGAAGAATGCCTGGTTGGCCGCGACCTTGCGAGTCTGCGCGGGAATCGTTTTTCCTCCGAATCTCTGCAGGGATTGCCAACCCAGCCAGCTGAACTCATGGTTGTCCCACATGTTGACGAAGGGCCAGCGGGCGCGCGCGTCCTGAAGATCGGGATCGCACAGATAGGCGCGATAAACGGCGCGATAGTCTTCCACCGTCGTGGGAATATGAAAGTCGCGGATCTTTTCGCCATGCGGATAGCGGACGATATCTCGCAGGCGGCGGTCGTACATGCCCTGAGGACGATCCTCCGGATACCAGACAATTTCATAGATGAAGTCGCCAAGGTGAAGCACGAAGCCGATCCGGTCTGCCTCGGCAGCATGCTCGTCTTCGAAAATCATCCTGCGGTATGCGTTCTGCGCGCCGTCGTTAGCATTCTGGCAACTCACGAAGACGAAATGAACTGGCCGCGCATCGTCGACCGCCGGCGCGGTAATCGTCCTCCCGATGCGGCTGCCGAACCCTTTGGGATCGGTGAAGCGGTACCAATAGACGTGGCTGGGCCTCAAGCCGCCAACCAGCACGCGGCACGTCCAGTCGGAGGCCGGGGAAACCGGCGCGGAGGCGATCGCCACAACCTGAGCGAATAACTCATCTTCAGCGACCTCGACGCTTAACTGCACACCAGAATTTGCGCCCGCCGGCGCATGCCGCGTCCACAGCAGCACGCTGCTGCTGTCGGGATCGCCCGATGCAACTCCTTCGGGAAAGAGATCCCGGCGTTCCCGCCATGCCACGCGTGACTTCGTTCCAAACGGATTACCCCAGGCTGCCGTCGCGCCCATGGCAACCGCCATTTCCAGAAAAGAACGTCTGGTGATGGTCATCGGTCTTCATCCTTCCCGTCGTTTAGAAATTGTCCTAGAAATTGTCTTAGAAATTGTCTCGCAGAAACTCTCGCAGGCGGTCGAGCCGAAAGCTGGCGTCGCCGATCTCGATCTCCAGCAGCAATTGCGCGGTAGTCAACTGGTTGCGGAAGTCGAGGGCCGCGGTGGTCTCGGCGCTGGCGTTCACGAGTTTCAGGTTGCTTTCGATTTGCTTCTGTTCTTCCTGGAGAGCTTTGAGCCGGCTGTCCTGCACGGAGATGCCGTCCACCACTTGCTGCTTGAGAATGTCGGCGTTGCGGACTGACATCGCCTTCCTGAACTTTTTTCCAATCGTCGTAGGCATTGGCGGCCTGGTCGAGATGTTTGTTGATGGCGTGGCTGGCGAGATTGTAGCTGACCGTCACTTCGCCATAAGCTCCGTTGCTATCAACCCAAGGATTGATTTGCTGGTGTGCGCCCACTGAGAGCGCCACGTCCCAATCATTCTGGCGATTCAGTTTGTCGAGAGCCTTTTGCTCGTTCGCTTCGCTGTTCTGTTTCTCGGCGACCAGTTCCTTCAGCGGCCTGTCGCTCAGCGGCGGCGTATACAGAGCGGCAATTTTCGACTGCGTGTCGGCGCGGTCGGCGTCCAGCTTGATCTTCGTGGTTTGCAGGGCGAAGGCCATGGGGCGGGTCATGTTCTGCGCGTCGACCATTTTCGTGGTGGTGGCGAGGAGCGCGTCCAGGTTTTCGGACGCATGCTGGATCAGCCCCAACCGGTGTTGCAGCGCCTGCTTCTCCAGGCTGGCAGGGCATATTGAATGTCCTGCTGGGCTGACGTGGTCGCACTGTAGAGTTCGCAGTTCTTGCGCGCCGCGTCCATGGTCAGCCGCGCCTTCCTCATGTTGGAAAGGCTGCCGGAGACTCCCCACACCGCTTGCGTGGGCAAGCCGGTGTTGGGCTGGGTGATGCCGGCAACCGCGTTCGGTGCCAGCAGCAAGTCGCGCTGGGCCGCGGCCTGCTCGGTCACGTATTTGCAATAGGCCTGCTGGTCGCTGATTCTCATCCTGGTGTCGGCCGCAAAAGCTGGGGGAGAGCAGCAGCATCGCCATCGCGAGGCCTGGCGCCGAAGTTTCTCTGGAATGTTTTAGGGCTTTGCTTGAGCTTCTGAAGGCATCTTAGCGTCTCCTCCGAAGAAAGATCAGAAGAAAAGCGGTTTGCGGTTCAGGAAAACGGTTTTCGATTTCGCGGATTCCGGGTGGTCGAGCTGCATCTGGATCAGGAATCCGCGAATGTCGGTCCTGAAGATGGGATGGATGGCGTGTTCTTCGCCTGCGAAAATCTGCTTGACCGTGCCCACCTTCCGGCACACCACCATGTTCAGGTAACAGTCGTAGACCGCAGCGCCGATGGCGGCGCTGCTCTGGTTGTCATAGGGCACAAAAGCGAAATACACAGCCGTCTGTCTCCAGACACGCTGAGGTAATAAGGGGTCTGTTTCGCCGTGTTGAGCGCCTGCTTTCAGGCGTTTGATCTGTTTGGTTTCTTCGTACATCTGCTTTTGCGCTACGCTGATTGCGATGTCGAGCTGCGCAATTTCCGAAATCAGTTCGGCCTGCTTGTCGAGCACGTCCAGCGACTTGGTGTCGGTGGTGGTCTTCTCCAGAATGCTGTCGGTGAGCAGGACCTGCGCCGATTTTGCTGTCGGTGTAGGTGCTCTGCGCCTGATTCAGCGCCGCTCGCTGGGTCGCGGCGTCTCCTTTGGTGATCAGCCCGGCGGCGAGATCTTTGTCGATCGCGGCCTCCACTTCTTTGACTTGCGCCATGACCGCCTGTGTTTTCAGGTTGTCGGCCTGCTTCTGCTTGTCGAGTTGCCAGGAGCTGCGGGGCCGGTGGCTTGATTGTGTTGCTGCTCGCGGGCGATGGCGGTCTGAAGTTCGGGTTCGAGCGCCAGCAGAGCGCCGCCCGGTGCTTGTTCATTTCAGCGACGCCGTCCTGCGAGTCTTTTCTTGTCGACGTTCAGATCTTCCAGCGTTTGCCGGCTGGTCACCAGCTTCTCGGTAAAGTCGAGACTCTTGTCATCGGCGGGAGAAAGAATCACCGGCGCCGCCCACGACGTGTTCAGGGCGTAAAAGCCCATGACGAAGCCATAGGCCAGCACTCCGGCGAGCACGATGTAGAGCGTTACGATGGCAAAGATGCGGTAGACCGTGACCACCGACTTGTAAAGTCAGCGGCTGGAGCACGGAAGGTTTTGCCTCAGCGGCAGTTTCTTGACTTCAGGCGTCTTGACGTCAATGTCCCATCGGTGACCTCCTGTTCCTTGACGCGCGTGCCCCAGTCCCTGGAGTCCAGGGTGCACAGCGCCAGGGTGGTAAGAAATAAACTGCTGACGACCGTGACCAGCCCAAATAAGCGCCGAAGGCGAGCGGATTGTTGACGGCTTCGCGCGCGCTGTATTTTCTGATGACCCAACTAAGAATCGCCGCAATGCGCCAGATAGCCAACCAGCGGCCCCGGGCCGGCCAACTCCATCGGATTGCCCGAGAGCATGGTGAGAACCACCAACAGCCCGAGCAGCGCTCCCAGCGGCGTCAGCACCAGCGTGAGCACGGTGTTGGGATGCAGCGTCCAGACATGCTTGGGCAGCGTGCGCAGCGTGTAGAAAAGATCGCGTACGATGCTGCGCTTCCAGCGCAGTTGCTGCTTGAAGAGGTCAGGCAGGGTGGAGGGTACGGTGGTCCAGCACAGCGCGTCGTTGTTGATGTAGGTTCCGTAGCCGCGCAGCAGCGTTTGATGCGTAAGGAAGCGGTCTTCGCCCTGGTTGACCGGAATGCCGAACCAGTGGCGGCTGCGGATCTTGGGCTCGATTTCGAGCAGCAGCTCGCGGCGGATGGCGAACAGGCATCCGCTGATGCAGCCCACGCTGCGCGTCCAGTTCTCGGGAACTTTGTAGAGCTGGAACGCGGCGTAGTAGATGAAGGTCTGGATGGCGGTGATGGCGTTTTCGTTGGGATTTCTTACTCCGACCCGGCCGCCGACCGAGCCGATCTTCGGTTCCGAGAAGCAGGCCGCCAGCTCCCGGATCGCATCGGGATGAAAAATGCAATCGGAGTCGATGGAGATGATCATCTCCGCGGTCGAGTGCTGAAGCGCATTGCAGACGGTGCGCGCCTTGCCGCTGTTCACCGTGTTGCGTCCTACGCTGACTTTTATGTTGGAAAAGTCGCGCTGCGCCTTGAGCATCCACTCGTAGCTGTCGTCGACCGAGCAGTCGTCCTGCGCGATCACTTCAAACCGGTCGTTGGGATAATTGCTCTTGCTGATGCTCTCGATGGTTTCGTAAACGGTTTTGCCCTCGTTGAAGCAGGGCATGAGCACGCTCACGGTGGGCTGGTAGGTGTAATCCTTCTTAACCGTTGCGGCCGGAACCGACCACTTCAGGATCAGCGCAAGCGTGTATTTGACCATCGAGATCAGCAGGCAGAGGATCAGGATCAGCCAGACTAGAACCGGAGCCACGTATGCCTCGCCTGCGATGGTTTGAAGTGACCGACCACCAACAAATTCTTACGGATTGCAGATGATTATGGCCTGAGGAGCGGAAAATGGGAATAGCGAGGACGTGGTGCGGGGGTTAGATTCGGGAACAATCGCGCGGAACCGCAAGCTTGCGATCAGTCGGCGGCAACCGAGCGGTTCACGTCATCCTGCTGCGGACGGCGGGGCGGCGCGATTCGAGGGCAGGCCTGCGTCGCGGATCTTATAGAGCAAAGCCCGGTAGCTGATGTTCAGCGCTCGCGCGGCCTGCTTGCGGTTCCAGTGATGATGCTGCAGAACTTTCAGGATGATCTTGCGTTCCAGTTCGCGCACCGCCTGGCGGGTGATCTTCTTCAGCGAAATCGGCCCGTCGACGGAAATGTCGGCACTGAAGAAGTCCGGCTCATGCGGCCGCAGGTCGCCGGAGATGGACTCTTCGGTGCCCAGAATCACATAGCGCTTCATCAGATTTTCCAGCTCGCGGACATTGCCCGGCCAGTGATACTTCTTGCAGCGCGTTCATCAAATCGGCGGAAGGCGGATTGGCGCGCGAGTTGAATTTCCGGTTGTAATACTCGAGGAAGTAAGCTGACCAGTTGCGGAATGTCGGCGGCGCGCTCGCGCAACGGCGGCATGTGCAGATTCACTACATTGATGCGATAGAACAGGTCGGCGCGGAAGGTGCCGTTGGCGATTTCCTCTTCCAGCTTTCGATTGGTGGCGCACACCACGCGCACTTCCACTTTCTTATCTTCTTGCGCGCCGATGCGGCAGAACTGGCCATCCTGCAGCAGTTGCAGCAGCTTCGACTGCAGCCCCATATCGAGTTCGGAAATCTCGTCGAGAAACAGAGTGCCGCGGTGCGCCATCTCCACGCGGCCCGGCTTCATGCCGTAGGCGCCGGTGAAGGCTCCCTTTTCGTAGCCGAACAGTTCGCTTTCGAGCAGCGTTCCGGGAATCGCCGGGCAATTCACTTTCACCCACGGACCGGTTTTCCACGGCGAAGAGGCGTGGATCATGCGCGCGATAATGTCTTTGCCGGTGCCGCTCTCGCCCTGGATCAGCACCGGAACGTTGGCGCCGGCTATTTTCGCCAGCCGCTCGCGAAGAGCCCGCATGGCATCGGTACTCCCGAACACGACCGAGTCCGGAGGCATTTCCCCTAAAGGCTGGATCAGGGCGCTGACTGGATTTGAAGTGCTCATAGGTGTTCCTGGCTTCGGCGGCACAGGCTTACGTCTGATGTGCACCCGGAGAACCAAACACAGGGGGAGCGGACCGTACTCTATCAGGCTAGTCTATCTGATTGATGAAAAGCAACTTACTAAAGATCGAAGGAGGAAGACGCTGGTAATCAAAGGGTAGGAACGCTCTGGAGAAACCCGGTAAGAAGCGGGGGAAAAGGTTTTCACACCGAAGAAGCGAGTTTCCGTCGCAGCGGCTTGGCTGGAGCGTGCGTATTAGCAGCGGCCGGGAGAACTTCAGCCCAACCAGGTTGTAGCCCTCGCCGTGCTGCATGCGCAATACCTTGGCGCGCAGGCTGCGTGCGACTCTGGGCAGCGCTGCCAGAGCGGCCAACGGAGCACTGGGGATCTCAAGCAAGACCTGCGCTGAGGACGGGATGGAGCGGCGAACCGCGACCAGCATCCCCCCGGCCGAGACATTCAGTGCGGTGGCAAACTCCAGGAACTCTTTGTCTGCTTCGGCCCGGCTTCGGACAAAAACGGGGATGGCTAGGGGTAAGCGGGGCCACCGCCGACGCTCTGACCGCTGGACCCTTCCCCTTCACGCACACCCCTTCCCAGTCGTTTAATCCAGGATTTCAAGCACTCAGGGGCCAAAGCCTGAGTTATACGGCCAATCGAGAAAGCGGACTGGGACCAGACCCGAGAAACAGGGTTAACTCCGGGTGTTCGGAGGCGTAAAACCGCTAAAGCTGGCAGTTTTCACTGTCTTTCGGCTCCGAACGTGTATCCGCCAGATGGCAGGCTGGCCGCGCCACCAGACCCGTTCAGGAGTGCAAGGTTTTGCCACACTTGGGTAATCAGCTTGCATTTTTCGTTGACAAGGAAAACTGGCCTAGCATACGATTTTTGTACAGCATTCTTCCTTGACCAGTCGAGTGCGTCCTCCCTCTGCGTTAGACCGCCGTTCCCCTTATGGCCACCGTGCAAAAGAATCTGTGTGTTCCCGACGCCGGCGAAGGAAAAGCGAGTGCTCCGCGCAGCTCTCCGGCGCCAGGCGGAAGGAATGCCCAGCCCGGCTGATTTGCCGCAGGCCTACACCGAACTGCAGCGAGCGCTTCCAGCGCACCACCAACGCCCTCGGCTCCGCCGCCCACGATCTGAAGACGCCCACTCGCCATTCTGAACGGATACGTCGAACTGCTGCAGAGCGAGAAGCTCGGACCGTTGAATGAGCGCCAGCGGGAAGTGCTGGGCGACATGCAGTCGCAGCGGCAAGCGGCTGCAACAGTTCATCCAGGATTTCCTGACCTACAGCGCTCTGGAGACCGGCGGCCTGAAGATGCAGTTCGAAGCGGCCAACATCAACCAGTGCCTGTCCGACGTTTGCCGCCTGTGGTCGACTCGTTTTCAGGAAAAGGGCTTGGCGCTTTATTTTCTGGCGAACGACAAGCTGCCAGTGTTTCCTTTCGATTCTCCCAAGCTGGAGCGCGTGATCTCGAATCTGCTGGAGAATTCTTTCAAGTTCATTCCCCAAGGCGGAACGGTCTGGTTGCATGCGGAGCCTTACATGTGGGAGCGCCGCGCCGCGGCCCAGCCGGCGTCCGCGGGCGAAAGGCGGCGGCAGGATACTTCGCAGCCCAATTCGGTCAAAGTCAGCGTGTCCGATACTGGTCCGGGAATTCCGGCGGAGTTTCATCAGGAAGTGTTCGACGATTTCTTCCGCCTGCCCGGCAACGGAAAACCAGGAAGGCATGGGACTGGGTTTAGCCATCGTGCGCCGCCTGGTGCAGGGCATGGGCGGAAAAATCTGGGTGGAGAGCGATCCCGGCGCGGGCTGCAAATTCTCCTTCCTCATTCCCTTCAAACCTTCCCGAACCCTGCTGGCAAAGGAAAGAATCGATGAGCGATACCGCCAAGATTCTGCTGGTAGATGACGAACCGGCGATGCTCCGCTACATCCGGACTCTGCTCGAGGTCGACGACTACAAAGTCGAGACCGCATCGACCGGCGAAGAGGCTCTGCAGCGCATCGAAAAAGGCATGGAGCCCGACCTCGTCCTGCTCGATGTCCTCATGCCGGGAATCGACGGGCTGGAGACTCTGGAACAACTCCGCCAGAAGCGGCCCGGCGTAAAGGTCGTGATGCTTTCCTGCGTCAACGACACGCGCAAGGTAGTGCAGGCCATGCGCCTGGGCGCGCACGATTACCTGACCAAGCCCTTTCAAAAAGCCGAACTCGATGCCGTAATCGACCAGTGCCTCGGTCAGGGCAAAGGGCCGGCAGGAGGAGAAGTCGAGGAAGTCTGCGACGACGTGTTCTTCATCGCCGCCAGCCCGGCCATGCGCAAGATCCGCTCGCAAGCCGCTCTGGTTGCGAATGTCGATATTCCCGTTCTGTTGCTCGGCGAGAGCGGTACCGGCAAAGAAGTGCTGGCACGCCTGGTTCACAAACTCTCGCCCCGCGCTCATCGCACGTTCCTGAAGGTAAATTGCGCAGCCGTCCCTGCGGATCTGCTGGAAAGCGAATTGTTCGGCTACGAGCCCGGCGCATTCACCGGAGCGACGCACGCCAAACCAGGCAAGTTCGAACTGTGCAACAAAGGCACGATCCTGCTCGATGAAATCGGCGAGATGCCGCCCGCATTGCAGGCCAAGTTGCTCCACGTTTTGCAGGACCAGCAATTCTCGCGGCTGGGAAGCCGCTCCGTCATCAAGCGTGGATGTGCGCATCCTCGCAGCCACCAACATTGACATTCCTCAGGCGCTGGCTGCCAAGCGTCTGCGCGAAGATCTTTACTACCGGCTCAATGCCTTTACCCTGCAACTGCCTCCTCTGCGCGAGCGCAAGGAAGAAATTCCAATTCTGCTGAAGCATTTCATGACGCGCATGGCCGAACGCTACGCGCGCCCTCAGCTTCCGCTTTCTCCGCAGCTGCTCGAGGCCTGCCAGGCGCATTCCTGGCCGGGCAATCTGCGCGAGCTGAACAACTTTCTCAAGCGCTACTTAATCCTTGGGGATGAGAACCTGGCAGTCGCCGAATTGCAGCCGCGCAACGACGGCAACGGAGGCGCACGCGGAGATTCTGGAACGAAAAGCGGAGATGCGAGCGGAGGTTTGAAATCGCTGGCCCGCACCGCAAAAGACGAAGCCGAAGGCGAAGCCATCCGGCAAGCGCTTGAGCAAACCAATTGGAACCGCAAACAAGCCGCAGCCCTTCTGCAAATCAGCTACAAGGCGCTGCTTTACAAGATCCGGCAATACGGAATCGCCGAGGCCAAGAGCCACCACAAGCTCTCCGCCGGGGCCTAGCGGCTTGCGGAAAACTCTTAATTAGAGAGAGACCGGGAAGACACGCCCTGCACCTTTGCCGAAAACCCAAGTTCGACAGGGTTCGGGAAGGGCACGACTTTAGTCGTGCCGTTACGTCCTGGAAAATCCATTCGCGCTTCAGCGCCTGAGGTAAGCCGCTCGCTTGCACCACCCGCGCCTTACGGAACCACCGTCAAGCTGAAGGGCACAGTCTTGGTGTACGACCCTGAAGTCGCGGTGACCGTGAGAGCGTAAGTACCCGACGGAGTTCCGCTCACCGTCGGCTGCGTCTTGCTCGTGCTGCACGAGGGCTGCAGCAGAACCGTGGCGAAGAATACGGAGAGCGCGAACAACCCCAGTATGCGTCTCGTTTTCTTTCCAACCCTGCCGCGGCGTTTTCCTCCAGCACCCACGCCCAGCAGAGCCATCCCCGGAACCATCAGCCAGAACGCATAGAACGGACGCGTCCACGGCGCTGCCGTAATGGTGGTCTCAGGTTGCGCGGTCGTCGTCACGTTCAGCACCGCCGACTGAGCGCCTGTACCTTGGTTGCCGAAATTCAACGAGCTTGGAGAAAAGGCGCAAGTCGCCCCGGTCGGAAGAGCGCTGCAAGTAAGCGAAACAGCGGCTCCAAACACCGGCTGCGGAGTCACATTCACCGCGTAGAGACCGGGCAGGCCGGCAGACACGGTCTGCGACGAAGGCGCCATCGTCATGGAGAATCCGCCCGCGACAAACGGAGCCGTGGCCGTGCTGTTGGAATTCGTATTGTTGGCGGAAAACACCTGGGCGGTGGCCTGGAAGTTACCTGCCGTGATCGGAATCACCACGAAATTGACCGGCGAGATGGAGCCCGCCTGCAGCGCCGGAATCTGGCAAACTACGGCATTGCCGCTCGGCGGGCTGCAAGTGCCCGAGCCCGCGGTCGCGCTGAGGAAGGTTACTCCGGCGGGAACCGTACCATTCACCGCAATATTCGTCGCCGGGTCCGGCCCGTTGTTGACCACTTGGAAGGTTATGGTGAGCTGGTTTCCGGCGCTTACGGTGTTTGGGTTGGTGACGCTGTAGACCGGAGCCACGCAGGTGATGCACAAATCCGTCGCCGTCCCCAACTTCACGACGAACGCATCGCTCGGTCCATTGAGCTGGTTCTGCAACCAGTCCTCGACCTGCAGGTTCGTCGACGTGGTATCGCCGACAAAATACGTGTTCAGGTTAAGATCGACCGCAATGCCGGTGCCGCGGTCCATCCGGTTGCCGCCGTAGTAAGTGACATACGAGCTCGCCCCAGACTGGCCGGTAATGGTGGTCGTATCGATATGAGCAAAGAATGCGTTTGAAGTAGCGCCTGCCCCGAGCTGGGGCTGGAGTGCGCCCGTCGTGACTGGGAAATTCGTTGAACTGGTGGTTCCGGTGATAAGTGAGCATCGCTCGTCGAATCCACCGCGATCGCGTTCCCGTAGTCGTTTGCTGCTCCGCCCAGATACGAGAAGTAGTTGAGAGTCACGAAATTCGGAACTCCGGTAGTGCTAGGCGTCGGGTTGCTCATCCGCGCCACAAAAGCGTCAAAAGGCGCAGGCTGTGTAATGACAGGGCAGGTCAAAACCGGAGGAGTGGCAGGAGGAGTATCCAGGCACAACTGGTAGGGCGCGCCAACCGTGGGTTGGATGAAATCGCTCGAATTGGTCGATCCGGTCAGATAAACATTGGCGGCGCCGCTGTCAACCGTAACCGCAGTACCCGAATCCGTGCTGGTGCCGCCCAGGTAAGTTGAGAACAGTAGCTGGGTGCCGGCTGGCGCCAGGGGATTGATTTTCGCGACAAAGGCATCTGACGGATACGGCGTCGTGGTCGGGTGAAAACACGGGTTCGGATTAGCGAGACGGTCGGCGGAGGCGTATCCAGACATGGCTGGTAGGAGTTGAGGATAGGAAAGTCTTCCGACTGTCCGCTGTTGCCGTACACGCCCGAGCCGCTATTGTAGAAATTCGTCGTTCCGCTGAAGTACATGTTGCCCGTAGTATCTACTGCGATGCCGCCGCCGGTCACGATCGGAGCGGTCGGCGTGCCCCCTCCGAAGTAGGTTGAATAAGCAATGCCACCTACACTCGGCACAATCGTATTTATCTTGGTAACGAAAAACTGGATGCTCGAACCTCAGGCACGGACTGGGGAACGGCACCGGAAACTGAGTCGCGGGGAAAGCGTCGGTCAGCGGCTCATCATCGGAGGTCGTCGTTCCGGTAACAAAAACGTCTCCCTTGGCGTCGATCGTCATCCCGGTAGCCTGATCGTTGCCGTTGCCGGAAAGATAGGTCGAGTAAGTCAGGGCCTGATCCCAGCGCATTCAGCACGCTGACAATCACAGACGTGCAGGTGATGCCCGCGCATTGCGGACCCTTGGCTTAGGCGTGGTCTGATATCCCAGAACGTTGGTGTTGTCGGTAGGAAAATCATCGAAGTGGAGTTGCCCACGATGTAGGTATTGCCGCCGTCATCCACGCCAATGCCCACGCTGGTATCGGCTCCGGGGCCACCGCTGCCGCCCAGAAACGTTGTGTAGACCACGCTCGGCGGTTCCCCGGGATTGATCTTCGAGACAAAGATATTGGCAGCGGGCCCGATTGTCAGCGGTGCTCCGGCCGGCGGGAAGCCGACCCCGCCGAGGTCGTCGAACCGACGATGTAGATGAATCCGTCGCCATTCACCGCCACCGAAGGCGAAGTTCCGAACCGACTCCGCCGAAGTACGTCGAAAAACTGAGCACGGGATCAATGACGAGCTCACGCTTGCGGTCATAAGTGCCAATCTCGAAGCCGACGCGGTTGGCGGCGCGCAGAACAAAGTGTCCGGCTACCGGCTCGCGGCGGTCTCCATCGCGCTGGTAAATCTGCGGCGCTCGCAGCCGTAGGCCGCCATCATTTTTGCCCGTGAGGATCAAATCCCCATCGCTCAGCTTCAGGCTGGTCGCGCCGCTAAACTGCAGCTCGGCTTGCGAAGGATCACCGCCCGGCGCGACCCGGAAGTCATACTCCAGATGCCCCTGGTTTCCATAAAACACCAGGTCGATCCCCGGATAAACGCTGGCGTAGCGAACCCCGGCGTACTGCGGAACGTTCTTATGCCACTTCTTCGGATCGTTGCCCGTTATGTAGTTGCTCTTGCCCGGCAAAAGATCGGTTCCTGAAATCGCCGCCGCAGGGTTGGCCCCTGGCAGCTTCATGCTCACGAATTCTTCGCTCGATCCCGCCGAGGACCCCGATCCAGTCGAACTCGATGATGAGGACGAAGCCGCGTGCCCGGTTTGCATCGCCAGCACCGCACCCGTAGCGTCGAGGAACAGGCCGTAGCCCGCGCCGCGCGCCAGGAATTTCACCCGAGGATCAGCCTGGCCCTGGTTCGGTTCGAAGATCAGCGGCAACTGCCCCAGAATGGCGCGCGCCTGCGGCTTCGACTTCAGCGAAGACGAAGACAGTGACGAAGCCAAAGCTTTCGAGGAAGCCCCGACGGGAGACGCTGGGAGGGGAGCCAGGGCCTTCTCGGCAGAGCGGCGGGAGCCCAACTCAAGCAGCGCGGAGCCCGCCACCAGCAACACTACCGTCGCCCCAAGGGCGCCGACCCAGACCAATCTTCTTCCCGAGCTTCTTCCCGACCAAGGGCCATTCCCCATCACGCTTTTCCTCCGATTCACACCCATCATTTTGGAGAGATTAGAAACCGAGCGCGAGTCAGTACTTACCCCGCGCCGGCGAAACCGCCTGCTGCTGACATGTCACTTAGGAACTGGCGGAAAACAAACAACTACTTAAACATCTGATGGATAGCCAAGTCAAGCGAGGCTCCGCTCCCTCGCGAGTCCCCGCAATGGTCAGATGCGCTCCCAAGCGCCAAAAGATGCCGCGCCGCCCCAGGAAAACTGGCACGAAAGTGGAATGAAGCGAATTGCAAAGCCCGCCCCGCCACTATTTTTCTGCAAACCCTTGCGCCTGCGTCGCGCGGCCCGCGCGACCCACGCGCAAGACGCAATGATTCGCCGGGGATTAAGAGAAAAGTCATCCGCAAGGGATGGCAGCGCGATTGCTGATTAACCCACAAGCCCCCGAGTTGCCAGAGCATTGCCCGAATAGCGTTGACCGAATCAGTTCTCGGAGTCTTTTTGCTCTTGCAAAGCGCTGGCAATTCTATACATTGGTGTTAATCAGGGCCTGCGGCGAATGGGGCCTGGTCCTCCCCAGCCTGAATTATTCCGTACTGCATTAGATTTAGTCTTTCGTTCGGAAAGAAGAATGCTTTCGGAAAATACGCCACGGATGCAACCGGACTCTCAGGAACGGCGAATGATGCGGCGCTTTGATATGCGCCTGCCCGCCTTGGTTCGCCTCGATCCAACTCACGAGTTCCAGACCGAAACTCAGAATGTGAGCGCCCGCGGAGTTTTCTTTTATCTCGACCGCGCCGTTCCTGCCGGAACCCGCTGCGAAGTCACTCTCACCTTCCCGCCCCACATCACGCTGACAGATGCCGTCCGGGTGCGCTTCACCGCACGCGTCATCCGCGTGGAATCGCCTCTGCCCTCCTTGCGCATCGGAACCGCTGCCATGATCGAAGACTACGAATTCCTCCGCTCCAGCGGTACGGCAGATTTCTTCAGCGCCTTGCAGCGCGGCATGACGAACTGAAGGCGGCCTTCGGGCTTCGGCGGAACAACTCCCGTTTTTCAGCGCCTGGGGCCGACCTTCGGCGCACGGCGCGTCTACGGAAGCCGAGCGCCGGAAGCCGGAAGCCGTTTCCTACCCGCCCTTGCCCAACTCCTTCATCTGCCGCCGCACACGCCTGTAGCGCCGCACCAGGCTTCCGATATAGAGCGCGTGAATCGTCCACGTGGCAATGTAGGCGGCATAAAGGAACTTGACGGAACCTGCGGAATTCATTGTCTCCCCCGGCTCACAGAAAGCTTGGCTCTTGAAGCCGCCGTGGCTGTGCCGGCAGGTTCCAGCAACGATTCGAGCGCCTCAGCCTCCTCCACTCCGCGACGCAACTTCTCCAGCCGGAATCGCGCCCAGCACATCAGAAACGCGAAACACAGAAACGCCATCCAGCTGATCAGCAGCACGTTCAACATTTTTGGATCCATCGAGCCGCCCCCTCCGATCACGGGCTGGGGATGCTGCGTGCGAAAGAACCAGATTGAAAAATAAACCAGCGGTACATCGAGCGCTCCAAAAACCGCCAGCACCGCAGCCATCTTCTGCGTCTGCGCGCTGTCCGAAAAACGCCGCAACACCAGATAGCTCACATAAATCAGCCACAACACCAGCGTCGAAGTGAGGCGAATGTCTCCCGGCGCCCACCAGATACCCCACACCGGCCGCGCCCAGATGGGGCCCGTAACGAGAACGATGGTGCAGAAGACCACGCCCACTTCGGCGGAAGTCACCGCCAACACATCGAGATCCTGCCCCGGGAAAAACTTTCCGATCAGAAAGTACAGACCGACCATGATCAAGGCCGTGGTCGCTACGGAGCTCGGATACATTCCCGTCGGCAACTGCTGCGCTACCTGCGGGATAAACGGTGCGACGAATCCAACAACTCCCAGCGCAATCACCGTCCACTTTGCGGCGCGAACCGTTGACGGCTTCGCGTTCGCCAGGTATTGCACCGAAGCGATGAAGTTGATGAAGAACAGCAGGAAGGCGGTCCACGCCGAAGGCACGTGGTAAAAGATGATCCGGTAAACGTCGCCCTGCAGAGCATCCGTAGGCGCGACCCACATGGCCTCGTAAAAGGCGTAGGCAAGGAACACCGCCGTCAGAACTGCCAGGATGGGGAAGGCCCTTTTCATTCCGCTTTCAAATCATTCCGCTTGCAACACCGTGTCAAACAAGGCCAGACAAGCAGTAGTAAACACCACATCGTAGGTGAGAAGCAATACGATGTAGAAGTGGGCGGAATCGTCTCCCGTGAGAATGCTGGTCGTGGCTGCGACCATGCTGATCACCGCAGGGATGGAAACGGGAAACAAAAGCAGCGGCAGCATCAGTTCGCGGCTGCGCGTGCGTATCGACATCGCGGCAAAAAATGTTCCATTCACCACCAGCGCCCAGGTTCCCAGCAGCGCCACCGGAATCAACTGCCACGCCGGACCGAGCACGCGCAGGTTGTAGAAAATCACGAAGAGCGGCGCCATCAGCGCTTCCAGCACGCTGACCAGAATAAAATTGCCCAGCGCTTTGGCCAGGAACAACGCGTTCGCAGGGGCCGGAGACACGCGGTAGGCGTCGAGCACCTGGTTGCGCAGCTCCCGCGCCCAGGTCTGGTTCAGCGCGACGATCGCGGCAAACAAGAACGCCACCCACACCAGCCCGCCAACAATGTGTCTCGACTCCTCCGCCAGCGGATCGAAGGAAAACATAAAGATCACCACCACCAGCAACGAGAAAAACAGCATGGCGTTGAGCGCATCCTTGGATCGCCACTCCAGCCGGATGTCCTTGGCCAGCGTCGCCAGCGTGATCGACCAGAACGGCGTCATGGTTTCTCCGCTCGATTAAAGTCGTCACTAAGACGCTCGCTGCGCTTCACGATCTGCCCCGCCTGCATCCCCACAAATTCGTCGGCTACGCCCTCCAGCAGCGCCGCCTGATGCGTCACTACAAAAATCGTTTTGCCCGCATCCCGCATGCCCTTGAGCAGCCCCACCATCTCCCGCGCCGATTGCACATCCACGTTCGAGAACGGCTCATCGAGCAACAATATCTTCGGATCATGCAAAATAGCTCGCGCCAGCGACATGCGTTGCCGCATGCCTTGCGAATACTTCCCCACTGGCCGCGCCAGTTCGGCGTCGAGCCCCACCGCCTGAATCGACTGCCGGCAGCGGTCGTCGCCGGCAATGTCATAGAGCCGCGCGAAGTAACGCAGGTTTTCCATTCCACTCATCTCGTCGTAAAGCAGCGATGGGTGCGCCATGTAGCCAATTTCGCGGCACGCCTCCTGCGGACTCCTGCCGAAAATGGAAACCGTCCCGCGCGTGGGCTGCGTCAACCCCCCCAGCGCCCGCAGCAAAGTCGTCTTCCCCGCCCCGTTGTCGCCGAGAATCACGTAAAACTTGCCGGCATCAAACTCTGCGCTCACTCCACGCAGTGCCGCGAACCGGCCGAACTGCTTGACCAGGTTGAGCACTGCAAGAGTTGCGTTCTGCGAGATGTTGGCTTCGATCACGAGTCGCGGAAGATATTTGGCAGGATAGCTGATCCTTCCGCGATAGCGAATCTATTCATTTTGCCGGAGATTTGCAAAGCGCTCCCGCGGCGGTCATCGATTCGTCGCGAAGTTTGCCGGGAAAGCCTGCAAAGCGGCGCGAGTAAAAAGCACAACAAAAATGCGATGAGAGCAGGCCGCATCAGACCTGCTCTCTCCGCAGAATTACAACACCGTTTTTATTTCCTTACGGACTTAAAAGGCGCTGGCCGCAGCCGTTGCGCTTTCTTCGACCCTCCCGCGCTCAAGTTTGCCTGCGGCCCAGCCGGACACACATCGCCGGCCAGCGTCGTGTTGGTCACGTTCAAAAACGTGTTGGGCGCTGACGTATTGTTTGTGCCCGTGCCCAGCAGAATTCCCGCGCAAGCCTCGTTGATGGTGTTGCTGGTTACGATGTTGTAACTGCCCGAGCCGCAACTGTCATCGATGTGAACCCCTGATTCCGTGCTGCCATAGATGGTATTCGTGTGCGCCGTATTTGAATTGCTGCACAAATCAATGGCGTCGAACAGTTGAGTTCCGGCAACTTTGTTGCCCGTGATCACGTTGCTGTCGGCCGGGCCGCACGGCGCGCCGTAACACGAAGTGCTGGTCGCATCCGTGACTGCAACAATCCCGAACTGCGCGCTGCCCACTTCATTGCCCGACACCGAAATGTTGCTCGAGGCATAAATCAGGATGCCGCTCGCCGCATCTCCCGTATCCGTGTTCGTGTCCTGTCCCCAGATATTGTCATTCACCACGTTCCCCGTCACCGATCCGCCGGCTCCAAAACCAATTTGGACGCCGTTTTCCGCCGCATTGGTCTGGTTGTTGTAGACGCCTTGCCAGCCCATTGCCGTTGCACCCACGCCTACAATGTAATTGCCACTGATGGTCACTGTGGGCCCTGGCGCGCCGGCGCCCGTTGCCGCTCCCGTGGCGGTGATCCCGTTCTTCTGATAGGCATGTACAGAGTTGTTGGCGACGGTAACGCTATTGCCGCCCAAGCTCTCCACGTTGATGGCCAACCCGTTCTGGCATCCGCCATAATCTGCATAGTCAGTCTGATATTGATTTCTTACCGCATTGCCGGTAATCGCTCCCGATGTATTTTGAAAGTAAATGCCTTCGAACGTGGTTGTTACACATCCGGCCAGGTTGTTCCCCATGCCGTCTACGGTGAGATGGGAGACCGTCACGCTGCCCGATGTGCTCGCGACGAAGATCTGCGCGGCAACCGGATTGCCAAAGATGTCGTTGCCGTTCATTGCGATTCCGCCTAAGGGCGGTACGACCAGCGCCTGGTCAGATGTGGCGTTCACAATGCCTTCGAGAGTAAGGCCTGACGTGATCGTGACCTGCTCGGCATAAGTTCCGGGGCAGACTCTGACAATCCGCGGAGCGGGAAGCAGTTCTGCGGCATTCACCGCAGCCTGGATCGTAAGGTAGTGATTGCCCGGCGCAGCGCACAGGCCAACCGCAGTGTTAACGGCAAAGGCCTGTCCGCCAAACGCTGCGAGCGCGAGCAGGGCGAAACCGGCGAAGGTGAGACTTCGAGCTACACGACGACACACGAATGCCACCATAGAAATTTCTCCTCAAAATTCAGATTTTTTTATTTGGTATACGCCCAGGGTCGAGCCCAGAATTGGACTCGCGGCCACCTTACAGCCGGACTGAACTGAGATCAATGCAACTATCGGGCGGATTGTGGCTCAACCGGGCCAGCCACTCTTGGGCCATGCGTACAGAATGTCGTGCAGGCAATCGAAGGCTCAGTTCGACGGCATGGACGGCCTCTGCACCTGGGTCACGTTCTTGCCCGGATCGGCGGGTGCGGCGCCGTTGGCGGGCGTGCCGGGTTGTTGTGGCGCGTACTTCGAGGCGCATTTGGCTTGCAGTCCCTTGGCGTGGAACACGCCATCGCGGCCAAAGCTGCCATCGGCAAGGGCCTGCGAGTCGTCCTTGAAGGTGTCGGGAGGCGCCTCGGTTCCGGTGTAATCGACCGCAAGCAGCTGATCTTGCTCCATCAACGTGAACTGAACGTGCGTTCCGACGCGTTTGATCGAGCCGGGCTGGACGTTTCCTGCAACTCGTAGACGCTTGGAGTAAGCTCCGTTACCCATCTTGTGCAGTTCGCTGATGGTGACGTAGTAGCTTTTGCTATCCTGCACGCCGGTGTAGGCGAGGTAGCCCAGCAGGAAGAAAATCAACAGCGTGGCCGCGCCGAACTTGAGATAGGTTTTGCCTTGGCTCGACATAAGCACTCACCCGTTACAGCAATCTGCCGCTGACTGCAAACTCTACGCGACCGCTGGCCTGGAATCAAGAAAGCAGTGGTCGGTGGTCAGTGGTCGGTGGTCAGTGAGACTGTTGCAGCCGCTTACTGCCGTGATTTCGATCGGGAGTTTAAAAAAATTGAATGGCGGCTTCGACCAGCTAGTCGGTTTACTGCTTGGTAACGGGGGACCCCCTCCCCCCACCATTCTGTGGAATCATCGAGTTAGCACGAAATTCCCCGCAAAATCCGCATGACAAAGGACTTAGAGGTCATAATCTAGACATTAAAGGACTTAAGCTCGTGACGATGGGGGTTCACCCGATTGTCACGGCCTCGACTATGATCGCGCAATTTTTTTGGCGGCGCAAGGTCAGATGTCACACGTCGGGGCTGTGGAAAAAACTGAGGGACGTCCGTCGAGTTCTTGTGTCGATATTTGAATGCGGAAGTTTTCAGAAATGGGGAGCGTCCGACCTGTCTGTCGCCGGTTTTATTCGCCTAATTGTCAAAGAGTGCAATCACCTGGTTACAGCAGTCTGAATCCTGGTGACGAGAAGCCTATATTGCTTCGAATATTGTGGAGTTCAAGTGAAACGCGTGCTTCAGCGGAAGTTATTGAACATGACCACATCGGTGTTTGACTCAACCGCACGAGTGATGGCGATCTTCTTGCCATCGCGAGACCAAGCAAGGGCCGCCACCGCCAGCGGCTCCGATTCGAAGTGGAGCAACAACACGGGCGGGCCGCCGCTGAGCAGCTGCAGATAGACTTGTGATTTTCCTGAACTGAAATTCATGTAGACCAAAGCCTGGCCGTCCGGCGCCCAGCCCGCCAGTTGCCGAACGCTCTCCGGAGCGTCAATCTCCTTGACGGGAGCGCCACCTTCGATCTTCTGAATCACGAATTTTGTTTTTCGGTTGGCGCCCTCTCCATCTACCTTCAGATAGGCGACCAAGCTGCCATCCGGGGAAACTGCCGGCGAGGACAGTTGTCCGCGAGCCAGTTCCACGGGCGCGCCTCCCTCGATTGAAACTTTCATGATGCTGGGAGTATGTTCAGACGCTGAATAGACGACCCACCTGCCATCAGGAGTGCAAGAGGGGCGCACGTCATTGGTTCCGGTGGTGAGTTGTTTGAGTTCGCCTGTCGAGAAATTCAGCCGCCACAGGGTGTAGGTTTTGACATCCGGGAACCGCGATACGACGAGGTCGGTGCCTGCGCCGCAGGCGGTAACGCCTTGGTTATAGGAATCCTGTTCGAGCAAGCGGGTTCGCCCGCTTCCGTCTGCCGCGGTCATATACAAATGCCAGTCTTTGTCCAACTGCACAAGCTGGCCCGTTGCGGTCCACGCTAGCCCGTTCATTCCCGCCGCTTGTTCCCTTGAAATGGCAGTCAGCTTCCAGTCGATCTTATCGTTGAGGGAAGGAGGAGCCTCTCCGACGTAGATCGTCGACTGCTCCCGGATTTGTGCACTGACCAGCGACCTGCCGTCCCCGGATACGCTTACGCCACGGTATTGATTCAAGTCATTGCTGACCTTTATCGGCGGGCCCTCGGGATACGGTTGAAACCAGATGGCTGTGTTGGAGACGGCCGCCGGATCCTCCTGGGTGTAAAAGAAGCCGGTAGCATCCGGGAGCCAGGCAATCTCACTCACCCTGATCGGAGGGATGAAAGTCTTCACCACCTTTCCTTCTGGCGTAAGCACGAGTGTTCGACGGAGGGGCGTGTCCGGCTGGTCAAACTGCCGCTCGTACACGGCGAGAAGGTTGCGCGAGGACCAGGAAACGGTCGTGAAGTAATTAGGGCTCCGAGCCGCGAGGATCTCGTGCTCCCCGGATCCATCTGCATTGGCGATCAGCAACTGATCCTGCTTGGCGGTGCTTCGGATGTAAGCCAATTTTTTTCCGTCGGGCGAGAATGAGGTGCCACTATTCACGTCGGTGAGCACCAGGCGCGAAGGGCCCCCCAGAGAAGGCGCGGTATACACGTCGCCGGTCAATCCTGAATTCACGGTGTAGTACAAATAGTCCCCGTCGTGAGTGAATGTGGCGGAATAGATTTGCTTCTCCTGCGGGGGGACGACTACAACCTCGCTTCCGGTGGTGGTTTGCTTGACCCGCAGGCTGAATTTTCCTGCTTCCGACGCACCGTACGCGATGAGCTTGCCATCCGCCGAGATCGCTGCAAAAGAGGTCACTTCGCCATTGTCGGTTATGGGGCGAATCTTCATGTTGCGGGTGTCGATGGGCGGCTTGTTTGTACCCAGGAGTTTGTACAGGCCAAAGCCCGCTGCCCCGGCCAGCAGCAGGATGATTAGAAACAGGGCCACCAGAGCCCCTCTGTGGCGGCCGGCCTCAGCAATTAAGACCGCGCTCGAGGATTTCGAAGTCTCGTCCAGCGCCGGCGGCACGGCCGCCGCGGAATCGGAGGAGGCCTGTGCCCGGAGTGATTCACTCGTGATCCTCGCCGAACTGCTATCCCGTCTTACTCGCTGCAGGTCGGTTCGCATCTCGGCCGCACTCTGATAACGCAAGTTCCGGTCTTTCTCCAACGCCTTGCTGATGATGTCTTCCAGTTTGGAAGGCAGGTCGGGATTGAGGCGGATGGCGGGGAGTGGCTCGCGTTCCAAAATCGCGTTGAAGATTACGGCGGAGCTCTCTCCCCGAAACGGTAGTTGTCCGGTCGCCATTTCGTAGAGCACGACGCCGAAGGAAAATAAGTCGGTGCGCCGATCCAGGTCCTTGGCGCGAGCCTGTTCGGGAGACATGTAGGAAACTGTGCCAAGAGTAGAGCCGGGGCTGGTGAGGTGTGGCTCGTGGAAGCTGCGCGTCTCGGTCTTGGCCGAGTCACTGTTCGACGAGGCGATCAAGGTAGTCATTTTCGCCAATCCAAAATCGAGAATCTTGGAGTGGCCGCGTTTGGTCACGAAGATGTTGGCAGGTTTAATATCGCGATGAACGATTCCTTCGGCGTGTGCGGCATCGAGGGCATCGGCAATCTCCGTGGCCAGCGACAGAATCAACTCGGTTTCCATCGGACGCCCGCCGATACGGTGCTTCAGCGTGATGCCATCCAAAAATTCCATGGCGATAAACGTTTGCCCGTGCTGGTCGTCAATTTCGTAGATGGTGCAGATGTTCGGATGATTCAAGGCCGAGGCAGACTTAGCCTCGCGCTGGAAGCGGCTTAGGGCTTGCGCGTCGTGCGCGACGTCGTCAGGCAGGAACTTCAGGGCGACGAAGCGGTCCAGCTTGAGGTCTTGAGCCTTATAGACCACACCCATCCCGCCGCCGCCGAGCTTTTCGACGATACGGTAATGCGAGATCGTCTGGCCGATCATTTAGGGTGAAATCTTAGGACCAGAGGCACGGCAAGTCAATGAAAGCCGGGAGGTCGGCTACGTCGCGAGGTCGGTTGTTGAAAAATCGCGGTTACACTCATTGACCTTTCGCGGCGTGTCGCCTACCGATTATCTGACCACGTTCGCTGGAGTCCCACCCTGTACTTACCGCCGTCGCGCTTGCCGCCAGTTATATCCCGGCGGGGCGCACGATGCGCCTCGATCCGGTCACTACACTCCACTCGGAATGACTTCTTGGCGCTGCAGGTGCAGTAGCGGCGGCGACGAAGAGCCCCACTTCTCGCAAAGGACGCGAGAAATGGGGCACCCGGCTGGAGGCCAGGAGCTAGAAGCTGAAAGCTGCGTCCTCCGCTAGAATGTAGGAAGCTCCACGAAACCTATGATCCATCCCTGGCATGACGTGACTCCGGGCGACAAGCTTCCGCAGGAATTTGATTGCGTGATTGAGATTCCGTTTGGGTCGAGTGTGAAGTATGAACTCGATAAGGCGAGCGGGCTGATCAAGCTGGATCGCATTCTCTACTCTGCGGTGTACTATCCCGCGAACTATGGGTTCATTCCGCAGACGCTGGCGGAAGACGATGATCCGCTGGATGTGCTCGTGCTGTGCCAGGAACCTGTGGTGCCGCTCACCATCATTCATGCGCGCGCGATCGGTCTGATGACCATGATCGACGCCGGCAAGCAGGATCACAAGATCATTGCCATCGCGACCGAGGATCCGGAGTTCAACTCCTACCGCGAGGCGGCCGAGATGCCGCCGCACCGCATGCTGATGCTGCGGCGCTTCTTTCAGGATTACAAACAGCTCGAAGGCAAGGCGGTTGAAGTGGACGAGATACGCCCTGCGGGCGAATCCTATCCCATCATCCTGGACGCGCTGGCCCGCTATAGCGAACAACGGCGAAAGGGGTTTAAATCGGTGGGGAAATCTTCGGGCGGACGCTGATAAGGAAGCGAGCCAAACCCGCCATTATTGCGTCGCAAAGGACGCGACGCAAGGCGCGGCTCGCCCAGATCCCTCGCCGCGCAAAGAACGCTTGCTCGGGATGACAAGCGACACGCGTAAAGCATTGAAACATAAATACTTACGACGGGTCATGGCCTGAAGTCACCTTTCCCCGCCTCGGAACCGCAGCCTAGAATTGCAGCGAGTCAAACCCTGGTGTTCCGGGTTCGATACAACGGAGTTCATCCTGCCGAAAGGCCTTTTGAGGAGACCATGAAAACTGTACGACATTGTGCCCTACTCGCGTTTCTTGTTGCCGTCTGCGCGGCGGTAAGCTTCGCTGACGAACCAGGAAGACATCCGGCTTATCTGCACGCGCTGAGCGATCTGCGGCACGCGCGCGCTCACCTGGAGAACCTGGCGCCTACGCATCACATGGACAAAGAGGAAGAGCACGCCATTGAAGAAATCGACAAAGCCATTGGAGAGATCAAGAGCGCTGCCATCGATGACGGCAAGAATCTGAACGATCATCCTCCGGTCGATATGCATATGGACCGGGCCGGCCGCTACCACCGCGCAATGGAATTGCTGGATAAGGCGCACAACGATATCGCCCGCGAAGAAGATGATCCATCGGTGCGAGGATTGCGCGATCGCGCTCTCCATCACATTGACGAAGCGCACCGCGTGGTCGATCATTTGATCGTGCAGGCGGCCAACTACTAGAACGAGTTAAGTTACCAGCTCCGGAATCTACCGAAGCGAGAAACGGCCCGGCAATTTGCCGGGCCGTTTCTTTGTGGATTCGCCAGAAGCTTTGGCGAAATTGCTTTTAATCCGTTCTCAAGTTTCTCACCAGACGTGGCAGGCGTTTTCGGCGACCATGGGTTGACCGGCTTTGCATCCCCATGCCTTCTGGAACTCGGGCATGTTCTGCACTACGCCGTCAACGCGGTATTTGCCGGGGGAGTGAGGATCGGTGAGCACTCGGGTGCGTGCAACCTCGGGACGCCGCTTCTCGCACCAGACGCGGGCGAAGCCCAGAAAGAAGCGCTGCTCGGGCGTGTAGCCATCGATCGTCTGACCTTCTTTTCCAGTCTTGTCGTCGGCGATCATGTGCTCGAGCGCCATCAGCGCGATGCGGGCGCCTCCGTTGTCGGCGGTATTTTCACCGAGCGTGAGGCGGCCATTCAGCTTGAGGTCGTCGACGGCGACGAAGTTGGAGTATTCGTCGGCCACGCAACTGACGCGCTTCTCGAACTCTTTTCCGTCCTGCTCCGTCCACCAGTCGTGCAGATTTCCCTGAGGATCGAATTTGCGTCCCTGGTCGTCGAATCCGTGAGTGAGTTCGTGGCCGATGACCAAGCCGATGCCGCCGAAGTTGATGGCATCGTCCATGGTCTTATCAAAGAAAGGAGGCTGAAGAATGCCCGCGGGAAAAACGATTTCATTGACCGACGGATCGTAATACGCATTCACCGTGGGCGGAGTCATGCCCCACTCCTTGCGGTCGAGCGGCTTGTCGATCTTGGCCATGTCGCGTTTCGCTTCGAACATGTTGGCGCGAGCGACGTTGCCCAGCAGATCATCGGGCTTGATCACGACGGAACTGTAGTCGCGATACTTATCGGGATAGCCAATCATGTTGCGGATGGCATCGAGCTTCACCTTGGCCTGCTTCTTGGTTTCGTCGCTCATCCAGGAAAGATCGTGAATGTCTTCGGCGAGGGATTTCTCGAGAGCGTCGACCATCTTCAGCATGCGTTGGCGGCCGTCGGGACCGAAGGTTGCGTCGACGTATTTTTGCCCGAGCGCTTCGCCGAGTTCGCGATCGGTGAGGTTGACGCAACGCTTCCAGCGCGCCTGAATCTGCTTCTGGCCGCTGAGGTACTGCTGGAATTTGAAATTGGCGTCGACGAAGGGCTGGGAAAGCCAAGGTGCGGCATTGCTGATGGCATGCCAACTCACGTAAATCTTCAGGGAGTCGAGCGATTCGGATTCCAGCACGCCATTGACCTGCTTGAAAAATTCAGGATTCGAGACGTTGAGCTGGGAAAAGTTTGGAGCGCCTACCGCGGCGAAGTAGCGATTCAGATAAAAATTGGGTCCGAGGGCAACCGCGTCGTCGCGAGTCATCTTATGATCGATGTTCTTCGGGTCACGGCGGGAGGTGCGGTCCATGGAAGCTTTGGCTAAAGCAGTTTCGATGCGCAGCACGGCCTGGGCGGAATCGGCTGCCTGTTGCGGCGTCTGGCCAGCGAGAGTGAACGACTGGGTGACGTATTCGACGAGATGCTGGCGCATCTCTTTCATCTTTGGATTGTCGTCTTTCAGATAGTAATCGCGATCGGGCAGCGAGAGGCCGCCTTGATCGATGTAGGCGATCACTTGATCGGCGTTGTGCAGATCGGAATTGGAGTAGAAACCAAAAAGTGCGCGGCCCCCGATGAGCCGCTGGTGCGCGAGCTCTTCCATGAGCGCTGCTTTGTCCGGTGCGGCCGCGATGCGGTCGAGTTCAGGCTTGAGCGGGGCGATGCCTTTTGCGTCGATGGCCTTCTCATCCATGCAGGAGCCGTAGAGGTCTCCAATTTTCTGGTCTACGGCGTCGCGGGAGGCGCCTCCAGCGGCGGCATTCTCCAGAATGCCGTGCTCGATATCCATATTGCGTTCGCGCAATTCGACAAAGCTGAGCCACTGCGACTGGTCGGGAGGAATCTCCGAGTTCTTGATCCAGTTGCCGCAGGCGTACTGGTAGAAATCCACGCAGGGGTCGATGCTCTTGTCGATGTTGTCGAGGCTGAAGCCAGCGGCAGGTTTCGCCGGGGACGAGGTTTGAGCAAGGCTAATAGCTGCCCAGGCCACAAGGCAGATAAGAAGGAACATCAAACGGAACAAGCGCATAGTGCGAATCTCCTGAGCGCGACGTCTCACAAAATGGAACTGACGATTCTAGGCCTTCTTCGTTTCCGCGAACAAGGGGCGGTGCATCGGAAAGAGAAGCATTGGAAAAACGTGCATCGGAAAAATAAGAGGCCAAGTGGATAAAGCGCCTGCTCAGAAACCGCGGCGACGTGTCCCGATCGGCCAAAACAACCCCTATCTCGTTGAAGGGTAAGATTCCGCGATTTGGAGCGGGGGTTGCACGGTATTGCTTCGTACATCCCGAATCGCCCAGCCAACAAGCGGCCCACCGCCTCCCCAGCCGGTCCTCGCGATGACACGCCCGAGGAGGCTTCCACTTGCCAACTGCCCGTTTGCTCGCTTTGCTGCTCCTGCTCGTCGTCCACGCGGTCGCCCAAGGTTCCCCATCCGCCCAAAGATCGAGCGCGGAGGTCATGGAAAATGGTCCTGGGGACGGAAGCGGCTCCGCCTTTGTGGCGACAGCCCCGCTTCCCGACGCTCCTTCTACGCATCGGGTGATCGACAAAAAGTTTATTGCCGTCATGGCTGCGCTGGGTGGCGCCGAGGCGATGCGGTTCACCTCGCGCAAGCTGGTGCTGGATAACGAATTCGCCGCCGGGGCTCCCTGGGTCACCAGCGTTCCTGCGAACCAGCACCTGGTCGTCCGAGATGCAGGAATCTTCGCCGCGGAACTGCTGGTTGCGTATGAACTCAAGAAGCCTCACTCCTGGCTTCCGGGCGACAAGGTCATTCGAAAGCTCTGGTGGGTTTATCCCGCGACCATGGCGGGGATCCACTTCAAGAACGGAATGGGGAATATTCGGACAAAAGGACCTGGGGGTTGCACTTCGATGGAGTGCGCCGAGCAAATGCAGTAGGTTGTGCAACCGGGGAAGCTGCTCATGGTGCAGACCGCGAGGATACGAATTCTGAGTTCCGGCTTTCGTCCATGCTCCCACTTACCATTCCGTCCGCCCCTCCGCGTATAATCGGGCCTATCGAATCCCATGAAAGCTGGCTCTGACATGACCCCGACGAATGGTAATTCCGGCAACGGCAATAGCGGCCACAGCGTCCCCAAGCCGCGGGCAGAGTGGCTCGCCCGGCGTAAACGAGAGAACGCCGACGGCAACTTCTCGCAGATGCATTACGCGCGTCAGGGCGTGGTCACCGAAGAGATGGGTTACATCGCGCACCGCGAAAAGCTCGCGCCCGAACTGGTGCGGGATGAAGTGGCCCGCGGCCGCATGATTATCCCCGCCAACATCAACCATCCGGAACTGGAGCCGATGGCGATCGGCGTCGCGTCGCTGTGCAAGATCAACGCCAACATCGGCAACTCGGCAGTGACTTCTGAAATCAAGGAGGAGCTGAAAAAGCTGCACACCGCCGTGCATTACGGCGCCGACACCGTGATGGATCTTTCCACCGGCGGCGACATTCACGAAATTCGCGAAGCCATTCTGCGCAATTCTCCAGTTCCCATCGGCACGGTTCCGATTTACGAAGCGATTGCGCGAGTGAAGCGCGTGGAAGATCTGAACGCCGCGGTAATGCTCGAGGTGATCGAGGAGCAAGCCGCGCAGGGCGTGGATTACATGACGATTCACGCCGGAGTGCTGATCCAGTATCTCCCGCTGATCTCGAAGCGCATTACCGGAATCGTGAGCCGCGGCGGCGCGATCCTGGCGCAGTGGATGGCTTACAACCACAAGCAGAATTTCCTCTACGAGCATTTCGACGACATCTGCAAGATTTTCAAGAAGTATGACGTCAGCTTTTCTCTGGGAGACGGCCTGCGTCCCGGCTGCGTGGCCGATGCCAGCGACGAAGCCCAATTTTCTGAATTGAAAACTCTCGGTGAGCTGACGAAGATTGCCTGGCAGCACGATGTACAGGTGATGATCGAAGGCCCCGGCCATGTTTCCATGGACAAGATCAAAGAGCAGGTTGAGAAAGAAGTCGAACTCTGCTACGAAGCGCCGTTCTATACCCTGGGCCCACTGGTTACCGATATCGCACCGGGCTATGACCACATTACCTCGGCGATCGGCGCGGCGATGATCGGATGGTACGGCGCAGCCATGCTGTGCTACGTCACTCCGAAAGAGCATCTGGGTTTGCCGAACGAAAAAGATGTGAAGGACGGCATCATTGCCTATAAGATTTCCGCGCACGCTGCGGATATTGCCCGCGGACGTCCCGGCGCCCGCGACCGCGACGACGCGTTGAGCTATGCGCGGTACAAGTTCGACTGGGAAAAACAGTTTGCTTTGTCGCTCGACCCTGAGACCGCGCGTTCGATGCACGACGAAACTTTGCCCGACGATTTCTACAAAGAGGCGGCCTTCTGCTCCATGTGCGGTCCGAAATTCTGCTCGATGAATTATTCCTCGAAGGTGGACGAGTACAACAAGCAGGTGCACGGGATCGAGAAGAAGGATTATTCGGAGCTGGTGGAGCGGCTGGTTTCGATCAAGTAAGCGCTCTTGAGGACCACCATCCCGAGGCATGCACGAGGTGTCAAATGAAGGCAATCGCCTTAATATTTGGCGCGGTTCTTTTGAGAGTCTTGGTCATCTCTCCATTCATGCTTTTGTTCTGGTGGATTCGCCGTTCTACGAGGAGGCTCCGTCCGCGCCAAAACGGGAGTTCCGTGGAGTTCCTACTTACTCCCCGCATGCATGTTCTTATCGAGATAGTCACCGTGTCGCTGGTGGCCTTCACCGCTCTGACCGTGTGGGAGACGGTTCGAAAGGGGGAGGGATTGTATGCGGCGTTAATCCCTGTCGCGGTGCTGGTCGCAATTCTTCTTGCCGAACCTAGAACAGTCCTGATCGACCACGAAGGCATTCGCCAGCACCGCTGGCTACGCGGAGATCGCGTGATCTCATGGAATGAGATTGCCTGGATGAAGAGGGGCCGCAACACCGGAACTACCTACGTCAAGAGCCGAAACGGAGGCCGACCAGTGTCGTTTTCGCCGCTGCTGGTTGGGCAGTCGCGCTTCGAACGAGAGGTCAGAAAGCATGCTCCTGAGCTCGCGCTGGACGAATGATTCCCGTGACGACTTTTCCCGCCTCTTTTGCGAGAATTGGGATCGCTTCCTTTTCAAGAACTCCGACACCCGAGACAATGAGGGCGTATCCTATGAGCATGGCTGTGAACTGGATCGGACTCGCACAAAAGATGGCCGAGAGCGCCCCCGCGCGCTTGGCCGCTGATCGAAAACGGCTGCGGGAAATTCTCGCCGAGAGGCAACGGAAGCAAACCCCAACGCAGTCGCCTTCGCACTAGCAGTGACCCAACCCAGACTTACTCTTGTCGCTGGAGCAAACGGTTCCGGCAAAACCACGCTGACTTCAGACGAAAGATTCTTTCGCGAGATACCGCTTCTTGATCCTGACAGCATCGCCAGAACGCTGCAGTCCAGCAGGCCATCCACCTTCCCGATTGCAGCAGCACGGAGCGTCCTAAAATCAGCGAAAGAGCACATCAGCCGACGTGAGAGCTTCGCGGTCGAAACGCCCCTGGCCGGGAAGCACTATCTGCGGATGATGGTTGATGCGCGAATTCGTGGGTTCGAGATCGTGCTGGTTTATATTGGGACAGAAAATGTTGAGATCAACCTGGCTCGAATCAGAAACTGAGTTCTCGCGGGCGGCCATAATGTCCCGGAGAATGATGTCCGACGGCGCTACCAGCGAAGCTTTGAAAATCTTCCGATAGCCATGGAACGCGCCGACCACACCATCCTGTTCGACAACTCAACCTCAACCGAAGAAGGTTACCGGCTTGTCGCGATTCTCGGGGGTTCTGACTGCCAGTGGTTCGAGCCTATTCCAGGCTGGGCGAAGGCGAAGCAGAGCTAGGCAGCCCCTTATAATCCGTGCCCACTTCTCGCCTCTTTTGCGAGAAGCTGAAGTCGAACGTGAAATCCACAGGTCGCATGTGACATCTAACCTTGCTCCCCTCGCGAAATAAGCGGATGATAGTCGAGGCGGAAGCGGTATAGATAAACACCGCGACAGAGGGTCTAACTCCCTTGTTGTCAAGATTTTGACCTCCAAGCTCTTTGACATCAAGATTTTGCAGACACTTTTTGCAGATCCCGCGCCAGTCAAGGCATTTAGAGGGCGGAGGGAGGGGGGTATCCCCGAAAAGCGTCGATTTTCCGGGAATGAAACGGGTTCAAGATCGCCGTTCGAGGGCAGTTCCCAGAGTATTTTTTCGGGGGATTTCCACAGAGGTATTTGGCGGCTTAGTTGTGGAAGTCGGCCATGCCGTCCCACACCAGTTGAACGGCGATGGCAAGGATCAGGAAGCCGAAGATTTTGTTGATGGCTCCGACTGCGTTGGGTCCTAAGCGCCGCACGAGCGGACCTCCCAACCAGAAGAAAAGCAGTACGGTCAGCGCGATGGCGGCGATGCCGACGACCATGCCGATGTATGACACAGCGCTATCGACGTTGGCCGCCAGCGCCATGACCACGCCGATCGCTCCTGGGCCGGACATCAGCGGCATGGCGAGCGGGGTAAGGGAAATATCCTCTTTGCCTTGCGCCTCGTTGCTTTCCTCGGGTGTGATGCGGGCATGCGAAGTGACCATGCCCCAGGCGGTGTTGGCGACGATCAGTCCTCCGGCAATCTTGAGGACGGGTAGCGAGATGCCGAAGAAAAAAAGCACGAAGCGGCCAAAAAAAAGAAACGTAACCAGAATGACAAACACCCAGAGGCCGGTCTTCAGAGCGGTGTTGCGGCGATCCTGCGCGGTCCAGGAAGAGGTCATGCTGAAGAAGATGGGAATGCCGCCGAAGGGATCGACGATGGGAAATAGCGCTAGAAACGTGGCGGCCGCGGAGTGCGGCAGGGTGCGGAGAAACTGCCCGAGAGCGTGAGTAGTGGGCGTCATGGGATCTACTTGTATCCATCCAGCGCTTTGGCGGCACGATCGAGCGCTGCCGTTAGAGCTGCGAGTTGCCGGCGCGTCCGTTCGGCGTCTGACTTATCCAGCGCCTCGTTCACTCCCGGAATCACCACCGCGGCATAGCCCGTGTATTCGCCCGGAGCATAAATCGCGTGGCGAAACCAAGGACGGTGAGGCAGTCCTTCGGGCAGCAGCAAAGCGCGTTCGGCGGCTAGCAGTGCGGCGTTCAAGCGCGCAGCATCGCGTGGGGGATTCTTCTGCTTGGCCAGAATCTTCACTCCCGCGTCCTCAAAATGCTTGGCGGCCGCGGTTGCGGCATTCAGATCCAGCTCGCGCCCGCCGAACTTAGCCTCCGCCCTTCTTTTGGCCCCTTCAATGTAAACAGCAATTTCTTTTCCGTATTGTTCGTAGTCGTAGGGGAGCACATCGGCATCGGCCATGCGCAAGGCCTCCAGCCCAAAGACTCGCGCCATCTGTTGTTCGTAGACGAAATCCGGGTCGCCGAACTTCTTGAACCAGGCAAAATTATCGAACACGGAATGATACACACCATACGGACCGCTGGAACTGATGTCGGTCGAAGGCACGCCAAGGTGCTGCTGGAAAGCACTGTAATCGGAGCCACTGCCCAGGTCACCGACCGACACGTCGCCCTTGGTGGCGGCCGCGGGCATGCGATGATTTTCGCCGCCCGTCTCGGCGGGCGACTGCGTCTGCCAGGCTTCGTAGAGCGTCCCACCCTTGGGACTGGGCACCGCCTTTGTTACGTCGCGCAAGAACTGCTTTAGGCTGGGAACGGCCGATGCGCCAAACCTCGGTCCGGAGACAGCCACATCTATGTTGAAATATGCTGGAGCGCTGCCGAGTTCGGATTCATGCTGCTCGGCCCACTCGGTCGAGCCGATCAAGCCCTCTTCTTCGCCGTCCCAGCTGGCAAAGATCATCGTGCGCTTCGGCTTCCAGCCCGACTTCAGCAATTCGCCGATCCCGTGGACGCTTTCGAGCATGGCTGCCGTGCCGCTATTGGGATCGACCGCGCCATACACCCACGCGTCGCGATGATTCCCCGCAACGACCCACTCATCGGGGAACTCGGCGCCGCGCACGCGGCCAATCACATCCCAGAGAGTGCGAAACTGGTAATCCTGTTTGAGGTGCATCTTCACGCGCACAGGACCTGGTCCCACGTGGTAGGTAAAGGGCAGCGAACCCTGCCACTCGCGCGGTGAGTCGGGGCCGCCCAGATGTTGAAGAATGGGCGAGGCATCGTGGTAAGAAAGTGGCGTGACCGGAATTTTCGGCATTTGCGCGGACTGCTCTGGTGCGGTGCGCTTGCTTGCCGGCAGCGAAGGAAGCGAGGCCACGCCGGGCGTTGTGGGATCGCCGGGAAACTCGAACATGTATCCTACGGATCCGCGTTGCACGCCGGTATCGGGACGCCACGGGCCATCGGGATACTTGTCGCCGCGCCGCCAGCCATCATCGAACGGATCGGAGTAGATGAGGACGCCCGCCGCGCCGTGTTCCTGGGCGATGAATTCCTTTACGCCACGAAAGTTCTGGCCGTAGCGCACCAGCACGATCTTGCCCCGCACATCGATCTTCAACTTATCCAACTTCTCGAAGTCTTCCGGTGTGCCGTAGTTGGCGTACACCACTTCGGCCTCGGCGTCACCCGAAGGCGACATTCCGTTGAAAGGCATGACCACGCGGGGATCGTTGTCGTAGGGGTCGCCATCGACGTGCTCGCGCGTGGGCCCATGCATTTCGACTCCCGCGGGCGCGGTGACGTCTACGCTGATCTCCGAGGGATAGTTCAGCCACACTTTGTATTCGACGATCTCGGTCTCAAGACCGGCGGCGCGAAACTTCCGGGCCACGTAGTCCGCAGTGGCTTTGTCTTCCGGAGTGCCCGCCATGTGCGGCGCCTGGGTGAGCGTGCGAAGGTGCTCTTCGGCGAGTTTAGGATCGGGCACGGCAAGAAAACGGGCCTCGATGGCCACTTCGGCGGCGGAGTCGCGAAAGCCGAAGATGGATTGCGGCGGGGAAGAAGAGGCAGGCTCGTGGCCGCTGACGTTAGCGGGCAAGCTGAGAATTATTACTGCAGGGAAAAGGAGTGTCGCGGAAGTGAATCGCATGGGGTCTCGTTGTGAAAGTAAGTACGGTAACACAGCGCAAGGTGTACGCACGGTTGTGTCGAAGCTGGCCTCGTCCGGATGGGACGGAGTTAGCAACCGGTATCAGTAGAAGCCCGTCGTCACCGTCCTCCCGGATTTCACCATAATCACCATCTTCACCAACATCACCATTTGGTGCTATACTGAATCTATGAAGCGAGCCACTATCACCCTGCCGGATGACCTGGCGGAAGCGACGGAGAACTATCTGCGGACTCAGGAAGCGCCCCCTGCGCTCACGACTGTCATGCAGACGGCCTTGCGCGAATACCTACGGGAAAGAGGTTTTCTGCGCGTGCGCCGCACTTTGAAAATCAGGCCGGCAAAGCGCGGAAGCGGTCGAAGCGACGTGAGTCAGAATCACGACCTTTACCTGACGGGCCTTAAGAAATGAACTACGGGGTGCTGGCCGATGCGGGTCCGCTTTATGCGGCCGTGGATCCTGAAGATGCCCATCATAAGCGGGCTGTGCGGGAGATGCGGAGGTTGGACCAACAGGGGCGGGAGATCGTGGTTGTCTACTCGACTCTACTGGAGGCGTACTCTCTAGTCCTATTTCGCCTGGGGAAGAGTGTGGCAACGGACTGGCTCACCGACATTGCCGATACATCTTTGATAAACCCAACCCCTGACGATTATCGCCAAGCCGAGGCCAAACTCCGGGGATTAGCAGACCAGCCCATCACCATGTTCGATGCCGTTGCGGCAGTCGTGGCTACGCGTCTGCGATTGCAAGTTTGGACCTACGATCATCACTTCGATGTGATGCGGGTAGGGGTGTGGCGAGGATGAAGGCACGCGCTCGATTTCTCGGGTAATTTCGCAATGACATGGAACTCTCAGGCGGTCGCGAATTGCCTCAGGCGTGTGCGGGCAGAAGAAAATGGCATCCTGAGCCATACGGAGCGTGCCGAGCTTCAGGAGGTATTGACGCAGCTCGACACGGCATTCGACTGGCGGTGATCGGCAGTTCTACCGCACCTGGCCCGTGCCTACGATCTCGTACTTCGAGGAAGTGAGCTCTGCCAGTGCGAAGGGGCCGCGGCAGTGGAGCTTCTGGGTGCTGATGCCCATCTCAGCGCCGAAGCCGAACTCGGCTCCATCGGTAAAGCGAGTGGAAGCGTTCCAGTAGACTGCAGCGGAATCGACTCCGCGGAGAAACTTGCGGGCATTGGCTTCATCGCGGGTCACGATCGAATCGGAATGCTTCGTCGAATAGCGGTTGATGTGCGAAATCGCCTCATCCACGTTGGCAACCACGCGCACGGCCATGCACAGACGCAGATATTCTTCATGCCAGTCTTGCTCTGCGGCGGGGACGATGTTCAGTCCGGCGCTTAAGCTACGAGACTTTCCATCTCCACGGACTTCCACGCCGGCCTCGATCAACTTCTGTACGATTCGCGGGACATATTCCGCGGCAACCCGTTCATGCACCAGCAACTTCTCGGCGGCATTGCACACCGACGGCCGCTGCGTTTTGGCATTGATGACGACTTGGTCGGCCATGTCGAAGTCTGCGGATTCATCGACGAAGATGTGGCAGTTCCCTGCTCCGGTTTCAATCACAGGCACGGCGGAATTCTCGGTGACGAAGGCGATCAGCCCAGGGCCACCGCGCGGGATAATCACATCCACGAGGCCGCGCGCCTTGATGAGTTCGAGCACCGACTGCCGCGTGCCGGAATCGAGGAGTTCGACGGCTCCATCCGGGACTCCCGGGACGGCAGAAAGGGTTTCCACCAGACGCTGGTTGCTGCGCGCCGCCTCTTTGCCGCCTCGCAAGACGATGGCGTTGCCGGTTTTTAAGGCCAGCACAGCGGTATCGACGGTAACGTTCGGCCGCGATTCGTAGATGATCCCCACGACGCCCAGCGGCACGCGAACTTTCCGGATGCGCAGGCCGTTCGGGCGCGTCCACTCTGCGAGAGTCTCGCCAATGGGATCGTCGAGTGCTGCGACATCGCGCACGCCTTGCGCCATCTGTTTGATCCGTTCCGTGGTCAGCAGCAGGCGGTCGCGCATGGCGCCTTCCAGGCCGGAGGTTTCGAGGTCTGCGCGGTTTGCCGCAAGAATTGTCGGAGCGTCAGCTTCAATCGCATCGGCAATTGCCATCAGCAACGCGTTCTTTTCGCTCGTGGAAAAAAGCGCGAGCTTCGCCGCCGCTTCGCGCGCTCGCAGCAGTTTTTCCTGCGTGGAAGCCGAGTTGGCAATGCTGGTCGACATCAGCTTCGTCCTGTCTCCGGAGGAAAATACGTTCCGATCTTGCGCTGCATGCCCAGAGTGATTCCCTGGGGATGGCGGCCATTCACGATGGCCACGTGTACGCCGCCTTCGCTGGCCAGCTTCGCGGCGCGCAGTTTGGAAATCATGCCGCCGCGCCCCTGAGCGCTCTTGCCGTTGCATTGCGCTTCCAGTGCGGGAGTCAGCTTGCGCACCAGGCGTTGCAGCTTGGGTTTCTTGCGGCCGTTGGGGATGAGGAATCCATCGACGTTGGTCAACAGCAACAGCCAGTCTGCCTTCACGGCCGTGGCCAGAAGCGCGCTCAGCTCGTCGTTATCGCCGAAAGCGCCTTCCAGTTCGCGCACGCTGACGCTGTCATTCTCATTTACGATCGGCACGACCCCGAGTGAGAGCAGTTCGGCCAGCGCGTTCTGCAGGTTGCGGTAGCGGACCGGCGAGGTGAAGTCGTCGCTCGAAAGCAAAAGTTGCGCCACCACTTTCTTGCCGAAGAACAGCCGCTCGTAGGTGTGCATCAGTTTGCTCTGGCCAACCGCGGCGCAGGCCTGCATTCCGGGAACGCCGCTCGGGCGCTTAGAGAGCTGCAGCCCTGACATGCCGGCCGCGATCGCGCCGGAAGTGACGATCAGGTACTCGTTCCGGCTGAGGTCGAATTGGTCCACCATGGCGCGCAGCAGGTTCGCATCGATCTGACCTCCGGGAGCGATTAAGCTGGTGCCGACTTTGATGACGACTCGCATGGAGTAGGAGCTTTCGTGCCTCAGTGGGAATGGTATCGCATTAACGCCGCGGAGGATTTTCCCTTTATGTTCTCTCTTCTATTGAAATCGCGTGGGCTTTGAGGCCCGCGTGGCGGCGAAACCAAGGTCCCTCACTTCGTTCGGGATGACATTGGAGCCAGGGCCCGGGGAGGACAATACCCCTATCCTGCAATTAAAATAGCTTTCTGGCAAGATGAAAAAACTTGCCACTTTCAAGCCCTATGCCTGCCTCGAACGCTACCAGCCGCTTCTCCGATCGGGTCGAAAACTACGTGCGCTATAGGCCCAGTTATCCGCCCGACGTGATTCGGGAATTAAAAGCTGAATGCAGCCTGGCGCCGAACCACGTGGTTGCCGACATCGCTTCCGGCACCGGCATCTGGACGCGCCTGTTGCTGGAGAATGGCAACCGGGTGTTCGGACTCGAGCCCAACGCCGAGATGCGAGAGGCGGGCGAGCGGCTGCTGGCGGGGTTTCCGAAGTTCTCGAGCCTGAAGGGAACGGCCGAGGCGACTACGCTGCCCGATGAGAGCGTGGACTTCGTGACTGCGGCGCAGGCCGCGCACTGGTTCGATCGCCGGCGAGCAAGGAGCGAGTTCGTTCGCATCCTGAAGCCCGGCGGATGGCTCGTGTTGCTGTGGAATGAGCGGCTCACGGATTCGACAGAGTTTCTCCGGGATTACGAACAGTTGCTGCTGAAATACGGCACCGACTACCAGGACGTTCGCCATGAACACACGACCGACGAGGTGAACGAGTTCTTCGATCCCGCGCGGTTTCAAGAGCGGGCGTTTGAAATGCGGCAGGAGTTCGATTACACCGGGATCGAGGGGCGATTGTTGTCGTCGTCGTATGCGCCGGGGCCGGAGCATCCGCAATACGCTGCGATGCTGCACGAGTTGCGCAGGATATTCGATGAATTTGCCGTCGACGGCCGAGCCACCTTCGAATACAAAACGCGATTGTATTTTGGGCGGCTGCGGCAGGAGTAGCGCTACGGGTTTATATCATTGCAGGAGTCTCCCAGGAAAACCATGCCCGACGAAAAGTCTTTCCACATGACGCCGGACGAATTCCGCCGCCACGGCCATGCCGTTGTGGATTGGATCGCCGACTACCACTCCCGCATCGAGTCGTTCCCTGTGCTCTCGCAGGTGAAGCCGGGAGAGATTCGCGCATCGCTGCCGGCGAATGCTCCCGCGCAGGGCGAGGCTTTCGAAGCACTGCTGAAAGATGTTGAAGAGCTAATTCTGCCGGGCGTCACGCACTGGCAATCCCCGAACTTCTTCGCGTACTTCCCTTCCAACGGCTCCGGGCCGGGAATTCTCGGCGATCTTCTTTCCTCCGGATTAGGCGTGCAGGGCATGCTCTGGTCGACGAGTCCGGCGTGCACGGAGCTCGAAACGCATGTACTCGACTGGCTCGTTCCCATGCTCGGACTGCCGGAGAAATTCCTGTCGTCGAGCAGCGGAGGCGGGGTTATTCAGGATACGGCCTCGAGCGCCGTGCTGTGCGCCCTGTTGGCTGCGCGCGAACGCGCTACCGGCTATACCAGCAATCAAAAAGGATGCGACGGACGTATTGTGGCTTATGCGTCTTCGCAGACGCATTCTTCGCTGGAAAAAGCTGCGATGATCGCGGGCATTGGCGTCGAGAATCTACGCCTGATCGAAGTGGATGAAAAGTTCGCCATGAGTCCCGAGGCTCTTGCGCGGCAGATTGAGGCTGACAAGCGAGCAGGGCTGCTTCCCTGCTTTGTGTGCGCCACGGTGGGTACGACATCTTCGAATGCCATGGATCCGGTTGCGGAGATCGCGCAGGTTTGCCGCCAGCACAAGCTTTGGCTGCATGTGGATGCTGCCATGTCGGGAACAGCGGCGCTCTGCCCCGAGTTTCGCCATCTGCAAGACGGACTCGAGTTCGCTGACAGTTACAGCTTCAATCCGCATAAGTGGATGTTCACCACCTTCGACTGCGACTGTTTTTGGGTCGCGGATCGCAAGGCGCTTATTCAGACGTTGAGCATTCTGCCGGAATACCTGCGGAACCAGGCGACGCAGTCAGGCACGGTAATTGACTACCGCGACTGGCAGATTCCGCTGGGGCGGCGCTTCCGCTCGTTGAAGCTGTGGTTCGTGATCCGGCATTATGGCATCGAGGGCTTGCAGCATCACATTCGCCGCCATGTGGAGCTGGCGCAGGAGTTTGCCGCCTGGGTGCGCGACGACGCCCGCTTTGAACTCGCGGCGCCTGTGCCGCTCAACCTGGTTTGCTTTCGTCACAAAGGTGGAGACGCTGCGAATCAGACGATCATGGAGCGGCTGAACCGCAGTGGCGATCTTTTCCTCACGCACACCAAGCTGAACGGGAAGTTCACGCTGCGGCTGTGTGTGGGGCAGACCCATACTGAGGCGCGGCATGTGGAGAACGCTTGGAAGCGGATTCGCGAAGAGGCGGCGGGTATCGAGAAATCGTGAAGCGAGGTTTCAGTCCTGGCACGGATTCAGAATAGGAACGCTCGTCGTGAGGAAATCCGCGACGTTCCGCGACAAGAGCCTGCTACGTCCGTCACTGCAAGGCTTGAAATCTCTGGGCGAGGAAGTCGGACTGGCATTTTTTGGCGGCAGAGAGTATCTCATCGAATTCCGGCGTGCCGCGCAACTTCGCGTACATGGGATCATTCTGCATTGCGGTGTAGCCGCAATAGTTGCCCGCCACGCTGCTTTTGAGCATACGCAGAGCGATCTCTTTCTGGTCACAAAAAGCAAAATAGGAGCCAATCAAGAACCTGTTCTCGGGGTCGGGATTGGACAAAACCGAGGGCGCAAGCTCCTGGGCGAGTTTGTTCACGTCCGCGGCTGGAGCGTTGTTGAGACACTCCCGGGTCATCCTGGAGACGCCGTCATCTCGCAGTTTCTCGGTTTGTTCCCGCGCCTTCGCCAAATTGCCAGCCCGAATGAAATGGCCGACCATATTGCGAGAGACCCAATCGGATCCGGCATCCAGTTGGAGAAATTCCATTCCCCTCGCGTAGTTACCGAGTTCGTCGAAGGTGAACGAACAGGACCGGTACAGGTAGCTTCCCGGGTCGAGGGACAGGGCAGCGTCGCACTCACGCGCGGACTCATCGAGTGCTCCACCGTAACGCAGGACGTACGCCAAGGCCATGTGAGCTGCGGCGTTTTCGGGATGGCGGTCAACCAGGGCCTTCGCTTCCCGGTAGGCCTCCAGCAACTCACCTCTTTCAACTCGTAGTGCGATCAACTGGCCGGGCGCGCTCACCAGGTTCGGATCCAGAGCCAGGGCGCGTTCCAGGGCGTTTTTCGCGCGCTGGAACATGGCCTCGCCGCCGCCCGCGTATTGCGAATCGTAGTAATAGCGGTACCCCAACGCGTTCCATGCGGGCGCGTAGGTGGGGTCGAGTCCTACGGCGTGCTCGAGCATGGTGATCGCGTCTTTGTTGGGAACAGGGTCGTGCGGCACCGCGATGCTGCGGAGATAGAGATCGTAGGCTTCTTCATTCTTAGGGCGCGTGGCGCCTTCAGCGGAATTTGTTCCCGCGCCGAGAGCTGGAACTAATCCCTGACGAACCTTGGACGTGATCTGGCCTCGCATGGCAATCATGTCAGGAGCGGCGACGGTCATAGTGTCGCGCCATAGCGTGCGGTTGTTCTCGACATCAATGGCTTCCAGAGTGATCTGAAGCTGCGAACCTTCTTTCAAGAAATGTCCGGTGATGACGTCTGTGACGTGCATGGCTTTGCCGGCCTCCTGCAAGTCGAGCGTGGGCGAGTCGTACTTGCTGGTGGTGGCAAAGGGACGAATGGTTAGCGTGCGAACGTAGCTGAGCGAAGTGGCGATTTCGTCGGCCAGCGCGAGGCGGAGGTAATCGAGGTCTTTGTCGGCTCCCAGGTTCTGCAAGGGCAGCACGGCAACGGTTTTCTGGATTGTGGTGCTGACGGCTGGTGCGGGACGTTGCCTTACGAACCACACGATAGCGGCCACGGCGGCTATGACTGCGACTGCGGCAATTCCTGCTCCGATCAACTTGTAGGACGCTTTCTTTTCTGGAGGCGCGGTTGAGCTGACGGCGCCGACGGCGCTGCGTTGACCGAAGCCATGGCGTCCAGACGAGGATCCCGCAGCGGCGCTGGTTTGGCCGCTGCCCGTGTCGACTGGCAGCGGCGTACGTCCTGTATCGGTGTCACGCTTCAGGCGTTGCAGGTCGCTGCGCATTTCGGAGGCGTGCTGGTAGCGCAGGTTCGCGTCTTTCTCGAGAGCCTTGTTGATGATGTCTTCGAGCTTGGCCGGGACGTCGTGGTTCAGCCGCACAACCGCGACCGGGGCGCGATTCATGATGGCTTCGCAGATCACCGCTGAGCTTTCTCCGTGGAAAGGGACGTCGCCGGTAGCCATCTCGTAGAGGACTGCGCCGAAAGAGAATAGATCGGAGCGGGCGTCGAGCTCGCGACCCCTCACCTGTTCCGGGGACATGTAAGCGACGGTGCCAATCATGGTGCCGGGGCTGGTGAGGTGGGCGGCGTCCATGGTTTGGGTTGCGCCGACGGAAGAGCCTGTGGAAGCTCCGGCGGCCATTACTTTCGCGAGGCCGAAATCGAGGATCTTGGCGTGGCCGCGTTTGGTGACGAAAATGTTCGCCGGCTTGATGTCGCGATGCACGATGCCTTCGGCATGGGCGGCGTCGAGGGCGTCAGCAATTTCGATGGCCAGTTGAAGCAGCGTGTCGGTATCAAGCGGGCGGGCTCCGATGGCGTGCTTGAGCGTGACGCCATCCAGAAACTCCATGGCGATGAATGCCTGCGCCTGGTTTTCCTGGGTCAGGTGCTCGTCGATTTCGTAAATGGTGCAGATGTTGGGATGGTTCAGGGCGGAAGCGGCTTGCGCTTCACGCTGGAAGCGGGCCAGTGCCTGAGGGTCTTTGGCTACTTCATCGGGCAGGAATTTCAGAGCGACAAAGCGGTGCAGTTTGATGTCTTCCGCCTTGTACACGACTCCCATGCCGCCTCCACCGAGCTTTTCAATCATTCGGTAGTGCGAGATGGTTTGTCCGATCACTGGCGGAAATCTTACGTGGGTGAGGCGGGTGAGTCAACGAAAGGCGGAGGACGGTTGTGTGCGAGTTTGCTCGTGCGTGACGAGGAAGACGTCGAGCTTCGCTCGACGGACAGTCGAGGGCGGCTGTCCCCACACGAGCATTTCCCTATTAAAGTCTCAGTCCGCTGGCATGGGCGCTGGACGCGCCACGGCGGTGTGGGCTTTCGTGGCGGCTGGCGCTCCGGCTGGCGCTTCCATCCAGCGGCGTACTTCGGGCAGAACTTTCCGCATGGCAACTTCTCCGGCAGTGATGAGTTCGCCGGCGCGCTTGAAGTCGTCGTAGGCGAAACCGGCTACATCGGGCTCGACGATCACGTCGGCGGCGCCTCGCCACAGATGGCTCATTTGGTCCTGAGCGATGGCGAAGGATTGTCCGATCACATCGAAAAGATGGCGGGGCGCGCCATTCTTCGACCACTGTCCCTTCAAATGGACCGCCAGCACCCGGTCGGCGCCCATTTCGTGCAGCGGAGACGTCGGCACGGGATGCGAGAGCATGCCATCGACGAGGTAGCGTCCGCGAATCTCGACGGGCAAAAACATTCCTGGATAGGCGCAACTGGCGCGCACTGGATCAATGATCGAACCAGAATGAAAGACCACGCCTTCGCCGGTGTTGAAGTCGGTGGCGGTGACGCCCAGAGGAATACGCAGCTCTTCGAAAGTCTTGCACTTCAAAGTGCGAGTCAGGAAGGACACCATGCGGTCATTGGAGGCGAAGCCGTAACGGGAGACGGTCCAGCGGGCGAAGGTGGTGAAGCGAACAACGTGTGCGACTTTTTCCAGCTCTTCGATGGAAACGCCGCTGCAGTAGGCGGCGCCGATCAGAGCGCCTACGCTGGTGCCGGCAACGATGCGGACCGGAATGCCTTCCTGTTCGAGAACTTTCAGGACTCCGATGTGCGCCATGCCGCGGGCAAAACCGCCGCCGAGTGCCACGCCAATGGCGGGAAGCCGCGGCTCGGCGGCAGCACCTTTGCGGGAAAATTCCCGTCCAAAGGCCTGTACCGACCGGATGATCTTGCCGAAGCTCTTCACCGGAACTCCACCTTCCCGGCTTGCGCGAACGCCACTTCCTCTTAACCTATAGGATGCCACTTTTCGCACGAACGCTGCAGAGCACGTTAGTGCCATTTGAGTTACGAGGGAACCACGCGGCTGGTTACCCGGGGGTTACCCCGCTTCCCGGGCGAAGGTGACTAACTCCTGCAATCCTGCTAACTTGCCGGTTATGGTGCGCGAGATATCGGCGGGCGGCGTGGTGGTCCGGAAGCGCGACGGCGAGTGGTGGATGGCGGCGATAGAACCGCCTGTGGAGCCCTCGGTCGGTCCCTCCAGCGCCGCGATGGGTAAAAGCAGACACGCCGTCGGAAGATCGAAACGCGTGCTGGCCCTGCCGAAAGGCTTGGTGGACGCGGGCGAGAAGCCGCTCGAAACCGCGCTCCGGGAAGTTTACGAGGAGACCGGCGTGACCGCCGATTCAGTCGTCAAGCTCGGCGACAGCAAGTACGTATATACGCGCACGTGGGGTGATGGGGCGCGCGTTTTCAAGATTGTGAGCTTCTACCTGATGCGCTACCGCTCCGGCCGCATCAACGACATTACGTCCGCCATGCGAATTGAAGTGGCGCGGGCCCGGTGGGTGCGGCTGCAGGAGGCTCCCACGCTGCTCGCTTACAAGGGAGAGAAACAAATGGCCGCCCGCGCGCTGACTTACGTGGAAGCGCACGCCGAATTCTAATGCGGTTGCGGATAGGAAAGCCTTTAGCCGCAAAGGGCGCTAAGGAAAGGCCGCGAAGAACACGAAGGAAGTCGATGCCGCTAGTGCGGCGCGGCTAGCAAGGACTACGGCCTCCTTCTGTACCGTCTGTGCTGGGTTTTCCCGCATAATGAATTTATGCACCTTCGCGAAATCTCGTATCCCGGAGCGGCGCTGATTCTCTGCGTACTGTTGCTGCTGTCGCCCTTGGCGGCGAAGACTCCAGCCAAAACTCCTGCGGCTGGCCTTGATGCCGGCTATGTTCCGGCTCTCGCCGCCGCCGATCACTTTCTACAGGCCTGGCAATCCGGCGACCTCGAGAATGGGATCGCGTTGCTCACCAGTCGTGCCAAGGAAGCCTCCAGCACGGAGGTCGTCGAGCGATTTTTCTCCAACCCTGGACCCTCCGCCTATGAGATCGACCGCGGCAAGCTTTTGAAGCCTGGACGGTATGAGTTCCCGGTCGTGCTGATCAGCAATTCGAAAGACGTTCACCCCCGCCGCCGCTTCTCAAGCATTATTGTCGTGAACACTGGCAACCACGACTGGGCGGTGGATAAACTTCCATAGACGCCAATTGAGGTTCGGTCATATTGAGGTTCGATCATGAAGCGCAGCAATATCAATAAAGTCGCCATTCTTGGAGCCGGAACCATGGGCGCCCGCATCGCTGCACACTTTGCTAACGCCGGGGTTCCCAGCTACCTGTTCGATATTGTTCCGGGAGATGTCGCGACAGGTGCGAGCGCGGCCGAGCGGAATAAAATCGCTGCTGCGGGTCTTGATGCCGCAAGAAAATCCAAGCCTGCCGCGTTTATGGATGCTGCGCTCGCCCGCTTCGTCACTGTCGGCAACTTCGACGATGATCTGAAGAAACTGGCGGAGGTCGACTGGATCATCGAAGCGGTAGTCGAAAACCTTGAACTCAAACGCGCGTTGCTCCGCAAGGTTGAAGCCGTGCGCAAGCCCGGAACCGTCATCACCACCAATACGAGCGGCTTGCCGGTGGGGAAAATTTCCGAAGGCTTCTCTGAGGATTTTCGACGCTACTGGTTCGGCACGCACTTCTTCAATCCGCCACGCTACATGCGCCTGCTGGAGCTCATCCCCACGCCGGAAGCGGATCAGGCCGCAATTGAGGGGGTCTCGCACTTCTGCGACGTGCGCCTGGGTAAAGACGTCGTGCCCGCCAAAGATACGCCCAACTTCATCGCGAACCGCATCGGCACTTTCTCGGTGTTGAATGTCATGCGCCTGATGCAGGAGATGGATCTCACCGTCGAGGAGGTTGATGCGCTGACGGGACAGGCTGTGGGCTGGCCGAAGTCCGCGACTTTCCGCACAATTGACTTGGTCGGGCTGGATATTCTGAGCCACGTTGTCGGGAACATGACTTCGAATGTTCACGACGAGCGCAGCGATCTTCGACTGCCCGATTTTTTTAGCGCCATGCTCGAACGGCGCTGGCTGGGCGACAAGACCAAGGGTGGCTTCTACAAAAAGGCAAAGGGCGGCGAAGGTATGGAAGACGAGCGCCTGGCCCTCGACTGGAAGACGCTGGAATACCATCCCCGGCAGAAACCGAAGTTCGCTGCGCTGGACATGGCGAAGAATGTCGAAGACACGGGCGCGCGCCTGCGGATGCTGCTCGGACTTGGCAGCAGCAGCGGGCAGAAAATCGACAAGGCGGGAGCATTCCTGTGGCCGGCTTTGTCTGATCTATGGACCTACTCGGCGAACCGCGTGCCTGAGATCTCCGATTCCATCGTTGAGATCGACCGCGCCATGCGGCTCGGCTTCAACTGGGAACTTGGCCCGTTCGAACTTTGGGACGCAGTGGGAGTCGAAGCGACCGTTGCACGCCTGAAGACGGAAGGCCGCCCAGTCGCAGCCAACGTCGAGAAGTTGCTGGCCTCCGGGCAGAAATCGTGGTACGCCGACGATCCCAAAGCTTCGTCAGGGCGCGCTTACTTCGACCTGGCCACGGGACGCTTGAGACCGGTTGAAGTTCCGCCCGGGGTATGGTCGGTCGCGGTTGCGAAAAAATCCAACGGTGTGGTGAAGAAGAACTCGAGCGCATCGTTGGTGGATCTTGGCGACGGCGTGGGCTGCATTGAGTTTCACTCGAAGATGAATTCTCTCGGCGCAGACATCGTGAGCTTGATTCTTCAGACTCTGAAACCGAACGGTCCCGGCGACAATTTTGACGCTTTCGTCATCACCAACGACGCCACGAATTTTTCCGTCGGCGCGAACCTTATGCTGCTGCTCATGAGCGTGCAGGAGGACGAGTGGGATGACGTGGACCTTGCCATTCGACAGTTCCAGAGCATGACCCAGGCCATCAAGTTTTCGACCAAGCCGGTGGTTGTTTCAGCGTTCGGATTGTGCCTGGGCGGCGGGACCGAGATCTCATTGCACGCGGCGGCGCGGCAGCCGCATGCTGAGCTTTACACGGGCCTGGTCGAAGTCGGCGTCGGCCTCTTGCCGGGCGGCGGAGGGTGCAAAGAGATGCTGCTGCGCGCCGTGGATGGCGCTGCCGCTGCGCGCGGCGGCAAAAGGTCTGCGGATGCCCTCGCCGGATCCATCGAGATGCTAGAAGCGATGAAGCGCGCATTTGAAACCATTGCTACGGCCAAGGTCGCAACCTCCGCGCACGAGGCGCGCACCCTCGGCTTTCTCGCGGAGAGTGACCGCATCACCATGAACCGCGAGCGTGTGCTCTCTGACGCGAAAGCTCGCGCGCTCGAACTCTTTCATGCGGGATACGAGCCGCCCGTGGCTCGCACGGACATTCCCGCCCCCGGCGAAAGTCTTCTGGCGACGCTGAAGATGGGAGTTCACCTGATGCGTCAGGGTGATTACATTACCGACTATGAAGTGAAGCTGGGCGCAAAGATCGCGGAGGTGCTCTGCGGCGGCAACATCACCCCAGGGACGCTGGTAAGCGAGCAGTACATCCTCGATCTGGAGCGTGAAGGCTTCAAGTCGCTGTGCGGCGAGAAGAAAACTCAGGAGAGGATTCAGCACACGCTGAAGACTGGCAAAACGCTGAGGAACTGAGAGCACCGTTTCACGCGTCGACCCGGATTGTTTTCCGAGAGTCAACGCGAGTAGACTTGCAACGCTTTCAAGGGTTTTCCGGTGAAGAACAAACCTGTCATCGCAAGTTTCTGGTATCGGCGCCGCGTTGAAATAATAATGTGGATTTTTATTGCCGAAATGCTGGCATCTCCACTGGCGGACTATCACCGGCGCGCCGGGGCAGCGCTCGGAATCGTGGCGTTGATCACTTTACTGGCTGGCGTGAGCTGCGTTGGCAGTGGGAAAGTGGTCCGTTACGCGGTCTTGCCCACCGCCGGAGTCTGGGTAATTGCGCGAGTCTTCGAGGCATTCGGCGACAGCCAGCGTCTGTATGCACACTTGGCGCCCGTGGCCGGCCTGGCGCTCTCCTGCGCGATCCTGTGGGCGATCTTCGATGACTTCCACGCCATGCCGGAGATCCCTCGCAGCGCGCTGGCCGAAGCCTTCATCAGCTACCTGGTGATCGCCATCGGATTTTCCCAGCTTTATTGGATCCTCAACCGAGTGCTGGACCACCCTTTCAACCAGACCATCCCGGAATACCAGAGCGCTACCTTGTTGTACTTCAGCATGTTGACGCTGAGCGGCGTTGGTTATGGCGGCATCGCCCCGGTCAATCCCTATCTTCGATTAGTTGCTGCGTTTGAGAACATGGCAGGCATTTTTTTCGTGGCCGTGGTCGTGGCGCGCCTGGTGGCTTCCTACCGGCCAGAGCCGCGGCCGTAAGTGCTCGTGCTTTGGGGCTGGAGATCCGCGCCGGTGCTGCAGGAAGATACTGACACCGCGAGCAGGGTATAGAATGTCGGCTTCGAGGGAAGAAGAGAATGCGGAATACCCGGCTACTGCTTGCTATCGTTTTCTTGGCGGGATGCTCCATGGCACAGTCGCCGACTGCCCCGGCGAAGATTAGCGCCTCGGCGGTATGGCCGGTCTCGCCGCAGTTCCTTTCAGCGGCCCACGCTGCTTGTGATAAGTCGTTGGGCGGCGACAATGCCAAGTGCTTGTTTGCGCAGATGACGAAAGCCGGCGCGCCGGCCGCGGCCGTGAGCTTTTCCCGCGAACTCTACCAGCAGAACCATGGCGAGTTCGGCGTTATGACCGGCTTCCAAACCCAGGGTCCCGTCGATTTCGCGTGGATCACCTATCCCTTGCGCGCCAACACGAACTACGGTCTCTTGCTGGTGAACGGGCAGCCGCGGATTGTCAACGTCGAGGATCTGAAACTGCTCGACAGAAAAACAATGGAGCAGAGCGTTCAGTTTCAGGATGTCAAAAATCAATTCCCTAAAGTCGATTTGTGGCCGGGAGATCGCGATGGGAAGATATGGCCGAACTCGCAACCCGGGCCCAGCGGTGGCACGCAGTTTATGGTGGGCTATCCTTTGCTTAACGGGTGCCACGCCTGCGAGCGCGCCGGCTTTGCCATCTTCACGTGGAATTTCGATGCGCAGGGAAAATTTCTGGGTACATCTTTCTCAGGGATGACTCCCCCGCCGGTAAATTGAGGCGCAGCTCCGAAATCGCAACTTAAGCAGGAATCACCTTCGAGATCAAGGAGCAAACAATCCATGAAGACCGGGCTCATGGCCTTGCAACAAGCGCTCAGGATTCAGAGATTCTTTTTCTCCTTACGACTGCGGTGGGTACTCCCGGTTCTTTTCCTCTTGCCGCTGGCTTACGCTCAGGACGTTCGCAATGGAGAGGACGTCTTGCGAGCTATGCATGACCGCTACGCAAACTCCTGGTACCAATCCTTGACCTTCACCCAGAAAAGCACAACTTACAACCCCGATGGCACGAGCAAAGCCGAGATCTGGCATGAAGCGTTGGCGCTGCCTGGAAAATTACGCATCGATATTGGGGCTCCGGGCGATGGCAACGGATACCTCATGGTCGATGGAACGCTCACGATATTCCGGGAGGGCAAAGAATCGGGAACGCGTCCTCGGATGAATATGCTTCTCGTATTGGGCTTTGACGTTTATCACCAGGCGCCGCAAATCACGAGCGCCATCGTAAAGGCCGAGGGGTACGATCTTGCGAAGCTTCACGAAGAAACCTGGGAAGGGCAACCGGTCTACGTTGTGGGCGCCGAAAAGGGAGATCTGAGCTCCAAGCAGTTCTGGGTCAATAAGAACAGCTTGTTGTTTGTGCGGCTGTTCGAGCCCACGAGGACCGATCCGAGCAAGTTTCAGGACATCCGCTTTGAGGATTATCGGGAGATGGCCGGCGGATGGGTTGCGGCGCGGGTCGAAGTTTACGTTGACGGCAAGAAGACGTTCAGTGAAGAGTACTCGGATATTCAGACCAACGCGAAACTCGATCCGGGAACCTTTGATGCCAAACAGTTCAACTCAACTCATTGGGAAAAGCCCTGAGCCGGCTGGATCACGGGCTGTTACAATCGCCTTCATGCGAAGACTTCTGCCGACTGCGAGCGCGCTCATCGGGTTATGCGTTCTCTTTCTTGGACTTCCAATCGCAATTGCCCAAGCGAAAGATGCTCCGGTGAAAGAATCTGCGCCCGATGTTCCGGATGCGATTCAGGTGCCCTCGGGCGAGGAAGTTATTCTGTACACGCATGCCACGGGATCGCAGATCTATTCCTGTCAGGCTGCCGCGGACGGCAAGTTCGCCTGGACACTCAAAGCACCCGAGGCGGAACTTCACGATCGAAACGATAAGGTCATTGGACGACACTCAGCCGGTCCGTCATGGAAACTGAAAGATGGCAGTGAGGTTACGGGAAAAGCCGCAGCCCACGTGGACGCCCTTGATCCGAGTTCGATTCCCTGGCTGCTGGTGAAGGTCGTGGGGCATTCTGGGAGCGGCCTGCTCACCACGGCGACGACTATTCAGCGCGTGCGCACGCATGGCGGCCAACCTCCGGCCGAGGGCTGCGATGCGGCTCACCACGATGCCGAAACCAAGAGCGCCTACACCGCGGACTACTATTTCTACGCTCCGGCCAAGTGAAGCTCGCGAAGCATGCTGAGCATCTAAACCATGAGCGCAGGAACTGACAATCGAGAACTTTCATGCGAGAAGTCATCATCGCCTCTTCCGTCCGCACGCCTGTGGGACGCGCCTACAAAGGCACGCTCCGAGCTACTCGTCCCGACGAACTGGCTGCCATCGCCATCAAGGGCGCGCTGGAGCGGGTGCCGCAACTCGATCCCAAAGAGATTGAAGACGTCATCCTGGGTTGTGCCATGCCCGAGGCTGAACAGGGGATGAACGTCGCTCGCATTGCGTCGCTGCGCGCCGGGCTGCCGGTTGAAATTTCGGCGCTCACCATCAACCGCTTCTGCTCCTCAGGGCTGCAGGCAATTGCCATGGCGGCCGAACGCATCATGAGCGGCGGCGCAGAGGCGATCGTCGCCGGCGGCACCGAGTCCATGACCATGATCCCGATGGGCGGTCACAAGGTTTCGCCCAACCCCTGGCTCGTCGACCACTACCCTGACGCATACCTCAACATGGGCCTCACCGCCGAGCGCCTCGCCCAGCGCTTCGGCATCACGCGCGAGGCAGCGGACGAATTCTCCCTGCGCAGCCACCAGAAAGCGCTGGCAGCAATTCAGGCCGGGAAGTTTAATGATGAAGTTGTGCACGTGCCGGTCAGCTTTACTACTCCGAATGGATCGAAGCCCAAGCGGCAGGAAATTGTTTTCAAAATGGATGAGGGCCCGCGCGCGGATACTTCGCTTGAAGCCCTGCTCGCTCTGAAGCCGGCATTTCACGCGAAGGGTACGGTGACTGCCGGAAACTCTTCGCAGATGTCGGACGGCGCAGCGGCGGCCTTGGTCATGTCTGCGGAACGCGCAAAAGCGCTCAGCATCAGGCCGCTGGCGCGTTACGTTTCGTTCGCCACGGCCGGATACAAGCCCGAAGAAATGGGTCTTGGCCCCGTGTTCGCAGTTCCGAAAGCTCTGAAGATGGCCGGGCTGAAGCTTTCCGATATCGATGTGATCGAGTTGAATGAAGCTTTCGCCGCACAAGCTCTAGCGGTAATTAAAGAAGCCGGCCTCGACCCGGAGAAAGTTAACCCCAACGGCGGTGCGATCGCTCTCGGGCATCCTCTGGGCTGCACTGGAGCCAAACTCACGACGGCGATTATCCGCGAACTCAAGCGCCGCAACGGACGCTACGGGATGGTTACCATGTGCGTGGGCGGCGGCATGGGCGCGGCCGGGATATTTGAGAATCTGAATTAAACGCACTCGGCGTCCCATGCAATGGGCACGCTCCCTGTTGTCCGTGAATGACACGCAATCGTCCTTGCTGCTGTGCGGCCTGGCCGCTGGCAAGGCTGCAGCGGCCGCGTAACATACCTCTGGTAACCCCCGCTCGTGAAAGCAAGAAGCATCTAAAGGATTTTCTCGCATACAATTGAGAGGACCTTCGTTTTTTGGTGTTTCATGCCTTCGTGGCGGATTTGCGTTTGAAGGGATAAGTCATGGCCACAACTACATCAGTTCTCAAGAGCAGAATTTCCGGCGGAAGTTTTCTGCTTGAATCCCGACGGCCTGACGAAATCTTCACCCCTGAAGACTTCACTGAGCAGCAGCGCTTGATCGGGCAAACGGCGGAGGAATTTACCGTCAACGAAATTTTACCCAACATTGAGAAGATGGAGCACAAGGACTTCTCCATTTCCCGCGACCTGCTGAAGAAAGCCGGAGACCTGGGCCTCACGGGTGTCGAGATCCCCGAAGCTTACGGCGGCCTGGAAATGGATAAGGTTACCGCCGCCGTGATCGCCGACCACATCGCCCAATACGCCGGCTTTGCGACGACCTGGGGCGCGCATACCGGCATTGGCTTGCTGCCGCTGGTTTATTTCGGCACCGAAGAACAGAAGAAGAAATATCTGCCGCGCCTGGCGGCTGGCGAAATCGTTGGCGCCTACGCTTTGTCAGAGGCTTCTTCCGGCTCCGATGCATTGAATTGCCGCGCCCGCGCCGAACTCTCGGCTGATGGCAAGCATTACATGCTGAACGGCGAAAAGATGTGGATCACCAATGCCGGCTTTGCCGACCTGTTCACCGTTTTTGCCAAGGTTGACGGGGAAAAGTTCACCGCCTTTCTAGTGGAAAAAACCTTCCCAGGTTTTTCCATTGGCGGCGAAGAGCACAAGCTCGGCATTCGCGGCTCCTCCACCTGCCCGGTCATTTTGAACGACTGCAAGGTGCCCGCAGAAAACTTGCTCGGCGACATCGGCAAAGGCCACATCATCGCTTTCAACATTCTGAATGTGGGCCGCTTCAAGTTGGGTGCAATGTGCGTGGGTGGCGGCCGTGTGTCGCTCGAAAGCGCCATCACTTATGCCAAGCAGCGCAAGGCGTTCAACAAGGTGATCGCCGACTTCGGCCTGGTGCGCGAGAAAATCGCCAACATGGCCACTCTGATCTATGTGGGGGAAGCCGCCATCTACCGCACTGTCGGCATGATGGACGCGGCGCTCAATGAAGTCGACAAATCCGGCACCGACGCAATGAAGGAAACTCGCAAGGCCATTGAGGAGTATGCAGTCGAGTGTTCCATCATCAAGGTCTGGGCCTCGGAGATGGTCGGCTATGTTGTCGACGAGACTCTGCAAATCTACGGCGGCTACGGCTTCGTCGAGGAGTACCCTGCCGAGCGCGCCTATCGCGACGCCCGCATCAACCGCATCTTCGAGGGAACCAACGAAATCAACCGTCTGATCATCACGGGGTTCCTGTTGAAGCGCGCCATGACTGGCCAACTGCCGCTCATGCCCGCCATCAAGAAGCTGATGGAGGAAGTACTCTCCGGTCCTTCAACCAGCGAAGATATTGAGGGCCCGCTCGCCGAAGAGCGAAAACTGGTGGGCCAGGCCAAGAAGCTCGGCTTGTTCGTGGCCGGGTCCGCTACGCAGAAATACATGCAGGCGATCCAGGATCACCAGGAGATTATGGGCGCCATTGCCGACATGACCATCGAAACCTACGCAATGGAATCGGCTGTGCTGCGCGCGCAAAAGATTGTAGAGACGAAAGGCGAAGCCGCTGCGGCGCTTCCGATCGCCATGACGCGCGTCTATCTTACGCAGGCGATGGAGAAGGTCGAGTCCTCTGCCCGGAAAGTGATTACCGCCGTCGCGGAGGGCGACATGCTCCGAACCCAGATTGCTATCCTGCGGCGCCTGGTTAAGCACGAGCCGTTCAACACGATCGAACTGCGGCAGCAGATCGCACAGAAGGTGATCGAGCGCGGCAAGTACACGCTGGCTTAAGGTCTCAACCTCGAGCAGAGCACAGGTCAGGGGACAATTCTGAGTTCCTGCCGCGCCTGCACCTAGGCTGTCTTTTTCAACTCTTCCATCACACTCTGGATCAACTCCTTGGCGTCCGTCAGACTCTTCATGATGATCTGGATATCCATCACCGGCTTGCCTGGCCAGCGCTGGCTCTGGCAATAGACGCCGTGCTGGCCCACCAACGCCATGGCATCCGTGATCGTGTCCATGGTGACGGCCAACCGGCCGCGCGGCACGCCCATCATGGTCTCGTAATGTTCCAGTTCGTCCTGCTTTTCGTCGAATACGGGCATGCGGTGATTGTAACCGTCGCAGCCGATGGAGCATAATCATCGGTCTGCTGACATTTCCCTTGCCAGTGCGTCTAACGTTTTTAGCCGCTGAGAAAGTTAATTAAAGGAGAGACCATGCAAAAAAGAATCGCCCTTCCCGCGCTTTTCGCTGTTCTATTTGCCACCGCCGCATTCGCTCAGGGCGGCAAGCCCAGCCCCGCTGCCTCAGCCTCATGCGATCTTGGTGGCGGCAAGACCATCAAGACCGATTACTCCAGCCCACGCATGAAAGGCCGTAAGATTTACGGGGACCTCGTACCCTTCGGCGAAGTCTGGCGCACTGGGGCCAACGAAGCCACAACCTTCGTGGCCAGCGCCGATGTAGTCGTCGGCGGCAAAACGGTCCCCGCAGGAAGCTACACGATCTTCACCGTGCCGAAGGCCGACCAGTGGACGCTGATCATCAACAAGAAGACCGGAGAGTGGGGTATCCCGTACAAATACGAGAGCGACGAGCTGGCACGCGTGGATATGAAGGTTTCGAAGCTGCCGGCGCCGGTCGAGAATTTCACCATCGCCTATGACAAGTCCGCAGGCGGCTGCACGCTTCGCATAGACTGGGACACAACTCGCGCGTCGGTGAATATCTCAGCGAAGTGATCCGCTCGAAACAATTGCTGATTTGTGATTGCTGATTGCTGATTGAAAAGCCAAACATCGAGCAGGGCTTTCAGTCAGCAATCATGATCAGCACGACGATTACACCATGGGCTTCCACCGCAAAACTGGTTTCCTGGCTGCGGCGGTCTCGTCGAGCCGGGAAACCCGCGTGGAGTGCGGGGCGTCGAGCACCGTCTGCGGATCCTCTTCCACTTCTTCCGCAATCGACTTCATCGCGTCGATGAACAAATCCATCTCTTCTTTCGACTCGCTCTCGGTGGGCTCGATCATCAGCGCTCCGGGAACGATCAGCGGAAACGCCGTCGTGTAAGGATGGAAGCCGTAATCGATCAGCCGCTTGGCAATATCCATCGTTCGCACGCCTTTTTTGGCCTGCAGTTTGTCGCTGAATACAACCTCGTGCATAGTTGGCGTGGAGTACGGAAGATCGTAGGTGCCCTCAAGTCCCTTGCGAATGTAGTTGGCGTTCAGCACTGCGTCTTCGGTCGTCTGGCGCAGGCCGTCCGGTCCATTGGCCTGAATGTAAGCCAGCGCGCGGACAAACATACCAAAGTTGCCGTAGAACGCTCGCACTCGGCCGACTGACTGCGGACGGCTGTAATCAAAACCGAGAGTGCCATCGGCTTTCGTCACCAGCACTGGGGTCGGCAGGAATGGTTCGAGCTTCTTCTTGATCGCCACCGGGCCCGATCCCGGCCCGCCGCCGCCGTGCGGCGTGGAAAACGTTTTGTGCAAATTCAAGTGCATCACATCAACGCCGAAATCGCCGGGGCGCACTTTCCCGACCAGCGCGTTCATATTCGCGCCGTCCATATATAACAAGCCGCCCTTGGCGTGCAGAATGTCGGCAATCTTGTGAATATCCTGCTCGAAAACTCCGAGCGTGTTTGGATTGGTGAGCATCAGCGCGGCGACATCTTCGCTCATCTGCGCTGCCAGGGCGCCGATATCCACCATGCCGCGCGAATCAGACTTCAGGTTTTCGACGGCATAGTTCACCATCGCCGCCGTCGCCGGATTCGTCCCGTGCGCCGAGTCAGGAATCAGAATCTTCTTGCGGGCATTGCCCTGCGCCTGGTGGTACGCCCGCACCATCAGCAGCCCGGTCATCTCGCCGTGCGCGCCGGCTGCGGGCTGCAGCGTAATCGCATCCATGCCGGTGATCTCGATCAGGCACTCGCTCAGAGTCTTTATGATTTGCAGCGCGCCCTGCGAAATTTTCTCCGGCTGGTAAGGATGCCCGTTCGCAATTCCTTCCACCCGCGCCACCGCTTCATTCACGCGCGGGTTGTATTTCATTGTGCACGACCCTAGCGGATACATCCCCAGATCGATCGCATAGTTCCACGTCGAGAGCCGCGTGAAGTGGCGGATGATTTCGATCTCGCTCACCTCGGGCATGTTGCCCAGATCTTTTCTTTCCGATGAACCGAGCAGCCTCGACGCATCGACTTCCGGCACGTCAAGCGGCGGAAGCTTCCACGCAGCTTTCCCTGCGGAAGACTTCTCGAAGATTAGGCCTTCATTCTGATTGACTTGAAGTGAGGCTTTGCGAATCCTGTTCTTCATCGCGTCACCTCCTCAACGCCAGATTCTTCTTTGTCCGGTCGCTCCGCCCTTTCATTCTCGGCGACCAGCCCCACTGTGGTGTCAATCGCGTTTCGCGTCGTTAGCTCCGTGCAGCACCACAACGCTGCATTCCCCAGTTCCGGATAGAATTTTTTCAGCGGCAGCCCCCCGACTATCTTGTGCCCCAGCAACCGCCGGTTGATGGCCTGCGGATCTTCGCTGGTCTGCACGACGAACTCGTTGAACCGCGGCGCACCGGCAAACAGCAACTTGCCGCGCTTGGCGAACTGCGAGGCAGCATAAGCGGTCTTCGCCAGATTTTGTTTGGCCAACTCCTTCAACCCCACCTTGCCGTACACCGTCATGAAGATGTTCACCATCAGCGCAACCAGTGCCTGATTGGTGCAAATATTCGAGGTCGCCTTTTCGCGCCGAATGTGCTGCTCGCGCGTAGCCAGCGTGAGCACGAATCCGCGCCTGCCCTGCTTATCGACCGTCTGCCCGACCAGCCGCCCGGGCATCTGCCGTACAAATTTCTCTCGCGTGGCGATCACACCGCAGTAGGGACCGCCAAATCCGAGCGGCACGCCGAACGATTGCGCTTCCATGGCGATGACGTCCGCCTCGCGCGGTGGTTCTACAATTCCCAGCGACACGGCTTCAGCAATCGAAACCACCAGCATCGCGCCATGCTTGTGGGCGACCTCGGCAATCGCGGCCACGTCTTCGACGGTGCCGAAGAAATTCGGCGACTGAATCAGCACGCAGGCCGTTTCCAGTGTGATCGCCTGCTCCAGTTCTTCAAGGTTTACCCGCCCATTTTCCGCGAAGCCCGCAACCGAGAGCGGCATTCCCTGGTGAGTTGCGTAGGTTGCGAGTACCTCGCGATATTCCGGATGCAAGCTGCGGGCCACCACCACCGACCGCCGTCCCGTGAGCCGCACCGCCATCATCACGGCTTCGGCCGCGGCGGTTGACCCGTCGTACATGGAGGCGTTGGCCACCTCCATGCCAGTCAGCTCGCAGATCATCGTCTGAAATTCGAAAATCGATTGCAGGGTGCCCTGCGAAATCTCAGCCTGATACGGTGTGTAGGCCGTGAGAAACTCGCCACGCGAGATCAGGGAATCGATAATGACGGGCCGATAATGGGAGTAAGCGCCCGCGCCCAGAAAGCTGGTGTAGCCTTCGCCGTTTTCCCGCGAGCGCTGCCGGAAATAGTCCACGATTTCCGATTCCGCCATCTGGCGCGGCACCGCAAGGTCACGTGTGAGCCGGTATTCCGCCGGAATAGGCGCGAACAGTTCGTCGACCGAACGCCGGCCCATGGCCTGTAGCATGGCTTCGCGATCAGCAGGAGACTTCGGTAAGTAGCGCATAGGAAGTTGTTAGATGTCAGACAAGCTGGTTCGGAACCAAACGTCACACTGCGGACTGCAGACCTCGGACTTCGGGCGTCAAAACCAGCGCGCTAAGCCGAAGACTGAGGTCCGAGGTCTGAAGGCCGAGGTCTGAGGCCCGACGCCCGTTTTTTAGTGCCCGCTCTCTTCAGCGACAAACTTTTCGTAATCTGCGGCCGAAAGCAGCCCGTCCAGTTCGCCCGCGTTCTTCAGCGTGATCTTCAACATCCACGAACCGTGCGCATCTTTATTAACCTTCTCCGGTGAAGTGGCCAGGTCGGCGTTGGTCTCGGTGACGGTTCCCGACGCCGGAGCATACAAATCTGACACCGCCTTCACTGACTCGACCGTGCCAAACGTCTTGCCCGCCGCCAGTTCCGCGCCCACCTTAGGCAGTTCAACGAACACAATGTCGCCCAGGGATTCCTGCGCGTGGTCGGTGATGCCGATGGTGGCAGAATTTCCGTTCGCCTGGATCCATTCGTGCTCTTTCGTATATTTCCGATCTGTCGGATAGGCCATAATTGCGTCTCGCTCCTGGCGTCTAGCTACTAGCGAATTCCTCGCCGTGGTTCGTAGTTTTCACTTTTTCGGTCTCTTGTAAAACGGCGTCGGCACCACCTGCGCTCCTACCCCCTGCCCGCGTATTTCAACTTTCACTGCCGTGCCCACCGGGGCAAACTCTGGCGGCACATAGGCCAGCGCAATATTCTTCTTCAGGAATGGAGCCGGTGACCCGCTGGTGACGTACCCGATCTCTCGCCCTCCGGCATCGAGCACCTTGTATCCGTCGCGCGCGATGCCGCGCTCGGTCATCTCCAGGCCCACCAGGGTTCGTGTCAACTTCGCGGCCTTCGCCTTCTCCAGCGCGGCACGGCCGACGAACTCCGGCTTCTCCATTTTGCAGAAGCGCTCGAGCCCCGGTTCCCAAACGTTAATCGTATCGGAAATCTCGTGCCCGTAGAGTGGCAGCTTGCCCTCGAGGCGCAAAGTGTTGCGGGCTCCCAAGCCGCACGGGACAACGCCGAATTCCTTGCCCACATTCAGAATCTCATTCCACACCCGCGCACTGGTTGCTTCGTCTGCGGGAACATAAATCTCGAAGCCGTCTTCGGCCGTATATCCGGTGCGCGCGATCAGAATATTCTTCAGTCCGCAAACCGTCCCCCGCGTGACCCAGTAAAACTTCACCGCGCTCAAATCCGCGTCCGTCAGCTTCTGCAGCGTGTCCACGGCTTTCGGCCCCTGGATCGCAATCTGCGAGAAGTCATCCGACAGATTCTCCACCGCGCAGTCGAACTGCCGCGTGTTGTCGCGCACCCAGTTGAAATCCTTCTCGCGCGTGCCCGCGTTGATCACCAGCAGATACTCATCTTCGGAAAGGCGGTGAACGATCACATCGTCCACAAACGTCCCCTGCGGATAGAGCAGCGCCGAGTACTGCGCCTGCCCCACCGCCAGCCGCGAGGCATCGTTCATCGAAATGTGCTGTACCGCAGCCAGCGCCTGCGGTCCCGCCAGGCGAATGTCGCCCATGTGGCTGACATCGAAAATACCCACGCCCGTGCGCACCGCCATGTGCTCGTTGATGATGCCGCACCCGATCGCCGCCGGGTACTCCACCGGCATGTCCCAGCCATTGAACTCGACCATCTTCGCCCCCATCTGGCGATGGACGGCGTTCAGCGCGGTCTTTCGGACAGGCGTTGCTGTGCCGGCGGGCGTCGCTTCCACAGAAGACAAATTCCAAACCTCAATCAGCGCGCAGTGGCTGGTCTGCCAGGATGGTGTGACTGTTTACCGTATCACGCGCTTTTTCGGATGGTCAAACCGGAAGGAATTGACGACTACCGTCCAAACTGTACCGTCACATGCGACCCCGCGGCCACGTGCGTTCCCGCCGCCGGAGCCTGTTGCCGGGCCACACCGCTGCCCATGGCTTCCAGTTCCAGTCCGGCCTCTTGCGCCGCTTCTACTGCTCCACGCACCGTCTTTCCCACGAAAGACGGCACTTCGATTCCCCCCTGCTCAACATCCAGGACCACAGTCCCACCAACCGGAAGTCTCGTCGCCGCAGCAGCTGCAGCGTCGCCGGAAGTCGCCGCGCTCTGCTGCCCTAAGCCTTGGCCTGCCGGGACTCCGCCCCCAGCGCTCGTTGCCGGTTCATTGCGCCGCATCGCCGCCTGCACAACCTGCCCATCGTTAGTATCCTCAGCATCCGAACTCGTGGGCGCCGCCGCCCGCACTGCACTTGCCTTGCCGGCCCCCGGCTCTGGCGAATCTCCATTCACTTCCGCTGTCTCCAGCGGCTCGCCCGGATGATCCGGCGTTCCTTCTTCTAGATCCTTATCCTTGGCTCGCGACGCCAGCAGCAATTGATGATTCGGCGCAAGCGGCAGATCGTGCGGCGTGTGCAGATACTCCAGCACCTGCTGCGCCACCCGGTGAAACACCGGCGCCGATACTTGCCCGCCCTGATGGAGCCCCACTGCCGAATCCAGAATCACGGCCACAACAATCTGCGGATTATTCAGCGGCGCGAATCCCGCGAACGACCCGATGTACTTCGTCTTCGAATACGCACCCGTCGCCGGATCCACTTTCTGCGCCGTCCCCGTCTTCCCCGCCGATGTATACCCTTCCAGAATCGCCTTCCGCCCCGTGCCTTCGAGCACCACCTTCTGCATCATCGCCCGCATCTCGGCTGCGGTGTAGCTCGAAATCACCCGGTGCGACGCTCCGGGATGAAACGCCACGCTCTGCGGCGTGCCCTGCGCTTCAACTTCTCCCGCGACGATGCGCGGCGCCACCCACACTCCGTCGTTCGCGAACGTGGAGACCAGCCCCGCCAATTGAAGCGGCGAAATCCCAATCTCCTGCCCCATGGAAATCGCCGCAATCGAAACCTTCGACCACCGGCTCACCGGCTTGGTCATCCCCCGCGTTTCACCCGGCAATTCAATTCCAGTTTGCTGCCCGAATCCAAACGCCCGAATGTATTTGTAAAAGCGGTCTTCCCCCAGGCGCAGCGCAATCTTGATCGCGCCCACGTCGCTCGACTCGGCCAGCACGCCCCACACCGGCAATAGCCCGTGCGGCTTCGAGTCGCGAATCCGCATCCCGTTATAGACGATCGATCCCATCTGGCAGTCGAACACTTCATTGGGATTTGTCAGTTTCTCTTCGAGCGCCGCCGAAATCGTCACCAGCTTGAACGTCGACCCCGGCTCGTACACATAGCTCACCGCCCGGTTGGTCAGCGCGTTGGGCGTGATCTCTTTGCGCAAGTTCGGATTGAACGTCGGCCGGTTGGCCAGCGCCAGAATCTCCCCTGTGTGCGGATTCTCCACGATCACCGTGCCCGCAATCGCCTGCGTGTCGTGAATCGCCTGATCCAGCTCTTTCTCGGCGATGTACTGAATATTCTTGTCGATGGTCAGCACCAGGCTCTCGCCCGGCTCCGGCTGCTTTTCAACGTCGGAAAACCACTGCCGCCGCGCATCCACGGAAATGAACATCTTTCCCGCTCGTCCGCGCAGTTCGTCATCGAAAGCGTGCTCGATGCCGCTCTGCCCAGAGTCCTCCATTCCAACCGTCCCCACTACTTGGGCCGCGAGATCACGCGCCGGATAAAAACGCTTCGGCTCTTTCTGGAAATGGATGCCCTGGAGGTTCAGCGACTTGATACGCTCGATGGTTTCGTCGTTGGCCTTGCGCGCTACCCAGCAGAAAGTTTTGTGGTTGCGGCAGTCGGCCAGTACAACATTGTGATCTTCGCCCGTAATGCGGGTGATCAGAGAAACTGCCGTGGGCAGATCCTTTACCTCGGTAGGCACGGCAAAGGCCGAATCCACCAGGACAGACATCGCCAGTTCGTGCCCGGCGCGGTCATAGATCACGCCCCGCTTGGCAGAGAGCGGAATCTCGCGCTGCTGCTGGTGCTCCGCCTGCTTCGCAAAGCTGCCATAACAAAATATCTGCAAATAAAGCAGCCGCCCGCAAATCGCCACGCACCAGAACAACAGCATCCCACCCAGCAGATAAAGCCGTGAATTCTTGCCGAGCTTGGAATTAGTCGCCATGAAGGCTGTAGTTAGTCGTCGGTCCGCTGAGACAAACATGGCGGACCACCGTCAGGCGGACCGCCAATGAAATTCATGTTGGGACGACCGGCCTAGGCTGTCCGCCGAGCCTGCCTCCCGTAAGAGCGCCCGGCTGTTTTCTGCCGCCGGCTCTATCGTCCCGCCAGCACCATCCCGGGTTCCACGCTCGCCATCACCGGAGCGTTCGAATCCCCCGCCGCCGTGTCCATCCGAATCACCTGCCCTGGCTCCGACGGCACCAGTCCCATCCGCCGCGCCATCACGTCAATTCGTTCCGGATCGCGCAACGACGCATCTTCCAATCGCAGCGCCCGGTTCATCTCTGTCAGATTATTGAGCTCGCGCTTCGCCGATTCGATCTGGTACCCATATTCAATCGCCCGGAAATGCTGCCAGGCATAGGTAAACACCAGTAGGAACAGCACCGCGAGCGCCGTGCCAAACTGCTTCATCTCACGATTACGCCCAGGGTCTTCCACTTTCACCAGGCGCGAATTGTCGATCGCCTTGGCAAAATAGATTTCCGGCGTTCCGGTGAAGAAGGTATTCCGCCGCACCGCCGGAACTGCACTTCGAATTGCCGTCGCTGCTGCCGCCATTATGCCGCCCCCGCAAAAACCGGTTCGTTCTCCACCTGCGGAGCCTGCAACTCGAAAAGCCGCTGCAATTCCGTTTCGTCGCCGATCTGTCTCTGCAGCGTGCCCCGTTCGGCGCGCTCCACCGTTGCCATCAGATCGTTAATCAACGTTCCTGTGTACATTTCCTGACCTCAAAATTGGATTCCTACCACGGAACCCGTAAAACCCGGCTTCGGGCTTCTGCTTTCGGGCTTCGGCCTTTTAAATTTGGGCTTTTCGCTGAAGCCCGTTAGCCGAAGCCTGAAGCCTGCCTTTCAGAACCTGAACTCCCGGCACGCCTATTACAGCTGTGCCGGGGACTCCGGCAGGTTTTCCGGAATCAAACTCTTAAATCGCCTCCCGCTCTCGGCTTCCTGAAGCCGCTAGCCGAAGCCCGCTTCTAAATCTTCTCCGCCGCCCGCAATTTCGCGCTTCGTGCGCGCGGATTGCGATCTCGCTCTCTTCTTCAGTTGCGGTTAACGGCTTTTTCGTCAGCAAACTGAAGTACCCCTTCTTTACACCTTCGCGGAAACCATCTTTCACGATGCGATCTTCCAGCGAGTGAAAACTGATCACCACCACGCGTCCTCCTGGCTTCAGAATCCGGGGCGCCGCTTCCACCAGCGCCCTCAGATCGTCCAGTTCGCGGTTTACGAAGATTCGAAGAGCTTGAAAAGTTCGGGTCGCCGGATGAATTCGCCTCTGTTCAGAATTCATTGGCCGGGCCGCGGCTGATATGACATCCGCAAGATGTGCGGTAGATCGTATCGGCCGCGACCGGCAAATGGCTCTGGCGATTCTCCGCGACCTCCTTTCCTCTCCGAATTCGTAAATCACATCGGCAAGCTCGCGCTCGTCGAGGTGGTTTACCACTTGTTCGGCGGTTCGCTCCGACCGCGGGTCCATCCGCATGTCGAGCGGCCCATCCGCCTGAAAACTAAATCCGCGCGCCGCATCGGAAAGCTGCAAGCTGCTCACTCCAACGTCTGCCAGCAAGCCGTCGGCCCTCAGACTTCGGTCCTCGGCCAAACTCGCAAAAGACCGGTGCAGCAAAGTGATCGCGGGCCAATCCGCCTCGGTTTCGCCAAGGTCTGACGTCCGCAGTCTGGCGCTCGCTCTTTCCAGCGCCATCGGATCCTTATCGAGCCCAATCAAATGTCCCGGTGCGCCGAGGCGTTTTGCGATTTCGTAACTGTGTCCGCCCAGGCCCACCGTGGCGTCGATATAGGTCCCGCCACGCCGCACGTTTAGAAAATCGATCGCTTCTTTTAAAAGAACCGGAACATGGCTGAGTTCCCTGCCACCACCATGCCCAACCCCCTGAGGGGTGTCTGTTAAACCCTCGCCCACTAGATGCCCAATTCGTCGAGCGTCTTCTCATCGTCAGCGGTGAACTTTTCTTCCTCGACCTGTTTGCGGTACGAATCCAGGTTGCGCACAATCAAGTGCGTTAAATTGCCGGTAACCGCAACCTCGCCTTTGATCTGCGCCGACTCGCGCAGCAGTTGCGGCATCAGCAGCCGTCCCTGCCCATCCATTTCCACCATCTGCCCGTAGTAGTTCACCCGGTCGAGAAATTTTTTCTTCGTAGGATTGAAAGTGGAGAGCCCTGCCAGCTTCTGCTCGATCCGCTCCCACTCCTCGAAGGGATACACTTGAGCAACCTTCCCATCGAGACTCGTGATATAGAATTGCTGTCCGTACTTCTCGTCGATCACCCGCTTGAATTCCGCCGGGACCTTCAGCCGTCCCTTTTCGTCGACGCGAGTTGGGTGATTGCCGCGAAACATGCTGTTTGCCTATGACTACGACTACTATCGGGGAGGTAAAAGCGGCGCAAAATATGGTCAAACTCAGGTGGTTCGGGCTGTTTGGCGTGCTTTTGGGTCGGTTTTCCACCGGCTCCTCGTTTTCAGCTTCCCGTTCCCACGTACTTAACTGTGTTGACCACTCTGTTCCACTTTCTCCCACATCTTACCCGTAAGTCCTTAATTGTCAATAACAAACTTGAAGGTAGTGTTCCCACTTCAGGAGTGATTCAGTAAAATACGAGTTCTTGTGGTTAACGAGTAAGACGACCACAAGGGGTTGGGTTTACGCTCCGGATTCCTTCGCCATTCATTCGCTTAGATTTTTCTTGCACTCCGCGCTGGTGGCGGAGTTTCCTGTGGAAAAGAGGGAGACCCGCCGTCCCAGCGACCGTCGAGGGGGCTCTCACGGAGTCCCGCCAACAGCGAAAGCCAGCGAGGCGTCGGCACTACTAATACACCGCGTTCCCGGCCCGGCTGCTACGAATCTGCCCTGCGTCCACCGTGATTGAGTACGCTTCCCCGCCGTCGCCGCTCCAGTCCCGCACGTCGAACGATGCGCCCGCCGGCGCGCGATAGGCGGCAACGTTGCGCAAGGTCAGCGGCTGGCCCGGCTTGCAGGCCTCCGGCGCGTCCGTGACTTGCAGAAAATAAGCTCCAAGCCCCCCGCCCACGACTTTTCCCCGGCCGTTGGCTTCTACCAGCACCGCCGATCTCTCATCGATGGCAATCTCCCGCGGGGTCTTCGACCACCCATCCGCCACGATCCGTGCCAGAAATCCCAGGCTGCGCCCCATGCGGTCGCGCGTCGCAAAATGGCTGTCCGTAAGAATGTTTTCCAGCCCCGGTGTCCTCAGGAAATCCTTTACGACCGTGACCCGCTTGTTGTAGGGATCGGCCAGAACCTCGCGCGACGAGAGATCAGGATCATCCGGCTTGTCTTCGAGGCAGCCGTAAGCAAACTGTCCCAGCACCGCCAAACCCGCGCTGGTCCCTCCAATCGGCTTGCCCGCGGCCAGGTGTGAGTTGATGGCATCCTCAACCGGAGTTCCCTTCCAGAAGTTGACGTAGCGCGACTGGTCGCCGCCGGCAATGAAAATCACTTCGGCCTGCCCGATGATTTTCGCCACGCGCGCGTCCTGCGCCGCTTTCCGGCTGCGAATGATCAGCGTCGCCACGGAATTTACCTCGCAAAGTCCGGCAACATAGGGGTTGTAGTCGGCGCTGCCGCGCGCCCGCACAATCAGAAAATCTCCGCCGTTCCCCTTCGCGCACAGCCACCGGAATGCTTCGTCAAGATCTTTCCCCCCGCCCATCATCGCCACTCCGGCTTCGGTGCGGGTTTGGACATCCTGCCGGTTGCCCCGGCGAATGTATCTGAAATCAGCAGCCTGGCTGGCCGCGGCGCTTACAAAGAAGATGAGACTGAAAAGAAGGTATCGCCCGAATTTCATGATTCGACGACTATACCCCAACCCGGAAAAACACCCGGCTGCAATCGTCACCGGCTCACCAATGGGTGTACACTGCGTCCGTTTATTTAGTCACGGCTGGGAGGAGCTTATGCAACTGAACCGAGGCAGGATCTGGTTAGGCGGTCTGGCCGGAGGCGTGGTCTGGACCATCTGGAGTTTTCTGATCGGGCACTTCGTTATCACCGACGCGCGCTACCTCGCGGCGCAAAATGCCGGGTTTTTCCTGAAAACGCCGCGCTACCCTTTCTTCGTGGGCTTGTGGATCGCTCTCCTGTTTATTCTTGCGATCGCCGTCGCTCACCTCTACGCCTGGGCGCGCGCCGGTCTGGGAGCCGGTCCCGGCACCGCGTTGAAGGTTGGATTTCTCGCCGGATTCTTCGCTGGTTTCCCGGATAACTTCGCGCAGGCCACCTGGTTCGCCGGCGACACTGGACTTCCTTATGGCTGGATGATCGAAATGTGGCTGGGCGCCATCCTGGCTGCCCTGGTCGCCGGCTGGCTGTACAAAGACTAAAGACAAGGGACAAAAGACTAGCGGGATTGCGAGCACCGATCGCGAAAGAAGCCCGCGAAGACAGCCCGCAAGGAGAGCCAGGCTACTTCACCGGTTCGACGAACACCGCGGTTCCATACGCCAGCACTTCCGTGACGCCCTGCATCACCTCAGTCGCGTCATAACGCGCCCCGACCACGGCGTTGCCGCCCAGTTCGGCGGCATGCTGCAGCATCAGGTCAAAAGCCTCGGCTCGTGTCTTCTCGCACAAGTTGGTGAGCAGGGTAATATTGCCGCCGACCAGCGTCTGGAGCCCGGCACCGATCGTGCCGAAGATCGAGCGCGAGCGCACGACAATGCCGCGCACCACTCCCAGCGTACGCGTCACCCGAAACCCATCCAGCTCGAACTGCGTCGTCACCATGTTGTGCGCCACCATCCGTCCACCGCCTGCGTAGCCTGTAGCCATCGCCGTCATTCCTTTCTGAATCCGCGACTATCCTCTTGCCGGGCAGCTAACTATATCGCGAAATACCATTAAGAATCAGCCGCCATGCAGGAGTCTCGCAACTCACTCCAACGCGGCGGTGATAAAGAACTCCTGCAGCTCAGCATCGTACTCAACCCGCAGCACATTCGGCTTGCAGCAGACCTGGCAGTCTTCCACATAGCTCTGCCGGCGGCCCGCGGTTTCATCCACCGTGGTGGCATTCCACTCGCCGCAACCCGCACATTGAAAGCCAGCTTCCATGAGCCATTATGCCGCAGTTCTCGCGGGCGACCCGCGAATTGCCCAGAGGAAATCTCGACTGCCCTATAATGGCCGGACCCTCATCTTCAAAGTCTGGAGACGTCATGATCTCGCGCCGGAGGTTTCTCGAAGTTGGTGGTGGGGCCGCCGGAGTCGCAGCTCTGCCTCACCGTTTGCTCGCGTCTGGCGTGGCCGCGGACGAGAAATCTGCCACCCCTTCCTTGCCGCCATCTCTGGCACGTCTACGGTCGCGCAAGAGCGAAGCCACTCCAATTACCCGCGAGGAGCGGCAGCTACGCCAGGAGCATGCCCGCAAGCTGATGAGCGAAAACGCGCTCGACGCCATCGTGCTCCTGGAGGGAACTTCGCTGAGATACTTCACCGGGATTGACTGGTGGGGCGGTGAGCGCCTTTTCGCGCTGGTGTTGCCGGCGAAAGGAACTGGGTTCTATGTCTGCCCGGCATTCGAGGAAGGCCGTGCCCTCGAACTGATCTCCCGCGCGCCCGGCAGCGAACGTCCCGATCTGCGCACCTGGCAGGAAGACGAAAACCCTTATCAGCGCGTTGCCCAGGCCTTGAAAGAACATGGGCTGTCCACTGGCAAGCTGGGCATGGAAGAAACCATCCGGTTCGTCTTCGCCGATGGAATTGCTCAGGCCGTCCCGCAAACCACGCTTACGAGCGCAACTCCAGTCACCGCCGGTTGCCGCATGATCAAGAGCGCGCACGAAATCGCCTTGATGCGTTTGGCGAACCAGGTCACGCTGGCTGCGTATGAGGCGGTTTATCACGCACTGCGCGAGGGCATGACGCAGCATGACGTAGGAGATTTGATCGCGGCGGCGTACGTGCAGCTGGGTTTTCCCGGCGAGGCCAGCGTACAAGTGGGAGAGTACTCGGCTCTGCCTCACGGGTCGAGGACGCCACAGACAATTCGAGAAGGTTCGATCGTGATGATTGACGATGGCTGTGACGTGGAAGGATATCAATCCGACATCACGCGCACGTTCGTGCTGGGCAAAGCTTCAGTAGCGGCCGGGGACAAAATGAAGCAGGTCTTCGAAATCGTGCACCGCGCGCAGTCTGCAGCGCTGGCCGCGGCGCGTCCCGGAATCGAATGCGGCGAAGTGGATGCGGCCGCACGGAAAGTAATTACCGATGCTGGGTTCGGACCCGGCTACAAATATTTTTCCCACCGCCTGGGACACGGCATCGGCATGGACGGCCACGAGTGGCCCTACCTGGTTCGCGGCAACCCCACGAAGCTCCAGCCTAATATGGCCTTTAGCGACGAGCCCGGCATCTACATTCCGGGAGAATTCGGTATCCGCCTCGAAGACGACATGCACGTCACCGAAAACGGTGCCGAGTTCTTCACCCCGCAGAGCCCGTCACTCGAAGATCCATTCGGGAAGGCCTGAAACAAACAGCGTGCCCCCGGTTCGCGTCTTCTTTTACTTCGACGATTCCACGCGAAGGTTGTTGGTGACCGAGAAAATGCCCGAGACTCCGTTGGCGCGCATTCCGGCGAAGTTCTTGTCGCCTTCGTTGTCGACCACGCCTTCCAGGGTGACGTTGCCATTCTTCACGATGATGCGGATCGGCTTCTGCACGCCCAGGGCATACTTTTGCAGCGGCGCATACTTGTAGATCGCGTTGTACAGGCGGTGACGCAAGCGGTCATCGGAGGGCGAGGTGGGAAGCACCTCGATCTGGTTATCCACCTTCTCGACACCTTCGATGCGCTTCACCACGTTCTCGGCATCGGGCTTGAGCGAAGGCCGCGCGACCTGCCCGACCAATATGACGGTATAGCCGTCCACTTTGAAGGCGATGTTGTCGAACACGCCGAGGTAAGGAAGCATGAGAAGTTGGTGGCGAACATCTTTGGTGATGCGTTCCTGCGACTTGGCTGAGGGCTGGTCACGATCCTGCGCAGCATTCTGGGCAAGACCCAGCGTTGCCAGCGATAGCACGGTAATTACGGCAACCAACAACTTGCATTTCATGGCTGTCTCTCCTTGCGCGGACACTTCCCGGTCCGGCGAACGACCTAGTGTACTCCTCTAAAAGAATCCGGGGCTACAGCGTTCGCCGTAGTCCGGAATTGGTGCGGCCAATGGGAAATTTTGTAAATGATTCCCGATTAACTGCTGCTGCAGGGTTGTGGAGAATGTATCCTTCCGTTTAACTTCGTGGAGAGGTTTGGCCATGCAGCATTTGAGTCCGCACGATGTGATGACCATGTTCATGGCCCTGGCCACGCTGCTGGGCTGCGCCAAGCTGGCGGCGGAGCTGATGCAGAAAATTGGCCAGCCCCCCATCCTGGGTGAGATCTCCGTCGGCATCTTCCTAGGCCCAACCGTTCTGGGACATTACCGCCCGCACTTGTACGAGGCGCTGTTTCCCACCACCGGGCCCATGCCCATCGTGCTCGACACCGTCACGACCCTGGGCGTCGTGTTCTTCCTGTTGACGGCTGGACTCGAAATCGATTTACGCAGCATCTTCCGCCAGGGCAAGAGCGCGTTGCTGGTGAGTCTTTTCGGCGTGGCGTTTCCCTTCGCCGCCGGATTTCTTGCCGCCACCGCCTTCCCCAGCTACATGGGCGCGGAATCGGGAGCGAACCCTCTGATCTTCGCTCTGTTCGTGGGCACGGCATTGTCCATTTCGGCGCTGCCCGTCATCGCCAAGATTCTCATGGACCTGAACCTTCTCCGCACCGAGATGGGCACAGTCATCATCTCGTCGGCCATGTTCGACGATCTTGTGGGCTGGATCCTGTTCTCGTTCGTTCTTGGGATGATGCATCCGCCCGCAGGAGGCAGCGTCGCCGATGGCGTAAAGCACACCATCGTGCTGGTGTTGCTGTTCGTCGGCATCACTCTCACCCTGGGGCGCTGGCTGATCGATAAGATTCTGCCCGTCCTGCAGGCGCACACCTCGTGGCCGGGCGGCGTGCTGGGCTTTATCTTTACCCTCACCATGGCGGGAGCAGCATTCACCGAATATGCCGGGATTCATGCCGTGTTTGGAGCATTCGTCATCGGCATTGCGATTGGCGAGTCAGGCCATCTGCGGCAGCGGACGTCGCAGCACATTCACCAGATCGTCACTAACGTGTTTGCTCCATTCTTCTTTGCCAGCATCGGATTGCGCACCAACTTTGTCTCCAACTTTCACCTCGGGCTCACCGCAACCGTGATCGGCGTGGCCTGCGTAGGCAAGTTGCTGGGAGCAGGCTGGGGCGCGCGCCTGGGAGGAATGGACCGCACCTCATCCCTGGCAGTTGGTCTCGCCATGAATGCGCGCGGCGCCATGGAAATCATTCTCGGCATCCTGGCGCTGCAGGCTGGGCTGATCCGGGAAAACATGTTTGTGGCCATGGTGATCATGGCGTTGTTCACTTCGCTGGTGTCTGCGCCGGCCATCCACTTCCTGATTCGCCGCCGCCGCAGTCTCACCCTGAAAGACACGGTCACGGCCAAACTATTCTTGCCAAACCTTGCGGCGACCAACCGGCTGGGAGCGCTGCGGGAGATGTGCGAAGTGGCCGCTGAGGCCGTGAGCAACGCTCCTGAAAGATTGCTTCGCCTGGTGTCGGAGCGGGAGCGTGTGCTGGCCAGCGGCTGGGAGGATGAACTGGCGGTACCCCATGCCCGAGTCAATGGATTGACGCGTCCGGTGGTGGTGGTAGCAAAATCCGCGGGGATCGATTTTGACGCTCGCGACGGCAAGCCGGCGCGGCTTATTATTATGATCCTCACCGGAGACAATCAGTCGCAACACGACTTACTTGGCGATGCCAGCGAATTATTCAGCCGCAAAGAGGCCGTCGAACGCGCCGTGAATGCCAGCAATTTCGTGGAACTGGTCGCAGCCTTGAATGCGCCGGTGCAGTAGGCGGGCGAGAGGGCTTGGTTCCCGCCGACTGCACCGGACGCCTTGCCCCTTCAAGCCGAAACGCTCAAACCTCCGCTCGAGGAAGTGCTGGACGAAATGCTGCTCCCGCTTGAGGAGCTCTCGCCCATCAGGTTCACCACAATCTGCTCGTTGCTGTTTGCACCCAGGTTGAAACTAATTTGCTGCGTGTTCCCGCCCGGGCTGCCAACGCTGAGGGAAATCTGCTCCCCTCCGCCATTGGCGGCATTGCTAATGTTGACCGTAATCTGCTCCGGACTGCTGCTGGAGCTGCCACTGCCGTTGCTCAGGTTCAGCACAATTTCTGGGCCGGTGCTCGAGGCCGGGCTGGCCGTGGGCGGATCAACAACGCCCGAGGCCCCGGGAAACGTGCTTCGCAGGGTGTCGAAAGCTTCTTGTGCTCCGGCCAGGTCTCCTGATTGCAATGCCTGCCCCACCGCCGTGAAATCCTGCTCGCGCTGGTTCACACGGAACGGATTGCCACCCGCAAACGGGCCGCTTTGGCCGAGCGTTGTGATGTTGTTGTAAGCGGTCTGTGCTCCGGCTAGGTCGCCGGACCGAAGGGCCTGCCCGAGTTGCTGCAGATCAGTTTGCCGGGTCTGAAAATACTGTGTTAGTTGCTGGTTCAACGAGGTGTTGGAAACAGCGGATGTCGACATTAGTGTCTCCTTAGAAAATGGTCGTTCCGAACTTGATCTGACAAGGAACGCGGTAAAGGTCCTTGCCATCCAAGGGCCATATCGGCTAGGGCAAAAGCAAACTTTAGGGTCGCGGGGATTGCGATATAGATCGTTCGGAAATTGACCCAGACCTATCAGAAACATCATCGTGCTGAGAGGTGGGATTGGCCTGCCTAGATTAGGACGAACCCGGAATCCGCACAAACCCACGTCAGCCGCCAGCGCGACGACTAGCCGGAAGCTGCAAAATTAACACACTGTTAATATTCGCGTGATTCGCCTTTAACACTCCCCGACCAATACTAGTAGCTCGCTCTGGAAGTCTGATCCAGATAGTCAGTCCTGCATAGTTCAGGCCTGCGAGGAGATCATCATGGTCCGGCGTTTGAGCATTGCCTTCACAGTTTCATTGTGCTTCCTGCTGTTTGCCTCCTACGCCAGCGCCAACTCCGTGGACATACTGACTTTTACCGGCCTCAAGGACGGGCAGCAGGTTGGAAACTACTATAACGGTGGCAGCGGCAACCCAAACATCCCGAACTATGGAATAACCTTCTCTTCGAACTTCTTCGGTCTCCACTCCGAGTTCCAGGGCGGCGCTGGCGCTTTCTCCCCGGATCCGACTTCAACGCCGGTCATCTTTATTATGGGCGCCACCGGTTCGCTGGTCACGGGCTCGATCACCGCGACTAACGGGTTTACTTCGGGCGTCAACTTCTTCTATACCGCCGGGTACCAGGAAACGGCAACCATCTGGAGCGGGGCGAATGGCACTGGCACGGTGCTGGCTACCATTACTCTTTCCGCCAATGATGCCAATTGCACTACCGTCGGTTATTGCAACTGGACTAATGTCGGACTGAGCTTCGCCGGCACCGCACACTCCCTGACATTTTCTGGACCGGCCAACGGGATCGGCCTCTCCGATATGGCCTTTGGCGAGAGCAACAGCATTATCCCGGAGCCGTCTTCGGTCTGGCTGCTCGGAACCGGTCTGGCCGGCATCTGCGCGCAAGGTATGCGTCGCTTCCTAAAAGGGTAACCGTCCGCTTTCGAACGTTCCTACTCTGGGGAGCAAGAATTCCAGAGTGCAAGATCAAGCTTGGTTGACCAGCGGGCGGACTCGGGGCAGTGTCATCCGGGCGCGGCAACCCTTCTCCTTACGGTTCACAAGCTCAATCGATCCCCCGTGCGCTTCCGCAATCTGGCGCGCGAGCACCAACCCGATCCCACTCCCCGCCGGCTTCGTCGTGTAGAAGGGGACAAACGCGTTGCTCGGGTTGAGGAGACCGGGGCCGTTGTCTTCGATGGTGAGAGTCACATCTCGTTCAGACACTTCCCAACGCATGACCACCAAAGGATCCGCAGTCACAGCTGGCAAGGATGTTGCCGCCTCGGCGCCAGGTGGACCCGTCGCGTGTCCCGGTTCAAGCGCAGCCTCCACCGCATTGCGCACAAGGTTGATCAGCATCTGCTCGAGCTGATCGGGATCAACCTCCAACTCAAGAGCAGGGCCTGGAATTACCTGTACGTGCAGTCTCGTTTCTAATCCCGCCACGCGCTCTACCAGCGGAGGCAGCGAAGTCTTGCGCAATACGGGCGGCGGCATCTGAGCGAGCTGGCGGTATGCCTGCAGGAAGCGGTTGAGGCTGTCGGCGCGGGTTTCGATGATGGCGAGCCCGCGTTCGAAGTCCTGGCGCTGGCCGGAATCGGGCACCGCTTTCGCAATCTGCGTGCTCAGGCTTCCCGCAATTGACTTAATGGGCGTGAGCGAATTGTTGAGCTCGTGGCCGAGCACCCGGATCAGGCGCTGCCACGCGCTGCGCTCTTCTTCGCGCAACGCGCGGCTTACATCGGAGAGAACGATCAGGGAATGCGGCACGCCGCGCTGGCGAAAAGAACTTCGCCGCACCAGCCAACGCGCACTGGGGCTGTGGAAAGGAAGCGGAACCAGCGTCTCGCTCTCGGCGGCCAGGCAGCCCGCCAATCCGATCTCACCGGCAGTGCGCCCCAGCAGCCTTACGGAAGGCTGTTGCAGCAGGCGCTCTCCGGCGGAGTTCACTAGCCGCAGAATCTGGTCCGGATCGAAGGTAAACAAAGGTGCGTCGATCTCTTCCACCACGCGACGCAATAAAGCTGTGGCTTCGATGGCGCGAATTCGCTGGTCGGCCAGCAGGTCGGCCAGCGCGTTGACTTCGATTGAGAGTTCGCCGAGCACATCGTCGGCCGCTGCGCCCCGCGCGCGAAAGGAATAGTCTTCTTCGCGCAAAGCGGCAATCACGTTGGCCAGAGTCTGCAGCGGCCGCGAAGTTTGCTCCTGCAAGGCCAGCGCCAGCAGCCACCAGACCAGCAACTCGGCCAGAAGCAACCCCAACTTTGATTCCGCGGACCAGGGTTGAAGCCAGATCAGAATGCCGCCAACAATCATCGCGGGAAGGCCGACCAGCAGGGAGAAGAGACTGATGCGGCGCTCGTAAAGCAGGCGAACTCGTTTGCGAGGGGGTTTGCGCGCGCCGGGACTTGGGCTCCCGCGCGGGCTAGAGGCCATACTTCTCCATCCGGCGGTAAAGCGCACCTCGGCTCAATCCCAGGGTCTCCGCCGCCTGGCTCACATTTCCCTGGGAGCGCTGCAACGCCTTCCGGATCAGAATGGCTTCCACCGCCTCTAGGCTAAGTTCTTCCAGGTTCTGACTCTGCTGGCGGGACAAGTCCAGACCCAGATCAGTCCGCTGGATCTCGCTACCGCGGCACATGAGGACGGCGCGCTCGAGCGTGTGCTCCAGCTCGCGGACATTGCCCGGCCAGGCGTATTGCATGAGCTGTTGCAATGCCGACGCTTCGAAACCCTGCACTGCCCGGCGGTAGCGCGATGCATAGCGCGCAAGGAAATGCAGGGCGAGAGCGGGAATGTCTTCCCGCCGTTCGCGCAGCGCCGGGACGTGGATCTCTACCGTGTTCAGGCGGAACAGCAAGTCTTCGCGAAATTGTCCGGCCGCGCATGCCGCTCGAAGATCGGCGTTGGTCGCGGAGATGACGCGCACATCCACGTGGCGGCTGCGCGACGAACCGACGCGTTCGATCTCGCTGGTTTCGAGCACGCGCAGTAGCTTGGCTTGCTGGCGATAAGGCACATTGCCAATCTCATCGAGGAAAATCGTGCCGCCATCGGCGAGTTCGAAGCGGCCAATGCGATCCGTGCGGGCGTCAGTAAACGCGCCCTTCACGTGGCCGAAGAGTTCACTTTCAAATATCCCATCGGGGATGGCGCCGGTGTTTACGGCGATCATGGGACGCGAGGCTCGAAGGGAAAGCGCGTGCAGCGTCCGGGCCACCACTTCTTTGCCCGTGCCATGCTCTCCGGTGATCAGGATGTTGGCGTCGGAGGGTCCAACGCGGGTGATGGTTTCCAGCACGTGCTGCATCGACGCGCGCAGATGCGATGAAGTCAGGGCGGCCTTCGGCCTGCAGCAAGCGGTTCTGCGCCGCCAGGCGTTCCGCCTGCTGCAGCGCGCGGCGCAGCTCAACCTGAGTGCGCAGAATGGTGAGCAGGCGCTGGTTCTCCCAGGGTTTTTGAATAAAATCCCGCGCTCCACGGCGAATGGCTTCTACGGCCAGCTCAATGTTGGCCCACGCCGTCATCACGATGACGGGAGTGCTGCTGTCGAAGGAACACGATCTCAGAAAGCAGGTCGAGCCCTTCCCGGCCGGAAGTCGTGTCGCGGGTGTAGTTCAGGTCGATGAGGACAGCATCATAGGAGCCGGTCGCTAGCGCCTCGCGCACCAGCGCCGGAGACTTCGCGGTTTCCACGTCATAGCCCTGCGGGCGCAACAGAAGTTCGAGGGCTTCGAGAACGTGCTGTTGGTCATCGGCCGCCAGAACGCGGGGCCGGGCGTTGCTGCCGCCGGTGGACGCGGCATGCAGGTCACCCGGTTTGGTCGAAGTCGGCATCGGTCTAAGGACTCGCAGCGTTGATTGTACCGCTGACCGCGTCCTGCACCCGGATGCCATTATGTTCCAAAGTCATGCCGGTGGCCCGATCCAGCTCAACTTTTGCCTTCTCCAGTATGGTCATGGCGCCGACCAGGTCCAATTCCGCCAAGGCCAGGTCGCGCTGGGCGGAAAGCGTCTGATAACTCGATCCCGCGCCCAAATCCTGCTCTTTTTGAGTGATCTCGAAGGTCCGCTTGGCCAGATCTCGCTCCTTGCGGGCGGCCTGCACCCGCGCCGTGGTTTGTTGCAGGGCATACTGCGCGTTGCGAACTTCGATGCGGACCTGTTTCTTCAGTTCCTCCATGCGTAGTTCGGCTTGCCGGTACTCGAGTTCAGAGCGGTACTGATCGGCCTTGGCGACACGATTCCGGATGGGGATGTTAAGGTTCAGCCCGACGTAGTAGTCAGGAGAAGAGTCGTTGAAAGCATTCTGCAGCGCTCCCCCGAAATCGCCGGGGACGCTGCTGGTACAACCGCTTCCACAAGCAGGATTCAGCGGCCCTGCCAACCCCGAACTGCCCCAAAAGCCGATCAGCGAAAGTGACGGCAACAGCGCGTTGCGCGCGGCCTGACGGCTGAGGCGGCGGTTGGCCAGGTCGATATCAGATTCGGCCAGCTCTGGCCGGCCCTGCAAGGCCGAGGCAGTCAATTCCTGAATCGAGGGAACGGTTTCGGCGGGGGCCTCCTGCATGCGGTCCGTGGGCACGACCGGCATGGCCTCAAGCACAGGATCTTCCAGGCTTCTCGTGACGGCATTCTTCATGAGCGTCTCCTGAAACTGAAGACTGGTGCGGGCGACGGTTAGATCCTGGTCGCGGCGGGAGACTTCGGCTTCGGCGCGCATCACGTCCATCTCCGGGATGCTTTGCAACTCGAATTGCTTTTTGGCGTTGTCGAAGGTCTGCTGCGCGAAGGCCGAGGATTGTTCGTTCACCCTGGTCTGCTCGTAGGCGCTGACCAGGTCCCAGTAGATATTCTCGATCTGGGCCACGGTGGCGACGATTTGATCTTTGAAGGCAATGTCGGAAATCTTCTTGTTGTTCTTGGCAATGCGGAGATAGCGCAGATTGGGCCCCAAGCCGAACCCGGCGAGCAATTCCTGCTGCACCGAAACGCGGAACATTGAACTAAACGCAGGGGAAAGAAAAATGTCGGGACTGTTCGCCGTCTGGCGGCTGTTATTGAACTGAAAAGAAATGCTGGTGCCGGTCGCGAAGGCCTGCTGATAGGTGAGATTGGCTTGCGATGTATTCAACTGGAGGGAAGGCACGTCGTATACCGCCAGGTTGGCGAGGGGAGTGGTTTGGTGCTCCACTCCGATGGTGCCGGTGATCGAGGGATCGTAAGACGCGACGGTGGTTCCCGCGCCCAGGGTGGATTGCACCAGACCAGAAGCGCCGGCACCCGCGCCTCCAGCGCCGCTGGTCGTGCCGCCCGCTCCGGCGCCGGGAGCGCCGGTGCCAAAACCGCCTACGCCTCCCCCGGGAGTTCCCTGAACCACGCCGGTGTTGACGCCGCGGAAAAATCCTCCCGCTTGCGTGCGCAAAATGTCAGTATCGGCGATCGGCAGGTTGTAACGGGCGATGGCTAAATCCAGGTTGTTTTCGAGCGCGAGTTCGATGGCATCTTTCAGCGACAGGTAAAGCTTGCCGTCGCGAACCAGAGTGTCGAGACGGGACGAATTCGCCAGCACCGGCTCGGGAACTTCATCGGGCGAATACGCGTGAAGCGGGTTATGAGATTTCTGCATGTCAAACTGGTTCGAAATGATCGCCTGCGAGACTGGCTGTTGAGTCCCGGTCGCGGCGGGGACGCTGGTGCTTTGCGCCTGCGCGGTGGCCAGGATTCCAGACGCGTAGAGGATCGAGACTCCCAGCTTTAAGACGGAATTCTCCACGAACTTGCGAATTATGTAACGACTGTTTTCCCAGAAAGTGTGCATGCCCGTCCTTTTGGTTCCACCTGCGAATATGGATGCGTCATTAACGCAATTACCGTTACTCATACCGCAGCGCGACCATCGGATCCACTTTCGTCGCGCGCCTCGCCGGAATGTAACAAGCCAGCAGCGCGACTGCGATTAACAAGAGCGTCATTCCACCGAATGTGACTGGATCCGTCGCCGTCACGCCGAACAGCAGCGATGAGAGCGCTTGGGTTAGAGCGAACGACGCCGCGATTCCAATCGCCACGCCCATCAGGATAGTGCGCAGTCCTTGTCCCAGAACCAGGCGGAGCACGTCCCGCGATGTGGCGCCTAGAGCGACGCGCACGCCGAATTCGCGCGTGCGCCGGCTCACGGAATACGCCATCACGCCATACACTCCAGCAATCGCCAGCAACAGCGCGGTAATTCCGAAGAATCCGATCAGTATCAGGTTGAATTGCCGCGAGCCCAGCGACGCGGAATACACTTGCTGAAATGTCTGGAACGTCGTTGGAATTTCCGGATTGAGATCCCGCACAATTTCCCGTGCAGCTGCGCTTACCGAGCGCGTGTCGGCATCGCTCAGCATCGTAACCGTCATAACCGCACGCGGCCGCTGGAACAAATTCACATAGACCGTCGGCCGCGACGGCTGGTCAAGGCCGTATTCGTGCGTGTCGCCGACGATTCCTACGATGGTCAGCAGGCGCAAGTCTCCATCCATATTTCCGAATTCAATGGTGTGTCCGATCGGGTCCTGGTGTGGCCAGCGGTCGTGCGCGAGCGACTCGCTAATCAGCGCGACGTGCGGCGCGCTCGCCCCATCACGCTGGTCGAACATTCGTCCGCGGACTAGAGGAATTCCCAGCATCTGGAAATATCCCTCCGTCGCTACACAAAAATCGGCTTCGCCGATCCGTTCTCTTTGATTGAACAACGCGCCGAGGCCGTCCGTCGTTTTGGGAACCTCATCCTGCGTCATCAGCAAAAACATTCCGTCGGGCAGTCCGCCGGACATGGGCAGCGCGCTTGCGGCGCCCACGCCGCGCACGCCGGGGATTTGTTTCAGCCGGTCAATCAAGTTCGAAAAGAACATTCCCTGCGCCGACTTTGCTTTCGGCTCGTCCGTCCACAACAGCGAGACATCCATCGCTACGATCTTGTCCACACGAAATCCTGGATTCACTTCGAGGACCCTCATCAAGCTGCGTCCCAGCAAGCCCGCGCCAATCACCAGCACCAACGTAATGGCGATCTGCGCCGCGACAAGCGCCCACCCCACGCGCTGGCTGCCTTGCGACCCGGCCTGTCCGCGTCCGCCTTGGACAAGGCCGTTCCCTGAATCGCCTCGCGTCGCCCGCACAGCTGTGAACACGCCGAGCCCAGCAGCCACCACGGTGGAGAGCAAGAACGCAAACAGCAGCACTGGCACGCTTACGGCGACACTTTCGAGCCGTGGCAAATTGTCCGGAGCCAGGGCCAACAACCCGGCGACACCCCAGAGCGCGGCGAACACTCCCAGAACTCCGCTGACCAACGAGAGCAGGAATGCCTTCGGTCAAGAATTGGCGCACAAGGCGGCCGCGCGCTGCGCCGAGCGTGACGCGAATCGAAAGCTCGCGCTCGCGCACTGAAGCTTGCGCCAGCAGCAAGTTTGCAACGTTCGCGCACGCCACGAGCAACAAGAATCCCACCGTGCCGAGAAGGATGAGTAGCGGCGACCGGACATTTCCCGTGATGGCCGCCTGCAGTGGAACTACTGTTCCATCGCGGAGCAGGTAATCGCTCTTCTCATTCGACGCCTGGTAGATCCTTCGCGCGATGGCGCTGATATCCTGGCGCGCCTGCTCAATGCTTACGACGTCTTTCAACCGGCCGACGCTGGAATAATTGTGCGATGTGCGGCTGAGATTCTCGCCGCCTCTATCGGCGGCAAGCCACACGTCCACGTCATTCGGAAATCGAAATCCCGAGGGCAGCACGCCAATGACGGAGTAGGCCGCATTGTTAATTCTCAGGTGCGATTGCGAAAGATCCTGCGGCGATCCGAGATATTGCCTCCAATAACCGTAGCTTACGAGGGCGACCGGCGCCGCGCCCTTCTCATCATCACTGGCCGTGAAATCCCGGCCGATGATCGGCTCGACTCCGAATACCTTAAGAAACTCCGGCGTTACCGCTGCTACGGTTGTGCGCGCCGGCTGCCCCGCTCCGGAAACAGAGACCGTGTCCGCCGTGTATTTCGCGAGGGATTGAAAGCTATGGTTTTGATCGCGGAAGTCATCGAAGTTGGGATCCGCGAGGCGCGAGGGCCTGGCATTTGAGGTCACCTCTGAGACCGCCATGATGCGGTCGGGGCCGGAATAGGGCAGCGGGCGGAGCAAGACCCCGTACACGACGCTAAAGATGGCCGTCGTTGCACCGATCGCCAGCGCGAGCGTGAATACCATGATCGGCAGTGGCGCCGGGGTTTTTGCCGAGCACGCGCGCCGCATACCGGACGTCCTGCCAAAATCCGCTCACGTTTGCCTCGCTGTCAAAATCCAGCAATCACGTCTGCGCAGTTCGTACCTAAGAAGACTCACGATGCGTTGACCTCCGTCGCGTGGCTAAGTCATGGATTGGCGGTATCTGCTACCAGCCATCCGTCGCGCAGCTGGATGGTGCGGCTCCCGTAGGCGGCATTCGCCTCCGAGTGAGTCACCTGCACGATCGTAGTTCCCTGCTGATTGAGTTCGCGGAAGAGTTCCATAATCCCTTTGGCCTGCTCGGAATGCAGATTGCCGGTCGGTTCATCGGCGAGCAGAAGCGGAGGTTTGTGGATCACAGCGCGCGCGACGCCGACCAGTTGCTGTTGTCCCCCGGAAAGCTGGCTGGGATATAGATCTTTCTTGGCGACGATCTGGAAGCGGTCAAGAGTGTCAGCGACAAGACTCTGCCGCCGGGACGCGGGGAATGTCCTTATAAGAAAGCGGGAGGTCAATATTTTCCGCCACCGTAAGATCGTCGAGCAGGTGGTAGCTCTGGAAGACCATGCCGACGTTCAGCTTGGCCAGTTCACTGCGCGGCTTGCGCTTCATTTCGTGCACGGCCTGCTCACGAAACCAGTATTCGCCTTTCCACTGGTCGTCGAGCAGGGCGAGCACGTTGAGGAGCGAAGACTTCCCCGCCCCGGAGGGTCCCATCACAGTGATGAACTCGCCTTCACGAAGTCGAGGTTCACGCGGCGCAGCACCCAGGTTTGCCCGGCGCCGGTTTTATAGCTGCGATCGATATTTTTCAGTTGGATCATGCATCTCCTGATTCAGCGTTCATTCCTCAGCGTTCATTCTGCGCGCAACGATTCGGTCGGGTTCAGGTGAGCGGCGCGCCACGCCGGCCTCAAGCCTGAGCCAACGGAAACCAGCAGCAACAAAGCTGCCGCAGTTAGCACGGTTGCGGGGTCGTAGGGGCTGAGGCCGAACAACAAACTGGTAAGAGTTCGTCCGGCCAGAAACGCCAGCAAAAGTCCGGCGGCGACACCGGTGCCGATGACTACCAGGGTCTGGCGCAACACGAGCCAGAGCACGGATCGGCGCGAAGCACCGAGAGCCAGTCGAATGCCGAGTTCGCTGGTGCGGCGCGCAACCGTGTAAGACACCACACCGTAAAGGCCCATGCAGGCGAGCCCCAGCGCGAGCCCACCGAAGATAGCGGTCAGCCTTGCGATGAGCCGCTGCTGCGCCAAATCATCGCTTAACTGTTCGGTCACGGTGGTAACGCCGCCGATGGGCAGGTTCGGATCCACGCTGCGCACCGCCTCGCGGACTGATGAAATCAGTTGCGCGGGATCGCCGTAGGTGCGCACGTCGAGGCTTTCGACGTCGATCAGATCCTGAACAAGCGAATGGTAGATCAGAGGCGGGGCGATTTCGGTTATGTCGTTCACGCGTGCGTCCTGGACCACGCCGACAATCTGAAAGCGGTGATCGTTGGCGGGGTCGTAACCGAAATATTGGCCGATGGGGTTGTTGTCGTGCAGGAATTCATGAACAAAAGTCTGATTCACGATTGCGACCGGAGGACTTTTTTCTGTGTCGGAGGCCGCGAAATCCCTGCCTTTAAGGAGAGGAATTCTGGCCGTGGTGAGAAAGTGCTGGCTGACCCTGCGTTCCTGTGCGTCCGTCTCGCCGTTGGTGTGGGGCACGCCGGGAAGATAGATGTCGCTGGCGTCGCCGCATCCGGTGGCCAGCCCGCAACTGGCCATAGAAGCAGAGCGCACACCCGGGATCGCCTCTACTTGTGCGATAAGCTGCTGGTACAAGGGAGATAAGTGGTCCTGCCTGTAGCCGGCCATGTGCGTATCGAGCCAGACCGTCAAGATGTGATCGCGGTCAAAGCCGGGATCAAGCTCGGTGAAGTTGCGGAGCGTACGAAGGAACAGGCCTGCCCCCACCAGAAGAACCAGAGACAGCGCGACCTGGGAAGCGACCAGCGTCTGCTTGAACGACCAATGCTTGCCCACGCGGCCGCTGCCCGAGAATCCGCGCCCGCTGGCCTTCAGGGCATGAACTGGCTCGACCCGTGTGCCTTGCAGCGCCGGAGCCAGACCGAAAAGAATCCCGGTGAGTACTGCGACGAACGTGCTGAAGATGAGCACGCGCGCATCGGGGGCGAGGTTCAAAGGAATCGGCGTAGCTCCGCCGGACGCCCACTTGGGAAAAAATGAGCTGCACCAGTAAGCGACAGCGATGCCCAGCACTCCACCGAAGGTCGAAAGCAGCATGCACTCGGTGAGGATTTGCCGGGCCAGTCGAATGCGGCTGGCTCCCAGGGACAGCCGGACTGCGATCTCGCGCTCGCGCGCAGCGGCGCGCGCCAGAAGAAGATTGGCAAGATTGGCGCACGCAATCAGCAGCACGAGGCCAACCATGGCCATCAGGACGAGCAGGGGCTGAGAAAAACTGCGCCGCAGCGTGGACAAACCGCGGCTGCCGGGTTCGAGTTCCAAGCGCTCACGAAGGAAAGCCGCGCGTTCCTGAGGATCTTGAATTCCCACCGCATCCCCTTCCAGATGCTGCCGGAAGACCTGATTGATTGCTGCCAGCGTTGCGGGAAGCGCCGAGCGATCGGGCACGCGGACAATGAACTGCAGCCAGCGAATATCCGCCTGAAGTATCCAGGGCTTGTCCAAGTCGGCGCCTTCGCCTTGGCTATAGTGCTGGGCATAGTGGACAGCCGACTGCATCGTGAGCGGCAGCCAGAAATCCGGCGCCGTACCGGCTCGCGCTCCGAAGAAGCCGGGCGCCGCGACGCCAATCACTTCAAATGGCATTCCATTCACGCCAATTTTGCGGCCGAGCACGCCTGGATCCCGCCCGAAACGCCGCTCCCAGCAGCCGTAGCTAAGCACGGCTACGGGGCTGCCGCCTGCCAACTTGTCGTCGCTAGGAGTGAGGAGGCGCCCGAGCGCAGCGTAGGTTTCGAGCGTCTGAAAGTAGTTGCCGGAAACAAGCTGAGCCTGCACCATTTCAGGTTGGCTGTTCCCCAGGCTCGCGTAGAAATCGGCGGGCCACGTCATCGCTGCGAGACTGGCCGAGTGCGGAAGGACGGCGCGCACATTCTCGAACATCGGATAGGAGAAGCGCGAGTTCTCGGCGAACCGGTCGCTGTGCCTGACCAGAAAGAGCTGTTCGGGATGCGGGACGGGCAAGGACTTTAAGAGAACTGCATTCACCAGAGTGAAAATACCGGTGTTCGCCCCGATGCCCAGTGCCAGCGTAAGCACGGCAACGGCGGCGAAGCCAGGGCTCTTGCGCAGCTGGCGCAGCGCGTAGCGAAGATCTTGAAGTAATCCAGTCATCTTCATCTCCTACTCGATCTCCTCACTCGTACCGCAACGCCACCATGGGATCGACTTTCGCCGCCCGGCGGGCTGGGATGTAGCTGGCCAGCAACGCCGAGACCGCGAGCAACGCGGATACGGCGATAAACGTGGCGGCATCCCAGGATCGAACTCCGAAGAGCAGGCCGCGAATCAGCGTGGCGGCGGCGATGGAGCAGACGAGGCCGGCGGCAATTCCCGCGCCCGCCAGCCAGGCTGCCTCTTTCATGATGAGCTGATACACCGAGCTGCGCTGAGCTCCGAGCGCCATGCGCACTCCGATTTCGCGCGTCCTCTGGGTGACCGAGTACGCGATGACGCCGTAGAGACCGACGACGCCCAGCAGCAAGGCCAAGGCGGCGAAACTACCGACCAGCCAGGCAGAGGAACGGTGGAGATAGGCGCTCGGCGAGTCGTTGATTCTGCCCGCCATCGTCGCTTCGTTCAGCGTACCGATGCCGGGATCGATCTCATGGATGGCCGTGACCAGCGCCGGCAGCAGCGACTTCTCGGACTGCGAAGTGCGCACGACGACCGAAAAAAAAGTGTCGGGACTCTGGTTCGAAGGGATAGTAGACGGCTGGCCAAATCTCCGAATCGAGCGAGCCATCCTTCACATCTTCGACCACTCCAACGATTTCGGTGATCGACTTGGGCGAGAGACCCGTGTCGCCGATCTTCTTGCCGATGGGATCTTCCCCAGGAAAGTATCTCTTCGCGAGCGTCTCGTTAATCATGACTACGCGGGGCTTGGAGGCATCGTCAGCTTCGGTAAAGAAACGGCCGCGCAGGAGCTTGGCCTGCAGGGTGGTGAAGAAGGCGGAGCTGACATCCCGCTGGTTCACTTCGTTGTGTTCTCCGTTGTAGGGGCGGTCGAGAATTCTGATCCAGGTGGTGTTGCCGTTGAAACTTACGGGCAGCACATCTGAGATGCCCACAGAAGTGACGCCGGGGAGGCTGGAGATGCGGCTGACGATCTGGCGTCCAGCTGCGGCCTGCTGCTCATCCTTCTTATAGCTGGTGTCGGGCAACTCGACTTGCAGTGTAGCGAGGTGATCGGCCTGGAAGCCGATATCAACATGCAACAGGCGATAGAAACTCTTGCCCAGCAATCCGGCACCGACGAGCAGAACAACCGCAATCGCGAGTTCGACGGCCACCAGATTGGCTCCAAAGCGGCGCCACACGGTTCCCGCGTAACCACGGCCGCCTTCGGTCAGGCCTTCGCGCAGCTTGGTTAGAGGCAGGCGGGCGATGGGCGCTAGAGAGAACAGAGCCACGGCGAGAAGGGAGATGGCCGCGGCAAAAACCAGCCCGTGGAGATTTAACTGGAGCCCTTGCAGAAAGGGCATGCTGGCCATCCTGTCTTTCGAGATGAGCCGGCTGAGAATTTGCATTGCCGCATGAGCAGCAGCCAGGCCTAGTACGCTGCCCGCCGCGACCAGCACGAAGCCTTCGGTGACGAACTGCCGAATCAGCCGCGCGCGCGACGCGCCAAGCGCGCCCCGCACAGCGATCTCACGCTTGCGGCCTTCGGTGCGAACCAGCAGCAAGCTCGACACGTTCACGCAGGCGATCAGAAGCAGAAGCCCTGCGCCGCTCAGCAGCACAAGCAGCATGGGACGAATATCGCCAATGATTGCTTCGGAAAGAGGTATTACGCTCGCGCCCTGATCGCGGTTGTCGTCGGGATATTGCATCTCCAGTTGCCGCGCAATTGTCTTCATATCGGCCAACGCTGCCGCGACGGAGACGCCATCCTTGAGCCGGCCAACTCCGGTGAGGTCGTGGCAACTGCGCCGGAGAGAGCATTGGTCGGTGGGGTGAAGCGTCGTCCAGAACTCGGCGTTGCCTCGGGGAGCGAATTGGAAGTGTCGCGGCAAGACCCCGACGATGGTGTAAGGGATGCCGCTAAGCGCGACCGCTTCGCCAATGACATTCTTTCTTCCGCCAAAGCGCTCTTGCCAAGTGGCGTAGCTCAGGATCACGGTCTGCGGCGCTGCGGGAAGATCTTCGCCGGAATAAAAGTCACGGCCAAGCAGGGGTGTGACGCCGAGCGTACGAAAGAACCCGTCGCTCACGCGCGCGCCGGATACGGGATCCGTGCCCGTGGGAGTGCGCAGGAGGTAATCGGCCTCGTCGTGGACATCCATCGAGCTGAAGACCTGATTAAGCTTTTTCCAGTCGAGATAATCCAGATAAGAAAGGTTGGCGCGGGGAATGATGGCGACACTTTCAGTGACTTCGACGAGGCGTGTGGGATTTGCGTAGGGCAGCGGTTTGATCAATGCGGCATCGACAAAGCCGAAGATCGACACGCTGGCACACATACCGAGAGTCAAGATCAAAATGGCGGTGCAGGCGAAGCCGGGGCTCTTGCGCAGTTGGCGCAGAGCGTAACGAAGATCCTGGACTAGTCCGTTCATAGTTTTTTCTCCGCTGCTGTGCCTACTCCCAGCGCAGCGCCACCATGGGATCGACCTTGGTGGCGTGGCGTGCTGGAATATAACTTGCAGCTAATCCAGCGATAACAAACAATATCGAAATGCCGGCGAACGTGGCGGGGTCCGTTGCGCTGATCTGAAATAACAAATCTTTCAACACTCGAGTCAGGGCGAAGGCGCCGCAGATCCCGAAGAAAATACCGGCCAGCGCAAGGCTGATCACCTGCCGAACCACGAGCGAAAGAATATCGGTGCGTTGCGCGCCTAGGGCCCGTCGAATTCCTATTTCCCTGGTCCGCCGCACGACGGAATAGGAGATGACGCCGTAGATTCCAACCACGGCAAGGAGTGCGGCGGCGGCAGCGAATGTTCCCAACAGCGTCATCATTAGTCGAAGCTGCCCTTCCGATGCTTCCACCAATTGGTCCATCGATGCGATCGCCGACACCGGCTGGTCGGGATCAATCGCCAAGACTTCGCCTCGAACCGCCTTGGCGAACTCCAGTGGGTCGCTTTTCGTCCGTATCGCAAGCATGGCGGACTGAGGCGGCTCCTGTGCGCTGGGGAGGTATATTCCGGCGCGTGCATCCACATCCAAGCCCAGGCGCACATCGGCAGCTATACCGACTATTTCTTTCGGCTCTGGCTGGGAGCCGACGAGAATATGCTGCCCGATGGGGTTAGGACCGCTGGGATATTGGGGCCAGAAGAGGCGAGCTAAGCTTTCGTTGACGATCGCAACTGGAACGGAGTGTTGGCGGTCGTGCGCGGTGAACTCTCTTCCTCGTTTCAGCGCAATTCCCAGCGTGCGAAAGTATGCGGGCGTGACATCCTGAAGGACCGCGATGGGGCGCTCGTTCAGCTTCATGGGCGTCGTAGCGGCCGGCTGGACGGGCACTCCCGCCCAACCATCGGTCATGGGAAGCGTTCGTGCTATGGCCGCATTGCGGACTCCGGGGAGCGTATCGGCGCGCTCGACGAGTTCCTCATAGAATGCGGATTTTTTCTCGTCCGTATCGTAGCGCGCGGTAGGCAAGGCGATGTTCATGGTGAGCAGGTTGGAGGTTTGAAATCCTGGATCGACGCGGTACACGCGAGCCAGGCTCTCGAGCAGGAGCGTCGCGCCAATCAGCAGCACAATCGACAACGCCACCTGTCCCACCACCAGCAAGCCTCGCGGGCCAAAGCGTAGCCTGGAGGTTGAAGTCGCCGCCTCTCCGCTTCCCCGCAGAACTCCGGCGAGGTCGGAGCGGGATGCAGCGAGTGAAGGGACCAGGCCGTACAGGACGCCGGTGATTACCGAGAGCGCGAGTGCGAAAGCCAGAACGGTGCCATCCATCCGAATTTCTTCCGCGCGTGGCAGATCGACAAACGTGATGCTTCTGATGCCGATCAAACTGCAGGCAGCCAGGGTTATGCCCAGTGCGCCACCCAGACATGACAGCAACAAACTCTCGCCAAGAAGTTGCCCGGCGATGCGGCCGCGTCCGGCCCCGATCGCGGCGCGCACGGCAAATTCGCGCGAGCGGGAAGTCGCGCGCGCCAGTTGCAGCCCGGCCAGGTTCGCGCAGACGATCAGCAATATGAAACCGACGGCTCCAAACAACATCCAGAGTTCGGGACGTATCTCAGAAACGAGTTGTTCCTTGAAGGGCTGCACGCTTTCTGGCGCGTCGGGTTTCGTGTCCAGCATTCCGGGATGAGCCGCCGCGTATTGACTGTTCAGCACGAGTAGTTCAGCCGTTGCCTGGTGAAGACCCACATCCGGTTTCAGCCGGCCGAATACGCTCAGGATCGGACTGAGAAGCCGTCCCTGAGCCGGAATCACCGACCACTCTGACGGTCTCGTCAGCCACACATCCGCGTTGGAAAACGGGAACTGGAAACCCGACGGCAGTACGCCGATGATGGTGTGCGGCTGGGCTGCAAGCGTGATCGTCTTTCCTAAGACCGACGCGTCAGCACCGAAGCGGCGCCGCCACAATGACTCGCTGATCATCGCCACGGCCGGCGCGCCGGGCTCGTCTTCCTCGGCAAAGAAAGTGCGGCCGAGCAGCGCGCTTACTCCCAGAATGTGCAGGAAGTTGGCGGAGACTCGCGCACCTTTCAACACTTCCGGTTCGGCGACGCCGGAAAGCGCCAATTCTTCGGGACCGACTGTGTATGCTCCGATCTCGGTGTAGGACCGGCTCGCCGCTTTCATTTCGTCGAATCGTGTTGATGTTGCTCCGTCGGCGATGAGCACGACGCGGTCGGGCTCGCCATACTGGAGCGGCTTGAGCAACACGGCGTGGATCACGGAAAACATCGCTGTGTTGGCTCCAATGCCGAGAGCGAGCGTGAGCAAGGCAACCGCGGTGAATCCGGGGTTGCGGCACAACTGCCGCAGTGCGTAACGCAGGTCTTGGAGCAATCCGTTCATCCGGGGTTGAACCTCCTACTCGTAACGCAGCGCCCGTATGGGATCGACGGTCGCGGCGCGGCGCGCGGGCAGCAGCGCGGAAGCGATGGCAACCAGCAGGATTACCAGCGTAGCCAGGGCCAGCGTAAGCGGATCGCTGCTTGAAATCCCAAACAACTGGCTGCGCACCGCCATACCCAGCACTAGCGATATGGGCAAAGCCACGGCAACGGCGACTCCGGCGAGCCACAGCACTTCGACCAGGACCGCGCGCACCACCGAGGCGCGGCTCGCGCCCAGCGCCATGCGGATGCCGATCTCTGAAGTCCTCTGCGCCGTGGAATAGGCCAGCACTCCGTATAAGCCGATCGCGGCCATGAGCGCGGCCAGCACTCCGAAGCTCGCGGCCAGCAGAGCAACTACACGTTCGGCAGTGAGGTTGTCGTCGATTTGTTCATCCATCGTGCGGAAGGCGTCGAGCACCAACTTCGAATCCACAGTCTGCATGGCGCCGCGGATGGTGGTTTCGGCGCTTTCTGGGGATTGCCACGTGCGGATGTAGAAGGTCATGCCGCCGGGATCGCTTTGCTGCAGATAGGGAGTAAACACGGTGCGTTTGACTTCCTGGCGAACCCCGGTATGCTTCGCATCTTTGACCACGCCGACGATTACGGTGTCCGGAGGAATTTGCTGGCCGCGTTCGCCGAAGTAATGCTGCAGCGCGTTCTGCGGCGTGGAGAAGAAGTGGCGGGCAAAACTCTCGTTGACGACTGCAACTTTTTGAGTTCCCGTTCGGTCTGCATCGGTTAACTCGCGGCCCGCCAGCAAAGGCATCCCCATGCTTGAGAAGTAGTCAGGACTTACTTAGGGATGCTCAACGTTCATGTCCTCATCCTCTCTAGCGGTATAGCCGGCGAGCGTGATGGTATTGGACCAGTTGTCGCCGGCCAACTCCGAGTCGTTGGTGGCGGCAACGGAACGCGCGCCTGGCAGGGCCGCCAAGGTGCGGAGAACGCGGGAATCCACTTCAAGATTCTGGCTGGAAGGATATCCCGCGAGCGATGGATCGATGGTGAAGGTCACCAGATGATCGGTGGCGAACCCGACGTCGAGGGACTTCAGGTTCCGCAGCGTTCGCATGAAAAGGCCGGCGCCGACCAGGAGCAAAAGACTTAATCCCACTTGCACACCGACCGCGATGCGGCGGAAGCGCAACGGGCCTCCGCCGGTGATTACTTGTTGCTTGAGTGCGGGCGCTAGATTGGGGCGCCAGAACTGGACCGCGGGCGCCAGGCTGAAAAGCAGGCTGGCCGTTACTGCCAAGGCGAAGTTAAAAGCGAGAATTCTCAAATCCAGTTGTGACGAGAACGGCAGCTCCATGCCGTTCCCACCCCAGATCATGCGGATCAGCACGGCTGAGATTTGAGGCGCGAGGATTACGCCGAGGAGTCCGCCGGCCAGGCCCAGCAGGAGGCCTTCCACGAGAAGCTGCTGGATGATCCGCTTGCGCTCTGCACCCAGCGCATAGCGCACCGACATTTCGCGTATGCGGCCGGCAGCGCGGACCAGCAGCAGGCTGCCCACGTTGGCGCAAGCCATCAGCGCCACCAGGCCCACCATCGCCATCACAATAAGGAGGGGGCTTTGCACATCCCCGCGCAGCGGCGAAAGTCCTTTTGCGCCATCGAGCAACGACAGGTGGGACTTGGCCACGAAGTTCTCCCGGAAGGTCGGTGTGGTTGGTACGATCTGTTTTAGTTCGTCGCTGCGAATCGCATACCAAAGCGGATTGATGGCTGCCTCGGCTTGCTCGCGGCTGACGCCGGGATTCAGCCGGGCGACAATGTTGAGCCAGCTCGAACGGCGATCTTCAAGATCAGTATTTCCCGGACTGACCTGTGAGAGCATGGTCATCGGCACGAACAAGTCAGGAGTATCGCCTACGACGACGCTGTGAAAGCCCGGCTGCGCCACGCCGATGATGGTGAAGGGATGACCGTTCACTAAAACGGACTGGTTCAGAATTGCTGGATCGGCGCCGAAGCGGCGACGCCAGTAGCCGAAGCTCAGCACGGCGACAGGATTGGCGTTGGCGACGACATCGTCGGAGGCGACGAACAGACGGCCGAGAGCGGGCTGCACTCCGAGAACATCGAAATAGTTGCCCGAGACCAGCTCCGTGCCGATCAGCTCCGGTTGGTTGTGCCACTGCAGGCCGGCTTGCATCCAGTCGGTCGCAATTACGCCGCTGAAGACGGTGTTGCGGTCGCGGAGGTCGCGGTACATGGGATAGGAAAAGTAGAGCTTGCCGTCAGAACGCGAACTGAGGTGTCCACGATTGCTGCCGGAATAGCGCAAGAGAACGAGGCGATCGGGCTCCTTCACAGGCAAGGCGCGCAACAGGGCCTGATCGAGCAATCCGAAGATGGCCGTATTCGCGCCGATACCGAGAGCCAGCGTGAGCACGGCCACGGTGGTGAAGCCGGGACTCTTGCGCAGTTGGCGCAAGGCGTAGCGAAATCCTGGGCAAAAGCCCATTCATGCGCCGGTCTCCGCCATAAGCTTTTTCAGTTCTTCCTCGGCTACGACTTTGCCGTCGAACAGATGCACTTCGCGCTGGGCGTGCTTGGCGAAGCGCGGATCGTGCGTCACCATGCAGATGGTCGCGCCTTCGCGATGCAGGTTTTGCAGCAGCTCCATGACGGCTTCGCCGTTGCGCGAGTCGAGGTTGCCGGTGGGTTCGTCGGCCAGCAGGATGGACGGCTTTCCGCCCAGGGCGCGGGCCACGGCAACACGCTGCTGCTGACCGCCGGAGAGCTGTGAAGGATAGTGCCGAACGCGGTGCGCCATGCCGACGCGCTCGAGCGCTTCCATGACGCGGCTCTTGCGGTCGGCCGCCGGCATTTTTTGCCGGTAGGTCAGAGGCAGTTCGACATTTTCATACACGGTGAGATCGCCGATCAGGTTGAAGCTCTGGAAGATGAAGCCGATTTCCTGATTGCGAATGCGCGAGCGCTCGGCAAAATCGAGGTTCTCGACCGGCTTCCCGTTCAGCGAGTAGCTGCCGTCGGTGGGCGTATCGAGCAGTCCGATGATGGAGAGCAACGTGGACTTGCCGCAGCCCGAAGGCCCGGACATGGCCACATACTCGCCGCGGCTGATGGAAAGGTGAACGCCGGAGAGCGCATGGGTTTCGATCTCATCGGTGTAGAAGATCTTTTTTCATATCTTGAATGTGGATCAACGGCTGTCCTGCTTCGGTCATAAGTATTTCCCCTGCTTGCCTCGAAATATTTGCTGCGAAAATGTTTGTATTCGCCGGCTTATTCAAGCCGGATGCGGTCGGTCTTGTCCCAGCGCGACATATCGGAAAGAATCACGGTGTCGCCTTCGTGCAGCCCTTCAAGAATCTGAATCGAGTTCACTGACTCTCGCCCCACTTTTACCGGGACACGCGCCGCCTCTTTGCCGTCGGCATCCAGCTTGAACAGGCTGATGGTGCTGTTTTCCTGCCCGAAGGCCGGCCGGCCCACATAAAGAACGTTGTCCAGACGTTCCAGGTCGATGGTTCCATCCACGCTCAGATCAGGACGCGCGCCCCTTGGGAAGATCGCCGGTTAGTTTGACGTCTACGGTGACGGTTCCGTTTTGTACTGCCGGGGTCGACTCTCATCACCGTGCCGCCGATGATGCCGTTGTGCGTATCGATGGATGCCGGCTCGCCGAACTGCACGTCACGGGCCTGGGTTTCGGCAACCTTCAACTCCGCCATCAGATGATCGGGCTGAACTACTTTTGCCAGCATCGTTCCCGGCATCACGTGCTGGCCGACTTGCAGCGGCAGATCGACCAACACGCCGTCGATGCCGGCGCGTACCTGCAGGGCATCGAGTTGCTTGCGCTTCAATGCGGCGAGGGCGCGCATCTGATCGACTTTGGCTTGCTGCTCCGCCAACTGAGATTCAATTGCCTTCTGGCCGATTACGAGCCTTTGCGTCTCTATATCATTTCTGGTGGTCAGTTCTTCGGACTTGCCCTTGGAAGCTTTGTAGGCCAGGCCCGAGATCACGCCTAGGTCGATAGAGAGCCTTGTCGGTCTCGGCCTGCCGTTGGGCCTGGCTGTAATCGGCGTTGACGGTAGCTGCGCCCGCCTTCTCGTTCATGAGATTGCTTTCGAGCGTAACCTTTGGCTTTGAAATTCGGCCTCGGCCGCCTTCACCTGCAGTTGGGCATCAAGGGCTGCCTGCTCGGTTTGCGGATTGCTCATTTCGAGCAGGATGGTGTTGGCCTTCACTTGGGAGCCGGGCAGCACGAGGATGCGAACCACTGTAGCTTCAGTCTCAGCTGGAATCTGGCGAACGGATTCCTGGGTGGGGATGAGCGAGCCCAAGCCGCGGACTTGCCGCAGCATGGGACCGCGCTTCACCGTGTCGGTCCAAACGGTTCCGCGTTCGACGGACGGAGCGGCGGGTTTTAGACGCGACACTCCAACGGTGGCGAGCGCAGCAACGACTACGGCAACAGCAGCCAGGATCGACTTGGCGGCGGCGTTTTTGTTGCTTGAATTCTGGACGGGCGATATCCATTTTTATTATTCCTGAGCTTTTCTGTGCAACTGATCCACCAACCTTGCCCCTGAGGGCTAAAGTGATGGAAACACGGCAAATATCGTTTGTTGAAAGGTCGAACAGCACGGTCGATTGTCCGTTGCCGAACCGGGTGTCCAATACCGGGCAGTGCAACGCCGGTCGTCCAGAATCGCTGCATGATCGCGATACGGACGTTGCAGGCTATAATTACGCGCGCGCAGTACTGTCATCTTCACCAAACTATCCTGAAAATTAATCGCCGCCGGGCGCAGCGGCAAGGAGGAAAAGCTATGCTGAAACACATGATTGCTCTCATTACATCGAGTGCTCTCGCGCTGAGTAATGTCTTGCCGGCCACGGCCGCCGATGCGAAGTTTGGACCGTCGAACCCGTTCTATGGGCCAAGCACGTTGCCGTTCCAGGCTCCACCCTTCGACAAGATTAAGGACGAGGATTACCAGTCGGCGATCGAGGCAGGCATGGCCGAGCAGTTGGTTGAGATCCAGGCGATTGCAGACAATCCGGCGGCTCCGACCTTTGAGAATACGCTGGTCGCGATGCAGAAGAGCGGTCAGTTGCTGCGCCGGGCGACGGCCGTTTTCGGCGCTGTCAGCCAGGCGAATACGAATCCTGTGCTGCAGGCAGTGCAAGAGGCGGAGTCGCCGAAGCTGGCGGCGCAGTATGACGCCATCTACCTGAACGCCAAAGTTTTCGCGCGCGTGGATGCCCTCTACAAACAGCGAGAGTCGCTCAAGCTCGACCCGGAATCGCTGCACTTGCTCGAGCTCACGTATGACAGGTTCATCCGCTCCGGGGCAAACCTTTCGGATGCCGACAAAGCCGAGTTGAAGAAACTGAACCAGCAAATCTCGACGCTCTCGACCGCTTTTTCAAGCAAGCTTCTCGCCGCTACCACGGACGGAGCGTATTCCACCACGGACAAAAGCGCGCTTGCAGGGCTGAGCGATGCGCAGATCTCAGCGGCCGCCCAGCTTGCGCAAAGCCGCAAGCAGGAAGGCTATGTTCTCTCGATGCAGAACACGACGCAGCAGCCTGACCTGGCCTCGCTCAGCGTAAGGGCGACGCGGCAGGCGGTCTTCGAGAAATCCTGGGAGCGCGCCGAGCGCGGCGACGCCAACGATACTCGCGACACGATCTCGCAGATTGCGCAACTGCGCGCGCGGCGCGCACAACTGCTCGGCTATCCCAACCACGCGGCGTGGAAATTAGGCGACCAGATGGCGAAAACTCCCGAAGCTGCGTTGAAGTTCATGGCTGCGCTGGTGCCCGGCACGACTGCGAGGGCAAACCGGGAAGGCAAGGACATCCAGGATCTGATCGACTCGCAGAAGGGCGGCTTCACGCTGCAACCCTGGGACTGGGACTTCTACTCCGAACAGGTCCGCAAGGCGAAGTACGATCTGAACCAGTCCGAGGTCAAGCCTTACTTCGAGTTGAACCGCGTGCTCGAAGACGGCGTCTTTTATGCGGCCACTCAGCTTTATGGAATCACATTTAAGGAGCGCAAGGATATCCCGGTCTACCAGGCGGATGTTCGCGTCTTCGAGGTTTCGGATGCGGATGGCAAGCCGCTGGCGCTTTTCTATTGCGACTACTTCAAGCGCGATAACAAGAACGGCGGGGCGTGGATGGACGTGTTCGTAGATCAGTCAAAGGTTCTGGGCACGCTGCCTGTGATCTACAACGTCGCGAATTTGCCGAAGCCTGCGCCGGGCGAGCCGGCTCTGATCAGCTTTACCGACGTGACCACCATGTTCCACGAGTTTGGCCACGCCCTACACGGCATGTTCGCGAACACCGAGTATCCAACCTTGTCGGGAGCGTCTACCGCGGCAGATTTTGTGGAGTTCCCTTCGCAATTCAACGAGCACTGGGCTCTTTATCCGGCGGTCTTTGATCACTATGCCAGGCACTACAAGACAGGAGCGCCCATGCCCACCGAGTTGGCAGCCAAGATCAGAAAGGCTGCGACTTTCAACCAGGGATACGCACTGACTGAGGTGGTCGCGGCCGCCGAGCTTGACATGCAGTGGCACTTGCTTCCGGCCAGCGCTCCGCTGCAGCAGCCCGACGTGTTTGAGAAACAAGCCCTCGAAAAAATGCACCTTCTGCTCCCGGCTGTGCCGCCGCGCTACCGCTCCAGCTATTTCCGCCACATCTGGAGCATTGATGAGGACTACTCCGCAGGCTACTACGCCTATCTGTGGGCGGAGATGCTCGACGACGACGCGTTCCAGTGGTTTGAGGACAACGGCGGGCTGACGAGGGCCAATGGAGACCGCTTCCGCCAGATGGTGCTGTCACGCGGCAACACCGAGGATTTGGGAAAAATGTATGCGGCCTGGCGCGGCAAAGATCCGAGCGTTGAGCCCATGATGAAGTACCGCGGGCTGATCGAGTCCGGACACTAAGACAATCGGCGACTAAGACAACTGGAGCTAAGAAATCAGGGCGCCTGCAGCGATTGAGCGAGGCTTACCAGATTTTGCGGCTGTACGCGAATCAGGCCGGAACGCGGGCTGTCTATGTCTGCAATGAGAAAGAACGAAACGGATACCACGAGGGGTAGAACGAAAAGCAGACGACCCTCTTTTTGGGCGCGGCGCACGCCATAGCCGATCAAGAGGTTGCAACAGATGGCGATGGCTGCCATCAGAACCCATGCCCCGACTGGAATGCGATTCCACCACCCGGCTTGCGTGTACCCCTGCGAGTTCAGCACATCGTTCATGCCGGAAACGGCGAGGGCGGCTAGGGGCGTGGGCTGCGCCGCAGCTGAGGCCTCGGCCGCGGTCCACAGCTCGCTCTGCAGTCGAGCCGTAGTGGCATTGATCTGCTGAAGCTGGCCGGCATCCCGCGTTTCGTAGAACAGAATCCGTTCGTCGAGGTAGCTTTTCAGCAGGAGACGCACACTGGCGGCGGCGGGAGTCGGAAGAATGTCCGCGCGAACGTACTCCGTGCCGATCGCATTGGCCTCCGCCTCTTCGTAGGTCTTGCGCTGATCATAGCGGCTGCTCGCCATCGAAAAACTGAATCCGATGATGAGGCCGAGCAGGGTCAGGGTAGCGGCCACGATCAGGCTGAAGTCGTCGCGCTCGTCCGATTGGAGCTTTCCTTGTTTCTTGCAAAAGAAAGCGCCGAGCCGCGCCGAGAGCCAGAGCACGACGAGTGACAGTACCAGGACAAGAATGGGATATCTCATGATCTGGTTCATAAGCAGGAACCTCCTTTGGCTGCTACGGTCAATTTACCGCAATGTGAGGGCGTGAAGCCGAATTGAGGATGCGGGCGGGGTTGAAATGTAGAGTCAAGCCTCGGAGTTAAGGCTCCCTCGATTGCCGGGATAAATCGAAGACTACCTGATCATGCCACCACAACTGTTCGAAGAAGGAGCGCGCGCGGTCGTGGTTCGTAGTTCGCGCCGAGGATGAGGGCGTTGCCTGCATGATGGCGCCGATGGTGGTTTCTCCGTCGATTGCATCGAACCACTGCTTTTCCGGTAAACCTATGGGCAGGAAAATGTCGCGGTAGGTGTGCGTCTGGTTGATCAGAACGGCCGCTGCGCCATGGGGCAGCCGATCTTGAACACAGATCGTGTCCGGCATTTGAACGGGAACGTAGCTGAGCCAGGCATCGCCGGTAAAATTGACTCGTTGCGAAGCGCCGGTGCCATTGCTTCGGTAAAGAACTACGCTGTGGCGAACCATGGTGCCGCGAAACAGTTCGATCGCCGCATACTGTTCTGCCGCGGGAAGCTGCGCCATCCGGTTTGCCTGCGGGATTTTTGCGATCACACCGCAGTGCAGGCTATACGGCGCTTGCCTCAGCCAGCGGCCGAACGCTAGGCCGGCCTTCTCGATGAAGTCAAACAGTTGCGGGACGGAATAGGCGCGGTCCTGCGGGTGGAGCAGCGCATCGGCAAGCGCCGCTTCATGCCGGAAGTCCGGAGCATGGCGGAGCAGGGTTTCGAGCGGATGTCCGGGAGGCAATGAGCCGAGAGCGGTGATGAGATCGCGAATTTCCGCATCGGTGGCGCGGATGCCGAGCCGTTTGCAGAACTCTTGCAACATATAGATGCCAGCCCGCCCGTAAGGCGCGTACACCATGAGTTGCATCGCTCCGTCCGGCTTGAGCACGCGGGCGAGAGCACTGAGTCCGACATCAGGAGCGGCAAGATGGTGGAGAACTCCGGTGCACACAATCTGATCGAAGCTCGTCCCAAGATCGGCAACCTGCTCGATGGCAAGCTGGTGGACTTGAAGATTTTTCAGAGTATATTTTCGCTTGAGTTCTTGCGTGCTGCGGGCGCTCGTGGCGCTGCAGTCAATTCCGGTGACCTGAGCCTCGGGCCAACGCAATGCATGCTTGGCAGCCTGCGAGGTGCCGCAGCCGGCCACCAGGATGGATTGATCTTCTTTATACGGCCTTGCGGGCCAGAACAGATGGTAATCCGCGCGGCGTCTTTTAGGATCCTGCCAGAGCTGCCGATATTCTTCCAGTTGATCGACCGGCGGAGGATACGGATATTGGTCGTAGAAGGACCGCACTTGCTCGGATACATCAGGGGATGGCGAGGGCTTTTCCGCTGATCGGCTCATGAGAATGCGTCAACCCAACATCTTGCCGGCGCCGTGTTCGCCGCTGTTGGCAAGAGCAACGATCTTAACTGTCAGAAGCTGCGGCAGCAATGCGGACGCGATCACGGCGTGCAGCACAACGACGGGCCACAGCAACACGCCGACGAGCTTTGTTGCGACACCAACCCAACTGAACAGGATGGCCACGGCAAAGTTAAAAACAAAAAGACCGAACACGGCACTTCGATGCGATCCTGTGGCCTTCGGCACGCAGGAAATGCCGAGCGAGAAGAGGCCAACCCCGGCAAAGCGGGCGAGTACTAAGGCTGCTCCCTCGGGCCTCTCCGCGAACAGCAACTGGCACAGGATGTCAGGCACGGTGAAGACGGCAGCCCCTACGACGATTTCAAGCCACGCCGCCGCCATGACGACATATCTCTGCAGCATTGCTCCTCCTTCACCCATGACGCTTCACGAACACTATCGAACCGCGTCTGTCACTGCAGGGCGTGCAATGCAGCGGAACCCGATGTGGTTCATGCTGGTATCTACCATCTGCGGCTGCCGTGCCGCTGGACGATAACGCAGGCAGTAATTGGGGGCGCAGAGGTGCGAGCCGCCTTTCACAACTTTGCGAGGAATCCGGAACTGGGCTTGAGCGGCATCGTAGCTCTTATCCGGCGAGAGAATACGCGGATTGACTGCCGGCCCGCAGCAGGACTTGACCACTTCGTCGGCGTGGCGCCGGACAAACCAATCACACGTCCACTCCCATACATTCCCCGCCATGTCGTACAAACCGTAACCGTTCGGCGGAAAAGAGCCGACGGGGGAAGTCCCTTCGTAACCGTCGTAGAGCAGGTTTTGCCAGGGAAACTCTCCCTGCCAACTGTTGACCATGGACTTGCCGCCCGCAGAAGGATCATCGCCCCAGGTAAACTTCTTTCCGTCCAGCCCGCCGCGAGCGGCAAACTCCCACTCCGGTTCCGTCGGCAGTTCTTTCCCGGCCCAGTGCGCGTAAGCTTCGGCGTCTTCATAGGCAACGTGAACCACGGGATGTTGCAGGAGATTTTCGAGCGAAGAGTCGGGCCCCAGGGGGTGACGCCAATTCGTTCCCGGCACCCACGCCCACCAGTTCGCATAATTGCGCGTGTCGACCGGGCCGGCAGTTTTTTGAAAAAGCATGGAACCGGGCACAAGATTTTCGGGAGGAGCGCCGGGAAAGTCCGCAGGATTGAGCGGGCGCTCGGCGAGCGTTTTATAGCTTGTCGCCTCCACGAAGCGCGTGAATTGTTCGTTCGTAACTTCGCGGGAATCCATCCAGAAGCCATCCACGGTGACTTCGTGAACCGGACTCTCTTCGGGGTAGAAATCTTCCGAACCCATGCGGAAAGTCCCGCCCGGGATCCAGGCCATGCCGGGATGCTCTGGACTGCCTAGAGTCTCGGCTTCGTGGCTCAGTTCATTTGCCATTTGCGAATTCATTTTATCTCCATCGGGTGGCGGCAAGTGCAGGGTTCAAAAAATTCCCCGGCAGACGATTGTCCACCGGGGAAGCCAAACGATCTGTCCATCAATCTATCAGTCTATAGATGAGGCTTATTCTTTTCGAAAGGGAGATCTTTCAACCTCCCTTTCTATTGCCCCTACCTACTTCGTGACCAAAACGCCGTGCTCTGCAACCGGCGCCTTGGCTGCCGCTTCTTTGATGGCCGCTGCCTTGGCCGCCGCTGCGTGATCTAGTTGCGCCATCACGCCGTCGAGGTTGAACGAGGCTGCTTTCTGGCGCGGTGGGTAATTGATGTAATCCTGGATTTGAGCCGCCACGACCGCCTGACACTGGTAAAGCTGGGGAACGTGGTTGATCATCCAATCCCAGTAGACGTTCGAGTTGAAATTGGCGCGCTCGAATGGATCGCGTCGCAGATTAAATATGTAGGGAAGGCGCAGCTTCACCATCGGCTCCTGCCAAACCGCGGTTGTAGTGGCACGCTGCTCTTCGAATACCAACTTATAGTCACCGACGCGGACCGCCATGACGCCGCCGTCATCGCTGACGTAGAAGAAGTTCTCTCTCGGACTCTCCTTCGTCTGGCCGGTGATGTAGGACAGTGCGTTGAACCCGTCGATGTGTACCTTGAAGGTCTTGTCCCCGGCTTTATAACCGGTCAAGAGCTTCTTGCTCACATCCGGATCGCCTGCCAGTGCCAACAGCGTCGGCAGCATGTCCTGATGAGAGACGATGCCGTTTAGAACCGAACCCGCCTTGATTTTGCCGGGCCAGCGCATGAAGCAAGGAACGCGCCAGGCGCCTTCCCAGTTCGTATCCTTCTGGCTGCGGAACGGGGTGTTGGCGCCATCGGGCCAGGTGTCGTTTTCGGGGCCGTTGTCGGTGGAATACATCACGAACGTATTGTCGGCGATTCCCAACTCATCGAGCTTGTCGAGCATCTGGCCAATTTGCTCGTCGTGAACCACCATCCGATCGCTGTAATCGTCCTGACCGCTCTTGCCGCGGTTCTTATCGGCGAGGTGAGTGCGGAAGTGCATTGCGGTCGAGTTGTACCAGAGGAAGAAAGGCTTGTTCGCCTTGGCCTGCTTCTCCATAAAGCCGAGAGCGCCGGCAGTAATCTCCTCATCAATGGTTTCCATGCGCTTTTTGGTCAGCGGCCCGGTGTCTTTCACGGTCTGCTTGCCTACGCGGCCCCAACGGGGATCGGTGGTTGGGTCGTCCTTGTCAGACGCAAAGGTGTGCATCACGCCTCTGGGTCCGAAGGCTGCCAGGAACTTTGGGTCCTTCGGATAATCAGGGAGTTCCGGCTCTTCTTCTGCATTCAGGTGATAGAGGTTGCCGAAGAACTCGTCGAATCCGTGTACGGTCGGCAGGTACTCGTTGCGATCGCCGAGATGGTTCTTGCCGAACTGTCCGGTAGCGTAGCCGAGGGGCTTGAGCAAATCCGCGATGGTGCAATCTTCCGCTTGAAGTCCGACGGTAGCGCCGGGCATTCCGACTTTGGTAAGGCCGGTGCGGAGCGGGTTTTGGCCGCAGATGAAGGCCGCGCGTCCGGCTGTGCAGCTCTGCTGGCCGTAGTAGTCAGTGAACGTGACACCTTCCTGGGCGACACGATCGATGTTTGGCGTCCGGTAGCCCATCATTCCCCGGCTGAAGTGGCTGATATTCCAGGTGCCGATGTCATCGCCCCAGAGAATCAGGATATTCGGTTGCTTTGTAGCCATGATTTATTCCTTCCTTTGCGTTGAATTTGTGTTGCGTTTGCCGGCCCGAGCCGGTAGAAAAATGCGGCGGAAGCGGGATTGTGCCACAGCAGTTTGATCTGATCGCTCTAGCTGCGCCCCCCGATGAGATTGGGGTGAGATAGACAAGAAGCGATCGATGTTACAAGTCGACCTGCCAGGCTTCGCCAGAAAATGAAAGCCTGGTGGCATATCGGCCGGCCAGGTAACGTCAGTCATTGAAGGCATTCGCGCTCCAGCTTTTTCAAGGGCAACCAGGTGCTGCCCATCCTGAGGGTCGTTCCAGCAAGACAATAGGCCGCGGGCCGCAATCGCGGAACTGTCATTACTAACAGGCTGTGAGAGGGCGCACCGGATGCGGACGAGTATTTGATGGGCAAACGGGGCAGTCTGCCTACTGCCACGAGGCGAAAAGCCTGGAAGAGATCGTGCTTACTCCGCGATTCTTGCTAGCGCCAGTAGCCCTTATGAAACACCCAGCCGCCTCCGCTGGCGACGTACCGAGGAGACACCCAGATCATTCCGGCACGAGGCGGACGCACCCACTTTCCAGCTACCCACACATACCGCGTGCCATTCCAACTCTGGTATCCGCCGACCCAGACATAGCCTGATCCGGGAGCGACTCCAACCACACCGACTCGAACCGGCGCAGGGGGTGCAACGCGAATCACCGTTTGTGCAGCTCCGACTACTCCTCCGAGCAGCAGTAGTGCGCAAAGAACAATACGCGTATACATTCTGATCTCCTCATTTAGAGCTCCCGAGCCACGACCAATCCGAGCTTGCGAAGAGACCAGGCCCGTCGATGGCGTTGGGTAACTGGTAGAACTCACAGTGCGCGGGCCGAAGGAAATGCAGCCACTCCGGGTGGTTGCGGCCTTGCATTAGCTTTGGGGAGTATTAGTGGCGAAGGTAGCTGGCAAGCACCGTGCTCCCAGCCACTGCCGCCAGCAGCCACAGGGTTGCGACTACGGTAGAAGTGACGGCGGCGGCTGTCGACCTGATCTCTTCCCTCCTGCGAATCGCGGCGGCGTCGGCGAGCTGGCGGCATTCGGCGAGCACATCCGGAGGCGTAATTTTCTTAAGCAGCTTTGCACCCAGGAACAAAACCGCCACGTCGTCCAGAAGCCCGATTACCGGGATGAAGCTTGGGATGAGTTGGATTGGGCTGAAAAGATAGCCCGCCGTGCAAACTGCCAGCAACCTTGCATACCAGCGGGTGCCGGGATGTTTGAACACAAAATAGAAGACGTGTGCCTCTTTCTGGAGGCGTTGCGCCTGCCCCCTCCAACCGGCGGCGGCCACACGTGCACGCCGTACCTGTTCGAGGTTCGGGGCAGACAGGGACATTGCAGAAATCTTGGTCATTTTGGCGGGGTCTTCGTCGACGATTGCTTCTCGTCCAGCGTTAGATCTCCTCCCGAGGCTATGGGGCAGCCTGCGGCGCCACAACTGGCAAATCTGACAGCGTCGCCGGGCCTTTTCGCCGAGGTACTTCAATGGAAGAGGAGTTTGACCAGAAATTTCAGCAATTCCGGGAGAGAAAAGATGGTAAGGGCCAGCGGCAACAAAGGCGCGGCGGTTGCCGCGGCCAGGCGCGTTATGTCTTGCGTCCCGAAGGGAACCAGTCGCATACGGCTCACGTTGGCATAGGTATTTTCCAGGGAGGACATCGACTGAATGTCGGCAGAGCCCAGAAAATGGTCTGCAGCCGGCTCACCAGGTTGCATCCACTTGTGTTCAAAGGCGAATACATATCGGTTGGCGAGCAGCCCGTATCCGGCCGAACCTTTCCGCTTGGCGCGGTCAAGCAGCGGGGCAAACATCACCAGGGGACCAAGGATGATCGCAACGAAGAAGGCCACGAATCCGGCGGCCTCCATCTTGAACGACATCAGGCCCTGCCCTTCATAAAGAACTCGGCTGGCGATCAGGCCCGACATTAGTGCGCCCTGGGCGAAGAGGATGGGACCGAAGGCGTAAGAACTCTTTCCCAGAAAGCCGATCCCGCCGGCTCGATCGGGATGGGCCGCGCTGAGGTGCAGGTTTAATCTTGAAATTTTCCAGAGAAGACGGAACCAGATCACGAGCCGCAAGTACCATCGCATCAAAACGAATTGAAACAGCGGAATACTCACGAAGGCGTACCAGTAGCCGGCCAACGTGAGATTCAAGTGCCTGGCGTCTGGGGTCGCATACCAGGTGGGAGCATCCAAGGCTACTTGGCTTAGCCAGATCCACACTCCCACCGTATAGACCAGAAATAGCAGGGTCAGTTCCACTGCGACCGAATCTCGGAGCCACAGCGCCGATTTAACGGCTGTGCCGAACGCGGGCAAGTCCTGGGTCACAACAATGCGCCTTTCGACGAACCGCCGGATCGACGGGCTGACGCGATTATGGACAATCAGCTCGGCGACGATGAGCACGGGCAAGGCGATCAGAAATCGTACGTGCGCCTCAATATCACGCAGGAACGGGATCTTCATGGACCCGCCGAGGGCGTGCCCCTCGATCGCCGACAAAAAGAAAAGCGGCAACCAGGCGAATAGTGCGATCACGAGGACGCGGCGGCGCCACAACTCCAGAGCCGCCCCCGACAGGCGGGTGCGCCGGAAGAATTGAAATAGCGGGCCGCCGAGGACCAGTGAGAAATCAGGCGGCTTCTGAGGCTCGCCGCACGTCTGGCCATCGTCGAGGTGACGCGACGGATCGTCCGCAGGATGTGTTGCTACGGCGTGTGAAGTTTCATTCTGTGTGAAGGGTTCACCCGGGGCGGGGCTTATTTTCAATTGGTCTCCAGATCGGCCTTACAGAATCTTGCACGCAAGATCGACGCTTCGCACATCTCGACGCGTCGCACTACAAGCTAGGAGTTCGCGCGCTTCTCAACCACTGGCAAATCTGACAGTTGGGTTGGGGAGGGTGCGGTTTCACGCAGCGTGACTGGCAGTTCAAGCTCCCGCGAAACTTCATCCGGTTCGTCAAGCTTTCTGAAACACGAATGTCGATGTGCCTGTAAGTTCTGACAGTTGTTGGACTTTCTTGCTCCAGCTACAACCTGTTCAGCTCTTGGATACCGCGCGATTTGGGCGCAGGACCACGTCCGGCCAGCACTGTTCTGCAGTCAGCTAATGGCCATCGCACTGGCATCCGCGGAGATGGTTGACTCGCGCCTATTCAGGAGCGGAGCAAGTTGCTCCATGGGGAACCCGAAATGAACCTGCCAAGCTATCCGAGCGTCGACTTGTTCTCCGCCGGTATCAACGCCCTGTACGGAGTGCTCGTCGCCCGCCAGCCGTCGCACAACCGCGGCTACACGGCTGCTGGACTGCTGATCATGGCGTTCTTCGGTGGTATCGGCGGCGGCGTGACCCGCGACCTGCTGCTGAATGACATCCCCTCGCCGATTAAGGATCCTACTTATCTTCTCGTGTGCTTTCTGATGGGTTTGCTGGGACTGGCGATTTATCACTTCGCCGAATCGAAGGAGGAGCGGTTCCGCACCAGGGTGCTGGCCTATTTCAAGTCTTTCACGCTGCCCTGGTTTGCGATTCTGGGCGCGCATAAGGCGCTTGAGCACAATCTTGGGATCTGGAGCGCAATCATTGTCGGAGTGATTGCCACCACCGCGGGCGGAGTGTTGATCGATCTTTTCTCCGGAGTTACGCCCGAGATTGTCAGGCCCTCGGAGCAATTGATTACGAGCGCGGTGCTGGCCAGCACGGTCTACACGCTGCTGGCGGTTTGGGAGATGAAGAGGCTCTCCTTCTTTCCTGTCACATTGATCGCGGTTCTGGTTGCGTTTGTTTTTCGAGTGTTTGCGGTCCGGGAGCACTGGCCATCGATTGTGCCGCTCGACGCGCCCCCGGAGGGCCCGGACATTAAGCCGCTCAGTGCGGGCCCGGCCGCGCGCCGGTAGACACCTTCTGAAAGAGGAGACGGTCGAGACTGGCCGTCTCCGTTGAGCTGATTTGCAAGGGAGGATCTTATGGACAGCACTTGGACGCGTTTCGCAACTCAATTGATCGCCAGGGTCAGCGGGCCGATGAAGTTCCGGCTGGTGCTGCAACCAGCCATGGCTGCGTTCTTTGCGATTCGCTCAGGGTTGGCAGACGCTAGGGCAGGCAAGACTCCATTTTTCTGGTGCCTTCTCTCCGATCCCAGCCAACGTGCCGACTTGCTCAAGGACGGGTGGAAGAGTGTGGGCAGGGTATTCATCCTCGCGCTGGTTCTGGACGCTGTGTATCAGGTTATCGAGCTGCACTTTATATACGTGGGGGAAATGATCGTCGTCGCCTTCCTGCTGGCGATCGTGCCCTATCTGATTCTGCGCGGGCTGGTCACGCGGATAGCCCGGAAGAAAATTGCTCCGCCTACGCGAACCGCCGACACCCCACCCCTGAGGAATGCCTCATGAGTGCGGAGGTTGTTGAAACGACGCCGAAAGACAGGGGGACACAACTTGCCGAACAGCGAACCGATCTGGCTATCGAGCGTACGATCATCGCGTCGGAACGAACCCTCATGGCGTGGATCCGAACCGCCATTTCGATGATCGGATTCGGTTTCAGCATTTACAAATTCTTCCAGTACCAGGCCGAAGAGATTGCCGCCGGCAACATCCGGAACCCCCACGCGCCACGCAACCTGGGGTTGACCCTGATTGCTCTAGGCACTGTGGGATTGGCGGCCGCGGCCTGGCAGCACCGCAGGTTTCTGAACGGGATTGGCGCGACTCAGCACAGACACGTGTGGTCCATCTCTTTTGTGGTAGCGCTGGCGGTTATACTGATCGGAGTCGTCACGTTCTACGGCGTTCTGCTGCGCCACGGGCCCTTTTAGTCGACGAGTTCGTTCCGGGAACGACGAGTAGGACTGCAGGTAAAGTATCTTGCCCTATCCATATACCTTGGCTGCAGCATTGGTGCTCGCCAGCATCTACCTCTTCGGTGGCAAGCTGCGCGCCAGACCGCGCCACCGCGCATGGATTTCGATGGCTGGCGGGGTATCAGTAGCGACGGTCTTCGTCGACATGCTGCCGGAGATTTCCGAACGCCAGGCAAAGTTTGCGGCGAACGCCCATGGGACGACCGCTCTTTTCCCGGAGCAGGCTATCTACCTGTGCGCCATGCTGGGATTCGTGCTCTTCTACGGATTGCAGTACATGGTAGCGTCATCGCTCTCTCCGGATGGACAGCCTAGCCGGTTTTCCTGCTCGCTGCGGATCGTTGCCTTCGCGGGATACAGCAGTCTCATCGCTTATCTCCTCGTCCACAGCATCTGGCCCGGGGTTCCGTCTCTAATCCTTTATGCCGTGGCGATGGCGTTTCATTTGCTCCTCATCGACCATTCGCTGGCGGACGGAAACGTTGGAACGGGCCAAGGCTGGGGGCGATTTTCACTCGCGCTCGCCATTATGCTGGGCTGGTCCGCCGGAATGCTTACTGCGATACCGGAACAGTGGCTGGCCAGGATCACAGGATTTGTTTCCGGAGCCGTGATTATGAATTTTCTTGTGGTCGAACTGCCCGAGGGACGCGGGGGGAGCTTCTGGCCCTTTGTGTTGGCCGCGGCAGGATACACGTTCGTACTGATCGTTGTTTTAGGGTGAAAGGACGCCTTAATGCCCTGCAGGTCGTGTGGGTCGGAAAAATCGGCCAGAGTTCGGTGCGGAGGCCAATGTCCATATTGCCGGACCAAGCCATTTGAAGAACGGCGGCGTGTTGGTTTTTCCGAAGCTCGTGGTCTGCCTGGATTGCGCCTTCGTGGAATTCACGCTGGCAGAAAACGAGTTGCGCCGGCTGTAGGAAGGCCACGTGGCATAACATGGGACTGAGTTGTCACTCGTTCGATGCTCCCCCCAGCAACCAGATTTTGTGAATGATGCCAAACAGGAAAGCGGTGGTGACCCCAAGCAGCAAGCTCCCGTTCAGAGCCTCAATTGCGCCCATAAGCTGCCAGCGCTTTTCCAGAAACAAGTTATCGTGACCGTAAGTGGTTATCGCATTTAGTGAATAGAGCATGGAGGAGCTGTAGTCAGGCAGGGCGCCCATTAACCAGTAGAAGAAAGCCCAGATGCCAGCTTCCACTGCATGAAGGATGGTGGCCAACAAGGCCGTGGTGCCCATGACCGCTGCAAACACCGCTGTGGGATGGCGACGCTCCGTGACATGGCTAAACACCCGGACTGCCCTCTGATTGATGAACCCGAGGCCCAGGACATGGATCAGGACTGTTAGCAAGATCAGCGGAATGCCCCACGCCCAATCGTTCCCCCACCAAGTCGGAGTGATAAAGAAAATGCTGAGCGCACGCGTAGCTATTCTCATCAACACCTCTTTACCTCTCGACCTGTTTACCAGGGATCCGGGCTCACGGGGGACACTCAGCCTGGTTCATTCAAAATGGTTCAGTAAAAATGGCCGTGCTAGTTGACCCCAGCCGTTCCCTTCCAGTCGATCAGATCATTCAGCCTCCACGGATTCTGGTTCAGATCCCACTGCAATTGCCCTTGTTTGTCGATGACCAACTGAGCCTCGGGATACAAGACGCCTGTGCTCTTGCTCTTGTCTTGATCATTGATTTCGAGAATGCCGGCGGTCAGATTGAAGGATTGAGATTGGGTGTCAAAGAACGCCTCGCCGAACCTGATCTGGCGATTGGTCACAAAAACAATCTTTCGTCCGGTCGGCGTCGGAATCATCTTGATATAGGAGCAGTCATAGCCCAGCGTGCCCGTGATTTCAACGTGGCCTACGGCTTTCATCTTCTGCAGTGCGTTGACCAGGCCCTGGTTCTGGCTCTTGTCGTAGGCCTGGACGAGAACCTGTTTATCTGCCGGAGTCGAAAACTCATAAATATTCAACGTCACCCCGATAGTTTGTCCCAGCTGGGTGCCGGTGCCAAAGGCTGTGGCGTCAATTGTTTCGTACTTGTCTCTCGCGAAGCCAGGGATGCTCCCGGCCACGACCGCTCCCAACAGGAGCCCGGCGCCGATTGCTGCCTTTACGACTCTTACTCGTGCGTGCATGCGTTCCTCCGATCTGGTGAATGCGATTTAACTGAAACGACCTAGGCGACCGGTCTTTTGGACACCGGTTCTACGGACAAATGTTCCGCCGGACAAATGAGCGAAGGCCTGTTCGCTTTAGCGGGGGGCTCTCCTGCCTCAGAGCGCATAAGACTAGTGACACTTCACGTTCGTTCATCAATGGACCACAAGTGCGAGGCCGCGCCAACTGTCACTTGTTACAGGCTCATGAACAGGTGATCGGTACGAAGGGTGGCCATCCTGCCCGGCGCTGGCAAAACCGTACTGGCAAAATTGAAACTGTAAAAACTAACAGGGGACAAAGTTCGTGGAATGACTTGTAATGGGGAGCATATTCCCTTTCAACTCTCCGGGCTGTCGACATTGCGAGCGTCGACAGCCCCTTTTTTGATTGCCCGCGCCGGAACTCCGCGATTGGTGCCTATTGTCACTGTCACTAGTGACAGGTGTTTGCAAATGCGTCTGTGCGTAGCATGCGGTTCACGGCAATCATTGCAGCCCATGGGCGCGGTTGATATGCTAGTCCCGCTACGCCATTCCCGGCGGGTCTGATAGCGGCATCGATAGTGCGTAGCGCGGGCGACGGCGGGCGGTGCCTTCCGAAAGCGCGTTCATAGTTCGCGATCATCTCCAGGAGGATGCTTGTCACATTCATTGATTGTGATGCCCGACGATACCGCGAAGCCGATTCTCGATGCCATTAACGGCGCGGCGAAATCGTTGCGCGTCAAGATGTTCCTTTTTTCGGACCCATCCCTTCTGAAGGCTGTGATCGCAGCCCGGCAGCGCGGTTTGAAAGTGCGAATCATGCTGAATCCGGCGCGCCGGGACGGCGAATCGGAAAACAAGGAATCCCGCAAGCAGCTTGAGGCCGGCGGTGTCGAAGTGATCGACAGTAATCCCGAATATGACGTCACGCATGAGAAGTCGATGGTGGTCGACGACACGACGGCGTTTGTGAAATCGCTCAACTGGGAAACAAAAAACCTGACCGAAACCCGGGACTACGCCATTGTTACAACGAATGCTCACGAAGTAGCCGAGGTCATCGAATGCTTCGAGGCAGACTGGAATCGAAAGCCCTTCAAGGGAGACTCACAATCGCACTTGATCTGGTGCTGCGGCAACGGACGCGACCGCATCGCGCAGTTTATTGACGAAGCGAAGGAATCCATCTTTCTTCAGAACGAGCGTTATCAGGACGCGGTTATCATCGAGCGACTGGTCCGGGCGGCGCGCCGGGGAGTGAAGATCCACGTAATGGCCCGTCCTCCGCACAAGCTCAAGAAGGAGAAGCTTGTAGAGGCCGTGGGCGGCATGCGCATCATGGAGGACGTTGGCATCAAGATTCACAAATTGAAGCATCTCAAGCTGCACGCGAAAATGCTGCTCAGTGACCATGCCCGAGCCATCGTCGGATCCATCAATCTGGCGCCGGGCAGCTTCGATACGCGCCGAGAGCTGGCCATTGAGGTGCGAGGCAAGGAGGTGCTCGATCGCCTTACGAAGGTGGCTCATCATGACTGGGAGCACTCGCACCAGCTCGATCTGACGGATGAAGGGCTACTCGCCGAGTTCAAGGATCACAAGGCGAAGGGAGCGAGTGAACTGGCGCTTCACGACGACGACAACAAGCGTAAGTTGGCGTGAGCGAACGGTCAGGTTGCCGGGCTCAAGACGAGAGGTTAGCAATCGTTTGCGCGGCTGCCTTGCAAAAAACGCTGAACGGAAGACGGGCATGCCTATATGGATCTGAGGAATCTGCTCAACGCGCCGTGGCTCGTCCTGTTGATCGTTGGCGTGGCACTGTTTACATCCTCGGTGCTCGGTTATTGGCTATCCTCCTCCACGCGCATCAATGAAGACACCCACCACCACGAGCACATCACGGGCTTACGCGACGGGCTGTTCATTCTGTTAGGTCTATTACTGGGATTTACCGTCGCCATGGTGCTTCCGCGGTTCGACCAGAGAACCCAACTGGCGGTTGAGGAAGCCAACGCGATCGGGACGACCATGTTGCGAGCGGAAATGCTGCCGGAGCCGCAGCGCAGCAGAGCTCAAGAGCTACTTCGCGAATATGTGCTGGTGCGCCGCGATTTTGCCGGACAAACCCTTGTCGATCATCCGGCGCTGGATCGCGAAACGCAGCGGACGAAAGCCATTCAGGGAGAGCTCTGGCAAGAGATGGTCGCCGTCGCGCCGCAAAATGAAACCCCGGTTATCAAGGCATATCTGAAGTCCCTGGTTAACATGATCGAGGTTGCGGAGACGCGATTGGGTGCGTTCGAAAACCGTATTCCACTGACCGTGTGGCTGATCATCTTCGTCGTCGCGGTATTCCAAAGCTTTTCGACCGGATTCAGTTTGCGGCGGCGTTTCTGGTTCTCTCTGGTGATGACACCGATGGTGATCGCCGTTGTGATGGCGTTGGTCGCCGACCTCGACACCCCACACTCAGGACTGATCACGATCAGACAGAACAGCATGGACAGGCTCGTCCACGACATGAGCGACGCGAAACCATAGCGACTCTCCGTTGGAAATGCCGCACGAAGGGATTTGTCAGAATTACTTAGTTAGGATCACTCAGGCGGGGATGGGTGATGGGTAAGAGTTTCCAGAACCATGCTGGTCTTCGTACCTTGCCTGGCCTCTAGCGACAGGTTTTTTAGCTTCACCAGCCGTTGTAACTCCTCATACACTGCCGGTCCCGCACCGGGCTCCGCCTTGGTCGATAGCTCGAGAGTGTTGCCGGTGGGCCACTGCCAAAGCTCCAGGGCAAGTTTGCGGAACGGAGTCTGCGATCTAGATTGCCACGTCGTCGAGTTGATGCTGGCGATCCTCGCGACCCGCGGCCAATCGATCGAAACCCGCGCCTCTTGCAGGAGTCTTTTTTGCTCCGGCGTGAGTAGGCTTGCAATGTCGTTCCCCGTTTCAGGCACTTGCAGCGCTTTGTACTTGCGCTGAATGGAGAAGGAAATGTCTTCGCCAACCCCAGTCTGGTCAATCTCGCACTGAAAGAGCTTTTCAAGGTGAGAGGAGTCAACTTGCCGGTTGCTGCGGGGCAGGCGCACTTTTACCGTGAGGTCGTTAACCGCGCCCTGCCTGAGTCGCACAATCAATCCCTGCGCCTGGAGATCGAGTGTATTGGTGTCGTAGAAATAGACTCGGAAGGCCGCCTCTTTTTCAAAACCGAGGGATGAGGTCACGCTTTGGGTCGGCGTCGAGAGCAGGAGCTTGATCTCGACCGGGCACGTTTCCTCCGCATGCAAGGCTGAGCCCAGAAACAGGACGGCGCTTACCCAGGCGAATGCCCGCTTCCGACCGCTTTCCTTGAAACGATTGAGATGATTGTTCGTCATTGCATACTACTTTCTAGCGTATTTGCTGGCTCCTGTCACAAGTGACAGTTTCCAAAAGAGCTGCAATCGTAGTGAACTCAGAGCGCGTGCTGATCAAGGATCTCGGATCAGTGATCTGTGATCAAGGATGCTGGAAATAGCGACAGTTGCCACATCGTGCGAACCATGGCCGGCCCCGGTAGTTCACGTTTTGTGACCTTCTCAGCTGTGGCCGCCGTCGGCCGCTGACCTGAGGGCAGAATTAAGGGCTTATGCTTGGTTTTGACTTGGACCTCTGGGACTACCTGACCTTCGCAGCCATCCTTGCCTTGGCAGCTGCCTTTGTCGCAGTGGCCGTGTTCGTTCTCGGTTTGCCTGGGCGGATCGCCATTGCCCGCAAGCACCCTGACGCGGAAGCGATCAACCTGATGGGCTGGCTCGGATTCATGGCGGTCGTGCCGTGGATGCAGGCGTTCATGTGGGCGTTCAAGCCGACCGACGTGGTAGATGTTCGCTACTTCCCCAAACAAGAGCAACTGAACATTGACGAAATGCTCGCGCGCATGAAGGGGAAGACGGAACCAGAGAAGAAGCCGGAGCCGAAGGAACCGATGTCCAGACCGGAAGACCAGTCGCGCTCTTAGGAGCTACATCATGGCCATCGCGCTTCTTATCACTTTCATATTTATCCTTTTTGTCTGGCTGGTTTTCTTTAAATTCAAGTGGCTCAAATTCAGCATCGGCTGGGGAGTCGTCACGGCCATCTTCGCTGCTCATATATTCCTCATCTTTATCATCGGCCTGCGCTTCGTAACCCCGTACTCATCGAATCTGAAGGTGGTTCAACACACGGTTCAACTTGTTCCGCGCCTTCCGGAACCGACGCTTGTGACCGCCGTCCTCGCACAACCGGATGTTCCGGTAAAGAAGGGCCAGCCACTATTCCAGTTCGACCGCCGTCCGTATGAATACCAGGTCAGGCAACTGGAGGCGCAACTGGACGCTGCATCAGCAATCGCGACCTCCTCGAAGTACAAGGTCGAGCAGTTGAAAGCGGCGCTCGCTGCGGCCAATCAAGACGTATTGATGTACAAAGCCGATCTTGCGGCTGCTGAACAGAAGGTAGTCCGGTCGAAGAGCGAACTGGAATATGCAAGGTACCAGAAACAGCTCTCCCAGAGGCTGGCGCAAAAAGGCGCGGGCCCGGAAGAAGACGCGCAGAAGTGGACGGCGCAGATGAACGCCACCGAGGCCGCCGTAGTGGAAGCAACAGCCGAGGCCGAGCGCTCCCGCCTCAAATACCGGTCGCAGTGGGGAGGAGTGAACACGACCGTGGCCACCGCGACTGCCCAGTTGAAGGAAAGCGAAGCGGCGCAGAAACAGGCAGATGCAAACGTTGAGAGCGTCAAGGCGCAACTGGAAATGGCGCGCTATTACCTGGACAACACTCTTATGGTCGCGCCCGAGGACGGCCACATCGTGAATCTCCAAGTCCAACCGGGTATGGTGGCGGGCATCCTCCGTGTCGGAGGGATTGCCTCATTCATTGTCGATAGCGATCGATATCTGTTGGCCAGCTTTAGTCAGGAGACCCTCAAGTATGTAAAGGTCGGACAACCGGTTGAAGTTGCATTGGACCTTTATCCGGGGCAGGTTTTTCCCGCGAGAGTGGACAGCATCTGGTGGGCAAACGGAGAAGGACAATACTTGCCGAGCGACGTCATTCCGAAGTTTTATCCGGCGGACCCGACTCTGCCTCAAGGAGAGTTTGCGGTGAAGATTTACCTGAAGAGCCCTTCCAAAGTGGGGCTTCCGATCGGGGCGCAGGGCACGGCGGCCATTTATACGAGTGGCGGGGGCTTCGCCGCACTTCGAAAAATCAGCATCCGCATGCACTCGTGGTTCAACTGGCTTTATCCGATCCCCTTCTGATGAAACGCATTTTGGCAAACTCGGCGCAGAACGCTCATTCGCGTAGCACGCAGGCGCTGATTTGGTTAGCGCGGCGGGTCGGTGTGGGGACGGTGGCAATTAGCCTCTGCGCTTGTGCGCTGCATAAACCGGTGACGCACTCGACGATTGTTGACCAGGCCCTGCCGAAGGCAACGCCCGTGCCGCCGGGGTGGAGCAGCATATCCGATCCTAACGGGAAGGTGGCCGGGGAATGGGTAAAGTCCTTCAACGATCATGGCCTTGAGGTGGTAGTCTCCGAAGCCGTCGCGAACAATCTTGATCTGCGCCAGTCTGCGGCACGGGTGGAGGCGGCGCGTCAGAGCGTCATCGTCGTGGGCTCAAAGCTGAAGCCTCAGGTAAGCGCCAACTTCTCCGGCGCTGCGACGCGTGCGAAGGATATGGATACGACCGAGCAAAACCAAAGCAACATGGAGCTGGGAACGGTCTCCTGGGAAATCGATGTCTGGGGGCGGTTGCGGGCGCAACGGGCCGCAGCCCAAGAAAGCTACGAGGCGGTTGCGCTCGATTACGCCTTTGCTAGGCAATCGTTGGCTGCCACCGCGGCCAAGAGCTGGTACCTGGCCATTAAGACCCGTCAACTCCTCACACTCGCGGAACAGAGTGTGGATATATATACGAAGCTGCTCGAGTTGGTGAAGGTGAGACGCGCGGCAGGCAGGGTCGCGGACCTCGATGTGGCAGAAGCGAGTTACCAGCTCGACGAGGCCCAAACACAACTGACCGTTGCGCAAGGTCTGTATAGCGAAGCGCGGCGCACGCTCGAGGTGCTCATCGGACGGTACCCGGCGGCCGAATTGGAGGTGGCAGAAACTTTCACTCCTCTGCCGCCGCCCGTCGCACCCGGCCTGCCTTCGTCCCTCCTTGAGAGGCGGCCCGATATCATCGCCGCAGAACACGAGGTTCTGGCAGCCTTTCGAACAGAAGAAGCCGCGAAACTGACGCTCCTGCCCAGCTTCTCATTCGACCTGGAAGGTGGGCGTCTGAGCGATCCACTGCTTTCGGTGCTGGGCCTCAACCCCTGGCTGGTTCATAGCGCGGTTGGAATGTTCGTCCCGATTTATCAGGGTGGAGCGCTGCGAGCGCAGATCAAGATCGCGACGGCGAATCAGGAGCAATCCATCGCCTATTTTGGGGGCGTGGCGCTCAGAGCATTTTACGAAGTGGAAGTGGCGTTGACGAACGAACGGTTGTTGGCCGAACGGCTCCCTTATATGGAAAACGCGGTGCTGAGTCACACGGAAGCCGTTCGGGTGGCAAACCTCAGGTATACAGCGGGGACGATGGACCTTCTGTCAGTGCTGCAACTGGAACAGGGGCAGATTCAGAGTCAAGCCGATCTCATCCTGCTACAAAATGCTCAACTCGCCAATCGCATCAACCTGCATCTCGCCCTAGGGGGAAGTTTCGACAGTTCGCCGGCTAAAACATTCCCGCCTGTGCACGCCCAGAACAAACCATAAGACGCTGCCGAATGAGGTTAGTCGTGATCGGCTTAAATTGGCTACTTGGCCGCCTTGGGCGGACACTGCGCGTCGTAGGCTGTCTGCATCTGCCTCAGTTTGAGCACGCCATAGAACACGGTGAACGCCATAATAACGACAAGAGCTCCTGCGAACTTCTTTTCCAGACCGTATTCGCCCTCGCGATTGGCGATAGTGCTGGCGACGATCAAGGAGAAAATGATGATGTTGATCGTCCAGTTCGCCCACTTCGGCACAATGAAGTGCAGAGTGCCGAAGCCGGCGAGCTGGTAGAGCATAAACGGCAAGATCGCCACCATCGGCAGCAGCTCGGAGGCGCCCAGCGTGTTGTCCAGGGTGATGGGCGCTACCGCGTGCAGCAGCCGGCTGTGCGCCAGTTCATGAAACAACGCGGGGATTGCACACAACAAAGGAACCACGGCGAGCAGCTCCAGCACCAGCGACCCGCTCCAGGTGCCGATCTGCGACGAAGGCTCCTCACCCGCGCCGGAGGATTGCGCGCCGATGTACAGGCCGCCGACGATGGCTGCCGCGCTGGAGAGCATCAGCAACTCAACCGTGATGCCAAAGGCTTCTGGCTCGCCCGCCTTGAGCAGCAGCATGGCCAGGAACCCCGGCGTGTAGAACATCACGCGCACCAGCTTCGCCCAAACCCGCTCGTCGCGTGCAGGCGGCAGTATCGGGAGCGGGCGCCCGTCAATTCCAATGGTAGCTCTAACTTTCGACATTCCGGTGTCCTCGAAGTGCAAAAGGAAGAAAGGAGTATAGAGGATTCTTAACCTATGGGAAACTGGCACAATTGACAGGAACAAGCCGCCGGACAGTGCGTGAATATTCCCGTTGTGATGTGCTTTTCTCAGGGGCTACTGCTCGATCACCATCACTGCGGGGTGGGAGTTGAGCGGCGACTCGTCAATGTAATAGGTTACGTTGCCGTTGGTGACCGCTACGGTTTCACCGCCGATAGTCGCGGTGCCGTTGCTGCTAATAGAATAGCTTCCCGCCGACGAGAGGGTCTCATTCGGCATAAGAAGAGCGCAGCCCGGTTGCAGGCAGTAGGCCGAATTAGAGTAGCTTGCGCTCTGAATGGCCGCATAATGCGAGCCGTTCGGATTTGCCGCTCCTGCTCCCGCAAAAAGGGGAGTTGAAGCATCCAAGCCTTCATCCGTGCCGTAGAAGTAATATCCGGCAAAGTATAGATTCGAAAACGGCGGCGGCGGCGCGATCGTGGGAGTCTGGAACTCCAGCAGCCCGGCTTGCGCGGTCGAGTCAGTGCTCACCAGGAATCCGGTTATACAGCTCGCGAGCTTCACGCAGCTCTGCCGCGTCAACGAAGAGGGCACGGGGATTGCGTAGGCAACCAGCGGATGGTCGCCTAGATTCTGGCCGAGCACTCCGGCTGAGAACGCTACCCGGCCGGTTGTCGAATCGATCGAATAGGAGCCCGAGAGGGCAGTCGTCCCGAACGTTCCCGCCTGATTTTCGTATTGCGTGCCGCTGAAGCTGCTGATGCCGTCAAAACTTAGGATGCCGATGCTGGGATCGGGACCGGTCGAAGCAAGACCAGCGATGTGGAATAACTGGCTATTCTGCAGAGATGCGGCGGTAAACGGTCCAGTGACGCTGATCGCTTCCCCGCCAACGATGGGATTCGCCGGGCTGGGAGCGCCAGTGGTCGCCAACAGAACCTCCTGCGCGCTCACTACGTAGAATGCAAGGTTGAAGGATTCCGTTCCAACGGTCAAGGTTCCAGTTGCGCGGCCGTTCGAACCGGCGCTATAGGCTCCGGTGCCGCCGGTGAGCGCAGACTGCAAGGCTCCGCCATCGTTGACGTCCGCGGCGTTGGAACTCAACACTCCCGAGCTCGCGCCGACGGATCCGGCGGCAGCGAAACGGCTGCCTACAGAATCCCAACCGCTGAACCCGAACGAGTAGGAACCGCTTAATCCGGTGGAGAATGCTGTGCTGTCCTGCAAGCGGACGATTCCGGCAGCTCGCGTTCCCGAGCCAGTATTGTCGTCGAACTCGATCATACGGCCGGTGGTGAAGAGCCCGGCTGCACCCTGGGCATCGGCCACACAGGCCCCGGTCGTGGGGTTCGCGCTGGTCGAACATCCACCCAGGCTGATCGCGAAGGTGGTCGTCCCTGCGGATGTGGCCAGCTGGACGCAACCGCTTTCCGCAAAGGTGGCTGAGCCCGATGGGCTGTTGCTCTGCTGAAGAATCGAGTAGGAACCTCCGGTAATGGTGAGGCCGGTTTGCGAACCTGTGGTCCGCATCGCATCTTCAACCCCTCCGTTGATATTGCCCGCGCCATCGGTGGTAAAGCTGCCGGCGATAACCACGGGGCCGTTGCCGTCAAAGCCGCGCAGCAGGAACGCGTAGGGGCCGTTCATCCCTGAAAGATTGGTCGTGACGCCGGTGCTGCCATTCGAGTTGTCGGCCGGAGTGCAGGGCGATAATGGGAGCGCTGCCCACTGATAGAGGCCGAGTTGCACCGAGCCGTAGGCTGGATAAGGCACCTCACTGTCGACCACCTGCAGCGTAGGCGTGTAAGGCGAGCCGTTGTTGCTTCCGACGCTGCCGTTTCCGGTCGGAGTGCCTGCTACGACAATCGCGCCCGAGTTTTGCGCAACCGGAATCAGACTCATGCCCGGGGGCAACGGGTTACTGGGATTGGCGATGCTCCAGCTAGTGTAAGGCGGCGTTCCACCCGATACGGAGAATGCGGTCGGCGGATAGGGAACGCCGGAGTAGGCATCGGTGTAGTTGGGAACCTGGATCTTGAGCGGCGTCGGGACGATTACAACGTAGTAAGTTGGAGACGTTGCTGAGGCGCCGGTTGCGTCCATTACCTGGATTGCGAACTGCGAGCATCCGGAGCTTACCGGCGTTCCGAATAAATAGGCGTTGCTGGCAAACTGGGCCGTCGCTCCCCACTGCAGCGTCAAACCAACCGGCACTGAGCCGGAGCTCACGCTCCAGGTATAGGGTCCCGTACCGCCCTGGACTTGCGCGGTGGCGCTGGCGCCGGTCCCAGAGATTTGCGAGCCGACGGTGCCATTGCTTTGCCCGATGTTATTGATTTTGTCGTACTGGCAGCTCGTGTTCCCGGAAAGTGTGCCGCTGATCGCCGGGAGCGCATTGATGACTACGCCCAGCGCAGCCGATTGAGTGCTGTCGGTAGCGGACGTCGCAACGACTGAGACTTGTGTGGTTCCGGTTACGCTGCTGGGAGCGGTGTAGGTGACCGTCGCCGAGGCGGCAGTGGTATTGCTGAGCGTGCCGACCGGTTTGCCAATGCCGCTTTGCAGGCTCCACATGACCGGCTGGTTTGCCGTCACACTCACGGATTGACCGGCATCGATGGTTGGATTGCTCGTAGGCGCGGTGAACTGCACTCCCGACTGGCCGGCGGTCCCTGTCGTCGAGGATGACGACTGTCCTCCGCCGCAGCTTGCGGCCAGCAGACCGAGAAACAGAAATATCCCTACATGAACACGCTTCACCGCATGAACCTCTTCTCGAGACAAATTCTTGCGCAAGGCGGACCCTCAGTGGACTTGTGTTTCCCCAGTCTTGTTTCCGGTCTCATGCGGACCCGCTTGCGCTGCCGTGACTTGATTTGTCGCGTGCCCCGGAGCCGCATCCGGCAGACCCTTCAGCTCCGCATTCATCCAATCAAACAGCTTGCCTTGGCCCGATGCCTTGGCCAGATCGCTCACATGGTCGAAGCGGATCACTTCGGCCTGACGCGGAGCTGCGGCACGGATAGCGTCCTTGCAAGGCTTTGGAGTGGCGTCGTTGTCCATCACCTGCTGAATCCGTATGCGAGTGGATTGCAGAGTCGGCAGCCACTTGACGGGGTCGAGCGGCGCCACACGCTTTAGAAATTCCGGATTCGTGAAGTCGCTTTGGTGAGGATCGTCTTTCGGAATCGGGGATTGCGCCAGCCACACCGGCCAATCACCCCAAGGATCGAGCACGTCCACTGCCTTGATTCGCGGACCGGCTGCCGCCGCCAGAAGGGCGATTGTGCCTCCCGAAGCCTGGCCAAACATTCCGATCCGGCTCATATCGATGTCGCCGCGCGCTGCCAGGTAATCAAGGATGAAGCGCACATCATGAACCGTGCTTCCCAGGGACTCCTGCAGTTCGCTGACAAACCATTGCTCGAGCGGGCGGTCGTGGAAGCGCGAGGCGGAAAGAGCCGAGACAAAGCCGATCGCCGCCGCGCCGCCGCGCGTCGCTCGCTGGCACCAGCCATCGTCTTTGAAGCGATCCGTGTCGTCTTTGTATCCGAAAAGGTAGAGCACCGCTGCCGGTTTCTTCACGCCCTTCGGCAGGATCACATAAAGATCCAGCGGATCACCGGGACGCCACTTCAGCTGCACCAGCGTGCGCGTGAAGCCCTCGCCTTCGTCGGTTTCAGCAACCAACGGCGGCTCGGGTTCAAGTTTGCTGATCCCGACGGCGAGCGAACTCCAGTCCTCCTGAATGGTTTCGTAGAGTGGAGTTCCGGTTTTCGGATCGAAAGCGGGCGGCTGCGAGGGGTGGTTGACCTCCATCGCTGGCTTCGAGGCTGAGGCGGCCGCTGGAGCGGGAGTCGCGGACGCTGCCTGCTCCGCCCAGATGCCGTTGGTCGTCACTATGAGGAAGAGAAATACGACAGCACACATTCCGCCGAAGCTTTCACAAATCGTTAGTCTCGTTGAAATTGCTTTCCGTGATAACACTGAAAACTCTCCTGGGTAAAAACGAAAAACTGCCGGGAGGAAGAAAGGACTTTCGTCCCTTCTTCCTGACCGGCATGGTGCAAACCCCGCTTACTGCTTCGGACCGTATTCTTCAGTGCTGAAGTCGGCGTCGAAGTCGACGTCAGACTGAACCGTCAGCACTGAGCCGCCCATGTCGCCGCCGGTGTCAACCAGGCAAGTAGCGGCGGTTGGGAAGCCACCCTGCAGACTGACCCCGGTGAAGGTGCCGGCGCAACCCTTGTGGCCGTTAGCCGCAGGCACGGTTGACTGCTTGTAGTGGGCGCGGTACACGAACAGGTTCAGATTGCCGGTATAGACGCCATTGCTGCCGGTTACCTTGTTCAGGAACGGAACGAAGTCTGAGAGCCCGTCGGATCCAGTACCCGTGCCGGAGGCAATTTCCTCGTTGGCGATCATGTCGAGGACACCCGCCGGCGTCTTAACCGCGTTGGTCTTGGGAGCGAAAGTGACCGTACGCAGCAACGACCACAGCGGATATTTTCCGTCCTTGAGGTGAGTGAACGGAATCTGGAAGCATGACGTTCCCACCTTGAGGTCGCAAACCGGCGGGTTGTACGCGCCCGACGGGTTGTACGGAACATTTCGTGGAGCGGCGTTGGCGGTGTTGCCGTAGCCGTTGTCGAACTCTCCACCCTCTGTGGCGAACAGCGGGTCGATACCATCCACGGTGAGGTAGTGGCCTCTCCAAGTTCCGGTGCAGGAGGTGCCGCTGACGCTGGTGCACAGCGGATTCAGGTTGCCATAGCTCCAGAACGCGTAGCCGATTGGGTTAAAGACAGTCGTCGATCCGCTGCCTGACTTGTTGAGCTGGTAGGTAACGGCCTTAACTTCCTCGCCCGTTCCGATAGCACGGAGACGGATAGGCAGGCCAGGGCTGGTGCCACCCGCGGCGCCGGCGCACTTGGATCCGCCCAGGCCCGTCAAGAACAACGGGTTGAAGCAGTTCGCGCTGGGGAAACCACTGCTGTAGGTGCAGCCCGAAAGATTGGGATAGAGGTTGGGATTGTTGAATTGCTCCTGCCCGCTATCGTAATTGCTGACGGGAGGAGTCGCGGTCTGGGCCGGGCTGGCGCTGCCCGCGAGGGTGCGGACGGCAGTGAATTCAAACGTATTGTAGGTGCCCGAGAGCGGTTCGCGCTCGATCACCTGGATGGGCTGGCCTGCATCGGCGGTGGCTGCCTGGCTCGAAAGCAGATCACCGGTGCAGTAGGTATAGCCGGAGAATACTTGTGACAGAGTCTGGCGGTTGATGTCGTTAAAGGTGTAGTTGGTGTTTCCGGCGGCATCCTTAAAAGTGTTGCCGAACCCGAAAGCCGAGGTATCGTTGTTGCCGACGATGGGAATCACCGGAGCGGCGCCCACTGACAGAGTGGTGTAAACCGGAATGGTTCCGTCGGCAATGGGGTCGGTCCCGCTTAGCTTGAAGCTGACGACGTTGAAAACAGCGGGTGACGTCCCACCGTTCAGGAACGAGTCCTCAATGCCGCAGCCAACGAGAGTCGTGCCGGTAGCGCATCCCGCCCCGGTTCCATAGCCCAAACCGCTCAATGTGCCGAGTCCGACTTTGGTCTTTGGATAAGTAAAGCCGTCGTAGGCGGCCAGTCCGCGGGTAACGGCGAAGAGCGCATCTTCTGGACGGATGTCCGTGCCAGCCGCGTTGAAGTAGCAGTAGATCTGGTTCGTCCTAACCACGGTTGAAACGTTGCCGCAATAAGCTGGCGCGGCCGGAGGGCTGGCCACGTTGATGTACTCCTCAGGCGTGACGTTCAGCGCGGCTTGAAGGGTCGCGGGCAAGCCGTTCGGGTCCGTGCTGTTGTCTGCGAGGCCGCCGACCAGGTTCCCTTCCGCGATAACGCCACTGGGTACCGTCGCGTAGGCTGCCGCCACGCTCTTGAAGACGGCATTGCCGTCATTCGAAGCTGTGAACTTCTCGTAGGCAAAGAAATCTTTGTCACCTACTCCGGAGTCGGTCTGAATGTAAATGTAGGCGTCGCATGGTGTTGTGGTGGCGGTCGGATCCCACTCAACCCAGGTGGAAAGGCCTGTGTCGGTGAGCGCCGGGGTGGGACGCTTATCAGTGATGGTGGTGCCTTTGAACGAAATCAGGGCATAGTTGCCGGAGCCGTGAGTGGTTTGCAGAAGGTTGGCGGCTGCGAAGGCGAGATCGGCGAACTGAGCCGAGGATCCCACGCCCACGAACCGAAGGTTCACCCCTGACGTACATTGCGCGGTTCCCGCAAAGACGTTCGTGGTGAAGAGCAGCGACGCGGTAAGGGCTAGCGCCGCGACCAGAGTTTTCTTCGTCATTATCCATGTCTCCTTGGTTGCTAACGATATGGGGGAAAACTCCCCCGGTCACAGCGCTCCGTGTGCAATCACCGGGTGCGCCAGGCAAATTTTTCTGTTACTCAGGGCCAGAACAGTGAGGAATCGCACAAGCAACACGCCCGTTTGTGCGAAGCAACTATGCCCAAAATCTGTTACTCCACGATTACGGAAAGGTTGAGCCCAAGTGAATTCTTGGCGGTGACGCAGTGAATGACTGCGCCAGTTGTGAAAAACTCAGTTCCGACTCTCAGCCCAGCAACGGCGGCAAACGCAAAGAGGATTCGATCATCAAGCGTTCGATTCTTCGGAAAGGTTGTGCCGCGATGATCCGATTTTTGCGAGCTGCGCTGGCGGCGCAAGCTGTCTGTGATCTCTTCGTCTGTAACGGGAAATTAATCTCCGCTTCATCGTTGTGTAACAGTGCGTCGGTAGGTTTAGTCCTCTTTAAGTTCGAGCCATCGTTCCAACAAGAATCTGACTTCTTCTGGGTCCGCGACCCAACGCCACGGCTGGGAGTGTGCTGTTGTGAGACTTCGCCAAATCCTTTTCATGTGGGCAATTGTGATTGCTGGAGTAAGTAGTCTCGCGCGCGCACAAGGAGGAGGCACGCCCGGACAACCTGATGAAACTCAGCTGCCAGCACCGGCTGCCGGGGCCGCGCAGGCGACCGTAGCGGCACCCCAGGCTTTTTCTGTGACTGCGGAGAAGAACAAGGCTGCAGTTTATGGAAATGTGACCGACCAATCCGGCGCGGTTATCCCAGGAGGAACGGCGACCGCGACCGGGCCTTCAGGTCAGGCACCAGCAAGTGCAGCCGTTAGCTCACGCGGGCAATACGTGCTCAACGGTCTTGCGCCGGGGCAATACACGTTGAGCGTTTTCGCCACCGGCTTTGCCTCTTTCGAAACGGTCGTGACTTTGGCGGCGGACCAGGCTCTCGAGATCGACGCTACGTTGCAGCCACCAAGCGCAAAGACCGAGGTCAACGTCGAAGCCTCCAACGCGGCACAGGTCGAAACTCAAAGCGCGCATCTGGAAGGGACCATCACCGAGAAAGAGGTTCTGAGCACCGGACTGAACGGCCGGAACTTTACGCAGCTCATCGCACTTGCCCCCGGGGTCAGCAATCAGACCGGCCAGGACGAAGCCAAAGTTGGCGTTGCAGGCAGCGTGAAATACAGCGTGAATGGCGGCCGCGTCGAATACAACAACTTCGATGTGGACGGCAGCGACGTGTTAAACGCCGGCCTCAACGGCGCGGAAAGTACCTTGATGGTCTATCCCAGCCTGGATGCGATTCAGGAAGTCAAAGTCCTGACTTCCAACTATGGGGCTCAGTACGGGCGCACTGCCTCGGGCACGGTGCTGGTGACAACCAAGTCGGGCACGGCGCAATTTCATGGTGGGGCGTATGAATTCTTGCGCAATGAATTCTTCAATGCCCGCAACTATTTCGACCCACCGGGAAAACCCCCGCTCTATCGCAGACAGGACTTCGGATTTACCCTCGGCGGACCGCTTTACATTCCTGGAGTATTCAACGCACAGAAGAAGAAGACATTTTTTTTCTGGTCGGAGGAGTTTCGTTACGAAAATTCGCCGACCGGGCCCAGCGGTGAAGAGGGCGACTTCAACCAGGCGGTGCCGACTCTCGCCGAGCGCAACGGGAACTTCAACGACGTGTGTCCTCCGCAATTGCCGGGTCAGGCGACGCCGTTTCACCGGCAAGAGTATCCCGACTGCCCAGCCGCCACCTACACCGGCATTGGAGATCAGTACAACCCTTATGCCGGGAACCAGCTAGGTGCCCAGAGCGGCACGGTTGCGCTGCTGAATCCAAACAGTGTCGCGCTAATGAACGCGCTGATTCCGCCGCCGAACTCAGCAACGGGATGCAACTCGAGCCTGGTGGGGCAGATCGACGTTCAGAGCGGCCAAACTCTGGTTCCCTGCTATGTCGCCGCAGTTTCTCCACCGACGTACTGGCGGGAGGAACTGGGAAGAATTGATCACGACTTCACTCCCGGCTTGCGAGGTTCGTTCCGCTACATCCACGATTCCTGGAACACGACGACAACCATCCCGCAGTGGGGCTACCTGCAAACTGCGGCAGTGCACGAGCAGAGCTTTCCCACGGTCGAAAACCAGCTGAATGGCCCCGGCATCAGCATGGTGGCGCGGCTGACCGACACTCTTTCTCCTTCGTTGCTGAACGAATTTGTCGTCAGCTACGTGGACTCGAAAATCACCCTAGCCAACATCAATGGTCCGGGGGGAAACCTGCAAACCGACGTTCCACGGGGCCCAGGCGGCATCGGCTACATCTTCAACAACGGCTTCGGCGGCAAGATACCCGGAGTCGTTATCGGGGGAACAAACGCAGCTTATGGCGGAAACGGTTTCGCCGTCGACACTTCTTATATGCCTTGGGAGCACACCAATCCTACTTACAGCATCGGCGACAACCTGACCAAGGCCTTCGGAAAACACACGCTGCACGCCGGCTCCCAGTTTGTGGACGCCCGGCGCAGCGAAACCAACGGCGCGATCGGCGCGGCCACCGGCGACGTGCAAGGCCTGCTGAGCTTCAGCAACTTCAGCGCCAACGGCAGCGGCAACGCGTTTGCCGACTTCCTCGGCATGCTGATTTCCTCCGACGGGCCGAACGTCGCCAGTTACCAGCAGGATAGCGCCCAACTTAAGTACTACAACAACTACTGGATCGCCGAACCCTACGTGCAGGATGACTGGCGCGTCACTCCCCGGCTCACCATCAACATGGGATTGCGTTTGAGTCTGTTCACCAATTACCACGAGGGGAACCTGAACGCTTACAACTGGGTACAGAGTGCGTTCAGTTCCTCGGTAGCCGCAACCGTGCAGATCGCACCGGTGAATCAACAGGGGTTTGGAGGCGGGAATCTTCTGGCCGGGGGCCAGCCGGTCACTCTCCCTCTGGGCGCGAACTCGGTAGTCACCAACGGCTTGGTGCAATGCGGCAAGAATGGTATTCCCAACACCTGCATGAGCAGTCATCTTTTCAACCCAGCGCCGCGAGTTGGGTTCGCCTGGGATCCGAAAGGCGATGGCAAGACCTCCATTCGCGGCGGCTACGGGCTGTTTTACGAACACGGCACGGCGAAAGAAGCAAATACTGGGTCGCTCGAAGGCAGCTCTCCGCCGGTCCTCACCATGACCCAGAACAATCCCGTCCAGGGCTACACCGGGATCGGCGGTGGTGTGGCGTTTCCCATCGACGTGACTTCCATCCCCACTAAGACCGTCTGGCCTTATGCGCAGCAGTGGAGCTTCAGCGTGCAGCGCCAGCTTCCCAAGGACATGGTGGCGACGGTCGCCTATGTCGGCAGCAAAGGCACGCACCTGGCGGCGGAGTTGCAGCTCAACCAGTTGACGTCTCCGCCAACCGGACCCGACAGCGGAATATTCCTCGACGGCAATCCCTTCGCGCCGGGGCAGCCGATTACGGCGCAGGAATGTCTGAGCTACACCGGCACGGTCAACAATAACGATACCGCCTACATCCCCGGCAACTTCACCGTGGGCAACATCATTGTGACGCCCGCTGAACCGGCGTGGACGAACCTGGCAGCTGCTTGCTATGACCAGAACCCGGGAAGGATCCCGATTCCGAATTCCCTGCGCACCTTCGCGCCCGGGATGGGCCGCGTGCTTTCATTGCAGAACATCGCCGATTCTCAGTACGACGCCTTGCAAGCCACGCTCCGCCGCACGCGAGGCCCGCTGACCATTGGCGCCTCCTACACTTACAGCCACTCTCTGGATAATTCCTCCGACCGCTCGGATGCTTCCTTTGTCGACGCCGTGGACATTAAATCGAACTGGGCAAGTTCTAACTTTGACCAGCGTCATTCCCTCAGCGTGAACTACATCTACTCGCTCCCCAATGCGAGCGGGTCGCTGGGACGCGCGCTTTTCGGCTCGCCGGACGAGGACAATGCCCCCGCCGATCACAAGCCGCAACCCTCGGTGAGCGACGCTCGCTGGCTGCACCAAGTGGTTGACGGCTGGGAGTTTTCCGGGATCACCGTATTCCAGTCGGGCACGCCCTTCAGCGTGTTCAACGCGGGCGGCGACACGGGCATCTCAGTGGCCGACAACGCGGGCGTGGCCAACGGATCGACGTACGCCTCTTTCCCCGACGTGATTGGCAACCCTCACGCCAACCTGTCGAAGGGCAACACCACCGGAAGCGTGGGGCCGCTGCTGTTTAATCCTGTCGCATTCGCCGCGCCGCAAGGGCTTACCTTCGGCAATGCCGGCCGCAATTTTCTGAACAATCCTCACCGGCTGAATTTCGACATGTCGCTGCTCAAACACTTCAAGATCACAGAAGGCAGCGCGATGGAGTTCCGCATCGAGGGATTCAACGTGTTCAACCATACTGAGTTTCGCGTCTTCAATCCGAACATCGGAAACACCGCGTCGAACACTATCGGTTGCTACGGCGGCCCGGACAACTCGGCGGCCGGCGGCCTCACGCCGGTTCCGGGCGCGCCGCTGGGCACGCCCCCGGTCAATATCGATTGCATACCCGGCAGCGCCCTGTTTCATCCCGTGGATGCGCATCGCCCGCGAACGCTCCAGCTCGGACTGAAGTACAGCTTCTGATCTCAAACCTTATGACCAGGAATGGCAAGATGGCCGGCCGGAGTTCTCCGAACGCGGGGCCGCGCATCCGCAGAGAACGGGGCTATGCGATGCTTGCGTTGCTATTGATGGCGTCACTGCTGATGATCGGCGCGGCAGCCGTTGCTCCGAGCATCGCACTGGAGATCAGGCGCGACCGCGAGACCGAGTTGATCCACCGTGCCATGCAGTACCGCCGTGCGGTGCGCAGGTTCACCAAACAGACAGGACGGTATCCGATGAAGCTGGAGGATCTGGAAAGCACGAACGGCGTGCGCTACCTGCGGCGGCGGTACAAAGATCCGGTCACGGGACGTGAATTCCGCTTGCTGCACATGGCGGATATTCCGGCCGCCATGGGCACCAGCACAAACGCCTGGAGCCTGCAGCCGGGCACCGGCGGCGACAATGCCGCACAGGATCGCGGGAACAATTCGGATGGACAGGATCAACAATCCTCAAGGACGGCGCCCGCCGATTCATCGACTTCGTCGTCAAACAACCAGGCGAATAGGGACACCAATCAGTCGACGAACCAGGTGCTCGGCGGCGGAGTGATCATCGGGATCGCCAGCACCAGCACGAAGAAAACGATTCGAGAGTTTAATCATAAGAGCCAGTACAACCAGTGGCTATTTTTCTATGATCCTGGTTACGAGCGTCCGTTCGAAGTACAAGGCCCGACGCCTTTGACTCATCCGCCAGCCGCGCTGCAGAACCCGCCCAGCGCTTCCGGCCAACCATCGCAGGCTTCCCCGCCGCAAGCTACTCCGGCGCTGCCTTCCCCACCGCAGTCTTGATTCATGGATTCTCGATGGATGACTTCTCGATCCGTGGGATAAAGGGATTTTGCTTGCATCGTAGAGATTCAGGCGGGGCTCTACTGCGACGGCGGAATCGTGAGCGTGCCGGCATATGCCGGCTGCGCAGGGACGGTGACATTCACGATGTAGAGGCTCGGAATGTCGTTGACGCCGGTAACAGGGTCGTAGGTGAGTTCATAGTATCCGTCATAGGTAGCCGCCTGATCCTGTCCACCAACGTTAAACGTTCCCGTCACGGAAAAATAATTGCCCGCGACGGGACCGCTCAGTGAGAACGTGGCATTGTCAGGCCCGGTCGAAAGCAGGTTCACGGTAAGCAACCCGCTTGAATTCTCACTCACTGTCGCGGTGACGCCGTCGCTGGTCCCGTCGGGGAGTGTAAGTTCTCCAGTAAAAGATCCCGAAAGTTTGGGCACGATCTTTCCTGTGAGGCTTCCACTATCGTTGCAACCACTGCCCGATTGCGCGGTGTAGGTGCCGCTATCGATAGACTGGCCCGATGCATCCAACACGGCCGTCGCATTGAATACGTTGCCGTTTTCAGCGAAGGTGAAGCTCATGGTGCCGGCGTTGCCCGAGATGCTGCCGGTCAGACTGTCGCCAGTGTTCTCCGCCGCTGGGGCACAGTTCCCGCCGAAAACGATCCCTCCGGCGGGAGTAAAGCTGATGAACTCGATTTGCGGGCCAGAGGCAGAAATCTGCCCGTTTGGAGCGTAGGCCCCGTCGACGAGAACCTGGCCTTCCTTGAGCGCGACCTCAATCCCAGTGACGTACCCAGGGTTTGTGGTTGAGGCAGCCACGAATTCCCAGGAGCCGGAAATGTTCGGCGTGGGCACGGGAGGAATCGACGATCTACCGGAACAGCTCAAAAGCGTGACGCTCAACACCGCGAGCGCAAGTAAAAAGAAGAGTCGCCTCATGAACCCAACCCTACCTGTCGACCGGCAGCGCACGCACAGTGAACCGTAGGATGGAGGGCGCGGATGTTCTCCCGCGGTATGCCCGAAGCTCAAACTAGAGTGCAAGCGCGAAATTATTGCACCGGCGGCTCGACAGCAGGGTTAATGGCTTATTAAATTTTGATGAATAATTCGCGCGTGGAATGTTCCGCTGCTATTGCCGCCTGTTCCCCCCAACCGCGATCTTCTGCACTATGTCTGCGGCAACCACTGCGCCGTCCTATGCTGCCCCGAATCCCAAAAGAGCCGGGCCGCTCACAATTACAAGTAACCGGTGCGAACCGGGCGGCGGTGGACATCCTTCTTGAAACGTTTTATATTGGCGACCGGAAATTCACACCGCGACGGAGGAACCACTCCATGAGGTCCGCGCTCCCGCAACTTACCGCTCTCGTACTCGTCATCGCCGCCGTTTCTTTCGCCCAGGACTCACACTTCAAACCTACGGGCCAGCAGATTCCCGTGCCGGAATGTCTAATCATGAAGGGACTGTGGGAGGGCGGCTCGAAGCCGTGCAGCGCGTCGGAACACGAGGCTTGGCTGGCCGATATCTCGCACTGGAGAAGCGAGCGTCGCATTCGTATTGGCTACGACGGAGCCCGCTACGATCTGCCTGCTTTGAAATGGACTCAGTCCAGCTTTATGCAGCCGCAGATGATGGTTCAGGATCGATATTTTTATGATCCGATCGCCGGCAAGTACACGGTGGACCGTTACGTTGACGACCTGGAGAAGCGCTACGGCGGCATCGACGCTGTTCTGATCTGGCCGACCTACCCGAACATGGGAATCGATAATCGCAATCAGCACGACTTGATCCGCAGCATGCCGGGAGGCATTCCCGGCGTAAAGCAGATGATTGCCGATTTCCATCGCCGAGGCGTGCGCGTGCTGTTTCCGATGATGATGTGGGACCAAGGAACACGAGATCCGGGCATGCCTTGGCCGGATGCGATCGCCAGCCTGATGGCGGAGATCGGCGCCGACGGCATCAACGGCGATACCCAGGACGGTGTTCCGCTCGCATTCTCGCTCGCTGCCGACAAAACCGGCCATCCCCTCGCTTTTGAGCCCGAGGGAGGGCCGGCCGACGAGGCCTTAGCCTGGGACGTGATGACATGGGGCCAATACCAATTTCCCTTCACTCCTCTCGTCGACAAATACAAGTGGCTTGAAACGCGGCACATGGTGAACATCTCGCACCGGTGGAATCGTGACAAAACCGACGATCTGCAGTTCGCTTTTTTTAACGGAGTGGGCTGGGAGAGTTGGGAAAATATCTGGGGCATCTGGAACGGAATCACGCCCCGCGATGCAGAAGCCACCCGGCGCGTCGCCACGATCGAACGCGGCGTGTCGCCTTTCCTCATCAGCAAAGACTGGGAGCCCATGTCTCCCATGCTTCGGTACGGAGTCTATTCCAGCCGCTGGCCGCTAGGAGAACAAGCGGTTTGGACAATCGTGAACCGGAATGAATACGACGTCGCCGGCGATCAGATCGAGTTGGCAGCGAAAGACAACGTTCGTTACTTCGATCTTTATCACGGAGTGGAGCTGAAAACTGAGACCAGGCCGGGAGGCAGAACTGTCCTCACATTTTCGATCGAAGCCAAGGGTTACGGCGCGATTCTTGCGACGAACGCCGCACCGGATCAGAAAGTACTGGCGTTGATGTCGAAGATGAAAGAACTGACGGCGACACCGCTGGCCAGCTACTCGCACGAATGGAAAGTCTTGCCCCAGCAGATTGTTTCGATCGCGGCGACGAAAGCCGCAAGCAGCGCGCCTGCGGGCATGGTCAAAATCCCGGAAGCCGATTTTCTTTTCAAGGTTTCGGGGATCGAGATTGAAGGGTTCAACGACATCGGAGTGGATGTACAGTATCCCTGGGAGGATTCACCACGCCGCTTTCACGAGCACCCGATGCACGTGGCTTCTTTCCACATCGACAAGTATCCGGTGACGAACGCTGAATTCAAGAAGTTCCTGGACGCGACCAAATATCACCCCAAAGACGACCTGAATTTTCTTCGCGACTGGAAGGATGGAAGCTACCCTCAGGGATGGGAAAACAAGCCGGTGACCTGGGTCTCTCAGGAAGATGCGCGAGCTTATGCGAGTTGGGCAGGAAAGCGCCTGCCGCACGAATGGGAGTGGCAGTATGCGGCTCAGGGCACGGACGGCCGACTCTATCCCTGGGGGAACGAATGGGACGACAGCGCGGTTCCCCTTCCGGATAAGTCGCGAACGATGCGAGGTCCGGATCCGGTCGACGCACATCCCAAGGGAGCCAGTCCATTCGGCGTGATGGACATGGTGGGAAATGTCTGGCAATGGACGGAGGAGTTTGTAGACGAGCACACCCGCGGCGGCATTCTTCGCGGCGGCAGTTACTACCAGCCTCAGGGCTCGATCTGGTACTTCCCCCGGGCCTATAAGTTAAATGAACATGGAAAGCTGCTGATGATGTCCCCCAGTATGGACCGCTCCGGAGGGGTCGGCTTCCGGTGCGTAGTAGACTCGCAGTGATTTAGTCGGCTACGCTCTCTGCACCGAGGATTACAGCCCGCCCGTGCTTCAACGGGGCAATCCATGACGGCGCCTGTGACAATGCGGCAGATCGCGGAACGTGCCGGCGTCTCGATCGGCACCGTATCGCACGTAATTAATGAAACCGCGACGGTTCGGCCGAAGCTGCGCGATCGCGTGCTCGATGCGATTCGAAGCATGGGCTATCAACCGAGCGCGCTGGCGCAGGGTCTTCGGAAAAACCGGACGAACATGCTGGGGATGGTGATTCCAGACATCACCAACCCGTTTTTCCCGGGCGTGGTTCGGGGGGTCGAGGACGTGGCCTACAAGCGTTCCTTCCGTGTAATCCTGTGCAACGCGGATAACGATCCTACCAAGGAAGCGTCCTACGTTCGCGATTTGCGCTCCTATCACATTGCTGGCCTGCTCATCATCCCGGCGGCAGGTGCGGACATCGCGGGCCAGCTCCGGGCCTACGCGTCGGCTTCGGTTCCGGTGGTTTGCATTGATCGCGTCCCGGACGGGTGGAAGGGCGATGCGGTCCTGGTGGCCAATGCTGAAGGTTCTTACCTGGCGACGCGCCATTTAATTCAGATGGGGCATAACCGTTTGGCGGTGATCGCGGGACCGCTTAAGTTGACCAACGCGGCGGAGCGCCTGAAGGGTTTTACGCGTGCGTTAAGCGAAGCCCGCATAGAAATCTCGCCCGAGTATGTGCAGGAAGCGGGCTTCGATACCGCGACGGGCTATCAGGCAGCTCTCCGGCTGCTTCGGATGCTGCCGCGCCCGACCGCGATTTTTGCCTGCAACGACCTCATGGCCTTTGGCGTACTGCAGGCGGCTCGAGAGCTCGGCTTGCGCTGCCCGGAAGACCTGTCCATTGCAGGTTTTGACAGCCTTGAGTTCACCAACTTCACAGATCCTTCGCTGACCTCGGTTTACCAGCCGGGCTACCAGTTGGGCGCCACGGCCGCCCGTCTTCTGCTGCAGCGGGTCGACGGGTTGCGGTCTGCGCCGAAAAAAGTGCTTCTCCCGACCGAACTGAAGCAACGTAATTCCGTTGGACCTCCGCATGCTGCCGTTCCGGAGCGGAGTGGAGAAATCAGGAAAGTGCGCCAACACAACCGGACCACACGCAAGAAACAACCGGTGTGACGATTTCGCGGGTCAGTCTCTGGTTGACCGATTTCTGGTTCATTTCAATTTAGACATTGACAAGTGCAAATGGGTGGTAGTAGCGTGTTGTCGTTTGCAGGGTTGAAACGTTTCAAAGCGAACCGGCATTCGTCGCATTCCTGCCAAGACACTTTTCGCCAGGAAGCGGCGCTGGGCGTGGAGGGGAATATTATGCGTCGCAACCGTGCTGTGTCTGTAGCAGCCTTTTGGGGCCTCGCCGCCACCGCGTTGCTGGCCCAGGTCATTATCACGAGCACGATCCTCGGCACAGTGGCCGACCCGAAAGGTGCCGTGATCCCGGGCGCGAAGGTAACGCTCACAAACGTGGATACCGGCGTCCAGTGGAACGCGACCACAAGCACCAGCGGCGATTATCGGTTTCCCAATCTCATTGCCGGCCATTACAAGGTCGAGGTGTTCAACCAGGGCTTTGCGCCTGCCGTTTCGACCGTCGTTGCTCTCGAAAATGGCACCACCCAGCGCATTAACCTCGGACTCAAGGTGGGGAAAGCGACCGAGACGGTGGAAGTCACCAGCGCCGCAGCGCTTTTGCAGACCGACGATGCGAGCATATCGGCGGTCATCGATAACAAATTTGTCCGCGACCTGCCCGTGGAGGGCCGCAACTACCTGAACTTCGCCCAGATCTTGCCCGGCTTCAACAGCGGCACCGGCGACAACACGCGCATGGTCTGGGGGCTTGGTTCGGCAAGCGCAGCGGGGGGCGCAATGCAGTTGAACGTCGGCGGTACCGATTACGGTGTCGGTTATTACGTCGACGGTTTAGACAACAATGACAACTGGGTCGAAGGTCCGATCATGAATATTAATGCGGACACAATCCAGGAAGTAAAAGCGGAAGTTTCGAATTACTCGGCAGAATATGGCCGCGATGTGGGCCAAATCAGCGTAACCACAAAGTCAGGAACCAATAACCTGCATGGAACGGTATACGACACTTTCCAGAATTCAGGCCTGAATGCCAACGATCCATACAGTAACTTTCAGGGCATTCCACGCAGCGCGTATCACCAGAACCAGTATGGCTTCACCGTGGGCGGCCCGGTTTACATCCCCAAAGTGTTTAACGGCAGGAATAAGGCGTTCTTCTTCGCTTCGTTCGAGCGCTTGCGCAACACCGGCCAGACCGCATTTACTGCTTATGTCCCAACCGCCGCCGACCTGGCGGGAGACTTCAGTCCATGGCTCGCCAACGCGCCTGCCGGATTTGATCCGTCGCAGTGCAACGGCAACCCGACCACCGAGCCCAACGCGTGTCAGTTTGTGATTTACGACCCAACTTCGTATAACCCGAATACCAATACTCGCACAGCGTTTCCGGGCAACAAAATTTCAGCAGCAGTCCTGGCCACTCCCTCCAGCCAAATGGCCCTGAACTACCTTTCGCATTTCCCAGCGCCGAACGGCTACTCGTCGACTGAACCCGGTGACTATGACAATTACGCTGGGTCCTATGCCGCCGGAATTAACGGCAACAACTACACTGTGCGCGGAGACTACAACATCAGCAGCCGCGATTTCGTTTATTTCCGCTACCTGCACGACACCGGCTACAGGCCGAACAATCCCAATAATCTTCTTGCTTACAACACCTCGGGCGTAGGCGTCGTTCTAAACCCGCCGGGACTTAGTGCGGGTGACGGTCCTGTGCATCGCGTGAACACCTACCAATTTCACTACGTGCATGTCTTTAACCCAACTCTCAGCAACGAATTCAACGTGAGTTGGACCAGGGCCTACAACTTCAGTAACTCACTTGCGCAGATCAATGAGTTGGATAATTCCTGGCTCCCGGCTCTCTTCCAGAACTCGTCCTCGAACATGGCCGGATATACGTCATTCGACAAGAGCCTGTTTGGCGTGAAGAACGACTCCAATCTTGCGGTAAACATCGGGTCCGCCGGCTTGTTTGGCAACGATCTGAGTCTGGGTACCGATTCATCTGGAGAATACTGGTACCAGTTTGTCCCCATCTTCCAGTTGTCGGACAATCTTGCAAAAACCATTGGGCGACATACCCTGAAGGCCGGCTTTTACATGGCCCGCCGTTACGAGCGCGACAACGACATCATTCGCTCGGTAACGGCCGACGGGGGCTATACAGGCTTTGGGCCCAATAGTTCGGACGGTTCCGGTTTCGATTTTCTGGCCGAGTTCGAAACTGGCTTTGTCAGCAATATGAACCAGCGCACCCCCGCGACCAGTGGCGATGCCAGCCTTTATTACGGCACGCCCGAGTACGCTGCATACGTAAACGACTCGTGGAATGCGACTCGAAACCTTACCGTGAATCTGGGTTTGCGTTACGACCTGCCTATTCCCGCGTATTCCGTGGACAACTACTGGGGAGTGCTCGATCAGACGTATCCGGGATGGCGATTTGTTATGCCGGGATTAACTCCCGGGACCAGTGCCCGACCCTTTAGCGCCGACAAGAAAGATTTCGCGCCGCGCATCGGATTGGCCTACCGCTTGGGAAGCAAGACAGTGATTCGCAGCGGTTACGGGATCTTTTATGAGACAGGCCGTTTCAAATTCCTTGATCAGGTGACCTGGAACTCGCCGGCTTACGGAGGCACTCAATACTATTCCTCCGATATATCGGACGGCCCGGGCGGGACCGGCTACACGCTGGGTGACACATTTCCGGCACCTATTTCCGTTGCCCGCGGCACGTGGCCGTATCCGCTTGGCACCGACGGAGGTCTGATGTGGACGCCCGGCAACCAGAGCACCACATCGACGGTAGATCAGAAAACCTGGAAGACGACTTACATCCAGCGCTGGAGCCTGGACGTCCAACGCGAACTGAGTAAAGCTGTGGTGGCGACAGTCGGCTATGTGGGCTCAGAAGGCACACACATGGCGATTCAGTATGACCTGAACCTGTTTCCCCAGGGTTTCTACCCGGACATTAATGTTCAGCTCAGCGGTGCCGGTGAATGTCTGACCTGCGATGCAGCACGTCCACAGACGGCGGTGGCGCCTGGCCGCTGGGGCGGCGTCAATTCGGTTCGGCCAGATCAGAGCAACAATTACAACGCCATGAATGCCGAATTAAAAACCCGCGGCTGGCATGGCATGACGACTCAAGTGTCCTACACCTGGTCCAAGCAAATGGACGAGTACTTCGGGGAAAGCGGCGAATCAAACAATGCCGGCGTCGCGAAGGAGATCATCGGTGGCCAGTGGCACCCGCGCTGGAGTTACGGTCCCTCCGATGCGAACCATACCAACCGCTTCGTGGCTGCGGTCACCTACGAGTTGCCGGGAAAGACGCTGGGAAATCGCGTGCTGCGCGAGGCGATCGGTGGGTGGCAGGTTAATTCCATTACCACCTTCGAATCGGGTTCGCCGACCACCGTTTTCAACGGCTACACCAGTTCGTACGACGGAATGGGGGACGTCCCAATCCAAACCTGCAATGGGAATCTCCCGCGCGGGAGCAGAAGCATTGTCCAGGCCTTTAACACCAATTGCTACACGGAGCCCGCAGCCAGCCAGGATCCCTTCTACCTTAATCAGGGCATCACGAACTACGCCGTGACTCGGGGCAACGAAGGCCGCAATCAGCTTCAACAGCCCGGAATCAATGACTGGGATATGGGGCTGCAAAAGGCCTTCAAACCGTTTGGCGAAGGCCGCGAGTTGCAGTTCCGCCTGGATTCGTTCAACGCTTTCAATCACACCCAATGGAGTGCCATGAACAACAGCAACTGCCCCTTCTTGGGATATGCCCCCTGCGTGATCGACGACCGCCAGACGAATGCGGAAAGTCATTTCGGATATGTCAGCGCGTCTCGTCCAGGGCGCCACCTGCAGTTGAACATGAGGTTCGTGTTCTGACCCTGCCAAAACGGATCGGGCGAACAATCAATACGGGCAAGGAGCCGGCGGAGAGGTGAGTGGAACCGCCGTGACTTCCCAATCGGTCTGTTTTAGAGGTTGACAAGTGCAAACGAGCTGGGATAGATTTTTCCCGTTTCTTGTTTGAAACGTTTCAACCAGAGGAGGGTCGCGCCGCATTCGCAACGGCCCGGCGCTCCAGGAGACACCGTATGGGGATCCCCTTGTCGCGATTCGTGATTCTTCTGTCCACCCTGTTCGTTTTAACTCTCGCCTCGTTTGCGCAATTCTCCCAACGCGGCACCATCGGCGGCGTGGTCACGGAAGCGTCTGGGGCAGTCGTGCCCAAAGCTCCAGTGACGCTGCTCGACTTAGGCCGGAATCAAAAGTCTTCGGCCGTCACGGACGCGGGCGGGCACTACGAGTTTCCCGAACTCCTCCCGGGAAGCTACAAGGTCTCAGTCGAGATAGCGGGATTCCAGAAGTCAGTCTCCGATCCTTTGGCGGTGTCGCCCCAATCCGAGGTCCGATGTGACATCCGGCTTCAATTGGCTTCGGTCTCCGAAAAGGTAACTGTGACTGGCTCCGCTGCGCCCTTGCTCGAAACCGAATCTGCAGATCTCGATCAAAACATTACCCAGGAGCAAATTGCCAGCGTGCCTATGAACGGCCGCAACTGGACTTCTCTGACGGAGTTGACTCCCGGAGTGAGCACTTCTCCCCGCGTCAACATCAATCTGGGTGGAACCTATGAAGTTGGAGCGTCGTACACATCTGGCGGAGCGGACTACACTGCGGGCGGCAATGCCGAGGGTTCCCGTGACAATGGATACTACGTCAACGGCGTGAACGCGAACGAGAACTATGAAAGCGGCAGCAGCTTCCAACCCTCGGCGGAAGCGATCGGCGAGGTGAAAGTAGGTGTTGCGGATTTCTCCGCTGAATATGGCCGCGATTTTACGAACCTCAACGCAACCACCAAAGCCGGCACAAACACTTTCCATGGCGAAGTCTACGATTTCTTTGAAAACGATGCCTTAAATGCGCTAGTTCCAATTAACCGGGCACAGGGGTTATTTACCAAGAGCGCATTTCGTTTTAACCAGTACGGCGGCGGCCTGGGCGGCCCAATCTACATACCTAAACTTGTCAACCTGAAAGACCGCGCCTTTTTCTTCGTCAACTACGAGCGCAATCCGCATTCGCTAACCGGGCCGAATAACCTGGCCATCGTTCCCAGCAACTTGCAACGGCAGGGAGATTTTGGAGAAGACTGCACGGGCCCGATCAATGCCGGCAGCTTCGACCCTGTGAGTGGAATCTGTTCCAACCCCGCTGGACAACTTTACAACCCATATACCCTCAACGCCATCCCGTTCAACAATCTGGTTACCGCAGGCCTATTCGATCCGGCGACCGCGAGCGCGCAAATAAATGGCCTCATCAACATCTTCCCCGCCGCCAATCTCACGCCAACCGTGGACAACGCCGGCGCCAATTACCAGTATTCGTCGAGGCAGGCAGTCACTCCCTATCACTGGGATAGCCGATTCGATTACCGCATTTCATCGAAAGATAGCGTGTTCGTCGCCTGGTCCCAATACGCCGGCACGCCCAACAATGCGGGCGGCCTGGTTCCAAACCTGATGCAGGCTAATGCTGACGTAAGCGACAAGTCGCATGTGGTCACAATCGACGAAGCTCATGTGTTCACTTCGCACCTGACCAACGAATTTATCTTTGCCTTCGGAAGCGGCGCTCTTCAGACGATGAGCCCCTCGGAAATCTCTTACGCCAACGGTTCTAGCAACCCCTTTAACTCGATCTTCGTGAATACCGGCACCACCACCGGGGGTAACACCGGCATCCTCGGTTTGAATATCTTCAACTACGGCCCAATTTCAGGCGGTGCCGTTCAACAGCCAAGCATAGGCTACGAAGAATACTTTCTTGCGTCCAACAACTCCCGGCAATTCTCGGACAATGTGATCTGGATTCGCGGGCACCACACCCTGACCTTCGGATTCAACTACCTCCGCAAAGGGGAGGAGGATTTCGATAATGTCCGCTACGTAGCGTTTGGCTGCGCGCTTGCCCCCGGCGCGTACTGCGGCGGCGGTCCGCAACTGTTCACGGCCAGCGCGGGCGTCAATGGCGGAGTTGGCGGCGACGCTTTCGCCGAGGTCTTGCTCGGCTTACCTTCTGTGGTCCATCAACGCTACAGCTACACCACGGGAGGGCCCTTTGCCCCGGAACCGAATGTGCTCATCCCTTACTATGCGGGCTACTTCAACGACAAGTTCAAGGCGACACAACGGCTGACGATCTCCTACGGACTCCGCTACGAACTTCCCATCCCTATTTTTGCCACAAACAATGCCTGCTGTGCCCTCTACCAGCCGGCGACTGACACTCTCGCGATACCCGGAATCGCTCCCGGCGTTTCGCAGCACTATGCCCCGGCTCCCAAGCACGACTTTGCTCCCCGATTCAGCGTGGCAATGCAGCTTCGCCCCACGCTTGTCGTCCGCGCGGGATACGGCCTTTACTACAACTCGGGTGCGAGCCAGATATCGAATGCCTTGGGCGGAGCCCTTTACGGCGGCGTGCCCGGCGGTTTCGTCGGCGATGAAATCGACAACTACACGCCGCAAAGCGCCAACCTTTCTCAAGTCTTCCAGCCGTCGCCCCAGGTCGCTCTAGGAACCTACCCCAGTCCTACCGGCACGGGGCAGGGCTATTACGGAGACGGTGCTTATCAGACGGTGATGTACGCCGACCGGAACTCGTTTCGCACGCCCTACATCCACCGCTACCTCCTTGATATCCAGCAGGAGGTTGCCCACAATACTGTGTTTACGATGTCGTACCTTGGAGCGGAAGGAAGGAACGGTTGGTATCTCGATGACATCAACGCTGCACCCTACAGCACCACGTGGGCCAGCCAGGATGCCTATAACGCCGCTCGGCCCTATAACTCCGGCAGGTTCGGCGATATTTACGTACAGAGGGCTGGCCTGAACAGCAACTACAATGCCGGCATTGTGAAATTGCAGCACCAAATGTCCCACGGGCTGCAGATTCTGACACACTATACCTACTCCAAGACTCTCGGGCAGCGAGGCATCAACGGGCAGGGCACGCAAGACACAGGTTATAACTATCCTCAGAGCGTCATCCGGTCCTACGGAGAAGAAACGTATTCCCATCGCCATCGATTCTTATTCGAGACCAACTATGAACCTAAGTATGAACAGCGTCTGCCTGCATACTTGCGGCCGGCTCTCGGCGACTGGCACATCTCTGCAATCGCGACCATGGAGTCGGGGGATGCTCTGACCGTCTTCAATGGTGCGGGTAACCAGGCGAACGATTATGCCCCCTACAGCGGGCTGGGAAACCTAAACATGATAAGCAACCCTAATCTCCCGCACTCCCAGCGGACTTACTCGGAGTATTTCAATACGAATGCATTCGTCGTGCCCCCAACCGGTGTTCAAGGAACTGTCGACCCCGGTGTGGTGCGGGGCCCCGGGCAGAACAATTGGGATATCTCATTCGGAAAGAGTTTTGCGTTCCACGAAAGTCTGCACGCTGAACTTCGCGGCGATATGTATAACGCCTTCAATCACACGCAGTGGAACGCTGTAAGCACCCAATCGGCCGGCGGCTACACGGGCCCATTCGGGCAAGTTACGGGCAGCCGTGAGGGACGCATTATCCAACTTGCCGCCAAGATAGTGTTCTAGGAGGGCTGCACCTTAGGATCGCGTGCCCAGACATATCCCCCATCGTGCGTGCCGTCTGGTTCGGCAGGCGGCACGCGGCGGCCGTGGAGTGATTCAACGTCAGGGTGTTCGGTCTGGAAAGTTTTGCCATCGCTACCCGGCGTAACCAAAGAGTCAGATCAAATCGTTATGCAGAAGCCCATCGTCGTCGTCGGCAGCATCAATCTCGATTTAGTGGTGGTGGCGGATCGCATTCCGCAGGTCGGGGAAACGATCATTGGCAGTCGCTTTAGCACTTTTTACGGCGGAAAGGGCGCCAACCAAGCGGTCGCAGCAGCCAAGCTCGGCTATCCCGTTTCGATGGTGGGCAACGTCGGGAATGACGCTTTTGGAACGCAGCTGCGTCGTGGCCTGGATGACGCCGGCGTGGATACGACGTATGTGAATACGGTGGAGGGCGCGTCGGGCGTCGCGTTGATCACGACCGGACGAAGCGGCGAGAACAATATTGTGGTCGTGCCGGGCGCCAATGCTCACCTCACGACGAAACAGCTGGAAAAAGCCGTGACCATTCTCGAAGGTGCCGGATTTCTTCTGGCCCAGCTTGAGATTCCTCTGGAAACGGTTGAATACCTAGCCCAGTTCGCCGAACAGCACGACATCCCGCTCATGCTCGACCCGGCGCCAGCGCGCGAGCTTTCTGCAAGCCTGCTTCGCAGAGTGTCCTGGATTACTCCGAATGAAACCGAGGCTCCCGAACTGCTGAAAGCCGGCTCCGAAAATGGTGACCAGGGCTCCTATGCGGCGGCAGATCAGCTTTTGGCTTGCGGCGTCAAGAACGTTTTGCTGAAGCTGGGGTCGCGCGGCTGCGTCATCGCGCAGGCGAACCGCTTGAAGAAACATATCCCCGCATTTTCCGTGAATGCCGTGGATACGACCGGCGCCGGGGACGCGTTCAACGCAGGTTTCGCGGTGGGGCTGATGCGCGGTGCCTCGGTTAGCCACAGTGCGGTCTTCGCTTCCGCCGTCGCTGCCGTCTCGGTAACGCGGCCCGGAGCGCAACCATCGATGCCGACCAGCCCTGAGGTTGAAGCTTTCCTGGAAGCACAAAGTGCGAAGCAGGCTGCTACGTCAGAAACATCATCGTGAAATCGTGGCATTCCTTGAGGATCTCTAAAGACGGATGAGCCGCAAAACAAACATTCCAACTTTCCTGCTGATGCTTGTGATGGCCGCAGCCGCGGTCGCGCAAGACCTACCCACTGCCAAGCCTGAGGCCGTCGGGTTGTCTTCCGAACGCCTTGAGCGAATCGGCAAGGTAGTCCAGCGCGACATCGATGACAAGCGAATCGCCGGCGCCGTCACATTAGTGATTCGCCGGGGTCACGTAGCGTGGTTCAAGGCGCAAGGAGCGATGGACCGCGAGGCGAATAAAGCAATGCGCCCCGACGCAATGTTCCGCATCTGCTCGATGAGCAAGCCGATCACAAGCGTTGCCGTCATGATGCTTTATGAAGAAGGATTCTTCCTTCTTGATGATCCAATATCCAAGTACCTGCCTGAGTTCAAGAATCCGAAAGTTCTGGTAAAACCTGCGACCGGGGAGCCTTACTCAATCCCTGCCACCAAAGAAATCACCATTCGCGACCTGTTACGGCATACCTCGGGACTCACCTATCAGTGGAACGCCGACCTGGGTTCGACGTATCAGAAGGCGAATGTCGCGTCCGGTGTACTGCAATACGACGGAACCATCGAAGAGAGCGTGAAGAGACTGGCAGCCCTCCCCTTGCTTTTTAACCCGGGTGATCGATGGGAATATAGCCTGAGTGTCGACGTTCTCGGAAGATTGGTGGAGGTTGTCTCCGGGAAAACCTTCGACGAATTCTTGCGCGTACGAATTTTCGAACCACTTGGCATGAAGGACACGTATTTCTACCCGCCCGACGACAAACTGGATCGACTCGCGACGGCGTACACCTATTACCCTGAGAAGGGATTGAACCGTTTTCCAGACGTGCCCATCATCGACGGATCGATGGTTTATTCGGCCGATTACCCTTATCGCGGCCCCAAGAAACTCTTTTCGGGCGGAGCCGGGCTGGTCTCGACGGCTGCCGACTATGCCCGCTTCTCCCAGATGATGCTCGACGGTGGCAAAGCGGGCAATGCGCGGCTCCTGAGCCGGAAGTCAGTCGAACTCATGACCAACGATCAGCTGGGGAAGATCAGCCCGGACAAAGATTTTGGCTTCGGATTGGGCTTTGGCATCGACGGCGTGCGAAGTCCGCTGCATGAACTGGGATCGCCCGGCGAATATCAGTGGGGCGGCTTCTTCTACACCGGCTTCGTTATCGATCCAAAAGAACAGATGATCGTGATCTTCATGGCGCAATTGCACCCGAACGGCGGATTAAAGCTCGACCAGCAAGTGCGCGTGCTTGCGTATCAGGCAATTATCGACTGAACGGGATCGGTGATTCAGGGGCGCGGCGACCGGATATTATCGATACACCGACTTGAGATTCCAAACATCCATCTTCAGCACCCGCGCTTGACCGCCTTGCGAGTCCTGACCGCCTTGCGAATAAAGTTCGATCTGGTCACTGCCGCGCTTTGGAAAAATAAGCTCAGAGATAATTGTCTCTCCATCGTTTCCGAAAACCTCCACGGACGATCGGTCTATGAAAATGTGAAGCCTGACGCTCTTGCGCGCGCCTAATGTGATGGGGCCTTCGTCGCGACTGGGAAAGTGCTCGTCAAAGCGGACGTTGCCAGACCGAGTTCGGTCCACAAACAATGTCAGCTTCTTCGTATCGACTCCGATTACAGTTTCTTCACCGTCTCCCTTGCGAACCTTCGAGTCCAAATTCAGAAGCGCCCCCTGGAGCGATCTCCGCAACGATCTCCAGCATCTCACCGCGCACCCCTTTGGCCTTTAAGCGATTGTTTGCTGCCTTGATGCTGCGATTTTCCACTCTCGTATGCTGCTGGCGCAGCATTCGAAGTTCTGTGACGGGTTCCTGCACGAGTCGGATTCCGTCTGCGAACCGCTTGAGTTTCACTTCGCGTGGAATTGATTGAGCGCCTCGCCATGGATCGGTCGGCACTCTTGCTCCATACTTCCAATTATTCAGCCATCCCAGCCAGAGCCGCCTTCCATCAGACTTAGGTATATCCGAAAATGATGTGGAAGCGTAGAAGTCCGCTCCGTAATCGGCCCACAGGATGCGCCCGGCAGAGGTTTCGGAAGAAAAGATGGCGCCATCGAATGATCCGACGAAGTATTGATTCCCAGATCCGCCGGCTACGCCGCCAGGATTCACGTTCACACTGAGCACCCACTTGGTTTGGTTCGCATCGCCATCAACAGGCAGAGAAAAGAGGTCAGGACACTCCCAAGCGCCTCCCGTCGCTCCCGCGGGACCAAATTCGCTGAGAGCGACCCAGTGCTTAAGATCCGTGGACCCGAACAATTTCAGCCTGTGCTGCGAACCAAGCGCCGTAACCATGACCCACTTGTGCGTGCCTTCATGCCAGAACACCTTGGGGTCACGAAACCCTGCGAGATGGAGATCGATAACGGGATTCTCCGCATATTTGGTCCAGGTCCGCCCTTTGTCGTTGCTGTAGGCAAGGTTCTGAGTTTGCAGCCTGGAAGAGTTGCCCGTATAGATAGCAACCAGACAGGACGCGGCCTCTTTGCTCGAACCGCGGCAAAAGCCACTCGTATTGTGCCAGTCAACGACGGTGCTGCCGGAGAAAATCGTCACACCGTTTTCTTCCGAAAGAGCTACAGGCAGATGTTTCCAGTGGACCAGGTCCGGGCTGACCGCATGTCCCCAACTCATGTGTCCCCATTCATTGCCGAACGGATTGTATTGGTAAAAGAGGTGGTATTCGCCCTCGTAGTAAATCGGGCCGTTGGGATCGTTCATCCAGTTTATGGCTGGCGTGAAGTGAAATTGAGGACGATAAGTCTCGTTGTAAGGCTCCGTGATAGCATCGTCGCGTTCGGCGCTTGGCGCGGAAACAATCATGTGGCTGGTTTCAAGCTCGCCGAACCGAACGGGAAGAGGTGTTACCGTGAACACGACGAGCAGTAGAGAAAGTGTCAACGAGGTATTACGCCGCTCCTGCGAATTCATCGGACTCCCTTTGTCAGAGGAAGATCTTCTATCTCCCAAATGGATGATTCTACCCTCAGGTCTTCCCTGTTTGACCTGTCCAGAGTCCCAATAAGGCTTTTCAACATGAGTTGTATCTGCACGAAGTGGCGGTGGACTGGATCCCTTGTGGCGTTGGCAGTGTTAGTGCTGCTAACGGCGCACGGAGCGCACGGCCAGAGCTCGGGGTTCGCGATATTTGTGGGCCGCACGCAAGATGCGCAGGGAGCATCGGTGGCGGGGGCCACGGTCAGCGCTACCAACCAGGCAACGGGCATTATCCGCACCACGCAAACCACTTCGGACGGTCTCTATCGATTCGACGACTTGCCGCCGGGCGTTTACGATGTCGTTATCGAAGCCCGATCATTCGCCAGCGTTGAGGTGAAGAACGTGAGCCTGTGGGTCGGCGAGCAACGTGACATCAACTTCAACCTTCTGCCTGCCGCGGAGAGGCAGTATGCGACTGTGACCACGGAAGTACCTCTTATCGAAACAACCAAGACGGACGTCTCCACGGTGATTAACGAGAAGGACGTGGCCAATCTTCCGACCACGACGTCGTTTCAAGGCGTCGGTGGCGTGTCCAACGATTTCGAAGGCTTGGCCACCTCAGCTCCGGGGGTGAGATACGACTACACTAGCGATTCTTCTGACCTCGTCGGCCCGGGCAACGTGAACGACCGCGGCATCACCGTCAATGTGGACGGCGGCAATATCTGGGACGAGGCGCAGATCCTGGTCGCGCGTGACGCGCTCGGCGCATCGGTGGAAGAGGTGAAGGAATTTCAGGTTCTCACGAACAATTACAATGCCGAGTACGGCCAGGCCGGAAGCCTCATCCTCAACATCGTCACGAAATCCGGAACGAACGATTTTCATGGTGACTTCCACGCGTACTTTCGCGGACGCAACCTGGAATCGTCGACGTATTTCTACAACCTGGACGATCCCACCAGCCGTGCGCCATTCTTCAAGCACGAGTATGGATTCACAGCAGGCGGACCGTTGGTGAAGAACCGTCTGTTCTGGTTCACGAGCCTCGAGGAAACCGCGCAGGGTGCTCCAGTGACTTCATTGCCCTTCGGAAACATAATCACCATTAATCAGCCGCTGAACGAGTTGCTATGGTCCGCAAAAGTTGACGCCAACCTCACCGACAAAAATCTCCTGACGGCGCGTTACAACGTGCAGCGCGATACGTCTGCCAACGTTCTGCTAAATACGCCGCCCGGGAGCACCGACCCGACTGGGTTGGTCAACTCAACCATTCACGATTCTGGCTTAAACATCGGGCTGATTTCTACTTTGACAACTCACAGCGTCAACGAGGGAAGGTTTTTCTGGCATCGCTTCCTATTGTCCACGCTGACGGCAAGCACTTTACCTGCAGAGGCCTTCCCTAACGCATATGTCGGCGCGGACTACTGCTGCCCGCAAGGCGATTACCAGAACCGTTTCCAGTACATCGACAATCTGTCATGGACGCGGGGCAGCCATGCGCTTAAGTTCGGCGTGAATATCAGCCACTTCCCCATCCACGCTTTATATCAACAGTTTCACTATGGCGAATACTCCAACTTCGCCCCGGGCCTCTGCGTTAACTCCTTCTTCCCTCAGGCGGACGGCCGTTGCCCGTCGCAATTCACCATCGGACTAGGACCGGGCACAGTAGACGTTGCTGACAATATCTATGGCTTCTATGCTCAAGACATGTGGCAGTTCCGGCGGAACATTACGGTGAACTATGGATTGCGCTACGACAAGGAGGACGGGGCGTTCACCGGCGGAACCGTCCCTGAACCGCATGTACCGGGAGGCTGCTTGCAGTCCAACGGTCTGATTCCCGCCTGCGGATCGGACAACGATAACTGGCAGCCGCGTCTGGGCGTAGCCTGGAGCCCGAGTTTTGAGGACGGGGTTGGGCACCGGCTTTTCGGAGATCCCGGCAAGTCCGTGATTCGTGGCGCAGCCGGGAGAATCACGGAAATGGTAGATCTCAACGTGACCGTTAATTCGCGAATCTTCGACGGCAACAACCTTTTCACGCAGAGCATCACTGCCGGATCGATAGGTAGCGACGGAGTGACCACAGGTGAGCAGGTGCTCAATGCTTACCCGAACCCTCCGAGTACTTCTCTATTGAACCTTTTCAAGCCGGTGGGATACTACGGACGTGTCCGCCCCATATCGCCGACGCTGAAGAACCCGCAAGTGGACATGTTCTCGTTGGTGTACCAGCGGCAACTGGGATCCTACTTCACGTATAGCATCGGGTATCAAGGCGTGTTTGCACACGGCCTGTTCGGCGAAAAGGATACCAACTTCCCCACGCCAATCGCCGACCCGGCCCATCCGGGATATTTCGATATGCCGGGCGTTCCCAATCCAGCCTTTGGCCCGATCCGGACGGTCTTCAGCGATCGTGTGTCGGGCTACAACGCACTTGTGATCACGGCGGCCAAGCGGATGTCGCAACATTTTCAGTTCCAGGGCAACTACGTATGGTCCCATACTCTGTCTGACGGAGAGGACTTCTTCGGACTTTCGGAACCGGGGAATCCTCTCGCCCCTCTTAGCCTGGACAATGCCTCCGCTCAAAATGATGTCCGCAACCTGGTCAACTTCAACTTGGTAGCGGATACGAACAACCTTTTCCATACGTCGGTGGCTAGCGCCATCCTGAACAGCTGGACAATGGGCCTGCTGAGTACCCTGCAATCCGGGCGACCGTTTCCTGTTTCGACAGGCGACGCTTCATTCGCGGGATTAAATTTTACGGACCTGGGCAGCGAAACCATGCAGCGGCCGAACGTCTGCACTGCGGGATCGTCGGCTCCCGGTTGCGCAGGCGCGCCAATAGGCGCTTTGGTAGCTACTAACATTGCCTCGATTTCGGGCACGAACCTGGAAGTCGGTCCGGCTGGCGTGGCCAGTTGTGTTGCGGCAGGACTGACCAACTGCGCTGCGTTGCAGACCACGTTTGCCGCGCCCGCGGCAGCCAGCCCGTCCGGTCCAGTGGATAGCTTCACGGGCACGCCCGTCGACTTTCAATACATTGATGGCAATCTCGTCCGAAATGCGGGTCAGAGTCTGGCAATCTACCGGTTCGACATCTCGCTGATGAAGTCCATCAAGATTCCGAAGTGGGAGTCGGCGAGCCTGGAGCTGAAGTTGGATGTCTTCAATCTGCTTAACCATCCGGGTTTCATTTACAACAACTCTTTTGACGCCCTGAACCTCCTGCCGCTGCCTGCCCCCACCGTAAACGGCGCGCCAAACCCCAACTTCAATTGCACCGCGAGCTGTCTCAACCCGTTCACGGGATTGTACCTTGGCGCCAACGGCCAGCCGCTGACGCTGGCAAACTTTCAGTCAGCCACGTTTAACGCAGCTAAGAACTTCAATGGACTTGGCGGTCCGTCGGGCGAAGTGACGCCGCGCATCATCCAGATCGCAATTCGCTTCCGCTGGTAGTTCAGACGCTTAGTCGGAGGTCCGAGGGTAGCTGGAAGTCGTTGGGAGGAATTGGTGGACCTGGTCGGGATCGAACCGACGACCTCTTCCATGCCATGGAAGCGCGCTCCCAGCTGCGCCACAGGCCCACTTTGCAGAGAAAGAATCCCTGAGGTTGGGAATTTCAGGACTTAGAGTATTCTCGCCTACCTCACCTCGATAGTCAACGCACGGGCAATTACTTTTGTTTTCTTCCACAGCCTTTTCTGGCATAATTGATCGTGCACCCCACCTGCACAATTTTTCAACCACAATTTAGAGCGAGGAAGAGATGCCAGCAAAGTACATCTTTGTAACGGGCGGAGTTGTGTCTTCCCTGGGCAAGGGACTGGCGGCGGCTTCGATCGGCTGCCTGCTGGAAAGCCGCGGGCTGAAGGTCAACCTGATGAAGTTTGATCCTTATCTGAATGTTGACCCAGGCACGATGTCGCCGTTTCAGCATGGCGAGGTTTTCGTCACCGACGACGGCGCCGAAACCGATCTCGACCTCGGCCATTACGAGCGCTTCACCCACGCCAAGCTTTCTCGCGATAATAACTGGACCACCGGCCGGCTCTACGAACAAATCATCGCCAAAGAACGCCGCGGCGATTATCTGGGCAAGACCGTGCAGGTGATTCCGCACGTAACCAATGAAATTAAGGCGGCGATGAAGAAGGTTGCGCAGGATGTCGACGTGGCGATCATCGAGATCGGCGGCACGGTGGGTGACATTGAGTCACTGCCCTTCATGGAAGCGATCCGGCAGATGCGTCAGGAACTGGGCCGCGAAGACACTCTCTTCGTTCACGTGACGCTCGTGCCGTTCATCGCCGCGGCGCAGGAACTGAAGACCAAGCCAACACAGCACTCGGTGAAAGAGCTGCTCAGCATCGGAATTCAGCCTGACATTCTTCTTTGCCGTACGGACCGTTTCCTGGCGAAGGAACTGAAGTCGAAGATCGCGCTGTTCTGCAACGTGCAGGAAGAGGCCGTGATCACGGCCAAGGACGTCGCATCAGTGTACGAAGTGCCGCTGGTGTTCGCCAATGAAGGGGTGGACACGCTGGTGCTGAAATACCTGCGCATGGAAGCGCAGGATCGCGATCTCTCCAAGTGGGAAGACATTGTGCATCGCGTGTACAACCCGAAAGATACGGTTACGATCGGGATTGTCGGGAAATATGTTGAGTACGAAGACTCTTACAAGTCGCTGAAGGAAGCGCTGGTGCACGGCGCGCTGGCGCACAACCTCAAGCTTCAATTGAACTGGATTGAGGCAGAAGGCCTGGAAACCAGCGACCAGAGCAGCATCGCAGCGCAACTCGAAGGCTACGATGGCTTGCTCGTCCCCGGGGGCTTTGGCAAGCGCGGCATCGAAGGTATGCTCATTGCGATCCGTTATGCTCGCGAGCACAAAGTTCCCTACTTTGGGATTTGCCTCGGAATGCAGACCGCTTGCGTCGAGTTCGCACGCAACGTGGTTGGACTGGCGGATGCGAATTCAAGCGAGTTCGATCCCGCGACACCGCATCGCGTGATCTATAAATTGCGCGAGTTGCGCGGCGTTGAAGAACTCGGTGGCACCATGCGCCTGGGCGCGTGGACTTGCAAAATTGAGCCTGGCACGCTCGCGCACCAGATTTATGGCAAGCTCGAAATCAGCGAGCGCCATCGCCATCGCTACGAATTCAATCGCGAATACGAAGAGCCCATGGTCGCGGCCGGACTGCGCATCTCCGGCTCAACGCCCGACGGCACTTACGTCGAAATGATTGAACTACCCGACCATCCGCATTTCATCGGCTGCCAGTTTCATCCTGAGTTCAAGTCGAAGCCGCTGGAGCCGCATCCTTTGTTCGGCACATTCATTGCGGCCGCGTACGAGCACGGGTCGAAACGGCGGGCTGAGAGAGAAACTGCGGCGGTGGAAATGTTTCACCGTCCCGAAAAGGTGTCGCGTAGATAGCACGACAGGCTTAAGTTCACCACAGAGTCACCGAGGCACAACGGCAGGTAAAACTCATGACCTGTATTTCTCTGTGTCTCTGTGTCTCTGTGACTCTGTGGTGAAATGATTCTTGGTGAGATTCTTTGATTTCCTCCTTCCAAGTCGGCGATGTCCACATCGGCTCGGGGAATCTCTTTCTTATTGCCGGCCCTTGCGTCATCGAGAGCGAAGAGCACTCCATTCGCATGGCCGAGATTATTAAGGGCGTGACCAAGGCGCTCGGGTTCCCTTTTATCTTCAAAGCCAGCTACGACAAAGCCAACCGCACCTCGATTCGCAGCTATCGTGGGCCTGGAATCAAGGAGGGTCTGCGGATTCTCAGAAAAATCAAAGACGAAATTCAGCTTCCGATACTGACTGACGTGCACGAAGTGGCTGATGTCGCCAAGGTCGCCGAAGTCGTCGACGTGCTGCAGATTCCCGCGTTTCTGTGCCGTCAGACAGATCTCGTGGTTGCCGCGGCACTCAGCGGGCGCGCGGTCAACATCAAGAAGGGGCAGTTCGTTTCTCCCTGGGACATGCGGCATGCGGTGGAGAAATGCCGCGAGGCGGGCAATGCGCAAGTCTTTCTCACCGAGCGCGGCACCAGTTTCGGCTATAACAATCTTGTCGTCGACATGCGTTCACTCTCCATCATGCGAAAGTTCGCGCCCGTGGTTTTTGATGCGACGCATTCCGTTCAGCTTCCTTCAGCGCAGGCGGATGAGGGGGCTGCGGCTGTTAGCGGCGGTCAGCCCGAATTCATTCCTGTGCTGGCGCGTGCCGCCGTTGCCGCCGGCGTGGATGGCGTCTTCCTCGAAGTTCACGACAATCCCAAGGTGGCGAAGTCTGACGGTGCCAACGCACTCGAGTCCACCAAGCTGCGTGAAGTGTTAAAAGAGTTGCTTGCAGTAAAGAAGGCGCTGGATGTGGCGCGGGCCACGCCGTAGCCAAGTGGGGCGGCTTGGCGTTCTAGTGTCACGTTCTGCTCCGTGGTAAATTTGAACTTCCCCATGAAGCAGATCGCCAACTGGGCTCTAAACGTCGCCGCCATGGGTGGGGCGAGCTATGCCGATGCACGCATCGTGAGCCAGAGAAGCCGCGCGCTGACCACGAAGAACGGCAAGGTTGGCAGCGCGTCAGACGCCGAATCTGCCGGAATGAGCGTACGCGTGATTGCCGATGGCGCCTGGGGATTCGCTGCTTCCGAAGACTTATCTCGCTCCGGCGTTGAAGCCACGGCAGCCCGCGCGGTTGAAATTGCCCGCGCTTCGGCGCGAGTGAAACAACAGGACGTCCGCCTGGCTCCGGAAAAACCCGTCACCGCCGAGTGGACTACTCCGCATCAAATCGATCCGTTTGCCATCTCCGTCGGGCAGAATATTAATCTGCTGCTGAAGATCGACTCCGAGTTACGCGCCGTTGCTGGCATCACTCTGGCCGAATCTAATCTCAACTTCAACCGTGAAGAGCAGTGGTTTGTGTCGTCGGAAGGAAGCGACATCCATCAAACCAAGTATTCTGCAGGTGCGGGCTACACTGCATACGCGTTCGCCGGCAACGAGATTCAGAAACGGTCGTATCCGAATTCTTACGGCGGCCAGTGGCAGAACAAAGGATACGAACTGATCGAAGAGTTGAAGTTGGTGGAGAACGCCCGCCGCATCGCAGAGGAAGCGGTTGCTCTGCATCATGCGGAGCAATGCCCCGAAGGCGTGTTCGACATTATTCTCGACAGTTCGCAGCTCGGGTTGCAGATCCACGAATCCATCGGGCATCCCATCGAACTCGATCGCGTGCTGGGCATGGAGGCGAACTTCGCCGGCACATCATTCTTGACGCTCGACAAATTGCGCACCCTGCGCTACGGCAGTGAGATGGTAAGCGTGGTCGCCGACGCCCGCCAGGAGCACGGACCCGGCCTTGGAACTTTCGGCTTCGACGACGAGGGCGTTCCCGCGCAATGCACGCCGATTATTACCCATGGTTTATTCACCGGCTATCTAAGTTCGCGCGAGACCGCACACACCATCGGCGAGAATCGCTCCGGAGGAACGCTGCGCGCCGAAGGCTGGAACCGCCTTCCCATGATCCGCATGACTAATATCAGCCTGCTTCCGGGCGAACAACCGCTGAGCCTGGAACAACTGATTGCTTCCACCGATCACGGCATCCTGATGCAGACCAATCGCTCCTGGTCGATCGACGACCGCCGATATAACTTTCAATTTGGCTGCGAGATCGGCTGGGAGATCAAGCACGGCAAGCGCGTTCGCATGCTGAAGAACCCATCGTATTCCGGCATCACGACTGAGTTCTGGAATTCGCTGGATGCGATCTGCTCCCGCGATGAGTGGACACTCTGGGGCACGCCGAATTGCGGCAAGGGACAGCCGCAGCAGGTAATGGGCACGGGCCACGGGGCGGCTCCGTCGCGCTTTCGAGGCAAATCAAAGTGGGAAGCGCCTACACAGGAAGCTAGTCCACCACAGAGACGGCAGAGTCACCGAAATATAAGAGCGAGATGCTAACCAGAGAGCAAGCCGCCGACATCTTCGATCGCATCAGGAGAATTCTCATCTGCCGACGAGATCGAGGTTCTTTTCTCCGGCGGACGATTTGCGTTGACGCGCTTTGCCAACAATACGATCCATCAGAATGTTGAAGATGAAAACCACGTCGTCTCGGTGCGAACTGTCTTTGGTGGGCGCACGGCTCGCGCCACAACGAACAAGTTTGACGACGACGGTTTGCGGCGCGTGGTTGAATCTTCGGAGAGCGCTGGCGAAGGTGCAGCATCCTGATCCGGATCTTTTGCCCATGCCGGATTCAACCGAAGCAGAAGGCAACTCGGACAAGAGCGCCCGCGCCCCGCAGGTTCCTTCGCGCCACTTCGCCGAGACCGCCGCCATCACTCCGCAGCTTCGCGCCGACGGCGTAAAGAAGATTGTCGAGGTGGCGCAAAAACACAAACTCACGACCGCCGGCATCTTCTCCAGTTCTGAATCAGTCGAAGGCATTTTCAATTCGCGCGGCCTCAGCGACGTGGCACACGCAAACTCTGGCCGAAGTTTCTATCACCATGCTCGGCGGCGATTCCTCTGGATGGCAGAAAGCGAACTCGCCCGACGTCACCAACCTCGATCCACTCAGCCTGGCTGAGACTGCCGCGAAGAAGGCGCTTCGACTCCGCCCATCCGGCGGAGATTCCGGCAGGAAAGTACACCGTGATCCTCGAACCCTCCGCCGTGCTCGACATCGTTGGCTTCATGTTCTGGGATTACTCTGGCATGGCGATCCTCGACCAGCGTTCGTTTCTCACCGGCCGCATCGGCAGCAAACTCTTCGGCGAGAACATCACCATCTGGGACGACGTCACTCATCCCCTGCAAACCGGTTCGCCTTTCGATGGCGAAGGCATGCGGCGGCTGCGGGTGCCGCTGGTTGAAAACGGAGTAGTTAAGAGCGTCGTCTATGCGCGGGGAACGGCGGCACGCATGAGGAATTCAGAATACAAAGACAAGGTCGGACCCATCGAACCCACCGGCCACGGATTCCCGCTGCCCAACGAAATGGGCGAGATGCCGCTCAACATCGTCTTCGCCTCGCCGCGAGAATCCGCAAACTCTCGCTCAGATGATCGCTTCTACCGAGCGCGGCGTGCTGGTCACCCGCCTGTGGTACATCCGCGAAGTCGATCCTTACGAAAAAATCGTCACCGGCATGACTCGCGACGGTACATTTCTCGTGGAGAACGGAAAAGTTCAACAAGGTCTGCGCAACTTCCGCTTCAACCAAAGCCTCATCCACATGCTATCAGGCGTCGAGGCCATGAGCGTGCCCGCACGGTCTTGCGGCGAAGAATCGTTTGACATGGTCGTGCCCGCCATGAAGGTCCGTGATTTTAACTTCACCGAAGTGACCAAGTTTTAGGCACCGCCTGCGCTCCGCCTCCAGCGCAAGATATCCGCTTCTATAACAAGGAGCATGTAGATGGCCGACCTTCCCGCCGGCATGCCGAGCTTCTTCCGTAAATTCCGTCTAATTCGCTCATCCATAAGCAGTTAGCACCCATCCGTTCCATGACTTCGGTAACTTTGCACACCTGATTCCCGGGTGTACGCTGCCTCTGAGTCCCCTAAAAGCAGGAGAAAGGTTCAATCGACTCGTGGCAGCCGAAGCAGGCAAGGAACTGACGATTCCACCGCAAGCGGAGGGCAAGCACTATGCCGCAATGCAAAGTGCTCCCCGGTTTCCGCTGCATCTGCCGGTGGAGGTGAAGTCGGCGAGCGGAGACTGCTCGGCGGAGACGCAAAACATCTCCGCCAACGGCGTGCTCTTCGCCATGGATCGCGACGTCCCCGTAGGTTCGCTGGTGGATTTCACGATCCTGCTTCCAGGTGAGGTCGTCGGTTCCCGGCGCGATGTTCAGATTGACTGCCACGGCCGTGTGGTTCGCAGCTTTGAAGACCAGGGCCGTCGCGGCGTTGGCGTGGTGATTGACGAATACCGTTTCGAGCGAGCGTAGGTAGATAGGTAGTAGGTAGATAGGTAGTAGGTAGATAGGTAGTAGGTAGATAGGTAGTAGGTAGATAGGTAGTAGGTAGATAGGTAGTAGGTAGATAGGTAGTAGGTAGATAGGTAGAAGGATACGATGGCGAGCACTTCGGTCAGCGTGGGAGAAAATAACGGCGTTCACGAGAGTGCTGGCAATGGCCAGTTTATTCGCGTGATCCTGGCCGATACCCAGGCCATTTTCCGCGCCGGACTGCGCAAGATATTCGCTCTCGAAGACGATATTCGCGTAGTCGGCCAGGCCGAGACTTTGCCCCAGACCCAGTCCGCTGTAACGAAATTTTCTGCCGACGTTCTGATTTTCGAGTCCGCACTCGCGCCAAATCCGGTCGAGGCAGTTGCCGAACTTCTGCGCCAGGCGCCGCAATTGAAGATCGTCGTGGTCACGCCTGTCCTCGGACGAGCAACTTACGCTGGAATTGTTCCGCCGCGGAGCCCATGGCATACTGTCGCGCGAAGTAGAACCGGAGATCCTGGTCGATTGTCTCCGCAAAGTTGCCGCTGGAGAACCCTGGCTGGAAAATCAAGCGATTCAGTGGGTCATGGAGGCCTATCGCGGCCACAACCTGCGGCCTTCCGGAGCGCGCCCGAAAGTTCAACTCACGCCCAAGGAAACGCTGATCGTTTCCTGCGTCACTCAGGGCATGAAGAATAAAGAAATCGCGGTCCGCGTGGGGACAACCGAACAGGTCGTAAAAAACTATCTGCGCAAGGTGTATGACAAGCTGGGTGTAGCCGACCGCCTCGAACTCGCACTCTATTGCCTGAGCCATCACGTCGTCGATGGAGTCAAGCCGCCACCCATGCCTTCCGCTCCGCAGACTGGCGATGCAGTCAATGCCGCCGCTGCCGGAGCCGCAGCAGGCGCTGCCCCGTCGAGCGCGCAGTCGGCAACTTCGAATCCAGACGCGCCCAATAGCACCCCGCCGCACAAGATCTCCTAAGCCCATTGCGTCTTATACTGTGGCCCTCGTTGTCGTCCTAATCCTCATCCCCCGCCTGGCCTCTCTTTCTCTGCTCCGCCTTCGCGCATCGCCCTCCCATCGTGCCGAAGTGCCACAGACTGCTGCCGATTTGCGCTCATGCGCCCCTGACCATAGAATGAAATGAAGCCCGGTTGGTGTGAATTCGCCCCAACTCGGCGCTGCGATCGCCTTCCAGGGAAGGTCGGCAACTTCCCAGGTTTTCGCCGGAGAGATGGCCGAGTGGCTGAAGGCGCACGCTTGGAAAGCGTGTTTACTCGAAAGGGTAACGTGGGTTCGAATCCCACTCTCTCCGCCATATTTTCAATGACTTAGGGTGGGCCGCACAACAGTTACACAACGCTAGTCAGAATACACTGCAGAACCCAATTTACAGCTAGCCGTTGAATCCTGCTCTTTTCCAGCTTGTTGTCGCGGGCTCCGATCTCCGAAAACCAGGGCTGCTACTTTGCCATGTGCTTCCTTGGTTCGATCATCCACGACATCACCGTATACGTTCATGGTGGTTCTGATGTCGGAATGGCGCATCAGCTTCTGTTGCACCGCCACTGCAGTTCCTACTGAGTCTATCCATGAGCGATATGTGTGCCGAAGCGTATGAGTCCCGAGTGGACCCACTCCGGCTTTGATCGCGGCGTCATTGAAGCTCCGCCAGAACCAGGGATAGCTAATTGGCAGTCGGCCCAGCTTAATAGGACTGGCAAACATCCAATCTTCTTCTCCTCGAAACTGGCTGATCTGACGCCAGTCCTTCAATAACTGAAGGACGGATGCATCCACGTGCAATTCTGCAGAGGAGCCCGTGGTTTTTGTACTGTCAACCTGCTGCCTGTAAATACGCTGCTCGATGGCCAGCCTGTGATTCAGCCAATCCACGTGTTTCCACTGCAAACCCAAAACCTCACTTGCGCGAAGTCCAAGACTTACCGCGAGAATTGACATTGAGCGAAGAGGTTCCTTCAAATGATCGAGAATTCGATGGAACTCTTCTACCGTCAGGCTGCGAGGCTTCCGTCGCCGCGTGGCGTGCTCGATTCTTACCAGCGAAATCGGATTACGTTCGGTAGGTGGCACGATTCCGGCCCACTGCGCATAGTCGTACAACTGTGACAATAAGCATCGGATGTGGACTCTGCTCTTGGGCGCAAGAGTCAGCCCTTTCAACCACAGCTCAACGACGCGAGGCTGAAGTCCCGTGATGGGTGTCTCGCCCCAGCGCGGAAGGATGTGATTCCGCATCCAGCAGCTGTATGCCAAGCACGTTGCCTGCTTTCGCGGCATTTTCTCTTGTTGGTACATCTTCCATAAAGCAGCAACGAGAGGCTTTTCTTCCTCACGAGTGCTGTTGATTCGTGTCCGGACCGGCTCGGCAGCCTGCAACGCCGCGCTCTTGGTTGCAAACTTTCCGAGACGTACAGACTTTTGACGGCCCTCCAAGCGATACCTGAAGAACCAAGTTGTTGTTCGTGGGTCGAGAATGACCGACCCGTGTTGATAGTGACTACGCTGCATCGGATCTCTCCTTTGCTGCGCACTGGCTGTTCCGGACGATTGTATCGTCAAGGTCAACCTTAAGGAACCGCCAAGTGCGGCGCTGAGTGCCAGAAAGTGGGTAACCTTTGACTCTGCCAAGACGCACCCAGAACAACAATGTGCGGCTCTTTACTTTCAGGTACCGAGCCGCTTCGGCAGCAGTGAGCCATTCCAGAGTCTCATTGCGAGAACTGATCATCTGACTTGCCGATTGCATTTGATCAGAGCGAGATTCGACACCGAAGTCGCTTCGCATGCTCAGCTGTTCCGAGTTGAGGACAGCCGGTGTGAGGGAACGCTTCGTTTCGGGACTCGCTACTTCCGGAGTGTTTCTGCGTGGAACTACCATGGGCTGGGACATGCTTCATACTCCTCAACTCACCTACCGCGCGTGCGGGAGGGCACATTTGCACGGAGGCGACGACATTGCCCTTGACGGTAGCGCAGGTGTACACATATAGTCAAGCGTATCGTTACACATAGAGAGGTGAAATTGACCGAAAGAGAGCTCACGACGGAGAAGGCAGCGATAGCGCAGCAGCCAGTGATCTCCATTCGTATTTCCGAGGCTCTGCGTTTAAAGCTTGAGGGCTTAAAGGTGCTCATGTCCATGAAGAGCGGCGAACCCGTTTCCACATCGGAGGCGGCAAAGCAGCTTCTTGAGTCCTCAAAAGAAGAACGACTTGAGCTGGTAAGTCTGCTTTCCGAGCCGACCGATTCTCTGCTAATGATTCGCCGAAAGGCAGACTCAAAGCTCCCGCTTTCGCAAGCAGAATGGACCGCCGTTGCCTATTTCTGTCTGCACGGAGTGGAGAGATTTGCCAACACCGCACAGACGGAGATTTCATATGAATCTCTTGCCGGAATCCTTGAGGCATTCCAGGCGGTTTACGGTTTGCTTCGCAAACCAACCAAGACCCATTTGGACTCTTTCTTCGTCGGACATCTCCCGCCCGATCGGCAAGCCGAAGCGAAGAAACCGGAAGAGATCGGAAGCGACGATGTTCGGCGCGCCGTCACCCACACCATTCGGATGCTAAAAAACCCGACAGAAGAGCGGCAGAGACCCATCTTTGTCGCCCGGAACCTCTACTTTCTCCTCGACGAGCTAGAGTTCCCCAATATCGAGAGGCTAAACGAGGCGCTTCGGCCGTTCTGGCCGACCCTGTGGCGCGTGTGCGCCCGCGGCCACTATTTTCACTATGCTAAGCCCTTGCAAGATTCGAACTCTTCGGCGGGGGGAATGGACGCTCTTTTGAATCCGCCATTACCGAAATTTGAAGAAGGCGACTACCGTCTCGAATTCGTGCGCTCGCCGAGCGAAGGCTTTTCCGTTTGGTTGTCCTTCCCCGGAAGACTTGCGCCGCTCTATCCCGTGGAGGGATATCCAAAGATTTCGGAATTCAGGACGATCCTAGAACGGCTGGATGTAAGGCGGGTGCTGATCTCCTGGAATGGCCGCTATTTTCTCGCGTACACGCTGGCTGACGAGAAGGACGAAATCGGCGTGAATTTTCGCGCTCGTGACAACGGAATTACGTTTAACTTTCGTGGCGAAGACTGGCAGTCCATCAAGAAGCTGTTTCGACGCGCGTGGCAGGCTCCGCAAGTACGCCGCCTGTGGGACGCGCTGGCTCTTGAGTATGGCGAGTTGTAAGAACGCGGTGCTTCGCACCGGAAGAAGTGGGGACACGTCACCCCCAAGTTGGGAACTGCGGAACGCCGGATGAAACTTCGGCGTTTACGCAGGTTAACTTTCGCTGCGTCAACAAAATTCGTCTCTGCGGGGACTGCGATATCGAACGATGAGGTTTGTTTGAGACAGGTGGCCCCAGAGCGTCGAATCGCGTAAACGCGTTGAAGCGCAGGAGCTTCCTGTGAACTAGCAATTACGCAGTTTAATCGCAGCAGAATCAAGCGCAGTAGTGCAACAAGGCGGTTCGTCCAATGAGTAGTCCTCGCGCTCAAGCTAATCCCCAGTCCAGTTTGCCGTTCGGAGAAGAGGCGAAGCCCGGCTTCCGCACCAAGACCGCGGCCACGAGACTGACTCCCGAAGAACTAGGAGAGATAGAAGCTGCCGCCGAAAGCGCGGGACAGGCTCTCTCCGAGTGGCTGCGCGGGACCGCTCTGTGCGCTGCGCGACAGCGGCCCGCCGATCCCGCAGAACTGGTGTTGGCCGAAGTCTGGGCGGTGCGTTACGCGCTCTTGAATCTCTTTCATGCGGCCGCCGAGGCCGCATCGGAAGGCAGACAATTGTTGCCTGATTCCGTCCTCAAAATCCGCGACCAAGCCGACGCGCGAAAGCTCCATCAGGCTCGCAAACTTCTCGAAGAATTCTTTGCCCGCGAGGGCAAGGAAAGAGCTCGTATGCCATGAGTGCTATGTCTTTTCACAGAACCTTTTCGCTCTTGACGCCGGTGCTTTGGGTAGCCGCGATGTTCCTTTTGCTACTGGCAGTGCGGAGTGTGTTGCAGAACCGGTCCTCACGTAAAGGGCGGGATATGGAAACGATCGAATGGGGCCCACCTCGGCCGAGTTTGATCCAGAGATGGAGGATAAAGATGGACAGAATCCGATTCAGACTGCCGAGATTCCGCGCAAGCCGGCGCATGCCCGCGAATGCTCCCGCCGATCCGCTGAAGAAGCCTGCCCAGCCGATGCTCGCACTCTTTGGTTCGACCATCGGTGCGCCCGAGACCAAACCAAAAGAGGCGTTCGCCTGGGAGAAAACGAAGGGAATCGAATGAGAGACAAATTGCCAAGAACAACACTTCACGCTTGAGGAACTCTCGGTATGCTCACGATCTCGAAACCGCTGTCAGCCAGCCAGGCGCAGACCTACCATGTGCGGGAGTTTGCCTCGCAGGAACAGAACTACTGGAGCCGCGATCAGCAGGGTCACAGTGAGTGGCAGGGCAGACTCGCCGAGCAGTGGGGGTTGCAAGGTGGCGTTGGCTCCGAACAGTTTGCACGTCTGAGTGAAGGCCAACATCCGCACACCGAAGAGCAACTGGTACGGCATCAAGTTTCGAGAACCTATGAAGGCAAATTTGGCAGAGAGGTAACCAGCGCCGAGCATCGCGCCGGGTGGGACGCCACATTCTCTGCGCCGAAGTCGGTATCGCTCACGGCTCTCGTGGGCGGCGATGATCGGGTGCGGGAAGCCCATCGGGAGAGTGTACGCGCGGCACTTCAGGAGCTTGAACGATACACGCAGGCGCGGATCGGCAATGTCCATGCCCCGGAGACGACCGGGAAATTCATCGCCGCCACCTTCGAGCACGATACCGCGCGGCCCGTCGATGGTTATGCTGCGCCCCAGCTTCATACTCATGCCGTGATTTTCAACATGACCGAGCGCGAGAACGGTCTCGAAAATGGGAAACAGATGCGAGCTTTGCAGCCACACGAGATGTTCGTGTCACAGCGCTACGCCACGGCGGTCTACCGATCCGAGTTGGCAGTGCGTCTGGAAAAGCTGGGCTACGAACTGGAGCGCGGCAAGCATGGACAGCCGGAAGTAAAAGGCTACACGAAGGAATATCTGGAGGCTTCCAGTCCGAGGCGTGAACAGATCAAAGACCATCTCCGGGAACAAGGAATCGACGGAGCCGCGGCAGCGCAGATCGCGGCCCACCATACGCGCGACCGCAAGGAACTGCTGTCGCCTGGAGAAGTCCTACAGCGGCACCGCGAGTTGGCCGCACAGTACGGGCATCAGGCGGACCGCGTCGTCGCACAGGCGCGCCAACATAGGCAATGCCAGATGCCGGAGCCAGAGGTTCAGGCGAAGCAGGCTGTGACCTGGGCGCGCGATCATGTCTTCGAGAGATCGGCTGTGCAGGACCGTCGCGCGATCCTTGAAACAGCGCTGGTGCGCGGCATGGGAGAAACCACCTATGCCCAGGTCCGGCATGAGTTCGAGCGCCGAATCGAGGCCCGGGAGTTCCGCGAAGTCTCGCATGTTGGTGCTGGCAGACAGTACACAACCGCCGTGATGGTACGCATGGAGCGTGAGATCGTTGACCGGATGCAGGAAGGCAATCGGCGCGACTACGGCGATCCCATGCTGGTCTCGCCGCAAGTGCGCATCGCTACGGAAGACCGCCACCCCGAACTGAATACCTCGCAGCGCCAGGCAGTAGACGAAATCTTTCTTTCGCGGGAGAAGGTTGTCGGTTTAGATGGCATCGCAGGCGCAGGCAAGACAACAACTCTGTCCGTGATCCGCGAAGGCGCGGAGGCCCAAGGATACAGGGTGGAAGGTTTCGCGCCTACATCCCGCGCGGCGCAGAAGCTCGGGGAAGCAGGCATGGAGACATCCACACTACAGAACCATCTGGTACGCGGACAGCAACCGGATACCGGCGAGAAACGGCTCTATGTACTCGACGAATCCTCGCTGGCGTCGACCAGGCAGGTGCATGAGTTTGTGAACCGGCTCCATCCGAATGACCGTGTGTTGCTCGTCGGCGACCGGAGGCAACATGAGCCGGTCGAAGCCGGGCGCCCCTTCGCGCAGCTCCAGGACGGGGGCATGAAAACCGTGAAGCTCGAAGAGATCGTGCGCCAGAAAGACCCGGAACTGAAACAGGTGGTCGAGCAGCTTGCTCGGGGCGAAGTGCGCGAAGCAGTCCACAGTCTTGACCGCCAAGGCCGAGTACACGAGATTCAAGGCCACGACGAGCGCATCGCCGCTATTGCGAAGGACTACGCAAAATCGCCGGAGAACACGCTGGTGATTTCTCCAGACAATCGCTCTCGCACGGAAATCAACGAACGTATCCATGCCGAATTGCAGCGGAGTGGCCTCGTCAGCAGTGAGGAGCACCACATCCGAACGCTGGTGCCGCGCCAAGACCTCACCGGCGCGGACCGCACATGGGCAGCGCGGTATGAGGTGGGCGATGTGCTGCGCTACTCGCGCGCCTCGAAGGAGACCGGCATCGGGAAGGGCGAGTACGCGCAGGTGAAGAGCGTCGACGCGCCGAAAAACCGGCTGACAGTTGAACTGCAAGACGGCACGCAACGAACTTACGATCCACGCAGGCAGCAGGGGGTTTCGGTCTTCCGCGAGGAGATGCGGAGTTTTTCAGTGGGCGACCGCTTCCAGTTCACCGCGCCGGCCAACGAACGGAAAGTTGCCAACCGCGAGTTGGGGACCGTCGAGAGCATCGACGAAGTCGGGGGGCTGCGCTTGAAGATCGACGGTGGGCGTATGGTTGAACTCGATCCGCACAAGCATCCGCATCTCGATCATGGTTATGCCATGACCAGCCACTCCAGCCAGGGACAGACTGCCGACCGTGTCCTGATTCACGTGGACACCGAGTTGGGCGCTAAGGATCTGCTCAACAGCCGCATGGCCTATGTCTCGGTCTCACGTGGACGCTATGACGCCCAGATTTATACGAACAACGCACAGACGCTCGGGCAAGAACTCAGTCGCGATGTGTCCCACTCGCACGCGATTCAGCAAGAACCAGTAGCGCACAGGATAGAATCACAAACCACGCACACAAATCAGATTAGTCAAGGTTTCGGTCTTGGTCTTTGATGCAGCATTCCCGAACGAAATATCCCGGATAGCCAGAGCATAGCCGAGGCCCGACCAGTGTCAAGGCCGCGCTTCGCGCGCCGCATTCGCGGTCGAAGAGCCTTGACACTGGCCTTTGCGCCTCGGCTTATCATTCCTCTATTCCGGGAATGTCAGATTCTTGTCAAACACCCCTCAGGGCAATTTCACCTCAGTTCAGTTACAGATAGTGCCCGAAATCCATTCGCGAGTGGAAAGCCGTTCGGTGTCCGGCAAACGATCGCGCCGCCAGTCACACGCGATTTGCCCACCACCTTGCGCACGAAATCGAGATTTGGCGTATCGCCGACGTCTGGCAGTTCGGTCCACTTCGCTTCAAACAGCTCCAACTGTCCGCCCGTATCCACTACAAAGTCCACTTCGCGAGTCCGGTCGCGCCAGAAGAAAACGCTGCCTGTGCGCCCTCCGCGGCGTTCTCGGTCCCGAAGCTGGGCGAAGACAAACGTCTCCCAGACGGCACCTACTGCCGGTGATTGGCTGAGAGCCTCTTCGGACCGAATATTCAGCAGAGCGCAAAGCAGGCCAGTGTCAGCGAGATAGAGTTTTGGGCTCTTGACGATGGACTTGGTCCGATTCGAGAACCACGGTTCAAGCAATACGATCTGACCGGAGGCTTCGAGCATGGACAGCCAATGGTTCGCAGTCGAAGGGGCAATGCCGACATCGCGTGCCAGATCTGCTTTGTTCAACAGATTTGCAGAGCGAAGTGCGCAGGCGCGCAGGAATCTCTCGAAGTCCCGCAGGCTGCCAACATTAGTTAACGAGCGCACATCGCGTTCGAGATACGTAGCGAGATAGGAGTTGTAAAAAGCGACCGAATCAATATCCGGGTTGGCGTACAGCTCTGGGAAACCGCCGCGCACGACGGCTGTTTCGATCCTGGTTTGCGGCAACGCCCCTCGAATCTCGGCAAATGACAGGGTTTCAAGTTCCACGATATCAGCCCTGCCGGCCAGCGATTCGGAAACATTTTTCATCAGGGTGAACTTCTGCGAGCCAGTAAGCAGGAATTGTCCGTTGCGTGTGCGGTGGGCATCTACCGCTACCTTGAGGTGCCGGAACAGGCCGGGTGCGTATTGGACCTCATCAATGAGCACGGGCGGCGGATGACGCTGGAGGAAAGTGCCCGGTTCTTTTTCAGCCTGTTCAGCTTCGGCGGGAAGGTCGAGGGAAACAAACGCATGTTTCGGGAACAGACGCAGAAAGGTGGAAGTTTTGCCAGTCTGTCTGGCTCCGGTCAGCACGACTACAGGCCGCGTCTTCGCGGAGCGTTGCAGGCGAGGCTCAACAGCACGAGCAATCCACATATGCATAATATACGATATAATCGCATATTATGCACGCATAGTGCTCCGTGCGTTCCTGATCGAAATACACAATCGCGGGAATCGATTAGAGGTCAAGGAAGGCCCGGACCGACGTTGGATCTTCGTTTGCGTTAAAACGAAAGCCAAGACGCTTCGTGATGATCTGCATCGCAATGTTATCAGGCAACATTTCCGCGGACACACGGCTTAGCTTTTCATCGCGGGCGATCTCGATGACACGACGGAGCAGTTCGTTCCCCAGGCCAAGTTGTTGAGACTGATCCGAAACCAGCACGGCGACTTCCGCTTCGTTTCTTGCGTGAAGTTTGTTCAGACGCCCGACTGCGATAATTCTGCGCTCCCCTGTGCCGGGGTCTGTGCGCTCGGCGACCAGCGCCATTTCGCGGTCGTAATCACCGAAACAAATGCGCAGCAGTCGCTCGTGCTCCACCCGCCGGCTCAGGCTAAGGGAACAGAAGTAGCGCAAGTAAACGCTTCGGTCGGAGAGCGTCTCGTGAAACTTGACCATCAGCGGTTCATCTTCGGGGCGGATGGGGCGGATGGTCACCTGATTTCCATCTTTCATCGTCCAGGTCGAAACATACTGCGAAGGATACGGCCGGATGGCGGGATTGGGCAGCTGATCGAGAGTGACGGCGGGACCGTGCAGCACGATTCTGGCGTCAAGAGCCAGCAGGCGTTCGGGTGAAGCCAGCAGTGGATTGATGTCAATCTCCGCAATCCATCGCTGTTCGAGCACGAGCTGACTGAACCGGACCAGCAGTTGCTCCAGAGCCGCCAGATTGACCGGCTTCCGTCCGCGAACGCCTTTCAGTGCGGTGAAGACTCGTGTTTGCTCCATCATTCTCTGGGCCAGCGTCGTGTTCAGCGGAGGAAGCGCGAGGGCGCGGTCACGATACACTTCGACAAGCTGGCCACCGGAGCCAAACAGGATGACTGGCCCAAACTGGGGGTCCACGCTGCTACCCAGGATCAATTCGTAGCCATCTAGCTTCACCATCGGCTGCACCGTGACGCCAGAGAACCGGTCCGGACCAGCTTTCTCTGTTACGGAGGACTGGATGGCGTGATACGCAGCGCGGACCGCTGCCTCATCTTGCAAATTCAGTTTGACTCCCCCGACATCCGTCTTGTGCGTGATGGTTTCGGAAAAGACCTTCAAGACAACCGGAAAGCCAATTTCCGAAGCCAGCTTGGCCGCTTCATCTTGGCTGGCCGCGACCCGCGTCTCCACCGAGGGAATACCGTAAAGCGACAGCAACTGCTTCGATTCCAGCTCGGTCAGCAGAGTGCGACCTTTGCTTCGAGCATTCTGGATGATGTGCTCGACTTGACTGCGGGAAGCGCTCGTCATCTCAGAGTCTTCAGTGAGCGTGGGAGTTTGGTAGAGTCCGCGCAGATTGTAGGTATACCGCCACATGTAGGTGAAGGCGCGCGCTGCGGTATCGGGAAAAGAAAAGGTTGGAATACCCGCTGAATTCAGGGCAGCTTCGCCGGCGGCGATGCTGTTTCCTCCCATCCAACTGGCGAGTACAGGCTTGCCATATTCTTTGGCGTAAGGCTTCAAACGCTCGGCAATTTGCAGAGGATCGGTCATTCCTTGCGGGGCTAGGACCACCAAGAGGCCATCACTGTTCGGGTCTTGGGACGCAATTTCGAGGGCGCGAGCGTAGCGTTCAGAATCAGCATCGCCGAGAACATCAATGGGATTGTTGTGACTCCAGTGGGCTGGCAGGAATTCATCCAGGCGACGCAAACTCTCTGAGGAAAGTTCCGCCAGCTCTCCGCCATTTGCCACCAGCGAGTCGGTGGCGAGGACGGCGGGTCCACCAGCGTTGGTGAGGATCGTGAGGCGCGGACCTTTGGGGCGGGGTTGCCGGCCGAGTACTTCCGCCATATAGAAAAGGTCCGCAATATTGTGCACCCGCAGAACTCCTGAGCGGCGGAAGGCTGCGTCCAAGACTTCGTCGCTGCCGGTGAGCGCTCCCGTATGTGAGGCGGCCGCGCGTGAGGCCGCCTGCGAACGCCCGGCTTTAATCACGATGATGGGCTTGGTGAGTGCAACTTCGCGGGCCGCCGACAGGAACGACCGCGCATCGCCGACGGATTCCATGTAGAGCAGGATGCTTTTCGTGTGTGGGTCGTCGCCGAAGTGGTAGATCAAGTCGCCCCACCCAACATCCAACATCGAACCGGTCGAAACAATGGCGCTGAAGCTGACTTCTTCGCGGTGGCTCCAATCGAGAATTGCCGTCAGCAGCGCTCCGCTCTGACTCAGGAACGCGACGTTGCCCGCCTTTGGCGCGTCTTTGGCGAACGTGGCGTTTAATCCGACTGCCGGGTTCATGATGCCCAGGCAGTTTGGTCCAATCAAGCGCATGGAACTGCGGCGCAACCGCTCTTGAATCTGCTGTTCGAGGGCAATGCCTTCCGCACCACGTTCCTTGAATCCGGCCGAAATCACGACCGCGGATTTGGTGCCAGCATCCACGCACTCTCCGATGAGCTGCGGGACAGTTGCTGCAGGGGTGGCGACTACAGCCAAGTCCACCGGGCGGGAAATATTGCGAATGCTCTTGTAGGCTTTGAGTCCCAGCACTTCTTCGTGCTTGGTGTTGACGGCATACACGGCGCCTTGAAAGCCGTGCAGCAGGTTCTCCAGAACGGTTCGGCCCACGGTGCCCGGGCGATCGGTGGCGCCGATGACCGCCACCGAACTGGGAGTGAACATTGCGTCCAGGCCGTACTTTTCTGGTGTTGTCCGTTTCTGTTCATTCGGTGCCTGTTCCACGAGATCAGCCTCAGTTGGACTCACAAAAACTCCTCACTCCTCAACCTTTGGGCGGCGAAACCGCTAGTCAAGGATAGACCATCGGCGAATGTTTGGGATTCGCTTCAGGGGTAGTGGGCTACTTTGAATGAAAGTAGCCCACTACCCGCTTCAGGCGTCCAGAGTGTCGGGTAGCCTTCGATTCAACCGCGAATCGTAAGCACGGGACACGCAGCGTGCGCCACAATGTGCTGGGCAGTGGTATGGGCCAGGTGGGTAAGCGTACTCACCGCTCCATGAGTTGGGCGCACCCCGAGAACAATCAAGTCTGCCGCGCGCTCTCTGGCGATTTCGAGAATCCGCTCTGCCGGGGGAACGAACTGCTGGCTGAACCCGACCAGGCATTCCACATGACACCATGACTCGGCTTCAGGTGGGGCTAGTTCCTTAAGACGGCGTACCAGCGACGCCGTAACTCCCTCCAGGTCCAGGATGCCCGCGGTGGGTTGATCGACGACGTGCAGCAATGCTAGTTGTGACTGATCTTCCTCAGCCAGAGAAACGGCATAGGGTAAGGCATCCGAAGATTCTTTACTAAAATCTGTTGCGAACAAAATCCGCTGAAATTGTTTTTGGCCGCTCTTCATGGCGGGGACGTTCGGTCCCACAATCAGGACAGGACAGGTAGCCTGCCGGAATATCTTCTCGGCGACCGAACCCATCAACAACTTGCGGGCTGCCGTACGGCCATGAGTGCCAACCACAATCAGATCAACGTCATGTTCGCCAATAAGGCGGGAGAGCACCTTCCAGACGTCACCTACACCGAAGAGCACCTCGTGCGGTACTCCCTGAAGCTGCTCCTCAAGACGCGCTTCCACTTCTTGCTGCAATTGTTCCTCCTGTTGAATGTGAGCTGGCCAGCTTTCCGGGGCAGTGAAGAGGTAATCTTCCGACGGCACAACATGGGCGCCGAATAACCTCGCCCCGTACTGACGGGCAATTGCCAATGCATAAGGTAGTGCCGTGTTGGAATAAGGAGAAAAGTCGGTGGCAAACAATATGTTCTTGAGTCCGATCCGCTTGCCGGCTTCCAGGGTTTTCATAGAGCACCTCCATAATTTGATTTGAAATATCCGAGCATTCAAAGTCACAACCTGTATCTTGAAACTCAACCGGAAAGTTGGAAGGTCACGGTAATCGTGGTTTCCACTTCGACCGGTTCTCCGTTGAGTAGGAATGGACGATAGCGCCACTGCTTGACGGCTTGTATCGCAGCCGGCACCAGCATGGGGTGTCCACTTACCAGCGTGAGGTTCTGGATTTCGCCCGTCCTGGAAATGATTGCGGTGAGCACTACCTCACCCTGAATGCGTGCCGCTCGCGCAATGGTCGGATATGCAGGTGCGATCTTCTGAATTAAACGACCCTCCGTCACTCCCTGGGAAATCCGGATGCGTTTAGGTGCCGCAGGAATTGACAGTCTTGGCACGGACGAAAGAGTCGATGTCGAACTGATAATCCCACCGATCACGCCCCCCATCTGGCCGCCGGGAATTCCACCCGGAACTCCGCCGACGACTCCTCCCGAAGACAAAGCCGGCGGCGCCTCGTCTTCTCGAATCATCTGCACTTTCTGCGGAATCCTGCCGGGAGTGCGCAAACGGCCATCCATAATGTCAGTTCCTACGCGCTCCACGACCTTGGCGGCCGCTGCAGATGCAGCGGGTGGTGGTGGCGGAGGGGGTAGAGGCGCCGCTAGAAACGAAAGCAATTGCTGCCTGGGCAGGGCTTCCGTGAACATCAACGGCAGGATTAGCACGCACCCCAATAGTGAACATTGAAAGGCAATCGACAATACCGTCGCCAGGCTGCGGCGACGACGCTGCTGGCTACTTATTTCCAGCAGAACATCTGCAAATAGCGGACCCTCTGGCGCCGGTATCGAGGAAGGCGGCGCTTGCGGTGGACGCCTTACCTTGACTGGTTTTTGGACTTCCGGTTCTCTGACTTCGGTTGCGGTGCTCATGGAGACCTCCATCCGCACAGCTTCCATTACTCCCGTACGTAATCGATTCTCCTCTCAACCGGCTTTTGAGACCGTACTTGACGTCACGGCTCTTGGTGATATTGATCACGTGTGGTGAGTCTAGAGACTGCGCTGCAAAACATTGCCCGATTGTGATCCCCATTACGTATAGCAGTGAGCGTGAGCATCGCGTCGTTCTTGCAACGGGAGCAAGCTTCTCAGAGGAGTTTTCCACTCGGACTGGAAGGGAACGGAGCTTCGTCTGAGCCGGGGTGGAAACGGGAGGCCGATATGGCGACCACGACAGCACAACTGTTGGAACGCGAATCGAGATCCACAGGTACGATGCGGGCGCTCGTATTTCACGGTCCAAACCAAATTGCGATCGAAAGCGTGCCGATTCCCAGAGCAGGCGTCGGAGAGGCTGTAATTCGAGTCACTCTGACAACGATTTGCGGAACCGACATTCACATCGTGAAGGGGGAATATAAAGTACGTCCGGGCCTTGTCATTGGACATGAGCCGGTCGGCGTAATCCACGAACTGGGCGAGGGTGTGACGGGCTACAAGGTCGGCGACCGCGTGCTGGTAGGAGCCATTACACCGTGTGGTCAATGTGGCAGCTGCCTGAGCGGCCAGTGGTCACAGTGCGGCGGCCCGATTGGTGGCTGGAAATTTGGCAATACCATTCACGGTGCACAGGCGGAATATCTGCAGGTGCCAAATGCGCAAGCGAACCTGGCAAAGATTCCCAATGAACTGAGGGATGAACAGGTGGTCCTTTTGGCCGACATCGCTTCGACGGGTATTTCCGCAGCTGAAAGCGCCGAGTTGAAGATCGGCGACACTGCTACAGTCTTCGCCCAGGGACCTATCGGGCTCTGTGCGACGGCGGGCGCTCGGCTTAAAGGAGCGAGCTACATTATCGGAGTCGAGTCCGACCCCGTGAGAGCCGCGATGGCGAAGCGGATGGGTGCCGACGTCGTGTTCAATTTCAAAGAGTGCGATGTGGTATCGGAAATTCTCCGTCTCACAGATGGCAGGGGCGTGGACGTGGCGATTGAAGCCCTGGGCACACAGGGCACGTTTGAAAGCGCGCTCCGGGTCCTTCGGCCTGGAGGCACCCTCAGCAGCCTCGGCGTGTATTCGGGAAAGTTGTCCTTACCTCTTGAGCCGTTTGCCGCAGGTCTGGGCGATCACAAGATCGTCACGACACTTTGCCCCGGGGGGAAAGAACGTATGCGACGATTGATGGAGATGGTGCTTCACCGACGCCTGGATCTAACGCCGCTGCTGACGCACCGCTTTAGACTCGATCAGATAACGGATGCGTACAGGCTCTTTGCCGAGCATCGTGATGGTGTTCTCAAGGTTGCCATCGAGCCGTAGGTAGGTTTGCAGCCCTTACAAAATGCTCGCGCGGCGATCACACTTCATCGCCGCGCGGTTGTTCTTGCCCAGCTCACACAAGTTCCGTTAACGCGATCCGCCTTTAGTCGCTGACTGTCAGGACGGGGCACTGGGCACGGCATATCACTTCATGTGTAAGAGTCCACGGGATGTGCGCGGACATCCGTGGAGAAGGTGTTCGGTTCGCTCCCATGACGATTAAGTCAATTCTGTGTGTGACGGCTGCATCCAAGATCCCTTCCGGCAGGAAATCTGTTCCCGCCACATATTCCGGCCTCTCGGCTAGATTCGCGTCAGTTGGAACCAGTTCCTTCAGTTTTCTCACACTCTGGTTTCGAGTCGTTCGCTGCCACTCTGTATATTGTTCAGCGGCATAAGCAGATGGGCCGTAGGCTGCGGGGCCAAGATCAGCGACCGGCATTGGGGGCACCATGTGCAGAAGTACAAGCTTTGCCTGGTAGTCTTCGGCCAGCAATAGAGCATACGGAAAGGCCTTGGCGGAAGCTGGTCCGAAATCGGTCGCGAAGAGGATCCTCCTCAACTCGGCCGTGCCCCGGTCTGCAGCCGGGGCATGCGGACCAATCGTGAGCACGGGGCAAGGAGCCAGGCGCAGGACTTCTTCCGCGACCGACCCTAGCGCCAGCTTCCTGAGTCCGCCCCGTCCGCGGGTTCCAAGCACGAGCAGATCAACGTTCTCGCGTTGAATCACCGATGCAAGAACTTCCCATACTGGACCTTGTTCGAGCACCAGGTGATGCTTGAGATCATTCATTCGTTCTTTCTTGCCGATCTGTTTCATTTGCTCTTCCGCTTCAAGTCGGCGGCGATTGAGTTCCCTGGGCAACGGTTCTAGCGGGATCTGGTCACGCGGTTTCGGTGGAAGTGCGTGTACGACTGAAAGCTCGAAACCGTATCGCCGTGCAATCGCAATCGCATAGGCGAGCGCTCGCTGTGAACCGTCAGAAAAGTCTGTGGCGATTAGTATCTGCTTGAACCCTATACCCTGCTTCCGATCGTGTATTTGTGCAGGCGCTGACATAAGTCCTCCTCCGTGGGTCAAGCTGAGTCCCACGGTCTCGCGGGGATCGCCCTCTCTTCGAGTGTCGATCGTTGTTGTAATGGGACGACCAGGACTCCGTCTGGACGAGAGATGACGGTCATCTTTCTCGAGCATTCTTCACAAAGCCAGAAGCGTTCGAATGCTGGTTCATTCTCTGGTGCGACAGATCCGACTACCGCATGGAAAAGTCTGCCTTCATGCATATACCGAAACGTAGCCATGCATCTGGGATTCGCACACTTCGAAACCATAGCCGCCTCCAGTTGCCAGCCGATCCACAGCCAAGCGCTACCAGATCGGCGCGCCATCCTTATCGCGGAAAGTGAAGGTTGAGTCACCGCGGGTGACTTCCCTCGCAAAGATAGTTTCCACACCTTCAAACTGCACCTTCGTACCAACCACCGTGACCACATCGCCCTTGTTGAAGACAAGGTCGTAGGTCTTCACGAACTTGGTAGTTGCGAGGTGGACCTCGATCGTCTTGTTGGGCGACAACCTCAAGATCAAGTGTGAGCCCATACCACCGCTCACGGGGCATTGCCGGTTTCTTACTTCTTCCACTGTGCCTTTGAACGTGGCTTCGGCCGCCGGATCATACTTCGGAACTGCAACGCTCGGTTCGGGCTTCTGCGCTGCAGTCGCCGGCGCGATTGTCAGGACGAGCGCAACAGCCGTAAGGACCAGAATAAGGATGCGCGAAGTTTTCATGAGCCATCTCCTGTTAAACATCGAGACCTCAAACTTCTGATTCAAGTGTGGCCCTCTTGCCTCCATAATGCTGTGACGAAGATCACCGGACGCTGTGAGGAGCACGGCAGTCTCCTCCATGTTCACTTGCCAACGGAGCGGCCCGCGGGGGCCGGGATGCTCACCAGTCCAGACCCGGCCTTTCTTTCACAAGCGGCCGTGCTGGATTTTCTCAAGGTTTTGAAGAAACTACTCTGGCGAATATTCCAACTGGAGATCTGGATTCGCGTCCTTGACGGGTGCGGTTAACGCAATCGCTCCGTACTCCAATCCTTTTTCGAAGGCAGTCAGGTTTAACTTAAGGAAGCTTGGGGGAACAGAATCCACAACTGCTTTGCGCACGGCATCGACATCCAGCAGGAGCGTAACCGCCGTGAAGAATCCAACCATCACCGAATTCAGAACCATGCGCTTTCCGAGTTCTTCCGCAATGCGGGTGGCAGGGATGCTGTAGACCTGGACTTCTTTGTTGAGATCAGAAACCCGCACCAGATCCTGCTCGACGATCAGAATACCGCCATCTTTCAACTCAGGAACGAAGCGTACGTAGGCCTCTTGCGACATCACGACGAGGATGTCCGGGTGAGTGATGTAGGGATACAACACCGGCGAATCGGAAAGGATGAGCTGCGCACTGCAAGCGCCGCCGCGAGCTTCCGGACCGAAGTTTTGGGTCATGGTGGCGAAAGCGCCTTCATAAATCGAGGCCGCCTTACCGACAAGGATGGCCGAGAGGATCACGCCCTGGCCGCCGAAACCCGCTACACGAATCTCAGTTAGCTGCATACTATGTCCTCTTGTTCGACGAATCTCTCGCCCAGCGATTCGCAGTATTGAGCGCGCATCATGGTTTGGTAGTCGGGGCGGTCACGGTCGACGAACTTGCCTACGACGATTTCTCCGGTCATGGTAAGGCCGACTTCATTGGTAGGCGCTCCGTGCCGGACTTTACTCTTCTCTTTGTAGTACTTCATGGTCTCGAGGCCATCGCCCAGCTTGTTGCGGCGCTGATAAAGCGTAGGACAAGGCGAAATGACTTCAATGAAGGAGAAGCCTTTCTTCTGGAACGCCTCACTGATGGAGCGCGCCAGTTGGCGCACGTGGAACGTGGTCCAGCGCGCGACGTAAACCGCGCCCGCCGCTTCGACGAGATGGGGCAAATTGAACGACGGCTCAAAGGTGCCGTAGGGATTGGTGGACGTAGTGGAGTGATACGGAGTGGTGGGCGCAGTCTGGCCTCCGGTCATGGCGTAGATCAGATTGTTGACGCAGATGACCTTCAGATCGATGTTGCGGCGCGCGGCGTGGATCAGATGATTGCCGCCGATAGCCGAAAGATCGCCGTCGCCGGAGTAGACGACGACGTTCAGTTTTGGGTTTGCCAGTTTGAGCCCGGTGGCGAATGGGATGGCGCGGCCGTGTGTAGTATGGAAGGAATCCGGCTTCACGTAGCCCGCCACGCGCCCGGTGCAGCCAATGCCCGAGACCAGGGCTAGAGATCCCAAATCGATTTTCGAATCGATTAGCGCACGAGCGAAAGAGTTAACGGTGGTGCCAATGCCGCATCCCGGGCACCAGATGTGAGGCATGCGGTCGGTGCGCAAGAAAGGCTCGACTGGGTTGACTGCTTTACCAATATCGGTGATCAAGCTGTCTGACATCTGCTAGCCTCCACAATTACCTTGAGGATGTCTTCTGGTCTGTGAACCCCGCCGCCGGCATGGGATACAGCGAATGTCTTTGCCTGACCAGCGGCGGCGCGCTCCACTTCCCGCACCATCTGGCCGAGATTGAGTTCGGGAACGACGAAGGATTTCACCTTCGTTGCGAGTTCGCGGATCTTGTTTTCAGGGAAGGGCCAAGCAGTGATCAGGCGCAGCTTGCCGATGTGCAGACCCTGTTCACGGGCGGACTCGATGGCTCGTTGTGCCACGCGGGAGGTGATGCCGTAGGAAACGACGACTACATCTGCACCTTCGAGTTCGTCTTCTTCGAACAAAGAGATGCGGTCGGCGGCGTCGCGAATCTTGTTTTGCAAGCGTCGAACAAGCTTGTCCTGGACCGGCGCAGTCATGTTGGGATAGCCGTGTTCGTCATGGGTCAAGCCAGTGACATGAAAGTTGTAGCCTTCGCCGGCGTGCGCCATCTCAGGTACTCCGTCGCCGTTGGTGCCATAGGGCAGGTAGTCGTTAACTGACATACGAGTATGGCGACGTGGTGTGACTTCGATCTGATCGGCGGCAGGGATAACAACTTTCTCGGTCATGTGACCAACCACCTCGTCCATCATGAACATCACGGGCACGCGGAACTCTTCGGCGAAGTTAAAAGCGGTGATGGTGAGATCGAAACACTCCTGCGGTGAATTGGGGCAGAGCGCAATGATCTCGTAGTCGCCATGCGAACCCCAACGCGCCTGCATCATGTCGGCTTGTGCGGGAAGCGTGGGGAGACCAGTTGACGGCCCCCCGCGTTGCACATCCACAAACACGCACGGCGTTTCCGTCATGGCCGCGTAGCCAATGTGTTCCATCATCAAAGAGAAACCGGGGCCAGAAGTGACGGTGAAGGCTTTGGCCCCGCCCCAGACCGCGCCTTGCAGGGTGATCGATGCCGCGAGTTCATCTTCCATCTGGATGAACGTTCCGCCCACGGTAGGCACACGAGAGGCGAAGCGCTCCACGATTTCGGTGGAGGGTGTAATGGGATATCCGGCGGCAAACCGGGCGCCAGCGGCTAAAGCGCCTTCACAGCAGGCGTGGTCGCCGTCTATGAAATGTGTGCCGGTGAGCACTCCACGAGGGTCAGCCTTCATTTGTCACCTCCGCCGGAAGCCGCTTTGGTCGCGAAAATCGCGAAATCGGGGCAATACATCCCACACAAGTCACAACCACTGCACTTTTCCGGATGCACAACATGTGGTGGATGGTAGCCCTTGGAATTGAAGGCGGAGGAGAGTGCCAGCACGTGAGAAGGACAAAACTCCACACAGAAGCCGCAGGATTTGCAGTGCTCGACGACGATGGAAACACGTCCTTTTGCCATGAGATCTCCACGCTGAATGCGGTAGAACACCCACGCGATCAGAGGTCATTATGCTTTGGGGCGAGGCTGTTGGATGTGACATCCGTCACCGATGTTGGTGAAGAAGAGCACACTTCTCCGGAGCTGGCAGGAAAGCGAGAAGGCGGCAACGAGCGTTCAGCTGAGTCTTGGGACACTCCTCCAACCGTTACCTCAGTGTGGCACAAGACACAATGGATGGTGCGTTTGATCACCGCAATCGGGAAAGCCGTGGACTAAGAATCAGGAGAAGGAGAACATCCGATGTCTCTAAGGAAATTAATTCCAGCATTTTCTGTCCTGATCGTCTTCACCTGCGTGGCCGCCGCGCAGGACCAGACGCAGGACCAACCAAAGACAACCATACAGCATGTGAACATCAAAGCCACATCGGCCGCGTCCGGCAAGGAGATGTATACGTCATACTGCGCTGTTTGCCATGGAACGGATGGCAAAGGCGGAGGTCCTGCGGCCAGCGCGCTGAAGACTCCACCCGCCGACCTTACTATGCTCAGCAAAAACAACGGTGGCAAGTACCCCGCTCTGAAGGTCACGTCCACCATCCGCGGCGGCCCGTCTACTCCCGCGCACGGATCGAAAGAGATGCCGGTGTGGGGACCGTTGTTTTGGGGAATGAGCAATGGACACGAGGCAGAGGTGCAGCAACGGGTGACGAACCTTACCCAATACGTCGAATCTCTGCAGGCGAAGTAGGCCTTGTGACGAGCCTCTGCGCGGTTACAGAGCCGACTCGGGCATGAGCGCTGGCTTGTGCCCGCTGCTCGTCTATCGCGGAAGTGATCACCTCAGTGATTCTCGCCAGTCGGCGTGACCCATCGGCTTTTCATCTCGACAGTTATGTTTCTAGTTCCCGGTAAGAATTCTCCAGGCCTCGCGGGCGGTGACCTTTACATGTTGGACACTCTTGACCGCCTTCATATACTGCGCTCGCTCGAAGGCTGAAGGATCAGGACAGCGGATCTGACTCATGCTGCCCTTCATCTGCTGAACGGATTCGTATTCGTGCTTCTCCATCCATTCCAGCAGGCCCTCTTCGATGTGCTGAACCTGGCCGATACCGTTCTTCAACAGCGTGGAGCAGAGCATAGTAACGTCAGCGCCGACCATCAGCAACTTTACGACGTCTTCGGGGCCATGCACGCCACTAGTCGCAGCCAGGCTGGCACGAATTCGACCATAAAGGATACCGATCCAGGTCAGCGGAAGCCGCAACGCATTTGGAGTGCTTAGCAATACGTTCGGTTGGATCTCCAACTCATCAAGGTTGATGTCTGGCTGATAGAAGCGATTGAACAGAACTAGCCCATTTGCGCCTGCTTCGTCGAAGCGTTTGGCTATATTGGCCATATTGCTAAAAAATGGGCTGACCTTTACCGCGACGGGAATGTGAACTGAAATCTTTACTTCCCGAAGAATGTCAATATAGATTTTCTCGATGTCGGAACCGGGGATGTCGAGGTTCGTCGGAATGAAGTAGATATTGCACTCGATGGCGTTGGCTCCGGCTTGCTCGATCTGCTTGGCATACTTGGCCCACCCGCCAAGGGTCGCACCGTTGAGACTGGCGATAATCGGCACTGATACTGCGTTCTTGGCCCGATAGATGTGGTTGAGATATCCCTCAGGCCCCGTCCGAAATTCGTCAGGCTGAGGGAAGAAACTTGCCGCCTCCGCAAAACTGTTTGTCCGTTCGGCTAGATGGTGTTCAAGCTCAAAGCTCTCCTGCTGCAGCTGCTCCTCGAACAGCGAATACAGTACAACCGCGGATGCGCCCGCATCTTCGAGGCGGCGGATGCCGTCGATCTCTTGGGACAACGGCGATGCTGAGGCTACCAAAGGCGTACGGAGCTGCAAACCCAGGTAAGTTGTGCTGAGGTCGATCATAGTTTCTCCTGCGCGTTCGTGCTGTTTCTTTCGGTTTACTCAGTTTTTATCGATTCTCCGTTAACCTTCCGCTGTGCCAGATATTCGTAGAGGCGAAAGCGCGTCATGGCATCCTGCTGGGCTTCAGCCCAAAGGTGCTTGGCGTCTTCCGGCCTACTCTTCGTGAGCATTTTGAAGCGCGTTTCCATTTGCATGTAGTCTTGGACTCGACGCGTCGGCGTTCGAGAATCGAGGGTCAGTGGATTTTCGCCTTGGGCTGCCCGTTCAGGGTTGTAGCGATAGAGCAGCCACTGCCCAGAATCCACTGCCGCTTTTTGATTCGACATCGCAGTGGTCATGTTGATGCCGTGAGCGATGCAGTGGGAATAGGCGATGATAAGACTGGGTCCGTTGTAAGCCTCAGCTTCCAGAAAGGCCTTGAGCGTGTGCTCATCCTTCGCGCCCATGGCGACGCTTGCGACATAAATGTTGCCGTAACTCATAGCGATCAGCCCCAGATCCTTCTTGGGGCCGGGCTTGCCGCCAGCGGCGAACTTTGCCACTGCGGCCCGCGGCGTGGATTTCGATGCTTGACCTCCGGTGTTGGAATAGACCTCGGTATCGAGCACCAGCACGTTGACGTTGCGCCCGCTGGATAACACGTGATCGAGACCGCCATAGCCGATGTCATACGCCCAACCGTCTCCGCCAACAATCCAAATACTTTTCTTGACGAGCAGGTCGGCCACTGAAAGGAGTTGCCTAGCTTCGGCGGAGTCGACGCTGTGCAATTGTTCTTTTAACAAGTCCACGCGCTGACGCTGTTCATAGATATCCGCTTCGTCTTTCTGCGGAGAAGTGAGAAGTGCGGTCGCGAGTTCTTCACCAATCGTTCCCGCCACGCGCCGGACTAACTCTTGAGCGAACTCGGTCTGCTTATCGATAGAGAGACGGAAGCCCAGTCCGAACTCGGCGTTGTCTTCGAAAAGAGAGTTGGACCAGGCGGGCCCGCGGCCGGCTGCATTCTTGGTCCAAGGCGTCGTGGGCAGGTTGCCGCCGTAGATCGACGAGCATCCCGTGGCGTTGGCAATGATGGCGCGGTCGCCGAACAACTGCGACATCAGCTTGAGATATGGGGTTTCGCCGCAACCCGCGCAGGCCCCAGAGAACTCGAACAGCGGCTCCTGGATTTGTTGCTGGCGGATGTTGGTGACTTTAATGTTGCGGCGGTCGAGTTCAGGAATTTTGAGGAAGAAATCCCAGTTTTCGCGCTCGGGGACGCGCAGCGGAGGTTGCGGTACCATGTTGATTGCTTTGAGCCGGGTTTCGGCCTTGTTCTTGACCGGACAAACTTCGACGCAGATGCCGCATCCCGTGCAGTCTTCCGGCGCTACTTGAATCGTGTAGTTGAGACCTTGCCATTCCCGGTCGCGGGTCTCAGTAGATTTGAAAGTTCCCGGCGCGCCGTCCAGTTCTTTCGAGTCGTAAACCTTGATGCGTATGACCGAATGTGGGCAAACCATGGCGCACTTGCCACACTGGATGCAAATTTTCGAATCCCAGGCGGGGATTTCGAGCGCCAGGTTGCGCTTCTCCCATTTCGCGGTCCCAGTCGGAAAGGTGCCGTCCACTGGAAATGCGCTCACCGGTAATTCGTCGCCACGTCCTGCGTACATCATGCCCAGGACATCGCGCTCGAACTCGGGCGCTGAAGGTGAAAATGGGGGAGGCATCTCAATCGTGCTGGTGAGTTCAGCTGGGACGTTCACTTCGAACAGGTGAACCAAGGTCTCGTCCACGGCCCTCATGTTCTGTTGGACGATCTCTTCGCCCTTTTTGCCGTAGGTATCGCGAATCGATTTGCGAATCGCCTCAATCGACTCGTCGGGCGGCAAGACTTTGGAGATGGCGAAGAAGCACACTTGCAAAATCGTATTCATGCGGCTGCCCATGCCGGTGTCACGTGCTACCTGATAGGCGTCAATTACGTAAAACTTTGCTCGCTTCGAAATAATCTGCTCCTGGACTAGACGTGGGAGATGGTCCCAAGCTTCATCTGCGCCGAACGGACTGTTGAGCAGGAATGTGCCGCCAGGAACCAGGGTGCTGAGCATGTCGTAGCGCTCAAGGAAAATCCACTGGTGACATGCGACGAAGTTGGCACTGGAGACCAGATAGCTGGAACGAATCGGCTGCGGCCCGAAGCGGAGGTGCGAAACAGTCACCGCGCCTGACTTCTTCGAATCGTAAACAAAGTAGCCCTGGGCATAGTTGTCAGTGTTCTCGCCAATGATCTTGATCGAATTCTTGTTGGCTCCCACCGTGCCGTCGGCCCCTAACCCGTAAAACATGGCCCGAACAACGTTGTCAGACTCGGTCGAGAAACCGGCGTCATAAGCCAAACTGGTGTGGCTAACGTCATCCTGGATGCCGATGGTGAAGTGATCTTTGGGCTGATCTGCTTTCAGATTGTCGTAGACCGCTTTGACCATGGCTGGGGTGAATTCCTTCGAGGAGAGCCCATAGCGTCCGCCCACGACCGTGGGCGGAATTTGTCGAGTGCTGGAGCCAGCCTTTACTCCTTCATGAAGCGCGTTCACGACATCGAGATAGAGTGGCTCGCCAATCGCTCCCGATTCTTTGGTGCGATCAAGGACGGCGATCTTTTGCACGCTGGCAGGCAGGGATTCAAAAAACGCCTGCACCGGAAACGGACGATACAAACGGACTTTCAGCACGCCGAGTTTTTCGCCGCGAAGGTTGAGATGATCGATGGTTTCGTGCGCAACTTCTGCGCCTGAACCCATCATTACGATTACGCGATCGGCATCCGGCGCGCCGACGTAGTCAATTAAATGATACGAACGTCCTACAACGTTCGCGAATTTGTTCATCACGCTTTGAACAGTCTGTGGGCACGCGTCGTAGTAAGAGTTGGCCCGCTCGCGCATCTGGAAGAACACATCCGGATTCTGTGCAGTGCCGCGCAGTACTGGATGATCGGGTGAGAGAGCGCGCTGGCGGTGTTCGAAGATGCGGTCCATATTGATGAGCGCGCGCATATCTTCTTCCGCGAGCATTTCTATCTTGTTCACCTCATGCGAGGTGCGGAAGCCGTCGAAGAAGTGCAAAAAAGGGATGCGCGACTCAAGGGCGGCAGCTTGAGCCATGAGAGCCATGTCCATGGCCTCTTGCACGGAGTTGGAGCACAGCATCGCGAAGCCGGTGGTGCGGCAGGACATGACATCCGAGTGGTCGCCGAAGATCGAGAGTGCATGAGTGGCTATGGTGCGCGCCGATACATGGAACGCTGTGGGCGTCAGCTCTCCCGCAATCTTGTTCATGTTCGGGATCATGAGCAGGAGACCCTGGGAAGCCGTGAATGTGGTAGCAAGGGATCCAGTCTGCAAGGCGCCATGGACAGCCCCGGCAGCGCCGCCTTCGCTCTGCATCTCGATGACATGGGGCACCGTACCCCAGATGTTCTGGATTCCTTGAGACGCCCACTCGTCCGCCCATTCCCCCATGTTGGAAGAGGGCGTGATGGGATAGATGGCAATGACCTCGTTCACCCGATAGGCGACATAGGCGACCGCCTCGTTGGCATCCATCGTTTTAAACTTGCGCTTCATCATCGTCCCCCGTCTTTATGTGCGAATGAGTGTCTGTAAGTTTTCTGTTTTCCCACTTGACTGCATAAGCATGAACGACGCCGGACATCAACGCAGCAAGACAAGTCACAGACTCATGTGATCCACGTCACAGAAGCCGGTTGTGAGCCAGATCACAATGGCGTGTGCCTTGTAGCACAGCCAAGAGATTCATCCCGATGGACACTGACTTCAGACATAGGAGGCTGGTACATGCTCTCGCCATATGGAATGGAGATTGTGGAAAGCTGCGTCACCTGCAAGCTGCGTGTGGATCGGATCTTTTGCAATCTGCCGGCTACCGCGCTGCAAACCTTTGAAGACATCAAGTTCGCCACCGCGTATCCCCCAGGAGCGGTGTTGTTTGTGGAAGGGCAGCTGCCACGCGGAATCTTTGTGCTTTGCAAAGGCAGTGTGAAGCTCTCCATCAACTCTCCGGCCGGCAGAACGATGATTGTGAAGCTGGCCGAACCCGGGGAAGTGTTGGGGCTAAGCGCCACCATTTCCGGCAAACCTTACGAGGTGACGGCTGAGACGATCGATCCCTGCCAGGTCAATTTCGTCAAGCGCGAGGACTTTCTCAAGTTTCTGAAGGATGATGTGGAAGTTTGCTTCAAAGTGGCCCAACAGTTGGGCGAGAAATATCACAACGCTTGTAAAGAAGTGCGCTCGCTTGGACTGTCACACTCAGCCGCCGAGAAACTGGCAGCGTTGCTTCTGGAATGGAGTTCCAAGAATGGAGAAGCCGCTAAATCCGAGCCCCGGTTGAAGATTCGACTCACTCATGAAGAAATTGCGCAGATGATCGGAACTTCGCGAGAAACGGTTACCCGGTTGTTTGCCGACCTGAAGAAGCGCCAGATCCTGGAGTCGAAGGGCTCGACGTTGGTGATTCGCAACACCGGAGCGCTGCGCGACATCGCTAACCCTAATTAGGGCGCCCATGCCGGTTGATCGCGTCCAACAATCTCATCCCAAAGAGGTTAAGTCTTGTGATCGGGATCACAATTCCGCGTGATGAGAGTCACCGCAGGTCGATTTGCCCTCTCTTATAGTTACGCCGTGAGTAAATAAAACAGGGCCAGTTCAGGTGGCAGGGGACGCGCATATGACTATGTTAAGTGACAAAAGCCAGCACTTAAGTTCAGCAATCCAAAACAAGCCTCGCCTGGTTTTCTGGGAGCTGACCAAAGGGTGCAATCTGCGCTGCATCCATTGCCGGGCCAGCGCTACGGAACTGAGTTCTCCCAACGACCTTTCCACCCAAGCCGCCCGCGACATTATCGATCAGATTGCCGAAGTCTCGTCTCCCATCCTCGTGCTCAGTGGTGGTGAACCTCTGTTCCGGTCGGACATTTTCCAGTTGGCGCGTTATGGCACGGACAAGGGCCTGCGCGTGGCGCTGGCCACGAATGGCACTCTGGTGACGAAGCAAGTCGCGCAGAAGATCGTTGACAGCGGCGTGAAGCGCGTGGCCATCAGTCTCGACGGTGCCGATGCGCCAACTCACGATACGTTCCGCGGCATTCCCGGTGCATTCGACGCCGCGATTACCGGATTCCGCAATCTCAAAGAGCTGGGAATGTCAGTGCAGATCAACACGACGATCGCACGCCACAATGCCCATCAGCTTCCGCAGGTGCTTGAACTGGCGAAGTCGATCGGAGCGGATGCGCTGCACACATTCTTGCTGGTGCCGGTCGGTTGCGGTGTGGATATCGCTGCTGAGCAGATGGTGCCCCCGGAAGAGTACGAGCGGATGCTGAACTGGTTCTACGATCGCTCTTTGGAAGGTGGGATCGAGCTGAAAGCGACCTGCGCGCCCCACTATTTCCGCGTAGTTCGCCAACGGCGCGCGGCGGAACACCGTTCCGCGGCAGCGGCCGCGCAGGCTGCGCAGCCAGTCCAAATATCCGTCGGAGAAGCTGCGCAACATTCACCTATCGGCCCGACAGACATGACGATGCCCGGCTCAACCGGCATCGAACTGAAGACTCACGGCATCGGCAAGGCCGTGGGACACCCTGGAACTCATCCTTCCGACATGAACGCCATGACCAAGGGATGCCTGGCGGGAACTGCCGTCTGTTTTATTTCGAATCAAGGCGAAGTCTATCCCTGTGGATACTTGCCGGCTCTGGCGGGCGATCTGAAGAAACAGCCGTTCTCCGACATTTGGGAGAACTCGGTCGTATTCAATCAACTGCGCGATGTTAATAACCTTAAAGGGAAGTGCGGTTGCTGCGAGTTTCGCAATGTTTGCATGGGTTGCCGCGCTCGTGCCTTTGCAGCCACGGGAAACTATCTCGATGAAGAACCGTTTTGCGTCTACGAACCAAAGGTAAAAGGTTTGAACGAGATTACTTTGACGCAAGTTTCGCTAAGCAACCGATGTCCGCTCTTTAGTTTTTAAGCGTGCCAAAACCCTCCCGGCAAAGCGTGATATCCCGCAACCCAGTCTCTTGCAGCCTCTGCTCCGCTGATAGCGTTCCCGTAACTCATTGAAACTACATGTGATCTGACTTGTTCCATGGGGCCGCGCTTTGGCAGGGCAGATGCCCTAGCAGAGAGTGGCGAGGAGATGAAGACTGTGGAACCCACTTTGATGGTCGTTGGCTTGAACTACCGCACAGCCCCTGTCGGGGTGCGCGAGCGCTTCTGGATCAGCGAAGACCGGCGCTATCAGGCCTTGGTCGAGCTGCAAAGAGCAGAAGGTATCGAAGAAGTCATCGTGCTGGCCACCTGCAACCGCACTGAGTTCCTGCTGTGGGTGAACGACGTTACGCTGGCCGCCAACTCAGTGATGCGGTTTCTTGGCTCCGAGTATGGGCTGAAGCTGTGCGAGTGGAAGCACTTCTACCATCTGCTGGATGAAGCGGCGCTGCTGCACATTTTCCGGGTCGCCTCCAGCCTCGATTCCATGGTGGTGGGTGAGCCGCAGGTGATCGCGCAGGTGAAGCAGGCTTGGCAGCAGGCGCAAAAAGTTGGGGTGACTGGCCGGTTTCTTGATGCTGTGATGCAGAAGGCGCTCACTGTCTCGAAGCGCGTGCGCAGTGAGACGGCGATTGGCAATGCTGCGGTTTCGATCCCTTATGCAGCGGTGGAACTCACGCGCCAGATTTTCGGAACGCTGGAAAACAAGAAGGTGCTTCTGTTGGGCGCGGGCAAGATGAGTGAGCTTTCGGCCCGTGGGTTGCTCAACCACGGCGCCAGTTCTGTCAAAGTGATCAACCGCACGCTCGAGCATGCCGCCGAGTTGGCCGCGAAGCTGGGTGGAGTCGCGATCCCGTTTGAAGAGCGCTGGCAACATATGGCAGAAGCCGACATTATCATCAGCTCGACTTCCTGTCCGCACACGATTCTGAGCCGTGAGGAAGCCGAGACTCTGGTTCGCGGGCGTAAGGATCAACCGCTGGTGATCGTGGATATTGCGTTGCCTCGCGACATTGATTCTGCTGTGCGCGAAGTGAAAGGCGTTTTCCTCTACAACCTTGACGACCTGGAAAACGTAGTCGACCACAATGCGGGCGAGCGTGAAGCTGCCGCCGCCGACGCGCAAAAGATTCTAGAGGCCGAGGCGCAAGGCTTCCGCCGCAAGCTGATGGCGGAGCGCGTGGTGCCGACCATCGTCGCACTGCGCCAGCGGCTGGACGAGATTTGCCGGCAAGAATTGGATTCCTTCCGACAAGAGAACGGGCCTTTTTCCAAGGACCAGGACGAAATGTTAAACGCAGTCATGTCCAGAATGACGAAGAGGATTGCAGGGTCCTTAGCCCGTGAACTCAAGGAACTTCCAGAAAAGGCGGAACAGGAACAGATGACCACTGCGGTGCAGCGGCTGTTCCACCTGCAAACGCCGGAACTGGCGCTTGCCGGCACCAGATCCCACTAAGGAGCAGCGAAGACCGTGGACAATCTAGAAAAAGACTCATTCCATCCGAAGGCTTGGACTGATATTCAAGCGTACCTGCTAGCGGTCTTCTGCCTCGTGCTGGGAGTCGCGCTCGGCTACCTGTTTCGCGGATCGGCCTCGCCGGTTGTGACGAGAGCGCAAACGTTTGCCGCTGCGGACGGTGGCGCAGCTCAGGGTCAGCCAACTCAAGCGCAACTGACTCCCGAAGAGCAGAAGGCGATGGTGGATCAGGCAGTCGCACCCTTACTCGCGACTCTGAAGACGAGCCCTGATGATTTCAGCACGATTGTGCAAGCGGCGAATCTTTACTACGACGGGCGGCAATATCCTGAGGCCGTCAAGTTCTACCAACTCGCGCTGAAGAGCCAGCCTACGAACCCAGACGTGCTAACCGATCTCGGAACATCGCTGTGGTACACGGGAGATGCCGATGGAGCCATCGCGGAGTTTCAAACGGCATTGAAGTACAGGCCGGATCATCCGGGAACGTTATTCAACCTGGGCGTGGTTCGGTGGCAAGGCAAGTTTGATCCCAAAGGCGCGATCCAGGCCTGGGAGGAATTGTTGCGGCGGAACCCAGATTATCCGCAGAGACAGGAAGTCCAGGAATATATCGACCGAGCCAGGCAGCACGCCAAGGGTTAAGCGCCAGCGCACATAGACCTGTGCGCCAAATCACATACAGCGGGTGCCACTTCGTTGCAAAGTGATTCGCAAGTCCGCAGGACTGAAAGCAATTCATTCAACCGTGGTTTCGAAGGAGACATAATATGGCAAAAACAATGAAGGCGGCTTTTGTCGAGAGATTCGGCGAGCCGTTAAAGATTCGGGAAGTTCCAATTCCAGATCCAGGGCCGGGACAAGCGCTGGTCGAGGTAGTGGCGAGCGGCGTTTGTCACACCGACCTGCACGCAGCGGATGGCGATTGGCCGATCAAACCCACACTGCCGTTTATCCCAGGGCATGAAGGCGCAGGGTACGTGGCCAAGCTGGGCGCGGGCGTAACGCACCTGAAAGAAGGCGATCGCGTCGGAATCGCATGGCTGCACAGCGCTTGTGGGCACTGTGAATTCTGTCTTACCGGCTGGGAAACGTTGTGTCCAAAGCAGCAGATGTCAGGTTATACGGTAAATGGTTCCTTCGCTGAGTTTGCTTTGGGTCAGGCGGATTATCTGGGACGGATTCCTGACCAACTGTCCTTCATCGATGCGGCGCCGATTCTCTGCGCCGGAGTCACCACCTACAAGGGACTGAAACAAACGCAAGCGCGCCCCGGCGAGTGGGTAGTGATTTCCGGAGTGGGCGGACTCGGACATGTCGCGATCCAGTATGCCAAGGCAATGGGACTGCATGTCGCCGCGATCGACATCGGACCCGAGAAGCTGCAGTTGGCCCGCAAGCTCGGCGCCGAAGTAACTGTGGACGCGAAGGAAGAAGATGTGGTGCAGGCGATCCAGAAGCAAACCGGAGGCGTTCACGGTGCATTGGTCACGGCCGTGTCTCTTCCAGCGTTCAAACAGGCGCTCGGAACTCTCCGCCGCGGCGGTACTTGCGTTCTGAATGGTCTGCCTCCGGGCGAGTTCCCAGTCTCCATTTTCGATCTGGTGCTGAATGGCCAGACCGTGCGGGGATCGATTGTGGGCACGCGCAAGGATCTCGAGGAAGCGCTGCAGTTTGCCGCCGAAGGCAAGGTGAAGGCGACCATCGAGGAGCAGCCACTGGGATCGATCAACGATATCTTTGACCGTCTCAAGAAGGGGAAGGTCAATGGCCGGATTGTTCTCGATATCGCTGGCGAGTCCCGTTCGAAGAAATCCACTGGGACCAAGATTTCTGAGGCTTACGCCATCGCGTAAGCTCTGAGGTCTCTTTCCTGCGCCAGAGAAGCTAAGCAAGGCGGATTCGCGCTCGTTGCACGATACGAGCAACGCAATCCGCCTTTTCTGTTTTGTGGATTACCAGCTCACTGAGAGATGTGATGGCACTCACAGACTTTAGTCATGCCGAGCGGTATCTTCGCAGAGTTCAAGGAATCTTCTGTATTTCAAGTTTTGAAGAAGAGGAGAAATAATCATGGCAGTTTCACATCACGTTAAACAAACTTCCGTCCACGAAGCGCTCGACACACTTCGCAAGGGCGGCGTCAAAACCAGATATGAAAATTTCATCGGCGGCCGTTGGGTCGCTCCTTTGAAAGGCAACTACTTTACCGATTACAGCCCTGTCAACGGTGAGCCGATCGGCGAGATCGCCCGTTCCTCGGCGGACGATATTGAAAAAGCTCTCGATGCGGCACATGCGGTGAAAGATCTCTGGGCCCGCACCTCGCCCACAGATCGCGCCAACATCCTGTTGCAGATCGCCGACAAGATGGAGGAGAATCTGGAGCTTCTGGCTCTCGCCGAAACTCTGGACAACGGCAAACCGATTCGCGAAACCCGCGCCGCTGATGTTCCGCTGGCCATCGACCATTTCCGTTATTTCGCCAGCTGCGTCCGCGCCGAAGAAGGCACAGTAAGCGAGATCGACCACGACACGATTGCTTATCACTTCAAGGAGCCCCTGGGAGTGGTCGGACAGATCATTCCGTGGAACTTCCCGCTGCTGATGGCGGCGTGGAAGCTAGCTCCGGCGCTGGGCGCGGGCAACTGCGTGGTCATCAAGCCGGCCTCGAACACTCCCCTCAGCGCTTTGCTGCTGATGGAACTGATCGCGGATCTGCTTCCCGCAGGCGTGGTCAACGTCGTCACCGGACCGGGCGGCGAGATCGGCAAGGCGCTGGCGGCGAACCCGCGCATTGCGAAGATCGGCTTTACCGGCGAAACCACGACCGGCAGGCTGATCATGCAGTACGCCTCGGAACCCATCATTCCGCAGACGCTCGAGTTGGGCGGCAAGTCGCCGAACATCTTCTTCGCCGATGTGATGGATGAAGATGATGAGTTTCTCGATAAGGCTCTCGAAGGCTTCGCACTGTTTGCTTTAATAAGGGTGAGGTCTGCACTTGCCCTTCGCGCGCGCTGATTCAGGAATCGATCTTCGACAAGTTCCTGGAGCGGCGCGGTCGAGCGTGTGGCCAAGATCAAGGTTGGCAACCCGCTCGATCCTGCCACCATGATGGGGCCGCAGGCATCACAGGACCAGATGGAAAAGATCCTCGAATACATCAAGATCGGCAAGGAGGAAGGCGCGAAATGCCTCACCGGCGGCGCGCCGGCGGAACTGGGCGGCGACCTGGCGAACGGCTACTTCCTGCAACCGACCGTATTCGTCGGCCACAACAAGATGCGCATCTTCCAGGAGGAGATCTTCGGGCCGGTGCTTTCGGTGACGAAGTTCAAAACTCTCGACGAAGCCGTCGCCATCGGCAACGATACGGTCTACGGGCTGGGCGCGGGCGTGTGGTCGCGCAACATCAACAACTGCCTATCGCGTGGGCCGCGAGATCAAGGCCGGACGCTGCTGGACCAACTGCTATCACGTGTATCCGGCGGGCGCGGCGTTCGGCGGCTACAAGGAATCCGGCTTCGGCCGCGAAACTCACAAGCTGATGCTTGGACACTATCAGCAGACCAAGAACGTGCTGGTGAGCTATAGCCCGAAGCCGTTGGGATTTTTCTAAATTATTTGGACGCCAACTTTACAGGGCGAGGGCTTAAGCACTCGCCCTGTTTTTCATATTCAGCGCTCACTGATCTTCGGCCACGCCGGCCTGCGCGCCTTCCTCATCTCCGCGAATCAAGCCGAATTTCTTTAGCTTGTAGCGAAGGGCGTCGCGGCTTATGTCGAGAAGTTTGGCGGCATGGGTCTGATTGTTGTTGGCCTGGCGCATGGCCAGCTCGACCATGGCGTGCTCCACCTCTTCCAGAGATGTCCCGCCTTCTGGGATGTAAAGGCGCGGCAGGGTGCGACCGTTGGGCAGCGTCTGCCCGCCGTCGGCAGGCGAAGTTCGTTCGAAGACAGTGCGTCCGCCGGACTCGCCTACAGAGAACGGCAGATACAGAGGCCGCAGGAGTGGTTCCTCTTCCAGGATCATGCCGCGCTCGATGGTGTTCTTCAGCTCGCGCACGTTGCCTGGCCAGTTATGACTGAGAATAAGGCGCCGGGTTTCGTCGGTAATGCCACGAATCGACTTCTTGAATCTGCGATTGTAGCGATCGACGAAGAAGTCTACCAACGGCATGATGTCTTCTTTTCTGTCCCGTAGCGGCGGGATAAAGATTGCAATAATGGCTAAACGGTAATAAAGGTCCTGCCGAAACTCACCTTCGCGCACCGCCTTTTCGAGATCGCGGTTGGAAGCGGCGATTACGCGGACATCCACCTGCATGTCCTTGACGCCACCGACGCGCCGGATGACCTGATCTTCGAGGACGCGCAGAAGTTTGGCTTGTAGAAGAGGAGAGAGTTCGCCGATCTCGTCGAGAAACAGCGTTCCGCCGTCAGCCGCCTCGAACAAGCCCTTCTTCATCTGCTTGGCATCGGTGAACGCACCTTTTTCGTGGCCGAAGAGTTCCGCTTCCATCAATGTCTCTGGGATCGCCGAACAATTGATCGCCACGAAAGGTTTCTGCTGGCGCGAGCTTTCGTAGTGGATGGCTTTTGCGATGAGGTCTTTGCCGGTTCCGCTTTCGCCTTGAATCAGGATCGTGGTGGCTTCGCTGGACGCAACCTTGCGGACGAAGTTCATGAGCTCAGTCATCTTCGAGGAGACGCTCACCACGCTGTCATAACCCGCTCCGCCGCGCACTTCGCTACGCAGGGTCTGGACCTCGGTGCGCAAGCTGGTGGCTTCGAGCGCGTTCTTGATGGTCACGTGGAGCTCATCGAAATCAACCGGCTTGCCCACGAAGTCGTAGGCTCCGAGCTTGAGGGCCGCTTTCACATCGTCAAGTTGCGGATCGGCGGTGATCATGATGACGGCGCGCGCGTCGCTGTTCTTCTTGAGTTGATCGAGGACTTCGATGCCGGTGAGGTCGGGCATGCGCACGTCGAGCAGGACAAGATCGGGCGATTCTTTTTCAGCGAGCTTGAGGGCGGGGACTCCGGCATCGGCCTCTACGACGTGGTAGCCCCACTCTTCGCATTTCTGGCGGAGCGACCAGCGCACCAGGCGCTCGTCGTCGACGATCATGATTTTCTCAGCAGCCATCGGTGTTTAATTTACTACGAATGGGCTACGGGGTGCTTTGGCGGCGGGTCCGGGATCAAACAGCAGCTTTAGGAAGCGACGATGTGAGCGGTGGGCATGTGAAAAGGCAGCAATACCGTGAATTTGCTGCCGCTTCCTACGACGCTGCTTACTTCGATGCGGCCATGATGATCTTCCACGATACGGTGAGCCAGAGAGAGTCCGAGGCCGGTGCCATTACCCTTGGTCGTGTAGAAAGGCCGGAAGATGTTGGGCAGGTTCTGAGGAGAGATGCCGCGTCCGGTGTCGCTCACCACCACACTGGCATAACCATCTTGCGTATCGATCTCGACGCAGACCTTGCCGGGACCGTCCACGGCCTGGACTGAGTTTAACAGCAGGTTTAGAAGCACCTGGTGGATTTGATCGCTGTCATGCTCCACCTCAGGCAGATGAGGCGCCTTCTGCAGTTCGATCTTGATGGGCCGGGAGAGTACTTGTTGACGAGCGAGCATGACAGCATGCTCCACCGTCGTGTTGAGGTTACTGCGGCGAATCTCGGGACGGCGGGGCCGCGCTGTTTCCAGAAGATCGGTGAGAGTGCGGCTGATGCGAGTGATCTCCAGCCGAACATCTTTCACGACTGCGCGCGCGGGGCTGGTTGGCGGCAAATCACGCCCTACGATTTCGATGACTCCGGCGATTCCGGCTAAGGGGTTGCGAATTTCGTGAGCTAAGCCAGTGGCTAGCTCGCCTAGCGTTGCCAGGTGCTCGGCACGAGACATTTGGGTGCGGTGCAGGCGTTCGATCTCTTCCCGGCTTTCGCGCAACTGCTGCATCATGTGATTGAAGTTGCGGCCGAGGTCGCCGATTTCGTCGTTGCGCTGGGAGAAGGTGACGGAAACATCCAGGTTGCCTTCGCTCACCTGCTGCATTTTTTCCTGCAATTCGACCATGGGACGCTGAATCAAGTAGGCAAGTACGAACATCGAGACGGCGCAGATGGCAACCGCTCCCGCTCCCGCGACTATCAGTACGGCGTGGCGGTCAGGATCGCGCAACGACACGGTCGCGAGAGTGAAGAGCAGAAGGCCTGCCAGGAGGACGAATCCTACCGGCAAGATTGCTTTGATCTGCCAATTTACGCGTACGGAACTCAATCGGAAGTCTTCCTCCTGAGTGGTGGTGGGGGCTGATGCCGCCAGTGGTCCCATGGCTTTCGCCGCGAACTGATTGCGGCTAGGCATAAGCGTGCATTCCTGGCAGCAAGTAGGTCACGCCGAAGAAAGTGAACATCACCACAGCAAAGCCCAGGATGGCGAAGTACGCCGCGCGGCGGCCGCGCCATCCTCGAGTGATGCGCATGTGCAGGTAGCCCGCGTACACCAACCAGGTAATCGCAGCCCAGGTCTCTTTCGGATCCCAGCTCCAATAAGAGCCCCAGGTGCGATTCGCCCAGTAGGCGCCCGCCGCGATCATCAGGGTGAGTAATGGAAATGCGATCGCGATGGTTTTGTAGGTAATGCGATCCAGTTGGTCCGCACTGGGCAACATTCGCTCCAGGTCTTCACGCCTCCAGAGCAGTAACAGGTACAACAGCGATACAAAGATTGCGCCCACCAGGCCGGAGAGAATGAACGGGCTGGCTGCCAGACTGGTGGGGAACAGACCGTCGGCATCGAGAGAAGCGTAACGGCCGTCGCGCGCTCGGAGCACAAAGAACACCACCGCCAGGACCTGCAACAAGATGCTCAGGAAGACCGCTCGATTGGCCACGTCGAGCAGCCCCTCATTGTGAGTCTTGCGCCAGATCAGATAAAGAACCAGCGGTGCCGCTACTGCTGCCAACACCAGAAAGAGCAACCAGCCAAGATCAGGGATCACAACGAAAAGGCGTACGCCCTTGGACAAGAATACCTCCGACTTCTCTTCAGGGTTCCAAGCGACAACGCTAAGCCCTCCCCATTGTTCAAACCGTGTGAGGACACCCACGTACGTAGCAACGGTAAACAAGCTGGTCGCCGCCAGAAAGGTTTCAGTTTTCATCTTGTCCTGAATTAAGAACATCATGGCCAGGGCGAAGCTGAGTGCACATGCCGCATAGGCCAGCATGGCCAGTGTGACGTGGACGTGCAGCCATGTCGATTGCAATGCCGGCACGAGAGGACGAACCTCAGTGCGCAGCAACTGCATCAGCACGACACCTACGATCGCGACTGGCATGGTTACCGTGCCGATCACCTTCACTCCGTATTTCTTCTCGGCAACCAGCGTCAGTACGGCCAGGGTCCATACGAACATGAGCAGCATCTCGTAAATGCTGGCGAAAGGCGGGCGCCCAGCCTCATACCAGCGGCGCGCTACCGCGCCAGTGTTGGCCAGCAATCCTGCCCACGTGGCCAGCGAGGCGAAGCGGATGTAGGAAGGAGTACCGGTGATCCCGAATCCAAGGTAGAGCGTCCCCGCACCTGCATAGAAAATAAGCGCGGCGTAGAGCAGGTTGGAATCGTTGAGCAAGTTGCCGCTCTTGACCACGTTCAGAAACGCCATGAACAGCAGGAAGGCAACCCCCAATCCCACCATTACAACCAGCGTGTTGCCTGAAGCTCTTGGTTGCCGTTCGATTGTTGCGACGCGTGTCATCGATGCTTCCTCCTTGCCGGTTTAGTTTCCGGCGAGCGCTGGAACAGGCGCCTCGGCGCCCGTCTTTGCCGAAACTTTGAGTTCCGATTCGATTTGTTCCACCAGTTCGCGGAAACGCTGTTCAAACGCATCTTTGTTCTTGTTTGCCGTCCCGCCAATCCAAAGCATCAGGCGGCCGCTCGCATCGCGTACCGGCACAGCCCAGACTCGCATGTGGACAAAATAGAAGACCAGAGCCAGGCCAAAACCCATGACGATCACGCCTGCCCAAACTCCCCACTGGCCAGGTTCGTGCGAAACCTCCAGTCCGGTGAAGTAGGCCATCTGCACGTCCTTGCCTTCAAATGCGTATGGCGACGACGCGTTCAGCTCATGGCCAGGGATCGGAGGCAGCCAGACGTTTACGGCTTGACCCGACTTTCTGGATTCCACTAGCAGATGAGCCGCTGGATTCTGCAGTTCATTAGAGCGGGTGTAAACCTGACCATCGCTAACCACATAATCGGGGATGAACTCGGCGAGGCGAACAGTTGTGTCGGCATCCAGCCGAAGAGTTTCATCGGGACTAATCGTGATGTCCTGGGGATCTCGACCGTCTCGCGGCGTGGCGGTGAGCACTAGTTTGTCGAGCTTTCCCGTCTTGCCGTAGCTCGCCTGATAAAACCGTATGCCGCCATAGACCAGCGGATCATTGACCACGATCTGCTTCCGCAGGATCACCTTCCCTTCCTTCAGAACCGCCAGATCGGACCACCACCGTTTCGGAGTGCCGTCGGCATAGTTTTCCTGGCCAGCGCCGTCACACCGGACGGCAAATGGCAAGTTGCGTTTGACGCCGTTCTGCGGCTCCACCTGGCTCGACTGTTGCCCGCGGGTCAGGGTAACGAAGGCGCGCCAGCCGTACAGCGCATCGACGATGCCGCCGAGAAAAATGAGAAGCAGACTGGCATGCACGATATAGACCGCCATTTCAGAAAGGCGGTTGCGCTCACCGAAAAGAGAGAAGCTGTTCTCGCGCACTATCCGCTCCGGTCTGAATCCTGTCTTTTGAAAAATCTTCTCAGCGGCGCTCAACGCCGCCTCTTCATCCGCAACCGGAATCAGCACATAGCCGGGAAGCGCTTTGCGGAATGCCTCGTCAGGACTCTTACAGGGGCGAGAGAAATATCTCCACGCATTGGGAAAGCGCTGCACTGAGGCGGCGATGATGCTGAGGCTAACCAGGCTCAGCAGCAATACGAACCACCAGGCGTGGAAAACGTCAGTAAGTCCCAATCCATCGAGCAGGCGCAGCACTTGTGGCGAATAGGCCCGCTGCATCTCATCGACATCCGTCGCGGGACGCTGAAGAATCACTGTCCCAGCCGCCGAGAGGATCACGACGAGGATCAGCAGAATGACGCCGGTTTTAATCGCAGCCAGGGTTTGCCAGAGTTTGCGAGGTATGGAATCGACGGTTGCGGCCATAACTTTCCTCTTCCCGCACTGAAGAAAGCACGTTTCGCGCCATTGTCCGAGGTTCGGCGAAGTTGTTGAAATTCCAAGAGGTAAGGGGAATCGGCTTGATCCGCAAAGCGGATTGTGAGCCATATCACACAATGGATTGGAGTTCTGCGGGAATTTGGCGCAGACTAAAGCCGCTGGTGCGGCTTCGGTTCGACCGTCCCGGGCGCGTAGTTCCATGAGTCATTTTGACCATTCCGCTGTGGGAGAATCCCCAAGGTGATGAAAGTTTCAGCCTTTGCGAACTCTCAAAGAGTCGAACCTAGCTCCCAACTGATTTTGTTGCAATGGATTAGAGAAAATGTTCAGAAATCCGCCGGGCGGGAGAAATAAGGCGAGATGCGTGCACAAGCAACGCGGCAGGGAGTGGTAGGCGTGACGCTGGAATTATTCCAATTGAATCCGAGAACGACTCACAGGCTAGGCACGCTCGCGTGTTTTCTCGTGGTCGTCATATTTGCTGGTCCCGCCTCCGCTGCGAAGCATCCGGTTCCACTCGATCCGAAGGCTGATCCCGCCACCTGCATCACCTGTCATGAAAACAAAACCAAGGGCAAGTCGGTCCATTCCGCGATAGCGATGGGCTGCTTAAGCTGCCATGAAATCCGGGTCAATAGAGATAACACTTACGTAAAGCTGATCACCGCTACTCCTTACAAGCTGTGCCTTACCTGCCACACCGATAAAGATTCCACGCAGATCAAGGGGAAAGTTCACCCGCCGGCGGTTCGCGACTGCCTGACGTGCCACGATCCGCATACTTCCGACAACAAGAATCAATTGTTGAAGTTGACTTCGGGCGACAAGAAGGACAATCTCTGCCTGACCTGCCACACGCAGGGGGCGAATGTACCGGAGGGCGGCAGTCGCCACGCGGCTCTAGACATGGGCTGCGACACCTGCCATACCACTCACAAGACGGGCGATCGCGGCAAGCGCGAATTCGATTTTCACCTGACCAAGGATGCCCCCGCGCTGTGCCTGGATTGTCACGACGCGAAGGACGCCAGTCTGGTGAAGGCGCACCAGGGACAGCCCTTCGCTGCGGCCGATTGCCTTACCTGCCACAATCCGCACGAGTCGAAGGCCCCCAAGCTGATGCAGGCGTTTCTGCACGATCCTTTCGCGTCGAAGCAGTGCGATATCTGCCACCAACCGGCCAAGGATGGCAAAGTTGTTCTGACCCAGGCGAGCGCCAAGGACTTGTGCGTCACCTGCCATGCCGACAAGGCCGAGCAGATCGAGAAGGCGAAGGTTCAGCATCCGGGAGCGGCGGGCGATTGCACCGATTGCCATAACCCACACGCAGGGCGCTCGCCAGGCTTCCCCAAGCCAGACGCGGTTTCGGTGTGCCTGGGCTGCCACACAGACCAAGCGGAACAGGGCAAGAAACTGCATGTGCACCAGCCGGCGTTCGAGCAGGGCTGCGCCATCTGCCACGATCCGCACGGCAATGATAACGAGCATTTGCTGCGAGCCAAGACGCCGAACCCGCTTTGCCTGGAGTGCCACGCTCCTGACCGCAAGCCGCAGAAGCTGGAAGGCGAACCTCTGGTAACTATCTTCGACGGCAAGGTGAAGTTGCCGGAGAACTACTTCGCCAAGGTTCCGGTTCTGCCGCTGGAGTATGGCTTGGGCCATCCCGTAGAACGTCACCCGGTTTCGGATCTGGTGGATCCGAAGGATCGGACCCACGTCCTGATCGCCTTGAATTGCCTGACCTGCCATCAGCCACACTCTTCGGCGAAGGCCGATCTTCTGGTGAAGGATCAGGCCAACAACATGGAGTTTTGCCATAGCTGTCACAAGGGGTTGATTGGTCCCAAACCAGCAGCTTGGCCCCGCGCCGCAGGCAGTCCCGCGCCGGGAGTTCCAAAAGGAGTGCAATAGCTATGCCTCAGATTTCCGAAAAGTCGATACGCAAGATGTTTTATGCAGCCGCAGTGACGATACTGCTGGCCGCCACTTGGGCTTCCCCGGCTTTCGCCGATCAAAAGAAAGCGGCGGCGCCCACCAAGCCGCCGGAGGCGCCGAAGATCGACATTTCCAACATCGTTTGGCCGCAGCCGCCGGCCATCGCACGGCTCCGGTACCTGGACTATTTTTCTGCCCAGAAGAGGGATCCAGAAAAAGAGAAGCCGGAGGTCAAGAAGAAATCGTGGATGGACCGCATGGCCGGCGTCAACCCGGATGATGCCGCCCAGCGCGCCGGCACCAAGCCGCGTTTTGCGCTCGGAACTCCCTACGGGTTGGCGGTCGACTCCAAGGGATTGTTGTACGTTGCCGATACCAAGGTGGGAGCGGTTTTTATTTTCAACCCCGAGAGCAAAGACACTGGGTTTATCAAGCATGGAGTGGACGCCAAGTTCGGCCGCATTTTCGGTCTGGTCATCGATGATGGCGACCGGCTTTTTGTCTCCGACGGTGAGTACAATCACGTGCTGGTTTTCAACCCCGAGCATAAACTGGAAGGTCAGTTCGGCGATGGGGTGATGAACGATCCGGCCGGGCTTGCGATCGACGAAGAGAACCGCTTTCTTTATGTGGCGAACACGGGAACCGACCAGGTACTGGTCTACGATGCCGACACTTTCAAGCTGCTGCGCAAGATCGGGACCGCGGGCAAGAACCGCACTCTGACCGACCCCGGTGATTTTGCTGCGCCCACCAATGTCGCTGTGGATAAGGACGGCAATCTCTACGTTACTGACACGCTGAACGACAGGGTTGAAGTGTTTGACGCTGAGGGCGCATTCATTCGCACGTTCGGCAAGAACGGTGACGGGCCGGGCGAGTTCACGCGTCCCAAGGGCATTGCCATCGATTGCGACGGCCATGTGTGGGTGGCGGACGCCAACTTGAACCGGCTGCAGGTATTCACCGCGGAAGGTGAGTTACGTCTGATCGTCGGCGGATTCGGCTGGCTGCCTGGGCAATTCCAAGCCCTGACCGGCGTGACCATCGACAAGCAGAATCGTGTCTTTACCAGCGAGCAATTTCTGGGACGGGTGCAGATGTTTCGCTACGTCACGAACGCGGAAGCGCAGGTCGAGTACGATCGCCGTCTGGCCGAAGTAGCTAAGAAGGCTGGCCAGAACGTCGGTACCTGCAGCCGAGAAAAAGCCTGCGGAGAAAGCGCTGCCGCCATCGTCCACGACTCCAGAGACACCGAAGTCAGCGCCACCCGCCCCAGCCCCAGCGGCGCCCGCACCCGTCGAAGACGTCCTAGGTCAATTCGCGCACCCAGACTCCTTGTCTCGCGACCCTGTGCCCGCCACCCAAAAAGCGGCTATCCCCACACCTCGACCAGGCTGCGTCACCTAACCCTCTAGCCTGACCCTTGGGTCATTTCACCAGTCCGACTGTGGGAGAAGGCTCATTCCAGCCTGATCCAAGACCGCGTTGAAATTTGCAACATATCTCGCATGGCACGGAACTCATTGTGTGGCAATCGTTTACAGCCAGTAGAAAAGATCAGCGGTCTCCAACAATAAGGTGATGGCCGTGCACATACACGGGTGAGTAAGAAGTAGAACTCGAACAAAGGTCCTTATTCTGAGGAGGTCTTAGACCATGAAACGCGTAACGCTAGTAGCTTTCTTCGCTGTGCTGGCAGTAGCCATGGCATCGGCGCAGACTTTCGTACCCACCACAGACGTGTTGGGTGCACACAATAACGGCGGACGTGGCTGCGCAGCCTGCCATGCTCCCCACAGCGGCGGACGCGGTGCAGGCGGCTCTACCATCGCCGGCAGCGGCGTCAGCAGCCTGGGCGGCAACGAAGGCGATTACCACCTTTGGGGCCAGGACGTATCGTTGATTACCCAGGAAACTCTACAGTTCGGCGGCGGCTTTAACACCGGCGGCGCGGGTTTCACGGTTAACTTTGGCGGCGGCCAACAGTGGACCAGCACGTCGCTTCCGGTCATCTCGGGCATCGCGATCTGCCTGAGCTGCCATGATGGCAACGTCTCCAAGGGCGCCATGATGATGGGAGTCAGTCCTACGAGCAAGCGGCGGGTCTGCTGCCGAGTGGCAACGGAACCTACAGCACCAAGACGTCCGTTGTATGGCAACGCGCCGATTCCGACCCTGCTCGGCAACGACGGCGGAACGACGCCTGGCGATTACCTCAACGATCACCCGGTGGGTCCGGCTGCGAACATCAACGGCCTCGACTATCCGGCATCGATGGCGAGCTACGGTCTGACCTACACGGTCGCTGGCACCGCGATCACCTGGGCCACGGCTGGCAGCTACCAGACCTTCGTCAACAACTACGGCGCGCCCGCAATTAAGGGGATGGTGGTCGATGCCACGAACCAGGTGCCTTATGTGGTTTGCACCACCTGCCACAACCAGCACCAGATGAACGTCTATTCGGCCAGCGGCAGCGGCTTGGGCGCGATCAAGGGCGCGGCTGGAACATATGCCACGTACTTCTTCGTCAACGCTCCTTATAACCCGGGCGCAGCCTGGACTCCGACGGCTGCTCCTTCGACCACGCAGTTCTGCCGTCAGTGCCACTTCGGCGTAGCCAATGAAGCTTTCGGCGTCACGGCTGTCGGCACCGCGTTCTAACTTGTTCTTTCGCCTGAGGGGAGAAAGAATCTCTCCCCTCAGATTTAAAACTTGGTCATTCGGTTAGCCGGCTTAAGGTACGTTCGATTCCAGTGGACCAGATAAGGCGAAGATAACCGGGTAACCAAATCACCAAGTGAATGGACTGGGGAGGGGCGCCGCTGAAGTTCTGCCCCGGAAGTGAGAGCCAAAATGAAAAGCAAGAACTACAAACTGTTCTGAGCTCATGACAGTTGGTCTTGGCTGCGCTGGCGATCTCTCCGGCACTGGCACAGGTCGCGTCCCATGAACCGACGGCAGTGAAGCCGATGGTGGCGTCGAGCGCTGCCCCAGCCGCCGCTCCCTCGGCAAGCGCAAATATGACTCCGGCAATGCAGGTCACCAACAAGCCGGTGGTGCGCATCAACGGCACCGAACTGACCGACCGCGACCTGTTGCGCGAGATGCTGATCATCTTCCCTTACGCGCGCCAGCACAACGGCTTTCCCAAGGCGGAGGAACCGAAGATCCGCATGGGCGCACTGAAGATGATTGAGTTCGAGGAACTGGTGTATCAGGAAGCGGAACGAAGAGGGATGACCGTACCGCCGGCGACGCTGCAGAAAGCGCAAGACCGAGTTCCGCGCCCAGTTTCCCAACGAGGAAGCGTTCGACGGATTTTTGAAGACGGAGATGCAGGGTTCGAAGCAGATGTTGCGCCAGCAAATCCGGCGCTCGCTGCTGGTTGACCAATTGCTGAAGGCGGAAGTGACAGAGAAAGCGAAGGTGACGCTGGCGGAAGCGCGTGCTTATTACGACAAGAATCCGAACATTTTTCGCTACAGCGAGAATTTCAGCATCCAGACCATTTCAATTCTGCCCTCCGAAAAAGCCAGCGATGAAGTGAAGAAACAAGCCCGCAACGCGGCGGTAGAAGCGTGCCAGAAGGCAAAAGCGACCAAGACCTACGAAGAGTTTGGCCTGCTGGCGGAAAAAGTTTCGGAAGATGACTTCCACGTGAACATGGGCGACCACAAAGCGGTCGACCGCGACAAGTTGCCGCCAGAGATTGTGAATGCGGCGCAGGCCATGCAGCCGGGACAGACGAGCGACCTGTTGCAACTGGGCAACTTCTACACCTGCTTCCGGCTGAACGCGTATACGCCGGCAGGGAAGTTCACGTTTGCGCAGGTGAAGGACAAGCTGCGGCAGGACCTGGAGCGGGAAAAGAACGAGCGTCTGCGCGCGGAACTGGACCAGAAGCTGCGGCAGAACGCGAAGGTACAGGAACTCTAAGGGGTGGACGGTGTGCCGTGGTGAACGAAGACGATCGATGAGTTAGCCGGGATCGGTCGCTGATGGGGATGGCGCTCCTGTTGGCTTCTGGCGCTTACCCCCGCGGCGACGGCGCAGATAGCTTTCGGCGACTTCCATGCTACGGCGAACGGGCAACTCACGTCGCTGTATGACGCGATGTTTACGGCAATCTTGGAGGCACGGACGAGCATTCCCTGGGCTTAGCGGGCAGGGGCATCGTCACCGGCGATTTCTATAACCCTAATTTCTTCTCCTTTCACCGTGCTTCCTTATTACGGCCGCTCGCAGGACAACTCCGATATGCAGTCGATTACCGACGCCAGCGGGTACAACGGGAACTCTCAATATTTTCAAGGGCAGCCATTTCCCGGGGTTGTAACCTTCGAGCAGACCTGGAACAGCACGGGAACGTTCGGGATTCCCGACGTCAGCGGACTGGCTACGAAGAATAATAACCACGGATTGAACGTGATGTGGAGCGCGCTGTTGCCCGACCTGCCAACGCTCACGGTCGGTTATGGCGACACCGGGGGCACGAGTTCGTTGTTGGGCAGCGACGAGTCGACGGCATCTTCGACCAAGAATTTCAACGTGGGAAGCACTTATAACATCGCCGGTTTTTACCTGACTGGCGGCTTCATCCATTTGAACACGGATGTTGATGTGAGCGGACTCGAAGACGGAGATTCCGAGACGGCGCGCGGCTCGTCGAACCAGTACCGCTTCAGTGCCCAGCGCGCCATTCCCTACCGAGCCAGCAGTGCGTCGTTGAACCTCAGCCGGACCAGTTACAACGAGGACGATACGCTAGGGGGTACAAATTACGGTACCACGGACACGGTCAACGGAAGTGTGAACCTGGCATTCCCCCGGGCGCCCGTACAGGTGACCACCAGCTATAGCGACAACCTTCTGGGCAGCATCGAGCAGCAACTAGTGAACGGCGGAGAGGTGCCGCTGGCGGGCTTGAACAGCCCGGAATCGCGCTCCGTCTCGGTGGAGGCCAGCACCTTTGTGAATGTATTACCCCGTACGCTAGTGGGGGCATACGTGTCACGGACCCAGCAATACTTCGACGGGCAAAACTTTGGGGTAACGCAGGTGGGCGTGAACGCGAGCTACAACTTCCTGCACACGTTGAAAGGACTGATATTTTACGGGGGGTTGGTGGAAAGCGCGACTCAACAGGGCAACACCCGGATGGGGCTCATCGGCAACGTCAGTTACAACAAATACCTGGGCAAGTGGGAAATCAACAGCTTCTTGCGCTACGACCAGGATGTCGAAACGCTGCTGGTGATGTACACGACCTCTACCTTGAACTATGGAGGCACGATCAAGCGTCAGCTTACTCATGACATGCACTGGGTGGCCGTAGCCAACCTGGTCCGCAGCGTTTTTGAACAACAGGCCGGAAGTGCCAGCCACGGCGAGAGCTTTACCACCATGCTGATTTGGAGCAGGGCGTCGGTCTCGGGCATTTATACGAAATCAGACGGGACGTCGATTCTGACCGCCACCGGGCTAGTCACGTCGCCGGTGCCGGGATCGGCGTTGGGTACGGGGAACTCGATCTTCTATAGCGGCACCAGTTATGGGGCCAACCTCAGCCTCTATCCGGCGAAGCACATGAACATCAGCACGGCGTGGTCGAAGTCGCTGAGCAATACCGCGAGCCCGTCGCTGCTCTCCAATAGCGGAAACACCAACTTCTATGGTTTCGCCGGATACGAGTACAGGAAACTGCTGTTCCAGGCGGGCGTGACGAAGTTCAACCAGAGCATCAGCACTTCCGGCACTCCGCCCACTATGTTAACCTCGTACTCCTTCGGGATTTCCAGATGGTTCAAGGGATTCTAGCCCGGATGTCAAGAGTGACCCCGATCCGGTGCCGAATCGCCAGCCTCTTCCTTCTACTAGTTACTCCTTCTTTCATCATCCCAGTGTGGGCCGCGAAGAATAATCCACCCGGAATACCGGCTCCTCCCGATTTGCTGTTGGAGGGCGGTCGCAAGCTGAGTTTCGAACGCGTCTTCAGCTCAGAAAGGGAAGTGCTGGGGAAGCCAAAATTCTGGACCCGCGTTTTCAATGCCGTAGCGGGAGAACCCGAATACCGGATGGTGGTGCGTCCCTACAGTATTGCAGTCGATTCCCAGGGGAGAGCGATCGTAACCGATCCGGGAGCGGCCGGGGTGCACATCTTCGACTTCGCGCGCCACAAATACAAGTTCATCGAGCGCAAGGGAAAAGAAAAGGATGCGATGCTGGCGCCACAATGCGTGGCCGTGGATGCGCAGGACAACATTTATGTCACGGACTCCGAGTCGGGCAAGATCTTTGTCTTTGATCCGAGCGGCAAATACCAGCGTGCAATCGGCAGTCTGAAAGGCGGCGAGGGTTACTTCAAACGGCCCACGGGGATCGCCGTGGATTCCGCGGCGCAGCGAATTTATGTGACCGATACGCTGCGCGACAAGATCTACGTTCTGGATATGCAGGGCCAGGTGCTGCAAACCATCGGCAAGCACGGCAACGGTAGCGGCGAATTCTACTACCCAACCGAACTGCACCTCGACAACAACAACCTGCTGGTGGTGGACGCGATGAACTTCCGGGTGCAGTGGTTTGGCCGCGACGGCAATGTTGAGGGATCGATGGGCCAGATCGGCGACTCCCCGGGCCAGATGTTCCGTCCTAAGGGTGTTGCCGTCGATTCGGAAGATCACTTGTACATTGTGGATGGGCTTTCGGGGATGGTGCAGGTTTTCGATCGCGAAGGCCGCCTCTTGTATTTTTTTGGAAAGAGAGGAGCAGGACTCGGCGAGTTCCAATTGCCCACCGGTTTGTTCATCGACCGTGACGATCACGTGTTTGTTGTGGATTCTTTCAATCGCCGCGTGCAGGTATTTCACTATCACGGACTCGCAAAGCAGGCGCGGGGGGCAGGCCAGTGAGGAGCCTCGCGATTGCCGCCGTTTTGTTTTTTGCGATGGCAACCGTTCTTCTGGGGCAGACGCCGCAAGAGGATGTGCTGGGGATTCACAATATGGGACCGGGCAGCCAGGCGCCGATTACCGGAGGCTTGCCAGCCTGCCAATTCTGCCATGCTCCGCACTCCGGCGTGAACGGGCCAACCACGCCAAACACACCACTGTGGAGCCAGAAGCTCTCGACCGAATCGAATTACACTCTCTATACCAGCCCGACGTTGGTGAACACGGAAATGGAGCCCACGCTGGGCTCGGCCAGTAATCTTTGCCTTAGCTGTCACGATGGCACGGTGGCTCCGGGAACGAACGTGCCTTATGGCAACATTCAGATGAGCGGCGCAATGAATAGCCAGGATTTATTCATCGGCACGCTTCAGGGCATCCATCCTTTTAATTTCAAGCTCCCGCTGAACTGCGCGAACGACAACCTGCTTTCGAGTCTTTGCAGCGGCAGCACGGGCAACTCGGCCGTGCCCTTGGTTAACGGCAACGTGCAGTGCAACAGCTGCCACAATCCGCACGTGCAGTTCATCGACCCGGTGCAAGGGGATTTTCTGGTGATGAACAACGGGAACTCGGCCCTGTGCCTGTCCTGCCATGTGAGCCAACCCTCCGACATCACTGCGATCCGCAGTCGAACCCCGAGTGCAATTACGGCCACTGCTAATGCGGGCACAGGTACAGGAATCAACCGCACCACGGGCGGCCCATATAATCCCTTCACCGCCTGGCGCGAGAGCATTCATGCGACGGCCGTTCACAAACTCTCGAAGAATTCTAAGGTGGGACCGTATAGCACGGTGAATCAGAATGCCTGCCTCTCCTGCCACGAGTCACACAATGCTCTGGGCGGAACACAGCTGCTGGGCGGACCGATTCCAGCAATTCCGAACATGGACGCGGCAACTCAGAACTGCATTACCTGCCACAACGGCGGCTCCAATCTTTCCCCTGCAATTCCCAATGTGTACGCCGAGTTTGCCAAGGTTGGCCATCCCTTTCCAGCAGGGAGCAAGCGGCACAGCGAGCAAGAAAGTTTGGTGCTCAATAACGACCGGCACGCCACCTGCGTCGATTGCCACAACCCGCACGCCTCGCAGCAGACCGGTTCCTTTGCGTCGACGGCAATTCGCCCCTCAGAGAACGGCACAGTCGGGGTCAGCGCGACGGATGGCATTACTGAGGTGAACCCTGCGGTCGATCAATATGAGATTTGTCTGCGTTGTCACGGAACGAGCACGGGCAAGCAGGTTCTAGCCGTTTACGGCTATGCACCAGTACGCGCGACGTCTGGCGGCGACCCGCTAAATCTTCTGCAGCAGTTCGGGACTGCGGCGAGGTCGAGTCACCCGGTGATGCATGAGAGTAAGAGTGGGCTGCCCCAGCCCAGCCTACTCAAGTACATGTGGAATCTGGACGGCCGCACGCAGGGTCGGCCGATCAGCGTGCGCATGCTTTGCACGGACTGCCACAACAGCGACGATAATCGCGAATTTGGCGGCACCGGACCCAATGGACCGCACGGTTCGCAGTTCTCGCACATTCTGGAACGGCGCTACGAGTTCAGCCAGGTAGCGCCGGGTCTTCCGCCTGCTGCTGGTCCGGGAAGCACCATCCTGAATCTTCTTCCTGCGATCCTCGCTTCCGGTGCCGGCGGACCTTACTCCTTGTGTGCCAAGTGTCACGACCTGAACAACATTGTTTCCAACGCCAGTTTCAGCAAGCATGCACTCCACATCAACGCGGGATTCTCCTGCTCGGTGTGTCACACTGCTCATGGCATGGCCGCAAATGCCTCGAATGTCTCGGGCGAACGCATGGTCAATTTCGACTTGAAAGTTGTGGCCGAGAACGGTACTTCGAGTTATTTACGCTCTCCTATCTCCTACAATCGCGGTACCAGCACGTGCACTCTCACCTGCCACAGCATGAGCCATAACGCCGACGGCACGGTGACGCCTGCTGGTACCGCCAAAACGCCGGTGCCGGGTAAACGTTGAGGTGAAGGGGTTCCTCAACGGAAGTGGAGCTACCGTCGAGGTACTCGCCGTCCAACCGGGACGGAAGACCAATCGCCGCAGGGGCAAAACGCGCCCGTGGTGAGGAGAAAAACCCGATTCTGCCCCCTTCCCATCCCAGAACCGTTCGCAGTCTTGTCTGTAAATCACTGAAATCAGACGCGCAATCGCTCAAGGCACCCGAGCTCCGGGGTTTGGCAGCCCTGATGCATTCCCAATCCAAGAAGCGCTTGGCCCGGAGTTCGGGCGCAGGCGGCAGATCAGGAGGCGGCGTATGGAATGGCCACGGCAGCAGAGGATATTGATCGTTGACAACGATGAGCGCGTCTTGCGCGTTATCGATGGTTTCCTGGCGAATGCGGGTTTTGAAACCAGGACTGCCTCGGATGGGCACTTAGCACTCGATCTTCTAAAGTCGCAAGAATGCGATCTCGTGTTTGTGGCCGATCACCTTTCTGATTTTTTCCTCGACGGCTTTCTCAAGGCCTTGCAGCGCTTTCCCACGCCGCCAGCGGCGATCGTGATGCAGTCAGAACCACCCAGATCATGGGATGTGGGGCCGTACAGATCTCTCGGTGCAAGCGGAGTGGTAAATAAGTGCCGCCCCTGCGAGGTTCTGGGGGCCGCGAATGAGGTGTTCTCCTCCCGCCTAAGGGTGAGAGTTGAATCTATGGGCTGAAGAAGCGTTTTTTGCGGGTACAAGAGCTTAAAGGGCGTTAGTGAATAGTTTTCCATCGCACTTAGGTAGACATATGCAAGCCGGAGTTCAAGAGATGGTCGAAGAACAGAACGTGCGCACCATTTCGAGGCAGGGTTGGCAGCCAAGACAGTTAGCGGTGGTGTGCGTCGTGTGCCTGGCGACGGGGCTCGTCGCGGGCTACCTATTGCGAGGTTCGGCTCCGCCCGCGCTGCAAGTACCTGCGGCCAGGGCAGTGGCCACTGCAACTCCAACGCAGGCAATGCGCGATTCTGCGAGCCAAGCCCAGGCCCTGCCGATGCCCCACAAAATGCCAACCTTAGACGACATGAAGCGGATGGCGGACGCGAAGGCCGCGCCGCTGCTGGCGAAATTGAAGTCCGACCCAAAGAACCCCCAACTGCAGAACCAGATCGGTTTAATCTACGAGAGCGCTCATCAATTTAAGGAAGCCGCGGGATACTTCGAACAATCGCTACATTATGATCCGAAGAACATCGGCGTACGGGCTGACTACGCCTCTTGTTTGTATTACACCGGAGATGTGGACAGAGCGCTCGCGCAACTTGACGAATCGTTAGCTTACGATCCGGAACATGCTGGCACGCTGATGAATATAGGCATCATCAGGTGGCGAGGTAAGAATGATGTCGATGGCGCGGTGGCAGCATGGGAGAAACTGCTGCAATACCATCCCGACTTTCCCCAAAAAGAGCTGGTCCAGCATATGATCACGCAAGCGAAACAAACGAAAGCCGCAAAGAATATCGGCACTGGGCAAAAGGGGTAACGAGAATCCCCACGATCTACTTTGCCTGCGGTCGTCCCAGGCTCTGCGGCGCGGGACAACATTTCTCTGCGCATGTATCCAGTCGCGGCCCAAGCGATCCCACCGCTCGCCGCTCCGACCCCGGATTCATCCGCTCCAGAATCAGTTCGTGAATCATGCCAATGAATTTCGGATGCAAACCCGCGGTTCCCGCCCGCGTCATGGGCAAGCCCAGCGAAAGGCATAGCTGCCGAGCTTCCACGTCCAGGTCGTACAACACCTCCATGTGATCGGAAATAAAGCTGATCGGCGCCAGTACTACCGCCGACGCCAGATCCCTTGCCTTCACCTCACGCAGGTAATCGAGAATATCTGGCCCCAACCATGGTTGTCCTGGGGCGCCGCTGCGGCTCTGATACACCAACGCATCGTTCTTCTGTGTGAGCGCCTGTGAAACGAGCCGTCGCACTTCCTCTAGTTGCTTCACATAATCGCTCGTGTTGGCCATGGAAAGCGGAATACTGTGAGCCGTGTAAACGACCTGCACGTTTCTCTGCGCGTCCGCTGGAATGGCCCGCAGGGCATCTCGTACCCGTTCCACAGTGGCCTCGACGAATGCCGGATGGTTGAAAAATGCACGCAGCTTGTCCACTTCAGGAGCGCCTGATCCGACCGCTCTTTGCGCACCAGCAATGTCTTCCCGATACTGCCGGCAGCCGGAGTAGGAACTATAGGCCGAGGTAACGAACCCCACGGCCCGGCGGATGCCGTCCTGTTTCATCTTTCGCATGGTGTCGGCCAGCAACGGATGCCAATTCCGGTTTCCCCAATAGATTGGCAGGTTCGGTCCGGTTCGCTCCAACTCCGCTTCCAGAACGGCGATCAGCTCTCGCATTTGCTGGTTAATCGGGCTCTTGCCTTCGAAGTGGTAGTAGTGCTCGGCTACGGCCAGCATGCGCTCGCGCGGAATATTGCGTCCCCGCAGCACATTCTCAAGAAACGGAATCACCTCTTCACGAGATTCCGGTCCGCCGAAAGAAACAATTAGAACGGCATCGTAATTCATATCCTGATTATCGATCCCTCATCAATATACGACCTGGCGGAGAACGCTGAAGCGGCTAAGCAGTAGCCCAGCGCAGAAAATGGAACCCCGGAGCATCTGCCCCGGGGTTTCGAGTCGGCTTGCCTTGCCTCAGGCAGCTAACGCATCGACGAAGTGCTCACAAACTGAGGTCTCGAGTTTGTAGTAGGTCACCTTTACTGGTGTGGTCAGGAATGGCTTCAGGATGTCCAGAGCCTTGGGATAGAACTCTCTCTCATAGCGATCGGCATCCGATCTGGTCGCCCACAGGCTGATGGTGATTACCTTCTCCTCTCTCATCTTCTCAGGGAAAAAGGGCAGAAGCTCCAGGAAGCCGGTCTGCTTCCTGAGGATGGGCACGATTTCGTTCTTTACGACCTTCACGAACTCTTCTTTCTTTTCCGGTTTCACTTCAAAATCAAGAATACGTGCAAACATGATGGTTCTCCTTTTCGATTTGAAATAATGGTTGCTGGCGGAGGCCCTCGGTTTAAGGAGGGTTCAGTGTTTTCCGAATGCCGGGAGGCTCGGGCCGAATCAAAAGTTAGCACAATTGGTTTTGCCGATGCAGTGACGGGTGACTGTCAGCGCGGTGCACTATGTCACAGAGTTCGACGTGCGGACTGCAAGGAGGGCGCTCAGGAACATCTTCGCCCTGTAACGGTGGAGCGAAGAATGGTTCGCACGGATTTAGAGAGCCACTGAACCGGTGACTACGACTTATCTTCGAAGTTGCCCGCCTGCAAGGATAGGTAGCGCTCATAGCCTACTTCTTTGATCTGGTGAAGTTGCGCCTCCAGCCAGTCCACGTGGTCTTCTTCATCCTTAAGCAGCTTCACAAGGAGGTCGCGGCTGCCGTTGTCTTTCTCCTCTGTCGCGATCTGCACTGCAGTGTTGTACTGTTTGACCGCCCCAAGCTCAAGCTCCAGGTCGCTCTCAATCATGTGGCGAACGGTTCCGCCAACGTTCAGCTTTAGAGGTTCCATGGAAGGTGTTCCATCGAGGAAGAGCACCCTCTCGATCAGAACTTCGGCGTGCTTCATCTCATCGATGGATTGTTTCTTGATGTAGTCAGCGAGTTTCTTGTAGCCCCAGTTCTCGCACATTTCGGCGTGCACAAAATACTGGTTGATCGCCGTGAGTTCTTCCCGCAGAGCGTCGTTCAGCTCTTTGATTACTTTCGGATTACCCTTCATTTAGAATTCCCTCTTTTTCGAACTAGAAAACGGCAGCAATTGTACACCCCATGCGCTTGTTCACGACGTGGTGAAACAGTCACAACTCGGAACAAAACTCGATGCGAATGCCTACTAGCCAGCGAGACCGGCGCGCAGCCATGGTCTCGACATTCTTGCAGAGGCAGGGTGGGGTTACGGTGACGGACGGCACGATTGCCTGTGACCAGCATCACCTGCCGGCGGTCCTTTACAGGCAAGCCGGTTCCGACATAGATTTAAAGACCGACAGTTCGACAACGGAGTGTATGTCCCCACGTCCCTCTGAGCACAAGCGAAGCAAACCCTCGTCCTCGGCCAAAACCATGGCTGAGGTCCTGCTTTCCACAGACCTCCTGGAGACTCTTCCGGATGCCACCATAGCAGTCGACCACAACGGAATCATCGTTCAAGTCAATTCACAAGCGCAAGACCTGTTTGGCTATGCTCGCCCCGAGTTGATTGGCCAGAAAGTCGAAATGCTTGTCCCAGAGAGCTATCGCGGCAAGCACCACCATCACCGTGAGAACTTCGCAAAGACACCGAAGACGCGGCGCATGGGAGCAGAGCTTGATCTCTATGGAAGACGGCGCGATGGCTCGGAATTCCCGGTGGAAATTAGTCTCAGCCCGGTCTCCACAGAGAAGGGGGCATTCGTGCTGAGCGCGATCCGCGACATCAGCGATCGCAAGAGAATCGCGGAAGAACTGCGCCGAGCGAACGAAGAACTGCACAGAAGAACTACCGAACAGCTGGGAGAATATCGATCGCGACTGGCCCTGATCATAGATTCCTCCGAGGACGCCATCCTTAGCAAAGATTTGAATGGTACGATTATCAGTTGGAACAAGGGAGCCGAGCGCATCTATGGTTACACGCCAGAAGAGGCCGTTGGAAAACACATATCGCTCTTAATTCCCGCTGACCGTCCCGATGAAGTCCCTCAGATTCTCCGGAAAATCGCCCGAGGGGAAGGAATTGACCATCACGAATCTGTGCGGGTAACCAAGGATGGCCGCCACCTGGACGTGTCCGTTTCCGTTTCTCCCTTGCGCAACACCGCCGACGAAGTGGTGGGCGCATCGGTGATCGCGCGCGACATCACAGCCCAGAAACGGACTGAGGGCCAGCTCCGGCAATCCCAGAAGATGGAAGCAATTGGACGGCTGGCGGGGGGAGTGGCGCACGATTTCAACAATGTCCTTGGCATTATCAATGCGTGCGCCGAATTTCTGCGTGACCGCATCGATCCCGCCGCCGAACCGTCGATCTACGTCGAGAACATCAGGAAAGCAATTGGGCGCGGCACCTCACTGACGAAACAACTGCTCGCCTTCAGCCGGACGTCTGCCGTTCAACCCCGCGTCCTCGACCTGAACGAACGATTGAGGGACATCAGCAAGCTGCTGCGTCCACTGCTGGGAGAGGATGTTGAGATTCTCGTTGTGCCCCGAACGAGCTCGGCGGTGATCGAGGCCGACCCGGGCCAGCTTGACCAAATCGTGGTCAACCTTGCGGTGAACGCGCGTGATGCCATGCCGCGTGGTGGCAAGTTCATCCTCGAAACCGGCGCGATCACATTGGACGAGGGGTTCGCCGAGCAAGATCAAGCCATGATGCCGGGAAAGTACGTCATGCTCGCGGTTAGCGATACGGGCACAGGCATGAATGAGGGCACCGTGTCGCGGATTTTCGAGCCTTTCTTTACCACCAAAGAGGCGGGCAAAGGAACTGGCTTGGGCTTAGCCACGGTATATGGCATCGTCAAGCAGAGCGCAGGACACATAATGGTCTACAGTGAACCCGGTCAGGGAACAACGTTTAAGATCTACCTCCCGAGCGCGGAACATAAGATGGGAGTCGGTTCCAAGGTTGAAACGGAGACCATCAGCCCGAAACGGCAAGGCACTACGATTTTGCTCGTAGAGGACGACGAGATCATGCGCAGCTTGACTCGAAAACTTCTCGAAGAACACGGGTATAGCGTAATCGAGGCGGATGACGGCAAGTCCGCGCTCGAATGGGTCAATTCGCATCCGGATCCGATTGATCTGTTGTTGACAGATGTAGTGATGCGCCGGATGAGTGGTCCTGAACTAGCCGAGCACCTGAGCACCTCTCACCCGACGCTGAAAGTTGTATACATGTCAGGCTACACTGGCGAGCTGATGGCCAATCGTGAAGTGTTAAAGCCCGGTGTAACTCTCCTTGAAAAGCCCTTTAGCCGAACTGCGCTGCTGAACACGATCCATTCAACGTTGGGGTGAAGGACTCGGTTCCTAGAGTCACAGCTCGCTAGGCGCCGGTGCCCTACAACCAATCGACTGGTGATGGGGATCACACATCAGTGTGGGAAAACACCCATTAAACATTACTCATAGCCGCCCGCGAGGAGCGGTCCTGTTCTTCCAAGGCGAAGTAACCCGTTTAGTTTGTTTTGCTTGGCGCTTCGCGGGCGAAACGTAACATGTTGGAAGCGATTGGTGAGGGACTTGCCAAAGTAAGCCTGTAAACGGAGGCACTCATGGCGACTCATATCGTAAACAGCGCTCAGAAAGTTGCACCAGCAGACAAGACCTTTTGCGATTTTCCTCCTACCGTGGCCGATGCCTTGGAGCAAGAAGCAGTCACAACCACTTACCCGACGGGAGCAGTTTTGTTCGCGGAAGGGCAAGCTGCGCGCGGCGTGTTCATCGTCCGTCGAGGCAGAGTGAAGCTGTCCATTTGTGGAAGCGATGGCCGAACGCTGATTCTGAGAATAGTCGAGACGGGGTGCCCCCTCGGTGTTGCCTCTGTAGTTTCCGGACGACAGTACGAAGCCACAGCCGAGACTCAGGAACCCAGCGAGATCAGCTTCCTACGACAATGCGATTTGCTGCGTCTCATGCGCCTTCATGGCGAGCTTGCCCTGTGGGTGACCCAGCACATCAGCCAGGATTACGCCGCTACGTGCCGCGAAATCCGTGACCTCATCCTTTCTGACTCCGCCAGCGAAAAATTTGCCAGATTGCTCGTTGGATGGCTCGACCAAAACACTGAATCCAGAAACCCCGGCCAGATGAAGCTGTCGCTGACTCATGAAGAGATCGGGCAAATGATCGGCACTTCGCGAGAAACCGTCAGCCGCCTCTTCGCGGGTTTCAAGAAGCAACGCCTGATCCAGCAGAACGGCTCGACTTTGGTCATCCCGAACCGGGTTGCTTTGGAATCCCTTATCACGGCATAGAAGAGGTTTGCGATCGGCTAACGATCTCCGTCGTGCTCAGCGTTCGCTTTGGTATGTCGCACACGGTTGCTCACTTAATCCCCAAGTCTGAAAGCACCTTGGGATGTTCTTCTCCCGCTGCCAGAACCTGATGACATGCCGAACAGTCATTGGTGATGGTCTGGCCATCGGCGCTGGTATGGCTGCCGTCGTGGCAGCGGAAACAGCCCGCCGAATCGTTGTGCCCAAGATTGTTGGGATGAACGCCCCAGGTCACGCGCATATCGGGGAAGATGTTGCGCAGGTAGATCGCTGCTCACTTCGTCACCCGCTTGGTCCACCAGCGTTCGCCGCGTCTGATAGATCTGCGGATAGTTCGCGCGATAGAAGTTGTTGAGTTCGGCGATGATGCTCTGCCTCGCTACATCGCGGGTGGGATAATTGACTTTGAGAACCTCAACCGCCTTCTTCCGGATGTAGGGCAGTTCTGGGCTGATGTGCCCGAGAGACATTTGCTTGTCCACTGCGTTTTCGGGCAAGTCGAACACATGCGTCGGCCGATTGTGGCAGTCCACGCAATCCATCGAACGATGTTCTCCCTTGTCCAACTGTTGTTGGGTGGCCTTCGCATCGGTGGAAATGAATTCGATTGTCTTGCCCTGATCGTCGGTGTAATACACGACCGGGATGGTTTGCCGCTCGGCATCGGTTGAAATGTAACGGATGCGCGCGTTATCGGCGAGATGGTGCCCGTGGATGCCGACATCGAACCCTGCCATGTGTGTCCACCAACTTTCAGTAACAAGACGTCCGTCTGCGGCGTATTTTTTTCATCGTCCTTGTAATCGGTATTCACGAAGAACTTGTCGCCGATAAAGCGCTGCGGCCAGTGACACTGCTCACAGGTTTCACGCGCCGGGCGCAGATACTTTACCGGCGAAGGAATGGGCCGCGAATACGTGTGGAAGGTTAGCGCAGCAACCTGCCGCAGTCCGGAAACCTTTGCTCTTACAAACCATCCCGCTCCTGGCCCGATATGGCACTCAACGCACTCCACCCGCGAGTGCGGTGAATTCTGATAGGCCGTATACTCGGGGGCCATGACGGTGTGACAAGTCGTTCCGCAGAAACTCGCCGAATCCATATACTGCACGCCGCGGTAGGAGGCCGTTCCAAGAATAAGAAGGTTGACCACGGTCGCGAAAGCGACCCATTCAAAAGTGCGCCGGACCACGGGCAGCCGCAGATCGATAGCGGGGTAGACTTCCGGCAGCTTTCCGCTCCCGCGCAGACTGCGACGCCTGAGCCAGATGCCAAGTGGAATCAGCAGCAGACCCAGGACAAAAATTACTGGAAGAATCAGGAAGACCAAAAGGCCGATATAGGGATGCGGCGGCCCTGGCATGAAGACGTCATAGAACCAGAAGGCAATCGTGGTGAGTGCGGTGCTCGTCGTGACGACCGCACCCGTGAGTGTGATCGGATTCTGCCCCAGGAAATAAAGGGGCTGCGACCAGTCTCGAATGCGCTCTCCCAGATTCATTTGGAAACGCCACTCTCTATTTAGTGTCCTAAAGTGTTACTTCTCATAGTCCGCGGCGCAGGCACACTCTATCCCTTGACGCGGACCACGTGCCGCCTGTAACAATCTCCCTGATAATCTCGCTCGTAGTAACGCGACTATTTCTTCAGCGTGCGGATGTAAGCCACCAGTCCCTTGATGTCTTCCGGCTTCAGGGACGCATACTTCGGCATCTTGTTCTTGCCGTTGGTGATGATATCCGTTAGCTGCGCGTCCGACATTCCCTGCACGTCGGCAGTTGTGAAGTCGTGAGCGCCCATCTTCTTGCCCATTGCCGACCCGGTACCGTCAGCAGCATGGCAGCCGGCGCACTTCGATTTGAAGAGGTCTGCGGCGCTTTGTGCGTGCGCCGATAGGGAAGGGCTTAGGACAACAGCCAACGCTGTCGCAAAGGGAAACACTTTGAAGTTGATTCTCTTCATCTTCACGCTCCAGTAGAAATTTCGTCGCAACGTCGCAACGAGAATACATCCAAATATGCTGCAATTTTTAACTTTTTGAACGGCTAGATTCTGTGACCCAGGTCACGGTTGCCTGTTATGAGGATCTTCTCAGCAGATGCCCGGGACCGATTTCGCCGGGCCGCGTGATGGCCTTCACCACACCCTGTGACGCCCGTCACCGCGCCGCCTTGTTCGCAGGACCAGAATAATAATAATGAGGATGAGTCTATGCCGAAGGATAATCGCAACCTGCTAGACATACTGAAGTTCGAACTGGAGTTTCTTGAGCAAGGCGGTTACGGACGATTGCCCCGCGAATCCTGGCGCGCCCGTTTCATTTTCGAAGATTCCCCCACCTGCATGAACTTTAACTCCAAGGACCGTGAACCCTGCAGCGAATGCCTCCTGATGCAGTTTGTGCCAGAGAACGCGCGGACCGAACAGACCCCTTGCGTTCATATCCCGCTGTCGCCGAGCGGTGAGACCCTCGACTCCTTGTACCGAACCGGGACGCAGCAGGAGATTGAGGAAGCGCTCCGCACGTGGCTGCGGGCGACGATCAGCCGACTTGAAGCGAAAGGTGACGTAGCCTGAGAGGAATTATGAAAATCGCGTGTGCCAACTTCTCGCAACTCTAACAGGTCGTTTGTGGTCTTGGGTGTTGTCCTTCGCTTTCAGACCCGCCTACTCTTAGATCAGTAAGAATCCGAGATTTCGCTACACAACACTTACACAACAACTAGGCAACCACCCATAGCTTTACATGCCTAAAACGCACAGCCAGTGCGCTGCATGTACTTGAATTTACGTTCTAACGCGAATTCGAATCCCACTCTCTCCGCCAGTTTTTCTAATCCCTTGAAAATAGGAGCCTAGCGAGTCCGGCTACCTATTTCCGTAACTCCCGGCTACCTAAAAACGGCTGCCCATTGTAGATCCACGTATCGGCTCTTCAAGGAGTTGAGCCGTGAAGAGTCTGCCATCAGTCAGCTTGTATATCCGCGTCACCGACGAAAAAGGCCGTCGTCGCTACGAACGAATCCGCCGCCGGAATCCGCAAATGTGCGGGCCGAAAGACGTCTACTGCCTCCACTTTTACGAGAAAGATAAGCGCAAGTGGTTGAGCGTCGGCACCGACCTTAGCATTGCCAACGGGGCCCGAGGCCAGAAGGAGCAAAACCTTTTGCTTCTGAGCAAGGAAGATTCTGCCCAACCCAAACCAACACCCGCCGCACCCAAGTCACTAGATGAGCTTCGGACGGCATTCATCCATGACAAGAGGACCACGATCAAGAAGGACGGCACGCCGCTGCATCCGAACACGATTCGTTCCTTTGAAGTCGTCACAAGAGGCTTCCTAGACACCATCAAGCGAACCTTCCCTTCGGAGGTCACCAAACAGGATTTGAAGGACTGGATGATGAAGCTCCGGCAAGGCGACCCGGCGAGAAAGCTTCGGGCTGTTAGCCACCGCACCGTTTGCAATCTGTATGACAGCGTAGCGGCCTCCCTCACGTTTTCCGGAGTGGATCACAAGAAGCTGTTGCCACAATGCGAACGGCCTACGCCCGTCGAAGAAACGCCGGAGGCGTACACGATGCAGGAGTGGAGCAAGTTCATGTTCGTCGTAGCCAGTGAGCGTGACGCATTGGCATTCGAGTTCCTGCTGAAGACCGGAGCACGAGAACGGGAAATGACCTACCTTGAGTGGACGGACTTGGACCTTAGCACCAATCCCACCGTCAAGTTCCAGACCAAAGAAGGGCTGATGGTCACCAGTGGATCACCAAGGGCATGGCACCCTACGCCGACGACATCCAGTCGCCTGACTGGGTCCGCAGTTATCCAGGCGGGAACGCAGGCGATGCACTTGCCTATCAGAACAAGGGCTTCCTGTTCTCGGAAGCGTCCGCCGCCGGTCTGCCGGTGAAGATCTACGGCGAATACGTCGAGAACGATACGTTCCTGCAACCAAATGGGTCGACCCAAGAGCCCAGCTGGAGCGAATTTTACGCCGACTCGCAATGCTTCGAGGGAGGGCCTAATTGCGGACCCCCTGGGACCCAGGGCGAGACCACGCTGTACTTTCAGAACACGGTCCAGGCACAGTCCTCTCTCCCGGCCGTGTACAACCACCTCATCAAGAACTTCCCGCAGTTTGATCTGGGCATCCCAGACCAGTTCCGCGTCGATCTGTGGGTGCAGGATTTCAACAATGACGTCGCAAACAATACGGTGCCCGCATTAAGCCTCCTGTGGATCATGGACGACCACACCGGCGGCCCGCCAGTGCCGATCGCCGAAGAGGCCGACAACGACTTGGCCGTTGGGCGCATTATCGACTACATCAGCCACAGCAGCGTGTGGTCTACCTCGGCGATCTTCATCGAGGAAGACGACGCGCAGAACGGCGTCGACCACGTTGACGGCCATTGCAGCCCAGGCTATGTCGTCAGCCCGTACGCCGTGCAGTACGGAGTCACCGACAACACCTACTACACCCAGGTCAACATGACTCGGACGATCGAGCAAATCCTCGGTCTGCCGCCCATGAACCAGTTCGACCTCACGGCCTCGCCGATGCGGACGGATTTCACCAACACTCCGCCTACGGATAACTTCCTGCCGTGGTCGCACGTGCCGAACCAGGTCCCGCTGGACGAGGGCGTTACAGCGAGCGCACCCGACAAAACGAGCAGCCCTAAAGTCAGGGCTCTGAGGGCAGCTTGGATCCAGAAGAAGGCGCAGATCTTCGCCGGCAAACTGACCAAGCCTGACTCCGAAGACCCAGACACCGTCAACCATCTGAACTGGTACATGACGACCGGGTTTACGCGGCCCTATCCGGGCGAAAGCACGGTTCGCCCGCCTAGCGAATTCAACAGCCCGGCACCCAGCAAGGTTGACGACGACGACTAAAACACGTTCCGAATGCAACGGCCCTCTCCCCGACGACCGGGGAGAGGTTTTTTTGTTCACGCCGCAAACCCAAACTCCTCTTCAAATAACCGGTAAGACCTGCACTTAATCCCGCGCGCGGTCGCTTTCGGCGCAGTCCGAACGTGACTCTCGATCATGACACGCGGCCATTTTCCATCGGGCGTTCATCTGTCTCTAACGTTAGTTCAATAGTCTCCCCTTCATCCGTTCAATCTGGTCTAGCTGTGCCATAGACACCCCGGCGGACGCGGACCTATTCGCTAATGACGAGTTGCGAGGTGTCGGTTTTCTTGGGTCGACACAAGACCACAATCGATCTTGGAGCGAGTAGGTATTTCGTCCGCTCTAAAGGGATTCCGTCGTCCGCGAAATCATCTGGACTGGACAAAGCTGTGTCCACGATTCTCTTCCACTCCTGTGCTGTTCCCTCCTGCACATTAAACTCCAACTCTTCCCAGTATCCATTGATCATCGCGTAGATGTCGTCATCACCTTGAGAAGCACCGTGCAGGCAAAATGCCAGGCTGTGCGAGTCATGAGACAAATCGACCGTAGGGCCGACGCCGTACCAGGAAATATCCTCCCGCCAGAACCTGCTCCGGCTCAACGAGGGATGCTTTCTGCGGAACGCAATCATCTTCTTGAAGAACTGGAAAATATCCTGATTGGATTGGAGTTGGCTCCAATCCAGCCACCCAGTTTCGTTGTCCTGGTTATAGGGATTGTTGTTGCCAAATTGGGTGTTCAGGAACTCGTCGCCGGCCCTAAACATCGGTGTACCGTTCGACAAGAAGAGCAGGCAACAGAAATTCTTTACTTGCTTCCGGCGCAACGCGCGGACTGCCGGGGAGATAGCGTCGTCCCCTTCCTGCCCGCAATTCCAACTGTAGTTCGCGTCAGTACCATCCTGATTATTATTTCCGTTTCGCCAATTGTGCTTGCGGTCATAAGAGACAAGATCGTAGAGCGTGAAGCCGTCGTGGGACGTTACATAATTCACACTCTGATACGCGTGATAAGCGTCGGCGCGGCTGTCTGGAAACAAATCATCGCTGCCATAGATACGTCGCATCACGTCGGAAACCATCCCTGTGTCGCCCTTCACAAAACGACGAACGTCATCGCGAAACCGGCCGTTCCACTGGAACCAAGTCAGGCCCGGGAATCCTCGCCCGAGCTGATAAGCGGCTATGTCCCAAGGTTCCGCGATTAAACGCACCCGCCCTAATTCCGGGTCCGCGGCGATTTCACTAAAGATGGGCGCTTCGCCCCAGTTGAGCGATCCGTCGGCATTGCGGCTGAATACTGACGCCAAATCAAAGCGGAACCCGTCGATATGCATCCCTCGCTTCCAATAGCGCAAGCTGTCTATCACCATCTTGCGCACCTGGGCCTGGCCAAAATTCAGGGTATTGCCGGTGCCGGAGTAATTGGCGTAGGGGTTTGCCAGATCAGAGGACATCATGTAATAGCCGGCGCTGTCGAGACCCTTGAAGCTGTAAATCGGCCCTTTGTAGTCGCCTTCGCAGGTGTGGTTGTATACGACGTCCAGTACCACGCCGATATTAGCTTCATGAAAGGCTTTCACCATATTCTTGAATTCAAGATGCTGCTCATCAGCACGGTGTGTGCTCGCGTACTGAGCATGTGGCGCGAAGAAATTCAAAGGCATATAGCCCCAGTAGTCGCCTTCCTGGGGATCACGCTGAAAAACCGGCATCAGTTCTACAACCGTCACGCCGAGTTCCTTTAAATAGGGGATTTTTTCCACAAGACCGGCGTAAGTGCCGGCACGAGATGGGTCGACACCTGAGTTTGGGTTCTTCGTGAAGCCTCTAACGTGAAGTTCGTAGATGACTGCATCCGACTCATGATACGGAGGCGGTTGCCCCGACCAGTCAAATGTCGATCGGTGATCAGGCAGTACTCCCAACGGAGCGCAGCCTGCATTGGATCCTTCTCGCATGGCCAAGTTGCGATCAAAACCGGGTGGGAAGAAAATGCACTTCGCGTATGGATCGAGGAGAACCTTTTGCGGGTCGAAACTGTGCAGCTGAGGAATGGACTCTCCCGATACGGAATAAGCGTAATAACGAGCGGCACCAAGCTTTGTAACCGGAATCCGGCAGTGCCAAATCCGTCCTGACTTGTTGCGCAAAAAATCCAATTGAAGCGTCAGAAGAGGATTCACTAGATCGGCTGGTGAATAGAGCAGTAGAGTGACGCTCTCCGCATGTTCCGAGTGAACGGCAAAATTGAACGCTTGCTCCTCTTCGATCCACCTGACGCCAAGCGGCAGTGGGCTGCCCTCAGCCTGCTCCCAAGTCGGTCGTTTCGTGAGCGGGGCCGCCACGGTGTTGGCAAGCTCGGACGGACGATCCTTCTTGGCGACTACATCAGCGCTTGAACTGTTCACGCTTCCTCTCCTTCATGCACTCCAACTTCGTCCACCCCAGCCGCTTGTTTCTCTCAATGCGGCAGCGCTACAGCTACGGCAAACTGCGGCAACGAGCTGAGCAATTTGCTCGCGCCGTTCCACAGAATCTGCACTCCAATGCACACCAGCAAGAACGCGGAAAGTTTTAGGATTACATTTGTCCCAGTGGGGCCCATCTTGCTCGCGAGCCGATCTGCGTAGCCGTAGCAGAGATAAATGGTTACTGCAATCAAAGCGGAACCGATCGCCGCCGCGAGAATTACCAGCAGGTTTGGGCCCAGGTGCTGCGGCGCATTCGCACCCAAGGTGATCGCAATCGAGATGGAGCCGGGACCGACTGTCAAAGGGAGGGTCAGCGGGTAAAATGCCTGACTCAGAGCATCAGCGCAAGTGACCGTTCGCCTGGGCGAGTCTTGATCGCTCGCGTCTTTCTGATTCAGCATCGCCCAGCCGGTTGAAATCACGATCAACCCACCGCCGACCTGCACCACCGGCAGCGAAATCCCGAAGAAGGAGAGCACGTGCACCCCGAGGGTATAGGACGCGATCAGCAGTATGAAACTATCTAGCGCGATGCGGCGAGCCAGCACTCGTCGTGTTTCAGTCGCGTAATCTCTCGTGAGCAGCAGAAAGACCGGAGCGCCTCCGATCGGATCCACGATCGGAAAGAGCGCGCTCACCACCAGGAGAATATTCTTGGCAACTTGAATCACCAGGCTAACCTTCCGTCTGTTTCTAAAATTTGGAGCTTCTAGACTAGAGCTTTCGCCCGTCCGCGATCCACTTGCTCCGGGACGGATGCTGCAGGACTGACAGCGCGCTTGGAACTCTCCGTCAAATCCTGCAGCCATTGAAAAGCCCGAGCTGATAGCATGTCTTCCCGGACCCGCCAAAGCCAGTTCCCGTCGGCGCGACCAGGCACGTTCATACGAGCTTCGCTTCCGAGGTTGAGCAGATCCTGCAACGGAGCAATCGCCAGCGCCGCCGGTGACGACCATGCCAGCCTCATCAACTCCGGAGCGGCATCTGCACCGGTTCCGGGCGCACGCTTGAGGTAGCTCCAAAAGTTTTGCCGCTGATAGTCAGGCAATTCTTCATACCACTGTCGCGTTGTGGCATTGTCATGTGTACCGGTATAGGCGACTGTATTTTGGACGAAGTTGTGCGGCAGACATGGATTATCCGCACGACCATCGAAGGCGAATTGCAGGACGCGCATCCCCGGCAGCTGAAACTGATCGCGCAGTGCCCGCACATCGTCCGTAATTAAACCCAGATCCTCCGCGATGAATGGTAGATGGCCCAGCTCGGTTTGGACTGCGTGAAAAAAGCTGGCTCCCGGACCCGCCACCCACTGCCCGGACTGAGCCGTTGATGCTTCGACTGGAACGTGCCACGCAGCCGCAAACCCGCGGAAGTGATCTAGGCGAATCACATCGACGTGAGCCAGCAGAGCACGCAACCGCTCGATGCACCAGCGATAACCAGTCGAATGCACGACGTCCCAGTTGTAAACGGGATTGCCCCACAATTGACCTGTCGCGCTGAAATAATCGGGAGGAACTCCGGCGACGAAGCGCGGCCGGTGGTGCTCATCGAGCAGGAACAGTTCAGGGTTCGCCCAGACATCACTGGAATCCGGGGAAACGAAGAAGGGCAGATCGCCGATCAAACTCACGCCCTTGGCATGGGCATGCTCCTTGAGTTGATCGGTCTGGCGGAACAACAAGAATTGCGCGAAGCGTACCTGATCGATTTGACTGGCTAACTCTCGCGACGCCTCGGCGAGAGCACTCGGGCTGCGCCGAACCAAATCTTCCGGCCACTCCAGATAGTAGGTTCCGCGATACTTTTCTTTAAGAGCCCGGAACAGAGCGTAGTCTTCCAGCCAATGCGCTTGCCTGGCGCAGAACTCATCGTAGACAGGCCGCAGAGCGTTGTCTCTGGGCTCCCCGGCGTTGAAGTTCGCCCATGCCGTTTCGAGCAGTCGCTGTTTGAACGGGATAACAAAATCGTAGTCGACCGCATCCGCCGAGAAGTGAGACTGAGCATCGCTCGCCTGTATCAGCCCGTCCGAAATCAGAGAGTCGGGACTGATCAGCAGCGGGTTGCCGGCAAACGACGACATTGGTTGATAGGGCGAGTTTCCGTAACCAGTCGACCCTAGCGGGAGCGCCTGCCACCACCTCTGGCCGGCATCGTGGAGACGATCAATCCACGAGAACGCGGACGATCCCAGATCGCCGACGCCATATGGCGAGGGTAAAGACGTGACGTGCATCAGCAAGCCGGACGCGCGATATCCGGATGGAAACGGCGGAACAGTCGTGCGCCCGTCGTTACCGGTCATTACCGCGCTCCCGAACCCAGCGCATTATTCACCATCTCCTCAGCCTCGCTAAGGATCGCATTGAGATGGCTCTGGCTCTTGAAGCTCTCGGCGTAGATCTTATAAATATTCTCGGTTCCGGAGGGTCGCGCTGCAAACCAACCACTCTCCGCTACAACTTTCAAGCCGCCGATTGGGGCGTCGTTGCCCGGAGCTTTGGTCAGCTTGGCGGTGATTGGCTCACCTGCCAGGTCTGACTCCTTTACTGCGTCCGGGGTGAGTTTTTCCAACTTTGCTTTCTGCTCGGGCGTAGCCGGCGCGTCGATGCGCGTGTAGTACGGGATGCCGAACTCCGCCGTCAGTTCGCGGTAATGCTCTCCGGGATTCTTGCCAGTGCGCGCGGTAATCTCCGCCGCCAGCAAGTCCATGATGGGCCCGTCCTTGTCGGTCGTCCATACTGTGCCATCCAGGCGAAGAAAACTTGCTCCTGCGCTTTCTTCTCCACCGAAACAATACGAGCCATCGACCAGGCCCGGCACAAACCACTTGAAACCCACCGGCACTTCGCTGAGCTTACGCCCGAGCTTTTTAACGACTCGGTCAATCATGCTGCTGCTCACCAACGTTTTTCCCACCGCAACTGTGTCACGCCACTGAGGCCGGTGCGTAAGCAAATACTGGATCGCAACGGCAAGGTAATGATTCGGGTTCATCAAACCCGAAACCGGAGTTACGATCCCATGCCGATCAGCGTCGGTATCGTTTCCGAAAGCCACTTGGTACTGATCTTTGAGACCGACGAGCCGGGCCATCGCATAGGGGCTGGAGCAGTCCATGCGAATTTTGCCGTCGTGGTCAACCGTCATGAACGAAAATGTCGGGTCGATGATCGGATTGGTGACGACGATGTCCAGCCCGTAAACCGAGTTGATGGGGTCCCAATAAGGCAATGAAGCTCCGCCCAGAGGGTCCACGCCAAGTTTGAGGCCAGCGCCGCGAATCGCATCGATGTCGACGACATTTTTGAGATCACGAACATACGGCAGGATGAAATCTTCCTGGTGAGTGGTCGCAGACCGGATCGCCTTAGCAAACGGAACGCGCTTGACCCCTGCATTCCCTGCTCGCAACAATTCGTTTGCGCGATTTTGTACCCACCCGGTCACGTCGGTATCAGCCGGGCCGCCATTGGTCGGGTTGTATTTGAAGCCTCCATCCTCGGGCGGATTGTGCGATGGCGTAATCACGATGCCATCGGCTAGATGTTGCTCGCGGCCACGGTTGTAAACCAGAATCGCTCGCGAGATAACCGGCGTGGGAGTTATCCCGTCGTCTTGCTGAATGATCGTCTCCACCTTGTTCGCCGCAAGCACTTCGAGGGCAGTGCGCTGCGCGGGTTCCGAGACGGCGTGGGTGTCTTTCCCCATGTAGAGCGGGCCATCGGTGCCCTGCTGGTGCCGGTATTCGCAAATCGCCTGGGTAATTGCAAGGATGTGCGCTTCGTTAAATGTGCCGCGCAGAGGCGAGCCACGGTGTCCGCTGGTGCCAAAGCTGACCAACTGGTTGGGATCATCCAGGTCGGGACGCCGCTCGAAATATTCCTTCTCCAGGCGAGCCACGTCGACCAGCAACTCCTTTGGCGCCGGTTTGCCGGCCAGCGGCGAAATCTTTTCACCTGGCTGGGATTGTGTTTCTAAAGTACTGGGCATGGTTCCACCTTCCAAATCTCGCTCGCATATTCTGAAATCGAGCGATCGCTTGAAAACTTCCCGGAGCTGGCGACGTTCAAGATTGCTTTCTGCGCCCATGCGCCGGGTTCGGCATAAAGCGCGCCGAGCCGGTCTTGGGCATTGCAATACGAGGTCAGGTCGGCCAGGTTCATGTAGTGATCGCCCTGGGTCAGAAGCGTATCGCGCAAGGGAGCGAATACTCCTGGTTCGTTGCGGCTGAAGTGGTCAGAGAAAATCAAGTCCAGAGCGGCTCGCGTCTCCGGCTCATTTTCATAATGCCAGTGCGGGTCGTACCAGGCGCGGCTGTTCTCGACTTGCTCGACGGTGAGCCCGAACAGGAACATGTTTTCTTCTCCGGCTTCCTCCGCCATTTCGATGGTCGCACCATCGCGGGTTCCGACGGTCAAGGCTCCGTTCATCATAAATTTCATGTTACTTGTTCCGCTGGCCTCATAGCCGGCGGTCGAGATCTGGTTGGAGACATCGCTGGCTGGAATCAGCCGTTCGGCTAACGAAACGTTGTACTCAGGGAGAAAGACGACGTTGAGCCGGCCGCGCGCCGCGGGGTCGGCGTCAATCGTATCCGCCAGGTTGTTAATGAACTTTATGATGAGCTTGGCCAGCTTGTAAGCTGGTGCCGCTTTACCAGCGAAGAAAAATGTACGAGGCACCATCTTCATGCCGGGATTTTCCCGCAGCCGGTTATAAACAATCACGATCCGCAGCGCATTCATCAATTGCCTTTTGTATTCGTGAATACGCTTAATGTGGCAGTCGAAGATAGTATCCGGGTCCACGACACGCCCCGACGTTGACTTGAGCCAATTGGCAAACTGCGCTTTGGCCTCTCGCTTTGACTTGAGGAAGCGATCGCGAGCATTGGAATCCTCCGCGAATGGCTTGAGCTGTTTGAGCAGGCTAAGATCCGTAATCCAGCGATCTCCGATGACTTGCGTGATTTCGCGGGCCAGCGCGGGATTGGCCTCGCGCAACCAGCGCCGGGGCGTCACTCCGTTCGTCTTGTTGCTAAAACGCTCGGGAAACATTTCCGCGAGGTCCTTGACCGTCGTGGTTCGCAGTAGCTTGGAGTGGATAGCAGACACTCCGTTGGTGCTATGCGAGCCAACAATGGCAAGGTTGGCCATCCGGATTTTGCGCGGGCTGCCTTCTTCCACCAGGCTCATGCGCTGCACGCGCCCCTCGTCGCCGGGGAAGCGAACCCGAACTTCATCAAGCAGCCGACGGTTGATCTCGTAGATGAGCTCCAGGTGACGAGGAAGCAGTTTCTCAAACCACGCCACCGGCCATTTCTCCAGAGCCTCAGGCAGCAAGGTGTGATTTGTGTACCCGAGCGTCCTCTTCGTCAGGTCCCAGGCCTGGTCCCATCCCAGGTGCACGTCGTCAAGCAAGATTCGCATCAGTTCAGGGACCGACATGGAAGGATGCGTGTCATTGAGTTGAATTGCGGCTTTCTCCGGAAACTTTTCCCAATCCGAGTTGTGGCGCTGGAAACGGCGCACCAGGTCGGCCATGGAACACGCGACCAGGAAATACTCCTGCAGAAAGCGCAGTCCCTGCCCCTTCGTCGTAGAATCGTCGGGATACAGCACGCGGGTAAGCGACTCCGCTTGGAGAGTTTCGCCGAGTGCGCCCACGAAGTCTCCGGTGTCAAACTTCTCAAGATCGAAATAATCGGACGCCGCCGCGGCCCAGAGCCGGAGCGTGTTGATCGTCTTTCCACCATAGCCCACCACGGGACGATCAAACGGGATACCGATCAGGCTCGACGGCCGGTCGGGGATGACTTGAAAATTACCCTCTTGCAACTTGAATGAGACGTTCAGCTTGATTTCCACGCTCTCGTGAAGCCGGGCAATCTCCCAGGGATCGCCGTAGCGGAGCCAGTTGTCGGGATTCTCTTTTTGCCAGCCATCTACGATCGATTGCTTGAACATGCCGTACTCATAGCGCAGACCATAGCCGGTGCCCGGGAGTTGCATGGTCGCCATCGAATCGAGAAAGCACGCCGCGAGGCGGCCCAAGCCTCCATTGCCCAGCCCAGCATCTGGTTCCTGCTCAATCAATTCCAGCCAGTCGATACCATGTTCTTTCGCTGCATCCGGCAAAAGCGGATCCAGCAACAGGTTGGTGATGTTGTTGGCCAACGAACGCCCGATGAGAAACTCCATGGAGAGGTAATAGATGCGTTTGGCATTCTGCTCGCTCATAAGTGTTCTTGGTCAGCACCCAACGCTGAGCGAGAATGTCTCGCACGGAATGGGAGAACGCCTCAAAGCGCTCACGCGCACTCGCTACTTTGGGATCGATCGCTCTGTCAAAAACCAGGTGCCGTTCATAAAAAGCGTTTTCCGTCCCGATAAACGGCATCGCGCCGTACCCGTACTGTTGCAGAACGTCTGAAACATTAGTTGCGCTGGTGGTCATGGGAACGACTTTTGCGGAGCTTGGGCGCGCCACGCGATTGGTGCTCATAAGATGGTCCTTAGTTTCCAGGTTGCGGAACGGTTCGTGTTCAATATTCAAAGCCACGCCAGTCAAGAGTACAGATCCTCGTCTGGCCCGAGCTTCAATTCCTGAGGCTAAAAGGTACGCCCGCACGGCTTTTTCGGCCGCGAACCAATCAATTTCCGGTGACCAAAGCGGACTGCCTCTTTTTTCCCAGTGCTGGTACGCGAGTTTTTGCACCAGTTCATGACGATCCTCGCCATAAAAATCGGTTAGTGGCTTGGGCCGTTGCGCGCGGTCTTCGCTTCTGCCTCTGGGCTCTTCAGTCATGGGACACTGGTTTGCTCTTTGGCCCATTTCCCTACGACTGCTTCGATTTACGGTAGTACCTGATGAGGTTGTTGGTCGAACTGTCGTGCGCAAGCTCCGGTTCTGTTGTGCTCTCCAGTTCAGGGATGATGCGTTGCGCGAGGACCTTCCCCAGCTCGACGCCCCATTGGTCGAATGAATCGATGTTCCAGATTGTCCCTTGGGTAAACACGGAATGTTCATACAGAGCCACCAGCTTCCCGAGAGTTTCCGGCGTGAGTTTTTCAGCCAGGATCGTATTCGAGGGGCGGTTGCCCTCGAAAACCCGGTGCGGAACGAGCCACTTCGGGGTTCCTTCCGCTTCGACTTGTGCCGGAGTCTTGCCGAAGGCCAGTGCTTCAGTTTGTGCGAAAACATTGGCGATCAGCATATCGTGTTGCCGCCCGAGCGGGTTGAGTGGCTGAGAAAAGGCGATGAAGTCGCAGGGAATGAGTCTCGTCCCCTGGTGAATTAGTTGGTAGAAAGAGTGTTGACCGTTGGTTCCCGGTTCTCCCCAATAAATTGGACCCGTGTCGTGCTTGACTTTTTTTCCTGCAAGCGTGACGTGCTTGCCGTTGCTCTCCATCGTTAGTTGCTGGAGGTAGGCCGGAAAGCGTTTCAGGTATTGCTCGTAGGGCAGGACGGCGACGGTCTGGGCCCCGAAGAAATCGTTGTACCAGATGGCGAGAAGACCCATCAGCACGGGCAGGTTTTGCTTGAAGGGAGCAGTGCGGAAGTGCTCATCCATCTGATGGAAACCGTTCAACATCGCCTGAAAATTCTCAGGGCCAATCGCGACCATGGTCGATAGGCCTATGGCGGAATCCATCGAGTAGCGCCCGCCAACCCAGTCCCAGAACTCGAACATGTTGGCGGTATCGATCCCGAACTTGGTGACCTCTGCTGCATTCGTCGACACCGCCACAAAATGCTTCGCCACCGACTTTTCGTCCCCGCCTAATCCGGCGAGAGACCACTCGCGAGCCGTGTGAGCGTTCGTCATCGTTTCCAGGGTGGTAAAGGTCTTCGAAGAAATAATGAATAGTGTCTCGGCGGGATCAAGGTCCCGTACCGCTTCGGCGAAATCAGTGCCGTCGACGTTGGACACGAAGCGGAACGTCATAGCTCGATCGCTGTAGTGCTTCAGCGCCTCATACGCCATGACCGGACCTAGGTCGGAGCCACCGATGCCGACGTTAATCACGTTACAAATGCGCTTGCCGGTGTGTCCCTTCCATTCACCAGCTTCGCACGCGGTTGGAGAAATCGGCCATGCGGTCGAGCACGGCATGGACCTCAGGCACCACGTTTTTGCCGTCGACCACGATGGAAGCGCCTCGCGGCGCCCGCAGAGCAACGTGCAAAACTGCGCGATTCTCGGTGATGTTGATTTTCTCCCCGCGGAACATGGCATCGATTCGTGCCCTCAGGCCAGATTCTTCCGCCAGTTCAAGAAGGAGTCGGAGCGTTTCATCGGTGACGCGGTTCTTGGAGTAATCGAGGTAAAGACCGACGGCCTCGACCGCCAAACGCTCACCACGCTTGGCGATCGTCCGCAAAAAGCTGCCGCAGATGCAGCTTTGAAACCGTTTTGTAATGGGACGCCAGTGCGCTCCACGCTGTCTTGGTTCTTGGCGGCTTCGTCAGTGGTTGGACCTGTGCTGCCATATGCATACTCCTTTTATATTCAATGCGTTTACTCTCACGAGCTTGATACTTTTGATTTAACTGACTGCCTTAAGGGTGCCACTTTTGTTTAGCGAGGCATTTTTAGAAGAAATCACGGCCGCCAAGGCTTCTCGACGATACAGTGTGCCGATTGCACCATCCAAAGGGTGGGCTTGCAAAAGCCAACCGAACCAGTCGATGTCCTTCCTTGCGCCGGATATGTTCGAGGCTATCAAAACCGATGATGTGGCGAAAACGACTTGACTTCGCCGCCCTGGAAACCACGCTCTCTCACCCATCCGATAAGCCCGTTCCTGGCGCCGCGAGGTGGCGGCCTGTCGATCGTCCTCAATGCTTCCGTGAAGGTTGCGCAAAACTCCTGCCTCGATTCCCGCATTTGACGAAAATTAACAAAGACTTGACCAACTGCTGACAACCATGACGCTCCCTGCCCCGTATATTCCCTGACAGATCAACGGCTAACTTAGGCGGAAGATCGAGGGAACGAGATGCCTATTCATGGAAACTCGACTCGATTGAAGCAGCAAGTCGGTTCTGCTTTTCCATCTCTCGCAAGACAGCCTGGATCGAATTCTGAACTCTAGTTTCCGCACGAACGTGGTCTCCGCGCGCAGGGACGAGGTTCTCCAAAGGTAAAGGTCAATGAAAACTCAGAACCACTTTGTTCATCTCGCCAGTCTCCTGTTCATTTTCACTCTACATGCCGCGGCCAGTGCAAACGCGGCAGGAATTTCTCCTTGCACTTCTCCGAATGGAAACATTTTCAATCTGGAACCGCGCCCGAATGCGGTGGTTCAGGCGGCGCTGTCGGTTGCGTTTCTCCCCAACCGGGCTGGAGCCGGCCTCGATCTCGTGCTTGCCACCGCAACCGATCAGCGTGGCTTAGAAGGAACCGCCGACGATTTTTACGTGCAGCGCTCGACCGAGAACTGCGCCGTGGATCTGGAAGGCGGATTGCCCGGCATCTCGAACGAGTCCGGCAACTTTTCGCCGAGCGGAACTCCCATCGCCGTGGCCGATCCGGCGCATGACGGGTTCTTCATCGCCGATGTCAGATTCAGCACAGCCCCCGACCTTAACGGGGTTGGAATCGTCAAGGCTACTTCAACGAACTTACTGGATACGACCAACTGTCCCGCGGGAACGCAAACCACAGGATCGGCCGGATGCTTCACCACCGGATCTGTCTTTAACATCACAAGCGTGAACAATTTGCTTGTAGATCCCAACCTTGCCGTCGATCAAAGGACCAGTGGAACCGGAGCCGGCGACGTCTACACGGTGGTTACGGAAACGCTTTCCAAAAACGGCTTTGGGGACACCAGCATCTCGCTGATGGCATGCACAAACGCGAATTTGGATTGCAGCAACAACATTCTCATCAGCGGCGCGGACGCGGAAGCTCAATTCGCCTGGGTGCAGGTCCGTCCCGATGGAGTCATTACGGTTTCCTACGTCAACGCCAACTCGCTTGCTCCCACGTCAGAAGAAGTCAAGTTCGTCACCTGCACGCCGAACGGAGCACCAAAGGCTCCGACGTGCGGTGCGCCCGTCTTGATCGCCACGGAAACCTATCTCCGCCGCATTGGACAAACCAGGCTGCAGGATTTCATGATGCCCAAACATGCGCACCGGCTGGAAAGCAGCGGAACGTTTACGACTTTCCTCGTCTATGACCGGTGCGAGGTGCCTCTAGTCGAACTCTCCAAGGCAGACTTTGCCATCGCCTCTTGCCCAAAGACGGATGTAGTGCTGACGAGTTCGACCGACGGCGGGCAAACCTGGTCTCCCATCGCCAAAGCAACCGACAGCCCATTCCAACAGTTCTTCAGCGCCATCGCCACCGACTCATCCACGGGCACGGTGAACATTGCCTACTACTCGACGCAGAATGACGTCACTTTCCAGACGCGGCCACAGGTTTTTCTGGCGCAGATAGCGCCGGGTACAACCCTGGTGGGCACGCCTAACTTGCTGACCTCGGCCTCAATCTACCCTAATACCGCCGCTGTAATACCAACTCAGTTTCAACCCGCGGGATTAGGAGATCGCATTGGTCTGGCCGCCGCCGGTACGGGAACCGCTGGACAGAGTCACGCCTATGTCGGGTTCACCTGGAACAGCGTCTTTGGAAAATATAACGGTATGGCGCTGCCCGACATGAACAACCATCTGACGTTCCTGCAGTACTAGAACTTTTATAAAGACATCCGGAGAATGATGATGAAATCGCTAATGGCTTTTGCTCTCATGATTGCCGCTCACTTGCTGCTGACGACGTCTATCAGCGCGGCCACTGTCCCGTGCTCCAGCCCCAACGGCGCCAGATTCAATCTGGAGCCGCGCGCTAACGCGTTGCCACAGGGCCTGGGAGCTGTGGACTTTATTCCTAACCGGCTCGGAGCGGGCGACGACTTGATCGTCGAAGTCGGTAATGATAGCCGCCCTAACTTGGCAAGCCCAGACGGGTACTACGTGCACCGTTCTTCTGCCGCCGACTGCAGCGTGCAATTTGAAGGTGGTCTGCCCAACTTTACCTTTCAAGGCAACCAGGAAGAAGCGTTTGGAGGCATGACTGTAATCGCTGATCCCGAGCGAGACGTGATCTTCGCGGCCGACAATCGCCTTGGCCAAACCAGCGGAGTCGGACTCTTCCGCGCTTCCGTCTCCACCTTGCTCAATCCCAAAGCCTGTCCCAACGGAACGCATTCGGCAGCGCAGTCCACTTCCTGCTGGACGGTCACTCCGCCTGTGCTGCTGTTCCCGGTGCCGGCCGCCTTTTCCGCCGAATCCCCGTCCATCGCCGTCGATGAACGTTCCACCAGTGCCGGAACCGGCGCCGGCGACGTCTACGCGGTGACTGAAGTCGACGACAACACAGCACCACATAGTGTCTCTCTCATTGCCTGTACAAATTCGCTGACCTGCGGTCCCGCCATCGCCATTAGCGCTGGAGAAGATTCTCAAAGCAGTGCTTATGTGCGGGTGCGGCCCGACGGTGCAATCACAGTGAACTACGTCAGTGGCAACATCATCAAATTTGTCACTTGCACTCCTGCGGGTGCGCCCACTCCCCCCATATGCACGGCCCCGACTGTAGTTCAAAAGTTGCCTGGCGCTTTAGCCGCGACCCCAATCGACACCAATCTCCTACCCGTTCTGTTTCCCAAGCATGCCATTCGCGGCGAGGCGGGAGGCAAATTCACAACCTTCCTGGTTTACGACATTTGCCAGACTGCGCTCGGAACCGAGTGTTTGAAGGCTGAAGTATTGCTGACCACCTCCACGGACAACGGCCAAACGTGGTCCACGCCGGTGTCAGTGGATACAGCGGCGGGACACCATTTCTGCTCCAACATCACCACGGATCCCGTGACCGGCATAACACAAATCGCCTACTATAGCAGCGAAGGCGATCCGTTCCGGCATGACGTTCGCATCTTCCGCAACCAGATCAATGCCGGCAGCACGGCTCCGGGCACACCACAATTAGTCACGCAAACCCTGGACCCGCTCGATGGCACCGAGACCACCCTGAATCCATCCACAACCGGCTCTGTGGGAGCATCGGCGCGCGGCACGAGCGCTACTGGAACGAGCCGACTGTATCTCTCGTTCACATCCTCGCTGGTGACGGGAACCTACGAAGGTTTCTCTGAGCCGGATCTGAACAATTCCATAGCCGAGGTCAGCTTCTAGAGCAGACTCGGAGTTCACGAATCATCTCGCCGCAGGTTTCTCTCGCTTCCAGGCTTTGTGCTTTGGTGCGGGAGAACCTGCGGCGGGCCTGTCTCGAGTGCGATTAGGAATGTGACGTCGGCAAAGCTGCAATCGCACGCAATCATTTTAAAGGAAGCCGCTTTGGGTCGCCTCCCTCTGCGCACTTTCGGGGTGAGTCTCTTTCGGCAATCCGCAAGACCAGAATCAGCAAATTCGATTGGACTCAGCGTACGTGCGAACATGAGGTTGCTCTGCGGGAGTCAGAGTTTTGCAAGGGCTGGGTGACGCGATTTGCAAGACTGTGTCCTGGCGATCCCTCGATACCGCATCGTTGAAGGGGCGTCTGTGCCATTACATCGCCAGATGATCCTTCCGCTCTAACAGGGTGTCGACGAGCTAGACGCTCCAGTCGATTGCGGTAAAAAGACCACCTCAAGCCGAAGGGCTCGAATAGAATGGAACTGGGAAGCTTGGAATTGGAAGAGACTCGCCAAAAAGTTGAAGAATTGGGTGTTAGCGGTCACGTGCGCGAGGTCGCGCACGTCCTCACTCTGGAGGAAATCGCAAACCTTACGGCGGACGAGGGACAACCCGCCGAGACCTTGCTGAACGTCGTCGCCTTGATTGCCAAACGCTTTGAAACCGACGTTTGTTCGGCGTATCTACTCGAGCCAGATCGAGCCAACCTGGTACTCGCCGCTACCGTGGGGCTTCGGGAAGAGTGCATCGGCAATCTGCGAATGGCGATCAACGAAGGACTAGCAGGGCTTGTGGCGGAACAGGTGCGACCTGTTGCGGTGGAGAAGGCACAGGGCCACCCGCGTTTTAAGTATTTTCGTGAAGCCGGCGAGGATGCCTACCAGTCATTCCTCGGGGTTCCACTCATCGACCGTGGGGTTCTACAGGGCGTTCTGGTGGTTCAGACCATGGATCCCCGGGTTTTCCGCGAAGATGAGATTCACATGCTGAGCCGGGCCGCGGCCCAGGTCGCGCCGGTGGTGAGCGAAGCACGGATGTTGGATCGCTTCATCGCTCCGGCGCAGGAACGCCTTTGGGCGCTGGCGCGTAACCTTTGGTGGAGTTGGGACCACGATGCCGTAAGCTTGTTCCGCGATCTCGACCCAGTACGCTGGCGGCAGCTCAACCAGAATCCGGTTTCTCTGCTCGCTGAATTTCCGCTGGCGAAACTGGAGAGCCGTGCCGCGGAACTCGTGCTGCACAGCCGCATTAACTACGCCTATCGCCGGTTGCAGGAATACCTGCAGACGGACCGTACCTGGGGGACAAGGCATGCCGGAGTCTTGCGGCCTTTGCCTGTGGCCTATTTCTCGGCGGAGTTCGGAATCCATGAATCACTCCCGGTCTATTCCGGTGGACTCGGCGTACTTTCCGGAGACCATATTAAGAGCGCATCCGATCTCGCGATTCCGCTTGTCGGCGTCGGCTTGTTCTATGGACAAGGGTATTTTCGCCAGCGCTTGGATCGTGACGGCTGGCAGCAGGAAGAGTATCTGGAGACGGATCCGACCCAATTGCCTTTAGAAGCCGCGATCGGCAAGAATGGCCGTCCCGTCGTGGTACAAATCGAAACCCGGAGCGGATCAATTCATGCCAAGGTGTGGCGCGTCGAGGTCGGGCGCTGCGACCTTTTCCTGCTCGATTCGGATGTTGAAGATAACACTCCGGACGACCGCAAGCTAACCTCCCGCCTCTACGGCGGAAACGCTCGCACCCGAATCCGCCAGGAGTTGTTGCTTGGCATCGGAGGCTTCCGCGCCCTTACGGCCATGGGTATCACCCCTGGCGTTCTTCACCTGAACGAAGGGCACAGCGGATTCGCGGTACTGGAGGCGATTCGGACGCGCATGGAGGAAGAGGGGATCGGGTTCGACAGCGCGGTGCCACGCGTGTCGCGGGAAGTGGTCTTCACGACCCATACCCCCGTGCCTGCGGGCCACGATCGCTTCGATGCAGAGCTGATCGAAGAGCACCTTGGGCCTCTGCGCGAAAAGCTGGGTCTTTCTCAGGAGAGCCTGATGGGGCTGGGGCGAGAGCGTCCAGGCAACCAGCAGGAGACTTTCTGTATGACGGTGCTGGGTCTGAGAGTTTCGCGCCGTGCCAATGCAGTCTCCGCCCTGCACGGCGAGGTATCCCGGGCGATGTGGGCCGGACTAAATCCTGGTAAGCCGGAAGACAGCGTTCCCATTGGACACATCACTAACGGAGTTCATGTTCCGTCCTGGCTGGCTCCGCAGATGTTTCGCCTCTACGATCGGCATCTGGGAACGAACTGGCACCAGCGCAGCAGCGACGCGCGCACCTGGGAAGGCATTGAGAATGTGGATGACGGCGAACTTTGGGAGACCCACCTTAGCCTGAAATCGCAACTGCTCGAGTTTGTACGCCGCCGAGCCGTGGAACAAGCCGAGCGCCGCCTCGAATCACGAGAGGTCTTGCAGAGACTGGGTAAGGTACTGAGTCCAGACGCTCTGACCATCGGATTTGCCCGCCGCTTTGCTACCTACAAGCGAGCCAACCTGATTCTCGCCGACATCGAGAGCCTGGCTTCCATGGTGAACGATCCCAAACGGCCTGTGCAGTTCGTTTTTGCCGGCAAAGCGCATCCTAACGACGAACCGGGCAAGCGGGTTCTACAGCAGATCGCCGAATTGATGCGCAATTCACGGTTCTCCGATAAGTTCGTCTTTGTCGAAGACTATGACATCAACGTCGGGCGTTATTTCGTGCAGGGCGTTGATGTCTGGCTGAACAACCCCCGCCGTCCGCTAGAGGCATCGGGCACGAGCGGCCAAAAGGTGGTTCTGAATGGCGGATTGAACCTTTCTGTTCTTGATGGCTGGTGGGCTGAGGCCTACGACGGCATGAATGGATTTGCCATTGGGACGGGCAGAACGCACTCGAATATGAACGTCCATGACACGCGCGACGGAGAGGATTTGCGCCGGGCCCTTCGAGAAGAAGTGATTCCTTTGTTCTACCAGCGTGATCGCGACGGTCTGCCTCGCGGCTGGATCAAGCGCATGAAACGCACCATCCGCACGCTGGGTTGGCGCTTTAATGCCGACCGCATGGTCATGGACTACACGCTTAAATGTTACGTTCCCGCAGCTGGGGGCACATCCAGCGACATGAGATTCTCCGAGTGAAGCGGAGGGTATTCGCCGTGAATCGCTCTTTCGTTTGTGGGCATAAGAAGGTTGTCAAATGCCTAAGGCCATCGTGATCTTGCAAGACGATCCCGCGCTCGCCCAAAACTTGGCCTCCCAGATCAGGTCGATTTCTGATGTTGTGTTCATTGCGCAGTCGCTGACCGAGCTTCAGACGATAGCATCGCAGTTTCCCATCCCGATGGGAGTGCTGGACCTGGGGTTGGTAAGCTAGCAAGAAATCGTCTACCTGCGTCTCCACTTGGGCATGCAGATCGTTTGCAGTCACCACACACCAGACGAGGTTATGTGGACTGAGGCAATGGATGCGGGCGCACTCGATTGTTGTTTTGACAATGATGGGCAAGCTATCTGCCGCGCAATTCACCAGGCCGCCATGTTTTGCAATCAGACTCAGCAAACACGATTACACTCACTGACATGTAGCGGGTACTGAGCAAACTGGAAATCGTTGTGAGCCAGAAGTCGTCTTATGGGAAGTGGAGCTATAACGGCCGAGAAGGTGGAGCAAGAAAGTCGAAGATTATTAGAAATCCCAACCTCTTTAGGATTTCCACCTGATTGTCCGCCCTCTACTCGTCTACAGGAGATCCCGATATCGTTCCAATGCAACCCGAACGAGCTGGCCGCGAGTGCGGACTTCGGTCTTGGCGAACAGTTGCTGCAGAGTATTCTTGACTGCGCTTTCGGAAATCTCCATGCGTGAAGCTATTTCTTTGTTGGCCAGACCCTGAACCACCAGCCGGAGTGCATCCAATTCGCGATTGCTCAACTGCGTTCTCTCTTGCTGATCCGACGTGACCGAGTTGGTGGCAGACGGATGCGCCTGCTCTTCACTGACATCCGCGATGATTGCCGCTAGTTTGGGTTTCGACCCATCCTTATAACTGGAGAACCACACGTCCGCCAGGAACGTTTCCCCGTTACCGCGATGTCCCCGGCACTGCATGGACGTCCTGAACTGCGGTCGGTCCTCCCACCGCAAAGCGTGGTGCAACTCGGGCAGGAAGGCAGCGATTGGGTAGCCGATCAGATGGCCGTCGAGTGGCGCCATCAGTTCGGTCGCAGCCCGGTTGGCCAATTCGATAAAGCCGCGCTCGTCAACGGTCACGATCGCCGCGGGACTGGTCTCGACCAGCACGCGCAGCCTCTCCTGAGACGACAAACTCAACCGCCGGTTGCGAAGGACCTCCGAAGTGAACAGCCCGCAACCGCATAGCGCCAGGGTTTCAAAGGTAAGCCGGACCGCGGAATCCGACGGGTCCAGGTTGCTGAAGCGTTCGCTGAGCAATGCACAGCCGACCCCCAAAAATACGATAGCCCAGCGAGGAAGGAAGCCGGCCGCGAGCATGATGGGGAACAGGTACAGAAACCCCAGAGAGAAATAAGGCTTCGTCCACCAATCCAAGGCAGCGATGGCCAGCACGGCGACCCCGCTGGCGGCCAGAACGGTGGCTCGGTTCTTCGGTTCCCAGATCTGCTCAAACATATCGTTCGGATGTGGCCCGCATTATTTCATTGTTTCGATCGCTCGAGGTACCAATCAAACGATTTGTCCGCAAGATTTGACCCGCGAGAGCAAAACTGGCCTCGGAAACCTTCGCACTGTGAACATTTTGACGCTACCAAAACGAGCGATCCCAGTAGGTGGCAGAAACGCCGCCTTCATCAGGGGAATCGAAATATCCCCCAAGCTAGACGCTTGAGTGCCTCACACCTTCGCCCCTTCGCGATAGAAGAACTTTAGACCCCTGCGAGGACATAGTGACTGACTTCTTCGAGTCCGAGGCGACGCAAACAAGATGATCCGTTACCTGGTCGATCTGGCTCTTAACAATCGCATCCTGGTACTCAGCCTCGCAGTCGTCCTCTTTATTTGGGGCATCATCTCTTTCCACAATCTTCCCATCGAAGCTTATCCGGATGTGGCGGACACCTACGTCCAAATCATCTCCCAATGGCCCGGCCATGCCGCAGAAGAGGTGGAGCAGCAGATCACGGTCCCGCTCGAAGTCCAGCTCAACGGCGTATCCCACCTGACTCATCTTCGATCGGTCTCCCTGGCCGGTCTTTCTGTAATCACTATCATTTACGACGATGACATTCAGCACCTTCACGGCGCGCCAGGAAGTGCTCGACCGCCTTGCCCAAGCCACCACGCCGCCCAATGTAAGTCCCGGTCTCGGTCCCGACTATAGTCCCACGGGCCAGATCATGTTTTACACACTCCAGAGCACGAATCCTCAAATCGACACCATGGAGTTGAAGGCCTTGCAGGACTGGTTTGTGCTCAACCAGCTCAAGTCCGTGCCGAACGTCGTGGACGTGAACATCTTCGGCGGACCGACACGCGAATACCAGGTGCAGATCGATCCCGGAAAGCTGGTGTCGTTTGGACTCTCCTTAAGTCAGGTGGAACAGGCGCTCATCAACAACAACACTAATGCTGGCGGGGGATTCATCCAGAGAGGTCAGCAGGCGTTGAATGTCCGCGCGGTCGGCCTCATGCAAACCACGGATGACATTGCGGCCACCGTCGTCAAAGTTTCGAACGGCACTCCGGTTCGGGTCCGCGACCTCGGAACCGTAGCGCAAGCTCCAAAAGTGCGGCTCGGACAGCTGGGGAAGGCAATTCGGCACGACGACGGCACGATCCTCGACGATGAAGACGTCGTAGAAGGCATCGTCCTGCTCCGCAAGGGAGCCGAGGCCCAGGCGACACTCGCCGCCCTGCACCAGAAGATCGATCAACTAAACCACGGTCTGTTGCCACCTGGAGTGAAATTTGTACCTCATCTAGATCGCAGCGACCTCGTCAAATACACCAGCAACACGGTTTTGCGAAACCTCACGCACGGCGTGCTCCTGGTTACGTTAATCCTCTTCCTGTTCCTCGGAAACGTGCGCGGTGCGCTCGTGGTTGCCATCACGATTCCGTTCTCTCTCCTGTTCGCTTCCATTCTGCTGGACCTGAATCATATTCCTGCGAACCTGCTATCTCTGGGCGCGCTTGATTTCGGCATGATCGTTGACGGTGCCGTGGTGATGGTCGAGAACATCCTGCGCCACATCGAGTCGCATGTCGACGAACATCGAACGCTGATGCAAGTCATCGGCGACGCTGCTCACGAGGTGCAGCGCCCGGTCTTCTTCGCCATCCTCGTCATCATCACTGCGTATCTCCCGATCTTTACCTTGCAGAGGGTAGAAGGCAGGCTGTTCCACCCCATGGCGTGGACGGTTTCCTTTGCGCTCCTCGGAGCGTTGCTCTTCTCCCTGTTGATCGCGCCGGTGCTCAGCGGCTTTCTATTTCGTGGCGGGCTCAAGGAAATGCGCAATCCAGTGTTCGCCTGGGTGCTGAAACATTATCGGCGCAGCTTGGAATTTTGCCTTGACCACGCCAAAGCTACGGTGATGGCCGGCGGGGTACTGGTGCTTGTCATGCTGTATCTCGGTTTCGGCGGACTGATCGGCTCCGAGTTCCTGCCTCACCTGGACGAAGGAGCCATCTGGGTGCGCGGCACACTCGCGCCCAGCACCGGCCCCTCCGCCGGCATTGAGCTTGCGAACAAGGCGCGCCTGATCATGGCCGGCTTTCCTGAAGTCACGCAAGTCGTCAGCCAGGTCGGCCGCCCCGACGACGGGAGCGACGCCAGCGGTTTCTACAACACCGAGTTTTTCGTCGACCTCCGCTCGCGCGGTGAGTGGCGAAAAGAGTTCCACACAAAAGATGAGCTGATCGCTGCTATGGATGGGGCTCTAAGCGAACTGCCGGGCGTTATCTGGAATTTCTCCCAGCCCATCTCCGACAACGTGGAAGAAGCTGTCAGCGGCGTGAAAGGCGAACTAGCCGTCAAACTTTTCGGCCGCGACTTGAAGACGCTCGAGCAGAAAGCCGAAGAAATGCAAGCCGTGATGAGCCAGATCCCAGGGATCGCCGACCTGGGCACGTTCGAGGTGCGCGGCCAGCCCAACGTGAACCTGGTCGTGGATCGCGCCGCTGCCGATCGCTTCGGCATCAACGTCACCGATATTCAGGATGCCGTTGAGGGCGCGGTCGGAGGCAAGGCCGTCAGCCAGATCCTGATCGGCGAACAACGCTTCGACTTAACGGTCCGTTACCAGCCCCAGTACCGCGAGTCCGTGGAAGACATCGGCAGCATTCGGATTCTCGCACCCTCCGGTGAGCGCGTCGCCCTGAGCCAGATCACTCACGTCAGCCTTGACGACGGTGCTTCCACCATCTACCGCGAGGGAAACTCCCGATACATTGCCATCAAGTACAGTGTGCGCGGCCGCGACCTCGGCAGCACTGTCCGCCAGGCGATTGATGAGGTCGCTCATAAGGTCTCGTTTCCCGAGGGCTATCACCTGGACTGGACCGGCGAGTACGAGAGCCAGCAGCGCGCCAACCGGCGACTGGCGTTCATCGTGCCAATCACTCTGCTGTTAATGGCGTTCATCCTCTATTCGGCATTCAGTTCATGGAAGTGGGTCTTCCTGATTCTCGCGGTTGTGTCTCTTTCGCCCATGGGCGGATTTCTCAGCCTGCTCATCACGGGTACGCATTTCAGCGTTTCATCCGGGCTGGGATTTCTGGCGCTGATCGGCGTCTCAGTTCAGACCGGCGTCATCATGGTGGAGTACATCAACCAGCTCAGAGTGCGCGGCAGGACGGTGCGGGAAGCAGCCGAGGAGGGAGCGGCGCTGCGGCTCCGTCCAATCATGATGACGATGCTGGTCGCTACGCTGGGTCTCTTGCCCGCGGCCATGTCGCACGACATTGGATCCGATTCCCAACGGCCTTTTGCCATCGTCATCGTGGGCGGGCTCACGTTCGAATTGCTGATCAGCGTATTCCTCTTGCCGGCGTTGTATTGCTGCGTTGCGCGTCCTGGGGACCGGCTGCCTGCCGCAGAGGCGCGGTTCATGGAGGAAGGCGAACATGTTGACTAAGGGGCGGCGGATTCTAGTCGGGCCAATATTCAGCAGCGACAAGCGGCTCTCTTTACGACTGCGTGACGCACCCATGGGGGTCGCCGCTTTGGGATCGATTGTAGCGGGCGTCCTGACCCTTCGGTTTGCTGAAATGTTCGAAACGCAGCGGCTACCGCTGAGCCAAGCGCTGTCGATTGTTGTTTTGTTCTTTGCACCGGCATTGCTGGGTGCGATCTATTCTCTCTTCTTCGAAGAGTCGAAGATCTACGGCATGATTGACCTGGTTCTTGCAGGCATCGTGCTCCGAATGCTGCCATTTACCTGGTATTGGATCGGCCTATACTTCCCGTATGCCTGTGCGCTTGCGGCCTTCTGTGCCGTGGTGCGGTTGTTGGAACACGCACGGAAACGCTAATACCGAAGCGCCTTCTCAGTTTTGCCCAGCGCAATTTTGCACTGTCTGCCCGCCACGGATGCTTGGCTTCTCGACTCGCGCTTCTACCGATACTGGTTCAGGTTGCATGATGGGCCACGCGGAACTTATGTTTTCGCGTTTTAAGCCGGACTCCGACGACGTTGTCCCGAAGTCGGATTATGGGAAGTGGAGCAGACTGATGAACCTATTCATTTTCGAGTGTGACTTTCAGGGGTGCGCGAAAGCGTGCGACGAATTGTCGCACGTAATTCTCCCAGTCTGTTTCCTCGGGAAAATCGCCGCTCTTGCTCCAACCGGCACCGAAATAGTATAGAAATGGTTTGCCGGCGTGCGCCCCCGAAATCGCCAGTAAATTGGCAACTGGGGGAAAACCTTCGCTGGTCGGCGTGGTGAGGCCCGCTTGTTTCGGCTTGGGCAACGTGGCGTTCTCGGTCGCGAATGCTTCGATCTTTCCCTGCATCACGATTGCACACCCGATGTTTCCGCGGTCGCGATCAGTGGGCTGCCAATAACTCATCCAACCCTCTTCTTGATTCTTGGCGATCACACCGTCGCCGGGACGTTGCGCGATGCCAATCCCGATGTCGAAGTCCGGGTAACGGTCCGCCGCGAACACGCTTTCTGCTCTGGTCATGTTGGAACCGGCGTCGATGGTGATGCGCTTGGTTTCAGAAATCTTCCCTTTCCCGGCTTCCCAAGCATCGTAGGTGAGTTCAAATTCCGAGCGGACTGGCCCGGTTGTGATGATGCGCGCGCTGTTGTAATTGCTCGACACATAGTAGGTATGATCCTCCCAAATGCCGAGCCCGCCGCAACCCCGGCTCCGCCCCACGCGATAATCATCCAATCCTTCGCCGTGATCGTTGTGATAATCGCCGTTCTTGTACCAGTTGTTGATCACCGGGGCGCGCGTGCTCTTGACCCACACATCCACGCCACTGCTTACGGTGCCCTCGGCGGGAATCAGGTCCTGGTTGTACATGCGATGGGCGATGCGATCGCTCTCCCAGGCCATGTCGCGATAATGCTCGTCTATTTGCCGTGCGTATGTTCTCACAATCGGCCGGGGCACGGCAGCCAGAGCGGAAGCATCCAGGATGTAATAGGTCCGGGTGTCCCCAGGTGCCAAATCTACCTGGAAAAGGAATGTGTCCGGGGCTTGCCCTGATTCGCCGGCATAAATCTGCGAATCGAGAATGCGGGATCCGAGACCGTCTATCGCCGCCAGATTTGTCGCACGCAACCCTTGGCGAGCCAATCGAGAAAGGCTCAACTCCACCGTTTCGCGATGGCGGTACAGGTGGAGTGGATTGGTCACCCGGATCGCCAGCGGCTTGGCCTTTTCAAACACCGCCATCCGGTACAACTCGCTGCCTGCCAGCAGAAACGCGCCAACGCCATACACCTCGGTTGAATCATCAGCGAACGTTTTCGGGTCGGCCCCGATCGGTTGAACGTGCGTCAACTTGCCCTCGGCGTCCACGCAATCAGCGAGGGCAGTCCACGCTCGGCGAACCGCTGGCTTGAATTTTGCGCTATCGAGCAAACCTTGATTCACGCCCCAAGCCAGCGCGTAGGCGTAAAAACCCGAACCGCTTGTCTCTTTGAGCGGATAACTCTGCGGATCGAGCAAACTTGAATGCCACAGACCATCGGGTTGCTGGGCGGTCAGAATCTTTTCTGCCATCTCCTGAAACAATTGCTGGAAGCGCGCGCGACTCGGATAGTTTGCCGGCAGCAACTGCAGCATGCGGACAACCCCGGCCATGACCCAGCCATTGCCCCGGCTCCAGAAAACTTTCTTGCCGTTGGCCTCGCGCCGGTCGAAGTAGGTACTGTCGCGGAAGTAGAGATGTTCCACCGGATCGTAAAGATAGTCCGTCGTACGCCACCAATTCTTCACGGCAAAATCGAGGTAGCGTTCGTCACCGGTGGCGGCGAAAAGTTGCATCCAAACCGGCGGGGCCATGAACAGCGAATCGCACCAGGACCACAGTTGGGAAACCTGGTCGAACGGCTGATGGAAATCCAGGCTTTGAACTGCCGGCGGTGTCGAGAGAACCGCATCGAGCCGCGCCCGCAAGGGCACAAGCATTTTCGGGTCACGGTAAAGAAAATAGAGACCTGCGTACGCCTGGCCGATGGCCAAATCGTCGGCATTGTATATGCGTGGGCCGGGCTTCCAGGCGTTCCCTTCGCCCGTCGCGAGCAGGGCGTCGCGGTACTTTGGGTCACCGGAGATGCCGACCAGCGCCATCATCCCGGCGTCCCCAGCACTCTGCGTCCAATCGGTTGAGGAGTGCGCGGAGGGGTGCGCGAGCTGCCAATCCGCCACGCGTTCCATGACTGAAAGAACATCCGCTGGCGTGAGTTGCTCGTTCGGAGAGTCCGCTGCAACCATTGACAATGGGATGGCGAAACCCAGAACGGCAATTCCCAAGATGCCGCGGCAATAAGGAGCGAGCAGAAGAGCCTTCATCGTCAATCTGTATTTTACTTCTGAGGTTTCCCGCGGTTCACCAGAACGAATTTCTGAAGCCTTTTGCCAGTGTCAACTTCCCCAGTGTAGAGATCGCCGCGAGAATCTGAAACAAGCTGGTGAAGCCAATGGAACTGCCCGGCATTGCGGCCGTTGTGCCCCGTTTGGCCCGTAACGGCCCCGTCGTCTCGCCGAATAGTCCAAATAACATTGTTTTCGCCGTCAGCCACCAACAAAAACTCTTGGCGTTCGTCGGTCGAAAACGCGAACTGCCATACCGAACCCATCCCCAGCGTTTCCGGGCGCAGAGTGAACTCCTTAACAAATTTCCCTTGTTTGGTGAACACCTGGATGCGGTTGTTGACGCGATCGCAGACATAGACAAGCCCATCTCGAGAAATGTGGACACAGTGTACCGGATTGCGAAACTGCTGATCGCGGGGTGCGGCAGGATCGTACGACCCGGGGTCGGCATCATTCGGAGGGTTTCCATAGGCTCCCCATAGTCTCTTGAACGCGCCGGTGCCCGAGTCGAAAACAATCACCCTCTTGTTCGCATAACCATCGGCGATGTACACCTCGTGCGCGTCTGAATCCACCTCGATGCCGGCCGGGCGCCCCAATATATCTGTGCGCAAGCTGTTGGGCGGATCGGATGAAGGGTGACCGATCTGGAGCAGAAAATGTCCATCACCCTTGAACTTGAGGATCTGGCGGTCGGTCGGCCCGTTCCCGCCGATCCAGACGTTCCCATCTTTGTCGACATAAATTCCGTGTTCTGTCTTAGGCCAATCAAATCCTTCGCCAGGTCCGCCCCAGGAGTTGAGCAAATGCCCTTGCGTGTCGAATTCCAGGACCGGGGGTGCTGCGATGCAGCACATAGAACGCGGAGGTTTAAGTGAAGCGCCGAGTTCGTCAACCGTGTCCGAGCCGGGTCGTTGCAAAACCCAGATGTGGTCCTGCCGATCTACAGCTATGCCCCCGACTTGCCCGATGATCCAGTTGTTTGGCAGCTCCAGAGGCCACAGCGGATCAACTTGATACATCGGCACGCCCTGAGCGCAAGCCGCCGGAGGAAAAGCTCCGAGCAGAATCGCCAAAGCGATGATGAAGCTGACCGACAAGAGTACAAATCTGTTCTGGAAAGACAGGGTGTGCATGGAGCGCTCCGCGCAAAAGGTCTACCGTTTGTTAGAAGCGGACGGAGTATAGGACCAGTGGTGGAATATGTCAACGCAGTGAACAGCTTCGCAGCCCTGCAAGTGTCTTCACTAGTCGGCAACGGGCTTAATAGAGATCGCTCAGACTGCTGCGACCTGCCGCAACTGTATCAGTCGCGCCGCAAGAAATCTCAAATACTCTTCGATCCCCTCCCCCGTTTTGGCGGAAAGCTGAAGGACCGGCATGCCAGGCCGCACGGCCTGGATGTTCTTGTGTACTGTCTCCCAACTAAATTCAACCGCCGCCGCCAAGTCAACTTTAGTGACAATAGCAACGTCGGCGCTATTGAAAATGGTGGGATACTTGAGCGGTTTGTCTTCACCTTCGGTTACTGAAATGAGCACGAGGCGGAGATCTTCTCCTAGGTCATAGGAAGAAGGACAGACCAGATTGCCGACGTTTTCGATAAACAGGAAATCTAACTGCTTGAGATCCCACCTTTCGAGAGCACTATGCACCATGGCAGCTTCGAGGTGACAGAGAGTACCGGTAGTGATTTGCTTGACCGGGGCTTGGCTGCGCGCCAGTCGAAGTGCGTCATTCTCGGTAGCAAGGTCACCCACCAGGGCTGCCACTCGATAGTTTGGACGAAGGAGCGTGAGAGTCCTTTCGAGGAATGCGGTTTTGCCGGAGCCGGGACTGGAGACAAGGCTCACGACGAACACTCCGGCGGCCCGAAAACGGTCGCGAAGAATCCGAGCGACGACGTCATTTTGCTTCAACACATTCTTTCGGACTTCGATCAAACGGGGTTCGGGGCGCATTCCTGTATCTCCAAGGCAACGACTTCGATCTCCTTGCCCTGCACGATCTCAGAGCACGGCGTACCGCATTCCGGGCAACAAAACAACTGTACGGAGCTGAGCGTGCGCTGCCCCCGGCAACGAGGACAAAAGATCATCACGGGAACCTCTTCAACCACCAAGCGTGAACCTTGCAGCCGAGTGTTCTCGCAGGCCATTTCATAAGAGGAGAGGAGCGCATCTTTGACGATGCCGGAGAGAGCCCCCAGCTTGAGGTGCACAGCGTCCACCTGAACGCCGCGACGCTCGGCTTCTTCTTCGGCCAGTTCCACGATGCTGATCGCAATGGAAAGTTCGTGCATGGTCTCTAGTTGCTCTGCTCGATGCCAGTCGGCGCGGCACCATCGAAGCGGCCGAACGCCGCCAGAGCAGCCTGCCCCAGGCTGATTCCGCCGTCATTGGGTGGGACTGCGTGGTTGGTCCACACTTGCGGCGATCCGTTCGCGAACAGACGCTTCAGATCCTCGAGCAGCAACTCGTTCTGGAAGACTCCGCCGGAAAGGACAACAGTATCCAGTTCGTGCCTGCGACAGATGACGTTCAGGGCATCGCATAATCCCCGAGCAATGCCTAACTGGAAGGATCGTGCGATTTGCCGCACATCGCGGCCGCGAACCCGGTCTTGTGCCACCGCTAGCAGCAACGGACGAAAATCGAGTTCACCATCGACGAAAGGAAAGGAATAAGACTCCGCGAGGGTCGTGCTGCGGGCGAGTTGCTCCAGCCACATTGCGGCCTGCCCTTCGAAAGTGACGTCTCGAGTAAAACCGAGAAGAGATGCAGCAGCGTCGAACAAACGGCCCACAGAACTGGTGGCGAACGTGCGAACATCTTTGCGTACCAAATCAACCGCGTTGCGGTAACGCTCAGGAAAAGCGAAGGGAGCAGCAAGCACATCCGGCAGGCCCTCCACCTGCGCCAAAAATCCTGCGGCAGCCTGCACTGGAGAGTGTGCTGCAGCGTCACCCCCTGCTAGAACCGCGCTTCGCAAATGAGCTATGCGGTCGAGGCCTTGCTCGACGCTGCCAACAAATATCTCGCCCCCCCAGATGGATCCGTCGTCTCCAAATCCGGTGCCGTCGAAGCTCACACCCACGACGCGTTTCGTCCATTCTCCTCGTTCGGCAAGGACGGACGCGATGTGGGCGCGATGATGCTGCACCGCGCACGTTCGAGGAGCATTTTGCGCAAAGCCAAGCGTGGCGGCGTTAGCGGTTGAAAGGTATTGCGGGTGAAGATCATGCACCACGAGCAATTCGCGGAACGGAATGTCGTACATGGAGACAAGATCGCGGATTGTCTCATCAAACGCGCGGAACGACTGGTAGTGATCAAGGTCTCCGATATGCTGGCTGACAACGGCCTGGCCCTCCACTACCAGGGTGATGGTATTTTTCAAATCGGCGCCCAGCGCGAGAATGGGGCCCTCCGCGGGCAGCAATGCAACCGCTCCCGGAGCGTAACCGCGGGCGCGGCGCAGGAGCACAGGACCAAGGGCGCCAGCGCGCGCAACGGAGTCATCCACGCGGCGCGCGATGGGCCGCTGCCCGATCAGAAACGAGTCCGCAATTCCAGCAAGTCGTTGCAATGCATCTTCGTCTTCATAGGCGATCGGCTCGCTCGACCGGTTCGCGCTGGTCATGACCAGAATTTCCGGAGCACCGGCGGCGAACAGCAGGTGGTGCAAAGGGGTGTAAGGCAACATCACTCCGAGTTCGTGGCTCTCGGGAGCAACTCCGTATAATTCGATTTGCGCGGGCGCGAGGACGATGGGACGGGCTATAGAAGTAAGCAGCGCCTCTGCTTCAGAAGAGAGCTCGACCAGGGTGCGGGCCATCTCAACATCCCGCACCATCACGGCGAAGGCTTTTTCTTTGCGGTATTTGCGATCCCGCAAAGCCGCAACGGCCGCGGGATTCCGGGCATCGCATGCCAGGTGATACCCGCCGAGTCCCTTCATGGCAAGAATCGCACCGCCTCGAAGCATCGCCGCAGCCTGGCGGATGCAAGCTTCATTTCCGCCAGCCCGACTGCTCGAGTGAAGCTGCGGGTAAACGTAATAGCTGGGGCCGCAGACCGGACAAGCGACAGGCTGGGCGTGAAAACGACGGTTGCCGGGATCAGAATATTCCGCAGCACAGTAGTCGTCGAGATGCCAGGCCTTCATCGTGCTGTTCGCGCGGTCATACGGCAGACTCAGCATGACGGTGTACCGCGGGCCGCAGTTCGTGCAATTGATATACGGATACCAATAGCGCGGATCGGCGGGATCGAAGAGTTCCCGTAGACAGTCATTGCAAACGGGCAGATCCGGCGAGATTCGAACCGTAGGGCGTTTTCGGCGCCGGCTCGTACGGATAGTGAATTCGTGCAATCCGACCGGCGACGTGGGCCGCACATCGATTTCAGCAATGCTGGCTGCGATTGGAGGCTGCGCCTTCAAGTCTCGAACAAATGCTTGCAGGCTGGTCTCGGCCCCTTCGAGATGAATTTCAACGCCCTCTTCCGCATTCAGCACCCATCCGTTCAGAGTATTGGCGCAGGCCAGGCGATAAACAAACGGACGGAATCCCACCCCCTGCACCACTCCTCGAACCCGGATGGAACAAGCGCTGGCCATTGTGTCTTCTACTCGTCCGCGCTACTCATCGATTATGCAAGCGTGACCTTGCCACCCCACTTGAACTACCTTGCCATCCTCGACCAGAATTGGCACGGTGCGCTGGCCACGAGCGATCTCGCGCATGCGTCCGCGGGCCGCTGGATCGGCCTCCACGTCGTACTCAACAAACTCGCTGCGCTTCCATTCCAGCCACTCGCGCATTTCGCTGGTGTGGGGACAGCGAGCCGTCCCATAGAGTTCAAGCGTGGCCACGACTCAACCCCTCCTGGCTCAAAGCGTGCAGCGATTCGCGAATGACGTGGTAAATGGAAGCCTGCACTTCCTGTATGCGGGGGATGTAGTCGCAGTTGACGACCACGGGAAAGTCAGCCAGTTGCGTGCGCTTGATCTCGCCTCCGTCGTAACCGAGTAACGCTATGGTCAACATATTCCGCTTCCGCGCTTCTTCAAGCGCCATGACGATGTTGCGCGATCCCCCGCTGGTTGAAATTCCTATCGCAACATCTTCAGGACGGGCCTGCGCAATCAACTGACGAAGGAAAATCGCGTCTGTGCCAATGTCATTTGCAACAGCGGTGATGTTCGCCGGCTCCAGGGAGAGCGACACTGCCGGGACAGATCGATAGCCAGAGGGCGGGACCACGCAATCGATGGCGAAATCGTTGGCGTCGGTCGCAGAGCCGCCGTTGCCGAAGACAATGAGTTTGCCTCCAAGAAGCAGACGCTCATGAATTGCGAGTGTGGCGCCACTGATTTGATCGGCCTCTTCCCGTGCCACCTGCTGGCGCAGTTTGGCGTCATCGCGCGCTTTCATCAGGATGGAAGATGCCACTTCAGCCACAAGATCTGCGGTCCCTTGTTTTTCTCTGCCCAGGAACGGATAGAGAAATCCCGATTCTCCCACCTCATGTCCCAGTTCACGATGCTCGAAAAATACGTGCACGCTTTCCCAGAGCGTGTGATAAAGAATCTCGATCATCTCCTGATGCATGAACGGATCCTGCGTCGCGGCCTCGACAGCGTAGGAACCTTCCGCACCGGGCAGAGCGAAGGTCATCGCGCCCCGGCGATGCGCCTGTTGCAGCGTAGCCCAGACTTCGGAGTCGCCTTCGGGTGGACCAAATCCCATGACGACGTCTTCAGGTCGAAGGATTGCCTCGATCCACGGCCGAAAAAGGAGGGACAAATCAAGCGCTGGCAGAGCGCGCTTGCCAACGATCACAGGATGAACAAACTCCACAGAGACGTGTTGCGCGTCGGTGGCATAGGGCCCGCGGCCGAAGGCCAGTAGCCTCCCTCCGCGCAGGAATCGCTCCGACATTTCGCGGCAAGCTTCGGCCAGACGCGCCGCTTCGCGGCAGAAAAAATGCTCGAACAATGGGTTCCGTTCAAGCAGACGCGCTTCAACCAGGCATGCGAGGCTACATGCCGTCGCTGTGGCGCCGGCCTCCGCCAAATTCATCTTCGTGTTCGACGTGATCGTCATTTAACAGATTCGCGGCAGAGGATCGCCGACGAGCATATCTACGATTCGGCTGCCCCCGTAAAGGGTTGTCACGAGCACCGTACCCGCCGGCTGTTCGCGAACTTCACCAATGATCTGCGCTTCACTTCCGCCCGGGGCCAGGCTCAGTGCATTCAAAGCGGCGTCGGCGTATTCCGGGGAAACAACCGCCAGAAACTGGCCTTCATTTGCAATGTGAAGTGGATCAAGCCCTAGCAACTCGCACGCGCCGCGCACGGTATCGCGCACCGGAATCTGATCTTCGAAAAGGACCATGCCGAGTCCGCAATCGCGAGCTAATTCGTTGAGAGATGTAGCGGCGCCGCCGCGAGTCGGGTCGCGCATCCAGCGCACGCCCGGCCCGGCGGCGTAAATGAGGGATTCGACCAGCGGGAGTACGGAGCGGGTGTCAGAATGAAGATCAGCCTCGAAATCAAGCTCGCCACGCGCCAGCAGGATGGTGATGCCGTGATCGCCGATGGGACCGGAGAGCAGAATCTTGTCGCCCACACGCACCGAGCGGGGATCGATGGACACTCCGTGAAGCAGGCGGCCGACACCGGTCGTGGTGACGTACATCTGTTCGGCTTTGCCGTGTTCGACCACCTTCGTGTCTCCGGCGGCGATTCGCACGCCCGCATCCCGCGCAGCTTTCGCCATGGCTCGAACCTCGGCTTCGAGCACCTGCGTAGGAAGACCGGCTTCGAGCACGTAGCTGACCACAAGGGCCTCCGCCCTTGCACCCGAAACTGCAAGATCGTTTACGGTGCCGTTCACCGCAAGTTCGCCAATCGAGCCGCCGGGAAAACTCAATGGCTTGACTACGAAGCTATCCGTCGTGATCGCGACCCGGGTGCCATCGATGTCCACGTGGGCGGCGTCCCCGAGTGGGCCCTGCGCAGCGCCAAAGAGCAATGGAGCAAAAAGGCCTTCGACCAGTTTGCGGCTGGCTTTACCTCCGGCTCCGTGGGCCATCTCGATCTGCGGGTCACGGAACCGCGTGGGCGCGGATTCGGCAAGCACGGCGGCCGGAGCGCTTAGGCGATCGAGCTTAGACCTACCGTCGCTGCCTTGCGGTGTTCGTAATTGTAATAGGCGGCGCATGAACCTTCCGATGAGACCATGAGTGCTCCGATGGGATGCTCGGGCGTGCACTCGCGGCCAAAAAGTTTACACTGATGCGGCTTCAGCACGCCCTTCAGCACCTCTCCACATTGCGCGGCTTTAGGATCAGTGACGCGAATCCCGGGAACCTCAAAGCGTCGTTCCGCATCCCATTCAGCGTACTTGTCGTTGACGCGCAGCGCCGACTGAGAGATGAATCCCAAACCGCGCCATTCGAAGTAGGGACGCAACTGAAAAACCTCAGCCATAGCCCGAAGAGCGGCGCGGTTGCCCTCCCAGGGCACAACCCGCTTGTATTGATTCTCGACTCTGGCCTCGCCCGCCTTCAGTTGATGAAGCAACATGACAATCGACTGCAGCATATCCAGAGGCTCAAAACCTGACACCACGATCGGCTTACGTTCGTTCTGAGCGATCCACTCATATGGACGGCAACCGATGACGGTCGAGACGTGGCCGGGACCGATGAAGGCGTCGAGCCGCATGTCAGGAGAATCCAGAATGGCGCGTATGGCCGGAATGATGGTCACGTGGTTGCAGAACACCGAGAAGTTACCAATGCCCTCAGCCTTGGCGCGCATCATGGTCAGCGCTGTGGAGGGAGCTGTGGTTTCGAAACCGATGGCGAAAAACAAAACGTGCTTCTCGGGATTGAGCCGGGCCAGCTTCAGCGCATCAGATGGCGAATATACGATGCGAACGTCCATGCCCCGGGCCTTGTGTTCAAGGGGGCTGCCCTGAGTTCCGGGAACGCGCATCATGTCGCCGAAAGCGGCGAAGATAACATCCGGCTGCCGCGCGATGGCAAGGCCGTCGTCGATTCTTCCCATGGGAAGCACGCAGACCGGGCAGCCCGGGCCGTGAATCAATTCAATGTTTTCCGGAAGGATATCTTTCAGGCCGAAACGATAAATGGCATGCGTATGCCCGCCGCAGACTTCCATCATGCGGTAGTGGCGTTGCCCACGGGCGAGACGGCGAATTTCTTCCGCCGTCTTCGAGATCAGTTCAGGTTCCCGAAACTCATCGACAAATCTCATGCCGCTTCCTTCTTTGCCATAGACGCAGGCGGGCGTCAGTTCATATCTTCGAGCCCGTATCCCCGGACTTCCTGCATCGCCCCATCGATCTCCCCCAGCATGCGGAGCGTGTTCATCTGGTCCGCGGCATCCTGTTCGCTGATCTTGCTCATGGCAAAACCCACGTGCACCAGCACCCAGTCACCGGGCACTGGCTTGTCATCCCGCAACAGGCCCAGATCAATCTTGCGCCGCACGCCAACCACTTCCACGAGCGCGGAATCCTGGTTATCGGAAAAGATCTCGACAATCCTCCCCGGTATGGCTAGACACATTCGGCATCCTCCCGCGACGTCATGATTCGCCCTATCCCGATCCATCTCCAGAGCCTTCGCCCGCAACCGCGTCAAACCTGCTTGCGGGCCGTAATGTCAAACGACAGCTTGAGCTCATCCTTGAGCTTCACGGCTCCGCCCAGCGCGGAAACCGGGCGAATATCGTAATCGCTCTGGCGGACAGAGAACTCTCCCATCGCCCGAAGCGTAGTCCCGTTTACCGAAACACGCGCCGACACAGGCTGGACGCGCTCAACTCCGTGCAGCGTCAGCTCCCCGTTCAAAGCCACCCAATATTGTCCTTCCCCGGTCTTGCTTGCAGATCCTCGAGAACATTCGTAGATCACGTCAGGGAAGGAATTAGATTCGAGGACTTCATCGTGCATTCTGCGATTGATTTCTTCGCGATCTTTCTCACTGATGTCATCGGTGACTGTCAGCGAAGCTGAATGAAAGACCATTCGCAAAGAACTTTGCTCCATTGCCTCAGGATTCAAGAAAATCTCGCCCTCGAAATCGGGGATCGCGATCGTCGGGTTATGACCCAATGCGGAGAGCAGGCCTGCCGCAAATGCCCTGACAGTAAAGGTGCTCCCCTTCGTTTCAACGATGTAGTGAACCGTGTCATCCTCCGGTCTTTTCGTGAGTTCTAAGGCGTAATGCACTCGGCAAACCTCCTGGTAATCAAACAACTCCATTTCGAAAATCTACGGCTCTCCCTCCGGCTTGCGAGCAACCACGTAAAAGGAGAACTTCAGCTCGTCCTGCAGCTTCAAAGTGCCGGCCGCGATCGATGCGATGCGAATGTTGTAATCGCTCTGCAGCAGCGTAAAGGCGCCGTAGGCGCGCGCACTGTCAACGCCCAGAGATGCTTGAGCCACAAAATCCTGGTCGTTCGAAACCCCATGAAGGGTCAGCCTGCCGCGCACATTGAGGCGATAAAGATCGTCGCGGAGCTTCTCGGCCTGCACTTCGGTGCTGTCATACGCAACCTCGGGGAATTGATCCGTTTCGAGCACTTCCTTATTCATCACGCGGTGAATCTCGCGCCGATCGTCGTCCCGCAGTTCATCCAGAACCTCCAGCGAAGCCGCGTTCACCCGAACCTGAAGAGAAGCGCGATCGAGCGTGCTGGATGCCACCTGAATCGTTCCAGTCCAACTGCGAATCGCGATCTTTGGACTGTGAGCAACCGCCGCAATCAAACCGCTGGCAAAAGCCTGCACCGTAAACTGGCTCGCTCGCGTATCAATCACGTAACGAATACCGGCTGCACTCGTCGCCATCATCGTCCTCCGGAACCGTGCCGATAACCCGCGGTCACCGTCCGCTCTTACTACCGCAGATGACGCGAGCTATTTCAGTTCGTGTCCTTACATGGAGCGCAATTTCAAATAGCGGTCCAGATCCGGCAGCGCGCCCTGAGCCAGATTCCCCAGACCAAACTGGCCGAGATAGCGTCTGGCGATTGGATTGGAAAGAATCAGGCCTGCCCCAAAAACTACTAGAGCCACTCCGCTCAGCATGAATAGTGTGTCTTTGTCACTGGTCCCGTTACCATTTTCTTCCATTGCCACGGCAGTCTCCTTTTTGTGACAGGATGTTTACTGGGCTGAACCCGGCCTACCCTTGTCCAGAAGTTTTTCAATCAGCGACTCCACCAGCTTGACGGCGTCGCCGATCGCGGCCAGAACCGCCGGGCTGAATCCCATTTGACCTTCTTCGCCACCGAGAGTTTCCGGCTCGCAACCGACGAGCAGAACGTTCTTGACTGTGATATTCATTGCCCTGGCCATACGCAACACGCTCACCGGATTCATAGCATGGGCTTCGATCACGCCCTGAGGAACGTCTGGATCATCCAGCACTGTTAAATCCGGTTCGATGACGTACAGCGTTCCCGGAGTTTCGCCGCGGGGACAAGCATCGACAAAGATGGTTGTCTCGTAGCCGTCTTGCAGCGCATAGGCCAGGTCAAAACCGCGAATGCCAAAATCGGCGACGCGCACGCTCGCCGGCAGATTAAGGTCGGTCAGACGGCGAACCACTTCTACACCAAACGCGTCATCTCCGAGAAAGATATTGCCGATGCCAGCGATGAGGATGGTTGGTTTCGGCACAACGGAGACTTGCGGAAACTCATCGGGCGACAGTGGTTCAACTTCTCCGGCATCGAAAAAGAAGCGATGACCGGGTTGACGAAGCAGGCCCATGTCCTTGCCGGGATCGTCGTCCAGAACCACGCAGACGTGCTGCTTGCCTTCGTAATCCTGCTCGATGCATTCGATGGTGGCAATCTGCCCGGCGAGTGCGATGTCCATCACATCACCGCCCTTCCGGGGACGCAGACGCACGCGGCTTCCCATCCTCACTTCGACTCCCGAGATTTCCAGATGATCGAGAGGAGTCTTCTCTTCGAGCAGTTGCCACTCCCATTCGTTCATTGGCTCTCCTGTCTGAGCGGGCGCAGTCCGCGCAAGACTCCGTGCAACTTCATCAACTGCTCGACCGGCATGGATTCCGTGCGCTCCAGCATCTGGCGGGCGCGCTCATCCGACTGCCTCATCTCGCGCTTTTCCTCGTCGGTCAATGTCATGATGCGCAAGGAGAGAATTTCGTCGATCTCGGTTCCGTCGAAGAGGTCACCGGCGCTTTCCGGCGCGATCTCGGGGATAATCGTAGAGAATAATCGGCGACGAGAGTACGGTGTCGCGTTGCCCTTCCTCGCCGACCAGAACCGGCCAAGTCCCAATGTTCCTGCAACTCGAGGCCAACTCGCTCATCCGCTCCGGAGGCGCGAGCAAAGAGATAAAACCACCATTCCGTATCCCGAGCACGGTATGAGCGGAAACCATGGAACTCAGCAACGCGTCTTCGCGGCTGGCACCTCTCGTGCCTTGAAAGGGTGTCGTATTCTGAATCACCACCCTGACCTTGAATGTCCCCTCATCGACCCGTTCAGATCCGACCTCGATGGCGCCGCAGATAGCGCTGCGTTCACGAACAATCACGCCGTCGACCCGCTCGCAGCCGTCGCGGAGATATTCAAATTGCTTTTCTGCGGAGAAACTGAAGTCATCAGACACCAGCCTGTGGCTCAACGCCTCCACGTTATACACTGGCAAACTTAGTTCCCGTTCGATCGCTTCCTGCCAGGGCTGGTAAATGTGACCGTTTAGTTCAAGCCTTTCTACGGGGCGAAATCCCGGCACATCGCCGGGCAGTAAATCGCCGGCGGGCTTCGTAAATTCGCCCACGGAGCGCGCCACCAACTGCAGAAACCGCACCCGAACTTCGATCCTGGTAAGTTCACTGCCTTCGACCAGGCATTCAGTTTGCATGGTCCACGCCTCGCTGCCCTTCTGCGCGTCGCTGTATGACTTCGGAGAGAGTACGCCAAAGTTCCAACGCTGCTGATTCTTCACCGACGACGGTCGGTAGGGATAAAGCATGTATCCCTCGTACAGCACGGCTTTTGCGATCTTGTCCACCATCGCAAGATTCATCCCATCACCTTCTCTTCTACTTCTACCGGAAGGATGTTCTCTAACACCTCTTCCCACGTGGGAATCCCGTGCCTGACTTTGTACTGATGCAGGCGGTCGAAGGCGGCTTTATGCAGGCAAAGCCACGCGCTATGAGGATAGTAGGACTCCATCATCTCGCGCCAGACCTTCACAGGCAGCTTGAAGCGGGCTTCCTTGTCCCATGAAATCGGTGCGACCTGCAATCCGCGTTCGGGGTTGGCATAGAAAACGGTTCCGCTGAACTGCACGCACACCGGGACTTCTCCGTCCGTCACTCCATCAAAATACTTGGTGGCAGCGACATTGAAATCGAAACTGCAGGGCACCGGAAGATCGACCAGAGTAGTTCCTTTGAACGACGGTACGATCAGGTTCGCGTGGGTCCACAACAGATTGCGAAGAGTTTGGCTCCAGCGGCTGGGTTCGCCGAACAAATCGCGCAACCGCTCCTGGTCTTCGGACGTGTATTTGCGGCGCGTGACTTCGAGTTGGATCTGGCAGCGCAGCGCGACCGTGTGAATGGTCTGTTCCGGATTAGCCTCGGCTAAACGCAGTTTGAAAGCCAGCAGTGGCGTCGCCGCATTCGCGACAACCTCAGATCCTTCGACTTGAAAACTGAGATCAGGCACGAGATTCCTCTTCCGTCTGAGCAGGCTCTTTGCTCTCGGCAGGAACTTCTACGGACCGCGCTTTCACGCCGCTGAAGAACTCTCCCAATTCCTTCCACACTTCCGTTCCGCCGGAAAGTCCCTTCCAGTGGAGGCGAATCAGGCCAACAAGCTTATAGCATTCGTCGATGGGTAGCAGATAGTACTCTGCGGCGGAGTATCCACGCGAATAGCCGAGGCGGTTCACCAGCAAGCCTTCCACATCGCATTCCATATCGTTGAGAATCGGATTGCGCGCCACAATGTCGTTCCAGGACTCGAGGATCAGCAGGGATTCGATCGCGCCCGCCGGGCTTGGATAAAGAGCAATGACGCGGTTCTCGAGACTGCTCCTGAAAAAAAAAGCCATATTGATTGGGACCATCAAACTATTCCACTCGGCGTCGCTCAGACTGAAACCGGGAAGCGAGCGCACCCGCCGCGGCACGCGCTTGAACTTCACTCCCTGGCCGCTGAATAGAATCGCGCAAGCCTCGCAGGTACAGAGCAGTTTGCGTTCCGCCACTTCGATCAAGTGCGGATGATCGGGCCGCAGGCCCACGCTGCACAATTCGCAGCGTTCGAGCGGTCGCTCGCGGCGCGCAAACTGGCGCAGCGTGCCAAAGCCGTCAGCCGATCGAGTGAGTGGTCCTGCGCTCATGATTTCTAACCCGTCCAGTGTTCGCGCGTCAGTCCGCGCCCGGCGGCTGAACCGCCGGTGGATTCGCGGATCCGCCCATCAACTTGTCCAGAGCCACAAATCCAGAGCCCGGCTTCTCTTCAAGACCTTCAACTACCAAAGAGGTCAAATCCGGTGCTGCATCGTACATCGCTCCCTCCAGCGTGGTCCGCACGGTTTTCGCGGTTGAGCCGCAGGCATGTGCACTGGTTCCGACGCGCAGCCGAATCGCGCCATCCCTCACGCTGAGCAGTTCCACCTCACACCCCTGTTTCCGCAACTGCGGCCGCACCTTGTCGACTGCCTTCGTCACGCGGCTTTCGAAATCCTCGGGATGGAGACCGTAGAGAATCATGACGCTGCTCACGAGCGAATCGCGTCCGAGGCGATCAATGATGCTCATTCCCGTTTCTCCGGCGTCGGCGACGATTTCGAGTGTTGTCTCCAGTGCTGCGCCGTGCAAATCCATCAGCGACTGCACCAGATCTTTCGTGGCAGCTCGTACCGCCGGATCGGCGATCGCCTCTATTTCCCGGACCAGCCCGCCGATCCGCTGCATATCCTGGCGAAAATCCTTGCCGTCTGCCACAGCGCTCCTTTTCAAAGCTCTCTTGTTAGCTCAAACACGTCAGTCTCAAACATGTCAGGCTCAAACTCTCACACTCAAAGCGATAAAAAATGGAGTGAGAGCGCAGTTTCGAGATGCCAGTCGCGTAGCAACCGAGCGTAACTGGCAATTCCTGACAGCTAGCACCCTCACTCCCTAGTCAACCCTGGTGCAGGTTCAGGGTTGGAGACCGAACATCGGGGAATGGTGCGTCTCCAGCACCTTGCCGTTTCCCAGATACATATGCACGCCACACGGCAAACAAGGATCGAAGCTGCGAACCGCGCGCATGATGTCAATTCCCTTAAATTTGTCGGGACCATTTTCCTCGAAGATTGGAGTGTTCTGCACCGCGTCCTCGTACGGGCCTGGAGTGCCGTAAATGTCGCGGGGGTTGGCATTCCAGGGCGTCGGAGGATAAGGATGGTAATTGGCAATCTTGCCTTCTTTGATCACGACATGATGCGAGAGCACGCCGCGAACTGCCTCGTGGAATCCACAGCCAATGGCTTCTTCCGGCACCTTGAATTCCGTCCAGGTTTTGGTGTGCCCGGCGTGCAATTCCGCCAGTGCCTTCTCCATGAAGTGCAACGCAGCGCAGGCAGCGTAAACCTGGAAGTAAGTGCGGGCGCGGTCGCGTTCGATGGCGTTGCTCCACTTCGGAATCTTCCACTCGAACTCGACTTCAGGCAGCGAAGTGGTTTTCGGCAGATACATTTTTACGCTGTGACCAGTCGCCTTGATGTATCCAATGTCGACCAGGCTGGCCAGCGCTGTCGCCCAGAGGCGCGCGATGGGTCCGCCTCCGGTATCCATCGCCAGGTGATCGCCGGTGCGCTTGTCGAGCCAGCGCGGCGACATCACCCAGGTGTACTTGCCGCCAAAGTCGCGTTTCTGCGGCCGCGGAATTGTCGTCTGGTTCCAGGGATGGTTCTTATCCACAGGATTTCCCAGCGGATCGGTCTTGACGAAGACCTGCGAATTCTTCCACTCGTCGTAATACGAACTCCCCAGAAGAATGCGGATGTTTAGGTTGATATCCACCAAATCAGTGGTCACCAGCTTGCCGTCGACCACGATGCCCGGAGTGACGAACATGCTCCGACCCCAGTTCGTCATGTTCTTGTAGGTGTAGTCGCAGTGATCGGGATCGTTGAACGACCCCCAGCAGGCCAGCAAAACCCGCCGCCGTCCGACCTCTTCATATCCCGGCAACGCCTCGTAGAAGAAGTCGAACAGGTCATCGTGCAAGGGCACAACCTTCTTCATGAACTCGACATACTTCATCAGGCGGACCAGGTAGTCGGTGAAGAGCTGGATAGTCGGCACGGTCCCGACACCGCCGGGATACAAAGTAGAAGGGTGAACGTGGCGGCCTTCCATCAGGCAAAACATTTCGCGCGTCATGCGGCTCATGACCAGCGCTTCGCGGTAGAAGGATCCGGTAAAGGGATTCAGCGCGGTCATGATGTCAGCGATGGTGCGGAAGCCGTGCAGATTGGAGTGTGGCGCCGCCGTCGATTGCGCTTTCGCCCAGACCTTGGGGTTGGTCTCCTTAACCATCTGCTCGCAGAAGTCCACTCCGACCAGATTGTCCTGGAAGATATTGTGATCGAACATGTACTCGGCGGCTTCACCGAGATTGACGATCCATTCGGCAATGGGAGGCGGCTTCACGCCGAACGCCATGTTCTGTGCATAGGTGGCGCAGGTGGCATGGTTGTCGCCGCAAATTCCGCAGATGCGGCTGGTGATGAAGTGAGCATCGCGCGGATCTTTGCCTTTCATGAAGATACTGTAACCACGAAAGATAGACGAGGTGCTGTGACACTCGACCACATGCCGGTTCTCGAAGTCGATCTTAGTGAAGATGCCGAGGCTGCCCACGATGCGGGTGATCGGGTCCCAATTCATTTCCACGAGATTCTTTGACTTGCTGGGAACGTCTTTGGTCGGTGCGGTAATCGTGCTCATATGCGATCGCTCCTTTGCCTTCTCCGTGCATCTCTCAGTGGTTCTCTCAGTGGACCTGGATCCTCAGACGCGGACGCTTAGTAAGATCGTGGATGGTATCCAGTGGTCAGTTCGGCGCGCGGGTGACGCCACTTGGGCTCTTTATTCACCGTGGCCTGGGTCATCGAGCGCAGGGCGCGAATGGCGCGGCCGTAGGCTCCCACGGCCGCGCTTGAAACCTTAGCTCCCGGCGGTTCATCCATGAACGGCATGAACTTGTCGGGGAATCCAGGCATGGTACATCCGATGCAAATGCCGCCCACGTTCGGGCAGCCGCCAATTCCCGCCATCCATCCGCGTTTCGGTACGTTGCAATTCACCACCGGACCCCAGCATCCCAACTTCACAATGCACTTCGGCGAACCGTACACTTCGGCGAAGTCGCCCTGCTCGTAATAGCCGGCGCGGTCGCAGCCTTCGTGCACTGTCTTGCCGAATAACCAGGTCGGGCGCAGTTGATCGTCGAGCGGAATCATCGGCGCCAAACCGGCAACCTGGTAGAGAAGGTAGAGCACAGTTTCCATGAAGTTGTCGGGCTGCACCGGGCATCCCGGAACGTTGACGATCGGAAGACCTGCCTTCGAGCGCCAATCCCAGCCGAGGTAGTCTGCGAGCCCCATCGCTCCCGTGGGATTGCCTTCCATGGCATGAATCCCGCCATAGGTGGCGCAGGTTCCGCAAGCCACCACCGCCAACGCCTTGGGAGCCAGCCGATCGATCCACTCGTTAGTGGTAATGGGCTGGCCCGTCTTCGGATCGGTCCCAAGCCCCGCCCAGTAACCCTCTTTCTTAATCTTTTCGTTGGGAATCGAGCCTTCGACCACCAGCACAAATGGTTCGAGTTGGCCTTTTTCGGCCATATACCAGAACTTCAGGAAGTCGTCTCCGTTCTCATAGGCAAGCACGGGATTGTGCAGGTGCACTTTCGGAAGTCCCGGGATTGCTCCCAAGAGAACGTCCTCGATGCTGGGTTGAGTAGCAGCGGTGACAGAAACCGAATCGCCATCACAACCCAGACCGGCGGTGATCCAGAGTATGTGTACCTCGGCGACGGGCGATGGCTTTTGCGTGACCCGACCGTACGGAACTGTTTCCGCTGCCATAACTGGCTCTCCTTCTCATCCGCAAGCAAGTGAGGAACGTGCGTCGATAGAATCAACAATAGGAGGGGTGCCCTACAAGCAGGAGGCCCACTTTTTCAGTTTGGTGGGATCACTATTTTTTCTATCGGGGATTCCCTGATAACCAGGAAGTTAGGAGATGACGCATTCCGCAAACTGCCCTTGCGGCGGAACGGCTTATCGCGGGCCCAACGGATTCCTAGGCCGTCTTTTCGTTCATGCTCCATTGAATAGCGTGCTGCATGAGTTCGCGGGCGCTGCGCAACGACAGCTTCTCCTTGATGTGAGCCTGGTAGGATTCAACGGTTTTTATGCTGATATGAAGCTCTTCAGCAATCTGCCTGGTTCCGTGACCTTCTCCGATCAGGCGAAACACTTCCAGTTCGCGGTCGCTGAGATCCGCGATGGAAGAATTTCTTAGAGTCCCGGAGCCGGTGATGTAGTGCTTGAGCATTTTGTTGGCAATGCGGTCGCTCACATAAATCTCACCAGTCAGAATGCGGCGCACCGCAACCAGCACTTTTTCCGTGGCCTCTTGTTTCATGATGTAGCCGTTGGCGCCCGCGCGGAGGGCGCGTTCCGCGTAGATCGACTCATCGTGCATCGAAAGAATCAGCACCGGCAAGGTCGGATGCGTGGTGCGAATGTTCTTGAGCAGATCGAGGCCGTCGGGGCCGTTCAGCGATATATCCACGATGACCACATCGGGCCGGGCTGAGGCCAGCACATGCATCGCACCGGTCGCCTCTTCCGCTTCACCGCAGACCACGAGATCGGGTTCCCGGTTGATCAGGAGCGCCAGTCCCTGTCTCACCACAGGATGATCATCGACTACCAGGATTCTTTTCTTGGCGGCGGCTTGGTTCTGAGAAGAATGGTTGGGCGAAGTATGATTCGGCGATTTGTAAGTCACGCTCATGTTTCACGTCATTTCTTCATCGCGGCCGCAGCCAGGACTGGGAACAAACAGGTTACGACGGTTCCGCCGGTGGCGACGCGCTGCACTTCGAGAGAACCTCCGACCATTCGCGCCCGGTAGTTCATCAAGTGGAGCCCCATTCCTTTATTACCGGGACCAACGGCGCCGATGCCGCAGCCGTCGTCTTGGATTGTAAGCTCTCCCTGGTGCTGGTCGGCCGCCAGGCGAATGATAATCTGGCGGGCGCGACCGTGCTTGATCGCATTGTTCACCGCCTCCCGGGCCACGTAGTAGAGATGCGTGGCCACGGTGTCGTCATGAATCAGCACGGGAGTCAGACACTGAAAGCGGCAGTTGACGGCGAACAGATCTTCCACTTCAGCCGCCCATTGCTGCAAGGCGGACATCAATCCCTGCGCGTCAGACACAACCGGAAGTAATCCGCGCGCCAATTCACGCGTCTTATTGATCGCCTCATTCACCAGGTTTACGATCTTGGCTGCGTCACCGGCCTCGGGCAGGCCTTTTTCCACGAGTTTATGTTCCTGCACCTTGCTCATGAAGGCAATCCCGGTCAGGTGCTGGCCCAGGCCATCATGGAGATCCTGCCCGATGCGGCGCTGTTCCCGGGCGCTGATCTCCAGAATCGCTTTCTCCAGATGTTTGTGCTCGCTAATGTCTATACCAGTCGCGATGATGTAAGTAGGTGTCCCGTCCTTGCCCGGAAGCACGGTGCTGGACCATGCGATCAGGCGCCGAGTGCCGTCCCGCCTCACCAGGTAGCCCTCGTAGTCGCTGGGTAACTGGTCCGAACAGAGTTGCTGAAAGATTGACTTGAAGCGGTCCACTTCTTCGGGAACCATGAACAGGTCCCAGATTTTGTGGCCGGCAACCTCGGCGAAGCAATATCCGCTGGTCTGTTCGCAGGCCCGGTTGAAGCGGATGATGCTACCCGCCGGATCCAGCACCACTACCAACGCTCCCACGGTGTGAAGAATGGCGGAAACGACATTGCGTTCTTCCTGCAAAGCTTCTTCGGTCCGCTTCAGATCGGTGATGTCGAATCCCACGCCGTGAATGAACCAGGGCTCACCGTTCTCTTTGCGGATCATCTTGGCTTCGCAATGAAACCAGATGACACGCCCATCCCGTGAAACCACGCGATACGCCGAACGCAGTGGATTTCCCGTCAGAAACATTTCTGCCGCTTCCGTACTCCAGCGCTGCTTGTCATCGGGATGAATGTGGCTATACCAGCGCACCGGATCCTCTAGCCACTCGTCCTGAGAAAAACCAAGCGCCGCTTCAATCTGAGGGCTGACGTAGGCCTCGCCGATTCCTCGATCGAGATACGCCATGAACACGACCGCCGGGATCTGCTCTACCAGGGCGCGATATCTGGCCTCAAGATTTGGTTGTTGCTCATTGTCCGGCCATTCTTGATCCGAGCGTTCCTGCCCGGGTCGTTCCGGCGGATATACGACGCGTCTCGCAGTCGCTGGATTCTGGCGGCGGCTGAAGACCCCGGCCAGGTCCTGAAGGATATCCTCAGCCTGCGCCTGACTAAGCTCTGGCGCTGAAACCGCGGGAGAAGAATGATGGGGCTCGTTGCTCGAACCATTCGGCCACGAGAATGAAACCATACTCACACCTCAACAACAACACATGACTACCAGGCACGACCCCGCCTCGGCCGTCACGCTTTTGTACTCTGTTGCATCTTGCTGCGGGTTGGTTTGCGCCAACTGGGCTCTTTGTTCAGAGACGACTGGGTGAAGCGGCGTAAAGCGTGAATCGCCCGTCCATAGGTCTGAACCGCAGCCGAAGACAAAAGAGAACCCGGCGGCTGATTCATAAAAGGCATGAACTTGTCGGGAAACCCCGGCATGGTGCATCCGATGCAGATGCCGCCTACGTTGGGGCACCCGCCGATGCCGCCCATCCAGCCCCGTTTCCCCACATTGCATTGAACCACCGGGCCCCAGCATCCTAGTTTTACAATGCAAAGCGGAGAGCCGTATTCATCCGCAAACTGAGCCTGCTCGTAGAAGCCGCCACGGTCACAACCCTCGTGTACCGTATTGCTAAAGAGCCAGGTAGGCCGCAAGGCTTCATCAAGTGGAATCATGGGAGCGCGCCCGGATGCCATGTAGAGCAAATATAAAAGTGTTTCCATAAAATTATCAGGCTGCACCGGACAGCCGGGTACGCAAACGATGGGAATCTCCGCTTTCGTTTTCCACTGCCAGCCCAGGTAGTCGGGGAGTCCCATGCATCCCGTGGGATTGCCTTCCATGGCATGAATGCCGCCGTAGGTGGCGCAAGTTCCCGCCGCTACCACCGCCCACGCCTGAGGAGCGAGACGATCGATCCATTCACACGTCGTGATCGGCTGACCAGTCTTCGGGTCCGTACCCAAAGAGGCCCAATAACCTTCCTCCTTATTGTGTTCATTCGGAATCGACCCTTCGACCACCAGAATGAAATTTTCTGTCTTCCCCTCCGCCGCTTGGTGAAAGGGCTTCAGGAAGTCATCGCCGTTAGCCAGGGCCAGGAAGGGATTGTGCAGGGTCACTTTTGGAATCCATGGAATTTGCCCGAGAAGCACATCTTCAATGCTGGGCTGGGTGGCCGCGGTCATAGCGATCGTGTCCCCATCGCAGCCCAGGCCTGCGGTGATCCAGAGAACATCGACTTCGGACAGGGGATTCTGACTCCCCTTGCGAGTCTCGCCCTCCGCCATTTCGCTTCCTCCTTGGACCCGCCGGAGATTCCGTTCCCATGTCCTCCCAAATGGAGCCGGAGAATTCAGGGACTGAAGACTCGCGGGCAAGTATAAACTTGGAGCTTACGCCGCTAAATCTCGCATATTCTAGCGGATTCCCGTCCGCTCAGCGTCCAAAAGTCGCGGACACGCGGAAGTGACGAAAACGCGATCCTTGATTAACCAAGGTCAATACGGAAATAGTATTTCCTCAGCCTCCGTCGTTTTTTGACCACTCTTTGGCCGGTAAAGACATCCAAGCGTAAGCTTCTTGGCAGGAGACTTCATGAAAACATTGTTTGCAGTCACCGCTGGTGTTGGGGTAGTAACGTTGCTTTTTGTGGGATATGTGTGCCTGAATGCGATTCCAGATTTAGGCCGCTACGTTAGGATCAGCCGGATGTAAGGCACCCCGACACGGTTCATTTCACGAACGACCCCATCGCCCACGTTTTGTGCATGTGTCCTCAGGATGCAGGAGACTGTCATTCAGCGGCGGGGCGGAGCCCCCTAAATCTCGTTTTCCGCCAGCCTTGTAAGTACCTGAATCTACACTCCAACAATCCGAATGGCAGGTTGGGCATCTAATGCAGGATGCGTGTACGAAGAGAATTAGTCGGTTTCATCATAGTGATTCAGTCCGTTCTTTTTTTGGTTCATTATCTCCTCTATAAGACCTGGGCCTTTTCTCCCGCTGGGGGCGAAGCCCCAGGCGCGTTCTGGATCAAACTCGCCCTCGGATTGCTGTCCGTGAGCTTTATTGCCGCTTCACTACTTGCTTTTCGATATACGAATGCCGCTCTACGCGCGTTTTACAAGGCCGCTGCGGTTTGGATGGGTCTGGTCAGCTTCCTTTTTCTCGCGGCGGTTTCCTCCTGGATTGTTTACGGAGTTGCACTGCTGGCGGGGCTGAACATGAACTTCCATAGGACCGTGGAATTGCTGTTCACTGCTGCGGCAATGGCCGGAGTCTACGCAGTTTTCAACGCGAGCTGGACGCGGATCACGCGAACGACAGTGCGGCTCGCCAACTTGCCCGCAGCGTGGCGCGGCCGAAGAGCGGCTTTGATCAGCGACATTCACCTTGGGCACGTGCGAAACGGCGGTTTTCTGCGGCGCCTCGTTGCGAAGATTCTAGAAGAAGAGCCAGACGCGATTTTTGTTGCCGGCGATTTGTATGATGGGACTGCCATCAACGAGCGGCGAGCGGCGGAGCCGTTGAACGAACTCGTTGCGCCACAGGGTGTCTATTTCGTCGCGGGAAATCATGAACAGTTTGGCGACGACAGCAAATATCTGAATGCCATCGCGGCCGCCGGGGTGCGCGTGCTGAGCAATGAGAAGGTGGAAGTGGACGGTTTGCAGATTATTGGTATTCCCTACCGGAGCGCAACGCAGAATGGCCAGCTTGCGTCAGCGCTGCATGCGATCGGCTTGGATCGCGACCGCGCGAGTATTCTATTGACGCATGCGCCTGACCATCCGGAGATCGCGGAGGCCGCGGGCGTCTCCCTGCAGCTGTCCGGCCATACGCACCTTGGCCAGTTCTTACCCTGGAGTTGGATGGCGCGGCGGATTTACCGGCAGTTCGTCTATGGCTTGAGCCGGATCGGGAAGATGCAGGTTTTCACTTCAAGCGGAGCCGGAACCTGGGGACCGCCGCTGCGGCTGGGATCGAATCCCGAGATTGTGATGCTTCAGTTCGAGTAGGGTGCTCCGCCATTACTCTTAATCACAATAACTGGGCTCTCCAAAAGGGTGATGCGAAGGCATCGTCAAACGCTGGCGACGATCGGCATGATCATGCTGGCGGCATTCCACTCTCCGGCGCGCCCCCCGCGGGCGGAGCCGGGAGAATGACCCGAGCCTTGAAATCTCCGTGGTGCTTTTTCTGAAGCATAACTTGAGGATCGTTAAACATCGCGCTACAATCCTCCCCTGTCCGAAAACGCGAGAGGCAGATTTACCCTAGTGCGCTCGTTCGCCGAGAGAGGAAGGAAAGGCATGAGTACATCTTTTTCGAATCAGGCTGAGTCTAGGCGGCGATTCCTGCAGATGAGCGTAACCGGGACCGTGGCCGGCTTGCTGACGGGCGGCATGGAACTTGCGCTGCCGCGAGAGGCTCGGGCGCAGAGCGCGCTCACGCCAGATGCGGCATTGGCTGAGTTGATGGCAGGCAACCAGCGATTCAAAACAGGACGCATGACGGCGAATGAGCACGATTTGACGATTCTTAAGGAAAAGACATTTGATAAGCAGGAGCCGTTTGCCGCCTTGCTGTCGTGCGCGGATTCTCGGGTGCCCGTCGAACTCATCTTCGATCAGACTATCGGCCATATTTTTGTTACGCGCGTGGCGGGAAATGTCGTCACCCCGGAAATCATTGCCAGCCTTGAATATGGCGCCGCCGTGCTTGGGACTGAGGTAATTTTGGTCATGGGCCACGCTAACTGTGGCGCGGTCAAGGCAACGATTCAGGGCAAGGAAGTTCCCGGACAAATCAGCGCGCTTTTTCCGCACATCCAGCCGGCGGTCGATCAGGCGGGACCGAATCTTGAAGCGACTACTAAAGCGAATGCCAAGATCCAGGCCGCACTGTTGCGGGAGTCCTCGACGGTGATCTCAGCCATGGTGAAGCAAGGCAAGGTGAAGGTCGTTGCCGGTTATTACGACGTTGGCACCGGTGCGGTAACGATTCTCGACTGAACTGCTGTGCACTTACCAAGAGCGGTTCCTTGATGTTCCCGGGAAGAAACTTTGGCTCGGTAAAATGGGCGCCAGAAGATGCGTGCTCGAATGCGTGATGCATAGCCTTTGGCGGCTGGCAGAACCTTTCGTTTCTTTCCAGTAGCAAGCCTGCCAACTGTCATTTTTGACAGTTGCCCCTCCTTATCTCAGCGATGTATCGTCCGCTTGCGATCACGACAGACTGGTTCGATCAGGGCTTCAGGACAAAGCTCACCAGGCTATCCCTGAGGCAAACGGAGGATGTATGAGGCGCGCGATTTTGTTCGGAGTTTTGATTCTGGCAGGAACACTAATGCCGAGGGGCGCCCTTGCCCAGGTGCTGGAGAGCAAATCGGAGACGCAGGAACAAAACTTGAGCGCCGACATCGCACTGCTCCGCTCGGACGTGCGAGCCGACAAGACCAAGATCATGGCGGCGATGATGCAGCTCGACGAGAAAGATGCCGCTGTCTTCTGGCCGATCTATCGTGATTATGAATCGGACCTGGCCAAGCTCTACGACGAAAGAGTTGCCGGCATCCTGGATTACACCGACCACTACCTGCAGATGACGGACGTGAAGGCAGACGACTTGGCAACACGAGCCCTGCAATGGGAAGACCAGCGGACGGACCTGAAGAAGAAATACTACGGTCGCTTCAAGACGGCCCTCTCTCCGATCAAAGCCGCCCGGTTCCTCCAGGTGGAGAATCAGCTCCTGATGCTCGTGGATCTGCAAGTGGCATCGTCGCTGCCCATTATTGAGGCCAGCGAAACGTCGAAAAAGTGAGGATACGATGAAGACGCAAAGATTGAAGGCACGAAGATTGATCTTGCCGGCGATTCTGCTCGTTAGCGTGGCGGCCCACGCCGATATCATCCGCTTCCGCAACGGAAATTCCGTGGCGGGCATCGTGGTTAGCGCAAACTCGAAAGAAGTGCGGATCACCGACCTGGCGGGCAACGGCTCCTCCTTCGCGACGGCGGATGTCGAAGCCATATTCTTTTCAGAGCCACCACCACCGCCACCACCACCGCCGCCGCCCGCTCCTGCTCCCGCGCCTCCACCGCCCATGCAGGCCACTCTGCCCGCAGGCTTGACCATCACCGTTCGCCTCATCGACGGTATAGACGTGGATAAGACCGCCGCAGGCGAAATGTTCCGCGCTAGCCTCGACGACCCAATCATTGTTAACGGACAGGTCGTCGTTCCCCGCGGCGCGCCCGCCATGCTCGAGGCGGCGAAGGTCGAACAGTCGGGAAAGATGAGCGGCAGCGACAAGATCACTCTCAAACTAAACACCATCACCATTAAGAACCGTGAGTACCAGGTGGTCGCCAGCTACGCCGAGCAGAAGGGTTCGGGAGAAGGCAAGAAGACCACGAAGAAAATCGTGGGTGGCGCGGGCCTGGGAGCCCTCATCGGAGGGATTGCTGGCGGAGGCAAAGGAGCCGGGATCGGCGCTCTCTCCGGCGCTGCCCTGGGGACTGCGGTCTCCGCCGCCGGGGAAGAGCACTTGAAGGTTCCATCCGAAACGCGGCTCCAGTTCGAGCTTCGTGCGGCAGTGAACGTCGTCTACTGACGGGATCAAAGACCCGTCATGGCTCAGGCGGCGAACGCTGAGGTCTACTGACTTTGAATCGTTTGCGGCCGTTTGAGTTCGTCGACCAGTTCCTCGAAGTGAGGATTCTGGCGCAGGTTCTTCAGATCATCGTCGGACGTCAAGCCATTGGCATCTTTATACCCGCGCTTGATCGCTTCACCCAGGTACTGGAGCGCGTCCTCGGGACGCTTCGCCGATGCGGCTACACAGGCGAAGGCATACCATGTCGTCCAGGGTTTTCCCTGCTCCCCGGAATTGCCCCCTTTTTCGATGACATCGCGGAACAATTTACTGGCCTCGGCGTAGCGATTTGTGTCAGCCATCGCCGTCCCAAGTTGCTGTAGTGAATTCAGAGTATAGGGATGCTGCGGCCCCAAAGTCCGCAGCTGGACTTCGAAAGCCTGGCGAGAGATTTTTTCTGCTTCCGCGTAGTGACCCTCCCGGATCAGGTCCCTGGCCAGACCGGACTGGCAGACCAGCGTGCTGGGATGTTCCGGTCCCAGTATGCGAACCATCGTGGCAAGCGTTTCCCGATGCAAATTTTCCGCTTCGCGAACATGCCCGTCTTTGAAAAGCTCATCGGCCAACTCGGATTCGGTCAGCAATGTACGAGGGTGTTCGGGTCCGACAGTTCGCAATTGAATCCCCAACGCCTCACGATACAGTTTCTCGGAATCGGCCAGTCGACCTTCCTCGGCGAGAATGCCCGCAAGGCTATACATGGTGACGCTGAGTTCCGGATGTTCGGGACCAAGCACCCGCTGCTCGGTCGTCAGGACTTCACGAAACATTTGCTCGGCTTCCGGCAAGCGGCCCTCGGCCTGCATGGTTGTCGCCAGATTGGCTACCACGGCCAGAGTCGCAAGGCGATCCGGTCCCAGGACGCGACGGTCGACATCGAGGAGCTGGCGATACGCTCGTTCCGCTTCGGCATAGCGGCCTTCATTCCAAAGGTTATCACCGAGAAAGTTCATCGCCTTCAACACCACCGCACTCTCCGGGCCAACTCTGCGACTGCCGACCTCGATCACCTGGCGTTCCAGTTTCTCGGCTTCGTCGAAACGGCCCTGTGATTCCACGGCCCACGCGAGGTTGCCCATGGTCTCGATCGTAAGCGGATCCTCAGGTCCAAGAACGCTGATCTCGCCCGCCAGCGCCTGGCGCTCCAGCTTTTCTGCTTCGGCTTCGTGTCCTTCGTAATCCAGCACTCGTCCCAGCTGCGCCATCGACTCCAGCGTCTTCGGGTCGTCGGGTCCGAGGGCGCTCATTCGGGCGTCCAAGGCGCGCTTTGCCAGTTCATGAGCCCGAGCGTTTAGCCCAAGGTTCATATATGTACTGGCCATCACTTGCAGCATCTGGGACTGAACCTCCGGATCCTTTGCCAGACCCGTCCCCATATCGTTCGAAGCCTTATCGAGAATCTCGCGGGCAGTGACGCTGTTGCCGCGTGCTTCGTTAGGATCGGGCACTTTGAACATGCCGGTCATGAAGTCGGTGATGCGGGTGGCGCGATCCCGTTCGCGGGTGGCGCGGTCGCGCTCACGAGTAATCCGGCGCAACTGCAGCGCCTGCAATGCGGAGAAAGCGGCGAGCAACAGCACCAACCCAACCCCCGCCACTACAGCCACACGATGCCGCCGCGCGTACTTCCGCAGCCTGTAACCGGCACTCGCAGGACGCGCCACGACGGGCTCATGATTCAAATTGCGCTGAATGTCGGCAGCCAGCTCCGAAGGCGCTCCATACCGGCGGGCGCGATCCTTCTCCAGCGCCTTCATCGTGATCCAATCGAGATCGCCGCGCAGCAGGCTCACCAACTGCCGGGGCTCGGTGCCGCGCGCTTCCGCGACCGTGGTCGATGTATCCCGATCGATGCTGACCTTCACGCTCGGGCGCGGCGGTTCTTCCTCGCGCAACCTCCGCAACACTTCGTCCAGCGGTTGCTTCTGCGGTCGCCTGCTTTCAAACGGTTGCATCCCGGCCAGCAGCTCGTAGAGAACGACCCCCAGCGAGTAGACGTCGGTGCGCGTGTCAATATCCTGCACGCCATCGCGGAAACCGGGATCGGCCTGCTCCGGACTCATATACCCCGGCGTGCCTACAAAATGCCCCATTTGTGTCTGGATGTTCGCGCCGGCAATCTCCGGCGTAATCGCTTTCGCCACCCCAAAGTCGATGATCCGCGGCACGGGTTTCCCGTCCACCTCCGTCACCAGAATGTTTGCCGGCTTCAGATCGCGATGGAGAATGGCTTTTTGGTGCGCATGCTGCACGCCTTCACAAACCTGAATGAAGAGTGCGAGCCGATCCCTGATCATGAGCTTCTTCCGATCACAATACTCCGTAATCGGCAGCCCGGGCACGTACTCCATCACGAAGTAGGGTTGGCCGTGTGGCGTCGTCCCGGCTTCAAAGACCTTGGCGATCGCGGGATGATCCATGATCGCCAGCGATTGCCGCTCCGCTTGAAAGCGTTGCACGACCGCCTCGTCGTAGACCCCGGCCTTGATCAGCTTCAGCGCGACTTGCCGCCGCACGGGCGACGTCTGTTCCGCCAGCCAGACTTGCCCCATGCCGCCTTCGCCCAGTTTCCGCACCAGGCGGTAGACCGTGTCCGGTGGTTTCTCAATAACTCGGTCTTGCGGGGGAGCCTCGTCTCCAGGTACTTCCGGAAAATCGTGAGATCGCGAAGGATCTAAGGCGATTGCCGCGGCCAGCGCATCCAAAGCCCGCCCGTCGATAAATTCGTGCGACCGCTCATCAAAGGCAAGAAGAGACTCCAACTCGCGACGAAGTTCCAGGTCTCCCGCGCATGCACTGTCGAGGAAAGCCTTGCGCTCACCCGCATCGCGCTCCAGGGCTTCGTGATAGAGCTGCTCGACCCGTTGCGCCCGCTCAGGTTCCATCGGGCAGCTCCCCATTCATGGCCCGGAGCAGCCAGGCTCTGGCAAACTGCCAGTCGCGCTTCACCGTCTTCGGCGAGATCTTCAGGACTTCCGCCGTTTCCTCAACCCCCAGCCCGCCATAGAATCGCAGCTCCACGACCTGGCTTTGCCGCTCATACAGTTTGGCCAGCTTGGTCAGAGCATCGTCCAGCGCCAGGATGTCTCGGCCTTGCTCGACCGAAACCATCAGCGACTCATCCATCTCCACCTGAACCGCATCGCCGCCTCTCTTCAGATAGCTTCGGGACCGGGCAAAATCCGTGAGGATGTGTCGCATCATCCGCGCCGCCACGGCGAAGAAATGAGCGCGGTCCTGCCAGCTCACCTCCTGAACGTTGACCAATCGCAGATAGACTTCGTTGACGAGAGCCGTCGTTTGCAGAGTGTGACCGGGCTTTTCCCGCGACATGAAGCGATGAGCCAGCCGCCTTAACTCCCTCTCAACCAAGGGACTTAGCTCTTCCAGAGCCGCCCGTTCCCCGCCGCTCCATGCTTTGAGCAGTCGAGTGACTTCGCCTGTTGAGTGCCGCCCCAGAGACCCGTTCATGGACTAGGCTTCCTACCCCGGTCCACGGGAGGGTAGCACATACCTCGCGGGCAGGCCAGCAGGGACGCGGGTTTCCGAAGTATTTTCAGCCGGAAATGACCTCCCAGGGCGCTGGTCCCCGCTATATCAAGTAAGGGGCGTCCCCTGGGTCAGGCCTGGGAGGATCAGGCCTGGGAAGCACCGCAGGTCTCCGGCTGGACCGTGTCGGCTTCCTACCCAGCGAATCAAGGTCCATAGATTTCCAAAGGAGAAGTCTCCCATGAAACTCCGCGTCGGTTGTGTGGTGGTCGGATTCTTGTTGCTCGGTCTTTCTCTTACCGCTCAAACTGAGAGCAGCGCTGCATCTTCCCAGGTGCCGCCCCTGATCCAGTTCTCCAACGTCGCCACCGATGAAGCCGGCAATACGCTAAGCGGCGTGGTGAGCATCACTTTCTCGCTTTACGCTGCGCAGCAGGGCGGCGCGCCACTGTGGACCGAGACCCAGAAAAACATTCAACTCGACGCAACCGGTCGTTACTCTGTGCAACTCGGCATCACCCAGCCCAACGGCGTGCCCACAACCTTGTTTACTTCGGGTGAAGCGCGCTGGCTCGGAGTGCGAATCACCGAGCAGGGGGAGCAGCCGCGCGTGCTGCTGCTCAGCGTGCCCTATGCACTGAAGGCTGGGGACGCGGCAACCATCGGGGGTTTGCCGCCCTCAGCCTTCGTGCTCGCGGCGCCCGGGTCCAGCTCGGCATTAACAACTTTTGTTGCTGCCGCGTCGTCCGATAACCCGGCCGGAGCCCCTGCCGCCACGGACGTAACCGGATTGGGCACAGTCAACTTCATTCCTCTCTGGACCAGCACCTCGAACATCGCGAACTCCGTCCTGTTTCAATCGGCAGCCTCGCCGTTCAAGATCGGCATCAACACGGCCACTCCCGCGACCACGCTCGATGTAAAAGGCGCAGGCACGATTCGCGGAACACTCGCCTTGCCTCCCACCGGCTTAGCCACGGCCGCCAAGGGCGCCAACTCGCAGCCGCTGAATCTCGTGGCTTCTGTGTTCAATACCACAGCCGCAGTCAATCAGACCTTCGAGTGGCAAGCAGAACCCGCGGGCAACAACACCGCGGCAGCCTCCGGTACTTTGAATCTTCTGTTCGCGGCCGGCGCCACCAAACCAGCCGAGACCGGATTGCACATTGCGAGCAACGGCCTGATCACGTTCGCGGCGGGGCAGACATTCCCCGGCGGAGGCGGAAGCGGCACCGTCACCAGCGTTGCCACCGGGCTGGGACTCAAGGGCGGACCAATTACGACCAGCGGTACCCTCACCATCGACACGACCGTGGTCCCGCAACTGGGCGCGGTCAACACCTTCACCGGGAACCAGACCGTCAACGGCGGAACCATTACAGCCAATTCGAGTGGCTCCAGCATCGTTGGCAACACCACCAGCACCGCGAGCTTCGTCCCCGGAGTAACCGGTAACGGAATTAACATGGGACTGTACGGCGCCGCAACGTCCACTTTCGGCATCGGCGTCTACGGCGACGCGAGCGCCTCAACGGGCTTTACCTACGGAGTGTACGGCACAACCGCGTCCACCTCTGGCGTCGGCGTCGGGGGCGCCGTGCCAGCCTCCTCTGGGACTACCTATGGCGTTACCGGTGGGGCGAATTCGCCCAGTGGTTTCGGCGTCTTCGGCACAAATAGCGCTACGTCGGGGAATGCGGTGGGCGTCTATGGCGCGTCGTCGTCGACTACCGGCTACGGCATTGTGGGCCTGCAAGGCGGGGCTGGAGTGGCATCAGGGGTTCCAGCTGGAGTGTACGGCGTGACTGGTTCGTCTGCTGGCTATGGCGTCGAGGGCACCAGCCCAGGTATAGGCGTTTACGGGACAGGTATTGTCGGCGTGGATGGCATCACGAGTTCGACTGCCGGCATTGGCGTTAATGGCATTGCGAGTGCCACGACGGGAAACACGTACGGTGTGCATGGTCAGTCCCAGTCACCTGGTGGCTACGGTGTGTTTGGACAGCAGTTTGCGTCATCGGGGAATACTGCGGGTGTGTACGGCACGACGAGTTCGTCATTTGGCTTTGGCGTGCAGGGCCAGAGCCCCTATACCGGCGTTTACGGCGTTTCGAATGCCCCGAGCAGTGCCGGACAAGACATTTTCCTGGCTGCCGGCCTGTGGGGTGACAGCAACGAACTTGCCGGCATACTTGGAACCGCCGACGGTGGCTATGGCGGCTACTTTCTCAACGATGGATCAAGTTCCCCGACGCTCGTAGTCGATAACCAGACAACCACCGTTGGAGCCGAGCTCTTCAATGCCTTCATGCCGAACCTCCTGACCAATTCGTCCGCCATCATTGGAGACCCGGGATGCGCTGAGAGTAATGGCAATATGGGCCTGCAACTCGGACAGCTCGGCATGTCGGGCTGTACCAACTACACGCTCCTTGGGAACAACGTCGGCGATACCTACCTCAACGCGGCGAGCGGCGAAACTCTGCACCTCCGCATCGCTAACTCCGACCAACTCACGGTCGTAACTGGAACCGTCAACGTGAATGGGACGTTTACAGCGGGCGACAAGAAATTCAAGATCGATCACCCGCTCGACCCCGCGAACAAATACCTCTATCACACTTCGGTCGAATCCTCGGAGATGATGAACATCTACACCGGCAACGTCACCACCGACGCCAGTGGACTGGCCACCGTGCAATTGCCGGATTGGTTTGAAGCGCTCAACACCGATTTCCGCTACCAACTCACCGCCATCGGCCAGTTCTCGCAAGCCATCGTGGCTTCCGAGATCAGCAGCAATCAATTCAGCATTCGCACCGATAAACCGAACGTGAAAGTGTCATGGCAGGTGACGGGCGTTCGCCACGACGCCTACGCCAACGCCCACCGCATTCCGGTCGAGGTCGAGAAGGCGGCCGCCGATCGTGGTCACTACCTCTATCCCGACGCCCTCGGACAGCCCGCCTCAGCGCGGATCGGCTACGAAGCGCCGCCACCGGGAATGCAGATCGCACGCCGTCGCCCCGTGCTCCCGCGGCGCAGCACTGCTTCGCCAACAGTGGAACGGATGCCGCTCAGTATGCCGGCTCTGCCCATGCCAAATCTGCAGAATCCCATCCTGCCTCCTCCGGTCGCACCACAGCCGCCCAGAGTAGCTCCGCCGCCCCATCTGGCCGCGCCCACAGCCAAGCCGGAGGTCACTCAAAAGTAGCCGCCGACACACCCGCGCCGCTGAGAGGGACCAAGACTCCGAGCGATGTCCCCTCCAACCTAATTTCGATTTTGCTTTTCTTCGCGACCTTTGCGGAATTCTTTGCGCACTTTGCGGTCAAAGGCTTTTGCTCCGCGAAATCAGGACACCACCTGGCCCATCGCCCGGATGACCATTCCGGCCTCCAGGGGCTAAGATTGATCTGCGCGCGCCCTCAGGAGGCTCAGGGAAAGTGAACCGGCGTCTGACCACTCTTACCTTCACTCATGTCGCCCTCCTATTTGCCGTCGGATCATTTTTCAACTTGGCGCCTGCCGCTTCCGCCGCAAACTGGATCGTGCGCGCGCAGCCCACGCGCCTGGTCAATGGCGCTCCCGTCGTGTTTGCGGCCAGGCCCCCGGCGCACCTGGATTCGCTGCACGGAACCTGGCTCGGCCACGACGTTTCCTTCAGCTTCGATCCCGCGAGCAGGATGTGGTTCGTGCTGGCCGGCGTTAGCCTAGAGACTGCTCCTGGTAGCTACACTCTCGAACTGAGCGGCGAAACCACAGCGGGAAAAACACCCAGCCAGAAGATTTCTTTTAGCCGGAAGTTCACCGTCGTCGCCGGCAAGTATCCCAAAGTCGAGGACAAGCTCAGTGTTCCGGGCAAGTTCACCGAACCAACCCCCGAACAGCAGAAAGAAATCGCAGAAGGTGTGGAAATCAAGAAGGACTATCTCAACCGGGTCACGCCGGAGCGCGAGTGGTCGGGACAATTTACGGCGCCCGCGAAAGCGGAGATTTCCGCCGTCTTTGGTTCCCAGCGCATCTTCAACGGCAAAACGACGAGTACTCACTGGGGCCTCGATTTCCGTGTCCCGACCGGAACTCCCGTCGCTGCCATGAATGACGGCACTGTGCTGCTCGCGCGGCCGCTTTATTTTGAAGGAAATTTCGTCGTGCTCGATCACGGCCAGGGTTTGCTGACTCTCTACCTGCATCTTTCCGAGTTCAAAGTAAAAGAAGGGGATCCGGTGAAGCGCGGGCAAATCCTCGGATTGAGCGGCGGCACCGGCCGGGCCACAGGCCCACATCTCCACGTCGAAGTGCGGTGGCAAGGCACTCGCCTCGATCCCGCTGCGTTGATCCGCTTGCCACTGCCGTGAGGAGCGGTTACCAGGGCTGCCCGCCTCACGCGTTCCCGCCAGAAATCCCGCTCAACCCTCTCGCCGGAATTTCTCGCAGCGCTTCTTTCAGAATCTCTTTTAATTCCAGGTTGCGAATCAACCGGTGCAGATAGTTGGGATGCACGCCCAGAATACGGGCCGCATCGGCGTAGCTGCCTTGCGTCTGCTCCACGGCATCCAGAATCAATCGCTTCTTCAATTCCTTCAGCGCCGCATGGTACTTCGCCTCGGTCATCTCCGGCATCGGAGGCCGTTCCAGCAGCGATTCCGGCAGATCCTCGGGCAGAATCACATCCGAGGATGCGAGCACCAGCGCCCTCTCAATCGCGTTTTCCAGCTCCCGAACGTTGCCCGGCCAGTCGTAGTTCACCAGGCATGCCAGAGCCTCGCGAGAAACCGGACGCGGCTTCACTTTGCATCGCTTCGCATGTTTCTGCACGAAGTGCCGCACCAGCATCGGAATGTCGTCCTTCCGCTCCCGCAACGTCGGCATCGTGATCTTCAACACCGCTAAACGGTAATACAAGTCCTGCCGGAAAAGGCCGTCCCGCACCGCCTGCTCCAGGTTGCAGTTGGTCGCAGCAATCAGGCGTATATCCACTTTGATGGGATGGATCCCGCCGACCCGCTCGAACTCGCGTTCCTGCAGCACCCGCAGCAGTTTGACCTGCAGCGCCGGAGCCAGTTCGCCGATTTCGTCGAGAAAAACCACGCCTCCATCGGCCACTTCCAGCCGGCCTTTCTTCAGCGATGCAGCTCCGGTGAATGCTCCACGCTCATGTCCAAAGAGATCGCTTTCCAGAAGAGTCTCTGGAATCGCGGCGCAGTTGATGGCCACAAACGGCTTCCCTGCCCGCGGACCGTTACGGTGCAAGGCCCGCGCCGCCAGCTCTTTGCCGGTCCCACTCTCGCCCTCGATCAACACCGTCGAATCCGTGGGCGCCACCCGCTTCAGAAACTGATAGACCTCTTTCATGCTTGAGCCTTCTCCCACCAGGCTCCGCTCCTGGCTGATTTCCACCGTCAGCCGTTCATTCTCCTGCTCCAGCCAATGCAGGCGGCGGGCGTTCTCCAGCGCAACCGCCGAAATACCCGCGATCGCCGTCACCACTTGCAGGTGCTCTCCGTTAAGGCGGCCGCCAACACTGTCGCTATCGAGATAAACGCACCCAATCACCTTTTGAAATACAGTCAGCGGCACGCACAGCAACGAGTGCACCTGAGACGCGGCCAGGCTCTCCACCGCTCGCAACTCGTCGCTGCCCCGAACGTCACTGCCCAGGACGGCAACCCCCTGCTCCAGCACCTGCCGGGCGATGGTTCGGCTCACCGTGACCAACGGCGCTTGTCCGGCCTGCCGCATCCGGGCGAACATCGAATTGAATTGCTGGCCGTCCTTGTCCGCCAGCAGGATCGCGCCCCGTCCTGCCGGGACGATCTCAAAAATCAGGTCCAGCAGCTGTCCCTGCAGTTCATTGAGATCGCGGATCGCATGTACGATGCGGCTGATCTTCAGCAGGGCATTCAGGTTGCGCGCCACCCGCGAGGTCTCGGGCAGTTCGCGCAGCAATCGCTCCGGCTGCAGATAGACCACGTCCCGGGGATGGATGATGGTGGTTTCCGCCGTGAACTGCGCGTCCTCGAATTCCACCCGGCCTTCGGCGGAGATGAGCCGTTCCTCCTGCAGAAGAAACAGAAATGAAGAGTCCCCAGTGGCGATTTCGTCGCCGTGTTGCAGCCATTGCTCCTCGACCCCGGTGCCGTTCACCAGGGTTCCGTTGCGGCTATCGAGGTCGCGAACCCGGAATCTCCCGTCCTGCCAGCTCACCAGGCAGTGTTTTCGCGAGACCGAAGGATCTACGATCGCGATCCCATTCGACGCTTCACGCCCAATCGTCACCTCGCCCTCAGACAGAGGAATCGTCGAGTCTTTCAAGGGCCCCGAAAGCACCAGAAGTCTAGGACGCAAGCTTGCTCACCCGCGCTCTTCATATCACAGTTCCGGCCCAAATTCATGCCCGAATTGGGCCCGTTCCAATATCCGAACAGATAGGAGACGCTATCCGATCGGATAGCAAACCCTGCCGAACGCTGGATCGGCACAGCCAGCCAGGATGCCGGGTGCGACGATAAACGCTTTCAGGAGAGCGTCTTAAGAAGAATCGTAGGTTCTTGCCCAGCCCCTATCCGATTGGCAAACTACATGCACTAGTGGCAATGCGCCACTGGTCGGCAAAAAGCGATGGGGGAAGCGCTTTTTGGAATAGTTCTTGCCGAGCTAGCGCAGATTAGGGACTCGAGGGGCCCCCTCATCGAGTCCCTGATTTTTTGCCCGCCGCCGAACGAAGATGACAACGGCTAACTGGCTTTCGCTTCCTGGCCCGCCGATTCCACCGCCAGCAGCGCCATCACCGCCCCATCGTGGAACGTAACGCTGTTGCCCGAAATTGCCGGGACACGGTCGCCCGGAACCAGAATCCCCACCAAGTTCAGCGGATCGGCCGCCGACAACGTGATCGTCTCTTGCGCTAGGTCGAGCTTGCGCAGCGCTCGCACGGAATCCACCGCAACCGGCAGCGCGAACTGCTCGCCCAGAAATCCGTCCACGAAACGCCCGCCCCGAATCTCGCCTCGGTCCTCCAGCCGCCTGAAGCCCGCCAGCAGTTCGCGCCACGCCGGCAGGTTCGCCTCCCGCGCCAGCACGTCCCTTACAACAATGCCGTAGCGCCGCAACAGCATCCAGCACGCCGCTTCCACCGCGCGCGGCCGTTCCACAACTTCATCGGTGTGCAGCAGAGCCCAGCGTCCGGCATTGTGCCGCGGACGCGTCGTGCGCCCGCTTCCCTGCCCCGCTCGCCGCTTCGGGTCGATCAGCGAACGCAAATTGTCGAAGCCGTCAGCAGTCACCAGACCGGCGGCCACTAACTCCCACAGCGCAGTCTCGATCTCCGCTTTCAACTTCTCCGTGCCTCGCACGATGTCGGCAAAAAACGACGCGCCCCTCTGCCGCAGAAAATCGAGCACGATCTGCGCTCCATGGCTCAAACCGCTATTCGCACCCTCCGCCGCTCCCGGATGCCGCGGCGTCATCCAGTCCGCATCCTCCCGGATGAAAAACGTGATCGGCGCCACACTAGTAGGAATCACGCGCCGCTGCCGCTGCACACCAGCCTCCGTTCCCCGGCTCGGATTCGCAGACTCAATCGTCGCCGGATGCGGCGACAACCTTCCCCAACCCACCGCCCCGGTCAGGCAAAGCTGGTCAAGCCATTTCGGGTCGTAATCCACAATGCGGCGCGCCAGCACCTGCCGCTCCCAGGCATTCGCCGGAATCTCAAATCCCTGTAGTTGGCGCAGCACTTCGAGCGTGCCCCGTTCGCCCGCGACCTGCGTCCCCGCCGCCACATGCTGCCAACGCAGCAGCCATTGCATGAACCGCGCCGCTGTGACCGGCTCAATCTGCTTGCGCAAAGTCGCGACCGTCAGCCGGTGAATCCGCGCCAGCAGCCGCCGTTCGCACCACTCGGGCTCAATCGTTTCCGTGGAAACAGTTTTTGAGGGGACAGCCGCCCTCGGCTGTCCGGTCGAGCGCAGCTCGACACCAGCGCCACTAAAGTTTCCCCGCAGCACAGTCCCGCTAGCTTCCATCCTCAGCAAAGCGCCAGAGACTTCAGCACCCGCAATCCCTAAAATCTCCCCAAGTTCCGTAGCCGTGACCGGCCCCAGATGCGACATCCATCCCGTAACCATCGTAAGCAAAGCATCGTCGCGGGAAGGAGCCGTCGTCTCCACGTCAGCCAATTCCTGCCCGAACCGCGCCTCGGGGAACAAGACCGAAAAAGTCCGCACGCGCTCCGCCGCAACCCAATACGTCCGCCCGCCGCAACCGCCGACGCGGCGCGCCCTTCGCCGACCAGTCGTGTCAAAATAAAACTTCCCAGTCATTCCGGTTCATGTAGGGACAGCCGCCCTCCGCAGTCCAGTCGAGCGAAGCCCGACTCGGCAGCGCCACCACCGTATGCAACACATCATGCAGTTCATCCGCATCGCGCACATCCGGCCAAGCCTCTTCCCGCACCTGCGCAATCGCCGCCGGATCCAGCCCGCCCACTTCTTCGAGCACCGATTCCGGCAGCATCCGCCGCATCTGCACCGCGCGCGCCCGCCGCTCCTCCAGCGGTGCGTCGTCGAGATACGCATACGGATTCGCATTCAGAATTTCGTGCGAAAACTGCGACGGCACCGGCGTGTCGACCGCGATACAGCGAATCCGTCCATCCGCCAGCCCGCTCAGCACAGCCTTCAGCCCGTCAATATCCATCGCCTCGGTGAGCACATCCTTCATCACTTCGCCCACCAGCGGATGATCCGGAATCTTGCGCTCGCCCTGAATGTTCTCAAAGCAGGCAGCCGCGTCGGGAAAAACCGAAGCCAGCAGATCGTCGGAGCGCATGCGCTGAATCTGTGGCGGAACTTTCTTCCCGTTCTGAAAGCGCAACAGCGCCAGCGCCCGGTTCGCATCCCATCGCCAGCGCGTGGCAAAGATCGGAGAATCCAGCGCCGCCTGCTCCAGAATCGGCTGCACCGTCGCCGCCTGCAGAAAATTGAAAACATCGCCCAGCGGAAAACTGTGCTGCTCCGCCAGCGCAATATTCAAACCGTTATCGGTCGCTGCCGCCTGCAACTCAAAGTTGAACCCGACGCAGAAACGCTTGCGCAGAGCCAGTCCCCAGGCCTTGTTGATGCGTCCGCCAAACGGCGCGTGGATCACCAACTGCATCCCGCCGCCTTCATCGAAAAAGCGCTCCGCAATCACCGTCGTCTGCGTCGGAACCGCGCCCAGCACCGCGCGCCCTTGCAGAACGTATTCAATCGCCTGCTCCGCGCCCGAATCATCGAGCCCGCATTCTTCTTTCAGCCAGCCAACTGCGCGCGCGACATCCGGCTGCGTCGCCGAAAATCCCACCGGCGAAGTGTGCGGCAGCATTTCGCTGATTTTTTCCCGCAGCGTCCCAATGTGCTCCGAAAGTTCCTGGGTCCGCGCCGGCGCTTCGCCCCGCCAGAAGGGCACACTCGGCGGCGCGCCGTGCGCATCCTGCACCAGCACGCGCCCGGCGTTGGTTTCGATGCGGCGAATCATCCACGACGTATTTCCCAGCAGCATGATGTCGCCGCGATTGCTCTCCACGGCAAAATCTTCATCCACCGTGCCCACCACAATGCCGTCGGGTTCCGCGACCACGGCGTAAAGCGAGTTGTCCGGAATCGCTCCGCCGCTGGTGATGGCCGCCAGCCGCGCCCCGCGCCGCGCCCGCAGCTTGCCGTTCACGCGATCGCGATGAATATACGCGCCATACCGCCCGCGCCGCGCCGCAATGCCCTCGGCCAGCATCTCCAGAATCGAATCGAAAGTTGCGCGCGTCAGATTGCGATACGGATAAGCGCGCCGCACCAGCGCAAACATCTCATCCTCGCCCCACTCTTCCGCGGCGCAAGCCGCCACAATCTGCTGCGCCAGCACATCCAGAGGCGCTTCCGGAATCATCAGCCGGTCCAGATCGCCCTGCCGGATGGCCCGCACCAGCGCCGCGCACTCCAGCAAATCGTCGCGCGTCGTGCAAAAAAGCGTCCCTTGGGAACCGCGCCACGCCAGTGTCCGGACCGCCCCACGCGCTGCAGCGTCACCGCAATCGCCCGCGGCGAATTGATCTGCACCACCAGATCCACCGTGCCGACATCAATTCCCAGTTCCAGCGACGCCGTCGCCACCAGCACCCGCACCTGGCCTTCTTTCAACTTCTTCTCCGCCGCCAGCCGCAGCTTGCGCGACAGACTTCCGTGGTGCGCGGCAACATTGTCTTCCCCAATGCGCTCGCCCAGGTGGTGCGCCACGCGCTCCGCCATGCGCCGCGTATTCACAAATACCAGCGTCGACCGGTGCTGCTCCACCAGCGCCACCAGCCGGTTGTAAACCTCGTCCCACATTTCGTTCGAAGCCACTGGCCCCAGCGGCATCGAAGGAACTTCGACCGCGAGATCGAGCGTCCGCTTGTGCCCGATATTGACGATCACGCAGTCGGAGCTTTGAAAGGGTCCGGCTTCAAGCCGCGCCGCAGTGCCGTTCCGCCCCTGAGCGGACTCTCCGTCGGGTGTGGATTCGGTCCGGGAAGGGCACGACTTCAGTTCTGAACCTGCCCTGAGCAAGCGAAGCGCGCCGAAGGGTGCCACATGCGCCGCACTATGAAGTGCGGCTTCAGCCGCTGAGGCTGCCTTCCCATCGCCTCGATTTCCCGTCAGAAACTGTGCAACTTCCTCAATCGGTTTCTGTGTAGCCGAAAGTCCGATGCGCACCGGAGGCTTGTAAGTCAGCGCCTCCAGCCGCTCCAGCGACAGCGTCAAATGCGCTCCACGCTTGTCATCGGCCACGGCGTGGATTTCGTCGACAATCACGGTCTCGACATCGCGCAGAATCGCCCGGCTCTTATCCGCCGTAAGCAAAATGTAAAGTGACTCCGGCGTCGTCACCAGAATATGCGGCGGCCGCTTCAGCATGGCGCGCCGCTCATGCATCAGCGTATCGCCGGTGCGCACTGCCGTCCGAATCTCCGGCATCAGCAGTCCGCGCTCCCCAGCCATCGCCAGGATTTCTCCCAGCGGCACTTCAAGATTTTTCTGGATGTCGTTGCCCAGCGCTTTCAGCGGAGACACGTAGAGAACTTCAGTCCGATCCGCCAGATCGCCCGCCAGCGCCTTGCGCACCAGCCGGTCAATGCAAGCCAGAAACGCCGCCAGCGTTTTGCCCGACCCGGTAGGAGCGGAAATCAGCGTGGTTCGCCCCGCCAGAATGTGCGGCCAGCCCTGCTCCTGCGGCTCGGTAGGCGTGCCAAACCGCTGCACAAACCACTCCGCCACGAGAGGATGGGCCCAGGCGAGAGAGGGAGGAAAAGAGGTCACAACCGTGACATTCTATCATGCCGATTTCGTAAAATCTTCGCTTTTGCGACGGGGAGCTTCACTCTATCTGGAACGCACACTGGACCGTGGCGCTCACCGCAATCTTCTGTGGTTGCGGCGGGGGCAGCGGCGGAGGCGGCGCTGCGCGCTTCCCCAGAAAGCCTCCACTAGTGACTTCCACAGTCTCGGCCGCATACATCGGCATAGTTTGGAGTTGTGCCACACCTACTAACTGCTTCACGTCCAGGCTCATGTAGCGCAAAGCGCCGACTTTTTGTCCCTTTTGCTCCAGCGCAATCGAAGCCCGGCCCACGGCCCGCCGCATCGCTTCTGCGACCGCCTGCTTCTTGGCTGCTTCTTCGTCGGCCAGCGAGTAAGTTAGCGATCGGAAGTCGGCGACGTTATCTTCTACCGAGCCGTCGAGTATAGGGCCTATTCGCGAGAAGTCACGGATTCGCAGCTCAACTTCCCCCTGCACGTAGTACGAGCGCGCACGTTTTTTACGATCGCCCTCATACACCGGCGCAACCGTCAGTACTCCTGTTGTGACGTCTTCCTTCTTAAGTCCATTCCGCCCCGCAAGATCGACAATGCCCTGCATCGATTGCGTGGCCGCCGCATAGGCATGTTTGATGTCCTTGTCTTGCGAAAAAATCTGAAACGTCATCGTGGCCAGGTCAGGATCAGCTTCGTAGCGTCCGTCGGCTTGTACCACCAACGTATCTGCGATGAACTTCACTTCTGGCGCTTGTGCGCTCGCGAGCAAGGAAGCGAGAAGAAGCAGACCGGGCAACCAGAAAAGTCTATTCACGATAGCCTCCGACCGACTGATCACACCCGTGACTGAACGACCGAACTCCTCTACCTTGCATAGCATCTGAGCTGGCTCAATACAATTCGTTATGTTGGTTACTTCGAGCCAAAGGAACTGACAGGGTGTTAAAATCATCGGTCCTTCCCCAACTCCAAGGAGAACCATTCTTGACCGTGCTCCGCTCGCTCACGTGCTACTTCCTGCTGTTCAGCTTTACCCAATTCGCTCTATCCCAAGCCTCGACGGAGCAGGATTCTCCGGAGCATTCTTCGGGGCAAGCGTCGCCCGAGCCATCGACGCCTTCCGCGTCCACGCCGCTCCTCGGCTACTCCGCCCAAACCTCAGCCACAGAGCGCGGCTGGGAAAAGAAATTTCAAGATGGCATCGTCCCCGCCAACGTCCGCGAAAACATGCGCCGCCTCAGCGCTCGCCCTCACCACGTCGGGTCCCCATATGACAAAGACAACGCCGAATGGATGCTGGCCCGCTTCAAAGAATGGGGATTCGACGCACACATCGAGACCTTCGATGTACTGTTCCCCACGCCGAAAGAGCGCGTGCTTGAACTCGTCGCGCCCACGCAATTTAGCGCCAAGCTGCAAGAGCCGGCTCTCGCCATCGATCCAACTTCGAGTCAGACTTCCGAACAGCTTCCCACCTACAACGCCTACTCCATCGACGGAGACGTCACCGCTCCGCTCGTGTATGTGAATTACGGAAACCGCGACGACTACGAACAGCTCGACCGCCTCGGCGTTTCCGTCAAGGGCGCCATCGTGATCGCGCGTTACGGCGAGGGCTGGCGCGGCATCAAGCCCAAAGTCGCCGGAGAGCACGGCGCCGTTGGCTGCATCATCTATTCCGATCCCAGAGGCGATGGCTTCTTCCACGGCGAGGACTACCCTGAAGGCGGCTGGCGTCCGCGGGAAGGCGTGCAGCGCGGCAGCGTCATGGACACCGACTATCCCGGCGATCCTCTGACTCCCGGCGTCGGCGCAGTTCCCGGCGCCAAGCGCCTCGCCATCAAAGACGCGAAAACCATCACGAAAATCCCGGTCCTTCCTATCTCCTATGCTGACGCGCTGCCTTTTCTTTCGGCCCTGCGCGGGCAGGTCGCGCCCGAAGCCTGGCGCGGCAACCTGCCCATCACCTACCACGTCGGTCCCGGCCCGGCCCGCGTCCATCTCAAAATCACTTCGAATTGGGATATCAAGCCCGTGAACGACGTGATCGCCACCATGCGCGGCTCAACCACCCCTGATCAATGGGTGATTCGCGGCAATCATCACGATGCCTGGGTGAATGGCGCCGACGATCCCATCGGCGGCATGGCTCCCGAGCTCGAAGAAGCGCGCATGCTGGGCGAACTGCACAAGCAGGGCTGGTCTCCCAAACGCACCATCATCTATTGCGCCTGGGATGGCGAAGAGCCGGGCCTGCTCGGTTCCACAGAATGGGTCGAGACGCACTTAAACGATCTGCGCAAACACGCCGTCCTGTACCTCAACACCGACGGCAACGACCGCGGCTTTTTCGGCGTCGGTGGAACTCAGGATCTGCAAACCCTGATCAGCGCCGTCGCTCGCGACGTCAACGACCCTGAGAAAAACATCTCGATCTACCAGCGCGCTCACCTGCACGCCATTCTCCATGCCAAGGACGCCGACGAACGCAGCCAGATTCGCCGACGCACCGGCCTGCGCGTCGAAGCCCTCGGCGATGGATCCGACTACACCTCTTTTCAGGACTTCGCCGGCATCCCCGCGCTCGATCTCGGCTTCGGGGGTGAGGACGAAGGCGATCAGTACCACTCCATCTACGACGATTTCTACTGGTACACGCACTTCGTCGACACTGATTTTGTCTATGGACGAGCGTTAGGCCAGGCCGCCGGGACCACCATCATGCGGATGGCTGACGCCGACTTACTTCCTTATGATTACGCTCCCCAAGCCGAGGCCATCGCCAAGTACGAAGCCGACTTGGAAAAGTTGTTGAAGGATAAACAGGACGAGTTCACCGAGCGCAATCTGGAACTTCAAGAGGGCGTCTTCAGCGCCACCGCCGATCCGCACAAGACCTCAGTAGCTCCTCCCGTAGAAACCGTGCCGCCATACATGAACTTTGCGCCCATGAAGAATTCCATCGAACTCTTGAAGAAGAGCGCGGATAGCTACACGAAAGCGCTCGCCAGGTTCAAGGCCGGCGACGCGATGATTTCTTCCCAGTCCCTCAACACCGTGAACGCCGATCTACTCGCAATCTCGCGCCTCTTCCTGAACGAAAAAGGCTTGCCCGAGCGCCCCTGGTTCAAGAACCAGATCTACGCTCCCGGCGCTTACACCGGTTACGGCGCCAAGCCCGTCGCCGCCGTCCGCGAATACATGGACGAGAAGAAGTGGCAGCAAGCCGACGCTCAGATTCCCATGGTCGCGCAGGTAATCGCAAACATCGCCGCCGGCATCAACAAAGCCGCTGCTGATCTCGATGCTGCGGCCCCGACGAAGTAAGAATTTGACCAAGCACAACAGATCGCACTCGTAACAAACACGATGCTAAAATCGCCAATGCCCAAAGCCCAATCCGCGACAACCCGCGCGAAAAAAATCAAGCTCCTGCTCTTCGACGTGGATGGGGTCCTCACCGACGGCAAACTCTTCATCTTCCCCGCTCCTGCGGGCTCTGGGCAGAGCGTGCTGCAGCAATCTGCTCAGCACGGAGGTCAAGGCGGATTCGGCTTGCACAGCGAAAGCATGATCGAAGCGAAAGGCTTTCATGCTCACGACGGCACTTCGATTTCGCTCGCACGTCTCGGTGGAATTCGCACCGGATTGATCACGAAGCGCATCTCGGAAACGGTTGCGCTACGCGCCCGCGACCTGAAACTCGAATTCGTCTATCAAGGAGTCGATGACAAGCGCACCTGCTTCGACGAGATTGTGAAGAAGGCAGGATTGAAGCCGGAAGAAGCTGCCTTTGTCGGCGACGACGTTATCGATCTCCCGGCGATGCGCGCCGGCGGATTTGCCATTGCGGTCAAGAATGCTCGCGCCGAAGTAAAGAAGGAAGCTCACTACGTTACGCCTCACGCTGGCGGCGACGGCGCATTGCGCGATGCCGTCGAGTTCATCCTGAAAGCTCAGGGCAAATGGAAACGTGTGGTCGAGGATTACATTGGCGAGAGAAGTCCGAAAAGCGGCTCTTAGCTATTAGCCTTTAGCTCTTAGCTCGAAGCTTGATCGTGAAGGATTCTTGATTTTGAGCTAAAGGCTAAGAGCTAACAGCTAAGAGCTGAAAAGAAAAAACCCACCGGATGCTTGCTTGGGGCGTGCTCGGGTCAGCATCCGATGGGCTACCGTTTCTCCTTACTCACCCTGTTGTTTTCAGGAGTATTTGCAATGATTAAACCTCAGAACGCGGCTTAGTTCCGTCTAATTTTGTAAAGCTTTGTAATTTTCGTGCAATCGGACTCAACTCCCTCACGGTCAATGCGATGGGTTCGAGCCGGGCAACGTCAGTTCGGAATCGACGGCGTCTTCGAGGCCATGAGTTCCGTGAAGCGCGGATTCTTGCGCAGGTCGGCAAACTCCGCGTCCTTGTATACGTTCCTCAAGTCCTTGTAGCCGGCCTCCATCGCCTTTCTCAAATATTGGAGCGACTGGTCGGAGAAACCCATCTTGGCGTATAACTTCGCAACCGTGTAGTCGTAGCGGGCGCGATCCTCCGGACTGGGCAGCTGCGCCTGCACCCCATCGCGCGAACTCCGGTCGAATACGCTGGGATCGAGTTCCAGCGCATGCTGGTAAGCCACGACGGCTGGGTCAAAATCGCGCTTGGAAAAATAGGCCGCGCCCAGATTGCTGAAGAACGACGCCGAGCTGTTGTCCTTTGCAATCGCCTTCTCGTACTGCTTCACCGCGGCGCCATATTTCTTGTCCTCGTAAAACACCACGCCCAGATTGTTGTAAGCGTCGGCGTATTCGCGATTGCAGCGGATGGAATGCTCAAATGCTTTGCGCGCCTCTTTGTAGCGCTGCATCATGAGTTCCGTGATGCCGATCTTATTCAGCAGGGTCGCATCATTCGCTTTCTTGTTCAGCGCGGCATGGTAATAGTCGAGTGCATCCAGGTAGAGTTTCTCGCCGCGCAAAAGATCGGCTTGCTTCTCCAGATCGGCCGCGGTTGCCTCCGGGGCCGGAGGTTCGACGGCGCGCACCAGGGGCGGCGCGATCTGCACCTGTTCGGGATGAGAAACTTGCGCCAGTGCGGCAGTGGTTGAGATTGCAACAACAAGAAGAATCAGGCAGGTCTTGATCAGGTGGATCTTAATCAGGCAGGTCTTCCGGCAGGACATACCACACCCCCAAAGCGACCATTCCAACGAGCCCATTCTGCCACAGTTCTTGCCGGGCGGCGAAGAATTTTGGACTCTTCAAAACCGTTCACCACAGAGGCACAGAGACACAGAGAAAACCTCTACCCGTGAAAAGCTCTTTCGCCCGGCAGTGCGGTGGAGTCTGACCGTTGCTACAAGGCTTAGACACCGGAGGGGATGTTTTTTCCTCCCAAAAGCCGGTGGATTTTTAACTGAAAATAAAGTTTGAGCGGCCTTCCGGAAACGGGATGTTTGACCGCCTTACGGGCTTAAATGAGGGTACCCCCCTCCCATGTACCCTCCGAAAGTCCTGCGGGGCGCGGGTTCTGCAAAGCGTGGCTGCAAAATATTGATGACAAAGAACTTAGAGGTCAAAATCCAGAGAACAAAGAGCTTAGGACGACCTCATGCGCACCCTGCGCGGCGCCTCGGCCTCAACCATGATCGCGCAGGTTCGACGGTTGGCACAAGGTCAGATGTCACAAGGGGGCTGTGGATTTCCCTTACACTGTTACCGGCTTTGACCAAAGAAAATGGGGGTAGTGCATGTTGAAATCGGACGTGAATCGCCGTGAGTTCTTGAAGATCGCCGGAGGAGCCGGCGCTGCCCTGGCCTTGCCAGGGTCAGGACACGCTGCTGTCTCCTCGAAAATGATCGGCATCCAGGTGGGAGCAGTTTCGTTTGTGGATGAAGGTACGGAGAGAGTTCTGGATGTGCTTCAGGAGCGCGGCGGCGTGAATACCTTGTTTCTTGCAGTGTTCACCTACGGTCGCGGGATTGCCGGAAGGCAGATTCCGGGCCAGCCGCTGCCGGATCACGGCAAGCAGGAATACGATCTCAATTTCCACGGCGGGAACTTTGCCACCCCGCATCCCGAGTACTACAAGAACACGGTTCTGAAAGACACGCGCGCCCCCGACCACGGCAACCTGGATATTCTTGCCGAGGTGCTCCCCGCCGCGAAGAAGCGCGGCATGAAAGTAATCTGCTGGCTTGAGGACGTGTTTCGCACCGACTTGCCGAACATCGAGAAGGTGCAGGAGCGGGATCTGTACGGGCGCAATGCTGAGACGCTGTGCGTCAACAATCCGGACTACCGGAATTTTCTCACCGGCCTGGTCGAGGACTACTCGCGCTCCTATGACATCGACGGAATCATGTGGGGATCGGAGCGGCAGGGCGCGCTTTGTGACAGCCTGGGGGCCACGCACGACATGCCGCCGATCGATCCGGGGAACGTCACCTGCTTCTGCGAATTTTGTCAGAGTAAGGCGAGAGCCCGCGGCATCAATGTGGAGCGGGCCCGGCAGGGATTTCTGGAGTTGGAGAAATTTGTTCGCTCGGCGCGCAGCGGCAAGCGTCCGGTGGATGGCTATTATGTTCAGTTCTGGCGGCTCCTGTTGCGCTATCCCGAACTCGCAGCATGGGAGATGCTCTGGACCGACAGCCTGCGCGAGACCTACGCCGCAATCTACAAGACGGTAAAGACCGCGAAGCCGACGGTGCCGGTAGGTTGGCACATCTGGCACAACAATTCTTTTAATCCGATTTACCGCGCGGAACAGGATCTTCACGAGCTTTCGAACTATTCGGATTTCATCAAGGTCGTGATGTACAACAACTGCGGCGGCGAGCGCATGGCGCTGTATGCGGACAATATCTGCACGACACTGTATGGGGATCTCTCGAAACAGGGCCTGATCGACTTTAACTATGCGGTGATGAACTTCAAAGAAGGCAGTTACGCTGATATTCCTCACACCGGGCTTTCGGCTGATTACGTCTATCGCGAGACGAAGCGCTCGCTCGAGGGAGTTGCCGGTACGAAGACGCTAATCTGGCCAGGAATAGATATCGATATTCCGACCGAGGCGAATAACAGCAAGTGCACTCGGCAAAGCGTGAAGGCAGCAGTGATGGCGGCCTTCCGCGCGGGCGCGCCCGGCGTGATTTTATCCCGCAAGTATTCTGAAATGCGGCTCGCCGACCTGAGCGGGGCTGGAGATGCGATTCGCGAGATGGGGCTGTTGAGCTGACGTCGTTGAGAGTTCGAAATCAAATCCCCGCCCTGTCCCTGCAAAAGGCGCAGGGACGAGGACGGGGCACCCTGTGGCTGAAATTTAGTGGGGCGCGGGTTGGGTAGCGTCGGGAGGCTTGGGTGGCGGGGCTGACTGTTTGTCGTCTTTGAAGATGCCAGCGATTTTGCCGAAGAATCCTTTCTTCTTTTGCGAGTCGGGATTCTGCGGGTCTTGGCCGTTTGGATTTACAGGCGGCAACGGCTTATCTCCGCCAAAGATTCGGGAGAACATTCCCGCCACGCCGTTCTGCTGATCGCAAGTCTCGCGGGGCTCCGTGCCCGCTACGAAGGCCGCGGTGTAATCGTCAGGACAGGTCGGGGTCGCGAGGCGGTTCGTGGCCTTATCCAGTTGCACGTCTACGACGCCGGTGGGCTGCGCGAAGGCCTTCATGTCGGAATACTGCGGCAGGGCCGACGCCTTCTTCATGAACTCAGTCCAGATGGGCGCGGCCGTCATCGCGCCGCTGAGTCGAAGATCGCTGTAGTCGTCATAACCTACCCAGACGATGCACAGCAAGTTCGAGGTGTATCCGGCAAACCATCCATCGTGCGAGCTGCCGGTCTTCCCTGCTGCCGGCGGCGTGAACCCGCGAAGGCGAACTGCCGTGTAGCCCAGGCCGTTGTTGATGACGCCTTCCATCATGTTGGTCATGATGTAGGCGATGCGCGGGTCAAGCACCGGGCGCTGGTCGGTTTTGAAGTTCGCAACTACGTCACCCTTGGCGTTGCGCACTGAGTTCACCAGGATCGGCGAAAGGCGCACGCCGTTGTTCGAGAACACTGTGTAAGCTCCGGCCATGTCGAGCGGAGGAGCGTCATAGGAGCCGAGCGCCATGGCGGGGGTCGCCTTCACCGAAGTGATTCCCGCCGACTTCGCCAGGTCCGCGACTTTGTCATAGCCCACTTCTTCGGCGACTTTTACGGTCGCGTTGTTCAGCGACATGGCCAGCGCGTAGCGCAGCGTCACTTCGCCCTTGTATTCCTCTTTGTAGTTGCGCGGCTCGTAGATCTGATCTCCGTAGGCGAAGCTGGAGGGTGCGTCGGTTACGGTTGACGCCGGAGTGATCACCGTTGCGGAACCATCGAGCGCCGTATTCATGGCGGCGGCGTAGACGAAGGGCTTGAAGATCGAACCGGTGGGGCGCTTCGACAAAGCGTGATTCAACTGGCTGAAGCCGTAATCCCGTCCGCCGACCAAGGCCAGGATCGCGCCGGTATGGGGATCGAGGACGACCATCGCCACCTGGGCTTGCGGGCCGGGGGCAACGGTGGTTTCAACTTTCTTGCCCACCTTCACGCGCTTGGTGCGCATCTTGGTGACCTGATCGTCGACCAGCTTGATGCCGGTCTCGACGGCTTGCGCCGCAGCTTTCTGCAGATCGGGATCGAGCGTGGTGTAGATGCGGTAGGACTGGTCGTTCAGATCGTGTTCGTTAAAGTGGTTGATCAGCGTGTCGCGCACCATGTCGACGAAGTACGGCGCGTCGCTTGCCTCTACGTTCGGAGGCGCCAGCTTCAGCGGCATAGCCTTGGCCTTCTCGGCCTGCTCACGGGTGATGGCGTGGGTATCGACCATGGAATCCAGCACCAGGTTGCGGCGCTCCAAGGCGCGCTCGGGATGGCGGTAGGGCGACAACCGGCTCGGGCCCTGGATGATGCCAGCCAGGAGCGCGGCTTCGGGCAAGGTGATGTCTTTCAGATCTTTGTTGAAGTAGGCGCGAGAGGCTTCGGCAAAGCCGCTGATGGCGAAGGATCCGCGCTGCCCCAGGTTCACCCAGTTGCCGTAGAACTCAAGAATCTGCTGCTTGCTGAACTTCTGTTCCAGCTCTTCGGCGATCAGCATCTCGGTCAGCTTGCGTCTCACGGTTTTTTCCGGAGTTAGGAAAAAGCCGCGCGAGAGCTGCATGGTGATCGTGGAACCGCCCTGCTCGTGGCGTTGCCGCGTCACATCGATCCAACCCGCCTCAAACATGCGGATGAAGTTCACGCCGCTGTGCTCGAAGAATCGCCGGTCTTCGATGGCGAGCACGGCATCAATCATCACTTTAGGGATGTCGGCGTACTTCACCACCTGGCGCTTCGAGCGCTGTTCGGAGTCGAACAGGGCCGTCACCAGCTGCGGCTCCAGTTCGTAGGCGGAAAGCTCGTTGCCGCGGCTGACGATGCGCGCGACCTGCCCGTCCTCAATGGCGATATGCGCGCCTTCCGGGCTGTGGTAGCTCTCGGGTCCGGGCGTGATCTCGATGCCGTCGCTGACCAGGTGAAAGGTGCCGAGCGGGGACTGGCCGTCTTTATCGGAGTAGCCGGCGCGGCGCAGGAAGGCGGCGATTTCCTTGGCGTCGATCTTGTCGCCGTCGCGCACCGTCCGGGGCAGAGCATAGATTTTTGCCGAATTGCTGAACACCGGCGACCGGAAGCGCTGCTCGATGATGCGGTCGTACTTGATGTAGAAGTAGCAGAAGAATCCACCGAGCCCGATCGCGACTACGAGAAAAACGACGAGCGCGGCCCGAATCACCGGGTCGCGGGGCAAGCCGCGCCATTTCTTGCCGCCGTTGCCGCCGTTTTTTGGGATCTTGATCTTAATGGCCACGTTTGGACTCGATACCTGCCGAGAGCCGCCTAATGGTCAGACGACGGGACGCGCCAAAAGGTTTGACCACTTGCTATTCCCTTTGCCGCTTCCCTGACCGCGGTTTTTACTCCTTCGCAATTCCAGGATGCGATGCTTCCATTGTACCGCTGCCCCAGCAAACAAAAAGAAACCCGCAGTACATGCGGGTCTCCAGGCTGTTATTAGTGCGAGAGTGAAGGAGTTCAAGTTAGTTGGGATCGGTGATCGACCAGTAGCCAGAGATCGTGGGCACGGACGTAATCGGCTGCGTCAGGACGCCGCCGGTGCCGATGTCATAGGAATTCAAATCCCCGGTTGTGCTGTCGTAAACGAAGAGGTACGCTCCGCTCTGGTCAAACTGGCCCCAGCCACCCGTGGAAAGAGCGGTGAACGGTGATCCGCTAACCGGGGAAAGCGTGCCGGAGGTGCTCAACACATAGCCTTCGATGGGATTGTACGTTCCAGTGCTGTCGACGCTGAAGGAGTAGACCAGGTTGCCGCCGACATTCGGCGCCACCGCGATCGCGACTGGTGAAGAGCCGGTCGGGGTAGTGTATGGCGATCCGCTCGCGAGCGTGACGGCACCCGCGTTCGCGGTCCCCGACTGCGCAATGTTAAACACGTAGAGATGGTCATCGCCGAAGACAGTGCTTGTCGTGCCAACCAGGTACAGGCCCGATGGCTCGCCCTGGACTTGCGCCATGCCGAACGTGCCGAAGGAAAAGGGACTGCCGGGAACTACGGTAAGCCCGCCAGTAGAGCTGTTGATGCTGTAAGCGGCGAGTTCGGGCACGGTCTGAGTACCGATCTCTGTAACATAAAGGAAATTTCCCAGGCCATCGGTCGCCATGTTTTCCGGTTGAAAGGGAAGGAAGGTCGGCGAGTTGGCGGCCAGGGTAAGCGCTCCGCCGGCGGCGATCTGATAGGTGTAGACCGCGCCCGCACTTTGATCGATCACGAAGAGCAGAGTGCCTGCCGGATTCGTAATCATGGCCTGCGTGCCACCGACCGTGCTGCCGATCAGGTAGGCCGCGCTGAACGGGCTATTCGTCATCGCGGTCAAACCACCGGTTGAGCTGATCGTGAAGCCATAGATCTGGCCGGTGCCCGAAAACAAAGTGTACAAATATTGGCCCTGCGCCACGACCGAGCCCTCGCCCGAGGTGTTTTGCGGAGTGGTCGGTCCCGTGTAGCTGGGGGTTGGCCCAAAGGTTCCCGCGCTGGTATTCAACGTGAGACCGTCGACCGTGCCTGCCGGGTCGATGGCAAAAGCAAAAGCTGCGGTTGTGCTACCGCCGGGAGGAGTCGGTCCCGTCGTGCAGGTGGATGCGCCAAACCCGGCGCCGCATATGTAATGACCACAGCCGGCCAGGCTCATCATAGCCAGCGCCGCCATCAACATCAGAATTGCTCGAACTCGCATCGTCATAAACTGCCTCCACCAACTTGACTTGTCGTTTGCGTTCCTGGAAACGTCGCCAGTCTGGATTCTGCTTGAATTCCTGGAATCGGCCACGTTGCGACGCTCGCTGGGTACGCGGCCGTGAGAAAACTCTCACCTAACGGCGATATTAGGAGGAAGGTAACCGGGTGACAAGGTTACGAATGTCACTGGCTGATAGGACAGTAACTAGTATCGAGTACCTAGTACCCAGTTGCCGGCCGAAGCTCAAGAGCTGGTTGATTGCGAGCTACTAGGTACCAGGTACTGGCTACTACTTGTTTCCGCTAGTCGGATTGAAGTGCATATCGAAGGAATAGCCGGGCAGGTTCACGGTAACTGTGTAGTCCGCGGCGAGGTAAACCGCGGCCAATCCGGGCGTGCTGATGCGCTGGACCGTCACCTGTTTGGGCTCGATCGGCAGGTCGTGCTCCTTGACCCTCCGCATCACATCGTTGCGGACGTCGTCATCACTCTTCTGGTAGGCCGACCCATCCATCATGGCAACCTGCCTCAGGTCGTCCTGAAAACTGTAATTGGCCATCAAGGGCGGCACGATTTGAAACAGGGCGAACACCACCAGGATGACTACGAGAAATCCAGCGATTGCTTTTATTGTTCCCATAAGCTCGAAGCTGCGCCGGTGGGCCAGAGGCGCAACGTTCAGGCCCTGGCTGGCAGCACTCCTTGAAAATATTCCACCACCGTCGCGATCGTAACATCGCGTACTTCACGAGTCGAGCGCAGAACCACTTCCACAGTACCTTCGGTAACCTTGTTCCCCACCGTGATTCTAAAGGGGATACCGACCAGATCGGCGTCTTTGAACTTGACTCCAGGGCGCTCGTTGCGATCGTCCAGGATCACGTCAAACCCAGCCGCTTCGAGCCGGGTTGCGATGTCGACCGCGGCCGTGAGCAAACTCTCATCCTTCACATTGGTAGGAGTGACGACAATTTCGAACGGAGCAATCGACGGCGGGAGCCAGAATCCGTTCTCGTCGTTACTCTGCTCGATCGCCGCCGTAAGAATGCGCTCGATGCCGATGCCGTAACAGCCCATGATCGGCGTAACTTCTTTGCCGTTCTTGTCGAGCACGCGCGCACCCATGGTTTCTGAATAGCGGTAGCCGAGTTTGAAGATGTGCCCGATCTCAACCGCGGTATCGATGCGCAGGGTGTTTCCGCAATTCGGACAGCCTTCGCCCGCCGTAACTGCACGCAGGTCGGCATAGACCGTAGGATGAAAATCTTTCCCCGGCGTCAGATTCTTCAGGTGATAGTCCTCTTTGTTGGCGCCGGCGATCAGATTCGTACGGCCTTCAAGAGCTTTATCGACCAACAACACAGGAAGATCCTTATCTTTTTTGAAGTCCTTAGCCCACTCAATCTCGAGCGGCCCCAAATATCCTGCAGGAGACTTGAACAGCGCCCTGATCTCCGCCTCATCCATGGGACGCGTCGCGGCCCCGACGGTTGCGTTGAGCTTGGCTTCGTTAAGCTGGTGATCGCCGCGCATGAGCACCACAATCGCGCGCAGCCTGGGCTTGCCAGCCTTCTCATCTTTTTTCTTATCCGACGCCGGCTCCTCGGCCATCAAGGCCAGCGTCTTGATCTTGTTCTTCGGCGAGACTCCGAGGAACCGCGCTACATCTTCAATCGTCTTCTGCCCCGGAGTGTGCACCTCGATGGGCCTTCCATCGCCCTCGGGGGCAAGCTCATCGACCAGCCCTAGCTTCGACGTAGCCTTCTCCAGGTTCGCGGCGTAGTTGCAGCCGTCGCAACTCACAATCTGATCTTCGCCCGCCGGGGTGCGGACCATGAACTCATGCGATTCCTTGCCGCCCATCGCACCCGAATCCGCTTCGACCACCATGTACTTCAATCCGCAACGGTCGAAGATGCGGCAGTAGGCGTCGTAATGCTTTTTGTAGGAAACATCCAGCCCCGCGGCATCGATGTCGAACGAATACGAGTCCTTCATCATGAACTGCCGCACCCGCAGCAGGCCGGACTTGGGCCGCGGTTCGTCGCGAAACTTTGTGGCGATCTGGTACCAGATTTGCGGCAACTGCTTGTAGCTGCGCAGCTCTTTTACGGCGATCGAAGTCATCACTTCTTCTTCGGTCATGCCCAGCACGAGTTCAGCACCCTTGCGATCTTTGAGCTTGAACAGATTCTCGCCCATCAAAGCGGCGCGCCCGCTGGCCTCCCAAAGCTCGCGGGGATGCAGCGCCGGCAGAAAAAACTCCTGCCCGATCTTGTCCATCTCCTGGCGGACGATGCCCATGATCTTGTTAAACGACCGGTTGCCGAGAAAAAGATACGAGTACACACCAGCCATCAGCTGCCGGATGTAACCCGCCCGGATGAGGAACTTGTGGCTGGCCACTTCCGCGTCGGCCGGAGCCTCGCGCAGGGTGGGAATGAACGATTCTGACCATCTGTGCATAGAGTGAGTACCTGTGCCGAGTTGCGAGTGCCGAGTGAAGGCACCCGCTGGCTTAGGGGAATCCAACATTGTACGTGGGAGGTGCGTGTTAGGCCATGCCCGGTCGCATTAGTTCAGGCAATGCGCTTCAAATGATCCCGTGGCCGGTTTCTTCAAGATACCTCGGCTGAAGCACGGCCAGAATGGCTTCGGCAGTCGATCGGGGCAAGCGCACGGCTGATTCCTTGTTGGCATCACCTGCGTCGACTGCAATATACACAGGTGCTGCGACTCCGCGGCCATCTTTCATTTCTCGCTCGCCCAACTCCCAGTAAATATGGACGGTCTTGCCTTTTTCCTCGCCGTACCAGATTGACGATCGTGTGCTCATAGATTTCTCGTGACGTCGGAAAATGCTGGCGGGCTTCGCCCGCCGGACAGCCGAGGGCGGCTGTCCCCACACAGGCTTTCCAGCCTAAGAAGTCAGCTGCCGCAGAATCTCTTTCCCTAGCTTCTGCGTCTCGCCGAAAAACTTCTGATACTCGACAAAGAGCCGGTTCAGCTCTAGCGCCTTGTCGGTGGAAGGATGCTTGCGCAGGATCATGTCGCGCACGTGCACCGGGTTCGGCAGGGTCGCATCTTCGGTCAATTCTTCCAGCGCGGTATTAGGGTCGTAGTGATACATAGAACCTCATCGAGTAATTTGGTGATCGGGTCATCGTGCGATTGGAGATCAAAATCAAAGGCGAAACGTGCGATGGCGTTCCAATCGCCCAACGACCCAATCGCTCAATGACTCAATTTCTACACCAGCTCAGTGCTCCATAGATCGTGCAGGTGCACGATCCCTTGTAGTTTTCCGCCGTCGACGACCATCAGCGAAGTGATCTTCTTCTCTTCCATCAGCGCGAGAGCGGTCGCCGCGAATTCCCCGGCCGCAATGGTTCGCGGATTCTTTGTCATGCACTCCTCGGCAACGAGATCGAGCACGTCCTTCCCGCGCTTCTCAAGCAGCCGGCGCAAATCTCCGTCACTGATGATTCCCACCAGCCGGTCGCCCTCCACGACGGCCGTCACGCCCAGCTTCTTGCGCGACATTTCATAGATCACGTCGGGCATTTTCGTCTTGGGACCGACGCGCGGCAACGCGTCACCGGAGTGCATCAGCGATTCCACCCGCGCAAGCCGCTTCCCCAGCTTCCCTCCGGGATGCAGGTTGGCAAAATCTTCTTCCTTGAAACCGCGCTTCTCGCTGAGCGTAACCGCCAGCGCATCGCCCAAAGCGAGCATCGTTGTGGTCGAAGCGGTAGGCGCCAGCCCTAGAGAGCAAGCCTCCTCAGCAATCGAACAATCGAGCGCCACATCGGCCGCCGCGGCCAAGGTGGAAGCATGTGTCGAACTCGTTTGTGTGGACCTTGCATGTGTGGAGCGGGCACTCTTGCCCGCTGCCTTTGACTTTGTTTTCACTTTCTCTGCGCTTGCCACTCGAATCGCATCGCCGGTCATGGCAATCAGCGGAACCTGCAGCCGCTTGATCGTCGCCAGCAACGCCAGAATCTCCTCGGTTTCACCCGATGCCGAAAGCGCCAGCACCACATCCCCGCGCACGACCATCCCCAAATCCCCGTGCAACGCTTCGACCGGATGCAGATACAAAGCCGGAGTGCCTGTCGAACTCAGCGTCGCGGCAATCTTGCGCGCGATCAGCCCGCTCTTTCCCATGCCGGTGACGACCACACGGCCCCCGCAACCGAACATCAGATCGACGGCGCGCTGAAACGATGCCGCCATCGGTCCGCCGATGCGGTCCGCCAGCGCTCGCAGCGCCTCAGCCTCAATGCGCACCACGTTCTCGCCAATGTTCTTCATGGAAACGCGATCTTACCAGACGATTCGAATTGAGCCATTGCGTGATTGAGTCATTGAGTGACCGAGTCATTTAGTAATTGAAAAACATAACGTGCGAATTCCGATGGCTAAGATGTCCCGGATGGTTTCACAATGGCTCAATGGCTCAATGGCTCAATCACCCAATGACTCAATGATTCCTAATCACTCACATGACCCGATCACCCAATGACTCAATGATTCTAGAAATGATCTTCGATGCTCCCCGGTTGCACCGGCTTCTGTCCCAGCACCGCCAACCCCTTGGCCTGGATGATGCGGTCCCACGGCCCGGCCTGCCAGTTGTCCCGCCCCTTTACCGGATGCTGCCACGGCGGCAGCGCCACCATAAGATTTCGCGCCATCGAGTGGAGATAGGGCTCATACATCGACCGCAACTTGGTCAGCTTCCGCCGTGCTTCTTCTGTACTCTGCAACTTCAATCCGGCCGCCGCCAGCGTATCCCGCAAAGTGTCGAAACCGGCGTCAGTCAATCGTTCCGGCGCGAGCGGATCGTAGCGGGCATTCACGGTCTGCGCCAGATCGACAGCCGCATGCCGCGCCATCGCGAACGTCACCCGCGCCTGCCCGGGATGAATACCGTCAACGCCTGTGATCAGCAGCGAAGTCACATCAAGCATGGTCTGCAAAGTTCCCAGCCACGACGTGTTGCTGTGCTGCGACCGAAAAAAACTCAACACGGGATAAGAAATGTGGCTCTCCAGCAACTCCCCCGCCCAGCGTTCCCAATCGCGCAGACATCCGTCGAGCACCATCTGGTCGATCTTCCCTGGATCTTCCGCAGTCCCCGCCAGCCGCACCAGCAACTCAGTCGCCGTCGGCGGCGATCCCGCGCGGGCGTCGAGCATGGAGATCTGAATTTCTCTTCGCGAAAACGAAGCGTACACCACCGGCAGGTAGCCGATCACCACCCCCAGAAACGCGAAGCCCATCCCCGCTTCCAGCACGGAAAGGGCGCGCGCCAGCCTCGACGTCGGCACAATGTCGCCATAACCCAGCGTGAAAAACGTTTCGCCGCTGTGGTAAATGATCCGGCCAAACGTGATGGGCTCGTTGCTGAGTTGTTCGTGGCCGCCAATGCCATATTGCAGCAGCGCAAAACCCATGATCAGGCTCACCGCCCAGAAAATCAGCAGCGTGATCAACGACAGGGGCCCGAAGTATCCCAGAAAACTCTGCTGCAGTGAGGGCGTCCGGATGCGCGCAGCAAGGTTCTTCCACGGAATCCACGTCCGCCGCAAGAACCACGCAGTCAGCTTGAACTGCCGCGTCACTCGCCGCGGCAGCACCACCGTCTCAAACGCATCCTGCAACACCACACAGATAATGACAGCGCCAAAAACAATCGCAGGGATGCTGACGTGAAAGACAATATCGGGATTCACAATCGCAATCATGATGCGGAAGGAAGGTTATCAGATTCGATCGGGCTTCGGGCTTCGGCCGTCGGGCTTCGGCCAAACCCCTCCAATCAACCTCACAAGACAAGACTGCCGGATCCATGGCTCGGCTGAAGCCCGAAGCCGCCCTACTGCGGCTTAGCTGCTGGCGGAGGGTTCTGCGCTGGCGGCGCAGCAGTCGCCGGAGGCGTGCCCGTAGCCGGCTTCTTCGCCACCGGCTTCTTCTTCACCACCGGCTTTTTGGGAGGCTCGTTATCGTCCACTACCGTTTTCTTCGGAGGTTCAACTGGAATCGCCGCCTGCGCGGTCTTGAGGTCCGCGCGCAGGCGCACAATCTCCTGCTCCTTCGACGCCGACAGATTCTCCATGCGCTCCGCGATCTGTTTTCGTGTGCCCTCAAAGCTACTCAGATCGTTGGCCAGCGCTTGAAAATCATCTTTCGATCCAAACGCGCCTGCCGATTCCACCACGCTGCCCAGCACGTCGTAGAGCGCATCCAGATTCCGGTACAGCCTGAAGGTCGCCGGCAGATCTTCCGGCGCAGTGCGCAATTGCGCAATCATTTCCGGCAGCGCGTTCTGCAGATTGCGCTGCACGGAATCAACATCGGCAAGTGAGCGCTTCTTCGACGAACCGTCGGTCTTCCAGCGTTCAATGCGCAGCTTTACCAGATCATCCTGCGTAGCCTTTGAGGTCGCTTCGAGCTGCGCCAGCAATCCATTCAACTGCGACACCGACGCATAAGAAACTGGCGCACCCTGCCCCGGCGACGCCGCGGAAGCAACACTGCCTTGCGACGAATACTGCGGAGTCGAATTTTGCTGGGTCGAATTTTGCGGGCCGCCATTAGCCGCTGGCGCCGCCTGGCCGGAGGCAGGCCCGCTCCACAGCAGCACAGACAGCACAGACAGCACGAAAGAAAAGGAAATAAGTTTAGGGTTCATTGTGTCCGAAGACGGTGGCGTCGCGCGTGCAACAGAATATCGACAAGGCGAGGATACTACAAGCCGACACATTCTTTCCGTGGCTTCATTGGGGATCTTCCACGCGACGAGTCAATGAGCGCACCGATGATTATGCAACCGTAGGCCAAATCCGTCGGTCTGCCGGGTGTATCCTTCTCCGGTTAGGGAAGGTCAGGATTATGGAAGTCAAAGGTCTGACTCCGGTATTAAATGTGTCCGATATCGCAGGCGCGGTCGCATGGTTTGAGAAGTGGGGATGGAAGAAATTGTGGGACTGGGGAACGCCTCCGACGTTTGGCGCGGTGGGAGCGGGGAAAGAAGTTCGCATCTTTCTTTGCCAGGGAGCGCAGGGAGGCCGAGGCCGCGGCACGAACACCACCACGTTTCAGCAGCAGGGAGACGAAGAGGGCGACAAGGGCGTCTGGATGTCAGTCTGGGTCGACGACGTCGACGAGATGCACAAGCATTGCCTCGCCGCCGGACTGGAGATCACATTTCCGCCCACCGATATGCCGTGGAAGGTCCGCGAGATGCACCTTCGCCATCCCGATGGTCACGTGTTCCGCGTCGGCTGCGGAGTCGAGGCGAAGAAGTAGAGATGGCTGATCCACCGTCTCAACAATTGATATCCCGCTTTATCGCCAACAGCCAAAGTCCGCGACGCGGGGCTCTATCGCCGCGCCCAGGTCTCGAAGCTCCGCCCACTCTGTGTTACATCGCAGGTTTGGAAATATCGGAAGTCATACGCAGGGCCATTGCCGGGTGCGTACACCGTGCCGTTCGCCATTGCTTCCTTCATACCCGAGTACGCTGCCCGAAATCGATCCTTCTCCCAGAAGTCAAACCCTCCCGATATGTCGCCTCGGCACTTTATTTCGATGGGCGTCTCTTTGCTCACAGCAAGACCCTCAAGGAATGGCGGCCCACTGTTGCTTTTCTCACCGCTACAGCCTGCGGCGACTACAAGAAGCAAGCACAACGCTGTCCCCTTCATACTCTGCCCTCCCGCTAAACAATGTTAGGGACCGATGCGCATAGAATGCGCAGGCATAGTTCTCTGCCCGCATCCCACCCGCGGCGCGGACGCTCACCGGTCGACTAGATCATTGCAAAAGGGCGCGAAATCGGGAAGTAACTGTTGTAACCAGGCGCTTGCGCTCATTGCCGCACTGCATCGCGACTCTACCGTCTACCTAGGCCGACCGAAGAACAAGACATACCCATCGGGATCGCAAACCTCGAAGCCGCGAAGACCGTCGTGTGTATCCGCAATGCGCGCGCTGAAGGCCGCACCATGCTCGGCAAATTCCGCGGCGAGCGCATCCGGGTCTGGTGCATAGACGTAGGCATCCCACCTCAAGAAGGGATGACGCTTGGAGTTCGGCACCGGCGGCACATCCTTCTGCGATTTGATGAAGATCTGCGCGCCGTCGCGGCCGATGATGGCGAAAAAAGGGTTTTGCTCTGGCTGCCGGAATCTGGTTTCAAAGCCAAGCCGGTCGCGGTAAAACGCGATGCTTTGCTCGACGTTGCTGACGATGAAGAACGGTGAAATTGCCTGCGTGGTTGGCCGTGTCATAAGCGTGGACCCTCTTCGCATTTGCACTTTGCCGGTTGGCGGATGGACCCCATCTCGGACGATAATAGTTAGGGACAATAATAGTTAAAGACAATCAAAATCGGCGCATCTAAATAGACGAAGATGACACCCACATCCAAGATTTCATCACTTTCACGCCGCGCACGCATGCTCGCCGCCATCGCCCTGGCCGCGCTCACTCTCATTCTCGTTCTTTATGCCCCGCTTCATGCCGCGGCCCAGGAGCTTGCCCGCCGCCTCATCCTCAAGGACGGATCGTACCAACTCGTCACCAAGTATGAAGTCAAAGGCGACCGCGTGCGTTACCAGAGCGCCGAGCGCAACGAGTGGGAAGAACTTCCCTCGTCGCTGGTGGACTGGCCGGCCACCGAAAAGTATGAGAAAGGCCGCGCCACCTCTGCCATTCCTGAAGCTGCTGCCTTGGACAAAGAAAAAGACGGAGACAAAGAAGGCGAACCCTCCCACCTGCCCCAGGTCGCCCCCGGCCTGCGCCTTCCGGAAGATTCCGGCGTGTTCCTGCTCGATAACTTTCAGGGCCAGGCGCAGCTCGTTGAACTGCAGCAAGCCGAAGGCGACATCAACAGCAGCTCCAAGGCCAACATTCTCCGCGGAGCCATCATTCCCGCCGCCCCCAAGCAGACCATCGAACTCGATGGCGAACACGCCGGCGTGCGCGCCCACGTCGCCGTGCCCTCCATCTACATTAATGTCGATGACGACCCCAACGACGCGCCCACCGGCCAAACCGCTTCCGCTCAGCCCAACCTGCCCAGCCTTGACGCTCCCCGCGCCGAGCAACGAGCAGGACCGCAGCAGCCCCAACAGCCCGAGCAGGCCATCGTCCCCTATGATCGTTACCGCATCGTGCGTATAAAACCGAAAAGCGGCAAGCGCATTGTGGGAGATCTGAAGCGCAACGCCAACGGCAAGGTCACTCCGGATCAGAATTTCGTAAAAACCACCATCGACCGCGTCAGCGGAGGATGGCTCAAGCTAACCCCCACCGAAGACCTCGCGCCCGGCGAGTACGCCGTGATTGAGACCAAAGGCAGCCAGGGCATGAACCTCTACGTCTGGGATTTCTCGGTAAACCCCACAGGGGCGGCGAATGCGAATCCGTGGAAGCCGGACGCAAAGCCGGGCGAGCCATAGAAAAATTGAGCGAACCGCCATAGCGCTCATCGATCCGCGTCCAATTGTTTATAATCACCCGAGAGGTGCACTATGCCGGATATCAAGAAGGATTCAACAAGTTCGCCGAGCCAGCCATCCAACAAACGTCGCTCTGAGGAGGAGGCGATCTCCGAGCGGCGCTTGGAGAAAGACGCCGATGAAATGGCGGATGCGTCTTCGAAGGTCGAGGAAAAATACGACGAGGATCACGGTATCTTCACGAAGTGAGCCCGGAAAAATTGAGCAGTTGAGCGATTTGAGATAAGGGCAATTGAAAATCACTTCTTCAGTCACTCGATGACCCGATCGCTCAATCGCTCAATGCTCACTTCATCACTCCCCGCTGCGCAATCCCAATATTGTCCCGGGTAGTGTTCTTCACCAGATACATCATCTCGTCGGCCTGCCGGATGATGTCATGCGCGTCGCGCGCATCGTGCGGATAAGTTGCCAGCCCAATCGAAGCCCGCACATTCAGATTCAAGCCCTTCTTCGCGGCAGAAACTGCTGGCCCGCAGTCGCATCGCGCAACCGCTTCGCCACCACCAGCGCCTGATCTTTGCCGGTCTGCGGCAGCAGCACCACAAATTCGTCGCCGCCGTAGCGGAACGCAAAATCGATCAGCCGCAGTTGCGCCTTCACCAGATAACCAATTTCCGCCAGCAGCTTGCTCCCAATCAAATGCCCGTGCGTGTCATTCACTGACTTGAAGTGATCGAGATCGATGAACAGCACGCTGAACTCATAGCCGAAACGCGACGACCGGTAAACTTCAGTCTCCAGCGTCTTATACAAATGCCGCGCGTTGTAAAGCCCGGTGCAGTCGTCAGTGATCGTCAGTTCCTGAATCTTTTCCACCCAGCGCGCGTTCTCAATCGCGATCGCCGCGTAATCGCAAAGCGCCTGCAGGAAGAAAACTTCCGGCTCGTTGAATTGCGACATGTCCACATTCACCAACTGGATCACGCCCAGCACCCGCAGCCTCGACCGCAGCGGCACGCAGATCACCGAGCGCGTCTCCCACTGCGTGGTTTCATCCACCCGCTTGGCAAACCGCGGATCGTGTTCCACATCCGCCGAAATCACCTGCTCGCCGTGCTTCGCCACCCAGCCCGCAATGCCTTCGCCCACTTTCAGCCGGACATTCTTCAGCGCCTCGGCGGCATCGCCCACCGCAATCGCGAAGTAAAGTTCGTTGTGCTGCTCATCCACCATCAGCAACGACCAAGTGTCAGGACGGAAGTATTCCGCCATCTTTTCCATGATGGTCTGCAGAATGGAGTCAAGGTCCAGCGACGACGTAAGCGCTTTCGCCACATCGTGGAAGATGGTCAACTCCTGGCTCTGGCGGGTTAGTTGAGTGCCGGTGGCCTCGGGCATGCTTGTTCCGTATACGCCGTGATGACGGTTTCCCTGATCTTCAGTTCCTTGGTCCCAGATTCAGTTCCGTTTGTCTTAGCTGGACGAAGCGACAGTTCCAAAAATTATAGGGTCGCCCCGCCGCCGGGGCAATGAACGTTGGTAACAGGAACCCCTAAAGCCAATGGGATGCTGATCTTACCTGCTCGTTGTACTGCACCGTAAGGCTCGCCTCGGCCGTCCAGCCGACGCCGCGAGGCAGTTCCCCCACCACACCTGACTCCAAAATCTTAATATCCCGCTTGCCCGCCAAGAGTATCCTTAAAGGGATATGCGACCGCGCCACTCTGCAAATCGTCTTAGCCGGCGCGCTCTCCCTGCTGGCACTTTTTCTACCTAGCCCTGCAAGCCCAGAGCCCCGCGCCGGTCGACCCCAAAACTGTTCCCGTCATCGATGGCGGCATCGGCCACTGCTCCGCCGAATTCACCATCACCGATCAGCCGGCGCGCCGGTCTATGCTGCCACCATCAAGGTCCACATCGCCTACGGATTCATGTACCTTCACAAGCTCGACCTCCAAGTCGGCACCAACGCCACCGGCAAGGCCCGCTTCACTGGGCTGCCCGAGCGCACCAAGCAAGGCCTGTTCTTCACCGCCTCCGAAGGCGGCCGCGAGGCCTCAGCTTTCGACGACCCAGCCAAAACCTGCAAAGCGAACTTCACCGTCGCTCTCCAGCGAAAATCACAGTACGCGCCTGGAACAGGCCTTTAGTAGCGATGTAAGCTGATTGTCATCCTGAGCAAACGCTCTTTGCGCGGCGAAGGATCTGGGCGAGCCGCGCGTTCGGCTCGCTACCTTATCAAACCGCACCACTACCCAGGCTTCAGCCCCCGAGGTACCCTAACCCTCAGTAACCCCCGTCACCAACCGCTTCTGGCATCTCCCTCCGCCTTCGCCTATGATTATTCGCCATTCGCCATGCGGACGGAGATTACCCCGCCCGCCGGAGCCAGCCGTGGGAGCGTTCGGAGAAAAACTTCGCAAGCAGCGCGAACAGCGTGGCATCGAGCTCGAGGCCATCTCCAACACGACCAAAATCAGCACCCGCATGCTCCGCGCCCTCGAGGACGAGCACTTTGACCAGCTTCCCGGCGGCGTCTTCAACAAAGGCTTCGTGCGCGCCTACGCCCGCCAGGTCGGACTCGACGAAGAGGAAGCCATAGCCGATTACCTCTCTGCCTTGCGCGAGAGTCAAATTCAGGCCAACTCCATCCTGCCCGATTTCCGCGATCTTCATCATCGCGATCTCAATAACCACGATCCCGGTAACGACCATCGTCCCGCGAACGATCTTCGCAGTAACGATCTTCGTAATGACGGCCTTCGCCATGACGATGCTCACAGGAACGATCTGCCCCCCAGCGTGCTGCCCACCCGCAACGCCGGCCCTGATCGCAGCCCTCAGGTTCTCCGCGACGATCGCCGCAAACAAGGTCGTCGCGACGCCGATCGCCGCACACAAAATCTTCAGAGCCCCGATCTTCATAGCCCGGAACTTCAGATCGAACTTCATCGCGATCGAGATCCTCGCGAGGAAGACCTTCTCGACGAAGCACCTCGACATCTGGATCCTTCCCCGCTGGCCGATTCCGCAAAACAGCCCGCTGCGGCCTTGCCTTCTGCCCAGCGTTTTCGCCAGAAATATCCTGCAGGAAACCCCGGCGCCCCCGACCACGACTCTTCCACCCAAATTCCCTGGGGCAAGCTGGCCGCAGGCTTGCTGGTTATTACCTTCGCGCTCGCGCTCTGGAATTCTCACCGTCACCGGGAATTCACCGCCGCGTCGCAACCCGTAGCCGCTGCGACCGAACCGTCTGCTTCGACCGTACCGCCGAAGCCCGCGAAGGCATCGCCCTCCGAAACACAAACTTTGTCGCCCGGAAAACGTTCTCCAGGAACGATCTCGGCAGCCGCGACTACCTCACCGGCCGCCAGCCCTGCAATAACTCTTTCCGGAGCGCCCACCCAGCCTCCTCTAAAAGCAGCGCCGACGGCCGCATCTCCGGCAAGCTCCACGACCCCGGCCATAAATAACGCCAATCTTTCGTTGACGAAACGCACGGCTTCCGCCGCCGCGAAACCGCCCGTTACTTTCACTCTGATGATCCGGGCCGACAAAACCACCTGGGTCTCGATCACAGCCGATGGCAAACCCGTAGCCCACGAAACCCTCATTGCACCCGCCCACACCTCGATTCGCGCCACCGGGGAAATCGTCGTGAAAGCCGGAAACGCCGCCGGCGTCAGCTTCCAACTGAACGGCAAAGATATTCCCACGCAAGGCAACGAAGGCGAAGTGAGAACCTACACCTTCAGTGCCGCCGGCCTGCGCGCATCGCCCGTCCAGTCCCCAGACGCCAATCGCTAGTTCACGCTGCCTAGGAATCCAATCTCCGGATTTCAAGCTCAGGAATTCAAACTTCCGGGAGGAATCAGTGTGTACATCAGGAATGAATTTCGCGAAGAGCGGCAGGGCTCACGCCAGCGGTTCGAACTGCGGAGACTCCACGCCCAGCACCGCCAGCGCCTCGTCCAAGGTACGTACTACTTCCAGCAGCGGCCGTGTACGCTCTCCCGCGAGCTGGAACATCCGCGACAAACCAAACATAACCTCGCCCGGAGCAACGATCACGCGCGGCCGGCTCGCATCAAGCATAACGGGCTCCTGCCTCGCCACCTCGCGTATGAATGCGCTCGAGGTCGCGACCTCGGTCACAGCCGAGAAGTTAACAATCCCCGCGCGCGGGGCAGTCTCCGTCGAATACTTTCGAATCGCCAGTAACACCTCCGCCAGCAATTGATCCGTAAGCCGTCCCTCGACTCGGACCATCAACACCTTGTTCCCTGGATCGAACTCGAACCGAAACCCCATTGACGGCAGACTTCCCTTTTCAACTTGGAAAACGTCCAGAATTGTACACCCGCCCGAATCAATGCACCGGGCGATGCACGGATTCGTTTGGAATCAGTAACACGACAGAACTCGGAGTATGACTCGTATTTTCGGCCCCCTGACAGTATTGCCAGTATGCTCGAAAGGCCCCCGGATCCTAGCATCGAGTGTGCCTCAGCCGCACTCCGCTACCGGAGAAACTATCTCGCGCTACCGCGTCCTCGAAGAACTCGGCAGCGGGGGCATGGGCGTAGTCTACAAAGCTCAAGACAACGAACTCGGCCGCTTCGTCGCTCTAAAGTTCTTGCCTGAGAATGCAGCTCAGGACCCCCATGCCCTCGAACGCTTCCGCCGGGAAGCGCGAGGTGCATCTGCGCTCAACCACCCCAACATCTGCACCATCTACGAGATTGGCAGCCATGAAGATCGTGCATTCATCGCCATGGAGTACCTGGATGGCGTAACCCTGAAATACCTGATCGCTGCCGGCACGCTCGATACCGAACATATTCTCGCGATTGCCATCCAGGTTGCCGACGCGCTCGACGCGGCTCATACCCAGGGCATCATCCATCGCGATATCAAACCCGCCAACATTTTCGTCACCCAGCGGGGACACACCAAGATTCTCGACTTCGGCCTGGCGAAGAACATGGTTCGTGAAACCATCGCCAGCCAGATTGCGGCGCAGGCGACGCAATCCCTGTCCTATGTCCCAGAAGAACATCTCACCAGCCAGGGCATAGCTCTGGGAACCGTGGCTTATATGTCTCCAGAACAGGTGCGGGCCAAAGACTTAGACGGCCGCACCGATCTTTTTTCTTTCGGAATCGTTCTCTACGAGATGGCAACGGGCAGACTGCCCTTTCAAGGAAACACCCAGGGCGTTCTCACGGAAGCCATCCTCAATCGCAATCCGCTGCCTCCCGTAAGAATCAATCCCAGCGTCCCCCTGCCGCTGCAAGAAGTAATCCACCGAGCCCTGGAGAAGAACAGAAACCTTCGCTATCAGAACGCCGCCGATATGCGGGCAGCCCTGCAACGGCTCAAGCGCGACACGGAGTCCAGCCGCTCGGCCGCGGAAGAAGAAACGGGATCCATCGCGTCGCCAACTACCAGCGGTCTATCCTCGACCGGCAAGCGCAAGACCCGCACTTCCTCCGCGCAGGCCACCGGCCCGCGCCCACAGCGGACCTCCAAAATCATCGACTCGCTTGCAGTTTTGCCCTTCGAAAACACCAGTGGCGACGCGGAACACGAATACCTCAGTGACGGCATCACCGGAAGTCTCATCAACATCCTCGCGACCGTGCCGAAGCTTCGAGTGATGGCGCAGAGCACCGTCTTCCGCTATAAGGGCCGGGAAAAAATTGACCCGCAAGCCGCCGGTCGCGAACTCAATGTGCGCGCCGTACTCACAGGAAGAATGATGCAAAGAGGCGCCTCTTTGCGCATTGGAGCCGAACTCGTCGACGTCGCCACCGGCTCTCAACTGTGGGGCGCGCAATACGACCGCAAGCCAGACGACATTTTCGCGGTTCAGGACGAGATCTCTCACGAGATCTCGGAGAAATTGCGCTTACAGTTGACCCGCGTAGAAAAAAAGCGGCTCATCCGACGCCACACGGAAGATGCCGAGGCCTACCGGCTCTACCTGAAAGGCCGTCACCACTGGAACCGCTGGACCGAAGAAGGCTTCTACAAGGCGATCGAATACTTTCAGCAGGCAGTCGAGAAAGACCCCGCCTACGCCCTTGCCTACACGGGTTTAGCCGATTCCTACGTGCTCCTCGGATGGAACAGCTATCTGCCCCCAAAAGCGGCATTCCCCAAAGGCAAAGTGGCCGCGATAACCGCCCTGCGGCTCGACCCTGATCTCGCCGAAGCCCACACGTCCCTTGCGGCCCTGCTGTGGCTTTACGACTGGAAGTGGGACGAGGCCGAGACAGAATTCAAGCGCAGCCTCGCACTCAATCCCGCCTATCCAACTGCCAACCATTGGTACGCCGAGTATCTGATGACCATGGGACGTCACGAAGAAGCCCTGGCCCGGATGAAGAACAGCCAGGAACTCGATCCCTTGTCGCTCATTATTAACGTCGCACTCGGATGGGCTTTCTACCATACCCGCCGCTACGACGATGCCGTCGAACAACTCCTGCGCACCGCCGACCTGGATCCAAACTACCCCGTCACCTACTGGATTCTCGGCCTGGCGCACAGGAACATGGCTCGCTACGACCTGGCGATCACCGAGGGTGAGAAGGGAGTGAGCCTTTCCGGCGGCAGCCCTCTGATGCGCGCGGCGCTAGCGCACTCTTTCGGCGCCGCTGGTAAGACCGGAGAAGCATCGCACCTGCTCGATGCTCTGACACAAGCAGCAAAACAAAAATATGTCGCCCCTCACTTCTTCGCTGGAATTCACATCGGCTTGAGAGAAAACGATCGCGCGATGGACTCCCTGGAAAAATCCTTCGCAGAGCACTGCCACTGGCTCATCTATCTCCACATCGATCCCAGCATGGAAAGCCTGCGCGACGATCCACGTTTCCAGGACCTGTTGCGCCGTGTCGGTCTCCCCGCATCGCTAGCCTCCGACCTCCGCCTGAAAGATGCCGGCTGAGAAGCCGGTTTCTAATCCGTTACCTTCGACACCAACAACTACAAGAACCTCATGCCTCGGTCTTTTCCAAGGCGGTACGCTGCCCGCATGACTACCGTCTCGAAAAGTCTTGTGATCGCTCTGGTCTTGTCCAGCGTGTCCCTGTCGAGCCTGGCGCAAAACGCGCCCAGGAAGAGCCAGGCCAAATCGCAAACCGCGGCATCTACTCCGTCGGCCTCGGAAAATGGCAAAGGCCAAAAAGATGCCGCCGCCAAAGCCTCGGGATCGCACGCCAGCGCCATGTCGGGCAATCACAAGGACATCATGAGCGCAGCCCCCGCCCCGAACCAGGGTTCTGGACACACCAACAACATGGTCGGCAATCACAAAGACGTGATGATGGCCACAGCCCCCGCCCCATCCAGCGGCGGCAAGACGCAACCCGCAGCCAACTCCGCCGCCCCAACCGCAGCCCAACCAACTGCGCCCGAAAAGTCGACCCCCTCGAACCCCAACTCCCCTTACTAGAACGAATCACTTATTCGCGGGAAGCCGGACAGACGAAAGATTCCCAGCTTTTCAGGCGGCGACCTCGTCTGAAAGATGCCGGCTGAACCACCCTCGGTTCACCGGCCACCCAGGAATTGCAAGCGCAAACGGCCCTCACGTTAGCGCGGAGATCGCGCCGACATGAGAGCCGCTGATCTGAATCAAGCGCCCGGATCTGACAGTTCAGTCCGCGCTTTTTTGTTACGGCGTCCGAATATATCCGTGAACAACATTCGCAGAATCCAAATAGAATCCCACGATAATACCGCAGTCATTGATCGCAGCTGCGTCGCTAAAAGTGGCCCCGGGCGGATCGAAACCCGTGTACGCGCCGTCGCTCAGCAGAAACGAGTGTGAGACATTAGAAGTATCGGTGTAGAAGCCGACGATGTTTCCCTGGGGATTGACTCCTCCATTGAATGTAAATGTAGAGTCGGGAAAGTTATTCGTGACAAATTTCCCATGGTTGAGCACGTAGCCGTGGCTCACTCCGCTGTTATCGGTGTACGTGCCAACCACTTCACCGCGCGGGTTCACTGCGCTGGCAAAGCTGCTGACGCCCCCGGGTGGATTGAACTGGGTGACTACCCCTCGGTTGGATACGATGAAGCTCTCGTAGGGGGCGGCTTCGCATGTAGGATCCTTTAGGCACGTAAATCCTGTCATTTCGCCAGATGGATTGAGGCCGGAGAGACCGGTGCCAGCCGCTCCTGGAACGTTGAATATAGTGTAGTGGCCTCTGTAAAGAAGGAAGCCATGGGTTACCTGGCTGGCGTCAAGAAATTGACCTCCAATCGTTCCATCGTCGGCGATGAAATTGGGGAGAGTAAGCGTGGAGCCGGGGGGATCGAATACTTTAAACACCCCCCCTTTGTAGGTGAAACCATGCGAAACACCTGCTGTGGTCTCCTGGCCTATGATCGTTCCTTGCGGATTGGGCCCGCCGCCTAGCAGGGTTGACGTCGCGCCCGGAAAATCGAGCGTCGTATAGGTTTGAGCCCAGGCCACAGACAGTGTTGCAAATGCAACGCCGATAGTACACATTGCCAGAAATCGAAATGCTTTGTTCATGGAACCCTCCTGATTGTCGTGCAAAACTCTCCGAGAAAATAACCTGAGCAGGCCTAATTAGTTTGGCCTGGTCTGCAATCAGACCGGATTTTGCGATGGGCCGAAGGTTTTGCGCGCCAGACTGAAGCCGCGGGGTCGCACTCGTGGGCTAGAATACGGATCGTGCTAAAGCGCGACGACCTCGGGTTTCCCACCTTTTGGCCGCTGCAGATCGCGGGGTGGAGCTGTTTCTATGTGTTGGTTTTCGTCTCGATACTGCCAGCCCTCAAGCGGCCGGGGACGCTGCGCGGCAGTAGCGTATTTGTTCTGTCAATGTTCGCGGCCAGTTGCCTGCTTCGGCCGGTTTGCCGATCCCTGATGAGCCGCGGATTCTCATGGATCGCTCTGGAGGCGCGAGCATTTGTTTGGTCACTGATAGCGGGAGCAGTCACTGCCTATGTTGCTGAATTGTTGGCCTTCGGTATTCGCCCGCTGGATTGGGCAGACTGGCTCGTGACTTTTACCCAGGCCCTCTTCACTCTCTTCTTGTGGTGCAGCCTGTACTTCAGCATTAAGCAATGGCAGCAATCGGCGCGCGAAAGAGAGAGACTGCTCCGCGCCGAGTCTGAAGTGCGCGACGCGCGGTTGAACGCTCTGCGCTACCAGCTCAATCCCCATTTTCTATTTAATTCTTTGAATGCCGTGTCCACTCTTGTCCTGGAGGGGGATGCTCCGGCCGCCACCCGCATGCTGGCGCAAATTGGCGAGCTTCTGAGAACCATCTTGGACAGTAACGCCATACTCGAGACGCCGCTTTCGCAAGAGATTGCCTTTACCGAGCAGTACCTGGCGATCGAGCAGACCAGGCTCGGGGGTCGGCTCCTGATCGACTTGACCATCTCTCCAGACACCCTGGACGCTCTGGTGCCGAGCATGCTGTTGCAGCCACTGGTGGAGAATGCCGTCAGGCACGGCGTGGCCCCACTCGTGGAGGGTGGAACGATTCGAATACAAAGCAAACTTCACGGCGCCCTATTGCAGATCATCGTCCAGAACTCCGCAAAATACCCGGCGCGGGCCGAAGCCGCGAATAGAGCGGCCGTTCACGGTATTGGGCTCACCAATACTGAGGAACGTTTAAAGACTTTCTACGGCACTGACTATAAGTTTGCGCTGCAATACCAGGTGGCAGACGGTTGCCAGGTCTTTGTGGAACTACCTTTCCGCAAAACTGGGCAGAAGCGAGAGGTAACGACGTGCGCGCGCTGATTGTCGATGATGAGCCACTAGCCCGGCGCGGAGTATCTCTACGGCTGCAGAAGTTCGCGGACATCAAGGTCGTCGCTGAATGTGGAGATGGTTTGTCGGCGATGGAAAAAATTCTCGAACTCTCGCCTGATGTTGTGTTCCTCGATGTTCAAATGCCCGGCATGAACGGTTTCGAGGTTCTCCGCTCCCTGCCTCAGGAGAATCTACCCGGCGTGATCTTCCTGACGGCTTACGAGCAACATGCCTTGCAGGCATTCGAAGTTCACGCCCTCGATTACCTGCTCAAACCTGTGGATGATGAGCGCTTTGCTGCGGCCATAGATCGGGTGCGCAGGCTTGTGGATTCGGCGTCGAAAACCCAAATGGCCGAGCGTGTCCTGGCAATGCTTGGACAGACCTCGGAAAAATACACATCACGCTTTGTAGTGCGGACGGGTTCACGAATTCAGATTGTGCTGGCGGAGGACACCGACTGGATCAGCGCAGCCGGAGACTACGCAGAACTGCATGTTCGCGGCCGCGCCCATCTCTTGCGCGAAACCATGAATTCACTCCAACAGAAACTCGATCCGGCAAAGTTCCTGCGAATACACCGGTCGCGGATCGTACGAACGGCCTGCATTGTGGAGCTGCGCGGCATTGATAACCGGGAATTCATGGTGAAGCTCTTTGACGGAACGGAACACCGCTCCAGCCGTACGTACGCCAATCGACTCGAAGAGTGGCTGGCCTCCGGGGATTCTGAATGAAAACCTGACTGTCTTAAGAACTGTCTTTAAGAAAAGAGGCGGGTGGCCCAGAGGAAACCTGGGGACATCCATGATAAGTAAAAGTCAAGAGGAGACGGAGGTCTCCTGGCGCTTGGAAGGGTGAGGTCTCGAAGCGGGAGTAGAGCGGTAAAGTTAGCGAACGGCGTGCGATCCTGCATAGCGGCCAAAGCAGCAGCCTGGCCAGACATCCATTTGCGGGAAACGGGTGGGAGCCCGGTCCACGAAGTATGAGTTAGGGTTTTCCGGCCGGCCTCGATACAGACGGTAAGGAGCATCGGGAGTCGAGACTCCTCTGCCCAGTCCCCGAGATGGCGAGGAACGGCCGGTGGATCGCCGCTGCGTTCAAAGTTTTTCCTTCGTAGGCAGCTTTTTGGGTTGGTTCTTCCAAAGGCACGCGCAGTTGAAAGGCCTGGCCGCTTTTGTCGACGGCCAGCAGATAGGCGACGAGTTTGCGCGCCACGGCCAGCGTGGCGCGGTTGCGAGGTCCATGCTCCAACTCGCGGGCATGCAGCGCGGCCAGTTGCGGATTCCATCGCGGAGCCAGCTTGGCGGCCTCGATCAGCGTGGTTTGCAGCCAGCGGTTGCGCTGTTTGGAGATGGGTCCGCGTTGCTGCTTGCCGGCCGAGGATTTCAACGCGGCGGTCAGTCCGCAGTAACTCATGGCATCGGAGCGGGAGGGAAAACGCTGGGGATCGCCGACCTCCAGGGCCCAGGTGAGAGCGGTAATTTCTCCGACCGCTGGAATCGTCATCAACCGCTCGACACGTTGCACCAGCTCGGGAGCGGCAAGTAGCTCGCGGACCAACCGCTTCTGCGTGTTCTCGAACATCTCCAGCGCACTGCGGCTTAAGCGCAGCAGATCGATCACCGACTCGGGCACCTCTTCCATTTCTTCCAGCAGACTGGCGAAGTATTTCTTGCGGTGCAGCTTCTCCTTCACATAGAGAGCGCCGGTTTCCATCAGCAGCCCGGCCATTTTGTTTTTCATGCGTACCGCTTCGCTCACCACCAGGCTGCGATAGCGCAGCAGGCGGCGCAGTTCGCGAATCCGCGGCGGCGCCACATAGCAGGCCGGCAGCAAGTTGCAGCGCACCAGGTCGGCGATGGTGCGCGCGTCGATGGTATCGCTCTTCTTCTTGCCCGCGCTGATGGCTTTCATCTTGGCCGGGTGCGCCATGTCCAATTGTTCGCCGTAGGGTTTCAGTGTGTCGTAGATCCAGGCGCTGAACAGGGTCGCTTCCATCGCTCCGCGCCACGGTTGCGGACGGACTGAGGCCCATTGCCGCAAGACCTCGCGTTGCGCCAGCACGCTGCCTTCCTCCACGATCTCGCCCGCAGCGGTCTTGACGCAAAAACTGATGGTTTTCTTGTGAACGTCGAATCCGATATAGTGAGGGTTGTTCATAGGGTTCTCCCAGTGCGCTTTCTGAGCTGGCGCTTTCCTCGCCAGTCTCAGCATCGTAGCCGCTTCGAGAACCCTTCTTCATTTCACTTATGCATTCATACAGACGGGACGTACCCCAGTTTTTTAAAAGCTAAGCAACCGAGATAAGGCTGGCCTGCCTGCAATCGGCGGACGGCTTCTTGGGACGCCCTCCGTTTCGCGGAACGAGGGCGCGCGAAGTTAATTCCTCAAGACCGGCTACGAACTCCGGACTGCCCAGCGGCCGCCCGGTGTGGGTGGAGTGCCGCAACCGGCTCACATCGGCTGCCAATTCCGCGTCAGCAATGAACCCTCGCCACTCCGAAGCCGTCCATCGCATCCGCCAGCGTTCCATTTCCAGCAACGGGTCTGGGCCCGCCAGGCCGCAGTGCGTCGCGGCGCTCGACCATCTCCAACGCTCCGGCGTCGCCACCATGCCGGCGCGCACCGGATTCAACTCCACATAACGCAGAGCTCCCCACACATGCGATTCGTCCAACGGACACGAATAGAATCGCCCCTGCCATACGTGCCCGGTCGACGATTGCTGCGCGTTCCAGTACGCCGCGTAGCGTCCGTGTGCCTGTTTGAGGGATTGCGCGAGTGCCTGTGATGTTTGCGGAACCGCGATCAGGTGCACGTGATTCGACATCAGGCAGTAACCCAGCACGGAGAGAGCATAAAGTTGCGAATAGTCCCGCAGCAGCTCAAGGTAAGTGGCGCGGTCCGCATCGCCGGCCAGGATTACTTGTCGCGCATTCCCGCGCTGAGTAACATGGTGGGGAACGTCGACGATCACGACGCGCGGCAGCCGAGCCATAGAAAGAAACTAACAGGGAGGATCCGCTCCAAACACACCAACAGGTTGGGATTGCTTTTGTCTTTCCCGGATCGGGAAGAAGTAATCGGGGTACGTCCCGTCTGTCCCCAGGTTTCCCTGTCCCCAGGTTTCCCCACAAACAGCAACTCAGACGCTGAGTGTTGCCGGATATCCCGTCAGGACAAATACGCTGCAGTGGACCAGCGATGGCGTTACCTACACGAACGACGGCCCAACCCAATGAAAGCGCTCAGCACGCTGGCATTTCTAACGCTGCTCTCCCCAGCATTTGCACTCGGAAAACCTGGGGACATCCATGATAAGTAAAAGTCAAGAGGAGACGGAGGTCTCCTGGCGCTTGGAAGGGTGAGGTCTCGAAGCGGGAGTAGAGCGGTAAAGTTAGCGAACGGCGTGCGATCCTGCATAGCGGCCAAAGCAGCAGCCTGGCCAGACATCCATTTGCGGGAAACGGGTGGGAGCCCGGTCCACGAAGTATGAGTTAGGGTTTTCCGGCCGGCCTCGATACAGACGGTAAGGAGCATCGGGAGTCGAGACTCCTCTGCCCAGTCCCCGAGATGGCGAGGAACGGCCGGTGGATCGCCGCTGCGTTCAAAGTTTTTCCTTCGTAGGCAGCTTTTTGGGTTGGTTCTTCCAAAGGCACGCGCAGTTGAAAGGCCTGGCCGCTTTTGTCGACGGCCAGCAGATAGGCGACGAGTTTGCGCGCCACGGCCAGCGTGGCGCGGTTGCGAGGTCCATGCTCCAACTCGCGGGCATGCAGCGCGGCCAGTTGCGGATTCCATCGCGGAGCCAGCTTGGCGGCCTCGATCAGCGTGGTTTGCAGCCAGCGGTTGCGCTGTTTGGAGATGGGTCCGCGTTGCTGCTTGCCGGCCGAGGATTTCAACGCGGCGGTCAGTCCGCAGTAACTCATGGCATCGGAGCGGGAGGGAAAACGCTGGGGATCGCCGACCTCCAGGGCCCAGGTGAGAGCGGTAATTTCTCCGACCGCTGGAATCGTCATCAACCGCTCGACACGTTGCACCAGCTCGGGAGCGGCAAGTAGCTCGCGGACCAACCGCTTCTGCGTGTTCTCGAACATCTCCAGCGCACTGCGGCTTAAGCGCAGCAGATCGATCACCGACTCGGGCACCTCTTCCATTTCTTCCAGCAGACTGGCGAAGTATTTCTTGCGGTGCAGCTTCTCCTTCACATAGAGAGCGCCGGTTTCCATCAGCAGCCCGGCCATTTTGTTTTTCATGCGTACCGCTTCGCTCACCACCAGGCTGCGATAGCGCAGCAGGCGGCGCAGTTCGCGAATCCGCGGCGGCGCCACATAGCAGGCCGGCAGCAAGTTGCAGCGCACCAGGTCGGCGATGGTGCGCGCGTCGATGGTATCGCTCTTCTTCTTGCCCGCGCTGATGGCTTTCATCTTGGCCGGGTGCGCCATGTCCAATTGTTCGCCGTAGGGTTTCAGTGTGTCGTAGATCCAGGCGCTGAACAGGGTCGCTTCCATCGCTCCGCGCCACGGTTGCGGACGGACTGAGGCCCATTGCCGCAAGACCTCGCGTTGCGCCAGCACGCTGCCTTCCTCCACGATCTCGCCCGCAGCGGTCTTGACGCAAAAACTGATGGTTTTCTTGTGAACGTCGAATCCGATATAGTGAGGGTTGTTCATAGGGTTCTCCCAGTGCGCTTTCTGAGCTGGCGCTTTCCTCGCCAGTCTCAGCATCGTAGCCGCTTCGAGAACCCTTCTTCATTTCACTTATGCATTCATACAGACGGGACGTTTCCCAGTTTTCCAAAAGGCGGGCGGCCCAGCCCTTCGACTTCGCCGACATCATCGACACGGAGAGTGCCCCGTTCCTTCGCGTTCTTTGCGAAGGGGCGGGTACCACGAACCCCCGCAGTGCGAATTCGCTGCCCGAGGGTCGGCCCACCCTTCGTTTTTTGAAGGGTGGGATTCCACGCTCGCATCTTGCTTGGGCCCTTCTCGGCGGCTCTGAAAACCTGGGGACAGACGGGACGTACCCCAGTTTTCCAAAAGGCGGGCGGCCCAGCCCTTTGACTTCGCCGACATCATCGACACGGAGAGTGCCCCGTTCCTTCGCGTTCCTTGCGAAGGGGCGGGTACCACGAACCCCCGCACTGCGAAGCTACGCTGCCCGAGGGTCGGCCCACCCTTCGTTTTTTGAAGGGTGGGATTCCACGCTCGCATCCTGCTTGGGCCCTTCTCGGCGGCTCTGAAAGCCCGGCCACGCCCGCCCTTCGACTCTCGATTCCCCCCGTCCGCCCCGCCAATTCCGCTATTAGATTCATCCTCAAGCACTTAGCCCTAAAATCATTGCGCGGCCGGAAGCCCTCTGGTAGCCTTTGTGAGGACTTGTTTTCGACGGATTTTCTTGTGCTGCATCGCTCCCAATAGTATGATGGTGGTCAGTCTTTCGTGTGATCATCGCGCCGCGAGTCGTGCCCCCCACCGTCGCCAGAAATTAAGGTCCAACGCAGTTTCCTAAGGAGAACAAATCTTGGCAGCAGCCACATCTTCAAAGAACCGCATTCTTTTCACCTCCGAGTCCGTCACCGAAGGCCATCCCGATAAGATCGCCGACCAGATTTCTGACGCTATCCTCGACGCCTGCCTGGCCGAAGACACCGCCAGCCGCGTAGCCTGCGAAACTCTAACCGCCACCGGCCTCGTCGTCATCGCCGGAGAAATCACCACCAAAGCCTACGTCGACTTCCAAAGCGTAGTCCGCGGCACCGTCGGCGCCATCGGCTACGACAACGCCGTCTACGGCTTCGACTGCAACACCTGCGCCGTCATCTCCAGCATCAACAAACAGTCCGGCGACATCGCCATGGGCGTCGACACCGGCGGCGCCGGCGATCAGGGCATGATGTTTGGGTATGCTTGTGATGAGAATGAGGAGTTGATGCCTACTCCTATTTCTTTGGCGCATAAGCTGACTATGCGGCTTTCGCAGATGCGCAAGAATGGAACGCTTCCCTTCCTTCGTCCGGATGGAAAATCCCAGGTTACGGTTGAATATGATTCAAAAGGCAAGGTGCTGCGCGTGGACGCGGTTGTGATTTCCACGCAGCATGCGGAGACTGTTAGCAATGAGGAATTGCGGGCGGGGATTTTGAAGCATGTGATTCAGGCCGTGGTTCCGGCGCACCTGCTGGATGAAGATACGAAGTATCACATTAATCCCACGGGACGATTCGTGATTGGCGGGCCGATGGGCGACACCGGGCTGACCGGGCGCAAGATTATTGTCGACACTTACGGCGGAATGGGGCGTCACGGAGGCGGAGCATTCAGCGGCAAGGATCCGACGAAGGTGGACCGTTCGGCGGCTTATATGGCGCGGCACATTGCGAAGAACATTGTGGCTGCGAAGCTGGCCGATCGTTGCGAAGTGCAGCTGGCTTACGCTATTGGCGTGGCTGATCCAGTAAGCGTGCGGGTGGATACGTTTGGGACTGAGAAAGTGGACCCGGCGATTATTCCTGACCTGATCCGGGCGCATTTCAAGCTGACTCCTCGGGGGATTATCGAGTCGCTGAACTTGCGGCGGCCCATCTATAAGAAGACAGCGGCCTACGGGCATTTCGGACGCAATGATCCGGACTTCACGTGGGAAGCTACCGGCAAGGCGGCATCGCTGGCTAGCGATGCGGGTGTGCGCGAGCCGGTGGCGGCGCGGAAGTAGCGGGCTCAATGGAAGCGAGCCAAGCGCGCGATTATTGTGTCGCAAAAAACGCGACACATCGCGCGGCTCGCCCAGATCTTTCGCTGCGCAAAAAGCGCTTGCTCAGGATGACAACGGGAAATGGGCCAAAGGTGCCACTCCCTGAAGAGTATTTGGGCATGCTGAGGTTTCCCCCGGTTCGTGTATTCTGACAAAGTATTTAGGCAATCAAATCAGTCCATCAAAACAGAGTAACCAGGTAACCAAACCAAAATTTCCAGCAGCAAGGCGCCACAGGAGGCGTATGTCGACAGCAGCAACCATCAATAGCGATATCAAGAGCCTGGAACTGGCCGAACTGGGCAAGAAGCGCATCGAATGGGCGAACCAGTCCATGAAGGTGTTGCAGATTATCCGCAAAGAATTCATCAAGAACCAGCCGCTCAAGGGCATCCGCATCTCGGCCTGCCTGCATGTGACGGCAGAGACCGCGAACCTGGCGATTTGCCTGCGTGACGGCGGAGCCGACGTTGTGCTTTGCGCCTCAAACCCGCTGTCAACTCAAGACGATGTGTCGGCCAGCCTGGTGCGCGATCAGGGGATTCCGGTGTTCGCGATCAAGGGTGAAGACAACGACACTTATTACAACCACATTCTGGCCGCGATCGATCACAAGCCGCACATCACCATGGACGATGGCGCCGATCTGGTGACGATTCTGCACACCAAGCGCACTGACGCGCTCGAAGGGGTGATCGGCGGCACGGAAGAGACCACGACGGGCGTGATCCGGCTACGTGCGATGGCGAAAGAGGGCGTGCTGAAGTTCCCTATCGTTGCGGTGAACGACGCGGACACCAAGCATCTTTTTGATAACCGTTATGGCACCGGACAGTCGACGATCGACGGCATCATTCGGGCGACCAACTTTCTGCTGGCTGGGTCAAAGTTTGTAGTGGCCGGCTACGGCTGGTGCGGTCGCGGGCTGGCGAGCCGCGCTCGGGGCAACGGCGCTGAGGTCATCATCACCGAAGTCGATCCCACCAAGGCTCTTGAAGCCGTGATGGACGGATTCCGCGTGATGTCGATGGCGGACGCGGCGAAGCTCGGCGACGTTTTCTGCACGGTCACCGGCAACAAGAGTGTCCTGACCAAAGAACATTTCGACCTGATGAAGGATGGCGCCATTATTTCCAATTCGGGGCACTTCAACGTCGAGATCGATATTCCGGCGCTCGAAAAGATGTCGTCGTCGAAGCGCACCACGCGCGCCTTCGTCGACGAATACTCGTTGAAAGATGGGCGCAAGATCAATCTGCTGGGCGAAGGGCGGTTGATTAATCTGGCCGCGGCTGAGGGGCATCCTGCGTCGGTAATGGATATGAGCTTTGCCGATCAGGCGCTTTCGGTCGAGTACATGGTGAAGAACTTCAAGACGCTGGAGAAGCGGGTCTACCGCGTTCCGGACGATCTCGACAAGCGCGTCGCCAAGCTCAAGCTGGAGTCGATGGGGATCAAGATTGATCGACTCTCGCCGGAGCAGGAGGAGTATTTGGCTGGGTGGTCGGAAGGGACGTAAGAACCAGTTCTCGGTTCTCAGTTCTCAGTTTTTTGACGGGGCGGCGTGAGCTGCCCCGTTTTTCTTTGCGAATTCGCCCTATCTGACTTCGTCGGTGAAAGCTCGAGTCCACTCATGCTTTGGCACTTCGAAGGTAGTCGGGGATATCGAGCCTGCGGGCGTCACGTCCGTGACATGAATTCGCATAGCCAGCACTTCGTCTTTTAAGACGTCGATTCGACGCGCGATCTTTACACCGGCGAAATCCTCAAACTCTGACCGCTGGGTTTCGATTCCCCTGAAGTATGTCTTTACCAGTAGGCCGGAATCGTCAAACCAATAACCCCTAACCTGCGCCGCGTCCAGTTTTCCTTCAGGGCTCTCGTACCCGGTGAGTACGCGCACCGTCGAGGCGGAGTTGACCGTGTCGCGTTTGATTCTCCAGTCTGCCTCTTGAAATGTGTCGATCGCGGGAATCGGTTCCATCAGCCTCAGCAGGAATTTGAGGAGTCCGGCGTCCGGGCCCTCCGCTAACTCGTAGCGCTTTTCGCCGTGCTGGGCGCGTACATAACTACTGTCGCCTATCGACGCTTCCCGGCGCCATTGGTCAGCGGCCATCCAAGTATCCGTGTAATGTCCCTTTTCGACTGTGCCCGCTTTCACTTTTGCCTGGAACTCGGCGCGCAAAACATAGGGCCCTCCGGATCCATCCGCAGCAAAGCCAACGCGCCTGCCACGCTCAAAATAGGCACGCGCGCTCTCGAAGTTTTCGGCTCCTGCCGGGCGCAAGGTTTTGAAAGGCAATGTGATCTGCGACATCACCTGAACTGGCGTCCCATCCACTAGAAATGGTCTGAAGCGCATCGCGACGAGAGCTTGCCTACCAGCCTCGTTCACTCCTGAGTTTTCGGAGACGACGCTTGTGATCTCCCTCACCTTTCCCTCACGATCGACGACGACTTCAGTCGTAACGTTTCCTTCGAGGGGCCCGTCTTTAAGGGGTGGCCACAACGGCGGCGGCATCGGCAGCAGATTCTTTCGCAGCGTAGGCTCATCGATCAAAAGGGTCCGCAGTGGCTGTGCGTCTGCGTTTTTGGCATCGGCATCGAACAGTCCCGCCGGCGGATCTCCTAAGTCTTCGAGTACCGTTACTTTCGCGGTCACCTGAGGTGTGCCCACATTCACGGTCCGAGCGATCATTCGGCCATGAAAGTCCGCATAGTCCTTAAACTCTCCGCCCCAGCCGAAGCCGCCGGCATAAAGCAGCAAGCCTGTGCTGTCCCGCAAAGCAACGTAAGACCTCAAGATATTCCGCACATCCGAGGTTCCGGTGACCGTAATCCAGTTAATGTTGGTCATGCCCATCAAGTGCCGGACTTCGGCCGTCTTCACTTGTTCGAGGACCTGGCCGAGAGGTGGGACAGGCTTCACCAGCGCGACACTAGTCTGGCGCAGCCATTCCGGAAAGTAATCCCCCTCGTTCTTCTGCCAGTCGTGCTCTCCGTCTACGATTTCGACGCGGTGGAATTCGGCCGATCTCATTTCCCGCTTCCATTTCGTCGGCGAAGCCCACCAAATTTCGACTTCGCCGGTTAGTCCGTACTCCTTGTCTCGATCACGGCTCGGGGCGACGCTCGCCTTAAGGTGGAAGGGCTTCGTTCCCGGCTGATCGAGGGTGCTGCGCTCCACCGCCTTCTTGACTTCCTTGACCAGGTCCTCCGCATGACCAAGCGTTGGCCATGCCAGCATTACCGTGAACAACACGATCCACGATTTCCCTCGCATACGCGAAACTGTACACAAAAGACAGGAAAAAGGCGACTGAGCGGCAACCGTGGAGGCTCAGCGGCTGAAGCCGGGTTCCTGGTTGGGCGCTGATGTGGCACGAGTGGAACTCGTGCCCTTCCCGATCAACATCAAGATCAAGGTCAGAGGCAGCGGACAGGAGTGTCCGCTCCACACGATCTACGCTATACGGGGAGAACTCCCTGACGTGGTCGTGGTGCGGATGAGCGTGCAGGGGGATCCTTCGACTGCGCATGCGGATTCGTAAGGCGAATCCGCATGCTTCGCTCAGGATGACAGGGCGTTTGGGGTGCCTTGGCGGCTGAAGCCGCGTTCCTATGAGGGGCTTTACGCGGCGCTGAAGCGCCGCTCTTCCACGGTGCTGCCGGGGTCTTATCTGGATTTAAAGGTCAACGTCAAGGTCTAAGGTCAAAGGCAGCGGGCGGGGGCGTCCGCTCTGCACGGACACGAGTTGATATGGGCGAAAAGCGGGTCCCTCCGCTACGCCGTCGCTGGCGCTCCGGCTCCGGTCGGGATGACAGTTTTTCAGGGGTGGGGTGCCTCGGGGGCTGGAGCCGCGTTCCTCTGCGCTTTACGCGGCGCTTAAGCGCCGCTCTTCCACGGTGCTGCCGGGGTACGATCTCAGGTCACAAGCGGCTCAAGTTTTTTGAGCTTACTTGCAGGTGATGCTGGGATTGTTCTTTGCCAACTCGAGACACGCGGCATGTTGCTTCATGATCTGCTGCTGGTCTGCGACCACAGTTGGTGTGGAAGCGGGAGCAACTGCTGTTGATGCGGGAGCGGGAGTTGACGTTGGCGCATTCGACGTGGGAGCTTTGTCCAGCATTGCCTGGAATGCGGTGATCTCCTCGGTCTGGCTCCAGATCTGTACTTCAGTTTGCGTTTTGCAGTAATCGTCGGGATATTCCCAGAGAGGCTGGACGGTCACCTTCGTGGTGCCGTTGAGTTCCGCCAGGGTGTAGGACCAAACTTTTTTGGTAGTCATGTCGGGACATGCATTGGAAGCCATGAAAAGCGCACCGATGGGGGGCATCTGGGCTGGCTTCGAGAAGCGGAACTGGAGTGGGTCGTCGGAATCGAGGGCGTATCCTTCTTTTAGATTCGCCTGGATGATTAGAGCTTTGAGGGTTTGCGCAGATGCTTTGCTGGTGAATATGTATGGTCCGGGCTGAACCTTTGGTTTTTTATCTCGCGCCGCGGCCAGGGTCGTTAGGGCAAGAATTACGATCAGAACTCGCTTCATACTTTTACTCCTTCCTGAACTTTAGCGGGATCGGCGTGCAACCGCTAATTACCGGAGTCATCCCGCGACTTGGCAGGGTGAAGTCGTGGTCTTTCCCGGCTAGTTGTGGTCTTCGGCGGGCTGCTCCGGGAGATGCTTTTTGTGTGGCTTGCGGGTTTGCGGGGGAGTGGCCGGAGTGCCTGTAGGGTTGAAGTAGGCGTCGCTGAAGACGACGTCGCCTTGAAAAGGCTGCAGGCTGTCGCGATAGCGCTGGGTGGAAATTGCGGCGCGGATCTCGGGGGTCACATCTTCCAGCGTGAGGGTTTGCTTGCTGATCATTTTGTAAATGAAGTCGGCGCCGCTGGGATCGGAGAAGACTTGGGAAACTTCGCCGGGTTTGAGATCCATGACGGTTTCGTGGCGGGGAGGGAGCGTGGCGCGGCGGACCTTCTCCATTTTGGTGTCGGCGGTGGTGCGGGGAAATCCGGCGGCGGAGTAGGCGTCGATCTGTAGCTTGTCGGGGTCTTCGCCGTTGGCGGCACGGGCGCGGAGATCGGCGGCGAGTTTTGTCATCGCTTCTTCGGCGGATTTTTCTTGCGCGGGGGATTGGGCGTCTTTTTCATGATCTTCTTGGCTGGCGGAGGCGGGCGCGATTTGCTTTTTGCGGGGGACGAAAATCCGCGCCAGGGTGGCTTGCTCGTAGGAAGCCTGGTTCTTTTTGTAATAGTCCTCGAGGTCGGCGTCGCTGATGTTGTTGGCTTCGGTCTGCAAGAGGCGGTAGAGATCCTGCGAAAGGAGTTGCATGCGGGCGTAGCGCATCTCTTCTTCGAAGGCGGGCGTTTTGTCGAGGCCGCGCTTTTCCGCGGCAGCTGCCATTCTCATATTGCGTGCATACTCGTTTGCAACGTTGCGACGAAGAGACATCGACATGCCAGGCTGCAGAGCGTCGGTGAGCTTTTCAAATTGGGCGCGAGTGATGACGGTTTTGCAGTCGTTCTCAGCAGCCGACGGATGGGCACAGAAACCGTTGATCGTGATCACGGGATCGTTGGGGCCAACTTTTATTTCCGCGGCAGAGGGCTGACCGGTCGCGGCAGGAACTGTTGCCGGCGGGGTTTGAGCATAGGCCGAGGCGGCGACCAGCAGACATACCAGGCGGCGAAGACGCATGGATTTAGTATCCCCGAGGCTACGCTACGGAGCAAATAAAACGGGCACGCAGTCTAGCTGCGTGCCCGGGTGAATCTACCGGTGGTTCGACAGTCATTGTTCGAAGGCTCCCATGTTGATTTGTCCGTTGGCGTTGAGACGGGGATTGCCGTTGAAGTCGACGGTGCCGAAATCGGCCGAACCGAGACTGGCATTGCCCGTGTTCTCGGCCGGGGAGCTGGCAGAGATGTCGAAATTCGGGGTTGGGGAGCAGGAGGTGAGCGGGGTTGGAGGAGCGCTCTCCTTGGTGGAGGTGCAAGTGGGTGCGGTGAGGTAGTCGGGATTGGCGAAGACGGAATTCGCGTCCTGGCCAGTCTTTGATTGGTAAGTGGCGAATGTGGAGTAGCTTTTCCCGTTCAACTCGAAGGTGGTCGTGGAGCTGGTGGTGTAGTAATCGTTGTAATTGGCGGTGACTCCACTGCCGGATACGAAGCCGTAGATGAACAGGCCCTCGGCGCCGGTGTAGACAATGTTGTTCTCGAACACAATACCGGTGGCGCGGTACTGGATCTGGAACTCGCCACTGCCGGTTTTCTGCGTGTCGTTATCGTAAAGGCTGTTGTTCACGATGGTGATGTTAGTGCTGCCGCCGGTTCCGGTCTTGGCATAGCCGCCGACGGAGACGCCGCAGGAATTTGCAGCATAGATCAGGTTGTTGCGGATGATGACGTTGCTCGAGACTTCGCCCGAAGTCTCGCTTGCGGCTTCAATGTTCAGATCGTTGCCGTAGAGCGTGTTCCGCTCGAACGTCACCTCGGTGCAGCCGTCGCAGTAGAGGCCATCCTCATCGTAGGAACTGCCTTCGCCGGGATTCTTGAAGGCACTGTTGTTGTAGATGAGGTTGCCATAGACATCGCCGTTCTTGGCCTGATCGTAGCCGGTGGGGCCGACTCCTTCAAAGCCAATGGCGTCCATGCCGATGTTGTCGTTGTCATAAATAGTGTTGTTCGACACGACGAAGTTCTGCACGTTGCCGTTGTAGGTGGTGGTTTCGCTTTCTCCGGTGAGGCAACCGGTGACCGTGTTGCCGCTGACGTTCACGCTCAGCGGAGTGGAACTGGTACCGAAGACGCCGATGCCGTAGGCGTTGCCGTCCTTCCCTGCCGAGGTTTGGATGTTCTTCACAGTGTTGTTGAGGACGTTGATCCCGCTGCCGCTGCCGGCGATGAGGATTCCGGCGGGAACGTCGGCTTTTTTCGAGGTCTTGTAGTTCTGGATGGTGAACCCTTCTACGGTGAGGTAGCTGACGCCGTTGGTGGCGCCGATGTTGATCAAACCTTGCGTGTTGCAGCAAAGGAAGCCGTTGCTGGTTTCAAAGCTGGGCGTGGTGCAGCAGGCCACGCTGGTGCCATCGACGATGGCTACGCCTTGTCCATTGAAGACGATGGGAGCAGAGGAGGTTCCGGAGTTGGCGAATAACACGCTCTCGCTGTAGGTTCCGGCGCCGACGTAGACGGTGCTGCCGGCCTGAGCTTCAAGAGCTGCGTGTCCGATGGTGAGCCAGGGCGAGCTGGCGCTGCCGTTATTCGAATCGCTGCCGGTTTTGGCAACGTAGTAGGTTTGAGCCTGGGCGCAACATGAAAGCGCGAGGCCGACGGACAGGAACAGAAACAGAGCGCGAATCAATTCACGCTTCAGCATGCGGTGCGAACTGCGGTGAAAGCGGTTCATCATTGAAAGCCCTCCTTGGGGGAGTCACGTGCAATTTCGAACTCGTGGCGGCAGGCTTCGGAATCGCGCGCGGCATCTGGTTAATTACGAACGATTAGTTTTACTTTCGTTTTTGGAAGGTTGTCAAGATAAAAGAAAGTAATAGAAAGAAGAATATAGGCGGACGGGAGGCACCGAGCGCTCATCCCGCATTCGTTTCTGGGAGGGTGCGATTCCTCAGTGCGTCGGCTTGCAGCTGCCTCCGATAATGCTAAGTCGTGCTTTATAATGCTAAGCATGAGAAGCACTCGCACCCTGTCTGTAACTTTGCCGCCCGAGATGCTGAGGCGAGCTCAGTCCATTGCCAAGCGGGAGAGTCGCACCATGAGTGAGTTGGTTCGGGAGGCGCTGCGCCACTACGACCGGCGGGCGTGGTGGGATGAGGTCAACGCCTACGGCAGACAGCGCGCCGAGGAACGTAATATCCGCGAAGGGGACGTGGATCGATTGATTCAAGAATCTCGCCGGGGCACCAGGAAAGCCGTCAAAAAATAAATGCGGATCGTGGTGGACACGAACGTGATCGTGTCTGCGCTGGTCTTCGGCGGATTGCCTCGGCGCGTGTTCGAGGCGGTGGAAGGCGGCCTTTGCGAGTTTTATTACTCAGCTGAGATCGAGCGTGAAACACGCAGAGTGCTGCACGACAAGTTCGAATGGGCCGAAGAGCGTCTGAATCGTTACCTGACGGTATTGTGGGGTTTGGGTGAGCGGGTGATGCCCCAGGGGCGGGTGAACGCAGTACGGGAAGACCCCGATGACAATCGCATTCTCGAATGCGCGCTTGCTGCCCGAGCAGACGTGATTATTTCAGGGGATGGCCATCTGCTAAGGCTGACGGCGTATGAGGGAATCGCGATCCTCACACCACGCGCGTTTTTGAGAACTCTAGCCGACCAAGCTTCTCGCTGATCCTACTCGCGGCATACTTCAATCCATTGCAGATACAAAGGGGACGGCTTACGCCGTCCCTTTTTGCAGTTGGGGGAGGGACAAAGTTTTTGGACCTCCGGGACGGCTTACGCCGTCCCGGAGATCGCGGCGGGGGAGGCCCGCGCATCCGAAGCATGAAGCTTCGGAATCCTTTTGGAGCAAAATCACGCTAGTAGCGCGATTGCTCGATCCAGAGGCGAACCTGATCTTCGACAGAGAAGCGGTTCGAAGGAGTGCTGACAAACTTTGATTCAAGAGCAAACGCGTGGGCTTCGAGGGGCACGGAGAAGTGAAGCTTGGTGTGCACGAAGCTGCGCACGAAGAGCTCGGCGTAGCGGTCGCGTCCGAGGACGTCAAACTGAACGGCGTGTACAAGGCCGTGAAACAGGGCCCGGTCGGTGAACGCCTCGTTGAAAACGATGACATCGAGAAAAGTTAAGGAGTGCATGTGGGGAAACTCGGGCAGGTTGACGAAACCGAGCGCCCTGGCTTCGGCAAAGAAGGGCGGGTTGGGGACGCAAGCTCCGTGGAGTTCGACGATGTGCACGCGGTCGAGCAGGTCGGCGGAAAAAAATGGCCACATGCGGGCTTTCTGGTGATTGCTGAGGGGCGCAGCGGAGGCGAGGTAGTGTTCGCGCTGCTGGTGAAAATAGGCGGAAACCTGGGCAACAGCGTCGACGATCTGGGTCTCGGTGAGGCGCGTGAGCGGCTCGGAAGCGGCTTCAACGGCGGGGATCTTCTTTTCGATGGAGGAGTAATATTCGCTGAGCGCGGCGGCGGACTGTACTGACTTGCGGAGGATGTCGCGCTGCCCGAAGCGGGCCAGATCATCCGCCGAAAAACGGAGCCGAAGCTGGTGGGTCGCACAATGAGCGCTTAGAAGCTCGAGCTGGGCGTGCTGCAATTCTGAATTCATCTGAGCGATCGACAGGCGATCGTCCGGGTTTTCCCAGGAATACATCGTGTGTAGACTCCTTGAGGATGTGGATACCGCAGAGGGGGCCCAATTACTAATAATTTATACGATGTAATGTTTACGGTGTCAACATAATTATTCAAAAAACTTTACGCGGGAGCTGGAGAGCCAGGCGGGGCACGTTACTCAGTTATACCCTATACAATGTTATGTTTACGGTGTATACATTATTCCGTCGTTTCATTCTGCCTGGAGGAACCACCGTGCCGCGGCGACCCGACCCTGACCTGGAAGGCAAGATTCTCGATGCAGCGCAAAAACTGTGGAAAAAAGGCGGAGAGAAAGCGCTCACGATGCGGGCGGTAGCCGCAGCAGCGGGGACGAACACGCCTTCGGTTTACCGGCGGTTCCGGGAGCGGGAAGATATTCTACGCGGGCTGCTGCAGCGCGTCCGGCTGGAGATAGCGGCGGAACTGGAAGGCGCCGGGTCACCGGAAGAGGGCTGCGAACGGTATCTGGATTTCGCGCTAAGGCACAGACACGAATACGAATTGTTTTACCAGCACAATTACGAACTGCACCACTCACCGCGCTCCAAGCGGGCGGGAGTGAAATTAGCAGGGCAGCCGGCGCGAGACGCCATGCGGCGAAAGCTGACGGAGAAGTTTGGGGAATCGGCGGACGATCACGAGCGGCTGCTGACGGCGCTGTGGATGGTGGTGCATGGGGCGGCGATGCTGCTGATCGCAAAGACGATCCTGCCCAAGGACGCTGCGGAGGCGCGATCGGTGTCGACGGCGGCGGTGGCGGCAGTGCTGCGCGGGGCTAACGAGCTGTAAGCGGCGATTCCGCAAAGCGGTCGTCCTAACAGTTGGCGCGGCCTATAGAAGGTTCTGCTTCAATCCCGTTAGGGCGGCACGGCAAGCAGCCGCTTTGCGCAAACCGGATACTGAGCGAGCAGATTACTTCAGAACACTTAAGTAACATTGACCGCATCGCGTCTAGTTGCAATGCTTGGTGCAATGGCAAAGCAGCCTCAGACGTCTGGCAAGAGCACCCGCCCACCGCGCATTCGCGTACCTAACAACGAGAAGGCATTATTCACGGTCGACGCCAAGAAATTTGTTGGAGTGATTCACCGTCTTTCGCTTACGGGGGGTTCGGCGGTTCTTTCGAGCGCTCCGATTCCTCCGGGAACGCTGGCGGAGATGGACTTGGGCACGGTGTTTGGCAAAGTGTCGGCGCAGATCCAGTTCATGCACAGCGGAGCGGATGGGATTGCGGCGGCGCAGGCGTTCCGTTTTATCGATATGGACGAGGTAAGTTCCAAACGTTTCAGCGCGGCCGCCAAGCAGATGGAGAAGGCCGGGTTCAGCGATAAGAAGAAAGAGAATCTCGGCGATCTGGCGTCCGAGACTTTAAGCAAATTCCGGGAAGGGCTTCGCAGCCTTTCGGGGGCGATCGCTCCTAGCGGAACGAACAAATCCTGAGCGGCGAAGTACGATGGGTGCAGATGGTCCTATCCGGTCACCCTCCTTTCTGTGAAGATCTCTTGATTCGCTGTAAATAAATGACTTACGGGCTGGAACTTGGGAAGGCTGGGCGGAGTCTATGCAGGCAGGGAGTGCTGCCTGTGAAAACGCTCGGGAGGGAATGCGAGCGGCAGACGAGACCAGGGGCGGGCGAGCGATTTTTCGGTTGGGGATGAGGCGGGAAATTCTATAATCATCCTAGTCGCAATGGACGCAGAGTCATGGCGGGAGTGACGACCTTGGGAGATTTGGCGAGCGCGATCGGAGCGCGGGCACAGGAAGCGGCGATAGTCGCGGACTTGAAGGCCGGTTCGGAAGAGGCCTACTCGTGGCTGATTGGGGAATTTCAGCGGCCGGTGTACGGGCTGGTGTACCGCATGGTGAACGATCCGGCGGACGCGGCGGATACGACGCAGGATGTTTTCCTGAAGGTGTTCCGCGGGATGAAGAGCTTTCATGGCGAATCGAGCCTGAAGACGTGGATTTACCGGATTGCGCTGCATGAGGCGGCGAACCGGAAGCGGTGGTGGTTCCGGCACAAGGCGCAGGAGACTTCGATTGAGCCGGCGGAATCGGATGGATTGGCGAACGGGGACGGGTTTATGCAGAACACAGCGATGCAGAACGCGCTGACGGACCGGAAGGAGTCTCCGTTTGATAATGTGGCGCACCGGGAAGTGCGGCAGCGGGTGGACGCAGAGCTGAGGAAAGTGGCGGAGCCGTACCGGACGGCGCTGATTCTGCGCGATTTGGAAGAAATGTCCTATGAAGAGATTGCGGAGGTGCTGCAGATCTCGCTGGGGACGGTGAAATCGAGAATCACGCGGGGCCGGCAGGCGCTGAAGCAGCGGCTGGCGCCGTATGTGCGCGAGGTGGGCGGAGAACTGGGGCTCACGGCATCGGAAGAAGAAGAATCGACAAGTTTGCGGTCACAACATTTGCAGGACCAGGTTGCTGGAGGGGGAAGAAGGGTTGAGGTGATGCCATGAGGTATGTGGCCATGCAGTCCGCTCCTCGGAAATCGACGATGAAGTGCACGGACGTGAAGGACTTGTTGTCGCCTTATCTGGATGGGGCGGTGACGGGCATGGAGATGCAGGGGTTGCAGGAGCATCTGGAAGGGTGTGCGCCGTGCATGCGGGAATACACTCTGCTGCGGCAGACCCAGCAATTGTTGACAGGCATGGGGCGCGCGCCGGAGCCGGCGGACCTGGGGCTGAAGTTGCGGCTGGCGATTTCGCGGGAAGCGGCGGAGATGCGGCGTCCGCGGTATGAAGGCCTGCGGGTGCGGGTGGAAAATACTTTGAAGGCGTTTATGGTGCCGGCGACGGCGGGGCTGGCCTGCGCTTTGCTGATCTTTGGGCTGGTGACGGCGATCCTGGCGATGCCGGGAGAGGTGCAGGCGAACAGTCAGGATGTGCCGCTGGTGCTGAATACGGGGCCGGAGTTGCAGGAGAGCGTTTTCGGCACGACGCTGAGTTCGATGAACACGGATTCGCTGGTGATTGAAGCGTACGTGGATAAGAACGGGCGAGTGCAGGATTACAAGATTCTTTCCGATCCTGGGGAGTCGCAGGAACTACTGCCGCAGGTGAAGAGGATGCTGATCTTTACGACGTTCCGTCCGGCAATGTCGATGGGACGGCCGATCTCGTCGCGGGCGGTGCTGTCGTTCTCGCGGATCAGCGTGCGCGGGTAGGGAAAATCGGATTATTCCGGCTGGCGCGGCTGCTTCGTTTTTTACTGTGTGAAATTCCAGCCTTGGCTGGGGTGGTCTGCAGGTCTTCTTCTACCTCATTCTCTACTTCCATTATCGAAAACCGCTTTTAGCCCAGCCTACGGTGTACGCTGCACCACTTTCGAGTAATTGACGTTTTTCCTTGCGCATAGGATGATTTCGCTTATATTCACAAGAGAAAGGGTGGTGGCGCGTGCCGAAAGTGAGGGTTCTCGTCGTCGAGGATTACGCCCCGTTTCGGCGATTCGTCTGTTCGACGCTAGGAAAGAATCAGGAATTGCGAGTGGTTGGCGAAGCGTCTGACGGGTTCGAGGCGGTGAACAAAGCAGAAGAACTGCGGCCGGACTTGATTGTGCTCGATATTGGGCTTCCAACGTTGAATGGAATCGAAGCGGCTCGGCGAATCCGCGAGATCTCGCCTGAGTCCAAAATCGTTTTCGTGAGTCAGGAATCCTCCGCCGATGTGGTGCGCGAAGCTCTAGGCACGGGAGCGCGAGGTTACGTGGTCAAGGGACACGCTGGAAGCGAACTGTTAACGGCGGTGGGAACGGTTCTGGAGGGCGGGCAGTTTATCAGCGGCGGGTTGACGGGGCTGGACGCAGGCGATGCCGCGAACCTGGAGGCCGGCGACCAAGGTTGGGGCGGCGCGGCCCAGGGATGGCTGGTTCCAAAAAAATCGGAGGTTGTTCGCAGCCATGAGGTTGCATTTTATTCCGATGATGCAGCTTTTGTGGCTGGTTTTAGCGATTTTATCGAAGACGCTCTGGAGGCCGGGAAGGCAGTTATCGTGGTCGCGACCGCGCCACGCCGCAACAGTCTTCTGCAGAGATTGCGCGAACAAGGGGTAGATGTTGTTGCCGCCATTGAACGGGGGTTTTATCTTGCTCTGGATGTCGGCGAGACACTCTCGACCTTCATGGAGAATGAACTGCCCGACCCGGTGCGATTTTTTAAAGTCGTGGGTGATCTGATCGCGGGAGCAGCGCGGGCAACGGCGGGGGAAAAGTCACGAGTCGTGATTTGCGGGGAGTCCGCGTCAATCCTGTGGGCCGAGGGCAAGGCGGATGCGGCGATTCAGGTGGAGCAGTTTTGCAATCACCTCACCAAACGGTACGAAATGGATATTCTTTGCGGATTCTCGTTGAGCAGCTTTTTCTGCGAAGAAGACAAACAAATCTTCGAGAAGATTTGTAGCGAGTACTAAGGCAACTTCCCGGGCAAAGAAAGTTCTTACGCCGCTGGGCGGGTTAAAGCGCTTTCCGAAGGCCAAGGCGCGCGAGCGTGGACGGTTGTGCCACGCTCGGGTTGCGACTCGATGAAAAGCGTTCCCTTCAGAAGTTTCAATCGTTCCTCCATGCTGATGAGACCGAGGCCGCGGCCTAGCCGGGCGGCTTCGCGATCGAATCCCGCCCCGAAATCCTTGACGGTGAGGTGAATCTCCTCCGACGTTGCCCACAACCGCACTTCGAAGCGCCTCACTCCGCTGTGTTTTGCCGAATTATGAAGAGATTCCTGCAGAACTCGGAAGAAGCATAGGGAAAGGTCCGGCGGCAAAGGGCTAAGCAAATCGTTGCCTTGGAAGTCGATCTCGGCTTTCTGCTGTTCGCCGAACTCTTCGCAGAATCCTTTTATGGCGGCAATGATCCCCACATATTCCAGCTTTGGAGAGTGCAACTCGTGCGCCAAGGCCTGGACATCCTTCGCGATCTCCAAGGTGCGCTTCCACACTTCTTCGGCGCGGTCACGAAGCTCAACCGCCTGCTCGGGAAGATCTTCCTTGAGCTGTTCAACGTCAATGGACAACATTGCGAGACGTTGGGTGGTGTCGTCATGAAGTTCCCTGGCGATGCGGGCGCGCTCCTGCTCCTGCGCCTCAATTAGCCTGCGGCTCACGCTGGCCAGCGCCTCTTCGGCGAGTTTGCGTTCGGTTATGTCCTCGACAAAGGCGAAGACCAGCGGGAATTCTCTCTCGGCATTCTTCAAGAGAGAGACATTCAGACGTCCCCAAATCCGAGTGCCGTCTTTTCTGACATAGCGTTTTTCGAGTGAGTAATGGTCGATGGCGCCGTCCCGCAGTTTCTGAAAATGAGCGTAATCGTCGGCGGAATCCTCAGGGTTGGCGAACTGGGAACAATTCATGCCGCACAGCTCGCTCTTCTCGTAACCCAGCAAGGAACAAAGCGCCGGATTCGCCAGCAAGATCTTTCCGGCGAGATCCTCGACGGCGATTCCCAGCGACGCCTGCTCAAAAAGACATTGGAAAAGCTCTTCACTCTGGACCAGCAACAATTGCGACGACATCGACGGCTCCATAATTCAAAGGGTTCTCAAGCTGACGGATGGTAGCGCACACAAACCGAAACCGAATACACATTCCCCAGGGCCCAAGCAGATAACGTGCCATAACGCTTCGCACAAAGGTTACACCCGACAGCCGTTCCGCGGAAGGGAGTTCTTGAACGTATTGTTGGTGTGGCCGCTGGAATCCGATCTTCATTTCCGTGGGCAGGCAAGTTTCGAATGGAGCAAATCTCCCTATTTCCGAGCCCGTTGTGCCCACCTTCGGAAAAATTGCGGCGGGGGCAGCCTTGCAACAATTGCGTCTCGTTCAGTGGTCTGACAGCAACGCGTTCTTGCTCGGTTTCCGCCAAAGGTACACAGCGGAGCCAGAGTCGGCAGGGATGGGATGTGTTTTGGAAACAACAAGTTGCGCGTCGGAGGCGGAGGGCCGCTGAAATGCACCACTGCGATGTGAGCGAGCAAAGTTCTCCTCTTTCAGGTTCCCTGAAACTAAGTCAGCCCATCTGAAGTTCTCCCTTACTTAGCGAGTACAAATCTTAGGAGGTTCACTATGTTTGCACGCAATGTCACTTTTCATATGAAGTCGAATATGCTCTCCGACTACACGCAAGCTTTTGCAAAGGACGTTCTGCCTTTGCTGCGCGGGCAGATTGGGTTTAAGGATGCAATCACTTTCGCCGCCCCAGGCGGAGTCGATCTGACCACGATCAGCCTGTGGGAAAACAAGAAAGATGCCGACAACTACAACACCAATGCCTATCCCCAGGTGTTGAAGACGCTGGCGAGATTCATCGAGGGGACGCCGCAGGTTCACACCTTTGACGTTGTCACCTCGACCCTGCACCAGCACGAGCTTGTGACCGCGTAAAAGACGAAAGACGCTGTGAATTGGTTGGTCCCAGGGAGGCGGACTTATGTCGCCTCCCTGGGGCGGCCAAACCTCCCTTAGAGATGGCCGCAAGAAATGTGCGGCCACTCCCGCTCCCGGTTTGACCCTCTGCGAGGAAGTCCTTACACTTGAGGGAGTTCTCCGCTCGGCAGAACCATCAATCCTGGGGAGGGTTTCCTGAGGTTACGATTGCGAAGTTCGTTGTTGGCGGCCGTGCTGGGGCTGCTGGGGCCGTTGTGTGTAGGGCAGGATGCGGCTGCGCCGAATCAGACTCCGCCGGACCGGATCCAGCAGAATCAGAGTCCCCAGAATCAGGCTCCGGGGAACCCGGCTCCTCAGAATCAGGCTTCTCAGGATCAGTCGACTTCGCAGAACGATTCCTCTTCGAAGGAGCAGCCGGCGCCCGAGAGTCCGCCTCCGGACATCCAGCCTCCGCGGGTGCAAACTCCGCAAGCTCCAAAGAGCCAGCCGCCGAGCCCGGTGCCGCAGAACCAGACTCCGATCAGCCTGGACAGCAGTGAGACGATTTTTTCGGTGCTGGCGGCGCTGAACACCTGCGGCTACGACCAGGATCTGACTATATCGGACGCGACCCGAAGCAATGTGCGGGCGGAGATGCAGAGGAATTTGCGGGACTCGGAGGAGGCTGAGGCCTCGCGGACGGCGCTCTGCGATTTCTACGAGTCCCACGTGGCATCGAGGGATGAGAACCGCAACCTGTCACAATACATCTCGCTGGCGTTGTACATGGATGGGCCGCCGCATTTTGTGCCGCGGTTGAAAGAAGAGGAGCTGCCTCCGGATGCGAGCGGGATCGCGGGGTTCGGGGCACTGCTGGAGCAGTTTTACGCGAAGGCCGGGTTGCACTCGATCTGGGAGCGGCACCGCGCGGACTACGCGGCGGCCATGAGGCGGTATCACGAGCCGCTGGCCAAGATGGTGTTCGACACCGAGATTTATCTGAAGCAGCCGTCGTCGCAATACCTGGGGCGGCGGTTCACGATTTACCTGGACTTCATGGGCTCGCCGAATGAGACGGACGCGCGGAATTACGGGGCGGATTACTACGTGGTGGTGTTTCCGGCGCCGGACACGCCTTCGGGCGAGACGCCGAAATCGGCGTTGAAGATGGACCAGATCCGGCACACGTTTCTGCATTATGAGATGGATCCACTGGCTTCAAAGCACTTCACTGCCATCAAGCGGCTGGAACCGCTGCTGCAATCGGTGAAGCGGGCGCCGCTGGAAGAGAGCTTCAAGACGGACATCTCGCTGCTGGTGACGGAATGCCTGGTGCGGGCCATTGAGATCCGTACGACGGGGAACAAGCTGGCGGCGCAGGAGGCGATGCGAGCGCAGGCGGTGGATGATGCGGTGAAGCAGGGCTACATTCTGACGAAGTACTTTTACGACACGATGGTGGCGTTTGAAAAAGATCCCACGGGGATTCGGGCGGCGTACGGAGAGTTTCTTGAAAATCTGGATTTGAAGAAGGAACAGCAAGCGGCGGCGCAAGTGCAGTTTGCCAGCGCGACGTCGCCGGAACTGGTACGGCTGTCGCGTCCGGAGGAGCGGCGGATGCTGGTGACGGCGGAGAAGAGGCTGGCAGCGGGCGATCCAAAAGGGGCGCAGGAACTGGCGCAGCAGGCGCTGGACAAAAAGATCGGGGACCAGGGACGGGCGCTGTTCATTCTGGCGGAAGTGGCCGTGGCGAACAAGAACCGGGACGGGGCGCAGGATAATTTCCAGAAGGCGATTGCAGCGTCAGAGGATCCTAAAGTGGTGGGGTGGTCGCATGTGTATCTGGGACGGATCCTGGACATGAAGGAAGATCGCGAAGCGGCGTTGGTGGAGTACCGGGCGGCATTGAGCGCGGGCGCAGGATTGCCGGAAATGAAGGCGGCGGCGGAACGAGGGCTGGAGCAGGCGTATGAACCTCCGGCGGCCAAGCCGGCAGGAGCTAGCGCGGTTCGATAACGAGTGAGTGACTGGGCCTCGCCGATACAATTCGAGTGCGGTTACAATGGCGAGCGACGGATTGCGGTTGTGGAAGGGTTGAATCAAGCACACATCTAAGGAGAAAGCATGAAGCGATCGGCGATCGTTATCGCGGTGCTGGGGTTATCAGTCTGGGGTTTCGGGCAGAGCAGTTCTTCGCAGGGCGGCGACAAACCGGCAGCGCAGAGCGCACCTGCGGGTCAGGCGGCAGGACAGGTGGCGGCTCCGGCGGGCAAGCGTCCCCCGCAGGCTAAGACGCAAGCCGAGTTCGACGCATACAACGCGGCGGCAACGTTGACCGATCCGGCGGCGCAGGAAAAGGCGGCAGCTGACTTCGCTGCGAAGTTTCCGGACAGCGAATTGCGGGCGCTGCTCTACAAGGCGGTGATGCATGGATACCAGCAAGCGAACAATGCCGACAAGATGATGGAGATGTCGCAAAAGGTGCTGGGCTACGATCCGGACGATCCCGAGGCGCTGCTGGGAGTGGCGCAAGTGCTGGCGGAGCGAACGCGAGACACGGACCTGGATAAGGATCAGCGGCTGGCGGAGGCTCGAAAAGACGCGCAGCGCGCGCTGCTCACGATAGAGACGGACATTCCAAGTTCGGGATACCCTCCGGATAAGCTGGCCGCGTATAAGGGATTTCTGCGGTCCGAGGCTTACGCGATTCTGGGGACGCTTGATTTCAACGCCAAGGCGTGGCCGGCTGCGGAAGAAAATTTAAGGAAGTCGATTGATGCTTTCCCGCAGCAGGTCGATCCGATCGCGGTGTTCCGGCTTTCGGTGGCCCTGGATATGCAGAGCCGATATCCGGAAGCGCTGAAGTATGCGAACCAAGCTGTGGATTTGACGAAAGAAGGCACGAATGCCGGGGACGCGGCGCGCAAGGAGAAGGCTCGTCTGACGCAGTTGACCAGCGGCACGGCTCCCGCGAAGAATTAACCGGGGTGGGCGCATCGGCTGGGGCGGCACGGCTCAGGCTGTGTCCTTCCTGAACGAATTTTGCGGGACCGCTTTCTAGCAGCTTCATCATGAAGGAACGGGAAATCACTGCGCTGGAAACGGCGTTGGGCTACCACTTCCACCGCCGGGCGGTGATCGAGCAGGCGCTCACCCACAGCTCGCAGGCGCGGGAGCAGGAATCGCAGCAGGCTGGGGAAAATAAGTTTAGAGTCAACGACAACGAGCAATTGGAGTTTCTAGGAGACGCGATTCTGGCGCTGGTGACGAGCGAGGAATTATTCCAGCGCTTTCCGCAGTTTCGCGAGGGCGAATTATCCAAGCTGCGGGCGCATGTGGTAAGTGAGCGGCACCTGATCCGGGTGGCGCAGCGCCTGGAGTTAGGGCACTATCTCCGGCTGGGACGCGGTGAAGAGAAAAGCGGCGGGCGGAGCAAGACCGCGCTGCTGGTGGATGCGCTGGAGGCGGTGCTGGCCGCGGTGTATCTGGATGGCGGAATGGAGCCGGTCCGCGAATTCATTCTGCGGGAGATTCTGGCGCCGGAGCTGGAGCGGATGGAGCGCGAGGGTGGCACGTTGCCCATGAACGATTTCAAATCGGCTCTGCAGGAAACTTTGCAAGGGCTGGGATTGGCGCAACCGTCGTATGTGCTGGTGCAGGAAGCGGGACCGGAACACAGCAAGACATTCACGGTGGAAGTCCGCCTGCATGGGATGAACGGTGAAGGCAGAACGGAATTTGTGGGACGCGCACAGGGGTCCACGAAGAAGACGGCGGAGCAGGACGCGGCGCGGCAGTTGCTGGCTTACCTGGCTTCGCGGCCGCAATCGGCAGGCGGCCGGCTAGCGCGCGGATCGCGAACGGCGGAAAAGTAAGGGCTGAATAAAGTGGAGTGAATGAGTTCCCCAGACGAACATTTGCCGGACAAACATGTGCCGGACGCAAAACTGCTCGACGAAAACTTGCTTGACAGAAACCTGGTCGATGAAGGCCTGGTCGAGGAACACCTGGTCGGTGGACAGGGCGCGTCCGATCGTTCGCCGGGCGAGGGTTTGCCGGGTGATCGTTTGCCGGGTCAGCGTTCATCGCGCGAGCACAGAACTTCATTGGCGCTGGGCGCGGACTTAAGCGGCTCGCTGCAGTCTCTGCTGGGAACGGTTGTGATCGCGGTGTTCGTGATCACTTTCATCGTGCAGGCGTTCCAGATTCCGTCTCCTTCGATGGAGAATACGCTGCTGGTGGGCGACTACCTGCTGGTGAACAAGCTCTGCTACGGTGGAGGCAGCATGGGAGACTACTTCATGCCCTACCGGCGGGTGCGGCGGGGCGACATTGTGGTGTTTCATTATCCTCTGGACCCGGCGCAGCACTTTGTGAAGCGCGTGATTGGCATACCGGGGGATCGCGTGCGGCTGGTGAACAAGCAGGTCTTTGTGAATGGAACGCTGTTGAAAGAGCCCTACGCGCACTTCACACGCCCGGCGGACGACTTGTTCCGGGATAATTTTCCCCGGCTGGATGTGTTGTCGGGCCCGACTCCGGAATGGTGGGTGCAGCTGCGGAAACTTGTGGAGGACGGACAGCTGATTGTTCCCGAGGGGCACTACTTTGTGATGGGTGACAATCGGGATAATAGTTACGACAGCCGGTACTGGGGATTTGTGCCGCAGGCCAATATCATTGGGCGTCCGCTGGTGATTTACTGGTCAGTGCAGGCGGCGGAGGGGGATGCAACGGCGCCATCTTCCGTGAGTGACAAGCTTTACCACTTTGCCTACGTGGTAACGCATGTGTTTCAGGTCACGCGCTGGAACCGCACGCTGCGGCTGGTGAACTGACGAGAATTGAGTCATTGAGTTATTGAAAAACTGCTAAGGAATTAAGACGGGATTGATCACTGTGGCGAAAAAAGATAGCGAAGAAGTAAAGGATGACATCGAAGAGAAACCGCGAGAGACTCCGATAGAGTTTCTGGCGTCTCTCGCGGCCGTGCTGGTCACGGGATTGTTCATCATCACGTTTGTGGTGCAGGCGTTCGAGATCCCCTCCAGTTCGATGGAGGATACGTTGCTGATCGGCGATCACGTGTTTGTGAACCGCATCCAGTTTGCGCCGAAAACTTCGTGGGTGGGGCCGCTGCTTCCCTATCGTGATGTGCGTCGCGGCGACATCGTCGTGTTTCTGCATCCGGATCCGCACGACGCGGGAATTTACGTGGTGAAGCGGATCATAGGCCTGCCTGGGGACCGGATTCACTTGCGAAATGGCGTGGTCTACCGCAACGGCGAGGCGCTGATTGAACCTTACGTGCTGCACGACGCGGACAATCCCAACGAGTCCTACCGCAACAATTTTCCCGCGGTGCCTCCGTCCGATGAGTATGGAGTTTATCCCAACTGGATCGTAGACCTGGCTTCGCACGTGGAGGGAGGCGACCTGGTGGTGCCTCCCGGGCACTATTTTGCCATGGGGGATCACCGGGGCGTGAGCCTGGACAGCCGCTACTGGGGATTTATTCCGCAGGAAAATGTGATCGGGCGGCCGATGTTCATTTACTGGTCGTTTGAGACGCCGGGGGATCAATACACTAAGACCGGCATGGCGGACCGCATTGAGTTTCTGGCGCATGTGGTGTTGCACTTCTTTGATGAAACGCGGTGGAGGCGGACGCTGAAAGTGGTGCGGTGAAGCTCTTCTCTTCCAAGCGGCGGGTTGTGACCGCGGCAGCTGTGCTTCTGCTGGGTCTATTCCTGGTGCGTCCGGGCGTCTCGCGCCTGAAGGCGCGCATTGCGAACTCGATCACTCGGGCAGTGGGGCGTCCGGCGGAGATTGGTTCGGTCCACCTTCGATTTCTACCTCAGCCTGGGTTCGACCTGGAAAATCTTGTCATCTACGAAGACCCGGCATTCGGCGCGGAACCCATGTTGCGTGCGCCGGAGGTCACGGCGGTGGTGCGCCTGACGTCGCTGGCGCGGGGACGGCTGGATATCGCACGTCTGGAGTTGACCGAACCTAGCCTGAACCTTGTGCGGAGAGCGGACGGGCGTTGGAACCTGGAAGATTTGCTGGAGCGCACGGCGCGCACTCCGCTGGCGCCCACGGCGAAATCGAAATCGGAAGCGCGCCCCGGCTTTCCTTATATTGAAGCGAGCGCAGGGCGCATTAACTTCAAGGCGGGACAGGAAAAAAAGCCTTACGCGCTGTTGAATGCCGACTTTGCGTTGTGGCAGGAATCAGAAAACACGTGGGGAGCGCGGCTGAAAGCGGAACCGTTGCGTACCGACATGAGTTTGAGCGACGCCGGCCTGCTGCGGATGAACGGCACCTGGCGGCGGGCCGGCAGCCTGCGCGAAACGCCGCTGCAGTTCAGCCTGGAGTGGGATCGTGCTCAACTGGGGCAACTGACCAAGCTGGTCTCGGGAAGCGACAAGGGCTGGCGGGGTGAGGCGCGCTTCGAGGCGACGTTGAGCGGTATTCCGGCGGCGATGCAGGTGGGGCTTGATGCCTCGATCGAAGACTTCCGCCGCTACGATATTTCGAGCAGCGATGGACTGCGGCTCGCGGCGCACTGTAACGGGCGCTACAGCTCGGTGGAAGCGGTGATGCACGAGATTTTCTGCAGCGCCCCGGTCGGAAGCGGCATGATCACGCTGCACGGCGACGCCGGACTGCCCGGAGTCCACCGGCTGGATCTGGCCTTGAACGTGGAGAGCGTTCCGGTGAGTGCGGCGGCGCAACTGGCGCGGCGCGCCAAGAAGAACCTGCCGCCGGATCTGGTGTCGACTGGAAGCCTACAAGGGAGTTTCTCGGTTAAAGAAGAAGGAGCATCTGCGCAGGGCCCGGAGTTTCAGGGGCGCGGCGAGATCACAAACCTCCGCCTGCAGTCGGCGAGCGCTAGAGTGGAAAGCGCTGCGGGGAGCATTCCATTTGTGCTGAGCTCGAGGCGCGCGGGCGCGCGGGCTTCGTCGCGCGATCGATCGGTGCATACCGGCCCGAGCGAATTTTTTTCGGCTCCGGACGAATTGCATGTGGAGTATGGGCCCTTCCCTGTTGCTCTGGGTCGGCCCGTACCGGCGCAGGCCCGAGGGTGGGTGGGGCGGTCAGGTTATGGAATGGCCGTCCGGGGAGATGGGGAAATCGGGCACACGCTGCGACTGGCCAGCCTGCTTGGCCTGCCGGCCGTGAAGGCGAACGTGGAAGGCGTGGCGCAGATGGATTTGCAGATCGCCGGATCGTGGACGGGAAATATATCCGGGGCCAACACCGGTTTTTCTTTGCCAGCGGTGACAGGGACGGTGGAGCTGCACAATGTGCGCGCTACGGTGCGAGGAGTGAGCGGACCGATTGAAATTGCCTCGGCGGACCTACACCTCCTGCGCGATGAAGCGCGCGTGGAGAAGTTGACTGCGCGGGCCGCCGACGCGCAGTGGGCGGGTTCCGTGGCCTTGCCGCGAGGATGCGGAATGCCGGGGGCGTGCGTGGTCCGCTTCAACCTGAGCACGGAAGAAATGGGTTTGAGCGAAGTTGCGGCGTGGTTGGGTTCGCCGCCGAGCCAGCGGCGGTGGTACCAGGTGCTCGCGTCTGAACCCACGGCACCGGCGTTTCTGGAAAACCTGCGGGCATCGGGGAAGATCAGCACCGGCCGCTTGCGAATTCACAACGTGGTTGCGAGCCGGGCCTCCGCTGCACTTGAACTGGACCACGGGAAGCTGAAGATTTCTGATTTTCGAGCCGATCTGCTGGGGGGAAAACATCGCGGCGATTGGCAGGCGGATTTCACCGCGGGGGTTCCCGCCTACACAGGGAGTGGAACTCTGACGGGAATTTCGATGGGGAAGATGGCGGATGCGATGCACGATCCGTGGATTTCTGGGACTGCCGGCGGGACTTATCGAATCAAGGCAGCCGCCGCGGATTCGGCGGCATTCTGGAACTCGGCCGAAGGCGCGCTGCAGTTTGATGTGCGTGACGGAGTCTTACCTCACGTAGCGCTGACCAGCGAAGAAGGAGCGCTGCGGTTCGAGCGTTGGCAGGGTAACGCACTCCTGCATGGCGGACGGATCGAAGTCGGCGACGGGAAGATGATTTCTCCCACGGGATCTTATGAGATCTCCGGCACTGCGTCTTTGGGGCGAGTGCTGGACCTGAAACTGACTCGAGAAGCCGGCATGAAACCGGCTCATGCAGGGTCGCTTGTATATAGCATTACGGGCAGTCTGGCGGAGCCGCGCGTGGCGCTGACTACGCCGGAGACGCAGGCGCGGCTGAAGCCGTAACGCTTCCCTCAGAGGCTAGAGCCCGCATTCCTCTTCCGCGCTATACGGCACGACTAAAGTCGTGCCCTTCCCAGCGTTTTATCCAGCAGCGATTTCGGACGCTACGGTATGTATCCCGCGCCACGCAGGACTTTTCCTGGCAAAGCTCCTGTCATTTTTCCCTGGTCGATCACGGGCACACCATTCACGAGCACGAATTCCATCCCTTCGGAAAGCTGGTTTGGATTATCGAACGTAGCGAGATCACGCACCGTCGCGGGATCGAAGATAACAACGTCAGCCCACATGCCTGCCTTGAGAACTCCGCGATCGCTCAAGCGCATGCGCTGGGCTGGGAGCGCGGAGAATTTGCGGATCGCGTCTTCCAGCGTCAGGACTTTCTCTTCTCGAACATACATGCGAAGGATGCGCGGGAAAGTTCCATACGCGCGGGGATGAGGATGCTCCTGGCCGAGAATGCCCTCGGGAGACGTTCCTGAAGAATCGTTGTCGATGGCGACCCAGGGCTGCTGCAGCGCCAGCGTGACATCGGGTTGCGACATGCCGAACACGGCGACATCGGCAGCCGGATCCTCGATGAGGAAATCGAGCAGAGTGTCGATCGGGTCTTTGTTCCAGAGCTTCGCGATTTCGGAGAGGCGCTTACCCTGGAGGGGAAGCAGTTTAGGGTTCTGCACGACGCCGATCATGATCGCGTCTGGGCTGGGGATTTCCTGCCATTCGTTGTCCCAGTCTTTGGAGGGCGTAAGCATATCTTTGCGGATGCGCTCGCGCATGGCAGGGTCTTTCAGGCGCTCAACCATTTTTGCGTCTCCGCCATCGTGAGCCCATGGTGGAACGAAGGCGGAGAAACTATTGAACCAAGCCGTGTAGGCGTAGGTATCGGCGGTGACGTCGGCGCCGGCAGCGCGCGCGGCGCTGATCTTGGCGACAACTTCGGGCATGCGTCCCCAGTTATTTTTTCCGGCGACCTTAAGGTGCCAGATCTCGACGGGAACGTGGGCTTCGCGGCCGATGCGCAGGGCTTCGTCGATGGATTCGAGCACGGAGTCACTTTCGTTGCGCATGTGAGTGGAGTAGATTCCGCCGAACTTGCCACCTTCTGCGGCGAGAGCGATCAATTCCTCCGTTTTAGCATAGGGGGCGGGAGCGTATTCGAGCGCGGTGGAAACGCCGACCGTGCCGTCTTTCATGGCTTCGCGCACTAGCGCTTTCATCTGCCCGAGTTGCTCGGGCGTGGGTTGAACGTTATTGTCTCCGAGCACGATGCGGCGGACTTGCGTCGCGCCGACATAGCTGGCCAGGTTGATGCCCATGCCCTGCTTTTCGAGACGCGCGAAATACTGGCGGAAGGTGCGCCAGTCCGGAGTGATTTTGTAATGCTCGTAGCCGGGGCGATCGGATTGAATGATGGCGTCGTTGAGCGGGGCAATGGAACCGCCTTCGCCGGTGATCTCCGTCGTGATCCCCTGGTAGATTTTCGAGGGCAGGCGGGGTTCGACGAGGATCGAAAGCTCGGATTGGCCAAGCATGTCGATAAAACCTGGAGCTACGACCTTGCCGGCGGCGTCGATGGTGCGTTTGCGCGGCACGGCGGCCAGATTGCCGATGGCGGCGATCTTTCCATCGCGGATTCCGACGTCGCCGGAATACCAAGGGGAGCCAGTGCCATCGATGATGTGGCCGTTGATGATGACCAGGTCGAAGGCGGCATTGGATTGAGCGGACGACAGGAGTGTTGCCGCGTAGAACAGCAGCACCGCGAGCACGAGATTCAGTTTGTGGAGCTTCATCGATTTTCCTTTTTTGTATCGTTACCTGAAGCGCTGCGCCACCCAAAATCGAACCACACCAAACCTCAAGAAACTGCAGCTCGGCGTCTTGCCAGAGCGCCGAGTGAAATCCAAATTCCAAGCGCGAGCCATTCGTACACCGTGAAATGGCCGGGGATTGCCGGAACGACCTTCATCAGAAACATCGCTACAGCGACGAGCAACCCAAAGCCGGCGACCAGCCACTCGACTGCTGACAACTTCGACTGGCCGGGCAGCGTTCCCGAGCGACCCATGGAAAGATAGGCGGCGCAGGTTGCGGCCCAGCCTATGGCGCAGGCCACTGAGCCGACTTCGGTGATCGGCACCAGGATCGCATCCCCGAGCAGCATACACGCAGCGGTGGCGAATCCGATGCAGAGAACTGCGGCGGACGGCGTTTGATGTTGCGGATGGATGCGGCCGGCGCGGGAGTCGACGAGGCCGCGGCGTCCCAGAGCAAACAGCAGGCGGCTGGCGGCTACGAAATTTCCGTTGAAGCATTTGAATAACGACAACAGCGCCGCGGCGAGGATTACGTTTACGATCCATTGCGAGCCCACTGCGCGATGGAAGGCGACCGCGGTCATAAATTTTTCGTTGGTCAAATCGTGCCAGGGAGCCACGAACGCGACTGCTGCGATGATGATGGTGTAGAAGAGAATGCCGACGAGGACGGCCATCCAGATGGCTTTGAGAAATCCCTGACCGCGAAACTCTGTGGTGGATTCCTCGGCAGCTTTGCTTACGGATTCGAAGCCGGTCATGAAATAGGGAACGATCTGAAGCACGAGCAGAAACGAAACCAGCGGCGCATGGGTAAAGAGCGGAGGAAAGTTGCGCGGCGATCCTTTGCTTGCGCCGAGCGCGACGAACACGATGAACAGAGCGAGCGTGCCGAAGGAAGTCCAGTTCTGGAAGTTCGCGCTGAGCCGGACGCCGCGATAGTTCAACGTGGTGAGCAGAGCCGTGAGGCCGAGACCGACGAAGAGATGCGGGAGATAGACCGGGCGCGCGGCGATCCGGTAGATCTCGATGGAATCGAGCCAAGGGAAAATATAGCCAGCGATGCGGCCGACGGCAACGGCCTCCCAGGGGCAGACAATGAAGTAGGCGAGCATCATCATCCAGCCGGTGGAAAAACTTACGGGGCGGGAAAACGCGGCGGCGGTGTAGGCGATCTCGCCGGCAGCGTCTGGCATGGCGGCCACCAGGCGGCCGTAGACCCAGCCGATGGGGAACAGGAGCGCGCCGCCGATGGCGAAACCCAGCAGCGCTCCGAGCGCTCCACCGCGCAGCAACCAGTCGTCCATCACCACCAGCCAGCCGACACCGACCATGGTGCCCCAGGCCAGCGTGAAGTAGTCGGTGAGGCGAAGTTTGCGGGCTAGCGGTGACATGGAGAGTCGATTCGGTGGAGCGCGAATTATAAATCGCGCGAGGGTCTCAAGAGGCAGCGACTGTTGTTGAAATGAAGACGCGGCCCGTGACACGCCCGCGAGACGGCCGCCGTAACGGCGGCGCTACTTTCGAACTCGACCTGCGTGGTAGTATCGACAATACCCTCGCATGATGCTGCAACCTTTGAATTGGGGCGCTGTAGTGGCATTTGCGCCTTGTCACCTCGTTGAATACTGATGACACATTCGGCCAACTCGCGTAAGCGCGTGCTCAGCGGCATGCGCTCGACCGGAAAGCTGCACCTCGGCAATTATGTGGGCGCGCTCGACAACTGGGTGCGTATGCAGGATGAGTACGAATGTTTTTTTATGGTGGCCGACTGGCACGCGCTCACTACTGATTACGCGGACACGTCGCGCATAAAAGCGAATTCGCTGGACGTGGTGCTGGACTGGCTGGCGGCGGGGCTTGATCCGGAGAAGAGCGTGATCTTTATCCAATCCCACGTTCCTGCGCATGCGGAGTTGCACTTGCTGTTTTCGATGATCACGCCGTTGGGCTGGCTGGAGCGGGTTCCCACCTACAAAGAGCAGCGAGACAACATCAAAGATAAAGATCTGGGGACGTACGGGTTTCTGGGGTACCCCGTGCTGCAGTCGGCAGATATTTTGATTTACAAGGCTAATGTCGTTCCGGTCGGCGAAGACCAGGTTGCGCACGTTGAACTTACGCGAGAGATTGCGCGCCGGTTCAACGGCTTTTACGGGAAACACGGAAATGTTTTTCCTGAGCCGCAGTCGCTTCTAACGCCAGCGCCGAAGCTGCCGGGAACTGACGGACGCAAGATGTCGAAATCGTATGGCAACACCATCCTGCTGACCGATCCGGAAGCGGTGGTGCGGCAGAAGCTGAAGACGATGGTGACGGACCCGGCACGCATAAGGCGCTCGGACCCGGGGAATCCGGATCTATGCCCTGTGGGGGATCTGCACAAACTTTTCAGCGACCGCGCTACCATGGACAAAGTGAACGCAGGCTGCCGGTCCGCGGGGATTGGGTGCATTGAGTGCAAGAGCTGGGCGGCGGATGCGCTGGTGCAACTATTGAGTCCGATGCAGGAACGACGCAAGAAATTCGAGGAGAATCCGCGGCTCGCTTGGGATATTCTGGAGGCAGGCACGGAGCGGGCGCGCAAGGCCGCGGCCGAAACCATGGACGGCGTGCGCGCGGCGATGGGAATGTCGCTCGCGTATGAGCCACCGGGAGCGGACAATGCTAAGTAGGATGGAAGACAGAATCGTTACCGCCGAGGGCGACGCGCCAGGGCCGGCCGCGCCGGTTCTGGTTGCAAATCCCCGTTCTGTGACGCCGATCCGGGAAACGGATGCGCAATCGGCAAAGAAAGAGGAGAGCGATTCTCCGTTTGCCGTCTCGGTCAGTGATGTTTATGAAGGCCCCCTCGATTTGTTGCTCGATCTGATTCGCAAGCAGGATATCGACATTTATGACATTCCCATTGCGCGCATTACGGCGCAGTATTTGGCTTACGTGGAAAAGATTCGCGAGCTGGATGTGAATGTGGCGGCTGACTTTATTTATATGGCCGCGGTGCTGATTCACATCAAATCGAAGATGCTGCTGCCGCGGGATCCGTCGGCGAAAGCGGAGGAACTGGAAGATCCGCGCACCGAACTCGTGAACCGGCTGCTGGAGCACGAAAAGTTTAAATCGGCGGCGCAGATGCTGTTGCAGAAGCAGCAAATCGAAGATGCGGTGCTGTCGAATCCGGCGCTGAAAGAATTTATGGACGCCGAAGGGACCGAGCCGGAGATTGCCGCTGACGTGATCGACCTGGTGAAGACTTTTCAGCAGATTCTGGAACGGGTGCGCACGCGGCCTGTGATCAACGTGAACGAGGAGACCGTCACGGTGGGGCAGATGATTGATTACTTGCGGCGGCGGCTGGCGCTCGAAGACCGGCCCATCCGGCTAAAACAACTTTTGCTGCGCGTGCCCTCGCGCCATGCCCTGGTGTGCATGTTTTTGGCGTTGCTCGAACTGGTGCGACTGCAGGCGATTCAGGTGCGCCAAGACCAGATGTTCGGCGAGATTGCCGTGCGTAAGCACACCGGCTTCGAAGCAGTCATGGCAGAGCAGGCCGCTGTGCGCGATGATTGGAGATAGAACAGTTGCCAGTAGCCAGTACCCAGGTGCTAGTAAAATCGGGGCTGGTTTGGCGACCGAGGCGGAAGGCAATTGCGAGTTTCGCTGATGATCGGGAGTTTGCGTCCCCCAATTTGGTTTGAATTTACTGGCAACCGGGAACTGGCAACTGTCTTATGGCTTTAAAAGCTCAACTCGAAGCTATCATCTATGCGGCTGAGACGCCGATCACGCTGGAGCAGATCACTCAGCTTGTCAAAGAATCGGTGATTGCCGAAGGCGCGGCAGACGAGGCTGAAGTGAAATCACGCGTGCGCTCGAGCCTGGAAGAACTGGCGGGCGAATACGGTGGGCCGGATCACGGCATCGAGATTCGCCAGGTCGCGGGTGGTTACCGGATGTCGACCAAGCCCGAGCAGCACGAGATGGTCCGCAGCTTTGCCAAGAGTTTGAAGCCGCCGATCCGGCTGTCCCTGCCTGCGTTGGAAACGCTGGCGGTGATTGCTTACAAGCAGCCGGCCACGGTGCCGGAGATCAACGAGATTCGCGGTGTGGATTCAGGCGGAGTGATTGCCACTCTGCTGGACCGGAAGCTGATCACCACTGCGGGTCGCAAGCAGGTGATCGGGCGGCCGATTCTCTACAAGACGACGAAAGAATTTCTCATGCGCTTTGGATTAAAGGACGTGAACGAACTGCCCAGCATGGAAGAGTTTGAGAAGCTGGTGGCGGAATCGTTCCAGGGCGAGTTGATTGCTGCAGAAGATGCGGCGGAAGCAAACCAGGCCGAATCTCCGCATACAGAAGAAATCGCGGAGCCCGCTGGTCAGAAAGAATAGTTCCTCACACATGCCTGCTGAACGCCTGCAAAAGATTATTGCCGCCGCCGGAATTGCTTCCCGACGCAAGGCTGAGGAATTAATCAGCGCTGGCCATGTGAAGGTAAACGGGACCGTGGTGACCGAACTCGGAACCAAGGCCGATCCTGACATCGATCACATCCGCGTGGATGGAAAGCTGCTGCAGGGCGCGCAGAACCATGTTTATCTGCTCCTGAATAAACCTAAGGGCTACGTCACCACAGTGAGCGATCCGGAAAACCGGCCCACCGTGATGCAACTGATTCGCGGCGTGAAGAAGCGCGTGTATCCCGTGGGACGTCTGGATTACGCAAGCGAGGGCTTGCTGCTTTTGACGAACGACGGCGCGCTGGCAAACAAGTTGATGAAAGCGGCGTCCCAGGTATCGAAAACCTACGTTGTAAAAGTTGCAGGAGTTCCCAGCAACGAAGCTCTGGAGAAGTTGCGCGGCGGAGTTTCGATCGCTACCAAAGATGGACGGCGGGTGCGGACTGCGCCAGCGGGCATTCGCCTGATTAAGGAAGCCAGCAATCCCTGGTACGAGGTTACGTTGATCGAAGGCCGCAATCGCGAGATCCGGCGCATGTTTGAACAAGTTGGACATCATGTGGAAAAGATCAAGCGCGTCCGCTACGGGCCGCTCACGCTCGACGTTCCGCCGGGACAATTCCGCTCCCTGACTTTGCAGGAAGTCGACCGCCTGCGGACCGCCTGCAATAAACCAATGGCGGGGACGAAGCATTCCGTGGCATGATGAGCCGCAGGCATGAGCCGCTTCTTCGATCTGGTTTCAAAACCCGCCCGCAACATGGGCGCAAGCAATGCTCCCAGCCCAACCGCCGCAGCGCTCGAGCGCCGCTCGCGGCTGATCAAGCTTGATTCCAACGAAAATCCCTTTGGGCCTTCGGCGCGTGCGATCGATGCAATGAGGAGCGCGCTGGGCGCGGTAAACTTTTATCCTGACGATGACTGCAGCCGACTGCGCCTGAGGCTGGCCACGCATCACGGGCTACCGCCAGAGCAGGTACTGGTGACGGCGGGATCCACTGCGCTATTGAGCCTGCTCTGCCAAACGCTGCTTGGGCCCGGGCTGAATGCGGTGACCAGCGAGCGTTCGTTCATTGTGTATTCGATGACGGTGCAGGCGGCGGGCGCGCGGCTGGTCGAAGCGCCCATGCGGTCTGGCGAAGACAGCTTCGACCTGGACGCGATTCTTGCGGCCATCGACTCGAACACGCGCATCGTATTTTTGGCGAACCCCAACAATCCCACGGGCACAATGCTTGAAGCGGATGTGGTGGAGCGCTTTCTGGCGCAGCTTCCCGGCCACGTGGTTGTGGTTCTGGATGAGGCTTACTACGAATTCGCGTTGCACTTCGCAGCACTGCGCAAGGTGAAGTATTCGAACTCGCTGGATTATGTTCGCCAGGGTGCGAGTGTGGTTGTTCTGCGAACATTTTCAAAAGCTCATGGACTTGCCGGGCTGCGCGTCGGCTACGGCCTGGGTCCAGCCGAATTGCTGGGATACTGCGCGCGCATGAGGAACACGTTCTCGGTTTCGTCGGTGGCACAGGCGGCGGCGGTAGCGGCGATCGACGACCACCACCACATTCAGCGCGTCGTGGAAAACAACGCCCTTCAGTCGCGCGACATAAGCCAGGGACTATCGGCACTCGGATATCGCGTGGTCCCGACCGCGGCGAATTTTGTATTCTGCGATCTGGGCGAAGACGCCTCAACCTTTGCCAACCGCTTACAGGATGAGGGCATTGCCGTGCGCCCGCTGGGGCACTGGGGAGCGCCGAGTTGCATCCGCGTGACGATTGGAACGCCGGAGCAGAACAAAATTTTCCTGCAGGCGGCGCGGCGGGTGGGGTCGAGCAGCGCAACGTCTGCGCTGAGGTAGTCTGCTGTTTTCCCCATCCAGCCGGACGAGATGATTTCCGTTCACGAAATGAGTTCTATCCAGCCAGCACCGCGACCCGGGCGGCCCCGTACAAGCCTGCGTCGCTTCCTAGCAGGGCGCGGGTGATGATGGTTTCGCGCTCGGCGCGGCTTCGCATAGGATCTGCGGGCGCTGTGAGCACATAGACAACCGACCGCTCGCGCAGTTCTTCGAACATGCTTGGAGCATAGGCATCCCACGCGCTCGAAACGCCGCCGCCGATAACGTACATCTCAAGATTCAAGACGTTGACCAGCGTGGCGAGCAGCAGGCCGAGAGCGCGCCCAAAGTTGCGGAAGATGCGGCGGGCGGGCTCGTCCCCTTGAGTCGCGAGGTTGTAGATCGACTGCGCGCCGAATTCAGCGTCCGAGGCCGCGGCCTGCTCCAGCGACGGCGCCTCGCCGCGGGCGATTGTTTCTCGAGCGATGCGTACAATCGCGCTGGCGGAGGCATACTGCTCAGCGCATCCGCGGTTGCCGCAGGGGCAAGGATGGCCCTCCGGCTCGATGGTGACGTGGCCGAATTCGCCCGCCAAACCACTCATGCCGTGCCAGATTTTTCCTCCCAGCACGACGCCGCCGCCGATTCCGGTTCCCAGCGTGAGCACCGCCATATTCGCCACGCCTCGGGCAGCACCCAGCCACTGCTCACCGAGGGTGGCCACGCGCGCGTCATTTTCGAGGGCTACCCGAGTGCCCAGGCGGCGTTCGATTTCCGCTCGCACGGGGTAGTTTTCCCAGCCGGGAAGGTTGACTGCCTTGCGTATCATTCCAGCTTCCATGTCGATGAGGCCCGGGACGCCGATGCCTGCGCCGAGAAGCTTGCCGGTCTTTTTATATTTTGCGGACAAGCGCTGGATCGCGTCGCACATTTCGCCGATGACGTGGTCGCGTCCCAGAGCGAGTTTCGTTCCGAGCGCAACTTTTTCGAGAAGCTGTCCGTCGCTGCTCACGGCGGCAATGCGCAGGTTGGTGCCGCCGAGATCGACTCCGATGGAGAAATCAGGCATGGAGGAGAAGATTATCAGAACTGCGGCGAAGAGTGCTCTTTGGTGATTGCCTTCACTTCTGGCATTTCGGGCAGTAGTGGCTGCTGCGGCCGCCAATCACGATGCGTTTGATGGGCGTCTTGCAGACCAGGCAGGGTTCGCCTTCGCGACCGTAGACGCGATGCTGCAGTTGGAAGAAACCCTCCTCGCCGTCGGCGTCGACATAATCTGAGACGGTTGAACCGCCGAGGGCAATCGCCTCGCGCAGAACCTCTTTCACCGATGCCAGCAGTTTGGCCAATTGGTCGCGCGTAATTGTCGAAGCTCGGCGGCGGGGACGGAGCCCGGCGCGGAACAAAGATTCATCGGCATAAATGTTTCCCACGCCGCGCAGCAGTTTCTGGTTGAGCAGCGCGCTCTTGATGGGAGTCTTGCGGCCGCGAAACAAAGTTAAGAAGCGGTCGAGATCGGCTTCCAGCGGCTCAATGCCGCCCGCATCGAAGCCGCCGGATCGGGCAACGCTCAACCTTCCAAAGCGCCGGGGATCGACAAAGCGCAGTTCCCTGCCCGACGCCAGCTTCAGGATCGCGTGCGTATGCTTGAGAACTCCTGCCTGCGGCTCGCAGACTTGCAAACGCCCAGTCATGCCCAGATGCACGATCCACTGGGCTTGATTGGGGCCGGTTTTTGCGGGGCGGACACTCTTGCGTTCTAAGTCAAAAACGATGTGCTTGCCCATGCGCCGCACGGCTGAGATGCGGCTGTGCTCGAGCGCCGCCGCGATCTCCCGCGCGGGAGACTTCAGCGGCTCCGGCTTCTGGCCGAGCCAGATCGAATCGATCACATCGCCGGCGACACGTCTGTCTAATCCGCGGGCGATGGTTTCAACTTCTGGGAGTTCCGGCATGCCTTCTCAGTGTACAAGGCATTCGGAAAAGCGTGCGCGGCGTGCCGGATTCGGCGTGGCGACCGAAACAGAACGGCGAACTAATCCTTCAGCGGCACAACCGTTTTTCCGTCGCGGCAAAAGGTGGCGACCCTCTGAAGGTCGCCGTTTGCCTGGGGCAAGGTCATCACCGGTCCATAGCAGTAGACCGCGTGGCCGCTGGCGGCGAAGTACCAGCTGCCGCCCTTGGAGTGCTGTTCCAGATGGCCGATTGGACGACGTGCCTGCGGCGCGGGTTTCGCAACCGTCAGACTAAACAACAGGGCTAGGGTCAGGGCTTTCATTACTGCCAACTTTCCAAACGCGTCCGTGGGACGCTTACTGCTGCCTGGGCGTTAAATCGTACGCAAAGCGCGACGCTGATCTCCCAAGTCCGAGGCCGGAATAGGAGGAAGCTGGGTCTGGGGCTTCCTCACGGTGCGGGCCGGGGAATGGCGTTGCGGTGTTGCCTGGGTTGACGGGGCTTTAGTTGACGGAGTCTGGGCTGACGGAGTCTGGGTAGACGGAGTTTGCGCGGAAGGAACTTGCGCGGGATTTTGCGCTTGCATCCGAGCTGTCTGCTGCTCGACGACGGCCTTGCCTTTCATGCCCCACAGTTCTGTGCTGTCGCGCATCAAGATCTTGATCAGATTGCGCTGCGATTGGATGACCGAGCCTTGTTCAACGATGAACATGGTCATCAATCCATAGGAAAGCAGGAACACTACGGTGAGCAACGGCAGAAGGCTGCGTTTCTTCTTCGGAACCGCGATCGGCATCACCGCTGTGTAACCGAACAAAGTAGTCAAGTGGCACCCCGGCCTGGCCTCAAGACGGCAGGCGTAGGGAAGATTGCAGCTTGTCAGCCAATGGCGCGAGCGGCCGGAAAACATTGAATTTGCTTGGGTTAGCGCGATTTACTGGGCCCGGATTGCGGGCTCAGAGTGCAATTCAATGCATATATTGAGCAACCGGAACTGTACAAAGATAACTGGCTTGCCACCGGAACCCGCGCCTGGCGCAGGTCTCCGGGTCCCCACGCCACGACAACCGTCTGCGGAGAACGCTTATTTCCCTGACAACAGGAGTTTCGCGATCGTCGCCAGTTGCATGTTCGACGTGCCTTCGTAAATCTTGCCGATCTTGGCGTCACGCCAGTATTTCTCCACGGGATAATCCTTGGTGAAGCCGTACCCTCCGTAGATCTCGATGGCAAGCGAAGTCACGCGCTCAGCCACCTGCGAGGCGAAGAGCTTGGTCATCGCCGCTTCTTTCACAAAGTTCACCCCTGCATCCTTCATGCGGGCTGCGTTGTAAACCATCAGCCGGGCGGCTTCAATCTCGGTTGCCATCTGCGCGATCTGGAACTGGATGCCCTGAAACTCCGCAATGGCCTTGCCAAATTGCTTGCGCTCCAGCGTGTATTTCGCGGCAAATTCCCAGGCTCCGCGGGCCAGCCCGATCATCTGCGCACCGATGCCGATGCGGCCTTCATTCAGAGTTTCGATTGCGATCTTGTAGCCTTTGCCGGGTTCGCCGAGTACGTTCTCTTTGGGCACGCGGCAGTCCTCGAGAAGTAGTTCGCAGGTCGAAGAAGCGCGGATGCCCAGCTTGTCTTCTTTCTTTCCGACGCTAAATCCTGCGAAATCTTTTTCCACCAGGAATGCGGTGATGCCTTTGTATCCCGCGCCGGGATCGATGGTGGCAAACAATACAAATAATCCTGCTTCCTTGGCGTTCGTGATCCACAGCTTGCGGCCATTGAGAACATAATCGCTACCCTTGAGCTCGGCGCGCGTCTGCAGGGCAAAAGCATCAGACCCGGAACCGGCCTCGCTCAACGCATAAGCGCCCACCGTCTCCGCGGCCATCTTGGGCAAGTAGCGCTTCTTCTGTTCCGCATTGCCCCATCGCAGAAGCGCATTGTTGACCAGCGTGTTCTGCACGTCGACCACCACGCCGGCCGAGGCATCGACGCGCGACAATTCCTCCACCGCCAGGATCGCTTCGAAGAACTTGGCGCCGCCTCCGCCGTATTGCTCCGGAATTTCGATCCCCATCAGCCCGAGCTGAAAGAATTCCTGGATGAGATCTTTGTTGAAGATTCCTTTCTCGTCCATCTCCTTCACCAGTGGACGAAGTCGCTCGTCGGCAAACTGGTGAATGTTGTCACGGAAGAGAATCTCGTCTTCGGTGAGGGTGGTCAGCGGCGTGGGAACCGGAGCTTGCAGCGTTATTTCTGACATGGGACTACCTTTAGCAGAAGAATGGCAAACGTTGAATTTTAGCACTGTCTGGAATTGTTGAAACGACGTGCGCTAGCTGCGGCGGGAGTGCACCAGCTTCAGCGTATCCGCCTGCAGAATCCGCTGAATCTGATTGCGCGCGTGCACCGACCACGGGCCGGTCGTATCGAGCCTGATATATGCCTGCCAGTGTTTCAGCGCCTTGCGCGGTTCGCGGGTTTTTTCGTAGGCGAGCGCGAGGTTGTAATGCGCGTCGGCATACGTAGGGGCGAGCTGAATCGCCATTTTGTAGGTCTGGATCGCTTCTTGCACGCGCCCGGTTTCGTCCAGAACGTTGCCCAGATCGAAATACGCCAGCGCATAGCGGGCATCGGCTTGCAAGGCGGCGCGGTAGTGTTTTTCCGCCAGCGTGAAGTCCTGGCGATTGTAGTAAAGCGTGCCCAGGTTGATATGCGCGGCGGCGTGGCCGGACTCGAACTCGAGCACTTTCTGGTAAGCCCCCAGCGCTTCGGTCTGCGTGGCCGGATCCTCTTCCAGCGCGATGCCGCGCGCGAACCAGACCGCAGCGTCGTTCTCCTGCGGACTGGACTCGGGAGTAGGAATCGGCGTGCTAGTCACCACTTTTTCCCGTGACGCAAAGTCCATCACAAACTGCCCCGCAATCGGCTCCAGCAGCCTGCCTTCGTGGCGGAAGGCAACGCGGTGCTTGTTGGTCGAGGAGACTCCTGCATCCACCAAGGGATTTCCCATGCCCGAGGCCTGCTTCTGCATAGCCTCCAGCGATTGCCGGATCACCGCCGGCCGCACCCGCATCGCGCACAAGTCACGAACTTTTTTGATTTTCAGCAGGTCAGAGAAAGAGTAAGTCGTGGAGGCAGCAATCAACTCCGCCCGCTCCCAGTTGGCCAACTGGCGCGGCGTGAGGTGAAGAATCCTAAGTAAATCAGCTCGACTGTACACGACTCTAGACAAGTCTCGCGCTTGTGCCGCGCAAGTACGTCCCCGCCGCCATTATCCGCAACTTGCGCCAGCAAACGCAACTGCAAACGCTGTGGAAATCTGTGGAGAACCTGGATGATTCACATGCAGCGAGAATGGTGCAAACGCCTGGATTCCTCGCTTTGCTCGGAAGACAAATTCTGAAGTGGTGCGGGCGTCCGAAAGTTCTGTCATTCCGAGCGAAGCGAGGAATCCTGGTTTCGCCTACACCGTCACCGCGGCCTGATACTCCTCGTAAGTCCCCTTGAAATCTGTAATCTTGTGATCACTCTCAAAGTGCCAGATACGCGTGGCGACCTCGTCGATCAAGTCGTGATCATGGGTTACAAGGAACACCGTTCCTTGATACCGCTGCAGGGATATATTCAGCGCGTTGATGGCTTCAAGGTCCAGGTGGTTCGTGGGTTCGTCGAGCACCAGCACGTTCGGCTTCTGCAGCATCAGCTTGCAGAAGAGCAATCGCGCGGCCTCGCCGCCAGAAAGAACGTCAGTGGATTTCGTCGCTTCATCGCGCTGAAAGAGCATCTGCCCCAGCAACCCGCGGATTTCCTCGCTCACCGCCGCCGGATTCCACTGATGCAGCCACTCCAGCACCGTCGTGCCGCCTTCAATCAAGCTGCGGTGGTCCTGAGCGAAATATCCAATCGACGCTTCGTGCCCCCAGATCACCTTGCCCGAATCTACAAAAGCTCCGTCGTAGCCGCTGGTCTTGCGCAGCTCCACTTCCGGCGTGGTCGGCGAATTCGCCAGCAGCGCATTCACCAGCGTGGTCTTCCCAGCTCCATTGCGCCCCATCAACGCGATTCTTTCCCCGCGCGTGATGCTGGCCGTGAAGTCGCGAATAACCTGTTTGTCGCCGTAAGCCTTGCCCAGATGCTCAACCTCGAGAATGTGTTTGCCCGAAGGCCGCTTCTGTTCGAACTTGATGTAAGGCCGCGCGATATTCGACTTGGCCAGTTCGGTCACCTGCAGCCGCTCCACTTCCTTGCGCCGCGATTGCACCTGGCTTGATCGCGTGCCGGCGGAAAACCGCGCGATGAATTCATTTAACTGCGAAATCTTTTTCTCGCGCTGCGCATTCTGCGACTCAATCTGCGAGCGCACCTGCGTCTTGGCAATCACCATGTCGTCGTACGACCCGGTATAAGTGATGATCGTCTCGTAATCGATATCGGCGATGTGGGTGCAGATGCTGTTGAGGAAGTGCCGGTCGTGCGAGATCGAGATTACAACCCCATCATAGGCATTCAGAAATCCCTGCAGCCAGTGGATTGAATCCAAATCCAGGTTGTTCGTAGGTTCATCCAGCAGCAGCGCCTGCGGATGCCCGAACAGCGCCTGCGCCAGCAGCACTCGAACTTTCTGCCCACCCTGCAGTTCGCTCATCTTGCGGGAGTGCACTTCGTCGGGAATATCCAGACCTTGTAACAAGATCGCCGCATCGCTCTCCGCTGTGTACCCATCTTCTTCGCCGACAATGCCCTCGAGTTCTCCCAGCTTCATGCCGTCTTCGTCGGTCATGTCGTGCTTGGCGTAAATCGCGTCACGCTCCTGCATCGCTGCCCACAGGCGCTTGTTGCCCATGATCACCGTGTCGATCGCAGTGTGGGCATCGAAGGCAAACTGATCCTGACTCAAAACGCCGATCTTGCGCGGACGGACCACTGTTCCTTTTTGCGGCTCCAGTTCGCCGCTAAGCAGCTTCATAAAGGTAGTTTTGCCCGATCCGTTCGGCCCGGTCAGGCCGTAACGCTTGCCCGGCGTAAACGCCGTGGACACTTCATCGAACAGTATTTTGGCGCCGAAGCGCATGGAAACATTACTGACTGAAAGCATGATGAGTTGTGCAATTCTTCTAGGACTGCGGGGAATTTCCGCCAAGACGGTGCGCAGCTGACACTACTAGAATACCATGCTGGTCTGCGGTCGCGGCCTATTGCTCATCGAGCACGCTTCTCACCTTGTGCGCCAGCGTGTCCAGCGAGAAGGGCTTTTGCAGAACGGTGGTCTGCAGGCTGGCGTCCCCGCCGGTTAAGGCCGGATGGTCCGGATAACCGGACATGAACAGAACCTTGATCTCCGGACGCACTCTCCGCAGACGGTGCGCCAACTCCTTACCCCCAACGTTCGGCATGGCCATGTCGGTCACGAGAAGGTGGATCAGATCCTCATGTCCCTCGGCAATTCGCAGGGCTTCGTTTCCATCCATCCCATGCAATACCACATAGCCCTGGCGCCGCAAAAATTCGCCGGCCAACTCGCGAATGCCACTCTCATCTTCCACCAAAAGAATAGTCTCGGTACCCCGCGGCGCGGAGGCGAGATCTCCCTGCAATCCTGATATCGACGGAGGTGCTTTGGTCTCTTCCGCCCCTGCTTCTTCCGCCCAGGGAAGATAGATTTCGAAAATCGTACCCTGCCCCGGCCTGCTATCAACGTGAGTCCAGCCACCCGTCTGCTTGACGACTCCATAGACAATCGCCAGCCCCAGGCCCGTGCCTCTTCCCGGTTCTTTGGTGGTGAAGAACGGCTCAAACATGTGGGCCTGCGTTTCACTATCCATTCCCACGCCGGTATCGCTGATGATCAGCACTACGTAGCGGCCCGGGCGCACTCCCTCTCGAAGCCGGGGGTCGGCATCATTGATTTCCGCGTTCTTCGTCTCAATCACCAACTCGCCGCCCCGCGGCATCGCGTCGCGGGCGTTGACGGCGAGGTTCATGATGAGCTGCTCGATTTGACCCGGATCCGCTTTCACAGGCCAAAGCTGTGCACCAGCCACCACTCGCAAAGTGATGCTTTTTCCGATCAGGCGGTCCAGCATCTTCGCCACTTCGGTCAGGACTTCATTCAGATCCATGACCCTCGGTTGCAGCACCTGCTTTCGGCTGAAGGACAACAACCGGCCCGTCAGGCTCGCCGCGCGAGTTACCGCATGCTCGATTCCGAGCGATTCTTTCTGGGCCGGAGCGTCGGCCGCAAGTCCGCCGCGCAAGCGTTCGTTGTGCGCCTGAATCAGCATGAGCAGGTTGTTGAAGTCGTGGGCGACGCCTCCAGCCAGAAGTCCCACGGCTTCCATTTTCTGCGAATGACGAAGTTGATCTTCCAGGCGCTTGCGCTCGGTGATGTCGTACATCACCCCTTGCATGAGGCAGGGCTGGTCTTCCGCCGTGGGCAGCATGACGGCTTCGTCGCGAAACCACAGGATTCTCCCGTCGCGGGCGTATACGCGGTATTCCGCCTGAAACAGGTCGCGGTGTCTCTGGAATTGCTCTTCCACTGCCAGCACGGCTTCGCGGTCTTCCGCATGCACGCGGTCGATCCAGGCCGAAGAATTGGAAAGCCACTCTGCGGGCGCGAACCCAAGCATAGGCTCGATCTGCGGGCTCACATAATGCCAGGGGCCGTTGGCGCCGAGTTCGGCAATGTACGTGATCGCGGGCAGGCGCTCGACCAGCGTACGGTAGCGGCTTTCTGCCGATCTGAGTTCCGCCTGGGCCCGATCCCACTCCATCGCTACCGCTGCCAGATGGGTGGCATGCGCAATTAGCTGCCGATGCTCTTCATCCGGCGTGCGCGGCTCGCGATAGTAGATCGCGAACGTTCCCAGGATGCCGCCGTCCTGCGAGGTAATCGGCGTTGACCAGCAAGCCCGCAAACCGTGAGGAAGGGCCAGATGACGGAAATCCGCCCACAGCGGGTCGGTCGCAATGTCGCAGACAATGACCGGCTCTCGCCGGAACGCAGCCGTGCCGCAAGATCCCGCGCACGGGCCAACCCGCACGCCATCGACGGAGTGACTGTATTCGCGTGGCAGCGAAGGCGCAGCGCCGTGGCGCAGGGTCGTGCCGTCTGCATCAAGCAGAAGAACGGAACACAACAAGCCGCTGTAATGCTCCTCAATGTTCTTGCACAGAGTTGCCAGAATCTCAGGAAGCGCAGCATGGGCCATGACCATGGCCAGGACTCTTACATCGAGCTGCGCCAAAGCCTCTGGTGCTTTTTGAGCTAGATCCTTTGCTTTCTGCGCTCCGGTAGACATACTGCTTCTGCGATAGCTTCCTTTGAAAGTGATTGAAAAGGCGGGTCCTGCCCTGGTCACGCTGAACACCCTATTATTAACGATGGATCGCGCGGGAGTACCCCGTTAACGCGTGTTACGAGGTTACATTGGTAACGAAGACTGGTTGTCACCAGGGAAGCGGAGGACCGAAAGTAGGCGAAAGCATACGGCTCAGTGCCCGCCGCTCAACTCCCGCACAATGGCACCCACGAATTGCTTGGCGTCGCCGAACAGCATCAGCGTGTTGTCGAGGTAATACAGCGGGTTATCGATGCCCGCAAACCCTGGGCTCATCCCGCGTTTGATCACCATGACGGTGTGAGCTTTGTCGACATCGAGGATGGGCATACCGAAGATGGGGCTGGTGGCATCACTGCGCGCGGCCGGGTTCGTGACGTCGTTGGCTCCGATCACCAGCGCCACGTCGGTCTGGGGAAAGTCGCCGTTGATCTCGTCCATCTCAATGAGCCGGTCGTAAGGGATGTCGGCCTCGGCCAGCAGCACGTTCATGTGCCCGGGCATCCGTCCCGCGACGGGGTGAATCGCGAAACGCACATCCACTCCCTTCTTGCTCAGGATGTCGTAGAGCTCTCGAACTTTATGCTGCGCCTGGGCCACCGCCATACCGTAGCCGGGAACGATCACCACTTTGTTGGCGGCAGCCAGAATCGCGGCCGCTTCCTCGGCCGTTGCACTGTGTACGGGCTTGGCTTCCTGTCCGCCGGCAGCGGACGCTTGCACCTGCCCGAATGCTCCGAACAGCACGTTCGAAAACGACCGGTTCATCGCCTTCGACATGATGACCGAAAGAATCAGCCCTGAAGATCCGTCGAGCGCGCCGGCAATAATCAGCAGCTTGTTCTGCAGCACAAATCCCATCGCCGCCGCGGACAATCCCGCATACCCGTTCAGCAGCGAGATGACCGTCGGCATGTCGGCCCCGCCGATCGGGATCACGAGCAGCACGCCGAAGATCAGCGAAACTCCCACGATCAGCGGAAAAAACAGCTTCGCTTCCGGATGCAGCACCAGGTAAACCGCGCTGCCTACGGCAACCCCGAACAACAGAAAATTGACGAGGTTCTGTCCTTTATAAGTAATAGGCCGCTGCGGCAGGAATTCCTGCAGCTTTCCCGCCGCCATCAGACTGCCAGTAAACGTCAGCCCTCCAAGAATCACTTCCATCGAGAGCACCGACAACCCGAACTTCGAGTTGCTTTGCGTTCCCAGATAAAATTCCGCCGTGCCGACCAAAGTCACGCACAAAGCGCCGAAAGCATGGCTGAGCGCGGTCCGCTGCGGCACTGCGGTCATATGCACCATGCCCAGCGGAATGCCAATGCCGCTGCCCAGCACCAGTCCGACGGCGATCCATTTATAGTCGACGATCCCGTGATGCAGCAGAGTGCCTGCGATGGCCAGCACCATGCCGATCTCACCCGCCAGAATCCCGTGGCGGGCCGTGGCCGGCGAACTCATCCACTTCAGCGACAGGATGAACAAGGCGCTGGCGACGAGGTAGATAACTTCTATCACGTACTGGCTTCCGGCAAACTCGCTCATGGCTTTATCAGCGTGGCTTACTCAGCATGGTTTACTCAATAAGATCACTTGCTCGGCCGGCTGCTCTTGAACATCTTGAGCATGCGGTCCGTAATAAAGAATCCGCCGACGACGTTGCTGGTCGCCGCGACAATCGCGATCACACCCAGCACGGTCGCGAACGCGCTCTTGCGCTCGCCCACCAGCACAATCGCGCCCACAACGGCAATTGCGTCGAGTGCGTTGGTCAGCGACATCAGCGGAGTGTGCAGCAACGGAGAAACGTGGCGGATAACCTCAAAACCAATAAAGCAGGCCAGCATGAAGATGAATAGCAAATCAATCAGGTTGGAACCCATGCGCCCTCCAGAAGCCTAAAGCTCACTGCGAAATTCCTCACTGCGGCGCCAGCGCCGGCAACTTGTAATACTCCCGCACTCTGGCATTTACGATCTCCCCGCCGCGCGTGACCAGCGTCTCGCGGATGATTTCGTCCTGCAGGTTGAGCTGCAGCTTGCCTTCTTTCACCATGTAAGCCAGAAACGTGGACACATTGCGCGCGTACATTTGGCTGGCATGGTAAGGCACACTGCTGGCCAGGTTGATGGCGCCAATAATCGTCACCCCGTCTTTTTTCACGGTTTCTCCCGTGCGGGTGAGTTCGCAATTGCCGCCGCGCTCGGAAGCCAGATCAACGATGACGGAGCCGGGTGCCATCCCTTTGACCATATCGGCCGTAATCAGCACCGGCGACTTCTTGCCGGGAATCACCGCGGCGGTGATGACCACATCGCTTTCGGCAACCACGCGCGTAAGAAGTTCGCGCTGCCGGGCGTAGAAGGTTTCATCCTGAACCGTGCCGTAGCCGCGGGCATCCTGAGCGTTCTGCGCCTCGAGCGGCAACTCGACAAAGCGTCCGCCCAGGCTCTGCACCTGCTCTTTCGCCGCCGGACGCATGTCATACGCCGACGCGACCGCGCCCAGCCTGCGCGCAGTAGAAATGGCTTGCAGTCCCGCCACTCCCGCGCCGATCACGAATACGCGCGCTGGCGTGATCGTCCCGGCCGCCGTCGTCATCATGGGAAAGATTCTGATCGATGTTTCTGCCGCCAGCAGCACCGCTTTATAACCGCAGATCGTTCCCATCGAGGAAAGCGCGTCCATGCTCTGCGCGCGCGTAGTGCGGGGCACCAGTTCAACGGAAAATGACGTGACGCCCGCCGCCGCAATCTGCTGCGTCACTTCGACGGAACCAAACGGCCGCAGAAACCCGACCAGCACCTGATCGCGCCGCAACAAAGGAAGGTCAGCTTTGCCGGTCGCATCATTCGAGCCGTAGCAAAGCACTTGCACAATAATGTCAGCGGCTCCGAAGACGGCCGCGCGATCGGCAAGAATCTTTCCGCCCTTCTCTACATAAACCGAATCAGGATAACCAGCCCCTTCGCCGGCGCCCGGCTCTACCACCACTTCAAGTCCAGCCTTGGCCAGCGTAGGGATGACTGCGGGAACGAGCGCGACCCTGCGCTCTCCGGGATAGCTTTCCTTGGGAACTCCAACAATCACACGCTCATCCTTTGCCCGGGAGAATCGTCGCGCCGCACTGCCCGTCAGCGTCGCAACGGATGCAACGACGCTCGCCCCATGCTACCCGAAGCAGCATCCGGCAGACTCAAAACAGTACCAGAAAAGACAAAACCCTGAAAAGCGGTTGCACCTCCCGGAAAACGGCTGGCCCTCGGCATAACCTCTGTGAGAGGATTTCGCTTGCTGCTTGAACTCCCGCGCACGGCCACGCAGCAGGATCCGATGCTCTTCTCATCCAGCAAAACTTTGCGCCGCATCCGCCGGAGCATCCAGCGGATCGTCCTGCAAGCGCCGCTCTTCACGCTGCTAGCTGGCACCGCACTCGCACAAACCCCGGCGCCCCCATCCCCGCCCGCTCAGCAGAGCGGCATGAGCACCGGCGCCGCGCACGCTCCTGTCAAGGATGCCCTATCCCGTCCCATCACGGCCGGCGGTTTTGTCGATGGCGCGCCCGTCATCTTCTCCGACATCACTCACGCCGCCGGTCTCGACAAATTTCGCCACAAGTCGGGCACTCCTGCTAAGAGCACGATTCTCGAAACGCCCGGCTCCGGTGTCGCGCTCCTCGACTACGACAACGACGGATGGCTCGACATTTATCTGGTGAATGGCTCAACCTTCCCTGCGCTGAAGGGCAAGGAATCGCCGCCCCGCGCGATGCTCTTCCATAACAACCACGACGGCACCTTCACCGACGTGACCGACAAAGCCGGAGTGGCCAATGAACGCTGGGGCTTTGGCGCGGTTGTGGGCGATTACGATAACGACGGCTGGCCCGATATTTACGTTTCCAATTTCGGCAAGAACCGCCTTTACCACAATAATCACGACGGCACTTTCACCGACGTCGCGGAAAAGGCCGGCGTCACCCTCGGCGGATGGTCCACCGGCGCCACCTGGGGCGACTACGACCACGATGGCTTCCTCGATCTTTTCGTTCCCGGCTACGTGAAATTCGATCCCGAGAATCCTCCCATCGCCGGCAAAGGCGGCATCCCTCCAGGGTTCTGCCAGTTTCGTGGCCTCACCGTGATGTGCGGCCCCCGCGGGCTACGGGGCGAGACCGATCATTTATTTCACAATAACCGCGACGGCACTTTTACCGATGTCAGCGTGAGGGCCGGAGTTTCCGATCCCAGCGGCTATTACGGCCTCGCGTCCGTCTTCGTCGACGTTGACGACGATGGCTGGCTCGACCTGCTGGTCGCCAACGATTCCGTCCCTAAATATCTTTACCGCAACAAGCACGATGGAACCTTCGAGGACGTCAGCTACATCTCAGGCTTCGCCCTTAATGACGAGGGACGCGAGCAGGCTGCCATGGGGATTGCGGTCGGCGACTACAACCGCGACGGCAAGGTCGATTTCTGCATCACGAACTTCTCCGACGACTACAACACGCTCTACCGCAACGATGGAGACGCCAGTTTCACCGACGTAAGCTATGCCGCCGGCATCGCCACCCCGACCATTCCGTTTCTCGGCTGGGGTACCGGCTTTCTGGATTACGACAACGACGGCCTGCTCGACCTTTTTTTCGCCAACGGGCACGTCTATCCCGGCGTGGATCAGCAGGATTGGGGCACAACCTGGGCGCAGCGCCCTCTGTTGTTCCGAAATCTAAACGGATCGAAGTTCGCCGAGGTCGCTCCCGCCACCGGCAGCGGCCTCGCGATCGTGGTCCCCGCCCGCGGAGCCGCTTTCGGCGATCTGTTCAACGATGGCCACATCGACGTGGTGCTCAACGTGATGGATTCCACACCCGTGCTTCTGCGCAACGAGGTCAGGAATTCGAATCATTGGCTGACTTTGAAGTTGATCGGCGGCCCCAAGAGCCCGCGGGATGCAATCGGAGCCAACGTATTTGTCACCACCGGATCGATCCGGCAGCGCGCAGATGTGTTCAGCGGAGGCAGCTATGCTTCCAGTTCCGATCAGCGCCTGCACTTCGGGCTAGGCTCTGCCACCAGCGCGGACAAGGTCGAAATCCTCTGGCCCGACGGCGCAAAAGAAGAGATAGAGATTAAGACTCGCGCGATCGACCGCATCGTTACCGTAGTGGAAGGCAAAGGAATTGTGGAGCAGTGAGAACCGGCGCCAGCCCGGCTACGAACATCGCCTCGTCACGTGTTGAAAACCGGCCGTGCCTCGGAGTTGTCACCGCCAGAGGCACGACCGGCCTTCGTCTTCCAGACACTTACTGCTGAGGTGGCGGATTCTGCTGGCCACCGCCATCCGGCGCGCCGCCGTGACGGTTCTGCCCCCACTGCTCGCGCTTGGCCTGCATCTCGTCCCACTTCTTCTGTTGGGTAGAGTCGAGAAGCCCACGAATCTGCGCGTCCGTGCTCTTGCGGATCTCCATCATTTTGGCATGGCGATCCTGCTGCGAAAGAGAACTGTCCTGGTGCAAGCTCTCCATCTGCGAGTGCTCGGATTGCAGTGCATCCTGCACCTTGGGTTGCTGATCCGAGGTGAGTTTAAGTTTCTTGGTCAGCTCCGCGGTGCGCTCGGCGGGGTCAGGCGGAGCGTGGCGGCGCATGCTGTTGTCCTGCGAGGGCTGGGATTGCTGAGGGTTCGACTGGCTACCCGATGGGCTATCCTGCGCCGCCGCAAAAGGCCCGGCGATCGACATGAGGCCAGCCGCAACAAGAACCAGCAGGGACTGCTTGTACATAAAGAAATCTCCTTTTCCGAATCGAAATCTATCTACCCGTATAAACAGAATTATGAACCCAGAGTTGCGCCAGAAAACACGATTCAGCCAATCTTTGCATAACTTTACGAAAGCCAGCCTTCGATCCGGGATCGACCCGCCAAACAAAAATGCCGCGGGGAAGATCGCAACGAACAGGATCGTGCCGCCGGAGGTGAGTCGATCCCTAAGCCGATCGAAAGATGAAAAGGTGAAGAGGCGAAAAGATTAAAGAAGAAGAGACGAAGAGAATGGAGCCGACGAGCGGACTTGAACCGCTGACCTGCCGATTACGAATCGGCTGCTCTACCAACTGAGCTACGTCGGCTTCTGGCTTGACTGTCTGCTTTGACCGTCCAGCGTGTGACTGTTCCAGTTTATCAAATCACTGCCGGAAGCAAGCACACACTGTCGAGACAGGCTCGTCCCGTTGAAGAATTTCAACTTCCGATCAACTCCATTTACGCGGCGCGAGCGGCGGTGAGGGCGTCGTATTCCTCTTGCGACTGCGCGGGCAGCAGGACCCACAAGGTATAAACCCCCACGGCCGTACCGAAGGGAACATTGAACAGCGAAATGAAACCCAGCACCAGCGCGATCACGCGGGCCCAGGGTTCGCGCTGCATCAATCCCCACCCCGCAATAAATCCGCAAGCAGCTTTGGCCAGCACGAAAATACCGAGCACGCTCAACAGCGGGCGCAGGAACGCGGTCGGCGCTTCCGGCGCACCGAAGTCGTGCATGTGCGCAAACAACGTGTTGGCAAGCACATACAGAACCACGCCGCCGATGGTGTTGAACGCGGAAATAGCAAGCCACAGAATCCCCAGCAAGTGAAGGTGACCTTGTACGCGCCCGGGCCGCGGCTGCAGCGCCGTCACCGGCCCCACAATTTGCTTACCACACCGGCTGCAAAACGTCTGGCCGGCTTGCACCGATGTGCCGCATCCATCGCAAAACATGATTTCCTCCGCGCCGCTTTCTGAGCCTCTTGATCCAACAAACACTCAGCACACAATAATATCCAACAGATGATACGCAGACCGTCGCTAAGAGTTCAGTCGAAAGTGATTGGCGCCGCAAGAACTTTCTACTCCACGCCCGCTCCATACGCATTACTTCGCGAGCAAAACGAAAAGGCCACCCGGCAACAGGGCGGCCTCTTCTTTTCAAGGGAGAATAGTTCCAACGGAGGCAAAGCCGTCAAAACTTTCTGGATAAAATCTTATGAGCCTAAAAAGGAGGGTGTCAAGCAATTTTTGGGAAATAAATGCCTTTGGTTTCAATAACTTACATAATCAAGCAACATCCCGCCAAACTGTTTCAATTTGAGACGATATGCCTCCGCAGCAGGCCTAAGCCGATATTTCTAAGGCACTTAAGAACCGTTCGGGGCCTTAGTCGCAGCCGGTGGGCTCGCCGCAGACCCCTCCCCCGCCTCGCCCAACTGAAGAGAAATGAACTCGGTTTGGTCGGGTCGGCCGAAGACCCTGCCCGGGAAAAATCGCCGCAAGAGAACGCGCGCGCCGCCGAAAGCGACTCCCGCGGTAAGCGATAGCGCACCCACGATGATGCACAGAATAATGATGTTCACCAGCAGGTTGGCAATGTTGTTTTTCTTGTCGAAGTACGTGTTCTCGTTCCACGTGACGCTGACGTCCCAGTTCACCGCGCCCAGAAGCGTCTGGGCGTCGCTTTGGGAAAGTGGTCCGGCAGCGATCGCAACGATCGGCCCCGTGCGTTTATCGAAAAACGGCCCAACGTTTTCAATGCTCGCAACCCCGGCCTGCGGTTGCGCGGCATGATGCGCAGCATCGATCCGTCGCAGGTGCTCCGCAGCCACCGCCGGCGTCGGATACTCGATCAGCATCAGCGTCGCTCCGCCGCCCGGAGTGGAGTACTGCCCTAGCGCAACCTCCGGACTGGCGCTGAAATCAACCAGTGCCGCAGGCAGCGGCGACCCAATCGCACCCAGCCCCAGCGGTCCCTCGGCATATTTCTCAGTATTCGCGGCGTAGCCGTGGTGCGGCATGAAAGCCAGTATCGGAGGCAGGTTGCCCGCATTCCCAGCCGGGCGCGGCAGCACACCCGCCAATTCACGCAGTCCCGCCGCCGACATCACCGACAATTGGCTGAACACCGCCTCTACCACGATCGATCCGCGATAAAACAGCACTCGCTGATTAATCGACGCGCCCTGGTCGCCAATCTCTTCCCGCGCCATTTCCGGCTGCAGGTAGAACGTATAGGCTCCGAACGCTCCGCTGGCATCGGCAAATCGCGCCGCGCGAATCTTCAGCGTACGCCCATCATTACTCTTATAAGCGGCGGCCTCGAAATCGGTGAACCCGTATTCCTTCAGCAGCGCAGCATTCGTAGGATCGGCCGCGGCCGCATCTTTGCTGGCCTGCGCCGTACCCTGAATCTCCCACCCAGCAAACTGCTTGGGAAGAATGGACGGTGCCGACGACTCGCCGCCCGTGGCGAAGCTCACGCCACTCAGGCAAGCAACCAGAGCTAACACGAGCACAGATCCTGACACGCGCATGGATGCACTTCTAGGCACAAAATCCCTTTTGTAATTAGACCACAGAGAGGGAGAAAAAGTTTCCTGAGGGGAAACTACTGTCCTGCGGCCTTATCCATCTTGCTGGCCACCTTCACCCCGCTGAGCCCATTCACATACTTGGCGACGCCGCGGTAGAGCGACTCGGCAATGCGCTGGCGGTATTCGCTGGTGGCGAGGCGGTGCTCATCGGTAGGATTGCTGACAAACGAAATCTCCGCAAGAATCGAGGGCATGTTTGCCCCGATCAGCACAATAAACGGAGCCTTCTTCACGCCCCGGTCGCGAATTCCCGGGCTTTTCGCCGCCAAGCCGCTGTGCAGTGACTCCTGCACGTCCCCGGCAAACTCCCGCGACTCCTCGATCTTTTCCTTGAGCGCAATCTTCTTCACCAGGTCCTGCAGTTCGAAGATGGACTTCTCCGAAACCGCATTCTCGCGCGCCGCCACTTCCAGCGCCTCCGGCGAAGAGGTGAAATTCAAATAGTAAGTCTCGACTCCCCGCGCATCCTCATCGTGGCTCGAGTTGGCGTGGATGGAGACGAACAGATCAGCCCGCGCCTGATTCGCAATCGCAGTGCGAGTTTCCAGCGGGATGAACGTATCATCCTTGCGCGTATAAACCACTTCTGCACCCAGTCGCGCCTCCAGCAGTTTGCCCAAACGCCGCCCCACATCGAGCACCAGATCTTTTTCCTCCAGGCCGGCGGGACCGATGGTCCCCGTATCGTGGCCGCCATGGCCGGGATCGATCACGATCTTGCCGATCTTCAGCCCCAACGCGCGAATCAGCGAACGGTCGCCGCTCGCAGTGGGCCTCGCCTCCCGCGTCCCCAGATCGGAACTCGAATCTGAAGCCACCGGGCTGCTCTCAATGTCGTTCTCCGCGGGCGCCTTCGAGACGACCGTGTGCCCTGCGCGAGAACTTACCTTCTTCCCGCTCGGAGCATTCCGCTTCGCCACTTCGCTCGGCGGAGCGACGCTGGTGTCGTCGTCATCGTCGTCTGCTTCCACTACTTTCTTCACGATTGCCGTCTGCGCCTTCTTGCTAGCAATGGCCGTCTCTGGAGCAGACACCGTCGCATCGTCGCTGGCATCTGCGCCCTCCGCTTTCGGCGAGGCCGCGCCATCCGCCTGCGCCGAGGCAGTCTCGTCCGCATTCTTTCCCTTAACCTGCTTTGCCCGTCCATTCTTCCCGTGAATGTCGATGATCAACCGGTAGGGATCGGGCAGCAGGAATGCGTCATAATCAGAGAGATTGTCGACCTCAAGCACAACCCGCGTTCGTCCCGGCGCAAACTGCGCTACCCGAACCTTCTTCAGAAAGCCGTCATCCACGTCGAAACTCTTCCCCACCAGCGTGGAGGCCAGCTTCGTATCCCGCAGATCGAAGAAAATCCGCGCCGGACTATCGATCCTCTGCGAGGAAAACTTGACGTCGCTTTCCAGATCGATCGCCACCCGCGTATAGTCCGGCGTCGACCAGTGCCGGATTCCGGTCACCCGCGGCACTCGCCCGGAGCGCGGCTCCGCCGATTCGCCTTTTCCAGCGTCTGCCCGCGCCGCGGAACCGTCTTCGGCGTCTTTCGGTTCTCTCTTGTTGCCGTTCTTCTCCGGCTGTTTTTTCTCTGCCGTCTTCTGCGCCGCGGCTTTCTCGGCCTGCGCTTCGCGGTTCAATTCCGCGTTCAGATCGGTAACGGCCTGGCGCGCATCATCAACCAGGCGGTTGTGAGGATAGCGGCGTATAAATTCCTGAAAAGTAGATCGCGCCGCTTCCGGATCGTTCAGGTCGTCCTTATAAATTTCGCCGATGGTGAACAGCCCGTCGAAACGGTATTTGCTGCCGGGATACTCGCGGCGCAGGAACTTGTATTGTTCAATGGCCTCATTCAGGATCTTGTCGTCGTCGAAACGCCGTCCCATTTCCACGAGCGTCTCGGCCACCGCAACCACGCTGGGGTCAGCTTTCGCGGAAGCGGGCGCTCCCAGGTAGATAGTACGGTAGGCATTCAACACGCGCTGGTAATCGCGCCGGGTGCGGTCGGCTGGCGGCCTTCCGTTCAGCGCCTCGCGCATCCGCTCGGCAGCGGCAAAGTGCTCCCGCGCCCACGCGTCAGAATGGCGCGCCCGGGCATGCGCCGCCGGAGCGCACACCGCAGCGAACACGGCGAGCCCCAACAGTGCTCCCCACAGACCACGCTGGCGCGATGAGCTTTTCAAAATAACTAGCCCGTGCCTTCGTTGCTCAAACCAGTTGGTTGAACCAATGCCCTGGGTACCTGAGAGAATTGAGAAAGTGTTCCGTAAAACAGATGCCGCAAACCTAGTCTGTGTTGCTGATGTAAAGCACGCCGTGCGCATCTCGTTGAACCGTAACCGGACTGTGCGAGGCGCCCGAGTCAAAATCCGACACACCGTAATACAGGTTGGTGATCCGCCGGACGTAGTTTTGGGTTTCCGCGTAGTGCGGCACGCCTGAACTGCGCGCCACCGCTCCCGCACCCGCGTTATAGGCAGCCAGGGTCAACTTGATGTCGCCGCCATAACTTTCCAGAAGCTGCTTCAGATGCCGCACCCCGGCATCCACATTCTGTTCCGGGTCAAACGGATTCTTCACCTTCAACTGCTTTGCCGTCGAAGGCATCAACTGCATCAGCCCCATGGCGCCTTTTCGCGACACCGCATTGGGGTTGAAGTTCGATTCCACTTTCACCACCGCGCGCACCAGGTTCGGGTCCACGTTATGCCGCGCCGCAGCCTGCTCAATCGCGCTGTCAATGTCCCCCGGAGTTGCCGTCGGCCCGCGGTAATTGGCACTCACGATCTTGGCGGTTGCCGACTGGGTGGACTCATGTCCCAGATATTCATTGACCTCGGCTGCCGCCGACCGCGCCGCGCGCATGGCCGCTGCATTCGGCCCAGGCACCGGCTTCCACCGATTCTCTTTCGAACTCCAATACATCAGCTTGCGCCGGGGCGTTTCCGAGGTTTCACTATGGTGCGCGGCACCCGCCGGCACAGGCTCATTCACATAAACCTTGTGCCCATGATCGTCGGTTGCGGTGATCTTTTGTTCGGGTCCATCGCCATCTTCGGCGCGGAGCTGGGGTGTGAGAAAAAAAGAGGTCGCGGCTACTGTGCTGGCCATCAGGACGATTTGCAGGCGCTTTCGCATAACCGGGTTCTCAAATCCATCTCGCCACGAGGCCTGAAGTCACGAAGTAAAGACAGACTTCACCCTCGCTTCCTGCTACCCGGAACCTGACGGAGAATTACCAAACCAGAGTAAGACGATTATAGGCCCTTGGCAGGGCAGGAACAATCAATCTTAGAGGCGCAGAACCACCGAAGTAATCTACGTAACTCAATGAAAACACGCCGCTTAGAATGCGGTCACGTTACCTTCTCGAGCGCCAGGCTCAAGCTATCAAGCGACAACGACCGCAGCAGGTTCCGCCGCATCCCGCGTTCCACCTCAGCCAGCCGCTCTGAGGCTCCGGCAATCCAGTCGAAATCGGCCGCCTCCGCCAGCTTCGTCAGCTGGCTTTGAATGTCGGTGTTGTGAACCAGCCCAGGCGCGCCCGACCCCAGAAACATCAGGTCCCGCAGCAGCGAGTAAAGCGTTCGGAGAAGCTGCTCCGTCTTCTCGCGCCCCTCGGCGCCTGCGCGATAAGTTTCCGTAATCTTGAACAGCGCCGTGTGCTCGCCTCCTAAAAGAGCCGAGTTGAGAATCGTCAGAGCATCGGCCCGCGCCCCCACGTAAGCTTCCAACTCAAAGCCGCGAGCCCGCCCCAAAGCGCCTTCGCTGAGTCGAGCAACCAAAGCCCTCTGCGGCGCCTTCCATTCCGGACGCTGCTCCGCCAGATAACGTTCCACTTCTTCCACCGGCAAAGCGCCGAGAGGAAACACCGCTGACCGCGATCGAATCGTGGGAAGCAACTCGCCCGGATTCTCCGAGAGCAGAAAGATCGTAGCGAACTCCGGAGGCTCCTCCAGAACCTTCAGCAACGAATTCGCCGCTTCCTTCATGAAAGCCGAGTCCGTAAAGATATAAACCCGCTCCCGCGCCTCCGACGGACGGTAGTAAATAGTCTCGATCACCCGCCGCACCTGATCCATCTTGATCATCATCTGCGGAGGGTCAGGAGGAATGATCAGCACGTCCGGATGCGTCTGCACAAAAAGTCGCGTATCTTTCTTGTCAGCCTCGCGTAGCCCCTCGCGCGCCTCCACAGCCTCGGCGAACCGCGCATCAAGATCGGCAGCCAGGGCGATGCGGCGGCAGTTCGCGCACCGTCCGCAGAAGTCCGGCAAACCATCGGTCTCCGTCGGCTCCAGACAATTCAAAGCCTGCGCCAGCATCAGCGCTAGCGTGTACTTCCCCGCCCCGCGCGCCCCCGAAAGAATCACCGCATGGGGAAACCGCTCCCGCGCCAGCATATCGCGCAAGCGACATACCGTCTCCGAGTTACCGTGAAAGTCAGAGAATCCCATTCAAGTGAATCACTACGCCCGATTTTGCCAGCACCACCCACACCGAGGGTGCCCCATCCTTGCGTCCTTTGCAAGAGCCTGCCCTGAGCTTGTCGAAGGGGTGGGAATCGATGAAGCCTGCGCAAAAGGATCTAATCGTAGACAAAAAAGTCAGCCTACCCGTCGACGCTATTCTCTCCCCACCTTCAACTTCCGCTGCACAACATCCATAATCCGCCGGTGCGTCTGCTGCGGCGTTCCCCTCGCATCCACGGCCGCAACCCGCTGCGGCTCCCTTGCCCCAATCGCCACATACCCCTCATGCACACGAGCGAAGAAAGCGCGGTTCTGCTGCTCAAAGCGGTTCTCATCGCCATGATGTTTCCCCGCATGCTTGCTCGCGTGTTTGCTTGCATGATGCGAGGCCCGCCGGTTCCGCTCCCGCGCCCGTCCCACGCTCATCGCCGGGTCAGAATCCAGCAGGATCGTCAGATCCGGCTGCAAATCTCCACAAAGCACACGATGCAACTCCAGCACCGCCTCGCTCCCCAGTTTGCGCCCGCTGCCCTGATAAGCCTCGGTAGAATCCGTAAATCGATCGCACAGAACAATCTGTCCATGATCGAGCGCCGGCTGAATCACCTCCGCAATATGTTGCGCCCGCGACGCAAACATCAAAGCCATTTCCGCCAGCGGCGAAAGACCCTCGGTCGCCGAGTCCAGCAAAACGCGGCGAATCTTTTCCCCTGTCGCCGTCCCTCCCGGCTCGCGCGTCTCCACCACCTTATGCCCGGCCGCGCGCAGAGCCGTCGCCAGCTTACGCAGTTGCGTGCTCTTGCCCGTCCCATCCAGCCCTTCGAAGGTGATAAATTTCCCGCGTCGCGACATCGTCGAAATCATAGCAGCGCCGGCCGTAGTGCAGTTTGACAATTACAGAACGAATGTCATCCTGAGCGGAGCCGTTTTTCAGGCGTAGCGAAGGATCTCCGGCTCAGCCGGCCCAACGCGTAAGCCAAACTACACCTACCACGCCACCACATCCCTGTACTGCCCTTCCCGTGGGCTGCTATAGTCTAAAGTTCTGCAGGCGCATTGGGATTCCATTCATCGCCATTATGGGGGCCTCAAAAATGAAACTCTCAAGAATCTTGGGAGTCGTTTGTCTTCTAGCGCTCTTCTCGCTTTCCAGTTGGTCGGCCACCCCGCCAACCGTCACCATCTTGGTAGACGCCACCTCAGCCCCACGCAAAATCTTCCACGCGAAATTAAAGATCCCCGCCGCCGCCGGAGACCTCACGCTCTATTACCCCAAGTGGATCCCCGGCGAGCATGCCCCTGACGGCCCCGTAATCGACCTCGCCGGACTCAAATTCTTCGCCAGCGGCAAAACCCTGAAATGGCGCCGCGACCTGCTCGACGGATTCACCATCCACGTCGACGTTCCACCCGGCGAGACCGAAGTCGACGCAGAACTCGACTTCCTTTCTCCCGCCACCTTCGAAGGCGGCTTCTCCGCCGGCTCCTCCGCCACCGACAAAATGGCCGTCATCAGCTGGAACCAGGTTCTGCTCTATCCCAAAGGCTGGACCTCAGACGACCTCACCTACGTCGCCACACTGAAACTTCCCCCCGGCTGGAAGTACGGTACGCCGTTGCCCATCGCATCGACATCGCTCACCGGCGAAAACGGCGACACCCAAATCATATTTCAGCCCGCGTCCCTCACCACGCTGGTCGACTCCCCCGTAATCACCGGAGAATTCCTCAAGGTTGTGAAGCTCGGCGACGATCCCCTCGTTGAAATGGACGTTGCCGCCGACAGCGCCGCCGCCCTCGACCCTCCCCAGGAAGTCTGGGACCACTACAAGAACTTGGTCGACCAAGCCAACAAGCTCTTCGGCGCGCACCACTATCGCGATTACCATTTCCTCTACAGCCTTAGCGATCACGTCGCCCACTTTGGACTCGAGCATCACGAGTCCGATGACAGCCGCGTCGACGAGCGCGGCCTGGTCGATGACACGGCCCGCAAAATGGAAGCCAGCCTGCTCCCTCACGAGTACGTACATTCGTGGAACGGAAAATACCGCCGCCCCGCCGACCTCGCCACTCCCGACTATCAACAGCCCATGCAGGATGATCTCCTCTGGGTCTACGAAGGCCTAACCAATTACCTCGGCTCCGTTCTCACCGCCCGCAGTGGTCTGCTCACTCCCGAGCAGGCCCGCGACGACCTTGGCTTAACCGCCGCCGCCCTCGACCACACTCCCGGCCGCACCTGGCGCAACCTGCAGGACACTGCAGACGCCGCTCCCGAACTTTATTTCTCTCCCCATGCCTGGCAATCCTGGCGCCGCAGCACCGACTTTTACGAAGAAGACACCTTGAACTGGCTGTGGGTCGACGTCATCATCCGCCAGCAAAGCAAGGGCAAAAAAACTTTGGACGATTTCTGCAAACTCTTCCACGGCGCTCCCAGCACCGCGCCCATGGTCAAGACTTACACCTTCGACGATGTCGTCAACACGCTGAACCAAGTTGTCCCCTACGACTGGCGCGGCTTCTGGACCGAACGCCTCACCAACCATGGCCCCGGCGCTCCCCTCGGCGGCATCGAAGGCAGCGGATGGAAGCTGGTCTACGACGATGTTCCCTCCGAGATGGAACGCGGCGGCGAGGCCAACTCGCATTTCATCGACGTCGCCTATTCCATCGGGCTCGATCTGCGCGATGACGGCACCATCACCGATACCACCGAAGGCATGCCCGCGGCGCTCGCAGGAATCGGCCCCGGCATGAAGCTCATCGCGGTCAACGGACGCCAGTACTCGGCCGAAGTCCTCCGCGACGCGCTCCGAGCCGGCAAGACCGGCACCGCTCCCCTCGAACTTCTGATCGAGAACACCGACTACTACAAGACCTACAAGCTCGACTATCACGGCGGCGAACGCTACCCTCACCTGGTACGCGACGCTTCAAAGCCGGACTTGCTATCAGAGATCTACAAAGCGAAGTAGTTCAGTAGATTTGTCACCAATTGATTTGTCATCAAATAGATTTGTCACAAAAGTGGAATTGTCATCCTGAGCGAGACGCCTTTTGTCTCGCGAAGGATCCGGGCGAGCCGCGCGATGCGTCGCGTTCTTTGCGACGCAATACTAGCGCGTTTGGCTCGCATCCTTATACTCGTCTGTGAGGAGATGCCGATCATGAGCACGCGCCGGCCCATGTTGTCCTTCTGTTTCCTGGCGTTGGCGTTCCCGTGCCTCGCCCAAACCCAGGCAACGCCCATCATGGGCTTCACACCAGCAACCGCCGCGCACGAGAACGAAGTCGAGACTGAATTCAAAGCCATCCCCTCCCCCGACGAAGAACGCCGCCAGCATCACATCTTCACCGCCGAACCCCACGTCGCCGGCTCCGCTCGCAACAACGAACTGGCTCGCTACATCGCCGACCAGTGGCGCACCGAGGGTCTCGAGGACGTCATCATCCGCCGCTACGACGTCTACGGCAGCAATCCGAAGAGCACCTTTCTGGAAATGGTTGCGCCTATCCACTACCGGGCCGTCCTGCGCGAGCTGCCCGTACCCGGCGATCCGGACATGAAGAACAAGGCCATCAGCTCCGCCTGGAGCGGCATGTCCGCCTCCGGCGAAGTCACCGCCCCGCTCGTCTACGCTCACAGCGGCAATCCAGAAGACTACGACCTGCTCCGCAAGCAAGGCATCGACGTCAAAGGCAAAGTCGTCCTCGTCCGCTACTCCAACCCTTACAGCTATCGCGGATTCAAAGCGCTCACCGCCGAGCGCGAAGGCGCCGCCGCCATTCTCATCTACAGCGATCCCGCCGAAGACGGATACAAGAAAGGCAAAGTAGTTCCGAACGGTCCGTGGGGCCCCGAGTATCACATCCAGCGCGGAGCCATCACCTACGACTTCATGGTTCCAGGAGACCCGCTAACTCCAGGATGGGCTTCCATTCCCGGCGCCAAGCGCATTCCCGTCGAGCAAGCCGTATCGATCCCGAAGATCATGGCGCTCCCGCTCTCCTGGCACGACGCCAAGCCGCTGTTAGCGCAGATGGACGGCCCCGTCGCCCCCGATGACTGGCAAGGCGGACTTCCTCTCAAATATCACCTCGGCGGCAAACGCGTCCGCGTCCACGTGAAGATCGAGATGGATAATTCCACGCAACCCTACTACGTGGTCGAGGGCCGAATCCGCGGCGCCGAATTGCCCGACGAGTGGATCGTCCTCGGCAATCACCGCGACGCCTGGGTCTTCGGCGGCGTCGACCCCAGCAGCGGCACCGCATCGATGATGGAACTGACCCGCGCCCTGGGAAAGCTCGCGAAAGCCGGCACGCGCCCAGACGCACCATCGTCGTCTGCAGTTGGGACGGAGAAGAAGTCGGCCTCACCGGCTCCACCGAATGGGGAGAACAGTTCGCTGACGAACTCCGCAAGAAAGCCGTAGCGTACATCAACGTCGATTCGTCCACCTCCGGACCGAACTTCCACGGCCAAGCCGTAGCGTCGCTCGCGCCCATGCTGGTCGAGACCAGCCGCACTTGAAAGACCCTTCCGGCAAAACTTTGTATGAAGCGTGGAAGGAATCGTCCACGCGAGAGCGCAGCGAGGCCAAACAATCGGAAGAAGTCACCGATTCCAACTGGCCGACACCCGCATCGGCAGCGGCTCTGACTACACCGTATTCTTGAACTTCGTAGGCATGCCCGTCCTCGGCCTGCAGTTCGACGGCCCCTATGGCGTCTACCACTCCGCCTACGACGACTTCTTCTGGATGAACCACTTCGGCGATCCCGGCTACCGCTATCACACGCTGATGTCGCAATTCTGGGGAGTGCTCGCGTTACGTCTCGCCAACGCCGACCTGCTCCCCTTCGACTTCGCCAGCTACGCCACCAACATCCGCCAGTTCGTAAATGAATTAAGCAAGAACAACAAGGTGATGTGGGGAACAGCCGCCCTCGGCGGTCCAGCCGGCGCGAAGCCCGGCAACAGCCCCCAGGGACCTCGCCAGCTCGAATTCTCGAAGACCGCATCGACGGACTTCGAAGCAGCCGGCAAGCGCCTCGGCAACTCGAAGCCCGGCGAACAACTGAACGATCCCTAGCCTGCCGGCACAATCGATGCCAAACTAGCCGCCACCATCAATCACGGCGCCATGCAGGTCGAACGCAACTGGCTCAACCCTGACGGCATCCCCGGCCGCCCCTGGTTCAAACACATCCTCTACGGCGCGCGCTTCACCTACGCCCATCTCGAATTGCCCGGCCTGACCGAAGCAGTAGAAAAACAAGACTGGCCCACCGCCAACCAGCAAGCAGAAATCCTCCGCCAGGCGCTAGTGAACAACACAAAGCTGGTCAACGAACTCAACTGCCACCGGCGAGACCCTGAAAGGCGAGACCGCCGATGCAGCGAAAGTAACGTCTCGACCAACAATGATGGTCAGAGCACTCGCCTTGAAAGCGATTGGCCCTTCATGGCGCCCTTCGCGAATCCTATAGCGCCCTTAGCGGTCAAAAGCTTTTCCGAAGTCCCCAAAAGAAATCCACAGCCCAGTCGTGACACCTGCCTTGCGTTCCCTCACCGAGATAATTACAAGCTGCATCCTCGCCCAAGGCCCAAGAGTGCCAGTCTGAGGTGAGACAGCTGACAGGCAGCAAGGCGCCGTAACGTGCGCCCTTCGAGGCCGTTCTCCATATGATTTTGCACCTCTAAGTCCTTTTGTTGATCCGGAGTCGTTTGTCGAAGGATTTTCCTGGCAAACCGCGCATGATTCCACGGACCCAGGGGGAGGGGGACCGAGGCAAAACGAAAAACCGGGCTCACGCGCGCTACCTCGACGGCGATCGCGAGCAGATTTATTAAGCGATAGAAATCCACAGGCCCGATTTCAACCAGCGAAGCCGCTATCTCGCCATGTGATTTCCATGATGCCAGTGGTGCATGACGGCACAACTGAGATGACCCAGAACAAACCAGAGAACAGCCCAGAGAACAGCCTTGAGTGTGGAATTCATGACGGCAAGAATAATCGAGAGGAAATTGGTGTCAAGCGAAAATCAGAGCCCCAGCTCTTCTCACTCGAACGCAAGAACCACTTGCTCCGCCGGATTGCTCCACACCGGAGCGAACGACTGCCGGTGCAGCGGCGTCGGACCATACTTCTCCAAAGCTGCCAGATGCTGCGGCGTGCTGTAGCCCTTGTGCGATGCCAGACCATACTCGGGAAACACTGCATCCCACTCGCACATCATTCGGTCGCGCTCGACTTTCGCCAGAATCGAAGCCGCCGCAATCGACGCGGAGAGCGCATCCCCATGAATGATGGCCTTTTGCGGCAGATCGCAGTCGAGGCAAACGGCATCCACCAGAAGATGGTCCGCCGCAGGCGCCAGCCGCATCACCGCCTCGCGCATAGCCAGCCGCGACGCCTGGTAAATATTGATCTGGTCGATGCGCGCCGCATCTACCGCCGCTACCGACCACGCCACCGCATGCTCCCGAATCCGCGGCGCCAGCAACTCGCGGCGCTCCGGCAACAGCAGCTTGGAATCGCGCAACCCGCGCACCCGGTAACCGCGTTCCAGAATCACCGCCGCCGCCACCACCGGCCCGAACAACGATCCGCGACCCACTTCATCCACTCCCGCTACCATCAGAGCGCCCGAAGCCCAAGCATTTTTTTCGTAACGCAGCGTGCAGCGCAGCTTTCTCAGCACCCGCATTTTAGCGGCTGCAGGAGAAAGCGTGAACTCGGACGAAACCTTCGCAGTACTCGACATGGGAGATTGGAGACGAAACAGTGCCACCATCTTCACTTGCCGTCACCCATTCTTGCAAGCGGGAAAACCAAATGCGCGGCGCAAAGCATCTTTCGCCTCCGCGGTTCGTCCGCTATACCACTCTCGGGTCATGCCTGCCGCATCAACGTAACGCCGCTCAGTAACCATTACTTCGATTACGAACGTACATTGTCCGTTAGGACATGTACTGCTATGTTCAGCCATCCCCCGTTCGCGAGGAACAATAGTGAACGAAGAAGGAATCCACGCACAGCCAGACGCTCTGCCCAGAGCCGCTGTGCCACAAGCGCAAGAAGCCGCGGTCGAAAAGCTGATCCATCTCGCGTTGCCAGTTCGGCTCACGCACATGCGGAACGGCGTTCGTGGCGAACTGGAACTGGCTTGCACTTATGACATTCATCCCCGCGGAGCGCGATTGCTCAGCCGCGCGCTGTAAAAGTCGGAGATCTGATCGGGGTCGAACGCGGACGTCACAAGTCCATCTGCCAGGTGATCTGGACCGGCAGACCCCAATTCCGCGCTGCGCGGACAGTTCACGGTGGAATGCGTGGAAGGCAGCAGGAGTCCCTGGGAAGAAGAATTGCGGCAAATGCAGGAGCATTATTTGCCGGTGATTCCCGCAGGAGCACACAAGCCAACCGCATCAAACCGGAAATCGGTGATGAATGCCTTCGGCCAGGGCGAGGCGAACCGGCGTCGGCGGCCGCGCTTCCACGTAGAAGGAGGAGCCAACTCGACGGAGATCGGCGGAAAATCCCGCGTAGAAGGCCGACTGGAGCAGCTTTCCGAGTGCGGCTGCCTGGTCAGCGCCGGCGAGACTGCTCACGCCTGGAACCGGACTAAGGCTGGTCCTGAACCTGTGCGACGTTACCGTCGCGCTCCGTGGACACGTACGATATACGGCGCAGAACCGCGCCATGGGCGTGGAGTTTCAGGAGATCCGGCAAGGCGATCGTCCCCTGCTCGACTATGTGTTGAAGCGCCTGAAGACGCCGCTGATCGAGCCATTCGCTGACCTTGAAGTGGTCACCGAGCCGTTGGCCGCAGTCGCAGGATAGAGACGAGTCGCGAGATAAAGAATGCTGCGGGCTGCGTCTCGGCCACTGTAGCCGAGACGCACAAGCAACGGAAACGCAATTGCTCGGTTTCTATTAGCTCGGCCGTTCGACATCGCGCAGGCGTGCTGCTTTGCCCTTGAGGCCGCGCAGATAATACAGCTTGGCGCGGCGAACTTTCGACGAGCGCAACAGATCCACTTTGTCGATCACTTTGGAGTGAACGGGGAAAATGCGCTCGACTCCCTGTCCGAAGCTGATCTTGCGCACGGTGAAGCTGGCCTGCGGACCGTTGTCGCGTTTGATCACCACGCCTTCAAAGGCCTGCACGCGCTCTTTGTCGCCTTCTTTAATCTTCACGTGAACGCGAACGGTGTCGCCGGAGTTGAACTTGGGAATGTCAGTGCGCTGAGTTTTCGCCAGCAATCTTTCAATGATGAGGTTCGACATGATGGTTAGCCCTTCTGAATTCTGGAATTCTGATTCTTCAAGCTCAGCCCCGATCTTTTTCAGTCGGATCTTTCTTTAATCCAATCTTTACTTAATCCGATCTTTCTTGATCCGGGCCAGAAATTTGTTATCTTCCCCGCTCAGCGCCGCGCCTTCCAGCAAGTCAGGGCGGTTGCGAAATGTCTTCTCCAGCGCCTGCTGACGACGCCATTTCCGAATCTCTTCGTGGTTCCCGGACATCAACTCTTCCGGAACCTTAATCCCGCGAAACTCCGCGGGCCTTGTGTAGTGCGGATAGTCCAGCAATCCATTCGACCCGCAAGTCGAATCTGCACCGTCCGAGTCTTTCGCTTTCGAGTCAACGGTGAATGACTCCTGCAGCGTTGACCTCTCGTTCCCTACCGCGCCGGGAAGCAAACGCATGACTGCTTCCACAATCACGGCAGCGGCCATTTCTCCGCCACTCAAAACGTAATCGCCGATGGAAAGTTCCCGGTCGGCGAGAAAGTCCGTTACGCGCTCATCTACTCCTTCGTAGCGCCCGCAGATTAAAACGATGCGGTCGAGCAGAGCCAACTCCGTTGCGACTTTCTGCGTAAAGCATTGCCCTTGCGCCGAAAGCAAAACCACCGACTGTTTCGCTCGCCCTGCGAGACGATCTTCCCGCGGCACCAAGTCCATCGACTCCAAACACTCAAACAGCGGTTCCGGCTTCAGCACCATGCCTTCGCCGCCGCCGAAGGGCCGGTCGTCCACGGTGCGGTGACGATCGTGGGTAAACTCCGCAGGTCGTGGACCTGAATTTCCGCCAGCCCCATCTCCTGAGCCCGGCGGGTGATGCCGTATTCGAGCGGTCCGCGAAAGAAGTCCGGAAAGATCGTTACTATGTCGGCCTTCATCGCGGAATCCGGTTCTCAGTTCTCAGTTCTCAGTTCTCAGTTCTCAGTTCTCAGTTCTCAGTTCTCAGTTCTCAGTTCTCAGGGAAGCTTCGCTTCGTCTTCTTTTCTGTCAACGCTTTTTCTTCCTTTCGGGCTGCGCCTGCTCTTGCTTCTCTTCTGCGGTTAGGGGAGCGTTCACTTCCAGCAGGCCTTCGGGTAACTTCATGCGGACCTGCTTCCGCTCTACGTCTACCGCGTCGAGATACGCCTCGGCGAACGGCACTTCGAACCGTCGGCCGGCAGCGTCGCGCACAATCAGCAGCGGCGCTTCGCCGGCTCCAAACTGAACATCTTCAATGCGTCCAATTTCGCGGCCGTGGTCGAGCACTGCACAACCTACCAGGTCGCTGACGTAATTCCAGCCCGCTTGCAACTGGGAACGGTGGCTACGCGGTACCTGCAACTCGCATCCGACCAGCGTTTCCGCCTCGGAGATCGAATCCACCCCCGCGAACTTCAGCACCAGCAGCCCTTTGTGCGGCCAGAGCTCTTCCACTTCCAGTTCGCGGCGGCTGAAGCTCGACTCCTTCGGCAGCGCTTGCAACTTCATGCCGATAACGAATCGATCGGGAACGTCGCTGAGAATCTCGGCCGCAACTTCGCCGCGGCGGCCCTGGGTTTTCACCACGCGGGCCAGCGTAATGAACTCAGCACTTGTTTCAGGATCGCGAATGGTCCGGTTCCCTGCCCCGGCGCTCCGTTCACGAAGGGAAGGTAAAGATCCCTCGGGGGCTAAAGCCCGGATCCTCGTCGCCCCGGCAGCGGCGCGGCTAGAAGCCGCGCCCTTTCAAAGCAAAATCACAACGCGCCCGTCGATGACCACAGACTTACAACGAGGTCATCACGACTGCCCTAGTCGATCACTTCCAGGGTGTAGCGCTTGCGGGCGCGCACTCCGGCAGCGCTCAGAAGCGTGCGCAAGGCGCGGACGTTGCGTCCCTGGCGGCCGATGACTTTGCCCACGTCAGCTTCGGCAACTTCCAGTTCGATCACGTCGTCATCGAGATGGTCCACGAAAACCTGGTCGGGAGCATCGACGATCCACTTCGCAATCTGCTCGATGAGAGCGCGCACATCTCCAGTGGGTCCAGTCATGGTTTGCTTACGCCGCGGGAACTGCCGGAGCTACCGGAGGCTTGGAGTAGAGCTTGCCCACGCGCTCCGACATTTGCGCGCCTTTCGACACCCAATAGTCCACGCGCTCGCGTTTGAAATCTACGCTGGCGGGGTTGGTGCGGGGATTGTAGGTCCCGACAACTTCCACCGGACGGCCATTGCGCGCGCGAGCCTTCTCAATCACCACGATGCGGTAATGCGGTTGTTTGCGCGCACCCATGCGCGACAGTCGAATCATTAACACAAATGTATATCCTTGTTCCGGAAGCGTCCGGCGAGGTGAAAACAAACTCTTATTATGCCGGAGGTTAGCGGGAATGGCAAGGGATGAACGAGGATGGGTAGTGTCTGAAAAGTGCGTTGAAGGCCCACGTCCTCCTTTGGCTGGGTCAGCCGTAATGTACATCGCCCTAGCTCTTAGGGTTAGGTTCAATTGAAAAAGACCCCGGCCGTTGCGTCAGGCCTTTGTTTAGAAACCTCGCTCTACGTCTGGGAATCGAATAAGCAGCGTGGGAGATTGGGATGAAGCGCAACAGCGGCTGGGAGTCTATACTCCGGAGCCCCGAGTGCCGCAAAGTGTTGGCGGAGGTAGCTGCCCGGCGAAAGAAAGGCGAGCGCGTCTACCCGATTCAGAAGGACATATTCCGTGCTTTCGACGACTGCCCCGTCAAGAAAGTTCGCGTGGTCATTCTCGGCCAAGATCCGTACGCATCCGAGCATCAGGCTATAGGCCGAGCCTTTGCCGTGTCGAAATCGACCAAAATGCCGCCTTCGCTCAAGAACATCCTTGAAGAGGTGCGGCGCGACTACCCGCGCGGCTTGATGCCGAAACTGACTTTGCAATGGTGGGCCGAGCAGGGAGTGTTCTTGCTGAACACCACTCTAACGGTGAAGGATGGTTGCTTCAACAGCCACGCCAAGATTGGATGGAAAAAAGCAGTAATCATTCCAACCTTGAAAGAGCTGTCCGATGAGCGCGAGCATCTTGTCTTCATGCTGTGGGGCCGTCACGCCAAGTCGTTCGAGCGTGTCCTGGATCAGGGACGGCATAAGGTTCTTAAAGCGTCTCATCCGTCGCCACGGTCGGTCGCACACTTTCAAGGATGTGGTCATTTCCGCAAAGCCAACGACTACCTCCGCGAGCACGGCATCGAGCCCATCAACTGGACGTGTGGGCCGTGACCACACGGGTCCTCGACATGGGCGCAACGGCCAAGAGTCTTCCGCCAACGCACCTTTGAGACACTACCCGAGGATGGCGCTCGCAGAAAAACAAAACCCCGGGCCACATTCAGCCCGGGGCCATTAACCCGCCCAGTTACAAAATGATTATCGGCACTCGCGAGCCTGAACTTGAGGCTACTTAGGTTCCCTCCGCACCTTTCCTCTCCCTGCTAAACTCAAATGTTTTGGAGGCGACACTTTGCAGGCTGTTTACATTCTCTCGGGGGTGCGCACGCCGATTGGGAAGTTTGGCGGATCGCTGGCCTCGCTGACGGCGGCTGACATGGGCGTGGTGGCGGCCAAGACTGCTATCGAGCGTGCCGGCATTCAGCCCAACCAAGTGGAAGAAAGTATTTTCGGCAGCGCGCGGCAGGCTGGGGGTGGGCCCAACGTGGCGCGGCAGATTTCCATTCGCAGCGGTGTGCCGCAGGAATCGCCGGCGTTTACGGTGAATAAAGCTTGCGCTTCGGGAATGAAGGCGATTGCGCTGGCCTACCAGTCGATTCTTCTCGGCGATGCGAGCTGCATTCTGGCGGGCGGCGCGGAATCAATGTCGCGGGTTCCTTATTATCTTGAGGCGCGCTGGGGATATCGCCTCGGCAATCAGGAGCTGGTCGACGGGATGTATCGCGATGGATTCTTTTGTCCGATGGCGAAGATGGTGATGGGCGAAACTGCCGAAGTGCTGGCAGAGCATTACAAGATTTCGCGCGAGGAGCAGGATGAGTATGCGCTGATGTCGCAAACCCGCGCGGGGCGGGCTATTGCCGCGGGGCGGTTCGATGCCGAACTGGCGCCGGTTACGATCGAAGGCAAGAAAGGCGCGACCATTTTCAGCCGCGATGAACATCCGTTCGCGGATGCGAGCCTGGAGAAGCTGGGAAAGCTGGCCCCGGTGTTTTCTAAAACTGGGACAGTAACTGCGGGCAATTCTTCGGGGATTACCGACGGCGCCGCTGCGGTGGTTGTGGCCAGCGAACATTTCGTGAAGCAGAACAGCCTGAAACCCCTGGCGCGAATCTCGGCGGTGACTTCGGCGGGAGTTGATCCGCGCATGATGGGGATTGGGCCCGTCCCGGCTCTGCGCAAGCTGGAAGAGAAGCACAACCTCAGGCTGCACGAATTCGGGTTGATGGAATTGAATGAGGCTTTCGCCGCACAGGTGCTTGCCTGCGAGCGCGAATTGGGCTTCAACCGCGACCGGCTCAACGTGAATGGTGGAGCGATTGCGATCGGGCATCCGATTGGCTGCACCGGGACGCGAATCACGGTCACGCTGCTGCACGAGATGCTCAAGCGCAACACGAAGCGCGGCGTGGCTACGCTGTGCGTGAGCGGCGGGCTGGGCATGGCGTTGGCGCTGGAGAACGTGGTGTGACGACTGAGCCGTCATTTCGGCTGGCGGCGGAGGCCGATGCGGCCACGCTGCTGCGATTCATGCGGGCGTATTACGCTTTCGATGGACACGGGTTCGACGAAGAAAAAGCTCGCGTGGCATTGACTACTCTGCTGCACGACGCCGGCCTGGGACGGGTGTGGCTCATTCTGGACGGCGACGCGGAGGTGGGATATGTTGTCGTCGCTTTCAGCTACAGTTTGGAGTGGTTGGGGCGCGACGCGTTTGTCGACGAGTTCTTTCTGCTCGAGGAGTATCGCGGGCGCGGTTGGGGACGCACGACCATGGCATTTGTGGAGGACGCTGCGCGGGCGCTGAACGTCCGGGCGCTTCACCTGGAAGTCGTCCGGCAAAATGCGGCGGCGCTGCAGGTTTACCGCAAGCTCGGTTATAAGGATCGGGAGAGCACGTTTCTGTCGAAGTGGATCGCTCGGGATTTTTCCAAGCCTCAGGGGAGAAACGGGCACTGAGCTGGGGCGGAGATCGAATTGTCCCGGTAATTGTTCTTGTTCCTGCGCCTGTCGGGCGGGAACGGACTTCTGCTATGCTTCTTCCGCTCTCGCCCCCAGGCTCGGAACGCGCTGCAGCGCTTGCTGAGCGCGAAATGAGGAGACTACCATGCTTCGCTCGATGACTCGTATTTCGTGTTTCCTGGCGTTCACTTTTGCTGCCAGCTTTGCGTTGGCGCAGGCCGAATTTTCCGCAGACATTGTTGACCTGCAAAAAGCGGGCACGCCCACCCAGGCTAAGATTTTTTTCGCCAAAGACAAGATTCGCATCGAGGCTCAAACCATGGGCGCGCATGGCGGGGGCGCGGTCATCATGAATTTTGATACGCAGACCGCGATCGTCGTGATGGCCCAGCAACACATGTATATGGAGATGCCGGTGCAGGCGCAAGGCCAGCGGATGGCCTATACCTCGGCTTTCTTCCGCACGGGCGATGTTGAGAATGCCTGCAGTGACTGGCAGAAGATGGGGCACAACCAGGGCAGCAGTTGCCACAAGGTGGGCAACGAAACCGTTAGCGGGCGCAGCACCGTGAAGTATGAGACCACGAACGCGAGCGGCGAGGTCAGCCATTTCTGGCTCGACCCCAAGCTGCGGTTTCCGGTGAAATGGGATGGCAAGAACAGCAGCGGAGAATTGCGGAACATTCAGGAAGGCGCGCAACCGGCCAGCCTGTTTGAGGTCCCGGCGGGATTTACCAAGATGGATATGGGCGGCATGATGATGCCGCAGCGCTGATTCGGTAGTCATGCAGTCTGATAAGGAAGCGAGCCAAACGCGCTAGTAATGTGTCGCAAAGAGCGCGACACATCGCGCGGCTCGCCCAGATCCCCTCGGCAAGCTCGGGACAGGCTCTTCGCGGCGCAAAGAACGCTTGCTCAGGATGACAATCGCTCCTGATTCGCCTGCATTGACGGTGCCAAAACGCCGCCACTATACTCTAGGCAGACCTCTTGGCAAGCTGGAGATGGAATGCCCCTTTCTGCGTTAATCGTGGACGATGAGCAACTTGCCCGCGACGAACTTGCCTACCTGCTCAAGAGTGCCGGCGACGTAAATGTAGTTGCGCAGGGGAAAAACGGCCTGGAAGCAATCAACCTCATTAAAGAGCACAGCCCTGATCTGGTGTTTCTCGACGTCCAGATGCCGGGACTCGACGGCTTCGGCGTGATCAAGAAGCTTCTTGACCGGAAGATTCCGTTGCCGAAGATCGTCTTCGCCACGGCTTTTGACCAGTATGCCGTCAAGGCGTTCGAGGTCAACGCAGTGGATTATCTACTGAAGCCGTTCGACAAGAAGCGCGTGGCTCAAGCGGTGCAGAAGGCGCGCAGCCAGCAGGATGCGGAGGGCTTGCCGACGGAGAAGATCGATACCCTGGTGCGGATGCTGCACGCGCCTAAGCAGCAGACCTCGAAGATTCTGCTGAAGGCCGTGGGGCGGATGTTCCTGGTGGATCAAAAGGAAATCTGCTACGCCTCGATTGAAGATGGAGTGATCACTGTAGTGACGGCGGGCGCGACAGGGATGGAGGGGCATTCGAATTGCCGCACTCTGGAAGAACTACTCAGCAGTCTGGATCCCGGGTTGTTCTGGCGGGCGCACCGGTCGTATCTCGTGAATATCAACCGGATTCGCGAAGTCGTGCCCTGGTTCAAGAGTTCTTACCAGCTGCGCATGGACGATAAGAAGCAGAGCGAGATCCCGGTCAGCCGGGCTCAGACGAAACGGCTGCGCGAGTTGTTCGGGCTCTGAGTTTAGGGCTTCCGCGTGCGCTTTCATCCTGTTGCTCTCTTCCTTCGAATGGAACGCGCTGGTCTGCTCGGCTCTTTCGACCAAGGCGATCAGATCGTTAATCAGCGTGCCGGTATGCAAACGAACTCGCTTCACTTCGCCTAAGCGTCAAGGGTTGAGCGTTAAGGGGCTAAGCGTCAGGCACAACCGCCATCGGAATCGGAGGGCAAGCTCCAGGTGCGAGCCGGCCCTCCAGGGTGGGGGAACAGGTTAAACTGCCAGAGCTTCCAGCCCGCTGCGGTCGCGAATGACCAGGGTTGCGCCTTCCAGGCGGATCAGCCTCTTTTTCTTCAGCTCGGTGAGCAGGCGCGTAACCGTTTCGCGCGAGGAGCCGATGCGCTGCGCCATCTCTTCATGGGTCATGACGGAGCGCAGGTGCAATTCCTGCGACGGCTGCAGCCCAGTCGGGGCACAGGACAACAGCAGCCTGGCCAATTTCCCCGACGAAGAACGCGCCAGCACAAGATCGTGGATGTCGCGATACGCACCCTGGAACTCGCGGCTCAGCCACATGGCGGAGCGAACGCCCACCTCACTCTCGCTCTGCAGCAGGTTCATCAAGTCCATGCGGCCGATGAAATTCAACTGGCAGTTGGAAGCGGTTTCGGCGGTCATCTCGTAATTCGTTCCGGAAATAGCGGCGCTCAAGCCCAGCACCTCCCCGGCTTCGGACTGTTTCAGGATCAGAACCTTGCCTTCCTTCGAGGTGGTGGAAAGTTTCACCACGCCGGAGCAGAGGATGAACACGCCTCGCGGCGCCTGCCCCTCGACAAAGAGCACCGCTCCCTCCGGCATGATGGTGTGATGGCTGGCTTCATCCATCGAGCGCACCACTCCTCGTGAAAACCGGCAGAAAAAACCCTCCCGGCTCGCTTTACAGCCCATGCAGCTCTCGATGATTTCGAGACCGTAGGGAGTTCTCATGCCTGCCTCCGTGGAAGAACTTCGCCGCTCTGCGGGCTCGTCCGGGCTCTCTTCCGGAACTTCCGGCCTCATCTGTTGCGGACGTTCAAGCAAAGAGCGCGCATGGGCGCGGGTATCAGGGTGCGAGCTGCGCGCGGCAGAGATCACTTCCCACGCGGCACTGGGATCGCCGCGGTGCTCCCACTCCATTTGGCAGGCGAACAGGTACAGGGGATCGATCGCCTCTGGGTTGGTCTGGCGCAGCACTTGTTCGCGCCACAGTTCCGGCACTGCTCCCGCGCCGAACTCCGGCGCCGACGAAGCCCAAGGATCCTCGCGGGCTACGGCCCTGGCACGCCAGGGCTCTCTACTGGAAATCTCATCCGGCAAGGCGGAGGTTCTAACCGCCTCCGGCAGTAAGCGAACTAGATTATTCGGCAGATAGTTCCTGGCCACCAACACGGTTCACTCCTGATCCGGATGCGGCCAGACATTTGGCTGGGGGATGCAATTCGTCGGTCCGCGTTTTGGGGAAACCTGCTCGACCTACTTCCCGATCACGGAATGCCAGTGCATTTGTCGTTCCAGAATGGCCCGGTCGCGAAAGGAGGCTAACTTGCAGAAACGTAAGCCCATGCGCCGGAGATCGCCCGCGCTTACAACCGGCTGGCTGCCGATGGTTCGGCAGGAAGAACGCGAATCGGCACCTGAAGCTCTGAATCACCAGTTTCGGTGCTTTTCAATCTGCTGATGTCCCGTCCGCTGATTTCCCATTTGCCCCTGGCTGCGACGGGTCCGGTCGAGCGACGATTGAATCGCCTCTTGCAGCCTGATCTCGTCGTCATCGTAAAGTTTGAGGAACTTGAAGGGCTGAAGACCCCAGGAGACCGGACTTAACATTTCCGCAACTCCCAGCACCGATCCTGTGCGCGTCAGAAACATCAGCTTTACCTGGCAGCCCTGGCCCAGTGGTTTGGATAGCCAGAGCAAGCCCCCGGTGAGTGAGATGACCTGCAGTTTGCCGCGTACGCGATGACCATCCAGACAGCGGAGAACTGCTGGAGTAGTTTCTGCGAACCAGGTTCGAGGAGCGCGCCGGGAGGTCTGCGATGGCGGGAAGTACGTCATGGGGGAGAGTCGAGTATGGAACCTGGTCTGTCAGATTGGGAGATTACGGAAGGACGGGTCTGGCATATGAGAGCGGCCCTTCCTTTGGATTTTGCCGGAAAAAGCTCGGTTTTACGGCGTCTTCAGGGGGTTTCCGCAGAAGCTTTGCCGGGGCCGACGAATCAGGACTGCAACTTGTTCCGGCGTGGTGGGAAGGGTACCGTTGCCTGTTGGAAGATAAGTCAGCGAAAGCGAGGTCAAGCGCATGAGCTGGAAAAGCAAACTGGCGCTGGGCGTACTCACCGCTCTGGCGATGATGGTGCTTACCTATGCGCTGCCCCGCGGAGGCATGATGCGCGACGCCGCCGTGGTGCAGTTTCCGGTCACCGTTGGGGTATGGGCGATCTTTGTATTGCTCTTCGTGAAGCTGAAATAAGCACGGTCCTGGGGGTGAGTGTTAGTCCCGCTCCTGACCGGAATATTCCCGCTGCTTGATTCCCAGCCGCTTCATCTTCGACTGCAGCGTGGTGCGCTTCAGGCCGAGCCGCTGCGCGGCTCCGGTGGGCCCGGAGATCAGTCCTCCTGTTTCCCGCAGCACGCGAACGATGTGCTCGCGTTCCGCACCTTCGAGCGAGTGTTCCGCGGAACCGGAGCCGGGTGATTCCGCCTGGAGTTCGGCCAGCGGCGCTCGCAGCGCCGTTCCTTCCGTGAGGATGACCGATCGCTCGATAAAGTTTTCCAGCTCCCGTACATTCCCCGGCCAATGCCAGTTGATCAGTGCGTTCATGGTCTCCATGGGGACGCTCTCGATACCGCGATCCATCGCGCGGGCGAATTTCCGGACAAAATACCGGACCAGCACAGGGATATCGTCGCGCCGCTCCCGCAAAGACGGCAGGCGCACCGGAAATACATTTAAGCGGTAGAACAGGTCGCTGCGAAATTCTTTCTCGGCGACGCTACGGGCTAACTCCCGGTTGGTGGCTGCGATGAGCCGCAGATCCACTTTGATCGTACGCGTCCCGCCCAGCCGTTCGAACTCATGGTCCTGCAGCACGCGCAGCAGTTTTGGCTGCAACTCCAGCGGGATTTCGCCGATCTCGTCCAGAAACAGGGTGCCTTTGTCAGCCAACTCGAGGCGCCCAATCTTCTGGCTGACGGCCCCGGTAAAGGCGCCTTTTTCGTGTCCAAACAATTCACTCTCCAGCAGTCCGGTGGGAATCGCGGCGCAATTCAAAGTGATAAAGGCTCGCTCGCGGCGCTTGCTGGTGCGATGGATCGCGCGCGCAACCAGGCCCTTGCCGGTTCCGGTTTCTCCCAGGACCAGGACCGTGGCATCGCTGGCCGCGACGATTGTGACCTGATCCAGCACATCCTTGAGAACCGGACTTTCTCCAATGATCTCCTCAAAATGAAGCTGAGCGCGCGGTTCGCCTTCGAGGAAGCGTTTCTCCTGCTCCAGCTTGTTCTTGAGCTGGTCGATCTCGCGAGCGGTCCGCGCGTTCTCTATGGCGATCGCGAGTTGAGCTGCGACCTGGTTCAAAAGCCTAAGGTCGTCGTTCTTAAAGGCATTTGCCCGGGTGCTGCCCAGCACCAGAACCCCGAGAGGCCCCTTGGGCCGGAGCAAGGGAACGCAACAGAGCGACTGCAGACCCTCGGCTAGCAGATGGTCCGCGCTGCCCGCAGGGAACTCCCGCATATCGTCTCTGGTGAAAATAGCAGAAGCGCATTCCCGCAGGGCCTTGCCGGCCGGGTCCTTTCCGGCATGACCTTCGGCGTCAGCAGCCGATCCCTTCCGCAGAGGGAAATCCACGGCCTGCCGCACGACTTGGCCGCTTTCGTCGCGCAAAGCAAGCGCCGCGTATTCTTGCCGCAACACCCGGCGCAGGTAGGCGGAGATCCTTGGAAAGGCGTGCCGCACATCCCACTTTGCGGCCAGCAGATGGCTCACTTCCATTACCACTTGCTGCCGCTTTTTCTCCTCGCGCAAGGTCTCGGAGACGCCGCGCAGCGATTCCTCAAGCTTCTTCTTTTCCGTGACCTCGACCACAACTCCGCCGAGTTGCGTGACTTCCCCGGACGCGTTCTTGATGGGAATGAAGTGCTGAATCCAGTGGCCGGGTTCGGTCCGGGTGGGCAGCACGGAGTGTAATTCGAGGTTCAGGACAGGCTGCTGGGTAGTCAAAACGCGCTCATAGTGCGGCGCAATCAATTCAGAGAAATCGCCCAGCACTTCGTGGAGACTCTTCCCCAGGTGGGCCTCGGCGGGTATGCCGTTCATTTCTGCCAGGGTTTGGTTGATGGCGACGAAGCGGAGGTCAGTATCTAAAACGACAAGGCCCACCCGGGATGCGCTGAAGTAAGCGGCGAGAAACTGTTCCGACTCAAGGAGAGCTTCCGCGGGTTCCCGGCTGCGAGACACAACCTCGGCCATCTCCAACAGCGCGAGGGAGCGCTGCGTATCCCGTGCTAAGCGTGGCGCGCTCAAGGGGTAAGAATGCACCTGGCGCAGCGGTCGCTCCCCCTCAAAAGCGCGCCGCTTAAATGCCCAGAGTGAGTCGGGATTATACCTCCAAATCACCAGAGAACAACCGTTTTTGCGAGCAAGATCGGTTTTCCGAACAAGCTCTTCCCAAGATGGGAGCGGCCCTGCTTCGCGCTCCTGGCGACATTCCCCTGCCGCTCAGGAAGGAGGATGAGGAACGCTATAATCACAGCTATGGCCCGGGGTTGGGAAAGCAAGTCCGTCGAAGCACAACAGGACGAAGCGGCGGCAAAGGGCACATCCGAAAAGCCGCGTCTGACGCGGGAAGCCGCAGCCCGGGTCCGGGAAAAAGAGAGCCTCCGGCTTTCGCTGCAGAACGTGGTTCAGCAACTCGAGCGCAGCCGCGATGAGCGTCATCGCGCGATGCTCGAACAAGCCCGCGCCGATCTGCAGCGGAAGCTGCAAGAGCTCGGGGATTGAGGTTCAGCGATCGAGATTCAACGCTGACGTATAATTAAGGCCTCCATGAAAGCCTACGTTTACGTCTCGCTCAAGAAGAGTGTCCTGGATCCTCAAGGCAAGACCATTCACGGTGCACTCCGGAAGATGGGCTACAAAGGCCTGGAAGAAGTTCGCCAGGGAAAGTACTTCGAGCTTACGCTCGACGGCGGATTAAGCCGTGAAGAAGCGCAAAGCGAAGTCGAGCGCATGGCGCGCGAAGTGCTCACCAACCCGGTCATTGAAGAGTTTCGCTGCTCCCTCGCAGACTGAATCCATGGAGTTCCCGCATGTGTGGCATTGTCGGCTATGTCGGTAAGAAGGAAGTTGTTCCGATCATTATTGAGGGCCTGCGGCGGCTCGAGTACCGCGGATATGACTCAGCCGGAATTGCCGTTGCCGGCAACGGCGACAAGCTACAGATCCGCCGTGCGGAAGGCAAGCTGCGGAACCTGGAAGAAGCCATCCGGCTCAGGCCGCTCGACGGCAGCTACGGCATTGGCCACACTCGATGGGCCACTCACGGACGTCCCACGGAAGAAAACGCGCATCCTCACCGCGACTGCACCGGCAAGATCGTCGTCGTACACAACGGCATCGTCGAGAACTATCTCAGCCTGAAGAAAAAGCTGATCGAGGAAGGCCACAAGTTCTCTACTGAAACCGATACCGAAGTCATCGCTCACCTGATCGAAAAACATCTCTCCAAAACCGGCAATGGTCACCACCCTCATCTCGAAGAAGCGGTTCGTAAGACCGTAAAAGAACTCACCGGGGTCTTCGCGCTGGCCGTTATTTCCGTCGATGAGCCCGACAAGATCGTGGCCGCGCGTAACGGACCTCCTCTGGTGGTTGGCCTGGGCAATGATGAGTACTTTGTGGCCTCCGACGTCCCGGCGATTCTCTATCACACTCGCGACATCTACTTTCTCGCGGATGGCGACCTCGCCGTCATCACCCCGAACGGCGTGCAGTTGAGCGATTTCGAGGGAAAGCCGATGCGGCGCCAGGTGCAGCACGTTACCTGGGATCCGATCATGGCGGAAAAAGGCGGCTTCAAGCATTTCATGCTCAAGGAGATTTACGAGCAGCCGCGCGCTATCCGCGACACCACGCTAGGACGCGTTTCGCTCGATACCGGTCACATCTTCCTCAACGAGATGCAGATCAGCGAGGCCGAATTCCGTGCTGCGAAGAAAATCAGCATCGTGGCCTGTGGCACCAGTTGGCACGCCGGACAAGCCGGCAAGTTCATGATCGAGAGCCTCGCCCGCGTCCCGGTCGAAGTGGATTACGCGAGCGAATGGCGCTATCGCGACCCTATCGTCAGCCCGGAGACGATCACGCTGGTGATCTCGCAGTCCGGCGAAACCGCCGATACGATTGCTGCCCAGCGCGAGGCCAAAGCGAAAGGTTCGCACACGCTGGCCATCTGCAACGTGGTCGGCTCGATGATTACTCGTGAGGCGGCTGGAACTATTTACACCCACGCTGGCCCGGAGATCGGCGTCGCCTCGACCAAGGCCTTCACCTGCCAGCTCACCGCTCTTTACTTGTTCGCGCTTTATCTGGCGCAGGTCCGCGGCGCCATGAATGCCGAGCAGATCCGCACCGCGGCTCAGGAACTTACGCTCATCCCGGGCAAGCTCGAAAGCATCCTCACTCATGACGGAGAGTGCGAAGACTTAGCCAAACGATTTCAGCGCGCGCAGGATTTTCTATTCCTCGGCCGCGGCATTCACTACCCGATCGCACTCGAAGGTGCGCTGAAGCTCAAGGAGATTTCCTACATCCACGCTGAGGGATACCCCGCCGGAGAGATGAAGCACGGCCCCAACGCGCTGATCGACGAAAACCTTCCTGTGGTGATCGTCGCCACGCGGAACTCCGGCAATCCCGGATCGATGGTGCGCTACGAGAAGACGATGTCGAACCTGAAGGAAGTAAAAGCGCGTTCCGGCGTTGTCATCGCACTGGCCACGGAAGGCGACGAGGAAATCAAAGAAGCCGCCGACCACGTGCTTTACGTTCCGGCCGCGCCCGAAGAACTCTCGCCGATTCTAGAAATCGTTCCCCTGCAATTGCTGGCTTATCACATCGCCGTCAGAAGAGGATGCGATGTGGATCAGCCGAGGAATCTGGCAAAGTCAGTCACCGTCGAGTAGCGACTCACGTCGAATTGCCCTCGCAATAATCCTCATGCAGAATGGCGTATGACTTCGGCTAAATCTGCAGAATCTGGCCGCAGCTGGAACCGGCTGGATGGAGTTGATCTGCTCCGCGGTCTCGCCATCTTTTTTGTGTTGATGAACCATGTCAACATGCGGCTGTTGTCTGCAGATGTGCCGTACACGAGGTCGCTTCCCCCGCAGCTAGCATCTTCACTCGTTTGGAATGGTCAGCGTGGAGTGCAGATATTCTTCGCTGTCTCAGGGTTTCTCATCACTTCAACAACACTTCGCCGCTGGGATTCGCTCTCGATCGCCAGCGTGCGGGCCTTTTACCGGATGAGGTTCGCCCGTACCGCGCCATTGATGCTCGCACTGCTGGCGATATTGAGCGCCCTTCATTGGGCGCATATCCGGAACTTCATCGTTCCGCAGAGTACAGGAGGACTGGGGCGTGCGCTGATCGCCGCACTCACCTTCCACATCAACGTCCTGGAAGCTCGACGCGGCTATCTCCCAGGCAACTGGGACATTCTCTGGTCCCTCTCGGTCGAGGAGATGTTTTATCTTTTTTTTCCGCTTGTTTTCTGGCTGCTCGGCCGCAGCAGAATGCTTGTCGCATTGCTTCTCGCCTTCGTGGTGTTAGGTCCTTTCGGCCGAACATTTGTTCATGGGAATGAGATATGGCATGAATACTCCTATCTAGGGAGCATGGACGCCATCGCTCTGGGCTGCCTCACTGCACTCTTCGTCGCAAGGCAACGCCTCTCCCGTGCCGCCGTTATGGCTTTGGTTGGCATTGGTACAGCTGTGCTGATCTTCAGCCTGGGCTTCTCTCTCAGGGTCGACTCCTGGGGTCTCGCTGGCAATGGCCTGGATATGACGGTTCTCGCAGTGGGCGCCTGCATGCTCATTGCAGCGGCGGCGCAGACACGGTGGAAAAGTCCGCGGCTTCTCAGACCACTGCTCAAGATGGGTCAGCGCAGCTATGAGGTCTATCTATTTCACATGTTCCTCGTTTTCACCCTCTTTGAGCTATTCGTTGCCGTGGGCAAGCCGATGAGCGCTGTGCCAGTTCTGTTCTTCGCGGTCATTCTTCTATCGGGAGGATTGGGCGAACTTGTGGCACGGCTCTACTCAGAGCCTCTCAATCGTTTCCTTCGCGAACGCTGGGGAGACAGCGGGAGACAGTTAGGATCGGTCATTGAGCCTGCCGAAGCAACGCCGAAAGTCGAACCCTCCAAAGCGCTCCTCAGCTAGCTACCGACCTCCACCAAACCGGACGATCACTCCGGCGGCGATGCGAAGATTGTTCTGATGATCGTTCACTCCGTTATTGAAACGCGTCAGGTAATAGTCGGCTTCAAAGGGTCGCAAGGCAACGTTCCGGGTGAGATCGATATCGAGTCCGCCCCCCGCGATCATGGCAAAGGCGTTTTCTGATCCCGGCAAGCCTGAGGTACCGGGAGCCAGGCCGCCGCCGGCGTGCGCTCCGCCGAGCAGCACTTGAATGAACGGCCCGAAGCGGCCTGCAACCTGCCGGCGGTAGCGGGGGCCGGCCAGAAACGACGTAAGAGTCAGGTCAGCGCCGCTGCCCGAGATGTTGGACGCACCCTGACTCGCGATTTCACCGACGATGCCCAGAGAGCGACTGAAGTTGAAGGCCGCCCAGGCGCTGGCGCCATTCAGCGCAAAGCATCCACAGCCCCCCACGGGCAGGTTCGAGCGCACATAGTTGTACTCGATGCCGGCATCGAACGAGTACCCCAAGTAGGCACTTTGCGCCAGCGTGGGCCGGACCGCCATCGCAGCGAGTCCGATCGACAACAGAAATAAAGCGGCCGTCTTGCTTAACATCAGTTTCCACATTGGATTTGTCCTTGTCCGTTATCTTGATCGTGTGCGTATCCGGGTTTCGCGAAGCGTGGTTCCGAAATCTGCTTCGCAGGAGAATCTGGTTCGCCGAGCCGGCACAGCCGGAATTTCTCTCACTCCACCACCAGCGTCATCGTGGTCGAGGCCTGGAACGGTCGGCTCGTCCCCGTGACCGTGATGATGTAGCTTCCAGCCTGCGTAGGATTGTTCGCGAACCCTCCGCCGCACCCGGTGAGCAGCGATGTGGCAAGTCCCAGACTTGCGAACGCAGCTACCAGCACCAGAGTTCGCGGAATGCGCTTGCGTCCCAGAACCGCACCAAACAACACGAAGCCGAGACTGAACGGCGCCAGCGGAAGTCCGCGGTGTTTGGCGGGAAGGTTGCGAGCGGGAAGGTCACGCGCAGGAATGCCCGCGGTGAGCGCCGCCAGTTGGATGGTCATAACGGTCGGCGCGCCTGCGCTTCCCGGCGTCACCGTGGGAGGATTGAACGTAGCGGTTGCGCCCGGCGGAAGCCCGGTAGCCGACAGCGAGACGACGCCGTTAAACGCGCCTCCGAGCGGCGGCACGGTAAGGTCGATCGCCACCGCCCCTCCTGGTGCCACCGGAACGGGCGTTACGGGAGCGGTCACGGTGAAGGCGGTCATCACCGTTTCAGTAAAGGCTGCGCTGGTCAGCGTCAGGAAGTTAGCGTCTCCGCTGTACATGGCTGTAATCGAAAGTGCGCCGACAGGGAGATTTGTGGTTGTATAGGTCGCGACGCCCGAGTCCAGCGTGCCGGAGCCGAGCAGCGTGGTTCCAGCATAGAAGCTGATTGAACCACCGGGTGTTCCGGCGGAAGATGAGACGGTCGCGGTAAAGGTAACGGCCGCTCCCACTCCCACCGCCGCTGCGGAGGACGCGAGCGCCAGCTCCGGCGTTGCCTTGCCAACGGTCAGAGCTACGCTCGCGCTGGTCGCGGCGTAGGTGGTTGTGTCGGTGGGCGTGAAGGTGGCGGTGAGCGTGTAGCTGCCCGCCGCCAGCACAGTTGCACTGGTGACGGCGATTGGGCTGCCGCCCGCAAGGGTTGCGGTGTAGGTGAAAGTGCCTGCCACCGTTGTCGACCCGCTGGTCGCGGTCGCATTCAGAATGGCGCTCAACGTGACGCCGTAAGTGATCCCGCCTTCAGGTGCTGTCCAGTTAATGGTAGGGGGAATCGGCCCCGCCGATACCTGGACGGTGGTGGTATTGCTGCTGGCCAGGAACGAGCCGCTCACGCCCGCATAGTGAGCTGCGATCGTGTGCGTGCCCGCGCCCGCGAGCGTAACTCCGGTGAGAATCGCCGCTCCGGCCCCGTTCAGGGTGACGGCAGCGCCGCCGTTGAGCGAGACCGTGGTCGATCCGATTGTATCCATGAAGGTCACGCCGCCGGTCGGAATCGTCGCCGTATGACCTGTCGTCGTATCGGTCACGATGGCCGTGACCGTAATCGACTGTCCCAGGACCACGCTGGTTGGGTTCGTCGAAACCACTACTGCCGTTGTGTCTGCGATGGCGATGCCGCTACCGCTCGCGGCGACGGTTTGCGTGGTAGCTGTGAGGTTAAGACTGTTGTTCGTGACCACGATGCCGGCGCTGAGGCTTCCCGCCGATTGCGGCGTGAACTCGACCGACACGTCGCAGGCCATCCCAGAAGCCAGCGATGTGCCGAGAACGCACAGGTCTTCGTCCCCGGTGTTCTCGGAGAAGTTTGCCGTATAGGTTGGAGCCGTAGCAAAAACCAAGGGCAGGTCGCCGAGGTTCGCTACGGTGGCGGTTTGGGGGCTGCTGGTCGAGCCCACATCCGTGCTCGGAAACGCCAGAACTCCGCCGCTGACGTTCACGAACACGATGCGACTGTTGAGAAAGTCAGGAATATAGAGGTTTCCTGAGGGATCGACCGTTACTCCAAAGAGCACGCTGCCCAGACCCGCTGGAGCCGGCAGTCCGCTGATGCCTAGCGCGGATGCGACCCCCGCTGTCGTCAGTCTCACAATCCGTTGGTTGCCGCTGTCCACCACATAGACGTTTCCCATCGCATCAACAGCCACCCCTTGGGCATCGTTGATCGCTGGCGTGATGCCGGGAAAACTCAGGTCGGAGGCCACGCCCGCCGCCGTCACCTTGACGACGCTGCCGCTATCCTGGGCGCCGGCGTAAACGTTTCCCTGGGCATCCACCGCCAGGCCGGTAAGCGTGTCTTCGGTGAAAGTAAAGGCGCCTGTCCCTATGACCGCCCCAAGGCCGCTCGAAGTCGATCCCGCGACCACGAGCGTGGATACGCGAACAATCCGGCTATTGGAGTAGTCGGAAATATACAGATTTCCCGCACCGTCAAGAGCCAGTGCTACGGGTTCGCCCAGGACCGGGCTGAGGCCGGTGATACTTAGTATGGAAACGACACCGGCGGGCGTGACCACCAGGATGCGGTCATTTTCATGGTCTGAGATGAAAAGATTCCCCGCCCCATCCACGGCTACTCCAACAATCTCGTCGATGGGGTCGCCGCCAGGGGTTCCCAGGGCTACCACGGTGGCCGCGCCACCTCCAGCTGGAATCCTGGTCACGGTCCCGTTTTCATCTTCGGCGACATACATGTTCCCCGCGCCGTCCAGCGCCACTTGAAAGGGACCGGAGAGGGTCACGCCGCCGGTGCTGATCACGCTGCCGGTACTCGGAGACAACCCCGCCACCGGAGCATCGCCCCAGGCATACAAAGGAACGGTGAGGATCGGGTTCAGGTCCGTGTCATAGAGCACCACCGCGCCGTTTCGCAGGCCCGGAGCCGTGGGCAGGAACATCACTTCCACCGAGCAATAGGTGCTGGGGCCCGTCGAGCCGTTGCAGGTCGTATCCGTCCCCGAGGTAAAGTCCAGGCCCTGTTGGCCGGCGGTGAACACCTTGACGGCTCCCAGACCGCCCGAGCCGCCCGTGGTGAAAGGCAACGTCAGGGTTACGGCGGTCGAGTTGCCCAGCTGGACGTGGCCAAAGCCCACGGCCGTCCGGTTCAGCGAATAAGTTGGGTCGCCGGCGCCGAGGTCCGCGTTGACGGGATGGTCGACGGCCAAGCCCTGGCTGTCGCCGGTATCGGCAATGTAAACCGTGCCAAACACATCCAGCGCGACGCCCAACGGTGCATTGAGCGTGAGCGAGCCCACATTCAACACGTCTCCATTTGCGCTGGTGTCGATCTCGGCGATGCGATTGTGGCCGGTATCGGCGATGAAAACGTTGCCCATGCGATCGACCGCCACTGCCGTGGGATTGGACAGGACCACGCCATCGACGATCGAGGCAACCGCACCCGTGGTGGATCCCGCGGCCACGGTGACAATACGGTTATTGCCGGAATCGGCGATGTAAAGGCTGCCGGTCACGCCCACGGCCAGACCGATCGGAGTATTGAGCGTCGCGGAGCCGGAGGAGACTATGATCGTGAGGGCTGCGGCCGCACCGCCAGAAGCGACTTCGACGATCCGGTTGTTCGTGGTGTCGGCGATAAACAGATCGCCGGACTGGTCCAGTGCGACTCCTTTCGGCGAACTGAGCGTCACGCTGCCCGTGCTGATCACCGAACCCGCTCCCGCGGCTGTGATCTCTACCACGCGGTTGTTTCCCGTATCCGCAACGTAGAGGTCGCCGGAGCCGTCGATGGCGATTCCCCTGGGTGAGCTGAGCGCCGGGCTTAAACCGGTGATGCTGACAACCGACGCCACGCCCTGCGCAGTCACCTCCACGATCCGGTTGTTGCCTGTATCCACAATGTAGACGTCCCCAGCCGTGTCGACGACGATGCCCGAGGGCGAGCTGAGGGTGATGCTGCCGCCCGTATTGAGCGTTTGCACCAGGCCCTGGAAGGTCAGGCTGAAACTCGCCCAGGACGACCCGCATCCGAGCAACACCAGCAGCGCCGGCGCCGCATATCGCAGCATTCTTCGCTTCCCCGGTGTAGCCTGCCGCCGGCGGCGCCGCGAGCCCATTCCAGCGATCGTTACAACCAGAACCAGAAAAGCAGCGGAGACGATGCCGTTCGCGGCCAGCCGGGCCGCGATCCATTGAGAAAAGAAAAAAAGGCTCGCGACGACGAGCAGGCTGACAATCGCGGTGGTTGCCTTGGACACACTGACTCTGGGCATGGTTCGTTCTACCTCGAATTCAATTGGAAGATTTTTGTTGGCTGAGAGAGTTCTTAAAGACGCCGCTCACTCGGGAGGGAAATAAGCATCTGAGATTCCAGACGTTGCGCCTAGCTTTGAATTCGATGCAGGCTGCGATTTACGAAAGGTCGGAGCCATTCGGAAGGCGAGCGCATTCCGTTTTCAACCGCCCCAGAGTCCACGCCAAGGCCGCAATCGCCGCGGCCCAGATCGCAAACGCCACATCCACCACCCGCTTCGGCGCCACTCCCACTCTTCGCAGCAGGAACGGCAGAAAATTCCAGGTCGTGATGTGAACGTAGTCCCAGGGATCGTAGGTCATCGAATCGTTGTTCAATCCCCAGGCGTCCATCTTGCCAAGCGCAAAGGCGGCGATGTTCTTGAATCGCAGTGCGACGACAAACGTGGGATGGCCCAGCGTATCCATCTGGTAAATTTCCAGCGGCAGCCAGAAGGCGAGCGAAGCCAGTTGAATCACCAGGCTGGCAATGATGACGACAACTCCCGCGCGCCAGACCCATGTCTGCAAGTTCTCCCGGTAGCGCACCAGCAAAGGTACCGCCAGCAACGCCGCCAGCTCCGCCGAGGTTGAAACGTAGCGATCACCCCAGGCAAAGTCTCCAGCCCAATACGTATACCGGGCATAGAAACCGATGTAGGCCAGCAGCAGAAGAAGCGAAGTCACGCCGTAGGCGCGCACTTCCGGCGACAAGCGCTTCCACAACATCACCAGCAACACAATGCCGAGTACCAGCAGCGGATCGAAGAGAAAAATCGACTTCTCCGGCTTGAATAGCGGGCCCAATACACCTTCATGAAAAGGCGTGCTCCAGGGAAAATTCACGGGCAGCGTCGGGTCGATCTGCCGCTGTTCTTTGGCAAACAGCGGCACGTAAGTATTGGTGAACGATCCAAAGCGATAGAACTGATAAATCCGGTCGATCAGAAGGAAAAACGCATACACCGGAGCGGCAACTTTGCAGTAAGCCACGAACCGCCGCCCCAGCTCCCGTCCCGGCACGTGCTCGAACCAGAGCACCAGAAGCAGGAAAAAACCGCCCATCATCAGGTCGAGGCCTGTGGTCAACCGGGTGAGCAGGTTCAATCCCAGCGCCGCACAACCCAGCCATAGCGCCCGCCTGCTCCCTGTGCGCAGCCACTCGTATTGAAAAGAAAATCCAGCTAGCGTCAGAAGCATGATGTAGTTGTTCTCCATCATGTTCTGGGTGTAATGCAGGTGCGTCGTGCAGAACAGCAGCGCCAGCACGCCCAGCACGGCTTCGCGCACGCTGAAGCGCAGCTGGCAAAGCAGTCGAAAGGCAAACAGCGCGGTTAGCACGTTCACCAGAATGCTGGTGCTGTAGCTCACGACAATGCTGCGCACTCCGGGATCGTCGCCGTACTCGGAGAAGACTTGCCAGTGTGCAATCCATGTCCCGACCAGATCGGGAGGCAGCATCAGCAGGGACTGCCCAATGCCATACCAGCTATAGAGCCGCCCTCCGCGGCCGTGCAGACCGAACTCCGGGTACTCGGAAGGAAACACCTGCGGCTCAGAAGTCCACAGCCAGTGCGTGGTCTGCAGCCGGTGCGTCGTGTCGGACGTTCCCAACTCGCCGGACTGGACGACGAACGCCAGCAGACCCGCCACCAGACACAGCAACACGAGGGGATCACTCAACCAACGGCGGAGTCGCGAGTTCATCGCCTCGATAGTAATACACTGCGGCTTCCGGCTTCCGGCGTCCGGCTTCCTTGCCTGGGATTTGGCGACCTGCATTGCTGGAGCATTCTTTCTGGAACCTGCTTTCTGGAACATGGCGCTCTCTGAATGTAGACTGTATCGGGAAAAATTCATGGCCTTCTGTTCATCCTGCGGCACTGACCTAACGGCAAGCGGACGCTTCTGTTCGGCCTGCGGAGCACCCGCCGGCAATATTTCCGGCAACACCGACGACCTCGCGACGCTCGACTTCACCACGGCACCCTCGCCGTTACCGCCGCGACCAGCTTCCTCCTCTTCATCGCGGCCCCCCAGTTCCGCCGAATACCTGAGCGAAGGCCGTTTTCTTCCCGGCCGCCTCCTGGCCAGCCGTTACCGCATCATTGCGCTGCTCGGAAAAGGCGGCATGGGTGAGGTGTACCGCGCCGACGACCTCACGCTCGGCCAACCCGTGGCGCTCAAGTTTCTTCCCGATGAGGCCGCACGCGATCAGGGGCTGCTTGAGCGCTTCAAGAATGAAGTGCGGATTGCCCGGCGGGTCTCGCATCCGAACGTTTGCCGCGTCTACGACGTGGGCGACGTTGAGAGCCACACCTTCTTCACCATGGAGTACGTCGATGGCGAAGACCTGGCTTCGCTGTTGCGGCGCATCGGGCGCCTGCCCGAAGATAAAGCTCTCGACATCGCGCGCCAGCTCTGCGCCGGACTGGCCGCCGCCCACACCAAAGGCGTGCTTCACCGCGACCTGAAGCCTGCAAACATCATGCTCGATGGCCGCGGACAGGTGGTGATCACCGATTTCGGATTAGCCGGAGTCGCCGATCAGATCCAGGGCGCCGAAGTGCGCAGCGGAACGCCCGCCTACATGGCGCCCGAGCAACTGGCCGGCAAGGAAGTCAGCATACGGAGCGACATTTATTCTCTGGGCCTCGTCTTGTATGAAGTGTTCACCGGAAAGCGCGCTTTCTCCGGGAATCCGGCCGAGGCGCTGCGCGCGCAAGGCGACCGCACTCCTAGCCGGCCATCGTCCGTGGTCAAGGATCTTAATCCAGTCATCGAGCGTGTCATCCTGCGCTGCCTGGAGAATGAACCATCGGCGCGTCCGGCAAATGTTTTCAGCGTCGCCGCCGCGCTGCCCGGCGGCGATCCGCTGGCTGCCGCGCTGGCGGCGGGCGAGACGCCTTCTCCGCAGTTGGTGGCTGCTTCAGGCGAATCGGCCGGGTTGCGTCCACGAAGCGCCGTGATTTGTCTGGCAGCAGTGCTGCTGGGCCTGGCCGCGGTCACCTATTTTTCTATTCACTACAGCGCGCTGGATAAGATGGGGCTGGAGCTGACTCCGGAGGTCCTAACTCAGAAATCCCACGAAATGATCGCCCGCCTAGGGTATGGAGGACGCCCCACGGACAGCGCCTTTGGCCTCCGCTACGACGATGATTTTGAAGATTACGTGGAGAAAAACGACAAGCCGCCGCATTGGGATGAAGTCCTCGCCGCGCGGCCTTCCCTGCTCAAATACTGGTACCGGCAAAGTCCCGACGCTCTGGTGGCAAGCGATTTCCACGATAATCTGATGACGCCCGGCGTCGTCACGAACAGCGAGCCGCCGACCGTGCTTTCGGGAATGATTAATGTGATGCTCGACCCGCAGGGCCGATTGACCTACTTCCAGGCGATCCCTCCGCAAAAACTGACACCGCGAAACGAAGGAGAGGAAAAAGCAGCAGCCGCGGTTCCCTATGACTGGAATGTTCTGTTCACCGTGGCCGGCCTGGACCCCTCGAAATTTCAGCCGGTGCAGCCCCTCTGGAACTCGCTGGCGGCCGCCGACACGCGCATGGCATGGACTGGAAGCTGGCCGGGGACAGCGCGTCCCCTTCGCGTCGAGGCCGCGGCGTTTCAGGGCAAGCCCGTCTTTTTCTCTTTGATCGGCGACTGGACCAAACCAGAGCGGATGAAGAGCACGGAGAAGAAATCCGTCGGTCAGCAGGCCGAAAGGATGATTGCGGCGATCATATTTTGCGTGTTGCTGGGTGGGTCGGTGTTTCTTGCGCGCAGGAACTATCGCCAGGGACGGGGAGACCGGGCGGGCGCGCTTCGCCTGGCGATGGTGATGTTTCTGCTCGAGATGACTTTGTGGCTGTGCCGCTGCCACTTCGCAACCATCGGCGATACCATCAGCCTTTTTGTATTCGCCGTCAGCATCGCGCTGTTCAGTTCGGGCGTGATCTGGATGCTGTACCTGGCGGTAGAACCGTGGGTGAGGCGGCACTGGCCGACGACCATGATCTCATGGAGCCGGCTGATCTCGGGACATGGACGCGATCCGCTGGTGGGCCGCGATATTCTTTTCGGCGTGGTTCTGGGAGTGGTCTGGATTCTTATCTTCCAGCTTCGCTACATCCCCATGATGCGCATGGGGGCTGCGCCTGCGCTGTTCTCCTCCGAGGCTCTGATGGGAGGACGCGAGGCGCTGGGGGCATGGCTGCATCAATGGCCGCAGTCGATCCAAACGACGCTGGTTTTTTTCTTCCTGCTGTTTGGGCTGAAGGTTCTGCTGCGCAAGGAGTGGATTGCGGCCATTGTGCTGGTCGCGATCTTCGCGATTCCGCGCGGTCTGAGCAGCACTTACATGGCAGTGGAAATCCCGGCGCAGATTCTGGTCTACGCTATCGCCGTGCTGATCGTCCTGCGCTTTGGGTTTGTGCCGCTGGCCTGCGCCATCTTCACAATCAATCTGATGGCGAATGTGCCATTCTCCACGGACTTTTCCGCGTGGTATATGCCCTCATCGATTCTTGCGCTCCTCAGCGTAGTGGCTCTGGCCGGCTGGGGCTTCTACCACTCGCTCGGGGGCGAGCCGATTTGGCGGCCGGAGATTGAGTAGCAGCGGTCTACGGCGTCACTCGGCAGTTGGACGTTCAAAATAGCTCGGCGTTCACCACGCGGGCCGAGGCCGTGGCCAAGCGGGCATCCCGCGTAATGAGCGTGGCGCCAAGCTTTTCGGTCAGGGCGAGGTAGGCGGCATCGTAGGCCGAAAAATTATCCCGGAATCGCCAGATGCGCGGCAGGAATACGAAGTGGGGATAGCGCGTCAACCGGAGATCGAGCAAATCCTGAATCGCCTGATCGGCACGCGGCGCTGAAACCGCACCTTCCCGCACCAACCGCCGCAGAACCTGCGCCACCTCCAGATCCAGAAGGTGCGGAGCGTGGAGGGATTCGCGGTGCGAGTAGATCCGGCGCTCGATTTCTTGTCCTGGGGCGGTCTGCAGAAGCCAGTCAATCGCCGCGGACGCATCGAGGACGATCACCGCGCCTCGCGCTCTTCTCTGACCAGGCGTGCGGTGTCGAGGGAAAGCGTAACCGCCTTGCGAGTATGGAGCCGGTCGCGTAATTCTGCCAGCGTGGGCCGCTCGGCAATCTCTTTAATTTCCGCGAGCAGGTAATCCGAGAGCGACATGCCGGCCATGGCGGCACGAGCTTTCAGGCTGCGATGCAGAACATCCGGGACGTTGCGAAGTTGAATCATCTTCGACATGTGGATAGCATAGTTGCATGTGCATCACATGTCAACCGAGACTTTCTATCTAGCAGGCGACTTCCTGCGTGTACAGGGGGGAAATAAACACTGGAGCGGCGGCGATGCAAAAGAGGGCGCGTTGTTCTGTGAAGAATCGTCCGGGAAATTCGATTTGATCCCGGCGAAGTAAGGGCTCGCTGGTTACCTTCGGGCCGATAATGGCCCGGACTAGCCATTTACCAATGCGCGGCTTCCGGTTAGTCTTCGGATTGAGCAGCACTTGGGGGAGGGCTGATCGACATACGTCCCACGACTCGAAAGAGTCTGGGGCGTTTTGTTTTGCGGGCTGTGAACCGACCTTCCTGATCGAAAAATCTTTAACACAGAGGTCACAGAGGAACACAGGGTAGAACGGCAATGGAGTTCTCGTTCGCTTCTGGGGTCCAGACCCGCCCTGACCCGCCGACAGGCAAGAAATCAAAAGCCCCATCATTGCAACAGCGCGCGTGTCTGCATAAGTGTATTGTTCAAATCTTGTTTTTGTTCCAGAACTCGTCTTGCGTTCGGAATCACGCTTGCAAGTTCCTGAGGGGCGCTTTGAAGCGCTTGATCCAGCGCAGGCAGTCTGGACTCGTCGGTCAAGGCGGCAACGTATGACGAAATAATTCGGCTCAGAGCTGTGGATGTTTCCGCGTTTGCCGCGTAATCCTCGCGGAGGGTTTCCAGATCGCGCTTTGCCGCCGCGGGCCAGTCAAGTCCTTCCGCAACTCGCGCAACGGCCGTTTGGAGTTGTGATCGCTGTCCAGCGGATAGCCGTTCTAAGCGCAGCGCGTCGGCGACGGCCCTGAGGTGGCTCGTCAGAAGGTCTTTTGCGATTAGCGTAGCAAAGAGTGACCCACCGTTTCCGACGTCGTGCGAAAACCGCAGGCCGGCTGCCAGAGCGCGAACCGCTCCATCTTTATTGCTCGTCTTAAGCAGGTGAAAGGAGTAGAGAACGTTGAGCCGTCCTAGAACCAACGCCTTTCTGGCGTAGTCTACCGGTACGTCGTGCCCGAGCCCGTAATCCAGTCCCCAGTCACAGTTTGGGAGAGAGGTCCCGCGGACCATAATCTCAAGGGCCAACGAGTTCTTCTCGATCAGGTCCTTGTATTTCGAATCGTCGTAGGCCGCTGTGCCGTCAAGGATGGCGTTGAGTTCTTTGGCTTGCTGGTCGGTGATGCCGGAATCCTGAACTTCAGAGAATGCCGACCAGTAACGCAAAGCCGCATTCTCCTTGAGGTGCTCATGCTGCTGAGCCAATGCAGGGCCCGCTGACAACAGTGCGATCAGAATCATCGAAGGAATCATGTTGAAGATTTTCATAGTCTGATTTTCTCCTTGCTTAGCAGAGCGACCGCGCTCTGTTTGCCTTGCGGAAGCGGACTGCTTTGGGGACGAAATGCCAGGCCGTCGACGGCTGACTTAAATGAGGGCGCCGTCGCCAGCCAGGCATTTGCGCTTCGCATGGTTAGAGGCTCCGACGGTGCATTCCGCTCGGCAGAAGCAACGTTGCGAGCAGTATTTGGAACAACCGCTCGATTGTTGTGGACATGCAGAATAGCCGCTCCCACAACGAGGACGGCAGCAACAGCGGCTAGCCAACTCCCGAGTGGGCGCGAACGCCAGGATGAATGGCCGACGCCGAGTGTGGGAACAGGCTCAGGGGCGATCGGATGGAATCGCTTCAAATAGGCTTCAAATTGCTCATCATCGGGAGTCTGCACAAGAGTTCTCCTTGGCTAACATTGAACCGCGCAGCTTGTCTAAGGCATACCGGTACCGCGACGCCGCCGTGTTCGAACTGACAGCCAGCAGGACACCGATCTCCGAGAAAGTGAGTTCGCCCCAGATGTGCAGAACTATTACCTCTCGCTGATCATCCGGAAGTTCGCCCAGTGCACGTCTCAGATTCTGCTCTCCGGCATAGTCCCGGTCAGGAGGACTAAACCAAGCCTGGTCGATGTCGAGAGGCATGTTTCGCTGCTGGAGCTTGGCGTCGTTGAGAACCGCGTTGCGCACGCACGCAAAGAGATAGGACTTTTTGTTTATCGCCTGGCTTAGGCTCCCGTTCTCGATCGCTTTCAGAAACACCTGGTGAAGCGCATCTTGGGCGCGACCCCTATCGCCCGAAATCGCCGACGCGAACAACAGGAGTGCCGCCCCGTGCTGGCGATACAGGGTCTCGATCTCGGTCGCATTACGGTCGGTGCTGGCCACTTTGCGGTCTCAATGGTAAGACAATCCACGCTGCGGAATTTGTCTATGTCGTGCTAGCGTCGGCGAGGGCGAGCCGAGCGTTGCTCGTCATGGACGGCCGAGGGCGGCCGTCCCCACATCGTCCAAATCCCACGCCTTCCAATTGCCGCAACTTCCTTCCTTCCAATCGCATCTAAACCTTGACAGCATTCCACTCAGGTCTTAGCATGGGACCGTTGGCAATCATAAGCACATTGATTACAAAGCACTTATTTGATTCAAAAGTAAGGTAGAGGAGACGATTATGGCCAAGATTATCGGAATTGACCTTGGAACCACCAATTCTTGCGTGGCGGTGATGGAGGGCGGTGAGCCCAAAGTTATCCCTAATGAAGAAGGAGGGCGAACTACGCCTTCCGTGGTTGGGTTTACCAAGACTGGAGAGCGGTTGGTGGGGCAGGTCGCGAAGCGGCAGGCGATCACCAATCCGGAGAACACAATTTATTCGATCAAGCGCTTCATGGGACGGCGCTTTGATGAAGTTCAGGAAGAGATCAAGATGGTCCCATATAAGGTCGTGAAGTCGGGCGACCACGTGGCCGTGCTGGCGCAGGGCAAGGAGTACACCCCTCCGCAGGTTTCGGCGCTGATTCTGCAGAAGCTGAAGAAGGCGGCGGAAGACTATCTCGGCGAGAAAGTGACCGAGGCGGTCATCACCGTACCGGCGTATTTTAACGACGCCCAGCGGCAGGCCACGAAAGATGCCGGGCAGATTGCCGGCCTCGAAGTGAAGCGCATCATCAATGAGCCTACGGCAGCGGCTTTGGCCTATGGACTCGACAAAACGAAAGACGAAATGATCGCCGTATACGACTTCGGCGGCGGAACGTTTGACATTTCGATCCTCGAAGTTGGCGAGGGCGTGATTGAAGTCAAAGCCACCAACGGCGACACGCACTTGGGCGGCGACAACCTGGATCAGCGGATCGTCGACTGGCTCATCGATGAATTCAAGAAGGACGAAGGTTTAGATCTCAGAGGCAAAGGGAATGAAATGGCTCTGCAGCGGCTGCGCGATGCGGCCGAGCGCGCGAAGATTGAGCTTTCGACCACCATGGAGACCGAAATCAACCTGCCGTTCATTACGGCGGACGCGAGCGGTCCGAAGCACTTGGTGAAGAAGCTGACGCGAGCGAAGCTCGAAGGCATGGTGGAAGACATCATTCAGCGCTCGGTTGGGCCTTGCAAGCAGTGCATGAAAGATGCGGGCGTGGATGCCTCGAAGATCAACGAAGTGGTGCTGGTCGGCGGACAGACGCGTATGCCGCGCATTCAGGCGCTGGTGAAGGAGTTGTTCGGCAAGGAAGGCCACAAGGGTGTGAATCCTGATGAAGTCGTGGCAATCGGTGCGGCGATTCAGGGTGGCGTGCTCGGCGGCGAGGTGAAAGACCTGCTGCTGCTGGACGTGACTCCGCTGTCGCTGGCGATCGAAACGCTGGGCGGCGTGGCTACGCCGATGATCCCGCGCAACACGACGATTCCGACGAAGAAGACGGAAACGTTCTCGACCGCGGCCGATAATCAGACGTCGGTCGAGGTGCATGTGCTGCAGGGCGAGCGTCCCATGGCGGCGCAGAACCGGACCCTGGGCAAGTTCCACTTGACCGGGATCCCGACGGCTCCGCGCGGGGTGCCGCAGATTGAAGTGACGTTCGACATTGACGCCAACGGCATCCTGAACGTGACTGCGAAAGATACGGCCACGGGCAAGGACCAGAAGATTACGATCACGTCGTCTTCTGGACTGTCGAAGGAAGAAGTGGAGAACATGGCCAAGGAAGCCACCGCGCACGCGGCGGAAGACAAGGCGCAGCGCGAGGCGATCGAGGCCAAGAACCAGCTCGACAGCATGGTCTACAACATCGAGAAGATGCTGCGCGAGTCTGGGGATAAGATCTCGGGCTCGGATCGTGGAGACGTTGAGAATGCGGTAGCCGATGCCAAGAAGGCGCTGGAATCAAACGACAAGGCGCAGATGGATAAGGCGCGAGAGACCTTGACCAAGGCTTCGCACAAGCTGGCCGAAGAGATGTACAAGGCGGCGCAGGCGAACCGGCGGCGGGCGCTGGGCCGGGCGGCCCGGCAGACGGCGCGGGTGCCGGCGCGAACGGCGGCGGTCCGAAGAAAGATGAAGGCGTGATCGACGCGGAGTACGAGGACGTAGAAGAGAAGAAGTAAAAGCTGTCGGCTATCGGCTCTCAGCTTGAACCGGGTGGCGCGGGCAGCCTTGCCCGCGTCATCATTTTTGTGGGGCCAATTAGAAAGTGGGGGTGAGATGGATTTTCAGGTTCATGAGCAGACGTATTTTCTCAGCCTTGCCGAGGATGAGAAGCGGTGGGAACTTTTTGTGTCGACGCCGACAGGCGCGGTGCCGATCCCGGTTTATGTGGACGCGCCGAAGGCTGGACCATTGGTCGTGTTACAAGAAGAGAAGCAGCGGATGCCGAACTAAGATGGCGTCCATCGAGATTAAGACTGTCATCCTGAGCGGAGTGGGTGCTTCGCGAAGCGAAGCATCCACGGAGTCGAAGGACCCCTTGCAAGTGTGCGGTGAGTTGGGCCTAGCGAGGAGTTCTCACGACGCTGACAGCGGCGAGAGAACTCCCTGATGCGTTCGTGCCGATGTTGAGGGGTATGGGGTCCTTCGACTGCGTTTCCCTTCGCTGCGCGAACGGAAACTCCGCTCAGGATGACAGGTTTGTGGAGTTGTCGTGAAAGATCACGAGTACGTCGTCTATATCGTGTGCAGCCTCACAGGCACGTTGTACATCGGCATGACGAACAGCATTTATCGCCGAGCGCTGGAACATAAACGCGGCGAGGTTGAGAGTTTTGCCGGAAAGTATGGCTGCAACCGGCTGGTATATTACGAGAGCTTTGACGATGTTCATAAGGCCATTGGCCGCGAGAAGCAGTTGAAGGGTTGGAGTCGAGCGAAGAAGATTGCTTTGATCGAATCGAAGAATCCCCGGTGGGAAGATTTGGCAGAAACCTGGGGCGCTCCAATGGCGTTCGCAGGAGAGGCGATCACAGGTCGATGAGAGAACTCCCCGACACGTCTGTGCTTGCGCCAGCAGACACGGGATCCCCTCGGCTTCGCTCACGGCAGGCTCTTCGATTGCGCGGTCCGATTCGCTTCGCTCACCGGCTCACTCCGCTCAGGATGACAAATTTGGGGTAGGATTCAGCAACCGATAGAAACTTCAATGGCTACGACTTCCAAAAAAGACTATTACGAGATCCTGGGCGTGAAGAAGTCTGCCTCGGCGGAGGACATTCGCAAGGCGTTTCGCAAGCTGGCGCGCAAGTACCATCCTGACGTTAATCCTGGGGACAAGTCGGCCGAGGAGAAGTTCAAGACACTCTCCGAAGCGAACGACGTCCTCAGCGATCCTAAGAAACGCAAAATCTACGACCAGGTCGGGTTCTATTCGGACAACATCGATCCGGCCACGGCAGAGGCCTATGCGCGCGCCGGCGGCAGTGGCGGAGCCGCCGGAGGATCCCCGGGAGGATTTTCCGGAGGCGGAGCCGGACAGGCGGGGGGACAAGGCGTCCCCTTTGATTTCAGTGGGTTCGATTTCTCCGATCTGGCCGACAGCGCGGGTCGAACCCGGCGCAGCGGGGGTGGGGGAGGATTCCGCGACATCTTCTCGGGAATTTTCGGCGGAGGGCGCGGCGCCGCGCCGGCTGAGGCTGGACCCGAAGCGGGGTCAGATCTCGAATATCAGGTCAACGTGCCGTTCTGGACGGCGATCCGCGGCGGTGTCATGAGGCTCAACATTTCCCGCCAGGATGCTTGCTCGAATTGCCACGGTCAAGGTTACATCGAGGCTCCGGGGAAATGTCCGGAGTGCGATGGCACGGGGCAGGTCACGCAGACGGGCGGGCGGATGAAGTTCAACGTCCCATGCCCGCGCTGCGAGGGAACCGGCAAGAATATCTCCACCTGCCCCGACTGCCACGGCGAAGGCACGGTCAGCCGCACCGAGCCGCTCGAAGTGCGCATCAAGCCGGGAACGCGCGATGGGCAGCGCATCCGGCTGGCCGGAAAAGGCAATGCCGGGGCTCACGGCGGCCCGGCTGGCGATTTGTACGTGATCATCCGCACCGGAGAGCATCCCGTCTTCCGGCGCGACGGCGACGACATCTACCTGACCGTCCCGGTCAGCGCCACGGAAGCCGCCCTGGGCGCAAAGATCGAAGTCCCGACCATCGATGGGCGCGCGCTGCTGAAGATTCCTCCGGGGACGCAGTCAGGGCAGAAGTTACGCCTGCGCGAGAAGGGCGTGCCCTCGGCCACCAAAGAAGGTGTGCGCGGGGATGAGATCGTCGAGATTACCGTGACTGTGCCGATGCCGCGGGACGAGCGCACGAAAGAATTGCTGCGGGAGCTGGCCAAGCTGAACCCGGAGGATCCTCGCGCCGAGCTGTGGAGTAAGGTCTAATGCCAGGCGAAGGCAGGCCTGGAGATCCGCTGTGGTTTGCCGTTGGATTCCTTCTGGGTGTAATTCCTTGGAATCTACTTTCATCAACTCGGCGCCGGACTGCGGGGCAGCCATCGGGACCGGTCCATCTGACATCCGCAAGTAGTTGACTGCTTCACACCCAAATCCTGGGTGACCAGCCTGCAGAAGGTTAGGGCCCGGTCGAATGCCAGGCCCTTTTCCCCCTCATTGGATATCTCTATCGCTATTTCTTCGGTGTGGGGTCGTCGGCCGGGTTGATGTAGTTGAACTTCGCCGGTGACTGCCCGTGGATCTGGATGACAGTTGCCCCTGAAGCCATCGCGTAGTGATGCACGCTGGGATCGAGGTAGGCGAAGCTGCCTGCCCCGAAGCTCATCATCTTGCTGGCATCGAACTGATCTCCCATCCCGACTTTGAGAGTGCCCGAGAGCACAGTGACGTTTTCACGGTGAGGATGGGTGTGCGGGGCGATCTTGTAACCATCCGGCATCTTAAGGCGGATGGTGAAATCGCCGGACGCCGCCATGGGGTCGCCTTCGAGAACGGCAAGCTGCGCTCCGGGAGGCAGGAACGGCGGCGCAGGGCCGTACTTCACCTGATCGGGCGTGAAGGCGGTTTGCGCCAGAGACGGCTGCGCGGCGAAGATCGCAAGTGCAGCCACGAATAAAGCGACGACAAGAAACGGTAGTTTCATCGAACCTCCTGATCGACCGGAATGATAGCCAGCATCGGCCACAGCCGCAAGAGGTTTTCTCGGCTTCGCTGCGGATGAACTGCAGAATCGTTCGGAGCTCGTCGGGCTCTGGATATGGGTTACGGACGTACCTGACCTCCTTGACAAAAAATTTCCGTGAAAACTCAAAAAAATGATTGCATCTGTGGAAAATTCCCGTAATCTCTATACATGCGAACTAACTCCAGCGCGATTTCTGGAATCTAAGCAAACCAGAAAGCTCGAGCAGGCTTTATAAGAACGACCAGCCGCTGCGGAGTAGCTGAGAGTGAGTCGCTTGAGGAGGAATACATCGAAATTGGCAACAGCTAGCGCCCCGCGTCAACAAACAGAGAACCCCCAACCTCTCGCCGCCGTTCCGAATAAGGCTCCCAACCGGAAAAAATTCGTCCGCCTCACGCTGTGGCCTTTGGTCGCCGCCACCTTCTTTATGGTGTCAGGCGGAACCTATGGCACAGAAGACATCGTGCACGGCGCCGGTTACGGACGCGCGATCCTGATTCTGCTGCTCACCCCGCTGCTCTGGAGCCTGCCCACGGCCTTCATGATCGGCGAGCTTTCGAGCGCGCTGCCCTACGAGGGCGGCTACTACGCCTGGGTGCGCCGCGCCATGGGCAACTTCTGGGGATTTCAGGAAGCCTGGCTCTCGCTGGTCGCCTCCATTTTCGATATGGCGATTTATCCCACGCTGTTCGTGGCCTACCTGACCCGCATGTTCCCGTGGTTCCAGCAGGGCAATCGCGGATGGTGGGTTGCGCTGGCGGTGGTGATTGCCTGCGCGGTGCTTGAATATTGCCGGGCGTGAAAGTGGTTTCGCTGACGTCGCTTGTGGCTGTTCTTCGCGCTGTCGGCGCCGTTCGTGGCCATCGTGCTGATCGCTCCCTTCAAGATCGGCGCGCTGGCCAACGCCGTGACCAAGCCGACCACTTCGACCGTCGACATTCTCGGCGGGCTGCTCATCTGCATGTGGAACTACATGGGATGGGACAACGCCTCGACCATCGCCACGGAAGTGGAGAAGCCGCAGCGGACTTATCCGCGGGCGATGCTGGTTGCGGTGGTGATTGTGGCCTTGAGCTACGTGCTTCCCTTCGCCGCGATGTGGATGACCGGACTGACGCCACCGCGTGGGAGACTGGCTCCTGGGCTGACATTGCCGGGCTTGCTGGGCGGGCCGCTGCTGCGCATCGGCGTGGTGCTGGGCGGAGTCATCAGCGCCTTTGGCATGTTCAACGCGCTGGTGATGAGCTATTCGCGCCTGCCGTTGGCGATGGCGCAGGATGGCATGCTGCCCGGAATCTTTGGCAAGCTGCAGAAGAAGTCGCGCGCGCCCTGGGTTGCGATTATCGCGCTGGCGATCGGATGGGCGATGTGCCTCGGCCTGGGCTTTGCCCGGCTGGTGACGCTCGACATCCTTCTTTACGGCTTCAGCCTGATGCTGGAGTTCATGGCGCTGGCCGTGTTGCGCTTCCGCGAGCCGGAATTGCCGCGTCCGTTCCGCGTTCCCGGCGGATTGTTCGGAGCGATCGCGATCGGCATCCCGCCCATGCTGCTGCTGGGCTTTTCCATCATCCGCAGCGAGCATGAGCAGGTGTGGAACATGAGTTCGTTCGCCTTCGGCATGATTCTGATCGCGGCGGGCTTTGTGGCGTATGCGGTCAATCATTTGTTGAAGCCGCAGGGATGGGCGGCCAGCGCGGAGAAACCTCAACCGGCGCATAAGCTGTTTCGGTCAGGAAGTTTCGGCAAAAAAGAGGACCGGAAACTCCCGGTCCTCTTTTATTTGTTTAATGCTCTGTATTTCGTCCGAGCGTTCAAAAGCTACGCAGCCGCTTTTGCCGCGTCGCGCAAGCTCTTTACTTTGTCGTGCGCTCTCTGCACGCTGGCCGCCTGGCGGCGAACAATCTGCGCGATATTTTCCGGCAAATCGTCCGTGATCGCCTTTTGGTAGGCTTCCTTGGCGTTGTCCTCGCCCGCCTCGACCGATTCCAGGATCGTCTTATCGCCGCCGCCAAGGCTGACTTTGGTGTCGATCCAGGCACGGCGAAGCGTGCCCCCGATACCGAACCGGAGACTTTCTTGTCCGGCTTGCCTAGCCGGATCAGTTCCGCTTCCAGTTCCCCGGCAAAACGCGCTCGCTCCAGGCTCTCCTCGTTGAAAAAGGTCTTCAAATCATGGCCGCTTCACGTGAGTAGCGGCATCCTGGTAGCCCTTCTGCCCGTCTTTGCACGTCTCAATAAGGTTTTCAATCACACTGATAGCATTATTTTCGTTCATGAAGTAACCTCCGCCAGTTGGATGCCCGTAAGCGATCAGGGTTTGGCGGGATTCTGCTCGCGTGCATATTAGGAAGAAAAGCTGCACCTGCTCTAAAATCAGCGAAGGAGATCTATGACCAAACGGAAATCCAAAGGCGCGTACATGATCTCGTCGGTGGCCGAGATGTATGGCATCCATCCTCAGACCTTGCGCCTTTATGAGCGCGAGGGGCTGCTCAAGCCGTCGCGCACCGAGGGCAACACGCGTCTTTACACGGACGAAGACTTGCAGCGGCTGGAATTCATCCTGTCGCTGGCGCGCGACCTGGGCGTGAACATCAGCGGCATGGCGATCATCCTGCAAATGCGCGAGCGCATGGAAGAGATGCAGCGCCAGATCCAGGAGTTCGTGCAGTATATCCAGCAGGAAGTGCTGATCCGCGCCCACGCCGCGGCCGATCCGGCGAAGGGCGCGATCGTGCCGGTGCGGAGGCCGATGGTGGCCCGACGGTTCAGCCGGGGAAGAAGCGGTAGTGCACCGCAGCTGCAATTAGCCGTCCCGCGAGAATATCAATCGCGTCAGCGCCGCTTGACCGGCGCTGATGCTGAGGCGAATCATGCTTCCCTTCAAGCTGATCTACAGCGACGGTTACTACCTTCCTATCGGCGCACACGTCTTCCCCGCCGAAAAATATCGCCGCGTTCGCGACAGCTTGATGACGAGCGGCGTCGCTGAAGAAAAAGATTTTCTTCGAGCCCAAGCCGGCTACCGACCAGGACATCCTGCTCGTCCACACACCCGAGTACGTGCACAAGCTGAAGACCGGCACGCTCAGCCCGCGCGAAGAGATGGAGCTGGAGGTTCCCTTCTCTGCTGAACTGGTGGAAGCGTTCTGGCTCGCGGCGGGAGGATCGATTCTCGCGGCGCGGCAGCTTTAGCCGACCGCGTCTCCGTCAACATTGGCGGCGGATTTCATCACGCCTTCCCCGATCACGGCGAAGGTTTCTGCATGATTCACGACGTGGCGGTCGCCATCCGCCGCCTGCAGCACGACGGCAAGATTCGCACCGCGATGACGGTCGATTGCGACGTGCACCAGGGCAACGGCACAGCGGCGATTTTTGCCGGCACGCGTGCACCGCGCGATCCTCTGCCATCGGCTTCGGGCTCGTCGCTCGGCCATGCGATGGAGCTTCGCCGCAAGAGTGCGCATGCCGGCGATGTCTTCACCATCTCGCTGCATCAGCACAACAACTATCCTCCTGTGGAAGCCGCCGTCTTCGATCGACGTGGATTTGCCCGATGGCATCGGCGACGACGATTACCTGGCGTGGCTCGACAACGCGCTCAGCTCCGGACTGCGGCAGTTCGAGCCCGATCTGCTGTGTTACCTCGCCGGCGCCGACCCTTATCGAGAAGACCAGCTCGGCGGACTTTCTCTCACCATCGAAGGATTGAAGCGGCGCGACGAACTGGTTTTCCGCGTGGCGCACGCCCGCGACATTCCCGTGATGGTGACCTTCGCCGGAGGCTACGCGCAGAACGTGGAAGATACCGTGACCATTCACTCCAACACCGTGATCGCGGCGAAGGAAGTGTTCGCCGCGAAGAAGTGAGCACGTCCCCAAAAGATATACTCGAGAGCATGATCGTCAGCCCGTCAGACCTTTCGCACAGTGAGCTTTATGGCATGCTGCTCAATTCCGTGGCGCCGCGGCCGATTGCATGGGTATCGACCGTAAGCCCATCAGGACAGCCAAATCTTGCGCCCTTCTCTTTCTTTAATGTGGTTTGCGTCGACCCTCCGTTGCTGGCGTTTGCGCCCGGACTGCGGCAGCCCAAGCAGCCGGAAGCTGGCCATGGCGAAGCGAAAGACACGTTGCGAAATATTCGCGAGACGAAGGAATTTGTGGTCAATATCGTCACCTACGAACTGCCGAGGCGATGAATTTAACCAGCGGCGAATACGACGCGTCGGTGAACGAATTCGAGTTGGCGAAGCTTACTCCGGAGCCGTCGAAGATCGTGCGTCCGCCGAGAGTCGCCGAATCTCCGGTGAGCTTTGAGTGCAAGCTTCATCAGATTCTCGACTTCTCCACCGCGCCCACCAGCGGCAGCCTCGTGATCGGCAAGATTGTGTCGATTCACATCGAACGACGCGCATATTAAAGACGGAAGGCTGGATCGGAATTCGCTGGATCTCATCGGACGCATGGGCGGGCTGCAGTACACGAGGACGACGCAGCGATTTGAGATGGTTAGGCCGAAGGTTGGGTAGGTCCGATTTCGCTGCTAAAATAAGTTATTTATCCTATGTTCGAGAATCTTCAGGAAAAACTGCAGCGCGCGTTTAAGTCCCTTCGCGGCCAAGCCCGGCTCAGCGAAGAAAACATTGCCGAGGCGCTGCGCGAAATCCGGCTCGCGCTGCTCGAAGCCGACGTCAACTTCAAAGTGGTCAAAGAGCTGATCGACCGCATCCAGGCCAAGGCCGTGGGCCAGGAGGTGCTGACCGCGCTTTCTCCGGGCGAGCAGGTCATCAAGATCGTGCGCGACGAACTGGTCGAGACTCTCGGCAAAGACACGGCGCGCATGAAGTTCGCATCGCAGCCGCCCACGGTCGTGCTGATGGCCGGACTGCAAGGTTCGGGCAAGACCACTACTTCGGGCAAGCTGGCGAACTGGTTCAAGGCGGGCGGGCATCGTCCGCTGCTGGTTTCGGTGGACGTGTACCGTCCCGCGGCGCGCGAGCAGTTGAAAGTTGTGGCGCAAGCGGTCAAGGCGCAGATTTACGAAGGCGAAGTGGGCGAGGCGAACACGCCCGCGCAGCTGACGCAAGCGGTTGAGCGGCTGGTGAAAGAAGCCCGGCGCGAGGCTATCGTTTCCGGCTGCGACGTGCTGATCGTCGACACCGCCGGACGTCTGCACATTGACGACGAACTGATGAACGAGATGCAGTCGCTGAAGAAGCTGCTGAATCCGTCGGAGATTTTGTTCGTCGCCGACGCCATGACCGGCCAGGACGCGGTGCGCTCCGCCGATGAGTTCCACAAAAAGCTTTCGCTCACGGGCGTCATCCTCACCAAGATGGACGGCGACGCCCGCGGCGGCGCGGCGCTTTCCATTCGCCAGGTTACGGGGCAGCCCATCAAGTTCATCGGCGTCGGCGAGAAGTACGATGCGCTGGAGCCGTTTCATCCCGACCGCATCGTGTCGCGCATTCTCGGCATGGGCGACATTCTCTCGCTGATCGAGCGCGCCGAATCGCAGATCGACAAGAAAAAAGCGCAGGAGATGGCCACCAAGGCCCTCACCGGCGACGGCTTCTCGCTCGAAGATTTTCGCGACCAGTTGCGGCAAGTGAAGAAGATGGGCTCGATCAAGAGCCTGATCGGCATGATGCCGTGCGATCGGCCCGTTTTCCGGCCTGCAGAAAGCCGCCGACAACGTGGACGAAAAACAGATCAACCGCGTCGAGGCCATCATCAATTCGATGACCGCGCACGAGCGCAATCATCACGAAGTGATCAACGGCAGCCGCCGCAAGCGCATCTCCCGCGGCTCCGGCACCACCGTGCAGGAAGTGAATAACCTGCTCCGCCAATACGCGCAGATGAAAAAGATGTTCAAGCAGATGGGCAAGCCCAGCTTCGCGCGCAGGATGGCTGGGATGAAGCTGCCGGGAATGTAGAGCAGTGGCTTCGGCTGGTCGGGCTTCGGGCTCCGGCGAGTACGGCCGATGCTCTATGTTGCTGATCACTGAAGCCCGAAAGCTGAAACCCGAAGCCCCTGCTCTTATGAAATGGCGTTCCCTCGAAGAATCGAATCCGGAAACCGACATTCGTCCGCTGCGCGAAATCTTCGCCGAACGCAAGGAACTGATCGCGAAGTATGTTCCGGCGGAAACGCAAGCCATTCATGCTCGCGCCATCGCAGAACTGAAGCAGCAGCGTTTAGCCGCGAATATTCCTCCGGTCGGCTCGAGGATTCCGGAATTCCAGCTTCAAGATCATGACGGCAAGAGCGTATCGTCGTCCGACCTGCTCGCCAAAGGTCGACTCGTTCTCTGCTTCATCCGCGGCCGCTGGTGCCCGTTCTGCGTCGCTCAAATGGAAGCGATGAATCTCATCCTGCCGGAACTCGATCAGGCGGGCGCAACGCTCGTCGCCATTTCTCCTCAGACGGTGCAGCAGTCTTTCTTCATGCGCGACCAGCACAAGCTGCGCTTTCCGCTGCTCTCCGATGCCGGGAACAAAGTCGCCCGGCGGTTCGGATTAACCTATCGCGTTCCCGATGAACAGCGAGCGATCTATCAGCGCGCGTTCGTCAACCTGCCTTTCGTGAATGGCGACGACAGTTGGGAGTTGCCGATTCCCGCGACCTACATCATCGACCGCGACCGGACTGTGCTCTATGCTTCCGCGAACGAGGATTACACGGAGCGTCCCGAACCGGCGGACATCATCGGATTCCTGCAAACCCTAAGCTGACCCGCAACCCTCGTCAGCTTTCGGTACACTTGAAACATGCGCGAATTTCGAAACCGGCAACTGACAACCGGCAACTGGCGGCTGTTCCTATGAACTATATCTACGGCATCAATGCAGTCACCGAGGCGCTCAAGGCCCGGGGACGCGCTTTCCAATGGGTCGGCATGGCGAAGGAGCGGAACGACATCCGCCTGCAGCGCATGATTGAAGACTGCCGCCGCCTCGGCGTGCCCGGTGAAATTTCTCACGCGCACCGAACTCGACCAGATGGCTGGCCGGGCCGCCCACCAGGGCGTGGTCGCCGTCACTTCGGCCAAGCAATACAGCGACCTCGACGATGTAGTCGGCGCGAAGCGCGGAGTCTATTCCTTCGTCATCGTGCTCGACGGCGTGGAGGATCCGCACAATCTCGGCGCGCTCATGCGTACCGCAGATGCGGCCGGCGCCGACGGCGTCGTGATTCCGGAACGCCGCGCCGCTCCCGTCACCGGCACGGTAACAAAAACTTCCGCCGGAGCCAGCGAGTACTTGCCTATCGCGAAAGTAACCAACATCGCCCGCACAGTGGAAGACCTGAAGAGTCGCAACATCTGGACGGTTGGCCTCGACGGGCGCGCGCCGCAGACTTACGACGCTATGGATTACAACATGGACTGCGCGCTTGTTTTGGGCGCGGAAGGCAAGGGATTGCACGACCTGGTCAAGAAGAAGTGCGATTTTCTGGTCTCGATTCCGATGCTGGGCAAAGTACCGTCGCTGAACGTGTCGGTCGCCGGAGCAGTCGTGATGTATGAAATCGTGCGGCAGCGGCGCATGAAAGAGGCGTCTTCGGGTGCGAAATGAAGTCGCACCGCCTCCGTCTTTGCTTCCTCTGTTTTCTCTGCGCATCCGCGGTGAATGGCTTTTCTCTCGACCGCGAGGCCTTCACCTTCACCAACTACGACCTGAACGTCCGCGTCGAGCCCGATCAGCAGCGGCTCGGCGTACGCGGCAAAATCACTCTGCAGAACGATTCGGCAGCGGCGCAGAAGACTGCCGTGCTGCAGATTTCCTCTTCGCTGAACTGGCGCTCCATCAAGGCCAACGGCAAGCAGTTGCAGTTCGTCGCGCAACCCTACACCTCTGATATCGATCACACCGGAGCGCTGTCTGAAGCCGTTGTAACCTTGCCCCAGGCAGTTGCACCCAAAGGCACGATCGAACTGGAGATAGCCTACGAGGGCGTGATCGTGCTCGATGCCACGCGGCTCACGCGGCTCGGCGCGCCCCAAGCGCAGGCCAATAGTTCCGATTGGGACCAGATCAGCGCAAAATTCACAGCGGTGCGAGGAGTGGGAAACGTAACGTGGTATCCCATCGCGACCAGCGATGCGAGTCTTTCCGAAGGCAAAAGCCTTTTCGAAGTCTTAGCCAGATGGAAAGCGCGACAGAGCGCATCGAAGATGCATTTACAGATCACGGTGCCGACCGATCAGGGCGCCGCTCCCGAGCTCCTCGTCAATGCGACCACGTGCCCGGCGGCGAATGAGGTGCAACATCAGTTCGTCGCGGATTGCACCTACCGCTCGCTGGAGCTGGTTGTGCCGACGTTCGTAATTGCCGACTATGAAATTGTGGACCGCCCCGCCGTGGCCGTTCACTTCCTGAAGGGTCACGACGAGTCGGCCATCAATTATGCTGATGCCGCTGAGAAGGCGGAGCCGTTCGTAACCGCATGGTTCGGTGAGCAACGGAAAAAAGCGGAGACCGCTGATCTCTCCGATCGCGACGCCGCACCTTTTGAAAACGGCTCGCTCTTGCTGACTCCGCTAACCAGCACTGATCCTAAACTCGCGGGCTTGGTCGCAGCGCACCAACTGACCCACGCGGCTTTTTCCTCGCCGCGGCCCTGGATCAACGAGGGTCTGGCTCACTTCGCGCAGGCACTCTATCTCGAACACCTGAGTGGACGCCCGGCTGCGCTCGACTACATGGGATTGCACCGCTCCAGTCTTACCGCGGCTGAAAAAGAAAGAGAGAACCAGACCACTGCTCCCCGGTCCGAAGATGAGGTGAACCGGTCCTTGGTCAACACCGCGGACGAGGAACTCTACCGCAGCAAGGCCATGTGTGTGTGGTGGATGCTGCGCGACATGATCGGCGATCAGGCGCTGAAAAAGGCGCTCGCCTCCTACCATCCGGATCAGGATAAGGAACCTTCTTACATGCCGCGCCTGATTCAGGCGCAGACGCAGCGCGATCTGGAGTGGTTTTTCGATGACTGGGTCTATCGCGATCGCGGCTTGCCCGAATTCAAAATCGAGGCGGCATTCGCCCGCAAGACCTTGCCTGGAGCCTATGTGTTAACGATCACCGTAGCCAACCAGGGCGCGGCCGGAGCGGAGGTTCCACTCACGGTGAAGTTTGCCGGCGGAGAAGTGACGCAGCGGTTGGTCGTGCGTGGACAGAGCAAAGCCGTGATTCGCATTGAAACCACGAAACCGCCCGAAGAAGTCGTGGTCAACGACGGCAGCGTGCCAGAGACCGACAGGACGAACAATGTATTCAAGATCGAAGCCGCTGATCCAGCGAAGTGATCCGAAGTCAGTTCTCAGGGGTCGGCGGTCTGTGGCTTCGGCTAGCCACTGATCACTGACCACTGACCACTTGCTTCGTCAGGCTTGCCAGCGCCGCCAGCTTCGCCGCGGCCGCGCCGGAATCGATCGAGCGCACTGCCAGCGCAACTCCATCCGCGAGGTAATCGGCGCGTCCAGCCGCCACCAGCGCCGCTGCCGCATTCAGCAAGACCACATCGCGGCGCGCAGATTTCTTTCCACTTAGAACTTCGCGGACGATGCCTGCATTTTCGGCCGCATCTCCGCCGGAAATGTCGGCAAGCGTGGCCCGCTGCATGCCGAACTCTTCGGGGTCAACCTCATACGTCCGCACCGTACCATCGCGAGCTTCAGCCACGCGCGTTGGTCCGGTGATGGTGATCTCATCCAGTCCATCGAGCCCGTGCACCACGAGCGCTCGATGCAGCCCCAGCATGCTGAGCGCCTCGGCGAGCTTTTCGACCATCTCAAGCGCGTACACGCCTACGACCTGCCCGGAAGCGCGCGCGGGATTGGTAAGCGGGCCGAGCAAATTGAACATGGTGCGCAGCCGCAGCTCGCGCCGCACCTTCTGCACCTGCTTCAGGGAGGAATGCAGGTCAGGCGCGTACAGAAAACAGATTCCGACTTCGCGCAGGCACTGCGCCGCGCGTTCTGGAGACAGCTGGATGTTCACGCCCAGCGCCTCCATCACATCCGCCGAGCCGCACTTCGAGCTGATGCCGCGGTTGCCATGTTTGGCCACCCGCACGCCCGCTCCAGCAGTCACAAATGCTGTCGCAGTCGAAATGTTGAAGGTGCCGCAGGCATCGCCGCCGGTGCCGCTGGTGTCGACTAATGATTCGGCCAGCGCGTCGCGGCCGGTACCGCTGAGGTCGAGCGCGCCAGCGGAGGCTCCAGCCACACCAGGCAAAATCGGTAAGGGCGTGGCCGCCGCGCGAATCGCTTCGGCGAACCCGACTATCTCTTCGACCGTTTCGCCTTTCATGCGCAAAGCCAGGAGCAGAGCCGCGATCTGCGCGTCGGTGCAATTGCCGGCAAGCACTTCCGCCATCACCTCACGCGCTTCAGCGCGAGGCAATGATTGGCCGGAATTGGCGATGCGATGAAGGGCGTCGAGGATCATCTCACTCGGAATTGTAAGGTATAACCGCCAGGGACGATCCGCAGAAACGATCAGCAGGACGGTCAGAACGACAGCGACTAGCTCTGAATCGCAGGTTCCTGCAATCTGGGCAGGAAATATTCGTGCCACGTCTCCGGCAAATCAGCCGTGGCCATTGCCTTCTGCAATAGATCGCGATTGTATCGGTCCCGCACGATAACCCGGTTCATTTCGCCGATCGTAATGCCGCTCTGATTCCGAGAGATGAGTTCGAAGGAGTCTCCCGTTTCCACTTCGCCTTCCTGTTCCACGGACAAATAAAATCCGCTGCGCCCGCTGTCCAGGAAGCGGTCGATCATGTCGTCCCGTTGAAATTTTGCTGCCAGTTTGTAACAGGGCATGCGCGGCTGCCGCACCATTAAAACCGCGGAACCGATTCGAAAACGGTCGCCCACATGAAGAGCCTCTTCCAGAAGGCCCGCCGTCGTGAAATTTTCGCCGAACGCTCCCCAGGGTAACTTCTTTCCCGGCAATTCTCGTCGCCAATATTCGTAGTGCTCGGAAGGATAAGCATAGACGGCCTTGTAGACCCCACCGTGAACGCTCAGGTCTGCCTGCCGATCACCATCGAGATTCAAGGTACGCAGCGCCACGCGGCCAGTCACCGGCGTCTTGAAGATGCCGGTGTTGATGGTCGTTCCGTGGTAGACCGCAAGGCGCGGGCGTGCGACGTTCAACGAGATTAATTTCACGATTCGTGCCCTCACCGCAATTAGATCGGGCTCCGGTCAGCCCGGTCTAGTTAGATGTCACCCTCCTCGAAAGGACGCGAGGAGGGCCGTTTGCTCTAATCCTCTGCCCTTCTATAAAATTAGTGGTTTGCTGCCCTCGGTTGAAAGCCGCAAGCAGGTTCCTTCCGATTTCTAGCTAACGAACGAAGATCGTCATTATGAAAATCCATGAGTACCAGGGAAAAGCGATTCTTAAGAAGTATGGTGTGACCGTGCCGCGCGGGACGATGGCAACGTCGCGCGAAGAGGCCGAAGGCGCCGCCCGGGAGTTGTTCAGCTCCGGAGCCACTGGAGTTGTGGTTAAGGCGCAGATTCATGCCGGCGGACGCGGCAAGGGCGGAGGCGTCAAGATCGCAAAGTCGGTCGATGAGGCGGGAGAACTTGCTGGCAAGATGCTCGGGATGAAGCTGGTTACGCATCAGACCGGTCCCGAAGGCCGCACCGTACGGCGGCTACTGATCGAGGAAACTCTGCCCATCGAGAAAGAACTTTACCTGGGGATTCTGGTCGACCGCGCCGAAGGCAAGCCGGTATTCATGGCCTCGGCCGCGGGCGGGATGGAGATCGAGCAAGTAGCCGAAGAAAATCCGGATGCTATTTTGAAGCAGCACATCGATCCGGGCATGGGCCTGGAAGCATTTCAGGCGCGTAAGATGGCGTTCGCGCTGGGATTGAAGCCCCAGCAGATCAATCCGGCAGTGCATTTTCTCACCAACCTTTACAAAGCGTTTCTCGACACGGACGCCTCTCTGGTCGAAATTAATCCCTTCATCACGACCACCGATGGCCGCTTGTTCGCACTCGACGCCAAGATGACCTTCGACGACAATGCGCTCTTCCGCCATCCCGATATTCGCGAGCTGCGCGATATCACTGAGGAAGATCCGCTCGAAGTGGAGGCCTCGAAGTACAACCTGAACTACATCAAGCTCGAGGGCAGTGTGGGCTGCATGGTGAACGGTGCCGGGCTGGCCATGGCCACGATGGACATCATCAAATACGCCGGCGGCATGCCTGCGAACTTTCTCGATGTGGGCGGCGGCGCCAACGCCGAGCAGGTCGCACACGCCTTTGAAATTCTGCTCAGCGATAAAAGTGTGAAAGCCGTGCTGATCAATATTTTCGGCGGCATTCTTCGCGTCGACACCTTGGCGACGGGTGTTGTGGAGGCCGCGAAGAAAACCAACATCCAGCTTCCCGTCGTGCTGCGCCTCGAAGGGACGAACGTGGACGAAGGCAAGAAGATCCTCATGGAATCCGGCTTCAACTTCATCGTGGCCGACACCATGAAGGACGCAGCAGACAGAGTAGTGGCCGCGGCGCGTGGTTAGCGGCGCATTGAGGAATCATTTTTATGGCAATCCTGGTTAATAAGAAGACTCGCCTGATCGTGCAGGGGCTCACCGGACGCGAAGGCACCTTTCACGCCAAGGCCTGCGCGGCGTATGGAACGCAAGTCGTCGGTGGAGTGACCCCGGGCAAAGGCGGCACCACGCACGAAGGCTGGCCGATTTTTAACACTGTGCAGGAAGCTGTGGAGAAAACCGGCGCCGACACCACCGTGATTTTCGTTCCGCCACCGTTCGCCGCCGACGCGATCATGGAAGCAGCCGACGCCGATCTCGACCTGATCGTCTGCATCACCGAAGGCATCCCGACGCTCGACATGGTCAAGGCGTGGGAGTTTCTGCAGAACCGGCGCTCGCGGCTGATCGGTCCGAATTGTCCCGGCATTATTTCGCCCGGCAAGTGCAAGATAGGCATTATGCCAGGGTCCATTCATAAAGAGGGATCGATCGGCATCGTTTCACGCTCCGGTACGCTGACTTACGAGGCAGTGCATCAGCTCACGCAGCGCGGCATTGGACAGTCGACCGCGATCGGGATCGGCGGCGATCCGATTATCGGAACCAACTTCGTGGATGCGCTCGACCTCTTCAATCGCGATCCTGAAACCGAAGCCGTGATCATGATCGGTGAAATCGGCGGCGACGCCGAAGAGACTGCAGCGGAATTCGTGAAGACGAAAATGAAGAAGCCGGTGGTCGGCTTTATCGCCGGACAGACTGCCCCTCCGGGGCGCCGTATGGGCCACGCCGGGGCGATCATCTCTGGCGGCAAGGGAACCGCCGCGGAGAAGATCAAGGCTATGGAAGCGGCCGGTATACGCGTGGCAAAATCTCCAGCAGCCATCGGAGAAACGCTGGTCGCCGCGCTCGGAGTGAAAGTCTAGACTGTTTTCAAAGCGCGCTAGATAAAAGCTAACGACTAAGGACGAACGACCAACGACCCCTATGAAAACTCTGCAACGCACTCTTACCATCGTGAAACCTGACGCCGTCGCCAAAAATGGAATCGGCGACATCATCGAACAATTCGAAAAAAATGGCTTCCGCATCCTCGCCATCAAGATGCTGGAAATCTCCAAGCATCAGGCCGAGCAGTTTTACGCCGTGCACGCGAGCCGGCCGTTCTATAACTCCCTCACCGATTTCATGTCGAGCGGACCGATCGTCGCTCTTGCCCTGGAAAAGGAAAACGCCATCGCCGACCTGCGCAAGCTGATGGGCGCCACCAACCCGGCCAACGCCGAAGAAGGCACGATCCGCAAAAAGTGGGCCTCGAGCATCGAGCACAACGCGATTCACGGCTCCGATGCCGAAGATACCGCGCGCTTCGAATTGAGTTTCTTCTTCGCCGGATACGAACTGGCGCAGTAACGTCCGAGCTAGAAGCCAGAAGCTAGGAGCTTTCTCTCATGCCAATGGTTCAGATCACCATGCTGCAAGGCCGCACCGCCGAGCAGAAGCGCAAAATCGCGAAACGGGTCACCGACGCGCTGGTTGAAGAGGCCGGAGCACGGCGCGAAGCCATCACCATCGCATTCAACGAAGTGTCGAAGGAAAGCTACGCCTCAGGCGGCGAGTTGATGATCGATAAGGCTAAGTGAACTGGCTTCCGCACGAGGAGTGGCTAGTCGTGCAGCCTGCGTGAGAAGACGCGGGCCAGAGTGCCCGCGCCGCACAACCTACCCCAGCGGTTCGAACAGGTTGCCTTCCACCCGGTCCGCCACTTTTGTCAGCTCTTTGCGGGCATACTGCAGGAAGTGAGGCGTAGTGCGGTGGGATTCCAATGCAGCATCATCTTTATATTGCTCGTAAATAAAAAAGCGCCGCGGCTCAGTCTTGTGCCGGTGGACCTGATACATGACACAGCCCGGTTCCTTCCGGGATTCTTCGGTCAGCTTTGCAAAAATTGGGACAACATCGCCATCGTGCCCCGCTTTCGCCATCCACGTTACTGCCAAAACCACCATCACGCGCTCCTTACTTAGACTGGTTGTGGGTAAGTAGTCTCGCCGCCTGACTAGCGGGAAGTCAATACTAGACTTTTCGCGATGAGCCTGTCTTCAACTCAGCCGCGAAGTCGTCCGCAAAAATAATCTGATCTCGGTCCGGCCCGGTTGACACCATGCCCACCTTCGCTCCGGTTTCTTTTTCTATAAACGCCAGATACTCCCGAGCCGCCTTGGGCAACTGATCGAACTTCGTAATGCCTTGCGTGGACGTTCGCCACCCCGGCATCTTGTGGTAAATGCACTCCAGCTTGTCGTAGCCGCTGGCTTGCGCGGGGATCTCCATGGTCTTCTTTCCATCGACCGCATAACTGACGCACACCGGAATCTCCGCCAGTTCGTCGAGCACATCCAGCTTCGTCACCACCAGCCACGAGATGCCGTTAATCATGCCAGCGTAACGCAACAGTGGCAAGTCGAGCCAACCGGTGCGCCGCGGACGTCCCGTGACCGCGCCAAATTCATTGCCGCGCTTGCGCAACAACTCGCCCGCCTCGCCCTTTTCTTCGCTGGGAAATGGACCTTCGCCCACCCGCGTGCAATATGCCTTGGTCAGCCCAATCACGGAGTCGATCGCATTCGGAGCGACGCCCGTGCCGGTCGCCGCGCCTCCTGAAGTCGCGCTCGAAGAAGTCACAAACGGATATGTCCCGTGATCGATGTCGAGCATCGTGCCCTGCGCGCCTTCAAACAAAATCGCCTCACCCTCGGTCAGCGCCTGGTTCAGCAGCACGGCGGTGTCGCACACGAAGGGCGCAATCTTTTCGGCCGCCGCAGCGTACTCCGTATACATCTTGTCGGCGTCGAGTGGTTCGGAATTAAATAGCGCGTGCGCGATCATGTTCTTTTCGCGCACCGCGTTTTCAATGTGCTTCTTCAGCAGCGGCAGGTCGAGCAGATCCGCCACGCGCAGCCCGCGGCGGCCCATCTTGTCTTCGTAGGCCGGGCCAATGCCGCGCGAGGTCGTGCCAATCTTCACGCGTCCCGGCGCATTCTCCGCCGCCAACTCGATCATGCGATGGTAGGGCAGAATCACCTGCGCGCGGTTCGAGACAAAAAGATTTCCGTCGACCTTCACCCCAGCCTCGCGCAGCCCGCCCACTTCCTTCAGAAAGGCCATGGGGTCCAGAACCACGCCATTGCCAATCACGCTGCGGCACGCCGCCCGCAACACTCCACAAGGCACCAACTGCAGCACAAACTTCTTGCCGTTGATAATGACCGTGTGTCCGGCATTATGGCCGCCGGCATAACGCGCTACCACGGAGAAATTCTCCGAGAGGACGTCGACAATCTTTCCCTTGCCCTCGTCGCCCCACTGGGCGCCGACAATCACCGCAGTCTTGCCTCGTTTCAATGCCAACTCCGTCACAGGGATTCGCGGACGCACAACCACGCCGCGCATACATACGCACACCGGGGGTCGCACACGCCTTGCCGCGGCTAACTCTAAAGGCTTATAGGAATGGAAGCGGAGAAGATGTGTACGCAATATCTTATCGCGCCCGCGCCGCGAATGGCAACGCAAGCGCAATCGGCAGTGGCTCAGCCTCGGGGTGGTCACGCAAGACGACATTCACACGACCCTTGTCATCCTGAGCGGAGCCGCACTTCAGGCGTAGCGAAGGATCTCCCGCTCCACTGGCCCGGCGCGTAAGCCAAACCTCACCGCAAGCGCAAACCAGCCACGGCAGCAGTGGCTCACGCTTGCAGTACTCACGCCACACGACCATCACTCGACGCTCGTCATCCTGAGCGGAGCCGCACTTCAGGCGTAGCGAAGGATCTCCCGCTCCACCGGCCCGGCGCGTAAGCCAACCCTCACCGCAAGCGCAAACCAGCCACGGCAGCAGTGGCTCACGCTTGCAGTACTCACGCCACACGACCGTCACTCGACGCTCGTCATCCTGAGCGGAGCCGCACTTCAGGCGTAGCGAAGGATCTCCCGCTCCACTGGCCCGGCGCGTAAGCCAACCTTCACCGCAAGCGCAAACCAGCCACGGCAGCAGTGGCTCACGCTTGCAGCGCTCACGCCACACGACCATCACTCGACGCTCGTCATCCTGAGCGGAGCCGCACTTCAGGCGTAGCGAAGGATCTCCCGCTCCACTGGCCCGGCGCGTAAGCCAAACCTCACCGCAAGCGCAAACCAGCCACGGCAGCCTGGCTCACGCTTGCAGTACTCACGCCACACGACCGTCACTCGACGCTTGTCATCCTGAGAGGAGCCGCCTTTCAGGCGTAGCGAAGGATCTCCCGCTCCACTGGCCCGGCGCGTAAGCCAACCCTAACCGCAAGCGCAAACCAGCCACGGCAGCAGTGGCTCACGCTTGCAGTACTCACGCCACACGACCATCACTCGACGCTCGTCATCCTGAGCGGAGCCGCACTTCAGGCGTAGCGAAGGATCTCCCGCTCCACTGGCCCGAAGCGTAAGCAAAATCAGCACGACCGCAAAACAGCCACAGTACCGGACAACCGCAGCTAAGGTCTAAAATCGTCACAAGACCTTATGCCCAAATTCGAAAAGCACATCTTCATATGCGGCAACCAGCGCCCTCCAGGAAATCCACGGGGATGCTGCGATCCCACCGGCCAGGCGAAGCTGCAGAAACTCTTCAAGCAGAAACTGGCAGAACGAGGCCTCAAAGGCAAAGTACGAGCCAACCAGTCCGGCTGTCTCGATCAATGCGAGCACGGCCCCAATCTCGTGGTCTATCCCGAAGCCGTATGGTATGGATTCGTAGCCGAGGCTGACGTCGACGAGATCATCGAGTCCCATATCGTAGGCGGCCACCCAGTCGAACGCCTGAGACTGCCCGATGAATGCCTGAACACCACCACCTGCGAACACCGGAAAAGCAGTGGTCAGTGATTAGTGGCCAGCAAAGCCACGAGGAGAGAGACAGCAAGCAGCAGCGAAAGAAGGCATCCGGGGTGTATAATTTCGCACCCTGAAGGAGTTAGAAGATGGAATCTGCGGCGAATTTGGAAGGAGGCCGTCTGCGCCACTGGTTGAAGCTGATTCTGATTCCAACACTGCTGGCGACCTTGGCCGGATTTTTGGTCTCGTATGCGTTCCCCGCCAAGTACACCTCGACAGCGGAGGTGTTGGTTGAAGCACCGAAGATCTCAGAAGCGATCGTGCCGCAGGTCTACAACGAGGATCTTGCACGGCAGATGAACGAGGTCGTAGGACTGGTGACCAGTGAGGCCAGACTGCGGTCTGGGGTGGAGAAGCTCGGATCCGCTAAGGGCAGCGAGAACGTTGACGACGTAATTAGCAGCGTGCAGCAAAACTTGACGATCCAGCAGGCTCCCGATATCTCGCAAAGTGTTGACGCCAAGGAGAAGTCGGTCCAGAGCAGCTCAAGCGCATTTTACATAAGCTACACCGGCTCTGCTGCGAACGCAGCAAGAGAGATGTGCCGTGATGTGACCTCGATGTTGATCGAGGAATATCTTAAGATGCGGCAGAACAGAGGGAAGGACACGACGGATTTCCTTGAGCGGCAAGCGGAGGATGCCAAGCAGAATCTCGACGATAAAGCCAAGACGCTCGCGGCATTCAAGAACCAGCACATGGGCCAGCTTCCCGAAGACCTGGATAGCAACATGAAGGTTCTGAATTCGTTGAGCACTTCGCTCCAAGCGAACACGCAAGAGCTGAACCGTGCAGCCCAGGATAAGTCCTATACCGAATCGATGTTGGCGCAAGCGATAGCAGCATGGAAAACATCGCACTCGACGAGCAATCCGCAGACCGATGCGGGGAACGATAAGGGGTCCGGAACCGAGCCCCAGGAGATTAGCCAACTGCGCTTAAAGATTCACCAATATCAGGACTTGATTGCGCAGGCGACGCTCGATCAGGGGGAATTTCAGCAAGAGATCGCGGTAGTTGAGCGCCGGGTAGCGGCGAGTCCGACCGTGGAAGAGCAATACAAAGATCTGGCTCGTGACTATGACAATGCGCTCAGGGTGTACCAGGACGACCTGGCCAAGCTGAGCGTCTCCAAAATGGCGACTCAGGCGGAGCAGCAGGGGCTCGGTCAGCAGATGGCGCTACTCAATCCCGCTAGTCTCCCCGACTCTCCGGATTTTCCGAACCGGTTTTTCTTTGCCGTTGGAGGTCTCATCGTCGGTCTGGCGTTCGGGATCGGTCTCGCTGTGTGGCTCCGATACAGACCGATGCAGGGGCAGGCGGTGTCGCAAGCGGCATCACTGGCCACTGACCACTAGCCACTGACCACTGCGATGGTAGGCGCGGCAGGGATCGAACCTGCAACCACCGGTTTAGAAAACCGGTGCTCTATCCGATTGAGCTACGCGCCCGTAACCAAAATTTATCATAAGCGCCCGCTGGAGTATCATGCGGAGTCGCATTGATCTCCGCTGCTCCAACTCGCCTCGCTTATATCGATTGGATGCGCGGCCTCGCCTGCATCCTCATGTTCCAAACCCATTGCTACGACTCCTGGCTCAGCCCTGCCAAGCGCCAGAGTAAATTCTTCATGTACTCGCAACTGGGAGGAACCTTCCCTGCTCCCCTGTTCCTGTTTCTGGCGGGCATTTCGTTCGCGTTGGTAACCGAAAAACTTTTGCGGAAGAATCTGCCGACGTCGCAGATCGCCCGCACCACCATCCGTCGCGGCGCGGAAATCTTTGCCTTCGGCCTGCTCTTTCGCCTGCAGGAATATCTCATCGCCTGGGGCTGGGCGCCGGCAAGTGACCTGCTCCGCGCGGATGTGCTCAACACGATCGGCGTCTCCATGATGCTCATGGGCGTGATTTGCTGGCTGGTGCTCGCAGTTCGCCGCGGAGCGCAAGCCAGGCTCGCCTTGGTTCTCGCTTCGGCTGGAACGGCAATTCTGATTTCCCTATTCACACCGCCGCTCTGGACCACCTGGCGCCCGGACTGGCTACCCTGGCCGATCGAGTCCTACATCAACGGAGTTCACAATCTCGGGACGCCGCAGCCCTGGCTCTTCCCAATTTTTCCCTGGACTGCCTTCGCTTTCGCGGGTCTCGCCACCGGATTTCTTCTTCAAAGTGAATGGGCACGCCAACACGAAGCTTCGACTTTCTTTCTTGCGGGCGTGGCCGGGTTGGGGTTCATCGCCGCGTCCCGCTGGCTCGATGCCCAACCGCATCAACTCTACGCCGTCTACGATTACTGGCACACCAGCCCGGAATTCTGGTTGATCCGCGTGGGCATGCTGCTGGTGATTTTGATGGCGGCCTATGCCTGGTGCCGTTGGGGAGCAGGAACGCGGGGATTCAGTCCGCTCATTCAATTAGGCCAGGCTTCCCTGCTGGTCTACTGGGTGCACCTCGAATTCGTATACGGACGCCTCTCCATCCTGCCCAAACACAGCGACAGCATTCGCACCGCATCGCTCGGCCTGCTGATCATCTCCCTCGCCATGCTAATCCTCGCATTCCTGCGAACCCGCATGAAAGGCCGCGGCGCCGAGATGCTGTCATGGTTTCGTAGTCCCGCAAAGGCCAACTGAAGAGAGCTGTCATCCCGAGCAATGTTGTCATCCCGAGCAAAGCGAGGGACCCTGGTCCTACCTGCGCGACCGCGATCCCTCGCTGCAAAAAACACCAGGATCCCTCGCTCCGCTCGGGATGACAGTTCTTGATGGGATGCAGCAGAAACATCGCTACCGAAACTGCTTCGCAAACTCCACGACTTCACGCTCCGCCCAGCGTCCATCGTAGCCGGCCTCACCCTCGCTTTCACCGACGAAGGCGCAGTGGCCGCCATCCTGGGTTTCGACATAGGTAACGTTGCGATTGGAGAGAAGCGCCTGCCGCGTCTCTGGCAAAATGCGAACGAAAGGATCATTCGCCGCATGGATTACCAGCGCAGGCCGCGCGATCCGGCTGACCACATTGGCGGCAGCGGCCCGGTCGTAATAGTCATCCGCACCCGTGAAACCGCAATAGTGAGCCGTGATCCGGTCGTCAAACTCCCGCAGTGTCTTCACCCCGCGCAAACGCGAGGCGTCAAAGCTTGCAGGAAACAACTTCACCTTCCGGCGAAATCGCTGGAACAATTGCAGCAGGAAATAGTATTCATAAATCCGGTTGGCAGGTTCATGCAGCGCGTCGGCTCCCGCCGCCAGATTCACCGCAGGACAGACCGCCGCCACGCCCCGAAACTCCGCCGGCCCGTCACTTCCCCACTCCCCCGCCAGCTTCAGCACCAAGTTGCCGCCCATGGAAAACCCAATCAGCACGAAGCCCGGTATTCCGTCTCGCTCCACCAGGTTGCGCGCCACCGCTGCAACATCCGCCGACCGGCTGGAGTTGTAAAGCGTGGGCGCGCAATGGTCCATGCCGCCGCAGTTGCGCTGGTTCATGCGCACCACATTCATCCCCGCGGCCAAGCCGTTCCGCGCGATGCCCAGCATGTATTGCGACTCGCTCGATCCCTCAAGGCCATGGACAACGATCAGCGTCAGAGCGCTCCGGTCTTTCTGCCAGTGACAATGGCACAACACCGGAATGCCCGGTTCCACTTCAATCAGGCGCTGTTCCGCCGTCGGCAGTTCGATTCGGCGCGCGAGGAAGAAAGCCGCGAGAGTCTGCGCATGCCCGCCCCGCAGCCAGCGCCGCGGCCGAAACTCCGTGGGCACGAACTCCGGCGCCTTTTCCGTGATTCCATCCTCGAACTCAGCTCTTGCACTTGAAGGTCGCAGGCATCACCGCCCGTCTGCGGAGTAATGGTGCAGTTTAATTGTCATCCTGAGCAAGCGTTCTTCGCGCAGCGAAGAGCCTGTCCCGAGCTTGCCGAGGGAATCTGGGCGAGCCGCGCGAAGCGGCGCGTTCTGTGCGACGCAATAATCGCGCGTCCCGCTCGCTTCCTCATCAAACTGCACCACTATCGTTTGCGAAGTTCCCATAAATTGATTCTAATAGGAGCAGCCAGTTCCGCGGGAGCCGACCATCATGCCGATTTTTGAATACATCTGCCAGCAATGCCAGCACGAGTTCGAAGCTCTGGTCTTCGGCCGCGACAAAGCCTCCTGCCCCAAGTGTGAAAGCAAAAAGCTGGCCCCGCAGCTAAGCGTCTTTGCCGTATCCACAACGGGCATGTCGGCCAAAGGTTCTGCCGGCGCCACGGCGAGCTCGGGCGGATGCGGTTCCTGCGGCGACCCTCGAGGCCCGGGCGCATGCTCTCTCGGTGACCTCGACTAGCGCCCGCTCCCGCCATCCCACAAAACAAACTTCCGGCACCACCTCTCCGGTGACTCTGGTTACCTTTGTTTCCCCATCGCGCCCGCCTACGATTGCCTTTCCTCCCTCGAAAGCCAAGGAGCTTCGCCATGGATCGTCGCCGCCAGTCGCGCGTCTTCGTTGAGCTTCCTGTCCAGATCTACGGCATGGACACTCATTCCCGCCCTTTCACTCAGGCCGCCAGCCTGCGCACCATCAGCGGCCGCGGAGCTACCCTGCAGTGCGTGGACGCTCAACTCAAGCCCGGCGACGTAGTTGACGTTCTGTACCAGGGCACCAAAGCGCAATTCCGCATCGTGTGGTGCGGCAAGGCCGGAACCGAGATGGCCGGCGAAGTCGGAGTCGAAAATATGTCCGCAGGAACCATGTTTTGGGATATCGATCCGTTGCGCTGCGCCGCCTCAGTCGGGCGCGGCTAGATTAATCCTCGAGCCCTGCCCCGCTACGCCGCGCCCAGCACCGCGACCCGCCCAGGTTCTCGCGAAATTACCTCCGGCAGCAATCCCAGGCTGTAAACTCGCTAGAGATGAAAGTCAAAATCCTCGGCTCCGCGGCCGGAGGCGCGTTTCCGCAGTGGAACTGCGCCTGCGCAAACTGCCGTTCCGTGCGCGCCGGCACTTTCAAAGGCCAGCCCCGCAGCCAGACCCAGGTTGCCATCTCGCAGGACGGCCGCTCCTGGTTTCTCTTGGGCGCGTCGCCCGACCTGCGCGCTCAAATCGAAGCCACGCGCGAACTGCATCCCCGCGATGGCGTGCGCCAGTCGCCGATTGCCGGCGTAGTGCTCGCCAATGCCGACCTCGACCACGTCCTCGGACTGCTGCTGCTGCGCGAACTTCAGCCCCTACGCGTCTACGCCACCGCCTCTGTGCGCCGGATTCTTCGCGAAGATAATTCCATGTTCAACATGTTGCAACGCATCCCCGATCAAACTGCCTGGACTGATTTTGCCTCGGGAGCGCAGTTCCACTTGTGCAATGCCCAGGGCGAAGACTCCGGCCTGCGCGGCCAGGTTTTGTCGTTGAGCATGCACTATCCCGCTTACGTTACGGCGGACCGGCAGGCCCATCTCGCGCCCGGCGAAGCATCGCTCGGCTTCATCGTTCAATCAACTTCCCCGCGCCTGGCCTATCTGCCGGCCGTACCGCAAGTCGACGACGGACTGCTCGAACAACTCGACGCCTGCGACGTCCTGCTCTTCGATGGCACGTTCTGGAGCGACGACGAACTGATTCGCATTCAGGGCAGCGGCCAAACCGCGCGCCAGATGGGCCACATCCCGGTCGAAAGCACTTTGGTCAAGTTGGCGGGAGTGCGCCGCCCGCGTAAAATATTTCTGCACATCAACAACACCAATCCCATGCTGAATGAGGCAAGCCCCGAACATCGCCAGGTCCGGGACGCAGGCTGGGAAATTGCGGAGGATGGATGGCAGTTCGACCTGTAGAAACCGAAGCCGCATCGCACTCCGCCCGGCTGCTCTCGCTCGAAGAGTTGCGCGCGCAATTTCAGGCTACTGGCGAAGAACGCTACCATCACCAGCACCCATTCCATCTGCTGATGCACGAAGGCAAACTTACCCGCGGTCAGCTGCAGGCTTGGGCCCTGAACCGCTACTACTATCAATCGATTATTCCCATCAAAGACTCGATCATCCTGTCCCGGGGCCCAGACCCCGTGTTCCGCCGCGCCTGGCGCAAGCGCGTCGTCGATCACGATGGCGATGCCACCAGCGAAGGCGGCATCAAGCGCTGGCTCAAATTGGCGGAGGCCACGGGCCTCGATCCGGAAAAGGTTCGCTCGGGTAAAGGCATTCTTCCCGCAACCCGCTTCGCCGTGAATGAATACCTGAACATCGTCCGCAGCCGGTCCTTGCTCGAAGCGGTCGCTTCCTCGCTGACCGAACTGTTTTCCACCAAGCTGATCACCTTGCGCGTGGAAAAATTGCGCCAGCACTATCCCTGGCTCTCGGGAGGTCTGGATTATTTCGAAGCCAGACTTTACCAGGCGCCCGAAGATTCCCAGTTCGCGGTGAACTATGTTTTCGACAACGCAAAGACGCGCGCCGAGCAGGAGTTGGCAATCCAGGCCCTGCGCGACAAGTGCGACATCCTGTGGGCACAACTGGACGCACTCTACTTCGCCTACGTCGAGCCCGCGTGGCCGCCGCCCGGCGCCTTCCGCATCGAGGCCACCTAGCATGAGCTCACTCCAAAAGGTTGTCATTCCGACCGGAGCGAAGCGAAGGGATCACCAAGGCTCTGTCATTCGGGCCGGGCGAAGCGATCACCAAGCCCTTGTCATTCCGACCGGAGCGAAGCGAAGTGGAGGAACCTGCTGTCGCTTGCAGCACCACGGAACTTTGCGGCCATTCACGCCGCAGATCTCATACTCAGGACACCATCATGCCGCCGCCTGAAGACACCAGCCAGCCACGCCTCGCCACCGGTTGCCGCTGGGCTGCGGAGAATAAGACTGCCGAAAACAAGACTGCGAAGAACAAGACCGCGTTCGACGAGCGCGTAATTTTGTTTCCCGAAGGCGCCATCAAGCTGCAAGGCACCGGACGGCAGATCCTCGAACGCTGCGACGGTCAGCGCACCTTCGCCCAGATCATTCAAGAATTGCAAGCCCAGTTCGGCGACGCGGACCCAGCCAAGATTCGCAGCGACATCAGCCAGTTCCTCGAGCAACTCCGCCACAAACGGATCGTGGATTATTAGACGAGCCTCGCGGTTGGTGTACCCACCGCAAATTGTCATCCCGGCCGGAGTTTCCCATTCCCGCAGAGAATGGCAAGCGGAGTGGAGGGACCTGCCGTTCCCAGAAGGCGACTTGGTCGGCAGTCAAATGCCTACATTCCACAAATCCACAGCCCCCTTGTGACATCCGACCTTGCCTTCCACCAGAAATCAGGCCATCATGGTCAAAGCGGAGGCAGCAGGCTCAAATGGTACTGGAAAGCTCGTAAGTCATTTGTTCTCTAGATTTTGGCACCTAAATCCTTTGGGATCTGGATTTTGCCATACCTGTTTTGCGAAACCCGCGCTGGACAAGGGTTCCAGAGGCATCGGGGGGAGGGGGATGTCCTAAGAGATATTACCTTCCAGAGTAAAATTGAGCTTGCCGAGAGCCCCTGAATCGCTTCGCAGAAGCAATTATTTCGAAGAGAAATCCACAGGCATTTCCGGCAGCAATACCGATGATTCCCAACCCGCTAGCCCTCATCGCCGAGATCACTCACCGCTGCCCGCTGCACTGCGTCTATTGCTCCAATCCGCTCGAAATGGCCGCGGTCAGTTCGGAGCTTTCCACCGCACAGTGGATCGACGTTTTCCAGCAATCGGGGAAGCTCGGAATGCTGCACGCGCACTTTACCGGAGGTGAACCGCTAGCGCGTCTCGACCTCACGGAACTGATCGCTGGCGCGCGCTCCGCCGGCCTCTATACCAACCTCATCACGTCAGGCCTCGGCCTCGCTGAAGCGCGGCTGCAGGCGCTGGTCGAAGCCGGACTCGACCACATCCAGCTCAGCTTTCAGGATTCGCGCGAGGACGCAGCCAACTGGATTGCCGGAGCCAAAGCCCACGCCCACAAAGTTGAACTGTCACGCCTCATCCGCCGGCACAAGCTTGCGTTCACCGTGAACCTTGTCATTCACCGGCAGAACATCGACCACCTCGCTGAGATGATCGCCTTCATCGAGCAGCTCGCCCCCGAGCGCATGGAGATCGCCCACACCCAGTATTACGGCTGGGCATTGCGCAACCGCTCCGCGCTGCTGCCCACGCGGCCACAGCTTGATAAGGCAGTCGAAGCCGTAGCCGCGGCCGAAAAGCGCCTCGCCGGACGCATCCGCGTTGATTTTGTGGTCCCTGATTACTACGCACGGTTTCCCAAAGCCTGCATGGGAGGCTGGGGACGTAGATTGATGCTCATCAATCCCGCCGGCAAGGTCCTGCCCTGCCACGCTGCGGAAGTCATTCCCGGCCTTGAATTTGAAAACGTCCGCGAGCAGACTCTGGAATTCATCTGGAGAGAGTCTTCGTCATTCCAGCGTTTTCGTGGAGAAGAATGGATGCCGGAACCCTGCCGCAGTTGCGACCAGCGCACCGAAGATTTTGGTGGTTGCCGCTGCCAAGCTCTGCTGCTCGCCGGCGACGCGGCTGCAACCGACCCTGCCTGCTCGCTCGCGCCCGCCCACTATATCGTTGAGGCTGCCTTGGCTGAAGCCAACTCCGGTTCGAGGGCTTCGCAACCTGTTCCCGCCGCATCCTTCGTGCAGTTGCAGGAGCGAGTTGGAGATTTCTGGAGTTACCGCACCAATCCCGAGTAGCTACCAGCGAAAACCGATCGTGATGGGATGAAAGTCGGTTGTAATGCCATTGTGCGACCCGTGCATGAGGCGGTATTCCGCATAAATCTCAACGCCGCTCGGCATCTTGTGCGCGACGCCTCCCCCCAGATCGTACCCGAACTGGTTCAGGCTTGAATTCACATAGCTCCCGTTCACCGGAATGCTGATATTTGAATTGGTGCACGCCCCCCACCAAGTCCAGAAGCCATTGCACCCCGAACCAGGAACTGTGTTGCTCGAATCCAAATGCCCGCCGCGATGGTAGTAGCCGGGACCGAACAGGACGTATCCGCTATACGTTTTGGTCACAGGAATGTTGATGATGGGATCGACCGTTATGGCGAAAGCGTAATTTCTGGCTCCCGTCGCCTGCGCCAGCTCCTGCGTGGAGTCCCGCAGCGGCAGGTCGGCAAAAATAAAATCCGCACGCAGGCCTAGATACTTGTTCGCGTTCCGGGCCACGCCGGCCGCGCCCACAACACCTCCGCCCCTCACCCAATCCTTGGTTTCGCCGCTGTTTGTATTGGCGCCCGCGCCTACGTTGTAGTTCCAGTTCTTGTAGTCATGGACCCGCGCCTTGCGATGGCCGATGGTATCTCCCTCAACGGGTTCCTGGCCGGTGGCGGGTGCTTGCGCCGCGGGCGTTGCGGGTTGTTGGGCCGCCGGCGCCTGATCCGCGGGAGCTTGTCCCGCGGGTGTAGTTTGGGCGAATCCTGGCGCTCCCAGCAGACTTATCAAAACCAGAAGCGTCAGCGCACTCGCAAACTTTCCTATCATCCACTCTCCTCCCATAACCGGGCGTGCTGGCGGACCGTAGCGCTCGGCATAGAAAGGCGAGAGGCGCCGTTTGGTAAAGGTTCCGCTAAATGATTCCCCGGCAGCATGGCTTTTCCCTGGGCTGCGACGGGATCACGTTATATTACCAACTTTGATGCTGATTCTGCCGCGCATGCCGCCTCGCGGAGGGAACCCCGAAGCACTCTGCAGTTTATTTTCGATAACGCTGGATCAATTGCTGGTAACGTGGGTCAGCTCGCAGAGAAGAGAAGTACGGGCTGGCATCGAGCGCGGCAAAATCGCCGAAACCGAGGTTGAGGGTCTTTTGCAACTCCGCGAGAGCCTTTTCTTTGTCGCCTTTTCCGGCGTAGGCTGCGCTTAGAAAATAGCTGTTGATGGCTTCTTTTGGCTCGCCACGCTTCAACAGTCGAGCGATTGCCGCGTCATAGTTTCCTTGGGCAATATAAACTTGGGCATTCCCGAGATCGCCGTAGGCAGCTTCTCCCAACTCTCCGGCGAACTCAAAGGTTTTCCTTGCTTCCTCATACCGCCCCTGTAACAGAAGGGCTCGGCCCAGGTGATATTGCGCAATCATTAGGGTGGGCTGCAAGCGAAGCGCCTCGCGGGCCGCCTTCTCGGCCTCCACTGCCTGCGGAGGCTGTTCATAGCCAAGGACCCACGAAAGGGTATCCCACGCGTGCGAATTCTCGGGCTCCAAACGCACGGCCTGGCGAAGAATTTCCGCCGCTTGGGCGTACTGGTATTTCCAACCGTCTACATAAGCCAGCGCAAGCTGCGCCTCGACCAGATCGGGTGCGGCGGCAACCGCCCTTTGGGCAAGTTGTTCGGCACGCTCGAGATGAGCTTGTTGCGAATCGACGTTGCGATAGTAGTAGCCTTCCACCTGCGAAAGTCCCGCGAGGGCGGGAGCATATTCCGGGTCTAATTTCAGCGCCTGTTCGAAGTGGCTGCGCGCGGCTTCTAATTTTTCCGGGTTGTCGTCATGCTCGGTCAGCGCTCGCCCAATCAAGTACGCTTCATAAGCCTCGGGATTTTGGGTATAGCGGCGCTCCACTCCCTGCTTTTCCTGAGGGCTCAGCTTCAGATCGAGTGCCTGTGCAATCTTCAGCGCAGTTTGTTCTTGGAGGGAAAATACATCCTTCATTTCCCCGGCGAAGTCATCGGCCCACACCTGGAATCCGGTGGTGGAGTCGATCAAATGCACGTTGACCCGCACCTGATCGCCCGCCTTCCGCACGCTGCCTTCGAGCAGATAGCGGACGCCGAGCGCCTTCCCGATCTCCGGAGCACTCTTGTCCGTCGTCTTCGTGGCGAGTACCGAAGAATGCGAGGCCACGTCGATTGCCTGAATTTTTGAAAGCTTGGTGGTGATTTCGTCGGTCATGCCATCGCTGAAATACGCGCTGTCCGGCTCGGAGCTCAGATTTTGCAGCGGAAGGACGGCAACGGACGGCTTGGCGGCGGCCGCCCCAGAGCGCGAAGCCGAATGTTGTTTCTCATACCAGGCCAATGCGCCGGCGGCGATCAGTAAAGCCAGTACGGCAACTCCAGCCAAGACGATTCCACGCTTCGCTCTTGGACGCGCCTCCGTCTGCACTTGTGCCGCAGAGATTCGTCCCGAGTCCGTGCCGCGCTGGATGCGCTTCAGGTCCGATCGCAGCTCGGCGGCGGACTGGTAGCGCATCTCACGATCTTTCTCCAGAGACTTTTCCAGCACGTGCTCGAACCCCGCCGGCAGCGCCGGATTCAAACGCAGCGCGGAAGCCGGTGTCCGGTTCATGATGCCGTCGAAGATCACTCCGGCGCTGTCGCCAGTAAAAGGCAATGTGCCGGTCGCCATCTCGTACAGGACAACTCCGAACGAGAATAAGTCGGAACGGGCGTCGAGTTCTTTCGCCCTGACCTGTTCCGGGGACATGTAAGCGACGGTTCCGAGCGTGGAACCGGGGCTGGTGAGATGTTGTTCGTCGACGGAGGTCATCGTGTTGGCCGACGCAATCTGGCTGGAAGAAGTGGTTGGTTGCGCCACCTTGGCCAACCCGAAGTCAAGAACCTTGGCGTGTCCGCGTTCGGTGACGAAAATGTTGGCGGGCTTGATGTCACGATGAATGATGCCCTTGGAGTGCGCGGCATCCAGCCCGTCGGCAATCTCAATCGCCAGGGAGACGACGGTTTCATTCTCTAACGGCTTTCCAGCGATGCGATGCTTCAGGGTGACGCCATCCAGAAATTCCATGGCAATGAAAGACTGCTCGCCATGTCTGCCGATCTCGTAAATGGTGCAAATATTGGGATGGTTAAGAGCGGAAGCGGCGCGCGCCTCACGGCGAAAGCGCTCCAGGGCTTGCGGATCTTTGGACAGTTCGTCGGGCAGGAATTTGAGGGCGACGAAGCGGCCGAGTTCGGTGTCTTCCGCTTTGTAGACCACTCCCATGCCGCCGCCACCGAGTTTTTCGACAATGCGGTAGTGCGAGATGGTCTGGCCGATCATTCAGGAGGCGCCGTGTTTTCGGACGCTTCATCTTACGGACGCTATTGCGGGGAGTCAACGAACGGGGGATTGCCGGTGGCGGATCAGTTGTCATCCCGGGCGAAGCGAGGGATCTTGGTTCCTGCCGGCGCCGCGACGCGGGAGGTGCAGGCAAGAACCAGGATCCCTCGCTTCGCTCGGGATAACAGGTGGATTTGACCACAAGGGTGTATTGGTCCACGTATGATAAAAATGAAGTTTCCACTTCTTGAGAGCAGGCATTGCGCAACACTTCACCCCAAGGACCGGACGCCAATTCCGCCCGCACTTCGCGGGATCGCACTCCCGCGCGTCGCGTCGCCCTGGTGGGCTTCGGGACCGTGGGCCGCGCCGTGGCCAAGATTCTTCTGGCGCGAAACGACGACTCGCTCCGGCTGACGCACATCTGCAATCGCAACTTCGAGCGCAAGAAGCGGACATGGGGTACCGAGCTATCGATACCGAACGACGTCGTCTGGACCGATGACTTCCACGCGATTCTCAGCTCCGACGTCGACATTGTCATTGAGCTGATCGGCGGGCTGACTCCAGCGGAAGAGCTGGTGCGTGGCTGCTTGACCGCGGGCAAATCGGTGGTGACGGCCAACAAGCAACTGATCGCCCGCCATGGCCCGGACTTGCTACAGCTGGCGAGCGCGAACGGCTGCCAGCTTGAGTTTGGAGCCTCCGTGGCCGGCGGCGTTCCCGTTCTTCCCGCGCTGCGCACCGGACTCTGCGGAGACCGACTGCACGGCATCGCGGGAATTCTGAACGGCACCTGCAACTACATTCTCAGCCGCATTGAGGGCGATCGCATTCCGTTCAGCGAAGCGCTTGAAGAAGCGCAGGCTCGCGGCTATGCCGAAGCCGACGCCAGCGAAGATCTGGACGGCGGCGATGCGCGCGCAAAACTTTCCATCCTCGCGCTCGCCGGGCTGCATGTTCGTGTTTCTCCTGGAGACATTCGTGCCCGGACGATTCGCCCCATCGATGCCGTCGATTTCGATTATGCCGCCGAACTGGGCTGCACCATCCGGCAGATCTCGCGCGCCGATTTGAAAGAGAAGGCATTATTTGCAGATGTTGGGCCGAGCCTGGTTCCAACAGCGTCACCTTTTGGACGAGTGCAGAAAAATCTGAACCTGGTTTTGACTTCGGGCGAATACGGCGGCGACATGGCCTTCCTGGGCGCGGGAGCGGGCGGAGATCCCACCGCGGTTGCCGTGGTTTCCGACTTGATGTTTGTGGCGGAGAGCCTTGCGGCTGGAAGTTCATCGGTTGGACCGCGCCCGCAGCGGCCGCTGCAACTGGCGTCTCCGCAGGTGAGTTGCGACTTTGAGACGCCCTGGTATCTCCGTTTTCTCGTGAAGGACCAGCCTGGAATCATCGCGGGCCTGGCCGCAATCCTTTCGGCGCATCAACTGAACATCGATGCGGTGCTGCAGAATCCGGGCTTCGACAAAAGCGCGTTGCCTTTCGTGATCACGCTCGAGCCCTGCCGCGACGCGCAGCTGCACCCTGCGCTTCAGGAAATGTCCGCGCTGCCTTTCGCGCTGCGGCCGTGCCTGTGCCTGCCGATCCTGCGGTAGGCGCTAGCTGGCTTTACTCCAGAAGGGATTCTTCAGTCCGGCGGGCGCGAGGGCGCTATTGATCTTTGCTTCCATGCCCGAGTCGTCTGAAACTTTCTCATCAGTTAAACGGGATGACGGAGCATTGGGATCTTCCTGGCAGTAGGATGGCGTGTTCGCCGAAGGGTAGTCCGATTTCATTGAGGAACCTCCACAGGGGTTTGTAGGTCTATTGGAACACCGGGAGCCGGATTCGCAAGCCGCAAAATCTTGATGGTTTGCATCGAAAAATCAGCAGCCAGAAGATCCGCTCTGGCAGCGGCATTTCGGGCGGCGCGGCAAAACTGCTAGGATGTCTGCGCGCGCAGGCGTCTTTTCGAGACTGAACTCATCGGGACTGCATTCAATCCAAGGGAAGATCTTTATGAAATACCGCAAGCTGGGCCGAACCGGTTTTGATGTCAGCGACATTGCTTATGGGCTGTGGGGGATGAGTGGGTGGAGCGGCTCCGACGACCAGCAGTCGCTGGACTCGCTGCAACTTTCGATCGACGCAGGCTGCAACTTCTTCGACACCGCCTGGGCGTACGGCGAAGGCAAAAGCGACGGCCTGCTCGGGAAAACCATGGCGCGGAACTCGAAGAAGCGGCTTTATGCCGCGTCGAAGATTCCTCCGGCGAACGACAAATGGCCCGCGCTCCCAACATACAAATACCACGACGTGTTTTCCGCGGAGCATGTTTTCAAGTATGCCGACCTGATCCGGAAGAAACTTCGCGTCGAGGCGATCGACGTGCTGCAGTTCCATGTGTGGGATGACAGTTGGACCGACGACCCGGAATTCCGCTCGACGGTGGAGAAGTTGAAAGACGGCGGCTGGATTCGATACTTCGGCCTTAGCCTGAACCGCTGGGAACCTGAAAATGGCATCAAGGCGCTGCACACCGGGCTGGTCGACGTGGTGCAGGTGATTTACAACATCTTCGATCAGGCTCCGGAAGACAACCTGCTGCCACTGTGCCAGGAACTGAACGTGGGCGTGATCGCGCGCGTGCCTCTCGATGAAGGCAGCCTGGGGGGCAAGATGACGCTGGAGACGCGCTTCCCACGGGACGATTGGCGGGCTTTGTACTTTGGGCCGGAAAATCTGGAGAATACGATACGGCGCGTCGACCGGCTTAAGAAAATCGTGCCTGCAGGTATGACGCTGCCGGAGATGGCCCTGCGCTTCATTCTGTCTCATCCGGCGGTGAGCACGACGATCGTGGGGATGCGGGATCCGCAGCATGTGCGGAAGAATGTCGCCGCCAGTGACGCCGGACCGCTTGATTCCGGGCTGCTCGCCGAATTGAAAGAGCATCGCTGGGACCGCATCCCGCAACGCTGGTCGGATTAAGCGCGCGCAACCGAGGAGGCAATATGAAGCAACTTTCGCTGGCATTATTTGCAGTTGTGCTGTTGTTCATCGCCATCGCCAGCCCGGCGCAGAGCCGGATCGCGATCCCGTCTTACCAGGATCCAGGAAGCACGCAATGGAATGGATGGCAGACCCTCGGTTCGTCCTCAGTCGGCATCATGATCGTGAATCTCGATAATGGCGACGACGTGGGCTACTACCCCGGCGTCGACCAGGCCATCAGCCGGGCCCGCAGGAATGGGATCTTCGTCGTTGGCTACGTTTATACCGATTATGGACAGCGCGATCCGGCGCTGGTGCGCAGGAAAGTGGACGCGGTATTCCGCAACTACCTGGTGGATGGAATCTTCTTCGACGAAGTCCCGACTGACTGCACCGGCGCGAATTCTTTCGCGGGGGCGAACTATGCTTACTATCAGGACCTGGCCGATCATGTGCGCCGCACTCAAGTGGGCGGACGCCTTGTGATCCTGAATCCAGGAACGCAGCCGAGCAACGACTGCTGGATGTCGATCGCGAACATCCTGGTCACTTCTGAATCGAGCAGCTTGCAGGATTACGTGCAGAACTATCAGCCGGAAGCGTGGTTCCAGCTCTATCCGCCGGACCGCTTCTGGCACATTGTGTATGCCGTTCCTACCACCGCGGGGATGAACGATGTGATCGCCTTAAGCCTCAAGCGCGGCGCCGGGTGGGTATACGTGACGGATCGAGGCTCCAGCAACCCTTACGATCAACCGCCGTCCTACTGGGCGCTGGAGGGCACTCAGGTGGAGCAGCAGGGAGTGCAGGCGCCCTATGCCAGCTTCCGTCCGGCGTCGAGCGACGGCAACGGCAATCCGATTCCCAGCCAGGTTTCGTTTCGCTGGAGAGCCGTCAACGGAGCCGAATGGGAGGTGTTTCTCGATACCGATTGCAATGCGGGCACGGGCTACCACGGATCGGCCTCAGGCCTGGCGATCGGCGCCGACTACCTGATTGAGGCGACCGCGGATGGCACGACGCATCTGCTTCGCTATACGGGAAGCGGCTTGGATTGGGCCTGGCAAGAAGTTCCGGCTCAGGCGCACATCCTGTTTCTCGGCGCCGGCGTCAACCTGATCGAACTGGATAAGAGCGAGCTGGGCCCGACCCATGCGCTTAATTACCAGATCCGTTCCCTCGACGCGAATGGAAAGACTTTGTTCACCAGCCTGCTCGTGCCGCTTAGCCTTGATAGTACGGGGTATGTTTTCGATATCGAAAACCACAGCCAGAAGTAAGTTCTGACCGTTGCCACCGCGGCGCGCGGCGGAAGATCACTCCGCCTTCTGACGGGAGCTGCGCTGGTCTTCTTCCCCGTGGCCCAGTTCGCGGCGCTTGCTTTCCACCAGTTTTCGCAAATCGTCGAGCAATTGCGCGTCCCGCTCACCGAGGATTTCGACCAGGAACGAAAGCGGCAAAGCCGAAGATGGACTGGCATCCAGCAGTTGCCGAAAGGCGTGCCCAGCCGCTTCCCGATGCAATTCCTCACGGCTGAAGTGCGGAACATAGCGGAACGCTCTGCCTTCCTCGGACCGCGTCAGAAGACCCTTTTTGAACAGTCGGTCGAGCGTGGTCATCACGGTGGTGTAGGCGAGTTCGTGGCAGCCGCCCTCGATCAGTTCGCGAACGGTGGCGCTGCCCTTCGCCCACAAGGCGTCGAGCATGCGCTGCTCCAGCGGCCCAAGCTGCCGCGAAGAGCTTCGAAATGGATGGAAGATCCGGTTCATAGGCTTCCGCCACGACACCGCATTCTACCGTGAGCCGCCCGCCCGCACCAGTAGACTTTCTTCTTTACGCGAACGATTTTTCAGGTGCCCCTTAATAATACCGGCCCAGGGATTGCCGCAAGGGACTCTGTTCAGGCAGCTCCCTCCCGGCTCTTTTCGGTCACATCTTCGATGGCCAGCAGGATAAAGGGATGGCCGGGCTGCATTTCGACCCGCCGGGCATTGAGCACCATCTCCCGTGGGCCGAGGTGGGGGAAATCATGACTCATATCGAAATCGTCCACGCGAGAGTTACGGGGGACGATTTCCTCGAGCAATTCGCGCAGCCTGGGGATGTTCCACTGCCCGTTACCCAGTTCATAAATCAGCCGCTTTTCGGTCTCTTCGCGTGTCACGTCGAAAACCCGGTAGAACGCGGGATTCGCGGCGGTGACCTGCAGCTTGCCGTTCAATACCAGGATTGGTTCCCGGGCGCTCTCGACAATCGTGTCGGCATATTCGCGCGTCTGGTCCAGCGATCGCTTGAGGTTATCCACATCCTGCAGGCTGATCACTGCGCCTTCGATCCGGTTGTCCCAGGTTTTGTAGGGACGCACGTAGAGCACCTGCCAGCCGCCTTCCTTGGTGCGCACCTGCCGTTCCTGCGTGGTGGAGCGGCGGATGGCCTCGTTAGCCAGCGATTCCAAATCCTCCACGTCAAGGTTCGGCCGGATCTCTCCCAGCCTGCGGCCAATATCTCCGGGCAGCAGGTTTAAAAGCTTCTGCGCTGGCGGCGTGAAGCGCCGAATGCGCAGATCATTGCTGACCATCACCACCGGGATATCAACGTGCCCCAGCAGGTTGAGCAGATCGTTGTTGGCCGAACCGAGTTCCGCGTTTCGATTCTGCATTTCTTCGTTGAGCGTAGTGAGTTCCTCGTTAGTGGATTGCAGTTCTTCCTTGGCCGTCTCCAGTTCTTCATTCGTGCTCTGCAATTCCTCGTTAGCCGATAAGACCTCTTCATGGGCCGACTTAAACTCTTCCGTTGTGGTCTCATGCTCCTCGATAAGCGTCCGCAACTGCTCCCGCATTTGGCTCATCTCTCGTTTCAGAAGCTCGGTGTCCCGCGCCGAGGAGCGCGTCACTTTCGCGGTCTTACCGCCGTTAGCTTTCTCCTGCAAAACCGCTGCCTTGCGGGCGGCCTCCTGAAAGACAACCACGTAGAAGCGCTCCTGCGCCGAGGAGCCGCGCAAGGGCAGCACTTCGAGGCTCACTTCCCGCGATCCCTCATCGGACTGAATCCGCACGCCTTCCTTCCGCACCGTTGTATTGGTTTTCTTGGCCTGGTTCAGGGCTGTACGCAAGTCGATCAGCAGGCCTTCGCGTGCCATTTTTGCCAGGCTGAAGCTGGGCTGCCCGGCTGGCGGCTCCAGGTAGGCTCCGGTCTTGCCATGGAACTGCACAATCTCCATTTCGTCGTTCACCACAATGCTCGCCGGAACAAAACGGTTTGCCAACAGATGCTCTACCTCGCGTTCCACGGTAAATGGAGCGGGCAGACCCCGGCCGGACTTTGCGTCTGCCGTACGGCTCGGCAAGTAATCAGCGCTCGCGAAGTAGGTAGTCAACCGGGCCGCGGTCTTCCTTTTCTGGTAAACCTTATCCTTCTTTTCAACCAATCCGAAGTGGTCGGCAAACCCTCCCAGGCTTTCCGAAGCCCCCAGCATCAGGTAGCCACCCGGTTTCAGGGCATAGTGCAGCGCGGGGATGACCCGCCGCTGCAAAACGGGGCCCAGATAGATCAGCAGGTTGCGGCAGCTCACCAGATCAAGGTTCGAGAAAGGCGGATCCTTCACCAGGTTCTGCTTGGCAAAGATGCACATATCGCGGATGGATTTATTGATCTGGAATCCCCCATCCAGCCGGACAAAGAATCTTTTTAAGCGTTCCGCCGAGATTTCGGAAACGGCCGCTTCGGTATACAGGCCGGTGCGGGCGCGATCGAGCGCCGTATCGCTGATATCGGTGGCAAAGATCTGGATGGCGGTCGCGGCCTGCGAGATGTTGCGGCTGTGTACCCACATGTATTCCAAAAGAGTGATTGCGATGGAGTAGGCTTCCTCGCCGGTCGAGCATCCCGCCACCCAGATACGAATGGGATTATCCGGCTTGCGGCCCTCAAAGAGTTTGGGATAAACGTGCTTGCGCAGCGCTAGAAAGGTCTCCGGCTCGCGGAAAAAGCCGGTCACGTGGATCAGCAAGTCGCGATAAAGCTCGTCCAGCTCTTCCGGCTTTCTCCCGATGAAACGCAGGTAGTCCTTCAACTTTTCGACCTTGTGCACAACCATGCGCCGCCGGATGCGCCGTTGCAGCGTGGTGTGCTTGTAGTTGGTGAAATCCACTCCCGTGGATTCCCGCAGCAGCCCGAAGAGCGCATTCAGGTCGCTGCCCATCATTCCTTCAAAACCTTCAGTCCCGGATGACACGACCCGGGCCACGTAAGGATGCTGGCTGAGGCCGCCCAGCTCACGGGCAATGTCCTTGGGCGATAGGATGAAGTCGATGCACCCCGCATTCACCGCGTTGCGCGGCATGCTGTCGTACTTCGCCGATTCCTCATCCTGGGCAAATGTGATCCCGCCCCCAGCCTTGATGGCGCGGCATCCCTCGGTGCCATCCGAAGCCGTGCCCGACAAGATGACGCCGATCGCCTGCTGCCCGGCGTTTTCTGCCAGCGACCGAAAAAAATCGTTGATCGGCATGTGCTGTCCCCGCGTCATTACCCGCGAACCCAGTTGCAGGATTCCATTCTTAATCGTCAGGTTCGTGTTCGCCGGAATCACGTAGGCGTGGTCGGGCTGCACCACGACTCCCTGAATCACTTCGGTGACGGGGATCTTCGTGGTCCTCGACAGGATTTCCTGCAGCACGCTGCCATGCTTGGGGTCGAGGTGTTGCACCAGCACGAAGGCCATGCCGGTCTTTTCCGGCAGGTAGCGCAGCAGTTCGGAAAAAGCTTCCAGGCCGCCCGCCGAGGCTCCGATCCCCACGATGGGGAACGATCCAGCCGACGATTTGACCTCATGTTCTGGTGTAGCTTTGCGGCGTGATTTGACCGGCCTGCGCGGAGAACTCTTCGGAGAACTCTTCATGGATCTTCTCCTGAATAAAGGAAAGCTTTAAGGAGTCGAGGGCCCGTGAATCTGTTCCCCTCTGTCAGCCGCGACAGGCCCGCGAGGCGCGACCGCGCCTGCAGGAAGATTCGTGCGCATTTTAATCTTGTGGAGTATGCGGGTCAATGAATAGAGCGAAGAAAAGCACTCGGCTGCGCAAGGAGTTTCCCAATATGGTCCGCGCAGGACGGGTTATCGGCGGGTAATGCTGGGGGAGGGGATCCGGTGTGCTTGAGAGGTAATTCTGGGGTGGGAAACGGGAATCGAACCCGCAACCGTCGGAGCCACAGTCCGGTGCTCTGCCAGTTGAGCTATTCCCACCGCCACTTCGATTATAGCAACTGCGCTTCGCTGATGTCAGAAACCGGGGCCTGCCTGGGACGCTGGAAATTCCAAATCGGGCCGCGTTGCTGCTTCCCCTCTTGAGTGCGGTTTGACCCTGCCAGGTTCGGCAGCACTACTTGGTTAAAAAGCGGTTCCACCAGGAGCCCAACAGATGAGTCAGGCTGGAAAAGGATAAGCAGAAGAAGAGATACGAGAGGCTATCGAGCAATCCAGAGACGAAAACGGAAGATCGCGATAACATTGTCAGGCCCTCGGACTGCTGGGGCAGATTGCTTCGCGGGATGGAGAATCTGGTCGTTCACAAGTCACAAGAGTGAAATCTCACAGGTTAAGGCCGGTCATCCCCGGCCTACGCCAACGTATTCAAACCCCATGGCGCGGAGCCGTACGGAATCCAGCAGGTTCTTGGTATCGACGATGATCGGGCTTCTTGAGCAGGTGCTTGATCCGGTCAAAATCGAGCGCGCGGAACTCCGGCCAGCCCGTGCCGACGACCAGCGCGTCCATGCCTTCGGCCGCCGCATAGGCCGACTCGCAATAGCGTACCGAGCCATTCAGCCGAAGCTTGGCCTCGGAAAGCGCCACCGGATCATAAGCCCGCACTCGTGCGCCTTTGGCGACCAGGTTTCGGCCAACCGCACCGCGGAAGACCCGGCCACTGAATTCGTATTCGGCTTGAAGGCCAGGCCAAGGATTCCTACGTCCTTGTTCTCCACCGAATTCAACGCGAGGGCAATCTTCTCGACCAAGCGATCAGCCAGAGTGATGGTTCACGTCGCGCGCCGCGCCCAGCACTCTCAGCGGAACTCCATTCGCCTTGCGCCAGTTCGGCCAGCGAATCCATGTCTGACTCGGCAAAGACGCCGCCCATGCCCGCTCCGGGCTGCAGGCAGCGCGGAGCAATTTTCTTGTCGAGGCCGAGCGCCAGAGCCAGGCTCACTGCGTCCGCGCCGACGCGCTCGCACAGCGCCGCAACTTCATTGATGAAAGAGATCTTGGTCGCCACAAATGCCGTCGCCGATTCCCGCACCAGTTCGGCGGTCGACTGGTTGGTCACAATCACCGGCACGCCGCGCATCACCAGCGGATGAAAAATCTGTTTCAGCACCTGCACGGCTTCATTCGAAGTCGACCCCAGAATCAGCCGGTCGGGCCAGTTGAAATCTTCCACGGCGCAGCCGTCGGTAAAGAACATGGGCTGGGAGACGATCGTGCCCGTGCAGTCCCGCATCTTTCAGACGTTTTTTCAAGCGCCGCAGCCGTGCCCACCGACACCGGCGTGACAATGGTCAAGATCGGAGGCTTGGGCGCGAGCCGCGCGATGCGCAGCGCCACGTCGGACAGGTTCTCGGCGCCATCTTCGGCCAGAAAAATCACTTGCGTCTTACGCGCAAACGATTCGATGTCAGTGGAATACGCTAGGCGTCCCGCCCGCACATTGCGCCGGATGATTTCTTTCAGATTCTTCTCAAAGAATGGAATGTTGCCCTGCGCCATCTCGACCATGCGCGTCCGGTCGGGATGACAGCAGGAAACGGGAGTGCCAAAATCCGCCAGACAGGCCGAAATCACTGTTCCCAGGTAACCCGAACCGTAGACTCCGATCTGCATGCTTGCCCTCCGGCCTAGCTCCGACCGGCTCAAACCGCGCCTCAAAGCGGCTCCCGGCGCGGGATTTCAAGCCATTCCCTCTCTTCTGTTTACAGCCCGGCAACCACTCGCGCAACGCACGGGAGGGAAATGTACCAGGGGCCATGCAGGCTCGGCAGGGAGTAACGTAATGCGAGGGTAACCAGGCTGGAGTTACGGGCAAGAATGAGCTGGGACTGCCTTAAGAGCCCGATCTCATCGTCGCAAAGAGTGGGTTTGGGCTTGGCGGACGTCGCTGGGTGTAAATTGCGATTTCACCAACTAACCGGCCGCGCGCAGGGGATCCTCTCCAGAACTGAGAGGAACGCGAGCGTGGATGGTGGTGCCCCGCCGGGGCTGGGATGCGATGGAAAGCGTTCCGTTCACGAGTTTTATCCGTTCCTCCATGCTGGTGAGGCCAAGCCCTCGGCCCCGCTTTGCCGCTTCGCAGTCAAAGCCCGAGCCGGCGTCTTGTACCGTGAGATGAAGCGCTCCCTGCTCTGCCCACAATCGCACTCCGAAATGGTGGACTCCGCTGTGTTTTGCTGAGTTATGGAGTGCTTCCTGCGCGACTCGGAAGACGCTAAGCGAAATGTCGCTCGCCAAAAGGCGCGGCAGGTCGTGAGAGCTGAAATCAATCTCCGCCACCTGCTGTTCTTCGAATTCTTTGCAGAAGCTTTTGAGGGCAGCGGCCAGCCCGAGGATCTGGAGTTTCGCCGAATGCAACTGATGGGACAGAGCCTGGACATCGCCCACGATCTCAGACGTTTGCTGTCCGAGTTCATTGAGACGGCCGCCGACCTCACCTGCAGAGAGATTGGAAGTGTCACCCTCGAGTTGTTGCAGCTCGAGGACCAACAGCGCGAGACGCTGGCAGATGTCATCGTGAAGCTCTCTGGCGATCCGAGACCGTTCCTTTTCCTGCGCCTCGATCAACTTGCGGTTCACATCGGCGAGAGCGTGTTCAGCGCTTTTGCGTTCCTCGACCACCACCGCGAGAACCATAAAAGGCGCCGCAATCAGGAGGAGGAATACTTGTATCGACGGCACATCGTGAGCCGGCCCGAATGCAACGAAGGGGCCGCGTCCGTGGACCGCGCCCCAGATTGCCAAAAAGGCCACAGCGATCGCGAGAGTGCTGACGCCGGTCGTCCCAAAACGCAACGCCGCCCAGAGCAGAAACGGCACAATCGTCAATACCGGTACAACCATCGACGAAGGTGAGACAAAGCTGAAGTATCCGAGAACTAACAGACCGGACAGCAGAGCTAAGGCCTCAAAGTAGCGGGAACGCGAGGCGTGCGCCCACTCCGATCTCTTGCTCACCCAGCCCAAAATCGCCGGCATCAGCGTGAGGTATCCCAGCGCCTGTGCTAAAAAAGAAATCGACCAACTTTTCCAATATTCCCCATGTGTGGTAAACGCGCTGAAAAAAGCTCCAACGAATGGTGCAAGAAGCACGGCGAAGAATGAATACTTTGCCAGCGCCTTCACACTGTTTAGTTGGGGCACGCCGTCGAAGCAATAACTGAGACCGAATGCAGCTGTCAGAGCTTCGGTTGAGTCAGACAACTGGAAAAAAATGATCGAACGAATCGATATACCGATAAGCAGGTCGTAGACCGCAAAGGTCGCAAGGGCGGCTGCGACCAAGATTGGCCACGCTCTGCGGGGCGACAGCAATAAGACAGATGCCAAAAGAATGTTGCCGGGCCAAAGTGGCCAATCCAAATGCGGGCGGATTACAACCGTCGTCCCTAATCTCGCAGCCAGGTAGGACATGATCACCACCAGGCACGCGAGCATCGTTATTTGAAATGGGGAACTGGGATTCGCTGGGTTCGACGACGGGGACCTACCGATAGAACTCATAGAACCAAATGAAACGGGGACCTTTGACGTCGGCGCCCATTATCCGTCAGACAGCATCGACGGTCAATGTTGCGACTTCTCAACTGCCAATAACAGCCGTTAGCACCCACTGAGAATCGCTGCTCTGTTTTGTAGCGTTGCGATCACCGCGTCAACGAGTCAAGCGGGGACCCTCTGGCGACCGCAGAAATGCGGTTGTATCATAGAAACCGCATGGCTTTCCCGATCCGAGTCTGCGCCGTCTGTTCAGAGGAGTTTGAGCTGAAACCCGACAAACCCGGCTTCGCCAACCGCTGTCCAGAGTGCAGCGAACCCGAAAATGCCGGCCCCGTCACGAAACGCGGCGCGGATGCCGACGAACGCAAGACCCTGAAAGAAGCAAACGAAGCCCGCAGGCAAGCCATGCGCGACCTGCTCTACCGCAAAGATAGTTAGCGCTTTCCCCAGCTCCCGCTACGGTATCTGATAGCAGCCGATGTCGATTTTTTTATCGACGACCCGCGGCCGGCCGTCGAGATCCTGTTCGCCTACGATTGCAGCTCCCAAATCCTCGCCGGCATTCCGCGCTGGCGACTCGATCTGCAGATGAAAGTTGTTCGCGGGAATATCCACAAACCACGGATTGGCAAACTTGGAGTCTTTGTCGTTCCCGGTCGCCGCAACATACTCCTCAAAACTCGAGTAGTCTTTCTGGTCGAAAGTCCATTTCGCCACCTTCGAACCCGCCGGAAAGTAATAGAGGTTGTGATCGAGCGTCACGGTCGGAGTATTGGGATCCATACGCCCTGACTTGCTCGACAGCGCGCGTCCGTGCTCGCCAACGTAAACAATGTTGTTCTTGAAGACATTGTTGCGCATGTAGAACTGCATCAGGAACTCGCCTTCGCCCGAATTCCAGCTGTCGTTGTGGTAGAGCGTGTTATTCACGATGGTCACGTCCTCGGTGACTCCGCGCTTCAGGTCGTAGCCTCCAATGCTGATCCCGGGAGCGTGGCAGGAATAGATCAGATTGTTGCGCGCGATGATGTGGCTCGTACTTCCGACGCGGTGCTCGCTGGCCAGCTCAATGCCGAAGTCGGTATCGTGAATCGTGTTGCGTTCAATCAGAATCCGGGTTCCGCCATCGACATAGATGCCGTCGGAATCGGCGATGTCTCCGTAAGCTGGATTGCCCCTTGAAGTGATGCTATAAACCAGGTTCTCGCTCACCACTCCGTCGCGGGCTCGGTCGACGGCCGGGTCCGGCGCCGTGTGTTCAAAGCCGATCACGTCGATTCCGATGTTGCTGTTGTCGTGCACCGTGTTCTTCGTGATGCGGAAACCAGCCACGTTGCCATTCACCACCAGAGACTCACTCGATCCCGTCTTCAAATGGTGGACATCATTGCCGTCGATCACCAGATCGCTGATCGAAGTCTTGGCGTCGGTGCCATAGACAGAAATGCCAAAACCGTTGGCCCCGCTGCCGGGATGCACCTGGCGAGTGGAGGTCTGCTCGATGTGATGAACGTTGTTATGAAGAAGTTCGATGTGGGAACCGCCTCCGGAAACGCGGATCCCGCCCGGGACGATGTGATAGTCGCTGGTCCGATTATTGCGAATCTCGAGGCCCTGGATGCGCACGAAGCTGACATTCCTCAGTTCGACCATGTTGACTTCGCCTTCTTTCGGCGTCAGGCACCCACCGTCGAGAATGGCATGTTCACCCGTTTGACTTTGAAACGTAATGAACCCCTGCTCGGCGTTGCCCGAGACCTTGACCGACAACTGCTGGCAGTACGTCCCTTCCCGAAGAGAAATCGTGTCTCCCGGCTTCGCGATGTCGGCTGCATGTTGGACGGTTTGCAGAGGCTTGTCGATCGTCCCGGGATTTGAATCCTGGCCGGTTGGAGAAACGTAGAGATCAGAGTGGGCGGCGGCAATGCAAGCCGCAGAGAGTACAAAAATCAAAAAGCCATGAACAAGAAAGCGCTGTGCGGATCTCAAGTAATTCCTCCAAAGGCTAGAGTGGACGACTGGACGGCAAATGCCATATCAAGAGGCAAAGTTTCAAGGTTTCAAAGTTTCAAAACATTGAAACCTTGCGACTCCGAAACTGCAGGAAAGCTGAAAGCTCTACGGCGAAACCAGGCTGCCGCCGAGCGGCAGCGGGGCCAGATCGATCCAGCAGTTTTGCGCATCTTCGCGCACAAAGGTGAGCTGGTCGAGCAGGATGCGTCGGCTTCCTGAATACTGCCGCCAGCGCTCCCGGGCAATCTTCAGCGCTTGCTCCGCCGCCGGTTCGGTCGCCATTTTCACAATCGTGACGTGCGGGATATAAGGCCATTCCTCGGCAAAAGCGAGCGCCTGCTGGTTCAGTTGCTCGTGCAACTCCTGCAGGCGCGAGGCGCCGTGGCTCACGCGGATATAAACCGTGGGCGTGGTGGGAATAAAGCTTTGCATGTCGCCTAGGATCACTTCGAAGGGTTCGGCATGGCTGCAGACGCCTTCCAGCATTTGCCGAGCGGCGCTTTCCGTTCCCCGCAGCGGCCGTGGCGGCAGAAACGTGATGTGGGCCGCCAGGTGAGGCAAGTCGGGATGCAGCTCCCGCCGGAGGTTCTCGACGAACTCTCCCACTGGACTTTTCACGTAGGCGACTAGCGCATACCGCTGGCTCTGCATATCCAGTGAAAAATTATAGCGCGTTCCGTCGTTTATAATCGAAACAGCCGTTGCTTCCGCAGAGTCGTTGTCGTTGTGGTCAACGTTGTCCTCAATCATGTCGGGGCGTAGCGCAGCCTGGTAGCGCACCTGCCTTGGGCGCAGGGGGTCGTAGGTTCAAATCCTATCGCCCCGACCAATTTCCAGTAGCCAGTGGAACGCCGCGCCGGACGCGGGCTCCGCGCGCATCAGGTGGCGCGGGAGACGTTCGGCGAGTTTGCCGCACGAACGCAGATGGGGGATTGCTCGCTTCTGAATGAGTGCAATCGCAAACTTTCAACAGTTATCTGCGAGGACGCTTGCGAGGCACGAACGGTGGCCTTCCCAGTGGAGTTTTCCCGCCGCCCCGATACCATTGACAGGCTTCCTTGTGCGCTATCGCAAGCACTGGGTCTTTCTTCCAGTCAGAAAAGAACTTCCGGATGTCCGTCTGCTCAAAAAGATGCTCGAGGGTGGCGGTGACGATGCAAGTACGAAGACTTTCATCACCCTCTGAGTAAAGCCGGCCCAGCCAAGTCTTTAGCTCTTTCGCGACATCTCGTGGTACCGACGAATCTCTCCAAAGGGCCGCAAAAACATTTACTAGCCTCGATCCAGCGGAGTATCTGGAGTCAGCCCACTGGCCTTTCGGGTCTTCCTTTAGGCAACGCTCGTAATAGTGCATCGCCAAGGTCCCGTATTCGGTCGGCGTGAGCGGCGGCTCGATGCGGAAACGGGCGTCATGAACGAGCGCACTTGTGAAGCCCTGAACTTCAATGTCGTCGCTCTTGAACCACTCGCGAACGTCCCGCAAGGACACAGTGTCGGCTCTCGGCGTCCACTCAGCATTGTCGGGCGCGATCCAAAGTTTGTTGATTATCGCTTGCAGGGTGTCGCTCATATCTCAGCCGGTACGGCGTCTCGGTGTGTCGATTCTACAGCCTCCAGAATTCGCACTGAAACGTCCACGGGTTGCACAGCGTGCCTAACGTGATCAGGAGTTGTTTACTCCGCCCGATTTTCCCAAGGCATGAGCAATCGCGTGTGTTGAGCTGTGACCACCGGCCCGGAGTGAACTGAAACCCGCCGCTGCGCACAATGCTCACTAGGTTCAGACCAAAACGGGAAGCTCAAGGCCACTCTACGCCCATCTGTGCAGGCCAAATCCTTGTATCCCAATCGGACGAGGATTACTTTGCGAAATAGAGTCAAGCAATCGCGGCAGCGGCCGAGAGGAAATCCGATGAGCGTCATGCGTACCTTTAAGAATTACACAATCTTGTTGGCAGCATCCCTGTTGTTAATTTCGGCCGGCTGCAGCGACAACAACAACACGACCAGCACCAACACTGGCGCGCCTACCGCCAGTTCCATGGCTCCTCCGAGCGGCGCCGGGGCCGCATGTCCCAACACAATTGTGACGGCCGTCTTCAGCGAAGCGATGAATCCCGCATCGATCGATGCCACCACGTTCACCGTGACCGGACCGGGCACCACGGCCGTAAACGGGCAAGTGACCTACGATGCCTCCAGCGATACGGCGATCTTCACGCCCGGAACCAGTCTGGCACCGGGCACGCTCTACACAGCCACGATCACGACCGGGGCTGAGGGCATGTCTGGCAATGCCGTGGCGAGCAATATTGTCTGGACGTTCACCACCAGCGCCACGCCGTGTCAGCCGCCAGCCCCGCCCATTTCCTTGACCCCTGCGAGCGGCTCTGCCGGAGCGTGCCCGAATACGGTAATCTCCGCGACCTTCCCGCAGGCAATGACCCCCGCCACCATCAACTCCACAACCTTTACGGTGGCTCCGGGCGTAACCGGAACCGTGACGCCCGACGCAGGCGACAAGACCTTTACCTTTACCCCCTCCGGCAATCTCGCCCTGAACACGACCTATACCGCGACGATCACCACCGGAGCCGAGGATTCTTCCGGCAATGCGCTGACCAGCAACTTTGTGTGGACCTTCGCCACCGCCACCGTAGCGTGTGCCGCCGCTCCACCGCCGGCTGTCACTTCCACCACTCCTCCCAACGGAACGGCCAGCGTGTGTCCTGGCACCGTCATCACGGCTGCGTTTAATGAGGCGATGAACCCTGTGACCATCACCAGCACGACCTTTACAGTGACCCCTGGCGTAACTGGGGTTGTCACTCTGGATGGCTCGGGTAGGATTGCGACGTTCTCCCCGTCCACGAGTCTCGGGCTGGGCACGCTCTACACTGCAACCATTACCACTGGAGCTCAGGATACCTTGGGCAACCCGCTTGCCAGCAATTTTGCCTGGACCTTCACCACATCCACCGTGGCGTGTCAAGCCGCCGTGCCCATGGGATCGGCCGCGAATTTCGAGGTGCTCGCGGGCTCCACGGTTACGAACACCGGTCCAACCATCATCAGCGGCGGCAATCTGGGGCTGAGCCCGGGAAGCGCCGTTACCGGCTTTCCCCCGGGAACACTTACTTCCCCGGCAGTAATGGACGTAACCAATCCGACCGCAGCACAGGCGGAACTCGACTTGACCTCGGCATATCTCTACGCCGCCGGATTGCCCCCGGGCACGGTTCTGCCGGGAGATATGAGCGGGCTGACCTTCACCCCCGGCTTGTACACCAACTCGAGCACGGTTATGTTGTCTGCGGGGAACGTGACGCTCGACGCGCAAGGCAACGCAAACGCCGTTTTCATCTTCCAGATTGGCTCGACCCTCACAACCATAGGAAGTACACAGGTTGTCTTGGCCGGCGGGGCCCAGGCCAAGAACGTCTTCTGGCAGGTTGCCACCTCAGCTACCCTGGGGACGAACTCAATCTTCCAGGGAAACATATTGTCGCTGCAATCGATCACGCTCGATACCGGCGCCACCCTCATAGGCCGCGCCCTGGCGCGCAACGGCGCAGTCACACTGGAGAGCAATACGCTCACGGCTCCCTAAAAACCGTGCATTCGCCAGTGGGCCAACGCTGTGAGGAACTGGGACCGGGCGCGCGAGGCGCCCGGTTCGATGTGAAAACGCATACTTTTGCACCTCGCTCTGTTAAACGTCGCCAATGAAGACTGTGCACAATAGCTCACTTTCGAAACGGCACTGGCCCTATACTTTAATTTCAGTGAAGCCCTCTGCAGCTGTGACCAAAACTCGCGGATTCGACCCCGATACCTTCCTCGCCACGATTGGCGAGGGCAGGAAGATCGTGGCTGTTCCGAACAAGCAACTCATATTCGCACAAGGCGACCCGGCGGATGCTGTCTTCTATGTCCAGAAAGGCAAAGTACGGCTCACCGTCGTATCCAAGATCGGCAAGGAAGCGACGATTGCGATTGTGAGTGAGAAGAACTTTTTTGGCGAAGGCTCACTGGCAGGCCAGGTTCAGCGAATGGGCTCCGCGGCCGCTATGACGGATTGCGAGCTTCTTCGCGTCGAAAAAAAGGCGATGATGGATGCCCTGCACCGCGAACACGCCTTCTCCGACATGTTCGTCGCTTACTTGCTGGCACGGAATATCCGCTACGAAGAAGACCTGGTCGACCAGTTGTTCAACTCCAGCGAAAAAAGACTGGCCCGGGTCCTTCTATTGCTCGCGCACTTCGGCAAAGAGGGCATTCCTGAAACCGTGGTCCCCAAGATTAGTCAGGAGACTCTGGCCGAAATGGTTGGAACCACTCGCTCGCGAGTCAGTTTTTTCATGAACCGCTTCCGCAAGCTGGGGTTTATTCACTATGCCGGTGGCGAAGAAGGCGGGTTGCAGGTCCACAGCTCGCTGCTCAACGTAGTGCTGCACGATTGAACGCCATACCGGGAAATACTTTTCCCCGCTTCCCTTCTATTAAGCCTTATCCTCGATTAGCGAAACCCTGCGCTGCGGAAATCTGCGGACTTTAGGAGCCCCGGTCCCCTTTCGTAACCATCCCACCTGCACAATTTTTGTTGCACTTTAACACTGCTGAAATATCCTGCAAGTACTATCAGTTTCAGGAGGGCGCCCCATGGGTTCGCCGCGCATCGCGAAATCGCTGCCGCTGCAGGTGGCCGCGATCTGTTACCGCAAGCGCGGCGCCGCGGTGGAATTTCTGCTGGTAAACACCAACGGCGGAAACAAGTGGACCTTCCCTAAGGGACAGCCCGAAGCCCACCTCTCGCACAGCCAGGCCGCCGAGCGCGAGGCCGCCGAAGAAGCCGGAGCCCTGGGCGCCATCGAGCCCCGCCACTTTCATCTCTACATTCATTCGAAGGGCGTGTTCTGGCAGGCAGGCGGCGTGCAGGAGTTCGTGGTGAAAGCGTTCTTGATGGAGATCCACCGGATGCGGCGCGCTGACGAGCCCTTGCGCAATCCCACGTGGTTCAGTCCTGAGCAAGCCCGGCAGCACCTGGCCAAAGGCCGCGAAGTGAAGTACGCGCACGAACTAGGAGCCGTGATTGATCGCGCGCTGGAGCGCATTCATGTTCACGGAGCCCTCGTGACCAAGCATCCCGAAAACCACAACGGCCGCGCCGCAGCGCATTCCTGAGTCGTCTCGTCTCTAGGTACTCGGTACCGGGTACTAGTTACTAGCTACCGCGGTTTTATGAGACGATGAATCCAGCCCATGATCCAGCTTTCCGGCGCCGGAAAACGTTTCGGCCACAAACTTCTTTTTGAAAACACCGACTGGCTGATCACGCCCCGCGACCGCGTCGGCCTGGTCGGCGCGAACGGCACCGGCAAGTCCACGCTGATGAAGGTTCTCGCCGGCCTCGATACTTTCGACTACGGCTCGCTCATCGTCGCCAAGGGCACTACGGCCGGCTATCTTCCGCAGGACGGCCTTTCGCTCTCCGGCCGCACCGTTTTCGCCGAATGCATGACGGTATTTACCGGACTGCACACCATCGAGCGCGAACTGGAAACGCTCACCCATAAAATCTCCGAACTCGATCACACCAGCCCGGAGTACGCCGAGGTGGCCGACCGCTATCACAGCCTGGAGCACGAATTCCGCACCCGCGACGGCTACTCGATTGAAGCCGAAGTCGGACGAGTCTTGATGGGGCTGGGCTTCCGCAAAGAAGACTGGGAGCGGCAAACCGATGAGTTCTCCGGCGGCTGGCAGATGCGCCTGGCGCTGGCCAAGCTGCTGCTGCAGAAGCCCAACCTGCTGTTGCTCGACGAACCCACGAACCATCTGGATCTCGAAGCGCGCAACTGGCTGGAAGAATATCTGCACGACTATCCGCACGCTTTGGTCCTGATTTCACACGACCGCTATTTCCTCGACGTGGTGGTCAACAAGATTGCGGAAATCTGGAACAAGCGCTTCTGGTTTTACACCGGAAACTACGACAAATTCCTTACGCAAAAAACGGCACGCAACGAGCAGCTGCAGGCCGCCTACAAAAACCAGCGTGACCGCATCGAGCAACTGGAAGTCTTCATCAACCGCTTCCGCTACCAGGCGACGAAAGCCAAGCAGGTACAGAGCCGGATCAAAGAACTGGAAAAGATCGAGCGCATCGAGGTTCCACCCGAAGAAAAGACGATTCACTTCTCGTTCCCGCAGCCCAAGCCCAGCGGCCGCATCGTAGCCGAGTTCGCCGGCGTGGCAAAAAGCTACCCCAAAGCTGACGGCAGCCAGAAAGAAGTCTTCCGCGACGTCAACTTCATGATCGAGAAAGGCGACCGCATCGCGCTGGTTGGCATCAACGGAGCTGGAAAGTCTACGCTGATCAAGCTGCTCGCCGGTGCGGAACGCACCACGCGCGGCGAATTCAAACTCGGCCACAATGTTGAAGCCGACTACTTCGCGCAGGATCAATACAAAGAACTGGACGCGGATGCGCGCATGATCGACGACCTCGGCAACGCTTCCCCACGCTCCACTCAGACCGAACTCCGCGGCCTTCTCGGTTGTTTTCTTTTTTCCGAGGACGACGTGTTCAAGAAAATTGGAGTGCTCTCCGGCGGCGAGCGCGGCCGCTATGCCCTGCTTCGCCTGCTGCTGCATCCGGCAAATTTCCTGCTGCTCGATGAGCCCACCAACCACCTCGACCTGCGCGCCAAGGACGTTTTACTCGACGCGCTCATGGATTACTCGGGCACCGTAGTCTTCGTGTCGCACGATCGTTACTTCATCGACAAGCTGGCCACACGAGTTTTCGAAATCGGCGACGGAAAGGTCGAAGTTTATCCCGGCAACTACGAAGACTATCTCTGGCGCAAACAGGGAGGGAACGCGAAGCAGGATGAGTCGATCCGCCAACAATTGAAAAAATCTGAGCCTGTTTTGGAAGCGCCATCCAATGGCAATCAAGCTTCAAGCAGCGAAGCTGCACCCGCCAAAGCAAAGCGCCTGAATCCCATCAAACGCAAGAAGATGGAAGATCGCATCCATGAACTGGAAGCCGAGATCAGCCGCGCCGAGACCGTGATCGCGCAGTGCGAAACCGCGCTGCAGGATTTCGTGAGTGCCGACGAGAGTCAGCGCCAGTCACAGGAACTCGAACAGCGCAAGGCCGCGCACGCCGCATTCCTCAAGGAATGGGAGGAACTATCAGAGGCGCTACAGGAAACGTAAGCTGTGTTTGATCGCCGGGCAACCGGGGTAGGATCTTTGCATCCAACTGCCTCGTAGAGCTTATTACGCAATAGAATCTGGTTACACCGGGCCCTCTCATGGCTATTGTCAGCGCTACCCCAATCCGGTTCGCCGTTGTGGTAGCGATTTGCTGTGGATTCTCAGTCGCCCAAGACCAAGACACGAACGACGCGCGCGCAGAATTTGAACGGCTATGCTCTTTTGATCGGCTATATACGCCCTACGATGTCAGCTCGGATTTCTCCATAAGGCTGGCGCTCCACCAGGCACCCATTCCTGGGATTCGAGTCGTGCTAACTCCTACCGGAGAATTGGCAGACGCAAGCGTGCACCCTAAAGCTCCAGTCACCGTCGTGACCGATCCCTCCGGGACGGCTCACTTCTTAGCGGTGACGGCCGGCAAATATACTGCCCGGGCGAAGGATGGACTCTTCTTCCCTTCGAACGAAGTTACGGTCCACACCGACGGTGATTTTGACCATGAAATCAGGATCGAGTGGCCTCTGGAGACACTGCCGGTCCGTTCTCTGCGCGGGAAGTTGATTGCACCAAGCGACGCGGGCGAGGAAGATCACCCGCTTCAGTCGGCGAGGGTTCAACTTCTGGACCTACGTTCCTCGCGAGTCATTGAAACAAAGCTTTCAACCGCCGACGGCTCCTACGAGTTTTCTATCATTGACTCCGGCATCTACGCTGTTCGAATTATTCCGCCCTCCAACGACAAGAAGTCAAAAGCTCTGAGCGGTGACCTTGCCATCGAACTCGATCCTGCCGCCGAAGAATCCGCAATCCCAGAACTGCAGGTCCTGCAGTCGGACTGCGCCGGCATTCAGCTGTTACGGAGAACTGCGAAGAACACTTGGGAAGCCCCCTAATGCCACGTCCCTTCTGGAGCGTGCCGAAACAGAAGACACTGCCGGGCCAACGAGCTTCCGCGCAACCGTACAGCCTCTTTCGTAATCTCGGAGGATTACTTACCGGTGTGCGATAGTCGGAATTGGACCAACGGGGACCAGCCTGAGGCCCAAAATTCCAGATTCGCCGCGGGGACGGCGCCAACGGGAGCGCCGCGCGGAACCAAGGAAGGTCGCATGCTCCAGTCTTCTGAGTATACGTACGGCGGGAAGTCCAACACTCCAGCCTCCAACCCTAACTCTTTAAATCCAGTCAAGACCGTCAGCGCCCCCATCGAGCAGGCCACCATCGGCCGCACGCTCGTGATCAAGGGCGAAATCAGCGGTGCGGAAGCGCTTTATATCGATGGCCGCATCGAAGGCAAAATCAGCCTGCCGGAGAACCGCGTCACCGTTGGACGCAACGGCAGCGTGCAAGCCAACATCACCGCCCGCGAAGTTGTAGTCATGGGCAAGGTGAGCGGAAATATTGATTGCAGCGATCGCGTGGATATCCGCAGCGAAGGCTCGGTCACAGGAGACGTTTCCACCGTACGCATCAGCGTGGAAGACGGCGCCGTGCTCAAGGGCGGCATCCAGGTGCGGAGCGGCGATCACAAACAGGAAAAACAGGCGAAGCCGGCGGAGGCGAAACCCTCTGCTACAGAGGCGCCGAAAGCTCTGGCTGCAACCGCCAGCGCATAGATCCACCCAAGGCCGCCACGGATTCACACGGATTTCCACGGATAACTCAGAATTGATCTATCCGTGCTAATGCGTGTAATCCGTGGCTGAGCTTTCTTACTTCTTCTTTTCCTGCGGCTTCAAGTCCAGCGCCGCGGAATTCATGCAATACCGCAGCCCGGTCGGCGCAGGACCATCCTCAAAAACATGTCCCAGGTGCGCGCCGCATTTGGCACAACGCGCCTCAGTGCGGACCATCCCGTAGGCGGAATCCTTATGCTCTTCGATCTTGCTCTCCTCCGCGGGCTTGAAGAAACTCGGCCAGCCCGTTCCGGAATCGAATTTCGTCGAAGAATCGAACAACGGCTCCCCACAGACGACGCAGTGATACGTCCCAGCATCCTTGGTCTTCCAGTACTTGCCGGTGAAGGCCGGCTCCGTTCCCGCCTCTTGAGTTACGTGATACTGCTCGGGCGTAAGCTTCTGCTTCAACTCGGATTCACTCTTTGCGATCTTTTCTGCCATGAATGTATGCCTCCAAATTAGTGGCCAGTCGTCACTGACCACTGCTCTTTAGATGTTCGGCGACCTGAAAAGTGTCGAAGCTCATACCACATCCCGGCCAGCACCGTCTGTGATATCCGTCACAACCACCATGTGACATCTGACCTTGCGTTCAACAGGATGGGCGGAGCAATCTGAACAGAACGTCTGCGAACTCCCCCCGGCCCGGCGACCCCGCTCAGACGGCGCCGGGCCTTCTCCTTCAGCCCGCCACTTGCTCGCCAACCTTGCGGTACTTCCCGCGGAAAAACAGCAACGGTTCGCCCTGCCGCACCACCACGTCCTCCACTTCCGCAATGAAAATGGTGTGGTCGCCCGCCTCCTGGGCCGACTGCAGCCTGCATTCCAGATACGCCAGCGCCCCGTGCAGAATTGGAGTTCCCTGTTCTGTCCGGTCAAACCGCGCGCCAGCTTCCTCTTCGGCGCGCTCATGGGTATGAACCGGCCGCGCATAATAGTCGGAAATTACGCGCTGGTTCTCAGCCAGAATGTTCACCCCGAAGCGTTTCTTGGCATGAAGATGCGCATGCGTCCGCGCCGCGTGATCCACGCACACCAGCAACAGCGGCGGATCGAGCGATACCGATGAGAACGCATTGGCAGTCATGCCATGGACTTCGCCCTCCAAATCGAGCGTAATAATGGTCACGCCCGTGGCAAAAGATCCCATCGCTTTCCGAAATTCGGTCGGACTGAGGCTCATTCGTTAATACGTTTATGCGAACTTTGCTGCCGCGACTGCCTACATTACCACGGTATCGGGCCGCTGCGGTTACTGCACGTTTGCAACAGTTGACGTGTATTTGTGACCAATAAGTCACTTCCCTTCTGGGCGCTGCAGCGGCTTGCCGTCCAGGTACACAGTTCGATGGCGCGCGGCGACCAACCCCTGGCCGAGGGCGACGACGGCGATACGTTGTTCGCGGTCACCACTGGACGGGCCGTGGGTGCAACCATCAACGACGAGGAAATGGACAATCTCGGCCTGCTGGCCTCAGAAACCGCGTGGGACGCGCTTCTCGCGAGCTTACCGCCCCTGCCAGTGAAAACACCCCGCACCAACATCGTGCCATCTCCGCTTTCGCTGGACGGCATGGTCGGCCACTACGCCTTTTCACGGGACGTGATGGCGGAGATACGGCGCAAGGGAACCGCACTCGAAATCGAGCCGACCGGGCACACCAACTCCAACAATTACTTGCCCGTGGGCCACCCGGCCATACTGACCGCCGTGGCGACGGACGAATTCGAAATCGCCGGTCCACGAGAAGACCGCTTGCACATCGATCGCGATGCGCACGGCGCGATCACCGGGATCACGATCAACCCAGGGCTGTGGCCCGTGCACGCAACGCGAAAGTAATCCGGAAGTCAGTGTTCAGCCGGCGTGCAAGTCTGATTTTCTGATCGCTGATCACTGGCCAACTACGCCCGGCGGAGTCAATAAGCGTAAACTTCTGTTTTTCGCAAGTGACGACGAAATCCGCTAAGATAGGCCGCATCGGGGGTTTGTGCCCATGAGAGCGCTGGTTAGTCAGATGATGCTCGTGGTCCTGCTTGTTGCGGGCGGCACCGCCGCTGCGGCGGATCCCTTCGGATCACTGACGCTCGCCGACAAAACACTTCTAAAGCCGCAGATCGAGAGATGGATTCACGACCAGGTTAAACATGACTGGTCTGACTTGTGGGAAATCCAAGACCAAACCCCAGAATTGAAGAACAGTTTGCTGTTGGGGCTCAAGGATGCCCCCGACATGGACAGAAAACAGTATGTGGAGGCCATGCGAAGCACAATCGGGAGTGGATATCCAGAGATAGCGGGATTCACATTGACCGAAGTTGACAAAGAGACCGATGGGTTTCAGATAGTGGGCTGTGCAAGACTGAAACGTGAAGAATGGAGGGCAACGACCGTCCAATATATTCACGTGAAAGTTGAGAAGGGCACAGTCCTGTTTGGGTGGCCTGATGGAAGTGCTGAGCAATGCAAGCTTTAGCAGAACCTGATCTGCGGCCCGGATCGCCCATCTCGCGCGACCTGGCTATGCGCCTCATCCGCTGCAGCGACCATGATCTCCCCGCGCTGCTGGCAGCGGCCCGCGCAGCAAAAGAAAACTTCAAGCCCGGCGTCATCACCTACTCGCGAAAAGTTTTCCTCCCGCTCACCAATCTCTGCCGCGACTACTGCGGCTACTGCACCTTCCGCCGCGATCCCGGAGATCCCGGCGCCCACACCATGACTCCCGAAGAAGTCCTCTCCGTCGCCCGTGCCGGCGAAAAGCTAGGCTGCACCGAAGCTCTTTTTAGTTTAGGCGATAAGCCAGAATTGCTTTTTCCAGAGATGCGCGACACGCTGCGGCATCTCGGCTACAAATCCACGCTGCACTATCTCGAAGCCATGTGCGAACTCGTGCTACGCGAGACCAGCCTGCTTCCGCATCCGAACCCCGGCCTGCTCAGCCCCGAATGGATCGCCCGTCTGGCGGCCGTTTCGCCCAGCATGGGCCTCATGCTCGAAACCACGAATCACTCACTGCTCGCGCCCGGAGCGGCCCACGACAACGCTCCCGATAAAGTCCCAGCCAAGCGCCTCCGTACCGTCGAAGAAGCTGGCAAGCAAGGCGTCCCGTTCACCACGGGATTATTAATCGGCATCGGCGAAACTCCCGAAGACCGCGTCGACACAGTTCTTGCCATTCGCGACTTGCACGATCGCTACGGCCACATCCAGGAAGTAATAGTCCAAAACTTCCGCGCCAAGCCGTATATCCCGATGGCTCTCGCGCCGGAACCCAGTCAAGGCGAGATGCTTCGCACCGCGGCGGTAACCCGATTGTTACTGCCCAAAGTCAATATTCAAGCGCCTCCCAACCTCAATGCGCCGTATTATGAGGAGTTGCTCGATGCTGGCATCAACGATTGGGGAGGAGTTTCGCCGCTGACCCCGGACTACATCAATCCCGAAAAGCCATGGCCGCATCTCGAGCAACTCCGCCTGCGCACCGAAAGCAAAGGACTGCAGTTGCGCCAGCGCTTGCCCGTCTATCCTGAATTTCTGCCCGCCCTGCTTTCGAGATCCGGAATGCTTTCCAAGAAACTTCAAGCCGCCTACGACCGTGAAGGCTTCGCTAAAAAAAGGACGGCCGCATGATTTGCGTGCTCACCGGCGGCACCGGCGGAGCCAAATTTGTCGACGGCCTGCGGCAGGTCATCCCCGCTGAAGAAATCACTCTGATCGTCAACACCGGCGATGACCTGCTGTGGTGGGGCCTCTACGTCTCGCCAGACATAGACTCCATCACTTACGTTCTCTCCGGTTTGCTCAGCCGCGAGCGCGGCTGGGGCGTCAAAGGTGATACTTTCCTCTGCCTGCAAGCCATGGGACAACTCGGCGAACCCACATGGTTCCACACTGGCGACCGCGATCTTGCAGTGCACCTGCTGCGCTCGCGTCTGCTGGCGGAAGGGAAAACGCTTTCCGAAGCCACCTCGACCATCTGCGAAAAGCTGAGCGTAAAAGCGCGCATCCTTCCCATGAGCGATTCGCGCGTCGAAACCCGCGTGGATACCCCTTCCGGCGAGCTGAGCTTCGAAGAGTATTTCGTGCAGCGCTGGTATCAGGATCCCGTGAACTCCGTGCGTTTCGCCGGAGCTACTGACGCCGAGCCGGCTCCGGGAGTTATCGAAGCCATTCTTGCCGCCGACGCAGTGCTGGTCGCTCCGAGCAATCCCATCACCAGCATCGGCCCGATTCTTTCCGTACCGGGAGTTCGCGAAGCTCTGTGTAGCACGCGTGGCAAAGTTGTCGCCGTGAGTCCGATCATAGGGAACGCTCCCGTGGCCGGACCCGCAGGCATTCTCATGGCGGCCCAGGGATTTCCCTGCTCGATCGCCGGCGTCAGCAAAGCTTACGAAGATTTTCTCGACGTCCTCGTTTGCGACACACGCGATGCCCGCGCGGCCGAAGCCCTTCGCGGCCAGGGTCTGCGCGTGCAGTGTGCGCAAACCATCATGCGCACCGCGGAGGATCGGGCTGCGCTGGCTCGCACCGTTCTCTCTCTCACCCCACGCGGCGTGATTCCTGACGAATCTTCTTCCGGCAAATCAGCGGCCCGCACCGCCCCCGACCAGCCGTGATTCTGATACCCGTGAAGAACCTGTCTGCGGCCAAGCAGCGGCTCGCTGCCGTGCTCGATCAGCCTGCGCGCACGGAATTGGCACGCACCATGCTCCACGACGTTGTCGCTGCGCTCGCTGCCTGGGCGCGGCGCCCGGCCTGTGCTCTGGTCACCGGTGACCCGTTCGCGCTCGAACTCGCGCAGCAATACGATTTTGAAATTATCCCTGACCTCGCGAACCCCGGCGAAACCGGCGCCATCGAAATGGCCACTCGCCTCTGCGTCTCCCGCGGCATCGATAGCACGCTCGTCATTCCCGCAGACATTCCGCTTATCCAGCCCAGCGAGCTCGATCAAATTCTGTCCCATGCTCCCGCCGAAGGCTCAGTCCTCGCGCCCGCCGCCGACGGCCGCGGAACCAACGCTGCCTTCCGCCGTCCCGCAAACCTGTTCCCCTTGCGCTTCGGGAACGACAGTTTCAAGCCTCACCTCGCCGCCGCTCAGGCCACCGGCAAGCCTTGTATCGTGTTACATCTTCCTGGAATTGCCATCGACGTGGATAATCCCGCGGACATTCAGGAGCTCCTCGCGCAGCCCGGCGAAACCCGCACCCAGAGCCTGCTTCGCCAGTGGAACCTCGACGGCCGTTTTCCTGCGATCGGAACGGAGGGGCCGTGAGCCAGCCTCGCAGCAACGCCAAGAGATCAGCCAGCGCGCGCAAGCAAACAGAATCGCGCCATCCTCACCCCGGGCTGCACCTCATGCCGATCCCTCTCACAGATGAAATCCAACCCGGCGATTCCGTCGCTGAAAAGCTTCTGCAATCGCTGCGGAAAAATAAACTCGCGTTCAAGCGTGGCGACATTCTCGTCGTAAAACACAAAATCATTTCCAAGGCCGAAGGACAATTTGTTGACCTCGCAGCCATCAAACCCTCCGCCAGTTCCATCGCCTGGGCGAAAAAGTACAAGCTCGATGCTCGCGTCATCGAACTCGCCCTTCGCGAAAGCCGTGCTGTCATCCGGCGCAAGAACGGAGTGCTGATCACCCAGACGCATCACGGCTTCATCTGCGCCAACAGCGGCGTGGACGTTTCCAACGTCGATGGCGGACGCCAGGCGCTGCTTCTGCCCGTTGATCCCGATCGCTCCGCTCGCGAACTTCATCGCGAGCTTAAGAAGCGCACGTCGCTGCTCATTCCTGTCCTCATCACCGACACATTCGGCCGTCCGTGGCGCGAGGGTCTGGTGGATTTCTGCATCGGCATCGCAGGTATGAAAGCCCTGCGCGACGATCGCGGACTCCGCGATCCCCACGGCTACACTCTGAACGTCAGCGTGGAAGCAATCGCGGACGAACTGGCCTGCGCCGCCGCTCTGCTCTGCGGCAAGCTCAACCGTACCCCCGCCTGCATCGTCCGCGGATTTTCGTACGAGCCAGCCCGCGGCCGCACTCGCGACCTGCTCCGTCCCGCAACCCGCGATCTGTTCCGCTAAGCTCTCGCCGAACAAAACGCTCGCTGACCAACGCACGCTCGTGGACCAACACCCCCTTGTCATCCCGAGCGCAGCGAGGGACCTTGGTTCGTGCCTGCGCCGCGCGTGTCGCCGCCGCGGGGCAAAGACCAAGATCCCTCGCTTCTCTCGGGATGACAAATCGTGGGGGTTCGATGACAGATCGCAGTTGTTGCAGCGACTGTCATCATTCCAGCCACGAATTGGTCCCCCTCTCGCCAAAAGGGATGCTCATGGAGTAGTTTGGAAGCCAACAGGTTTTGGAGGGACTCGTGTCTCGCGAACTCTCATCCCAGGAGCTTGAAAACTTTCCCGCGCTCGATTGGTCCAGTGCTGCTCCTGCCGTTGCGCCCGCAGTACGTTCTTCCCTGGAAAGAATTCTCGCAACCTTAGACGGAAACTCCATCTCAAACGAAGAAGCCTTCGCGCTCGCCCGTTGCGAAGGCGACGACCTGCTTGGACTACTCGCCGCCGCCAACGTGCTGCGTGTCGAACTCACCGGCAACCTCGTCACTTACGTCGTGAATCGCAACATCAACTTCACCAATATCTGTTTTGTGGGATGCAAGTTCTGCGCCTTCAGCCGCGGCCCGCGGGAGTCCGACACATACTTCCTCGAACCTGATCAAGTCGGGCAAAAGGCCCTGGAAGCCTGGCAACTCGGCGCCACCGAGGTCTGCATTCAGGGCGGACTGCCGCACGGCCTGCCGCCGTTTTACTACCGCGACATTCTGCGCGCAGTGAAAAATGCCGTGCCCGGAATGCACATCCATGCCTTCTCGCCCATGGAAATCGTCTACGGCGTGGAACTGACCGGCATGAAGATCGCCGACTATCTCTCCATGCTGCGCGACAACGGCCTCGGCACGCTACCTGGCACCGCTGCTGAAATTCTCGACGATGAGATTCGCCACATTCTTTCCGCCAACAAGCTCTCCACTGCACAGTGGATTGAAGTGATTCGTACCGCCCACCGTAATGGCATCCGCTCCACTTCGACCATGATGTACGGCCACACCGAAACGCCCGAACACTGGGTCCGTCAGATGCTCCTGCTGCGAGAAATCCAAGCGGAAACCGGAGGCTTCACCGAATTCGTCCCCCTTGGCTTCGTCCACCAGAACACACTGCTGTTTCATCAGGGGCTAGCGCGCAGCGGCCCCACGCTTGCCGAACATCTCAAAGTTCATGCTCTGGCGCGCCTTCTGCTCGCCGGGTCGATCAACAACATTCAGGTCTCCTGGGTAAAGTTGAACCGCCGCCTCTCGCAACTCTGCCTGCACGCCGGCGCCAACGACTATGGCGGCACTCTAATGGAAGAAAACATTTCGCGCGAAGCCGGAGCCACTGCCGGGCAATACACCAGCCCGCAAGACTTCCAATCGCTGATTCTCGAAATGGGCCGCGTCCCCGCCGAGCGCAACACCACCTACACGCGCATCAAGCTCAAGCTGCCGCTCGAAGAGTTCACCACGGAAGAAATGCTGGAGCCGGAATTTGCATGAACAGCGCCTCCCGTCCCATCGCCATTCTCGGTGGAACCGGGCCCGCAGGCTCGGGCCTGGCCCTGCGTTGGGCTCGCGCCGGAGAAGCCATCCTCATCGGCTCGCGCGACGCTCAACGCGCGCAAGAGACTGCCGCCAAAATCAAACAGAAAGCCGGTAGCAACGCCAGCGTTTCCGGCATGGAAAACTTCGTCGCCTGCGCCGCCGCCGATCTGCTCGTGCTCACCGTCCCGTTCGAGAGCCAGGCCACGCTGCTCAAGCAACTCAAGCCTGCGATCCGCCCCGGCAGCATTCTCATCGATGCCACCGTCGCCCTCGCCGCGGGAGTCGGCGGACGAGCGTCGCGCACTCTAGGAGTTTGGCAAGGCTGCGCCGCACAGCAAGCCGCCGAACTCGTGCCCAAAGGAGTTAGCGTAGTCGCGGCGTTCCACAATCTCTCCGCTGAACTCTTGAACGGTGACCAAGATCTCGACTGCGACGTCCTAGTCTGCAGCGACGACCCTGACGCCGCTCAACTCGCGCGCGCTCTCACCGCGAAAATTCCGGGCGTCCGCGCCATCGACGGCGGCAGACTCGAAAACGCCCGCATCCTCGAGCAGATCACAGCCCTGCTCATCGGCCTCAACATCCGCCACAAAGGTCACGCCGGAATCCGTATCACTGGTCTGCCGCCCGAAGCGTACCGCTAAATTAATTTCGGAAGCTAATCTTCGACCGCCTGCGCCGTCATGTCCGGCGGCTCGCCACCGGCCGTCTCCTGGGCTACGATCAGCCGCCGCGCTTCCACGCGAATCTTGGGCAACTGCACGCCAAACCAGCACGCGCCCGCCACCGAAGCGACCCCGCCGATCGCCACCGTAACCGGAGCTCCCAAACGCTCGGCCAGCGCCCCGCCCAGCAGCGCTCCAATCGGAGCCATCCCCATGAACATCATCGAATACACCGCCATCACCCGCCCCCGCAGCGCATCCGGAACCATTACCTGGATCAGCGTGTTCGAAGAAGCCATCTGCAGCATGATCGTGTAACCCACCGGCAGCAGCAGAATCACCGAAACCCAGAACGTATGCGAGATCGCGAACACCACCAGGCTCGCCCCAAAGCCGGCGCTGCACCACGCCACCCAACTGCCGAGACCTTTCACCCCGGAGCGGAACGCCAGCGTGAGCGCGCCCAGCAGCGCTCCAACGCCAGTAGCCCCCATCAGGATGCCAAGCCCGCGCGCTCCGCCGTGCAGAATCTGGTCGGCAAAAATCGGCATCAGCACCACGTAGGGCATGCCCACCAGGCTCACCACCCCCAACAGCAGCAGCAGCGCCCGGATCGGTGCAGTCCGGTTCACAAAACGGAATCCCTCCATCATGTGCTCGAACGGCGAAGCCATCGACGCGCGCGCCGGGCTGTGCACCCGCATCAACAGCAAACCCACGATCACTGCGATGTAGCTCACCGCGTTGGCAAAGAAGCACCAGCCTTCGCCAATCTTCGCCACCAGAATCCCCGCGATCGCCGGACCGATCACGCGCGCTCCATTGAACATGGAAGAATTCAGTGCGATCGCGTTCATCAGATCTTCTTTGCCGACCATGTCCACCAGAAACGATTGCCGCCCTGGAATGTCGAACGCATTCACCACGCCCAGCAGACTAGCCAGCACAAACACATGCCAGACCTGGATTTTCCCAAGCAACGTCAGCACCGCCAGAATCAACGCCAGCACCATCGCAGCAACCTGTGTCCCGATCACGATGTAGCGGCGGTTATAACGGTCCGCGGTGATCCCGCCTAGGGGAGCAAACAGAAACACGGGAACCTGGCTGGCAAATCCTACCGACCCAAGCAGCAGAGCCGAGCCGGTCAGCCGGTAGACCAGCCACGACTGCGCCACAGTCTGCATCCACGTGCCGATCAGCGAAATCAGTTGCCCGCTGAAGAAGAGCTGGAAATTGCGGTGGCGCAGCGCCCGGCCCGCGGCCTGCCAGCGCGATCCGCGCCCAGAGGCCGCTTCCGCGCCGCTGCCCGGCGGCATTTCCTGCATCGGAACTCTCGTCTCAGACACGCTGGCTTCTTTCGGATGGCTCAAAGCCTTCTAGATAAATATAACTTGAATGTCCCCCTCATTTTCCTCATGCATCCAGCCGGGGCTGCTCGGAATCTAAAATAGAAAGAAGTTGGTCCCTGCAGATCCCCGCGGGCCAAAGGAGTAACCCATGCCGCTGACCATTCAATCCCCTGTTACCGGACGCGAGAATATATCCGACGCCACTGAGCCGCTCGCCGCACTCGCGCAATTTTACCGGGCCTTGAACAATCGCGATCTTGGGCTCATGGAGCAAAACTGGGGAGCCTCCGCAGACACCGTCATGGATAACCCTTTGGGAGGCATCAAGCGCGGCTGGCCTGAAATCCGCGACGTGTATGAACGCCTTTTCGCTGGGAACAATCGATACCAGTTCGAGTTTTACGACTACACCCTGCAACGATACGGTGAGATCTTTATCGCCGTAGGCCGGGAGCGCGGCCATCTCATCCCCGACTCCTCACAGCGCCTCGATCTCAACATCCGCACGACTCGGATTTTCCGTTGGGCCGGCACGCAGTGGCGCCAGATTCATCATCATGGCTCCATTGATGACGCCGATACGCTCGCCCGCTACCAGCGCGCCGTCTTGCGTCGCGTCGCCTAAACGACATATCCGCCAGCGCCGCGTTCATTCAGACGGCAGCCCTTCGCCCGCCCCGCGCATCCTACCGCGACAATTGGTCGTGGTGCAGTTTGGCGCTTAGATGACCTTGTCATCCTGAGCGTAGCCGTCTTTCAGGCGCAGCGAAGGATCTCCTGCCTGGCCGGCCCAACGCGTAAGCCAAATTGCACCACTACCGCAACAAATTTTTGACTTCCCAGACCGCCCGGACTGCGCTACAGTTGCTGCTGCTCTCCCCTCGGCGATTCCCTGAAAGGGACACGACCATGCCCACTCCTCCGGTTGGTGTTGAACGCCGCATTGGACAGCGCTTCGCGTTTAACCTTCCAGTCTCCCTGCGTGACGTCGCAACCGCCGTCGAAGGACTCGGCTTCACCCAGGATCTCAGCTCCCGCGGAGCTTTTCTATTCACCGATATGGCCCTCCGCGAAGGCGCCGAGATCGAACTCACATTGAAGATGCCCTCCGAGATCACGCTCGGTGAAAACATGCGCGTCCGTTGCCGGGGCCGGGTTCTGCGCATAATCAAGCCCGCAGATAACGGCTGGAAGCCCGCCGCTGCAGTCGAGCTCGAAACCCGATCCGCCGAGACCCGATCTGCCGAAACAAAGATCGGTGTCGCCGTCTGCCTGAAGGGCTACGAATATCTTCCCGAAACCGAGGACAATTCCGCCGAGTTCCGCCGCATTTCGGCCCTGCACACCCCCAGCGAAACCGAGCGTCCCGCCACGCCCCCGCCCGCAATCCCGCGCTCCGCGGCCCACTAGCTGGCGTGCTTCGTGTCCGAGCATCCCGGGGCAATCTGACAAGTTAATCTGAAGCCCGGGAAAATCCCGGTCTGGTGGCCATCTCTGAACTTTAGTTCCCGCAGCCCTTGTCAGTCCTTTTCAATCTCGGCGGCTTGGCTTAGAATGCATCTCAACAGTGCGGGCTCGTAAAGGGAGTATTCCTGCTGTGCACCTCACGCTGAGTTTTTCCAGCTTGCCGATCGTTGCTCTTCCGTCTCCGCGCGATTTGTGTACACGCATACTCTCAGATGGTTACCTAGGTCACTTGGCGAAGGGTACTTCCTCTTTCTAACATGCAAACACCGAGAGAAATCAGCGAGAACCGCGCCATGCATGGGATCGCCGTCGCCCTCCTGACCGAGGACCGCGAACATTTATCCGAACTGCAGACCCGCCTGGAGGCTACCCGCCTGGCCCGGGTCGTATTCAGCAACGTCGGCTTTCCCTCCGGACCCACCGACTCCATCCTGCGCCAGATTCAGGACCTGCGCGCCGAAGTCGTAGTCATCGACATCTCTGCCCAGAATCCTCAGCGCGCCATCAAAGCCATCGAGCTCATTCAGGCCAACACCCTCCAGCTCTCCATCTTTGCCAACGGCACCATGCAGCAGCCCGCTACCATCGTGGCCAGCATGCGCGCCGGAGCCGGTGAATACCTCGATGAGAGTGCCGGCTCCGAAGCTCTGCTCGAAGCCCTGACCCGTTTCAGCTCTAACCGCACCCGAACCCGCGGCGGTGCCGGAAGAGCCCGCACCTTCACTTTTCTCAGCGCCAAGGGTGGCGCCGGCGCCACCACCGCCGCCGTCAACACCGCCGTCGCCCTGCAGCAAGCCCACGGCAACGTGGTTCTAGTGGACTTCGCTACCGTGGGCCACGCCCAGCTCCATCTCAACCTGCGCCCCAGCTTCGGTGTGCCCGACGCGCTCGAAAATCTGCACCGCCTCGATGCCTCTTTGCTCGATGGCCTGATGACCCCGTCCAAAGATGGATTGCATCTTCTCGCCGGCCCGCAGCAGCCGTATCATGCCCTGCCCACGCCCGCCGAATTGGCCCGCCTCTTCGACTTGCTGGTGAATCACTATCGCTACGTCGTGGTCGATGCTTCCAGCCGCCTCGATGCCACCACGCGCCTGCTCTCCGATCTCTCGAATGCCGTCCTCATGGTCGCCCAAACCGATGTCGTCACCCTGTGGAGCGCCGGACGCATCCACGCCTTCCTCGAAGAAGGCGCGGGTCGCAACCGCCTGCGCATGGTCCTCAATCGGTACAAGAAAATTCCCGGCTTCACCGACGAAGACGTTGAGAATGCCACGCACTGCAAGGTCCTGTGGAAGATTCCCAATGCCTTCCACTCCATCTCGCCCGCCATCGATCACGGTACGCCCGTGGTTTTGCAGGAAGGTCTCGAAGTCAGCCGCTCTTTCCGCGCCCTGGCAGCCGCGTTAGCCGAGGCTTCATCCACTCCCGAAGGCGGACTCGATCTCGTCTACGCTCAGGAAAAAGCTGACATCAAAAAGAAAGTTTCCAACCGCCTCGTCATCACTCCCGCCCGCGCCGGACAGTAAAGTACCCAGTACCGAGTACCCAGTACCGAGAAAAATCCAGAGTGGCTCAATTGCGAATTAGTTTTGAAAGGGCGTGGCTTCAGACGCGCCGAAACTACCCCAGGAGTCAATCGCGGCTTTAGCCGCTGGGGGCGCGCGTCTTTCAAACCGGGGCAGCAAAGTACCCAGTGCCGAGTCCCCAGTAAAATCCCAAACCGCCACCTTTCCCGAGCCCGCTTTTTCTCGGTACTCGGTACTCGGTACTAGGTACTCGGTACTAGGTACTAGCTCGCCGCCGGAAACATCTTCAACACCACATCCCGCGAATGCGATGTCACTTTCTTCGCCGCATCGCTGCTATTGTCGGTAAGCGTTCCCTTCAGTACGTAATATCCCTCGTCTCCAGGATTCTTCCCCTCACCCCGATCCACCGTGCCCTTGAAATCGAACCAGACCGCCTGCACCGTCTCGGTGACAAAGCTGAGCCGGTTGCCCTCCAGTTTGGCGCTGCGGAAGTAATGATCGAGAAAAGCTCCCTTATCGGTTTCCCCGTCCCCATATCGCGAGACGAATCCCGTCACCTTGCCTCCGTCTTCCACCGTAACCTGCACAAACTCTCCATCTTTCAAAAAGCTGTACATCCCGGAATACTCCCGCCCAGCCTTCGCCTCCGATGCCGTTTCAGCCTTCGGCGCCGTGGCCTTCGAGTCCTGCGCAGACTCCTGCGCGTCAGCAAACGAAGCGAACGTAACAACCGCACAAATCACAGCAAAAAAGAAAATGGCGTGCAATCTCTTCATAAAGTCTCCACGCTCATCCTACTACTAACTTCCCCACGCCCGACCCCGGCCGCATGCCCAGCACTTCGCCCTAATTTCGATTTAGCCTTTCTTCGCGACCTTCGCGAATCCTTCGCGCACTTTGCGGTCAAAAGCTTTTGCTCCCCGAAATTAGAACACCGCCACCTGCCCTCCCGGCTACCCTGAAACCCGGTTTTCCATCTACCATAGAGAGATGCGCGAAGCTCCGGGATCCCTTCAGATGGCAGAGCCTGAACCACCGCCCCCGGAGTTGCTCTTCCTGACCGCGCCCGAACCCTGGTCCCGCGTCTTCCTGCAAAATCTTCGCGATCTTTTTCAGCCACGCGATCTCGCTCCATTGCAACTCGAATCCGCACCCGCCGCGTTCTGGCCAGACGTTTTCGTCGACCGCGGACTCCCCTGGCGCCGCTTCCTGCAGTCCGCCGCGTATCACCTTCTCGCATTCGCGGCCATCTGGGCGGCCTCGCGCATGTTCGCTCTGCAACCTCATGCCGTCGCACCACCCGCATTCACCCACGCCGACGTCGTCTACTACGCAGCCTCGGAATACCTGCCGCCGCTCGATACTCGCCGCTCGGACTCCGTTCACGCCCGAAAAGCGGATCCCGAATACTCCGCCCAGCCCATCATTTCCGTACCTCGCGAGGCCAGCAACCTCTCGCAAACCATCGTCACGCCGCCCAATATTCAGTTGCAGCACGACATCCCCTTGCCGAACGTCGTTTCCCTGCTGGAAAAAATCCCTGGCGACTCGCGCTTGCCGATCGGCCCCGCTCCCGCCGTTCCCGCATCGGAGATCTCACGCCTCGCGCCTCGCATGGACCGTTCCATCATCGCGCCACCTCCCGACCTGCAGGCCGCGTCGCGAAACTCTTTGCCCGCTCCTCAGTCGGCCGTAATCGCCCCGCCGCCCGCCATGCAGCAAGGCTCGACACGCCGTCTCGGTGACCTCAATATCGGGCACAGCTCAGTCGTCGCCCCCGCTCCCCAACTTTCGCTGGACGAACAACACGCAGTCCCGGGCCGAAGCTCCGCTGCTCTGCGCCCGTCCCAAGGACGCTCGGCGGAAGTGATCGCACCGCCGCCCTCGCTCGGAACTGCGGGCCGCTCTCGCTCCGGTAGCGGCATGATCGCGCTCAGTCTGCATCCCGCTGTGGGTGCGCCGCCCAATCCCCCTGCAGGCAACCGCCGCGGAAACTTCGCCGCCACCCCCGAAGGCCATCGCGGCGCCTCCGGAACCTTCGGAGCGAGCGCCGCCAGCGGCAACTCCGACGCGCCTGGCTCGGGAAAGAAAGTCAGCAGCAACCTCCCCTCCGGACTCTACGTCGGCAACGCCTCGAGCAAGACCTCGCCGGTTGCGGGAGACCCCACCGCGAAGAATTCAACAACCAATGCCGTCAATCCCAATCTGATCGCCGGCATGCGCGCGCCACGCCTTCCCCAGCGCACCACGCAACCCGAGAGCGAGAACAAACTCTCGAACGAAGAGCGCGCCGTCTTCGGCGACCGCAAGTTCTACTCCCTCAGCCTCAACATGCCCAACCTGAACTCCGCCGGAGGCAGTTGGATCATCCGCTTCGCCGCACTCAAGCCCGAGCCCAGCGCCGGCCCTCCGTCGTCTCGCGCCGGGGACGATGCATCCTCCGCCTCGGGGAATCTCACCGCGCCAGCAGCTACCCGCAAAGTCGATCCCGCCTATCCTCTGGAACTCATGCACCAGAACGTGGCCGGAACCGTAATCCTCTACGCCATCATCCACGCCGACGGCAGAGTAGGCAGCGTCCGCGTGCTGCGCAGCGTCGACGACCGCCTCGACCGCTTCGCCAGTGAAGCCATCGCCAAGTGGCAGTTCCAACCGGCCGTCAAAAACGGCGCTCCCGTAGAGGTCGAAGCTACCTTCTCAATTCCCTTCCACCCAGTAAAGACAGATTCAAACTTCTAGACAGGTCTGCAGCCAAGCCGCGAGCAAAACAAAAAAAATGCGGAGTCAAACGACTCCGCACCAAACCACATCAATTTCGCGCCGCACCTACGCCGCCTTGGCCACGTTCCCCCGCAGAGATCGAACACCCGCCCTCATCTCTTCCGAAAGAAGTTGCGGCTGTTCAAACGCCGCAAAATGTCCGCCCTTCGGGAGCCGGTTGTAATGAATAAGCTTGGGATAAGCCTGCTCCGTCCAACTCTGCGGAGCCGGATACAACTCGTCAGGAAAAACGCTCACCACAACCGGGATCTTCACCCCTTTGACATTGAAATACCCAAGCTTGCCCCAATTCTCCCAATAGAGGCGCGCGCCAGAAAGCGCCGTGTTCGTCAACCAGGCAATCGTGATGTTGTCGAGCACGTCATCGCGCGTAAGCCCTTCGGTTTTTCCCGCAAAGACACGTGCGATCAGCTCGTAGCTGCGTGCATCGTGGTCCAGGAAATAAGCCGCTAGGCCGACCGGCGAGTCCTCGATTCCATATAACGTCTGCGGCCGCAGCCCCATCTGGTACCCGTAAGCAATTCCTTTTTGATAGACGAACTGCAAACGGTCGTAAGCAATCTTCTCATCGGCCGAAAGGCCCGCCGGCGCCGGCGCCCCGGAAGCAGCCGCCTTGTCAATCTCATTCGGAAAGATGCCAGGCATGTTGGTATGAATGCCGAGCAGCTCCGGAGCCGCATCCACGCCCATCTGATCCACGACAACCGCGCCCCAATCACCGCCCTGCGCCACGAACCTCGCATACCCCAGGCGCTTCATCAGCACCACCCATGCGCGCGCGATGTGGGCAACATCCCATCCAGTAGTGGTCGGCTTGCCTGAATATCCGTAGCCCGGCAGCGACGGAATCACCACATCGAAAGCGTCCGACGCACTTCCGCCATGCGCCGTGGGATTAGTCAGTGGATCGATGATCTTCAACTGTTCGATGATCGAGCCCGGCCATCCGTGCGTAACGATCACCGGCAACGCATTTTCGTGCTTTGAGCGCACGTGAATAAAATGAATATCCAGCCCATCGATCTCGGTGATGAACTGCGGCAGCGCGTTCAGCTTCGCTTCGATCTTGCGCCAGTCATACTCTGTCGCCCAATAGTGCGCGAGCGCCTGAGTAGTCGCGAGCTGCACGCCTTGCGTAGCATCCGTCACAGTTTCCCGCTCAGGCCACTTCGTTGCCTTGACGCGCCTGCGCAATTCGCTCAGCTCCGCTTGTGGAACCTTCACACGAAATGGACGAATCGCTTGCTTGTCGGCTGGTTGTTTGTTGCTTGGTTTTTTGGAGAGTGTTTGCGTCATGGTGTCCTCCTTAAAGCAGGTTTTGTTACCCACGTAGGGTCAAGTCGGATGCGACGACCGCATCACAACAGAACCGTGCAACCGGAACAATTGGACGAAGGTATTGCCGATACCTTCGTATCAGTGAAAATTAAGCTCAATTTCGCGGCTTCGCCTGTTTGACAACCGATAGTCGAACGTCTACCATCGTTGCAAAGTTGGAGGTAGAATGTCTTCTGTGGCCAAGCAAGCGCAGCAAAGGGTCGGGCTCCTCCAGGGAACGCTTGACATGCTCATCTTGAGGACGCTTCTTTATGGACCCGCCCACGGTCACCAGATCGGGAAGCACATTCAGCGGACCACGAATGAATTCCTGCAGATGCAGCACGGCTCGCTCTATCCCGCTTTGCATCGCCTCGAGAAACGGGGATGGGTTGCCTCCAAATGGGAGATGGCTCCAGACCGCAATCGCGAATTTAAGTATTACCGGCTAACAGAGAAAGGCAGAAAACAGCTTCTCGTCGAAGAATCGCAGTGGAAACAGATGGCGGAAGCTGTCGCACGCATCATGTGGCCCGCCGCCGAGGAGAGATGAGATGACGTGGTGGCAGATCAGAAAACGGGATGCCGACCTGGAGCGCGAGCTTCGTTCCGACCTGGAATTGGAAGAAGAAGAACAACAGGAATCTGGCACCTCGAAAGAAGAAGCTCGCTACGCGGCCTTGCGCGCCTTCGGCAATCCCACTCTGATTCGTGAACAGACCCTTGCCATCTGGTGGTGGAACTGGCTTGAATCGCTCGCACGCGATCTGCGCTTTAGCGTGCGCACCCTTCGTCGCACGCCCGGTTTTACCGTCATCGCTGTACTCGTAATGGCGCTCGGCATTGGCGCCAATGTTGCCCTGTTCACCGTGGTGCGTGGCGTACTGCTCAAGCCCTTGCCGTTTCAGGATCCCGATCGTCTCATGATGCTCTATGAGGCGGATCTTTATAAAGACGATTCGGCCGGTTTCAACGTGGTTTCCGGCGGCGTGTACGCCGAGTGGAAGAACCAGAACCGCAGCTATCGCAGTCTCGCGCTCGCGAAGGATATCCGGGTCGGCCTTTCTGGCTCCGGCGGGCAATTGCCGGAGAAGCTGACGAGTGCATTGTTTTCATGGGACATGCTGCGCACGCTGGGCGTGCAGCCCGCGCTGGGCCGCGATTTTACGCAGGCCGATGACAACCCCGGTGCCAATGGCACGGTCTTGCTGAGTTGGGGTTTGTGGAAGCGTCGCTTCGGCGGTGACCCTGCCATCCTGAACCAGACCATCTTCCTCGACGCCCAGCCGTACACCGTTATCGGCGTCATGCCCGCCTGGTTCGATTTTCCCGACCCGTCCACCCAACTGTGGACACCGGTCTACCACGACAAGCCCAAAGACGTGATGACGTCGTTCAGCAATCACCAGTTTCGCGTTGTAGGGCGGCTCAAGCCAGGTATCAGCGCCTCGCAAGGCGTGGCCGATCTGAGCCTGATCTCCGAACGCATCCACAATGAGCACCTCACCGACCCATTCGTGTTTCGAAGCGCCCGGAGCCGTGTTCTGCTCGAGCACATCGTTGGCGAAATCAAGAAGCCGCTCTACATGCTGCTGGGGGCAACCGGCTGCCTGCTGCTGATTGCATGCCTCAACGTTGCCAATCTGCTGGTCGCGCGCGCGGCCGCACGGCGCAAAGAATTAGCCATCCGCACCGCGCTGGGCGGGAGCTGGCTGCGACTGATCGGCGAGCGCCTCATGGAGTGCCTTCTGCTCTCGGCCTCCGGCGGCGCGCTGGGACTTTTGCTCGCCTTCGCCGCGCTGCAGTGGCTCACGCGAACTCGCGACGACATGAGCCGCGTCGAATCTATCCACTTTGACGGCGTGGTCGCTGCGTTTACGGTCGGCGTTATCTTAATATGCGCGCTGTTTTCCGGACTCATCGCTGCCTTCAGCACCAGCGACAAGCGCATTCTCGGCGCGCTCCATGAGACGTCGCGTTCGGTGAGCGGCGGCAACGTGCGGGCCAGGCTCCGTAAAGTCCTGCTCACGCTCGAAGTCGGACTGACTGTGATCCTCCTCGTTGGCGCGGGACTGCTCCTCAAAAGCTACGAACGGCTGCGCTCTTCTGACATGGGTTGCCGCACGCAAGACGTGATCACCATGCATCTGGGCATCCCCGATGCTCGATACGCAACGCCCGCCCAGCGAGCCAACTTCTTCGACACGCTGCTCGATCGTGTGCGCGCTCTACCGGGAGTGGATGCGGCAGGCTTTGCGACGCTTGTCCCCGGACAGGGCTACCAGAACGATTGGAGCTTCAGCATCGTAGAGCATCCGCCCTTGCCGCAAGGCAGTGGTCTTTACGCCCTGAACCGCTGGGCTGATCCCAGGTACTTCAACGCGATGGGCATTCCTATTTTGCGCGGACGTACATTCGACCCCGGGAAGCATTTAGATGCTGCCAACGAAGTCATCATTAGCCAATCCTTTAGCGACCAATTTTTCCCCGGCGAAGATCCGCTGGGCCGGCACATCCGTGTACGCGGCAAAGATTTCGTCATAGTCGGGATGGTGGGCGATACCCGCTACGCCATCGGCGAAGCCCCGCGGCCAGTCCAATATTACCCGCTGGATGCCGGGGTCGAGACCGTCGGCACTCTCGTGATTCGCTCCAGCCACAATCTCGAGCAGTTCGCGCTTCCCGTGCAACGAATTGTCTCGGAGATGGACCACGATCTGCCCGTCTCCGATGTGCTCACCATGAACCAGTTGCTCGGCAAATCGACTCTGGACCAGAGCTTCAACACGGCGCTGCTCGTCGCTTTTGCCACGCTGTCGCTGGTACTCGCCGCCGCAGGCCTGTTCGGCGTGATGTCATACCTCGCCGCGCAGCGGACGACTGAAATCGGCATCCGCGTTGCGCTGGGTGCAAGGCGCGAGCAGGTAATGCGGAAAATGTTGCTCGATGGAATGCGGCCCGCGGTCTTTGGTCTGCTTGTGGGACTAGCAGCCAGCCTCGAAGCCGGCCAACTGATGCGCGATTTACTCTATGAGATCAAGCCGCTTGATCCGGCCGTTTACGCCGCAGTTGCCGCAGCCCTGCTCGCGGTGGCCGCGTTCGCATGCGCCCTTCCCGCTTGGCGTGCATCACGCCTCGATCCGGCGCAAGCGTTGAGAGCCGAATAGGCGCACGCTCGTGCCACCACGAAAGGCCGAGGCACGGTATGGCTGAAAGGGCATGGGTAAGGTCGTTACCAGCAGCCGGATTGCGCGGAAACGGCAGGGCAGATATGCACTTCGGGCACCTCAATTCAGCAACAGCTGCCTGATAGGCTGCCTGTATGCCGGTTATCGTCAGTGACGCGAAAGCTCCCGAAACCCAAGCCAGTGAGCAAGCCCAGGGGGCCGACAAAGTGTCGGCGCTAGTGGAGTTGTTGCGTAACCGTTCTTATGCGGAGATCCGGCAGCGGATGTATGAAAATCCTCCGGGAAGTCCGTGGTGGACGGCGTGCCGGGCTGAGCTTGATCTGCGCAATGGACAGCAGTTCGGTGAAGCGTCGCTGGCCATATCGAGAACCTCGGACAAAATGAGAGCTTCGCTGCAGCACTTTGAGCAATTGGCCGATACTCTGCAACAGTCCACGAAAGACGTAGCCGACCTGCTGCGTGGGACTCTAGAGGCGGGTCGCCGGCTTGAGATTGCGGTCTATGTCGCGATCGGGATAACCGTAGTGCAATTCTTCAACTTGATCTTCGAAATTTTCCGCAAGCACCGGTAAGCGCGGTGTAGGCAACACTCTGCCAAACTGGTGAATGAGTGAATCGCGAGTTATCGCCAGTTGAGACGATTCCCCGGACGTCGAAAGCTCGGATAGCTTCCGCTTAGCCGACCACCCACCCAGAACCCGAAAGAAATCATCCATTGACATTCTACCCATAGAGTATCTATGGTATGGAATGGCCAAGAAGCCCGATCTGCTGCCCGGAACGCTCGACATGCTCATCTTGAAAACGCTCACTCGCACGCCACTCCATGGATACGGCATCGCGCTCTCGATTAAGCGCTTTTCAGATGATGTGCTGACTGTGGAAGAAGGTTCGCTGTATCCGGCGCTACAGCGGTTGCTACTGCAGGGCTGGGTGAAGGCTGAGTGGAAGACGACGGAAACCAACCGCCGCGCCCGTTTCTATACGCTCACTGCGATAGGGCGCAAGCAGTTGGGCATCGAAATGTCTCAGTTTGAACAGATGATTGCGGCGATTGGCCGCGTCATGAGCGATGCGCAGGAGGCTTAGATGAATGCGATCGCCCGGTTCGTAAAAAAGCTCTTGATTCTCGTTGGCGGGAAGCGGTTCGCTAGCGAACTGGATGAGGAGATGGCATTTCACCGTACGCAGGTCGAGGAGGAGTTGATCGACGGAGGAATGACACCCGAAGCAGCGCATTACTCCGCGATGCGGCAGTTCGGAAATTCCACGAAGCTGCGCGAACAAAGCCACGAAGTGGTGACGTTTCGAACAGAGACGGTGGTGCACGACCTACGGTTTGCGCTGCGGCAATGGACGAGAAATCCCGGATTTGCAATGACGGCGATCTTGATTCTGGCTCTGGGCGCGGGTGTGAGTGTGGCTATCTTCGGTTTTGTGGATGCGGCTCTGCTGCGGCCGCTTCCGTATGTAAACCCCGGACGCCTGATGTCCGTGAACGAAAGCAACGTTGAATCGCCACGCTGGCCCCTTTCGTATCCCGATTATCTCGACTGGCAACGGCTGAACAAATCTTTCAGTTCGCTGGATGTTTACAACGGGAGCAGCTATCTTCTGCGCACCCCCTCAGGAGCTGTGCCGGTCCAGGGCGAGCGCGTGAGCGGCGGATTCTTCAAAACGCTCGGTGTGCATCCCATGCTCGGGCGCGACTTTTATCCCGGCGAGAATCGTCCGGGCGGGCCAAATGTTGTCATCGTGAGTTATGGCGCGTGGCTTCATCGCTTCGGCGCACGTCAAGATCTGGTGGGGCAGATGCTCGACCTCGACAACCAGGCCTATACGATCATCGGCATTCTCCCGCGAACGTTTTCATTCGCTAGAGCTGGTGACGCGGAGTTCTGGGTCCCTATTAATGCCTTGACCTATCACGAACAGATGAGGACCTTCTATAACTTTTGGGGAATAGGGAGGCTGCGCGACGCAGTCACCGCGCAAGCAGCGCTGACTGAAATGAACACCATCGCAGGGCAGCTGCAGATGCAATATCCCACGTCCGATCGCTACGAGGGCGCCAGCGTCGTTCCGCTCTCTGAAATTGTTATCGGAGATGTGCGGCCTCTTCTGTTGACGCTGCTGGCTGGAGCCGGGTTGCTGCTGTTGATTGCCTGCGTCAACGTGGCCAGCCTGGTGCTGGTCCGCTCGGAAAGCCGGAGGCGCGAGATTTCGGTGAGGGGCGCGCTGGGCGCCTCGCCGACGCGACTGGTGCGTCAGTTTGTGACTGAAGGACTCTTGTTAGCACTGACGGGGAGCCTGGCCAGCGTGTTCGTGGCCAGCGGTCTCATGAAACTTCTAGCACGCCTCATCCCCAAGGATTTAGCGTCAGGCATGCCATTTCTGCAGGGAGTTGGGTTGGACGCACACACGGGCGCATTGGCCGCAGGAATAGCGCTAATGGTCGCGTTGCTGGTAGCCGCCACAGCGACATTAAGGCTTTCGTTCCAAAATGTGCGTGACGGTTTGGCGGAGGCAGATCGCGGAGCTTCCGGGCGGCTCTGGCGAAAGCTGGGAGCGAACCTGGTGGTCGTGGAACTAGCGGTCGCCGTAGTGTTGCTGGCTGGCGCAGGGCTGCTGGGTCAGAGTCTCTATCGCCTGCTTCACGTGCCGTTGGGCTTTGATCCAGAACATCTCGCGACCGTGCAAGTGATGGCTCCTGACACGGTCTACAAGAACAATGAGCAGACGCTGGCGCTTTACGGCGAGATTGCGCGCCGTGTCTCGAACCTTCCAGGCGTGGAATCGGTGGGAATTAGCAGCGTCGTTCCCGTGCAATGCAATTGCCCGGTCGACTGGATCACCTTTCCAGGAAAGCCATCCCACGGTGAACACAACACGGTGGACGAGCGTCACGTGAGCGCCGACTATCTGCCCACGCTCAAGGCCGGACTATTGCGTGGACGACTTTTCACCGATGCCGAGGATGCATCCACGCCGGGAGTTGCCATCATCAATCAGGCGCTGGCCCGAAAGTACTTCTCGCGCCAGGACCCGATCGGCCAAAGGATCGCCGACTACGAGGGGGGACGTCCGTCTGTGCGGGAGATCATCGGCGTGGTCGCCGATGTTCGAGAGGGACCCCTCGACGTCGACATTTGGCCTGCGGAGTATTTCCCGATCAACCAAACACAGGATCACAATTTCAGCCTGGTCGCGCGCACACGGCAAGCCCCAGAGTCGCTGCTGCCAACGCTGGCAAGCACCTTGCATGAGATCGACTCGAATCTGGGCGTATCCGATGAGCAGACGATGAGCGAGCAGATTGAGGACACTCAGGCGGCGCTCCTGCACCGATTTTCAACGTGGCTGGTGAGCGGATTTGCTGCCATGGCACTGATTCTGGGCGTTGTGGGCCTTTACGGGGTGACTGCCTATTCAGTGACCCGGCGAACCCGGGAGATCGGGGTGCGCATAGCAATGGGAGCCCAGCGTATTTCCGTTTACAAACTCGTCATGCGACAGGCGGGATGGCTGACCGGAATAGGGCTCACTGTCGGGCTGGTCTGCTCGGTCGGAGCATCACTGCTGACGCGCAATCTGCTGTTCGGAGTGCAGGCATGGGACGCAGTCACTCTGGGTGGCGTGGCCGTGTTACTGGGGCTCCCGTCGATGGCGGCGAGTTTCTTGCCTGCGCGTCGCGCGGCATCGGTGAACCCAACAGACGCGCTGCGAGCGGAGTGACAACTTGACGTTTGTTTTGTCCATTCTCAGAGAAATCGCCGAGTGACTCGACGGAAATCCGTGGCGAATCCTTGGGCGTAAGTTTTCCACAACCCCGGTGTGACATCTGACCTTGCGCCCAATATTAAATCGAGCGATCATTGTCGAGGCAGTGACGGTCGGGCGCACTCCGGCCATCGCGCCTCTAACTCCTTTGTTTCAAAGATTTTAGTACCTAACTTCTTTAGGCTGCGGATTTTGCAAGGAATTTCCTGCTAGCGTGATGATTCCACTAGAGGCAGGGGGAGGGGGGTAGCAACAGATTAGCTCTTGAGAGGCGCTCGCCGTCAGTCGGAAATCCTGAAATTATGCCTTCGCGCTTTTTTTCTTTTCCAACGCGGCGTAGATGGCAGGGTCGGTGCAGACTTCGTAGTAGCTGCGCTCGGTCCAGCCCTGCACGGAGAAATCTTCGACATTGATCAGCGGCACGCGGCTCACCCGGATCACGATCTTGCGGAAGATGTCGCGGTCCACAGGCACGGTCGCGCTGAGCAGCCGGTACTCGCCTTTATCCGAGGACGCAATCGACGGAGGCAGCTTTACCGCCAGAGGCACGAGTGAAATCTCCTGCTCCAGCTTGCGGAACGCCGCTTCGTTCATGCGAATGCCGCCCAGGTTAAAGCTCAAGATCGAGTCCTCTGGATTCGCCGATTCGTCAGTGCTCAGTTCGCCCGACTGAAACACGTAGACGTGGAACGGTCCGGCCTGCGACTCCATTACCTTGCGGGCGCGCTTGTTGCAGGAGGAAAGACGGTCGCTCTGGTTCAGCGCTTCCGAGATCATGATCTGGTGTTCGCCATCCATCAGATAAAGCGGCGCTGATTCCTGCAGCGTAATGCCCACGCCCAGCTCCAGGCCGGGCATGCCCGAGCGCTGCATCAGTTCGTTGTAGCCGCGCACGATTTCGATAATCTCGCGAGCCAGCACGCACGTCCGGCTCACCGCCAGTCCCGGCTCGCCGGAACGCTCGAGGATTGCGAGGATGATTGCGTCGCCTTCGAGAAAAACTTTTTGCGCTCCATACTTGCCGAGCAGTTTGTTTACCGGATCGTAAAAGTTCAGGCTGAAGTAAGACGCTGGATTGAGTCCCTTTTCCATCAAAGTGCGCGTCAGCCGCGTGGAGTCGCGCACATCGGCCTTGAGCACCACGTGCCGCAGCACGCGATCTTCTTCCGGTTGCTGCTGCTCATCGGGCAAAAGAAATTCGTAGAGCGTGCCATTCATCCGGGAAAGCTCGCGTAGCTTTTCCGTAGCGACCAGGTTTACCGAGTCGAGCGCCGCGTTCAGCGCTTCCAGCCGCCGCAGATCGCGATGGTAGTGAGAAAAGTCCTGCAGAAATCGCGCCGCCACCTTGGCTCGCTCCGCGCCGCGGCATCCCGCGACCTTGCCCACAGCTGCGTAAAGACTCGCGGGCGAGAGCTTGCCGTGTTCCTGAATCATGCGCTCGACGCGATCGCATTCCGGACGCGAGATCAGCGCATTCTTCAGCTGCTGCGGATTGATTCGCGGAGCATACTCGCTGAGCAGAGGAACCGTGTGGTAAGAGGCGATCACATGCTCCATCACCTGCTCATCTTCGAGCAGCCGAACCCATTGCGCGAGGCGCTCTTGCCGAGCAACACCTTCCGCAGTGGAATCGTCGGGCGTTCCTGTTCCTACCAGCGCGCGAGCATTCTCGGGAGCGCATATCCAGGCGTCGATCATCTCGCTCGTGGTTTCCGCGCCGTAGAGCAAACGGATGAAGCTCCACGTCACATCCTGCAAGCGCCCGTAGCGATCGGGATCGCGATCCCAGTTTCCCAGCATCACGTAATGCTCGGCGCAAAGGTAGTCGTCGCGCCCATCCTCCGAAAATGCCAGGCGGTTGACGAACAGACCATAACTGCCCAGCCCCGCGCTGCCCGGCTCGCCCAGCTTTGTCTCGCCCAGCTTCGCATCGCCAGCCTTCGCGTCGCCGGCCTTCGGTTCTGCAACGCTGGCTTCTGCCGCCCTTACTTCTCCAAACAACGACCGCCGCGTGCGCGCCAGCGTCTCTTTCTCAATCTCGCGCAGAGTCTCGAACAAATCTTGTCCGGTTTTGCGCAGGATGATCTTCTTCCGCACCTGGAATGCGGCAACACGTTCGCGATACTCGACTCCTTTGCCCTGCCGAACCCCTTCGTAACTCTTGAGCAGAACGCGGCAGCGTTCGAGCACTTGCGCGAACTGCAGGTTCATCTCGGTACGCAGAAACTTGGTCACGGCCAGCCGCGCCAGCAGGTCAACGGAAATTTTTTCTTCTTTCTTCGCGCGATTCAGCGCCGCCAGGTGCAGTTCGGCCAACAACGGCTTCCAGTCGGATTTTTCCACCTTGTTGCGGCTGGGACCAGCCACTGCGTTTCTCATCCACGACGGCCCCTGATTGTGCTGCGGAGTTTCCGCCGCCATCAGCCCTTCCAGCTCGCCATGGCGAACGATCAACCGCATCACTTGCGCCCGCGTTGCTTCTACAAAACGCGGGCTCAACGTCACGTCATGCCGCAGGTTATCGACACCGACCGCAAGCCCTTCCAGAACGATCGACGGCGCAGCCGCAATCAATTCCGGAGGCGCCAGTTTCTCTGGCTCCTTGCCCAGGCGAAAAATGGGAAGTCGAGGCATCGTGAACCGTCAGAATTCTTGGAAGCTACTGATTACACATGTACATATCGAGGCTAGCATGGGTCCCGCGAGGTCTAAAGTTACCTAGGTTACCGGGTTCGAGGACAGGTTCGTCAGGTTTCTGGAGCAAGGGCCGAGCGTCGGCTGGACGGACAGCCGAAGTAATCGCTACTGGCTTTTGGTTCGTGCTGCTTCGAACTCGTCACCCTTTTGCCAGCCGACGAGTTTCGTAAAGCTTGCGGCTTCCCAGCCCAGGGCGAAGCCGAAGCGCGCCATGGCTGCGTCGCCGACGAAATCCATCTCGGGACGATATTCGTCGCTCGGCTGGTGATAATGGTTCTCGACGTAGTCTTTGTCTTGCGCGAGGCCCCAAGCCTCATCGTGACCTTTGAACTTCGTTCCTTCGTTGATTGAGAAGGCTGGAATGCCGACGCGTGCCAGACTGAAATGATCGGAGCGGTAGAAGTGTCCGGCTTCAGGATGCGCGTCGGGACGGATCGCGAGGCGGAACTCCTTGGCCATCGCCTGCACCCACGGATAAAAAGTGGTTCGCTCCGCTCCTGAAACTTCTACTTCTTCGGGCGCGCCGATTGGTGCCAGTGCATCAAAGTTCAAATCCAGCGCAATCTTCCCTGCGGGGACCGGCGGATGCTTGCCCAGATACTCCGAGCCGAGCAATCCCTGCTCCTCTGCCGTGACGGCCGCGAAGATCAGCGAGCGACCGGGACGATCTTTGGCCACGCTGAAGGCGCGCGCCATTTCCAGAAGAATGCCGCAGCCTGTGGCATTGTCGACGGCGCCGTTGTAAATGTTGTCGCCCGGCATATCGGGACGAATGCCGAGGTGATCGTAGTGCGCGGTGTACATGACTGCTTCGCCGTTCAGTTTGCGGTCTGAACCCGGAAGGATCGCGACCACGTTATTCGACTCGAAGTGGCGCACTTTGCTGACCATGTGCGCTTTCAGCTTCGCTCCCAGATCCACGGGATGAAACTCGCGCGAGCGCGCGTCCGCCATCATCTTGTCCAAATCCATCCCCGATGCAATAGCCAGCTTCCGCGCCACATCAAGCTGCATCCACGACGCGACTTTCAGGACTGGGCCTTCGAGCTTCAGATACGATTTCTCGCCTGAATTCGAGTTTCGCACGACTTCCCACGGATAACTCGCCATGTCTTCTTTGTGAATGAGAATCACGCCGACTGCGCCTTTGCGCGCGGCTTCTTCGTACTTGTAGGTCCAGCGGCCGTAGTAAGTCAGGGCTTTGCCTTTGAAAAACTTCACGTCATCCGACGGTGGCTCGTTCACGAGCATGAGCAGCACTTTGCCGCGCACGTCCATGCCTTTGTAGTCGTCCCAGTTATATTCCGGAGCTTCGATTCCATAACCAACGTAGACGATCTCGGCGTCCACATCGGACTGCGGCTGCTGCGTCTGATCGTATGCAACATACTCATCGAGCGGCTTCAAATTCATGGCAGCGCCTTGTTTCGGCTGCAGCGTGAACTGGGTTTCCGCGAGCGTCGTGATGCCGACGAGCGGCACCTTCTGCAGGTAGGATCCGTTATCGCCGGCGGGCTTCAATCCGTATTGCGCAAACTGTGTAGCAATATATTCGGCGGCAATGTCGCCGCCCCGCTGGCCGGTTCCGCGACCTTCCAAGAGATCGTGCGAGAGATAGCGGACGTGCCAGCGAATGTGATCGGGATTAATGGTCTGCATCGCGGCAAAAGCCGCGCCCGGCAACCGCACCGAGACTGATTCGCGCCTGGCTGCGCCCGGCGCTGCTCCACCCTCTGCCAGCACGGCCAGGCTCAGAGCGCCGATCAGGCCGACAAGAACACTTCTTCTCCCGATTACTTGCATAGATCAGTCTTCTCCCCCGTGACGGAACAGTGTGCCGGCGCGAAAAGGTTCTTATGTAGGAATGCCAGTTTGTAAAGACTTAAGGAATTGTAACGGACAACAGAGCATGGCTAAAGAGAAGTCTGAGGATAGCTGATCCAAAGGTCACTCACCCGCGGGGCTTTGGTGCACGACCGAAAGATCGAAGGTGAAGGCAGGTCAACCGAAAGCTAGCGTCACTGTGGCTCGTCCCGCGACCGCGGGATTAATTCTTAGACCCTCAGCCGGCGCGGAAATCGCGCACATCTTCGCCCGGCTTGAATAGCGCTGCCGGCTCCGTCTTTCCTGCCTCAGCCATCTTGCGGTTGATCTGGGTGAAATCGGCCTTCGACCAGCCAACGCTGGAGAGTTCGATCTCGCCATCCTGGGCGATCCAGAATACGGTCGGGACATTGGTCAGGCCGTACGCGTTCGACACGGGATAGGAGTCCCGCTGGTCGAGGAGCACGGGGAAGGTGACGCCGAATTCTTTGGCGAAGTCCGAGGTGGGTTTGGGTTCGTTCTGCGAGACGCCGATGATCCTGACGCCCTTGTGCCCGTAGGCGCGATCCAGCCGCTCCAGAAACGGAAACGTGTACTGGCAGGTCGGACACGATACCTTGAAGAATGCGAGCACCAGCGGAGCGCGCGCCAGTTCGTCGCGCAATACGAAAAGCCTGCCATCCATGGCTTTCAGTTCGAACTCGGGCGCCTTGGTGCCCACGGTCAATGCCGCCATTGGTCGTCCTCCGGTAGATCGTTTCAGGATGCTTCGCAGCCAGTTCATACGTCCACGCCCCGTGTGTCTACATTCTAGATGATGCGGGATGGGAAAGGCAGTTGCCCGGTGGTCAGTCTGAGGATGACCGATGCCTTGGCTCAAAGACTCACGCTCTAGCGGGAGGTTTGAGTTTCAACTAACGGAGGATCCGCAAGAATTATCACGTGGTCCAGCGTTTGGCCCACGGCTGGCTTACGCAGACAAGAGCCGAGGCACTTTGCGGTACGACGACCTGCGGCACCGCTGCACTCAGGATCGTCGGAGTCGATGCGCGTGCCGAATGTATACGTCACCGTGAACCATGTGACCGGATTTTTGCACTCCCGGCACAAAAATGTTGATTTCCGGGCACTTTCCAAAGCGGCCTGCTTCAGTAGGGGATGTCCGCTCAAAACCTCGGCTGATGCCAAGGTTCCATCCTGCCGAACCCCGACGAGTATTTTTACGTCGCCCATAATGCGAGCCTGCCGGGCCAATGGAGGATAGGCCGGCGGAGAGACATTGTTCAGGATGACATCGAACCGCGGCGCATCGAGTGGCGGGGTAACCTGGGCGACGAGGATTTCCACATGTGCCAGCGAGCAAGCGCCAAAAGCGACGAACAGGAGCAACGCAAATCGACGAGTCCGCCTCATAACACCTCCGCTTTCCGCAGAATCTTTTGCGCCAGTCCGGTAAGCGCCACGCGTCGCAGGCGCTTTACCGGAAACCACTTTCCGCCATCGTGCGACAGTTCGACATTGCGCCACACGCCCACAGTGTAATCCGTGACGGTAATGGAATGCCGCAGAGTAAACGATGGGCTACGATTTTGTAGCGCCGCCGACGGCTGCGATCGAGGCGCTACGCTGGCCAGTTCCGGCAGTTCCCACATGCCTGGCATGAGCGAAGCATCCCGCGAGCGCTGGACTAGGAACACCTCGCCATCGCGGCGTCCTCCGTTGCGGCAATCGAGTGCGTAGTGAATCTCACGCTTCTTCTGTGCTGCGGGCCTGGTTGTTGCGGCGAGTTCTCCACGCGTGGCACAGAGCTCGATTACCGGACAGGTCAGGCACAGAGGCGCCCGCGGCGTACACGCTACGGCACCCAACTCCATCATGGCCTGGTTGAAATCGCCGGGACGCTTCGCATCCAACAGGTGATTCGCCGCAATCCACAGCTCTTCGCCGGCTAGACGCTTCCCCGAAACTCGCTGCAGCACGCGCTCAACGTTGCCATCGACCACCGCAACTGGCTCATCGAATGCGATGCTGGCAATCGCCGCAGCAGTGTAGCGGCCAATTCCCGGCAACTCGCGCAGGGCTTTTTCAGTGGCCGGAAACTTTCCGCCGAGTTCGCCAATCACAACCTTGGCCGCCGCGTGCAGCATGCGTGCTCGACGGTAATAGCCGAGGCCACTCCAGGCCGCGAGCACCGTCGCCTGGCGCGCGGCCGCGAGCTTCCCTACCGTGGGAAAACGCCGCAGGAATTCCTGATAGTGATCGATCACTGCGGCGACGCGCGTCTGCTGCAACATGATTTCGGAAAGCCAAATGCGGTAGGGATCGCGGTTCGCGCGCCAGGGCAGGTCACGGCGGTGAAGGTCATACCAGGCGAGAAGATGCTTCCGAAACTCACGTTGCCGAGGCTTGGAAAGGAAGCTCTGAATGGAGTGAGGCGTCTGCACGCTTCCCAGCCTACGCGACATCGGGGCTCAAGAATGGGTTTCTCACGCGCACAGTGCCGTACCTGCGGCCGTGCTCAAAATCCTCGGAAAGAAGTTCAGGCAAGCCATAGTGCTCGGCATAGGCCCACAAGTGAGCGTCGTACCAGGAGAAATGGTAGGCCGCCATCCCAAACATGGCAATTCGAAACACTTTCTCGCTCGGATAAAGCACGGTGAATTCATTGAGCAGGTCTTCCGCCTGCCGCAACGTCTCTTCCAGGCTGAGTAGCGAGCGCCCCCCGGCCCGGCGTTTGGTCACAGCATTAACGAATTCGATCAAGGCCTGGTGCGGAAGGTAGAGTTCTTTTGCCGCCACGCCTTCGCGCAACAGGTTGCTGGCCTTGGTGCTCTTCTCCGGATCAATGGGATCGCACCGGTATACAAGGATATTGGTATCAACGAGGGAAGCCACGAGGCAGTCCCCGTTCGTCGTTGTAGAGTTCCTCGCGCGTCCAGCCCCGGGTTTCGCGAGTGACCGTGTTGCCCTGGTTTTCTTTCAATTCTTTCGCGTGCAGCGCGTTCAGCCGTTTTGTCCCGGCATCAAACAACGCTAGCTTCTCTTCGGTCGTCAGCTCGTGCCCGGCGTTAGCCTTACGCTGGACCAATTCCACGCGAATGCTCTCGCCTGCGGGAATCCACTTCAGTTCGTCGCCGGGACGGATGCCGTATTGGTTGGCAATGGCCTTGGGAACGGTCAACTGGAGCTTGCTGGTGACCTTTGGCATAATCCTTACTTTATCAAGGATTGTATCCTTGTTGCAAGGGACGTTTGCGGGCGGTGCCCCGATCTGTCCGGAGCCAGCGTTCTAATGCTCGCTTCGTTGCCCTCACATATGCCCTGGCATTGACCCCGCACTCCGAAGCGCGAAATAATGCTTCTACCCGGCGTCCGCACCGTTCGCGTGACTCTATCCGCGCCAGGAATAGCGAGGAGTACCATGAACAACTTCAATCGTAAGGTAGAGGACGCATCGGCGCGCGTCAGCAAGACTGTGGCCGAGGCTGCCGAACGGATCGAGAAAGAGATTCCCGAGTTCATCAAGTATTTGAACGACGAGGTCGTTCCCGCAGTGCGCCAGCACTCCACCAAGGCGCTCCGCACGGCGAGCGTAAAGCTCACCCAACTGGCCGACTACATGGAGCAACAAAAAGCTGCGGGAAAGTGAAGCCGACCCGCGCCAGCTCCGTTCCCTGCCGCTTGATTCAGCTTCTGCTGCCTGCGATTCTGCTGCTCTTCCTTACGGAATGCAGTCATCCCAAGCAGGCGCGGGTCGCGGTGCCGCCGCCACCGGATGCCGCTGCTGGGGCTTCGACTTCTGAATCGACTTCCGAACCTCCCGCCGCATCGCAGCCTGCGAACCCGGCGAAGAACGGGCGTTCGCCAGCCGCTAAAAGCAGTGAGGAGAGCAGCGCCGACCTCGCCGAGCCCGTCATTCCCGCAGGCGCCGCGCCTCTCGCCACGGAAATCGGGCGGGCCAGTTGGTACGGGCCGCCTTATCACAACCGGCGCGGATCGAATGGCGAAGTCTATAACATGCACGCCATGACGGCGGCGCATCGTACGCTGCCGCTGGGAGCGATCGTGCGCGTCACCAATCTCAAGACGGGCCACTCGGCGCTGGTGCGTATTACGGACCGTGGGCCGTTCATCCCCGGCCGGGTGCTCGATCTATCGCTGGCCGCGGCGCGTAAGGTCGATGTCTACCAGCCCGGGATTGCGGAAGTGAAAGTGGAAGTGATGCAGACGCCCGTGCCGCTCGATACCGGTGGAAAGTGGGCGGTGCAGATCGGCGGCTTTCCCGACGAAGACGTCGCCACGACACTTGCCGACCATCTCAAGCGCCGCTACAGCACGGCGAAGGTGCTGCGCTTCGCCAGTCCTGCGGGAGACTGGTGGGTGCGGGTGCGCGTGCTCGACGACGACCGCCAGCGCGCCAAAGCTCTCGCCGCCGAAACCGAAACTACTGAAGGCGCGGTCTTCCTGGTAAGGCTGGACTAGAGCAGCGGTCAGTCAGTGGGCCCGTAATCAGTGGCCTGTCAATCCGGGATCCCTACTGACCGCTGGCCACTTCTGCTATCCTCTCGCGGAGTTCCCATGATGCCCGAAACGATTCCAGCGTCCGTACGTCTTCGCGGCGCGAAGATTATCGCCGCGGCGGCAGCCTTCTACTTCGTACTGCATCTGCTGGGCTTTCAAAAACTGTTCGAGAACGATGCCGAGGGGATCGGTGCCCTTCTGCAGATCATCGGCACCCTTTACAGCGTTGTCTACGCCTTTGCGATCTACGTGATCTGGGGACAGTTCACTTCCGTCGAAAACGAAATACAGAAGGAGTCGGGAGCGTTGAAAGACTTGCTCCTATTCAGCCAGCGGTTGAAAGAAACTGTGCGCGAGCCGATCGTGAGGGCGGTGAAGGTCTATGCCCGCGCGGTTGCGGAGACCGAATGGAGGACGCTCTCGGCGCGGGAAGAAATTGACACTACCGACAAGCGATTCTCCGCAGTCGTTTCCAGCGTCACCGAGGTGCAACCCGAAGATGACACCGAGCGCGTCCTCTACCAGCAACTGCTGGAGATTGCGAGCCAGGCGAGTGCGCACCGCGATGAGCGCCTCGCCCTCAGCACAAAGCGGATGCCGCAGACACTTCTGCTGTTTGTGACTCTTACTGCGTCCATGATTCTGTTTCTGCTTTTCTTTTTTCCGTTCCGGAATCTTGCGCTTGGCCTGGTGTCAATTGCGATCACCACCATGCTGCTCTTCTTCGCCCACTTTGTGCTGACGGACCTGGACAATCCCTTTGAAGGCACGTGGAATGTGGGATCTGAGCCCTTCGCGCAACTGGTTACGAAGTCGCGGTGAATAGTCCCGCTGACAATCCCTGGGCTCAAGTGTTATCGTTTCCGCCATAGGACTCAAAGGGTGACCCAACAATGACCGAGGCTGCGAGCGATTGCCTGTTCTGCCGCATTCTCCGCGGCGAGATTCCTGCGAAGAAGGTTTACGAAGACGCCTACGTGGTGGCCTTTGAAGACATCAACCCGCAGGCGCCGACGCACGTGCTCGTGATTCCGAAAAGGCATTTTGCTGGATTAAAAGAAGCGCAGACCGAGGATGCCGAAGCGATCGGCCGCTGCCACCTGGCGGCCGCCGAGATTGCACGACAGCGGAAGATCGAGCAGGGATACCGGACCGTGCTAAACGTGGGTCCGGGCGCGGGGCAGTCGGTGTTTCATCTCCACGTCCACTTGTTGGGGGGGCGTCATCTGAGTTGGCCGCCAGGATAGGAGAACAGTTCTCAGTTCTCAGTTCTCAGTTCTCAGTTCTCAGTTCTCAGTTCTCAGTTCTCAGTTCTCAGTTCTCAGTTCTCAGTTCTCAGTTCTCAGTTCTCAGTTCTCAGTTCTCAGTTCTCAGTTCTCAGTTCTCAGTTCTCAGTTCTCAGTTCTCAGTCAGCCTCTCGGGGCATTCGCGCCCTTCCCTACTGGACCGTTGGGTTCTCGTCTTCCGGAGCTCCGTGGCGGCGCAGGAGTTGCGGAAGGTTCTGCGAGAAGGCGGAACGCGGCAATACCATGTCGCAGCCCACTTCGTGCGCCTTCTGCTTCAGATCGCCTTGCACGTGAGATAGGAATCCGATGATCGACGTGCCTTTCTTGAGCTTCGACTTCAGCTTGGGAATCAGCGTCAGCGGTTTGGCGTTGACGTTGTTCAGGTCAAAGATGATCAGCGACGGCTTCTCCTCGCCGTTCTGCTGCATGCGCTCGGCCAGGTCTTTGTCGTTTTTGGCGAACTCGACCTTCACATTGAGCTTGCGCGCGGTCTCCTGAATCTTAGCCGCGAAGAAAAGATCGTCGACGAAGGCAAAGATGCGCGAGGTGGAATCTTCGCGCAGCGCAGGTAAAGGTTCGGGATCGGCCGGCGCGAAAGGAGCAGCAAAGCCTGGACGCGGGCCGCGCCGCGCGCCTTGCCCGTTGTTGCCGTTGCCACCCGCTAACGCGGCGCGATAGCTGTGGTCCATGGGCGCAGTGTAGATGCCGTCTTGATTGTGACGTGCCTCGCCGGGGCCGGCGGGACGTGGTCCACGCGGATTGTTGGGGCGGCGTCCGCGCCGTCTTCGATTCCTGCCTCCGCCACCGGAGGGTCTTCCTGGTCCTGCGTTCATAGTCCTCTCAAAGCTGCTGGGCCGGATCTGCGATCCGGTGCAGTCTGCAAACTCTTACGATTTCAGGTTCCCCATGGGTTGCGGCAGGCTCTCACAGCGTTGGCGCACAGCCACTATTCTTGCGGGGCCTCTCCACTGACTCACTCAAATCTTTCAACTATCACGTTTCGCGAATGCATTCGGGGGGCATGGCTTACTTCTCCATGCGGGATTGCGGGTAGGGCTTGGCGCAATCTTGAACGCAATCGAGACCGGTTGCTCTCTTGTGAAGCAAACTCGTACTGGCAAAAAAAACTCTAAATTCTGCGTATCGGTTATCCGTTATCGGAATCCGTCGCGCCGCCGGGAACGGCCTGGGGCGCGGAAGGCCTACGCGGGAACGTGGCCAATGAGAACAAGGCTATGGTACTCGCCCCTGCGCGCACACGCAAGGGGCAAAGTGGATGCCGTTTTGCACAGGAGGACATGACTGGCAGGCTCCGCTTCCGGCTCCGGCTTCTGGGCTTCGGGCTTCGGACGTTTTATTTGACGTCCGTCACCTGTTCCCTTTTCTCGTCATAGACCCCGAACTTCTTCGCCACCGGCTTCAGCGTGGGATAAAACTGTACAAAAGTATGTTCAACCGCGGCATGCGCGTCGTGACAGGACCAGCAACCGTTACCCTTCGGCATGGCTTCAGCGGTTTTGCCGTCGGCATTGAAGGCGAAATAGGCCCATTTTTCCGGAAACCGGCTTGAGTCTTTGACCTCGACCGCCAGGCCCATCAAGTCCGTCTGAAAATGGCCGGTCTTGTTGATCGAGCCTTTGCTCTGCGCGTCCCGTTCGTCGATCACAAACATGGTCTGCTCCGGCCACGCGCCGGACTTCATGAAACTCCCGGTAGGCCCAGCGCTCGACGAAGACGTTGGTGAACAGCTCATGGCTGCCCGGCGACGGACTGTAATTCATGCCGTAGCCGGCGGAAAGAAACATCCACTCGCGGTAGTCGTCGGGACGAAGAAGCTGTCCCTTGGCATCGTATTGCGGCTTGGGAGACCTCTCCTCGGCAGCCGCGCCCAGAAGCACCAAGCAGAGCGCGAACAGCAGCAGAGCAGCGAGAGCTCGTTTCATACAGTCCTCAGACGGATCATAGACCAGATGGTGAGCGAGCGCGTCGGCGGTAGCAAATCATGTGACCAAAATAAAGACGCTCCGCCGCGGCGGAGCGTCTTGTACTTTCGACCGCTTATTCCGCCGACACCTGCAGCGGGATCGTCACCGCAGGGCTGGCGTTAGTGAGCGGGTTTGCGCCTCCTGTGGTGGCGCTGATTGTCACCATGTACGTCCCGGTGGGCGTGCCCGGATTGGTTATGCCGTTGTTGTTGTTGCCGCTGTTACCGCTGCACGAGCCCAGCCACACGGTGGAGAATCCGAGAACCACAACTAGGCCGAACAGCGGCCGGCGGCCTCGGAACCCTCCCAGAAGTAACCACTCCGAACAAGCCAGGGAGCAGGAGGGCGTAGACGAGGGCGCTGCTGACCGCCCAGAGCCGGAGGCCGCAGTTGCGACGTCGGGCCAGTGGTCGCCAGCTTAACAGTGACCGCAGTCGCGTTGGTGGGTTGGCCGTTGCCGGGAGCGACGCAGGAGATCTCCGCAGGCCCGAGAGGGGGTACGCTGGAGCAGCTATAAGTGAGCGGCAGAGCGGTGGTAATGCTGGTGCCACTGGTCACGATGAAACCATTTGTTCCGGTGACGGCAATATTTACCGAAGCCGCCTGTCCCACGGAGACCTGGATAGGTCTTGTTTTGCGCTGCGATAGTAAAAGATTGATTGGTCGCACCTATCGTCAGCGCCGGGCTAGGAGTCGCGTTGTGGGATGTGCCGCCAGTTCCGCTAGACGTGCCGGTCACGGTGATGGTCTGCAGGCCCGAAGCGTACCGTCATGTTCGCCACGGTAGTGACGGTTATAGTTACGGGCTGGAAGATCATGCCGTCGAGTATGACGCTGAAGGAGTGAAGCTGCAAAAGCGCCCCGCGGGAATCCCGCAGCGCAAATGCCCGGAGCTCCCGTTATCGAGTTCGTAAAGTTAATCGTCTGGGTAGAACCGTTGAGGGGAGCGATGGTCAACGTGGCGGTTGTGGACTGCCCGGCAGGGGGATCGAGGCGGGAGTTAGGGCAGTGGTGGTCATAAGGGTAAAGTCGGCCACGGTTACAACTGCGGGGCGGAGGTCGAGGCTATCGTCCGATGCCGTCTCCCTGAAAAAAGGCTGTGACGCTGTTAGAACCGGCAGGCAGCGACGTCGTGGCAAAAGTCGCCGTTCCGCTCTTCGATGGCGGGTAGGGAGTATTCAGACTGGCCGTTCCCAAAGCTGTCGTCGTGCCGTTATTGAGCGTGGAAGTAAGCTGCGCTTCCCACGCCGGTGGCAGGAGTAACTGTCACCGTGAAGGTAATACTGGCACCGCCATTGATGTGCGTGGCGGACGGAGAAATCGTAATCGAGCTGGCCGTGCGCGAGGCGCTCCAAGCGCTGAAGAGCACGCTGGCGTCGACGGAGCCAAGTCCGGTGACCTGATCGTAGCCGACTCCGGCACTAAAGCCGAACTGGAACGGGGCGGTCGCCGGGCAACTGGGAGTTCCGCTGGTGCAAGGCACGATATTGTTGCCCGTCGTCACATCGTGGAAAGCCGTGGGATTGCTGGATGCTAACGCGTACAGAGTGGGATTGATGTTTCCCAATCCCGAAGAACCCAGAGACTCATTCAGCAGCGCGGTGATAGCAGAAAACGTAGGCGCAGCGCAGGATGTGCCGCCGACGACCGTAAGAGTCCCACCGCTCCCCGTCGCGGAAACCACTGGTGCAGGTTGAAACGATGGAACCGCCCTCACCATCCTCGGAACAAAATAGATATGCGTCGTGATTGGGCGAAGCATTCAGGGCAAGATCTGGGACGTCGCGTTTCCCGTCGCTGGGCGTGCCTGTCTGCCACGTGGGCTTTGCGAAATAGCAGGCTGGCACCACCGCCCGAGGCCGAGAGCGCGCCGTCCTCAGCCGTATCGTTCCAGGCCATCTCCGGAATAAAGGAAAGGGCCGAGGAAATGGTATCGCTCTGCCGGTCGTGCCGGCCCAGTAGGTAGTGGCGGCCGCATTTCCGCCGGAAACCGTCGCCTGAGCGTCTCCGAAGAATTCTGTCCCGCCCATCCCGGTTACCTCTGGGATAGCGGCGGGAACATCCACTGCCAGCCCCATAGTGGCGGACGCTACCGGACCGTCGCAATCGGCTGCGCCGGAGTCGCCGAAGCCGCCATGATTGTCTGGCCCTGGGTATTGGCCTGTTCCCGCCCACCCCTGAACCTCATCCGCGAAGGCTTCCCGATTCGACGCCTCACAAGACCCGTAGCTGGTACTGATAATGGGAGCGTAGTTGTTGTCGACCGCCTGCTGAAGGGCGTTCCACACGCTATTGTTACGGCTGCCCCCACAAGCGTCGTCGCCGACCAGTCCTGCGTAGACAAAAATGATGTTGGCATTCTTGGCGACTCCTCCGGACCACTCCAAGTCCAGATCGGATTCGCCCTCATCGCCGGGACAACGCGAAGCAGTTGAGTCGCTCGGGTACCGGATAAGCTGCGGGGCCTTCGCGGGCAGGCCCGCGGCGCTGCGGAAGTTGCTGAGGTCGTTAAGGTTGACGGTGGACTGTCCTACAACGGCGATCGTCTGGCCCGTGCCATCGAGGCTTCGAGGGAACGTCGTAGATGGTCGCGAAGTCGCCAGGGGCTAAAAAATGATTGCCCGAAAGAGCGGAGGTGAAGTGGGGGTCGGCACTCCCGGAGGACTTCCGAGAAAACTTCAGGCGCGGCTTGGGGCGAAGTTGTGAAGATGTCCCAGCGCGAGCACCGATGCCGCCAGCGCGGCCGGCACCGAGGGGTTGTTCGAGTTGGCAAAATGGATTTCGCTGTCGACCAGGTAATTATGGATCTCGGTGTCGAAGGCCGACTCGATCTGGGCCACCGTCCCGTCAAAAGTGATCAGGTTTCGGCTGTTGGCGACCGAGGTCACGGTGAAACCCTTGGACTCAAGCCAGGTTTCGACCCGGTTGATATCGTGTTGACTCATTCCGAAGCGGGCGCCGAACTGCGCTGGCGTAAGCCACTTGTGATAGTTCGGGGACGAGCGCTGCTGTTGCTGGGCCAACAAGTTGTTGAGGTCGCTTTGCTGGGCAGCGGAGAGCCGAAAAGCCAGCGTGACTCCATAGATCAGCGTGCTGCCGTCGGTCCTCCCAAGATCGAAACGCGGCTGGGCAAATCCATGCACATTGCCGGTGAGCGCCACCATCTGCGAAGAGTCAATGGTCCCCGTAATGCGGTCGGACTGCGCGGCGAAGCACAGGGTTGAGGCTAAAAAGGGTAAAAGAAACTTCCACAATCGCATGCAGCGCTCCGTCTGGTGGGTCGGGGATTAGGTGCTCGGTTTCTTATGCTTATACGGCTTTATTGCACTCTGATCAAGTTTTGAGGGAGGAAGGTTGTACGGCGGCGAGAAAGTTACAAGTCGCGCGGGACAGGCAAAGGCGGACTACGACGGGGTTTGGCCCTCATTCCGCGCAGGCGGGGGCGGAGCTTGCGATCGTCCTCTTGAGCCCATTAAGCTCGTCCGCCGACAGGCTCAGCGAGCTGATGACGTCGTGTTTTCGCGCTTTCTTTATCACAATCCCGGCGTCAAACACTGGCATCCAAGATTTCAGGTTAAAATCTCAGACGGAAATAGGACACTGAGAGGATTCATGCGCACATCGACATTGACATTGCCATCGAAAAAGACCAACGCATACGCCCTCGTCGCCCTGGCGATTCTGCTGCCTGCCGCGCCCTTGTTTGCCGCGAACGCTGCCGCGGAAATCGACGCGAACGCCGACACGAAAGTCGACACGAACTTTCACAACGCGCCGGCTTCGGCCCAGGCCATGAAGAATCCTTATGAAGGCAACGATGCTGCGGCCCAGGCCGGAAAACCGCTGTACGCGAAGAATTGCCTGTCCTGCCACGGCAAGACGGGAAAAGGCACGGGCAACATTCCGTCGCTGGTGGGTGGGAAGCTCGATTCGGTCGCGCCGGGCGAAGTGTTCTGGTTCATCACCCACGGCGACAAAGCGAACGGGATGCCGTCGTGGGCGTTTCTGCCGGCAAGCCAGCGCTGGCAGATCGTGACATATGTGACGTCAGTCTTGCCGGCGGCGGCGAATGCAGATCCGGAAGCGCGCCTGCGCCGTCTGACAACCCGACTGACACCAGCACGTCGAAGTTGAAGGCTGCGCCGCCGACCCCGCCCTTCACCGACTTCCGCTACGAGAAGCCCGGGACGGTTCGCAAGATTACGGTGAGCGACCTGCCACAGCCGTATGCGACGCAGTCGTCTGAATAACGGCCCGAAACTGGTGGCGCGGCCGGAGAATGCATGGCCGGTGGCGCTTCCTGGATTCAAGGTGGAGTTGTATGCCGCGGGCCTCGATAATCCGCGGACGCTGCGCACCGCTCCGAACGGCGACATTTTTCTCGCCGAAAGCGATCCCGGACGCATTCGCGTGTTTCGCGGGATGACCAGCGACGGCAAGCCTGAGCAGGCAGCCATTTTCGCCAGCGGCCTGAAGCAGTCCTTATGGATTGGCGTTCTATCCTCCGGGGCCTGATCCGCAATGGCTGTATGTCGGGAACACCAACGAAGTGGTTCGCTTCGCTTATCACAATGGAGATTTGAAGGCGAGCGGCGCTCCGCAACACATCGCCGACCTGCCGGCTGGAGGCGGGCACTGGACGCGCGCGGTCGACTTCTCTCAGGATGGCAAGAGGATGTTCGTGGCAGTGGGGTCGGCGTCGAACGTGGATGACCCCGACACGCATCCCGCGGGAGAAAAATCGCGCCGACATTCTCGTCTGCGATCCCGCGAATTGCGTGCTGAGCGTTTATGCCTACGGCATTCGCAATGCCGGCGGCGGAATTGCGGTGAATCCGCAGACCGGCGAGTTGTGGTGCTCGGTGAACGAGCGCGATGCGCTCGGCGACAACCTGGTTCCCGACTACATCACGCACGTGCAGGAAGGCGGATTCTACGGCTGGCCCTGGTGGTATATGGGCGCGCATCAGGATCCGCGGCACGAGGGCAAGCATCCCGAGTTGAAAGACAAGGCGATCATGCCCGACGTGCTGCTGCAGCCGCACAACGCGTCGCTGGAATTTACTTTCTATCAGGGCCAGCAGTTTCCCGCGGAGTATAAGGGAGACATTTTCGCCTCCGAGCACGGCTCGTGGAATAAAGCGGTGCGCGTGGGCTACGAAGTGATTCGCGTGCCGCTGCACCAGACCGGCCATGCCACCGGCGAGTATGAAGACTTCCTCACCGGCTTTGTGCTGCCGGATGGCAACGTCTGGGGACGTCCGGTGGGCATGGCAGTGGCGCCGGATGGCTCGCTGCTGGTGAGCGACGATGGATCGAACTCCATCTGGAGGGTCAGCTATACGGGGAAGTGAAGGAAAACCTTCTCCGGAAGCTGGAGCTGAGAAGAAAGATGGTGGGCGCTATAGGATTCGAACCTATGACTTCCACCGTGTGAAGATGGCACTCTACCGCTGAGTTAAGCGCCCACTATGATGCGGTAAGTGCATCATTATACATAAGTTTGCTGAGACATTCAGGGAGCCGCATCGAATATCACGCCGACCTCGCCGAGAACTGGATCGGAGATCTTGTCCTGGGGGTGGCTGGGATATTGCGAAACGAGGCCGCCTACTACAGCCGCGTACCTGCTGTCGCCAGGTATGCCCCAAACCACGATTGCGTCGGGAGACGCCTTGTCTAGGTCCGCCATCAGCAGACTTAATTGGGCCGAAGTCGGCAGGGTGTCCATCGTCGCAATGAGTCTGCCCCTGCCAAAGTACGCGGCCTGGTAACCTGCCTCCCATCCAACTCCGTGCTCCGGGAACGGCCCCGAGCCGATGCTCACCAGTCTCGATTTTTCCGGTTGTCTTCGCAGGAGCGCGGCTGCTTGATAGCTCGCGACCTGGAAATCTCGCGTTAAGAGACGAAACGGGGATGACGGATAAACGAGCGACGCGATTACTCCAAGAACGACCAGCGCGACGCTGGTTCTTCGCCAGCCGTTATGGTTCAGCCGGGCGTCAGCGACCAGGAAGCGCGCCGCGACGGCAAGCACCAAGGGGATCAGCGGGTAGAGATACCTTGCGTCGAATACCAGCATTGAGTAGGCGAAGACCAAGCTCAGCGCACCCCCGGCAACGACTGCCGACACCCGCCATTGCAGTGAATAAAGATGTCTCTTGCCCGAGAGAATTACAAGAATGACGATAAATGCGAGTAGCACGCCCGGCGTAAGAACGACGGCTAGTTCCTTCAGCACCAGTGGAACGTTGTGCTCTTCGGCGAGAATCAGCTTTGGAAACGCCTGCTTCGCAGCGACGTGATAGGTCCATGCCCACGACCCGGGCGGCATCGGATCATTGATGACATACTCGTCCAGCTCTCTCGTGGTATCTCTCAGCAGCGTGTAGGTTGTCTCGCGGTGTGCGGGGTACTCATGCAGGGTCCACTGAAGAAGATTCGCCTTGAACTGGCTGCCCGCCGTGTAGACGCCATATTTGGAGTGCAGCACGGTTGCCCAGCCTGCCGCAACCATCACGGGAATCAAGGCCGCCAGGCCGAGCCGGGCCGCTCGAGCTTTCCAGGGTTTGTCTGAAAGCAGCACGGCGATCACAGTGCAGACCCCCAGCCAGGGAAGCGCAAACGCCTTGGCGAGAAATGCAAGGCCATGAATTATTCCGAGACAGAACCAGTCTTTAAGATTGCCAGATCGCAACTTGCCCTCGCGAAGACACCGCAACAGGACCAAGAAATAGACGAGCACCAGCGCCGCGAAAAGAAAATCGGGGGTGATCGACGCGACCGCTTCAACTGGGAGACCACGACCCAGCGTGAACAACAAGGCCGCTAAAGCAGCAACCAGCCTCGAATGCCATAAGCGAAGCGCAAGAATGTAGAGCAGAGGCAGACACACTAGAAAGCTGGCGATGCTCACAAGCTTGCCCGCGTGCAGATAGTCCCCGGTAGCGAAAGACGCGGCTGCTATCAGCCAGGAGACCAGCGGACTGCGAAAAGCGCTAATTGCAGAGCGAAATTCTCCTTGGCGGAGATGGTGGGCGATCCCGGTATACGCCATGCCATCGAAATCAATTTGCTGGAAGCACTTCGAAGCGAACCAGAGGACTTGAACGATACAACCGAGAATTGCGGCCGTCAGGAGAAAGTTTGGAATTTTGCGGTTCGCGTCCAGCCGCGTTGTGGCGCCAAGGGCCTCGTCCAGTTCCTGAAGGCTGGGCTGGGATTGGAGCGGGTTGTCTTTCGAGGGCAGCAATCCCAGACACGATACATTGAAACGACTGAGCAATCACCTGCGGGCGGTGGCGTTTGGACGCGGGAACAGGGCATGGTAGCCTAGGCTCGGCAGGGGCGAGGGCGGGTTTGGGTCCGCCGGCACCTGTGTCTTCAGGGGCGCTTCATGCCGGACGAAACCAAGCCACTTCGACCCGCCGTATCCTCCTCATCTGGGGGGACTTCCGGGGGTTCGTCTGGTCCGGCGAAAGAGCAACTTTCCCGTCCTGAGCGGGTTCAATCTAATGTGAGCACTGCTGCCATGGGCGGGAGCGTCCTGATGGCCGCGCTGGGGCCTCGCCCAGCGGGCACTCTGCAGCCTGCAATGGCCGGCGCCGAAAGCTATACCGACGCTGAGGTGATGCTGCGCGTAAAGGCGGGGGACCAGTCGGCGTTCGATTATCTGGTGCAGAAATATCGCCGGCCGCTGGTGAGTTTTATGTACCGCATGGCGCGCAACACGGCCGCTGCGGAGGATCTGGCGCAGGAAGTTTTTCTGCGGGTGTACCGCTCGCGCCAGACGTATGAAGCCAGCGCCAAGTTCACCACCTGGCTGTACCGGATTGCGACCAACCTGGCGGTGAACCACGCGCGGGATACCCGCCATGAGCGGCCGGAAGTGACGGTCAGTCTGGACGAACCCGATGAGGAAACGGGAACGACCCTCGATGTGGCCGATACTACGATCACGGCGGAAGAAGCTCTGGTGCGGCGGGAGCGGATGGCGGCGATCCGCGGCAAAGTGGAAGCGCTGCCGGAGCGGCAGAGGCTGGCGGTGATCATGCACAAGTACCAGCAGATGGATTACAAGCAAATCGCCGATGTATTGAAGTTGAGCGAGTCGGCGACGAAATCGTTGCTGTTCCGCGCGTATGAGACTTTGCGAGAACAGTTGAAAGAGTTTCTGTGAGCAGGATGACAAGTTGGATGTTGGCGAAATGACAGTTGAGGGGAGCATGGTTATGAGGTGCGAGGAGATTCGCGAAATGATGCCGGACCTGGCGTCTGGCCTGGTGGGGATGACGCCGGAGATCGGCGGACATCTGGCAGGGTGCGGCGCGTGCGCCGGAAAGATGGAGGAGTTTCGGCAGACGATGGCGTTGCTCGATGAGTGGCAGACGCCCGAACCGTCTCCGTATTTCGATGTGCGGTTGCAGGCGCGACTGCGGGAAGAGATGGCCAAGCCGGGGGCAGGCTGGCTGGCGTGGTTCCGCAGGCCAGTGCTGGCAGCCGCGCTGACGGTTCTGATGGCGGTCGGCGTGGGCTTATTCTTCTCCAAGAATGGCGGGATCTACAAAGGCGCTGATGAGGTGGCGGTCAATGATGCTGTGTCCCAATCGGCGGAGGGGACGGCGGTAAGCGACTTGCAGTCACTGGAAAAAAACCATGACCTGTATTCCGACTTTGACTTGTTGGACGACCTGGAAGTGCAGCCGGATGTGGTCGCGAATCCGTAAGCGCAGCAGCGGAAGTTTGAAGTGCAGAAGCACAGAATAGAAGGCGGGGAGAATGCGGCGGGGCAGCTTCAGTGCGGGATGGATGGCGGCGGCCGTTCTGGCCGTGATGGCTGCATTGGCATCTCCGTGCCTCGCGCGCAACAACTTCCATCCGTTGCAGGGACGGCCGGCAGCGCCGAGTCAAAGCCGTCCGCAGCCTCACCCGGGGCAAGGGCATGCCGGGGATTGGCTGCGGCGGCATAAAGATATGTCTCCCGCGGAGCGCCAGCGGGCGCTGGAAAATGATCCCGGATTCCGACGCTTGCCTCCCGGGCAGCAGCAGGTGTTGCGGCAGAGATTGCAGCATTTTTCGAGCCTTCCACGTGAGCAGCAGGATCGCATGCTGGATCGCATGGACCGGTGGGCTCATTTGACTCCGCAACAGAAGGAGCAGGCGCGGCAGATCCATAATCGAATGCAGCAGCTTCCTGCCGATCGTCAACGCATGGTGAGGACCGCGATTGGCGATCTGCGAGCTATGCCGCCAGATCAGCGGGATCAGATCATCGACTCGCACCGCTTCAAGAGTGTGTTCTCGCCGGAGGAGCGCGACATCATGCGCGGCGCCACCCGGCTGCCGCTTGCTCCACCGGAGAATGGCAAACCGGAAGAAGCCCCGGCGCCGGAGCAGTGAGGCAAGAGCGTCGTTCGTCGTTCGTCGTTCGTCGTTGGCAAATACCCACAGCTTCCGCAATCGGCGAACGACTAACGACCAGCGGCCAACAACTGACTCAGTGGAAATCGTGCGAGACGGTTTCGGCTTTCGTCACGAATAGTGGCAGCACGCGCTCGGCTTTCACGGAGATCACGTTGTCCTGATTCTGAAGAATCCCTTCGATAGCCAGAAACCGCTCTGAGGCCAGCAGCAGGCGGTTGCGATGAAACAGGTCGGGAGCGATGATCGCGTTGGCGACTCCGGTTTCATCTTCCAGACTCAAAAAAACAAAACCTTTCGCAGTGCCGGGACGCTGGCGCACGATGACGCAGCCGCCGATGCGAAGGCGCCGGCCGTTCGGAATGTCGCGAAGTTCGCTGGCGCGCCGAATGCCCATGGAGTTCAGCCATTCGCGGCGGTAAGACATGGGATGCGGTCCCACGGTGAGGCCAGTGCCGTGGAAATCGGCAACCAGGCGCTCTTCGTGATTCATGGGCTGGAGCGGCGAAGGCGAATCGGGTTCCGGCAGACTTTCCAGCAGCGGACCGGAACGACGGACGGCGCGCTCCACCTGCCAGAGAGCATCGCGGCGGTGGAGCTTCGAGTTAGTACCCAGTACCGAGTACCCAGTACCGAGTACCGAGTTGCGAGTAAAACCTTTGTCATCCCGACCGTCGAGCGAATGCGAGGGGCTGAGGAATCTGGGTACTGGGTACTCGGAACTGGCCACTGCATTCAGCGCCCCGATTTCTGCAAGCGTAGTGAGTTCATCCTTGCGCAGTTCCGGAACGCGGCGCGTGAGATCGTGGATGGAAGTGAACGGAGCAAGCATGCGTTCGCGCACCAGGGCCTGAGCACTTTCTTCGCGCAATCCGCGAACGTAGCGCAACCCAAGGCGTAGCGTGGGAGCGAGTCGCGAGCACCCAGTACCTGGTACCGAGTTGCGAGATTCCTTCGCTCCGTGCATGCGCTCGGAGGTCGGAATAACAAGGGTTTTACTGGCTACTAGGTACTCGGTACTGGGTACTGTCTCCAGCGTACAAAGCCATTCTGACCGCATCGCATCCACCGGCAGCATTTTCAATCCGTGGCGTTGCGCATCTTTGACGATCGTTGCCGGAGAATAAAATCCCATGGGCTGGTTGTTGAGCAGCGCGGCGGTGAACGCAGCGAGATAACGGCATTTCAAATAAGCGCTGGCATACGCGATGAGCGCGAAGCTGGCGGCGTGCGATTCGGGAAATCCGTAGAGCGCGAAGGATGTGATGGAGAGAATGATTTTTTCCTGCGCCTCGGGAAGAATTCCGTTTTGCGTCATACCGGAGCGCAGCCGGGCTTCAATTTCTTTCATGCGCGCCTGCGAGCGCTTGAAGCCCATGGCGCGGCGCAGGTCTTCGGCTTCGCCGCCAGTAAAGTTGGCGGCAATCATCGCGAGACGAAGCAATTGCTCCTGAAAAAGCGGCACACCGAGCGTACGTTTGAGCACCGGTTCGAGCGAAGGATGCGGATACGTTACCTCTTCCCGTCCCTGCCGGCGCAATAAAAATGGATTCACCATCTGGCCGACGATTGGCCCCGGCCGAATGATGGCAACCTGCACCACAATGTCGTAAAAGTGTTTCGGACGCAGCCGCGGCAAGCACGCCATTTGGGCGCGGCTTTCCACCTGGAACAAACCTATCGTGTCGGCCTGCTGCAACGCGGAATAAACCTCTGGATCATCTTGCGGAAGATGCGCCAGATCAACTTCTTCGTCGTAGTGGTTGCGAATCAGCTCGATGGAATCTTTGAGCACGGCCATCATGCCCAGGCCGAGCAAATCAACTTTGATAATGCCCATGTCGGCGCAATCTTCTTTGTCCCACTGCACCACGACGCGGCCGGGCATGGAAGCGGGCTCAAGCGGCACGACCGAATCGAGTTGTCCCTGGCAAATAACCATGCCGCCGGAGTGCTGGCCGAGATGACGCGGCATGTCCTGTACGGCAAGGCACAGTTCGTAATATTTGCGCAGGCGCGGATGTTTGAGGTCGAGTCCGGCATCGCGGAAGCGGCGGTCGAGAGCGTCGTTTTCGTCGCGAAATTCCCAGGTGGCGACCGCTGCGGAAATTTTTGCCAGCGTTTCCGGATCGAATCCCAGCGCCTTGCCCATTTCGCGCGCCGCCATCCGGTTGCGGTAGGTGATGACATTCGCCGTCATGGCTGCGCCGCGCTCGCCATACTGCCGGTAAACATGCTGGATAACTTTTTCGCGCTCGTCGCCGCTCGGCAGGTCAAGATCGATGTCTGGCCACTCGCCGCGCTCCTCGGAAAGAAAACGCTCGAAGAGCAGCTCCATGCTGACGGGATCGACGGCCGTGATACCCAGCGAATAGCAGACGGCGCTGTTGGCGGCCGATCCGCGTCCCTGGGCCAGAATATTTTGCTCGCGGCAGAAACGGACGAGATCCCACACGATTAAAAAATATCCGGCGAGTTTCAGCTTTTCGATCAGCGCCAGCTCACGCTCAATCTGCTTCCGGGCCCGGCCTTGCATCTCTTTCGCGGCCCGGCCGTAACGCTGATGGAAACCTTCCCAGGCGCGGTCCTGCAGGAACGAATCCATAGTTTCGTTTTCGGGAACGGGATAACGGGGAAATTCGTAACCGAGATCGTTCAACGTAAATTCGAGACGCGAGGAGAGTTCAAGTGTGTTGCTGATAGCTTCAGGCAGGTCAGCGAAGAGTTGTTGCATCTCTTGCGGCGATTTTAAGTAACGCTCCGAGTTGCGCGTCAACAAACGGCCGGCGGTCGACAGCGTGCGGTGATAACGGATAGCAGTGAACGCGTCGCAGAGTTCGCGATCTTTCGCGGCAGCATAGCAAACGCCATTGGTCGCGAGCAGAGGAAGATTGAGCGACCGGGCAAGTGCGATGGCAGCACGGTTGCGAGATTCTTCTTCGCGGTGAAAATGCCGCTGCAATTCGATATACACATTGCCGCGGCCGAAAATTCCAACCAGGTACTCGATCTGTTGCCGGGCGTCCTCGATGCCTCCGCGCTGTAAGGCCGCGGCCAGCGGCCCGTCCGCGCCGCCGGTCAGGCAGATGAGGCCGGGCGCGTGCTCTTCCAGTTCTTCTTCGCGGACTGAGCCTTCGCCTTTCTTCGCGCGCAACTTCATTTTGGTGATCAAGCGGCACAAGTTTTGATAGCCGGCGCGGGAAGAAACGAGAAGAGGAAGGCGAAACCCACCGTATGGTAAACACGCGGTGACTTCTGCGCCGATGTGCGCCTTGAGCTTGAGTTTCTTTGCTGCCAGGTGAAAGCGCGGCGCACCATAGACGCCGTCGGCATCAAGCAATGCCATGGCCGGCATTTTGAGCCGGGCGCAGGCGCCTACCAGATCCTCAGGCAACGAGGAACCTTCGAGGAAGCTGAAAGCAGAGCGGGCGTGAAGCTCGATGTACAAGTTCTCAGTTCCCAGTTCTCAGTTCTCAGTTAAAAACATCCCGAACTCTGCCAGTGTGAAGATTTTTACTGAGAACCGGGAACTGAGAACTGATTTTTCAGTCATACGTTCCTTCCACAAACCAGCCTCCGCTGAGCAGATCGTGCACAAGCCGGTAGAGAACCACGCCTTCCGCATTTTGCAAAGCGATATCCCACTCATCGCGCGCCCAGGCTTCCCGTTGCCACCAGTCGCCCGAACTACGCCAGGGGCCGGCCTTCCAGAGCACAGTGCCCTGCGCTTCTTTTTTCTTCGCACAGACCACGCGCGCCGGTTCCCCATTTTCTAAAACCACAGTGACCCGCAGCGGCGGACGAAATCTGCGAAGAGCGGTAACCGCAGATTTTCCTTCTACCGAATTTTGTTGACGATTTGTTTCTGGAGCCAATCCGGGCACAAACCGCCTCATGCGGAAACCTTCAGCGCGGTGAGTATCGAGCAGCTCGAGCGAGCCCACGTGGGCCTCGCCCACTATGCCGGCAATGCGCGCCAGCGTTAGTTCCAGCTTTTCCGGCTCGGGCGATGGAGGCAGAAACAGGCCGCCCTGGGCCGATCGCGGCCGCGCCGGTTCCGCGATCAGATGAATTTTGATGATGGGCGCGCCCGGCGGATGAGCATTTAAATCCAGTTGCAGAAGTTTGAGAAAGAGTTTGGGATCAAGCATGGGAAGCGGAAGACGAAGAGTCCGGCAAAACTTGCTGTGCCGGCTCGAAATAAAATATTGAGCCTGTGATCCGGTTTGAGATTCCAGTGGCGCATCACTCTCGCTGGGAATGCCGAGGTTGTCACATTCGCAATCCATCCCTGTCAGATTTTGCAACCCGAGAGTGAGCCGCAACTCCTGCGTGTTCAGAGCGCGAGCGGCTAGCCTGGCGCATATTTGTTCAAGCAACCGATTCATCAGAAAAGCCAGCGGCTCCAGCAGCACGACGGCATGCTCCAACTCAATGGCTTCTTCAAATACTGCGGGCGCCTCCACTGGAACCAGTGTGCGCGAAACCGTACCCCGCGCCAGTTGCTGCAAATGCAAGCCTACCTGTCCCAGGCGCTCGCTCAGAGCAACTTCCGGCAGCGCAGCCAAAGCGTTCAGATTGCGCACACCCCAGCGCTCGAAAGTTTCCAGCAGACGGGCTGATTCTTTTGTCTTGTCATTGTCTTGCTTCTTTTTTCCTTCACGCTCGGAAAACAAAACTTCCACCGGCAGAGATCCCAGAGAGTCAGCTTCTTTCCCAAGTGGAATTATGGTCACACTGGAAAAACCACGGGCAGCCAGCACCGCGGCATCGGGATTCGAAGCCATGGCCACGTTGGCGTCAAGTCCAAGACTTGCGGCACGCTGGAAGACACTACAGGCAATTTCGGACAAACTGCCAAAAAGAGATTCCATGCCTTCGAGGTCTACAAGAACCGTGTCGACTGCGCTATCTTCCACCCGCGGTGAAAACGATTGCGCGCAATCCAGCAAAGCCGCGTGCGCCACGGATTCCTGCAACGAAGAACGCGGCCGCAGCGTCAACTCCGAACAAAGTTCCGCCTGAGCTTTCGTGGTACCTGGCGTAATCCCCATGCGAGCTGCACTTTCATTCACCGCAAAAACGTTTTCCAGCGGAGGTTTGCCCTCGAAAATGGCTACAGCATGCGCACGCAACTCCGGCTCGGCGCGCAACACCGCGGCCACGGGAAAATTCGGCACGAAGATGCAGGCAAAAGGCATGATGACATTGAGTCATTGAGAGATTGAGTCATTAAGTCATTTGAAAATCCAATCGCTCAATGACTCAATCTCCCAATGATTCAATTCCTTCACCCCGCCCAGGCGGTTTTGCTGGCAAACGTGATCTCTGCAGAACGAACCGGTTTGCGATCCAGCCGGGATCGCGCTAACTCCGCCGTGATTTCCACTCCAGTCAGCAATTGCGCATGAGTGGGCACGTCGGATTGAATGAGCCGCTCGCTCATCCCCAGTTTTGTTAATCCCAGTTTTATTAATCCCAGTTTTATTAATAAGGAAGAGCAACTCCCGGCAATAGACTGCCGCTCCACCGCGAGCAGCACGGTGGGCGTATGTTCCACGGCGCGGCGATAACGGAACCATGTCGTCAGCGGAATGCGGCGCGCCGTTTGCGGCGGCAGATCGCCAAGATCGAGGGCAATCATTCCGAAGCCTCCACTTTCGAGCAGCAAGTCCGCCACGCGCAGAACTTGTTCCAGTCGGCGCTCATCTAATCGGCGCTCGCCCAATCCACGTTTGTCCGATCGAGGCCCGGCTGGGATGGAACTCTCCCCGCAACGCACCCACAGCAACCGGTCCAACTCAACCCCCGCGGCGGCCACAGACTGCGGGTCAAGAGCATCGCTCGCGTCCACGACCGCGCAGCATTCCCCGCGCCGGGTAGCGGCGGCCAGTGCGGCCAACAACAAAGTGGTGCAGCCGGAAGAAGCGGGACCACAGATTTCCGTCAGGCAACCGCGCGGCAAGCCTCCGGTAAGCGCATCGATCGCGGCGATGCCGCTGGATACCATTTCTGGCACGGGACGCACCGCCAACTGCGACGCCGGAGCAACGCCGGCGAGTCTTGCATCTTTGAAGGATGCGGGGAAGACTGAAGGAAGAACTCGTTGTGGCGGACGCGCCTCGGTAAAAAGCTCCGCGCCGGAAGGCTGCGGGCAAATTCCGGCAACATCTTCTTCATCAAAGACAAAAGGACGGCCCTGGGCCGCCGAAGTGGAAACCACTGCGGAAGACATAAATTCCTCGGGAAGATTTCAGGGAACGGCGGGGTCGACAAACCCCGAGGCAGTTTCGCTTTTTATTCGCCTGTTTAGATTCTCCTCCTGAACCCCGCGGTTGTCAAGCGGTTATCAAAGCGATTGTCAAACCGAATACTGAAAAGTTCTGCCCTTCCCTGCCCCGGCATCCCAGTTGCTCACCCTCGCCAAAGTCATGCGTCTAAGCCCAACAGCACAGCGGCCAGTTGCAAGTCGCTCATGTCAAGTGCTTATCCCAGGGTTGCAGCCGAACAGATTGCGACTGAACCAGATTGCGACTGAACCAGCTGTTCGATTTTCCACGCAGATTACAGATTGAAATTACAGATTGAAGAGGAGTTCTCCATGCACAAAGTTCGCTTGCTCGCCCTGCTTTCGTGCCTTTTGCCGGTAACGACTCTCGGTCACGCTCAGACCGTCATGCTCGACCTGCCTCTGCAGAGCCAGCATGCCGTGGTCACACAGCGCATCGGCATTACCGATATCACGGTCAACTATCACCGGCCGCTGGTCAACGGCCGCCAGGTCTGGGGCAAGCTTGTGCCCTACGGAGAAGTCTGGCGCGCTGGAGCCAACGAAAACACCACGGTCACGTTCACCGATCCGGTCACGATCGAAGGCCAGCCGCTCGACAAAGGCACCTACGGCCTTCACATGATCCCGGGCGAGAATCAGTGGACGGTGATTTTTTCCAAGATGTCTACCGCCTGGGGAAGTTTCAGCTACAAGCAGGATGAAGACGCACTGCGAGTCACGGTAAAGCCGCAAACCGCCGACTTCCACGACGCGCTCACCTATGACTTCGATGACGTGAAACCTGATTCCACCGTAGTGACTCTGCGCTGGGAAAAGGTCGCAGTGCCGTTCAAGGTTGCCGTCAAGGTCAACGACGTCCTCGAAGCCAGCCTGCAACAGCAGATGCGCGGCCTCAATCAATACTACTGGGAGAGCTGGGACGATGTGGCCACCTACTTCCTCTCCACGAAAACGAATCTGGATGAAGCCCTGAAGGATGAAGACCGGTCGATCCAGGCCGAGGAACGCTACGACAACCTGATGAACAAGTCGCGCATTCTCGATGCCATGGGACGGAAAGACGATGCCTCGGCCGTCCTTAACAAAGCTCTCGAGAAAGCCAGCGCGCAGCAACTTTATTTCTATGGCCGCCACCTGCAGAGCGAGAAAAAGCAGGAAGAGGCATTCGCCATCTATCGCTCAAATGCGAAGAAGTTCCCCGACTACTGGACGTCGCACGTCGGCCTGGCCCGCGTTTACAGCGGTCAGGGCGACTTCGACAAAGCCGTCAAAGAGATGCAAGCCGCTCTCACCGGCGTGCCCGACAATGCCAACAAGTCGAACCTGGAGAACTACGTAAAGCGTCTGCAATCTAAGGACGACATTAACCGCTAATTGAAACCAAAGACAAAAATGGATAGTGGCTTTTGAAATTGTTTGAAAGGGCGCGGCTTCAGACGCGCCGTAAGTCCCTTAGAGTCAATCGCGGCTTTAGCCGCTGAGGAAGCGCGCAAGAGGGCCAGCCCGAGGGTTGGCCCATTTCATTTGTCGAGATTGTTCGTTACGAGAATGATCTACAAAATGATCGAATCAATGAGCGCTATAGCGATCTGACCTCAGCTACTGCTATTCAGAAGTGGAAGGGCGCTCAATTTCAGTGATGACAGGTTGTGCGACCGACAACACTTCAATGACATGCTCCCCCATGAATAAAAAATGCTCGACGGCCCAGTCGCGGTAAATTCCAAGCGACTGGTCATGAAACCACTCGACCCACTTCGAATGCTCGACCTTGAAGGTCGGCCACGGTAGTTGGGAATTGATAGGCTCGATCAGCTTCAAACGATAGCTCTCGTTAATGGAACGGAACGCGAGGGGTTGCTTGAACTCTACTCTGAAGGCACGCCCGTTTGCGCGTGGCTCCGCCAGAATCAAGTGAAACCCATTGTGGTAGTCAGTCGTTAGTGATGGCGTATCCAGATTGCGAGGCAGACCGGGAAACGGCTCCCATTTAAGCAACCGTTCACTAGTGCGTTCCATGAATGTGATTTTCGCCTCTAACCAGGTCAACTGTCGAGAACAGGCATTTGCCCTAGACTCGAACCACTCCCACAATCATCAAGCCTTGGCAGCGCCCCATCGTCCCCGCGAACAATGGAGCGCCCGCCCTCACCAAACCCGGCAAGCGTTCGCCCGGACCATCTTCTGGCCAGCTTTGCAGCCAAACGCCTGGGCAAACTCCGGCATATTTGAAACCACGTTGTCGATGCGGAACACAGGCAGCGAGTGCGGGTCGGTCGTAACGATCAACCGCGCCACCTCCGGCCTGATATTCGAACACCACGAGTAGGCAAAAGAAAGGAAGAAGCGCTGGCGATAAGTCCAGCCATCCGGACCTTTGTCGTCAAGCGATTTTCCTTGCTGCTTAAGCGCGGCTTCAAGGGCAAACAGCGAAAGATGAATGCCGCCGTTATCCGCCGTATCCTCGCCCTGGGTCAGCAAGCCGTTCTGCTTTACCCCAGCGCCGGCGTCGGGAACTTCCTCGGTGTACTCGTCGGAGATGCACTTGCCCCGTTCGTCATACTGCTTGGCATCTTCGGCCGTCCACCAGTCGCGCAGGTTGCCGTGAGCATCGAACTTGCGCCCCTGATCGTCGAAACCATGCGTGAGTTCGTGGCCAATCACCATGCCGATGGCGCCGTAATTCACCGAATCGTCCATCCCTTTTTCGAAAAACGGAGGCTGCAGAATGCCCGCCGGAAAGTTAATGGTGTTCAGCTGAGGATCGTAGTACGCATTGATGGTCGGTGGCGTCATCGTCCACTCGGTGCGGTCCACCGGCTTGTCGATCTTCGCGACGTAGCGTTCGAATTCGAATGCCGAGGCCTGTCCCATGTTGGCGAGGTAGCTGTCGCGCGTAATCTTCACGCTGGAATAATCGCGCCAGTGCGAAGGATAGCCAATCTTGTCTTCGATTCCGTTGAGCTTCACAATCGCCTGTTCCTTGGTCGCAGGAGTCATCCAGGTCACGGTTTCAATGTCGTTATGCATAGCCCGCTCAATGGCATGCACCATTTCAGTGGTGCGGGCCTTGCTCTCCGGCGGAAAAGCGCGGTCCACATACGCCTGCCCGAGAGCCTCACCCAGGTCGCGGTCCGCAGCGCGAGTGCAGCGCCGCCATCGCGGCAACTGTTGCTCCTGCCCCGCCAGCGTATGTGCAAAGAAATCGAAGTTCTCATCGACCATCGCCTTGGTCAGGTAAGGCGAAGCCCGGTGAATCACCTGCCAGCGCATATAAGTCTTCCACTGCTCAAGCGAATGCTCGGCCAAAAGTTTTTGCTCGGCTCGAAAGAAATCGGGCGCAGTCACAATGTAGTGCTCGCTGGCCGGAGCCTTCACCGCCTTAAGGTAAGCGTCCCAATCGATGGCAGGCGTGAGTTCACGAATCTGCGCCAGGCTCATCCTGTTGTTAATGTTTTTCGGATCGCGGCGCTTCACGTTATCCATCTGCGCCTTTGCCATCGCGGTTTCCAGTTCAATCACGGTGCTCGCGTCAGCCGCGGCCTGGGCTTCCGTTTCCCCCACCAGCACAAACATTTTCTGCAAATGCGTGTGGAACTTCTTGAGCGTCTCGACCGATTTCTCATCGCTGTTGATGTAATAGTCGCGGCTGGGCAAGCTCAGGCCGCCCTGATCGATCTGCCCCACCACTTTCGAAGCGTCGTCGTAGTCCTGCTGGCCGGTGAAGCCGAAGAATGGCGAGTTCGTCTGATTGTCAGACTGCTCCCACGCGCCCGGAAACAAGTGATGCAGATGGGCGATTTCGAGCGTGATTTCCTGCTTGGACTGCAGAGCGGCGATCCGGTCCAGCTCCGGCTGCAGCGGCTTTAACCCGGCCGCTTCAATTCCGCTTTCATCCATGCAGGCGGCCCAGTAGTCGCCGATCTTCTGTTGCACGGCGCTGCGCTTGGGATCATTCGCGCTGCTCGCTTCGAGAGTCTCGCGCAGCACGTTTTCATTCCACAGCTCCAGGCCGCTTCCCGTGGTCCAGTAGACCTGGTCGGCCGGGATCGGGTTGGCCTTAATCCATTTATTGCAGGCGTACTTGTAGAAATCGTCGCAGGGATTCAGCGTCTGGTCAGTCAGGGTCGGGTCAAAATGCTCGAGCTTGGGAGCCGCGTTGGTTTCCGTCGCGGGGCCGGGAGTTGCGTTGGGTGCGGCATTTTGCCCGAGCACAGCCAGGGGCAGCGTCAGCATCAGTGAACACAGAACGACTCTGGGAATAAACATTTGGCCTCTTTCCGGCAGTAAACGAATTTGGAGCAGAATACGATGGCTCCTTAGATATCTACGATAGGTACGAGTACAGGAAGATGAAGGTTCCGCGCAGCGCAGGGACAAAACGGCATACTCCTGCCCTTCCCGTAGAACAACATACTACAGACGGACCGCGAACCGGATGGTTAGCGGGCGACGTCCCAATTCGTAGTCTTATCCTGTATTGTGCAGCCCCGCCGCAATCCCATTGATAGTCGCGCCCAGCGGATACTCCAGTTTCGCAAGATCCTCGCCTAGCTGCTTACGCCGCAGCAGCTCCACCTGGATCAAGCTCATCGGATCCACATAAGGATTGCGCAGATCGATCGATCGCGCCAGCACCCGGTTGCGAGCCAGCAACTCGCGTTGTCCGGTGATGCGCAAAATCATGTTCCGGGACCGCAGAAACTCTTCTTCCAGCATGCTGAAAACGCGCGTGCGCAGCCCCGCATCCTTTACCAGTCCCGAATAAACCCGCGCAATATGAAGATCAGCCTTCGCCATGCCCAGCTCAACATTGCGCACCAGGTCTGAGAACAAAGCGAAGTGCTTGAACATCTGCCGCAGCAGGCGTTCGTGGCCCGGTCCCTTTTCCGCGAAGCTCTGCAGTCCGCGGCCTACTCCGTACCATGCAGGCACGGCGTGCCGGCTCTGCATCCATCCGAACACCCAAGGAATCGCGCGCAGATCTTCCAGACGCCGCCCGCCGGTCCGCCGCGACGGCCGCGACCCGATGCGCGCCGTATCCAGTTCGTACACCGGCGTGGCCTGCTCAAAATATTCCAGCAGCTCGCCGTTCTCCGCGATGTCGCGGCGATAGACGCGATAAGCCTCGCCCGACATTTCTTCCATCGCCTCCTGCCAGCGCGTCTGATCCTTAGGCGCGGAGCCGGAGCGCGTGAGCGCCTCCAGGCTTGCGGCAATCATCAGCTCCAGGTTCCATTCCGCCAGCACGGCGTCCGCGTACTTCCAGTTGAGAACTTCTCCCTGCTCGGTGATGCGGATGCGTCCAGAAAAGCAACCCTCGGGTTGCGCCAGGATTGCCGCATGCGTGGGACCACCGCCCCGTCCCACAGTCCCGCCGCGGCCATGAAACAATCTCAGTTTTACTCCGCACTCCTGCGCCACCCGGTGCAAGTCCCGATGCGCCTTGTAGAGTTCCCAGGTGCTGGTCAGCATCCCCCCGTCTTTATTCGAGTCGGAGTACCCGAGCATTACTTCCTGCCACCTTCCCCAGGAATCAAGCAGCGGCTGATACTCAGGATGCTGCCACAGCCGCCGCATCACATCCCCTGCCGCGCCCAGCGAGGCGATCGACTCAAACAGCGGCACCGGCATCAGGCCAGGATCTTTTAAGCCTGGATCGCGTAAACCTGTATCGTCCAATCCCAGATCGCCGCCCGAACCAGCCAGGCTAACGCCGCAAGCCTTCGCCAGCCGCACCACGTTGAGCACATCGTTCTCAGACTCCGCACCACTAATGATGTACTGCCGGATGGACTGCGCCGGATAAGTCTGCTTCAGCCGCTGAATAATGCGGAAAGTGTCGATCAGTTCTCTAGTCTGAGGAGAAACTAGCGTGCTGTCGGCACGCGCCGCCCCTGCAACCACAGCCGGAGCCGTATTTCTCAGGTCAGTCTTTCTCAGTTTGCTCGATCTGCGTTCAGCGTTTCCCGGCGCAATCTTATTGAACTCGGCCTGATTTAGCTGGATCTCTTTTGCGCCGATCTCCTCGAGAACCTCGGCGTGCACCCGCGCATGCTGCCGGATATCGAGCACATGCAGATGGAAACCAAAAGTTCGCAGCTGGCGCAATACAGGATCAACAAAGGCCTCCGCCAGCCGCTGCCCCCGATGCAACATCAGGCTTGACCGCAGCATGAGGAGATCGGATGCAAACTCCGCCGCATCCTTATAAGAGCCATGAACAGCGGCACCTTCGCGGCTGCGCTGCAGCCGGTGAACCACATAAGAAAGAAAACGGCGATATAGTTCCACCACGTTGCCCGGCCCCCAGAGCATGGAAACTTCAGGCATCGATCCCTTGTACTGCGCTAGCCGCGAAAGAATCTCGGCAGAAGCGCCCGCCTGGCGCGATGACGAACTGAGGCAATCGCTCAGGAACTCCACGTCGCGAATGTATTGCCGCAGAATCACGGTTCGCCCCAACGCCAGCGCATCCTTCACGCACTCCGGCTTCACCAGCGGATTGCCATCGCGATCGCCGCCAATCCAGGATCCGAAACTCACTACGCTCGGCAGCTCAACCGAGTCCGAAGACACGCCGTAAACTTCGCGAAGCGATTTTGCCACTTCGGCATAAACACGCGGCAGAGTTTCAAACAGCGAGAGCCGAAAATAGCGCAACCCCATGCGGATCTCGTCGTCGACGGTCGGCTTGGTCTGCCGCACTTCGTCGGTCTGCCAGAGTGCGGCGATCTCCGCCTGAATGGCCTGTTCGCCTCGCAGAGCCTCATCCGCGGTAAGAGGAAGGCGATCCAGCCGCTCCAGCTCTTTAGCGATGCGGCGCCCCTTCAGCAGCACCGTCTGCCGCGCCACCTCAGTAGGATGGGCCGTGAACACCGGCGTCACCGTCACCTGCCGCAGAGCCTGCAACGCTGTGTCCGCAGAGATTCCGGCTTTCTTCATGCGCAACAACGTCCCGTGAAATGATCCCGGCAGCGGGACGCGCTGCCCATCCAGCTCACCGGCGCGGCGCCGGCGCTTGCGATGGTTGGTCTCCGCCAGATTTGTCAGTTCGAAATAAATGGCGAAGGCCTTGGTCACCCGGTACGCCTGCGCCAGATCCATTTTAGAAATCATCGCCTGCGCCCTGGCCATGAGTTCCGAACCCGCGCCAACGGAACTGCGCCCGGCATCCTTACGCCGAACCCGTTCGCGATGCCGAATCATCAGCTGCCGCAGCTCTTCGACCGTCTCAAACAACTCCTGCCCCGCCTGCTCCACCAAAACCCGCCCCAACAAAGTGCCCAGCGAGCGCACATCCCGCCGCAGAGGATGATCCTTGGCAGAATTGTCCGACCGCGCCGTAAGTTCCGACAAACGGGCCTTTTGATCGTCCGCTTTCCACAGTGCCTTGGGCCGGGACATGAAGATGAAGAGTTAAGACGTGATTAGAAAGGATAAATCAAAAGGCAGGGATAGGTGATTAGTGGTCAGTGATCAGTAATTAACGACCAGGTTCTGCGCCAGCTCTTCGACCTAAGGTTTGGATTTTTCACTGGCCACCGACCACTGATCACTGACCACTGCGTTACTTCGGCGTCTCGAAGCGGTAGCCAATGCCGCGCAGCGTTTTCAAATACCTGGGATGCCGAGGATCAATTTCGATTTTTTCCCGCAGCCGCCGCACATAAACGTCAATCGATCGCGGCGTCACAAACGGAGTCTCTTTCCACACCGCGTCCAGCAGTTGATCGCGGGTAAGCACGCGCCCGCAGTGCGTAGCCAGGTACTCCAGCAGGCGAAATTCCCGAACCGTCGTCAGCACCGCTCTTCCTTGTACCTGCACGGTCATCGAAGAAGCGTCGATTTCAAGATCGCCCACGCGAAGCACTTCCGGCGTCACTGTAGGCTGGCGAAATCCCCGCAGCACGCTTCGCACCCGCGCCACCAGTTCGCGCGGGCTGAAGGGCTTGGTAATGTAATCGTCTCCGCCGAGTTCGAGCCCTTTCACGCGGTCGGCTTCGGCCGTCTTCGCGGTAAGAAAAATCACGGGCGTCGAGGAAAGAGTGGGAGTCTGGCGTATCTGGCGGCAAAGATCAAAGCCGTCCGCGCCCGGAAGCATCACGTCGAGAAGGAAAAGCGACGGCATCTCCCGCAACGCTTCGGACACCACAGACCCGCCGCTGACAAAGCTTTGCACGTCAAACCCGGCCGCCTGCAGATTGTGAGAGATCAGCCGCGCGATATCTTCCTCGTCTTCCACCACGAAGACCAGGCACCGGGACACAGCCGCGTTCCCCGCATCACCGAGCGGTTGGTAGGATCCTATGGGAGAGTGCATCGTCACCTGTAGCGCTTCGCCCCAGAGCCGGAGCCGTGGTGCCGGGTCTGCATAGAATGTATGGTGGAAATGTTGCGGGAATGTTGCTTGCGTGTTAAGGAATGGTGAATTTCGAAAAGCAGTAGCCAGTGTTCAGTGATCATTGGTCAGTGAAAAACAAGTCCAAAGGCCGAACGTGAGAACCGGCCACAACCCACTGACCACTAGCCACTGATCACTGACCACTGCCTTACGTTGCCGCCCGCTTCTTCGGCGCATGCCGCAGACTGCGGCCTTCTATAAGGCTATAAAGGTCTTCCGCCAGATTCGTAGTGTGGTCTCCGGCTCGCTCCAGCGCCTGTGCCATCAGCAAAACATCAAAGCTCGAAGGATTGCTTTGCGCCGCCTGCTCGGTGAGGTGCTTCTGGAACAGCGCATGGCACACTCGGTCAATGTCCTTATCCATTTGCAAAACCTTGCGCGCGCACTCCAGATCAAGATCCACGAATCCGCGATAAACCAGGTCGAGCATCTCGCGCAGAATGGACGACATTTCCACCAACTGGCGCACATCGGAAGCCGCCATCTTCTCCGTCCGGGACTGCACCCGCATCGCCACGCTCATCACCAGATCGCCAATGCGTTCCAGGTCCGTCGTGCACTTCAGGCTGGTCAGCAACTGCCGCGCCCGCGCCTCGTTCACTCGCGTGATGGCTGCCGGCAGGCGCTCGTCGATGTAGCGCTCGATGATGTCGAGCTCCTGCTCGCATTCCTTGATAGCCAGAAACGCCATGCGTGACGAATGCGTAAGCAGGTCGCGCACATTGAACGCTGCATCGCGCGCGATCAGAAACGCTCGCAGCGCCGTGCGCGCCAGATCGTCGAGTGATCCGGATCCTTTCTTCGCCGCTTTCCTGCCGGCTTCCTGATTCTCCCCCGGCGTCGCCTGGGCGGAATCTGCACCGGGCTCTTCACTCACCGTCCGCGCTGCAGCTTTGCGAGGCATATTTCTAGTCAAAGTATCTCACTACCAGTAACTCGCAGCGAGTCTACGCGAGCAATGTGAATGGACCATGAATGCCGAAGATGGAAAAGTAGCTTGATTGTCATCCTGAGCAAAGGTTCTTTGCGCCGCGAAGAGCCTGTCCCGAGCTTGCCAAGGGAATCTGGGCGAGCCGCGCGTTGCGTCGCGCCTTTTGCGACGCAATAATCGCGTGTCTGGCTCGCTTCCTTATTAGCTGCACCGCCACCCGCACCCCGGGTTGCAGATCGCCGCGGATGCCGACTACAGTGTGAAGTTGATGGCGGCTTTCTCTCCGCCAAGTCATGGAACTGATCGAATATCTCCGCCGCCAGTTTGCCTACGACGAGTGGGCCAACCGCGAAGTCCTCGCCGGATTAAGCGCGAGCGCTCACCCGACCGCGCGGCCTCTGCAACTCCTCGCCCACATTCTCTCCGCCGAACGCCTGTGGCTCGAGCGCATCCGCAACCAGCCGCAAACCCTGCCCGTGTGGCCCGATTTCACCCTCGATCAATGTGCAACTCAAATCGCCGATCTCGCCCGCCTATGGCGCGAATTCCTCGTCCAGCTTTCTCCCACTGGGCTTTCGGAGAAGGTCGTCTACAAAAACAGCAAAGGCGAACCCTGGACCAGCACCGTCGAAGATATTTTGACCCACGTCGTGCTGCACTCCGCCTACCATCGCGGACAAATCGCAAGCCAGGTGCGCAGCGCCGGCGAGCAACCCGCCTATACCGACTTCATCCACGCCGTACGCCAGGGTCTGACTGAATGACGCCTTAATCGAATAAAGCTTTGATCGAATAAGCGTCAGGCTGAGTAGCCGCTGATCGATCCGGCTGAAAAACCGGCTGAAAAAGGAGGCACGTCCATGGAAGGCCGCCCGCTCTACATTTTCACTGCGGTGACGCGGCCGAACGCCCAACTCCAATCCACCAGATGTGGGGTAAACTTTGGGGGTAAACTTTGAGAGATGAAAAAACTGCCCGCCTCCGCGCTCCTCGTGCTTTGCGCCGCAATCCTGCTCAGCGCGGCAGACGAACCCAAGTTCCCTTCCATGCCCGCCGCAGTTTCGAGTAACGCCGTCGCCAGCCTCAAAGGCGGCTTTGAAATTTTCTCCATCATGGGCGTCGGCCCCAAAAAAACCTGGAATGACGTTACCAACAAGGTCTATGTCATGACCATGGCTCACGCAAAATGGCATGACGGTCATCCCGTCCCCGGAGTCGCCGGCCGCCTCGGCGCCTCCGCCGCCGGAGCCAAAGGACAAATCGTTCTCATGGGTGGCTATGTCGTCGATGCCCACGACGAAGAGCTCGTCGTTCCCGACGTGAACGTTTACGTCGAAGAACGACGCTGGAATCGCGGCGCCGACATTCCCGTCCCGGTCGACAGTGCAGTCGTCGGCGTCGAGCATGATCGCTATGTCTACCTGATCGGCGGCCGGTCGGCGAGCGGCCCCGTGAACAACGTCCAGGTGTACGACGTTGAAACCAACTCCTGGACTCAGGCCACGCCCTTTCCCGGCACGCCCGTCTTCGGACACGCCGGCGGCCTGGCCGACGGCTCGATCGTCATCGTCGATGGCGCCAAGCCCGGTCCAGCAGGCGGTCCACGCTATATCTCCTCCGACGAGTGCTGGCGCGGCAAGATCGATCGCAAAGATCCCTACAAAATTGAATGGAGCAAGCTCCCTGCCCATCCCGGCCCCGCCCGCTTCGCCATCGCCGGCGGCGGCTCCGACCGCGAGCACAGAGTTTTCTTTTCCGGCGGCACCGCCACTCCTCACGACTACAAAGGCGTCGCCTATGATGGCCAGCCCACCGAAGCCAGCACCTTCACCTTCGCCTACGATCTCCATCGCAACCGCTGGGAGACCGTCGAAGAGAACGCCCCCGATCCCCGCGCCGACAGCCGTGGCATTCTCGACACACCCATCGGCCCCGTCCTCCTCGGAGGCCTCGCAAATAATCTGGCCCCAACCGCCCGCGTAACCATGATTCAAAAAAAGTAAGAAGGCCATTTCCAGCCCGAGTCTAAATTGCGATCTTGCCTTTCTTAGCGACCTTTGCGGATCCTTCGCGCACTTTGCGGTTAAAAGCTCTTGCTCCGCGAAACTAGTGGCCTGTCGCAGTGAGTTCGTTACCGCGGACGCGGCGGGTGGGGTCGGAGTATTTCCACTGGATAGGCCGAGCATGGGCAGAGTAGGCATTGATGTAGCGGCGGAGTTTGCGAGCCAAGTCGGGAACTGAGGTGAAGATGCCCCGTGCAATGACTTCGCGTTCGATCTTGGCGAACCAGATCTCGACCTGATTGAGCCAGGACGAGTAAGTGGGCGTGAAGTGAAACCGGACTCGCGGATGTTGTTGGAGGAACTCGCGGACCGCTTGAGTTTTGTGCGCAGAGAGATTGTCGAGGATGATGTGAATCTGTTGCCGAGGCGGGCACAAGGATACGACCTCTTGCAAAAAGGCGACGAACTCGCGGCTGGTATGGCGGGCAGCGGTTTTGCCGTGGACGCGACCGGTGGCGGTATTAAGCGCTGCATATAAGGAGAGCGTGCCGTGGCGGTAGTACTCGAAGCCGTGCCGTTCGGCGCGTCCCGGCGAGAGCGGCAGGACGGGATCGAGACGGTCCAAGGCCTGAATGGCGGTCTTCTCATCGACGCAGAACACGGCCGCATGCTGCGGCGGGCGCAGATAGAGGCCGAGGATGTCAGCGGCTTTGCTTTCGAATTCAGGATCGTCGCTGGCCATGTAGCGTTCGAGGCGGTGTGGTTTCAGGCCCGCTTCTTGCCAAACCCGATGCACAGCGTCTTTGCTGACGCCGAGCGCAGAGGCCAGCTTGCGGCAACTCCAGTGCGTAGACCCGTCGCTAGGTTTTCTCCGCGTGGCCGACAGGATGCGGGCGCGCAGAGCTGGAGTCAGCACACTGGGCTTCTGGCCGGGATGATAGGTGTCCAGTCCCTCCATTCCGTATTGCCGGAAGCGTTGCTTCCAGCGAACGATGGTGGGCGCCGTGGTCTGGAGCTGTTGCTTAATCGCGTTGAAGGACGAGCCTTCTACCAGCATGAGGATCAACTTGGCGCGAAACACGTATCCGGCCGGCAGAGCACGGGACTGGGCGATGCTACTTAGATCGGACTGCTGTTGCTTGGAGAGCAAGATTTCGCTGCCAGTAGCCATGACAGCTTTGATGCTAACAGTCTAGTAATGGTTACTCTGCGACAGGCCACTAGGACACCTCCACCGCGAGAAATGAACCTTGGCGAATTCCGCCCCTTCGCGCTACAATTCCTGAGATTCGTTTACCCTGCACTTCCATCAAAAGGTCTCTGCCATGGGAACGACAATGTTTAACCCGCGGTAACTCGCGCCATCCTGAGTCCGAAGCTTCGGACCTCTCGTTCCATCTCTAGCTATTCGAATCGACGCATTCGCCCAATTTTCCCGGCGTCTGGTTTCCCGGCGAATGTCGTAGAAAGTTTGCAGGTATCCTTTGCACGTATCCACGAAAACAAACTCCGCTGCCGGCCAGCAGCACACTCTATGGGCCTCGCTCGTAGAAGCCGTTCGCGGCTCTCACCAGGACTACACCACCGGCAGCCTGAACCGCGCCATCTTGCTCCTAGCCGTCCCCATGGTCTTGGAGATGGTCCTCGAATCCCTCTTCGCCGTAGTCGACGTCTTCTGGGTAGGACGCCTCGGCGCCAACGCCGTCGCCACGGTAGGCCTCACCGAATCCATGTTGAGTCTGATCTTCGCCGTCGCCATGGGCCTGAGCCTGTCCACGACCGCCATGGTAGCGCGTCGCATCGGAGAGAAAGATCCCGAAGGCGCCGCCGTCGCCGGAGTGCAAGCCATCGCCCTCGGCCTCATGATCTCCCTCGCCATCGGCCTCCCCTGCGGATTGTTCGCGCCGAACCTCCTACGTCTCATGGGCGCATCTCCCGAAATCGTCGCCACAGGCAGCGGCTACACCAGAATCTGCCTCGGCGGCAGTTTCGCCGTGCTCCTGCTCTTCCTCAACAACGCCATCTTCCGCGGCGCCGGAGACGCAGCCATCGCCATGCGCCTGCTCTGGGTCTCAAACATCATCAACCTCATTCTCGATCCCTGCCTCATCTTTGGCTGGGGACCATTCCCTCGCCTCGGCGTAACCGGCGCCGCGCTGGCCACGCTCATCGGACGCAGCATCGGCGTTCTCTATCAGTTCTATCGCCTGCTGCGCGGAACCGAGCGTCTCCGCATTCTCCGCAGCCAGGTCAGCCTGCACTGGGATGTGCTCCTGCGCCTGATCCGCGTTTCGCTCACCGGCATCCTCCAGTTCGCCATCGCACACACCAGTTGGATCGGCCTGGTGCGCATCGTCAGCATCTTCGGCGCGGCCGCGCTCGCCGGATACACCATCGCCATCCGCATCGTAATCTTCGTGATCCTGCCTTCATGGGGATTAAGCAACGCCGCCGCCACGCTGGTCGGTCAGAATCTCGGCGCAGGCCATCCCGAACGCGCCGAAAAAGCCGTCTGGCGTACCGGACTTTACAACGTAATTTTCCTCGGCTCCGTCGGCGTCTTCTTCATCTTCTTCGCCGAACCCATCGTCCGCCTCTTCACCCACGATCCAGCCGTCGTCCCGCTGGGAGCAGCCTGCCTGCGCATCGTAAGCTACGGCAACCTCGGCTACGCCTACTTCATGGTAATGATGCAAGCCTTCAACGGCGCCGGCGATACCATCACTCCCACCATAGTGAATTTCTTCGGCTTCTGGCTGTTAGAGATTCCACTCGCCTACTGGCTCGCGATCCCACTCCACATGCGCTCCAACGGAGTCTTCTTCTCCATCGCCATAGCCGAAAGCACGATGGCCCTGGCCAGCGCAATCCTCTTCAAACAAGGCAAATGGAAAAAACAAAAGATCTGAGATGAAAGATTCCACCTGCCGCGAGGGTGGCCCACCCTTTGCGGGTTTTGCGCAAAGGGAGGGTCTTCCCGACTACAAACCGCCCGGGATTTTGACTTTGGACCTTGCCGTAATCCCACGGCCTTACTGCCTCGCGTCGCCTATGGTCCGGTACGCGACCGCGCCACCATCATCCTGACTTCCCCCGGTCCTCTCGCGGTCCAGCCAGAGAAGCATTACCGAAGCAATCGCTGCTCCAATTAACAAACCGTTAGCGGAATAGAACACGCGCTGAGACGACGGAAGGTACCGAAGGTCATAATGCGCAATCGCATAAATGTTGAATCCGACAAATAGTATCCCGCACATCCCGAACACGATCCTGACTCCATCTGCCCGAATAATGGGAACAAGCATTGCGACGATGACCCCGCCCAAAAGACTCTTGCCGAAGTAGAAAACATTGACGGCCGATAGCGCCAGGAGAATACCGAAGTGAAAGTATCCATAGAGATCCAATCCAACGCGCGTCAGGCCAAGCAGTCCCGGCAACGTTGTTCTTCGCTGCTGCCGAGTTCGCAGGCCGCCTCTAGAGCGGGCCAGGAGCACCAAACAGAACACGAACATAACCGAGAGAGTGATTTCTCTCGTCGCACTGAAGGGAGCATTCATTGACCCAAGAGCTCGTCGCCCGTACTCGTCCCCTTGTTTCGCGGCTTTTCGGTACCAGCGGGCAGCCTCGGCGTAGTTCCGGGGAACTCCGGCACCCTTAAAATAGGCGTAGCCGACCCCGTCCTGACCTCTCGCATAACCCTGATCAGCAGCCTTGCGGTACCAGCCAACAGCCTGAGAGTAGTCTTGCGGCACTCCCTTGCCCTCGGCATACATGTAGCCAAGTTCACTCTGAGCTTCCGCATTGCCCTGGTCGGCCGCTTTGCGGTACCACTCAACGGCCGTGGCGTAGTCTTTAGGCACTCCCTTTCCTAGGGAGTAGGTGTAGCCGAGAGCGCATTGAGCTCTCGCATCTCCCTGATCCGCGGATTTGCGAAACCAGACAATTGCTTGCGCGAAGTCTTGTGCGACACCCTTACCCCCCTCATACATGAAGCCGACAGCGTATTGCCCCTTCGCGCTTCCTTGATCCGCGGCCTTGCGGTACCAGCGCACGGCCTCTCCATAGTCTTGCGCCACTCCCTTGCCCTCGTAATACCTGGCGCCCAGTTCGTACTGAGCCTTCGCGTCGCCCCCTTCGGCTCGCACGCGGCACGCCTTCGCATCCTCGGCGAGTTTCCGCTCGGCGGCCTTCGCCTCGACCAGGCGCCAAGTGACGGCCGCCCCTGCGACCACAACGACGCAAATAATGAACACCGCAAGGCCCCGGGATGCTTTCATACGACCTCACGTCTCCGGTGTAAATTCCGAGGACCGCTGATTCTAACGCCAAAGTTATGGAACTGCGCGCATCGATCCCCGCCGTTGACTTTTCCACAGCTCCATTGTGACATCTGACCTTGCGCCCTCAAAAAAACTGCGTAATCATAGTCGAGGCAGTGACGGTCGGCACAAGCCGCCTCGTCCCGCCCCTAAGTCCTTTGTTTCAAAGATTTTGACCTCTAAGTTCTTTGACATCCGTATTTTGCCGGGAATTTCCTGCTAACCTGATGACTCCACTAGACCCAGGGGGGAGGGGGTACCGATGTTTTCAGTTCAGGAGCGAACAGCTCCCCCCATCCCCGGACCCGCGCCGCTAAGTTTATTTTCACACCGGAATCCACAGCTCAGTGGTATGCTTCTACACCGTGCGCGCTTGCAATGATGCGAGCGTCTTCAAGTTTGGGCTTACGACCTAAGCCGGGTCCGTTCGTGCAGGCGCTGCAGAAGCTGGCCGAACGCCAACGCCGCGAATTGAAGAACCAGGAGAACATCCGGGAGCCACTCTAATGTTTGCCCTGCGTGGAATAGCAGTTTCGCTCAATTGTTTCGTGCTGCTTTACGCTCTACTGTCGGCGCTAGTAGCCGCCATATGGCGTCCGCTCAAGCCTTCGGATGTGGCGCAACGGAGCGTGGCCGCAATACTCTTCGCGTTGCGCACCCTCCCACTGGCAGCTTCGGTTTTCATCACATTCGCTTTGGTCGTGCCCTCATTTCGCCTGCTGGAACCCCGATCGATTCATGAGCAGGTGGGCGGGATAGCGCTCGCGCTGGATGTTTGTGCAATCCTGTTAATTGTCTATGGCTGCTTCCGCGGATTCGCCGCTCAAAGCAGGACGACGCGCCTCGTGGCTCGCTGGCTCGAAGGCGCTCGCCCTCTGCAAACACATGCTGACTCAACCGTAACTCTTCAGTCTCGCGGCGAAACTCCTCCGCTCACTCTGGTGGGCGTTCGCAATCCCCGAGTTTTGGTTTCAGAAGCTGCGGTTGCTCTGTTGAGTGACGACGAGCTGCAGATCGCGCTCAGACATGAACTCGAGCACATGAAATCGCGCGACAACTTGAAAAAGCTCATCTTTTGTTTTTGTCCGTTTCCCGGCATGACCACTTTGGAGAGCGCCTGGTCGCAAGCCGCCGAACTAGCCGCCGATGACGCAGCCGTTTCGAATCAGCGCGACGCCGTTGACCTGGCTGCGGCGCTGGTCAAGCTTTCCCGCCTGGTGACGGTTGCAGCAGTTCCAGTCTGCACCATGAGCTTCGTAGCTGGTTCTCTCAGCCAGCGTGTCGGGCTTCTTCTTGCCTGGGATGAAGCCAGCAAAACGCGGCGCATACGAATTCGCACCTGGTTCGTAATTCCATTTGCGGTTGCCGCATCATTGCTAGTGACTATCGCGTACGGACCAGTGCTCGCGCTGACGCATGAAATCACTGAATGGCTTATCCGCTAACGCTTTGCGATAATTTTCTGCGCCTGCATCGCTAGCGCGCTCGCGCCAGCACCAGCGTGATGTCATCGGGCTGCTCGTTGTCACCGATCCAGTCATCGACCGCTGCTGTGACTATTTGGCTGATCTGCGTCAGCGGCAATCGCCGGTTCGCACTCACCAACTCAATGAGCCGTTCCTCGCCAAATTCGCCAAACTCGTTTTCGGGTTCAGTCACGCCGTCGCTGTAAGCCAGGAAGATTTCGCCGGGATGCATTTCCACCGACGCTTCGTCATAAGTCATGTTGTCGAACAGACCCACGACTGTTCCGCCGGTTTCGAGCCGCCGAACCTCACCATCGCGCGCAATCAGAATCGGCGGCAAATGTCCGCCGTTGCTGTAGGTCAGTCGATGCGATCGTCCATCGTAGATTCCGAGAAACAGCGTTGCATACTTTTCCGGCGGAGTGCTCTCGTAAAGCTGGTGGTTAAGCAGCCCGAGCAACGCGCCAGGGGAAATCTCGATGCCCTCAGGCCAAGCTGCCATGATCCTGCCCGCGCCAGCAACCGCGCCCACCGCAACGGGCTCGCGCATCTGCGGCAAGCTTTCGACGCTGTAAGCGCGCACTGCCGAATGGATCGTTGCCATCAACAGCGCAGCGGAAATTCCTTTCCCGCTGATATCACCGACCGCGAGAATCAGTTTGTGGGAACTCGCGGTGAGGAAGTCGTAGTAGTCGCCGCTCACGGTGCGCGCTGGACGGCAGAAACCATGCACTTCAAGCGACTCCAGCTCCGTCACCTGCCGCGGAAAAAGCTGCGCCTGCACTTCCTGCGCAATCGCGAGTTCGCCTTCGAGGCGCTGTTTTTCTTTCTGCTCCAGGATCAGCTTTTCGATGGACTCCGTCATCGAGTTGAATGACAACGAGAGCTGCGCCAACTGATCCGCGGACTTGACCGGAATGCGATGGCTGAAGTCGCCTTGATCCACATGCTTTGTAGCGTCATAGAGCTGCGCCACAGCGCCGGTGACGGTGCGCGTCATCCGTGTGCCAATGATCAGCGCGACCAACTCGATCACCGCGAAGAAGATGAGGATCCCCAACAGAATGTATTCCACACCTCGGGCGAGATCTCCCAGCGCCGCAAACAGGTGCGTGTAGAGCACCGAAGGCCGCGTGCGCACGCTTACCAAGGCTCCCGCGGTCGAGCGGTCGCCGGTCTTCCAATCGACGACCTGAAGCGGAGTTCCGAATGTGATCTCACGATCCATCATGCCCGCAGGCGCGGCGAGCGAGCCGACAGTAAACGTGGGATGAAAAGTCTGTTGAGGGCGTTGTGGGCTGGAACCAGGCGTTGCTCCGGTGACGCCGCTTTCTGCCTTGCTCTTCTCAGGCGCATCAAACAAGCGGGTTTCAAAGCTGTGCTCCTTTGAAGTCCCGACTGCGACTCCCGGTTTCGGAGCATTGGGGTTCTGATAATTTCCTTGTGCATCGAGTATGATGCCTGCGGAGTAGAGCGTGATTTCGCCTAAATTGGCGGCAATGTCGGCGACCAGATACTGATCCAGCGGTTCGCCGGTGATCACGGTCAGTTTTTCCGATCCCACCGCGAACACCGAGGCCACGCGCAAGTACAGTTCGTCATTGTCGCGAACAATTTCCTTGAATGGCTGGCCTTCGCGAACTGCTTTGGCATACTCGCTGCCGTCTTTGTTAAAGAAATCAGGAAAGGTCATCGCCGCTGGATCTAAACTTCCGGTGCTCAGCAGCAAAAGCTTTGGCCCGTACCACGCACAGACCCGCCGCCTTCCCCAAGCGCGGTCACGTTTGCGCAGCCCTGCCAGCGACTCTGCGGTTGGAGTTTCGCCTTTTTCGATGCGCGCCGCGAGTTCGTTGCTGACCGCTGCATTGACCGCCTGTAGGCTACGCAGTTGCGAGTTGATTTCTGAAGTGACGACGAAGCTGGCAAACTGCCCGGCGAAAAGGTAGATGGTGACCAGTGCCATGGTGACCAGAAGAGCCACCGGGATCACACCGATGAAAACGTAAGTGACGATGAGGCGGTTGCGAAGACGCCACAGAAGTTTTCGCCTCAGCCAGCGGAAGGCGACAATAGAAAACAGCAGCGCCGCGTCGAAAACTAAAAACTTGACCCAACCTGAAATGCTGTCGCCCCACGCCGGAGCGATCAGCCTCAACAGCATTTGAAGAGCGAAGAGTCCGGCCGCGAAACCTAGGGAATAACAGGCTCCGCGCGCGATCCAGCCTTGCGGCCACAAACCGGCCGCCAGGATTCTTGCGCGTAGCTTCCAATAAGACTCCCGCATAGTGACTTCGTTGAAGCTGCTAGATCTCCGGATACAGATCGAAAAACGCTTCCAGACTGGTGCGCAACTGCTTCTCGATCTCTTCTTTACTGCCTTCGAGCACATGCATCGTCACATGCGCCTCGTGTCCGTTGGTAAGCTTCACCGGAGCCTCGCCTACCTCAGCCACATCTTCGGAGGGCAGCAGCCGCATTCCATAAACCAGCGTCAGATTCGCCATGCCTGAATTCTAACCGCCTTCGCGGACTTGGCAAAACTATCTGCGCTTGAAGACCTTTCACCACCGAGTCACAGAGACACAGAGAAAACAACGGAAAAACAAAGGCCGAAGATTTCTCTGTGTCTCTGTGACTCTGTGGTGAAAAGCTTTTTTAGGCGGTTGTGCGCTCATCATTTAGAATTCTGCCGTGATCCCTAAACTGGTTTTGACCCTGGCAGGGCTTCTGCTGACGCTTCCCGCCTTATCGCAGCAGGCTCCTGAGACGCCCTCGACCCAGCCGCAGGTGCGAGTGAACATGTTGAACGTTTGCGCGCCGTCGGTGGAGGAGCAGAAGGAAATCGCCGCGGCCCTGGCACGCATCCCGAAACAACCGCTGTTTGGCGCTGACTTTGAAATTTCGCATGGCGTCTCCACGCTGACGGAACCGCCTAACTTCCTTCAGCCCGGAAGCGGCGCGAAGATGTCAGACGAAGCCTCGGTCGCGAGCTACGTTCGCATTCGCCGCGAATTCTCGGTGCAGGCCTTGTTCGCCAGCGTGCAGTACTCGTTCAGCAACGACGGTCAGAGCATGATTGAGACGCTGGTGCTGCACGTGCGCGATCCCAAGGATCTGATTCAGGTCTCCATGGAAGACAGCGCTACGGCGATTGGCACTGCCGAATCGATGGTCGCGGCCAACACCCCGGCAAGCCGCATCCGGCTTGAGCGTTTCGGTAAGTCGTCCATCGCGCTAGCGCGCTGCCCTGGATCTGAAAACGGGCCTCCGCCGGACCAGAGCGCGTACGAACCGCTATTCCGCAGCGCGTCCGAGGTGCTGGCGAACTATCGCAGCCTGCTCGGGGTTCGGCACACTGTGCCTGCGGAGCTGGCCCAGATCCCTGCGGCGCAGAAGCCGGCTGAGAAATCGAAAGCCACGAGGCCCACGGGAGAGAAGAAATGAATAAGGAGGCGAGCCAGACGCACCCTTCGGTCGCTCGCGCTCTCTCAGGGCAGGCTCCGTGGATACGCGCGGCTCGCCCAGATTCCCTCGGCAAGCTCGGGACAGGCTCTTCGCCGCGCAAAAGCGCTTGCTTAGGATGACAATCCTGTACTTCTACCAGGAAGTCGATTCGGAGCTAAGCATCGAAATTTGAAATTTGCAATCTAACGGCTAGTCAATCATGAGTGAAACCCGTAACGTCGTCATCATCGGCTCCGGCTGCGCCGGGCATACTGCTGCGCTTTATACTGGGCGTGCCAACCTGAAGCCGCTCGTCGTGGAGGGCCACGAGCCCGGCGGCCAGCTTTCCCTCACCACGCTGGTGGAGAATTTCCCCGGCTTTCCCGAGGGAATCATGGGCCCGCAGTTGGTCGAGAACATGCGCAAGCAGGCAGAACGCTTTGGCGCCGAATACCGCGTGGGGCACCTCAGCAGTGTTGACCTCAGCAAGCGGCCATTTCTGCTTCATCTGGGCAAGCAACAGGTCCACACCAAAACGCTGATTATCGCGAGCGGCGCTTCGGCGCGCTGGCTGGGGTTGCCGAACGAGCAGAAACTCATTGGCCATGGCGTATCTTCCTGCGCGACCTGCGACGGCTTCTTTTTTTCAGGAAAAGAAATTGTGGTGATCGGCGGCGGAGATTCTGCGATGGAAGAAGCGATATTCCTCACTCGCTTTGCGACGAAGGTCACGCTGATTCACCGCCGGGGAAGCTTCCGCGCCTCGAAGATCATGCTGGAACGCGCCCAACACAACCCGAAGATCCAGTTCCTCACCGACACGGTTGTCGAAGATGTCTATGATCCCGTCAAGCAGGAAGTCACCGGGCTCAAGTTGCGAAATGTGAAAACCGGCAAGGTCTGGGACTTCCCGACCAGCGCGCTCTTTCTCGGCATCGGCCACGATCCTAACGCGAAGATATTCGAGGGCCATCTCGATACCGACGCCGACGGCTATCTCAAGACCCACAACTATGTACACACGCGGGTGCGTGGCGTTTACGCCTGCGGCGATGTGCAGGACCGCCGGTATCGCCAGGCCATCACGGCCGCCGGAAGCGGCTGCATGGCAGCCATCGAAGTCGAAAAGTTCCTGGAAGACCACCCTGCCTGAACTTTGAGCCGGCAGCCGCGCCGGGCGGAAGGAACCAACTACCGGCGTCGTCCCGCGCCGAAGTAGCTTCAATGCATTACCTTGGCCGCATTACCGGGGTAATCTACGCCGCGGATTAAATCCGTCTTATTCTGGATGTGGAATAAACGACCCCCATGAAGACCCGGATAGTGGTTGCGGTACTTGTTCTTTTGCCAATAATGATGTTCGCGCCCAACCACGCTCCTGCCCAGGAGTCGGGTGCAGGCATGCGCCGGATTGTGAGCAAAGTGGTTCCGCAATATCCCGGCCTCGCGCGCACCATGAAAATCCAGGGCATCGTGCGGGCCGACGTTTTAGTCGCTCCCAGTGGCAAGGCAAAGTCCGTGGAAGTGAAGGGCGGCCATCCCTTGCTCGGGCAAGCCGCTCAGGATGCGCTACTGCAGTGGAAGTGGGAGCCGGCTGCTCACGAAACTCACGAGACGGTTGAACTCAGATTCACTCCTTAATGCCTGCTTACTGTTTTGCCCAGACCTTGGCGCAAGACCGCTGTGGCTGATCCTTTATGGCCGATCACTTCTGGCCGATCAGTTCTGGCCGATCGGCGGCTGCGGCACGCCCTCGTTGTGATACAACTTTCTGTGCCCCTCATCCACCCATCGGTGTCGGCAGATGATTTGCCAGGTGCGGAATGTTAAGAACTTTCTTCGTCCGACTTTCCGAGAACCCATCTTTGCGAAACTTTGCCGAGCGTTCGTCGCTCGGACGCCGCGTCTCCAATCGCTTCGTCGCCGGGACTGAAATTGCCGACGCTGTCCGCGCGACCCAGGCTATCAACCGCGCGGGGATGAGCGTGAGCATCGACAATCTCGGGGAAAATGTGACCAATCCCGACGAGGCGCGCCATAGTTCCGAACTTTATCATCAGATTCTCGATGCTATTGCGACCCACCAACTCAACGCGAATATCAGCCTCAAGCTCACGCATATGGGTTTGGATGTAGATGAGAAGCTGTGCCGTGAGATCGTCAGCGGGCTGGTGATCAAGGCGGCGTCCATGGATCATCCTCCTGGGTTCGTACGCGTCGACATGGAGGGTTCGCCGTACACGCAGCGTACGCTTGAGTTTGTTCAGGAACTTCACCGTGTGCCGGGAAACGCGAATTCCGTGGGCACGGTGATTCAGTCTTATTTGAGGCGTTCCGAGGGCGACGTCGAGAAGCTTTTGGCTGAAGGTATTCGCATTCGCCTGTGCAAAGGCGCTTACAAGGAGCCGGCGGAGATTGCGTTTCCCGACAAGGCCGACGTGGATGCGAACTACGTGAAGCTGATGAAGATTCTGATGAAGAGCGGAATTTATCACGGGCTGGCGACACACGATGAAAACATCATTCACCAGGCGGAAGAGTTTGCCACGCGCGAGAAGCTCTCCCGCGACTCGTTCGAGTTCCAGATGCTCTACGGGATTCGCCGCGACCTGCAGCAGAAGCTGGTGCGCAAAGGATGGCGCGTCCGCATCTATATTCCATTCGGCAGCGAGTGGTACCCATATTTTATGAGGCGGCTGGGTGAGAGACCCGCGAACGTGCTTTTCATTGCGAGGAATTTGCTGCGGTCGTAAAGCAGTGGCCAGTACCTAGTAGCGAGTAAGAATTTTGTCATTCCGACCCGCGAGCGAAATGCGGGCGGAGGAATCTAGGCTTAAGCGCTCAGCACTCGGGTACTGGGTACCAGGTACTATCGCTCTGGCACTGCGGCGCCGTCGGCGCGGGCGTCTGAGGCTCCGTAGTTCACCTTGGACTTCGAGTCGTGTAGTACGGCCTGCCCGCGTCCCATGGCGGTGGTGTATTCGCGCCGCACATCGAGCTGATGTCCCATGGCGGAGAGCTTTTGCCGCACTTCGGGCGGGACCCGCGATTCGATGACGATGTGGCAGCCCCGCTGCGGGCTGACGGTGAAACGAGCGGTCTCCATCGCTTCCTGAATATTCATGCCGTAGTCGACCACGTTCGAGACGAATTGCGCGTGAGCCAGCGGCTGGTTCGCTCCTCCCATGATGCCGAAGCCGATGTGCTGATCTGCACGTTCCATGAACGCAGGAATGATGGTGTGGAATGGGCGCTTGCGCGGGGCGAGCGCGTTCGGAGATGCGGCATCGAGCGAAAAAAGAGCGCCGCGATCCTGCAGCACGAATCCCATACCGCGCACCGCGACGCCGGAGCCGAACGCTTCGTAATTACTTTGAATCAACGAGACGATGTTGCCGTCGCGATCGACCACGGAAAGATAAGTTGTGTCGCTGAAGGGCGGCGCGCCGGCGGCAACTTCGCAATTCGCTTTCGCGGGATCAATTAACTTCGCTCGCTGCTGCGCGTATTCTTTTGACAAAATTCCCTTAACCGGAATTTTCGCAAATCGGGGATCGCCGTTGTAACGCGCCAGATCGGCATATGCGAGCTTCATGGCTTCAATCTTTTTGTGCAACTCGACAACGCTCAGAGGTCCATCGGGCGAGGCCGGCGTGGTCTCCATAATATTCAGCATCTCGAGCGCAGCCATGCCTTGTCCGTTGGGAGGAAGTTCGTAGACGGTCCAGCCGCGATAGGTGGTTGATATCGGCTCGACCCATTCGGGCGCAAAGTCGGCTAGATCATTCGCCGCCATGGTTCCGCCCAAGCTCTGGGACGTGCTCAGAATCGCACGCGCAATCTCACCTTTATAGAATGCGTCTGCTCCGTTCTCAGCCACCAAACGCAAGGCCTTCGCGAGATCGGGATTTTGAAACACTTGTCCTACGGCCGGAGGCTTGCCGCCGGGCAGATAAATTCGCCGAGCCTCGGCATCGTTCGCGATCTGATCGGCGGCGTCATTCCAATACGACGCAATAATCTCGGGAACGGGATAGCCCTCGTCGGCATCGAGAATCGCAGACTGGAAAAGATCTTTCCACGGCAATCGCCCGAAGCGCTGGTGCAGCGCGCTCCAACCCGCGACCGCGCCGGGTACGGTGACCGAGTCAATGCCCGCGACCGGCATAGCCGTCGCATCCCTCGCTTTCAAATGCTCGATCGTCAGGCCGCGCGGGGCCCATCCGCTGGCGTTCAGGCCGTAGAGCTTGCCAGTCTTCGCTTCCCAGTAAATGGCAAACAGGTCGCCGCCCATGCCGTTCATCATCGGTTCAGTCACACCGAGGACGGAATTGGCGGCAATTGCCGCATCCACGGCAGATCCTCCGCGCTCCAAAATTTTGGCTCCCGCTATCGACGCCTGCACGTGGCTGGTCGCCACAATGCCGTAGCGGGTGACCACCATCGAACGCGCGCTGGACCGGTCTCGAGCGGACATAGAAGATGTGAGGAGCAGTAGAGCGACTGCAATCCGTAGCGAAAGGTTCATGGTATACCTGCTGCTCTCGGCCTTCGGCTATCAGCTTTCAGCTCACGGCTTCCGGCCTCCGGCTTCGGCAAAAAGGCCAACTTTCTCTGATCGAACAACTGAGAGCTAGAAGCTGAGGGCTCGAAGCTGAGAGCTGATAGCTGAAAGCTTCCTGCTACTTCTTCAAGCCCGCCGTAAAGTTCGACATCACGGTGACGGACTGGCTGACCTGTTGCTCAACCCGGTCGAGAAGAAATTTCTTGCCGTCGGGAGAGACGTCGTAGAAGACCTGCGGAGCGGACCATTTGGTGATCAGCTTCTCAGCCACGCCGAATTGCAGTGAGCCGCTCATATTCGCTACCGGGACCGAGAAAAGATTGTAAGTCGGGTCCATATAGTAAAGTTCCTTGCCGTCCTTGCTCCACTGCGGCCCGGCGCCCCCGTTTGCTGATCCGTTCGCTGAGACCTGCCACTTGCCCTGTCCGCCGCCAAAGGGCATCACATAAACTTCCGACCTGCCCGATTCGGCCGAAGAGTAGACGAGCCAACGGCCATCTGGAGAAAGTCTTCCATTCGTTCCCCGCTCCACCAGCAGTGAGGGCTTGCGCTCTCCCTCGAGCGGCAACGAGAATATCTGCCGTAAGGGGCCACCCGGGACCGGCAGCGAGTACAGCAGATACTTGCCGTCGCGCGACCAATCGTGAAGTCCGGGCTGCTGCTCAACGTTAAACAAACATTCTTCGGCGCCGCTGCCGTCGGAGGGCTTGCGGCAAATGGCAAAGTGTCCGTTCTGAGCGGAGGAGTATGCGATCCATTTACCGTCGGGCGACCAGAGGGGGGAAACATTTCCAACCGGCCCAAAGGTGACTCTGGTGCGGACTCCACGCGTTAGATCGAGCACCCAGATATCGGTCTGACCGGCGTTCATCTGAAGAGCGACGCGGTCGCCTTGCGGCGAAAGGACCGCTGCCTGCAAATCAGGGAGCTTGTCTGCGATGGTGGTGATCTTCCCGCTGCGATCCATCCAGAGCAGCTCCAGATCGCCCGAGGCACCGCTGCCGAAAAACAGCAGACCGTCGTCGGAGGCTGAGGCGTCCATGTGCCAGGTGCTGGCGTCGTTCATCACGCCCTTGGCCACATTCTGGGGTTCGCCGCTGAGGGTTCCGGAGGAGGCGTTGAAAGGTTGCGCCATCAACTGGTCGCCACGCCCGAACAGAAGAAAACCGGCGGCATAAACGGCATTGGTCTGGGAGCGGAACAGCGGACGATTTTCCCGGCCGTCGAGCGACGCATAGTAGATCGTGTTGTTCGCCGCCTTCGAAGCATCGTGGTGAAGCGCGATATAGAGGAAATGCTTACCGTCGGGAAGGAAAAACGGCCAGCGATGCGAGGTCTGCACGGCGGGGTCGAGCTTCGTAACGGCAACTGGAGTTCCGCCACCGGCGCTCACGCGCATGAGCGGCGCGGTGGGGGCCGGGGAGAACAGGATCACTCCATCCGCTCCCCAGGCCCCGCCGCGACCGAGCGGTGCGTCACAAACCATTTGGGTTGAGCCGCCTTCGAGGTCGACCGTCTTAAGCTTGCCGTCGGCAAAGAATCCGAGGGAGCGGCTATCGGGCGACCAGAAGGGAAAAGTCGCGCTGTCGGTGCCGGGCAGTTCGCGAGCTTCCACCGCGTTTGTGGGGCGGACCCAGAGCGCAATCCTGCCGTCTGTGCCGGTGGCCGCAAACGCGAGGGATGCACCGTCTGGAGACGCCACGGGCGGTCCGGCAGAGTCGCCGGTGAGATTGAACGTGGTTTTTTCCGGAGGGTTGATAACCGTGCGAATGGAGTGTGTGGATTGCGCTGGACGATAGAAGAGAATGGCGGCAGCCGCGCCGAGAACAATTGCAGCCACCACAGCGGCGGCCCAGCCGAGACGCTCGCGTCTGCGAGACGGTGCGGATGTTGGGGGTGCTGCAGCCGGAGACGATTTGTCCGCCGCAATCCATTGCAGCTCCAGCTTGATATCGTGCGCAGCCTGATAACGATCTTCGGGATTCTTCTGCAGGCAGGTCGTGACAACGTGCTCAAAGGCGCGAGGACTCTGAGGCTTGAGGGTGCTGATCGATTCCGGATCGCCCTCCAGAATAGAAGACGCCAGTGAGATTTGACTCTTCCCCGAAAACGGCCGCTTCCCCGCGACCATTTCATACAGCACAGCGCCGAAGGCAAAAATGTCGGAGCGCGCATCTGCTTCTTTTCCCTCGATCTGCTCGGGAGCCATGTACTGAATAGTGCCGATGATGCTGCCCGCCGTGGTCAATGGGGTGAGCGGACTCGGTCCGCTCATCGTCGCTGCTGCGGTAAAAGAAGGCGGAGCTGATCCGGAGCCCGAGCCGGCGGTCTGCGCGCCCAGCGGTTTCGCCAGCCCGAAGTCCATCAGCTTCGCGCCGGCTTTGGTCAGCATTATGTTGCCCGGCTTCAGGTCACGGTGCACGATGCCTTGACGGTGCGCGACTGCCAGCGCCTCGGCCACGGCGATGCCGATCTTGAAAACTTCGGCCAGCGGCATGGCGCCTTTACGCAGGCGTTCGGCCAGAGTTTCGCCCTCCAGAAACTCCATCACCAGGTAGTCGGTGCCATCCTGCGAGCCGATATCGTAAAGCTGGCAGATGTAGGGATGGTTCAGCGATGAGATCGCTCTCCCCTCGCGCTCCATGCGCTGTTTCAACTCGGGCGACGAAGAAAGGTGAGAGGCAAGAACTTTGACCGCGACAGTGCGGTCGAGGCGTGTGTCACGGGCGCGGTAAACCTCCCCCATGCCGCCCGCTCCCAGTGGAGACTGGATTTCGTAGGGGCCGAGTTTCGTGCCAGCGGTGAGGGGCATTCGCGTCGCGCAATTATATCCCTAACGCAGGCGATTCAACCCTGCTCGACGACTTCGCACCGAACGCAGCCATGGATGCCGCGCCCGCTGGTCAAGGCTGAAGTCAGTGGGCTAATCAGGCGTCATGCCCAGGAATTCTTCGTGACCCTCGAAAATAGAAGCCAATTTCGTCAGGCGGAACAGTTCCTTCAGGCGTTTGTTCAGATTGATCAGCTGCAGCCTGCAATTCTGCCTCTTGGCCGAAACGTAGAGGCCGACGATCGTGCCTAGGCCGGAGCTGTCCATGTAACTCACGTCGGTCAAGTCGAGCACGACACATTTGGTCTGCGGGATTAAGTTGCGCACCGTTGTCTGCAGCAGGTCAGTGGTGCCCGAGTTGATCTTGCCGGTGCAGTGAACGACGGTTTCTTCAGGACTTCTTACCGTATCCAGATACAAATCTGAGATTGGGATAGGATTCGCGGCCATGAGAGATCTCCTTAATAGGCCAGCGGAATTTGCGGGCGATCTGCGCAGGTCGAACGGCGGCGTTGTTCTCCGTCGAGCCTCGACCAGCGGTGCACGACCTTGGGGTTCGGCCGAACGCCACTACGATACTCCCGGCGATAGCAAAGTCAAGCTAGACTTGGCTAGACGCTGCGGCAGCCTGCGGGCGCCGGCTTGATCTGGGAACTTGATCTCGGAATTGCCGTCCGGGTTGCAAAGAGGAACTCTCATGAAGGTCACTTGGTTGCTCTACTGTTTCGTGATGGCTGCGGCACTGGTGTCGGCGCAACGGTCACCCGCCGCGGAAGCACCCGCGCAGGCACAAGTCCAGCCGCAGGAAGTCAAAGTCACAGAATACAGCCTGCCTCCGGATAAGCTGGCCAAAGCCGAGGCACTCTACACGACCCGCACCGTGCTTTATCTCTTCGGCATGGTCTTCGGAATTGCAGTTTTGCTGGTGTTGCTCAAGCTCCGGGTAGCGCCAGCGTTCCGCGATCTTGCCGAGCGTCTCAGCCGGAACAGCTTTGTGCAGGCGCTGGTCTTTGTGCCACTGCTGACGCTGCTGATCTCCGTAATTTCCCTGCCGGTCGACATCTACGGCCATCATGTTTCATTGGCCTACGGCCTCTCCGTGCAAGGCTGGGGATCGTGGGCGGGAGACTGGTGCAAGGCGCAAGGCGTCGCGATCGTGATCGGAGTGTTCACGGTGTTCGCGCTGTTCCGCATCATCCGCAAGAGCCCGCAGCGGTGGTGGTTCTACTTCTGGCTGCTGACGCTTCCCTTCCTCGTGCTGTTGGTCTTCGTCGCACCCGTGATCCTTGACCCCATGTTCAACACGTTCGAGTCCCTCGAGAACACGCAGCCGCTTCTGGTCAGTGAGATTGAAAAGGTGACCCACCGCGGAGGACTCAGCATTCCACGCGACCGCATGTTCGAAATGAAGGCCAGCGAGAAAGTCACCACTTACAACGCCTACGTCACCGGCATCGGCGCCACCAAGCGGGTAGTCGTTTGGGATAACACAGCGCGCGATCTCACCATCCCCGAAACGCTCTTCATTTTTGGCCACGAGATGGGCCACTACGTTCTGAACCACATCTACAAAGGACTGGCTTTCGCCGCGGTCATGATGCTGGCGGGCTTCTGGCTGGGACGCCGCATCGTCCTCGCCATGCTGGCGCGATGGGGCGTGGCGTGGCACATTCGGGATATCAACGATCTCGCCGCGCTGCCGGTGCTGATGCTGGCGCTGTCGTTGCTCATGCTCGTTGGCGAACCGATCGGCAACGCCTTCAGCCGGCACCTGGAACATCAGGCGGATATCTACGGACTCGAAGTGACCCACGGACTTTTCCCCAACAATAGCGAAGTCGCTGCTTCGTCGTTCCAGAAACTCGGCGAGAAAAGCTACGACTATCCCACCCCGAATCCGCTTCTCGTCTTCTGGTCTTACAGCCACCCGACGATTTCAGAGCGAATCCGGTTTTGTCTTCGCTACGATCCCTGGCGTACGGCTGAGGGACCGAAGTATGTGAAGTAGACGGGAGCCCGAAACACCGGTAGTGGTGAGTTTAATAAGGTAAGCGAGCCAGACGCGCCCTTCGGTCGCTATCGCTCTCTCAGGGCAGGCTCTGAGGATGGCGCGGCTCGCCCAGATCCTTCGCTGCGCAAAAAGCGCTTGCTCAGGATGACAATCAACTGCGCGAAGCCCCAAAACCCACAAGCAGCACCACTTTTCGTCGAAATCGATTAAGATGCTAAGGCCCCCGCGCACCGGGATCCGCCATGGAGAACCCCGCTTCACCGAAAAAACTGGCAGGCCGCTACGAGGTTCGGCAGATCCTCGGGCAGGGCGGCATGGGACTCGTCTATCGCGCCTACGACACCGTGGTGCGCCGTGAAGTGGCGGTCAAGACCATCCTCGATATTCCCGACCCGGCTTCGCTTCAGTTGTTTTACAAAGAGTGCGACGTGCTGGCTTCCATGAGCCACCCCAATATCGTCGAGATATTCGACATCGGAGAATTCGAGGAGGACGGCAAGAAGAAGCCTTACTTCGTCATGCCGCTGCTCCCCGGCACCACGCTGGAACATTTCATCCGCCAGGCCAGCCATCGACTAACGGTCGAGCGCACCATCGATATTATTTCTCAGGCCTGCCGCGGGCTGCAGGCGGCGCACGAACGCGGTCTGGTGCATCGCGACCTGAAGCCGAGCAACATCTTCGTGATGGAAGATGACTCGGTAAAAATTATCGACTTCGGTGTGGCTCACATGGCGGACGCCCACACCACCCGCGCACAAAAAGGCACGCTGCTCTACATGTCTCCCGAGCAGATTGAGCTGAAGACGCTGTCGCCGGCGTCTGACATTTTCTCGCTCAGCGTGGTCTGCTACGAAGCCATGACCGGACGGAATCCGTTCCAGCGCGCCCGCGCCGATGAAGTGGTCGAAGCCATTCTCCATCACATTCCACCTCTCGCGAACGAATTGAATTCCACCGTCAGCCAGCCCGTCAGCCGTGTGCTGCATAAGGCGATGGCCAAACAGTCCTGGCATCGTTTCGCGAGCGCACGCGATTTCGGCGAGACACTCAATAAATCTCTGCGCAATGAGCCGATTGAGTTTTTCGATCCGGAGCGCACGCGGCCCCGGCTGCAACGCGCCACCAAGGCTCTGGACGAAGGCGACTTCCAGTTTGCCGGAGAAATCCTCGGCGAACTCGAGGCCGAAGGCCACATGGATACTTCCATCGGCTCCCTTCGCCGCCAGCTCGACGGCGCAGTGCGGCGCAAGACTCTCTCCCAGTTGCTCGATGCTGCCCGTGCCCGTTTTGAGGAAGAGGAAGATCCTCTCGCTCTTCAGAAATTGCAGGAGGCTCTGCAGATCGAACCGGACAACGCCACCGCGCTGGCGATGAAGATCCGGATTGAAAGCCGGCGCAGCGAGCGCCAGATCGATAACTGGTACCGCCTCGCCCGCCAGCACATCGACAACCACGCCTACGGCCACGCCCGCGAAGCGTTGCAGAATGTTCTCCAGCTCCGGCCCAAGGAGGCCCGCGCGCTCCAGTTGCTGGCCGAGGTCGACCGCCAGGAGCAGGAATACAAGAAACTCCGCCAGGAAAAAGAACAGCTCCATCGCGCTGCCATGGACGCCTGGCAAAAAGGCGACGTCAGCAACGCCCTCGCGAAACTCGGGGTCGTGCTCGACCTCGACCGGCGCGCCCCGGATTCCATCAATCGCGAGAGCGGCGCCAACTACCAGGGCTTCTACAACGAAGTCCGCTCCGAACACGATGCCATGAACACCGCGTATGCCGACGCGCGCAGAAACCTCACCGAGCACAATTTCGCAAAGGCCATGCTTGCCTGCCAGACCTACCTGGCGAAGTATCCGACCAACGCGATCTTTCAGGCGCTCAAGTACGACATTGAGGAGCAGCAGCGCCAGGAACTTTCTGCTTTCATTGCTTCTGTCGATCGTCAGGTCGAAGTCGAACCGGATCTGGACAAGCGCGTAAACATTCTCCGCGAGGCACTGCATCTCCATCCCGGGGAAACGCACTTCGAACGCGCATTGCGCCTGGTGCAGGATAAGCGCGACCTGGTGAACTCCATTGTCGCGCGGGCACACCTTCACGAAGAGCAGGGATCCTACAGCGATGCGCTGAACGACTGGGAAATCCTTCGGACCATCTACAGCCAGTATCCCGGATTGACCTTCGAAGTGGAACGCCTGCAGAAACGGCGCGATCAGCAAATCCGGATCGAATCGAAGACGCGCCTGGTCGAACAGATCGACACCTGCCTGCATTCCAGCGACTACGCCCGCGCTATCGACCTGTTGCAGGGCGCGTCCCCCGAATTCCCCAACGACGCTGAACTCACGGAACTCGAAAAGCTGGCTCACGATGGAGTGAAGCGGAAGACGGAAGCGCAACGCTTGATGACCGAAGGCCAGGACCTGTGCGCCCAACAGAAATCCGCCGAGGGCATTCAGCTGTTGCGGGAGGCCTACGAGCTCGAGGAAAACAATTCTCTCGCCCGCGCCGTGCTGGCCAACGCTCTCGTTGAACAGGCGCATGCCACGGTAGAAAGCGATTGGCGCGAGGCCGAAAAGCTGGCCCGCGAAGCTTTGGATTTGAACCCCGGCCATCCCATGGCCAAGACCATTCGCACCCTGATTCTTGACCAGAAGCGCGAAACTTTCGTGGAAGAGTGCGTCTCGCAAGCACGCAAGCTGCAGAGCGCGGCCGATCTCGCTGGAGCCATGTCTCGAATCGAAGAAGGGCTGTCTACCTATCCCCGCGAGCCGCGCTTGATTCAGATTCAGGAGACCGTGCAACGCGACCTTCAGACCCAGCGCCGCCAAACCCGCCGCCGCGATCTGGAAGAGCTGCGACGCATCGATGGCGAAATCATTCCTGACGCTGATGCCGCATCGAAGCAGGCTTTAGGCGACCGAGTTCGATCCGTGGCGGACAAATACCCGAACGATGGAGAAATCCTGACCGTCGCGAATGGCTTCCTGCATCGCCTGGGCCTGCTCGAAGTGAGCCAGAAAAATCCGACGGGATCGCCTGAGAGCGAAAGCGCGACGCTGACCTTCCACACCCCGCCGGTCAAGGCCGCGGATTCTGCAGTGCGCCGCGTAAGTGAAGTGCAAAGCGAAAACGCAGTGCCAAGCTTGAGAAACGTGCCGCCTCCCGCAGCAAAGCCTTCATCCCCCGCAATAGCAGCCGCTTCCGCAGCCGCGCCTCCTGCAAGCGCACCAAAAGCCACGTCTGTCGTCGTTCGCAAGCCAGCCGCAGGATCACCGCCGCGTTACGTGATGCCTCTTCTCGTCTCGGCCGCCGCGATCGTCCTGGTGGCAGCGATTTTTCTGTTCGTGCGAAGGCATCACGCCCCGACCGCGGCTCAGACCCCTGAGGCTCCGCCCGCAGTCTCAACCACGGTCGCGCCGCCGGAGCCAGTTCTGCCGCTCATGAAATTGTCGTCCGATGCCAGCACAGGGAAAGTGACTTTCGACGATCAGCCGCCCGCAGAATTTCAGGATGGCCAATGGACTCTCGATAAGATACCTGCGGGAGATCACAAGCTTAAATTCGAGGAAGCGCAGGGCGAAGCTGCCTTCACCTTCGCCACTGGCGCAGGATCACTCCCTCTTATCAACGGCCGCATCGCTGCCAAAGGAGTAACGGCAGTCATCGTGAGCAGCATGGCCGACCGCGTTCGAGTGTATTCCAGCGACTCCGCGGCCAAAGTCAGCCTCGACGGCCAGCCCCCGGTCGAAATACCTCAAGACGGCCTCGAGCTTACATCTGTTTCCGCAGGCGCTCACGAACTCACCGTGACCCGAGGCAGCGACGAATACAAACTCGATATCGACGCCGGACTAACGCCCATGCTGAGCGCTTTCTTTGAATCTGGTCAAAATCTGGGTACGCTGGTTGTGGTTACCGGGCAAGACAAGGCCAAGGTTTTCCTCGACGGAAAACTCCAGCCTCAACTTACCCACGGCGGCCAGTTGCGCATCCCGAATCTCGAACTTAAAGATTACGTTGTCCGGGTATCCGAGACTGGATTCCAGGATCTTCCCGAGCAGAAGATCCGGCTCCGCAAAGGCCAGGGCAAACTGATCTTCAACCTGCAACCGATTCCCCACCTGGCGTCGCTCACCATCCAGGGCGGGGTTCCGGGCGCCACAGTTCTCATCGATCAAACTCCGGCGGGCACGGTGCAGCCCGATGGAACGCTCACCATCGCCACGGTCACTCCCGGAGATCACGTCGTCGAATTGCGCAAAGACCGGTTCAAGCCAAAGCAGCTCAAGAGACATTTCGTGGTGGGAGCCGCGGTAGCGCTGGCTGCCGCAGATGTGGCTCTGGATGCCGCTCCCGGCGAGTTGAAGATTGCCTTCACGCCTCCCGAAGCTCAGGTGACGATCGCCAGGACCGGCGAGACTCCAACGAAAGTAAGCAGCGGCAGCGCGCTCAGCCTGCCCGCCGGTTCCTACACTCTCGCGGTGAAGACTGCCGACAACTTCACGCGCTCCTCGACTGTGGAAGTTACCGCCGGTCAGTCCCGGAGCCTGGATTTGTCCCTCGCGCCCAGCGGCATGTCGAAATGGGAGGATGTCGTCGGCTGGAAGCAGGAGCGTGGTTCGTTCGTCCACAAGGGCGGCGATTTCGTGATGTATAGCGTGTCTCCCACGTCCGGCACATTTGTATTCTCCGCCATGCTCACCAAGGGTCACCGCCTGCAGTGGATGCTCAACTGCACCGACGCCAACAACTACGTCCTATTCCAGATCGACGACAACAACTTCTACCGCACGGTGGTGAAAAACGGTCAGAAGGGAGACGAAACCAAGATCCCGCATAAAGGCGACAAGAAATCGTTCCAAACCCTCCAGATCCATGTGGGGACGAATGAAATTGTCCACCAGATCAGGCAAGGCGAGAGCTGGGTGGTTCTGGATCGCTGGACTCAGCCGGGAAGCAATTTAAGTCTCGGCAGGTTCGGCTTTTATATTCCGGGGAGTGATCAGGTCGCGCTCTCCAGCTTCGCTCACTACGTCGATTTCAGTCCGCGCTAAGCCTGATCGTGCCTGGATGCACTGCTCACAATGCGTTAGAAAGCAGTAAACATTCAGTAATCGTTATGCTTCTGATGCAATGGCCTGCAAGTGCCATTTACCCCGTCAACTGTCCGTACTAACTTAGTTTTTCGTGTCGATGGAATTCCTCGGGTTGCGTCGAGCTTGGGGCTTGCCAACCGTGCTGAATCACAGGTTTCGATTTGATTTGTCCTGTAACTCCAGGGCGTGGCCAAGTTTAGAGCCGGAGGTCGCGAGTGTGCGCAGCATCTGCATCTGAATGTGCCGGACGCCGAGCCCGTTCAGTCGCGGGGATGGGCTCTACTCTGGCTATTCCTGCGAAAGCCCTGGGCGCAGTTCTTGTCTTAGCGACAATCCTGTTTTTTGGCTCCTCCGCGTCCGCGCAAGCCAGTTTGACGCCTTCGACTCTATCGTTCGGCAACGTCGCATTGGGCGAAACCAGCCCGGTGAGAACCGCCGTTCTTAAGAACACCCAGACCACAGCTCTGGTCATCAGCAGCATTGCGATTTCTGGTGGAACCGCCCCGGGAGACTACGCCTGGGGCGGAAACTGTCCGATCACTCCCAAGACCCTCGGCGCGGGGAGGAGTTGCGGCATTACCGTAACCTTTACGCCGTCAGCTCTCGGAAGCCGCACGGCATCGCTCACCATCACCGATAACGCTTCCAACAGCCCTCAATCGGCCGCTCTCAGCGGCATGGGGATTGCTCCCGTCGCCGTCTCACCGGTCAGCCTGACGTTTCCCGCCCGCCGCGTGGGAACGACCAGCGCCGCCGCGATGGTCATGGTCTTGAATCATCTCAATACCGAGTTGCTCTTTTCATCGATCACCGCCAGCGGAGCCTTCGCCGCGCCCAGCAACACTTGCAGCTCCGGCCTCGGCCCAGGACTAACATGCGCCATCGGAGTGACGTTTACTCCCACAGCCGTCGGCCCGCAGCAAGGCACGCTCACCATCACCGACAGCGCGGTCGGGAGCCCCAGCCTGGTCGCACTCAACGGCACCGGAGTTGAGACCGGACTTACTTCCATCAGCGTGACGCCCGCGAATCCTTCGATTGCCCTTGGGAATACGCAACAATTTACCGCCACCGGCACCTTCAGCAACGGCAGCACCCAGAATCTGACGCCTTATGTCACGTGGAGTTCGTCGGCGCAGAGTGTAGCAACCATCAGCGCGGGAGGTTTGGCGGCAGCGGTCACAGCCGGCAGTTCGAGCATCGGCGCCACCATCGGCGGCGTCGCCGGCTCGACCACGTTGACAGTGACACCGCCGCCGGTACTGGTGTCGATCGCGGTGACGCCGGCGAATGCCTCGCTCTCACCCGGCAGCACGCAGCAGTTTACCGCCACCGGAACCTACAGCGACGGGAGCACGCAGATACTCACCAGCACTGCAACGTGGAGCTCCTCGGCCACCGCGACAGCGACGATCAGCAATGTGTCCGGGTCGCAGGGCCTGGCCACCGCCGTTGCCCCGGGCAACACCACAATCACTGCGACGTCGGGCGCCATCAACGGCTCGACCACGTTGACCGTCACTGCGGGTTTTGTTTTGACCGGGAGCCTGAATACGGCGCGCTACTCTCACACGGCGACGCTGCTGACTAGCGGCACGGTGCTGATCGCAGGAGGGACTGGCACAGGTGTTCCAGCCGCCGCCGAGCTATACGATCCCACCGCTGGAACATTCACCTCCACAGGAAACTTGAACACGCCGCGCTATGACCACACCGCGACGCTGCTCAATAACGGAACGGTGTTGATCGCAGGCGGCTACGATGCGAACGGGAATATCTCAGCCAGTGCCGAGCTGTATGACCCTGCAACCGGAATCTTCACTCCGACCAGCAGCCTGAACACCGCACGCTACTCCCACACGGCAACGCTGCTCAACAACGGAATGGTGCTGATAGCGGGCGGCATCGATGGGAACGGCAACATCTCAACCAGCGCGGAGCTCTACAATCCCGCGACCGGAACATTCACCGCCACGGGCAGCCTGAACACCGCACGCTATCAACACACCGCAACCTTCCTTAATACGGGACTGGTTCTGCTGGCAGGCGGAGCAAGCACCGGAGGATCTGCCACGGCCAGCGCCGAGCTGTACAATCCCGCCGCCTCAACCTTCACGCCCACCGGCACTCTCAACACCGCACGCTTCCAGCACACCGCAACCCTGCTCAACGACGGGACCACGCTAATGGCGGGCGGCGTCGATGGTAACGGCAATATCTCATCCACTGCCGAGATCTACAATCCTGCAGCTGGGACCTTCACTCCAACAAACAGTCTGAACGCCGCCCGCTCCCAGCACACCGCGACTCTGCTCAACAACGGCACCGTGCTGATCGCGGGTGGCGACGCCCTCAGCGGCATCCTGGCCGGCGCCGAAGTGTACGATCCGGTCGCGACCACCTTCACGCTCACCGGAAGCTTAAACGTCGCGCGCGACCAGCACACGTCCACGCTGCTCGAAAATGGCATGGGACTGATGGCCGGCGGCCTCGGCTCCGCCGGCTCCTTAGCCAGCGCCGAACTTTATCAGCCAGCCATGCTGACTCCGCCAAACCTGGTATCGATTGCCCTTACGCCCGCCACAGCCACGCTTTCCCCAGGCACAGCGCTGCAACTCACCGCCACCGGCACTTTCAGCGACAGCAGCACACAGCAGCTCGCTTCGGTCACCTGGAGTTCCTCGAACCCGGCCGTCGTAAGCATCACCGACGATGCCACCGATCTCGGCGCGGCCTATGCTCTGGCCACCGGTACCTCAACGGTGAGCGCATGTACTGGTTCGATATGCGGTTCCGCCACCTTGACCGTGGCCCTGCCCACGCTGGTATCCATTGCGGTCAACTCGGCAAGTGGATCGGTTCAGGCCGGCTTCTCGCTGCAGTTCGATGCCATCGGCACCTACAGCGACAGCAGCACGCAGGACGTAACCTCCGTCGCAACCTGGAGCTCATCGGTCCCAGTTGTCGCCACCATCACTCCAGGAGGTCTGGCAACGGCTGTCACCACAGGCGTATCGAGCATCGGGGCCACCGTCGGCAGCGTCTCCGGCTCTGCCCCGCTGACGGTAACCACGACGGCGCTGATGCCATTAGGCACCGTCAGCGCAGGCTCCTCTGAAGTCTGTCCCGCGATCGTGAATGGTCAACCAGCCGACTGGGTCACCGGTACGAGCGGCGGCACTGACATACAAGCTCTTTGCTATCGCGCCACCGTCAGCTGCCCCAACATGCCCGATCTTGGCGTCACTTATGGCGTAGCGACTCCGGCCGGACTATCCAACGGCACCATCGCCTTTGTAAGTGCCAAGGGAGGAGAAAATACCCTCCCCGGCAGCTCCAAGAATCAGGCTCCCTTTGATTTGTTCCACGCCGGATTCCAGACCGTGCAGTTTGCCTGGGACACCGAGTGGCAAAACGGATCCAGCGCCGGAAGCTTCAAAATCGCAGCCTGCCGCGTAGCCACTTTCCTCAATTACATCGACACTCAGTACTACCAGGCAAACGCAAACAATAGTCCGACCGCCGGAATGTGTGCCCAGGGCCAGAGCGGCGGCGCCGGCGGCATCGCCATGTCGCTCTCTTACTATGGAGTCAGCTCCTTCCTTGACAAGGCAGTCTTCGTTTCCGGACCACACTACGCAGACATGGTGCAGGGCTGCTCCGTGCCGAACGCTCCCGCAGTCAACATTTGTCCCACCGTGGACGGCGACTACCCAATGGGCTGCAACAGCCAGGCCGGAACCTGGACCAACGTTCCCGTCTACACCGGCGGCGCGGCGAAACAACTAACCATACAGTTGGCAGACAACCCTCCCTGCAACGATCCAACCCACACCTACACCGCGCAGGACGAACTGAACCTGACCGCAACCAGCCTGGTGGATGGAGCGGCCGATGCCAACTACATCTATCCCCAGACAGCCATCACCGCGTGGGAGTGCGACGACGACACTTTCTGGCAGAATCCTTCCGAAGCGCAGGGCTGGATCTATTTTTCGCAATTGCGCAGCCCCAGCCAGGTCGCGCCCAACTGTAATTTCAGCAGCAAAAATACCCCGTACCCCACGGCCTGCCTCGACGTGAACCGCGTATTCGGCTGCACCAGCGTGGAACTGGCCGCCACGGGCTGGGTCTGCAACGGAAGCACCTGCCCAGTCTGCACCGGCAACCCCGCCACCAATTGCACCTGCGGCGGAGTTCCCTGCTCCTCGGTATCCACGTCGTACGGTATGCCGATCTTCAGAGACCAGGGATACGAGGACCCCATCAACGGCTGCATCAAACGTCATTGAAGGCGAGCGGAGAAATAGCCCTTAGCAGGTCACGCGGAAGGTCGCGAGAGCGTATCGGAACGGGTGCGTCTAAGACAGTCTAGATAGAGGCACCGAGAAGTCCCGCTCAGAAAGCGGGAACCCCCATCCGATTCTGCCTGGACTGTGTAAGGATGTGGATCAATTACGTTTCTGAGAGACTGCCTCGGAGCGCTTTCGGGCTTCGGCCAGGAACGCTTCAAAGCGAGGATACCCGCGAAGCGATTTTAAGTCGTCATCGGCTCGAATGTGGTCAAAATCTTTGTACCCATGGTCGACAGCTTGACGCAGATACTGAACCGCCTCATCCCGATCGTGCGCAGCCACTGCAACGCAGGCGAATTTGTACCAGGCTAGAGGAACATTCTCCTCTTGCGTCTTGCTTGCCTTTTCGATTGTGTCGCCAAACAGCTTTTTCGCCTCGCCGTACCGCTGGTTGTGGAACATTGCAATGCCCAATACTTGAAGGGTGGCTAGCGAGTCCGGATGCCCCGGTCCGAGAACGTGGACCTGAACTTCGAGCGCCTGCCGCGCTGTCTTCTCCGCTTCCTGGTACCGGCTCTCCTTGTTCAATATGTTGGCAAGTTCGGCTTTGGAGGCCAGGGTATCTGCGTTTTCTGGCCCCAGCACACGGGTTTGTGCCTCAAGGGTTTCCCGAATCAACTTTTCAGCTTCGGGAAAGTGGCCCTCGCCAACAAGAATATTCGCCAGGTTGTATTTTGACACCAACGTGTCCGTGTGGTCGGGCCCCAGGATGCGTTGCCGAATTTCCAGAACCTGGCGCTGCAGTTTCTCCGCCTCGGTGTCGCGTCCTTCTGCGGCCAGCACGTTGGCGAGGCCTTCCATGGTCCGGGTTGTGTAGGGGTGTTCGGACCCAAGGGTGCGCAGCTCAATCTCCAGAGACTGGCGATGCAACTTCTCTGCCTCTTGGTACCGGCCCTCGTACTCGAGGGTGTCGGCCAGAGTCGACAGGGTGCTGACCGTTTCAGGGTGTTCGGGACCCATGACGCGCTGCGCGATTGCGAGCGTCTGTCGATACAGTGCTTCTGCCTCTGCGTAGCGGCCTTGCTCCTGTATCCGGTTTGCCAGATTGTGCATCGTCGCTAGAGTCTGAGGATGTTCGACCCCGAATACCCGCTGCTCTATCTCCAACGTCTTGCGGTACATTGCTTCTGCCTCGGCGGTGCGCCCTTCTGCATTTACTGCATCAGCAAGGTTCACCATCGAGCGCAGTGTCCGCGGATCTTCCGGGCCAAAGCGGCGGCTCCGAATTTCGATCAACTGGCGCAGCAGCTTGTCTTCCTCCTCAAAGTGACCCTGGTTTTCCCGGACGACTGCAAGCTTATCCATCGCATCGAGCGTAACCGGGTCCTCGGGCCCGAGAAAGCGGCGGCCTTGGTCAACCGCCTGGCGGATCAGCTTCTCCGCTTCGTCGTCGTGCCCCTCCCTGTCCAGAATCCAACCGAGTTGGGTCATGGACTCCAGTGTCTTCGGGTCGTGAGGACCGAGTAGATGCTGCCGGTTCTCCAGGGCACTGGCGGAGAGTCCCTGAGCCACGGCGTATAATCCCAGGCTCGCATACGTACGCGCCATGGTGAACATCAACTCCGACTGCTCCTCGGGATCCTTGGCCAAATCCATCTTGATCTGATTCGATGCTTTGTCCAGAATCACCCGCGCCGTAACGCTGTTCCCTCGCGCTTCACTCGGGTCGGAAACCGTAAACATCTGCGCCATAAAATCCGCGATCCGGCTGGCCCGGTCACGCTCTTTCGCAATGCGCCGGGCTTGCAGCGCCATGCTAGCGGCGAAGCCTATCAGTAACACTACCGCCGCCGCGGCCACGCCGACTCCGAAGCGATGCCGCCGAATGAACTTGCGGGCGCGATAGCTGGCGCTCGGTGGCCCCGCCAATACGGGCTGATCCTGCAGGTGCCGCTGGATATCGGCCGCCAGATCAGAAGGGGAGCCATAGCGCTGGGTTCGATCCTTCTCCAACGCCTTGATCGTGATCCAGTCCAGTTCGCCGCGCAGATGCCTTTCCAGTGCTTGAGGTTCCTCGCGGCGTTTTCCTGCCGAATCCTGCGCGGACTTGCCCAAAGATTTCAGCTTCGTGCTAGGACGAGGCGGCTCCTGCTCGCAGATCTTCTGCAGCATGGCTTCTATTCCCGCCTCCCGCAGCTCCGCCGATCCGAGGGGCAACGCACCAACCAGCAATTCATAGAGAATCACGCCCAGGGAATAGACGTCGGTGCGAGTATCAATGTTGCGCTCGTTGCGGTCGGCCTGCTCCGGACTCATATAGTCCGGCGTGCCCAGCATCGCCCCGGCTTCCGTCAGCATCGTCATATCGGTCAGACTCTGCCCCGCAGCCTTGGCTAGCCCGAAGTCGATGATCTTGGGCACGGGCTTGTCGTCCACCTCTTCGACCAACACGTTGGAGGGCTTCAGATCGCGGTGGATGATCGCCTTCTGATGTGCGTGCTGCACGCCCTCGCACACCTGCATGAAAAGCGCCAGGCGTTGCTTAATCGTGAGCCGGTGTTTGTCGCAGTAGTCAGTGATGGCAAGGCCGGGCACGTACTCCATTACGAAATACGGCCGGCCCGCTGGGGTTTCGCCGGCGTCGAAGACCTTGGCGATGTTGGGGTGATCCATCAGCGCCAGGGCCTGCCGCTCCGAGTCGAAGCGCGCCACTACAGCTCTAGTGTCCATCCCTGCCTTGATCAGCTTGAGAGCGACGGTCCTGTGAAGAGGCTCGGTTTGTTCCGCCCGCCAGACTTCCCCCATGCCGCCCACCCCTAGCCTCTGGACTAACCGGTAGGGACCGATAGTGGTGAAATACACCTGGAGTTCGCTCTGGTTTAGAGTCGTGTCATCGGGAGCATCGGGCACGCGTGTTCCTCCAAAAACACTCTAGGAGAAGAGAGTGCGGCTTGTCGCAACGCAACCCATTGAAACAGGAAGGATGAAAGCGTGAAACCCGGATCATGATAGGGAAGAAATGCCGGGAAGGCAACCGTGAGGCCAGTCGGTCGCTCTTCAGGAGGCAGTCGGCTGAGCAGCGACTGCAAAAAGCACTTGACGAGCTTGAACTTAGCCAACTTGCCCGCGTCAAGGCCTACGCCGGAGCCGGCGTACCGGTTGGCCAAACTATAGCCTGGATCGTGCGCGCCGGAGAAATTCCTCCCACGGAAGAGCTCGAAAGCGTATCGGGAAGAAAAATGAGCGCCGTACCTTCTGCTGCTGCATTGTCCACTCCACTTTCTTCGACGCACTCCGGAGCGCAGTCGACGAGCAAGCCAATAAAGATTCTCCTAAAGCGCGGCGGCTCGCAAGCGAGCGCGGCCTGAACCTTTCGGATATTGCAGGTTCAGGCGCGGACGGCGAGATCCTCGCTTCCGGCGAGAGCAAGCAGAGCACAAGCTGGATCAATCAGAATTCGGCCTACGAAACCGCTGTTTCGTCGTTCGTGAGCGCCTTGCTGACACCGGGCAAAAAAAGCCATTTTCTAAGCGATTTTGTGCCCTTCCAGCGCCAAGTCGCCCGCATTGCTGCTGGAGAATCCCGAGGACGGTCGAATCAAGTTGTACCTGATCTGGAAAACGCTGTGCTTGCGCCGAGAGTCGCCAGACATTTTTCAGCGGGGTAAATATCTGCCGCTCGCCGTGGAGGACCCGAGAGCAAATCACATTATTGCATTCCTCCGGAAAAATGGAAGCGGGAGCCTGCTCGCAGTCGCCCCGCGTTTGGTCGCGGGTTTGCTCGGCGACAGCGATTTCCCCCCCGTGGGATCGAGCGTCTGGGGAGATACTCACGTCTTGCTCCCGTTCCCTGGCTCGTTCGAAACCTATCGAAACGCATTTACGGGCGCAGTCGAACTCCTTTCCGTGTCGAGGCAAGAATTCCCGTCTCCGAGCTCCTGGCGGACTTCCCTGTTGCGCTTTTGCACTCTGGGCCCATTGAAAGCCGAGAAAGCGCATCCTGAAGCCACTGAGCAGAACGCTCACGCTGGACAAAGACGGATAATGGTCAGGAACATCCGCCGGGGGGCGCTGGTGTCAATAGGCGTTCTTGCTTGAAAAAATGCGCACCAAGGTCATGGAGATGATCTGCAAATCGAAGGTAAGACTCCAGTTGCGGAGATAATAGAGATCGTATTCCACGCGTTTAGCAATCGACGTGTCGCCCCGCCATCCGTTGACTTGCGCCCATCCGGTGATTCCAGCCTTGAACATGTGGCGGGAGTTGTAGCGGTCGACCTGTTTGAGGAAGCGCTCCACGAAATAGGGCCGCTCCGGACGGGGGCCGACGATGCTCATATCGCCTTGCAGGGCATTGAAGAACTGAGGCAGTTCGTCGAGATTCGACTTACGCAAGAAAGTACCGACTACGGTCCGCCGCGGATCCCGCTCGCTGGTCCAACGGGTGTCGGCATCCTTGCGGCTGCCCACTCTCATAGTGCGGAACTTGAACATGCGGAACACCCGTCCATTCAGGCCCACGCGATCCTGCGCGAAGAAAACCGGACCTCGACTTTCCAATTTAATGGCCAAAGCGATTAGTAGTGTGATCGGTAGGGTGACCAACAAAATCAAGATCGAGAAACCGACGTCAAATATGCGCTTCTGGAACAGGTAAGAATCGGTCTCGGCCAAACTTGGGCGTAGATCGAGCATGGTGATCCCGCCCAGATCAATCAGGCGGTCACGCACGGTAACACCTTCTCCCAGGTCGATTGCCATCCGCGTGGGGACGCATAGTTTTTCAAGGACCGGTGCGATCGTCTGAACGTCGCTCAACCGGGCGGCAGGCAACGCAATGATGACATCATTGATGGAATTCCCATTCGAAAACGTTGGGATCTGATCCAGTTCGTATACTGGACCGTCCACGGAGACTTCCTGACCCGGGAGCCGGACAAAACCTACTACCCTGCAAGGTAATACTGCGCCGTGCAGCAGGGAAGTCCCGACGCGGCGGGCAAAACGATCTGCTCCCACCACCAAGATCTTGACCTCGTGCCGGCCGTCTCTGCGCAATAACTCCAAAACGACGCGAAACGCCACACGGACAGTCGTTGCCAAAACGAACAGGGCAACAGCACTGATACCGACGACCAGCCGCGAGTAGCTAGCCTGCCGATACAGAAATCCTGCGGCCATCACCACGGCATAAGTGAAAGTAAGGGCCTCCAACAAACGTCGACTCTTGCCTCCGGAAGAGTACAACTGTTCCACATTCCAAAGACCTGACGCCTCGGCGGCAATGGCCCAGACGATAGTGGTCAGAAGGAGAATGCTCCAATAGGAAGGCAAACCGGTAGGAGGAGTTCGTGAGAACAACAGATTAAAACCGAAGCGGATTTTTACAGCGATGAAGTAAGCAACAGCCGGCATTAACAGCGTTACAATCTTCAAATACAAACGGGCAAAGCTAAGGCGACTGCCAATCATACTGTCTCAATTCTTCCCCCTCATGGACAGCACTACCGAAAGATGCCCGCCTATCATGTATCTCACGTACTTACAATCGGGCCGGTGTGCCTCCACCTCTACAGCAATTAGCATTTGAGATGCTATGCAGGTCTTGTCTGTTGGCGGCAAACCCAAAACTGCAGACAATGTTTCGTTTCGATCGATCTTAATTTTCGATTTATTTCTGAAGTCAGTATGGCTGTTTGGCCGCGCGACCGGGGCCCAATCATTGATCGGAACGGTTGCGCGAAAACCCTTTGGGCCAAAACGATAGCTGTACCGAGGAAGTTATATTCGACTGCTTCGTGGAAGCGATGACCGGGTAATTCCACGTCTCATATTGCACCGATGCGGATAGGCCGAAACCGGGCTGCGGCGAGAACTCTGCCCGAACATTCGCGTCGGCGAGCGTGCCTCCATTTGGAATAAACTGGTGGCTCACTTTCTGATGCCGGAATCCGAATTGGAGTTTATTGCGAGGTGTGAACCAATATGTGGTCCAGGCCTGCGCGCCCTGTCCCTGGCGTCCCATCCAGCTCCCCATTAAGTGTCCGGCATTCTGAAAACCGGTGAGCCAGGTTCCGTCCCAATAAAAAGCGCCATAAGCGACGTCGCCCCCGCTATAGGGAGGATCGGTATAGCCGCCTTCGAGACGGAGGTCCAGCTTCGGAATCTTGGGCAGTCTGGGTACGTATATGCCTGCGAGCCACGCAGCAACGTCAGGACCGAGAATTGGAGTGATTTCGTCATGTTCGGAGAGACCTTCGGCGTAGAAGGACATCCCATCGCGAAGCCCGGGGATGCGATAAGTGAAATCCATTCCGGAACGGCGCGATCCTGGTTTGTTGGGGTTTCCACCATATGTGTTGCCTGTGGAAAATACGCTCCGCAAGAAAGAGTGCAGCGTCAGTGGATAGCCAGGGCCCCCGTAATCAGTGGTTCGTGACAGGCCAATTTCAAGGTTAGAGGTGGGCTTAAAGCTGATTCTTTCGCCGTGAACAATAGGCTGAGGATTGACCGACTGACCGTATTGGCCGACGAGTCCTGTGGGAGCCTGGACGAATTCGTATCCTGAATACTGCCCAATGAAGGCCTCCGTTCGTATGGATCCCAGCAGGCCGAAGATACTCGGGAGGGTAAAGGGCGAGACTCGATTGAGCCTGAACATTCGAACCGGCTGCGCATTGTCGCTGAACATCACAGGGCCGCCCAGAGATGGCCCCCACCACAAACTCTGGTTCCCGTAAGAAAATTGGAAGCCGGAAAGATTCACCGCCACGTATGCATCGAGGAAGCGTCCCTGATCGAAGCCAGGGGTCGGCGTATCGGGTGGAATCGGGTAGGGCGGGGGAACGTTGCTGCGGCTGAAGTCAGCCTGGGATATGGCATCGCGGGCCGCTACCGGCAATGCGGGCGCGGAGGGGGAATGCTGATATTCGCCGCGAACATAAACGGTGATTGGACCATACGCCCCCCATCCTGACATCCCCGAAACGTTATTGAATCCTTGCTCTTCCGGCCGGCCAAAGTCATTGACGATCGTCTGCGCAAAGTGGTCGCCATCGGTAAGAGGTTTTCCGACCGTCTGGGTGCTGCGCGTATAGGACGATTCCAGGTGAAGCTCAGTATTCTCGCCGCCGTCCAGCTTTCGGATTTCCTGAACAAATTCTTTCTGCAGTTCGCTGTAGAGCCGCGCTGCTTCGCTGCGCGGCGTTTCATCGTCAGCGATACGTGTGGCAGCCTCTTTGAGCTGTCGTGCGCATTCCAGGCGCGTCCAGGGACGCATGTCGGCGAACCCAGTGTGAATGTAGCCGAGAGCGGTCAGCCGATCCATGGCAGGATAAACCCAGCTATCCAGGGGCACGAACGGGGAACCCATATTGCGTGGTTCCCGGGGCGTATCGTTCTCGCTCTTGCGGAAGGTGCCCCATCTCGCGATCTCCGCATCGCTGTATTGAGAGTGGAGGCGGAAGACTTGCCGACCGATATACCACCCCATCGCGCTGGCCAGCACTACGTCCGATGCCCAATGCTTCTGTCCGACAAATCGTGCGGCGCTTACGCCTCCGGCCGCGCCATAGGCCAGCACCTGGGTCAGAGCGCCAGGATATTCATGAGCGATCACACTGGCAATTGCCCAGCTGATGGTCGCGTGCTGCGAAGGAAAGGAATCTCCACCCTGGAAAAACTGCCCCCGGCCATTACCGGTAAAGGGACGATCCCGGCCGAAGGCGTACGCAAACAATTCGGTGTCGAGGAATGCGTCAATGCCGGCTTCTCCACTGAGAAGTCCGGTTTCACGCTCTTGCTCATTGTGAGCAGCGTGCCCCAGCAGGAACATGCCTCCGCCGACTGCCGCGAAGCCAGCGAGGCCGGCGTTGGACGCCGTAACCGCGTGTGAGACGGTCGTCGGATTGGTGGGGACATGTTCTTCGATAGCCGTGTCGCTAGCGACCAACGCTGTGCCGGCAAAGGCGAATGGGACTGCCCACTGCCACTGTGCCTCGGTCATACGGAAGGGGGTGGTCCAAAAGTCCTTCTGGTCCAGAAAGAGGTTGCGCGGAAGCGATCGAAGATTCACGGGGGGGAGCGAAAACGGGTGCGATTGCTCGCCCGGTTTCGTCGGCGAAACAGGAGGAATTTTCTCCTCTGTTGCGACTTGGGCGGAGGCAGTCCAACTTCCGGCAAAAAGTACGGCTACCGACAACCATAATGTTATCAATGATTTAGGATGGCAGCCGACTTCCGAGGCGGGCGTAACCTTCGCACGAAGTTCCCGCCCGTGCCCTCGGGTTGGCCGGTGAGCAAGGGCACGCACTTGGTTTTCGCGCAAATGCAATTTCACGTTGCGACCCCTATTGGCTGGAGGGTCGTGCATTTTGTTGCCAAAATTCGGGTCTCATCAAAGCGAGCACTGAATCGAATCAGCATCGGCTCGGAAATGGCGCCGCCGAGTCAGGCGGTTGCGCTCAGACCGTCTTAGGATGCAGAATTCAGGAGTTAGGTGTCCTGTAGATCAGTAATTTGCTTATTAGCTAAGTAGCAAATCTCCTGCGTCGCACATGCATCGAACGGATAACCAACCCGAACTGATTGTCCAGGAAAGAACTAGCGAACTCTTTCGGAGAGAACCTGAGATTTCAATGCTGGACTTCGTGGTTCTCATCGCCGAGCGTAAGCGCTTCGTGATCCGCTTTGTCCTGGGTGCTGCGCTCCTGGCCACAGTGGTTGCTTTTGTGCTGCCCATCCGCTATGAGGCCAAGATTGTGTTGCTTCCTCCTTCGCAGAATTCATCCATCGGCTCATCGCTGTTAGGGCAACTCGGAAGTCTGGGCTCACTGGGATCGCTCGCGACATTGGCTGGGGGCAGTCTTGGCCTGAAGAATCCCGCGGACCAATACGTTTCTTTCCTTACCAGCCGCACCGTCGAAGACGCAATGATACAGCGATTTGACCTGATGAAGGAATATCACGAAAAGCGAATGTCAGATACGAGGAAGGACTTTGAGCGCAGGACGACCGCGGTTGCCGGGACTAAGGACGGCTTGATCCGAATTTCGGTTGAAGACCGGGATCCCAAGCGGGCTGCGGATTTGGCCAATGGCTACGTGGAAGAATTCCGAAAACTCTCTGCCTCGCTGGCGATCACAGAGGCCGCGCGGCGCCGCTTATTCTTTGAACAACAACTGCAGCAGGCGAAGGAGAGTCTGACCGCGGCCGAAGACGCCATGACTAAGACTCAGCAGTCTACGGGTGTTCTGCAGATTGACAGTCAGGCACGGTCGCTGATCGAATCCGCCGCGGTACTACGCGCTCAGGTCGTGGCGAAACAAGTGCAAATCGAGGGCATGCGATCCTTCGCCACAGACGAGAACCCGAATGTCATCCTGGCAAAACAGGAGCTGGCAGCGCTCCAATCGCAACTCGAACACGTGGCGGGATCGCAGAGTGACACGGGGTCAGACATCAATCTTTCGAAGGGGCGAGTGACACAATCCGGCATGGAATATCTCCGGCGCTATCGGGACCTCAAGTACCAAGAGACTGTCTTCGAATTGCTGGCGAAGGAGTTCGAAGTCGCAAAACTCGACGAGGCCCGGGAAGGCTCGATTGTTCAAGTCGTTGACGCAGCCGTCCCGCCGGATAAGAGGTCCTTCCCGCCCCGGCTGCTCATTGTGTCAGGCACTACGATTCTTGCGTTCTTTGTTGCCGTGTTCTGGATTTCGCTGCAGAACAGCCTGAACTCGGCCTTCGCGCTGCCGGAGAACAGACAACGCCTCCGAACCATCAGGACACTCTGGAGGCCCAAACGGGAGGCGGTGTAAACGCGTGCTGACTCCTAACATGGCATTTTCGGTTGTGCGATCAGCATCGAGAAGGCGTTACTGTGGATCCTCAGCCTCGATACAGACCTTCCCGTATTTCCGGGGACATCCAGATATAGATACTCTGAGGATATAACTTATGAGTGTAGGATCTAGATAATGCGTGTCTTATTCTTAAATCCGCCTTTTCACCCGCGTTTTTCCCGCGAGCAGCGAAGTCCTGCAGTCACTAAGAGTGGGACTTTGTATTATCCCAAGTGGCTCGCTCACGCGGCCGGTGTCGCCATCCAAAGTGGGCATGAAGTTGATCTGGTCGATGCCCCCGCGGCTGGGTATTCCGTAGCAGCCGTCATTGATCGCATTGCTGCCAAGAATATCGACGCGGTAGTGTGCGATACCTCCACCCCTAGCATCCTCAACGACGTGCAGGTGATTGAGTCTCTGGTTGCGGCTAAGCCGTCGTTGGACGTGTTGATGGTCGGGCGTCACGTCTCGTCGCTGCCCAAAGAGACGCTCGCCATGTCGGATTCGCTGCAGGCTGTGGCCATTCGCGAATACGAATATACGGTGCGTGATTGGCTGGAAGCGAGAGCCTGCGGCGCCGATCTTGCCGGGGTCGACGGGCTGGCATGGCGCGAGAAAGATACGGGCGAGATCATTATCAACAAGCCCCGCGAAGCCATTAAGAATCTTGATGAGTTGCCCTTTGTCTCGGAAGTCTATAAGCGATTTCTTCGCACGCCGGACTATTTTTACGGACACTCCTTGTGGCCGCTCGTGGTCTTCGATACCAGCCGCGGGTGCCCTTATCATTGCTCGTTCTGCGTGTATCCGCAGGCCTTTAGCGGACACACCATGCGCTACCGCTCGGTAGCGAACGTGGCGGATGAGTTCGACTTCGTCTCGCGTGAAATGCCTGAAATCAAGACCGTCATGCTGGAAGACGACACGTTCATTATCAGCAAACCACGCACGCTGGAGTTGGCGAATGAACTGATCCGGCGCGGCAACAAGCTTCCGTTCGACGCCAACTGTCGCGCTGACATCGGTGCCGAGGGTGAGCTGCTTTCCAGACTGCACCAAGCCGGGGCACGTCTGTTCTGTGTTGGGTTCGAGAGCGGCGACGTGGAAGTGATCAATGGCATGAAGAAGAACAACGACGACCGCCGCGACGCAAAATATCACGAAGAAGCTCATCGCTTCGTTCGCCGCTGCCGGGAATCAGGCATCATGGTGCATGGCTGCTTCATGGTAGGCAACCTGAATGAAACGCCAGCCAGCATGGAAAAGACCTTGAACTTTGCGAAGAAGCTGCAGCCTGACACGGCTCAATTCTTCCCCATCATGGTTTATCCGGGTACGACCGCTTATGAAGAGGCCAAGAAGCGGAATTATATTCAGATCGAAGACTGGAGCGCCTGGTTAACAAAAGAGGGTCTCCACAATAGCGTTGTGACCTTGCCGAATATTACGCACGAGCAGTTGGTGAGCTTCTGCGACCGGGCGCGGCGCAGCTTCTACCTCAGTCCTTCTTACCTCTTTTACAAACTGAAGCAATCAATCAAGGATAGACGTGAGCTTCAGCGCAATCTTAAGGGCTTTATCACTTTGTCGACCTATCTGCTCCGCGGCAGCCGGCATGACACAGACAATGGAGCAACGCCGTCCGCGAGTCCTCAGCTAGGGAGTTAGACGAGCTTTTTTGCCTTGCCGGATTCAGCGAGAGCCGAGACCTGTATCACGGGTCAGCCAGAGGCGCGTTCTCTACCATGCCGTTCGTAATACCGACGGCAGTCAGCGGAGTCAACCATCGAACCGAAGCTGTTATCGATCATCATCCCGACGTTTAACGGCGCCTCTCGCATCGGCAGTTGTCTCGACGCGCTCCTGGAGCAGAGAACCGTCCGAAAAATGGAAATTCTCGTTGTCGACGACGGCTCAACCGACGGTACGGCGGCAGCGGTCGGGCGCTATCCTGGCGTTCGACTATTTGCCCAGGCGAATGCAGGACCCGCAGCGGCCCGCAATCGTGGTGCGGCCGAAGCCGGGGGCGACATCATCCTCTTCACTGATGACGACTGTGTGCCGATGCCAACCTGGCTGGACGCGATGATCGCGCCATTCGAAGATCCCGAAATCGTTGGGACGAAAGGAGCCTACCGCACCCACCAAAAGAGTCTGGCGGCCCGCTTCGTGCAGATCGAGTACGAGGACCGATATCGGTTAATGGCTGCTTTCGACTATATAGACTTCATCGATACTTATTCAGCTGCATTTCGCCGGGAGCGCTTCCTGGAGATGACTGGGTACGATAGTTCGTTCCCGGTTGCGTGCGCTGAAGATGTCGACCTCTCCTACCGCATGTCACAACGCGGTTGGAAGATGAAGTTTGCTCCCGGGGCGATCGTGTACCACACTCACCCTGATACGCTTTCGAAATACCTCCAGAAGAAATACAAATTCGCTTTTTGGCGCATGCTCGCAGTGCGCAAGAGTCCGAAGAAGGGAATTAAAGACAGCCATACGCCGCAGGTGATGAAATTTCAGCTTCTGTTCGGACCTGCGTTGCTGTTGGCTATTGGCTTCGATCTAGTGGTTCGGCCTGCCGTCCCTGCTTCAATCATTGTGCTCGCGGCGTTTTTGCTCAGCACGCTGCCATTTACCTTCCGGGCGTTTGCGAAAGATCCCGTCGTTGGATTGCTTTCTCCGGCTCTGCTCGCAGCGCGGGCCTGTGCGCAGTTGCTTGGAGTTGCGGCAGGCCTGATCAGTGCCGGCCGCAAGCCTGCCCAGGTGGCGACGAAGTCCACAGCCTGAAGCAGGTTCACTTCGCTCTCGTGCGCAACACCTTGTGGCCCTTTCAAATCGACCTGTGGCCTTGGTGTATTCTTGGCCTTTCAACGGTCAATCCCACGCCTCGAGAACGATAACTTGAGCGAAGTCCCTACAATGATTCCTGATTTCTCAGGCAAGCAGCCGGGGACACCGGGTGGCTGGGCCGCGACTGTTTCCAAAAATATTGTGGCGAGCCTCGCACGCGTCATTGTGGTCTCGCTGGTCGCCCTGGTGCTGCCCGCCTATCTGACCCAGCATTTGCCCGTGAGCACTTACGCAGCATGGGTACTGATTCTTCAACTCGGAGCCTATGTTTCGTACCTCGACTTAGGAATACAAACTGGAATTTCTAAATTCGTCGCCGAGTACCATGCCCGCGGAGATCAGGCTGGGGCTGGGCGCCACGCCAGCGCCGGATTTGCTCTCATGATGCTGGCTGCAACCTTCGGCCTCGCTCTCACGCTCGTGCTTGCCTGGCAGGTGCCGCGCCTCTTCAGTTCGATGCCAGCGGATCTCTACCACGACGTCAGGATCAGCGTTGTCCTCGTCGGCTCTTCGCTTTCTTTCGGATTGGTCTGCGCCATATATTCGGCAGTTTTTCTCGGACTTCAACGCTACTGGCTTCCGATGACGATCTCAATCGTCAACCGATCTTCGTTTGCAGCAATAGTCCTCCTAGTCGTAGCCCTCCACGGCAACCTCGCAGCGATGGGGGCAGCCGTGGCCGCTGTCAACGTTGTCACGGGCGTATTGCAGGTTGCGGCATGGCGTAGAAAAGCGTCCTACATCCGCATTTCACTTCGCTTGGTGGAATATCGAGTGCTTCAGAATATGGCACGTTACTGTTCGCTGCAATCCATCTGGACGATCGGTATGTTGTTCATCACCGGATTTGATGTAACCATTGTGGGTCATTACGACTATGCCCAAACTGCCTATTACTCCATCGCCACACTGCCAACAAGTTTTGTGTTGCTGATTATCTCCTCTGTGCTGAACCCGCTCATGCCTGCATCCTCGGCAATGAGTACGCAGCGCTCGGCTGCGGAGATGGGAGATTTCCTAATCAGGACGACTCGATACTCAACCGTGATTCTGCTGTTGACCGGATTACCATTGATTGTTTGCGGCTTTCCAATTCTCAGTCTTTGGGTGGGTCCGGAATATGCGCTGCACACGCTGACATTTCTCAGGATTCTTGTTTTCGCAAACGTGATTCGTAATTTATGCGCGCCCTATGCAACGATGATTTCAGCGACCGGAAGACAGGGAGCGGCGACTGCAACTGCCGTATCCGAGGCCGTCGTGAACCTGGGCAGCAGTATTTACCTGGCGAGCCGTTTTGGCGCGATCGGCGTCGCCCTAGGCACCTTGCTTGGTGCACTCGTTAGCGTTTCATTGCACTTCGCGATAACCATGCGGTTCACGCAGCAAACGCTGGCGATTTCTCGTTCAAGATTCTTGCTAAAGGGGCTGCTGCAACCGGCGGTCGTTGCCGTTCCCACCCTGCTGCTCCTTCCGTTCTGGAGTTTGCCAAAGCAGGTTCCACTCGCATCGCCAGTAGTGCTCGCGTGGGGCCTCGGCACGCTTCTCTTTGCCTGGTATGGCGGATTAACCAGGGTAGACCGTAACGATCTGACGCATCTTTTGAGAAGCAGACTTTTGCTGGAATCGGATCCCGGGTAACGAATCAGCAGCGAAACGGACGGACAGCCCGACAAGAGTGAGAGCAAACTCGGCGGTAGCCCTTATTCTTTCCAGCGGCCGAGTAGAAACATATGGTAGGGAAGCGCCAATTCAACTGCCAGCACATCCAACCCAACTTTGGTTAGAAGCTCCACGCTGTTGTTTTCATCGAAGACGTGATGATGCAGAATACGATTTGAAACATTGCTCATTGAGCGCGCCCGCAACTCTTCCAGCGTATGCGTTTTCAGAGTTCCATCCATGTCGAGATCGTGCAACCGTAATACTTCCGGGATGTGCGTCGTATCGTCCTCCCCGACATTTCTAGAATAGTCTTCGATCATGTGGCTGACCGCAGTTGGGGTCCGGCGATGGTCAAAGGTTCTGCGAAAATCCGGGAGGACCAGGATGAGAGCCCCTCTGGGACGGCTGATCCTTTTCCATTCCATCAAGGCTTTCACCGGATTTGCGAAATGTTCCAGGTTGTGGGAAGAAAGAACAAAGTCGTAAGTCCCGTTCGCGACGGAGCCGAGCGCAGACCCATCGGCAATAATGTTTTTTCCGGGTTCCTTTCGCCGGCTGAATTGATAGGCGTCCTGATGGGTGGACCAAAGCGTCTCGCTAGAAAAATTGCAATTGTCCAAAGAGCCCACTCGATCGTAGATGGGAAGTGGCGTGCTGAATCCGTAATAGAGACGAGGAGAAGGCCATCCGAAAAATACATCGGTTGGCCCTCCAATCTCGATTCCAGTTTTTCCTTCCACCAACGACAAAGCTAATTTGAAACATCGCAGACGTCCCTGAAAAAGTAAGCGAAATCTTCCCTGTGCGCGTCGAGGAATCGATGTCACCCATTCCAGTTGTTGCCCCAGGTTCGAGGAGAAGCTTGTCATAAGGTACGCAACCCGTTTTTTAAAGAATAGCGTAACCCAGACCGATTCGCTTTGGTGGTTAGCGCATCAAACGGCTCGAGAAATGTACAATCTTGGATGCAAAGTGTGCATTCTTGTGGGCATGGTGAGTCTTGAATCGATTGCGGCGGTTCCTGCAGGAAAACGGCCTGTATGTGTTTGGAATGAATGTGGCAGCGTTTTCCACGGGGCTTGGTCGAAATTTTCTGATTTCCCGCAAGCTCGGCGTCGCGAAAATTAAAATTGGGCCCCGCGCGTATTTGCGGGGCCTGTCTTCAGTCCGTATGGGTGAGGATTTCGCTGCCGAGGAGGGATTGTGGTTGGAGGCAATTACAAGCTATGACGGCCAGAATTTCACGCCCAAAATTATCATTGGACAGCATGTCCGTGTCAGCCGATTCGTGCACATAGCCGCCACGCATTTCGTGGAGATTGGAGATAACGTGTTGATCGGGAGCAGGGTGGTGATCACGGATCACAATCACGGCCAGTACTCCGGCGAGGAGCACACCCCACCGAACATCGCGCCGTCAGAGAGACCTCTCGACCGGGGCCGGCAAACCGTAATCGGGCGAAACGTCTGGCTGTGCGAGGGCGTGGTGGTGACACCCGGATCTTCCATCGGCGAAGGATCCGTGATCGGCGCAAATTCCGTCGTGGCGGGCAATATTCCTGCGTTCAGCATAGCTTCCGGCGCGCCTGCCACGGTACGCAAGCGTTTTGATTTTGATACCCGCAAATGGTGCAACATCGAATGATGCGCGCCGCTTGTACGATTGTCTCGCTAAATTATCTCCCCTACGCGCGCACGCTTTGTAATTCTTTTCTGGAACTTCATCCCGAGGACAAGTTTTATATCTTGCTTGTTGATCGACTGCCCGAAGGATTCAGCATCCCGGACAAGAACTTTGAGTTGGTCCTGGTCGAAGATCTGGAGATTCCGAACTTCGATGCAATTGCTTTCAAGTACGGCATTCTGGAGCTGAATACCAACGTAAAGCCAACTTTTCTAAAGCGACTCTTCCGCCTGGGCGCTGATCAAGTCACTTATTTCGATCCTGATATTCTTATTTGTTCGACGCTTGACCCTATCTACCAGAAGTTGTCTGCGAGTGCGATCGTTCTTACTCCGCATAGCACATCACCAAACGAGGAAGGTTCGTATGGAGAAACACTTCTTCTCGGGGATGGCGTTTTTAATTTGGGATTCATCGCGTTATCGAAGTCGGCTGAGGTAGAACGATTTCTCGACTGGTGGGAACACCGCTGTCTGACTCTTGGATACAACGAACGTTGGGCTGGCCTGTTCGTCGACCAGAAATGGATCAACCTGGTCCCTTGCTACTTTGACTCTGTCCACTTGCTGAAGCATCCCGGTTGCAATGTCGCGTATTGGAACCTTCACGAAAGGATGCTCGAGAAGATCGAGACGAACTGGGTTGTGAATGGCAAGGAACCTTTGGTGTTTTTCCACTTCAGCGGCATCAGTGTCGATGGGGGAAATATAATTTCCAAACATAGCGCGCAGTTTAACCTTGCGTCACGGCCGGACCTCGCGCCCCTATTTGCAAATTATCGCGAACGGCTTGTCCGCAATGGCATTCGAAGTGTTGGTGATCATCGCTACGCCTTTGGCTACTTTAACAACGGGACGTTGGTGAACAAGCTGCAGCGGGCGGCGTTTGCCGCCAATTTGGCGAAGTTTGGCGACACGAACCCTTTCGATGCGGGGGGCCCTTTCTACAGGTGGGCGGAGGAGCGTCACCTGCAGAGCCGTGAAGACTCCAGCGGAAGGTATGGCAGAAGCGCGTATAAGAAGGATGACGTTAGAATTCGCGTTGTGAATACCGCGATGCGGTTGGCATTGCGGTTGTTGGGAGCTGATCGCTATGCAATTCTAATGAAGTACATGGAATACGCGTCGGTTTTGCGCAATCAGAAGGATATTTTCGAATGACGCTCGTAAGACTGCGCCCGACAGGTTCGCTACCCAGGATACGCTGATGTGGCGTGCCCTCGACTTCACGCCTTGGGACGTACTTTATTTCATCGATTTCGTCGCTATTGTCCTCTTCGTGATCTCGTACTATCGCAAGTGTTACCGCAAAAGATATCGAATCGACTTCTGGTACGCGCAACTCTTCCTTCTTTGCATTTTTCCTAACATGCTGATGCTTCCATTCGCAAAAAGCGAACTGAACGTCATCGTTCTCGGCAGAGACATGGACGCCGTTGTTGCCGTTCTGCCGATTGTTTTTCTCATTACCGTGGTCGGCTATGTATCGGTCCTGGCTGGAGGGGGACTATGGCGACTCCAAATCGGCGTGGGTGCGCGGAAAACCGCCGCCACGTTGCTGGACATTGTTCCCCGCTGCTCAATGATGCTCATGTCGTCGCGAAGCGTTCTCGTCTTTCAGACGGCTCTGTGTCTTATGCTGCAAGTGGTGATTCTTGCCATATACTTCGCGCAAAACGGCTTCGGACTTGACCTTCGCGGTTTCACCTTCGCAAATCCAAGCTTGCGGCCCGTAGCCTTGGTGATTTCCAACTATTCCGTCATCCTCGGATCGCACTGCCTGGCGCGTTACGTGGATCGCAAAGAGAAAAGTCTCTTGTCCTGCACTTTACTGCTAACCGTTGGCTTAATGTTTTTCGGCGCCAGAGGCAACATAGTCAGCGTCTACGTCACCGTGCTGCTTTGTTATCTGGTGAAGCTCCGCGACAAGATCAGCCTTGTTCGGATTATGGCATTGATCGTTTTCATCACCACTCTAGGCTTCTATCTCGGAAGCGTGCGTGCTGGAGACTTCTCGCTCACCAACTTTTTTGCTTCCCTGGCTTTTCTGTTGCTATATGGAAATAATTTCTCCGATCTCCGCGATTTTGCCTGGGTGTATTCCGCATGGGACCACGTTTTTTGGGCGGGCAAAACGTACCTCGCTGCTTTGCTCAGCTTTGTTCCGCGCTTCGCCTCGCAATTCCGGGATACTTGGGGAATGGGCGTTGTAACCGCCTCGACCGTCGGATTCGATCCGCAGGTGCATCCAGGGTTGAGGCCGGGAGTCTTTGGAGAGGGATATTTTAACTTCGGCTTGTTTGGAGTGGTTGCAGTCGGGCTGCTGCTCGGCATAGTTTTGCGACGCGTTGACCTAGACGTGAAGAATGCCTTCCTGTCGTCTCAGCCCTCCATGGTCAAGGCATTCGCTTCCACCATGCTGCTCGGAATTTCTACTTCAGTCGCCGTTTCCGCAGGCTTTTCCGGCGTTTATGTCCTGGCAGGAGTGTATTTATTCACCTGGTTTTGTCTTTCTGTGCAGCGCATGTTTGAACCACGTCCTGCGTCGGTAGACAGCGCAGAATGACATAGTGAGCTGCTGCTCTTTTTCGAGAGAGCAAGTTCCCGAGGGATCTAACCCACCCCGGGAACTGCAATGGCAGCCGCGCCAAGATGTCGTCTCACTTTCGCAGTCGTATTGGTCCATGAATACTGAGCGGCTTGCGCCAGGCCCTTTTCCCGCAGTTGCCGACGGAGTACCGTGTCACTTACGATCTGATTCATCGCGGCGGCGATCTGCTCCACTGAAGTTGGGTTCACGAGCAGGGCTGCACCACCGGCAACTTCCGGCATGGCAGTGATGTTTGCCGTGATGACCGGCGTGCCACAAGCCATCGCTTCCAATAGCGGGAGGCCAAAGCCCTCGTAAAGAGAGGCGAATACCAGCCCCTCAGCCCCGCGATAGAGCGAGGGCAACTCTGCTTCCGGTACCAGGCCCACGAAGTGGACGGCTGACGTCAAGTCATGGCGTTGAATGCATGCCGCAAGTTCCGTCGTCGGCTCTCCGGTAAACACCAGGCGCAGGCTGCCGGCAAGACGAGCCTTGGCAAAGGCTTCCACAGTGCGGAACTCATTCTTGTGTCGCTTTCGGTTGCTGACGCATAGCAGGTAGGGATATGCGAGTGGGTAAGAGCCACCTTCAGGCTGATATGCCGGGTCTACTCCGCAACTGACGTTGACGACCTTCTCCGGCAGCACTCCGGACCACTCGACGATCTGCGTGCGCGTAAATTCCGAGACGGTAAGGATGTTGGCAGCGAGATCACAGGCTCGCCTGAGAACCGTCGCGTAGTACAGCCGGATGAGTGGGCTGCTGTTCTGTGGGCAGTAAACGTGACTCAGATCATGGATCGTGAAGACGAACGGCGAGGGAGAGAAAAGTGGTGAGTTGTAGCCTGGTGAAAAGAAACAATCGTCGCGAGTCAGGCGCCCCAGAGCACGCGCCAATCGCCACGCGTCCAGAGGAGCGGCTGGATGCCCAGCCAGAGGAATCGGACGATAATCGAGAGCCGCAAGCACGTTTTGCGCAAAACGACCAATGCCGTGCGCTCCAATCCATCGCTGATCGGCGTAGAGCATAGCAGTTACCGGAGCTGTCGACTGTAATGCGTCGAAGCGCTGCGATGGAGTGAAATGCCTTTACGCCGCGAATGCCCGGTCATTACTGGAGTATCGCCAGGGCCGCGGCGGTCAAAGCTAGCTGCGAGGAAATCTGCGTCCAGTCGCGTAAGCCACGCACAAAAGCACCGGTCGGCAACTTGTAGGGGACAACAATCTGATCGCCGGGATACATCCGCAGGCGATCGAATTTCGTCCCGACGAAAAGTCCATTGACGTTATTTGCAGCAACCACAACTCCGTTGGCACGCAGGACAAAGGCGTGATGCAGGTCGGAGTGGGGTTTTCCTCTGCCTGCGATTTCCAGATATGCCCCGACAGGGTTTCGCGCCTCGAAAATAAACGATCCCGGATTGTACACATCTCCTACCACGGAGACGGTTGAAGGAGTGTGAGGAACCATCAGCCGGTCGCCATCTTCCATCACCATATCTGGAAAATTGGTGAGGTCCTTGTCGTGCGGGCTGACGGGGAGCGCGACGCGGCCGCTGGCGCGGGTATTACGGAGCTGTGCGATGATCGCCTCCTGGGCCGCTTGCATCTGCGGCAAATCCCCGGGTTGGGCGGAAGCAGCCACCGATAGCGCCGACTGCCGGATTTGTACTTCCATGGTACGCGCCAGTTCGTCCAGACTTTTTTGTTGATCCACTCGTGCCGACTCGCGGGTGAGTTGCGTCCCGTAAACGTAAGCGTTTGGAGTCAATCCCCCGGCGCGCTGCAAAACGGAGCGGAGCGTCTCGTCGACTTCCAGTTTGTAGACACCCGGACGCATCACCTCGCCTTCGACGATCACATATTGAGAGCGGTCCGCCTGCGGCACGCTGATATCCCGCTGAGAGAAGATCGTTACGATATCGCCCGGCTGCAATTCCAGGTTACTTTCGTCGTCGCGTTCTATGATCGCCTTCCGGGGACTCATCCAGATGAGTTTGGAAGAAAGGTCTTGGGGATTGACTCGCTGGATAATGGCATAATCCCAGTTGATTTCCGGAGCATAACGCCGTACATCATTGGCCACATCTCTGGTGTTTGGGTTGGCATTGCTTGCCGAAGTCTGAGACATCTGTTGACCGCCGGGTGGCCGATCGCCGGCCTTCGATGAATCAGTAGCAACCGTGTTCTGCACGTTTTGGGCGTAGAGCGCATCCGCCGCGTTGGCAGAACCAGTCCCATTGAGCGAATTATCCGGAGAGTTATTGTCGGTCGAGTTCCCAGCCTCGGGTGCCGTCGTGTTGTTGGGCGTGGTCCCATTGGAGCCCGTGCCATTGGACGACACGGCATTGGCCGGTTGTTGACTTTGAGCGGAGCGGCCGGGAGGAACCACGCGCACTGGATATTCGGTTTCCTGGCCATTCACGATCGCGGCGCGATTGCGCCAGTAGCGGCGAGTGAGCAGCGCCTGCGCGTCCGGGATAAGGTCGCGCACGCGCATGCCCGGCTTCCACGGGTAACGACCTGGATTGGCAACGTTCCCTCTCAAGGTCACAGTATCTTCGAAACGCGGCACTATGGAAAACACGCGCACAATGTCGCCATCCTGAAGCGGCAGACCGCGGGACTGCTCGTCATAGGGAAACTCAAGAGTCTTGCGCACCTCGTGATTAGAGAGGCGATCAACCGTGATCTTGCTGGTGTCGGCAACGGTGCTCATGTCGCCCGCGATCTCAATCAGGTCTTTCAGGGTGGAAGTATCCTTTATTTCGTAAATGGCGGGTGAGTTCACGGAGCCCGCGATGGCGACTAGAGGGCCAACGTGGGGAATGTAGAGGACATCGCCGGGCTGCAGGCGGACATCCTTCGACTTGTCGCCTTTGATCAGCAGATCATAGAAATCGAAATCTGTGATGGTGGCGCCGTCCCGGCGCACCTGGATATGCCGTAACGATCCCTGCGGGGCAGGGCCGCCGGAGGCGAAAATTGCATTGACCAGCGTGCTCAGCGAACTGATGGTGTAGGTGCCGGGGTAGCGGGCATTCCCAACCACAACGACCTGGATGGAGCGCAGCCGGCCAATGTTCGCAGTGACGTTGAAGTTCTTGAATATCTTCGAAATCTCATCCTTCAAGTGTTGTTCGAGATCGCCATAATGAAGTCCAGCAACGGATATCTGTCCCACCTGCGGGATATAAATCTGACCGGAACGGTCCACAATGACCCGCAGATTGGCCTCAACTTGGCCCCAGACCTTGATCTGCAGTTCGTCGCCCGGACCGATGATGTAGTCGCTGGGAACCTGCATCCAGTCGACCGGAGCAAATGTACTGGGAGCCTGGAGGAACAACGACTGGCCGAAGAGCGGTAATGGCCGGCCCACCGAGTCGGCTACCATCTGTTCGAATTCAGTTTCCGGCCGCGCCGGCAATGGCGGATTCGCCATCTGCGACGGATTCAGCGGAGGCCTGCTCGGGGTGTATTGATCTGCATTCAAGCCTCCGGAGTTCGTCAACACCGGAGGACGGATGGGGGCAGAATCGACGCGTTCTTGCGCGCTGTCGGATCTTTGACCCTGTGCAGACGCGCTGCATTGGACGCTTCCCGCCATCGAGGGATCCGAGCAGTTCACGGGCGTGCCCTGAGGCGTCGCACCTTCCGATGCGAGACCACTGACGGATTGGGAAAAGCCCACCTGAGTCGAGACGCCTACCACCAATGTGAGCACCAGCAGCAGCCTTTGCATACGGATTACAGATCCTTTGATTCAACCCGTCTGGCGTTCTGGACGGATCATTCTACCAATTGCCTGACGCAGACGGAGTCGCTAACTAGGCATAACCGACCTTCCCGCCGGCTCTGTTTCATTTTTTTGCCGAACAGGTCAATTCCCGAGCATCGAGTTAAGACGACACACGGCTATGCGTGGTTGTCTGCAAACTCGGGAGAACTGCAGGGCGGTAAGGCGGGAGCCGAGGAACTCAGCCCTATTAGCGTCGCTCATTTGCCAGCGATGCGGCTAACGCCGAATGGAAGATATTAAGCCTCCGTTGGCGGGGACCGGTTGTTAGTGCTAGGGTGTTGGCCGCGCTTGGAACCGCACTTCCATTCTTGCAGTGCTTGACGTGCGACTCTTGCAGGCCGCTTTTTCGCGGGGATTGTCGAGAGTCCAACCCGCAATGTGTCTGATTCGTTCGTTGCTCTTGTCATGTACGACCTCTTGGTGTAACCCTTGCGGCAAGACACGATACGCCTTTGCCGGAACCATAGCGTCGCCAACATTGGCGTCGGCATCATTATAAAATTCTTGACAGCGGGATTAAACGCGGTAGGATGAGGGTGGATTCGCTCTGACACTACCGCATGTGGTGTCCTAGGCCCGCTAACCCTGACAGGGTTGCGGGTCGTTCTGTCTCAGAGAGGCCAGCGGACGGAGAATACCCTCGCGGCAATCTCCTCGCTTTGGCTGAGTTCATTTTCTTCGCGAGGATCGTGGCTATTTGCGGTCTGGTGGAGGTATCACTTTCAGGGCAGCAGAACCAGGGTCTCTCCTGCATCCTCGAGTACCTGATGAATTCCAGTCAATCCCGCGCGCGTCGTCGAGTGCGATTTGTCAGGCAGTCGACTGTTTTTTCCGCTGCTTCGATCCTTGCTCCGACGGCCGCCCCCAGTTTTCGTATCAGCCGCGGAGGGATTCCCAGGGGGCTGAACCCTTTGTGCAAGATGAGATCTCGCTCGCGGCTCTATTTCTCTCTGGGGCTCTAACGGCCGCAGAGGCGAACCCTGTCTCGACCGCTGTGCTGCATGCCTTCTTCCAGGTGGGCAACGAAATGACGCCAGCGTCCATTTCGTATGGACGCGCTGCTCCCGTTGTATCTGGCCTGATTCGTCCAGCACGCAGGAACCAGCTGTTGCGATCTCCCAGATCTAGTCCGATGGTCAGTCTCTGTTGCGAGATTTTATTGCTCGGCTTTGCCGCTAGTGCTAACCTTCTTCATTGTCGGTCTCCTTTTTATCTGTGCCTTGAGCACGTCGATAACTTGGGAGCGTACACCGCATCCCGTCCGGAGAGCCTTCTCATCCCATCTGTTCTCAATAGTTAACGTCAAGATAGCTCGTCAACAGGCCGGAACCAGAACCGCGACCCTACTTCTTCGTTGCAGCCTCGGGACAGCACGCGCTTTTTTACTTCGTTAAATCGAGAGCGGGATTGTCGTCGAAAAAATTGACGGGTCGTAGTTCGAATTCGTGCCATGCAGTCGGCATCACCGGCCACACGGAACCCGCATCCTCGTGGTGGATGAATGCGGTTATGCGTCGCACATTGAGAAACCTTCGGGAGAGCCATAAGGATTGGCGAGTGCGCGATGAGGCATCCGATGGACGGGAGGCTGTTGAGAAATTCGATGGAGAAAAGTTTGATGTTGTCGACAAGCGGCACCGTAAGTGGAGCTAAAGCTTCTGCCACGAGGCTTTCTTTTTCGTTCTCGGACATCCTGGATGGGTAATCCAGAACGTTGGTTGAATGAGCTTCTGCGCTGGTTTCGCCAACGGCTCCTGGAACAAGGACCTGCCTGTCATTTTTGGCAGTACCCACGGCTTAAAGCGTTTATTAACATTTAACCAACGAGTTGCCCCAAGGCTCGGCGAAGAGCGTGCTAGTGGGCAATCCCATGCCCTCCGTTGACAGGTCAGATCTCGATGAGCCAAGGAACCCGCGTCGTTGATTTCCTGCTTCATCTCGATTCGAGAAAGAGAGTTAAAGATATGCATAAAGCCCTTGTTCTGGCGGGATTGCTTTTCCTGATCGTCGGTTCAGCCCTGGCGCAGGACGATTTCCCGAAAGTTGAAACCTCGCCGGCTTTCATGTACATCCGCACCAGCCCTAATTTCACGAACGCATTTTTAATCAATGGAACACCCGTGACCGGCTCAAATTACTTTAATTGCGCCGGTGGTGGCGGCACGATCGCCGTTAACTTCACGAAGATGCTGGGGCTGGCGGCTGACCTGGGTGGTTGCAAATTCTTCGGCAACACCATCGGCTTGGGGAACACAATTAACGGGAACCAGTTTACTTATCTATTCGGCCCGCGGCTTACCTTCCGAAACCACAGCCCGTTCGTACCATTTTTCGAACTCAACTTCGGTGGGGATCGCCTTTCGGTCAGTTGCAAGAGCAGCGCGGTGAATTGCCTGACTGCCGCGGGCGGGGGGACTTACTCCAAAAGCGCTTTCGCGCTTACGGTAGGCGGGGGGTTTGACATCAAGCTGAGCAGAAAATTTTCTCTGCGTCCTGTTCAGGCCGAATATCTCTACACCCGCTTCGGCAACGATTGCGCCCTTTCAGTTTGCAACAACAACAACAATCAGAACAGCTTTCGATTGAAAAGTGGAATCGTCGTTGGATGGGGCGGCGGCCCTGGACTTAAGCCGGCTGCGAGTTGCTCGGTGCAACCGAGCGAAGTATTTGTGGGCGAGCCGATCGTCGCGACCGTCGCCGCCAGCAACTTCAACCCGAAGCATACCCTCACGTATGGTTGGAGTGGCAACGGAGGTCAGATTACTGGGAGGGACACAACCGCGCAGATCGATACGACGAACTTGGCCCCTCGCAGTTACACGGTCAGCGCTCGTGTAACGGATGCCACGGAGAAAAAGAACGAGGCCAGCTGCTGGGTTAACTTCACGGTGAAGCCGTTGCCGCCGAAGTATCCGCCCACCCTGTCGATCTCCGCCAGCCCGAGAAACCTGCAGGCGGGTGGGACGGTGACTCTGTCAGCCAATTGCACCAGCGCCGATAAGGTTGGAGTCTCGGTCGCCAACTGGACCGCTAGCGGTGGAACCATCTCCGGCAGTGGCTCTTCGGCTACACTCGACACCTCCGGCGCACCGCCGGGTTCAATCGCGATCGGCGCGACGTGCACCGACACGCGCGGCCTGAGCCGGCAAGCTTCCACCCGGGTCATGATTGAGAATCCACCGCCGTCGGTGGATAAGCAGTTGGAAGCCCGCCTGGCTCTGCATAGCGTTTACTTTGTGACTGACCAGCCCAAGCCCGGCGATTGCAAGGGCGGTCTGCTACCCAGTCAACAACAGACGCTGATCTCCCTGGCGAAGGACTTCAAGAAGTACCTTGAACGCAAGCCGGATGCGCACCTGATTCTGGGCGGACACGCTGACGTACGGGGCCCCAAAGAGTACAATCTGGCGCTCTCCGAGCGTCGCGTCAGCTGTACCAAGACCTTCCTGGCGGAGCAAGGTATTCCTGAAGCCAGCATCGACACCAAGGCGTTTGGCGAGGAACACAACCTGACCGATGACGAGGTGAGGGAGTCAGTAGAGAACAACTCCGAGCTAAGCCCGGAAGAACGGGCGAGGATCCTCAAGAACATAACGACGATCCGGCTGGCAAGCAATCGGAGAGTCGACGTCACGTTGAGCACGACGGGGCAGACGTCCGTTCGCCAATTCCCATTTAACTCCACGGATGCCTTGACGCTGATCGGCGGCAGGGAGGCAGCGAAGAAGAAATGAAATAGTGAAAGGCGGGGAAAAGGGACACCCCGCTCGAAAAGGCTGCGGAAAAGAATTCCCTGGCCTTTTTCTTGGCGGCTCAAACGGTCGGGTCAAGAGGACATGTCCTCGCTTTTGGAAATTTAGACTGAGATACGGCGGAGGCTCTCAAGAACTTTCGCCCGCTACACGAAAACGTGCGACTTTGCACATAACGTCGCCTGGGCCGGATTCCGGTCGTATCAGATGGCAAACCGGACGTAATCCCCCGGAGCCAGGCGAGGAATTCGGGCGGTTTACGTTAACAGATGGGATGAGAAGGCCGGTCTCCGGACGGGATGCGGCGTAGACGCGGGCTTATGGGAAAGCTCCGCACTCGGTTTCCAAGGCGCTGACAAAGAGTCAACCGGCAATGGCGGAATCCTGGCTGATCACATTGCTTTCGCCTGATGCCCTACCGGAAACCGGACCGTGCGTGGGCCTTCCGGAGAAAAGCCAGGACGGGACACGGGCGCAGAGCACTGCAAGCACACAAAGAACAGCCCTCAGATTGGCGGTAGGGTCGATGAGTGTAATAGAGATGTTAGGAATCCATTCTTCGTTGAGGGTCACCCAGCGCATGCGCGAAACTAGGGCAGAGAGGCAGCATAACGATCAGGGGCTCTTATCGGAATGTCCTTCCTTCTGCACTCGACTTCCAGCTTGTGGAGCTGACCACTCTTCTCCTCCGGCAGTGCGACCGTCACAGCGAAAACGTTGTTCAGTTCATTTGCGATATCAGCCACAGCCGTCCGGACATCTTCTTGTTCGGGAAAGTATGCCTTCCCGCCAGTTCTTTCCGCTAATTGCTTGAGGGTGCTGACTCCGCGCATGACGTGCGGGGAATTGAGGGGGGCTTGACCGAGCACGTAGACCTTTATTCCCGCCGTCACCAAAGCTAATTCCGCCGCTTCCTCAGGCTTGACACTCGCGTTGTCTCCGCCATCGGACAAAATGAACATGACGCGTGGACCCGGATCGGGAGCGTTCTTCAACATGTAATTAGCGCTGGCGATCATGCCATCGTAGAAAGCCGTGCCTCCTTGTGGCCAATCGTTTGCAATGCGATACACGAATTGCTGTGGATCGGTTCCTTCGCCGTCGAGAAAGAATCTGCTCTTATTAAGGACAACCAGTATTCCGTGATCACTTCCGGCTTTAACCGCCTTCGACAGAAGTTCAGCGGCTTCGTCCTGCTGCAACTTGAAGCCGTCACGCCGGGAACCGCTGCTGTCAAAGAGGAGGCAGTAGCGGAGTGGAGTTTCAGCAGCAACCCGGTGCACTTCCTGCACGGTGGCAGACTTTCCGTCTACCTTAATTGTGATGTCTGCTGTAGAGAGTTCAATGGGCCTTGCGTCCTTAGGGTGTGCGGTAATGAAAATGGTTGACGACGAGGCAGGTGCATTTGGTGGTGATGATGCCGAGTATGCTATCAAATCGTCAATGTTCGGTGGCCAACAAGATCCCAAGCCCGCAACGCTGGGCCCGCCGTTGCAGTCAGGAGCGGTTCTCCCAGACGTCGAGGGCACGGGCGGGCCCTCGTACGGTCGACCGTCCGGCCCGGCTTGCTCCTGTGCTTTTGCAGGGTCGAAGAGCGTTAATTGCAGAATGCTACGCTCGAACTCATCCAACGCCTTCTTGTCGAAGGAGAAAGCACAAACGTCCAGCACGTACCCCCTTAGAACTGCCGCGTACGTCACGCCATAAATCGCGCCATAACCAGTAACCTTTCGCCACGTGCCCTTTGAAAACTCCTGTCCACCGACCTGAACGAGATCAACGTCGTGTGCACCAAGAGCCAAGACTGCCTTCTTCGGGTCCGCGTTGCCAGACCTGCTGACTTCGTCCGCTAGGACAGCGATTACGGGATACCCTTTACCGCCACTACTAGCAAGGAACAAAACGTGGCGGAAAGGTTCGCGCGGGTCCCCATTCTTTGGAAGAATCCGAAGGTCAGAATCCCGTGGCAGCGGCAGCGAAAAACCAAAAAATGCATTGGTGTATTTCGCTGGCGCGACGAAACCATCCTCAGGCCTCGATTGCGTCTGGGCTTGTGGTCTCGCCGCGACGATAGCCAGCAGCACGACCGTTCCGACAATCATCCTCATCACGGCAGCATCGTACGCCAAAGGAACTCCCGAGTTCCATCATCCCGATAGACTGTCGCTAACGGGCGATTACACTCAAAACCCCCACTGCCAAGTCTCCCAACACTGGCCAGACCGCTCAATACTGTAGCGTTTCCTAGCGGTTAGGAACCAATTTGGCTGCGGTTTGATGCAGAAGCGCTAACTTCTGAGCGTGCCAATCGGGAGACAGCAGAAACCGATTTCCAGCTCGCGCCGGGAGGGGCAACCGTCAAACGGAAACTTGTCCCCCAACACCTGGCCATCCACTACCGCGCGGAGCGTGAGAGCCCTGCACTTGAAGATCAAGGGGCTGCTTCTCATAAGGCGATTCTAGCACTGGTGCGCGATAGCAAGCCGCCGGCGATAATCTCAATTTAATTGCAAGTGGACTGCCACGATTCTCTGTAAGTTGTTGGTAGCGCTACCGGGAATCGAACCCGGGTTTGAAGATTGAGAATCTTCCGTCCTAACCCCTAGACGATAGCGCCATCCGGAGAGCTTCGATTATAGCAAAGCCATCCCTGCCAATTTCTCTTCCGAGAAAGCAAGTTTCCACAGCCTCCGAGGTCTATACTGGGGTCAACTCCGCTACAAATTCCAATGTTCTCTCTATAACGTTGCGGGGCGAGGTGTATGTGGTTCGCTGAACAACTCGATTCATTCCTAAATCTAGGCATATGCAAGGAGTATCCGAACATGGCAAGGTCAAAATCTACCTCAGGCAGCAAGGCCAAACGCACCAATACAAATACGAATGAAACAGCAAGTCAACACCAGCAGCCCAGCCAACATACCCGATGTGAAAGCGGTCGCGGCCGAAACTGTCCCGTCGAAGCGAACAGCACCCGAGGCCAAAGTCGCGCCCGAACCCAGGAAGTTGCGAAGATCGTGAAGAAGCGAACCCGGAAAAACGTAACTCGCATCAGCCAGAATGTGGTTCCCATCAATCTTGAAGATGAGATCCGGCGCCGCGCCTACGAACTCTACCAGCAGCGCGGCACCGCATCCGGCAGCGAGGCCGAAGACTGGCTGACTGCGGAACGTGAAGTACGGCAGCGCTACCATCAGCAGCAAGCGCTTAGTCCGTCGTCCCGAGCATTATCCGTAGGCAGATTCGGAGCAGCGCGGCGGCCGAATTTCCGGTGCCTGCCGCGAGCTAGGCTATACGCGGTTGCCTCGCAGGGACGTTTCTGAAAAAATAGGCCGGGGTTCCCCCACATGGCGGAAATCGGTAGTTTCGCACTGCTTCTCGCTTTGGCCCTGAGCGTCTATTCGTTCCTCGCCGGGATCATCGCGCTGGCCTTCCAGAATCGTGTCCCTGCGCTCGCTGCCAGCATCGGGCAGCTTACCGCAGCGCCGATCCTTCCGCTGCCGAAGGATCGTTCGCTGCCATGCTCCGCCGGGTTCGGAGCGCATCGGCGAAACCGCCCGCCGCGCCGGCATCGCCACCTTCGCCGCGGTTTTGCTCGCTGCTTCATCCTCGTCATCTGCGCCTTCCAGCGACGACTTCTCCATCGCCTACATCTTCCACCACAGCAACCGCGATCTTCCCGGCCCTTATAAGTTCGCCGTGCTGTGGTCGGGCCAGGAAGGTTCGCTGCTGTTCTGGTCGCTGCTGCTCGCCGCCTACGGATTCGTCCTCCGCCTGCGCTACAAGACCGACCCGCGCCTCTTCGCCTACGCCTCGGTAGTTCTGGCCGGCGTGCAGATCTTCTTTTTGCTGCTGCTAAATTTCGCCGCGCAATCCCTTCGGCATTCTCGAAGGCACCGCTCCCCGCCGACGGCAACGGCCTGAACCCTCTGCTGCAATATCCCGAGATGGTGATTCACCCGCCCATGCTCTATCTCGGCTACGTCGGATTCACCGTGCCCTTCGCCTTCGCGCTGGGCGCGCTGATCATGAAATATCCCGGCGAGAAGTGGATTCACATCACCCGCCGCTGGACCATGGTCACCTGGGCGTTCCTCACCTGCGGAGTCTTTCTCGGCGCGCACTGGGCCTACTCCGTGCTCGGCTGGGGCGGCTATTGGGGATGGGATCCCGTCGAGAACGCCTCGCTCATGCCCTGGCTCACCGGCACCGCCTTTCTGCACTCGGTGATGATGCAGGAAAAGCGCGGCATGCTGAAGATGTGGAACATGTGGCTGGTCTTCGCCACCTTCTGGCTGGCCATCCTCGGAACCTTCCTCACCCGCAGCGGCATCATCAGCTCCGTCCACGCTTTCGCGCAATCTTCCATCGGCGACTGGTTCGCCTGGTTCCTGGTGATCACGCTGGCCGTCTTCTGTTTCTTCTTCTTCAAGAACAAATCGCACCTGAGGAGCGAGCACAAGCTCGAGTCACTGGTGTCGCGCGAGTCGAGCTTCCTATTCAACAATCTGCTCTTCGTTCTTCTCTGCTTCACCGTGCTCTGGGGAACATGGTTCCCGAAAATCTCCGAACTGGTACAGGGCAATAAAGTCACCGTCGGAGCGCCCGTTCTATAACCGCGTCGCCATCCCCGTAGCACTTCTGCTCTTGATCCTCACCGCCGTCGGCCCGCTGCTGGCCTGGCGCAAGACTTCGCTTGAAAGCCTGAAGCGCAATTTCCTGTGGCCCGCCGTCGGCGCCCTCGCGGTCGCCATCTTCCTGATGATCACACCGCAGAGTTGGGGCTCAGCCTTCGGCCTCAAGCCCTGGCAGGATATCTCTTACTTCTACTCGCTGATGGCCATCGCGCTCTCGGTGCTCGTCACCCTCACCGTGGCCAGCGAGTTCTACCGCGGCGGCCGCGTTATCTCCAAGCACACCGGCCAAGGCATGTTCGCCTCCATGGTGCAGCTCACGCACCGCAACACGCGCCGTTACGGAGGATACATCGTCCACTTCGGCGTGGTCGTAGTCATCATCGGTTTCGCCGGATCCGCCTTCAATCAAGACAAAGAAATGGAGATGAAGAACGGCGACAAGATGACCATCGGCCCCTACACCGCGATCTGCCGATCTTCCACCGAGGATGACAACGCGAACTATTTCAGCCAGTGGGCCGTGGTCGACGTTTACAAAGGCGGCAGGCAAGTCGGTACCATGACCCCCGAACGCCGCTTCTACCATGCCAGCCAGCAGACTTCGACCATGCCGTTTATCCGCTCCACGCTCAATGAAGATCTCTACATTGTGTTCGAAGGCGTGAACCCGGATAACGGCCATCCCATCCTGCGCGCGCACCTGAACGCGCTGGTGATGTGGATCTGGCTGGGGGTCTGGATCATGCTAGGTGGAACCGTCCTAGCCCTGGTCCCCAACGCGCCCGCGCCGGCCCGCGTCCCCGCGCCAGCACGGCTGCCGCAAGCACGCCCAGTCCCCGCGGTTACGGGAGACTGATGTTAGAGGTCTCAGGTGCTAGGTCTCAGGTCTTAGCCTAAGACCCAAGACCAGACCCGAAGCCTTCGAAGCGATGACAAACTCGAACCCAAAAACGAAGCTATCCAGACGAAGCCGCAAAGCCGCGCAAGTCGTCCTGCTGTGCGCCGCCGTCTTCGCCCTGCTCGGCGCCGGAGATCCCGCCACCCGCTTCACCGAAATCGGCCACCGGATGATGTGCATCTGCGGCTGCAACCAGATCCTTCTGGAATGCAATCACGTCGGCTGCCCCGCCTCCGATGGCATGCGCAACGAACTCATGGCAGCCGTCTCGCGCGGAGATAGCGACAGCCTCGTCGAGCAAAGTTTCGTCCAAAAGTACGGCCCCACCGTTCTCGCCGCCCCCACCACCAGGGGCTTCGACCGCGCCGCTTACATCGTTCCTTTCGCCGCCCTGTTCTTCGGTTTCGGCTTGGTCGTGCTGATCGTTCGCGGATGGCGAAACGGTCCTCCGTCCGGCCCCGCAGCTGCCGGTCCGCAGATCCGCGGCGCCGAACTCGAGCAATTCCGCGACCAAGCCAGCAAGGAGACTGATCTATGACCTGGCCCTTCCTCTGCCTGTTGCTCCTGGTCACTTCTCTTTTTTATGTTTTCTATCTGCCCGGAAAACTTTTTCTCGGGCCGGAGAAGACCCGCGCCGGCTATCTGCGCGAACGCAAAGATGCCGTCTACGAAAACCTGCGCGACCTCAACTTCGAGTACAAAGCCGGCAAAGTCCCCGACGCCGACTACGCTTCGCTAAAATCTTCCCTGCAGGACGAAGCCGCCACCATCCTGGCCGAGATCGCCCGCCTGGAAAAAAATCCCGCACCTCAAAAAGGATCCCGATCTTGAACAATCCCCCTGTCATCCTGAGCGAAGCAAGCGCTTCGCAAAGCGGAGCACTTACGCAGTCGAAGGATCCCTACTTGCCCGACACCGCTACTATTCTTGTCATCCTGAGAGAGGCGTTCTTTGCCGAACGAAGGACCCGTGGGAGCCACCGCGCCGCGACGCGTTCTTTGCGTCGCAATAAGCGCGAGGCGACCTTCCTTATTTCCCTCGCCATCCTCCTCCTCACTACCCTCGCCTCCGCCCAAACCCTAACCGGCACCGTCAAAAACTCCACTACCAACAAGCCCGCCGCCGGAGACGAGGTCGTCCTTCTCAAACTCGGCCAGGGCATGGAAGAAGCCGGCCGCACCAAAACCGACGCCCAGGGCCACTTCACCTTCAAGCTCGACGACGCCCAGTCTCCGCATCTCGTCCGCGCCATTCATCAGGACGTCACCTACCACCGCATGGCTCCTCCCGGAACCACCTCCGTGGAGCTCGAAGTTTTCGATGTCGCGAAAAAGATCGACGGCATCTCCGTCGTCGCCGACATCATGCGCATCGAAGTCTCCCAGGGACAAATGCAGGTTACCCGTGAATTCGGCGTGCAGAATACGTCCAAGCCCCCGCGCACGCAGATGAATGAACACAACCTCGAGTTCTACATCCCTAACGGAGCGCAGATCATTCCAGAATCCGCCTCCGCGACCACCGAAAACGGCAACCCGCTGAAGTCCGCACCTGTCCCCGAAGGCGAGAAGAATCGCTACTCTTTTATCTTCCCTCTGCGTCCCGGACTCACGCGCTTCGAAGTCGCTTACCAGCTTCCCTACACCGGAAGCGCCAATCTTGATCCCAAGTCGCTCTATGCCTTGGATCACTTCGTGGTCATGGTTCCCAAGACCATGCAGTTCACCTCCGCGTCCCCATCGCCCGGCTTCAAGCTGATCAACTACCCGAACGAGCCCGACGCCAGCGTGCAGGTCGCCTCCAATACAAGTCCCGGCCAGAACCTCGCCTTCAAAGTTTCCGGCGAAGGCACCCTCCAGCCCCCTCAGGAAGCCGGCACTCAGGGCCAAGAACAGGGGCAAGGGCAAGGACAGGGACAAAGCCCCGAAGGCGCGCAAACTTCCGGCGCCAGCCCCCAAGCGACCAGCCGCCCCGGCGGAGGACTCGGCCCGCCCATCGACGCTCCCGACCCATTGCAGCAATACCGCTGGCAGATCCTCGGAGGCATCGCCGCAGCGCTGATCGTCGGCGGCGTTTACGTCGCCATGCGGCAACAGTCCGCAGCCCGCGCTCTCGCGCGCCAAACGCCCGGTTCTTCCGCCTCCGCAATCATGATCGAAGACGACTACGCAGCCGCTGAAACAAACCCGCGCGCAACCGCCCGTCCCACCTCGATGCTGCTCGAAGGATTAAAAGAAGAACTCTTCCAGCTGGAAGTGGAACGCCGCCAAGGCCAAATCTCGCAATCCGAATACGAGAAGGCCAAGTCCGCCCTCGATCAAACGCTAGAGCGCGCCCTGAAACGCGAAGCCCAGAAAGCATAAGCCTTCCCTAAGGCCTAATCTCTCTGTCATCCTGAGCCTTGCGCGCTGCTCTGAGGTCGGGAGCCATCGCGCGAAGAGCCTGCCCTGAGCGAAGCCGAAGGGACCTATGTATTTGGGAGCTGCACAGGTGCTCGTTTCAAAGCTCACGAAAGCGCTCTAACACCATGGCCTATTCCTGGTTCATACTCCTGCTAGCCATCGCGATAACAGCTTGTCTGTTGCTCTTGACCTACGGCACGTCGCTGGGACAGGCCGTCCACAACCGCATCCCCGACCGGCCGCAACGCCGGCTCTTCGTGGCCTCCGTAAGCTTCTTCCTTACCTTCGCCGGAGTCCGCGCCGTAGTCTTTGCCGTCCTCCACCAGATTCCGCCCTTCCATTTCATCGAGCACGACGGACGTCACATCCATCACCTGGTCTTCGGCATCATTATTCTCCTGGCCGTCGGCTACGGATGGCTCGCCGACTTCGGCACCGGCGAAGACGACACCTCGCTCCTGCTGAGCCGCCTCATGTCGATCCTCTACGGCGTGGGCGCAGCCCTCACCCTCGATGAATTCGCGCTCTGGCTGAACTTGAAAGACGTCTACTGGTCCCCCGAAGGCCGCTCCAGCGTCGACGCCGTAATCCTCTTCGGCGCCCTACTGTCCGCAACCGCCTGGGGCTTTCCCATGCTCAAATCACGCCGCAAACGAAACTAGTGTAGACCGGGCGCCGGCTGTCTCTGACTTTGATCTCGACGCCACTGAACCCCAAGCTCGCACCCATCACGGCAAAAAACAGAGGCACAGAGAAAACCAAGAATCGGTTTTCTCTGTGCCTCTGTGTCTCTGTGGTGAAAGCTCCCCCTTCCGCCACCCCCGACCCTAGTGCGTAGGGCTCCCATTCCCCTGCTCGCTTCGGCTCAACCGAAGTACCGCGGCAGCGGCCGTATAACGCACAACATCCTTCTTGTCCGACATGGCCGGCACAATGTCAGACAAAAAGGATGTATCGCCGCGCGTGGCTAAGGCCTCCACCGCTGCCGCCCGCACGCTCCACTCCTTGTCAGATACCGCCTTCGCCAGCGCCTGGCCGCTGCGCGGGTCCGGGTCTTTGGCCAATTCCCGCGCCGCAGCAGCCCGCGTCGGCGCCGTACTTCTTTTCTCCCAAGCGTGGTAGGCCTCCATCCCATATCCTCCATACGGCACGAAGCCCATACCCTGGTCAAACGCAAACCCGATGGCCCGCTCCGGAGTCTTCATCTGATCCAGTTCTTCGGTAATAGGAGATGTTCCGCCCTTCCGAGTTCCCGCCACCAGCGAATAGTAAACGTCATATCCCGAGTTGCTCTTGAGCTGAATCAGAGCGTGACCGGCGGCCAACGCGACCGAGATATCCTTATCGTTCAGCGAATTTTGCAAGTTCGAAATGGAAGCCGAGGAGCCGAGCGCGCCCAGAGCCTTCGCCGCCGCCGCTCGCACCAGGGGTTCGTTGTCTGCCAGCGCGTCTTCCGCCAGGCGCTCCGCTTCCGAGTCTCCGGAAGCCAGGCCTAGCGCTTGAATCGCGTTCGCGCGCTGGTCCATGTTGCCCTGCGAGCCTTCCACAAGAATCTTCCAGGCCTGCTTCCGATCTTCGACCGTCTGAGTATTGGGCTGACCCGCCGGTTTGGGCGTCGCCTGACGCAAGTCGGCGGTTGCTTGCGCCAAATACAACGACAGCACGAGAACTCCCACGACCCTGGACATAGAGCATCACCTTTCTCTCTGGCGCCCCTGCTTATCAGCCGGCAAGAGCGACTACAAACAATATCGCAATTAAGGCTTCCTGTAATTTCCCCTCCTCGAAGATTCTTTCTCGAATCTGAAAAAATGAAAATGGACTGTCATCCTGAGCGCAGCAAAACCGATTCGCAAAGCGAATCGGTTTGCGGAGTCGAAGGACCCCACGCACACCACAAGCCCCACAAGGCATTTCCATATCTTGCGTCTCGTGCGTAAGGCTGGCCACTCCCACGTTGTGACATCTGACCTTGCCATCCACAGCCGGTTTCGGCGATGATCGCCGAGAGCAAGCTGCGCGATCGTTCATGCAGCAGAGTCATAACTATCTTGTTTACAAGATTTTGGCCGCAAGCGATTGATTCCAGGAGATCATTTCGCATTTTGTCTCTAAGATCATGATTCCAATAGACCGTGGGGGAGGGGGTATATCCCCGTTACCGTTAAATTCCCGAAACGGACCGAACTGCATCTCCTGACAACGCGTAACATCAAATAGCTGAGATTCCATTATGGGAAATACTTTCAAGACCGCATTCCTGCTGACCGCCCTCACGCTGCTGCTCATGTTCTTCGGCCGCTACTTCGGTGGCGAGAATGGGATGCTGTTGGCGCTCGCCTTTGCGGCCGTGATGAACTTCGTCTCTTATTTCTATTCCGACAAGATCGCGCTCGCCATGTACAAAGCGCAGCCCGTGACGCGCGAACAACTCCCGCGCGCATACGAGGCGGTCGAGCGCCTCACCCAGAAGATCGGCATCCCCATGCCGAAGATCTACGTGATCCCCACCGAATCCCCCAACGCCTTTGCCACGGGACGCAACCCGAAGCACGCGTCTGTGGCCGTGACCCACGGCATTCTGGGTTTATTGAACGATGAAGAACTCGAAGGCGTGCTGGCTCATGAACTAGGGCACGTGAACAACCGCGACATCCTCATCAGTTCCGTGGCAGCAACGATTGCAGGAGCCATTACCATGCTCGCCAGCATGGGACGCTTCGCCATGATGTTCGGCGGCATGGGCGGCGGCAGCCGCGACCGCCGCGGCGGAGGCCTCGCCGGCCTCTTCATGCTGATCGTCGCGCCCATCGCCGCCGCTCTGATTCAGATGGCAGTATCGCGCTCCCGCGAGTACCAGGCCGATGCCACCGGCGCCCACTTCACCGGCAATCCGTATGCCCTGGCGAGCGCCCTGCAAAAACTCGACGCCTACTCGCGCCGCGTGCCTATGCAGGCTAGTCCCTCGACCGCGCATTTATTCATCATCCAGCCACTTCTCGGCATGAACTTCGGCAATTTGTTTTCAACCCATCCCCCAATCGCCAAGCGCATCGAGCGCCTAACCGGACGCCCCGCAGAATTTTTGCAGTAACAGCGGCTGCTAGCTGCTAGCTCCTGGCCTGAATCCGCTGCAAGGATTACTCGTGCTTGCGTTCTCAACGAGAAGAAGCGCAGAAGCTAGAAGCTAGGAGCTAGGAGCCAGAAGCCGAAGTCCAGTGACATAGGTAACTCCGCGCTCTTGATGCCAGATAGTAAAATCCACTTAATGTCCCCAGAGACTGCCATTGCCGTATCTCACAAGGCTGCTGACCTCGAGAAATCACTTCGCCGCGTGATTCGCGGGAAGGACGATGTCGTGCGGCTCGCGCTGGTAAGCATTTTCGCCCGCGGACACCTCTTGATCGAAGGCGTCCCCGGAGTCGGCAAAACCACGCTCGGACAAGCCCTTGCCCGCGCCATCGATTGCACCTTTCAGCGCGTGCAGTTCACCAGCGACATGCTGCCTTCCGACGTGCTCGGCATCTCGGTGTATTCCTCGCTCGAGCAAGAGTTTGAGTTCAAGCGCGGCCCGGTTTTCACCAACGTGCTGCTGGCCGATGAGATCAACCGCACCACGCCCAAGACGCAATCCGCGCTGCTCGAAGCCATGAACGAAGGCCAGGTCACGGTCGACGCGCACTCTTACGAACTGCCGCAACCATTTCTAGTAATCGCCACGCAGAATCCCGTGGAGCATCACGGAACCTATCCTCTGCCGGAATCACAACTCGATCGCTTCCTGATGCGGGTGCGCATGGGCTATCCCGAAGCGGCAGCTGAGCGTGAAATTCTGCGCTCCGAAGCCGGCGCCGCGCACTTACAGGATATGCGCCCGGTGCTGACCGCAGCCGACGTGCTCGAGATGCAGGAAGCGGTCAAGCGCATTCGAGTGGATGAATCCCTGGTGACCTACGCTCTCGAAATCGTGCGGCGCACCCGCGAGTCAGAATATTTGTCGCTTGGAGTTTCTCCGCGCGGCGCGCAGGCGCTCTATCGCGCCGCCCAAGCGATGGCCTTCCTCGATGGCCGCAACTTCTGCACTCCGGAAGACTTCAAACCTCTGGCCGTTCCCGTCTTCGCTCACCGCGTAGTGGTCAACGGAAGCTACACCTCGACGCTGAAAAAATCCGAACAGGCCGATCAGGTGCTGAAAGAAATTGTCGAGAATGTTGCCGTGCCCGTATAGGGCGATTGCCAGCGACTAGTGGCCGGTTTTTGAAAACGATTTCCATCTCGTCGTATAATTTCACAAAGAGCGGTATGGCCAAACCATCGAAACAAGTTAAGTCGAGAGGCTATCCTGATCGCCGGGGTTTTTGGGCGGAAAGCGACTTCATTGCGGAGCAGTTCGTGCCCAGTGAGCGCCACAGAGCACAACAGAAAACGATGGCTCAGACGTTGATCGCGGTGGGCCTGAAGCCCGAGCAGATCGCGGAGATGCTGTCTATCCCTGCTGAGACCGCTGCCCCGCTACCGGTTCCTCCCAAGCCCGCAACGACGTGAGGATATAATTCTCCGTCATGTCCTTCCTGCGCTTCCTGATGCTGCTCTCGCTGGTGGTTTGGATTGGCGGACTCATCTTCTTTGCGTTCGTTCTCGCGCCCACCGCATTCACTGTCCTGCCCACGACTCATCTGGCCGGCAACGTCGTGAGGAGCGCTCTGAGCAAGCTGCACTGGATTGCTATCGGTTCCGGGGTCGTTTTCCTGATCACTTCCCTGCTGTACAGCCGCCTCACCGACGGGACCGCGCATGTGTTCGCGGCGCGTCACATTCTTCTCTGCCTGATGCTTGCGCTGACGCTGATCTCGCAGTTCGGCATCATGCCGCGCATGGATGTTCTCAGGGCCTCTCTCGGCGAAGTGAGCGCCGCTCCCATCGACAATCCCGATCGCATCCAGTTCGACGCGCTGCATGTGTGGTCGACGCGTGTGGAAGGCGCAGTGCTGCTGCTCGGGCTGGTTGTCGTGTATCTCACTGCTCGCAGCTTTTAGCTCTTAGCTTTTAGCTTGAACCCTTCTTCTCAAAACGCCTCGTCTGAGTTTGGGCAATTCTGACTCGATCATTTATCCTGAACTGTCCGGCAAAGATCGCTGATCAAACTTGGAACGGACCCACAGTCTCTGACCCAGGCTGCAACACGATTCAGCTAAAAGCCAAGAGCTAACAGCTAAGAGCCTTTCTTATGAAAACTGGAATTATCGGCCTGCCTCAAGTGGGCAAGACATCGTTGTTTCGGATTTTGACCAAGGCGCATCTTTCGGATCAGGCGCGCGCCAACCCGCGCGAGGCGCACATCGGCGTCGCTAAGGTTCCCGACGACCGTCTTGACCGTCTGGCCGCACTCTACAACCCGAAGAAGCTTACGCACACGTCAGTCGAATATGTCGACGTGGGCGCGATCGGGCAGGAAGCGCTGAAAGACAGCGCTTACGCCGCCCACCTGCGCAATGTGGACGCGCTCGCCCATGTGGTGCGCGTGTTTGACGATCCTTCTGTCCCGCACACGGGCGAAATCGATCCGCTGCGCGATATCAAGAACGTGGAATTCGATCTGCTGGTCAGCGACCTTGGACAGATCGAGAAACGGCTGGAGCGTCTGGAAAAAGATCTGAAGAAGATGAAGACTCCGGAACTCGAAAAAGAATTTGAGCTCCTGAAGCGCGCCAAGGTGCAGGTGGAATCCGACAAGCCGCTGCGCGAGATGGAAATGGCCGCCGAGGACAAGAAGCGCATCAAGGGCTTCATGTTCCTGAGCGAGAAGCCGATTTTCTACGTGCTGAATATTGGCGAGTCGACCGAACTGGGCAAGGAACTGGAAGAAGCGGTGAGCAAATATAAGCTCACTGAAATTGCTGCACGGCCGAACGCCGCGGCCACGGCGATCTGCGGCAAGGTCGAAGCCGAACTCGCCGAGATGAGCGACGAGGACGCAGCAGAATTTCTTTCCAGCTACGGGCTGACCGAAAGCGGCCTCGTGAGGCTGATCCGGACTACTTACAAACTGCTCGGCTTGATTTCATTTTTCACCGCAGGCGAAGATGAGTGCCGCGCGTGGCAGGTTCCTGCGAATTCCAGAGCGCAGGAAGCGGCGGGCGCGATCCACTCTGACCTGGAAAAGCATTTCATCCGCGCTGAAACCATTCGCTGGGATCAGTTGCTCGAAGCAGGATCAGAGGCGAACGCCCGCGCAAAGGGAACTCTGAGGCTCGAAGGAAAAGATTACATCGTGCAGGATGGCGACGTGATGCACATAAGGCACTCGGGGTGATGAGTACCTAGTACCCAGTACCTAGTAAGAGCAATTGGGATTGGGGTGGAGTCCCGAGTTGGGACTAAGAAGTTGAAATCAGGATTCCGGCGTGCTGGATTCAACGTCTCTGCCTGTAAGCTGAAGGGCAATGGCACAGCATTACAAGGACCTGATCGCTTGGCAGAAGTCGATGGACCTGGCAAACGCCATCTACGATGCGACTGAAGATTTTCCCAGGCGAGAGACTTACAGTTTGACCGATCAGATGCGGCGCGCAGTCGTCTCGATCCCGAGTAATATTGCGGAAGGGCAAGCGCATTTCAGCCGTCGCGAATTTCGGCACTTTCTTCGCCACTCGAGTGGCTCCCTCGCCGAACTCGAAACTCAGATACTCATCGCGCAACGAAGAAGCTATCTTACGGAATCGCACGCAGCCGAACTTCTCACACGGACGCACGAAGTAGGCCGAATCCTAAGCGGTCTGCTCAACTCTCTCAAAGAGCGAACCCCCGCTGCGTGAGGGGGATTTGACTAGGTACCAGGTACTAGGTACTTTCTTACTTCATGCATCCCATCGCTACCAGCATCCTGCTCGGCCTGACCGCGGCCGCCGCCAACGTATTTGGCGGGGCGATTATTGTGCAGCGCAGTTGGGAGCGGCGCTACTTGCGTTATTTTGTCGCTTTGGGCGCGGGCTTCATGCTGGCCACGGCTTTGGTGGAGATGGTTCCGGAAAGTCTGGAGCTGCGCGGGCGGAGCGCAGCCTATTTAATTCTGCTGGGCTACCTTCTCATTCATTTCTTCGAGCACACGGTTACGCCCCATTTCCACTTCGGCGAAGAAACGCACATAGATGAGTTCATGCACGCGCACAAAGGATACTCGGTGCTGCTCGGACTGATCATTCACACCTTTTTTGACGGCATCGCCATCGCATCCGGCTTTCTGGTATCGAACGCGCTGGGCTGGATCATCTTTCTCGCTATCTTCCTGCATAAAATTCCGGAAGGCTTCACCGTGAGTTCGGTCATGCTGGCCAGCGGACGGAGCCGGGGAACGGCCTGGGGCGCGTCCGTAATTTTAGGAGGAGCGACACTGGCCGGGGTTCTGACCATGGCGATCTTTCGCCAGCACGTGGACGCCGGGCTGCCGCTGGCTGCGGGTGTCACGATCTACGTGGCCGCTTCAGACCTGATTCCGGAGGTGAACCAAGAACCCGGAGTGCAAATGGCTCTTCTGGTTTTTGTGGGTGCCGGAGTTGTGTTTCTGCTGGACGCTTTGTTTCACGCGCACTGACGGCGGTGGTCAATGGTCCGTGGTCAGTGGTCAGTGGTCAGTGGTCAGTGGAAGCATCGCGCAGTTCAAGCAATGCCTTCAACTCATTTCCTTGTAGATCTTCTTGATGTCCGTTTCCAAAAGAAAAGCCCCTGTCTCCAGGGGCTGACCTGCGGCGACCCGCCTTAGTTCACCGTGATGTTCACCGGTTGCGACGGGATTCCGTTCGCGACCACGACCAGCGAGCTTGCTCCGGTTTCCATGCCCGCGGGAACATCGAAGTTGGTGAATACAACTTTGGTGCCCGTGGCGACTGCCATGGTGCTGTGGTCGTGCGTCTTGGCATAGAAGACGTGACCAGTACTGTTGTTGGTGATCCGCACCAGGGGGTAGTTGGTCGCGGTCTGGTACTCATCGCCAAAGGAAGCGGCTTGCGACAAGCCGTTGAACTGGGTTCCGTAGATCTTGTAAGTGGAACCGCGCACCACCGTCGCCGGAGCCTTCAGGATGGTTGGAGCCCACGCCGGCGAATAGGTGCCCGTGGAGTTGTAAACCTCGGTGCCGCCGACCAGCACCTGGCCGGTAGGCAACACCATCAGGCAGCCGGGAATCGCCGGTCCGGCGGTGAAGGTCGTACCGTCGAACACATAGGAGGTTCCAGTGTCGCCTTCCACCAGTACGTTGCCGTCGGTGAGGAGTACGGCGAAGGAGTCGCCGGCATTATCGCCGCGAGGAAAGTTGGGGCCGACGGACCAACCCCTGGAGGGAGAATAGATGGCCGTGTGTCCGGGGCCGCTGCCGTCGTTGGAATACGAGCCGGTGGCGAAGACCGTGCCGTCGGGACGCAGAATCGCAGGACCGATTTCTCCGGGCGGGTAATAGCACAGGCTGCCGTTGGGACCATAGTTGAGGCAGCCGAAGGGTGAGGGTGAGTGCAGATCGACGATCGTGCTACCCGCCGATGCCCATGCGCCGGCAGTAGGCGTATAGATTTCCGAGTTAGGAGCGTTCTTCACGTCGGCGGTGAGGATGGTGCCGTTCGGCAGGAGGGTCCAGCCTTCTTCGGCGTTGAAATCACTCTTCCCGGCGGAACGCACCGGCTTCCAGGTAAGAGTCTTAGGATCGAGCAGCGCCATTTCCTTGGTGAGCTTGTTGCCTACAAGAAATTTGCCATTGGGCAGCACGGCGGCGGGCGAATCTCCGATGTAGTTCCAGCTGCTGGGAGGCGCCACCGGAGTCCAGGTATTTGCCGCGGGATCGTAAATCGCGCCGAGGTTGGTCAGGGTGAAGGCGCCGCTGTTGTATTCTCCACCTTCAATGATCAGGCGGCCGTCCGCGAGCACCGCCGACGCGAAGGCGTCGGGCACGTAGCCCGAGGGCAGGTTGGGGAGCCTGGTCCAGGTTCCATTCACATAGCTTCCGGTAATGTCGGGCGTAAGCCTCCACCAGTCGAGGTCTTCATTGCCTTGAGCCATCACGGTGCCGTCGGTCAACTGAAAAGTTAAGATGGCGCCATCCGGCGGCTGATGCTTGAGTTGGGTCAAAGACTGTGCTGCCGACAGGCCGCACACAGAGAGCAGCAGCAGGATCGCGAGGAAAACTTTTGTTGCCAAAACGCACCCCCGAAATTTCTGATAGATGGTGGAGCTGGTTAAATCAAGCTGGGTTGAGTGAACGATTGAGCGAAAGGTAGCTGCTGAAATTTCAGGATCGAAGTCAGCGGGGACAGGTTACTACAATTCCCGCAGGAATAGTGCGCTCCGCAGGCGATTGGATCGCTTTTAACAATTTCGAGCGCTTGATCTTCCGCGGGACAGAGACTTTATTCTCTGCTCACGATTCTCTGGCTCGGAGGTCGGGAGATTTTCGGCAGGGCTCGGCCGCAAGTCGCACCCTGCCCGAAATGCTCTTAGTCGACGCTATGCTTCGCGGTGTAGCCGTCGCGGGAGACGACCTCGATCTTTACATCTTTGCCTTTCTGGTCTTTCACTTTGAGCGGGCCGCCGTCGGGCGCCAGCACCTGGACTTTCAGCTTGCGGTAGGTGCCGTCGAGCTTGCTGTTGGTCGGATGGTACGACAGCGAGTACTGGTTGCGAATGTCGTTGCCGATATCCTGAAAGTCCTCGCCATATTCTGCTTGAAACCGCGGAAAGTACGCGCGGCCGCCGGTCATGGCGGCGAAGGTGCGCATTTCGTTGTCGCCCTGAAGGTAATCCAGTTCGCTGGCGTGAATGCCCATGCCGCGGTTCCCGGCGTTACCCATGATCCGGGCAATCTGCCCCACGTCGATCGGGAAGATGGTCACATCTTTCGTGTCCTTAACCTTTTTGGTGATCTTGTCCAGTGTGATACGGCTGAAGCTATCGAATCCGGTGGTGATCAGAATGATGTATTTCTTCCCTTCGACCCGGTCGAGTCGATCCAGGGTGTCATACAAGGCGTCGAACATATTGGTCTCGGAGAATCCAGGAACCCGCAACTGGTTCAGGGCGCCATAGATGGCCTTCTTATCCTGGGTAAAGTCGACCAGTATGTGCGGCTGCATGTCGTAGTAGGAAACCGCAACCCAGTCGTCCTTAGAGAGCGTGTTGGCAAAAGCGTAGGAAGCCTCTAGAGCTTCAATCATGAAACTGTAGCGAGTGGCTCCATACTCCACCAGCAGCACTGCGGTGATGGGGGCCTTCGACGTATTGAAGCTGGCGATCTGCTGCTGCGCTCCATCTTCGAAGAGGCGGAAATTATCCTTCTTCAGGCCGGGAACGAACTGGCCGCTCTTGGTGGTTACCATCACATCCACATTCACCAGGGGTACGTTGACCTTGATGGAATAGTCGGGCAGGCCTTCGACCTTCGGTGCGGCCGGCGGAGGAGGAGGCGGAGGCGGAGCTTCGTCAGGATTTTTCTTAGGGATGGAATAGGGGCCAACGCTGTCGGTGGGCCCACCGGCCTCGGGAGGGACGTCCTGCCGGGGCTTGCCGTTATTTTGATCCTGCGGAGTACCCTGCTGAGGCGGGGCCTGCGATTGGTCCTGGGCAGAGGCCGCAGTGCTGCCGGAAAACAGAAGCGATGAGGCCGCGAAAGCGAGCGCAAGACGGGTGAAACTCTGGAAACGCGAGTGCCGGTTTGTTATCAGCCGATCGAAAAACATAGGAAACCCCGGGAAGTAAAGGCTCTAGGGGAGCGAAATACCCTGTGCTAGTATAGACGCAAGGATTCGCCATTGGGATGTTTTGCCCGGCTCCCGATATTTCCCCTCCTGGCAACGACTTACAATCTGGCGGAGTCTAATCTGTATAAGGTGGGGCTGATTGAGTCCTTCCGGGCGTTGTCCATGAAAAAACTAGTTTTAGCGTTCTTCGTCGCTGTGATATGCCTGTCTTTCCCTTCGTTTACGTCTGCCCAGACCGGTTCTGCGGCCACCGCACAAAATCCTAAAATCATTACCGTCAGTCAGATTCATGCCGGAATGCGCGGGGTCGCCTACACAGTATTTGAAGGCGTGAAGCCCGAGGCCATGGAAGTGGAAGTGCTCGGCGTGCTGCACAACGTGAATGGACCGAAGGGCGACATTATCCTGGTCCGGCTGCACGGGCAGAAGGTCGAATACACGGGCGTAGTCGCGGGGATGAGCGGCAGTCCGGTCTATTTCGATGGAAAACTCGCCGGAGCGCTCGCGTTCCGCATCGGAGAATTCTCGAAAGAGCCCATCGCGGGAGTTACGCCGATTGCCGACATGCTGGAAATCAGCGCGCTTGACCGTTCGCCCGCGGAAGAAACGTCTGCCGTCAAGCCCTCGGTAAATGCAGTTGCAGGCAAGACCGCGTCGCCGGGTGAGGCTTCCACGCTGCCGGGTTCGGTTCAGGATTTTGAAAATTACCTGAAGCCCATCGAGACTCCACTGGTTTTTAACGGATTCTCCGAACAGGCAGTTCATCTTTTTGCCGGGCAGTTTGCTTCCGCGGGAATCGTTCCGGTCATGGGCGCGGGCTCGGTGAGTGAAGATAAGCAGCCGGAACCGCTCGAGGCAGGCTCTGCCGTGAGTGCGGTGCTGGTCCGCGGCGACATGGCGATCGAGGCTACTTGTTCCGTAACTTATGTCGATGCCCAGCGGCTCCTGGCCTGCGGACATCCCCTGCTGCAGTTCGGCTCCGTCGATCTGCCCATGAACAAGGCCGAGGTGCTGGCCACGCTGGCCTCGCCGCTCAACGCTTTCAAGATCGTAAACACTACCGAAGCGGTGGGAACCTTCGTGCAGGATCGCCACACCGGCATTATGGGCGTCTTCGACCGGCAGCCCGAAATGATTCCGGTTACGCTCAGCATCCACAGCAGCACGGGAGTGAAGCAATTTCACTACGAAGTTCTGAACAATCCGAAGCTGACGCCGGTAGCTCTGATGGTGACGGTGTTCAATGCGCTGCACGGGGTGAACGAGTTCGGCGAAGAGATCACCTACCGGCTGGCGGGCAGCATCGGGGTGAAGGGATTCCCCGAGGTCACGCTGCGCAACATGTTCGCTCCGGTCGAGAACGGGCAACCGGCGGCCATGCAGGCGGCCATCTCGCTCGGCGAGCGCTTCGGCCGTATCTACGACAATCCTTATAACGCTCCTGCCATCGCGGGCGTGAATCTCGATTTCGACCTGGTCCGCGAACGCCGTTGGGCACGCCTGGAGAGTGCGCGCACCGATGTGACCGAGGCTCGCCCCGGCGACAACATTATGCTTGAGACCGTGCTCTCGCCCTACCGCGGCGAGCGCATCGTGCAACAGATTCCGGTGAAGATTCCCACCTCGGCGAGTAAAGGGACGCTGCGCATCCTGGTCAGCGACGGCGAAACTCTCGACCGCATCGGCCACTCCAGCGCCGCCTTTGGCCGCAAACTCGATCTCGCCTCAACCATCGCTCTGCTTAACAAAGAGCACGCGAACAACCGCGTCTACGTCTCGCTGCTCGAAGCCGACCCCGAAGCCCGCGTCGCCGACAAAGTGATGCCCACGCTGCCCATCTCGATCATGAATGTGATGGACGGCATGCGCGGCAATCAGGAAATGGTGGTCAGCGCCGAATCGAGCGTGGACGAAACCGCTACAGCTCCTTTGGATTATGTTGTTTCCGGGGCGCAGTTGCTGACGATCACGGTGAAGTAAGTATCCAGTACCTGGTACCTAGTTGGATCCTAGCCAGCCTAGCAGAACCCCTGCTTTTTCCATGTGCCTGAATCCATCTGTCGCGAGAGCGGCAATGACCATCAGGGCACCGTTGTAGCCCACGTGGGCCAGAAAGCTTGAGGCCACGGACTTGGTGAGCGCACGCACCGTGGTTAGCACGACGCCAACTAAGAAGATGATCAGCACCGCTCCCCACGCATAACCGTACTGAGCCATATGGATCAGACCGAAGGGCAGTGCTGTGAGAAGAATTCCCCATACCGCTCCCAGCCGCCGCGCCACCACCGGGTAGAGAAATCCGCGAAAGAAGAGTTCTTCCATGAGTGGTCCGAAGGTGACGGCGAAGGCCACCGTGAGATAGGCGTCGGAAGGCCGCGCGAAGAATTGATCGAAGGGCGTCTCCTTCGGCATGGGCAGAAATTTCCCCAGAAAATCGAGCGTGATCATGAGGACTCCCAGGCCCAGCATGCTCACTCCCGCAATCCCCGGCCAACTCCAGCGAATCGCCTGCCAGAAACGCGCGCGGTATTTGCCCTCGACCAGCAGGATCATATAGAGCGCGACCGCAACGTAAGTCAGCAACTCGGAAAGCAGCGCCAGCACGGGCTTCTGGGCTACTTCGAGCCAACTCTCGTGAGGATAGGCAAAGCGCAGCGCCGCCAGCACCATGACCAGTTGCACAATAAAAAGCGTGCCCAGCGTGAGCGCAGCAATCAGCAACACGTCCCATCCGCTCCAGACGGGGTTCTCACCGGCTTTTGGGATAGGTGGTGGTGGCACCAATGCGGCCGGCGGAAATGGATCGACGACAGCCACGGCCGGTGTCAGGGGCTCGACATTCAGAGGTAGTGGCTCAAGCTGCGGGTTTTCAGGTGATGACAAGAAGATCCTCTCAGAACCAGTCTACCGAATAGACCGAGAATGGTCGGCGAGGGCACTCGAGCGACATGCTCCGGCGCACCCTCCCAACCGCTAGCGGGCCCCTGCTGAGGCGAGCGGGCGTATGGCTTTGAGTTCCTTGGAATATTTCCGCCGAACCTGATGAACCGCGAAGGCATCCTGCAGATTCAGCCAGAACTGCTCGGAAGTTCCGAAATACTTGGCCAAGCGAGCCGCCATCTCGGGGGTAATTCCCCGCTTCTCGCGAACAATGTCATTGACCGTGGGAGGAGAGACGTGGAGTTCCACCGCCAGCCGGTAAGCGGAAATGCCCATCGGCTCTAGAAATTCCTCACGAAGAATTTCCCCCGGATGCACCGCCCATCCCGCCGGACCTTCGTTCTTAATGCTCACACCCCCCCTCAAAGATCAGTGGTAATCCGTTATTTCTACGTCGAAGGCATCGCCATCCCGCCACACGAAGCACATGCGGAATTGATCGTTAATCCAAATGCTGTATTGGCCTGCCCGGTCACGGTGCAGGGCCTCGAGCCTGTTGCCGGGAGGAACTCGCAATTCCTTCAGTTTTTCGGCTGAGTGGAACATCGCCAGCTTTTTCTTGGCGGCTCTTCGCAGATTCGCCGGAGGCATTCCCTGGCTCTTGCCTCTGTCCCAGAATTCCTTCGTGCTTTTGTCCGCGAAGGTCTTAATCACGGCTAGTTACCAGTTTAACGTTGGTCGTTAATAACGTCGAGCATTAAAGCCTACGCGCTTCGCTTCCCGCGGAGTATCCCGTCAGCATCTGGCCGCCATACAGCTTCCCTCGCCCCCGCCACCTGCTCCGGTGTGCCTTTATGCTAGAATTGCGCGCGAAATTCGTTCGTCCTTGTGACGTCCCGAATCATGGCAAGATTTCAGTGACCCCAAGGTGAATAACTCATGTTCAGTCGAAACTTGGCAGTGCTGATTGCTCTTTCGCTTAGTACCTGCATAGCTCAGACTTCGACTGACAAACCGGCCGAACCGGAGTCCATCGGTATATTCTTCTACCTCGACTCTGCCACCCAGACGCTCAAGCGGCTTCCGAAGGAAGACTGGAAACGGCATAGCAAGGCTGGCTGGTCCTCCGTAACAACGGACCTCAAGTTAGATGGGACGAGTTCGTCGTTCCGCATTCCCGCCAGTGCTAAGGACGTATTCGTATTCAGGGCATCCGAGGACTCGGCGGAGAAGGCCAAACTTTACCGGTTCGCGGTTAAAGGTGACGGTCGCGAGTTTGAACAGGGAAAGTGGAAGCATAGGGACTATCAGCCTAACCCAGGTATTACCGTCGATATATCCAAGTACGGAGAGTCCTCGTACAAGATAGTCCCGGAGGCTGCCCTCGAGCCGGGAGAGTACGCGCTGTTCACAGGTGATACTGGCGCGGTGGTGTTTACCTTTGGCGTGGATGCCTCGGGACGATAAAAAAGAGATTATTGGGGGGACCTTGCCGAACCCCAGGCGGTTCACCCGTTCGCCACTTTCTTACCATTCCCAAAATATCCCGCCAGCGCCTGCCCGGTATACGACTTCTTCACCCGCGCCACTTGCTCCGGCGTGCCCTGCGCCACGATGCGGCCGCCTTCTTCGCCGCCCTCCGGCCCCAGGTCGATAAGCCAATCAGCGTTGCGGATCACATCCAGATTGTGTTCGATGATGATGATCGAATTGCCCAGGTCGGTCAGCCGGTGCAGCACGTCGAGCAACTTCTTCACGTCGTCGAAGTGCAGGCCGGTGGTAGGCTCATCGAGAAGATAAAGTGTTTTGCCGGTCTGCCGCTTGCTCAACTCGCGGGCCAGCTTGATGCGCTGCGCTTCGCCGCCGGAGAGCGTGACCGCAGATTGACCGAGATGAATGTAGCCGAGGCCCACGTCCACCAGCGTTTGCAGCTTCTGTTTCACCTGTGGAATGTTTTCCAGAATCGGCAGCGCGTCGCTGACCGGCATTTCCAGCAAATCAGCGATCGAGTTTCCGTTGTACTTCACCGCCAGAGTTTCATGGTTGTAGCGCCGTCCGCCGCAGACCTCGCAGAGAACATAAACATCCGGCAGAAAGTTCATCTCGATGCGGCGTTGCCCTTCGCCCTGGCAAGCCTCGCAGCGTCCGCCGGAAACGTTGAAGGAAAATCGTCCCGGCTTGTAGCCGCGCTCGCGCGCTTCCGGCAGCATCGCGTAAAGATCGCGAATCTGCGTGAACACTCCGGTATAAGTCGCCGGATTCGAGCGTGGAGTTCGTCCGATCGGCGATTGATCGATGCGAATCACTTTGTCGATGTTCTCCGCCCCCACGATCGCCTTGTGCTCACCGGCTTTTTCGCGCGAACGGTAAAGCTGGCGTGCCAGCGCGCGATAGAGAATGTCGTTAACGAGAGTGGACTTGCCCGAGCCCGAAACTCCCGTCACCACCGTCATCACGCCAAGTGGAAAAGTTACATCAAGATTCTTGAGATTGTTTTCCTTGGCGCCGAGAATCGTCAATGCCGAGCCGTTCGCCTCCCGGCGCTCGGATCGCATTTCAATCTGCATCTTCCCCGAAATGTAAGCTCCGGTCAGCGAGTTAGGCTCACGCATGATTTCTTCCGGAGTTCCGCGCGCCACCAGCCCACCACCATGCCGTCCCGCGCCCGGACCGAGATCGATTACGTAATCGGCGCGCCGGATGGTTTCTTCGTCGTGCTCAACAACCAGCACCGTGTTACCCAGGTCGCGCAGGTTTTCGAGCGCGGTCAGCAGGCGGCCGTTGTCGCGATGATGCAGGCCAATCGAAGGCTCATCCAGCACGTAGAGCACGCCGCGCAGCTTCGAACCAATCTGCGTGGCGAGGCGAATGCGCTGGCCCTCGCCTCCCGACAGAGTCGCCGCCGAGCGGTCGAGAGAAATGTAATTCAGGCCAACTGCATTCAGAAACTGCAGACGCTCCACCACTTCATGCATCACGCGGCCTGCAATCTTCTCCTCACGCCCCGCGAGTTTAATGCTTCGCGCGACTTCCAGCGCCTTTGAAATCGGCAGTGCCGTGAAGTCGGCAATCGACATTCGATTTACCTTCACCGCCAGGCTCTCCGGCCGCAGCCGTTTACCCTGACACGCGGGACATTCTGTCGCCGACATGTGATCCATCAGCCAGTCGCGGTAGCCCTCCGAGGTCGACTCCTCCAGATTCTGCTTCAAATATCCGAAAATTCCCCGGAAGCCCGTCTTGCCCCGGCCCGACTCGCCGTTCAAGAGCAAGTCCTGAACCTTGTCGGGAAACTTTTCGAACGGCGTGTTCAAGTCAATCCCATGCGCCGCCGCCGTCACCTGCAAAGCATGAATCAATCCCTGGGACGCCGAACCCGGCCCCAGTCCACCATCGAGCAGCGGCTTCGACCAATCCGTGATCACCTTCGCGGGATCGAAATCGTAGCGGCTGCCCAGGCCGTGGCACTCCGGGCAGGCCCCGTACATGCTGTTAAAAGAGAACGACCGCGGCTCCAGTTGCGGCACGCTGATGCCGCAATCCGGGCAAGCCAGCTTCTCCGAATAAAGTTGCTCTTCGCCCCCGACCACGGCCACCTGCACCAGACCGCCCGCCAGCTTCATCGCCAGGCCGACCGACATTTCCAGGCGATGTTCAATCCCGGCCTTTACCAGCAGACGATCAATCACCACTTCGATGGTGTGGTTCTTGCGCTTGTCGAGCGCAAGGTCGTCATCCAGGTTCACGATTTCGCCGTCGACGCGGGCCCGGGTGTAGCCGTGCTTGAGTAGCGTCTCCATCTCTTTCTTGAACTCGCCCTTGCGCCCGCGCACGATCGGCGCCAGCACCATTACACGGTCCTCAGGCGTCAACTGCATCACGCGCTGCACGATCTGCTCGGCCGATTGTCGGCTGATGGGGCGGCCGCACTTGGGGCAATGCGGCACTCCGATCGAAGCGAACAGCAGGCGAAGGTAATCGTAGATCTCCGTGATCGTGCCAACCGTCGAGCGCGGACTCCTGCTGGTGGTCTTCTGCTCGATCGAGATGGATGGGCTAAGTCCATCAATTGCATCAACATCCGGGCGTTCCATCTGGTCCAGAAACTGCCGCGCGTAGGTGGAAAGCGTCTCCACGTACCGGCGCTGCCCCTCGGCATAAATCGTGTCGAAAGCGAGCGAAGATTTGCCCGACCCGCTGAGCCCGGTCACCACCGTCAAGGTGTTGCGCGGAATCTCCACGTCGATGTTTTTGAGGTTATGCTGGCGCGCCCCGCGCACCGAAATCCTGGTAATAGCCATTTAGTTTGGGGTCGATTGCCCTTCCGTAATGTCGACAGGTCTACAGATATGTTCGACATTGGGAATGCACAGCTCTACTCCGTATCTTACTATGCCGCCCGGCGGGGCGCACATGGCTACGGCGCATCTGGGTGGTCACTAGCGGCGAGCGTTATCGCGGATAGATTGAAGAAGCCGCGTATACGAAGGCAAAGCTTGTGGCATCTGATTCCTGAACGTTTCGGTAAAGCGCATTTTGTGAAGGCAAGATTTTGAAGCGGATTTGAAGCCGATTTTAAAAAAAGCCAAGGGTGGTTGACCGTGATCTCGCTCCTGATGCCCGTCATTCTCTGCCTGACCGTAATCGTATCCGTTGGAATTGGCGTCATGGCGGCTTATTTCGCAGTCATCGGCATCCTGCATGCCTTCGGTCGAGCCTCCCAGCAGCGCCATGCCGCCGCACGTCCCCGGCTGGTTCTCGTGCCCACGCAGAACCACGCTAGCGGGGATTAGACCCGGATCACCTCCGGAGCACTTCTCCAGATCTTCAATGCGCCCGCTTCAGCGCAATCGAAACCAGGTTGTGAACCCAGCGCGCCGGGCGCTTGTCACCGGAGACGATCAGTTGGAACGGACCGTAATCCCCCAGCGGCTTGCCGTCGCGCGCGTCGGCCACCAGCACCTGACCTTCATGAAAGCTGGGGTCAACCTCGCCCAGCGAAAGCACAACCGAGTACCCATCGGACCCAGTGGCGACGACGTAGCTGCTCATCGCTTCCCCGCGAAGCTCTTTGCCGAGGGGAGCGTTCACCTTTTCCAGCAACGTCGAGAGCGGAACGCCGGAATAGGTTTCAGAAGCGTCGGCGTGGCTGTTGTGTACGGTGATGGTGACATGCGGCAGGGCGTGAAAGTCCGCAGGCGACAGCACCACGCGAGCGTGGTTGAGGTCGGCGCTGAGCACCAGGCTGCCCTCGACCGCCGTCGTCTGAGCCAGCACCGTCAGGCAGCCGAACAACACGCGGCATAGCAAAGCGATACCGAGGCATCTCTTGTACCGGATCGAAGAATTATTCGTAGAACGCTTCAACTTCAGCTCCTGGGGCGGATCGCCATGCCGAAATCACGTTCCATGCGTTCGTACCAGGTGTCATCGTCGGCCCCGTTCAGATCCACCCATTGTTCATCGGTCATGGATTTGCGCCAGTTCAGAAATGGCAACGCGTCCGGCCCCACCGGATGCCGCAGTTGCCAGGTTCCGCTCTCGATGATCTCAAGAATCTTCTCTGCCACAACCGTCGGCGGCGCTGGGTGTTTCAGCGACGCGGCAAACAGATGGGCGAAGCGCCGTTGCTGAGGGTAGGGAGAAACGTTGCCGGGTTCCTCAATTCGTTTCGCCATCGGCGTCTCGATAATGCCCGGTTCGACGATCGCGACCCGGACGTTAAACGTCTTCATCTCCTGGGCCAGAGCTTCGCTAAGAGCCTCCAGGGCGAACTTGGACGCGGTGTAGGGAGCCAACGGCGAAGACGAAACGCGCCCGGCGACCGAGGCTATGTTAACAATGCATCCGCTCTTGCGCTGCCGCATCTGCGGCACCACCGCCTGGAGGCAGCGCACCACCCCAAAGTAGTTGGTCTCCATCACAGCACGAAAATCAGCCAGCGGAAGCTCTTCGATCGATCCGCTACGTTCCACGCCGGCGTTGTTGATCAGCACGTCGATCTGGCCGGCGTCTTTCTGAATATTCGCGATCTCTGTTTTCACCGAATTGTCGGAGTCGACATCCATCACCGAAATCTTGATCGGCAGCTTTTCCTTCGAGGCCCTCTCTCCGAGTTCGGGCGAGCGGGAAGGACTGCGCATGGTCGCATACACTCTGTGGCCCGCCCGGCCAAGAGTCAGAGCGGTCGTCAAGCCAATCCCAGTGCTTGTTCCAGTAATCAGTACGGAAGCCATCGTCTCTATCCCCAATGCAGTTTTCTAACGCAGGCAAGCAGTTTACACCCGCCAGCCCACGGAGTAAGCGGGCGCCGTGTCCTCGGCTTTATCTACGCGAGTCATCAACGACGTGAGCCTTCGATCCGACCCGCGGATCAATTTTGAACGGAAAGCCGATCGACCGTATCAGAAGGCGAAACGACCACCGATTGTCGGAGCGCAGTTGTTGTTGTAGTTATAAGGAACGCCGGGGCCATGAGGAATCGCGATGGCCAGCCCGCCGCTCACCCAGGAGTACGCGAGTCCGACATATCCGTCGAAACGCTTGGTGAAGTGATGGTCCGCATAGAGCGACCCTTCGTTCAGCGTGCCCGCGCAGGAAGCCCGGAAACCCGCTGTGACCGAGCAGGTCGGCGGAAGACGGAAGTCGTTCTGCCGCTGTTGATACCAGGCGAAAGTGAAGTCGGTTTTCGTGCGGTAGGTATACTTCACGCCCGTCCACCAGATATTCACCAACTTCTCAGAGTCAAGATTGTTGTCTTCGACCCCGCTCATGATGTAGCCGCCCTGATCCGAGGCCCCAACGCCCAACGGGTTCGACGGGTTGTTCTGCCAGATGTATTCGTAGCCCACAAAAAACTTGAACGGGTCCCGCACATACTTCGCCGCGAACATCACTGCGTTGTTGTCGGTCACGATGCCATAAACGGTGTTGTTCGGGTCGATCAGATTGGGACCGTTGATGGTGTTCGTATTGATGCTGTCGGTGGTCGACTGATAGGGAGCGGCCAGACTTTGGGGCCCCAGCAAGGGATTCAACACGCTGATCGCCTGGTTGTAGTGCTGGAATACCATGTCGGCGGAGAACTTGCCGTAGTTACCACCAAGGTCGAATCCATAAGCGTTGTTATGCGCCTCTTCCGGCGTGCAGTTAGTGGCAGTCCAGGTGGCGGAAGCCGAGTAGCAGCCGGCAGATCCATTAGCGAATTTATACATCGCGCCGAAATGAACCGGGCCATAGCCGATGCGATACTTCACGGCGTCGTCCCAACGGCTGTTCTCGGTGTCGCCGCCGCCGGCCATTGTGCCGTTGTATCCGATGTAGGAAAACGCGTAGGCGCCGCCGGCTGGATCGTAAAGCAGCATCGCATCGGTACCGAGAGAACGCTGGCGGCCGAAGGTCAGCGTGCCGAAAACCTTGGATGATACGCCGCCGTAGTATTCGTCATTGAAGGGTTGGCCCGCGCGCGCCCCGTCGATGGCGAAGGAATAACTGCTCCTGGGAAGGCCATTGTTGGCAGTCTGCGTAGCCGACGCGTTGGCCAGCAGGCCGGACTGCGGATTGATGCCAGTCGAAGCGTTGAACACCACAGACCAGCCTGGTAGAAACTCTTCTTTGCCCCTGATGCCCAGACCCGTCTGCTGCAAGTTGTTCGGCGCCACGAGGAATCGATGCTGATAGCCGTTCCGGTTCACCAGCGATTCGCCTTCATAGTTGTAGCCGCTTTCCGGTAAGCCGTGGCTGACATAGCCGAAGCCCACGTCATACGCACCGTATACCGTGATGCCGTGCCAGGTCAGCGTGCAATCGGTGGTGGCGAACTCATGGCCGCTCGTGCAGGGGTCGGGAGTCCCCTGGGCAAAGGTTAAGCATGATGACAGCAAAAAACCAACAGCTGCAACAAACAGGTAAGCCTTGCGCATTTCGAACCTCGAAAACTCGCTCGTTTGGGATTGGACCCGAAAGTGTACACGACATGCGATTTTGTTGTCCAGAACTGTACGATTTAATCTTTTTTACCAGGAGTCCAGGCTAGCCTATGCGGATGCGAGGACTTGACCGGGAATTTCGTTGTCGTTACGATTTCTTCGATGAAGAAAAAGAGCGGCAAATCCGAAGGCAATATCGAGCGCCTGCTGAAGCTCGGCGACGCAGCGTTACAGCTCGGCATCAGCTTTCCAACAATTAAGCAGTGGATCTACAAGAAGAAGATTCGCAGCGTTCAGACCGCGGGAGGACATCACCGCATCCCGCAGAGTGAACTCGACCGCCTGCTCTTCCGTACCCGAGGCAAAACCGCCGCGCAACGGGATGACGTGATGCGCCGCGTCAGCGGCCGCAACCAATTGGTGGGCCGCATCGATCAGGTCCGCATCAGCGGCCTCATGGCCGAAGTCAAGATTTCCATCGGAGAACAGCAAATTACTTCCATCATCACCGCAACCTCTGCCCGCGAGATGAACCTCAAACGCGGCCAGACTGCAGTAGCCCTGATAAAGGCGACCGAAGTGATGATCCTCCGTGTCGGAGATTGATTGGCTTCTGCCCTTAAGCTTCATCACTAGGTTTGCCACTCCGAATCACTGGGTTTGTCACTCCGAATCACTAGCTTCGTCACTCCGAATCACTGGGTTTGTCATTCCGAGCGAAGCGAGGAACCTGGTTTTGCGTCCACCGCCACCATTGCCGGAATCGGCCGAAAATTGTTCCGGCCTCGTGATAGCATTTTAGTAGTTGTCCTCTTCTCGGCGGCACGCCCATGGCCCGCACTCGACCCATTCCGGTTTCATTGCTTGTTGCAATGCTCGCGAGCGTACTTCTGTGTAAATCCGCCCCTGCGGCTGAGCCGTCTCCGTGGCGCGAAATTCGTTCCACTCATGTCACCGTCATCACCGACGCCGGCGAGAAAAAAGGCCGCGAAGTTGCTCTCCGCTTCGAGCAGATGCGTGCCATCTTCGGCGTCCTGCTGCTCAGGGAGCACCTTAACGAGCCGCCTCCGCTGACCATCCTTGCCTTCAAGAGCGACAAGAGCTACTTCCAGACCGCGCCGCTGCGTCAAGGCCAGCCCATCGGCGTTCCCGGCTTCTTGCTGGCCGGCGAAGACCAGACTTTCATCGTGCTGAACCTGTTTGAGGAGGAGTCCTGGCGCGCCGTTGCCCACGACTATGCTCACCTGCTGCTGAACTATAACTATCCCGCGGTCGAGGGATGGTTCGACGAAGGCCTCGCGGAATACTTCGGGTCGATTCGCCTCGACGACCGCAACTACGAAATCGGGGGCGACCCCGAACTGCATCCCGCCTTCACCGAAGACCTGCTGCAGAACCAGCACGAAGTGCGCAATCCACCGAAGTCCCTCACTGAGCTTCTCGGTGGCCAGGTTTGGCTCGCGCTGCCCGACCTGCTCACCATGAAGCATGACACTTCAACTTTCACCGAGAGCACGCACCATACGCTCTTCTACGCCCAGTCGTGGATGACAGTGCATTACCTTCTCCACGAAAAAAAGCTGCCGGAAACGGGAACGTATTTCGACCTGGTCGAGAGGCAGCATCTGCCGGTCGAAGATGCCATCGAGAAAGCCTACGGTGTAACGCCGGCGCAGTTCGACCAGGCGGTGAAAGATTACTTTCACTCGCTTACCCCGCTCTTCGTGGCGCTCGATGCTTACAAGCAACCCGATCTCCGAACCACGCCGCCGCAGGTCTACCATTTCCCCGAGATCGTGGCGCCGAACGACAGCGTGATGACGGTGAAGGTTCTGCCCGAAAGCGATGCTCGCGCCATCACGGCTGAGGTAAAGGTCAGAATTCCCGAACGCCGCGATGCTGGGCTGCAGGAATTGCAAGCGCTGGCCACTGCGCCCGATCCAACTCCTGCTAAGAAATCCAACGATCGAGAGAAGGACGACAAAAAGAATCCCCTTCTGGTTACAGGGACGGGCAACGAGATCGCGCACCGCACGCTGGCCTGGGACCACATGCAGCGTGGGGAGTTTGATGCTGCTGCCGAAGAACTGGGCAACGCCGCCGCGGTCAACCAGCGCGATGTGTGGATCCGCTACTACCTTTCCGTACTGAAATACCGCATGGCGCAAGCCAAGCGCGCCCAGATCCAGGGCCTGCCCAATATGTTGCAGGATCTCCGCGCTTTTCTCGAAATTTATCCCGAGTCGGCCGACGCTCATGACCTGATGGCGATCGGGTACGTGGAAGGCGGAGGTCCAGTGGCGGCGATGCAGGCCGAACGCGCTGCCATCCAACTTAGTCCGCGCAACCAGCAGTACGTTTACCATCTGGCGGAAATCTACGTCGAAGATAAGAAATGGGAAGCGGCGCGAGCCTTGCTCGAACACTTGAAAGCCAGCGGCAATCCGCAGGTTGCCGCTGAGGCTCGCGATCGGCTGGAGCAGCTCGCAACCGAGCAGAAGTACGGAGTCTCGGCCGCGACCGCTGCTTCGGCAAAACTCGCCAAACCGAGTTCTCCATTCGACGTGCTGGAGCAGGACGCCGCCAAGCGCGCGGCCGCCGCGCAGGCGGAACACTCCGATACGCCTGACAAGCGGCCGGCAAAGTTTTTTCAAGGCCGGCTGGTGGGCGTGGATTGCTCGCAATCCCCGGCCGCGGTTCTCACCGTGACCTCTAACGGTGTGGTTCTGAAACTGCGCACCTCCAATTACAAGTCCCTGCTGCTGATCGGAGCCGACACGTTTTCCTGCGAATGGAATAACCGCACCGTCTCGGTGAACTACAAACCGGGCGGCCTGTCGGATGGCGATCTGATGTCGCTCGAAGTGCGGTGATGGTTCGGGCTTCCGGCTTCGGGCTTCGGGCTTCCGGACGAAATCGGTTGCCGGCGGTTCTCGAAGCGACGGCACTGCGGACCTTGCTTCTCGCTTTTTACTTTTCCACATCCCCGGTGTGACATCTGACCTTGCGCGCCAATTCAAATCGCGTAATCATGGTCGAGGCCATGACGGTTGGCTACACAGTCAATCGTCGCGCGCTAAGTCCTTTGTTTCAAGGATTTTGATCTCTAAGTTCTTTGACATCCGGATTTTGCAGAGAATTTCTTGCTAACGTGATGATCCCACTAGACCCAGGGGGAGGGGGGTATCGATCGAACAAGATGAAACCGCCCCGAGCCAAGCCCTCAACCCACGAGCCGAAGCAAGATTATTTCAAGGTAGAATTCCACAGGGAAGCCGACGCAAAGGTGGGCTCGTCCCCAGAAATCTCCCGGCGCGTCGGCGACGTGGCGGGCGCAGGCGAACAGCAGGTTCCTCCACTCCGCGGTCCCCTTCGGCTTCGCTCAGGGTCCCGCTCCGGTCGGAATGACAAGGTCGTGAGTGTGAGAACGCGAATGCGGGAGCTTTTGCGCGGGGCTAGAAGAAGAAACCCTCCCGTTGCGAGATCGGGAGGGTTTGAATGGTAGTGCCAGCAGGTTAAGCGCGGACGACGTTGCCCGCCTGAAAGCCTTTGGGGCCTTTGAGCAGATCGAACTCCACGGTCTCACCCTCGTTGAGCGAGCGGTAGCCGTTCTCCTGAATGGCGGAGAAATGTACGAAGACATCTTCGCCCGTGGAGCGTTGGATGAATCCGTATCCCTTCGCCCCGTTGAACCACTTTACTGTTCCCTTCTCTCTCACAAAAAAACTCCTTTCCCCTGGTCATTAAGAATTAAGTTTCCTGAATTTCCTGATCGTGCTTCAAAGGAGATGAAGCGCTCCCTCAAGAAAACCAGTGAAACCCGGTTGCGTCTCTCTATGCCGGAGAAATTGCCCCAAAGCAAAAGACTCCTCGGTTCGCGGTCGCGTAGAGAAAATGCGGCGCGAACTTCTGGAGCCCTGGACCATCGGCGCTGATTTCTACCGCCCTGCTCAAGACATCAACCTGCCTAGCCAACACATGTCCCGACGTTCGTCGGTTCATGAGGAACAGATAATAAGCAGTATTAAAACGTTTCGCAAGAAAAATTAACGTTTCGAAGGCTAAAAATAACCAAGGGTCACAATAAATCTTTAACAAAGTATAAGAAACGTGCGTCGCAGGCCCTAGACCTTCGTTCCGCAGGGAAGGCAGACCCGGCTGCAACCCTTTGATAGGATTAGACAAGCGCCCATGCCTAACCAGACCACAGCTCCGGTTTCCCGCTCTGCCGAGGGCGCGTCTGCACTGCCACGACGGCGGGATCGGTCACACTTCTCGGGCATGGCAATCTCGACCGCGAAATACCTTTTGCGCACCGATGTGCACACTTTTGCCTTCTCGGTCGCGGCCAACTCGATTCTCTCGTTCTTCCCTTTTGTCGTGCTGTTGATGACGCTCATCAGGCGGGTTTTTCACTCGAAGATGATGTATGACGTGGTGGTCGAGCTGCTGCGCGACTACATTCCGGCGGGGCAGGAGTTCGTCATCCGCAACCTGAATGCGATGGTGGATACGCGGCAGCGGGTGCAGGTGGTGTCGCTGATCATTCTGCTGGTGACCTCGACCGGAGTATTTGTGCCGCTGGAAGTCGCGCTCAACCGCATCTGGCGCTTCCCTTCGAACCGGTCGTATTTCGGCAACCAGTTAATCTCGCTGGGCCTGGCTTTCAGCTGTGGAGTTCTGGCGCTGCTCTCGATTGCCTCGACGGCGGGGCTGGTGGCGCCGTTTGAATTCCTGCTGCGCGGCCACGGCTCCGGATTTACCCGTCTGGTGGGCTTTGTGGTGATGAAGGCCTTCGCCATCGCGGCCAGCATTGCCATCTTTTTCCTGATTTACTGGGTGCTGCCGAACGGCAAAGTGCCGGCGCGTGCCGTGGTGCCGACCGCCATCATTATGGGATTGCTCTCGGAGGCGCTGAAGTACGGCTACATTCTCGCGTTGCCCTGGCTCAATTTCGCAGAAGTCTATGGGCCGTTCGCGCTGTCGGTGAGCATGATGTTCTGGGCATTCTTGACCGGACTTCTGTTGCTGGCAGGGGCCAACCTGAGCGCCGAAGAGTGCCAGCGGCGCGGGCTTTAGAATTCAGCAAGGATGATTCATCAACGAGGATGATTCAGAGGTTTCGAGCGAGACGCGTCTTACTTGCTCACCGGAATGCTGCTGAAAGCGATGCCGCGCCGGCGGTTGATGCGGCAGATCACATTCTCCAGCATTTCAGGCAGTAAGTTCATTCCCGGGGATGGCATCAGGGTGCTTTTTTCCAGGTAGTCCTCAGCGCCAGCATCCATTAGTTTCTGCCGGTTCTTTTCTGCGAGGCCACTTAGCACCACGACGGGAATGGTGGCGGTGGAGGCGTCGTTCTTCAGGTGTTCGAGTACGGCGGGCCCGCTCATCCTGGGTAGGATCATATCGAGCAGAATCAGATCTGGCTTCTCCTGGTCGGCCAGTTTCAGAGCGGACTCGCCGTCCTCGGCATAAACCACTTCGTAGCCTGCTTTGATCAGAACGCGCTGGTTTTCCATCCGGATGGGCTTGCTGTCTTCGACTAAGAGAATTTTCACAAACTTCACCGCCCTTACCCGCACTATCGGCTTGGCTTGCGAAAGGATTAGGTTCAGAGAGGGGCCGACGTGGGTCAGCAAATCCGTCCCGGATTGGGAACGGCCTTTTAATCCACAGGCTCTTGGTGACATCCGTCACTGCATTGGTTCCGGTTAGCAACTAGGATGGGATCGGTTTCCCAGATTCCTCCGAGCAGACATTCGTTCCAGGTGATAGCTATGAACGGGAGTTGCATGCGTCTGCTCGCCGCCTTTTCGCTGATCTTATTGGGCTCCGCGTTAGGCTCTGCGGTTCTGCATGGGCAGGATGCGGCCTCGAACCCGCCTGCGCTGCGGAATTCCCCGCCTTTCGCGCCGGTTGCCGGGCCTCCCATGCTGCCTTGGCGTTACCCGGCGGGTCGGGGAATCGGCATCGGGCAGCAACGCGTGTTTCAGCAACTGGTGCGAGCCGCCGGAATCATCTTCTCCGGCAGCGTCACATCGGTTGGACGCGCCGCTGCATCCCCTGGCCTTGGACCTGCAGCCACTACCGTCACGTTCCAGGTTGAACATGCTATGCGCGGCGCCGCGCCGGGGCAGAGTCTGACCATCCACGAGTGGGCTGGCCTGTGGACTACGGGTGAGCGTTACAGCGTCGGCGAGCGCGTCCTGTTGTTTGTGTATTCTCCGGGCAAGTTGGGGCTTACGAGTCCGGTGGCCGGGACGATGGGCAGATTCGTTGTGGATTCCCGAGGCAGGATCGTAATGAACCCGCAGCACTTTGCAAACTTGATGGGGGAGCCCATCCTGGGCGGGAAGACACTGGTCCCCTACGCCGACTTCGCGCTAGCGGTGGGGCGTTCCAGCGCGGAGGAGTGAGCCAACGTGAACCCACCGAACGCGGCACGCTAACTCATTCTTCTTCCGGCTGGGGGTAGCGCTGGCCATCGTGCTCTGTTTTCGCCGTGCTGGCTCGCGCCGGAGGCCCCAAATATGTGGCGGGCTCCAGCTACTTCAACGCGTCGACCATGGGCCAGCCCCTGACCTGGTCCCTGGGTCAGGTGAACTATTACACGGACCAGGGCGATCTCAGCCCCATCCTGCCGAATGCGGCGGCAAACGCGCTTGTGGCGAATGCCTTCAGCCAATGGACTGCCGTTTCCACCGCAGCGCTCGCGGCCACCAATGCCGGCCAGCTTGCCGAAGACGTGAACGGCAGCAATATCGCGGTCAACTCCGATGGAACGGTGAGCGCACCTTCGGACATCACCTCCGCGGCCACGCAAACCCCGGTGGGCATCGTCTACGACTATGACGGCTCGGTGACGGACGCATTGTTGGGCGCGGGTGCGGGCGATGCTTCGCAGTGCTTCTGGAACGCAGTTTACGGCGGGGCGGATAACTTCGGCGTGACCGCGAATCTTCTGCACGCGCTGGTGGTGATCAATGGCCAGTGCGCGCTGCAGTCCTCGCAACTCACTGACGTGGAGTACCGGCTGGTGCGAGTGCTCGGCGGCGTGCTGGGCCTGGGTTGGTCGCAGATGAATCTGAACGTGATTACCGGCAATCCGACTCCAACGCTCGAGGACTACGCCGGTTTTCCCGTGATGCATTACATCGATTCGCCGAGTTGCGTGCCGATCACGGTGTGCTACGGGAATCCTTACCAGCTTGCTGCCGATGACGTGGCCGCGCTCTCGCGACTCTATCCCGCGGCGCCGACGTCCACGACAGCCCGAATCTACGGCTCGGTCTATTTCGTGAATGCTGTGGGAGCGATCTCCCAGCCCATGCAGGGCGTGAACGTGGTCGCGCGCTGGATCGATCCATCGACCAATTTGCCCTCGGACGAATATGGAGCTTCGTCGGTCTCCGGATTCCTCTTTACCGGTAATGCCGGCAATCCCATCACGGGCTCAGCCGATGCGCTGGGAAATCTCTACAGCGAGTTTGGATCAAGCAATCAAACGCAGGAAGGATTTTTCGACCTTGGTGGATTACCGATTCCGAACGGCGCAAGCACCGCGCAATACCAGCTTGCGGTCGAGGCTCTGGACCCGCTGTGGTCTGCAGGAGTGTGCCCCTACGATCCATCGCAAGTCGCGCCTTCGGGAACTTTTGCGACCATTCTGGTGACCGTGGCGGCAGGCGGTGACTTTGAGCAGGACGTCCTGATGTCTGGCAGCGCGCAACCGGTACCGCCGATGGCGGCGACCGAGACCTGGAGCGCTCCCGCCGCAGTTCCCTCGCCCGGCGATTGGGTCGGCTCACTGAACGGCTACGGCGATGTTGGCTACTTTGTGATCTCGGCACAGGCCAACCGGACCTTGTCGGTAGCCGTGACGGCGCTGGATGAAACCGGCGCTGCCAGCGAGTCAAAGGTCGAACCTGTGGTCGGCATGTGGAGCCTGGGGGATCCGCTGGGCACGGCTCCGCCGGCCTTTATCCCGGCTCCGTTCAATTCGGAGACGTTCGGCATGAGCCGGCTCGACGCGCAGGTCTTCAGCTCGAACAGCTTCATCATCGGCATCGCGGATTTGCGCGGCGACGGCCGTCCCGATTACCACTACCACGCCCACGTGCTCTACGGAGATTCGGTGAACCCACCGCGCGTCCCGGTGAGTGGCGGTGCAGTCATTTTGGAGGGCACCGGCTTCGCTCCCGGTCTTGCCGTTACCGTGGGCAGCACCAGCGCGCCGCTGCTGGCGACTAACGCCGGCCAGATGCTGGCGGCCATCCCGGCGCAAAGCGATGGGCCGCAAACGGTCACCATTACCGATCCGGTGAGCGGCGCATTTTCCATCATGACGAATGCGCTAACGTTTGGAGCCGCTTCCACCGACCGGCTGGTTCTGTTAGAGGGAGTGAATCCTCCCACGCCGGTCGGAACACAGGCTGTCAATCCAGTGATCGTGCGCGTGCTCGCATCCGATGGCATCACCCCGGTGAACGGCGCAACCGTGGGGTGGGCCACCACCAATGGCGCCACACTCTCAACCTGCGGTGGCGCCTCGACGTGCTCGGCGATCAGCGATGAAAGTGGAGTGGCTTCTACGTGGGTTACGCCCGCTGCAGCGGGGAATGCGGTGATCACAGCGACTCTCGCCCCTGGCGTCTACAGTCCGGTTCAGTCGGTTGCGCCCACGCTGATGGGCACGTCTTTACCTTCGGCGATCGCAGTCACTCCGCCTTACGTCTGGATCGCCCAGGGCGCCTCGCTCAGCGTGCCGCTTACGGCGCAGGTAGTGAGCCTGGGCGCGCCACAGAGCGGGGTTACGGTGAATTTCACGGTCGCGCAGGGCTCGGGATCGCTGAGTTCGCCGAGCTGCCGTGACAAATAGCAAAGGGGACGCGTCGGTCACGCTCACCTTGACGAACTTTACCGCCAGCGTGCAGCTTAGCGTCTGCGTCGCGCCGGGAAATAACCCTTGCCAGACCATTTCCGGAAATGCGGTGGCCGGCGCGCTGCTGAAGCTGCAGGCTGTGTCCGGTGCAGGGCAGGTCGTCACCGGATCGGTGTTTCAGCCGCTGACGGTTCGCGTCACCGACTCTTCTACGCCGCCGAATCCCGTCCTCGGGGCGAGCGTGTCGTTTCAATCCACGGTTCTGCGTCCGGTGGGAAATAATCTAACGCTCGCGCCGAGCGATCCCACGGTCACGCCGACCGGGATGCCCGTGATCCTCAGTGCAAGCCAAAGCGCGGCGCAGAGCGACAGCAACGGCCTGGTCAGTTTTACGCCGTCGGTGGAATCGTTCACCGGTCCGTTGGAGATTGAGATTCAGGTTTCGGCGGGAGCCACAGGCGTCCTGCAGGACGAACTGGAAAGCGTTCCGGCCGGCACTGACGGGAACACTTCCCCATCCACGAGTGGCCCGTGGCCGGGAAGCGTTGCCGCGCCGAGGGGACCACCGTTGTTCCGGGGCCACGGAAGTTGAGGTGAGATCATCGATGCTTGTCATTACTTCGTGCCTGCGGCGCGACGACGCGGCCGCTGCCTCTTAGCGACCGCCCTGATGATCAACTTGCGGAGCGCTCCCGAGGGCATGGGCACCTCGGCGCGGTTGAGGGCCACGTTGATGAGGGCGAGGACCTCAGGATCGTCGAGCACCTTCGCATCGGGCTCGCCTAACTCGTACAGCCGGATGTTGCGAACCACGTTGCCGCTGCCCTGCAGCCGCTTCGCAGGATCAGGCAAGCCTGCGCCCTGCAAGAAGCAGAGGGTCACCCGGCCGGGAGGCAGTACGAGGGAAAAGATCGCCTCCGAGGGCCGCTCGCTAGGGCTGAAGCCGATGACCAGCCAGTTGTAGTTGTCATAGACCATTTCGATCGCGCCGGGCATAAGCTTGCGCATCTTTGCAAGAGCGCGGCGGGCAACGGTCTCGATCTCGGGATCGTATTTTGCCAGGAAGGAATCGAGCTGGGCTTGAGCCTCAGCTTGCGCAGTTTTTGCGGACGGATCGTCAGCCGGCGATTTCGCTTTTCGCATAAGATCACTCAGCTACCGTTGCCATTTCGACGCTGGCCGAGCTCAGAGGAGAAAGCTGCGTTTGCGGGCACAGGCAGACAGCAGGCTCCTCCGCCCGGTCGGAATGACAAAACCTTATAAAGAATGACAGGCCGGAAGCCCGAAAGCCGAAGCCCGAAGCCCGCGTTACTTCGTGCCCTGATCTTTCGTCCCCCCGCCTTGCGTCCATTGATCGACCCAGTCGTTCACGGTTTTGTACCAGAGCTGCGAATTTTGCGGCTTGAGCACCCAGTGGCCTTCGTCGGGAAAATACAGCATCTTCGACGGCACGCCTTCCATCTGCAGCGTGGTGAAAAGCTGCAAGCCTTCGCTCACATCGAGGCGATAGTCGCGCTGTCCGTGAATCACAAGAGTAGGCGTCTTGAAATTCTTCGCGTACTGGTGCGGCGACCATTTCTGGTACATCGCGCGATTGTCGTAGGGCGTGCCTTTGAACTCCCAGTTGTTGAACCAGAGTTCTTCGGTGGTGCCCCAGGCGGATTCCGCGTTGAACATGCCGTCGTGCGACACGATGCACTTGAAGCGGTCGGTGTGGCCGAGGATCCAGTTGGCCATGTATCCGCCGTAGCTCGCGCCCAGCGCACACTCCCGGGTCTTATCAATGAAAGGATAATGCTCCTCCGCGTAGTCGAGGCCTTTCATCAGGTCTTCAAACGGAGCGCCGCCCCAATCGCCGTTGATGGCGTCGATGAACTTCTGTCCGTAGCCGGTCGAGCCGTGGAAGTTGATCATGATGACCACGTAACCATTGGCGGCGAAGAGTTCGGGATTCCAGCGGTAGCTCCAGTCGTCTCCCCAAGCGCCCTGCGGACCACCGTGGATGAGGAACTTCACGGGATATTTCTTGCTGGCGTCGAAGTTTGGCGGCTTGACCAGGAAACCTTGGACCTTATCACCGTTAGCGCCTGGGAACCAGAAGGATTCGAGAGGGGACATGGCGATCTGGGAAAGAAGCGAAGCATTGAGATGCGTAATGGGGGTCGTTGGAGAGAGCTCGCAAGCCGATGCTGTGTAGCGATATTCAGGCGTTTTGCCGATAGGCGCGACAGCGCATTCCAACCTAAAAGACGTCGGCGCTGAATAGATTCCTGTTGGACCCTCGATGGACATCTGAGTGAAAAGAACGCTCTTGCCATCAGCAGTCAGGGTCACGTCATCGTTGAAGCCTGGGATGAACTCGGAAGGCCACGTCAGGGGAAAGAGCTCCATCCTGTATATTGGCGCACTGCCCTCGTTCTCGGCGGAAAAGTAAATATTCTCCGAGTTTGGCGACCAAGCGAACGTTCCTACCCAACGATCGAAGTCCTCCGTCAGATTCTTCTTCTCGCCCGTCTTCCGGTCATACAGCATCAACCGGAAGCGGTCGCTCTCGTATCCCGGACGCTGCTGGGCGCGGTAGGCGATGTAGCGGCCATCGGGAGAATAGAGCGGCGACGAGTCGCTGGCGGGATTGTCGGCGGTGATGTTCTTGGCTGGTCCGCCATTGATCGAAACGATCCAGAGATCGTTATTCGTGGACGCGGCCGGATTCTTGTCGTGATTCGAGGTGTAGCAAATCTCCTGCCCGTCGGGCGAGAAGGCGTAGTTATCCTGCCCGCCGAGGGAGAAGACGGGGGCGTCGTAGTCGCCGGGCGTGAGGTCGCGCGGGAACCGGGGTCCATAGTCGCCCGCGCTTCCGAGCGGCGGGAGCTCAATCGGAATGATGAAAATGTGGCTGCGCTTGCCCGCCTTGTAGGCATTCCAATGACGATAGAGGAGGCGATCAAAGATCAGCGCCTTGACCTTCGAGTCTTCTGCCTCCTTCTCCTTTTTCGCATTGCAAGCTGCGGGGTCAGACGCTCCGTCGCATTCGGGATAGACATCCGAAGTAAAAAGGATATTCTTGCCGTCGGGCGACCAGAGTTCTCCACCCGCCTCGGTCGCGATGTCCGTGTATCGACCGACTATCGAGACTGTTCCTGCCACGCTGTCGAAACGAGCGATCCAGACTTGCGAGCCGCGGTCTTTATTCGAGATAAAAGCGAACGCTTTGCCATCGGGCGCCCAGCGCGGGCGGTCGGCGTCCTGATCGGCGATGATTTCTTTTTCCTGACCTCCTGCCGTGGGCACGATCCAGATGTGCGGCGTCTTCGTGTTGGCTTCGAGATTCACGTCGACCACGCTGAAGATCACCCACTTGCCGTCCGGCGAAACCTCGGGCTCGCCCACGCGCTTCAGCTTCATCATGTCTTCAAAAGTGAAGGGATGCTTGGCCTGGGCGACGGCGGGAAACCCAAGACAGATCAGAGCAAGAGAGGCGAGAAAGAAACGGCGCATGAGAATGCTCCTCGGCAAACGGATGAGTTTACCAGAAAGCCTTTGTGGCCCGCTTGTTGATTCGATGGTTCGGAACATCGTGACTTCCAACAAACAACAGGTTCCTCCGCTTCGCTTGCTTCGCTGCGCTCCGGTCGGAATGACAAGGCTTAGTTGCAAAGGCGAACCTACGACGCTCGGGTTTCAGGCCACAGATGGCGGGACGGCGGCGCTACTCTCCAGCCCAGGGATTGACCAGGCGCACGCCGCAGCCTTCGAAGTCGGCGGCGTTGCGCGTGGCGAGAACGGCGCTGCGGGAGCGGGCGATGGCGGCGATCTGCGCGTCGAGGTCCGCGATGGGTCTGCCTTGTGCGCGGCGTGGGACAGCGATTTGCGGGAACGCGCGCGCTGCATCCTCGTCGAAGGGCAATACGCGTCCGGCAAAGTCTTCTGCAAATGTCGCTTCCGTTTGGGCAAGCATCCGCTCACGACGCTTTCCCTTGGGAAGCAGTTCGATCCCCAAGAGAATTTCAGCCACAGTGATCGTCGTGACGAAGAGCGGCCCTCGTTCGTGAACCTCGGACAGCCATGCCAGTACGGCCGGCGACGGAGAGGGCCGCATCGGCTCGGAAACGACGTTCGTGTCCAGAATCGTAATCACGCGATTCACTTGAATGGATTTTCCCGAACGGAAATGCGGCGGGGAGGGATTTTCAAATCAACGCCGCCGAAAGGGGCAAAGCGACGGCGGATGGCTTCTCCGATATTGACGGGCTCGGGATCGGGTTGCGCGAGGCTGGTTTCGAGCAACTCGCGGGCCTCCTGTTCCATGGAGTGTCCGTTGCGGGCGGCACGAATGCGGAGCCGGCGTTTGGTATTTTCGGGCAATCTGCGGATGGTAATGCTTGCCATGACATCAATGATAGCATTGATGGCATTGATTGCATAATCGGCTTCCGGCTTCCGGCTTCCGGCTTCCGGCTTCCGGCTTCCGGCTTTTGGGTTCTGACTTCTGACCCCCAAGCCTGGCAGTTGTTTCTTTAGCGAACGAAAGGCCGAAGCCCGATAGCCGCAGCAGGTTTCTCCCTCGGCAACCCCGTCCTCGCCACGGCATCCAACTACATAGCAGAAACTGCAGCGCCCTGCCCCCAGCCTCGCTGAGCGGAGAGGGGTTGGGGGAGGGCCGCCGCGGTGGCTTTCCGGGCGAGACTTTACACGTCGAATCAGGGTGTCTGGACAGTCTGTTAATTCCTGCGCGCTCGATGCACAACTTATTCGCTAAAATAGAACTATGAAACCGTGGTTTTGTAATATGTTCCGCAACGCGTGGTCTCGGAATAGGCTCCACAATAAGTGGTTCCGCAATTTCTCGTCCGTTACTGCATTCGCCATCTGCCTGCTGGCGGCGTTGCCTGGGTTCACGCAAGAAGGCCCTCTTGAAAATACGCAGCCCACCGGCGTAACGCCTGAGGAAATCATCACGCGCTTTGCCGCCAAAGAGAAACTGTTCAAGGAAGCGCGCGAGCATTACACCTACCGGCAAGACATCAAGGTGGAGACGCGCGACGGCGACAGGGTTACCGGGGAGTATCACGAAGTCTTCGACGTGCTTTACGACGACAAGGGCCGGCACATGGAGAACGTGGTGTTTGCTCCTCAATCGTCCCTGGATCAAGGCGGGCTGTCGCTGGATGAAGGCGACATCCAGGATTTCCGAAATCGCCTGCCCTTTGTGCTTACCACTGATGAGATTCCGGAATACAACATTCTCTATGTTGGACAGCAGGCTGAGGACACGTTGCACTGTTACGTCTTCGATATAGCGCCGAAACAGATTGTGGGCAAGAAGCGCTACTTCCAGGGCCGCATCTGGGTAGACGATCAAGATTTCCAAATCGTCAAGACTTATGGCCAAGCCGTGCCGGAAACCAAGGATACGAAAAAGAAGGGCAAGGAAGAACATCTTTACCCCAAGTTCACGACCTGGCGCGAGCAAATCGACGGCAAATATTGGTTTCCAACCTACACTCGCGCCGACGACACGCTGCACTTCAACCTCAACGATATCCACATCCGCGAGATCGTGAAGTATGAGGACTACAAGCGCTTCGGATCGAGCGTGAAGATTCTGTACGAGGGGAAGGAAGTTGAGAAAGCAGATCCGAAGGATCAGAAGGCGGCACCAACTCCGGACCAGAGTCAAGAGCAGAAGAAGCCGGACGCGACGGCGAATCCGCAGAAATAAGGTTTCAGAGTTTCAAGGTTTCAAGGTTTCAGACCCGGCTGGTTCCGGCCGCTGCGCAAGGACTCGATCAGGCGGTTTAGAAGACCTAGAACCTGATAGGTGTCGCGATCCAATACTTCGTATTGCTCCGTCTTGAGGTAGGTCAGATCGAGCGCGATCGCGGCTTGAGTGTCGAGTTCCAGCAGAGACCCGCGCGCTTGCCCCAGGAAATGCAGAAACTCACCCGCAGTTAACCTACCCTGGCCTTCCGCAATATTTGAGGCGACTGAAACGGCAGCTCGTCTGATCTGAGAGGTTAAACCGTATGTCTCAATTTTCGGAAACTGCTCTGTGACTCGGTAGATCTGAATGGCTAGGGCTTTAGCTTTCTGCCAGACCAGCAACTCGCGATAGGATCGCGCCACAGTTAAGTGTAGGTTTCAAGGTTGCAAAGTTTCAAGCTTGCAAAGCAGAAAAACATTGGCCTTGGTCCCACTTTGAAACCTTGAAACCTAATAGAACAAATACTTACGCCACTTATCGTCGCTGCGGCCCATCAAGCGCATGATGTGGCGGCTGGTGTGGAGGTTGAAGGCGCGGGGCTCGCGCATCAGCTTCATGCCGGCTTCGAGCGGAAACTGGTTGCCTTTGCGGCGGTTGCAGGTGTGGCAGCAGGCGACCAGGTTTTCCCAGGTGGAGGAGCCTCCGCGGGAGCGCGGAATCACGTGATCGAGCGTGAGCTCGCCGGATGGCAGCACGGTGGCGCAATATTGGCACGTATTTCGATCGCGCAGCAGGATGTTCTTGCGCGACAAAGCGCGGCTCTGGTGCGGGATGCGGCGGTACTCGAGCAAGCGGATGACCGAGGGCACACGCATGGCAATGCGCGCCGCATGCAGGAAGTGTCCATTCTCTTCTTCCGTCATGGCCACGCCTTTTAGAACCAGCACCAGGGCGCGGCGGGCAGCGCACACATTAATCGGTTCGTAGGACGCATTCAGCACCAGCACGGGCGCATGCAGCGCGTTGCCGTTGCTGTCGCGGTGCATCGCCGCCGCCGCGAACAGGCCGGCGGCGTGCCTGCCTGTTGGTCCGGCCTCGTGTTCGATCCTGGCTGACATAAGAATTAAAGTTTCACGGAATTATCCGGAGAATTAAAGTCCCACAGCTTTCGCTATCGGAACGGCTTCTCCCTCGATCCCTTCATCCATCAGACTGCTTTCGTGACCCGGCCCAATCTTCGCCTGCTGCGCGGAGATTTTCAGAGTGCGGGCCACGGTCGCGACCCAAACTTTGGTTGCTCCGGCACGGCGCAACACCCGGGCACACTCCGAAACGGTGGCCCCGGTGGTGTAAACGTCATCGACCACCAGCACTTCGCGGCCTTTCACCCATTGCGGCTGAGCCACGGCGAACGCACCGCGCAGATTCTCGCGGCGCTGGTGGCTGGTGAGGCCAATCTGCGATGCGGTGTCGCGCTTTCTCTCGAGCACTCTCGCGCACAAACGCAGGCGATCGCCCAAGGGGTTGAGCTTCAGAGCGGCGCGGGCAATCAATTCGGCCTGGTTGAAGCCGCGCTGGCGGAGCTTGGTGCGGTGCAGAGGCACGGGAATCACGGCGAGGGAGTCCGCCGGAAACTCAGGCTCGATCCGGGCAATCGCCTCGGCGAGCATGAGGCCTAGAACGTTGGCAGCCGGGCGCACGCCACCATACTTCAGCAGATGGATCAGGTCTCGCAGTCCGCCTTCGTAGCTGCCATAGGCCGCCGCGCGCGCAAAGACCAGCTCAATGCGGCGGCACAATCCGCATCGCGGCTCTGAGGAAGAGTCTGCAAGCGCATACGAGGAGAACAGGCGCTCGCCGCAAATCGCGCAGACTCCGCCCGGAATGGGCTGCATGGCATCAAGGCATTCCTGGCAGACGGGCAGGCGCGAAATGTTGACCAGCGGAGTTCCGCAGATGCGGCAGTCGGAAGGAAATAAAACTGCAAAAAAACTTTCAGCAATCTGGCTTGGCCAACCTGACTTCGCCCAAGCTGCAACGCGGACTCGGCTGGTTCCGCTTCCGCTCGCTCCGGAAGCACTCGCTCCCGAAGCAATAGAAAGGCTTGCCACTGCAGCTCTAGCCTGGCTAGCCCGAGTTCTGTCCCCGCTACTGCTGAAGACGGCCTCCGTGCGGCCCGCGGGAATCTCTCCAAGGCGGGCGACTGTGCGATTGCCTGCTTACCAGCAGTATAACGGCGGCCGGGTCCGCTAGGCAACGTTACGGTTAGGCCGCGGTGCCGGAGTCGGCATCTTCGCGACTGGCGCCGGCAGGCGATCTTTCACCGGCATGAAGACCAAACGATAGTCCCGCCGGAAGCATTCGGCGCAGCGCACAGGTTGCAAAAGAAAAATCGGCAACAGCCAACGCTCCGAAAATGTGCGACGCCGCGAGCGGAATCCCGCGTCGCTTCCGCAATCATCGCAATGAAACTCAAAATACCGCTGGAACCAGAGCTGGTCGGGGGAATTTTTGGACACACTGCACCTCGGAATGACGAAATACGAAGGGGCGAGGAACTGATTGTTTGTATTCTACCTCTACGCGGCAAACTAGCCAATCCGGAAGACGGCTGTTTAGATAGTACCTAGGCAAGGACCCCCAGGTCGCACTTGTAATGCAGGCGGCCCGCGTGCTAACGTGCCGCGGTTTAGTGTTTTGAATAAGTTACAGTTCTAAATTACTTTCATCCCTTGCGAGAGGATTTATCTATGAGCAGTCCGGGCTCCGAATCAGGAAGTGGTGTCAAGAAACACGTCCCCTTTGTGCCCGAAGGCATGGAGATGAAAGAGTTCACGCTTCGCGCTGTGCTGCTGGGACTTCTAATGACGATCGTCCTTGGAGCAGCCAACGCATACCTGGGACTGCGTGCCGGGATCACGATTGCGGCTACGTATCCCGCCGCGGTGATCGCGATGGCGGCCATGCGGGCGTGGAAGGGATCGCTGCTCGAAGAAAATATTGCTCGGACCGCGGGTTCGATCGGCGAGTCCGTCGCGGCCGGCGCGATTTTTACTCTGCCGGCATTCGTATTAGCGAAGGCCTGGCCGTCATTCCGTCCCGGCGACGCTTACTGGAAGTCGACGGCGCTGATCATGGTCGGCAGCATTCTGGGAGTTCTCTTCATTTCTCTAGTGCGACGAGGCATGGTCGAAGACCCTGAACTGCCTTTCCCGGAGTCTCTGGCCGCGTCGGAAATTCACAAAGCGGGACAACGGGGCGCGCAAGCCGCGAGATACCTCTTCTGGAATATCGGCCTGGGTGGAGTGGTTTATATCCTCGGCAAATTCGGCTTGTTTGCCGCTGATACCGATCTTCACGTTGGGGTCGGCACGCTGGGACACAGCCAGGTTCGTCTCGGCAGCGCGGGAAGCACCCGAATCCTGCCCACGGGCGGCACCACCGTGTTCGCGGCTCCGAGTGTGAGTCCGGCCTACCTGGGCGTGGGTTACATCATCGGCGTGAAACTGGCGTCGATTCAATTTGCAGGGAGCGTGCTGGCTTGGGGACTGCTGGTTCCCTTGATGATGTTTTTTCTGGGACCGCAGCTCAAGGCATATATTCCCGCCGACACTCCCGACAATTGGGCCACTATGGCTGATGCGGTGTGGCGATACATTGTGCGTCCGATTGCCGTTGGCGGAATGCTGGTCGGCGCAGCTTACACATTGTTCAAAATGCGTGCCAGCCTGACCGCCGGCATCGGCAAGGCATTCGCGGACCTGCGGCAGACCTCCGCCGATCAAGCCAAGCTTGCGCGCACGGAACGCTACATGAGTTCCAAGATTGTTTTCGGCTTGATTGCTCTCATGTTCGTGCTGATGTGTTTGCTCTACATCAAAATCTCGGGCCTGTTCGCGCCAGCGATTCTGGCGGCCGTCGTGATGATAGTGGTTGGTTTCTTCTTTGCCACCGTATCTGGAAATCTGGTGGGGTTCATCGGCTCGTCGAACAATCCGATTTCCGGACTGACGCTCTCGACGCTGCTGATTGCCGCGCTGCTCATGGTGGCGCTCGGAGTCTCCGGCATCTCGGGAGTGGCTGCGGTTCTCGGCGTAGCGGCCGTAGTGTGCGTTTCCTCGGCGGTGGCTGGCGAGCTGTTGCAGGACTTCAAGGTTGGTTACATTCTAGGCGGCACACCCCAGAAAATTCAGAACGCGGAACTGCTCGCCGTGGTGGTGGCCAGCCTGGTCATGTACTGGCCGCTGATGTTGCTGCATGAGGGCAGCATAAGGGCTGGGGGAGTGGGGTTCGGCGGTCCCGAACTGCCTGCGCCGCAAGCGGGTCTGATGGCAACCTTGGCCTTGGGCATTGTGGGCCATGATATGGCGTGGCCGCTGGTGGTGGTGGGAATCCTGTTCGGGATTGCCATGATCATGATGCAAGTGAAAAGTCCCATGCTGGTTGCGGTCGGCATGTATCTGCCATTCGGAACCACATTCGCAATTTTTGTGGGCGGAGTTTTTCGTTCACTCGGAGACTGGGTTGCCAATCGCCGCGGATTCAATAGCGCGCAGAAAGCCCGCGTGGAAAATGCCGGGGTGCTGGTCGCCTCGGGCCTGATCGCGGGAGAAGCCTTACTGGGCCTGGTTTGGGCCGGATTGCAGTTCGTCCCCTCGTGGGGCGCGCCGAACCATCCCCCACAAATCTTCAGCGATCCGTCTTATCTTGTGGGAGGAATGATCGTTCTCGCCGGCCTGGCGGCTTTGATGATCTTCTTGCCGGTGCAGGCCGCCGGCGATCCGAACGAACCCGCGCCACCTACGGCGATGATGTAACGAAGGTTGGTTGATTGGGGATCGGGCACGGCTGATTGGGATTGAGGACGGTTTGTGTGTAGCGGGCACTCCTGCCCGCTCCCTTCGCGCAGCGAAGGCGGTTCGTGATTTACTCATCTCATGTCCATCGCGGCGAATGTTGCATCGATTCAGGAACGCATCGCCGCGGCTGCGCGACGCTCCGGACGCGATCCCGGCGATATTGCCCTGATGGCCGTCAGCAAGACGCAGCCGCCGGAGCGCATTCGCGAAGCTTACGACGCTGGGCTTGCGTTATTCGGCGAGAATCGCGTGCAGGAATTTGCCGGTAAAGCTGCAGCGCTCGCTGATTTGCACTCCGCCGAGTGGCACATGATTGGACACCTGCAGACCAACAAAGCCGCAAAGACTGCCGAGCTGTTCTGCGCCGTGGATTCCGTCGATTCGCTGAAGCTGGCGGAGAAACTTGATGCCGCCGCACGCAATCTGGGTAAAAAGCTCGAAGTGCTCATCGAAATCAACGTTGGCGGTGAGGCGGCGAAGAGCGGAGTAGTGCCCGATGCACCCGCGCTCGAAGAATTGCTGCTCGCCGCGTCCCGCTTGGAGGCTCTTCTGTTTCGCGGACTGATGACCGTGCCTCCGTTTACGGAAGATCCCGAGAATGCGCGATCCTATTTCCGCAAGCTGCGCGAATTGCGCGATACGATCGCCGCCCGCAACCTACCATCCCTCGCAATGGATCAGGTTTCCATGGGCATGTCGCACGATTTCGAAGTCGCGATCGAAGAAGGATCGACTTGCGTGCGCGTCGGCACGGCAATCTTCGGAGAAAGAATGAAGGTTTGAACACTCGAAAGACATAGGCCATGAAGCTTCTCGATAGTCTTTGCGCGGGAATCATCTTCGTTCTGGCGATCGTGGACTCTCTGCTGGTGCCGAGGACCTACACCGGCCGAATATGGATCTTCGGTACCTGCCTGGCTTTGCTGTTCACCGCCATGTTGAATGTGCTACGTCTTCGCAATGGCTCCATGGTCCAGGGCCTCAAGCTGTTTTGCATCGCAACGAATGTGACGATGCTGGTATTCGCGATTGCGTTGATGGCAAGCATCGGAAAGGGCCGCACACTACAGCACCCGCAAATACCATTGCTTGGAGCCCTGCTGCTGGTTGAAACTGTGCTTTCTTTCGGCAAGAATCCGTGAGTTTTCAGTTAGAACTTGACGATAGGCAGACAAGATATGAATTCTGCGGACGCTAAGCAGTTCCTGATAGGTCCAGTGATTGAGGAAGCCGAACTGCAGCAGGTGAGTCTTTCTGAGGTCGAGAGGAAGATGCTTTATTTTACGGAAGTATCTCCCTCGCTCCCCGACATCTACGACGTCAATGCAGAATTCGAACGCAACTACGACGCGGCGAGTATGAGGAAAAAGTCGCGGCTCTTCTCAAGAACGCCCGCGATCGGGATGGCCGCACATCATCAGATCGGAAGCAAGACTGGAAGGATGCGCTCAACGCGCTAAAGAAGGAGGATCACTACATCCCGGTCATGGTCCGCCAGGCCTTTGGGGCAGGTTCACAAACAAGGAAGGGGAAACGGTCTCGCGATATTCTTATATACATCGCTGTAGGCATCGGCCTTGTTCTCATCCTGTTTCTGGCATCGCTCTGGAGGGCGGGACATTGAGGCGCGGCGGGTGATTCCTTTTCACGATAGGCTGGGCAACGCATTTTTTGCAGTCAAGGTCCAACCCCGCGCCAAGAAAAATGCCATCACCGGCGAACTCGGCGACGCCTGGAAGCTCTCGTTGACTGCGCAGGCGATTGCGGGCCGCGCGAATGAGGCTTGCATCGATTTCTTCGCGAAACTTTTGAAGGTGCCGCGATCTTCCGTTACCATTGCCTCCGGCCAGACCAGCCGCCAAAAAGTCGTTCGGGTCTCGGGGCCCTCGGCCGAAGAAGTGCACAAAAGGATTGGTAGCGCCGCCGTCTCGGTGGCGACAGGGAGCACGCTTGAGCTTCTCCGAACGCTTGCAGGAAATTCGCACCGGCTTCGAACGTCCCTTCTGGGTCGCCAACATCAGCGAGCTTTTCGAGCGGCTGTCTTACTATGCCGTGTTTGCCGTGCTGGCTCGTTACCTGCACGATGGCCTTCACTTTGATGTCGAGCGCGCCAGCAGCCTCACCGGAATGTTTGGCGGCTGGGTCTGGTTTCTTGCCATCGGAGGCGGAGCGCTTGCCGACCGGCTCGGCTTCCGACGCGCGCTCTCGATCGCCTATCTGATTCTGAGCTGTGCCTATTTCCTGTTGGGGTCCATCGGTTCGCCGTGGCTCGCCCCGGTGCGCAACAGTGTGCCGCTGGTTACGCTGGTGGCCTTCGTCCTGATATTGCCTGCGCTGGGTGTGGCTCTGGTCAAGCCTTGCGTAGTTGGGACCACGGCTCGCGCTTCAAAAGAAAATGTGCGCTCCGTCGGCTATTCGATTTACTACACGTTGGTAAACGTCGGCAGCACCATGGGACCTCTACTCGCTTCCTGGGCGCAACAGCGCGGGAGCGTGGAAAATGTATTTCGCATCGCAGCCCTGAGCGTATTTGCCATGCTCTTCTTTGTGCTGCTGTTTTTCAAAGAGCCGCGCCGCGCCGGTGAAGGCGAGACGGCAAGTCTCGGTCAAGTCGGAAGAAACTTCCTTACGGTGCTCTCGAATCCGCGGTTCATGCTGTTCTTGCTGATCTTTACGGGATACTGGATCGTCTTCTGGCAGGAGTTCATCGCATTGCCTCTGTACATTTCCGCATACGTCGATCCCAAGGCGGACACGGCGCGAATTCTCGCGACCGATCCGATCGTAGTCATCTTGTTCACGATGGTAATCGGGTTTCTCACCAAGCGCATGCAGGCGTTTCACGCCGTGATTCTCGGGACGTTGATCTCAAGCCTGGCATGGATCCTGCTGATCGTGCATCCCTCGGTGTGGATGGCCGTAGCCACGCTGGTTGTGGTGGCGATCGGAGAAATTGTGCAGCAGCCTCGCTACTACGATTACATTTCGCGGCTTGCTCCCCAGGGACAGCAGGGCACGTACATGGGCTTCGCGTTCCTGCCGCTCGGCATCGGATCATTCGTCGCCGGCAAATTTAGCGGATGGCTCATGCATCACTTTGGCGAAGAAATGCACCGCCCGGAGTTGGTCTGGTGGTGCGTGGTCGCGGTTGGCGTTCTCACGACGCTGCTGTTGTGGATCTACGACCGGATCGTCAGGGTGAAATGACGTCTCCACAGCTTGACTTCGCGGCCCAACCTCTGGAATCATTCGCTCCCAGCAAGTGAATCGAAGGAGGCTCTATGCCACATTATCTTCACCAAGTCGCGTATTCCCGCGAGGGGTGGGAAGCATTGCTGGCGAATCCCCAAAACCGCATCGAGGCGGTACGGCCCGCGATTGAGAAACTGGGAGGCAAGATCGAAACCGCCTGGTTTGCCTTCGGAAAGTACGACGTAGTAGTTATCACCGAATTGCCGGACAACGTAAGTGCCGCTGCGATCTCCATCGCTTTTGCCGGCGGAGGCGCCTGCAAGACTGTCCAAACCACGCCCCTCATGTCCCCGGACGAAGCTTTGCAAGCTTTCAAGAAGGCCGGGGAATGCGGCTACCGGCCAGCAAAAGTCACGGCTCGCGCCGCGTAAGATAATTGAAGCCAGCAACAACACAGGCGGCCTCACCAGGCCGCCTTTCTTGCAGAAGAAGGTTCAGCTCAAGCAAAACCGTGACTCAACTCAAAACCACGCCCGCCCCCGTCGCCGCCGAGATTCGCCGCGCGCTGAAAAACGGCGGCTCTGTCGAACACGCCAGCGGTGTCCAGTGGTTTTTCAAGAATGAAATCAAATCCCACGGATGGTATACAGCGGACTTGCGCCGCGCGTGCGTTCGTTTCCGGAGCGAAGTGAGGAAAAAACACGGTCTCGACTTTCTGGTCGAGACAGCCGACTATCTTTTCACCGGCTCCGTCCTCGAAGAAAAAGTTGCCGCCGTGTTCTTGCTGGAGAGACTCGATGGTGAGTTTGGCGACCGCGAATTCAAGCTGTTCGAGTCCTGGCTCGACCGCATCAGCAGCTGGGCCGATCACGACGGACTCGTGCATTACTTGATCGGTCCCATGATCGCGTCCAAGCCCGCGCGCGCGAAAGCCGTTTTTCGCTGGGCCAAGTCGTCGAACCGATGGCGGCGTCGCGCCGCCTGCGTAGCCCTGATTCGCGGTACGCGCACGAAGATGTTCTTTCCAGAAATCAAGCGGCTTTCGAACTCGCTACTTGCCGACGAAGACGACATGGTGCAGAAAGGCCTGGGCTGGCTGCTGCGCGAAACGGCAAAGTTTGATGCCAAACGGACAGTTCCTTATCTCATGAAGATTCGCCGGCGCGCTCCGCGCCTTGTGTTGCGTACGGCCTGCGAAACCCTTCCGCTGAAAACCAGAAAGCGGGTCTTAGCGGTTTAACGGGAACATAGCGCTCCGTCAATGCTGAACGAGTTCGAGTCCCGCTGCAACGGCTCGGCCTTCGACTGGACCATGGCCTTTCTGAGGCTCCTCGCACTCAGAAGTAGCTGAGCCACGCATCGTTGCGGCGCCGCTTCAAGCCTGCAAACCAGCGGCACAACGGATAAAGAGTAAGTACGACGCATACCCAAATCAGGTAAATGATTGGCAACGAGTATCCCCACCCAGGCGGTGCAGTGACGGGGAAGTCGCGGAGATCCGGGGATTCAAACATCCAATACGCCTGCCCGTAGCGGACATAACATACCGCGACCGCAATCAGGTGGATCAAAGGTATGTGCAGAAGATAGTAAAACATCGGCACCTTGCCGATGGTTAGTGCAGGCCGCAGCCAGCGTGGTGTTCCGGCATCGACCGCCCATAAGAAAATTATTGCCGGGCCCAGTGTCATCAGCAAGTACAACAGTGATGGCGGATACTTCGTGGTATTCAGAAATGAGAGCACCGTATAGGCCGCGGATCTCTGGGTGCTCCAGCGAACCGGATTGCCATAGACATTGATGGCCCGTAAGACCACGAAGGCCGCGGTCAATCCGATGCCAAGCGGCAGCAGAAATGCCTTTCGGCGTGCCGAGGGCCAGCTGTAAATCTGTCCTAAGCCGTAGCCTGCCGCCGTGACTCCCACCCAGGGAATCAGGCAGTAGGTGACGAATACGATGCGCTCGGGACGGTTCACGATGAAATTAGGCGAATGCAAAATGGACCAAAGTGGATTCGACGAGTCGACCGAGTCGAACAAATTGTGACCTGCGATCATCACCACTCCGAACGCCGTCACCACGGAAGCTGGCAGGTAAACCAGCCCCGATAGCACGATCATCGCCCACCCCAGAGCCCACAAAACCAGAAGCAGCGTGACGTGGTAGTCGAAGTTGAACTGCCATCCGAGGCAGCGCGTCACCGTGAGTTCCAGGAAAATCAACCACAAACCGCGCGTGAGGAGGAATCCCGACAACTCCCGTTTGGATTTCTTGCGCAGCGAGAGATAGGCCCCGGTGCCAGTCAGCAAAAAGAAAACAGGTGCACAGAAATGCGTGACCCAGCGCGTGAAGAATAGCGGGATCGTCGTAGTGGCCGGGTCCGTGGGATTCAAGCCGGAATTTCCGAAGAAATCCCGCACATGATCGAGCGCCATCAGAATCATGATGACGCCGCGAACTACATCGATCGATTCGATACGCGCGCGCTTCGCAACAACCGACTCAATCGCGGGCTCGGCGACCGCAGCCATATGGCCTGATAGTTTAACAAGGACTCAGCCTCAAACAAATCGACAGTCCGCAACGCGTGTCCTCCCACCAGATTCGCCCAAATCCCTCCCATTGTTTACAATAGACGTTTGCCCATGGACCTGGCTGCCATCCAATCTGCGCTGCGCGAACGCAACATCGACGCGTGGCTATTCTATGACCACCATCATCGCGACCCCATTGCCTACCGCGTGCTCGGTTTGCCCGCAGGGCTGATGGTCACGCGGCGCTGGTTCTATCTGATCCCGGCCCAAGGCGAACCGGTCAAACTGGTCCACAAGATTGAAGCCGGCCATCTCGATTCCCTGCCCGGCAGCAAACGCCAGTATTCCGGATGGCAGGAGTTGTTCGACACTCTGAAGGCGATGCTCGCGCCTTATCGCGACATCGCGATGCAGTATTCGCCCAATAACATTGTCTTCACCATCTCTCTGGTCGATGGCGGCACCATCGAACTGCTGCGTGGCCTGGGCAAGAACGTAGTCAGCTCTGCCGACCTGGTGGCGCAGTTTGAAGCCACCTGGAGCGAAGCGCAGATCAAGACGCACTTTGCGGCGCGCGATAGTGTGGATGCAATCGTGGCGGCGTCCTTCAAGGAAATTGGAAAGCGCGTGCGCAATGGTGGGACCACAGAACATGAAATTCAGCAATGGTTCATGGAAGCGTTTCGCCGCGAGAACCTGCTCACCGACGATCCGCCAATCGTGGCCGTCAACGCCAATGCCGGAAACCCGCACTACGAGCCTCGCGCCGATCATCCCGTTCCCATCCGCGAGGGCGATTTAGTGTTGCTCGACGTCTGGGGGAAGAAGGATCTCCCGGAGGCGGTGTATTACGATGTCACCTGGATGGGCTTCGTCGGCAATGCGCCCTCGGACCGCATGCGCCAGGTGTTCGAGATTGTGCGCGACGCGCGCGATGCCGGCGTGAAAACCGTGACCGACGCCGTCGACGCAGGGCGCCGCATCGCCGGATGGGAAGTGGATCGCGCCACCCGCGGCTACATCAAGCAAAAAGGTTTTGGCGATTATTTTATTCACCGCACCGGACATTCTATCGGCACCGACGTCCATTCCAATGGGGCTAACATGGACGACCTGGAGATTCACGACGAGCGCCAGATTCTTCCCAACTCTTGCTTCTCCATCGAGCCCGGCATCTATCTGCCGGAGTTCGGCGTGCGCAGCGAGATCAACATGCTGGTCCGTCCCAAGTCGGCGGAAGTCACCGGTAACATTCAACGTGAGATCGTAATTATCTAATGGCAAATTCCAATGCAGCCAGGACTAACGCAGCGAAGACGAAGGCGGCCGAGCCGGCGCAGCCCGCGAACTCGATGTCCGTAATCGCGCCTGCCCTCGGCTGGCTGATTCCCGGCGCCGGCCACATCATCCAGAAACGGTGGATTCGCGGCACGCTTCTGCTCGTCTCCATTGGAACCCTGTTTATCCTCGGCCTGCTGATGCAGGGCCACATCTACAAAGCCAATGGCGGCGACATCCTCGACATTCTTGGATTCATTGGCGACCTGGGCGCCGGTGGATTGTATCATTGTGACCCTCGCCATGAACGGCGGGCAGGGCGCGATCGCCTTCGCCATCGCCGATTACGGATCGAAGTTCATGATCGTCGCTGGACTGCTGAACTTCATTGCGGTGGCCGACGCCTACCACATCGCCATCGGGAAAAAACAATGATGGTAAAAAAATAATGACCGTCCAGCTCACTCACTTCAGCGCCGCCTTCGTGTTCGCGCTATTCGCTTCCATCGTGTTCGGCATCACCCACCGCGATACCACGCGCGATATGCTCCTCTACGGACTGAAATGCTTTGCCATGTTCCTCGGCGGCGCCCTGGTGGCGGGCTGGGCGATGTGGCTGGTGCGGAAATAGCTACTGGCTCTTGGCTTTTAGCCTTAGCCTTTGGCTCTTTACCCCAGGAATTCGGCCTTCAGACGTGAGAATTTCTCCAAGACGGCAATGCGTACCTCGCTTCCGCAATTACGTTGAACGAGCTAAGAGCCAAGAGCTAACAGCTAAGAGCTTCTACCCTTCCCACACGAACGCATCGAATACTCGCTTCGATTCGAAATTCAGCCGGCGGTACAGCGCGACGGCTCCGGCATTGGCCTCGGTCACGGTCAGCGAAAGCATCAAGAAGCCGCGCTTGCGCAGCGCAGCGGAGGTCGCCGCCAGCAGCGCCTCGCCGATCCCGCGCGAGCGGTATTCCGGCAAGACACACACCTGCGTGACATGGCCCACATCACTGCGAACCCGTGAGCATAGGATCAGCCCGATCAGATTCTTCGTCTTGCGATCCAGTGCGGCATAAGATGATTCCGCATCGAACAGCCCGCATCCCGGAAAACGCACAATGTTATTCAGAAAGCGCAGGGACCCGCTCAGGGTGTGGTACTGGTCGTTGATCTCAGCGTCCACGTGGCCGCGGTACGCCGCGGTAATCACCGCCGCTGCAGGCTGGTAATCCGCTTCCGTCCAACGCCGGATCTCGATCTCTGGATGCGTCGACGGCCTCTGCGGCACGCTATTGCTTAGTTCGAGGACCATGAACAACCGCGGGTGACGCTGGAATCCCTGATCCAGAAACGGCCGGGCAACGCTTCCCGTGTCGTGCGCCAGCAGCTGGGCCTCGACGCGGTGGATCCCAGGCGATTGCTGAAGCGTCTCGATCACATGCGTAAGCAGCTTGATTTCAACTTCGCGGGCGTTGGCCAGGCGGCCTCCGTTGGCCACGAAAAGATCGCCGACCACTCCTTTACTGCCTTCGTACACAAAAAAGCTGTAGCCGAAAATGCGTCCCCGTTCGATGGCCGCGTATCCCGGAAGGATTTTCGCGTCGACGTAACGCAGGATCATCTCCGCCGATCCCTTGTAGTCCCAGGAGAGCAGGCTCGCCCACGCTTGCGTCTCATCGTCGAGCAAGGGACGCAGGTCCGCCGAAGAAAAATGTCTGAGGTCGAGAATCTCCACGGGGCTCCTGCAAAGCCGGTTAAAGCAAATCCACGCCGTGATTTGCGAACGGCAGAAATCCGAGTGTAGTGCGTTCCCGCACGCGAGGCAAACCGCGAGAACACTCGGCGGCAACAGCGATCTTACTGGGTAGACCCTGTATGCGTAGACCCAGTTTGCGCAGGCCCTGTTTTCGTGGATCCGGTTCCCGCCGCGGCCACCCAGTAATAGTCGACATGCTGCGCGGCATAATTTCCCAGATACGCGACACGCCGACCCGCCACGAGTTTTGCAATCTCCCCCTGCGCGTTCTCCGGCGCCACCAGCAAGTGCTCTTCGTCGGGGACTCGGCCCCAGTCGTAGTTGAAAGTGAACTGGTTGCGATAAAAAGTGAGTCCATATTCCAGCTCGCGTCGAACATGGTAGACCGCCAGCAGCAGCGGACGCGTTTGCATGCCGGCGATCTCCAGCGCCAGCGGCCGCGCCGAAAGCGTTTGGTCCAGGCTGACGGAACCTAGTTTCACCACCGCTCCCACCGTGAGCACAACCGGAATCAGAGTGACGAAGCGCAGCATCCGCAGGCCGTTCTTGCGCACCAGCGTGAGCGCGAGTCCGGCGCAGAGTATAAACGCGACACCGAGCGCCACTAGCATCGGCTGCCCCCCGGGAAGGCGATGCTGCGTAACCAGGTAAGCAATCAGCAATACGGGAATAATAAGAGTCCCCGCCAGCAGCGCATGCAGCACCACCAACGCTTTCGGCGTGCGCTCGCCTTCGCCATGTTGCAGATGCTGCCGCAAGTATTCCATTAACAGCAACCCTCCCGCAGGAATTGCAGGGAGAATGTAGCCCGGAAGCTTCGACCGCGAGATCGAAAAGAAAAGCACGGGCACAACCAGCCAGCAGCGGGCGAACACGCTGAATTGATTTTCGAGATCACGTCCGGCTGCATCTGCCGGCCTCCAAGCCCACCACCGGATTCCCCGCACCATAGCCGCAATCACGAAGACCGTCCATGGAACCAGAGCCAGCGCTGCTACCGGAAAGTAATACCACAGCGGTTCGGCATGGTGATAAAGATCCTTGGAGAAGCGGGCAAGGTTGTGTTCCAAAATAAATACTTGGAAGAATTCCGGGTTGCGCATTTGCACGGCGAAATACCACGGCAGGGCGATCGCACAGAACAGGAGAATGCCCGGCAGCCACAGCGTCTTGAGAACGACCCGCAATTCGCGAGCTGCAGCCGCGTATAAGACGATCACCACGGCCGCTAGAAACGGCGCGACAGGTCCCTTGGCCAGCATCCCAAAAGCCATGGCGCCGTAAAACACCGCCAGGTAGATTCTCTTGCCACTCTCACGCCAGGCCCACCAGCCGAGCATTCCAGCAGTAAACGCGGCGGCCAGCGCCATATCCATGGAGGCGGCGCGGGCGTAGCCAATAATGCCTGCGGAGGAAGCGGTGATCAGTGCTCCATCCAACTCGGATCCGGCCCGGAAGCGGCGCAAAAAGAAATACACCGCGAGCACGAGCAAGATGGCATCGAACGCCGCGGGCAGCCGCGCAGCCCAGTCGCTGACACCGAAAATTTTGTAGGCGAGCATGGCTTGCCAGTAATACAGTGGAGGCTTTTCCAGCCAGGGCTGGCCACCCAGCACCGGCGTGATGAAGTCGCGGCGCTCCAGCATTTCGCGCGCCACCTGCGCGTAACGCGGCTCATCGGCTCCTATGAGTCCGAATTGCCCCAAGCCATACAAAAACAGGAATGCACAGAAGCCCGCCAGCAGCAGCGCATCCGTGCGAGTGCGGTTTGTCATGAAATCAGAATCATGAAACCAGAATTCCGAAACGCTGCCGGCCCGACCGATTAATCGCTGATCGGGGGTACGTCATCAATCAGCAATCTTGCTCGGCCGCAGCAGTGCGTACACGCTGATCAGCGTCCATACAGTTTCCAGAACCACGAATCCGATCTGGAAGGGATGCAGCGCGATGTAGCCGAGAATGCCCGAGCCAACCGCATTCAAAATGTTGTACGCCGCGGAGCGCGGGTTCATCCATCCCATCTGGTGCCCGCCATAAGCCAACAGAATCAGCAACGCTCCCGCAAAAGACGCCAACTGCCGTGCCAGTGCAATGTCCATGAGATTAATTGTACGCAGGCAGGTTGCACTCCGGTGATGCAAGGACCAATGGACGTAAATAGGAACGCGAATATGAGACCCGAACAAAAGACCCTAACGGAGGACGCGAACTATTGCACGCCAGGACCGCGGCGCAGCAATTCCAGAACCTGACCCACGGCCTGGTCGAGCGAGGCCTCGAGCGAGTAACCGCTGGCGCACTCGTGTCCGCCTCCGCCAAAGCGCTCCGCCACGCGCGCCACATCCAGCTTGCCTTTACTGCGCAGGCTCACGCGATAACGGCCGCCCGGAAGCTCACGGAAAAATGCCGCCACCTCAACTTCTCCAATCGAAAGCACGTAATTCACCAGACCTTCGCAATCTTCTTCCTTGGCTTCGCAGCGTTCCATCTGCTCCTGCGTAACCCACGTCCATCCCACGTGGCCTTCAGTGTGGAGGTTGCGCAGAGCTTCGCCCAGCAGCCTCATCTTCGCCACCGAATGGGCAAAATAAATATTGCGCGCGCAATGCGAAGGGTCCGCGCCCGCCAAAACCAGTTCGCGCGCCAGAGCGAACGTATTCTGGTTTGTCCCCTGGAACATGAACGATCCCGTGTCCGTCATCAGCGCGGTGTAAAGGCAGGTCGCAATCTCGGGAGAGAAATGTGCTCCGGCTTCGCGCGCCAGGCGGAACACCATTTCTGCTGTTGCCACCGCATGCGGATCGATCCAGTTCACGTTGGCAAACGGACGCCCGCTCACATGATGATCAATGTTGATCAGAAAGCGGTTTTCCAGGCCTTCCAGCCGCGTGCGGTGAATGCTGTCACACTCCAGAATGATCGCCGCTTCGTAATCGCCGGCCACGCGATTGGCTTGCAGCACCTGATCAGCGAAGGGCAGCGCTCGATAAATCCGCGGCACGCCATCGTGCAGCACCACGTCGGCCTGCTTGCCCATCGCTCGCAAAACCTGGCAGCACGCCAGCGCCGACCCAATGGCGTCGCCATCGGGCCGCGCATGCGACGTCAGCACGAACCGGTCGCGCCGCTCGATTTGCTGGAGAACGTCCTGCAACATAATCTCTAAGCCTTCTTCTCACCCGGCCCGGAACGCGATTTCATCCTCTTCTTCGCCCGGGCCAGCAATTCTTCCACTCGCGCCTTTTCCCGCTCCGAACGGTCCAGCCGGAAATACAACTCCGGTGCTCGCCTCCGCCGCAAACGCTCCACCAACTCATGCCGTATATATTCTTTGGCGGCCAGCAGGCCCTCTAAGCTTCGCTCCGCTTCCTCGTCGTCCCCGTCTACATCCACGAGAACCTGCGCCGAGCGCCCATCGTCGGCGATGTGAACCGCCGTCACCCTCACCAGCCCGATGCGCGGATCCGCCAGCTCGCCTTCCACCAGCGTTTCGATCTCCTCGCGCAAAGCCTCGCCCAACCGCCCGCGATGATATTTGACCCCGCGCTTCTCCACAGCTCACCTCAGGGTAAAACGCATGAGAATATCAGAAAATCGCCCACAGGTGTTGACCTTGAAGTGCTATTGTCGCGCACAATGGAGTAGCACGGGTAAGTACAGAGGTAACAATGCGATAGCGGCGGTGGTCAGTGATCGGTGGCTAGTGCTCGGTGAACCAGAGCAGTTTTGGCTCGTCACTGACCACTAGCCGCTGACCACTTTGCACGCTACAGGTATTCCAGAAACGAATCCGCTACATCAGCCCCGTGGTTGTTGGCGATGCGCGTGGCCGCCCGCTCCACGTTCTTCATCAATCCATCGAGATAGTCGCGCGAGTCGGAGATGCTGACCACGCCGATGGTGGCGCGGTTCCACAGACTGCTGGGTTCGAGTTCGGCGATGGAAACGTTGAAGCTGGCACGCAGCCGGTCTTTCAAGCTGCGCACAACCTGCCGTTTGTCTTTTAGCGATTGCGCCGCTTCGATGTGGAGTTCGAGGGTAAGAAAGGCGATGGGCATTCAGTTCTCAGGTCCCGGTTCTCAGTTCTCAGTAAGAACGCCGAAGCGCGAACTGAGAACCGAGAACTGAGAACTGTTTTCAAGCTATTACTTCCGCGGCAATTCTCTCGGTGGCAAACGCCTCGATCACATCCCCGACCTTGATATCGCCGTAGTTCGAGATCGAAATGCCGCACTCCATGCCGTTCGTCACCTGGCTGGCATCGTCCTTGAAGCGCCGCAGCGATCCCACTTTGCCCTTGAAAACCTGCACATTGTCGCGCAGCAGGCGCACTTCAGAATCGCGCTTGATCAAGCCATCGCTCACGCGGCAGCCGGCCACCGTCCCAACCTTCGGGATGCGGAACACATTCAGCACTTCAGCGCGGCCCTGGTAGCTTTCCTTGATCGTAGGTTCGAGCAAGCCGCTCATGGCGCGCTTGATCTCATCCTGCAGTTCGTAAATGATCGAGTGCAGCCGGATGTCTACTTTTTCCTGCTCGGCGATTTCCTGCGCCTTGCGCTCCGGCCGTACGTTAAAGCCAATGATGATCGCGTTCGACGCCGAAGCCAGCAGTACATCGGTTTCCGTAATCGCGCCCACGCCCGACCGTAGCAGCTTCAGCCGCACTTTTTCATTCGAGAGCTTCGTCAGCAGGTCGGTAATCACTTCCACCGATCCCTGCACGTCGCCCTTGAGAATCACATTCAGTTCCTTGGTGCCCGCGGCCTTGATCTGCTCCGCCAGGCCCTCCAGCGACACGCGGGAACTCTTGGCCAACGCCGCTTCCCGCGACTTCTGCTCACGGTATTCCGAAATGCCGCGCGCCTTGTCCCGATCCGCTACCACCACAAACTGATCGCCCGCCTGCGGCAGCGACTCGATCCCGATGATTTCCACCGGAGTTGAAGGCGGCGCCGTCTGCAACTGTGCGCCGCGATCGTCAAACATCGCGCGCACTTTTCCGTACACGTTGCCGACTACAAAATTGTCGCCCGCGTTCAACGTTCCGTTCTGCACCAGCACGGTCGCCACCGGGCCACGACCGCGATCCAGCTTCGCTTCCAGCACCACGCCGGTTGCCGCGCGCTCCGGAGTCGCCTTCAATTCGCCGAGGTCGGCGACCAGGCAAATCATTTCCATCAGTAGATTCAAGTTCGTTTTCTTCTTCGCCGAAACATCCACGAATACTGTCTTGCCGCCCCACTCTTCCGGCATCAGACCGCGGTCGGCAAGCTGTTTCTTCACACGGTCGGGCAAGGCATCCGGCTTATCGATCTTATTTACCGCGACAATAATAGGAACTTCTGCCGCGTGCGCGTGATCGATGGCCTCGATCGTCTGCGGCATCACTCCATCATCAGCCGCCACCACCAGCACCACAATGTCGGTAGCCTTTGCGCCCCGCGACCGCATGCGCGTGAACGCTTCGTGGCCAGGCGTGTCGAGGAACACAATCTCGCGCCCAAATGCCGGCGATTCCTTGTCGGTAATCTTCACCTTGTAGGCGCCAATGTGCTGCGTGATGCCTCCGGCCTCGCCTCCAGCCACATTCGTGATGCGAATGGAATCGAGCAGCGTGGTCTTGCCGTGGTCCACGTGGCCCATGATCGTAACCACCGGCGGACGTATGCCAGTTTCCGGAACCAGTTCTTCGCTAGCGGCAGCGGCATCAATTTCCTTCGCCGTCTGCTCTTCAAACGAAATCACGTTCGTGTCTGCGCCAAAGAAGCGCGCCATTTCGCTCGCCAGCTCCGCGTCCAGCGTCTGGTTGATCGTGGCGAACACGCCCTTCGAGAGCAATCGTGAAATCAGATCTTTCGCGCGAATTTCCAGCTTCTCCGCCAGATCTTTTACGCTGATCCCTTCCGTGATCGTGATGCTGCGCGTGATCGGCAGGGGCTCGTTCGACACCACCATGCGCGGCGGCGGCGTGTAGCCCTTCATCGGGCCTTCTTTCACACCGCGCGGAACGTATCGTTGCCCAGGCCTTCGCGAAGGACCACCCGGACGGGCTCCAGGCCGGGTCGTTCCCGGAGGTGGAAGCGCTGGACCCACGCCCAGCGGACGCGCTCCCGCCGGCGACTGCCGCGTGGGATGCATCGGCCTGCGTTCACCGGGACGCAACGGTGGACGCGCTGCGCCGGGAGCTCCGCCCGCCATCGGCGGACGTCGTTGAAAAATAGGCTGGCCCGGCACAGGACGCCCGGGCACGGGACGCGCCGTCCCGCCGATGGGCACGCCGGGCTGCACCGGCGGCGGAGCTGGCCGCATTGGTGCTTTATAAACAGGTCGTGGCCCGGTCTGCGGAACAATCATGCGCGGCGCAGGAGGCGGCGCGGCCACCGGACGCGTCGCAACCGGAGCAACCGGCGGCACGCTCGCCGAAACCACAGATGGCGCTCCCGCCGCAGAAACTGGCGGCGCGGGCGGAGGTGTCGCCGGACGCACAGGAGGCGCGGCCACAGGCGACACGGCGGCCGGAGGCGCCACTACGGGGCGAGGCGGTACAACCGTTGCCGGTGCCGCGGGCGCTGCAGCCACGGGAGCTGCCGGCGCAGGTACTGCCGGCTTCATCACCGGAGGCGCTACTACCGCGGGTCTTTCCGCCGGAGCATGCGTCACGACCGGCGCTGGAGGACGCGGCGCGGCCGGAGGCGCGACAGCTTCTTTCCGCTGCGTAATCGCCTTCAACACATCCCCGGGACGGGAAATGTTCGACAGATCAATTTTGGTTTTGATTTCTTCTTCGCCGCGAAGCCCGCGCCCACTCGACTTGCCAGCCGCGGACGAACCTTCCGCCGAGGAGCGGATGTGCACCCGCACTTTCTCCGCTTCGTGCTCTTCCAGAGAACTGGAGTGCGTCTTCTTCTCCGTCACCCCTACCGCTGCTAGCGCGTCGAGAATAGCTTTGCTCTTAACTTCCAGCTCTCGGGCAAGATCGTTGATTCGAACCTTACTCATCCGGCCTTTCGTTTCCCCGTGTTGTAGTTAGGTCTTCATTACGACCTCACGGAGTCAAGTTCTTCGGACCCACGCCATCGAACTCATGCCAGCGTGCCGTCATTAATTATTCCCTGGGTTCAGAGGCGGCTTCCGCTTCCGCAGCGGGCTCTTCCTCGGAAGGCTCCGCTTGTACTTCGCTCTCACCGGCAAGCGCGTCCGCTTCCACCGTGCCTTCTTCAGACACGGCAACTTCCTCGCTCGCCCCCGGCTCTCCGCCGGTCTCTTCCGTCACCACTGCAACTTCTGCGGTAATGTCTTCACCGCCAGGCTCCGCCGCCACGGCCTCGCCTTCCACGGCCACTTCGCCCTCAGCCACGCCTTCCACCGCTGCGCCCGCTTCGAGGCTGGCAAAGTAATTATTCACCGCAAGGCTGATTTTTTCCACCGTCTTCGGCCCAATGCCCTCGATCGCCTCGAGTTGTTCCGGCGTCATATCAGCCAAAGCTTCGACGGTGCTCACACCCGCCGCATTCAGCTTCTCCACCAAGCCCTCGCCGAGGCCAGGCACGTTCTCCAGCGGCGTGGAGGTCTGCACTACCATCGCCGACATCTGCTGCTCCACTTCCTGCCGCTTCTCTTCCTCGCTCTTGATGTCGATCTTCCAGCCCAGCAACTTCGCCGCGAGCCGCACATTCTGCCCCTTCTTGCCGATGGCAAGCGAGAGCTGGCTGTCATCCACCACAACTTCCAAATGCTTGCCGCCAGAATCGACCACCGTAACCTTGCTCACCTTCGCCGGCTGCAATGCCTTCTCGGCGAACGTCACCGCATCTTCGTGATACTCGATGATGTCGATCTTCTCTCCGTGCAATTCACGGATGATCGACTGCACGCGCATTCCCTTCATGCCCACGCAAGCACCCACCGCGTCCACGTCCTTGTCTTTCGACATCACGGCGATCTTGGTGCGCTCTCCGGCTTCACGCGCAATCGCGCGGATCACTACCGTCCCGTCATAAATCTCCGGAACTTCCGTCTGGAACAAATGCTGCACCAGGTCCGGCACCGCGCGAGACACAACCACGCCCGGCCCCTTCGACGCTCTTTCCACGCGCGCAATCACCACCCGCACCCGCTCGCCGATCGCAAACGATTCCAGCCGCGACTGCTCCTTGCGCGGCATGCGTGCTTCCGCCTTGCCGATATCGAAGATCACATCCGGACCTTCCACCCGCTTCACGGTGGCATTCACCACTTCGTTCACGCGTCCGATGTACTCGTTGTAAACCGTGTCGCGTTCCGCCTCGCGCACCTTCTGGAAAATCACCTGCTTCGCCAGTTGCGCCGCAATGCGTCCCAGGATCCCTTCCGTCACCTTCGGCGTCCGCAACTCCCCGCCCACTTCCAGGTTCGGATCCACCTTGCGTGCATCTTCCAGCGTGATCTGCAGCAGAGGATCCTCCACCTGCTCCTGAGTCTCCACCACCGTCTTCACCGCGAAAGCATTGATCTTGCCGGTTTCTTTATCCAGCTCCGCGCGCAGGTTTTCCTGCGTCTTGTAGTACTTGCGCGTCGCCATCACAATGGCATCTTCCACCGCGCTCACCACAATCTGCGGATCAATCCCTTTTTCCCGGCTCAACGCGTCAATCGTGTTGTAAAGCTCACTAGCCATATGACGTATTCCGTTATGAAGACTGCTACGTACAAAGTTTCAATGTTTCAAAGTCTCAATGTTTCAAAACCAAACCGCCGACGATCTTAACTTTGAAACTTTGAAACCTTGAAACTCTGAAACCTCTAAATCTCCGGAACCAGATTTGCCTTCTCCACATTGGAGAATTCAATCCCAATCTTCTGCCCTTGTTCCGCTGCCGCTGCGCCCATCTTCATCTTCCGGCGCGACTTGTGGCTCGAAACGCTCAAGTCCAACGTCAGCACTCCGCCGCGAAAACTTTCCAGCCGCCCTTCGAAGTACCGGTTATTGTTCACCGGATTCCTCGTCGTCAGCTTCACCCGGCTGCCGACGAAGCGCTCAAACTCTGCCGCCTTCGTCAGCTTCCGGTCCAGCCCCGGCGACGAAACTTCCAGCGTATAGCTCGTCGCAATCGCATCCTCAACATCGAGGATCGTCCCAAACTCCCGGCTGAAGTTGGCGCAGTCTCCGTGCGTCACTCCTGCCAGCGGGTCGCCTGCCGCCGCTCCCGGCTTATCCAGGAACACGCGCAGCATCCGGGCTTTGCCGCTCCCGCGAAACTCCAGGTCGACCACTTCCAGCCCGCTGGAGGCCGCTACCCGCTCCGCAATCTCGCGTACTCGATCAAGCTCAAGTGCCATGCATCCAATAACTTGCAGCCAAGCCCACCCGGCAGATTCCTCCGCAACGAAAAAGTGGGCTTGCGCCCACTGGTGTGCTCCGCCAAATGCCGTCACTACACAACAGTTCTCAGTTTTCTAATATACGCCCGGAAGGGGGTAAAAGACAAACGCCGGGCGGATCAAGAAGCTCCACGCGAACTGCTATAATCCTGCCAATGAGCCGCCTATTCGAATCGTTCGAGTTTCTGGATAGAGGCTGGGACATTCGCGCGCTTGAGAACCAGTCACTCCGATCAGTATTCCTGTGGCTGCTGCCGCTGCTGTTCGTTCTCGGGGCGGACAGTGTCGTCGAGGCTTACGTGGTCTTCCATCTACACCGCGTTAATTGGCCAATCGTATTCAACCTCCCCGTCGTCGGCTTGCTCGCCTTCCGCTACGCGCGGATTATCTATCGCCGGCTTCCTCGTTAGCCTCTCGCCGGAGCTAGTTCTTGTTCTTCCCAGGCCCCAAAATCGCCCGCCCCGGAAATACATCCGGTACAAGCTTCCCTTCATCAACCACCAAAGTCCCTCCCACCACCAAATACCGCACGCCCACACTCGGTTCCATCGGCTTCTCAAAAGTAGATCGGTCGCTGATAGTCGCCGCATCAAACACCACGATGTCCGCGTCGCATCCCTCCTGCAATCTGCCCTTCAGCCGCCCCGCCGGCGTCGCCCGCTCCAGCATCTCCGCCGGCATGAAACTCATCTTCCGGATCGCATCCATCAGCGTCACAGTTCCCTTCCCGCGCACATACTGCGCCAGCACCCGCGAGTAAGTCCCCGCATTACGCGGATGGCTTTCGATGCCGTCGCTCGCGATCATCACCAGAGGATGCGGAATCACTTTGTCCACAATCTCCTGCGTGTTAGAGAAAATCAGCACCCAGCGCGTCGTGCTGGAATCATGCAACTCGTCGAAACGCGCTTTGGTCAAGTGTTCGCCAGTATCCGGCAGCACCAGATCGCGGTAATCGATTCCAAGTTTTTCCCGCCAGCCCGGATTAAACACCGCCGAATTCACCGCCGTCATCCCCGCAATGTAAGGGTAAGCCTCCGTCGTCACATCCAGCCCGCGCGCCCGCGCTCCCTCCACCATCGCCAGGCACTCCAGCGAATCGCGCAGGCAAGTGCTGTTGATGTGCACAATGTGCAGAGCGGCTCCCGTGACTGCAGCCGCTCCAATCACTTCGCTCACCGATTCAATCGAAGACCCCGGCTCAATCCGGCCCGCACTTCGCATGTGCGTATACACCGGCACTCCCCGCTCCGCCGCCAGCCGGAACATCTCAATCACCTCCCGCCGCGTCGCCCCCGGCGTGTACTGGATCCCCATTCCAACCGCCAGACCGCCGGCATCCAGCTCCGCCCGCAGCCGCTGCCGTATCGCTTCGATCTGTTCCGGCGTAGCCGGCAGATCGGTCGCCGGACCGCTCTTCGGCAAAATCTCAGGCGCGCCACTGTGGTCCCCAACGACCTCCGCCGGCAGCGGCGCCCCAAACACCAGAGCCCGCGCCGCCACATGGCTCGCCGCCGTGCCGTAATGGATCAGCGAGCGTCCTTCCTTCGATTTCAGAAACTGCGCCACATCCGGCGCGCCAATCTCCAGCTCCAGCGCCGTCGTCACCCCGTCCAGCGCCTTCACTCGCTGGCTCGCCATGTTCTGCCCGTGCTGGTGCAGATCGATAAATCCCGGCGCGACCACCAGCCCCGCCGCATGCACCACTCGCCGCCCGCTCAGCGCCTCAGTCGAGACGCGGACAATCTTCCCCTCGCGCACCCCAACATTGCGCACCCCATCGAGCCCAGTCTCTGGATCAATAACCCTCCCACCCTCAATCACCAGATCGTACTGCTGCGCCGCCACGCCCGACGTCGCAAACAAGAGGATGCAGAAGAAAAATATCAACCTGCGCATAGTTTCTCCGTAAATACCACCGATGATACCAAGAGTGTGATTGTCACATAGGCGAGCTTTGTCATTCCGACAGCGCGCGTCTTGCTTCGCGCGCGGAGGAATCTCAGCCAGCACCACTCCGCGGGTATAGGGTCACCCTGTTGCTCCGATCTAGCCAGTCCCGGGAAACGCAAGCTAAACTGCACCACCCATTTGCCTGAACCCCTCACCCTCTCTAGAATAAAGAATCACCCAACAGCCAGGGAGAATTCCGAGAACCCTATGATTCATTTTCCCGTACCCGAAGCTCTCACCTTCGATGACGTCCTCCTCCTGCCTGCCCGCTCCGACGTAATTCCGGCAACCGCCACCACCCAGACCCAGCTCACCCGCAACATCAGCCTCAACATTCCTATCGTCAGCGCCGCCATGGACACCGTCACCGAATCGCACATGGCGATCGCGCTCGCCCAGCAGGGCGGCCTCGGCATCATTCATCGCAATCTCTCGATCGATCAGCAGGCCAACGAAGTCGACAAGGTGAAACGCTCCGAAAGCGGCATGATCGTCGATCCCGTGACCATGTCGCCCACGGACAAAGTCAGCGACGCCCTCGAGATCATGCGCAAGTACAAGATTTCCGGCGTGCCCATCACCGAGCACGGCAAACTTGTCGGCATTCTCACCAACCGCGACCTTCGCTTCGAAACCCGCTTCGACATCCCGATCGACCGCGTGATGACCAAGAAAAACCTCATCACCGTGCCCGTCGGCACCACGCTCGAAGACGCCGAAGAAATTCTCCACGAGCATCGCGTCGAAAAACTTCTCGTCGTCGACGACAAATACAATCTCAAAGGCCTCATCACCGTAAAAGACATCCAGAAGAAACTGAAATATCCCAACGCCGCCAAAGATCCTCAGGGACGCCTGCGCGTCGGCGCAGCCATCGGCGCCACCGGAGACTTTCTAGAACGCGCCCAGGCCCTTGCCGAAATGAAAGTTGACGTGCTCGCCATCGACAGCGCGCACGGCCACTCCACCAAGGTCCTCGATGCCGTGAAGCTCGTGAAGTCGAAGCTGCCCGAGATGCAGTTGCTGGCCGGCAACGTCGCCACCTTCGACGGCGCTTGCGAACTCGCCCGCGCCGGAGCCGACGGCATCAAAGTCGGCATCGGCCCGGGTTCCATCTGCACCACGCGCGTCGTCACCGGCGCCGGCGTACCGCAGATCACCGCCATTGCTGAAGCTTTCCGCTCCGTGAAAGATTCCGGCGTTCCCATCATCGCCGACGGCGGCATCAAGTACTCGGGCGACATCACGAAAGCCCTGGCCGCGGGCGCAAGCGCGGTCATGATCGGCTCGCTCTTCGCCGGCACCGACGAAAGCCCCGGCGAACTCATCCTCTATCAGGGACGCTCCTTCAAGTCCTATCGCGGCATGGGGTCCATCGGCGCCATGGCGCAAGGTTCCAGCGAACGCTACTTCCAGAACACCGAAGGAGATTCCTCCGCCGCTGTCTCCGCCATGGACGGCGAATCCAACCGCCTCGGCAAACTCGTTCCCGAAGGCATTGAAGGTCGCGTTCCCTATCGCGGTTCGGTCGCGATGATCGTCCACCAGATGGTCGGCGGATTAAAATCCGGCATGGGCTATTGCGGCTGCGCCACCATCGCGGAACTTTTGCAGAAGACCCGCTTCGTCCGCATCAGCGGCGCCGGACTTCGCGAAAGCCACGTCCACGACGTAATGATCACCCGCGAGGCCCCCAACTATGGGGTCGAGTAGCCCGCGCGCTTGAACAACGATCGCCACGACGTTCTCAAGGCCTGGATCGCGGCCATTCTCTGGCTGATCGTCATTGCCATTGAATCGAGCGCGCTGCTCTCGGCCACCAACACCAGCCGCATTCTCTATCCTTTGCTGCACTATTTCTTCCATCTGGACTGGGACCGCTTTGAAGTTTGGCACTTCTACATTCGCAAGTCAGGCCACGTCGTCGGTTATGCCATCCTGAGCATCCTACTTTTCCGCGCCTGGCGCGCCACACTGCCTGCTATGTCCAGCGTGAAGTGGACGATGCGCTGGGCCAACATCGCGATTCTTGGAACTGCTCTCGTAGCCAGTCTTGATGAGTGGCACCAGAGCTTCATCCCCTCACGCACCGGACGCTGGCAAGATGTCATGCTCGACACCTGCGCCGGAGTCGCCGCGCAAATCCTGATTTTCCTGTGGTGGATTTGGAAGAGAAAAAAAGACGGAAATCGCGACTCTCTGTACTCGATTTCTCGCTAACCTCCAAAGAAGTGAAGGCAGGTTAGAGGGCGATCTCTTCAGAGCGCTGTAACCGGCAAGTAGCTATTCTCCGGTTATCGGCAGGCACGGCCTGCAGCCTGCAAAATTCCCGCGGCGACGAGCGCCATTGCCGCCGAAAAGTAAAACGGAATCGCAGCTCCGTAATACTTCCACAGCCCGCCGGTGATTAAGCTCGCGGCCAGAGTCGCCACGCTGGTCACGAAGAAATAAATGCCCAGCGCGCGCCCGCGCACATTTTCTCCAACACTCTCGACCACCAAAGCCTTCAGTACCGGCTGTGTAAGCGCGTAATAGAAGCCATACACGGCCATCGCCATCCAGATTGCGGCCGTGGAGGGCGCTCGTCCGAAGACGAAATACACCGCGGCAAAGATCACGTAGCCCGCGGAGCCCACCAGCCGCCGCGAAACGCGATCGCTGAACCACCCCGCGGGCCAGGAGGCGAACGTGTAAGTGATGTTGAAGACCAGCCCCAGCAGCGGCGCAAGCGCTACACGAATTCCAACACTCTGCGCCCGCAGAACCAGAAACATGTCGCTCGAGTTGCCCAAAGAGAAAAGAGTTACGGCGGACAGAACTAAATAAAAAGATGCTGGAAATGTCATCCGATCTGCGGAGGTCTCTGTTGAAAGCGCCGCTGGATTCTTCTCGAGCTTCGCAACGCTGGAGCCGGCTGCGCCTGCACGACATTTTTCACGGATGCCGACAAGAGCGACCAAGACGCACAGCGCTCCCGGAACTGCGGCCGCCCAGAACACGCTGCGGATTCCAAAACGCGCCAGCAGGGCGAGCGCGACCAGAGGGCCGGCAATCGCTCCCGCCGAATCCATCGATTGAATCAGCCCGTAAGCCGCGCCCAGCCGGGCCTTCGGCACTGACTCGGCGACCATCACGTCGCGCGGCGCTCCGCGCATGCCTTTGGCAAGTCGATCGGTAAAGCGGATCAGGAGAATCTGCGGCCACGCGGTCACCAGCGCCAGCAGCGGCTTTACGGCGTTCGCAACAAAGTATCCAGCAACCACCACCGGCTTGCGGCGGGAGATGCGGTCGGTAAGATATCCGGAAAACAGCTTGGCAAACGACGCCACACTCTCAGCCACGCCCTCAATCAGCCCCAACTGCGCCGGCCCGGCCCCCAGCGACGCCAAAAAGGCCGGCAACACCCAGTAGGCCATCTCAGAAGCGGTGTCGTTCAGAAAAGAAGTGAACCCGAAGACGTAAATGTTCCGCGCAGCAGGGGGCTCAGGCTCGGCGGGCAAAGGCATGAAGAAGTTGTACCACGGAGCTAGGAATGCTATTTGTGGTTGTCCGCTGACGTTTCTGCTGTGGCTTGTTGGCCGCCTCTAGGCCTGGCAAGATACCAGAGGATCACGCCGCCCACGGCGGCGGGAACGGTGATCAAAGCAAGCGGAACTCTAAAGGCCCGCGAACGGAAAGTCTCCCAGATGCCAAAGGCAGTGGACACCAAAAACCAGCCAGCCAACAATCGGCGCAGCTTGTCGGGGTAGGGCTTCCAGCCCATGTCGCGGGCCCAGCCGAATAGGCCCACGAATACTGCAATCGCAATGATTTGGCCCCAGTCTCCGATCGTTCCCACGTGTCCCCATCGCTCCGGTTGCAGGCCTCAGTACATCGAGTCGTACTTCGTCACGACCCACTGTCCGTCTTTGTTCTCTGTGGTGACAGTGAAGAGTTCTTTGTAGGTGCCGGGCTGGCCCGGAGCGGTTAGCCGCTTGCCGCGATAGTGAAGGATGGTCAGCGGCGGCGCGCTCTCCCACTCCGCCAAATCCCAGGACAATAGCGGATGCTGCGCCTCAGAGTTGCAGATGAAGTGAGCGTACTTCCTGCGATAGTCGTGCTCCCAACCGGAGAGCAGATCGTCGCAGTGTCCATCGCGCAACTGGCGCAGAAAAAGATTCGCGCTGTGTTCGATGGTGCGGTCGCGCAACGGATTCATGCGGATGCTGACTGGCAGGCCGCTCAGTGGATCGCGATCTTCAGATCGCGCGAGCACCGGTCCCTGATTGCTTAGCCACCAGATGTAGCCGAGAAATCCAAACACGAGCAGCGCGGCAACGCTGACGGCAATACCGATCTGTGTGCGAGTAAACCCCATCCTGAGAGAAATTTTATACGGCTGGCAACTTACGGCAAGATTACCGCCGGGGGTCGCGGGAGGACATGTACTGGTGGGGAGTTCCTATAAGCTGCCAAGAGCAGGTTCCTCCCCGGGCTAGCGCCCGAGTCGGAATGACAAAACACAGAAAAAGGGCACGGCTCTCGGCCGTGCCCTTAGAACAGGTGAGACAAACTACTTCTTGTCTTCGGATTCTTCCTTCACCGGCTCGATGCCGCCATCGTGCTGCGCCTGTGCTTCGGCGTCTTCCATGGCCTTGCGGGCTTCGGCGTTTTTCTTGGCGCGGTTTTCGGCGCGCTTCTCGCGCTTTTCGTCCAGCACCTTTTCGCTTCCCAACAATTCGAGGAAAGCTTTGTCCGCGCCGTCGCCCTTATTCCAGCCGGTGCGGATGACGCGGGTGTATCCGCCGTTGCGGTCGCCAAAGCGCGGTCCGACGGTGTCGAACAGCTTTACCAGCGCCTCATCGGTCATGAGATAAGCGCCGGCCAGACGGCGGGCAGCGAGGTCGCCGCGTTTGCCGAGCGTGATCATCTTCTCGACGATGGGACGCGCGGCCTTGGCCTTGGGAACGGTGGTCTCGATCCGTTCTTCTACAATCACCGACGTGACCAGGTTCCGCAGCAGCGAACGCCGGTGCGCGGTGTTTCGTCCGAGTTTGAAGCCTGCTACTTTGTGACGCATGGTTGAACCTCAGTGGTCAGTGGCCAGTGGTCAGTGGCCAGTATTCGGTCTCTCAATATTGAAGTCAGTGGCTAGCAGCGAGTCTTTGGTGTTTCTGACCACTGACCACTAGCCACTGACCACTGTTCTTACAGCTGATCGTCTGGACCGTAGGCCGAAGCCGGCAGGACCAGGTTTGAAGTCGGGCCGGGCACGGCGTTGCCATGCTCGTCGATCTTCATGCCCAGGCTCAGACCCATCGAGGACAAAATCTCCTTGATCTCGTTCAGCGACTTGCGGCCGAAGTTCTTGGTCTTGAGCATTTCTGATTCGGTCTTCTGCACCAGCTCGCCGATGGTCTGAATGTTCGCGTTCTTCAGGCAGTTGTAGCTGCGCACGGAAAGCTCGAGCTCCTCGACGGACCGGTTCAGGTTCTCGTTGTGGATCTCGGGCTTGCGATCGTCCGAAGAAGACACGCCGGTTTCGATTTCTTCCTCGAAGTTGATGAAGATATTCATGTGGTCCTTGATCAGCTTCGCAGCCAGGCCGATGGAATCGGCAGGCGTGATGGAGCCGTTGGTCCACACTTCGAGAGTAAGTTTGTCGTAGTCGGTAATCTGCCCTAGACGCGCCGCTTCCACCGTGTAGTTGCACTTGCGCACCGGCGAGTGCACGGAATCGATGGGAATGAATCCGATGCCGAGATCCTCGTCGAAATTTTTGTCGGCGGAAGTATAGCCGCGGCCGCGCTTCAGGCGCATTTCCATGTCGAGCTTGCCGCCCTCGCTGACGGTCGCGATGTAGACGTCTTTGTCGAGCACCTCGACGTCGCCATCGGCTTCGATCATGCCGCTAGTCACTACGCCAGGCTGATCGGCGCGCAGATAGATAGCTTTCGGCGCATCGCCAGCCAGCTTGAACGGAATCTGTTTCAGGTTGAGGATGATATCGGTCGCATCTTCGACGACGCCGGGGATGGACTGGAATTCGTGCAGCACGCCTTCCATCTTGACCGCGGTGACCGCTGCGCCTTCGATGGAACTCAGCAGCACGCGCCTCAGGGCATTGCCCACGGTGGTGCCGAAGCCACGTTCAAAAGGCTGCGCCCAGAAAATTCCGTACTTATCGGTGAGGGTGGAGGTGTCAACTGCGAGACGTTTCGGTTTTTGAAAACCTTTCCAAAGCATTTGTTTCTCCTTCGGCCGTTTGGCTCAGTGCTGGCTCCCTGAATAGTCCGGATTCAGGTCAAATGCCAGCAGAGGCTGATCTGGCTCGAATGTGTACTGGACCACGTTTCAAAGTTTCAAGGTTGCAAAGTTTCAACGTTTCCGGTCGCTCAAGGTTTTGAAACCTTGAAACTATGAAACTTTGAAACCTGCTTCCCCGAACCCTTACTTGCTGTACAACTCAACAATCAATTGCTCGTTCACCGGCAGTTGAATATCCTCGCGCTTGGGCAAAGAAAGCACTTTTGCCTTGTACGCATCGCGATCGACTTCCAGCCAGTTCGGCAGCGTGCCGTGGCTGGCAAATTCTTTGGCCATTTCCAGGATAACGAGTTTGTGGCTCTTCTCGCGAATGGAAATTTCTTCGCCCGCACTCACTTCGTAAGAAGGAATGTTGACTTTGCGATTGTTCACGGCTACGTGCCCGTGGCGGACCAACTGCCGCGCCTGACGCCGCGATTGCGCGAAGCCCAGGCGGAAGACAACGTTATCCAAACGCCGCTCGAGTTGCTGCAGAAGCAGTTCGCCGGTCACTCCCCGCGAGCGCGCCGCTTTCTCAAAGTAATTGCGGAACTGGCCTTCGAGCGTGAAGTAGATGCGCTTGGCTTTCTGCTTCTCCCGCAACTGCAGGCCGTAGCCAACAATCTTGGCCTTGCGGTCCTTCCCATGTTGTCCAGGAGCGAAGTTGCGCTTCTCGATGGGACACTTGTCGCTAAAACACTTGGAGCCTTTGAGGAAAAGCTTCATGCCCTCGCGGCGGCATAGACGGCAGACTGCATCGGTATAACGGGCCAAGTTGTTCTCCTTTTAGATGACCGGTTTACGGGTTTGGCTTCACCCTTCGTCCCGGACGGTTAATCAATGTTTCAATGTTTCAAAGTTTCAAGGTTTCGAGTTTCTCCAAGGCTCGTCTTTGAAACCTTGAAATTTTACAACCTTGAAACTTTTAGACTCTTCTTCTCTTCGGCGGACGGCATCCGTTGTGCGGGATGGGCGTGACGTCGCGAATGGAGCGCACTTCAATGCCGGACGAGGCCAGGGCGCGCACCGCCGACTCGCGGCCGGAACCGGGGCCGCTGACGCGGACATCCACGCTGCGGACGCCGTGATCGCGCGCCATGCTGGCCGCATTCGAAGCCGCCTGCTGCGCGGCGAACGGCGTGCCTTTGCGCGATCCGCGGAAGCCGAGCGATCCTGAACTCTTCCACGACAGAACGTTGCCGTTCATGTCGGTGATGGTCACGATCGTGTTGTTGAAAGACGCCTGCACGTAGCACAGTCCATGCGGAACGTGCTTGCGCTCCTTCTTCTTGAACGTCTTCTTCTTGCCTTTTTTCTCCGGTGCGGCTGTGCCGCCCGCTGCTGCTGGTTTAGCCATAGAGAGCTTCTCAGTTCTTAAATTTCGTTCGAGGTTTCATGTTTCAGTAGTTTCAAGGTTTCGAAACCTTGAAACATTGCAACTTTGAAACCTGCTCTTACGTCTTCGACGTCGCCTTCTTCTTGGTTGACACCGTTCCCTTACGCGGGCCTTTGCGGGTGCGCGCGTTGGTATGGGTGCGCTGTCCGCGGACCGGCAGATTGCGGCGATGGCGGAACCCGCGATAGGAGCCGATTTCGATGAGCCGCTTGATGTTCATCGAAACTTCCTTGCGCAGATCGCCTTCGACCATCCCCTGCGCTTCGATGACCGTGCGGATGCGGTTGACTTCCTCTTCGTTGAGGTCCTGGACCTTTTTCATCGGGTCCACTTTGGCCTCGTCGAGAATGGTGCCGGCGCGAGGATGCCCGATGCCGTAGATGTAAGTCAGTGCGATGTTGATGTGCTTCTGGCGCGGTAAGTCGACGCCTGCGATACGTGCCATAGATCCTAACCTCTCCCGGCTTTCAGCTTTCAGCTTTCAGCTCTAAGCTAGAAGCCAAGAGCTAAAGGCCAAGGACTGTTTCATCCCTGGCGCTGTTTGTGTTTCGTGTTGACGCAGATCACCCGCACCACACCTTTGCGGTGGATAACCTTGCACTTGTCACAGATTTTCTTTACCGATGCTCGTACTTTCATATCAGTTCTCAGTTCTCAGTTCTCAGTTCTCAGTCGAATCCGACTTAAAACAGAGTTGAGAACATCATCCTCACAATCTCATTTATAGCGATATACAATTCGTCCGCGATTCAGGTCGTAGGGTGAAAGCTCCACCGCGACCTTGTCGCCGGGCAGGATGCGGATAAAGTTCTTACGCATCTTGCCGGAAACATGCGCCAGCACCTGGTGCTTGTTCTCCAGTTCCACCTTGAACATGGCGTTGGGCAGAGGTTCCAGAACCACTGCCATCACCTCAATCGCGTCTTCTTTACTCATTCGCTCCTTGAAATTAGCTCTTAGCCGTTAGCTCTTGGCCCTTAGCTAAAAGCCAAGAGCTAAAAGCTCTATCTCGTCAAAATCACCGGCCCATTTTTCGTCACCGCGACGCAGTGCTCGAAATGCGCACTGAAACTTCCGTCGACCGTGACTGCCGTCCACTTGTCGCCGAGGACTCGCGTTTCCGGCTTGCCGCAATTCACCATGGGCTCGATTGCGATCACCATACCTTCGCGCAATTTCGCTCCGTGGCCGCGGGCTCCGAAGTTCGGCACCTGCGGCTCTTCGTGCAAGCGCGTCCCAATGCCGTGCCCCACAAATTCACGAACCACGCTGAAGCCGGCAGCCTCCACATGCTCCTGCACCGCCGCTCCCACATCGCCCACCGAATTGCCGATGAGCGCCTGGTCGATGCCGCGGTAGAGCGACTCCTCGGTCACCGTCAGCAACTTGCGCAACTCCGGCTTCACCGCATCGCTCACCGGAACCGTGATGGCAGCGTCGCCGTAGTAGCCATCGAGCACCACGCCACAGTCGATGGAAACAATATCTCCGTCTTTCAGCGCCCGCTTTTCCGACGGGATGCCATGCACAATCTCTTCGTTCACCGATGTGCACAGCACACACGGATAATCGTAATAGCCCTTAAACGCCGGCTTGGCCCCGAGTTCCGCAATCTTTTTCTCGGCGGCGCGCTCCAGGTCCATAGTGGTGACGCCGGGCGCTACCATCGATTTCACTTCATCCAGAACCTGGCGCACGATGCGGCCGCTTTGCCGCATCCGTTCAATCTCTGCCGCCGACTTGCACACAATCGCCATGCTTACGCGTTATGGTCCTCAATAATTCTGAAAATCTGCGCCGTGACCTCGTCCATGGGACGGTCGCCATTGATCGTGATCAGCCTCCCCGTACGCTGGTAATAGTCCGCCACGGGGGTAGTCTGCTCCTGGTAAGCCGCCAAACGCGGCGCAATCACTTCGAGCCGGTCGTCATTGCGGGTCACCAGCTTCGACTCGTCCAGGTCGCAAGCTTCATCGACGCGGGCCGGCTGGAAGTGGACGTTATAGATCCGCCCACAGGTGGGACAAGAACGGCGTCCAGAGATTCGGAGCAACAGTTGATTATAGTCCACGTCCAGGCGGATCACAATTGGCCAGGCCCGGGTGGGACGCGAGTTGTCAAAGAGCCGGTCGTCGAGCAATGCATCCAGCCATCCCGCCTGCGCCGCAGTCCGGGGAAAGCCGTCGAGAATATAACCGCGCTTGCAATCCGGCTCTTTCAGCCTCAGCCGGACCATTTCACAAACCAGGTCGTCGGAAACCAGTTCGCCCCGGGCCATGACCGCCTTGGCTGCCACTCCGAGTTCCGTGCCCTCAGCCACATTTTGCCGCAGTATGTCGCCCGTAGAAATCTGCGGTACCAAATACCGTTCCATGATGCGCTTGGACTGAGTGCCTTTACCGGCACCCGGCGGTCCAAGCAGAACCACGGGGCCTACATCGCGTGAGGTTTCCTGCGCCATCGAGTTGGCCAAAGCCTCCCGAACAGTGTTCAGCAACCTCACAACACACTGGAAGGTCTTGGGTCTTAGGAATTAGGCAAAACCTGTCGCCTAAGACCTATTACCTGAGACCTTCCTTACGACCAGTTCCTGCGGCCGCGGATGCGTCCACTGCGCGGCGTGAATCCATCGTAATGCCGCATGATGAGCTGGGCTTCGATCTGTGTAACCGTATCCATGGCGACGCCCACCACGATCAGCAGCGACGTTCCACCGAAATAAAAATTCACTCCCAACCCGTTGGTCACCCAAACCGGAAGCCGCTCAAACAGCGTTCCTCCCAGCCAGAACGGCAAATGGTTCAAGTGGATGCCGGTGATCATCCATTCCGGAATGAAGGAGATGATGATCAGATACAGCGCGCCCACCAGCGTGATGCGGGTCAGAACTTCATTAATGTAGTCGGCCGTGCGCTTCCCCGGACGTATCCCTGGAATGAAGCCGCCATACTTCCGCATATTGTCGGCCACTTCGCTGGGATTAAACACGATCGACACATAGAAGTACGCAAAGAAGATGATCCCGATCGCGTACAGCAATGTGTAGAGCGGCTCGCCCCAGCCCAGCAGGCGAATCAAGTCTCCGAAGTAGCGGCTGTTCTTCAGGCCATAGCCGACGGTCTGCGGCAAAGTGAGGATCGAAGAGGCGAAGATGACTGGCATCACGCCGCCCGCATTCACACGCAACGGCAGGTGCGTCGACTGCCCGCCCATGACTTTGCGTCCCACGACGCGCTTGGCGTATTGCACCGGAATGCGCCGCTCGCAGCGCTCGACATAAACGATGAAGGCCACCACCGCGACCATGAACACGACCAGGCCGCCCATCAGCACCGGCGTGATCGCTCCCCAGGTTCCGTTCTTCGCCTTCTCGATCAGATCCTGCACGCCCCGCGGCAGACCCACCACAATGCCGGCAAAGATCAGCAGCGACATGCCGTTGCCGATGCCGCGGTCGGTGATCTGCTCACCCAGCCACATGACGAACGCGCTGCCCGTGGTCAGGGTCAACATGGTCATCAGGATGAACGGGATACCGGGGTGCAGCACGAAGTCTCCAGCTTTCTGCAAGCCGAAGGCGATGCCAAACGACTGCACCGCGCTGAGAATCACCGTGATGTAACGAGTCCACTGGGTAATTTTCTTGCGTCCCAGTTCGCCTTCTTTTTGCAGCTTGGCCAGCGGCTCATACACCACGGTCAAAAGCTGCAGGATGATCGACGCCGTGATGTACGGCATGATGCCCAGCGCAAAGAGGGTGAGACGGCGCAGGTTGCCGCCGGAAAACAGATCCACGAAACCGAGAAGCGAGCCCGCGTTCTGATTGAAATACTGTTCCAGCTTAAGGAAGTTCACGCCGGGCGTGGGAAGATGACCGCCCAGCCGGTATACCGCAAGCATGGCCAGCGTGAACAGAACCCGCTTGCGCAGGTCCGGGATGCGGAAGATGTTAGCCAGCTTCTCGAACATTACTGCAAGACCTCAACCTTGCCGCCCGCCTTGGTGATCTTTTCCTGCGCTGACTTGGAAAACTTGTGCGCGTGTACGGTAATCGCAATGGTCAGTTCGCCATCGCCCAGAATCTTTACCGGATGCTTCGCCTTGATCACTCCCGCCTTGCGCAGCACCTCGGGCGTGATCGGTGACGCGTGCAGTTCCGCGCCCAGCTCAACCAGCCGCTCCAGGCTGACAATGTTGAATTCCTTGCGGAAGATATTGGTAAAGCCGCGCTTCGGCATACGCCGGTGCAGCGGCATCTGGCCCCCTTCAAAGCCGCGGATCAGGCGCATGCCGGTACGCGAACGCTGCCCCTTGTGTCCGCGAGTGGAGGTCTTGCCCATGCCGGAGCCCATGCCGCGCCCCACGCGCTTGCGCTTTTCCGACGCCTTCTTCGGTGCTCGAATATTCGATAAATTCATAAGTAAACCTTCAACGTTTCAAGGTTTCAAGGTTTCAAGGTTTCAAAGTTTCGGGGATCCGGATCCGCGCTGAAACCTTGAAACTCTGAGACCTTGAAGCATTGAACATTTCTACTTCATAATCACGACTAAATGCGGAACCTTCGCCACCATGCCGCGAATCGCCGGATTATCCGGCCGCTCTATTACCTGGTTCAACCGCGTGAATCCCAGTCCCTTGACCACCAGCTTCTGTTTCACCGGGGCGCAAATGGCCGAAACCACCCACTTCAAGTGAATTTTTCCAGCCGCCGCTTTCGGTTTCTTCGTCGTCATCGCTGATTCCTTAACCCCAGATTCCTTAATCCCAGATTCCTCAACCCAAAGCACCGTTTGTTGGTACTCGGTACCGGGTACTGGGTACTTCCTAAAGCTCCTGCACCGACTTGCCACGCATGGCCGCGACGCTTTCCCGGCTCTTCAAATGCCGGAGCGCGTCGAACGTCGCCTTGATTACGTTGTGCGGGTTGGTCGTGCCGATCGACTTGGTCAACACGTTCTGGATTCCCACCGAGGTCATCACCGCGCGCACCGCGCCCCCGGCAATCACCCCGGTACCTTCCGGAGCCGGCTTGAGCAGCACCTTCCCCGAGCCGTAGCGTCCCAGGATCAAGTGCGGGATCGTGGTCTGCGTCAGGTTGACCTTGATCAAATTCTTCTTCGCCGCCTCGATCGCCTTGCGAATCGCCTGCGGAACTTCCTTGGCTTTGCCCGCGCCATGACCCACCACCGCCGCCGACGGATCGCCCACCACGACCAGCGCCGCGAACGAAAGGTTCTTGCCGCCCTTCACCACTTTGGTGACGCGGTTGATGGCCACAACCTGGTCTTTCAACTGATACGAATTTGCATCGAGCTTCTTAACGACTGTTGGCATTCTTAGACTCTCGTTTCATTTAGCGATCGGGCGATTGTGCGACTGAAAACATGGCTTCTTGGTTTTTTAATCACTCAATGACTCAATTGCGCAATCGCTCAATCCCCTAGAATTGCAATCCCGCTTCGCGGGCCGCATCGGCCAGCGCCTTCACCCGGCCGTGATAAATGTAGCCGCCGCGGTCAAATACCACTTTGCTCACGCCCTTGGCCTTGGCCCGCTCGGCAATCACCTTGCCCAGCGCCTTGGCCGCCGCCACGTTGCCACCGGTCCGCCGATCTTCCTTCTTGCCCTCGGCGGAGCTCGCCGATACCAGCGTCTGGCCGTGCAGATCGTCGATGACCTGCACATAAATGTGATTCAGCGAACGGTAAACATTCAGCCGCGGACGCTCCGCCGTGCCCTGCATCTTCTTGCGGATGCGGTCATGAATGTGCTCGCGCTTCTGGTTCTTCGATTTCCTGGTAAACATTGCTCGTTATCCTTCACCCGGCATACGGGAGATCCTTCACTTCGTTCAGGATAGCGGCTGCGGGCTCCGCTTCGCTCACGCCCGCAACGCGCCGCTACTTCGCTCCGGTCTTACCGACTTTCTTCTTCAATCTCTCGCCCGAATAGCGCACGCCCTTGTTCTTGTACGGATCCGGCGGACGCAGCGAGCGCATTTCCGCCGCCACCTGGCCCACCTGCTGACGATCGATTCCAGTCAGCGAGATCTTCGTCTGCTTGGGATCGACCGCAGCCTCAACCCCGGTCGGCAAAGGATATTCGATCGGATGCGAGTAGCCCAGGCTGAACACCACCGTGCCTTTGCCCTTCATCTCAGCCCGGTAGCCGATGCCGACGATTTCCAGTTCGCGCGTCCAGCCCCGGGTCACGCCTTCAACCGCGTTGTTGACCAGAGCGCGCGCCAGTCCGTGCAAAGCAGCCTGCGAATCATTCTCGCGGATGGCAACAATATTCCCATCCTTCTGCTCGACCTTTATGCCCGTGGGAAGAGCCGTGTCCAGCTTGCCCTTCGGCCCCTGCACCAGTACCGTGTTGCCTTCAATTTTGACCGTCACCCCTTTGGGGATCGGGATCGGCTTTTTTCCAATTCGTGACATAAGAGCTTCTAGCTTCTAGCTCCTAGCTTCTAGCCAGGCGCTTCATCAGTGATTTACTTTTCGTTCAGTCCGTTTATTTCCCGCAGCGTGATTAGCTAGCAGCCAGAAGCTAGTAGCTAGAAGCTGCCTTACCAGATCTCGCACAACAACTCGCCGCCCACGCCTTCCTTGCGCGCCTGGCGACCGGTCATCACCCCGCGCGGCGTGGTGAGGATGTTAATCCCCATGCCGCCCAGCACTCGAGGAATCTCGCTGCGCCTCACGTAGACGCGGCAGCCGGGGCGCGACACGCGCTCCGCCTTTGAAATCGCCGCTTCATTGTGCGCACCGTATTTCAAATAGATCCGGATGACCTTGTGGCCTTCTTCTTCCGTGGCCTTGAAATTTGAGATGTAGCCTTCTTCCTTCAGAATGCGGGCGATCTCCACCTTCAGCCTGGAAGCCGGGACGTCCACCTTCTGGTGCCGCGCCTGCAGCGCGTTGCGCACCCTCGTCAGCATGTCTGCGACCGGATCGGTCAACCTCATCGTTTGCTTCTCCTCTCGCCGCCCGTTCGCTCCGCGTTCAGCGGAGAACCTGCAGCGGCTTCCTTACCACTACCTTCAGTTTGTCATCCTGAGCGAGACGCCTTTTGCCTCGCGAAGGATCTCGGCTGGCACGCACCCCAGCCGCCCTACCAGGACGACTTCGCCACACCCGGAATCTCCCCGCGCAGCGCGAGGCCCCGGAAGCACAAGCGGCACATGCCGAACTTGCGCAAATACGCTCGCGGCCGGCCGCAGATCTTGCAGCGGTTGTGCCGGCGCGAGGAAAACTTAGGGGTCTTCTCCTTGTTGTTCCGCGCTACCTCAAACTTCTTTTCGATCTTCGCGTCCTTCACTCGCTTGGCTGTAGTCATGTAATCCTTAACGAACCTTGAGACTTTGAAACACGACACTTTGAAACTTGCAACCCTGAAACCTGAAACTTTGAAACCTTGCCCTTACTGAGTCCGGAACGGCATCCCCAGATGCTTCAACAGCGTTCGCGCCTGGTTATCGTTCGCCGCCGTGGTCACGATCGTGACGTTCATTCCCTTCTGCTTGTCGACCTTCTCATAAAGAATCTCGGGGAAGATCAACTGGTCGTGCAGGCCCAGGGTATAGTTGCCGCGGCCGTCGAACGATTTGGTGGACACTCCGCGGAAGTCCCGCACCCTCGGCAGAACGATATTCACCAGCCGGTCGAAAAATTCATACATACGGTCGCCGCGCAGCGTCACCATGGTTCCAATCGCCTGCCCTTCGCGCACCTTGAAGGCCGCAATCGACTTCTTGGCCTTGGTGATGATCGGCTTCTGCCCGGTGATCTGTCCCAGCTCGTTCACCGCCGGATCCATCACCTTCGAATTCTGCGTGGCCTCGCCCATACCCATGTTCACGACAATCTTGTTCAGCCGCGGAACTGCCATCGCATTCGTGAGTTCCAACTCTTTCAACAGCGCGGGAGCCACTTCCTTCTCGAACTTTGCCCGCAGCCGCGGCCGTTCCTTGGCACTGTGCTGCGCTTGCGCCGGAGCCTTCTGCTCCTGCACCGAATCCTTCGCCGCCTTCTTGTCTTTATCCTTTGCCATCGCGTCTTAACCCCTCAATTGGGCAATTGTGTAATTGCGCCATCTGGCGATTGAAAATCAAAACCCGAGTCCGCCAGATTTCCAATGGCTCAATCACCCGATCGACCAATCACTCAATCATTTATCCAGCGTCGTTCCGCACTTCTTGCACACCCGCACCCTTTTGTCGCCGCGCTTTTCGTGTCCAATGCGCACCGGCCCGCAGGTCGGGCATACCAGCTGCACGTTGGAATAGGCAATCCGGCTCTCCTGCTCGGCAATGCCGCCCTTGATGTTGCGCTGCGGGTTCGGGCGCACATGCTTTTTCACGATCATCACATGCTCGACCAGAAGCTTGTTGTCGTCGGGAAACACGCGCAGCACGCGTCCTTCCTTGCCTTTGTCCCGCCCCGTAATCACCTTCACGGTATCGTTGCGGCGGATATCCACTCGCTTGTGTACTGTGCTGACAGTTCTCATTTCCAGTTCTCAATTCCTGATTCGTGTTTCTAGGTACTAGGTACTGGGTACTAAATCACCTCAGGCGCCAGCGACACGATCTTCAAAAACTTCTTCTCGCGCAACTCCCGGGCCACGGGACCGAAGACGCGCGTCCCAACAGGCTCGCCCGCGTCATTGATCAGCACTGCCGCATTCTGGTCGAAGCGGATGTAGGTGCCGTCGCGCCGCCGATGCTCCTTGCGCGTGCGCACGATCACCGCCTTCACCACTTTGCCCTTCTGCACCTGCCCGTCGGGAGCCGCTTCCTTCACCGCGGCGGTGATTATGTCGCCGAGGCCGGCATTCAGCCCGGTAGAACCGCCGAGCGGCAGAATCATCTGCAGCTTGCGGGCGCCGGAGTTGTCGGCGACCTCCAGCATGCTTCTCATCATCACAGCCATGGCTTCAATCTCCCTCGATCATTCCCGCGCTGCGCGCTACTTGCCTTTGCCCTTGCCTGGGCCTTTGCTCTGGCTCTTCGCCTGGCCCTTGTCGTCGCGTTCCAGCGCGATTTCCGGCACCAGCGTGGTCTTGCGCACAATGTCCTTCAGCTTCCAACGCTTCAACTTCGACAGCGGACGCGTCTCTTCCAGCCGCACCACATCGCCCACGTGCGCTTCATTCTTCTCGTCGTGCGCGTAAAACTTCTTATTGCGCGCCACCACCCGACCGTAGAACGGATGCGCCTTCTTGCGCGTCACCTGCACCACAATGGTCTTGGCCATGCGGTTTGAGACGACTTCTCCCACCACTTCCTTGCGCCGGCCCTGCACCTGCTCGCTCGGCGGCGTTGCAGACTTCTTGATTGCGGCTTCCGCCATTAACGTTTCTCCGTTGCGGCCGAGCGCGAACGCTCGCCTAAAATTGTCTTCACTCGCGCAATGTCCTTGCGCAGCCCGCGAATCTTCTTCAGGCTCTCGGTCTGGCCCATGTTCAGCTGAAACTTCAGCTTGAACAACTGGTCCGCGAGATCCTGCCCCTGGTGCTGCAGTTCGGCGTCGGTTAAGTTTCTGACCTTGTCTGCCTTCATAAAATGTCTGCCTTCGTAAAATTCCTCACGAGCTTTCATTTTCCCGGCCGAAGCCCGGCAGCGGAAGCCCGAAGCCCGCCTTTAATGCGCCGTCTCCCGCTTCACCAACGTCGTGCGCAGCGGCAGCTTGTGCGACGCCAGCCGCATCGCCTCGGTCGCATCCACGATCGTGACCCCTTCCATCTCAAACAGAATCTTTCCCGGACGCACCACCGCAACCCAGTGATCGGGCGCGCCCTTGCCCTTACCCATACGGGTTTCGGCCGGCTTCTTGGTGACCGGCTTGTCCGGAAACACCCGGATCCAGATCTTGCCGCCGCGCTTCACAAAGCGAGTCATGGCCACGCGGCTGGCTTCGATCTGGCGGTCGGTGATCCAGCCCGGCTCAAGCACCTTCAGCCCGAAGTCGCCAAACGCCAGCGTGCTTCCGCGCCAGGCCTTCCCGGTCATGCGCCCGCGCTGCTGCTTGCGGTACTTCACTTTCTTTGGCATCAACATAAAGTCAGCTCTCTTTTGCCGTCATCCACGCGCCTTGTCATCCTGAGCGAGACGCCTTTTGTCTCGCTTTGTCATCCTGAGCGAGACGTCCTTTGTCTCGCGAAGGATCTCGACTCAACTGGACCCTGCTACAGGAAGACGCTTCCCTAGACGCCCCCGTCGTCTGCTCCCGCTTCTTGGTCGGAAGAATTTCGCCCTTGTACACCCAGCACTTCACGCCAATCACGCCGTAAGTGGTCCTGGCTTCGGAAAATCCGTATTCGATGTCGGCGCGCAGCGTGTGCAGCGGCAAACGTCCCTGCAGGTACCACTCCGAGCGCGCGATTTCATTTCCGTTCAACCGTCCGCTCACTCGAACCTTGATGCCCTTGCAACCGAAGCGCAGCGCCGAATCCACCGCCTTGCGCATGGCGCGCCGGAATCCGACGCGCTTTTCCAGTTGCAGCGCAATCGCTTCTGATACCAGCTGGGCATCGAGTTCCGGCTTGTGCACTTCCTGAATGTCGACAAACATCTTCGCGCGCCTGTGCGCTTCTGCAGGTCGGCCTTCAGCTTGTCGATCTCCGCGCCCTTGCGCCCGATAATAATTCCGGGCCGCGCCGTCTTGATGATGATCCGCAGCTTGTTGCCCGGACGCTCAATCTCAATCGAACTCACGCCCGCCGACTTGAGCTTGTCCTTCAGCTCGTTCTTCAGCTTGACGTCTTCGAGCAGCAGCTTGTCGTAGTCCCGCTCCACAAACCAGCGCGACTTCCACGGCTTGGTGTAGCCGAGGCGAAAACCATAAGGATGGACTTTTTGTCCCATTGCTTCTCCTAATCAAAACCCTGTCGATCCTAAGAAATCGATCCCAAGCAAAACCTTGTCATTCCGAACCCGCGCAAAGCGCGGCGTGAGGAACCTGCTGTTGCTGTTACTTCGCAGCCGCCTTCTTCTTGCCCGCTGCCCGCCGCCTTCTTCGCCACCGGCGCGCGCCGCTTCGCCGGAGCCGCACTTGCCGTCCCGCCACTCGCAGCGCGAGCCGATCCATTCCCGCGCTCGGCCAGCACCAGCGTGATGTGCGCGATGCGCCGCTGATAGCGGAAAGCCCGTCCCTGCGGCGCCGGACGAATACGCTTCATGCGCGGCCCGTCATTGGCGATCGCGCTCTTCACATACAAATTGTCGAGATCGACGTCCAGATTCTTCTCGGCGCTGAGAAAGTTCGCATTGTCGAGCGCCGACTGCAGCAGCTTGCCCACATGCGCCGCCACCCGCTTCTTGGTGAACAGCAGCGTGTTGCGCGCCTCTTCCACCTTGCGCCCTTTGATCAACTCCAGCACCAGGCGCGCCTTCTGCGGCGAGACTCGCAAGTAACGCATTTCCGCTCGAAATTCCATATCTCGTCTCTGTTCTAAACAGACCGCTCTGCTCTTGCGCTCTCTTGGCCCTAAGCTTAACGGCTAAGAGCTAACGGCCTAAACCCTTTCTATGCCTTCGGCGCCGCAGGCGCTGCCGCCGGAGTAATCGCTCCCGGACCGCCCGGAATACCCGCCGGCTTCGCCGCCACTTCCGTCGCCGCCCGCATGGAGTGGCCCTTGAAGTTGCGCGTGAAACTGAACTCGCCCAGCTTGTGCCCCACCATGTTCTCGGTGACGTACACCGGAATAAACTTTTTGCCGTTGTGCACCGCAATGGTGTGGCCCACCATCTCCGGAACCACGGTGGATCGCCGCGACCAGGTGCGCAACACTTTTTTCTCGTTGCGCGAATTCATGCCCTCGACCCTGGCCATCAGGAAGCCATCCACAAACGCGCCCTTCTTGGTTGAACGTGCCATAAATGTTCTCGACCTCAACTAACCTTTGTCATTCCGAACGGTCGCAAAGCGCGGGGAGGAACCTGCTTTGCTAACAATCACGCCAGCCGCTACTTACTTCGCCCGCCGGTTCACAATAAACTTATCCGTCCGCTTGTTATTCCGCGTCTTATACCCGCGCGTCGGCTGTCCCCAAGGCGTTACCGGATGCCGTCCGCCCGAAGTCTTGCCTTCACCACCGCCGTGCGGATGGTCCACCGGATTCATCGAAACGCCGCGGTTACGCGGCTTCCAACCCATCCAGCGCATGCGTCCCGCCTTGCCGATGGTGATGTTCTCGTGATCCAGGTTCCCCACCTGCCCGATCGTCGCCATGCAATCCTGCGAAATCTTGCGCGTCTCGCCCGAAGGCAACTTCACCAGCGCGTAATCGGATTCCTTCGCAATCAACTGCGCCGCGCCGCCCGCCGAGCGCACCATCTGCGCTCCCTTGCCCGGCTTCAACTCCAGATTGTGAATCGACGTGCCAGGCGGAATATTGCGCAGCGGCAACGCGTTGCCCACCAGAATATCGGCCTCCGGCCCGCTCACAACTTTCTGCCCGACCTTCATTCCTTCGGGCTACCAGAATGTAACGCTTCTCGCCATCGGCATACGCCAGCAGCGCAATCCGCGCCGAACGGTTCGGATCGTATTCAATCGTCGTCACGGTCGCCGGAATGCCGGCCTTGTCGCGCTTGAAGTCGATGATGCGCAGCTTCTGCTTGTGCCCGCCGCCGACGATGCCAGCTGGTAATGTCGCCCGAGTTGCGGCGCCCGCCGGTGCGCTGCTTCTTCTCAATCAGCGGCTTGTGCGGATGCTGCGTCGTAATGTCGTCGTTGACGATCGTCGTGCGATAGCGCAACGTCTGCGTAGTAGGTCGATAAGTCTTGATCGCCATAATCAGCTCTTAACTTCGTCGTCAGCCGTTGGTCGTTTGTCGTTCGCATTCAACTCGGTCCGCATTGTTCTGCTAGCTGACCAACGACTGACGACTAACGACCGTTCTTACAAATTCTGCGCGTACTCCGGCATCTTCTCCCCAGCCCGCAGCCGCACATACGCCTTCTTCCAGTCCGGACGGTAGCCGGCAAACTTCCCCCGCCGCCGTTCTTTTCCCGGATACATCGCCGTGCGCACGGAAAGAACTTTCACTTTGAAAATCGTCTGCACCGCTTGCTTCACTTCGGTCTTCGTTGCCCCCGGCGCGACCTGGAACACCAGCGTGTTCTGGTTTTCCTTGATCGCCAAGCCTTTTTCCGTAATCACCGGACGCCGAATAATCTGGTATGCGGATTTCATTACAGGCCACCTCCGCCGCTTTTTCATGCCGCGCACGCTTCCGCGGAGCCGCCGACGCCTTCTTCGCGCCCTCGTCTTCCTTCGCCTTGCGCTGCCGCTTGGGCAACGTGTCTTTCAGCGTGAGCTGCAACTTCTCGATCGCCGGATGCGAAAAAATCACGCGATCATACTTCAGCAGGTGATAAGGATGAACCTCATTGCCCGCAATCAACTCCAGCCCTGCAATATTGCGCGAGCTCAGCTCCAGGTTGCGGTTCGTCGGCGTTCGGCGCTTCCACGATCAGCACCGTCTTTTCCACCTTCAGCGCATCCAGCGCCGCCCGGAACGCCTTCGTCTTCGCGTCCTTCAGATCAAACGCATTCACAATGGTCAGCTTGCCATCGGCAAACTTCGCCGCCAGCGCGGAACGCAGCGCTCCCAACAGCTTCTTGCGCGGGAAAGCATAGTCATACGATCGCGGCGTCGGACCGTGCACCGTGGCGCCGTGACGCCACAGTGGCGAACGGATCGAGCCGATACGCGCCCGCCCCGTGCCCTTCTGCTTCCACAGCTTCTTGCCCGAACCGGAAACCTGCCAGCGAGCCTTGGTCGCATGCGTGCCGCGGTGCTGCCCGGCGCGGTAGTGCTTCACCGCCTCCCAGATCAGATCTTCATTCACCGCGCCGAAAATTTCATCGGCGAGATCGAAGGTTCCGACCTTGGCGCCGCTCAAATTGTAAATATCAATAGTTGCCATATTGCTTCTCGGTACTCGGTACTGCACTGATTACTAAGCTTTCTTCGCCGCTCGCTTAGCCGCCTTCAACGGATCGACCGTAGCCGAACCCGCAAATCCACGGCGCTCTCTGGGCGGCTTTTTCGCCTTCATGATTACTAGGTATCCGCCCTGCGGCCCCGGCACGCTGCCTTCAACCACCAGCAGATTCTCGTCCTTATCCACACCCAAAACTCGCAGGTTGCGCTGCGTTACCCGGGCATGGCCCATGTGTCCCGACATGCGCATTCCCTTGAACACGCGCGAAGGAAACGCCGACGAACCAATCGAACCCGTAATCTGAAACATCGACCCGTGCGACTTCGGACCGCCGCCAAAATGATGCCGCTTCACCACACCCTGGAAGCCCTTGCCCTTGCTTACTCCCACGATGTCGACAAACTTTTCGCCTTCAAAAATCTCGACCAGCACCCGGTCGCCAACTTTCACCGTAACGTCGCTGTCGGCAGCGCCATCGGTTTCGAGCGGCACTTCACGCATAAACTTCACCGGAGGAAGATTATTCTTCGCCAGGTGTCCGCGCGCCGGCTTGGTCAGCCGCGACTCCTTCACGAATTCGACCAGCCCAATCTGCGCCGCCTCGTAACCGTCCCGCGTCGCCGACTTGTGCTGCGTAATTACGCAAGGACCAGCCTGCAGCACCGTGACCGGGCGCACATCGCCCTTCGAGTCAAACAGTTGCGTCATGCCGACCTTCTTGCCCAAAATCCCAGTAACTCGAGTTGCCATATTGTCTTCTCTCTTAACCCAGCTTGGCTTACGCCAGCGGCTGAGGCTCCTCAGCAATAAGCTGAGAGCTGAAGGCTGACAGCCTATTTATGCTCTTTCCCGAAAGCCTTAATCTCCACATCCACGCCCGCCGGCAAATCCAGCTTCATCAGCGCATCCACCGTCTGCTGCGTAGGCTCAAGAATATCGAGCAGCCGCTTATGCGTGCGGATCTCAAACTGCTCCCGCGACTTCTTATCCACGTGCGGCGAACGCAGCACGCAGTACTTGTTCTTCATCGTAGGCAAAGGAATCGGCCCCGCAATCTGCGCCCCGGTACGCCGCGCGGTTTCCACAATCTCGCCCGTCGACTGATCCAGAATGCGGTAGTCGTAAGCCTTCAACCGGATGCGAATTCTTTCTTTTCCAATCACGTTTCACTCTCTCTAACCCCTCCCGGCGTCTCCGGAAGGAAAGAACCAGCGGCAGGATGCAAGCCGCGTTATTAAGTTGTCATCCTGAGCAAGACGCTCTTTGTCTCGCGAAGGACCTGGCGCGCGTTCGGCGCGCTTCCTTACTGCACAATCTCCGAAATCGTTCCGGCGCCCACCGTGTGTCCGCCTTCGCGAATGGCAAACCGCAATCCCTTCTCCATCGCCACCGGCGTGATCAACTCGATCACCAGCGAGACGTTGTCCCCAGGCATCACCATCTCCGTTCCAGCCGGCAACTCCGCCACGCCCGTCACATCGGTAGTCCGCAAGTAAAACTGCGGACGGTATCCCTTGAAGAACGGCGTATGCCGCCCGCCTTCTTCTTTCGTCAGGATGTAAACTTCCGCCTTGAACTTCGTGTGCGGCGTAATCGATCCCGGCTTCGCCAGCACCATCCCGCGCTCCACATCTTCTTTCGCAATGCCGCGCAGCAGCAGGCCCGCGTTGTCGCCCGCCATGCCTTCATCCAACTGCTTCTTGAACATTTCCACGCCCGTCACCACCGTCTTGCGCGTGTCGCGGAAGCCGACAATCTCCACTTCCTCGCCCACCTTCACCTTGCCGCGCTCGATACGCCCGGTCACCACCGTGCCGCGTCCCTGAATCGAAAAAATATCTTCAATCGGCATCAGAAACGGCTTGTCCAACTCGCGCGCCGGCTGCGGAATGCTCTTGTCCACCGCCTCCATCAACGCGTCAATCTGCTTCTCCCACTTCTCTTCGCCGTTCAGCGCGCCCAGCGCCGATACCCGAACCACCGGCACATCGTCGCCCGGAAACTTGTAGCCTTCAGCAACTCGCGCACTTCCAGCTCCACCAGCTCGAGCAGCTCCGGATCGTCCACCGCATCAACTTTATTCAGCGCCACCACCAGATACGGCACGCCCACCTGCCGCGCCAGCAGCACGTGCTCGCGCGTCTGCGGCATCGGACCATCCGTCGCCGCCACCACCAGAATCCCGCCATCCATCTGCGCCGCGCCCGTGATCATGTTCTTGATGTAGTCGGCGTGGCCCGGGCAATCCACGTGCGCGTAGTGCCGGTTCGGCGTCTCATACTCCACGTGCGCCGTCGCAATGGTGATGCCGCGCGCCTTCTCTTCCGGCGCGTTATCGATCGAATCAAACGAACGGAACGTGTTCTTCGGATTATGTTTCGACAAAACCTTCGTGATCGCCGCCGTCAACGTCGTCTTGCCATGATCAATGTGACCAATCGTCCCCACATTGCAGTGCGGCTTAGTCCGATCAAATTTCTCTTTCGCCATATTCTTTCCTCAACCTTCAGCTTGTCATCCTGAGGCGCCGATCTTTAGCGCCGAAGGATCTCTAATCTGCAAATCCTAACGCGAGCGTTACTACTTCGTCGTCCCCTGCACCTTGGCGATGATTTCCTCCGCCACCGACCGCGGAGCCTCCTCATAACGCGCAAAATGCATCGAGTACTCAGCCCGCCCCTGCGTCGACGACCGCATGTGCGTCGCGTACCCAAACATTTCAGCCAGAGGAACAATCGCCTTGATCACCTGCGACCCGGCGCGATGCTCCATGCCTTCAATGCGTCCACGCCGCGAACTCAGGTCGCCCATGATCACGCCGGCGTAATCTTCGGGCGTTACCACTTCAACCGCCATCACCGGCTCCAGCAGCACCGGAGAAGCCTTGCGCGCAGCCTCCTTGAACGCCATCGAGCCGGCAATCTTGAACGCCATTTCGTTCGAGTCGACATCGTGATAGCTGCCGTCGTACAGCGTAGCCTTCACATCGACCATCGGATAGCCCGCCAGAATTCCGCCTTCCAGCGCTTCCTGAATTCCCTGATCGATCGGCTTGATAAATTCCTTCGGCACCGAACCGCCCACAATGTCGTTGACGAACTCGTAGCCCACGCCCGGCGGTTGCGGGTCCAGCTTGATCTTGGCGTGCCCGTACTGGCCGCGTCCGCCGGTCTGGCGAATGTATTTGCCTTCCGCCTCAGAGTGCTTGCGAATGGTCTCGCGATAAGCCACCTGCGGCTTGCCGACATTGGCCTCAACCTTATACTCGCGCATCATGCGGTCGACGATGATTTCCAGATGCAACTCGCCCATGCCGCTGATGATGGTCTGTCCGCTGTCAGGATCGGTGTGAACTTTAAAGGTAGGATCTTCCTGCGCCAGGCGCCCCAGCGCCATGCCCATTTTTTCCTGATCGGCTTTCGTCTTGGGCTCAACCGCAACTGAAATCACGGGAACCGCAAACGTAATATTTTCAAGAGCTATCGGATGATCTTCGTTGCAGATCGTATCGCCCGTGCTCACACCCTTCAGTCCAACAGCCGCGCAAATGTCGCCCGCCAGAATCTCGCTGATCTCTTCGCGCTTGTTGGCGTGCATCTTCAGCAACCGCCCAATGCGCTCACTGCGCCGGCGCCCGGTGTTCAGCACGGAGTCTCCGGTCTTCAACTGCCCGGAGTAAACGCGAATAAACGTCAACTGGCCGACAAACGGATCAGCCATGATCTTGAACGCCAGCGCCGAAAACGGCTCTTTGTCGTCCGCCTTGCGGAAAATCTGCTCCCCGCTGTCCGGATTCGTTCCATGTGTCTCCGGCACATCGAGCGGCGAAGGCAGATAGTCAACCACCGCATCGAGCAGCGGCTGCACGCCTTTATTCTTGAACGCCGTCCCCACAACCACCGGAAACACCTTCAAAGCAATCGTCGACTTGCGCAGCGAAGCCCGCAATTCATCCGCGCTGATCTCTTCGCCTTCCAGAAACTTGTGCAGGATTTCGTCGTCGTTCTCGGCAATGCTCTCGACCAACTGCGCGTGGAACGCTTCCGCTTTCTTCTTCAGCTCGGCGGGAATTTCTTCGGTAAGATACTCGGCGCCCATCGTGTCGTCCTGCCACACGATCGCCTTCATGTTGATCAGATCGATCACGCCCTTGAACTTATCTTCCTGGCCGATCGGAATCTGAATCGCAACCGGCTTGGCGCTCAACCGCTTGCGGATGGTATCGACGGCATGCTCGAAATCCGCGCCCATCTTGTCAATCTTATTAATGAAGCAAATTCGAGGAACGCCGTACTTGTCAGCCTGGCGCCAGACTTTTTCCGACTGCGGCTGCACCCCATGGACTGCGTCAAACACCGCCACAGCGCCATCCAGCACGCGCAGCGAGCGTTCCACTTCCGCCGTGAAATCCACGTGGCCCGGCGTATCAATAATGTTGATGCGAATATCGCGCCAGGTGCAGGTCGTCGCCGCGGACGTAATCGTGATCCCGCGCTCCTGCTCCTGCTCCATCCAGTCCATGGTCGCAGTGCCTTCGTGCACCTCTCCGATGCGGTGCGTCTTCCCCGTATAAAACAGGATGCGCTCCGTCGTAGTGGTCTTCCCGGCATCAATGTGCGCCATGATGCCGATATTCCTGCAGCGTTCTAATGGGACTGTTCTAGGCACGACTCTCTAACTCTTTCTGGGCTCCGAAAAATCAGCTATTAGCTCTTAGCCTGTCAGCTGTTAGCTCGATCAACTCCGGTCAGCTAAGCGGCTACAATGCCGCGAAGAGCTGAATGCACTTCCTTACCACCGATAGTGCGCAAAAGCCTTATTAGCTTCCGCCATGCGGTGCACATCTTCCTTCTTCTTGATGGCCGCGCCTTTACCGTTGGCCGCGTCCAGCAATTCGTTGCTCAACTTGTCAACCATCCCGCGCTCCGCGCGACCGCGCGCGTAAGTCAGCAGCCAGCGGATCGCGAGCGACGTTCGCCGGTCGGCATTCACTTCCACCGGCACCTGATAGTTGGCGCCGCCCACGCGGCGAGTCTTCACTTCGAGCAGCGGCTTCGCATTCTCCACAGCCTTGGTGAACAGCTTCAAAGCTTCGTCGCCGCCTTTTTCCTGCACCTTGGTCAGGGCTTCATAAAAGATGCCCTCGGCGGTCGAGCGCTTGCCCTGCCACATCATCGAGTTGATAAACTTCGTCACCAGATTCGAGCCATAAACGGCATCGGCTGGCACGGTCCGCTTTGCGGTATGTCCTTTACGAGGCATCAAAACTCCGAGGTCTCAGTTCAGATCTTACTGGCCACTGACCACTGATCACTGACCACTGCTCTTAACCCTTCTTGGCGCGCTTGGCGCCGTATTTCGAGCGTCCCTGCTGGCGTCCGGCCACGCCCACCGCATCCAGCGTGCCGCGAATCACGTGATAGCGCACGCCCGGCAGATCCTTCACGCGGCCGCCGCGGATCAGCACAATCGAGTGCTCCTGCAAGTTGTGGCCAACACCAGGGATGTAGGTCGTAACCTCAATCCCGTTGGTCAGCCGCACGCGCGCCACTTTCCGCAACGCCGAGTTCGGCTTCTTCGGCGTCTGCGTGTACACGCGCGTGCAAACCCCGCGCTTCTGCGGACATCCCTGCAACGCCGGACTGGCCGTCTTATACCGCGGCCGCTTCCGCCCATCACGCACCAGCTGATTAAAAGTAGGCACTCTTTGCCGCTCCTTATCGCGCACGAAAGCATCGCGCGCAAAAACCCGCATCCCGAAAGTCGCGCACTGAATCCGTCCCTCACGGGCAGGCAGCGCACCGCGCTATCAGCTTTCCCGGCCGCTTACCGCGCGATCCGGGCTGGCAGGCAAAATCGGCCAGCCATGCTTCTCGCCGCACACGAATCACGGAGAGAGATTCTTGGGTCCCAATCTAGATTTATGCTGCCGACGGTGGCACCCGGCCAAAACTCCGGGGGTACTCCGTATCGCCAGCTCTGTCCTGCATATCCTCTCGCAGACCTCAGGTCGCGCCTGACTCAGGCACTCCCGAAGCCCTCGTGATAGGGCGAAAGGCAGCGCAGGAACGTTTCAGCGAGGAAAGTTTCCGGCTCTTTACTTCACTTCACCACTTCTACTTCACCGGAAACGCATTTCTCAAAAGCTCTGCCGCAAGTTCTCGCACAACTCCGCAGAACTCACGGCGCACACCAAGCCTGGATTGACTCGCGGAACCAAACTACTATAGCAACTCAGTGGAAACATCGTCAACCCATCTTTTTGCATCCCACTGACGAACCTGTTGAAAAACCTGTTTGATGAACTGGTTGACGAACTTAATTGATGAACCTGGAGCGATTCTCCCGGCGCCAGCGCATACCAACGCTGACAGCGGTGCAGTTTGATTGTCATCCTGAGCAAGAGCTTTTGCGCAGTGAGGGACCTGGGCGAGCCGCGGGTTGCGTCGCGTCTTTTGCGACGCAATAATCGCGCGTCTGGCTCGCTTCCTTTTCAAACTGCATCACTGCCGCTCGCATTGCGGCTTGCTGAATCCGTCTCCAGCCTCTACACTACAAGTTTTCCATTCCTAATGAGCGGCTCGCCCATCGGACACAACCGTGAGGCGACGAGAGGGTGCATGGGAAGGTTGCGTTTCGGTCAGTGGTTGTGGGTGGTCGTCACCATCTCCTTATTCGTGTTCTTGCCGGCGTGCGGCGGTCACAAGCCCCCGGATGTCTCTTCCTTCCCGGCAAAAATCAATCTGAATCCCACCCTCAGCTACTCGATGCAAGCGGGAACCGTCATTGTCTTCACCGCCAGCGCGCAGAACGCCGCGAATTCAAACGTTCGCTACAACGTTTTCCTATGCCTCGAGCGATCCCGGAATCGTCGACGTCGGCCCCAGCGGCGTCGCCTGCGCCGGCACCTGGAACGCACCCTACTTCACCATCTGCACCCCCGGCGGCACCGGCGTCGCCCAGGTCACCGCCACAGCCACGGGGTGACCAGCGCTCCCACCCTGGTCTTCGTTCATCCCTTTATCGCCAACATCAGGTCAGCGTCGTTCCTCCCGTAAATTCTCCGCCTCCCGCCTGCCCCACGCAGATCGCGCTTCCCGCCGCTTGCAACATCCCGTTCAAGGCCACCAATTCTTGCCTCTCGCAGAACCAGATCATAGACTCTGCAGGCGACCGCCTATGACAGCCAGGGCGCCGATATTACCGCTTCAGTCGGCCCCTTCAGCTGGAGCCAAGGCAACACGCGTCGCCACGCTCACTCCCATCGTCACCGTACGTCCTACAACGTAGCCACCAATCAGGCGACTGCATCTCCCGGTTTACCTGGGCAGACCCAGATCATCGCCTCGGCCTCGGGCGTCTCCAGCCGCGCCCTACTACTTTGAAACCTGCCCGGTCCAATGCATCGAGCTGAACTTGGCGTAACCGGCTCCCAAGGCGGCAACACAACAAGTTTTGTCAGTCAACAAAGGAACCTCGGAAACCATTACTGCAACTGCCGTCGACGTGCAAGGCTGCATCGTCCCCAAAGCCCCGCTGACTTGGGTTTCTTCCTAGCCGGCCGCGCTCGCCGCCGGCGGCACCACGCGCCGGATGCGCCCCGGCACAACCTGCACCGTTACCACTCCCCAGCCGGGAGCCGCAGCCATCACCGCATCCTGCACGCCGCCAACCTGCAACGTCGGATTCCCTCTCAACCTCGGAGGGTTTCCCGCGCCCTACATTCCGCAGCCGGTTTATCCCGTCACTGCCATTTCCGGATTGGTGACCGGCGCCCCGACCGCCACCAACGTCCTCGCAACCAGTCAGGACTGTTACAGCGACTCCACTCGTGCGCCGTGGGCTTTTACAACGTTTCGACCGCCACAAATCTTCCCGGCGCGCCCACGCACTTCCCACTGCCTCCCAATTCGCTGATGTTCGATCCCCGCGGGAGACAAAGCTTACATGGGCAGCGAATTCGGCGCCGTCGCCATCAACCCCGCTAACCTCGGAGCTTCACCAGCCCCTTTACTTCCCTGCCCGCTCCCGGCAGCAACCCTCTGGGCCTCGTAACCGGCAAAGTCTTGGCCGTCTCCCGCAACGGCGGCGCAGCCGTCTTCTCCGACACTGTCTCCACTCCCAATCAGGTATACGTCGTCAGTAGCCGCCTCCGTCGTCCACCACGCCGACTGAACATCAACAGCGCAACCGCGGCTGCATTTTCTCCCGATGGGTTGAAAACCTTCATCCTCGGCAATGGCGGCAACACTTTGTACATCTATTCCACACTGCAATACTTGCAGCCGCCCATCTCTTTGCCGACACCCGCCACCTCTGTTGCGTTTTCACTCCACCGGAACGTTTGCCTTGCTCTCTGGCGGAGGTTCGCCCTCGAACCTCGCCCTCTACAACACCTGCGACAATTCTCCCGTGACTCTGCCCGCCCCCGGCCTGTCCGACGCCGCCCATGTTCCTGAAGATGGTTCCCGCCGGCAACGTCCCCATGGGCAACGCGATTATTCCCACCTCTTCAGACCGAATGGCCTCGACTTTTTCTTCGGCCTCGACAACACCGGCATCGACATCATCGCCACCACATCTTCTCCGGGACCGCTCACCTCGCTCTGTCCCCAGCATCACCCTCGCCCAGACCACTCAGAACACAACCTTTGCTCCGTCCACATCAATATCGGCCAGGGCACGTTCCACCCCATCAATTTTTTCCTCTCGCCCGATTCCACCCAGGCCTACATCGTCCCGAGCGATCGCAGCGGCGTCCTGGTCTATAACTTCAACACCGACTCGGCGTCCGCTATCCCGCTCGTCAACAACGCAATTCCCATTGCCGCCGACATCACCGTCGATGGCACGTTGATCTACGTCGCCGGCTCCGACGGATTGCTGCACGAAGTCAACACCGCTCTCGCCCTCGACCGAGATGCAGATTTCCTTCTCGCCCCTCGCCAACTCCACCAACGACTTCTGCTTCACCGGAAACAATTGCGCCCTGAATATCGTGGCCGTCAAGACCGTAGACGGGATAGTGGATTGAGATCACGTGCTAGAGTTCGGAACGATTCGCCAGAGTTGGTACGGATATGCCGGAACCGGGTAATCAGGTTGCGATCTAGCATAGATTCTCGATTCCGGGCCTCAAAATCTTTGCGCAATTATCCGGTTACCAAATGGCACAATCTGCTTCTCTACGCCGTCTTGCCCAAATCCTTAGCCACACTATCCAGCACGCCATTAACGAACTGCACCGATTCCAGACTGGAAAATTTCCGCGCGATCTCCAGCGCCTCATTAATCACCACCGCCCGGGGCGTCTCCGGATAGCCCAGAAACTCCGCCACTCCCGCCCGCAACAGATTGCGATCCACCGCCGCCATGCGCTCCATGCGCCAGTGTTCCGCGTGCCCCTCAATCAACTTGTCGATCTCCGCCCCGCGATCGGTCGCCACCCGGAACAAATCCTCCGCAAACCCCCGCACCTCAGCGCTGGTCCCGTCATGCTCCGCCCAAAACGTGCGCTGCACCTGGTCCACCGTCTGCTTGCCCATGTCCGCCTGAAACAGCATCTGCAGAACCAGTTCGCGGGATTTGCGGCGTGTACCCATAGAGCAGTGGCCAGTGATCAGTGGCCAGTTGTCAGTCTACTGTAAGGAGGGATTATCTGCGCTTCGTCTTCGAGCGTTCTTAGATTTGTCATTCCGAGCTGAATCGTTTGTCATTCCGAGCGACTCGATCTTGTCATTCCGAGCGAAGCGAGGAATCTTGGCTTTTGCTGACAGCCTGAAGCCTGAAGGCTGATAGCTTCCTTCAGCCACGCCATCTCCACCGCCGCCAGCGCCGCCTCAAATCCCTTGTTCCCCATCTTCAGCCCAGCCCGGTCGATCGCCTGCTCCAAAGTCTCGCAGGTAAGCACCCCAAACGCATGCGGAACCCCAGTCTCCTGCGCCGACTGCCCAATCCCCCGCGTCACTTCATTCACGATCACGTCATAGTGCGCCGTATCGCCGCGCAGCAGACAGCCGAGACAGATAATCGCGTCATACTTCCCAGTCTCCGCCAGCTTCCGCGCCGCCAAAGGAATCTCAAACGCCCCCGGCACCCGCACCAGCTCAATATCTTTTTTCGTAGCGCCGGAGCGCACCAGCCCATCGACCGCACTCAGCAAAAGCCTCTCGGTAATAAAAGCGTTGAATCGCGAAACCACAATAGCGAAGCGCATGCCCGCCGCACTCAAGCGCACCCTCGAGCGCATGCAACTCAGGCTCAGGAAGAGGCTCGACCACTGAAATCCTTCTTGTCTTTCTTCTCCGTGACTCTGTGCCTCCGTGGTGGATTCGCTCTTGATCCGTGTGTAATCCGTGAAATCCGTGGCAAAGACTTTACTTCCCCTTAAACGCCGCCGCCCGCTTCTCCAGAAACGCCGTAGTCCCTTCCTTCTTATCCTCAGTAGCGCAAGCCACGCCGAACAAGACCGCCTCCAGATACAGCCCCTCGCTCAAAGTCATCTCCATGCCTTTGTTCACGGCCTCCATCGCATACTGCACCGCCAGCGGAGCGTTAGCAATAATTTTCGCCGCAATCGCTTCCGCCCGCGGAATCAACTCCGCCGCAATCGTAACTTCATTCACCAACCCAATGCGATGCGCTTCCTGCGCCGAAATCATCTCCCCCGCCAGCACCATCTGCATGGCAATGCCTTTGCCCACCAGCCGCGGCAGCCGCTGCGTCCCGCCATATCCCGGAATAATCCCCAGCTTCACCTCCGGCTGCCCCAGCTTGGCATTCTCGCTCGCCAGCCGCATCGTGCAAGCCATAGCAATCTCGCACCCCCGCCCAGAGCAAATCCATTGATGCAGGCAATCACCGGCTTGCCCAGATTCTCGATCAAGTTAAGAACATTCTGCCCGCGATGCGTGTACTCCTTGCCCGAAACCGCATCGTGTTTGGCCAGTTCGCCAATGTCCGCCCCGGCAATAAACGCCTTCTCGCCCGCGCCAGTAAAAATAACCACGCGAATCGCCGCATCATTCTTGATGTCATGAAACGCCGCCCGCAACTCCTCCATCGTGGCCATGTTCAGCGCATTCAAAACCTTCGGCCGGTTCACGGTGACGTAAGCAATCGCGTTTTTCTTTTCCAGAAGTATGTTTTCGAAGTTCATAAAATTCAAACCTGCACGGGATTCTCACCCATCCGCAACGAATTTCAAAAGGCACGTGGAACCAAGCGTTGTCATCCTGAGCGAAGCGAAGGACCTGATGCGAATCGCCGGCGCCGGCCGCAATGCAATGCCGCGACCGTTGCCTCAGCTCCCGTCGAATTTCTTCTCTGTGTCTCTCGTGGTGAAAGATTCTAAATCCGTGCAGATCCGTGCAAATCCGTGGCAAAGAATTTCACTTCCCCCGCGCCCCCGCCGCCACTTCATCCTTGCTCAATCCGCAGCTGATGCAGCGCTGCGTCCACAGCCGGTTGGCCAAACACCTTCCCGCATCGCGGACACCTCCACTCCGTGAGCCACCAACCCCCCGCCAGATACACGGCGATCCAGCCCACCAGGATCGCCAAATCGTCAGGCTCGCCCAGCTCAAGCTTCGCCATCATGAAATCCCAGAAAGACAAAGCTGAGAAACAGCACCACCACCAGATTCCGCCGCGCCACATAGCTGTGCCACGCCCGGCGATATCGTTCTCTACATCCTGCGGGCCGCCTTCGCCCGGCAGTCTGATCGGTTTTTCTACGTCTAAACATGGACGCTTCAATCTTAGGGAAAGTCGATCCTACAGTTTATTCGCCTTCGGACTCTTCGGGTCCGAATAATCGTAAAACCCTTTCCCCGATTTCTTCCCGTACCACCCCGCCATCACCAGCCGCTTCAGCAGCGGAGGCGATGCAAACCGCCGCTCCTTGAACTCGTCAAACATCACCTGAGTAATGTAATAAGTAGTATCCAGCCCAACAAAATCCAGCAAAGTAAACGGCCCCATGGGATACCCGCATCCCAGCTTCATCGCATTATCAATATCTTCAATCGATCCCACACCTTCTTCATAAGCCCGGATCGCATCCAGCAAATAAGGCACCAGCAGCCGGTTCACAATGAATCCAGTCTTATCCGAAGTCCGCACCGGAACCTTGCCCAGCTTTTTCCAAACTCGTAAGCCGTCTGGTAAACGTCATCGGCAGTAGCAATCGTCCGCACCACTTCCACCAGCTTCATCAGCGGCACCGGATTAAAAAAGTGCAGCCCAATAAACCGCTCCGGCCGCTTCACCGCCGTCAAAAGCTCAGTCACCGAAATCGAAGAAGTATTCGAAGCAAAGATCGCGTCTTTCTTCACGATGCCATCAAGCGACGCATACATCTTCTTCTTCTCATCCACATTCTCAATGATGGCCTCAATCACAATGTCGCAATCAGCCAGGTCCGCCTTGTTAGTAGTCCCGTGAAGCCGCGCCCGGATCGCGTCTTTCTGCTCCGCCGTGATCCCGCCCTTCTCCACCGGCCGCTCGGCAAACTTCGCCAAAGATTTCTCGATCCCGGCAAATCCCTTATCGAGAAACCTCTGCTCCACTTCCAGCACAGTCACATCAAATCCCGCCGTAGCGCAAACCTGCGCAATCCCAGACCCCATCAACCCACAACCGAGAACCCAACCTTCTTAATTTCCATGATGACTCCCAAATAAGCCGCCACGAGATCACACGAATTGCCACGGATCAAAGAATCTGAGGCAAAAATGGCTTGCTCTTCATCCGTGCGAATCCGTGAAAATCCGTGGCAAAGAATTAGTTCATACTCTCCACAATCATCGCAATCCCCTGCCCGCCGCCAATGCAAGCCGTAGCCAGCCCATACTTCTTCTTCCGCCGCCGCAATTCATACAGCAAAGTAATCACCAGCCGAGTCCCGGTCGCCCCCAGCGGATGCCCCAAAGCAATCGCTCCACCGTTCACATTAACTTTGTCGCGGTCTAATCCCAGCTCCTTCTCTACTGCCAGATACTGCGCCGCAAACGCCTCATTCACTTCAATCAAATCAATGTAATCCAAAGAAAGCCCAGCCTTCTGCAGAGCAATCTTAGTAGCCGGCACCGGACCCCGCCCCATCACCTTCGGCTCCACTCCCGCCACGCCCCAGCTAACAATCCGCCCCAGCGGCTCCATGATTCCGCTTGCGAACTTCTTCCAGCGACATCACCACGACCGCCGCGCCCCATCCACAATTCCGCTGGCGTTCCCCGCAGTCACAGTCCCATTCTTGCCAAACGCAGCCTTCAACTTCGCCAGCCCTTCCAAAGTAGTCTGCGGCCGCCGGTGGTCATCTTCGGTAAACGATTCCCCCGTAGCCTCGCCCTTCGAATTCCTCAGCGCCACCGGAACCAGTTCTTCCTGAATGCGTCCTTCCTTATAAGCCGCATCCGCCTTCTGCTGCGAACGCAGCGCAAACTCATCCTGCATCTCGCGCGTAATGCCCTGCTCCGACCCGTACAACTCCGCCGTGTTCGCCATGTACAGACCCGCAATAGCTGTCCAGCAGCGCCACCATCAAAGAATCTTCCAGCTTCCCGCCCGGAGCCAGCGTAAATCCATCGCGCCCGCGAATCACAAACGGAGCCTGCGACATCGCCTCCATCCCGCCCGCCAGCACAATCTTCGCCTCGTCGGTCTGGATCATCTGCGCCGCCGAAACAATCGCCTGCATCCCCGACCCGCACAGCCGGTTCACCGTCAGCGCCGGAGTCTCGATCGGCAGCCCCGCCCGCAACCCCACATGCCGCGCCCCATACAGCGCATCGCCCGAAGTCTGCTGCGCATTGCCAAACACCGCATGATCAAATTCCTTCGGATCAATCCCCGCCCGCTCGATCGCGCCCTTGCCCGCAACCGCGCCCAACTCCTGCGCGGTAAAGTCTTTCAGCTTCCCGCAATAGCGCCCAAAGGGCGTGCGCGCCCCACTCACAATCGCGATATCACCCGGTTTCAACATGATTTTCCTGAAAGAATCTCTTGATCAGAGCACATCAGAGCAGATAGAAAACACTGATGCAAACTGGTTAGTGTAGCAGCGCGCGAACAGATTTGACCACTCAGGGCGACGGAGGATCACCATCGTAATTAGCAGTTTTCAGAGATGCCGATGTGGGGACAGCCGCCCTCGGCTGTCCGTTCGAGCGCAGCTCGACCCCTGCTTCATCAACGCCAGGTTCGCCCGTCCATTTGCTTTTGGCTGCAACCCGTCGATATGGTGATACCGTTGCCAGCCAGAGACCCCATGGAACAACGCCTAAGCCTGATCACTCTCGGAGTATCCGATCTGACTCGCAGCACCGAGTTCTACAACCGCCTCGGATGGCGCCGTTCCATGGCCAAGAAGAAGGCATCGTATTCTTCCAGGCAGGAGGCATGGCTCTAGCCCTCTATCCGCGCCACGAACTGGCAAAAGATGCAACCGTCGCCCCCGAAGGCCAAGGCTTCAGCGGGATAACGCTCGCCTACAACACCCGCAATCGTCAATGAAGTGGATTCCGTGCTGAAAGAAGCTAAAGCCGCCGGAGCAACAATAGTCAAGCCCGCCGAGGAAGCCTTCTGGGGAGGCTATTCCGGATATTTCGCCGATCCAGACGGATTTCTATGGGAAGTCGCCTGGAATCCAGGATTCCCGATAGCGAGAAGACGGAAGCATTCGAATTCCAGACTAATTGAGTCAACGACTGAATGACTCAATGGCTCAATGACCCGATGGCTCAATGGCTCAATTCCCCTACGCCACGGCCCCCGCGGCCATCGCCGCGCCCAACGCCACAACCTTCCCATGCCCTTGCCCCAGCGAGGATGCCAGCGCATGCTCGGCACGGTTAATCACTTCCGTCACAATGTCCACGGGATCGTAGCTCTCCTTCACCACCGCCTCAGCCAGCCCCGCCGAAAATTCCATGGCGTGGCCTTTCTCCGATCCTTCTTTTGCAGGCAGCTGCACTCCAGCGATGATTTTCCGCAGCTTCTCGATCGCCATCATCGCTTCTTTCTCCGCCGTCTCTCCCAGAATGATCGCAATCGTCGTCGTGTCATATCGAAATGCCAGATCATTGGTCCGGATATTCGCCGCAAACTGTTGCCCAATCTTTTCCATCGCGCCTTCCACCGCAGCCTCGCCGTATTCCTTGATCAGCGCCGCGCTCCGCCCAAACTGCAGCAGCAGCACCGAAAGCGGCGCCGCATTCTGCACCGCCCGCTTGCTCTCCGCCAGCAGCAAATCAAGATAGGACCCGCGCTTCAGCAATCCGGATTTCTCTTCCGTCACCGAAAGATTTTTCACCAGCCGCCGCAGCCCGGCATTATTCAGCGCAATCACCATCTGATCGGCCAAAGTCTTCAGCACCACCGCATCGGTGTGCGGCCAGTTCCGCGGCTTGTTGTGCATCAGCGCCAGCACGCCTACCGAATCCTCGCCATTGCTCAGCGGAAACGCCAGCACCGCCGTCGTTCCCAGTTCCGTCACCGCCTTATGCACTCCCTGCAGCTCCGGAGCCTTCTGCGCATCGGCAATCGATGATCGGCTCCTCCGACCCCATATCCTGCAGCGCGCACATCACGGCCTTGATCGCCGCCGAATTTCCCTCTTTCACTCCCCGTCCGCAAAACTCCTGCATCGCCGTCGGCGCCGATCCCGGAGTCCGCATCAAAGCCACGCAGCGCGATACTTCCCAGTGCCCGCCAATCTCGTTCACCGCCGTCGTCAGCACTGCCGGAGCGGTCGCCTGGTGATACAGCTTGCGCGTGATCTCCGCCACGCGCGTAACGTTGCGCATCTCCGCCGCCGGATCCGGTGCCGGGCAGCCGCCGGCGTAGCCGGAACCAATGGCGCCGCCGCTGACGACGATGACGATGACGACGATGGCACCGGCGCCGATCCCGCATATGTCGGCGTCATTCCCGCCGCCAGGTAAAGCCGCTGCAAATCCTCGTTGCGCTCTTCTTCCCGCGGAAAAAGTTCCTGAATCCTCTGCAGCCTTTCTACCGCCTTGTTCCGCATCCCATACTGCACCAGAATTTCCGCCTGCAGCATCAGATCCTGCAGCGTCGACGCCCCCAGCACCGCTTCCTGCGCCTGCGCCGGCTCCGGCGTTACCTTGCTCGGGCTGAATCGTGAAGCAATCGCTTTGAACTTGCCATCGTCAATCTTGCCCTTCAACATCTCCAGCCGCTTGGTGTGCCCGGACTCATAAGGATCCACTTCCGCCGCGCGGTCCAGGCATTCCGCCGCCTTCGCGAAATCTCCCGTGCCGCAGTACACATCGAACAGCTTCAGCAGAGTCTGGCAGTAATCACCCTCCCGGTTCGACGCATTAAACAACTCGCCCAGAAACTCCAGCATCTCCGGTGACGCTCGCCGCGCCGCTGTTACCTCCTGCATCACCGCCACAAACTGCCGCCGCTCGCCCCGCTTCGCCTGCAACTGCCCCAGCTTGCGCGCCAGCGCCACCGCCGCCTCATCCTGATCCGCGTCCGCAAGCTGCCCAATCAGCGCCGTTACCTGCGGCATCCGCGCCGGATTCTGCTCAAACTGCTGCCACACCAGCGGCTCCGCATCCGCATAACGCCCCGCCGCCAGCAAAGCCTCGGCATAGATTTCCCGCAGCTGCGGCGAATTCTTCCCCGCATTCACCTGCGCCTCAAGAATAAAAATCGCAGCTCCCACCTGCCCCTGCGCCAGCAGGCTCTTGCCGTAGGCCAGCGTAATCTCTTCGTCGGAGGAATCTTCCTGATACGCGCGCTCATACCACTGCGCCGGATCCCCGCCCGCTGCCGCCGCCAGTTGCGCCACCCGCTTGAACGCCCCCGCTGCAGCTTTGCTGTCGCCCACTTCCGAAGACAGCTCCGCAACCCGTAGGAAATTTGCCTGGATCGGCTCCAACGCCACCACCCGCCCCAGCACCTCGAGCGCGCCCTTCTTATTCTCCAGCTTCGCCAGATCGCTTAACGCGGATTCATACGTCCCAATCGCCAGCTTCTTGTTCGATCCCTCGAGCAACTGCCCGAAGCGGAATTTCTGCTCCCAGGTCGGGCTGCCATGGCGCGCCAGCTTCTTATAAGTCAAGCTCGCCCGCGTCGCGTCTCCCGCCTTCACCTGCCGCTCGAACAGTTCCCCCAGCAGCCCCACCGCATCCCGCGTCCGGTTCTGCGATAAACACAAATCCGCCGCCAGTTGCCGCACCGTGTCGTTTTCCGGATCGTCGCGCAAGGCCAGCAGATATTCTTCCAGCGCTTCCGGAGCCTTCCCCTTCTGCAGAAGCTTCTCCGCGCGCTCGATGCGCTTCGCCATCTCGGCTCTATCGGGACGTTTTGTGCTCTCAGGCATGGGTCAGTTCTGGGCAGAGTACTGCTCCCTCGATTCTAGGAGCCACTCATCTCCTCCAGCAATCCGTAAGGCTCACCCCGCGATTACGAAAGTCACTCACGCTCTACCCCGTGAACCTCTATGACCACTGTGGTTAAGATTTTGAGATTTTGCTATCGTGCCCCATGCCTCCATCCCCGGATGCAGTCCACGAACAAGGTCTCCACCATCAACTCACCGCCGGACAAATGGCGATGGTCGCCGTCGGAGGCTCCATCGGCACCGGCCTTCTTCTCGGCTCCGCCGCCGCCCTCGAAATCGCCGGCCCCAGCGTCATCCTCAGCTACCTCATCGCCGCCTTCATCGCCTACACCGTAGCCATGGCTCTCGGCGAACTTGCCAGCATGCACCCCGCCGCCGGATCCTTCGGCCTCTACGGCGGGCTCTACCTCAATCAATACCTGGGATTTCTCTGCCGCGCCGGATACTGGGCCTCCATCGCCTTCTCCATCGGAGCCGAACTCACCGCCTCCGCCACCTACATGACCTACTGGCTCCCCGCCGTCCCCGGAGAAATCTGGGTCGTCTTATTCTCCGCCCTGCTTCTTCTGGTCAACCTGCGCAGCGTCGCCTCCTTCGGACGCTTCGAGTTTTGGTTCTCCATGATCAAGTTCGCCACCATCGTGGCCTTCATTCTCGCCGGGGCAGCCCTGCTCTTAGGTGGCCGCATGCCCCAGCAATACACCTCCCAAGGCGGATTTTTTCCCAAAGGCCCCATCGCTCCTCTCCTCGCCGTGTTCTGGGCCATCTACGCCTTCGGCGGCATCGAGATGCTCGCCGTCACCACCGGCGAATCCCGCTCCTCAAAAGATATTCCCCGCGCCATGAACCTCACTTTCTTTCTGCTGGCAGGCGTCTACCTCGGCGCCATCACCATCCTCGCCGGAGTCATGCCCTGGAACCACGCCGGCGTCGCCGAAAGCCCATTCGTCAGCGTGCTCCGCGTAGCCCGCATCCCCGCTGCCGCTTACGTCATGAATTTTGTAGTTCTCACCGCCGCGCTTTCCGGAGCCAACGCCAAACTCTACGTAGCCTCACGCCTTCTTTTTTCCATGGGCCGCTCCGGATGGGCGCCCGCCAGCATGGGCAAACTGAATGCCAACGGCTCGCCTCGTCTCGCTCTCCTGGTCTCTTCGTATGGAATCGTCTCTGCCCTGATCTTTGAATACTGGTCTCCGCAAAAAGCCTTCGTCTACATCATGGGAGCCGCATTCTCCGGCCTGATCATGTCCTGGGTCGTATCCCTCGCCGCCCACATAAGCTTTCGCCGCCGCCTCACCTCTCAGCAAACAGCCGCGCTGCCCATGCGCTCCCCCCTCGGAATCTGGGGATCGATACTCGGCTTCGCCCTGGTCTCCATCGCCATCATCCACACCCTCTTCGCCTCCCGCGGCAATGAACTCGGCGGTCTAATCTTCTTCGTAGGACTAACCATCGCCTACCTCCTCCTAAAACGCCGCCGCCAAGCCCAGTGAAATGTGGGGACGGGCGCCTCGGCCGTCCAGACTAGCGCAGCGAGTCGCAACAGCGCCCAGACTCCGTCCCTTTGTGGGATCTGGCGCCACAGGATTTTGGGTGGCGCAGCGCTTTAGCGCTGCGATCAGCCCCTCACTAGAATGACGGCTTTAGCCCCTGAGGTACGCCGGATCCATTACCAACGTAAGCCGACTCCACTCTTTTCAGCTGCCACCACCCAACCCGCTCCGCTAGCCTCGATACAGGCGGATTCCCCAAATCCCCCAACGGACCAGCCAGTGATCGTTTCCACCCTATTGCTCCGCTCCAACGATGTCCGGCCCATCGCCTGGTGCGTCATCGGAATCTGCGCCGGAATCTACCTGTTCATCAAAGGCTTCCGCCTGTTGCAACGTCGGCACCTCATCCTCAACACTCCGGTTTCGAAAATTCGCAGCGCCTCCATGGGCATGGTCGAACTCAGCGGCCTCGCCGTCGGTCCCTACACCATGGTCGCTCCCATCACCACCCGCCCCTGCTACTACTACCGCACCTTCGTCTGGGAGTGGAAGCAGGCTGGCAAGAACAAACAATGGGTCAAAGTAGCCGCCGAGTGCATGCACATCCCGTTCTTCCTCGACGACAACACCGGCAAAGTCATGGTCGACCCCCGCGGCGCCGATCTCGACCTGCATCGCGACTTCCAGCAGGAATTCTGTGATGGCTTATTCACCACAAAACAAGAAGCGCCCCCGAACGTCCGCAGTTTTCTATCGCGCCATGGCATAAATACGACGAACAAAATCAAAGTAGAAGAGTTCTGCATCAAGCCCAAGAACGCACTCTTCCTGCTCGGCACGCTCGACGACAATCCCGGCCTCGAACTCACTCCGCAGCCTATTCATGACGACGAAACCACGTCGTTCCTGGTCGGCAACCCACTTTCGTTTTCCCTGAACTCCGAGAGAGTACGAGCTGCGCTTTCTCCCGTAATCGGAAGCGGCAATCTCTTAAGCGGCATCTCTCTACGGGTGGCCTTCAGCACGATCCGGCCTACGACTCGATTTACGACAAAGCAATATCCTCGAGATCAGCGCAGGTAATCCACCTTTCGCCAGACAGCAGCCTCCGCCAAAGCTGCGGACATGACGCAGCAACAAAAAATCGCCGCCGCACTCCTGAAGGCAGGCGTCTCAATCCCGCAGCCTGGACCGCCGCTGGAGTTCACTCCACGCCGTCCGCGACCAATCAGGAGCCCAACAGCAGCGCCCAAACGCAGTCGCAAACCCCCACACCGCAAAGCGCATTCGATCCCCATCCCCCCATCGTTCTAATGAAAGGCAAAAACAACCCAACCTTCCTGATCTCCTGGCGAAGCCAGCGCGACCTGGCCCGCTCCCTGGCCTGGAAATGCACGCTAATGATCTGGGGAGGCCCCGCCCTATCCCTGCTCAGTCTCTACGGCCTGCTAGCCCTGACCCACTCGCTCTGAAAAAACCGCGTGGCGCCAGCGTCCTCGCCTGCGTGCTATTGTCGGGATGAACTCGCAACGCTTCAATCCTCCGGAACAAGAGAGACACCTCCTATGAAATGGCTGTGCTCGTTTTGCATTGTGATCGCGACCGCCTTGCTTGTCCCAAATAACCAGTCGAATCCGACGTCGCCCTCCGAGGTTCACGTACTTTACGTTGAGGACCAGAAAGACCGCGGCGTGGGCGGGCACTCGTTGCCGTGGGATCAGACCGAGGTGCGTGATCGCGCACGCCGCGCCCGTGTTCACGAGCTACTCGAAAAAGGCGACCTAAGTACTGGAGAGGACCTCCATGACGCAGCTTTCATCTACCAACACGGTCAGACTCCCGACGATTACCTGCTGGCGCACATCCTGGCCAGCGCTGCAATCGCAAGAGGCGACACCAAGAGTCTATGGATTTCGGCCGCAACCTTAGACCGATACCTCTACGCGACCCATCAGCCACAAGTGTTTGGCACGCAATATCAAACGACGCAGGAGCCGTACAATCGCAGCCTGATCCCCGACCAGTTACGCACCGTCTTCTGTGTTCCCTCACTTCAGCAGCAACAGGCGAATCTGGCCGAGTTCAACGCCGGAAGATACCCGGCCAGCATTTTGCCAAAAGGCTGCTCCAGATGAAAGGGACGGGGACCGGTTAAGGCCAAATCGCCCGCGCACGAGCAAAGCCTCGCACCCTCCAAACTCCTTGTCATTCCGAGCGAAGCGAGGAACCCGCTTTTCAGCGTCCACCATCCCCACTCCAACCACAATCCAAAACGCCTCCACAAGCGAAGCCGAAAGCCCGAAGCCCGAACCCGCACCACTCTACTAACCGCACCACCCCAGCCCTCACGAACCGCTCTAGTACAATGACCCCGTGAGCAACACCGTTCGCATCGGAATCCTTGGCGACTACAACCCTGAATTTCGTTCCCACCCCGCCACCACCGATGCCCTGCAGCATGCCGCCCACAAGCTCGATTTGAAAGTCGAGTCCCAATGGATCCCCACCCCATCCCTCACCGCCCCCGGCGCCGAAAAAATTCTCGAAACCTTTGACGGCCTCTGGGCCTCGCCCGGCAGCCCCTACAAAAGTTTCGACGGCATGCTCAAAGGCATCGAGTTCGCCCGCCGCCGCGACTGGCCTTATCTCGGCACCTGCGGAGGCTTTCAGTACGCCCTCATCGAGTTCGCCCGGAACGTCCTCGGCATCAAAGACGCCGACACCGCCGAAAACAATTCCGGATCGAAAAACATCGTCATCTACCCGGTAGCCTGCGCCGTGCCCGGCCGCAAAGGTGACGCCCCGAAACTCTCCGGCAAAGTCCCCGAGATTCGCCTGCGCCCCGGCTCCTACCTGCAATCTTTTTATGGCAAGGGAGAAGAAGTCGTCACCGAAGAATTCTTCTGCAACTTCGAAGTCAATCCCGAATACGAATGGGCCACCATGGAAGCCGGATTCCCCGTCGTCGCCCGCGGTGCCGAAGGAGAAATCCGCGCCATCGAATCCCCCACCCACCGCTTTTTCATCGCCACCCTGTTCCAGCCCCAACTCTCCTCCACAGAAAAGAAGCCTCATCCCTTAGTCCTCGCCTTCGTCCAGGCCGCAGCCGACTGGGGCCGCAAAAAACTAGACGACAGCGTCCTCGAATAGCAATACGTTTATAGGAGTAGGTTTGTCATCCCGAGCAAGCGTCCTTTGCGCCGCGAGAGCCTGCCCTGAGCGAAGTCGAGGGGATCTGGGCGAGCCGCGTGGATCTCGGAGCCTGCCCTGAGTGAGCGACAGCGACCGAAGGGCGCGTCTGGCTCGCCTCCTCATTCGAACGCACAGAGCCGTAGACAAAGCCTTCAAACCGTCTTGGCTTCCCGTTTTGCCCTTCTCTGTGCCTCTGTGCCTCTGTGGTGAAAAGCCCTTGCACCATTACCAAAGTCTCCCCATCCGCCACGCCCAAGCCCCAGCACCATGCGCATCTAGAGCCCCAACTTCCCGCTCATTAGACTTTCCTCAGCCGAAAGAACGAAGCGAAAACTCGGGGCCGAAAACGAAACAGCGCCCCAGCAGCCCTCCCCATAATTGAACTGAAACCGCGCTCTGCGCGCAGCGAGGAGACGAGCTAGCCAATGCCCGTACAGTGGATCAACTCGTTCCGTATCCCGTTCACCACGCTAGTCAGCTACATTCCGATCATCGCGACCATCGTCACCTGTTTCTTCAGCGTCATCCTCGCCCGCGCCACTCTCCGCTATGTAGAGGCCACCGACAAAGGCCTGGCCCTCGCCCGCGAAGAATTCGAGCGCGAATGGTCACCCGATCTCCACATAAAACTGGAACGCATCTCCAACACCGAAGCCAAAATCGTAGTTACCAACCTGGCTAAGAGTTCCGTCCTGCTGCAACTGTTGCAATTGCGTAAACTTTCGCACGCCGTCCCTTTCGAGCGCTGCCGCCTGAATGATCCTCTGGTCGGTGGCATGACCTGGAGCCAGGAAATGGGCAAACGCATAGTGGCCTGCACCGGAAAAGAATTTGAAGGCCCGATCGCCGCTTCCATGACCTTCTACTGTTCGGGAAGAATGTTCCGCACCGATTGGTTTCGCTCCCACATCCAGGTCCGCGACGGCCGCATCCTCAGCCTCGATCCCAGCAACATCCCGGCCCGCCGCGTACGCATCGTGGAACGCAAAGGCCCCGAACGCCGTCGCGATTTCGTCCAGGACGTAACCGCCGACGCATCTCCCGACACCATCGACCGCAAGCCGGACGAGAATTTCTTCGTAACCAACGCCTGAGTAACGCCCGGGCAACCAGCATCCGTCCCGAACCCCCAGCCTTGTCATCCCGAACGAAGTGAGGGATCCTGGTTTCGCCAGCACGACCACCCCAGCCGTCTCCCCCACGCCACTTGCACAACCGTGGAAGAGCGGCGCTTCAGCGCCGCGGAAGGATCTACAGCAAATGCAGGCTTTAGCCCCCGTGGCACCTGAAGCTCCAGCGCCTGTCCCACGTAACCCTTACCAAAGATCGCCAGCCACTCCATATCCCCTAAAGCTTCCCAACCCATCGCCGATCTTCTTTTCATCATGGTAAACGCAATCAGCGCCAACATCAGCCACGCCCACAAAACCACTAAACCGGCCGCACCCAAGCCTCAGCCCGAACAGAAAAGCGCTCCGCAACCTTCAGACACCGTCACCCTGAAAAGCACAAGCACCACCAACAATCGCTAACTTCAACCCCCTCGAACGGTTGAACCACAGAAAGATGGAGTGACGGGCACATCGCCCGTCACTCCATTTTTCTTGGATAAGAACTCCAGACGTAGCCAGCTACTTGCCTTCCGGCACCGTCTGTTCCAGCACGCGGATATACTCCACGACCGACTCACTCCAGCCGTCGATGTGCGTCCACTTGCCGTAACCAACGCCGTTCTTATAGCTGGCGACGTTGATCACATAGCCCTTACCCTTAGGTCCAGGCACCCTGTCGCGCGCCTGCTCGTCGGTAATGACGATCAGGCGATCGTAATTGTGCTCGCGGTTAAGCTCGTCCACCGCCTGGCCGAGCTGCGTGCTGTTGTGGCGTTGCGAAGCGTCGATGGCATCGCGCAGCGCGAAACCACGACGCGCCGGCACTTCCACCAGCTTGTCGGAGAAGCTGAACACCGCCACCTTCTCCCCGATCTCGCGCAGCAACACCGCCAGCCCGTAACCTGCGTCGGTACGCTGCATCTCAGACCGATGAGAGAGCGGCGCCGTCATCGAGCCGGAAACGTCCACCAGCACGATCGTCTTCCCGGCCAACTTCTCCTGCTGCTTGTCCTGAGAAGCCACGCACTTCAGCATGGCCCGCTCCAGCACCTCTTCCCACTGCGGAGCGTAACGCGCCGCAGCCAGAAAGCGGAACGGCAGCACCCGCGCCGTGCTCATCGAGCCCAGCGCCGCCTGCACCAGCTCCTCCTCCACACCCGCCTCCCGCATGTTGCGCAGGTTGCGGAGCAGGGCCAGCGCTCCCAGCTTCTGCTCGCGCAGCAGGCGCTCCCATGCCCCGCGCTTGTCGGCGCCAGACGAGAGTGCAACCTCCCACGTGTCAGGAGCGCTCAGCTCTCCCGCGATGAGCCGCTTCCACACTTCGGCCTGCGCCTCATCGCGCGGCTTGGCGTGCGCCAGAAAGAGCACATCGCGCAGCTTGACCGGTCCGCCCCGGTCGTACTTCGCCAGGGCGTACTCGTCAAACTTAGGAAAAGCCGCGGCCAGCCCCTTCTTCACCTGCGCCGAGAGCGGCACTCGCCCGTCCTTCCAGTAAATGGCGACGAACTCCGCCAACTCATCGGCACGCTGGATCACGCGCGCCAGCGTCTCGGCGACAAGCCCGCGGTGCGAAGCATGACGTGCCATCTCGCGCACCAGCAACAGCGGCGCGTGCCGCAGCTTCATCTTCTCGCGCCCCTCCACCGCCAGCGCACCCACCTTCTCGGCCGCAACCTTCGGCACCAATTGCGCAATCCGCCCGGCGATCTCCACGCCATCCTCGTAGAACTGGCTCTCCCAAAGCAGGCAAGCCAGCACCGAGCGCCGCAGTTGCAGCTCTGCGGAAATATTGCGCGCCGCCGCACCCTCGTGCGTACGTGCGCCAAAGTTCAAGTTCATCAGGTTAAGTCGAGCCATAAGTGACCTCCTTTCGACATCACTTCTCGCCTTCGGCAGGATGCTTCCAGCCAAATCAGCCTTGTCATTCCGAACCGCGCCAGCGGTGAGGAATCTGTTGTCATTTCAATCGCCGGGGAATCAGTCGACGACGGTCTTTGCTTTCCGATGCTCTATCCAGGCTGAGCTACAAGGTTTCGCAACCATGACGGGATTCGAACCCGCGACTTTCGGATTAATCGAAGTAACCCTCGTCTTCACCACCGGCGAAGCTTTCGCTACTCTCACTTCCCCGCGGACGCCACCTCTTCATTCAACAATGCATCGCCCGCTTCCTTGTCGGCGATCCCAAAGCCTGTCTGACTATCCAGCCCCAACAACACTCCCTGGAACTCTGCCATCGTCTCCGCCGAACCTGTGCTTTCCACAAACGCTCGCCCCTCAAACTCGGAGGCCTCAGGGAAGAACCTGCGATATAGTTCAACCTTCTGACGATCCGTGGCCTTTCCCAGATACAGCTTGTAATCAATCCGCCCCGGCCGCAGCAGAGCTTCATCCAGAGTTTCAATCCGGTTCGTAGTCATCATGAACAGAACATTCGTCGGCGCATAGAAGCCATCCAACGCGTTCAGTAATCCGGAAAGCGTCACGCCATTCCGAGCTGAAACAGCCTCCTTATCGTCCCGCTCTTGTGCCCCCCTGTTCCCGCCATCATTCGCAGGCTCTCGGGCTTTGGCGCTCTTCGTGCAGTCGATGTCTTCAAACAGCAACACCGAACTGGGAGTTATCTGGTTGACCGCATTCATTAGGCTCCGGTCATTGAAATCGCCGAGATTGATCAAGTAGATCGAGAGACCAAAATGCGCTGCCAGCGCCGACACCAAAGAGGTCTTGCCCGTCCCCGGAGGCCCGTAGAACAAATACCCGCGGTGGTAGGGGATTCCCAACCGCTGGTATCGTTCCCTCGATTTCCGGAACTTCTCAATGTCCTGCACCAGATGCTCCTTCTCTCCAGGCTGCAGAACCACGGAACCCAGCCACCGCGGCGCATACCCCTCGGCCAAATCCCAACCGTCGTTGTAGGTGTACAGATACGACTGCACTCCCAGCCTCCTGATGTGCGACGCCACAACATCGTCTACAAAACTCTGCAGGAATGCCCGCTTTCTTCCGATCGTCCGGAAGGTCAACGATTCCAGCCGCCTGCCCGAGCGCTCTCGCGTGTTCTCAATACGGTAGAAGTACACAAGAAATGGCCTTCCGCCATACCAAAACCAGTGCCTCCCCGGTGCCGGAATCATCGCGATGCGTTCATTACGCATCGCAGTGTCCAGATCCACCCTGCGGATTCGCTTGAGAAACTTCTGCTCCAAAAACCATTCCTTCACCCACACGAATGCCGCATCGTCGTCCTTCACCGTGATCATCAACGTGGTTTGCTCCACCAGCCACTCCCAACTTCTCTCGGGAATGGCCCGCAGATAGACGCTCAACCCGCCGATGATCATCAGCAGCAATCCGCCAGAAGCAAACTGGTTTTGGCCGCTGAAAACGTGTTTTAGAAATTGCACCATATTCCTCGAATGCTATTCGGAAGGAACGATCTCTACCTCGTCCTCCTTCTCGTCATGAGCTTTCCCATCTTTCGCAAACCCGACCTGGCGATTTACATCTTTGGTGCGAATGATCCAGGCAATTTCCTCCATCTCGGTTTTGCTGGGAACTCGTTTGTCGTTGTAGTCCGTGCACTGGCTCACCTTGAACGGAACCAAACGTGCCGGACGCAGAAACGCACACAAAATCACCTCTTCGCTTTCGGCAAACCCCCGCTGAATGTGCGCCCAGTAGCATGTGTTGCACAGCGACCCCGTGAACTGGGATTTTCCATTTCGGATTTTGATTACGCTCATAAACATTCCTTATCCTCGCCCTTGATGGTCAAAGATCCCGGCATTCCCGCAGATCAGCACCTCGGCGGGGTTTCGCGACCCCGCAACGTCGACTCGTTCTGAGCGAAGTAACTCTCCTCTTTCACCACCGGCGAAGCCAATGTCGGTGCGGCGCGGACGCCCTACGAAAGCCGAGCGCAAAGTCCGCGCCACACCATCACGGTCAGGGAACGAACGAACACGGCTGAGGGCTCGAACCCCGGCCTAAATTTCAGGCTCGCCACGAAGTTGCCGTGAAACCTCACCACTGACCGAACTTGATTCCGCGCCGCGGGGCATTCTCCGCGGATTGTTACAACGGTTTATAAACCGGTCAGGGAACGGGCAGTCACGGAATGGGCTTGCGCCCTGAGGATTCGAACCTCGCAGCCCGGCTTCCAAAGAAGCCAGCCTGTTTCTTTCCAGAGAAGTATCCGCGACCTTTCACCACTGACTGGCTTAAATCCCTCAATAACGCAAGGGAATCCCTTTGCGCGGCGAGTTCATGCGCCGCGACAAGTTTCAGGCTGGGGGAATCAGCGACAGCGGTGTGTCGTTTCCAGCGAAGGAACCGCTGCCTTCACCACCCAGCGCTTTATTTTGTTAGCTTTGCGTTAAGGGCGTCGAGGAACTAACTGACGCGTTCGAGTGACGCCCTGAAGCAACGCAGGCCTGTAAATGGCCGTCGTTGCCCGCTTAGCGATTTGTAGTTGTGGTCCGCCAAATCGGGCGTCCTTTCCTAAGAAGAAGATGTTCGAAGATGCCATAACTCTAAGTTTTATGCAAGAAAAAAAATAAACAATCTGTAAAAATTTTGTAATCAGGCCGAGGCAAGCGTGCGAGCCTATGTTGCCACCAACTCGAACGCCGGATAACTCTGCGTCACCTCAACGAAGCTCTCAGCCGGCGAACCGGCGGCCACGGGAAAGTAGCGTTGCACTTCACTTTTGAAGCCATCCAGGTAGGCCTTGAGGATCTCGGGCTTCTCCGCTTCAGTCAGAGGCCGCAGGCGGAATCTCAGCCGCGTGCTTCCTTTCTTCAGCATAACTTCTCCCGCCGCCTCCGCGTTCCGCACCCATTGCGTGCGGCCGCGCGGCGCCACCAGAAATCGTTTGCCATTAAATTCCAGCAGGTTGACCGGAGTTGAGTAGAGCTTCCCGCTCTTGCGCCCGCGCACTTGCAGCAGATATTTGTGAGGAAATCCGGCGCCGATCCCGACCAGAAATCCGAAAACGCGATTGAAGATCTTCTCAACCGCAGTCGGCTCGCGAAAAACCGGCAAGCTGGAATTCATGCTTTCAATTCTATGCGTCGAACTTATTCTGTCGCCGCTACGCCGTTTTCACGAATCGCAGCGATGCCGAATTCATGCAATACCGCAGCCCAGTGGGCTTCGGACCGTCGTCGAATACATGGCCCAGATGCGCGTCGCACTCCGTGCAGGCAACCGCGGTCCGCTCCATGCCAATGCTCCTGTCTGTTATCTCCCGCACATTTTCTTTCGCGATCGGCTCCCAGAAGCTGGGCCAGCCGGTGCCTGACTCAAACTTTGTCGAGGAGTTGAACAGCGCGTTGTCGCAGCAGATGCACCGGTAAATTCCTTTGTCGTGCAGGTTCCAGTACTTTCCGGTGTAGGCAATCTCGGTATCCGCGTGGCGCGTGACCTCGAACGCGGCCGGCGCAAGCTGCTTCCGCCATTCTTCTTCCGTCTTCACCACTTTCGCGATCTTCACCTTATCCAGCCGCTTGCCCGTATCGGAGAATTGCACAATCGTCACTTCTCCCGGCTCGGTCTTCGCTTGTACATCAATCACGTAAGGCTTCCGCCATCGCCACAACAGTGCGCCGCCCAAAGCCGCGCCCGCGCCAGCCAGAAACAAACGCCGCGAAACGTTCCCTTGACCTTCATCATCACGCTTCGAATCAAACATAATTCCTCCAGCTCTCCCACTGCTGCCAAAAACCGGCGATCAGCGCTTTTGGTGCTGCAATCACCGCTCCACCATGACTCAGAGTCTTTGCCCTTGCAAGTTACGACAGCCTACTTGTTGTACAGATCGGGAAATTCCCTCCGCAGATTCGCCACCTTCGGAGCATCGTTGTAAACGATATATGGATCGTTCGGATGCAGCTCCGCGTAATTCTGATGATAGCCTTCCGCCTCATAGAACGCCTGCAGCGGCACGACCTGCGTAGCGATCGCCCGCGGAAAAACCTTGGCCTGGTCGAGCTGCGCAATGTAAGCCTCCGCAATGCGCTTCTGCTCGTCGTTGCTGTAGAAAATCACGGAGCGATACTGCGTACCTTCATCCGGACCTTGCCGGTTCACTTCCGTGGGATCAAGAGCTACCGAGAAGAACACCCGCAGCAACTCTCCATAAGTAATCTTCGACGGATCATACTCAATCTTCACCGATTCCGCATGTCCGGTTCGCCCGCTGCTTACCGTTTCGTAGTCGGGATTCTTCACCGTCCCGCCCGCGTACCCTGAAGTCGCGCTGCGCACGCCCTTCACATGCTGAAACACGGACTGGATTCCCCAGAAACACCCGCCCGCGACCACCGCCGTTTCTTTCCCCTTAGCAGTCGCCTTCACCTCGTCAGCCGTGGCCGGCGGCACTGGTTCTCCGCTCCCCGCGCGGCACGCCAGCGTTGCCGCCAGCACCGTCAACATCATTGCCATCATGCGAACCGAAGCTCTGGACATACTCTTCCCTCCCGGCCGAACTGGCCGCCTTCCTCAACCAATTAGAGTTACGAATCGGAAGGAAGTTTCGGATGTTCAAACGGCCGTTTTTCAAACACTGGAAGCAACAGACCTGCGCTCCGCGCCCTCAAACAAACGCGCGGTGACCGCGCCGAAGATGAAGCCGCCGACGTGCGCTAGATACGCCACTCCGCCGGTCTGCGCCTGCGCCACCTGGCCGGCATTGACCAGCTGGGTGAGGAACCAGAAACCGATCAGCAGTGCCGCCGGAACGAATGTGATCTTCACAAATATGAAGATCACCAGAATCGAGCGAATCCGATCGCGAGGATAAGTCACCAGAAACCCGCCCATCACCGCCGCGATCGCCCCGCTGGCGCCCAGGTTGGGCACGCTGGAATGCGGACTGACCGCAATCTGCGCCACCATGGCGATGATCCCACCCACCAGATAGAAAACCAGATAGCGCCCGCGCCCCATCGTGTCTTCCATCTCGGGACCAAACGCCCACAAAAAAATCATGTTCCCGATGATGTGCGACCAGCTGGCGTGCATGAACATCGCGGTAAGAATCGTGATCCAGCCATGCCCGGAGAAGATCTGCGCCGGAATCGCCGACCACTGGGTGACGAACGCCTCGCCACCCACTAACTCCCGCACAAACACGAAAACATTTATCAGGATGATGAGGATCGTGACCAGAGGAACGCGCACAGGACGCCGCGACACATCCCCAAGCGGAATCAATCCGCCCATTTCGTCTTCCTCCACCGGCCCCGGCTAGCCCAGGACTTCAGCGAATGCGGGTTTCCCCGAGCGCCGGAGCCTTCCGAGCTTTGGCCAAGCTAGTTCTTAAAGGACCGAGACTCTTCAGCCCGAAAAACTGCGAACTGGGAACTGCCTGCTAAGCCGCCACTGACGATGGCGATGCCGATCCCGTCCCCGTTGCCTTGCGCACTGCGAGTGACATCATGACGCGCGCCACTCCGCTGAAGATCATGCTGATGCCGACCAGCGTCCCGATCGCCCACGCTGAGCTCGAGGGCCACTGCATGTAAATCAGCACGCCCAGCAGCAGGCTGACGATGCCGTCAAGCAGCACCCAGCTCGCCCCGTGCATCGGACGCATCTTGGCAAACAGAACAAAGTCGAGGATGCCCTCAATCACGAACAGCGACGCGAGCAGCAGTGTAAGCGACACCACACCGAGCAGGGGATGCGAGATCACGTATCCGCCGAAGCAGACATACGCGATGCCCACCAGAAGCTTCCAGATCATGCTCCCTGCGCCATGCGCGCGAAAAGCCAGCACGAGGTGAACCACGCCCGCCACGATAATCAGCCAGCCGACCAGCGCATTCACCGCGACCGCAGCCAGAAAGGGCAAACCCACCGCCACCGCGCCACACACAACCAGCAAAACTCCCCACAAGATCGAAACCGTCGAAGCCTGCCTTACCACGTCAGCGTTCTGTGCCATAAAGGCCTCCTTAACGAAGCGGCATAAGCCTACCTCAAAAACGTCTTAAGTAGAAGTCCGAGGTCGCAGGGGGCGGGCCGATATGGGCCTGTGGATATCTGCCGCGAAAGAAAACGTCGGAACGATCCGGTTCGGAGGTGGAGCAGTGATGGAGGATCGCCGTATTTTGGGGTACCCCCCCCTCCCACCCACCCCTGAATGGCCTGCTGGGCGCGGGGCTCGCAAAAAGTGTCTGCAAAATCTTGAGGGCAAATGGGTTAGAGGTCAAAATCTAGACGACAAACGACTTAAGTCGACCTCCGGGCGATTTGCCTATACTGCCTTCGCCTCGACAATGATCAGCTGATTTGAAATGCGGCGCAAGGTCAGATGTCACAGGATGGGTGTGGAAATCGATATTTTCAGCGGCGCCTGAAGGCGTTTCAAGGGTCGGCACCTGTCCAGGTAAATGAGGTCTAGTTACACCGTGGAGCTAGAGCAAGCGTTCGCGCCTGTAACTCCGGATTTCGCGGTTAATCTGCCTTAGGGAAAGTTTGTCTTTGCCTTTTTTGCGGGCCTCTGCGCGGATGGCGGCGAGAACTTTCTTTTCCGGCGCAATGGTGCCGAGAAAGTCCTTGATACCCATAATTCGCATCAGCGCTCGGCTTCCGGGTGCGCGATCTCCTGTGACCAGGAATGCGAGAACTGCTCCCTGGAAAACCTGAAGCAGCTCTTCGACGGCAGGACGGTCGGGCAAATACTTCATGAGGAGCTCGATCCACAGCTTTTGCTGCCCGGCATAAAAGAGCTTGGCGCGTTTCGAGCCCGACCAGGCGCGCCTGGACAGATCCATCACGAGCAGGAGCACGCCTCTCGATTGAGGGGCGGTGGTGCGGTCCCACAGAGCACTCACAACTGCCTGCACTGTGGCTCCGGGAGGAAATGCTTCGGGAGCAAATTGCGCGCGGAGGCGGTTTTCGAGGCGGGCAATCGCCTGCTCCTCGATGTTTTCGCGGCCGCCGAAATAGTGAACCAGCATGCGCTTGCTGCTGCCGGCTTTGCGTGCCAACTGGTCGAGGCTTAAGTCGAGGGTTCCGGCTTCGACGAACGCCGCGAGGCAGCGATCGAGCAACACTCCTAAGTCTGGCTTCTTGCGACGGCGCATCTTGCCTCCTGGTGTACCGTGTGGTACAGTTTATGTACCACATGGTACATAACAACGTACCGCGTGGTTCATCTTAGCATCTGAGAGGGATCCCGTATGAAGACGCGAGAAGGCCTGCTGTTGCTTGCGTTCGGTTTCATGATCTGGATTCTGGGTACGATCTACTATGCCTACGCCGGGCACCGCGTTTTGGAGACGACGCCGACACGATACTGGGTGAGCTTTGCAGTTTCTCCTGTCATCTCGGCCGCGCTCTGCATTCTCATCCTCCGCTGGCGCCACATAGCGGCGTCCGACTGGGCGGCCGCCATGCTGCTTCTGGCGATACCCGGAATGGTGGGAGAAGCGGTGGTGCTCTCGAACCTGGGAGTGTTCATGCCGAGAATTCAGGAAGCATCTGGCGGCCGCTACGGCGCTTTTCTTTTTGCCACCTATGCCGTGGTTCTCGGCATCGCAGAGTTTGCGACGCTTCGGGCGTCGGGTTAGGAGACGGATGGATCGGGGCTCAATCCCAAGAGGGATAGTGTCAAGGAATCCCTTCGGCGGGCTCGGGGCAAGCGGCTTCGCGGAGGATGCGAAACGTGGGCAGCGGGCGGCCGACTTTTTGGCTGACGTACAATCAATGTTATGCTCACTGTCGGATCGCAAGGTCTGTACGAGTGGCTGGTCACGGACCAGGAATTCGACCTCTTGAAGGTCTGCCCTGAGGTCGTGCTCGGGAAATACATCGCCATCACCTCTATTGACAGCGGCCCGCTTGTACCTTCCGAGGAAGAGACGGCGGCGGGTTGGGAGAGTCGGCTGGAAATTGCATACAGCCCCAGAATTCAAGATGTCCAAGGTTTACCGCGTGCGGGTTGGGGCGAATGGTACATCTTCGACAATCCCACTGACCTCGGTACAAGCCATCTTGCAGGGAATGTGTTTGAAGTGCCACAACAGCAGGGACACATAAGTGTGTTTGTAAACTACAACTTCGCCTTGCACCAGCAAGAAATGAAAGATCTCGCCACGCTGTTCTGGCAACAAATCGAACGGATTCGCCCGGAATCCTACGTAGGAGACAACAATTATCTGAATTTTGCGAGCGTGAACAAGACACTTTTTGCCAATGTTCGCGCCGCTCTGAAAACACTCGGCTAGAATTGAATCCGTCCGTGCTCGACGTATTTTACTAATATCCTTCTACTAATCTTTGGCGCCGGTCTTTTGTTGACCTGCGGTATTTGCGGGCTCAGCCGAGCCGACTAGAGGTATGAGTTTGCCGTCGGCGTGATCGAGCGAGAGAAATTTCTGATCGTGGATGCAAGCGATCTGGTATGGCCTTCGTCCGTCGCTTAGCTCAAAGCGTCTCAGTACGCTACCATCTTCCCGGCGCACCTCGTAGATAGCGCCCTCAGAAGCGTGGTCCGCGCTTGATTGCGCAACGACAGGGTATAGGTTCCGATCGCTTGGAACCAGTTCTTTGATGCTGGAACCCGGCGGCAACTTGGGATGGATCGCTTTGATTGCTCCGCCTTCACTCACCTCGAGGAGAGGGAAGGTGCGGTCGCCCTGAACGATGACAATGGAGCGGTCTTCGGGCACGAATTGAGCAACCCCCATCACGTGTGCATGAACTATGGATTCCGGCATGTCGCCTTTTTCGGTCTGCAAAGACCTCAACAGAGTGCCGTCCTCCTTGAGCATCACCAGCTTCGGTGATTCGTCCTTCGGGTCGTAGCCGTAGGCAAGAAACGCGCCTGATGGAAAGACGCCAAGATTCCGTATTTCGAGCGGGAGATCCTCGAGTTCGATCGTCCGGCGGTAGGTGCCGTCGCGATCAAAGATCACGAGATACTGGCGCTGTTCGACGGCATTGATGGTGTATTCTCCCTCGCCGCCGCCCGTTTTCGGGTAAGTCTTTTTTTGCGGTTTGTACTCGTGCGCGGCCCTCACCAGGAAGATCACCTCGGACTCGCTTGCATAGTGATCGACCTCTTCTGAAACATAAAAATCCGTAATCTGGGCAAGGTCGAAGGTCTGACCCTTACCTGTTGTGGAGAATGAGACGAGCCGCAGAGGCGGGGTCACGGGCGGAGGCGCGGGAAGGCCGACGCCGGCTGGTACTGTACTGGCAAAGCTGACGAAAACGGTTCCGTCGGCCGCGCATACGAATGGTAGTTTGACGGAGCTCGAAGCGGTGATGCCGGGGACGGCGTCCCGACGCTCGAAGGTGACGCGATACACCGGTGCGTCAGCAGAGATCGATCCCGTTGCGGCTTGGGAACCTGCCTGCGCTGCCGCACTGGGCGATAGGGCGGCGGCAAACAGAACTGTCAGGGCGACGGTACTTTTGTGCATGCGTCACCTCAAGATACATGGGGCACCCGGCTTTAGTGTGACGGATTCTTGTCAGGTGCGGGCGCCGCAGGAGGAACGAAGCTCACGGCGATTCTTGCAGGTTCGTGAGCGGGCAGGGGCTCGCGCTCGGCGCTGATTCTTCTTGACATTCGCCTTCCATTCGCCAACAATACGCGCATGGCGATCACACGCAGGCAGCGCGAAGTGTATGACTTCATCTCGCGGTTTGTGGCGGAGCATGGATACTCTCCGTCGTTTGAAGAGATTGGCAACGGGCTTGACCTGAACTCGCTGGCTACGGTGCACAAGCACATCACGAACCTCGAGAAAAAGGGATTGCTCACGCGCGATTACAACCGGAGCCGGTCGATCGACCTGCTGCCGCCCAAGGGACGGCTCAAGCAGGCTATGAGCGTCAACACCGGGCTGGTGCTCCCGCTAATGGGGCGCATTGCTGCGGGCCAGCCGATTGAGGCGGTCGAGAATCCGGAGACGATTTCCCTCGCTGACTTTGTGCGCTCGAAAGAAGTGTTTGTGCTGGAAGTGCGTGGGGATTCTATGCAGGATGAAGCGATTCTCGACGGCGATTATGTGATGGTGGAGAAGCTGAAGACGGCGCACAACGGGGATATTGTCGTTGCTTTGGTGAATAAGGATGACGCTACGCTGAAACGGTTTTATCGCGAGGGAGAGAACATCCGGTTACAGCCCTCGAATGTGACGATGAAGCCGATTATTGTGCCGGCGGCTGCGGTGGAAGTGCAGGGGCGGGTGATTGGGGTGTTGCGGAAGTATTAGGGCTTTGGGCTTCGGGCTTTGTATCGACTTTCAGTCAAAACCTTTTAACCGCAAAGGGCGCTAAGGACTGCCGCGAAGGGCGCTAAGAAAAGCCCGGGGCTTTTAAATACCATGCGACGTTTACCTCACGGCCGAGCTCCGATGATTGCGGTGGCCTGTCTTTGTTTGGGGTTTGCCGCTCCTGGGTGGGCGCAGGATCCGACGGCGGCACAGAGTGTGCCTACTAAGGAGAAAGTTGTGGCTGGTCACGCTAGTGGGACGTTTGATGTGAAGCTCACGCCGCAGACAGATGAAGGCGGGGCCGACTCAGGTCTGGGAAGAATGGTGATCGATAAGCAGTTTCACGGGGATCTGGAGGGGACGAGCAAGGGGCAGATGATCTCCGCGATGGGGAGCGTGAAAGGCTCGGCGGGTTATGTGGCGATGGAGCGAGTTACGGGAAAGCTGAAGGGGCGCGCGGGCAGCTTTGTGCTGCAGCACAGCGGCACGATGACTCGGGGCACGCCGCAATTGAGCGTCACGGTTGTGCCCGACTCTGGCACCGATCAACTGACCGGCATCGCGGGGACGTTAACCATCAAGATCGAGGGCGGGAAACACTCGTACGAATTTGAGTACACGCTGCCGGAGACGCAGTGAACGCCGCTTCTGGCTTCTCGCTCCTGGCTGCTAGCCAATCCAAAATCCTAAGATCCGCTGGAAAAACGAAACGCACGCGACTCTTGGAGTCCGCGTGCGTTTGAAGTTTAGCTAGAAGCCGGAGCCAGAAGCCGCTTAGCTGAGGTGCCGGTCGAGGGCTTGGGCGATGGCTTCTTTGGGCTTATAGCCGACTAATTGCTCAACCACCTGGCCGCCTTTGAAGACCAGCAGAGTGGGAATGCCGGTGACTTTGTAGCGCATGGGAGTGGAGCTGTTGGCGTCGACATCCATCTTGCCGATTTTGATTTTGCCTTGATAGTCCTTGGCAAGCTCCTCGACGATGGGAGCGATGGCGCGGCAGGGACCACACCATGTCGCCCAGAAATCTACCAGCACGGGCTTATCTGACTTCAAAACATCCTGGTCGAAGTTTGCATCCGTGACTTCGACGATTCCATTGCCTGCCATATTCTGTTTCTCCTCGTTGTAACGTCGCGTTGTCGGCGGACGCTCCATCGAGCTGTCGTGGCCGGGACCCGGACGATTCTATAAGTGCCCACCCCAATTCGGGGCAACCTTTTATGGTAACACTGCCATTCGATGCTTGGGCGGGTGCGAAGGTCGCAAAAAGGGCAGGCGGGAGGGCTGAGGCGGGGCAGGCGAGCAGCAGGTCCCTCCACTCCGCAGAGCCTTCCTTTCAGGAAGTCTCAGCTCCGGTCGGGATGACAGGTTCGGCGCCGGATGACAGGTTCCGGGCGAGGTGCGGCGGCTGCCGGAGGTCTTTTAGAAGACGAACTTGACTGCGGCTTGCAGGAGACGGGGGGCGGCGGCGCTGACTACGTCTCCGAAGGTTGAGCTGTTGATGTTGCCGTTGACGGAAGCTGGGCCGTAAAACTGGGCGTGGTTGAAGATGTTGAAACCCTCGAAACGAAACTGGAGAGTCTTGGATTCGGTGAGAGAAAAGGTCTTCAGCAAAGCCATGTCGTAGTTGTCGATGCCGGGGCCATAAAAGAAACGGCGCTTCGCGTTGCCGGGATCCCCGAGGGGCTGGAGGCTGAAGAGCGAGGTGTTGAAGTAGGACTTTTGATTGCGGGGATTGGAATTCAAGTTGAGAGGTCCCGGGACGTATTGAGGCTCGTCGACGCCATAGTTGTTGATGCCGTTGGGCTCGGCTCCGAGCAAAGAATTGTCGCCGTAGTTGAGAAGAGTCACGGGAAAGCCGCTGCTGAAATGAGTGATACCGGAGAGGGTCCAACCTGTGGTCCAACGATTGGAGACGCCGAACAAACGTTCGAAGGGAAGGTCGTAGGCGTAGCTCACGACGAAGTTGTGCTTGACGTCGAAGGCGGACAGGGCGCGGCTGAGCGCGGGATTGATGGGATTGACTTGCTCTCCGACGTTAGAGGACTGATCGATGGATTTGCTGAATGTGTAGCTGCCTAACAATTGCAAGTGCTTGCTGGTGTGGCGGAGGCTGACTTCGAGAGCGTTGTAGTTGGAGTTGCCAATCGTGGATTGATTGGTGTCGCTGCCAAAACTTGGGCCGAGCGGTCCGCGGGTTCCGTACGCCGTTTCCTGAAAAGGTCCGCAACCAGGCAAGCTGAGGCAGAGCGCCGGGTCGCCGGGATTCGATTCGACCAGCACCAAGAGGCGATGAGACTGATTGCCTACATAGCTGGCGCTGAACAGAGTGTTGCTGCCGATCTGGCGCTCGAAGGAGAACATGTATTGCTCGTTGTAAGGTATGCGGTTGCTGACGGGATAGGCGGGAATGCCGGTGATGGGAACGTACTGCGACCAGTCGACGTTGGGATCCGGATGGTTGCGGGAGGAGTTCAGCGGGGCGAAGGTGACGGGGAAATATTGACCAAGGTCATCTCCCGTGGAAGCGGTCACGAATGGGTTTGAAAATGTTGGCGGAGCGGGGCTGCTGTAGGTGGTTCCGTACGGGGCGTTGGCGGCGAGGACACCCAGAGTGAGGGCTTCGATGGAGGTGTAATACATTCCGAAGCCGGCGCGAAGGCTGGTCTTGCCGGGACCGCCGGTGATCTTTCCGAGCAAGCTGTCGGTGGACCAGTCTGGGGAATAGGAAAGGCCGACGCGTGGAGAGAATTCGTCGCCGGGAGGGGCAAGGGTGCGCCGGACGCCGGGATCGGTTGGGTACAGGATTCCTAACGGCGCGCCGGGGAAAACTAGCGACTGCTTGCCGGGCTCGGTGGTTGAAATCTGATTGTACTTTTCATACCAGGGTTCGATGCGATCCCAGCGCAAGCCGTAGTTGAGAGTGAGGTTGGATTTTACGTGCCAACTGTCCTGGGCGAAGATGCCGGAGTACTTGTTGCGTCCGTAAAAAGGATTGAGCTGGCTCTGGTTGTACTGGCTGGGAATGCCGAGGAGAAAATCGGCGAAATCGAGGCCAGTCTCGCTTCCGGTGAACAGGAAGTTGCCGTTGAACTGGGCGATCGGATTCACATTGACCTGGTCGTAGTGGAACTCGCCGCCGAATTTGATGGTGTGGCGTCCGATGACTTTCGAGAAGTTATCGAGGATCTGAAAGGTGTTGTTCGCCTGCTTGAGTTCGTTGGTGTTGGTGCCGGTGGAGAAATTATTGAAGACGAGGTTTTCGACTCCTTCGTTCTGCGGGGCAAGAGCCACGATGGACGGGGCTCCCGACGCGGTGACGAAGCCTTGCGAGACGAGGCTGACGCCGAGGCCGCCTTGCGGCTTGCCGAGATCGTTGTAGGCCCGCAGATAACTGAAGTGGAGTTCGTTGACTGAGGTTGTGTTGATCGTCTTGGCGTCACCCAGACTGAATAGCTGTGCGCGGCCCAGATACTGGGCGTTGAATCCGGGGACACTGGCTCCGCCCTGGGCGACCGGGTAGGGATTATTTAGAGAATAGTCGTCAATAAAGTAGTAGCCGGAGATGAGGCCCCAGCCTGTGTTGGCATCGATGCGGAGGGAACCTTTATCGTCGCGAAGGATCTGGTTGTTGGCGGAGGTGGCAAATTCGTTGCCGGAAGCATTCGGCGACGGAATGTATTGCAGCAATTGTTGCGCGGGCACGGCCCATACGCGGGTGGGAATCTGCAGAGTGGGAAGAACGCAAGCGGTGGTGCTTCCGGGAGAGTAGTTGGTGTTGGTGCATCCGGGAAAGTAATAAGGTTCGCCGGGGTAAATCTGATATCCGAAATTCTGCGGAAGCGAGAGCGTGTCGGCCCAAGCCTGGCCACTCACGGTGGTAGGCACTATGACCGATTGATCATTCACGTTTTGGATGGTGTAGAAGGAACTGGCCGAGTCGGAGAGATTGCCGGTTCGATCTTGAGCGGAAGGTACGGGGATCAATCCGGTATCGACTCCCTGGCGCTGGCGCGTGCCTTGATAGTCGGAGAAGAAGAAGATCTTGTTGCGCTTGATGGGCCCACCGAAGGTTCCACCAAACTGATTTTGGATGAAGGTGCCGCGGGTGGGAGAGAAATAATTGCGAGCGTCGAGATCAGTATTGCGGAGAAACTCGAAGAGGTCGCCGTGAAAGGAGTTGCTGCCGGACTTGGTGATGACGTTGATCTGGCCGCCGCTGAACTCGCCATACTCCGCGTCAAAATTGCTGGTGAGGATGCGGAACTCGGCGATGGAGTCGAGGTTGGGGATGATGGCTGTCCCCATGTTGACGTCTTCTTCGGAATCGCTGCCATTGACGATGAAGGCGTTGGCGAATTCGCGCTGGCCGTGGATGGAAACGGTGCCAGGATTCAGATCGCCGGAAGGTGAAAGCGCGCTGGCGCCGACATCCTGTACGGTGTTGGAGGTGATGGAAGTTTCGGGAGCGACTCCGGCTTGAAGGGAGAGAAGATCAGTGTAGCTGCGGCCGTCCAAGGGGACGGCGGTCATCTGCTCGCTGTTGATGACCTCGCCCATCTGGTTGCTGTAGGTCTCGAGATGGACGGCACTGTCACTGACGATGATGGCGTCGTGAACGTCGCCGACGCGGAGGACAACATCGAGGAGAAGCGAGCTGTTGGTGTCGAGGGCGATTTCGGTGCGGCGGTAGGGTTTGAAGCCGGGCTGGTTGACTTCGAGAACATAATCGCCGACAGGAAGGACCGGGAAAGTGTAAGCGCCGCGGGCGTCGGCGGCGGCGGATTGCCGGGCTCCGGTGCTCGAGTTGACCAGGGTGACGGAGGCGTTGGCGATGGCGGCGCCTGAGGGATCTTTGATGGTGCCGGAGATGCTGCCGCCGACTCCAGCCCAGGCCGTCGCCACTAAATAAACGGAGAGGCACAGGAAGAGTAGCGAGCGGGTGGCGAAACGGAGCGAAGCTTGGGTGAAAGGGGAGCGGAAGGGGGAAAACGGGATCGGCTCCAGTTGCGAATCGGTCGCATCTAGGAGTAAGATTGATCCTCGGTTATGAATCTTCAAAGCCATAAGGAATGAATCCGGAGTAAGGCTAGTTGCAATCGAGTCGCATCTGAACTACATTGTTGAGTCTGACGGATGCCCCCACATTCCGTCAAGCGCGCGCTAAAGAATTCGTCGCAGCGCGGTTGCGACCAGTTGCGACCGCGCGAAGGAGGGCCCCATGCCATTACCACAAACTGAAATCCCGGGCCGGCTGCAGTCCCATTTGGCCGATCGCGGAATCCGAATGACCGGACAGCGGCGCGCCATTCTGCAGGTGATGGAGACGGCGACCAAACATCTGGATGCGGCGCAGCTTTTGCGCAAAGCGCAAAAGCTGGACGCGAGCGTGGATCGCAGCACGGTTTACCGGACGCTGCGGCTGCTCAAGCGGCATGGCTTGATCGACGAACTGGACTTGATGCACATCCACGGCGAGGGACATTATTACGAGCGCAAGCTGAACCGGGATCACATCCACATGGCGTGCCTGCGCTGCGGCAAGATCATGGAATTCGTCAGCGACATTTTCGAGAAGCTGAAGGGGCAGGTGGAGAAAGACTGCCGGTTCCGGATTGTGGTGTCGCGGCTGGAGATTGGCGGGTACTGCGCGGGGTGTTCGAAGTAGGGGAGTCGAGTTCCGTTTCCCGGCTGAGAAAGACGCCGGGCTGTGCTCGGCGGACAGCCGAGGGCGGCTCTCCCCACACTAAACCGCGAACAACAGGACAAAACAATAAAAAAGCGCCCCGAACTTTTCAGTTCAGGACGCCTCGGCAGCCCTCCCCCAGAACTGCCAAACCACGAAATGGATATTAGAGAACGGGCGACTTAGTGTAAACGTCACTTTGGTAATCAATATTTTCCCAGTTGTGAAGGGCTGCTGAATTGGTACGTTCACGCGCAGGGGCTGAAGCCCCGGTTTCGCCGTTTACTTTTGCGGCGTCGAGTCGTTATTGCTTGCGCCAGGTTTGGCCGGCGTCGGTGGTGGTCCAGACTTCGGCGTCTGAGGTGGTCACGGTGCCATTCTGCGGGTCAGAAAACTGGATGCCCGTAATGTTTCCGGTGAGAACGATGCCGGAGGAGGAAGGGACCACGCGAGTCCAGCGATTGCCGCCATCGAGGGTGTGATAGAGAACGCCACCGGAACCTCCGGCCCAGACCTCGGCAGCGTTGGAGGATACAAAAAGAGCGCGAAAGACGACGGGGGGAGCCGGGGCTGACTGCTTGTCAGCGGACTTCTTCTCAGTAAGCTTGGAATTCGCGGTGGTCAATTCGTCCGCCACGACGTTCACATCCAACCAGGTTTTGCCGCGATCGAGAGAGCGCTGCAATGCGCCGCTGGCGCTGATCGTCCAACGAGGCGCTCCCAAGCCTTTGGTGAGAGCGGGATCGGTGCGCAAGGAAGGAGCAGGCACCATGGTGGCGGCTTGCGGCGAGGCGGGCTTGGCTTTGTCGACGGCTTCCAACTGGTCGGCAGCGGCCGTCGATTGGCCGGGCGATTCGTTCTGAGCGAGCTGGGCTTGCTCCTGGTTTTGTGGGGCTTGGTTTTGTGGGGCTTGAGCCGTGACTGGTGCAGTCCCGGTTTGGACCTCGACTACCTCGGCAGAGGAGGCAACTTGCTGCTCGCTGGTTCCGGGAGTTGGAGTCTGGGGCTGGCTGGGCACCGGGCTGTTCGAAGTTTTGGCGAAGGCCAGGCCGGGGCGAGGCGCAGCTTTGATGGCGCGGGCTGCGGAACCGACTGGGGCGCCTGCGGAAACTCCGGAGGAATATTTGCCACCGCCGAAGGCCGTACCTCCGGACGGAGCAGACTTGCTTCGCGGCACTGCGGCAGGCGCGGCCAATTCTTGTTTGTCCATCTGAGTTCGTGGAGCGGCCGCCGGCTGCGAAGGCTGGGAATTCTGCGCTGGAGCCTGGATCGACGGCTTGCCATCGAATGCGTTTGAAGCCAAGTCGCGGCCATGTTCGCGGCGGTATTGCAGCATTCCAATCGAAGTAATCAGGAGCACGCCTGCGGCAACGGCGGTCCAGCGAAGGACCGGCCAGCGTAAGACCGGCCAGCGCAGGGTGGTGATATCCAGCTGCTGCGTTTGGACTTCCGTCGAACGCTGCGGAGGAAGTGCCAGCGAGAGGACTTCTCTGCAATCCTGACAACGAGCGAGATGATCGAGAATATGATCTAGTTCGGGCGCGGCGAGAGTACGCTCGGCAAAGGCGGTGAGCAGGTCGGCATCGGGATGCGATTCCGGCGGCGGCGACTGCATCCGCTTCATCACGATTTTTGGAAGGTTCTCCATTTTCGCTTCTGACTTTTACAGCAGGGCTAAAGCCCTTACTTTCTATTGCCTCGCAGCGGCACGGCTGAAAGCCGCGCCCCTTCAAAACACCTTACTATTCAAAACGGCTTCCCGCTCCTCTCTGAGAACGTTGCTGGCGGGGAATCTTGCGCCAGGCTGCGGCGAATATCGACCTGCAGGTCGCGCACGTCGGCTTCCAAAGCTTCTTCGGCTTGGCGGCGGGCCATGCCTTGCTGCATTAGGCCAGCCAGGATTTTCTTGCGCAACGACTTGGCCAGCTTGTCGACCTTGCGACTGATGGTGGATTCATGCACGCCCAGCGTGCGGGCGATTTCGGCCAGAGTGCGTCCATCGAGATAATACGCCGCCAGCACCATACGATCTTCTGCCGAGAGCGCGGCCAGGGCTGCGCCGGTGGCGGACTCCAGGCGCGAGTCGGCGGACGGAAGCGGCTCGGGTTGAGGAGCGGCGAACTGTGCGCCGTCTTCGCTTTCTTCGTCGAGGCTGACCAGGCGTTTGGTGCGGCGGTAACGATTTACAAACTCCTGGGCGAGCACGGTGCGAAGCCAGCCTTCGAGCGATCCCCGGCCGGTGAAGGAGGCGAGCTTCGAAATGCGTTCCCCGTCGCGGGTCGTCGTGCCGTAAAGCTCGGCATAGAGACTATCGGCCAGGTCGCGGGCGGCGGAGTTCTCACGCGCAATGCGCAACGCGGACTGATAAAGCTTTTCGCGGTAGCGCGTGAGGAAAATTTCCCAGGCGGAATTGTTGCCGGCGGCGCAGGCCTGGGCAAGCGCAAGCTCTTCGATGCGCAGCGTCAGAAGGAAAATGCGAGCGTCCTCCTGGCTGGCGCCGGCGGGCAGATACTTCGTGGCCACAGCGCAGAGGATGACGGTGAAAGACTCGCGAGCGAGACCGATCTTTTCGCAGCCGCTTTTGGCATGCAACTCGGGCAGCAAGTCGTCAACTGCCGACTGCACTTGAGCGGAGATCGGTTTCGTGGCGCGCATGCAGAAGCGAAAGCTACGACGATAATCCCTGATGCTACTAGAACTGCGCGGACAAATGCTTGTACGAAGTGATCCTTCTTAAGTTAGAGGTCCTTATTAGACACACTAGATTTGTTAGACGCGTGCAAAGTTAATTTTGGCCGCAAGGCTTGAACTTTATTTCGTTCTTCGGACGCAGTCGAGACAGGCTGATGCGGGCAGTCTGGTGCGCCTCGTGGAGCGTATTGCAGCCTCCTGGGACCGGGGCGCACCGGCCCGCCGGGGAGGAGATATGCGTCCGAGATTAAGTGTTGCTGTGATGGCGACGGTGGTCGTGGCTGGAATGGTGTGCGCGGATCTGCGGCCGGTTCATGCTGGGGAGCAGAGTTCTGTCTCCGGCTATAAGGTGCTGGAGCCGATCCGGCACGGGAGTTTGACAGTATTTCCGGTGGTCGCTCCCAAGTCTTATGCTACGAGCGAATTTCTTACGCTGGATGAGGGAATGCGATCGGGCGAAGTGATTGTGACCGAGAATGGAAACGTTCGCGGGCTGATGCGGCGGCGGCCAGCGGCCGCGGTGCAAATGCAGGTGCAGAACGCCGAAGTGAACCGGCTGGTGCTGATCAATAACTCGAAGCGTCCGCTGCTGCTTCTGGCGGGCGAGATCGTTACGGGAGGCAAACAGGATCGGGTGATCGGGAAGGATCGCATTGTTCCGGCGGAAAGCGACCCGGTGGATCTTAGCGTGTTCTGCGTGGAACCTGGCCGGTGGGTCGCAACCAGCGAGCACTTCGGGACTTCGGGCGCGACTTATGGCGGCGGGGTCGCCGCAAGGCGCAGCGGGCGGGACTCTCATGGCCCAGCCCTCGGTGCGCGCCAAAGCCATGGGAGACAAGGATCAGAACCAGGTTTGGGCCGAGGTGAGGAAGCAGCAGCAGGCCATGGTGACGGTCGAAGTGCAAGCGTCAGCTTCACCCGTGGCTACGGAGGAGATACGCTCGACAAGTTCATACGCCCGCGTGATGGAAAACAAAGATGTGAAACAGAAGGTGGATGAGATTGCGGCGCCGATCCAACAGAATTATCAGAGTCTGATCCGGCAACTGCGCGACCGCAACGCAGTGGGAGTGGTGGTGGCGGTGAACGGGCACATCATCTGGGCCGATGTTTTCGCCAGCACGGAGCTGCTCGAAAAATACTGGCCGAAGCTGGTGCGCTCCTATGCGTCAGAGGCGGTGGTGTCGCGGGCCAAAGGTGGAGAGGTGAGTCCGGCACAAGCCGAGGCGTTTCTGGGAGAGATGGACGGGCGGAGAGAAATGATTGAGAGCGAGCCGGGAGTCTACCGTCATACGGAGATCAATGGGGATGGTTTCAAGGCATTTGCGTTGACGTCGCTGCTGCCGAAGACGGGATTTGATCTGCACGTGGCGAAGATGGCGGAGTAGAGGCAAGATCAGTGGTCAGTGGTCAGTGGTCAGTGGTCAGTAAAAATCATTGCTCGCGCATACGCCGGAGTTGGATGCTGATCACTGATCACTAATCACTGATCACGGCCTACTGGGTGCGGGCTTGTGAGGTTTGGTACCAGGTGCGCCAGGCGGCGGAGTCGTTGGGCAGGCGCTGTTTGGTGATGCCGGCCAGGGCTTGGAAGGCCAGAGCGTGAGTCTGGCTGTCGAGAGCGGGGTCGGCGGAATAGGCAATGAGTTGCGGCACGGCGATGAGCCGCTGCTGCGGACTCAACATGCCGGATTTCGCCAGGCTGCAGGCGGCACGTTCGCGCACCATCGCCGAGGGATCATTGTGCAGGGCTTCGAGCAGCGGCGCAATGGTTTCAGTCGTTCCCACGAGAGCCAAGCCTTCGACCGCCCAGCGGCGCGCGTCTTCCTCGTGGTTATTCTTGGGCTGGTTCCCATTGGAAACTTTGCCGGAATCTTTCAGATGCGCGGCCAGCACCTGGACGATGCGATCCGCCTGAATGCCGCGGTTCCCCAGCAGGCCCAGAGCCCATAAGGCCCAAATTTTCTGCGTGTGATCGCGGGAGTTGGCCTGCCGTACCAGGCCGTCGACGCTGGACTCGCTCTTGGTCAGCCCGTAGGCCGCGAGTTGAACTTCGATGGCGGAGGTGCGCACGCTGCGGTCGCTGGAATTGAGCGCGACCGTGGTGAGGTCGCCGAGTTGGGAATCCCATTTAAGCTGGCCGCGCCAGCCTTCGACGCGTGCTTCGATTTGTGCCTCGACCTGGGCTTCGATCTGAGCTCCGGTTTCGTCTGCGGCTCCATCGGAGCGGCTGACGGCGCGTTCGAGCAGCATCTCGGCTTGCTTCTGCGGCTGCTGGCTATCAAGATCGGGCTCCGAGAATATGGCGGAAGTATGAGAATTTCTTTGCGGCGAGAGCACGCCCGCGGCTTTTCCCCAGAGAGCGACCGGGCCTCCCGCGATGGAGATCATGATGGCGATTACGATTCCGGCGACCATTGCGACGACGTGAAGTGAGCGGAGGTGCGCGGACTGCGGCCGCTGTTCTGGCACGTCTTGTTCCGCTTCCGTCAAGTTCGGTCGACACACATCCATAAGCAAGATTTTAGGGATGACCCGAAATGGGGTAAAGTTACTTCGGGACGCGGACCGGCTGGCTCCATGCGAGACTGCGGCTGCGAACCCGAAAACTTTGCGGAGAATATGAATGTCGATGACGATGTCGGGAAGATCCAGGTCCACGAAGGCAAATTCCATGCGCCGCTGGTTGCCGGCCTTGCTCGCCGTGCTGGTGGCCGCTGCAACTCTGGCGGCTGCAGCCCCAGGATACAAAGTCGTGAACACTTACAAGGTGGGCGGCGACGGGGGGTGGGACTATTTGACCGCGGACGCGGCGGCGCGACGTCTTTATATTTCGCGAGCGACCCACGTCATCGTGCTCGATCTTGATTCCGGCAAAGTCGTGGGCGACATCGCCGACACGCCGGGGGTGCATGGCATTGCGCTGGCGCCGGAGCTGGGCCGCGGCTTTGTCAGCAACGGCCGCGAAGGCACGGTCAGCATTTTTGATCTGAAGACGCTGGCGACTATCAGCAAAGTGAAAGTGGGCGAGAATCCGGACGCGATTCTTTACGATCCGGCAACGAAGAGGGTTTTCACTTTCAACGGCCGCAGCCAGGATTCGACGGCCATCGACGCGACCAACGGCACGGTGCTGGGCACGATCAAACTGGACGGCAAGCCGGAATTCGCCGCCAGCGACGGCAAGGGCGAGATTTTCGTGAACATCGAAGACAAGAGCGAGTTGACGGCGATTGATCCCAGCAAGCTGGAAGTGAAGGCGAAATGGCCGCTCGCGCCTTGCGAATCGCCTTCGGGGCTGTCGATGGACCGGAAGAACCGGCGCCTGTTCGTGGGCTGCGAGAACAAGATGATGGCCGTGGTGAATGCGGACACGCGGCAAGGTGCTGGCTACGCCAGCGATCGGCGACGGCGTGGACGCGACCACGTTCGACGACGAAACCGGACTGGCGTTTGCTTCCTGCGGCGAAGGTGTGCTGACGGTCGTGCGGGAGGAATCGCCGGACAAATTCAGCGTGGCGGAGAATGTTCCGACGCAGCCCGGCGCGCGCACGCTGGCGCTCGATTCGAAAACGCACAATGTTTACGTGGTGACGGCGAAGTTCGGTCCGCCTCCGGCGGCGACGGCGGATAATCCGCATCCGCGGCGCAGCATTTTGCCGGATAGCTTTGTGGTGCTGGTTGTCGGCAAGTGAGGAAGAAGGCTGTTCACCACAGAGGCACAGAGACACGGAGAAAATCTACAAATCAATTTTGCATTTTTCTGTGTCTTCTGTGGTGGAGGCTCTTCTGCCGGCTCGAACGACCGTTCGGTTGTCAAGTGCCGTCTGGCCGTGTATCATCTCTCCACTTTGCTGACCCGCAGTCTCCGCTTTCCCTTTGATATCTAATTGATTGTGGGTGGGTGAGGCCTTCGAAGATGACGATTCCAGACGACAAGTTCTTCCAGGCGCGAGTCACCAAGCGCGTAGACTTCGCCCCGGACCTGTGGATGTTCCGCATCCAGTCGGGCGGGGAGTTCCAGTTTCTTCCAGGACAATACGCCACGCTCGGAGTGGAGGAGGGCGGCAAGCGGGTGGAACGTCCTTATTCGATCGCGTCCTCGCCAGCGGAAGATGAGGTGGAATTTTTCTTTGAACTGGTGCCCGATGGAGCGCTGACGCCGCGGCTTTACAAGCTGCAGCCGGGCGACGAGTTGCTGATGCGCAAGGCTCCAAAGGGCCGGTTCACGCTCGAAACCGGGAACGGACGCACCAATCACCTGCTGGTCTCGACCGTGACCGGCGTCGCCCCGTTCGTCAGCTTCATCCGGACGCTGTCGAAAGACTGGAAGGAAGGCCGTTTCGACGGCGCTCACAAGTTATATCTGCTGAATGGAGCGAGCCGTCCGTGGGAGTTCGGCTACAAAGAGGAACTGACCCGCTTTGCCGAGGAGCTGCCCTGGCTGAAATATGTTCCCACCGTAAGCCGGCCGTGGGATCATGCCGACTGGCCGGGCGAGATCGGGCGCGCCGACGATGTGCTGCGCAAATATGCTGACCAGTGGGGATTGGACGCGAGCAATACTCATGCCTATCTTTGCGGGCATCCTGACATGATCGCCAACAGCAAAGCGATCCTGAAGCGGCGCGGCTTTCTCGACAAGACGGCGATTAAGGAAGAGATTTACTGGGTGCCAGCGAAGTAGTACCCAGTACCTAGTACATGGTCGCTGGGACGATGCTGCGGCTTTACGTTTCCGCGGGCGCGAAGAAGACCAGCACCGCCAACTCTTCCGTTATGTCGTAGAAGCGGTGTTCGACTTCGGCTGCGACGAAAAGCACGCTGCCGGCGGCAATTTCGCGGTCTTCCGTATCGGCCTGAAAGCGGGCGCGGCCACGGACGACGTAGTAGATTTCGTCTTCGTGATGCGGCTTCTGCGCGTCGGCGACACCGGCGGGGAGGACGTAGAGACCCGCGCTCATGGCAGGCACGCGGAGGAACTCGCAGTAAAGCTTGCCGCTCTGGGCGCGTTGCCGGTCGATCTCGCGAAGATTGTCGAAAAGAGTTTTCACGCGACTCTCATGCCCACGCAACCCTGATGCTGCGCGACCTCACGCAAAGATACCGCCGAAGATAAGGTCGGCGAACTGCGGAATCAGGTTCTTGGCCTGCAGTTCTCCCTCCGGCTTATACCATTGGTAAATCCAGTTGATCATGCCGAGTAGGGCAAAGGCGGCGGCGCGTGGGCTGACTTTTCCACCGGCGCGACGAGAGTGTTGCGCGTTGTTTTGCACCTCCTCCATCAGGTTTTCGAGGAAGTGGATGTAGTCCTTCTTGCGGGAGTTGATGCGCTTGCGCAGGGCGGGCGGCAGCGGATGGTTTTCATGCAGCATCACCGTGATTTCGCGGTCGCGGGGGCTGAGCACAACTTCGATGTGCAGCCGGATGAGAGTGCGCAGGCGATCCTCGGGATCGGCAATGCCACGAACCGGATTGAGCACGCGCTCCTGGGTGATCTCCATGGCGTGATTCATGATTTCGTAGAGGATTTCGTCTTTGCTCTGGAAGTGGTGATAGAGCCCGCCCTTGCTCAGCTTGAGTGCGGCCGCAACGTCGTTCATCGAAGTGGCATCGTAGCCGCGTTGCTGGAACAGGCGGGCGGCAGTGCGCAGAATTTCCTGCCGGGAATCGACCAGAGTCTCGCGGGCCATCGGGTGACATGGTAACGGGAGAGCGCGGGAAATGCCAGCCAGCCGGAGCTTCGTTTCTTGTGGCCGCAATGCGATAAGGTCTAGAATTAAGCTGAGGCGAAAAATGGCTGCTCTCGACTGGTCGCAATGCCCCGCTGTTGAAAGCATTCCTGGCAAACGCAGTGGTGCGTGGGTATTCCGCGGGACGCGTATGCCTGTATCGACGGTGTTCGAAAATCTTGAGGCCGGCTCCAGCATCGAGGAAATCGTCGAGCAGTTCCATGTAACGCGAGAGCAGATTCAGGCGGTGCTGGAATTTGCCGCCCGTAGCCTGGACGCCCCACCGATTCCCGCCGGCGCGCCTGCCGCGAACAATGCGCATCCTGTTTGATCACGGCACGCCGAGCGGCATTGCCAGAGCGCTTTCTGAGCACGATGTCACGGAGGCGATAGATCGCGGCTGGGAGAAAATCTCCAACGGCGAACTGCTCGCAGTCGCAGAGCAAGAAGGGTTTGATCTTCTCCTGACAACAGACAAGAACATTCGGTATCAGCAGAACCTGAGCGCGCGGAAGATTGGCATAGTCGTACTCGGAAACTCAACTTGGCGGATTGTTCGTTTGCACCTTGACCGGATCGCCTCGGTCGTAAACGAAACGGCTCCGGGCAGCTACGCCGAAGTGGAAATCCCGTTCGAGTAACAAGTCCTTGGGTCAGTTCGAGAAGTTCGTCCCTCGGCGGCTGAAGCCGCGCTCTTTCACAACTGTTTGGAGTGAGCGACTCCAGGAGGCTTGTTTGACCGGGAATCTGCTACCATAGCCGTTCTGGGAGGTGGGTATGCCAGAATTCGTAATCGAGCGGGAAATTCCGGGCGCGGGGAACTTGTCCGATGCAGAGATCAGAGAAGTCGCTCGCACATCGGTAGGCGTGCTGAAGGAAATGGGCCCGGAAATCAAGTGGCTGCACAGCTATGTGACCGGCGACAAAGTCTATTGCGTGTACCTGGCGCCGGACGAGGAAACAGTTCGAGAACATGCCCGTCGCGGAGGCTTTCCGGCCAATCGAGTGTCGGCGGTGCGGCGGTTAATCGATCCGAGCACGGCGAATTAATTTACGCAGGGTTTCGAGTCTGAGTCCCTTGGTCGGCCGCGCTGTTCAGCGCCTCCTCCACAGCCTGCTCCACCGGCATAGCCCAGCCTTCCATCCACGCCGAGAGACCGGCGGCATTGCCTAGGGTTCTACGCGCGAATTCTAGAGCCTTTTCCAGCCTGGGTTGCTCGGTGGGCCGGAGCGGAGCGCCTATTCGTTGACGCAGCGCGGCGGCGGCTCCGGCCAAGTGCAGCGATTGCGCGGCGTTCGATTGGGCAGCGGCGCTGATTGCGAGACCTTCGAGCGTCCTAGCGATGCCGCGCTGGTGACCAAGCTCTTGGAACATCCGGATGCTTTCGCCGTAAAGACGACGTGCCTCGGCGTTGTTACCCCGGTCGGAACTTAGATTTGCCAGATCAGAAAGAGCGCTGGCCACGCCCCACCCATCTCCTAGTTGGCGGAACGCTGCGAGACTCTGTTCGCAGAAAGAGTGCGCGGCGGCGAAATCCGCTTTCTCTCGAGCCACATCGCCCAGGTAGTTGAGCGTCCAGGCGACCCCCGCGCCGTCTCCGGCCTTTTGGAACATGGCCAGGCACTCGCCGTAAAGAGAAGATGCGCGCTCGTATTCACCCTGAAACTTCATCACGCTGGCGAGATTGCTGAGGGCGCGAGCAATGTCTGCGGAATCGCCGACGTCCTTCCATATCGCAACGCATTGCTCGAAAAGTGAGCATGCGGCGGCGAGTTCGCGGCGATCACGGGCGTTGACGGCCAACGCATTCAGCGCGACCGCGACGCCGCGCTTATCGTTTAGCGCGAGGCAGATCTGCCGGCTGTCCTCGAACAAATTCAGCGCGGAGCCGTAATCGCCCTGCTCCCCGGCCAGAACTGCGGCCGCAAACAACAGGCGGGCGCGGAGCTTGGGATGCGCCGCAGCTCCGGGCAATGCCAGAAGTCTGGCGATAGCGTTACGGCCCTCCCGAAGATGTTCCCGCGTCTCCCAGAAACGAAACAGGGCGGTGCCGAGGCGCAGGCCCCAGTCGGCATCGCCGGTCTTGATCAGATAATCGAGTGCCATGCGGAAGTTGTCGTGCTCGAGTTCAAAACGGTCGAGCCATTCAGGGTGCACCACGGCGTCTTCGGCGCCTTCTTCGGCAAGCACAAGGTAATACGCGGCATGAGCGCGACGAGTTGCCGGCTCGTCCTTGCTCTCGGCCAGGCGCTCCAGAGCATACTCCCGGATGGTCGAGAGCATAAAGAAGCGCGTTTCGGCATCGACCTGTTCCACATGCTGGGCCAGGCTTTTATCCACCATGGAAGCCATGCCGTCGAGAACGTCGAGTCCCAGATCGCCCTTGGTATCGCACACCGCTTCCACGCCTTCGAGCGTGCAGCCGCCCGTAAATACAGAAAGCCGCCGGAGCAGAGTCTGTTCCGAAGCATTGAGCAGGCCGTAACTCCAGTCCACGGTTCGGCGAAGAGTTTGCTGCCGGGTTGGCAGATCGAGTGCACCGCCGGTCAGCAGGTTCAAGCGGCTTTCAAGGCGTGCCAGCATGGCGGAGGGAGTGAGCAGCTTGATGCGTGCCGCTGCCAGCTCAATGGCGAGCGGCAGGCCGTCGAGTCGAGCGCAGATGGCGGCGACGGCGGGCGCGTTTTCCTTAGTCAGCGCGAATTCGTGCTTCACCGCCCGCGCGCGTTCTACGAACAGAGCGACGGCCGGAAGACGGGAAAGCGCTTCCAGAGGAGGAATCGACTTCAGGTCGGGCAGCGCCAGCGGAGGCACAGGAAATTCATGTTCGCCGTAGACGTGCAGCGGCGCCTGGCTGGTCACCAGGGCCTTGAGTTTCGGGCCGATGGTCAGCAACTGCGCAATCACGGGCGCGGCAGAGACGAGGTGCTCGAAGTTGTCGAGCACAAGAAGCATCGGCTGAGCCAGCCCGCTTACGTATTCTTTCAAGCTTTCCTGCGGCGACTGGTTCCCGGTTTCACTCACTCCGGCCGCTTGCGCGATTGCGGATGGAATTAAACCCGGTTCGCCGACCGCCGACAGGGCGACGAAGCAAACTCCGCCTGGAAATTGGCCGGCGATTTCGCCCGCCACCTGCAGACCAAGTCGCGTCTTCCCGATTCCCCCCGGACCGGTGAGGGTCACCAGACGCACATCCTCGCGGCTCAAGAGCTGGCCGAGCGCCGCCGCTTCGCGTTCGCGCCCAATGAACGCAGTGCGCTGCACCGGCAGCTGGTTGGGCCGGGGCTCGGAATGGCGGGCAGGTACATCGGCAAGCCGCTCGCGTACGGCGGCCAGGTCGCGAGCCAGATCCTGGGTCGAAGCGTAGCGCTGCTGCGGATCCTTGGCCAGGCAGCGATCCACGATCCAAATGAAAGGAGCGGGGGCTTGCAGCATTCTGGAACCGGCGCGCTCCGGCTCATCGCGCAGGATGGCGGCCGTGGTCTCCACATGCGTCTTTTTCTGGAATGCCGGAAGCCCCGTCACCATTTCGTGGAGCACGGATCCGAAAGAAAACTGGTCGGAGCGAAAATCGACGTCGGCGCCCTTCGTCTGCTCCGGCGACATGTATCCGACGGTGCCCATGACGATTCCGTACTCGGTGATCGCGCTGATGGTGGAGTTGGAGGAGGCGTCCGAACCCCGGACGTGGCGCGCGCGCAGTTTCGCCAGCCCGAAATCGAGAACCTTGCATGTGCCATCGCCAGTGACCATCAGGTTCTCGGGCTTCAGGTCACGATGAACGATGCCAATTTCGTGCGCTTTGGCCAGCGCGTCGGCAATCTGCGCCGCGATCGCGACCGCCTTGCGAAATGGAAGCGGCCCGGAAGCTAGCAGTTCCCGCACCGTATGGCCATCCACCAGTTCCATGGCAATGTAGTGCGTACCGTCCACCTGCCCCAGTTCGTAAATCGTGACGATGTTAGGGTGGTTGAGCGCGCAGGCGGCGCGAGCTTCCTGTTCAAATCGCGAGATGGCGTCCGGTTGAGAACCGCCATCCAGCAACAGGGTCTTGATTGCGACCTCACGGTCAAGGCGAGTATCCAGCGCACGATAGACCTCGCCCATTCCGCCGCGGCCCAGTTTCTCCAGGATGCGATAGTGCGAGAAGATCCGGCCGCACATCGTATCCACTGCATCGCCGGTATCGGCCTGCGCCATGGCTTTCGCCGCAACCCTGATTGCGGGATGTTCGAGAAAACCGTCGGCGTTGCGGTGTGAGTCGAGAAGGGATCGGACTTCCCCTTCTAGCGCGGCATCGCCGGCACATTCCCGGGACAGAAACTCGTCGCGCTGCCCGGGCGAGACCTCCAGCGCGGATTGCAGCACCTGATCGACTTGTCTCCAGCGCTCAGCATCCATCGCTGGATCCACCACCGCCGATTTCGCGGTAAAGCCACGCGCGGGCGGAACTCCAATCGCGCATCACGGTGACCGGCGATATCTGCAGAACTTCCGCCGTTTCTTCCACGCTGAGGCCTCCAAAAAAACGCAACTCAACCACGCGCGCCTTTCTCGCATCCATGCGAGCCAGAGATTGCAAGGCATCGTCGAGCGCGACCAGGTTTTCGGCTCGATCTCCGCCAACCACTGCTACGTCTTCCAATTCAACGTGCTGGACCGCGCCTCCGCGTTTCAGGTTGTGGCGGCGCGCGTGATCGACCAGAATCCGTCTCATGAGCTGCGCCGACACGGCAAAGAAGTGGGCACGGTTTCCCCACCGCATCCGTTTGTAGTCAACCAGCCTGAGATAAGCCTCGTTGACCAGTGCCGTGGCCTGCAGACTGTGGCCGGGGCGCTCCCCCTGCAAGTAGTATCGCGCGAGCCGGCGCAATTCGTCATAGACGATCGGCGCCAGTTTATCGAGGGCGTTCTGATCCCCATCGCTCCAGGCTCGGAGCAATATGCTCACGTCACCCTGGGGTGACATTGTTACCGGATCGCCCACTTCCCGCCCCCGATGCCCGAATCTCGCCAATTATAGCGACATTGGCCGCCCCCCTCGAAGAAAAGCACCCAACAAATGATAGTTTCGTCCCGCTGCTTACGCCTATTCAGGTGTAAGGGCAGCATGACCGCTGCCCAATGCTTTTCGCGTATTTGCGGAAAACTATATTCCGACCGAGGAGAAAAGCTATGACAGCACGAATTGCAAGTCTTATCCGCACATCAACCGTAAGCCTGCTGCATTTGGCCTTCCTGAGCAGTCTAGTAACGGCGGCGCCGCTCTTTGCAGCTGACACTGCTGCGACCAAACATTCCGCTCACGAACAATCCGCGCCGGCCACGCTGGTGCAGCAGGTGCGCGAGGGCACGAAGAAGTACATTGACGTTAACGCCGCCACCGCAGCCGGTTACGGACCGTTTCTAGGGTGCGTTGCCGGCACCGACCACGGAGCGATGGGCATCCACTACGTTAACGGCACCCTGCTTGCCAATCTCACCCTCGATCCCTCGCAACCTCAGGCCCTCATCTACGAGCCCTCTAATGGCAAGATGACCCTGGTAGGCGTCGAGTTCATCCTGGACTCGGCGACCTGGCTCGCCGCCAACAACAACGCGCCTCCTGTACTCGACGGGCAGGTCTTCAATTTCGTCGGCTTCCCAAATCGCTTCGCCATCAATTCGTTCTTCGAGCTCCACGTCTGGGCCTGGCGGGACAACCCCCAAGGTTCCTTCGTGGACTGGAACAACCTGGTGAGTTGCGAAGGTCAGTAGATCGAAGATAGCGAGACGCAGATCGATGGGAGCTGTCTGCTCATGACCTGAGCGGTCTTTTGTACCAGATCGAGTGTTGATGTCACGGTGGAGATTTGTCCGTAGCAGGCGGGGGGATATGAGAAGCGCCGGACGCTTCCCATATCTCCATGCCAACCGGCGCAAGGCCGGTTGTCAGCATGTGAGGTTCGAAGTCACGAAATCAGCTTTTTGCGGTAGGGACTACAGAAAGAGGGGGTCACCATGCCAAAGTTCGTCGTTGAGAGAGATATTCCGAAAGCTGGTAGTCTTTCGCCGCAACAACTGCAGGAGATATCGCAAAAGTCGTGTGGAGTTCTACGAGGAATGAGCACTGAGACTCAGTGGGTTCAGAGCTACGTGACCGACGACAAAATCTATTGTATATACGTCGCCCCCAATGAAGATGCGGTGCGTGAACATGCCCGGCAAGGCGATTTTCCGGCCAACCGAATCTCGCGAATTCGTTCGGTGATCGATCCGACGACCGCCGAATAGCCGCAAGGCGAGTGCCGCAAGAGAAGCATCGTCAGCTAACCTTGAGGATCCTGACTTTCGCGAGGCCGCCCGAGCTATCGCCGCATTCGATTTCGTGTAACCTTAAAATTCGTCCGCTGTCAGGGCCTCGCGCAGCAAGCCCTGGCCCGTTTCACAATACTTGAGATTCGGCGGAATTTATGGATATTCGATCGTTGCAGCGGCCCTTGAAGGACCAGTACAGACAGGATCCGAAGAGTTCCCGAATCACCCTGACGGCGCACGGCCGGCAGACCGACGCCCCGATTGCCTGCTCGGTGGACCTGGGGCGAGCCATCTACAACGCGCAAGCCCATCAAGGCGTTGGCGGTGCCGGTACCGGCGCCTGCTCGGGAGACCTGTTGCTCGGCGCTCTGGCAGCGTGCGCACAGATCACCTGCCAAATGGTCGCCGCCGCCATGGGCATCCCAACAGAAGCCATCGACGTCACGGTCGAAGGCGATCTGGACCTGCAGGGCACGCTCGGAATCTCGAAAGAGGCTCCGGTCGGATTTGAGAGCATCAGGGTCAGCTTCGATGTCCGCGCTCCCCGGGCTACTCCGGAACAGATGAGTGCGCTGCAGGCGAAAACAGAACAGTATTGCGTGGTGATGCAGACCTTGCAGCATCCGCCGAAGATTGAGAACCGGTGGGGAAGGCAGTAATCGTCGGCGCCCCACTTTCCCGCGCAAGGGCTTGAGGCCAACCGCCCGGAGCACCTTTACCGTCAACATAGTTTTTGCTGGCCGTTTCTGTTCGGCAAATGGTAGGGTTTGTCGGAAACGAACGACAGTCAGATCGCCAGCCGCATAATCCAAGGCCCCGAGAAAGCGAAATCTTGTCGAGAGGTGACGGGATGCGAGAGGCACAAAAGCAGTGCAGTCGTTACCTGATCAACTGCGCGGCGGCTGGATTGTTTTTTCTCTTTCCGTTGGCCTGCTCTTCCCAGAGCAGCGTTCAGGGCACCGTTCAGAGCTCTCCGAACGCCGTGAAGCCGCAGCCAGAGCTTCCGTTCGCCGAAGATCTGAAGAAATATCCTGGATTGCTGCCGGAACTGGCGCACCTCGCCGAAGCCCTCAAAACTAATGTTCAACTTCCTCCCATTCGCACCGAGAGTCACGTATTGCCCCACTTGCCCGCAGGGACAACTTATTACGTCGCCTTCCCCAATTACGGCGACACCGCCCACCAGACGCTCGAAACCCTGCGCCAGGAATTGCAGGCGAGTTCCGTGTTGCGGGATTGGTGGCAGCACGGCGAACTCAGTTCCGCGGGACCGAAGTTGCAGGATTTCCTGGAAAAATTCTACGAAGTCTCGCAATACCTGGGCGGCGAAGTAGTCGTATCCGGCACAACGGTCGGAGCACATGAAAAGAGCGCGGCAAAATTTCTGGTCGTTGCGCAGTTGCGCAAGCCCGGGTTAAAGAAAGTTCTTGAGCAGTTTCTGAAAGAAAGCCCCGGCGAATCGCAGTCGCAGGTGCGCATTCTGGATCTCGAGGAGCTGGCCCGCGCGAAAAGCGGAACCGGCGTGCAGCAGCTGGTCGTGTTGGTGCGTCCGGATTTTGTCATTGCCGCCGAAAGCCTGGAAGCTCTGCGCAGCTGCAACAGCTTTCTCGATGCCAGGGCAACAGAATTTGCCTCCACGCCCTTCGGCCAGCGCCTGACGGAGGCATATCAAGGCGGCACCTCCGCTCTGATGGCTGCCGATCTGCACACGATCTTGAACCAGATCCCGCCCGGAACCCCACAGAATCAAAAGATGTTCGAGCGCACAGGATTTAAAGATGCCAAGTATGTGGTTTGGGAGTATCGGCACAAGGCCCAGGCATCAACCAGCCAAATGGAGCTGAGTTTCGTGGGCCCGCGTCATGGCGTTGCGTCGTGGCTTGCGGCTCCGGCGCCGCTGGGCAGCCTCAGCTTTGTCTCTCCGCAAGCCGCCATTGTGACCAGCGTGCACCTTAAGAATCTGAGAGAAATTTTCGACGACATCAAAGACCTGTCTTCCTATTCGAATCCCAACGGGCTCGCCAGCGTCACCCAAATGGAGAAGGCGCTGCACCTCAGTCTGAAGGATGACCTGCTCGGCCTGCTCCCCGGTGAAATCACCGTCGAAGCGCACGGGTTCAACGAACCCAAGCCTGAATGGAAGATTATTTTGCGCACCAGCGATGCAGATCATCTCCAGCAGACGCTGGCGAAAATACTGGCGACCACTCCTCTCCGGGCGGCGCAATTCGAAGAGGACGGAATTACTTATCACTCGCTACTGATTCCTTCTACTCCGGAGCCAGTGCAGCTTGTCTATGCCTTCACCGACGGCTACCTGATCGCGGCTTCGAGCCATGAAGCTGCGGCAGCGGGAATTCAACTGCACAAATCCGGCGAATCATTTGCCAAGTCGGCGAAATTCCTGGAATCGCTTCCCGCGGGCTCCCCGGCGGACGTTTCCGCCTTGCTATACGAAGACCCCGTAACCGTGACGACTCTGAATCTGCGCCGCCTGTCGCCGGAAATGGCAGAGGCATTTGCCCGGCTCTCCCCGCCGACCGCGCCCATCGTGGCTCGTGCCTATGGCGAAGAGAGTGGGATTCGCGGAACCAGCACGAGCGGAGCGGCAGATGCCAGCGTAATTCTGATCGCAGCGGCCGTTGCGATTCCCAACCTGATGCGCGCGCGAATGGCAGCCAACGAATCATCCGCCGTTGCCAACATGCGCACGATCGTTGTGGCACAAGTCATGTATTCCAATGCTTATCCCGACCAGGGATACGCGCCCGATCTGGCCACGCTCGGTCCAGACCCCGCCGCGCCCACTCATCCCTCGCAGAAACACGCGAGCCTCCTCGACGCCACTCTGGGCAATCCGAGTTGCACCTCCGGCGCATGGTGTCCGAAGTCCGGCTACAATTTCCGCCTCATGGCAGCCTGCAGGCCCGGCGCGAGCCCTTGCAAAGAATTCGTAGCCGTAGCCACTCCGGCAAGCAGCAGCGGAGGAACCAAAAGCTTCTGTTCGACCTCGGACGGCGTGGTTCGCTACAAACTTGGGCCGCCTTTGATTTCTCCTGTGAGCCCGGCGGAATGCCGTCAGTGGGCACCTGTCCAGTAAATTGAACGAAATACTTCCTGCTTGACACCCGCTCTGCCTTCGAATAGCATTATTGAACCGACCGACCGGTCGGTCTGCACATATAAGGAGCTTCCCCAGTGGCCACTATCTTCTACGAACACGACGCCAACCCCGACGCCCTCAAAGGCAAAACCATCGCCATCCTCGGCTACGGCAGCCAGGGACACGCCCAGGCGCAGAACCTGCGCGACAGCGGCTACAAAGTGATTGTCGGCCTCGAGCCCAACCGCCCCAGCGCGCAGCAGGCTCGCGCCGATGGCATGGTCGTGGTCGCTCCAGATGAGGCCGCCAAGCGCGCCGACTGGATCCACGTGCTTACTCCCGATGAAACCCAGGCCGCAGTCTACGAGCAGTACATCCAGCCCTATCTGCATCCCGGAAAGATTCTCGGCTTCTCACACGGCTTCAGTATTCATTTCAAGACGATCGTCCCGCCCGCTGATGTGGACGTAGTGATGATCGCTCCGAAGTCGCCTGGCCATCTCCTGCGGCGCGTCTATGCTGAAGGCCGCGGCGTGCCGTCCCTGATCGCCATCCAGCAGGATTCCAGCAAGCGCGCTCACGAGTTTGCGCTGGCCTACGCGCACGGCATCGGTTCGACCCGCGCCGGCGTGCTGCAAACCACCTTCAAGGAAGAAACCGAGAGCGATCTCTTCGGCGAGCAGGCCGTGCTGTGCGGCGGTCTCACTTCGCTGATCAAGAAGGGATTCGAAACTCTGGTCGAAGCCGGCTACGCTCCGGAAATTGCCTACTTCGAGTGCCTGCACGAGATGAAGCTGATCGTCGACCTCATCTACGAAGGCGGCCTCGGCCGCATGCGTTACTCGATCTCAAACACCGCCGAGTATGGCGACCTGACTCGCGGCGAGAAAGTTGTGGGCGATCCCACGCGCGCCGCCATGAAGAAAACTCTTGCCGACATTCAGGACGGAACCTTCGCTCGCGAGTGGATCAAGGAAAACAAAGACGGCGGCTACAACTTTGCCGAGCTGCGCGAGAAGGAGCAGAAGCATCCGATCGAAATCGTCGGCGCGCAGTTGCGCGGCATGATGAGCTGGCTGCCCGGCCAGCAACCGAAAAAGCCGGCCGAAGCGCCCAAGGCCAGCGAGGCCGCGAAAGCACCTAAACAGGTTGTGAATGCTTAAGGGAGCCGAAATCGTTCTGCAGTGCGTGCGCGCCGAAGGGGTCGACCTGGTGTTCGGCTATCCCGGCGGCGCGATCATGCCCTTGTATGACGCGCTAGAGGGCAGCGGCGTGCGCCACGTTCTCACCCGGCATGAGCAAGGCGCGGTGTTTGCCGCCGAAGGCTACGCGCGGGTCACCGGAAAAGTTGGCGTGGCTATGGCGACAAGCGGTCCGGGCGCGACCAACCTGGTGACCGGCATCGCCGACGCCAAAATGGACTCTGTTCCTCTGGTCTGCATCACCGGTCAAGTGCGGACTGCCATGATCGGCACCGATGCCTTTCAGGAAACTGACGTTTTCGGCGTCACGCTTTCGCTGACCAAGTGGAGCCGGCTGGTGCGCACGATCGAAGAAATCCCGGAAGTGATCGCCGAAGGCTTCTACTGGGCGCGCAGCGGACGGCCGGGGCCAGTGCTCATCGACATTCCGACCGATATCCTCAAGGCCAAAAAAGAATTTTCCGGTCCGCTAAAGTTCACGCCGCATGCGCGGACAGCCGATGCAAAAGCGGAAGGCGCATTCAGCAGCTCGATTGTGGCCCTGCTGCAGCGCGCAACCCGGCCGGTCGCTCTGGTGGGCGCCGGAGCAAAGCTTTCCGGAGCGATTCCGGAGCTGCGCCGCCTGCTCGATGATTTGAACGTTCCCACGTTCGCCACCGTCCACGGATTAGGCGCGGTTCCGCCGCAGTCGCCGTATTACCTGGGCATGGTGGGCATGCACGGAACGCGCGCGGCCAACACCGCCTTGCACGAGACCGATTTGCTGATGGTGTTTGGAGCGCGCCTGGATGATCGTGTCACCGGCGACCCCACGCGCTTTGCGCCGAATGCAAAGATCGTCCACTTTGAAATTGATCCCGCGCAGCTCGATCGCGTGCGTGCCTGCGAAGTTGCCGGTAATCGGCGATCTGGCGAAGACGATTCCAGCATTTCATGCCGAAGTGCGCAACGCTTCCCTGCCCGACTGGAGCGGCTGGCGCGCCATCGCTTGCGGAGCCGAGCGCGCCGAGCTTGATCCGCGGGGACTGGCGCAGCCGACCATTCGCTTTCTCGACGAACTCTTCAGCCGCCTGCCGCAGGACAGCGTCATCATTGCCGACGTGGGCCAGCACCAGATGTGGGCGGCGCAACGCTACCGCTCTTCCTCGCCGCGCGGCTTCATTACCTCGGGTGGCCTGGGAGCGATGGGCTTCGCCCTGCCCGCCGCAGTCGGCGTGCAACTGGCCAAGCCAGAAACATGCGTGCTCTGCGTTTCCGGCGATGGCGGCTTCCAGATGAACATTCAGGAACTCGCCACCGTGCATCGCCTCGGCCTTCCCATAAAAATGGTAATCGTCGACAACAAATATCTGGGCATGGTGCGGCAGTGGCAGCAGCTTTTTTACGCGCGCAACTATGCCGAAACCGATTTGAGCGACAACCCGGATTTCGTCGAGATTGCCAAAGCCTACAAGATTCACGGATGGCGGCTGAACGAGGCCGCTATGGCGCAGTTTCCAGTATCGGCCGAGACGGGAGATCAGATTGACCGGTTCCTCAACTCCCCGGACGCCGAGTTGCTGGTATTCGATTGCGCTCCGGAAGCCAACGTTTACCCCATGGTTCCGGCCGGAGCGGCGTTTCCGAGATGGTTTATGGGGACGAGTAAGGAATTGAGCGATTGAGTGATCGGGTGATTTAGTGATTGAAAAACCAAAGTCTAGGGGCTTTTCAATCGCTAAATCACTCAATGGCAAAATCGCAATATTTAGAGAGGGTTCCAACATGCAAGTGTTTCACATCCGCTATCGCAACGCGCAAGGCGCATTGATGCGCATCCTCAACGCGGTTTCACGCAGAGCGCTCGATCTTACTTCTGTGCATGCCGAGGCCGCCGGACAGGATTACGCGGTCACCATGCTGCTGCAAGTAACGCCCAAGCAGATCGGCCAGCTTTACCGCGAGTGGTATGCCATCGTGGATGTGATCGAGGTTCGTTCCCGCGCGGTTTTCACGAGCAGGAAGAACGGGCGTGGGGACCGCATCGGCCGGCCTCGGCGAGCACCGAACCATCGGCGCGTGCTGCGCTGGCCTAAGTTCCGGTTTCGAGTTTCACGAATGTCAGCAGCATGATTGCTCCCTGGGTAAGCGTCATGCGATTGGGGAACCTGCAGTTGAAATGCGGCCTCTCGGCATCGTTTCAGTTGCAGGCTCCCCGTTTTTCTTCCGCCGGGACGATCGGTATAGCGATGGCAAAGCTCGCCGCTCAGGATCTTCAATCACTCAATGACCCGATCACTTAATGGCTCAATTGTTGTAATCTTTTCCCTGGATCTGAATTGATCCCAAACACTCATGGATCTTAAGCATCGCAGCCGCGGAATCACCGACGGGCGCGACCGGGCTCCGGCGCGTTCCATGTTCAAAGCCATTGGCTTCACTGACGCTGACCTCGGCAAGCCGCTGATCGGCGTAGCCAACACCTGGATCGAGACCATGCCCTGCAACTTTCACCTGCGCCGGCTCTCCGCCAAGGTGAAAGAAGGCATTCGCGCCGCCGGCGGCACTCCTATGGAGTTCAACACCATCGCCATCTCTGACGGCGAAACCATGGGCACCGAAGGCATGCGCGCCTCGCTGGTGAGCCGCGAACTGATTGCTGATTCAATCGAGTTAGTCTGCCGCGGCCAATTGTTCGACGCTGTCGTTTGCGTGGTCGGTTGCGACAAGACCATCCCCGCCGCAGCCATGGCTCTCGCGCGCATGGATCTCCCCGGCCTTGTCCTCTACGGCGGCACCATCGCGCCCGGCAGCTACCGCGGCAAAGACGTCACCATTCAAGATGTATTCGAAGCCGTGGGCGCAAATGCCGCCGGAAAAATTACCGACCAGGAATTGCACGACCTCGAAAACGTGGCTTGCCCCGGCGCCGGAGCCTGCGGCGGCCAGTACACCGCCAACACCATGTCCACTGTGATGGAGATGATCGGGCTTTCTCCCATGGGCTTCAACAGCGTCCCTGCAATGGATTCGCCAAAAGGATCAGGTTGCCTTCGATTGCGGCAAGGTCGTATTGAATGTGCTGCGCGAAGGAATTCACCCGCGCGACATCCTGACTCGCGATGCGTTTGAAAACGCCATCGCATCCGTGGCCGCGACCGGAGGATCGACCAACGCCGTCCTCCATCTGCTGGCTATCGCCCGCGAAGCCGGCGTCAATCTGCAGATCGACGATTTCCAGGCAGTGAGCGAGCGCACTCCTTTGCTCGCCGATCTCAAACCCTCCGGGCGTTTTGTCGCCGCGGATATGCATCGCGCCGGCGGCGTGCGCCTGCTGGCTCGGCGGCTGCTCCGGGGAAATCATCATTCATCCCACCGCGAAAACAGTGACCGGTCTTTCCATCAAAGCCGAGAGCGAGAGCGCCGTCGAAACTCCCGGCCAGGAAGTGATCGCGCCTCTCGAAAAGCCGCTGAAGAAAACTGGAGGCCTCGTCATTCTCAAAGGAAATCTCGCGCCCGAAGGTTGCGTGGCCAAGATCAGCGGGCATGAACGCCTGGAGCAGCGCGGTCCAGCCCGTGTTTTCGATTGCGAAGAAGACGCCATGGCCGCGGTGACGAGCCCAGACGCCAGCAAGAAAATCAAGGCCGGCGATATCGTCGTCATCCGCAACGAGGGCCCTAAAGGCGGACCCGGCATGCGCGAGATGTTAAGCGTCACCGGCGCCATCGTCGGCGAGGGCTTGGGATCGTCGGTCGCCCTGTTAACCGACGGCCGCTTCAGCGGCGCCACCCACGGACTCATGGCCGGCCACGTCTCGCCCGAAGCCGCGCTGGGCGGCCCCATCGCCGCCGTACGCGACGGCGACATGATCCGCTTCGATGTGAACCAGCGCATTCTGGAAGTTGAGATCAGCGACGAGGTTCTGCGCCAGCGCATGAAAGAATGGAAGCCGCCGCAGCCCCGCTATCCCACCGGCGTCTTCGCCAAATACGCGGCTCTGGTCTCGTCGGCCTCCCAGGGAGCCATCACCAGGCCGCCAACCTAAGCCGCGCCCGCCCGCGAATGACCTCAAGTTCAAAAGGGAGCAGCCGTAGCCGCTCCCTTTATTTTCTCCGCCGCTGATTCTCTGCTCGCTACTTCCTACTGCGCGCATCCAGGACTGAACGACGTAAGCGCGTTGCCCGCCGCCGCGATCGCACAGACATACGCTGCGTGAGTCGAGTCGAAGTAGTTGTACTGCTGCGAGGAAGAATTGTTCGAGTTGACGAACGTATTGTAGTCCACCGTATCCACATGCTGTCCGGTGTTCGTCAACGAACTGTTGAAGGTAACCTGATTACCCTGCTTGGTGGTCACCAGCGATGAGTAGGTTTGCTTGGCAGTCGTGGTCAGACCCGTGTCGCCGTTCGGCTCCACAAACTCGTAGATATTCAGGGTCAGCGGGAAATTGAACGACTGCGTGGTGACCGTGTTCGCAGGGGCCCCGCCGCCGGAGGTCGTGGTCGTCGAAAACAGGGTCGACCCCAGACTAATGTCCTGCGTATAAACGCTGTTCGTGATGTTGAAATACTGGCTGTTGGTAAAATTCACGGTCTGCGCGACCTTGGTCGTCACCTTGCCGTGCGACGTGTTGGCATATCCGGAGATTGCAAAGCTGCGCTTCGATCCCACCTCCACCGTACCTTTAATATAAGTCGGCTGCACGTTCAGGTTCTCCGTAACCACCGGAGACCGGCGCGGCCAGCGTATTCTGCGTCACAGCGCCGGTAACCTGCGTGGTGCCCGAATCAAGATAGAGTAGCAGTGACGCCGTCGCCGAAAAATAACTGTCGGCGTTGTATACGCTGAGCGCAACCGTGTGCGGCTGCCCATTGCTCAACACCCCGGCAAACGGCGTCAGGTTCACGCGATAAGGAGTGAAGTTCAGCGTCTGCACGCCCGGGATCGGGAGCCACAAATAAGGATCGATGCCGCCGGTAAAAATCCACGGAAAGACCGGCGCAACGCCCGCCGCCTGCCCGTCGATCGTGATCTCAGTCTCCCGGAAGCCGGTATTGCCACAGCTTTCCAGCTCACTCGAAACATCGTTCGGAACGCATGTGTACCAGAACTCATCATTCGACTGGCTCTGCGCATACACATCAAGATAAGCGCTCTCCACGTTCGTCGGCATTGTGAAAGTTCCGGAGAGCGTATCCGTGCCTGTGTTCAGCGTCACCGTGCCGCCCGAAGATCCGGCAGAAAGCGGCAGCACCACGTTGGCCGCCACCGGCGCCGTTTGCCCCGAAGCTAGCGGATAGAACTCCAGTGACGCCGAAGCATAGATGGTCGAGGTCAGCCCGCAGCACAATGTATTCCCAATGTCAGCCTGGCCGGATTGCGCCGTATAGAAGATCGAACTGTAATCCGTAAGATCGTTTTCCACATGCCATGACGGACCGATGTTCGAGGGCTCTGCCGTAGTCCCAAAATAAATGTTCACCGGACCCAGCCAGAAATTCGCGGTGCGGTCGTACTGGATGCCGGCGTTCAGGCTGATGTCCGCCTCAAGCACCACCTTGGCCCACGGGCCAGGACAGTCCGCAGGTGGCGCGTAGCTGAAGTTCTCCACGTTGAAATCAAAGAACTGCGCTCCCGTGAACAACTGCACCACGCAAGGCGTGGTCGAAGGACGCGTCACATTCGGATCGGCGCTCACCGTATTGCTCGAACCGATCACATACGGGCCGGACGCAGAAGCGAACGGAACCAGGACCGCAACCACCAGCAGCAGCGGGAAACAATTCCGCGCCAGAGCGGACACTTCGAGACATAAATCCTCCTGGGAGATAGTGGCAAAACCCGTGCCAGTCTTGGCATCGCGGCAACCTGCGCGGATCGAAGTGGCACTGGGGCCGAAGTATGCCGCGTTCCTCCGGACCTGTCAACAGAAGACGAAAGTCTCTACTCAGCCCGCAGCTCCCGCCCGTGGCCGCATTCCAAACGCTTTTTATCCCTCTCTTGGGCTATAGCTGGGCACGTTCGTGGCGGTCCGCAGCTCGCTGCGGATCGCGCTATACTGCCAAGCCTTGGCTTCCTCCCCGAGCCAGGAATATATTCAGCGTTCTTCAAGGCATTCAAGGTCTATGGCCGCTCATAGTGAGCCTCTCGGGGCGAAGAAGCGTTTGGATTCGTGGAAGGAAATTGCCGCCTTCTTCGGCCGCGACGAGCGCACCGTCAAGCGTTGGGAAAAAGAACGCGGCCTCCCCGTTTACCGGGTGCCGGGAAGCGCCCGCGGCGGCGTCTTCGCCTACGCCGGAGAACTCGCGGAGTGGCTGAAGGTCCCAACCCATAACCTGGAAGCCGTCGAAACCCCTGCCGCGGAAGCCGCTTCCCCCAGCGAAGACACCAACGCCTCTATCCCCGCCGCGGACAATGTTCTGACCATCAAGCTCCCCGATCATCTTTCGGACAATCTTTCAGGCGACCTCTCAGATCATGTTCCCGGCAATGCCCCCCCTGCCGCGCTTCGCCTTGTTGCGCCGCCGTCCAGACTCGCCACCGCCAGAGCTTTCCTCTGGCTCGTGCCCCTGGCCGTGATCGCCTGCTCGTTCCTTATTTTCTCTTTCACTCATCGCGAACCCCGCTTCAAGAATGCTCTCGCCGCTCCGCACTCGCCCAGTGTCGACGCGCAGGATCTTTACCTCAAAGGCCGCTACTATTTCGAGAAGCGCACCCCCGACGATCTCAACAAGGCCGTCGATTTCTTCACCCAGGCCATCGTCCACGATCCCGGCTACGCGGCTCCCTACGTCGGCATGGCCGACAGCTACAACCTGCTGCGCGAGTACAGCGCCATGCTTCCGCAGGAAGCCTTTCCGCGCGCCCGGGCCGCCGCCAGCAAAGCCGTGGAACTCGATCCCAACTCCGCCGAGGCCCACAACTCTCTCGCCTTCGCCAGCTTCTGGGGATTCTTTGACGCGGCCACCGCCGACCGCGAGTTCAAGCGCGCCATCGAACTCGACGCCACCCTCCCCCGCGCCCACCACTGGTATGCCACCTACCTCATCGAGGTTGGGCGCAACCAGGAAGCTTTGGCGGAAATCGAGCGGGCCCGCCAACTCGATCCTTCTTCTACGCCCATCTTCGCCGATAAGGGAATCATTCTCGCCGCCGCAGGAAAAACCGAAGAAGCCCGCACCCTTCTTACCCAGCTCGCCGCCTCCCAGCCAGACTTTGTCCCGCCTCATCGCTACCTGGCTGAGGAAATTTATTACCCCGAAGGAAACTATCCCGGATACTTCGCGGAAATGACCACAGTCGCGCGCCTGCGCCACGATGCCACTGCACAGCACAACCTCGACTTGGAAAAAGCGGCCTACGCCAGCGGTGGCCGCCGCGGCTTCTTTCAACAGCGCCTGAAATCCGCACAAGAAGCCTTCGACCGCGGCACCGGCACGGCCTTCGACCTGGCTGCCGCCTACGCCGCCCTGGGGCAGGATAACGACGCCCTGAAGTATCTCGACATCTCCTACCAGCGCCACGACCTCATGCTCACCACGCTCCACACCGATAGAAATTTCCGCCACCTGCATCAGGACCAGCGGTTTCGCGACCTGGTAGCCAAGGTCGGCCTCCCGCCCGCTGACTGAGCCAACGCCGTTCGGTTCTCTACGCCTCCGCGCATTGCCCTCAGGAGTTCTGCCCTAAGGCCATTCCGTCTCGAGATTCGCATCAGTGCAGCTGCCGCAAAAAAATCGGGCCGCCTTTTCGGCAGCCCGATCCAAACCGCGGTTCCCCGCTAGGTCGTCCCAGTCCCGGTCAACACGTCAGTCTGCGGGCTCCCCTTGTCGTTGTCTGTCAGGCTCAGGCTCCCCACCCTCGCGCCACTCGCCGCAGGCGTAAAGGTGATCGTGATCGTGCACGTGCCACCGCTCGCCGCGATCGTCGTGCACGTATTACCGGTGATAAGAAAGTCGCCTTTATCCGCTCCCGTGATTGTGGTATTGGTGACCTTCACTGCCGTCGTCCCGTGATTGGTCACAGTCACCGTCATCGGCGCGCTGGTCGTCCCTACCGTCTCGCTGCCGAAGGCGACCGGCGAAGGCGACATCGTGATCTCGGTGCCTTTGCCGCTCAAAGCAACCGTCTGCGGACTCATGCAAGCGTTATCCGCTACTGTGAGCCCCGCCGTACGCGATCCCAGTGCAGCCGGTGTGAACTTCACCTTGATCGCGCACTTTGCCCCTGCCGCCAGAGTCGCCCCGCAAGTGTTGCTGGAGATCGCGAAGTCGCTGGCATTCGTACCTGTCAGCGTGAAGCTCGTAATGCTCATCGAGACCGTCCCGGCATTCGTCAGGGTCAGCGTGAGTGGCGAACTCGTGGTGCTGATCAGCTGACTGGGGAAGGCCAGTGTGGCCGGCGTGAACGCAGTCGCCGGCGCGCCGTTGTAGGTCGCCGTCGCCGTCGTCGACCCCGGCGTCAGCGTCCAGCCGAAATTCACAGTCGAGAAACTCCCCGTTTCCGACGCATAAGTCATGACCGGGAACGTGCTCCCAACCGTCGGCTTGAATCCTTTGAGCAGGCAAAGCTGTGCGCTCCCCGCCAGCGTCGCCGTTCCCGTAGCCGCGAGCACGTCGTAGCTTCCTGCCGTGCTGCCGGCCACACCGAACTCCACCGTCCCGCCCGCGCCCTGTGTGTAATAACCCGCATTCTGGCCGTTGACGGTAAGAGTTCCCGGCGTAGTCGAAGTGATACTCGAGCTCGCGCTGACCAACCCCGCCGTATTTGTAAGCCCTCCGGTGATCGTACCCGCGCCAAAAACGTCGCCACCGTTCACCGTCATCGTAGTCGTTCCCGAAGTGACGATGTTGCCGCCTTCCAGCAGCGTCGAGCCAGCGGTCTGCGTATACAGCGAACCCAGCAGCAGTATTCCCGACTTCGCAATCACACTGCCGGAATTATTGAAGGTGATGGAAGCGAAACCTCCGCCCGAGGTGCTCGTCCCGCCCGTCTTTTCGAACGTCCCGGCATTATTAAAGACCGGAGTCGTGCCCCCCTCGAACTGGATATTGCTGTCGTTTTCGTGATTCCACGTCGCTCCAACCTTGTTGTTGAAGATCGCACCGTTTTCCATCAGGAATGCAATTCCAGTCCAGGTCGCAATCCTCGCGTTGTTCATCGTGCGCTCGCTCAGGAACGGTTCCCCGGTCAGCGTCATCCCGCCATTCGCGTTCGTGATGCCGGTTCCGCTCTCCGTCCCGCCCGACCATGTTGTGGCTCCGGTCACCGTTAATGTATCGGTGCCCTCCAGCGTCCCGGCACTTTGGGTCAGCGTACTGGTCGTGATGGTCTTGCCCGTTACAAAGTTCATCGTGCCGTTCGTGATATTGATCGGCCCCACACTGGTCAGCTTCGCCGGAGAATTAAAGTTCACCGTGCCGCTCGTCGCCTGCGTCCCGCCCGTCACGTCATAGGCGCCCGTATAGTTCACCGTTTCCGTCGTGAACACCACCGTGCCCGCTCCGCTGATCGGCCCGCTCACCGCCGCCGCTGTCGATCCGCTGCCCAACTGCAGCGTCGTGTTCGCGGCCACGCTCCACGATCCTGCGCACGTCCCGCTGCACACTCCCACGTTCGAAATAGACAGAATCCCGCTGCTGCCCGTCACCTTGCCCGTGTTGTTGAAGGTCACCGCATTGCTCACTCCTCCGCCGGAGGTGCTCGTCCCTCCGGTTTTTTCGAATGTCCCCATGTTATTGAAGACCGGAGTCGTGCCCCCCTCGAACTGGATCAAGCTGTCGTTTTCGTGATCCCACGTCGCTCCCACTTTGTTGTTGAAGACCGCGCCGTTTTCGATCAGGAATGCAGATCCATTCCAGGTCGCAACCTCTGCATTGTTCATCGTGCGCCCGCTCAAGAAAGGCTCTCCAGTCAGCGTCATCCCGCCATTCGCGTTCGTGATGCCGGTTCCGCCTTGGGTTCCACCCGACCACGTTATAGCTCCGGTCACCGTCAAAGTATCGGTGCCCTCCAGCGTCCCATTGCTTTGTGTCACCGAACTAGTCGTGATTGTCTTGCCCGTCACGAAGTTCAGCGTGCCGTTGGTCACATTGATCGGCCCCACGCTGGTCACCGTCGCCCCAGAATTAAAATTCGCTATCCCATTAGTCGCCTGCGTCCCTCCCGTCACGTCATACGCGCCTGTATAGTTCACCGTTCCCGTCGCGAACTGCACCGTGCCGGCTCCGCTGATCGCACCGCTTACCGCCGCCGCTGTCGATCCGCTGCCCAACTGCAGAGTTGTGTCCGCAGCCACACTCCACGATCCTGCGCACGTCCCGCTGCATACCCCCATGTTCGAAATAGACAGAATTCCGCTGCCACTTGTCACTGTGCCCGTGTTGTTGAAGGTCACCGCATTGCTGACTCCGCCGCCGGATGTATTCGTCCCGCCGGTCTTTTCAAATATTCCCGCATTATTAAAGACCGGAGTCGTCCCACCCTCGAACTGGATCAAGCTGTCGGTTTCGTGATTCCACGTCGCTCCGCTCAGGTTGTTCAACACCGCGCCGTTTTCTATTAAGAACGCGATCCCAGTCCATGCCGCCGTCCCCGCATTATTCAACGTGAGTCCACTCAAGAATGGTTCCCCGCTCAGCGCCATCCCTCCGTTCGCATCGATCGTCCCCGTTCCACTCTCGTTTCCTCCCGACCACGTCAGCAGCCCACTCACAGTCAACGTGCTGCTGGTCGTAAGCGTGCCGCTGCTCTGGTTAAGCGCAGTCATCGAACTGGTCGCATTCAGAGTAAGCGTCCCGGTCAGGGTCAGAGTTGCTGCAAACGTGGCCGTCCCGCTGATCGTCAGCGGCCCGGTAGTAAGCGTGATCGGCCCGCCGCTATCCAGGCTGGCAATGGTTTGGTTCGTGCTGGCCAGCGTGGCGACGTTGATCGTCGAGGTAACGGTACTCGGGATACAAACATTGTCCGTCGAGATCGGCACCGCCCCCTTGCTCCAGTTACCAGCCGTTGCCCACTGACCGTCTCCCGCCCCTCCCGTCCAGTTGTTCGTACCACTCCCGCAAGTCACCGCCGGCGCGATCCTGTTCGGCCGCGCCGCATGGGCTTGTCGCGACGCTCCGGCGCGTTGCGCATGAGCCATCGTGAGCGAGACCGGCGCAAATCCGAGCGCCGCAATCAGACCCATCACGAAATAGGAACTCTTGAAGCGGAAAAGACCAGCTTCTGGACGCATAAAAGCCTCCACTCTCGACGATTGTTTTTACCCGGGGTTCTCGACTCGCGAACGGGCTGAAGGATGGGGGGTCTAAGTGTGTTTCAGCCAGAAAGCCGCCTGCCACTGTAGCCCAGCTTCCGGCAATAATGCAAGTAAATAGCTAGACAATTCTGCGCAAGAATCAATGAGATTTAAGTGATAAGAACTTGCACACCGCTTGCGCTTGAGAGATCAGTACTGATAAGTCGGCTTATGTGAATCGATTCCAGAAACTCCTGGATCACGGGCGAGCAGGAAGTGCCCCCACAAAGAGAAGCGCCGCCGACCAACCGTCCGGAAACAGTACGCGTCCTCCGCCATTCGTGCGGGGCTATAATTGCGCGCATCGATGGCGCTTACCTCCGGCACCAAACTCGGACCGTACGAGATCGTATCGCCGTTAGGCGCCGGCGGTATGGGCGAGGTGTACCGCGCCCGCGACACGCGGCTGGGGCGTGATGTCGCGATCAAGGTGCTGCCAGAGGCGCTTGCCCACGACGCCGACCGACTGCGGCGCTTCGAACAGGAAGCCCGCACGATCGCAGCGCTGAACCATCCGAACATCCTGGGGATTCATGACATTGGCGTGCACGACGGTGCGCCGTTTCTGGTCAGCGAGTTTCTCGAAGGAGTAACGCTGCGGGAGAAGCTTATATCGGGGCCGCTGCCGGTGCGGCGCGCAATCGAATACGCGCTCGGCGTCGCGGCGGGACTCGCGGCCGCGCACGAGAAAGGAATCGTGCACCGGGATCTGAAACCGGAGAACATATTCGTCACTCGTAACGGACGGATTAAAGTGCTGGATTTCGGGCTGGCGAAGCTGGTCAGGCCGGAGAAAATCCACGAAACCGAAGTGACACTGACGAACCAGGCGACTTTGCCGGGTATGGTGATGGGTACCGTTGGCTACATGTCGCCGGAGCAGGTGCGGGGCGAAGCGTGCGACGCACGATCGGACATTTTCAGCTTCGGTGCGGTGCTGTACGAGATGCTCACCGGCAAACGCGCCTTCAAACGCGCGACGTCTGCAGAAACCATGACGGCAATTTTGCACGAAGAGCCACTGGCGCTGAACGACACCGGCGGGCAAGGTCCGCCGGAACTGCAACGGATTCTTGCGCGATGCCTGGAGAAGAACGTCGACCGGCGATTTCAGTCGGCCAGTGATCTGGCGTTTGCCATTGAATCCCTGAGCGGAACATCGGCCGGAACGTTGGCCGCAACGACGACCGCGAAGAACGTGCTGCATCCGAAATCAAGGCAGGCGTGGCTCCCGTGGGTCATAGCCGCCGCACTGCTGGTGGGAACTGCAGCCTGGGAGACGTTTCGGCCTGGGGCTGCACCGGCCAACCCGCTCGAAAAGGCGCATTTCTCGCGCGCAACCGATTTCGAGAGCGTGGAAGCGGCGATCTCGCCGGACGGCAAATTCGTGGCTTTTATCTCCGATCATGACGGCCCCTTCGATGTATGGCTCACCCAGGTAGGCAGCGGACGCTCGCTTAATCTGACTCAAGGGAAGGCAGGCCCATTACCTGGGCCTTTACGAAGCGTAGGTTTTTCAGGAGATGGCTCGGAAGTTTGGATCGGCGGTGGCGATGTGGGGATGCGGCCGCGGCTGATGCCCCTGACCGGAGGTGCCCCGCGTAATTTCCTCAGTGAGGAGGTCGTCAACCTGGCCTGGTCACCGGACGGCGAGCGGATTGTCTATCATACTTTCGGGAGTGGCGACCCCATGTTCGTGGCCGACCGCTCTGGCGCGAACCCTCGGCAGATATTCATTTCCCCGCCGGGACTTCACAACCACTTTCCAGCGTGGTCGCCTGACGGCCGTTGGATCTATTTCGTCCATGGGACACCGGCGACGAAGGAGATGGATTTGTGGCGCATCGACTCAGCGGGCGGCAACGCAGAGCGCCTCACCCAACGCAATACCGACGTTGCCTATCCCACGCCGGTCGGCAACCGCACCGTGTTCTACGTGGCGCGGGACGAGGACGGTTCAGGACCGTGGCTGTGGGCGTTTGATCTGAAACGCAGAGATTCGCAGCGCGCGAGCATCGGTCTCGAGCAATATACGTCCGTGCAGGCCAGCGCGGACGGCCGTAAGCTGGTGGCCACCATCAGCAATCCCATCGCCCGCCTTTGGACTGTTCCGATTCTTGATCGCGTAGCAGAAGAACACGACGTGAAACCGTTTACCGTGCCGACCGCGCGCGCTCTGGCGCCTCGTTTTAGCGGCTCGTCTCTCTTCTATTTATCTTCCCTCGGGACGGGCGACGGACTGTGGCGCCTTCGGGACGGAAAGGTCACTGAGATCTGGAAGGGCGCCGATGGTGCCCTGCTGGAGACGCCCGCCGTTTCGCCCGATGGGGGTCGCGTGGCCATTGTGCTGCGGCGGAGCGGGAAACACCAACTGCATATCCTCTCTTCAGACGGCGCCGAACTCCAGCCCATCGCCGAGGGAATGGTCCCTCAGGGTTCGAGCTGCTGGTCTCCGGATGGCAAGTGGATCGTCACTGGCGGCAGCGACGCCGCCGGCACCGGCCTTTTCAAGATCCCGTTGGATGGCGGAGCGCCAGTCCGCCTGGCCAGCGGGTCGGCACTCAATCCAGTCTGGTCGCCGGATGGAAGCCTGATCGTCTATGCGGGTACAAATGTCCGCACCTTCGCTCCGCTTCTGGCCGTGCGCCCGGACGGAACCAGCGTCAAATTGCCCGAGATTATCCTGCGGCGCCTGGGCGAGCGCGTGCGCTTCTCGCCGGATGGCAAGAGCCTGATCTACATGGGGGGAATGCTCGCATCACAGGACTTCTGGCTACTCGATCTTGCCTCGATGAAGTCGCGCCTCCTCACCCGGCTGCAAAACCTCGCCGCCATGCGGACCTTCGACGTCACCAGCGACGGAAAACAAATCGTCTTCGACCGCCTGCGCGAAAACTCGCAGGTCGTCATGATCGATCTTCCCAAGGAATAGGCGGGTAGCCCATCCTTGCATTGACCGGCCTCGCCGTTCTGTTAGATATTGTGACGCATGGACGTTGAACGCGTCATTGACGAGATTGAGCAACTAGAGGAAATGTTCGAAGCGGCGGATATTAGACCACTCAGCGCAAGCGATCTGGCGGCTGCGAATCGGCGGCACGACGAAATGCTCGCGCACAGCCCCTGGTTTCAGCTCTGGCAGCAGTTTGGCGTCTGTTGTCGAACCGAGTCCCCAACACTTCGACCTTGGCGGTAAATCTTTCCTTGCGGCGACCAGCCCCGATTTAGGCGGCTTTCCTGCGAAACGTCGAGTCCGCCACGCCGCCGAGATACAAGTTCGGATCGGGGAAGGCGCCATCATGTACCTCACACCCAGGTCACGCGCCACGAACCGAAATGAGTCCCAGTGCATGTCCCGCGTTTCCGGATCAGACCAGTCTGTAATTCGAAATAGACGGGACATTAATCCGAATTAGACGGAGCCTTTACCCGGCATGGACGATACCGATCACGCCGTCTTTCCTCGCTTTCCCGCCGAACTGATGGCCACCGCGCTCAAGGACACGCCGGTCGTCATGGTTAGCCGATGCATTATCTTGGCACGTTGAAGCGTTTGGTGAAGACGCCCAAGCTAGATTTCCTTGACTCGGGCTGCTGGGCTCACTCTTAGGAGCAAGTGTCGAGCGAGTCGCGAAAGACTCGACAATCTTCGGACCATTGCTGGAAACGTTTGTTTTCTCAGAGGTGTTGAGACAGGCGTCTTGGTTTGGTGAGACCTGCGCTTTGTACCACTACCGGGATAAAGATCAGGACGAGCTTGACCTTGTGATTGAAACGGGAAGTGGAACATTAGTCGGTATTGAATTCAAGGCAAGCGCTACCGTGAATGCTGGTGACTTCAAGGGACTCCGAAAGTTGGCGGACGCCTGCGGTGATAACTTCAAGCAGGGAGTGGTTCCCTACGATGGCGGAAGGCCAGTCCTCTTCGGCGACCTTCTAGTTGCAGCGCCATGTCTTGCTTGTGGGCGTAACTCGAATTTTCGCGGTCTTCGGGGCAGTGATGAAGGTGTGTAAGCGTCCGGTTGTGACCGTCTAGACAAGTAGGCAGTAGGAAGTCATTCTGCAGAAGCGGACATGTCAGCTAGGAGTCCTCTTGGCACGGAGATGGACACTTCCCGGCAAGTTTCAGACGTAGCCGGGCAAGGAAGGCTTGGGGACTGCAAGCCGGCCATCAAGTCGCTGCCGCTTCGAGTGAGCGAGTTTGCCGGCGCCTCTGCCGGTGGAGCACGCATCGAACTGCGGCAGGGGCAGGTGCGGATCGAAGACAATGCCGATGCGGCATTGGTGCGGGTGTTGCTGAAGTGCCTGCGGGGATATTGGGGCCGCCAACGAACACGCGACTTTGGATCGCAGAGAGAGCGCCCGGAAGGCGCTCGATTCGAGAATGCAGAGAGTTCCGGTAGAATCAAGCAGTATCGCCAGCATCGGCTACGCTCCCCAGGAACGCGTGCTGGAACTGGAGTTTCGTCAATCGGGCGAGGTCTATCAATACTTTGACGTGCCCGCCGAGGAATACACCGCATTCCTCGCCGCCGACTCCAAAGGCACCTACGTGAATCAGCAGCTCAAACCTCGGGGATATCGCTACCAGCGACTCCCGTCCTCATCGAAATAGCTTCCCGCTCTTGTTCACAAGTGTCCACGCGTGGACACTTACCCCTCAACTCATCCGGACGCTGTCAATTACGGGCTCGACCGGACGCTTACGAAAGTGTTGCAATACTTCGTTCCACACCGGGAAGTGATGACACATATCGATGTCAGTGACGACAACTCAACGCCGGAGCAAAACATGATGCGGCCTTTTTGAGATTTGCGGATGCCGCCGCCGATGCCGTGCGAAGCCCTCGTGTCCGATTTGCGGTCTAGACCATACCTTCACGGTCTACAACTTCCCAGCTCAAGCTTTGGCTTCGTCGCCTGCTAAATAGCGTGAGTACCACAGGCTGTGGTTTGAACACTTGTAGAACGTGACCCTTGCCGTCAAGGTTGATTCGTAGTCGCACCATCTTTAATTCGCTTGAAAGGCGGTGCGAATCCGAAAATGTGTAACTGACGTGTAAGCCAGACCTACGACGTAGGTGTCCATAAACCTACTCATTTCAATGTGATAGATTTTAATTCGCAACTGTATATGACGCGAAATCCGCTGCGTCTGCTCCAGAGTGCATCTCATCCGGGAGCTAGCACCGGCTAGCCGCGTATTCTGTGGGCTTTTGGGGGTGGTGCCGGGAGGGGGAGTCGAACCCCCAAGACCCGAAGGTCGGCGGATTTTGAGTCCGCTGCGTCTGCCAGTTCCGCCATCCCGGCTCGGGAGTCTATCTTAGCTCACTAAAGTCGTTGAAATCTACTTCGCCGCCTTGACCTTGCCGTGGCGGAAGCACTGCACTATGTGGTCATTCACCATGCCGACGGCTTGCATGAATGCGTAGCAGATGGTCGATCCTACGAAGTTGAAGCCGCGCTTTTTCAGGGCTTTGCTCATGGCGTCGGATTCGGCGGTGCGCGCCGGAACTTGAGTCATCGACTTCCATGAATTCACTCGCGGGCGTCCATCCACAAATTGCCAGACGTAGCGGTCGAAGCTGCCGAATTCCTTCTGCACCTGCAACAATGCCTGGGCGTTGCGCACCGCGGACGCGATCTTCAACCGGTTGCGCACAATGCCGGGATTCTTCAACAATTGCGCGATTTTCCGCCGGTCGTAACGCGCGACGAGTTGGGGATTGAAGTCATCAAACGCGGTGCGATAATTCTCGCGCTTGTTGAGGATCGTCTGCCAGCTCAGGCCGGCCTGCGCGCCTTCCAGAATGAGAAACTCGAACAGCTTGTTTTCGTCATGCGCGGGCACTCCCCATTCTTCATCGTGATAACGAATCATGAGTTCGCCCTGTGCCCAGGCGCAGCGGATTGGCGGTGCTGTCTTTTTCGCCATGAATAGTAAACAAGGATAAACCCTCAGCGGCTAAAGCCGCCGCAAGGATGCGACTTCAACGCGGCGCTGAAGCGCCGCTCTTCCACGTCACCGCACGCGTCCGCACGTCACTGCAGGAGTCTTCATGTCAGTGCACGCGTCGCCACGTCGCTGCATGCGTCTCCACGTCACGGCAGGCGTCGTTTACTAGCTCCGAAGCTACTCGAGCGACTTCGGGTCCGACAGATTCTTTGGTGATTTCGCATCCAGCAGCGCTACTAATTCTTTTGCGCAGGGGGGAATTGCGACTTTGCGATCTACGATAATTTCCTTCGCACTCAACTTCCTCCCGTAGAGCTTCTCATTGGCGCTGCCATCGGAGCGCAGCGTCGAGCCTTCCAGAGATATTCCGGCAAACAATCCTTTATTGCGTGAGTAGGAAAGAATCTCAGCGTCCATCACAATGTCTGTGGCTCCCTCCGCGGTGCGCCCCTTGGGACCAGCGGCCGCCGAAGCGTCGGCTCCCAACTTCACTTTGCTCGACAAGAGCGACCGCGCGCCCTTGGGATTCATGACCAGCAAGACAAAATCCGTAGCCTGGCCGCCCAACTGGAACCCGATGCTCACGCCCTCGAGCGCATACAGAGCCGGCGCGCCCCAAGGCCCGGTATAGTGCTCCCCGCTGCGGCAAATCATCACGCCGCGGCCATAGCTGCCTCCCACGCCGAACGCGCCCTTCAAAACCGTGGGCAGAATCACCACGCACTCCGCCTTGTCGAGCAAGTCCTGAGGAATGTTGTCCGGAATATTCAGGATTTCTTTCATCACCTGTCCGGCATCTTTCACGCGTTCTTCTTCCTTCTCATCATTACTGGCGGCAAAGGCCACGGGTACAAACAGGCACAGCGACAGAAGCAACGCTCCAACTTTCTTCACCGTCATTTTCGCCTTCATTTTCATCTGCATCTGGCTCTTCATCAGTATCAGTTCCTCCGGCCTCGACTTCGCGCATTTCTCTGCACCCGGTCCACCATCTTAAACCCTTCTTACTCGTCTTAAACCCTTCCTACTTATAGGGGATTGCCGAATTGTGGACACTGCCCCGGTTTTCCGTGGCCACAATCGTAGGGCCACACTTGGGCCGTAACCCTTGGCCGGTGCGGCATTTCGGCCATGACCAAACGTGTGCTCCTTTTGTAACTTGGCACTCCGCTTCGCACCCTTCTAAAGTCATTAAGGAGAGCAGGCGAAATCGCCTCCTCCGTTCGGCATCAAGCGTGCATCTAATCAGTTGGAAGTGCCCTTCGGGCCAGCGTGGAGTGAAAATTTTGGCTTCTTCAGGAACGAAATACACGCGCTCGACCTGCCGCCTGCTGGCGATATTGGGGACTTTCGCTCTGGCGTGCGCCTTGGCCAGCAGCTTTCCGGCTCTCGCCCAGTCTCCGGATAGCGCCGCCAGCACGGTCCGTCTGAGCGCCTATGCCGCCGTTGCCAGCCCTTCCGCCGCTTCCTCTGATTCTGCGTCTGATGACGATCCGCAGGGCACGCTGCTCACCATCCGCAAACGTGTGGATGAAGTCAACGTTCTGTTTATCGCCACCGACAAGCACGGCAAATTTGTCCGCGACCTCAATCAAACCGATTTCGCCATTCTGGACGATCACAAGCCGCCGCAATCTATTCTGAACTTTCGCCGCGAAACCGATCTGCCGCTGCACCTCGGACTGCTGATCGACGTAAGCGGATCGGTACACAGCCGCTTCGATTTCGAACAAGATGCTGCCACCAGTTTCCTGATGCACTCCGTCCGCGCCGGCTTCGACAAAGCCTTCGTGGTCGGCTTTAACACCCAGAGCCAGATGACGCAGGACTTTACCGACAACGTGCAGCTGCTCTCGACCGGAGTGCACAAGCTGCAGGATGGCGGAGGCACTGCGCTCTACGACGCCATCTACCGGGCGTGCAAGGATAAATTCTTAAAAGACCGTCCCGATCATCCCGCGCGCAAAGCGATCGTCGTGGTCAGCGACGGTGAAGATAACCAGAGCGAATACACGCGCGCCCAGGCTATCGAAATGGCGCAGCGCGCCGAAGTCATCATCTACGCCATCTCCACCGATGACAGCGGCCTGATCCTGCGCGGCGATAAAGTTCTTGAACAACTCGCGGAAGCCACCGGCGGCCGCGCCTTCTTTCCTTTCAAGATGAAGGACATTACACGCTCGTTCGCCGCCATTGAAGACGAACTCCGCAGCCAGTACATCGTTTCCTACAAGCCCGCCGACTTTGACGCCGACGGCCGCTTCCGCTCCATCGAAATCTCCGCGCTGAAGAAGGACTTGCAGGTCCGGGCGCGCAAGGGATATTTCGCGCCGCAGCAGTAGGGCACTTTCTCACCACAGAGTCACAGAGACCCAGAGGAATCAAGAGATAAGACACGGATTACTCATTTTTCTCTGTGTCTCTGTGGTGAAGCCGCCCCCAGTGCCCATTCCCGGCTGGACTTCTCCGTTCTGTTTTTGCAGAAGGCGCTGCTTGAGATATCGCCTGTGGCATCGCGAGCCGGCGCTTGGATTGACACGGCTGTTGTTGTGACATCGCGATTACACTCACCATGCCACTGAGACCCGTGAAGAAACCGGATAACCTCGGCAGACTTTGTTTGCGCCGCCGCCTTCGCTGTGCTACCGTCGCATTGATTCCGACAATCCTGTAAAGCCCAAGGAGCCGCCCATGTTCGGCATCATCTTTCTTGTAATCCTCGTGGTCATCGCCGTGGTGCTCATCGGCATGTACAACAGCCTGGTGCAGTTGCGGGTGCGCACCGACTCCGCCTGGTCCGACATTGATGTGCAGCTCAAGCGCCGCCATGATCTGATTCCGAACCTGGTCGAGACCGTGAAGGGCTATGCCACGCACGAAAAAGGCACGTTTGAAAACATCGCCAAGTTTCGTTCGCAGGCCATGCAGGCCACTACGCCCGAAGGCAAGGCCGTGGCTGAGAATCAGTTGACCGGAGCGCTGAAGAGCCTGTTTGCCGTGGCCGAAAATTATCCCGAGTTGAAGGCTTCGGAACAATTCACCCAGCTGCAGTCGTCGCTAAGCGAGACCGAAGACACGATTCAGAACTCGCGCCGCTACTACAACGCCGTGGTGCGCGACCTGAATACGAAGATCCAGTCATTCCCCACCAACATTCTCGCCAACATGTTCGGCTTCCAGGCGCGCCAGTTCTTCGAAACCACCGACGCAGCCGACCGCGAGCCAGTGGCCGTGAAGTTCTGACCTTATGATTGCGAGGACTTTGGGGGCGACAGATCGAGCATCGAGAATGCCGGCAGTAACGTGGAAGAGCGGCGCTTCAGCGCCGCGTAAAGCGCACACAATGAAGCCGGGCTTTAGCCCCGGTGGTCGCTCTTTTTCGACATCGCTCGTACTCCTCCTCGCCGCCATCCTCGCCCTTGCTCTTCCCGCGGCTGCGAAATCGTGGCGTGTCTCGAACTTTCAAGACACGATCACCGTCAACGCCGATGGCAGCGCCCTGGTCACCGAAACCATCACGCTGAACTTTCTCGGCGAGTGGCACGGCATCACCCGGTCGATTCCCATCGAATATCCCGGGCCAAACGGTACGAACTACCAGCTCTTCGTCGACATCACCAGCGTCACCGGCGAAAACGGCGCCGAACTCAAGTATGACTCTTCTTCTTCAGGCGCCTACCGCGAGCTCAAGATCTACATTCCGGACGCCGTCAATGCGACCCGCACCGTTGAGATCGCCTACCGGGTGCGCAACGGCACGCGCTTTTTCGACGACTATGACGAGTTTTACTGGAACGTCACCGGCAACGACTGGCCGGTGCCGATCGACCACGCCGCGGCCAGCGTGCATCTCCCTGCCACGGCAAGTGAATCACTGCGCGCGCAGGCTTTCACCGGCGTCTACGGCTCGAGGGAACAGAACGCAACCGCCAAGGTCGACGGGGCGAATGTTGAATTTGAAACCAATAGTCCGTTGCCCATGCGCGGCGGCCTGACCATCGATGTCTATATCCCCAAGGGGATTCTGAAAGAACCCGGCAGGCTGACCAAACTCTTCTGGTTTATCGGGGGCAATCCCGCGGTGTTTCTGCCGCTGGTCACGCTCGCCGTCATGCTTCCGCTGTGGTGGTACAAGGGCCGCGATGTCGATCCCGGCATGTCGGTTGCGCCGATGTATGAACCGCCGCCGGGAATTTCTCCCGCAGAAGCGGGAACGCTGCTCGACGATCGAATTCATCCTCGTGATATTACATCGACCATTGTCGATCTTGCCGTGCGCGGCTTTCTCAAGATTGAAGAAACAGACGATAAAGGTTTGCTCTTCCATAACAAGGATTACATCTTCCACCTGGTGCAGAAGCGGCAGGACTGGCACGGGCTCGCTCCGCACGAGCGCTGCATGCTGGAAAACATTTTTGTGGGCGATGCTCCTGACACGCGGCTCTCGAGCCTGAAGAACCGCTTCTATGCGGCGGTTCCCGTTATTCGCACCGATATTATGTCGGCGCTGAAGCAGAAGGGCATTTACAGGCTCGATCCTGAATCGGCCAATGCCTACAGCTTCGGGGCTGCCGTCTGCATTCTGATTCCGTTCGCTATCTTTCAGTATGCAAGGTGGGCTGACTTTCTGAGTTCTGTTCCGGTGGCTGTGGTTTGCGTGCTTATCTCTGCCGTGATCTGGTGGCTCTTTGCCCGCGCGATGACGGCAAAGACGCTTAAGGGATCGCGCATCCACATCGCGGTTCTTGGCTTTCAGGAATTCATGAACCGCGTGGACGCCGATCGTTTGAAGACGATGCCTCCGGACACGTTCGAGAAATTTCTTCCCTACGCGATGGCGCTGGGCGTGGAGCATCACTGGGCGCAGGCCTTCGACGGCATCGTCAAAAATCCGCCGACCTGGTACGCGGGCGCAGGCTACGGATATGGAATGGGCTTCAATCCGATTCTGTTCTCTTCTTCTATGCATGGCATGGCGACCGATATGCACCAGGTGTTCGTGTCGGCGCCGCGGGCCAGTTCAACGGGATCGGGATGGGGCGGCGGCGGTGGTGGCGGCTTTGGCGGTGGAGGAGGATTCTCCGGCGGCGGCTTTGGGGGCGGCGGCGGCGGCGCGTTCTAGGTTTCTGCGCTTAGAAGATGGTGCGCCCGGAGAGACTCGAACTCCCAACCCTCTGCTCCGAAGGCAGATGCTCTATCCGATTGAGCTACGGGCGCTTGGGGGTATTTTACGGCAAAATGAGGGTGAGGCGGAGGCGCGAGTGCGATTCTTCGTCTTTGTCTTTTCGAAAGCGCTGCTATGCAGGGAGTGTGGTTAGTCGGACACCTCGGAACGCTTCCAGATGGCTTCTCGGGCTTCCGTACCCCAGATTGGGTTGGGAATGACTGACACGATGTAGCAGAGGCCGAGAGCGGGGAGGTCCGCGATGCGCACAATACGACCTTCTTCCTGCGTGCTCTTGTTGTGAACAACATCTCCAACCTGGAATTGCATGTTCGAACCGCCTTGCGAACAAAATGAACTCAGGCGGACGAAGGGGCAGCTGGAACACCGGCTGCACGAATGCGGCGCAAGTTGGGTTTTCTTACTCTGGGGATTAGATGCGGGATCCGCGGGAGGGGTGCGGGTGAGATTTCGGGCGAAGATCCTTTTACCGCAAAGGGCGCTAAGGATTCGCCAAGCACGCAAAGAAAAAAAGAAGGGCCAAGACAAAAGGGGCCGGTCGCTGAGGAGCCGGCCCCTTCACCTCAAGAGAGGTGAATCTTAGTTTTCGCCTCCGGTGACGTTGCTTCCCCAGAGGACGTTACTGCCCCACAGGACGTTGCTTCCCCAGAGGACATTGCTGCCCCAGAGAACGTTCGATCCCCATAAGACATTGCTGCCCCAGATGGCGTCGGAGCCCCAGAGGACGTTGCTGCCGGAGGCAGTGGTGCTGGCTGATGCTGCGTTGCTGCTGGCGGCTGCGGAGGTTCCGGTTACGAATTGCGAGGAACCCCAGACGATCGCGTTCGACCAGGCGGGAGTTGTGTTCCAGACGGCGGAGGGATCGTCGGTCATAAGTACTTGATCGGTGGTCCCGTTAAAGGTGGCGATGGGAGACATTGCCGTTCCCTTGGCAACGTCGGTGTTGCTGAGAGCGGCCTCGACGTCGACGTAGCCGGCGCCGACGGTGAAGACGTCATATTGGTCGGTGTAGGTGATGCCGGTGGTGGGATCGGTGGTGCTGCTGAAGGCTGGAAGCGACTTCCATGCGGTCTTCATGAGGCGCGCTTTAAGTTGGTCGGGCGTGAGGCTGGGACTTTTTTGCAGCAAGTCGGCGACGACTCCGCTCACGACGCCGGTCGCCATGCTGGTGCCGCTGAGCGTGAAGTACGTGGAGGATGAGGAGGTGTTGCCTCCGTTGATGTAGTAGTTATTCGGCACCTGGTTGCCGGGATTCTGCGTATAGAGCGTGGAGTTCGGCGCGGCGAGTGAGACCAGGAGGTTGCCGGGAGCGACGAGATCGGGCTTGATGACGGCATCGACGACGGCCGGGCCTTTGGAGCTATAGCTGGCGATGAGATCATCCAGGCGAGTGGGCGTGCCCATGGGCTTCATGGCGCCAACGGTGAGGACGTAAGGATCGTTGCCGGGCGAGGTGATGGTGGCGTAGCCATCGGTGGGCTGATAGCGTCCGTTGTTTCCGGCGGCTACGACGACTACGATGCCGCTCTTCCATGCGGCTTCGACGGCTTGGCAGAGCGGGTCGAGCTTGTAGGTTTCATAGATCGGGCGGCCGAGCGAAAGATTGATGACGCGGATATTGAAGAGCGGCTTCAAGGCGATGGCCTGAGCGATGGCGGCGATGACCGCGCTGTCGGAGCCGGAACCGTTCTGGTCGAGAACTCTCAGGTTAACCAGGTTGGCTTGGGGGGCGATGCCTTCAAAGGTTCTGGAGTACTGCTTTCCGGTGGAACTCTTGCCGTCTCCGGCGATGAGGCCGGCGACGTGGGTGCCGTGACCGTACTGATCGAGCGCGCTGGGATTGCCGGGAACGAAGCTCTGGTTCCAGACCACGCGGGACAATCCGAGGAAGCCGCCATTCAGGTCGGGATGGCTGTTGACTCCGCTATCGATCAAGGCAACACCGATGCCGGCCCCGGTGTAACCGGATTGCCAAGCCGCAAATGCATTGACCGCGGGCGCCGCATTGCTGAGGCTTGGAGCCAGCGGGCGGTCCAGGCTGATGTATTTGACGTTTGATTGGTTCGCGAGCGAGAGCACATTCGCGAGCGGCAGATCGGCGACGATCGCGTTGACCAGCGGCAGCTTGTTCAGGATGGAGCCCAAGGTCCCAAGCAGGTTCAGATCAAGGAGTCCGGGCGCGTTGTTGTATTGCACGACGACCTGGACGTTGGTTGCGGTCGTCTTCTGCAGGTCCGGGGACAGCTTGGGGTTCTGAGCGTAGGCCAGAGTGCTGGCGACGATCAACAGGATGAGTAGAAGTTTCTTCATATCCCCTCGAAGACACGGCGCCCGGTGCGCGGGCGGAATTCTCGCGGTTAGAGGTGCAGATTGGGGTCCAAAGGGGGATGGGGATGGGGGTTAGGAATCAACGGGTTAGAGGGTGGGGATTGGGTGGGTGCGGGACAGGTTGTCCCAGAGGGTGGGGATGGGGACAGGTTGTCCCGTGCTTCGCGAAGTGATTACTTTCGTTTCACAGGCGTTGGGTCAGCAGGCGATCTATATAAATATTTATATGTAACGGTGGAGAGTCTGCTACCCTTTTAGCCGTGGCCAGCAACTCGCCCCCGGACGTGGTTTTCGAGGGAAACTCGCGTGCCGTCATTCGATCATTTCCCAAAGACATTCGGGCAAATCTGGGCGCCGAGCTAGATCGCGTGCAAAACGGAGAGAAGCCGCTGGACTCCGCCCCGATGGCACCTGTTCTGCCGGGCGTATTTGAGCTGAGGGACGAGGACCAAGACTTCTGGTATCGGGTGTTGTACAAGCAAGTCGAGGGGGTGGCGCATGTTCTCCACTGCTTCAAGAAGAAGACGAACAAGACATCCCAGAACGACATCCGGATTGGACGGGAACGCCTGTCGGGCCTGAGGGAAAGGCTGTCGGAACAGAAAAAGAGGAAGAGCTAGCAATTAGCCGGAGAATTCAAGGACCGGAGACGGACCCACCAACAGGAGGATTAATGTCACAGAAGCTATTCGAGGACCTCGGGTTTTCGCCTGAAGAAGCTGCAGCACTGAAATTGAAGGCGGACCTCAATACCAAAATTGTAAAAGCGGCCGCGGGCTACACGCAACAGGAGCTGCAGAGCAAGTTAGGAACTTCGCAGCCCAGGGTCAGCGATCTGTTGCGAGGCAAGATGGCCAAGTTCAGCCTGGAGACGTTGGTCGTGTACGCCGAGTTGCTGGGGCTGCGGACCGAGATCAGGACCGTGGGGCCGAAAAAACAAGCTCGCACGCGAGGAGCGGCGGCAGGGGCACACCTCATGCGTTAGGCCCGTTGCTGCTGGACTGCATTCTTGCGCCGCTCCGCGTCTGGAACTAAACAGCCTGGGCGCTTTGCGCGGCGCTGAAGCGCCGCTCTTCCACGGTTGTGCGGGCAGTTTCGAGGGATGTTGGCGTTGGGGCGTGGCAGCAAAACCAAGATCCCTCACTTCGTTCGGGATGACATCAGTGTTGGTTCGGGATGACGTTCTTCGTTTGGGGATGGCATTGGGATTTGGGGGCGCGCACGAAGGTAACCGGGGGGACCCTGTTTTGGGCGGACATTGGGGCTTAGTTGGGAAAGAATCTAGGGGGAAACCCCAATGTCATGGGCACGACAGATTGGCGCGCGGGCTTATATCGCCGGAATGGCGGTGGTGGCGCTGGGCTGCTTCACGTTTGCTTTTCTTCATTGGGAGTCGAGCGATCCGATTAAGTTTGCCTGCTATCTGACTGCGGCGCTGCTGGCATCGTCTTTCAAAGTGAGCCTGCCCGGAATTGAGGGCACGCTGTCGATGAACTTCCTGTTCACGCTGATCGGCATTCTGGAAATGAGTTTGCCGGAGACGCTGCTGATCGGGCTGGTGAGTACGCTGGCTCAGTTTTATTGGAAGCCGGCGCGGCGGCTGAAGTTGGTGCAACTTGTTTTCAACTTGTCGCACGTGACGGTTTGCAGCGCGGCCGCGTATGGCGCTTACAAGCTGGTTGCGATTCATGTGCTTCACGGAACGACTTCAGGCATCAGCCCACTGGCGCTGCTGGCGGCGGCGATCACACACTTCCTGTTCGGTACGGTCGCCATGTCCATCATTATTGGACTGACAGAAGACAAACCCGTGCCGAAGGTGTGGACGGAAAGCTATCTCTGGTTGTTTCCGTACTACCTGGTGGGAGCGGCGATTGCGGGGTTTGTGAGTTTTCTGAACCGGCACATCGGATGGCAAGCTTCCCTGCTGGTTCTGCCTCCGATTTACCTGATGTACCGGTCGTATCGTCTTTATCTGGGAAAGCTGGAAGCGGAAAAGCAGCATGCAGAGAAGGTGTCGAATCTTCACCTGCGCACTATTGAGGCGCTGGCGCTGGCGATTGAGGCGAAGGACCAGACTACCGGCGACCACCTGCAAAGGGTGCGGATTTATGCGATGGAACTGGCGCAGGAGCTGGGATTAACGGAGGACGAAACCGAAGCGCTGCGAGCGGCTTCGGTGCTGCACGACATTGGGAAGCTGGCGGTGCCGGAACATATTATTTCGAAGCCGGGGAAGTTGACGCCGGAAGAATTCGAGAAGATGAAGATCCATCCCATTGTGGGCGCGGAGATTCTGGAGCAGGTGGACTTTCCTTATCCGGTGGTGCCGATCGTGCGGGCGCATCACGAGAAATGGGACGGAGCGGGTATCCGAATGGATTGAAGGGGGAAGACATCCCGATTGGGGCGCGCATTCTGGCGGCGGTGGATTGCCTGGACGCGCTGGCTTCTGACCGGCAATACCGGAAAGCGTTGCCGCTGCAGGAAGCCATGGCAAAAGTGGCCTCAGAGGCTGGGGTTAGTTTTGATCCGCGGGTGGTGGGGATTCTGGAGCGGCGCTACGTGGAACTGGAAAAGCTGGCGAAGAAGCAGCCGGTGCAGGCTCCGGTGAAACTGTCGACAGACGTGAAGGTGGAGCGGGGTCTGGCTCCGGCGGCGGGTTTTGCGGAGCCGGAGAAATCTTTCGCGCAAGAGCCGGTCAAGGAATACGTCACGGTGATGGCGGCGGCGCGGCGAGAAGCGGAGACGCTTTCGGAATTTGGGCTGAAGCTGGGCGGGGCGCTCAGCCTGGAGGACACGCTCTGTTTGCTGGCGGTGCGCGTGCAACACCTGGTGGCTCACGAATCGATGGCAGTGTACGTGGTGAGGAACGAAGTGCTGGTTCCCGAGTTTGTAAGTGGGGAAAATGTGCGGCTGTTTTCCAGCTTGAGAATTCCGGTTGGGGAAGGGTTGTCGGGGTGGGTGGCGCAGAATGCGAAGCCGATTTTGAACGGGAATCCGTCGGTGGAGCCGGGGTATCTGAATGATGCGAGCCGGTTCAGCACGCTGCGCTCGGCGCTGGCGGTGCCGCTTGAGGGAACGTCGAGCGTGGTGGCGGTGCTGGCGCTTTATCGGGTGCGCGCGGACGCGTTTACGCAAGATGAGCTGAGTGTGTTGCTGGCCATGGGATCGAAGTTGGGCCTGGCGGTGGAGGATGCGCAGCGGGGTTCGCGGGCGAGTGCGGCGCGGGCGGGTGGTTGAGGTAGGATTACGGCTTACGACAAAAAAACCTTTGCTGCACTGTTCATGAATGCCCACCCTTGCAAAGAACGCAAGGATGGGCACCCACGGTCGCGATGGTGCCGAGGCCTGCTGCAGAGGCGCTGCAAGAGACAGCAGGTCCCTCCACTTCGCTTGCTTCGCTGCGCTTCGGTCGGGATGACAGGGTTGTTTTTGTGTTCCGTTTTTCTCTACTCCAGCTTGCTTTATTCCAGCTGGCTCTACTCCAGTTCGAAGCTCAGGTAGGTTAGCCCGTCGGAGCGTTCGACTTGGAGGACTACGGGATCGCCGGTTTTGAGATTGAGGACGGCGGCGCGGAGTGCGGCCATGTCGGTGATGGGGGTGGTGTTGAGGGCGTGGATGACGTCGCCGGTTTGGAGGCCGGTGTCGGGCATGATGAGGTCGGCGGCGCGGCCGAGCACGACGACGCCGGTGGGGATGCGGAGGGTTCCGATTTGACTGCGCAGCTCTGGGGTGAGATCGATGGCCAGGATGCCGAGACGGGGGACGAGATTTTTCTCGGGATCGGCGGAGTCGAAGAGTTGATCCATCTGATCGCGGTGCTCGATGGCGGGAACGTAGAGAATTTTCTTCTGCTCGCCGCGGAGGATTTCGAGCTTGAGCACTTGATCGAGGCGGTGCAGATAGAGGGCTGAGGAAAGCTGGGGAAGAGTTTCGATGCGGCGGTCGTCGGCGGTGAGGACGATATCCTGAATTTGGAGGCCGGCAGCGGCGGCGGGGCCGTCGGGTTTGACGTCGGCGATAATGACTCCCCAGTGCTGAGAGAGTTTTAGACCGTCGGCGAGGGTAGGGGTGATTTCCTGGGCGACGGCGCCGATCTCGGTACGATGCACATGGCCGTACTTGCGCAAGCTGTGGTAGACGAAGTCGACGATGCGGGCGGGGATGGCGAAGCCGAGGCCTTCACTGCCTCCGCCTTGCGAAAGAATGAAAGTGTTGAGGCCGAGGACGGATCCGTTGGTATCGACGAGCGGTCCGCCGCTGTTGCCGGGGTTGATGGGGGCGTCGGTCTGGATGTAGGTGAGGGGCTTGTCGGGATCGGCCTGGCGGGAGACGGCGCTGACGACGCCCATGGTGACGGAGTTCTGCAGTCCTTCGGGGCTGCCGATGGCGAAGACGAGCTGACCGACGCGAGGACGCTGCTGGGCCAGCAGGGCGAGCGTGGGGAGATCTTTCTCGTCGATCTTGAGGAGGGCGAGGTCGGTTTCTTTGTGCAAACCGATGAGGCGAGCCTCGTAGATGCGGCGTCTTCCGGCGGCGAGGGAACGTCCAGTGTCGTTTGGCAGGGGCAGGGCGACGCGGATGCGCTGCGCGCCTTCGACGACGTGGGCATTGGTCATGATGTAACCGGTGGGATCGACAATTACGCCGGAGCCGACGGCGTGCTGGCGGACGATCAGAGCGGTTTGAGTTCGGTTTTCTTCGTGCAAGGGGCCGTAGCCGGTGACGAGGATCTGGACGACGGCGGGAGAGACGCGGGCAGCGAGGCTTTCGAGAGCATCGTTAAATTGAGCGAGCGTTTGGAAGGACGGGGAATCTTGCGGACGGGGCTTTTCTTCGGCGGGCTGCTTGGCTGCTGGGACATCAGGCAAGGGGCCGACGCCAGGAGCAGAATGGCGACTGGGCAGTGGAATCGAGCGGACATGGGTTCGTCTCCTCGTTAGGGAAGAAAGAGGGTTCTTATCAGACGGTAACATGCGGGGGTCGGTTGCAGATTCTTGATGAGCTGGCGGCTCGGTCCGTCGGTGGGAATTGGGGGTGCTGCTTGAGCAAGACCGTGCGGGGTGGGGGAGATCCTTCACTCCGCCTGAAGAACGGCTCCGCTCAGGATGACGCCACTGAGGCTTGAGACTGAGCCTCCACCGTACGCGCCTGAAGCTGACGTCGAAGGCGGAGGATGCGGGCGTCCGGCCGACGGGAACAGTGGGGGGAACCTAGTTCTACCCTTAACTAACTCGTAATCAGGCTTTTATCCGGGTGGCATCCGTGATATAACCGCCCCTGAGCAATAAAGTGGGTGATCCGCCTGCCAGGGGCGTATTCTGATGGCGTTGGCTCGGCTTGCCGAGAGTTAGGTGTGGGGCGGGTAGCTGGAAGAGATCAAGCCACGAACAGAGGAGGGCACTGTGTCCGAAGCACGGACCGGAAAAAGATTTCCGCTGGAATTGCCGATCAAGATGCATAGCGAGAACGCCAGCGGCGACACCAAGGGGACTGACGGGAAATCTGAGCGCGGCGGGAGTTTACATTCGCGCCGACGCGTCGCTGGAGATTGGGTCGCCGGTGGAGTTTGAGATCACGCTTCCACCCGATGTAACCGGAGGGCAGGAGAACGTGGTGATTCAGTGCAAGGGGCGCGTGGTGCGCACCGATCCCACGGGAGCCAGCGAAGAAGGCAAAGGCGTGGCCTGCGTGATCGACTCATATGAGTTCGTGAGGAACTCTTAATAAGGAAGCGAGCCAAATGCGCTGATTATTGCATCGCACAGAACGCGACGCTTCGCGCGGCTCGCCCAGATCCTTCGGCGGGCAAAATACGCCTGCCTCGGGATGACAATTGAATTTCTGGGAGCGCCGATAACATGCTCAAACTGATTCTGGCCGATAACCAGGCAATCTTCCGCGCCGGAATCGCCAAAGTGCTGGCGGTGGAAGACGAGATGCGCATTGTGGCGCAGGCTCAGACGCCGGAGCAGATGTTTATGGCTCTGGACAAATTCCGCGCCGCGGTGCTGGTGGTGGCGGCGGGCTTTCACAACGATTTTGCCGCCATCGTGCAGGCCGCCAACAAGGCGAAGACGCGCGTGGTGGTGCTGGCCGATACCGGCGAAAGCGCGCAGCGGCATATGGCGAACGGCGCGCACGGCGTGGTCTACCGCAACGTGACCAGCGCGGCCCTGGTGGATTGCGTGCGCAAGGTGGCGCGCGGGGAAACCTGGGTGCAGGATGTCGCGGTGCCCAGCGAGCTCACCGAAAACGATATGGTCGGGTTGCGGGTGCGCGATCGCCTGACGGCGAAAGAGCTGCGCATTGTGGCGCTGATCGTGCAGGGCTACAAGAATAAAGAGATTGCCACGCAGCTGGGAACGACCGAGCAGGTGATCAAGAATTATCTGCGCAACGTGTATGACAAGATCGGCGTCTCGGACCGGCTGGAGCTGGCGCTGTTCACGATCCATCACCGGATTTTGAATGAGGCGGCGGCGGCGACCACGGCGGGGCCGGCGCCGCAACCTCCGGCTGGAGTGATGCCTTAGAATTTTTCGATCTGCGAACGACGGCCGCCTTTGACGGGCGGCTTTTTATTTCGGCCATCGGCGCAGGTCAAAATCTTTAACACGGGGATTGGTCATCAGAGTGGTACACAGGGTAAATCCTCGGGCTTTCTGCGTTCCTACCGCATCGTTCCTGTTGCGGGCGGCATCTATTCTGCATGGAATTTCGAACGCTGGGACGCTCTGGTTTGAAGGTACCTGTGCTGAGTTTTGGCACGGGAACGTTTGGCGGGGGAAACGAATTTTTTCGCGCGTGGGGCGCGAGCGACGTGGCCGAGGCGACGCGTCTGGTCGATATTTGCCTGGAAGCGGGCGTCAATCTCTTCGATACCGCCGACGTTTACTCGGACGGGCTTTCCGAAACGATTCTGGGGAAGGCGATCGCCGGGCGGCGCGATCAGGTTTTGATCTCGACGAAGGCGACGTTCCGCATGGGGCCGGGGCCGAACGATCTGGGATCGTCGCGGCTATCATCTGATCCAGGCTTGCGAGGCCAGCTTGCGCCGGCTGGGCACGGACTACATCGACATCTATCATCTGCACGGGTTTGACGCGCTGACTCCGGTTGAGGAAGTTCTGAGACGCTGAATCAACTGGTGGTGAGCGGGAAGGTCGATACATTGCGTGCTCGAATTTTTCCGGCTGGCATTTGATGAAGTCGCTGGCAGCGTCGCGGACAGGTATGGATGGGCGCGCTATGTGGGCCATCAGGTTTATTACTCGCTGATCGGCCGGGAGTATGAGTGGGAGCTGATGCCGCTGGCGCTGGATCAGGGAGTGGGCGCGCTGGTGTGGAGTCCGCTGGGATGGGGACGGTTGACGGGAAAGATCCGGCGCGGAAAGCCGTTGCCGGCGGAGAGCCGGCTGCACAAGACGGCGCGAGCAAGGGCCGCAGGTGGCGGATGAGTATCTGTACAAAGTGGTGGATGCGCTGGACGAGGTTGCCGAAGGAGACGGGAAAGAGCGTGCCGCAGGTGGCGCTGAACTGGCTGTTGCAGCGGCCGTCGGTTTCGACCGTGATCTTCGGGCGCGCGGAACGAGGAGCAGTTGCGGCAGAATCTGGGGGCGGTGGGATGGAATCTTTCTCGCGAGCAGGTTGCGAAGCTGGATGCGCGCGAGCGATGTGACGCCGGTTTATCCCTATTGGCACCAGCGGCAGTTTGTGGAGAGGAATCCCGGCGCCGGTGCCGTTCGCTGGGAAACGGCGGCTAATCATGATTTCCGGGCGAGAACGATTTAAGGAAAATATGGCACGAGTATTCATCACGGGTTCTTCCGATGGGCTGGGTCGAATGGCCGCGCAGCTTCTCATCGAGCAGGGGCACGGCGTGGTATTGCATGCCCGCAATGAGAAGCGAGGAGAAGAGGCGTTGGCGGCCGTTCCCGGCGCGGAAGCGGTGGTGATCGGCGATCTGGCCAGCATCGCGCAGACGCGCCAAGTGGCTGAAAAGGTGAACGGGCTCGGCTTATTCGATGCAGTGATCCACAATGCGGCGATCGGCTACCGGGAGCCGCGGCGCATCGCGACCGAAGAGGGCTTGCCGCAGGTATTTGCCGTGAATACACTCGCGCCCTATATTTTGACTGCGCTCATCAAGAAGCCGAAGCGGCTGGTTTATTTAAGTTCCGGCCTGCACCGGAATGGCGATGCGAGCTTGAAGGATCTGATGTGGGAGCAGCGGCCGTGGCAGGGGCAGCAGGCTTACTCCGATACCAAGCTGCATGATGTGCTGCTGGCTTTGCCGTGGCGCGCCGCTGGCCCGGCGTGCTCTCGAATGCGCTTGAGCCGGGCTGGGTGCCTACGAAGATGGGAGGCGCGGGAGCTCCGGATGATCTTGATGAGGGGCATCGCACCCAGGTTTGGCTGGCGGCGAGCGATGATCCGGCTGTGATGGTTACAGGCGAGTACTTCTATCACATGAAGCGCCGCGCGCCGAACCCGGCTGCTCGGGATGAGGAGCGGCAGGAGAAGTTGATTGAAGCCTGCGAACGATTCTCTGGCGTGAAGCTGCCCGGAGTACCGAGTAGCTAGTACCTAGTACCTGGTACCCAGTACCTAGAGCGATCGCTCACCGGGTACTGAGTACTGGGTACTTTTTGTTCCGCTAGACTTTCTCGGCGACCGACTTGGCTTGGGTGAACAAGTACAGATAATCCGGGCCGCCGGATTTGGAATCGGTGCCGGACATGTTGAAGCCGCCGAAGGGGTGCGCGCCTACCATGGCTCCGGTGCACTTGCGGTTGATGTAGAGGTTGCCGACGTGGAAGTCGCGCTTGGCGCGGTCGATCTTGTCGCGAGACTTGGTGTAGATGGCGCCGGTGAGGCCGAACTCGGTGTCGTTGGCGATTTCCAGGGCGTTGTCGAAGCCGCGGGCTTTGATTACGGCTAGCACCGGGCCGAAGATTTCTTCCTGCTCGAATTTCGATTTGGCGGGGATGTCGGCGAATGACCGTGGGCTGGATGAAGTAGCCTTCTCCGGCTGTCGGTGGCGCGCTCGCCGCCGGTGAGGAGGCGTCCATCTTTTTTGCCTTGCTCGATGTATTCGAGAATTGTCTTCATCGAGCCTTCGTTGATTACTGCGCCCATGTTGGGGTTCTCAGCGGGATCGCCGACGGTGATTTTTTCGACGCGAGCTTTGAGCTGCTCGAGGAATTTATCGTAGATGCGCTCGTCGACGATGGCGCGGGAGCAGGCGGAGCACTTCTGTCCCTGGAAGCCGAATGCGGCTTGGGCGACGCCTTCGACGGCGGAGTCGATATCGGCATCGGCGTCGACGATGATGGCGTCTTTGCCGCCCATTTCTAGGATGGTGCGCTTGATCCAGAGCTGGCCGGGGGCCTGGGTAGCGGCGGTTTTGTTGATGTGGAGTCCTACTTCGCGGGAGCCGGTGAAGGCGACGTAACGGGTTTTGGGATGCGCGACGATGGCGTCGCCGAAGCTGGCGCCGGCGCCGGGGCAGAAGTTGACTACGCCTTCGGGCATGCCAGCTTCTTCGAGCAGCTCGATGAATTTGGCGGCGATGGTGGGCGAGTCGCTTGAGGGCTTGAGGATTACCGTATTGCCGCTGACGATGGAAGCCGAGCGTCATTCCGGCCATGATGGCGCAGGGAAAATTCCAGGGCGGGATGACCGCGCCTACGCCGAGCGGGATGTAGGTGAGCGAATCGTGCTCGCCGGGGAGTTGGACCGGCGGTCTCGGCTTTTGCGAGGCGCAGGGCTTCGCGGGCGTAGAACTCGCAGAAGTCGATGGTCTCGGAGATGTCGGCGTCGGCTTCGGCCCAGTTCTTGCTGACTTCGAAGATGAGCCAGGCCATGAAATCCATTTTGCGCTGGCGGAGAAGGTCGGCCGACGCGGAACAGCAGGCTGGCGCGTTCTTCGATGCTGGTGCGGCTCCAGGTGGCGAAGGCCTTGAGCGCGGCGGACATGGCCGGTTCGACGTGGTCTTTGTTCGCCTTCTGGTGGATTCCGACGATTTGCGACGGGTGCGACGGGATTCAGGGACTTGATCTTGTCGGTGGTCTTGACGCGCTGGCCTCCGATGATGAGGTCATACTCACGGCCAAGCTGTCCGCGGACGCGCTCGATGGCGGCGCGCATTTTGCGGGCGTTGTCTTCCTGGCGGAAATCGAAAAAGGGCTCGTTGATGAAGGGGCCTTGATGGGAAGAGGTGCGCGGCCGGACGGGGGCTTCTAGGGTTGCCATGGGGAAATCCTTTCGAAATTGCGAAGCAACTCTTATTTTACACCCGCGATGAGCGCGAGATTATGGGTTCCCGAACTGGCGCAAGAATGCAGCCCACGGCGCCAGCCGTGGGGGATACGCTCAAAGGGATAGCGAGTCCCGGAAAGACGAAAGAATCTAAGTCCAGATATATCGCTCGTCGTACGCAATCTTATGCTTCTTCAGGAAGGCTATATATTCCTCCTGGAAGGTCAGCTTCTTGTGGTGCTCCTCCTGGGTCGCGATATATCGCGAAACGGCCGGAACATTCGATTCGCTAACGCTGAATGCGCTGTAGCCGGTCTGCCAGGCAAACCGAATGCTCCATTTTTCGCGGACCCAACGAGAGGAATTGGTTTTTACTACGCGGGCAATCTCAGCTGCAGCTTGCACGGGACGGATGCGGATCAGCATGTGAACGTGATCGGCCGTACCGTTGACAATGAGTGCGGTACCGCGCATTTCACGAACTATGCCGCCCAGGTATGCGAAAAGATCAGCGCTGATTTCTGGGGTGATGAGTGGCCGGCGGCCTTTGGTGCTGAAGATCAGGTGAAGCACAAGATTGCCGGCGGAGTGGGACACAGTTCTTTCGCTCCTTCGGAGCTCGGTTGTTCTCCAGGTTGTTTTCCCACGGCTTGCGCCGTGGGCTGCATTCTTGCGCCGCTTTGCGGCTGGACCCAGAACGCGTCAAGGGCAAGGATAAGCTGCGAAAGCTGCAGGGAACATCCCGGGCGGAAGAATTGTGCCGTGGCGCGTTCCATTTCGGGTCTCCGGTGCGCAGGTGGTAGACTCGAACGTTTTCCCAGAGGACGCTCGCGGGGCGTCGAGGTGGATTTTATGGAAATTAGACATGTCGGGGTCATCGGCGCGGGAACGATGGGCAACGGGATTGCCCATGTGCTTGCGCGGGGCGGATATTCCGTAGTGTTGTGCGATGTGGAGCAGCGGTTTCTGAATCGCGGGCTGGAGACGATTATCAGGAACCTCGATCGCGAAGTGGCGAAGAATAAGATTTCTGCCGACGACAAAGCGGCGGCACTGCAGCGAATCGATCCCGTGACGGACCGCGCCAGGCTGGGGGACTGCGATTTTATTGTGGAGGCGGCTACGGAGAAGTTTGCCATCAAGACGGAGATTTTCCGCGATCTGGACAGGGTGGCGCGGCCGGAGGTGATTCTGGCTTCGAATACTTCGTCGATTTCGATTACCAAACTCGGCAGGTTGACCAAGCGTCCCGAGAAAGTGATCGGGATGCATTTCTTTAATCCGGTACCGGTGATGAAACTAGTGGAGGTGATTCGCGGGCTGGCTACCTCGCAGGAAACTTTTACTGCGGTGCGCGACTTGGCGGTGCATCTGGGAAAGACTCCGGTGGAGGTGAATGATGCTCCGGGATTTGTTTCGAACCGCGTGCTGATGCCTTTGCTGAACGAAGCTATGTATACGGTGATGGAGGGCGTGGCTACGGCGGAGGCGGTGGATGAGGTGTTTAAGCTGGGGATGGCGCATCCCATGGGGCCGCTGACTCTGGCGGATTTTATTGGGCTCGATGTGTGCCTCGACATTATGCGGGTGCTGCAGGATGGGTTGGGGGATCCGAAGTACAGGCCTTGTCCGCTGCTGATCCGGATGGTGGATGCGGGGTGGTTGGGGAGGAAGAGTGGGCGGGGGTTTTACAGGTATTGACGATTTGGTGATTGGTGATTGGTGATTGAACAGCCCACGGCACGTTGGGTCTTGCGATCAACAATCAGCGATCAACAATGGAAACCGAAACCGTTTCGCGGCCGGCGGGGAGCGATGCGCCGTTTTATCTTCTCGCCGCTCTGGCGGGCATTGGGACCGGGTGGGTGGATGTTGCAGTCGATGATCTGCTTTTCACCGCGCTGCTGGTGTTGATGGCTTGCATGCTGCTGGGGGTGCTGCGGCCGCGCTGGCCTTGGCGGTGGGTGGTGGTGGTGGTTTTGTTTATCCCTCTGACGGAACTGGCGGCCTATCTGATTCTGCATGTGAAGCCGGCGCGGGCGCAGGTGTATGGATCGTTTCTGACGGCGCTGCCGGGAATTGCGGGGGCGTATGGGGGGGCGGTGGTGCGGGGGGTGGTGGATCGTTTGCGGCAGGGGAAGTGACAAAGAGAAAAGCGGCATCCGGCTTCGGGCTTCGGGCGAGCGGCCCTGGGTCCGATGTTCGGTCAGGACCGAAACCGGAAGCCGAGTGCCGGAAGCCGGACGCCGCCTCCCCAAGGTGTTGGATAACCAGGAAGTTACTCCCGAATCCACAGGGTGGGCGCGTATGCTGCGAGGATGGGAGTGACGGTTTCGATGCTGGCCAGCGGGAGCCGGGGGAATTGTGCGTTTGTGGCGAGCGCGCGCACCCGGATTCTGGTGGATGCGGGCATTTCCTGCCGGGAAACTTGCAAGCGGATGAAGTCGCTGGGGGAAGATCCGCAATCGCTCTCGGCGATTCTGATCACGCACGAGCATTCCGATCACATCTATGGTTTAGCAACTTTGGCCAAAAAGTTGCGCATCCCAATCTTTATGACTGGAGCGACGCATGCGGCCTGGGCGCGGGCCATGCGCACGGTGAATGGCGAGCGGCCGCAACTGGAGAAGCTGGAGCGCTTTGAATCGGGGCATCGTTTCCAGATTGGCGACATTGAGGTAAAGCCCTTCACGATTCCGCACGATGCGGCCGATCCGGTGGGGTTCACGTTCCGCGTGGAAGGTGTGAAGGTGAGCGTGGCCACTGATCTCGGCTACCTGCCGGCGAATGTTCGCGACCACCTGCGCGGCTCCGATGTGCTGATTATCGAGTCAAATCACGATGTGGAGATGCTACGCGGGGGGTCTTATCCGTGGGCGGTGAAACAGCGGGTGGCGAGCAACGTGGGGCATCTTTCGAATGAGAAACTCGCGGATTTCTTCACCGGGGACTATGATAATAATGCGGCATTTGTAGTGCTGGCGCATCTTTCTGAACAGAACAATCATCCGGAAATTGCGCGGCGAGAGGCAGAGAAGGCGCTGGGCGAGCGGGGCGGTTTGTTCCAGGACTCGCTGTTTCAGAACCGGGTGATGGTGGCGGTGCAGTCGGAGGTTTTGCCGCCGATCCAGCTGTAGAAGGCCTGGGTGTTAGGTTTTGGGTCATAGGTCTTGGGGAAAATCCGGAGACTTACGACGTGAGACCCGAGACCCACTTTTTGTGTTAACTATGAGTCAGCAGTGCATTGATCCAATCGTCGGCAAGATCCTGGCGGGCTGGAGGTATGACATTTCCGGCCTTGCGGCAGAGATGCGCGGCGACTACGAAAACCACTTTGCGGGCTGCGAGAGGTGCCGCGGCCGGCAGCGCCTGCACCGGAGAATTGATGTAGGCCTGATCGGGCTGGCTTCGGTTTCAGGGGGCGTATTTCTGCTGGCTTTTGGAGTGATCCGGCATTTTGTGCCGCGGCACGCGTTCTGGCTGGAGATTGCGGCACTGGCGGGGTTTGCCTTGTCGGCGCTGATCTGGCTGGTGGTGGCGGTGGCTACTCCCGCGCCGGTTACGGTGCTGGATGCGGCCAAGCAAGGGGCGCGCCGCGTGCACGACCGGCTGCCGCAGGAGATTCGGGAACGCCTGCCCGAAGAACTTCGGGTGAAGATTACTGGGACGTAGCTGTGACTCAGCCTTTTTTGCGCATTATCGCGATCGCGCTGTTGAGCGTGACGGTGGCCGCTGGCGCGACTTGTTTGATGCCTGCTTCGACTGCGCCTTCGCACACGGCTGGGTGTCATCCTCGAGTACCATCTCCACGGCCTGCGGATTACCGGTGCTGCGCGAGCCGATCCTCCTCGGCTTTGCTGACTGGTGTTTTTTCGCCCTGCCCCGCGGCACAAGTGGCGCGGGAGAGAGCGATCGAACGGCTTAATATCGCTGGCGTCCGTGGAGTATCTCGAACTTCTTTTGCGCCTTCCGGCGGTCCGCCCGGGATTCTGGTTCTCAGAATCTGATCTCCGACTCTCTCTTTCTTGTCGCACGCATCCGCTGGATCCCACAGCTAACCGGCTGCGGAGCCAGCAAGACAAATGCGACCACTGGGGCCGAGGCCCGCGTGATTGCGGCGCCTTACGCGGTGATGAAGCGCCGCTCTTCCACGGTGCTGGAGAGCTATCTTGCGTTCAATCTTCTCTGGTTCATCTTTGTTCCGTTCAATCGTGTCCGGTTCACTCTGTTCCGTCGTGGTTGGAGCGCTGTTGTCTCTGGCTTCAGCGCAGGACGATTCCATGGGCGGAATGCAGATGGAGATGAAACAGCACGAAGATTCGGCGTTGCCTTCTCCGCACGCCGGATCGGGAACGGCGTGGGAGCCGGCTTCGGTGCCCGAGCATGAGTGGATGCTGATGCGCGGGGGATGGGAACTCATGGCGCACGGAGTGATCTTTACCGATTACAACCAGCAAGGAGGGCCGCGCGGGGAGGGTAAAGCTGAGTCGGTGAACTGGGGCATGCTGATGGAGCAGCACGGGCTGGGCCGGGGAACGATTCTGTTCAAGCAAATGCTTTCAGCGGAATCGCTGACCTCGCCGCATCCTGGCTTTCCGGAGCTGTTTCAGACGGGAGAGACTTATCACGGAGAGCCGCTGGTCGACCACCAGCATCCGCATAATGTGTTTGCGGAGCTTTCGGGGCTGTATCTGCTGCCGCTCTCGGAGAAAGTTTCATGGGAATTGTATGGCGGGCCGGCGGCGGAGCCGGCGCTGGGGCCGGTGACCTACATTCACCGCGCGTCGGCCGCGGAGCTGCCACTGGCGCCGCTGGGGCATCATTTGCAGGATTCGACGCACACCAGTTTTGGGGTGGTTACGACGGGGATTGTGGTCGACCGGGTCAAGATCGAAGGGTCGGCGTTTAACGGACACGAACCGAACGAAGAGCGCTGGAGCATCCAGCTGGCAGCGCTCGATTCCTGGTCGGTGCGCGGCAGTATTGCGCCCGACCGGAACTGGACGGCGCAATACAGCATTGGACATCTCGACCACCCGGAGGCGCTGGAAGCGTGGAATCAGTGGCGGCAGACGGCTTCGGTGGAATACAACCGTCCGCTGGCGGAGGGGAACTGGGCGACTTCCCTGGTTTGGGGACGGGTGCATGAGATTGGAACGGGAATCCACCTGAACGGGTACCTGCTGGAATCCACGCTGAACTTTCTGCGGCGCGATTATGTCTTCACGCGCTTGGAGCTGGTGGACAAGAATGAATTGTTTCCGCCGGCGGAGCAACCTTCCTATCGCATCGGCGCCTATACCTTCGGGGGAACGCGCGATCTGGTGCATAACCGCGCGTGGCAATTCGGACTGGGCGCGGATGTGACGGTTTACTCGAAGCCGACGGCGCTGGATGCGGCGTATGGGAGTTATCCCGTATCATTTCAGATTTTTCTGCGGATGCGGCCAGGGTTGAGAGGAAACGGGAACGGGAACCAGCACGGTCACTAGCGGGACTTTGGGAGGCGGTTGGGCGCGGCTTGAGGCCGCGCCCTTTCAAGACAGGATCGCATCCGGAAGCTGCTCTTCTTCTACTCTTAACTTCTACTTTTACGCCTTGATGTGGCAGCTGGCCAGGCCGCGCTTCTCCAGATATTGCTGGTGGTAGTCCTCGGCGGGGTAGAAGGTGACTGCGGGGACGATCTGGGTGACGATCGGCTTGGAATAACGGTGCGCCTTTTCCAGTTCCTCTTTTGAGGCTTGCGCCGCGGCCTGCTGTTGCGGGGTGTGGAAGAAGATGGCGGAGCGGTATTGCGTGCCCCAGTCCGGGCCCTGGCGGTTGAGCTGCGTGGGGTCGTGGTTCTCCCAGAAAACTTTCAGCAGGTCGGTGTAGCGAACCTGAGCGGGATCGAACTCGACTTCGACCGCTTCGGCATGGCCGGTGCGATCGGTGCAAACTTCTTTGTAGGTGGGATCGTTGGTGTTTCCACCGGTGTAGCCTACGCGGGTGGATATTACGCCGGGCATTTGGCGGAACGTGGCTTCGACTCCCCAGAAACATCCTGCTGCGAATGTGGCTTTTTCCATCTTAAGATTGCTCCTTGGTAGATGCTCTATTAGATGACGAAATCGTCAGAAAGTCACGGGGGAAGGCTGGAAGGGCCCCTTGGTTTGAAAACCAGGCTCCCTCGGCGGCTGAAGCCGCGATTGAGTCGGGACACTTACGGCGCGGCTGAAGCCGCGCCCTTTCAAAGCTATTCCGAACTGGCTTCGAGGCTTGGTGGGTGTCGAGCTGCGCTTGACGGACAGCCGAGGGCGGCTGTCCCCACATCCTGGCGGGCGCCGGCGCTACCGCTTCCCTTTTCGGGTAATTGACGGTGCTCGGGATTCATTATAAAGTCCGGCAAGGTCGTCGAAGTCGTTGTCCCAGGAGAAGTCTGTGGTTTTAGGGTCCAGCCGCGCCGGAAGTGTGCAGAAGCTTGTCGTCTGCCTGCTGATCGCGCTGGCGAGCGCGCAGGTGGCGCTGGCGGTTTCGGGCTTCGCTCCGCCGCGCCGGATGGGCTACAGCACCGGGGATCAATGGGAGCCCGCGCTGGCTACCGACGCGCACGGCCACATCTACATTTTATTTCCTCAATATGGTCCGGTGGCGCAATGTCCGGGATGCACGGCGCCTGCGATGGTGTTGCTGGTCAGCAATGACAATGGGATTTCATGGGAGCCGCCGCGGCCGATGCTGACGTCGCCCTTGGGGCAGTTCGACGCGCAGATCAAGGTGGACCCGGTTGACCGGCAAACTCTTTATGCGTCGTGGTTGCAGGGCGAGCATGACGTGATTGTGTCGAGGTCGCAGGATTTTGGCCGCACGTGGTATTTTGCCGTTGCCGAACATTCTGCGGAAGCGGTCATTGACAAGCCGGTACTGGCGGTTCGCGGCGCCAGCATCTACGTGAGCTTTAACCACGGACAGACGCTCTCGATCGCGGCGTCGCATGATTACGCACAGACTTTTTCCTCTGCCGTGGTGAATCCGGATGCCGCGCCAGGCTGGTCCCTGGCTGCGGGGGCTACGGTGGACTCCACAGGCAACGTCTATTTTTCCTGGACGGCTTACCCGCGGACCAATCTTCTCACGAGGCCGGTGGAGGTGTTTGTGAGCCGGTCTTCTGATGGCGGCCGGAGCTGGACTACGGCGCCGATGGACGTTTCGAGCGCTGCGCCGGGCTGCCCGGCTCAGGACTGCTCGCCTGGGTTTCTGGCCTCGCAGATGGCTCTGACTTCTGACGATGCCGGAGTCGTCTATGCATTGTGGAACTCGGGCTCGGTTGCGGGTGGGCCGCAGCGCATTTACTTCTCGTCATCGACGAACCAGGGAGAAAGCTGGTCCGCGAAGGCGGAGGTTTCAAACGCACCGGCAGGTGCGGAGCACTGCTTCCCTGCCATCACCGCCGGCACCGCGGGAGATGTCCGTATCGCGTGGATGGATACGAGAAGAGTGGACGCGCAAGACCATTCTCTACAGAATCAGCCTCTCTGGAATACTTTCTACCGATCCTCGGCCAACGGCGGGGCCACCTGGTCGGCGGAATCACAGCTCTCCGGTTCAGCACGCGGATATGATTACGTTCTGCCCAAAGGTTTTCTCTTCCCGTTTGGCAACTTGTTTTCGATCGGCATCGATAACCTTGGGAACACGCATGTAGTTTGGGGCGAAGGGCGGAATTACAAGTCTCCGGGGTCGATCTGGTATGCGCGCGGAAGGTAGCGTCTATTGCTTGTCGTAGACGGTCTCTGACTGGCCGTCTTCCGATTGTGATTTCTCGGTGAGCACAAGACCGTCGCTGGAAACAGTCCAAAAGTCCTTCGTGGGCATCATTTCGCCAATCGGCGAGGACGCGTTGAAGACGATTTTACTCTCTGCTACGAGGGTAGCGCCCTTCCAGTAAGCCTTCTCCACGATCTTGCTGCCTGCTTGCGGGATCTCGCGTATCACCCTCTCCTTCTTGTCGGCCGTATAACTGTGGACTGATTGCTTGCCGTCTGTGTCGAAGTGAAACTCGATTTGGGGCCCATCCTGCTTGATGATGACCGTCTCCGATTGAATCTTCGAGGCCTTGGGGAACTTGCTCTTGGCGACATTCATTTTCCATGTGCCTGACAAGTTGGGGGCAACCTTCTCCTGCGCCGACGCGGCCGTCGCCACGATGAGCAGAATCAGGCCAACACGCGAGAGTAGGCTGGTTCGCATCCTTTCACCTCAGTTCATCTACTCTAGAATCATGCCGCCGGTTAGTTCTGCCAGGCGAGTGATGTGGTGGTCCTGGCACCAGCGCTGGAGTTCGTCGACGATCTTTTCGGTGGCGCAGGGGTCCCAATAGCTGGCGGTTCCGATCTGGACTGCAGTCGCGCCGGCCAGCATGAATTCCACGACGTCAGCTGCGGTGGAGATGCCTCCCATGCCGATCACGGGGATGTTCACCGCGTGCGCGGCGTCATAGACCATGCGCAATGCAATCGGTTTGATAGCCGGTCCAGAGAGTCCGGCGGTGACGTTGGCGATGCGCGGTTTGCGCGTATCAGGGTCGATGGCCATGGCTACGAAAGTGTTGATCAGAGAGATGGCGTCGGCGCCTGCCTCCTGCGCGATGTGAGCCATCTGGGCAATGCTGGTGACGTTGGGCGAGAGCTTTACGATTAGAGGCCGGCGGGCGGCGCGTTTCGCCGTGGTCACGACTTCATCGAGGGAGCGGGGATCGCTGCCGAATTGCAGTCCGCCGGAAGTGGTATTGGGGCAGGAGACGTTGAGTTCGTAGGCGGCGATGCCTTCGCCGTCGTTGAGGATTTCGATGGTTCTTTCGTAGTCTTCGCGGGTATAGCCGAAGACGTTGGCCATCACGACGATGTTCTTCATCTGCCGGAGTTTTGGCAGCTTCTCTTCGAGAAACGCGGCAGCGCCGATATTTTGCAGGCCGATGGCGTTGAGCATGCCGGCGGCGGTTTCCCACAGTCGCGGCGGGGGATTGCCGATCATCGGTTCACGGGAGAGGCCTTTGACGACGAATCCACCCAGCTTATCGAGGTGGACGACATCTTCAAACTCGACGCCGTAGCCGAAGGTTCCGCTGGCCGCGAGGATTGGGTTCTTCAACTGGATGCCAGAGAAACTTACGCTGAGATCGAGGGCGTTGCCTGTTGTGTCGGGAGAGGGAGTCATTGCGGCGGCCTCTCGTTCGATCCTGCCGAATTCTCTGCTTGGCGCGACGGAATGAGCGCCTCGGTGAGCACGCGTCCTACGGCGTGAGTGGGGGCGTTGATGCCGAGAAGCGAGGCCAGCGTGGCGGCAAGATCAACTGGCTCGGCGTGAGTGCGATAGGTCCCGGGGCGGAAGGGCAGTCCGTAGAAAGCTAACGGGACGTGGGTGTCGTAGGTGTAGGGCGAGGCGTGGTCGGTGCCTTTCCCCGGGCCGACGGTGTAGGGCTCTGGAACTCCCATTACGTACCAGCCGCCTTCGGGCGAGTAGCTGTGCAGGAATTTTTTTCCGAGAGCGGTGTTTGGGACTTCGCCTTCGGCGAGTTGTGACTTGGTAAAGTAGTCACGCAGTCCGGCTTGTTTCATGGCTTCGCCGACGGCAGTTTCGGCATCGCGTTCCTTTACTTGGCTGAAAGCCTCCTGATCGAGCCAGGCGACGGGGTAGTCGAGCTTTACATAGGAAGCGGGGTGGCCACGCGAAAACTTTGCGGTCAGCGAATTGTTAATCTGCGCTTCGAGTTTGCCCGCGTCGAGATTGGCGGCGGGAATGCGGAGTTTTTTTGCGGCATCGGGCAGGGCGGAGACGCCGTGGTCGGCGGAAAGTGCGATCCACAGGTCGGCGAGGCCGACCTGATGACCGAGGAAGTTGAAGAAGTCAGCGAGTTCGCGATCGAGGGCAAGAGCCATGGCGGCCATCTCCGGCGAATCGGGGCCAACCTGGTGGCCGAGAATGTCGTTGGGAGAAAGGCTTACGACGAGCAGGTCGGTGGCCTGGCCGGCGCCGAGATTCTCATAGACGACCAGCTCTTTGGCGAATTCCAGTTCGTATTCGTTGGCGAAGGGCGTGGAACCCACCACCTCGTAGAAGCCGGCGTCGATTCCGTCTTTACTCTTGCGATGTGCGGTTGAGCGCACGACTTCTCCATCGTTATTCTTCCAATCGCGACCCCAATATTTTGCCGCGCGGTTGGCGGCGTTGAAATCCTTAGCCCACTTGGGCAGGTCGGGACGGTAGTAGCTGGACGTGATCCACGCGCCGCTTCTCGCGTCGATCCAGTAAGCGGCGTCGGCCGCGAAGCCGCCGGGCAGCACGGCGGCCCGGTCTTTCAAGGAGACGGCAAGAACTCGCGACTTGCCTTGGGTCGCGAGCTTGAGTTCGTCACCCAGCGTATCGGCGAGCAGGTTGCGGGGTGATGCGCCTACTTTGTCTCCAGCGATGCCGACGAGCTTGGTATCGTCATCTTCGACGGAGGTGACCATTTTCTTTTTCTTCGGGTCCCACCATTCATTCGCCGCGATGCCGTGGCCGTCACTGTAGGCGCCGGTGAAGAGCGTGGCGTGGCCGGGAGCGGTGCGGGTGTTGGCGTAGTCGTAGTTGCAGTCGGTGAAGTTTGCGCCGTGGTCCGTGAGAAGGCGAAATCCGCCGTCGCCGAACTGGTCGTGGTAGCGCTCCAGATAGTCGCCGCGGAACTGGTCGATGACGATCACAACGACTAACTTGGGGTGGGCATTGTAGGCCGAAGCGAATGCGACGGGGATGCGGAACGAGATGAGAATGGGCAAGACTGTCAGAAGAAGATGGCGGCAGACAGTAAGAGTCCGGGGGGAGAATCTCATCGCGAAGGTAGTGTACACAGGGGAGCGGGTTGGGCGAAAGCTGGAAGGCGGTCGAGCTTCGCTCGGCGGACAGCCCTTCGGCTTCGCTCATAGCAGGCGAGGGTGCTGTCCCTACATGGGCATCTCCTCTTGCGTGCATTCTGCGCCCCTTTTCCGATAAAGTAGTTGTTCCCATGCTTGATCTTGGTTTTGTTCGTGACAATCTGCCGCGGGTCGAGGAGATGCTGCGCCAGCGCGGCGCGGATCCGGCTGCCGTGCTTAAGGACTTCCGCGAAGTGGATACGCAGCGGCGGCAGGCGATCACCGAAGCCGAGACGATGAAGGCGCGGAGGAATAAGGCTTCCGAAGACATTTCAAAGCTGAAGAAGGCCGGGCAAGACGCGACCGCAGCGATCGCCGAGACGAAGGACTTGCGCGAGCAGATACAGACGCGGGAAAAAATTGCGGCTGAGCTTGATGCCCGGCTGCAGGACATTCTTGCCGGGATTCCTAACATTCCACATGCGAGCGTTCCGGTCGGGCACAGTGCGGAAGAGAATGTGGAAGTGCGGCGCTGGGGTGCGCCGCCGCAGTTTGACTTTGCTCCCAAGCCGCATTGGGAGCTGGGCGCCGAACTTGGCGTGCTGGATTTGGAACGTGCAGTGAAGCTCACGGGCGCGCGTTTTGCCGTCTACTGGGACCTGGGTGCGAAGCTGGAACGCGGCCTGGCGAACTTTATGCTCGATCTGCATACGCGCGAGCATGGGTATACCGAGGTGCTGCCTCCGTATCTGGTGAATTCGGAATCGATGTATGGCACGGGGCAGCTGCCCAAGTTTGCCGCCGATCTTTTTCGGGTCCCTCACGGAGAAAAAGATCTTTGGCTGATTCCTACGGCTGAGGTTCCCGTCACGAATCTCTATCGGGACGAAGTGCTCGACGCGGCGCGGTTGCCGATTTCACTTGTTGCTTACACACCGTGTTTTCGCAGCGAGGCTGGATCTTACGGGAAAGACGTGCGGGGAATTATCCGGCAGCATCAGTTTCAGAAGGTGGAACTGGTGAAGTTTTCGCGGCCGGAGAATTCTTACGAAGAGCACGAGAAGCTGACGCGGAACGCAGAGACGGTCTTGCAGAAACTCGGATTGCATTATCGGACCGTGGCGCTGTGCACCGGCGATATGGGTCCATCTTCGGCGAAGACCTATGACATTGAGGTGTGGCTGCCGGGGCAGCAGTTGTTTCGCGAGATTTCATCGTGCTCGAATTTTGAGTCCTATCAGGCGCGGCGAGCGAATATCCGCTACCGTCCGGAAGGCAAGAACAAGAGCGAGTTTGTGCATACGCTGAACGGAAGTGGACTCGCCGTGGGCCGTACTTGGGTGGCGATTGTGGAGAACTATCAGCAGGCCGATGGGACGGTTGTGATTCCGGAAGCGCTGAGGCCTTATATTGGGGCCGAGCGGATTACGAAAAAGAGCTTCTAGCGGGAGAGCAAATTAAGGAAGCGAGCCAAACGCGCGAGTAATGCGTCGCAACCCCGCGACGCTTCGCGCGGCTCGCCCAGATCCCCTTCGACTTCGCTCAGGGGCAGGCTCTCGCTGCGTAAAAGCGCCTGCTCGGGATGACAATTGAATTGCCAAGACGGGCAGCGGTCACTAGACTTGCATAGAGCAAAGACTTGCAAAGTGTGGACATCAGCACGAGCGCCGCGGGCGCGCCTTCCCTACCGATGAACGCCGTGTGGCGCACAATTCGGAGCTACGTCCTGTGGCAGCATGAGCGGGGGACGCTGCACTACGACATCATGGTCACGCTGATCCTGATCTTCGTCTTTTTCTCGCCGCGGGTTCTCAATTTCAACGACAAACCTGTGCCACGCAACGCGCATCCTAGTGATGTCGTGGTCACGTCCGATGGGCAAGGCGGCCTGCTTTACCAAATTTCAGGGAGCATGATCACGCCTGGGGACGATCACTCGGTACGGGATCAGTTGCTGCGCACGATCAAGCCAATTTCGGGCGATGTTTCGATCGTGAGCCTGGAAACGATCACGGACGGTAAAGGACACGTCCAGACCTACAAAGTCCTGGTGAAACGCGAGTAGTCAAATCTTGCGCCCGACAATCAGGGTTGCGGTCCGTGGTCGGTTTGTGCCGATGAAACCATCTTTTTTCTGCCGCATTATTGGGATTTTGTTCATGGCAAGCCTGCAGTCCGGCTTCGGGGCCGCGCCTCAACCTCTGCCTGCCGGGGATTGCACATTGGAGTGCGTCCTTAAGAAAATGGACGAAGCCGCGGCGAACTTCCGCACCACGCAAGCCGATTTCACCTGGGATCAATATCAGAGAGTGGTCGACGAGCACGACCTGCAGAAGGGCACGGTTTACTATCGCCGCGAAGGAAATCAAATTGAAATGATGGCTGAGATTAAAGAGCCCGACGCAAAGTTCGTGCTCTACAAAGACGGCAAGCTTCAGATCTACCAGCCGAAGATCGAGCAGGTTATGGTTTATCCGACCAGCAATCACAACGAGATTGAGAGCTATCTGGTGCTGGGCTTCGGCGGCAGTGGGCAGGATTTGACGAAGTCGTTCGACGTGAGTTATGTGGGCGACGAGACGGTGGATGGAATCGCGACTGCGCAACTGCAGCTGATTCCGAAAAGCGAGAAATTCCGCAACAATGTCTCGAAGATTCTGCTGTGGATCGACCTGAGCCGAGGCATCTCAGTCCAGCAAAAGTTCGTGCAATCCCAGGGAGACTCCCGGCTGGCGAAGTACTCGGCAGTGAAAGTGAATGCGAAGATGAGCAACGATGTGTTTCAGTTGAAAACCACGAAGAAGACGCAATTCGTTTCGCCTCGCGGGTAAGTAATTGAATCTAAAGCACAAGAATGTGTGCTGAAAAGTGCACTTCGGTTGCTATACTGCCCTAAGATTTCCTTTCGAGTTTATCTTTATATCTTTACGAGTTCATTCATGGCCAAAGTTTTTACGATTCCTGTACCGCCTAATCTGGGTCCCAGAAAAAGAGAGCGCACTTCGGACCCTCGCTACGTCGATGGGCAGCGCCTGCTGGTGGAGGCGATGAAGTATCTAGCTCAGACTGACCCGGTTTCAAACCGTCCCGCGATCGAGCTTATTTCCGAACATGTACGCACCCGCTTCCGCATGAGCGATTCGCCGCTGGCGTAGCGGCGTCGATCTGCTTCGCGGTGCGCATCCTCAGAATCCGAACCGGAGTGAGAACTGCATCACTCGCGGTTTGGTGAGCGTGGAATCGTACACTCCGAAATTCGTCGAACTGGTAAGGTCAAAGTCGTTCGAGGCATTGGCCGCGTCGAAGCGTACGGCATTGGTCAGGTTGAACACCTCCCAATCGAACTTCACGGTTTTGTCTTCCTTGAAGTTCCACTCTTTGCCAAGTCCGGTATCGATGCCGAAATATCCAGGTCCGCGTAGCTCGTTCCGTTCTCCGCCTTCGCCGGGATAAGGATGGCGGAAGTCCGCGATCGCAGCCGTAGGATTGGCAAACATGGTGGGGTTGCCTTGGGCGTCCATGTGCACGCCCACGGGTCCGGGGTTGGCGATCTCGATGGCTTCGCCCTCAAGGTTGTAGTTCGTGGACCAACCGCCTCCGGGGAAAATGCTGAAGGGCAGACCGGTGGTCCAGTGGAATAGTCCGGAGGCGCTCCAACCGCCCAACACCGCGTTGGCGAACGACCCCATGCCCGACCCGAACTTACGCCCGCGTCCGAATGGCAGTTCCACGATCCAGTTGGAGTTAATCTGATGTTGCATGTCGTAGTCAGAAACGGCTCGCAGCTGGTTGGGCTGCCAGGAATTGATGACCTGGCTGGAGAATCCGCCGACGTTGCCGCCGTTGGTGTCGAAAACGTTGATGCGTTCTGCATTCGATCCCACGTCGATCGACTTGGAGTAGCTGTAGTTCACGTCGAACTGCACACCCGCAGAAAACGCGTGCCGCAGGGTTACGTTGAGCGCGTTGTAGGAGCTATTGCCAGAAGTGCGCCAGCCCCACAGCGAGGAAAACTGCGGCATGAAGAAGTTGTAGGCCGTCGGCGCGGATTGGCCGGGTAGAGTCGAGCAGGCGGGATAGCAGCTTGTGTCGGCATACTGGAGAGCCACGATTTCGTCGTCCAAATTGGCCGCGAACAGTTGATACATGGCCTGCGTGGCGGTCAGCCCACCGCCCGCTGCCGAGGGGAAGATGTTCTCCCAATAAGGAATGGGAGCCACCTGAGAAACATCGGTGCCGGCATTCGCCATTTTGGAAAACATCGTCGCCGCGGTAAAGTAATCCATTCCAGACTTCGGGTCGCGAATGTCCTCAGGCATCCCAAGATCTGTCTCTTGCAGAAGGTGACGGCCTAAACGGCCGACATACGCAACCTCGAGGGAGAAGCTCCTTCCCAGATCGCGAGTGAAGGAAAAATCAAACGCATGGGAGTAGGGCGTCTTCAACTTGTCATCCATGCCCCAGTAGATGGCAAATCCTCCCGGAGCATTCACCCCCGAAGGAGGAGTCACGGGGAACGGACCTGGAGGCGCTCCGTTCATGTCCTGGTCGCAGTACGTGCCTTGCGGCAGAGTAAAGAGTCCGGAGAAGCGATAAGAGCAATCCACGTCCTGATAACCGTAGGGATTAGTTTCCGTAGTGGTCAACCCGAACGAGCCATTGCGATCGAAAGTATTGACCAGGCCTTCGCCAAAGTGATCGTAGTATAGGCCGTAGCCCAGACGGATTGAACTCTTTCCAGCGCCACCAAGCAGGCTGCGCAGCCAGCCGGAGTCGGCGTGAGGTGAATAGGCAATGGCCAGGCGAGGTGCGAAGTTTTTGTAATCCCATTGCCAATACGGCTTTCCGCCGTTGGCTTGGCCGGAGGGGGCGAATGTGATGGGCGCAAGTCCACCCGGCACTCCGTTTACGGCATTCTGTCCAGGAGAATAAGCCTGGCCTTGCTCCTGGGCCTGAGCGCGCTGGGCGAACAAATCACCAACGCTGATGGTAGGCGCTGCCTGGTTGCCCGTAGTCTCGTAAGGCGGCTCCAGGAGCGAATAGCGCAGTCCACCTGTAAGTACGAGGTTAGGCGTAACCCGCCAGGAGTCCTGCACATACCACTCCGCTTCCCACGCCTTGAAATGGCGGGGGATCAATGCGCCCGGGGCGATAGCCGTCCCTGATTTGTCCTGGTTGTACTGCTGGTTATCGACGGTGACCAGCCCGGCCATGGCAGTGGCTGCAAAGTCATACGACTCACCGAATGAAGGATCGACCAGGGGATACTTCTTGTTGGGAAATCCGGCGGGATCCAAACTGCACTTGTTTGGGTTCGGGGTGCAGAAGGAGTCCGGGCCAGAAGCGTTGGCGATGGAGGCATTGTCGAGGGAGAATGGGTCGGTGACCGCGTAAGAAACATTCTGCATGTTGCCCAGGCGGTTGTTGTGAACCAGGCGCAGGTTGGTGCCGAACTGGAGCGTGTGCTTGCCCTTCGTCCAGGTCAAATCATCGACGAAGTTGTAGACCGGGACGTTGACAAACTCGGACTGGGTGAAAGCGTTGATGTCTGTGATGGTTCGGAAATGGACAAAAGGCTGGGAATCCAAGCCTGCGGTCCCAGTGCCTTGGCGGATGAGGCCCCAGCGAAAATTGTTGATCAGGTTCGGACGCAGAACGGCCGTGTAACCCACGAAAATGCCCTTGCTGTTGTTCGTATCAAAATAGGATGGAGGCTGGCCAGGAAACTGGGGCACGAGCGACTGATTGTCATTCAATAAGTTCCCGCGCAGAAACAGACTCTGGTTGCCGTTGGCCGTGAGTTTGTAGTCGAGCTTAACGATGTAATTATTCAGCTTTTGTGGTTGTGCCCCAGGAAAAGTGAAGCCGCGCAGATTCAGCAGATCCCCCACGGTGTCAGTATTAGGCTGGGGATATTGTTGGAACACCGCCAGGACTGCGGGGTTTGCGCCCGGCCCCAGAGGGCAGGTTCCGTTTGCTTTGCAATGGGGATCCATGGCCGCAAACTGGGCCGTTGTGAGCTCGGCCAGATACTGTCCTACGCCGACGCGCGAGTCAGCGACGACAGTGAAGCCCGCGGAGTTTGGGCTCCCCAGGTTACAGTTCGGATCTACCGGGGCGGAGTCGCAGGGGTACTGAATCATCCCTGCGCGCAGTTGACTGCTGGGAACTACTTCGGTGGTTTGGAGGGTCTCGCGCGTACGCTGGCCTTCGTAAGCCAGGAAATAAAACATGCGGTCTTTCTTGATGGGCCCGCCGAAGGTCGCGCCGAAAGTATTTCGGATCAGCTGTCCGGGTTTGTTGGGCAGGCCTTGATTTATCTCTGCCTCCTCGTTGAACCAGTCGTTGGCCTCGCCGAGACTGGTGCGGTTGTATTCGTAGGCCGAGCCGTGGAGTGCGTTGGTTCCGCTCTTGGTCACGAGCGTCACCTGAGCGCCGGAGGAGCGGCCTTCATCGGCATTGCCGTTGCTAGTGGTGACGCGGAACTCCTGCAGCGAGTCGAGCGTGGCACGCAGCGCGCCTTGAAACGCGTAGCCGAGAAGCTGGTCGTTATCGTCGAGGCCGTCCCAGGTGATGTTGGTCTGATCGCTGCGGGCGCCGCTCACGGAGCCGCCGCGGCTGTCGTTAGTCTGATCCACCTGACTGCCGATGTAAGTGACGCCGGGCTGCAGGCTGAGAATGGCTACCGGATCGCGGCCTTCGGAGGGCAGATCGAGCAGCTGCCTCTCGTTGAAGGCATTGCCGATTGAAGCGTCCTGCGTGTTCACTAGCGGAGCTTCGCTGGTGACGTCGACCTGCACCTTGGCGCCTTCGATTTGCACGGTGAAGTTGAGCGTCGCTGGAGTGTTCACCTGCAGCGTGACATGCTCGCGCGTGATGGTGGCAAATCCCGCGGCCACCACGGTCACGGTATAGAGCGCGGGAGGAACCTGCAGAAACTGGTACACGCCGTCTGGGCCGGAAGTGACCGTGCGCGCGAATCCTGTCCGCAGGTCACTTATTTTTACGGTCGCGCCCGGCAGCAGCGCGCCCTTGGGATCGCTGATCACCCCATGCAGCGACGTCGTGGACTGGGCCATCGCCAAAGGACCGACCAGACTCAAAAGTAGCGAACAAACGGTAAGCCTTATGCAATTCCGCATGCATGCTCCTTGGGTTTCGCGCGTACTCTGGCTGGAGGGAATGCGCTGAAGCGCACGCCAAAGCCGCACGACACCATGGTTCGCTCCGCAAAATATGGCCGCTATTGTGTATCGCCCCCTGCCTGGAGTTCAAGGGAATAACGGAGTGGAAGTGACTTGCAGTCAGTGATGCAGCCCGGGGGTGTGCGCCGGACGCGCCTCACAGAACAGGGCTGCGCCGGTTGTTTCAGATCGGGAAGGAACCGGTGAAAAAATAGGGGCGGCTCATGCCGCCCCTGGAAGCGAAAACCGTGCACGATTAGAAGGTGTACCGCAGCATGAACTCCATCACACGCGGATTGGAAAGAGTTGAACTGAAGTTTCCAAAGCTCGTGCTGCTCGATAGATAGTTGTTACTGTTCAGCTGCATGGTTCCAACGTCGAAGCGGGCGGTATTGGTGATGTTGTACATCGACCAGCTGAACTTTATTAGCTGGCTTTCCGTGATGGGCCAACTCTTTGTGACGCTCGTGTCTACATTGAAGGTACCGGGCCCGCGCAAGCCATTACGCAACCCTGCCTCGCCAGGATAGGCCGGGCGGAAAAGATTGATAGCGGCGTTAGGGTTCTCCGGGTCCGTGACGCCCGGATCGCTGAAGACGTTGGGGCCGGTGCCGCCGGCGGCTTGGTTTACGATGAAGCTCCCCGTTTTGGGACGCACACTGCTTAGCGGGACGGCCTGACTTTCAAGTTGGAAGTTGGTAGCCCATTCAGGACTGAACAGAGAGAACGGGTATCCCGAGGAATAGCGCCAAAGCCCTGAAACCGTCCACCCGCCCAACACGGCGTTGGCGAAGCGTCCCATGCCCGAACCAAAATGCTGTCCGCGGCCAACGGGCAACTCATATACCCAGTTCGCGTTCACGATTTGCGTGGTGTCGAAATCCGACACCGCACGATTCTGGCCTGGGAACCACGAGTTGATGATCTGGCTGCCGAAGCCAAATCCCTCAAACTCGTTGATTCGTTCTGCGTTAGAGCCTACGTCTATCGACTTCGAATAGGTGTAATTTATGTCGAACTGCAAGCCGTTGGCGCGGTGGCGCAGGCTGAACTGGCCGGCACTGTAGGCACTGTTGCCCGTGCTCCGCCAGGCGAAGAGCGAGGAGAACTGAGGCGAGTAGTACACGTTCCCGTTGGTGGGCTGACCGTTGATGGTAGCGCAGGCCGGGAAACATCCAGGGCCGCCATTGGCGAAGGGTTCATCCGCCACTTCGAGGGCTGTGGTTTCGTTTCCGTTATAGCAATCGAACAAGTCATACATCGCCTGAGTAGCGGTTACCGTTGTGATGCCATTGGCGTTAGGCGCGCAACCGTAAATTTGTGTCGCTGCGGAGCCGGCCGCCGTAGGGAACAGATCCTGCCAGTAATTGCCGACCAGGGCAGGGGTTATCTGCGAGATGTCTGTCGCGTTCGAGCCGCCAGTTTTATATTGCCTGGCTAAGGCTTGCGCAGCCTGGAAATAGGTCTGGCCACCGGTTGTGTCTTTCAGATTTACCGGCTCAGCCAAGTCCACTTCCTGCAGCAGGCGATGAGCGAAGCGCCCGACGTACGATGCTTCGAATACAAAGTTTGAAGGCAATTCGCGGGTGATGGAAAAATCAAGAACGTGCGAATAAGGTGTCTTGAGCTTGTCGTCCAAGCCCCAAGTGATGGCAAATCCGCCGTCGCCAAGCTGGTTGGGAGGATAGACGGGAAAAGGTCCGGTTGGCGGCGGTTCCACGATGGGGCCTAAGGCGCTGGTGGTTGGGATGTTGTACAGGCCTGAGAACCTCGGGGCCGTGTCGGGGGTCTGGACGCCCGCGGCATTGCTGATCGCTGTGGTAAGGCCAAACGACCCGTTTCTGTCGAAAGTATTGGTGATACCTTCGCCAAAATGGTCGAAGTAAATACCGTAACCGACGCGAACTGAGGTCTTTCCTGGTGCGCCCCACAATTTCTTGCCTAAGCCACTGTCTGCCGAGGGCGAATACGCAAAGGCGATACGAGGAGCAAAGTCCTTGTAATCATAAGCCCAATAGGGCGCTTTGCCGTTTGCCTGGCCTGACAGGGCAAAACCCACCTGAGGCTCGTAAGGCTGCCCTCCCGCGGCGGCGATACCCCGTTGCGAGAACCAGTCGTGCAGGCTGATCGTGGGCGCCACTTGCGTGCCCGTGGTTTCGTACGGCGGCTCCAAGATGGAATAACGAAGGCCGTAAGTGAACGTAAAATTCGGCTTCATCCTCCATTGGTCTTGAACGTAGAATTCGTATTCGTGATCCCGGAAGTGCCGGGGAACCAACGTGTCTGCTGGAATTACGTTAAGCTGCTTGTTGAGCTCATAGTTTGAGCCGACCTGAGGGATCATGCCTACCAGTGCAGCCATCGCGAAGTCGTAGTTGGAGCTGTAGCCCTCATCGACTGCGGGGTAGCCGAAGGCGGCCGGATCCAGGCTCTGGCCGGTGTTTGAGATGCCGGAATCAAACAGCCAGTAAACGTTGGTTTGCGCGGTGAAGAAATTCTGCTCATCGGATTCGCGCTTGTTATCGACCTGCCGATAATTCACGCCAAACTGGATGCTGTGACTACCGTAGACCTTGGTCATGTCATCCACGATATTCTCTACGGGCACATGCGTATTGATGGTCGGAGTAAAGGCGTTGATGTCATCCATGCCGCGGAAATTGACGAAAGGCTGGGTCTTAAGGCCCTGTGTGTTGATAAGCTGGCTGACGTAACCGTAGCGGAAATTGTTGATCAGCGTGCTGCTGAGGGTGGCCGTATATCCGGCAGTGAAGCCCTTATTATTATCGTGCTCCGTCTGCGCTTCTGGCTGTCCTGGGAATTGCTCGCCTCCATCACTGGTGATCGATGTCGAGATGTTGCGTTCGGCGGAGCGATCATTGTTCATAATGCCGCGGAGAAACAGGCGGTGATTTCCGTCCTTGGTGATGTCATAGTCGATCTTCGCCACATAAGCATTTTGACTCGCCGGCAGAGGCGACGGGAAAGTGTAGCCAACGTAGTTGAAACCATCGCCCACTGTGGTCGTGTTGGACTTCGGATACAGGGTAAACAGGGGGTTCGAAGTCGGATTGTACGACAGGTTCGCCAGCAATGGGTTCGGGCCCGGACCCAGCGGGCAGGTGACTGGGGTCTCGGAGGAACAGTTCGGATCCATGCCGACTATTTCGGTGGGAGTGAGCGTTTGCTCTACGTTTCCGGAAAGATAACTTATATATCCGGCCTTCATCGCCTCGCTGGGAACGACGCGCGTGACCTGCAGGTCCTCGCGCTTGCGCTGGCCCTCGTAGGCGGCAAAGAAAAACAGCCTGTCTTTAATGATGGGGCCGCCGACATTAGCTCCAAACGTATTGCGCAACAGGAACGGCGCTACGTTGGGCTGATCTGCCTGGAGTTGCGAGGCCTTGTTGAACCAGTCGTTGGCCGTGGTGAAGGTGGGACGGTTGTACTCGTAAAGCGATCCGTGAATCTGGTTGGTACCGCTTTTCGTCACCAAAGATACTTGGCCGCCGGAAGAGCGGCCTGAATCCGCGTCGGAATTGCTCGTCGTGACCTTGAGCTCTTCCAAGGAATCCAAAGGCGCTCGGATAGCCCCCGAGAATGCTGTGCCCAGAAGCTGGTCATTGTCGTCGACGCCGTCGAGGGTTATGTTGGTCTGGTCGCTGCGGGCACCGTTCACGGAACCAGCCCGGCTGTCGGATGCGCCAGCGATGTGAGGGCTGTTCCCGGTGAATACGACTCCGGTCTGCAGGCTGAGAATTCCTCCGGGATCGCGCCCTTCGAAGGGAAGGTCGGCAATCTGATTGGCTTCAAAAGCGTGGCCCATGCTCGCGTCCTGCGTGTTTACCAGAGGGCTGGTGCCTGTGACCTCGACCGTCACTGTCCCACCCGTCACTTGCATCGTAATGTTCAGAGTAGCGGGAGTGGCCACGAAAAGCGCCACGGCACTTTGCTTGGTAGTGGCAAAACCTGAAGCTTCCGCGGTGACGTCGTACTTAGCCGGGGGCAGCTCGAGGAACTGGTAATTCCCTTGGTTGTCACTCTTGGCCTTCCGGGTGAATCCCGTGGCCGGGTTGATGATGGTTACCTCGGCGCCTGACAGCACTGCGCCCTTGGGGTCGTAGACAGTGCCATGCAAGGATGTGGTTGCCGTCTGAGCCAGAACCAGAGTGCTGCAGGCAAGGAAAAATCCAACCAGCAGAGTAACCGCACGCGAGCCTGAACGCATAAATCCCCCTTCACCCTAGACGGGCGTCACTTCAGACCGTGTGTCCCAGGGATTAAGGAAGACGGTTGAGACCGTGGACACCCGATGGGGCGCTATTGTGCAACTTCCGGGCCACAATATTCAAGCTGAATTTTCAATGGTTTTGGGGTCCTGAAACGTTTGAATACGGCTTTTCACATACGAGGTACAAGATTTCGGAGCCGGTTTATCCGTGTTTTCGATGGTTTGGATTTAATTTACCGATTTTGATCTACCGAGCTTCACTTACCGAGCTTTGATTTGCCCAGCGCGATTTGCCGATGAAGAGTGCGGCGGCGAAGAATACGACCAGTGGATAGCATTCCAGCGTGTAACGGGGCTCGGGATTTTCCAGAGTTCCCAGGAAGAGCGAACGGAGGAGCAGAAATATGACAAATAATCCGATGCCGACTGAGCAGCGCGAGCGCCAGAATCCGGCTGCGGCTGCTCCGACATAGGCGAGGTTCAGAAGGCCGAAGACGATGCTTACGGTGAGCCACGTTGGGTCGTCATCGAACTCCCACCAGCGCGGGTCGGAAGGCAGCAGCTCGGTTCGCGGACGCAGCCACATGTCGGCGATGCGCGCGGCCGGAAGCCAGACGTAGTAACGCAGGGGTGCGGCTTGAATGCGGGCCGCGGCCAGCGCCGCAAAGCGAGCATCAAGTTCCGGAGTTACGTCGTGACTCTGGTTATAGCTGGCAAAGATCGCCTCCGTCTCCTGGCGCTGGGCCGAAGAATCGAAAGCGCGCTGCGGTAGACGTGTCACGTCGATTGCGTCACCCGGCACCCTCCAGTAAATCTCCTGCACCGAGGTGTAGTCCGCCATCCAGGTCTTGACCCAGCGATTGAATCCGGCCATCACTGTGTCGTTGGATTCAGTTGCATAACGCGGTGCGAGCGGCTGAAAGCGGTGCATGGTGTGGAGGTTGCGCAGCGTCCACGGGACCAGCGGGGCGAAGGCAGCAGCGGTCAGAATTACGCCGACACGTAGTAAGGGGCGCAATCGGGGCACGATCCCCGACGTCTGTTCCAGCCTCACAATGAAGCTGCGCAGGAAAACCAGGAGCCAGTATCCACCGACAGCGGCGAACAGGATGCCGCCGTCAGGCCGCAACAGGATGCATGCCCCGATCGATAGGCCACATGCGACCCATGCTAGCGGCACCGGCGTTGAGTTTGACTCGAGGTCACGGCGAAAAGCGGCAAACCCGGACACGGCTAAATCCAGAGCCAGCGTGGTAAAGAATATTTCCAGGCACTCGGTAAGAGCGGCTGCCGCGTAGTTGGCGAGGAATGGACAAAGTGCGGCGAGCAGGAATGCCGCTCTCGCCGCACGCTCGGAGAGCATTCGGCGTGCTAGGTCAGCGACGAGGAAGCATGTCCCCAGATCAAACAGGATCTGAATCAGAAGAACCGCGCGGAAGTTACTCCATCCAAAGATGGCGAAAATCGCTGCCAGAAATGACGGGTATCCCGGCAGGCGAGAGAGAGTGGGCAGGACCTGGCCAGAGTCGGTGATGCCGTAGACGCCGTGCTGGAGCCAGTTTTCGGCGATATCGGCATAGAGCCGCGAATCGTCCACAACTGCGGGAAAATGCAGGACAAAGAGAAGCCGCAGCGCCAGCCCCGCCAGGCCCGCCGCCAGAAACAAGCGAGCATTCTTTCGCACCAGTTCGAGCACGGTGAGAATATAGCGCGTTTGGAGTAGTCTTCGGGGCGGGAAAGTGCATCTTACCAATTACGAACTGTAGGCCCGCCTTTCTCGTTACCCTGTCTCACCGAGAATTGACCGTGTGCCGCCTGCGGCATACGATGAACGATTAGTCCTTCATGTCCGAACCCGTCTTTTACGATCCGCAACGCGCCCGCTGGAAGCGCCTGAGACGTTTCGTCGACGCGCTGGTCGCGGCGCTCTCGGCGCTCATCCTTTTCTTCGTGTACACGACGTTGCGGGACGAGCGCCTGCCGGAACTTCTGTTTTCACCGCAGAAGCGGGCCTTCCGGGCGTTGAAGGAGAACGAGAAGGAAAAAGCGCGCGAGCGCCAGAAAAAACTGGCTAGCCGCTCCCACCGCAGGTCAAAGCTACCGGCCTCGGAGGTCAAACTAAACCAAGAGGAAGGCATTCGCGCAGCCTTCTACGATCCCACGGACGCGGCTAGCTTTTCTTCTCTGCGCGATTTCTCCCGCCAGATCGATATGCTCTATCCCGACTGGCTGCATGCGCTCACTCCCGACGGCCGCGTGCAAGCGGTGGACGACCAGACCAATAAGTTTTTCGACGTGGTGCACAACAACCGCGTGCGACCTGTTGACGACCGTGTCATGCCTTTTCTCAAGGCTGAAGACCCTGCCATGGAAGTCTTTCCCATGGTCAACAACTTTGACGGCGCCGAGTGGGTGGGAGGGATCACCGACTTTCTGAACAATCCCTCCGCTCGCGCGCTCTTTCGCCAGCAGGTGGGAATGTTTCTTGCCTCGGATCACTTCCGCGGGTTGATCGTCGATTTCGAAGCTTTCCCAAAGGTGGGACAGCCGGGCTATATTGCGCTGCTGAACGAGCTTTCGGCGGACCTGCACGCCCGCGGGATGAAGCTTTACGTCAGCCTGCCCGCGCACAACCCGGAATTCGACTACGCCGCGATCGCTGCGCCGGCAGACGGCGTGGTGATCATGAATTACGACGAACATTATCCTGGTGCCCCCTCGGGTCCGGTCGCATCCCAGGACTGGTTCGTCGACAATCTGAAACTCGCGGTCAGCAAGGTTCCGAGGGAGAAGCTGATCTGCGCCATCGCCAACTACGGTTACGACTGGGTGCTCAAACCGAAGAATGGCAAACTGCCGCCCGACGCCAAAGACCACACCGTCACGCCCCAGGAAGCCTGGCTGGAAGCGCGCGATTCCGATGAAGATGTAACCTTCGACGATGATGCCCTGAATCCGCATTTCAGCTATCTCGATGAGCGCAGCCTCCGCCATGACGTCTGGTTCCTTGATGCGGTTACGGGGTTGAATCAAATGCGGGCCGCGCAGACTCTGGGCATCCAGACTTTCGCTTTGTGGCGGCTGGGCGGCGAAGACCGCACTCTCTGGAGAGTGTGGGACATCCCCGGCGACCCCACGGCCGAGACTAAGCTGCGCAGCGTGCCTCCCGGGCAGGATGTGGACATGGAGGGCCAGGGCGAGATCCTTCGCATTGAAACTCCCCCGACTCCCGGCATTCGTGACCTGACCATCGATCCGAACACGAAGCTGATCACCGACGAAATTTTTCAGTCGCTGCCAGAACCTTACCGCGTGGCCCGTTACGGCTACAGTCCTAACAAAGTCGCGCTCACGTTTGACGATGGCCCTGATCCCGAGTGGACTCCGAAGATTCTTGACGTGCTCAAGCGAGAGCAGGCCCCGGGCACATTTTTCCTGATTGGAATTCAAACTGACAAGTTCCCTGGCTTGGCCAAACGCATCTACCGCGAAGGCCACACCATCGGGAACCACACCTTCACGCATCCCGACGTGAGCAATATTTCCTCCACCTACATGAAGGTGGAGTTGAACCTCACGGAACGGCTATTCGCCAGCCTGGTCGGAATTCGCGCCACGCTGCTGCGCCCACCCTACGCAATTGACGAAGAGCCCGACACCGCCGACCAGGTACGGCCGCTCGAGGTCGCGCAGGATCTTGGCTACATCACGGTCGGCAACCGGATTGATCCCAGCGATTGGAGTGACAAGCCGCGCCGAACCGCTGAGGAGATTTCTGCCTTTGTGCTGAAGCATCTTCCGCCCTGCAGTCCGAACGATCTGCGGTGCGGCAACATCGTCCTACTGCATGACGGAGGCGGCAATCGCGCGGAAACCGTGCGCGCCCTACCCATGATCATTGAGGGCGTGCGGGCCCGTGGACTTGAGATTGCCCCGGTTTACGATTTGATCGGTAAGACCCGCGCGGACGTAATGTCGCCCCTGCCCAGGGGCCAACGGTGGGCTGCGCGCCTTGACCGGCTGGGCTTCTGGCTGTTCGATGCGGCCGTGATGAGCATCACCTGGATCTTCTTCCTCGGTGATCTGCTGATGACCGGGCGGTTGTTGTTTATTGGCGCGGCGGCCGTCTACGATCGCTTGCAGGAAAAAATCTTTGGGAGACCCGCGGAAGTTGCTTCCTACAAACCGAAAGTCGCGGTTCTCATCCCCGCCTTCAACGAAGAGAAAGTGATTGAGCGCACGGTGCGCGCCGCACTCAACTCGAACTATCCTAACCTGCGGGTCATCGTGATCGACGACGGCTCCCGCGATCGCACCCTGGAAGTGGCGCGCACCGCCTTCGCCCGGGAAGAGGCAGCGGGAAAAGTTCTCATCCTCACCCGGCCGAATGCCGGCAAGGCCGAGGCTCTGAACTACGGCATCGGGCACATCGGAGACGCCGAACTCTTCGTCGGCATTGATGCCGACACTATCATCGCCAGCGACGCGATCTCGCGCCTGGTGCCGCATTTCATCAATCCTAAGGTCGGTGCCATCGCCGGTAACGCCAAGGTGGGGAACCGCGTGAATCTATGGACGCGCTGGCAGGCGCTCGAATACATCACCAGCCAGAACTTCGAGCGCCGCGCTTTGGATGTGCTCGGCGCGGTCAGCGTGGTGCCGGGCGCGATTGGGGCGTGGCGCGTTTCCGCCGTGCGGGAGGCGGGCGGCTACCAGATCGACACCGTCGCGGAAGACGCCGATCTTACCATGGCCCTGCTGCGCCTTGGCTATCGCGTGGAATACGAAGACATGGCCCTCGCCTATACCGAGGCCCCCACTAACGCGAATGGGCTGATGCGGCAACGTTTTCGCTGGTCCTTCGGCATTCTGCAGGCGGTCTACAAACACAGTGGAGTGTTCGCGCGCAAAGGAGCGCTGGGCTTCGTTGCGCTGCCTAACATTGTGATCTTCCAGATTCTGCTGCCGCTGGTTTCGCCGCTCATCGACATCATGTTTGCGGTCGGCTCCATCTGGTATTTCCTGCAAAAGCATTTCCACCCCGATTCCACAGATCCCGCCAGCTTTCATAAGCTGGTCGCGTTCTTCTTCGTGTTCCTGGTGGTGGATTTTCTGGCGTCGGCGCTGGCGTTCGCGCTGGAGCGGCGCCGTCCCGACGATAAAGAAGATGTCTGGCTGCTCAGCCAGGTCTGGCTACAGCGCTTTGCCTACCGCCAGCTGTTTTCAGTGGTCTTGTTCAAGACGCTGAAGCGCGCGCTCGAAGGCCGCAGGTTTGCGTGGGACAAACTGGAGCGCACCGCCGCGGTGAACTATGTGCCCTCGGAGAACCGGGATCAGGTGAACGTACCGTAGCTGGGTTGCTCTGAGCCTTCCGCGCTTACCGGAAGAGCAATCCCGCGAATTCCGCCAGATTTCTACGCCAGACCATCCATGAATGCATCCCCGGAGTCTCGATCTCAGTCACCTTCACGCCTTTGGTCTTGAGCCACGCCCGCAGATTGCGGTTGACTGTGATCAGATGGTCGTCGGTGCCGCACGCGATCCACAAGAGATGAAGTTGCTGATTGGCTTTTGCGTCGAGAGAGGGAAAGTCTTTTTCGGAGTCTTCCGGAATCCCGCCCGAACTAAAAGCTCCGACCCAGGAAAACTTGTCGAGGTTGTTCAGTCCGGTGAGCAGAGATTCCGATCCGCCCATGGATAAGCCGGCAATCGCTCGCGCATTGCGGTCTTTCGTGATCCGGTATTCGGTCTCGACTCGAGGCATCACTTCGGTGAGCAGCGCCTCGCGAAACTTCTCAAAGTTCCGGTCGCGCATTTGGTGATGGCTCCACGCGTCCCAACCGTTATGCACAAACTCCATGGTGCCATAGCCGAGCGGCATGACCACAATCATGGGCTTGGCTTTGCCCTGTGCGATCAAGTTGTCAAGGATCACGTTCGCGTGGCCGACTGCGGTCCATCCACTGGCATCGTCACTGAACCCGTGCAGGAGGTAGAGCACGGGGTAAGTCTTCTTTGCCGCGGGATCGTAGCCCGCCGGTGTGTAGACGTAGTAATCGCGATCATCACCCGCGACCGTGGACTTATAAAAGTGATGATGAATCTCGCCGTGCGGCACATCATTCCATTCCCAGGGCAACGACAGCGGTCCTGGAACATGTACCGCATTTTCCGTAGCCAGCAGATTCGGCGTTAGCAGGGGATTCTCCGGGTCGATCAGCCGCACGCCGTCGGCGACGAAAGAATACCCATAGTAATCCGGAGCCAGTGGCGCGGTCGTTACAGTCCAAACGCCCTGATCATCTTTCCGCATAGGCGTCGGCTCCGCGCCCTCGCGCGCAAGTTGCACTTCTTTCGCATTGACCGCCCGGAAGCGGAAGGTCACGCTGCCATCCGCATGCACCTCAGGCGAGACCAGGGGCGCAGGCGGTTCGGGAGGCGGAGCTGGTTTGTCCTGCGCCGTGGCCATCACTCCTATCAAGAAGGCGCAGAAGCATGATTGAAGAAGAGGTGAGATCGGTCTGATAGTCCCTGCTCTCAAATCGCGTGCGCTCCGATCTGTGAAGCGACTCGGAATCTGCTAAGTCTGCCGCATCTGCTACGAGTGAATCTTCCCTTCGGCAACTTCCAACCGGGTCTCGGCTTTGTGCAGCGCTTCGAGAGAGCGCTCGACGTCGACATCAGGATCGCTGCTGGCCAGCCGCTCCTCGGCCCGTTCTTTGGCTTTGCGCGCACGCGCCACGTCAATCTCCGCCGGACGCTCCGCCGTTTCGGCCAGAATCGTCACTTTATCCGGCAGCACCTCTGCAAATCCCCAAGCCACCGCCAGTCGTTGCTCCTCAGCACCAGCGCGAAATGTGATTTCGCCCACCGCCAGTTCGGTAATGAGCGGAGCATGCCCCGGCAGGACGCCAAGATACCCGTTCTTGCCGGGAATCTGCACCTCCGTCGCCGCCGTATCCACGACTTTCTTTTCCGGCGTGACGATCTCGAGTTGGAAAGTATCTGCCATACGAATCGGCTTCGGGCCTCGGGCTTCGCCCAATACAAAACTGCAAAAATCTTCGGCTCCGTCGAAGCCCGAACGCCGGAGCCCGGAGCCCGCCTCTACGCTGCCGTCTTCATCTTCTCCGCCGCTTCCAGCACTTCTTCGATCGGGCCTTTCATGTAAAACGCCTGCTCGGGAATGTCGTCGTACTTGCCATCGACAATCGCCTTGAAGCCCTTCACGGTGTCGGCAATCTTGACGTAACGTCCCGCGGCGCCGGTAAATTGTTCGGCCACATGGAAGGGCTGCGACAGGAAGCGCTGAATCTTTCGCGCCCTCGCCACGGTAAGCTTCTGATCTTCGCTGAGTTCATCGATGCCGAGAATGGCGATGATGTCCTGCAGATCTTTATAAGTCTGCAGCGTTTTCTTTACCCGTTGCGCCACGTCGTAATGCTCCTGGCCGACGATGCGGGCGTCGAGAATGCGTGACGTCGAAGCCAGAGGATCGACCGCGGGATAAATTCCAATCTCCGTCAACGCGCGCGAAAGCACGGTAGTCGCGTCGAGGTGAGCGAACGTGGTCGCCGGTGCGGGATCGGTTAAATCGTCGGCAGGCACGTAAATCGCCTGCACCGAAGTGACCGAGCCTTTCTTGGTCGAAGTAATGCGCTCCTGCAATTCGCCCATTTCCGTCGCCAGGTTCGGCTGATAGCCTACGGCGCTCGGCATGCGGCCGAGCAGCGCCGACACTTCCGAGCCGGCCTGGGTGAAGCGGAAAATGTTGTCGATAAAGAGCAGCGTGTCTGCGCCCTCGGCATCGCGGAAGTATTCCGCGACGGTGAGCCCAGTCAGAGCCACGCGCAATCGTGCTCCGGGCGGCTCTGTCATTTGGCCGTAAATCAGAGCGGCTTTCGAATGTGCCGGATCACCCGGCTTGATCACGCCAGATTCCGTCATCTCCAGCCACAAGTCGTTGCCTTCGCGCGTGCGCTCGCCCACTCCGGCGAATACGGAATAGCCACCGTGATTCTTGGCAACGTTGTTGATCAGTTCCATGATGACGACGGTCTTACCCACTCCCGCGCCGCCAAACAAACCAATCTTGCCACCCTTCAAAAATGGCTGGATGAGGTCGATAACCTTCACGCCGGTTTCAAACATCTCCGCCGTTGTCGCCTGCTCATCAAAGGCAGGCGCGAGACGATGAATCGGCATTCTTTTTTCGTACTCGACCGGACCAAGCTGGTCGACCGGCTCGCCGATCACGTTCATCACGCGCCCCAGCGTGCCCCGGCCCACGGGCACCGAGATGGGCCCGTCCTGGTCAATAGCTTTCATGCCGCGCACCATACCATCGGTGGCCGACATGGCGATGCACCGCACGCGCCCTTCGCCCAGGTGCTGTTGCACCTCGAGAATTACGTTGATGGGGGTGGGCACGGTGAAACCGTCGCTCACCACTCGCACCGCCTCATAGATAGGCGGCAACTTACCTTCAGGAAACTGCACGTCGACCGCAGGCCCCGAAATTTGAACCACATGTCCTATGTTTTCTGGCATAACCCCTCAGCTCTTAGCTGTTAGCTCTTGGCTTTCTCGTCATCCGTTACACGACAGACTTCCCGCGGTACATTTGCGTCAATTTTCTGAACAAGCTAAGAGCTAACAGCTTCTTCTCACATTGCCGCCGCGCCGCTCACGATCTCGATAATTTCTTTTGTGATCTTCGCCTGCCGAGCCCGGTTCATCACCAGGGTCAGCGAATCGATCATGTCCGTGGCATTGCTGGTGGCGGAATCCATCGCGGTCATGCGCGCGGCATGTTCGGCCGCTACTGATTCCAGCAGCGCCCGGAAAATCTGAATCGCAACATATTTCGGCAGCAACGCCCGGAACAGCTCCTCAGGCGGCTGCTCGTAGATGTAATCCACCTGAGCGGTGCCAAATTGCGCGGCCTCTTCGCTCGAACGCTCGCTGCTGCGCAGGCCCACCCCCGCGCTGATCGCGGCCTCTTTGGCCTTTTTCTTTTCTTCCTCCGTCATCTCCTCGGACAGACGGACTGCCGGCTCACCCACGCGCTCGATCGGAAGAATCTGCTCCACAATGAGCCGCTGCGCGATCACTGACTTGAATTCGTTGAAGACGACGTAGACCGCGTCGATCTCCTCGCGCTTGAAGCGCTCAATCACGCTCTCCGCCAAAGCTCGCGCCTGCGAAAATTGCAACTTGCCGAGAACGCCGACGTGCTCTCCTGTAATTTGTATCGCTCCGGCGCGCTCACCGGCCTCGACCGGAGTGTCGAGCGACTCCTCAGTCTCGGCCAGGCTGCGGGTTTGCACTGGCGCAGCGGGATAGCGCCTGCGCAAGAAGTCGCGCCCCTTGCGGCCAATCGCCTCAATGTCGATATTCTTTCCCGCCTTGGACTCGATAAACCGGCTGGCCGCCTTGGTGATGTTGGCGCTGAACGCGCCCGCCAGTCCTTTGTCGCCAGTGACCACGATCAACAGAATAGTTTTCTCGGGTCGCTGCGCCAGCAGTGGATGCTTCGGCTCGCCGGTCTCCGGATCGTAAATCTCCGCCCGCGCCACCAGCGACTTCAACACATTCGTCAACATCGCCGCATAGGGACGCGCTGCCAAAGCGCGATCCTGCGCGCGCCGCAACTTCGCTGCCGAAACCACTTTCATAGCCTTCGTGATCTGGCGCGTGTTCACCACGCTGCGGATACGGCGCCGAATGTCGAGAATGTTAGGCATGAATCAGTTGCCAGTTGGCAGTACCCAGTTGCCAGTTGAACCCACCAAACCTCAAAGTGCAGCGTTCTTACTCGGTACTCGGTACCAGGTACTCGGTGCTATTTCGCTACCGCTTCCCTGCTCGCCACGAATTGCTGCTTCGCCTGCTTGATCACATCCGTCAACTGCGCCTTCAAAGCATCGTCGAGAATCTTTTTCTCCATGATCGTGCGCAGCAGACCGGCTTGGGTCGCGTCCACGTATTCGTAAAGTTCTTTCTCGAAGTCGCGCACCTGATTCACGGGCAGATCGTCGAGAAAACCTCCCGTGCCGGCGAAGATGATCAGAATCTGCTTCGAGAATGGTAACGGCGAAAACTGGTTCTGCTTCAGGAGTTCGACCAGCCGTTGGCCGCGGTTGAGTTGCGCCTGCGTAGCTTTGTCGAGGTCGCTGCCAAACTGTGCAAACGCAGCCAACTCGCGATACTGCGCAAGTTCAAGCTTCAGCGTTCCAGCAACCTGCCGCATGGCTTTGATCTGCGCACTGCCGCCCACGCGGCTCACCGACAGACCCACGTTCACCGCGGGACGCACGCCCTGGTTGAACAAATCCGTTTCCAGATAAATCTGACCGTCCGTAATCGAAATGACGTTGGTCGGGATGTAAGCCGAAACGTCACCGGCTTGCGTCTCGATGATCGGCAGCGCGGTCAGCGATCCACCACCGTTTTTGTCACTCATCTTCGCGGAGCGCTCCAGCAGCCGCGAGTGGAGATAAAACACATCTCCGGGATAGGCCTCGCGCCCCGGCGGCCGTCGCAGCAGCAGGGAAATTTCGCGATAAGACGCGGCATGCTTCGAAAGATCGTCGTAGATCACCAGCGCGTGCCGCTTCGTATCGCGGAAATATTCCCCAATGGCAGTCGCCGCATACGGCGAAATGTATTGCATGGGCGCGGGTTCTGACGCGGACGCCGCCACCACGATGGTGTACTCCATCGCGCCGTAGTCTTCCAGAATCTTCACCACCTGCGCAATCGACGATCGCTTCTGCCCGATCGCGTTGTAGATGCAAACCAGGTCGTTGCCCTTGCTGTTGATGATGGTGTCGAGTGCGACGGCAGTCTTTCCCGTCTGCCGGTCGCCGATGATCAACTCACGCTGACCACGGCCCACCGGGATCATGCTGTCGATGGCCTTCAGTCCTGTCGCCATGGGCTCACGCACCGGCTGCCGATCGATGACGCCCGGCGCCAGGCGTTCCAGCGCAATGAACTTGTCGGAGGCAATCGGGCCTTTGTCATCGATGGGACGGCCCAGCGAATCCACGACGCGGCCAATCATGGCGTCGCCCACAGGCACGCTCATGATGCGCCCCGTGCGCTTCACTTCGTCTCCTTCTTTAATCTCGGTGTACTCGCCGAGCAGCACCACGCCCACCTGGTCTTCTTCCAGGTTCATCGCGATGCCGGCCACGCCGTGCGGGAAAGAAAGAAGTTCGCCTGCCATCACCTTGTCCAGCCCGTACACGCGCGCGATGCCGTCGCCCAGCGTGATGACCGTACCCGTCTCGTCCACGGAGATCTTTGATTCGTAGTTCTCGATCTGCTCGCGGATCAGTTTGGAAATCTCGTCTGCCTTGATCTGTGCCATAGAATCAGCTCTTTTGAAAAGCTTCTAGCTTGTAGCTTCTAGCTTATGACCTTAGCGCACGCGCCAGGAGCTAGAAGCCAGCAGCTAGGAGCTAATAGCTTCCCTTAATCTCTCCAGTTGCCCCTTCACCGAACCGTCATAAATCGTGCTGCCAATGCGCACCATCGCGCCTCCCAGCAGCGAGGCGTCCTGCCCATATCGCGCCCGGACTTTCTTGCCGGTCAGCTTCCCAACCTGGGTTTCGAACTCGCGCTTCTCACCGTCGCCCAAGGCGCGGGCGCTGGTGATGTCGGCTTCGGCGATCCCCAGCCGCGCGTCGAGTTCTTTCTCGAGTTGCCGGATGATTGGCTCCAGAAAATGCACCCGTCGGTGATCGATTAGCACGGCAACCAGATTCCGCACCTGCTTTGAAATTCCATCGCGCTCGGCGATCACATCCAGCACCCGCCGCTTCTGGTCCGCCGGAATCGCAGGATTCTCCCACACTCGCCGCAACTCCGGACTCTCTGCCAGCAAGCTGGCTATCATGCGCAATTGCGCAGTGGACCGGTCCGCGTCGAGATGTGAGCCGAGAACCACATCCGCGAAAGCCCGGGCATACGTGCTGGCTACGGAAGCCATGCTCTAGCGCCCGTCCTTTCCCGGCCCTGAAGCTTCAGACGCACCCAATTCTCCGGCAAAATTCCGCACGAGAGTCTGATCGGTCGCAGCGTCCACACGAATCTGTTTCTGCGCCAGAGCCACCGCCAGATCCCCCGCATAAGCCGTCAACTCGCGCCGCGCCGCTTTGGCTGCGGCCGCGATTTCCTGCTGCGCCGATTCCACCATCTTCCGCGTGTCTTCCTGAGCGGCTGCCTGAATGCGCTCTTCCTCCGCCCCAGCTTCCTTTTCTGCAGCGTTGCGCATCATCCCGATCTCGACATCCAGCTTCATCAGACGGGACTCAACCTCCGCCAGCCGCCGCCGCGCTTCATCGCTGGCCTTCTGCGCTTCCTGCATCGCTTTCTGAATCGCCGCCGTTCGCGCGCTGAAGGCGCCCGGCAAATAACTGCGCCCCACCCAGAAGATCAATCCCGCGATCACGGCAAAATTCAGCAGGACGCTGAACAGGTACGCATTCTCTGTGCTCAGGCCGGTAACCCGCGCGATGAATCGTACCGACGGCGACTGCTTGAACTGCGCCTTATCGTCCTTCTCCTCGCCCGCGGCTTCCCTCGTCTCATGCGCAAGTTGCTGGGGGAGGCTGGGCCGTCTCGCCGAGTCATCGGACTGCTGTTGCTTCTGCGGCGCCGGCGCCGAGGGCTGCTCCTGCGCCCGCAGCGATCCTGCCGCCGCGGCAAAACTCACCGCGAGCAACCCCAGTAGCCCGATCGCTTTTTTCAGGCGAATCATCCTCTTCGAAATCGTGCTTTTCGAAATCATGTCCGGATCAACGTCCCGCCCCAGCTGGCTCCAGCACCCGCCGCACAATCTCCGCAGCCAGCGACTGAGCTTCTGCGTGCAAGCCATCCTGCGCCGCGTCACGATCCTTCTGGATGTCCGCCTTCGCAGCCTGCACCTGCGCCTGAGCCCGGTTGCGCGCTTCGTTCAGCGTGGCAGCCCGCGCGTCCAGTGCTGCCTTGCGCCGGGCCTCTTGCGCCCGGAACACTGTCGCCCGCGCCTCACGCAGTCGCTGCTCGTATTCGGAAGTGCGCGCCTCGGCCTCATCAATATCAGCCCGCGACTTCTCGATTGCGCCTTCCGTCTTGTTGCGCCGCTCTTCCAGCACGCGCTGCAAAGGCTTGTGCACAATCGTTGCATAGAGGGCATAAAGAAGCGCCAGCAGAATTACCGTCGGCACCGCTCCGAGCAGTAATTCGCCTAGTTGTCGTAACGTTTGATCCATGCTGTGCTGCTATACAGGAAAATGAGGGCTATGAAAACTGTTAAGTCTAACGTCCGAAGGAGTTTATGTCAACGCAAAGGGACGATTTTCGGGGGAGTGTGAGGTCTCAAAAAGGGTCGAAATCCCACTTGTCAAGCCCTTCCTGGCTGGCATGCAGAAATCTGCAACTAATCCTTGACTTCCCGATAAAGAGGACTAGCATTGAACTATCACCTCCGATCCAATTCAGGATCGAATGGGCCGATAGCCAAGGAATGTCACCGCTTCTTGGTTGCCGGCCCATTTAAATTCTGCGCGGAATCATTTTCCTCTTTGAACACGACCTTCCCGCCGACCAGAGTAATCACTACTTTCGTCTTCCCAATTTCTTCCGGATTTCCCGAGAAAATATCTCGATCCAGCACCGCTAGATCAGCTTCCTTCCCTGCTTCGAGCGTCCCAATGTGATCGTCGGAGAATCTTGCATACGCCGAACCCTTCGTATATGCATTCACCGCCTGCTCCACGGTAAGCCGCTCCTCAGGAACATACGTGTCCTTGGTCGGAACCGTTCCTCCCTGGCCCGCTCCGTCAAACACCCCTCCGGGAAAATCGTTGCCGCCCTTGGCCGGCCGCCAGATCTGGCGCGTGACGGCCTCCTGGATCGCGACCAACGGGTTCGGCGGCCAAGTGCACGGCCAGTCGCTGCCGAAGGCCAGAGCCACTCCGTTTTTTCCCATCGTCTGCCATCGGTCGGTGGTGGTTCGATCCCGCGGATCATAGTTTGCCCCGTTCTCGTCGCAGCAGAAGGTGGGCTGCATGCTGGCGATCATGGAATACTTTGCTAGCCGCGGTATGTCCTGTGCCGCAACAAAGTCCGCGTGCTCGATGCGAAGGCGCCGGTCCCGCGGCCCGTTGATCTTCTCGACCTCTTCGTAAGTATCCACCACCATGCGCGACGTGTCGGGACGGTAGGTGTGCGTCATGATTTGGTAGCCGCGCTTATCCAGTTCGAGAACCAGCCTCTTGTATTCCGCAGGTTCATACATTAGCGGCGGGACCGCACCGGTGCCTCCGTCAGCGAAAAACTTCACCAGGTTCGCCGAAACCCAGTCGTCGTGATAACGGGTGCGCGCCTTGTCCAGGTCGCCGAGGAATTCCGGTGTCAGGTGGTGGGTCGCTCCGATTGTACCGAAGGCGGTCCGAGTGCGGACGGTGAGCTGGCCGCGGTCGCGCAACGCGGCGTAGAGTTCAATCTCCGCGAGATCCCCACTCGCGTTCGTGATGCTGGTGACGCCGAAGCGGTTGAAATACAGCGAGGCCTCGCGCAGTAACGCCAGCTTTTCATCCATCGAGAGGGCGTTGGCTACGGCGCGCTCCATCACTTGCATCGCGGCCTCCATCAGCACTCCTGTAGGATGGCCCTTGGCGTCGCGGACAATGTATTTTTCCTCCGCGGGGTCGGCGACCGGCCGGTCCGTGAGCCCTGCCAAGGCCATAGCGCGGCCATTCAACCAGAGCGCATGCTCAGCCGAGTTGTGGACGACGACAGGGCGGTCTGTTACGGCACGGTCCAGCAACTCATGCCTGGGAGTCGATGGTGCTTCCGTGCCGAAGTCGGCTCTCACAAACAGAATCTTGTCGTTAGGATGGTCCGCCGCATACTCCTTGAGCCTGGCGACCAGAAGATCGGGATTGTCTTCCGGAGTGATGCTGTATTCGGGAACTGAGAGATTGAGCCCGTGAAGCGCGAGCGCGCCCTGCCACATGTGCGTGTGATCATCGGAGAATCCCGGAACCACCGTGCGCCCCTGCAGATCGATGACTTCGGTTTTAGCGGACTTTCGGCTCACAATTTCCCGGTCGGTCCCAACGGCATCAATGCGAGTGCCTGTGATCGCCAGCGCCTGCGCCCATGGAGCTTTCGGATTGCCGGTGTAGATGTGTCCGTGAATGAGAACAGTATCACTGCCAAACAGAAGAGACCCCGAGAAAAAGACCGCGACGCAGAACCTTACCATTCGCCGACGCACATCCATCAATCGCTCCTCATCGGAAGGCCGGCCATCGAAGCTGCGCCGCACGGCGAGTTGAGCCTTCCCCACTTAATCCGCCAGAGTTTACGCCACCACGAACTCTCGTACCTTCCGCACCACCGACTCCGGCGCTTCCAGTTCCAACTCCACCGCCCCGTCCTGGTACTTCCGCGAATAAATTCGCGCCTTGGCCTCCAGCATGGCCAGCGCCTTCCCTTCTTGCTGGGGCACGCGCAGTTGCACGCGGCTTACGGGATCTTCCTCAATCATCGCGTCGATGCGCGCCAGCAGACGGTCCATCCCTTGACTTTCCATGGCCGAGACATAAACCGTCTTCGCATCATCCCGTAAACTCTCCGCCACTTCTTCATCCAGCAAATCGATCTTATTCATCACCCGTAGCCGCGGCTTCTTCTCCGCTTCCAGCTCTTTCAGAACAATCTCCACCTGCGCATCCTGCTCCGCTGAAAGCCGGCTGCTGGCGTCGGAAACATGCAGAATCAGCGACGCCCGCTGCAACTCCTCAAGCGTGGCGCGGAATGCAGAAACCAGCGTGTGGGGAAGGCTGCGAATGAATCCCACCGTATCCGACAGAAGTACTTTTCGCTTCGATGGCAGCACCACCGCCCGAATCGTCGGATCGAGGGTCGCGAACATGCGCGGCGAAGCCAGCACCGCCGCCCTCGTCAGCGCATTGAACAGCGTCGACTTCCCCGCATTCGTATATCCCACCAGCGCCACCGTCGCCACCGGAGCGGATTCCCGGCGCTGCCGCTGTTGTGCCCGGATTTGCCGCACATCCTCCAGTTGCTGTTCCACGTGCCGGATTCGCCGGTAAATTTTCCGCTTGTCAGTCTCAAGCTGCGTTTCTCCTGGACCGCGCGTGCCGATGCCGCCGCCGAGTTGCGACATTTCCACGCCGCGCCCCGCCAGCCTCGGCAGCATGTATCGCAATTGCGCCAGCTCCACCTGCAACTGGCCCTCCCGCGTACGCGCATGCCGCGCAAAAATATCCAGGATCAGCTGCGTTCGATCGATTACCCGCCGATGAACAATCTTTTCAATATTGCGCTGCTGGGAAGCGCTTAGATCGTGATCGAAGAGAAGCAGGTCGGCATTCACCGACTCAGCCGCGCTGGCAATTTCCTCCAGCTTGCCCGCGCCAATCAATGTAGCCGGATCAGGCCGGTCCCGCCGCTGCAGAATTTCACCCACAACTTTCGCGCCGGCGCTTTCCGCAAGCGTACGCAACTCCGCCATGGACTCTTCCGCGTCAAACTCCGGAATGCTGGGCTTGTTGGTGTTGGACTTTCCCGACGCGGAAGCGCCGGTTTTTGCGCCTGCGACTGGAACAGCCGATGCCGCGTCCCGAGCCGCCTGCGCCTGCGCGGTCACCGTGCCCCGCGCGCCGCGCCTGCGCGTTCGCACGTCGATTCCGACCAAAAAAGCGCGCTCCTGCAAGTCCTCTTTCCGCGTCGGCTCCGCGCCAAGAGGCACACGTCCTCCAGCGGGCGCTCGATCGCGAGTCTTCTTTGGATGAGACCTGCGCAAGCCGAAAGCGCCTTACCCTTCAGTGCCCGAGGCGCTCGCCGCCGAGACCGCTGCCGGACCGGAAGACGAAGACGGCGACGCCGCGGCCGCCCCCGGTGCGCTTACGGCCTTCGCCTCCGGATGCGCCATGTGCACACTGTGCGCCCCAGTTCGCCCCATTACCACGGTCGAGATGGCGTGCTTGAAGATCAATTGCTCCTGCCCGTTGGCCTCCAGCACCACGGAATACTTGTCAAAGGAACGAATCCGGCCCGTCAGCTTCACTCCGCTCAGCAGATAAATTGTGATGCTCAATCTCTCCTTGCGGGCCGTGTTCAGGAAGGAATCCTGGATGTTCTGCGCCGGCTTGCTGCTTTCCATAGCCGATCTCCTTAAGTTCTTTGACCTGCGACACTCCAACCTGCACCCTAGGCTTTCGCCTCCGGCGCTCAAACCAACAGCATGTTCCTCGCGGACCTTCCGCTCAAGAACACGGGGGGACAACCTGCTTCCACGCCGCCCGATTTCCCAAGCCGCGCCGCACGCAGGTAGCTGCGAGTACGATACGGCCTCCCCCACTCTTTTCAACCCGGAACTTGTGGAAACCGGCTTTTCCTTCACAATGTGAAGATTTGCCAGCGTGTCCGTCCTCCCATCCATCCCCCAGTTGTGTACAATCCCCGGCGTGGGCGATTCCGTCCGGTGCGTAACCCTCCGCACATTACTTTGACTTTCGATGCGCGTTATCCGTTATGAGTTATGCGAAGCACCAGTGAAATCTCAGGAGGCATCATGGCAAGCGCTGCTCTGGCAACTCTCTTTGCACCCCAAATCAACTTTCCCCCGATTTCAACACGAACTTCCTCATGTTGGTTCGTTGGATCCACTTCCTTGCCGGCATCACCTGGATCGGCCTTCTCTATTTCTTCAACCTGGTGAACGTCCCTTTGATGAAAGAGCTGGATGCCACCACGAAGGGCAAAGTCATGCCCGCGCTTATGACTCGCGCCCTGTGGTGGTTTCGTATGTCGGCGGCGCTGACCGTGCTGGCCGGCATCGCCTACTGGGAGGTCATCGTCAGTGCTGACGTCCACAACGCTCAAGCTGCAGGATTGAACCCTTCCCCGGAGCCGTGATGGGAAGCTTCTTTCTGATCTGGACCATCGTCTGGGGAGTTCTTTACGCCTGCCTCATCCCCGGCAAGGGAATCTTCGACAAAGGCGCATTCATCGGCGTCGTCTACGCGGTCGTAGTCGCTGTCGCAGCCTGGCTCTTCCTGTGCTGGAACAGCCACGGCTGGGAGAGCAACCGCCTGCTTGCGATCGGCATTGGCGGCGGCATGGGCTGGGTGATGTTGCTCAACGTCTGGGGCGTAATCTGGCGCATCCAGAAGCGCCTGATTCAATGGACCCGCGACAATGCTACCAACGGCACTCCCATGCCTGACAAAGCCAAAGCAATGGCCCGCCAAGCCTTCCTCGCCAGCCGCGCCAACGCCTTCCTGTCGATCGTAATGCTCTTCTTCATGGGCGCCGCCAGCCACTACCCCATCTTCGGCAGGTAAGCCCGCGAGCACTTCCTCCAATGCAAAAAACGAGGGGCCGGTTTCCCGGCCCCTCTGAAGTGTGTCGTAGCAACTCTGGCTAGAAGGTGAACTTGATCGCCAGGCGGATGTTGCGGCTGAGTTGGTAGATGTAGGGCTGACCGTACTGGCTGTTGATCGTCATCGTGCCAGCGTTCGGATTCCCAGTGAAACCTACATTCGCCGTGTTCCCTCCAGTGCCATTGCTGAGCAGTTGCTGCCAGGGGTAGGCCGATTCGATCGCGACGTAAGTCGCGAGGCCACCTGGCAGGAAGCAGGAGCTGGTTGGATAATTGTAGAGAGCAGTGTTGGTGGCCAAGCATGCCGCACTCTGCGGTGCTATGTACTGTCCGAACTGCTGTGTGTCGAGAAGTGGATAGTACGCGGTAATGGCACGCTGATTGAGGATGTTGGGAATCGTAGCCGTGAAGCTGATTACCTTATCCTCGCTCAACTTGTAGTTTTGCGTAAAGTTGAAGTCAGTTTGGGTAAACCACGGCGTGCGGTAAGTAAACGGATTGCTGGCCGTAATCGCGCCGGAGTTCGGATCCTGACTGACGTTAACCCACTGGCCACGGTTGACAATGTCAGTCGGGAACGCACCCGCAGGTGGCGCAAATGTGTAAGCCACGTCCGCGATCGTGGTTTGCGGTGTCCCGCTGTACAGGAACTGGAAGATACCGAAATCCGATGACATCTTCCTGCCCTCGCCCGCCTCGTAATACGCGTAGCCCTTGAAGGCATTGGGACGATCCGTCGGCAGCAGGCCGCTGGACGACGTTCCGTTCGCGTTCCACGAGAAAAACGGCTCGTCAAAGGAACGGCTGTTGTTCGGCGCGTTGCGGCCGCCGCCACCGTCGCCAATGTCCGTGCTGGTCAAGCCCGTGTAGTTTCCACGGAAGTGGCTGTAAGTGTAGGAGAACAATCCGAACCAATGGCTGCTGATGCTCTTGGTCACCCGCAGTTCAACACCATCATAGCTGCGAGCCGCCGGGATGTTGTTCGGCGGGCAAGGTATTCCGTTTCCGCAGCCACTTGGAACTCCGTACAGGAAATTATAGAAGCCATCGAAGGTCTTGTTCACGCCCTGCCCGGGGTTGACGATAACGAACGTCTCACCTTCCGCAGGATCGAAAATAGCCGAGTCCTCGATCGCGTGATCCAGACGGGTGCGGTCCCAGCGCGCTTCAAACGCCAGGTTCTTCGAGATCTGATAGTCGGTGCCAAACACGGAATCGTGCTGGCGATAGGGTTTCAGGTTTGGCATAACGCCTTCTTCGGTCGGCGTACAGGTGGAACACGTAGTGGGCCAGCCGCGGAAGTTTTGATTCTCAAGGAATGTGTATCCCGGGGGGTTCGCGCCTACGCCGCCTGCGAAGTTGGCTTCGGTCGCCGAATTGCTTCCGATCGCGGACCCGCAGTCGCGGGTTGCACTGTTAAAGACAGGGACGAAGGTCTGTAGCTGATCCGTATCCATGGAGTACGCGCAATTCTCCCAGTACTGACCGCCGAACGAACTGATGGCCAGGTTCAGCTTCATGATGTCGTTAAACACACCATAGCTGCCGAACACCTTCATCCTTCCATCTTTGAAGACATCCCACGCAGCGCCCACGCGAGGCGCCACTTTGTCGCCCCATCCGAAATTAATGGGCTTGCCGATACCGCCGGTCGGTTGATCCTCGGCAGGCAGGTATTCTTTCTCGACCCGCAACCCTGCATTGATGGTTACACCGTGGCCAATCGTCCAGGCATCCTGAACGAACAGGCCATTATTGATGCTGGTTGCGACGCCGTTAGAGCCGTAGTCCTGCACCGTAAGGTAGCCGTATAGGCCGGCGCAGCCGCCATAGAGTGCATCGTAGGTCGCACAGTTGCCTGCACCCACAGCTCCTTGCGGCTGATAGAAATTGCCCGCGCCTGGGTAGACATTGATCTCAGGCTCGTTCCAGTGCTGCAGAATCTTGTTGTTAAGATGATTCAGCTGATATCCAAACTTGATGTTGTGTGTCCCCCACCAGCCGCTCTTGAACCAGGCCAGACTCGCATCCACCTGGTTGTGATGAGTCGAGTCGTACGTGGTTGTGTTGATGTTAGCAGCGGCATTCTGATAACCCTGGAGCTGTGATAGGGGCGAACTCGGGGCTATCGCTGGCCCCGTACAACTGGTCGCCGGCGGCACCGGAGTGCAGTTCTGGGTACCGCCAAACCCAGCTGACCCGAACTCCTGGATCGTGCCGGTCGTGGGGAAGCCGAAGTCATGATAGTTCTGGAACGAGATCCCCCAGCGGACCGTGGCTACAATGCGCGGCGTGATGGTGAAATCCGCGCCGACATTGGTCGTGGTATTGGGTGCCCCAAAACCCAAACTGTGCGCGAACGCAAACGAGCGGCGAGCCCGCGCTCGTATTAACAGCAACCCGGTGGTCGAATCTGCGAAAGGCAGATCCTGACCACTCTCCCTCTGGTACTGGTAGAGCCAGGAGCCGAACAGACGAATCTTTGAGGTTGCTGCGTAGTCGAGCCGCGCAGTGGTGTAATAAGTCTGCTGATTCTGACTGAACGGCGTTTCGCCCAGCTCCAGTAAAGTTCACGTCACGCGACGCGGTTCCTGAATTCCGGATTGAACCCGACGAAGAACCAAAGCTTGTCGTTCTTAATCGGGCCGCCGATCGTGAAGCCCGGCATAATATCGGTCAGTGTGTCACGCTTCGACTGGTATTGCTGACTGCTGGGGTCGACATAGGCCGTGCCGCTGGAATCAACCTCGGTCGTGTAGCTGGGGTTGTAACGGTTAAATGCTGTGGGTCCGCCATCCCAACCGCCGCTCTCAAACGATGAAAAGACCGAACCATGATAGTTGTTGCTACCCTTCTTCATGATCACGTTGACTACGCCGCCCAGCGAACCGCCGTGCTCGGCTTCAATGCCCGAACTCTTTACTTGCACTTCCTGAATGAAGTCAAAGGGCACATTGGTATGTGAGAAGCCACCGATGGAGTCCGCCGTTTCCTGACCTTCCACCAGGTAAGAATTCTCGGAGTCAGCGCCGCCAGCCACGGAGTAACCAAATCCTTGTCCGTTGCCTCCGCTACCCGGAGACTGTCCGCCGGTTCCGCTACCCATCGACATCTGCGGCGATCCCGTGCTTCCTGCCAAAGGTTCGTTGCGGGCCGAAGGCGCGAATTGAATCACCGACTGGAACGACCGTCCGTGGGGAACATCCTGGACGACATCCTGCGTAATGTTGGTCTGCGTGGTCGTCGTGGTTACGTCAATAACCGGGGCCGCGCCACTCACTTCAACGACCGTGCCGGCCGCACCGACTGCTAGACTCAAGTCAAGGGTAGGAAGGTGACCGACCTCGATCGTGATGCCTTCGCGCTTCAACTCGGAAAATCCCGAGGCCTTCACCGAGACTGCATACACACCGGGAGGCAGGTTCGCGAAGCGATAGTAGCCGCTGCTATCGGTTTGCAGGCTTTTGGCGCCTACCAGCGAGGTGCCGGTCAGCACTACCTCTGCCTTGGAAACCACAGCGCCGCTGGGGTCTTTGATTGTTCCTTGCAAGCCGCCGGTCGTTTCCTGACCGAAAACGCTGGCCACGAGCAGCAGCACAGAGAACACGCAAACGGCAAACATGCCAAACTTCGCTGAAACACGACTCATAGGTGTTATCTCCGATGGATAAACGATTTCTTCGAATATCTGTTTTGTCTTAACTGAGATTGTCAGCATTTACTGCCAAAATTGAGCGCCCCTACTACGAAACCGCCGGGAAATCCTCGCCTTGGGCCAAACCTTCCGCTCCAAAGCATAATCTGCCGAGCGTAGATACATAGCAACTAACACACCAAAGCACACGATCCTAACAGTCATTGCTTTCAATGAATTGTGGGCGGGACTGTCTCGTTTACTCTCTGAATTGGAAGATTAGGAGGCGCATGTATATGGATTTGCGTATAAATGAACCGCTCCGGGGACCAGTCTTGTGCATGGAATCAGCCCGAATCGACGGGACTGTGGATCGGGAAGACAAACGAGGCCGACCCTAGGGCCGGCCTCGTTTCCGCAATCAACTCATCTTTAGAAATCTACCCGGAACGCGATCTGCAGCACGCGATAGGTTTGTTCCCCTGTCGTCGAGCTGATCACTCCAAACGTGCTGGGACTGGTTATGTCCGCCGTGGCCGACGCTCCCGGCAACGCCAGGTTGGGATGGTTAAATGCATTGAAGGCATCAGCGCGCAATTCCAAATGCACGCCCTCGGTAACGGGAATGTGCTTGATCAACCCGATATCGAAGTTGGAGTAGTGCGGCCCCCTCAGATTGTTGCGGCTGCCCGCTTCAAGGCCCAACGGACCGCTGAAAGTCCCCAAGGCGGCAGCTTGGTTCTGAAATAGCTGAATACTTGGGAAGCCCGAGGCTGCGTTGATTTCAAAGTGCGTATCGACTTTGAGAGCCGCTGTGTCCCCGTTAAAGACGGCGGGAACGTTGTTGGCAAAACTGATCGGGTAGGCGTTGGCAACGGTTTGGAAAGCCAAGCCAGTTCGCCAGCTGGTCAGTCCAGAGATGGACCATCCCCCGATAAGTGCATCCAGCGCACGGGACATGGAACCACCGAACGCCTTGCCGCGCCCCACTGGAAGTTCATACAGCCAGGTCGCTGTCACGGACTGCTGTACGTCAAAGTCAGAGTTGCCGTAGCAAACTGAAATATTGATCGCGTCGCACATGATGCCCCCTGCGCCGTTTGAGCCGAAGGCTTGGTTCGCCGGCGCGGAGATGTTGTCGAGCGAGTGCGACCAAGTATAGTTCACATCGTACTGCAAGCCATGGGACATTTTCTTGTGCAGGGTTAGCAGCAAGCCGTTGTAATTGGAATATCCCTTATTTGTCATGTAGAGGGACGTGCCCAACTGCGGGTTTAAGCCGACACCAGGGTTTAACCCAACGCCGTCGTAGTAATTATATTCATTCAGCAACTGAACCGAGTCCGCCAGGTCGCCGCGAACCACGTAAGGTTCGATATAGTCGGCCACGAATTGGGTTCCGCTCGTGTCGTAGGGTTGCCAGTTGACGATCTGATTCTCGAAGAAGGGCTGTGGCGTAACCGTCGTGGCTCCGGTGCGGACTTGAGCGGACACAGCAGCAAACGCCTTTGATAACAACTGCGCCGACGCAGGATCCTTGAAATCGACCGTTTGCATCCCATCCGCTTGGGCAAGAAGCCGATGGGCAAACCGGCCAACGTAGTTGACATCGAGTTGGAAGTTCCCCGGAAGCTCACGCTGAATTCCAAAGCTATACATTTCCGAATATGGAGTCTTCAAGTTCGAGTCAATCGCGTAATTAAACGGATTCGCCGACTCCAGGCCGTTGACTGGCCCATACGCAGGATTCCCCTGCGGGCTGCTCGACAGGTACGGTGCATACGGAGTGACGATAGGCCCTGGCGTTACGACCGATCCGGCCGGCAAGGTAGTACCTGTAAAACGCGGGTTGGTCTGCAGATCCTCTGCAGCAGTGGCTTGCTCGCCGTAAAGAACGGACGTGGAGTTCTGTAGGATCCAGGTGTTTTGATCCTGCAGAAAATTCAGGGCATTGACCATAGTGTGGTCGTCGATGATTGCGGCACCCCCGCGAAAGACCGTCTTGCGGTCGCCTAACAACTGCCCCAGAACACCTCCGACGCCCGCTGGGTTGTAAGAGAACGCCAACCGTGGCTGAAAATCATGCCAATCGGGATGATAAAGTCCCGGCGCATTGTTCGCTTTACCGGCTAGCGAATAGTAAAGAAGGGGGTTTACCAGCCCGCAACTCGCTCCTGGGCAGCCGGAGTTGCCGTCTAGACCGTTCGCGATACGGGGCTCAATCGCCTGGTCGAAATTGAGATTGGGACCGGCTTCGAGCCCGTTCACCTCGTAGGACACCGAGTTAAACTGGTAGCGCAAGCCGTAGGTAAGCGTCAGGTCGCTCTTCGCCTTCCACGTATCCTGCAGATAGACTTCCGTTTCGTAGTACCGGTAGTGCCGAACGTGTCCCGTACCCTGGGGAAGGGGCTGCAGTTCCTTGTCGTTGTTGAAGCTGCTGGCCACTTGCCCGTAGTTTCCCAGAATAAAAGCGAAGGCGCTGTCGTAAAGGTTCTGATAAACCGGATCGGTCGACAGGTCAGACGGCCGCAACTGGGGACTCGTGCCCAAGCTTTGCAACCCTCCTCCGAGGCCGATGGTCGCAGTATTGAAGTCGCTGACCAATTTGTAGGTCGTCTTGATCGGCTTGAAGGTTCCTCCCACCTCGAAAGTGTGCTTGCCGCGAACGTAGGTAAAATCATCCCGGATGATTGGAATCGGGATCGTCCGGCCTTGCGAAGCCGGGGTCATGTACGGCGAGCTCAAATAGTTCCCGCCGGTCCCGGTTGCATCGAATCCGAAGACGGTGGTTCCGAGAGGGTTGTAGACATATGGAAAGTTCACTTCCTGCCGATTCTCCCCGTAGACGAATTGGTTGACCTTGGTATTGCTAATGGTCCAGGTGTGCCCAAAGACGTAGGCATAGCTGTGGTCTGTGAAGAGGAAAGTTAAAGGGTCGCCAGGAAACTGGATTGAGGGATTCTCGTCGGAGGTCTCTCGAACCAGGCTGCCGCGAACAAAAATCTTCATCTTGTCATTGATGTTGTAGTCAATTTTCGTCACGTAATCGTTAAACGAATCGTTGCCTGGAGCATTGAAAAGAAATCCACCCGTGTTGAGTCCATCACCCACGGCTGTGCTGTTGGGGGCCGGATAGCGACTCTGCAGGAAGCTGGTCAGAGCGGGGGCCGGGCCAATCCCGAGGGGATCCATGGCCTGGATTTGGGCCGGACTCAGCGTCTCCACCGCTCCGCTGGTGCTGAGGTAGGATATCGAGCCGTTGCTGAAAGAAGACAAAGGCACGGTTTGCTGGACCTGATTCGTGCTGGCATCCCGCCGGCCTTCATAGTTAAAGAAGAAGAAAAGTTTGTTCTTCACAACTGGACCGCCGATAGCAGCGCCAAACTGGTTGCGGACCAGATCCTGACGCGGAACCACGGGATTCGCAAAATTATTGAAGAAGTCGTTCGCCTCGAAGCCTCTGGTCCTGTAATACTCGTAGCCCGAACCGTGGAAATTGTTTGTGCCGCTCTTTGTCACCAGGTTCATCTGGGCGCCGCTGCCGCGTCCTTCAGCTGATAGCGGGTTGGCCACTTCGGTACTGAACTCCTGCACGGAATCCACCGGAGCATGCCCGACGATGGTAAAGGCAAATCCCCCAGCGAAGTCGTTCACGTCCAAACCGTCCAGCGTAATGTTGCCTTGGTCCGTGCGTGCGCCGGTCACAGCCCCGCCGCGGCTCTGGTTGGGATCATCGGGACCCAAAGGCGGCGTATAAACGACGCCAGGCTGATAGGCCAGCAGCGCCGAGGGATCGTCGCGCACCTGCACCGGCAGCTCGTGCACAAGGTTCATGTCGAAACTGTTGCCCACGGCAGCATTCGACGTGTTCAGTGAAACGGCGCTGCCTTCACCCCGTACCTCGATTGTTTCCGAGCTCTTGCCTACTTTCAACTGCGCGTTCTGCGTATGCACCGTGTTAACGGCGAGGTACAGGTTCGGCACAGTCACTGAGTCGAAACCTTCTTTGGTGAAGGTAATCTGATACCCGGGTCCCGGCAGTAGATCGTGAAAAGAGTAGGCTCCCAGCGAGTTCGTTTTCGTCTCAGAGCTGGAGTTGGTTTTCAGGTCCACGAGCTTCACGTCCACATCGGGGACCACGGCGCCGCTCGCGTCCGTCACAACCCCCGTCAGGGAGGCTACGTTTTGTGCGGCGAGAAAAGTTGGCACCACGAGAAATAGGGTCGATACCAGCAAAGCAAGCAGAATTTTGGTCACACAGGGACGAAAAGCGGATTCCATTGACTATCTCCTCAGTAGCTGGGATCCCTGGGGGAAGAGGCCCCTGCAATTTCTACTTATCTCAATTGCCTAGTTGCCAAAGCGAACGACAGGGCGATGCATTGGTGTACTAGAGTGCAAGCAGCTCACATTCCAAAACAGTTATCGCATAACAGGCTTATTTATCATCGACATGTGAATCGCACTTGTGCCGTCCGTTGGAGATTGGCATGGGTTTGCGGAGGTTGCATATGAAAATTGGTATGACAACGGGAGTGATTCTGCTTGGAACCTACGGCATTCACGGCGGTGCGGCGCTGTCCTGCTACAATCTCCTTTTCCGTGACCACCTCACCCACGAAGGCCGAATCGTCAAAGCCGGACTCGGCTAAGCCGGAGCCGTCGGGCACCACACCGCTCGACTCCGTGCCCATGCTGGATCTGCAGCGGCAGTATGAGCAGCTTCGCGCCGAAGTGCTCGCCGCCGTGGGACGCGTGTGCGCGTCTCAGCATTACATTCTGGGGCCGGAGGGCGAAGCTTTCGAGCGCGAGCTTGCGGATTTCTGCGGCGCGACCGACGCCGTCGGTTGCGCCTCCGGCACCGATGCCTTGTGGCTGGCTCTGGTCGCAGCTGGCGTGCAGCCCGGGGATCAGGTTCTCACCACGCCTTTCAGCTTCTTTGCTTCGGCTAGCGCCATCGCGCGGGCCGGCGCGCGCCCAGTGTTTGCCGATATCGATCCCCGTACATTTAATCTTGATCCCATGCAGGTCGAATCCTTTCTCCGCAGTGCGCGGCGTGACAAACTCCGCGCTTTGCTTCCGGTGCATCTTTACGGCCAGTGCGCAGATATGGATGCTTGCAGCGCCTCACCGGCGATTTCGACTTGGCGCTGATTGAAGATGCGGCGCAGGCCATCGGCGCCGCGTGGAACGGCCGCCGCGCCGGCAGCATGGGCGTCTCCGCGGCGTTCAGTTTTTATCCCACAAAAAACCTCAGCGCCTACGGTGACGCCGGTCTGGTAACCACAAACAGCTCCGCTATAGCGGCGCACATGCGGCGGCTGCGCAATCATGGCAGCCCGCGGCGCTATGTCCATGAAGAGATGGGGTGGAACAGCCGCCTCGATGCCATCCAGGCTGCAATCCTTCGCGTAAAATTGAAATATGTAGAAGGCTGGAACGAAGCACGCCGCCAGCGCGCTGCGCGGTACGACCAACTCTTCGCCGCCAGCGGCTTGACCTCGGCGGGCGTCCAGCCCGAGAACTCTGCGCCGATTCAGCTCCCAGCTGACAGAAGCGCGCGCTTACCATGTTTTCCACCAGTATGTCGTCCGCGCCTATCCGCCGCGAGGAACTTCGCGAGTTCCTCACCGCGCGCAGGATCGGGACGGAGGTTTACTATCCTATCCCGCTGCACCTGCAGCCCTGTTTCGTCTATCTCGGCCACCGCGAAGGTGACTTCCCCGAGGCCGAGCGCGCCGCGAAAGAGGTGCTCGCCCTGCCCATGTTCCCCGAACTCACCGAAGACGAACAACGGTGGGTGGTGGAGAGCATCGCGGCCTTCTATTGCTAGCTTCTGGCCCGTTTGAACAAACCTGGGCGGAGAAAACCGGGTAACTTTCTGGCGTGGACGCGCATCCAAGTTTGCATCCAGGAGGTGAAGCGATGGAAATACCTTCGAGCCGCCGCGTTCAGGCTATGTCTCACAGTCTCTGTTGTCTATTCAGTTTTCGTTCCGACTGCGAACGCGCAAACGTCTGCCCCACAAGCAGACCGCAAGCCCGTGGTGGTTGAGCTGTTCACTTCAGAGGGCTGCTCCAGTTGTCCGCCGGCGGATGCATTACTGCAGCAGTTGCAGCAGCAACAACCCGTGCCGGGAGCAGAGATCATCGCACTGGAAGAACATGTCGATTATTGGAATCACGACGGCTGGATCGATCCATTTTCTTCCCCGGAATGGACGGCGCGGCAGCAGGTCTATGCGGCGTTGATCAAGAAGGATTCGTATACGCCAGAGCTCGTGGTGAATGGACAGAGCCAGTTTGTCGGCAACGATGCGCGGGAAGCCGAATTGGAGATCGAAAAAGCGGCAGGCGCCTTGAAGACGGAAGTCACGATCAGTTCCGGAACCGCGGAGGCGAAGGGCGCGCAGCGCTTTAGCGTGTCGGTGGGAAAGCTTGCGGGAAACACGGGCGGCGATTCTGCCGAAGTATGGTTAGCCGTGACCGAGGATGGACTGCACTCCGCGGTGAGCCTGGGAGAGAATGCCGGACACGAGTTGCATCACGTGGCCACGCTGCGCTCCTTGCACAAGATCGGGGTCGCCGACGCGAGCGGGGCAGCGGTGTCCTTCAAAGGAGATCCGGTCGTGAAACTAAACTCTCACTGGGATCTTAAGAATCTTCACGTGACCGTGTTTGTGCAGGAGAAGAAAAGCCGGGAAATTCTCGGTGCCGCTTCGACCAGAACCAACAGTTAGAACAAGTCGCAACTATTTCGGGCGCCCGCCACCTAACGGTTGCGATGTCTGGCGAGTGAGCTGGGCGCTTCCTTCTGCTCGCCGGGAGCCAGCACGCGGCGAACGATCGGTGTGTTCAGCTTGTACTTGCGAGTGCTGACGCTCCCGTTATCATCTTTCACACGCAGGATGAAGACCGGCAACAGGCCTTCCTTGTCGAAATTCTCACTCGTCACCGTCACCGGGAGCAGGCCTTTCAGGCCATGCTCGCGATAGGCCGTCTCGTAGCGATGCTTCTTGACGCTCCAGGTAAAGACGCGGATTTGATCGTAGTCGTAGGGCAGGCCGTCATGCGGTTCGGTGAGCGCGCAGAGATACTGCGGAACCTTCTTGCCTGTGCCTTCTTTGCCGGTATCTTCAACCTGATCTAACACGAAGAAGGCGACAAAGCGCTGGCCTTCGGCATACTGCGCGATATCGAGCGGGACGTCGAGATCGACCATGCGCGCCAACACCCAACCCACACGGTTCTGGGCATCGCGCACCAGCCACCAATCCTCGAGCGGCGGCCCGTTGGTAGGCTCTCCGGAGGAAGCTTTCCTGGCGGCAGACTTCCCTGCTGGCGCGGGTGAGGCGGACTGCTTCTCGGCCGTGGCCCGCTTCAGCACCGAAACCTTCGCCCCGGCCGAGAGCAGGTATAGATGCTCGGTTTCGCGGCCGGGAGTGATGTGCAAGTTGGTCTCATTGCGAAGTACTCCGGGCGATTGCACCGGATCGTTCAGGTTCTCCTGTGTCAGCTTTTGTAAGGCGTCGTAGGTCTGCTGATCCACCAGGTAGCGTTGCTCGATCCAGCCTTCGATACCGCTCTCGGTGCGGACGCGGGCGAAGCGCTTCTCGTGCTCCAGAACCTCGACGCGTTCGCCGTTCTTCACCGTGCCAACGTGGTTGTAGACAGTCGCTACCTGGTCGCGCAGCGATGCCTGCGCGGCCGAGACATAATTCACTTCAAGCACGCGATGACCTCTTCGATTACAGGCGGCAAGGCCACACAGGAAGATAATGCCCACGGTGAAGGCAAGGATGGACCGGTAACGATGGAATGGATGAGATGGTTTCACGATCTAAGTGAGGTTGACTTTCTACTATAGCGCGTCGGGGTAGCGGTTTGCGGGCACGGAGGTTCCACGCTCGACACCTTTCCGCGACCTGACATCACGAAGCCGATTCGGTTACCATAAAGGCAGAACGAGTCATGACGAAAACGCTGATGAAAAACATATCCAGGAATCGGTTTGCTCGCCTGTCGCTACTGGCGCTGCTGTTCGCGGCTTTCGTTTGCGCGACGGCGCTTGATACGGTAAATCCGGCGTTGCGTCCGCCGAAGGGCGCGCAAGTGGCCATCGTTGTCTTCGAGGATCTGCAGTGCCCGCAATGCCGCCGCGTGGCGCCGATTCTCGAGCAGGCGTCAAAAACTTATAAAATTCCCTCTGGTGCGTCATGACTTTCCGCTCCCGATGCACAACTGGTCTTACGACGCGGCCGTGATGGCCCGCTACTTTGATGAGACTTCAAAAGAGCTGGGCAACGAATTCCGCGATTACATTTTCTCGAACCAGCTCGAGATCAATCCCCAGAACTTGCGCGGCTATGCCGAGAAGTTCGCCAACGAACACAAGGTAGGGCTGCCTTACGTGATCGACCCGCAAGGCAAGTTCGCAGCCGAGGTGAATGCCGACCGTGACGTGGGCAAAGCCATCAAGCTTGAACATACGCCAACGGTGTACGTGGTCAGCAGCCGGCATCCCGACCGGCCTTATGTAGAGATGAAAGAGAGCAGCCAGCTCTACGCGCTGATTGACGCGATGATGAAGGATTAGTTCTCAGTTCTCAGTTCTCAGTTCTCAGTTCTCAGTTCTCAGTTCTCAGTTCTCAGTTCTCAGTTCTCAGTTCTCAGTTCTCAGTTCTCAGTTCTCAGTTCTCAGTTCTCAGTTCTCGGTTCTCAGTCTGCGGTTTCAATCGCCGAATCCTATGCCGATGGCGCGGGCGGTGCGGACGAGTTCGCCTTTCGGGTCGACGGATTTCAGATGGCCGATCGCGTGAGCCACATCGACTGACACGATGGAGTCGCCCTGCAGGGCAACCATCCTGCCGAAACCTCCGGCGGCGATGAGATCGACGGCGGCCACGCCGAAACGCGTCGCCAGAATGCGGTCAAAAGGCGTGGGCGTGCCGCCGCGCTGAATGTGCCCTAGCACGCTGATCCGAACTTCCTTGTTGGCGCCGACGCCGATAGCGTTGCCGATTAAGTTGGCCACAGCGCTGTTGCGGCGGTTCTCCTTCAGCTCCGGCGGCAGCTTCACGCCTTCGGCTACCACCACGATGGTGAAGTACTTGCCGGTTTTTTCGCGCTCGGCGATGTAACGGCAGACATTTGCGATGGTGAACGGTATCTCCGGGATAAGGATGACGTGAGCGCCGCCGGCGATTCCGGCCTCGAGCGCGATCCAGCCGCAGTCGCGGCCCATCACCTCAACCACCATCACGCGATGATGTGACTCGGCCGTGGTGTGAATCTTGTCGAGGGCGTCGGTGACGGTGTGCAGTGCGGTGTCGAATCCGAAAGTGACCTCGGTGGCAGAAAGATCGTTGTCGATGGTCTTGGGCACGCCGACAATTTTCAGCCCCTTCTGAAAAAGATCGTAGCCAATCTTCTGGGAGCCGTCGCCGCCGATGGTAATGATCGCGTCAATGCCCAGCTTGGCGGCATTGGCGATCACTTCGCCAGAGATGTCGCGGGAAACTTCCTTGCCATTTTCGACGGTCTTGTAATGAAAAGGATCGCCACGGTTGGTGGTGCCGAGAATGGTGCCGCCGCGGGGGAGAATCCCGCTCACCTCTTTGAGGGTGAGCTCGAAAGCCTTTTCCGGGCAGATAAGTCCGTCAAAGCCATCCGGGATGCCGATTACTTTCCATCCGTACTTGATGATGGCAGCCTTGGTGGCGGCGCGGATGACAGCGTTGAGGCCGGGCGCGTCGCCGCCTCCGGTGCCGATGCCGATACATCGAATGTCTGACATAGAAGTTCGTCGTTCGTCTTCAGTCTTTTGTCGTTAGTCGTTGGCGGGATCTTCGTTGTGTCGTCCGCCTCTACGATAATACTGAGACTTCCGGGGATGGCAACTTACCAGCGTGCATCCGGATTCTCCTGGTCACGGGGCAAGATTGGCGACCAGTGGGTAGGATTGGCACCTGAGGGATTGATTCATTCACGATCTTCTTTCAACTCTTCGAGGGTTCGACTGAAATGAATCTTGCCCCGCAGTTGCAGCAGGCGATCGTAGGCACGGGACGCCGCCAAGAGTTGCAGACCAGTGCGGACCGTCTGGGTGATGCCGGTGCCACTGGCATGCTGGGCCTTCTCCAGAAGCTCGGCTGGGATTTTCACCGTGATTTTGCGATCCCTGTCCATGACGTGGTCAGTACTCCATCTTCACCGCGAGCATTTATGGTGCCTAGGGATGGCAGCTACCCTTCGGCGGTGGATTTCTGCCTCGAAATAAATCTAGCGCGCGCCTGTGAGAGGGACCCTGGCTGAAGGCCGATGCCGACGTTATTCAGGGGACCCCCTCCCCTACCCTATCTCTGGAATCACCACGTTAGCAGGAAATTCCCCGCAAAATCCGCAGACTAAAGGGCTTAGGTACTAAAATCCATGAAACAAAGGACTTAGCCGCGCGACTGTGTGGGTTCATCCGACCGTCACTGCCTCGACAATGATTACGCGTTTTAGCTGGGGGCGCAAGGTCAGATGTCACAAGGGGGTTGTGGAAAAACTCCGGCCCCCCTGAGGGCGCATGTAGGAGCGCTTGGAGGATTGACATTTCATATTGAGCTAGCTTAAGCTAGCTTAATGAAATCCTCCCTAACATCTTCGGCTCAGCAGGTAGGAGCTTTTGAGGCCAAGAATACGCTTGGGACCTTGCTCGATCGGGTCGAGCAGGGAGAGGAAATCGTCATTACGCGGCACGGCAGGGCTGTGGCACGGCTTGTGCCCAACGCTGGATACCCCGATCAGGGTCAGGTGCAGGCGGCATTCGGGCGTATGCGTGAACGGGCTCGACAGTTGGCAAAGGAGAATCCAGGGCGGGCTGCTTTTGACTGGGAAGAGATCAAGAAGCTGCGCGATGAGGGGCGCCGGTGAGCTCGACTGCGAGAGTCCGGTTCCGGAAGTCTGGCTGCGGGAATCGTGAGCTGCGGGCATGAGCCTGGTGCTTGATAGTTCGGTGGCACTCGCCTGGGTCTATGCGGATGAAACGACCGACACACTTCTGCGTTTGTTCGACGACGTCAGGCTCCACGGAGCATGGGTTCCGGGGCTGTGGCGGTGGGAGATTGCGAATGTGCTGCAAATGAACGTCAGGCGCGGACGCCACGACGAGGATTTTCGGGATGGGGCGTTGGCCAGCCTGGCGGTGCTTCCTGTGAAAGTGGATGCGGAAGCCGACCGGCAGGCCTGGAGCGCCGCTCTATCTCTCGCCGAGCACCATGGGCTTACGGTTTACGACGCCGCTTATCTGGAGATCGCTTCGCGCCGGAAGATTCCGCTGGCTACCTTGGACCGGCAACTGCGGGAGGCGGCGACGAGCGATGGAATTCATCTGCTGGGTGCGTGAAGGTTGGAACTCCCACTTCTCGGAAAAGACGCGAGAAATGGGGCGCCCAGACTCGTGCCGCGGTCTCCAAGCAGGCCATCGGCCGTTGCCCGGCCTCAGGGCGCTGGAACCGTCAGATTCGCGGTTGCGGTCTGAGTGTTCGGAGGATAGGACGCAACGATCTGGTAGATGCCCTGGGTGGCCTGGGTGTCAGTACAGACCTGGTACTGGACGCCGTCATAAGCGCAGTTAATGCCGGTTGCGATTGCACCGCTGAATAGGGCGGTCATGGTTGCTGAACTGGTGATGTTGATCGTAGTCGGAGAGCCGTTTGACGACACCACGGCGCTCACCGTGAAGTTCGCGCTGCCGCCGTCGACGGGAATGCTATTGGTGGTAGGACTGATCGCGATCGATGTGATGAGCTGATATACGGTCAGGGAGGCGGAGGCGGTAACCGCCTGCGCATTGGCGGTAATGGTGGAGGTTCCGAGCGACAGGCCGCTTACGGTGCCGCTGGTGGCGTTGAGGAACGTGGCCACTGTGGGAGATCCGCTGGACCAACTCAAACCGCTGGTTACCTGTCCGGTGCTGCCGTCGTTATAAGTCCCGTAAGCCGCCAGAGTCGTGGTTTGACCGACCTGCACCTGCGGAGCGGTCGGCGAAATGGCAATCGCGGTCAGAGTGGGGTTCACGAAAAAGCCGCGGCAGCTTACGGCGAGGGCTAACGTAGTGAGCGCAGCGAGGGCGCCGGCCAGACGGAGCTTTTGCTTGGTGGATGACATAACTTGTTGAGACTCCTTGGGTGCGCCCGGTCCGCTCGAAATCTGTTTGCAGACTAAACCGTCAGCCAGCACGAGAAAAACGTTACCAGCTAATTTTCAGAATACGATCTTCGAGCATCGACGGTTGTAAAAAATTGTAGCAGAGAAGATTCCGGGCTGAATGCGTAGTTGCACTTCCGTGCAAGCTGCGGAACCAGCGCGGCTAACGCCGCTCTCGGATAAGAACGCCCCGGCACTGGGAAGCTTGCAAAGAATTAAAGACCGCCGAGGGCGGCTCTCCCACGGTTTTTCTTTCCTCAACAGAAAAAGCGGCCGAGGCTGGCAGCAGCCCCGGCCAAATGGTTCACGCTAAGTTCTTACCGTCCCTTATCGTGCTTCTCCTCAGGAGGCGTCTTCGGGTGCTTGGGAGGCTTCGCCTGACTGTTAGCCGGCTTGGCCGCCTTGGACTGGGAAGCGGGCTCCGAATGCGATTCGCTGGCCGGAGGCGAAGCTGGACGGCTCATCGCATTCGAGCCGCTCGGAGTTGCCGGACGACCCGCCTCAGGTGCAGGTGCGCGAGCTTCTTTTGGTGAAACCGCCGGGGCATGGTAGGGCGCTCCAGCGGACTTGGCGGCTACCACGCCGTGTCCGCTGAATTCGCCGGGACGCGCTGTGGCAGCAACTGCAGGCGAGCCATGGTTTTCCGACGCGAACATGGCGCGATTCTGGCTGGCGGCATGTTCATGCTCGGTCTGCGCAGCCAGAGGAGCCTGGTGCGGTTCGCGCGCGGCAATTTCTTCTTGCGCGGTCGGACGGGCAGCGATGCCGCCTTCGCCGCCGTTAAATGCCACATGGGACTCGTTGACCACGACCGTCCGGGTATAGACGTTGGTGATGTGGACCGTATCCACATGCATTACGGCAGTGTTATAGAAGAAAGCGCCGTTACGCCATTCGCCGCCGACAAAGCCGACGCCGCCGTAACCGAACCCGTAGTTAATTCCGCCGTAGAAGCCGATGTGCGGACCCCAGTATCCGGCGCTCCAGGCGTAAACTCCATTGTTCCAGCCCCAGTAACCTGGCGTCCACAGCATGCCAACGGGGGCGACGACCCAGGTGCCGGGCACCCAGTAGTAGCCGCCATCATCGTTCCAGCCCCAGTAGCCAGGGGTCCAGAGATAGCCGGCACCAGGAGCGATAGGCTGCTCGTAAACGGGCAGCGCGGGAGGACCAATGCGGACGGAGATACCGATCCCGATCTGCGCCGAAGACGGCGAAGAAAGCGCCGCGGGAATAACCAACAGTAAAAGTGCGAACGCTAGAAAGCGAACTGCACGGTGAAGTCTCATCGTGTTTTTCCTCAGGCCCGGCGCGCTTGCAAATCTTGCAGCGCTGTTGTCGGGCGAAATTGCTGGGTGAATTGTCATTATCTGTAAACACCGCATCCAGGAGGATGTTGCTGGTAAAAAGCTGTTTGGAATGTGGGAGATGGCGGGCTTTCAGTTCCCCGTTTTCTCAGTTCCCCGTTCTCAGAAAGGCAACTCCCGCAGGCGCGGGGGGTCAACACTTTACGAGAAACAAGCTCTGCAGGGCGTCTTGCGGCTGGTTTTACTGAGAACTGAGAACTGGCTAGTTCGTCTTCTTGGACCGGGCAATTCGTTCGTCGATGGGCTTGCGGCCGGCGAAACCTTCGTCCGTGCTGTGCCAGTGCGTGATGGAGTCTTCGCCCATCTTCCAGCAGAGCAGGACGACTCGGCCCTCGACTTGGCAGGGGAAATCGAGCAGGCCGATGTCGATGTCTTTCACCTGGACGCCGATGGAATCGATTTCGGCAAGTGCGTCTTTGGCGCGTTGTTCGGCCTTGGCGCGCTCGGCCTTGCGGCGCGCGACGGCAACCACGTCGACGTGAGTGCCACCGTTGAGGAAGATGCGATGATTGAGAGTCTGCATCTCGCCCTCTACGTCTTCCATCACCTTCTTGCCGCTGATGGCGGTACGCAGCAGGGATTCGAGTACGGGAAGCAGCGACTGGGCTTCGTCGAGGGTGAAGGTGCGTTCAGACATGATGGAAACACTATTCTAACGCAGTCGGGCGAGCGGCCGCTGGCAATTAATTGCTTGCCGGCTTAAGCATTTCAATATCGATCGTGATGGTGATGTCGTCCCCGACTGCGCCGGGAAGGGCGCTGACTCCGAAATCGTTGCGGTTAATCTTAGTGGTCGCGGAGGCTCCCATGCGCAGGCGGTCTTTGCCCATCGGATCCTTAATGGCGGGCGTAGGGCCGTCCACGTCGAGAACAACTTCTTTGGTGACTCCGTGAATGGTGAGATCGCCGGTAACTTTCAGCTTGCCCGCTCCGGCGGCCTCGAGCTTCTTCGACTGGAAGGTAATGGTTGGGTACTTCTGCGTGTCAAGGAAGCGCGCACTGCGGAGATCGTTGTCACGCATCTCGACGCGGGTGTCCACGGAAGCGGCGTCGATGGTGGCCTGAATCGACGACTTGCCGAGATTGGCTGCGTCGTAGACCACGCTGCCGCTCACCTTGGTGAAAGCGCCACGAACGGTGGAAACTCCCAGATGACGAACCGAAAACTGCGCCGAAGAGTGCGGCGGATCGAGCTGCCAGGTATCTTGTGCGATGGCGGATACGGTGAGGAGGAGAGCAACGGCGAAGGTTGAAAGCAAACGGGACATGGTTTCAGTCTCCGGGATTCGTATGGGTTGTTACAGTTTATCGCATTCTTGCCGCGGAAGCGGCCAGGGCGCGCCCGGCATCGGTCATCGTCATTGTGATTGTGATTGCGATTGCGATCTGCCGTGTGAGGGATCGGGCGAGGTTGCGGTGTTCACATCGACGTGCAGTTGCAGCGCGGGGGCTATGCCGGGCGCATAGCAGTCTCCGTCGCGTCTGTAGTTGGAGCAGCGTGCGGCGACGTCTTTGCGCTGTGGCGACTGGGCGAACTGCCACACTTCGGCGAAGCTGACGCCGCTCTCGGCGGGGCTGGGCGGGTGCGCGGGCGGATTCACAGGAAATATGCAGCCGGGCGCGGGCGGGCAAGCGTCATTGATGGCCCAGTAGACGATCTGGCGCGAGCCGGCGTTCTGGCGAATGTCTTCTGCGGTCACGACGTTGCCGTCATCCGCGGCGGGGATGCCGGAGCAGTAGATGCCGGCGCGGAATCCGGCGGCGGTGACAGCGTCAACCCAGGCGTAGATGTAGGCCTTCTGCTCGGGCAGCATGCGCCCGCCTTGCTCCTGGTCGAGGAAGATGACGGTGTGCGCGGGAAAGCCTTCGCGGCGCGCGGCGGCGGCGGCGGCTTGGGCATCGGAGCTGCCGAGCTTCGTGGCACGGGCAACGGATTTCAGTTCCGCGTAGAGGCGTCCGTTGAAGAGGACGAGGAAGCCGAAGCCAGCGGATTCGACGGCGGCGCGGTGGCCGGTCCAGGTGTTTGCTTTCTCGCCGGGAGGATTGTTGAGCCAGTATCCGGTATAGGAGAAAGTTTGGTGCAGGGCTTTCAGGTTGGCGTCGCCGGGGTAGGTGTTGCGGTCGAAGCCGAGGTAGGTCGGGGCTTGCGCGACGGCGAGGCTCACCTGCAGACAAACAATTACGAAGAGTGAGAGGTTTCCTGGACGCATGTTCCTCGACAACGCCGCAACTCTAACTAAGGTAACTGGTAAATCGGCCGCGAGCTATTAGCATGAAGTGCGCGAGTTTCTATTATGCGCTTCGCTCGACCCTTATCTGCGTCACGTGTGTGGTTGCTTTTATTCGCCTACCTTTTTCTCGCCTTTTCACTTTCAGCGCAAGAAACTCCGCAACTAGGAGAAGAGCAAACCCGAAACGAGCTTCAGGAGACGTTGCGCCAAGCCCGAAACGCAGTGGTCCGCCTGGTTGCAGAAGACGACAGTAGTTACGACGGATCCATCTCCAAGAAGGTGAAGCAGCTCGTAGAGTCTCTTCTCTATGTCGGCGATCGTGAGGATGTCCGGTATTTGCAGCATCACCTGAAAAAGGTTTACGCGGAAGAAATTCACTCTGCGTTGGAACCTTCTGCGATGCTGCAGGATTTCGCCACTCGCGTTTCAAAGGCTGATGGTGTCAAAGAGGATTTTAAGCACGATGAGGATCTGAAAACGATAGTCAGTCAGGAGATCGAGCGAGGATTTACCGACGCCGCCGCAAATGCCGCGGAAAAGATCCGCTTGCCGGGACCTCGGAGTACGGCGTTCGTCGACATTGCCATCGCGCAGCATGGAAAGGGCAATGATTCTGCGGCTACCGAGGCAGTGACCGCTGCCATCCACGCGTGCTTTCAGTCTGGGACTGGCTTGCCTCTTGTTGTCGAATCGCCTGAACGCCAACTCGGTCAGGTTGCCGCCGCACTCGGCGCCAGATATCCGGAAGGAGCGCAACGAGCCCTCGAAGAAGCGGAGAAAACCGTAGAGGCCAAACCAAAACCCGATTATTTAGACTGGTCAAACTTGTCGCGGGCAGCGATCGCCCTCGGCGACCTGCCATCGGCAACGCGCTTTCTGCATAAGGTGACAGTCGAAGATGAGCGGGTAGACCTGCAAACGCAGATCGCTGTTGCCCAAGCACGGCAAGAGGGTCCTGACGCCGTGGTGCGAACGGCACTGAAGATCAGCGATGCCTGGCCGAAAATAAGAGCATTGCAGGATACCGCAAACCAGCAGTCAGAAGCGGGCGACAGCAACGCCGCGATGGCAACGCTCCGACTTGCGATCGACGCCGCCAATCGAGCAAACGAGCGCACGGTCCTTCTTCTCCACGACTTGGCATGGGCTCAGATCGACGCCGGAGATCGTATTGGTGCCGAGCGCACCCTTGAACTGGCGCTGCAAGAAAATGAAAAGCCTGCATTCGGGTCAGACCAGGTAGACGGTTGGGCACTGTTGGCTGATACGTTTGCTTTTCTTGGGCATTTCGACCGCGCGCACAAAATCGCGGCCAGGATTGATGACCATTATTTCCGGGGCCTGGCACTCGGTTTCATCGCGGCTCGCGAAGTGGAAGCCGATCATTCAGAGGAGGCCCTGGCCTGGGCGAAGCAACTAAAAGACCCGAACGAACGAGCCAGCGCCTATCTAGCGATCGCAGAAACTACAATCGAGGAACTCAAAGATGAGTCGGGACAGTGACTAACTGCGGAGTTAAGTGCTGACGCTATCCCCCGATGTGAACCATGGTCCTCGACGCCGGCACAAAATCCGGTTCGCCGATGTGGTGGCGTTCTTCTTTTTTCTGGATCACGCCGCGGATGAAATCTTCCAGCTCTTCGTCGCTTGCGCCGCGCTGCATTTGGGCGTGGAGGTCGTGGTCCCACACCGAAAATAAGCAGGTGCGGATTTTGCCGTCGCTGGTGATGCGGATGCGGCTGCAGTGTCCGCAGAAAGGATGCGAGACCGGCGCGATGATGCCGATTTCGCCGACGCCATCGTCGAAGCGGTAGCGGCGGGCGGTTTCCGAGCGCGCGTGGGGGATCTCGACCAGCGGGCGGTACTCGGCCATGCGGGCCAGAATTTCATCGAGCGTGACCACCGTGTTCGGAGTCCAGGTGCGGTCTTCTTCGAGCGGCATGAATTCGATGAAGCGCACGGTGACGCCCTCTTCGCGCGCGAACATGCCGAAGGGAATGATCTGGTCTTCGTTGAAGCCGCGCATCAGCACGCAATTTACTTTCAGAGGCCACAGCCCGGCGCGGCGCGCGGCGCGGATGCCGGCGAGCACGTGGTCATATCCATTGGGCACGCGGGTGATACGGGTGAAGCGGTCAGGATCGACGGCGTCCATGGAAACGGTGACGCGGGTGAGGCCGGCATTCTTGAGCGGCTGGGCGAGATCGGCGAGAAGATGGCCGTTGGTGGTGAGTGCGATATCGAGCGGGTCGCCCTCTCGACCTTGGTCCCCACCTCTGTGGCCATTGTTGGGCGTCTGGAGTTGAGCGAGGTCGCGGACGAACTCAACCACGCCTTTGCGCAGGAGCGGCTCGCCTCCGGTAAGGCGAATTTTCGTGACACCCATCCCGACCAGCACGCGCGCCATGCGCAAGTAATCTTCAAAAGGCAGGTCGCCGTAAAGCGCGCCTTCATTGCCGGTGCGGCAATAGACACACTTATAGTTGCAGCGGTCGGTGATGGAGATCCGCAGGTCGGTGATGGGGCGGCCGAATTTGTCGGTGAGCGGCACAGTCGTTGGTCACATTATAGGCTGCGCGCGGGAGAACGAGCAGTCCGTCTAGCGCGTCCCAAGCGCCTTCTGGATTGCCGCCTCGGCTAGCGGCGCCATGATCTTGTATCCCGCGGCGTTGGGGTGCAGGCCATCGTCGGCGAGATCGCGTTTGAGCAGACCTTTGCCGTCGACCATTACGCTGAAATAATCGAGATAGATGCAATCGGGGTGCCCGGCCACGTAGCTCTTCAACCAGCGGTTCAACTCAAGGATTTCCTTTGGAGAGCGCACGGCGAACATATTCTGCGAATCTGGCGTGTAGTTGTGTACCGGCAGCACCGACGAAAATACAACGCGGATATGGTTGGTGCGGGCAAGTTCAGCCATGGATGCGTAATCCGCCTCAATATCTTCGAGCCGCATGGGGCCGGTGGTTCCGGCAATATCGTTGGTGCCGGCCAGGATGACAACAACTTTTGGTTGCGGGTTGATCACGTCCTGGCGGAAGCGGACCAGCATCTGCGGGGTGGTCTGGCCGTCGATGCCGCGATTGAGGTAGGGCTTGCCGGGAAAATAATCCTCCAGCTTCCAGTAGTCGGTGATGGAGTCGCCCAGGAACACGACTCGATTCTCGCTGGGCGCGGGCCTTGCGAGCGCGGCATCGGCTTCGCGGTAGCGTTTCAGTTCTCCGAAGTCATCGGTGTAGATGGCGATGCGGGAGGCGCGGTATTCATCTAGGTCAGCGTGGCCGGTGGAGGGGATGCTGGGCCGCTGGGCCAGGGCGGGGAGAACACAGAGAATGATGAACGCGCAAAGCATCACGCGGCATGGCATGACGGAGATGCTACTACATCCCGTCGTAGTTCGGCCCGCCGCCACCCTCGGGCGGGACCCAGGTGATGATCTGGTAGGGGTCGGCTATGTCGCAGGTCTTGCAGTGGACGCAATTACTGGGGTTCAGGCTGATGCGCTTGCCGTTGGGCTGGCTTGGGTCGTCGAGCATTTCATAAACGTTGGCGGGACAGAAATTCTGGCAGGGGCTGCCAAATTCTTTCACGCAACGCGTGTTGCAGATATTCGTGTCGTCGATGATCAGGTGCGAGGGCTGGTCTTCTTCGTGCTTGGTGCCGGAGTGGTAAAGGTCGGTAAGTTTGTCGAAGGTGAGCTTGCCATCGCCCTTGGCGGGGCCGAGCAGGCGGGCTTCGGCGCCTCCGTCGGCGGGAAGTTCGGCGAGCTTGCGCATGCGCTGGTAGCCAGCAGTGCCGGGATAGCGGTTGCGCACGCCGCGTCCGCCGGTGACCATTTGCAGTGCCGTGTGGAACATGCCGGCGTAGAATCCGTGCTCGAATCCCTGGTGCATGTTGCGGACCTTCCAGAGTTCTTCTTTGATCCAGCTGGATTCCACTTTTTTCTGGAACTCGCCGAGCGTGGCGGCGGACGAATCATCTTTCTTCAGCGCCTCGTCTCTCAGGACCTCGAAAGCGGTTTCGGCGGCGAGCATGCCGCTTTTGATGGCGAGATGAATTCCCTTGAGGCGCGCGGAATTTACGAAGCCTGCAGAGTCGCCGAGTATCATCCAGCCATTGCCCGCGACTGGTGGAATCGCCCACCAGCCGCCGTAAGGCATGGACTTCGCGCCGTAGCGGATCATTTTTCCGCCGGCAAGCAGCTTCGCTATGAAGGGATGTTGTTTGAAATCCTGCAGCACGTGCTGCGGATCGAGGCGCGGGTCGGGGTAGTCGAGTCCGGTGACGAAGCCGAGCGATACGACGTTGTCTTTGCTGCCGTAAATCCAGGCGCCGCCATATTCTTTCGTGGTGAGCGGCCAGCCCATGGTGTAGATCACTTCGCCGGGCGCGATGCGGCCTCCGGGAACTTCCCAGAGTTCTTTTACGCCCACGCCGTAGGTTTGGGGATTAGCATTCTTCGCGAGATCGAACTTGTTGACGAGTTGTTTAGTCAAAGACCCGCGCGGGCCTTCGGCGAGGATGACGATTTTCGCGTTAAGGTCGTAGCCCGGCTCGAAGTTGGATTTCTGGTGGCCTTCTTTGTCGACACCTTTGTCGTCGGTGCGCACGCCCGTGACGCGGTCGCCATCGAACAAAAGTTCGGAGCCAGCGAATCCGGTGAAGATAGTGATACCAGTCTCTTCCACCTTGCTGCCCAGCCACTTCACAAAGCGGTTCAGCGAGATGACGTAGTTGCCATGGTCGCGCAGCGGCGGCGGGGTGATGGGCAGCTTGAACTTGCTTTTCTCGGTGAGAAAGTAGACGGCCTCTTTCGTGACTTCGGCGTCGAGTGGAGCTTCTTTCTCGAATCCGGGCAGAAGCTCGCGCATGGATCGCGGGTCGAGCAGAGCGCCGGAGAGGCAGTGCTGGCCGATCTCGCGCGCTTTTTCAAGCACGTAGATGTTTTCTTTGCTGAGAGACGAATCAGGATGCGCGGCATTGTGAGCGTCGATGAGCTGCGACAGGCGCAGCGCGCAAGCCATGCCGGCGGGGCCGCCGCCAACGATGACCACGTCGGCGGGCATTTGCGGGCGCTCGACGCCTTCAATCGGTTTGCGGAAGATCAGCATAAGATGTTTGCCACGGATTTTCGCGGATCAGCACGGATAAATCGATTCATTGTTCTGTTGCTTCGTGGTCCAACGACTCGCGATCTATTGATCCGTGAATATCCGTGAGAATCCGTGGCCGAGTTAGCTTCCGGCTTTTGCCTTCTTTACTTCTTCGATCAGCGGGGGAACTATGTCGAATAAATTCCCCACGACCGCAAAGTCGGCGATCTCAAAGATCGGCGCTTCGGAATCTTTGTTGACCGCTATGATCGTCCGCGAGCCTTTCATGCCAACGATATGTTGGATGGCACCGCTGATGCCGAGTGCGAGATAAAGTTTGGGCGCGACCGTTTGGCCGGACGACCCGATTTGACGATCCATGGGGAGCCAGCCGGAGTCGCAGATGGGGCGCGAGGCCGCCAGTTCGCCTCCGAGAGCCTCGGCGAGCTGCTTAGCTAGTTCGATGTTCTTCTGCTCTTTGATGCCGCGGCCAACCGACACAATAATTTCGGCTTGCGTGAGGTCGACGGCTTGCTTCGCCTCTTTGAATACTTCCTGCGGCTTGTTGCGAATGATGCTGTCGGCAATCTCAACATTCAACATCTCAATCGGAGCAGCGCTCGCGCCGGTTTCGGCTTTATCTCCGCGAAAAGCTCCGTTCTGGAATGTGGCGAACCATGGCGCATCGGAATTAAAGCTGACGTCGGCGGCGAGTTTGCCTTGAAACATCTGCCGCGTGAAAACGAGCTTTCCGCTCTCGTACTTGAAGCCGATGCAGTCGCTGATGACGGTGCGTCCCATTGCGGTGGCGAGCTTGGGGACAAAATCACGAACCTGATAGGTGTGTGGCATCAGCACGAGCTTGGGCTGCTTGGCCGTGAGCAGTTGTTTGAGAGCTACGGCGAAAGCGTCAGGCGTGTAAGGTTCGAGCTTCGGCGATTCGACCGCGTAGACTTTCGCAACTTTCTTCGCGGCAACTTCGGCGGCGATCGTCGATGCCGGGCCACCGACGACGGCGGCTTCAAGGGTCCAGCCTGTGGCGGCGGCGATTGCCTGGCCGGCGGCGATCGTCTCCCAGGAGACGCGGTTCAGTTTGCCTTCGCGTTGTTCGACGACTACTAAGATGGTGTCGGGCATAAAAAAGTTTCTCAGTTCTCGGTTCTCAGTTAAGACGGCCTCGCTTCGCCCGGCGGACAGCCGGGGGCGGCTGTCCCCACATAAACTTCTACAGCACGCGCAGTTCGTTGCGCAGTTTGTCTACCAGCTTTTTCGCGATCTCGCCCGGCGAGCCTTCGATGTGTTCGGTCTTTTTTGTTTTCTGCGGCACGTAGAGGCGTTCTATCTTCTGCAGGTTCTCACCGATTGCGGACTGCACTTCCGCGAGCGTCACCTTCCGGATGGGCTTGTTTTTCGCGTTCTTGATGCCAATCAGCGTGGCGTAGCGCAGCTTGTTGATGCCGGATTGAATCGTCAGTACAGAGGGCAGCGGCATGTCGACGAACTGAAAGAATCCCGCCTCAAGTTCGCGCTTCACCCGGATGCCGGTCTCGTTTTTCTCGATGTGCATAATAATGGTGGCGTGCGGCCAGCCCAGCAACTCGGCCAGGATGACGCCAGTTTGCGCGTAGCCGTAGTCGTCGGATTGCAGGCCCGTAAAGATCAGATCGAACTTCTCGTCTTTGATGGCGGCAGCGAATGCCTTCGCAGTGTTGAAGGCATCGAAGCCAACAAAAGCATTGTCTTCGAGGTGAATGGCGCGGTCGGCGCCCTTGGCCAGGGCTTCGCGCAGAACCTGTTGAGATCGCGCTGGGCCGGATGTGATGACGACTACTTCCCCGGTATGCTTTTCCTTCTGGCGCAGAGCTTCCTCGAGCGCGAAGGCGTCCGGCTCGTTCACTTCGTACGAGACGTCTTCACGGATCCACGAGGCGTTCTCATTGAGCTTGAGCGGTGCATCTTTCTGCGGCACCTGCTTCATGCAAACCAGGATTTTCACAACATCACTCCTTACCGGCGACTTCCGGGCGTTACGGGAAACCTGTCAGTATAAATGAGTAGTTGGCAATTAGCACTTGGCATTCCCCGAGTCGGCGCCGATCAGAAGGAAGGAAAAACGGGAGCCGCGCCGCCTCCGCTGTTGCAAGGCTGAATGCTAATCGCTAAATGCCAATTGCCCCGGCTTGATTAGCAAACGGCACCCGGCTTATTCGGTAAACACGACCGACTGCACGCCCGAGATCTCAAATCTCTTGCGGCAGCGCACATTCTTGCAGGCCATCAGGTCATCTTTGCGCAGCATGTAGGAGCGGGCCTTGGCGAAGCGGGCGCGATCGCGCTCGTCGGCGCGTCCGGCCAGCTGGCGCTTCTTGGTGCGGACAACCCACGTGACTTCGTACTCGGCAGGTTGATGGCAATGGGGACAGTTCAGGGTCGCCATCTTTTTCTGCGTGCTCTCGTCGAAAAAATCGCGTTCTTCCATGAAGTAGGATTATTGCATGTTCGACGTAGTACAAGCTATGGCAACATGAAGGTCGGGGAGCGGGAAATGGCTCGGAAGAAGAAGGTGAAACGGTTTCACGCGGTGCAAGCAGTGAAGGAGTTGGCGCGGGAGCGCATGGGCGCGCCCCCTGCGGAGAAGGTAGTTCCACACAAGAAGAAGAATCCGGCCAAGCACAAACCTACGCTGGGCAAGCTGCTGACCGAAGGGGAGTAGAGCGAGCGCTCGTGCCGGCAAGGTAATTAAAAGACTGCGGTCACGGTGGTGTCAGCGTTCAGCAAGACCGTGCACGTGTTGCCAGTAAAGGAGGTGCAACCCGTCCAACTATTTGGACTCGGGGTTGCCGTCAGCGCGATTTGGCTGCCCAAAGTAAAGTCAGCGCTGCAGGTTCCGGGACAGTTAATCACCCCTGTGGAATCGATCACGGTTCCTGTTCCACCAGAAATGTCGACGGTCAAAACTGCTTGATTGCAGGTTCCAGTGCCAACGCCCCCGCCAGTGAGAGTCGCCGAGCCAGTCACTTGGTTCGGGCTGTCGTAATAGTTCGCGTACAGGCTTCCGGTGCCGCAGATGCTGATCGCGGTCACCAGACTCGTATCCGTAATCGTAACCAGGTTTTGCGAATCGACGGACCATGTCACGAGGTTGGTAATATCCTTGGTCGACGGCGGATGCTCGTAGGTGCCCATGGCCGTGAATAGAACGCTCGAACCCACGGTGTTAAACGTCGCGCCCGGAGGAACAACCTGGATCGAAACCAGATGCTGATTAAACCCGCAACTGGGAAGACTTAAGAAGAGTGTCGCGGCGGCGATAAGGGCCAAGATGCTGAACCACTTCGCGTTCATGAAGACTCCTGGAACCCAGCGGTCGAGTTAAGCGCGCACGCAACGGGGAAAGCTAAATTTAGTCAAAGGTGGGGCAAAAAGCAACCGTTGTGCCCGGAATCGGAGTCACGCGCGTTACCCCTTGACCGCCTCTGCAACGACCTTGGCAAACTTGTGGATATCGTCTTCGGTGGTGTCGAAGGAGCACATCCAGCGCACGATCGACTCCTCCTCGATCCACATATAGAAGAAGTAGTGCTGCTTGATTTTTTCAATGGAGTCGCGCGGGATCTGAGCGAAGACGCCATTGGACTCGACCTTCCACACAACTTTCACTCTCGGGATGCCGCTGATCTCTTTTTCCAGCAGGCGAGCCATGCGGTTGGCGTGCTCAGCGCTCCTCCGCCAGAGGTCATCGGTGAGCAGCGCCTCGAATTGTGCCGCGATGAAGCGCATTTTCGACGCCAGTTGCATGCCTTGCTTGCGCAGGTAGAGGAAGTCGCGGCCCAGTTCGCGCTGGAAAAACACGACCGCTTCACCGCCCAGGATTCCATTCTTGGTGCCGCCGAAAGAGAGCACGTCCACGCCTAAATCGCGGGTAGCCTGGCGCAGAGTTTGCCCGAGCGACGCTGCGGCGTTGGCGATGCGCGCCCCATCCACGTGCAGAAACATGCCGCGCTCATGGGCAAAGCGGGCGAGGGCTTGAATCTCTTCGGGCTGGTACACCGTGCCCATTTCGGTGGACTGGGTGATGGAAATGACGCGAGGCTGCGAGTGATGTTGATCGCCGATGCCGTGGTAGGCTTGGCGGACGGAGTCCAGCGTGATCTTGCCGTCCTGATGGGGCAGTGGAATCAGCTTGCAGCCCGTGTGCTTCTCGGGCGCGCCGCACTCGTCGCAGTTAATGTGGGCATAGTCGGTGCACAGCACAGACTGAAACGATTGGGTCACGGCTTGCAGACTCAGAACGTTCGCGCCCGTCCCGTTAAAAGTGAAAAAGACTGCAATGTCGGGTCCAAAATGTTCTTCGAACTTCTTCACCGCGGAGCGAGTGTAAGGATCGTCGCCGTAGGCAACTACATGGCCATGGTTGGCGCGCACGATGACCTCAAGGATCTCGGGATGCACCCCGGCATTGTTGTCGCTGGCAAAGCTGCGGGCGGGCTGGGCGGGAGTTTTCTCCATAGCTCGAACAATGTACCAGAGTGAGACGAGGAAGAGAGCGATGACTCCAGAGGTCAAGCCGCACTCAAGGCTGGTTCTTCCCTATTTCTTCACCGGGAGACGGAGATTATTTTGCGTCCTGGCGACCCTCCGGAGAATCTTGTAAAAGACGCCTAACACTGGGGCTGTGCTGCCGTCTAACTTTGCGTGGTCTAACCTCCGGTGGAAAGTCGGCTTCTGATTCCGAAATCTTGGGGTCAGGGTATTTTTCAGCGAAGCGGTGGCAATTGAGTAGGGGATCCATGTCCAAGAGATTGCGAAGTTATTTCGTCCAAAGTTTGTTCCTGTTGGCGGTTGCGGCCCTCGGTGCGACGCTGGCTTGTTCGGGCAACGCCGCGCAAAATGCCCATGCCAATGGACCTGCGGGAATGCCGGTGAAGGTGCAAGAAGCGCAAGCGACTGCCGTGAACGACGCCACAGAGTACGTGGCGACCCTGAAGTCGCGCGATTCGGCCGTCATCATGCCGCAGGTGGAGGGCCAGGTCACCAAGATTAACGTGCGCTCAGGCGAAGCAGTTGCCGCCGGAGCCTCGCTGATGGAGATCGATCCGCTGAAGCAGCAGGCTACGGTCAAGAGCCAGGAAAGCTCCCGCGCGGCGCAAGAAGCGAACCTGAGTTATGCGAAGCAACAGTACGAGCGCAGCCAGGGACTTTATTCCGCGGGGGTGGTGAGCAAGCAGGACCTCGACCAGGCGAAATCCGCGATGGACGCGGCGCAGGCCCAGATGGATTCTCTGGATTCTCAAGTGCACGAGCAGGAAGTGCAACTGCATTATTACCGGGTGGTGGCGCCCTGGGCAGGAATTGTCGGCGATATCCCGGTACGCGTGGGCGACCGGGTCACGGTCACGACCCAACTCACCACCGTGGACAAACCGGGAAGTCTGGAAGTCTACGTGTACGTTCCGATCGAACACTCTTCGCAGCTCAAGATGAATCTTCCGGTGCAAGTTCTCGACAGCGACGGCAAAGTGCTGGCCGAGAGCCGCGTCAGCTTCATCTCTCCGCAGGTCGATACCACCACACAAACCGTGCTGGTGAAGGCGCGCATCGCCAACGCTAACGAGGCGCTGCGGCAATCGCAATTCATCCGTGCGCGCGTGGTGTGGGGAACCCACCAGAACCCGCAGGTTCCGATTCTTGCGGTATCGCGGCTGGGCGGACAATACTTCGCTTTTGTGGCGGAGCCTCAAAATGGCGGCTCCTACGTGGCGCGGCAGAAGCCGCTGAAGATTGGACAGACGGTGGGGAACGATTACGAAGTCCAAGAAGGCATCAAGCCGGGTGACAAAGTAATCGTCTCCGGAACGCAGTTCCTGCTCGATGGAGTGCCGGTGATTCCGCAAAGCTGAAAAACAGGCTTCGGCTTTGGGGCTCCGGGCTTCGGCTCTTAAGTCGTGGTTCTTCTAGCAATTTAATTTTCACACTGGGGTTGAGCTGAAGCCCGAAAGCTGAAGCCCGAGAGCCGATTCTCTATGTTCGTTGAATTCTTTATCCGCCGTCCGGTGTTTGCAACGGTTTGCGCGCTGCTGATTGTTCTCGCAGGCGCGGCAGTGATTCCTACTCTGCCGATTTCACAGTTCCCTAACCTCGCGCCCCCGCAAGTCGGCGTAAGCAGCTTCTATACGGGCGCGAGCGCGCAGACCGTCGAGAGCGCCGTCACCATTCCGCTCGAACAACAGATCAACGGCGCGGAGGGGATGAAGTACATCACCTCGACCAGCGGCAATGACGGGTCGAGCACCATTACGGCCACGTTCGATCTGACCCGCGATCCTGACCTGGCCACGGTCGACATCCAGAACCGCGTCAACACTGCCCAGGGACGCCTCCCCGCCGCCGTAAAAAACATTGGCATCACGACGGCAAAGACTTCGCAGAACTTTGTCTTCGGCGCAGCCGTGCTGGCCGATAAGAACGTTTATTCCACGCTGTTCGTCAGCAACTACCTGGATGTGTATGTAAAGGACTCGCTCAAGCGAATTCCGGGTGTCGCCGACGTGCTCCTTTTCGGCGAACGCAAGTATTCCATGCGCCTCTGGCTCGACCCCGGCCGCCTGGCAGGTCGCGGGCTGACTGCGCCGGATGTGACCAACGCCCTGTCGGAGCAGAACGTGGAAATCGCCGCCGGGCAGGTGGGCCAGCAACCCGCTCCCGAAGGCCAGCAATACCAGATCAGCGTGCGCGCGGTCGGCCGGTTGAGCGAGCCCAGCCAGTTCGAGAACATCATTCTCAAAACCAATGCCGACGGAACCCTGGTCCGGCTCAAGGATGTGGGCCGGGCTGAGTTAGGCGCGGAAGATTACGGCACCGACTTGCAGTTTAACGGGCAGGACGCGGTGGGCCTTGCGGTGACGCAGCTTTCCACCGCCAACGCGCTCGATGTCCACAAGCGCGCGCTCGCGGAACTGGAGCGCCTTTCGAAGAAATTCCCTCCTGGCATGCGCTACCAGGTGGCCTTCGATACCACGGACGCGGTCAGCGAATCCATTCGCGACGTGGTCTTCACCGTAGGTTCGGCGATTCTGCTGGTCATCCTCGTGATCTTTATCTTCCTCGGCGATTGGAGGACGACGATGATTCACTTTATCGCCACTCCGGTTTCGCTGATCGGCACCTTCATCTTTGTGAAGTTGCTGGGATTCTCCATCAACACGCTGACCTTGTTCGGCATCACGCTTGCCACCGGCCTGGTCGTCGATGACGCGATTGTCGTCATTGAAAACATTGAGCGCCATATCGCTGAGGGCGAACACGATTCTCATAAAGCAGCAGCCGCCGCCACGGCTGAGATTACCAGCGCCGTCGTCGCCACCTCGCTGGTGCTGGTTGCCGTGTTTGTCCCTGTTGCATTCTTTCCCGGGACCACCGGCATCCTGTTTCGCCAGTTCGCGCTGACTATCGCATTTTCCATTGCCATTTCCGCCTTTAACGCTCTTACTTTGGCTCCGGTGTTGGCGGCAATTTTTCTGAGCGGCTCTCACCACCAGAAATGGTGGTGGCTGCGAAAGTTTGACGACGGCGTGGTTGTCCTCACCCGTGGATACCGCAGCCTGCTGGGATTCTTGCTGAAGTACAGGCTGGCGATGATGGTGCTGTTTTTCGCCGGTCTGGGACTCACTTACTTTGTCTTCAAGCGCGTGCCAACGGGCTTCGTGCCCGATGAAGACCAGGGATATTTCATCGTCGTCATGCAGGCGCCGTCGGGAGCCTCGCTCGAATATACGAAAGCGATCGGGAAACAAGTTGCCCACATGTTGAGCGATGTTTCGGAAGCGGAAGGGACGTTTTCGATCGCCGGCTTTGGTTTTTCCGGCAGTACGTCGAACCAGGGACTCATCTTCGTTCCGCTAAAGCCGTATTCCCAGCGCAAGGGTGAGGAGCACACCGCAACGGCCATTGTGAACCGCGTTCGTCCCAGACTGTTTGGGATTTCCGGGGCAATCGTGTTCGCCACGCTTCCTCCCGCAATTCAAGGTCTGGGACAGTTCGGCGGCTTCCAGTTCGTGGTGCAGGATCAGGCTGCGCATACTCTTGAAGAACTATCCGCCACCACGCACGGCATTATCCAGCAGGCTGCGGCCCGCAAGGATCTCGTCGGACTCTATACTTCCTACACCGCGAATGATCCGCAATATCTGGTGACCATTGACCGCGAGAAGGCCAAGAGCCTGCACGTCCCACTGTCACAGATCACCGACACCCTCAGCGTGTACATGGGCTCGTCCTACGTGAACGACTTTGATTTCAACAACCGCTCCTACCGCGTCTACGTGCAGGCGGATAAACAGTTCCGTTCGAAGGCGCAGGACATGAATCAGTTCTACGTGCGCTCCGATGGCGGCGCGATGGTGCCTCTGGACAACCTGATCAGCATTACGCAAACCACAAACCCGCAGGTGATCAGCCACTACAACCTGTTTCGCTCGGCGGAAATTGATGGCTCCGCCGCTCCTGGTTTCAGCTCTGGGCAGGCGATTGCCGCCATGGACCAGTTAGCCGCGAAGATGCCGCAGGGCTTCGCCTACAGCTGGACGGGGCTCTCGCTTGAAGAATTGCAATCGGGAGGAACCGCGGTGATTCTTTTCGGGTTGGGCGTATTGGTCGTGTACCTCACGCTCTCCGCCCAATATGAAAGTTTCGTGTTGCCTTTCATCGTGCTGCTGGCCGTGCCCATGGCTCTGCTGGGAGCGTTAGGAGCGCAGTGGCTCCGCGGATTGCAGAACGATGTTTTCTGCCAGATCGGATTAGTCATGCTGGTCGGGCTTTCCTGCAAGAACGCAATTCTGATCGTGGAGTTCGCCGAGCAATTGCGGCAACGCGGAGTTCCTCTCATCGAAGCCGCCATACAATCAGCCGCGATTCGTTTGCGTCCGATTCTGATGACTTCGCTCGCCTTCATCCTCGGCGTCGTACCGCTGGTAGTCGCGACCGGAGCCGGAGAAAACGGACGCCACTCCGTCGGCACCACCGTCTTCGGCGGCATGATCATGTCCACCATTCTCAATCTTTTCTTTATTCCGGTGCTGTATCTGATTATTGAGGGTTGGCGCGAGCACGGAAAGAAGCCTGCGCAGGCGTAATAGTTCCTTGGCTGGGGCCTGGATTTTTCCCCAACGAAATATGCCACGCCAAATTCTGATTCTCCGTGAGCGGGAGATCCTTGAATTGCTCGACCCCGCCGCCTGCATCGCCGCCATGGAGCAGGCCTTCACCGCCTATTCTTGTCGCCGGGCACAGCTTCCTTCCGTCATTCATCTCGATCTTCCCGAACATCGCGGTGAGATTCACATCAAGACGGGGCACATTCATGGCAGCCCTTACTATGCGGTCAAGATTGTCTCCGGTTTCCCCGGCAATCCCGAGCTTGGCTTGCCGGCCAATGACGGCATGGTCGCCGTTTTCAATTCCAGCACGGGAGTACCCGCCGCATTCCTGCTGGATAACGGCCTGATCACAGACTTACGTACAGGCGCCGCAGGCGCGGTCGCCGCGAAGCATCTGGCGCGGCGGGAAGTCCAACGGGTCGCGGTGATCGGCACAGGCGGGCAGGCGCGCTATCAGATCGAGATGCTCGCGCAGGTCCGATTTTTCCGCGAACTCAAGGTCTGGGGACGGAATCAGGACAAAGCGCGCGCCCGCGTCATAGATTTGGAACAGCGTGGAAACCTTCCAGCGAACTGCCGGGTCTCGATCGCGGAAACCATCGTAGAAGCGGTCAGGGATAGCGACATCGTCATCACCGTGACCGCAAGCCGCGATCCAATCGTGCTCGCCGAGTGGCTGAAGCCGGGAGTCACCGTGATCGCCGTGGGGTCGGATGCGCCGGACAAACAAGAACTTGACGTCGACGTGCTGGCGCGCGCCGATCGCATTGTGGCCGATTCCCTTCCTCAGTGCCTGCGCCTCGGGGAGATTCATCACGCCGTCGAGAACGGAGCAATCGCGAAAGAAAGAGTCTCCGCTGAAATAGGCGAGATTGTTGCCGGGCACAAGCCGGGGCGCGCTTCCGAAAATGAGATCATCGTTTGCGATCTCACCGGTGTGGGCGTCCAGGATGTGGCAGCCGCGTCTCTCTTGATCGAGCGCGCCAAGGCAGCGCGTCGCGGCCAGAGGATCGATCTGGAGGATTAGGAGCGCAGCGTGAGTTTATTTTCGGATTCAGCGATCGACATCACGCTGCTCCGCGCCGGGCCGAATCCGCTGGTTTCGTTGCTCGCACTTTTCTTTTCGACTCCGCCTTTTTTAATTCTTCCAAAGTCAAATCGACGCGTGCCAGGCCTCGCAACGTGTAATCGACGTCATAGCCGTATCCCACGCGGATGTAGCGGCCCAATCCGAAGTGAGCGCCCGGCGTAATCAGCACTGAACGCTCCTTGATGAGCCGGTCGAACAGCGCCGATGACGCTATGGGCAGCTTGTAGCGAAAGAAAGTAATCGCACCCGCGACCGGCGGAATGTAACTGAAGAGGTCGCCGTGCGCGTGGATCCACTGTCCGAGCCGTGGCAGGTTGCGCTGGATAATCCCGCGCGTACGCTCCAGAATTTGTTCGCGGCGCGCCGGCTCCATCGCAATTCGAGCCAGGCGATCGGAAACAATGGTCGGCGTCAACGTAGTGTAGTCGTGATAGCGGCAGAGTTTTGCGATGAGCTTCGCCGGAGCGACGATCCACCCCAACCGCAGGCCGGGCAGCCCAAATGCCTTCGACAGACCGGACGTGATAATCACCTTGTCGTAACGTCCCCAGAAGGTCGGCGTCAGCGGCCCCCGAACCTCCGCGCCGCGATAAATCTCATCCACCAGCAGCCATGCATTAGCCCGTCGCGCCGCCCGGACCACTTCCTCCATCTCTTCTTCGTTGAGGACTGCCCCGGTCGGATTGTTAGGGTTCGTCACCACGATCAGGCGAGTCTTCTTTGTGACCGCCCGGTGCAGGCCATCGATATCCAGCGCCCAGCGGGGCTCAGTACCCTTTTCGCGTCTCTCCACCAGATAGAATGGCGTCGTCTTCGTGGCAAAGGCTCGCGACAGTCCCCAGGTCTGCAAGTAGTTCGGCAACATCACGGCCGCGTGATCGCCTTTTTCCAGGATTCCCCACAACGTGGTGAAGTTTGCCTCGGAGCCACCATTCGTTACCAGAACATTCTCCGCCTCCGCTCCGTACCAGCTTGAAATGTGCTCTCGCAGCTCCTCCGACCCGTCGGATTCCGGATACTTAAGGCTGAGAGCGAGAAACTTGGCAGTATTGTCAGCCCCTCCCAACAATTCCTCCACTCGTAGAGGAAGCACTCCGCTTTCCGACAGGTTGAAGTCCACCAGGTTTTCGTAGAGGCACTGAGTGCGCTCCATGCGGAAAAGGTCGATGCGCAAGGATCCTCCCGGCTGGGCTGTAGCCCAGTACGGCAAACTCTGCGGCAAACTTTAGCAGAGGTGGGCGAGCGAGTAAATCAGGGGATGGTGGCGGTTGTGACCGTGGGATATCTAAGCCGAAAAATTCTTTGTCCGGCGCCTGGACTTTTTCTTGAGGCGTTTCGCTTTCTTCTGACTTGCTAGCCGCCGCATCTTCGCCATCCACTCCCTTGAATACATGGTGCCGCGGCATTTCCGAGAACCGCAATGGCAAGGTGCAGGAGTTTCGTCGTCGTAGAGGTTGTAGTCCCAAAGAAGCTCTTCCCCCGCGGCGATGCTGCGCAGGGCAAAGATCCAGGCCCGATTCTTGATTTCATCGATCTCACAGTTAGGATCGCAGGAATGGTTCAGGTACGCGCCCAAGCCTTCGCCATCGATAACCGTCTTTCCGTCTTCCAGGCCATAAAGATATGTGCGGGGCGCGCCATCGTAAATCCGGTCGGCTTCCTCCGGAGTGATGCGCGGTCCAGCATATTCGACAATGCGGGTGCCTTTGGGGACGGGCTCGGTGGTGAACACACCGACCGAATGAATGCGCGAGGGACGAACCACCAGGGCCATGCAACTAATTTCGCATGCCCGGGAGGTTTGAAGGAAGACGAAAACACAAAAATATTTTCGGCGTTCAAGTGGATGTCAGCCGGATCAGCCTGACTCACCATTTCACATCCTCTGGTTTCGATCGAGCGAAACCGCCTGTCGGATAAGGGCTCTCGAGCTGGCCAGCCGTAAAAGTCGTCCCGCAGACGCGCTTCCCCGTGGTAGACTTTCGGGGCTCTTACGTACCTTATTGAACAGCGAAGTCTGAGGGGAGATCAGTATGCGAGCGACTAGAAACTTCATTGGAACCGTAGCGGTCTTGATGTTATGTGGGCTTTTCTTCAGCGCCAGCGCGCAAACGGCAAAAACCAGCGCTGCGCCTCCCGCTGCCACCACTGCGGAAGGCTACTGCGTGAGCACCGGCGGAAAGTTGGAAACGCGCATTCCGGTCTACGGCACCAACGGTGCAATTCAAGATTGGCTGCAACTCTCAGGAGTTCAGGGCTTCTGCGAGTACACTTCAGCCACTGACGGCTCCCGGATTCATGTTTCCCTTCACACCCTTTTCACTCCGAAGCCTTCGCTCGCCGCCCTGGCTTACTACGCGCAAACTGCATGGAACGGGCAGGGAGAGGGCAACCCGGCTTCGCTCTATTGTTCGCAACTTGGGGGGTCGGACTTGTTCGGCGGCGTCAACGCTGCCGGCGGCGGCTGGGTGGAATTCCGCACCATCGACGTGATTCTGGAAGCCTGCATCTTCCCGGACAATTCCACCATCGACTCGTGGGGACTGTTTTATCACTCCGATGGCATTGTTCGCGGCACCGACCTCTCGACGGTCCTGAAGTACGCGAACCCCTACCCCAAGAACAACAAGAAAAGCGGCGGACAGTAACAGCCGTTTCTCAGTCTCCGTGCTGTGACCGCAAAGAAAAATGCCGCCGCTGCCTGAGTAAGGGCAACGGCGGCATTTTTCTGAAAGCAGACTTGCGTGCAAGGCCGCCGCTAGGACGCTATCGCGCTCGCTGCGACACCCATCCCGGATAACCTGCTCCCGGTAATCGCCGGGACGAGCTGAATCTGCACCAGTCGCGGCGTGGAGGCGTTCTCCTTCTTCGCTAGCAGATTGACCGAGGGGATGCCGGTCCGGGCGAAAGATTTCTCGCAGTCCGCCGTGGAGGGTCCGCGCATATTCCCTTCCATGAACGCCAGGCCCGGGCAACGAGTGCAGCTCGCGCCATGCGCGCACTGCGAGCAGCTAGTCAGATCCTGGAGGCGAATCGACCGAACTTCCTTCAACTGCTCAGAATCTCGCCAGATGTCGATGAAGCGCTGCTGCCTCACATTTCCGCACGACAAAGGAAACTGCACGCACGGATAAAACTCACCGTAAGGAGAAACATAGCAGGCGGTGTGACCCGCGCTGCAAGGTAGAGACAGCATGCTGTTTTCATCGGGAGCGGGCGGCGGCGCGCAGAACTCGTCGGCGTTGCCGACAAAACTCTCATCCCGGAACAGATTACGAAGAGCCGCCTCGCCCGCGTTCAAGTCCAGGATCGAGCGGTCGCCATCCATCATCGGCGTGATCGTCGGATCCAAAGTGTAGTCCGCGCCAAGTTCATCGGCCAGCGCCCGCACCCCGTGATAGTCCAGCATGTTTTCCGTCATCAGCACATTAGCCATAACCACTTTGAGGCCTTGCGATTTCAGAAAGCGAATCGCGCTGATCGACCGTTGCAACGATCCTGGAACCTTGGTGATTGCATCGTGCACTTCCGGCCGGTGCGAATAGATGCTGATCTGGATCGACTCCACTCCCAGTTCGCGAATGCGCGCCGCCTGTGCCTCGCGAATGAGCACCGCATTGGTCTTGAGCTTGATGCAGAAAGTTAGCGCGCGCGCGCACTCCAGAATCTCGAAGAAGTCCTTGCGCATAAAAATCTCGCCGCCGCTGAGCGTAAGAATGAACACCCCGGCCTCCGCCATCTCCTGCAGCAGATGCTTGATCTCGGTAGTGGTCATCTCACCGTGATCGTCGTGGTCGAGGTAGCAGTGAACGCACTGCTCATTGCAGCGGTAAGTGAGGTCGAGCTGTACGCTAAAGGGAACGCCCAACTGCAGCGCCCGGTCGCTCATTTCCGTGAGCAAGGCGCTCATCGCGACTCCTGCACAGCCGACGCTGGTCCGGCGATCGACTGCTCCGCGATCGGCTGCTCCGAAATCAACAGGATGCCATGCTTCGCCAAGTCCTCCGCCAACGCCTCGGCATCGCGCATCGCTTCCTCGGGATTTACTTCGAACTCCGAGCAGATGCGGCGCTCCACTATTTCCGCCAGCGGCGTGGCCCCATCGGCGGCCTGCCACAGTATCGTCGCGGTCGGATTCAAGGTGAACAGCGTCGACCCCTGACCCGACATCACGAGCATCTCTTCTCCCAGCTTGCGGGCTGCGATCCGCGGACTGCGCGCGACGTACAGTTTCTTATTCATCTTCTTTATCTAAATTTATCTAAACCGCTCCCAAACTCAATCTTCTACCCAATCATCTTCCACACTCGCACATCGGGCACAAAAGTCAATCGGTAAACCGGAACGCGACCCACAAAGTCGCAGGCCGCCTGAAATGCGCGGTGAACCATCTCCTGATCCTCGGCAAAGAAAAGCATGTTTGAAAGAAGCTCGCGCCCGGCATCGGCCACTGCCACCGGTTCAATGCGATTCTCCGGCCCCTGAGCCAGCAGGTAAAGTGCGGCCACCGGCGCCGAAGTATTTTCGCCCACCTTCGCCAACTCTCCGGTGAAGGGCGTGCCAAACGCGACATAACCGTCACTCTTCTCCGAAGAGTCCGAGTGGTTCGAAGCATCTACCTGGCGCACGTACGAGATTTCATCCGTAAGAAGAGTGGCATCCGGCGGGGCAAGCCGCGAAATCGTCGTCTTCCCGGCCCCCGACACCCCGGCAAACAGAAACGCTTTCCCGTTGCGAATGGCGCTCGCCGAGTGCAACAGAAACCCGCCCTGCCGTGCCAGCACCAGCGTATGCACCACGCGCAGCACGGCATCGATCGAGTACGGATTCGCCGATTGATGAATCCGACCCGTGCCCGTCGCCGGCGTCCACTCCGCGCGAAAATCCCCGCGCTCCATCAACCATCGGCCGGAGCGATGCGTAACATTCATGTCCGAATCCTGATCCGCGGACGCTGCCGGCGACAGATCCACATCGAAGTCGAACTCAGTGCGTTCTTCCGCCTCGCTCACGAACCCGACGTAACGTCTTTCCAGCATCTCCAAAAAATCCGAGTCGGTCGTATTCACCCGCACGGGGACGCCGCCGATCGCAATCACAACGCTATAACGCTCGATTTGTGTGGCTAGCCCTGGCACGGAAGCACCGATTCCTTTGGAACCGATTTCTCTGAAGTCCGCACCATCCGGTGCAGATAGACGAGGGCGCGCGCCGCAGGAACGGAGCGCCGGACAAGCTTCGCAGTCAGCCGTTGCACTACACTCAGCTTCGCGGGGACTGCAATTAACCTTCCCGCCCGGATCACGTAATCGACCCTGCCCAACAACTCACTCTCAGTTACTGGCCGGTCGGGCGCCGGCATGGCGTCGCCCTGCGTAATCCAACTTCGCCTTCCCGAATCTTCTTCCCGGGAAACCACGCGATGCGCGCATAACCTGCCGTCCCGCCCCAACAGCACGACGTCACCGGCGCGAACCTGATCCTGGCTGACGCGCTCGACCACCAACGTGTCCCCGGGCCAAACCGCAGGCAGCATGCTCCAGCCCGTCGCCGCAAATCGAAGCCTGCCAAACGAACGCAGAACCTCGCCGGCCAGTTCGCATTTCAGTGCGTGGGCTGTCGCCGCCGTCGCGCTCGGGTCCTGCCTCATGAGACCTTGGAGTTCAGCCCCCGGCAGTTTTGGTCGGTGCTGCTGACCTTGCCGCAGTTCAGGGCTGACGTCACGAAGACCTGTTCGTAGCGAAATCCCGGCTTTTCGTAAACCTTCTTCTCGATTGCCGCAGGACGCGGCCCTTCATTCGATGAACTATTCATGGCCATAATGATCGTCCCTCGCTACTTCAATGCCGATTGCGACGCCTGCACTGCGCACACGCCCGTTCCACCCGTGCAAGCCTGACTGCCCAGAGTGGTGAAGTATACCTGAGAACCTCCCCCCGAGCTCACAGTGTTATCGACGATAATTCCGCTCGTGCCTCCCGCCGTCGGCAGGGCAGCGGTTCCAATCGCTCCCAGGTTCCTCCACCTTACGGCGGCGTCGATCGTGATAACGTGCGGCACCGTGCTGAATGTCGGAATCGTGCCGCCGGAAGTCTTGGTACCGGCCGCCGTATCCAACTCAATGTTGCCGTTAGGGTCAAGGATCACCCCGCCACTAGCGTATTTCGTGTTGGCCGCCCAAGCAGCCGGAGTGAAGGCGGATAGTGGCATCTGATTCAGCCAGTGCACCTTGCCATCGGCGATGACGTCCCCAGCCGTTGCTGTCCACGCCGGTTCCGCAGCGCCCGACTTGCCCGTGCCGCTGGTTGTGTACACAACCTCGATCTGAAGGTTGCCACTTGGATTGAGCACAAGGATTTCCTGACCCACCGTATATACAGTCGAGGGTTGCCAAGGCGTGACGTTGAAATTGAAGACGCATCCGCTGGCTCCGCACGCAGTCCCCACCCCCTTCGTTTGTGCGCTCGCGAATATCCACTCGGTTGGGCCGGGGGACGCATTGGCATTTGCGATGTCGGTGACCGGAGAACACGGAGTAATAGCGTTCGCAACCGGCGTCAGCGCGGTTACGGTGCCAAAAAGGCCTAGCGCAACCGGCACCTGGTAGAGGATCGGATTCCCTCCAGTGTTGCCGCAAACATAAAGATTTCCGGTAGCGTTCACTGAATTCTTGTACGTACTATCGAAATCTCCATCGTGCAGGGGATTCGGCATCGTGCCCGTAACCGTGCTCGTGCCCACGATCGCCCGCGATCCAACGTCGCCGGAAACAAAACCTGTGTTGAACTGGAAAACCACCGAGCAGTTGTACTTAGTCACGCCAACTGCGCAACCCTGGCTGCCGTCGCTCGACACAAACACGTACACGATTCCAGTGGTTGAATCCACCATAGGACTGTCCACGATGCCTGTGCCGAAATCTAACTGGCCAGACTGCGTAGCCACACCAGTCGTACCGTCCACCCAATACAGGAAGCCGCCAACATCCCCTACCAACACTTCCCCTGAAGCAGAATCATGAACCGGGCTGCTCAGTGCCGTAGGAGCGCCGGGGTCTACCTGAACCGGCCACCCACCTGTCTTCACTTCAGTTAAGACTCCATTAAATACCGGGCTGAACTTGTGCAAGTATCCGGAATCGTCCCCCACATATGCGGCGTCGTTGTTGTAGTCGTAAAAGATCGACGAGTTGCTGTCCTGGTCGGGCGTCCCGCCCGGATTTCTCAGGGCCAGCTGGGTCATGCACGGTGCCGTGCAGCCAGGGTACGCAGCGCTAAGCACCGGCGTAAGAGTCATTGGGTTGCTCACCGTCTCAGTGGTTGAAGCGGACCATTTCAGCAGAACCAGAATCCCGCCCGTCGCCGGTCCATTGCTCAGCACAAACGCAACCTGCGTACCGTCGCCAGAAAACACAGGAGAGGTCTTCAGCGGGCCCCCTGTGTCATAGGCCCAGTACACGCTGGGCACAGTGCCCGTACAGCCGGAGTAAAGATTGTCGTAAGCCACGATGTTCGCTTGCGTGCCCGAACCAGCGATGCCCGTGCCGTAAACCACGAAATCGGGTGGAGTCGGCCCTCCGGCGCAGGTGGCCGTTGCCCCGCGAAATGTCAACTTTGCCGGAAAACTCCCCGCGCCAAAACTCCCGCCGCTGCCCAGGTCCTGCGCCCAGTCCCGCTTCAGATTCTGATTCGAGCCCGACTGGTTCGAATCCGGCAGAGCCGCGTTTGCCTCAAGCCGCACCTCGGAAACTGCTGTGCCTCGCGCCTCGCCTCCCGCCAAAGTCGCCGGCGCCTGGCGAGTCAGTTGCTGCCAGTAGCGAGCGTCCCGCCGCACGCGCGCGGCTTGTTCCGGCGTGCCCGGCCGCGAGAAGATTACGCGTTGGTGACTCCAGTCAGTGGGCACCGGTGCATCTGCCCTCGAATCCCCGGACGCCTGCCCCATTAAAGCCGGCGATAAAGTCAGCGCTCCGAGAATTGAGATACCCAACCACAGCAAGCGTTGCTGGTTTCTTCTCATTTTTCTCCCTGATGCTTGAGGGGCCGGACCACAACCAGATTTAAAGTTGATGCCAAACCCTCCGCCCATCTGCACTTGGACTCTTGGCTGGCTTGTTGGAAAATCATCATACACCCGCGTGTTTTCAGGAAAGCTCGAAAATTTGCCGCTCCGCAGCAAGATTTCCACAGATATTTCCACTCGCCGCTTCAGGCCGGAAGCGTCGACGTTGGAAGCTGTTGTGCGCGGTTGCGCAGCTCCTCGAAAAGGATCGTGCTCAGGTAGCGCTCTCCGAACGATGGCAGGATCACAACAATAAGCTTCCCTGCATTTTCTGCGCGGCGTGCCACCTGCAGAGCGGCGGTCACGGCCGCCCCCGAAGAAATTCCTACAAAAAGACCTTCTTCGAGCGGCAGCCTTCGCGCCATGCGAATCGCCTCGTCGTTCGAGACCGTAATCACCTCATCGATGTAGTCCCGCCGCAGGATGCTCGGAACAAAGCCCGCGCCGATCCCCTGGATCTTATGCGGCGAAGGTTTTCCCCCGGAGAGCACCGCACTGTCCGCCGGCTCCACGGCAATCGCCTTGAAAGATGGCTTCCTCGGCTTGATGTATTCGGAAACGCCCGTGATCGTCCCGCCGGTTCCCACGCCGGAAACGAGGAAGTCCACGCGCCCATCGGTGTCATTCCAAATCTCCGGGCCGGTGGTCTCGAAATGAATCTTAGGGTTCGCGGCGTTATCGAACTGCTGCAGCATGTAGCTGTTCGGAGTATTCGCCAGCAACTCCTGCGCCTTCGCAATCGCACCCTTCATTCCGTTTGGCCCCGGAGTCAGAACGATCTCCGCTCCGAACGCCAGCAACAGCACGCGCCGCTCCAGGCTCATCGTCTCCGGCATCGTCAGGATGAGCCTGTATCCTTTCACCGCCGCTACAAACGCCAGGCCGATCCCCGTATTGCCGCTCGTGGGCTCGATCAGCACCGTCTTCCCCGGCTGAATCTTTCCCGCGCGCTCCGCTTCGTTGATCATGCTCACGCCGATGCGGTCCTTCACGCTGCCCACCGGGTTCTGGCTCTCCAGCTTGGCCACCACTTCGGCCACGCAACCTCCCGTGACCTTATTGAGCCTCACCAGCGGAGTGTGTCCGATCAGTTCCGTAACATCCTTCGCAATTTTCATGATCATTTACTCCAATAGTCCATCACTCCGGAGCCCATCACTCCCAACGAAATGGCGGAAGCGAGTGGGGGTCGAACCCACCGGCGACAGGGAAACCTGCCGCCCGCCGGTTTTGAAGACCGGGACGATCACCGGACCGCATGCGCTTCCCCGCAGAAAACTCCCCGCTCGCCCTACTTCGGCTGCGGCACGATGCGCAAATAGGGTTTGGGTGACTTCCATCCCCCGGGATACTTTTGCTGCGCTTCGTCGTTCGACACCGAAGGCAGGATGATCACTTCGTCGCCCTGCTTCCAGTTTACCGGTGTGGCAACCTTGTGTTTAGCCGTGAGCTGAATGGAATCGATCACCCGCAAGATCTCGTCGAAGTTACGCCCCGTGCTCATCGGATAGCTCAACTGCAGCTTGATCTTCTTGTCCGGTCCCACCACAAACACCGTCCGCACCGTTGCGTTGTCTGCGGCCGTGCGGCCCTCCGACGTATTCCCGCTCTCAGCCGGCAACATCCCATAAAGCTTGGCAATCTTCAGCTCCGGATCGCCGATCATCGGGTAGTTCACCTTGTGCCCTTGCGTCTCCTCAATATCGGCGGCCCACTTGCCGTGGCTGCTCACCGGGTCCACGCTCAATCCGATAATCTTTGTGTTGCGCTTGGCAAATTCCGGCTGCAGTCCCGCCATGTAGCCAAGTTCGGTCGTGCACACCGGAGTGAAATCTTTGGGGTGGGAAAACAAAATCGCATACCCGTCCCCGACCCATTCGTGAAAATTGATCGTGCCCTGCGTAGTCTCTGCCGTGAAGTTCGGCGCGGTGTCGTTGATGCGGGGAATTCTGGGCGTTTCGGTTGCCGTCTCTGCACTCATAATTGTCTCCTCGTCAATTCAATTCGCTTCAAATTGTGAAAGTTGGCCCAGCCGCGCCTTCGGGTGAACGTCGGATGAAAACGAAACCCACCCGTTTCGCCGGGTGGGTTGGAAGAAATCTCGATGCTCCCTACCCACACGGCGGCGAACACATGCAACAACACGCGAAACCGCCGTTGGAGGGGCAAAACACGTAGCTAGGATAGAAGCCTCCCCTCGCGCTGTCAACCGCCCGCCCCGGCCTGACACGCCCCTGTTTGTCATCCTGAGCAAGCGTTTTTTTTGCGCCGCGAAGGATCTGGGCGAGCCGCGCGATGCGTCGCGTTCTTTGCGACGCATTAATCGCGCGCTTGGCTCGCTTCCCTATCAAACTGGCCACCACCTCCGGCCTGCAGCGGCCTCACTCGGCAGTTTTCCTGCATCTCATCCGCAGCCGCCGGCATCTCCAGTTCTTGCAGCACGCGCGCTCCGGAGACGATTCATGAGCCACCCAACACGCCGTCTCGCAATGACGCAATGGGACGTTTTCTCCTCCCGTCCCCTCGAAGGCAACTCTCTGGCTGTGTTTTCCGACGGCCGCAGCCTCACCGACGCCGAGATGCAATCCATCGCCAAAGAGATGAACCTTTCCGAGACCACGTTCATTCTTCCCCGCGATGCCGCCACCGAACGCGAACGCGGCGTCCGCGTGCGCATCTTCACCGTGCAGGAAGAGTTGCCATTCGCCGGCCATCCTACGCTCGGAACTGCATTCGCCCTGCGCGGCCAGACCGGCGCAGAAAAAGTCGTCCTCGAACTCAATGCCGGCACCGTGCCCGTCCATTTCGTCGACAGCCCAGGGCAACCCGCGTTCGGCGAGATGACTCAGCTCGATCCCACCTTCGGAATGCAACACGAGCGCGAAGCCGTCGCGCAAGCCACCGGATTGCGCCCTCAAGACTTCGACGATTCCCTCCCCATCGAAACCGTTTCCACCGGAGTTCCCTTCACCGTAACTCCGCTGAAATCGCTGGAGGTCATGCGCAATCTGCAGATCGATCCCACCCGCGCCGCGCAATACCTGGAGAAGACAGCCGGAAAGTTTTTTTATTTCGTCACCCGCGAGACCGTCGATCGCGAGGCCCGCCTGCACGCCCGCATGATCTTCTATAACGCCGAAGACCCGGCAACCGGCTCAGCCGCGGGCTGTTCCGCGGCCTGGATGCTTGCTCACGGCGTGGCCCGGCCCGATGAGCGTGTCCTCGTGGAACAGGGTCTCGAGATGAAACGACCCAGCCAGATTTTTGTGCGGGCCGCGCTCGCCGATAACCGGATAGTTAACGTACGCGTCGGCGGCCACTCAGTCGAAATTATGCGCGGCGAAGTTTTTCTTTAGCCGCGGGCGCGCAAGCACCGCCAGAATCACGCCTTTCGCGCGCTCGCAAAAAGTCAATGGCCAAAATTTCCCATTTGCTTCGACGCCACTTTACAGTGCTCGTCACTTCCCGGTAGCATCGCTTCGCTCTTCTATTCTTCGCGAACAGAGAAAACTTCCGCTGCACCCGGTCACACCCGGCACCAGTGGATACGGACGGTGAATGAAGCCCAAGCGCACAATTCTTTGTGTTGACGACAACGAACAGTCTCTTTCTTACCGCAAAATCATGCTCGAAACCCGCGGCTACCGCGTCGCCAGCTACTCCCGCGGAGAAGACGCCCTCGAGCGCTTCCGCCAGGGCGGCATCGACCTCGTCGTCACCGACATGGCCATGCCCGGCCTCGATGGCCCGCAGTTGATCGCCGCCATCAAGGCCCTTTCGCCCCACATCCCGGCCATTCTCATCTCCAGCAAGGTTCGCATTTACGATCACGACTCCCAGGCCGATGTCTTCCTCGCCCGCGGAATGTATGCCCCCGCCGATCTGCTCGAGCGCATCCGCCTGCTACTCGTCCGCAAGCGCGGCCCCAAACGAATGCACGAACGCTCGCAGCAATTCTCCCACCGCCAGGGCGCAGCCTGATTGTCATCCTGAAAAGAGTTGCCATCCCGAGACGAGATGTCACGCTGAGATCAGTTGTCATCCTGAGGCCGGCGTCCTTTGCCCGCCGAAGGACCCGGGCGACCCGGGCGAGCCGCGCGAGTCCACGGAGCCTGCTCTGAGAGAGCGAGAGCGACAGCGACCGAAGGGCGCGTCTGGCTCGCTTCCTTATCAGACTCCGTCGGCACCCTCCACCACTCTCGTCGCCGCCCGCACCGCTACCCATCGTGTAAGATCGACTCTGGCATGGGCGCATTCATCGAAGCCATTGATCTGCACAAAACTTATCGCGTCGGAAAAATCGACGTCCCCGCTCTCCGCGGCATCTCCTTCAGCGTGCAAAAAGGAGAATTCGTCACCGTCGTCGGCCCTTCCGGCAGCGGCAAGTCCACCCTTTTCTACCTGCTCGGCGGCTTGACCCGCGCCGATTCCGGCAAAGTCGTCATGGATGGCGACGACTTCGCGACCCTCTCCGATGCCGAGCGCACTCGCATGCGCAAGCGCAAAATCGGATTCGTTTTTCAGAAGTTCAACCTGCTGCCCACACTTGACGCTCGTTCAAATATCGCCATCGCTCAGGAAATCTCCGGCAACGGAGACCGCGATCCCGCATTCTTCCTCCGCATCTGCGATCTGCTGGGCCTGAGCAAACGCCTCAACCATCGCCCCTCCGAACTTTCCGGCGGCGAGCAACAGCGCGTCGCCCTGGCTCGGGCCCTCGTCAATAAACCCGCGATCGTTCTAGCCGACGAACCCACGGGAAATCTCGACACCGAAAACTCCAACGTCGTTCTAAAGATGTTGCGCCAGTCAAATCAGGAACTCGGCCAGACCGTGCTGATGATCACGCACAACCCCGAAGCCGCCAAGTTCGGCGACCGCATCATCCACATGCGCGACGGCCACGTCGTCAAGCCCGAAGAAGATCCGCAGTGGTCCGTGCACTGACGTGCCTCCCCCTCACTCAGTTTGAAATAGCTTTGAAAGGGCGCGGCTTCAGCCGCGCCATAGAGATTCGTATCAGGGCACGGCTTCAGCCGTGCCGCAACACGCGCCTTGGAATTGCGGCTCTAGCCGCCGGGGAGCCCTCGCCGTTGCCCCCGCTTCCTTGTCATTCCGAACAAGCGTTCTTTGCGCGGCGAAGAGCCTGTCCCGAGCTTGCCGAGGGAATCTGGGCGAGCCGCGGAATCCACGGACCCTGCCCTGAGAGAGCGCGAGCGACCGAAGGGCGGGTTTGGCTCGCATCCTTTGACAAACTGCCCGCCGTCATCTCGTCACCGTTGCCCCCGCGCAACGCCCTCATTTATAATCACTTTCGCAGGGCGGGAGTAGCTCAGTGGTAGAGCGCAACCTTGCCAAGGTTGAAGTCGCGAGTTCGACCCTCGTCTCCCGCTCCAAATTTTATTTCCAAGGCAATCCGGTAGCCCTGATTTCGATTAGCCTTTCTTCGCGGCCTTTGCGAAATCCTTTGCGCACTTCGCGGTTAGAGGCTTTTGCTTTGCGAAATCAGGGCACCACCGGCGATCCCCGTAGATGGACTTTTTCCGCACGGAACGCTAACGTATTGAGCAGGGGCGCGGTACCCAAGTGGTAAGGGAGAGGTCTGCAAAACCTTTATGCGTCGGTTCGATTCCGACCCGCGCCTCCAATCCTCTCAGCCCTCGTTCTGAATTTCCTTTCAGCAAAGAGCGTTTCCACCGCGAGTTTGCCTAACGCGCCCGGCAGCCCATAGACTGGTGCCCGCAACTCGGAACCCATTCATGACAAAACCTTCCATCGTTCTCCAGGGCATCTTGCTGTCAGCTTTCACCGCCCTGTTCGCTCTATCGCTCGGCGCACCGTCGATCGCCCAAGCCCAAACCACTTCTTTCTCGGATCATGTCTCCGGCTACGTGAAGACCGAAATGCAGCGCCAGCATATCCCCGGCCTTGCGCTTCTGGTGTCGCGTGGAGGCAAGATCGTGCAGGCCGAAGGCTTCGGACTGTCGAACGTTGAACTGCAAGTTCCCGTGAAACCGGAAACCGTTTTCCAATCCGGATCAGTCGGCAAACAGTTCACCGCCACAGCGGTGATGATGCTGGTCGAAGAAGGCAAAGTCGGCCTCGACGATCCGCTCACAAAATATTTCCCGGACGCTCCGCCCGCCTGGAAAGAAGTGACCGTTCGCGAGCTGTTAAGCCACACCGCCGGCTTTGGCGATTATCCCAAGAGCTTCAACTTCCGCAAAGACTGGACCGAGCCGCAACTTCTCAAGCTGGTTGAGAGCATCCCGCTCGCCTATCCTCCCGGCACGAAATGGGCTTACAGCAATCTCGGCTTCCTCACTCTCGGAATCCTGATCCACCAGGTTACCGGAGAATTCTACGGAGACTTCCTCCAGCAGCGAATCTTCCACCCGCTCGACATGCAAACCACGCGCATCATCAGCGAAGCCGATATCGTTCCCAATCGCGCCGCCGGATACCGGCTCGTAAAGGGCGAACTGAAAAACCAGGAATGGGTGTCGCCCATGGTCAACACCACGGCCGACGGAAGCCTCTATTTCTCCATCCTGGATCTCGCCAAGTGGGACGCCGCCTTGTACACCGAAAAACTGCTGAAGCGCTCCAGCCTCGACCAGATGTGGACCCCGGCCAAGTTGAAAAACGGTCAGCCCAACAAAGACGGCTACGGCTTCGGATGGTTCATCGAGAACCGCCACGGACACCACGTCGTAAGCCACGACGGCTCCTGGCAGGGCTTCGAGACCACCATCGCGCGCTATGTGGACGATCAGTTGACGGTGGTCGTGTTAACCAATTTAGCCGATTCCAAGCCCGACGTAATCGCCGCGCACGTCGCAGACATGTACTTGGCTGAAGAAAAGACCACCCCCGGGAAAAACTGAGCCCAAACCAAGTCCAGCTCCCACGACCGTCAAAAACAAAGGGGTGCCCCGTCCTTGTCCCCGCGTTCTTGGCGGGGACAGGGCGGGGATTTTGATACCGAGCCTGACCCGTCTTTATGCCCTTCGGCGATTCCTTCGGAACACCTGCTACACCTATGCAGGCGTCTCGAATAAAGGTAGAGCCATCCCCGCAAACCTATCTAATCAGCACTCGCCGCCCCGAACTGCCAGTCTCGAGGCCACATCGACCCCAGAGCTTGCAGGCCTACATAACCCTCGTAGCTGCTTTCACTTAGGCAGGACTGTACATATAAACCGATACTTATATTCCTGGCTGTACAAAATGTTCCAGTTGGAACACTTAGCACTATGTTCCGGTTGGAACACTTAAGCGGAATGTTCCAATCGGAACACTTAACACCTACCTCTTCTGCATCCGATCCAGATCAGCCAGCACCTCTTCGCTGTGCCCCGCCGGATTGACGCCCGTGTAAGCCTTGGCAACCTTCCCGCTGGGATCGATCAGGAAACTATTCCGCTTGGAAAACTTTACGAAGCCAAGGTCGGTCAGCGAACCGTAGGCACTGCTCACCTTGCCATCGCTGTCGGCTAAGAGTTTGAAGTTCAATCCTTCTTTGGCGCAGAACTTTTTATGCGAGTCCACGCTGTCCACGCTCACGCCCAGAACCACCGCATGGCGCTCGGCATACTTCGCCTGATCCGCCTGAAAGTTGTGCGCCTCGCGCGTGCAGCCTGGCGTCTGATCCTTGGGATAAAAATAAAGCACGACCCAGCTGCCGCGATAGTCTTTCAAGCTCACGGAAGCACTTTCCTGCGAAGGCAATGTGAAATCAGGTGCCGCGCTCCCCGCGCCAGGAGCAACGGCGCGCGCGCCCCAGAACAAGCGCGGAACGACGAATATCAGGAACGCAATCACAAACGCCAGCAGCGCGATTCGCAACATTAGAAGCCCTCCCGGCTCACATTGACGCGGACTTGAGCCTTGTAGGACGTTTGCCCAGCGGCCTCCGCCCAGCAAAATTCCTCATAATTGAATATCATAGAGTGTTCGGCATCATCCGATGGAGAGATCAGACGTGGCTCAGACGGAAACAGACGGTCAAGAGGTATTGGAAACGCGGGAGTGGGTCGACTCGCTGGACTATGTGTTGTCTCAGGGCGGCCCGGTCCGCGCAGGGCGGCTGCTCCAGCAACTCGCGCTGCACGCGCGCCGCGCCGCGGGAGTGAATCTTCCTTTCACTGCGACCACGCCTTACCAGAACACCATCGCAACTCCGCAACAAGCCCCGTTCCCGGGCAGCCAGGAGATGGAGCGCCGCATCAAGAGCCTGGTGCGCTGGAACGCGCTGGCCATGGTCGTGCGGGCCAACAAGATTCAGGAAGGCATTGGCGGACACATCTCGACCTTCGCTTCCGCGGCCACGTTGTACGAAGTTGCTTTCAATCATTTCTTTCAGGCGCAAACCGAGAGCGGCGACCGTGACTTCGTTTATTTTCAAGGCCACGCCGCGCCCGGAATCTATGCGCGCGCCTATCTGGAAGGCCGCATCCCTAAAGAGAAGCTGGAGAACTTTCGCCGCGAGCTGAAGCCCGGCGGGGGACTGAGTTCCTATCCTCACCCGTGGCTGATGCCGAATTTCTGGGAGTTCCCCACGGTCTCGATGGGATTGGGACCGATTCAGGCGATCTATCACGCGCGCTTCATTCGCTACCTGGAAAATCGTGGTTTGAAGAAGACGACCGGCGGCAAGGTGTGGGCGTTCCTTGGTGACGGTGAAATGGACGAGCCGGAATCCCTGGGGTCGATCACGCTGGCTTCGCGCGAGAATCTGGACAACCTGATCTTCGTAGTGAACTGCAATCTGCAGCGGCTTGACGGTCCGGTGCGCGGCAACGGAAAGATCATTCAGGAACTCGAAGCCATCTTCCGCGGCGCGGGATGGAACGTCATCAAAGTGATTTGGGGTTCGGACTGGGACAGCCTGATTCGAAACGATCGCGACGGGCTGCTGGTGCGGCGTCTGGGAGAGGTCAGCGACGGGCAATACCAGAAATATTTTGTGGAGAGCGGAGCCTACTTCCGGCAGAACCTGTTCGGCACCGACCCGCGCCTGCTGAAGATGGTCGAGCATCTTTCCGATGAGCAACTGTCACGCATGCGGCTGGGTGGACACGATCCCATCAAAGTGCATGCCGCGTACCGGGCGGCGGTCGATCACAAAGGATCGCCAACGATCATTCTGGCGAAGACCATCAAGGGCTACGGCCTCGGTGAGGCCGGTGAAGGCAAGAACATCACGCACCAGCAGAAGAAGCTGAATGAAGATGAGCTGGAGATGTTCCGCTCGCGTTTCGGAATTCCAATCCCAGACGATGAGCTGCACAACGCGCCTTTCTACCGGCCGAGCGATGACAGCGCCGAGATCACGTACATGCAGGCACGCCGCAAACAACTCGGCGGATACATGCCGCAACGCAAAGTGCGCGCCACGCCGCTGAAGCCGGTACCTGAGTCTTACTTTGAAGAGTTCTACAAAGGCACGGAAGGACGCGAAGCCTCGACCACCATGGTCTTCGTGCGGCTGCTCTCGAAGCTGCTGCGCGATCCGGAGGTCGGCAAACTGATTGTGCCCATCATCCCGGACGAAGCCCGCACCTTCGGCATGGAGGCGCTGTTCCGGCAGATCGGCATCTACTCGAGCGCGGGACAGCTCTACGAGCCGGTCGATATGGACACGCTCCTTTATTACAAGGAAGCAAAAGACGGGCAGATTCTGGAAGAAGGAATTACTGAAGCTGGGTCGATGTGCTCGTTCATCGCTGCTGGAACAGCCTATGCGAACCACGGCATCAACACGATTCCATTTTTCATTTACTACTCGATGTTCGGGCTGCAGCGCATTGGGGATTTGATTTGGGCGGCGGCGGATATGCGATGCCGCGGATTCCTGGTGGGAGGAACGGCGGGACGAACCACGCTGGCCGGCGAAGGCCTGCAGCACCAGGATGGTCACAGCCACGTGCTGGCTCTGCCCGTGCCCAACCTGCTGGCGTACGATCCGGCGTTTGCGTATGAGATTGCCATCATCATTCAAGATGGCATCAAGCGCATGTATGTGGATCAGGAATCGATTTTCTATTACCTCACGGTGACTAACGAGCCGCTTCCGATGCCGGAGATGCCGAAGGGCGAGCACGTCCGGGAAGGCATACTGCGCGGCCTCTACCGCTTCAAACCTTCGGACGCGGCGGACGCGAAGCTGCGCGTGCAACTGCTGGGTAGCGGGACCATCATGTACGAAGTGTTGAAGGCGCAAACAATTCTGAAAGAGAAATATGGCGTAGCGGCTGATGTGTGGAGCGTGACCAGCTACAAAGAGCTTTATCGCGACGCCAATGATTGTGAACGCTGGAACATGCTGCATCCGGGCGACGCGCCGAAAGTTCCCTTTGTCACCAAAACTTTGAACGAGGCGCCGGGACCGTTCATCGCCGCATCTGACTATATGAAGGTGCTGCCGGAGAGCCTGGCGAAATGGGTACCTGGGCAACTGGTCTCTCTGGGAACGGACGGCTTTGGCCGCAGCGAGAACCGGGCAGCGTTGCGTGACTTTTTCGAAGTGGACGCGAAGCACATTGTGCTGGCCACACTAGGAGCGCTGGCGCGGGAGAAGAAAGTCAGCCTGGACGTGTTAAAACAAGCGATCCAGGATCTGGGCATCGATGCGGAGAAGCCCAACCCAGCCATCACGTAGATGCCGAAGCTGTACTCCGACAACCATCAATAGCTTTTAGTGATAGAGGAAACGAATCAGTGATCGAATTCAAACTTCCCGCACTCGGTGAAAACATTGAACAGGGCGACCTGGTACGCCTGATGATCGCGCCGGGCGCGACGGTGAGCGAGGGCCAGGCGGTAATGGAACTCGAAACCGACAAAGCGGTGGTGGAAGTGCCTTCGTCGGTGAGCGGGAAGGTGCAGGAGATCCTGGTTAAGGAAGGTGACAAGATCAAGGTTGGGCAGGTGATGTTTACCGTGGAAAACAACGGCACGGCGACCGCAGCCGCGAGCAAGGCTCCGCGGGAGGAACCGGCGAAACCTGCCGCCGAGGTTCAGCCAGCCCGTTCCGCGGATGCGGCGGTTCTCGTTGCTCCCGTTTCTGAGACACCAGCTTCCGACACAGCGGCCTCCGATACGCCAGCCTCGAGTGCGGCTGCCGAAAAGGCAGCAACTGCGACGGCTCCTCCGCAGCAGCCTCGGAAAGAGCAGCAGCGGAACCGATCGACGGATGCTCCTGCTCCCACTGAATTCCGTTTGCAGGAGCTCGGAGAAAACATTTCACAAGGCGATCTGGTGCGCCTGATGATTGCGCCAGGCGCGAAAGTTTCCGAAGGCCAGCCGGTCATAGAACTCGAGACCGACAAGGCGGTGGTGGAAGTTCCGTCGACCGTGAGTGGCGTTGTGAACGAAGTGAAGGTGAAAGAAGGCGAGACGATCAAAGTTGGGCAGGTGATTTTTACGCTGCAGGGCGCCGCGACCCCGGCGGCCGTGGCGGTTCGTGCGCCGAGCCGGCCGGTGGAGCACGTTTCGGGGCAGCACGGCGCGCGGTTGGCTTTTCAGGCGGCGATTCGCGCCGAGGGCAAAACTGAGGAGCAGGCGCTGCCTCCGGACCAGCCGCAGCAGCGGCCTGCGGCATTTTCCATGCCGGTGCAACTGGGGAAGGTTGCCGGAACCGAGCATCGCGAAGCGGTTCCTGCGGCGCCGCACACGCGGCGCCTGGCTCGCGAAATCGGAGTGGACATTTACGAAGTGAAAGGAACAGGGCCCGGCGGGCGCATCAGTGAGGACGACGTGAAGGCCCACGCGAAAGCGGTGCTGGCGGCGGCCGCGACAGCGGCGCAGGCGCCGCCCCGCGCCGGGCATTTCGTTGAGCCCAAGCTGCCAGACTTTGCGAAGTGGGGAAAGATTGAACGCGTTCCCATGCGTGGAGTCCGGCGCAAGACGGCGGAACACCTGGCGGAATCCTGGAACACGATTCCGCACGTGACGCAGCACGACCGCGCAGATATTACCGAACTGGAGCAGCTGCGCGCGCGTTTTGCTCCGAAAGCCGAACAGGCCGGCGGCAAGATGACGGTGACGGCGATTGCCTTGAAAGTTTGTTCGGCCGCGCTGAAGGTGTTTCCGCAATTCAACGCCACCATCGACATGGAGAAGCAAGAAATCATTTACAAGCAATACATCCACGTGGGGGTGGCGATGGATACGGATCGCGGGTTGCTGGTTCCGGTGATTCGTGACGTGGACAAGAAAAATATTGTGGAACTGGCGGTCGAGTTGTCGCAGCTGTCGCAGAAAGTACGGGACAAAAAGATTACGCTTGCCGAGATGGAAGGTGGCACGTTTACGATCACCAACCTTGGGGGCATTGGGGGCACGGCGTTTACGCCGATCGTGAATCATCCTGAGGTTGCGATTCTTGGGCTTTCGCGTTCGCGCATGGAGCCGGAATGGATCAGCGGGAAGTTCGAACCGCGGCTGATCCTGCCGCTCTCGCTCTCTTACGATCATCGATTGATTGACGGCGCGGACGCGGCACGTTTTCTGCGCTGGGTCGCGGAGGCGTTTGAGCAGCCGTTTTTGCTTTCGGTGCAAGGGTAAGGAAATCGGGTTTCAAGGTTTCAGAGTTTCAACGCTTCAGCACTGGCGATCCCGAAGATCGAATAGCCGTTAGATTCCTATGTCAGAAATTCAATCCCCGCACATCGCTGTAATCGGCGCCGGACCGGGCGGCTATGCGGCCGCTTTTCTGGCGGCTGACCTGGGCATGCAGGTTACGTTGATTGATCCAGAAGTAAATCCGGGGGGCGTGTGTTTGTATCGCGGATGCATTCCTTCGAAGGCGCTGCTGCACGTTGCCAAGCTGCTGGAAGAATCGGAGCAAGCGAAGAATTGGGGAATCGAATTTGCCGCGCCGAAGATTGATCTGGCGCGGTTGCGGACGTGGAAAGAGAGTGTGGTCAAGAAATTGACCGGAGGGTTGGGACAACTTTCCAAGCAGCGGCATCTGGAATACATTCAGGGGCGCGCGGCATTTGAGAATTCGACCACGTTGCGGATCAGCAAGGCGGATGCGACGGAGGTGGTCCTCAGTTTTGACCGAATCATTCTTGCGACGGGATCGCGGCCAGCGATTATTCCGGCGTTCAAGCTGGATTCGCCGCGACTGATGGATTCGACCGGGGCGCTTGATCTGGAAGATATCCCGCGAAGTCTTCTGGTGGTGGGGGGCGGATACATTGGGCTGGAGCTGGGTTCGGTGTATGCCGCGCTGGGGACGCGCGTGACGGTTGTGGAGATGCTGGGAGGACTGCTTCCGGGCGCGGATCGCGACCTGGTGCTTCCGCTGCACAAACGGTTGGAGAAGATGTTTGAGGCGATTCTGCTGAATACCACGGTCGCGTCTCTCAAAGAAGAGGGTGCGGGCATTCGCGCGAAGTTCGAGGGAGCTGCGCTACAAGAAAAGGATAGGGAAAAGATTTTTGATCGGGTGCTGGTTTCGGTGGGACGGAAACCGAACTCGGAGATTCCTGGGCTCGAGAAAACGCAAGTGCGCGTGGGGGCACGCGGATTCATCGAAGTGAACAAGCAACTGCAGACCGCGGATGCTTCCATTTATGCGATCGGCGACGTGGTGGGGGAGCCGATGCTGGCGCACAAGGCATCGCATGAAGGACGCGTGGCGGCGGAGGCTATCGCCGGGCACAAGGTTGCGTTCGAACCGAATGCGATTCCGGCCGTGGTGTTCACCGATCCGGAAGTGGCGTGGTGTGGATTGACCGAGACGCAGGCGGAAAAAGAAAAACGTGAAATCAAAGTTGCGAAGTTTCCCTGGGGCGCATCGGGGCGGGCGGTTACGCTGGATCGTCCGGAGGGGATGACGAAGCTGATTGTTGATCCGCAGACGGAGCGCGTGCTGGGAGTGGGGATTGTCGGTGTGGGCGCCGGCGAACTGATTGCGGAGGGAGTGCTGGCGGTTGAAATGGCGGCGCTGGCGAGCGATGTGGCCATGACGATCCATCCGCACCCGACGCTTTCGGAGACGGTGATGGAAGCGGCAGAAGTTTTTTTTGGAACGAGCACGCACGTGTTCCGGCCCAAGCGCGGGTAGTTTGCGGCGACGGGCGACGCCGGATTTTTACAGCCAACCAGTTCCGCTACAATGAAATCTCACTTGAGTCGAGCGGCGTGCGCCGCACGCGTCTGCACGCGCAAAGCGGAAGAAATCATGGGCAAATTTTCCAGAGGGATTGTTCTTGTTGTGATTGGTCTTGCGGCGTGCCTGCCGATGGCGGCCCAAGGCGCGCTCAGCCAGATTCTGCAACCTGCGGCGCCGGCAAGCACTTCCACAAAACCTACCGACCAACTGGGGCGCGATACGCCGTATGGAACTGTTTTTGGATTTCTACAGGCGGCGCAATCGGGCAGCTACAGCATCGCTTCGCAATATTTGCAGATGAGTCCCGCGCGCCGCCAGGCCGAAGGCGATGCGCTGGCGATGAAGCTGAAGTTTGACATGGACCGGGCATTCACCGGCAGCTTGAGGCCGAGCCGGCTGCCTGAGGGCACGCCGCAGGAAGATGTTCCGCTCGACCGGCAGAAGCTGGGGACCATGTCGTCCGGGGACGTGGAAGCTGATCTCGTGTTGGTTCGAGTGAATGACGCGAGCGCGGGGAAAATCTGGCTGTTCTCTTCGGAAACTCTGGCGAAAGTTCCGGAACTTTACGATCAGGTGGAAGCGCGGCAGGTAGAAACACGATTGCCGCAGTGGACGGTGAAGAACCAAGTCGCGGGAATGCCGCTATGGCAATGGTTTGCGCTGTTGCTGCTGATTCCGATATCCGCGGGAGCGGGATGGCTGCTGTTGGTGGTGCTGCAAGTTCCTTTGCGTTGGTGGGCGCGGAGGCACGAGCAGGCGGAACTGGCGCAGTGGCGCTCGGTCTCAGCGCCGGCGTGGCTACTTGCGGGCACGCTGGTTCACCGGATGCTGGCGAGCTACCTGGGAATTCCGCTGCTTCCGCGGCATTACTACCGGCAGATCATCGCGGTCGCGGTCATCATTGGAGCGAATTGGATTCTGTGGCGGCTGATTCGATGGTTCCTGCAGCGGGTACGCAGCCGCGCACTGGCTCGAGGGCACTCCGGTACGGGCTCGCTGATGCTGCTGGGGGAGCGCATCATCAAGGCGCTGGTGGTGGTGATGGCGCTATTTTTTATTCTGGGCGTGCTGGGCTTCAACATGAGCACGGCGTTGGCTGGAGTGGGCATTGGCACGCTGGCGGTAGGTTTTGGGGCGCAGCAGACGATTGCGAATTTGTTCGGCGGCGTATCGGTTCTGGGCGACGAAGTGATTCGCGTGGGGGACGTCTGCAAGTTTGGCGACCGCACGGGCACGGTCGAGGATATTGGATTGCGGTCGACTCGCGTGCGCACAGAAGAAAGAACGCTGCTGGCGATTCCGAATGGTACGGTCGCGACCATCAATGTCGAGAACCTGAGCCGGCGCGACAAGATTCTTTTCAAAACGATTCTGGGCCTGCATCCCGACACATCGGCTGACCATGTTCGCAAAGTGCTGGCGGAAGTTCGGCGCGTTTTGAGTGAGCACGCAAAGATTGAAACCAGCACGATTCGCGTGCGGCTCGCCGAATTGGCCACCAGTTCGATTAACGTGGAGCTTCTCTGTTACGTCCTTACGCAGGACGTCAACGAATTTGCTGCGGTCCGCGAAGATGTGCTGCTGCGGATTATGAGATTCGTGGAGGAATCGGGAACCACTCTGGCCTCGCCGTCGCAGACGCTTTATCTGAGCGGCGACCCTGCGCTGGCGAGGAAACAAATCGATGCCGCGGCTACGAAGGCAGCGGACGATGCACCTTCGGCGCCGGCTTCGACGGACAAAGCGCCGGCTGAATCGACATCGCGCGGGCAGAAAGCGAATGCGGGAAAGAATGCTGGGCGGGAGGATTAGGGTAGCGGGTCAGTTCGATAAGGAGGCGAGCCAGACGCGCGATTATTGCGTCGCGGAAGGCGCGACGCAACGCGCGGCTCGCCCAGATCCTTCGCCGCGCAAAGAACGCTTGCTCAGGATGACATCCAAGAACTGGACCGCCTCTTGATTAGGAACTGCGATGCCAGCGTTGCGTCAGCCAGAGCAGAAAGCGATGCGTGGGAAAAAACACAGTGGCAGGAACTACGATCAGGTATAGAAGAAGATACAAAGGTCCGGGGATGGCGTGCTGTTCGTGGAAGAACGGGCCGCAGGCCCAGTTCACGTCGAATTCCGGACGCCAGAAATAATTGATCGGGACCACGATCCACGCGGTAAGCGTTTGATACTTCCAGCCTCGGCGGTCGTAGCCTAACCGCCAGATTGCCCAGAGCAGCAGCGCCGGCACCACCACGTGAAACAGGCTCAGCAGGCGGATCCACAGGGGGATATGCGGATCGAACATGTATTCCGTGCCGCCGATCCAGTGGCGTCCACTAAGCAGAGCGCCGGCGAGGTCGAGGGTGAATGCGGTCTGGAAGAGCAGCAGTCCGGTGGCCTGCCAGGAAAACAGGAGAGGGCTTTCGAGCCAGAGCGCGGCAGCGATGAAGAAATTTCCGAGATCACAGAAAAAGAGAAAGTTTTGCAGACCGTACTGGCGCCAGTAGACAACTGCCCAAGCTATTATCCACGCTGTCCAAAGCAGCTTGAGCCAGAGCGGGATGCGCATGCACCGCATTGTATCTGCAGAACTGCGGCTTCCGGCGCCCGGCTTCGGGCTTCCGGCTTCGGGCTTCCGGGTATCGCGTCAGGAGGCGCCAAAGGGCTTGCTGGCAGTGTGAAATCGGGTTTTTTCCAATTACCACCGTAACTTGATGAGGCTTACGGGTGTACCTACGATGACCATAGTATGGGTTATCAAGCGCTCTTATTCTGCCCCGATGAGAAAACGGCTCGCACCGTAACACAGGTTCTCAGCGAGCTGGATTTCACCGTCGTTCCCTGCACCGAGCCCTTCGCCGCGGTAAAGAAACTGATGGGCGAGCACTTCGATGCGGTCGTTGTGGACTGCGATAACGAGCAGAATGCCACGCTGTTGTTCAAGAGCGCGCGCAACACACCGAACAATCAATCGTCTCTGGCGGTCGCGGTTGTGGAAGGGCAGGCGGGAGTGGCAAAAGCCTTCCGCATCGGCGCGAACCTGGTTCTGACCAAGCCCATCAATGTGGAGCAGGCGAAAGGCACGTTACGAGTTGCCCGCGGACTGTTGCGCAAGAACGAAGCGGGAAAACCGGCGACACCTGCGGCAGGAGCGACCGGAGCAGCCGTGAAGCCAGCAGCACCGGCACCGACGCCAGCGCCTCCGAAGGCGGCGCCACAGGTTCCAAGTGTGAAGACGATCCCTGCGCGTCCAGCAGCACCGATCGCGCCCACGGTAAGGACCGCGACGGCCAGCATCCCAACGCAGAAGCCGGTATCGCAACCGACGGTTGTGGCCTCCGCTGCCAGCGGAATCGATGAAAGCGATGGGGAGATTCTCGAGTTGAGTGATGAAGTCGATTCACCGGCGGTCGCGCCATCGATCGCGACGCCGAAGACAGAGATACCGGCAAGCCATTCAGAAATCTTTACTGCGGCGCCTAGCGCTGGACTTTCGACGGCGAGTCCGGCAAGGTTCGGGTCAAGTGCAGGCAGCGCTCCCGCTCCCGCCCGCGAGCAGAAACCGAGCGTTGCGGATGAGGGCAAAGCGACAGCGATCCCGGAATCCGGAAGCGCGGCGAAAGTCGCAGATCTCAGCGAGAATGCAACTTCGATCGACGGCGGTTCTGGAGCTTCGTCTGCGCCAGCGCCCGCGTTCACCTTCGGAGGAAACGTTGGCAGCGGGGGTGGCGAAGCTGCGAGCGGAGGAAGCAAGAAAACCCTGTTGGCAGTGGCTGCGGTCGTGTTGATTGCGGCCGCGGGCTACGCAGTATGGATGCAGTGGGTACGTTCGAGCGGAGCGGCAACGCCTTTTACGCACGTGGCCGCACAACCGGCGGCGACTCCGGTGGCGGCGCCGCAGATGGCGCCCAAGCCGGCTCCGGCGACCTCGTCCGCAGCACCGCCCACGACATCTTCTACCAGTTCCGCGACTCCAGATTCCGCAGCGGCCTCCCAACCGAGGGGGTCAGCCCAGAGTTCTGCCGACTCGGATGCTCAAGACGGTGACAGTGCGGAAAGCGCACCGGCTCATTCAAGCAAGGGCAGCGACAAAGCTGTCCCGGCGAAGTCTCCCGCTCCGGCGGCAAACAAAGCTTCTGACAGCAAGGCGGCACAGCCGATTGTTATCAAGAACGACCTTTCGCAACCGGTCGCCAAACCGGCGCCAACCGCGGATGCGCCTGCTCCGAGCATGACCGGCATTGCCTCGGCGGACAACGGGGCGCTTCCCAATCTGATGGGCGGCCAGAGCAGTGCGCCGACTCCCGTGCTGCAGTCGCTGACTGTGTCGCAGGGAGTATCGCAGGGTCTGTTGATCAAGAAAGCGCAGCCCACATATCCGCCCAATGCATTGCAAATGCATGTTGAAGGCACGGTTGAGCTGCTGGCAACCATTTCTAAAACCGGCAACATCTCGGCGTTGAAAGTTCTGAGCGGAAATCCGAGTCTGGCGCGCGCCGCTACCGACGCGGTGAAGCAGTGGAAATACAAACCGTACCTGCTCAACGGCGAGCCCGTCGAGATTCAGACGCAAGTCACGATAAACTTCAAGCTTCCCAAGTAAGTCTCGGATCGATCTCTCTCAGACATCTCTCAAGCGTCTCTCAGATATTTCCCAGAGAGTTCTCTCGGATTTCGGCTCTAGCCCTCTCTCATCGACGATTACAGCGCCATCGATCGCGGACGGTTTGCGCAGCGGACTCTACGGCGTCACGCGGAAAGTCACGTTGCTGGTGAGCACGCCGTTCGGCGTCGTCACCTGGACCTTGCCGGTGGTGGCGCCGGTGGGTACTGCGGGCCGTGATTGAAGAGCTTGAGATCACGTTGAAGGTGGCCGCCGTGCGGTTAAAAGTGACGCTGGTCGCACCCTTCAGATTCGTTCCTGGAATGCTGATCTCCGTTCCCGCCTTGGGGGCGGTGGGCAGTGTTTTCACGAACGGGCCGAGGCCTGTGGAGAGGCTGAATACTCTGCCGCACGAGCCGCCTTCCTGGGTGCTGTAGAAAGGTCCCTCCGGTGTAGGTTGTTCCGTACAGATCCCCGTTGGTGGCTTGGAACAGCCCTCCAAAAAGGGGCGTAGCCAAGGGTCGAATCCTGACCGATGGCACATCCACCATGGCCGGCTGGAACGCCGCAAAAGATATAAAGCTGGGGGTCAAGCTGGATGGCAAGAGCCGCCGCGGCAACTGTGCTGGGGGACGCTGATCGCGCTTTCGAATTGATGGAAAGTCAAAGCCGGCGGCGGGATGGCGGACTGATGCTGATCAATGCCGATCCGCCCATGGACAGTCTTAAATCCGACCCGCGCCTTCAGCAACTAATGCAGCGCATCGGTTTGCTGCCCACGGCTACTCGTGCTGCAACACCTCATCAATAACAGCTTTCCCGCCTTTATCCACGGTGATGACTTTGTGGATGGGGGCATAACCGCTCAGCGTGATGTCGACAACGTAGTTGCCGGGGTCAAGGACGAAATCGACCGGCGATGGCTTATCCAGCATGTGCTGGTTGACCGCGACCTGGGCGCCCTTCGGCGTGGTCTTGATGCTGACCGTGCCCATGCCTTGAGCGTCTTTCCCGCCGAACATCTTCTTCATTTTCCCCACGGTCTTGATGTCATCGACATTGCCGAGCGAGCGCAGGGCGGGCGAGAAGCTGACGGTCTGGCCCAGGATGAACTGGGCGTTGGTGGTCTCATCAATGTAACCCGACTTGCGCACCAGCACGACATGCTGTCCCTTATCGACCGAGACTTGTGCGGGAGTGAGCTTGCCGGTGTCTTTGCCGTCAACGTAGACGTTGGCTCCAGCGGGAGTGCTGGAAACGCTGAGCGTCGCCATGACCTGCGTGAGATGGCTCACGACAAATGCTTTACTGCCAGATGCCACGTCGACGGTTTTTGTGTCGGTGGAATAGCCCGCTTTGCTGACCGTAACCGTATGCAGTCCGGCGCCGAGGCCGGTGAGAGAGAAAGGCGTAACCCAGGAGGGATCGGTTCTTCCATCGATCTGCACCTGCGCGCCCTGGGGCGTGGAATCGATTGCCATCTGTCCGGGCACGGCTACGATAGCTGCAGGCGCCTGTTTCTTCTTGGAATTTTTGCCTCTGGCGGCCGCGGCTGCCATATGAGTTGGCGCGGGCTCTTCAGCCACAGGCGCGGGAGTTTGAACTTCAGGTTGAGCCTGGACCGGGGCAGCAGGTTGCGCCGCGACGGGCTGAGGCTGGGCAACGGGTTCGCTGGCCGCTGGTTGAGGAGCAGGTTCGGCGGCGGCTGGGCGAGGCGTATCGCCATCAGTATTCAAAGTGTTGACATGGAGGACCAGAACAACGGCGATGATCAGAATCAAGACGGCTGCCGCGGCGATGGAGTAGATCATCAGCTGGGGCGGGACGCTCTTGATTTCTTTAATCGCCTTCTGCGCGACTTCGCGCGGCTGAACTTTCGGTTTCTCCGGCTCCTCGTCATGGCCGGTGAATACAGTAGGAGCCTGGGGCGCTTTCTGCTCGAACACCGGAGGTGGCGGCGGAGGCGGAATGTAGACTTCCTTGAGCGGGGGCAGTTCGGTCATCTCCGAGAAGCTCACGCTGTTGCCGCGAGATGGACCACCCCCCGCCATCATGGGATCGACGGCAATTTTTGGCGTCTCCGCTTCGGGAGCCTCTACCGCGGGCTCATCGAGAACGGAGGAAGACATGTAGGCGGATGGTTCTGTCGGAGCATCGGGCGGCCTGACGAGTGTGGATGATACGGCCTGCCCCCGGACCATCCTGCCGCGGCAGCTGCCGCTTTGGCGGGAGCTGATGCCGGAGCCACGATCTTGCTTTCGACCGGCGGCGCAGCCTTCGGCTTGGCCTCAACAGGACGGCTCGGAGCTGAGGCGTTGGCGAATTTCGTTTGAGCGGCTGCTTTGACCGCGTCCGGAACAGCTGCGCTCTTAGCGGCCGCTGCCGGCTGTTTCCCCGCTTTCGGTTTGGATTCCTTGCATTTCTCCAGATCGTCGAGCAGTTCCCTGCCGTTCTGGTAGCGCTCTGCTGGATCCTTGGCCAGCGCTTTCATGATGAGATCGCTCAGGACCGGGTGGAGTTTGGGATTCACATGCATCGGAGGCACGGGTGTGCTCTCCAGGATGCTCTGGCGGAGCGATTCCGCATCTTCACGATCGAAGGCCTTGCGGTCGGTGACCATTTCATAAAACATGGCGCCCAGGCTGAACAGGTTCGAGCGGGCGTCGATGCTCTCACCGCGTACTTGTTCCGGAGACATGTATTGCAGGATCGAAGGGACGCCGGGCATTTGCGCAGTAAACTTGCCCACGCCGGAGACGCCGTAGCCCAGAATCCTGACCGTGCTGTCCCACCCGCACATGATCTTGGAGGGCTCCAGGCTATAGTGAAATAACTTGTGCGAGTTGGCGTTATCGAGACCGCTGCACACCTGCCTGCCGATATCGAGCAGGTCCCAGATGGAAAATCCTTCTTTGCGGGCCAGCATGGTGGCAATGCTGTTGCCCTGAATGTATTCCATGGGGGCACAGAACTGGCCTTCGATTACTGCCGCGTCGCGAACCGGTGTGATGTTGGAGTGGCTCAAGACCTTGGTGGCCTCGGCCTCTTCGAGGAGGCACTTCTCCAGTTCGGCCGCGCTGTCGCCAAAGGCGGACAACTGAATCGCCTTCAACGCAACGGTTTGGCTGCTTTCCGCGTCGTTCGCTTTGTAGACGACGCAGGTCGCAGACTTTGACAGTTCACTCAGGATTTCGAAGTGGCCAATTTTAGTAGACATTAGCTCCGTGCCTCATCACAGAAAACAAGCCGCGCAGTATTTAGCTGCGTGGGTTTAGAACCCGGGGCAGGGTAGAGCTAGGATATCGCTCACTGGATCAAGGTTCGAGTTACCAAAGTACTGCGAAAACAAGGCAATCGAGGTCGCGGGTAGTGGTGCAGTCTAATAAGGAGGCGAGCCGAACGCGCTCTTCGGTCGCTGTCGCTCTCTCAGGGCAGGCTCCTTGGACACGCGCGGCTCGCCCAGATTCCCTCGGCAAGCTCGGGACAGGCTCTTCGCTGCGCAAAGAACGCTTGCTCAGGATGGCAATCAAGCTACACCACTACCAGATCGCAGGGTTCATTGACGATTTACCGCACGATGCAATGACGGCGGACAAAAGGTCTCTGCGGGGAGAAAATAACTCGATCCTGGGGCGTGACCTTCCCGCAGTAAACGCAGTTTAATTCTGTTGGCCGAAATGAGTGTGACAATTGTCATGGCAGGCGGATGACGATCTCCACTGGCATGGCGGAGCGTGCGGGTTGAGTCTAGGGATGCGGCTGGTTGCGGCCATCGCCGTGCGAGACCTATTCGCCGGAGTGGATCCCGGTTGTCGGAAGCGGATTCCTTCGTTTATGCTTGGGGCCTGCATGGACCAGGCTCGTCCGCTGTCCGGCACGCCGCGTGTTTCCTTGAGTTTCGACTGAGTTTCAAGACATGACCCTGACTCGCTTCGTCACCAAGAACGCCTTCCGCAACAAGCGCCGCAGCATTCTGACGATACTCAGCATTGCGTTCTCTTTGCTTTTGCTTACCCTCATGATGACGATCTGGCGGGCCTTCTATCTCGACCAGGGCAGTCCTGAGTCCGCAGAGAGGCTGGTAGTGCGGCACCGAGTTTCTCTCACATTTAATCTGCCGGGCTACTACCGGGAGAAGATTCGTGCAGTCCCAGGGGTCGTGGCCGTGGTTCCGGTCTCGTGGTTTCAGGGGATATATAAGGACCAGAAGCCGGAGAACTTCTTTGCCCGGTTTGGCACTGATCCCGATGAGTTTTTCAAGGTCTTCCGTGACGTCGAGATGCCTGATGAGCAAGTCAAGGCATGGCAGCGTGACCGCCAGGGTGTGATCGTAGACGACACTCTGGCGACAAAATATGGCTGGAAGCTGGGCGACCGCATTTTTATTCAGGGAGACATTTACCCGGTCAACCTGGAGTTGAACGTTCGTGGCATTTTCCATTCGAATCCGGATAACAAATCGGTTTACTTCAATGCGAAATACGTGGAAGAAGCCGTAGATTTCTTTAAGGGGCGGGCTGGGACGTTCAGCATCCTCGCAGCGTCGCCGGCTGATGTGAGCAAGATTGCCGGCACCGTCGATGACATGTTTCATAACTCGCCTCAACCCACCAAGACGGAGAGCGAGAAGGCGTTTGGCCTTGAGTTTGTGGCCATGATGGGCAATGTGAAGGCGTTTATTCTGATGATTTGTTCGGCCGTAGTGTTTGCGACGCTGCTGGTATCGGCCAACACCATGGCGATGTCGATTCGGGAGCGAACGCGGGAAGTCGCTGTGCTGAAAACGCTAGGCTTCACCAGACGAGGCGTCCTGGGCCTGTTCGTAAGTGAAGCCGTGGCGCTGTCGCTGGGTGGAGGGCTGATCGGGATCGGCCTGGGGTGGGTTCTGGTTTACGGCATGACGCACTCGAAGCAGTTCATCAGCTTTTTTCCTCTACAGGTAACTTTTGGGATTGGAGCGGCAGCCCTGTTAACCTCGGCGCTGGTGGGACTGCTCAGCGCGGCACTGCCTTCCTATCATGCTTCGCAAGTAAATATTGTGGATGGGCTTCGCCACATCGGATGAAGTTATGACTTTGAGCAGTTTCATCGTGCGCAACACGTTTCGCAACAAGCGGCGCAGCCTGCTGACGATGATCAGCATCAGCTTCTCGCTGTTATTGCTTACGCTGATGATTTGCATTTGGCGGTCTTTTTATGTTGACCAGGTCGCTCCGGAAGCGTCACGCCGGCTCATTACCCGCGACCGCGTCTCCCTGGCGTTTTTTCTGCCGGCGTTTTACCGCGATAAGATCCGCAGCGTGCCAGGAGTGGTCGCAGTCGCGCCCATGACGTGGTTCGAGGGCCGGTATATCGATGACCGCCCCGAGCACTTCTTCGCTCGAATTGCGACAGACCCGGATGAATATTTGAAAGTTGCGTCGGACAAGATCGTTCCGCCCGATCAACTGGCGGCCTGGCAGCACGACCGCGCCGGGGCTCTCGTCGACGTGACGCTGGCGAATAAGTACGGCTGGAAGATTGGCGACCGGATCACGTTGCGGGGCACGATCTTCGAGGTCAATCCCGAATTGACCATTCGCGCCATCTATCACCGCGATCCGCCGCAGAACGCGCTCTACTTCAACGCCAAATACCTGGAAGAAGCCGTCCCGTGGTTCAAGGGGCAAGCGGGATGGTACTCAACTCAAATCGATTCGGCGGAAAACGTGGCGCGGGCGTCAAAAGAAATTGACGACATGTTCCGCAACTCGCCGCTGCAGACAAAGACTGAAAGCGAAAAGGCGTTTCAACTTGGGTTTGTGGCATCTTTGGGGAACGTCAAGGCGTTCATACTGGGGATTTGCGGCGCTGTGGTGTTCACCATCATGCTGGTTTCGGCGAATACGATGGCGATGTCGGTGCGCGGCCGGATCCGCGAAGTCGCTGTGCTCAAAACCCTCGGCTTCACGCGTCGACGTGTGCTGTCGATTTTCGTGGGCGAGTCCATCGCTTTGGCCGGGGTGGGGGGGGTGCTGGGGGTTCTAACGGCGATCCCGATTATTTGGCTGCTCACGCGCAGTTTTATCGCGCTGGGAGTTCCACTGGCGATGAAAGTTAATTGGCAAACCGCGGCACTATCGCTGCTGGTGGCGGTGACTCTGGGGTTGGTGAGTGGATACTTGCCGGCTCTCAACGCATCGCGCATGAATATTGTGGAAGGCTTGCGTCACATCGGCTGAGGTCTACCTATGGCAATACCGATCAGCTACAACCTCCGTAATTTAAGGCTTCGTAAGGGCCTCACTATCATGACAGCCCTAGGCATCGCACTCACGGTCACGACCGCAATTTTTCTGATGGCGCTTTTGTCCGGATTGCAGCGGGCCTTTGTGAGCAGCGGGAGTCCTCTCAACGTGCTCGTGCTGCGAAAAGGTTCGGAGGCTGAATTGACCGGCGGCTTCGATCGCTCGCTATTTCCCACTCTGACCACGCTGCCCGGGATTGCAAAAGACAGCCACGGCCAGCCGTTGGCTTCGGGCGAACTGGTGGTGGTGATCGTGTTGCCCCGCAAAGACGGCACGGGCGAAGTCAACGTGACCGTCCGGGGCATGATGCCTGACGGCCTGGAGATGCGGCCCAGCGCGAAGCTGGTCGAGGGACGATGGTTTCAGACGGGGCAGCGTGAAGTGGTGGTCAGCAAGTCGATTCGCAATCGCTTTTCCCATGCCAATATTGGCGACACAATGGAGTTTGGCAAGGGATCGTGGACAGTCGTCGGTGTCTTTGACGCCGGAGGATCGGCTTATGAATCTGAGATCTGGGGCGACCTGAATCAGGAGGCGTCGGACTTCGACCGCCGGGAAGGTCTTTCGTCGGCTTATCTGCACGCGACCGACCCCATCGCCGCCGATGCGCTGAAGAACAGGGTGAGCGATGATCAACGGTTGAAGCTGGAAGGATTCATCGAGACTAACTATTACGCCAAGCAGACCAGTTCCGGCAATGTAATCGAGGGGATCGGATGGACGGTCGCGATCATTATGGCGATCGGGTCCAGTTTTGCGGCGATGAATACGATGTACGCCGCGGTGGCGTACCGCGGGCGCGAGATTGCGACTCTGCGCGTGCTGGGCTTCTCGCGTCCGGCGATTCTCACGTCGTTTGTTCTCGAATCCTTGATGCTGGCTCTGCTGGGAGCAATCGCAGGAATACTGCTGATGTTGCCCTTTAACGGAATGCAGACCGGAACGTCCAATGCGGTGACGTTCAGCGAAGTGGTGTTTAGCTTGCGCATTACACCTATGGTTGCAGGTTCGGCGATCATATTCGCTCTGATCATGGGATTAGTCGGGGGATTTGCTCCAGCGTGGCATGCGGCACGGCAGAATATTCTCACTGCGCTGCGTGGTTGATTGGTTTTGATTTGCCGATACTTGGCTACGGTTGAGGAAACTTGGGCAGCGCGGGATTCGTACTGATTCTTATGCCGATTGATGCAAAACACGAAGACTTGCAGAGCTTGCGAATCGACCGCACGGAGCGCGGGGGCGCCAGCGGTGAGCCGCCAGCCTGGGCGCGCCGCTACATCGTGATTGGGATCGCGATCATAGCCGTGCTGAGCCTTTCCGCTCTGGGGTACCGCTTGTTCTCGCGCGATGTGCCCGAGGTGGAAGTGACGCGCGCTTCCGCCGAGAGCAGCGATGTGGGCGGAACGGTGCTTTCCGCCACCGGCTACATCGTCGCTCATCACACCATCAACGTGAACTCCAAGGTCACCGGGCGTCTGGCCTGGATCGGCGTGGAAAAAGGCGACCAGGTAAAGGAAGGACAGGTTCTGGTCCGGCTGGAAGATCAGGAGTTTCGCGCCTCGGAGGAGCAGGCACAAGGCGCTCTGGACAATGCCCGCGCCTATTTCGATGAACTTGAGCACGGGTCCCGGCCGGAAGAAATTCAACAGGCGCAACACAACCTTGATGAAGCCCGCGCCACCCTGGTCGATGACAAGCTCACGCTGGACCGCACCAAGGAGCTCTCGGGCGCAGGCGTAGTTTCCCGCCAGGTGATGGACGATGCCACTGCCAAGTTCGAATCCGACCAGCAGCGGGTCAATTCGCTCGAGAAATCGTTTCAGTTGATGAAGATCGGCCCTCGCGCAGAAGAGATTGCCCGCGCCCGCGGAGCGCTGGCGCAAGCGCAAGGGCAGCTCGACTACGCGAAATCGCAGCTTGATGCCACTGTGATCCGGGCGCCGGTTACGGGCACAATCCTCGACCGCACCGCCGAGAAAGGTGAACTGATTACCGCGCAGTTCGCCAGCGCGGCGGCGGGCGGTCCGCAGGGGTCGGTGGTGTCGCTGGCGGATTTGAACGATCTGCAGGTCGAGCTCGACATCGCACAGGCCGATTTTTCCCGGCTCGCGCCCAAGCAGAAAGCGATTGTCACGACCGACACTTATCCTGACAAGAAATATGACGGCGAGATCGCGCAGATTTCTCCCGAGGCTAACCGGCAGAAAGCTACGGTGCAGGTAAAAGTGCAGGTATTGAATCCGGGCAAATATCCAGACGTATTCTTGCGGCCGGAAATGAACGCCACGGTGAAATTCCTGGCGGAGGAACAGAAACCGGCCAGCGCGCAATCTGCTGGAGTGTTTGTGCCAGCCAGCGCTGTGCGGGACCATGACGGTAAGAAGGTCGTGTTGCTGGCTTTCGACGGCAAGGCGCGCATGCGCGAGGTGCATGTGCTGAGCCAGCGCACGGACGGCTTTCTGGTCGACGGGCTGGTGGGTGGCGAAAGCGTAATCACGAAAGGGCCGCAGGATCTGAAGGACGGGGACTCCATCAAAATTAAGGGGCAGTCATAATTATGAACACAGTCGTTGAAAACAAGATCGCAACCGGAACCAAAGTGGTGCAGGCCCGCAATGTCAGCAAAGTCTTCAAGCGTGAAGCGTTCGAGGTGAAGGCCCTGGATGACGTCTCGATCGACATTGCGGCGGGCGAATTCATGGCGCTGATGGGCCCCTCGGGATCCGGAAAGACGACGCTGCTGAACATGATTGCGGCCATCGACCGGCCTACTTCCGGCGAGCTGCTGGTGGAGAATCAGAACATTTTCCGCTTCAGCGATTCGCAGCAGGCGCACTGGCGCAACGAGCACATCGGCTATGTCTTCCAGACATTCAACCTGATTCCGGTGCTGACCGCGTTTGAGAATGTGGAGTTGCCGCTGCTGCTGACCCGGCTCAACCCGCAGCAGAGGCGGGATCATGTGATGACGGCGCTGAAGCTTGTCGGCCTGGAAGAGCGAGTGCACCATCTGCCCAAGCAGCTCTCCGGCGGGCAGGAGCAGCGCGTCGCAATCGCCCGGGCGATTGTGAGCGATCCCACTCTGTTACTGGCGGATGAGCCGACCGGCGACCTGGACAGCCACTCCGCTACCGAAGTTTTGGAGATCTTGAAGCGGCTGAACGAAGACTTCCACAAGACGATTGTGATGGTGACACACGATCCGCACGCGGCTTCGTATGCGCACGTCACCCGGCATCTGGAGAAAGGGATGCTGCTGCCACCGGGATAGTTCCGGTGCATGCGTTGCTAGGCTGACACCGGCAGCTCGGTCGACTCCGATTCCGTGTCGGCTACCCACTTCCAGGCGCGGCGGCCGCTCTCAAGGGATACGGCCTTCGCCTCTCCATAGGCCACCAGGCGATTCAGCACCGTAGTCACCGACGCCATGGGATCTTTGTGGCGCGCCAGCATGGGCGGCGCCTTCTCCTGGATCCGGTCGCAGACGTCCCGCGCACTCAGGGCGCGCTTTGCGTCCATCAGAATCATGCGGCACGCCTTGGTAAAGCCGGGCTGGCGCCCGTTACTCTTGCGATCAACCAGCTCCAGCAACTCATCGCTCAACACGCCGTCTCCGAAGAGGTTGGCAAGGCCGGCGATGGTCTGCTTGATGGTCCCGATCCGGCGCATGACCTCGGCGCGCTGCTGCAGGAGTTGACGCAGCTCCTCGTGGGCCTGCCGCACCACTTCCTGCACGTGGCCATTCCCGTTGTCGACGATGGTTCGCATCGCGCTTGCGCCTTCCTGGATCTGCATAAATCCTCCAATCCCGCTCCGCTGTTCAGGCACACTCTGGCTCTTTTAACTAATACGCAGGAAACTGGGCAGGGGTTCCCTGGTTTCAGTTTGAAGAGAGCATTCCCCTTCAAACCTTCCGTTTAGACGATTGAGTCTTGAGTTCGTTAACCGCCGAAAGAAAATTCGGCAAGAGAGCCGGACCCAGGATGCTCCGGCGCCTGTAAATCGAAGCACTATCGAAGAATAATGACCAGTACCCTGCCATCGGACTGGTACCCGTCGCCGGTGGCGTTCTTTGCTCGCCGGACCGGGTACGGTGGGAGATAGTAGGTGAGGCTCTCCACTTTCCCGGCCTTCTGCAGGCTGCCGCCAATGTTGTCGCGCTCGCCGTCGACCAGGGGATCGATCTTGTGAGTCACACTGCCGTTGCGCTTATCCTTGGAGAAACCGATATCGTGCGTGCCCGCCCCGACCCAAACCTCCTGCCCGTTAAGCGTGAATGGCGCTTTCCACAGGCGAAAATGGTGGCGGCTGGCGACCATGGCGATGGGTTCCGCCATCTCGTAACCGAAATCCTGCGCCCTGCCGAAAAGGTAAAGAGTGCTCATCGGCATTTGCAGGTAATCCTTATCTTCGTAAGTGTCGAGCACTGCACCGAGCACAGCTCTCTTCTTGGTCGTATCGGCGGCGTGCCAGTTTGCGGAGTCCAGCGCCGTCAGCACACTCTTCTGCGCTCCAACGATCACGAAGTTCACCATGTCGCCGAGGTTCTGCAACTGGTCATTCACCCGGCGAGGCAATCCGTCAATGTTTTTGCGGAGTGCAGGATCGAGGGCGGCCGCGGAGAGTTTGAGCACCGGCGCGGTAGCCTCTTCTGAACCACTCCCTGCTGACCCGGTCCCTTCCGAATGCTCCACGCCCGATCCGCGAGAAGCGCTAGCAGCCTTGTCTGCGCCGAACTGTCCTTGCATGAAAATCTCGGCTGCCGTACTCAATTGCGACTTCAATTGCTCGCCGCGGGAGCTGGAGCCGGCCTCAGAATTGCTCGACGAGCCAGCAACGCGGTGAACGGTGATTGCGAAATTCCCTGCACAAGGGCTATCGCCGGCAGCGTTGACGCCCAGAAACAGATGCGACGGTTCTTCGATGCGCAGCTCCGTGCCGCTTCCAATCAGAAAAGGAGATGCGCCGTGGGCATGGAGCCGGCTGATCAACGCTCCCACACGCGCCGAAGCCAGAGGCAGGCCGTTCGCGTGGACGGCCCCGCTCACCCCTCGCGGATCACATTCTGAGGATGCACTGCGGCTTGCCGTAATCTGCACAGAATCCCCACTTTGCAAATCCAGACTCGTATCCGTCCAGGGCTGCGAAGTTGAGATAGTGTAGAGAAACTCCTGGCCTCCCGAGGGGGCTTGAGGCCAAGCCAAGGCGGTGAGAAGGCAGCAGACAGCTAATAAGAAGAGTGTGCGCGGTCGGATCATAGCCATTCCCGGAACGGGAACCAAGAATACGGAAACCTTCTTCTCACTATTATCCTATAAGCGACTTAGGAACGAAGACCGGCGCGTTGTGCCCGGAGGGTACTCACAATTATTCCCCGCCGGTAGTCGCCCCGTCCCGAACTGAACCTGTCCCATTCTGGGAGATCCGCACGATTCCGATGATTACCTCCCTTCTCCAAAGACGACGCTGCAGGTGAAACCTTCCGATGTAAAAAGAGTACCCAAGGTTCTCCCCTGTCAACCGCGACACAACTCGAGCCCTCCCTTTTGCGCGTCCTGCTGGTGGGCAACCAGGAAGAGGATTTTTTTCTGATCCGGGAGATTCTCGACCGGAACCGCAATGTTTTACCTGCGGAACTCGAGCATGCCGGCTCTCTGGAAGAGGCTCAGACGATGTTGCAGCGGGGTGACTATGGCCTGGTCTTGTTTGAACATGAGACCGGGGATGCCGCAGCCACCAAACTTCTCTCCGAATTCCTGCACACCCGCGGAGCAATGCCCTTCATCCTGCTGACCGAGCATGCCGACGAGAAAGCGGTTGCTGAGATCATCCAGGCCGGCGCGTCGGATTGCATGGAGAGATCGCAGCTCACTGGAGCCAACCTGGTGCGCACGATCCGCTGTGCGCTCAGTTTGCACTCGACGCAGCAGCAGAGGCAGATTGCCGAGGAATCTTTGCGCCAGCTTTCCTGCGCGGTCGCGCAGTCCGCCGATGCGATCTTTATCACGAACGGCGAAGGCATCATCGAATATGTAAACCCCGCGTTTGAACTCCTGACTGGATATTCTCAGAAGGAAGTGGCAGGCCAGAACTCCTCGATTCTAAAATCCGGACAGCAAGCGCCGGTACTCTACCGGGAGTTGTGGGAAACCATTCGTTCGGGCGGCGTCTACCGCGCGATTCTGGTGAACCGGAAAAAGAATGGTGACGTCTACTATGTCGATGAGAGCGTCAGTCTTATACGGGATGCGGAAGGCCGCATCACGCACTTTGTTTCCAACGGCCGGGACTTCACCGAACGCCTGCGCCTCGAAGCCCAGTTGATCCAGTCGCAAAAGATGGATGCGATCGGCCGGCTCGCGGGCGGCGTTGCCCACGACTTCAACAATCTGCTGACCATCATTACGAGCTACTCCGAACTGGCTCTCGACTCCGTGGCCGCCGGAAGCGCTGCTCAGGCGCGAATCCAGGAGATTCTCTCCGCCGCCCACCGGGCTGCCGACCTGACTCGCCAGTTGCTCGCGTTCAGCCGAAAGCAACCGCAGGCCTTGCGCGTTGCCGAACTAAACCCGGTGGTGAGTGGAATCGTCAAAACCCTCCACCGCCTGATTGGGGAAGACATCGAGCTCCTGTTCGTCGCTGGTGAGGGGCTGGGCAGAGTCCGCCTTGATCCCGTGCAGATCGAACAGATTCTCATGAACCTCGCGGCCAATTCCCGCGACGCCATGCCCCAGGGAGGACGATGCACGATCGAAACCTGCAATGTCCAACTCGACGAACAATACATCGACCGCAAGCGGGCCATCATTCCCATCGGACGCTACGCCGTCCTAAGCGTGACTGACACCGGCGCCGGCATTCATGAAGAACATTTGTCGCACGTTTTTGAGCCCTTCTATACCACGAAAGCCTCTGGCAAGGGGACCGGGCTTGGCCTGGCTACCGTGTACGGCATCGTCAAACAAAATCATGGATTCGTCTGGGCCTATAGCGAACCCGGAATGGGCACCATCATTAAGATCTACTTGCCCTGTGTGCAGAATCAGCCCGTCGCCACGGAGAGTTATAACCCAGGAACTGAGGTTGTGCTTCGCGGCACCGAGACCGTCCTGCTGGTCGAGGATGAGGAGGCCTTGCGCCGCGCCGCGGCCGAGTTTCTCAGCCTTCGTGGATACACGGTTCTGGAAGCCAGAGACGGCCTGGACGCGTTGTCGGTCACGAAGAGTCACGACTCGACGATCCACCTCGCGGTTACCGACGTCGTGATGCCTCATATGAGCGGGGGCGAACTGGCGAGAGAACTGGAGACCCTGCGTCCTGAGACCAGAGTGCTGTTCGTCTCTGGCTATGCCGGTCAAACCGTCCTGGATCATAAAGTGGTCAACGTCGAAAACAACTTTCTGCAGAAGCCATTCACATTGAAACAACTGGCCACCAAAGTCCGGACCGTCCTCGACCATAGCTGCACCGTTCCCATGGCGGCCGGCACGATTGCGCATCCTTGCAGCGCTACGGCGCGATCCGAGTGAGCTTGCCGTTCTTCAACCGGAAGCGGTCTCCGCGCCAGGTCACGGTGTGGCCACCCAGGCTCGCAATCCAGATTGCGACTGCAACCAGATCCCGCAGGGGAATCAGCCAGGCATACTTCAGAACCTGACGATCCCGCAGGACGCCTCGGCCCACCATGAAAGCGACCGCAAAGCGCAGGCACAGCGTGACCCCGAGCGCGCCGCAGGCCCACAGCGCTCCTCCAGCTCGTCGCCAGCGGCAACCAGCGCCCACAGAAATCCAAAGGTGAAAGCCAGGCCCAGGTAACCGCCGGCGCGCGCGTCGCGCACGCCGCGCGCCCACCGAAGTTGATGTGCGAAGAATTCCCGCAAACGATAAGCCGGAAGATAAGTCTCAACCACAACCTCGGAAAGCATCACCTTCAGCCCCAGCCCTGCGATGCGCTTTCCGAGTTCGTAGTCGTCGGCGAGATGGTCGACGAATGAGGCGAACCCTCCGATCTTTTCCAACTCGGCCCGGCGAAACGCCAGCGTAGAACCCAGCCCAAAGCGAATGCCGCTTTCCAGTTGCCGCGCAGCCAACACGCTCGGGCAAAAATCCGTGCTGATGCCTAAGGCTTCCAGATGCGAACCCAGAGTTCCACCGGAAACTCCGCGATAAAGGCAGGTAACCATTCCTACGCGCGAGTCGGCCAGTGGCGCCGTCACGCGGCGCAGGTAGTCGGGCTCCACTCGAATGTCGCTGTCGTTGACGATCAGGTGGTCATAACGCGCTTCCCCCAACATCTGCGCGAGATTACTGACTTTCACATTCGTGCCCAGTATTTTCGAACTCACCAACCAGCTGGATTCTGCGATCAGGAAATTCGCTTTGCAGTTCCCTCACGCTTTCGATCGCGGGATCGTTGGGATCGCTCACGCCAAAGATGATTTCGTATTCCGGATAATCCTGCAGGCAGTGGCTGCGAAAACTCTCATAGATCTCAGGATCTGTACCCTTGAGCGGCTTAAGAATCGAGATAGGCGGCAAGCCCGGTGTGGACGCGCGCCCGGCTCGTCTTCGCCCGCCGCTCGCTCGCGCAGAAATTTCGCCGCACTCCAAAGACAGAGCAGGTAGTAGAGCGAACTGGAAACGATGCCGATGACCGCGACGATCTGAACTATTCGAGGATGGAGTGCATCATGCGCAAACGCAGGCCAGACTATTCGTAACGCAGCGCCTCAATCGGATCCAGGTTCGCCGCCTTCCACGCGGGATAGATGCCAAAGACCAGCCCAACTCCCGCGGCAGAAGTGAAGCCAAAGATCGTCCAGAACACCGACATGTGCGCAGGCAGCGAGGGCCAGAACTCAGGGATCACCCACACAATGGCCGCTCCCAGCAGAATCCCAATCACACCGCCAACGACCGTGAGGATGATCGCCTCCAATGTGAATTGCAGAAGGATATCCCGCTTGCGCGCGCCGATCGCCTTGCGAACGCCGATCTCGCGCGTCCTCTCCGTGACGCTCACCAGCATGATGTTCATCACGCCGACCCCGCCTACAATCAACCCGACGCTCGAAATCGCGAACATCCCCACAAACAGCGCGCCCGTCAGCTGGTTCCAGGTGTCCGAGATCGAATCCGACGTGAAGACGGAAAAATTGTCCGGTTTGTCGGGCGGAACTTTTCGCCGCCGCCGCAGCAGTTCGCGAATTTCGTCGATCGCCTTCGGCATATCGTCATGAGACGTCGCCTTGGCGCTGATCCAGTGGTCCTTCAATTCAGGATGAAGCGTTTTGAAAGTGGTGAGCGGAAAAAAGACGCGATTGTCGTTGGGATCTTTCCCGCCGCCAAACACCGACTTGATCTTCGCTAAAACGCCGATCACTTCGAACAATCGTCCCTCGATGTTGATTTCCTTTCCCAAAGGATCCTCTACCGGGAACAGCTCTTCCGCCGTGTCATGGCCAAGAATAATCACCGTCGCATGCCGTTCGTCGTCGGCCTCGGTGAACCATCTTCCCGAGGACATAACCAGGTCGAAAACATCCTTCACGGACGCCGTGTCTCCCTCAAGGATCGTGTTCTTAACCTTGCGATCCTGATATTTCACCACGAAGGAACCCACGCCGAGTTCAGGACGGAAAAAACGAATACCCGCGGATACAGCCTTCACATGCGGCAGTTGCCGGATGGCTTCCGCATCTTCGAACGTCAACTTCTTGCGCGTGCGCATTTCTTCGGTCTGCCGCCCGAAAGTGAATGGCTCGAGATGGTAGGCAAAGATGATGTTGGAGCCGATGCTCGCGACCACGTCGCGCACGTTGTCGTCCAGCCCGCGCCCGATCGAGGAGACACCGATGACCATGGCCACGCCAATCACGATTCCGAGCACAGTCAACGACGAGCGCAGCTTGTTGCCCCGGATGGTGTCGGTCGCCATCTGGACGATCTCGCCGAATTCGTCTTTGCGAATCATGAGGAATTGAGTGATTTAGCGATTGCGTGATTTGGTGATTGAAAACCTTGAGTTCAGAACCGCGTGCGAGGTCTTCAATCGCAAAATCACCCGATTGCTCAATCGCCAAATTCTTTAAGTTTCGAACCGCAGCGCCGCAATCGGATCGAGCTTCGCCGCTTTCTGCGCCGGATAAACTCCAAAGAACACTCCCACGCTTGCCGATACCAGTAATCCCGCCGCTACGGCCCATAGCTTAATCGCCGAGGGCATTCCGATCAGTAAAGTAACCGCCAGTGCGATCACCACTCCCAGGAGCACGCCCAACGCGCCGCCGGCGAGCGCCAGAGTGACTGACTCAATCAGAAATTGCAGCAACACATCTTCGCGCCGGGCTCCGAGGGCCTTGCGAATGCCGATCTCGCGAGTGCGCTCGGTCACCGACACCAGCATAATGTTCATAATCACAATGCCGCCGACCACCAGAGAAACCGCCGCAATGCCGATCGTCGCCATAAAAAACGTATTGCTCAGGCCAGACCAGATTCCGAGCAGGCTGGCGTTGGTCTCAATTTCGAAGCTGTCGTCATCGCCCGGACGGTCGTGGCGATGCGCCCGCAGGGCCACCCGCGCTTCATCCATGGCTTCGTTCAGCGGAGCTCCGGTGGCCAGCGCCTTGCCCCAGATTCCGATGCTGCTGTTATGAGCCCCGTACTGCTTCAAGTACACCGTGAGAGGGATCATCACGTAGTTGTCAGCGCTCTGCCCCAGAGTCTTGCCCTTCTTTTTGCCCACGCCGATGACCCGGTAAGTCCAGCCGTCAATCCGAATTTCTTTGCCCAGCGGGTCAGAGCCGGCCATCAGGTGATCCACAATGTCGGTGCCTACGACCGCTACCGAAGACCGGGTGTTCAAATCGGTTTCGTTCAGCATGCGGCCCGAGGTCAGATCCGTGTCCAGGATTTCCGCCATGGACGGCGTAATTCCCTGGATCGTGGTATCGCTGATCGATTGCTCGCCGTTCTTCACCTTGCCGGTGCCGCGCAGTGTCGCTCCCAGGTATTCGCAGTGCCGGCAGGCGGCGAGCGCCGCCTCGTAATCTTCCAGGATCAGATTCTTGCGCTTCTCGGCCGCCAGAAAGTGATCCACATTGGTCTCGACTGGAGACATTTTAGAAATAATGAAAACGTCCGCCCCCAGATTGAAGATTTTCTGCGCCACGTAGTCGTTGATGCCCGAGACGAAGGTGACCACGGCGATCACGGCAGCCACTCCGATCACCACGCCGAGCAGCGTCAGCACCGAGCGCAGCTTATTCACCCACAACGACTGCAGCGCGATTCGGATGGCTTCGGCGATGTTCATGGGTCAGGCTTCGGCTTTCGGGCTTCAGGCTTCGGACAAAAAGGAGTTTCAGCAGGGCCCGCTTTGTCGATAAGTCTACCAGCAAGCGACATCCAGGAGGTGTGGCATCGCGCTAAGACCGCAGCCCGACAGCCGAAGCCCGAAGCCCGCATATAATGGTCCTGTTGGCAGCTGGACCGGACGGTCGCTTCCCGCGTCTTCGGATGCGGGGAGAGGAAAGTCCGAACTCCACAGAGCAGTGTGCCGGATAACGTCCGGGAGGCCGGGTTCAAGCCCGTCCGACGGAAAGTGCCACAGAAAACATACCGCCTGCAGTCTTCACGGATGCGGGTAAGGGTGAAAAGGTGCGGTAAGAGCGCACCGCCGCCGCAGTAATGCAGCGGGCAGGGCAAACCACACACGGAGCAAGACCAAATAGGAAGGGAGTCCGCGACTTGATTCTTCGGAATCCAGTTTCGGCACGTGCCGGCTCGGTGCGTCAAACCTTCGGGTAGGTCGCTAGAGCCTCGCAGCGATGCGTGGCCCAGAGGAATGACCGTCCCGCCGGAGCAATCCGGTGGACAGAATTCGGCTTACAGGTCCGGCTGCCGCAATTTTTCTCAATCTACTCAGGAGCACATCACATGTCCGCACCCAGCCGCCGCCCGGAAATTCGCCGGCGCCGCGCCCGCCAGCACAAGATCACAACCCTCCGCAAACGTCTCGCCACGGCCAAGACTGATGGCGATCGCGACCGCGTCACCGCCAAGCTGCACAAGCTCGCCATCGCTTCTCCAGGCCAGCCCTTATTGAAATAATCTCGGATTCAATCAGGATCGATCCGGCGCTCCGGATGCCTACAAGTCGAATCACGCCACGCCTGCTCTAGGCTTGTGGCTCGTGGAGGCAGGCTGGCCGCGGGATTCGGCCTCACCTCGCGGATCCAGCACTTCCTGGTAAGCGTCCAGAATTCGGCGCACCGATTTCTCCCAGGAAAACTTTGCCGCCTGCCGGTAGCTGCGCTCCTTCATCTTCTCGCGCAGCGGTTGGTCCATCAGGACCCGGTGCAGCGCCCTCATGATCTCGAAAACATTCTCCGGATGCACGAGTACCGCAGCATTGCCCACCACCTCCGGCAGCGATGACACGCTTGAAGTCACAACCGGCGTGCCGTGTGCCATCGCCTCCAGCGGCGGCAGCCCGAAACCCTCGTACAACGACGGAAAAACAAAAATCTTGGCCGAGTCGTAGAAGGTCCGTAACACTTCGATCGGCACAAAACCTAAGAAGCGCACATCGTTCTGCACTCCGCTGCGGATCACCGTCCTCCGCAAGTCAGGATTGCCCGACACATCGTCCCCAATAATAATGAGCTTCAGGTCAGGATATGCCTGGTCTTTTTCCAGTTCCGTTTTCAGCGCGGAAAATGCCTCGATCATCCGCACCACGTTCTTGTGCGGACTGATCCTCCCCGCATAAAGCAGAAAGGGATACGTCACCTGGTAGCGCTCGGCAATCACCTGCCGGTCCGCTGCGCTCGCGTGTCCATGGAGAAACCGCTCATCGATCGCGTTGTAAACCACCTCAATGCGCCCCGCCGGAATCCCGAACAGCTTCTCGATCTCGATCTTGGTAAAGTTTGAAACCGCGAAAATCCGCGCCGCGCCGCGCAAAACCTGCTTGGTCAGCTGGAAGTGCAGCGACCCCCAAAACCCAGTCTGCTGGCGCGCCCGCGACAAGTGCTCCAGCATATCGTGCACCGTCATCACGTAGGGACAAGGCAGCGCGCGCGGGATGGAGAATAAATTCGGGATGTGCACCAGGTCGCATTCCAGCCGCTTCACAATCGCGCGGAATTCCCGGAAGCTTTTCCATGAACGCTCAGGCTCCGCCAGAGGAACAGTGTGGAAGTTAGGTGGAAGATGGCCGATTTCCTTGACCTTCGCGGGAGAGCCAATCAGAAAATACGTGGTCTCATGGTCAAGGCGCCCGAGAGTCCGCACAACATTGCGGATGTAGGTGCCTACGCCGAACTCGGTCATCCGCCGGATATCAATGGCGATCTTCACCGAAGGCATTTAACCACAGAGGCCGCGAAGCCTCACAGCAGAATCGTCGATGTCCTGCCCTAAGCTCTGAGTTCCGCCTGCGCCCTGGCCCGCCGCTCGGCGTAAAGCGGAAACGCCTCGCACAACTCGAGCACTTCTTTCCGCACCTTCGCCAGCACCGCCGCATCATTCCGCTGAAGCAGCGCCTCCGCGATCCAGCGCCCGACCTGCCGCATCTCAGCCTCTTTCATCCCGCGTGTAGTCAGAGCCGGCGAGCCGATGCGGATGCCGCTCGGCTTCAACGGCGGATTAACATCGAACGGGATGGCATTCTTGTTCACGGTAATTCCAGCCTCGCCCAGCGCCTTCTCCGCCTCACTGCCCAGCATGCCCTTCGAGAACACATCCACCAGCATCAGGTGCGTATCAGTCCCTCCGGAAATGATGCGGAAGCCCTCCGCAGCCAGAGTTTCAGCCAGCACTTTCGCATTCGCCACCACTTGCTTCGCATACTCCCGGAATTCGGGCTGCATCGCTTCCTGAAAGCAGATCGCCTTAGCCGCAATGATGTGCATCAGCGGCCCACCCTGCATTCCGGGAAAAACTACTTTATCGATCGCGGCCGCGAACTCCGCCTTCGAAAGAATCATCCCCGCGCGCGGTCCGCGCAAAGTCTTATGCGTGGTCGAGGTCACAATATGCGCGTGCGGCACCGGCGAAGGATGCACGCCTCCCGCCACCAGCCCGGCAAAATGCGCCATATCGACTAGAAAGAGCGCGCCCACTTTGTCCGCGATCTGCCGCATGCGCGCGAAATCAATGATGCGCGGATACGCACTTCCGCCGCCGATAATCAGCTTGGGCCGGTGTTCTTCGGCCAGCTTCTCCAGCTCGTCGTAGTCAATCGTCTCCGTCTCTTTGGTCACGCCGTAGGGAATAATCTTGTAGGTCTTGCCGGAGAAATTCAGGTGGAACCCGTGCGTGAGATGACCGCCATGAGCCAGATTCAATCCAAGAATCGTGTCGCCCGGCTGCAGCACCGCAGCGTAAGCCTCCATGTTTGCCTGCGAGCCCGCATGGGGTTGCACGTTAGCATGCTCCGCTCCAAATAATTGCTTGGCGCGGTCGCGCGCCAGGTTCTCGACCACATCCGCGAACTCGCAGCCGCCGTAATAGCGCTTGCCCGGATATCCCTCGGCATACTTGTTAGTAAATACCGAGCCCGCGGCTTCGAGCACCGCCTCACTGACAAAGTTCTCCGAGGCAATCAACTCCAGTCCCTCGTGCTGCCGCCGCGTCTCATTGTCGATGGCTGCGGCAATCTGTGGATCGGCCTCGTAGAGCGGGCGGTACATCTTGGCTGCGGAATTCTTCATATCGTTTCTCCAATCTGTATCGTGTTCCTCGCATCGTAAACATCGGGCTGATGCAATTCCATAAATCGCTCCGGAGCCTTCACCGGCGTAAACCCAACTTGCGAATAAAGCCCATGCGCGTCACGGGTGGTCAGAATCCAGCGCCGCAAATTCTGCAGCGCCGGATGCCCGGTAATACACTGCATCAACCACTTTCCCAACCCGCGGCCGCGATGCGTTTCGAGCACAAACACATCGCCCACATACGCGATCGTAGCGAAGTCGCTGATCACGCGCGCGAAGCCAACCTGCGCGCCCTCGCCATGGTAAACGCCAAAGCATAGCGCATGCTCGATCGACCGCTCTACAACTTCCCGCGGAATACCCTTCGCCCAGTAACAATTGGTCAGAAAACCGTGAACCACATCCAAGATCCAGCCGCTCCCGGCTGGTGCTGATCAGGAACTCGCCGCGCCGGTATTCCATCACTGCTTCGGCGATGTTGAGCTCCACATTCTGCATGTAGACATTCTAACTCGTGCCAGGTTGGCCACCAAGCAATTGGCAGTCGGCCACTCGCCGGGCCGCCCCGAAGCAATACTGCCTGTCAGTTCGCTAATTTTGCTAAAACGCTGTCCTCAGAAACGACGCCAGTTGCCACCCATCCATGTACTTGTAAGGCGTCTCCCCCATCGTGTAGTGGCCGCAAGGCAACACCGCGACTTTGTGATCCAGTTCATGCCGCTCGAACTCCGCGACCACATTGCGCGAAAGCTCAGGCAAAAACGTTAGATCGTACTTCGCATAAATAATGAGCGACTTCCGCGGCCAGCGCGAAAACTGATTGAAGTAAGCCATCGGACTCACCGCCAGCCATGACTGCCGCAGCGTCTCCAGCGTCGATCTGCGCTTCCATGCCCTGCCGTATGTGCCGCGTCGACTGCCCGTGCCACACCACATCGGCTACGTACGTTGAAGCGTGATTGAAAGCCGCCACCCGAATGCGCGGATCATGCGCCGCCGCAATGAACGCGTAACACGAACCCAGGCTCGTACCCACGATCCCGAGCTGGCTGTAGCCTTGCTGCTCCAGCCAGTCGAGACAGCAGCGCACATCCACCACCCCCTGCCGCACCGCGTCGAGCGTGCGCCCGACATTCGCCGACACGGCATAATCGGCGCGGTTGATCTCGGCCGGCATGCGGATATCGTGATAAGGCATCGTCAGCCGCAACACCGCGATGCCCATCATGTTCAGAACTTTGCAGAGGCTGACATAAGCAACCGCGTCGGCATTCCAGTGCGGCAAAAGAACAATCGCACGCCGGCCTTTCGCCGGGAACCAGCGCGCGTTCACCAGATTATTTTCCGGATACGGCGTTTTCACCGGTGCAGTGAATCGCAGGAACTCGCCGTAAGTTCCCTTCACCTTCGCTTCGAGCTTTGGATCGGGAACTTCGCGCGTAGAGAAAACCTGCACCTCGCGCTTCTCCAGCCGGAAGTCGGTTGGCCGCGTGTAAGAATAAAACTCATCGCTCGACGGCCACAATCCGCCGGTTGAAATCGATGAAGAACTTCGCCGGATCCTCCACCGCCTGCCCCGGACGCGTGCCATTCCGGCAAGGCCAGTCGCGCGCCCACTCCACGCCCCACTCCAGCGGCCGCACCACGCGGTTGTTGTCCACCGAAGTCAGCCGGTGCTCCCAGTCATACATCCATTGTGCGTAGCGCGTAGGCATCCACCCTCAGCATAGCAAACGACTGCGCTGACAATCAGCCTAGTCGCAGCAAGCCGCTAAAACCGGCATTAGATGGGCTCAAAAAGGGGTCGGGACTTTACTTAACGTGAAGAGCTTGCCTGAAGAGCTACCCGATTTCTTGCGCTTTCTGCTCCCGCTGATCGCAAGTTTGAGCAAGAATAGATGAGTGAGCCAAATCGATTCCACCGGAGCAGCCGGCCTTAAGCAAAATCCGCTCCAGAAATTTTCTCATGCCTGGCGCGCGCTGCATCACCGCAACTTTAGACTTTTCTTTGCCGGCCAAAGTATTTCTCTGATCGGCACCTGGATGACTCGCGTCGCCACCAGCTGGCTGGTGTATCGCCTCACCGGTTCCGCATTGCTTCTAGGCACCGTAGGCTTTGCCGGGCAGATTCCAACCTTCTTGCTGGCGCCCTTTGCGGGCGTATGGGTCGACCGTCTTGACCGGCGGAAGCTTCTCGTGTGGACACAGGCGCTGGCGGCTCTGCAATCTCTGGCGCTCGCCGCACTGACCCTCGCCAGGGCCATCAACATACACGAGATCATCTGGTTAAGCGTGCTCCAGGGCCTGATCAACGCCTTCGACATGCCAGGCCGGCAAGCTTTTCTGGTGCAGATGGTTGAAGACAAACAAGACCTCGGCAACGCGATCGCTCTCAATTCCTCGATGGTCAATATGGCTCGGCTCGTCGGACCCGCCTTGGCCGGGTTCGTCATTGCGGCCGCCGGAGAAGGATATTGCTTCGCGATCGATGGCGCCAGTTATCTTGCCGTCATCGCATCATTGCTGATGATGCGCGTCACCGTCGCACCCGCCAAACGCGCTCTTACTTCCATGTTCGAACAACTCAAAGAAGGCTGGACCTACGTTTCCGGCTTCCGCCCCATACGAACCATTCTGTTGCTCTTCGCGCTGATCAGCCTGATGGGGATGCCCTTCATGGTGCTCATGCCCATCTTCGCATCGAACGTGTTGCATGGCGGGCCTCATACGCTCGGATTCCTGTTGGGAGCGTCCGGCGTCGGTGCATTGATCTCCGCGGTCTCCCTCGCACTGCGCAAGACGGTCCGCGGACTGACGACAATGATCCAGATCTCAGCCGCGCTCTTTGGCCTTGCTTTGATCTGTTTTGGTTTATCGCGAATCCTGCCGCTATCAATATTTCTCATGCTGATCGTCGGCTTTGGCATGATGCAGGGCCTGGCGGCGAGCAACACCGTCATTCAAACCTTAGTGCCGGAAGATATGCGCGGACGAGTGATGAGCTACTACACCATGGCCTTTGTCGGAATGGCGCCGTTCGGCAGCTTGCTCGCAGGTGGCCTTGCGCACCGGCTGGGAGCGCCGCATGCCGTCATGATTACGGGAGCGTTCTGCGTTGCAGGCGCGGTCTGGTTTACCACGCAGCTGAAATCCATTCGCCAAATCATGCGTCCCATCTATGTCGAGATGGGCATTATCCGAAGTGAGCTGCAACCAGCTCTCGAAGATCAGGCTGGACACTGACGTGGAAACGAGATCGGTTCTCTCGTAGAATCATCTTGACTTGAATTCTCCAGGCTGCGACCATATTCTTTACGCATTTGATCTTTGACATCTTAATAGCAATGAGATAACTCCAGTAAATCCAATATTTTGCGATCCCTTCCCTCGGATCTAGCGCACTTTGGCACGATCACTCGACCTAAGTCCTTTGACTGGAATATTTTGTGGGTAAGTTATTTGTTTTCAGTATTTTGGCAGGATTGATGCCGGATCAAAGGCGCGCAAACTACTGATTCCAGATATTTTAGATCGATTGATCTGAGATTTTTTTGATCTGGATTGATCGGAGGCCGGGGCGGCCTTTTCTTAGCGCACTGCGCCGACCGTTCTTCGCGACCTTTGCGGTTAAGAGCTTCTGCGTTAGCAACAACGACGTTCTTAGTTGCCATACCTCCGCGGCACGCGCTTCGAAATATTGCAGAGGATCTCGTAAGGCGAGCTGTTCGCGAGTCGCGCATGCTCGAGCGCATCGACGCTCAACCCATCACGGGTTCCAAGCAGGATCACTTCATCGCCCACCGCAATTCCTGGGATCCCGGTTACATCCACCAGCGTGAGATCCATCGAGATGCTGCCGACGATGGGCGCGTAGTGGTCGCGTACGATCACGCGCCCGCGATTCGAGAGCTGCCGGTTGAAACCGTCGGCGTATCCCACCGGCAGCACCGCAACGTGCGCCGGAGCTTTGGTCACGTAAGTTCCTCCGTAGCCCAAAGGCTGGTTGGCGGCGAAATCCCGCATGGAGAGAATGCGCGTCTTCCACGTCAGCACTGGCTTTACTGAAAGCCGCAGCGTGCCTCCGCTGACTTCCCTGCCCGCACGCTGGAACGGCAAATGATATCCGTAGAGTGCGATGCCGGGACGCGCCATATTGTTCCACGTCTCGCGCCGCGAGATTAAGGCGCTCGTATTCGCCATGTGCACCAACTGCGGATCGAAGCCCGCCGCTCGCACCATGCGCTGAGCTTCCTCGAAACGGCTCTCCTGCTCGGCCACGGAAGGTGCGTCCATAATTTCAGAGGAAGCCAGATGCGTCGAAAGCCCTTCGAGAACAAGATGCGGGGCCGCGCGGAGAGCTTGCAGAATCGCAGAAAGCTGATCCAGAGCCACGCCCAGCCGGCCCATTCCTGTGTCGACTTTCAGATGCACGGCCTGCCGCACCGCTCCCGACGACGCAGCCTTCTCCAGAGATTCGATGTGCCAGGGCTCCCAAACCGTCGGGCTCAATCGCAGGCGGACGATCTCATTCTCTTCGCCGCGCCAGAAACCCGTCATTAACAGGATTCGCGACTCGATTCCCGCCTCTCGTAACGGAATCGCCTCATCGAGGGAGGTAACGCCCATCCAGGTCGCGCCTTCCGCCTGCAAAGCGCGCGCACATTCCACAGCGCCGTGGCCGTAGGCATCGGCCTTCACCACCGCGCACACAGTCACGCCCGCGCCCGCATGCTTCACAACCGTGCGGAAGTTCTGCCGCAGCGTCACCAGCGACACTTCCGCCCAGGTGGGGCGCGTCGCCACGCGGCTCAGGATTTCTACAGTGCTCGCCACAGGGCTCGATTATAGCGGGAGCAGCACACGCGCTCAGGTTACGCTCGGGCTACTCCTACGCGCATCCCTCCGCGGAGATCGCAACACTCACCCTCAGTTTCCAGCCAGCGAGAAGTTCACTGTGATCTGCGTTTCCACTTCGACGGGCTCGTTGTTCAGGACGTAAGGCCGGTAAAGCCATTGGCGGACGGCCTCGATCGCCGCGGGCACGAGCATGGGGTGTCCAGCCACCACTCTGAGATTCTCAATGCTGCCTTGTTTGCTGATCACGGCTTGCAGCACCACCTGTCCTTGAATGCGCGCACTTCGCGCCAGCGGGGGATACGCGGGAAGAATCTTGCGCAGCAAGTTCCCCTCGCTGATGTGCGAGACGCGAACCGGAGCAACCACCGCAGGAGGGGCAACCACGGGCACAATCGGGCCCGAATTGCTCCCAAACGGATTCCGCATGCCGAGCGGAGCTCCTCTTATCGCTTCCCCAGAAGTAACTGGGCCAAAGTCCCTGACCTCGGGTGGACCGTCATCGCTGGTAGAGATCTGGGCCGGAATTTGGGCGGGCATTCTTATGGTGTTGTCCGCCGGATCACGCGGAGCCGTGGGGTTTCCTCCGGCGTGCGTTCTGACCGCGGGCGCCTCGGCGAGCGGCTCACCCACACTGACCGGCGTGGAGAGTGGGCGAAGCGAAGGCAGGCCCGTCGGCCGGAGCAGCGGCAAGATCAGCAGGAAGCCCACTGCCAACGCTTGCAAGCCAAACGACGTTAAAGCTGTCAGCCCGCGGCGCGAACGCTCATCCCACGACGAATTGAGTGTGTTATCGAACATAGTGCCCTCCCGAATGGAAAACGGTTACTGCTAAGGACACCGAGGCCTGCTGCGCGGGACCTACCGGGCAAATAAAAAAGGCCGCGATTGAACGCGGCCTTAGGGAACTTCTTCGACACTCGCGGTGTCGTCGAAAACCTATTTGGGTGGTGCGCTGGCCGGAGCAGCAGGCTTGGGTGCTGCCGGCTTCGGAGCCACGGGCTTGGCCCCCGCTCCCGCAGCGGCTGGCGCGGGCACACCGGACTGCACGTTATAGATGTCCACCACCGCCTTGGTGATGTCTCCACCTTCGCCGTACCACAGGATCGGGCTTTGCGGCCAGGGGTTCGACGTATCCACGATCATGCCGAAGCCGCTATCTTGCGCGTGCTTCACGATAACCGGCGCCATCTTCTGCAGAATGCGCTGAAAAATTTCCTTCTGCTGGTTCTGCGCATCTTCCTGTGCGTCCTGCACGGCGCGATCAAAGGACTTCTTCTTGGTCTCGATCTGCTTCTGCAGGGTGGCGCGAGCGTCGTCGTTCAGCTTATCGACCTGGGTCTGGAATTGCTTTTGCAAAGCATCGAGCTCGTCGTTCTGCTGTTTCAGCTCGTTCTGTTTCGGCTCCAGCTTTTTGCGCAGGGCTTCGAAGTCGCGCTGGCCTTCGTTGGTGCCGATGACGGCTTGCTCAATGTTGATGGTTCCGAGCTTAGTGCCGGTACCGGTTGTGATGGTGGAAGCCGCCGGGGCTGCAGGCGAAGTAGCTGCACCCGCGGGAGCAGCGCCACCGGTTTGGGCGAATGCGGAAATCGCTAATCCGAAAATCGTGGAGGAAACCGCAATGGCCAGGATGGACCGCAGGAACTTGCTTGTCATTGGATCGCTTTAACTCCTTGGAACATTTGTTCCGGTGAATATAGTTCCGGGAATGATGGTTCCGGGAATGAACTCAGATTGCTCTTTTCAGGCAACGCCGGGCCGTGCTTATCGAGCCGAACTCACGAGGTCTTTCTCGCGTTTCTTCAAACGACCGCCGTCAGGCTCCGCCTGGAGACTAGGCGCTCTGGATTGCCAGCGTCACACGCCGGGGTTGCGGACGTGTCGTCCACCCTGATCAGTTTCCTGCAGTGGCGTGGATCACAACAATTATAGAGAGCCTCCTCAGCCGCCGTCAAACTCTGTGCCACTACTTTGCCTTTAGAATGTGGTCGCCACGGTGAACCGGAAGGTCTTGCGCGGCTCCCGCAGAAGGAAATCCGGCGAGTAAGCGTTTCTCGCCAGGTTATAGGTGTATTTTCCCGCACCCGTTAGCTGGCAACCAGTCACCGGGTTGCAGACCTGTGGGAACATGCCCGGCGTAATCGGGATCGGCGGGGTCGCGGCGTTATCCAACCGCAGCGGGTTATATGCCCAGTAAATGCGGAAGGGGGCGTTGATCACCGGCAGGAACATCTGCAGCTCAAGTCCGGTGGACATCCTTGGGCGCCAGTTGGTCTGGCCGAGCACCTGCAAATCCTGCGACGGCGGAGGGTTTAACACGCTCCCCAGAGTACAGGTGTTGGCAGTAGCTGTCTGGACCAGCTGCGGACATCCTACGGGCGTACCGACCACTTCATTATATTGCTCCGTGGCGATCTGCAACTGCGACTTCCGGACGATCGGATCGATGCCCAGGTCCATAAACGGAGCTATCGCCACCGGACCATAGATGGTGATGCGGTACTCCACGTTGGTCACAATGCTCAAATCGCCGCCTGGGAACGTGATCTGATCGATCGGAATCGGTATGGTCACATTTCCAAAACGGGGATTCTGCGGATCTTTGGGAACGGGCACGCCACTGGGATCGGTGAGGGTGATCGAGCCTATGCTCGGCAGGAACGCGACCGGGGAGACCGAACGTATGTCAAAGCCGCGCAGGTCGTTCTCGCCACCCAGGTAAGCACGCTGGAACGGCGGCGCAACCAAGCCGCCGTAGCCCGTGATGAAAGATCCCTGAACGTTGAAGCCCAACGCGTTGCGCCGGTTCTGCATCGGGATGAACCTCTTGTACTGCACGATCGGCTGGACCGATCGAATCGTCCCGCCCAGTCCGGCGATCTGCGCTCCCACCGTGAACTGCTGTCCGTGATGGGGCGAGATAGGACTGTCGATGGTATTGAAAGAAAAGTTGGGGAAGATTTTGCTGGTGATGATTCCTTCCAGAGCGTTGGGCCCGGAAATGCCGCGGAAGGCGAGGAACTCGAACAGATTCTTGGATGCTGTGCTAAGCGCCAGCAACGAGGATCGGTCGAAAGAATAAGTGATTCCAACGCGCTTGAAAGAGTGGCGCATCGGGTAACTTAAAGAGGTCGTGAACCCGGCGCTCTGCTGAGTGTAATTCTGCAGGTTTTGCAGCACTGCGTTGGGAAGGTTCAGGTTCTGCCCGCTGAAAATGGAGAGCTGCCGCGCCTGGTCGTACCGGGTCTTGTTGTAATAGACGTTAAAACCAAACTGCAGAGGACGGTCAAACATGTAAGGCTGGGTAAAGCCGAACCGGACGCTCTTGGCCAGGTTTCCGACGTTGGCCGAGAGCTGAAGCGTCTCACCCAGACCCAGGAAGTTGTTGGTCGCGTAATTGATCCCCACAAAGGCGCCTTCCAGTCCGCTCACGCCGCCGTTGAGGCCGATGCTGTTCTTGCCCTTTTCCTTGATCTTCAGCGTCAGGTCGACCAGTCCGTCCTTTTCGTCCAACTGGCGAATCGTGGTGTTCGGGTCGTCTGGTTTCAACTGGTCGAAGTATCCCAGTTGATTCAGGCGCAGCAGGCTCATCTCCCAGAGCCGCGAGTTATAAACGTTGCCTTCCTCGAGAGCAATTTCACGTCGAATCACCTTGTCGCGGGTAGTAGTGTTTCCCTGAAACTCGATGCGGCGCACATAAAATGCCTTGCCTTCGTCAACGTCGATATCGAGATAGATGAGCTTCTTTTCGTCGTCAAACCTGGTGTCTGGGATGGAAGTGAAGTTGATATAGCCTAATTCGCCGTAGGCCTTGCGCAGGTTCTCCAGGCCCTTGGCAATTTTTTCCTTGCTGAAGACGTCTCCGTCCTTGATCGGGAAGATGGCGCGGAGGGCTTTCACGTTCTGTACCGCTTTATTGTTCTTGAACGTGATTCCACCCAGCGTGTAGCGGTCACCTTCCTCGATGGGCATGGTAATGTCGACCGACTTGCCCGCTCCGCTCTGCAATAGCGGGACGTGGACTCCGGTGTGTCCGGTATCGTGAATTTGTGTTTTGGGCTCGTTCACGATGACCTTGAAATAGCCTCGATTCTGGTATTCGTTCCGAACGCGTTCCGTATCTTCATCGAGTTTGGTTGCGTCGTAGGTCCGGGCGAAAAGGTCTTCCAGGAAGATCGAGTGCGGAATCCCGATCGGCCGCAGGTTCTTCATGGAGTAACGCAGCACTCGTGTGCTGACGTTCTTGTTGCCTTCGAATTTGATCTTGCCAACCTTGACCTTCGGACCTTCCTTGATCACAAAGGTGATTCCGATCGCAGCCGGGGGAATCTGCCTGATTTCGGTCCGGATGGTGGAAAACTGGCGCCCGTGTTCGGCGAGCAGCCCTTTGATTGTGACTTCGGCTTTCTTGACTTTGGTGGGGTCGTACTGGTTCTCGACCGCCAGCCCCACTTTCGCTTCCTTGAAGCGGTCCAGCACGTCGCTGGTGGAAACCGAACTCAGGCCTACGTAGTTGATCTCGCGGATGGTCGGCTTTTCCTTCACCTGAATAATCAGGCGCCAGCCTTTTGGAGTCTCTTCCCGGCTGAAGCGGATGTCCTCGAAATAACCTGTGTTCCAGAGCGAGTTGAAATCGCGCTCGAGCGCGGCGGGATCGTAAATGTCCCCCGGATGGGTGAAGATGCGGGCGCGGACGGTTTCGGCGGGAATCCTGCGGTTTCCCTGAACATTGATCTCAGAAATCACGTCGCTCTGCGCCCATGCGGAGGAGGCACAAAGCAGCACGAGTCCGATCCCCAGAATCGAACCCCAACCCTTCATTCCCCGGCAAAGCCGTGTAAATGAAGAAGATGGAGAATGAGCCGAGGCGGAAGAACCGTGGCTGCGCCCGAACACAGCAATGTCTCGATGAGAGCAAAATTGAATCGCTACGACCTCAGCCTCTGGGATGTAGGAAAACGACCATTATACGGTAGAGAAACGGAAAGCGTCCAAGCGGCCACTCTTGCTGGTGGCTTCATGGAAAGGGCTTGGCTAACTCCACCTCCACCAAGACGGAATAAAGCGTGGCGGAGTTGCCCAGTCCGCAAAGTTTTTCTAAGGTCAGCACCTTGATATTGCGGAATCCTGGGATGAAGCTGGCCTGGTTCTGACGCGCGGCATGGATATCCGTCTTCATCTCTTGTTCTTTGTGTGGTCGATCTTTCTGTGGTCGAACTTCGCTGTGGTCGATCTCTTCGATTATAAGGGCGAACGATTGTCAGGGCGAGCTGGGCCCGAAGCGTAAAGGGCATCCGCACTCTTTCGGATGCCCTGATTTGGTATTGATGCAAAAGTTGGACGAAGCAGGGAAGGCGAGTGCTCCTACTTCAGTTCGAGCACTTCCTTCTCTTTTGCTTTGCTCATCTCTTCCATCTTCTTGATTTCGTCGTCGGTGAGCTTCTGGATCTCGTCCAGGGACCGCTTCTCATCGTCTTCGTTAATCTTCTTGTCCTTCATCGCCTTCTTGATGGCATCGTTGCCATCGCGGCGAATGTTGCGCACGGCGGTGCGATGCTCTTCCAGAACCTTGTGCAGATGCTTCACCATGTCCTGGCGGCGCTCCTGGGTAAGAGCCGGGACGGGCACGCGGACCAGTTTGCCGTCGTTCATCGGATTCAGCCCTAGTTCAGCCGAACGGATCGCCTTCTCAATCGCGCCGATCTGCGAAGGATCGAAGGGCTGCACTGTGATCATTTGCGGCTCTGGCGCGTGCACCTGTGCAATCTGGTTCAGCGGCATCTGTGAGCCGTAGTAGTCGACGCTTACGCTATCCAGCATATGCACCGAGGCGCGTCCGGTGCGCGTGGCGGCCATCGCTTTGCGAAAGTCTTCCACGGCCTTTTCCATCCGCGTCTTCAGCTGTATATAAGTTTCTTTGAGGCCCGGAATCGCGGCCATGGTTGCTTGAGCCATCTCAGTCAGCTCCGTAAGAGTTCAAGAATCAAAACGCTGAATTATAAACCCAACAGAAAATCGGCCACCGATTTTCACGGATGCCCACGGATCAAAAAGATCAAGGAAAATCCGTGTGAATCCGTGAAGATCCGCGGCAAAGCGTTAAGCGCCTACCCTCGACCCAATCTTCTCTCCGCTCAGCACGCGGCGAATATTTCCGTGCTGGTTCAAGTTAAACACAATAATGGGCAGGTTATTGTCCTTGCACAAGCTGATCGCGGTCGAGTCCATCACTTTCAAACCCAGCCTCAGAACGTCCATGTACGTGATGTCGGTGAACTTCTTCGCGTCTTTCACTTTCATGGGATCGGCGTCGTAGATGCCATCGACTTTGGTGGCCTTGAGAATCGCGTCGGCTTTGATTTCCATGGCGCGCAAGGATGCCGCCGTGTCGGTTGAGAAATAAGGATTGCCGGTCCCTCCGGCGAAGATCACAACGCGGCCTTTTTCCAGATGGCGGATGGCGCGCCGCCGGATGAATGGCTCGGCGACCTGGTTCATCTCAATCGCGGTCTGCACACGCGTGTAGACTTTCTGTTTTTCCAGGGCATCCTGCAGTGCCAGCGCGTTGATCACCGTGGCCAGCATGCCCATGTGGTCGGCGGAGACGCGGTCCATGTCTCGAGCCTGGTCAGCCACGCCGCGAAAGAAGTTGCCGCCGCCTACGACGATCGCGAGCTGCACTCCCAGCTTGTGCACGTCGGCGAGTTCAGCCGCGACCTCGTGGATGCGTGCCGTATCCACACCAAAACCCTGATTGGCAGCCAGGGCTTCTCCGGAAATCTTGAGTAGAACGCGTTTGAAGGCAGGGGTTTCCATAAGTAGCGCCGGCACGGCTATTGCGAGCGCCTGGCCCGCAGAAAATAAAAAAAGGCGCCCCATGGGGCGCCTGTAATTACTCAGCTTTCTGTTCTGTGGGCTTAGCGACTGCGACAGTCTCGCCAGCATCGCCCACTTTGAAGCGTGCGAAGCGGCGCACGCTGATGTTCTCGCCCAGCTTGCCGATCTTCGCCGCGATGAGCTGCGCAATCGATACGGTCTGGTCCTTGATGAAGGGCTGCTCGAGCAGGCAGACCTCTTCGTAGAACTTTTCCATCTTGCCGGCGACCATCTTCTCGGCAATATTCTGCGGCTTGCCGGAGGCGACGGCCTGCGCCAGAAAAATATCCTTCTCACGCGCAAAGTCTGCCGCCGTCACGTCTTCCTTACGCACGTACTTCGGGTCACTGGCCGCGATGTGCATGGCGATATCGTGCGCCAGTTCCTTGAAGTCGTCGGTGCGCGCCACGAAATCGCTCTCGCAGTTCACCTCGACCAGCACGCCAATCTTGCCTCCGGCGTGGATGTAGCTGGTCACCGCGCCTTCGCTGGTCACACGCGTGGCTTTCTTCGCGGCGACCGAAACGCCCTTCTTGCGCAGGATCACGACCGCCTGCTCCATGTCACCCTTGGCTTCGGTCAAAGCCTGTTTGCAATCCATCATCGGAGCCCCGGTCTTCTCCCGGAGATCTTTCACTTGCGCTGCTGAAATATTTGCCATAGTAGTGCTCATTGGTTAAGAGTCCTTATGAATTCTGGGCTTATGCCGAGGTTTCAAGGTTTCAGAGTTTCAAGGTTGCAAGGACAAAAGCTCACACGCGTCCAAGCCTTGTCCTGCATCTTCTTTGAAACCTTGCAACTCTGAAACTTTGAAACTTTGAAACCTATATAGCAAGACCCGCGCCGGACGACCCGCGCGGGTCTAGATTTCCACGTGCCCGGTTTTTACTAGGTACTGGGTACTAGGTACTCGCTGCGCTAAACCGTCTGGCTCTCCACCTTAACCGGAACGTCGCCTTCCTCGTTCGCCACCGGCTTCTTATGCGTCCCCGGACCCAGCACTTCTTCCATGCTGATGTTTTCGCCGATGTCGGCGGTGTCAGCGGCAGCCGCAGCTTCCTGAGCACGAAGCTCGAGCGCCGCCGCAGCATCTTCCGCCCGCTGCGCTTCCCGAGCCTGCGCCTGTTCGGTCGCAGCGGTCATATCGGCAACCTGCTTGTCGGTCATCAACTGCGCGCCCTCGGCGATCGATTCCGAAATCTTCGAGGTAAACAGCCGGATCGCGCGCAAGGCATCGTCGTTGCCGGGAATCACGTAATCCACTTCGCTCGGGTCGCAATTGGTATCGACCACCGCGACCACCGGAATGCCCAGCTTGCGGGCTTCCCGAACTGCGATTTGTTCCTTGTTCGAATCGATCACGAACACCGCATCCGGCAACCGGCTCATATTCTTGATACCCGCCAGGTTGGCCTGCAAGTGCTTGCGCTCGCGTTCCAGCTTGATCACTTCTTTTTTCGGCAGCAACTCGTAGCGACCGTCGGTGGCCATCTCGTCGAGCTCTTTCAGCCGCTTCACCGACTTCTGCACCGTAACCCAGTTGGTGAGCAGTCCGCCCAGCCAGCGCTGGTTGATGTAGAAGCCGCCGCACTTCGTAGCCTCTTCGGCGATCGCGTCCTGCGCCTGGCGCTTGGTGCCTACGAACAGCACAATCTTGCCGTCAGCCGCCAGTTCCTGGACAAATTTCGACGCCTCTTTGAACATCTTCAGCGTCTTCTGCAGATCGATGATGTAAATCCCATTGCGCTCTCCGAAGATGTACTCCTTCATCTTAGGATTCCAGCGCTTCGTCTGATGCCCGAAGTGAACACCCGCTTCGAGCAACTCCTTCATGGTGATAGTAGCCAATGAACCTCCTTGTTAAGTCTGCATCGGGAACTCAATGTTTCAAAGTTTCAAGGTTGCAATGTTTCAAAGTACAAGCTTCGCGCTTTTCCCTTAAAACCTTGAAACCTCGGGAACATTGAAACTTTTCCTTCCCGATTGCCATTCCCGTCCCCGCGCCGCGAGGCACGAGAAGAATTGAACACCCAAAACCAGCTATTAGCTTCTAGCTCTTAGCTCCTAGCCAAACCAAAAAAACTTGTCATTCCGACCCCCGAGCGAAAGCGAGAGCCCGAGGAATCTCGGTCTTGCTTGGTGCTTGGTACTCGGTACCAGGTACTAGGTATCAGGTACTATCTCTTGCTGAACTGGAACCGCTTGCGCGCGCCCTTCTGGCCGTACTTCTTCCGTTCCTTGCCGCGCGAGTCACGCGTGACCATGCCCTCGGACTTCAGTTTCCCACGCAGTTCCGCATTGAACTGCATCAAGGCGCGAGCAATCCCAAGCTTCACTGCATCGGCCTGGCCGCGCACTCCGCCGCCGAGAACGCTGGCGACGATGTTGAATGCGGCCGCCGTATCGGTGGACGCCAGAGGCGCTTTCGCGGCCGAGCGCTGTGCCGGGGTCACAAAATACTCCTCGAACTCACGACCGTTCACCTTGAAATCGCCGCTGCCCGGACGCAAATACACCCGCGCAATCGCCCGCTTTCGCCGTCCCGTTCCGTAATACTGAACTAACTCTGCCATTTAGCTTCTAGCTCCTAATCTTGTTGTCATCCTGAGCGCAGCCGTTCTTCAGGCGGAGCGAAGGATCTCCTGCTTAACTGCTCCCTACGCCCGCACTTCCAACTTCAAATCCTGCGGCTTCTGCGCCTCGTGCGGATGCTTGTCGCCTCTATAAACATTCAGCTTCGACAGCATGTGCGCCGAAAGTTTGTTCTTCGGCAGCATGCGCCGCACCGCGTCTTCAATAATTCGTTCCGGCTTGCGCGCCAAACGCTTGCGATAATCTTCAGTACGCAGCCCGCCTGGATATCCGGTGTAGTGGTGATACTGCTTCTGCTCGGACTTGACGCCGGTCGTCTTCACCTTCTCTGCGTTAATCACAATCACATGATCGCCAGTATCGAGAAAGGGCGTGTACTGCGGATTCTCCTTGCCCATCAGGACGCGCGCCACTTGCGAGGCCAAACGCCCGAGCGTCTGCCCATCCGCATCCACGACAAACCACTTGCGCACAATTTCCCCCGGTTTGGGGAAATAGGTAGACATTGGAACTCTCCCAGAATGAAAAAAATTGCGAAACGCGATTGAAATTTCTAAAGAAGACCGCTCGTTGATTCTCCGGCGAGGACGCCAGACCATCAGGCGGGCAACCGCGAGACTTCCCAAAGTCTCTAAGATACCGTAGCCTGCAAGGAATTGTCAACGCGGAGTTAACAAATGGGGCTCGCTTGTCATCCCGAGCGAAGCGAGGAGTTCTAGAGCTAGAAGCTGGAAGCTAGAAGCAGCCTTTCTCACTCGTACGCCAGTGCTTCGATCGGATCTTTTTGAGCCGCCTTGTAGGCTGGATACAGCGCTCCTGCCAACGCTCCGACTAGAGCAAGTATCGTTGCGCGCACCACCCATGCGTTGCTCCAGAAAAGGCGCTGGGTCGGCAACTCCATCAGAATGATGTGGCGCGTCACAAAACTTACCACCGTCCCCACTACGATGCCCGCAATCGCCAGCAGCGCGCTTTCTCTTAGAACAACACTCACGATGTAGAATTTCGACGCGCCCAAAGCCTTCAGAATCCCTATTTCGCGGGTACGCTCCATGACCGCCGTATACATCGACTGAAAGATCACCAGAAATCCGATAATCATCGAAATCGCCACCACAATGCGGATCGCGGTCGCGAAGCCCGGCAGATTCTCCGGCGTCATCATCGACAAGTATTCCTGCATCGAGCGCACCGAGTAATTCTCCATGCCCGGGACCTGCTTGATCTCGTCTACGACTGCATCCACATTCCGAGCATCGTCCAGCTTGACATAGAAGACCGACGCATGGCCCGGCGCCCCGATCAAATCCTGCATGGTCGCGAGCGGTAGAAACTTGCGCGCCCCTTTTCCGTGCTCCACAACTCCGCAGATGCGGAACTGATGATCCAGTATCTCTATCGAATCCCCCACCTTCACATGCTTCAAGCCGGCAAAATAATCGTCGACGATCACGTCGTAAGGCCCTTGAAACGGACCGCCGGAAAGAAACCGCAATGCGGGAGGTATGCTGTTGTAGCTGTCGATGTCGACACCGTAAATGATTTCCAGCGTGGGCTTGGTGGTCAACTCCCAGATCACTGGCGCTGCGACAGCAACGTGAGGCAATTTCCGCAAAACATCGCCCACCTTCACCGGCATGGGAGCGCCCGTGACTCCCACCAGCGCTGACGCTCCCGGTGGCTGCACCATCACATCGGCGCCCACCCCCACCTGGCTCGCTTTTGATCCGTTCAACTGTCCATAAAAAAAAGAGACAATCAGCAGAATCAGAATCACTTCCAGAGCGACTGCACTAATGCTGATCAGCGACCGCAACGGCCGGTGCACCAGGTTGGCGATAACCATTTTGTTCATAGTGAGCAACCAGCAACGTGCAGCCAGCAATCGGCAGTCAGCAATTAGTCGCGAGGCGTCCGCTTCGCTAGCGTCTGTTCCGCAAATCCGAACGCGGGGCAGCCGCACTCGACGGCGGCTGATCCAGATGCACCACCTCTGCCCCCGGAGGTTGCTCCAGCGCAAACTGATCGTCCCGCAATGGCTTATTCATTTCCAGCTTCAACATATTGAGGGTAATGTCGTACTCCTCTTGCGGACGAAAAATCTCAATCCGCGAGGGGAAGCTGACGCCATCGTAGTCCTTGTAGTTCGCATAGCGGGCATCGGTTGCCAGCTTACCCTGCTCGTCATAGAGGTATTGCCGGTGCGGTTGCAGGTCGGTGCGGCTGAAAACAATCTTGCGCGACAACGCCCAGCCCTGTTCGCCTTTTCGGATCACCACCAGCTCGTAGTCTTCCTGCAGCACCCGGTGTCCCTTGGAGTCATGCAGAATCTCGAAGCTGTTCTCGAGCACCGCAATCTCGTTTTCAGGATCGACGGGCCGGATCAGCAGCGCCTCGTAAATATCCTGCGGCCGAATGTTCTCCATGGGATCGTCCGCATGCGTTTGCACGGCGTTGCGCCCCACCACGAAGCGGTTCTTCGGAGGAATCCAAACCTTGAACTCCTGCCCGTTGCTTACCATGTCGAAAGCCGTGGTCCGCACGATCGGCAGCAGCCCGATCATGTGCAGCATCGCCGGCTTGCGCGCCAGCACGTACCCGCGAATCTCCTTGTAATCGGTGACCTGTCCCTTGCGGGCGCCGCCAGCGGAGGTGTCAATGTCCACCGTTGCCTGCAGTGACCGAATCCTCTCGGCTTGCTGGTTGATGCTCTCAATCAATACGGATTGCGGGGCTTCGCGCAGCGGTGTCTTGGAGTAGGTCTCCTCCACCGGCCGGGTCCGGAACAAACAGCCCGTTGAGGGCAGCACCACCAAAACCAGGGTCAGGGCCCAAAAGGGCGAGGTACGTCTCATGAAGTATTGGACAGCTCCCAAGGACATTTGAGTATACCGCGCTGGAAAGGTCGCAAAACCAGCAATCGCTTCGCCGCCGGGTAGCAAGGATGGTCATCGGCGGGGTGGGACGTTCGCAGATTCTTACTAAAGTCAGGTGTGCGCGCCTTCCATCATCATCTAAACTGTCGCCATCGTGCGCAAGCTTGTCTGGCTCATCTTTATTGTAGCGATCGCCTCTGCGGGCTGGTTCGCCTGGGCTCTGCTGACCCCGGTCGAGCCTTCGGGACAGACGTTTGTCATGCTGCGACCGGGCTACTCCACGCGCCGCATCGCCTCTGAACTCAAGTCCGCCGGCGTCATTCGCAGCGAGGAAGCGTTCGTTCTGTGGCACTATCTGCACCGCGGCCGCTCGCTCAAGGCTGGAGAATATCTTTTTGAGAAGCCGGCAAACACGATCGATCTGCAGAAGCGCCTCCGGCGGGGCGACGTTTACTTCCGCACCGTGGTCGTGCCCGAAGGCTTCACCATGTTCGACATCGCTCGCGCGGTCGAGGCAGCTGGACTTGGCTCCGCGGAAGACTTCTTGAAAGTAGCGCAATCCGATACTGCGCTGATCGCGGACCTCGCTCCCAACGCGACCTCGCTCGAGGGCTACCTCTTCCCCGACACCTACGAATTCAGCCGGATGCAAACCATGCAGGACATGGCCGCAGTCATGGTCAAGCAGTTCCGGCAGGTGGCGGGACAGATCGGATTGCTGCCGCCGTATCCCAGCGAGAAACCCGGAGGCAAGCCGCAGATTCTCGCCTACCTGATTCCTGGTTCAAATGAAAACCCAGTCGCAACCACGGTGACTATGGCATCGATCATCGAAAAGGAAACGTCCGTGGCCGAGGAGCGCCCGCTTGTCTCGAGCGTCTACTGGAACCGGCTCGCGAAAAACGTCGCGCTCGATGCCGACCCCAGCATTATCTATGCCGAGCTTTTAACCGGAAGCTACACCGGCGCCTTGCACCATGACGACATGCGCTTCGATTCGCCGTACAACACCTACCGGCACACTGGACTACCACCTGGTCCGATCGCGAATCCAGGCAAAAGCTCCCTCGAAGCTGCCATGCATCCCGCGCAAAGCGATTATTACTACTTCGTCGCCGACGCCCAGGGCCACCACCGTTTCGCCCGCACCATCGAAGAACACAATAAGAACGTAGACGCCTACCGCCGCGCAGTGCGTGGAAAGTAAAGGCGGCCTCCGGCTTCCGGGAGTCGGCTTCCGGACTTCGCTTCCCACAACGGCACAATCAGATAGCCTTAAAAAAGCGCTGGACGGCGTTCTGTGCTTCCACTATCAGGTCGACGCCTCTACCATGAATAAGAGGATTGAGCAGCGAGAGGCGATCTCGATGAGCGGGACATACGCAGATCTGCAAGTCTGGCAGGCGGCCATGGACCTTGCGGAAGACATATATCGGATCACAAAAACCTTCCCGAGAGAGGGGAGACATATGGGCTGAGCATCCAGTTGCGCCGAGCGGCCGTCTCCGTGCCCAGCAATATTGCCGAAGGGAAAGGTCGATCTTCCGACAAGGAACTCGCACAGTTTCTCTGTCACTCACGAGGGTCCTTGTTTGAAATCGAGACCTAGGTCAATCTCGCCCGCCGCCTGGGCTACCTGGACACGCGACAAGCTGAAGCTGTTTTCCAGCAGACTGTCCGCGTCGGCCAGCTTCTCAATGGCTTACTCCGAGCGTTCCGTCCCCCCATCGGCCGCGTAGAATCTAAGTTTTCGGAGGATCGAAGATATCGGCCCGGAGCACCTCGCTACCTCTCTCCCGGAAGCCGAGCGCCGGAAGCCAGAGGCCGCCGCTGCATCCATCCCTGCAGAATCAAAACAGCTGCCATCCGGTCGACGGCTTTCGCCCGTTTTTCGATTGACAACTCCGTCTCCCGCAGCAGCCGGTTCGCCTCCGCCGAGGTCAGCCGTTCGTCCCACAGGTGGACCGGCAGGCGGAATCGCTTTCGCAGGTCCTCGGCAAACCCTTGCATCTTTTCCGATTGCGTCCCTTCCTCGCCGCTCATCCGCAGGGGCAGCCCAACCACGATCTCCCGCACCGAGTATTCCCGAATCAACCGCTCCAAGGCCGCCAGATCCTGCCGCTTGTTCCGGCGCTGCAAGGTCTCAAGTCCCTGGGCCGTGATTCCCAAAGGATCCGACACGGCGATCCCGATTCGCCTCGACCCCACGTCCAACCCCAGCACCCGCCCGGTTTTCCCCTCGTCATGGCTCACGCCGCGATTATAAGCCCGACGCGACCGGGCTTTGCCCTGGGGAACCGAGGACGGATGTCCCGGCATAATCCTCTTGACCCTGCTGGCAAAGAACAGGATGCCGCTACCCACGCTCACCCATAACCCATCTAATCACAGCGACTTACAACGAAATTAGCCTCGGTTCGACTATCTAGAAACCCCATTCTCGAGCCCCACCGACGCCCTCAACCCCGCGCCATTATTGCCTTTCGTCCCGTTTCGGCGTAGTCTGGTCTGAGTGGCGACAACGTTTGTTCCCCTCTAGACCTTTACCCCTTCCCGGGTACCTTTTATGAGTGGTACGGACCTGAACTTTCACATCGGCGATAAGGTTGTCTACCCCAATCACGGAGTGGGGGTCATCGAGCAGATCAGCAGCCGCTCCATCGGCGCCACCGTCGAGAAGTTCTATCTTCTCAATATCAAAGCCAGCAGCCTCAAGGTCATGGTGCCCTGCAACAACGTGGGGAGCGTCGGCATTCGCCGCGTAGTCCGGAACGGCGAGGTGCAGAAGATCCTTGACTTTCTCGCTATCACCGACGACCTAACCACCGCCGACTGGAAAGACCGTTTCAAGGAAAATTCCGACCGCATGCGCACCGGCTCGCTGTTCGAGGTCGCCGGAGTCCTCAAGAGCCTGATCGCCCTCCACCAGGCCAAACCTCTTTCCTTCCGCGAGAAGAAGATGCTCGAACGCGCCCGCTACCTTATCGTCAGCGAACTCGCGATGTCCCGCAACTGCGAAGAAACCAAGATCGAGGAACTCCTAGCCCTCGCTCTCGCCAAGTGCAAACTCCGTTTCCCGGAAGCATCTGAATTCCAGGCCTGATTCCGCCTAATCGTGCTTCTTTAAATCAGTGTTTCTTTCTGCACAGAAGCGCTTCTTGCCGATCATTTACCATTAGGATTGGGTACCATCGAGATTGAGTCGCCCGCTCTTGTTACGGAGGAGAAGAACATGCCGCAAAGCAATCACAATCGGCTAGCAGAACTCCACAACCTTGCCGCCCATGCTCACCAGGCCGCGGCGGTCGCCTACGGCAAGTCAGACCATCTGACCGGCCACGAGCTCAGCAAACAGGCGCACGAACACTCCATGAACGCGCACAAGCTCGCCGAAGAACTCGCCGCGAAAGCCGCCATGTCGCGCACGGCCTAAGCGGGAAGAGTATCTCCAGAATTCCAAAATGCCCTCGCAGCCAAGATCGGCAGCTTCAAGCCGTCTGCTCTTGGACGCAGCCCCTCGATTCTCTCCGCCCCCACAACAGGTTTATAATCTCCAGAGCGGCACCGTATGCAAACAGATCAACTCAGAAAGAAACTGCAGGAAGAAGTCGACGCGCTCGAGCACGAGCTGGTCCACGAGCTGCCCAAAGAGATCAAGCGGGCCGCAGCTCTCGGCGACCTCAGCGAGAACGCCGAGTATCACATGGCCAAGCAGCGGCAGGAGTTCGTCAAGGCGCGCTTCCGCCAGCTGGGCAAGCGTCTCGCCGACCTGTCGCTGACCAACATGAACAATATCCCCAAGGACAAGGTGGGGCTTGGTTCAACCGTCAAGGTCTACGACAGCTCAAAGAATGAAGAGATCCTGTACAAGCTGGTCACGAGCGAAGAGTCGGACGTGGGCGCGGGCAAGATCTCGACCACGTCTCCCATCGGCCGTGCGCTGCTGAATAAGAAGGTAGGCGACGAGGCCACCGTGATCACGCCCAACGGGAAACGCGAACTGGAAATCCTGGCTCTAACCACGATCCACGACGAGGCCGATCCGGAAAAGGCGGAGGCCTAGTGAACCGAAGTTGGACCAGCGCTTTCGGACGGGCCTGCGGCGTGCTGCTCGATACGATCGTCCGCTGGCTGGCGCTGTCGCGCATCAATCCCAACGTCCTGACCTTCATGGGGCTGGTGGTCAACACCTGGGCCGCGATCCTGTTCGGCTCCGCCACAGCCCTTACCCAGCGCCGCTTGTTCTTCTACGCTGGCCTGGTCATCATCGGCTCAGGATTTTTTGATCTGGTAGATGGGGCCGTGGCCCGCGCCAACAACCGGGTCACGCGCTTCGGAGCGTTCTTCGATTCCGTGATCGACCGCTACAGTGACGCCTCGCAGTTCCTGGGCCTGCTGATCTTCTACGCACGCGGCGACCGTTTCTTCTATGTGGTGCTCGCTGCCTTCGTGATGGTGAGCTCCATCATGGTGAGCTATACCCGGGCGCGCGCCGAGTCGCTCATTGGGTCATGCCGCGTGGGCTTCATGGAACGTCCGGAGCGGCTGGTGCTGGTGATCATCGGCGCTCTCTTCAACCGCATGGCGCCGGTGCTGTGGGTGATCGCAATCCTTTCGACGCTGACTGTGATCCACCGCATGCGCTACACCTGGACCCGCACTCAGGATGGCCCGAATACCGCGGCCAAAGCGGGGCAGGCGGCGTAGCGCGTCTGGGACGGCCCTCGCCCCAACTCCTAAACGACAGTCCACCACGAGCGATCACAGTGCCGTAGCCCTGAGCCTGGCTGGTGCGAGTGCGATCAGTGCCACGCCGATGACGGCAAACGCAAACGCGCCGATTAACAGGTGTTCGCGTTCGCTCACATCATGCAACGACTGCAAGACCATGACGGCAGCATGAGCGAAACTCGACCATGCCGCGAAGGCGATCAGGCTGCGATTCGCGGATGGGTTCCGCGACGCGAGCAGCAGGAAGACTCCCAGCGTCACGTAGATGCTGAGCATCATCTGCAAGGTCTCTTCGAGATGCATTCCCAGCAGCGGATACGCAGTCGCTACAAAGAGCAACCCCGTGAACACCAATACGACCTTTAGCGCTCGCTCGCGAATCATTGTGTCCTCTCGCTAAGAACCAGACCCGCGGTACCCACCGCCGGGCTTCTCCTCTTGTACGCATTTACGAACCGAACCCGGATTAGCCAGAAAATCATTAACAGCAGCGGCAAGAAACTCAGGAGAACAAGAGTACCTGTTTTGCGCAGTATCGCGGGGAAGATTTGTTGCCGCGCCAGGAATATGGACGCGGCGGCGATGAATAGCGCGAAGCACATGCGCCAAAGATGCCGCGCAATGCGTTGTGTACCGGAAATACCGCCGCGCACAAGCATGCGAATGTCCCCGGTGGCGGCGAGCAGAGCTACGGAACCCATGAAGAAGTAAGGCCCCGGGGGATATGCATACTTCAGCCCCGTCTGACTCATCGCCGCTTCTATCCCGTAGGTCACCTGGGTAGCCCCGACCGCCAGGACAACCAGAAGCGCACCCCAATCGAAAATTCCGGGCGCGCCGTGCTGGCGCCTGGCCGTGACCCAGGCCGTTGCCACCAGATAAAACGTTAGAGTGCCTCCCAGAATATTGCCGGGCTGCGATTTCATAATCGCAAGGTACACGCCGCTGGCCGATAGGCTGAGCATCGATATAACAAATACATTTCCAGCGAGGCCATGCTGGCGCGAACCCTTGCGAAGAAACACTGCGACAAATCCCGACAGCATTCCCAACGTGCCCGCGATAATGTGAAGAAATAACAGTGGCGATCGCATTTTGTACTCCTTAATCAGCAATCAGCGGTGAAGGTTCACGCCGATGGGCGAAAGCCGCAGCCTTGGAGTATGCCTTGCCGGAATCGTTCCCGCTCTTCCGGGGTTCTTTGCTGCCAGCGCTCCCAGCGTTCCATGCGACGGCGGAAGTTGGAGCGATGGAAGCCGCGGCGTCCAAATCCGGCGAAGAGAATTCTGCATAGCGTCATCAGTCCAACCGCTTGCCAGAAGGTGATCTGTCGCCAGCCGAAGAGCGGCGGCAGCAGCCAATTCCACAGTTTCAGCACTACTTCGCCCCCGATAGCGATAAACAGCAGCATCGCCAGAATTGCCAGGGGAACCACGAAAATCCATTTCTTGCTCATATTCAACTCCTCACCGCCAACAATCGAATCACGCGCATGCGAATCAGATCGGTTCGCGATAGCGGCGCAGCCGCGTGGCTGCCCAGAGAAATATCGCGGCAGCTAACAGCCCAAGCCATAGGCCCGGGCTGATCAGGAAATGACCCAGAGTGAGGTGCATTCCTGGCTGGATGGGAAAGCTGCCCTGCATGGAGTCGCCAGCTTCAGCCCCGCCGCTAACGCGATTCAACAACAGCGCCGCGAAGTGCGAAGAATGGAACGCGATTTTCTCGAAGATGCCGATCGCGAGCGGCGGCAACACAGCCCAGAGAAACGGCGCGCGGCGCGCCCACGCTGAGATCAGCAGCAGCCAGGCGTAGAGGGGCGCGTACCACAGCATATGCACGGTCACTATGTGGTAGAGCAGCCCCTGTAATCCTTCGTAAGGCTGCACGTGCGTCCATAGCGTTGCAACGCTCAGGCCCCCGGCCAGCAAGACCACGCTGCTGAGCAGCAGCATGATGGATTCGATGACGACGGTGATGGCGAAGGCGAGCAGCGGCAGAACCAGAAGCGGAATGCTCGCTTTCGCGAGCACCGCGGTGAGATCGGAAACCGGCAGCGACTTCCAGAACAGGATGCTACGATCGCGGCGCTCGCCATAGAGAGCATCAAGAGAGTAGAAGATGCTGACGATGAAAGCAGCGCCCATGATTAAGCCTGCCGCGACTTCATAGGGATGCGTGAGCGCTTTGTGCTGGTGCGCCGGGTCGAACGACGACAGACTATTCATGATGTGTGGGAGACGAGCCAGGACGAACAGGAAGCTCAGCAGAACAACTCCCGCAAAAGCGAGCGGTGCGAAGTAAATGGACCGGTACTCCCACAGTTCGCGGCGCACCGACCAGTAAAAAAGCCGAGTCTTCGACAATGCAGTGGGCGCGGTTCCCTGCGAGCCCAGCGGAGAGTCCGGTGCTGCGTTCGATTGAGTATTCATTGCGCTGCTCCTTGTGTCACCTTATCGCCCGGCTTATTGCCCATGACGGCGACGAACAAGTCGGCAATGCTGGGCGTGCGCGCGTCGCCGAGAGCGGCGAGTCGCTGACGGTCGGCATGATCGAATAGCAAAATGCTACGGCCGAGCACTTCGCGCTCGTGGATCGGCTTAAGCGCCCGCGCCGCGGCGACATTCTCCGGACGCACCGTCACTTCCACATAGCGCGACTCGAATTCTTCCATGCTGCAATCGAGCACGATACGCCCACGATTGATGAACATGAGATCGGTCAGCACGTGCTGCACGTCTTCCACCTGATGTGTCGTCACGACGATGGTGCGGCTGCGGTCGAAGTAGTCGTTCAACAGTGAATCGTAGAACTGCTTGCGGTACAGGATGTCGAGCCCCAGCGTAGGCTCGTCGAGCACCAGCAGTTTCGCGTCAATCGCCATGACCAGAGCGAGGTGTAGCTGGGTCACCATGCCCTTCGATAATTCCCTGATCTTGCTGGTGCGCCGGATGTCGGTCTTGGCCAGAAAACTTTCCGCCTTTGCGCGATCGAATCGCGGATGCACTCCTACCAGATAATCGAGCGCCTGCGAAACCCGCATCCAGCGAGGCAGCACGGCGACATCGGCGATGAAGCAGACATCGCGCATGAGTTGGTCGCGTTCGGTCCAGGGGTCGCGTCCGAGCACCCTCAGCTCTCCCTGATACGGCGTGAGGCCGAGAATCGCGTGGAGCGCGGTGCTCTTTCCCGCGCCGTTGGGACCGATGAGTCCGAGGATGCGGCCTTCCTCTACACGCAGATTCACGCCATCCAGCGCGACGGTTGCGCCGTAGGCCTTGCGGAGGCCGCGTGCTTCTATGACTGTCATGGCTTCGGTTTCTCCTCTGCGGCATTCGACTTTGTAGCCTCTGAAGAAGACTGTTCGCTTGCAGCATTCGCAGCCTTCAGCAGCTCTTCCGGGGTCAAGCCGAGCCGTTGAATGGTTGCGTAAACCCGGGGCCACTGTTCCGCTAGAAATTTCTGGCGTTCGCCCTGCATTAACAGGCTGCGCGCGCCGCTGTTGATGAACATGCCGCGGCCTCGTTTGCTCTCGACCAGTTGCTCGTCCACGAGTTCCTGATATCCCTTGAGAACCGTGAGCGGATTGACCCGGTATTCGGCCGCGACGTTGCGCACGGACGGCAACGGATCGCCTTCTTTGAGCACGCCGTCGAGTATCATGGCGACGATGCGGTCGCGAAGCTGGCGGTAAATCGGCTGACTGTCGTTCCACTCACGGTCCATCATGTTTTCCAGATAACTCTTACGAAAGAGGTGCGAGCGGTCGCTCGAATTGGTGCTCGACCGCTTCGCCTCCTCGGATTCCTTGCGATTTCCTGGCGGCAGAATGTCATCACTTGGTCCGCTGCAGTTCGATGTGCGCATGCACCGGCTTGTCCCCCGGCTCCATGTAAGTCCAATCCTCGGTGTGATGGTTGGCGTCGATCACGGTAAAGACCGCATGGTGCATGTGTCCGTACTGGGTGCTGCCGGCCACATCGAGAAAAGTGAATTCCACCGTCTTACCATCGGGCGACATGCTGCCCGTCATCCGAGGCCGGTTCCCGGCGTCACAGTAGTGCGTCAGAAGCAGCCGGTCTCCGTCCAGATAAAGCATGGTGATGGGATCGTCAGGCCTTCCCTCTCCCGTCATCTCATGCACGATCGCGTTGCCCATGGAGGTCACGCGCAGCGAGGCCTGCACGTGCTTGTTCTCCATTTCGGGTGATGGCGGGATGGTGGTGACATGGCCTTCCCAGGAACCCGCGAGAGTTTTCAGTTTGTCGAAGGATTGTTGCGCGTCAGACTGAGCAAAAGCCGTTGCCGCGATCAGAACGAACAGAAGGGAAAGTGCGATGCGGGATTTCATGTGAGCTCCTCGTTGTACTCCTCGAAAGTCTTTGCGTTTGCAAGATCTCATTGGCTAACTACTGTTATAGTTAACTATAACACTGCGTGAAATGCAAGCCCTTTCTTGGCATCCGCCCTTGATTTCCCTATCAGCTTCAGAATCAGTCGCTTGGAACTAGCACAGCGTCGAGCGGACCCGACGAGCACCCTTCCTGAATCCCGGCGAGCCGACTGAGACACCACATTTATCCCGCCTTGGCAGCGCCTCGTCTTCGATGAGAGCCCGCACCCCAACCTGCTATGCTATCCAGTCGTTTTACGAGGAGTCTTCTTGCCTACTGATCCTGTACTTGTGGTTCACGGCGGCGCCTGGGCCATGCCGGATGACATGGTAGAAGCGCATCTGCTTGGCGTGCGCCATGCTTTGGCTGCGGGATGGCGTGTACTGGAACGCGGCGGAACGGCGCTGGACGCGGCTGAGGAAGCTGTTGTGATTATGGAGGACGACGAGACCTTTGATGCAGGCCTCGGGAGTTTTCTAAATCGCGATGGCCGAGTGCAAATGGACGCGCTGATCATGGACGGGGGCACGCTGCGGGCTGGTGGCGTGGGATGCGTGGAGCGAGTACGGAATCCGGTGCGCGCAGCGCGAAAGATTTTGAGTGAGAGTCCGCATGTGTATTTTGTGGGCGAAGGGGCGGAGCGGTTTGCCGCCGAACACGGTATAGCGTTGTGCGCAAATGAAGACTTAGTCATTCCGCGGGAGGTCGAGCGGCTGCGCGAGTACCAGCGCGAAGCGACGAAGCGGGGCGCAACAGAAGACGGGAACGACTTGTTCGCGCCTGAGATTTCGCACGATACTGTGGGCGCGGTGGCGCTGGATCGAGACGGAAACATTGCAGCCGCTACTTCCACCGGCGGAACTTTGAACAAGGCTCCAGGACGGCTAGGGGATTCGTCCCTGATCGGCTGCGGCTGTTATGCGGACAATCTGAGCGCGGCCGTCTCGACTACCGGGTGGGGTGAACCGATTATGAAGCTGGTGCTGGCCAAGTGGACGGCGGATCGCGTGTTGGCCGGGAATTTGCCGGAGTGGGCAGCGCAGGAAGCCATGAATTCCCTGAAGCAACGCCTAAACGGACATGGGGGAATCATCGTGCTGAATACAGCAGGGCAGTTCGGGATCGCGCACAACACGCCGCGGATGGCCTGGGCTTATCGAACTGCGAGCAAAGAGGATAGCGGGATCGAACGACCCCCTCTCTAGAAACCACTGCACGCCCTCGGGCGAGGCGGCCGCTCCCCGCGGTTACAGCCAACCTTTGGTGCGGGCCATTCTCGAGGCCTCGACCCGGTTGCTGGCTCCCATCTTGCTGATCGCTTCCGAAAGATAATTTCGCACTGTGCCTTCGGAAAGCCCCAGTTCTGCGGCGATGTCGCCGCTCGGCATGCCTTCGCCGGCCAATCGCAGAACCTGGCGTTCGCGATCGGTGAGCGGATCCATTTCTGCCCAGGCTTCGGTTGCGAGATCGGGATGGATGACGCGCAATCCCTGCTGCACGCGGCGGACGGCTTCGGCGAGTTCCTCGGCGCGCATGTCTTTCAGCAGGTAGCCGAGGGCGCCGGCTTCCATAGCGCGGCGCAAATATCCTGCGCGGGCAAACGTCGTGAGGATGATGACGCGCGTGCTGACGCGGCGGCGCTTTAATTCGGCAGCGGCGTCGAGTCCGGTCATGAGCGGCATCTCGATGTCGGTGATAAGCACGTCCGGCTTGTGGGAGAGCACGGCCTCCAGCGCCTCTTTGCCGTTGCGCACCTGAGCGACGACGGAGATGTCGCCTTCAATTTCGAGCAGCGCGGCCAGACGCGCCGAGCACCATCCCCTGATCTTCGGCAAGAACTACGCGAATGGTTTTGCGGCTCTCCTTTGCGAAGGGATTCAATGTGGCGCCGCCCTCGGTTTCCGGGGTGAGTTCCTTGAGCGGAAGCGTGATCGTAATCTTTGTACCGGATTCAGAGTCGCGATACAGAGTGCCGCCAAGCATCTCGACGCGCTCGCGCATGCCGCGGAGTCCGTTGCCCTCATTGTGGGAGCTGCCCCGGCCGTCATCTTCGATTTCGAGCTGGCAGGAGCCGTTCTGCTGCGCCAATCGCAAACTGCAATTGCGCGCCTGCGCATGGCGGACCACGTTGGTGACGGCCTCCCGGACCGCCATCGAAAGCACGCCCTCCTGCAATGGCGGGAGCGTCACCTGTGGCCGCTTCACATTTCACGGATGACGCCGGCGGTCTCCAGGGTGGACTTGGCTTGCGCGAGTTCGGCCGACCAGTCCCTGAGAGCGATAGCCGCGGATCGCATCGCGGACTTCCGAGAGCGCCTGGCGGGAAATCTGCTCGACTTCGCGGATTTCGTTCCCCGCGCGCTGCGGGTCGCGGTCCATCAGCTTTCCAGCGAGTTCCGATTTCAGGATGATCACCGACAGCGTGTGCCCCAGCACATCGTGCAGGTCGCGTGCGATGCGTTCGCGCTCGGCCACTTTGGCTAGATGTTCGATTTCTTCGTGGGCCCGGAGTAGCTTCTTGTTGGCCCGATTGCGCTGCGCGAAATGAATGTTGCTGGCCCCAACCACGAAAGCGAGGCCGTTCGCGAAGAGGAGAAATGCTCCGTTGAGATGGAGCGCCCACCAGGTCAATCCTGCCGCGACTTCGACGGCCAGCAAAACCTTGATGCCATCGGCTTCCGTGTCCACGACGAAGGGACCGCAGGCGGCGGCGAAGATGAAGAAGGTGGTCGCTCCGCCGTTGTACTTGGCAAAACCCAGCCCCCATCAGAACCATAGCCGCAAGATGCAGCAATCCCTGGCGGCAGCTAACCCAGAACAGTCCGAAATACAGGACCAGGAAGACAGCCGTCGCCAACAGAGTGATGCACCAAACCAGCGCGCTGGCATGGCTCTCGACGGGGTCGATGAAAAAGAAACCGAAGTACAGGACAGAATACAGCGCCCATGTGTATTCGCTGTTTTTTGGGCAAGAGGATCATAAGATTATCGCGCTCTCAACGCGATTCCCGGTCGTCCGTTCGGATTTGATTTTTCCTCTGACATCCCTGTCTATTATCGTCGATTTATTGATCAGTTTCGTTTTCTCCTGATGGCGACTCCCGCGGCCGCGTAGACTGCCACTGCGGTGGGAATCAGCAGCAAGAGCCATCGCGCATCGCCATACAGAGCCAGCATTCCCATGATCATAAGAACGATGGTCGACCCGTATCCTCTCTTCGCGTCTGCACTCATGGTGTTCCTGCCTCTCGGCCGCCGGGGTTTGCCGGCACAGCCTTAGAACTGACCGTGATCTTTCCTGACCGTGATCTTTCCTAACCGTAGAGCTTTCCCTGGTCGCGCTGAAAGCCGATGCGCGCCACTCCCAGGCAGATCAGAGTGAACGCGAGCAGAACTTCCCAGTGAGTCGCCGCTGATTCGTGTCGTCCCGCGCCCACCACGCCCAGCGCCAGTTGCGACAAGTGATAAGGCGGCAGCGCGAGAGCGATCTTCTGCACCAGTTTTGGCAAAAACATATAAGGCACCCACAAGCCGCTGCAGAACGACAGCGGCAAATAGATAAGGTTGATGGCGGCCGGCGCTGAGTTTGGCCCGGCAAAGTAGCCGATCGCCAATCCCATGGCCGAAAAAGGTAGCGATCCAGCGACAAGCGTTCCGATCAGCTTTGCTATCTCTGCAAGCGGCAACCGTACTCCTCCAAAACTGATGCCCAGTACCAGCAGCAACGCAACCACAATCGCGCTGAAGATCATGCTCAACACAACCTTGGCCGTAAAGTAAGCGAACGGCGGCATGGGGCTCGCGCGCTTCACTTGCAGCCATCCCAGTCCGCGGTCTGCGGCCAGGCCAGAGGCCGTTCCAAACAGCGAAGCGCCCATCACTCCAAAAGTGCCGTAGGTCGCGATCAGGTAGGTGGGAACGCCCACGCCGCCAATCAATTCTTTGGCATTCAACACCAAGCCAAAAAGAACATAGAACATCAACGGGAAGCTGATCACCGACGCGGTGTACACGCGCAGGCGAAGGTTCTTGAGAAACTCATACTTTGCTTCCTTCAGATAAATCGTGGCGGTGTGGCTTAGGGAGCGCTCGACTTGGACGTTGTTCAGGACCGCTGCTGCAGTACTCATCGTGGTTTCCTCGCTTGTCTAATTCTTCGCGCGTTGCCGCACCGTGTTTGCAGGGCACGAGAAGCTGTTGATCAGTTCTTGCGATTTGCGTTTTCGCCGTTATCCTGCGTGAGAGCCAGGAACGCGTCTTCTAGTCCAGCGCTGGTAATCTCCAATCCCGAAAGTGTGGGATCAAGTGCGAGCAATGCACGCACCACCGGCTCAGTCTCTCTGGCATGGATCTCAACTGCCTCGCGGTCTTGCCGGGCTTCGGTCACGCCTGGAAGTTGCAGCAAGCTCGCAACGCTGAGTGCCGTGATGCAGCGAATGCGCTTGCCGCTGGTCTGCGCTTTAATCTCCGCCGGCGTGCCCTCTGCGATGATCTCGCCCTGATTGATTACGGCGATGCGGTCGGCGAGAGCGTCGGCCTCCTCAAGGTAATGCGTGGTGAGCAGAACGGTTTTCCCGCGCTCGACGAGGCGGCGAATCTCTTCCCAGAGCGCGCGGCGGGCCTCCACATCGAGCCCGACGGTTGGCTCATCCAGGAATAGCAAATCAGGATTACCGCAGATCGCCAGCGCAAACAGGGTTCGCTGTCTCTGCCCGCCGGAAAGATCCCGAACTTGCGGTCGCGCAATTTCTCCAGGCCCGCGGCGGCCAGCACTTCTTCGAGCGGCAACGGGTTCGGATAATAGCTCGAGAACAAGTCGATATGTTCCCCAACCCGCAGCGTCTCGGGGACTTTGCCAACCTGCAACATCGCACCCGTGCGCATGCGATTCTGCGGATTCGTGGGGTCGCCTCCGAACACGCGGGTCTTACCGGAATTCGGCTGCAGCAGCCCCAGGAACAGTTTCACCGCGGTTGTCTTCCCCGCGCCATTGGGTCCGAGCAGCGCGACCACCTCCCCCGCGCGGACCGCGAAATTCACACTGCGCAAGGCGCGAACCTCTCCGTAATTCTTGCTCACGCCTTCCAGACTTGCCACTACGGCGCCGGAACTTGAGCGCCGAATGCCCGGCGTTTCTTCCAGAGTTGCGATCATGAGAGTCTTCTCCGCCTTCGCTGGACTTTTGCCGGGTCACCTCAGTTCTCTTCTGATCTGCCCGGTGACTGCATCATCGCGGAGGGCCAAACGGAGCACCAGTGCCGTTCATCACGCCAGCAGCGTGACAAATGTCATGGCGCCGAACTCGACCTGAGCCGGGAGTTAGGAGCCCCGGCGTCAAATAGCGGAGGGAAGATGGGTTGAACAGGCACGTTTCGTGTGGAACTTGAGCTCCGCGAACCATATTTTAGCGGGCTCTCGAAACAGCTTGTTACGAAATCCGAACAAACTGCCCTCATCCGAGCCGGAAGGAGCCTCAGACGTAATGCCAGCTTCCGGGCGCGATATCAGTGATTCCCTCGGCTAGACGCGGGTAGCGCTTGTTCTGAAATCGTAACAAGCATGGTCCGCTTAAAATTTTTCCCACGAATTCCGGCTCCAAAACGCCCCACCCTGTTATGATTGCGACCACTTCCTGTGATGGAGGCACGTCATGCTCCCGGCCGGCAAAAGCCTGCGTACGCTGCGCGAAAAACTCGGCTTGACCATGCGCGACATTGAGACTTCCAGTGCCCGCATAGCCGAAAAATATCGCAACGAGGAGTTCTCCATTCCTCCAAGCCGCTTATCGGATATTGAGACCAAGGGCGTTCTACCCAGCATTTTCCGGCTCTATACGCTAGCGGTGATCTACCGGCGCGACCTGCGGGAACTGCTGACCTGGTACGGCGTTGACATGAACAATATGGCAGCGGATCTGGGCATGATTGCACCGCCGCGTTCGCATGTTTCCGAAACTCTCTCCGCACTCTCGTCGGTGCAGATGCCCATCCGCATGGACCCTGCCTTTGATCAGCAACGCACCAGCAATCTGGGCCGCATGATCGAACAGTGGGGCTTGGTTCCTTTAGCCTATCTGGCCCAGTTCGCGCACAGCGATTTTACCTACGGATACATCGGCCATCAGGATTTCACCATGTACCCGATTCTGCCCCCGGGCAGTTTCATCCAGGTGGATGAGGCCAAGAATAAGGTAGTGGAAGGCTCCTGGCGCTCCGAGTACGAACGCCCGATTTATTTCGTGGAAACTCGCGACGGGCACACTTGCTGCTGGTGCAGCATGCGTCGCGACGATGTGATTCTGCAGCCGCATCCTCTCTCGCCGGTTCCGGTTCGAGTTCTGCGCCATCCCCAGGAAGCGGAGATTATCGGCCAAGTTGTGGGGGTCGCTATGAAGTTGACGGAGTGGCACGCTTTCGGTTCTTCTCCAGGTTCGAAAGCGCAACCAGCACTGAATTAAGGTGGCGGGCGGAAACGGCATCCTGCGGTGAAGGCAGCAGTTCGCTGAACTGTTCGCGCATGCCTTCTACATAAGCTCCTGCGGTCGTCTTTTTGTCCTCGCTCGACTCGCGCAGATCTTCCATCAGACGCGCTATCGGAGTGCGCAACACGGTCGACAACACTTCGGTGTGAGCCGCCTTGAGCGCGCGCTCCGACGACTCTTCCCCGTGCACCAGCGACATGCCCCAGTGCAGGTACCCGCCTTCCCGGCGGCGCAGAGATCCCAGATAGGCTAGTTTTGCCAGCAACCCCGAAACGGCCGCCAGCGTGGTTTCCCGCACATCTTGTAAAGCGGATTTCAACGTCATCTTGTTACGAATTCCGAACAACTGATTGGCCCGGCGTGATCTTTTCAGCCAGCAGGAGCCATGAAAATATCACGGCTCGCTTTTCCAAACAAGGAGAAAACAACCGTGAAACGCTCGCTACTGCTCGCTGCTGCAGCTCTGATGTTCCTCAGCACTTTGGTCATCCCAACCGTTGCGCACGCTGATGGTCAAGGCGGCGGCAACTGTTCCGGCCAGGTCGCCTGCAAGCCGTAAAGGCGCCGAGCACTCAGTTACAAAAAACGGACGCGACCAACGATCCTATTGTCGGTGGCAGCTTGCTGCGCTATAGTCCCGGCTTAGGATCATGTTTCAGCCTCATTCACTCTTGTGGCACTACCTGTCGGTCGCGCCCTATATCCTTCTGCTTGCCCTTGCCTCCCTCATGTGGAAGCGGGGCTTCCATAGGGAGTTCCCTGCCTTTTTCTGCTATGCCATTTTTGAGGCTGTGGGAGGGTTGATTCTTTACGCTCTCGACGTGCTTCCGTGGGCCTCGGCTGCGATCTATTGGTGGAGCTTTCTTGTCTTCATGATTGTCGAGGTATTCATAAAATTCGTCGTCATCGGCGAAGTATTCACTCACCTTCTGCGTCGCTACCCTCCGCTCGGCAGCTTGGCGAGAGTACTGATCAGTGCTGTCGGTCTCTTTCTGGTCTTTACAGCAACCGTCATTGCAGCCTACGCGAACCCCACGCCGTTCTGGCTCATTTCCGCGACGCGCATCCTCGGGCGAAGTGTGAATGTGGTGCAGTGTGGACTGATTGTATTTCTTTTTGTTTTCGCCGCTCACTTCCACTTGCGCTGGGAACGCCGCATTTTTGGAATCACCCTTGGCTTTGGTATCGTCGCCTCCACCTACCTAGCCCACTGGGCGCTCATGGCGGATTGGCTCTTTGGCCAGAAGACCTACCTCCTCGACTTCCCTATTATGGCTATCTACCAGGTCTGTGTGCTGATCTGGTTTTATTACCTGCTAGTCCCCGGGAAAGGTGATTCCAGGCATGGGGGTTCTCGTCTTCCGCCTGCGCACCACCTCGAGGTTTGGAACCATGAACTGGAGCGCCTACTAAAGCAATGAATCTGGCCATCATTCTCGTTATCGCCGCCGTACTTGCGCTGGGCGTCATCTTGAGCTTGGCCGTCTCGCGCAGCCTGCAGCCTCGAGGCGGCGCCGGCCTAGCCGCAACCATCCACCCCATCGATATCGAAGCCTTCCGTAATTTGATCAACCCCGCCGAGGACGACTACCTCCGGCGCCGCTTGCCGCCGGCTCAGTTCCGCCTGGTTCGTCGCGAACGCCTGCGCGCGATGGCCGCCTACGTTCACCTCGCCGGAAAAAACGCCGCTGTGCTGGTCCGCGTGGGAGAAGCCGCTCTGGACGGCGGCGATCCCCGCATTGCCAGTGCGGCCCTGCAGTTGCTGAATGAAGCGCTGCTGCTCCGCCGCAATACTTCCCTCACCCTGGCGCGGATTTATCTTGCCATGGCCTGGCCCAACTCCGGATTTGCCGCCGCGCGCGTGGTCGACCGTTACGAACATCTGAGTGGCGCAGCCATGCTGTTGGGTCGCCTGCAGAATCCTGCCGTCCCGGTTCGTATCTCCGCACTACCCTAGTTGCGGGACCGCCATTACGACACTACTTCGTGGTCCCGCGTAGAGCCTCTGCCGCTCGTCTTCGCGTAGACTCCTAAAATGTCCAACCCAGAAATCGTTCTCCCTCCGGCGACCGGCGCTCCGCCCCCGCTCCCAGCCGACACGTTCTTCCGCGGACCAGACGGCATTCGCGCCGGATGGCGCATCCTGATTTTCCTGGCGATCGTGGCCGCACTCTTCATTCTCCTCGGGTTTGCCGTACGACTCCTGGGAATCGGACAGCTTCAATCCGGCATGTCCACGCTGACCCCGGCGGGTGTGAGCGTCCTCGAAGGCAGCATCCTTCTTCTGACCGCGATTGCCGCCCTGATCATGGCCCGGATCGAGCACCGCAAGTTCGGTGACTACGGCCTCCCGGCGAAATTCGCGTTTCGCAAGGACTTCTGGATCGGTACCCTCATCGGCTTTCTCGCCATCAGCACCAGCCTGCTTGCAATCTTCACCCTGCACGGATTCCACCTTAAGGGCCTCGCCATCCACGGCAACACGATCATCACGGCTGTCGCCTCCTGGAGTGCGGCCTTCGTGTTATTGGGCCTGGCCGAGGAATTCGCCTTCCGCGGATACCTTCAGTTCACGCTCACAACCGGCATTGGCTTTTGGCCGTCCGCGATCCTGCTCTCCATGTCGTTCGGCCTCGCCCACGCGAACAATCCCGGGGAAAGCAAGTTCGGCCTGCTCTCCGTGGTCTGCTTCGGTCTGCTCTTTTGTTTATTCCTGCGCCGCACCGGCAACCTCTGGCTGGCCGTCGGATTCCACGCCGGATGGGATTGGGGACAGACTTTCTTTTACGGCGTCGCCGACAGCGGCCTGCCCCCTTATCACAACCTGTTCAACTCCAGCTTCAGTGGGCCGCAGTGGCTCACCGGGGGCAGCGTCGGTCCCGAAGCCAGCATCTTCACGCCTCTTACGCTGCTGCTCGTCGCAATCTTGTTCGGGCGTGTCTATCGCGAAAACAAGCACTGATAATTGTGTGATCGGTCAATTTTTGATTGAGCAATTTGAAATGAGAAGTGCCCAGGTTCTTCTCAAATCACCCAATCACAAAATTGCCCGACTACTCAATTCCTCCCGGTGTTACACTTTTCCTTCACCCATCCTTGGCGCTTGCCGGAGTAACCTCCCAAATGTCTGAACCCCATTCGCCGACCCCACGGACCCGTGTCGTCCGTGAAGCTCACCGCGGCGTGTACGATCGCGAAACCGTTTACCGCATTCTCGACGAAGGCTTCCTCTGCCACGTCGGCTTCGTGACGGACGGCCAGCCCTTCGTCATTCCCACGTCCTACGGACGGAAAGACGCGAGCCTCTTCATTCACGGCTCAGCCGCCAGCCGCATGCTCCGCAACATGAAAGATGGCGTCCCCGTCTGCGTGACCGTAACTTTGCTCGAGGGTCTGGTCCTGGCCCGCTCCATCTTCAATCACTCCATGAACTACCGCTCCGTGGTTGTTCTTGGAAAGGCTACTCTGGTCGATGACCCGCAGGAAAAGCTTGAAGCCTTGCGCCTCCTTTCCGAACACATCATTCCCGGCCGTTGGGACGATTCCCGCCAACCAAACGCCATCGAACTCAAACAGACCTCGGTCTTAAGATTGCCCATCGAGGAATTCTCAGCTAAAGTCCGCCTCGGCCCGGCCATCGACGATGAAGAAGATTACTCTTTCCCCACCTGGGCTGGAGTGATCCCACTGGAACTGACGGCAGGCGCGCCAATCGACGATTCGCGTCTGCTTCCCGGGCAGGAGGCGCCGGAATACGCACGCCACTACACCCGCAGGCGTTAGCCGCCGATAGATCAAGCTGAAGATGAAATATTCGTGTGTGATCGACAGTAGGGGCCGGGTAACCGTGCCGCAGGCGCTTCGCCGAAGGTTGGAGTTGTCTGCCGGGGTCCGCGTAGCCTTTATCGTCGAGGGCGAGGAGGTTGTCCTTCGGTACCCGGGCTCGACAGACGTTTTTAAAAGGCCCAGAGGGATGCCGGATGCGCCTCCCGGCGGTGAGAAATGAAGCTTAAGCTGCGTAGCACGTCCTCACGGAACCAGCAGCAGCTTGCCCGCCATCTTGCGCGCTTCCATGTCCCGGTGCGCCTGCGCGGCATCCGCCAGTGGATATGTTTTAGCAATCCGCAGCTTTAGCTTGCCCTCCGCGATCATGCCGAAAAGTGCGCTGGTGCGCGCCAGCAATTCCTCGCGGGTCGCGGTGAAGTGAGCCAACGTGGTGCGCGCCATGTAAAGAGATCCCTTTTCCGACAGCCTGGCTGGATCCACTGGCGGCACCGGCCCGCTCGACATGCCATAGAGCACGAGCATCCCCCGCAGCCGCATCACGTTCAGATTCTTGTCGAAAGTCGCCTTGCCCACTCCGTCGTAGACCACTTCGACGCCCTTGCCGGCAGTGAGCCGCCTGACTGCGCCTTCAAAATCCTGCCGCGTGAATACGATGACCTCGTCCGCGCCCGCTTCCCGCGCCAGTACCGCTTTCTCCTCGCTCGATACCGTACCGATCACCCGCGCTCCGATGGCGTGCAGCAACTGCACCAGGAGCAGCCCCACTCCACCGGCGGCCGCGTGCACCAATGCGGTATCGCCAGCTTTCAGCTTGTAGGTGTCGTTCACCAGATAGTGCGCGGTCAAGCCGTGGATCATGGCCGCCGCCGCTTGCTCGTCGCTCACCGAGTCCGGAACGGGCACGAGATGCTCCTCCGCCACCGCAACATATTCGGCATACGATCTGGACGTTCCGCTCCACGCCACTCGGTCGCCAACCTTCAATGTCTTCACTTGTGCTCCCACGGCAGTAACCACCCCGGCGCCTTCCTGCCCTGGGATGAACGGCAGCGGCATTCTCAGCCTTCCATCCCGGAAATGGCCGTCGATCGAATTCACGCCGGCCACCGAGACCTTCACCAAAGCTTCCGACGGGTTTGGTTGTGGAAGCGGAACCTCTACGAGTTCCATCACCTCCGGCCCACCTGCTTCCTGTACTCGAATTGCTTTCATGATGGAATTCCTTGGACGCCGGCTCCGCTACGCCATCCCGAGACGCATCTCGTGCGCAGCGCAGGATCTGCGGATTGAACGATCTGTGGATTATAGACAGAATGATGGCTAGAACAAGGCGGACGTTCGGCTTCGCCCCGATTGCAAGAACGTACTTAAGGGCACCAGCCTACGGAACCAGCAACAGCTTCCCCGTGGTCTTCCGGCCTTCCAGATCCCGGTGCGCCCGCTGCGCCTCGGCCAGCGGATACGTATGCTCAATCCGCAGCTTGAGCTTTCCCGCGGCAATCATGTTAAACACCGCACTCGACCGCGCCACCAGCTCCTCGCGCGTAGCGATGTAGTTCACCAGCGAAGGCCGCGTCACGTAAAGCGATCCCTTCTGTGACAAAAGAATTAGATCAAACGGCGGCACCGCCCCGCTCGATCCCCCGAACAGCACCATCATCCCGCGTGGCCGCAGAACGTTCAGTCCCTTCTCGAATGTCGTCTTGCCCACCGAGTCGTAGACCACATCCACGCCCTTGCCCCCGGTCAACTTCTTGGTCTCCACTTCAAAATCATCCTGCGTGTAGAGGATCACGTCATGCGCGCCCGCCCCCCGCGCCAACTTCGCCTTCTCCTCGGTCGAAACCGTGGCGATCACCCGCGCTCCAATGTTGTGCGCCATTTGCACCAGGAGCAACCCCACGCCTCCGGCTCCGGCATGAACCAGCGCCGTTTCGCCTTTCTTCAGCGGATACGTATCGTGCGAAAGGTAGTGCGCCGTCATCCCTTGGAGCATGGCCGCAGCAGCCTGTTGATCACGGACTCCCTGTGGAACCGGCACCAACCGGTCCGCCGGTAGGGCCTCGTACTCCGCGTAAGACCCCAGCTGCCCGCTCCATGCCACGCGATCTCCCACCTTCACGGACTTCACGTCCGCGCCCACTGCAGTCACAACTCCCGCGCCCTCCTGCCCCGGAACCAGCGGCAGCGGCGCCTTGTAGCGCCCCTCGCGATAGTAGACATCGATAAAGTTCACGCCCGAGGCAGCCAACTTCACCACCGCCTCATTCGCCTTCGGCTGCGGCACCGGCAACTCCACCACTTCCATCACTTCCGGCCCGCCCACTTGTTTCACTTGAATGGCTTTCATGCTTGCTTTGGATTGTTTCCGCCCAAGAAAAGATTCCCTGGGATTGTCGATTGTCATCCCGAGCAACCGTTCTTTGCGCCGCGAGGGATCTGGGCGAGCCGCGCGATGTGTCGCGCCCTTTGCGACACATTACTCGCGCGTTTGGCTCGCTTCCTTATCAAACTGCACTGCTACCTGAGAACTGAGAACTGTTCTTCTGCTACACTGGCCCATCTGCGCCGGAGCCCTTCGTCATGGCTGAAAAGAAACCGCAAACCTTCGCAAATCACACGCGCTTCGATCCACTCTTCCACTTCTTCGCGTTGCCGGTCTTCCTGCTCCTGCCATTTCTCGCACTGCCCATTTCATCCGGCACCCGAGCCTGCACGCAGGAGCGCTCTTCGTGGTCTCTGTCGCGGCGGCAATCGCGGTGCTGAAGATCCGCATGTACGCGCTCAGAGTGCAGGACCGCGTCATTCGCCTGGAAGAGCGTCTGCGGCTGGCTTCGCTTTTGTCCGAGCCTCTGCGCTCGCGCATTCCCGAATTGACCGTAGGCCAACTGGTCGCCCTGCGCTTTGCCTCCGATGCCGAAGTACCTAAGCTGGCCGAGAGGGCGCTGTCGGAAAAGCTATCCCCGGCGGATATAAAAAAGGCAATCCAGGTCTGGCGTCCGGACTACTTGCGCGTCTGAAGCTTTCAAACCTTACGTTGCCCAACTCTGCCGTCTGAGTATCTGAATCGGCGGGGGCCTGTCAGCCCGGTGCCGAAAGTAATCGCCGCAGTCCGTTTTCGGCGTTGACCCAGGGCCGACGCAGGGTACGATTTTTGATAGAATTTGCCCGGACTCGAACCCAGGGAGCAATCCGTATCTCATAGAGAAATATGCGAGTTGCAAAACTCCAATTGCGGATTGCGTGCTGGTCTCCGGAACTCTGTTGGCATTCTCCTGCCAGACCGCCCAGAAGCCAGCGACCTTGCTGCCCGCAAAAACTGCCCAGCATTGACCAGGCCAGGTAACGGCAACACGCCTCACTCCCAAGCGGCCACAGCTCCAGCTCCGCAACAACCTCACCCCACGCCGCCGCCAGTGCTCCAAGCCAGCCTCCAGTGCAATCTCAACCGGCCGCGAGGCCAAGCAGAATCTCCTGCTCCGGTTCCCGCTTCCGACCCTGTAGCCGATCTCATCGCCAAAGTCGAGAAGGATTATCAGGCCGGATTAGCTGCCTACAAGGCAGGCCAAACCGAAGTCGCCAAACAGGATTTCGACAACGCCTTCAATGGGTTACTCGAAAGCAACCTCGATATCCGCTCCGACGACCGTCTCGAAAAAGAGTTCGACCACATCGTCGAAGGCGTCAATGGCCTGGATCTGTACAGCCTTAGGCTTCGCCTCCGACTCTGACGCGCAAAAGTCCGAACCCGCGCCGATCGACGAAACCAACGACATACCCTGTCCCCCGACGCCAAAATAAAAGCCAAGGCCCAGGCCGAAATCAAATCGACCCACTCCGACCTGCCGCTCATGATGACCGACCAGGTCGCTGGCTACATCAGCTACTTCTCCAATCGTGGACGCGGCACCTTCGAGCGCGCCTTCGCCCGCTCTGGCCGCTACCACGACATGATCGTTTCGATCCTCAAACAAGAGGGCGTCCCTCAGGATCTGATCTATCTGGCTCAGGCTGAGTCTGGATTTCATCCTCAGGCGGTTTCCCGCGCCGGGGCTCGTGGCATTTGGCAGTTCATGGGCAGCCGCGCCCGCGGTTACGGACTGGAGCACAGCCTATGGGTTGACGATCGCCAGGATCCCGAGAAATCCACTCGCGCCGCCGCCCGCCACCTGAAAGATCTCTACGCCCAGTTCGGCGACTGGTATCTCGCCATGGCCGCCTATAACTCCGGCCCCGGCACGGTGCAGGCCGCGGTCAAGCGCACAGGTTACGCTGATTTCTGGGAACTCTACCGCCGCAACGTTCTGCCCAAGGAGACTCGCAACTACGTCCCCATCATCTTGGCCATGACCATCGTGACCAAGAACCTATCGCAGTACGGGTTTTCTGATGTCTCCATGGACCAGCCGATCGCCTACGACTCCGTAACCATCAATTATCCCGTGGACTTGCACCTGGTGGCCGAATGCGTGGATTCGACTCCCGCGCGGCTGCAGGAGCTGAATCCCAGCCTGCTTCGGCTCACCACCCCCCACGCCGGCTCCTTCGAACTTCACCTGCCGCCCGGGACCAAAGATCAATATCAGACCGCCATCGCCACCATCCCGAGCGACATGCGGCTGTGGTGGCGCTATCACACAGTTCGGCCCGGCGATACGCTGGCTTCCCTCTCCCGCTCCTATCACGTCACGGCCCAGTCCATTACATCTGCCAATCACCTCGAAGGCACAGAACTCGAAGCCGACGCTAAGGTGATCATCCCAGTCGCACCCGGCAAGCACCCGCTCAGCGACACCGCCACCTACGCCCGCCGCATCACCCGCTACAAAGTCCATAAGGGAGACACGGTTGAAACTGTGGCCGAGAACTTCGGCGTCTCCCCTCTGATGGTCCGCCGCTGGAACGGCCTGCACAACGGCGACAGCCTGCGGGGCAGGAAGGTTCTGGCCCTTCACCTGCCAGTCACCCCCAGCAGCGAACTCGCCTCAACCACCCCCAAATCAGCTGCGCACTCCCGGAAGACCTCCCAAACCGCCAAGGCTACCGCTGCGAAGTCAGCCCGACCTTCCGCCAGGGATACAGAAACTGAAACTGAAACTGACAAAGACACTTCCGGTCAGGCCCCCGTGCTCCGCCACACGGTGAAAAGCGGCGAAACGCTCTACTCCATCGCCACGACCTACAAGACCACTGTAGCCGCACTGAAGCGGAATAACGGCAACGTCGCCGTCCTGCGCCCCGGCATGATCCTGGTCGTCGAACCCAGCCGCTAAAAGGCGAGCCGCCATCAATCGCTGATCTCTAACCACGGACCACTGCCCACTAGCCACTGTCCACTGCTCTTCAGAATCTTCTTCCATTCCCCCGTCCCATGTGGTAACAGGATAGGCAGGGCTGGATGCAACCCGGCCCTTGCAGCCTGCACCAAAACGTCGTGCTATAATCGCGCGCCGTTCCAGCATCAGTTTCTGGTGGTCTTTTAATTTCCCGTGCCCGGCAGCCTTGCGCTACCATTCCTGCGCCAGGAGGCCAAAACAAGATCAGGAGGAGCAATGACGTTCTACGATCCCACGCTCTATGGACGTGATGACGAAGAAGAATTCGGCGACAGCGGCGCCTACAGCGAGTCGCTCGAAGAGGATTTCGAAGAGGAAGAAGAGGAGGAAGAAGAAGCTGGCGTCCCTGAACCGGCGATGAGTGAACCGGTGATGCCCGCTCCTCCACCCCCCGCACCCAGACCCGCAGCTCCCGCCGGCGGAGGCGGAGGCAGCAAGCCCGCAGCGAAAAAGAAAGCGGCCAAGAAGCCCGCAAAAAAGAAGGCAGCGAAAAAACCGGCCAAGAAGAAGGCGGCTAAGAAGCCAGCGAAAGCAAAGAAGAAAGCTGCGAAGAAGCCCGCAAAAAAGAAAGCGGCCAAAAAGCCCGCGAAGAAGGCAAAAGCCAAGAAGAAAGCGAAGAAAGGTCGCCGCTAAACCACGTCCCATCAGGAACCCATCGAGCGGCCTCAACAAGCCTCAACAAAAAAAGACCGCGGCACCGAGCCGCGGTCTTTTCTTGCCCAGCGCTATCTTAGAAACCGAAACGAAAACACATCCAAGTCCAAGGAAAAAGATCAAAGCAAACGCTTCCAGGTAAATCTGCGAGGTGTGTCTGGGTACTCGGTACTGGGTACTCGGTACTGGGTACTCGGTACTGGGTACTCGGTACTAGGTACTCGGTACTCCGCAGCCGCTACTTCTTCCCCTCAACCGCAGCGATGCATTTCCCATACAGTTCCAGCAGATGGGTCGCATACTCCTCGGGTTTCGCGGCCGAACCCGTCCCCTGAAAACCCACCCCGGAGGAAGTGGTCCGTCCGTATCCGGTGGTCATCGCGACAAACTTCATCAGATCGAGCGCAATATCCTCATCGCGGCGCGCACTCCCGCGCATCACTGGACCTTCATCCATAAGTCCTTCTCCTGAACCAGAAATATAAGAAAGTTCTTCTTCCTCTTCGATTTCGTCTTCGTCTTCCATGTTTGCCATCATGCCCGCCATGGCGTTCACCAAACTCCGTCCACGATGATAGCAGGGTCCACTCCGCGCCGTCGGGCCGGAAACCTTGTCGATCTCCCACGATCAATCCCCGCTGGGCAATTGAAATTCAACCCCTGCCGTCCGCCGCAGCCGCACCATCAGCCACACCGAAGCCAAAAACAGCAACGGCGAAGAATAAAACCCCGGCGCCGGACGTGGAAATGTCACCGCAGCCACCGTGTGTCCCAAAATCGAGAACAGAGTGTGCCCCAGTCCGTTGAGAAACATGATCACCGCGTAAAACCACGCCAGCGGCCGCAACCCGCGCATCCCCCGCGCCGCCACCGGAGTCAGGAAAAACAGCACCCCGCAAGCCGCGACCAACACCACCAGCCACTTCCAAAACCCGAACGGAGGCATGGGAAACCAGCTCCAGCGCTCCCGCAGAATAGTCACGGTAGGGTTATACACGGCAAGAAAACCGGTTGAAGCTTCATCCACGATGTGCAGCGCGAACGCCACGCACAGCGCAAACCACGCGCTGCCGAATCCCGGCGCCGATAGTGCAGCCGCTTCCTTCCTCGCGATTCGCCCCATCTCACGGATTCTCAATCACCACTCGACTCTTGGCAATCGAAAATGCGCTTCGGACCCGCACCGACGGTCGCAGGTACACGAACTCCGCAAACTACCGCACCATTTCACTCATCAGCGCCAGCAGGTTCCCCTCCGAGTCCCGGAAAAACGTCATCCACAAATCGTGCGTCGGCATCTTCGCGATCATGTGCGGCTCGTCCTCAAAGTGCACTCCGCCTTCTTTCAACTTCCCGTACGCCGCCTGAATGTCCGGCACAGAAAAATACAGCACCGAGCTGGGATGATCCAACTCCGGCTTCTCCGCCCCGCTCAGCATCAGCCGCACTCCCCCGCAATCGAAAAACGCCAGCCCCGGCGGCGCTTTGAAAAGCAGCTTCAATCCCAGTTTGTCCTGATAGAAAGCCGCCGCGCGCTCCACATCCTTCGCGTTGATGGCAATCTGCCCTAGCCGAGTAATCCCAATCCCTGTCGCAGTAGCGCTCATCCTCGATCTCCGAAGCTGACTCTTTCACTCGGCTAACTATATCCGACCTCGATGACCTTGTTCGTTTTTTGTAACAAACACAAACTCCCGGTTGCAATTTCCCTCCGGCGAACTATGATTCCCGCCGCAGTCTTCCTTCCCCCATCTGGGCCCCCGATTTTCGTTCCGCGCGAGATCCCCGCAGATCTCTCAGCTCAACTTCTGTCCTTAACCAGAAAGGAAACCGCTGCCATGGCTATCAAGAAACTCGACACTCGTGCCCCCGACGCGCGCACCGGCATCACCGTAAAGTCAGACCCCACCCGAATCGATCCCCTAAAACTAAAACTCGGCAAGCAGCCGCCCCGGCACGATCCCCGCACCTTGCTGTTCGCCTCCTACACAACTCCCGCTCTCCCCGCTCCCCCGGCCAGCCTGGATCTCACCACCTCGGTAAAAGCTCCCTGGGGCATGATGGACAACGCCCAGGTCGGAGACTGCACCTGCGCCGCCGCCGGTCACCTCCTCATGGAGTGGACCGCCAACGCACAGAGCAAGATGTTTACTCCCTCCGATGCCCAGATCATCGCCGCCTACTCTGCCATCACCGGCTACAACCCCAAGACCGGAGCCAACGACAACGGCGCCAACGAAATCGACGTTCTCAACTATTGGCGGCAGCAAGGCATCGCCGGCCACAAGATCCAGGCCTTCATGGCCCTCGAACCCGCCAACCACACCCACATCATGGATGGCGTCTGGATGTTCGGCGGCTGCTATATCGGTCTGGCCTTGCCCAAAGCCGCCGAAGCCCAAACCCAGAATCATCAGCCCTGGTCCGTCACCTCCATCGGCACCACCGGCGACGGCGCACCCGGCTCCTGGGGAGGACACGCCGTCCCCGTCGTTGCCTATGACTCTCGCAGCCTCACCGTCGTCACCTGGGGTGCGCTGCAAACCATGACCTGGGGCTTCTGGGCAGCCTACTGCGATGAAGCCTACGCCATCCTCAGCCCTGACTATCTCGCCCAGAAGGGTGGTCAGACCGTCGCCCCCAACGGCTTCAACCTGCAGCAACTCCAGGAGGACTTAGCCGACTTGAAATGAACTAAACGGACCAAGCCCCCAACCCGCAGGACCGAGGACGTCGTACGCAGCCGGTGAACTATGGGCACCTTTAGCATCGCCTTCGATACCATCATCGTCGGAGCATTGGCGCTTCCCTGGGTGCTCCTCGCCGTCCACCTCTTCTTTTCCGACGACGAAAACCGCATCCAGGAATCTCTGGCCTGGGTGGTGAAGCAGAACCAACCCGCGGTCGCCGGCGTCCTCCTGTTCGCCATCACTTATTCTCTGGGCTCCGCTGCCTCCCGCATCGCCCAGGACTTCCTCGACGATGACGACCTCCACTTCCCCGCCTTCGGGCGTCTGTTCAGGGTTGGCGTCACCGAGACCAGTATCCTGACCGATGTCTCCTGCCAGACGCAGAAACCGAAGGCAGTGTCTTCAAAGCCAGCCACTCCATCCCCTGCAACCTGTGACCAAGCTAAGACCAGCGATCTCGAGCCCGCCAACTCCCTCGCCGAAAAGCGGCAACAGTTCAGGACCACCGATCCGGATTGCAGATACACCGGAAAGTGGATCGTCCAAACCTGCGACCCAGTCACCGGCCAGCGGACCACCGCCACCTCGATCAGCAACCAGCAAGATCTTGCCCGCGACATTTTTCAGGCTCAGGAAGCCGCGGTTCTTTTGCAGGGAACCGATCCCAACGAGCGCCTCCGCCAGTTTCACGACCAGATCATGGTGCTTCGCGGCGCCGCATTCAACGGTCTGGTCACCTTCTCTTTGTGCCTCTTCTGGTGGATCGCGAAACGCCGCTTCAAGTGGCGCTGGATTGTTCCCCTGGCGTACTTCATCCCCGGAGCCATTGCCCTCCGGAACCACCTCCTCGAACGCGCCCCCAGCGATCCGCCTTACATGGAGTTCACCCTGCTCATCCTCGCCGCTGCGGGCTGGTGGCTGCTGTGGCGAGGCAGCCCCGAGGGCAAAGGCCTGCCCGGTGCGCCTTCCGCGCAGAACCTGCGATGGCAGATTCGGTTTTCCCATCTCGTCCTCCCGGCGTTTCTCGCCATCACCGCCTTCTTAGGCTGGTGGGCCACTGAGGTTCTCTACGACCAGCAGGTCATCTATTCCTATCAAGCCCTCAGTGACGCCCCGTCGAAGTCGCCTAAGTCCAGTCAGAAATAAAGTGACCCCGGCTCTCATGGCCCGAGTTCGCATCGACCTCCGTCCGTTTCTCCCGGCCGTGCTCGTCCTCATCCTGCTCGCCTTGCTCCTTCGCCTTTCGCCGGCGTTCCTCGTCTCCCCCCAGCCGTACCACGCACGCTTCTCCGCACTCAGCTTCGCCCGCCAGCTCTGAGGCAAACTCCATCAGTTTTCTTCTGGTACCTTCCGCTTCCCGTTTGGCTGCTGCTCGCTCCGCCGCATAAAGAGCATCCAGTTGGGTGCTCGGATTGATTTGGTTTGCATGAACATGCATCGCTATGCTCCTTATTTGGTCTCACCGCCTCGTTGATTTCATCGGGCAATCTAAAAGCCGAACTGGGTGCGCAAGTGCCCCGCCGCAGTCTCTAGGCTCGGAAACCATCCCAACCCGGCACGCTTTCCCATTCCGGTTTAAAATGTCTGCCCGTGGTCAAAATGAAATCGAGGACCATCATGCGCCAAGTGTGGATTCCCTTCGCCGCTTGCCTGTGCTCCCTCCTCCTGCTCTGCGCCCTGCTCTGCGCGCCGCTCTCCGCACCGCTCTCTGCGCAAGACCAGGACTTCAGCAAGGTACAGATGAAGGTCTCAAGGGTCGCAGGCAACGTCTACATGCTGGAAGGCGCCGGAGGAAACATTGGCGCATCCGTCGGCGACGACGGCATCGTTATCGTCGACGACCAGTACGCCCCGCTTGCCGATAAAATTCAAGCCGCCTTGAAGGGCATCACCGATAAGCCCGTGCGCTTCATCATCAACACCCACTATCACCCGGACCACACCGGCGGCAACGCCTACTTCCAGAAACAAGCGCCCATCATTGCGCAAGACAACGTCCGCAAACGCCTCGAGAGCGGCGGAGGCGGCGGCAACGGCGGCACCATTCATATGGACATCAAGCCAGCGCCGCATGACGCCCTGCCCATCATCACCTTCGATCACGACGTCACCGTGCACCTCAACGGCGAAGACATCCGCGCCCTCTATTTTCCCGCCGGGCACACCGATGGCGACTCCATCATCTTTTTTCCCCGCTCCAATGTCGTGCACATGGGCGACGACTTCGTCACCTACGGCTTCCCTTTCATCGACGTCGAAAGTGGAGGCAGCATCAACGGCATGATCACCGCCGTCGATCAAGTCATCGCCCAACTTCCGCCCGATGCAAAGGTCATTCCCGGTCACGGCCCGGTCTCCACCTTAGACGACGTGCGCGCCTATGAGACCATGCTGAAGGAGACCCGCGACGTGGTGCAGAAGGCCTTGAAAGAAGGCAAAACGCTCGATCAGATGAAGCAGGCAAAACTGCTCGAGCCCTGGAAGAAATATTCCGGAGACTTCGTCAACCAGGACGTTTTCCTGGAGACGCTCTACAACTCACTGACGGGGCAGAAGACCGGGAAGTTGATCAAGCACAATTGACCCCTCGCATATCAGGTCATTTCTTGAGGAGCCGCACTCTATTTTGCGTCTGACTCGCCGCAAGTTTGCTCATTCGGCGCTCGCCGCCGGCATCGCCGCCGCTCTCCCCACTACTCTGTTCCCGGGATGCAGCGCATCGTCGAGCGCAACGCGCACCACTAGTCCCTCGCCTTCCCCAGTATCCCCCGTCACGCAGTTTGATTCCTCTTCCGCCATTGCCTTCCCCAAGGGTTTCTTGTGGGGCACCGCTACCGCCGCCTACCAGATCGAAGGCGCGTGGAAAGAAGACGGCAAAGGCGAATCCATCTGGGATTGCTTCTCGCACACTCCCGGCAAAATCAAGAATGGCGATACTGGTGACGTAGCCTGCGATTCCTACCATCGCTGGCGCGAAGACATTGCGCTCATGCGCGCCATGAACCTGAACAGTTGCCGTTTTTCGATTTCCTGGCCGCGCATTCAGCCCCCCGGCTCCGGCCCCGCGAATTCCCAGGGCGTCGATTACTACAGCCGCATCGTCGACGCCCTGCTCGAAGCCCGGATCCGCCCCTTCGTCACTCTCTATCATTGGGATTTGCCGCAGGCTCTCGAAGATGCCGGAGGCTGGCCCATCGCGACACCGCGTCCCGATTTGCCGACTACGTCGATCTGATGGCGCGGGCCCTGGGCGACCGCGTTTCCGACTGGTTGCTATTCAACGAACCTCTCGCTTTCACCAATAACGGCTATCTCGACGGCACGCACGCACCCGGGCGCAAAAGCCTCTTCGACTTCCTCCGCGCCACGCATACCGTGAACCTTGCGCAGGGCGCCGGGTTCCGGGCATTGAAGGCAGCACGATCCTCCGCCCGCGTGGGCACGGCCTTCAGCATGTCAGCCTGCGAGCCCGCCACCGATTCGGAACCGGACCGGCTCGCCGCCGAACGCTGCTCACGCCATCACCAACCTGTGGTTTCTCGAGCCCGCTCTCAAGGGACGCTATCCGGAAGCGCTCGCATTTCTTCCCCGAAACTGCGATGGGGATCAAGTCAGACGACCTCGACAAGATACGAGCCCCGCTCGATTTCATCGGCGTCAATCTTTACTACCGCACCATCGCGTCTGCGCCCGCCGCGATCGAGCGCCTGTCCAACCCCCAGCAATGGCTGTTTCCTGTGAAGATGAGCGGAGGCCAGCAAGGCCCGAAAGACCGCCAACGGCTGGGAGGTTTGGCCGCAGGCCTTGTATGACATGGTCACGCGCATCAGCCGCGACTTCAACCATCCGCAGATCGAGATTACCGAAAGCGGCTGCGCCTTCGAACGACGGCCCCGATGCGAGCGGAGTAATTAACGATACTCGCCGTATCGATTATCATCGACGATATCTGCAGGCCCTTGCCCGCGCCATCGCCGGCGGCGCTGACGTCCGCGGCTATCACGCCTGGAGTCTGCTCGACAACTTCGAATGGGCGGAAGGTTTCAGCCAGCGCTTCGGACTCGGCCTACGTGGATTTCAAAACACAGCAGCGCACTATAAAAGAATCAGGCCGTTGGTACGCCAAAGTCGCGGCCGGGAATCTCGTAAGCCCCGGCTGACATTCCTCTTACTCTGGAAGTTTCAAACGGTTTCGCTGCTCGGCCAGCTTTCTCTGCAACGCCGGATTCACCAGCGAAACCGGCACGCTCACGTCCCCCACTTTGAATTCCGTGGGCTCGAACGTCGCATACCCATCTTTCGATCCCATATGTCCCGAGATTGTTACCCAGACGTCTTTCCCCGCGATCTCGGTGAGAAACCGTCCGTGAACCACATCGCCCTCGTAGGTCACCTGCTGATCTTTGATGTTCGGCTCTCCGCTCCCGAGATCGGAATCCGGGGACAGCCCCTCAGCTCCCGCGGCTCCGGCAGCCTGCGCCAGCAATGCTCCGATTCCGTCAGCCGCGAGGTGACTCTCACTCTTTGGCTGAGGATTCGAAGCAACGGTCTGCTGACTCTGCGAGGGCATCAGCGAATAATTTCCACTAAAGGCCGGCGGAGCCTGCTGCGCGGCCGGAGCGGCCTGATCGATTTTTTGTCCGGCGGGCTGGGAGGGAACTGCGACTGCGGCCGGTCCCTGCGGCTGCGCCACTGGAGCGGGCTTCTTCAAAACCAGAACAATCGCCACGAGCGCGGCAAGAAGTGTCGCAATACTGATGATGCGGTCGAGCTTGCTTTTCATGAAAGCTCTAGAACGGTCAGCCGGACGGACAGGCCCACCTTCATCCTATTGACCGCTAGAGCAAAGAGTCAGGTTACGTCAGTCGCATGAACGTGTGGGACGGCGTCTCAGCCCCGGTCCCGCATTCGATCCCGCGCTATTCCAGCTTCTTGATCAGCAACTCATTCACCAACTGCGGGTTGGCTTGGCCCTTGGAAGCTTTCATCACCTGGCCAACAAAGAATCCGAGCATGGTCTTCTTGCCGGCACGGTATTGTTCCCGCTGCTGGGGATTCGCGGCGACAACTTCATCGATAATCTTCTCCAGCGCGGATGTGTCTGACGATTGCTTCGGGCGGCCTTCTTCTTCATAGACCTCGGGAAAATCTTTATTGCGCTCGAAGCAAAGATCGTAGAGATCCTTGAGCATCTTGCCCGAGATAGCGCCCCCCTCGACCAGATCAGCAGAGACCGCGACGCCTTTCATCGAAATCGGAGACTGCTCAATCTCCGCGTCCCTAGCCTTAAGACGGCCCAACAGTTCGCCCTGCACCAGGTTTGCAACGCGCTTGGGATTCTTTGCAGCCCGCGCCGCCTCCTCAAACTGATCGGCGAGCAACTTCGAAACAGTCAGCACCTGCGCGTCATATTCGGTGATCAAATATTCCTTCACCAGGCGCGCGCGGCGAGCTTCCGGCAGCTCCGGCAGGGTCTTTGCGATCTGTGCCTTCCACTTCTCGTCCACCACCAGGGGCAGCAAGTCGGGCTCGGGAAAGTAGCGGTAGTCGTGCGCCTGCTCCTTCGAGCGCATGCTGTATGTCTTGCCCTCTTGTGAGTTGTAGAGCCGGGTCTCTTGCACGATCTTGCCGCCCGACTCGATGACATCGATCTGGCGGGCAATTTCGTAGACCAGGGCCTCGCGGATGAAGCGAAAGGAGTTGACGTTCTTGATTTCGGCCTTCGTGCCCAACTCTTTCTGCCCGCGCGGGCGCACGCTGACGTTGGCGTCGCAGCGCAGCGACCCCTCCTCCATATTGCAATCGCTGACTCCGGTATAAAGGATGATCTCTTTCAGCCGCGTGAGGTATTGGTAAGCTTCTTCGGGCGTGGCGATCTCGGGTTCGCTGACGATCTCAATCAGGGGCACGCCGGTGCGGTTGAGATCGATGGCAGTCTTTTCGCCGGCGTCTGGAAAACCCTCGTGCAGACTCTTGCCCGCGTCCTCTTCGAGGTGAACCCGGGTGACGCCGATGCGTCTAGTTCTCAGTTCCCAGTTCTCAGTTCTCAGTTTCTGGCTTCCGTCGTCCGTCTTCGATGCTTGCACTTCGATGTATCCACGCTCGGCCAGTGGTTTGTCGTATTGCGAAATCTGGTAGCCCTTTGGTAGATCGGGATAGAAATAATTCTTGCGGGCAAAGATCGATGTCTCATTGATGCGGCAATTCAGCGCCATGGCGGCGAGCGTCGCGAACTCGACAGCTTTGCCATTCAGCACGGGCAAAGCTCCGGGCATTCCGAGGCACACGGGACAAACATTTGTGTTGGGCGGAGCGCCGAAGCGAGTGGAGCAGGAGCAGAAGATCTTCGATGCCGTGAGAAGCTGCACGTGCACTTCGAGGCCGATGACGGGCTCGTACCTGGTGAGAGCGGCGACGGAAGTGTCCGCGGTGCTGGACATATCGAGTGATTATAGGGCAGAGCAGTGGTCAGTGATCAGTGGTTGGTGATCAGTGAGCCGCCATCGGACCCGGCCGCGATCCGGATTAAAAAAAATACGGATCGATCCGGTAAAATATCTGGAATCAATGAGTTGCGCACGGCGGGTCTGGCTCGATCCGGCTAAAATCCTGGAAGTAAAGGACTTGCTTGTAAAATATTACACCCAAAAGACTTAGGGACTCCTGCCAGGCTCGAATGGCCGTCAAATCAAGGGTCCGGCTCACAAAATATTGCATTTACGGGAGTTATCTCGTTGCTATTCTTATGTCAAAGATCAACTGCGTAGAGCAATAGGATCGCAGCTTGAAGAATCGAAGTCAAGAACATTCCGGATCATGGTGGAGTTGGAGGAAAAGGCAAGCAAACGATTTCGAGGATGGCGGCACGGAAACGACGTAAGGTTTGCTAGGCCCCTCGATTTGGCTTGTGTGGCCGTTGTCTCACTCCATTCTGTCCTGGTTCTATCAAGGCGCATAACGGGTGTAGACATAGTCGCGATCTTTCGTAGGGATGTGGCAGGGGAAGCAGGTTTCGTGGAGCGCCTTGTCGCCAGGCTTTCCGTCCGTAAAGTCAGCGAACCCCCAGCCTCCCGTCGCGGCGTACTTCTTCGAGTCCTTCACCATGAACTGAACATTCACGCGCGACCCGATTACGTAAGATTTAGTGCCGGGGAACGGACCGTCCAAAACTTTGTTGTTGTCTTCCGACGAGACTTGGGTCCAATGAATCGCGGCAATGACAGCGCCGTCTGGGAACGGAAGAGTCCCTTCCTTAAAGGCCTTGATCGCTATATCGTTGCCGACTTGAGCGCGCAACTGCTCGCCCATGCCCGCGAAATGGAGCTGCTTCACGGCGATCAATTGCCAATCGCGATATCCGGGTGGAATTGAGACGCCATAGATCGGGGAAGCGATCGGGGAGGCCTGTTCATCGGGGTGCCCGGATGCGCGAGGCGTGAAAACGACAATGCCAGCCACCGTTACAACTGCAACCAACAGGAAGCAATCTGTTTCATAAGGCTCCTCCTTTTCGGGATAGCCGGCGAATCGAGACTTGGAGCGCCTGACGGGGGCTTACCTTTTGGGGTATGCCGTAAAAATGTAATCCTTTGACGCCGCCAGCTCGTGGCATGCGGCGCCGCATCTTGGCGTCGTTATTCACCGGAGGGCTGGCTGGCCTTCGTGGCTGGCGCGAACGTTCCGGATGCGGCGTCATAGTCGAACATGGCATATCCCCATCCGTGCGTGTCGGAGAATCTCTTGCTGTCCTTCACGATGAACTCGACCTGCGCCAGGTCGCCGGGCACTGTGTCCGGCGCGCTCGCGGAGAAAGGAGGATCGGTTAACTTTTTCGGTCTCCACTCAATCTTCACAATCTTCGAGCCGTCGGGGAAGGGCTTGCCATTGCCGGGAACGCCCTCCTGATAGGCTTTGATCATCACCGGATTGGCGACGATCACTCGGATCACCTTTGCGGCTTCGGTGAGGCTGGGGCCGACTACCTGCCATTGTTCGTATCCCTTGACTTCGGAGAATGCGAGCCCGCCCGGCACCTGCAAAGTGTATTTGTCCTGCTTGTCCTGGTCCAGAGCCGGGCCTGCCGCACAAGACGATGAGCACCAACGCGACGATTGCCGCCACAGGGAATAGAGAGTTTTCTTCATGGCTCGTTCCTCCGCAGTCTGTTTGGAAGTTTGGGATTCGCTGTCGATTTAGGGGAGGAATCTTAGGTTCCTGCAAGACTGTTGTCAAGGTTTCCGCGTGAATGCCCGACTACTGTTTAACCGGGAGTTAACTCTGGCGCACGGTCGTTTGTTGCCCGAGCATTCTGACGGGGTCAGCTCCGAAATCAGGCGCTTGCACTTATCGAGAATTGGGTGTCGGAGTCAATGAGCGATAACGCGATGCTGCGCTGATCATTATTTCTTAGAGGCACACGAGTGCATCTGATATTGGTGCAGCCCTCGTCTCGTTCTTTTCTGCTCTACAACATCAAGGAGCGTAACGAGTAAAGACGAGGTCGGTGGCTTTGGTCTTCTCGTGGCAGGGGAAGCAGCTTTTCATAAAGGCGGCGTCGCCAGGTTTGCCGTCCGCAAAGTGACCGAACCCCCAGCCGCCGGTGGCTGCGTACTTTTTTGAGTCCTTGATCATGAACTGAATGTTCGTAGGGGCTCCGGGAACGAAAGATTGGGCCTGGCCAAAGACCATGTTGTTTTCGTCTGAGGGGACGTTCTTGTAATGCAGAGCCGCAATGACTGTGCCGTCTGGGTAGGGAAGCTTGCCATCCTTGAAGGCCTTGAACGCTACCTCGTTGCCGAGGACCGCACCTAAACTGTTGAGGTTGCCTGCTTCATGGGCCGAGGAGATCCACTTCCAGTCGCGGTATCCGTGAGGAATTTCGGTGATGTAGGGCGCGGCGGGTTCTCCATCCGCGTGTCCCCGTGCAGAGGCAATGAGGGTGACAAGGCCGGCCATTGTTCCAACCGCGAGCAAGAAGAATGTGACGTGTTTCATGAGAACTCCTCCATTCGAGCAGCATTTTACTCCAAACTCGGGGCGCGCGGGCTGGCCGTGGGTTCAGGTTCTGTGGGTGGGAGCTGGGGTGTCGCACTCTTGCGGTCATACACTATGCGGCCCTGCGTTGACTTGCCAGTGACTGGCTCCTAAGATGGTCGGCCAAGGACGGACCTTCCCGCATGATCGGCTGAACGATCTTGCACTACCGCCATCGTCGAGAAACTCGGCGGGGTCCCTTCAAGAAAGGACTGGCTTATGCTGGAGATTCAGACCAAGCACTTGCCGCCGGATATTGTGGTGCTGGAGATAACGGGGAGAATCACGATCGGGAGGGAGTGCAAGCAGCTGGAATGGGCGGTTGACACCCTGGTGCGGGAAAAGCAGGAGAAAAAAATCATCTTCGACTTATCGGGCGTGACGCATATCGACAGCACTGGCGTGGGGATCATTGTGATGTCCGCAGGCCAGGCGAAGCAGGCGGGAGGTGAGCTGCGACTGGCCAGCGCCAACAAGCACGTGGAATCGGTATTGAAGTTGACCAGCGTGGATAAGATTGTTACGTGGAGCCCGACGGTGAAGGACGCGGCCTCGGGTCTTGGCCAAGCTTAGATCGAGATCTTTCAGACTAAGATCCCGGGGAAAACGCCGCGACTAGGGTTTCTGGGGCGGGTGCAGGTATTTCCCCATTGGAAGTTCGAAGTACATCAGTTCGGTGCCTTTGGCGTCATTCACTCCGGTCACGTAGATGTGGGCGCCGTTGAGAGGCGCGGAGAGGCCTTCGACGTCGAAGAAGAGAAATCCGGATTGCGTGGTGCGGGGTTCGACGGCTTTGGCGGCGAACCGCGAGGATTCAATCTCATCCTTTTCTTTGGGGCTGACGGTGCCTTTCACTTTCTTGTGGGGAATGGGAAGGGGCTCGGGCGGGGCCGTGTTGGCCTGGGGATTGGTGATGCGACGGTAGATGTCTTCTGGAGAAGCCGGCGTGAGCTTGTCGCGATTGGCCGTGGTCAGAGTGACTTGCATGTTGGCGATCGAGATGGGCTGGCTACCGTCGTTGGTGACGACGAAGAAGATGGGCAGGAATCCGTGCTCGCGAAAGTTCACGGAGAATATTTTGGCTTTGTCGGGTGTGTCGTAGGGGTCGGCGGCGATGGCGACTTTCTCGTCGGTGTGGTCATCGTGAGCAGGATAGGTTTTGGCGGGCTGGGCCGGGGGCTTGGCGAAGTCCTTGGCCGCGAGAAAAATTGCGAAGGCCGCGATGATGCAGGAGACGAGCAGGACACGGCGGACGGCGGAGTTCGGCGGTGGCTGCATGCTCCCGATTATAGAGGCTGAGGCGGGTCTGTTTCTTGCCGGGGTCGGGGTCGTGTTCTAAATTCCTCAACCCGGACTTGCAGGAACGGACTGACGGCGGATTACAGTGCTTGGCGGAGTTTGTTTAGAATGGCTGCACTTGATCTCATCTCTTTACAGCTTTCTCTACAGCATGACGCTGGGCGTTGGAATGTTGGCGAGCCTGCCTTACTGGCTCTTCCAGATGGCGCGCCACGGCAAATACCGCGCGGGGCTGGCGGAGAGGCTGGGACGAGTGCCGGCGCGGCTTCGGTTGCCGGAAGGAACGGAGCCGGCGATTTGGGTGCACGCGGTTTCGGTTGGGGAAGTGCTGGCAGTTTCCGGATTGGTGGAGGAGTTTCGGCGGCGCTATCCCGGGTATAAGATTCTCATCTCTACAACTACCGATAGTGGGCAGGCACTTGCCTATAAACGCTTTGGCGAAGCGAATGTGTTTTATTTCCCCATGGACTTTGCGTTCGCGATTCGTCCCTACCTGCGAGCTTTGCGGCCGCGCATGGTCGTAATAGCGGAGACTGAATTCTGGCCGAACTTTTTGCGGCTGGCGCATGGCAGCGGTGCGCGGATTGCGGTGGTGAATGCCCGCATCTCAGACCGGTCGCGGCCGGGTTACCGGCGCTTCCGCGGATTGCTGCGAAAACTGCTGGCGAATGTGGATCTGTTCCTGGCGCAGACCTCCGAGGACGCTGCGCGGTTGCGTGATATCGGTGCCGAGCCGGAACGGGTGCGGGTGACGGGAAACCTGAAGTTCGACGTCCCGGTGCCGGCGCCGCCGGAGATCGTCGAGAGCCTTCGCAGGTCGATCACGGCAAGTGGCGCTGGGCCCGTGCTGGTGTGCGGGAGCACTGTAGAGGGAGAAGAGCCGCTGCTGCTGAAGGCATTTGAGAATCTGCTGGTGCAGTATCCCGGGGCGGTGATGATTCTTGCGCCACGGCATCCGGAGCGATTCCCTGCTGTGGCTGCGCTGCTTGAGCACATGTCGATTCGGTTCCGCAGACGATCTTTGTGGAATGGAGAGCGGTTGGGTGGTGGAGTGTTACTACTGGATACGATCGGAGAGTTAGCTGCGCTTTATGGGCTGGCGGACATTGCGTTTGTTGGTGGAAGTCTGGTGCCGCGGGGGGGACATAACATTATTGAGCCGGCGCAGCATGGAGTCGCGACGGTGGTGGGGAACCATACGGAAAATTTTCGCGACATCGTGAGCTTGTTTGAAAGCCGGAGTGCGGTGCGGATTGTTGGTCCGGCAGAACTGCCCCTGGTGCTGCTGGAATTGCTAGGCAACAATGCAGAGCGAATCGCCTTGGGACAACGTGCCGCCGAGACGATGCGATCGCAGATTGGAGCCACGCTGCGGACTGCCGACGAACTGCAGGGGTTGCTGGCGCGGCCATGAACTGGAATCCGCTATCAGCGATCTTATCTGTGAGCTATGGCGGTGTGGCCGGGGCGCGCAACGCGCTTTACGACCGGCGATGGTTGCGGCCGCGGCGGCTGCAAGGTCCGGTGATCAGCGTGGGAAATCTTTCGACCGGAGGGTCGGGGAAGACTCCGTTCGTTATTCTGTTAGGGGAGTTGCTGAAGGAACGCGGAATCCGTTTCGATGTGCTTTCGCGTGGTTATGGTCGCAAGACTCGCGGAGTGTTGCTGGTGGATCCTGGCGGCCTGCCGCGTGATTTCGGCGACGAGCCTTTGCTGATTGCCAGGCGGTTGCAGGTGCAGGTCGTGGTGGGGGAGAGTCGGTATGAGGCGGGGCAGTTCGCCGAGACGCGATTCGGGGCGCAGGTTCATCTGCTGGATGATGGATTCCAGCATCGTGGACTGGCCCGTGATTTCGATATCGTGCTGGTGACGCCGGACGATGCGCGCGATCGGCTGCTTCCCACGGGACGGCTGCGGGAGTCTTTGCATTCGCTGCGTCGTGCCGATGCCGTGGTTCTAACCAGTGGGGCGGGGGCGGAATCGTTTCCGCTTGGAGGCAAGACGGTATGGCGAGTGCGGCGCGGGATTGTTACGCGGAATGTCACGCAGAATATTCCGGCGCGGCCGGTGGTGTTCTGCGGCATTGCACGGCCGCAGAATTTTCTGCTGCAGTTGCGGGCGGCGGGGATTGATTCCGCGGCCGAGGCGTTTTTTCGCGATCATCACGCTTATACCGACAAAGATGTTCGAGACTTGCTGGAGTTGCGGGAGCGCAGTGGAGCCGGCGGGTTTGTCACGACAGAGAAGGACGCGGTCAATTTGGGAGGCTATCTTAGGGGGCTGGCGCCCCTGGCGGTGATCCCGGTGAAGATGGAACTCGCCGATGCGGCTAACGCTGTGGATACCATGCTGCGGGTGATTGAGGAGCGGCGGCGGTGCTCGTGAGAAAATGCCGAAGGACAGTGGTCAGTGATTAGTGGTCAGTTGTCAGTAAAACCCTTAGGAACTGGCTGATCACTGAACGCTGGCGATTGACCACTGTTGCTGCGCAACAATCGCTGCGCAATGGCAAGAATGATCTGATGACTAAGCATCTGAAGGAAGCCGAGCGGCTGCAGAAGATCGTCGAAGGCTTCCCTAAGGTCACCATTACGGTGCTGGGTGATCTGGTGGCCGATGAATTCGTGTACGGGGAGATCTCGCGAGTGTCGCGCGAGGCTCCGGTGCTGATCCTAAAACACCGCGAACGCACGGTTGTGCCTGGCGGCGGGGCAAATGCGGTGAACAACCTGGCGGACCTGGGGGTGAACGTGCTTCCGGTGGGTGCGATTGGCGACGATGAGCCGGGGCGGATGCTGCTGAAGTTTTTCCGGCACAAGCGGATTCCTACCAGTGGCGTGCTGAAGGACAAGACCTACACTACGGTGACGAAGACGCGCATTCTCGCGGGCATGACTCACAATACGCGGCAGCAGGTGGTGCGGGTGGATCGCGAGCCGGAAAATCCCCCGAACCGGCACCTGACGCGCGAGCTGTTTCTGGCGGCGCGGGAATATTTGCGGGCGTCGGATGCGCTGCTGGTTTCTGACTACGGGTATGGATCGGCGAGTCCGGCACTGGTGAATGCGCTGCGGCAAACCGGACGGCGACGAGTTGTGCTGGTGCCTTTGATCCTGGATTCGCGCTATCGTCTGCTGGAGTATTCCGGGGCGACTGCTGCTACTCCGAATGAACCGGAAGTGGAAGCGGCTCTGGGTGGCCGGATTGGGCAGGACTGGGAGAAGCTGACGGGGGCGGGACAGCAGATCATGGACAAGATGAAGCTGCAGTCGCTGCTGATTACGCGAGGGCGCGATGGCATGGTGGCGTTCGATAAGGGGCGGGAGCCGGTGGATATTCCGATTTTTGGCTCGGACGAAGTGGCGGATGTGACGGGAGCCGGCGACACCGTGATTGCCGCGTTCAGCGCGGCGCTGGCCGCCGGGGCGAGCACGGAGGAAGCAGCGCAACTGGCTAACTACGCGGGCGGGATCGTGGTGATGAAGCGAGGGACGGCAACGGTTTCACGGGAGGAACTGTTGCGCGCGATCGAGCAGGCTCCGCCTTCGACTCGACCTCATTGATTTTCAACTTGGTCATCGCATTGATCACCAGGCGCGGCGTTTGGGCACCGTTACAGACTAAAAATGAAGAACAGCAAGATTATCGAGCGCGATTCTCTTCGCATTCGTGTGGAGGAGTGGCGGCGCGCGGGCGAGCGGATTGTTTTGGCGAACGGCAACTTTGATTTGCTGCACGTGGGGCATGTTCGATATCTGCGGGGAGCGAAGGAGTTGGGCGGAAAACTTGTGGTGGCCATCAATTCCGATGAATCGGTGCAGGCGCTTAAGGGCGAAGGCCGGCCGGTGATGCCGGCGGAGGAGCGCGCGGAGATTATCGCCGCGCTGGCCGATGTGGATGCGGTCGTTGTTTTTCCGGAACTTGACGTCCGCGCGCTGATTCGCGAGATTCATCCGGATATTCAGGCCAAGGGGACTGACTACACGGTGGAGACCGTGCCCGAGCGCGATGCGGTTGCCGAATATGGGGGGCGGGTGGCGATCGTTGGCGACTCCAAGGATCATTCGACCAGCCAGATTATTGCCTCGCGGCTGGGGCCGAGGAAGCTGTGAGTTTCGAGACGCCTCGGCCCGATATGGCAGCAGAGAAAAAGATCGAGCGGCTGCTGATCGTGCGGCTCAGCGCCATGGGAGACGTGATCCACACGTTGCCTGCGGCTCAAATACTGAGGGAAGCGTTTCCCCAGGCGCATATCGGCTGGCTGATTGAAGAACGCTGGGCGGAACTGCTGTGTGCAGCGGGGTCTTCACGGCGGGGCTTGCGGTCTGCATTGCGGCCGCTGGTTGACGAAGTTCACACCGTGAACCTGAAGGGGTGGGGGAAGTCTCCGTTTTCGCTTTCGACCCTGCAGCGCGTGGCCACGGTTTGGAACGATGTTCGCGACGCGCATTACGACGTTGCGGTGGATTTGCAGGGGGGAATGAGGTCGGCGCTGCTGGCGCGGTGGTCGGGCGCGCGGGTGGTGTATGGGGCGGCGGAGCCGAGAGAATCCGCGGCCAGCCTTTGGTACACGCGGAAGGCGGTGACGCGGGGCCGGCATGTTGTTGAACAGAATGTTTCGGTAGCTGAAGCGGTGGTTGGGCGCCGGATGGAATTGCCGCCGGTGCAGCTTCCGTTTGATACTCGAGTGGATGCGCGAATCGAGGAACGGCTTGCGGAATACGGCATCGACAGCTTTGCCATTTTGAATCCGGGCGCGGGCTGGGGCGCGAAGCGATGGCCAGCAGAGCGTTATGGTGAGGTGGCTCGCGAGCTGGCGGATGGCGGGGTGCGATCGATTCTTAATTACGGTCCGGGCGAAGAGGAGTTGGTGCGCGCGGCGGAGAAGGCGAGCGGAGGGACGGCTCAGGCGATGAGTTTCTCCGTGACAGAATTGATCGCTTTGACGCGGCGGGCGCGACTGTTTGTGGGCGGCGATACTGGGCCTCTGCATCTGGCGGCGGCGATGCGAATTCCGGTAGTGGCGATCTTCGGGCCGACGGATCCGGCGCGCAACGGGCCTTATGGGACCAGGAGCGTCGTGCTGCGCAGTGCGGAGAGCGTTACATCGCACTCGCGGCGGGCTGCGGTGGACGAAGCGATGTTGGCGATTGGAAGTGAGGCGGTGGTTGAGGCGGCGCGGAAGCTGTTGAATCTTTCGACGTAATTTGAAGGATTAGACGGCTCCGGTGCCAGGGTGTCGTCCCTGACGGGACTCAGTTCCTTTATCGGGAGATTTCTCCGCACTTACGTGCGGGGCTAATGAATGCCGTCGCTTCGCGACTGGAGCGGTGTGTCAGACCAAGGTTGAGCTACAACAGAAATAAGCGATAACCCATGACTGAGTGGTCACAAATTGCGCGGCGGATCCGGGTGCCGCTGGGATTTGTGTTTGCCGTGTTTTATTTCTGGCTGGCACGACCGACCTGGCGTTCGATGGTGCTGGGTGCGATTGTGGTTGTGCCGGGACTTTTGATTCGGGCGCTGGCTTCGGGGCATGTGCGCAAGAATGAGGCGCTGGCAACTTCCGGTCCTTATGCTTATACGCGGAATCCGCTGTACCTGGGATCGCTGGTGATGGGGGTGGGATTCTGCGTGGCGGCGCGGAGTTGGTGGGTGGGCGCGGCCCTCGTTGTGATGTTCTTTGCGATTTATCTGCCGGTGATTCGCAATGAAGAGGCGTTTTTGCGGCGGACGTTTCCTGAGTTTGAGGAGTATGCACGGCGGGTGCCGAGGATGCTGCCTAAACTGACTCGGACCGGAGGCGTCCCCGGCGAGTCTTCCGCAGGGTTTTCGTGGGATTTGTATTGGAAGCATCGGGAGTATAACGCACTGCTGGGAGCGGCGGGGCTGATGGCGGCGCTGGTGGTGAAGGCGACAATCTTCCGAAGTTAGTCCTCCAAGGCAGGATCAGCTACTCGCACTCCGCTTCCTTGATGATCGTGCTAACCCACGCCACTGAGCTTGATGAGGCGTAAAACGATAGCCAATAGGGCCGGGCTACAACGACAACCACTGAAGTCTTGCCGTTCCTCCACCTGAATACGCGTTGGGCGGTCGTCTGCTTTACCAGGTGAAGAGCCGGAGATTGTCCGGGGTATAAGGTTTTCAACGACTCCGTCGCCACTCGTTCAGGATCGCTGAACAACCAGGTCTGTCCACCGTCAGCTCTCCGTTGTTCCGCGATGCCCTGCTCGGATGCTCCGTTCCAGTTGTCAACAGAGACGCGCCTCCGATCCTGTTCGCTGCTCCACTTGCAGCCTTCATCTTCATACCAGCCCGCATCAGCAGCGTAGTCGACGTCAGTTCTTGTGTGCGGATCGAATGACTCCACGCGTTGAATGACCAGAAGGCTGCAACAGCCCATGTGTCCGAAGCCGCGCCAAAGCGTTGTCGTATCGACGCGCGCCTTTTCTCCGGAAAAGAACCTCCCTGCGACGGTTCCTCGCACCGTCGTGTCGGGTTCCTTCTTCAACAGGTCAGTAAACTCCTGAAACGTCCGATCGCTTACAAGCGGAACTTGAATGCCTTCAACCGTTGGCGGTTCCGCCCGCGTTTCTCTGCCGGCTTCGCCCGGGCAGCAATACATGGTATTTGACTCGGCTTTGCCGCCGTACGTAAGCCAGATTGAGAAACCCTGCGTGGGGCAGTCCGGCTCCACGATCTGGAAGTTCTCGAAACCGTGTGTCACGAACGCGGTCAGTCGAACGATTTGGTGGTTGTAAGCAGCGGGATCTTTCGACAACTCGCAATAGGTTACTTGTAGCGGCTCAGAAGCAGGACTCGTCTGCGCAAACAACACGGGCGCGCCGATCAAGAGCACGAAGCAAACCTTCGACAGGTCAATAATCTTGCGCACTCGGTTTCCCTACTTCTGCGCCACTAATTCTCTTGCGCGGTTCAGTTCCGGTCTGGTGGAGTTTGATCCGTCGCAGACCTTCAGAAGCAGGGCGTAGTATTCGGCGGCGTCAGTCTGTTTGCCGGCGGCTTCGGCGGCGCGAGCTGCGCCGTAGAGGCCGTTGAAGCGGTTGGGATTCAGCTTGAGGTCGGTTTGGTATTCTGCGAGCGCCTGCTGCGGGCGCTTGGCCTCGAGCAGCAGGTCGGCGAGCATTTCGCGCGCGGGGATGGTCTCGGGCTCGTCGCCCAGTTTGTCGTTTTTGTCGGCCAGCGCGCGCAGGCTGGCGATGGCCTCGTCGTCTTTGCCTTCGGCGTGCGCGATCCAGGCAGCGGCTTCCTGATAGTCCTCGCCGACGGCCTCAGCGTATTCGGTTTTCTTCTGGGCTACGAACTCTTTTCGGATTACTTCGATCTGATCCAGGTCTTTGTGGGCTTGCGCCAGATTTCCGCTGCGGGCCGCGCCGATCGCTCTCGCCCAGTAAGTGATGGATTGATCTCCGCGGAGAGCATCGGGAATGAGCTGCAGTTGCGCCGCATCACTCCAGTGCCGAAGTTCCAGGTCGTAGATCGCGGGGAAAACGGTGAGCGCATTGGTTTGGGGATCGAAGTCGTGGCCATACATCGATTTCATCTTGGGCAGGGTTTTGACTTCGTCGATTACTTTGGCGGCCTCGGCCTCGCGTCCGCTTTGCAGGTAGGCATAGATCAGGAAATTCATGGCGTGGAACTGATGGCCTTCGCCGCCCATGTGCATCGCGGCAGTTTTGCGAGTCGCGGCGATGGAGGCGAGGTTTGAGTTGATGTCATCCTGCCAGAGGCCGACGCGGGCGAAGATGTGCGAAGGCATGTGCAGGGCGTGAGGAGCGGCGGGCGCGACCTGCGCATAGCGGCGAGCAGCGGGCAAGCCGAGTTCGGCGAGTTGCGGCTTGTCGTAGCTGTGGATCAGGTAATGGGCCACGCCGGGATGGTCGGGCTCGATGGCGAACAGTTTTTCGAGGATAGCGGCGGCTTGCTTGCGATTGGCGAAGGTGGCATCGTCATGCGGTTCGGAGGCGAGCAGGGAGAGCGCATAGAAGACGGCGGCTTCGTGGTCATCCGGGTAGGTCTCGTAGACCGTCTTCATTGCGTCGGAATAGGCTTTGGCGCGAGCTTCGTGATTCAACTTCTTCGAGTTGCTGTAGAAGGCAGCGACGGCGGCAATGTAGGCTTTTTCGCGCGGAGTGATGGGGGCGTCGGTGGTTTTTGCTTCGTGCACTTCGTCGAGGCCGCGAGTGATGACTTTGGGTTCGGGATGGTCCCAGAGCTGGTGCCAGACGCTCATGGCTATGCCCCAGTGCGCCATGGCGCAGTGGGGATCGTCGGCGGAAATCTGGATGAATTCTTTTTCTGCTTCTTCGTACCAGAAGGAGTGCAGCAGAGCAACGCCGCGCTCAAATGGCTTCTGAACCGCCGGGTTGCAGGAAACCGGAAAAGAGACTGTGCCCAACTGGGCGGGCGTGAGGTCTTCGTGATGATGGCCCTGGTCGTCGGCAGCGAAGACTGCGGTAACGGAAGTAAGCGCGAAGAGAGCGGAGAAGACCAGCAGATAGATGATCCGTAGCATAGGAGCCTCGCTGAGAAGCGAGTCTAGTTGAGCGAGAAGGGCAGGGTCAAACGAGGGAGGGTGCCTGAAGCGCGTGAGTGACGGGCCGTTCAGGCGAGCGCCTCGGTGGGAATGGGGCGGGGATATCCTTATAAAATCCTTATGAAATATTTATTCCGTGATTCCAGCCCGCTTCTGCTAAACTTCGCCGCAATCGGACTCGGGTAGCGTCATGGGCCACTGGGCGTCCTTCCATAGATCCGCGCAGAGCAGCGACGGACGTAGGGTCACGCTCGCAAGTCACTTACGCTCGGTCCGCAGGGGAGCCAGTTATGGATCTGCACCCTGGGCCAGAGAAGCGTCGCGATGTGGACGTAAGGCCGGCCGAGTTGGACCCGATGCGGCGGGCTCTCCAAGAAAATGAAGACTGGAATCAGGACCTGGTTGAGCACAGCCGGGATTTGCTGTGCATCCACGATCTTGAAGGCCGGCTGCTGTCGGTGAATCCCGCGCCGGCGCGAGTGCTGGGATACAGCGTTGAAGAGATGCTGCGAATTCCGATGCGGGAGATGGTTGCTCCGGAATTCCGCGACCAGTTTGAAGCCTACCTAGAGCAGATTGCGAGCGCCGGAGAGGCGAACGGCCTGATGGCTGTGATGACACGCTCGGGCGAGCGGCGCATCTGGGAATATCACAACACGTTGCGGACCGAAGGAGTGGAGTCGCCGATTGTGCGGGGCATTGCGCACGACGTCACCGAACAAAAGCGCGCAGAGAAGCTGGCCCGCGAAGCCAATGAAAGACTGCTTAGTGAGGTGAGCGAAGGCGAACGCACGATTCGTGAGCTGAAACTGTTTCGAGCGCTGGTGGAGCAGAGCAACGATTCCATTGAAATAGTGGATCTGAAGACGCTTCGTTTTCTCGACGTCAATGAGAAGGCCTGCTCAGCTCTGGGCTACACCCGCGAAGAGCTTTTGTCCTTGCGGGTTTTCGATATCGATCCCAATGTGACTGAGTCTTCCGTCGTAGCCATAAGGGAGCAATGGCGGAACCTGGGATGGCTGGTGCTGGAAAGCGTCCACCGCCGAAAGGATGGATCGACCTTTCCGGTGGAAGTGAGCACGAAACAGGTCCGCGTGGATCGGGATTATGTCATTGCGATCGCGCGGGATCTTACGGAGCGCAAGCAGGCCGAGGCACGGCTTCTGGAATACGAGCGAGTGGTCGAGGGACTGGAGGAGATGATTGTAGTGATGGACCAGGAATACCGCTTCGTGATTGCTAACCGTGCACTTCTAAAAAGACGGAAGCTAGAGAAAGAACAGCTCATCGGGCGGTCCCTGTTTAAGCAAATGAGTTCTGAGGGAGCGGATGAGGGGACGATTGCGCTGGTGAAGCGAAAGATGGACGAGTGCTTCCAGGGTAAGGCGGTGCAATACGAATTGAAGTACGGATATCCTGAGGTGGGCGAGCGAGACTTGCTGCTGTCGTATTTCCCAATCGAAGGGCCCTCCGGCATCGATCGAATTGCGTGCATCTTGCGGGACATTACCGAGGGCAGGCAAGCCCAGCAGGCATTGCGGCACAGTGAGGACAACTACCGCAATTTTGTCTCGCAGAGTTCAGAGGGCATATTCCGAGACGACCTGCTTCCTCCTGTTCCCATCGACCTTCCGGAAGACGAATTCATTCATCGCTTTCTGCACGACACGGTCATGGTGGAATGCAACGCAGCGATGGCGGCGATGTATGGCTTTGGTTCCGGGGAGGAACTCCGGGGCCTGCCCATGAGCGAACGGGTGTTACCGGAGGATCCGCGCAACATCGAGATGGCCCGGGAGTTCCTCCGTTCGGGCTTTCGGCTGTTCGAACGGGAGTCGCACGAAGTCGACCGGTACGGTAATCCGAGGATCTTCCTCAACAGCATGATTGGCACCGTGGAAAATGGAATGCTGGTGCACATCTGGGGCATCCAGCGGGACATTACAGAAAAAGTGAAGCTGGAGGAATCCCGCCGTAAGGCGGAGGAAGACTTGCGCCAGAATGTGGCTCAACTGCAGGCAGTCACGGAAGAGCTGCGGGTGGCGAAGGAGAAGCTGGCGGAGGAGAAGCTTTACCTGGAACAGACGATCGACACCGAGCTGGGGTTCGGGGAGATTATTGGGCGCAGCAGTGCGTTGCGAGAAGTCATGGAAAAAGTGGCCAAGGTCGCTCCGAGCGACGCCACGGTACTTTTGCTGGGCGAGACCGGCACGGGCAAGGAGTTGGTGGCGCGGGCGCTGCACCGCAGGAGCCACCGGGAGGGTAATAGTTTTATCAAGCTGAACTGCGCCGCTATCCCTTCAGGCCTGCTGGAGAGCGAGCTGTTTGGCCATGAGAAGGGAGCGTTCACGGGTGCGGTAGCGCGGAAACTTGGCCGCCTGGAACTGGCCGATAAGGGCACTCTTTTTCTGGACGAGGTGGGCGAGATTCCGCTGAGCCTGCAGCCGAAGCTGCTGCGCGTGCTGCAGGACCTGGAGTTCGAGCGACTCGGCGGGACGCAAACCTTGAAGGTCGATTTCCGCTTGCTGGCGGCGACCAACCGGGATCTGCTGCAGGCGGTGAAGGCACGGGAGTTTCGTAGCGACTTGTACTACCGCCTGAATGTGTTTCCCATCGTTATCCCGCCTTTGCGGGAGCGGCGCGAAGACATCCGGCCGCTGATCGAACATTTCGTTCTCAAGTTTGCGGCGCAGATGAAGAAATCCATCACCAGCATTCCGTCGAAAACCATGGAGATGCTGGTGCGTTGGGATTGGCCGGGCAACATCCGCGAACTGGAGAACTTCGTAGAGCGCTCCGTGATTCTCACCCCGGGCTCGGTTTTGCAGGCGCCGCTCTCGGAGTTGCAGGCAGCCGTTGGCCAAAGCAGTGGCGAGAGCCCCGTCACCGTCAGAGACCATGAACGGGAGCGCATTCTCCGCGCTTTGCGGGAGTGCCATGGCCGGCTGGGCGGGCCGGACGGCGCAGCCGCGCGCCTGGGATTGAAACGCACCACGCTGCAGTCGAAGCTCGATCAACTGGGGATCAAGCCGGGAGAATACCGGGCTTGAGTTTACAATTCTGCACCTGACACGGGCAAGCAGTGAGGTATGCTTTGCTCATGACATCCCGATTCAAGCGAATCATTGAGGCGGCAGCGTGGTTCGTCGCCGGTTTCGTAGCTCACATGCTGCTGCTTTACTTCCATCACCATCCTTGAATCTCATTTGGAGAGAACGCCGTAGGCGAGCGCCCTCCAGATAACCACTGCTGTGACTGAACCGTCCGTCTACTCGGAGCGCAGAGCGTTCATCGGTTCCACGGAAGCGGCGCGCCGGGCCGGAATAAAGCCGGCAATCCCAGCAAAAACGGAAAGCAAGAGCACAGCGGCAGCCAGCGTGAAGGGATCGTAGGTGCGCACACCGTAGAGTTGACTCGACATGAGGCGCCCGCCCAGCAGCGCGGCGGGAATGCCGATAGCAAGTCCAACTGCCACCTGGAAAGACGCGCCTCGCAACACAAGAGCGACCACATTCCCGCGATTCGCTCCCAGGGCCATGCGCAAGCCGATTTCACTGGTGCGCCGGGCAACGGAGTAGGCGGTAATGCCATAGAGGCCTACCGACGCCAACACCAGTGCGAGCAAGCCGAACAGAGCGGTAAGGCGCGCGATGAGGCGCTCCTGCGTGAAGTTCCCGGCAACCTGGTAGTCGAGCGACCGGAAACCATCGACGGTGAGATTGGGATTGATGTTCGACAGGGTGCTGCGAACCAGTGTTTCCAGGTCTGCCGCATTGCCCGCGAAGCGAATAATGATCGAGTGGGCAGCGAAAGACCGCGACTCCGTAAGAAGTTCTCCGCGTTCCTTGAACCTCCCGTCTAGCTGCGTTAGCGGGCGGAAGTACATTGGCCGCGCCGGATCCCGCGGCTCAGTATATTTAGCGTCGGCAACGATTCCTACGATTTCGAAGTGGCCCGCATACTTCTGATCAAATACTCCGAAGTGGCGGCCGAGCGGGTCTTCAGTAGGGAAGAATTTTTTGACAAACGCCTGGTTCACCACTGCGACCATGCGCGATGTGGCAGTGTCCTGTTCCGTGAAGCCCCGGCCGCGAATCACGGGTTGGCCTATCGTTTCAAAGAAATGCGAGCTGACCCGGTCCCACGACGAGTTGTTGTTTCCCTCCGGACCAGGATCAGGCCGGCCCTCCACATAAACCAGTTCGCCCCAGTTATCATGGCCCAGCGGGCTGTAGAGGGCTAACCCGACGCTTTTGACACCAGGGAGAGACGAAAGTTCACGATCCAGTTGCTCGTTGAGCGCAGAAACATGAGGAGTGTCGTAGCCCGCCCCGGCTGGGTCCAGATCAAAGGCATACCGGTTCGCGGTGGCAAGTCCGAAGTCCTGATGTTCGAGATTGCGCAAGCTCTGCGTAAGTAACCCGGCCCCCACGAGCAGCACCAGCGAAAGCGCGGCCTGCACCACGATGAGCGACTTCTGCGGCAGCGAAGCCCGGTCCCGGGTCATGCGGTTGGCTCCGCGCAAAGCTTCGGCTGGGTCGGAGTGGGAGCCGATCCAGGCGGGAACGATGCCGAACACGATTCCCGTGAGCAGTGAAAGAACGAAGGCAAACCCGAGAACGAGGAGAGACGGACTGGCCTGGATAGGGTTGTGGGCCGCATCCGGGAAGGCGAGAGCCAGGATCATTCGCGCCCCACCGAAGGCGACGGCAATGCCGATCGCTCCCCCAATACACCCGAGCAGGATGCTTTCCACCAGCATCTGCCGGATCAGCCGAGAGCGCGACGCTCCCAGTGCCATGCGGATCGAAGTTTCCGCCCTCCGCGTCGCGCCCTTCGCCAAGAGCAGGTTCGCGATGTTGGCGCATGCCACGAGAAGCACCAAACCGGAGATCGCCATTAGCAGGCGCAGGCCGCTGCCCGTCTCTTGCTGCAGGTTTTCTATCCCGGCCCCGCCCGGCATCAACACCACGTGTTGTTTCGGAATCTGAGTGTCGTTTCCGTTGATGGTGTAGGCCGGCTGCGTTGCCAGCCACTGCCGAAGAGTATTCGAGAGCCTGGCCTGTAGACTGCCAACGCTTGTTCCCGGCTTCATGCGCCCTAATAAATACAACCAGTTGGTCTCCGGTTGTTTGAGGATGCTGTTGGCTCCATTCAAAATCGGTTCAGCGTTCAGTGGAATCCATAGAGCCGGCGGTCTGCTGCTCATCCGGTCCCCGAAAAAACCTGGGGGAGCGATACCAATAACGGTGACCGGCTGGCTCTGGATATCAAACGTTGAGCCCACGATGTTGGGATCGGCTCCATGCGCGGATTGCCACGCTTCGTAACTCAGAACCGCGACCGGCGCAGCTCCTGGCAGGTCGTCGCTGGGCGAGATCATGCGCCCGGCATATGGTCCCAGGCCAAACGTCGAAAAGTAGTTTCCGGAAACATATTCGGTTCGCTCGGCCCGGGCCGTCCCAGCCCCGCTTCGGACGCTCATGGTGTCCTGCGAAGACTGGAAAGCAGCGAGTTGTTCGAACTCGGGCGCGGACTCGCCTAAATGGCGATAGAGTTCGTAAGAGAACAAGTCGAAGTCGCCGTCATCCGAGATGAAGCCGCCGTTGACGCAGCAGTCGTCCCTGTCACCAATGCGGTACAAACTCGCAGGATTGGCGACCGGCAGCGACTTCAGCAACACCGCGTGGACCAAGGTGAATATGGCGACGTTGGCTCCGATCCCCAGCGAGATCGTGAGGATCACGGTGGCGGCGAAGCCTGGCGACTTTCGAAACTGGCGCAGCGCAAGTTTGAGATGTGACATGTGTCACCCCTGAGGCTGATGGACGGGATGATAGCGAAAGCGTGAGCAAAGGCGAACGCCTCTGCCTGCAAACACGAGAAAGCCCCTCGCTTTCGCGAGGGGCTTTCCCTGGGGGAGGGACTTGGGCGAGGCGCCCTAGGGTCCCGAGCTAGTGCGATTTCTAACTACTTCGGTTGCTGCGGCTGGTCTGAACTGGCCATCGGAGCCGAAGAATTGCTGGAGAGTTGTTCCAGATCGTTCTTCAGCAGGCTGATTTCCACGCGCCCGCCGCTGATGTGCTTGGCGTCCGAACCCTCAACCGGAGCGTTGCCCATGCCAACGAGGTAGATCCGGTAAACCGGAATCTCGTGGTTGAGCACCATGTAGCGGACGACCGACTCGGCCATCTTCGTCGAGGCTGAGATAGCGGCCTGACCTTTGCCGGAGGAGAAACCCTGCACTTCGATGATGTAGCCGCGCTGTCCCTTTACCGTGTTCGCCATCTCGTCGAGAGCGTCTTTGGCGTTCTTGCTCAGGACAGTCTGGCCCGGCTTGAAGCGGATTTCAGTCTGGTTCGAAGCCTTGTACTGGTCGATGTTGCCAACCACGGTTTCGACGGTCTGAATGCGCGTGGTAGCCTGCTGCGCGGTCTGCTGAGCCGCAGTGGCCTTGTTGCCGGCATCGACGGCGTGCTGATCGGCTACGTCTGCCTTGTCGGAAGCCAGCTTGATGCCGGCCTGAGCGCGCGCATCGGTATCTTTGATAGCCTTGCCGTTAGCTGCAGTCAGATCATCCAGTTCGTTGACGCGATCGCGGATGGGATCGGTCTGCCGCTTGACGTAACTCTTGCGGGCGAACGGATTCATGCGCCCCCAGAAACCCTCACGAGCAGGAGCCTGCAGCGGCTGCTTGCCGGTGGCGGTGTCGGTGGACTGAGTGGTTGTGGACGTGGTGGCTTGAGTCTGGGTAGACGAAGTCTGGGCGAAGGCCGGAAATGCGAGCACTGCGGCCAGAGGCAAAGTAACTAAAATGCGGCTGTTCATAAGAAACTTCCTCCAAGTTTGGGGGAGCGTTTGGGGCTCCGCTCCAGCACGCCGAAACGGGCGTGTTGCGTATTTTCACTTGCGTCCCCGAAAACAGATGCATTCCAAAGCAACGATAATCGCTTGCCGGCCTGCGCTGACGCAACGCAAACCTAAAAATCTAGAACTCCAGGCTCCGTGAACCCTGCCGGCGCCTGCCCTTACTAGTACAGGTTGGATGCCAAACCAAGAGCCGAGGTCAAAGAGCTAACTACTTGATATCTAAAGACATTGTACCTCCGGTCTGGATGGAAGGGTAGCCCGGGCTGTCGGCGGGCGGGTAATTTTCACAAACCTGATATAAAAACTGCGTGTATTGAGGAAAGACCGGGGGAAGGAACCTTGTCTCTAGCCTCTGCAGTGCTTCTCGTATTGATCAATGATGAAATGATCCGTCATGCCGGCGATGTAGTCGCAGATCACGCGCGGCAGAGATTCCTGCGTGGCTTTCTCCTGATAGTAGTGGGGCAGAGCTGAGGGGTTCGCCATCCAGAAGGCGAAGAGTTCGCCGACGATGCGCTCGGCGTCGTCTTTCTCTCCTGCGAGCGACCGGCTGTAATAGAGATTCTCGTAGAGGAAGTCTTTGATCTGCTTGCGCTCGGATTCCACTTCGGGGCTGAAGGCGGCGAGGCGGTCTTTGTGGGTGCGGACATCGGCCAGAGTTTCGATGCCTGCCTGTTTCAGCCGCGACTGAGTATTGATGATCAGATCGCCGGCCAGGCGGTTAAACACTCCTTTGAGCGCTTCGTTGAATTTCAGCTTGTCCGGCGCGTTGGGATAAGTCTGCTCCACCTCGGGGAAGAAATGTTCGAAGACGGGCACGCCGTTGCGGATCTGCTCGAGCGTCAGCAGATGCGCTTCGTAGCCGTCGTCGAGGTCGGCGGTGTTGTAGCCGATTTCATCGGTGAGGTCGATGAGCTGGGCTTCAAGCGGAGGGCGCTGGTCGAGCAGGTACTCGGCAAGTTCGGGATGTTTCGCCGGGTCGTAGTCGCGCGAGTGCTTGATGATGCCTTCGCGCACTTCGAAGGTCAGGTTCAGGCCGCGAAAAGCGGCATAGCGCTGCTCGAAGTCCTCGACGATGCGCAAGGCGTGCAGGTTGTGGTCGAAGAATAGGCCTTCGGCGCGCATGGCGGCGTCGAGCGCCTTTTCGCCGGCGTGGCCGAACGGAGGATGGCCGAGGTCATGCACCAGGGCCAGCGCTTCTGCTAAATCCACGTTGAGGGTAAGGGCTCCGGCGACCGTGCGCGTGATCTGCGCGACTTCGATCGTGTGGGTGAGTCGGTTGCGGAAATGGTCGGAATAGCGGCGGGTGAAGACCTGGGTCTTATCTTCCAGGCGGCGAAAGGCGCGGGCGTGGATGACGCGGTCGCGGTCGCGCTGGAAGGGGTTGCGGTAGGGATGAGGCGGTTCAGGGAAGCGGCGTCCGCGGGAAAGTTCCACGTGCACCGCGTAGCCGGCCAGCATTTGCGAAGTTTAACAGGTGGTGGTACTGAGCGCCTAGCACCGGAACCGACATGCGAGTAAAGAGTGGCTATTTCTGGACGGCGTCGGCCGTGGGTACGGGTGAGAGCATCAGGGTTTTGAGGCGTCCTAAGACAGTGTTCATCGCCTGATCGAAGTTTTTGTCACGGTTTCCCAGCAGGATCGCTCCCCGCACATACTCGGTGAGATTCCACAGGGTGACGTGCGTTTTAGGATCGATGACCACTAAGCGCAGTTGGCCAAGAACGGGGAGCCTCAGACCTGTGTCCGTCAGAACCCAACTGATTTCGAGGACCAAGTCAGCGTCTGCGGGGGACGATACCAGTTCACAGCGGCCCCAACTTTTCATCGCGGCATAGAACTGGTTATAAGGCCGGTCAGGGCCTCCGTCAAAGACAGTCTGCTCAATGACCGTTTCCAGACTTTCGCCGCCGGCATTAGAGATGAATATCTTTTGCGCGGCACTGATCTGGGCGGGCACCGGGGCAGGCGCCGGTCCCTTTGACTGTTGGGCGTTCAATGCCGGGAACAGGCCCAGGATCGCGACAAATAAACAGAAGGCCGGTAGCTTGATGGCTCTCAACATTGGGCCCTCCCGTACTTGCTACTGCTTACTGGGGTCTTCCTTGGCAAGACGCACCTTGGCGGCATCCAGTTTCTTTTGCGTGGAGGCGACGAGGTCGGTATCCACTTCCGGGCCTATCGTTTTATTCCACTCCTCGAGGGCTCGCTCCCAGTGCGCCGCAGCGAGTTTGAGCCGCCCGGTTTTCTGGTAGAGATCGCCGAGGTGGTCCTGCACGGTTGGGTCGGAGCCCATGCGCAAAGACGCTTTGGTAAGGTTCTCTTCGGCAAGGTCATACTTGCCGAGTTTGAAATAAGCCCAGCCCAGAGAATCCAGATAAGCGCCGTTTGTGGGTTCAAGGCTGACTGCGAGCTTGATGTAGTTGAGGGACTCTTCCAGGCGAACGTCGCGATCGGCATTCATGTAGCCGAGATAGTTCAGGGCCACGGCGCTCTGCGGAGTGATCGCCAGAACCTTCTTGAACTCTGCTTCGGCTTCGTCGTATTTCTTTTCGTGCTCGTAGAGGTCGCCGCGCAGGAAGAAGACATACTCTTTGTCCTCGGCCTTGGTGGAAAGCTGCTCGGCTTTGTTGAGCGCCTCTTCGGCGTCGCTCCAGCGCTTCAGGCGCGTGTACATGATGGCCAGGCGGAGGTAAACGTCGCGGTCTTCCGGAGTACCCTTGAGCAGCGAGCGTACGTCCGCGAGAGGCTTCTCGGGATCGCCGGTGTCGGCGAGCTGAGAATCCAGAACCATGCGCATTTCGCGGTCGTTGGGCAGCTTCTGCACCGCTTCTTTAGCTGTAGCCGTAGCCTGTGTCCACTGCTTGGCTTCGCGGTAAGTGTCGATGATGTTCTGATATGCGGTGCGGGTGTTCTCGTCGCCGCCGAGTGCCAGCATCTTGCGGAAAGCTTCAACCGCGGCCGGATAGTTCTCCTGGTCGCGGTAGACCATGCCGAGGCGTTCCATGAAAATGCCGCGGTTATTGCGGTCGGATTGCGAGTAGCTGCTCTCGGGCTTCTCCGTTTTCTTGAGCAGGTCCTGCAAAATTTTTATGGCTTCGTCATAGCGCGCCTGGGCCTGATAAACCACGGCGATGTTGTAGGGAACTTCGAGAGCATCGGGGACCATCGCCTCAGCCTTTTTCAGGCTGTCGAGCGCCTCGTCGTACTTACCCTGTCGACGGTAAATCTCGGAGATGCGCAGGTAGGTCTGGGCGTCTTCGGGATTCGCGTCGGCGATCACTTTGTACTGATCGAGGGCGGCGTCGATCTGGCCATCGTTCAAGAGGTTTTCGGCGAGGCCGCGAATGGCATCGAGATTGTCGCGATCCAACTGGATGGCGCGCTTGTAGGCGTCGATGGCGCTCTTGTAATCCTTGCGCTGCTCGTAGGTGGCGCCGAGTGCGGCGTAGAGCTTGGCGGAGCGGCCGGTATCGGGCACGGAACTCAGCACCTGCAGGGCGTGGGTGGTATCGCCTTCATCGCTGTAAAGCAGGGAAAGTGTGGTGACAGCCTCTTCGGAATCAGGATCGAGCTTCACCGCGGTCTTGAGTTCGTCTTCCGCCTTTTGCAAGTCATTGTTGAGGCGGTAGAGGCGGCCGAGCAGAAGGTGGTCGTCCACATTTGCGGGCTCGATCTTGACGATCTGTTCATACTGCTCGATCGCGAGCTTGAGCACATTCTCGGAGCCGTTGCCGTTACCGGGCATGTCGCCGAGCGACCGCAGATAAATCCGGCCTAGCAGTTTGCGGGCTTCCAGATTGTTGGGGTCGCGCTTGATGATGTCCTGGGCTTGCAGGACGGCATCGCGGATGCGCCCGGTCTTTACATAGAGTTCGGCCAGGCCGGAGGTGAGGAATTCGGACGACGGGTCGGCCTCGATGGCAAGCCGGTATTCATCCATGGCTTTGCTCGCCAACTCGCTGCGGCCATAGACCGTGACCTGCTCCTCATACATGTGGGCGACGGTGTAGTGGTAATAGGCGGCGGCGCGATCGACTTTGCGCGGCGGAGTCTGGGCGGTTTTAGCAGGAGCCGGGCTGGGATCCGCGGGCTTGGGCTTGGACTCGGCGGGCGCGGAGCCGGTTTGCGCGGCCGCAGCCGCAATAAGGACAGAGAACACCACAATAGCGCGAGAAATTCTATTCATGCTCGACCTGACGACGCTGGACTCGATTCTACCGGAATTAATTCTGTGAGACCTGATTGTGTTAGGGCCCTGCGCACTTCCCGAAACCATACCCAGTTGGATGCAAAAACCGGCGGGGTCGTGTCGCTATTCTAACCCCGGTCGGGCCGGAATTGGGGAAAAACAGTGTGTCCGGCGCGGCTGCGGCGTAAGCGGAAGTACAGGGACCGAGGGGACTTGCGCGAGTTGATTGTCAAGTTTGGTAAAGGGGTGAGTTTCGATTCTCCAGGGGCTGAGGAAAGGCTTTTAACCGCAAAGAACGCTAAGGTCGCGCAAAGGACGTTAAGAAGAGCGTGGGGGGAAAAAGCCTCGTTGGTCCCGGTGGAGCTCTTCTTGGCGAACTTTGCGCTACCTTGGCGTTCTTTGCGGTTAAGAGCTTTGGGCCTGTTTAGTGCCGGAAATGCCGCACTCCGGTGAAGAGCATCGCCAGGCCCAGGCGGTCGGCGGCTGCGATTACTTCGGGGTCGCGCTGTGAACCTCCGGGTTGGATGATGGCGGTCGCGCCCGCCTTCGCGATTTCTTCCACGCCGTCGGGGAACGGGAAGAAGGCGTCGGAGGCGGCGACCGTTCCCTTTAGCGGCAATTGTGCTTTCATGGCGCCGATCTTGGCCGAGTCGACGCGGCTCATCTGTCCGGCGCCGACGCCGACTGTCTGTCCGTCGCGCGCGTAGACGATGGCGTTCGACTTGACGTGCTTGCAGACCTTCCAGGCAAACAGCAGCGCACGGGTTTCCTCGGGCGTGGGGACGCGTTGGGTAACGACCTTGAGGTCGATGTCTTGCAGAGGACGTACGTCGTTGTCTTGCAGCAAGATTCCGCCGGAGACATTTTTCAGAATCCACTTCTGCGGCGCAGCCGTCACTTCGACGAGGCGGAGATTCTTCTTGGTGGCGAACTTGGCCTTTGCGTCTTCACTGAACCCAGGAGCGGCGATAACCTCGAGGAACAGCTTGTGCATTTCTTCCGCAGCTTCGCCGTCGATGGGACGGTTTACGCCGATCACGCCGCCGAAGGCCGAGACCGGATCGCATTCGAGAGCGCGCTTGTAGGCCTCGGCGAGAGTTTTTCCAGTCGCAGTGCCGGCGGGATTGGTGTGCTTGATGATGGCGCAGACCGCTGCGGTATCTGGATCGAATTCCTGTGCGAGGTCCCAGGCGGCTTGCAGATCGACGATGTTGTTGTAGGAAAGCTCTTTGCCTTGAAGCTGACGGGCGTTGGCGACGCCTGCGCCGGAGCCGTCGGAATACATCGCTGCCTTCTGGTGCGGGTTCTCGCCATAGCGCAGGTCGAGGATTTTCTGGAAGGAGAGGCGTAGGGTTGGCGGGAAGGATTCCGCGGCAATCGAGGTGAGGATTCTTGATTTCAGGAATGCGTTCGAGCGTGGAAGCGATTGCTGAATCGTAGGCGGCGGTTGTGGCAAATGCCTTCTGCGCCAACTTCCATTTGGTTTCGAGCGAGAGCGCACCTTGGTTGCGGGCAAGTTCTTCGGCGATGGCTTGATAGTCAGCTGGGGAAGTGACGACGGCGACATCGTGAAAATTCTTGGCGGCGGAGCGGATCATGGATGGTCCGCCGATGTCGATGTTCTCGATCAACTCTTCAAAAGCCACGCCTGGCTTGGCGGCAGTCTTCTCGAACGCGTAGAGATTCACCACGACCATGTCGATCGGCTGGATGCCGTGCTCGGCGACGGCACCGACGTGCGCCGGAATCTCGCGGCGATGCAGAATGCCTCCATGAACTTTCGGATGCAGCGTCTTGACCCGGCCGTCGAGCATTTCAGGGAAGCCGGTGAGTTCGGAGATGTCTTTAACGGCGATGCCGGAATCGCGCAGCAGCTTGGCCGTGCCTCCGGTGGAGATGAGTTCGATGCCGAGGCTGGAGAGCTGGCGCGCGAAGTCGACGAGGCCGGTCTTGTCGGTGACGCTAAGGATGGCGCGCTGGATGCGGGAAGTGCTGCGGGACATGAGAAGCCTCGGATATGAAGGATTAGTGGGGGGCGACCGAAGATTCTATCAGCCGGCCGAAGAATATGTGCAAAGGCAGGACGGCCGTTCCTTTCAGAGTAATCGCGGGCGTAGAATTTCTTGACGTTGAAAAGGGGTCTTTAATGAAGCGAATCGGAGTTCCCCTCGCCTTGCTCGCCTCGTGCCTGTCACTCGCGGCGCAGAAAAAGAAAGACGATGCCCCGTCCGTTGCGGAGTTGGCAGCCATCACAGCCCGCGGGCGAAGCATTGCCGAGTACGATATTGCCGCGTGGCATGCGACAGATGCCATTCAGGATTTGAAACCGGAACCGGGCAGCACACGATACTACATTGCGAAAAAGGGCGAGTCAGGATGGGTCGTAGCGTTCGGGCGCCTCAACGAGACCCACGACAAATTCCTGACCGTGTATGAGGCCACGCAAGGGACACGTCCTGAGTTCTTCACCGCCAAGAAATACGATCCTCCCCTGGAAAATAGCGGCTTTTATCTCTTTGCCGCCAAAGCCTTTGAGTCGGCTCTGAAGGACCTTGGCCCGGTCAATCGGCCATACAACGCCTACGCAATGCCTTCGGAGACGGGGCAGCTCTACGTCTATCTCCTTCCGGCATCGGATAAAGACGGCGTCTACCTGCTCGGCGGAGATGCACGTTACACCTTTAGCGCAGATGGCGGGACGTTACTTGAGAAGAGGCAGATGCATAAGACGATTCTTACATTCGATTTCAATGGCAAGTCGACCGGCATCAAGAAGCTTGAGGCGGGCTATCACACTCATGTCCTCAGCAATATTCCCGAAGACAGCGACGTATTTTATGTCCTCAGTCGGAAGCCTTCGATGCCCGAATACGTTGGAACTCGGGACAGGAAAATCTACGTGGTGCAGACCGATGGGACAATAATATTAGGCAAGTAGCGACTGCCCCCTACGCTTTCGCCTTGGCCTTCAACTTCACGTGCCCGTCGGTGAGTTCGACGGAGAATTCCACGTCCTGGCAGCCGTACTGCTTGCGGATCTCTTGAGTTTTCTTCTGCACGAAGGTGTTGAAGGAATCGAGGTTGCCGGAGACATTTTCCCCCGCCTTTTTCTTGGCGGCGACCAGAGTGTTGTAGAGGCGCTCGACCTGTTCGTGCTCGCCCTTATCCACGTTGTGCAGAGTGAAAGGCTGCGAGGTAGCTCCCGCGCTCGCGGCGGCGGCGTGGCTCAAACCGTAGACGGGATTGTGCTGGGGCTTGTGCTCCTCAACGTCCGGGCGAACTCCCTGCACGCCAAGAAGCGCATCCTGCGGGCGTCGGTAGCCTTCCTCGCGGACGCGGGACTTCTTGCGCCACAGATCGCTGTAAATGGCGTAGCGCTGCGCCATTTCGTTGTAGCGGAAGCGCTGGGAAAAGCTCATGCGTCCGCCGTCAGAAAACTTGCGCAGAAGCGAGAGCACCTTCCACTCGATATCAGTGGGCGGCCGTTTGGTCGGGTTGCTGAAGTAGACCTCGTACTCGATCTTCAGCCGGCGAAGCTGGGTCTCGAGCACATTCAGTTCTTCGTCCGTGGTCACGCGCGGGTCTCCAAGTCAACAGTGTAGTGAGAAGGCGGGGCTGGGGCGAGGTATCCGGTGGTCACCGAGGTCATGGTACGAAAGTAAGCAGCTTTTAGCTACTGGCTGCTAGCTCCTAGCGACGGCAACTCCGTCACAACTTGATTGCGCTCGTGATTTGGAAAGTACGGTCACGGGCGATGCGGATCACGTCGGGTTGGCTAGAAGCCAGGAGCTAGCAGCTAGGAGCTTACTTGCTGGAATTCGACGCCATCTTCTTCACCATGGCGAGGACCAGCTTGCGGTCGCTGTCGTTGAGGCTGGCGGCGTAGCGGCGGACCTGGCTGAGGAAGCGGACTTCGTCGTCGGAGAGCTGGGGCAGTCCCTTGGAGCCGTTGCTGTGGCCGGATTCGGAGAAGAACTGCGAGAGCGCGATCTCCATGGCGCCGGCGATTTTCGAGAGCGTGTCGAGCGAGGGGATGGTGTGGCCGTTCTCTACGCGCGACAGGTAGCAGCGCAGCAGGCCGGTGCGCTTTTCGATGTCTCCCTGAGACATGCCCTTTTGCAGCCGGTAGTCTCGGATGGTCTGGCCGATGTTTATCTGAGGGAGCATTTCAGGATGCGACATAGTAACCAGATCGGCAATTTCTGGCAAGTGGAAATTAGTGCTATGACAAAACTGGTGCAATCGGGGATTGGCTGCAGACAGGGCCACGCATTATTTATACAGCGTGCAAGAAACCACGGCGGCCAATCAGGATGGTGCGGCGACGCGGCGTCCGCCGTCTTACGCTAGTTTTTCAGGGTCCCGGCGAGGAAGCTGACCGTTCGCTTCCAGGCGTCGGCGGCATCGTCGGCGCGGTAGCCGGTTTGGTTGTTGGGGTTTTCGAAGGCGTGGCCGGCATCGTCGTAGATCTTGACATCGATCTTTTTTCCCAACTGCTTCATGGTGGCTTCGAATTTGTGCACGTCATCGGGCGTGATGCCATGGTCCTGTCCGCCGAACAGTCCAAGGATCGAAGCGTTGATTTTCTTCAGTGCCTCGGGGTCGGTGGCTAGGTGGCCGTAGTTGATTACGGTCGCGGCCAGCGTCGGCTCCTGCAAGGGCAACATCGAGCGAGTAGCCGCCGCCCATGCACCAGCCGATGGCGCCGATGCGGTCTTTCCTGACGTTGGGTTGCGACTGCAGAAATTCAAAAGCTGCGTGCAGGTCGCGTTTGGCGCGGTCTTCCGGCACTCCGCGCATGATTTCATGGGCCATGTCGGGCGTGGTTGCGACTTTGCCGCGATATAAATCGATCGCCAGCGCGACATAGCCCTGATCGGCAAGCTTGGCAGCCTGCTCCTTGACCCAGTCGTTCAGATCCCCACTACTCGTGGATGACGATAATGGCGGGAAACGGTCCTTTGCCGGCCGGGGTGTAGAGCAGGGCCTGGACGGTTTCGTCGCCGCTTTTGTAGGAGACGGATTTGCTGTCGGCAGCAAAGCAAGTGGAGGCAAGACAAGGCGACCAGCATCAGGAGGCAAGATTTCTTCATGGCTTCTACCTTCCACAGTGACATTTACAGTTCCAGTTCCATATACATCGCGCCCGCAATCGGGTTCGGGCAGTACGCGGCGATCTCTTTGAACCCAGTTTGCGATACATCGCGACAGCATCTTTCATCACCGGCTCGACCGTGTCAAGGCGCATGCGCCGGTAGCCGATCTCGCCGCGCTTCGGCGATGACGCGCTCGGCGAGAGCTCGTCCCAGGCCTTTGCCGCGAAATTGCGGACGCAGGTAAAGCCGCTTCATCTCGCAGATGCCCGGCTCCAACTTGTGCAGTGCGACGCAGCCGGCGAATTGGCCTTCGCATTCCGCCAGCAACAGACGACCGTCTGGCGGGGCGTAGTCGCCCGGCAGTCCAGCGAGTTCCTGGTCGAAGTTCTGAAAGCAAAGACTAAAGCCGAGGGACTCGGCATACTCGAGAAATAGCTCGCGAGTCTGCGCAATCTGCGCGGCAGACTCGGCATGAATCAATGCGAAATTCTCTGCCACCTTCGCTATCCCATCAGCATGCCGCCGTTTACGTTCAGCACGTGGCCGGTAATGTACGAAGCTTCGTCCGACGCCAGAAAAGCGACGGCACTGGCTACATCGGCGGGCGACCCTACGCGGCCGAGCGGAATCTGTTTGGCGGCGTTCTGCTTGAACTCGTCGCCGAGTACGTCCGTCATGGCGAGTTTCGATGAAGCCCGGGGCACGGCGTTGCAGGTAATGTTGCGCGATCCCAGTTCGCGGGCGATCGCCATGGTCAGCCCGATCAGGCCAGCCTTCGAAGCCGAGTAGTTCGCCTGCCCCGCCTGGCCCATCTGGCCGAAGACGCTGGTGATGTTGATGATGCGTCCCCAACGCTGCTTGAGCATGGAACTCGTGACCTGCTGGATGCAAAGATAAGCGGAGGTGAGATTGGTTTGCAGCACGGAGTCCCAATCGGCGCGCTTCATGCGCATCACGAGCTGGTCGCGGGTGATGCCGGCGTTGTTGACCAGGATGTCGATCTTGCCGAATTGCGCGATGGCCGCCTTGATCGTGGATTTGACCTGTTCTTCATCGGTGACGTCGAGCGCGAAGGCTGCGGCTTTGCCGCCGGCGGCGGTAATTTCGCTTCACCAATTCATTCAGCTTTTCCTGATTGCGCGCGGCGACGGCCACGGTCGCGCCTGCTGCGGCGAACTTCATGGCGCAGGCTCGTCCAATGCCTTGCGACGCGCCTGTGACGAACGCTACGCGTCCTGAAAGGGACATTTAGGATTCTCCAGTGTTGGTGCAAGTCTCGATTGCGAAGTACCTGGTTAGAACGTGGCATTATACCCGCCGCTGCCTCCATTGGGCGCGGGCACGAAGGCATTCCGTGCAAGAGCCAGTGTCACTTCCCTAACGATTGCGAATTGTTCGTCCGCCGATTACCATTCGAACACTCCTATGTCTCAATCTGTGGCCAACGAAGTGATCGCCATGCCCGAACCTTCCAAACAGAATTCATCCACGACAGATTCGGCTTCGTCCGCGTCCGGACACCGGTCGACGCAGCGGGCGTCGGCTGCGCGAAAGTTCCGCTCCTGCGGAAACTCCGCAGCCCGAGGCGCCTTCCACTGAAGTCTTCGCCGTTTATGGCGTTGAGCCGGAGATTCAGGCCTACGCCATGGCCAAGTATTCGCGCTCGTCGCTGTCGATGAAGGAGTCGCTGCGCGAAATCAGTTCGCAGAAGGCGGAGAAGTTTCTCAACACCTTCTATTTCCAGTATGGTCACCGCTCGATTGCCGACCTGGCGCACATTGCTCTGGCGGTCGAACGGCTCTCGATTCTTGCCGCCATCGAACTAGCCGACGAGCAGCGCTGGGACGGGCAGGAGCGCTCGACCCGCTATCAGGATTTCAAGAAGAGCGGCTACTACATGCCCGACTTCGGCGCCGACGACGAAGCCCGCAAGCTCTACCGCGAGACTCTGGATATTCTCTTCGCCGAGTACGACGCGCTCTCGGCGCACATGACGCAGCATTTGATCAGCATCACTCCCAAGCCTGCCGAGATGAAGCAGGAAGCGTATGAGCGCACGCTGAAGGCGCGGGCGTTCGACATCACGCGTTACCTGTTGCCGCTGGCTACGAATACTTCGCTGGGCGAGATCGTCAACGCGCGCACTCTGGAAACCCAGGTGTGCGCATCTGCTGTCGCATCACGCACAAAGAAGTGCGGGTTCTCGGCGAATCGCTGAAGAAGGCGGCAACCGCGGCGGCTTACAACGTGAATGCGGAGTCGTTGCAGGATTTGGTGGAGCAGATTCGCAAGGTGAGTCCGGAGCTGGGCGCGCGGGCCGAGCAGGAATTGCTGCATGAGGTTCGGGTCGCGCCCACGCTGGTGAAGTATGCGGATCCGAATCCGTATGAAATGGAAACGCGGCGCGAATTGCGGCAGGCGGCACGCGAGCTGATGAAGAGCGAGTCGGTCGCGCCCTCGAAGGCGATCGTCGACCTGCTCGACGAGGAGCCGCTCGAAGTTGAGATCGCGACCACTTTGCTCTACGAGCACTGCCACCATTCTTATCGACAGGTGCGGCAGGCGCTGCAGGTTTCCGGCGAGAGATTCCGGCGCGAGATCATCGACCTCGGCCTGCGGCATCGCGGCAAGCACGACGAAATGCTGCGCGGCTTCCGCGCCGGGCAGCAGTTCCGCTTCGACATTTTGATGGATACCGGCGGCTTCCGCGACATGCACCGTCACCGCCGCTGCATCCAGGTGATGCAGGGGTTCACCACGCAGCACGGATACGAAATGCTGCTCGACGTGGAAGATGCCGGCATGCGTTCCCGCTTCGATGCCGCCATGCGCCGCACGCAAGCGGCGGTCGAAAAGCTCGCGGCGCGCAACGCCCCCGAGGCGGAAGAGAATTCGCAGTACGCGATTCCGCTGGCCTATCGCAAGCGCGCCCTGTTCAAGATGGACTTCGCCGAGGCCGTCTACATCTCCGAACTGCGCACCACGCCGGCCGGGCATGTTTCCTACCGCAACGTGGCTTATGCGATGTATGAGGCCGTGGCGCGGAAGTATCCGGCGCTGGCTAAGTATTTTCGCGTGCATGATGTTACGGCGCCGGTGGATTTGCTGCAGAGGTAGGCCAGAATGGCCTCGGACCTTCCGAACCGGACAGTCACGATCTACGTTCGGCTGCTTGATGAAGGGACACCGACCTCGCGGCCAACTAAGGCCGTGGAAGTCGGCCTTGACTCATTCAAACTCCTAGCCACTCCAAATTATGATCCTGAGGACGAACACTGGGAATTCCTGCCAGGATCTGATCGTTCGATGTGAGGCCAGAGAAACGATGGAGAACGCTATTTGTTAGCTGTTGGACTGAGTGCTGGTTCGGGCGGATAGCGATTTGTAGCGATCTCTAGATTATTCTTGATCCTGCCAGTCCGCCCAGCTACAATCTGATCCAGAGGCGCCCATGCCCCGTTCCGTTAAAATCGCCCCCGAAATCGACGCCAAGCTCTATCAGGAACTCGTCTCCGTCGCCAAGGAGAACGGGCAGTCCCAGCGCTTTGTGCTGGAACGGGCGCTGGAGCATTACCTGCACAACGTGGTCCCTTCGCAGCGTATGGTGAGGCCTGAGGTGATGGCTGCCTATCGCCGCTCCAACGAGAAGTATCGTGAGTTGTACAAGAAACTGGCCAAGTAAATGGCCGAGCGCGTCTATCTGACGGTGGCTGAAGTCCTCGCCATCCACCACAATCAGATTGAGGAATACGGAGGCGCGCATGGTCTGCGCGATCAAGGAGCATTAGAGGCTGCGGTCTTCCGTCCGCAGACCGGCTACTACAACGACATCAGCGAAGAAGCAGCTGCGCTGCTGGAGTCGCTGGTCAATAATCATGCCTTTTTGGACGGCAACAAGAGGGTGGGGTTTGCGACGATGCACACGTTTCTGCTGGTGAATGGCTTCGATTTAGATGTGAGCAGCAAGGCCGCGTACGAGTTCGTGGTTAACGCGATGGAGCAAGGCAAGTTCCGTTTCCAGTTGATTCACAACTGGATCGCAGCCCACGCCGTTCCCCTTCCTGGATAGATTTCGCGGGCAGGAGTGCCCGCGCCACACATGCTTTGCCCATTTCGGAACGATTTCCACTGTTTATTATCAAGATTCGCCTTTTATTCGCTTCGATCTGTATGTATAATCCGGCCAGATCAGTTCTGCATTTCTAAAGGAGCCACACTCCCATGGCGGATGAACGGGGCAAGGCAATTGAGCTGGCGTTTGCGCAGATTGAAAAGCAGTTTGGCAAAGGGTCGATCATGCGGCTGGGGTCAAAAGAAGCGATCGTCCCCATTTCGGTGATCTCAACCGGAGCGATCTCGTTTGACGCGGCTCTCGGCGTCGGGGGCTTTCCGCGCGGGCGCGTGATCGAAGTGTTTGGTCCGGAGAGTTCCGGCAAGACGACGATCACTTTGCAGGTGATTGCCGAGGCGCAGAAATATGGCGGCATGGCCGCGTTCGTGGATGCCGAGCATGCGCTCGATCCCGGCTATGCCAAAAAACTCGGCGTGGATGTCGACAACCTGCTGGTCTCGCAGCCGGACTACGGCGAGCAAGCGCTCGAGATCACCGAGGCCCTGGTGCGCTCGAACGCCATCGACGTGCTGGTGGTGGATTCCGTGGCAGCGCTGGTGCCCAAGGCCGAACTTGACGGCGAAATGGGGGACAGCCACATGGGGCTGCAGGCGCGGCTGATGTCGCAGGCGCTGCGCAAGCTGACGGGTACGGTTTCGAAGTCGCGTACCTGTCTGATCTTTATCAATCAAATCCGAGAGAAGATCGGCGTGATGTTCGGCAATCCCGAAACCACGACCGGAGGAAAGGCGCTCAAGTTTTACTCTTCGGTGCGCATCGACATACGGCGCGATTGGGGCCATCAAAGATGGCGACGTGGTCACCGGCTCGCGCACGCGGGTGAAGGTCGTAAAGAACAAAGTGGCGGCGCCGTTCCGCGAAGCCGAGTTCGACATTCTCTATGGCGAGGGCATTTCCCGCGAAGGCGATCTGCTCGATATCGCCGTGAACAACAACATCCTGGAAAAATCCGGCTCGTGGTTCAGCTACAAAGGCGAACGCATCGGCCAGGGCCGCGAAAACGCCCGCCAGTTCTTGAAAGACAACAAAGACACCATGGCCAAGCTCGACACCGAAGTGCGCAAGGCGCTGGGTTTGATTGCGGTGCCCGCTGCGGCGCCAGCGGGGGCGGCGCAGGCTGCTCCACAGGCAGGAGCTCGCGTCACCACCATGCCGAGCGCCGTTCCGGAGCCGGCCAGAGTGCCGGTTGCGGCAAAACGATAGCCTTCTTAGGATTGTCATCCCGAGCGGAGCGAGGGACTTTGGTGTTCGCTTCCACCGGCAGCGACTTGCGCCGCGAGCTTAAACCAAGGTCCCTCGCTCGCTTCGGGATGACGGCAATCAAGAATTAATCCGTGATTGCCATCCTTACTCCCGCCCGCATAGAATCTTCTATTCAGCCCCGCCTGTTCCTGTGAGGACCATTGCATAAGGGCATTGCCATCTATCCCGGCTCGTTTGATCCGACCACGAACGGACACCTCGATTTGATTGAGCGGGGGGCCAAGATTTTTGAGGAACTGGTGGTCGCGATCCTGCGCAACTCGGAGAAAAGTCCGATGTTCAGCGTGGCCGAGCGGCTGGAGATGCTGCGGGAACTTACTGGGAACCTGAAGAATGTCCGGATCGACACGTTTGACGGGCTGATGGTTGAGTATGCGAAATCCCTGGAGGCGACTTGCATCCTGCGCGGCATTCGCGCCATCAGCGACTACGAATATGAATTGCAAATGGCGCTGATGAACCGCAAGCTCGAGCCCACGCTGGAGACGGTTTTCATGATGCCGGCCGATAAATATTCCTACGTCAGCTCGCGACTGGTGCGCGAAGTGGCGCAGGCGGGCGGCCCGGTGAAGGGGTTGGTCCCCGAAATCGTGGAGCAGAAGTTGCGCGAGAAACTTGACCCCGCATACAAGCTGCGGGATGCCCGCCAGATCGCGGTTCTGAACAAGAAAGATCTGAACAAAAAAGAAAAGAAAAGGAAGAAGAAGGCATGACCACGGCAACCACGGAAGCGCTCAGACTCACCGACCGGATCAACCGCATTGAGCCCTCCGCCACGATGGCGGTCGTGGCCGAAGCCGACAAACTGCGCGCGCAGGGCATCGACGTGGTGGATTTCGGCGCCGGCGAACCGCACTTCGCCACGCCGCAGCACATCAAGGACGCAGCCATCGCCGCCATCCAGGGCAACTTCACCAAGTACACTGCGGTGCCGGGAACGCCGGAGTTGCGCGACGCGATCGTGCAGCGTCATGCTGCGGATTTCGGCTCCGCCTACCGCCGCGACGAAGTCATTGCCGCAACCGGCGGCAAGAACGCCCTGTTCAACGCGGTCCAGGTGCTGGTGGATCATGGCGACGAAGTGATTTTGCCGGTGCCGTATTGGGTTTCGTTCAAAGACATCGTGCGCTATGCCGGCGGCGAGAACGTGCTGCTTGAAACGGACGAGTCGAAGGGCTTCCGGGTTACGGCGGATATGGTCGCCCGGCTGATCACGCCGCGGACCAAGGTGATCATCCTCAATTCGCCATCGAATCCTTCCGGCGCGGTCATGAGCGCTGAGGATCTGACGGAAGTAGTGCATCTGGCGCACGAGCGCGGAATCTGGGTGCTCTCCGATGAGTGCTACGTCTATCTGAATTACACGGGCAGGAATTTTTCAGTGGGATCGTTGCGCGAATATAAAGACCGCATCGTCGTGCTGGGTTCGCTTTCGAAAACGTATGCGATGACGGGTTGGCGCCTGGGTTATGCACTGGCCCCAGCGGCGGTGGTGAGTGCGATGTCGAAGCTGCAGAGCCAGTCCACTTCGAATCCAACGTCGATTGTGCAGAAGGCAGCCGTAGCGGCGCTGAATGGACCGCAGGAGTGCGTCGAACAGATGCGGCGAGAATATATCGAACTCCGCGATCACGTGGTGAAGGGCCTGCGCTCGATTCCCGGCGTGACTTGTACTTTGCCGGAAGGCGCGTTCTACGCCTACCCCAACATTTCTGCGTTCCTGGGACGAGGCGGCATAAAATCGGCGTCAGACGTGGCCGGAAGGTTACTCAGGGAAGCGCACGTCGCTACGGTGCCAGGAGAAGGATTCGGCACCGGCGAGCATATCCGAGTCTCGTACGCGACCTCGAAGACCGAGTTGGATCGTGGACTCGAGCGCATGCGGACTTTCTTCGCCGCGCTATAGTCCTGATCTTGAGAACTCTCGATCTTTGGACAGTTTTCATTCTCCTGGGTTTCAGTTCGGCTAAGGCCGTCCGCTCGCGAACGGCCTTTTCTATGTAAGTCATTTTTGTGCATGAGCAATCTCTACCCACTTTTGATGCTTCCGGCATTCGATCCACGCCCCTGGGGGACTCTCGATCTGTCGCCGATTTATCCCAATCACCCGTTTGAGGAAAAGATTGGCGAGGCTTGGCTCACGGGCGACGATTGCAAGGTGGCCAACGGCCCGTTCACCGGACAAACGCTGGCGCAACTCAGCGAGAAATATCAGCGTGAGCTCGTGGGCGACGCCGCTCGCGATGCACGGCGCTTTCCCTTGCTGCTCAAGTTTCTATTTCCGCACGAGAAACTTTCGGTGCAAGTTCATCCCGATGACGAACAGGCCCGCCGCGTAGGTCAACCCTGGGGCAAGACCGAGTGCTGGTACGTTGCCCATGCCAAACCGGGCGCGCAAATCGGTTTAGGATTAAAAGCCGGCGTGACGGTCGCGCAGCTGGAGCAATCGATCCATGAGAAACGCGCCGAAGAAGTCCTCAACTGGGTTAATGTTTATACCGGCGACATGATTTACGTTGCCGGAGGAACCGTGCACACGCTGGGCCCCGGTTCGGTAATTGTCGAGACGCAACAGCAGTCGGACACAACGTATCGTCTGTACGATTACGGACGGCCCCGCGAGTTGCACTTGAAGGCGGGCATGGCTGCAGTGAAGGCAAATGCAGCTTCTGGGAAAGTGGTGAGGGCAGCCCCGGCACAAGTCCGCGGCAGCAGCAACCGGCACTCATCGCTGGTCGCGGCTCCTTACTTCGTCGTGGATATGTTTGAGATGAAAGATACACAGGAGCTGAGCACGCGCGACGACTCCGGCCACAGTTCGGCGCAGATCCTGGTGGCCGTCGAGGGATGCGGCGTGGTGGAAGCGGCCGGAGCGGAAGCCGTCACCTTCGCAAAAGGTGATGCGGTGGTGGTTCCGGCGTCGCTCGAAAAGTTTACAGTGCGACCGCAGTGGAGGCTGGAGTTTCTGCGGGCGCGAGTGCCCGGGGCGGCGCTGCCTGAGCCGGAAACGCGAATGTAGTCGGGTAAAATTCACAACATTGTGGCCAAGAACACAAACTTTTATCCTGTGATCCTTGCCGGAGGCCGCGGCACGCGCTTCTGGCCTTTGAGCCGGAAGAAGCGCGCCAAACAACTGCTGGCGCTCGACGGCAAGCGGACCATGATCCAGCAAACGGTGGCGCGGCTGCTTCCGCTGGCATCACCGAAACAATTTTGGATCGTTACCAACGACGATCTACGCCCCGCGCTCCTGAAACAGCTTCCAGGTTTGTCGAAACCGCAGGTGCTGGCGGAACCCGTGGGGCGCAACACCGCGCCCGCGATCGGCCTGGCTGCTTTTCTTCTTTTGCGCGAACATCCTGATGCGGTGATCGGGATGTTTCCCTCCGACCACGTGATCGGCGACGAAAAAAGATATTGCACGACCATCGAGCGTGGCCTCGAGATCGCGGCCGCCGGTGACAACATCGTGGTGCTCGGCATCCGTCCCACTCGCGCGGAGACTGGATATGGTTATATCGAGGTGGGCAGCGCATCCGATGGCGGCGCGCTGCGCGTGCGGCGTTTTACCGAGAAGCCCGACGCGGAAAGAGCCGCCGCTTTCGTCGCCGGCGGAAATTATTTCTGGAACAGTGGCATGTTTTTGTGGAGCGCTCGAACCCTGGCCAATGCCCTGCGCGAGCATCTTCCCATAACCGCGTCACTGCTCGAAGAGATTGCCGGCGCGTTCGGCACGCGCAAATTCGCGGCGACCTTTCGCAAACTGTATCCCCGGTGCGAGAACATCAGCATCGATTACGCCGTGCTCGAGCCGCGTTCGGCGAAGGGCGAGCGGGCCGGAAATATCTTTTGCCTGCCTGCCGATTTCGGCTGGAACGATCTGGGTTCCTGGACCGCTTTGCACGAGCATCACGCGGCAAAGAGCAGTCCACTTGCGGGCAACATTATCCACGGTGCAGGCGCGTTCGTCCTGAATGCGCAGGGCAATTACGTGCATGCGCCGGGTAAGTTCGTGGCGACCGTCGGCGTGAATGACTTAGTGGTGGTCGAAACTGCAGACGCTTTGCTGATCACGACCCGCCAGCACGCTCAGGACGTTGGCAAGGTCGTGAAATACCTGGACGAGAAGAAGTTGCACAAGCTCGTGTGATGGTCGCGAACCGTTGATCGCAGCGCTACACCTTTGGGAAAGGAGGAGACAATGAGATTTGCCGGCCGCCCCGGACTTCGCCCGCTCGCTGCATGCTTTGTTCTTCTCTGCCTCGCCCCGCGGCTCACCTTCGCTCAAGCGGCGCCCGCGGCTGACTCTAGCTATTTCAAATATCAGAAGATCATGGTCCCGATGCGCGACGGAGTGAAACTGGAAACCGTCATTCTGACGCCGCGAAACCAGCAAGGCCCGCTGCCGATTCTACTCACACGCACTCCCTACGGCGTGCCGCAGGAAAACGAATCCGCGGGATATCGCCCTGCCCCTGACAGCCTCGACGCCGACGGGTATATCAAGGTTGAGCAGAACATCCGAGGACGCTTCGGCTCCGAAGGCGAGTTCGAGATGGTGCGTCCCCCGCGCTCACTCAGCGATCCTAAGGCCATCGATGAAGTCACCGACGCATGGGACACGGTGGATTGGCTGGTGAAAAATCTGCCCAACAACAACGGACGTGTGGGCATCACTGGGACTTCGTATCCGGGCTGGCTGGTGGTGCAGGCGGCGCTCAACCCGCATCCGGCAATAAAAGCGGCGATTGAGCTGGCTTCCCCGGAAGACATGTTCCTGAATGATGACTTTCACCACAACGGAACCTTCCGCCTCAGTTACGGGTTCGAGTACTCCGCTCTGCTCGAAACTTCGAAGACCGAGAACAACCACTTCAACTTCGATCGTGGCGACACCTACGACTGGTATTTGGGCCTGGGATCGCTGCCGAACGCTGACACAAAATATTTTCGCGGCAAGCTGCCCACCTGGGAAAACTTCGTAGCTCACCCAAACCGCGACGCCTTCTGGCAGGAGCGCGCGCTCACCACTTACCTCAGCGAACCGAAATTGCCGATCATGCACGTCTCAGGCTGGTGGGATCAGGAAGATATGGTTGGGCCGCAGACGATCTATGCCGCGCTCGAAAAGCATGACACGCGGCATCTGAACTACTTCGTGGCCGGGCCATGGAACCACGGTCAATGGGCTGGGACAGGCTCAAACCTTGGGCCGATCCAGTTCGGGTCCGATACATCGCTCTACTACCGCCAGCAGATCGAGAAGAAGTGGTTCGCTTACTGGTTGCACGGCAAAGGCTCGCAGGACTTCCCGGAAGCCCAGGTCTTCCAGACTGGCACGAACCGCTGGCAGAGCTATGACTCCTGGCCGCCGAATCAAGGCATCGAGCCCAGACGCATTTACTTGCAGCCCGCAGGAAAGCTTTCCTCGAGCCCGCCCACTCAGGACGCTACGCCTTACGACGAGTACATCAGCGATCCGGCGGACCCGGTCCCCTATCGTCCGCGACCGGTAACGCCGACTTATCCGGGCCCGGAGTGGCCGGTGTGGCTGGTGCAAGACCAGCACTTCGTCGATCACCGAACCGATGTTCTGACCTTCGCGACGGAGCCTCTGACGGAAAACGTAACTATCACCGGTGATGTAGTGGCGGAGCTGTTCGCATCGACCTCAGGCACGGACAGCGATTGGGTGGTGAAGTTGATCGACGTCTGCCCCGCTAACGCAACTTACAACGCGACGATGCGGCAACCGATGGCGGAGTTCCAGTTGATGTTGAACTCGGAAATCGTGCGCGCCCGCTTCCGCGAAAGCATGAGCGACCCGAAGCCCGTGCAATCCCAGGAGCCGTTGAAATACACCATCGATTTGCACGGGACTGACCACGTCTTCCGCGCTCGGCACCGCATCATGGTGCAGGTACAAAGCACGTGGTTCCCGGTTTACGACCGCAATCCGCAAACTTTTGTGCCGAATATCTACAAAGCCAGCGCGGAGGATTACCAGAAGGCCACGCAGCGCGTCTATCATTCGCCGGCGCTTCCCTCGGCAATTGTTCTGCCCGTGAACGCCAACAACAGCGTGCCAGAGGATGCCCCGGACAGCTGTTATCCGCCGCTGCGGCTGCAACAGAAGATCGACACTGCGAAGCTCGACAGCTATGCCGGAACGTATCAGGCGGCCGGCTTCGCGCGATTCACCATCGCGCGCGATGGCGATCATCTTTCTCTCGAAGTGCCGGGCGGGAAATTCACGCTGCAACCGATTTCCGAAACGGTGTTCCAGGCCAAGGAGATCAACGTGGAGATGACTTTCGGTCCCGACCAGGATGGAAACGTCCGGGCCGTCTCCGTTCGAGGCGCTTCCGGCCAGGCGCACGTCTCTTATCGTGTAGAAAAAGCGGCCGCCGGTCAGTGATGGCTGGCCCGTAATACGCGAGTGTGCTATCCACTGATCGCCGGTAACTATATTCATATGGCTCAAGAAATCAAGTTCGGGACTGACGGGTGGCGCGGCATCATCGCCGACGACTTCACCTTCGACAACGTGCGCCTGGTCGCGGGCGCGATCGCTTCTTACGTTTTGAAGTATGAAGATGCCCAGCATGGCGTATTCATAGGCTATGACACGCGCTTTGCCTCGCAGCGCGCCGCGCAAATCGCCGCGGAAGTGATCGCCCTTGCCGGCATCCCGGTCAAGCTCGCGAACGATTACACGCCCACGCCGGCCGTGTCCTATGCCGTAAAGAACAACGGCGCTGCGGGCGGAGTGATGATCACATCGAGCCACAATCCGTGGAACTGGAACGGCGTAAAGTTCAAAGGGAAATTCGGCGGCTCCGCCACTCCCGCCATTATGAAGAGAATTGAAGAAGAGCTGCGCGCTGGTGCGAGACCGCAGGGAGCCAAAGCAAGTATCAAAGAGGCCGACCTCAAAACTCCCTACATCGCTGCAGTTTGTCGTTTTGCCGACATGGATCTCATCGGCAAGACTAGGTTCAAGTTCGCGATCGATTCGATGTACGGCTCGGGCCGCGGAATTCTTGCCGGAATTTTTCAGGACTGTGGCGTGGCGCACGTCGCGATTCGCCAGGAAGTAAACCCGCTTTTCCCTGACATCAATCCCGAGCCCATCCAGCCGCACGTCGCACTGCTGCAGCAAACCGTTCTCCGCGAAAAGTGCGATGCCGGGCTGGCCACCGATGGCGATGCCGACCGCATCGGCGCAGTGGCGGAAGACGGCAGCTTCGTGGATTCTCACAAAATCTTCTGCGTGCTGCTGCACTGGCTGCTCGTGCGCAAGAAGTGGTCGGGAGACGTCGTTCGCGCCTTCAACACCACGCGCATGCTCGATCGCATTGCCGCCAAGTACGGTCGCAAGCTTTACGAAACGCAAATCGGCTTCAAGTACATCGCCGATCTGATGATGGAGCACGACATTCTGATCGGCGGAGAGGAGTCTGGAGGCATCGGCTACTCGCGCTTTCTGCCGGAGCGCGACGGCGTGCTGAACTGCCTTCTGCTCGCAAACGTTATGGCGGAAGAAGGCAAGCCGCTGGGCCAGTTGGTCGCCGACCTGCAACGCGAATTCGGCCCGCACTTTTACGGCAGGCGTGATCTGCACATTGCGGAAGACATCAAGCAGGGCGCGATTCAGCGGGCTCGAGCGGAAAGCACCAATAGCCTCGGAGGCTATCGCGTGCTCAAGAAAGAAAACCTCGATGGCATCAAGTTTTTTCTCGATGCGCCGACGAACGGAAACGGCGCGGAAGCGTGGGTCCTGTTCCGCGCTTCGGGAACCGAGCCGCTGCTGCGCCTGTACTCGGAGGCCGCATCGCCCGAACTGGTGGAGGAAATCCTGACAGCGGCAGAAAGTTTTGTTAAGAACTAAACGCGGTCCGATGGGCTCGATGTTCAGCTCGATGTTCAGCCCGATGTTCAGCGTGAAACTCCACATTTGACGCGCCGGTAATGCGATACTTCTAACCAGCATGACTTTCGCCGATGGCCCAACCCAGACTCCGGACGACTCGCCCGAGGCGCGCCGTTATAACCGGATCCACCGCTGGCTCGGGGTCGCCGACTTTGCCGTCGGCTCCGCATTCCTGATTCTCTTGCTGGTTACCGGATGGACGGATTGGTTGCGCGATCTTGCCTTGCGCCGTGGATTCCAGAACTACACTCTCGCTCTCTTCATCTATTTGTTCCTCTTACTCTTGATCAGCAAAGTGCTGAGCCTGGGGCTTGACTATTACGGATACCGGCTGGAGCGGAGTTTCCAACTTTCGACACAACGGCTCCGTTCGTGGCTCTGGGATGAAGCCAAGGGTTTTCTGGTGGGACTCGTGCTGGCCGCGATTGTCGTGGAGTTGTTGTACTTCATGATTCGGGAGTCTCCGCAGCATTGGTGGCTCATCACCTGGGCATTGTTCATGGGTCTTTTCATTCTCCTGGCCCAGCTTGCGCCGGTCGTGCTGTTCCCGATTTTCTATAAGTTCGAGCCGCTGGACAATGAAGACCTGCGGCGCCGGCTGATTCAGCTGAGCGAGCACGCCGGCACGCGCGTGCGCGGAGTCTATCGCTGGAAGCTTTCAGAAAAAAGCAAGAAGGCGAACGCCGCTCTGACTGGGCTCGGCAGCACACGGCGAATCATCCTGGCCGACACTTTATTGGACAATTATGCTCCCGACGAAATCGAAGCCGTGCTGGCGCATGAGCTCGGCCATCACGTCCACCGGCACATTCTGAAGAGCATTGTCGTGCAGGCCGCGACGACGTTGCTCGGCTTCTGGGTAGCGAACTGGGTGCTTCACTACGCGGTCGATCATCACCTGTTCGAGGAGCTCTCCGACTTCGCGAACTTGCCCTTGCTGGCACTTACCGCAACCGCGCTATCGCTTCTGCTGATGCCTGCACTCAATGCCTATTCGCGCTACAACGAGCGGCAGGCCGACCGTTATGCTTTCGAATCGATCGCCAGCGTGGAGCCGTTCATCTCATCCATGAACAAGCTGGCGCAGCAGAACCTGGCGGAGCGCACACCTTCGAAATGGGTGGAGTTGCTCTTCCATTCACACCCCGCGATCGCCAAGCGCGTAGCCGCCGCGGAGGCTTGGGGACGCGCGCAAAGCGCCGGCCCACTCGCCTAGCCCGGCACTCGAACTTCGAAAGAGTCAACGCTTCCGCAGGATTTCCGCCACGCGCTGTAAATCCTCTTCCGTATCTACTCCGACGGAGTCGTAAGGCGTTTCACCCACGAAGATGGGGATTCCGTTTTCCAAAAAACGCAGCTGTTCGAGCCGTTCGCTTTTCTCGAGCGTCGATTCCGGCTGGCTCACAAAGAGATCGAGCGCAGGCTTGCGGTAGGCATAGAGGCCGAGATGTTTGAAATAGCGCGGCCCGGTGCAATCGCGGTCAAAGGGAATCGTAGCCCGCGAAAAATAGAGCGCGCGGCCGCCCGGCGCGCTCACAACTTTCACTGCATTGGGGTTGTTCACGTCTTCGAGCGGGCACGGAGTCTTCACGGTTCCCACCTGGACTGCTGCGTCCTTCATCACCTCGAGCAGCGTCCCAATCTGTTCGGGGCGGACCAGCGGTTCATCCCCCTGCACGTTGATATAAACATCCGCAGCTACGGAGTTTGATATTTCATGCACGCGCTCGGTCCCGCTGCGGTGAGCGGCGGAGGTCATTTGCGCCTTCCAGCCGTGCCTATCGCAGGTTTCCAGAATCTCATCGGAATCCGTCGCGATGATCACATCTGCCAGAGGCGTCGACGAGCGGACTGCCTCATAGACCCAACCCACCAGCGGTTTCCCCGCAACCTCGCGCAACATCTTGCGCGGCAAACGCGTGGAGGCGAGGCGAGCGGGAATGATCGCTACGGATTTCATGGATTGGTTTGCAGAGCGGCCGGAGCTGCTGGGCCATCGGATGGGGTTTGCTTTTTCGCAACTCAGGGTACCCCCCTCCCCAGGTCTCTATAAGAATCATCGAGTTGGCTGGAAAACGCGAAATAATCTCTTGGAATCAATTACTTGCGGGTAAAATCTTCCATCCAAAGGAGTTACGGGCTGTTTGATTTGTCAAAGAGCTAACCCCAAACATCAGCATTAGCTGGAAGTGGAAGCGAAGTCAAGAGGGAAATACGAGGCAGGCGTAGGATGGGCGGGCCGCGGCATCAGGCCTCAAGGAAAGCCTCTTGACATCAGGAAGCTCGCGGTCCAATATGGCGTTAGACGACATGTCGGGCAGTGGACTATGGAGACATTCGCGTTAAGTGAGCCGGTATTACTGGTGCTGCTGAGCCTGGCAGAACAGCCGCGGCATGGCTATTCGATACTGAAAGATGTTGAGGCCATGAGTGGCGGTCGCGTGCTGCTCAGCACGGGCACTTTGTACGGTGCGCTGCAGCGCCTGCTCGATCACGGCTGGATTGAACGCGTCGAAGAGGACAGCCCGGCTCGCGACCGCCGTACCTACAAGCTCACGTCACGCGGGCGGCGGAACCTGCAAATGGAAATTGAGCGCATGCGCCACCTGACCAAGTTGGCTGCTTTGCGGACGGCCCGCAAGGAGGCGTGATCGTCGTGATTACGGTTTACTGCTGGTTGTTATGGCTGTATCCGGGAAGGTATCGCCATGAATTCGGCGAGGAGATGACGTCCGTCTTTGGCAAGGCGCGAAGCGAGCTTTCGGCGCTGCCTGCGAAGATCAGCTTCTACGGGCGCGAGTTTTGTGGACTCTTATCCGGCGCCCTGTGTGCGCACTTTGACCGCCTGTTCGGCCCTGCCATTCCATTTCGGAGGTTAAATATGCAATCCCAGTTTCGTTTTCCCCGCTCCACCGTTTTCCTGATGCTCGTGATCTTCGCGGGTATAGTGCTCACGATCGCGAAAGCCAGCAGCATTGCTGGCGACACCTCGGGATCGGTCTGGCCGTCATTGGTATCCGTTATGGTTTTAATGTTGCTCGGCATGTGCACGGCAGCGGTAGTTGTCGTGGGCATTCTGCACAGCCTGAGACGTGGCGGCATACATCGTCTGGAGAACCTGCCCGGCCATATGGATTCCGCGGGGTCGAACGGCGAACGGTAGCTCCGGGAGAATAGTCGGCTAGCTTAGAAGTTATCCAGAAGCCCGGCTTGTTCGAAGCTTCACATCAGCTTCTGCCCGGAAGGTCGGCAAACAGAGTTTGACACTGTTTTGCGCTGGCTTCTAGAATCAGAAGATTGGGCGCGGGGTGCGAGCATGTCTGCTTCGGCCCGCGCGAGGAGGCCCCTGCTTCGGCAGGCCCGTCTCGTGGTTACCTCTGTTTCGATTGTTACTCATGCGGGTTGGCACGTGGCGGCGTAGCTCAGGTGGCTAGAGCGACGGTCTCATAATCCGTAGGTCCGTGGTTCGAGTCCACGCGCCGCCACCAAATTCCTGTTTCTCCGAAAGACAGCTTCGCGGTTGTTGGTTTCGCCGGGGCGACCACCGAGAGCTTCTCAGCAAGATCTTCCACGTTACTCCCGCAAAAGTTGCCTCGAATCAGGCACCTCAAAGCATTACCGAAGTTTCCTCCACGGCTCATAAATCACTGTTACCAAACCTGTTAGCTGTTTATCCTAGTGCAAGGGTTCCTCTGCGCACCGGCCACAGGAGCGGAGCGCGGTGACCTGCAGACTGTAGACTTATGTCGGCCAGCGCACATTCGTGGAGAGGCCTGCCCATCGGCGCCAAGGCTTTCATCGGCCTGGTGATCGCCGCCGGCATGGCGTCCTTGCTTCAGGCTGCGATTCACCAGAGCAGCAAGAATATCGCCGAGTTCATCTGCTATCTCGGGATCGCGATTTTGGCTTCGCGGCTGCGCGTTACCCTGCCCGGCATTACGGGCACGCTCTCAGTGAACTTCCTGTTCATCCTGGTGGCGGTCGCGGAGCTGAGCTACTCCGAGGCGCTTACCCTGGGCGCAGTGTCGATGCTTGCGCAGAGTTTGTACCCCGGCCGGCCTACCGCAATCCAATTGACGTTCAACGTTTGCGCCGGTGCGCTCTCGACCGCCCTCGCTTACGTTGTCTATCACGACGCTTTCATCATCGAGATCATCGGCAGCCACCCTCTGGTTCTGTGCCTCGCGGCTTCAACCTACTTCATCGTCAACGCCGGGTGTATTGCCGCGGTGATTTCGTTTAGCGAAGGGAAACCTCTTCGCCAGATCCTGGTGGATTGCTATTTCTGGTCGTTCCCTTATTACCTGCTCGGAGCCGGCATTGCGGGCGTGATTGGCTGGTTCAACCGCGCGTTCAATTGGGAAACTTCGCTGCTGTTCGTTCCCGCGATTTACCTCATCTACCGCTCCTACCGCTTGTATCTGGGAAAATTAGAGGATGAAAAGCGGCATGTGGAAGAGATCGCGAACCTGCACCTGCGAACCATTGAGGCCCTGGCGCTGGCCATCGAAGCCAAGGACCAGACCACTCACGATCATCTGCAGCGCGTCCGCATCTATGCCATCGAGGTAGCCAAAGAACTCGGCATGACCGGGACCGAACTGGAGGCTCTGCATGCCGCGGCCCTGCTGCACGACATCGGCAAGCTGGCAGTCCCGGAACACATCATCTCGAAGCCTGGCCGGCTGACGCCGGAAGAGTTCGAGAAAATGAAGATCCACACCGTGGTGGGAGCGGAAATTCTGGAGCGAGTTCGCTTTCCTTACCCCGTTGTGCCGATTGTGCGGGCTCACCATGAAAAATGGGACGGGTCGGGTTATCCCTACGGATTGAAAGGGGCGGAAATCCCGATCGGCGCGCGCATTCTTTCTGCGGTCGACTATCTGGACGCGCTGGCCTCCGACCGGCAGTACCGGCGAGCCATGCCGCTGGATGAAGTGATGACCCGGCTTACGGCGGAGTCCGGCAAGTCGTTTGATCCGAAGGTGGTCGACGTCCTCAAGCGGCGCTACAAGACTTTGGAGAATCTGGCGCTGGCTCGATCGGCGGAAGATGGCAACCTGATTCTTCCTACGGATTTCAAGATCACGCGCGGACCGGCGCCGGCTGCCGGATTCGAGAATGCAACCGTTTCTGACGCGCCGGGGCGCGAGGCAACTTTTCTCTCCTCCATCGCCGCCGCCCGTCAGGAGGCGCAGTCTTTGTTTGAGCTGAGTCAGGATCTGGGAGCATCGCTCAGCCTGCGCGAGACCCTTTCGGTGTTCTCGGTGAAACTCAAACTCACGGTTCCTTACGACGCGATCGCGATTTATATCCGGCGAGGCGACGAGTTGATTCCGGAATACGTGAATGGCGACAACTACCGCCTGTTTGCCTCCTTGCGCATTCCTGTGGGCCACGGACTCTCGGGCTGGGTGGCGCAGAACAAGAAACCGATCGTGAACGGGAATCCTTCCGTGGAACCTGGCTACCTGAATGATCCTGACAAGTTCAGCACACTTCGCTCTGCCCTGGCCTTGCCTCTGGAGGGCGTGGCGGGCGTGATCGGAGTTCTCGCTCTCTACCGCGCCGAGAAAGATGCGTTTACCTCCGACCACTTGCGCATCCTGCTCGCGGTGAGTGGCAAGATGGCTCTGGCCATCGAAAACGCCCTCAAGTATGAGCAGGCAGAAAGCTCGGCGACTACCGATTACCTTACCGGCTTGCCCAATGCCCGGTCATTGTTTCTGCAGCTTGACCGCGAACTGGCCCGCTGCAAGCGCGATAACGCCTCGCTGACGCTGATGGTCTGCGACATGAACGGGTTCAAGAAGATCAACGACCGCTTCGGACACCTGGAAGGAAACCGCGTGTTGCGCTTGTTTGCCCAGGCGCTGAAAGACAGTTGCCGCGAGTATGACTACGTTGCCCGCATGGGCGGTGATGAATTCGTAGTGATCGCGCCGGGTCTGGCGGCCGATGCCGCAGCCAAGAAGGTCGAGCAGATTCGTCCCCTTGCCCGGCAAGCCGGGTTCGATGTTTGCGGAGAGGAAATCCTTTCGTTGAGCGTTGGCATGGCCGTGTCTCCCGATGACGGCAATGATGCGGAGCAACTTCTCACCCAGGCCGACCGCCGCATGTATATCGAGAAACAAAAACAGCCTTCGCAAAAAGATCAGCGCCTGCACACGCGGATGAAATGCCGCCTGACGATTGAGCTGCATCCTCAACCCGGCGACGGCCCGGTGTTCGGCAACATGATCGACCTCAGCCTGGGCGGCTGCTATGTGGAAACCAGTGCCATTCTCACTCCTGGCTCCAACGTGAAGCTAGTCTTTTCCATCGATGACGGCACTCTAAGCACAGAAGGCACCGTCGCCAGAATCCATCCCGGGTCGGGCGTAGCAATCCAGTTCAAAGAGATGAGCCGCGAGTCGCGGGAAAAAATGTACCGCGTTCTGGAATTCGTCCAGAGCACGACCACTATGTACAACGATCGCTACCTACAGAATCTCTTCAAGCGCTGAAAATCAGCGGTTAATGGCCAGTGTTCAGTGACAAACAGCCCAAGTTCTCACTCACCAACTGATCACCTTCTTACGCTTGAAGCCCACCCTTCCCGCTCGTACACTTAGAATATGCACGTCCACGCCCATGGCGCAGGGAGTCCAAAGCGAGTACTCAAGATCTCGCTCGGGGTGACGCTCGCCTACATCGTGCTGCTGGTGGTGGCCGGAATTCGTGCCCACTCGCTGGCCCTGCTCTCCGAAGCGGGACACAATCTTTCTGACTTTCTCGCTCTGCTTCTGTCTCTGGTTGCCGTTTATTTGCAGTCGCGTCCCGCCAGTTCCACCAAAACCTACGGCTACCATCGCGCGGGAGTGCTGGCCGCGCTGGTCAACGCTGTGTCGCTGCTTGCGGTCTCGTTCTTCATCTTTTACGAGGCCTTCCGGCGTCTGCAGCATCCGGAACACGTGCAAGCCTCAGTGATGATGTGGGTCGCGGCCACGGGCGTCGTGATGAACGGCGTGATCGCGCTCCTGCTCTATCGATCTGCCGGGCGTTCCGGCGGCGACGTGAACATCCGGAGCGCGCTGCTGCACGAAATTGGCGACACACTTTCCACCGCCGCGGTCATCGCCGGAGGCTGGGCGATTCTGGTCACCAATAATTATTGGATCGACTCCGCGCTGTCGTTCGGGATCGCGGCTCTAATCCTCTGGTCAGGATTCGGCATCGTGCGCGAGACTCTGAATATTCTGCTCGAAGGCACGCCACGCGGCGTGAAGCTCGAATCGGTTGAGATGGCGATTCGCTCCATCGAAGGCGTGAACGACGTCCACGATCTGCACTGCTGGAGCATCGGCTCGGAGACTCGCGCGCTCTCCTGCCATATCTCGATCGCCGACATCCCGCCCTCGGTCAGCGAGCGCATCCTGCGCGACGTGAAAGACTGCCTGCACCACGAATTCCGCATCGACCACACCACCATCCAGTTCGAGCACGTGGATTGCGAAGTCGCGCACGGCTGCGTGATTCCGGTGGGCGAGAGCGAAGAGCATCACCACCACAGCCACTGAGGGCTTGCCATCCTTTACTGGACGGTCGCGTTGGCACTGAGCAAGTCTTTTCATATTGAAATGATTGCCTTCCTGTGCAACAATTGCCCGGCCGGATTCTTCAGGGAGGCCGTATGCGGAGTTCCCTTTTGCTTGCCCTTCTGGTGTGCGCCGTTTCCTCCCTCGCCACGGCATCGGATGACTCCGGAGTCCCGCAACTTTCGCCGCTTCTGAACACTCCAGGCAACTCGCAGCTCGCAAAATTGACGGCATCGAGTGACAGTCCATCGGGTGGTCTCGGCGGTTCTGTGGCCGTCTCGGGAGACCTTGTTGTCGTGGGCGCAGCGAATACCCCGATTGGCCACAATCGCGGCCAAGGTGCCGTTTACGTCTTCCGCAAGCCCGCAGATGGGTGGAGCAACGCGACCCAGATTGCCGTGCTGACAGCGTCCGACGGGAAAGTAAATGACTTCCTGGGCGGAGCGGTGGCGATAAGTGGCGACACCATTGTGGCTGGTGCGTATTCCGCCAACATCTTCGTAGGCGCCGTTTATGTCTTCGTGAAGCCGGCTGGAGGATGGTCGAATATGACGCAGACCGCCAAGCTCACGTCATCCGATCTTCTAGCCAATGGCAACCTTGGCTCGTCGGTTGCCATTGACCATGACACGATCGTGGCCGGAGCGCCTGGACTGGTTTCCGGGGGTCTGCCCTGCAGGGTTTATGTCTACGTAAGACCGGCGAACGGGTGGACGGACACGGCGGAAACAGCCGAATTTGCGGTCGCTCCCAACGGATCCGGCTTTGGGGCCTCAGTCGCGGTGCATGACGAAACCATCGTGGTCAGCGCGACCGGCTTAAGCCAGGGTAACTATGTTTTCGTCAGACCTGAGGAAGGGTGGAAAACCACGTCGGAATATACAGCCCTGCTGTCCGGATCGAATGGCATCTGCTGCTCGGTCGTGGCGATGAACGGACAAACCGTGGTCGCAGCGGTCGGGGGGAAAGAACGCACCGTCTACGTCTTCTCAAAGCCCGTGGGGGGCTGGGTGAGCAGCACCGAAACGGCAAGGCTGAATGGGGCTGGAGGCAGCGGTGAGAGGCTCAATTCTGTTTCCATAAACAGTTCTGGGACTGCGATATTAGCCGGGACACTGACCGGCATTTTGCCCAAGTCGGGTTCGGCATACTTATATCTTGAGCCGGAGGGCGGCTGGGTCACTGCATCTCGCTCTGATGAGGAGCTTCGGGCCTCCGACGAGGCCGCGCGCGACGAGTTTGGAGGCTCGGTCGGCATGGGGGAGCATTATGCGGTGGTCGGGAGCTGGGGAGCCCAGGTGGTAGGCAAGCAGGCGTCAGGTGCCGCTTATGTTTTCGGCAATGAGTGATTCTCCCTCCGGTTCCTTTCGGCAATGCATACAGAGGATTCCCTGACCGGACCGGGTCGCCTCTGTCGGAATTATTGGCTCTGCCGCGCAAATATCTCCTTTACCCTTTCAATCGTATCCGCCTCCTCCGCTGTCTTATCCGGCCGCAGGCGCACAATCCTTGGAAAGCGCAGCGCGTAGCCGCTGTAGTGACGGTCCGATTGCATCATGTTGTTAAAAGCCACTTCCAGCACAATCTTCGGCTCGACCGTGCGCCGGAAGCCCTGATCCTCAATCGTGTGATCGAGGAACCACTGTGTCATCTCGGCAATCTCGACGTCGGTCAGTCCTGAATATGCTTTGCCGATATTCACCAGCTGCTCCCCGTCCCAAACGCCAAACGTATAGTCGCTGAGCACTCCGACGCGCTTCCCGTGGCCGTACTCAACCGCAGTCACGACCACATCGAGCGTGGCCAGCTCGCGCTTCATCTTCAACCACGCCTTGCCGCGCTTGCCCGGCGTGTAAGTTGAATCGAGGTCCTTAATCATCAATCCTTCGTTGCCCCGCGCCTGCGCCGCGGCAAACAGATCTTCAAGTTCTTCCGGTGAGGCCGCGGTGAAAACCGGAGCGCGGATAGCTGCTCGCCACCCAGGCTTCGTCACCTGTCTGGAACGCCAATTTTCCTTGCGCCGTTCTTCTCTGTGACTCTGTGCCTCTGTGGTGAATGACTTTTCTTTCCGCCGCAATCAGCTCATCCAAAATGCGCGCCCGCTCCCGCAGCGGACGATCAATCACCAACTCCCCACCCGCATAGAGAACATCGAAAGCCAGATACGCCACCGGAATCTCCCGCAGCATGCGCTCGCTGACTTTCTTCCTGCCCAGGCGCTGCTGCAGAATCGAAAACGGCCTCGCCCGGTTTTCCGAATAGTCCCATGCGACGATTTCCCCATCGAGAATCGCATCCTGCGGCAATCCCGCCAAAGCCTCAGGCAACTCCGGAAACGACTGGGTGATCTCATCGCGCGTGCGGGAAAAGAATCTCACCTCACCCTCCGCAACATGTGCCTGCGCCCGAATCCCGTCATACTTGTCTTCTACCGCAGCCTCGGCGAAATAACTCAACGCCTCTTCAGCCGACTCAATGGGACTCGCCAACATGAATCCCAGCGGATGAAACATCCGCATTCTTGCCTCGGCCAGCTTGCCATCGATCGCCAGCCGTAGCGTCTCCCCGATATCACCCAGCAGCATGTTCGCCCGCTGCACTTCGGTCAGCGTGGCGCCATAAGCTCTGGCAATCGCGTCCTCGACCAGGCTCTCCTTCAGCCCAATGCGCAAATCGCCGGTGATGATCTTCACAATGTATTTGGCTTCGAGCGGCGTAGCGCGACCAGCAAATCGCGAACCAGCGCGGTTTTCGCCGCGGGACCGCGCGCCGCCGCAATCTGCCGGAAAATATCAGCCACTTCGAGAACGCCCAGCCCTTGCCCCGGTCGCTCTGCCAGAACTTCGCCGGCCACCGCGCCCAGGTCGCCGTGCTTTCGATAAGCAGCAGTCAGCGCGGCTTCATCTTTTCCGGAAAGCTCCGCCACCACGCGCCACAACAGCGACCCGCCCACTTGCAGAGTCGTTTCTTCCCACGCGGGAAACGCTCTTCCCGAGAGAAATACCGCCGATACCGCGGCCTCGTCCACCGCGCGGGATTTCAGATAGTCGGCCACAATCCCCGTCTTCAACAGCTTCTTGGTCGTGGCGGCAACTGCCTCGCAAGCCTCGGCCAGCTTTTGCATGCTTGCTTTGAGGATAGACGAAGCGCCTGCCGACCGGCGATTTCCTTCTGCGCAAATCCTCTGGATAAATCCTGGCATCTCTAGTACTTAGAACACTCCGCGCACATAGGAGCGCCGCCACCCTGTGGTACCCTAGTGTTTGGCGCTTTCCCGCGCCTGGAGCATCTAACTATCGTGCGTTCTCTGCGAAATTTCGTGCGTTTCCTGGTGGCCGTGCAGCTTCTGCCCGCGCTTGAAAGTGGCGAAGAAACTCTGGTCGGCGGCCAAGCCGTGCTCGAAGGCGTGATGATGCGTTCGCCGCACGCCTGGGCGATCGCCTGCCGCAAGCCTTCGGGCGAAGTCGTCACCATGAGCGAACCGCTCGACCGTCCCTCGGAAAAACATAAATGGATGGCTTGGCCCATCGTTCGCGGAGTCATGACGCTCGGCTACGCCATGTCCCTCGGCTACCGCGCCCTGCGCTTCTCCGCCAACGTAGCCATCGAAGAAGTGATGCAAGGCGACGAAACTGCCACGGACCATGTGGAAACGGCCGCCTCGGCCGTCCCGGCGAAGCGAAGCGAGGCGGACCTGTCTCAGACTGAAGCAACCAAGTCGAAATCCCGCGAAAAAGCCGCCACCATCAGCGGATGGCTGGCTGCCGGCAACGTCATCATCTCGCTCGCCTTCTTCATCTTCATGTACAAGTATCTGCCGCTGCTCGCGGCGACGGAAATTAAGAAGCTGAACCCAGCCTTCGGCGGCCAGATCATGTTCAACCTGGTCGATGGCGTGGTGCGCTTGATCCTGTTCCTGCTCTTCATCTGGGGCGTTTCGCTCTTCCCCGATATCCGCCGCGTCTACCAATATCACGGCGCCGAGCACAAAACCGTATTCGCCTTCGAAAACGGCGATCCGCTTTCGAACCACAGCCGTGCAGAAATATTCGACCTTCCATCCCCGCTGCGGCACCAGCTTTCTGATGACGGTGATGCTGATCTCGATCGGCTTCTACATGCTGATTCCGTTCACCACGTTCTGGGCGCGCTTCGCCTCGCGCATTGCGCTGCTGCCCGTGATCGCCGGCGTGTCGTACGAAATCATCCGCTTCGCCGCCAAACATCGCGGCTCGCTCTTTGCCCTGATGACCGCTCCCGGCCTCTGGCTGCAGCGCATCACCACCCAGCCGCCCTCTGACGAAATGGCCCAGTGCGCCATCACCGCCCTCGACCAAGCCATGGCCCTCGAAAAAGAACGCGGCGGCGAACTGGTGATTGCCTAGCGGGCTCCCCCGAACTAGTTCCTCAGTCTCTCAGCGAAAACCCATAGAATAAGTTGTTCCACGTCGAGAAATTCCTCGGGAGCTGAGACCTGGATGCTGTAACTGAGAACTGAGAACCGAGAACTGACTGATGTTTGAACGCCTCGACCAAATCGAAGCCCGCTACGAAGAGCTGACCAGCGCTCTCGCCTCGCCGGATATCGTCAACGATTCGGCGAGATACCAGAAGACTGCCAAAGCGCACAGCGAAATCGCGCCCATCGTCGAGAAGTATCGCGAATACAAAGACCTGACCCGCGGCATCGCCGAGAGCAAAGCCATGCTCGCCGACGAAAAAGATCCCGAGATGCGCGCCTACGCTCAGGAAGAACTCGGACAAGCTGGAGCCTCGCGTCGCCGCCATCGAAGAAGAGCTGAAAGTCCTGCTGCTGCCCAAAGATCCCAACGACGAGAAGAACATCATCCTCGAAATCCGCGCCGGCACCGGCGGAGACGAAGCCACGCTCTTCGCCGCCGAAATCTTCCGCATGTACACCCGCTACGCCGAAACTCAGCGCTGGAAGGTCGAAGTGCTCTCGTCTTCGGAGTCGTCGGCCGGCGGCCTGAAAGAAGTCATCGCCATCATCGAAGGCAATCGCGTCTTTTCGCAGCTCAAGTACGAAAGCGGCGTGCATCGCGTGCAGCGCGTTCCCGCCACCGAGCAGCAGGGCCGCGTCCACACCTCGGCGGTCACGGTCGCCGTGCTTCCCGAGGCGGAAGACGTCGACATCAAGATCGAAGCCAAAGATCTGCGCATCGACACTTTCTGCTCTTCCGGTCCCGGCGGCCAGTCGGTGAACACGACGTATTCCGCCGTCCGCATCACGCACATTCCCACCAACACGGTCGTCAGTTGCCAGGACGAGAAGTCGCAGATCAAGAATCGCGAAAAGGGCATGCGCGTGCTGCGCTCCCGCCTCTACGAAATCGAAATGGAGAAGCAGCAGGCAGCGCTGGCCAAAGAGCGCAAAGCCATGGTCGGCTCCGGCGACCGCAGCGAAAAGATCCGCACCTACAACTTCCCGCAGAACCGCCTCACCGACCACCGCATCGGATTCACCATCCACCAGCTCGAACAGGTGATGGATGGCAAGCTGCAGCCCTGATCGAAGCGCTGACGACGCACTACCAGGCGGAGAAGTTGAAGCAGGAAGCCACCATCGCGGTGTAAAGATCAGGAAGGTTAATGTGGGGACAGCCGCCCTCGGCTGTCCGCCGGGCAAAGCCCGGCCCGGTCAAGGAGAAACTCATGTCCGATCTGCACTCGACACTCGCAGTCCGCTCTCATCGACCCGCTATACCGCCAACGCCGCCCGCGTCCACGAACTAGCCGCTCCCCTCACCAACTCCCAGTTCTGGCAAAAGCCCTTCCCCTACGGCAACAGCTTCGGCCATCTCGTTCTGCATCTCACCGGCAACTTGAACTACTACATCGGCACACAGATCGCGAAGACAGGCTACGTTCGCGACCGCCCGCGCGAATTCAACGATCCGAATCCTCCGTCAAAAGACGAAGCGCTCAAACGCTTCGATGATGCCGTGGCAATGGTTCTCAAGACCATCCGCGCACAATCGCCCGAAGATTGGTCGGCGGAATACTCAGGCATCGGCGCCGACGCCAGAACCGCCTCGAAATGGTCCTGCAGTGCGCCGCTCACATGCAGCACCACATCGGCCAGATGATCTATCTCGAATTACGAGTGGCAGCGGCAAACCAAGAGCCGATAGAAGTTAGACTGCCTGTTTCGTTTGTTTCCTCTGTGTCTCTATGTGTCCTCTGTGGTGAAATGGTTTAGTGCAGCTAAAACAGGCCCTCACCGCCGCCATCGCCCGCCTCACCGCGGAACACGTTCCCTCCCCGCGCCTGAACGCGGAGCTTCTCCTGATGTTCACTCTCAACTGCGATCGCGCTTATCTCTACGCCCACCCCGAGCGCGAACTCACCGCCGATGAACAACCCGCTACGAAGCTGCGCTCGCCGAGCGCGCCCGCGGCGTCCCCGCGCAGTACATCACCGGCCATCAGGAATTCTGGGGCATGGATCTCATCGTCTCGCCCGCAGTGCTGATTCCGCGCCCCGAAACCGAGCATGTGATCGAAACTGTGATCGAGTTGCTAGCTTCGGCATCCGGCGTCCGGCGTCCGGCATCCGAAAGCCGGACGCCGAAGGCCGGATGCCGAATCGCTCGACGTCGGCACCGGCTCCGGCTGCATCGCCCTCGCGCTAGCCAAAGAACTGCCGCAAGCGGAAATCCACGCCACCGACATTTCCCCCGCCGCGCTCGAAATAGCGCGCGCCAACGCCGCCCGCCATCAACTCGAACTTCGCATCCAATTCCATGAGACCGACTTGCTCGCAGGCTTCGAGAACGATTCCTTCGACTTCATCGTCTCCAATCCGCCCTACGTCGGCGAATCCGAAGAAGATCAAGTCCAGCTCGAGGTCCGCAAGTTCGAACCGCGGAACGCTGTCTTTGCCGGACCCACGGGAATGGAGGTGATCACGCGCCTGATCCCGCAAGCCCATGCGGCCCTCAAGCCCGGCGGCTGGCTGGTCATGGAAATCAGCGGAACGATCGCAGAAGAAGTGCGAGCAGTTGCTGAGGGATTGGAATGAAGTGCAAATCCGGCCGGATCTGCAATCGATCCCGCGCGTGGCGCAAGCGCGCAAATAGTGCGGCGACGTTTGTCATCGCGCCCTCGCGGTGAGCTTCTGCCTTTTAGCGCGAGCTACCGCGGCACACTCGCCGGCAAAATCTCTTCCACGTCGACAATGCTCGTCGGATACTTGCCCGTGTAGCAAGCCGAGCAATAAGAAGTCTTCTCGCCCTCGCCGCAGGCTTTCTTGAGTCCTTCGAGCGAGAGATAGGCCAGCGAGTCCGCGCGAATGTATTCGCGAATCTCGTCGATCGATTTATTGGCGGCGATCAGCTGATCTCTTCGAAGGCGTGTCCACGCCGTAGTAGCAGGGCGAAATCGTCGGCGGGCACGAAATGCGCATGTGCACTTCCTTCGCCCCGGCATTGCGGATCATGCGCACGATCTTGCGGCTGGTGGTGCCGCGCACGATCGAATCGTCGATCAGCACCACGCGCTTGCCTTCCAGCAGCGAGCGCACCGGATTCAGTTTCAGCTTCACGCCAAAATCGCGCACACTCTGGCTGGGTTCGATGAACGTGCGCCCCACATAGTGATTGCGGATCAGCCCAAAGCGAAACGGAATCCCGCTCTCCGCCGCATAACCCACGGCCGCAGTCACGCCGGAATCCGGCACAGGAACCACCAGATCGGCCTCCACCGGCGCTTCGCGCGCCAATTGCCGTCCCAGTTCTTCGCGGCTGGTCTGCACCGCGCGGCCAAACACGATGCTGTCCGGCCGCGAAAAATAGACGTGCTCAAAAATGCAACTCGATTGCGGCGCGGCCGTCGAATAAAAGCGCGAAGTGATGCCTTCCGGCCCCACCACGATCAATTCTCCGGGCTTCACGTCGCGCTCGTAGTTCGCGCCGATCAGATCGAAGGCGCAAGTTTCCGAGGCGAAGACGATGGTGTCGCGCTTCTGCCCTTCCAGCGCCGGAATGCGGCCCATCGCCAGCGGCCGGAAGCCGCGCGGATCGCGCGCCGCGATGATCCGGTCCGGACTCATCACCACCAGCGAAAACGCGCCTTCCACGCGCCGCAGCGCATCCGCAATCGCCTCGGGCAGCGTGTGTTCCCGCGAAAGCGCGATCAGGTGGACGATCACTTCGGTATCGCTGTTGGTCTGAAAAATCGAGCCCTGCGCTCCAGCCGGCTGCGCACTTCCGCGGCATTCGTCAGGTTGCCGTTATGCGCCACCGCAATCGATCCTTTATTCGATTGCACCAGAATCGGCTGCGCATTCAACAGCGCCGAGTCGCCCGCGGTCGAATAGCGCGTGTGCCCGATGGCCAGCGTGCCGCGAATCTGCGACAGCACATCTTCGGTGAAGATGTCGGCGACCAGTGCCCATCGCCTTGTGGACGCGGGAAGTCAGGCCATCGGAGGTAACAATCCCCGCCGACTCCTGCCCGCGATGCTGCAGCGCATGCAGTCCCAGATAAGCGAGCTTCTCCGCCTCAGGATGAGCGAAGATCGCCACCACGCCGCACTCGTCGTGAAATTTGTCAGAAATGAGCATTCAGCTCCTAGCTCTAGCTCCTAGCTCCTCGGCTAAGACCAACATCGTGTCCGCCGCGATGCAAGCTTCTTCAATCCTGCCGCCCACCAACTCCGGATCAGTCCGCAAAACAGACTTCCAGCGCGGATTCGTAAGCTCGTTCAACTCCGAAACTGCCGCCGACACAACCACCTGCCCGTCCAGCGAAATCTCCAGCCGCTCCGGAATCGTTTCCCCAAGCACATCCGCGGCAATGCCATGTCTTCCGCTATCTCTTGGATTCGCGCAACATGCTCCCGGGTCGCAAGAGACCACGATGCGGCTCGCATCTTCTCCAAACAACACAAACTCCGCCGGAAGCCCGTTCGACGCCAGATTCACCCGCGCACCCACGCCCTTGGCAAATGCTTTCTCTGCCAGCGCCACCGCCAGCCCGCCATCCGCAGCAGTCGTGCACCGATTCCGCCAGGCCCTGCTGAATCAGTTCAATCACCGCCTTCTGCAGCGCCGCTTCTTTCTCCAGATCGAGTTCCGGAGGATATCCCCACAGCGCGCCCAGAATTTCTTTCGCGTATTCCGACGATCCAAACTCGCTCTCCACATCGGTGATATCGGCTGCTTCGCCCGCGCGCAATAGCACGATCGTGCGTCCGGCCGCGGCGAAATGCATCTTCGCGGTCTTGTGCACGTCGTCGAGAATCCCCACTACTCCCAGCACCGGCGTGGGATAAATGCCTTCGCCCAGCGTCTCGTTGTAGAAACTGACATTGCCGCCGGTGATGGGAATCTCCAGCTCCTCGCAGGCCTTGGTGATGCCATCGATGGTCTGCGAAAACTGCCACATGATGTGCGGCTTCTCCGGATTGCCAAAATTGAGGCAATTGGTCGCGCCCACGGGAGTTGCTCCCGAACAAGCCACCTTGCGCGCAGCCTCGGCGACGGCATGCATCGCGCCCAGCCGCGGATCGAGATAGCACCAGCGGCCGTTGCCATCGAGCGCCATCGCCAGCCCACGCTGCGGTGCATCTGGGTTTGGATTCTTGATGCGAATCACGCCCGCATCGCCCGCTCCCGGCGCTTCGACCGTGTTGGTTTGCACCATGTGATCGTATTGCTGCCAAACCCAGCGCTTGCCGCAAATGTTCGGGCTGGCCAGAAGCTGCTTGCAGATTCTGAGTGAAAGTCGCTGGCCGCCGTTTAAGCTTGATGTGCTCCGGCATCTCGCGCGGCACCGGAGGCTCCCAGCGCGCCAGCGGACGTTTATACACCGGCGCATCGTCGGTAAGCGCCTGATTCGGAATCTCGGCGACCACTTCGCCGTGATGCAGCACGCGCAATTTGTTGTCGGTAGTGACTTTGCCGACTTCGACCGCATCGAGTCCCCACTTTTCAAAAACGCGGAAGACTTCCTGCTCGCGGCCTTTCTGCGCCACCAGCAGCATGCGCTCCTGCGACTCGCTCAGCATGATTTCGTAAGCGGTCATGCCGGTTTCGCGTTGCGGCACGCGATCGAGTTCAATCTCGATGCCCACGCCGCCGCGCCCGCCCATCTCGCAGGTCGAACAGGTAAGTCCCGCCGCGCCCATGTCCTGAATACCAACACGATCGCGCCCGTCTGCATGGCTTCAAGGCAGGCTTCGAGCAGCAACTTCTCCAGAAACGGATCGCCCACCTGCACGTTCGGCCGCTTCGCCTCCGAGGCTTCGCTGAATTCTTCGCTCGCCATGGTCGCGCCGTGAATGCCGTCGCGTCCGGTCTTGGCGCCAACATAGATCACCGGATTGCCTTCGCCGGCGGCGCGCGCGTAGAAGATTTCGTCCTTGCGAACCAGGCCCATGGCGAAAGCATTCACCAGCGGGTTGCCCGAGTAGCAGGGCTCGAACTTCGTTTCGCCGCCCAGGTTCGGCACGCCAAAGCAGTTGCCGTAGGAAGCGACCCCGCTGACCACGCCTTCGAGGATGGAATGGTTGCGATGAATCTCAGCTTTTGTGGGGACACGCCTCGGCTGTCCGGCCGCGTCGGGCGACTTTCATACATGCGTCGCCCGTGATCGGTCCAAACCGCAGCGAGTCCATCACCGCGACCGGCCTCGCGCCCATGGTGAAGATGTCGCGCAGGATTCCGCCCACGCCCGTGGTTGCGCCCTGAAACGGCTCGATGAACGACGGATGATTGTGCGACTCGATCTTGAACGCGCAGGCCCAGCCGTCGCCGATGTCGATGATGCCGGCGTTCTCTCCCGGCCCTTGCAGCACGCGCTTGCTGCGCGTGGGCAGTCGCTTCAGATGCACGCGCGACGATTTGTAGGAACAATGCTCGCTCCACATCACGCTGAAGATGCCGAGTTCGGTCAGCGTGGGCTCGCGGTCTCCGAGAAGCTGCTTTGATTTTTTCGTACTCGTCGGAAGTGAGGCCGTGCTGCCGGAGGGTCTCCGGAGAAAAGGCAGAGGTCATGGAGGTGGCCATGGGGAAACTCTATTGTCGCATTTAGCGGCGCGGCTGGGTAGGGGCCGCCATGACCATTTTTGACCGGAAAATTGCTGCCACATAGTCGGGACGTGCCGACCGCGAACCACCCTGCCGCGACGCCGAATGTTTTCAACAGCTTATCTGCAAGCTATTGAAACGACGCCGCGCGAGCCTACGACCGGCTCCAGCCGCTACAATGTCGTTTGTTTTCATCGTGCGTTTTATTAAGTGACTGAAAACAGGAGAAGGGCGATGAATCCGGCGTTTTCAAGCGGCAGATAGAATCGCGCGCGAGATGCCCCTGCAAGGCATGTAATCGGCCCGTGAGCGCACCTAATGGTTCGAGGCGCCCCAAAAGCTTATCCAAGAATCTGTTGGCTCTCAGATCGCCTCTAATGCGAAATTCGCCGCAACTCGTTGAAAATGTTTGTAACTTATTGAAGTTATCCAGAAGCTATTGAAAAGATTGGCGCGAGACTTGACCTCGTTCGACTCGGCCAGTGCAGGGCACCGCGGACAGGGGATGGTTGTAGAGAATCCCCCGCGCCGAGAGGACCGAAGCCCCGCCTTTTTCACTCACCAAACTCTTTCCGGTAAGATGGCCACCCAGATGAAATCCATCATCGTAGGAACGGCGGGGCATATCGATCACGGCAAGACGGCGTTGGTGAAGGCGTTGACCGGGAATCGACGCCGACCGGCTGGAGGAAGAGAAGCGCCGAGGCATCACCATCGACCTCGGCTTCGCGCACATGGACTTGCCTGCCGGTGCTGAATAGCGAGATGAAAGGCGAGATGTTGCGGCTGGGCTTTGTCGATGTGCCCGGGCACGAGCGCTTCGTGCGCAACATGCTGGCGGGCGTGGGCGGCATCGATCTGGTGCTGCTGGTGATTGCGGCGGATGAGGCGATCAAGCCGCAGACGCGCGAACATTTCGACATCCTGCAACTTCTGGGCGTGCAGCGCGGCATCACGGTGTTGACCAAATCCGATGCGGTGGATGCGGAGACGCTCGACGTGGTGCGGCTGGAGGTGGAAGAGTTTCTGCGCGGGACGTTTCCTGGATGACCCAGACCAGATGGCCAACTCAATCGTCGCCGTGAGTTCGTTGACGGGCGCGGGACTGGAAGACCTGAAGCGGGCGATGGTTGCGGCGGCAGCCGAAGTGCGGCCGCGGGATTCGCAGGCCATCGCCCGCCTGCCGATCGACCGCGTGTTCACCATGAAGGGCTTCGGCACGGTGGTGACGGGAACGCTGGTGGCGGGAACGATTCGCCGTGAAGATGAGCTGGAGGTTTTCCCCACGGGGCGACGCGTGCGCGTGCGCGGCGTGCAGGTGCATGGGCAAACTGCGGACGCGGCAGTTGCCGGACAGCGCACCGCGCTTGAACCTGGCGGGCGCGAGCACCGAAGATTTATCGCGAGGCATGACACTGGCGCCTCCGGCGACGTTCGAGACAACGCGGCAAGCAGACGTGCGGTTGCGACTTATTGCCTTCCGCGCCGCGTCCGCTGAAAAACCGCGCGCGCGTGCATTTTCATTCCTACACGATGGAGACCGTGGCGGAAATCGTGCTCCTCGGCAACGAAACCCGCGGTCGAAGATCGAAGGCAGCATTGCGCCGGGCGAGGAAGCCTTCGCTCGCCTTAAGCTGCCGGAAGCGGCACTGCTGTTGCCGGGAGACCGGTTCATCATCCGGCAATTTTCGCCGGTGGTGACGATTGGGGGCGGAGTTGTGTTGGATGCGGCGCCGATGCCGCGCATGCCGGGGCAGAGCGACTTCCTCGGAATGCTGGCCGCGGCGATGCAGAAGCAATTCTGAGAGGCGCGAATCGCGCGGCGGCAGCACGAAGGAATCTCGATGTCGAAGCTTGTGGCGGAGACTGGATGGCAGGAAGTGTCATAGAACGCCAACTGGCGCCGGCAGTCGAAGAAGGTCAGCGTTTTGCGGATCGGAGGCCGGTAATTGTTGCTGCACCTGCCGGCGCTGAAACGCTGAACTGCAGGTGTTGAGCACAGTCGGAGAATTTTCACAAGAAGAATCCACTCGTGAGTGGCATCAGCCAGGAAGAATTGCGCGAGCAAGTCGGAGCGATCCCGGAAGTGTTCAACGCGCTCTCGGCCATGCTGGTCCGGGATAAAAAGCTCGAGGTGGCTGGAGAGCTGGTGCGGCTGCCGGGTCACGGCGTAGTGATGAAGGACGAAGAAGCAGAATCGAAGAAGAAGATCGAAGACGCGTTTGCCTCGGCAGGATTGAAAGTCCCCGCGCTGCGAGAGGTGATTGCAGGATTGAAGGTGGACAAGGTGCGGGCCCAGAAGATCGTGACTTTGCTGTTCCGCGACAAAGCATTGATCAAGGTTTCCGACGAGCTGGTTTTTCATCGCAGTGCGCTGGAAGAGTTGCGGCGGCAAATGGCGGCGTACAAAGTGAAGTCGGCGAAAATCGATGTGGCGGCAGTTCAAAGAGATGACCGGGGTAAGCCGCAAGTATGCGATTCCACTGCTGGAATATCTGGATCGCGAGCGAGTGACAAGCGCGTGTGGGAGATGCGCGCGAGATTCTTTAAGAATTAGTCATGCGCGATCGTGATATGGGCAATTAAAACGCTGATACAAGCAAAATTTCTCGACTGATCCAATGGACAATCTTCTTAATCCGTGGCGTCTTAGATTTTTCTTCCGGAAATTCCAGTTCCAGTCCGAGCGGGTCGGTGACGCGGTTGGTGAGGTTCGCGAGGCCGGCGAGCATGTGCAGATCGACAATCTCCGGCATCGGAAAAATGCTTCTTCAGTTCATCGAAATCCGTCATCGCGTGATTTCGTGCGGGGCGCGAGTCAGCTTTCTCGACATAAGTCAGCGCCGCCCGCTCTTTCTCGCTATAAGTGCGAATAGTTTCCTGCCTTGAGCGCTGCCCAGTCTTCGGCAGTGAGCCCAGCGCGCTTCGATGAAGCCACGTGGTGCTGCGTGCAATAGCGGCATCCGTTGATGAGCGAGACGCGGAGGTAGATGAGTTCGTACAGCTTGCGGTCGAGAGAGCGTCCCACGCTGGCGTAGAAGCTAGAAAATTCTTAAGCATCTCGGGACGATGAGCGAGCGCTTTCTGCATATTGCCGGGCTTGCCACGAAGCGTCGTTTCGTAAATCTCGCGCACTTCCGGAGATGCGGATTCCGGGGAGATCAGGCTGATGCGTGCCATCCAATCCTCCGAAGGAGCTGAGAGACTCCTCATGATAGATGAATCGAGGATTCGACGCGACGGATGCGGAGATGCGGCGCTTGTCCGGCACTATCGAGCCCGACCACTGCAGAAAAACCTCGAGACTGCCGATAGAATTGTAGAGAGCCCAGTCGCATGAAGACCGCGGGATTTGTTCATGATTCTGGTTTGCGCGCGCTGTCGCTGCGCCGCGGCGCAGGACGGTAACGAGTTTCGGGCGCCCGGTCAAACATTCTTGCGCTGGAGCACGCCTGGGACCAGGCGCAGGAGCGCGGGGATGCCAAGGCTCTCGCGGCGATCTTCGACAGTTCCCTGGTGTACGTCGACTACGACGGCACGCTGTTAACGAAAGCGGAATACCTGGCTCGGGTAAAGTCGAACACCACGCACATGGAGCAGATCGTCGCGCAACAGATGAGCGTTGCAAATGTTTGGCGACACGGCGATCGTGATTGGGACATACCGGGCCAAAGGCGTGGAAAAGGGAAAACCGTATCTTCGGCGGGGGCGCTTTACCGACACCTGGATGTTCATGCGTGGACATTGGATCTGCGTTGCCGCCGAGAGCAACGCCGATCTGCACTGGGGCGGGCGGGGGCGGTATGCTGCGGGGATTGGTGCGAGGTCGGCAAGGAAATCAGGGGCCGTGGTGGCGAAACTTTTCTACGTTCTTCTGGTTTGCTGGCGACGTCTGGGCTCGCGCCCAGAGCTCGGCGCAGCCGGATGGCGAGCGAAGCCAGAGTTCTGACCCTGGAAAATGCATGGAACCAGGCGGTGCAACAAAAAGACACGCCCGCCCTCAAGATGCTGCTCGGCTCCGAATTGATTTACATCGAATATGACGGCAAACTGATGGGGAAGGCGGAGTATTTGGCCAGCGTGCAATCGGCGTTGCTGCGTCCCGCGCAGGATTGTGAGCGAGTCCATGGATGTACATCTCTACGGAGCGGCTGCCGTGGTCAAGGCGTGTATCGTGAAAGTGGCGCCGCGAAAGATGGAAAGCCTTACGCGCTCCGGGAGCGTTTTACGGATACGTGGGTCCGCCGCAGCGACAGTTGGGTGTGCGTGTCCAGCCAATCCACTTTGGCAACACATTGAGGATTTCGACAATTTCTTAAGGCGCGCTAAAGTCGTTTCATCTTTCTGCCGATGGATTCAAAACAGCCCTCTTGCCATGACCTTGCCCTCTACCCATTCCCGCCGGATGTTCTGAGCGCCATGCCAGATTCCAAGCCCAAGTTCGATCCGAGCAGAACTCGTTGCACCAAAGCGCTGATTTGCGGTGTGGTGCTGCTTCTTGCCGCGTCTTTCTTTGCGACTACGCAGGATGAAACCGACATGGCCGCCCGCCGGTCCAGGGTTATGGCTTTTGAAGCCGCCTGGGGCTTGCCGAGAAAACCAAAGACGCCAAGGCCCTGGACGCTCTGCTGGACAGCTCTTTGACCTACACCGATTACGACGGTAGTCTAAAGACGAAGAGCGACTTTCTGGCCGGCGTGAAGGCTGCCGCTCACACTCCCGAGGAAGAGACGGCAGAGTCCATGTCCGCGCAGATCTACGGGGACACTGCCGTGGTTGTCGGTGTGTACCGGGTAAAAGGCATCGACAAGGGCAAGCCCTATCTGCGGCGCGGACGCTTTACCGACACCTGGATAAATCACAAGGGAAACTGGGTGTGCGTGGCCAGCCAATTTACACTGATAAGCCGCTAGGTTTTCCAACCGGCCAATGCTTTCCATTCGTCCTGCTACGATCAATGATGTGACGCTGCTGCGGACGATGATCCGCGAACTCGCGGAGTTCGAGCATGAACTCGATCTGGTCGTCATCCAGGAGGCCGACCTGGCGCGAGATGGCTTTGGTGCAAGTCCCAAATTCCGCGCGCTGATTGCGGAGTGGGACCATCAGCCGGCGGGCTACGCTCTTTTCTTCGGCTGTTACTCGACCTGGGTGGGGCGAAGATTGTTTCTGGAGGATCTGTTTGTGCGCGAGCCGTTTCGCGGCCGGGGGATCGGGAAGGCATTGCTGGCTTTCGTCGCAAGCATTGCGGTGCAGGAAAATTGTCACGGAGTGCAATGGGAAGTGCTCAACTGGAATAAGAAGGCGATCGAACTCTACAAATCGTTGGGAGCGGAGTTCTTCGATCAGTGGAGGCCGGTGTTGCTGAAGGACGAGGCGCTGCGGAAGCTGGCGGAGAAGGCGTCATGAGCGCGCAGGTTCGCATTATCGGTGCGGGGCTGGCTGGGTCAGAAGCGGCGTGGCAGTGTGCGCGGCGGGGTGTGGACGTGGAACTGTTCGAGATGCGGCCGGTGCGGTCGACGCCTGCGCATCAGACTGCCGATTTTGCGGAGCTGGTGTGCTCGAATTCGTTGAAGTCGGACAGCGAGAACACGGCTCCGTGGCTGTTGAAGGAAGAAATGCGGCGCGCGAGTTCGCTGCTGCTGGAAATTGCGCGGGCCTGCGCCGTTCCCGCCGGGCATGCGCTGGCGGTGGATCGAGTCACATTTGCGGCGAAGGTGACGGAGGCGATCTGCCGCGAGCCGCGGATTGCGGTGCGGCGCGAGGAAGTGACTTCCATTCAAGAGGCGAGCCAAGGGATTACCGTTATCGCGACCGGGCCTTTGACTTCGGAAGCTCTGGCGGCGGAGATCGCGCGGCTTAGTTCCGATACTTCTTCAGCCGTCGCGAATTCAGCCGTTCCAAACCCTCATTTGTACTTTTACGATTCGATCAGTCCGATCGTGGAGGCGGATTCGATCGACATGTCGCGGGTATACCTGGCGGCGCGCTATGACAAAGGGTCGGCGGATTACATTAACTGTCCGATGACCGCGGAAGATTATGACCGGTTCTATGTTGCGCTTGTGGCGGCCCAATCGGTGGAGGAGCGCGATTGGGAAAAGCTGAATTATTTTGAGAGCTGCCTGCCCATCGAAGAGATCGCGCGGCGCGGGCGCGATACGCTGCGCTTTGGCCCGATGAAGCCCGTCGGGCTGAAAGATCCGCGTACCGGGCGAATGCCCTACGCGGTGGTGCAACTGCGGCAGGAAAATCTGCGGGCCGATTCCTACAACCTGGTGGGATTCCAGAATCATTTGAAGTTTGGCGAGCAGGCGCGTGTATTGCGCCTGATTCCTGGCCTTGAGAACGCGCGCTTCCTGCGCTACGGACAGATTCATCGCAATACCTATATCAACAGCCCGTCGTTGCTGCGCGAAACTCTGCAGATGAAAGCCCATCCGGGAGTTTTGTTCGCGGGCCAGATTTGCGGAGTAGAAGGCTACGTTGAGTCGATTGCGACTGGACTGATGGCTGGGATGCATGCTGCGGCCCTGGTGCGCGGAGACGAACCTCTGCCGCCGCCGCGGGCTTCCGCGTTTGGATCGCTGGCTCATTACGTAACCCATGCCGACGCGAAGAACTTCCAGCCCGCGAACATCACGTTTGACTTGTTGCCTGCCCTGGAACAGAAGATCCGCGACCGCAAGGAACGTCACCGGCTGCAGTGCGAGTTGGCCCTGCGGCAGTTTGACGAGTGGAGGGAACAGACCTCCGCAACCGCGGCGAAGGTTTGAATCACCAGTCGTCCTCGCAAGTCGTCCTCGCAAATCACGCTTTTTCCTGAAACATTTTCCTTGAACAATCAGACCGCCGGATACGTATCTGAATTAACGAGGGGATAAACCGTCCGGGCAGGCTTACTTTCCCGGCTCGGTCGCGTCCAATTCAAAGAAGCGCTATGACTCTGGCAGATCTCTTTCGTGACGTTTTGCGAACCTTGTGGGCGCACAAGCTGCGCGCCTTTCTGACCATGTTCGGCATCGCTTGGGGCATCGTGTCGATCGTCCTGATGGTTGCGGCTGGCGAGGGACTCGAGAAGGGGCAGGAAGCGCAAGCCCGCAACCTGGGCAAGGATGTGATGATTGTTTTTCACGGCCGCACCAGCCTGCAGGCCGGCGGAACCCACGCCGGGCGGGCCGTTCACTGGGACGACAGCGATCTGCCGGTGGTGCAGGCCGAGACGCCAGACTGCCAATATGCGATTCCCGAACTCGAGCAGGATACGGTGCGGGCGCACAGCAACTTCAACAATGCCGCGTTCACGGTGACCGGATCGCATCCGCAGTTTGCCTATATTCGCAGCTCTCGATGTCGGCGAGGGACGCTTCTACGACTGGGACGACATGCGCGAAGCCAGGCGCGTTGCGTTCATGGGATCGGATGCCGCCAAACAATTATTTCCGGGACGCAATCCGGTGGGGGACAACGTTTATCTGAACGATTTTCCTTACGTCGTGATCGGAGTGATGGCGAAGAAGAAACAGGATTCCAGCTACGACGGCTGGGATGTGAACAAAGATTTTCATTCCGTTCTCTGCGATGCGCCGCGACTTCCCCGACAAACCTCCGGGTACAGCAACCACGTTCGATCAACTGCTGGTGACGCCGAAATCGGTGGAGCAGCACGAGGCCTGCAAGCACGAAGTACGCGTCGCGCTGGCTCGCATGCACCGCTACGACCCGACCGACAAAGAAGCCTGCCCCATCTGGGATACGGTGCAGGAAGCGCAGGCATTCAAAACGATGACCGACGGCATGAAATATTTTCTGGGCGCGGTCGGGATCGTGACCCTGGTGCTGGGCGGCATCGGCGTGATGAACGTGATGCTGGTGGCGGTGCGCGAACGCACGCGCGAGATCGGAGTGCGCAAGGCGATCGGAGCGCCCGCGGAAGTAATACTGCGCCAGTTTTTCGTCGAGGCTCTCATTATTGCGGGACTCAGCGGTGCGGTGGGGTTGGCTGTAGCGTTCGGCTTCTGTGCGCTGGTAAATTTGCTGCCCATGCCCGACTTTTTTGCCGGGCTGGTTCCCGACTGGACATCAGGCTTGGTGGCCGCAGGTTTACTGGGAGCGATTGCGGTAGCCGCGGCGCTGCTTCCGGCGCGGAGAGCCGCTTCCATTGATCCGATTGAAGCGCTTCGCTACGAAGCCGGCGGGTAAGGAGATTGGGCGAACGGGTCAATAGGTGATTGAACACGACTGTGCGTTTTTCAATCGACAATCACCAAATCGCGCAATCACTCAATTTGGTTTCTTATGCTGATTGAAATCATTCACGAAGCGTGGGTCGCACTCAAGAGGAACCTGACGCGCAGCTTCCTCACCATGCTCGGCATTGTGTGGGGAATCGCCACGGTCACGCTGCTGATCGCGTATGGCAGCAGCTTCCGCGGCGTTCTCGTGCACGGCTTCGATGCCTTCGGCAAGAGCGTGGTGATCTGCTGGCCGCAGCAGACCAGCGAACAGCCGGGCGGCCAGCGCGCCGGCAAGAAAGTTCTGATCGAGCAGGCCGACGTTGATATGGTGAAGGCCACGGCTCCGCTGGTTCGGCATGTGTGCCGCGAAACCGTGAACCGGCCCGGGATTGCCTATGGCGACCGCATGGTGGCACAGCGCCGGTGCGCGGCGTCTGTCCGGAATATGGCGAGATGCGCAACGAGGTCCCTTCGGAAGGCCGCTGGCTCGATGCCGGCGACGAACTCGAACGGCGCCGCGTGATCTTTCTCGGCGGGCGCCTGAAAGAAGAGCTCTTCAGCGGCCGGCCTGCCGTCGGCGAAACGGTGTAACGGTGAGCGGCGTGCGCTTTACCGTGGTCGGCGTGATGGCCCGCAAGATTCAGCTCAGCAACTATTTCTCCAGCGACGATGAATCGTCGTGGATTCCCTACTCGACGGCCGGCGACTTGTGGAACACGCGCTACGCCGCCGTCATGCTGTTTGAGCCGATCGCGCCGCAGTTCGAGAAGAAAGCCATGGCGCAGGTGTTGGCCGCAGTGGCTACGCGGCAAGGATTTCTCGCCTACCGATCCCAAAGCCTTCCAGATGTTCGGGCGCGATGAATTCCGCCCCGTCATCGACGCGCTCACCATCGGGCTGCAGGTGTCTGCTCGCTTTTATTGGAACGTTGACGCTTGGCATCGGCGGCGTCGGCGTGATGAACATCATGCTGGTCTCGGTGGATGAGCGCATTCGCGAGATCGGGCTGCGGCGGGCGCTGGGAGCGCGAAAGCGGCACATCAAGCTGCAGTTCCTGGCCGAGACTCTGCTGATCATGATGGTCGGAGGCGTGATCGGGGTGGCGCTTTCCTACGTGATCGCCTGGGCCGTCGGAACTCTGCCCATGATGGGGCCGCTGTTTGAAGATGATTCCGGGCAAGGCGATATCCACTTGCGCATTTCGTTGTCACGGTCGTGCTCTCAAGCCTGGTGTTGCTGATGGTAGGAGTGATCAGCGGACTGGTTCCCGCCATGCGAGCCTCGAAGCTGGATCCGGTCGAAGCGCTGAGGTACGAATAAGCTGAAGATCAAGCCGCGATGCGAAAATAGTTGCAGCCTGCTTCTGCACTTGAGCCCATGATCTCGGTCTTTTTCTTTTCACCTCGAATTGATTTGATCCGCGGCGCGATTCGCAGTACCTTGCTGTGAGTTACTCGTTGCCCGAGGTGCACCTTGCCAATTTTCCGCCGTGGATGCGATCACCCCCGCCTTTGAACACACTAAGCGGCAGCTTTTCCAGCCATTTCGTTTCGGCCAATGGACGCGGCTTGCCGTCGTGGGCTTGCTGGCTGGAGAACTCGGCTCCGGCGGCGGATGCAACGTACCCAATCTCTCCAACTTCAAGATGCCCCGACAACCAGGCTCTACGGGACACGTTCTGGCGCCGGGTTTGGCGGGGACGGATCCCGCTTTGTTCGCGGGGCTGATCGCAGTGTTCATCGTGGCGGCTTTCGTGATCGGCATTGTGTTGATGTATGTGAGCAGCGTCATGCGCTTCATTCTGTTCGACGCCGTGCTGGCGAAGGAATGCCGCATCCGCAAGGGCTGGGGCACGCGGCAGGCGCCCGGGTTGCGCTATTTCGTCTGGAAGCTGCTCTACATGGTGGCGACGTTCGGTGCCATGATCGTGGTCGTTGGAATCCCCGCAGGCTTCGCCTTCGCCATGGGATGGCTCAACGGACCCAGGCAGCACTTGGTGCCGCTCGTGCTCGGCGGTGTCGCCGTGTTTTTCGTATTCGCAACCCTGGTCATCGCAACGTCGGTGATCTATGTATTGACCAAAGATTTCGTCATCCCGCAGATGGCGTTGGAAGGCGTTGGCGCGCTGGAAGGCTGGCAGCGGCTTTGGGCGATGATGAAGGCCGAGAAGGGCGTCTACGCCGGCTATATTGGCATGAAGATCGTGCTGGCCATCGGTTCCAGCATCATCTTTGGAATTGTGGGTTTTATTTTTGCTCTGATCTTTTTAATTCCAACCGCAGGATTGGCGGTTGCTGCGGTGGTAGCAGGAAAAGCGGCAGGCCTGGGTTGGACCGTAGGCACGATCACGCTGGCGGTAGTTGCAGGATGCATCGTGCTCGCTGTTTTCCTTTATATGATGGCGCTGATTTCAGTGCCGCCGATCGTATTCTTTCCGGCCTATTCCATTTACTTTTTTGCCGCACGCTATCCCGCTCTGAGCGCCGTGCTTTACCCCGCAGCGCCGGCCCCGGTCGCACCCCAAATCCCGTCCGCCGTGCCGCCTCCACCGTATGAACCTCCACCGTTGCCACCTGCGCCGGAGCCGATCGGATAGAGCGCGGCGCACATCAAGCAAAATTTGTCATTCCCAGCGGGGCGAGGAACCCTGGTTTTGCCGGCGCACGGCAAAAGACCGTCCTCTGTTGCAGCCCTCGACAGAATCACAATCGACGAACAGCGTGGAACTCTCCCGAGACCTCAGGTGTCTGATCTTGCAGACACGCGCGTGCCAAACGAGAAGCCGAGGAGCTTTCTATGTCGTTCTCAATGGCAGGCAGAGGTGCGCGCGGTCCCGAAATAAACGTCACCCCGCTGATCGACGTGCTGCTGACGCTGATCATCGTCTTCATGGTCGTGGTGTCGATGGACAAAGAGCAGGGCGAAACCGCGCAGATTCCGCAGCCGGAAGAGAAGCAGGCCGCGCCAGAGCCGGAGTCTCATGCGATCGTCATCCAGGTGATGTGGACGAAAGACGATCAGCCGCCAACGGTGAAAATCAACCAGGACGATGTGCGCTGGGAAGATCTGGAAACGCGCCTCGCGGAAATCTATCTGAAGCGCGCCGAGAAAGTGGTCTTCGTCCGCGGCGATGATGACGTCGACTTCCAGTACGTTGCGGACGTGATCGACCTGGCGCACCACGCGGGCGTGCAGAGAGTGGGGTTGCTGACAATGGGTCGGGAAGTGGCGGGAGAGTGAGCGCACCGGAGCGCGCGCAGGCGATGGGCACTATCTCTGACTGACACAACGGTTCAGGAATTCCTCGCCCGATTCTTAATCCAGATCGGCGTCCCCAAAAATCCGAAAGCCTTCCGGATCTGGTTCTCCAGAAACCTCTGGTAGGAAAAGTGCAGCTTCACGGCGCGATTGGTAAAGAGCACAAACGTCGGTGGCGCAACTGAGGCCTGCGTCATATAAAGAATTTTCACGCGCGAGCGCATGGGAACAGAAGCACGCTCGAAATCCACCGTTTCGATAAATCGATTCATCGCCGACGTGGAAATCCGCTTGCGGCGCTCCACCGCAACCTGTTCGAGCAGCGGAAAAATTCTCTCCACACCTTTGCCGGTATTGGCTGAAATAAAAACGATAGGCGCATAGGTCAGGAATTTGAGGTCCCAGCGCAAGCGCTCTTCGTAAGCGTCACGGTCGCCGGGCCGCTTGCCTTCGCGCATGCGCATGGCCTTCGAAGGCCTGCCGGCCTTCAGTTCGCCGCTGGTGACAAGATCCCATTTGTTGACCACGATAATAATCGAACGCCCGCTCTCGTGCGCGTAGCCGGCAATGGCGGCATCAAGCTGGCTTACGCCTTCCGTGGCGTCGATCACGAGCAGCGCAATATCCGCGGCTTCCAGATGTTTGCGCGCCATCACGACCGAAAGCTTCTCGGCCATCAAGTGAGTCTTGCCCTTGCGGCGAATGCCGGCCGTGTCGATAAAACGGAAGCGCCGGCCGTTGTGCTCAACAATTTCGTCGACCGCATCGCGCGTCGTGCCGGGGATGGGCGAAACAATCGCGCGGTCAGACGCCGTAAGACAATTCAGCAGCGTGGACTTGCCCACGTTCGGGTGCCCAATGATCGCAACCTTGGTTTCGTAAACGGGCTCCGCTTCGGCCGATTCGTCTGATTCTTGCCGCTCTTCCTCCGTGTCCCCTGTGTTTAAGGTTTTTGTTGGCGGCGGCAAGGCCTCAAACACCGCATCCAGCAGATCGTCAATGCCGCGCCCGTGTTCCGCGGAGATGGGAAACATCTGCTTGATTCCCAGCCGGTGGAACTCATCCACAATGTGCGCTTGCTTCTCGGTATCGGCCTTGTTCACCGCGAGAAACAGCGGACGCCCCGTCTTGCGCAGCAAGCGAACCAGCTCAAGGTCAGGCCCCGCGATCTCGGACCGGCCATCGACCACCAGAATAATGGCCGCCGCCTCATCGAACGCAACCCGGGCCTGCCGGAAAATTTCCGATGGAATGAAAGCTTCGTCGTCCGGAATAATCCCACCGGTGTCGATAATGCGGATGCGCCGCCCACGCCACTCCGCGTCGCCATAAAGGCGGTCGCGCGTGATGCCAGGTTCGTCGCCCACGATAGCCCGCCGCGATCCCACGATGCGATTGAACAGTGTGGACTTGCCTACGTTCGGTCGGCCCACGATGGCAAGGGTAGGAACGCCGGCTGCGGTGGTGGCGAGCGTGCTGGTCGAGTTGTAAGTGGGCTGGGTCAAAAGGTTGAGCCAATGGGTTGAGTCAAAATGAACGGCAATCCGCTACTGATCACTGCGAACCCTTATTATAGAGACTCCCGTGGCTTTGCGTTCCCAACCCGCGTCTCCCGCAGCCGCTGCTCCCTCCGCGCCTGGCGGCAAGGACGCATCTCTCTATCAATTCTTTGCCCCGGGCGGAGTGCTCGCGCGCACCCATCCCGCCTATGAATTCCGGCGCGGGCAGTTGCAGATGGCGCAGACGGTCGAGCAAGCGCTCGAGGAAAAACGGCACCTGATCGTGGAAGCCGGCACCGGCACGGGAAAGACACTGGCCTACCTGATGCCAGTGATTCGCTCGGGCAAGCGCGTCATCATCTCAACCGGCACCAAGAATTTGCAGGAGCAGCTTTTCTACAAAGACGTGCCTTTTCTGGAGCACGCCTTATTCGGCGAGGCCGCTTCCGGCCAGCTCTCCGTCTGCTACATGAAAGGCCGCAACAATTATCTCTGCCGTAAGAAACTCTACGACCTCACCGACCAGCCAGTGTTGAGCGGGCTGGAGGAGATCGAGCAGTATCGCGCCATTGCCGCGTGGGAAAAAACCACCGCGACCGGCGACCGCGCCGAACTTGCCGAACTTCCGGAAGCCAGCGCGCTGTGGCACAAGCTCGACGCTCGCTCCGACACCTGCACCGGACAAAAATGCAGCGAGTGGGAGCGCTGCTTCATCACCGAAATGCGACGGCGCGGGTTGGAGAGCGACATTGTCATCGTCAACCATCATCTATTCTTCGCCGATCTTGCCATCAAGCTTCAGGCCGAAGGCGCGCCTGATGCCGGAATCCTGCCCGATGCCGCGGCCGTCATTTTCGATGAAGCGCACGAACTCGAAGACGTGGCGGGAAGCTACTTCGGAATTTCCGTCAGCAACCTGCGCGTCGAGGACCTGGCGCGCGATGTCGAAGCCTCGCTGCAACACAACCGCATGCTGTCGGCGCCGCTTTCAGGTGCGCTCGGCAGCTTGCGAGAACGGTCTCAGTTTTTCTTTTCGCTCTTGCCGCCCGGAGAAGGACGATTTGCCTTCGAGACCCGCCGCGAGTTTCTGGAGGAAAACGGAGATGAGTTCCTCGCGTTCAATCAGGCACTCACGCGCCTGGCGGGGGAACTGGAGGGCTTGCCGCAGAAGCCGGAGGAAATTTTCAACTTTGTGCGGCGCGCTCAGGAACTTCAGGTGCAACTCAGCTTCGCCATGGAGTCAGACGATCGCAATACCGTGTTCTGGATCGAGCGCCGCGGCGGCAGAGGAAGAACGAGTTCAGCAAAAAGAGGCGCAGACGCCGAGAGAACCGGCAGGCAGAATGTCTTCCTACAAGCCACTCCCATTGATGTCGGCCCCATCCTGCGCGAATGTCTTTGGTCAAAGCTGGAATGCGCCGTGCTCACGTCAGCTACTCTCGCAGTGGGCGGCGGCTTCGAATATATCCGGCAGCGGCTCGGGCTAGAGCACGCCCGCGAGTCCGTGCTGCCTTCGCACTTCGACTACGAGAGCCAGGCTCTGTTCTATGTTCCGCCCGATCTCCCGGATGCCCGCACGCCGCAGTTTACCCCTCAGGCGGCGGACCGCATCCGCAAGCTGCTCGAAATCACCCGCGGACGCGCCTTCGTTCTTTTCACCAGCTACGCCCAGATGAATGACGTTTATCAGCGCCTGCTGGGCGAGCTGGAGTTCCCCATGCTCCGCCAGGGCGACGCGCCGAAGAGCGCGCTGCTTGAGGAGTTCCGGCTCACCCCGAATGCCGTCCTGTTTGCCACTTCATCGTTCTGGCAGGGTGTGGACGTACAGGGCGAGCAACTCAGCTGCGTCATCATCGATCGGCTGCCCTTTGCCGTGCCCAGCGATCCCGTAGTGGCCGCGCGCGTGAAGGCGATCGACGCCGATGGCGGCAACGCATTTTTTCAGTACCAGGTCCCGGCCGCGGTGATCACCCTGAAACAGGGCTTCGGACGCCTGATCCGCTCCCTGCACGACCGCGGCTTGCTGGTGCTGCTCGATAACCGCATTCTGAAAAAGCAATACGGCCGCGTTTTCATCGAGAGCCTGCCGAATTACAAAAAGACGACAGACATGCGCGTGGTGGAAGAATTCTTTGGTGTGGGAACTTAGTCCGAAGTTCTTTACTTCCCCTCTTCCCCCACCCCCGCGGTCGGCAACACCCCCACAACAACCCCTGAAGCTTCTGCCTTCGTGTGATAAATGCGTTCGGTGGCTTTCACAAAGTCCGCCGGCGTAGCGTCAGGAATGTTGACGAAGGTCTGCGGGTTGCGGTCGGTGAGCGGGAACCATGAACTCTGGATCTGCACCATGATCCGGTGGCCGCGACGGAAGGTGTGGTTGACGTCCTGCATGTGGAAGTCAATCGTCTCCACCTTGCCGGGAGCGAAGGGCTCCGGCTTTTCGAAGCTGTGGCGGAACTTGCCGCGAAACGGCTCGCCCCGCACCAGTTGCTGGTACCCACCCATGGTGAAAGCAGGCGGAGGCACATCCGTCCGCGGCTTGCCGCGGTCCTCAGGCTTGGGCTCGTCCAACTTGCTATCCGGATAATCCGCGGGATACACGTCGATCAGCTTTACATCCCAATCGGAATCGGTTCCGCTGGTCGAAACAAAAAGCCGCGGCGAGATCGGACCGGCAATGGTCACGTCTTCCTGTAACACCGGCGTCTGATACACCAGCACGTCGGTTCGGCTCGACGCAAATCTCTGGTCTGAGAGCATGTATTCCTGCGGCACGTTGGTCGAGACATAATTCACAAACGGCACCGGCTTGGCCGGGTCGCTGACATATTCATCGTATGCGGGCGCATCCGAAGCGGGCGCATCGAAGGAAAGCACGCCGCCCGCGTGGAAATAAAGCGTCTTCGCCTCAACTTCTTTCGGAGGCCACGCTGAATAACGCCTCCAAACATTGGTGCCTGTCTCAAACACGTATGCTTTCGGAAGTTTCGCGTCGCTATTGCCCTTGAGATACTGCTCGAAAAATGGAAACAGAATATTTTTCCGGTAATAGTCGCCGGTATTGGCTGCGAACTCCACCCGCCCCAAATGATCGCCGTCGTAACGTGCCCAACCCCCGTGAACCCATGGTCCAACCACTAGCGCGTTAAATATTCCGGAGTTATTTTTGTCGATCGCGTGGAACGTGCTGAACGGACCTTGCAGATCTTCGGCGTCGAACCATCCTCCAACCGTCAAGACGGCGCAATGGATGTTCTTCATGTGTGGCGCCAGGTTGCGCACCTTCCAATAATCGTCGTAGGTATCATGGCGCATCTGGTCGTCGAACAGCGCGCTCTTGCCTTCAAGATATTTTGAAAGGTTCCCGATCGGGCCAACCTTCAGGTAGAACTCATAACCGTCCTTGGTGCCGTAATCGAAGGGAACAGGCGTCTTCGGCGGCAACTGCGGATTCTCCTGCGGCTTGAACGAACTATAGAAGCCAAAGTTCGCATTCAGCATGAAAGCCCCGCCGTGGTAAGCGTCGTCGCCCATGAAAAGATCGGTCATCGGAGCTTGCGGCGATGCCGCTTTGAGCGCCGGATGCGAGTCGATAATGCTGGCCGAGGTGAAGAAGCCAGGATACGAAATGCCCCAGATCCCGGCATTGCCGTTGTTATTGGGGACGTTCTTCAGCAGCCAGTCGATGGTGTCGTAGAGATCGCTCGCGTCGTCCACATCCTGCTTGGATTTCTTGTTGTCGATGTGCGGACGCATTTCGACAAACGTTCCCTCCGACATGTAGCGGCCGCGAACGTCCTGGTTGACGAAGATGTATCCCGCCTTGTCGAAGTCAACCGAGGGCCCGAGGCGCGTGCGGTACAGATCCACGCCATACGGCGCCACGCTGTAAGGCGTTCGATTGATCAGAAATGGGTAGGTGCGGGAGGTGTCCTTCGGCACGTAGATGGAAGTGAAGAGGTGCACGCCGTCCCGCATGGCGATTCTGTACTCGTACTTCGTATAGTGCTCCTTGACGTCGAACTCCGGCGCGTCCGGTTTGCTTTGGGCGGCAAGACCGGCCGTAATTGCCAGGATGACGAGAATCGGGTTGAGCAGAATCGCGAACTTTATTTTGCAGCCGGGCATGCGTCTCCTTTTCCAAGAAAACCAACTAGGCAAGCTATCCTTCAAAGCCGCTGGCCGTCAAGCCGGATCGCGGCTGGAACCGGAGCGGCGGCGCGGTACAATAAGATGTTTCGCTTTAGACCGCGGTCCGGCCTGTATTCAAGCGGTGCCGCTGAGGGATGCATGTTCGAAGTAACCGTTGACGATACTTTTGCCGCAGGACACTACCTGCGCAACTACAAAGGCAAGTGCGAGAATCCGCACGGGCATAACTACAAGATCCGGGTCACGCTGGCCGGGGCCGAGCTCGATAAGGCCGGACTCCTGCTCGATTTCAAAGACCTGCGCGAGGTCATGAAGCATGTGATCGACCGGCTCGATCACCAGATGATCAACGACATCGAGCCCTTTACCGTAATTAACCCCTCGGCAGAGAATCTGGCCAAGTATTTTTACGACGAAGCAAACGCCCGGCTGAAAAGCGTAACCAATGGCCGCGTGCACGTAAAAGACGTAACCGTGTTCGAGACCGACACGACGACAGCGAAATACAGCGAGTAGCAAGAGCGGTGGTCAGTGGCTAGTGGTCAGTGATTAACGATCGACGTCCGATGATCAGCGGCTGCATTCAGACTCGGGAGCCGCAAGCTAAACAGATTTCTTCCGACCACTGATCACTAGCCACTGACCACTGTTTTCCATGCAGATCACCGAGATCTACAAATCGCTGCAAGGTGAATCTACTTACGCCGGCTTGCCCTGCGTATTCGTCCGCCTCACCGGATGCAATCTGCGTTGCTCCTGGTGCGACAGTGAGTACACGTTCCAGGGCGGCCACAAGATGACGTCCGAAGAAGTCCGCGACGAAGTAATGCGCCTCAGCCCCAACCGCGGCCTGGTCGAGATCACGGGCGGCGAGCCCATGCTGCAAGAACGCGAACTCGTTCCTCTGATGCGGCAACTGCTCGACACCGGCTATCGCCTTCTGCTCGAGACCAGCGGAGAGCGCCCGCTCGATCGCGTTCCCCCGGAGGTCATCAAAATCGTCGACGTAAAGTGTCCAGACTCCGGCGCGGCCGGTACATTTCACCTCGAGAATCTCAAGGCCCTGACCGCGCACGACGAAATCAAGTTCGTCCTGAGCAGCCGGCAGGACTATGAATTTGCCCGCGAATTCACCCGCCAGCATCGTCTCGCCGACCGCGTAAATGCAGTCCTGTTCTCGCCCGCTTTTCGCAAAGATGCCACCGGTGCACGCGATAGTTCCCACTGCCTGCTCGATCCCCAGGAATTAGCCGAGTGGATGCTTGCCGATGACGTTCCCGCGCGCCTCGGACTCCAATTGCACAAGTTCATCTGGGATCCGGCCGTGAAAGGAGTCTAGAATCGTTCCACACATGACTCCATCCACTCAGCGCGCCGTTGTTCTGCTTAGCGGAGGCATGGACTCCTGCGTGTGCGCAGCCCTCGCCGCCCGCGACTACGATGCCGCGGCCTTGCACGTCAGCTACGGTCAACGCACCGAAGACCGCGAGCACCAATCCTTCCTGTCCATTTGCCAGCGCCTCAACATTCAGCAGAAACTCCTCGTGCGCAACGAATCCCTTCGCGCCATCGGAGGCTCCGCCCTCACCGACGAAAGCATTGCCGTGCCCACCGCGGACTCGCCCGATCACCCCATCGGCCACGACATCCCCGTCACCTATGTGCCCTTTCGCAACGCCCATTTCCTCGCCGCCGCCGTAAGCTGGGCCGAGGTCCTCGGAGCCTCGAAAATCTTTATCGGCGCCGTGGAACCGGACAGTTCCGGTTACCCCGATTGCCGCCCCGCCTACTACGACGCCTTCAACCAGGTCATTAAAACCGGCACAAAAGATGGAACCATCGAAGTGCTTACCCCGCTCATCCACCTCCGGAAAGCCGAAATTGTGCGCTTGGGCCTTGAATTGGGCGCGCCATTCGATTTAACTTGGTCATGCTACAGCCGCCAGGATCGGGCGTGCGGCGTCTGTGACAGTTGCGCGTTGCGGCTGCGCGCGTTTGCGGCCGCGGGAGCCGCCGATCCAATTCCGTATGCGACCACGCACCAGCATTCAACACTCTAGTTGTGCGCCGGGAGGCCAAGATGAAGAAGCATTTTGCGATACAATCGTTCGTTTTCGTTCTCTTAATGCTGGGACTGTGCGCGCCTCCGGGGTTCTCCCAGGCTTCGGCTACCGTCAAAGGCGTTTGCAAAGACGCCGACGGTAAGGCCATTCCTGACGCCATCGTCGTCTACGCCAACCAGGATAATGGCCAGAAATATACCCTCAAGACCAACAAGAAAGGCGAGTATTTCTCCCTTGGCCTCGCCGCTGGCACCTACAACGTCATACTCTACCGCAATGCGGATGACGCCAAGGCCAACAAGGAACTCTTCCACTTCAACAAATATACGCTCCCTCTGGGCGACCATCCCGACCTTGACTTCGACTTGAAGCAACAAGCCGCCGACGCCGCCAAGGGCCAGGGCCTCACTCCGGAACAAATCAAGGCTCGCCAGGAGGCCGAAGAAAAGGCCAAGAAGGAAAGCACCACCATTAAGAGTCTGAATGAAAAGATCGTCGCCGCCAGTACCGCCATGAAGGCTGGAGACTTCGACAGCGCCATCGCTACCCTCACCGAAGCTACCCAGATGGATGCGACGCGCGACGTGATCTGGGGCCTGCTTGCCGACGCCTACCGCGGTTCGGCCTTGAAGCAGACCGATCCGGCCGAAAAGACGAAGCGCTTGCAGGAAGCCATCACCGACTACCAGAAAGCGATCGAACTCCGGCAGAAGGCCATGGAAACGAAGAAGGATCCCACCGATAACCAGAGATTGGCCGCCTATTACAACAATCTCGGCGAAGCTGCCAGCAAGGCGGGCAAAATCGATGACGCCGTAAAGGCCTATTCCCAGGCGGCCACCTTGAATCCCGAAGGCGCTGCAGGTTATTACTACAACGCTGGCGCAGTGTTGACCAATGCCGGCAAGGTCGACGACGCCATCGCCGCCTTCGATAAGTGCATCGCCGCCGATCCCACCAAGGCCGATGCTTATTACCAGAAGGGCGTGAACCTCATCGGCAAGGCCACACTACAAGGCGACAAAATGGTCGCGCCCCCGGGCACGGCGGAAGCCTTCAATAAATATCTCGAACTCGCCCCCACTGGCCCCTACGCCGACGTAGCCAAGCAGATGCTCGCCAGCATCGGCGCTCCAGTGGAAACCGGCTTCGGTGCGAAAAAGAAAGCCGCCCCAGCCAAAAAGTGAGCTGAAGTCCCCACGGGCATTGATTCGGATGGATAAGGCGGCCTAACGGGCCGCCCTTTTTTCAGTCCTCAGGTCGCATCAATCGACCCCGCACGGAAAGTGGGGTAACTGAGAACTGAGAACTGCCTTCCAGTTACCAAGGGCTATGTCCTATCCGTCCTTACCTTTTGCCCATCCGCGCTGGTAAAGTATGGGTAACCGGCTGACTTCGGTTGGCCCCGTACTCCCTTTCTGTGGTGCTTGCAATTCCCTAAGAATCGGCACAGCTTCGTGCGAGGATGGAATGGCATCACCTGGCATCGCCGCAATTTCAGTTTCTTTGGAAGGTTATTCCGGCAGCGGCAAAGTAGCTACGCCCGCCCTGCTGGGAGCAATGCTGCGCGCATCTGAAAAGATCAGCGATTTGATCTTTTCTCCCGGACGCCCGCCCCAGGTTCAGGTTTACGGCCAGCTTATCCCGGTGCAGGTGCCCGGACTCGCAACCCTGACCCCCGACGATACCCGCCACATCGCCGCTGATCTGATCGGCGATAACAAACAAGCCGTCGCCACCCTCCGCGAACACGGATCGTGCGACATTTCCTACGGCTTGGCCGGCGTGGCCCGCTTTCGCGTCAATATTTTCATCCAGCGCGGCAGTTGCGCCGTCGTCATGCGCGTCATTCCCACCGCCATCCCTGATTTTGCTTCGCTCCGCCTGCCTTCGCACCTGGCCGATGTATCCAAGTTGCGCGATGGCATCGTCCTGGTCACCGGACCCGCCGGCTCCGGTAAGTCCTCCACTCTCGCCGTGCTGCTCGATTGCATCAATCGCGAGAAAAACTATCACATCATCACCATCGAAGATCCCATCGAGTTCCTGCACAACCACAAAAGTTCCACCATTCATCAGCGCGAACTGCATAGCGACACTCCCAGCTTCTCGCACGCCCTGCGCTCCGCCCTGCGGCAGGCGCCCAAAGTGATTCTGGTCGGTGAGATGCGCGACCGCGAAACCATCGAGAGCGTGCTCGAAGCCGCTGAAACCGGCCACCTCGTGCTCTCCAGCCTCAATACCATGGATGCCCCCAAGACCGTCGAACGCATCATCAGTTCGTTCTCGCCCGGCGAACAGCAGAGTGCCCGGGACCGCTTTTCCAAGACCTTCCGCCTCATCATCTGCCAGCGCCTTCTGTCCAAAGCGGATCGCAGCGGCCGCGTCCCCGTCGCCGAAATCCTGAAAGCCAATCCCCGCACTCGCGAATGCATCGAAAAAGGTGAGCGCGATGGCAAGACCTTGCTCGACGCCATGAAGGCCGGCGCCGCTGAAGGCATGCAACACTTCGACGGCGAGATCGCCCAACTCGTCCGCGACCGCATCGTCGACCTCGAAACCGGCCTCTCCTACGCCAGCAACCCCACCATCCTCGGCCAGGAACTCGCCCGATAACAGGCGGCTTGTACAGGAATCTCAGGCATGTTTGAAGATCGCACGCTGCTATTGCAGCTTCGCGTACTCGGCTTTTGCGTCTTTGAGGATGGGGATGTCAGGGTCGGCGTCTTTCCACAACGCCAGGAAATCCTGATACGCGGCGCGTGCCCTTACCCTATCGCCCTGCATCGCATAGGCACGGGCAAGACCGGCGCGCGCCAGGGCGCCTATTAAGTTGTTGGTGATGACGCCGGGATGATCGATTATCTTCTGAAACTCAGCCGCCGCCGCTGACCCCTGGTGAGCCGCCAGATACGCCTCTCCGGCTAAATAAGCCGAATAAAGAGGGAGACCGTGGTCCCCCAGTTCGTACTGCCGGGCCGGGGCCAGGATTTTTATCACGCGATCACTGCTCGCCGCCATGGGCAGCGCTGCTGCCCGAATCGTCGGCAGATATACAAACTGCATGATCGTATCCTCAGGGAACTCGCTGGCCAGTTCGTCCGCCAAGCGCCCGGCCTGAGCAGAATCACCAGCCACGCCGAACGCGACCGCGGCTAAAGTTCTTACGTCTCTGCCGTTGGCCAGCACAAGCGCCGCTTGGGCCCGCTGCTTCGCCAATGCCTGGTTGCCGGCCAACGCTTCCCGCAAGGCTCCTGTGGCCTCGAATAGTGCAGCCGCCTCGTCCCCGTCGGTGCGCCGCGCAGCCTCCACCGCGCGTCGCGTAAGCTCGCGTGCCTTTGAAAACTGCCCACCGTAGGCGCTTGTGTTCGCTTCCGCGAGGAGTGTGGCCGGTACGTAACCCGGATCACCCATCAGGGCAGTCGCCTCGCGCTCCATGCCGGCGCTATCGCCCTGCACAAAGTACAAGTCGTAAAGGATTTCATGAATCCCTGAATTGTCGCCATTTTGTCGCAAGGCTTCTCGTGATACCGCCATCACTTGATCGAGGCGGTTAAGTACGAGGTTTTCCTGAGCAAGATTTTCGTAGGCAATTAGACTTCCGGACTCGAGTTGCAGACTCTGCTGCGTCGCCGCCAGGCTTCTCTCATGGTCGCCAAATTGGGCATAGATGTCGCCCAGGTTGCCGATCGGGACCGGATCGCGCGGGTAGATTTGCACCCACAGCTCATAGGTTGAGCGGGCCGCCTCCAGGTTCCCGGTTACAAGTTCCTGGTAGTGTGAAACCAGGTAGAGTTTTTCGCGTTCGCTCACCTGCTCGCGTAAATCGTAGGCCTTGCGTATGAACTCCGACGCTTGCTTCCCCTGCCGTTGCGTGTAGTAACTATTTCCCAGCCGAACGTAGGCCATGGCAAAACGAGGGTCCAAGTCGATGGCTCGCCGAAAAAACGAGATAGCTCCATGGTAGTCACCCTTGAAGTTCTGCGCTTGAAAACCCAGGCTGTAGGCCTTCAGTGCTTCCATTGACGGCGTCGTGACATTTTCTGGCGGGGCATCAAATTTCTGCACCGAAGTCAACGATTCCCCCAGCCTGCTGCGAAGGTCCGACGCTAACTTACTCAGGGCCTCGAGCACGTGGTTCTTGTCGCCGGCCTGCGCTTCCGTGCTGGCCAGCGTTTCCCCGTTCGAACAGTTGACCGCCTTCAGGCTCAGAAGATATTGCGTGCCAATCTGAGCGATCGAGCCGTCCAGAACTGCCGCACTGCCCGTGCGCTGGCAGACCTCGCGGCCCAACTCATGCGTCAACCGAGCATCTTTCGGCTGCGACATTAGCGCCAGAGTCTGCGAAATGCGCTCATCGGAGAGCAGACTCAGAAAGGGCGATTGCTCCAGTTGAGCCGAAAGCCCTTGCCGCAGTGCATCATCGAAAACTGCGTCTCCCGTGGTGTTGGCAAAGTCGGCGAGAACAATGGTGTCCTTCGCGGTCAGCTTTGGCGCGCGATGAAGGTAGAAGTAACCGCCGGCTGCGAGGACCACCACAGCCAATGCAACCGAGAGCCCGACCTTCCAGTGCTTTCGCGGGTCAGTGTTGGCTTCGCGCATTGACGCTGCGGATATCCGCGCTGACTCCGTGTCACGCTTCAACCGCTGCAGGTCGGCACGAATGTCTGCCGCGTGCTGGTAGCGCAAGCTGCAGTCCTTCTCCATCGCCTTCCGGATTACTGCCTCTAGAGCCGGCGCAACCTTTGCGCTTATCCGTGATGGCGGAGGCGGCTCCTGGTGAAGAATCGCGCCGCATATCTCCCCTGCGCTCCCCGCATCAAATGGCGGCCTGCCGGTTGCCATCTCATACAGCGTCGCTCCGTAAGAGAACAAGTCGGTTCGGGCATCGAGCTCTTTGGCCCGCACCTGTTCCGGCGACATGTAAGCCACCGTGCCCAACAAGGCGCCCTCGCTCGTCAGTTGTGAGGCGTCGGAGTCGAGCGTAACGGTTACTGAATCGCTTCCCGCAGACGCCGTCTTGGCCGTCATCTTCGCCAGTCCGAAGTCGAGAATCTTGGCGTGGCCCGCCTGGGTCACAAAGATGTTCGCTGGCTTGATATCGCGGTGAATAATTCCGGCCGCGTGCGCCGCATCGAGCCCATCGGCGATTTCAATGGCCACTGGAAGCAAAGTCTCCGTTTCCAGCGGGTGCCCGGCAATGCGATGCTTCAGCGTCATGCCCTGCAAAAACTCCATGGCGATGAACTGGCGGTCGTTTAGTTCGCGATCCTGGTGATGCCCGATCTCATAGATCGTGCAGATGTTCGGGTGGTTCAGCGCGGAAGCCGCACGGGCTTCCCGGCGGAAGCGGTCCAGGGCCTGCGGGTTCTGCGCAACGTTGTCAGGAAGGAATTTCAGGGCAACGAAGCGCCCAAGATCAAGGTCTTCGGCTTTATAGACCACCCCCATCCCCCCGCCGCCGAGTTTTTCGACGATGCGGTAGTGCGAAATGGTCTCCCCAATCATTGGATTGAAATCTTAGGGCTGAGGCTGGAGCAAGTCAACGAAGGCGAAGAAGTTGGTGCCTTCTCGAAACGATGGTGGTTGAAAAATCTCCATTACGCTCACTGACCAGGTGACCGGGATTTTGAGTGAACGCCGGATTTCAACGGTTACCTTCCGGTTCGCCATCAACTGGGAGCCGTCGTGATCACTTGTTGAGGTTGCGGGAATAAATCAGAAGGAGACCCTCTGAGCATCGCTCGATGATTGCCCTAGCAGCTTGGTGGAACATCTCCCATGGCGGGGTGATGGCTATTCAAACCGTGGAAGCGCGGATTCACGGGCGTCCACCGGAACTTTGCTGATGTGATCGTAGCCCTTGTGATCGGAGTCGTCCTGTTAGCGCTTCTGCCCGCAAAACGAGAGGCAGTCACGCCAGGAGTTGCGTGAACGAGCGCAGAAATCCCACTCGTCTTCTTTTCACGGGTTCTCCCCGATTGGATGACAGTGGTAGCAGCGGCCCTGAGGCAGACTGGCGTTAAATCCCCATAGCACTCATTGACCGGTTCCTTGAGCAATCCACGCCGCGCTCCGGCGCCCGCGTAGCCCTCGCTTGCACTATCATCTCCCCATGGCTGCACCCCCGGCCCAACCCACGGTCCTCACCTTCGAAGAAGCCCGCCGCGTAGTCGAAGAACAAGCGTCCAGGACAACTCCGGGCGCCACCGAAAAGCTCGACCTGCTCCACGCCGCCGGACGAGTTCTCGCCGAGCCCATCACCGCCGACCGCGACATCCCTCCCTTCCCGCGCTCCACGCGCGATGGCTACGCCGTCCACGCAGCCGATCTGGCAACGCTCCCAGCCAAGCTACCTGTAATAGGAGAAATCAAAGCCGGGCCGCTGCAAGTCCCATCCCAGCTCAATCGCGGCCAAGCATTTTCCATCATGACCGGAGCGCCCGCACCGCAGGGCGCCGACGCCGTCGTAATGGTCGAATACACATCGCAAAAAGGCGATATCGTCGAAATCACGAGAGGCATCGCACCCGGCGAAAACATCGTCGCCCAGGCGGCCGAGGCCAAACGCGGCAGCCTGCTGCTCGCTCGCGGCACGCGCCTCAACGAAGCCGCCATAGCCCTCGCCGCCTCGGTCGGCAAATCAAGGTTGCAAGTGTTTGATCGTCCTCGCATCGCAGTGCTCGCCACCGGCGATGAGATCGTCGAGGTCGATCCTGCAATCGGCTCCACGCAGATTCGCAACTCCAACACCTACTCGCTCGCAGTGCAGATCCAGCAGGCCGGCGCCGAACCTGTTCTCTTGCCCATCGCCCCCGATGAACCCCGCAAGCTCCGCCAACTGATCGAGCAAGGTCTGCAGTCGGACCTGCTGGTCATGACCGGCGGCGTCTCCATGGGACGCTACGACCTAGTCGAGCAGGTCCTCGCCGAAATGCAAGCCGAATTCTTCTTCACCGGAGCAAAAATCCAACCCGGAAGGCCGGTAGTATTCGGCCAAGTCCCATGCGTAGCTGGCTCATGTGGCGCGGGCACTCCTGCCCGCGGGGCTCCGGCCCCCGCTTCGCAAATATTTCTTCGGCCTCCCCGGAAACCCAGTCTCTACCATGGTCACCTTCGAACTCTTCGTCAGACCCATGCTCGAGGCATTGTCTGGCGCGTCTCCGCGCCCGCTCACCTTCCTGCACGCCCGGGTCAAATCCGAGATCCGCGTCAAGCCCGGACTCACCCGCTTCCTCCCCGCAATCCTCTCCGGCCAGTACGACCGTTCACGGGCCGAACTCGTCCCCTGGCAAGGCTCCGGCGACATCGCCGCCCGCACCCGCTCCAACTGCTACATAGTCATCCCCCCCGATCGCGAACACATCCCCGCCGGCGACTGGATCGCGGTCTTGCTGCGTTGATGCCAGCCCGGCCCTCCGTTCCAGAAACTGAGAACCGAGAACTGAGAACTGCTCAGCATCCCATGTAAGATAGAACTTCCGCATGCCGAAGAAGCTATCCCATTACGATTCCGCCGGCCGCGCCCGCATGGTCGATGTCTCTGCCAAGCCCTCCACCAGGCGCGAAGCCGAGGCCAGCGCCTTTGTGCGCATGAGCCCCGCCGTTCTCAAAGCGCTCCCTCACAACCCCAAAGGTGATCCACTCGAAGTAGCCCGCATCGCCGGAATCATGGCCGCCAAGCGCACCGCCGATCTAATCCCCATGTGCCATCCCCTCCCTCTCACCCACGTTGCCGTCGAGATGCGCCTATGCGAAAATGGCGTCGCCATCACCACCAAAGTCGCCACCACCGCCGAAACCGGAGTCGAGATGGAAGCCCTAGTAGCCGCCAGCATTTCCGCCCTAACAATTTATGACATGGCGAAAGGGGTGGATAAGGCGATTGAGATTCGCGACATCGTTTTAGAGCGCAAGTCCGGCGGCAAGAGCGGAGAGTACCGGCGCGCGAAGTGATTCCCATGGCCAACGACGTCAAACTACTTTTAGTCGACGACAATCCGATGGTGCTGAGCATGTTGCAGCACGCGCTGACTCCGTTCGCGAAAGTTGTGGCTGCGGGCGATGCTGCCGATGCTTTGCTGAAGGCGGTCGACGATCCTCCCGACCTCGTCGTCTGCGACTACCGCATGCCCGGCATGGATGGCCGCCAGCTGGTCGAACGCCTCAAGAGCCGGCCGGCTACGGCAAACTTTTCCGCGATCCTGATGGCGAGCCGCGTCGACATTGACGAGCGCCTTTCCCCTCAGGATGCCGCCGACGACTACCTCGCCAAACCGTTTTTCCTGAAAGAAGCCACGCGCCGCATCAAGCGCACGGTCGACCGCATCGCGCTCGAGAAGATGGCGAAGACCGCGCCTTCCGACGGCGTGGTTCGCGGCAATCTCTCGCAGATGAATGTGATTGACCTGATGCAGTCCCTCGAAATGGGACGCAAGAGCTGCCAGCTCAAACTCAACAACGAGGGCGACAAGTGCGAAGTCTTCTTTGTCGAGGGCCAGGTCAAGCATGCAACCTACGGATCTTCCACGGGAGATGAGGCCGTCTTCAAAGTCTTGCGCTGGACCGGCGGCAATTTTGAACTCAACTTCGAGGGCAAGACCGATCAGGAAACCACCAAGCTCAACACGCAGGGATTGCTGATGGAGGGCTTGCGTCTGCTCGACGAATCGCAGCGCGATAGTGGCGCGGAGCCCGTTGAGGAGGCCGCGACCGGCGCCAGCCCCGCTGCCAGCGCGGCCGGCGGCCCCACCCCCAGCTCCGGCGGCGGCGGCCGGAAAGAAGAGGAAGAAGATGTCCTCCTCGATAGCTGACGGGGCCGGCGAAGAGCGCTCCACCCTTCTCACCGCTGCAGTAGTAACCGTCAGCGATTCTTGCGCTCGCGGGGAGCGCGTTGATCTTTCCGGACCGGCAGTCGTCGAAATCCTAAAGAAATCCGGCTTTCACGTCGCGGCCACCAGAATCGTCCCGGACGACAACATGCAGATTCAGAATGCGCTGGTTCATCTCGCCATCGAGGTGCGCCTGATCGTAACCACCGGTGGAACCGGGATTGCGCCGCGCGATGTCACTCCCGAAGCGACCGAAGCGATCTGCGATCGTCTGATCGACGGCGTCGGCGAACGCATGCGGCTCGAAGGCGCAAAGAAAACTCCGTTCACCGCCTTGAGCCGCGCCGTGTGCGGCGTGCGGGAGAAGACTCTGATTCTGAATCTGCCCGGCAGCCCGAGCGGAGCGGTCGAATCGCTCGAAGCGGTGCTGGAATTAATTCCTCACGCGCTGGACTTGCTGGATGGGAAGACGGAACATTGATAGGTGGCCAGGTAGCGCCATTCCCAAATTGACAATGGTGAACACGCAATTTACAGACAGATACTCCAGTAAACTATTGACACGAGGGAGCCAAGGGCTATTATCTGTGCTCGGGACTCCAAACATTCGGAGAAAGAAAGTGGTGTCGGCATGGCGGATCGGAAACAATTTTTCGGTGAGATCACAACCAGTCCCGAACTGGTGAAAGCACTCGAGGAATCGCGCCATACGGTTGTAACGGAGGACGAGTTGCGCGAACAAAGAATCAGCTTTGCCTTCGGTAACGCCCCGGCTAATGCCAGAAATACTAAGGACAGCGTACGGCAGGCATCTGAGCACATACGCTTGCTGCCGTAGGCCCTCTCGCGGTCCGTGATGCTCGGGCCGAGACTCCCCACCATGTCCGTTCGCGAAAAAGATAATCCCGCCCTCTATACGAGAATCCAGGACCAGAATCTCCTCCGGCAGTATGACCTGAGCTGCTCAGGGGCCAACTCACGGACAAGTGAATCGGTTAGATCAGGACTTTAAATTCAGATCTCCGATTCATTGGCTTCCATAAGCAACGGGACCACTGTCAAGAGGCACAAATCACCCAATCGGGTTATGTGAGTGCAAGCAAAGGAAATATAAATCTGTGTTTGCATAGAATATTGTGCAGTTTGGCCTATAGCAATATGATATAATGGTCTTAGCGAATTGAGAAATCGATTCGAACAAGGCGTGGCCCACGGGCCGCGCCTTTTGTGTTTCTAGGGAGGGTCTGAGAGTGGCGGGTCCGGGTTCAGGGCCTCCCCTTTTGGACTGTCATCCCGAGCGAGGGACCTTGGTTTTTGCCTGCGACGGCTGTGGTGCTGCAGGCGGACACCAAGGTCCTTCGCTTTGCTCGGGATGACAATCCGGTCGGAAGCACAGTTCGGTTCGGGAAGACAGTTCGGCTCAGGAGGACAGTTCCGGTTCGGAAGCACAGTTCGGCTCGGGAGGAAAGTTCGGTTTGGGATGAAATGCAGGCAGCACTTTAGGAGAAAACTATGAGGCGGCAGGGTAAGAGGGTGTTTGCAAATTACAAGCGGCGGGGGGAATGGGTGGAGTTGCTGTTTATGACGGTGGCTTCTGGGCTGGGGCTTAACGTGGCGAAACCCTGGGGAGATTCGGCTAGCTACGATGTGGTGGTGGAGAAGGATGGGAGGTTTCTGCGGGTGCAGGTGAAATCCACGGAGAATTGGGTGGCCGGGTGTTACCTGTGCCAGATCCACGGCTTTGGAGGTCGGCTGTATACGGCGAAGGAGATTGATTATTTCGCGGTTTACGTTTTGCCGGATGACGTGTGGTACATCTTTCCGGCGAGAACGCTGGCAGGGATGCAGGCTGTGGGGCTGACGCCGCATCGGGCGACAGCCAAATATCGCATGTACAAGGAAAACTGGTGGCTGCTGACGCGGCACCACTTTCGCCGCGGAACGAGGACGGTGACGCCGAGTCAGGACCAGCGGCCGAGCTCGATCAACAAGCTGAGCGGGAGGATTGCCAAGCGGCTGAGAGGAGCTGAGGAGCGGCTGTGATTTCGGCTGGTGGGCGGGGAGCGATTGGGCTCCCCGCTTAGGCTCGGATGCGGGGCGCTGCGGGCAGGCACCAGGGTCCTTCGCTTCGCTCAGGATGACAAGGCTTCTTAGGTGCGCCCCTCTATTCGGGACGACAAACATTTGTCCGCGGCGGAGCTTTATCCAGGCGTTACTTCTGCTTTATTTCTGTGTTGGGGGCACGTATTCCTTGGGGACGGCGGAGCCTTCGCCGAAGAAGAACTGGTCCAACTGCTTGACGATCACTTCCTGATCTTCGCGGCGGGCGGGGTTCAGGCGGTATTCATTGAGCAGCATTTTGCAGTGTTCGGTCCACATCCTCCAGGCTTCCTGGGATACGTTGTCGTAAACTTTGCGTCCCAGATCGTTGTCGAAGGGAGGTTCGTCGAGCCCGGGCAGTTCCCTCTTCAATTTCACGCAAAAAACGGTGTGCGCCATACCACTTCCTTCGGTCAGGTATTTGTCTCTCTGCAGATTATTACACGGGCTGTCGGGCTTCGGCTTTCGGGCTCCGGGCTTCCGGCTTCGGGCTTCCGGCTCCGGGCTTCCGGCTCCGGGCTTCCGGCTCCGGGCTTCCGGCTTCCGGCTTCGGGCTTCCGGCTTCCGGCTTCCGGCTTCCGGCAAAAGATATTCGACCGGAAGCCGGAAGCCGTTAGCATCGGACGCCGACTAAAGCTTGCCCGAGGCCCGCAAGCCGCGAGCCGGCCTACTTCTTCTCCTGATCCTTACCCTTGTCTGCGTCCTTGGTCTTGTCTTCGATGGAGAGCAGTTCGACTTCGAAGATAAGCGTAGAGCCGGGCGCAATACCGGGGCGGCCGGGATCGCCATAGGCAAGATCGGAGGGAATGACGAGCTGCCACTTCGAGCCGACGGGCATGAGTTGCAGAGCCTCGGTCCATCCTTTGATGACGCCGGTCACCGGAAAGGTCGCAGGCTGGCCGCGTTTGTAAGAGCTGTCAAACTCTTCGCCGTTGATGAGCGTGCCGCGATAGTTGCAGACCACGGAGTCGGTGGCCGCCGGCTTCGGTCCGGTACCGGCCGTCAGAATCTTGTATTGCAAGCCGCTGGGCAGCGTAACGACACCATCTTTAGTTTTGTTGCTGGCCAGATAAGTCTTCTCCATCTTTCTTGTTGGCTGCGGCGATTTTCTTGTTGGCTTCCTCGGCCTCTTGAGCCTTCGCCTGCTGTTGCTCACGCACCTGCTTGCCCACTTCTGTGAGCACGGCCTGGGCTTCAGCGTCGGTGAGTAGAGGCTTGGCGCCCGTCAGGCCGTCTTTCATGCCACGAACCAGCAGGGCGGAATCGAAGGGAACCGACTGCTTGGTAAGCCCTTCAGACATCCTCTTGCCGGTGTTCATGCCGAGCGCGTAGCTGAATTTTTCCTTTTGGGTTTTGAGAGTCAAGGGAACTGGAGCCTTTGCCGCCGTGGCGGTGTGCGGCTTGGTCGCAGGCGTCTGCGCCTTGGGCGCCGTCGTGGAAGATGGAGTAGCTGGTTGCGTGGCTGTCGGCGGAGTCTGCTGTGCCAGGGCATTCCCCAGCAGCATTGCAGCCGCTAATATGTTTACCGCTGAAGTGAAGAATTTATGCATGTAGACATTGTCCCATTGGCAGCAGATCTCCGCAAACCGGGGTAGCCGGGAGTAGAGGTGCAGTTTGATAAGGAAGCGAGCCAGACGCGCTATTAATGTGTCGCAAAGAGCGCGACACATCGCGCGGCTCGCCCGGATCCTTCGCTGCGCAAAAAACGCTTGCTCAGGATGACAATCAAATTGGAATAGCCAGGGCCGGCATCTGGGAGACGCCGGCCCGCGACTCCATCATCTAACGTTGAATTTCGAACACTGCGCCGCAACCCCCAATGCAGTTGGGATTGGAACCGCCGCCGCCACTCTCCGCGGCGCCGTAAAGATTGCCGGCGCCATCGATGACCAGGCCGGGGACGGGCAGAGACCCGTTTCCGTCTTTGGAGTCGAAGTTATAGAGAATGCGTTCCTGCCAGACGCCGCCTGCAGCCGGGACCAGCGAGAAGACGGTTCCCTGTCCACGAGCCCCGCCGCTCGGCGTGGTGCCATATAGATTGCCGGAGGAGCCGAAGATCAGGTTGGTGGAAGGATTGATGCCGTCCCTGCCATTGGAAGTGAATTGATGCAGAATCTTCTCTTTCCAGGCGCCGCTCGGGGTTGGGGTCAACTCGAAGACGTTGCCCGTGTTGCCCGGACCGCCCTGGCTGGCCGTGCCGTAGAGATTGCCGTTGGAGTCGAAGATCAGGGTGCCGTAAGGATTTGCGCCGTCGGTGTTGTTGAAGCTGCGCAGCAATTTCACCGTCCACTTGCCGCCGGATGGAGTCAACTCGAAGACCGTTCCGCAGCCGTCGGTGCAGGCGGAAGATCCGCCACCGGAGGCCGTGGTGCCGTAGAGATTGCCGGCGGCATCGAAAATCAGGCTCGAGAACGGATTCTGGCCGTCGGCGCCGCGGAAGCTGTGCAGCACTTTCTCGGTCCAACCTCCACCAGTGGCGGGAGACAATTCGTAGACTGTGCCGTCGCCGGCAGCGCCGCCACTGCCCGTGGTGCCGTAGAGATTACCGGACGAGTCCATCATCAGGTGAGCGTGGGGATAGGTTCCGTCTCCGCCGTTGGGGCCGAAGCTGTGCAGCGTTCTCTCGATCCACTTGCCGCCGGTGGTGGGGCTTAGCTCGTAGACGGTGCCATCGCCGAAAGCGCCGCCGAAAAAGGTTGTGCCGTAAAGATTGCCGGCGGTGTCAAAGATCAGACTGCTGTTGGGAAAGAACGGGCTGGGGCCGTTGCCGGTGAAGCTGTAGAGACTGTCTCTACCCAGCCGCCCGATCCAGGAGAGAGTTCGAACACCATACCGTTACCTTCGGCGCCGCCGTAGAACGTGGTGCCATAAAGATTTCCCGAACCATCGATGGTCACGCCCGCAATGGGCTGGTCGCCGTTGTCGTAGTTGAAACTAAGCAGTAGAGTTTCTTGTGCAGACACAGTCCCCTTCATGGAGAGCACCACCGTAAGCATCGCGACCATCGCGGTAAAGCCAACGAATAGTCTTTTGCGTCGCATGAACGAATCCTCCCTGGCATAGCCAGAACTTCTGCTTCGACCTAAAAAAAGCAGCCGATTGTACCACGGAGGTCGAGCGCAGCCGGCTTTAGCGTGCGCTATCGAAACCCGCGCTTGGCGGCTGTCCCGCCCACGCTCGATGCTGCGGAAACACGGAGGGAAGAAACGGTTGGTGGGCCCGCCAGGATTCGAACCTGGGACCAATGGATTATGAGTCCACGGCTCTAACCGCTGAGCTACGGGCCCGGAGTTGTTGCTTTGGGACATTCTACAGGAGTGCGCGGAGTGCCACGGGTGGAGGTTATCGTTTATGCTTTCGGTAGAGACTTGGTTTGAAAGGAGTGTTATGAAAACTTTGTCGATCTTATTTGTGACGATGGTGTTGGCGGTGGTTTCTGGGGTGGCGGCGGATCAGGCTCAGCCTCCGGCTGCCGGGAGTCAGGCGCCTGGTTTTACTTTGCCCAACCAGGAAGGTGCGCAGGTTTCGCTGGATCAGTTCAAGGGGAAGTGGGTGGTGCTTTATTTTTATCCCAAGGACTTCACGTCGGGCTGCACGATTGAGGCTCACAACTTCCAGCGCGACCTGGATAAATACACGCAGAAGAATGCGGTGATTGTGGGCGTGAGCGTGGACGGCGTGGATTCTCATAAAGGGTTCTGCACCAAAGAAGGATTGAACTTCAAGCTGCTCTCGGATACAGGCCACGTCGTGGTGCAGGAGTACGGCTCGGTCATGGACCACGACGGGACGACGATGGCGGCACGCAATACTTTCGTGATCGATCCGGCGGGCGTGATCCGAAAGGTGTACGTCAAGGTGAGTCCGCAGGGTCACAGCGAAGAAGTGCTGGCTGATCTGCAGACGTTGCAAGCGGCGAAGTGAAGGTGAGCGAACCGGGCACGCCTTATAGCGATAAGCGTTATCCCGATTTTCTTTACGGAACGGCGTGGAAGGAAGACCGCACGGCGGCGCTGGTGGAGCTGGCGCTGCGTGCGGGCTTTCGGGGCATTGACACGGCGAACCAGCGGAAGCATTACTTTGAGGCCGGAGTTGGTGAGGGGTTGGCGGCGGCTTATCGCGCGGGTGTGGTCACGCGCGCGGATCTTTTTCTGCAGACAAAATTCACTTACCAGGACGGGCAGGATCACCGGCTGCCCTACGACGCGGAAGCCAGCTTTTCGGTGCAGGTCGCGCAGTCGATGGCGAGTTCGCTCGAACATCTGGGGACGGATTACGTTGACAGCTACGTATTGCATGGGCCCTTGTCGAATGACGACTGGACGGATGCGGATGCCGAAGTCTGGGAAGCGATGAAGAAGGAACGCGATGCCGGGCGCACGCGTCGGTTGGGAGTGAGCAATATTTCGCTGGGGCAGTTGGAGCAGATGGCGGCGGCCGACCCTGAAGCTCCGGCGTTTGTGCAGAACCGGTGCTACGCGCGGCTGGGGTGGGACCGCGAGGTGCGGCGGTTTTGCCGCGAGCGCGGAATCATCTATCAGGGATTCTCGTTGCTTACGGCGAATAAGCAGGTGCTGCGCGATGATGTGGTCACCGGGCTGGCGGCGGGCGCGGGCGCTACTCCGGCACAGGTTGTGTTTGCCTTCGCGCGGGCAGTTGGGATGCTGCCGCTGACTGGGACTTCTGACGCCGAGCACATGCGGCAGGATCTGGCTAGCTCTGGTCTGACGCTTTCTGAGGATGCGGTGCGGGAGATTGAGGGGCTGGCTGGGTGAGTAGACGGGGTAGAAACTGGGAAACGTCCCGTCTGTATGAATGCATAAGTGAAATGAAGAAGGGTTCTCGAAGCGGCTACGATGCTGAGACTGGCGAGGAAAGCGCCAGCTCAGAAAGCGCACTGGGAGAACCCTATGAACAACCCTCACTATATCGGATTCGACGTTCACAAGAAAACCATCAGTTTTTGCGTCAAGACCGCTGCGGGCGAGATCGTGGAGGAAGGCAGCGTGCTGGCGCAACGCGAGGTCTTGCGGCAATGGGCCTCAGTCCGTCCGCAACCGTGGCGCGGAGCGATGGAAGCGACCCTGTTCAGCGCCTGGATCTACGACACACTGAAACCCTACGGCGAACAATTGGACATGGCGCACCCGGCCAAGATGAAAGCCATCAGCGCGGGCAAGAAGAAGAGCGATACCATCGACGCGCGCACCATCGCCGACCTGGTGCGCTGCAACTTGCTGCCGGCCTGCTATGTGGCGCCGCCGCGGATTCGCGAACTGCGCCGCCTGCTGCGCTATCGCAGCCTGGTGGTGAGCGAAGCGGTACGCATGAAAAACAAAATGGCCGGGCTGCTGATGGAAACCGGCGCTCTCTATGTGAAGGAGAAGCTGCACCGCAAGAAATACTTCGCCAGTCTGCTGGAAGAAATGGAAGAGGTGCCCGAGTCGGTGATCGATCTGCTGCGCTTAAGCCGCAGTGCGCTGGAGATGTTCGAGAACACGCAGAAGCGGTTGGTCCGCGAGCTACTTGCCGCTCCCGAGCTGGTGCAACGTGTCGAGCGGTTGATGACGATTCCAGCGGTCGGAGAAATTACCGCTCTCACCTGGGCCCTGGAGGTCGGCGATCCCCAGCGTTTTCCCTCCCGCTCCGATGCCATGAGTTACTGCGGACTGACCGCCGCGTTGAAATCCTCGGCCGGCAAGCAGCAACGCGGACCCATCTCCAAACAGCGCAACCGCTGGCTGCAAACCACGCTGATCGAGGCCGCCAAGCTGGCTCCGCGATGGAATCCGCAACTGGCCGCGCTGCATGCCCGCGAGTTGGAGCATGGACCTCGCAACCGCGCCACGCTGGCCGTGGCGCGCAAACTCGTCGCCTATCTGCTGGCCGTCGACAAAAGCGGCCAGGCCTTTCAACTGCGCGTGCCTTTGGAAGAACCAACCCAAAAAGCTGCCTACGAAGGAAAAACTTTGAACGCAGCGGCGATCCACCGGCCGTTCCTCGCCATCTTGGGGACTGGGCAGAGGAGTCTCGACTCCCGATGCTCCTTACCGTCTGTATCGAGGCCGGCCGGAAAACCCTAACTCATACTTCGTGGACCGGGCTCCCACCCGTTTCCCGCAAATGGATGTCTGGCCAGGCTGCTGCTTTGGCCGCTATGCAGGATCGCACGCCGTTCGCTAACTTTACCGCTCTACTCCCGCTTCGAGACCTCACCCTTCCAAGCGCCAGGAGACCTCCGTCTCCTCTTGACTTTTACTTATCATGGATGTCCCCGGTTTATTCCCGGTTTATTCCGGTTTATTTGTCCCCGGTTTATTCCCAACTGAAACGAAGCATCCACGAAGAGCAACTGCTTGCCATACTGCTTATTGATGTTTGAGAAAGAGATCATTTTGAAGGAGCAACTCGCGGCATCGTGCCTCTTCCAGTGTAGCGTGGACAGAAAATTGCCGACTAGCGCTGGCACTTTGAATTATTGAAGTTGCCAGTTAATCAGGACCTGTGCGCACTCCAAGGGTGCTTGCGTACTGTGACTAGGGTAAGGGTCTAGGATGCCCCAAGTGCTCCCAAATGGATTTCCATGCCTGGTTTCGACAGTTATCGAATCTTTAGTTTGCTCCGTTACTAGTAGCCTCCCGCGCCATCGCCAGATTTGCGTCGCTCAAGCTCAGAGCGCCACAGGGGTACAGTGCGATCCAGCCTATCTCAGGAGTGTTGTGAACCTGCAGAAGGAACACATATTCTTGGCCTGCTCGGAGTGGAGACCCGGTATCCGCAGTGGTCATCATTTCCGGTTTTTCGACGTGGACGTTTGCTAGTTGCGGTGCGTACTTCTCCGGCTTCTTGATCACGTTGATGATTTCGAGGTCCCGGAGTTGCGGCGACCGACCGTTGGAGGACGGAGGAGTTAGTACGACTGTTCTTGGGCGGACGACTGCGATTGCATCCGAGAGTTGCGCCACGCCCTTCGACAACTCCGGCGTGCATGTCAGGGCTTTCGGCGACTGACGGGCGTCCTCAACCGATTGTGCCCAGACGGCTGGCATTAGATCACGCTCTCGGCAGGCGAGGAACCTCGTGAGACAGTTCAGGTCGAACTGCATCAGGCGGGACACATCCTCCGTGTTCGCATCTGGGGAGAGCTCCGTCCAGACGATCACCGCAGGAGAGCCCCCTGTGTCGGCGTTCAACCACTCTGGAAAAGCCCCAACGAGGTAGCTGGGATGCAACAGGTATTGGTTCAGCTTGATATCCGGCTGTTGATGTGAACTCCACCCGCTCCTTCGCTGTTTGGTGTCCGCATAACCCATCAGCGTGCACTCTAGTCGGCCCTGCCTGTCGCATCCTCGTCCCAAGGTCCAGACCGAAAATGAAACCAATGCGAGTACCCTTGCCTTTATCTGCACCCCTGCATGGACGACGGTCGGACGCAACCCGAGCCACTCCAGAGGGTGACCCACAACTGCCGATGCAAAAGGATTCGAGAAAACGTCACGTTCAGCCTTCGGCACGAGTTCAAAGCGATAAATGCACTCATCTTCGGTGCACGGCTCGCCTGGTCCTGGTCCCCGTCCCCATTCCTCAAAGCCCCACTTCTTAACAACGCTGCGTACCTCCGCTGGGCTCGCCTTCCTCAATTCCAGCCCGCGGACGTCCTCCAGGAGTCGCTCCGTCTGTCTCCGAAACCGGTACTGCTCAATCCGGAGATAAACCGAAACGCCGGCCACGAAGATAACTGTGCTCACGGCGATAAACAGCGCGCCCCGCTTCACGAATCTGAGCAGTCTCATACTTTAATTTGACACCGGCAAGGGAACTGTAGCCAGCTATCGTTGGTAACTGCCTGGGGGCAATCGGGGACAGCCGGGACGTTCACCAATTTCCGTTCGCCGAAAGACTGGGGTACGTCCCGTCTGTATGAATGCATAAGTGAAATGAAGAAGGGTTCTCGAAGCGGCTACGATGCTGAGACTGGCGAGGAAAGCGCCAGCTCAGAAAGCGCACTGGGAGAACCCTATGAACAACCCTCACTATATCGGATTCGACGTTCACAAGAAAACCATCAGTTTTTGCGTCAAGACCGCTGCGGGCGAGATCGTGGAGGAAGGCAGCGTGCTGGCGCAACGCGAGGTCTTGCGGCAATGGGCCTCAGTCCGTCCGCAACCGTGGCGCGGAGCGATGGAAGCGACCCTGTTCAGCGCCTGGATCTACGACACACTGAAACCCTACGGCGAACAATTGGACATGGCGCACCCGGCCAAGATGAAAGCCATCAGCGCGGGCAAGAAGAAGAGCGATACCATCGACGCGCGCACCATCGCCGACCTGGTGCGCTGCAACTTGCTGCCGGCCTGCTATGTGGCGCCGCCGCGGATTCGCGAACTGCGCCGCCTGCTGCGCTATCGCAGCCTGGTGGTGAGCGAAGCGGTACGCATGAAAAACAAAATGGCCGGGCTGCTGATGGAAACCGGCGCTCTCTATGTGAAGGAGAAGCTGCACCGCAAGAAATACTTCGCCAGTCTGCTGGAAGAAATGGAAGAGGTGCCCGGGGAAACCCGGGGAAACCGGGGACATCCATGATAAGTAAAAGTCAAGAGGAGACGGAGGTCTCCTGGCGCTTGGAAGGGTGAGGTCTCGAAGCGGGAGTAGAGCGGTAAAGTTAGCGAACGGCGTGCGATCCTGCATAGCGGCCAAAGCAGCAGCCTGGCCAGACATCCATTTGCGGGAAACGGGTGGGAGCCCGGTCCACGAAGTATGAGTTAGGGTTTTCCGGCCGGCCTCGATACAGACGGTAAGGAGCATCGGGAGTCGAGACTCCTCTGCCCAGTCCCCGAGATGGCGAGGAACGGCCGGTGGATCGCCGCTGCGTTCAAAGTTTTTCCTTCGTAGGCAGCTTTTTGGGTTGGTTCTTCCAAAGGCACGCGCAGTTGAAAGGCCTGGCCGCTTTTGTCGACGGCCAGCAGATAGGCGACGAGTTTGCGCGCCACGGCCAGCGTGGCGCGGTTGCGAGGTCCATGCTCCAACTCGCGGGCATGCAGCGCGGCCAGTTGCGGATTCCATCGCGGAGCCAGCTTGGCGGCCTCGATCAGCGTGGTTTGCAGCCAGCGGTTGCGCTGTTTGGAGATGGGTCCGCGTTGCTGCTTGCCGGCCGAGGATTTCAACGCGGCGGTCAGTCCGCAGTAACTCATGGCATCGGAGCGGGAGGGAAAACGCTGGGGATCGCCGACCTCCAGGGCCCAGGTGAGAGCGGTAATTTCTCCGACCGCTGGAATCGTCATCAACCGCTCGACACGTTGCACCAGCTCGGGAGCGGCAAGTAGCTCGCGGACCAACCGCTTCTGCGTGTTCTCGAACATCTCCAGCGCACTGCGGCTTAAGCGCAGCAGATCGATCACCGACTCGGGCACCTCTTCCATTTCTTCCAGCAGACTGGCGAAGTATTTCTTGCGGTGCAGCTTCTCCTTCACATAGAGAGCGCCGGTTTCCATCAGCAGCCCGGCCATTTTGTTTTTCATGCGTACCGCTTCGCTCACCACCAGGCTGCGATAGCGCAGCAGGCGGCGCAGTTCGCGAATCCGCGGCGGCGCCACATAGCAGGCCGGCAGCAAGTTGCAGCGCACCAGGTCGGCGATGGTGCGCGCGTCGATGGTATCGCTCTTCTTCTTGCCCGCGCTGATGGCTTTCATCTTGGCCGGGTGCGCCATGTCCAATTGTTCGCCGTAGGGTTTCAGTGTGTCGTAGATCCAGGCGCTGAACAGGGTCGCTTCCATCGCTCCGCGCCACGGTTGCGGACGGACTGAGGCCCATTGCCGCAAGACCTCGCGTTGCGCCAGCACGCTGCCTTCCTCCACGATCTCGCCCGCAGCGGTCTTGACGCAAAAACTGATGGTTTTCTTGTGAACGTCGAATCCGATATAGTGAGGGTTGTTCATAGGGTTCTCCCAGTGCGCTTTCTGAGCTGGCGCTTTCCTCGCCAGTCTCAGCATCGTAGCCGCTTCGAGAACCCTTCTTCATTTCACTTATGCATTCATACAGACGGGACGTACCCCGATTATTTATTCCGGTTTATTATTCGGTTTATTATTCAAAGGGTACAGGCATTTTCGGCAAGTGACTCGCAAACCCGTGATACCCTAGCTGGCGCCCGCCCCGCGGCCTGCCGTGGAGGTAAAGCAGTGACCCGCCGAAGGTTCCTTGGCTCCAATCGTTTCTTATTCGTTACCGCGGCACTCTGGTTGGTGGTGGGGTCCGCTCAAGGGCAATTTGAGACGCGCGCTTCGACTCCATTGACGAGCGATGCCCTCGCTACGGCTGTTGGTGATTTCAATGGTGACGGGAAACTGGACATCGCGCTATGCGGTAACGCCCTGTCGATATTATTGGGTAACGGAGATGGAACGTTTCGACCCGGAGCCAGCATGTCAGCCGTCTGCGATGCACTTGCTGTGGCTGATTTCAACAATGACGGGATTCCCGACTTGGTCGTTGCTCCCACTGGGGTAAACAATGTCGAGGTTTTCATCGGCAATGGTGACGGAACCTTTCAGGCCCCAATCTCTTCTCCTATCACCAATTCGGCGGAGTTCATTGCTACAGGAGATTTCAGCGGCGATCACAAGATGGATATCGTCATCGTCGATTTGGTAAGCGTCAGTGTATTACTAGGAAACGGCGATGGAACGTTTCAAGCACCGTCTGATAATTCGTCATTCCTCGGGCCTCACTACTTGGCGGTCGGTGATTTCAATAGTGACCATAATCTGGATGTTGCCGTAGCGGGCTTCTACGGTGGGAGTACGGAATGGGGGATTCTGTTAGGGAATGGCGACGGGACGCTGCAAGACGCAGTTTCGCAACCCCTTGAGTTCACGCCGTGCAGCGTGGTCACAGCAGATTTCAATCGCGACGGAAAAGAAGACGTGGCGGTGGGTTATTGCGGGGGAGCCTCGCTCGTGGCCTTGGGGGTAGGCGACGGCACCTTCGAGCCAGGAGTGACTTATGACGGTGCCGGAGACACGATTATCGCTGCGGACTTCAATGGGGACGGCAAACTCGATCTGGTTGGCGGACCGTCCATCGGGACTGGTGTCGGAGAGTTACTTGGCAATGGGGATGGAACGTTTCAAGCAGCCGTAACTTACGACTCCAGCTCCAACCCATTCGCAGCGGGCGATCTGAATGGCGATCACAGGTTAGACGTTTTGCTTTCGGTCGATATTGCTTCAATAGTCTCGATGCTTAATACCGGCGCAATGCAATTCTCTCCGAGTTCAGCTGTTTCATTCCCAGCGCAGGTGATTGGCACCAAGAGCCCTCCCCAGACTGTCACGCTAACGAACGGCGGGACGGGCGCGCTCACGATCCGGTCAATGAAAACCTCGGGATCGTTTCAAACAAGAACAACCTGCGGCAGCGAACTGACGACGGGAGCCAGCTGCTCCATCAGTGCTGTCTTCGCTCCGCTGAAGGCCGGAGGGCAGAAAGGCGGCATCACGATAGTTGACAGCGCTTCGTCTAAGCCGCAGTTCATTGAACTTTACGGCAGCGCCACGCCCATTGAAACCTCACCAAATGGACTGCAATTCGGCAAGCAGAAGGTTGGAACCCAAAGTGCTCCGAAAACTGTGACGGTGACGAACGTCGGGAGCGCTGCGGTCACATTTCAGGGAGTGAGCGTCAACGGTCCTAACAACCACGACTTCATTGAAAGCGACAACTGCGCCAGGCAGACAATTGCGCCGCAAGGAAGCTGCACGGTGACGATCATCTTTAAGCCGAGTAAGACCGGGCCGGAGTCAGGGAACCTGCATATCCGGCCCGATAAAGGAACCGTGGAACCGGCACCCTTACCTTTACGTGGCACGGGAGAGTGACTTCTTGGCTGGGTCGGGTCACGCAAAGTGGATGTGCCGGCCTGCCACCGGTTTATGTCGGTTTATTCAAAATCCCATGGGTCGAGAGCTGTGGAATCCCACCCTTGGCAAAGAACGCCAAAGATGGGCCACCCGGCAAACAGCAGGTTCCTCCGCTCCGCCGTCGCTCGCGCTCCGGCTCCGGTCGGAATGACAAAATAGAATTCGGAATGACAAAAAAATAGGGGAATCTGGAGATCTGGCGACAAACCGGCTGTGGTCACTTCTTGGTGGAATCCCACCCTTGGCAAAGAACGCCAAGGATGGGGCACCCGGCAAACAGCAGGTTCCTCCGCTCCGCCGTCGCTCGCGCTCCGGCTCCGGTCGGAATGACAAAATAGAATTCGGAATGACAAAAAAAATAGGGGAATCTGGAGGTCTGGGGACAAACCGGCTCTGGTCACTTCTTGGGCGCGGTCGGGTCACGAAAACAAATGTCCCGTGTGTCCCCGGCTTATTGTCCCGGTTTGTTGTCGGTTTATTCAAAAGCCCATGAGGTTGAGAGCTTGGAATCCCACCCTTGGCAAAGAACGCCGGGGATGGGGCAGCCGGCAACAGCAGGTTCCTCCGCTCCGCCGTCGCTGGCGCTCCGGCTCCGGTCGGAATGACAAAATAAAATTCGGAATGACAAAATAAAATTCGGAATGACAAAAAAAATAGGGGAATCTGGAGATCTGGGGACAAACCGGCTCTGGTCACTTCTTGGGAGCGGTCGGGTCAGGAAAACAAATGTCCCGTGTGTCCCCGGCTTATTGTCCCGGTTTATTGTCAGTTTATTCAAAAGCACATGGGATTGAGAGCTTGGAATCCCACCCTTGGCAAAGAACGCCAAGGATGGGCCACGCGGCAAACAGCGGGTTCCTCCGCTCCGCCGTCGCTTGCGCTCCGGCTGCGGTCGGAATGACAAAATAAAATAGGGAATCTGGCCCGACTAACGGGTGAGCTAGAATTGTCTGCGCGGAGGGACACCCAATGACTTATGCGGCTTTTGCCAGAGTGTCGGCTGTCCTGGTTATTCTCTCGGCGGCGGGTTTAGGGCAAGAAGCGCAAAGCCAGCCTGTCACGGACGGTCATTTCACCGTCGCGGTGAAAGACTTTCAAGATTTTGCGTTCACGGTGGGCGAGGGCGTGAAGGACATTCAGCTGTCTGGCCATTTCAAGGCAACGGGCGGCAGAGCGAACCTGATTTATGTGGTCGTGATGACGGATGAGCAATTTACTCGATGGCAGAAAGCACATGATGCGCCGGTTACTCCGAAAAACGGCGGTGCGCTTTATAACAGCGGGGCCGTGTCACAGGGGAATATCCAATTGAGCGTGCCCAATGCTCCTGCTAATTACCATGTCGTTTTTAACAACTCGAACTTTCCTTATCCCAAGAGCGTTGAAACAGACTTGACTTGGCAATGGCATGAGGTGCAGTAGTGCTGGTGTTCGAGATCCCACGGGGTTGAGAGCTGTGGGGGCACGGCGAACAGCAGGTTCCTCCGCTGCGCCGTCGCTGGCGCTCCCGCTCCGGTCGGAATGACAGAATTAAATGGGAAATCTGGGGATCGGGGCACAAACCGGTTCTGCCCGCCGCCACGCAATCGCTGCGAGGGACAACAAAGAAAAAGGGCCGCTGGCATTTCGCCGGCGGCCCCTGCCCCCTGCAAACTACCACATCAGAGTAACGACGCCGGACATCGCGATCGTGTTGGCGTTGTGAATGATGAAGGTGTCGGTGCTGGCAACCTCGATATCAACCAGATGGCTGTAATCGATGTAGACAATGTGGGTGCCGGACGTGCCGCTGAAGCCTGAGGTGATGGCGGCTGAGGCGGGCGATTCGATTCCTGACCACTCGAGGAAGCTGGAAGGTACGCGCAGCAGGGATACGTGCCCGACTCCGCGATAGCCGAGATTATTTTGCACGCCCATCACCAGCACAGGAACGCTTTCTGCGGGGGTTACTGCGGCGCTGGAAGCTCCTGCAGCGAGGTTGTAAGCGACCTTTGCGGCGTTCGGAACGGTAAGGGCTTGCGTGGCATGCATGGAGAGAGTCAGTGCCACGGTGGCCACGACCACGGCTACAAGCAACTTTGATACGCGGGACAATCTTGAGTTTTTCATTTGGGATCCCTCCTGGGAGTGATTCGAGTTGGCCCTGATATGTATTCAGGGGAAAAGACGAAGTTGCTCACGTTCCGGTGAACTTTCGTCGGCTATGGTTTTGGTGGCTCCTGCCGGTTTATTTTTTTGATCTCCGTTGCCACACGCCCCTTTTCTGCGAGAACTTTTTTTGGAGAGAAATCTACGGTCTGGCGCTCAACCCTTCAGGGCCATCGCCAGCGTTCGCCGGTAGTAAACGCCTAGAGCTACTGCACCTCCAAGGGTGAGAAGGCCGGAAGCGGCCTGCATCCAGCGCTCACGGCGCACCAGGACGTCCGGCTGCAGCGTGGCGGTCTGCGCATTGCTGATCGGCGGCATCACGAACGTGTTATTTTCAATCTTCAAACGCGGCGCCGCGAACTGCACCAGCAACCCCACCGCAAATATTCCCCAAAGGCACAGCGCGAGGCTGTACTGCCGCACTCTGAGGAACCGGCTTTCGATGGGTGCATCTTTTGGATTGGTCACGGATGAGTTCCTTTCATTGCGGATGGTTCGTTGCATATGGTCTAAAATCTAGAGCCCAAAGGCTTCGATCACGGGTTCTGGAGGTCTGGGTGAAAGTCGGGTTAGTGTTGCAGTTTGGTAAGGAAGCGAGCCAAACGCGCGATTATTGCGTCGCAAAGGATGCGACGCACTGCACGGCTCGCCCGGATCCTTCGCTGCGCAAAAAGCGCTTGCTCAGGATGACAATCAAACTACGCCACTACTTGACTCAATACCCCGGTTGAATGGCGTGCTAAACTCTCGTACGTTGTAAGCTCCGCTTCCCCGGCGGAAGGACGTTAGCGCTGGAACCAAAAAAAGTCCTTAAATCGCCCGTCAGAGATTCTAAAAAGTTCTCAAACGGAAGTTATGTCGTTGATGCAGGGTGAGATATACGAATTCGGCGATTTTTGCCTGGAAGTGCAGCAACGAGTTTTGCGGCGGGGACAAAATCTTGTTCCGCTGACCCAAAAGGCATTTGAAGTACTGCTGCAACTGGTGCGCAGCGAGGGGAAGCCGGTCTCGCGCGACGAGCTGATGAATGCCGTGTGGGGAGATAGTTTTGTTGAAGAATCGAACCTGACGCAGACGATTTTTATGCTGCGCAAGGTGTTGGGGGACAGCCGGGAACAGCCGTACATCCTCACGATTCAGGGCAAGGGTTACAGATTTGTGCGGGCGGTGAAAGAAGTTGGCGCCGCTCCGGTACCGCCGGCCGCCGGGGAGGCTGATTCAGTTCCCGCGGGGTTGGGGGCGGCGAACGGAAAGCCTCCGCAGCCGGAAATCCTCAGGCGAACGGGTTCTGTTATCCGGCTGCTGGCTCTGGCAGCGCTGGCTTTGCTGGCGGTGGCTGGCTTCCTGTGGTTTCGTTCGCGGCATAATTTCCAGGCGGCGTCTCAGCCGGCGGGCCGCCTGATGCTGGCCGTTCTTCCCTTTGAAAACTTAACCGGCGACGCCGGCCAGGAATATTTCAGTGATGGTATGACCGAGGAAATGATCACGCAGCTCGGTCGCGTGGACCCGTCGCGGCTGGGAGTGATCGCGCGGACTTCGGTGATGCAGTACAAGAAACCTCCGAAGGGACTCACCGAGGTGGGGCAGGAACTGGGCGTGCAGTATGTATTGGAGGGCAGCGTCCGGCGTGAGGGCGAGAGAATCAGAGTTACGGCGCAGCTGATCCAGTTGAAAGACCAGACTCACCTGTGGGCGCAGGAGTATGACCGCGAACTCAAGGACCTGCTCGTGGTGCAGGGGGATATTTCGCGCGAGATCGCTTCGGCAATCGAGCGTACGCTGGGGGCTGCGCCGGCGAATTTTCCTGCGAGCCCGGCTATGTCTCCGCAGCGCTACGAGGCGTATGACCTGTACTTGAAGGGGCTGTTTTTTTGGAACAAGAGGACTGACGACGGCTTCGGGCGGGCGATCCATTATTTTCAGCTGGCTACTGAGAAAGATCCGGGGTATGCGCCTGCCTATGCTTTGCTGGCGGATGCCTATGCCATGCAGGGCGCCTACAGTTCTGCGCCGTCGGGAGAATACGTGGCCAAAGCGCGGGCTGCGGCAATGCGGGCGGTTGAGCTGGACGATCGTTCGGCGGAAGCGCACACGGCGCTGGCGCTGATCACGCAAAATCACGACTACGACTGGGAAACCTCGGAGCGCGAGTTTCGTCGCGCCATCGAGCTGAACCGCGGTTATGCCACGGCCCACCACTGGTATGCGGAACACCTGATGTGGGAGGGCCGATTTGACGAGGCGCTGGCCGAGAGCAAGGAGGCGCAGCAACTGGATCCTATGTCGTTGATTATTGCCGTCGACAAAGGCTACATCTTGTATTGCGCACGCCGCTACGACGAGGCGCTCCAGCAGTTTCGCTCCGTGCTGGATTTGGATCCGAACTTTTCCCGCAGCAACCTCATCGACATGGTGTACGTGCAGAAGGGAATGTTCCCCGAGATTTACGCCACGCTGGATTCCGAGCCAGCCGTGGATGCCGCCTGGTACTGGTCGAGGGCCGCCTACCTGTACGGGCGCGGAGGACGCAGGCAACAAGCGAATCATGCCCTGCAGAAGCTGAAGGAGTTGAATCAGGAGCAACTGCTCGATCCCATGATGATGGTGCCGGCTTCTGTGGGTACGGGTAACAATGAGGAAGCCATCGCATGGCTCGAAAAAGCCTACGCGCAACGCTCGAATAAGATGGTCAGCATCAAAGTGGATCCGACTTACGACCCGCTGCGGAAGGACCAGCGATTCCGGGACATGCTGCGCAGGGTGGGACTGGATCAATAGATAAGGAGGCATCATGGAATTTGTCATGTTTGAGGATGTGGACGGGCTGGAAGTTTTTGTGAACCCGGAACGGGTGATCTGGGTGAGGGAGCACTCCAATCAAACAACAATCATCAGCTGCGGGCACGACGACAAGTTCGCCGTGCGCCTGGCTCCGGCGCATGCGGTTGCTGCGTTGGGCAAGACGGCTCGCTAGAGCGACTGCTTGACGGCGGAATATGAGAATCGTTCTCGCGCCGACTTTCTGCACATTGATTTTTTCGAGCTTGATTTTCTCCAGCTTGATTTTCTCGAGCCCGACGCGCGGTTTCGTTGACTTGGGGGTTTCAGCAACGTAGGATTCTGCGAGTGATCGGGCGGACCATCTCGCATTACCGGATTGTGGAAAAACTCGGCGGCGGCGGGATGGGCGTCGTCTACAAGGCGGAAGACACGCGGCTGCACCGGTTTGTTGCGCTGAAGTTCTTGCCCGAGGAAGTTGCCCGAAACGCCCAGTCCCTGGCCCGTTTTCAGGTGGAAGCGCAGGCGGCCTCGGCGCTGAATCATCCCAACATTTGCACGGTCTATGACATTGGCGGGCAGCAGGGCGAAGCCTTCATCGCCATGGAGTTTCTGGACGGGCTTCCGCTGAAGCATCGTATTGCGGGGCGGCCGATGGAAATTGGGACGCTGTTGCCGCTGGCAATCGAGATTGCCGACGCGCTCGACGCGGCTCACACGCACGGCATTATTCATCGCGACATTAATCCGACAAACATTTTTGTCACCAAGCGGGGACACGCCAAGATTCTGGATTTCGGACTGGCGAAGCTGACGGTCGACGACCAGGCTCATGTGAGCGGCGGTACATTCGGGGGCGTCACGCATTCGCCAGAGGACCTTACGCGGCCGGGATCCGCGCTGGGAACGGTTCCTTATATGTCTCCGGAGCAGGCGCTGGGGCGGCCGCTCGACTCGCGCACCGACCTGTTTTCTTTTGGCGTGGTGCTCTATGAGATGGCGACCGGAGTGCTGCCCTTCCAGGGACAAACATCGGCCGCATTTTTCGATTCTCTGATTCACAGCGTGCCCGAGTGGCCGCTGCGATTCGATGCGGCGACGCCTGCGGAACTTGAACGCATGGTGAGGAAGGCGCTGGAAAAAGATCCGGGACAGCGCTATCAAAGCGCGGCCGAGATGCGGGTGGATTTCCAGCGCCTGCAGCGGGGGCTGGGGCTGGGGAAGGCTCGGGTGGCATATCGGCTGCGAGGCCGGCCGTGCCGGACTCGAAGGAAAGAATCCGGGCCTTGTTTGCTACGGCTCACACCCCCGTTGCGGTTCACCCGAAAGCGAAGATCGCACCGTGGCTAGCGGCGGGCGTCGGTTGCCGCGGCTGCGGTGGTTGGTGGGCTGCTGTGGGTGAGATCGCCGGAGCCCGCGCCGGTGGTGGTTTCGTCGATGCAGATTACTAACGATGGAGCTTCGAAGCGGTCGCTGGCCACGGACGGCACGCGGGTGTACTTTTCCGAATATCTGAGTGGACACTCGGTGCTGCGGCAAGTTTCGGCCTCGGGGGGAGAAACGGCGCCGCTGCCGATCGCGCCGGCGAGCGCCGACATTTACGACTTCTACGCGGGCCGTTCTGAATTGCTGGTGAAAGGCGTGGCGGAAGGTTCGGAAACGGAATGGCCGGTGTGGGTGCTGCCGGTCCCGGCAGGGTCGTTGCGGCCGGTGGGAAGCATTCTGGCACATGCGGCGGTGTGGGCTCCGGATGGGCAGCGCATCGTATATGCCAGGCAGTCAAGTTTGTACACGTGCAATTCCGACGGAAGCGATTCGCGGGAGCTTCTGGCGGTAAAGGGCATTCCTTTTGCGCCGCGATTTTCTCCGGACGGCCGCCGGTTGCGTTTCACGATTCGGGATACGAACCAGCGCACGTCTTCGTTGTGGGAGGTTTCAGCGGAGGGCAAGGGTTTGCATCCGATATTGGCGGAGTGGAACAAACCGCCGCAAGAGTTTGGCGGGGCCTGGAGCGCAAATGGAAAATACTTTCTGTTTGACTTGACTCGCGATCACACGCAAAACATCTGGGCCTTGCGCGATGGTGAGTCTTTGTTTCACAAAGCAAGCACGGCGCCGACGCAGTTGACGGTGGGGCCGCTGTTGTTCAGCAATCCGACTCCGAGCCCGGATGGAAAGAAGTTGTTCGTGATTGGGCAGCAGCGGCGGTTCGATCTGGTTCGGCTGGAGGGAAAAGCGGAGCAGTTCTCGGTATATCTTCCCGGCGTGTCGGCGGGCGAGGCCGATATTCTGGGCAACGGCGAATGGGTAACTTATGTAGCGCATCCGGAACTCACGCTGTGGCGAAGCAAGCCGGACGGAAGTTCGCGGATGCAATTGACGTATGCGCCGATGCAGGCGCACATGCCGCGCTGGTCGCCGGATGGAACCCAGATCGCGTTTATGGGATCGCGTCCGGGAAAGCCGTGGAAGATTTTTGTGATTGCAGCAGAAGGCGGCACGCCGCGGGAAGTGACCGCGGGCGACCATAATCAGGGCGACCGCAATCAAGGCGATCCGACCTGGACGCCCGAAGGCGATTCGATTGTGTTTGCGGGGATGCCGTGGCTGGAATACGGGGCCGCGGCCGGGCCCAATATTCACGTCGCTGATTTGAAGACTTCGGAAATCTCGGATCTGCCGGACTCGGAAAACTCTTTTCAGCCCTCGGGTTTCGCCGGATGGGCGCTACGTGGCGGCGCTTTCGGCAGACTCGACGAAGCTGATGCTTTACGACGTGGAGAAAAGAAACTGGATGCAGCTTGCGGTTTCGCGATTCGGTTTTGAAAACTGGTCGCGCGACGGCAAGTATCTTTATGCGGAAGATTATTCCGACAAGAGTCGATGACATTGTGCGCGTGAGTGTCCCGAGCGGAAAAGTGGAAGGACTGCTCAGCCTGAAGGAAATTCCACGAGGGTTTGATCCGTGGGAGTTCTGGGTAGGGCTGGCGCCCGATGACTCGCCGCTGCTGATGCGGGATCGCAGCACGCAGGAAATTTATAGTTTGGATGTGCGTTCGCCGTAGAGCCGATGCTTGCTCGATCTGCGCTCGGCTTAAGCTCGATCTGCTATTTCGCTTTGTTCAGAAGCGCCAGTGCCTGGTCTGTGGTGATGAATTTTGCACCGAGAGCCTGGAGCTCAGCAGCGGTCCGTTCTCCATCTGCGGCCGTCAGCGTTTCAATTGCGTCCTCAACTACGAAAACGCGGCGGCCGCGATCGAGCAATCCCTTGGCCGCGAAGCGGACGCAGTATTCCGTGACCACGCCGAAGACGACGAATTCTGCGTCATCCCCCAATCGCTTCACGAGGTCCGCAGCATGCCGGCTTTCAAAAATGTCGAGCGTCTGTTTCTCGAGGAGAATCTGCTGGTATTGCGACAGGTCTTGCGGCAGCGAGGCCGTTGGTTCATTCGGTACGGTGACAACTTTCCCCGTGAGTGCCTCGGAAACATATGCGGAACCGGCGGTGCCTTCGATGCAGTGCGGCGGAAAGGTTTTGAACTCGGGATCATCTTTCGTGTGGTAGCAACCGTGGGAAACCAGAAAGACGCGGCCCTGGCGGGCGGCGTCGGTGAGCCGGCGAATGTTCGGAAGCAGGCGTTCGGCGCCGGGCACGTAGAGTTTGCCGCCGGGGAGCATGAAGTCCGCCTGCGTATCGACTTCCCAGAAAACGAGATTGCGAGATACCATTGCCGTTCCGCCTGACCGCCGTGGTCGTGGTGAGAACAAGCTTATAACATTCTTTGCGGATGGCGGGGATTCCGTGAAACTCAACCTTGAGGTGTTCCGATGGCACGGCTTCTGATTCGTAATATCGGTTTGATGCTAAGCGGTGATCTGAAGAATCCGATGCTCGATGCCGACGCCGTGCTCGCCGTGGACGGGAAAATTTCCGCCGTCGGCAAAGAGAAAGAGATCGACGTGGAGGGGGCGACGCTCGTGATCGACGCCAAGGGCACGACTCTGGCTCCGGGATTGATCGACAGCCACGTGCATCCGGTGGCGGGCGATTGGACGCCGCGGCAGAACCAGATTGGCTGGATCGACAGTTATCTGCATGGTGGAGTGACCAGCATGATTTCCGCAGGGGAAGTGCACACTCCCGGAAGACCGAAGGATGTGGTTGGATTGAAGGCGATGGCGATCTTTGCCCAGCGCGCCTTTTCAGCCTTTCGCCCCGGCGGCGTGAGAATTTATGCGGGCGCTCCGGTGATCGAACATGGAATGGTTGAGGAAGATTTCAAGGATCTGGCTGCCGCCGGAGTGAGCATGCTCGGGGAAGTTGGCCTGGGCAGCGTGAAGGATGGGGCGACGGCGCGCCAGATGGTCGCGTGGGCGCGGAAGTACGGCTTGCAAAGTACGATTCATACTGGCGGGCCTTCGATTCCTGGCTCCAGCTTGATCGATAAAGATATTGTGCTCGCGGCCGACGCCGATGTGATCGGCCACATCAATGGCGGCCACACTGCTCTGCCGGATGAGCAGATCGTTGCGCTGTGCGAGCAATCACCGCGAGCTCTAGAGTTGGTGCACAACGGAAACGAAAAGGCGGCGCTGCTTACGTTGCGGACCGCAAAAGAATTAAGGAAGCTTGATCGGGTGATCCTGGGCACGGATTCGCCTGCGGGGTCAGGAGTGCAGCCGCTTGGGATCCTGCGCATGATCTCGACGCTGTCGTCTCTTGGGGATGTGCCGGCCGAAGTTGCCGTCTGTCTGGCTACGGGCAACACCGCACGGATCCGAAATCTTGATTGCGGAATGATCGAGCCCGGCCGCGCCGCGACCTTTGTGATGATCGACAAGGCTCAGCACTCGCCGGGAAGGACGGTACTGGAAAGCATTCAACGCGGAGACTTGCCGGGCATCGGGATGGTCATCATCGACGGTATGGTCAGCGCGCAACGCAGCCGCAACACGCCACCGGCAACAATGGCGCCGGAAATCGTACGGCAGTGAAATTGTGGATAGCGCCGACGCTACTTTGGCATGACTACGACTTCATCCTTCGGTATGGCGTCGAGCGTTGCCTTATCGATGCCCAGGTGGGCAATGACCAGCTCCGGAGGCGTATGCGTGAGCCACTCTGAGAGCGCGAGGTCTTGATACAGGTTGCTCTTGAACATCTCCAGAAACTTCAGATCGGTGTCGCCCGTGTTCTCGACGTAGTGGGGCAGCGTCTTCTGGACGTAGCCCACGTCTCCGGCTTGAAAGTCCATGGTGCGGGCGCGGCCTCCGGTAGCGAACACAGTCATTCGTCCCGTACCGCTGATGTAGTACTGCCATTCATCTGCGTTGGGGTGCCAGTGTAGTTCGCGAATGCCTCCGGGGTGGACGGTGACAATGGCCGCGGCGATCGTCGTGGATATTTTGAATTTGCTCGAATCGACGATCTTCACCTCGCCGCCCTTGGTGCGCTTGGTGACGGTTTGATCGGCGGCGCGAAACGCGAAATCTTGCGGCGACAAGCCACGCGTGCCTGCAGAAATCTTCTGATCCTCAGCCAGAGAACCGGGGACCGCGGCCTGGAAGATAAATTTCTCTTTCCGCGGCATCTTCTCCATAGCCTGCTCGCTCACGCCAAAGTTTTTCGAGAGTACGTCGTGAGGAGTGTGCGCCATCCAGTCGGTGAGCAGCACGGTCTCGTATTCCGAGAAATTGCCGTCGTCGAACACCAGCAGAAATTCACAACCATCGGGGTTCAGACCCTGGATGGAATGCGGAATTCCCGGGGGAAAATACCAGAGGTCGCCTTCTGTTACGTCGGCCACGAAACTCTTGCCGTCGGCATCGAGCCCCGTGATTCGCGCGTTTCCATAGAGCATGATGGACCATTCGGCAGCCGTGTGCCAGTGCAGTTCTCGAATGCCTCCCGCGGTCAATCTCATGTCCACGCCGGCGATCGACTTGGAAACCGCAAGCTCGCGGACCGTAACCTCGCGCGACCATCCCCCCTCCTGCATGCGTTTGTGAGAGAGCGCGAAAGGATACTTGAAGGTCTGCACGCCGCCTGCGTCCGTGGGCGGCGGCAAGAAGGAATCCGGATTCTGGGCGTCGAGCGGGGGATTGCCGGGGCCGGGCGCGCTCGCACTGCGATCGTTCTTCGTCGGGTAGGGCTTCTGCTCTTGCGCCGCGGCATCGGCCGATAGCACGCCGGCAGCCGCTAGCGCCGCCGAACTCATTCCCAGGAATCCACGGCGCGAAAAGGTGTCTCGGTTGGCATCATCACTCATAATCGCTCCTTCTTTTTCAAATGCAGATATAGAGAAGCTCCCTATCTAGTTTTCTGTTTCGGTAAACGGCGCAGCGGCAATCGTACGCTGTCAATTCTAAATCAAGATAACGGCGCAGAGTGGAAACGGTCATGAGTGGTTTGGCGAACGACTAACGAGAAACGACCAAAGCGGTTTCCTAACGTAAACCGTCTTCGCCTTTGATCTGATCCTTCGTCAGCCCACCGACGCGCGCCAGCGGGCGCCCGCTATTCGTGACAGCGACCGCGACCATGATCTCGTTGGCCCGGGGAGCGTCATTGATTCGCACCTCCATGCCATCGAAGTGGCTGCGGACGAAGGCAGCGTCTTTGTGCCCCAGAGGAATGTCGAGGGCGACGCCCATGCCGCCTCGCTTCTTGGAAGATGGGATGAGTGCGGCGCCCTTGCCGAGAACTCGCCGCACTGGCGCGCCGAGTTTAGGATGCAGAATCGCCGCGGCGTGCTCGAGTTCGCCGTTCTCACCGACCGCGGCGGCCTTGCCATAACTCTCGACACTGGTCGCCTGCACACCCAGAGCGGCAACCGCGCGAAGCGTGAGCAGTTCCCCGAGTTCCTCGCCGATCTCCATCAACGCAGACAGGTCGTCGACGTATTTTCCGGGAAAAGGATTTTCAATCACTGCGACTGCCGCGGCGCGGCGCGTGGGAGGATCGATGGTCCGGCCCATTTCGCTCTTTGTCTCTTCAAGAAAGGTTGCAATCTTGCGGATCTTCGCTGTCGTAGAGGCTTTCATCGCAGTCCGTCTTCTCCTTTAATCTCCGAGGCTTTGAGGCCGCCAACGCGGGCATGAACGCGGGGGCCGGTGGTCATCACCAGCGCCAGCAGAATCTCATCGGCCCGTGGGGCATCGGCCACGCCGACTTCCATGGAATCGAAGTGACTTCGCACGTAGGATGCATTGATGTGCGTGATGGGAACATCGAGCCGAGTGCCGGGTCCGCCAACTTTTTTCGTTGAAGCCACGATCGCCTTCGCGTCGCCAAGGATCTCGCGCATGGCATAGCCTCCCGGCACGTGCCATAAAGCTCCGTGCTCGAGCTCTCCGTTCGCGCCAACAATGGCTCCCTTGCCATAACCTTCAACGACTTTTGCATCTCCGCCCAACGCGGCGATCAGGGAGTGCGCCATTTCGAGGCCGAGCGGTTTCAGATCGTCCATGAACCCTACAATTTCCTGCACGTACGAACCTGCAAACGGATTGCGAATGATTGCCAGCGCCGCAGCGCGGCGAAGCGGCGTGGCCGAGACGGGACCACCCTCATGAAATATTTCCTCGACGACCGTAAATTTCTTTCGAACGTGAACCTCAGGCATGGATGAGACTCCTGCTGGATTTCTCTGGACCAGCGACAAATTGGCCTGACTCGAGGCTTGCACCGGCAATGCGAGTCTCGCCAGAGAGTCGGAGCGCCGCGGAGTGGACCAACCCCTCCGACACGAGCGAACGCGCGACTGCAACGCCTCGATCGAGTGCGGCTGCAATCTCTTCGTGGAAAAGTTTTCCCACCCCTTGGGTCACGAGCCGGTCTCCCAGGTCGCTATCGGGAGCGAGGCAGCGGGCGGGCAAGCGCATGATCGCTGGATGACTCGGCAAGTCCACAGCGTTGGCGATGATGGTAGCGGCGGCGTCGGCCGTGGCCGCACGGTCGGCAAGAACCGTAACCGCATCGGCAATGCCGAGTGAAAAGCTGCGGCCGCGCCAACCGCTGGTAGCAATGCCTCGTACCGGCTGCGCCGAGTGCAACTCAACTTTGCCAAAGAGTGATGGACGATCCGGACGCTCGACCATGCCCACAAAAAAGCGTTCTCCAGGCGAGAGATGCAGCGCAATATCCCCGCCGTTATTAACGTAGGCACGGGAAAGCGTTGCCGCAGAGCTCATGCAGTCCAGGATTTCCTCCGCGACTGCGCCCGCCACAGCCGCCATCGGAGTGATGAAGGTTCGCTCGCGGTAGGGCATGACGGCTGCCGTCATGCGTCTCGCGACAACGCCTACTGCCGGCGGACTACTCGCTGTCGCAGGCTGCCGCAGAAGCGGAAGCTCCTCGCAGAGTTCGTCGAGCACCGTGACGAAGCGCTCGGCCGCCGCGCGATAGGCCGCATTCACTTCGCTGACGGGCGCAAAGGCCTCGACGACCAGATCGATGGGTCCATCGTGCAGATGCAGGCGGCGGCCATCGGGCAAGAGTCTTACCTGCGCGCGCGTCCTCATCGGTTGGACCTCGGAGGCTCGGTGTCATTCAGCGGCCAGGGATTCTGCGGGTTGGCTGAAACATGGCGGCGGCCTTCGCCATGCAGAATGGAATCGAGAGGGCGAACGTGATCGAGGTAGCCGCCGAGCGCAGCGTAATCTTTGAGCTTCAGCGTGAATTCTATGGGAGCGACCAGCGCCGGCGTGGGCACGTATCCGAATGCTTTTTCGGGCATGCGGCTCACGTCAACCATGAAAGTGATGCCGCCTCCCGGCCAAACATAAACCGGCGCGCCGCCGCAGGTGACGCGGGTTAGCGCGTCCCTGACCGAATGAGTAAGCCGCACCGGATTTTCGGTGACGCCGGCCCGCAGCGACCCTCCGGCTCCGCCCATGAACAGGACCGTAGTGAGCGCAGGTTCGCAATTCTCTTTGATGCGGGCGACCGATTCGCGGAGCTCGGCGGGCAATTCTTTTTCCACCGGCCGCAGGGACTCGTCGAGTTCGTAATAAGCATGGTGTTCGCCCGTGGTGCTCACCATGAGCAACCGAAGCTTGGGCCATGCGATCTTCGGATCGAACTCCTTCACGATAGATAGAGGATCGTCGATGTTCGTACCGCCCCACGCGGTGCCCGGTTCTGCCACCCGGAAGTAGCGCCCTGGAGTGGAACGCCGGCCCTTCATCTCAATGCCGGTCTCCGGAATGCCCAGCAATTTCCCTGCCTGGTGTTCGGAAAGTACGCCGGTGATGTGGTCATCGACGACGACCACTTCATCGACCTTACCGTGCCACTGCCGGGCAAACATTCCGATTGTCGCCGAGCCGCAGCCCACACGCATCCGCTCTTCTCTGGCACCATCGACCACCGGCGGCTCGCCCGCCTGCAGAATCATGGTGGCGCCTTCGTCGATCGTGAGTTCGACCGGCTTCCGGTCACACAGGTGCAACAGCGTCTCGCAGGTGACTGTACCTTCCCTGCGGCTGCCGCCGGTGAGGTGGCGAACTCCGCCCAGTGAGAGCATCTGCGAGCCGTATTCGCTGGTAGTGACGTGCCCAACCGGCTCGCCTTGTGCGCGTACCAGATTCGTCTCCGGTCCCAGGTATCGATCAGTATCGATCTTCACCTTGACGCCGCAGTAGCTGAAAATGCCTTCCGTGACCACTGTGACCATGTCCACGTCCTGCACGGCGGAGGAGATGATGAACGGAGCTGGCTTGTAGTCGGGATACGTCGTGCCTGCGCCGATGGCGGTCACAAAAGTGTCAGGGCCGCTCACGATGCGGCCATCCCATTCCTTTTCACGATCGAGGAAAGGGACGACCGATTCGCCGCGCGACAACGCGCGATCGAGCACAACGTGCGGATCAATCCGTATTAATTGACCGTTGTCATTCGCGTAGCGGTCGCACGCACCGGTCCTTCCCGGCTTGATATAGCAGAGCACAGGGCAGGCATCGCAGCGGATGGCGTCGTCATCAGCCACGAGCGCCTCCATTCTTCCCGCTTGTTTTCGCGCTCGATGCACTCGCCAGCATCGCTTCGCGTATGCGATCGGGCGTGGCGGGAACCCGGCGCATGCGCACGCCGGTCGCGTGGTGAATCGCATTCAGAATGGCAGGCGCAGTTGGAATCACGGCCTGCTCTCCAATTCCTTTTGCTCCGAACGGCCCTATGGACGAGGCATCTTCAATCAGGATGAATTCGACTGCGGGGATGTCGCCGGCCGAAGGAATCAGATAATCGTGCAGGTTCTCGCCTTTGCCGGGAAAAAATTCTTCCATCAATGCCATTCCGATTCCCTGGGCGACGCCGCCCTCGATTTGCCCTTCAATCAAAGTCGGATTGATGGCGCGCCCCACGTCGTGAGCGGCAACGATCTTGAGCACGCGCACCGTCCCGAGTTCAATATCGACGGCAATCTCGGCTAGGTGAGCGCCGAATCCGTAAACCGCATACGGAACACCCTGGCCGTTTTCATCGAGCGCGCTGGTCGGGGGATCGAACGTCTGCTCGGTGGTGAGCACGTAGCCATGCTTATCGAGCGGCAGGTTCTGCAAGCAGACGCTGCTCTCCTTTCCGTCGGATCGAACCGTCAACGTGCCTTCGCCAAACTCGATAACCGCATCGTCTTGATCATGAACTTTTCGAAAACCAGCCAGCCGAAGAATCGCACGCCGCAGTTCTTTTCCCGCCATGTGCGCGGCTTTGCCCGTGACCAGGGTCTGCCGTGACGCGGAGGTCTTGCCGCAATCCGGCGTGATCGAGGTATCGCCGGAAATCAAGTCGAAGCAGTCGATGGGCGCGCGCAACGCGTCGGCACAAATCTGCGTCACGATAGTATTCGATCCCTGTCCAATGTCGACCGCTCCCTGGTGTAGCGCAATTCTGCCGTCGCGCTTCAGGCCGATGCGCATCGTGGAGGGGTTAGGCAGCGACGTGTTGCCGCATCCATACCACATTCCAGCCACGCCAACGCCGCGACGAATCGGGCCGTTGGTCATGGAATTAAATTCGACCGCTTCGGCGCGCGCCGCATTCCACCGCGGGCGCAAGGCTTCAAAGCACGCGCGAATGCCGACACCTTCTCCCATGACCTGGCCGGTGACCGTGGGAGTATGATTGCCCAGCGCGTTCAGGATGCGAAACTCCAGCGGATCGATTCCGAGGCGGATGGCGAGATCGTCATAGAGTTGCTCTTGAGCGATCGCCATCTGCGGCACTCCAAATCCGCGAAACGCTCCGGCAGGAACGATGTTGGTGTGAACGGCACGCGTGAGGGCGCGGTAGTTCGGAACTACGTACGGCCCGGAAGCGTGCACCGGAACCCGCGCGGCAACCGTGGGGCCCCACGAGGAGTAAGCGCCGGTATTGAAGTCGGCGGTGAAGTCGAGGGCCAGGAGTTTTCCGTCCGCGCTGGCTCCGACCCGGCAATGCATGCGCGCGGGATGGCGTTTGGTGGTGCACATGATCGACTCGGTGCGCGAATAAACCATGCGCACGGGCTGCCGCAAATGCCACGCCGCTAGCGCGAGAAACGGCTGCACTGACAAGTCCAGCTTGGTTCCGAAGCCGCCGCCGACCGCTGTCGGAATAATCCGCACGGCGTCATCGGCAATGCCAAGCAGCTTCGCGATATCGGCGCGGTCCATATAGGGCGACTGGGTGCAGGCCTGGATCTCGATACGGTCGCCGATGCGCCGGGCAAATCCCGCTTCCGGCTCAATGCAAGCATGCTCGACAAAGCCGGTTTCGAATTCGCCTTCCACTACCGCATAAGCTTCCGCCACCGCTTTCTCTACATCGCCGCGCACCACTCGCCCGCGAGTCAGCACATTTTCTGCGCGGGTGAGATGGATGAGCGGAGCGCCCGGCGCCAGAGCTTCGTCGATGGTTCGCAGCGCGATTAGTTCCTCCCAAATTACAGGAAACGTAGACGGGTCCAAATATTCGATCGCCCTCGCCTCGCCCACCACCGCGGCAATCGCTTCTCCCCGGTACCGGGCTCCGTTCACGGCGTGGGCAAATACAGGTTGATCGGCAAAGCGTGGGATCACTCCGTAACAATCTTCGCCCGGGACATCTTTCGACGTAAAAATCGCCTCCACTCCCGGATGAGCAGAGACGAAGACCTGCAGATCTCCAAAGTGAAACTTGGCGCGATCATAAGGGCATCGGATGACACGCAACGCGAGCGCATCATCTGGAACTTCGTCTGCACCGTAGATTTCCGTGCCCTCAATTTTCGGCTTTCCATCCAGGCGGATCAAGCGCTGACCTACGGAGGTCCCAGCGGCGGGGCTTGCTGCTCTTGCCTCTTGTGGACGCACTTCCTTCGAACGTACGTTTTGCGAACCTACATCCAAAACCGCGCTGATGATTTTGCGATATCCCGTGCAGCGGCACAGCACGCCGCCCAGCGCATCCATGACCTCAGCCTCGGAAGGTGAATCGTTGTCTTCGAGCAGGGCGCTGGCCGCCACCAGCATTCCCGGAGTGCACGCGCCACATTGAGCGGCTCCATGGCGAAGGAATGCTTCCTGCAGGCGACCGAATAGCGGCGGCCTATGCTTCAGTCCCTCCACGGTCGTGACCGTACGGTTTTCAACCTGGCCCATTGCAACCAGGCAGGCACAAACGGGTTCTCCATCCAGCAATACAGTGCAGGCGCCGCAATCGCCGGCATCGCAACCCACTTTTGTTCCCGTCAGCCCCAGCTGTTCCCGCAACACGCGCGAGAGTCTCTGCGCCGCCGGAGCGGCCACTGAAACTTCGTGGTCATTCACAATCAGCCTGAGCAGCGACTCGGTTTCCGCCATGGGAGCGATGATTGCCATTCAAGAGCTCCCGGCGCATGCATCGAGCGCGCGCTGCACGAGCCGCAAAGCCGCGTCGCGCCGATATGCCGCGGTGGCGCGGACGTCGCCGATGGGTGACAAACGCTGCAGGTGCTCGGCAGTGGCAAGCGAGCCCAGGCCAACGGTTGCGGACTGGCCCGTCAACGCCTGCTCCAGTTCTCTGAGCCGTCGGGCCACGACCGAGCACGAGCCAATGCAGATGCGGGCTTCGCGAACAATGTCTTCGCGAGCGTGCTTTGTCGAATCTTTCTCAATGACAACCGCGACCATGACGATCGAGATCACGAGATAGCGGCGTGCGCCCAGCTTGAGAAACGCTGACGCGGCATTCTCGATGGTTCGCGGAACCAGTATCTGCGAGAGAATTTCGTCGGGCCGGCGCTGCGTTTTGCGATTGCCGACGATAAAATCCGAGAGCGGCATACGGCGCGCTCCAGCGTGTGACACGAGTTCCACTTCTGCATCGAGCGCCAGCAGCGGCGGAACACTATCCGCCGCCGGAGATGCATTGCAGAGGTTCCCGGCGACAGTGCCGCGATTCTGGATCTGAATCCCGCCAATCTCTCGTGCCGCGGCTCTCAATCCGTCAAAACATCTGGGCAGTCGAGTCTTTGCAATTTCGGACCAGGTCGTCAGGCCGCCGATCCGAATGTAATCTGTTTCGCGAGTCACACCCTTGAGTTCGCGAAGCCCAGAAATATCCACTATAGAGCCGGTCACGGGACGATCGCCGAGGGAAGGAAAAAAGTCGGTACCGCCGGCCAGGATCTGGCCTCCAGAACTGGCGAGGACGTGAACCGCTTCGCTAAGCGTATTAGGCCTGAAATACAGGGAATGCCCCGGAGACGAAGTCTCGAACCTTCGGCTGGAACGTAATTCTTCTACAAGCAGCGGGGTTTGTACAGGGTTGCGAAAGTCAGGTTAGGCAGAGGACGATTGGGCGTGACTTAGGAAGTTGGGTTTTGCAGGCGCTGCACAAATTGCAGAAGCCCGGCCTCCAGAGCTTTCTTGCTGGCCTCTGGCAGATCGACGAAACGGAACGGCTGGAGCCAACCCTGCGTGGCCCACATGGGAAACATCATTTCTGCCTTCTCGCGGATGGTGGTCTCGCCGAGGTGGAAGATCAACTCCACTTTCAGCTTTTCGTCGAGTGGTTTTTCCAGATGCATCAGGCCGCCGGTGGTGGAAAGCTGGTGCAGCTTCCCTCGCACTTGGCGCCGGTTGGGCAGTCGAATGAGGGTCAGAACCGATCCGCGCAATTTGACACGAAAAGGACGATCCTGGCCACCGGGAAATCCGGCCGAAGATGGACCCAGCACGACCGATTCTGGCGTCTCCGACATCGTGGCTAGAAGTATGCCACTTCCCCACATTGAGTACGAGGTTACGAAAATTCAGTGTCTAGTGGTCGGGACGCAGTGAGAAGTGAGCCGTGATCAGTGGTCAGAATCACTGCCCCTTATTTTCGTCCGGGATGGGCTTCGCCCTGGCCGGAGAACAGGTTGTAAGGCCAGGCATTCTTGCTCTTGGCTGGAGCTTTGGTTTCACTGGGCGGGGCCGAGCTAGGCGTGGAGGGACAATTCCAATCCGCGGGGGGATCGGCGATCCCCCACACATTTCCAGGGTTATACAGCGACACCCCGATCAGGAAAGATTTTCCATCGTTGCCCAGAGGCAGACAATTCGCGACACGGCCAGATGCGCTTCCGCCGCCAGGCAGAGCGCTCAAGAGCACCGGAGTTTCGAGGGGCAAGGCTTGCGCGGCGCGAAATCCGCAGCCTTGCGGGCCTACCACCAGCGCGACGCACTCAGCAGCGAACGGATGTCTCCGATCCATACTGGTCACGGTGATGGGAATCTCTACGCGCAGTCGCGTGCTTCGACGTGTCGTCTTGGGTGTCAAAATTTCCATTTGCGAGACTGTTGACCCCATGGGCTCTAAGTCCGGCGGGGACCTGCGCCTTCGGACCTTCCAAGTTTGACAGAACCGGGGCTGGGAACAGCGCTAATAAAGTGCAACCGGGGGTGACGGAAGTAACCATCCGATGAGCTGAGGTCACGGTGGCGTGCGCTTTTCTCGCATCTCGAAGGGCGCGGGCTTACCCTGTTAAGATGGCTCGACCTCCGCCGGCAACCGTAGCGGACAAAGCAGCAAAACCACACCTTGAACCCAGGATTCGCAACATCCGTGGACCGTTCAGACCTAACTATTGCGCGTGCGTCTGCATGGGAGCTTGTGCTGGCTGCCAGTTCTGTCGATCCACCGGGGAGCGATCGCGGCCGCATCCGGGGCTGGCTCGAAAAACCGGTCGATTGGGAGGCCGTGCTTCGCCTTGCCGACAATCACGGCACATCCTCGATTCTGTATCAGAACTTCTCCGCCTTGAGTGATTCAGTTCCTTCCGCTGTGCTGGCGTCGCTTCGCCAGGGTTACGAGAGGAACATCCACAAATCTCTTTTTCTGGCGCGCGAGCTGATGCGCATTCTGCAATGTCTCGAGGAGCTTGGCATCGAAGTGGTTGCTTACAAGGGCATCGTGCTTTCAGAGGTGTACTACGGAGATATGGCTCTGCGGCAATCCGGCGACATGGACCTTTTCGTCCGCAAACACGAGGTGACGCGCATCAAGGATGCGGTTCGCGGCCTGGGATATACGCCGCGCGTGCTTATTCCCGAAGATGCCGAGGAAGCTTACATTGCTTCAGGATACGAATGGACTTTCGACAGTGCTGCTGGACGGAATCTGCTTGAACTGCAATGGGCGCTGCAGCCGCGGTTCTACGCCGTTGACTTCGACATGGATGGACTGTTTGAGCGCGCAGTGAACGCCACGGTTGCGGGCCGGGCGGTGAAAACTCCTTCTCCCGAGGATCTGCTGCTGGTGCTCTCCGTACATGCTGCGAAGCATGCATGGGGACGACTGATCTGGCTCTGCGACATCGCGCAGATTTTGAGACGGGAGGATTTGAATTGGGATTGGGTGCGGGCTCGCGCCCATGAATTCGGCATCGAGCGAATTCTGCGGATCACGCTGCTGCTGACGAATCGCTTTCTGGGAACGGTGATTCCGGCGCATGTCGAAAGCGCGATTCTCGCAGACCGTGCGGCGCGATCCCTGGATGAGGAAATTGCCGAATCGGTGGTAACGGGAGTTTCCTACGAGACCCAGCAGGTATCGTATTTCCGCCTGATGATGCGGCTCCGCGAACGTAGAGTGGATCGGGCGCGATTCCTCACGCGCCTGACTTTCACGCCCGGTCCGGGTGAGTGGGAGACGATCGGTCTGCCGAAGACCCTCTTCCCTCTCTATCGATTGGTGCGGCTGGCGAGGCTTGCATCTCGATTCGCGCGGGGGTGAGAGTTCAAAAGCAAAAGTCTTTCCCCTTTCCGGCAGCCTGTTAGCGGCTAGCCAAGCCGCCTGCGGTTTCGCCGCCATCCATGGTGTAGACATGGCCCGTGGCGTAGGCTGCGTCGTCGGACGCGAGGAACGCAAACAGCGCGGCGATCTCTTCCGGCTTGGCGTGGCGGCGGAGGGGAATCTTGCGATTTACTTCCTCGAGCATGGCGTCGGTGTACTCGGCGCGCTGCATGGGCGTGAGCACGTATCCCGGAGCAACGGCGCAGACGCGGACTTTGGGTGCGAGTTCGAGCGCCATGGAACGCGTCAACTCGATCACTCCGGCTTTGGTGGCGTTGTAGTCGGCGTAGTAGGGGTAGCCTATGACGCCGTTGGTGGAGGCGGTTTGCAGAATCACTCCACTGCCGGGCCCGGTTGAAAAGCGCTCCATCATGTGGCGCGCCGCGGTTTGCGCCACGTAGAAGACTCCGGTGAGATTTACGGCGATGACTTTGTCCCATTCTTCGGGAGTGATGTCGAGGAAGTTGTGGCGGATGCTGATGCCAGCGTTGTTGATGAGGACATCGACTCCACCCATGGCGCGGATTGCGCCGGCGAAGGCGGCTTCGACCTGCTTGAGATTGGCGACGTCAGCGATGAAGGCTTCGGAGATCGACGGAAGTTGCTGACGAATAGCTTTGCACGCCGCGGCGTCGCGATCGAGGATGCAGACTTGAGAACCTTCCTCTAGGAAACGCGCGGCGGTGGCAGCGCCGATGCCGCTGGCGCCTCCGGTGATGAGGACCGTTTTGTGTTTCAGGCCGCGCATGCAGTTTGCAGTTCTCAGTTCCCAGTTCTCAGTTCTCAGATCCGGCACCCATGGCAAGATCCTGAGCCGTCATGACTGAGCCGTAAAATATTGGGAAACAAGATGTTAGCTCACTGCTATTTAGTTTTCAAATAAAGGGAGGTGATCGATGGTCACAAGGAGCGCAAAATGGGTGTAGGCTTGTAGCACGGATTACGCAATTTTTCAGGGTTATGATATGCCGATTACTTATGCCATCGATCGAACCGAGAGAGTTATCCGGACGCGATGCGTTGGGATGACGACGTTTGCCGAGGTGGCCGGGCATTTTCAAGAGTTGGAGCGCGATCCCGAATGTGTGGGCCGTCTTGACGTGTTGTTGGACCTTAGTGAGATGACGTCTGTCCCGTTGGCTCGCCAGATACAGGCCGTGCCGTTTGAGATCATGCGGGTTCGGAAAAAAGTTCGCTTCGAAGCTTGCGCCATTGTAGCGACCACGGACGCACTGTTCGGCATGCTTAGAATGTTTGAAGTACTGGCCGAGCGGTTTTTCCGGGTGATCCACGTCTTCCGGACGACGGCTGAGGCTGAGGCCTGGCTGGTGTCGGAGAAGCAGCGGTCTTCGCAGGGCGACGAGGTCGGTCCAGGCGGGATGAAATTTGAGTTGAGAGATGAAGGGTCATGCGAACAGCAGCGTCACTGAGGTTCGCGCTCCGAGCGAGAAGCGGTGGCGGCGCAGGCGGACAGCAGGTTCCTCGACTCCGCCGTCGCTAACGCTCCGGCTACGCTCGGAATGACAAGCTTGGTTGAGCTGCGGGATCTCTCGGTGCAGGCCTAGATGGGTTTGCCGCGGAAGAAGTAGACGAGTTCGATGATCAGGATTATTACCACCATTAATTCCAGGACGAAGGCGCGGCTTTGGTTAAACTCGTCGACCATGAAGCGGTAAAGCTCTTCGGCGGTTTGGAGTTTTTGCTGGACCAGGTCTTTGTAGTCGGGCACGCCGACTTTCAGCGCCGCAAGTTTGTAGAGGCGGGCGGAGAACATGTCGCTGAGGAACTTGATGGCATTGTCGGCGCGCTCGGTTAGTTCGCTCACGTCAAGCAGGACGGTGTGGAGTTTCGAGGCAGCGCGGGCGGTGCGCCAGCGCGACCAGAGGCCGTGGCCTCCGCGATCGAGGAAGTCGTAGACGCCTTCGAGCTGCTTGGTGAGCAGATCGTCGTAGTGGCGGAACTCCAATAATTGCGAATTGGCGTACTGCAGAAGTTGGATTGCGGTTTCGGCGCCGGCGGGACTGTCGTAGATAAAAGCGGCGTTCCAGCCGATCACGGCGAGATCGTGAGGATAGTAGGAGATTCGCGATTGAAGAATTTCCTGCCGTTCGCCCTCGGAAAGCGGTTGGGTCTCGCCGCGCACGACCTGAGAAATGTAGCCGCCCTGAGAAGCGAGTAGGTCGGTGGCGGAGGGGGAGCCGGCAATCTCGCGCAGGTGAAAGATGAAATAGTCTTCCTGTAGCCACTCGGTCGCGTAAGGCTTGACCAGGGCGGGAGCGGCGCGCTCTAGTTTTTGTTTCACGATGCGGGTGGCGAGGCTTTCGAAGTTGGTGTCCCAAACCCAGCGGCTGGAGAGTTGGACGAGCTTGTCCCAGTCGCCGGAGAAGGGCAGCTCAAAGATCACGCTGACCACGCCGTAATCGAAATACTTGATGTCGCCCTGCAGGCGCTCGCCGCTTTCGAGGATGAGGGGTTCGAGGACCTCCTCGACCGGAGGACGCTGGAAGCGAACGTAGCCGGGAGCGACGTGTTTGAAGCTGGTATCGGCGGTGCGCGCGCCGAGGATGTGGCGGAGCTGGTCGAGGCGAATTTCTTCGCAAACGTCGAACTGGATTAGAACGAGCACAGAACCGGACAGAGGAGTGTCGGGCGGTTTGGCGGCCACGCGGGCGGGCAGGGTTTCGGCGGGGAGTTTGCCGGCCGACTGCTCTGGCGCTAGAAGCGTGCTCTTATCGGTTTCCATTTTGCGTTCAGTTTCGTTCGAGACGGCGGTAGCGATGTTGAAGTGTGGCGCTGCTAAGAGAAGTCTCCGCGCCATCCAAGGCCGAATCTTTGCGACTCTCTATTGTCCCAGAAAATGGCAAGGTTGGGCAGTAGTCGTGTAAGTGTATGATTTACAAAGGGTTACATCCGCGCTGACGAAAAATAAAATAGCCGACATCCCTTCGAGCCGGTGTTGTAAAATGCGTACAGTGAGTACACAATTATGGACACCGTCAAAATTGGCATCCGCGAATTCCGGGAGAAACTAGCGGGCTATCTCGAATCCGATCAAGCCCTAGCGATTACGCGCCATGGCGAGACGCTCGGGTTCTACATTCCGGCACAGAAACGCAGCCGAACTGCGGAATTGGAAGCCATGCGCGCCGCCGCGAAAGATTTGGATGAGATGATTGCGTCCTGGGGAACGGAAGAAGAGTTGATGGACGAATACAAGCAGATTCGCCGATCTGCTCGAGAGAAGAAGCGCAATGCCAAGCAAAGCGCTGGTAGTTGACGCCAACATCCTGGTAAGGGCGGTTCTAGGGAGGCGTGTACGCGAAGTGATTGAGACGCACGCCGGGGATGTGTCGTTCTTTGTTCCCGAGTCCGCTTACGCGGAAGCCGAAGAGCATCTCGCCACGCTTGTGGCCACGCGCGGAGGTGATCCCGAGACCGCGATGAAGCTGCTGCGATCCTTGGGCCGCATGGTGGAACTAATTGGGAGCGAAGTGTATGACGAGTTCGAAGCAGAAGCGCGGGAGCGGCTGGCGCGGCGGGATCCGGATGATTGGCCCATGCTGGCCTGTGCGCTTGCACTTCGTTGTCCGATCTGGACAGAAGACACGGATTTTTTCGGCTGCGGTGTAGCGACGTGGACCTCCGATCGGGTGCGGATGTTTCTGCGGGAATGAACTTGGCTTTTGCGCTGGCTCGTCGCCGCCAACGTCGTCACCCCTTGCACAGCACAAGCTTGACCGCTCTTCCTCTATCAAGAACAACAATCCACCGGCTATGCCTCAGGAATACAAGCTCATTAGTAGCCGGATAACAGCCTCTGAGATCCGGGGCCTCGTCCCAGGTGCGGATGTAGCCGAACCGTTCCTTGAGTTGTTCTTTTGACAGACCGATCACAAGCCTCTCAGGCCACTTGTCGTGCGTCATTCCGTCAAGGGCGTGATCGAGATTCATATTTTGATTCAGCCCATGCGTCCAGAGAACATATTCGATGTTCTTCGGGTCTACGTCCACAGGGTACATCTTGACCCAAGCCACGAAGGCGCAAAATGAGAGCAGCACACTTAGTGCGACCAGCGATATCGCCGCCGCCGATTTCCAAAGCCAGCGTTTCATTTGGGGCGCTTCCATCTTAGGACTCGCTACCTTCTTCTCAACAATCCCGACAACAGCGCTCCGCCGACCGCCAAGGCCGCCAAGCCCAAACCGGCGCGCTTCATGGATTGAGCTATATCTGCCTCTTGGCCATGGGTGATTGCGGACTCCGGGTAGGGTTGGGAGTCTACGGCGGTGACGCCGTGCAGAGCCATCTGCAAAACTTCCGCGAGGTGCAGGGCGTGGCGGGATGAGCCTTGCGCGATTTGCTCGCGGCAACTGAAACCGTCGGCGATGATGAGCCAGTCGGCTGGGGCCTGGCGGACGGCGGGCATGAGTTCGAGTTCGCCGATGGCGATGGAGATGTCGTATTTGTCGCGCTCGAAGCCGAAGGCTCCGGCCATGCCGCAGCAGCCCGGAGCGGGGCTTTGGAAGTCGATGCCGAGGCGGTGCAGGACGGACTCTTCCGCGGTCATCTTCATGAGGGATTTGTGATGGCAGTGCCCGTGGACGAGCGCTTTGCGGTCGAACCGGGGAAACGCGAAATCTTTGGCGTTGGCTTCGAGGAATTCGCTCAGCAGGAAAATCTGGCGTGACAAGGCTTGCGCGCGCTCGTCGTGCGGAAAAAGGTTGAGCAGCTCGTCGCGGAAGACCGCGACGCAACTTGGTTCGAGGCCGACGATGGGGATTCCGGCTTCGATTTCGGGGGAGAGTTCGTCGAGGATCCGGAGCAGGAGCGCGCGAGCGCGATCGAGCATGCCGAAATCGTAGAGTGGGCGTCCGCAGCAGAGGTTAGCTTTTGGGACGATGACGTGGAAGCCTACGGCTTCGAGGACTTCGACAGCGGCTTTTGCCGTGGCAGGATGAAAATAGTTGTTGAACGTGTCGGGCCAGAGCAGAACTTGCGGCGCTGCGTCAGGGGCTAAAGCCCCCGTTTTTCTTCTTCGGTACGGTGCGGCTGAAAAGCGCTCCCTTTCAAGGCGGTCGTCTTCCTGTCGGCGGCGGAACCAGGTTTTGAAAGTTTGCGGAGCGAAGGCTGGGATGTTTCGTTGCTTCGGCATTCCGGCGACTCGCTTTGCGATGTCGCGCAGGAACGGAAGTTGCGTGGTCAAGTTGGCGAGGCCGGGCGCGTGTGAGGCGAGGCGCGCCCAGAGATCGATGTTGCCGAAGGCGTAGGCGCTGAGCGGTCGCACGCGGCCTTCATAGTAATGAGAAAGAAATTCGGCTTTATAGGTGGCGACGTCGACGCCGACGGGACACTCGGTTTTGCATCCTTTACACGCTAAACAGAGATCGAGCGAGTGCTTCACTTCTTCGCTGCGCCAGCCGTTGCGGATGATCCCATCGCTTCGGCCTTGGCCTTGAGTCATTTCCCAGAGCAGGTGAGCGCGGCCGCGGGTGGAGTGTTCTTCGTCGTGCGTCGCGCGGTAGCTGGGGCACATCACTCCGCCTTCTTCGCGGCGGCACTTGCCTACGCCCACGCAGCGTAGAGTTGCCTGCGCGAGGCTGCCGTGGTCGGCGAGGAATTGAAAATTTGTCTTCGGTTCCCAGGGAGCGTACGCGGCGCCAAGGCGAAGATTTTCGTCGAGCTTGTTGGGATTGATGAGCTTGCCGGGATTCATCTTCCAATCGGGATCCCACGCGGATTTGAACTCGCGGAAGGCCTGGATGAGCTCTGGTCCAAACATTTTAGGGAGCAGCTCGCCGCGGGCCTGGCCGTCTCCATGCTCGCCGGAGATGGAGCCGCCGTAGCTGACCACGAGATCGGCGGCTTCCTCCATGAATTTGCGGAAGTTCGCGATGCCTTCTTTCGATTGCAGATCGAAGTTAATGCGGGTGTGAACGCAGGCGTGGCCGAAGTGGCCGTAGAGCGAGCCCCGGTAGCGGTAGGCGGCCATCATCTTTCGCAAGTCGCGAAGGTAGGCGCCGAGTTTTTCTGGCGCGACGGCGGAATCTTCCCAGCCTTCCCAGCTCATCGGTTCCCCGGACACGTGGGACGTCACGCCAAGCGCCGATTCGCGGACTTCCCACACGCGTTTGATTTGTTGCTTGCTCGTATAGAGCCGCAGATCGGGCGGATGAGAGCTGCGCGTCAGGGTCCGCATCAGGCCGCGGGCCTGGGATTCGGCTTCTGGCGCGGTGGAAGCGCCGAACTCGACCATGAGCCATCCGCCACCTTCGGGCAGGAGCGCGAGGCCTTCGGAATTGATGCCCTTCTGACGCGTGTAGCCGACAAGAAGATCGTCGAAGCCTTCGAGGCCGATGGGCTTGTGCGCCATGATTTCGGGAACATGGTCGGCACACTGATAAATGTCGGGATAAGCAACCACGAGCAGCGCGCGCTCGGGAGGACTTTCGACCAGACGGCAGGTGGCTTCGAGAACCGTCACGCACGTGCCTTCCGAGCCGACGAGTGCGCGGGCGACATTGAATCCATTCTCGGGCAGGAGGTAGTTGAGGTTGTAGCCGGAGACGCGGCGGGGAATGTTCGGGAAGCGGTGGCGTACTTGCTCGCCATAGGTCGCGGCGATGGATTGCAGTTTGCTGTAGATTTCGGCGCGGCGTCCGCCTTGCTGCAGAATGCGTTCGAGTTCTGCGGCGGGCGTGGTGCCGACTTTCATGCGGAGGCCGTCGTAGGTGAGCACATCCAGTTCTTCGATGTTGTCGTCGGTCTTGCCGGCCATGACGGAGTGGACGCCGCAGGAGTTGTTGCCGATCATGCCGCCGAGGGTGCAACGATCGTGCGTGGCAGGATCGGGAGCGAAGGTGAGATGGTGTTTTTCAGCGGCGGCGCGGAGAGTATCGAGCACGACTCCGGGCTGCACGCGGGCGATGCGGCGCGCAGAATCGATTTCGAGAATTCCCGCCATGTACTTCGAGAAATCGAGAATGACGGCGACGTTGCAACATTGGCCGGCGAGAGAGGTGCCGCCGCCGCGGCAGAGCAACGGGGCGCCGAACTGGCGGCAGAGCGCGACCGTGGTCACAACATCTTCGGCATCACGAGGAAACACGACGCCGATGGGAACCTGGCGATAGTTGGAGCCGTCGGTGGCGTAGAGAGCGCGAGTGCCGCGATCGAAGCGGACATTGTCACCCGCTTCATCCTGAACTCGGCCCTGAATCTCAGCGCGCAGTGCTTCGGCCAGCCCCTCGGCGTCCACTTGCGCGGACGTCGACTTTACGGCCGGGGCGAGATCTGGGAATAAATCTGGCATACGGCCGGTTAGTTCGAGGGCGAGTTCGACATTCCAGAGGTGTGGCTCACATTGGAGATGACGATCCTGGTCTTGTCGCCATCCACTTTGGCGTTGATCGTGATCATGTTTTTGTGATCGTTGGAAACGATGGTGCATTGATTCCCATCGGTAGTCGTGACCATCGCGTTGGGGAAGCGGGACCTGTAGAAGTCGCAGACCTGCTGCGGAGAATCGGGAGTTTCTGAGGTGAGAGAAACGGTGTGCACGGATCCGAACGTCACGGAAGCGGAGCCCTCTTTCTGAGTTTGCGCTCCGGGATAGAGGTCGACTCCCAGGTTACGAGCTGCCTCCTGGGGATCGTTGGTGGTGCGGACGCTGCCGAAAGGTGTTTCGACTTTGACATTGTCTCCATCGCGGGTGACATGGGCATGACGCGCGACGCGCCAGGCAAAAAATGCGAGCGACGTGACGGCGAGAACTCCAACGAGGACCACCACGCCTACGATGATCAGAATCGCTTTGAGAGCGCCGCCTGAGTTTGGCGCAGGGGCGGGTACTGGCGGAGTCGAGGCAACCGCGGTAGGAGGAATTCCGGCCGGGGCGGGCGACGAAGCGAGTATGGCGGCGCCGCACTTGCTGCAGAATCTGGTTCCGGGAGCGATGCTTGTGCCGCAAGAATTGCAGAACGCCATGGGTCACCTCATGTGATTCGTGTTGCAGACGGTCGGCGCGAGTATATCGCAGAAACGAAGCAGGATCGATGCTAAAGCTCCGGCATCGATCTCCGCCAACGATGGAGCGAGGACGCCGAGCTCCCAGCGCGGCGGGCGAAATTCGACAGCCGCGGGGACCGGCGGCGCCACCTGATTGTTCTAGCTCCAGAGGCGAGTGGCATAGTCGGTCATGGTGAGGCCGAGCAGCAGGAGCAGGAAAAACAGGGCCGCGATGATGACAAGCTTGGTCAGTTTTTCGCTGGCATGCCAGACATGCATGAAGAAGAGAGCGACCAGAGTGGCTTTTACGGTGGCGATGCCGAGCGCGACCGGGGCATTGAAGCGGCCGAGATCGAGCGTCGCGGCAAACACAGTCAGACCGGTGCCGACGAGCAGCGCGAAAAATACGGCGAAGTAACCTGGCAGTGGCGATTTTGAATGTTCAGTCATACGAATTCCCTCGGCTAATCCTATTGGTGCCGGTCGATCAAGTAGAGCAAAGGAAATAAATAAATCCAGACGATATCGACAAAGTGCCAGTAGAGGCCGCCGATTTCGACGGGCGTGTGATATTCGGGAGTGAAGCGTCCTTTCCAAGCCATGGTCAAGAGCCAGGCGAAAATTCCCAGGCCGATGATCATGTGCAGCGCGTGCAGCCCGGTCATGACGAAGTAAAGAGAGAAAAATAGCTGGGCGTGCTTCGGATTCGCGTACTGGCCGGGATGCCCTGGAATCTCTTCATGCTCAAAACTGAATGATGCGCCCGGGACGTGATGCTCCACAAACTTGTCCCGATACTCGACGCCCTTGATGCCAAGGAAGGTGAGGCCGAGCAGCATCGTAATCGCAAGGCTGACGATCAATAACGTTCGGCGCGCAGTCTGCGCCGCCCACACGGCAAGCACGACGGTGAGGCTGCTGCAGATGAGGACGGCAGTGTTAGTTGCGCCGAGGGCCATGTTGATGGATTTGCTGGCGGCGGCGAAATCTCCAAAATACCAGCGGCGGTAGATCAGGTAAGCGCAGAACAGGCCGCCGAAGAACATAATTTCCGTGGCGAGGAAGACCCACATCCCGAGGCTCGCGGCATCGCGCTGCTGCTGCGGCTCGGCGAAGTGATGCAGGAGCGCCGGGCTGTGCGCCTCGGTGTGAAGTCCGGCTGCTGAGCTATCGGACAACGGGGACCTCCTGCTTCTGCGGCGCGCCTTTATCGGGTGCGTCGAGTTCATCGTAGTTATAAGCTTCCCAGGTAACAACGGGTTCTACATCAAAATTAAAAGTTGGCGGCGGGGAGGGAGTTTTCCACTCGAGCCCGGCCGCGTTCCACGGATTGTCAGACGCGGGCTTTCCGTAGCGCATCGACCAGAGAAAATAAATCATGGGCAGCAAATATCCCACACCAAGAACGGTTGCTCCTGCGGTCGACAACACATTCAGTACCTGAAATTCAGGCATGTGACTGTAATCGTAATAGCGCCGCGGCATGCCCATATAGCCGAGCAGGAACTGCGGAAAGAACGTGAGGTTAAATCCGATGAACACGATGAGCGCTGCGAGGCGCGCCCAGCCTTCAGGATAGAGGCGTCCTGAAATTTTCGGCCACCAGAAATGCATTCCTCCCAGATAGCCCATGACGGCGCCTCCGACCATGATGTAGTGGAAGTGGGCTACGACGAAATACGTGTCGGTGACGTGGACATCGATGCCGAGAGCGGCAAGGAAAAGTCCGGTGAGGCCACCGATCGTGAAGAGGCCGAGGAAACCGAAGGCGTAAAGCATGGGCGCATCGTAGTGGATGGAGCCCTTGTAAAGAGTGGCCGTCCAGTTGAAGACTTTGATGGCAGAAGGTACGGCGACGGCATAGCTCAGCAAGGAAAATACCAGCGCGGCGTAGACCGACATTCCGGCTACGAACATGTGGTGAGCCCACACGAGGAAGCCGAAGACGGCGATCGCGATCGACGAGAACGCAACGAAGCTGTAGCCGAAGATGCGCTTGCGCGAGAAGCAGGCGATGATCTCGGTGACGACGCCCATCGAGGGCAGAATCATGATGTAGACGGCGGGATGGGAATAGAACCAGAACAGGTGCTGGAAGAGCAGCGGGTCGCCGCCAAGTTTAGGATCGAAAATGCCGAGATGCAGGGCGCGCTCGAAGGCGACCAGCACGATGGTGACGGCGATGACCGGCGTGCCCAGGAGTTGGATGATGCTGGTGGCGTAGTGCGCCCAGATGAAGAGCGGCAGGCGCGACCACGTCATCCCCGGAGCGCGCATGCGGTGAATAGTCACCACGAAATTAAGCCCGTGAGGATGGAGGAAAATCCGGCGATGAAGATCGCAATTCCCGCTTCCACGATTTTTGTGTTGGTGAAGTTGGTGCTGAAGGGAGCGTAGAAGGTCCAACCGGTATCGACGCCGCCCGTGAGCATGCAGTGCATCATCAACACGCCGCCGATGATGTAGAGATACCAGCTCAGCAGGTTGATGCGTGGGAAGGCAAGGTCCTTGGCGCCAACCATCAGCGGCACCAGGAAATTTCCCAGCACGGCGGGGATGGAAGGAATCAGGAAGAAGAACACCATGACCATGCCATGCATGGTGAAAAGCTTGTTGTAAGTATCGGCCTGCACCAGGTCGCCGGCGGGGGTGAGCAACTCGAGGCGGATCAGCAGCGCGAAAAAGCCTCCGATGAAGAAGAAGAACGTGATGGAGATGAGATAGAGAAGCGCGATGCGTTTATGGTCGGTCGTCAGCAACCAGGACCAAGCGCCGTAGTGCTTGTTCAGATAATTCTCGGGCTCTCCCTGCGGACTGTTCGGCGTAGCCATCTCTCAATTCACCTGACTTCCTTTATTGCTCGATGAAGGCGACATCGCCTTGCTGGCGCTGGTCTTGCCCAGCTCGCCCTTGGTCGTTGAAAGGGACTTGATGTAGGCGACCAGGGCGTTGACCTGTTCTTCGCTGACTAATCCCTGAAACGTGGGCATGATGGGCTGGAATCCTTTCACACGCTTCGCGCCCGGATCGAGGATGCATTCGCGGACGTAGTTTTCGTCGGCGGTGACGGTGCGGCCGTCCTCGAGTTGCACCGGCTTGCCGAAGACTCCCTGCAGGTTCGGGCCGCGTCCCTGGGCATCGGCGCGGTGGCAGGTGGCGCAACCGAGTTCGGCGAAAACTTTTTCACCTGTCGCGGAGAGCGGGCCGGTTGAGCCGCCGTTCATCCAGGCTTCGTACTGAGCCGGCTCCATGACCACGACCGAGCCAACCATGCCGGAGTGCTGCGTGCCGCAATATTCGGCGCAGAACAGGTGATAGGTTCCCGGCTTCGTCGCGCGGAACCAGGCCACGGTGTAGCGGCCGGGGAGCACGTCCTGCTTGATGCGGAAGGCGGGGATGAAGAAACTGTGGATCACGTCTTGCGAGGTCATGATCATTTTGACGTCGCGGCCGACGGGGACGTGGAGTTCGTTAATCTCGCGCTGGCCTTCGGCATGTTCAAGCTTCCACATCCACTGTTTTGCTACGACGTAGACCTCGGTCGCGTCGGAGGGCGGCGTGCGCTCTTTAAAGTAAACCGACGCGCCCCAGGCAAAGATCACCATAAAAATCAGGAAAGGGATAGTGCTCCAGGTGATTTCGAGTGGCGTGGAACCTTCGATCTGCTCGGCGGGAACGCCGGGACGGTGCCGGTACCGGGCTGCGAAGTAGACCAGACAGACAAAGATCAGCAGCGTCATCATCCCGGTGACGATGAGCAGAAAAATGTAGAGCGCGTCCACGTGGCGCGCGATCGTGGAGGCCTGCTCCGGCCACAATGGAAAATTATTGAGCATACCGAGTCTTTGCTGCCGCCGTTGTTGCTGCCGTTTTCCTAATCACAGAGAGATCCAATCGCCACAAAATAAAAAGAAGGATGCCCAGGACAAGAATTGTCACGGCTGCCGCCAGCCGCAGGATGTTGGCTACCATCGCTCCATATTTTCCGGTCTCGGGATCGTAGTGGTAGCAGTAGAGCAGCACCGCATCCACGGCGTTGCCGATCTTGCCTTGCGAAGCTTCCACCAGTCCCATGCGCAAATCTTTGGGCGGAAAATCCACTCCGTAGAAGTATCGCGAGATGCGGCCCTGCGGCGTCAGCACCATGATGGCGGTAGCGTGCGCGAACTGATTGATTTTTGGGTCGTATTGATACTGGAATCCAACAACTTTCGTGAGCGCGTTGATCGAGTCAGCCTGGCCGGTGAGGAAATGCCAGCCCGCGGCGGCATTAGGACGGCCATAGCGCTTCACGTAGTCGATCTTCTTGGCCGCGGCCATTTCCGGCGTTTCGCGCGGATCGAAGCTCACGGTAATCACTTCGAATTCGTTGCCTACATCGAACTTCACCAGGCGCATGGCGCTGGAAAGCCCGGCCAGAGCCTCGCCGCACAGCATGGTGCAGTTGTAATAAACCAGGTTGAGGATGAGAGGCTTGCGGCCAAAGTAATCCGCGAGCCTCACAGTCTTGCCGGTTTCGTCGCGGAAAGTGAGATCGGGCGGCACCTGCGCGTCGAGGTGTTGCTCGATGCCGACGTTTTCTAATCTCGGTGGCCGCGTATTCGCCGGAGCCCCCATGATTCCGTTGTTCATCTGCGCCCAGGCGGAAGACGACAGCAACGCGACAGCTAGCAGAATGGTGGAAATCGAATTGTTTTGTTTACGGCTCACTTCTTGGCACCCTTCTTAGTCTTAGCGGCTCCAGCCTGATTTGATTTCTTCGCGGTTGTCTCTGCGTTTGTGTCATCGGCCTCAGCGGTAGCGCCTTGCGCGTGCACTGGAAGGCCGCGCTGCGCAATTAAATCCATAGCGCGTTCGATTGGGATGCGCACTGTGCCGGCCTTTTCGTCCACCCAGCCGTAGCTGTTCAGAGTCTTCTCTTCTGCAAGACGGATCGCGTTCAGCTGGCCGCGTTCGTCTACTTCGAGCCTCGGATTCGGAAAGGTGCTGTCGACATATCCGGGAGCAACGTGGCGCGTATCGGTGGGCACATCGGTGAGCAGCGGATTCACCGGAGGCTGCGACGCTTTTTCGCGGTGGTCGAGAAAGTCAAAAACTCCCCGGAGACCAAAAAGGCAAATCACGGTCACAACCAGAATGGTCAGCAGGAAATACAAAACGCTGGAGGTCTGCAAATCCTGGCGTTCGTAGCCGCCGAGCTCTGTGGCGTTCGCGTGTTTGGTCTGGTCGGTCATCTCTCGTTAATCGTTGTCTCGTTACCCCAGTCTCTTTACACAATCTCTTTACGCATGCGCTTCATGGGCCGGCTCCAGAACTTCGTGGGCATCGGTGTCGTAAGCCGGCAGAAGCGGCAGCGAAGCCAGGTTACGGAAGAAAAACCAAAGCCAGATTCCGCCGATGGCGATGGGCACGACGACGTCGGCAAGGGTCAGGACGATGGTCTTCGAAAAATTCGGCTCGATAATCCAGAACAGATCGAGGTAGCGGATGAGTAACAGCCAGACTGCGAGCCACACCAGCCGGCGAATGTTGCGTTTGAAAGGGCGCGAGAGCAGGGTCGCAAAAGGCACTGCAAAGCCGAACAGCGCCAGGAACAACCCAATTGACCCCCAGCCGCCATTGATGCGCCGCAGATAAAACGTAATCTCCGCGGGCAGATTGCCCGCCCAGATGATGAGCCACTGGGAGAAATTGAAGTACGCCCACATCATGAGGAAGGCCAGCATCCACTTGCCGTGGTCGTGAACGAAATCCGGCGACAGCATCTCCGACATGGGCTTGTAGTTGAAGAGGATGCGCTCGACCACCACCGCAAAGCACATGGCGGAGAGCACTTCGCCGATGAGAATGATCAGGCCGAAGATAGTCGAGATCCAGCTCGGGTCGAGCGACATCACCCAGTCAATAGCGGCGAAGGAGATGGTGAAACCGTAGAGAATCAATCCCGGGCCGGCGACTGCCTTGAATCGCCCACTGTTGTCAGGGGCGCCGGGCTTGTCGGTCTGTTTCGACCAATATGAGAGCAGGAACGACAGCAGGTTCCACACGGCAAAATAAAATATCGCGCGGATGACAAAGCCGTTCCACGTCAGGTAGGTCTGAGTGATCTGTTCGAGATGCTCGCGGAGATGCTTGTCTTCGATGTTGCTCAACGGCTGAGCCCAGATATAGAGATGGCGGATCCCGAGAATAACGGGAATGAAGAGAAACGCGAGCAGCGGGAGCGTGCGCATCGCCGCGCCCAGAATGCGGCGGATCACCGTGCCCCATCCGCCGCCGGTGAGGTGCCGGATCATGAGAATGGCCATCGACCCAAGCGCCACGCCCAGCCAGCACATGAAGCCGAGCAGGTAGGCGCGATAGAACTCGTCGGGGCGCGTGAAGGCCAGCACAACCGCAACCACAGCGAAGACCAGGCCGATCACGAGCGAACGCTGCGAGATTTTCCTTACAACCTCGGGCGCCGTCAGATCGAGATGTGGAGTGGCCGCGGTCATTCGTGCCCCTCGGATTGCGAATTTGTTGACGGGACGATCACCGGCAGGGTTGCGCCCGACCCTGGCTCGCCGCGAAACTCTGGCGGATCCGAGGGCACGGCCTGTCCCTGGGGAACGTCCGCCCGGGTTGCGTTTTGACTGAGCTGCAGCGCACGGATGTAGGCCACGATTTTCCAGCGGTCCTGCGGCGGAATCTGCGACGCGTAGTCGGGCATAAGACCAAAGCCGTTGGTGACAACGTCGTAGAAATAACCGAGCGGAGCTTTCTGCAATCGCTCGATGTGGAAAGACGGCGGCGTGCGCGCAAAACCGCGCGAAGGAACGAACCCGTTGCCATCGCCGACTCGCGAGTGACAAGGAGCGCAGAAGATGTTGTAGCGCTCGCGTCCCCGTTCCAGAGCTTCTTTCGTCACGGGAAACGGCATGTAGTCCCCGGGATTATTTCCGATCTTGCCGGTATAAAAATAAGTGTCTTCATGCAACTGGCCGCGCGCGACAGTGCCCTCGACCGGCGGACGCTCGGAACGCTGGTCGGCGTAGAAATCACTGTGGGAGAGCGGATTCTGCTTCGGCTGCACCTGCATATCGAGGCGGCAACCCGAGAGCGTGCCCACCATCACGAGCAGCAATCCCATCATCAGAAAATCCCACGCGTGAGACGTCTGTGGTATCCCACTCTTGCGCAAAGAACGCGCAAGAATGGGGCACCCATCTTTCGGGGTGGGACGCACGTCACTGAACAAGTGAGCCGAAGAGTGGCGGAGATGCGGCATCTTAGCTGGGCACCTCCGAAATCGAACGCGGCTGCAGGTTTTGCAGAAAGCTGCGGGTTCCGGCCGCGTCGTACTTGGGATCGGAAGAAAACACGATCAGGAAGAAGCGGTCTTTCGAGGCTGAAGAAAATCGCGGAACGTTAAACACCGGATGATACGGCATGGGCAAGCCGTTCAGCGCCAGCATGCCGAACACGGCGGAGATTCCCGCAAAAAGAATCGTCATCTCGAACGTGATCACGATGAAGGCGGGCCACGAATGATATGGCTTGCCGCCAATGTTGAGCGGGTAGTCGACCGCGGACATCCAGTACTGCATAAGGTAGCCGGTGAGGCCGCCAATGATGCCGCCGATCAGCACGACCAGCGGAACTTCGTCGCGGTGAAAACCGATTTCCTCCGCCAATCCTTCGATCGGGAACGGGCTGTAGGCATCGATCTTTTTGTAGCCTGCCTGATGCGTGCTGCGCGCGGCGTCGACCAGCGCCTGCGCTGAATCAAACTCTGCCATGATGCCGTAGACGGGATCGCGCTTCATTCCTTCACCTCGGCTTCGGGCAGAAGCGTTCGCATCTCAAAGATCGAGATCATCGGCAGAATGCGCACGAACAAGAAGATGGCTGCGAGAAACATGCCGATCGTGCCGATGTAGGTCATCCAGTCCCAGCGCGTGGGGTAATACATTCCCCAGGATGATGTGAGGAAGTCGCGGTGCAGGCTGACCACGACGATAATAAAGCGCTCCAGCCACATGCCGACCAGGATGACGCCGGAAACCAGGAACAACGCGACCGGACTGGTGCGCAGCTTGCGAATCCACAGCACCTGCGGGATAAATATGTTGCAGATGAGCAACGCCCAGTAAGGGATCGCATAAGGCCCGTGCAGGCGGTTCCACAACGTGAACGCGTCATAGCGGTCGCCGCTGTACCACCCCATGAAGGCTTCAATGCCGTAGCCGTAAGCGACGATCAACCCCGTGGCGAGCATCACTTTGGCGGCGTTCTGCAGATGGCGTTCCGTGATGAAATCTTCCAGGTTGTAGATCTTGCGAATCGGAATGGCCAGCATCAGCACCATGGCGAAACCGGAGTAGATCGCACCAGCAACGAAGTAAGGCGGGAAGATCGTCGTGTGCCACCCAGGGACGATGCCGACCGCAAAATCGAAACTCACCACAGTATGAACTGAGAGCACCAGAGGCGTAGCTAATCCTGCAAGCAGAAGGTAAGCAGTTTCGTAGCGGTGCCAGTGGCGCGCCGACCCGCGCCAGCCCATGGAAAGGGCTCCGTAAACAAATCTGGTCACGGGATGCTGCGCGCGATCGCGCAACGTCGCCATGTCAGGGATGAGGCCGATGAACCAGAACAGCGCTGAAATCGTGGCGTAAGTGGAGACGGCGAACACGTCCCACATCAGAGGGCTGCGGAATTGCGGCCACACACCCATAGTGCTGGGATAAGGAAACAGCCAGTACGCCAACCAAGGACGCCCAACGTGGATGCCAGGAAAAATTCCGGCGCAAGCCACAGCAAACAGTGTCATAGCTTCGGCGAAGCGGTTGATCGAATTACGCCACGATTGCCGGAGCAATAGGAGAATCGCAGAGATCAGCGTGCCGGCGTGGCCGATTCCAATCCACCACACAAAGTTCACGATGGCAAAGCCCCAGCCGATCGGAATCGTCACGCCCCAGATGCCGACGCCTTTCAGGAACAGGTAGCCGATGGCGTAAAGCATCATCATCGTGAGCAGAAACGCGATTCCGAAACCGACGAACCAGCCGTTCGAAGCGGGACGCGTCAGCACGATCGCGCTGATCTTTTCCGTGACCGTACCGAAGGTATAGCCCGGCTCAATCACCGGAGCTTGCGCCGCGTTCGCCGTTATTTTGTATTGCTCGTCCATGCTCTACGCTTTAAGGTCCGGATTCGGATTGCTCACTTCCGCCAAATAAGTAGTCCGCGGACGCGTATTCAGTTCGCCCAGCAGACTGTAATTCCGCGCCTGCGCCTTCAACTTTGAAACCTTGCTGTTCGGATCGTTGATGTTGCCGAACACGATCGCGCCCGCCGGACAAGACTGCTGGCACGCGGTCTGCAACTCGTTATCGTTAATCTTCCGGTCTTCGCGTTCGGCGTCGATGCGGTGCTCATTGATGCGCTGCACGCAGTAGGTGCATTTCTCCATCACGCCGCGGCTGCGCACGCTGACGTCCGGATTGCGCATCATCTTGTACTGCTCGGTGGTCCAATCCTGAAACAGCAGAAAATTAAATCGCCGCACCTTATAAGGACAGTTGTTCGAGCAATATCTCGTCCCGACACAGCGGTTATAGACCATATCGTTCAGGCCTTCGGGCGTGTGGTTGGTCGCGCCTACAGGACAAACCACTTCGCAAGGGGCATTTTCACATTGCATGCACGGGACGGGCTGGAAGTATGCTTTGGGATTGTCGCGGTCGCCCTGGTAGTAGGCATCGACGCGAATCCAGTGCATGTGGCGGCCGAGCAAAGTCTGCTCATGTCCGACGACGGCGATGTTGTTTTCCGACTGGCAGGCCAACATGCAGTTATTGCAGCCCACACAGGCGTTCAGATCGATCGTCATGCCCCACGCGTAATCTTCTTCTTTGTAGGGATACGGCTTGTAGAGCGTGAGTCCGGGCGCGGGCTCTTCGCCCTGCTCTTTTGCGAAGTCTGGATCTTTGCGATATTCCTCAAGCGTAGTTTCGCGAACCAGCGGACGATGGCCGCCATCCGGCGTGTCCATGCTCTGGTAGCCCTGCGTCGAGGCCAGGTTATAAGTGTCACCAGTCTTGCGGATCTTCAAGCCGGTAGCGATCCACGGCGCGGCGCTCGTGCGCAGAGCGTAGGCGTCGAAACCCTGCCCCGTTCCCACCCGCCCAGCGCGACGTCGGCCGTAGCCTAAGAATATTGTGGCCGAGTTGTCGGGATGCCCGGCCTGAATCCAGACTGCGCCGGTAACTTTCTTTCCGTTCAACTCCAGCTCGACAACATCTTTGGTTGCGATCTGCAGCCGCTCCGCCATCTGGGGACCAATGAGCACGGCGTTGTCCCAGGTGAGCTTGTTCATCGGCTTAGGCAGTTCCTGCAGCCAGCCGTTGTTGGAGAATTGCCCGTCGTAGATCGTGGGATCGCGGCGGATGTTGAGTTCGATGGCGTCGGTACCGGCGAGCGGCGCGACATCGACGTGGTCGGTTTTTGCGGCAACAGATTTGAGCTGGAAAGCTGAGCCCTCGACCCAACCATCGTGCAGCGACTTGCGCCAGAACTGCTCGAAGTCCGCGCCGGAGTGCTGCTTCTGCCAGTAGGCGCGAACCAGATCGTACCCGGTCGCATCGGCTTGTCCGGAGAGCAGCGCTACAAATTCAATCGCGCTCTTGCCGCCGTAGAGTGGTGCAATCAGCGGCTGAATGATGCTAACGGTTCCATCGTAAGCACGAGCATCGCTCCAAGCCTCGAGTTCGTGCGCTTGGTTGATATGCCACTGACACAGTTCTGCGGTTTCATTCTGATAAAGCCCGAGATGGACACGCAGCGGGACCTTACCGCTCTTTAGGACGTCGGCGAAATCGAGATCGGCGGGGGCGTCATACGCCGGATTCCCACCGAGGATTACCAACAAATCAACCTTGCCTGCGCTGATATCCGCGACCAAGTCTTTGATCGATTCAGTTTGGTTGACGGGATTCACATCGACGGGCTCGGTATAGAAGACCGTCTTACCGACATTGCCCAAAGCTGCATTGATTGAATGTGCCAAAGAGTGGACCACCGCGGGCTGATGATCGCCCGCGATCACAATCGATGAGCCTTGATGCACGTCGAGGTCCGACATCAAGGCGGCGTCGTTATCGGAGGTTGCTCTATCCTCGACATGCGCCCCAGGTATCCCCTTCCATTTATTCCAGACTCCAGCAAAAGCGTGAATCCAACCTGCCCGCAGCGGAAACCGATGGTCCGCCTTTGCCCCCGTCGTGGTCGGCGTGCTCTCGATCACATACAGCCGGTTCATGTTGCCGTCAGGATTGCGGCGCCTGGCGAAGTCGCGGATGTAGCGGACATTCCCCGGAAAACCCGCATACAGGAAATCGGCGTCGAGGGAGACGATTACGTCGGCCTTTTCAAAATCGTAGCGGGTCTCGACCGGCTGGCCGAAGGCCAGCTTCGCCCCTTCGAGCACGTTGTCGCGATTGACCGGCTCGTACACATGCCACTTCGCCTGCGGATAAATTTTCAGGAACCCGCGCAGTTGGTCGGCAAGCGTGGGCGAAGAAATGGTCGGCGTAAGAATGCGAATGCCCGCGCCCTGCAGCGCTTTCTGTGCGGTAAGAGGTCCATGAAGCGCAGTCAGAAACGCCTGCCAGGACTGCTGATCTCCCATCGACACCACGCTCTGCGAGCGGTCAGGATCGTACAGGCCAAGAATGTGGGCCTGCGCGAAAATGTCCGTCCCGCCAAGAGACGCGGGGTGCTTGTCATTACCTTCTATCTTTGTCGGACGTCCGAGATGGCTCTCGACTAGCAGCGGGCTGGCATACCCGCCGAGCGTCATCGCCGTCGCATAGAACTTCGGACGGCCGGGAATCACGTCCTCGGGCTGGCGCACATAGGGAACGATCGGCTCGAGCGGCAGCCGCACGCAGCCGGTCATTCCTGCGAGCGCCATCGATGCGCCCATCACTTTCAGGAAGCCGCGGCGCGAAACCGAATCGACCCATTCGGATGCACCCTTGGGAAATTCGCGGTGCAGCGCCTCCTGAAAGTCTTCAGAGCCAGCAAGCTCTTCCAGGCTGCGCCAGTATTCCGGCCCGGTCTTTTCGGCCGCATCGTGCGCAAGGGCCGCATCAATGCGCTCGCGAACGGAGTCCAGGTCCAGCTTGCCCTTCTTGCTGGGGCAAACGTCTTCGCGCTTGGCGCGACCGTCTTGTTCTTCCATCTTCATGACTGGTCACAAATCACAAAAGAAACTGTCATCCTGAGCGGAGCGAGAGTTCGCGAAGCGAAGTCTCGCGCAGCCGAAGGATCTCTATAACCATAACTCCGACGCGCCGCTAGGGGTCCTTCGACTCCGAAATTGCTTCGCTTCAAGAAGCAATTTCTCCGCTCAGGATGACGAGCCTTCATAGTTCATTCCTACCGATGGCACGTGCTGCAACTCGTAATGTCCTTCACGCTGCGGACGTGATATTTCTGCAGCAGAGCCATGCCCAGATCGTCCTGGTCGGTGAAGCTCTGGCCATCGACCACCACGGGTTTCGCGCTCGTGGGCTGCTGGTAGCGCATATTGAATACCTGATCGCGTGGACGCAGATTCTTTTCCGGCGCGCGATGGCAACTCAAGCACCACTCCATCTGCAGCGATTCCTGCTGATACATCAACGGCATCTGGTCGACTGGACCGTGGCAGGTGTTGCAGCCAACGCCTTTATTGATATGAATGCTGTGATTGAAAAAGACGAAGTCGGGGAGCTGGTTCACCCGCGTCCATTGCAGCGATTCTCCCGTCTTGTAGCTGGCGCGGACGGGTTCGAGCAGCTGGGCATTGGTCCAGATCTGCGAGTGGCAGTTCATGCAAGTCTTGGTCGGGGGAATGCCGGCGAAGCTCGAGGTCTCAACTGAAGTATGGCAATAGCGGCAGTCGATACCGAGTCCGGAAACGTGGTGCTGGTGGCTGAAGGGCACAGGTTGCGGCTTGCGCACTCCGGCGTAGGTGACGTAAGGCGAACGCTGCACCTCAAGGGCCGCCCATCCCAGTGCAGCAATCACAAACACGGCGCCAAAAATCGTGGCCCGGGAAAGAGTATTCGCGCTGCGATGGAAAATCTGCGGCATACTTGCGTACGAACTTCAGAAAGTACGAATGAGACCCGGCGCTGATCTGCCGATTTTATTGTGTCTGTGTATGAGAACTCGAAATTATAAATATTTCGCGCACACTTGTCGCGTACTTTTGCGACGGAGCGAAAAAAATCTCTCAGATTGAATGCTGCTGAAGAATGCGCCCCGTTTCCAGGGGCTGGTCTTTACTCCCGCTCACCACTCTGGTTCGCGTCAGCGCAGATTCATCACCAGCAGCTTGGGCTCGGTCATTTCTTCGATGGCGTAGCGCAGGCCTTCGCGGCCCAGGCCGGAATCCTTCACGCCGCCATAAGGCATCTGGTCGATGCGGAATGAGGGGATATCGCCGGCGATCAGAGCGCCGACTTCCAACTCGTCGTAAGCCTGGAAGAGAAGTTTGACGTCGCGGGTGAACAAGCCTGCTTGCAGGCCGTAGTTCGAATTGTTGATCCGGCGCAGGGCCTCGTCGAAATCCTGATAAGGCTCAACGGTCACGACCGGGCCAAAGATTTCCTGGCAATTCACTTTCATATCGGGCTTTGTGCCGGTCAGCACTGCGGGAACAACGATGGAACCATGGCGAGCGCCGCCGCAGAGCAGGCGAGCGCCGGAACGAACTGCTTCCTCAATCCAATTGGTGACGCGGATGGCATCGCTCTCGCGAATCAGCGGGCCGACTTCGGTCGATTCCTCCATGGGATCGCCGGTCTGCAGCTTCCTGACGCCTTCGACCAGGATGTCGATGAACTTTCCGTAAACCGACTGCTCAACCAGAATGCGTTGCACGGAAATGCAGGTCTGGCCGGCGTAGCCGAAGCCGCCTGTAATGCAGCGCTCGGCAGCATAGGCGATGTCGGCGTCGCTGTGCACGATTGCTCCCGCGTTGCCGCCGAGCTCGAGCGCGACTTTTTTCTTGCCGGCACGGCGTTTAATGTCCCACCCCACAGGCACGCTGCCGGTAAAGCTGATGAGCTTGATGCGCTCGTCGGTGACCAGAAGGCTGGCGTCATCATTTGAAAGCGGCAGCACGTTCAAGCCGCCATCCGGCCAGCCCGCCTGCTGCACGCACTCGGCCAGCAACAGTGAGGAGAGCGGAGTCTGGGGCGCGGGCTTCAGCACCATGGAACATCCCGCGGCAATTGCCGGAGCCACTTTGTGCGCTACCAGATGCAGCGGAAAATTAAAGGGCGTAATCCCGGCGATCGGGCCGAGAGGAAAACGCTTCACAATGCCCCAGCGTCCGGCGGTAAACTCCTGCCAGTCGAGGGGGAGATACTCGCCGTAGATGCGCGTGGTTTCTTCTGCGGCGACGTTGAAAATAAAAACGGCGCGGTCGACCTCGATGCGCGCCAGCTTGATAGGCTTGCCAGCTTCTTGCGTGATGGTGCGGGAGAATTCCTCGCGGCGTTCGGCGATCGCTTCTGCAATGCGGCGCAGCACGCGCTGGCGTTCGAAGGCAGGCAGCCGCCGCGTGGTTCCGAAAGCCTTGACGGCGGCGGCGATGGCAGCTTCAGCATGCTCGCGCCTGCCCTGCACGACTCGCCCGACGATGCTGCCATCAAAGGGAGCGCGAACCTCGACGATGTCGCCATCTTCCATCCACCGGCCGTCGACAAAAAAACCGTGGGTTGCGATTGGGGCAATCGTCATCTCCGCCATTTCTCACCTCCCGATACAGACAGCGGTTTTGATTATAGGCCTGCGCAGCCGGTTGCTTTTTATCAGCAGTAAAGAATGGTAAAGGCAATGCCGCATGTCCACTACAATGAAGTCCGCAGAGCGCGAGTGTCGATCGAATGTCTATCTTGGAAAGTATCGTCGAGGTCGCTCCACGTCTGCGGCGGAAGGAAATTTCTCCGGTCGAACTGACTCGCGGCTGCCTGGAACGCATCAAGAAACTCGATCCCGCGCTGAATGCCTTCATCACGGTGAGTGCTGAATCTGCGATGGCGGAGGCGCGGGCTGCGGAAGTTGAGATTTCGCGCGGGGACTGGCGCGGGCCGCTGCACGGCATTCCGGTCGCATTGAAGGACATCATCGATACCGCGGGCACGCGTACAACCGCTGCCAGCGCGCTTTACCGGGATCGCGTGCCCACCGAAGATGCGGAGGTGGTGAAGCGGTTGCGGCAGGCGGGCGCGGTGATTCTGGGAAAGAACAATCTGCATGAGTTTGCTTATGGCGGCAGTTCGCTGGTGAGCTTTTTTGGCGACGTTCACAATCCGTGGAACGCGGGGCATGTCGCTGGGGGATCGTCGGGCGGGTCGGCGGCCGCGGTTGCTGCGGGGCTTTGCTACGCGGCGATTGGGACCGACACTGCAGGCTCGATTCGCGAACCCGCGGCGCTGTGCGGGTGCGTTGGGATCAAGCCGACTTATGGGCGCGTATCGGCGCGAGGTGTGATTCCGCTGTCTTGGTCGCTGGATCATGTTGGGCCACTGGCTGCGAGCGTGAGCGATTTGGCTGCGGTGCTGCAGGCGATTGCGGGATATGATCCGCTCGACGTTTGCAGGGTTGATACTCCGGTTTCTGATTACATGTCTGGGTTGCACGAGGGAACGAAGACGCTTCGTGTTGGAGTTCCGCGGGCGCATTTTTATGATGAGCTTGACGATGAGGTCCACGCGGCTGTGGATGCGGCTTTTAGCGTGATCGGCACTTTGGCGGCGGAAGTTCGTGAGGTGAATCTCAAGGTGCCGACGGACCGTGTGGTGCAACTTTCTGAGTCTTATGCTTATCACGCCGACCATGTTGCGCGGACTCCTGAGTTGTACCAGCCGGAGACGCTGCGGCGCATTCGCTATGGTGCAGATATTTCAGCGGCGGAATATATTCGTCGGCGGCGCGAACTGGGTGAGGAACGGCGGCGGGCACACGACTTTTTTGCCGACGTGGATTTGCTGGTCACGCCTACGATGCCGATTCCGGCGCCTGCGATTGCTGATCTGGAGAAAGATGCGGAGGCGCTGCGGCCGGCGGAACTTATCTTGCTGCGCAATACGCGGCCGTTCAACGTGTGGGGGCTGCCTGCGATCTCGGTGCCCTCCGGCTTTACGAAGAGCGGGCTGCCGATTGGGTTGCAGATTGCTGGGCCGCACTGGCGGGAGGATCTCGTGTTAAGGCTGGCTTCGGCTTATGAGTCGGCCACCGAATGGCATGAGCGGCGTCCGGTGGGGTGAGCTTGCGTCGGCGGCTTTCGGGCTGTGGATTTGTCGCGTGAAATAAATTTTGGGCCAACTGACCGAGTGTGGACGGATTGGCTTCGCAGGGCGGATCTGCGGATCAAAATTTTTCTTCCGATATCCCTGAAAGCCTTGCCCAGAGCGGGTTTTACGAAGCCGTATCTCGCAAAATCTGGTTTTCAAAGAACTTAGATATCAAAATCTTGAGAACAAAGGGCTTAGGGGTGGGCACTCTGGGTGCTCTCAACCGTCACTGCCTCGACAATGATTACGCGATTTTGATTGTGGGGCAAGGTTAGATGTCACAGAGTGGTTGTGGAAAAACAGGGGCGGAACCCATCTCAACTTTGCAATATGTACTTGACGCCATATGTATTTGATGCCATGCTTTATTCGTGAGTTGGGTTGTCGAGATTAGCGACCAATTCAAGCCGGAGTTTTTCGGCTTACAGGAAGACGTTCAGACGGAGATTCTGGCGCTAGCTCGGCTTCTGCAACAATTCGGTCCACAACTGGGTCGGCCCAGGGTTGATACGCTGAAGGGTTCCAGCCACGCGAACATGAAGGAACTGCGGTTCAGTGCGGCCAATGGCGAGTGGAGAGTGGCGTTTGCTTTCGATCCGAAACGCAAGGCCCTTCTGCTTGTTGCAGGGGATAAATCAGGAGGCAGCGAGAAGCGATTCTACCGGGATTTGATCCGCAAGGCAGATGAGCGTTTCGACGGCCATCTGAGCTGGTTGAAAAGGACGAGGAAGTGATTATGCCAACAAACGTGAATGACGTCATCAAGAAGCTGAGCACTGCGCGCCGCAAGAAAGTCGAAGCCCGCTCCGCTCAGTTGATCGCCGAGGAAATGACCTTGCGCGAACTACGGCACGCGCGCAAGCTCACGCAGGTACGGATTGCAAAGACTTTGGGGATCACTCAGGACAGTGTCTCGCGGCTTGAAAAGCGCAGCGATCTCTTGCTGTCTACCCTGCGGAAGACTGTCGAGGCCATGGGAGGCAACCTGTCGCTAATAGCGGAATTCCCGGATCGTGGGCCGGTGTTACTGTCTGGCATTACGGAAGACTCTGCTGCTCTTCGATAAACACAGCCTCCAGCATCATACGGTGCGCATATCGAGGCGTTTGCCGCGCAAGATGCTGCGCTGGTAGGGGTCCTTCGACTGCGCTCAGGATGACAGATTTGATTTGGGCTTCAGTCCACCGTCCGCACATCATCGGGCAGGATTAGGACGAAGGTGCAGGTGCCGGTGGCGGTGGAGCAGGAGAGGGTTCCGCGACGGAGGATTTTTACCGGGGTGTCGTCGGGGAAGGTGAGGCGGTATTCGGCGGTGCGGAGGGCGTCGGTGAAGATTTTCAGCTTTTCATCGCCGCTGGTGAACTTCACGGCTTCCACTGTGGCGGAGGACCCCTTGCCACGACTGAGCAGGACGAAGAATTCGGCGCTGCCTGTTTCTTTTGCGACCTTGCCGAGATCGATGGTCCGCGACTGCTGCAGATCCTCTTTGTACTTGGCCACGGCGGCATCGACCTTGGCGTTGCCTCCGGTCAGGGAGGCCAAGCGGTCGCGAGTTTCCGGGGTGGGTCGGAGCCCGCTCAGAGAAAGCGCGTAGGTGCGCAGGGCAAGATCTTTGTTGCCGCGCTTTTCGTAAATCTGTCCGAGATGGTCGCCGACCTCGCCGTGGTGGCCGAGCGCCCAGGCTGCGCCAACGTATTTTTCGGCCTTGTCGAAATTGCCGTCAGTGAAATAAATCCAACCCAGGGTATCCCAGTAGGCGATGAGAGATGGAACCAAGCCGAGTTCCTGCGGTGTGAGCCGGTCGAGCGAGACGTTGCGCAACGCCGCCGTGGTGGCTGAGACGGCTGATTCGGCATACTGCTGGGCACGGTCGAGGTGAGATTTCTTCAGCGAAAGCTGGTAGGCGATATTGTTCCAGACCAGCGGCGTGGCCGAGAGTTCGACGGCGTGGTCGAAGGTGGCGAGGGCTTTGTCGTCCTGACCGAGGTTGAGATAGGCATCGCCGAGACTCACCTGCAATTCGGCATTGTCGGGCGTGAGGGACGCGGCTTTTTCCAGCTCGGGGACGGCGAGGTCGTACTTGTGCCACTCGGAATACATTGCGCCGAGCCCGGCGTGGGCAAACTTGTCGAGAGGATTGATCTCGATCTGTTTGTTGAAGGCGGTTACGGCTTCATCGTATTTGCGCTCCTGCCAGTAGACGCGGCCGAGAGCGTTGTAAGCGCTTTCGTCGTAGGGATTGATCTCAATCTGCTTGTTGAGGGCGGCGATGGCATCGTCATTCTGGCGCAGTCCCATGTAGGCGACGGCGAGCGCATACCAGGCGTACTTGTGCTTGGGGTCGACTTCCGTGGCACGCTTGAGAAGTTCAATCGCGAGCGGAAGATTGTTGCTGGCGAGGGCCGCGCGTCCGCTTTCAAACAGGTCATCCGCCTTCATGTCGGCGGGCGGCGTAAGGGTTCCGGCGACGGTGTTCTCGACGGAAAGGAATTGGCCGAGGTCTGAGCCGACGGCGCGGCGGAAAGCCTGGTAGTCGGTGGCGCGCAGCGCGGGCAGCTCGGCCTGGCGCATGGTCAGGGTTCTGGCGGCGGTGAAGGTAGAGCCTTCGAGCTTGTAGGTTGCGTCGTACTCCGCGTAATCGCGCCTCAGGGAAAAAGGCAGCGGGGCGTGGGCAGTGTATTTGGCGGGCAGTTCGAGCTTGATTTTGTAGATATATTCGGCCTTGGGACCAAGCTTGAGGGGTTCGGCATCTGCGTCATTGCCGTCGTCATCGCCATTGCCGAGATCGGGCAGGTTGAACTGACACAGCGGCAGCGTGAGGTCAGATTTTTTCTTCGACCAGTCGAGAAAGTTCGGCTTGGAAACATCGTAGGACATGGTGAAGGGCTCGCGGGTCGCGGCCGGATCGCTGATCTTTAAATTTGAGACATCGCCTCCCATACCGGCGTTGACGTTTTCCACGACGCGTTGCCATTGCGCTTCCGGGACACGGCGGAAAACGGAGCGGAGCATGAGTTCTTCATCGCCACGGAAGGTGTAGTGGACGTGGGCTTCAAGTTTTCCGATCTCGTTTATCTTTCCATCGATTTCGGAAATCTCGCTGTCGGGCATGGGAGTATCGGCGGGCGTTTCTTTGAGGTGCGGGGCGCTGCCGTCGGCGGGAATGACCAGTGCGAGCTTGTTGCGCAGACTGAAGGCGAGCAGGCGGAAGGGAGCGACTTCGCTGGTGGTGTCCATCCAGACTTCTTCGTGAGGCAAGGGCAACATAGTGATGACGTGGTCGAACTGCGAGGGCGAAGGCACGTCGGGATCGAGCTTGCGGCTGGAGTTGATTAATACGGAGGAAGCGTGCAGGCCTTCGGCTTCGAGCAGCGAGGCCAGCAGCGTGTGCTTGTCTTTGCAGTCGCCGTACTGGTTGTGGAGGACGTCCGCTGAAGAGTGGGGCTGGTAGCGGCCGACGCCCAGCGAGAGGCTGACGTAGCGGAAATTCTTCGCCACGAAATCGTAGAGGGCCTGAATTTTATCCATCTCATTGTCGAGCCCTTTGGTGAGTTCTTCGGCCTTGGCGCGGACTTCCGGAGAGGGAGCGCGACGGTCTTTTTCCAGGCTGGCATACCAACGGCCAATCTGTTCCCAGCTGACGAAGGTGGTCAACTGGACGTCAGGACGTTCGTCGTCGAGTTTCTTCTTTTTCTTCTTTTCTTTCTCTTTGTCTTTGTCCTTATCTTTTTCGTCGTCTTCGCGCTCGAGGTGAGAGCTGGTCCAGTGATAAATGCGGCGGCCGTTCTGCTCGGAAATTTTTGGATCGAAGCCAGCTTTGTTTTTCAGCTTGAGAGGGCGGTCGGAGGGAACATCGACGTCGAGTTCCTCATCGAGGATGATGTTGGTCTTATCGAAATCGTAGTCTGCCCAGAACTGTCCGGCGGCCAGCGGCGTATGGATGATGGTGACCATGTCGTATTCGAGCACTTCTCCGGGACGCAGGCCGGGCACGGTGATGTGCTTCTGGCGGTAGTCGGTGTAGACGGGAGCTTCGCGTTCCACGGGCGCACTCAGGTCCTGGACTGCATCGTCGCCGGCCTTCACGACGGTGCCGTCGGCTTTAATGACGCGGACGTAGGCGATCTCGACGCGTTCGTTGGCGGAGTTGTAGCCGACCGGAATCTGTCCCCACTGCTGAACTCCGGCCTCGCTCTGCACCCGGATGCGAGCGACGGTTTCTTTGCGCCCGGTACCGTCGTTTTCAAAGCGGTAGCGCGAGCGGTATTGCTCGACCACATACGCTTCCTGGGAGTAATCGCGCTTGGGCGCGTCCAGCTTTGAGGCGGAGGTGTCTGCGGGTTTTGGTGCGGCCTCGGTGGCTCGCTGGGCAGCGTTCTGGGACTTTGCCGGGGCGCTGGCTGGCGGCGCAGTGGAAGATTGCGGGGCTTGTGCCGCCGCTCCGCAGGGGACGAATGCAGCTATGGCGCAGCCAAGAAGTATGAAGGAAAGCGGGTTACGCATAATCTATTATGGCAGACCTGCAGGATTTGTATCGGCGGCACCAGCCTGGATGTGGCTCCGCTGGGAGGAGGCCCTATGATCCCTGCCGATCCGCAGGGGAGCTGGCGGGTTAGGGGCATGTACGCAGGGTTTTACAGCTGTGGGCGAAGTATTTTCCATCCCACGCCTGGGATGGGAGCACATTTCTTTTGTTCACAGACTGCAAAACCGTAGTAAACTTCGGCCCAGATAGCCTTGCCTGGCCGCGACGCCGGGCAAGCGTGACGCATAATGTATTTGCGCCACGATCTCTCCGTTCGGAGGTTCCTTGCATGGAAGATCGGGCCCCTGTCGTCTCCTCTTCGGCTTCTTCCCCACAGTCGAGTTCCCAACCAGCCGCAGCCAAACATCGTGAAGGGCGCGGAGCCTGGGTTCTCACCGCGTATGGCGTCTCTGGGCTGGCTCTTTTTGGCGTACTCGCTTACTTCTTTTCGGACTTCATCGCTCACTAGTGGCCTGTCGCAGAGTAACCATTACTAGGCTGTCGGCATCTTAATCTGTCATGGTTAGCGGCAGTGAAGTCCTGCTCACCCGACAACCGCATTCCGATCTAAGCAGCATCGCCCAGTCTCGTTCTCTGCCCGCCGGATACGTGTTTCGCGCCAAGCTGATTCTGATGCTGGCGGAAGGCACGTCCTTCAACGCGATCAAGCGACAACTCCAGACCACGGCGCCCACCATCGTTCGCTGGAAGCAGCGCTTCCGGCGTTGCGGACTCGAGGGACTGGACACCTATCATCCCGGGCAAAAGCCCAATGTACTGACTCCCGCTCTGCGCGCCCGCATCCTGTCCGCCACGCGGAGAAAACCCAGCGATGGGTCTACGCACTGGAGTTGCCGCAAGCTGGCTACCGCATTGGGCGTCAGCAAAGACGCCGTGCATCGGGTTTGGCAAGAAGCCGGCCTGAAACCGCACCGCCTCGAACGCTACATGGCCAGCGATGATCCCGAGTTCGAAAGCAAAACGGCTGACATCCTCGGCCTTTATCTGCAGCCGCCCCAACACGCGGCCGTGTTTTGCGTCGATGAGAAGACCGCCATTCAAGCCTTGGATCGTCTCGATCCCGTCCTGCCGCTCTCGCCAGGCCGCGCCGAACGCCACGGCTTTGAGTACTACCGGCAGGGAACGCTCTCTTTGTATGCGGCGCTGAATACCGCCACCGGTCGCGTCCACGGCAAAACCGCTGCCCGCCATACCAGCCATGAGTTCGTCACCTTTTTGCAAGAGGTCCTATCCTTGTGTCCCCCTCGGCAACAGATTCACATCATTCTGGACAATCTCTCCGCGCACAAAACTCGGGCGGTCCGTGAGTTCCTCCAACAACACCCGCGAGTCCGGTTTCACTTCACGCCCACTTATTCCTCCTGGCTCAACCAAGTCGAGATCTGGTTCGCCAAGATCGAACGCGAGGTCATCGCACGTGGCATCTTCACCTCGGTTTCCGACTTGGCTCGCAAACTCCGACGCTACATCAACGCCTACTCCGCCAATGCTCGGCCGATCCGATGGAAATACTCTGACCCCACCCGCCGGGTCCGTAGTAACGAATTCACTGCGACAGGCCACTAGTTAAGGCCGGCAGTGACGAGCGGGCGTGCGCGTCTGCGGAGCGGGGTGGGGGTGTAGCTAGGGAAGTGAGCTGGCCGCGGTAGATCCCTCGCTACGCAAAAAACGCTCCGCTCGGGATGACAATCGTGAGCTGAACGGGTGATCGTGTCGTCGCGGCGCGCCCCTTTGAACGTGTTACAATGAGCCGCCTTAGGAACTGCTGCTTCGCAAAAGAACCCAGCGTTTTCCCACTCTGCAGCACCGAGAAAGAGACACCGCGATAAACCGTGGCTAAGAACCCCACTCCCGCCGCCGCCCCGATTACCTATGCCGATGCCGGTGTGGATATCGACCGCGCCAACCGAACTAAACAGCGCATCAAGTATCTGGCGCACAAGACGTTTACTCGAGGCGTGCTTAGCGAGATTGGCGGGTTCGGCGGCCTCTTTGCGGTGGACAAGACGAAGTACGTGGACCCGGTCCTCGTTTCGAGCGTGGATGGGGTAGGGACGAAGCTCAAGATTGCTTTCGAGATGGGCCTGCATTCCACAGTGGGGGCGGATCTGGTGAACCACTGCGTCAACGACATTGCGGTGCAGGGTGCGGCGCCGCTGTTTTTTATGGACTATCTGGCGACGGGAAAGCTGGATGGCGCGATCGCCGAGAAGGTCGTGGAAGGCATTGCGGACGCCTGCAAGCACAATGGCTGCGCCTTGATCGGCGGGGAAACAGCGGAGATGCCTGGTTTTTATCCTGATGGCGAGTACGATCTTGCCGGATTCATCGTGGGCGTGGTGGAACGCGACCGGATTATTACGGGCAAGGATGTGCAGATCGGGGATGTCGTCCTGGGCATGGCTTCGAACGGGCTGCATACGAACGGATACTCGCTGGCCCGCAAACTGCTGTTTGAAGTGGGGCACTACTCGCCGGAAGATTATGTGAACGAGATCAAGAATAAAGTTGGCAATGAGTTGATGCGCACACACAAGAGTTACTGGCCGGCGTTGAAGAAGCTGATCGATGCGCAGTGCGTTTCGGCGCTGGCGCATATTACGGGAGGCGGGATTACGGAGAATCTTCCGCGCGTGCTGCCGCGGGGGACGGCGGCGGCGATCGATCTTGGCTCCTGGCCTGTTCCGCCTCTGTTTGAGCACTTGCGGCAGCTGGGCAATGTTCCGCAGGAGGAGATGCTGCGCACGTTTAATATGGGCCTGGGCATGCTGATGGTTGTTCCGCTGGCGAAATTCAAGAAGGCGCAGACTGTGCTCGAACGCGTGGGAGAAAAAGCCTTTACCGTGGGCAGGATTGTTAAGGGCGAGCGCAAGGTCATCTACAACTAGAGTCTGAATCCACCACAGAGACACAGAGACACGAGAACACCTTTAGGGCTTTCAACTTGCGTTCGGTATTGGGCGCTTCCTTTCAGTCGATTTACACCTGATTCAGATTTACTCTTTGCCTCCGTATCTCCGTAGTGAATTATCATTTGAGTTCCATGAAATCCCTCGGCATTCTTCTTTCCGGACGTGGTTCGAACTTTGTGGCGATCGCTGACAGCGTTGACGCGGGGCGCATCGCGGATGCGCGCATTGCCGTTGTTATTTCCAATAAGGCGGACGCCGGGGGCATTGCCACTGCGAAGCAGCGTGGATTGAATGCGCTGGTGATTCCGTCGAAGGGCAAGGCGCGGGAAGAGCATGACCGAGAAGTTGTCGCAGCGCTTAAGCAACACAATGTGGATCTGGTCTGCCTTGCCGGATATATGCGGCTGCTCTCGCCGTGGTTCGTGCAGCAGTTCCCACGGCGGATTCTTAACATCCATCCTTCGCTGCTGCCGGCATTCCCTGGACTCGAAGCGCAGGAGCAGGCGTTCGCTTATGGCGTGAAGGTTTCGGGATGCACTGTGCATTTTGTCGATGAAGAGCTCGATCACGGGGCGATCATTGTGCAGAAGACAGTTCCCGTTCTTGACGGCGATGACGAGCACTCGCTGGCGCTGCGCATCCTTGAGCAGGAACACGTTGCCTACACGGAAGCGATCAACATTGTGCTGGGTGGGAAGTTCGAGATCGTTGGCCGGAGATGCAAGAAAAGAAGCTGAGCAGGTTCGCCTCGCGGTGGTAGGCGGGACAGCCGAGGCGGCCGTCCCCACATAAACTCTTTGCTCGCTTTACGCCTTCATTCTTTTTGTCATTCTTACGATGGGCAGGGACTCGCCGTTACCTAAGGGGACTTCGAGGTTCTCTAGGGCGGCATATCCCTTCGCGCGATAGAAAGCCACTCCGCTCAGAGTCGCGCCCATCTCAAGGCGGGTGAAACCGGCGGCGAGCGCGGCGTTCTCACAGGCTGCGAGGATCAAGCTGCCGATGCCGCGGCGGGCCCAGCCGGGATGGACGAAGAACGCCCGGATTTTTGCCGCATCGCGGGCGGGATCGAGGAGCGAGTCTTCGCGTGCCGCGTACTGATCGCCGCCATAGAGCGTTCTGCGCTTGCTCCATCCGCCGCAGGCAACGATTTCAGTTTTGTTTAGCGAGGTCGCGGCCTGCGCAATAAGATAGGTTCCATCGGCGATGAGCTGACTGTCCACACCGTAGACGGACTGCAGCGCGCCTTCAATTTGTGCGGGGGAATAGTCGGCCGCTTGCAGGCTTCGCACCGAGGCTTCGATCACCTCCCGCAAGCGGGGAACGTCTGCCGCGGTCGCCTTTCGGATATGGGGCTTCATTTGTGGAGCTTCATTCGGTTGCGGGTTCGGTTGAGCAGGATGACTCCTGAATATTCTAGCGTCCCTGATTCGGCCTTTGCCGCTCGGTTCCTTATAATGGCTTTTCCCATGTCAACCTTCGCACCTGTCGACGAACAACTGACGTATCTGAAGAAGGGTTCTGCGGAAATCATCCGCGAAGCCGATCTGCGGGCCAAGCTGGAGAAGTCGCGCGCCACGGGCAAACCGCTGCGTGTGAAGCTCGGCATGGACCCGACCGCTCCCGACCTGCACTTGGGGCACACCGTAGTGCTGCGCAAGCTCAAGCACTTTCAGGATCTTGGGCACACGGCAATCTTTCTGATCGGCGATTTTACCGGGATGATTGGCGACCCGACAGGGCGTTCCGTCACTCGTCCGCCGCTGACGCGCGAACAGATCGAGGAGAACGCCGAGACTTACAAGGCGCAGGTTTTCAAGATTCTCGATCCGCAGAAAACTGTGGTTGATTTTAACCGGCGCTGGTTTGGAAAGTTCACTGCCGACGATTTCGTCCGGTTGATGGCGAAGTATACCGTCTCGCAACTGCTGGAGCGCGAGGACTTCCACAAACGGTTTCAGGATGAGAAACCCATTTCCATGCACGAACTGCTCTACCCGCTGGTGCAGGGCTATGACTCGGTCGCGCTTGAAGCTGATGTGGAACTTGGCGGCACGGACCAGAGGTTCAATCTGCTGGTGGGCCGCGAGCTGCAGCGTGCCTACGGGCAGGAATCGCAGGTCGCGCTGACTACGCCGATTCTCGAAGGGCTGGATGGCGTGCAGAAGATGTCGAAGTCGCTGGGCAATGCGATCGGGATTCACGAGCCGCCGCTGGAAATGTATGGCAAGGTGATGAGCATCTCGGACGAAATGATGTGGAGGTATTACGAGCTGCTGACCGACGTGCAGGTAGCGGAGATCGAGAAGATGAAGCGGGAAGTGCATCCGATGCAGGCGAAGAAGGAGTTGGCGCGGAGGATTGTGGCGGATTTTCATTCGGCGGAGGCGGCAGCAAAGGCGGGGGAGGATTGGGGGAAGCAGTTTCAGAAACATGAGGTGCCGGATGACGTCGAGGAGATACAAATCAAATTTGAAGACGTTCTGCCGATACCCGTTTCAGAGATTCAATGGTCGACACCCAGCGGGCTGGGCATGCATTCGGTCCCCGGAGGAAATAGCTATCGAGGGATTCGACTTGATCGTCTTCTAGTAAAGTCCCGATTGGCAGATTCCGGATCAGAAGCCGCTCGAAAAATTAAGGAGGGTGCAGTCAGGGTTAACGGCGGCGTTGAACAAAATATATATATTTTGGTTACTGAGCTGCCTGCCAGATTCTCGCTAAGGGTTGGCAAACGCGCAAAAATTGCTGTCATTTACGCTGATTAGTTAAGCTATGAGCAGATCTCCGCAATTGCTGCTTGTTCTGGCGATGACTCTGGCGCCGCTTCACGCGCAGACGCACTGGAAGCTGTCTTGGAGCGACGAGTTCAATGGAGCGGCGGGAGCGGCGCCCGATTCCACCAAGTGGGTCTATGACCTGGGTGCGAACGGGTGGGGAAACCAGGAACTCGAGAGTTACACCGACAGCCGCGAAAATTCTTTTCTCGACGGCAAGGGCCATCTTGTAATTCGGGCCCTGCGTGCTTCTGATGGCAAGTACACGTCGGCGAGACTCAAGACTGAGGGCAAGTTTTCTACTCAGTATGGAAGGATTGAAGCCCGCATCAAACTTCCGCGCGGGCAGGGGATCTGGCCGGCGTTTTGGATGCTGGGCGCGGACATCGGCTCCGTAGGCTGGCCGGCCTGTGGAGAGATTGACATTATGGAGAATATTGGGCGCGAGCCACGGATTAATCATGGTTCGCTCCATGGGCCTGGTTACCCTCGAGAAGGCGCCACAGCGCTGTATGAATTGCGCAATCGACATCCCTTGTACAAGGCCTTTCATCGGTTCGCAATCGAATGGTCCCCGGACAAGATAGAGTTCTTTGTCGACGGAATTTCGTATGAAACCGTGACTGCCGCATCTCTTCCTCCGGGCACAACTTGGGTTTTCAACAAGCCTTTTTTCTTTCTGCTGAATGTTGCCGTGGGCGGAGATTGGCCGGGGAACCCGGACGCTACAACTGTGTTTCCGCAACAGATGGCGGTCGACTATGTGCGGGTGTGGAAGGCTGAGGGATCGGAATAGCTCTTTCACCCGCGTGGTCTTTGCCGGTGCTAAACTTTCTTCATGGCTGAACGACGTTCTCGCACCTTGCTCTGGGTTCTGATTGGCGGAGGAGCATTCTTCCTCTTTGTGCTGGCTGTGTTTTCGCTGGTGTACCTGACGCTGCATGCGGGGAGCAGTGACGCCGGATTTGGCGGCTTTGGCGACCGCATCGGCGTGGTCGACCTGGAGGGCGTGATTCTCTCGCCGCAGCCGGTGGTCGGCCAACTGAAGAAGTTTGGCGACGACGCTTCCATCAAAGCCATCATCCTGCACGTGAACTCGCCGGGCGGCGGGGTGGCTGCGTCGGAGGAGATCTATCGCGAGGTCAAGCGCATTCGCGAGGAGAATAAAAAGCGCGTCGTGGTTTCCATCGAGACCGTGGGCGCGAGTGGGGCGTATTACATAGCGTCGGGTGCGAACAAGATCTATGCCGACCAGGGCAGCATTGTGGGATCGATCGGCGTGATCGCCGAGTGGGTCAACTACGGCGATCTGATGAAGTGGGCCAAGCTGAAGAGTGTGGTCATCAAGACTGGCGAGTTTAAGGATACGGGGAACCCGGCGCGCGACCTTACTCCGGCGGAGCAGGCTTACATGCAGTCGCTGATCGATAACATGTTCGGCCAGTTCATCCAGGCGGTGGCCGATGGCCGGGGGATGAAGTTCGACAGCGTGAAGGAAATTGCCAACGGCAAAGTTTGGACCGGGCAGCAAGCTCTATCGATGAAGCTGATCGACAATGTGGGCGACTTTGAAGCCGTGGTCAAGGATACAGCGAAATCGGTGGGGATTTCGGGCGAGCCGACGTTGGTGCATCCGGACAAAGATCGAAAGACTATGCTGGATCTGATGCTCGGCGACTTCTCGCAGTATCTTCCCAGCACGGAGAAGATGATGGAGCAGCACGTGGGGTTCTACTATTTGTGGAAGTAGATTGGGTCTTGGGTCTTGGGTCTTCGGTCTTAGGTCTTGGCTATCAGTTTCCGGCGGGGTCTTAGGATTCGATTCCGCTTCCCTCAATCTTAGGTCCTAAGAGCCGCAAAGCCTTTGCGTTTCGATCGTCCCAAGAGTGGGACTTGCGTACAACCCCTGAAATTTGAGAAGGTTATGCAGATTGCAGGGAGCGAGGAAGACTATGACGAAGGCCGACTTGATCGATGAAGTCTCGCGTTTAGCGGAACTTACGCGCAAAGACAGCGAAGTAATTGTGGAGGCGATCTTTGACAGCGTGGTCCGGTCTCTGCGAGCCGGCGATAAGATCGAGATCCGCGGCTTTGGCAGCTTCCGTACGCGCCAGCGCAAACCTCGCATGGGCCGCAACCCTAAGACCGGGGAAAAGGTGGAGGTGCCGGCCAAGAAGATTCCTTTCTTCAAGCCCAGCAAGGAGTTAAAGGATCTGGTGAACGCAGGAATGGGTGAAGCGGCGACAGCTCCGGCGCCTCCTGCTCCGGGTGCTCAGGCGTAGCAGAATTACTCTCGTTTACGTCTCTCGGTTTACTTCTCTGGCTTTACTTCTGTGCCAGGTACAAATCCGCGACTTTCAGGGCCAACTCCTCAGGATTGATGTCGGTGCGGTTGGCAAGGATCACGATCGTGAGCCGGTCATCCGGGAAGCGCTGAATCGTAGTGCGGAAGCCGATCGTGCTGCCGTCGTGCGACATGCGCTTGTGACCCTGGTAGGGATCGAGAAACCAGCCAAAACCATAGCTCACGGTTGGACCCTCAGGGAGTTTCGCCGGCCCTGCTGTGGGTTGCACTGGAGTGAGAGCCGGCCGCATTTCGGCTTCGCTGAGCAGCGTGTGATCGCGGAGGGCGCGGTCCCATTTGGCTAGGTCGTCGATTGAAGAGTAAATGCCGCCGTCGCCGAGAACGGCCGAGGTTGGACTCTGGTCGGTTTCACGCCAGCCGTCAGCTTTTTTCGTGCCATCTTTTTCTTTCGTGTCATCTATTTTCGTGTGGCCGTAGGCGCGGTGCGGGACGTCGTTCTTGCCGTTTTCATAGGCCAGCGTGTTCTTCATCTGAAGCGGCGTGAAGATTCTCTCCTGCAGGAATTGGCCAAAGGGCATGCCGGATACTTTTTCGACGATCATCGCCAGCAGGGCATAGCCTGAGTTGCTGTATTCCCACTTCGTGCCGGCGGGAAACTCAAGGGTAGTTTGCTGCTCCAGCAGCTTCAGAACGCCGGCGTCGTGTATTTGAGGAACTTTTTCCGGGGGCGTGTCCGGGTATTGCTTCATCAGCAGGTCATCGTAGTCTTGCAGGCCGGAGGTATGGTTGAGGAGATTGCGAACCGTGATCGACTTGCCGTAGGCGGGAAAGTCGGGGAAAAAGTCGGCGAGGTGATCGTCGTAATGCAACTTGCCATCGCGCGCCAGAAGCATGATGCAGGCGGCGGTAAACTGCTTGGTGAAGGAAGCGAGACGAAAGTCGGTGCGGTCATCGATCTTCTGCAGAGTGCGCAGATCGGTGACTCCGTATCCGCGGCGAAAAACGGTACGGCCGTTGTGAACCACGACCACGGCAGCGCCGGGAGCGGTGCTCGACTTCAGGCTGCCGAATACGGCGTCGATCTGGGCGGGCGAAACCTGACTGCATGCGGGAGCGGCATAGATTGCCAGACACAGCAGCGGCAAAATGACTGCAATTCTTGGCTGAACCATTCTTGGCTCGATCATTCTTCTCTGGATCATTCTTCTCTGCAGCAAATCTGCGAGATTTCCCTTTCTCAAGTATCGGCAATCAATTCCGGATCCCGGCCACTGCCATCATGCGCCCGGTCTTCCCTTTTTCGGCGCGGTAGGAAAACAGGAGATCGGTGTGACAGCTTGTGCACAGCGGGGAGGCTTCGATACTCTTCGCGGGCACACCCGCAGCCAACAGTTGCTGGCGATTCGCTTCGACCAGGTCGAGAAAAATCTTCTTCGGCAAAAGGCTATGGCCGGGGGCGCGGGCTGTGAGGAATAGCATGGGATATTTTTCGCGCACGGGGTCGGACTCCTCGACCTCGCGGAATAGCTTTGCCGCATATGCGAACTGCGACTCGAACTTTTCCCGAACTTCTTCGCCCACTTCATAACAGCAGCTCTGAATGCCGGGGCCAATCGCGGCTTTAAGATCGCCGGGCCGGCTGCCAAACCAGCGGACCATCTCGCCCACACCTTTCTCGGCGATGCGCTTGACCGTGCCCCGCCATCCGGCGTGAAAGACGCCCACGGCGCGGCGTTTGGGGTCGACGAGAATAAGGGGCAGGCAGTCGGCGGTCTGGATGCCGACCAGAAGACCAGGTGTCCCTGTGACCAGGCCATCGCCGACGAGTTGCGATGCAGTGGGCGAATCCACAAAATGGATAACGTCGGAATGGATCTGGCGAATGGTGACGAGCGGCCAGGACTTGGAACCGGCTCTCGACGGAGTTTTCCGTGGCTTGCTCCCGTGCTCGCTTCCGGTCGCGCCCAGTTCACGCAAGAATGCGGCGCGGTTGCGTTCGACTGCTGCCTTGGAGTCGTCCGGCGTGAATCCCAGGTTGAGCGCATGGCCTCCGTAGAGGCGTGAAAATCCTGACGTGCGCGTGGAGAATCCGTGGACGAGCCAGGGGAACTTGCTCAGGTGCGTGGCGCGAGGAATTTTAAGTTTGCCTTGCTTGGGAGCCCGATTCAGCACTGGACCATGTTACCCGAAGCATACTGCTCGGCGCATTCTGCACGCACTGCTTAGCTTTCATCAGTTCATTTCGCTTGCCGAAGCGTAAAGCCATCTCTTACCCTGAGTCTCCGCTCATGCCAAGCCTCTCAAGCCGCCGCCACTTTTTGAAGAATGCGGCCGTTGCAAGTGGTGGAGCGTTGCTGGGCGCTGCCGGCCTGAACCAGCTCGGTCCCAGGATCTGGCGGGAACCTTTGGTGTTCGAGCCCAACCAAAGTTATTGGGCAAGAAGCCAGCCTGCGCAAAATCCGCCGCTGGAGAGCGACATCACCGCAGACGTTGCGGTGCTCGGCGGAGGCTTCACCGGCCTTTCTGCCGCCTACTACATCCGCAGCGTCTCGCCGCAGAAACGTGTTGTCGTTCTAGAAGCCAAAGGCTGCGGAAACGGCGCTTCGGGACGCAACGGGGCCATGGTGCTGACCATGACCGCAGACCGCTATATGAACTTCAGTTCCGCGCCGGCCGTCGACAAGAAAATCTACGACTTGACCGCCGGGAACATCCGGACTTTGTCGAGCCTCAGCGCGGCGACCGGCATCGACTGCGAACTGGAAACCAATGGCGCGCTGCAGGGGCTCGTCACTTCGGAGGATGTCAAGTCTGCTAGAGCCTACGTGCAGCAGGCGCAGTCCCTCGGCATGCCCGTTGAATTGTGGGATAAGCAGCAGCTAGTAACGGCGATTGGCACCGACGTTTACGAGGCAGGCTTCTTCGATCCGAGTGGCGGACACGTCCATCCCATGAAGCTGGTGCACGTGTTCAAGGCTGCGGCCGAGCACGAGGGTGCAGAAATTTATGAAAACACGATCGTGGCCGGCATCGAAGAGGGCCGGGAGCATGTTCTCCACACCGCCGGTGGACACGTCGTCAAAGCAAAGTCTTTAGTATTGGCGACCAATGCCTTCACCTCGAGGCTGGGGTTTCTCCGCAACTCAATTCTGCCCGTCCGCGAATATGTGGCCATGACGGCGCCTTTTAGCGCACAGCAACTGGCCGAGATTGGATGGCAGAAGCGAGTCCCGTTCAATGACAGCCGCACCGAAGTTTTCTATCTCGGGCTTACGGAAGACAACCGCATTCACATTGGCGGAGGCCGGCCTGGTTACGTTTTTAACAACGGAGTTGGAGATGCAGGCAAGGCCGCTTCCCATTTTGAGCAACTCCGGCGTGAACTGGTGCGGATCTATCCCAAACTGGCGGGTGTAGATTTCGAGACCGGTTGGGATGGCGTGGTCGATTGGTCGATCGACGAATCACCTTCCGTAGGATGCACCGGAAGGCACAACAACATCTTCTATGGACTCGGCTACAGCGGGCACGGGGTGAATCTGACTTCGATTTTCGGGCGGATCATTGCCGATCTGGAAGCGGGCAACGGGGAGCGCTGGAAGCCGTATCCCTTCGTCAACGCGAGCCTGGATTACGTGCCGAATGAGCCTTTTCGTTGGCTGGGCGCGCAAGCGGGGCTGGCATGGTACCGGCTCACGGAATCTTAGACGGGTTGGACTTGCTTGGCCCAGCGTTGCCGCACGCGGCCAGAAACTTCTGTTTGTCTTTTCGCAGTTGCCGAATGAGAGGCTGATTGCCCGTATCTTCATGCGCGGCCGCCCACAGCACCATCTCCGTGAGAACCGGCGCCAGGTCGATTCCCTTCCGGGTGAGTAAGTAAATTACCTTGCGCCCGTCTGTTGGGTCGGGTTCCGTGGCGATGATTCCATAGGCCACCAGCTTTTTCAACCGATCCGCCAGAATGTTGGTTGCGATGCCTTCATAACATTCGAGAAATGTTTTGTAGGTGCGCGCACCCCGCAACATCATGTCCCGAATGATCAACAGGGACCAGCGATCGCCCAGCATTTCTACCGAGGCATTCAGCGGGCACTCCGACCGCCGCTTTGGACTTGCTTTCTTCCGCGCCATCTTCGTTCATTGTGAAATATCTACTTGCACTTCGCAAGTTAAATATGAATACTACTTCCGAAGAGCGACAGGGGAATGTCGATGAAGCGGAGCACAACTAAGACGATCGCGTTCGGAACGTTTGCCTTGATCGTGGCACTGGGTGCGAACCGGCAAGCTGCGGCGCAGGACGCGAAAGGACCTTATTCAAACATGGCGCCGCTTGACCAGTATCTGATGGCCGATCGAGCAGCGGAGATAGCTCTGGCACGCAGCGCGGCACCGGAATCTATTTCACGCGATGCCGAGGTCACGGTCCTCGGACGGCAAGGTTACGAAACCGCGGTCAAGGGCAAGAACGGTTTCGTGTGCATGGTGGAACGATCATGGACCGCGGGGATCGACGATCCTGATTTTTGGAATCCCAGGCTGCGGGGCGCGATTTGCTTCAACCCGCCGGCAGTACGATCCTACGTTCCCATCACTCTCAAGAAGACAGAGTTGATTTTGGCGGGACGGTCCAAAGCTCAAATGTTTGACGGTCTCAAGGACGCATTCGACAAGAAGGAATTGCCGCCTCCGGAGACTGGTGCGATGGCTTACATGCTCTCAAAGGAGCAATACTTAGGCGATCGCGGCGGGCACTGGCATCCGCACTTGATGTTTTTTGTTTCGCAAACGGACGCTCAAAACTGGGGCGCAGGGTTGCCAGGTTCCCCGATTCTGGTAACTAACGCCCCCGAGGATCGGATGACGATATTCTTGATTCCAGTGGGCAAGTGGTCAGACGGAACGGCGGACGGAAATTAGCACCATCGTTATACTCAGTTACAGAGCCTGATAACAACGCATCCTGGGAGGAAGCAATGGGCAAGGTGCGGGTATTGGTTGGTACACGCAAAGGCGCGTTCGTTCTGGAGGCGGACGGCAAGCGCGACAAATGGGACATCAGCGGCCCGCACTTCGCGGGCTGGGAGATCTACCACGTGAAAGGATCGCCCGCGGACCCGAACCGGCTGTATGCGTCGCAGTCCAGCGGGTGGTTCGGACAGTTGATTCAGCGATCCGATGACGGCGGGAAGACGTGGCACCAGCCTGGAACTCCGCCCGGAGAGCCACCTGCGCCGGGTCCTCCAAAAGCCGCTAGCAATAAGTTTGTTTATGACACTTCTGACGCGACAGGCAGGCCTCTTACTACTCATCAGTTTTACGACGGCACGCAGCATCCCTGGGAGTTCAAGCGGGTGTGGCACCTGGAGCCTTCGCTCGCCGATCCCGATACTGTGTATGCGGGCGTAGAAGATGCTGCCATCTTCCGCTCGACCGACGGCGGCGAGAACTGGCAGGAGCTTTCCGGGTTGCGCGGGCACGGCACCGGCCCCAAGTGGCAGCCGGGCGCGGGCGGCATGTGCCTGCATACGATTATTCTCGATCCCAGCGATCCGCAGCGGATGTACATCGCCATTTCAGCCGCGGGCGCCTTCCGCACCGATGATGCTGGCAAAACCTGGAAGCCGATCAATCGCGGACTGTATTCGAAATACATCCCCGATCCAACGGCCGAGGTGGGGCACTGCGTGCACCACGTCGCCATGAACCCAGCGCGCCCCGGAGTGCTCTTCATGCAGAAGCACTGGGACGTGATGCGCAGCGACAACGCCGGAGATTCCTGGCAGAAGATCAGCGGCAATCTTCCCACTGATTTCGGATTCGTCATCGACATTCACGCGCATGAGCCGGAGACCGTTTATGTGGTTCCTATTAAGAGCGACTCCGAGCATTTTGTTCCCGATGGCAAGCTGCGCGTGTTTCGCAGCCGCACCGGCGGGAACGAGTGGGAGGCGCTGACGAAAGGTTTGCCGCAACGGGACTGCTACGTCAACGTGCTGCGGGACGCCATGGCGATCGACTCGCTTGACGAATGCGGCGTGTATTTCGGCACCAGCGGCGGGCAGGTTTACGCCTCGGCCGACGCCGGAGACAGCTGGGCTCCGATTGTGCGGGATTTGCCGGCGGTGTTGAGTGTTGAGGTGCAGACGCTTCCGTGATCCGCGTCATACTTCCGCAGCATCTGCGAACGCTGGCACAGGTTGGCGCCGAGGTGCAACTCGAAGTCGAAGACCCGGTCACTCTGCGCTCGACGCTCGACGCTCTCGAAGCCCGCTTTCCCATGCTGCGCGGCACGATTCGCGATCAGGTCACGCAACAGAGGCGGCCGTTTCTGCGGTTCTTCGCCTGCGAGGAAGATCTTTCGCATGAACCGCCCGACGTCCCGCTGCCGGAAACGGTCGCTTCGGGGAAGGAACCGCTTTTGATCATTGGGGCAATCGCCGGAGGGTGAGGCCGGAGGTCGCGCATAGATCAGCAGTCCAGCTTCGCTCGACGGACAGCCGGGGGCGGCTGTCCCCACATGAGTTATCTTCAACGCCTCCGATTTGCTCGCGGCTTGCGCCTCCGCTATAGTTTTCTCAGCCATGTTTGAAGATTTCACTGCCACCGATCGCTGGACTAAAAAGCCAGTTCACTGCATTTATCAGGCGATGATCATTGCCATCGCCACGCGGCACGCCGATGCCGTCGACATCAAGTTTCTGGTCGATGGAAGAACTGTCTGGGTGGCGCTGCCGCACCCGGCGTGGGTGGAATACAGGAACCGCACCGGCAAACTCATCACGGATTCCCTCGCGGTCGAAATTGCCGGGCATTATCTGCAAGCGGCGCTGCAAGCCGGCGAAGGCCTGGGCCGGGATATGTATTCGCTTACGGTCGAGGAAACGCTCGCGCACCTGGAAGCAGCCGTCAGCGCAATGCAGGCGCCGGTTCCGGCTTAGAGCCCCTCGCTAGCAGCCGAACTGCACAACATAATCGGCTGTCCCTACATGAGCCCTTACAGCGTCACCTCCATCTGCAGGCCTTCGATCATGTCGTCGAGCGTTTTCTGGGCAGCCTCGCGCTTCTGCTGCAGGTCGGCCATTTCGTGGTGCAGCGACTGCACGCGGTCTTCCTGCTCATTCAGTTCGTGGACGTAGCGCGCCACCAGCGCCTTCTCTTCCGCGCTGCCTTTCAGAGCTTTCATGTTTTCGCGCACTCGCTGCTGATCATCCGAGATTCCTGAAATCTTCGACTTGAGCGACGCCGCGCCGGCATCCAGGGCCGCGATGCTGTTCTTTTGCGTCATCACCTTCCGCAAGGCCCTCTCGATCTCTGGATTGATCATCTTCTGAGCGAGAAAGAACTTGATCTGGTCGTCAGTGACGTTCGACAACTGGTAAGTGTTCGAGATCGGCCGGTATTCCTTGACCAACAAGGTTTCGGTCTTCTTCGGATCGACGGTGAGGCGAAAACGGTGAAAGGATGCAGAACTCTCCGCCGGCTTCGCGTCGTCTGTGAGCTTCCATCCCGGGCGCGCTGGATGCTCGATCACGACGGTTCGAGGCGCGGTGTCACGATTGCGAATGGTGTAAGTGTTCTCTTCGCGCTCCTGGGTGGATTGCGTCATCATGCCGTGCGCGATAAAAACTCTGGTGACGCGCTGGTTCTCGGCTTTCTGCTTGGCATCGACCAGAAGGCCGAGGTCGGCGGCGTAGGAAAGCAAACGCTTTTCGCCAGGCTTGATCGCGTCCATCAGGCCTTCCCCGGCAAAAGCATCGCCTTCGAGCACGTTGAAGCTGCCGCCGTCGAGAGTGAGTGCGCTCGTGTTGTCGAGCCAGAGGGCGCGCAGGACGGAGCTTTGCGAGGGATTCCAGACGGAGACTTTTTCGGCATCGATGCGCGCCTGCAGAATTGGCACCAGCGCCGACTGGTTCTTGGGGATGGTCACACGATCCTGAAGTTTGTATTCAAAGAGGTCGCCGAGATCGCTGGTCTGGGCAGTCGTGGTGGCGGCTTCAAGTTGGTCTACGTTCTGACTGAGCCACTGCTTGGAGTTTCCGGGGTTGGGGCGGTACATTCCGCCCCCAGTGCCACCGCCGCTGCCGAGGCCTATGCCGGCGCCACGACCTGCTGACATCTGAGCTTGAGCCTTACTGATGGGCCCTCCAACTACCCCTCCCGCGACTCCGCCGAGAACGCCGTTGATCGCGCTTGGGCTTGCCACAGAAGTCAACGTCTGCGCGTTAGCCTCCTCCATCGTGGCCTCATGCGTTTGCGGCGTAATCATGGCATTCTCCGGCAGAGACACTACTGGACGCCGCGTGTAGTAGGGCTGCGAGAGTTCCTGCACGAACGACTGCGGCGCGCCTGCGACCAGCGCGAGTTCGACGTTCTTCCAATCTTCACCGACCGTGTTGTCAACGATGGCCCAGCCTTGCAGCAGCGGCTTGCCCTCGTTCGGGATCACGATTCTGTACGTGCTCTTCCACACTGGGACTTCGCTGATGTAGCTGACCAGAAGACTGCGCTCGCCTTCGCCGGCAGTGGAGATGGTCATGCGGCGGACGTCTTGATCGCGAGTAGAAGCGACGAGGCTGAGATATTTTCCGACCTCATCGTTTACATCTTTTTCGGCTACGCGGACGCTGGTGGAGGGAGTGAGATCGAATACGCGGACTTCTCCGCTGTCGCTGATGATGGAGATCTGATCGACTGTGATCTTCTGGTCGTCTTTGATGGGAATCTCGCGCTCGTCGATGCTGAGCAGGCGTCCGGAGGCTGTCTCGGATCCGCTGCGCACTTCGAGGCGTGCGCCGCGCAATGCGTCGAGAAACTGCGCCGTGGTCGGCTTCTCGCCCACGGGCAGATGCAGAGAACCAAGACGCCGTTCCAGAGGAGCGTTCGAGTTGTAGCTGACTCCGGTGATGCGTCCCTTGCCGAGATCGAGCACGGTCAGGGACTTCAGCACGTCGTTCAGTTGCGCGGTGGTGAAATCCACATTGACATCCTGGCTGTCGCGCACCTGTCCGGCGTGTTCAAAGTAACCGACGCCGTTCTTGTAAAGAATGACGCGAGTCACAGGCAGGCGGGCAGAGGAATCGTTTGCAGGCGGACTCGAAGATTTTCCAGATGAGGATTGGCCGGATGAATACTGGCCAGATGACATTGCGGCGACCAACAGACACAATACGGCAACTTTCAGAAAGCGCATGGCTTCTCCGACGATCAGAGTCCGTCGTCAGACAAGAACGTGCGCTGGCCCGTTCCTTGCGCGACGATGCGACCCTGCAGGGATTTAGACACCGGAGCGGAGGTGTCTGGAGCCGTTGATGCAGGTTGTGTGTTTTGAGATGGCTGGAGGCAGAGGGCGGGCGAAGGGCGCGACGCGGCTTTGCCTTTTTGGGTGCGCAGCGTATGTGGTTAAATCAGGTCATGTTCGCCCGTAAGATTCGCGTGGAATATGAGGACCGGGGCCAAAGGCTTCCCTGCCCGTTGAAATGGCTGGACAGTTTCTCCATGCGCAACTTTACGAACGCCAGCGTATTTGACGATACCGTACCAGTCTCCGATGGGCGGATGGAGATTGGCACCAACGTTCCTCTGGAGCAACTGCGCGAAGCTATGGAGGACTGGTTCCGGCGCAAGAGCTACTTGCCGCGGGACTCGAAGTTGTTACTGGAAGAGAGCTGACGGCGGGTGGACACTAGCGCAAGGATCATGCTTTTTTAGTTGCGCCGGAGATGCAAGCAACCTTTTAAGGGCTAATCGGAATCTATTTTTAGGAAGGTGCTCACCGGGAGGACACGGCATTTTACTTGCTCGAATAAATTTCCGGAGGCGCGGATATTTATGAGCGGCAAATTACACATCTTTCCTCAGTCCAGCACTTGCGAGACGCCGTTGCGCAGTCGAATCGGCGATTCCTGGAGATCTTCTCCCGCGAACTTAACACACGCCGACTTGCAGGATATGAAGTTCCTGCGCTCCTGGCTCGTCTATGATTTCGAAATTCAGGATTTCGAAATTCAGGATTCTGAAATTCAGATTAGTCTGAAGCGACGGCACGTCGTCGACTGGAATCTGATTGCGGGAATCGCGCTGTCATTTGCCGTCAGTGCCGGTTTCTGGGCTGGCATTGGGCTGATGATCGCGCGCCTCTGGAAGTAAAGCGGCTCGGGGCTACTGGTCATAGTGTAGCAATGACATCACGTCGTAGCCTTTGAGTTTCTCTCGCCCGCGCAGGAAATCCAGCTCCACGATGAATCCGAGCCCAGCTATCTCTGCGCCGAGCAGAGATGCCAGCTTGGCTGTGGCTTCGGCCGTACCTCCGGTGGCCAGCAGATCGTCGACGATCAGCACACGCTGGCCTTTCTGGATCGCGTCTTTGTGCATCTCAAGCGAGTTGGTGCCGTATTCGAGGGCGTAATCGAACTTCACGGTCTCGGCAGGAAGTTTGCCCACCTTGCGCACGGGAACAAAGCCGGCATTCAAGCGGTAGGCCAGCGCGGGCGCGAAGATGAAGCCGCGGGCTTCCATGCCAAGAACAAGGTCGATCTTCTGGTCGACATACTGCTCGGAAAGCCGGTCGACCAGTGTAGCGAAGCCAACTTTATCTTTGAGCAGAGTGGTGATGTCGTAGAAGAGGATTCCCTTCTTGGGGAAGTCCGGCACTTCGCGGATGAGTTGCTTGAGTTGTTCTGAATTCAGTCGTGAGTTGGGGGACAATCTACCATGCTCCTTTATTTCGAGGTTTCAGAGTTTCAGCGTTTCAAGGTTTCAAGGCTTCAAGGACAAATGCGGACGATTTTGCCTTTGACACTTTGAAACCTTGAGACGTTGAAACCTGCCTCACCACGCTCCTTCAATGCGAAATGAAGTGACTCCGTCAGCCGGCTTGGCTTCGGACTCATCGACGGCGTCCACGCGAGACGCGCGCGGGCCTTCGCGCAAACGCGAACGCAATCCGGAGAGCTGGTCGCGAGTTCCCTGGGCCATGATCTCGACGCTGCCGTCGGCGTTATTGCGAACCCAGCCCGCGATGCCCAGAATGTGGGCCTCGCGCTCGACAAACCAGCGGAAACCGACGCCCTGCACGCGTCCGCGGACCACGAAGCGGCGGGCTTCGACGGATTTTTCGGCGGCAGTCATCGAAGCTTACTCCCAGCGGCGCAGTTACCAGCCTATCAAGGCCGGACAAAATTTATCAGGCCGGTCAAGTCATCCGCGGTCACGTCGGGCCGAACTCCCATCTCGACCGCAAGCTGGTGACGGCGATTGGCCCAAAATGTCGGATAGCCAAACCACTTTGCCCCCGCCGCGTCCCAACCCGCAAAGGCCACAAAAACGACCTCCCCGCGCTTCAGGTGCAAAGCATCGATGCCCATCTGATAGGCACGAGCATCAGGTTTGTAGGTCTTGACCGAGTCGGTGCTCAGGACATGTTGGAATTGTCCTTCCAGGCCAGAACTCTTGATGCAAGCATCCAGCATTTTGGCGGTGAGGTTCGATAAGAGCCCCAAGCGAAGACCGGCGCCGGTGAGCGACTTGAGCGCCGCCGGAACATCCGGCCAGGGTTTCAGCGCGAGGTAAGCGTTCATCAGCCGATCACGCCTTTCGGCTGTGAGGTCAAGTTTCAAAGTCCCGGCAGCAAAGACGAGAGACTCTTCAGTCACTTGCCAGAAGTTTTCATAGTGTCGAGACAGAGCACGCAGCCAGGTATATTCGAATTGCCGGTTTCGCCACAGGTCGCTGAGCTCCGCACCTTTGCCGGGAAACAGCTCCTCGGCAAGCGTGAAGACGGGGCTGGGATCGAAGATGGGAAAGGCGTCGAAGAGCACAGCCTCAGCTTTCTGCTCTTGTGCGGCTAAGACGGATTGTGAGGACGCGAAGGCGGAAGCGGCGGTGAATCCAGCCATCAGATTGAGGAACTCTCTTCGATTCCTTGACATCTCGCTTCGACGCAAAGTGCATTCAACCTGGCGAACCAGTTACGCCCGTGACAAATACACACCCTCGGCAGTGTCGACTTTGATCTTCTCGCCTTCGTTGATGAAGGGCGGCACCTGCACGACCAGGCCAGTTTCTGTCTTCGCAGCCTTGGTAACGCTCGATGCGGTTGCGCTCTTCAGCCCCGGCTCGGTTTCGACCACGGTGAGAATGACGGTTTGCGGCAGTTCGATGCCTACAGCTTTGCCATCGAAAAATTCCACTTTGATTTCGAGGTTGGCGGTGAGGTACTCCACGGCGTCACCCAGAATTTCTTTGGTGAGGTGGGTCTGCTCGTAATTCGCGGTATCCATGAAGTAGTAGCTGTCGCCGTCGGCGTAAAGGAACTGCATGTCGACTTCGTCGACGTTGACCTTCTCGATGGGGTCAGGCGAGCGGAAACGGTGCTCGAACATGGCGCCGGTCCGAAGGTTGCGCAGCTTGGCCTGGATAAAGGCACGCAGGTTGCCGGGCGTGCGGTGTTCGACGGCAAACACGGAGTGCAGATCATTGTTGTGCTTAATGATCATGCCGGGACGCAGTTGGGTGGCAGGGATCGACATCGCTCGAAACCATCTCCTTAATTCTAAGACGCTTGCGGTTTATGGAACCGGCGGAAGGCGGGCATGCCACATTTTCCGCCGCACACAGGGTTAAAAGGTTATTTTACACTCAGCTCAGGGGAAAGGAAACCTTCCCAAAGCTGCACTCATCGAAGAGGAACCAATTTTGTTGCGGTCGGGCAGATTCGCCGCTGGCCTCGCGGAGGTCTAGAATTGTTGCTGGCGGTTATCCCAGCCAGCGGAAGCAGGCCGGGCATTTTTCCGCCGGATGGAAATGAGGTCACGATTATGCGCTTTGGACGTTATGAATCTTCGGATGGAAACAACGCAGGAACCGCCGTCACGTTCTTTCTGATTGGACTGGGTGCGGGAGCCCTGGCGGCGCTGGCGCTTGCCCCGAAAACCGGCAAGCAGTTCCGCCGCGATCTGAAACGCGGCTACAACGACGCCAAGGACACGCTGCAGGATTGGGGTGAAGAAGCCAAGGACCGCGTCCGCGACGCCAAGGAACGTGTACGCGACGTGGCCGAGCGCGGCGTCGAGGTGGCGGAAGACCTGCGCGACGCAGCACGCGAGAAGGCGGAGCCGCTGCGGCGCGTCATCGGCCGCAGTTAGGCAGGCCTAGATCGCTTGCTTCGGCCCGGATGACTAACGTGTGGTCCTATTGAAAGATGCGGGCGAAAAACCGTCCGATTCGCCGCATCAAGCCGTGGTGCTCGGCCTTCGGCTGAGGATCTGTCGTGGGCGCGGACGGCGGTTGAACCTGGGTCTCGAGCCGGACGGGGCGCGAAGAAGCTTCCATGACGGGAAGAGCGGCAGCTTCGGTCGTAGGCGCGGCCGCAGGGTCAGAATGTTTCTTACCCTGGAAAACTAATGGCGCTTCCACCTGGATGTGAACGTCATCCGGCTGGGAAGCGGGCAGGGGCCGGGTTTCCGGGCCGCTGGAGAGCGTCTGGCTCGCGGGGCTGTTTCCGGCGCCGGTGCCGGAGTTCGCGGCCAGAGTGGCATTCGGCGGCAATTCGGAATCCGGGACAGTGGGCTGCGACGTGTCCGTTTTCATCACCGGCAGCGGCGGAGGACAGCCGCACTCGAGGGGCACATCGGTATCAACCTTGTCGATCCGCCCCGAGTGAAACACCGCCTGTTCGGCCGGTTTCACCTGATAAACGCGGTCCCCGATCAGCTCCGATACGATCGCTGAAGAGGTGTTGCCGGTCAGCCCACGCACACAAGTGTTGCCATGCGTGTCGGCGCTGATGGCATAGTGAAACTCGCCGGGGCCGGCAAACAGGATGCGGAAGTCCGGAGTGAGCACGGTATCCGCCGAAGCATTGAGTGCGTAGTGGGTCTCGAGTCCGCCGGTGCTCATGCCGAGCATCAAATCCTTCGACGTTTTCGACGGGGTAACCGAAACCGTGGTTCCAGGACAGACCCGGACTTCGCCGCCTCTCGACAAATGCAGGACGGCTGTGTCGCTGCCTGCGGTCAGCGATGACCCTGCCGCGAAGCGTTTGCCTGCGAGCACGACCTCACCCACACCGCCGCTGACGGGCACGACCGGCGGTGTCGCCTCCGGGGTTAGCGAGAGAACCTGCGGCGGCTGGAAAGGCGTTTTCTTGCTGGCGGCGTCGCGGTCGGCACTCGGATCCCCTGGGGGCTTCAGCCGTACCATCAGACGGTTGCCGGCAACATCCCAGGTATAGCCGTAGGGAACGAGAAGGTCGAGCACGATCCGCGTCACCGGAGGCTCTATCTGGTATTGCTCGGCACGGATGGTGAGAATGTTTTCCTGCAGGACCGGAATCCGTTTACGCGTCAGGCCCATGCGCACGTTGGGTAGATCGATGACCAGACGCGGAGGCGAATCCAGCATCTGAATCGCTGGTACGACAGGGTGGGTGGAAACGACTTCAAGAGCCGGCACACCGCGCTCGTGCACTACGCGCACGCTGCTGACCACAGCCGCCTCGTGCTTGGGAGGAATGGTGCTTTGATCTGCCGCATTTTGCGCAGAGGACCCCATAACCAGCAACGCAGCCAGCAGCGCACTTCCGACAAATTGGATGCCCGGTCGCGGCAAGGAAATCCCCTGAGAGCGAAATTCGGAAACTCTCAAAAGGAACTTATCACTTGTCAGGAAGGTAAAAAAGTGGCGGGTGAACCTACCCGGTGGGAAACACCGCGGAAAGGCTGGCTCCGAGTTTGTTCTGTCGAGAACTCAGAGCCTGCAAAGTGAGATGTCGGAGGGATGCTGCCCAGAATCTGCGAATCTTTTCGGAACCGCGTCAGCTCTGGGGAAGGAATTCGTACTCTTCAATGACCGCGGCCACGGCCAGTTTGCCATCGGCAGTCCCATCCTCAATCCGCACCACGCGGCCCTTGCATTGCACGCGAATGCTTTCTGTCAGCGTGATCTCGGGAGGAAGCGTGAGAGTGAAGCCGATGGGCGACCCGCGTTCGATGGGTGAGTCAAGGTAGAGGCAAATGCCGCGCGCGCTCACGTCGCGGATTTGCGCCGATTCGTCGTGATTTGAATTTCCATTGCGAGCTACGGCCACTGGGATGCGGAGCGCGAAACGTCGTGCAGCCCGTTTTTCTTCCTGGGTTTCTGCCATGCGTTTCTCCAAGCTAATGAAGTAGCGTTAGACTATGCAAGAGAATGCCGTTTATAGGCACATGCGTCAATACCACCGTTGGGGACGGGCATGGCACATTCCGGCGGGGAGCACCGCAGTGAAGCCCAGACTTCGAAAGGGTTCGACTCTGGTTCAAGATGCAAGCGCGCGAGCCCGTGTAAACTGAGAACCGGAAGGTTCCGGTGGTTTTGGTTCTCGACAACTACGATTCCTTTACCTACAACCTGGTTCAGTATCTCGGGGAACTCGGCGCGCAGGTTGAGGTCCGACGCAACGACCAGGTCACGGTCGCTGAGGTCGAGGCGATGCGTCCGGAGCGCATTGTGATCTCGCCGGGTCCGTGCACACCGCAAGATGCTGGCATCAGCATTGATCTGATCCGGCACTTCGCCGGCAAGGTGCCTGTGCTCGGCGTCTGCCTGGGACATCAGGCTATCGGCGCGGCTTTTGGGGGCAAGGTGGTCCGTGCTCCTCACCTGATGCACGGCAAAACCAGCGTGGTCACCCACGATAACAAAACCATCTTTCACGGCCTGCCCGCGCCGATGACGGCCACGCGTTATCACTCGCTCATCGTGGAAGAGAAGGATCTACCCGCAGAATTAGAAGTCAGCGCCTGGACGACGGAGAAAGATGGAACCCGCACCATCATGGGCCTACGCCACAGAAAGTTTGCTGTCGAGGGAGTGCAGTTTCATCCTGAGAGCGTGCTGACGGATGGGGGGAAAAAGCTGGTGGGAAACTTTTTGGCAGTGGTCGGTGGCTAGTGATCAGTGGTCAGTTCGAATACTCAGACTGACAGCGTTCCATTCTCCCTTGGAAAATTCACAGAGGGGCGCGGCCTTTACTGACCACTAGCCACTGATCACTGACCACTGCCTCTCGCCATCTCCACTGCGCGCAACAACGCCTGGGCCTTGTTGACCGACTCCTCAAACTCCTTGGCTGGATCGGAATCGGCTACGATCCCCGCTCCCGCCTGCAAATAAGCATGTTTGCCTTGCATGAGCATGGTGCGAATGCCGATGCAGGAATCGAGGTTTCCGGCAAAATCGGCGTAGAGCACCGATCCGCCGTAGATGCCGCGGCGCACCGGTTCGAGTTCTTCGATAATTTGCATGGCGCGGACTTTGGGCGCGCCGCTCAGCGTGCCTGCGGGAAAACAAGCCGCGAAGGCGTCGATCGCCCCGAGATCCTTGCGCAGCGTGCCTTCCAGCGCCGAAACCAGATGCATCACGTGGGAGTAGCGCTCCACGTACATCAGGTCTTTCACTTTCACCGAACCGTACTCGCTCACGCGGCCGAGATCGTTGCGGCCGAGGTCGACCAGCATCACGTGTTCCGCGCGCTCTTTTTCGTCGTTACGCATCTGCTGTTCGAGGCGCAGGTCTTCGGCTTCATCGCGCCCGCGCGGATGCGTGCCCGCGATGGGACGGTATTCCAATTTCCGGCCGGTGACGCGCACCAACATCTCGGGAGATGACCCGAGGATCTGCGTGTCGCCCATGCGCAGAAAATAAAGATAAGGCGAAGGATTCACCTGGCGCAGGGCGCGGTAAAGATCGAACGGCGCAACCCCGGGGATGAAGTCGAGCCGCTGCGAAAGCACGACCTGAAAGATATCGCCTGCGGCAATGTATTCCTTGCAGCGCTCCACGCTGCGCAGAAACTTCGCGCGTGTGGTTCCAGCGTGGATCTTTAGTTTTCCCACCCTGGCTTTCGGAGACTTACGCCACACCGCAGGGCTTAGTCCCGCGGCCAGCTTTCGTTCGAGTGCGGCAATGTCCCGGACAGCACGGTCGTAGGCGCTCCGCGGACTCTCCCGCGAAACGTCTGCGGCAGCCATGATATGAATCTGGTGGCGCAAATGGTCAAAGGCCAGCAGCCGGTCGAAGAACATCAGCTCGCAATCCGGCAGAGAAAGATCGCCTTTCGCGTGATCGCCAATCTTTTCGAGTTGGCGGACCACGTCGTAGGAAAAATAGCCGACGGCGCCGGCGGTGAAGGGCGGCAGACCCGGGACCGTCGCCGGCTGATGCTCGCTCAGCAAAAGCTTTACGAACTCAAAGACGTTGCCTTCGTGCCGTTCACGCTTTCGACCGCGTTCGATCTCGATGGCGGAACCCCGTGCCCGCAGCCGCATGTAAGGGCGCACGCCGAGAAACGTGTAGCGGCCGATCTGCTCGCCACGCTCGATCGACTCCAGCAGAAAAGCGTGCGGTTCTTTTTCTGCGATTGCAAGAAAAGCAGAAACCGGCGTGAGAAGATCGGCGCTCACCGATTTCACCACCGGCACCAGCGTCGCCGAACGGGCGAGACGCGAGAATTCTTTGAAATCAGGATGTGGCATGCGCGAGAAGAAGCTCGCCAGACTACGATAGAGCCTCGCGGTTCATTATAAGGGGAGGCGTTCCTTCACCCATTGGAGCGCGAACCATGCTCCGGAGTATCCTGTTGCACACCGGGAATGGCTGCGAAATATCGGACGGATGAACCAATCCGGCAATTGACGGACGCATCCCTTAGTCGGAAGATACCAAAGAGCTACCAAGCAGTCGGGCCCTCGTGCGGTCGCGAGCTATGCGGATCAAGTTCTGGGGCGTGCGCGGTTCCACGCCCACCCCACAACCCGAGAACATGCGCTATGGAGGCAACACCTCCTGTGTCGAAGTGCGCTTCGGCGACCGCATCTACATTTTCGATTGCGGCACCGGATTCCGGGTGCTGGGGCAGCAACTGCAAAGCGAGTTCGGCGAAAAACCATTTTCCGCGCACGTCTTCGTCTCACACTTTCATTGGGATCACATTCAGGGCATGCCGTTCTTCCGTCCTTTATATGCAAACGCGGAGAACCGCTTCCAGTTCCAGTGCTCGAAGCGCACGCGCAGCCTGAAACAAGTGCTGGCCGATCAGATGGCCGCTCCCTACTTTCCCGTGGACATCGGTCAGATGCAGGCGCAGCGCGACTTCTACGACATCGAGAGCGGGCGCATCACCATCGAAGACGGCGTTCAACTGCAGACCGCGTGGCTCAATCATCCTCAGGGATGCATGGGCTTCCGCCTGGAAACCAAAGATGGAGTGCTCGTCTACGCCACCGACAACGAGCCCGGCGACGCCACCTTCGACAAAGCGGTACGTAAGCTGGCCGAAGGCGCGGACGTGCTCATCTACGACGCGCAGTATCTGCCAGAAGAATACGAAGCCCGGCGCCGAGGTTGGGGACACAGCCACTGGCGTGAAGCCGTCAATGTTGTTATGGAGAGCGGAGCCAAAGAGCTGGTGTTGTTCCACCATGATCCCGACCACACCGACGCCGTGATTGACACCGTCGTAAAGGAGGCGCGCAATTACTACCCGAAGGTGCGCGCGGCAGCCGAAGGGATGGAGATCGTGCTGGAGCCGGGAACGAACCGCCGTCGTCCGTCTACCTTCCCCGTTCCATAAGGTAGGAGCCAACATTGCTCAGGAAGAGCAATGACCCGACCATGACCGCTCCTACGAGTGCGCAAATCGCAAGGATCAGGGTTTGCCTGGAGTTGAGACCTTCTTTTGCCATGGAACGCCCTCCGCAGCGCAGATGCGCATGGATGCCGCCCCCTCGCAATTGTGCCGATCAACGAACCGCGTCGCCTCTGAGGCACATGTTTCCGGGGAATCTTGCCACAGACTGCAGGCAAGCGCAAGCGCAGAATCGAGCCTCGAATGTTGCGGATTCAGCTGGATCCTCCGGCTTCAGGGCGCACCTTCCCTGCTTCTTGCCTCGCTGCCATCTCCCCCCATATACTCGTGAACGTTTGCCCGTTCACTCCGGGAACTCGTCCCGGCGCCGGCCAACACCTTGCTTCGAGGTAAAGAATCGCAATCATCCCGGAGATATTTATGACCACGATGACTACCGACGCGCACGTCGACAAAGAAAGCAATCCGTGGGAGTCGCAGCGAGCGCGCTTTGATCTGGCTGCCCAGAAGCTCAATCTCGATGACGGACTATGGCGGGTGCTGCGCTATCCCAACCGCGAACTTACGGTCTACATCCCGGTGCAGATGGATGACGGCCATCTCGAAGTGTTTACCGGATTCCGGGTGCAGCACTCGATTGCGCGCGGCCCCGGCAAAGGCGGCATCCGCTACGCGCCTGACGTAACGCTTGATGAAGTGCGAGCTCTGGCCAGTTGGATGACCTGGAAGTGCGCCGTGGTGAACATTCCCTTTGGCGGCGCCAAGGGCGGCGTGATCTGCGATCCCCACAAGATGTCGATGGGCGAAATCGAGCGCATGACCCGCCGCTACACCTCGGAGCTGATCGAGTTCATCGGGCCGGAAAAAGATGTCCCCGCTCCTGACGTCAACACCAACGAACAGATCATGGCTTGGATGATGGATACCTACTCCATGCACATGCGGCAGACGGTGACGGCGTGCGTGACCGGAAAACCTATCAACATCGGCGGATCCCGCGGACGCCGCGAGGCTACCGGACGCGGCGTGATGGTGGTATGTGACGAGGCTATCAAGAAGCTGGGCTTGTCGCGCGAAAGCAGCCGGGTGATTGTGCAAGGCTTTGGCAACGTAGGCTCGAACGCCGCGCAGCTGATGCATCAGGCGGGATATAAGGTGATCGGCATCGCCGAAGTCGGTGGCGGGCTCTACAACAAGAACGGGATCGACCTCAATGCGCTCGTCCAATTCCGCCAGAAAAACGGGACCGTTCATGGCTTTCCCGGCGCGGAGGCGCACGATGCCGCCGCCCTGATCACCACAGAATGTGAAATCCTGATTCCCGCGGCTACCGAGAATGTCATCACTTCGCGCAACGTTGATCGCGTGAAATGCCGAATTCTGGCCGAAGGCGCGAACGGCCCCACCACCTCAGCCGCGGACGACGTCTTAACCGACAAGGGAGTGTTCGTCATCCCGGACATTCTCGCCAACGCAGGCGGCGTGACCACTTCCTACTTCGAGTGGGTGCAGGATCGCCAGGGCTACTTCTGGAAAGAGTCCGTGGTCAACGAGCAACTGGAAGAGATCATGATTTCCTCTTTCGGAGACGTAGTCAGGTACGCGGAGACCCACAAGGTAAACAACCGCATTGCAGCTTACATGCTGGCGATCGACCGCGTGGCCTACACCATCCGGCAGCGCGGAATCTACGCCTGACTTCACTGCAAGAAGCGGACGGCCCGCGCAAGCCTCTTGCCATTTGCAATGTCGTTTTTCGGCTTGACTCGCGAGCTGCGAGGAGGGATCATCCTTTACCACCTGCCGGACACCCGTTCGCAGGATGCCTGTCTCTGGCAGTAGCTCGGGTCGAAGGAAGCAACGCTCATTCACACCCTGCCACGATCAGCGGTTAGGAGGAATTCCTTTGAAAAAGCCAAAAATATTCACTTGGGGCGCGTCCTTATGTCTCGCGCTGGCGTTATGCGTGGGCACAAGCTGGGCGCAATCGCAAAGCACTTCCACCACGGATCAAGCGTCCACCGCAACGACCAAGAAAAAAAAGTCCAAGAAGGCGGACGCAGCGGCAACTGACACTTCTGCGGCTTCGACCTCGACCGGCGCAACTTCCACTAAATCGAAGAAGAGTACGAAAGCCGACGCAGCGACAACCGACACCTCTGCGACATCAACATCGACGGGCGCAGCCTCGACCAAATCGAAGAAGAGTAAGAAAGCCGACGCGGCGACAACCGATGCCTCTGCAGCACCTGCCGCCGACGCAACTTCCAGCAAGAAGTCGAAAAAGAGCAAGACAGCTGATTCGAGCGCGACTGCCCCGGCCTCGGCACCCGCACCAGCTCCGAGTTCGAAGCCAGCCACATCAAACACCACGCCTACGCCGGCGGCCACACCTGCTCCCGCCAGCAAGTCCGCTCCAACCAGTTCGCCAGCCCCGGCTTCTTCGGCTAGTTCCGCGCCAGCGAAAAAGACCTCGGCGAAATCTCCTGCCAATAACGCTTCCGATGCCGACATCGCCGCCGCCAAGTCCTCGGGTAAGGTCTGGGTGAACACGGAATCCAAGGTCTACCACAAGAGCGGCCAATGGTACGGAAAGACGAAGAAAGGCCAATTCATGACTGAGGACGAGGCCAAAAAGGCAGGTTATACCCAAGCCAAGAGCGACTAACTTCACCGCCTATTTTGGAGGACGTGCCATGCGCAAGAATCGAATCGCAAAGACACTGGTTGCACTGTTCGCTCTCCTGCTGCTCGTCGGCGCAACTGCGCTGCAGACCGCAGGCCAGGCAAGCAGCGCAAAATCCACCACAACAGCAAGCACCACAGACTTGCTCGACATCAACACCGCCACCAAGGCTCAACTGGACGCTCTTCCCGGCATTGGCGCAGCTTATTCCCAGAAGATTATCGATGGCCGTCCTTACAGAGCCAAGACCGACTTGGTGAAGAAGAAGGTGCTTCCCCAGGCGACTTACAACAAGATCAAGGACAAGATCATCGCCAAGCAGAGTTAGGGGGACTGTCAGTTTTCCCAGCACGATTTCCGTTCACCATCTATCGCGAAGCGCGGAGCCGTCTGGCATTCACGCGAGCGAAGGCCCGTGCCTGGTCCCGCAGTGTCCTTTTGATTGCAAACTTCATAAGCTTGGAATTGCGTTCCCCCTCAGCGTGGAGGATAATCAAGCTGTCTCCCGGAAACGTTGCTGAGCCGCGGTGAACCTGCCCAATTCCATCACGCTGATCCGCATCTGCAGCATTCCTCTGCTGATCTGGATTTTGTCTTCCAGCCATTTCAGCAGCGAACACGGCGCCAAAGAGTTGCTGGCCTCAGCGATATTCATCGCGGCTTCCATGACCGACGGCATTGATGGCTACCTAGCCCGCAAGCGCGGCCAGATTACGACCATGGGCATTCTGCTCGATCCCATGGCTGACAAACTTCTGATCGCCGCCGCCTTCGTGACTCTCGTGCAATTTAATCCCAGCCTGGTTCCGGCCTGGATTGCGGTGATCATCATCGGCCGCGAGTTCCTTGTGAGCGGCCTGCGTTCCATCGCCGCGTCCGGTGGGTTCACCATCGAAGCCAGCGAACTGGGTAAGTTCAAGATGGTGGTGCAGATTGTCTCCGTGGTCGCGGTGATTCTTGATCATCGCTGGAAGGAATGGCCGGTCTACGGAAACTTCGTCTTCCCCGTGCACTGGATCGCATACGTTGCGATCTGGTTTGTGGTCTGCGTTTCGCTGGTTTCCGCCATCGATTACTTCGCCGCGTTCTGGTCGAAGATTGACCGGCGTGTGTCCAAGCGCCGCCGGCGAGCGTTCATTCTCAGCCGGCGCCGCAAACCACAACCGGCGCCGCAACCGGCAGATGCCGATGTCGCCCCTACCGCATAATTCGCCGGCGCCCGCTGCTAGCTCGGAAGTCGATCAAGGCGAATTCTCTTCCGAAGAACGCACCCTACTTCTTCGCCTGGCGCACGAATCCATTTCTTCCGCACTCGAACATCGCCAGCTCCCTCTAGAAGCTCCAGCTCCCACTCCGCACCTTGCCGAACCCCGTGGCGTTTTCACCTCGCTCTACCTGCGCCGGGATTTCCCAGAGGCTTCCCAAGGAAGCACCCGAGAACAGGATCGGCAGAGAGCGACTTTGCGCGGGTGCGTCGGCTACGTACTGCCTACCTGCTCCGTCTACCGCGCTGTGGCGGAAACGGCCCGCGCCGCTGCTTTCGACGACAACCGCTTTTCGCCCGTGACTCGGGAAGAAGCCGGTCAACTCGAAATTGAGCTGAGCATCCTCTCACCCCCGCAGTCGATTCAGGCCGAAGACATCGAAGTCGGCCGCCATGGTCTGCTCATCAGCCAGCATGGCCGCCGGGGACTGCTCCTGCCCCAGGTCCCGGTCGAGCGCGGTTGGGACCGGAAAACCTTTCTCGAGCAAACCTGCCGCAAGGCCGGACTATCACCGGACGCATGGCAAAAGGGCGCAACCCTCGAAGCGTTCACCGCCGAGGTATTCGGAGATGGGAGTGGCAAGTTAGGTCTTAGGTCTTATGTCTTAGGTTTTAGGCCCAACACCTAAGACCGAAGACCTGAAAACACCGGTAGCGTGGACGGCGAAAAAACAAAACCGGGAACGGTTTCCCGTCCCCGGCTTGATTCTCCCTTATGCTGTTTGCGAGAGGCTACTGCTGTGACTGCGTCTGGTCGTCAAGTTCCACGGTATCGCCGGCGTGCACGTCTTCCATGGCAAACACGATCATTCCGGTTGACGTCGTAGGCGTAGTTCCGATGACGACGATCTCGCCGACGGCCCGCCGCGGCAGATCCCGAACGTGAATCACCGGGCCGTTGCCCTTCTCAAACAGGCCGGGATCGAACGATGGCTGCTTCTTTTGTGTGTCTTCACTGACAGATGCCATGAACGAAAGTGAATCCACCGGATCGCGCAGGTCTGCCACATAGCTCCGCACGGCGCGGAAATAGTCGCCAACCTTCACGCCCTGGTTCGCTCCCACGTTGAAGTAAAGCTTTTGGCCCGTTCCGAGCGTTGCGTCAAAATCCTTTCCCATGATGATGCGTCCGGAGACCTTGCTTCCGGTGGGCAGGAAGCGGTCGAAACGAATGGGCGCGTGAAATGGCACCATCAACTTCTCGGCGAATGGAATTGCCGTATCTCCAGGGTTCACGGGTTCGCAGGAGTATTCGACTTCCGCCACCGCGGCCTTGCTGCGCGTATCGATCACTCGCACGCGGCCGACTTCTTCATACGGCTGTCCCGTGGCCTTGAGCAGCTTGCTCTGGCCGGGAAACATTTCATACTCGTTGACGTCGCGCAGAGCGCGGATAATCTCGTACTCCGCTCCCGGAGTGTAGCCGGCACCCTTCAGGTAAACGACATCGCCCCTGACGAACTTGGTGGTTGATGGAGTCTCCAGCCCGCCAACAACATAGTTGGCATCAGGCAGGGTCTGGCGGTTGATGAAACCCGCGCAGTACACATCCGCGTAAGTGGGCATCTGCACCCGCTGCGTCGGAAAGTTGACTGTGGTCACAATCGTCCCCGCGGGGGCGTTCGTCTCCACTGCAGTCCCATCTGCCGCCGATTGGGCCCAGGCTGCGCTCGCGACCAACAACACTAACAGTCCTATTTTCTTCATGTTACCTCCGAGAAGAGACACACCAGCAGCCCCTTCTCCAGCGAAATGCACGGAAGCTAGGCTTCAGATGGACGGTAACAAGGGGGTAAGAGGGGGTCAAGGTTACGAGGGTGTTAGCCGGGTTGGGGAAATAGGTTTTTCACGCAATTTGTGAATCTCTGTTGCATCTGGAATTCAGCCCCTGTAAGATTCGCGCCGAACCTATCACCACCTATCACTAAAAGATGATTTCTGCTGCCAAGACTTACCCGCCCCGCCTGCTGCCTCTGCGTATGCCCCGGGTGTGCGTCGCGGTCACTTCTTCAGACCCTGCCGAACTGGTCGAGAAGGCCGAGGCCCTGATTCGTGATAACTCCTTTCTGGAGTTCAGGTTAGACTACTTTTCGAAGCCGGCTCTCGCGCTTCCAAAGATCAAGCATTTTATCGATACCCACCCCGGCACGGTGGTGATCGCGACCTGCCGGCGAGTGGCCAGCGGAGGTAAATTCCGCGGTTCCATCGCCTCTCAGCTCGATATCCTGGCCAAAGCCTCGGGCATCGGCTGCCAACTGGTCGATGTCGAACTGCAAACCGCACTAAAGTGCAAGCCAGCGCAACTGCAGAAGCTGCGGAACCGCTCCGCTCTCATTCTTTCCTTTCACGACTTCCGGGGGACGAAGAAGCTCGACGAAACCCTGGAAAAGATGCGCGCCTTCCCGGCCGACTTCTACAAAGTTGTCAGCACCGCCGCCACTCTCTCTGACAACGTTTCCATGATCCAGTTCCTCGGTCGCGAAGCTGACAACCAGTCACTGGTCGGTCTTTGCATGGGCGAACAAGGCATCATCAGCCGCGTGCTCGGGGTCCGCGCCGGCAGCGTCTTCACCTTTGCCTCGGCGAGTGCCGGAGAAGAAACCGCTCCCGGCCAGGCTACCGCTCAGGAACTGCGCAGCGTCTACCGCATCGAAACCGTCGACGCCGCCACGCGCGTCTACGGTGTCGCTGGCGATCCCGTCAGCCACTCCCTGTCACCCGCGATCATGAATGCGGCCTTCCGCCGCGAGAACGTCAACGCTGTCTACCTTGCGCTGCACGCCAAGACTCTCAAAGACCTACTGAACTGCGTGCGCGAGATTCCCATCCACGGCCTCAGCATCACCATGCCGTACAAGGAAGCGATTCTTCCTCACCTCGACAACACCGACTCGCACACCACCAAAATCGGCGCCTGCAACACCGTTGTCCGCGCTCAGGACGGAAAACTCTACGGCTTCAACACCGACACCTCCGGAGTCGTCCGCCCCCTCGAACGCCGCCTCACTACGCTGCAGGACGCGAAGATTCTAGTGCTAGGCGCTGGTGGCGCAGCCCGCGCGGCAGTCTTCGGCCTGAAAGAGCGGGGAGCGGAAGTCTTCATCCTGAACCGCAGCGCGGCCCCTGCGCAGAAGCTTGCCCGGCGCGCCCACGCGCGCTCGATCAAACGCGCCGACTTGAAGAAGTACTCCTTCGACGTGATTATTAACGCCACGCCGGTCGGCATGGGCAACACGCGTGAAACTCCTCTGCAGGAAAAAGAAATCAACGCGCGCTACGTCTTCGACATGATCTACGATCCCGCCGAAACGCGCCTGCTGCAACTGGCGAAGCAGCGGGGCGCGCAAATCATCCCCGGGATAGAAATGTTCGTCCACCAGGCCGCCCGCCAGTTCGAGATCTGGACCGGCAAGCCCGCGCCCCAGGAAGACATGATGCAGGTTGTAACCTTAGCCCTGCAAGATCGCGCAGCGCGCGCCGCGGCGGTCGCGAAGAAAAAGTAGGCAGATTTCTGGTTATGGATGTCAGTCCTGCCACCTCCGATCCCCTAAACCATCCCCTAAATCAGGAACGCCGTGTTCCGGCGCTTCCGCCTCTGGCTGTTGGCATCCTGATCAGCCTCTGCGCTGCCAAGTTGCTGCTGCACATCTTCACCAGCGTCCGGCACTACGGCTATTTTCGCGACGAACTGTATTACCTCGACATGGCGCGTCATCTCGATTGGGGATATGTGGATGCTGCGCCGCTCGTCGCCCTTTACGCGAGAATCGCTCTCTGGATGGGCGGGTCCCTTGCCGCACTGCGTATTCTCTCTGCGCTGGCCGGGGCCGGACTGACCGCAATCTCCATCTTGATCGCGCGCGAGCTTGGCGGCGGCCGCTACGCCCAATTTCTCGCCGGGCTCACGGTGCTGCTCTGCCCGGCCGTACTGGTGACGGATAGCCTGCTCACCATGAACGCTTTCGAGCCCCTGTTCTGGATGGGCTGCATCTGGGTGGTCGCCCGAATTTTGCGCACCGGCGACTCGCGTCTTTGGTTGTGGTTTGGCCTGCTTGCCGGTCTTGGTCTCGAGAACAAGCACTCAACGCTCTCGTTCGGATTCGCGGTGGCCGTCGCCCTGCTGCTGACGCATCATCGCCGAGAGTTTGCACGTCCCTGGATATGGATCGCCGGGGCCATCGCTCTCGTGGTCTTCCTCCCCAACCTGATCTGGGAAATCCGCCATCACTTCCCGACGATTGAAGATCTGGAGAACGTTCGCCGCGAAGGCAAGAACGTCGTGCTCGGCCCGTTGGCATTCGTTAAAGAGCAGATCATCGACATGCACCCGATCTTGTTGCCAGTCTGGCTGGCCGGCCTGATCTGGTTTCTCCGCGACCGCCGGTGGCGCGTGCTCGGCCTGACGTTCGTTGTTTTCTTCGTACTGATGGAAGTCGCGCACGCCAAGAACTACTACGTCTTTCCGATCTATCCCATGCTGTTTGCCGGTGGCGCGGTAGTGATTGAGCATTGGCTCTCGGACGTCGCGGCCTCGACAAGAACAACGGCACGCGCAGCTGTCGTCGGCGTCATCGTGCTCGCGTCTCTCCCCTTTATTCCAATCGCCACATGGATGCTGCCGCCCGAGCGGCTGCTCGCTTATCAAACTGCCATCGGCTTCAAGCCTGCCAAAGCTGAGGTGAAGCACGAGTCTCTGCTGCCGCAACCCGTCGCGGACCAGTTTGGATGGCCCGAGCTGGTAAGTGAGGTCGCAGTCATTTACAATTCGCTGCCGCCCGAGGAGCGCGCCCAGACGGGTATCTGGGCCGGCAACTACGGCGAAGCCGGCGCCATCAATCTGTTCGGCCCGCAGTACGGCCTGCCGACCGCCTACTCGCGTCACCAGAACCATTGGTATTGGGGTCCGCCGCCACAGGTCTACAAGAATCTGATCGTGATTCAGTGGGACCTCGACGACGTGCGCGACAACTGCACGTCGTTTCAGTCCTTTGAGCACCACCAGCGCTTTGGCATGGACGAGGAAAACCGGCCCATGTACCTCTGCCGCGGCGTTAAATTCGACATTCAGAAAATCTGGTCGCACTCGCATCACTGGAATTAGAGCGATCGAGCTCAGACGATGAAGGCCGCCTGGCACCCCAAAAAACCACAAAGCCGGGCTGGTTGGCCCGGCTCTCTTTGCGTGGAACTGGTTCGGTCTATCTTGTTTCGATCAAGCCGATCCAGAATGTCAAAATCTCTGTCTCACCACTGAGAACCGGAATCTCAACTCGCATCAAGTCTCATCCCTGTTCCCGTTTGCGCAGCGGGGTCACCGGCCCGCGTCGCGTGCGGCGGCTACATCACCATCGCGAGGTTCTCCAACTCATACTGCAGCACCGGCAGGGCACACCCTGCCATCTCCACCCGGCCCGCCGCATCCAGCGCCGCCTTGGGCGAGACGCCGTAACCACGGCCCATCAGGAAAACCTGAAGCAGTTCTGCCGCCTCGTATGAATCGATCATGCCGCCCTGCAGCAAATCGCTGCGCAGGGCCGCCAGTTCGGTCATGGTGAACCTGTCTTTGTCGTTATTGACTCTCTCGTTCATCGCGTTTTCGAACATGGCCGTCATCACCTCCGACTCCGACCTTCAACCCTTGTGGCTATTAGACTCATCGGCAGCCATGCAAGTTGCATGCAATTTAGTTGCCGCGACTGCCTCTAGTTCCATATACGGAAACCAGGCCGTCTTAGATTCATTAACACCAGTGAATCTGTGAAGTTGCACCCAACCCTATCAGCGCGCCTCGCTTCCCCCAAGTGCCGTTAGTAACCCCGCCGCCCCGAAAACTGACACAGAGTGTCATTCCGGGAACAAACTTCGGGAATACCCAATGGTTACCGCATTCCGTGCGCGCGTCTTTTTGGGATTGAGCCGCGGAGGGGAACACACAATCCGGAAGGGTCGAGGCTCAAGGCGAATATAGGAATGGAAGCCAGTAGGCGCACGGTTAACTGCTGAATCGGCATTTCGGGATCAAAAGGCGGACGGCTGCTGCGTGCGGTTAAGCCTCGAGGGTTGCCTCGTCCACCAGCATGATGGGGATGTCGTCCTTCACGGCATACACCCGGTGGCACTGCTTGCACTTCAAGCTCTCGGGATTCTCCCGGTACTCGAGCGCCTGCTTGCACGCCGGACAGACGAGGATTTCGAGCAGATCCTTGGCAATCATGATGGGAATTGTACGCCAGGCAAGAATCAATTCACCACGGAGACCCAGAGACACAGAGGCACAAAGAAAATCGTAACGTCGCGCATCAATCCGAAGTCGGTGGGTTTCCGGGCGAATTGTCTTCTCTGTGTCGGAGCCTGCCCTTGAGCGAAGCCGAAGCGTGCCTCTGTGGTGAGCGATTTCCCCAGTGGCACCGACAGTGTAAGATTTCCTAGCCGAAGCCTGAAAGCCGAAGCCCGGAGCCCGAATGCCCGCCAGAATCCTCGACGGCACCAAGATCGCGAACGACATCCGCAGCGAGGTAGCCGCGGAGGTGAAGGCTCTGGCCTCCGCCGGAGTGCGTCCCGGCCTCGCCGTAATCCTAGTCGGCCACAACCCGGCATCGGAGGTTTACGTGCGCGGCAAGGTCAAGGCCAGCGAAGAAGTTGGCGTCTATAGCGAGCAGCACACACCACCTGAAGCCGCGACCACTGCCGAACTGCTGACTCTGGTCGAAGACTTGAACCGGCGCGACGAGATCGATGGCATCCTGGTGCAGTTGCCTCTGCCCCCGCACGTCGACTCGAAGAAGGTTCTGCTGGCGGTCGATCCCGCCAAAGATGTCGACGGATTCCATCCCGTCAACGTTGGCCTACTCTCGACCCAGCGCCCTGGCCTGGTTCCGTGTACGCCGGCGGGCGTCATCGAGATTCTCAAGCGCAGCGAGATCCCCATTTCGGGGCAGGAAGCCGTCGTCGTTGGACGCAGCGACATTGTCGGCAAACCCGCCGCCATGTTGTTGCTGAATGCGGGCGCCACGGTCACGGTCTGTCATTCGAAAACCCGCGATCTGTGGTCAGTGTGCCGCCGGGCTGACATTCTCATCGCCGCGATCGGCCGCGCCGGAATGATCACCCGCGATTTCGTGAAGCCGGGCGCAACGGTGATCGATGTCGGCATGAACAAGGTGACGGATCCTGCGGAATTCCAGCGGCTATTTGGCGGCGGGTTAGCCAGCGGCTGGGCCGGCAACGCCAAACGCGAAGAAACTTTCCGGAAGAAGGGATCCGCGCTGGTCGGCGACGTGCATCCCGAAGTCGCCGAAGTGGCAGGAGCGTTGACTCCGGTGCCCGGCGGGGTTGGCCCGCTCACGATCGCGATGCTGATGTACAACACGCTGAAAGCGGCGAAGCTGCGGAGGGTCCGCCGGATGCCGGAACTAACGAGCAAATGAAAGTGTTTCACGACAGAGGCACAGAATCACAGAGAAATTCTCGCTTTTTCTCTCTTTGGTTTTCTCGGCGCCTCTGTGCCTCTGTGGTGAACGTTTTTCTTCGGGAGGCCGCTTGCTGAAGGTTGGGCTCACGGGCGGCATCGCTTCGGGAAAATCGGTAGTCGGTGAGATATTCGTTTCCCTGGGCGCCCGTCTTGTCCAGGCCGACCGCATTGCCCACCAACTGATGCTGCCAGGGCAACCCGTCTACAACGAGGTGGTGCGCCACTTCGGCGGCGCAATTCTCAATCCCGACCTCAGCGTGAACCGGGCAAAGCTGGCGGAGGCTGCCTTTGGAACAGCTACTTCCGCATCGGACGCCCGGCCGTCTGCGCTCCCGTCGCGAATTCAAGAGTTGAACCGCATCGTGCATCCGGGAGTGCTGCGCAGCCAGGAGGAGTGGATGGAAGAAATGGGGCGGCAGGATCCCCGCGCCATCGCCATCGTAGAAGCTGCGCTCATCATTGAGGCGGGCGCAGCGAAACGCTTCGACCGCCTGATCGTAGTCACCTGCAGCGATGAGCAGCGGGTGGCCCGCTTCGCCGCGCGCCAGAAATTAGATCTCGAGACAGCGCGCAAAGAGGTCGAGCGCCGCATGTCCGCGCAACTCCCCGAATCAGAAAAGATCAAAGCCGCCGACTACGTTATCGACAACTCCGGCTCGATCGATCAAACGCGAGAGCAAGTGCGGCAGGTATGGGAGAAGCTGCGCTCCGCAGCTTAGGAGCCAACCTCGCTCTAGGGTGTAATCTCAAACGCCGCACCGCAATTGCATCGGGTGGTGTAGCCGCCCGTAAGGGTCGTGCCATAAAGATTGCCTGCCGGGTCGAAGACCAGGCCGGTAACCGGATCCGCTCCGTCCTTGCGGTTCCTAAATGCGTGGAGAACCCTTTCTTCCCACGCGTCGCCTCCGCCGGGTCTAAGTTCAAAGACCACGGGCGGGGATGACCTCAGATCGCCGCTAGCTTAACACGAATGCCAGCAGCCCACTGGCGGGCGCGTGCCGCGCAACGGAACATTGTTTAGAATCGAACGTAGAATCAAGTGCGGGCTTCCTTGGATCCGGCCCGCGGCCCTGAGGGATTGAACTTATGAGACTCATACGACCTGCAATCCTTGCGCTGGTAATTGCCGGCGCGTTCTTCTACTTCACGACCTGGCGTTCGAACGCGAAGTCGGCCGGCTCGAATCCGGCAGGCTGGTTCAGTCACCCTGCGCAGGTGGAGATCACGGAGGCCTCCGGCGGCGAGGGGCTCGACAGCGAAGAGCAGAACAATATCAGCGTCTACCGGAAGAATATTCCGTCAGTGGTGAACGTGACGTCGCGCGCCATGACCTTCGACTTCTTTTACGGGCTGGTGCCGCAGGAGGGCCAGGGATCAGGGTTTGTGATCGACAAGGAAGGCCACATCCTCACCAACTATCACGTCATTGCTGACGCGCGGCAGGTGGAAGTCACGCTGCACAACCGCAAGAAGTATAAAGCGACTGTGGTCGGCACCGATCCGGCGCACGATCTGGCCGTGATCCAGATCCAGGCGCCGGAATTGGTTCCGGCAGTGCTCGGCGACTCGCGCAACCTGCAGGTGGGGCAGAAAGTTTACGCGATCGGCAACCCGTTCGGGCTGGCGGGAACGATGACGCGCGGGATCGTGAGTTCGATTCGCCCGGTGCGCGAGCCCAATGGCGCGACTATTGATGAAGCGATTCAGACCGACGCCGCCATCAACCCGGGCAACTCAGGGGGTCCGCTGATGAACTGGCACGGGGAAGTGATCGGCATCAACACTATGATCCTTTCCAGCGTCGGGCAGAATGCGGGCATCGGCTTCGCCATTCCCATCAATACCGCGAAAGCTGTGCTCAACGACCTGATGACATTGGGCCGAGTGCGACGGCCAGCGCTGGGAGTAAGAACGATTCCGATCAGCGCGGAACTGGCTGACGAAATGGGATTGCCGGCGGATTACGGATTGCTGATCGTGCAGGTCACGCCCGGCGGCTCGGCGGATCTGGCGGGACTGCACGGCGGGACCGAGCGCGCTTATCTGGGGAATATTCCCATCATGCTGGGGGGCGACCTGATCGTGGCGATCGACGGCCAGAAGGTGGAAGACGAGCAGGATCTGTCGCAGATGATGAATAACCATCGCGCTGGCGACACGGTGAAGGTAACGATCTTTCGCAACAAGAAGAAGATGGACTTAAGCGTGGCGCTGGGCGAGGCGAGAGAACAGGTCTGACGGGCGAGCGGCCAATCTTTACAGTGTCTACCGGCGTGGGAAGTGCGTGGACAACCGCGCTGCGCAAGTTTGTGCGAAGGATGCGACGCGCCTATCTTTTCGCCGCAACAACCATTCTGGGAACGTTGTCCCTGGGAGTTTTGCCGGCATTTTCGCAGGGCGGGCCTCCCATGCAGACGGACGATCCGGGGACGCCCGGCAACAACAACTGGGAAATCAACGTTGCCTATACGCTGCAGCGCACCACGGACTTCAACGTTTACAGCGTGCCGATTGTCGACATCAATTACGGAGTCGGCCCCCGAATACAGCTGAAATACCAGGTGTCCTATTTATCTCAGAGCACGAACGGCGGTCCGCTAGAGACGGGACTGGGCAAGTCGCTGGCAGGAGTGAAGTGGCGCTTCTATGAAAACGATAAGTACAAGTTGAATATCTCGACCTACCCGCAGTTGGAGTTCAATAATCCCGACGATTCGGTGCAGCGGGGCCTGGCCGATGCGGGCACGCGTTTTCTTCTGCCATTCGAGGTCACGAAGGAAATTGGCCCGCTGGAGTTGAATATCGAGGTCGGCACGTGGTTCCTGAAGGGCAGCGGAGTCGATGGGCACGTGCTTGGCTTTGCCATGGGGCACCAGACGACGAAATCACTGGAATTGCTGGCGGAGGTGTACAAGCTCACCGACCGGTACCCGGGAACGGATTTTACTTCTGACTACGGGTTCGGGGGCCGCTACGAACTGCGCAAGGGACTGCTTTTTATTTTTGAGGGTGGGCACGGTTTTGGCGGCCCACAGGGCCAGCAACCGAGCTTTTTCGGATACTTCGGCCTGCAATTTCAGATCGACCACGGAAAGCTGGGAGACTAGAGGGCTGTGCGCAGGTCAATCCGATGAATGTGGATACGATTCGCGAGTTTTGTCTGGCGTTCCCCGGGGCGACCGAGAACATGCAATGGGGCGACGAACTCTGCTTCAAGATCGGCGGAAAGATTTTCGCGATTTGCGGCCTTGACAATCCGCGGCTTTTGCTTCAAGTGCACGCCAGAAACCTTTGCGGAGTTGATTGAGCGCGAGGACATTCATCCAGCGCCGTATGTGGGGCGCTACAAGTGGATCATGCTGGACCGGCTCGATGCGGTCCGTTGGGATGAGCTGGAAGACTTGATCCGGGAATCTTACAAAATGGTGGCGGCGAAGGTGCCGGGCAAAGCCGTCACGAAGAAGCGGGCACCGTCTAAGGGTGCACAACCGAAGAAGAGAAAGACGAAACGGGTCTGAGATTCTGCATCGTGCATAGAGTTGTCGGGCAGGTGCGCGTCCCACATAAAATATGCCGCATGAGCGAAGCTGATTTGACTCTGGTTGCCGCCGTCGGCTAGCCTCAGGAGTCCACCCGGACCGGACACTTTCGACCCTCATGGAATCCCGCCACAAATTATTGATTTTGCTGTTGATGGCGGTTGCGGAGGTGTGCGGGACACGCGCCGCCCTGGGATCCACGGAGCCGGTGCACGCAGCCCATGGCATGGTGGTCAGTGTTCATGAGTTGGCGTCGCAGGCGGGGGTCGAGACGATGCAGGCCGGCGGTAATGCGGTGGACGCCGCGGTGGCTACGGGATTCGCGCTGGCGGTGGTGCATTCGGCGGCGGGGAATCTGGGTGGCGGCGGATTTATGTTGATCCGCATGGCGGACGGTAAAACGCATTTCCTCGATTATCGCGAGATGGCTCCGGCGGCGGCGAAGGCGGACATGTATCTGGACGCGCAGGGCAATGTGATCGAAGGCGCCAGCGAGATCGGATACAAGTCGATCGGCGTGCCGGGATCGGTTGCGGGGATGGTTTACGCGGAGCAGAAATACGGCAAGCTGACGCTCAAACAGGTGATGGCTCCGTCGATCCGGCTGGCGCGCGAGGGCTATGCGCTAAGCTGGGGAGAGGCTCGCGATTTTCAGTTTGACAGCCACCTTGGCCAGTTTCCCCAATCGCGCCGGGTCTTCCAGCGCGATGGAAACTATTACCAACCGGGAGAGATCTTCCGCCAGCCTGATCTGGCGCGGACTCTGGAGCGGATTGCCGCGAAGCCGGATGATTTTTATCACGGATCCCTGGCGCGGGAACTGGCGGCCGCGATGCAGAAAGGCGGAGGCCTGATCACCGCCGACGATCTGGCGCACTATGTAGTGAAGGAACGCGAGCCGGTGCGCGGGACGTATCGAGGATACGAAATTATCAGCGCGCCGCCACCGTCTTCCGGGGGAACGGTTCTGATTGAATCGCTGAACATCGTGGAAGGATACGATCTCGCGAAGATGCAGGACCGGTCCGCGCAGTCCATCCATTACACGACAGAAGCATTCCGGCGGGCGTTTTTCGATCGGGCGGAGTTCATGGGTGATCCGGATTTCTCAAAGATTCCAGTCTCCCAACTCATCGACAAGAAATATGCGGCGGCCTGGCGGAATTCGATTGAAACGGATCATGCCAGCCCCAGCAGGGAGTTGAAGCGGCCGGCGATTTTCAGCGAGCTTGAGCAATATGCTGCGGTCCATCCCCAGCCTTCGGCGAATCACGAGGCGCCGCATACCACGCACTTTTCTGTCGTCGATGCGGAGGGAAACGCAGTTGCCGTCACGACTACGATCAATGACTGGTTCGGATCGCGGGTGACGGCGGAGGGCCTTGGATTCCTGATGAACGACGAGATGGACGACTTCTCGGCCAAGCCGGGCGTGCCCAATTCCGACGGATTGATTCAGGGTGCGGCCAACGCCATTGGTCCGGGCAAACGGCCGCTGTCGTCGATGACTCCGACTATTGTTGTGCGCGACGGAAAGGCGTTTCTGGTGCTGGGTTCGCCGGGCAGTTCAAAGATCATTACTACGGTGGCGAATGTTCTGATCGGCGTGGTTGACTATGGAATGAACATCCAGGAGGCGGTAAATGCTCCGCGCTTCCACAACCAGTGGCTGCCCGACGTGTTGAACGTGGAGCGATGGTTCTCGCCCGACACCGTGCAAGCGTTGCAAAAGATGGGATACAAGGTGCAAGTTGGTCTGGGCTCTGGAGAATATGTTTCTCCATACTGGAGCGATGCGGAATGCATTGCCATCGACGCCAAGACTGGCGAGCGATTGGGCGCCAGCGACGGCCGGAACAACGGAAAGGCAGTGGGATACTGATGCTGAGAGCGGTTTCAACTTATCTGTACGTGAAGGAGCGGCTGCACCCGGGGATTCTGGACGGCATGGCCCGCAGCGGAGTGCAGGCGATTGAGATTTTCGCGGCGCGGCAGCATCTTGACTATGCTAACCGCAAGGCTCACGTAAAAGAAATTGCCGAGTGGTTCCGCGGGAGCGGAGTTCCGCTGAACTCTGTGCACTCGCCGCTCTATGCCGATTACGAGTGGGGCCGGGCCGGAGCGCCGCCGGTGAACCTGGCTTCCACCGACCGCGCAGGGCTGGTGGAGGCGATGGATGAGGTGAAGCGGGCACTGGAAATCGCCGAGCAGATTCCATTTCGTTTTCTCGTACAGCATCTTGGACTGCCGAATGAGAGTTTCAGCGAGAAGAAGTTCGAATCGGCGATGACGTCGATCGAGCACTTGCGCGCGTTTGCCAAGCCCCTGGGAGTGCGCATCCTGCTGGAAAATATTCCGAACGAACTGTCCATGCCCGACAAGCTCGTTGAGATGATTCATACCGCCCACTTTGACGATGTTGGGATCTGTTTCGACTTCGGGCACGCTCACATGATGGGTTCAGTGCGTGAGGCTTTCGAGATTGTGCGGAAGCAGGTTTGCTCTACCCATGTCCACGACAATGCCAAGCTCCAGGATTCACACCTGTGGCCGGGACAGGGGACGATCGACTGGAAGGAAGCAATGGAATTGCTGCGCTCGGCGCCGCAGACGCCGCCTCTGATGCTCGAACTGGCGGACGACGAAAAGGTGAATCCGCTGGAGAAGTTCGAGGCGACGTTTGAGAAGCTGGAAGGAATTTAGAAATTGAGCGATTTGGCGACTGGGTGATTGAGCGATTTCAGAACATTCGTCGGACCGTGTGAAATCGCACGATCGCCCAATTGCTCAATCGCAAAATCATCTTATGTCTTCACCCGTAACCACTATTGCTGAAATCGGGAAGCACGAAGGCCAGACGGTCACGCTCCGCGGCTGGCTCTATAACCTGCGCGAAAGCGGGAAGCTGTTATTTCCGCAATTTCGCGATGGCTCGGGCGTGATACAGGGCGTGGTGCCGAAGAACGCGGTCACGCCGGAAGTGTTTGAAGCCATCAAGACGCTGACGCAGGAATCGAGTGTGATCGTCGAAGGCAAGGTTCGCGCCGATAAGCGCGCCCCCGGAGGCTACGAGCTTGATGTTGCCAATGTGCAGGTGGTGCAGCGCGTTTCGGAAACCGATCCTTACCCCATCACCCCGAAAGAGCACGGCACCGAGTTTCTGATGGAGCACCGTCACCTCTGGGTGCGGTCGCAACGGCAGGCTTCGATTCTGCGGGTACGAGCGGAAATCATTAAAGCGGTGCGGGATTTCTTCGACGAGCGCGGATTCACTCTGACCGATCCGCCGATCCTGACTCCAGCGGCTTGCGAAGGGACGAGCACACTTTTCCCCGTCGATTATTTCGACGAACAGGCTTATCTGACCCAATCCGGCCAGCTTTACATCGAAGCCACCGCGATGGCGCTGGGCAAGGTTTATTCGTTCGGCCCAACCTTTCGCGCGGAAAAATCGAAGACGCGCCGCCACCTCACCGAATTCTGGATGGTCGAACCGGAAATTGCCTATGCCGAACTCGACGATCTGATGGATCTGGCTGAAGGCCTGATCAGTTTCGTGGTGAAGCGGTGTCTGGAACGGCGTCGAGCAGACCTCACCGCGATCGGTCGCGACCTTTCCAAGCTCGAAAAGATTGAGCCCCCTTTCCCGCGAATTACTTACGACGACGCGGTGAAGAACCTGCAAGAAGGCTACGCCAAGGGCGCTCTGGAAACGAAATTCGAGTGGGGCGGCGATCTCGGCTCGCCCGATGAGACTTATCTTTCGGCGCAATTCGACAAGCCGGTCATGGTGCATCGTTATCCGGCGAAGGTGAAGGCTTTTTACATGGAGCCTGACCCGCAGCGGCCCGAGTTGGCCCTGTGCGTCGACGTGCTGGCGCCGGAAGGTTACGGCGAAATCATTGGCGGCTCCCAGCGCATGGCGTCGCACGAATTGCTGGTGCAACGCATTCATGAGCACGGATTGCCCGAAGAAGCGTTCAAGTGGTATCTGGACTTGCGCAAGTACGGCAGCGTCCCGCACGGCGGTTTCGGGATGGGAATTGAGCGGGCCGTCGCGTGGATCTGCGGTCTCGAGCATGTGCGGGAGACGATTCCGTTCCCGCGGATGCTGAACCGGCTCTACCCGTGAAGAATTGAGTCATCGGGCGATTGAGTCATTGGGCAATTGAAGGACCCGAGTTTCCTCTGCTTCGGTTTTCAATCGCCAAATCACCCGATCGCACAATCGCACAATCTTATGACAACGATCAGCACAACCACCATCGCTCGCAAGAAGATTCGCGTGATCGGCGTGCCGCTCGATCTGGGCCAGTCCCGGCGCGGCGTCGACATGGGACCTTCGGCGGTCCGGGTGGCGGGGCTGGAAGCGCGACTGGAAGCGCTAGGGCATGAAGTGGAAGATGGCGGCAACGTAGCCGTGGCTATCCCGGAGCAGAAAAAAGAAGGGGATACGCATGCGAAGTATTTGAAGGAGATCACAGCCACGTGCACCAAGCATGCGGAGCTGGTGGTTAAGACGCTGGAAGCGGGAAAAATTCCGCTGGCACTGGGCGGCGATCACTCTATGGCGGCGGGAACAGTCTCGGGCGTGGCGGAATTTTATCGCCGGCAGAACCAGAAGATCGGTTTGATCTGGATCGATGCGCACACCGATATCAACACGCCCGAGTCGTCGCCGAGCGGCAATGTGCACGGTATGCCGCTGGCCGCGCTCATGGGGCTGGGTCCGGCCGAACTGCAGAACATTTTTGATTTTTCTCCGAAAGTGAAGCCGGAGAACTGTGTGCTGGTAGGAGTGCGCGACATTGACGCGGTCGAGAAAGAGAATGTGCGCCGCGCGGGCATTGGGGTCTTCACCATGCGCGACATCGATGAGCGCGGCATGCGTACTGTGATGGAAGAAGCGTTGCGCTTGGCTGGACGCGGTACTGCCGGCTACCACATTTCGCTCGATATGGATTGGATCGACCCCGAGGACGCGCCGGGGGTGGGCACTCCGGTGCGCGGCGGCGCGACATATCGCGAAGCGCATCTAGCGATGGAAATCATTGCCGACCACGGACGCATGCTGAGTTTCGAGATTGTCGAAGTGAATCCTGTGATCGACGAGCACAACCGGACTGCGGACTTGGCCGTAGAGTTGGCGTTGTCGGCGTTTGGAAAGAAGATTCTGTGATTATGAAAAAGCTTCGAGTCGGAATTCTCTTTGGCGGGCGCAGCGGCGAGCACGAAGTCTCGCTGCTTTCGGCTGCATCGGTTCTTAACGCCATTGATAGGGACAAGTATGAGGTCGTGCCTATCGGCATCACCAAAGACGGCCGTTGGCTGACTGCGGGGGACGCCGAGAATCTGCTGCAGGGCAAGCTGGTACTCGAGCCGCGGCAACTCCGGGCTGGCGACCCTGAAACTACTCCGGCCGCGGCGGTGCTGGCCCGCGGAGAATCCGTGGTGGTGCCGCCGGAGCCGGTGCACCGGCAAAGCGGGCTTGTCCCTTTTCAGACGGATGCGCCGCTTACACGACGTGCCAGCGATCGCGCCATCAACGTCGATGTGATCTTTCCTGTGCTGCATGGCACTTTCGGCGAAGATGGGACAATTCAGGGCCTGCTCGAACTCGCGGACCTCGCTTACGTCGGCGCGGGCGTTTTGGGATCGGCTGCTGGCATGGACAAGGACATCATGAAATCTCTGTTCATTGCTGCGGGACTGCCGATCGTGAAACACGTCACCATCCTGCGCAGCACCTGGACGAAAGAGCCGAAGAAAGTACAGAAGCTCGTGGAAAGCAAGTTGAAGTATCCCGTGTTTGTGAAGCCGGCAAACTTAGGATCTTCGGTCGGAATCAGCAAGGCGCACGACCGCAAGGAACTTGGTCCGGCAATCGAGGAAGCGGCGAAGTTCGACCGCAAGGTCGTCATCGAGCAAGGCGTGGGTGGGAAAAAGCATAAAGCGCGCGAGATCGAGTGCTCAGTGCTGGGCAATGATGAGCCAGTGGCTTCGATTCCGGGTGAGATTGTTCCGGTAAAGGAGTTTTACGACTACAACGCCAAGTATCTCGATGAAGGCTCTGAGCTGATCATCCCGGCCAAGCTCACCAAGGCAGAAACGAAGAAGGTTCAGGAGCTGGCGGTGCGGTCTTTCAAAGCTGTCGACTGCTCCGGGCTGGCGCGCGTTGATTTCCTGATGGACGCGACTACGCGGAAGATTTATCTGAACGAGATCAACACCATGCCGGGATTCACCGCCATCAGCATGTATCCCAAGCTGTGGGCGGCATCGGGATTGGCATACCCGGACCTGATCGACCGGTTGATCACATTCGGCCTGGAGCGGCACGCGGATAAGAAGAAAAATCAGTACAGCCGCTGATCGATTACTGCGCGCCAGCCTTCTCCATGAAACTTGACTGATCGGCTTTCATCTTCATCAGCCCTTCCATCGGCAAATAAACCATGTGCCCTGCGTCGTACGTAGTGTAGGAAATATTGTAGCGATACTTCGCCGGCAGGTCCAGATGCTGAATGGCGTAGTTCGCTGCGAAGTAGGGAGTGGCCAGATCATAGTAGCCTTCCATCACCAGCATTTTTAAGTACGGATTTTTCACAATGGCTTGCCGCATCGCGGAAGCCGTGTCGGGAAAGCCTTCGACCGCCGATCCCCAATCCCATTGGATGCCCGCGTTTTGCGCCCGCAAGATGTAGGGCATGTCGGTCTTGTATCCCAGTTCCGTGCGCACGTAATTATTGAAGACGGAAGTGAAAGGTGGCTGGGTGGCGAGCCCGGTGGGGTCGTAGAACTGAGTGTCCAGCAAACCGTTGGGGTCAGGGCCGGTGAAGCGGCCATCCAAGCGTCCAACGCGCAGTTTCTGGTCGATCAGCAAATAATGCGTGAACTTCTGCCACGTTGACGCGCAGATTGGCTTCGTCCACGATCTCCTTGCTTGAGCCCGTGTAACGGGCCATTTGCTCATCAATTTTTTCCCGCTCTGCGGAGTAAGTGCGTCTCCCTTCGCTAACGCTTGAGCATATTCGTCAAAAGCCCACTGCTCCGACTTCCGGCGGCGCTTGGCCACATCCTGCGCCAGATCGGGCGCAAGCTTATGGTGATATCCGGCGATCATGGTGAAGGACGGAACCAGAAAAATGTACGGTTCGTCATTCGTGTTGTTGTCTTCCAGAGTTTCGAAATTCAGAACCTGGAGAGCAGCGTGATCCCGTTAAAAGAAATGCCCCGATCCGCCAGGTATCCGGCTATTCCCGCTGACCGCGTCGTGCCATAGCTTTCCCCAGAAAAAACAGCGGCGAGCACCATCGCTCGTTGCGCGTGATGTAGAGGCGAATAAATTCGCTGAAAGATTCGATGTCGCCCTTAACGCCCCAAAATTTCTTGAACGTTTCAGAGTCGGCGGCGCGGCTGAATCCTGTTCCGATTGCGTCAATCAGCACCAGATCCTTTTGTCCAGCAGAGTGTAGGGATTGTCTTCCATACGGTACGGTGCAGGGGCAGAAAGCCCTCAGGTTGTAACACAACTTTGCGCTTGGCCCCAGCGCTCCCATGTGCAGCCATATGGAAGCCGAGCCGGGACCGCCATTAAACGCAAACGTCAGCGGACGCTTGGCAGCATCTTGCCCATCCAGACGTGTAAGCGACAAAAAACATCTCCGCTTCGATCTTGCCGTCTGCACGTTTGATCGGAAGCCGCCCGGCGGCCGCTGTGTATTTCAACAGTTTGCCGTCAACGGTAATTTGATGGTGCGTCGCCACTGGCGGAATTTCGGCCATGTCGAAGTGTTCTTCGTTATCTTTATCCCTGTCGGAGGAAGTGTCGCGCGCGGGGGGCTTTTGCTCGGAGGGAGCTTCCGGTTTGGCGGCAGGGCTCTCGGCAGCTTTTTCGGACGGCTGCGCGGCCGGCTTTTTCGGAGGATTCTGCGGTTTCGAAGAGTCGGACTGTTGGGCAAAAGAAGCTGCCAGGAATATGCAGACCGTGGCAACTGCCCCGAAACGTGATCTCATGGTTTTCAAATCTCCCCAGAGGGCTCGCCAGAATACCGATGGCGGCCTGAATTGTACACCCCACCGCTTGACGGGTTCGTTGCTAGCACGCAGACGAATGGCGGGTAAATGATTCGCCCTCTAATGCGCTTCTTCTGCCGGACGCAGGATTCCTTTGTAACCTGCGGACAATCCCACCATTCGCTTAGTTCTTGACCAGCGCCCGGTTCCGGGGTAGTATTTTGTGGACAAGCTTGCCTTTCGGGGCAGGCCTGAATTTCATGCAGAGTGGCTGAGGGACGAGCCCTGTGACGCCACGGCAACCGGATCTGGATCATATATCCAGACCGCCAGGTGCCAACTCCCGCCCGGAAACGGGGAACATGAGATTCGGATGCGAGCTTCATTTCTATCTGCATTCCGATACCTCTTTTCCCTATTTCCTGGAAAAAGAGGCCTTTCTGTTTATAGGGCGCTTTTTCCCGGCTCGTCCCCAGCTATTCGCTTGCTGTAACGGATAAGAAAGCGAGTAGCCCCATGTCGAACTACGATGCTAACTATGAATTGCGCTGCCGGGAATGCGGCCGAAGCTGGGGAAACCAGCCCCGCTCGATCTGCGACGAGTGTTTCTCTCCTCTCGAAGTCGTCTACGACTACGACGCCGTCCGGACTTCACTAGCCCAGGGCTCGGTTGACCAGCCCCGCTCCAGCCGCGAGCGCATTGCGCAGCGGCCTCCGAACATGTGGCGCTATGCCGAACTGCTGCCGCTGCCTGCGGGTTTCGAGCCCCGGCTGCCGGTCGGCTTTACGCCTCTGATCCAGGCGCCTCGTCTCGCCAAGCGGCTGGTGGGCGGCCAGGGCGACGCGAAGGCCGCGGCGCAGAATCTCTATCTCAAGAATGACGCCGTGTGCCTGCCCACGCTAAGCTTCAAGGACCGCGTGGTGGCCGTGGCGCTCGCGCAAGGCGCAAGGCTTTCGGCTTCGATACGGTCGCGTGTTCGTCCACCGGAAATCTGGCCAACGCCGTGGCGGCGCACGCCGCGCGCCTCGGTCTTAAGGCCTGGATCTTTATCCCGTCCGATCTGGAACCGGCAAAGATTCTGGGCACCCAGGTCTTCGGCGCGAACGTGGTGCGCATCGACGGCAACTACGATCAGGTGAACCGGCTTTGCTCGCAGATTGCCGAAGAGCGCCACTGGGGCTTCGTCAACGTGAACCTGCGTCCTTACTACGCTGAAGGCTCGAAAACTGTCGGCTTTGAAATCGCCGAGCAACTCGGCTGGCGTCTGCCCGACAACGTCGTCGTTCCCATGGCCGGCGGGTCGTTGATCACGAAGATCAAGAAGGCCTTTGATGAACTGATCAAGCTTGGGCTGGTCGAAGCGAAGCCGGTAAAGTTCTTCGGAGCGCAGGCTACAGGTTGCTCTCCGATTTCGACTGCGGTGAAGACCGGCAGCGCGGAGATCGATCCGCAGAAGCCGTCGACCATCGCGCGTTCGCTCGCCATCGGCAATCCCGCCGACGGCCACTATGCCATCAAGACCATCAAGCTCAGCGGCGGATGGAGCGAGGACGTCAGTGATCCGGAAGTGATCGATTCGATCCGTCTGCTGGCGGAAAGCGAAGGCATTTTCACTGAAACCGCCGGCGGCGTGACCGTAGGCACCGCAGGCAAGCTGTACCGGCAAGATCGCATTCTGCCGGAGGAGAAGACCGTGCTGTGTATCACGGGAAATGGCTTGAAGACCACCGATGTCCTCGCAGGCGTCTATGAAGCGGAGCGGCCGATCGCACCCAAGCTGGCCGAATTCGAGAAGTATCTGCACGAAACGCTGGATGCTGTCGAGGTCGGCAAAGAAGCGGCAGCCGTGGTGGGAGCGTAGAACCTGATTTTGCTTTGGAAAGCGCGGTTTTAGCCGGCGGAGGTAGCGATATGGCGATCAACGTACAAATTCCAACTGCACTGCGGCGGCATACGGCAGGCGTAGGCTCGATCGCGTGTACAGCCACGAACCTTGGTGAACTGTTCTCTGTGCTCGACGAAAAGTTTCCCGAACTGAAGCCTCACTTGCGCGATGAAGCCGGACAAGTCCGCCGCTTCCTCAACATTTACGTGAACGAAGAAGACATCCGCTTCCTCGGCGGCCCAGGCTACATCTTCAGCGACGGGGACGAAGTCTTGCTGGTGCCGTCGATCGCTGGCGGAGCGAAGTAGGCCACAATGGCTTACGCAGTGCCATAGTTGGTCTTGGGGATCGGTTCTACTGCGTGTGGGTAAACCGTGACCGTTTTCCGCATACCGGCTGGACCGGCATGATGGATCGTCTGCACTCTCCCTGCTTTCATCTGTGCGTTCGAGGTTGGTGGCGGCGGCGTGAAGGCCACACCATCACTCACCTGCGCGCAATCCATGCGCAGCGTGCCATTGTCGTTAAACACCAGCCCGTAGAAGCGGAAGTTACCGCCCGCAGCGAGTGGCTGCGAACGGTCGTTCCCGACTGGCCGGTTAACGTGATGCTCGTGAATCCGAAGTTGAACTCCGTAAGTTGATCGTTGGCAGCGCTGGTCAGAGCAACGGTGACCTGTGTGTTTCCGCTGAATGGCGGGGGTGTGCTTGAAGCTCCTCCACCGGAACCACAGCCGGTGATGACCGCCATCAAAAAAATCGAAGCAAGGAGAAATCGCACGCGCAACGCGGAGGCGCTGCACGGACGGGACGCATGTGTGCTCATGAGATCCTCAACTTCGGACGTGCCCAAACTGGCGAAACGCGTCAAAATCGGAGCCGGGGGACCCAACTTACAGGGGCTGGCGAAAGCAGCCTGATCAGCCTAATCAACGCCATCCCACGAGGCCGGAATGAAGAAAAGTAAATTTTTGTATCTTCGGGCGAGCGCGGCCATGTTACAATCTAACTAACTGGTTAATTAGTCATGGCTAAACTATTCCGTCATCGCAATCACGCTCCCCGCATGGGTTCCCGCGGGCAGCCTGAGGAGAGCCGTGCCGCCATTCTGCACGCAGCTGCCCAGGAGTTTGCTGAACTGGGCATCGCCGGAGCCCGCACCGACGCCATTGCGCGTGAGGCGCAAGTGAATAAAGCCCTGCTCTATTACTACTTCAAGGACAAGGAAACGCTCTACGGCGCAGTGCTTGACGAAGCATTTTCTGGAATGAAGGCAAAGGTTTTCCAGGTGCTCGACAGCGACTTGCCGCCGCGCGAGAAGATCATGGCCTACGCGGCCGCGTACTTCGACTTCATCGCCTCGAACCGTATCTACCCCAAGCTGATGCAGCGCGAAATGATGCGCGCGAAAGAAGGACATTCCGAGCACATTGACCGGCTGGTCAAGACCTACTTTCAGCCTATCTACCGCCGAGTGGGAGATTTGCTGCACAAAGGAATTGCCGATGGAGAGTTTCGCAAAGTCGACCCGGTGCACTTCGTCCCTTCCATGGTAGCCATGATCGTTTTCTATTTCAGCAGCGCGCCGGTGATGCAGCGCATCGTGCACTTTAATCCGCTGGCGCCCGAGCGGATCGCCGAGCGGCGCGCCGCAGTTCTGGATTTTATCTCCGCAGCGTTGTTTCAACCCGGCGCCAGCGTGGTGCCGGCAGTTCGCAAACCAGCTGTTCGCACGTCAGGAGTGCGCTCATGAGTGCTCGTAACCGTTTTTTCATTCTGCTCGGCGTCATCTTCGTCATCTCGGCGGTCTACTACATATTCTCCACCGACCATTCGAAAGACCTGGTGCTCATTGGCACCGTCGACTCGAATCAGGTGATCGTGAGCGCCCAGGTGGAAGGCCGCATCCAGAAGTTGCTCGTGGATGAAGGCACGCCGGTAAAGGCCGGAGACCTGATCGCCGTGCTCGATCCCTCTGAGTTGCAGACGCAGGAAGCCGCAGCCGCGGCGACCATCACCAGCGTGCAGCACAAAGTTTCTGAGATGCAGCACACGGAAGAATCCACCTCAGGTTCCACTTTCAGCGATGTAGCCAATGCGCAGGCCAAACTATCTTCCGCCAAGGCACAACTCCTGCAGGCGCAAGCCGCGCTCGACCGCACCGAGAGCGACAGCCGCCGCGCCATCGCACTGGCCAAGGCAGGCGTTGCCTCGGATCAAGATCGCGTGCAGGCCGAAACCAATCTGCAAGCCGCTCAAGCTACGGTGCAGGCGCAGCAGGAGATGGTAAAAGCGGCCGCGGCAGACTTGAGTTCCTCGGTTGCGCGCACCCAGCAAGCCAACGCCGCGAAGAGCACAGTGCAATCCACGGAGGCCGACCTCAAGAATGCCATCGCACAGAAAAATCAGGCCGCGGTGCGCCTGGGCTACACCAACGTTTATGCGCCCGTGAGCGGCACGGTTTCAGTGCGCGCAGCGCGGCAGGGAGAAGTGGTCAACATCGGCGCTCCCATTGTGACCATCGTCGATCTCTCTGACACCTGGGCGCGCGCCGCCATTCCAGAAACTTACGCCGACCATATCGGTTACGGCGACGTGCTGCGCGTGCGGCTGCCGGGAGGAACGGTCAGCAGCGGCAAAGTATTTTTCAAAGGAGTCGAGGGCGACTTCGCAACCCAGCGCGACGTGAGCCGCCGCAAGCGTGATATCAGAACCATCGTCCTTAAGGTCAGGTTGGACAATCCCAACGGTGCCTTTGTCCCTGGGATGACGGCCGAGGTCCTGGTCTCGCCGGAACAGTTGCGCGGCACCGCTCCCCAGAGCGCAGCGGCCGCGGGGCAGCCATGATGGCAGAAGCTTACGCCATCGAAGTGCAGCACATCGTCAAGAAATACGGCGACTTCACGGCCGTCGACGATATTTCATTCAATGTGAAAGAAGGCGAGATCTTCGGCCTGCTCGGTCCGAACGGAGCTGGGAAGTCGACTTTGATCCGCATGATGACGACGCTGATTCCGATCACCGCCGGGCGCGCGCTCATCGGAGGTCACGATGTCGCGAAAGAAGCAGACGCCGCGCGGCGAATGATCGGCGTGATTCCGCAGGCGCTGACCAGCGATCTGGACCTTACCGTGGAAGAGAATCTCAACATTTACGCCAAGCTCTACGACGTGCCCGCGAAAGAAAGAAAGCGCTCGATCGACGAGTTGCTGGGCCTGGTGGATCTAACCAAGTGGCGCGATGCGCAGACGAAAACACTCTCCGGCGGCATGCGGCGGCGCCTTGAGATTGCGCGCGGGCTGGTGCATCATCCGAAAATCTTTTTTCTCGATGAGCCCACCACCGGATTAGACCCCGTGTCGCGCGTTGCCGTGTGGGAGATGCTGGGCAACATCAAAACTCAGCGGCAACTCACCATCCTGATCACGACCCATTACATGGACGAGGCGGATCGGCTTTGCGACCGCATCGCCATCGTGGATCACGGCAAGCTGGTAGCGCTCGACGCTCCGATGGCGCTGAAGGCGAGCGTGCCGGGATCGAACGTGATCGAGGCGCAGTTCGAGAATCCTCCGGACGACTGGGAGCAACGCCTGCACACGCTCGACGAAGTCACTTCGGTGCAGCACGAAGGAGCGGGAATGTACCGCATCCTGACCGGCAACGGTTCGCGAACTACCACGGAACTTGTCGAGATGGCCGTGGAAGCCGGGATTGCGGTGAAATCGCTTTCTGTGCAGAACACGACTTTGGACGACGTATTCGTACATTACACGGGCAGACAATTGCGCGACGAACTGCAGAAAGCCTATGCGTTCACCATGCCGCAGAGCCCGGGATTGCGGCCGTGAACCGCTCGGGGATTAGCTTATGAATCGAATGATGGCGATTGTCGAGCGCGAGATGCGCAAGTTTTTTCGCTCCCCGGCGCTGATGCTGGCGTCCATGATTTTTCCTCTGGTGCAGCTCGTCATCCTGGGCAATGCCTTTGGCGGCAAGATTCGCGACGCACGGCTCGCCATTGTCGATGAGGATGGCGGACCCCAAGCTCTCAGGATTCGCGAGGCCTTTGACTCGGTGCGCGCCAACATTCGCACCTTCGTGCCGGTTTATTACGACAACGAAAAACAAGCGCAGGAGGATGTCCGCAACGGCAAACTCGATGGCGCGGTTATCATCCCGCCACAGTTTTCCCGGCGGGTTTACGAAAACAATCACCCTCAGGTCGCGCTGGTCGTGGACAACAGCGACAACTTCATGAGCTCGGCGATCGAGTCGGAAATGACCGACCTCACGAACGCGCTGAACCAGCCCACGGTTGAGCCGCGCATCCTGCAGCAAACCGCGCTTTCGGTCGTCGAACTCTACCCCTACATCGAATACATGAAATACCTGCTTCCGGGTTCGCTCACATTGGCCATGTTCGTTTCGGTAATGATCGGCGGAGGCATGTTGTACATCGACGACAAGGCGCGCGGCGTGCATGAAGGCTATCTGGTCACGCCGATTACCAAGCTCGAGCTGGTGCTGGGGCTCAACCTGGCGGGCGCCATCAAAGCGGTGATGACCGGCATAATCATCACGGTCATCGGATCGCTGATTGCCGGAGTAAGCACAATCTTCAATCCGGTCACAGCCATCGGACTGCTGATCATGATCGTCCTCACTTCGCTCGCCTTCAACACCATGATGTTCCTTCTGATGGTGCGCATCGAAGACCCGCTGGTGCCCCGGGCCATGTTCGGCATCCTGAATACACTGCTGTTTTTTCCCAGCGGTGCGATCTATCCCATTCAGGCATTCCCGCCGTGGTTGCGCGCGATCGCCAGAGTTGATCCTTTCAGCTACGCCGTCGACGGCTTCAAATGTCTGCTGCTGAAAGAGACGACCCTGTCGGCGGTGTGGGGCGACATGCTGTTCCTGAGTGTCTTCGCGGCGATCACGCTCGGCATCGCCATCCCGCTGTTCAAGCGCACGCTGTAGGAAAATTGAGCGATCGGGTGATTTGGTCATCGGGCGATTGGCTGCACGTTTCAGGTCAAGGGCCTCACGGGCAATACGGTTTTGATCCTAAATCTCCCGATCGCTCAACCGCCCGATGACTCAATTCCCTCTGGAACTTTTGACATGTGGAAAGCGTCCGGTATTCTAGACAGGTATGACCCTACTGGACGCCAAAGATTACCATCCCGAGAAAGAGCGCGCGAAAAGAACGCGGATTATCTCGGCCATCGCTCTGGTTCTCATCCTCGCGATCGTCGGCTGGTTCAATCGCTTCTGGCCCGAGAAGCGCATCGCCGATAAATTCTTTTCTTCATTGCAGAAGCAGGACTTCGAAACTGCCTATGGCATCTACTACCACGATCCCGAGTGGAAGCAGCATCCCCAGAATCACGCGCAGTATCCGTTGAATGAGTTTCGCCAGGATTGGGGCCCGGGCGGCGAGTGGGGCATCGTCAAGAGCTATCAGATTTATGGAGCCGCCAACTGCCCGGGCGGTGGAAGCGGCGTGGTCGTCGACCTCATCGTGAACGACCGCGCGAAGCACGCTCAGTTGTATGTGGACAAAACGGATAAGACCATCAGCACGCCGCCCTGCGATCTGGAATTCCGCTAGCGCTCAACTTGCGAACTGTTCCAGCACCTTCGCCAGGGACGCCTCGTCTCCAACATTCAAACACGCCTTCGACCGGTCGATCTGCCGCATCAGCCCGCACAGAACCTTTCCCGGCCCGATTTCCACGAAGGTCTGAACGCCATGCGTGATCAGCAAGCGCATGCTCTGGTCCCACTTTACCGAGCCGGTGACCTGGGCCACCAGCGTATCGCGAGCCCGCAGATCATCATTCACCAAAGAAGCTTCCACATTGCAGACCACCGGATACACCGGCTTCTGCATCCTCAGCTTGTTCAAGTCCGCTTCCAGCCGGTCCTGGGCGGGCTTCATCAGCGAACAATGGAACGGCGCGCTCACCTGCAACAATTTAGCGCGCTTCGCGCCGCGCTCGTCGGCGAGTTTTGCTCCACGTTCGACCGCCGCGGTGTTTCCGGAGATCACAATCTGTTCCGGCGAATTGATATTCGCGGGCGAGCAGACTTCACCCTGCTCCGCATCCTGGCAAACCGCGGCAACCTTGTCCAATTCCATGCCGAGGATCGCGGCCATCGCTCCCACTCCCACCGGCACGGCCTCCTGCATATACTTGCCACGATTGCGCACCGTGCGCACCGCGTCGGCAAAACTCATAGTACCTGAGGCCACGTGCGCCGAATACTCACCGAGGCTGTGGCCGGCCACAAAGCTCGGCCTGGCAATGCGGCCCTCAAGAACTCTCAATGCAGCGACCGACGCCGTAAGAATTGCCGGTTGCGTGATCTCGGTCAAGCGCAACTGTTCCTCGGGACCCTCAAAACATAATTGCGATAACTTGTAGCCCAGCGCCTCGTCGGCTTCCTCAAACGTCTGCCTTGCGATGGGATACCTCTCGGCAAGATCCTTGCCCATGCCCACGGCCTGCGAACCCTGTCCAGGGAAAATGAATGCGATCTTTTGTCCGGCCGTCGTTTCTCCGACGATCGGTAAAACGGCGGCGTTAGCTGGTTCTCTTGGTTCGGTCATGATTTGGATTATGCGAGAAGCTAGCGAGCGGGAACGGCTTCCGCTTCCACGAGTGCGGGCCGAAGCGCTGCCAGTCCTCGCTCGATCGACTCATTGATGCGTCGCTCTGCGGACTCCGCCGCCACACGCACCGCGTTCTTGATGGCGTTCGCGTTCGACGAGCCGTGCGTGATTATACACACGCCTTTTACGCCCAGCAGCGGCGCGCCGCCGTATTCGGTGTGGTCGATGCGCTTTTTGAAATCGGAAAACGCGCTGCGCGAAAGCATGGCGCCGACCTGGCTGGTAATCGTCGCCTTCAGCGACTCTTTCAAAACCGTCCGCACCAGGTTCGCAACCCCTTCAGAAATCTTGAGCGCCACATTGCCCACAAATCCATCGGCCACGATCACATCGGCGTGGCCATTGAACAGGTCGCGGCCTTCCACATTCCCCACAAAGTTCAAAGGCAGCCGCTTCAACAACTGGAACGACTCGCGAGTCAGCAGGTTCCCCTTAGTCTCTTCCTCGCCAATCGACAGCAAGCCGACGCGCGGCCTTTTCCCGGCCGAAAAATTGGAGCGAGGCATGGTGTTCCCAAACATGGACCGGAAATAAACCTCGCCCATCACCGCGAACTGCTCAAGATTGTGCGGCTTGCAGTCCACATTCGCGCCCACATCCAGCAGGATCGCAGCCGTCCCCGGAGCAGTCGGGAAAACCGCCGCCAGCGCCGGTCGATCCACGCCGTGCAACGCGCCCAGCACCATCTTTGCCGTAGCCATCGCCGCGCCCGTATTACCCGCCGTGACAAAGCCCGCCGCGCGCCCCTCGCGCACCAGCCGCAACCCTACTCGCATGGAGGAATCCCGCTTGGCCCGCACCGCCTGCACCGCCTTATCTTCCATGGCGATGACTTCGCTGGCGTGCACAATTTCAATGGGCAGCCGCAGCGCCGAGGGGTGACGGTCCAGTTCCGCTTTGAGTGTGGCTTCCGGACCCACCAGCAGGACGCGCACGCCGTAGCTGCGTGCCGCATGAATGGCGCCTTCGATTTCAGGCTTGGGAGCCCGGTCCGATCCCATCGCATCCAGCGCGATCACGCTAGGCATGTTGGCAGGAGTTTAGCTGGCTTCCTCAACGTCCAGAACTTCGCGGCCCTTGTAGTAGCCGCACTTCGCGCAAGCGCGATGCGGCATCTTCTTCTCGTGGCAATTCGGACACTCCGAGAGCGAGTGGCTCTTCAGAGCGTCGTGCGCCCGCCGCGTTGAGGTGCGCTTCTGCGAATGTCTTCGTTTCGGATTAGGCATGATCTATAAATTCCTCTCGCGAGGCCACGGCCCCGCATGGATCTTAGTTTAATTGTCATCCCGAACAAGCGTTCTTCGCGCAGTGAAGGATCCGGGCGACCGGCGCAATCCACAGAGCCTGCCCTGAGAGAGCGCATGCGACCGAAGGGCGTGTTTGGCTCGCTTCCTTGCCAAACTGCCGCCACAACTCATCGGCTCTCAATGTGCCAGCTTGCCGCGGATCTCCTTCAACGCCGCCCACCGCGGTTCTTCCGGCGCCACCGCGCATGAACACTGTTCTTCATTCAGGTTCTTGCCGCAGTGCGGACACAGCCCCTTGCAATCCTCGCGGCACGTCACTTTTAACGGCACGGCCAGCAATACCTGCTCGCGCACTACATCGTCGAGCAAAAGTCCTTCGCCCTCATAATAGCTGATCTCGGCTTCCGCGTCGGTCACCGATATCTCGTCCCGCCCTGCGTCCGCGCCCTGTGGCCGGTACAGCAGATCGAACTCGCGTTGCACATCCTGCAGCAGCGGTTCCAGACAGCGCGCGCAGCTCAATTCCAGGCGAGTCGCCAGCCGCCCTTGGATACGTATGTCCTGTATTATCTTGTGCTTGCCGTGGTGCTCCTCGACCAGATCCGCCCGCCCGCTGCTGTCGATCGCTGTGACCTGCCGATACTCCGGCCCAAAATCGATCACGCCCGGCTCGAACTTCTCCACAAACTCCACGGGATGAAGTTCCAAGTCTTTGATCTCGAAAAACATCGGGAACCTCCGCGCACCGTCCAGTTGCCGCCCCAGGCCCGCGGAAGCACGCCAAGAAGGCGCAAGTACCGCAAGGAGCAAGAGTTAAGCATAAAGGGGTGAGAAAGCAGTGTCAAGGCGGGATAAACTGCATGACGGAGGTGATTTCGCCGATGGAGCACATCATGCCTACAGCCGAAGAGTTGAAAAGCCGCCGCGAATTCTGCGAGCGAATGGCGGAACTCCGAACTCGTCAGCCGGAGAGCCCCGGCCCCTTTCCCTCCACTGAAGATATGATCCGCGAGGATAGGGATCGTTGACTGAACAGAAGAATCACTGGCTCCAGACCCACGCCGGCCTCGCTGCAGTTTTCCTCACGCTGCTCGGCTTCCTGGCGCGCCTCTGGACCGCCTCCGGAACTTTTCTGAATTCCGATGAGGCGCTGCATTTTCGCCTCGCCAACCAGGTGTCGCTCGCTCTCGCCTACCAGGCAAGCCTCACCTCGGCACATCCTCCGCTGCTCATTCTTTTGCTTTATTTCTGGCGCTCTCTCGGCACATCCGAACTCTGGCTCCGTCTCCCTTCTGTGCTCGCCGGCGTCGTTTTCTGTTGGATGTTCTACAAATGGCTCACCCGCACAGCCGGCCCGCTTCCCGCCTTCATCGGACTTCTCTTCGTCACCTTCCTTCCACCCATCATCGCTCTCGCAGCGGAAGTACGGCAGTACTCTCTGCTGCTCGCCTTCCTCGCCAGCGCTCTGTACTTTCTCGACGAAGGTTTCGCCAAAAACTCCCCTCCCTGCATCGCGGCCTTCTCTCTGTGCCTTTGCCTCGCCATGCTCTCGCATTATTCGGCGCTCTTGTTCGCCGCCGCGCTCGGCCTTTACGCCCTGTTCAGAATTTTCACCGAACGCCCGCCCATTCGCCTCGTTGTCTCCTGGGTCGTCGGACAACTCGTCGCGCTCGCACTCGCCCTGTTCCTGTATAAAACTCATCTCTCAAAGCTGGGCGCCGGCGAATCACGAACCGTGCTGCAGGGTTGGATGAGCGAGTTCTATCTGCATCATTCGTATTTCGATCCTGCCCATGACAATCCGCTGCTGTTCCTGGTAACGCACACCTTCGGAGTCTTCCAGTTTTTCTTCGGACAGCTCGCCGTGGGCGCTGTCATGGGACTCTTCTTTGTCGTCGCGGTCGCGTTCCTTTTGCGTGGAAAAACTCTCGCCCGCGGTCAAACTTCTCCGCGCCGCTTAGGACTGTTCCTGCTTCTTCCGTTCGCCATCGCTGGTTGCGCCAGCCTGGCTCATGTGTATCCCTATGGCGGCACACGGCACGTCGCATTCCTTACGATACCGGGCGTGGCAGGCGTCAGCCTGGCATTAGCGCGGCTCGCCGCAGAACGATGGGCGCGTGCCCTTGCCCTCACCGCTTGCATCATCGCGGCCTGCATGATTTTCGGCAAACCGCACCGCCCCCGCATGGACCGCGCCGATCAAAGCCAAACCCATATGGCGGCCGCGATGGAGTTCCTACAACAACATCACGACACGCCCACTCTCATCTTCACCGACTACCAAAGCGACCTTATCCTCGGTCATTACTTGTGCCATCAACAGCCCATTTCGTTCGAAGCCTCTACTCCGGATTTCGAAGCGTTTTCTTGCGGCCAGCACGTGGTCTCCGCCAGTTTTAGAACCGCAACTCACTTCACCCCGCCCGTGTTCATCACCCTCTGGCGTGACTTGGTCGACACCTATCGCCTCAAGCCAGGGGACACCATCTTCGTTTTTCAGGCAGGATGGGAATCTGATCTTCCCGAGGACTTGCGCAGCCACACGGCTGACTTTCACGACCTGCAGTTCCAGTCGTTCGGCAACAACATCAAAATCTTCAAGATGACGGTAGCCCAACCCCAGGCAGCCACCACTCCGTAACGAAAGCCCACGTTCTAAGCGCGCGAGCTTAAGCCCTGCAAAAAAGCGCCGCAAGCAGAATTCATTTTTCCGCCGCCGCTCGATCCAGCCCCAGCGCCCGCAACGTAGTTGCATCCGGCACGTTCCGCCCGTTTTGTTGAGTGACCACTCCGAAGTTGCCCGAATAATCCCACATAGTCCAGCCCATACCGTGCTGCTCCAGCGCCGTACGCACGTCATGAATCCATGCCTCGCGGTCGCGCGGGTCCGCATAGTCGCGGTACACGCCAAACTCGTTGCACATCACGGCAACTCCGCGCTGCCGGGCCCATTCCGCGACCTGCGTAATCTCCGCATCAATGCGCGCCGCATCCCAGTGCTCCTGTCCATAGCGGATCACCGCCAGCCGGTCCACTGCGTCAGGCACGCCCGCCGCCACCTTCGCCGCCGATTCCGCCGACGAAGGATAGTGCAGCCCCTTCACCCAATGCCAGGAATATGCTCCCCACGTCGCGCCCTGGTGCGTAAAGATGTGCGGCTCGTAAAAATGAAAGTTGTAGATCACATTCGAATCACGCAGCGGCTCGAGAAAAACCAGCTCGTCATCGTTCGACCACCGCGCCCCGGCCGCGATCATCGTGTGCTGCGGCGCGCCTTCCCGAATCGCCGCCGCCAGCTTCGCCTGCACCCCGTACCACCGGTAACGGTCGGACATTTCCGGTTCGTTCAAAATTTCAAAAAATACATGCTCCGCATCCCAGGTCGAATAATGCCGCGCCAGTGCCCGCCAGAAATCGGCCAACTCCTGCACAAAGCTGTCGTCTTTCGCCAGGCGCGCCTTGAAGTCGCTCCCCGGATGCACATCGATCACCACCGCCAACCCATGATCAAGGATCATCTTCACCGCCGCATCCAGATATCCCAGGTACTCCGCCGGAATCTCGTCCGGCCGGTGGCTCGGCATCATCGCTTGCGGGTCAACGCTCAACCGCACGTGGTCGAATCCCATCGATCGGATCAGCGCAATGTCTTGTGCCGTGGTCCAGCTCTGAAAGTGCTCCTTCGTATACCCGCGTTGGTCGTAAACCTGCGCGAACCATCCGCTTGTATTGATGCCACGCCGCAGCCGCGCCACGCGCGACGCCGGAACCGATGCAGGAGAAGAAGAAGCCGTCTGTGCCGGTAGAAATCCCGCACCCAGAAGAGAAGCCAACAGCGCGAAGCACCGCAAGTTCCGTAGAAATTTCATGGAAAGGCAATCCAGACGTAAGTTATAAGTTAGATGTAGCTCTTCTTAGCGTCCTTTGCGGATTCCTTAGCGATCTTTGCGGCTAAAAGCTCTTCCGCTGAACCAGCAAGAACCTCAACTCAAAATCGGCAAAGCCCGAATCCGCTTCTTAGTCGCCGCATAAATCGCGCTGCACAAAGCCGGCGCCAGTGGCGGCACAGACGGCTCCCCAATCCCCGTCGGCGCTTCCGTATTCTGCACCGCATACACTTCGACCACCGGCGTCTCGTTCATGCGCAGCGGCGGGTAATCATCGAAATTTCCCTGCACGACCCTCCCGTTCTCGATCGTGATCTTCGCCCGCAGCGCATTCGTCAGACCGTAAACGATCCCGCCCTGAATCTGCTGCTCCAGAATGCTTGGATTCACCACCTGCCCGCAATCCACCGCCGCCACCACGCGATGCACTCGCGGCACGTCATTCTCCATGCTGATCTCAACCACTTCCGCCATGTAAGAAGAGAAACATCCAAAGCAGGCGATCCCGCGAAAACGTCCTGCCGGCATCGCATTCTTCCATCCTGCCTTGTCGGCCGCCAGTTGCAGCACCCCGCGCATCCGCGCCGTATGCCAGGTCGTCGTGAAGTACTGAATGTCCTGATCTTTCCCCAGCATGTGCAGCCGGTACTCCAGCGGATCTTTCCCCGCGGCCTCAGCCAGCTCGTCGATAAAACTTTCGCTCGCAAACCCCGCCTGCAACGCATACACCGACCGCATCCAGCCCAGCGGCACCGGAGTCTCCGCAATCACGCTCTCGAGTAAAACATTTTCCAGTCCGTAAACAAACGCCGCCTCATCCGGCAGATCCGGATCCACGCCGCCCGGCACCGGTTGCCCCTTCTGCCCGCTGATCGACCCCGCAATGATCCGATGCGTGAATGCCACCGGCCATCCCGCTCCATCCAGCACCGCGCTCAGCTGATGCAGGCTCGCCGGACGGTACGTCGAAAACCGCATATCGTCTTCCCGCGTCCAGATCACTTTCACCGGCCCGCCATTTTTGGCATCGTGCAACGCTTTCGAAACCAGCGCGGCTTCCACCGCGTAGTCATGCTCCAGCCGCCGCCCAAACCCTCCGCCCATCAACGTCACATTCACCTTCACCTGGTCCGGATCCAATCCCACCGCCTGCGCCACCGCATCGCGGCAGTCCTGCGGCACCTGCGTCGGAGCCCACAACTCGCAGCCCGATCCCTCATAGTTCGCCGTGCAGTTCCCCGGCTCCATCGGAGCGTGCGCCATGAACGGCAACTGATATTCCGCTGCGATCTTGCGCCCCTTCGCTTTCGCAACGTCTCCCACTGAATACAAACTCACACCCTTCTTCGCCGCAGCCTGCTTCAGTCCTTCCACCACCGCCGCCGTGTTCAAGTTTTTATTCGGACCATCGTCCCAGGTCACGTTCAGCACCCGCCGCCCTTCCATCGCGCCCCAGACGCTATCGGCCACCACCGCCACCGCGGCATCGCCGATTTTTCCCACGTAACTCACGCCGGAAATCTTCTTCGACTCCTTATCGTCAAAGCTCAACGCCTTCCCGCCGATCGTCGGACATCGAGATAAGACCGCAAACTTCATCTCCTGCATCCGAAAGTCGATGCCGAACGTCGCTTCGCCCTTCACCTTCGCCGGCGTGTCCACCCGCGCCAGGCGCTGCCCCACGATCTTGTAATCCTTGCTTTGCTTGAGCGGCACGTCGGTCGGGATCGGCAAGGTAGCAGCTTTTTCCGCCAACTCCCCGTAACTCAGCCGCCGCTGCGAGGCCCCGTGCAGAATGTTTCCTCCCTGCGCCACGCATGTCGATCGCGGAACTCCCCACGTCAGCGCCGCCGCCGAAATCAGCATCTCCCGCGCCGCCGCGCCCGCCTTGCGCATCGGATCCCACGTCGTCCGCACGCTCGCGCTCCCGCCCGTCGTCTGATCTCCGTAGAGCGTGCTCGCTCCCGCCTGCTCGATGTCAATCTTCTTCCAGTCCGCTTCCAGTTCCTCCGCCAGAATCATCGGCAGCGCCGTGCGCACACCCTGCCCCATCTCCGAGCGCGCCACCACAACCGTCACCTTGTTGTCCGGCGTGATCCTCAGATAAGCATTCGGCGAGAAAACTTTCTTCCCCGCGCCTCCCGCATGCGGCAGGTAGAACCCAACCACCAGCCCCGCTCCCGCCGCCACTCCAGCCGCAACGAATTCACGCCGGCTAAGCGGGCTCATCGCGCGCCTCCCGTTCCCACGGCCCGATGAATCGCCTTCCGGATCCGTTCATACGTCCCGCAGCGGCACAGGTTGCCGTTCATCGCCTGCGTAATCTGCTCATCACTCGGATTCGGAGTTTTCCCCAGCAGCGCCGCCGCTGTCATGATCTGCCCCGTCTGGCAATAGCCGCACTGCGGAACCTCTTCGGCAATCCACGCCTGCTGCAGCACATGCAGCCCGTTAGCTTCCAGCCCTTCAATCGTCGTAATGTTCTTCCCCGCAACCTGCGAAACCGGAGTCGAGCACGACCGCACCGCCAATCCCTCCACATGCACCGTGCACGCCCCGCACAACCCGGCCCCGCAGCCGAATTTCGTTCCCGTAAGCTCCAGCGTATCTCGCAACACCCACAGCAACGGCGTCTCCGGCGAGACGCTCACTCGCTTGTCGCTGCCATTGACCCGCAATGTGAAGTCAGCCATAAGTTCCCCAGATTGGAATTGCAACCCGCCAGACGAACAGCACCCAGGATGATCATCCTACTCAACCAGCAGGAAAAGTGGAATGGCTGACATTGACGCATGGCGCCAGAACGGCAGCCGTCTCACAAACAGGTTCGAAACAGACGCAGCTCCGCCCGCGCCACCGCTTCAACGCGACGCCACCCTTACCTACAATTTCGTGCTTGTGTCCAACCTGTGTGGAACGTCTTTCCAACCCGTAACCCAACTGCAGATGATCGAAACAGCAACCCGATCTTTCGCCGCCACCCTAGCGCCCAGCCTCCCGGCTCATCCCCTCCGCCACCCGCTCCCCAATCCCTCGTGCAAACGCCCGAAACGCCGGAGTCTCAAACAGCCGCAATCCAATCTCTTCCTGCGGACCGACTATCCGCCACCGCTCCCGTTCCATCCCGCAACGCCGTCCGCAGCTTCGCCGCCGTCGTAGTGTCAAAGCTCTCAGAAACGATCACGCTGTTGTCGTCCCAGCGCTCCACAATCACCGGACCCTCTTCCGTCACAATCTCCGCCACTGACGCCGGACAGCTCGTCCCCGAGCAAGCCTGCACCGCCTGCGCCGTCGCACTGTGATAGCGCTGTCCCACCGCTCCCGCATAGAAACGCGCAAACCGCTCCGCCGCCTGCGGCGTTTTCCACCGCGAAACATACAGCAGCGCCAAGTCTCCCGTACCCGCCGGCAGCTCGGCCGTTTTGTCCTTCTTCCGGAACGTCACATACGCTCCGCCCTGCCACGCCGCGGCCACATCGTCGGCAATCTTCCGTTCGCCGAACTGTTTCAACAGCGCACGCACATCCAGTTCGCCAATTCCGCCCGAGTCGTACAGCTCATACTGGTCGTTCAGCACATCCTTCATGTCCGGAATGCGCACCGCCGCCAGCTTTTCTCCCTGAATGTAGCTCTCCGGCTGCAACACTTCATGCGATGTTCCGCGGCGGACGCGCGAACGCCCCCGCAAACGCCATCTTCTTTCCGCCGTCGTGCAGCAGTTCGCCTTCAAAAATCAAGCCTTGGTTATAGGCAAACGTTCCCGCCTCCCGCAGGATCATCGGCGCATCGTGCATCAGCTGCGAATCGATCACCGCCTTCACCGCCGGCTCTTCCATCTGGTAGATCAGCCCCGGAGTGTCTTCCAGGCTGCGCCCCACCGGCTTGAGCAGGTAATCCACGTACACCACCATCGCCTGGCCTTCTACCACAGCTTTGCGCGCCATAGCGCCGTCGTCGGTGGCGCCCCCGTCCGACGCTTTGTTCGCGGCCTTCATCCACTTCCCCAGGTCGTAGTTCTGGTCCTGCAGCGCATGCGTCAGCTCGTGCGCCAGAATCGGTTCCTGCCGGTCCGGAGGCACCCAGTTCAGCATCGAAATCGTCTTCGTCTCGTCATCGTAATAAGCCGCAATCTCCTGCCCCGTGGACTTCACCAGAAATTCCTTCAGATTGAAATCTCGCGGCAGGAAGCCGAGCTTCTTCATGCTCAGCTCTTGTTGCGCAAACCTTTTCGTGAATTCTTCTTTCGCCATCTGCCCGGCTGCATATTTTTCCACGTCCTCTTTGCTAACCAGCCTTCGCTTCACTGCCGCGTGCTTCGGCATCCCCGTATCTTCCGCCGCAAATGCAAAGATCGTGTCCACCGATTCGAACAGCTTCTTGGTGTCCGCATCCGTCATCTTCACTTCGTTGGTCGTGTCCTTGCGCAGCTTGCGCGCCACGTCGCCCAAACTCTGCCCCGAATCTGCCTGCTGGCCGAATCCGGAAAACACGAAGCCCGCCAGATAGCAAACCGCGAACCATCCCCACCGCCGCCGGAAAATCTTCATGAGCCCTCACTCCAGGACGAGCTTGCGCCCCGCCCAATTCTCTCCGAGCCAGAGCTCCAGCTCACCGCAAAAGTCAGGATTAGCCTTACGAAAGTAAGCAATCAGGAGGGGACGACGGTTTGGGTATTGCTAGGGTTGTCATCCTGAGCAAGCGTTCTTTGCGCCGCGAAGGATCTGGGCGAGCCGCGCGTTGCGTCGCGTCCTTTGCGACGCAATAATCGCGCGTTCGGCTCGCTTCCTTATCAAACTGCCGCTACAAGAGGGTTCTCCGCGGGCTTTACTTCAGCTCCGCCAGCTTCTGCGTCGCGATCTGCACCGCTTCCGGGCTCGGATTATCTTTCTTGATCTGCTCGAACAGCCGCTTGGCGTCGAGCGGCTGGTTCGTGGCCTGGTAAAGTTCTCCCAGTTGCAGCTGCGCCGTCGCTTTGCTCACTGAGGTCGTCGGCTGGTTGATCAGCTCCTGGTAGAGCGCCACTGCTTCCTTGGTGCGGCCGGTGTTTCCATAAAGAGCCGCCAGCGCCAGCTTCGCCACGGACGCAAGCTGCTTACTCCCACCAGAGATTACCGCCTTGAGGTTGCTTTCCGCGGCCGCGTTCTCGCCCCCGGTCGCCAGCGTCACTCCCAAGAAATAACGCGCCATATCCGCGGTCCGCGTGTGCGGATATTTGTCCACGATCCCCTGAAACTGCTTCTTCGCCGCATCCGAGCGCTCTTTTGCCGAGCCGAAGCTGGGAAAGTCCGGCTGCGCCGGCATCCCTGCCGGACGAATCTGCGTCTCCAGCGTCCGCACTGCCTGCGATAACTCGAAGCTCGCCTTCTCGTCCTGCGCGCTCAGGTAATACCACCCGCCTCCGACCGCCGCCGCGATCGCAACCACCGCCACCACCGCGACCGCCAGCGTGTTCCGGTGCTCCACGCTCCAGTGCGCAGTCTTCTCGGCAGCCCCAATGGTCACTCGGCTGAATGCATCCTGTTTCAGTTGATGGCGGGTCTCTGCGCGCACGGAAATCCCTTCTGATACTTTCGATGGAGGGTGGAACGAATATGATGAAATAACAGTTTAACAGGACGAAAATCACCCCGTCAAAACAGCGTCACTCTCACGGCCTCACTTAAGCGTATAAGCCAACAGCAGTCCCAGGCCAAGCGCAGCCACGTCTTCAGGAATCGCGATCACCGCATCCCGCACGTGAAGCGCGCGAACCAGCCCAACCCGAGCCCTGTAACCTCCAAACGCTCCGGCAATCGCGCCCATCGCCCCGCCCAACAGACCGACCCACAGCAGGAAGCCGCCGGCAATCGCGACACATGCCCCCGTCAGCAAGCCTGCAACTATTCGAGCAGTCAGCGGGAATGCGGACGTCCGCGCAGGAGTTGCAGGCAGCAGGTCCGAAACGTACTCACCCAGCGCAGCCAGGGTGAACAGGGTCACCGCCCAAACCGAGCCCATGAAAGCTAATCGGGAGTTAGAAAGATTCATCCAGCCGATGTAGGAAGCCCAAGCCACCACGGCAGGCGCAGTCATGGATCGCAATCCTGCGACCAGCCCGAGCCCAAACGAAACGATGAGGGCTCCAATCATTGCATCACTTTATTCGTATAAGCACCCGGCGCGGACCGATCGAGGACGTAACCCTTGCGAGAAATCGCGTCGCACATCTTCGCCCCAACTACCGCGGAGCCTCTTCCAGCAACCCCTGCTCCAGCTTCTCCTGGCACTCGATGCAGTGCCGCGTCCAAGGCACCGCCTCCAGCCGCTTGGCATTGATTTCTTTGCCGCAATGGATGCACTCTCCAAAGCTGCCTTCGCGAATGCGCGCCAGCGCCTTTTCCACCATCTGCAGCAGTTGCCGTTCGTTGTTGCTCTGGCTGAACAGGAATTCCTTGGTGTAGGAACTGGCGGCGCGGTCGGCGATGTCCTGCGCCGTGTCTTCGTCGGCGGAACGGCCATCCGCCTGCGTACGCGAAACCGTCCGGCGCAAATCCTGCTGCCGCGTCTCCAGCCGCTTCTTGAATGCTTCTACCTTCTTCTTATCCATAAGTTCACTTCTATAATCCTGCGACGGCTTCCCGGAGCCGCCCACGAGGTTTGGGCCAAACAAAAATGATAAGCGCGCCAATTGAGATGCGTCAACCACGCCTTAGGTTTGGTGCCGGCTCACTTGATTGTCATCCCGAGCAAGCGTTCTTTGCGCGGCGAGGGATCCGGGCGAGCCGCGCGATGTGTCGCGCTCTTTGCGACACATTACCGCGCGTTTGGCTCGCATCCTTATCAACGGCACCCTTATGAGATTGACTTTGAAAAGGGCGCGGCTTCAGCCGCGCCGTCAGCTCGACCCGCCACAACTCATGTGGGGACAGCCGCCCTCGGCTGTCCGGCGGCCCAGGTTTATCGGGCCGCTGCCGCTATACGCGCATAGCACTGTATTCCGCCCAAGATTCGTATCAGGGTATGCCTTCAGGCATACCGCAACGCGATCACTATCATTCGCGCCTTCAGGCGCTGCAGTAAATCAACCGCCCCGCTCGCCTACCGCGCAACCGTAACCGAAACCGGCACCGTCTGCCTGGCCGCCCCGCTCGCGACTGACACCGTCACGGAATACACCCCCGCCTTGGCCCGGCTGCTAGCCGTCAACTTGAGAACACTGCTGCCTGATCCCGGCGCGCGCAGCGTAGCAGGAGTGAAAACGCCAGTCACTCCGCTCGGCAACCCCGCCACGGAGAACGCTACCGCCGCATCGAATCCTCCGCTGACCGTGACATTCAGCGTGATCTCGGCATTCGATCCCTCCGTCACCGCCAGAGAATTTGCCGAAGCAGTCGCGTGAAATGCCGAAGTGGCCGTGGCATCACTCCAGTGGTTGACCAGAACAAAAGCGTCGATCGAACCGAGCCCCGTAGCCTGGTCGTATCCCGTCGTTGCGCTGAAGCCAGTCTGTCCGGGAACGCTATTGTTGCCGCTCGTAATGTCGTGAAAAACGGACGCTCCGCCCGTCCTCTGCTTCGCCGCCAGGGAGTACAACGCGATGTTGGCATTGCCCTGCCGCGCTCCCGAGTGCTCGACCACCAGCGCGATCACGCCGGCAAACGATGGAGCGGCCGCCGACGTGCCCCCAACCACATAGAGTCCCCCGTTCATGTAAATGAGGTAGCCGTCATGCCCGGCACTGCTGAGCGCGACATCGGGAACGTCACGCTTGCCATCCGCCGGAACCCCCGTACCCGCCTGCCACGTAGGCTTGGCATAGATCGCGCTCGCACCTCCGCCGCCGGCCCAAAGCCCGGCTCCGGGCCCGCTTTCGTTCCACACCTTTTCCGGTATATAGCTTAAAGCTGATGACTGCGTCCCCGAAGCATTCGAAGGCGACCAGTAGAGTGAAGGATGCGAGGCGTCGTTGAACTCCGTGCCCCCGGCACAAACGCTGTAAGCCGTCGAGCAGATGCCGTTCACTGCGCGCCCGTGCGTGGCCGTCGCCGCCGAGGCCCCATCGCAGCCCGCCGCCCCGCTGTCTCCCGAAGAGACAACGACGGTGATGCCCTCTGCCGCCGCTTGCTCCCACAAGCTGTTGAGGAAACTGTTTCCCGAGGAACCGAGCGCCGCCTCGCATAGCCCAAAGCTTACGCTCATCACCGGTGCCACGTTATGATTCACGATGTATTGCGCCGAGAGGTCCACACCATCGCTCGCATTCGTCGACTTTGAAACTACAAACTTGATCGCAGCGCTCCTTGCCACTGCTCCCGACCATTCCACATCAAGATCCGCCTCAGTCTCTTCGCTCGAACTCAAGACCCCTGGGTCGGTTCCGTTGACGATGATCTGCGGGTCGTTGGCGGGCAGGCCAAAGTAGGTTCGGAACTGGCGCACGTCTGCGAGGTTGATGTTCGAGCGCGCCACGATCGCGACGGACTGTCCGCTGCCGGCGATCGATTGCTGGTACAGCGCGGCCACGTCGTAGATCGTCGCAAAGTCTGCCGGGGCCAGGTAGTAGGAGCCGCCGCTGGTGAAGTCGGGCGACGTTTCCCTCACCAGCCCATGCATCGACTGGCTGCGAAAGTCGTGCAGAGAGACCACGCCTCCCACCACATGAACTAGTGCGGCAGGAATTTCAGGATCGTTTGTGTTGGCGTGGTGCAGTTCATCGCCAATCTTGTAGGTATGAATCTGAGTGTGGAACGCGGCCTGGACCTGGGCGGCCGTGCCACTGAAGACGATGGCGCGGCGGCTGGCGGTGACCTCTTCCACTTCGACGCTATAGCCCTGCAGCCAGGCGACGATCTGCGCGCTGTCAGCGTCGGAGATGCCGAAGCGTTCCCCGTACTGCTCGGGCGTGAGCCACTGGTGGTAGAAAGGCGACTCGGGGTTGTGTTGCGCGTCGACCAGTTGGTCGAGGGCGTCCTGCTGCGCGGGGTCAAGCACAAGAGTGAGGAGCATGTGCTCCATCGGGTAATCGGGGCGACTGCGCCCCATCGTATTGGGCAAGGGCAAGAGGATGCACGTTGCCGCGCAGGGTCACGCGCCGATCGTCATCAATGTAGCTGGTGATGCGGTCTCTGGGCTGGGCGAAGGGAGGCTGTATCGAACAGAGGACTCGGGGGATCGGCCTGAGGTTGCGCTTGGGCAGAAAGATCAAGAGAAAAAAGCGAGAAGAGAATCAAGGTTAGAAAGGAAAAGGCGCGACGGTATGGGAACGCGGCGAACGGACGGGACATTCAGCCTCCGAGACGAGATGCGGCTCTCTACATGAGGCTTCATCGGCTGGGGGAGCGAACACTTGAGGGATCGACCTTACGTTCTTGAGTGACGGGAGTCACTTTGGGGATGGTGTGCGGGCAGTTTGAGAACGGCTTAATGTTCCGGTTGGAACATTCGCTTAAGTGTTCCGACTGGAACATTCGTGAGATATGTTCCAACTGGAACATTTTGTGCATCCAGGAATGTATGTGCCGTAGTATATGTACAACCGGGTCTAAGACTTAGGAGGCACGGGGGTTAGCGCACATTGCCCCACGAGACCTGGGCGGGGGCTGGAACCCTTGAATGAAGACTTTCCCACTGGAACATTTGTGCATCCAAGGATGTATGTGCCGTAGTATATGTACAACGGAGCCCCAAGCTATAAGGGCACGGGAGTTGGCGAGGACCGGAGGGCTGGGCCTCGGACGTCGCCCCCTCAAGTCTCGGCTCCGGATGTTGCGGCGCTAGTCACCGGTGCCGGTGAGAGGGACGAACTGTTCGAGGCCGCCTCCAGTATCAACGATGCCCACGCTGCCGCTGAGCGGCCCGGTACGCTTGGGAACGAACCTGACCTGGATGGAACAACTGGCTCCAGCGGCGAGCGAGGCGGGACAGTCATTGGCCTCCCTAAAGCTGTTGAAGCCCCCTCCGACCGAGATGGATGTGATGCTCATCGAGGTGTTGCCGAGGTTGGTGAGGAGGACAACCTTCGATGCGCTCTGGGTGCCTACCTTTCTCGGCGGAAAGTTCAGCTGCGCAGGCGCAAGTTTCACTTCAGTGCCGGTCCCGACCAATTCGACGATTTGAGCCTTGATCGAAGCGCTGTCCCTAATAGTGACGGCACCGGTGACGGTGCCGGGATTCTGCGGTTTGAAGCTAGCGGAGATGCTGCAGGCCCCGCCGGGTGCGATGCTGGCTTTGCAGTCCGTTTGCGTGTTGAACGGCTCGCCGCTGTCGCTGATCGAAGAGATGCTGAGCGGCGTCGCTCCGTTATTGGTGAGGGTCACGCTTTGTGGGGCGCCGGTTGTGCCGATGCGCTGCGTGGGAAAAGTGATAGGCGTTGTTGGGGAAAAGGTGACGGTACCTGTGTTGAGCAGCGTGATTAGCGATCTCCCGCTCTGGTCAACGGCCACGAGGTCGGGCATGTGGTCGCCGTTGAAATCCCCAATGACAACGTACTCCAGAAATATTCCCGCGGGGTAAACAGCGCCAGGCTGAAACGTGCCGTCGCCGTTGCCCAGCAGCACGCTAACCGAGCTGGTGAGCTGGTTTGTGGGCGAACCGGAGTTCGACACCGCCAGGTCCTCCCTGCCGTCGCCGTTGAGGTCCCCTGCCGCAACCCATGTGGGCGACCATGTGCCGTAGTCCACGGCCTGCTCGAAGGTTCCGTTGCCTTTTCCGAGCAAAACGCTCGTGTAGCTTGCCTCGAGGTCTCCGACGGCTAGGTCGATCACCTTCTCGCCGTTAAAGCGGCCGGCAGCAATGGAATAGGGTGCGAGGGAAACCGGATAATATCCATCTGGGCGGAAACTGCCGTCGCCGTTCCCGAGCAGGATGTCTACCTGGCTGGCCGTTCCGAACGATCCACTCACGGCGACGTCGAGCTCGTTATCCCCATTAAAGTGGCCGGTGGCCATCGCGTACCCGCCTACCTTGTACGGAACCGTTGTTGCTATCGACGCTCCGAAGGTTCCATTGCCGTCCAGGAAGTGCTCGCAGGAGCATCCATCTCCTGTAAGCGCGATGATGTCGAGCTTGCCGTCGCCTGTGAAGTCGCCTGTGCTGACGTGGACCGGCTCGCCGATCGTGGGGTAGGCGACAGGAGGCTGAAATGTCCCGTCGCCTTTGCCCAACATCACAGCGATGTGA
>CAWGZD010000008.1:0-47515 GCA_963827005.1 uncultured Acidobacteriaceae bacterium
AGCGCAACGCCTCGCCCCATACGGTTAAGGCGTACAGCCGAGATCTGTCGCTATTCGCCGCCTACGCCGGCTCGCGGGGATGGAAACAGATTGACCACATCGCGGTGCGAGGATTTCTCTCGCAGCTTTATGAAACGGGGCTGAGCAAGACTTCCGTGGCGCGGGCGTTAGCAGCCGTAAGGTCGCTCTATCGCTGGCTGGCGCGGGAAGGCGTGGTGGAGCAGAATCCGGCAAAGCTGGTGGCCACGCCGAAGCTTCCCAAGAAACTTCCACGCGTGCCTACGATTGAAGAAATGAATTCTGTAATCGACGGCGAAATGCCGGAAGTGGCAGCTTTTCCCGAGCGCGACCGGCTCATGCTGGAACTTCTCTATGGATGCGGCATCCGCAATTCGGAGCTGACCGGGATCAACCTCGACGACATCCGGCTGAGTGCCGAGGCGATTCTGATTCGCGGCAAGGGAAAAAAGGAACGCTACGTTCCATTTGGGGATTCGGTGAAAAGCGCGTTTGCAGCGTATCTCCCGCAGCGCCAGACGGTTCTCGAAACGACGCAGCAAGCACTCCGCGGCATTGCTGATCAACCGGCGCGGGGCCGGCTCACCACGCGCAGCGTTGGCCGCATCATCAAGAAAATTGCGGTCGCCAAAGGCCTGTCGCCGGACGTCCATCCGCACACGCTGCGCCACGCTTTCGGCACGCACATGCTGGAAGAAGGCGCCGACCTGCGCGCCATTCAGGAGTTACTCGGCCACGAGCGCCTCGCAACCACGCAGCGCTACACGCAGTTGTCGATGAAACACGTGCTGCAGGTATACGACCAGACGCATCCGCGGGCGAAGTGAGATGCGCCCGCATTCGCGGTAGGTGGAATCGGCAGGTGAATCGCGCATTCTTTGTGGTCTCTAATCTGTCATACGTCCAACTGAGGATTACGAAGGCAGATGTTCCTTCGAGCCTGTCCTCACCAAGAGAAACGTATTACTGTGAAAGACAGAGGCAGACCCGTGAATAGTGGGTTGGCGCCCCGCGCCGACATTTCAGAGCGGCTGGCGAGCGCAATTACGGAGCTGCGCGCGCTGCAGGAGCCGCTGCTTTATGGGCAGAGTTGATCCCCGCGTTCTGACGGATTTCCGCGACGCGCTGAATCGCATCCGCAACACGGCCTGGGCGGCCCAGCAATCGGCGAACGTTCCGCTTTTTGATCAAGGAGCCACCACGGTGGCTTCTTATCTGACCTCGGAACGAATTCGAGCCGCCTACCAGCTTTGCCGGTCCCTGCACGGCGATATTTGCCGCGACGATCTCGAATTTCAAAAGGGACAGCTTGTCGAACTCTATGGCGTTGCAAAAATTCTGGTTGAAGAACTGAAAGAAAGACTCTGATCACGCTTCGCCAGGCGGATGACTCCGCAGCCTTCCCACATCTCGACCACGCGCGTTTTCAACTCCGCAGTCAGATTCTCGTAGGCCGCTTCCGATGCCTCGCTCTCTGGCGGCGGAAGCAATCGGATCGCCAAATACGATCTTCAGCGGCGTGAATCCCTGAAACGGTTTGTTCCTCGGCCATGCCTCGTAGAATCCCTCAATCGCCACTGGCACAATCGGCACCTGCAGGTGAATAGACAATATTGCGGCGCCCTTTTTGAAAATCTTCGGAGTGCCGTCGATCGACCGCTCGCCTTCGGGATAAAGAATGAGCGGGCGCCCCTGCCGCAGGCCAAACGCGCCGGCGCGCATGGCGGGAATCAGATTGGCGTCGGGGTCGACGACCACCACCCGCAGGGAATGCGCCAGCCACAGCATGAAACCTTTTCCGAAGATTTCGCTCGTCCCCACAGCGAAAAGCTTGTCGAACACATCGGGCGGCAGAATGCTTGCCATGATGAGCGGATCGATGTAGCTCTGGTGATTGGAGCAGAGGATATACGGACCGCTCTTCGGCAGCTTCTCAATGCCGCGTCACTCGCAGATCAGAAGCGATCGAGGGCGACGACCTGGATCAGGCGCGAAACCATGTACCAGAATGCATTGCTGATCGGCTGTGGCCGGCCAGCGAAAGCACGGCGTCGCTCCGGTTCTTCGGCCAGAATTGCTTTCCAGCCGGCAAAAGCGGTTCGCGTTCCCGGTCCGCCCGCTCCGCTGGCCGCGCTTTGCAGCACGGCATCTACCAGGTCCCGCACCGTGTAAATCTCGGCGAGCTGGGATTCTTCGACGTTGCCTCCCAGTTGCTCTTCGATCTGGCTCAGCAATTCGACGCGCTGCATGGAGTCGAGCCCCAGGTCGAGCTCAAGACTATGAGTAGGCCGCAAGGTTGGCGGCGCTGAGCGCGCTGCCCGGCGCACAATCGCTCAGTGCCCGCTGCACGTCCGGCTGATCGAGCCACGCCATCTCGTCGGCGGTCAGCGGCCGTTCGGCCGGCAACTCGGAATCATCGTCAACGCGCCGCGCCTGATTCGCCTTTACACGCTTCTCCACTTCGAAGCGCTTAATCTTGCGGGTGGTAGTGCGAGGCAGGTCTTCCTGCCAGATCTCGTAACTGCCAATGCGCTTGGTGGAGCGATCTGCTGCGACAGGCTTTCAATATCGAAGCGGATGACTTCCTTGGCGTTGACGATTTTCTTCTGACGCAGCACATCGAAGTCAGGCACGATGACGGCGTGCAGCCGGTCGCCGCCTTCGCCAGGCTTGCCTTCCAGTCCCATGACCGCCAGCTCTTTGATGTACGGCGACCTCAGGTAGTGGGCCTCGACCTCTTCGGGATAAATATTCTTCCCGTTGCTGAGCACGATGATTTCTTTCTTGCGGCCGGTGAGAAACAAGTTGCCATGAGCGTCGAAGTAACCGAGATCGCCGGTGTAGAACCATCCATCCCGCAGAACGGCCGCGGTTGCATCTGGACGATTCCAGTATCCTTTCATCACGACCGCCCCGCGCAAAGCGATTTCACCCGTGGCCGGTCCGCCGTCTTCCTGCGGCTGCGGGTCGCTGGTCGCGTAAACGATCTTGCCTTCTACGCGCTTCAGGGCCTTGCCGACTGATCCGATCACGTTGTTCGCCGGCGAATTCGCAAACACAGCCGCAGTGGTTTCCGTCAGGCCGTAGGCCTGCAGCACGTCAATACCGAGATCGTGAAAGTCCTGCGCAATCTGCCGGATCGAAGCGCGAGCCTCCTGTGACCAGATAGCGCATCTTGCTGCCGAGAGTCTCGTGAACTTTGCGAAATAGAATCGGACCTGCGTTGATTCCCACTTTGCGCAGTGCGCGATTGAACCCGACCAGGCCTTGAAACACTCTCTGCGTGATTGCTCCTCGTTTTTCGATCTCCTGGAAGATTCGCTCATGAATCAGGTAGAAGAATTGCGGAACCACGGCGAAGCCGGTGATATTGCGTTCGCGCAGAGCTCGCAGCAGCTCGGTCGTGTTCAGAGTTTCCAGGTAGACAACCCGCGACCCTTTTACCAGCGGCAGGAGCAGATTGGCCATCTGTGCCAGCACGTGAAACATGGGCAGAACGCCGAGCAGCGCATCCGTGGGACCGAGGTCGATCCAGTTGAACACCGCTTCCACCTCGCCCAGAAAGTTGGCGTGGGTGAGCATCACGCCTTTAGGGTCGGCGGTGGTTCCCGAGGTGTAGAGCAAAGAAGCGAGGTCGTCGGGGGTCGACGGCGCCGGCAGGAATTTTCCCGGGCCGCCATCGAAAATCGCAGGCAGGTTTCCCAGCCAGTGCTCGTGGATGGAGTGCTGGGCCATGCGGTCGGGGTCCATCAGGACGAGCCCCACGTTTAAGCCGGCAACGGCCTGGCGCGCGGACTCCGCATGGCGCGCGTCGCAGAATAACGCAGAGGTGCCGCTATCTTTCAACAGCTTGGTGAGCTGGTCGGCGTGCAGCGCAGTATCGAGCGGGACTACCGTGCATCCCGCAGCAATAATCCCCAGATACGCCGCGACCCACCGCGGATGGTTATCCGCCACAATTGCCAGCCGCGAGCCTCGTGCGAATCCGTTTTCCGTGATCCATCGCCCGACCGATTCAGCCATCCGGTGGAGTTCGGCGTAGGTGCAACTCTCGATGCGATCGTGGCGCTGGATTTCCAGGGCAACGTTCTCGGGCCAGCGCCCCGCGCATTCGATAAAACGGTCGTAGAAAGTGGGCATGAGTCGTGTGGAATATACACGAAAAACGAGAGAATGTGCGTCGCGACTGAATAATCTACAACGTACGCAATTCCCGTTATGCTGCAGATTTCGAAAATAAAGCTGGCGCCGCTAAGTTGTAGACCGTTGCGACTTCGGTATGATTTTACCTGTCATGAAGACGTTTGACTCTTTCCGTCCGAGAAGCGGCCAAGCGGCTGCACGTCTTCGAGAGCGCGAGATTAAGCGGAAACTGGAGCAGTTGCTGGAGGTGGATGACGAAGAAACATTCAGAGAAGGGCTGGCAGAAGATTTCGGAATCACGCTGGATCACCCGAGGTATGCGGAAATGCTTAAGATTTGGCGTGGTTCTCGATAGCCAGGTCTGCGCGCTTGCCGAATCTAGTCACCCGTAGATTCTTCTCTTCTTCTGAAAGGCCAAGGTCGCTCATGTGTTGCTCAATCATCGACGCTAACTCGCCGGCGGCATTTTCCCTGGAAGCAGCAGCGCCTCGTTTTGATGTTCGTCTGGTGGCCATTTTCGCTGTCTTTCTTTGAGCTGGTTGAGCCATATTCTTCTACCGCACTGCCCCTATTGTACCATTCGGAAAAACAGTCCGACGGCGGGTCCGCAATCGATGTGCAGCCCTATTCTCCAGCGCGCGGACCGCGCACGTCACGAGCCAATAGTCGTTGAGGTAACCGTCGCGACGTGGCCTGATTCCGGCACATCTAAATATGCTAGGCTAAAAGGGATAGGCTAGGAAATAGAGATAGCGTGGGGCGGTTTCCCCTCCGAAGGATTTCACAGTTTGATTAACACCCTGATAGGCAAGGTCTTTGGGACCAAGAACGAGCGGGTCATCAAGAGCATGATGCCCAGAGTCGAGGCCATCAACGCCCTCGAGTCGCAGATGCAGAAGCTCACCGACGATGAACTGCGCGCCAAAACGGACGAGTTCCGCCAGCGCATCCAGGAGCGTCTGAGCCGCCTCGGTGGCAATGGCAATCCGCTGCCTGGCAATGATTCTGGGCCTCTGCCCGATGGCGAAGATGAGCCCGACCGCGCGAAGCAATTCGAGAAAGAGCAATACGAAGCTCTGCAGGAGGTTCTGGACGAAATCCTGGTAGAAGCCTTCGCCGTGGTGCGCGAGGCCGGTCGCCGCGTGCTCAACATGCGCCACTTCGACGTGCAGCTGATTGGCGGCATGGTCCAGCACCAGGGCATGATTTCAGAAATGAAGACGGGCGAAGGCAAAACCCTGGTCGCCACTCTTCCGGTATATCTCAATGCCCTCAGCGGACGCGGCGTACACGTGGTTACGGTTAACGACTACCTGGCCAAGCGCGACTCCGAGTGGATGGGCAAGCTTTACCGCTTTCTCGGCCTCACGGTGGGCGTGATCGTTCACGACCTCGACGATGAGCAGCGCCGCGCGGCCTACGCCGCCGACGTTACCTACGGCACGAACAACGAATTTGGCTTCGACTACCTGCGCGACAACATGAAGTTCGATTTGAAAGATTGCGTGCAGCGCGGCCACAATTTCGCCATCGTCGATGAAGTTGATTCCATCCTGATCGATGAAGCGCGTACGCCGCTCATAATTTCCGGCGCGAGCGAGGAATCCACGGACAAGTATTACCGCGTGAATCGCATCATTCCGAAACTTGAAAAGGGCGAAGAGCTTGAGGTCGCGACCGGAGAACCCGCCCAGCTGACGGGCGACTTTGTGGTTGACGAGAAGCACCGCAACATAACCGTCACCGATGAGGGCTGGGTAAAGGTCGAGCAACTGCTCGGCATCGGCAACATCGCTGATCCGGAGAACTGGCCGCTCAAGCATCACGTGGAGACTGCGATCAAGGCGCACGCGCTCTACCGCCGCGACGTAGAGTATGTGATCAAAGACGGCGAAGTGATCATCGTCGACGAGTTTACGGGCCGCATGATGCCGGGGCGCCGCTGGTCCGATGGCTTGCACCAGGCGATCGAAGCCAAGGAAGGCGTGAAAATCGAGCGCGAGAACCAGACTCTCGCGACCATCACATTCCAGAATTACTTTCGCATGTTCAAAAAGCTCTCCGGCATGACGGGCACGGCGGAAACGGAGGCTGCCGAGTTCGACAAGATTTACAAGCTGGAAGTGACGGTCATTCCCACCAATAAACAGATGCTGCGGCTGGAAAATCCCGACGTCGTGTTTCGCACCGAAAAAGAAAAATACTTTGCGGTCGCGGATGAGATTCAGAAGCTCCACGAGACCGGACAGCCGGTGCTGGTCGGCACTACGTCGATTGAAAAGTCCGAGCGCCTCTCCGAGTTGTTGAAAAAGAAAGGGCTCAAGCAGCACGTGGTGCTGAACGCCAAATTCCACGAGCGCGAGGCGGAATTTGTCGCCCAGGCCGGACGCAAGGGCATGGTCACTATCGCGACCAACATGGCTGGCCGCGGCACCGACATTCTGCTCGGCGGCAACCCTGAATTCATGGCCAAGCAGGAGTTGGTAAAGAAGGGAATCGCGCAGCAACTGCGCGTGGCTCAAGGCAAGATCGAAGGGCCGCAGGAAGATGGCACGATTTCGATTTTCTATTACAACGGCAATGAATACACCGTCCCGACTGACAAATGGACGGAAGCGTTCAGCCGCTACAAGGCGCAGACGGACAAAGAGCACGATGAAGTCACTGCCGTCGGCGGCCTGCACATTCTAGGCACCGAGCGCCACGAGTCGCGCCGCATCGACAACCAGCTTCGCGGACGAGCTGGCCGGCAGGGCGATCCCGGTTCTTCGCGTTTCTACCTTGCGCTCGAAGATGACCTCATGCGCATCTTCGCCAAGGAGTGGGTGTCGAAGCTGCTTGAGCGACTTGGGATGGAAGAGGGCATCCCCATCGAGTCGAAACTGATCAGCCGACGTATCGAGACGGCGCAGAAAGCGGTGGAAGGCCAGCACTTCGAATCGCGCAAACACCTGCTCGAATATGACGACGTGATGAACAAGCAGCGCGAGGCCGTCTACGGCCTGCGCCGCCGCCTGCTCGAAGGCACGGATCAAAAGGATCTCATCCTCGAAGATTACGTGTCGGCGATTCTCGGCGACCTGATGGAAGAGTATTGCCCGCCCAAAGGCCATGCCGACGACTGGGACATCAAGGGCCTGAAAGATGCGGTCTTCACCCGCTTCGGCGTGGATTTTATTGCGGAAGGCGTGAAGCCCGAAGCGCTGAACCGGCAGGAACTCGGCGATGCCATCTTCGAGAAGCTGAAGGAACGCTACGACGCGAAGGAAAAATTAATCGGCCCCGAAGCCATGCGCCATCACGAGCGCATGATCATGCTCAGCGTGATCGACCAGCAATGGAAAGACCACCTCCTCAGCATGGACCACCTTAAGGAGGGCATTGGTTTGCGTGGCTATGGCCAGCACGATCCGCTGGTTGAGTACAAGAAAGAATCGTTCGACATGTTCGAGGCCATGCTGCAACGCTTTCAGGAAGACACGGCCCGCTATCTCTACCTGATGCAGATTATCGAGCGTCCGCCCGACCCCGGTCCTGCCGGCCCGCAAGGCGGAGATCCCGCAGGCCCCGGCCCAGAGCCCGGAGTGCCGCAACAGGGAACTGGGGGGAACGGAAATCGTCCGCCGCGCCTGGTTGCAACTTCCGCCGACGACCTCGAGGAAGCCTTCATGCGCCGCAAGCGTCGCGAACTCGAACAAGCGCGCATGGCTGGCGCCGGCGACGTGGCCCCGGTTCAACAAGTCGTTCGCGGACAGGAAAAAGTTGGCCGCAATGATCCTTGCCCCTGCGGCTCCGGCAAGAAATTCAAGAAGTGCCACGGCGCGTAAGCCACCACAAACCAATGTGTCGAGGAGACGGCCGCCCCGGCCGAACGCAGCGAGGCCGCGGTTACCTCTAACGCCGACCAGCAGTTGCTCTCACTGCTTTGAACGTCATTTCCTCGGCGCGACTTTTCGTGCGAGCCTTCCACTCCAGAAACAATCCCGCGTAATTCGTCGTGATGTACTCCGCCTCAGTTACGCCCAGTTTCTTCGCGGTCGCATCAATCCAACGCGGCGCGCCCTCGATCTCGCTGAAACTTCCGACCGGCGTTTCGTCCACTACCACGTGCCCTTTTCCATCTGTCCATTCGGCGCGAAACTTCTCGTAGCGGAACGACGGCGTGTATCCCAGAGCGCGCAAAATAGTATCTATCTTGCTTCCGTCGGCCACGCGCGTCTCTATCTCAACCCGGCTTTTGTGCCGCCCGGTCGTTCCTCCCGACTTGTGGGTGAACACCCACTCCGCGCCATACTTCCGCAGTCGCAACAACTCGCCTCGAGTGCGCAGCGCCGCACCGGGCAGGTCATACAGAGTATTCATCTCGTGCGTCCGACGCGTCGCGAGATGAAATCCGGCTGCGCGCAACCGACGCGTTAGCGCTCGCAAGTCAGCAACCCGAAACTTGATTTCGATTTCTCGGTTCGAAGCCATCAGGAGCAGTATAAAAGGCCAGGCGCAATCGTGTTGCGTAAAAGGGGCCCGGTCGGATCAGTGGGGAAACGGATGTCGCGAACGCGGCACTTCTTAGCGTGAAGCCGAGGCCGGCCCGCGACTAGCTGAACGTCGGCAGCTTCACCAGGTCATTCTGCGGAACCGGCTCCAGCGGTTCGCCGGCCTTGCGCCAGGCGGCCAATCCGCCGACAATCACGAACGTGTTGAATCCTTTTTCCCGCAGCAAATGCGCCACCCGGGCGCTGGTCGCTTCGCGCGCTCAAGTGCAGTAAAGATAAATGTCCTTGTCCCGGGGGAGAATCTTGACCTCTTCGTCAAGATTGTTGGGCTCGATGCGGATCGAGTTCTTGATTCGCGCTGACCCTGAGTCGTAATAGCCGTGGCTGCGGACGTCGACGATCAGGACCCGCCCTGCCTCCTCAGAAGCCAGACGCGCAGCCAGTTCCTGAACCTGAATCCGCGGCACCACGCGATACATTTTGTTCTTGCGGTATTGCAGCACGCGGTAAACCGAGTACACGATCAGTGCCATAACCACGACCGCTTCAACCGCGAGCCCGGCCGCGTGAAAGCCGCGCAAAATGGCAGCCAAGAAATCGCGGGAAAGGTACCCCACCAGAAGATAGGTGGAGGAATAGAGCAGGGCGCCCGCAAAATCCAGGTAAAGAAACTGACCAAAGCGCATCCTCATGCTTCCGGCCAGCGGTGCCGCCATGGTGTTGACCCCGGGGATAAACTTCGCGATGACCAGTGTGACTTTGCCACGCTTGTAGAACGACTCTGCGGATCGCAGAATGCAGGTCTCCGGATTGATCGACACGCGGCACAGGAAGCCGAGAAGCAACCATCCCATGTAGCGTCCCAGCCAGAACTGCACAGTATCGCCGAGCAGCAATGCGGTGACTGCGGCCACTAAAATATAAGGACCCCACAATGCGTGAGCTGCCACCGCAGCTCCCGCCGCCACCAGCGCGATTGCCGCGGGGAAGGGAAGCCCCACCGCTTCCACCAACAGCAGCCCGAAAAGAAGAGCGTAGCCGTGGAGCGCCATCAGCAGAAACAAGTTCATAGACAGTGTTGGATAGGGAAAACCAGTAAAGGTTTCAGGATAACCAGCGGATGCCTTACTTTTCTCTCGCCACCACAAACTCCGGCGCCCACAACAGCGCCCGCTTGATCTCTGAATCAGGAAAACTGCAGATCGCCTTCCCCGCAGACTCAGCATAGCGCGCGGCGCGCGCGTTTGCCGCCTCCAGTGATCCGTAGCGCTGTAGAATCTCCATGATTTCCGAGTGAGTCACGCCGTTAAAGGCGCGATCCCGCAGAATGGTTTCGATCCTGCCTCGCTCCTCGGCCGTGCAGCGCTCGAGCGCATGGATCACCGCCATCGTGACCTTGCCCTCGCGCAGATCGCTCGCCACCGGCTTTCCCAAAACATCTTCGGACGCGGTCAGGTCGAGCACATCGTCCACGATTTGAAACGCCATGCCGAGGTCGTGACCATACTGTCCGAGAGCCGCTTCCTGCGCCTCGGTCGCCCCGCCCAGAATCGCTCCCAGCCGCATGCAAACGGAAAACAGGCAAGCCGTCTTGCGGTAGATCAGATCGAAGTGCTCTTCGATCGTAATCAACCGTCCCAGCTTTTCCATCTGCAGCAGTTCGCCTTCCACCATCTGCTGCGTCAATTCAATCAGCGTGTCGAGAATGCGGAAATTCCGCTCCTGCACCGCCACCTTGAAAGCCTGCATGTAAAGCCAGTCGCCTGCCAGCACGCACTTGGCATTGCCCCACTGGGTATTAGCAGCGGGACGTCCGCGGCGCGTCTTGGCCTCATCAATAATGTCGTCGTGCACCAGCGTAGCGGTGTGAATGATCTCGACCACCGCGCCCAGCCGCACTGCTCCTCGTCCCTCGTAGTGAAACAGCTTCGAAGAGAGAAAAAGCAGCGCCGGGCGGATCCGCTTGCCACCGCCGGCTCGCAGGTACTCGCCAATCTCCGTGATGGCTTGCACGCCAGAGACGGTGTCCTGCCCAAACTCGTCCTCGAGCGCCGCAAGATCTTCCCGCAGCAGATCGAAAACTTCCTTCCCGTTAATGATGGCCGGTGCGCTCAAAGTAAATCCTGACCTCGGACTTCAGACCTCTTATCTAGGACCCAAGACCTCTTACTCTCAAAACCTCATCGCCTGGCGCCCGAGGTCCGAAGTCTGCCGTCAATTCGTTCGGTAGTTCGTAAACTGCAAATCGATTCCGAAATCGTGCCCGCGCAGCATGGCGATTACTTCCTGCAGCGTGTCGCGGTCCTTGCTGCTGATCCGGACCAGGTCGCCTTGGATCGAAGCCTGCGCCTTCTTCTTCGCATCCTTAACCAACTTCACGATCTCCCGCGCCTTCTCGATCGCGATACCCTGCTGCATCGTGACTTTGCGTTTTGCCGTGCCGCCCGCCGCTGCTTCCACCGCGCCGTAGGTCAGCCCTTTCAACGAGACTCCGCGCTTGACCAGTTTCTGCTGCAGGATGTCGTTCACCGCCTTCAGCTTGTATTCGTCCGCGGAGTGCAGCACGATCGCGTCCTTCTCCAATTCAATATTGGATTTCGAATCTTTCAAGTCGAACCGCGTGTGGATCTCCTTCAGCGCCTGCTGGATCGCGTTCGACACTTCCGCGAGGTCAATCTTGCTCACGATGTCAAAAGTGTTATCGGGCATCGGATTTCAATTCTTTCTGAAATGATGGAATCTGACCCTTGAGGTTACCAGAAGAAGCCGTTCGAGAGGAGGGTTAAACTCCCAAAACTTTGCTTTCAGCGGTTTCAGCCAATTTGAAAAACTTGTAGAAATTGCGGGATGTCTGTTCTCCGGCTTCCTCCGGCGAAATCCCTCGCAACTCACCCAACTTCTTCGCAGTTTCTTTTACAAATGCCGGCTCGTTGCGCTTGCCGCGATGCGGTACCGGCGACAGGTACGGCGAGTCGGTCTCAATCAGCATGCGCTCCAGCGGAACCTCGAGCGCGGCATCGCGAATCTGTTGGGCCTTCGGGAACGTCAAGTTACCGGCGAACGAAATCATGAACCCCATGTCGAGCGCGCTCTTCGCCTGCGGCCAGTTCCCTGTGAAACAGTGCAAAATTCCTCCTAGTCCTTTCGGCGCCCACTGCTCTCGCATCAACCCAAGACAATCTTCCCAGGCGTTGTCGCTGCCGTCAGATGGGCGACAGTGAATCACGATCGGCAGCTTCGCGGCTGCCGCCAGTTCCATCTGCCGCACGAAGACCGTCTTTTGCAACTCGCGGGGCGAGTGATCGTAGAAATAATCCAGGCCGATCTCACCCCAGGCAATCACCTTAGGGTGCCGCGCCAGGCGCTCCATCTTCTGATAAGCCGCTTCGTCCGCAAGCCTGGCTTCGTGCGGATGAATGCCCAGCGTCGCGTAAATAAAATCGTATTTCTCCGCCAGTCGAATTCCGCAGTCCGCCTGGTCAGGACCGTCGCCATTCCCGATGGCGACGATAGTCTGCACTCCGGCCTCTCGTGCCCGTGCGATCACCGGCTCGCGATCCGCGTCGAACTGCTTGCCATCAAGATGTGCGTGAGAATCAACAAACATGGAAGGGCAGACCCCGGACCTCGGACTTCAGACGTCGGACTTCAGACCAACGACTGCCAGCTTCAGGATTCGGCGCGAATAGCTGAGGCCGAAGTCCGAGGTCCGACGTCCGGCCTCTTACTTCAACCTCGCCCCAACCGGCACGTCCTCCAGAAACCCCGCCAGCACGGGTTTCCCGCCTTCGAGCGAAGCCGCGACGATCATTCCATTCGATTCCATCCCGCGCAACTTGCGCGGCGCCAGATTCGCCACAATCACAACCTTCCGCCCGATCAGACTCTCCGGCGCATACGCTTCGGCAATTCCGGCCAGCACCTGCCGCGTTTCGGTTCCAATATCAATCTCTAGCCGCAAAAGCTTGTCCGCCTTGGGTACTCTTTCGGCGACTTTCACCACTCCTACGCGCAATTCAATCTTGGCGAAGTCGTCGATCGAAATCTTTTCGTTCACTGTTGCAACAACCGGAATCGCCGCTGGCGTTACCGCCGCCGGAGTCGCTTGCACAGCATTCGTTTGAGCCGGCGTGGTCGTTGCTGGAGCCTCGGCCACCGGCGTCCCTCTGTGCTCCTCTTCCATCTTCTGCATCCTTTCAATCGCGCTTTTATCGGCGCGCGGAAAAACTGGCTGTACCTCGCCGAGCTTTGTGCCCAAAGGCAGTTGTCCCCAAGCCAGTTCGCCCAACGCGAGCTTCTGGATATCGCCCAGCCCCAGCTGCAGCCAAATCTTCGCGCCTGCATCCGGTACCACGGGATACGCCAGTGCCGTCGCGATCCGTAGCGCTTCCGCCGCTGTGTAAAGCACTGTAGCCAAACGCGAGCGGCTGTCCTCATCCTGCTTCTCGCCCAGCGCCCATGGCTCATTTTCGACAATGTATTTATCCACCGCCGCCACCAGAGCCCACGCCGCCTCAAGCGCCCGGGAAAACTGGAACTGATCAAACAGCGTCCCGAATTCGCGGATCGTCTTCCGCGCCGTCTCTGCAATCGCATCATCCGCAGCGGTTCTCGACGCCCCCCGCGATGGATACGGCACTTCACCCTTGAAATACAGGTTGATCATTTTCAAGGTGCGGCTCGCCAGATTTCCCAGTCCATTCGCCAGGTCGGAGTTATAGCGCTGCACCAGCGCGTCGAACGAAAACGATCCATCCTGACCGAACACAACTTCGCGCAGCAGAAAATAGCGGAGAGCATCCGCACCCAGCACGTCGAGAATCGTTTCCGTCCGCACGATGTTGCCGCGCGACTTCGACATCTTGCTCTCTTCAAACAGCAGCCATCCATGCGCCACGATCGCCTTTGGCATCGGCAGTCCGGCGGCCATCAGAAACGCCGGCCAGTACACACAATGGAAGCGGACAATCTCTTTCCCGATCATCTGCACATCGGCGGGCCAGAATTTCTTGAATGCCTCCTGCGCACCGGCGTGCGAAGATCCATAGCCAATCGCGGTGATGTAATTTGCCAGCGCATCCAGCCAAACGTAAATCACATGCTTGGGATCGTCCGGCACCGGAATGCCCCAGGTAAACGTCGAACGGCTGATCGAAAGATCACGCAGACCCGATTTCACAAACGAAATCACTTCGTTGCGCCGCGCCTCCGGACGAATGAACTCCGGATTCGCATACAGCGCCAGCAGCCTGTCCTGAAATTCTGAGAGCTTGAAGAAATAGTTCTCTTCTTTCACCGTCTCGGTGATGCGCCCGCAGGTAGGGCAAGGGTCGCCCGGCTGCGCGCCATCCACATAGAGCTCATCCGACACGCAATATTGCCCCGTGTAAGTGCCCTTGTAGATGAAGCCATTGTCGCGAATGCGCCGGAAGAGTTCCTGCACGCGCTTTTTGTGCCGGTCTTCGGTGGTGCGGATGAAGTCATCGTTCGAAATGCCCATCCGCTTCCACAAATGGCGGAACTCCGCCGAAATCTCATCGGCATATTGTTGCGGAGTCTTGCCCGCGGCCTGCGCGGCGCGCTCAATCTTCTGCCCGTGCTCGTCGGTGCCCGTCAGAAAAAAAGTGTCGGCCCCCAACAAGCGCTGCCGCCGCGCAATCGTATCGCACGCAATAGTCGTGTAGGCGTGCCCGATGTGCGGGTGCGCGTTCACGTAGTAAATCGGCGTCGTAATGTAGAACTTCTTGCTCATTGGGATATCTTGCACTACCCTGTGCGCCTCCGTGTCGCCTGTGGTCAGAGATTTTGCTTTTGATTTCCGAGATAAGCCTGCGCAGCTTCCTGCATCACAGTCTTCAGCGGCACATGATGCTCCGCCGCGATCCGCCGGCAGTCTTCATACTCCGGAGCGTAGTTGGTAATCCTTCCATTCATGCTCGCGATCTTGATTCGCACCTCGCCCCACGGCGTCCCAACATTTTCCCAGCGCCGCGCCAGAGTCTGCCGCATCTCGTCGCGCTTTCGCACGCCCAGCGTAGTCGTCTCGGTGAAGATCAATTGCGTCAGCTTGCTCGCATCCTCGGGCTTGCACAAAACCGTCAACAGCGTTCCTGGACGACTCTTTTTCATCTGCACCGGCATGCCAAACGAATCGAGCGCTCCTTCTTCCTGCAGCCGCTCCATCACATATCCAAAAACCTGCGGATTCAAGTCATCAAGATTCGCTTCCAGCACGGTAATCGTTTCTGATGCTGTTTTCGCGGCGAGAGCCGTCGCGGCTGTCTCTCCAATCGTCAGCCGCACCACATTAGGGTGCCCCGGAAAATCTCGCGACCCCGCTCCATAGCCTGACTTCTCAATCTTCATCTCCGGAAATGCCGCAAAACGCGAAGCCAGCGTCCTCACAATCGCCGCGCCCGTCGGCGTAACCAACTCCGCCTGCAGGCCGGAGGAATATACGGGCGCATCCGCCAGCAACTCCAGCGTGGCCGGAGCCGGCACCGGAAATGTACCGTGCGCACATTTCACCGTCCCACCGCCCACATTCAACGGCGAACAGATGATTTCATCCACGCCCAGCGCCTCGGCCCCCACCGCCGCGCACACGATATCCACCATCGCATCCACCGCGCCGACTTCATGAAAGTGCACGCTCTCGACGGAAGTATTGTGAATCTTTGCCTCCGCCCGTCCCAGCGCCTCGAAGATGGCAATCGCAGTGTTCTTAGCGCTCGCAGAGATCGCAGCCGCAGAAACGATCTCCCGAATCTCAGTCAACCCGCGCCCATGAGAATGGTCGTGTTCATGTACCGCGGGCACTCCCTTCGGCAAGCTCAGGGCAGGCTCTGCCCGCGAACTCTCACCAGGAAGAGAATGCGTATGCCCATCATGCTCATGCGACTGTTCGGACGGCACATGAGAATCAGAATGCTTCTCCTGCCGTTCCCAGTACTCCCGAGGCAAATCCTTCTCTCCATCCACGTAAACATCGACCTTCGTTGCGGAAATCCCGCTGCGCACCACCCGGGAAATCTCCAGCCGTGCACCCACCCCGAGCGCTGCCACGGTCTCCTCCAACACACGCGCCGGAACTCCGGCATCCACCAGCGCGCCCAGGAACATATCGCCGCTCATGCCGGAAAAACACTCAAGGTAGGCTATGCGCATAAAGGTTCAATTCACCACGGAGTCACAGAGACATAGAGAAATTCCTAGTTTTTCTCCGTGTGTCTGTGCCTCCGTGGTGGGTTTGGCATTGATTTTTCATCATAGGGAACGCCGCACCCTCCGTCAAACCTGCCCCCATCGCGCGCTCTGCTAAAATCACTGTCTCCTTAAACAGTTCAGAGGGAAGCCTTGTATCGTCATCTCGAACACCGTCTAGCCCAGCGTATCGTGGAGTTCCTGCGCCAGACTTATCCCGCCGCAACCCTGCCCAGCGCGGTCATCGAACAGCCTCCGAAAGTCGAACTCGGCGATTTCGCGATTCCCATTTTTCCCTTCGCCAAGCCGCTGCGCGCCGCGCCCCTCAAGATTGCCGAAGCCATCCGCGCCGGCATCGGTCCGATCGAGGGCATCGCTGAGATGCACGTCGCGCCTCCCGGCTACCTGAATGTCAAAATCGATCGCGCCTGGCTGGCCGCCGCTCTCGCCGCCGATCAGAAGCTCGAGGCCAACATTCCGGCAGGAAAGATTCTGGTCGAGCACACCAGCATTAATCCCAACAAGGCCGCCCACATCGGCCACCTCCGCAACGCCATCCTCGGTGACTCGTTCGTCCGCCTGCTGCGTTATGCGGGAAGGGAAGTCGACGTTCAGAACTACATCGACAACACGGGAGTGCAAGTCGCTGACGTGGTTGTAGGCTTCACGCACATCGAGAAAAAATCCCGTGCCGAGATCGAAGTCCTCGCGCATCGGCCTCGCTTCGACTATTACTGCTGGGATCTCTACGCTCGCGTCTCGCAGTGGTACGCCGAGGACAAACAAAATCTGCAAGCGCGACGCGAAACCCTGCATGCCATCGAAGACGCCAACAGTGAAACATCAGCAATCGCCGAGCTGATCTCAACCGCCGTCCTCCGCCGCCATCTCGAAACCATGGACCGCCTCGATATCGAATACGATTTCCTTCCCCGCGAAAGCGAAATCCTGCATCTGCATTTCTGGGACGCAGCCTTCGTCAAGCTGAAGGAAGCAGGCGTGCTCACGTACGAAAACGAGGGCAAGAATAAAGGCTGCTGGATCATGCGCCGCGCAGGAACATCTTCAACAGAGCCAGATACAGAGGAACCCGGAGATATTTCCGAAGAAGATCAGAAAGTAATCGTCCGCTCCAACGCCACCGTCGGCTACGTTGGCAAAGACATCGCCTACCACATGTGGAAGTTCGGCCTGCTCGGACGCGACTTCGCCTATCGCAAGTTCTACCACTATCCCAACCAGCACGAATGCTGGATTTCCGCCATGCAAGGCGAGAAGGATCATCCCCACTTCGGCGACGTCGCCGAAATCTACAACGTCATCGACGCTCGCCAGTCCGAAGCCCAGAACACGGTCATCGAAGCCCTGCGCGGACTCGGTCACGACGAAGCCGCCGACCACTACACGCATTTCTCCTACGAGATGGTCGCGCTCACCCCGCGCTGCGCTGCCGAACTCGGCTACACGCTGAGCGCAGAAGACAAAGCGCGCTCCTACATCGAAGTTTCCGGCCGCAAAGGTTTCGGAGTGAAAGCCGACGACCTGCTCGATCAACTCATCGCCTCGGCCAAGAGCGAAGTCGATTCCCGCCATCCTCAGCTAACCGATGCCGAGCGACAATCCATCGCGACTCAAATCGCCATCGGCGCCTTGCGTTACTTCATGCTGAAGTTCACCAAACAATCAGTGATAGCTTTCGATTTCAAAGAAGCTCTCAGCTTCGAAGGTGAGACCGGACCTTACGCGCAATACGCCGTAGTCCGCGCCACCAGCATCTTCAAGAAAGCTGGCCTCGATCCCGACACTTTCGGCGCGGATCTTTCCAGCAATCTCCGGGCGCAGGATTTAGTTCAACAACTCACCGGCGAAGCCGCCAACGAAATCTGGGAGCTCTGGCTGGCCGCATCGAAAACTTCCTACATCATCGATCAGTGCATCGCCACCACCGAGCCAGCCTACCTCGCCAAGCACGCCTTTCAACTCTCGCAACTTTTCAACACCTTCTATCACCGCCATCCCATCTTGAGCGAGCCCGATGAGAAACGGAAGCAATCCCTGCTAGCCACAGTCGCAGTAGTCCGCCGCGAACTGATTCGCACGCTGGCGGTGATGGGCATCACGGTTCCGCCGGTCATGTAAAATCCGCCAATGTGGCGCGGCCGCTCCCGCCCGCGTCCCGCTCGAAGAAAACGAAATGTCCTCAACCCCATCTTCAGCAACGCGTCCGCATCGCTGGCTACGCGCCACCGTCTTTGCACTCGTTATTGCAGTGGCCCTGCTCGGCCTCGCCGGATCCCTCTACCAATCTCTTTCAGAGCGCCGGGATCTCCGCGACCACCCCATCCCCGGCCAACTGGTCGACGTCGGCCCCTATGAGCTGCACCTCGACTGCACCGGCTCTGGCTCTCCCGCCGTCATCCTCGACTCCGGTCTCGGCGATTCCTACTTCTCCTGGCATAAAGTGCAGCCGCAGATCGCGCAGTTCACTCGCGTCTGTTCCTACGACCGCGCCGGCCTCGGCTTCAGCTACTACAGCCGTCACCCCAGCACCAGCAAAGAATTTGCCAAGGAGCTGCACGTCCTCCTGCACAACGCCGGAATCCCCGCGCCTTACGTCCTCGTCGGCCACTCCATGGGAGGATTCGACGTGCGCCTCTACGCCAGCCTTTACCGCAGCGAAGTTGCCGGAATGGTTCTGGTGGATTCTTCCCATCCCGAGCAGCAGAAACGCCTTCCCCCGGAGTTAAACGATCTGGATGCCACCTGGATCCGAGAGCAGGAGTTTTTTGAGTTCACCATGCCTTTCGGAATTCCCCGCCTCTTGGGATTCTGCGGAGACGATGCTGAAGTCCGCGCGGCTGAGTGCAACTTCCACACCGTCCGCGAAAGCGTAGCGGAATTGAAATCAATTTCTGAAAGCGCCGCCCAGGCCGCAACCGCCGGCTCTCTCGGCGACATGCCGCTCGCCGTGCTATCGCATGATCCCGACATACCTCAGCCCGGTTTGCCGGAAGACCTGGTCAAGCCCGCCAACGATGCCTGGCAACAGATGCAGCAAGAATTAGTCCACCTCTCCACCCGCGGTACGCAGGTGATCGCGAAAAACAGCGGACACTACATTCAGCTCGACCGCCCCGACGTGGTAATCGCAGCAGTCCGGCAAGTGGTCGATCTAACCCGCCACGAAGAGTCCCGGCCCGAATCCACTCCGTAGCAAAACAATCGACACTCAAACCTGCTAATGTGAGTTTTTTCCCAAGCCGGCTCCGCCTGCCCTACCCAGGAGGATGAACATGTATTCGCTCCCCCACCGCCGCGGTCGTATGGCGCGGCTCTGTTTTTTCTTTCTGTTGGCTCTGTCCAGCACTCTTACTCCGGCGCAAGATCAGCAGCCGGATCAACCTCCAGTTCAGCCGCCAGCCCAGCCCCAGCCCGTTCACCGTCCCCGCATCGCGCTCGCCCTCAGCGGCGGTGGCGCGCGCGGACTGGCTCACATCGGCGTCTTGCAATGGATGGAAGAGAATCACATCCCCATCGATTCCATCGCCGGCACCAGCATGGGAGGACTAGTCGGCGCCCTCTACGCCACCGGCCGCTCACCCGCCGAAATGCGCAAGTTCGTCGCAACCATTAATTGGGATGAAGCCCTGGCCAGCGAGCCCAGCTACCCTCAACTTTCCTACCGCCGCAAACAAGACCGCCGCATGGACCAGATACCAGCTCAGCTCGGCCTCAAGAACGGGCTGAGCGGTCCCCTCGGTTTTAGCGCGGGCCACGGAGTTGGCCTGCTCCTCGACCGCATCGCGTTTCCCTATTCCACGGTGGCCAGCTTCGATGACCTGCCCATCCCTTTTCGCTGTGTTGCCACCGACATGCTCACAGGAGACCGGGTTGTCCTCAAAGATGGCTCCCTGGCCCAATCCCTGCGCGCGACTCTGGCCATCCCCGGCCTGTTCACGCCGGTAGAACTTAACGGAAAGATCCTTGCCGATGGCGGTCTGGTCGATAACATTCCCACCGACGTGGCCCGCGAGATGAATACCGACATCGTGATCGCGGTGAACATCGGCACACCGTTGGGCGGTCCGAAAGATTTAGAGGCGCTCGGAACTTTTCTCCTCCAGGCGGTCAACATCATGACCCTCGAAAACGATCGCCGCGCCCTGCGCCTCGCCGATTTCCACATCGCCCCCAACCTGGGTGCGTTCACCCTCATGGACTTCTCGCATGCCGAGGAGATCATCCAACTGGGCTATGAAGGCGCAGCCGCCAGTGCCGCCGAGTTGAAAAAGTACGCGCTGCCCGATGAAGAATGGCAGCAGTACGTCGCGCAACGTGAGGCCCGCAAGCGCAAGCCCGAAACCTCTGCGAATCTTCTACAAGTCGCCGGCGTAGGCGGCGACGAGCAGCAGCATCTGCAGCGGCGGTTGCAAAGCGTGACGCACCAGCCCCTGAATCTGGATCAGCTCGACACCCGCCTCACTCACATCACCGGCGACGGCCAGTTCGAGAGCCTGGACTACGAAGGCTTTGTGCAGAACGGTGTTCCCGGGCTGCGCATCGTGGCGCACCAGAAAAACTACGGGCCTCCATTTGTCGATCTCGCAGTCGACGTCGAAGGCTCGGGCGTGGCCGCTTTTGATTTCGCCGCCGGCGCCCGCATTACTTTTATGGACGTCGACCACCACAACGGCGAATGGCGCAACGACCTCCTGCTCGGCTCCAGCAACCTGGCTGCGAGCGAGTTTTATCAGCCCTTGGGCAATACTCGTCTCTTTGTCGCGCCCTATGCCTTCGCTTCCAAGTATCCTCGCAACGAGTTCTCCGGCGAGACCCGGGTCGCGGTCTTCGGCGACGAGCGTGCCGGAGGTGGTTTCGATCTCGGCTACAACACCGGCCGCCGCAGCGAACTCCGCTTCGGCTATCAGATCTTCAGCGGCAAGCTGGCTCCGCTGGTCGGCAGCGCTGGACTGCCCTCCCTCAGTGGCAGCACCGGAGAATTTCGCGTCCGCTATGTTTGGGATGGCCAGGATAGTCCCGCGGTTCCCAGCCGCGGCACTCGCATCGTGGCCAGTCTCTCCCGTGTTCTGCAGACTCCCGGCGTCGCCCACGCCATCGACCAGCTCGACGTGCAAACTTCCACCTTCATCCCAACTGGAAGAAAGACCTCACTCTTTTTCGCTGCATCCGGAGGAACCACATTCCAGGGTCCTGCCGGCCAATTCCAGGTCTTTACCCTGGGCGGACCATTTCATCTCGGCGCCTATCTTCCGCAGGAGTTTGCCGGGAACCACTACGTCTATTCTTCGCTTGGGTTCCGCCGCGAGTTCTATCACCTGCCGCAGCTCGTCGGCGGCAAGATCTACTGGGGAGGTTGGTACGAGGCAGGCAGCGCATTCAACGATTCCACGGTCGTGGTCCGCGGTACATTCAACCTCGGAGTCATCGCCGAAACCATCGTTGGTCCGATCGCCCTGGCCACCAGCGTAAGCCCCACCGGAGAAAGCAGGGTGAATCTCTCCATCGGAAGGCTGTTCTAACCATGCCGGACTGTATGTAAGAATAGAAGCGCGTAAGGGATAGGTCGGGAAGGGCATGGCTTCAGCCGTGCCGTCCTGAGCCAACAGAAATGCGGGCTTCAGCCCCTGAGGGAGATCTCGCTCCCCCCGGGGAACGTCGATTCCGATTCTGCGGAGGTCACGCAGTATGTGCAGGAATATCAAAACTCTCTTCAACTTCGATCCGCCCGTCAATGCCGAGGAGATTCACGCCGCCTCGCTGCAGTTCGTCAGAAAGATCACCGGTTTCAACAAACCGTCGAAAGCCAATGAAGCCTCATTCCTCGCTGCCGTCGATGAAGTCGCAGCCGTCTCCGCTCGACTACTCCGATCCCTCGAAACCAGTGCCCCTCCAAAAAATCGCGAGGAGGAAGCAGCCAAAGCGAAAGCTCGCGCCGCGGAAAGATTCAGCGCGTGATATCTGATAACTATTTGGCGTCATCCCGAAGTCCCGCGTCTTCTTCAGCGGGACGAGGGATCTCCCGCGCACACACTCCCGGCTCCCCTCAAGGTCGGCCGTGCGCAACTCGATCAATCTGGCAGAGGGCGCATTAATGTTATCTTTTAGATATAGCTGATAGACGCCGCATCACGCGCCCTCTGCCTCGCGTTAGTAAGGCCGCTGCCACCGACATTCTCTGCAGGATCTGGAACACGAGTGTTTGTCCTCCGGTGCTCTTTTCCCTCAATATCTTCCAGCTACAATAGATTCAATAACTTGAATGGAATAGCCCTCGCCGCATGCAACCCCTCGAGGCTCCGGCCATCTAAGTAATTGAAGAGGCCCAAAAGGCGGTCCATCTTATGAAGAACAACACTCTGAAAAGCAAGATTCGCTTTAGCGCAATCCTGGTCGTATTATTGGCGGCGACGCTCGCCCTTGCCGCTCCCAAATCGTCCAAGTCGAACGCCCCGCCAAATGTTCCGCCGTTTCCCGGAACCCTGGTCAACGCGCGTTACGTCTACGTCACCAGCTATGACGGAGACCAGTTCAATCCGAACCTGCTTCCCGATGATCGCGCGGCGATTGGCGTGGTGCAGGACGCGATGCAGAAGTGGGGAAAGTTCATCCTGGTCTATGACCCGCACCAGGCCGATATCGTGCTCATGGTCACGAGCCGTCCGTCCGAAGATGTTCTGGCGGTTTACGACGCGCACGGCTGGCCGCAGAACCAATACCTGTGGCGCATGATGGGCCGCAGCGGCCTGCAGTCAGGCGAAGCCCCGCTGGTCACGGATCTCGAGAAAGCGTTCGAACAGGCCACAGCGAAGTAAAACGAGCCACGGATCCGCACGGGTTTTCACGGATACGACCGCGACAACGCAGAATTTGTATTCCGTATCCGTGCCAATCCGCGAAAATCCGTGGCCAATTTCTCCTGTCGCTTTAGCTCTTCCGTCCGGCAATCATCAAACCGGCCCCCACCACGACCAGGACGATGCTCACTACCGGCGGAACCTTCTGGTCGTCATGCGTCGTAATCCCCACATGCGCGTCGCCCACGCTGACTCCATGATGTTCGGAATGCGGGAAGGGCACAAAAAACGAAAGCACCCCCAGCACCAGCACTACAACTCCAACCAGCATCAGAGCTTTCAAGGAATGCCTCCACATTAAAGATTATCGAAGCGGACCCGGCCGTTTCGAGCGCATAGGATGCTATCCGCACCAGAATGGCTGTGAAGAAAGCGCATTGCCCCAAGAAAGACGCCGAGCATCCCCTGAGATCCGCAACCCGTGATCCCCAAGCGGCCCGGCTTTCTACTTGGCGAAGCCCCTGACGAACTCCACCAGGCTCCGCAGTGCGATCCCCGAAGGCCCCTTGGCGATCCACGGCTTTTGATCTTCCATCCAGGCCGTGCCGGCAATGTCGAGATGAATCCAGGGAGTGTCTTCCGCGAACTCCTTCAGGAACATCGCTGCGTTAATCGCTCCGCCCCAGCGTCCCCCGGAGTTGACGATATCCGCGATGCTCGACTTGATGTTGTCTTTGTATTCGTCATCAAGCGGCAGCCGCCACATCTTTTCCCCCGCCTCGCCGTTCGCCTTGTGGAAACGTTCATACATCGCATCGTCGTTGGCCCAGATTCCAGCATTCGCATAGCCCAGCGCAACCACCACCGCGCCGGTCAGGGTCGCCGCGTCCACCAGGTTCGTGCAGCCAAGTTGCCGCGCATAGTACAGGCCGTCCGCCAGCACCAGGCGTCCTTCTGCGTCGGTATTAATAATTTCAATCGACTTTCCGGACATCGCAATCTGCACGTCGCCCGGTTTCTGCGCCTTGCCCGAGGGCATATTTTCCGTCGCGCAGACAATGCCAATCACTTTCACCTTCGGCTTCAGCAGCGCGATCGCCCGCATCGCACCAATCATGGTCGCGCCGCCGGCCATGTCGTATTTCATCTTCTCCATGCCGTCGGCAGGCTTGATCGAAATGCCACCGGTGTCGAACGTAATCCCTTTGCCCACCAGCCCCAGAACCGGTTTTTCCGGCGCGCCCGCAGGCTCATACTTCATCACGATCAACGCCGGAGGCTCGTCCGACCCCTGCGCGACGCTCCAGAACGCGCCCATCTTCATTTCTTTGATCTTATCGGCGCCGTAAACTTCACACTTTAACCCGACTTCCTGGCACATCTTCTTCGCGCGCTCACCCAGAATGGTCGGCGTCATCCGGTTCGAAGGCTCGTTCACCAGATCACGCGTGAAGTTCTGCGACTCGCCGATCACTCGCGCTTCGTCCGCCGCTTTCTCCAGAGCAGCCTGATCGCCGCTGGTCACGACGGTAAGCGCGTCAATCTTTTGATCTTTGCGGTCGCTGCGGTAATAATCCGGATCGAAGTTCCCCACCAGCGCGCCCTCTACAATCGCTCGCACTGCCGCTTCGGCGGGAACGCCCGCTGGTGCGATGAAGGCAAAGCTGCGGATTCCTCGCGACTTGAGCGTGCGCGCCGCGGCTCCCGCAATGCGGCGCAGATCGTAGCTGGTAAATTTTTTTGCCGCACCCCCGCCGATCAGCAATAAGCGCTTGGCCTTCAGTCCCGCCGGCTTGTGCAGCAAGTTGATCTCAAAGGGCTTGCCCGTCAATTCACCGCTGGCCAGCAGATCGGCAGCCGCCGCCTGCACCGCCGCGTCGCTGGTCGCGAGCTGGAGCTGAGGCCTGGCGTCTTTGTTCTTTTGCTTTTGCGCCACATCCGTTTGATCGAGAACGACAGCAACCAGAGATTCGGCGTCGAGTTGAGCGGGCGTAGAGAGAGAGATAGTTGTTTTCATAATGTGGTTTGGAAGTTATTAGGTAACCCTCCAGTATCGTCGGCAGACGGGTGCGAGCGCAAGCGCGGGAAGATAGTTCAACCTGCTAAACTCTCCCGCATGTCGACCTTCGTCCTGGTTCACGGCGCATGGCAGTCGGCTGGAACGTGGGACCGTTTAACCCCGCTCCTACAAAAGCATGGACACACCGTGATAACGCCGATTCTCACCGGGCTGGGCACAGATCAAGGTCGGCTGTCTCCCCACATCACGTTGCGGCAGCATATAGAGGACGTTTCGCTTGAGCTCGCAAAGCTCGAGCAATCAAAGCTCGAGCAAAGAAAGTCGGCGGGCAAAGTGATCCTGGTCGGCCACAGCTACGCCGGCATGATCATCAGCGGCGTAGCCGAAGCAGACTGGACTCGAGTCGAGCGCCTCGCTTTTCTGGATGCTTTCATTCCAGAAGATGGGCAATGCGTACTCGACTTGCTTCCTCCTGCGATCGGCGCCCATTTCCGCAAGGTAGCACAAGAGCAGGGAGACGGCTGGCGGCTGCCGGGCGGCGAAGGCCAACTCGATCTCTGGGGACTCAAGCCGGGCGATGCGCGTGATTTCGTCCGCGAGCGGTTGTGTGATTTCAGTCTGCGTTGTTTTGAGGAGCCGCTTCCTCTTCCCGCCAATCGCAAAGCCGCGATTCCAGCTACTTATGTGACCTGCGTCGCGGAAGGATATCCGGCGAGGCCGTTCTTCGCCCCGTTTGCCGCGAAGGCTCGCATTTCCGGCTGGGAAGTCGCTGAAGTGAACACCGGCCACGACTGCCAGGTAGAACGTCCAGCCGAGGTCGCGGACATTTTGCTGGCTGCGGCGTTATCGCAATGAAGTGATCACGACGAAAGCGCGCTCGGGAAACGCGTCTGGAAGTCCAGCAGGGCCGTCCATTCCGGCGTGATCGTGATCCGGACCATGCTTGAAATCAACGTGCTAAGCTGCTTCACCCAGGCTTGTCCCTGCTCGGGCCCGAAGTAGCGTTCGGCCGCCGCCGCGTACTCCGGCACAATGCCCTGCAGCGGTTCCAGTCGCGCCGTGCCGCGAACCAGCAGAACTTTGTGCGGAAAGGTGTTGTCATCAATGGTAAAAGACACCTTTGGATTTTTTGCCAGAGCCTTCAGCTTCGGCGCCTTCGGCGGGCTCGCCATAACGAAGTCCCGTCCGTTCCAGTGAAACCAGATCGGGATCACGCGCGGCGTGCCGTCGGTCCACACATAAGCGAGGCGCGCTGGAATCTTCGAATGCAATAGTTCCTGCGAAGCAGGATGCTGCAGAAGTTCAAGGCTTCCCTGTTGAACTGCCTTCATGATGCGCTCCTTTTTGCGGAGTGATTCCGGAGTGGAGTAACTCTCCGAGGCCGGCGAGCAAATCCGGCATGCGAGGGATTCTGCGCCTGCCCCGGCCACAGGTCAATAGTCTTCATCGCGACCTCGGAATGCTTGTACCACTGGGCCCGAAAATAGTTTTGAAAGGGCGCGGCTTCAGCCGCACTGCAATAGATTCGTATCAGGGCACGGCTTCAGCCGTGCCGTAACGGCCACAAAGATCAATAGCAGCTTTAGCCGCTGCCGCCTCGATGGTAGTACTCCGGCTGCCTGAGGTATGATTTCATCGCTCAGAGAAATCCCGAGGTTGAGTTTCATGAAAATTCGGTGGGTGATTCTGCTGTTCCCAGTAGTTTCGGTGATTGCGCTCTCCCTGGCCGTCATGCAACACGCGGCAAAGGCGGCTCCGGCGCAGGCGCCCGACGCCATGATGGCCATGTCCGCTGCCGCTCCCAAGACGGAGAACGCGGGCGCGCTCGCCATTCCCGATACCACGCTCGCCATCAACTCAGACAAGCCCATGTCTGAGCGCGTAGTGCATTACGAAATCGACGCCCGCTACGATGCGGAGAAGCACACCGTCGACGCCACCGAAGTTCTCACCTACCACAACCTCACCGGGCAAGCGCTCGACCACTTTCCGTTTCATCTTTATCAGAATGCGTTCCAGCCGAAAGCCACCTGGGTGCGCGAGGCCAAGCGTGACGGCGACCGCGACACCAGCTACGACAAGTGGGAAAGCAAACAGTATGGATCGGAAGAGATCACGCACCTCGAAGTGTTGGGGCAGGGTGATCTGACTTCGCAGGTGCAGTACATCCAGCCCGACGATGGCAACAAAGACGACAAGACGGTTGCCGATGTGCGTCTTCCCAAGCCGGTTGCGCCCAGTGAGTACGTCCAGTTCAAGATTGCGTTTCACGAGCAGATGCCGGAGACGCAGGCGCGTTCAGGATGGAAGCGCGATTTCGTCCTCGGCGGACAATGGTTTCCCAAAGTCGGCGTGTGGTGGCACGGAGCCTGGAATTGCCACCAGTATCACAACACGACGGAATTTTTTGCCGACTTCGGAGTCTATGACGTCAAACTGACGCTGCCTCAGTATGAAATCGTCGGCGCCAGCGGAGTGAAAGTTAGCGAAACCAACAATCCTGACAAAACGAAAACTCTGACTTATCACGGCGATGACATTCACGACTTCGCCTGGACCGCCAGTCCGCGCTACAAAGTAAAAGACGACGGCGTCTATCAGGGACAGATGGGGCCGGTAAGCCTGCGCATCATGATGCAGCCCGCGCGTTGGAACCAGGTCGAGCGCCATGAAAGAATTTTGAAAGAGTCACTCGATCACTTCGAGCGCTGGTATGGCCCTTATCCCTACAAGACGCTGACGCTGGTCGATACCGAACCGGGATCGGCCGCGGAGGGCATGGAATATCCCACGTTCATTACCGGCGGTTCGAACTGGTTCATGCCCGATGGTTTCTACGAGCCTGAACTCGTGGTGGAGCACGAGTTCGGCCACCAGTATTGGTACGGCATGGTCGCCACCAATGAATTCGAAGATGCCTGGATGGATGAGGGCATCAACAGCTATTCGGAAGTGAAGGTGCTGGATTCAATCCTTGGTCCCAAGACTTCGATCATGAATCTGGCAGGCGCGACCATGGGCGAGCGCGAAGAACAGCGCTTGACTTACATCGGCGTAGCCGATCTTGATGCCATTGCGCAGAAGGCTTACGAGTATTACAGCTCCAACTCCTACGCGGGCATCACCTATGGCAAGACCGCGAGCGTGCTGCTCACGCTCGAAGGCATCATCGGCGCGGACACGATGCAGAAGGCGATGCACACTTATTTTATGAAGTATCGCTTCACTCATCCCACCAAGGAAGATTTCCTTAAGACGATTGAAGAAGTTTGCGGCCGCGACTTGCGCTGGTACTTCAACCAGGCCATCTACGGTTCGCCTGTCATGGACTACAAAGTCTTGAAGATCGACTCGTCTCCGGTCAACTGGTTCGAAGAACAGAAAAAAAGTGCTGGCAAGAAGGATGGCAAGGATAAAGATACGGTGTATCGCTCCTACGTCTGGTTGCAACGCAAGGAAGACTTCGTCATGCCGGTCGACGTGGAGATCAAGTTCGATAACGGCGAAAAGATCCGCGAGCATTGGGACGGCGTGAACCGCTGGACCAGGCTCGGTCCCTACGAAAAGAAGACCAAGGTCGCGTCGGCTGAGATCGATCCAGACCACACGATTCACATCGACCGCAACGACTTCAACAACAGCTATACCGTCGAGCCCAACAGGCTTCCGGCGAGCAAGTTGATGAATTACTGGTTGTTCGTGACCCAGTGTTTAAGCCAGGCCTTGGCTTGGTGGGCGGTTTGAGAGCGGCTGGAGCTTCGGCAGCCAACATCGGCTTGGTTTTGCCGGCGTCGATCGGAAATGAATTGAGGGTGATTACGCATGGTGATTACGCATGAATGAGAATCAAGGTCTTCTAGGTGGCGGACTGAGCAGGGTAGCGCGGAACAAGCGCTATATCGTCTGGTTCTATGTTCTGAACGTTGCGCTGGCTTGGTTCGGCGCGGGCGCGGCGAGTAACCAGGCGCACGAGATTCTGGATCATAGTCTGCATGCCGATGGTCTGCTGCACGGATTTTCTTTGGGCGTTTTCACTGAGATGTTGATGCGGCCCGAGTTTGGTCCCACCTCAGCTTCCGCTGGACCGGCGCGGCATTTTGCTTTGCTCTTTCTCGCTTTGTCTGCGCTGTTTCTGCCGGGAGTGCTGCAAGGTTATGCGTCCAATTACCGGCTGCCGCGAGAAGACTTCTTCCGTGCCTGCGGCCGCAACTTGTGGCGCTTCATCCGGCTGATGATTATGGCAGGCATTGTGATGGGCGTTGTGGCCTTAGTGCTTTTCACTCTTCACGGTCTGCTCGAAAAGAAAGCCGGGGAGAGCACGAACGAGTTGCTCTTGCCCGAAGTGCAGTTCGCCGGCCTTCTAGTGATCTTTCTCGTGATGGCGGCGCTGCGCATCTGGTTCGATCTGGCCGAGACCGATGTAGTTCTGAGCGATCAGCGAGCTGTTCGAAAATCGATTGCCCTCGCTTTCCGGCACACCTGGCGCGCTTTGGGCCGGCTGCTGGGCAGTTACGTCGTGACTACGATTGTGGCGGTGATTGTGCTGGTCGCAGGAATCTTAGTGTGGATGAAGTTTGTTCCATCCGACAGCGTGCGCGGAGCATTTTTCATCAGCCAGTTGACGCTGCTTCTGTTGTTGATTCCGCGTTTCTGGCAGCGTGGTGTCGCCGTGACTTACTACCTGCAAAATATGGTGGAACCCATTGCTGTGCAGTCGTTCTCACCTGCGCCGATTGTGGTGCCAGTAGTGAGTGAGCCGCTTCCATCGCAGATCGTTCCAGCTCCGATCGTTCCGAGTGTGCCTCCTGAGCCGCCTGCGTCGTAGGTTCGAACCCCGATCAGGCGGTCTTTGGATTAAGTCGAGCTTCGATTTTTTCCAGCAGTCCAGCGCCGGCTTCGCCGGCATCGAGAGTAGAAAATTCTCCGCCCAATTCGATCACCGGAAACTTGCTGCTGGCCGAGTCGAAGGCTTGCCGCGAGGCTGGGGACGCGGCGAGATCAGGGCCTACAAGCAGGAGATCGAAGTGCGTGATGCGCATCAGGATCAACGCGTCGCGCAGGTGGTTGCTGGTGTGGACGTCGTATCCGGCGCGGCGCAACAGTTCGCGCAGGTAGGCGAGCACATCGGCGTTGCTATCCAGGCACAACACGCTACGGCCGGTCAGCGTGGGGGACTCGGCTTGGGCGCGGGGCTGGTAAAAAGATGCGACTGCGTTTTCCTCCGATTCGTGCGTGTCGAATAACTTGGTCAGGTGCGAGAGTTCCAAAACTTTGCGAACATGTTCCGGCACATTGCAGAGTTTTAGATCGCCATGTACCTGTCGAGTGCTGGTCAGAGTGCGGACCATGGTGCCGAGGCCGCTGCTGTCGATGAATCCGACTTCTCCCAGATGCAGGACGATCGAGCGGCGGTCCCGCAACAACCAGGCAACGTGAGCGCGCAGTGACTCACTCTCGCTGCCGGCGACGATTCTTCCGTTGCAGTGCACGATGGTGACCCGACCGACATCCCGAGTGTCGAGCGAAAGGCGCAATGGACCTCCGATACTCTGAGACCAATCCTGCGAAGCCGCCACATTATATGACATGCGTGCTTCTAGAGCAGGACGATGGTGATTCCGCGATTTTTGCGGCCGAGGTCGGAGTCGCTCTTCAGTTCGGGGTGCGATTGCAGAAGCTTCCAGGCTGCGTCGTCGGACTTGGACCAGTTCTCGCCGAAGATGCAGCCGCGAATCTGAGAGTTCTGCGCCATCTCGAACAAACGTTTTTGCACGGCGATGCGAATGTCGCCGCCTGCACCGGTTGAGCCGTAGCCGTGGACCAGCTTCAGCAGCTTTGCTTTGTCTTGTTTTGCGAGAGCGAGTTCGCGGTCGAGACGCTGCAGAGCTTCCTGGACTGACGGCATGTCGGGCTTGAGGTTTACGGTTTTCACGTAAGAAAAAAGTGATCAGTGGTCAGTGGCCGGTGGTCAGTGACTTGCCCCCACCTCACCTTCCCGCTGTGGATTCCGAACTGAAAATAAAGTTTGGGGCTTCGTTGCTTCAAGTGTCGGACGGCTCGCTCGCAAGGTGAAAATCGGGGTACCCCCCCTCCCACCCCTATCCCTGGAATCATCACGTTAGCAGGAAATTCCTTGCAAAATCCGGATCTCAAAGAACTTAGAGGTCAAAATCTAGACAGCAAAGGACTTAGGGACGCGACGAGCTGACTTGTGCCAACCGTCACTGCCTCGACAATGATTACGCGATTTAATTTTGGGCGCAAGGTCAGATGTCACAAGGGGGCTGTGGATATTGTTTCGTTCGGGGTTGAGCCGAAGGCCTCTCGGGGATGGGGCGTGGAGGAACATTCACAGTTGCCGCGCACGAAATTGGGGAACGTCCCGTCGGTCCCCAGTTTATTCGTCTGTATGAATGCATAAGTGAAATGAAGAAGGGTTCTCGAAGCGGCTACGATGCTGAGACTGGCGAGGAAAGCGCCAGCTCAGAAAGCGCACTGGGAGAACCCTATGAACAACCCTCACTATATCGGATTCGACGTTCACAAGAAAACCATCAGTTTTTGCGTCAAGACCGCTGCGGGCGAGATCGTGGAGGAAGGCAGCGTGCTGGCGCAACGCGAGGTCTTGCGGCAATGGGCCTCAGTCCGTCCGCAACCGTGGCGCGGAGCGATGGAAGCGACCCTGTTCAGCGCCTGGATCTACGACACACTGAAACCCTACGGCGAACAATTGGACATGGCGCACCCGGCCAAGATGAAAGCCATCAGCGCGGGCAAGAAGAAGAGCGATACCATCGACGCGCGCACCATCGCCGACCTGGTGCGCTGCAACTTGCTGCCGGCCTGCTATGTGGCGCCGCCGCGGATTCGCGAACTGCGCCGCCTGCTGCGCTATCGCAGCCTGGTGGTGAGCGAAGCGGTACGCATGAAAAACAAAATGGCCGGGCTGCTGATGGAAACCGGCGCTCTCTATGTGAAGGAGAAGCTGCACCGCAAGAAATACTTCGCCAGTCTGCTGGAAGAAATGGAAGAGGTGCCCGAGTCGGTGATCGATCTGCTGCGCTTAAGCCGCAGTGCGCTGGAGATGTTCGAGAACACGCAGAAGCGGTTGGTCCGCGAGCTACTTGCCGCTCCCGAGCTGGTGCAACGTGTCGAGCGGTTGATGACGATTCCAGCGGTCGGAGAAATTACCGCTCTCACCTGGGCCCTGGAGGTCGGCGATCCCCAGCGTTTTCCCTCCCGCTCCGATGCCATGAGTTACTGCGGACTGACCGCCGCGTTGAAATCCTCGGCCGGCAAGCAGCAACGCGGACCCATCTCCAAACAGCGCAACCGCTGGCTGCAAACCACGCTGATCGAGGCCGCCAAGCTGGCTCCGCGATGGAATCCGCAACTGGCCGCGCTGCATGCCCGCGAGTTGGAGCATGGACCTCGCAACCGCGCCACGCTGGCCGTGGCGCGCAAACTCGTCGCCTATCTGCTGGCCGTCGACAAAAGCGGCCAGGCCTTTCAACTGCGCGTGCCTTTGGAAGAACCAACCCAAAAAGCTGCCTACGAAGGAAAAACTTTGAACGCAGCGGCGATCCACCGGCCGTTCCTCGCCATCTCGGGGACTGGGCAGAGGAGTCTCGACTCCCGATGCTCCTTACCGTCTGTATCGAGGCCGGCCGGAAAACCCTAACTCATACTTCGTGGACCGGGCTCCCACCCGTTTCCCGCAAATGGATGTCTGGCCAGGCTGCTGCTTTGGCCGCTATGCAGGATCGCACGCCGTTCGCTAACTTTACCGCTCTACTCCCGCTTCGAGACCTCACCCTTCCAAGCGCCAGGAGACCTCCGTCTCCTCTTGACTTTTACTTATCATGGATGTCCCCAGTTTATTCCCAGTTTATTGTCCGACGTTTTCAACTCCAGCCTTGCGTTTGTTCTCGTTCGCCAGCGCGAGCATTTCATCCGTCATGTCGAGCCCATAGGCTTTCCCGGTCGGGCCCACTCGCTTCGCGGAAAGCAACACGTCAATGCCGCCACCGGAGCCGAGGTCTAAAACAATCTCACCCTGACTCAGCTTGGCGAGAGCAGTCGGATTCCCGCAGCCGAGCGAAGCAAGCATTGCCTCTTCGGGAATCTGGCCCGCTTGCGTAGCGTCGTATAGATTCGAGGTGATCGGATCACAGCAACCGCGGCTGGCAGTTGCTCCGCAACAAGAACTGCCGCCAGCCTTCACGCGCAGCGCAGCCTGTCCATACTTCTCTTTAACCACTTCCTTGATGTCTGCGGTGCGCATGAACTCTCCTTATTTACAAAGTCGAACGATCTGTTCGGGCTTTACGGCCTGGTTTCGAGTGCAGCACTCCGCGTACAGGAACTGAAGCAGTTCCTGAAGTGCGTCCGTGTTGGCGGTGTATCGGAGGAATGTGCTTTCGCGTTGTACGCGGACCAAGTCCTCGCCCTTGAGCTTCTCGAGATGGTGGGACAGGGTGGAATTGGGAATCTCCAGTTCGTCCTGAATTTCGGTGACGACCAGGCCGTCTGGGTGAGCCGAGAGTAGCAACTGCATGATCCGTAGGCGCGGTTCCGAACCCATTGCGGAAAGCATGTCGGCCAGCTTGGCAACCTTGTCCGGGGCTTTGGGAGGCTGGACGCGAGGCATGTTTCGATAATTGCAGAAATATGGGTATCGTGTCAATAAGTATGTGGAATCTAAGATGAGGATTCGCGCTGCGGTTTTCAGCAGATTCCTCGGCGATGAAGCCGCCTTCGGAATGACAAAGCTATCTACGGGACGCTCAGATGGGGGAATTTTGGAGCGAGTGGGCGTACCCTCAAGGTGTTGCGCAAAAATGGGGAACGTCGCGTCTGTACCCGGCTCATTCTGCCTGTGACCGTCAAGAATCAGAGGTGAGAGGTTCTCAAGGGGCGCAACCGCAAGCTACCGAGCCCGCTTCAGCGGATGGGAACAACGCCTTTAGCTTCCAAGGGCCGGGATCTGGACACGGTTCTCTTTCCCAGACGGCGAGATAAGTGCCATGCAGATCGTTTAGACAGTGGCATTTACCTTCTTTACTCACCCATTGGAAGGTGCCAGTTGTGTAGCCGGTATTGCCGGATGGCAAGAGCTGGGCGCTTTTGGGTGTCCAGCGCATGCTAAAGTCGGGCATCGCAAACGCCTCCCTGTAGTAATGCTGAATCTCCTCTTTCCCCGCGAGTCGCCACAGGGAGTTAGGCGGCCCAAAGATTACGGTTGTGTCCATCATGTACTTCATCCAGCCATCGAGACGCTTTGCGGAGGTCGCTTGCGCAAAGTCCCGATCCAGTTGCAGCAGGGCAGATTCCGTCATCTGGGCGGCAGCCGATATAGAGAACAACAGCAGAGCCAATAGAGCTTTCATTTTCAAACTCCTGTTTTGCGTGAGTCAGAAGTCTACCCGTGATTAGACACCAACGACTGGGATGGGAGCAGCGCGGTTTATCGTTGCTTGGCGAAGTGCAGGGGGACACGCCTTGGCGATGGAGCTGTCCCGCTCAAGCCAAAGGACGGATTGAATGGGCCACCGTCAATTTTTCACTCGAAGTGGGAATGTCCCGTCTGTGCCCGTTTATTCTTGTCTTTGGAAGTACCCCATCTTAGTCCGCTGCTCGTCCTCCAGGGGTGTTTCCCTGGGCAACACTTCCCGCAGAGCCCAATCGATGCGGTCCACGGCTTCGGAGATCACACGATTCAGGTGCTGATCCTCGGTTGCGTCGGCCGATAGCCAGACCGGACTCAATGCGTTGCGGATGTGGTGATTCATTTCGGCAATCACTTGCATCCTGGCGATTATGAGACGATGCCGCTCCCGGCTCAGGTAAATGAGCTTCGCGGTCAGGCAGCTCACAACGAGAGCCGACAATCCCTCGGCCAGCAGTCTTTCGTCGGACCGCCCCAGATCAGGCACCAGCATATAGTGCATCAGTTCCGTCACGGCGAAGGCGACAATTCCCATGCCAATCCCTACTCCAATTACGAGGACCTGCGAAGTCGGCTCAACCCACGACTTAGCGCGATCCGGCAAAATCCATTCGCGAAGCTTGCTAACTTTTCTGTAATCTTCGGCCATGATGGTTCCTCCAGGTTGTGCTCTCCACCGGTGAGCGGTGGAGTGAAATCAACTTTGAGTAAGAATGATGTTCGCCGCAGTTCGACTTGCTGGCCGTTGTAGCCCAAAGATTTGCGGATAGATGATTTGCGACAGGAAGTCCGATATCGAAGTCTGTAATCAAACTATCCTTCGCGGTTTCGGAACTCTTACTTAGCAGTGAATCTTGCATTCCAACCCGCATTCGCCGACGCAGAGTGCAATCTCAAAACGATTAAAGGTAGGGCGGAAACCACCCGGGGCGCCCTTGGGGAGCAGCCGGTCGTGAGGCATCCTCGAGAACCTACCTTTGACTGGATGATTCCTCCACGGTTTGGGTTATCCGCTGGAAACTTTTTCGGGAGGCGCCGTGGCCTGGACGAGGGTTGCCCTTTTTAGTCGATGACCCTCAGCAGATCCTTGGGGCTTGAGGTGTCCTGGGCCGGGTCTTTGCCGCGTTCGCTCGAATTGGGTTTCCCGAAGTTCTGGAACATATTCTCGCCACGCTTGACGTGGCGGCCGATCGCGTGGGAGGTCCAGAAGACGTGTCCGGCGGTAATGGGGCCTATGAGCTTGCTATGTCCGACGGCGGCGAGGCCCATGGAGGCGATGCAACCGCAGCGCGAGCAATCGGGGTCGCCGCCGAATTGGCAGGGCTCGACTCGCGTCTTAAGATCCGCCGAGAACGTGCGGGTGGTCTGGGCGAAGATGCAGTGAGCGGGCGAGGATGGAGGAGATAGGAATTCTTTGATCGTCCCTTCTGTCATGTCGAGCTTGGGCTGATGCTGGCGAACCTGCAGCAGGGTTTCGACGACGCTCCTGCGCTCCTCGAGGGTTAAGCATTCGACATCGGAGGCTCCGCGCTGAGGGGTGAAGAGGCTCATCCAGATTTTTTCCACCGCCGGATTGGAGGCCCAGAAATCGACGAACTCGGGGATATAGCCGTTGCGCTTCGACATGGCGCTTGTAACGGTGCAGTGGACGGCAATGTGATGGCCCTGAATGTGGCGGAGGATACGCTCGTAGGTAGCGGGCTGGCGGCGAACGTCGTGCTCGGGTTGCAGGCCATCGATCGAGATCGAAAGTTGCAGGTTTGGCAGCGTGGCCCATGAAATGGGGATCTGGCGGAATGCGCTGGTGACAACCTGCACGTGGGTGCGCTTGACCAGCTGCGGCAGGAGAACCTCGAGTTCACGATAACGGACGAGAGGATCGCCTCCGACAATTGAAAGATGCAGCGGGTCGTGCTCGTCGACGAGGGCGAGCACGCGGTTGATCAGTTCTTCTCCTCTGAAATCGGATAAGCTGCGCAGGTTCGTGACGCCGAGATGAGCGTCTTCGTAGGCATAGCAGCCCGGACAACGCAGTGGGCATTCTTTTGTGATTTCGATAGAAAGCGAGGGGACTCGACCGCGTAAAGTGCGTCCCCAGGTTTGCAGAATTGGCTTAATTCTCAGGAGAGCCATAATTTCGTACTTAGATGCTTGAGGGATGCTTGCTATGGGCGGAAGGTCGCTGGAAATCGACTGTGGAAAAGTGAGAGGGCCGGGAAAATGTTGGAAATAGGGGTCGTTACTCTTTAGATTACGGCAGGGGTCTTGCTGCTTGCGGGTTGTTAGCGCGGTCGTCAGCACACGTTGTCAACTGCACTTGGATGGGGGATTGGTCTCCGCAAACTGCCGGGCTTTGCCCGGCTGGACAGCCGAGGGCGGCTGTCCCCACATGGGTCTCTAATCTTTGGCCCTTAGGCCTTGCGGCTGCGGCCGATGGCGTCGCGGGCTTCTTTGTCGGCGGTGCGGCGGCGCTCGGTTTCGCGTTTATCCCAGAGCTGCTTGCCTTTGGCGAGGGCTAGTTCAACCTTTACTTTGCCGTTCTTGAAGTACATGCGGACGGGGATGAGGGTCAGGCCCTTCTGCTGGGTCTTGCCGATCAGTTTGCGGATTTCCTCTTTATGCATCAGCAGCTTGCGGGTGCGGAGCGGGGCGTGGTTATGGATGTTGCCGTGCTCGTAGGGGCCGATGTGGGCGTTGAGGAGCCAGAGTTCGCCGTCTTTGACCAGGCCGTAGGCGTCTTTGAGGTTGGCGAGGCCGCCGCGGACGGATTTGGCCTCGGTACCGGTAAGAACAAGGCCACATTCAAATTTTTCAAGCAAGAAGTAGTTATGGGAAGCGATCCTATTAACGGCTGCGTCTCGCTGGCCGGAGGCTGTCGGCTCGCGGCGCGGAGATTTCTCCGGTTTGGGCTTGGTTTCGTGGGTGGACTGGCGGGGCATGGGGTCGGATCAGGATTAATCTTAACAGCAGAGGGTTCGGGGGAGGGCTTCGGGCTTCGGCTATCGGGCTCCGGGAAGCTCCGGGCTTCGGCCAAGGGCTCAAGGTGCGGTGAGTGGTGGAAATTCCTTGACTGGCCGATGCTGGCGGTAAGGCGAAAGGGGTCCTTCGACTGCGTTGGCCTTCGCTTCGCGAAGGCCAACTTCGCTCAGGATGACAGGTTGGCTGGCACAGAGTGCTCGGAAGCCCGAAAGCTGAAGCCCGACGCCCGGTAGGGCTAAGACTAAAGAGTGTAACTGCCGTGGGTGCAATCACATGAGGAGACAGGAAAGCCGATGCTATAATCGCTGCAAAAGCACCAAATTTATTGGATATCAAGGGAATCCCTGGTTCGCTGGCGATGGGGCTGGTCCGGCGAAGACTTTCTAGACGAGGACTGACGAATGAGACGTCTGATGCCCGCGGCAGTAGTGCTGCTGGTTGTGGTTTTCATACTGCCTGCCATCGCGGACAAGGCTAAGACCGCTTACGACAAAGGCCAGGATGCCGAGGCTCGCCAGAACTACGAGGCGGCTTACGACCTGTACAAGCAGGCCTACGACCTGAAGCCGAAGGACTTGCGCTACCGGGCGTCTTTCGAGCGGATGCGTTTCAAGGCGGCAGCGACCATCGTCCACCAGGGGCAGGGGCTGCGGGATGCGGGCAAGCTGCAGGAGGCGCTGGCCGATTTTCAAAAGGCGGCGCAGATCGATCCATCGCTTTTCATTGCGCAACAGGAAATTAAGCGCACCCAGCAGATGATCAACGAGGCGACGAATCCTCCGCCGCAGGCGGCGGCTACGCCGAATATGCTGGAACGGAAGATCCGGGATGCGCCGGGACCGGTGGAACTGGCTCCCATTTCAAACGTTCCCATCACCGTGAAGCTCACCGAAGATTCCAAGGTCATCTATCAAACCGTGGGGCAGTTGGCGGGGATCAATGTGTTGTTCGATCCCGACTATACCTCGCGGCGCATTAAGGTGGAACTGAATGGGGTGACGCTGGAAGAGGCGTTGGAAATCACGGCGCTCGAATCGAAGACCTTCTGGCGGCCGGTCACGTCGAACACGATATTTGTGGCACAGGATAATCCGGCCAAGCGCAAGGAGTTGGAGCAGAGCGTCCTGAAGACGTTCTATCTGCAGAATCTTTCCCAACCCACCGAGTTGCAGGATGTGGTGAACGCGATTCGCGCCGTGCTGGATGTGCAGCGCGTGCAGCAGTTGCTCTCGCAGAATGCGCTGGTGGTGCGGGGCACGCCCGACCAGATAGCGCTGGCAGAAAAGCTGGTGGACGATCTGGACAAGGCGCGTCCGGAAGTGATCGTCGACATCGCGGTGTTGCAGGTAAGCAAAGACCGGTCGCGGACGCTGGGATTGAATCCACCGACCAGCGCGACGATCACGCTGCAATCGAATATAAATACGACGACTACGACGACGGCTACGACGACTTCAGGAACAGGAGCAACGATCAACTCGGGGAGCACGCCGGGGTTGAGCCTGAACACGCTGGGCAATCTGAACGCGACCGATTTTCAGGTGACGATTCCATCCGCGAACCTTTCGGCGGTGATGGGCGACAGCGATACGAAGATGTTGCAGAACCCGCAGGTGCGGGCTCTCGATAACCAGAAGGCGACGCTTAAGATCGGCGAACGGGTTCCGGTGGCGACGGGGTCGTTCCAGCCCGGAATTGGCGGCGTGGGAATCAATCCGCTGGTGAATACGCAGTTTCAATATCTGGACGTGGGCGTGAACATCGATGTGACGCCGCACGTGCACGTGGACCGGGAAGTGACGCTGAAGATCACGATGGAAATTTCGTCGGTGGTGGGGCAGTCGAGTATCGGCGGAATCAGCCAGCCCATTATCGGGCAGAAGAAAATCGAGCATGAGATCCGGCTGAAGGACGGGGAGTCGAGCTTGATTGGCGGGATTTTTGACGATTCGCAGACCAAGTCGCTGGCCGGCATTCCGGGGTTGGCGCAGATTCCGATTCTGGGGTATCTCTTCGGGCAGAAGTCGCAGGACAAGTCGCAGGATGAAACCGTGTTTGTGATTACTCCGCACATTATTCGCGGAAACACGATCAGCGAGATGAACCAGCGGCAAATCGAGATTGGCACGGCGAACACGATTGCGCTGCGGCACGTGAGCCGGCCAGCAGCAGCGGCCGCGCCCGCAAGCCAGGCGCCGGCAGCACCGGGACCGCCTGCGGGACAGCCGCAGGGTGCGACAGTGCCGGGCGGTCAGCCGGCGGGTCAGGCTCCGGGGCAAGCTCCGAATCAGGGTCCGAACCAGAGCGCAGTTCCGGCGGCGGGCACGAACTTCCTGTTTGATCCAGGCCAGATTACGGCGGTGAAAGGGAACACGTTTGTGGTGAATCTGCTGATTTCCGGGGCGCAGAATGTGTATTCGGTTCCGGTGCAGATGAATTACGATCCGGCCAAGCTGCAGCTGGTGAACATCTCAAACGGAGGCTTCCTCTCGCAGGATGGGCAGGCAGTGGCGCTGGTGCACCGCGAGGACGAAACCACTGGAACCTTGCAGATCACAGCCACGCGGCCGCCGGGGTCGGGTGGAGTTTCCGGGCAGGGCGCGGTGCTCACGATGACATTTCAGGCCAAGGCCAGCGGACAGACTCCGCTGACCATTACCCGGGGCGGAGCGCGTGACCCCGGTCAACAGTCGATCACGGTGAATGGAGCGCAGGCGTCGGTGACGGTGCAATAGCGCGGTCGCGCAGCGCCGGGACTCTACCATGAAGTTACTACCATGAAGGTGCAGGGATTCCATCGCGGTCGGGGCGTGGGGCAGGAGCGGGGCTTTACCCTGCTGGAGCTTGTGATTGCGACCGCCATCCTGGTCGTTCTCTCAACGCTGGCGGTACCGATGGCGAGGTTGACCATCACGCGCGAAAAAGAGCGCATGCTGCGGAACGATTTGTGGGAGATGCGCGATGCGATCGACCGCTATAAAGACGCGGCCGACCGGGGCGGGTTCCAGACGAAGGTGGACAGCCAGAACTATCCTCCCGATCTTGAAACGCTGGTGAAAGGCGTGGATGTGAACGGCAAGAAGGTCCGCTTCCTGCGCAAGATTCCGATTGATCCCATGACCGGCACGACGGAGTGGGGGATGCGTTCGATGCAGGATGATCCGGATTCGGACTCCTTCGGCGGGCAGAGCGTGTTCGACGTCTACACCAAGTCGCAGGGCACGGGCCTGGACGGCACGAAATATAAGGACTGGTAATGGTGAGCCGGCTGAAAACAAAACGGAGCGGCGGGTTTACGCTGCTCGAGATGATGATCGTGATGATCATCATCGGCATTCTTTTGTCGATTGCGCTGCCGATTTATAACCAGTCTTTGGTGAGGGCGCGGGAAGCGGTGCTGCGCAATGACTTGTTCGAGCTGCGCAAGCTGATCTCGCAATACACGCTGGACAAGCAAAAGGCGCCGCAGGGGTTGGATGACCTGGTGACGGGCGGCTACATCAAGGTGGTTCCCAAGGATCCGATGACGAATGAAGCGAACTGGGAAGTGGAGCAGGAGGACGTGCTGCTCTCGGTGGATCAGCAGGATCCCGGGATCAGCGGCGTACATTCGGCGTCAAGCGCGATTTCGAGCGAGGGTACGGCGTACTCGTCGTGGTGATCACTTCCGCGAACCTCTGCTATCTCCAATCCTTTGCTGTGTGTGACCCTCTGCATCTAACTTCCTTTATCTAGTCCTCCGACGTTGAATACTTCCGCACTCAACCAGTAACATCTAGGCATGCCCGTTGATTCGGAACTTACGCAGGCCCCAGCATCGATTCGCGCGCCGCGCGGCAACTCCATTACCTGCAAAGGCTGGCAGCAGGAAGCTGCCATGCGCATGCTGATGAACAATCTCGACCCCGATGTGGCCGAGCGTCCGCAGGATCTTGTGGTGTACGGCGGAACCGGGCGGGCAGCGCGGAGTTGGGAGGCTTACCACGCGATCGTCGCGTCGCTGAAGAAGCTGGAGAATGATGAAACTTTGCTGGTGCAGTCAGGGAAGCCGGTGGGCGTGTTCAAGACGCACGAGCATGCGCCACGTGTGCTGATTGCGAATTCGAATCTGGTGGGGCATTGGTCGAACTGGGAGAAGTTCAACGAACTGGAGCGTGCCGGGCTGATGATGTATGGGCAGATGACGGCGGGCTCGTGGATCTACATTGGGTCGCAGGGAATTGTGCAGGGGACGTTTGAGACATTTTCGGCTGCTGGGGAAAAACATTTTGGCGGAGATCTGGCGGGCAAGCTGATCGTTTCAGGCGGCATGGGAGGGATGGGCGGAGCGCAGCCGCTGGCGGCGACCATGACGGGCGCGGCGTTTCTGGGAATTGATGTTGATCCGGAGCGCGTTAAGAAGCGACTGAAGACCGGCTATTGCGACTTCATGGTGAACTCGCTCGACGAAGCGCTGCGGATTTTGAAGAATGCGGTGCGCAAGAAGGAGAATGTGTCGGTCGGGCTGGTGGGGAATTGCGCGGACGTGATTCCGGAGCTGGTGGCGCGGGGTGTGGTTCCTGATATTTTGACGGATCAAACTTCGGCGCATGATCCGCTGAATGGATATGTGCCGAACGGGATGACGTTGGACGAGGCCGTGGAGTTACGAAAAAACGATCCTAAGGCTTATCAGGAAAAGTCGCTCGATGCGATCGCGGCGCATGTGGAAGGCATGCTGCGGCTGCAGAAGATGGGGTCGGTGACGTTTGATTATGGAAATAATATCCGGACGTTTGCGTTTCAGCATGGAGTGAAGAATGCGTATGACTTTCCGGGGTTCGTGCCGGCGTATATTCGTCCGCTATTTTGCGAAGGGCGCGGACCGTTCCGCTGGGTCGCGCTGTCGGGCGAAGCTTCCGATATTCATGTGACCGACGAACTGGTTCTGGAATTATTTCCCGAGAACAGGATCTTGCGGCGCTGGATTGATCTGGCTCGCAAACGGATCAAGTTTCAGGGATTGCCGGCGCGCATCTGCTGGCTGGGTTATGGCGAGCGGGCGGAGTTCGGCCTGGCGATGAACGATCTGGTGAAAAAAGGGAAGATCAAGGCGCCGATTGTGATTGGACGCGATCATCTCGATTGCGGCTCGGTGGCTTCTCCGTTTCGCGAGACCGAGAGCATGAAGGATGGATCGGACGCCGTCGCCGACTGGCCTCTGCTGAATGCTTTGCTGAATACGGCGGCGGGGGCTTCGTGGGTATCGATTCACAACGGCGGCGGGGTGGGGATTGGCTACTCGCTGCATGCGGGGCAGGTCACGGTGGCTGACGGAACTGATGAGATGGCGAAGCGTATTGAGCGGGTGCTGACTACTGATCCCGGGATGGGCGTGATTCGGCATGTGGATGCGGGGTATGAGGAGGCGAAGGAGTTTGCGGGGAAGAATGGCGTGAGAGTGCCGATGAATGAGTAGGCTGACTGTTCGCATCCTGATTCCCCTGTGGGTAGCAGCCATCGCCGGATCCGTTGCCTTGGCGCAGGTTCCGGTTGAAGCCGCGCCGAACTACCAGATTTCCTATCCCAACTATCAATACGGCGTTACGGCTGCTTCGATCGGGGATATCGATTTCAAGAATTTGACAGTCGTCTGGCATAGAGCCGACAAGCTCGCGTGGAGCGCTCGTTTGCTCAACGGAACGTTCGAACAAAAGTATGAGCACGGGGGCGGCGAGGAAGTTACTGTCGATCTTGTACAGTCTCTCGTTCGGCCGAGCGAAACCGAGAGTCACGCCATTATCGACATTCTTTGGAGGAGGTGCGGAGGAAGCTGTTCTGATCATGGGCTAGTGCAGGTTTTCGAGTTGCGTTCGGGGCATCCTACAGTTGTTGAACAGATTACGTATGAACGTCACGCCCCAAATACCGGAGCCAGCCTCGATGCTGGGTCAGGAATCCTAACCGTCACTGGAAGAAGCTCCGAACCTTCTCCTCACTGTTGCGCGAAAAGTCTTGACGTTATGACTTTCGCGTGGGATGGCAAGAAATTCATTTTCAAGAGCAGTAATAGAGCTGCGATTGCGGATGTGCCCTGAGATGCGAAACGCTTCTGCCTCGGTGCTATTGATTAACGTCGGCCAGCTATTAACTTTGCACGCCGCATCGAGGCTTGCTGGACCGCGCCGGAGTTCCGACCTCCAACAACTCGGCATCATCGAAGACGGTGCTGTGCTTTGTCTCGGGGGGAAGATCGTTTCTGTCGGGACGACCAAGGACGCGCTGCGCGATCCGTGGCTGAAGAAGAATCGCAAGAAAGTTACTGAGATTGATTGCGCGGGGAAGGTTGTTCTCCCGGGTTTTGTCGATTCCCATACGCATCCTGTTTTTGTCAGCCCGCGGCTGGTCGATTTTGAGAAGCGCATCGAGGGGGCTTCTTATGAAGAGATCGCCGCGGCCGGGGGCGGGATCCGGTCGAGTGTGGAGGGAGTGCGCGGGGCAGGGAAGCGGGTTCTGGCCGAAAAAATTCTGCGTGCGCTGCACGACATGGCGGCGCATGGGACGACAACGGTTGAGGCTAAGTCGGGCTATGGGCTGACGGTGGAGTCGGAATTGAAGTCGCTGGAAGCGATTCGCGACGCTGCTTCGGGCTGGCCGGGGACCGTGGTTGCGACTCTACTAGGGGCGCACGTAGTGCCAAAAGAATTTGTGGGGCGCTCACAAAAGTATGTTGAGACCGTCTGTAAGGAGATGATTCCGCAGGCGGCGAAGCGGAAACTAGCCCAGTTCGTCGATGTGTTCTGCGATCGGGGAGCATTTACGGCGGCGGAGACGGAACAGATTTTTGAAGCGGCCGAGCAGCACGGTCTGAGCGTGCGGGCCCACATGGGCCAGCTAACGGAGACTCCGCTGGAGCCGTTTTTGCGCTTCAATCCGGCGTCGTTTGATCACATGGATCATGTGAGCGAGGATGACATCGCGCAGCTGGCCAGGCATGATACGGTCGCGACTCTGGTGCCGGGAGCGAATTATTTTCTGGGGCTGAAGGAATATCCGCGGGCGCGCAGGCTGATTGACGCGGGCGTTCCGGTGGCGCTGGCGACGGACTACAACCCGGGCACGTCGCCGACGCTGAGTATGCCGATGGCCATGTCGCTGGCTTGCACGCACATGAAGATGTTGCCGGCAGAAGCCCTGGCCGCGGCTACCGTGAACGGAGCGTGGGCGCTGCGGGTGGCGGACCGGAAGGGCACGATTGAGCCGGGTAAGGATGCAGATTTTGCGGTGTTCGCGGTCGAGGATTACCGTGAGATCCCTTACTGGTTCGGGGCAAACCGGTGTGCGATGACGGTGATGAGGGGTGAGGTTGTTTGTCCGCTGTGAACTTTTGCGGCGAACTCTGCGTATACAGTGCTGAGCGATACGTGCGTCTTTCTGGCTTGCCTTTTGGGTTCGTCTTTTTGGGGAACAGGAAGTTGATTCAGAGAAATGAATTCGAGCGAATCTCCCGAGGAAAACTTATGAAGCGGATTCTTGCGGTACTAATGTTTGCGTTGATGGCATTTTCCCTGGCAGTGGCCCAGCGGCTGCCCGAGGTAGCGGTTCCGGAAAATTACAAACTAACTTTCACGCCTGATCTGGCGAAGGCCACGTTCGAGGGGGAAGAGACGATATCGATCCGGGTGCTGAAGCCCACTACGGAGATCACTTTGAACGCGGTCGATATCGACTTCCATGAGGTCACAATTGCCAGCGGAGGCAGCACGCAGCGGGCAAAGGTTACCGCCGAGAAAGATAAAGAGATGGTGGTGCTGGCGGTGGAGAAGCCGCTGGCGGCGGGTGCGGCGACGGTACACATTACTTACGCCGGCATCCTGAATGATGAGATGCGCGGCCTTTATCTGGGCAAGGATGGTGAGGGCCGCAAGTATGCCGCCTCGCAGTTTGAGGCCACGGATGCGCGGCGCGCGTTTCCGTCGTTTGATGAGCCGGACTACAAAGCCACGTTCGACATCAGCAGCGTGGCCGACCAGGGGCAGGTTGCGATTTCGAACTCCAAGGTGAGTTCCGATACGCCGGGACCGGGCGACAAACACACGGTGCGCTTCGCGACTACGCCTAAGATGTCGTCTTATCTGGCGGCGCTGGTGGTGGGCAACTTTGAATACATCGAGGGGGAAGCCGACGGCATTCCGATCCGCGTTTACAGCACTCCCGGGAAAAAAGAGATGGGAAGGTTTGCGCTGGAAACGGCCGAGCACGTCCTGAGCTATTACGATAAATATTTCAACATCAAGTATCCCTACGGAAAGCTGGATCTGGTCGGCATTCCGGATTTTTCCGCAGGGGCGATGGAGAACACGGGCTGCATCACGTTCCGCGAGGTTCTGCTGCAGATCGATGAGAAGGACGGCTCGGTCGACCTGAAGAAGACGATCGCTTCGGTGATTGCGCACGAGATGGCTCACCAATGGTTTGGCGATCTGGTCACGATGAAATGGTGGGATGACATTTGGCTCAACGAAGGGTTCGCCACCTGGATGTCGAGCAAGCCGATCCAGGCATGGAAGCCGGAATGGAATTTCAATCTGGACGATGTGAGCAGTACCGGCGGAACGCTTAACCAGGATTCGCTGGCGAACACGCGTCCGATTCACCAGGCGGCTGAGACACCGGCGCAAATCCAGGAACTGTTCGATGGAATCGCCTATGGCAAGGCAGCGTCGGTGCTGCGCATGCTTGAAACTTATCTGGGTGAGGAGACGTTCCGCGCGGGGGTGAATGCTTATATCCAGAAGCATCAATATGCGAATGCGACCGCAGACGATTTCTGGGATGCGCAGGCCAAGACTTCCAAGAAGCCGGTGGATCAGATCATGCCGACATTTGTGAAGCAGGCGGGTGTTCCGATTATCAACGTGAAATTGCAATGTTCCGGCGCATCGACGGCGGTGACGCTGGATCAACGCCGGTACTACTTTGATCGCGTGAAGTTTCAGGAACCGAATGACCAGCTCTGGCAAGTTCCGCTGTGCATGAAGTCCTCGACGGGAGCACAGAAGTGCGAACTGCTCACGCAGCGGCAGGCGACATTCACGCTGCCCGGGTGCGCGACATGGGTTTTGACGAATGCCGGGGCGACTGGTTACTACCGCGATGGCTATGAACCTGAAGCGGTTCGGGCTCTGGCGAAGGATGCCGAGAGCAAGCTGACTCCGGCGGAGCGGATCACGTTGCAGGCCGATATCTGGGCGTCGATCCGAGTAGGACGCGAACCGGTGGGCGACTATCTGGCGTTCGCGCAAGGCCTGGAGAACGACCGCAACCGAGCGGTTCTGCAGGATGTTTTGGGCCGGCTCGGCTACATTGGCCAGTACCTGCTGACGGACAGCGATCGCGATACTTTTCGCGCGTGGTTGCGGGGATATCTAACGCCCATGCTGAAAGATGTGGGTTGGGAGCCGAAGCCGGGCGAGAGCGACGAGCAGAGAACGCTGCGGGCTCGTCTGTTTAACACGCTGGGCTATGACGCGCGGGATCCTGAAGTTCTAGCGCAGGCGCGCAAGATTGCTGACAAGGCACTGGAAGATCCTGCGTCTGTCGACCGGCAGTTGGCGGGCGGAGCTATCAATCTTGCGGCTTTGGATGGGGATGCGGCCTTCTACGATCGAGTGATGGCTGCATTGAAAAACACGAAGTCGCAGGAGGACTATTACAACTACTTCTACGCCCTGGCCCAATTCCAAGACCCGAAACTGCAGCAGCGGACGTTGAACTTTGCGATTTCTCCGGACGTGCGCTCGCAGGATGCGCTCGGGCTGATCACGAGCATGATGGGAAATCCTGAGGGCGAGAAGCCGGCATGGGACTTTATTCTGACGCACTGGGATGCGGTGCAGAAGGCGGGCGGACCATTTGCCAGCGGTCAGGTAGTCGCTTCGACGGGTGCTTTCTGCGACGCGCACATGCGCGATCAGGTGGTGGAATTCTTCGCCGCGCACAAGATTGAAGCGGCGGAACGGACCTACCGGCAGTCGATTGAACGCATCAACAACTGTGTCGATCTGAGGTCGCAACAAGAGCCGCAGCTCGCGGCGTGGCTGGGACAACACGGCACGTCGGTCGGCGGACAATAGCGCAGAGGCTACCTGTCTCTGCATAGTGAGGGAGTGGGCCGGGCTTCAGCTGGCCCACTCCCAATCGTTTTAGTTCCCGAAAAAACTGGCGTCGATGAACAATCGGCGTCTGGCCTGCATGGCGGGCTACGTTGAGCGAAGTCGCCGCCGTTGCTATAATCAAGAACGTTCCGCACACGTTCGGCATTGAGCCGTTTCATCGGTAGGCAATCCCGCAACAATCGGCGTGAAGCGAACATTCCTCGCGGCCCGCGGTGGATGAGCGGGTTTCGAAATGTGGC
>CAWGZD010000009.1:0-184044 GCA_963827005.1 uncultured Acidobacteriaceae bacterium
TGATGGCTGTCATAGAACTCCCGCCCCCGCATGTGGGATCTGTTAAAGCGAAGGACAGGATGATCCCACGGCTGCGAAGGGAGGTTCAATAGTAGATTTGCATTATTGTGTCGAAAATTGTTCGTCGTTAATGTCTTGCAGCAAACTTGGAAGCCCCGCCGTCTGTGACGCGGCAACTCAAGGGGTTTCACATAGGCCAGGCAGTCGGCGGGAGCCGGAATCATGAGACTGCTAGAGGGAGAAAATATTCCCCCTTCGTTCATTCCCTAATCGGCATCTTTCGTTACAGCGCAAGGGCCTTCTATCAGTCCCGCCGGGCATTCAGCGATAAATGAAATATTGGTGGGGGCGGCGGGAGTCGAACTACGGTGGCAGCTTCCAGGTAGATTAAGTTCAGCGCATTGATTTGAACCGGCGCTCAGCGTTCGGAACCCGGCCGATCTGCTGCACCAGGCTTCTCTTGCCAGCTAGACCCTTGCTATGGTTGGTCAAGCTGCGCCTGCTTGGTTTTGGGCAGGCCTTGCTTAACGACTTCCAGCTTCTGAAATCCATCCTTAAGCACGGTCTGTTTCGCATTTTCCTGGGTGACACAGATCGGCTTCAGCAGGATGGCTTTTGTAGTCAGCGTGCCGTTCTGCACCTCCGTGCTGCTCCCCACGTCTTGGTGCCGCGCGAGTTTCATCGCGGCTTCAGCCGCGGCCCGTGCCTCATTGCCGACCGGCTTATAGACGGTCATCAGTTGAGAGCCATCGAAGATTCGTTCAATGGCGGCGAGGTCTGCGTCCTGACCCGAGACCAGCACTCTGCCGGACCAGCCCTTATCTGCGAGCGCCTGGATTGCCCCGCCCGCAATCGAGTCATTCGAGGCAACAATCGCTGTGGGAGCGGCCTTGAGTTTGGCCAGCTCTTTCGTGACGATGACATAAGCCTCAGTGGCGCTCCATTCCGGCACCCATGCGTCGGCAAGGACATGGATGTCGCCCCGATCGATGTAGGGCTGCAGCACCTTCATCTGTCCGGCGCGAACGACTTTCGAGTTGGCATCAAGCCGTGAGCCTCCCAACAACAGGTAGTTGCCTTTGGGTGCGCGATCCACCAGGCTTTGCGCCTGCTCTAGCCCGACAGAGAAGAGGTCGAATCCGACGTAGAGATCGACGGACGCACTGGCCAGCCGGTCATAGCTGATTACCGGGACGTGTTTTGCATGCGCGGCTTCCACGATGCGCCCTGCCTTGCTGGTATCGTGCGGCAGAAACACGAGGACATCGATGCCATCCTTGAGCATCTCGTTGATCTGGCGAAACTGCAGGTCATCGTTGCCATCGGCGAAGCGGGTGAGGACGTCGCCCCCGAGCTCGTGGGCGCGTTCCTGAAATTCGTCGAGGTCGGTCTGCCAACGCTCGCCTTTCATGGCTTCGATGGAAAATCCGATCTTGATTTCCTTGTTCTGTGCCGGCGCGATTCCCAACGTCAGGACGATGAGGACGAACGACACTCCGGCGAAAAACCGAGGCGAAACACGCATGAAAGCATCTCCCAAGCGACAGGCCTCCGCACCGAGACCATGAGACCCGCAGCACGCTGAGGGATGATGGCATCGAAGGTAATCGGGGTCAATTTACCTTGGTAATGAGGATCTCGAGACGATGAACGAACATGCCCTTACGTAGTGACGTCCTGGTTGAGGATTCAATTTGTGTCGTCAGGTACAATTCCCTGGGCAATTCAAGGTCCCCGTGCTGCAACCACGTGCTGTCTGTGAAGAGGCTGCAACAGCTTCTGCGCTTTCACGCAAAATGGTCCACGGAACCTTGAGATTTTGTGCGAGAGGAGCAAGTCAACATGGATATGACGCGCCGGCAATTCACCCTGGCTCTTGCCGCTGCAACCTACCTGCGGCCCTCCTTGTTCGAGCCGCTTTCTCCGTCAGGAGTTCCCCGCGGCGTCGTTCCCGGCCGCGTCACTTGGGCGCATGATCCGGCGGCTGTCACCTGGGATGGAACAGGTTCGTGGTGGACCGATGCTCACAATGACCAGTCTGTAATTGACCGCATGGTTTCGCGGTCCATCTGCGGTCTTACCAATCAAAAAAGCGACGCCCAGGCATGGAACTCCATCTTTCAGTACTTCAATCGCACTCATGGTCGCGGCAAAGGCGGATACAAAGCTGGAGAGAAGATCGCGATCAAAGCGAACCTGAACAACACGACGGACCATGGCACGATCGAACGCCTGAATTCCTCACCCCATTTGATCCTTTCGCTCGTCCGGCAGTTGACCGGCCCGGGACGAGTGCCGGAATCAGCGATCACCATCTTCGACTCAAGCCGGTGGATCCCGGGCAACCTCTACGACAAGGTTCACCATGAATTTCCCAGCGTCGTGTTTGTGGACCATATCGGAGGGGATGGACGAGTAAAGGCCGAGTTCAAACCCAACGCGATTCCTTTCTCGGTTGAAAGCAACAACGCGAAGGGACTCGATACCACTGTGATCGAAGCCTCCTACTTAATTGATGCTGCCGTGTTGAGAGCGCATGTGAGTTCAGGGGTGACACTTTGCGCGAAGAATCTCTTCGGTGCAACGAGTATCAACACCGACTGGCGCAAGAACGCGCACGACGGGTTCAATCACAAGAGCGATGGTTCGGCAAGTTATTCGGCGTTCACGGATTATCTGGGTCATAAAGACCTCGGCGAGAAAACCGTCCTTTTTATAATCGACGGGCTCTATGGAAACGATAACGTGGATGGCCCGCCTCATCGCAAGTGGAAGATGGCGCCGTTCAACGGTGCTTGGCCGAACAGTATTTTTATGTCGTTGGATGGCGTAGCGATCGATTCCGTCGGCTTCGATTTCCTCACTTCAGAATGGCCCGATCTCCCGGACATCGCGAATGCCGATAACTACCTGCGCGAATCTGCCTTGGCGAACGATCCGCCCTCGAAGACTTTCTATGATCCCGAGCACGACGGCATCCGATGCCGCAGCCTTGGCGTGCATGAACATTGGAACAATGGGACGGACAAGAAGTACTCGCGCAATCTCGGAAAAGCGCGCGGCATCGAGCTTTTTCAAATCTGAACTGTAGTCCTCAGGGAGGCAGGATGAGCCGGAGAGCGTTTCCCTTATGCTTCGTCGTGGCATGCTTCGTAGCGGTATGGATGCTCCCGGCAATTGCGTCTTCCCGATCATTCTTGAGCCAGTACAAAGGTCTGCCTTATCACGACAGCCGCTATAACGACGGTGCGCAAAAGATACCGGGGAAGGTCTTGTGCGCTTACTATGACCTGGGCGGCGAAGGGGTCGCGTATCATGATAGCGATCCAAAGAATCACGGCAGCGGAGAGTTGAATCCGGCTGATGGGACCTACCTCAATGAATTTCGCATTCACGAGGGAGTGGATATTTCCTACACGAAATTCAACCGGAACCCCAATCCGGTTGACGACAACCCCTTCAACAAGGTCGTGCCTCCTGCAGACCTACTCTATGTTGGCTGGACCGAACCCGGAGAGTGGTTCAACGTTACGGTAGATGTGGCAAAGTCAGGAACATACGCGGCCGATTTCCTTTACACATCGAATCGCGCCGGCACAATATCAGTGGACGTGAATGGAAAGGACGCGACCGGACCCCTCGAGATCACCTCGACAAATGATCCTGCCGACCCGATTGCCTGGCGGCAATGGCACCATTGGAATCTGGCTCCGCAACTTTTCAAAGTCCGCCTAAAGAAAGGAAAAAATGTTCTCACCATACACATCTTGACGAACGGAAACATGAACCTGGCTTACTTCGACTTCAAGCCGGTTCACGTATAAAGTGGAAGCCGTCAGCGATTCAACTCACTGTCACACGCACTCCCGTCGCATGGGGAATGGCGACGGAGCACTTGCCCTGCTTGAGCGAGTCCGACTTCGTTGACGCCGTGATGTGCGCTTCACGGCTGTCGAGTGCCGGTGCGTGCAATGTCTCGGTCTCCACCGCTCCGCTCGCGTCGCGACCAAAGTCAAGTTCCACCTCAAGGTCCGCTGCCGCGTCCTTGTTCAGAATGATCACGGATGTGTGCCCACCAGGCAGTTTCGCCGCATATGCCGTTGCATTGACTCCTGCAGCCTGCAGCTTCGTCGAGAAGTCGGTCTTCAACAGTGTTCCGCCGCAGAACGAGCCTGCAAACTTGAGCCCGTAAGCGACGGGCTCCAACACATAGTCCGAGCCAAATGTCGCAATCGGTGTATAGAAAGGATGTGGATGCGCGGCAATCTGTTCGGGAGTTTCGCCCTTCGCTTCGAGAAGCGCATCGCCGGGTAGAGATCCGCCAACGGAATTGGCCACGGATTTACCCGTACCACCGTGCAGATTGACGCCGGAATAGTCATTACTGGCTAGCAGCAGCGAGTAGTCCGCAGACCAAAGCGCGGCGGCAAACACATCGGAGACACCCGGCTTGCCTCCACGATAGCAAGTGTTGCCTTCGGTCATGCGCACGCGTGCACTCATCTTGCTGGCTGCGGCCGATGCGATATTTGCCGTTTTCTGCACTCTTTGCATCGTCGCCGGTTTCAGCAAGTTCGGAATGTTGACGTCGGGGTTCGTCGCCGGACCGCCAAAGTAATAATGATGAGTGAGCGTTGTTACGTGTGGAGGGTTCTGGATGGAAGGCCATTCGTCAGCAATCTCCGTCAGCCATGACGCGTTGGCCGCTACATCCGGCATGCCGAACTTTGCTGCAGGCACCCGAGCTGCAATAGCGCGCGCCAGCGCAAGCCATTCTTCGAGGTACACCTTGGCCGACCATGTCTTCGGATCGCGCAGGTGATGGTCAAATAGATCCGCCTCGTTTCCGATCTGGAAATACTGCAGGTGGGCGCCGAGCGTCTCGGATACAAAGGCCGCTTCCTCGGCGGCGCGTGCCGGTGTATTCGTGCCCATCCCGATGCCGTAGATGCAGTTCCAACCTGTGGCCTGGAGAAACGCCGCCAGGTTTTTGACTGCCTCGGGTGTCACCGCGTAGTACTGAGCCTTCGGCTCGCCCACGACCTCACGTACTTGAGGATGCTCCGGTTCGGGAGAGTCAGGTTTGGGTTTCCAATAAGCGAACTCACTGGTATTGCCGCCAAGGCGGAGAACGCCAGTTGACGAGAGTGCTTTGAACTCGTGAATCAGGCCGCTGTTCTGGGCGGAAAAAAAACTGGGGTCCCTGAGTTGCTGCACCTCATACGACAGGCCGACAAAGTCGACCGGCATATGCGGACCATGCGCATCCCCGGGGACGCTGAGTGCAACCCGGACGTTGCTTTGGCCCTGCGCGTGAAGACGTGTTGCAGCCATGGTGCAGGTGCTGATGGCAAGAAACCTTCGTCGTGTGAGCATGGGATCTCTCCGATTCTTTTCTTACTGCTGGCCCAGAGCGCCGGCGTTTTTTGACAATTCGGTCAAAGAACTCGGTTGTCGCGCCATAGGTGGGAATCCAATTATCCAGATAGAATGACGATTATCTTACATCCTGGCAGGCGCAATTCGGAGCCTGGGCAAGTTGCCTACAGGCACACGCTTCGGCAGAATGCCTTCGCATGAGTTCAATCCAAACTCCGCCGCCTTTGCCTTCGATCTCATCGGCCGCGTCGGTTGTCCTGCACGCCGGGCTTGTGGTTGCGGGTGTCGCAACGACCCTGATTGGCCCAATCCTGCCGATCCTTATTGCACGTTGGAGTTTGAGTGACCAGCGTGCCGGGCTTTTCTTCACCGCGCAGTTCTGCGGTTCGATGGCAGGTGTGGCGTCGACCCGCTGGTTGATCGGGCGAGGATACCGGCAGACGTTTGTGTGTGGCTTCAGCTTGGTTGCGGCGGGAGTTGCGGGACTAAACCTAGGTAGCTACGAGGCATGCCTGGGAGCGACCTTCGTGTTCGGCTGCGGATTAGGGCAGGCGCTTTCCACCGCCAATCTGTGGGTGGCGGAAATTGCCAAAGCCCGTCGCGTGGCCGCACTTAGCATTCTGAACCTGCAGTGGGGAATCGGCGCGATTGCCTGCTCCCCATTGGTAATGCTGGCTCAGCGGCACGCGGCAACCTCGTTGCTTCTCTATGCTCTCGCGGCAGGCTCTGCGCTTATGGCTCTGATCCTGGCCGGGATGAACCTGGAGCCGGCAGAAACACTGGAGGGCGAGGGACTACCCACGCCGGGGCTCCGAGAGCGCATCAGCTCGCGAAGCACCTTGAGTCTGGCAGCGTTGTTCTTTCTCTACGTCGGATCCGAGAATTCGGTTGCGGGCTGGGTCGCCTCACTTACGAAACGAATGAATACTGATTCCGGCGATCTGTGGGCTCTGGCGCCCATGTTTTTCTGGGGAGGATTAATTGCCGGGCGTGCTCTGGTTCCGCTGCTTCCACTGCGGAGGCTTGAACGAACGCTGCTGGCGGGCGGCTTGATCCTGGCTGCCGCAGGCATCTGCTTTTTGCTGCAGGCGAAAGCCTTCGCGAGCGTCGCGGTCAGTGTCACCGCCTCGGGATTGGGGTTAGCTGCGATCTATCCAATTCTGATTGCGTCGATGGTGAAGGCATTTGGCGAAAGGTCGAGGCGCATCGGGGCGATCATGTTCGCACTTGCGGGGTTGGGCGCGGCCGTCATGCCTTGGTTTGTCGGTCTGACGTCGACCGCAACGGGTAGCCTGCGCGCTGGATTGTTAGTGCCCCTGGCCGGATGCTTAGCCATGTTTGCCTTGATCGCTATGATGCGGGAGCCGCTGTTTTCAGAGAGCAGACCATGTGGTTCCAAGAATCCACTTGTTCGCGGAAAACTTTAGCGGGCGTCTCACAAGGCCGAACGGTGCCTACCAGACAAAAGTTCCTACCGATTCCGACGGTAACGTCGTCTCGAAGAATGTACCGTGATACTTCACCGCGAAGGACTTTGGGAAATTCGACGTGTTCGAAACCACCAGCACGACCTTGTGCTGAGGAGTAACAAAGGCAACGCTGGCTAACTGCTCTTCCTCACTTGACGCTACTCGTACTGATCCAGGGGGCACAAACTGCGAGAAGTGCTCGAGCACATAATAAGCAACATTCTTCGTCGCAGAATCGCCGTCCAGTGTGATGGCTCCGGAACATCCGGTGCATCCGCCATTGTTAGTATGCGGACCGTTCTGCGGATCCGCTGCCAAATTCCACAGCAGCACGTTGCGGCACCAGTTTCGCGTTGCGCCGATCATCACGCTCCTGACCGGCTCGGCAATTCCAAGCGGTCCGGAGCGCCACTGGGTCACCGATTGCTCCGTCAGATACAAATTCTTTTTCGGATACGCATCGTGCACCTTGGCCAGCAGGCTTGCATCGCCCCCGTAAAGATGAAATGCGCTTCCATCCACGTACTTGCTCGCGGCAGGATCGCCCAGAATCGACAGCGCATAGGACAAAACATCCGGGTTGTGATCATAGAGCAGAATCTTGGTCCGAATCCCCGCCTTCTCAAACGCAGGCCCCAGTGCAGTCGCAATAAACGTACCCTCTTCCTTCCCAAATACCACCATGCTCGGAGTGTTTTTTGGATTCAGCGGCTCATTCTCGACCGTGATCGTGTCAATCGCTATCCCTTCGGCGCGCATCGCCTCGATGTACTTCACGAGATACTTCGCGAACGCTCCGTAATATTCCGGCTTGAGCTCGCCACCCTTCACGTCGTTGTTCGTCTTCATCCACGCCGGAGCAGACCACGGCGACCCCAGGATCTTGATATCCGGCCGGATTGCCAGGATCTCTTTCATCACTGGAATCACGTCCACGCGATCTGGTCCCAGGTCGAACTTCGCCATCTCCACATCGGTCTCGCCCGGCGGCATATCATCGTAAGAAAACACGCGCTCGTTCATATCTGAAGCGCCGATGGTCAAGCGGAGGTAGCTCACTCCGATCCCATTGTCACCGGTCGTAAACAATTCCTTCAGCAGGGCAGCACGTTGGGCAGCGCCCATGCGCATCAGCAGTTGCGCGCTTCCTCCAGTCAACGCAAAGCCAAAACCATCGATCGACTGGAAATGCTGCGCATCGTCCACAGTAAGCACCGGCAGTTGATCCGCTTTCGGAGAAAAGTGCAGCGCGGCCGCTTGTGGCGCGACCAGGGCGGCTCGGTCGGGCGTCGTCAGCCACATCCGCGCCTCACGCTCCTGTTGCGCCTTCAACGACAGAGAAGAAAGCAGCAGAGCACAAAACAGATACCCTAGAAATTTCAGCTTCATGCGACCTCCAATTTACGAACGCCGAGATAGAGAGCTCTTCGCCTCGCACGACAAGTCACTCGCGGTGACGACAATACCACAAACTGCCGAAATTTCAGGATTCGGAAATGCACTACACATTCGCTGATCATATTTACCGATCATGCTTTACCGATTGGTATGACAACCGGTAGTAGCGGCTTGTCCCAGGTTGCAGTCTTCAATTGAACTGGAACCAATTTATATTGCCCAGGCTAGTGGTGCCGCTCGCAGGGGCGGTGAAGACCACGTACAAGTTATGAACGCCGCTTGCTCCGGACACGTTTGTTGGTGAAGTTGTTTGCCATGTTTCCCATCCTCCGGTGGAAGGCACGGTGATAGAAGCTACGAGGGTACCGTTATTGCTGTCCAAGTGGAACTCGATGGTTCCTCCGCAATTACCTCCCCCGTTGCCTTGTCCGTTGTCTTGAAGGCAGGCGAGCCGGGCTGCGACGGTAGAAACCCCCGCGCCGAAGTCGACATTGTTGTAAACGGCGTAGTCACCATTGCTGGCGAATCCGACGTCATACCCGCCATTTGTGTCTGAAGTGAGCTCTGTCTCAAGTCCCCAAGTCAGGTAGTTCCCCGGCGTATTGTTGCCCGCAGTGCGATTAAAGCTGGAGGCCTGAATCTGCGACACTGCGCTGATGGTGTATGCAGGAGTTTGGGCGCTTTGGGTTCCAGCCCAAGTGAAGGTTGCTCCGGCCAGAGTCGGAAGCGTGTAGGTGAACGACTGCGTTCCCCATTGCACTAGAAACGTCTGGGTCTGGCTTGAATCGTTGAAGGCCACTAGCGTCCTGGAGTTGTCGGGAGCGGGATTGACGAATGCCGCCGTCACGATGCCCGTGGCATTACTGGAATAAATACGATTCGCTCCGGGCAGAACATATTTGCTGAAATTGCCCATGGTGTAATATTCGCTGCCGTAAGTGATATTGCCGGAAGTACTGTTCACGGTCACGATTGGAGTGCACGTGCTGCAACCACCGGTGTGAGGGCCGTTGTTCTCGTCTAGCGCCAAACTCCACTTGACATAAGCCCTGGCCCAGTTCCGCATACACTGCGTAATCTCCTCGAAGTCTAATCTTGTCTGGTCGGAATTCGTTGTCAGGCCAGAGTGCTCCGTTTCATAAGTACCCACACTGGAAAACATATTTTGGATGGGGGTCATTGCTCCCGGCGTGGAAGCATAGCCGTGCCAGGCGACACCAGCGATCTGGCTCAGATTTTGATTCGAAAGAACATTTTCCGGATAATCCGGCCTGTCCCAGTTGTGGTCGTAGACGAGCACCTTCGTATTAAGGCCCGCTGCAGTGAGCGCGGGCGCCACATAACTAAACAAAGCTGTCGCCTGATTAGTTTGCGATGCGGAGCAATCGGTGGAAGAAAGAACTGCAGGCATGCACATTCCGGGATAGTTGATAGGAACGTACAGCGGTTCGTTCTGTAAGGAAATATAGTCGACGTCAACGCCTGCGGCCGCATACGCCTGGAGGTAGTCGACAAAATAGTTGGCGAAAGGAGTGTACATGCTGGGGAGAAGGGATCCGCCAATCATGGAACCCGAGTCTTTCATCCAACCCGGAGGGCTCCACGGATTCGCCATAATCTTGATTTGCGGGTTGAGCTGCTTGGCCTGCAGGATGAGCGGGATAATATCCACCTGGTCGTGCGCAATCGAAAAATGCGCCAGTGTTGGGTCCGCTTGGCCGCTATTGTCGTCAAACGAATATACGGTCCGCGCCAGGTCGGAGGCGCCCATCGGATTGCGAAGGAAACTGAGCCCGATTCCGTTGCCTTGGCGAGTAAACAAGTCGTTCATGGCTTGGGAGAGTTGGGCCGGTTGGGCGACCTCATTCAGAAGATACATCGCGGAGTCTGTGGTTGCAGCCCCAAATCCTTCGATCTGTTGATACACCTGTGTTTCATCCAGATAAACCACATTGCTGCCGCCGCTCGCGGTCGAGAAACTCACGGTTGATTGTGGCGTCAACCGCATCGTCTGGTCGTTGGTTGTCACTACGATCGAAACTGTGGGCCCGTTTCCTGGCGGTGCGAGTGTGTAAGTGCCTGTTGCCGATGCACTCTGCGAATAGCCCTGGGCCGTGGCAATTGCCTGGACCGTGACTGTCGACGTGATCATGATCGGGTTGTTGTATTGGCTTGAGGAAGTCGTCGGCGTCGTTCCGTCCGTCGTGTAGTAGATCGTTGCGTTTGGAGTGCTATCCGTTAAGGTGATTGTCTGCCCTGCCTGAGTCTGACTGTAGGAGCCCGGCACGGGCCAGAGCGCGGGTGCGGCCGCGGCAGGCGGAGCCGGTGGAGGCGGGGGAGTGACGGAAGATCCGCCTCCGCCGCAGCTTGCTGCCATAAAGGCTAGTGTCAGCATGAAGACCCAGTTCCAGGAGGATCTCAACCGGGAATTGGGGAAACGATGTCCTTGCATTTCACTCGCACCAAATCTCTTGCGGCCCCATTAAATTCGCTGCGCGACCAGCATTTGCCTGAGGGCGGAACGGGATTTATCGTCGCGGTGAGAGAACCTTAGCATTAGCTACTCGGCCGGGCAGTGGATTTGCGCACGACCAGCTCTGGTTCGATCGTGATCTCCGGAACATACTTCATCCGTCCTTCAAGCTGGTCGAGCAGCGTGCGCGCCGCGACCTCCCCCATTTTTTGCATCGGCTGCCTCACCGTCGTGAGCGGCGGACTGATGTAGGCGGAGTTCTGAATATCGTCGAAGCCCACCACCGACACATCGTCCGGCACACGCAGGCCTGCTTCCAGGAAAGCGCGGATGGAACCAATCGCGGAAATATCGTTGTAGGCAAACAGGGCAGTAAAAGGCTGCTTACGGGCCAGCAATTGCCTGGCGAACGGGTAGCCGAGAGCCGGTGTGGGATCATCCCCATCGAGCTGCACAATCAATTCCGGATGCACAGAAATACCCAATTTCGCGGCGACTTCGCAAATCGCATTCCACCGTACATCCGAATCAGCGCTTACTGCTGAGCCTTTCATGAAGGCGATTTTCTTGTGGCCAAGATCGACCAGGTGCCTTAGCGCCAGCCATGCGGCACGGCGGTGATCCAAAACAATATTAGTTACTCCTTTGATTCTGCGATGGCCAGCAACGGCCACGGTCGGCAGAGGAGGTTGTTCGGTCAAGGTAGTGTCCACAGTGATGAACCCTTCGACCCCGCGTTCCAGAAGCATAGTCGAGTACGTTGCGAGCAGATTCTTGTCGTGGCGATGAGCTACGGTAAGAAAGAAGAAATTCTGCTCTCGAAGATAACGTTCCATGCCGCTGATCACGACAGAACCGTAAGCATCGCCGACTTCCGCGAGAATCACCCCAATTGTGTAAGTGCGCTTAACCCGCAGGGAACGGGCGAAGAAATTGGGCCGGTAATTGAGGTCGCGTGCCGCTGCCAGAATTCTGCGTTTTGTACGCTCCGGGACGGAACGCGAAGCTGAAGAATTGTTCAGAACCGCCGAAACCGTGCTGGCGGTAAGTCCGACACATGCTGCTACCGATTTCAGCGTCGCCGCCTTCTTGCCCCGATCCTCCTTTTTCGTTTGAGGCTTCATTTTCGAAGAGACTATATCAGTGCTGCCCCTTTGTCCGACGCTCGATGTTTTCTGCGTCGGGCGCGGATTGCAGCTCAGGCCGGTTGCAGAATACAAAATCTTGATGTCGCCATTTCTCCTAAGAATATCGATATTGCTCTGTATTTTTCTCTTGACAACGAAAGGCGTTTGGGGCTAAATCTGTCGTGCAGAGTGGGATAGTACAGAAATACTAGCGAAAAGGCTAGTAAAAGAACGATATTCTTCGTCGCCTTTGCATTTCGGGCGATTTTGGCAGGAACGGCGTACAGAAATCTGATCTGACTGGGTCAAAAGCCCGTCTCTGCGGACGGGAACAATTTCTAGCGTGGGGGAACTCCATGAAGAGCTTCATTCGCTGGGTACTAGCCTTGTGTCTTCTGCTGTTCGTGTCAGCATCAGCATTTTCACAAAGTAGGAATACCGGCGAGATTCGCGGCACGGTATCGGCCTCGGGGGCCGTGGTGCCGGGTGCAACCGTCACGCTCACCAATATCAACACCGGGGAGACGAAGGATTTCGTCACCAACAAGGATGGCATCTACGATACCGCCTCAACGCCTGCGGGAAACTACACCATCAGCTTTACGGCCAAGGGATTCAGGAAGCTGGTAAAGGGTCCGATCACGCTGCAGGTAGACGTGATCACCGAGGACGCCGCTCTGGAAGTCGGCGCCGTCACTGAGACGGTCACGGTGGAAGCCGGGGGCGTGCCGGTCCTGCAGACCGAAACCGGACAGCAGGGCACTATCATGGATTTCAAGAACATGGCCGCGCTGCCCCAGTCCGGGGGCGGGATCACCGGCGCAGACTGGGCAGCTTTCAACATCTACCTGCCGGGCGCTTCAGGCGCTACACAGGGGCGGACCTCGCAGGCTGGGGGCGCCTGGAATGCCGGCGATGCGGTTTCCATCAACGGCAACCTGCCGAACTTCGGCAACTTCCTTCAGGACGGGGCCACCACAACGCTGCCGGCCAGCTACAACAACGACGATGCGATCTTCGAGACCATTCAGGAAGTTCAGATCAACACCTCTTCCTTCTCGGCGCAATATGGTATGGGCGGCGTCATGTTCAACCAGATCACCAAGAGTGGAACCAACAGTTGGCATGGGTCTGGGTATGAGTTTTTCTCGCAGAACTTTCTAAACGCCAACAGCTATTTCAATAATCAGGCGCCGAAGACGATTGCAAACCCCCTGGACCCCACAGGCCCGCAAATTCCTAACATAGCCTCGCAAGTGCCATATTTGCGGTACCACCAGTTTGGTGGCTCGGTTGGCGGGCCGATCCTCAAGAACAAACTCTTTTTCTTCTTCGACATAGATAGGATCGTCAACAACAGCGCGACGAACGGCTACGTTACCGTTCCTACGGCCGCCATGCTGCAGGGTGATTTCACCGGCATGCAGCCCATTTATGACCCGCTCACGACAACGTGTCCTCAAGGCCCACCGACATGTGCAGCCACCGGTCCCCTTAATCGCACCCCCTTCTCCGCCGAATGCGGCGGCCTCAACATGATTCCGAACGGCACCAACTGCGGCGGCATACCCAGCCGGATGGACCCTGTGTCGCTGGCCATTATTGGTTCTAAGTATGGCTGGCCCACCGCACCGCAGGGCGTAGGAAATTGCGATACCGCAGACGGGTTCCCAAACCAGTGTTCACAGAACCTCTACCTCGCCCATACCAATCCCGCTCCGGTTCACCGCTATTTTGGACGCCTGGACTACGACCTGAGCCAGAAACACCGCATCAACTTCTCAATTACGCAGAAGGATAACCCCGGGGTCGACAACGGCCTGTTCACCTGCCCGCTGGATTGCGGTAGCGGGGACGTGGACGGTTGGAACACGCAGGTCACCGAGACGTGGACGATCACGCCGAACATCGTCAACGAAATCCGGATGGGCTATACCAAGCAAGGCAACTGGTTTCAATCCCAGTCCATCGGGTTGAACCCCGAAACGGCATTTGGCCTGCAAGGTACCCACTATAACCAATTTCCCTTCATCGGCAACTCGAGCATTTATGGTGGATTCGGCGGCCCCGCCCCGGTAAGCGTCTTGTCGCCCGCCACGGACGCCATTTACATCGAGAACCAATATGACCCCTCTGATATGGTGACGCTGGTCAAGGGCAGGCACATTCTGCATTTCGGGATTGAGGTGTTGATGGCCCAGGGCAACACGACGGCTTGGGGCTCCAACAGCGCCGGCAACTACGATTTTAGCGGACAATACACCGCAGGCAGTAACCACTAACGGCGAAAACGCTGAATACCGCACAACGGGCTCGGGCTTCGCGGATTACCTGCTCGGCAACATCGACGGCTGGGCCGCGCAGAATCAGGGCCTGACGGGCATGCGGCTGAAGAGCCCGCAGGCCTTCGTTCAAGACGACTGGAAGGTCAAGACCCAATCTCACCATCAACCTCGGCTTGCGCTGGACAGGGAATACGGGCATGAGCGAGGTACAGAATAGACTTGGCGATTTCGACCAGAATCTCATCAATCCCACCGGCCCCTTCGCGGGCACCCAGGGCTCGATATGGATTGCGCCCACAGAATAACCGAACTACCTTGCAGAAGCCGGTTTGGGACCTCTTCCTCCCTCGCGCAGGCTTTGCCTGGTCGATCAGGAACGACACCGTCATCCGAGGCGGTATAGGGTTCTTCGCCTATAACTACAGCATGGATCTCTATGGTGGTGAGGGCGGTGCGCAAATGGGCTTCGGCGCTACCTCTCAGGGCAACATCAGCGACCCTGCCAGTGGCGCCGGGGACATCGGCTGGATTTCCGGCACCGGCAACTCTACCCCGCTCTATTTAAGCTCGAGCGCTACGATGATGGCCAACGCCCTGCCTTACATTCAGGGCTCGAAGAATCCGGCGTCCTACACCACCAATCCCGTCTTTAGTCCGCCTTCACGAACCCTACAACATCAAGCCGGGAGAGATCTGGGAATGGAACCTCACCGTCGAGCACCAGTTCGCGAAGGACTTTTCGGTGTCGGCCGCTTACGTCGGCAGTCACGGGGTGAATCTGCAATACGTCACCGACCTGAACCAAATCACCAACACGGCCCTGCTGGCCTCGAACGATGTATCGGGCTGTAACGGGGCAACACCCGCGACACCCTTGTCAAGCACGAACCCCAGCCATCCCCCTTGCGCGCGTCCATATCCGGCGTTTGGAAGCCTTTCCGGCTCAAACTTCAACGCCATCTCCAACTACAATTCGTTGCAATTCGACGTGCGGAAGCGTTATTCCTACGGGCTGACCTTCGATGTCAACTATGCCTGGTCGCATATGCTGGATGACCAGGACTCAGCGGGATGGGGCAGCACTGCCGGGCAGCAGGTTTGGCAATCGGAAACAATCCCTCCTCTAACTACGCCAACTCGAACTTCGACGTCCCGCAAGCGCTCAAAGGGACCGCAGTATACGAACTGCCGTTTGGCATGGGCAAGCCCTTTATGAACCAGAATGCTATCCTCGACGGTGTGCTTGGCGGATGGCGCTTGTCGGGCACGCTTATCTACCAGAGCGGCACTCCGTACACGGTGTTGGACTCCGGTGTTAACAGCTATTCGCAGGCCGGTAATGTGTTTGCCAACCCCATTCCAGGTGTCTCCCCCGAGTCAGGCAACTGCCCCAATGGCGCGGCGGCACACACCGTGACCTGCTGGTTCAACCCTGCAGCCTTTCAGACCCCAGCCGAGCAGGGTAATGGGGCGTTCGGGTACGGAGGCAGAAACACGCTCTTGGGGCCAAAACTGTCGAATATTAACCTGGCTCTGGCGAAGACCTGGCATTACAAGGAGCGAGCTGGGTTCACACTTACCGGAAACTTCGTTAACGTCTTCAACCATCCGAGCTTCTCAATACCAAACCCGAACAATGACGTGAATGCCTCGAATCCGGGCAATATCACGCAGCTCGCGAACGGGCCACGTACGATCCAACTGGGCGCGCGGGCAATCTTTTAAAGGCTAGCGTAACCAATAAGGACGGCGGCATGCCGCCGTCCTTCTTTTTTGCGGCAGACGGCCGATTTGCCTGAGACACGATTCGCCCACCGTACAATCGTGACATGAGGATAAGAGCGTTCATAAGAGAGCTCGTTGTCTTATTTTGGGTGTTTCTATCTCTCGGGCTGCTGGCATGCTTCTCTCAATCCAGCCCCAGCCGGCAGCAGCAGATCGAATCACACAACCGTCAGGCTGCGGAATATCTGAAGGAGAACAGAGCCCGATCTGGCGATACCGGAATTTAGAGCCATTGTTGCGCTCGATCCGAATAACGTGGATGCCCGCGGCAACCTGGGCACGCTGCTGTTCTTCCAGGGAGACTATACGAATGCGATTCCAGAGCTCCGCGCTGCGCTGAAACTGCGGCCGACCTTGTGGAAGACGCAATCTCTTCTTGGCATCGCCGAGAAACGCACAGGCGACATCAGCGGGGCTCGCCGCGATCTGGAAAAAGCGTTTCCCAATGTCCAGGAAGATAAGATTCGGATCGAGACTGGGATGGAGCTGATCGAAATCGACTCCGGGACCGGCGATCTGGATAAAGCCGCGGCCATCGTGAGCGAGCTTCGAAAGCTGGAGCCTACCAACGAAGCTCTTCTCTATACCGCGTATCGAATCTATTCCGATCTGGCCAACGAGTCGCTGCTCAGCTTGTCGGTTGTGGATCCGAATTCCGCCCGCATGCAGCAAGCCCTGGCGCACGAACTGGCGAAGCGTGGGAATACCGCGGAAGCCATCGAGCACTACCGGGCCGCACTCAAGATGGACCCCCGGCTTCCCGGATTACATTTTGAGCTTGCCGATATGCTCAGGACTTCGTCGACGGCGGAGGGCCGGGAAGAAGCCGAGAAAGAATACAAGGCAGCCCTGGAGGCCAATCCCTTTGATGAACAGTCTGAATGCAGGCTGGGAGATATCGCGTTTCAACGATCCGATTTCAAGGAAGCTCTCGAGCGTTACACGCGGGCCGTCAAGCTGCAGCCGGACGATCCCGAAGCCAACATCGGCCTGGCCAAGGTTTTGATGGCGATGGATCAACCGCAAAAAGCCGAGCCGCTGCTGCAGCACGCGATTCAACTCGACCCAACCAGCGCCATGGCTCACTTCCGCCTGGGCACGGTCTATCGACAGGAGGGACGCACCGCTGAAGCCAAACATGAACTCGAGGAATATCAAAAGTACAGCAAGATGAAGGAGAAGCTTCGGAAGGTTTATCACGATTTGCATCAGGACGAAGCCGTGGACGAAAACGTCGATGCGAATCCCCAGAAATAGCCAGAACGAGAGCTAAGAGGTCGCTCGGCGGCGCCGGCAATTTCAGGAATTGGTTTGTGTCAACGAGCAGCGCTATGAGGATGAGGAAGACACTTCTTGCCGCGGTTATATTGTCATCGGTCGTCCCAGTGCTAGCCAGCTCTTACTACCCCGCCCGCCTGGACGATCCCAGAGCAATTTACCTGACGCAGGAGAATTTTGCGGTGAGGGGCGACGGAATTGCGGATGATTCCGCCGTCTTACAGCAAGCCATCAATCAGATTCAGGAGAAAACCAATCAGGGCATATTGTTCATTCCCGCCGGCCGTTACCGTTTGAGCAAGACCATCTATATCTGGCCCGGAATCCGGTTGATCGGGTTCGGCGCTACGCGTCCCGCGTTTGTGCTCGCCGCCAACACTCCGGGTTTTGAGCATGGGCCCTCCTATATGTTGTTTTTCGCGGGCGCTCGCCCGAGCGCTAATGTGCCTCCGCCGGACGCCAGTCCGGGCACGTTCTATTCCGCGATCAGCAATATCGATATTGAAATTCAAGACGGAAACCCTGGCGCGGTGGGCGTCCGCGCCCACTATGCCCAGCATTGTTTTCTCGCACACATGGATTTTCACATCGGCTCGGGACTTGCCGGAATTCATGATGGCGGAAACGTCGCGCAAGACCTGCATTTTTATGGCGGCCAGTACGGCATCTGGACCCGGAAGCCCTCCCCTGGGTGGCAATTCACAATTATCGACTCGACGTTTGAGGGCCAGCGCGAAGCCGCGATCAGGGAGCGCGAAGCCGGGCTAACCCTGATCCGCCCGCAATTCAAGAATGTCCCTACAGCAATTTCCATCGATGCTCAATACTCGGACGAACTGTGGGTGAAAGACGGGCGCATGGAGAACGTGACTGGCCCCGCCGTAATCATCAGCAATGAGAACAGCCCCCGCACCGAGATCAACATGGAAGGCGTCATCTGCCGCAAGGTTCCTGTTTTTGCGGCTTATCGCGAGAGCGGGAAGCACATCGCAGGTCCAGCAGAAATGTACGAGGTGAAGACTTTTTCTCATGGACTCCACTATGAGGACATTGGCTCAGTACCGGCGCGATCCAGGACGTCTATGAAACTGTCCGTCTTAGCGCGCTGCCAAAACCAGTCAAGTCCGACATCCTGGATCTGCCGCCGATCGACACGTGGGTCAACCTCCGTTCGCTTGGCGCAAAGGGTGACGGCACAACTGACGATACCGACGTGCTCAAGAAAGCCATCGCTCAATCACCGCGCGATTTACTTGCCCTCCGGCCAGTATCGAGTGACCGACACCATCACGCTCAGGCCCGACACGGTCCTCATTGGGCTGCATCCAAGCGTCACACGGATACTGCTTGCTGATTCAACCCCAGCCTTTCAAGGCGTTGGCAGTCCTAAGCCGCTGCTCGAAACCCCAAAAGACGGGACGAACATCGTGACCGGCATCGGCCTCTACACCAACGGCATCAATCCGCGTGCGGTGGCGGCGAAATGGATGGCCGGCACCAATTCGATGATGAACGATGTCCGCTTTCTGGGCGGTCACGGCACGATTGATCCGAACGCCACGGCGGCAGAGAGTTCCAAAGCGTGGCGCGAGATCTATAACAATACCCACACCGCCGATTCCAATCTGAATCGCCGCTGGGACGGACAGTATCCCAGCCTGTGGATCACCGGCGGAGGCACTTTCGTCGGCCTCTGGACGCCCAGCACCTTCGCGCAAGCCGGCCTGTACATCTCGGATACCTCCACGGAAGGAAGAATCTACGAACTGTCAAGCGAGCATCACGCTCGCAACGAGGTAGTCTTGAACCACGCTTCCAACTGGCAGATCTACGCGCTCCAAACGGAAGAAGAACGAGGCGAGGGTGGATTCGCGTTGCCGCTCGACATCCGGGATTCGAGCAACATCACCTTTGCAAACCTGCACATGTATCGTGTCGTCAGCGCCTACCAGCCCTTCCCTTACGCGATTACGGTTACAAATTCCAGGGACATACGACTTCGTAACGTCCATTGCTACAGCGACAGCAAGGTATCCTTCGACAACACGGTTTACGATGAGACCCACAAAATTGAAATACGGCAGCGCGAATTCTCATGGCTGACGGTCTCCGGCAACGCCCCTCCCACTAAATTGCCGCAACCTTCGCATGTCCTCGCTGAAGGCGCCAAAATTGAAAAACTCGCTGGCGGTTTCTTCAATATTTCCGGAGGAGCCGTTGACAGCTCGGGGGATATCTATTTCGTAGACGCCAGATGGCAGACAATTTATCGCTGGTCGGCTCTAACCCATCGACTCTCGAAGGTACGCGACAACCCGCTGGACCCAGTTCAGCTGTTCTTTGATAAGTCCGGCGATTTGATGGTGGTCTCGTATGCGGGAAACGGAACTGTCTACGCGTTCAAACCCGGCGCGCGGGATGACGATATTACTCTGCTGACCGCTGTTCCAGCCGCTCCGCGTCCGGGATTGACGCCCGTCCTGCCCGTCGACTACTGGCGAAACGAAAATGATTTCCTCGAGACGGTACCTGTAGCGCAGCCCTTCCAGTTCATCTCTCCGGACGGAACGACGTTCCTTCCCGCGGGAGCAAACTTTGTAACCGGAGAACTCTATTATGGTTCTAAGCTGAACAACACGCTCCGAGCTTTTGGCTTCGCCCCTGCAGTTGCGGGTCAGCCGTTCTACATTTCCGATGAAAATGGCGAGAAGACGTATGCTGCAAAAGTCGAGCCCGATGGAACACTGTCAAACTTAAAGCTCTTTGCTGAACAGGGCGGAGAAAGCGTGGCGGTGGACGACAAAGGCAACGTATATATTGCTGCCGGTCAGATTTTCGCCTATAGTCCGTCGGGCCATCTGATCGATTCCATAGATATTCCGGAACGGCCATCGCAACTGTTATTCGGGGGCGGTGACGGCCATACGTTGTTCGTTCTCGCACGTAGCTCTTTGTATGCCGTCCAAACCATCAACAAAGGACGCTGAAGAAACAGATCGAAACTTGCCCAGGGCCGTCCTACTTTGCGGGTTGGTCATGCGTCAATCCGAGACGTCCCGATTCTTGCATGAATCCTCCGTCCATATCGAGGTTCGGGTCCGACCCTCCATCAGCGCCGAAAGGCGGCGCCGCAACGCAGATTGCTCGCCATGTCGGACGCTTTCGTTGGGTGATCTGCACCGTTCTGCTACTTGGCGTCATGAAGAACTACATGGACCGCCAGGTCATCGGCGTGCTGAAAACAACTCTGCAACATGATCTGGGCTGGAGCGAAATTGACTACGGCAATCTAGTGTTTGCGTTTCAGGCCGCATACGCTCTGGGGATGGTAGTGGTCGGACGGTTCATCGATCGAGTTGGAACACGGCTCGGCTATGCGCTGGCGATGGCGTTCTGGAGCCTGGCTTCGATGGCTCACGGAATAGCGAGTTCGTTCACGGGCTTTCTCGTGGCTCGCTTTGCCCTGGGCTTGGGCGAGTCCGCGGTGTTTCCAGCCAGCTTGAAAGCTGTGGCGGAGTGGTTCCCTAAAAAAGAGCGCGCCCTGGCTACGGGTATCTTTAATGCCGGAAGCAATCTCGGTGCCATCGCTACGGCGCTGCTGATTCCCTGGATTGCAGTGCATTGGGGTTGGCGGCGGGCTTTCTTTCTTCTGGGCGGTTTGGGATTCGCGTGGCTGGTGCTATGGCTGTGGGTCTATCGTCGGCCGCAGGAACATACCTCCTGCTCGCCTTCTGAGCTGGAGTACATTTGCAGCGATCCCATCGCACCGTCAATCCCGGTAAGTTGGTTCAGACTACTGGCTCATCGCCAGACCTGGGCCTTTGTGCTGGCAAAATTCATTACGGATCCGATCTGGTGGTTCTATCTGTTTTGGATTCCCGATTTCCTGCAGCGCCAGCATGGTCTTGCTCTCTTGAACATTGGGATGCCGATCCTTGTGATTTATCTGATCTCGGACGTCGGCAGCGTGGCCGGAGGATGGCTCTCCTCCTTCCTCATACAGCACGGCAGAACGGTCAACGTAAGCCGTAAAATCACTATGCTGATTTGTGCCGTTTGCGTCGTGCCGATTATCTTCGCGCCCAGGATCGCATCGATGTGGGGAGTGATTTTAGTAATCGGAATTGCAGCAGCAGCACACCAGGGTTTTTCCTGCAACCTCTATACCTTGTCGTCCGACATGTTTCCAGGGACGATGGTTGCGTCCGTGGTTGGGATTGGAGGTACGGCGGGGGCGGTTGGGGGAATGCTTATCGCGAAGATCGTTTCCGGTTTTCTGCAGCGAACTCACAGTTATGCGGTGCCATTCTTTATGGCCGGTTCGGCTTATCTGATCGCGTTGGCGATCATTCAAGTTCTGGTCCCGAGACTGAAGCCGGTAGAGTTCAGCACGGCAGAACAATAGTCTCGAAGTGTTGTCTCGATCGCCTGCGATGCCGGCAAGGCAGTCTAATCCCACAAAGGGGGACCTCGGTGACCTTCATCAGCGATGACTTTCTGCTCCATTCAAAGACGGCTCGTCACCTTTATGAAAGCTATGCGGCTCCTCAGCCCATTCTTGATTATCACTCGCACTTGCCTCCTGGCGATGTGGCGCAGAACCGCCGCTTCCGCGATCTGTTCGACATTGCGCTTGAAGGAGATCACTATAAGTGGCGGGCCATGCGGGCGAACGGAATTGCGGAACGCTATTGCACTGGTGACGCTTCCCCTAAGGAGAAGTTCCTGGCCTGGGCCCGCACCGTCCCCTACACGCTTCGCAATCCTCTTTATCAGTGGACGCACCTGGAATTGAAGCGCTACTTCCAGATCGACGAACTGCTGGACGAGCGATCTGCCGAGGCAATTTGGGATCGGGCTAACTCGATTCTCTCCAGTGGCGATCTCACGGTCCGAGGCATTCTCAGCAAGTTCAAGGTTCGAGTGCTTTGCACCAGCGACGATCCCTGCGACAGTCTTCAGGAGCACCGGACAGTGAACAACGCGGACTACGGATTTCGAATGTATCCGACATTTCGTCCGGATTGGTCGCTCCGAGTCTCAGAGCCCGACGCTTTTAATCCGTGGGTCGAACGGCTGCAAGCCGCGAGCAATACTGCTATAAGCAACCTCGCCTCTTTCTTGCGGGCTCTCGATCTTCGCCATCAATGGTTTCACGAGAGTGGGTGTCGCCTTTCCGATCACGGATTGCCTTATTGCTATGCGAATCCTTGCAGCGAACTGCAGGCGGCTGCGATCTTTTCCAAGGTACGGTCGGGAGTGCCCGCCAGTCCCGAAGAGCATGAAGAATTCGCCTCTTTCATGATGGTGTTCTTCGGACGTCTGGACGCGGCGAAGAAGTGGACGAAACAACTGCACCTGGGCGCCTTGCGCAACGTCAACACTCGACGCCTTTCAGCACTTGGTCCAGACACTGGATTCGATTCGATAGGCGACTGGCCGCAAGCGGTGAAGCTTAGCGGTTATCTCAATTTGCTGGAGAACGAGAACGCGCTGCCGAAGATAATTATCTACAACAACAATCCTGCCGATAATTACACCTTCGCAACCGCGATTGGCAGTTTTCAGGATTCGTCAACTGCGGGAAAGATCCAATATGGAAGTGCCTGGTGGTTTCTGGATCAGAAGGAAGGGATCGAATGGCAGCTGAATGCCCTTTCTGCAACAGGCTTGCTTCCTCGCTTTGTGGGGATGGTGACGGATTCCCGCTCATTCATGTCGTTTCCACGGCATGAGTACTTTCGCCGCGTACTTTGCAATCTCCTTGGGAGCGAGATCGAACGGGGCGAACTGCCGAACGACGAAAAGCTGATCGGCTCGGCGATCCAGGACATCTGCTTCAATAACGCCCACCACTCCTTAGGACTCGAACTCGGGCCTTGAACGACAGGCGACGACGGCGCCCGGTCTAGAATGTGTATGTAAGTATATGATAATAAACGGTATAGTGGTGGAGGCGGCGGGAGTCGAACCCGCGTCCGAAAATGTTACTGGTCAAGAGACTACATGCTTATTCGCGTTCATGCCCTCGGCATTACCCGAGGACGTTCGCGGCCCACGCTCAGAACGGACAAGAAACGCTAGCCGCTAGCCTGAGATCTTAACCTCCCCGCCCAGACGTAGCGGAGAAGAGCAGCCCTCTGTGTGACGCTCGCTCACCGCCCAAGGGCGAAGCGGTGGAAAGCGGCTGCCTAATTAATTAGGCTGCGTATGCCATTTGTTGATTGGCAATTATCATTTTGCACACGATCACGGGTGCGTGCACCCCGGCATGCCTCTTGGCCGCAAGCATCTCCGTCGAAGCCGTGACGCCCCCACTGGTGGGATTGGCCTGTAAAGAACCACTTCCAGACTAGGGTCAGCTAGAAGGGAAGTCAACAACCGATTGGATGGCCTAACCTAAAGAAAAGACTCAGTTTGCCGTTACAGGGGAGCTCGTTGCAACTTTGCCCTTAATAGATTTGAGAGTCTATGAGCGATGAGGAAGAAATCCGCAGACTTATTCTGGAACCGAGTGCTCGGTCCGGCCATCTATCGATTTAGGAGGACTCATACCAATGGCTTCAACCATAATTTCTGATCAGAAGAGTGCGAGTGCGACGGGAAAAGCATATTCAGCGAAGGCATATGCAGCACAGAGTGCGGCTTCCGGTCTTGCGCCGGCTGCGATTCGGCGCCGCGAGCCGGGGCCCACGGATGTTCAGATCGACATCTTGTATTGCGGAGTGTGCCATTCCGATCTGCACCAGGTGCGCAACGAATGGGAAAACATGATGCCGACAACTTATCCCTGCGTTCCGGGACACGAAATTGTTGGGCGAGTCGCCAAGACCGGCAGCGCAGTCAAGAAGTTCAAAGAAGGCAATCTGGCGGGAGTGGGCTGCATGGTCGACTCTGATCGTGTATGCCCGAACTGCCGCGCCGGCAACGAGCAATTTTGCGATAGCATGCCGACCTTCACCTACAACGCAGAAGACAAGCATCTGGGTGGAGTGACGTACGGTGGATACTCTGACAGCATTGTGGTCGATGAAGCGTTTGTGCTGCGCATTTCCGGGAAACTCGACCTGGCGGCCACCGCGCCGTTGCTGTGTGCGGGCATTACGACATATTCTCCGATGCGGCACTGGAATGTTCGCAAGGGGCAGAAGGTAGGAGTGGTCGGACTCGGCGGACTGGGGCACATGGGAGTGAAATTCGCCCATGCCTTTGGCGCACACGTGGTGCTATTTACGACCTCGTCGAATAAGGTCGAAGACGGGAAGCGGCTCGGCGCGGACGAAGTAGTGATCTCAAAGAACGAAGCGGAGATGGCGAAGCATGCCGGCAGCTTCGACTTCATTCTCGACACAGTTTCCGCGGAACACAATTTGAACGCTTATCTGGATCTGATCAAGCTCGACGGAACGCTGACCATCGTGGGAGCGTCTCCGGCGCCGTTCCCGCTGGGGGTAGGCAGTTTGCTGTTCCGGCGTCGGTCGCTTGCCGGGTCCATTATCGGGGGCATCCGGGAGACGCAGGAGATGCTGGATTTCTGCGCCGAGTATGGCATTGTCTCGGATATCGAGATGATCCGGATTGACCAGATCAACGACGCCTACAAGCGCCTGGCGAAGAGCGACGTGAAGTATCGTTTCGTGATCGATATGGCGTCGTTGAAGTAGTCGGCGATTGGAACTACAAGAGTCAAAATCCCCGCCCTGCGCAAAGAACGCGCAAGGGTGGGGCACCCGCTTTACCTTCTTTACCCTCTTTCCTGGGAAAGTAGTTTCTGCTCCAGCCGGGCTTTCAGCTCGGGCCACTCCGTATCCAGAATGCTGAAGTAGACCGAGTCGCGAACGCGGCCGGTCCACGTGATGAGATGCTTGCGCAACGTGCCTTCTTCTTTCGCGCCGAGGCGCAGGATCGCGTTGCGTGATCTCTGATTCAATGCGTCGGTCTTCAGTTCGACGCGCATGCATTTCCACACGTCGAAGGCGTGCCGCAACATCAGATATTTAGCTTCGGTGTTCACGGCGGTGCGTTGCCACGGCGGCGCGATCCAGGTGGAACCGATTTCCACGTGGCGATTGGCGCGATCGATGTTCATGAAGCGCGTGCTCCCGATCACGCGCCCGGAACTGCGCTCGACAGTGGCAAATGCGACAGAGTCGCCCCGTCCTTGCTCTTCGAAGATCTTCTCGACCAGGCTGTCAAAGTCTTCCCGCGTCTGCATACGATAGGGAATCCATTGGAAAATATCGTCGAGAGCGTCCTTGGCTGCTTCCCAGAAGATGCCAGCGTGCTCGCGGCGAACCGGATCGAGACGGACGACCGAGCCTTCCAAAGTGACGGGCATCACGATATTTAGAGGTGAGGTGACAACACTCATCGTGCATTCCTTCCCAAGCTTCGTTCCATTATCTTGCATCTTGCGCCTGTTTGGGGCATCTCTACTACGGCGCCATCTGTAGAATGAAAAGTGAGGGCGTTGACCGGCGATGATTTCGTTCGTCCAACACTGTACAAGCAGCCGATGTCAGGAGAGCAACCGGTGAAAGCGCAGTGTTTGCCTTTTAGCCAAATCCCGCACACTACGCGCCTGTTCACTGACTTCCTCGCCTACTCTCCCAAAGTCCAACCGTTCTATCCGCATTCTCCACACTTCAGCGAATGGTTGCGGGCGGAGGCTTCTGCCTTGCGCTACGATACAGCCCGCCGCGAGCGCGTGAGCGCGATTCTTGAGCGCCAGAACGCGTCGTGGAACGCCTCGCAACAGACCTTCGCCAACCTCAGCCGCCTGCGGAAGGGTGCGGCCGCCATCGTGACGGGCCAGCAGGTCGGGCTGTTCGGCGGCCCCATGTTTGCCATCTATAAAGCTCTGACCGCGGTGAAATTGGCGGAAGAGGCCACCGCGGCCGGCGTCGATTCGGTTCCTGTCTTCTGGCTGGCTACTTCGGATCACGATCTTGCCGAAGTAAATCACGTTTCCATACCCGGCCCGGAAGGCGTTCTGCGCACGCTCTCGACTTCCAGCCACGGAGTTCCGGGGGCTCCGGTAAGCGACGTGCGCCTGGGCGATGAGATCCTGCCCGTGGTGGAGGAAGCAGCTGCTTTGCTGGGAGATACCGATGTGGTGCGATTCCTGCGCGAATCGTACCGTCCCGGGGAAACGCTGGGCACGGCGTTTGCCCGCTTCTATGCGCGGCTGTTCAGTGACTGGGGTGTGATTCTTCTGGACGCGTCCGACGCGGAGTTGCATCGCGTTGCGGCGCCGGTCTATCGCGCGGCGATCGAACGCGTGGACGAACTGGATGCCGCACTGCTCGCCCGAGGCCAGGCGCTCGAGAGCGCGGGTTATTACCAGCAGGTAAAAGTGACGGAGTCGTCGGTGCTGCTTTTTGCGATGCGCGAGGGTGCCCGCACGGCGGTGCATCGCCGGGTGGGCGCGAATAAAGCCGCGGAATTTATCATCGGCGGTGACGCGGGCAGCGATGCGGGCCGCGAGGCCGGGGCAGAGAAGCTTTCCCCCGCGGAATTGCTGGGCCGCATCGATTCGGCGCCCGAACGCTTCAGTCCGAATGTACTCTTACGGCCGGTGGTGCAGGATTATCTTCTGCCTACGCTGGCTTATGCGGGCGGCGCTGCCGAGACGGCGTATTTTGCACAGGCGGGTGCGGTCTATGAGGCAATCCAGGGGCGCGTGACGCCCATTGTGCCTCGTTTTTCGGCAACGCTGGTTGAACCCAAAGTGCAACGCTGGTTGCGGCAGTATGAAATCACAGTGGTGGACGCGCTGCAGGGGCAGGAGGCGCTTCGCCAGAGGTTAGCCTCGCACACTCTGCCGGCTGGTTTGCAGGCGGCATTCGAACGGGCGAACCAGTCGGTGGAGGAATCGTTTTCCGGTCTGCAGGAGGCCTTGGCGAAGCTCGATCCCACGTTGGTTGAGGCCAGCCAGACGGGCGCCTCAAAAATGCGCTACCAACTCGAACGCCTTCGGGAACGCGCCATGGCAGCCGAGTTACGGCGCAGCGATGTGGTTAGCCGCCATGCGGAAGCTCTCAGCCACGCGCTTTATCCGGTCAATGCTTTGCAGGAGCGAGGCATCGCGGGCGCGTATTTCGTGGCTCGCCATGGCATGGAATTGCTGCGCAGCATTTATGACAGCATGCGCCCCGATTGCCACGATCATCAGATATTGGAGCTATAGATCGGCGACCCGGCGGCTGAAGCCGGTGGGTTGGAAGACCAAAGCTTTTCACCGCAAAGTTTGCTAAGAGAGGGCCGCGAAGGTCGCCGAGAAGAGCATCCGAGACTCTGCGTCTACTGCTGGAGCCAGGTTTCTAGCTGCTGGAGTGATTCCACTCGCGCCAGGTCGCGGTCGCGGTAGGCGCCGGCCACGTCGAGCAAGACCGCCTGCATCCCGGCATTGCGCGCTCCGACGTAGTCGACGGAGTATATATCGCCCACGTAGAGGCTTTCATCGGCGCGCGCCTGCATAGTCCGGAGTGCGGTCTCAAAGATTTCGGGGCGCGGCTTCTCGACGCCGACGGTTCCTGAATCGGTGATGCTTTCGAAGCAATCGGCAATGCCGCAGCGGGATAACACCCGGTCGATCCTGCCATCGGAGTTGGAGATGACGGCAATGCGGAACTGCTGGTGGATTCGAGCGAGATCGTCGCGTGTGCCGGGCAGAATCTGGTCCCAGTTGGTCGATTGCTGCGTGTTCTCCACCAGCTTGTCGCGGACGCCGGGGTCCTCGTCAAGTTCCTGCAGTAGGTAACTGTGAAATTTCCACCAGAAGCCGCGATCGATCTGGCCGCTCTGCATTTGCTGGTCGAACTCCTGTTTGGTTCTGCGCTCCAGAGCCTGCCATTGTTGGAGCGTGGGATGGCGATGGCTCGCGATGGGGGCGAGGATTTTCGCGCGGTTCGGAAAGAGCAGCGTGTTGCCGACATCAAAGAAGATCACGCGCTTTTCTGCCATGAGATTATCTTACTCAAGAATTGCGCCGAAAGAACTGCGTCGAAAGAATTGCTCGCGGTGGGGCGATGAGGAGGAGGTTCGCTGGGCTCAAGGGCAAGTTGACCCGGCTGATGCCGGCGCGGTTTCGGAGCCGTGACCGGTGCGCGGAAAGAATGTAATATTCAATCACCTGAGGCTTTTGAATCCGCTCCAGCGGATCGGGCGCGTTCCATGGCTTTTTCTTCAACAACTCCGGTGGTCGCGGGCTTCGCACGTTTCACTCAGCTGGTGCGGGTTCAGCCTGCGCTGGTGGCGGGCCTGGTGCTGTTGCAGCGGCATGCCAGCCGGCGCACCGATGTTTACAACATTCTGTGGGCTGTAGTTTTCGGCTTCGCCACGTTGAACATCCTGAGCCTGGCCGCGAGGCGTTTCGAGCCCAACCGCCGCGGGCTTACTTTCGGTGAGCTGATGGCGGTGCTGGTCGTCTTGATCTCGATCTTTCTGCTGGGCTGGGAGTTGCTCGGCGTCTTCCGCATCTTCCCCATCCAACTTCACCGCTAAGCGCGGCTTTGCTGGTATGATTCGCAAAATGGCGAAGAATCCTTCCACGATCGAGGTGACTTGTCCCTGCTGCAGCGCACTACTGAAGGTGGACACCGCAACCGCCGAGGTGATTGCGCATACCGCCGCGGTCAAGCCCAGAATGTTTAACGACATGGAAGAAGCCGCCCGCGCCATGAAGGAACAGGACAGCCGCCGTGAATCGATTTTCCGGCAATCCGTCGAAGCGCAAAAACATGCTTCCGAGCTGCTAGACAAGAAGTTTCAGGAGGCGGTCAAGAAGGCCAAAGAGTCTCCGGACACAGGCAAGCCGATTCGCGATTTCGATCTGGATTAGAGCAGTGGTCAGTGGCTAGTGGTCAGTGGTCGGTGAAAACCGCGTAACACCGGGCTCTGCCAACTGACGTTTTACAATTTACGGCGATGGCAATTCGTCCACTGCTTCTCGGGCACCGGGGCGCGCGGGGCGAGAGGTCCGTTCCTGAGAACACGCTGACTTCCTTCGACCTCGCGCTGGCGCAGGGCTGCGATGGTTTTGAGTTTGATCTGCGGCTTACGGCGGACGGGCAGGCGGTTGTCTGTCACGATGCAGCTACGCGTGGCCTGAAGATTGCCGAATCTTCCGCCGAGGAATTGGCTCTGCCGCGGTTGCGGGATGTCTTAGCGCGTTACCAGAGTACGGCCTTTCTCGATATCGAACTGAAAGTCGCTGGCCTAGAGAAGACCACCGCGGAGTTGCTGCGGCAACTTGCTCCATCCCGCACTGCCACATCTCGCTTTGGCCCAGCGCGGACCTTCGTTGTTTCTTCGTTTCTTCCCGAAGTGTTGCAGGCCATGCATGAGCTGGACACGACCGTTCCGCTTGGCCTGATCTGCGAGACCCAGGCCGAGTTCAGCCACTGGCTTGGCTCTCCGGTCGAGTACGCGATTCTTCACCACAAGCTAGTGCGGCGGAGTCTTGTCCGTGAGATCAAAGACGCCGGCAAGAAGCTACTGGTATGGACGGTGAATGCTTCGGTGCACATGAAGCGGTTTTCGAAATGGGGAGTGGATGGAATTATTTCCGACTACCCCGAGCGGCTGGCGCGGGCTCTGGGCCGGGGGATGGAAAAGACTTAGCGACGGATCTGCACGGATTTCCACGGATAAACCTAAATCAAAAAATTAAGATCAAGAATTAAAGATCGAAAAGAAGTATCCGTGGAAATCCGTGCAGATCCGTGGCTAAGAATTTTAATCGGCGGCGGCTTCGAATGCGGCGGGGGCGCGGCCTACGGGGCGCAGGAAGGCGGTGCGCTCGGTTTCAAAAGCTTCCAGGTTTGCTCCCATAGTGTGTTCGTCCCAGCCGAGGACTGCCCCGATGCGCAACGCGGCTTCGCGGCTGCAGGATTCTGACCAGCAGGCGCCGAGCGCGACCGGGACGCGGCGCAGCAGCACGTCTCCCAAGGTGACGGCAAACTCTCTGCGGTAAGCTTCCACTACTTCGGCGATCACGTGCGAGGTGTGGGGGCAGATGGGCGCGCGCAACTCCGCGCTCACCAAGGCCATCTGGGCAATGTCTGACGCGCGCTTGCCGTGCCATTCCACCATACCGCGAGCGGTTTCCTCACTCACTGCGCCGACACGCGCAATTTCGAGTACAGCGTCGTCGAGGAAAGGATCGAGCGAACTTTCCGGTCCCATGGCCATCGTAACCGGTTCGGCGGCGTTCAATCCGATTTTGCGGGCACAATCCCTGGCCAGCGAAGCCGCGGTTGTCAGCTTGCCGCCGATTACGGAAACCATGTGAGCGGCCCCGTCCTCGCTGTGATCATGCAAAATGTGCTGCCGCGTGATCGCTGAAGGACTACTGTCTGGGGAATATGGCAGAGGCCGAATCCCGGCAAAAGCGTGCTTCACGCTTTGTGCTGAGAGCTTGGCTTTGGGAAACAATTGCGCCACCGAGCGCACCAGGTAGGCGATTTCGTCGGGCGAGGGAACGGTTCGTCCAGGGTCGGTGTTGTCGGCAACTTCGGTGGTTCCGACCAGGATCTGATCATTCCACGGAAGCACGAAGAAGGGGCGTCCGTCGACAGCTTCGGTGTAGACGGCCGCGTTCGGCGAACCGGAAAACCGGGGCAGAACAATGTGGGAGCCGCGCACGCCGCCGAGCATCGGCTTGGACAAGCGGATCGAAGAGCGCTGGCACATGCGGTCGGCCCAGGGTCCGCTGCAGTTGATGACCCAGCCAGCGTCGACGCGCTGGTCGCGTCCGGTGATTTGATCGCGCAACAGCACTCCGCGAGCGCGGCCATGGGAAACGTCGGCCGCGAGCGCCTCCATGTGATTGCGGACGACGGCTCCCGCTTCCACGGCTTCCATCAGCCATTCCGCGACCAGACGTTCTGGAAATTCGCATTGCGCGTCTTCATAGTTGTAGAAGGACCAGCGATGCCCGGCGTCGAGGGCGCGCTCCAAGCGCTTCAATTCCATTTCAGTGGAGTCTTTGCTGGGCGGTTTTCCGGCCATGCGCTGGTAGAGCCATAATCCGGCGCGCACTTTCATGGCGCTGCGCTTGCTGGTCTCATTCAAAAGCAGCAGGAAGTGCATGGGATGCACGAGGTGAGATCGTTCGCGCAGCAGCATTTCCCGTTCCCGAAGCGATTCCCGCACCAAGCCCAATTCGCCGTGCTCCAGATAACGCAGTCCTCCGTGGATGATGCGGGTGGAACGGCTGGTTACCCCCGAGGCGAAATCATTCTGCTCGATCAACAGCGTGCGCTTGCCGGCGCGGGCGCACTGCCGCGCCACCGCTACGCCATTGATGCCCCCGCCAATCACCACCACTTGAAACTGCTGGTCGTTCAGGGGTGCTCGTTGATTTGCTGCTAACACCATTATTTATCAATCAACTACGGAGAGTTTGATAAGTGATTCTAGAGCTCGCGGGCCGACGGGCCCGCACTATCCCATTTACAGTGTGCGCTCCTATCGACAGTCGGAGAAGGTCACCTTGGTACCGCAAGAAGGATGGCCAAAAGTGGCATTACCTCGCTCAAACGGTTCCGAAACGAGAGCCTAAGACATAGTAGCGCCGAGGGCGATGGCGGACTAGTCGATTTGTGAGGCGACGCTTCAAGCGCTCGTGATCTCGGCGCATTGCCCGTTTTGCGATGGGTCATTTAGAGTGGTTGCCAAATGTCTACGACCGGCGAACGATTCGAACGCGCAGTGGCGATCATGGAACGGCTGCGGGCTCCCGGAGGTTGCCCCTGGGATCGCGAGCAGACGTTCGACTCCATCAAGCCCTACACGCTGGAAGAGACTTATGAAGTGCTGGAAGCGATCGACAACCGCGACTGGGACGAACTCCCAGGTGAACTCGGCGACTTGTTGCTGCAGGTGCTTTTTTATTCGGAAATGGCGAAGGAGCAAGGATCGTTTTCGATTGATGACGTTCTGGACCGGTTGTCGCGCAAGCTTGTGGACCGCCATCCTCATGTGTTCGGTGACACCAAGGCCGACACCTCGGTCGAGGTGAAACGCAACTGGGAAGCGCTGAAGGTCGAAGAACGGAAGAAGCGGCTGGGAGAGACTTCGGCTCCTGCGCTTTCCATTCTCGCGGGAATCTCTTCGTCGATGCCGGCACTGCTGGAGGCGCAGAAGCTCAGCTCGCGCGCGGCGCAAGCTGGGTTCGACTGGCCTGATGTGGAAGGCTTGTTCGATAAGCTGGGCGAGGAGACTGGCGAACTGCGCGAGCTTCTGCGGGAGTTTCCCGCACCCAGTCCGCGTCCGGAAGGGCGCGGGGTGGCCGGTTCGGGGCGCCAGACGATTCCCGAAGACTTGCGGATGCGGCTGGAAGGAGAAGTTGGCGATCTTTTCTTCGTGCTGGTGAACATTGCGCGCTATCTCGCGGTCGATCCGGAATCGGCGCTGCGTAAGACCAATCGCAAGTTCCGCCGCCGCTTTGAGTGGATGGAGCGGCGCCTGCAGGAGAGCGGAAGCGCTCCTGAAAGCGCGTCGATGGAAGAACTGGAATCGCTCTGGCAACAGGCCAAGCAACAGGAGAAGCACCCGTGAACCCGGACGCCATCGTGATCCGGCGCTGCCAGGGGCTCGACGAGTTGCGGGCTTGCGTCGCGCTGCAGAAAGACGTTTGGAATTTCTCTGATGCTGAACTGGTACCGCTTCGCATGTTCGTCGTGGCGGAAAAGGTTGGCGGGCAGGTGATGGGTGCATTCGACGGCGGCGAAATGGTTGGCTTCGCGCTTTCGGTGCCGGGCACGCGCTCGGGCCACATCTATCTGCATTCGCACATGCTGGCGGTAAGAAAAGATCAGCGCAACGGTGGGCTGGGCCGGCGGCTCAAGCTGCTGCAGCGTGAAGATGCGCTGGCTCGCGGCATCGAGCTGATCGAGTGGACCTTCGATCCGCTCGAGATCAAGAACTCGTATTTGAATATCGAAAAGCTGGGAGCGATTACGCGACGCTACAATATCAATCAGTATGGAATCACGTCGTCGCCCTTGCAGGGCGGGCTTCCGAGCGACCGGCTGATTGCCGAGTGGTGGCTTCGGTCGAAGCGGGTGGAAACTCTGCTGACCACCGGCAAGGTTCCTGTGGTCAACCAATCTTTGGAGATTGAAGTGCCCGCGCAGATTTATGAATGGAAGGCCGTGGCGGAAACCCGCGGTAAGGCGCAGCAGGTGCAGGAACGCAACCGCGAACAGTTTTTGCGAGGGTTCGGCGACGGGCTGGCTGTGCTCGGTTACGAACGCGACTCGGCAGGCAACGGGAAGTTTCTGCTGGGCAACTGGGATGAGAAGTGGTCGTATGCATCGGAAGACTAAGACCTCACCACAGAGTCACAGAGGAAAACCAGGTCTCTGGGTTTTCTTGTCATAGATTTTCTCTGTGGCTCTGTGTCTCTGTGGTGAATTGATTTTGTCTTGATTACGTCCTATGAAGATTGAAGCCATTACTCTCCGCGAGATTCATATGCCGCTCGTCCATTTCTTTGAGACGAGCTTTGGACGCACTTACAGCCGGCGCATCCTGCTGCTCACCGCGCATTGTGACGGTGTCGATGGCTGGAGCGAATGCGTCACCGGCGAAGATCCCTACTACAGCAGCGAGTGGACCGAAAGCAGTTGGCTCACCATCGCCCGCTACATTGCTCCCGCGGTGCTGGGGTGCGAACTGGAATCGGCACGCGATTGTGCGAGTCTTTTTTCGAGGGTGCGCGGCCATCGCATGGCGAAAGCGGCAGTCGAAAACGCGATGTGGGATGCCGAAGCGAAACAGAGAAGCATGCCGCTGTGGAAGTTGCTCGGCGGCACGCGAAGTGAAATCGCTTGCGGAGTCTCTATTGGCATTCAGGATTCGGTTGAACAATTGCTCGAAAAGATCCAGATCGAGCTGGCTGCCGGCTACCGGCGCATCAAGGTGAAGGTGAAACCGGGCTGGGATGTAAACGTGCTCGAGAAAATCCGATCCCGATGGGCCGATATCACGCTGAGCTGCGACGCGAATTCTGCTTACACGCTCGATCAGGTCGAGCACCTGAGGAGCTTTGATCAGTTCAATCTGCTGATGATCGAGCAGCCGCTTTGGGACGACGACATTTTCTACCACGCGCGGCTGCAAAAAGAATTGCGCACTGCGATTTGCCTGGATGAGTCGATCGTGAGCGCGCGGACCGCGGCAATTGCGCTTGAGACTGGCGCCTGTCGCATTATTAATATCAAAGTCGGGCGAGTGGGAGGATTCAGCGAAGCTAAAAAGATTCACGACATCTGCCACGCGCAGAAGATTCCGGTATGGTGCGGAGGGATGCTTGAATCCGGTATCGGCCGCGCCCACAACATTGCGCTTTCGACGCTCGAGGGTTTTAGTTTGCCGGGGGACGTCTCCGCATCAAAACGCTATTGGAAGGAAGACATTGTCGATCCGGAAGTGCAGGTCTCTGCGCAAGGGATGATCGCGATCAGCGATCAGCGGGGGACCGGGTATCGCGTTAAAGAGGATCTCATCGAGAAGCTGACGGTAAGGAAAGAGACGCTGAGGTCGGGCGCGTGAGTTCAGCAGCCGTATCTTAATCAAACAGCTATAGGTGCTGCATCTGCTATTCTTTAAGGAATACAATGATGCGAACCCTTCACTGTTAATGAGATCTGTGCTAGTGAGGGCTGGTATCCGACCTGGCTGATTCTGCGCGGGCTTGTGCCAACTTCGCCTCTTCCACCTTCAGCATTTCCACGCCCTGGGCAAAGGTGGTGTCGGCGGGGACGCGGCGGAAGTCGCTGAATGTCTCGTCGGACTTGATGGCAAGCGCCTTGAACAGAAGAATTCTTCCGGTAAAGTTCAGCGACATGTGCGAGATGTCCCAGGAGCCGTCGCCGACGTCGCGCTGTTCGACCAGAAAGTGTCCGCCTTTATCGAGGTGTCCGAGAATTCCCCATCCGAAGCTGACTTCTTTGAATAGCGTTCCGTCGATTACGGCGATCCTCTTAGCCACGGGATCGATCGCAACAACTCCCTGCATGCCGACCAGCACGTCTTCCACGTGAGAAGGTGGATGGTATTCGGGGTTAGGGCGAAACTTCAAACGCACCAGGTGGCCGCCGTCCTTGCCCAAGGACGCGGTGCCGCTTTCATCGCGGTCATAGTCGTAAAGAAAAGCTTCGGGCAGCGCTTTCACAATGCGCAGCGTGTGCTCGGCGGTCTCCCGCTCCTGCGAATGTTTGCGCTTGAGCTGCTCGGGATTGGCCACGAGATCATCGAGGCGTGCGGCCTCGTTCCGCATTTGTTCCGAGGTGAGAGGATGATCGTTGTAGGCAATCGTCATGCCGGCCATGGCCGTCCGCGTTTCCACATAGAGCCTGGTTTGTGAGCCCTGCGGGTTCTGCTTGCGCGAGCGGAACATGTGCTTGGTTGAGTCGTCGTTGCCAGCTGCCACTTCGTTCGCAACCGCGGCCCGAACCAGTTCCACGGCAGAGGCTGAATCCGCAGCAGAACTCGACGGCGCACGGGCCTCGAGAGAACCCGCACCGGCGGCGAGCCAGAGGGCAAGCAATGCCGCGGCTCCGGTATGAATCCACTTCGCCGACTTCATTCCGTCCCACACACTGCTAGTGTAGCAATTAGGCTTGCCGTATTCTCTACTGTGAACGTGGTAATGCACACGATGGGGCAGGGTAGTGGCTTGCCCCGCACTCCTTGCCTTGCGTATAGTCGTTGCAGTGAGCGGTCTTCCGTCTTTGCCTCAGGGATTCTGATTTGGGAGCAAACCGGTACGGATCCCCGCTGCACCAGATCGCGTTACACCAGATCCAGTTGCACCAGATCCGATTGCACAAGATCCCGTTGCACAAGGAGACCGTCCAATGAGCGCACCCGCCAGTGGGTTGGCACAAAGTGGGTTGGGACAGAGTGGGTTGGCACAAATCGGCAAGTCCGTCGTCATCAAGGGCGAGCTTTCGGGCAGCGAAGATCTTTACCTGGATGGCCAGGTCGAAGGCAGCATCGCGCTCAAGGGCAACGGCCTGACGGTCGGGCCTAACGGCCAGGTCAAAGGCAGCGTTGAGGCCAAGGCCGTGGTGGTGCAGGGCAAGCTGGAGGGCAACATTCAAGCCAGCGACCGCGTCGAATTGCGTAAGTCCGCGATTGTCACCGGCGATATCAGCACCCAGCGCATCTCCATTGAAGAGGGCGCGTTCTTGAAGGGGAAAGTTGATATTCACCGCACCGATACGAAGTGAGTGAAGCAATTAACCGGTGACCTGGTTTCGGTGAGGTTGGCCGGTTAGCGCATCGTTCAATGGCAGTTGCAGCGGCATACTCGAAGGTTAAGTCAGGAATCAGGCAGTCAGGATGTCGTCAGTCTCGCAGAATTTCATGAAACTCTTTCGATCATCCGGACCTGAAGCCGTCCCGGTGCAGGGCTCGCAGAAGCTGACCCGCCGTTCCAGCGGCCTGGGAGAGTTGTCTCGCGTCTGGGAGTCTACGGAGGACCTGTGCGTTCTGGACCTGGGATCGACCTCGCCGACCAACATCCGGCACTTCACCGAAAAAGGCCACAGAATTTACAGCGAGGACCTGCTGACTGCCTCAACCGACCCTGATCTACTTACCAAAGATGAGCAGGGCGCGCTGGTTCTCGACAGCCGCAAGTTTCTCGCTGATAACCTTGTCTACCCCGCGGCTCGCTTCGATGTTGTTTTGTGTTGGAACCTTCCCGATTATCTGGATGAGAGTCTGGTGAAGCCGGTCGTCGGGCGCTTGTGGTCGGTGCTGAAGCCGGGGGGCATGTTGCTCGCGTTCTTCCATACGCGGGATGCCGGTCCGGATTCGCCTTGCCATCGCTTTCACATCGTCGGCACTGACACACTTGAGATGCAGAAGATTGTGCTGCGGCGGGAAGCCAGGCGCGGTCCCACGGGAGCTGTGCATACCGCCATCTCGGATGGCTTTCAGTTGCAGCGCGTGTTCAACAACCGGCACATCGAAACCTTGTTCCGAGATTTCGCGTCGATCAAGTTCTTTCTTGCCCGCGACAATATCCGAGAAGTGCTGGTGGTGCGGTAGGGAACTGGGGTCCAGCGCTTAAAGGCGCACTCCATAGCCGGAGCTTCCGGTATGCCCGAAGGCATGCCCCGACACGAAGCGAAGGCACGCATCTCCTCGGCCTTCAGGCGCGGTGACGCTCAGGCGCATTCTTCCACAGAATCACTCCCATGCGGAAAAGATAATTGCGCGAGATCTCCACGCGCACTGCAGGCTCGGGCCAAGCGGAAGCGATTACACTCCGGATTTCGTGTGGAACGTAGGCGCGGCGTACCGACGTGAGTCCGTCCAGCCAAGCTATGCGGCTGCGCATGAGGGGATAGCCGGCAAACGCTAACGCCAGATGCACGCGATGCCGCACGAGATCGTTGATCAACAGCGCCCGCCGGCTCACCCGCAGACCCTCGCGCACGAACCGTGCCAGCTGGTGAACGTCGAGATGATGGGCAAACAGGCAACAGCTCACCAGGTCGAAGGAGTGGTCCGCGAAAGGCAGGGCAAGCGCGTCGGCTACCACGCTCTGGTCCCCTGAGGGAAGGTGAGACTGTGCTCGGTCGAGCAGCGTTGCCGTGGAAGTGATGCCACGCGCCGCCAGCCTTTGCCGGACGATCTCCGGGGCTTCTCCCGAACCCGCGGCCACTTCCAACACGGAAAAATGCTTTACGCCGGTAGTGCTGGCGACGCGTTCCATCATCCTCTGGGTAGTGGCAATCCCACCGAACCAGCGGTTCATGCGGCCGATATCCCGCAGTGTCACCGCTATGTCGGCCAGAGAGCAGGCGCCGGAATCGAGAATCTCAGGGGTGTCGACTCGCTGCATAGGCAAAGTGGTTGAGACTTGCTACGCAACGGTATCACAATGTTCTCGGAAATCCGGTTATGGAAGGAGGTTCGGCGAAATACTCGGGACGCGAGCCAAGCCTATGACGCGCTAAAGAGCGGACACTTTTAAGCGCGCAAACTGCCCGCTTTCGGCTCTTAGGTTGGGCCAGAAATCGCGCTCTTCTCCAGACATCTTTCACACCTCGGCCAGTTCTTCTTCCAGCAACTGCTTGTTGTACAGGTCGTTGTAGTAGCCGTTCAAGGCGAGCAGTTCGTCGTGCGTGCCGGATTCCACGATGCGGCCTTCGTGCAGCACGGCGATGCGGTCGGCATTGCGCACGGTGGAAACTCGGTGAGAGATGAACAGGGTAGTGCGACCCTGCATCACTTCACGCAGGTGATTGAGGATTTTATCTTCCGTGTGGGTGTCGACGCTGGAGAGCGCATCGTCGAGGATGAGAATTCGCGGGTTGCGAATCAGGGCGCGGGCAATGGCGGTGCGTTGCTTCTGCCCTCCAGAAAGCGTGATACCGCGCTCGCCCACCATGGTTTGATATTGCTCGGGAAAGCCCTCGATATCCTGGGCGATGTTGGCGGCCTCGGCCGCATCGTGAATCTGCTGATCGGTGGCAGATTCTACGCCGAGGGCAATGTTTTCGCGGATGCGGTCGCTGAACAGGAAGGTTTCCTGAGGAACAAAGCCAATGCTGTTGCGCAGCGACGCCAGGGAGAACTCCCGGATGGGGCGGCCATCCACCAGAACCATGCCTGGGGCCGCGTCGTAAATGCGCGGAATCAGATTGACCAGCGTAGTTTTTCCCGATCCCGTCGGACCTACGATGGCCATGCTGGTGCCGGCGGGGATGCGCAGGTTCAGGTCGTGCAGCACGGGCTTACCGTCGTAGGCAAAGTTGAGCCCTCGGAATTCGATTTCGCCTTGTACGGGCAGGTCACGGGCCGCAGCCTCATCTTTGATCTCAGGTTGCTCCTGCAGAATCTCATTCAGGCGCCCGAGCGATGCCGTGCCTCGCTGGAAAATGTTGACCACCCAGCCCAGCGCAATCACGGGAAAGGTGAGCTGCATCATGTAAATGTTGAAGGCGGCGAAGTCGCCGACGGTCACCGAACCGGGAAGCAGGAGAGTGGTTCTTGTTCCCAGCGAAGAAACCAGGTTCACCACGGTTTGTCCGTGGAGCACTTCGCGGCCGCCCATCCACAGCACCAGGACCATCGCCAGGCCAAGCATGAGTTCCAGTGTAGGCCATAACATGCCCATGAGACGCACCAGCTTCAAACTGCGGGAAATGTATTCCTGGTTGGCATCTTCGAAGGCGGAAATCTCGGCCTCTTCCTGCACGTAGGCGCGAATAACGCGCGCTCCAGAGAAATTCTCCTGCGCTCGCGCCGAGATGTCGGAGAACATCGCCTGAATTCTTTCGAAGCGTTCGTGAATGCGCCGTCCGAAGTGCTGGATGACCAGGCTGACCAGAGGCAGGGGCAGAAAGGCATAGAAGGTGAGCTTGGGACTGATGAGCACCATGAAGAAAAGCGCCCCGGCGGTGAACACAAACGTATTCGCCGAGTACATGATCGCCGGGCCGAGCAGCATCCGGACGGCATTCAAATCGTTCGTCACCCGGGCCATGATGTCGCCGGTGCGCATGCGCTGGTAATAAGAGTAGGAGAGCGTTTCCAGGTGGGCGAAGAGGTCGTTGCGCAGATCGTACTCAATGTCGCGCGAGATGCCGATCACGATCCAGCGAGTCAGGAACAGAAAGACCCCGCGAATTGCGGCGACTTCGAGCATCTGCCAGGCAAAGTGCAAGAGCTTGGCGGAGGTGACTCCGGCGTTGAGATCATCGATCGCATGGCGGATCACCTGGGGCAGAAAAATCCACGCGCCGTTGCTCAGGAAAATGCAGAAAATCCCCGCCACGAAACCCCACCGGTAACGCTTAAGGTAAGGCAGCAGCGGACGCATACGCTTGGGAATCATGCAGGTTGTGTAGATGAAATTCTAGCAGGCGAGGGTGCAAGAAACGGGTCTTAGGTCGTAGGTCTTAGGTGATAGGAAGGTTTCAGAAAGGCAGCGGCAGCGGCCTAGGGGGCAAGACTCAAGCGACTGGTCCCGAATACCCGAGGCCTAGCACCCAAGACCTAGTACCTAAGACCCATGCTGTTTCTTCCGGACCGTTGCGGGCTGCGCGGCGGAAAGGATATCGCGGCCGAAGGCGATTGCGGTGATTGCCGCGAGAAGCGCACCCCAGCCGATGAAGAAGAACCACCCGACGTAGAAAATGACTGCCTGAGCCAGATCCATGGCACTACTCCCCGGCACAGCGTGGGGTCAGCCAGAGAACCGACCCCGCGCTGCTGTAACCCAACCAAGGTCAAACGGACCAACATCAAACCAGCCTTACTCCTGCGGAGGAGCGGGCGGTCCTTCCTGCATGCGTTGTTGCATGCGGGCTTCGCGATCGGCCTCGAATTCCTTCATCTTGGCCTGCTGGTCGGGAGTGAGCAATTGAAACAGCTCGCTGTGAATGCGCGTTTCCTGCACCGTCAATTCCGCGACGGTTTGGGTCTGCTGAGCGGCCAGGGCGCGTACTTTGACTTCATCGTACGTGCCTTCCTCGTAGGGCTTCAGTTGCTCGTGGGTTTGCTGAAGCTGCTGCATCAACGGCTTCAGCGTGGGACGTTCCTTCTGCATGACGGCCTTCATCTGGGCGCGCTGGGCGTCGCTTAGGTCCAGGTACTTGGCGAAGAAACCCATCATGTGGCCCTCCATGCCGAATTCGTGGTCATGCATCGGCGGCGGCGCCGGGGCATCGGCGGTTTGCGACTTAGCGATCGCAGCTCCCAGCACGACTGCCAAGGCTGCGACGAGGAACCGAAAACGAATCGATTTCATAAGCTCTCCACTCCTTGAAAAACAAAAACGAAGAACGGTTCCATGCAGGCATTTCTTCCGGGAACCTTGGGACTCTCCCGCACAGTTATAGGAACACGATTGCGCAAAAAAAGTAGTAAAAAGTCGGTCAATCCGAGTAAAGTTTTGTCAAAGCAGCAACTATGCGCTGCCGGGGATGTTTGACGATTTGGCAGCACAATATGGTTTGACAATTCTTTACCCCGGCGCGCTGGCGTCTGGTGCACAATGAAGACAACCAAGATGGAACGAATTCTCGTTATTGACGACGACGTCGAACTTTGCACCCTGGTCGGTGAATACCTGCAGGCCGAGGGCTTCGTGGTCGAATCGGTGCACGACGGCGAGAACGGGCTGCAGCGTGCCACCGGCGGCAACTACCTGTTGGTGGTCCTCGATGTAATGCTGCCCGGCATCAATGGCTTCGAAGTGCTGCGCCGCATTCGTGCCACGTCGCGGCTGCCGGTGCTTTTGCTCACGGCTCGCGGCGAAGATGTGGACCGCATTGTCGGGCTGGAGATCGGCGCCGACGATTACCTGCCCAAGCCTTTCAATCCGCGGGAACTGGTGGCGCGCATTCGAGCCATCCTGCGCCGTACCCGCGGCGACAAGTCGGCTTCGTCCGCGCCCGATATTGTGCGCGTCGGGGAGATTGAACTTGATCCGGCGACACGCTGCGTGCGCCGCGATGGCGAGCCCGTTGACCTCACTTCGGTGGAATTCAATCTTCTCGAAGTGCTGTTGCGCGAGGCAGGCCGCGTCGTCCCGCGCGAGCGTTTGGTGAATGCCGTGCTCAGCCGCAAGTTTTCTCCCTTTGACCGCAGCATTGACATGCACGTCAGCAAGGTCCGCAAGAAACTCGGAGATACGGACGCCGATGAGCACATCAAGACCATCCGGGGCGTGGGCTACATCTTTGCCCGTCCGCGCGAGAAGGTTGGGGAAAAGGTGAAGAGCACCTCATGAAAAGCCTGTTCCTCAAGATATTCCTTTCCTTCTGGGTGGCGCAGGCGCTGTTTCTTGTGCTGGCGATCGTCGTGACCCTGGCGTTTCGTCCGCGAACCTCGAGTTGGGAAGGCCTGCTGTCGGTCGCGTTGAACGACTCGGTCACGGCCTACGAGCAGGGAGGCAATCGCGCACTTCGGGATTACCTGGAGAATCTGGAGAAGACGCAACACGTTCGTGGGTTTCTCTTCAACGAGAACATGGAGGAGATCTCGCATCGTGGAGCGCCGGATTGGGCTGTCCGCGTTGCAACCGGGGGGCCGAGGGTGCCGCATGAAGGCTTCATTTTTCCTGCCCCTCCACCGGTGTTGCGCGATACGCGTGCTTCCTCCGATGGATTGCACAATTACACGCTGGTGTTGTCACCTCCGCCGGGCCCGCGCCTGTTTCTAGGTCCGCGAGGATTGCCGATCCCTGGCCTGATCATCGCTGTCATCTCTTCCGGGCTCGTCTGTTATCTGCTGGCGTGGCTCCTGACCTTGCCCATTGTTCGCTTGCGTGCTGCGACGCGCCAATTGGCCGCCGGAGATCTTGCGGCCCGAGCCGGGGCTCCGAACGTTCGGAGACGCGACGAGGTTGCGGGCCTGATGCGCGACTTTGACGGAATGGCGGAACGGCTGGAAAACCTGGTAAAGGCGCAATCCCGGCTGCTCAACGACATTTCGCATGAGTTGCGCTCGCCCTTGGCGCGGCTGAATGTTGCTTTGGGGCTGGCTCGTCAACGGTCGAACGTGGAGAGCGCCGCCATGCTCGATCGTATCGAATTGGAAGCGAGCCGACTGAACGAATTGATCCGCCGCATCCTGACGCTCGCTCGCCTGGAAGATGGAGAGCAGATCGTTCCGGAGACGCCCGTCCTGCTGGATGAAGTTGTACTCAGCGTTGCCGAAGATGCGGAGTTCGAAGCCCAGGCGCGGCATTGCCACGTCCACAGCGAAATTCCTGAAGGAAGCTGGGAAGTGCGCGGAGATGCGTCGCTGCTGCACAGCGCGATTGAGAATGTAGTCCGCAACGCCATCCGCTACACTCGCGAGGGCAGCACGGTTGAGGTCCACTTGGAGAGGATCGGAACTCTGGCGGGTGAGGAAGCGGTGGTGCGGGTCACCGATTGCGGCTCTGGCGTTCCTCCCGATGCACTCGAAAAACTGTTCCAGCCGTTTTACCGTCTGGACGACGCCCGAGGCCGGCAGACTGGCGGGGTTGGTCTGGGGCTAGCCATCACGGAACGCGCAGTCCGCTTCCATGGCGGACGCGTTGCGGCGAGGAACCGGGCCGAAGGCGGCCTCATGGTCGAAATTCATCTGCCTCTTTTGCCGGGAGAGGCCAGGTCACGAGAGGCTTTCGACAGCGTAGTTGCTAGTACCTAGTACTCGGTACCCAGTGGGCAGGAACTTCTCTCTACACGCTGCTCCTTAATTTTTCCTCGTCGGGGTCTCTGGGAGCTGGAAACTAGGTACTGGGTTCTGGTTTTCAGGCAACTCCGGGCCGTCCCTGTGGTTCCAACTAGTCCGGGCGGTTGCTCTTCCCGTCCATTCCTGATACACAAGTGGATGGCAATTCTCGCCTTCAAATAGAGTTCAAGTCCGGTTTGTGCGGCCGGAGAATGCATAATCACGTTTACACGAGGATAAAGCGAAGAATGCGGACAAGGTTTACCTGGATTGCGGCGATTTTCGTTCTGGTGTCGATTGGAGTCCTGCTGGCATGCAGCACTAAGTACAATTCTTCCTCCAATGGGCTGGTGGTGATTCCCAGCCAGGGCTCGGCGGTCATGCAGAGCTTCAGCCTCGATTTAACGAATGGCCATGCTACGCAGATTAACAACGTAAACGGTCCTCCCACGCCGGGGATTCCAACGTCGGTCCTTCTTGACCCGGCGGGCGCATTCGCCTATGTGATCGTGTACCAGAATGCGGCGCTTCCTGGGAGCGTTACCGGGATCGCGACATTTTCGATCGCCTCCGATGGCAAGCTGGCATACTTGGCCACGGCCCAACTGACGAATCCGGTGGCGATCACCATGGATTCGGCGGGCAAGTTTCTGTTCGTGGCGAACGGGTCGGAAGCAACAGTTTCCGTTTTTTCCATTGGCAGCGGCGCCAGCCTGACCGAGGTGCCAGACTCGCCGTTTGCCGTCCCGGCGCCGTTGGGCGGGCAACCCCCCAGTGCCTCCGCGCTGGCAGTCACTCCAACGGTCTATCCTCAGCTGTATGCATATTGCGCATCGTTTGCGCCGGCTACGACCGAGTACTTGTATGTTACGGATTCCCTCAATTACGTGGTGCTGCGTTACCTGGTCTCCTCGACGGGAAGCCTAAGCGTGGCTCTTCCAACTCCGACGACCACGGGGCTTCCGACGGGCCCGGTACCCTCCGGAGTAGCAGTTGATCCTTGCAACCGCTACGCTTATGTGGCGAATGCGGGGTCGGGCAACGGTGCAAACAGCGTTAGCGCGTTCACCATCTGTAGCAAGGTTTCACTGCCCGCTTGCCAGTTCGCGGATTACAGCCTGCTGCCGATCAAAGGTTCGCCCTTTCCGGTTTCTCCCGGCAATGGCCCTGGGCCACTGACGGTCGACGCGTATGGCAACTTCCTGTATGTGGTGGATACGGCGTCGAGCCAGATCTCTTCGTTCAGGATAAGCCCAGCCACCGGGGCGTTGACGCCACTTACCCCGGCATTCGTGAATACAGGTGCCGGTCCGAACTCGATTGCGATTCGCAGCGATGATAGCTGGATGTTCGTGGCCACCACAGGTACCTCGGTGGTTGGGTCGCAGATTGTTTCGGAATACGGCATCACGCCCGCGACGGGACAGTTGACCCCGCAAACTCCGATTACTACCTTCAACTATCCTTCGGGAGTAGCGGTGAAGTAGTCTGGGCTTGATTGAGGCGTGCTTGATCGAGATTTGCTAATCCAGATTTGCCTGATCCTGCCTTGGGATCAGGTTGGAATTTTGAGAATCAGGTAAGCGCCCACCAGAGCGAAGATCAGGTCCGGCGACCAGGCGGCCAGCGCCGGGGGCAGCAGGCTGATATCTCCCATCGCTTCGGATAACCTCGACACAATGGTGTAGACCACGGCGATTCCCACAGCCACGGCCACTCCCGTGATGGCTCCCTTCTTGGCCGCTGACAGAGAAAACGGGACGGCGAGCGCAGCCATGATCAGGGTGATCAGCGGATACGAAAGCTTCTTGTTCAACTCCACCCGGAGACGCACTACATCGAAGCCGCTTTGCTGCAGGTCGCGGATGTAGCGGCGCAATTCCTCATAGTTCATTTCAGAGTACTGTTTCACTTCCTTCTTGAAATAAGACGGCGCCTCGCTGATTCTGGGAAAGTGGAGACGTCGAACGTGCGGTACCCGGCGATGGCAGCGCCGTGCAGGGACCGCTGCCAGCCCTGTTCGAAGATCCAGCGTCCCATGCTGTCAGCCCAGTGCGCGCGCTCGGCGTGGATGCGCTGCGTGATGGTGAAAGCTTGCGGGGTCGATTTGAAAGATGGTGAGGTTGGCAAACTGATCGCGGTCGGCATCGAAGAACTGGTAGTAGTAAATGTCGTTGTGCTGGCCGAAAATCCAGCGGCGGTCGGGACGCAGATAGGTTTGCGGCGGCTTGCCCTTGATCTGGTTGTGCAACGCCTCCTGGCGCTTGTTGGTATGCGGCAGGTAGAACTGGTCGGCGAAAAAAAGTCCCGCCGCCAGCACGGCGGCCGCAGCCAGCACGGGCGTGACGATGCGGTAGACGCTGGTGCCGGTCGCCTTGATGGCAGTGATCTCGTTCGAGCGGTTCATCAGGCCGAAAGTGATCAGCACAGCCAGCAGCATGATCAGCGGCGCAACGCTGTAGAGCAGGTAGGGAGAAACGTTCAGCAGATACTCGGCGACGACAATTGCCGGCGTCTGGTTGCGCAGGATATCGCCCGAGCAGCTCGAACAGGGTGAAGACCAGTAACAGGACGAGGAAGGCAGCGACGATCATCCCAAGGTAGAGGAAGAAATCGCGCAGCACGTAGTCATCGAGCAGCGTGGGGAAAGCTGGCGCTGAAGACTCGCCGCCGCGTGGAGGCGCGCTGGAAGGCATTGGCGGAGGCAGTTTCTCGGCGTCCGTGCCTGCGGTTTGGTGCCGAGGCCGTTCGCCGGAAGCTCGTTGCGCTTCCAGGCCAGCCGGATCGCCGAAAGAGCGAAGGGTCGTCGCTCGGCTTGCCACAACAGGAACAAGGCCGCAGCAAAGAACACAAGGTTGGCAAGCCAGGCTCCGAAGACGGGGCTGACGCGGCCCTGCTTGGCGAGGGAAACTCCGATCAGGGAGACGAAGTAGTAGACGAAGACGAGCACGATGGTGAGCACGAATCCGCCGGACTTGCCGCTCTTCTTCGAGGAGAGTCCCAACGGAATTCCGACCATCGCCAACACTAAGCAAGCCGTCGGCAGAGCGAAGCGGTTGTGAAACTCGATGAGGTAGAGGCGCGCGGAGACGGGATCGGCGGTGGCGGCGCGATCGCGCAGCGCCCAGGTGCCGATGGCCTTGACCGGAGTTTGTTCGTCCGCTTTGTTTTCTGACGAGCGCCAGTTCGATTGGGATGTCGGTTTGCTGGAATGTCGAGATCTGGTAATGGTCGGCTTGCGCGGGATCGGTTTCGTGGGTCGAACCTTCTTTCAAGTGCAGGTGCAGGCGATCCTGACCCTCGGGAACGAGAATGCCTTCGCGGGCCAGCGTGATGCTTGGATTGGAGGGATCGGAGATGTCTGCGAGAAACACTCCATTCCAAACGGCTCCTCCTTGGGCGCCGTGCACGTCCTGCACGTAGAGCACGAGTTTGGGAAAACCTTCATAGAACACGCGAGGCTGCACTTCGTAGGAAACCTGCGAGCCTTTGAGTTGATCTTCGAGGCGTCCGAGCGATGCCAGCGACCAGGGCGCCAGATAAAGTCCGTTGGCCAGAGCGAGCAGCCAGGCGGCGGCGACAAAAATTGCCAGCACGCGTCCAAAGTTCCACACGCCCATGCCGCTGGCGCGCATGGCGGTGATCTCGCTGTCGGCGGCGAGGCGGCTCAGCCCGATGAGAATCCCTACCAGCACGCTCATGGGGATCGTGTAGGTGAGCGCGAGCGGCACGGTGTAGAAGAAGATCTGGGCGATGCTCGGTAGGGGCGCGCTGGCCCTGACTACGAGTTCGAGAATGCGTCCAAGATCGCGCGTGAACAGTACAAAGGTGAAGATGCCCGCGCCGATCAGGGCGTGCGAGGTGACTTCGCGAAGAATGTAGCGGGTCAGGATCCGCATTGGGGCGGCGCTTGCTGTGGGCAGGATAGCATGGGGGAAAGCAGGGGTCAGGGGCTAGGGGTCAGGGGCTAGGGGTCAGGGGCTAGGGGTCAGGGGCCAGTTCTGGGGGCCAGCTTTATCTTCGCGCTGGAAATGGTACCTAATGTTCCAGCGGAAGCTCGGGAACGGGTGAAGGTCGACCTCTCTGGTCCCTAGTCCCTTGTGGATTTCTTGTCAAAATAAAGTCCAACGAGGCTGGTGGATTTGGGATTCCTTTGCGTGCGTTTCGGGCCAGAGTCAGGGTACCCCCCTCCCCCTCCTATCCCTGGAATCATCACGTTAGCAGGAAATTCCCCGCAAAATCCGGATGTCAAAGAACTTAGATACTAAAATCCGTGAAAGAAAGGACTTAGAGACGCGACGAGGCGGGTTCACCCGACTGTCACGGCCTCGACTATGATTACGCGATTTAATTTTGAGCGCAAGGTCAGATGTCACAATGGGGGTGTGGAAAAGTTGATTCTCAAGAATCCCGCGTGAGCGAGCACCCCCCGTCAAGGTCAATGAGTGTAAACGCCTGGTTTTCAACATTCATCATCTCCAAGTTAAGATAAAACTGCCGAGGACTGCGATGAGACTCAAGATATACCTGACTGTCGCTATTCTGCTCCTCCTCAAGCTCAATCTGTACGGACAGGAGTCAGTGTGCCATTTATTTTCGCATCTCGCTCCGCAGACGGACGGGCGTCAACTGGTTCTGACGGGCGAGTTAATTATCTCGAAAGACATAGCAGTTCTAGGTTCTCAGGAGTGTGACAACCAGTACATCTCACACCATACGTTATGGCCTACTGCGGTATTGTTGCGGCCGTCCGATCGACTGTCAGCATTGGAACGCCAGGGGTTTGAGAAGGCTGCCATTAGACTCGATACACTGCGCAGTGAAGGCAAGGTCGTCACCGCAACCGCAACAATCTCGGGCAGAATCAACGTCGCTCCCAAGGGATGGCTTCCGGCAGAACTGGTTTTTGATTCCTTTGAAAACCTCGCCATCGATGTGCTCCCCGACCCGGCGTCTCTGCCTGTAATTCCGATTTGTAATCTTTTTCAGGATCTTCGCGCCCGCGAAGGAAAACGCATCGCCGTGCGTGGTGAGTTGGTAACAACTATGGAAGGACAATGGATTGTTGGCCGCTGCCAGGGTGCGTTTGTCACTGACGGTTACAGATGGCCAGTCGCTTTGAATTTCGGCAGGCCGGGACTATGCTCAAGAGAAACAACCAAGTTCTGTGACGCACAATGGCCCTCAAAATGGCCTCAAAATACCGAATACATGGTGGACAGATATTCCGATGGCGCGACCACGGCCACTTTCGTAGGGCGCCTGAGAATGAGGTCGGAATACCAGGCGGTATGCACGTCGCGTGGGTCGTATTCGGGGAACGGTTTCGGGCACCTGAACGGTGCGGTGGCTGAATTAAGCGTCGAGAGCATTCTTAATGCCGAGGCGACCCCGACCCGCACCACGAGCGAAGCTGCCAATCCGGATTCGGAACAATGCGTCCCGGCAAAGTAGAGGCCCGTGGTCGCTGCTCAGTTGGCGTAACATCGCCATTACACTCATTGAACCGGACGGCCAATTCTCAATGAGTGTAAATCGCCTGATTTCGACAGTTGAGGTAGAGTTTCCTCATGAAGGAAGTATTTTCTGGGGCTCTTGTGGGAGTGCTCGCTGTTGCCGTCCTCTGGACCTGCGTTCGAGGAAACGCGACTGGATCTCTTCCAGGTGTTTTTCTTTCCGCCTTGGCTGAGGTAAAAGCGAAGACGACGGTACCGGTACTGTTGCCTACCGAACTACCTAGCCCTTTCAGTGACGCCAAACACGCTGTGGACAAGGCCACAGCCGACGAGTACGCCATCACCCTCTATTACGAGTCGGGCATGGGTGATGCGGGCTTCGCGGCGTCCTTCGGAGCCAAGGATAATGCCACCTACTCTCCGCGTGAACTCACGAATGTTCAAGAGGTGAAGTTGGCTGGTGGCATCGTCGGTTTCTTCAGGCCAGTCAGTTGCGGTGGATCGTGCGCCCCGGCCAACCTGTGGTGGGAACGAGGGTCGGCGCTCTATACCCTTCAGTTAAAGCTTCCTTCTGCGCTCGACGAGAAGAGGCAGAGAAAAATCATAACGCAGGTTGGCAACTCGGCCATCTTAGCGGGCCCTCGCTAGCTGTCGCGAGTGATTGGCGAACCAGCGACAGTCAATTGATGCAAAATCGCCGTACACTCATTGGCTCCCGCTGAGGAGTTTTGAGTGAACGCCTGATTACAGAAATCGCTAACGCTGTGTCCTCTTTTGGTCCAAAATAGCAGCGTCATGCCCTTATGGTTCGACCTGTCGTTTCTGGCCCTGTTCGGTATTGCGTTGTTGGTGGCCGCCACATGGCCGGGACCTTGGCGATTTGCGCGATTTTCCGACAGTTCCAATTGGCCAATGATGCCGGCGACGGTAGAGGAAGTAACCGTCCAAGCACATTATGGTCGCTCCTCGACGACATACCGGGCTGAAGTTGTCTACTCGTACCGAGTCGGCGGCGAGTATTACAGCGGCCGATACACAACGGATTCGTTTTCGGAGGAGGAGGCTAACGCCGTTGTTAGTAAGTGCCCCAAGGGCTCCGCGATGCAGGTTCATGTGAATCCAGCAAAACCCGAGGTGTCTGACTTGATCCCGTAAAGCATAGGGTTGGCGAAAAATCGCGATTACGCTCGTTGAGCGGTTCCGAGTGTGATCTGGTTACAACAGGTTGGGCTCTTTCCGATCCGCTCGGCTACCGGAGTCGACTTTTCATTAAGGCAACACGCTTACCGCGACCCGCACTCCCGGGTACCGCGCATTAAACAGAAAATACCGGCCTTCGACGAAATCGATATAGCAGTGGTCGGTGTATGCCCATCGAGCAGGCCAGGGCTGTCCGATTTCGAACCGGTAGCCACCATAGCCGAAGTGCGGATGGCCTGCGACCATAGTCACGTGGCCAACGGCAAAGTAGTGCTCACGTCCGAAGTGCGCGCGAAAATGGTCGTCTGAAATTCGCCGAAGCTCCGCGTGCCTCTCTTCATGTGCCACGTGCTCTTCATGTGCCACGTGCTCCTCATGTACAACGCGCTCCTCATGAGCCACGTGCCTCTGTTCTTCATGGGCCTCGTGATGTTCTTCCTGGCGTACCTCTTCTCGTTCCCGATGCTCGTCCTGAGCAATGGCTGATACGGACACTCCTAACAAGAATGACGCAGAAATGGCGACAACGGTTGCGAATCGCTTCATGGTTCCTCGCAGAGAAATTGATTTGGACGCCCGACGCGGTCGAGGCGCGTGCCTCGGTTTAAGTTAGCAGGATAAATTTCAGAAGAAAGTTACCGAAGAACAAGGGAACTGTCATACCTTTCGCGCGGCCGTCTCGGTCCTCTTTATCGTGTCTAAGAGGTGTGGAAAAGTCTTGGGAGCGCACGATGTGGGTTTTGAGAGCTAAGGCCTGCTAGTGTCAGTTGACTGGCACAAGGTGCATCCAAGGGCGTAAGCTGCTCCGATGAAATCCTGTTTTCTCCTGTCGCTCCTACTATTTGCTGCGTCTACTATTGGGCAGGAGAAACCGCGCATGGAAGCCAGTTATCCGCGCTGGGCGAGGGCTCAGAAGTACGCGGGGACGGGATTCGAGCCTATCGACTGTTTCGCTGGTCAGGTGAAGATTCGTGGGAGGCGGGTCGAGCGGGAAGCGTTTTCGGTTTTCCTGCCCGACGGTAACAAGAAATGTTGCGGAACACTCGTTAAGAGAGCACGAACCGACGAACACGGGCATTTTCTTGTCGAGCCGATGGGGGAAGGTGAGTATTTCGCTCAGTTTCAATTCAAGGGCGTTGAGCACGTCGTCAGCTTTGCCATCATTGAAGCCTACGATCGATGCGGAGAAAGTGACTACGTCCAAATCAACTTCTCAGAGCGAGCAAGGCCCAGATTCAAGAGTCGATCTGGATAAATGACTCTGGAGAAGAGTGCCGAGAGACCGAGCCGCAATGCTTCCGCAAGTAAGTTCAGGCCGAACGCGTGGCGCAACCCCCCATTACACTCATTGAGTTGCTCTTTATCGCGCTTAAGCTCTCTTCAGGAACAACGCCCCCAGCGGCGGGAGCGTGAGCTTGAGCGAGTGGGGACGGCCGTGGGCTGGTTCCTCTTCGGCATTCACTCCGCCCAGGTTGCCGATGCCGGTGCCGCCGTATTCTGCTGCGTCGCTGTTGAGCAGTTCGCGCCAGTAGCCGCCTTGCGGGACGCCCACGCGATAGCCGACGCGCGGGATGGGAGTGAAGTTGCAAACGATCAGCACTGTGTCTTTCGGCGACTCGCTCTTGCGTAACAATGAAATGGTGCTGGTGAGGTTGTCGTTGCAATCGACCCACTCGAAGCCGGCGGAATTGGTATCGAGCAAGTGCAGGGCAGGTTCGCTGCGGTAGATGCGATTCAACTCGGCTACCCACTTCTGCATGCCACTGTGAAGGGGATATCGCAGAACGTCCCACTCGAGGCTGGTGTCGTGCGCCCACTCGCGGACCTGGCCGAACTCGCATCCCATGAAGAGCAATTTCTTGCCGGGCTGGGCGAACATGTAAGCGAACAGCAGACGCAGGTTGGCGAAGCGCTGCCATTCGTCTCCCGGCATTTTGCCGATCAGAGAGCCCTTGCCGTGGACAACCTCATCGTGCGAAAGGGGCAGCACGAAGTTTTCCTGAAAGGAATACAGCATGCGGAAGGTGAGCTTGCTGTGATGATATTTGCGATGGATGGGATCGTTCTTGAAATACTCGAGCGTGTCGTGCATCCATCCCATATCCCACTTCTCGCCGAAGCCCAGGCCGCCGAGATAGACCGGCCGTGAAACCATGGGCCAGGATGTGGACTCTTCCGCGATGGTCTGGATATCCGGATGCTCTTTGTACGCTTCCTGATTGAAGCGGCGAAGGAAGTCGATGGCTTCGAGGTTCTCGCGGCCGCCGAATTTGTTGGGAATCCATTCGCCCTGCTTGCGGGAATAATCGAGATAGAGCATGGAGGCGACCGCGTCCACGCGCAGGCCGTCGATGTGATACTTGTCGAGCCAGAACATGGCGCTCGACATCAGAAAGCTGCGAACCTCGCTGCGTCCGTAGTTGAAGATGTGCGTCTTCCAATCGGGATGGAAGCCCTGGCGCGAGTCTGAGTGTTCATACAAGTGCGTGCCGTCGAAATAAGCGAGGCCGTGAGCGTCGGAAGGGAAGTGCGACGGCACCCAGTCGAGGATGACGGCGATGCCGTGCTGGTGCAGGTAGTCGACGAGGTACATGAAATCCTGCGGCGTGCCGTAGCGCGAGGTGGGGGCGAAGTATCCGGTGGTCTGGTATCCCCAGGAGCCGTAGAAGGGATGCTCCATCACGGGCAGGAACTCGACGTGGGTGAAGCCCATGCGTTCGACATACTCCGCCAGACGCGGCGCGGTCTCGCGGTAGGTTAGCGGGCGGTTGTGATCTTCGGGAACGCGCATCCAGGAGCCGAGGTGAACTTCGTAGATGGATTGCGGCGCGCGCAGGGAGTTGCGGGCGGCACGCTTCGCCATCCAGTCGCGGTCGTTCCATTGGTAGTCGAGGTCCCAGACCACGGAAGCGGTGCGCGGAGGTTTTTCGTGCAAGAGGCCGAGCGGGTCGGCTTTGTCGACGTGGTAGCCGTGATTCCGCGACTCGATGTGGAATTTGTAGAGCGCGCCTTTGGTTACTCCGGGGACGAAGCCTTCCCAGATGCCGGAGTTGCCGCGCGGCGCGAGCAGGTTGGTGCGTGCACCCCAGGCGTTGAAGCTGCCGATCACGGAAACCAGGCGGGCGTTGGGAGCCCAGACGCTGAAGACTGCGCCGTCTAGTCCATTGCGCGTAACCAGGTGAGCGCCCATGGTTTCGTAGAGGCGGTAGTTGCTGCCTTCGTTGAAGAGGTAGAGATCCTGATCGGAGAGTAGCGTCGTGCGGTGAGTGGCAACGGAGGTAGGCGGTTGGGGCATTTTCCGAGTTTCTAGTGTACCGGAAGTACTGCGGACGGGCCGAATCCGCATGCTAGACTGAGTTTTCCAGCCATGCCCGCCCTGCGTCTGATCTTTCTCTGGCACCAACACCAGCCTTTCTATAAGGATCTGGTGACGGGAGAGTATCGTTTGCCGTGGGTGCGGCTACATGCGCTGAAAGATTATTACGGCATGGTGAAGCTGCTGGATGAGTTCCCGAATGTTCACCAGAATTTCAACCTGGTGCCGTCGCTGATCACGCAAATTCAGGATTACGTTGCGGGAACGGCGCAGGATCCGTTTCTGACAGTGGCGGCGAAGGCCGCGAAGGACTTGACGCTGAAGGAGCGGGTGTTTGCCCTGCAATATCTTTTTCAGGCGAACCACGCGAACGTGATTGGGCGGTATCCGCGCTACCGGGAGCTTCTCGAGCGGTTTCGGGAGCATGGGTATTCGGCGGAGAAGGCGGAGAAGTATTTTCTGCCGCGGGACTTTACCGACCTGCAGGTGCTATCGCAGATTGCATGGTTTGACGAGTTTTTTCTGGAAGATAAGGATGTCGCGGGGCTGATCCAGAAGGAACGCAACTATTCGCTCGAAGACCAGGGTTTTGTGATCGCGCGGGAGCGGGAGTTGCTGGGCAAGGTTTTGCCAGCGTATGCGGACGCCGCGAGAAAAGGATCGATTGAGATCTCGGCGACGCCTTTTTATCATCCGATTCTTCCGCTGGTGTGCGATACCAATGCGGGAGCGGCTTCGACGCCGGGGTTGTCTTTGCCGCAGAACAGATTCCGGCATCCCGAGGATGCGCGAGAACAGCTGGTGCGCGCGCTCGATCTTCATGAACAAGTGTTTGGAGTGCGACCGCAGGGCGTGTGGCCGTCGGAGGGCAGCGTTTCGGATGAGGCGCTGGCCATTGCCCACAGCCTGGGCGTCCGGTGGATGGCTACGGATGAAGGCGTGCTTGGGCGCAGCACGGGCGTATTCTTTGCGAGGGATGGCAACGGCAGGCTGCCGGCCCACCTGGCGGAGCGGCTCTACAACATTCATCGCTATGAGAATGGCCCGACCGCGATGCACATGGTGTTTCGCGACCACACGATTTCGGATCTGATCGGATTTGTCTACTCGGGAATGGATCCTGGGGATGCGGCCGGACATCTGCTGCGCAGCATCAAAGAGGCGGCGCAGCCGGTGCTGGCGCAGGGCCGGGATGCCGTGGTGTCGGTGATCCTCGATGGGGAGAATGCCTGGGAATATTATCCGAAGTCAGGGCGGGAATTTCTGCGGCGATTCTACGACGCTCTGCAGCGCGAGGGTGGGCTGGAGCCGGTCACGGTTTCGGAGGCGATTACGCGGCATCGTGACTTCTCTCCTTTGCCGTCGCTGGTGCCGGGCTCGTGGATCAATGCGAACTTCAATGTCTGGATCGGAGCTCCGGAAGACAACCGCGCCTGGGACTATCTGCACCACGCGCGCGAATTCTATGCGCAGAATGCGGCGCACGCGAGCGAGGCTCAGCGCAAGCTGGCGTTTGAAGAAATCCTGATTGCCGAGGGCAGCGACTGGAACTGGTGGTATGGTCCGGAGCATCACTCGGCCAATGATCGCGATTTCGACGAACTTTACCGCAAACATCTTTCAAACATTTATCAGGCCCTGGGAGCGACGCCGCCCGATTACCTGTCGCAGCCGATCACAGGAGGGGAGGTGCGGCCGACCTTCACGCCACAGACGGCCTACATTCATCCGCACATAACGGGCGAGAAGGTTCGTTACTTCGAGTGGATCGGAGCGGCGATTTTTACGGCCGACCAGCGCGCCGGCGCTATGCACGGAAAGCAGTTTCTGCTGGATTCCGTGTATGCGGGAATCAACAGCGCGTTCGTGTACGGGCGGCTGGACTTTGCCGGGCCGGTGCCGGAGATGGAGTTCGACCTGGTGGTGAACCTGGAATCGTGGGCGAGCGGAGAAGCGCGTCCGCGGCGGACGCTGCGGCTTGATGCAAAGGTGCAAGAGCAAAAGCTGGTGGGATGGAAGATCGATGGCCGGGAAGAATTAACGGCAGCGCCTCACGGTCATTCTTCGGGCACGCCGTCAAGCCACGGTGAGGAGACGGCCAAGGCGGCTCTGCGGCGTAACTTTGAGTTCCGCTTGCCGCTGGCTTGGCTGCTGGCGGTGCCGGGGGCAAGCTCCGAGACATCGCTCGATCACAAGCCGGGCGTGGGCGTGATCCCGCCTACCAGCCGGCTGCGGTTGCGCTTTAGCCTCTGGCACAATCGTCTGCCGGTGGACGCGTTGCCGGTTGAGGGTTGGATCGAGCTGCAATTGCTGAGCGAAGCAGAATTGGGGGGAGGGATGATGTAGAGAGGAAGGGTTGAGTCCTCTGGAAATGAAAAACGCCGGAGGCAGGGACCTCCGGCGCGGGGAAGAGCTGAAAGCTGTTACTGCGCCGCGCTGGCCACTGCGACGGTGAGCGGCAGGGGACGGTTGAGTTCGAGCGTGAGTTCGGTGCCGGCCGTGAGCGTGGCCGAGCGGTGCTTGGTCAGCCAGAGAGCGCTAGTCGAGCCCGCGCCCACGAGGCCGCCGACGAGGATTCCGGGAGGGCCGCCGATGATTCCGCCGATCAGCATGCCGCCCGCGGTGCCTCCGCCGATCTGTATCTGGTCGCGGCGATCATGGCCGGATCCCTTGAACTGACCTTCCTGATTCACGTCTGTGCCGCTGCCGGCATTGGTATCGACCAGCGTGGCATCGAGAAAGAAGCGTTCGCCGGTGGGGAGGATCAGAGCTTCGGGCATGATTCCGATAGTCGGTTTCCCGGAGATGCGGCGTGGTTCGGTCACTTTGGTGACTCGGCCTTCCACGATGGTGCCGGCCGGGATCACCGTTTTGCCGTCGAGTACTACGGGTTGCGTCAGGCGTGCCTGGAACGGGTCGCCAGGTTTGTTGCTAAAGGTGGCGAGAGTTGTCTCCAGCTTGACCATGAGAGCGGTGCCGGCTGGTACGGGTGCACTGGTCTGTGCGACAGCCAGCGTAGTTAGGCAGAAGCACGCCAGCAGCAGGATGCAAGGTAGAACTTTCCACTTCTTCATGACTTCTCCTCAGGCATTTCAATTACTAAACCCGCGATCTTAACTTTGACTCTAGACTAGGCAGATGGCCGGGACAATACGCGGCCGAAGCAGGGAACCAGCGAAGATAAGGGCCGGGCGTTCTGTGGCTCCAGTCTAGAAGACTGGCGGGGGTAACTGTGGACTCGACTACTAATTTCCGGGGGGAATGATCCTCGACGGATCCCAATAATCCGAATCGCGCAACCGAATGCAGATTTCTGTATCTAACCACTCGACAAAAGAATGTTGAAGTGTGCAATCATCTCTTTGCCTTGAGCCTTCCTGGGATCGGGAACGAGTATGGCTAAACCAATTTTGCTGAGCGTGGATGACGACTCTGATGTGTTGCGGGCGATCGAGCGCGACCTGCGCTCGCAGTACGGTGCGGAATATCGCGTGATCGGCAGCGATTCACCCGAGGGCGCGCTTGAGCTGCTGAAGCAGTTGAAGGTGCGAAACGACAGCGTGGCGTTGCTGCTGGCGGACCAGCGCATGCCGCGCATGGATGGAGTGGAGTTTCTGCAACAGGCGATGGGAATCTTTCCCGCCGCGAAGCGGGCGTTGCTGACTGCATATGCGGACACCAATGCCGCGATCAGCGCCATCAATCAGGCCAGCATCAATTATTTTTTCCTGAAGCCGTGGGATCCCCCGGCGGAACATCTGTACCCGCAACTTGATGATTTGCTCGACGACTGGCAGGCTTCCTACCGTCCCACATTTCAAGGGATCCGGGTGCTGGGCACGCGCTGGTCCCCACGATCGTATGAGTTGCGGGATTTTCTGGCGCGCAACCGCGTTCCCTATCAGTGGACTGACGTGGAGCTTTCCGCCAATGATCCGGAGACCAAGCAGTTGCTAGAAGCTTTGGGGCCGGAGGCGGCGAATCTGCCCGTGGTGCTGTTTCCGGATGGGACGAAGCTGCTTGAGGGCGTGCCCGCGGACGTTGCGCAAAAAGTTGGGCTGCGCACGCGTGCGCAAACCAGCTTCTATGATCTGGCGATTGTGGGAGGGGGACCGGCTGGGTTGGCCGCTGCGGTTTATGGGGCCTCCGAAGGTTTGCATACGGTGATGATTGAGCGGGAAGCACCGGGCGGTCAGGCGGGGATGAGTTCACGCATCGAAAATTATCTGGGATTTCCGACTGGGCTCAGTGGTGCGGATCTGGCGCGGCGAGCGGTGGTGCAGGCGCAACGGTTCGGAGTGGAAATCCTGGCGCAGGAAGTGGTTGGCGCCCGCGCGGAGGGGCCTTACCGGATCATCAAGCTGGCGGATGGAAATGAAATCTCGTGTCACGCGCTGATGATTGCGACTGGGGTGCAGTGGAAGCGGCTGGGAGCTCCGGGCATCGACCGGTTGCAGGGTGCGGGAATCTACTATGGAGGCGGAGCTACGGAGGCGTTGTCGTGTAAGGGTGAGATCGTCTATGTGGTGGGCGGTGCGAATTCGGCGGGGCAGGCGGCGATGAACTTCGCGAAATATGCAGAGCGCGTCGTTATTCTGGTGCGCGGCGAATCGCTCTCCAGCACGATGTCGCAATACCTGATCGACCAGATTAAGGAGACGCCTAACATTCAGCTGTGGACCCATGCCGGCCTGGCCGAGGCACATGGCGAAACCCACCTGGAAGAAATTTCGGTGCTGTGCTCCGACACGGGCAAGATTGAGAGGGTGCCGGCGAGTGCGATGTTTATTTTTATCGGGGCGCTGCCGCGGACGGACTGGCTGGCGGGTGTTTTGGAGCGGGACGAGCGCGGGTTTCTGTTGACTGGTCCTGACCTCATGCGGGGTGGGGAGCGTCCGAAGGGATGGACGCCGGACCGCGATCCGTTCCTGCTGGAGACGAATGTTCCGGGGATATTTGCGGTGGGCGATGTGCGGCACGGTTCTATCAAACGCGTGGCTTCTGGAGTGGGGGAAGGATCAGTGGCAGTGCAGTTCATTCATCAATATTTGAGCAAGGTGTAAATGGTCGATAAATCTGAATTACGCCGTGTGCAGGAATTCGCTGACTTGCCAGACGATCAGCTCGACTGGTTTCTGAGCCAGACACAAGAGTTGAGGCTGAAGTCGGGTGATGTGTATTCGCGCGAAGGCGATCCGGCGGATGCCATGTTTGTGGTCCTTGAGGGACATCTTCAAGGGCGGGGCGAGCTCGCAGGCGAAACTTTTGTGTTCGATCTGGAGCCGGGTGACGTTACGGGAGTGCTGCCGTTCTCGAGGATGAAGCAGTTTACGGTGAGCGGGCGAGCTATTGCGGATAGCCGCGCTCTGCGATTTCCGGCTTCGATGTTTCCGGAGTTGGTGCAGAAAATGCCGGTGCTCACACAGCGGCTGGTGGGCCTGATGTCAGACCGGATTCGTGAAACGACGCGGCTCGAGCAACAGCGCGACCGGTTGGCGTCTTTGGGAAAGCTTTCGGCGGGATTGGCGCATGAACTTAACAATCCCGCATCTGCCGCGAAACGCGCAGCCAGCCAGATGAGCACGATTCTAAAGAAGATCAGGGACGCGAGTCTGGAGTTGGGAAAGCGCGATCTTTCGCCGACCCAGAAGGCGGAAATCGAAAAAATGGAAGCTTCGTTCACGCAACCGGATGTGATTCCGCCGGATCCATTGACCATAAGCGACCTGGAAGACCAGATCGATTCTTTGTTGCGCAGTCATGGGCAGAACGACTTGTGGATGCTGGCGGCGGGCCTGGCGCGGCGAAACGTCAAGCCCGAGTTGGTTGAATCGTTGTTTGCGACCCTTGATGCGGACACGGCTCGAGCCGCGCTGGTTCGGATCGCCGCATCGGTTGAGATCGCGAGCCTGTTGCACGAAATCGAGAGCAGCACTTCGCGGATATCAGATCTGGTCGGCGCCATCAAGGAATATACCCACATGGACCAGGCGCCGGTTTTGAATGTGGACGTGGTCAAAAGCCTGGAAACCACGCTTACGATCTTGAATCACAAGCTGAAGCAAGGAGTGGCCGTGCAGCGCGATTACCAGGGCGTTCCCCTGCTGGTGAATTCATTTGGCAGCGAGCTGAATCAGGTGTGGACCAACATTATTGATAATGCGATTGACTCCATGCACGGAAGAGGCGAGCTGCGAATCCGTACCTACCGCGACGACGATTGCGCCGTGGTTGAGATTGTGGATAACGGTCCAGGAATTCCCGAGGAAGTGCAGCCCCACATCTTCGAGCCTTTTTTTACGACGAAAGGAGTTGGCGAAGGCACGGGCCTGGGTCTGGACACGGTGCAGCGAATTGTGAAGAAGCACCGGGGGAATATTCAGGTTAGTTCGAAGCCTGGTGAGACCCGCTTCCAGGTGCGGCTCCCGTTATCCGGAGCTCCGGCGTAGAACTCCATTTCTTTGCGGTAATCTTTCATCCGCTATAATCAAGGGTTTCCGAATTGCTCCATGGGAAAGACCTATACGGGCGGTCCCAGACACGCCGTGCGCGTGGACGACAATTCACAAATACATACTCAGACAAGGACGGTAAACGCGGTATGACGAATATTGGAGCAATTATTGGGCGTGAGGTGCTGGATTCGCGCGGCAATCCTACGGTAGAAGCGGAAGTGCAGCTGGCGAGTGGAGCGATTGGGCGGGCGATTGTACCTAGCGGCGCGTCGACGGGCGAGCATGAGGCGGTTGAGCTGCGTGACGGGGACAATGCGCGTTTTCTGGGTAAAGGTGTTCTCAAAGCCGTCGAGAACGTGAATGGGGAAATTGCAGCAGCGTTGGCGAACTGGGACGCCGCGGATCAGCGCGGGCTCGATCGAAAAATGATCGAACTCGACGGCACAGAGAATAAGAGCCGGCTGGGAGCGAATGCAATTCTTGCGGTGTCGATGGCGGCGGCGCGCGCGGCCGCGGCGGAATATGGGCTGCCGCTCTACCGCTATCTTGGTGGCGCAGGCGCCAACACCTTGCCTACGCCGATGATGAACATCCTCAACGGCGGAGCGCATGCCGATAACAATGTGGATTTCCAGGAATTCATGGTGATGCCGGTGGGCGCGCCGTCGTTTTCCGAGGCGTTGCGCTGGGGCGTAGAAGTTTTCCATACGCTGAAGGGAGTGCTGAAAAAGCGCGGCTACAACACCGCAGTCGGAGATGAAGGGGGATTCGCTCCATCGGTGAAGTCGAACGTAGAGGCCATCGAAGTGGTGCTGGAAGCGATTCAGCAGGCAGGCTACAAGCCGGGGGAAGAGATTGCGATTGCGCTCGATCCGGCGGCCAGCGAGTTCTATCAGGACGGGAGGTACGTCTTCAAGAAATCCGACAAGTCGGCGAAGAGCTCCGACGACATGGTGAGGTTCTGGTCGAAGTGGGCGAGCGACTATCCCATCGTCTCGCTCGAAGATGGTCTTGCCGAGAACGATTGGGACGGTTGGCAGAATCTGACCAAAGAACTGGGCGGAAAGATTCAACTGGTGGGCGACGATTTGTTCGTCACTAATGTGCAATTCCTGCAGGAGGGAATCGACAAGGGCGTTGCTAATTCGATCTTGATCAAGGTGAACCAGATCGGCACAGTCAGCGAAACTTTGGATGCGATCGATCTGGCACGCCGAAACGGCTACACGTCGATTATTTCGCATCGTTCAGGCGAAACGGAAGACACGTTCATCGCGGACCTTGCCGTCGCCACCGGCGCAGGGCAGATCAAAACGGGCTCAGCGTCGCGCACCGACCGCATCAGCAAATACAACCAGTTGCTGAGGATTGAAGCGGAGTTGGGCGATTCGTCGCGGTTTTTGGGGCTGAAGGCGCTGAATTACAGAGGATGACGAAGCCAGACTCTCGCTGGACCTTGAGCAGTATCTGGTGATTAGTCGACGCCGGTCGAAGTCTTCTTCGATCCTGTCCAACGTAGGGTTCAAAATCCCATGGTGTCATCGGCCGACGGACCGTAAGTCGCGGGCACGGGTTTGTCATTCAACCGCAGATAGACGCCCAGCTGGGCGCGGTGATGAACCAGGTGATTCAGGAACATTTGCCGGTAGGCGAGAAATCGTGGTCCTTCGAAAATAGGCTTGCCCTGAAAGCTCAGCTTCCAGCTTTCGGTCCAGGCTGCATCCGGAGTGGCTTGCAGGGCGGCGCGAACCTTGGCTGCGCCCTCGTCGAAAGCCTGCAAGAGCTGGGCGGTAGACTCGAAGGGCAACGGCTTATAGCTGCCCTTGGAAAAGTCGAGCTCGGGCGTAGTGAGCACGGTCAGCCCGAAGCCGGCGAGCTGTGCAACGTGAGGCGCCAGCTTGCCCAGCGGCATGGACTTGGCATGAGGAGCAAAATCTTTCTTGTCCACAGGAACTCGTTCCAGAGTCGTGCGCGTCTTCTTCATTTCTTCATCCAGTTCGGGCAGCAGCAATTCACTAATCGGCATGTTTGTCTCCGTCGGCTAAAGTATAACTGGGATTTCTGACGAGAAACCAGCAGTCAGCCTGTTTGAAAAACTGACTCCATCCTTATAGATTCGTTCCATGACTTCTCCGTGCCTCTGTGTTTCTGTGGTGAAAAATGCCTAGACCGAAACCACTTGTTCTGATCATTCTCGATGGCTGGGGATACCGTGCCGAGACCAAGGCCAACGCCATCGCGCTGGCGCGCAAGCCAACTTACGACCGGTTGTTGCGGGAGTATCCCAACACGCTCATCCATACCAGCGGCCCTTTCGTTGGCCTGCCGGAGGGGCAAATGGGCAACAGCGAGGTCGGGCACCTGAACATCGGCGCGGGGCGAATCGTGCACATGGACATCACGCGCATTGATCTGATGATCCAGAACGGCGAGTTCTTTTCGCATCCGGTGCTGCTGGCGGCGATGAAGCATGCGCGCGTGGGCGAGCGGCGGCTGCATCTGTTCGGCCTGATCTCCGATGGCGGCGTGCATTCGCAGCAGGCGCATCTTTACGCATTTTTGAAAATGGCAAAGCAGAATGGCGTGGATCGTGTGTTCGTGCACGCCTTTATGGACGGGCGCGACACGCTGCCGACCAACGGCGCCGGCTATCTCGAACAACTGCAGCAGAAGATGCGCGAATACAACTCCGGGAAGATTGCGACAGTGAGCGGGCGCTACTACGCGATGGACCGGGACCGGCGTTGGGAGCGCATTGCCAAAGCTTACAATGCAATGGTCTTTGGCGAAGCGGAAGGCGGAAAGAGCGCTGACCCGGTGCAAGGGATGAAAGATTCTTACAACCGGGGCGTCACCGACGAGTTCGTCCTCCCGTTCGTCTGCACCGATAAGAGTGGCCAGCCTCTGGCAACGATTCGCGATGACGATGCCTGCATCTGTTTTAATTTCCGTGCTGACCGCGTCCGGCAAATCACGCGTGCTCTCGCGCGGAACAGCGGGCTGAATTCAAAAGGGGGAAGCGACCTTCCCGGCGCGGCTGATTTGGACGCCACGATCGCTCGCGATCGCGTTCCGAAGAATCTGCATTACGTTTGCATGACGCAGTACGACAAGAACTTCAGCCTGCCGGTTGTAATTCCTCCGGAATCGATGGCGAACATTCTGGCTAACGTGATGGGCGGGCTCAGCATGCGCAATTTGCGCGTGGCCGAGACGGAGAAATATGCGCATGTCACATACTTCTTTAATGGCGGCGTGGAGCAGCCGTTCCCCGGTGAAGAGCGTGTGATGGTGCAGTCGCCAAAGGTGGCGACCTACGATCTGAAGCCGGAGATGAGCGCCGCGGGCATCGCCGATGCCGTGATCAAAGCCACAGAAGAAGGAACGTTCGATGTGGTCATCGTGAACTTCGCCAATGCGGATATGGTGGGACACTCGGGCAAGATCGAGCCCACGGTGAAAGCGGTTGAGACAGTGGACTCCTGCCTGGGGCGCATCGAAGCGGCGGTCCGATCCAGGGGCGGCGCCATGTTGATTACGGCCGACCACGGCAATGCTGAAATGATGATTGACCCGGCGACGGGCGGCCCGCATACGGCGCATACGACGAATCCAGTTCCCCTTATCGTGGTCGCGGAGAATTCTGGGCAGTACTCCTTGAAACCGAATGGCTCGCTGCGGGATATTTCCCCAACCATGCTGGGGATTCTGGGCGTCGATGAACCGAAAGAAATGACGGGGACGGATCTGCGCACGTTCCTGAAGAACAAGTAACGAACCCTGACGCAATGAAACTGCTGATTTCTGTTCATCATGAATTTGATCTGTGGAATGTGCCGGCGTGGTTTCCCGAAAAACTGCGGGCAGACTTTCCTCAGATCGAAGTGATGCACGTGGCTAGTCGTGACAGTGCCGAAAGACATCTTCGCGACTGCGAAATTCTATTTGCGTTCGCACTTCGTCCCGAACAATTCAGGTTGGCACGGAATCTGCGCTGGATTCACGCGCCCACGGCGGCGGTGCATCAATTACTTTTTCCGGAATTGGTGGGCAGTGATGTGGTTCTGACCAACGCGCGGGAAGTACACGGCCCTGTGGTCGCCGAACATGTGATCGCGCTCATCTTTGCTCTGGCGAAGAAGATTCCGCAAGCGGTGCGGATGCAACAAAAGCATTTCTGGGGGAAGAGTGCGATCTGGAACGAAGGCGCCCGGCCCCGCGAACTCGCGGGAGCAACGCTAGGCTTGATCGGGCTCGGCAGCATTGGGCGGACCGTGGCCCGCACCGCTTCAGCCTTGGGCATGCGGGTGATTGCGGTGCGGGAACATCCGGGGAAGGACAAACCTGAGGGAGTAGCTGCCGTCTATGCTCCGGCGGAGATGAACAAATTATTGTCTCAATCGGACTTTGTGGTGATGGCCGCGCCCCTTACGGAGGAAACGCGCGGATTGATCAATGCGGAGCGACTGGTGGCCATGCGGTCCGACGCGTATTTGATTAACGTGGGCCGCGGTTCGCAAGTGGATGAAGTCGCCTTAGTCGATGCGCTTCGGAGCCGCCGTATCGCGGGCGCGGCGCTCGATGTCTTCGAACAGGAACCGCTCCCGGCCGAGTCGCCACTGTGGGACCTCGAAAACCTGCTCATCACGCCGCACACCGCCAGCCTCACGGAAAAACTCTGGCAACGGCACTACGAGGTGTTCTCGGGAAATCTCCGGCGCTATCTGGCGCGCCAGCCGCTGTTGTTCACGGTGGACAAACAGAGAGGCTACTAGAGCCTGATCGCATACCTGTCCGCGCGACGCGAAGGTTCCTCGATTCTGGCAAGTCACCTGCTTCGTGCTACAGTTTTCTCGCGGGCGAATGCCTGTGAGTGATTTCATGGAACCGCGGCTGATATGGATCAATCTGCTGGTGAAGCTGGGCGTGGCTGCGGCCGTGTCGAGCAGCCTGGTGCGTTCGGTGGAGTTCAAATCGCTGTTGTTCCGCGAGGAACGTTCACTGCGCCAGAAGATTTATCTGGTGTTGTGGTTTGGGTTGCCGATCACGATTGGCGTGTGGATCCGGTTTTCGGCCAAGAGCTTTTTTGCGGGCGATTTGAGTTTCGAGACCGTGCTGCTACTGGGAGTGATTGGCGGCCGCTGGGCAGGCGTTCTGGGAGGGATAGTAATGGCCCTTCCGGCTCTGCTGCATGGAGAATGGGCGACGCTGCCTTTCGGAATGCTTTGCGGCTTCATCGCCGGCCAACTGCGCACCATGGCGCTGGATAAGGATGACATCTGGTCATTCTCTCCCTTCATTGATCTCAGCATTTATCGCCTCATCCGCCGCAATCTGCCGACGCCTCGCCTGTTTGACTGGCAGATCATGTTTTTCACCACGATTATCGGTTTGCGTTTCGTGCAAAGCCAGTTGGCGCGCTACTTCCCTCATTCCATCTTCAGCATGGACAGCGGCAATCTGTGGATCGAGGCGGCCATTTATGCAGCGTCGGCGATGGCCATCGGGATTGAACTCAAGATTTTCAATAGCGTGCGTATCCAGATCAAACTGGAGGAGCAGGAGCGGCTGCTTTTGCACGCGCGCATGGAAGCGCTGCAGAATCAGATCAATCCTCATTTCCTTTTCAATACTCTGAACTCGATTTCTTCCCTGGTGCGCTTCGATCCGGATAAGGCCCGCGATGTGATTTCGAAGCTGGCTACCATCCTTCGGCGTTTGCTCAACAGTACGGACTCGTTCGTGCCGCTGCGGGAGGAAGTGGAATTCATCGACAACTATCTCGACATTGAAGTGGTGCGTTTTGGTCCGGACAAGCTGCGGGTGGTGAAGGAACTTGATCCGGCATCGCTCGATGTGATGGTGCCGAGCATGCTGCTGCAGCCGCTGGTGGAGAACTCGATCAAGCATGGACTTTCCTCGATGGTGGAAGGCGGCAGCATTTACTTGCGCAGCCGGTTGGCTGATTCCGGGCTGGTCATCGAAGTGGAAGATGATGGCGTGGGTATGGCGGCGACTCAACTCGTGGAATCAAACAGCACGCGGGGCGCCGGGATTGGCATGGCCAACATTTCCGAACGCTTGCAGGTGTTGTATGGAGATGCGGCGCGCATGACGATTGACAGCCGGGAAGGCAAGGGAACGCTGGTGCGGATCCGCTTGCCGCTGCTGCAGGCGATGGGAGCGGTTCCGGAAGGTTTCTACGAAGAGCGCTCGAGCACACGGCGGTAGAAATCTTCGTATTGGGGGACGATCTTACTGGCGCAGAAGCGGGATTGCGCCACGGCGCGAGCTGCTTTGCCCATCGTCTGCAGCCGGCTTTCATCCGTCAGGAGTTCGATGGCATAGCGGGCCATCGTTTCCACATCCCCAACGTCGGCCAGATAACCGCTGACACCGTGTTCGATCACTTCCGGAACTCCACCGGTGCGGGTCGCGATGGGCACGACTTCACACGCCATTCCTTCGAGGGCTGCGAGGCCGAAGGATTCCAACTCACTCGGCATCAGAAGGATGTCGGCGATTCCCAGCTTCTCCTGCACTTGGTCCTGCTTGCCGAGGAAAAGCACGTCTTCGTGAATTCCTTTTTGCACGGCCAGCCATTCCGCGACCGAGCGGTCCGGGCCGTCGCCGATCAGCAGAAGTTTCGAGGGAACCTGCTTGCGCACGCGGTCAAAGATCTCGATTACATCGGAAAGTCGCTTCACCGGGCGGAAATTGGACAGGTGCACCAGCAGCTTTTCCCCGTTCTCGGCATATTCAGCGCGAAGCTGGGCCGAGTTCTTAGGGCGGCAATACACGTCACAATTCACCGAGTTGTAAATCACTTCGATTTCCTTCTTCACATCGAAAACCCGCATGGTGCGGTCGCGCAGGTAATTTGAGATGGCAGTGACGCCGTCGCTCTGGTTAATGGAATAACGGGTGATGGGTAAATAGGAGCGGTCGAGGCCTACGAGTGTGATGTCGGTGCCATGCAAGGTTGTAACGAAAGGCAGGCGCCGTCCTCGCGGACCATCCTCAAGCATCTGGCGGGCCAGAAGTGCGCTGACCGAGTGCGGGATGGCGTAGTGAACGTGCAGCAGGTCGAGATCGTACAACTGTGCGACCTCGGCCATGCGCGTGGCCAGCGCCAGATCGTAAGGCGGATAATCGAACAGCGGATAGCGGGACACTTCAACTTCGTGATAATGAATATTGGGCTCCGAACCGCGAAGACGGATGGGCGGGGCGTAGGAAATGAAATGTATCTCGTGGCCGCGCTGGGCGAGTTCCAAACCAAGTTCAGTGGCCACCACGCCGCTGCCGCCGTAAGTGGGGTAACAAGTGATGCCAATCTTCATCCCGGTAATATCCGCCCTTTCCAGTGGTCCTGTAATTCGATGGCTGGAAGCAATAGAAGATGCAGATTCTACAGGCGTGGAGGGGCTTGGCGCGCAGAAAAGTGATTTGCCGCGAAGAACTACTCGTCAGAGGTCTTCGGCCCGGGCTTAGTGATGCCCGGGTCGAGCTTGTCCAGGTGGGCTTGAAACCGCTTCTTGGATTCGTCCGGTAGACCGGTGAATTCGATGCCCATGCCAACTCCGGGATCGCGCGTGCGGACGGTAGCGGTCGAAGTCAGGTGTTCCTGGTCGATCCAGAGATCCACCCTCAAGACGGTAGTGATAGGCAAGGGCATGGCGGTCTCAACATAACAACCGTTGCCGCTGATGTCCGTGGCATTGACCCGCATGGGGGTGTTCACGCGCTCATCTTTGAATTCGAGAGGGAACGAAATCTTGTGACGCTGAAACCTTCTGCGATTGTCAGGGGTGGGAGCGGGCAGGTTGGAGCGCTCTTCGGCGGGGAGCTGGGCAATCCAGGGACACTCCTGGTCAGCCACAGTTGAACTCCCACCTGAACCTTCTTTAAGCCGCTGGCTTCCATCACCCAAATTACTTTGCAGCGGGCTTTCTTGGTCTCGTATTGAACGCCGATGACATCGCCCACTTTCAACTCCTGCTCGATGCCGCAAATGCAGGCTCCGGTAATGCTCACGTTCTGGGCGGTGGCGTTCTGATGGAAGGGTTGATTGTTCGATCCCATACCCCACACACGTATGCGCAGGTCCAACGTCGCTCGCGGGGCTGCCCCTGAGGCAGACATGATAAAAGCCTCCCAGCATGGAATCTTCTGAGCCGATTCTAATGCCATCATAACGCAGCAGGGAGAGTTTGCTTAAGGTTACGAAGGTACTCGCAAACACCGGGGCGCCGCAATCGCGGTCGGAAAAATCTAGGAACTGGCTTCGGGCGCGAACCAATTCGCGGTACGAAATCAGGGCGATGCCCTGATCCGACAGCAACTGCCGTGCTTCAGGCATGGTCAGAACGCGCAACTCGGTCTCCCGCGATTGGCGCAGGCGGGTCTTGGCGGATTTCAGATCGTCATCGTAATAGCCGGGGTGGCAGACGAATTCCCAGGTGCCTTCGGGAATGATTCTGGCGATGGCGCGGAAGAGTTTTTCATCGAGAGCTCCGGTTACGACTACGCCGAACGTGCCATCGGGAGTCTCCAAGCCCTGCTGGTGCGCCGCGTTGCGGAATTTGGCGGCCAGAAGCGCAGAATTTTTACCTCGCCATAACGCGTCCAAAGGCTGGGACGGGCGAGCAGGTCGCTGGACCTCAGCGGCTTGCTGGGGCCAAATGGATTCCGCACGGCGCGCACACCGCAGGCCCGGGCCGCGCGCAGCAACGGCTGCAGCACCTGCGGAAACAAATGGGTGTGTTTGTGGGTATCGATGTGCGAGACGGTGAGGCCTGCCGATTGAAGCTTGCGAATCTGTGCGCTCGCCTCAGTTCGATCTCGTCGGAATTCAGGCGGCCGGCCAGGGCGCGGGCGGCGAAGGATTTCAGCCGTCGCGGAAGCGCGCGCCGGAGTCGGCAACGGTGAGGGAAGGGAGTCGTTCGGCATCAAGAACAGGCTCTCCATCGATCAGCACGATATGGCAGCCCACGCTGAGGCGGGGAACGGTCTTTGCCAAGCGCACGGCGTCTTCGAAGGCGCGTCCGTTGGCCATAAGAGTGGCGGAGGTCACGATGCCGCGAGTATGAGCCTCGATGATGGCGCGATTGACGCCCGGGGTAAAGCCAAAGTCATCGGCATTGACGATCAGGCGGCGCACGGCGACAGTCTAGCAGGGGGCGGGAATTGTTCGTGAATACAACCGGCGAAAGTCTGTCTTAAACTGACTGTCCGACGGATCCTGCTTTGCTCAGGCGTTTCTCGACTGCGCTTTTTAGCGCGACGAAGAACACGGCACCAGAGCCAAAGACAATCCGGTCGGCGATTGCCGAAGCCAAAAGGCGAGCGTGTGGCGATCGCCTCGTCTCTCCTAGCTGCTCGAGTAGACGGCACCGACCCATTCCGCATTGACCGTCGGCATTGTTGTTGTGTTGAGGTCGCGGTATATAACCCTTCCATTCGGGTGGGAAGCCTTCCAGGGTCCTCATAGCTTTTTTGTGTGGTCGGCGATATGCTGGCCTCAAGCGGCGCGTGGAGAAAGTAGCCAATCACACGATGCCGGCATCTTACGCCATGCCGCTTTCTGAAGACAGCACGAGGCGAACGCAGGGAAGACGCTCTGCACAATAGCGAGCTGCGAATCCGCTTGATCCTCGATTCCGCCACGGAGGCGATCTGTGGCTGCGACTCAGAAGGCATTTGTCTTTTCTCAAATCTTTCGGCGGCACGCATACTCGGGTACGACGATCCCGCGGAATTAATCGGGAAAAACATGCATGCGCTGGAACACCATACCCGAAAAGACGGCAGCCCATATCCAATTGAAGAATGTCCGATCTATATTGGCTTCCAAAAGAACGAAGACGTCCACCGAGACGATGAGGTTTATTGGAGAAAGGATGGCACGAGCTTTCCTGTGGAATTTTGGTCCCATACTGTGGTTCGCGAAGGCAAAACTCTGGGCGCAGTGATCACCTTTATCGATATCACGGAGCGGAAACAGGCGGAGGCGGCGCTGCGGAAGAGCGAGGAGCGGTGGCGGTCCGTGTATGAGAATTCGGCCATCGGGGTAGCGCTTACAGATCTCAACGGACGCTTCTTGGCCGTGAATCGCGCTTACGAGAAAATGTTGGGCTATACCGAAGATGAACTCCGCAAACTCACTTTTCTGGAGATCACCGAAGAGGATTATCGCGACGATAACTGGCAGTTGATAAGCGAGCTGTTAGAGGGAAAACGACAACAGTTTCAGATCGAGAAACAATATCGACGCAAAGATGGCACCCTCCGGTGGGTCAGCAACAACGTTTCTTTGGTTCCGGGTACTGAAAGCGTGACGCGATTTATTATGGCGCTTTCCGAGGACATCACGCAGCGGAAACAGGCGGAAGCCGCGCTGCGTAAAAGCGAAGAGAAGAACCGCATCCTGCTTCAGATCAATAATGCCATCATCACGAATCTGAACCAGCAAGCTCTCCTGCACTCCATTTCCGAGGCCTTGCATCCTGTCTTCCCATTTGACCGATGCGCGATTACCCTCTATCAGCCGGAAAGAGACTCATTCCGATTCCTCGCCGTGGAGGGAGAGCTGCACTCGGACTACTTTCAGACGGGATTGGAGTTTGGCCGCGACGAGACCTGCGGCAGTTGGGTGTTCGAACATCTGCGACCTCTCGTGCGCCGCGATCTTGAAAAGGAGCAGCAGTATCCCAACGAGCGCCGCCTTGCGGCAGAGGGTATCCGGTCGATGTGCGTCGTGCCCCTGGCTCTTCAGGGAGAGTGTATCGGACTGCTCAGCCTTGTGAACCAGCAAAAAGATCGGTATTCGGATGAGGACGCCATGTTCTTGCAGGAAGTGGCGAACCAGGTCGCATTGGCAATTCAGAATATGCAGTCCTTCCAGGAAATTGACAACCTGAAGGCGAGGTTGGAAAAGGAAAACGTTTATCTCCGGGAGGAACTGCGCACGGAGCATAACTTCGAGGAGATCGTGGGCAATAGTCCAGCGCTGCTCAAGGTGCTCCACGCCGTCGATCAAGTCGCTCCTACAGATTCCACCGTGCTCATTTACGGGGAAACGGGGACGGGGAAGGAACTCATTGCGCGCGCGATCCACAGCCGCAGCGTCCGCAACGGCCGCGCCCTGGTGAACGTGAACTGTAGCGCCATCTCGGCTGGTCTGGTGGAGAGCGAACTCTTTGGCCATACGAAAGGGGCATTCACGGGGGCTCTGGAGCGGCGCATCGGACGCTTCGAGCTTGCTCACGGCGGCACGATCTTCCTGGACGAAATCGGGGAACTGTCCCTGGAGACGCAGGTAAAGCTGCTCCGCGTCCTGCAAGAACACGAGTTTGAGCCGGTAGGAAGCAGCCGCTCTATTCGTGTGGACGTGCGCGTGATTGCCGCCACAAATCGCGACCTCCGTGAAGCGGTCCAGGCAGGCCGTTTCCGCTCAGACCTCTTCTACCGCCTCAACGTTTTTCCCATTGAGCTTCCCCCTTTGCGAGAACGCCGATCCGACGTTCCTCAGCTGGTAGCTTTCTCCATATCCCGGTTCTCCAAGCGGCTAGGGAAGAAGATCGACGGCGTTTCGCGCGAATCGATGGAGAACTTGGTGAACTATCCCTGGCCCGGAAACGTTCGGGAGTTGCAGAACGTCATCGAGCGCGCAGTCGTCTTATCAGTTGGTCCGACCCTTCGGCTGGACCGCGACCTTATGCCACTTGCCGCCTCTACAAAAGCCATGGAAGGTCCCGATACTGAAGCTGCCGATACGGACGCTTCCGAGCATGGGAAAGCTGACCGCGAGTCTCCGAAACTACTCCTAACGCTGGACGAAATAGACCGAAACCACATTCTCGCAGCTCTTCAACATACCGGCGGAGTGGTGGATGGTCCAAAAGGTGCGGCGAAGATCTTGAACCTCCATCCCAACACGCTTCGCCATCGGATGGATAAGCTCGGCATCAAGGGATCTCGTCACCGCCCATCGTAGTTCCTCCTACCCAAGTGTTGAGTGATTACCGTATGTGGTGGTTCCGCCTGTTAGTCCAAGAACCTGGAAAAGACAGCAAGTCTCCGCATCCCGGCGAGCGAAGGGCAAACAGATGGCCGGTAGCCTTCGCAACTTATTGATTCCAGATAAATATTGGCTCGGGCGATCTCCGTGAGTCCGGGCAGAGAGATTCAGACCCGGCCTGATTCCGCTAAGGGCATGTCAATTGCTTATCACGTCCAGGGAGATCAGGTGAACCGCGATGTTGAGGGTCACAATCGTCGAATCGTCAAGAAGTGCCGTAACCCTTCGGGTAGAAGGCCGGGTAACAGGTTCCTCGGTCGAGGAGCTCCGCAGAGCATGCGATGTGCATACTTTCGCCGAGAAGGTGCAATTGTCCCTCGAACTCGCGGACGTTTCATTCGCCGATGCCGCGGGGATCGTACTCCTCAAAGAACTGCGCAGTCGCGGCGTCGGACTTCTGCGCATCAACCCGTTTATGGCGGAACAGCTGAAAGATGGGGCATCGTCTGACGAATCCAGGGTCCCGCCGCCCGTCCTCAATTAATTGACGCCGGACGACCTGCACGTCAGATTGGGCTGCAACCAGGGTTCGAGCTGATCCAGGAGAAGGCAAATGGGGAATATTGGACATAGGTCACTAGGGTCGGTCCGATTTTGGGTTTCGTCCTTCCAAGACGATCAACCGTCAGGAAGCTTCGAAGAACTGGCAATGCCTCTTTTCGATTCCCTTTACAACTTCGCGCGCTGGCTGGTGCACGATTCGAACGATGCCGACGATCTCGTACAAGAGACCTATCTCAAGGCTTTACGCAGTTTCGCATCGTTTCAGTCTGACACCAATTTCCGGGCTTGGATTTTTCAAATCCTGAAGAACAGCTTCCTAAGTTCCCGCTCAAAACTCGAACGCCGCGTGACGGTTGCGATGGACCCCGACCAGGACGGACGTCAACTGGCGATTGATTCCGCGACTCCCGAAACGATTTTGATGAATCACTCCGATTCGAAACGAATGCAGCGTGCCATCGAGGATCTGCCGGTGCACTACCGGGAGACGCTACTCCTTTGTGAGGTGGAAGAAATGTCGTACCAGGAAATCGCCGAAGTATTGTCGATCCCAATAGGAACCGTCATGTCCCGTCTGGCTAGGGCCCGGAAGGCAGTTCGCCAGTCACTCCTTAGCGCTCCAAATGCACCGCTATCGAGAGACTTGCTTTATCCCATCGAGATGCACTAGGGGAGTGAAATGCACCGCGAGACCACCGTGCGAAGCGACGCTTATGACGCTTACCGGATGAATCAAGCGGCAACCGGAGAAAGAGGAGAGCATGGCAGCCACTACCTTGGCAGTAACCGCGAGCATTCCAACATCAGAACTGCGGTCACCTTCTGTCGAGCAGATTTTGATTATCGAGCACGATGTTGCGTTGCGTAAGGTTCTGCAGCGGCTCTTCTCTTCGGAAGGATACGCGGTGGAAGTTGTCCCTGATGCCGTTCGCGGTTTGGAAAGACTTCAGCAACAAGCGCCAGCCGCAGTGATCCTCGATCTGCCGCGCCCGGGATCTTCAGGGTGTGATCTTTGCAAGGCAATTACAAATTTGATTCCTGGTTCGCCCCTTGTAATTCTTAGCGGGAGTTCGGACGTCGTCGACAAAGTCCTGCTGCTGGAACTGGGTGCCGATGATTACGTGACCATACCGTTCAGCCCCCGGGAACTTGTTGCGCGTTTGCGTGCGTTAATCAGGCGCGCGTCGCGCTCCAGTCCGGAAGACGCCGATGTGTTTGCCTTTGCCGACGTGAAAGTGGATTTTTCCAAGATCGAGATTACTCGTGGCGGCGAGAAGATCACAGTTACTCGAAAGGAGTTTAAGACGCTGGAGTTCTTCGCAAAGAATGCCCAACGCGTCATCTCGCGGGACGAACTTCTCAATGAAGTTTGGGGCTACGAGCACTACCCCTGTACGCGGACGGTGGACAACCACATCATGAAGTTACGACAGAAACTGGAGGGCGACCCCTCACATCCGCTGCACTTTCTCACGGTACACGGCAGGGGCTATAAGTTCTTGCCTTAGGTGGAGGCGTGAAGAGCAGGGGGATAGACGTATCCATCGAGCTTAACTTTGCAGCAGAAAAGACGAGCGTCTGCCAAAGTTCCCGGGATGGGGGCGAATCCTGAAGAACTGTGCGAAGCATCAGAATTACAAACGTTACATTTATGACGCGGCCTTAAACAATTTCGCAAGACTATCGACGTTCGCAGCACTAGCATCGCCGATTATGAAATAGCGAAGCCCGCCTTGAGTCCATGTTTCAACATTGAACGTCAGTTGCTTAGGCGGGATAACATCTTTGTCCAACGTCGCTGGCAATGATCGTTCCTGGAATACGAACACGGAGATATGGTGCTTCCCCACATCGTAAATGAGATGCGCGCCGGGCGCTTGATCGAGATAGGTCATCCGGCCGCCAAGCAGAGTGAACCCGGAGCTCTGGAGTTCCGGCAAATTGAACGCGAAGGGGATTCTTCCCTGGAACCAGGGCTTCACCGTGTGCCGATCGGTGGAGATCACATCCACCGGAGATGAGCTGGCCAGCGTCGCGACGTGTAAGTCTGCAATCTCGCTGAAAACCTGATCCCTGCCGGGTCGAGATCCCAGATAGGCTGAGGTCAAACTCCCGGCCACGAGAATGACGGCTGCCACCGCAGCTAATGCCCATCGCGGACCAAAACTTCTCTGCGGTTTTGCAGCAAACTTCTGTTGCATTCGCTTCCGGAACTCAGCACTGGGAGTGTAACGTTTTCCAGCGACGTGAATCGCTCGCTTCATCTGCACGCGCGCGAGGGCATCGGCCGAGCAGGAGGGGCAGCTCCGCACATGAGCGTCGAAGGTGCGCATCTCTCTCTCTGGAACCTCCCCGTCGAGGTAAGTGTCGAGTTCGGCATTCCAAGACTCACAAACCATAGGTCACCATTCTTGGTTCATCCTTTTTTGCAAACTGTTGTCGAAGGCCACCCCGTAGCGCTTTTCGGGCACGGGATAAGCGCGACATCACCGTGCCCATCGGGACGGCGAGAGTGACAGAGATTTCCTGGTAAGACATCTCTTCGACATCACATAGCAGCAGGACCTCGCGATAGGCGACTGGCAGTTCCTCCAGGGCCCGCTGCACAAGCTGCTCATCCGAACGCTGCAGCAGGATGCTCTCTGGTGTTTCCTTGTCTGTGGGCAAGGCTTCCTCATCGCCTTCAAGATCGAGCGGCACGGTAGCCGTCGCCTTCAGCCCAGTGCGGGAGGTCAGAAACGTATTCCGCAGGATTTTGTAGATCCAGGCGCGAAAATTCGTGCCCGGCTGGAACGAGGAAAAACCCTTAAGCGCCTTGACATAAGTCTCTTGTACAAGATCTTCGGCTTCTTGCCGGTCATGTGTCAGCCAGCAGGCAAAATTATAGAGCCGCTCGAAGTGAGGTATGGCTAATTGCTCGAACGACTCCGGTGGCAGGTTCTCTCCGGCATGCACACAACGGTAAACCAGCGGACGATCGTTTTATTCCCATAGCCCACACAAAAAAATACAACGGAATAAAACCGGGTGCCGTTGGTTCTGCACAACGAGTCAGTGAGCGAACTGGAGTCACCGGGGGAATGCTGGTGCGGAAGAACCACACGCTCTTTAGCAATTCCTTTAGGAGGGACAAAATGAAGAACAATCTGAAAACGCTCGGGTTGGCGCTTTGTGTGTTGCCGATGTATCTGCACACCGGAACAGCACAAGATCTGAAGCCGGTCTATCAACCCGTCCAAGGGCAGAACACACGATCTGCAGAACCGATTCCGGCGGGCACCATTCTTCCCATCAGCTTGAACACGGCCTTGCGCTCGGACAAGAGCGGAAGCGGAACTACCATAATCGCGACGATCACGCAGGATGTGCAGCTAGGCCAGGGAGAAATGCTACGGAAAGGATCCACACTGACAGGCCGCGTGGTCGCGGCCAGCACTCCAGGGCAAGGGGTCTGACGACTCAAAGATCTCGTTTCAATTCGACCAGGCCCGCTTCGGCAACCTGACCATCCCGATCGCCACCACCCTGCGCGCGGTCGCGTCAAGGTCTGCAGTATCTGCCGCAACACCGGAGCTGACGTCGAGCGAGAATGCCGACAGCCAGATTGAAATCGGAGGCGATCAGATTTCTTATGGCGAAGGTGGGCCCGTAATGGTGGGATCGCGGGTCGTGGGGAAATATACCAGGCAAGGCGTGCTGGCCAATGTGGACCAGAATTCCGGCGCCCACGGTGGGGGCAGGATCGATGACGATGCTCTTCCGCACGCATTTTGGCTCTTCTCAGTGAATGCCTGCGGCGCGTACGGATTTGACGACCTCACAATCCTCCGATCCGGACGCACCGAGCCGCTTGGTGTAGTCACTTTGGCCTCCAACCGGAAGGCAGTGAAAATCGACAAGGGCAGCACGATGCTCTTGCGCGTCGAGGGCAGCGGGTCCGAGGAGGCACAGGCCCGCACGACTCCTTCGCGAGAAACAGGGCAATAACAGGTTCGCGGGTTGCAGCGGAGTTAGTTCCGTCCAGCCAGCTCCACCGCAGCCCGCGATGAATTTCTCAAGCCCATGCCCAGAAAACTCCCGAGTTTGCGGTCTAATCTCCACATTCAGGGTATCAAGCAAATCAGGAAGAGGTACGGCGATGGTAAATCCTTTTGATCCTAAGACGGCACTTCTGGCGAAGCACGCGCAACATGTCGTGCTGATCCATTTTCCAATCGCGCTGTTCATCACGGCGGTGGCGTTCGACCTTTTCGCGCAATGGACAAAGCGCCGAAGCCTCGCGGACGCGGCATACTACAACCTTCTCATGGCGGCGATTTCGACTGTTCCGGTTCTCGCTACTGGGCTACTCGCTTGGCAGTTCCAACTCGAGGGACAGAAACTCAGGGGCATCCTATTGCTGCACCTCGTGCTGGCATGTGTTTCGACAGTGATGATCTGGCTGGTGTGGTGGGTGCATTGCAGTGCTCGGCGACGGGCAGTACATTTGCCGAGTTATCGCCTGGCCGTTGAGCTTCTGGCAATCGGCGTCGTGGCGATGACCGGACATCTGGGCGGCTTCCTCAGCGGCGTAAGCGGACCAGGTTAATCATCCCGATCTTGCAAGGCAATGCTTACAAGCTCAGTCGACCTCCGTGGCGCCGGCGCGCGACAAGACTGCTTGACGGATTATCCCTTCGGTGCCACTGCAGTCGGTCCGACAAATAACGGACGATCGCTGAAAATCTTCACCGGACTTTACACAGCCTTTACATCTCGCTGACAACATTAACCCCTCGCTAAGGTTACCTTCTTCACTGTGGACAGTAACGTAGTCTATCCGGCCGCTAATGGGCCGGCACTACTCTTCACAGATTTATGGTTCGTGCGACTTTGTCGGGAATAAAAGAGACTCATGCGAGTTATCACCTCAGAACTCAGGACAATCAAGGTGAAGCGAAATGGGTGGCGCGGGCAGCGCGTTAGAGAACAACGCTTTGCCGCGTCAAGAGAACGAACATGAATGCAAACTTGGCACAATTCGCAATGAGGGAAGTGGAGTGCGACGACCTGGATCTTGTCCACGCCAGCAAGAATGGAGACGTTACGGCCTTCGAGCAACTGGTAAAGCGATACGACCGCAAACTTCTCCGAATTGCCCAAAGCGTCACGCACAACAGGGAAGATTCCCAGGACGCGGTGCAGGAGGCCTTCTTGAAGGCTTACCAAAATCTGCCCGCATTTCGCGAAGACTCCAAATTCTCAACCTGGCTGATTCGCATCACTGTGAACCAGTCGCTGATGAAACTGCGAAAACAACGCACCGCAAAAGAGGCGTCCCTGGATGATGATTTTCAGGCCGAGGGTGACATACCTCCAATCGAAGTCACGGATTGGGCCCCCAATCCGGAACAGCTCTACTGGGCGTCTGAATTACGAAGCATCCTGATCAAGTGTCTGGAAAAGATAAGCCCGATCTTGCGCACGGTCTTTGTGTTGCGGGACATTGAAGGGCTTACCATCGATCAGACCGTAGAAGTGTTGAACATAAGTGAAACGGCAGTGAAAGCACGGCTATGGCGGGCTCGGCTGCAGTTACGCCAGGGCCTGAACCAGCACTTCAGCAGTCAAACACAGGCTGTGCGAAAGCAGCTATTTCCTTCAGGCAGGCGGACCTGCCGAATTCTCGGGCTTTTTGCCGATTGCTTACGCGACTCGACGTATCGGACAGACTCGATCGGCGACGCCGAGTGTGAGATGCATGCAGCGACTCGTACCGCAGCTGCCGAGAATGTTGAACGCTGCTTCAACAATGCATGACTCAGCGTGATGTCGCCAGACGGTATCACGCAATGCTCTCCGTTCCACCCTCCCAGTAGTGTTCCCGCCATGCGTTTACCAGATCTCGACAAACAGTTGACAATCAAATGACATCCCATCGGCAACTCGCTCTTACCTGCCGCGTCTAACTCTCATACGTTGTGAAAACAGTTGATAAATGAGGCTGACAGACTCGTGAAATAAAGTCTCGCGAGCGCATTTATTACAAATGAAAACGTAACACCATTTAGACAAGGAGAAATCATGAATAAGTCGTATTTGATAGCAGTACTTACTCTGACTTGCCTGCTTGGGTTGGGCATCAGTGCCCACGCTCAGGACGCCGAGGGAGTGCGTGTGAAAATTCCATTTGGGTTCGTCGCTGGAGGTACGACGTTTCCCGCTGGCACATACACCGTTGGCCGCGTCGCTCCTGAGACAAGCCAACTCCTATCCATCCGCAGCTACGACAATAGCGCAATGGTCCTTCCTATTGTGTACGACGCGGCTGCAACTGAGCATGCAAGGCTCGACTTCGAGCACGTAGGGGACAGCTACTTTCTCAGAGGAGTTGAAACACCGGCGGGTGTCTATACCATCGCGTTACCACGGGCGATGGTCTCGCTGGCACAGACGAAGGATCAAGGCTCTGGATCGTCCTCCGGTACTAAGTGAGCCGAAGACGACATCAGCATTCATCGGATTGTCGGGGGAGTTCCGGGATTAGAGTTAGTCAGGTTACCTGGAACTCCCCCTTCATTCCGTTGGCATAAAAGGCCGCCCCGACGAGTTGTGCAGATAGCAAGGTCAAAGTCGCAGGCCAGAATAAAGTGGAGATGAAGGAATAGCGAACCACCTATCCCGTGTTCTGTTCCCCCTCTTGCGACGACATTGTCAACGGTTCTTCCAAAGAGTTGACAATCAAATGACATCCTCGGTGTATCTCGTCATTGGCCGTCGCGTCTAACGCACAGTACTTCTGGAACAAAATCATAAACAAAGGATTTGGAGCACGAACATGAAGAAAAAGCTTCACCCGTATAGCATGAGTCGTCCGGTCGACCGCCGTTCTTTTCTGAAAGGTGGTCTTCTGGCAGGAGGCGCAGTAGCGGGCGCCGGGTTGTTAGCATCTGGACCGCTGGCCCGTGCACAAGCCAAGACCCAGAAAAACGGGCCCCTCATTGCGGGGGACGTCGCCATCCTCCGTTTTCTGGCCGCCGCAGAACTGATCGAGTCGGACCTTTGGACACAGTATGCGGAACTCGGTGGTATCGGCACGAATCCGCCTATTGAGGTTGACCCAAAGCAGACGTTGAACAACTATCAGGTGGCCTTGTCGAATCTCGATCCCGATGGTCCTCAATACATAACCAGCAACTGGAAGGATGAGGTCACGCACGCTACCTTCCTCAATGCCTATCTCGAGTCCAGAGGAGCCGAGCCGGTGAACTTCGACGAGTTCGAAACTTTGCCGGGAAGCACAGCTACCGGATCATCCGGCATTGGGCGCCTGACGAACCTCATGCATCTCAACGTCGACACCAGTTGGTACGTTCGCTACCGCAGCGCGACCAATCCGGACCTTGGCGCCATATTTCCCCAGGCGATCACCCTCAATGGAGTGACCGCAATTCCCAGAACCGATGCCGATTTCGAGGGCAGACCCAACCCCAACTTTCTTGGTAACGACCATATCCAGGCGATCGCCAATGTCGCGGCCTTTCACTTCGGATACATCGAGCAAGGCGGTTCGAGTCTCTACGCAGCCATGAGTCAGAAAGTCGAGGATCCGGAGGTGCTTGAGATCACCCTTGGCATTGGTGGAGATGAGATCGCGCACTTTCTGGAATGGGTGGATTTCTCGGGCAACGGAGTGCAGCCCCCCGTAGCGCCGTTTAAGGACTCCATATCCGGCCTGACATTTCCCAATTTTTTCAGCCCACTCAATCCCCTCATTCAGCCCAGCCTGATCTTTCCCGTTCCTGCGAATTCAAGCCCAGCCTTCCCCAATGTATCGATCATTCGTCCGCTGACCGATAGATTTGCGGGCGCCGTGGCGACGATCAAAAGCTTCACTGCGGATGGACTATTCATCGGCCAAAGCCAGGAATTCCTTAACGAACTGCAAGCGATGGCTGTCGCTGCCGATTCTGCCGTGCGCTTAGCGCCGTAACCTGAGCCCTGACTGTCCGTATTTGCGGATCGATTGTTGTTTCGTGCGGCGCCGCACCTGAGCGGGTCGCGGCGCTCGCCTTTCACCAACCATGCATTGCTTAGACGTGCTTGTTCGACAAATTCAGGAGCGCATATATGTTAGAAGGTCTGTTCCAACCGACGCATCTGCTGCTTATTTTCGGAATTGCTTTGTTGATGTTCGGACCCAAAAAGCTTCCCGAGCTGGGCAAAGGAATCGGAGAGGGTATCCGCGGCTTCAAGTCGGCGATGAAGGCAGAAGAAGAGAAGCCGGCCAGCTTAACAACGGCCGTCGCTAACGACCAGAGCGTTAGCAAGGGTGAATCGTGAGTTTTGGCATGGAACTCCTGGTCGTGCTTATCCTCGGGCTCTTGGCGCTAGGCCCAAAGCGGCGGCACAAAATCCTGGGCCGCGTGGAGCAGGCTAAAGCTGAAATTGAGAATGCGGTACGCGGCCTAAAATCTTAGCGCGCGGCAGAACTCGATGCTGTGCATGCTGCAGGCACAACTGATTGCCCTTACGTGTTGGTTGGGGACTATGACCTTTGTTCAACGTTCAAGGCTGTCATTGGCAACCTGCTTCGTCCGTGGGGATTCGAGCTTGTTGGCGGGACTCCGCTGCAAATACGCCCGGTCTTGGGCCTCTGCTAGAATACTTTTAAGTAGAACTTGGCGTGAAGGACCAAGGATTGACTGTGTTTTTCTGCCAACTCGTTTAGCCAGGTTTGCAGTTCGACTTTGTCCAAGCGGTCCAATGGCACTGAGCCAAATTCTGCAAAGATATGAGTCAGGGTGTGCATTGTCGAAGCTTTGGAACCGGGCCGCAACTTAGCCTCTCTCAGAGGAAGCCAGCGCGTCTCGGTGAACTTCTGGAGAGTGGTACCAGGATCGGGACGAGCACTGAGCCCGCCTCCGGTTACGCTGTTTGTTTTCATAGTGGGCGGTTAGCTCAGTTGGTTAGAGCGCCTGCCTTACAAGCAGGAGGTCGCAGGTTCGAGTCCTGCACTGCCCACCAGTCCGCCACTCCGCATAGAAATGGGCTTCCCTGGGTAGAACCCCACCTTGTCACGATTGTCTCCAAACGACGCCGGGAGAGTTACGAATGCGACGACTCCGTGAGGTTTTGGCTGTGGCTACGCTGGCCTGGATTCTGGGTCTGACTGCGGTCCAGGCGCAAACCACCGATAAGCCCGATCTAAGCCAGCAGCCCACCCTTTACGTGGTCGGCTATGCCCATCTCGATACAGAATGGCGATGGGAGTATCCCCAGGTCATCAGCGAATATATTCGCAAAACCATGGAGGATAACTTCACGCTGATCGATAAATATCCTCACTACATCTTCAACTTCAGCGGCGCCAACCGCTACCGCTTCATGAAGGAATATTTTCCCGCCGATTACGCCAGGCTGAAGAAGTACGTGGAGCAAGGCAGATGGTTCCCGACGGGGTCGTCGATGGAAGAGGGCGACGTGAATGCGCCCAGCGCCGAAGCGATCATCCGGCAAGTCCTCTACGGGAATAACTGGTTCCGCAAAGAGCTGGGCAAGGCGAGCGCGGAATACATGCTGCCTGATTGCTTTGGGTTTCCCTCATCTCTGCCTACTATCCTCGCGCACTCGGGGGTGAAGGGATTTTCGACGCAGAAACTGGTGTGGGGATCTTCTGCGCCCGGCGGAGGTCCGGAGTCGCTCGAGAAAACGCCGGAGGGCACGCCTTTCAACGTGGGCGTGTGGGTGGGACCGGATGGCGAGAGCGTGCTGGCCGGCTTGAATCCGGGTCCGTATGACGGAGGCATTGAGACCGATCTCAGCAAACCGTTGGCTGCGCTACCTCCTGACCCAACCCTGAAGGATGTGCAAAAAAAGTTGCAGGCGGTGCGTGCGAAGTTAGATCAGCAGCAGAGCAGCGGGCAGGCATCGGATCCGAACGACATTGAGGAATCCTTAAGGCTGCAAAGCGAACAAAAAGCCTTTAACCACGTGGAACAGGACCGGGCGCAGTCGCGGCATCAGGTGGATTGGGCGGCGCGGGTTGAGCTGAACGGAAAAGTCAGCGGCGTGTTCACCGATTACCACTATTACGGGACCGGGGACATTGGCGGTGCTCCGCGGGAAAAAGACGTGCAACGGTTGGAAGCGATCGTCACCAAAGGGATGGCGAGCCTGCCGCAGAATGGTTTGCTGCCTCGGGAACAGCAGAGCGATGCCGCGCCGGTGAAGGTCGGTGAAGGACCGGTGCATGTGATCTCGGCGAATGCGGAGCAGATGTTTCTCGACATCACACCCTCGGAGGCAGCAGGACTGCCGCGCTACACAGGCGAGATGGAGCTGACCAATCACTCAGCCGGGTCGTTAACTTCGCAGGGCTACCAGAAGCGCTGGCTGCGCAAGGAAGAATTGCTGGCCGATGCCGCTGAGAAAGCTTCACTGGGGGCAGAGTGGCTGGGTGCGCGGCCGTATCCGCTCGAGCGCCTGAATGACGCTTGGACTCTGGCGATGGGCGGCCACTTCCACGACCTCGCAGCTGGCACGGCCACGCCGAAGGCTTATGAGTTCGCCTGGAACGATGACGTGATCGCGATGAATCAGTTTGCGGGCGTGCTGAACAATGCTACTGAGGCCGTTGCCGCGGCTCTGGACACCGACACGAAAGGCATTCCGGTAGTAGTGTTTAACCCCTTGAACATCGAACGCGAAGACTTGGTGGAAGCGAGCGTCAACTTTCCGGGAGGCATGCCGAAGGAGGTGCACGTGGTTGGTCCGGATAACAATGAGGTTGCGGCGCAGATCTCGAATGGCAAAGTGATCTTTGCCGCTAAGGTTCCATCTGTTGGGTATGCGGTTTACGATGTGCTGCCGGGGGCAGGTGCACCTGACCGGTATCGGATGAAGGTTTCGGAGACCTCGCTCGAGAATGAGTATTACCGCGTCACGTTAAACTCCGGCGGTGACGTGACAAGTATTTTTGATAAGTCGATTCATCGGGAATTGCTGGCAGGGCCGGCGCGTTTGGCCATTTCCTATGACAATCCTGAGCACTGGCCGGCCTGGAATATGGATTGGGACCAGGAACAGGCGGCGCCGAAAACCTATGTTGGTGGTCCGGCAAAGATTCGAGTCGTGGAGAACGGTCCGGCGCGCGTGGCCTTGGAGATTTCACGGGAAACTGCGGGGTCGCGCTTTGTGCAAACCATACGGCTTGCGGCGGGTGATGCGGGCAGGCGCGTTGAGTTTGCAAACGCGATCGACTGGGATACCAAAGAGTCGAATCTGAAGGCGACGTTCCCGCTGGCAGCGTCGAATCAGATGGCCGCCTACAACTGGGACATCGGCACGATCGAGCGGACAACGGCCGAGCCGAAGAAATTTGAAGTGCCGTCGCACCAGTGGATCGATCTGACCGATATGAGCGGCGAGTTCGGCGCTACCATCTTGACCGATTGCAAGAACGGCTCCGACAAGCCGAACGACCACACCATCCGGCTCACTCTGATTCGTACGCCCGGTACGCGCGGCGGTTATCCCGACCAGGGTACGCAGGATATCGGGCATCACGAGTTCACCTACGGAATCGCCGGGCACGCTGCCGGATGGCGCGAGAGCCAGACTGATTGGCAAGCGCAGCGGCTCAACGATCCGCTGATTGCGTTTCAAGCTTCCAAGCACGCAGGAGCTTTGGGTAAAAAATTCTCTTTGCTCAAGGTCAGCAATCCGCGGGTTCGAGTGCTGGCGCTGAAGAAAGCGGAGCAGAGCGATGAGGTCATCGTGCGTCTGGTTGAACTGGATGGCAGACCGCAGCGCGACGTCAGAATATCCTTCAACACCGCGATCCTTTCCGCGCGCGAAGTGAACGGGCAAGAGCAGCCGGTCGCAAGCACGCCTTCGAATGCGGGCGCTCTGGTCACTTCGTTCTCGGCGTACCAGCCGCGCACGTTCGCCCTTAAGCTGGCTGCCGCTTCCACCAAGGTCGCGAGTGTTCGTTCCGCGCCGGTCGCCTTGCATTATGACCTCGCAACCGCCAGCAATGACGGGACGAAGTCGCAGGCCGGATTTGACGGCAAGGGTAACGCGCTGCCTGCGGAAATGCTGCCCGCACACATCATGTTCAACGACGTGCAATTCCGGCTCGCGCCGGCGGCGACGGGTTCGCTCAACGCGGTTGTTGCCAAGGGACAAACGATTGATCTGCCTGCAGGTAGTCACAATCGCGTATACGTGCTAGCAGCGTCGGCGGATGGCGACCAGAAGGCTACTTTCAAAGCGGGCAACACCGGGATCGATCTGAACATAGAGGACTGGGGCGGATTTATCGGGCAGTGGGATGACCGGCAATGGAGTTCGAAAGACACTTCGCATGATGATTACGGCGAGATGACCGGCATCAAGCCCGGCTTTATCAAGCGCGCTGATCTGGCCTGGTACTGTTCGCATCATCACAACGCAGCAGGCGAGAATGTGCCCTACCGATACTCTTATTTGTTCGCGTATCCCATCGATCTGCCGGCTGGAACCAGGAGCATCACGTTGCCGGATAACGATAAGATCCGCGTTCTGGCGATATCGGTGGCCGATGAGAATGCGGCGGTAACGCCGGTGCAGCCACTCTACGATGTTCTCCCATAGAAAGTGGTGGCGCGAAACAGGCCCTTGCAAGCCAGGAATCAATCATTCAATCGTCAATCGTTCAATCGATCATTCAATTGTGGGCGGCGTGGGACATGCCGGCTCCGAGCAGCGTGGCGAACTGCGGAGCAGGAACAGGACGGCTGAAATAGTAGCCCTGGGCCTCGTCACACTCGTGCTCCTGAAGAAATGCCAGCTCTTCCTGCGTCTCCACGCCCTCCGCGACCACTCGCAGTTTAAGGCTCCGGCCCATGCTGATCACGGCCGTCACGATTGTCGTTTCATCGGGCGCGGTGGTGATCTGGCGAACGAAGGATTGGTCGATCTTCAGGGCATCGACGGAAAACCTTCGAAGATAGCTCAGGCTGGAGTAGCCCGTGCCGAAGTCATCCACCGCAAGCTGGACGCCGCTTGCTCGCAGCGTCTTAAGGATCGATGCGGTGGACTCGGCATGCTTCATGAGAACGCTTTCGGTCAGCTCCAGCTCAAGGAATGCCGGATCCAGGCCTGTATCTTCGAGGATGGCGAACACGCCGGCGAGAAAGTTTTCGTCCCGCAGTTCGACCGCGGAGATGTTCACCGCCATGGTAGCTGGAGGCAACCCTGCATCCAGCCAGGCTCGGGCCTGCTGGCAGGCTTCGCGCAGCACCCAGTTGCCGATGGGCAGAATGAGGCCGCAGTCTTCCGCAACCGGAATAAACTGTGCCGGAGGGACCGGACCGCGAACGGGATGGGTCCAACGCAGCAGGGCCTCGGCGCCCGTGATGGCTCCCGTTTTCAGATTGATCTTGGGCTGGTAGTGCACGGCGAATTCCTGCCGTTCCAGCGCGCGGCGCAGGCTCTCCTCGATGGATTGCCGCTCGACTGCCCGGACATTCATGGCGGGCTTGAAAAACTGGTAGCTCTGCCGTCCATTCTCTTTCGCCTGGTACATGGCAGTGTCGGCATTCTTGATGAGGGTTTCCGCGTCCAAGCCGTCATCGGGATAGACGCTCAAGCCAATGCTGGTGGTGACGTGAAGATCGTGCTGGTCGATGGTGTGAGCCTCCGCCACCGCCTGCAGCATTCTTCTCGCGGTGATGGCAGCGTCTTCCGGTTGCGCTACTTCGGAAAGCAACACGACGAATTCATCACCACCCTGGCGGCTGACTGTGTCCGAGCTGCGGACGCAATCTACGAGTCGCTTGGTGATGGATTGAAGAAGTTTGTCGCCGGTCGGATGTCCCAGGGAATCGTTGATGTGTTTGAAGCCGTCCAGGTCCAGAAACAGGACGGCGACTTTTTTCTGGTGACGCGGCGCCAGCGAGATCGCGCGATTGACCCGATCGTTCAGCAGCATGCGATTCGGCAGACCGGTGAGGAAGTCGTGCTGGGCGGAGTGTGCCATCTGCACCGCCATGGCTCGCGCCGCGCTCACGTCGCGGAAAACGATGACCGCTCCCGTCGCTTGCCCTTCCCGGTCGTGGATGGGGGCGACCGAGTCTTCGATCGGAATTTCGAATCCGTCACGGCGGATGAGGACGCAGTTCGAGGGCAAGTGCAAGGTCTGGTTTAGCCCCACGGCCATCTCCATGGGATTGGGAATGGTGGCGCGGGTGGTGGCATCCAGAATTCGGAAAACTTCGGCCATGGGCCGTTGAGCGCCTTCGTGCCAGGTCCAGCCCGTCATTTTTTCGGCGACCAGGTTGAGGAACGTGATGTTTCCAGAGATGTCGGTGCATGCCACGGCGTCGCCGATGCTGTTGAGCGTGACCTGGGCGCGTTCGGTTTGCACGAACAACGCTTCTTCCATGGCCTTGCGCTCGACTGCATAACGCAGCGCCCGCAGAAGCCCGCGGGTCTCGATCTGGCCTTTAATCAGATAGTCTTGTGCGCCTTGCTGCAGCGCTTGCGCGGCCAGTGCCTCGTCGTCAAACCCGGTGAGCACAACCAGAGGGACACGGGGCGCGGCGACGTGCGCCCGCTGTACTGCACCCAGTCCATGGGCGTCGGGCAGTCCCAGGTCGAGCAGAATAATGTCAAAGACTTGCTCGGCCAGATGCTTCTCCGCCGCACTCATGCGCTCCACGTGGATCAATTCAAGGGTCTGCGCGCCTGGTTCATTTAACATCTCGCGCAGCAAACGGGCGTCTCCGGGGTTGTCTTCGACCAGCAGAACTTTCTTGATCGACTTCTTGCTCACACGCCTGACCCTTGTTGCGGCAGCTTGACCTTGGTCAGCCAGAAATCATTGATGCTCTTCACCAGGCCCTCGAAGGCATCCAACTGCACTGGCTTGGTCAGGTAGCAGTTGGCTTGCAGTTGATAACTTTTCGCGATATCCGCTTCCGACTCGGAAGTGGTGAGGATTACCGTAGGGATGGTCTTCAGCTTGTCATCTTCCTTGATGTGGGCCAGAACTTCGCGGCCATCCATTTTCGGCAGGTTCAGATCGAGCAGGATCAGATCCGGCCGAGGAGCGCTGACGTGGACTCCCTCATGCTTCAGAAAGGCCATGGCTTCGACGCCGTCATTTGCCACGTGAAGACGGATGGAGGGATTGGCATCCCGAAAGGCTTCCTGCGTCAGCCGGACATCTCCCGGACTGTCTTCGACTAAAAGAACCTGTATCGTCATTCCGGCTCCTCCAATTACGCTCATGGCTTCCCCTTATTCCGCCGGAAGTTTTTCCGGCCCCCGGTCCATGTTTAGCAACACCCTCGCAAAAGAAAAACGTGCGTCTTCCGGTTTCCTCAACCAGCTCTTAGCTCAGCAGACGTTGTCCGATCGATTTCCGGCTTAGCCTCCTGATTGTTATCGTTCTTCTTCTGCGGCAGCTTGACCCGGCTCAGCCAGAAGTCGTTGATGCTCTTCACCAGGCTGTAGAACGCGTCGAAATGCAAAGGCTTGCTCAGGTAGCAGTTGGCCTGGAGTTGATAGCTCTTGACCACATCCGCTTCCGCCTCGGAAGAGGTCAGGATCACGGTGGGGATGGTTTTCAGGCCATCATCTTCCTTGATCTGAGCCAGCACCTGCCGGCCGTCCATCTTAGGAAGGTTCAGATCCAGCAGAATGAGGTCCGGACGGGTGCTATCGACGTACTCTCCCTGGTGCTTCAGAAAGGCCATGGCCTCCACTCCGTCGTTGACCACGTGGACGTGGATGAAGGGATTGACCACTTTGAAAGCTTCCTGCGTCAGACGCAAGTCTCCGGGACTGTCTTCAACCAGGAGAACTTGTAGAGGCATATTGGGTTCCTCCGATGGATTTCATTGTTTCCTTGGCAGTTCGCAGATTCGCTAGGAATGTTTTTTTTCGGCACCGTTCCCGCGCCCTGCGTGCTCCGTTTTCCCCTGGCCCGGCAACTTGGCCGTGGCCAGCCAGAAATTGTTGATGCTCTTTACCAGGTCTTCGAACGCATCCAACTGCACCGGCTTGCTGAAATAGCAGTTGGCGTGCAGCTTGTAGCTTTTCGCAATATCTTCTTCCGCTTCGGAGGTGGTCAGGATCACGGTGGGAATGGTTTTCAGGCTGTCGTCCCCCTTGATGCGGGCCAGCACCTCGCGGCCGTCCATGCGAGGCATGTTCAGATCGAGCAAAGTAAGGTCAGGACGGGGAGCGCCGGCGTAAGCTCCCTCGCGCTTTAGAAAGGCCATCGCCTCGACCCCGTCGCTGGTCACGTGCAAATGGACGGATGTATTGGCAGTGCGGAAGGCTTCCTGCGTCAGCCGGACGTCACCGGGACTGTCTTCAACCAACAGAACTTCTAACGCCATGTTGTTACCCCCGTTGGGATGCATGAGTTCCTTTCACTCCTTCCAGGGCAAAGTGAAAGGTGGAACCGTGCCCCAGTTGAGACTCGACCGAGATGCTGCCGCCGTGCCGCTCGGCGATCTTCTTGCAGATGGCCAGCCCGATGCCGGTTCCTGCAAACTCTTCGCGCTTGTGCAACCGCTGGAACATGCCAAAAATCTTCTCGAAATACTGGGCATCGATCCCCAGCCCGTTATCTTTCACCGAAAATGTCCATTGCGTCCCGCCATTGCGCGCAGCGGAGATATGGATCCGCGGCACGCCGGGCTTGGCCTGGTACTTGATGGCATTGCCCACCAGATTTTGAAATAACTGAGTCAGTTGCGTCTCATCCGCCAGCACCGTGGGCAGGGGATCGTGGGTCACCAGCGCACCGGTTTCCTCGATGGTGCCGCGCAGATTCAGCAGCGCCTGCTCGAGAGCCTCTTCACTGGAGGTATCGAGCAATTCCTGTCCCTTGGTTCCGACCCTTGAATAGGCCAGCAGATCCTGGATCAGGCGCTGCATGCGGCTGGCCCCGTCCACCGCGAAAGCGATAAACTCATCGGCCTCGGAATCCAGTTTTCCCTTGTAGCGCCGGGACAAGAGCTGGGTGTAGCTGGCCACCATGCGCAACGGCTCCTGCAAATCGTGAGAGGCGATGTAGGCAAAGTTCCCCAATTCCTCGTTTGAGCGCTTCAATTCTTCGATTTTCTGCAGAAGATTCGCTTCCGCCCGTTTGCGTTCGGTGATGTCACGGATCGCCGCCGTCACCAGAATGCCGTCGGCGCTTTCAAGCGGGCTGAGCATGATTTCGAGGGGGAACTCGCTGCCGTCTTTCCTCCGCCCCGTAAGCTCGATCCCGGTGCCGATCTGCTGGGCCAGCGCGTCCGCGGTGGTTCGCAGAGCGTCGGCAATGATCCGTTCCGCGAAACCTTCGGGGATGATGTTCTTGACCTTCTGCCCGACCAGCTCATGGCGGCTGTAGCCGAATTCTTTTTCCGCCCGAACGTTCAGCAGCACGATCTCCCCGCCTGACGTTCACCACCACCATGGCATCGGGAGCAGCTTCGAGCAGGCCGCGGTACCGGCCTTCCATCTGCGCGAGATGGGTCTCCGCCGTCCGGCGCACGCTGATGTCGCGGATGGCCGCCGTCACCAGAATGCCCTCCGCACTTTCAAGCGGGCTGAGCATGATTTCGATGGGGAACTCGCTGCCATCCTTGCGCCGCCCGATGAGTTCGATGCCGGTGCCGATCTGCTGGGCCAGCGCGTCCGCCGCGCTGCGGGTACCGTCGGCGATCAGGCGTTCGGCAAAGCCTTCGGGAATGATGTTCTTGACTTGCTGCCCGACCAGCTCATCGCGCCGGTAGCCGAACTGGTTTTCTGCCTGCACATTCAGCAGCACGATTTCTCCGGCGACATTGACCACGACCATGGCATCGGGAGCGGCTTCGAGCAGGCCGCGGTACCGGCCTTCCATCTGGGCGAGATGGGTTTCCGCCGTCCGGCGCACGCTGATGTCGCGGATGGCCGCCGTCACCAGTATGCCCTCCGCACTTTCAAGCGGGCTGAGCATGATTTCGATAGGGAACTCGCTGCCATCCTTGCGCCGCCCGATGAGTTCGATGCCGGTGCCGATCTGCTGGGCCAGCGCTTCAGCCGCGCTGCGGGTGCCGTCGGCGATCAGGCGTTCGGCAAAGCCTTCGGGAATGATGTTCTTGACCTTCTGCCCGACCAGCTCATCGCGCCGGTAGCCGAACTGGTTTTCTGCCTGCACATTCAGCAGCACGATTTCTCCGGCGACATTGACCACGACCATGGCATCAGGGGCGGCTTCGAGCAGGCCACGGTACCGGCCTTCCATCTGGGCGAGATGGGATTCCGCAGTCCGGCGGACGCTGATGTCGCGGATGGCCGCCGTCACCAGAATGCCCTCGGCGCTTTCGAGCGGGCTAAGCATGAGTTCGATGGGAAACTTGCTGCCATCCTTACGCCGCCCGATGAGTTCGATGCCGGTGCCGATCTGCTGGGCCAGGGCTTCAGCCGCGCTTCGGGTACCATCGGCGATCAGGCGTTCGGCAAAGCCTTCAGGGATGATGTTCTTGACTTGCTGCCCGACCAGTTCATCACGGCTGTAGCCAAACTCCGTCTCCGCCCGAAGGTTCAGCAGCACGATTTCTCCAGCGACGTTCACCACGACCATGGCGTCGGGAGCAGCTTCGAGAAGGCCGCGGTACTTCGCCCCGGACTCCGTGCTTTCGCTGATGTCGGTGTTGGTGCCAAACCAGCGCAATACCTTGCCGTCTGCATCGCGGATGGGAACGGCTCGCGAGAGAAAAAGGCGGTAGCTGCCGTCGCGGCCGCGGAGGGGGAACGTGTCTTCCCAGACTTCGCCGGTTTGGAAGCAATGCCGGAGCTTCTCCACCACACGCCGCACCTGGTCGGGATGGTGTACCTTTTGCCAGCCCCATCCAGCCATCTGCGCAAGCGTGGTGCCGGTGTAATCGAACCAGCGCTGGTTGTACCAGAAGATCGAGCCTCGCTCATCCGCCATCCAGGCGAGCTGAGAGATGTTGTTGGCCATGTCGCGGAAGCGTTCCTCGCTCTCGCGCGTCGCCTGCTCCGCCAGATCGCGAGCCGCCGAGTCATGACGGACCGTCCAGCTCGCTCCGGCGGCGATCAGCACTCCCAGCAGGGTTCCGAAAAGCAGGACGGTTTTCGCCTGGCTCAGCCGCCGCTTGGCATCCGCATTTCGCAGAACGAGTAAGCGGTCTTCTTCGGCTTGCATGGTGCGAATCAGCGCCTGGAAATCCGTCATGATCTGCTGGCCGGTTCCGCGTTGCATGGCATCCACTGCCGCCTCGATACCCTGGGACCGGCGTAGACCGATGACCACCTCCGCCAATTGAATTTTCTCGGTTGCCAGCCTTTTCAGCGCGGGAAGCTGGCGCTGTTGCGCCGGGTTATCCACAGTCAAAAAGCCAACCGCCGCCTGGCTTTTGTCTACCCTCGCCAGGCTGGTATGGTAGGTCGCAAGATAGGATTCGTCGCCGGTCAATACATATCCCCGGACGCTCGATTCGACGCTTTCAAGGGCGAAGCGCAAATCCTGCAGGCTTGCCAAAACCTCGTGGGTGTGGCGCACCCAGCGGTCACTTTCACTGGATACGACCATGACCCGATAAGAGAGCGCACCCACAGTGAGCAGCGCCAGAATGGCCGAACCGAATGCAAATTGCACTTTCCGGTCCAGCGGGGACGTCGTGATGCTCATTTCACCTGATCCTTACAAGGCGCCGGGTTTCGGTGTTCCCGTTTCGACTAGGCTGTGGTGCCTTAAGGTGAGCCACGACGAAAGTTGCCGGACTGGCGACAGTCCCAGTATCTGCCTGAGGCGACAATGACTGGATTAAAAGACCCTCATACTGACATTTGTGAGTTTCAAATTGGGCGAGTTCTAGTTGAGGAATGCTTGAGGAATTTGGAGTCTCGACTCAGAGAAGATTTGCTCTCCCCATCCTGGCACATGCTTCTAAGCGTCCGGAGGATCAAAGGTCAGGCGCGCCCGAAGTCGTGCGTCCTACTGCTGGATGGAGGTCTCGGGCGGGGACGGTTTCTGCGTCACTTGCCGCGGGGTCGGCAATTGCGAACGATCCCACCCGCCGCCCAGGGTTTCTATCGAGCGCGACAGCGTAGGTCATCTGCTGCACCTGAAGTCCGTTCAGGGTCTGCTCATCCCCGAGTACGGTGGTTTGGGCCGTGAGCACGTCGATGTAGGGGTCGATGCCGGTCTCGTACCGGGCCTGTTCGAGCTTAAGAAAGATTCGCGCGGAATTCACCGCCTGCTGTTGCTGCTGGATTTCTTTCGACAAGATACGGACTTCCGCAAGACCATCTTCGACCTGTTGGAATGCAGTAAGCACCGTCTGGCGGTATGCGGCGAGATCGGCATTGTAGGTTGCAACGTATTGCTGGACCGTAGCGCGGCGCAGGCCGGCGTCGAAGATAGTTTCCGGCAACGATGCGCCGACCGACCAGAAACGGCTCGGCCAGGCGAGCCAATGGCTGAACGACGAACTCTCGAAGCCGCCGTCCCCGGTCAAAGTCAAGTTCGGAAAATATGCCGCATAGGCAATGCCGATCGCTGCGTTGGCTTCGGCCATGGTGCGTTCGGCAGCGGCGATATCCGGCCGCCGCTCGATCAGTTCCGAGGGCACACCCACCGGAATCGGAGGCGGAGCCGTGGTCATCGGCTTCACGGGAATGGAGAAGCTGGAAGCGGTCTTGCCGATCAGCACGGCGATTGCGTGTTCATACTGGGCCCGCGCAATCCCGACATTGGTTGCTCCCGCCTGCGCGCTCCGCAGCGTGGTCTCGGCTTCGACCACCGAGATCTGGTCATCAATGCCGGCATCATAGAGCGCGCGAGTCAGGTCGTACAGTTTTTGATCCGCCTCGACGGTGTTGTCGAAGATCTTTTGCAGCTGGTCCTGGCCGCGAATTTCGAAAAAATATTCTGCCAGGCTGGCCTGCTCGGTGAGACGCTCGTTCTCGAGGTCCGCCGCGCTGACCTGGGCGGCATACTGGGCCTGGCGCACGGTGTTGCGGACTTTGCCAAACAGGTCGGGTTCCCAGGACGCTTCAAGCGGCAGCGAATAGAGCGTGGATTGCAATTGGGGCGTAGATGTAGTTCCGCCAGTACTCGCCGGTACCGTGTTGCCCACATTCGCGGAGGCACGCGAGTGTGTGATCGAAGGAACAACGCTGAGCGTGGGAAAGTACTGCGAGCGCGCCTCACGCACGATGGCGCGAGCTTCCATGAAGTTCTCGAAATATTGTTTGATGTTCTGGTTGTTAATATCCAGTTGCTCTTCGAGAGCGTTGAGTTCGGGATCGGCGAAGATCTCCCACCACTTGCCGCGCAGTTGGGCGTCGGCCGGCTGCGCCACCGTCCAATCTCCCGTTTCTTTCTGAGTAGGTGATTCCTTGTAGACGGGTGCGGGCGCTGGCGGAGCTGGGGGATGGTACTTCGGCCCGACCACGCATCCCGGCAGCATTAGCAACAGCGCAGCCGCGCATAGCCTGATCGCGTAGCCCGCTGGTTTCCATTCGAAAATAGTCATAACGTTTGTCCCTGCCTGCCCATTCCTCATTCCGCCGTGCTGGCCGGACTCATGAGCCCGGAAGGCATGTCGCGTCGTTTCCCCTCCATCCACAGGCGCAACCGGTCGAACTCCAGATAGACGACTGGAGTCGTATAGAGAGTTAGCATCTGACTCAAAATCAGCCCGCCTACAATCGTGATTCCAAGCGGCCGGCGGAGCTCATATCCTGTGCCCGTCCCAAGCGCCAACGGCAAGGCGCCCAGTAACGCGGCCATCGTCGTCATCAGGATGGGACGGAAGCGCAACATGCAGGCTTCAAAAATGGCATCGATAGGCTTCTTGCCTTCCTGTCTTTCCACCTGAAGAGCGAAATCGATCATCATAATGGCGTTCTTCTTTACGATTCCGATCAGCAGCACGATGCCAATGATGGAGATAATGTTCAGATCCTGCTTGAAGAGGAGCAACGCGAGCATCGCTCCTACGCTCGCCGAGGGCAGCGAGGATATGATGGTCCAGGGATGGACCAGGCTTTCGTACAAAATGCCGAGAATGATATAGACGGCCAGCAGTGCGGTCGCAATCAGCCAGGGCTCGGTGCCCAGCGATTGCTGATAGGCCTGCAGCGTGCCGGCATAAAAGCCTTGCAGCGTGGAAGGCGCACCCAGGCGCTTCTGCATCTGGCTGATGCTCGCTGTGGCGTCGCTCAAAGACACACCCGCGGCCAGGTTAAAGGACACGGTGACCGAGGGGAACAGTCCGGTGTGGTTAATGGCCAGGGGTGTGGTATTGGCTTGGCCCTTCGCCACGGTCAACAGGGGAATGCTGCCTCCGCTGGATTGGAGGTAGAGATCTTTCAATCCTTCCGGGCTTTGCCAATATTGAGGAGCCACTTCCAGCACCACGTAGTACTGATTCAACTGCGTGTAGATGATGGATACTTCGGATTGGCCGAAGGCACTGTATAGCGACGAGTCCAGCTGCTGGGTGGTAATGCCGAGCTTGGCCGCCGTAACGCGATCATAGTTCATCAGCTGATCGAGGCCGCCATTCTGCTGATCCGAACTTACGTCCTGCAGACCGTGGAGGTGCTGCATCGCGCTGAGGATGATCGGCGCCCAGTGGGATAGATCCTGCACATTGTCGGATTGGAGCGTGTACTGGTACATGGCATTGCTCGACCGGCCGCCGATGCGCAAATCCTGCACGGCCTGAAGGAACGCAGAAGCCACTGGCAGACGATTCAATTTCGGGCGCAGACGGTCGATGATCTGGGCGGCGCTCACCTTGCGCTCCGCCAGCGGCTTGAGGGCAACGTAGATGGAACCGGTATTAGTGGCTCCTCCGCCCCCGGTGAACGCAATCACATTCTGTACAGCGGGATCACTCTTGATGACTGCGCCGATCTGCCGGATGGAGTTGTCCATTGCCGGAAAGGAGGAATCCTGCGGTCCCCGTACGCTGCCTGAGATTGCTCCTGTGTCCTCGACCGGGAAGAAGCCCTTGGGGATCTTGAAACCCACCACCACATTGAGTGCGATAGTGATGAACAGCACGACGAGCGTGAGAGCCGGATGCTCGAGCACCCAGTGCAGGCTGCCGCGATATAACAAGAGCACCCAGTCAAAGAACTTTTCGCTGGTCATGTACATGCGGCCATGCTTTTCCGCGCGTTCGCTCCTCAAAAGGTAGGCGCACATCATCGGCGTCGTAGTCAGCGAGATGATCATCGACACAAAAACTGCGGTCGAGAGGGTGACGGCAAATTCGCGGAAGAGGCGGCCAACAATGCCGCCCATCATCAGAAGGGGAATGAAGACGGCAATCAGCGAAATGCTGATGGTGAAGACGGTGAATCCGATTTCCTCCGCGCCCTTCAGTGCCGCGGCAAAGGGCTTCATGCCGTCTTCCAGATGGCGCGCAATATTTTCCATCACCACGATGGCGTCATCGACCACAAATCCCGTGGCAATGGTCATGGCCATCAGCGAGAGATTGTCAAGGGTATACCCGAACAGATACATCACGGCGAACGTGCCGACTAACGAGACCGGGACCGCGACGGCGGGTATCAGCGTCGCCCGGCCGTTGCGCAGGAAAACAAACACTACAACGATGACGAGGGCGATGGAAATGAGCAGCGTCTTCTCCACGTCACTGACTGAGGCGCGGATGGTCGTCGTGCGATCCAGAACGATCGTGGTGTCGATGCCGAAGGGAATGGATGCCTGAATCGACGGAAGTTGCGCGGTGATTCGGTCGACCGTGTCGATGATGTTGGCGCCCGGCTGGCGGAAAATAATCACCGTAACCGAGCGCTTGCCGTTCAAGTAGCCCGCAGCGCGAATGTTGGCCACCGAGTCTGTCACCTGTGCAACATCGGACAAGCGGACCGCCGAGCCATTCTGATAACCGACGACCAGCGGCTTGTAATCCTCAGCGTGCGAAATCTGGTCGTTGGCCAGGATGTCCGCGGTCACATCACCGTCGGTGATCTGTCCCTTTGCCAGGTCGGAATTCTGCAGGCTCAGCACTGACTGCAAGTTCGCAAGGGTAAGTCCGTAGCTGGCGAGTTGTGTGGGATTTGCGTCCACGCGCACGGAAGGTAGCGCACCACCTCCAACCGAAACCTGGCCCACGCCCTCTATCTGCGACAGCTTTTGCGCGAGGACGGTGGAAGCTTCGTCGTAGATTTTATCCGGGCCGAATTTATCCGAGGTAAGGCCGAGAATCATGATCGGCGAATCGGCGGGATTGACCTTGCGATACGTCGGGTTTCCCGGGAGGTTGGCCGGCAGATAGGTTCGCGCCGCGTTGATGGCGGCCTCCACATCGCGCGCCGCGCCATCGATGTCGCGGCTGAGATCGAATTGGATGGTGATCGATGTGCTGCCGAGCGTGCTGGAAGAGGTCATCTCCGTTACGCCGGCGATATGGCCGAACTGCCGCTCCAGTGGAGTTGCGACAGAGGACGCCATAATCTCGGCGCTGCCTCCTGGCAAGCCTGCGCTCACTGAGATGGTTGGAAAGTCGACTTCGGGCAGCGGCGCAACTGGCAGTACCTCAAACGAGATTGCGCCTACCAGAGCAATCGCCACCGTGAGCAGCGTGGTAGCCACAGGCCGCTGAATGAAAGGTGCGGAGATACTCATGCCGGCTCCGCCTGTTCTGCCTCTCCGGTTTCCGGCTGGTTCGATTCTTGCCCAAAGCGCTGCGCGAGGTTGTCAAAGAAGATGTAGATGACGGGTGTGGTGTACAGGGTGAGCGCCTGGCTGAGCAGCAGTCCGCCCACCATCGCGATGCCCAGCGGGCGGCGCAACTCGGAACCGAAGCCGGTTCCAAGCGCCAGCGGCAGCCCACCCAGCAGAGCGGCCATGGTCGTCATCATGATGGGCCGGAAGCGGAGGAGACAGGCCTCGTAAATTGCGTCGGTCGCGTTCTTCCCGTGCTTGCGTTCCGCTTCGAGAGCGAAGTCGACCATCATGATGCCGTTTTTCTTCACGATACCGATCAACAGGACGATCCCGATGATCGCTACTACGCTTAAATCCTGGTGAAAGAGAATCAGCGCGAGGAAGGCGCCTACGCCCGCGGAAGGGAGGGTGGAGAGAATCGTAATCGGGTGGATAAAGCTTTCGTACAAGACTCCCAGCACGATATACACCGTGACCAGGGCGGCAAGGATGAGCAACGGCTCGTTGGCCAGGGAATTGGTGAAGGATGCCGCGGTGCCCTGAAACCCAGCCTGCAGGCTGGGAGGCATGTGCATGTCTTTTTGCACCTTGTCGACTGCCGTAATAGCCTCGCCCAGCGCGGCATTGGGCGAGAGATTGAACGATACGGTGATCGCGGGAAATTGCCCCTGGTGGTTAATGGAAAGAGCCTCTGTCGTCTTAACGAAGTGCGAGAAGGCGCTCAGCGGTACCGCATTGGCCACGGTCGAACTGGTGGCGCCGGCGGAGTTTGCTCCGTTACTCGGGGGTGACGAGGAGTTTGGCGAGAGCGCGTTCGGGATCGGAGCGAGAGTGTTCGCGGACGGAGTGTACTGCGCTGAAGTGGTCAGTGCGTTCGATCCGGCAGATGACGCCCCGGAGGACGCGAAGGAGGAAGAGGCTCCGGCGCCGGTTGCGCCAGCCGATGCGTTGGACTGGATGTAGAGATGGTTCAGCTTGTTAGGATCGAGTTGAAACTCCGGCTGGCTCTCGAGCACAACATGGTACTGATTCACCTGGGTATACATCGTATTAATCTGGCGTTGGCCGAAAGCATCATAGAGAGTGTTGTCGATCGTGGTGGGCGCGATGCCGAAGCGCGAGGCAGTGACTCGGTCAATCACCAGAGAAACCGCGAGCCCTCCCATTTGCTGGTCCGTGGCGACATCTTCCAGCTCCGGCAACTGCCTCAGCCGGGTGACGAAGCGATTCGTCCAGTCGTCAAGTTCATTGGCATCGGGGTCCTCGAGCGTGTACTGGTATTGCGTGCGGCTCACGCGGTCGTCGACTGAAATGTTCTGCACCGGCTGCATAAACAGCTGGATGCCCTGGACCTGGTCGAGTTTTGAATTGAGCCGGCGGATTACATCCGAGGCATTCATCCTGCGCTGATCGAGCGGCTTGAGATTGATCGACATTCGGCCGCTGTTCGTCGTGGTATTGGTGCCGTCTGCGCCAATAAACGACGAAAGGCTTTCAACCGCCGGATCGTCCAGGACCACCTTCGCCAGTTCCTGCTGCTTTGCCGACATCGCCTTGTATCCAATGGTCTGCGGCGCCTGCGATATGCCCTGGATGACGCCGGTATCCTGCACCGGGAAAAATCCTTTGGGAATGATGATGTACAGGAAAATCGTGAGCAGTAGCGTGGTGAGCGCGACGAACAAGGTAATCGTCTGGTAGCCGAGGACAAACTTCAGCGTCCGGCCATAGAACGCAATCATCCCCTCGAAGGCGCGCTCCGTGGCTCGATAGACGCGTCCCTGCTCTTCTTTCGGCTGGTGGCGCAGGATTCGCGCGCTCATCATGGGCGTGAGCGTAAGGGAAACCACGGCCGAAACGACGATCGTGACGGCGAGGGTCACGGCGAATTCGCGGAACAGCCGCCCCACCACGTCGCCCATGAACAACAGCGGAATCAGCACGGCGATCAGCGACACAGTCAGCGAAAGGATCGTGAAACCAATTTGCTCCGCGCCCTTGAGCGCCGCTTCCATCGGTGGATCGCCCATCTCGATGTAGCGTGAGATGTTCTCGATCATCACAATAGCGTCGTCCACGACGAAGCCGGTGGAGATAGTGAGCGCCATCAGCGACAAGTTGTCCAGGCTGTAACCCAGGATGTACATCGCCGCAAAGGTGCCGATCAGGGACAGCGGTACCGCCACGCTCGGAATAATGGTGGCGTACAGACTTCGCAAGAAGAGGAAAATGACGAGGACGACCAGGCCGACCGTCAGCATCAACTCGAACTCAACGTCTGAAACCGACGATTCGATGGCGGTCGTGAGATCGGTAAGCGTGGTCACTTGAATGCCGGTGGGCAGGTTGGCCTCGAGCTGCGGCAATAACTGCTTGATGCTCTTGACCACGCTGATGGTGTTGGCGCCGGGCTGGCGTTGGACATTCAGAATCACGGCGGGAGTCTGATTCATCCACGCGGCCTGATTGTTGTTCTCCACGCCGTTCACGACGTGTGCTACGTCGGTCAGCATCACGGGCGCGCCATTGCGGTAGGCGACGACAACCTTTTGATAGTCATCGCTGGTGACCAGTTGATCGTTGGCGTCGATCTGATAATCCTGGCGGGGGCCGTCGAAGTTGCCTTTGGCGGCGTTCACGCTGGCCTGGGTCAAAGCAGTACGCAGGTCCTCCATGTTGATGCCGTAAGAGGACAGAGCCGTTGGGTTGGCTTGAATGCGGACGGCGGGCTTTTGGCCGCCGCTGATGGTCACAAGGCCGACTCCGGTGAGCTGCGAAATCTTAGGTGCAAGCCGCGTATCAACGAGGTCTTCGACCTGGGAAAGCGGCAGGGAACTTGAAGTGATGGCCAGCGTCAGCACAGGAGCATCGGCCGGATTGGTCTTACTGTAGATCGGCGGCGCGGGGAGAATCGATGGCAGCAAGCTCTGCGACGCATTTATGGCGGACTGCACCTCTTCCTCGGCGACATCGATATTCAGGCTGAGCGCGAACTGCAGCACGATGACGGAAGTGCCTCCGGAACTGGTGGAGGTCATCTGGCTCAAGCCTTGCAATTGGCCGAATTGACGCTCCAGCGGCGCCGTTACCGTGGTAGCCATCACGGTCGGGCTCGCTCCGGGGTAAAACGTGAGTATCTGAATCGTGGGATAGTCGACCTCGGGCAAGGCAGAGACTGGCAACTGGGTGAAGCCGACAATGCCGACCAGAAGGATTGCAGCCATCAGCAAAGAGGTTGCGACGGGCCGCAGGATAAAAGGGCGGGAAGGACTCACTGGGCGCCGCTCCCGCTCGTGCTGGCTGGGGCAGGTTTATTCGGAGCGCTATTTGAAACTACGACCGCGGTATTGTCCTGCAGCTTGTCGAAGCTGCTGTTGGCGACAACGTCGCCAGGATTAATGCCATCCACCTGGGTCAGACCGCCGTTAGTCACTCCCACCTTCAGGGTGCGCATGTGAGCGACATTGTTTTGAATCACGTAGGTGAAGGATGCCTGGCCGTTCTGCTGAATTGCCGATGCTGGAATCAGCGTCACCCCTTGCAGCGTATTTACCAGCAGCCGTGTGTTCACGAACTGGTTGGGGAAGAGGGCGTCATTCTTATTGTCGAAGAGAGCGCGTCCTTTAACTGTTCCGGTCGTGGTATCGATCTGGTTGTCGAGTGTCAGCAGCTTGCCGCTGGCAATCTTCTTCTGCGCGGTGCGATCAAGGGCATCAACACTGAGCGTAGCCTTCTTGCGCAGGCGGGCCGCAACCGGGCCCAGGCTGTCTTCCGGTATCGTGAAAATTACAGTAATCGGGTCCAACTGCGTAATGACTGCGAGGGTCACGGTGCCGCCGAACTGCACCACGTTACCGGGATCCACAAGCCGCAGGCCGACCTGGCCGGCGATGGGAGACGTGATATGGCAGTAAGCGACCTGAATCTGGTCGTATTGCACCGTTCCCTGGTCGTTCTTTACTGTGCCCTGGTCCTGTAGGACGATCTTTTCCTGATCGTCCAGCAATTGCTTCTGGATTGCGTTGCGCGCCCACGCGTCGCGGTAGCGATCCAGGTCCATTTGCGCTTGCGCGAGAATGTTCTGGTCGCGCTCCAGCGCACCTTGCGCCTGCAACAGCGTTGCGACGTAGGGTCGGGAATCGATATCGACAAGCGGATCGCCCTTACGAACCAGTTGACCCTCCTTATAATGCACGGCGACGATGGGGCCGTTTACCTGGGGGGTCAGCGATACGGTATAGACCGGAGTGACGGTACCGATTGCGTCAAGGTAGACGCCGATGTCACCTTTCGTCGCCGTCGCGCTCGTAATCGTGATCTTTGGCGGTGCGGGCTTGGCTTTTTTTGCCGTATCGAGGTGGTGCCATACCAGCACGATGGCAAGAATAAGGAGGAGCAGGATCACAATCCCGATGATGATCCACATTACGTTGGGCGGGTGAGAGTCCGAACCGTGAGCCGGCAACTGGTGGCCAGGGTCGAGGATGGGATGCTCATTCGTGTCAACGGTCAAAAGGAATCTCCTTTTTCGGCTCCGAATTGCTCAGGATTATAGTTGAGGAGACGGGCTTTTGATTCGCAATCGTCCCGTTCTGTTGCCCTTGCCCCAGGGATTTTCCGAAGTGAGCAATTCTGCACAGTATTTGCAAAAGGATTGACCGAATCCGGGGATGGCACACGACGGCGCCGCCGGCCGGGTGGCGGAGGACAGACCTGAAGTGGATAGTGGCACGAGCGGGAGGCTTCGGTCCAGGGGAAGGCGGCTAGAAGCAAGAGAAGTAGAAAACAATGACGAGGAGGTTCGGTCAGAAGCTTAAGGAAGGGATGAGCAAAACCATTAGCTGCCGGGAGTCTGGGTAGCGCCAAGCGGACTCAGGGACGGTCCATCTCCGGAGTCGCTGGGAGCGATGACCGGTAGAGTGGAAGGTGCTGTCACGGCGTTTGAGAGTAAGACACGGAACGCCACCGCGGCTACGAGTGCGACCACTGCTGTGACTCCCATCACCGGGGGATAACCAAAACGCGCGAACCCCTGTCCCGCGGCGGCAGCCGCAATTGCGCTGGCCAGGGAAATGACAAAGAAATTGAGCGCTGACGCGCCGCTGCGTTCCGACGGAGCAACCTCGCTCATCAGCAGGCTGTACATTCCAGGTTCGCTCATCCATAGGAACGCCATGTAGCCGGTATACATGACGACGGCGGCGGAAGCGATCGGGACTGCGGCCAGACAACCGAGAGCCAGAGCCGTGGCAATTTGCGTATACATGATGCCGGTGATGAGTCCAAATCTCTTGTAGATAAGGGGCGCGAGCAAAATGGCTACAACCTGCGAGATCTGGGCTAGAGAGAAGACCATCCCGACACGCGGGACCGACATGTGCAGGTAGCGCGAGAAATAGATATTAAAGAAAGGACCGAGCGAGCCGGTCACCAGGCTCCAGAGTCCAATGGCAAGAAGAAAACGAGGGAGGAAGCGGTTTCGGGGATAAAACTTCTTCTCGCGGATAGGCATCACTGGGAGTCTGAGTCGCACGGCGGGCAACAGACCGAGTCCGACGATCCCGCAGGAAATCAAGAGAGCAAGTTGCATCACATGAGCTGATGTTGCGGTGGAGAGAATTCTCCCTAGCCATCCCGGGAGCAGGCCGCCAAATAGGCCGCCCAGCACCCCGACCCCGATTCCCGATGAAAAAACCAGGCTGAAGGCAAAAGCGCGATTTTTCCCGTCAGTGAGTTGCGCCAGGGCGGGCGAAATGCAAACCGCCCAGATTGACATGGCCGCTCCGGTGAGGAAAGCGAGGGTGAGCTGAGGCACTTCCGAAACCATCACGGTGCGCAGCGCCGATAAGACTGGTACCGCGGCGAAACACAACAGCATGGCCCTGCGCAACCCAAAACGATGAGCGAGTAGCCCGGCCGGGATGGTGCCGGCAAGAGTGCCGAGGGCCGAGGCGCTGGTCACCCAGCCGAGCAGATTCTCCGAGGCGCCACGATCCACCATGTAGAGGTTGTATAAAACGAAGAAGATGAACCCGCCGAGATCGAAACAAAAGGAAGCGGCAAAGAACGTCCAAAATCCTCTGTCGAGCCCCTTCCCCGACCACCACCACCGCAGACCTCGCGCGAGTGTGGGGGGGAGTGTGCGAACGTGATGAAAGACGCGCGAAGCGAGGTAGAATCCATACTTTGCATGACGTTGCGCCGGCCAAAATCGTTTCGGCTTTCCTTCAACCGTTGTTCCCTGACCTGGAGCGCCCATTGGCGGCACGCGGGATGGCATCAGCTTTTCGCGAAGGACGGCCGCGCGATCACGCGCGGATTCCAGGAGGGCTATATGCAGCCACAATCCGTCTTTATTGGGATGGAAGATGCCGGTCAGCGGAGAATCTGAAAACTGCTGAAACCATTGCTGGACGGGAGGCGTCAGGTTGGCGATCTCGGCGGCAACTTGTTCCGATACGTCACACGCAAACCAGGTCCTGGCCAGTCGAAAGGCAATCGCTTCGAGCGAACGCAGGGATGCGTCGTGCAGATCTTGCCAATTTTGCCAGAACGCATTATTTCCTGTGCTGGTGTGCAGAAAACGGGCAATTTCGTAGACGTAATGGAGAATCCACTCGCCACGAAGCATGTTCCGCAGCAGGTGCAGGCTGACATAGGCGAGGTTATCCTCCGGGCTGAGCCCGAGGAAAGTGATCTCCTCCATGTGGCGGGCAACTCGCCGATTCCAGAATAAATCGAGTCCCTGCGGCAAAAATCGGGTGGACGTGTCATCCCATAAACGAAAGTGGAGTTCCACTCCAATTGGAATTTCAGGATCGAAAAAGTTCCCCTGCCATCGCCAGTTGGTGGCCCGGACCATGGGGGGAAGGTGATCGCTGGGAAGGTGATCGAGCCGCCGGTCGGGCCGGTAGCCGAGCTCCGCAATTACATCTCGCGCTCTGTACACGGTCTCGAGCGGACAGAAAAGATCGACGTCAGATTGCAGACGAAGGCGGGGATTCTCTATGTAATCCGGGCATTGGGCGAAACCCTTGATTACCAGACACTCCAGGCCGGCGTCGCGCAGTGCGCTTGCGAGTTCCGAGTACACAGCCTTGATACGAACGAAGCGCAGGGAATTATCTACGAGGTTCTTTTCGATTCGCTGGCGAACCCACGTGGGAAGAATGGTGTCACAAACTTGCCCCAGGGGCAGGGTCAGGTGCATGAGATCGCAAAAAGATAGGAAGTCTGGCCATTGCGACTCGGGCAATTCCTGCAATTTCTCGGGGGAGGCATTGCGGAACTGGAGCGCCTCCAGCAAGGCCTCGACGTTGTGTGGAATTCTGCCCATTGTCTGCAGCGTTGCGCGTCATTCCCGCGTGAGTCAGGCGCCTTCCCGCACGAGGGCATCAAGGCGATTCACGGCCCAGTCCAGATCGCGATAGCAAAGCTCGTACACCGGAACGGCCAGCAGTTGGCGCAAGGAAGCTGCCTGGGCTTCCCGCGTCGCCTTCTCGCCGTAACAAATAATCTGCTGGAACCAGGCCAAGGCCGAGTCTTTGGGGAATGCGGCGAGATGAGAAGGGCCCGGCTTTCGTCGATTGAGAAACACGATGTAGTCGACAGAACTGACGAGAGCTGTCGCGATCTCAGGCATGCTGGCGGTGTCGACTTCAATCGCCATCTCACCTGTGGCGCGGGGCGTGATCCGCTGCCGCTTTAGCTCGGGGAACAGAGCAATGCTTTCCTCACGGAACCGCATCGAATACGGGTTGCCGACGACAAGCCGGTCCTCGCGATTGCGAACCAAGTTCGTGGAATCGTCCGCAAGAAACGTCCAGCCTCGTCGCGCGCAAGCGAGAGACAGCGATGATTTGCCGGCGCCAGAGTCGCCGCAGAGTAAAATTGTTTTCCCCGCGAGCTTTACGCAAGCTCCGTGGATCGTGGTCAGATACTGCCCATCGAGCATCATCCAGGCCAAACATTCGAGGAAGTGGTAGCGGAAATATGCGCGGTTTTCCACCGCGGCCTGCGTGAACCAACCAAAACTGAATCCCCGCCCCATATCGCAGACAGCGTAGTTCTCCGCATCCCCGACAACAGAGAGCAGATTGAGCCACGAGCGGTGGACCGGGACGGGTGGACACTCCTCTGAGTTACCTTTCGTCACACCGATTCGGAAACGGATCGGCGGCTCCGAGAAGACTCGGTGAAACTGTCCCCAGCTTTCCTCGGCGGCGGCAAACACTTCGTGGGAATTGGTTGTGATTTCGATGGAAAAGCCTTGCGGATGGTACGTTGCACGCAAGGGAAGATCGGAGTTGCAGAGCAAGGGATCACGCGCTGCGAGGGCTGCAACATCGTTTGCGACTTCTACTTGGCCGTCACTCATAGGGTTTCTCGGTTTGACGTCGAGCTTACGCACAGATTGCAACTTGCCGGGTCATCAAAAGCTATACTTCAGAGCCAATTGAAGAATCCGCGGATTCGATACGGTGGACGAAATTATTCCAAAGCTCGGGTTGTTCAGGTTGTCCGGAGTGCAGACACTTCCGGACGAGCAACCTCCGGCAAAATCAGAGCTTGGTTTGCCAAACTTGGGAGTGTTTGTGAAATTGAAAAACTCGACTCGGAATTGCAGAACACTGCCCTCGGTGACCGGGAAGTTTCGCTGGATCGCCAGGTCGAGATTGAGCTGGCTGGGTCCGCGTAAGATGCCCACGCCGCAATCGCCGAAACCGGTGCCATCGCCTATCACCGGAGGCGGCGCGAATGCGGCGAGATTGAAATAGCCGTTGAGCCGGCTGGACAACGGCCCCGAGCTTGCCGGGTTCGCTCCCGTGCATTGCGCGCGTGAGAAACCGGAAAGGTTCCCGTAAATCAAACCTGCGGTGCTGTCGATCGCGGTGATCGGCACTCCGGACTGCAGCACGGATTCACCCGAGAGTTGCCAAGAGGAGAGCGCATGTCGCAAAACGCTGGGTCCAGCCGTCAACTGTGGCGGAGCGTAGGTGGAACTCAAAACGAACCGGTGCCTGCGATCGAAATCGTTCAACCCGCGGGCCTGGCGAGGATTTGTCTGGTCATTGGTCAGGAATGAGAGTAAGAAATTCGAACTCGAATTCGTTCCGCTGGTGTAATCCATGTTCTTCGAGAAGGTATAGCTCGCGAGAAAATCGAGCCCGTGCCTTAGTCTGTGCGTCACGCTAGACTGCAGCGAGTTGTAGCTGGAATCGAAGGTGGTCTCACAGATGTAGGATCCTCCGGCAATACCTTCGAACGGCACTCGATAAGCCAGGTTCTCCACCGTGCTGGCGGTCTGACCGTTGACTGGATTCTGCGGAGTTGCGAGCAGAGCCTGATTAAATTGCACGCATCCAGCCTGGTGCGTGGTCTTTGCGCCCACGTACCCGACCTGCCAAAGAAAGTCCGGGGCAAATTCATATTGCAGGTTAAGGTCATATTGCTGTACGTAAGGGCTGGTCAGGTGTCTCCCGACTGCAAAGAATGTCAGACCTCCGCCCTGGCCAGTGCATAGTGCCCCGGCACAAGGGGGAGGGGGAATGCGCGGCAAGAAGATGGGGAAACTTGAAGCTGCCGGCAGTGCCGGCACATAGGGTTGCTGAAATGTTGCCGCACCGTTCTGCGCTCCCGAAAACGACTGAGTGAACGCGAAAGGCGGTTCACCCACGGTTTGCTCTACCAAGTCACCAGAAAGCTGGTCGTAGTAGATGCCGTATCCGCCGCGAAGTACGACCGTTGGCCGGTTGAATACGCGTAGCGCGAATCCCAGGCGCGGAGCGAAATTCTTGTAGTCTGGATTCCAGAGTCCGGAAGTATTGCTCCGCACTACTCCCGCAGGAATTGTGCCGGTGTAGTTTGCGGGCAGCACGTATCCGCTGAAGCTGCCGCCAGCAGGCACTTGAGCGGTGGCGATCGCAGGATCGAAAGTCGGCAAATTGCCGTGGATGTCGCTGGCAGGACCGAAGAATTCATAGCGCAGGCCGGCATTTACCGTGAGCCGCGGAGTTAGCTTGATGTCGTCTTGGATGAATCCGGCAAGATCGGTGTAACGCTGGTCTTTGCGAAAGTTGCCGGCAGAGCCCACGCTGTTAAAAACATTGCTATCGGGGCTGCCATTTTGCGCCGCACTCTGGCCGAGGAGGAAATCAGGGAAACTCAGGAAGAAAAGAAATCCATCGGAGACGAATGGCACATTGAGGACCAGTTCATGGCGTTTAACCTCGGCTCCAAATCGCAGATTGTGCCGCCCGCGCGTGAGCGAGACCGTGTCCTGCCAGATGAAGGAGTTCGTATTCTCGAAATAGAAGGGCTGACCGCCGGTGCCAATCGTAAACAACCCGTTCACTTCTATGCCGGGAATTTCAGGGAGGGTGCCGGGAGTTGCCATGCCGACGTCTGCCGCGTTGATGGGCTGAGCGATTGATGCGAGTCCATGAAAGCGCATATAGCCGAAGCGCGCCACATTGATCAGGGTCGAGCTAAAGGCATGGGCGTCCGACAGAACGAACATCTGGTTGCGGTCGGTTTCGGTAGTTCCCCATCCCGGCAGATTGGCGCCGAATGGCGAAAAGGGCTCGGTGAAGGGCGCGCGCGAGTAGAAGTACCGCCCCGCCAGTTGATTCTTCGCCGAAATGTTTTCATCGAGGTTCACGCTGAACTGGTCTTCGCGATAAGTCGCGGGAATTGAGTTGGTGAGCTCTCCAGCTCCACTCGGCGGACTTGGAATCGCATAGCTCCCATTGGGAAACTTGAAATTCAGGAGCGCCAGCGCCACGGGGCTGATATTTGATCCATCAGGCGCAATCGCGACTCCGCCCAGCAGGCCAGATTGCCCGCCGAACACCTGGCCCAGCGCCGCGGCAGACCGGTCGCTTGTGAGAGCAGGAAGAAAAGAACTTGCCTCGGCGCTGCTGCTGACGCCATTCCGCATCGTCGTGCCCTGATACGAGGTAAAGAAAAATGTTCTGTTCTTCACCAGTGGACCGCCGAGGTCGCCGCCGAACTGGTTCTGCTTCAGAACCGGAGGCTTGTTATCTTCTCCCTGCTGCATCTCGCTCTGCTTCAGGAAATAGTCGTTGGCGTCCAGCGCATCATTGCGAAAGAACTCCCACAGACCACCATGGAAACGGTTGCTTCCTGTCTTGCTCACAATATCGACATTCGCGCCGGCGCTTCTTCCGTAGCTGGCGTCAAACATTGCAGTTTGAACCTTGAATTCTTCGATCGTATCGGGAGCCGGGATGGCGAGGCCGATCTCGGCTTGGTATCCCGAGGCGGAATTTTGCGAAAGGTTGTTCGCGTCCACGCCGTTGAACTGAAAATTGTTGGAAGTGGTCTTCGCTCCGTTGGCAGAAACATTCTGGTTGCTTTGCGCCTTGCCCAAAGCACCGGCGTTCGGAACTTCCACCACCACGCCCGGGTTCAAAGCCAGGATTTGAGTGAAGTTGCGGTTGGCGAGAGGCAAGGAGACGATCGTGTTCGCGTCGGTGACCTGCCCCAGGGCTGAACTCTCAGTGTGCGCCAGTTCCGGGGAGCCGTGCACTTCGATCTTTGTGGCTGTTGGCGCCCCGACCTCGAGCCTGATATTCACCTCGATGGTTTCGGTAACGGTTACGTGGATCGAACGGACGGTTTTCGATTGGAAGCCATCGGCCGCCGCCTCAATCGAATAGTTTCCGGGGGGAAGCAAAGGCACTCGGAAGAATCCTTCACCCGTTGTACTGGCTGCTCGCGATGATCCCGTTTCTTCGCTCGTCACGGTTATGTGCGCCTGAGCAATGACCGCTCCCGATGGGTCGGAAATGGAACCTGCAATCGCTCCTGTGCCTGGAGCCTGCGCGACCAGAGTCGCCGCACCCAGAAAACATAAGGAGGTGATCAAGCCCAGAAGCGCGTGTACGCCTGCGCGCAGTCCGAATCCGCGCGTGCAACAAGTATGAACATCCTCACCGTTGACTTCTCGTTGTGTGTTGTTATTCATGGAGTCTCGTCCAAGTCTGTGCGCGTGTGCGCTTTGGTCACCGTAGACGGCGCAAGTGGCCTAAAGCGGATCAATCCAAGCCCGTGATGCCCTCAATTTTTATTTTGTTCTTCTGGAGAGTTCCGGTTACGCGCACTCTCTTGCCGGCAAACGCTTCCGCCTTATCCTGTTCGTCCAGGCCGTAGATTTCTTTTTTAGCGGCGTCGTAAAGGACATACTTGGCGCCGAGCTGTGCGCATTTGACCGCACATGTATTCTTGTCGCGCCCCATACTCTTCATTTCTTCCATCATTTTGTCGTGCGTTCCGTCCTTGGCGCAGAGCGCGTCCATAATCTCTCCCGTGAATGTTTGAGAGGCGCCGGAATTGGGTTCCTTTGGTTGCGCCGCCAGGAGCGGCAATACGGATATGAGGACGCAAAGCGAAGCTGTCATCAAACTGTTTCGTGTTTTCATCTGGGAATAAGTCTCCGTTGGCAAGACTGCCAAATCTTCATGAACTAACTTAGAAATAAGGAGCCATTCAGTTGTCAGATGAATGTCAACAGTTTGCAACGTTTGTGTCACAAGCCTTGTTTCACGAACGAGAGACGGTGTGGCCTTCGAACTCTCGCGAGCTGGGGAAAAAGTTAGGCAACATAAAGGTGACAGAGTCTTTACATCCCAGTGACAAATTGGCTGTCCTCTCAGGTCTAGCCTTCGGTCATGAGCTTGCCTCTTGAACAGGCCGATACGGAGGGGTTTTGATTTGTTTCAGACCTTCAGAACAATGCGAATACGTCAGCGAAAGAGTTCGACCATGGGAGAACTGAGAGCGGGCATTAGCGATGGAGGAATCGAGATCCGGGAGAGCCGGAGCAATATCGCGCGCAACCCAAAAATGAGATACCGATTTCTGCTCGCGGGCATTGTGGCGACCGTCATGGTTCTCGAGCCGGGATTCTCACAGAGTTCAGTTCCAACGGCCACAGGACTATCCTCATCAGAGTCAGCCTCGCCCACATTGGCGGCCACAGCAACTGCGCAGGATGCCGGCGTCGTTTTTGTAGAAGGATCCGTGTCGCAGGTCGTGGTAGTGCGTGAGGGAAAGCGTTATCGCGTTGACCTGGCCACTCGGGAGATTCACGAAGAGACTGCCGCCGCCGTACCTCCGGCTAATTTGGGCGCTGGCTCAGACGCGGCTGCGAGTCCGCAGGAAGCGCTCAACCAGAAACCATCGGCGGCAGTTCCGGTGTCCGAACATAAAAGCGCGAGAGTGTACAAGCCGGGAGACGACATGTTGTTCAACGTCCCGACAGGGCGGCCCGTCGAGCGTCACGGTCTCTACATCAACTTTACGCACCGCTTCCCCTACGAAGCCGCATTCACCGGTCCAGGGCGCGGGGCGACCCTGCTGGGCTTGGATGACTTCTCGGTTTCATCGCTCGGCTTACGTTACGGCATAACCTCAAAGTTGTCGGTACTGGCATACCGCTCGCCCAGCATCATCGGCCGCCCGATCGAACTCATGGCAGCCTATAACTTTCTTAGCGAGAATGATGGGATGCCCCTTAACGCCGCATTCCGCTTCTCGGTGGATGGGCAAAACGACTTCTCCAGCAACTTTGCCGAAAGCTTCGAATTGGTTATGTCTCGCAGCCTGGGTCACCGGGCGCAGTTATATGCGGTACCCACCTATTCGATCCACGCGCGGCCGTTACTTGCCAACCCAGGCGATTCATTGGCCGACGCCATGCCGAACCAACCTTGTAGTGCTCCGCTCGCGGCGGGAATTCCGGCTTCATTTAACGCGCGTCCATGTGCGGACACCTTTTCATTGGGAGCGGGCGTGGCGGTCGACATCCGTCCGACGGTGGCGCTGATTGCCGAGGCGACGCCAACCCTGGTGAACGGCCGGGCGCTCGCGATCCATCGCCCGGAATATTCATTTGGTATCCAAAAGAAAATCTGGAGGCATGCCTTCACGTTTGCATTCTCCAACGGCCCCGGCTCTATTGTCTCCCAGCGCGCGGGTACGCGAGCCACGTTCGTGGAGGATTCGACCGCCGATAAGCCGGGAGGGCTGTTCGTGGGTTTCGATTTGACGCGACAACTGTTCTAGCTGGTGATCTTGGCATCGAAGGTTAATCGTGAGGGTTGTGCGCCGGCTCAGGCACTAAATCGTGAGCCGCGAGTAAACGGGAGAACTGTCGTGGACGATATTCTCGAGAAACGTGCATCAGGGGTCTCCGGTAGTCAACTCGAGACGCGCGGGACCGGAGTCGCGGAAAGTATTGCCGGCGCTTTCCTGCTAGCGGAAAATCGTCTGCTGCGCGAGGCCTTAGTCCGCATCCTATCGAAACGCGAAGATATTCGAGTAGCAGGAGCTGCTCCGTATTCTCTCGACGCTTTACAATGCGTCATTTCAACCCGTCCGAATATTGTGGTGCTCGATTCGATCGCAACGGCCCTTTCCGAAAAGGTGATTCACTGTCTTCACCAGGTGGATTCTGGAATGAAGGTTGTCATGGTCGGCATGGAAGCGGATGAGACGGAATTCCTCCGCGTAGTGCAGGAGGGAGCCCTGGGATACGTTCTCAAAGATGCCTCGGCGGTTGAGGTTGCGCGTACGATTCGAGCAGTTGCCGCGGGCGAAGCGGTTTGTCCGCCTTCGCTTTCTACCGCCTTGTTCCGCTGGATCGCCCGCCACAGGGTTACGCTCCCGAGTCTGCACGTGAAACAAAGTCTTGGTTTCAGCCTGAGGGAACAGCAGTTGGTGAGCCTGGTGCGCGAAGGTTTGTCCAACAAAGAGATGGCGGCACGCCTGAACATTTCCGAACAAACCGTAAAGAACCACGTTTACCGGATGATGCGCAAAGTTGGCGCGCCCGATCGACTCGTGATGGTCGAGCTGTGCCGCGCTGAAGGTGTGAATTTCTAGTCAGCCACGTCCTTCGTCTGGGTCTGGATCGGGCCCACGTCTTTTTCATCCCGCGGTCTAGCGTAACGGTGCTACAGGCAGAAAATGTGCGCCAACCTTAGCGTCACGCGGTTTCTCCAAAAGCGAGGAACGCCGTCCTCGAATGATTCGCGGAAGCAAATGCTGCGTGATCCAATCCGGGCCAAGTGCGTTGCGCCTTCTCGTAGTTGAACGAAGTGCCGATATCCAGCACATAGTCCTCGATGGGATAAACCATCATGTTTCCAACCAGTGACGGCAGAACACCAAAGCTGATGTCGGCAGGGAGGCGTCGCGGAACAAAATCGAGAACTTGCGGGCTTGCGATCATCAGGCCGGTGAATGCCCAATTGCTGCGGGGCACCTTCGGTTTTTCTTCAAAGTCGACGATCAGCCCCTTCTCATTGGTGATTGCGATGCCGCAACGCGAGGGGTCGGGGACACGGTAGAGACCCACTGTGGCCAGCAGGTGGTGGCAGGCGTGAAACTCAGCCATCCGCATGAGGCTCGTGTTGGTCAAGACGTCAGAATAGAGAACCCAGAAGACCGGGTCGGACTCAACCAACGCCCGGTTCGCTAGCAATGTCCCGGCCGAGCCTAACAGTGTTTCTTCGTGCACCATGCGAACCTTTACTGGAGGCTCGCGCTGCCGCAGATATGCCTCGACAGCATCGGCGTGGCTATGGAGGTTTATCACGACCTCGTCGATTCCCGAACCAGCACAAAGATTGAGCCAGATCTCCAGCAGAGGCTGGCCCTGCACCGGAACGAGACACTTCGGCATGACGTCGGTGGTGGACGGAGTCGTGTCCCATGACCGCCGGCTAGCAAGAAGGCCTTCATCTCAACGCTCTGTGGCACTCACGTTTGGGATTTGTGGTCGTGGTAGAGGCCGAGGCTGAACGGAAGGTCCAGCGAGTGCCCCGCGCCGGTCTCCGTCGATAAAAGGATTGTTCAAGATGATTTGAGCTCCTTGGAAATCAAACGCGAAGTTCATTTCCTGAATCCCGGCGCGCTCGAGCGCAGAGCGAACGATATCCTGGACCTCCGGCTCACAATAGAGCAGCAAAAATCCACCGCCGCCGGCGCCGGTGATTTTTCCACCGAGCGCGCCATGCCCTCTCGCCAAATCGTAAAGCTGGTCGATTCGCGAGTTCGAAACAAGGGGAGAAGCGCGCTTCTTGGCCTGCCAAGCTTCGTTTAGAAGGCTGCCGAATCTCCGGAGATCGCTCGCCACCAACGCATCCTTCATTTTGGCAGCAGACTCCTTGATCTCGTGGAGGGCGTCAACCGTGCCACGGTCGCGCATGCGCACCGATCTCTCCTGATTCGCAAGAAGGTTCCAGGAGTCGTGAGCGGAGCCTGTGAAGAAGAGCATCAGGCTAGCCTGGAGTTCGGACAAAGTATTGGGATCGATGTTCAGTGGATCGACCTTCGTAGTGCCGTCCGAGTGAAACGTAATATGGTTCAAACCCCCGAAGGCGGCGGCATATTCGTCCTGTTTGCCCACATGCTGGCCCAGGTTGCACCGGGTGATGGCGAACGCGCGCTCGGCGAGATCGTATTTCGATAAACGATCTCCCAGGCAGGTTGCGAGCACTTGAAGAATATTGACGCAGACACTCGCAGAAGAACCGAGCCCTGTACCGGGCGGGATTTCAGAAGCTAGAAAAAGATCTATGGAAAGATCACGGCCCAGATCTTTGAGTACGGCCAGTGGAATTTCCAAGCCACTGCCTCGACTTGACATCGTGCTGACGTTCCTCCAGCTTTCGAAGACGCCCAGGTCCGAGGATATTACCTGTACTCGCCCATCTGTGCGCTCGCCTACCACGGTGTAGAAGTACTTGTTGATGGCGGCACTCAGCACAGCTCCGCCGAACTGTTCGTAGTAGGAAGGCAGGTCGGTGCCACCGCCGCCGAAACTAATCCGTACCGGACTGCGTCCGATGAGCACTTTGCAGGACCTCCGGAGAAGATAAACGTATTGGCTGAGCCATTCGTCCTTTACCGGCCGCTCCGTGAATCTCGCGGCGAACGGCGGTGAAGATTGCGTGTGCGATGGAAAGATGGAGATCTTCGATGATCTGCATGTTGCTGGATGGAACTACGACACACACATCACAGAGTTGCTTCATCTTGCCACCCTGACAACCTGCGATTCCGGTAGTAATAGCCCGACTTTTTCGAGCGAGCCGCAGCGCCGTCAGGACGTTCGGCGAGTCGCCGCTGGCGCTGATGCCGCAAACCACGTCGCCGGGGCGTACGAAAGTCTGCAATTGTTGGGCGAAGACATCCCTGTAGCTGGCATCGTTTGCCCATGCCGTGATGAGAGGGACGTTGTCCGTAAGGGCGAGTACGCGCAGCCGCTTTCCGGAACCGTTGCTGGCGCCTTTTCCCAGGTCACACGCCATGTGAGAAGCCAACGCCGCGCTGCCTCCATTGCCAAACAAGAAAACGGCATGGCCGGTATCGTGGGCGGCTAGAAGCAGACGCACAAGGCGGTCCGCATCGTCCAGGGGCAGAAGCGGAATAGTGCGCGAGAGCTCCTCAAAATAAGCCCTGGTTGCAGATGAATTTAACATGCGACGGACAGTCCTCAAGAATATCTTCCCCAGCCGGGAGTCATGCGATTTGATGTTGTGCTTATGATGCGGCGCCGAGTACGACGCCGGAGTGGCGCATCTCGGTGTAGGCGTCTGGAACGGAGGCGAGGTCCGCTTTGGTGCTTCGTAGCCAATCGAGAAAATCGTCCAGGATGTTCACTAGATTTCGCCTGGGGCGCCAACCGAGACGTTCCAGTTTTGCTACATTGGAAACGCTGTGCCGGTTGTCGCCCCGCCGATACTCGCCGGAAACCTCAATGCCGGGTGCGCCGGGCACGCGCGCGAGCACTTGTTCGGCATATTCGAGCACGCTCGTGGGGCGGCCACTACCCACATTGAAGGCCTGAAAGTTGGCTTTGTCTTTTTCGAGAACCAGCATGTTGGCTTCGACAACATCCTCAACATGGATGAAGTCGCGGGTTTGCCGGCCATCTTCATAAACAATAAGCGGAAGCTTCCGCAGGGCGCGGCTGCAGAAGATTCTGCATATTCCGGAGTAGTGATTGTGCAGCGATTGGCGCCTGCCCTGGGTGATCGAATAACGCAGCGCTACGGTGGGGATATCGTGCAGCCAACCTAAGCCGAGTGCGGTTTTTTCTTCCGCTAACTTCGAGACCGCGTACTGATTGTAAGGATTGTTATATTGCTCCTCCAGCAGCAGGGAAGTGGCCTGTTCCCCGCAGACGGGGCAACAAACTTCCCACCCTGCGCGCCGCAACCGCTGGTTAGAGCGTGATGGAGGCTGAAAGAATCCGTGGATCGCGCAACGAAACTGGCCTTCGCCGTACACCGCCTGCGACGAGGCTATGACGATCTTCTTCACCGGCAGCCGGTGCTGGACGATGAGCTCGAACAGCAGCGCAGTTCCGGCGGCGTTGACGTTCATGAATCGAGAAAAATCGAGCATGTAATCCTGGTAGGCCGCCTGATGGGAAACTACGTCCACGCCCTGGAGAGCTGCGAGTAGAGCGTGCGGGTCAGTCACATCTGCGTGGATGAACTCTACGTCCGGAGGCATCCACGCAGGATAGCCGCCGGGATGGACTCGCGGCTCCAGACTATCCAAAACGCGGACTTGGAAACCATCCTGCACAAAACGGTCTACAAGATGGGAACCGATGAAGCCAGCCCCGCCGGTTACGAGAACTCTCATCGTGAAAATCCAATATTCATTATTCTTTCCGGCCATTGTTACCGACTATTTCCCGGAACCGCGAAGCACCTCACGCGCCGTGAGCAGCAATATCCTCGCGTCGAGCGCGAGCGACCACTCGCGCATGTACTTCAGGTCAAGACGAACCCACTCGTCCAAGTCGTGAACTTGATTGCGGCCACCGACCTGCCACAGGCAAGTAATTCCAGGCTTGACCGAAAGCTTCTGCTTCTGGAAGGTGGAAAACTGCTCGAACTCGGTGAGCAACGGCGGCCGCGGACCCACCAGACTCATGTCTCCAACAAGAACGCTATAGAGTTGCGGCAATTCATCGAGGCTATAACGCCGCATCCAGGTGCCGAAAGGGGTGATGCGGGGATCCTGGGTCAGCTTGAAAACGGGCCCGGTCATCTCGTTTTGCCCCAAGAGCCGGGACTTCAGCTGATCGGCATTCGCAACCATCGAGCGAAATTTGTAGCCCACGAACGGACGACCTTCCAGGCCTGCAACGCGCCAGGGATAGAACACAGGTCCGTGCGAGGTCGTCTTCACCAGAAGAGCGAGCAACAACAGCAGGGGAGACAAGAGAATCAGCAGGAACCCGGAAAGGATAATATCCACCACTCGCTTGGTGGCGACGCGCAATGAGCTGCGCCAGAAAGGAGACAGCATGCTGGCGGGACGAGATACGGATTCCGTGACCATGATTAAGATTCCGCTGCGGAAAGCTCAGGAACTCTCCGTCGAAGTGGGCTGCGGTTCAACCCTGAAAGCGCGAGGGCTGAGGAGTGCTCGATAAAGATTGGCGTGCTTGTCGACGACGTCGTCCCAGCGATAATGCGTCTGGGCTCGCACCCGCGCCTTCTTGCGGCAACATTCCACCAGCGCGGGCGACTCTTCCAGCATCTGCAGCTTGCTTTGAAGATCCGATATTCCCAGCCTTCCGCGATAACTGATTCCAGCGTCCTCGATCACTTCCAGATTCGAGGGTGTATCGTTCACCAGAGCGCAGTTGCCAAAGCCCATCGCTTCTACCAGGGCGGGATGGGTTCCGCCCACTTCATCGGGCAGGACGAACGCATACGCATTCTGCTGAAGCTGGGCATAACCGTCGCCGTAGACTCCGCCGGTGAACACAATGCGAGGATCTGTCGTCATCTTCAGCGCCTGCACGTAGTCCTTCATCCAAGGATCGTCTCCAACGATCACGAGGTTCTTGCCGGTCCGCACTTGCTCGAAAGCCTGAACCAGGATGTGGATGTTGTTCTCCGGCACCAGCCGGCCCACGAAAAGAAAATAGTTCCTTGTCTTTAAGCCGAACCGCATGAGCCAGTCGCTGCCAGCACTGCGATGCTCGCTCATGCCATAGACGATGCAGGAAGAGGTGACTCCGTAGCTCTCGCGATAGTAGCGTTCGACGTCGCGGGAATCAGAAATCAGTTCGTCACAGACTCGTCCGGCAAATCGCTCTGATAGCCTGAGGTACGAGCGCGCGATACGACCCCACTTGGCGCGCTGCCAATCGGTGCCGTCGACTGAACATACCACCTTCATTCCGCGCAAACGTACGAGCGGGGCGAACAGCGTGACCCCCGTCGTGAAGTAGTGCACGACATCGACGGGATGAAGAAGCACGTGGAGTGTCGAAAGGAATGCGTGGACAATCGTGCTGAGGTTTTTGGACTTCAGCGTAGGCAAAGTCACGAGCCTGACTCCGTCGTAGATGTCTTCCCTGTAGCTGCTCATGCCCGAGCGGTTATAGACCACCACTTCATGTCCGCGCTTTACGAGTCCGCGGGAAAGCTCATCCACGGCGGTCTCAAATCCTCCGAACCGGGCTGGGATAGCCTTGATTCCGATCATCGCAATTCGCATCGCAGCACTTCGAGTGTTATTGAGAACTGGAAAGGCTCAAGCGCCGACCAGACGGAAACCCCTGGCGCCACAAAGCGTTGAAACTGCTTCGGTAGGCCAATAGGACCAAGGCGCCGGCAACGCTGCAATACGCCGGCAGGCCAAACCGCCAGGAATTTCCATTAGCGCAAGCAAGAAACCAGGCGCCGCAGGCGGCGCCCACAAGCAGGGTTCGAACCGCGGGCCAGACACCGCGCCCCGTAAGATCGCGGAGAAGAAGTTCGTCGGCCAGCCACCAGAGCAGGGCTGACCCCAGCATTGCCCAGGCCATGTTTTCGAGCCTGCCGGTCCGGAGGGCCACCGACAGGAACAGCGCGGCCGCGGTCAATCCGAGGGTTGCGCCCAACAGCATCCGTCCCTGACGCAAGTGGCAGCGAAAGTAATTCGCATGCAGGATGTAGATGGCTCCAGTCAGCCCGGTGGTCAGCATCAGTACACGCAGGACGGGCAGGCTGGACGAATACGCCGGCAGCAGTCGCACGATCAACGCGCGCAATGGGAAATATCCGGCCAGGCTCATCGCCCACAGTCCCACCAGGGCAGCCTCACCCCACGCATAGGCGCGCGTTCGAGTTTCCGCGCTCACACCGTCTGACAAGTATGGAAACACCACCCGCGCCATCGACAGGATAAGCGTGTTGATGACGGCCAAAGCATTGGCGGCGAAGCCATAGATTGCAAACTTTCGAATGGGAAACACCGAGCTCACGAAGACTCGGTCCAAGGCAATTGCCAGGGACGTAAAGCAATTTGCCAGCAACACGCCCCATCCGAGACGAAGGGATCCGATGCCGACATCCCATATCCTTCGAGGAGGCAGCACCGGGATGGCAAATCTCTTGCGAAGAAAAATCCATGACCCCACGCCGCTAGCGAACCAGGACAGGATGAACGCGATGATTAGAGCGTCAAGCGTCAAGCGCCGCGCCCAATGCAAAGCGAGAACGGTGAGAAGCAGCACAACCGGATTGACCAGCGTGAAAAAAGAAAGCCACCCGAATTGTTTCGCCGCCTGCAGGGCACACTGAGAGAGCGTTGCCCAGTTCCAAACCAGTGCGTAGACGGTTACGGCTAGGGCCAGCCAAATCCAGTGCGCACCGCCAGATACAAGCCACAGCGCAAATAATCCCAAGGGCAACAGCACACACTGTTGAACCAGGAGGAACGCAGTCATCGGCGAAAGTTCCAGGGGAAGCTCTTGAGGCCGGGCCGACCAGCGGATTAGCGCTCCATCCAACAGTCCCAGATGAAAGATGCCGGTGAATCCCCCGTAAAGAATGAAGATCCGGTACAGGCCGTAGTTTTCAACTGTAAGCAGGCGCGGGAGCAGGAATGTAAGCACCCCATTGGCTGCCAGCGCAGCCAGGTTGGCCACACCGAAGATAACGAGGTGGCCCGCAAAAGCTGCCTTAGAAGTGCGATCTGAGTTGCCCATCCGGAATCCGGTTTCAGCCGGAACTTCAATCGGAGCGGGCGGCGAGATTTCAGACCAACCCTCTCCCGAGACCACGGGCGGGCCTGCAGACACCTTCGACGTGGCCACTTCGTTCAGCATGGGTTGTGGAAGATTCAACTTGACCCTTCAGGTGAGACTGCTACTCGGGACGAAAACGGATTCCCAACAATGCCTGCCGCCCGTCGAGAAATCCTTGAGCCATCTTCTTCAGGCAGGCAAATTTCCTGGTGCCGAACAGCAGCGCTCCCCCGGCGTGGCGAGCCATGTGGCCAACGACGAACCATTTTGTCCGGCGACTCGGGTAGAGCCACCACGCCGCGTAAGCCAAATTGCGAATGAGATAGTACTCGCGCCACGGCGCATGCTCGGGCCAGACGCGGGCGTAGCCGGGTAGGGCGATCTGCCGGGCATTTCCAATCTGATGGGATACTTTCGAGCGAGAGACTACCGCAATCTTGTAGCCTCGAGACCGCGCGCGCAGGCAGTACTCGAAATCGGCGAAGTCCATAAAGAAATCGGCGCGCGGCAATCCGATCTGTTCCACCACGTCCCGCCGTATCATGCAACCGGAGGCAATCGCGAGGTCAGCGAACCATATCTGCTCATCGAGCACTGCAGCGGGTGGCTTTAAGAAACCCTCCCGCCAAAGCAGCGGCGAATAGAGCGTCTGCGTTCCTTCGTGAATGGGCAAGGCAGTAAGCATTCCGACTTCGTTTTCAGTCTCCCGGATGGACTCATTTGCTTGCATCAAGGTTTCCAGCGCATCGTCGTTCGGAACTGTGTCGTCATCAAATGTCCAAACCCAGTCGTGGCGTTTTTGGAGCGCAGCGTAGGCCAGTCCCACGGCCCACGCCCCGGCAGCACCCAGGTTCTCAGCCGTCCGGATCACTGTGACCTCCGGATAACGTTCGGCGAGCATAGCGCCGGTGCCGTCCTCCGACTGATCGTCCACAACCACGACTTCCTGCAATCGATAGCTCTGCCTTGCCAGAGCGTCCAATTGCCTTGGCAGTCGGTTCTTCGCGTTGCGGGCGGTCGTTACGCTTGCGATTGAACAGGACATGTACTTTCTGCTCGTAGCTTCGTGAGGAATGCACGTAGGACGATGCGTTGCGCCGCCGGGATCTCCGGCGCTGAATCAGCGTTCCATTCCCCGTTTCACCCAGCGGGAGGAGCGCGTAACTCGCCACAGCGAACCGCTCTAGCAGCTCGCAAATCGACTTCGTCCTACTTGTGGTCGCATGAAAAGGTTCAGAGCTGCCCAAAATGACGGAATCCAAATGGTGGTAAGGAAAGGAAACAGATTTGAAAAAAGGCTAAACAAGAGTGTTTGCATTAACCACGCGTAGAGCAGAATGCGAATCATAGTCGGCGCAGCCAGCATCCAGCCGTAAACGTGCGACGTCAGCATTCCGGCGAATAACATTCCCGCCACAATTCCAAACAGTCCAGCATCCGCGTAGAGCGGTCCCAGTAGCGTCGCGGGCTGACCTGCTCCAACAAAATCGTTGCCCAGAATGTTTTTGAAAAATATGTCGGATTGCTCATGGTGGCCGGGTAGCAGCGTTGCAAGTGGTCCGAAGGTCAGAGTTCCATACTGATACGGAATCTGACGGGGAATCACTGTGGTGATATCGCGAAATGTGGCCACCGGATACCGGACATACAAGTAAGCGTAGATGAGGGGCACAACCGGCCCCGGAATACCGAGCCGCTCTTCGCCGAATTGCGCCCCGGTCAGCGACATGTCGCGCGTGTAGCCGAACAAACTTATGCCGCAGAACAGCGCAACGCAGACGAGCGCCAGTTTCGTCGCCCTGAAGCGTTGCTTTCCATAATGCCGCGCGACCAAGGTGGTTAACAAAGGCACGAACAGATAAGTGCGGCCCCCCAGAGAGAGCAATAGAAGCGAACTGACGGCCACTCCTGCGTAACAGAGAAGCCTGACGCCCATGCGCGGATGCCGGTGCCAGACATACATCATCAGCATAGGGATCAGCGTCCAAGCGGAGGTGAACAGCACAGCTTCGGCGGGACCGTAACTCGTGATCTGAAGCCGCAGCTCGCCCGCATTCAGATTGACGGCAGGAATGCCTCCCATCCCCGCGACAATGTAGACGTAGAAGGCAACCATCAGAAAACCGAGCCCGGCCATGATCGGCAGAAACCCGCCGTCGGCCCAAGCAAATTCCGGCGTGCGAGCCGCATGATCGCTGCTTGCTCCAGACCGGTGCAGTAACACTCCCAGCACGTAAGCAGCCAGGCCAAGCGCTGCAAATCCCAGCACATATTTCGGGATGGGGTTAAAGAGACCGTATGAAACGCCTGGGGGAACATCCAGAAAATCGATCGTGCCGACAGCAAACCACGCAATGTAGACGATTGGAAAAGCAACCAGCGGAGAGAACAAATCCCGGACGGCGAATTTGCGCATGATAGGCAGGAGCGGCCGCAACAGAAAGTAAACAGGTGCTAACAAAACAGCTAACGCCCCCACCACAGCCGCGTCATAGTTTCCCTGCATGGCTGCAAGCAGAGCGAACCCAGATGCAAGCGTCATCGCAACAAGAAGCCCATACGTTCGGTTCATGGCTGCGTCTCCTCGCTAGACAGCCTTGATGACTTCCACTTCGACCAGCGCGCGCGGAGAGCCCTCATTGGTTTGGACTCGAGCACGCGTGCCTCGACAGCCTGGACGAGCATTTTTCCCGCATCATTGGCATCCGTACGTTGCCAGATGGCCTCCGAACAGACCCATACGGCCGCTGCAAAGAGACAAAATATACCGCTGAGCAGCACGATCAGCGTCCGCTTCGGAAACGATCTCCGTTCGGGAACATCGGCTGCGTCGAGAACCTGGACCACCGGAATTTCCTTGGCTTCCTCAATCTTCGCCAACTCATACTGCTGCGTTAAGAGCTCGTACACCGTTTCCTGGATCTTGGTTTGGCGGTAGAGGTCGGCCCAGCGCACGCCCAGCAGTGGCAATTCGCGGAGTGAAGGAAATTCACTTCCAGAATTTGCCTGATCGGAACTCGCTGTGTCAGGGGCGGCGGCCGCGCTCGCCGTGGCGCCGCTGAGTTTGTCCAATTGCTGCTTGAGTTCTCCCACACGCGCTCGCAGGCTACGCACTCGGACATTGTTTCCGGTATAAATCTGCTCCAGCCCTTCAAGTTCTGACTGTCCTGCGATCAATTCACCTTGCAGACGGGCCGCGGCCTCGACCATGGCTTTCCCCTGCACCGTAATGTCGAGCGCTCCGCTCTGGCTGGCGAATTGACTGAACTGTTGCGAAGATGTATCGAGACTTTGCTTGACCGTCTTGAGGCGATCTTCAATGAAGACGCGCTCCCGGCGCGCCGAAGAAGTTGAAACGTCCGCGACTACGTGGTCTAGCTCATCGACGTAAGCCTGCGCGATCTGCGCCGCCCGATGCGGATCTCGATCCGTAACCGTGATGGTGATGACGCCGCTCTTGCGATCCTCGGCAATCTCGGTGTTCCGCGCCAGGCGCTTGCGGGCGTCCACTTGGTACTTGCTCGAGTACTCCTTGCGCAGGTTGAAGCGGTCGACGATGCGGTCCTCTACTGTGCGACCGCGCAGGATGTCGATGAATAGAACACCGGAGTTCTTGGTGCCGAGCAGGTCGCCCGCAAGTGAACTCAACATGCCGCCGCCTTTGCCCGCGATCGCCGCGAGCATCGCCATGCCCGACCCTGATTCATTGTCCGGCGGCATCAGGCGGATAGTGGACTCGTAGGTCTTCGGGAGCACGAGAGCAATCACCGCCGACATCACCATGCCCACGACCACGACCCGCGCCACAAAGCGGCGACGGTTCCACAGCAACCACAACCAATTCCACACTTCGGCGGTTGGCGCCATGACTGGCGGAACTTCGACCAGCGTTCCCCGGCCATTCTCTGGAACCGGAACCGCTATCCCGTAGGTTTCAACTGCCGTGCTGTCTCTTGATGGAGTCATTCAGTCGTGATTGCCGGACGAATAACTGCCGCCCTCCGGCCTCGGCTAGGATTTAATTCTGATTCCGCCGGTGGGGATAAACAATGAATTGAAGAGAGGCCGTCACATTTGTCTGGCGAGTGGCCGCCAGGAGAGGGAACATCCATTGTTCATATTGAACGAATGCGGAGATCTGGAATTCGCGCCTGAGCGTCGTGTCCGCCTTTACCGAGTAGTCTGTTAGTCGTCCGCCTTCAAGGAACGAGCGATCCACCTGCTGATAACGATATCCGCATTGCACTTTTGTACGTGGGGAAAACCAATAGGTCGCCCAGGCCTGCGCCCCAAAACCGTCGCGGCCGACCCAACTGCCAATGAGATTTCCGGCGTTCGTATAACCGGAGACGTAGCGGCGGTCAAAGTATACGAACCCAGGAGGAAAATCGTTGGTGAATGGGTCTTTCACTCCTTCGAAGCGCAGTTCAAGCTTCGGAAGTTTCGGAACTTGCGGCATATAAAGTCCGGGATTCAACAGGGGACGGCTGGAGCCGATAGGAGAGATCTCATCTCCGACCAATGAATCGTTATAGACAGTGAGCCATTTGCGTAGCCCCGGCACCCGGTAGCTGATATCGAATCCAGAAAAACGTTTGGCCGGGTTCAGTTGAGTGCTGGCTCGATGCGAATAATAGCTGCGAAAGAATTCGCTCCAGGTGAAAGGCAAACCGGGTCCACCAAAAATAGCGGTCACGCCCATTCCGATTTCCAGATTCGGAGTGGGCTTGAAACTGACTTTATTTCCATGAATGAACGGTTGCGGATGGAAACCGGGCCCCAGCAGATTCGGGTCATTAAAGACAAAAGTTTGTCCAGAAAGTTGGCCGACAAAGAAAACAGATTGCGCCGGACCAAGCAGGCGAGAGAGCAGAGGAATCTTGAATGGAACGACGTTTTGCACCTGAAACATGGTGATGGGCTGAGCATTGTCGCTGGCTAGAAGTGGCCCGGATTCTCCGGGTCCCCACCACTCGGATTGTCGCCCGAACGAAAACTGCACGTCCTTGAAGGTGAAAGCGACGGAACTATTCAGCAAACGAAAGCGGTCTAGCGTGCCGGTGCCATTCGAAATGGGCGTAGTGAAGTCGGCTTCTGCAATGGCTTGCTGCACGCTGGGTGAATACGATGGAATCGCGGGAGCGTGCTGATACTCGCCTTGAAAAGAGAATGAAAGCGGACCGGCTTCGGCGTGCCCGGTGATGCCTGAAATACCGCTAACTCCCTGTCCATAAGGCCGCCCAAAGTCATCGATGAGGGTTTGCGCGAAGTGGTATCCATCGGTGAGAGGCGTGCCCGAAATGTTCGTAGCCCTCGTGTAAACCGAGTCGAGACTTACGCCGGCATTCTCGGCTCCGTCGAGTCGCTGCCTTTCGTCGGCGAACTCGACGTCGAGTTCGGCGATCATCTTCGAAGCCTGATTCGAGCCGGAATCGCGACTGGCCAACTCCTCCGAGGAATCGCCTGCGCTGTACCGCAGACTCTCGTTTGCTTCCTCCAGCGAGCGAGCGCATTGCATACGAGTCCAGGGCCGCATCCCAAGGTACGCCGTGTGGATAAGACCCGTCGCCGCAAGGCGCTCAAACAAAGGGTAAACCCAGCTATCCAGTGGCACGTAAGACGATCCCATATTCTCCGGGTTTCTCAGTTTGTCGTCTGTTCGCGTTCTTTCGACCGGGCTGCCCCAGGCCGCTTCACTCACCTCGGGATCGCGGCGATTCCGGTAAATCTGGCGAGCGATAAGGTAGCCCATGGCGCTGCCCACAATCACATGCGAAGAAAAATGTTCTTTCCCTGTCACGCGCGTTACCGACACCGCCGTTGCCAAACCGTATGCCAGAAGTTTGGTAAACGTTCCCGGATATTCATGAGCTACGACTCCCGCGATGGCCCATGAAGCGGCCGCATGCTCCGAGGGAAACGAACTGCCTCCGACAAAGAAGTGTCCAGCCCCGGTGCCCTCGTAAGGACGCTGACGCTGGAACATGGACTTGAGGGCAAAATCGACGAGGCTTGCGTTCACTGCGGCTTCTCCTGCCAAAAATCCTGTTTCGGCGGCGTGATCGTTGTGCGTGATCTCTCCCAGTAGAAACATTCCTCCGGCCGCGCCCGCCAGCGAAAATGTCCCGTAGGTCGAAATGTTTCGGCTGCGTTCAATCCCGCTGGCAGGAACCTGTTTCGAAAGCCAGGAATCACTTGCCACGAATGCTCCAGTGACGGCCAAAGAGGGCAGCGCCCAAATTGCATCCGTGCGTTGCATGTGCAGCGGACTTCTCCAGATCGCCATCTGGTCACCCGCCAGGCGGCCCGACAACGGAACCATGAGCGACGGCGCTGAGGAACTGCCCGCGGCGACATTCCAGCGGCCAGAAGTCGCAGCCACGGCCTGATTTGCGACCTGGTTTGCGACCTGATTCACCGGTGATGTCTGCGCCTTGGCGATCGTGAGCGGGTCGGGTATGACCGTGACCGCTGACGGAGCGTCCGGCGCTTGTGCCATCGAATCTGGCGCTGGAGATTGGGCTGCGGCCGGCATCGCGCAGAAATAGAGAAGCAGAACTCGCAATGCGAACGTCTTTTGCAGCATGGTTCTGCACAGCATGGTTCCACGCCGTATGGATCTGCGCCGTGAGATCGGCAGGCAAGAAAGCACCTGCGCTCAGAATCAGTGGAGGACGCTGGCCGCAATCGCCACCGAGGAGAGCAGTTGCGCAGTTTGTAGAGTGTTCTTCCAGATCGGTGTGCCGCCTAGGGCTTTTTCCGGAACGAACACCATGTCTCCGGGGCGCAGTTCAGCGCTTAGCACGTCGCCCGTGAACCAGCCGCCGCTGCCGCTTCCGCCGACCACCGAGCCGTCGGCGCGCACCACCACAATGGCCTTCTTGTTCGCCATGTGTGTGGGACCGCCCCCCTGACTCAGATACCAGCCCGCACTCTTCCCCGGGTGATACGAAACCGCAGTGGGGTTATAAACCTGGCCGTTGACCGCGACATAGGTTGGAGTCTTGGGAATAAATAAAGTATCTCCGGCACGTACCTCGATGTCTGCGGAAGTGTTCGCCCACTTGCGAACATCTTTTGAAACGTGAATGACGAGCCTCCCCTGTGGTGGCGTATTCTCGAGCTGCTCAAGCGTTGCCCGCCATTGTTGAATGGTAGCGTCCTTGCTTAGCTTCTCCTCGGGGTCGCCCGTGTCGGGAATCAGCTTGAATGAGACCTGTTGATCTTGCACTTGTCGAATCAGATCCGCGCGAGTCTTTTCTGCCAACTCGCGAAGCTGAGTCCGCTCCAGAACTGCGCCGTATGGATAAGCATCCGCTCGCAAGCCTCCGGCTCGGGCCAATACCGAACTCAGGCGCTCGCCTTCCTGGATGCCATATTTTCCAGGATGCATCACCTCTCCTTTGACCGAGATGATCGCTCCAATGTCAGTCCAGCCCGAGAGTTGGCGGATGGTGAGCACATCGCCATCATGAAGTCGCATGTCCGTATCGGCGTCACCCGCCAGGGCACGGCCGATAGGAACAGTGAGGTGCTCGCCCACAACGCGGGAATCATTTTCGATGGTGTAGCGTGTCAGGTCAGCGGCCTCCGTAAAAGCGCCACGCTTTAATCCCCCAGCCAGTCGCACCAGGTCGGTGGCCGACATATCTTCGCCCAGGGGATACTTTCCAGGACGTCCCACCTCGCCTTCGATCTTCACCGATGCGGGATCAACCTTGGAGAGATTGCGCTGGATGAAGATTCGATCCTTGGGCTCGAGCGGCACATTTTCAGTGGCCTCGCCGGCCAGCGCCTTTTCCAGATTTACGCTGAGCACCTTCAGTTTTCCGTCCGCAGTCCTGCGGAAAACTTGGGCGTCGTTCATCAGCGCATCATGCGTCACTCCGCCTGCCAGGTAGATCGCATCTCGCACATGCGTTTCTCCGTTGGTGATGTGCTCGCCCGGGTCACGCACTTCTCCGCTCACGGTGATCACGGGAAGGTCTTCGAAGTCATAGCGTCCGAAAATGCGCAGCGTATCGAAAGGTTTGAGCAAAATGTTCTGCTCTTTTCCCGCCAGCGCATTGCCCAGATTGAACGCGATCACTACGGGAGTGTAGTCAGGAGGATTCAAGCGAATGATCTCGGCGTGCCGTTGCGCCGGCTCAGGTAGAAGGTCATTGAACGACTTAACCAGATCCGTAACGCGCATGCCTTCCTTGTAGGCGTACTTGCCGGGATGAAATACATGGCCGTCGAGATAGACGGTCTTCTCGCTATAGGCCAGAATCGGCGAGATGCGAATCTTGTCGCCGTCTTGAATTTTGAAATCTTCCAAGGCCTGAGTTACCGCTTCCTGATTGCTGTTTTCCGGCACATCCATCTTCAACATCGTGCGGCTTTCGTGGGCAATCACGCGCTCCACTTCGACATGCCGCAGAGTGCCTGAGTTCAACACGCCTCCAGCCAGCTCCAGAGCCTCCGCCAGATCGCTTTCCTGGTGGAGTTCGTAAATCGCGGGGCGGCGTACCATGCCTTCGATTGTTACCTCAGCGCCCAACGGAGGAACCAGGATCGAATCTCCCGCCTGCAGTCTTTGCAGACCCGAACGCACTCCGTGCAGAAGCAAATCGTAGACGTCGACTTCTTCGAGCATCTGCTGCCCGCGATAGTGGCGCAGTAGCCGCAACGAACCGCGAGATGTTGGTCCTCCCGCCAGATACAGTGCGTTGAGCGGTGTTGAGAGCGAACTGACATCGTAGGCGCCGGGGCGCTGCACGTCCCCGACGATGTATACGCGGACGGTGCGCAGGCGAGCCAGGGAAACATCTGCCTGCACATCTCGATACTCAGTTCGCAGCACACTTTGCACCAACTGCTGCACATCGCCCAGCGTGCGGCCGGTTACCTCAATGGCGCCGGCTTCCGGCAGAGCCACGCGTCCTTCACGATCCACCACGCGCTGCAGGCGCTGAGAAACTCCGCCCCAGAGCTCGATGCTCAGACCATCACCCGGGCCCAGCACGTAATCCGGACCGACCGGCAAATCCATGGGCAGCTCATCGAGGTTGCCGGTTCCGTTCTGAAAAACATCTTCGCCAAAGCGAGCCAGAACCGGCGTGCGCTTTGAAACCTGCGCGTACAGGTCATAGAGCGAAGGCACATCTGCGTATGGATTTGGACGGTGACGAATCACAGGATGATCATCGTCGGACGGAACGGGCCGCCGGACTCCGGGCTCCAGCTGGTTCATCTGCGAGTTTTGCCCCCGCCCGTGATCAGCCCTGGGAAAGGAAGTCGGGGAAGTCGCGTCCGGCCGGAAAGCGCTAGAGTCGCGCAAACCCGTGTCGGGTAAATAAGAGCGCAGAGGAGCGGTGCCGTTTGCAGAATTCGAGGTCTCATCAGTGGACAAACCGTCCGCGCCAGGCCTCTGCACCGAAGCCCGAGACTCATTCATGCTGGTGCTCAGTAAGCCCGGCAAACCGTCGGGAGTAATTCGAGTCAGTGCGTTGCCGCCCGGCGACGGCGGCAAATCATAGGAGTCTTGATCTCGCGGCAGCGCTCCAGCCAGATCCTGGCGCCTCTTGTAATCCGAGGAAGGAGGGAACGATGGGTTGGGAGATTCCGCTGGAGGTTGCGTCTTATAAGGTTGAGGATTGGGCTGCGCATACGGTAGTGCGCCGTTTGCGGAGTTTCCGTCTGAAGCAGAATTCGACGAGGAAACGCTTTGCTGACGCGGTGAAACCTCTTCATGATGCGCCCAATATTTTTCTTCCTCGCTGAGGGATGCCTTATCGGCTTCGGCTGGAACACTAGACTTTTCCGTGTTGGTGCGTTGGATGACGAGCGCATCCTGCTCCTGTCGTGACGGCTTGGCACGGATGTATTCGCGTTTTTCAACTTCTTTGGTCGCCAGCACGCGGATGTTTTCGTCGTCGCGAAGCAACCGGAATAGCGCATCGTCGGTGAGATCTGACGGGTCGAGCAACCTTCCTTGCTCGTAGGCCTTTCGAACCAGCATCTTTTTCACTTCCAGGAGCAGTCCAGGTTCGCGCTGCAGAATGCCGGTAAGCGTAGCGGCCGAAAAAGAAACCATCGACTCCGCTTCCGAGTCCTGATCGGTCTGAGCCAGGGTTTTCCCCTGTCCGACGCTGACCAGCAACAAGAGAGCAAGCGCGCAGCTTGCAACTTTCTTACGCCAGCGATGAGCAAAATATTGCGGTTGTCGCATGATGAGTTGAAATCCAGTCTGGCCAGGAGGTGCGGAGCCCAGCAACGACACCAGCGGCGCGGCGGAAGCTCTTCGCAGATCTGTAGCTCTTCCCGGCATCAGTCGAGTGGTTCCAGGTCGGCCTCGTCCACTTCCACCGCTACCGAGCGCATGATCAGATCGATCGAGACAACGATGCGGCAGCGTTCCTTCTTCCGTATAACGACGCCTTCGAGTCCCTGCAGGGGGCCGCTATGCACGCGCGCGCGGCGTCCGACCCGCAAGTAAGGATGTGGTTCCAGGTAAGCCGCACGACAGAGGCGCTGCCGCAATCCTTCGACTTCGGCTTCCGGCAGAGCCACAGGCTGGCCGTTGAAACTGACGAGGCGCACGGCGCTGGGCAATTGCAGGACGCGGAGCTTGTCTTTGAGCGCAATTCGCACGAAAACATAGCCGGGAAATAAGGCCAACTCCAGTTCTTTGCGGCGATCCTTCCAGCGGCGCACTGAGCGATACAGCGGCAGAAAGCAGGAGATCCGGCGCTGCTCCATCTGTTGAGCTACGCGTTTCTCATGGCGCGGAGAAGTGTAGAGCGCGTACCACTGTTCATCGCCCGCATGCTCCGCCGTGAGCGATGGCCCCTCCGTGATCATTGTTGCGTCGGTATCCATATTTTGTGGGTCGCAGATGCAGCTTCGCCCCGTCACTTACAATGGCGCTTGTGAGCTAAGACCGTGCTTTTTCAATGCCATCGCCACTCTTGTGCGGAATGGCGACCCTAATTCTGCACAACCCCGACCAACGTCGGTCGCTCCCGCAGCGCATTCAGAATTCCAGCTTCGGAACTCTCCAGCGGTTTCGTCCGTATATCCACGATCGCCCAGTAAAAGACTCCGCGATTCTGTTCGGGGGCAAGCGCCACGATCCGCATCTGCGGATGCCGCCCCAGCAAAAACCCGCACTGCCCAAGTCCTTGCTCATGTCCGTCCAAAGCGATGATGAGCACGTCCGGCTGAACCTGTTCCACCACTTCGGTTAGGTCCGCTTCATTCCGAACTTCGCCCACAACCTCGATATCAGGTTGATCGGCAATGGTTGCCATCACCAGTTCCCGCATCAAGCGGGGTCGATTTGCGACCAGCACGCGGACTCGCTTCACTCAACTCCCCCGGTCCGTGCCAGTATTGGTTTTTGCGCGCGGGCTCGCAAGACTCAAAAAACACTTCTGCGGAAAACGGAACAGTTGCCAGGCTGGGGAGTACAGAACTATTGCAACGGAGTACCAGTCGGTACCAAAGAAGTACCAACGCGGCGGGCTTCAGGCCGCTATATTCGCTCCCTTACTTTAGCGGTCGCCTAAGCCAGCGACTGAGAACTTTTGGCAACACGGGATGTCAGATCAAAAGCAACTGGGTTACGAAGATTAGAGCGAGTGCTGACCTCACAGCGGCGGGACATTCTGATTCAGCCGGAAGAAGTTATTTGGATCATAATGCGTCTTAACTGCCACCATGCGGTCCCATCGTTCGTGATAGGCCTCCGGAACACGATCCTGCTCATCGGCGCTCATGAAATTTACATAGACGCCCGGTTTCATCGCTGGACGAAGTTGGTTGAAGAGGGTGCGAATCCACGAAATATTGCCGGCATCGGCGGACGCTGCCGACCAGCTGCCTAGCAGGTTCATTATGAAAGGCGCGCTGCGGTCGCCGAATGCGGTCTCATTCGCCGCGATGCGCGCCGCCGCACCACCAAGATAAGCAAGTTCAATCTGGGTTTCAGACGAAGGCATAGTGGCGACCGCCTCGACCATCCGATCAATCGTGCTGTCATCGAGATGGGCGAAATAGCCGGACTTGGTGTAATAGCGCCGGCCATGCGGGAAGTCGGAATCCGCCATGGTTTGTAAATCTAGGAACGAAACAATCTTGCTGCTCACAGAATCTGGATTGCAGAGGGAAAGCGTTCGCTCCAGGTATGGACGCCCCGCTTCAGGGTCACCCGTCCACACCAACGAACTACCGGCCACCGGTCGTCCGCGCAGTTCGCTCGGCACTTTCTTTGTATTCGGGGCGAGTCGCAGATCGACATTCCATTTCAAATCGAGTGGAGCTTCCTCCATGAAAGCCCTCCAGCACTTGAGCAGCGAGTGAATATCGGCGGAAAGCCCTTCTGCGAGAACCACCGACGTAAGCGGATGTAGTCTCACTTCAAACTCGGTCACCACTCCGAAGTTTCCACCGCCTCCCCGCAAGGCCCAGAATAAATCTGGATTCTCCTTTGAGTTGGCGCGTACAACCGAACCATCCGCCGTCACCAGAGTGAATCCTTCGACGTTATCGCACGACAAACCAAACCGGCGCGTGAGCCATCCCGTCCCTCCTCCCAAAATCAGCCCGGAAGCTCCGGTGTGTGAGACCACACCGGAAGGAAAAACCAGTCCTGCTTTTTGGGTTGCGCTGTCAATCGATCCCAGCAGACACCCGCCCGCGATCCGCGCCCGGCGGCCCTCGGCATCAACCGTGACCTGGCGCATTCTCGATAGGTCAATGACCATACCCCGATCGCAGGTGCTGAAACCCGCGAGGCTATGCCCTCCGCAACGGACCGCAGTAAGAATTCCGGTTTTAGAGGCGGCTCGGACAGCGTTTTGCAGATCGTTCACGTCCGAGCAGCGCGCAATCAGACCCGGGGATCGAGCCACCATGCCATTCCAAACGGCGCGCGCATCTTCGTACCCGCTTTCGCCAGGACGCAGCAACTCGCCTTTGAATCGTCGGTGGAGCGAAGAGTAAACCTCTTCGCCAGCTTCGACCATTTCGACCTCTCTTTCGGGAATTGCATTTCTACATCAAAAAAGGCGCTCTGTCTAAACGGTTTTGCGCCGCCGGCTTCGCACGTACCAAAGCGAGATAAGACCTAAGAAGACTGAAAATGCTGGGACCGACCATTGCAATCCGTCGACGAAGAAAGTTGTAACCGAGATCGCAAGCAGCAATAGAATGCCGGCCACAGTGAAAACCGGGTGCGCCCACAGGCGCATCGGCAAACTCAATAGCCGCTCTCGAGCGATGGCTTTGCGAAAACGAAGGTGCGTATTCAAAATCACCAGCCATACGAAAAGCATTCCCGCGACCGCAGTCCCGTAAAGCATAAGAAAAGCGTTCTTGGGCGCAAAAATCGCCAGCAAAATCGCTGCGATAATCCCGGCAGTTGAAGCCAGCAGCGCACGATGCGGCACTCCATTGCCGCTCACCCTACCCATCCATGCTGGCGCGTAGCCACCGCGGCCCAGAGAAAAAAGCATTCGCGTTGAAAGATATAGATTTGTATTTACACTCGAGAGCGCGGCCGTGAGCACCACGAAGTTCATGATCGCCGCAGCGAAAGGTATATGCGCTGCCGCAAACGCGGTCACAAACGGACTGCCAGAAAGCGTCGACGAATTGCTGGCCTGGTTCCAGGGAACCATCGTTACCATGATGGAGATCGCCAGCACGTAAAACAAAATAAGCCGCCAAACAATGTTCCGCATTGCGCGGGGGATGCTAACTTCCGGATGCTGTGCTTCTCCCGCAGTGACCGCGATAATTTCCACGCCCATGTAGCTGGTGACGGTGATGGTGAGCGAAAGCCACACGCCCTTCCATCCCGCCGGCAGAAATCCGCCGTGCTGAGTTAAATTGGAAAGCCCAATCGCCTGCCGCGACCCAACGCCAAAAATCAAAGATAATCCCACGACAATAAACGCGACGATGGCAGCTACTTTAATCATCGCGAACCAGTATTCGAACTCGCCGAGGCGGTTCACCTGCATTGCATTGAGCGCGACCAGAGCGGCAGAAACCAACACTACCCAAACCCATTGCGGAACATTCGGGAACCAGAAAGAAATGTAAATACCCGCGGCCGTGACTTCGGCGCCAATAGCAATGATCTGCGCCACCCCGTACGTGGCTCGCACCGAAAAGCCTGCCCATGGATTAACGTACTTCTCCGCATAAACTCCGAAAGCGCCCGCCACGGGATGGACCACTGCCATCTCCGCCAGCGCGTACGACATGATGAGCGCAATGCCCGCCCCTAGGAGGTAGGAAAGAATCACGGCGGGTCCGGCTAGGCGAATAGTGACGCTGCTCCCCAGGAACAATCCAACGCCGATGGCGCCGCCAATCGCCATCATGGTGAGCTGCCTTTGACTCAGGCGGCGGTGCAGGCCGTCTACTTCAGGCGTCGGGAGCTTCTGATCGGCCAAGTCGTTCCCGATCGCTGCACGTTGCTGGTCAGTCATAGCTGCCAACACGGGCGATCCGATAGCGCTCCCGAGAACAATTATTGAGATTGAGTTTGCGTTGGAAGATGCTGAGGCGGGAACGAATCTCCAGGATTTGCATGACGGTCAGCATGAAATGTTTGTCGTGCGGGGTTAACTCATGCACTCGCGATCTCAGCCAGCGCATTTCCAAGCCGACGCACTTCTTCGAGCGTATTGTAGTGCACCAACGACGCTCTCACCACGCCGCTCTCCACGCTAAGCCCCAATCGGCGCATCAGCCGCGGCGCATACATGTGGCCATCACGCACACCGATATTTCGTTTCGCGAGTTCTTCAGTCACTCTTGCCGGGGCCACACTCGGCAAATTGAAAGTTAGCGTCGGCACACGTTCCCCAATCCGCGTCTCGTCCGTTACGCCATAGACAACCGCCCCGCAGTCGTTGAGCACGCGAAGCATTTCGAGCGAAAGCAACTGCTCGTAGGTTCGAATCGCCTCCAGCGCACGTCGCAGAGCGGCCCGTCTCGACTCCGCTTCCCGCGTTTCGCCGTTCGGGCGCAGGCTCCTGCCCAGGTTTTCCAGGTAACGAACGGCCGCGTCCATCCCGGCCACGTTCTCATAGACAAAAGTGCCCGCTTCGATTTTTCCGGGTGGCTCGTCAGGGATAAAATCTTCACGGAAAGTCGGGAGCTTTTCGAGCAGTTCGCGGCGTCCCCAGAGAAATCCCATGTGGGGAGCGAAGATCTTATAGCCAGAGCACACCAGGTAATCGCAATCGAAGGCTTGTACGTCGATCAATCCATGAGGCCCGTAGTGCACGGCATCGAGAAAAAGTTCTGCTCCGGCCGCGTGCGCCACCCGCGCGGCCGCCGCGACATTAACAATCGAGCCGGTAGCATTCGAGGTCAGCGTGCACGCCACCAGCCGCGTCCTCGCCGATACCTGCGGGATAAGGTCATCCACGTACAAATTCCCATCGTCCCTCACCTTCCACCAAAGAATCTTCGCGCCGTTCCGCTCCAGCGCCAGCCACGTGGCCACGTTGGCTTCATGGTCCATTTCGGTCACAACAACCTCGTTCCGTGCGCCCAACCTTTGTCCAATTGCCAAACTAACCAGGCGAATGAACAAAGTCGCATTCATGCCAAACGCGATCTCACTCGGGTCCCGAGCGTTTACCAGATCGGCGACACTCTCCCGCGCCCGCATAACCGATGCATCCACTTCGCGGCTCTTCGCATAGCGTCCCCCGCGCTGCACGTTGCACTCGAGCAGATGATGATTCACTGCGTCCAGCACAATCTGCGGAACCTGCGCGCCCGCTGCGTTATCGAAAAAGACGAATCCCGGAGGGCGCGTCAGTGCGGGGAAAGTAGCGCGCACGGCTTCAATCGGAAAATGTACAGCCGATTCCGCCGCGACCGGATTGAGAACGCCTTGGGATTTAGCCTGCAACCCTCTTCTCCTGATTTCGTTTAAAAAGTGAGCGCCCGAAAGTCTCGACAATAGCAGCGCTCAACCTATACCCCGCTGCAAACCCTCGTCAAGCCGCCCTTGCCGCCTTCGAAGGATAGGATATATTCTCTTCGTTTCCAGATGTCATCCAGATGTAATAAGAGGCCAATAGTCCCCGCAGCCACGCGCAGCTCGGTTCGGCAGGGTAAAATTCGGAGAACTACTCCATGCCCATCTCTCTGGCGAATTCCAAACTGATCTACGACGCCTTGCAAGAGTGCGACGTCCGCCTGGTCTCAGCTCTGCCGGAGACCTGGCTGGTGCATCTCATCCGGATGGCAGACGAGGATCCTGAGATGATCTTGGTGCGACTCGCAAAGGAGGAAGAAGGCGTCGGCATCTCCGCCGGAGCGCACTTTGCCGGGGTCAAGTCGGCCATGCTCATGCAGAACCACGGCTTCCTTGCGTCGATCAACGGCATCGTCTCTTTCGCACATCTTTACAAGATTCCTCTTCTGATGCTCATCAGCTACCGCGGCTCCTTTGGAGAGCGCGATCCGTGGCAAACCCAAGGTGGCAACGTTACTGAACCGCTTCTGCGCGCATTGAGAATCCCTTACTCATTTCTTGATGCGGCGGATACCGCCAAGAAGCGCATCCGGCAGGCGCAGACGCTTGCCGAAAGCGGCTTGCAGCCGGTCGCTCTGCTCTTGATGCGCGACCTTATGTGGGAGGAGTGATGCTCCGCATTGATTGCCTTCGGTCAGTTTATCCGGAGCTCGAGGGCTCCCTTGTGGTCACGATCATGGGAGCAGTCGCGGCCGAGCTGCAGTCTCTGGGTCACCGTTCCAATTTTTTCTACCTGCAACACGCCATGGGACTGGCTTCTTCCACAGGGTTGGGCCTGGCTCTCTGTTTGCCCGAACAAAAAGTGATCGTCTTCGATGGCGACGGCTCACTTCTGATGAACCTCGGCGGCCTCAGCACGATGGCGCGCTACCGTCCCAAACAATTAGTCCATGTTGTGTTCGACAATGAAAGCCTTCTCTCCGTCGGAGGTTTTCCGACCGCAACCAGCACAGGAACGGATCTGGAAGGAATCGCGCGCGCCGCGGGCATTCCCCGCGTGTCCACGGTCCGAAGTGTGGAGAGTTTTCAATCCGCTGTGCGCGACGCCATGCAGGGCAGGGAACTGACCACCATCATCGCCAAGGTCGAAGCCAAAGGCCCTGCCGCCTATGTTACCGACCTGTCGTTGCTCGAAAATCGATTTCAATTCTGCCGGCATATTCAGTCGCTCAAGCGGTAAGGAGTACCAATGTCTACCGTGTTATCAAACCTCCTCGAAGAATTAACTGCCGGCAGGCTGCGGATCGTCGATCTTACCCAGCCCCTGAGCCCGCAGACGCCCTTGTTGCCGCTGCCGCCGCAATTCAACAACACCCCCGCATTCAAGATCTGGGAACTTTCGCACTACGATGAACGCGGCCCCGCCTGGTATTGGAATGGATTCGAGACCGGCGAGCACACCGGCACCCACTTCGATGCTCCGGTTCACTGGGTTTCTGGAAAAGACTTTCCAGACAATACCGTAGATCGCATCCCGCCGAAGAAATTTATCGGCCCCGCGTGCGTGATCGACATCAGTGCCGACGTGGCGAAAAACCCAGACTATCTCTTGACCTCAGACCGCATCGCCCAGTGGGAAAAACAGCACGGCCGCATCCCGGCCGGCGCCTGGGTCCTCTTGCGTACCGATTGGTCAAAGCGGACCGATCCCAAGGACTACGTCAACCTGAAAGAGAATGGACCTCACACTCCGGGATTAGCCAAGGAATGCTCTGCCTTCCTCGCCCACGAGCGAGATGTGCTAGGCCTCGGTGTCGAGACGGTGGGAACCGACGCGGGCCAAGCCGCCACCTTTGATCCACCTTTCCCGAACCACTTTCTTATGCACGGCAGCGGCAAGTTTGGATTGGCCAGCTTATCCAATCTTGATCAGCTTCCGCCGACCGGCGCGATCGTCATCGCTGCGCCGCTAAAGATCGTTGGCGGCTCCGGAAGTCCTTTGCGGGTCATCGCCATAACGCCGTGAAACTCTGCGCCTGATCAAAGAATCTGCACGACAGGTGACAACTCACTAGAAAGGAAAACTCTTGCCGCTTACAAAACTCGACACCACAGCCGCTCTGGTCACGATCGATCTGCAAAAGGGCATCGTCGGTTTGCCGACTGCCCATCCTGCCGCTGAGATCGTCGGCCGCGCTGCCCAGCTCGCGCGCGCCTTCCGCGAGCAGGATCTGCCGGTCGTTCTCGTCAACGTGACCGGCGCCGCTCCCGGTCGCACTGACGCGGTGCGCCCCAATTTTGCGCGTCCCGCCAACTGGAGCGAGCTTGTTCCCGAGCTGGAGCAGCACCCCGACGATTATCTCGTCACCAAGCAGCGTCCGGGCGCATTCATCGGCACTTCATTGCATGATCACCTGCAGCAGCGCAGCGCAACCCAGATTGTTCTGGCAGGAATCTCGACCAGCATCGGTGTAGAAGCAACCGCGCGCAGCGCCTACGATTACGGCTACAACGTCGTATTCGTAGCGGATGCGATGACCGACCGTAGCGCCGACGCACACCGTTACTGCATCGAGAATGTTTTCCCTCGCCTCGGCGAGATCGACACAACCGAAAACGTCCTGAAGTTTCTGCAGAAGCCGCCTGCTCCGTGACCGGGCCGCATGTGCGCCGTGCCGGATGGCGCCACACTCCAAGGTATAATTTTCCTACCAGTCGACTAGAGCTTAAAAGCGCGCGAAGGCAAATTCAGTAACACTAGAACCCATGTCGAGATCAGCACCCATCGCTGTTTATTACGAGCATCCCGTGTGGTTCGAGCGCGTATTCGCGGAACTCGACCGGCGCAAGACTCCTTACGTCAAGGTCAATGCCGCACATCATCATTACGATCCTTCCGCCAATGGCCACGAAAAGTTCGCTCTGGTTTTCAATCGCATGAGTCCCTCGGCGTGGAATCGCGGACGCGCCGACAATATTTTTTACACTCTGAATTATTTGTCTCACTTGGAGCAGCAGGGAACTCGCGTGGTAAACGGGAGCCAGGCTTTCCGCTTTGAGATTTCAAAAGCGATGCAGCTCTCCCTGCTGCAGAGCCTCGATCTGCCCTACCCGCGCTCGCGCGTGATTCACCACACCAGCGAAGCCCCCGCCGCAGCCACCGGGCTGCGCTTCCCCGTCGTAGTGAAACCAAATATCGGCGGCAGCGGAGCCGGGATTATTCGCTTTGACACCGCGGCGCAACTCGAAGCCGCAGCTGCCAAAGGCATCAGCCTGGGTTTAGACGGCACTGCGCTCGTGCAGGAGTTCATTCCTGCCAAGGACGGTCATATCGTCCGAGTCGAAACCATCGGCTACAAATACCTCTACGGCATCAAGGTCTTCACCTCCGGAGAAACCTTCGACCTGTGCCCGGCGGATATTTGCAAAACATCCGACGGCACCGAACTCAACACTTCCTGCGTGATTGAGGGCCCGAAGACCGGACTCAGAGTGGAAGCCTATACTCCGCCGCCAAACGTCATTGCCGACGTGGAGCGCATCTTCGCCGCCACCAAAATCGAAGTCGGCGGCGTGGAGTACGTCACCGACGCTCGCGATGGCCAGCTCTATTATTACGACATCAATGCTCTCTCAAACTTTGTCGCCGATGGCCCCACCCTGATCGGCTTCGATCCCTTCATCCGGCTCGTTGACTACCTCGAACAGGAGGCGCGCTGATGCGATACGGCTACTGGATGCCCGTGTTCGGCGGATGGCTGCGCAATGTCGAAGACGAAAAAATGGAAGCCACCTGGGATTATGTCAGCCGCCTCGCGCGCCGCAGCGAACAAATCGGTTTTGATCTCACGTTGATCGCCGAGTTGAACCTCAACGACATCAAAGGACCAGAGGCTCCGTCTCTGGACGCATGGTCCACCGCTGCCGCACTCGCGGCCGTCACCACTTCGCTCGAACTCATGGTTGCCGTCAGACCCACATTTCATTCCCCGGCGTTGTTGGCCAAGCAAGCCGCCAACATCGATCACATCAGTGGTGGAAGGTTGTCGCTCAACGTCGTTTCCTCCTGGTGGGCCGACGAGGCCAAACAATACGGAGTCCACTTCGAGCAGCATGAAGATCGTTACGCCCGCACTGCCGAGTGGCTGGAAGTTGTGAATGGCGTTTGGACTCAAAACCGTTTTTCATTCTCTGGGAAACACTATCGCGTAGAAAATACTGCGCTGTCTCCAAAGCCGCTCTCCCAGCCTCGACCCTTGCTCTATGCTGGAGGAGAGTCAGACGCCGCCAAAGACCTCATCGCCCGCGCCTGCGATGCCTATGTCATGCACGGCGATCCTCCCGCCAGAATTGCTTCGAAGGTCGCCGATATGTCGGAGCGCCGTCAGCGCTTGGCGTTGCCTCCGCTCAAGTTTGGCATGGCCGCTTATGCCATCGTGCGCGACACCAACGAGGAAGCGAATGCAGAGTTGCAGCGCATCACGGACGTGAAGCAGAACGCCGCTGGCTTTCAGAATTATCAGCAATGGCTCTCCGGCACCCAACTCGAGCAGAGAGTTTCTCTAGAAGACTACTCGGTTTCAAATCGCGGGCTGCGGTCGGGACTGGTCGGCACGCCCGACCAGGTCAAGGCTCAGATCGCCGAGTTCGAACGCGCCGGTGTCGATCTCCTTCTATTTCAATTCAGCCCGCAGCTTGAGGAAATGGAGCGGTTCGCCCGTCTGATCATCAAAAACCATCCGGGGGAAGACCGATCTAGGAAAAACCAGCCCAGCCCAGCCTTCGCCGATCAGCCCAATTCGTCTCGCGTAGGCCAGACCTTGACAGGGCAGAAGTAGTCCTGCCCCACCAAAAGAACGAGGAACTATGTCCAACCGCTCCGGCAGTTCGTCATCCGTGGAGGAGAATGCCAATTTTCAACATCCCGTTCACGAGTTGATCGCGAAACGGTACAGCGGACGCGCCTTCAGCTCCCGGCCCGTAGATGCAGCGACGCTGAAAAGCCTCTTCGAGGCCGCTCGCTGGGCTGCCTCCTGCTCCAACGAACAACCCTGGAGTTTCATCGTCACTGAAAAAGGGAAGCCCGGATACGACCGCCTGCTCAGCTGCCTCGTCGAATTCAATGTCGAATGGGCAAAGCACGCCCCGGTTCTCATCCTCTCCATAGCCCGGCTGGACTTTGCCTCCACCGGAAAACCCAACCGGCACGCCTTGCACGATGTCGGCCAGGCCGCAGCTAATCTTGCACTGCAGGCGACCTCTCTGGGACTCGTGGTCCATCAGATGGCCGGATTCGACGCGCAGAAAGCTCGCACCGAATTCCTGATTCCCGAAGGTTACGAGCCCGCCGCCGTCATCGCCGTCGGCTACCCCGGAGATCCCGCCGCCCTATCGGAGAAGTTGCGCAGCAGGGAACTGGCCCCGCGCCGGCGAAAGCCGCTCTCCGCCTTCGTTTTCTCGGGCACATGGGATGGGCCATCGCTGTAAACGCAAGCAGTCGCTGATCATGCGTTGATATCTCTGCTTGGCTTGTCGCCTTTGGGTTTCCGAAGGAGGTTTGCCGCTTATCGTCCCCTAACATCCCTGATTTGCCGGACGTTAGGATTGCAAGCGCTCAAAAAGAATGGCGGGGACGACGGGACTCGAACCCGCGGCCTCTGCCGTGACAGGGCAGCGTTCTAACCAACTGAACTACGTCCCCAACTTGTTTTTCATGCGGTTAGGGCGAAACCCGCATGTTTGCTGTCTATTCTTGCCGTCAACCGTTTCGCCTGCTTCAATCCGTTTCACCGAATATAACGAGTTTTCGGTATGAAGTGGACAGTAAATGGGCAGTATGAAAAACTGCCAAAAAACCATCCGCAGGCGATCGCGGCGCCGAGCATCTGTCCATGCTCTGTGCTGAATTGTAACAGAGCGTCGATTGATCCGTCAGGCCTCTGCTTTGTCGCGACACAGGCCGAGCGATCGCTGTTTCACCGCATCAGAATCCTTTCAATTCTTCGCACTGATCAGTTCTTTTTCGGGTTGCGCATCCAATCCTGAGTCTGAGAAGCTTCTCCAGAATATCCGGGTGGTTGGCTTCGATACAGGAGGATAAATGGTGCAGGTATGGTTAGTCACCGGCAGCTCTCGTGGTCTGGGTCGGGCAATTGTTGAAGCGGGCCTCGCTGCGGGCAATAGAGTGTTGGCGACAGCTCGGGACATTAAGTCGCTGTCTGATCTCTCGGAACGATATGGAGATCAGGTCAAGCTCTTCGCAATGGATGTGACCGACGAAGCAGCAGCAGCAAACGCGGTAATGGCGGCGGTCGATGTATTTGGCTCGCTGGATGTGGTAATTAACAATGCGGGATATGGCAATCTTTCGTCCGTCGAAGGCACGCCTCTATCGGAATTCCGGGCACAGATCGAAACCAACCTCTTTGGAACGATCATTGTGACGAAGGCAGCTCTTAGATATTTTCGCGAAAAAAAGGCAGGCCACTTCATTCAGTTTTCATCGGTGGGCGGAAGGATTGGCCCTCCGGGACGTGGGCCATATTCGGCGGCGAAGTGGGGTGTCGAAGGCTTCTCCGAGGTGCTTTCGCGCGAAGTGGCACCGCTCGGCATCAAGGTCACCATCGTTGAACCCGGTGGCTTTCGCACAGACTTCGCGGGCAGTTCCACCGAACTTAGCGAAGGTCATCCTGAATACGATTCGACAGTTGGAGCTACTGCGAGATTTCAGCGGAACTACAACGGCAAGCAGCCTGGTGACCCCAGAAAGGCAGCTCAGGCGATCGTCCAGTTGACGCAAGAACGGAACCCTCCGTTGCGACTCTTGCTCGGCAGCGATGCGTACGCCGCCGCGGAGAAGAATGATCTTGCGCGATTAGAGGAAGCACGAATTTGGAAAGAACTCAGCGTCTCCACCGACTTTGAGACGAAGTGAAGTAGCAGCAAATATTGAGCAAGAAAATCCGAAGCGTGCGAACGCGGTCAGGCGCACCTCAGAATCTCAAGCTGGCAGCTTCTCCGACTATCACGAACAACGAGAGATTTTTCGCGAAATAAGGTTGGGCGCCCTCATCGCGAGGTATCCTTTCGCCGTTGTCGCTTGCTCTCCTTTATGATTTCGCTCAAATCCGCAACCGGCCGTATCTCATTCGCTCCTAACTTCATGCCTGGATGCTGCGAGATAAGCTGAATTGCATGATTGAGGTCTCGCGCCTCAAGGACGAGAAGGCCGGCGAGCTGTTCCTTGGTTTCCGCATAGGGGCCGTCGGTCGTCGCGACTTTGCCGTTTTTCCAGCACAGGGTCACAGCGGTCTCCGGAGCCTGAAGGGATACTTCGGTAGCAACATGCCCGTTGGCGCGCAGATGGTCGTTGTACTCAAAGCATTCGTCGAACGTTGCCTGTTGCTCCGCCTCGGTCATCCCCTCGAATTTTCCTGGCTCCAAGTATCCCAAACAGATGTATTTCACCCATTTCTCCTTGTTTCCTGTGACTCAGGGCCGCCAGTTCATCGTTCCGTTGTCAGATGGTCGTTTGAGAGACCGAAAATCGACAGCCTGCTTTATTTTTTGAGCATCGTCAGAGGAATCTGTGGGTCACTGAGCGCAGTCGAAGGGGACGGGGCAATCCACTGTGTTGGTTATGCCAGAGAGATCCAAAGCCTGGGCTACCCGCAAGTCTTAGAACTCCAATTCGGCAATCAACTTCAAGAGTCGAAGAAGTGTTGTGCGTTCTTCCGGAGTCAATTCCTTTCGAAGTTTATCGTCGGCAGCTATCCTCGCATTGATCAGGCGTTTCCTATATCGGTGGCCTTTTGGCGTAAGCGTAACGTGAATTGCTCGGCCCGATTTTGCTTTTCTCTCCGACACAAGTCCTTCCTGAACCATCGACTTGATGGCTCGGTGCACGACAGTTCGGTCGAAACCGAGGAGTGTGGCGATTTGGTTCTGATTGAGCGCGGCACCGCCCCGGAGTGTGGATAGGATGAAGCCACGAGTCGCCGAGCATCGGGTTTTTCGTTCAAGTCTCTTCCCGACGGAAAAATAGGCTGCAGCAACATGGGCAAGTACTGAGTCCTTTAGGATGTCTTGAGGAATATCCTTCTTTGGAATGTCCTTGTTTGAACCAGTGATCATAGGACGGTCACCGTGGCATCCAAAGGCCGCCGCCACTGAGGTGGTTCCGCATAAGAAGGCGATTTCTTCCCGATCGCGATCACCATCACGATTTCATGATATCGCGTTGACAGCCCGAGAAATCTGGAGAGTCTGCGGCCATCAAATCCTTCCATGGGGCACGTGTTGAGTCCCAGGGCTTCGGCGGCAATCATCAGATTCTCGCAGGCCAACGATGTACTTTTCATCGCCCACTTGAACAAGTCGTGTCGAAACACCGGTGGCATCCCAATCGTCTTCCACAAGTTCACTAGTCTAAAAAGCGCCCACTTGACCGCGCCAAAAATGCCGAACGGCCCTGGCATGAACAGGATTCGGCCAATCTTCGCCGTCCGCTCGTAGTCCCGGATTTTGGCGTGACTGAAGCCGCTCCTGCGCATCCACTCCAAGTGGGCTTGCGAGGTCGCTGCCAGCGACCCGATGTCGGCCACCGCAACCACCAGCGCCGACGCCGTCGCAGCGGGCATTTGTCCCAAGCAGAGTTTCGCCACGGTCGCCTTTCTCGGCGACGATTCCACCCAAAAGAACCTGTAGGGTTGCGTGTTGAAACTGGAGGGGGCGTGGCGGGCTGCATCGAGAATCTTTTCACGCAGTACTTGTGGGATTTCGACCGGCTCAAAGACTTTAACCGCTCGCCTATGGAAAAGCACGCTCAAAAGTTCGCTCATGTGGGCCTCCTATGTTGCTATTACAACATAGTGATGTTGCAACTGCAACATGAAAGTATAAGTAGGCCCCGGCCACAGTGTGCCCTCGGTAGACTTCATAATCCTAGGATCGTCAGGATTACGGCTTTAACGGGGGGGGCGCCCTGCCTTCACGATATAGTCGAACGGCCGGCCGGAATCGACAAATTGCCCAAGAAATTTTATCGGGTGCCTCATTTCTCGCGTTCTTTGCGAGAAGTGGCCTGAGCGGAGCGAAGGGTGATTTGCCTTACACTTCACGATAAGCCGGGTCGCCGGGTCCAACCGATACTTTGGTATCGATCGATACGTTCGTCCAATAGATTCATCGTCGCGCTTCTGCCAATCTTTCCTTGACAGTCACTCGGCTCTGACATCGAAAGGGGTACCAAATGGACGTCACAAATGGACTGAAAGAGACCACGCGCGTGACCGCGCCTGTCGCGTCGAACACGCTTAGCGTGAACGTTTTTACCGCCCCGGGAAAGACTATGGTCGGCGAGCGGCCAAAGCCCTTCGGCGAAGCGCTCGGCTTTGACCCGATCACGTCGACTTTAATCTTCGGCGAGTACGACGCGGTGCTGGTGGACGCAATGGGGACGGTGGCTGAGGCCGAGGCTCTCGCGGATTGGGTCGCTCTGCACAACCGCAACCTGGAGACCATCTATATAACGCACGCCCATTTCGACCACTTCTACGGTCTGAGCATTCTGCTCGACCGTTTCCCCGGCGCTCGGGCGATCGCAACGCCCAAGGCGGTGAGCGCCATGCAGATGTCTTTCACTCCCACAGTGGAGCGGTTGGCCCGCCGGATGTTTCCCGGGCAAGTGGCCACCAAGTTGGTTCCACCTGAGCCCTATGAGCACGACACGTTCACTCTCGAGGGCCACGAATTGCGCATCATCGAGCAGGGCCGCACCGATAGTCCCGATTCGACGTCTCTCTACGTTCCATCGATCGGCTTGTCGTCGCTGGCGACGTTGTGTACAACCAATGCCGCATGTACGTCGGCGACACCACCCCCGAGAGCCGAAAGAATTGGATCGCGGCGCTGGACCGGTTAGCGGCGCTGAACCCGGCGATGGTTGTCGCCGGTCACAAGAAGCCGGGCGCGCCCGACTCTCCCTCGACGATCCAGGACACCAAGCGTTACCTGCAGGACTTCGATCGGCTGCAGAAAACAGCGAAGTCCGACCAGGAGCTGTTCGATCAGATGACGGAGCTGTACCCGCATTGGGTAGCCAATCAGTCGTGGTTGATGTTCGGATTCCCAGGGGTAGCCACATCAACCGCGGCGGTCTTGCGCACTTTGCGGGAAGCCGCCCAATTTCAGAAGAACAGAATTCGATTTCAAAAAGGAGAACAAAATGACAACAAAAGGAAAAGTGCTAGTACTAGTCTCGAGCGGTCGCGGTTTGCCCTTGAAAGATGGCAAGGTTTATAAGGGCGCTGGCTACTACCTCAACGAGCTGACGGTTCCGGTTCGCGCCCTGATGAAGGAGGGCTACGAAATCACCTTCGCCAACCCCAAAGGCAACACGCCCCAAGTGGATGTGCATTCAGAGGTCGCCGATTTCTTCGGCGGGGACGCGGCCAAGCTTCAGGACTATATGCTATTCCGCGACGGCCTGACTGGGCTCAGAGATCCAATGCGCATCGCGGATGTCATCGCATCGGGCCTGGATCAATATGACGCTGTTTTCGTCCCCGGCGGCCATGGCCCGATGATCGATCTTCTCGATGATCCCGACGCTGGCATCGTGATGAGACACTTTCATGAAACATCCAAGCCTACGGCAGTGCTTTGCCATGGCCCGATTTCACTTCTCTCGGCTCTTCCGAATTCAGGGAGTTCGTCGCCGCGCTGGCGGCGGGCGATGCCGCTGGAGCGCACGCAAAGGCTAAAGGCTGGATCTATGCTGGATATAAGATGACCATCTTTTCGACAGCGGAAGAGCAGCAGCGGGAACCGCTTGAGATTGAGGGCAAGGTTCTCTTCTACCCGGACTTCGCCTTGCGTACGGCGGGCGGTGACGTAAGTGTGCTCGCTCCATGGTCGAGCTACGTCCTTCAAGATCGCGAGCTGATCTCAGGTCAGAACCCGTTCTCTGATCAAGCGCTTCTGAAACTTCTTCTACCGGCACTCAATGCGAAGAAGAAGGTGGTTTCAGCGGCCTGAGAATCAGGGACGCACAAAAGAGCCTGGAAACTCGAGACGGACGGGGCGTTCGCCGGTTCTTCTACGAGCGGGAATTGGTGAACGTCCCGTCGGTCGCATCTTTACCAGGATAGGAGGCTGTCAAATGAGCAGCGTACAAATCGACCAGAAGAGCTATGAGATGCCCCCGAAAGAGGGGATCAGCATCGCGCATTTTCTCACCGTCGCCGACGTCAACCGCTCGGCTCGCTACTACGAAAAGGTCTTCGGCGCTCGCATTCTGACCATGGGTGACGGCAACGCGCCTCCGTACCTTCAGCTGGCGAATATCTGGATGATTCTGAACGTTGGAGGCGGGCCGACCCCGGATAAGCCGACGGTAACGCTGAGCGTCCCCGACCCGAATCACATCAGCAGCTTTATGAATTTCCGCGTTGCGGATATTCAAGCGTGCTACGAATTATGGAAAAGTCGAGGAGCAGAGTTCATCACGCCGCCGATCCCCAAGTACGGCGAGATCCGCTGCTACATCCGCGATCCTGACGGCTATATCATCGAAGTCGGACAGAGCACCGACCTCACCTACGGTTAACGCGCGGCCCGGATTGGATAAGAACGAACCATGCCGGGTGCCCCATTTCTCGCGTTCTGCGGGAAGTGGGGCTTTTGACTCGATCTCACGATGAGGCCGCCGCCCGGCCGAAATCGGCAAGGCGCGCAGAGTTTATTACTACTGCCTCATCTCAGCGGCCACGTCGTCGCCGAACTTTTCCTGGATAAACTTTTGGGTCTCGGGATCGAAGTCGGTCATGTCAAACATCCGGCGAACTTCGACCGTTTCGTTATCTTTCCCCGGGATGCGCGAGGCCCATTCGAGCGCCTCCTCGCGCGACTTCACCTGGATGATCCAGTAGCCGCCCACCACTTCCTTCGCTTCAGTAAACGGACCGTCCGTCACCTTCGATTTTCCGCCTTTGAAAGTAACGCGCGCGCTCATCGTCGCGGGCGGCGTCAGCCCGTCAAGCGCGAGCAGTACGCCGGCTTTCCCTAGTTCCTCGTTGTACTTGCCCATGGCCTCCATGTCTTTGAGGTCGGGTGCCCAGCCAGGTTTTGCGTTTGTGTATTCTTTCGGAAACATGATCATCATGAAGCGCATGGTGTTCTCTCCTTGTGTAATGAGTATTGGTTGTGTGCGGACACCATATCAGGGCCGCTGAGTCTTTACATACTCGGTGCCGGCGTTCCATCGGACCATTTGTCTGCTCCTATCAGGAAGACGGACAGGGGTGGGAAGGATTTGAGTTGTGGGTAAGATTGCTCGGAAATGTACCAGTAATTTACGGCCATGACGGGGGAGTTTGCGAGATTTGCGCCCCACGCCGCACCGTCTTTCGCTGTTTCGTAGAACATCAGGTGGGGCATATTGTGGCCGCCGTTGTCGGTTAGATACGAGCCCTTCGACATCATGTAGGAGAAAGTTCTCGGCTCGAGGGGTGGTAATTCTCTCTTGTCGATCGCGTCTTTGATCGCCGCGATGACTTCGGGTTTGGAATGGCCGGCCAGGAGTAGCTCGGTGCGTTTGTAAGCATATGGCAGGATGGAGCGGGCGGCCGGTGGGTTGAGGCAATCTGCGGCGCGAACTCTTGGATTCCAAAATTCTGGATTATCGAACATGGCCAACCAGCTGCGTCCGACCCAGCAGACCCAGCCGTTTTTCCCTTCGACTGCGGTTTCGTAGCCGTGACGGCTTAGGACGATGACCGACGCGTTGTGGGAGATGGCGTCCGGAGCGGCGCTGCGGGCCAAGGCGATTTCGGCGTCGCGATCCATCAGATATTGTTCTACCGGCGCCATCGTTGGATAGGGTTGGTCGGGGCCTTGTGCAGCTGCGGGCAAGCACGCCGCCGAGATCAGCGCGGAGACCAGCACGAACGCGCTCAGGAAAATGCTGTGTATTTGATGTCGGGTCATCGCTTTCCTCCATTTCCGGCGGACCGGTTGTCCGGCTTTCACCAGATAGTCGAATGGGCGGGGCGGAATTCGACAAGCGTCGAGATTTTTATTTTAGGCTGAAGCCGGGTGCCCCGCCCTTGTCGCGTTTTGTGCGACAGGGCGGGGCACCCCGAAAGTTGATTAGGCTGGCGAAAGGCTGGGCGCCCCCCTCCGCCCTGAGACCCTCGATGGTGTAGGAGAAACTAAGCAGCGGAGCTTTACAACTGTGGCCCGTAGTGGCGCAGTTTGGCCTTTTCAACACTTTGTCATCCTGAGCGTAGCCGTTCTTCAGGCGTAGCGAAGGATCTCCCGCTCAACCGGCCTAACGCGTAAGCCAAACCGCACCACTACCTGTGGCCTTGGCGGCTCACCCCGCCCGGGTAGAATGGAGAAATCCATGAGCCCAAAGACTCTCCAGGAAGTGGAACGAGCGATCGGAGCTCTTACGCCGCAAGAGGTGCAGGAATTATACGTGTGGCTTGAGCAACACTTTCCGCAGCATCTGGACGCTCGCCTTCCGTCCGATCTTTCGGCGGGGAGACTCGACACGGCGATTGGACGCGCTTTGGACGACGAACAGAACGGTCACCTCCGGCCGCTTTAGCGCTTCATGCAGCACCACGCCGCCACCGATTTCTGGAACGAATATCTTGCCCTCCCGCGCGAAATACGCGCCCGCGCCGACCAACGTTTTTCACTGCTGAAAGCAGACCCGCGGCATCTTTCCTTGTAATTCAAGAAGCTGGGAGAGCGCCGCGGACAGGAAATGGCCCGCTCGAATCACGTTAAGCTATCGCGCCCTGGCGATCAAACGTGACGACGGATATTTGTGGTTCTGGATTGGCGATCACAAAACCTATGACAGGCTGATTTCATAGAAATCCGTGCCAAAAGCCCTGCTTCTCGCAAGAGCGCGCGAAATGGGCGCCCGGCCATTTCCCCGCGCTGGCGACCTGTATCGTCAAGATGCGATAATTACGGCCAATTGGAGAGTGGAGGTGCAATATGGCCCACATAGTTTCGTTGGCTGCCTTAGCCGTTTCTCTGGCGTCGGCCTGCGTTGCCTGCGCTGTGTGGTGGACGAACCGCGAGAAGCTGCGCCTTGATCTTTACAACAGACGTTTCGACATTTATAGCCGCACATTGGATTTGTATCATGCTCTCCTCAAGTGGAGTCCGAGTGAAACAGAAAAGATGTCAACCTCCCTACGAGAGTCCTCGGAACTGGAGCAGGTGCAGAGGGCCTTCATCAAAGCAAGCAGGGAGGCGCAGTTCTTGTTCGATGACAAGTCGGAAGTGTACAAGCGGCTCGAACAGTTAAGTGCCGACGCGATGGGAATAATTGGATACAAGCGCGATGTTGCACCCAAATTGAACGGGCCGGAGCTGCTCACCGAGAGTCAGAAGTTCTCCGAACGCTGGAGTCGGGTACATGCCGCAATGCCTCTATTGGAGCAGGGCTTGTCGAAGTATCTTGACTTTCACCGGCTCACAGGATGGAGATAAGAAAGGCAGAGAGGGCAAAATGAGCCCCTATAGAACTTTGTCGTCTTTACTCGCTTGCGTCTTTGCAATTCTAGCGATTGCCTCGTGCGACGACAACCAAGTTCCCACATCAGCTCCGGACGCCTCGCAGACACAGGCACCATCGCCAAGTGCTATTCCTGCTGTTGCAAGAGCTGAAGTGCCGATCCCCGGGAACGAGAAGGAATTTATCCTAGCTGTTCAGCAAGGGCAGGCAGCATTTCGGTCTGCTCCAAACGAAATGGCGCAGGGCGGGACTCGATCCAAACGCCGCATAGCGATCTGTCAAAGTCTGCCACAGATTTCCGTCTCCGATTGGGTCGGTCGAATAGATACGCTTTCGTCGAACAGCGACGGCAAAGGCGTTCTCGAAATATCTCTTGCCCCTGATATTCGAGTCAAGACTTGGAACAACGATTTCTCCGATTCGGCGAGTCACACGCTGATTGATCCGTCGTCACCCCTCTTCGGCATCGTCTCCCAAACGACGAAAGGCGACCAGGTAGTTTTTTCGGGTGCTTTCTTCCCGAGTAATGTTGACTGCGTGACCGAGACAAGTGTGAGCCTTGAGGGGTCGATGACAGACCCCGAATTCCTGTTCCGATTTTTGAGCGTAAATACACCGAGCACAAGGTAGGGCCAACGCTGGGCGAGTAGCTCACGATCCGGTCATCTCAATATCCGCACCGGCTTTCGAACAGCCTTTCGTTATTTTCAACTGGCGAATCCGCTCTTGCAGGAATTGCCGCTCTGGTTCCTGTTGGGCCAGCGCGAGCGCCTTCTCATAAGACGCCCGAGCCTCAGCTGTCCTGCCGAGCCTGCAGAGGGAGTCGATCCCCTATCTCTCCCCCGCCCGCTTCTTACCCTCCATCATGACTCTTCTCAATATCCGGTTAATTCGCGTCTGGTAACCTGCGCCTTTGGACTTGAACCAGTCGACCACCTCGGCATCCACACGCAACGAGATCCTCCGCTTGCGTGGACGGTTCCAGCGCGCCTCTGCGCTCACCTCCTCCTCCGCCAGCAACAATAGATCGTCCTCAACTGACGCATGCAGCTGGATAAGCTTCCCAGGCCGCGGCCGCGCCTTCCGCCGCTTTGCTTTCTTGCTCTTAGCTGTCATGACACAATCGTATACCCCTTACCGTCATGACGTTATGTTCCGACTGGAACACTGCGACGGCAGAGGCGAATTACTATGACTTCAATTCCTCGAGCCGCCTCGCGAGGAATTGCCGCTCCGGTTCCTGTTGGGTCAGCGCCAGCGCTTTCTCATAAGACGCGCGAGCTTCAGCTGTCCTGCCGAGCCTGCGGTACATATCGGCGCGGGCGGAGTGCGCCAGGTAATAATTTGCCAATTCACCATCTTCCAACACCGCGTCGATATGCGCCAGACCGGCCTCAGGACCATCGCGCATGGCAATGGCCACGGCACGATTGAGTTGTACAACCGGCGAAGGCTGAATTCGTACCAACTCGTCGTAGAGCGCAACAATCTGCCGCCAGTCGGTCGCGGCGACAGATTCCGCCTCCGCATGAACGGCCGCAATCGCAGCCTGCAATGTGTAAGAACCGAAGCGGCGCGACTTCTGCTGGTGATTCAAAGCCTTCTCCAGCAACGCCACTCCCTCTGCGATCTGCTCTCGGTTCCAGAGCGAGCGGTCTTGATTCTCCAGCAAAATCAGCTCTCCTGTCGGCGAGGTTCTAGCGGCGCGACGGGATTCCTGCAGCAACATCAGGGCAAGCAGTCCCGTTACTTCTTCCTCTGGCTGAAGTTCGAGCAGCAAGCGGCCCAGTCGAATTGCTTCGCCGGTCAGCTCGGCCCGCGTCACCTCCCCTCCCGCTGCCGCCGAATAGCCCTCGTTGAAGACGAGATAGATGACCTGAAGCACGGCGTCCAGCCGCTCCGGCAATTCCTGCGTCGTCGGCACCTCGTAGGGAATCCGTTCCTCTCGAATCTTTGCCTTGGCGCGCACAATGCGCTGTGCCAGCGTCCGCGGAGTAGTGAGGAAGGCCTTGGCGATCTCCTCGGTCGTCAGCCCGCACACCTCACGCAAGGTAAGCGCAACGCGAGCTTCCGGCGCGAGAGATGGATGACAGCAGGTAAAAATCAGCCGCAGCCGGTCGTCTTCAAGAAAATCGTCGTCACTAGACCTTTCTGCCGAACTCGATTGCGTTTCGATATGTCGCGCGAGCTCGTCTTGCGAGGCATCAAATCTTGTCCGTCGACGCAGAGTATCAATGGCTTTGAACCGAGCCGTCGAAATCAGCCATGGCCGCGGGTTGCCGGGTACTCCACTCTTCGGCCACAGGCTCAGCGCAGCGGCAAAGGCTTCGTGCATCGCCTCCTCGGCAAGATCAAAATCTCCAAGCAAGCGGATCAGCGTTGCCAGGATCCGTCCCGAATCCACGCGGTAAAGGGAGTCGAGCAATTCACGTATCGGCTCGCTGGAATGCTCGGACACGGCACGCTCGGGCACGACACGCTCGGACATGACGACGACCTTAGCAAACCCGCTACCGCGAATCAATTCGGCAACTTTGCCGCGTCAGATAGACGGCAACCGGGAGGCCAAGAATGTATCCGCGGCCAACGTTGTATGCTCCGCCCCACAGGAGACAACAAGCATTTCGTTCCCACGATGGTTGCCAGAGGGACGAGGTGTACGATAGTGCATGCAGCGAATCCGAGTCCTTTCGCCGTCCCGCAGCGCGCTTCTGTTTCTTTTGCTGATCTTTCCAGGCTGCAATTCGCTCAATCCCCTGTGCGGAAGCGCACGGCCAGCTCCCATCATTTCGGCTCTCTCTGATGACACGATCACGTTCGCTCAAGTGCAGCAGGGCTTTGTTCTCGTTGTGAATGGCAGCCAGTTCGTTTCGTCTTCGGTCGTCGTCATCAACGGGACGGCGGTAAGTACGCTGGTTTTGAGCAGCCAGCAGTTGCAGGTGACGATCACGACCACTCAGGTTTCCGGCACCGGAACGGCGAATGTGGCGGTGAATACGCCGAGCGGAAATACGGGCTACGTTGGCTGTACCAGCGGCGGAACCAGCCAGTCACTCGTCTTGACGATCACCTAAACAAGAAACTCGGAAGATTACAAGCCTCTTGCTGACCACCAGGGTTCTTGTATCTTGGTCTCGAATACTCCATCATGATGAAATAACCACCGAGCTTCGTCACCGAACCCAATGAATATCCAGTTCGACCTTATATTATGGATATGCTCGATCGCTGAAGGCGTTTCATTGTTCTCAGGTGGAACGCCCTCAGGAAGAACGCTCTCACGCGGAACGTTCTCAGGCGAAGCAGAAAACGACATGGATCTTTCATGGTAATGCCAAGCTTGAAGACCGGCCCTGGTGCTACTCGCCGCCGATTCTGGATGGCGATGACGGGGTTTGTCATGGCGCTTGCGCTGCTGCCTTTTTCCTACAATGTCGAACGCCGCCTCGAAACCGTGGTTCACATCAAGGGCGGAGAATCCGAAAAAGTTGATCTGGAACTGGCGCAGCGCTTCCAGTCTCCCTACGCCCACCGCCTGGTTCTGGTGATCAGCGGCATCCCCAATCCGGATTCCGCAGAAGGCGCGGACGCATTAAGTTTCTTAACCAGTTCATTGCGTAGCGTGCCAGGAGTGTCAGGCGCCGTCTCCAGTCTGGATTGGCCAGATCCACTGTTCACGGGAGACAATGGCGGAGCCTTGATCATCGTCGGGTTGGACCCGCACGATGAAGCGGTCGAAGCGTTGGTGCCCAAATTGAGAGCAAAAGCAGACTGGATGGAAGGTCAGCTCCGGTCACAATACCCCAACATCAAACTGCAGATTACGGGCGAAACGCCGCTGAACTTTGATCTTCGCAAAGTCAGTGCAGATGACGTCAGGCATGCCGAGGAACGAGCGATGCCAGTCACTCTGGTGCTGCTGTTACTGGCCTTCGGCAGTCTGGTGGCAGCTCTATTACCGCTCGGAGTTGGACTGCTCTCAATCTCGATGGCGATGGGTGCGGCGGCGCTGCTCGCACATTATCTGCAGCTTTCGATTCTGGTGCAGAATCTGGCGACCATGCTCGGCCTGGGCTTGGGCATCGACTACGCCTTGCTGATGGTGAGCCGGTTTCGCGAAGCTCTGAACGAAGGATGTGATGCCGGCTGCGCCGCCGATATTGCCGCCGAGCAAGCGGGGCGGACTCTGATCATCTCTGCTACGACAGTTGCAATCGGATTTTCAGCGCTGCTGACTGTGCCCATCAGCGAACTGCGATCCATCGGCGTAGCCGGTCTGCTGGTAACCGCTTTAAGTGTCATGCTGTGCACGTTCATTCTGCCCTGGGTGCTGGGTTTGCTAGGGCATCGAATCAATGCCGCCAGAATAGGTTTTCGATCCAAGCAACCTAAGACGCGAGAGATGCTGTGCGCAGCGAGTGAGCGCTGGGTGCGGTGGGGTAGCATCATCACGCGCCGGCCTTGGGCAGCTCTGCTGGTTGCCGGGATTCCACTCCTGCTGCTGGCATACCAGGCACGAAAAATCGCTCCCGGAGTTCCCGACCGTGACTCGCTCCCGGCCGCAGCCGAGTCGGTGCAGGCGCTGCACACGCTTCAAAACATGGGGCGGTCGGGTATTGTGCAGTCGTTGCGAGTGGTGCTGGAGTTGCCGCCGCAGTCTCCACCTCTTTCGCCGGCGGGCTGGCTTGCCGTCAGCCGCTTGACGAAGCAATTCCAGAACGATTCCAGAGCGCAAGAGGTTTTGTCTCTTCCGACGCTCACAGGAATGTCTGAGACTGCAAATGTTGATGATGTGCCGGAGCCAATCCGCAAGAGTTTTCTTAGCAGCGATGGCCATGCTACGTTAATCGAGTTGCTGCCCACCGCCGCTCTTACACCCAATGAACAGATACGATGGGTGCGAGAGGTGCGTGCCTCCGATGTCGCGGCGATCACCGGAGTGCCCGGCGCTGCACTGTTTGTCGGCGGCGTTCCCGGACTCCAGGCAGACTATGACTCGGTAGTGAAAGAGCGATTACCCAAGGTCGTGCTCGGCGTCATATTGGGGAGCTTGCTGGCGTTGCTGATCGGGCTGCGTTCTCTCTTTGCGGCGATCAAAGCAATTCTGCTGAACCTGCTATCCGTGGGCGCTTCCTTCGGGGCGTTGGTTGTTGTTTTTCAGGAAGGCCACGGCAGCAAAATCTTTGGGCTCGACGGGCCGACTGGCACCGTGTTCCCGATCGTGCCGATTCTCTCGTTTGCCATCGTCTTCGGATTGAGCATGGACTATGAGGTTTTCCTGGTCGCTCGAGTCCTCGAAGAACGGCGGCGTGGTCTATCTGAGAAATCAGCAGTGGTCGAGGGTCTGGCGCGAACCGCCGGGCTGATCACGAGCGCCGCGGCAATTATGATCGCCGTCTTCGCCGCATTCACCGTAGGAAGTTTCCTGGTCGTCCAAATGTTGGGATTCACGCTGGCTGTGGCGGTGTTCATTGACGCGACAGTGGTGCGGATGATTGTGGGGCCGGCACTGTTGCAACTTGCCGGCGACTGGAACTGGTGGCCCTACGGCTTACACGGGGCCCCGGCGATCTCTGAAAAAGAGCTTGTCCCATGACCAGGAATTTTGCGGGATCTGTGTGCCGGTACGCGGTCTTGCAACAGCCCGATTACGCGCGGTTTATTTCGCGGGCTCGGCTTGAGCGTCGGGTTGGCCGATCTTAAAGTCCTTCAGTGCAAGATTGGCCTTTCCCGAGCCGCCTTCGATTACAAGCGTTGAGGAGCCGGTCTTGCCCGGCAGCTTTGCTTCCACCTGGCTCGCAGACCACTCGCCGCCGACCTGCCGCAGGCCGTAGTAAATGAATTCCTTTTGCTGTCCCGCCCCATGAAGCGTCTTCACCACATGCACCGGGAACAAAATGCTGCGGTCAATCCACGCGGTCACCGAATCATAGTAAGTCTTGTCCTGAGCGCCGGGCGTGCTCTTTAGTACAAAGCAATCCCGTGCGCCATATTTCTCCGCCGGCAGGAGTTCCTGATTCTTCCAGAAGAACGGGCTCTCTACCATGTCTTCATAAGAGAAGTCTGTTCCCATCAGGGCGTCGTTCCAGCGTTCGAAGGGCAAAACGCTGGAAGCTTTCTCGCCAGGAAGTTGCGCCTCGATGGTGAGGCGCCCATTCGCGGTCATGTGCAGCAGAAGGCTCGTCTTTTCCGCTCCGGGTCCCGAGACCTCAAATAGCAGACGCAGGCCATCAGGAAACCAGTGAGCCTTGGCGACAAACTTGTAGCTCGTGCGCTTGCCATCGCCTTCCACCCGCGTGAGGTGCCCGGTCGCCCGGTAGTCCAGTTTCTCGATACGATGGCGCGAGCCCGTCACCACCGTCTCGAGGTCAGGATTCGCCGCGAAGGCCCGCGCTGGATGCAACAACGGCAACAGCGCCAGCAAAGCGATGGAAATCATCCCCAGGGCGCGATGCGCCGATCGGGTCTGCGGATACCGTCGAAACTTGCAGCTACGAGAGAGCATCACGATGCGGTGCAGGAAGGTCATAGCTATGTATACCGCCAAAGTCCGTAGAGCGCCCCTGCTTCCGACCGAAGATGGGCGCCGGGTACGCGTGCGGCAGCCCGTTTTGGAGCGCGAGCCCAGGCCGGTTCTGTTTCCAAGCACCCAATATACAACGAAAAACGTTCCCCCAACTGCGTGCCGCACGGGCTTCGCCTCGGTCCGAACGTACCTGTCATATTTGACAGTATCCCTGCGCACAATCAAGTGTCAAAGTCCATGGGTTCCTGGGAATTCACTTGAGTGTCTCTATGACGATTGGTGGGAGGAAGCTTATGTCCGAAGGCCTCACAGGCAGCAGGATTCGATTTGCTGCTCTTCGATTTGCGGTTCTATCTCTATTGGCGTGCGTCGCGCTGCCTTTGTTCAGTCAAGCGCAGGCTCCCGTTTTCAAGATTTCGACCGACGACAGCAGCGTTAAGTTTTACGTGAAGGCTTCGGTGGCTCTCACCGGAACCTTCAAACAGTGGGATTCGACGCTGACGTTTACCTCCACGGATGCCTCGACCGGCGTTTTGGACATCAACATTCAGGCCGACAGCGTGAGCACCGGAAGCGGAATGAAGGACGGCAAGCTGAAGAGCAAAGACTTCTTCGACGTCAAACAGAATCCGACGATTACATTTCACTCGACCAAGGTCGCGCAGACCGGCCCCAACACCTTTGACGTGAGTGGCGATTTCACCATTCGAGGAGTGACTAAGCCTGAGACACTGACGCTAACCGTCTCTGGCATCGGAACCGGGACAGGCGAGATTAAAGGGACCATGGCCTTTGACCGCAAAGACTACGGAATGACTCACAGTATTCCCTTCGTCACCATCGCCGACCGCATTGAGGTGACTGTCGATCTCAAGGGGACGCGAGTCAGCGGGCCTGCGTTGGTCCTGAAGCAGCAATAGGCAACCTATAAATTGTTCCTGGCGTTGCGCCGCCTCCGCGCGAATACATGCTGAGGTGAGCCAACGCCAGGGCGGTAATCCCTCTTCCTGAAACCAGAGACGAAACCCGCACGGGCCGAGGAAGTCTATTCGGAGGTCTGGAACTCCATGTTCTCATCGACCGAAAGCTGCGCGGGCGTACCCGAGGTGTTGTCTCCGGCGCGGGTTGCCACCACGCGAAAGCCGCTGGAACCGATCTGGACCTCGTAGCTATAAGGTGGACGCTGCCGGACAACTGCGATGTAACCAGCGGCGACGAGTTCGTCGAGGGTAGCGTATTTTCCTTCGCTGGCGAAGTACCGGCGCTCCGACGTCCCAATACTGATCAGATCGCTCTTTACGCCGGTAAGGTTGATGGCGGCCTTCGGGTTGTTCGCCCCGGCGACCGCAGAAGAACTCTCCGCTTGCTTGGAGTAAACATACATACCGGCGGCTAGCGCAATCACGACGCCGAGAAAACCGAACAGGCGGCCCATGGGTTCCTCCCAAGGGTAATTGCACCGCGAAACCCGGCCGGTGACAAGTAACCAGAGGACACGACTTTAGATCGCGCCTGGGATTCGCGGCGGGCCTCCCCGTTTCAATTCGGCTGCGCCGCTTCCGCCTCCGCCGCGGCAGCTTCCTTTTCCTGCTGTTGCAGTTCGGTTTCAACGCTTGGGTCCGGCTTGGGTGGCGGAACTTCACCGGACTGAGTTTTGGTGTCAGGTGCGGGAGGGATTCCGTCTTTCCCTTGCTTGTCTGCAAGTTCCTTAAGCCCGGCATCCATCTGAATCCGCAGTTGATTGTGCATCTCCTGCAGATCACTGGCGTCAACTCCCACGGTTGCGCCTACGGCGCACTCGTCCTTCTTACTGCTCTTGACGGTGGCGTCCACCATGTTGTCTGCATCCGGCTTGTCGCCGGTACGGTAGACCACGTCGCCGGGAGTAAGTGAGCACTCCGCGCCCTCCGAAGTGGTCAGATCCTCGTTGCTGGATACCACAAAGATGCGGATTTTAGGGTCGAGCGCCGCGGGAATCTGGTCCGTGCTCGGAGTATCCTTCTTCCCGCTTGCGGCCGCAGCCTGTTCCGCTGCAATCTCGTTCTTCATTTCATCGGAGATTGCCTGCTTCACCTCAGGACTGAGCTGGGGTGCAGCAGCCGTATCCGCCGGAGCTCCCCCACCCAACATGTACGCCCCATAGGCAACGTCGAGGTTCGCAGCAATCAGCGGATCGTTTGTTTCCAACCATGCGATCTGGTTGCCCGATTCCGACGCCAGCGGCTGCGGGCCGGCTTCTCCGTTCTGGGCGGCGGCTTGGGCTGCGTAAGCAGCCTGCAGATTCGCGGCGATCATGTAATCCGTGAGCCAGAATGCAGCCGTCGGATACACCGGGTACGGCGCGAAGTAAGGACCGTAATAGCCATACCATGGCGCCGGGCCCCATCCCCAAGAGTAATAAACCGGAGCGGGCCACGGATTGTAAGCCCATCCGTAGTATCTGGGACCCCAATAGTAAGGAGGAGCGTAACCATAATAAGGACGTCCGCCCCAGGTGTAACTGCGATAGCCGTATGCGGTGTAACGTCCGCCGACATAATAGGTGCGCTGCACATACACTCGTCCACCGTGGCTGTAGTAGGCGCGCTGGCTGTAGCCTCCGCCTCTTCCATAGCCCACCACTGTGGTTCCGTGGCGCGTGCTCACGATGCGCGTGCTTCCGTAAACCCCACGATTGATCGTCATCCCGTGGGTCTGGATGGTACGAACCTGGCCATTCGGCCGGTAAACCGCCTTTCCGCCACCCTTCAGGACAACCGTCTTGCTTCCCGCGGGCTGATAGCGGTGCGCATTGTTCGTGTTCGGTCGGTTGCCGTTGGCTGGAGTTCCCCGGTTGGCATTGGTCGGAGTTCCTTTGTTGCCGTGAGCTGGCGTGCCCTTGTTGGCGTTGGACGGTGTGCCCCGGTTGCCCTGCCCCGGAGTGCCTTTGTTGGCGTTGTTCGGGGTCCCTTTGTTGCCGTGAGTTGGAGTGCCCTTATTAGCGTTGTTCGGGGTTCCTTTGTTGCCTTGCGCCGGGGTGCCCTTGTTGGCGTTGTTCGGGGTCCCTTTGTTACCTTGCCCCGGGGTGCCCTTGTTGGCGTTGTTCGGCGTGCCTTTATTGCCTTGACCCGGAGTTCCTTTATTCGCGTTGGACGGGGTTCCCTTGTTGCCTTGCGCCGGAGTTCCCTTATTCGCGTTGGACGGAGTGCCCGGATTGCCGTGAGTCGGAGTACCTTTATTGGCGTTGGTCGGTGTCCCTTTGTTGCCTTGTGCCGGAGTGCCCTTGTTGCCCTGCGCCGGAGTGCCCCGGTTGGCGTTATTGGGAGCGGGTTTGTTGCCCTGGCTTGGAGTGCCTTTGTTGGCGTTGGACGGAGTGCCTTTGTTAGCGTTCGGGCTACCGTGCATCGCTCCGCCGCTGGGCGCCCCAGACTTTGGAGCGCCACTGTTGCCTCCGCTCGGGCGCTGCGCCGGGGCAGCATGCTGCTGCGAATTCCCAGCCGGCTTACCCTGAGCGGATCCCTGCGGCGCGCTCGTCTTCTTTTGATTCTGCATCGCAGCGGCTGCGGGAGCGGCCAGAAGGACGAGCAGCAGCGTGGAGCACAGGGCCAAAGTTAACGGGTTCGTCGCGTTTCTCCCAGTCATGGCAGTTGTCCTTCCTGATTTTAGGTAGAGTCTCCAAGTCCGGTCCGCTCGGAGGCCTACAGTGTACTGCAAGTACCGTGGGTGGGGCGACTGTTACATCTAACAGGCGCGAAGAAGGCGTAAGGTCGCTCCGCGTTTCTAAAGTCCTATGACCCCGTGTCGATATACCCAAGAGCAAACCAAAGAAACAGCCCCGGCATTTCCCCGCGAGGAGAGTAAATACAGACTATGCCCATACGTGCTCTCATCGTCGATGACTCCTCGGTCATGCGAAAGATCGTCGAGCGCTCGCTGCGCCAGGCGGGTATTGAGTTGAGCGAAGTATTCCAGGCTGGGAACGGAGAAGAAGCTCTGGCTGTGCTCAAGGAACACGGCGTCGACCTGATCCTTTGTGACATCAACATGCCGGTGATGGATGGTCTGGAATTCATCAAGCAGCTTCCCAGCGTAGAGAACGCGAAAAACGTGCCCGTGGTCATGATCACAACCGAGGGCAGCGAGTCTCACGTGGTGCAGGCCTTGTCCTGCGGGGCGCGAGGTTACATCCGCAAGCCTTTTACGCCGGAGCAGGTGAAGGAGCAAGTCGTTCCCGTCCTGGCAGGAAGGTCATGAAGTCTGCGACTCAATTGCGAGCCTCGACCGGCAACCGCGAAACTTGGATTCCTTTGATCGAAGTGGCGGCCCGGGAGGTGTTCGAGCTAATGCTCGGTTGCCAGCTCACGCTGTCCGCAAAGGCCGAAGAGACGACGCTCGACGTTACGGCTCGAGGTGGGATTGACGGGCCAACTGTGCGGCGTCCTCAGCGTTACCTGTGAGAAGAGGGCGGCCGCGCTCATGACCTCCAGAATGCTGGGCGTCGGAACTCGAGAAAGTCGGACGCAGAGGTATCGGACGCGCTCGGCGAGGTCTGCAACATGGTCGCCGGCAACTTCAAGAACAAGATTGCCGGCCTGGCCGAAGGTTGCATGCTGTCGCCGCCCACAGTCGTTTCCGGCCGCGACCATCGTCCGCATTCCAGGGCTGGCGCTCCAGTACTCGAGGTCAGGATGCTGTTTGAAGGTATGCCGTTCGTCATCGCGCTGCAAACCAGCAACTAACAGCAAGCCGCCGCGGCCGCCGGCCTTCGATCCCCGAGCGAGCCCGCGCAGGTCCATCTGCGGCGTGCCCGACCCGGAATCTGCCGCCCGCAAACCCGCCCCCTAATCTCTTGTGAGGTTGTGCCGATATACAAGGAGTGACTGCCCCGTCTTCTGCGCTCAGCCCCGGTGAAGGCAAGTCGGCGCCTCAGCCCGGCACCCAGTTTGTGGCGCGCCAGCCGATTCTTACCGCGGACGAGAAAGTCTTCGGTTACGAGCTCTTGTTTCGCGATGGCATCGAAGATTTCTTCCGGAGTACGGATACCGATGCGGCCTCGCGCAGCACCTTGAACACTTCCGTACTGCTTGGCCTCGACATACTCTGCGACGGCCATCGGGCTTTTGTGAACTGCACTCGCGACATCTTGCTTAAGGATTACGTCACCCTGCTGCCTTCCGGCCAGACCGTGGTAGAGGTGCTGGAGAACGTTCCTGCCGATGACCTGGTGGTCTCTGCTTGCCGCCGTCTGAAGGAATCCGGATACATGATCGCGCTCGATGACTTCGCAATGAACGACCCGCGCGAAGCTCTAACCGATCTTGCCGACATCATTAAAGTGGACCTCAGGGCTACCTCGGCGGCCGATGCGGCAGCTATGGTTCAAAAGTACGGTCCCTGGCGCTGCCGCATGCTGGCGGAAAAAGTGGAAGCGCGCGAGGAGTTCGTCGCCGCCAAACAAGCCGGCTTCCTCTATTTCCAAGGATACTTCTTCCGCCGCCCGGAAATTCTCACTGCGCACGAAATCCCTGCCAACCGGCTCAACTATCTGCGCATGCTGACCGCGGTTTCGCGCCCTGAGTTGGACGTGCGCGAGATTGAGAACCTAGTCAAGAGCGAGGCGTCGCTGTGCTACCGCCTGCTCCGCTATCTGAACTCCGCCGCCTTCGGCTTCGCCAACGAAATTCATTCCGTGCGCCACGCACTTTCAATCCTCGGAGAACGCGAAGTCCGGCGCTGGATTCGCCTCGTCGCCACCCTCGGTGCTGGCCAGGGCAAGACCAGCGACCTGGTGCTGGCTGCGCTGGTTCGCGCCCGCTTCTGTGAACTGCTCTCGCCCAAAACCACGCACGGAGACTCCGACCTGTTCCTCATGGGGATGCTTTCCCTCATGGACACTATCCTCGAGATTCCCATGCGCCAGGTGCTCGACAATGTTCCCATCGATCAGGAATGCAAGTCAGCACTGCTCGGTGGGGCCAGCCGTCTGCGCTCCTTCTATCAACTCATGATGGCGCAAGAATCCGGCGAGTGGAAGGCGGTGAGCGACCTTTCCACCCAACTCCACCTAAGTGAAAGCGACGTTTGTGAATCCTACTGGCAAGCTCTGGAATGGGCGCGGCAGGTAAGCGCCGGCACTGAGGTTGTGCCTCCATCTGCGCAATGAGCCAGACGCGCTAGCCCGGCCGTATTCTAGGTGAAATCAGTTGCTCTGCCGGTTCGCCCGCTTCCAGCCCCTTCAGCCGTTCTCGAATGTCATGGCAAAGCAACTCAACCGAAATTCCTCCGAACGATGCCGGATAGCCATCTAACCGCCGCAGCGCAGCCTGCAACAACAGCGTGGTTCCCAGAGGATTATTCCGCTGCAAGTGATGGAACGCAGCCGTCACCTGGATCAGCCCCTGCAAAAACGTCTTCTCCGGTTCTGACGATCCCAGCCACACGCTCTCCCACGCTTCATGTGCGGTGAAGAACTCACCCGCCTCATAGAGTCGCAGGCCTTCCGCAAGCGCCCCCTCGGTCCAGTCGAACTTCATCCTCTACAACCCATGCTAGAAGCTAGCATGGAACGATTTTCGCTCCGTGACATTCGGTTTCGGCGGTAAGCTCTTCTCATGCTTTCTTCACGCACACGATTGGGCAATACTTTATCGCTGCTATGCCTCGCCGCCACGCTCTTTGGATTGACCGGCTGCACCAGGAAGTCCACCGCGCAGACCTCTGTCGATTTGCAGCTTAAAGTTGGTCTTCCGTTTCGCTTCGTGGCCTACGGCGACAGCCGCTTCCATGATCCTAAGGATACTGAAGCTGCGAATCCTGCCATACGGGTAGCACTCGTGCAGGCCGTCGCCCAGGCCAATCCCGCGTTCATTTGCTTCACCGGTGACCTCGTCTACAACGGCTATGACGAAAACGATTGGAAGGTCTGGGATAGCGAGACCAGCATATGGCGCGAGAAAAACATTCCGGTCTATCCCGCGATCGGCAACCACGAAATGCATGGCAAAGAGAAAGTGGCTCTGGAAAACTACTTTCAGCGTTTCCCCGACCTCAAGAACAGCCGCTACTATTCCGTGCGAGCCGCCAACACGCTCATCCTTGTACTCGACAGCGCGTTGGAGGAAGTCTCAGGCCGGCAAGGCCAATGGCTGTCCGCCGAGCTCGACAACATCCCGCCGGATGTGGACTTCGTCTTCGTCATGTTGCACCATCCGCCGTACACGAGTTCCTCGGCCATGATGCTGGGCGAAGGCCATTCGGCTCGCTCGCAAGAGAAGCTACTCGCCCAGATGCTGGAGGAGCGCCAAGCCCATGCCCGCGTGCGTTTCGTGGTGTTCTCGGGACATGTGCACAACTACGAACGCCACGAGCATGGCGGCGTCACCTACTTCGTTTCCGGCGGCGGAGGCGCTCACGCGTATCCGATCGAGCGCGCCCCCGGCGATCCTTACCAGAGCAGGGAACTGAACTACCATTACCTCCTCGTCGAGGTCGACCATCGGCAGTTGAAAATTACGATGAACCGCGTCGAGTTGAACAACGGCAAAGCCCTGTGGACGCAACCGGATTCGGTCGAGATTGCACTTCCGGCGCCCCTCACCCAATCTGCGCCGTAAATGTCATTTGGGTGTACACTGTTGCGCAGCATTCGAGTCGAACCCTGGAAGCAATCCCGCTTTTGGGTGCTTCGATTGTGGGACGCCCTGCCTGCCCCTGCGATTGCGGGAGTTTCTATGAGGAGTTCTCCGAAAGCCAGGCGGATTGTCACATCCACCGGTGCGGTGAAAAGCTTCTTCTTCGTTCAAAACTTGCTGGTTTACTTTCTGCTGTGCGCTGTCGGGTTTGTCGTGTGGCCAGTGCCTGCGCTCGGGCAAGGCGCTGCTCAGCCCGCTCCGGCCCCCACCCCCGCCCCGCAGTCTGAAAGCAAACCGAATTCGCCGGAGCTCGCCTCTCACGACGAACCTGCCACCTTCAAAGTGAACGTAAAGCTTGTGGTCGTGCGCGCCGTGGTCCGCGACTCCCAGGGGCATGCCATCGGAAATCTTCACCAGGAGGATTTCCAGATCTTCGATAAAGGCAAGCCCCAAGTCATCACCCAGTTCGAAGTCGAGCAGCCGGGAACGATGGCAGCGAAGGCGCGTCTAACGTCCGAGGAAAACTCCGGCGACGCCTCTGCCGTCCCTCCTTCTTCCAGCGCTGGGGGCGCGTCGGCCGCGCCCGAGCGTTTTGTCGCGTACCAATTCGATGATGTACACCTGGAATTTGGCGATCTGGCGCACGTGCGCGAGGCGGCCGAACGCCACTTTGCCACTTTGAGACCGACTGACCGTGCCGCCATCTTCACCACATCCGGGCTTACGAATCTTGACTTCACCGACGATCGCGCCAAACTGCGCGCAGCTTTGCTTCAGCTCCAGCCACACCCCATCGCTCGCACCGCGTCGTTCGATTGCCCGAAAATTAGCTACTACCAGGCGGATCTGATCCTCAACAAGGACGATCCTGAGGCTACGCAGATTGCTATCCAGGAGGCGATGGCGTGCGCACCGACCACCCTTCCCACCCCATCCGCCCCTGAAGGCGCGCCGCTCGGAAACCCCTCAGCGACCGTGACCGCCGTCAGCGCTGGCGTGTTGAGTGCAGGCGAGCAGGAAAGCCGCATATCTCTCGGAACTCTGAAGGGTGTAATTCAAATCGTCTCGAGGATGCCCGGCCAGCGAAGTGTCGTCCTGGTTTCTCCCGGGTATATCGTTCCGACTCTTCAATACGAATATACTGACATCGTCGATCGCGCCGTGCGCTCGCAAATCGCCATCAATACGCTCGACGCGCGCGGCCTCTACGTCATCGTCCCTTACGGAGATGCCAGCCAGGGAGGTCTGCATGGCCCGCCTCCAGGTAAGACACTGATCGAGATCGCAGCCGCGGCCGCGAACGACGATCTGCTCTCGGCTTTAGCCGACGGCACCGGCGGGGTTTTCTTTCACAACAACAACGATTTCGACGAAGGCTTCCGCCGCGTCGCCGAGACTCCTGAATATTCCTATGTGCTGGCCTTCGCTCCGCAAAATCTCAAACTCGATGGCAGCTTTCATAATCTGAAGGTCACGCTGAAGAATCCACAAAAACTAAGCCTGCAAGCCCGCCGCGGATATTACGCCCCAAAGAATTTCACCAGCCCCCAAGAGCAAGCCAAGCAGGAAATCGAAGATGAGATGTTCTCCCAGGAGGAACTCCACAATCTTCCGGTTAACCTGCACACCCAATATTTCAAAGCAAGCGACCAGGATGCCCAGCTTGTCGTCCTCGCCCACGTGGACGTAAAACGCCTGCACTTTCGCAAGGTCGAAGGCCGCAACGACAATGTCCTGACCTGCGTCTCCGCTTTGTTCAACCGCAACGGCAATTTCATTCAGGGAACGCAGAAGGTCGTCACCATGCACTGGAAAGACGACACTCTCGAACATAGGCTTAATTCGGGCATCACGCTCAAGACAAGTTTTGATGTAAAGCCGGGCAGTTACGTGGTTCGGCTGGTCGTAAGGGATGCGGAAGGACAACTAATGTCCGCAGAAAATGGAACGGTTGAGATTCGCTAAACAGTTGCTGTGGAGGTTCATCATGCATCATCGCCGGCTGGTTCTTGCCATAAGTGTAATTTGCATAGTCAGTTGTGGGTTGTTCTTCCAGCTAAGCGCGGACCACTCCGTAGCCCATGCCCAGCAATCAACCCCAGCCGCCGCGACCGATCCCGGATTGATTCGCGCGGAGACGCGTCTGGTTCTCGTCGATACCGTCGTCACCGACAAGAAAGGCAACTACGTTCGCGATCTCGCTCAGAAAGATTTCAAGGTTTGGGAAGATGGCAAGGAGCAGGTCCTCACCAGCTTCTCTGTTGAAGAGACTGGTTCCTCCAGCGCGCAGCCGCACTACCTCGTTCTGTTCTTCGACAACTCCACCATGGACATGGGCGATCAAGCCAGAGCGAGGGATGCGGCGGCGAAGTTTATCGACGCCAACGCGAGCCCCGACCATTTGATTGCCATTGCGGATTTCGGCGGCACCGTGCACATCTCGCAAAACTTCACCGCCGACGCGCAACGCCTAAAGCAAGTGGTGACCGGCCTGAAAGGATCTGCCGTTTCCCCCAACGCCCAGCCTCCTGTGCTGGTGGCGTCCCTGACTGCTCCGCCAGCGGCGCCGTCTCTGGGAAATTCTGAAGCTCAGTACGGCATACACACCGTCCTGCTTGCCCTGCGAAGCCTGGCCAAGAGCCTATCCACCGTGCCGGGACGCAAGACGCTGGTCATGCTGACCTCAGGCTTTCCGCTGGACTTGGAATCCTCAGCCGAAGTGACCGCTGTCATCGATACCTGCAATAAGGCGAACGTGGCCATCTATCCCATTGATGTTCGCGGCCTCGTGATTCCAGACCTGCCAGCGCCTCACGGCCGCCTGTCGCGGCCTTCCATCCATCGCCCATCCGGCGCCTACGTTCCAACTGCGTTTCACTATTCGAGTCGAGGCCCCAATCAGCCGGCACTCCGGCTGGCTGCCTTTGCCGCACCCGCTGCCTTTCTGCCGCAACACGGCGGAGGCGGAGGTGCTGGCGGCGGAAGCGGCGGAGGCGGTGGTCACGGCGGAGGCGGCGCCAGTGGCGGTGGAACCAGTGGCGGTGGTGGTCACGGTGGCGGGACTACCGGCAGCGGAACCGGCAGCGGCGGCAAGACCGGCACGAGCGGAACCTCCGGCGTAACAACAACCAACAGCAACTTGTACAGTCCCTACGCCCAGCCCCGCGCAATCGTTCCCTCATTTCCTCCCAGCGCTTCTGACAACCAGCAAGTCCTTTATCAACTCGCCGACGGCACCGGTGGATTTGTCATCCTCAACACCAACGATCTGCTGGGTGGCCTGGAAAAGATTGCGAAAGATCAAAACCAGTACTATCTTCTCGGCTACAAGCCCGCCGTTTCCGCCGATGGCAGTTGCCACACCTTGAAAGTCAAAGTGGAGCGTGGGGGAACCAATGTCCGCGCCCGCAGCGGCTATTGCAACGTCCGCCCGGCCGATCTTTTGGCCGGAAACTCCATCGAGAAAGACCTCGAGGCTCGCGCCGGCGGCGAGATGAAAAGCAACGTCACCGCTTTGATGCAAGCTCCTTTCTTCTACACCTCGCCCAACACCGCCCAGGTCCATCTCGCTGTCGAAATTCCATCCGCGGCCCTCAAGTTTGAAAAAGAGAAGGGCAAACAACATGCAGCCGTCAACATCTTAGGCATCGCCTACAAGCCAGACGGATCCATCGCCGCGCGCTTCAGCGACACCGCGGTCGTCGACCTCGACGGCAAGAAAGAAGTGGAAGAATTCCAGAAACAGCCCTTCCGCTACGAAAACCAGTTCGGCGTAGCCTCCGGCGAATACAAACTGAGAGTCGTGTTCAGCTCCGGAAATGACACCTACGGCAAACTCGAAATCCCAATCGTGATCGACCCTTACCATGCCCAGGAATTCAGCCTCAGCGGAGTCGCGCTCAGCAACAATATTCGTCCTGCCGCGGCACTCTCCACCGATCTTGACAGCCAGTTGCTGGAGGACAGAACTCCCTTGTTGGTGCACGGCCTCCAGATCTCACCCTCAGCCTCTAACCATTTTAAGAAGACCGACACTGCCGCAATCTACGCCGAGATTTACGAACCTCTGCTCAAAGGTCCGAGTCCTCCCGAAGTTGCCTATGAACTGATTATTGTCGAACGCAAGAGTGGGCAGGAGAAGCTTCACATTGGCGAGAGAACCCAGAAAGGAAAAGATGGAGACCCCGTGATTCTCTTGGGACTCAAGCTTCCGGTTGCTACGCTCGGCCCAGGTTCTTATCGCCTGAACTTACGGGCCGTCGATTCCGTGGGCAACTCAAGCAAAACTCGCTCCTCTGATTTTGAAGTGGAATGACGATGACGGGCGCACCGTTCGGCTCGCAGTAGTGCAGTTTGACTGTCGTCCTGAGCAAGCGTTCTTTGCGCAGCGAAGAGCCTGTCCCGAGCTTGCCGAGGGAATCAGGGCGAGCCGCGCGATGCGTCGCGTCTTTTGCGACGCAATAATGGCGCGTTCGGCTCGCATCCTTATCAAACTGCCGCCTCGGCCTGCGCTCGACCTGCAACAGCCGCTTCGCATATCATTTGAGTATGATTGCGAACGCGTATCGCCCCGGATTCAGGCTCTCTCCATGATCATCACCCGGAGTCCGCTGAGAATCTGTCTCGGCGGCGGCGGTACCGATCTCCCTTCTTATTACCGGCAGCATACCGGCTTCGTGATCTCCGCGGCCATCAGCCGCTATGTCTACATCACCGTCAATGAGGCATTCCATCCCCGCATCATCGTGAAATATTCCAGATTCGAAGACGTCGAACGCGTCGATGAGATCCAGCATCCCATCATCCGCGAGGCCTTGAAGCTCACCGGCATCACCGGCCCTTACCTTGAAATTGTCAGCCTCTCCGACATTCCGGCCGGCACCGGCATGGGATCCTCAGGCAGCTTCACCACCGCGCTGCTGTGCGCTCTTCACACCCTGAAGCGCGATTTCGTGTTGCCCCACGATCTCGCCGAGCAAGCCTGTCACATCGAATTGAAGTTGCTCAACGAACCCATCGGCAAGCAGGACCAGTACATCGCCGCTTTCGGCGGCATCACCAGCTTCCAGTTTCTCCCGGATGATCGCGTGGTCGTCGAACCGCTGAAAATCCCTGCCGAAACTCTCGCCAACCTCGAAGATAACCTGCTCTTGTTTTTTACCGGAAGCTCGCGCAACGCGTCCGACATCCTTCGTGATCAGGATTCCAGAACCAAACAGAACAACTCCTCGATGATCGAGAACCTTCATTTCACCAAGCAGTTGGGCGTCGAGAGCCGGGACGCGCTACTGGCCGGCGACTTGCGAAAGTTCGCGGATTTGATGAACGTGCATTGGGACCATAAGAAAAAGCGGTCTCCCGGCATGAGCAACTGTGAAATCGACCGGCTGTATGAACTCGCCAGAGCCAACGGCGCGCTCGGCGGCAAGCTCATCGGCGCCGGCGGAGGCGGATTCCTCATGTTCTACACCGAAGAGAAGACTCGCCTCCGAGCGGCCCTGCGGCGCGCCGGACTCCGCGAAGTCCGCATGCAGTTCGACTTTGCCGGAACCACCGTGGTGGCCCATTCCTAGGAGACTCCGGTCTTGGCTCCAGCCCTGAATCCATTGCCGACAGTTGCGATTCTCGCCGGAGGTCTCGCTACCCGTTTGCGTCCGGTCACGAACACCGTGCCCAAGTCGCTGCTCGAGGTGAATGGCGAACCCTTCGCCGTCCATCAACTGCGCTTGCTGCAGTCGAAGAGCATTCAGCGCGTGGTTCTCTGCGTCGGCCATCTTGGCCAGTTGATCCAGCGCGCAATCGGCGACGGCTCCGCCCTGGGCCTTCAGGTAGACTATTCATTCGACGGGCCTGCTCTTCTCGGTACGGCGGGCGCCATCAGAAATGCCTTGCCCAGTCTCGGCGATCCCTTCTTTGTGATGTACGGCGATTCTTATCTTCCTTGCGACTACGCTGCCATCGCGCGCAACTTCGCCGCTGCCGCCGTGTTGGGAATGATGACGGTCTTTCGCAACGAAGGGAAGTGGGACGCCAGCAACGTCGAGTTCGAAGCGGGGAAGCTTAAAGCAGATCAGATCAAAGAAAACCAGCTCGGAGCAGGAAAGATTCTCGCGTACAGCAAAATTAATCGCACTCCCCGCATGCGCTACATCGACTACGGTCTCGGAATGTTTCGCGCCAAAGCGTTTCAACGCCTGCCCGCCCGAGAAGCGTCCGATCTCACCGAGGTCTACACGGACCTGCTGCAACGCAACCAGCTCGCCGCCTTTGAAGTGCGCCAGCGCTTCTATGAGATCGGTTCGCCGGCCGGACTGCAGGAGACGGCCGAGTTCCTCGCCGCGCGCGGAATCAGTCAACATGAGTCGTGAGTCAAGCCGAATAAAGTAATGACAACAAAGATCACATTCACGCAAGAATTTCTGGCAGAAGCCAAAGAAGTAATCGACCGCCTCGATGCCGCCAGCATCGAGAACGCCGCTTCGTTGCTGGCTCTTACGCGCTCCTCCGGCGGACGTTTATTCATCCTCGGCGTCGGAGGCAGCGCCGCCAACGCTTCCCACGCCGTGAACGATTTTCGCAAGATCGCAGGAATCGAAGCCTACGCCCCTACCGATAACGTCTCGGAGCTCACGGCTCGCACCAACGATGAGGGTTGGGCAACTGTCTTCGAAGCTTGGCTGCGGACCAGTCGCCTCCGCGCCAACGATCTTGTACTCGTGTTCTCGGTCGGCGGTGGCGATCTTGAAAACAATGTCAGCCCCAACCTGGTTGCTGCCCTGCAATATGCAAAGGCACTCGGCGCGAAAATCCTGGGCATCGTCGGTCGCGACGGCGGCCTCACCGCCAAACTCGCCGATGTCTGCATCCTTATTCCTACAGTCAATCCAGCCCACATCACTCCGCACACCGAAACTTTTCAGGCAGTCGTGTGGCACCTCCTGGTTTCCCATCCCGCGGTGAAGCAACAGCAGACCAAATGGGAGTCGACTGCTCTCCGAGCCGCGCGACCCCGCCCGGCAGTTTTTCTCGATCGCGACGGCGTCATCAACCGCCCCGTCGTGCGCGACGGTAAGCCGTTTTCACCATCGAGTCTCGAAGAACTCGAACTTCTGCCCGAAGTTGCGTCCTCATTGCGCGACTTGAAGGCCCACGGATTCCCACTCATCGTCATCACCAACCAGCCCGACGTTGCCCGCGGCATACAGACTCGCGCCGTCGTGGAATCGATGCATCAAGCGCTTTCGTCCTCGCTTCCGATCGACGATATTTTCGTCTGCTATCATGACAATTCGGATCATTGCTCTTGCCGTAAGCCCCTACCCGGTCTGTTGTTCGAGGCCCAGCGCAAGCACAATATCGATCTCTCACGCAGTTTTTTCGTTGGCGATCGCTGGCGCGACATCGACGCCGGCCACGCCGCCGGTTGCAAGACCGCATTCATCGATTACGATTACGACGAAAGAAAGCCAGCGCAGCCTCCTGAGGCCACCGTACACTCGCTGCGCGAAGCCGCCGAGTGGATCCTCTGCTCCAGTTTGAAGGAGTCTAACAACGGAGCTTAATAATTATGGAGTCGAATAGTTAAAGATGCGGTCCGTGTCCGATTTGCAGGTTCAAGTCTTCGCCGACGGAGCCGACAAGGCCAGCATGCTCGCGCTCTATCGGCAGCCCCACATCAAGGGTTTCACCACCAATCCAACTTTGATGCGCAAGGCCGGCGTCACCGACTATGAGCGCTTCGCGCTCGAAATCCTTGAACACATTCCCGACCGCTCGATTTCCTTCGAAGTCTTCGCCGACGATGCCATTGAAATGGAGCGCCAGGCCCGCAAGATCGCCCGCTGGCCCGGCAACGTCTACGTAAAAATCCCCGTCACCAATACGCGCCAGCAACCAATGTATGAATTGATCCGGCACTTGAGCGCGGATGGCATTCAGATCAATGCCACCGCTGTGCTCGCGCTCGATCAGGTCCGCCACATCGCTAAAGCCCTACGCCGCGGCGCGCCCTCCTACATCTCAGTGTTTGCCGGACGAGTCGCCGACACCGGACGCGATCCCGTTCCTCTCATGAAATCCGCTCTCGAACTCATCGCACCCAATCCCAACACGCAACTCGTTTGGGCCAGCCCGCGCGAACTTCTCAATATCTTCCAGGCCGATGAAATTGGCTGCCACATTATCACCGTCACTTCCGGCGTGCTGAAAAAGCTCACTCTCGTCGGCAAGGACTTGCACGAATACTCTCTCGAAACCGTGCGCATGTTCCACGACGACGCTGCCCGCTCCGGATTCACGCTGGAGCAGACCGCAGACGTCGTTTATTCCTTCTGATTTGCGTTCCTATCGCCGCTCTTGCGGGGGACACCAAAGAAGAACTGCCAACTGAAGAACTACAGTCGAAGAAATACAAACGGGACCCGCGACCGAAGACCCGCGACCGAAGACCTAGGACGGAAGACCTAGGACCGAAGACCTAGCGCCGAAGACCTACGAACTAAGACCTACGCACCACCAACTACTGCAGCTTCAGTTCCATCTCCCCGTGTTTATCGAAGCTGACCCGCAACAGCAGTTCCTTCCCGCTGGCAAACTCTCCCGCAACCGTGTCCGACCTTTCATACCCATCCGCCGCTGACGTCACCCGCACTCGAAGGCGGTGCTTCCCCGGAACCATCTGCATCGCGTGGAATTGATGTCCCTGAATATTGTGAAATACAACCAGCCGTTTCCGGTCAGTCCCTTCCAGCAGATGCGTATAGATCAATCGATCGTCGACCCAGAGTGAAAGTTGTGCCTCGGCAAACCGGTGCTCAACCTCAACATCCAACATCGCCGGAGAACCCTTGGAAACCTTCGGAGAGCCCGCAACGGCCGGCGCACTACCCGTCTCACTCAGGCCTGGCGCGTCTTGAGGTGGCAGCGTTTTGACTGCGCCGGTCACCACAACGCTCTTGGATGCCTTCTTTGGCGCCCAAACCGTATAGCTCAACCCAAATCCAATCGCGAGCAGCCCGAACAAAAGCACGGCGCCGCTGGCGAAGGAATTCCTCCGCATCTTCTCCAGCAACTTTTCCACTGCATCCTGCCCCAGGGGCAGACGTGCTAAAGATAAAGATGACAAAGCGCCTTTACTGATGCGCGGCTTGGCTGCCGCAGCCCGTTGTCCCGTGGCCAGCATTCTGGCTCGTACATCCGCAGTTTGCATCGGATCGTCGAGCGCACCCGCGCTCGGCCGCTTGGTCATGCTCCAGGGCTCTCGTCCTGCTCGCAGTTCCTGGATGTCCAGCACCATCTCCATGCCGCGCTGGTAGCGCTCCGCCGGATGTTTCGCCATGGCTCGCGCAATAATGTAATCCAGCCCGCGCGGCAGCTCCGTATCGAGAACGCTCGCCGGGACCGGTTCGCGGTTGGCCACCTTGAATGAAACCGTAACCGCGCTGTTGCCTTGAAATGGCCTGTACCCGGTCAGCACCGTATACAAAATCACGCCCAGAGAAAACAGGTCTGACCGCCCGTCCACTTCTTCGCCATCCAACTGTTCCGGCGACATGTAAGCAGGTGTGCCGATGGCGCGTCCGGCATGCGTGATGTTCGCCAGATTCAGCTTGGCCACTCCGAAGTCGGCAATTTTCGCGTGACCTTCTTCCGTCACCAAAATATTCGCCGGCTTCAGATCGCGGTGCACCACTCCCTGACCGTGTGCGCAATCCAGCGCTTCCGCCAGTTCCAGCGTCAACTGCAGCGCTGTCTCCAGCGGTAGCTTTCGGTTTTCCCCGGAGATCAGCTTTTCCAGCGACGGCCCGCTCACAAATTCCATGACGATATAAGGAATCCGCGTCTCCGGCTCCTCGCCTACATCGAAAATCGTAACGATCCCAGGATGCGATAACCGGCCCGCCGCCTCCGCCTCCCGGACGAAGCGCTCGCGATACTCACGCTCCTCCTCCGGTGGTTGCCCGCTCAACGAGACCGTCTTCACCGCGACCACGCGGTTGATCTTGGGGTCGCGAGCCTTGTAAACCACGCCCATGGCTCCGCGCCCCAATTCGTTCAGGATCTCGTAACGGCCAAAACGCTCGCGCCTGTGATCATCCATGTCCGTGGGCACTCGTTTCCCAGGCCTCGCACACATCTCCCAAAAACCCGGAGAATGGGCTTCGCCACTTCTATTGTCCACTCTGGGATGCGCTAGTAACAGGTTACCGCCGTAAGGGAAGAGATATGCCTTTTGGATGGAAGGGCCCGGTTCCGCCGCTCCGACGAGGACGGCCGGCCCGCTTCTAACCGGGATGCTCGTGAAGTTGGATTGTCATCCCGAGCAAGCGTTCTTTGCGCCGCGAGGGACCTGGGCGAGCCGCGCGATGTGTCGCGCCCTTTGCGACACATTACTCGCGTTTGGCTCGCTTCCTTAACCAAAACTGCACCAGCGCCTAGCCCGGATACTTCCCCGTAATATAGCCTTCCAACTCCTGAATAGTCTGTGCCTGGTCAGAAACAATCCACTTCACCAGATCGCCCAGCGAAACCACTCCCACCACCGTGTCGTTCTCGCCCATTACCGGCAGATGCCGGAAGTGCTGCCTGGTCATGATCGCCATGCATTCGTCCACCGCATGCCGCGGGCTCACAAAAACCACCGGCGAAGTCATGATGTCGCGGACCAAAGTGTCTTTGGACGAATGCCCCTTGAGAATCACCTTCCGCGCGTAGTCCCGCTCCGAGAGAATCCCCACCAATTTCCCGCCTGAGAGAACCAGCAACGCGCCTACACTCTCCGCCGCCATTTTCTCCACCGCTTCGTACACCGACTGTTCGGGCGTCACCGATAAAATTCTGCTGTTGTCTTTACTCTTCAGCACCAAGGCAATCGTGTCCGTAAGTTTCATGACCATCCCCTTCAGCCGGGCAAAATTATACGCCTCAGATTCCGAAAGGGCGCAGCTTCAGCCCCGCGGGACCGTGCTTTTTAAACCAGGCTCTCCGCAGATGACTACGGTAACCTGCAACCGGTTACCTCGATTTCTCCGCGCCTCTTTCCGCCCGACAAACTTCCCCTTCGTAATTCGCCGCACTCCTGCTCCACAACTAAACTTCGATGCAAGGGTTTTACTTTTCCATGGGCAACAGACCCATGAACAACAAAACCATGTTCGATAAATCCAAGGTCAACAAAATCATGATCAACAAATTCACCAAATCGCTTTTAGTCCTGGCAGTCGGGGGTCTCATGTTCGTTGGCGCCGCCGCTGCTCAAACCCAAGACAACACTTCCGGCGCGGGACCAGGCCAGGTCGATCCCGGTCATCCTCGCGTCAATGAAGTCAATGCCCGCGAGCAGAATCAGCAGGACCGCATCGCCAATGGCGTCAAAGACGGCACCATGACGCCAGGGCAAGCTGCCCGCGTGGAAAACCGCGAACAGCACATCGAGAATCAGGAGAAAGCCGATATGGCCGCCCATAATGGCCACCTGACCAAGGCGGAACAGAAGCAGCTCAACAAAGAGCAGAACCGCACCAGCCGGCAGATCTACAAAGACAAGCATGATGGGAAGTAGCTCGCTCCTCTGACCTTCCCAACTTCAGGACAAAGCCGCGCCTCGTCGCGGCTTTTTTCTTTCCCCCGAACCTGCCGCTCAGCCCATCCCTTGACCTGAGGTCCGCAGCGTTTCATTTTCCGGAATCTCCCTCCCGCTTGTTTTTTTTCCCTTGCTCTTGTCTATAATGGCCGGGGCACGCGCAGCTTCGCTCCTCCCGGCAGGAAGTTAGCTTTGCGCTTGTCATCTCCAATGGGCGTGACGCTGCCGGTTGAGGTTGCGAAGAAATGTCGGTCGACTGCATGAATGTGAAACCCGGAGTTGAAGTGGCCGGCCTCACCGACGTAGGCTGCCAGCGCGAAAATAATGAGGACTCTTACCTCTATTGGGAACCCGCCTCCGAGGAGGAATTCCAGCGCAAGGGCCGCCTGGCCGTCATCGCCGACGGCATGGGCGGACACGAAGGTGGCCAGGAAGCCAGTCGCCTCGCCGTTCAGACCGTCCGCGAAGTCTACGAGCACTCCTACCAGTACGATGCTCCCCAGGCCGCTCTGGCAGAGTCATTCATCGCCGCCCACGCTCGCATTCAGAACTACGCCGAGCAGCATCCTGCCTTCCACGGCATGGGGACCACCTGCACCGCCCTCGTCCTCCGCGCCCGCCATCTTTATTTTGCCCACGTCGGCGACAGCCGCCTTTATCTCGTGCGCGGAGATAGCATCCTGCGCCTCACTCGCGATCATTCCTATGTTGGCCGCCTGGTCGAGAGCGGCATCGTCCGCGCCGAAGACGCCGAAAAACACCCTCAGCGCCACATCCTCACCGCCGCCTTAGGCGCGGGAAGGGAAGTGGTCGTCGACGGCGCCGATCAGGGTTTGCTGTTGCAAGAGGGAGACGATCTCCTTCTTTGCACCGACGGCCTTTGGAGCGTCGTCCCCGAGGAAGAACTCGAGATCGAGGTCAGCCGCAACTCGCCCGCCGAGGCCTGCGCCGCCCTCGTCAAACTCGCCCGCCAACGCGGCGCCCCCGACAACGTCACACTCCAGGTCTTACGCGTCACGCGCGAGTCGTAAGAACTACCCGGTCAGTAGCCAAGCCAGTACCCAGTATTCAGTACCTAGCGAGCCTTTCTCGGTCAACTGGGTACTAGCTACTAGGTACTGGTCTACCTCTGCAACATTCCTCCCCGAAGCTGCAACCCAATGCACATCCTCGCCGCTGCCCAACTAAAGTAAAACTCCCGTAAGTAACTGATAAATAGCGTGTTAGGCTCCATTTAGAGCCTCCCGCAAATGGTCCCGCGATTGCTCTGCCCCTATCGTCCATAAAGTCTATTAAAACACTGGACTTTGTGGCATAATCGCTGCCCATGAAAATTTCTCAAAAGGGACTCTACGCTCTGCAGGCCATGATGATGCTCGCACGCCATCATCATCAGGGCGCTATCAAGATTCGCGAGATCGCTTACGAAGAAGATCTTCCGGAAAAATTTCTCGAACTCATCCTCCTCGAACTCAAGAACGCCCGCATGGTCGAGAGCGTTCGCGGAGCCAAGGGCGGCTACCAGTTGCGCCGCGATCCCTCCGACATTCGATTGAGCGAGATCATGCGCCTGATCGATGGCCCGCTCGCCCCCTTTGGCGACGCCGAACAGCTCCGCGTTCTCATCGACCGCGACCTCCCTCACCGCGCCCTCTATCAAGTCTTTCTCGATGTCCGCGATGCCGCTGCCAACATTCTCGAAAACACCACCCTGGCCGACTTGATCACCGGCGCCGGCCCGCGTTCCTCCAAGAACAAGCGCGCCATCCGCAAGAGAGAAAAAGATAAAGATAAGAGTAGTAAAGAGAAGGGCAGCGTCCTGCCCATGGTCGTCGGAGGCCAGAAGCCTTGACCGAGCGCCAGCGGCGATTGCCCCTGCCGCTTGCGCTTCGCCCTGCTGGAAAGCTTCCCCCAGTTTTCCGCAATTTAACACTCGCTTAATCGTTTCGTAACACTCGTTTAACAAAGGAGACGTAAGCTTGCTTGTTCAAATCACTAGTAAGTCGATTGTAATGCTGGTCACGGCTCAAGGGTCGGAAGTCTGTTCGAAAATGACGGCCCAAAAGTAAGAGCCGCGAAGTCGCGGCTCTGGATTGCGATCTTTTCTGTTGCTCCCCCGTGATGTGGTTCGACCAAAACTCAAAAGGAGAGGATTCAAATTCCAATGAAACTAAACAGAAACTTGTTTCTCACAGCCCTCACGCTGGCAGCTCTTTCCGCCGGCGCCTGGGCTCAAACCGCGGCGTCCTCTACGCCCGCTCCAAAAAAGAAGCACAAGCCGGCAGCCGAAGCCGCCGCACCGGCCGTCACCGCCGCCGACGTCCAGGAGTTGAAGGACGCTCTCGCCGCCCAGCAGCGCCAGATCCAGGCCCTGCAGGACGAACTGCATCGCAAAGATCAGGTCGCCCAGCAGGCTCAAGCCTCCGCCGCTGACGCCGCTGCCCAGGCAGCCGCGGCTCAAGCTGCCGCCAACCAGCAGATCCAGGCCGTAACCCAGCTCAAAGTCGATGTCGCCGACCTCCGCACCAACGTCCTCAACACCGCTGTCACCATTCAGGAGACTCAGAAGACCATCGACCAGACCCTGAAAGATCCCATGACGATTCACTACAAAGGGATCACCTTCACCACCGGCGGTTTCGTCGCGGCAGAATTCGTGCGCCGCTCCCGCGAGCTCGGTGCCGATCTTCCCACTCCTTTCAACTCGCTGACCATGCCCGGCGCTTCCCAGAGCCAGCTGTCGGAGTTCTTCGGTTCCGCCCGCCAGTCGCGTGCTACCCTCTTTGTTCAGGGCCGCACCGGCCATGTGGAATTCACCAGCTACATCTCGGGTGACTTCCTTTCTTCCGGCGTCACCTCCAATTCCAACCAGACCAACAGTTATACTCTCCGTCTGCGCCAGGCTTGGGGCCAAGCCAAGTTCGATAACGGCTGGAGCTTCCTCGGCGGCCAGATGTGGAGTCTCGTCACCGAGAACAAGGCTGGCATCGGTCCCAGCGACGATCTCGGCAGAGTCAACGACGCCCGGCCTATGACCATCGATCCGGCATATAACGTGGGCTTTACGTTCGCCCGCCAGTATGGCATTCGCCTCACCAAGAACCTCAGCAATAAGGTCTGGTTTGCCGTTGCCATGGAAAATGCGCAAGGCACCCTCACCACCCACGGGAATGCTGATAATTACCTGCTCGGTGAAGCCGGCGCCAGCAACAGCTTCAACACCACCGCGAATTACACCGCCAATCCCTCGCCCGATATCATCGGCAAGATTTCCTTTGACCCTGGCTTTGGGCACTACGAGGTCTTCGGCCTGTACGATCGCTTCCGCGACCGCGTCTTCCCCTGCGTTGACGGCGTAGTGATCACTCCACCGGCAACCACCGGGCCTTGCCCCAGCGGCGTGGGTACCGGTCCCAGCGCAGTGGGGGCCTACAACGCCTCCAAGAACGGTGGCGGCTTCGGGGCCAATGCCCGCTGGTACTTTGATAAGAAGCGCGTTGTTTTTGGCGTGCACGGCTTCGGCGGCAGCGCCGTCGGTCGTTACGGCGCAGCTGGCCTGTCCGACATCGCGATCAACGCCGATGGAACCATCCATCTCATCAAGAACCTCCAGGGCCTGGCGACGCTCGAGTGGCACGGCAAGAAGCTCGATCTCTATGCCTACACCGGAGCCGAGTATGACTCCCGCACAGCCGATTACGATTTCTTCACCAACAAGCAAGTCGGCTACGGAGCTCCTACCTTTAACAACAGCGGTTGCTACACCGAATTACCTCCCACTGTGAACACCGGCTTCACTCCCACCACTCTCGCCAACTGCACCGCCGACACGCGCGCAGTCATCGAGGGTACGGCCGGCTTCTGGTACCGCTTCTACAACGGTCCCAAAGGCAGGTTCCAGTTCGGCACCCAGTATTCGTACGTAACCCGTCAGACCTGGTCTGGCATCACGCCCACAAGCGCTCCTTCCGGATCGCCCGAAGGCCTCGACGGTATGGTCTTCACCTCGTTCCGCTACTACTTGCCCTAAAACCAAAAGTGGTCCCGCGTCTTCCTCGGACGCGGGACCACTTAGGTCTTAACGGACCAGCTCAACAGCTTCTCAACTTTCTGAGGGGCGCCTTCCCTTCAGAATCGCCGCCGGCCCGGTTTTGGCCTACTCTCCTTTTCCGCGCCGGCGGTGTTAACTTAATCTATGGCAAGAAGTTTTAAAAGCCCGCGGCTTCAGCCGCACGGTGCACGTTGGCAGCGATGCAGTTTGATTGTCATCCTGAGCAAGCGTTCTTTGCACGGCGAAGAGCTTGTCCCGAGCTTGACGAGGGAATCTGGGCGAGCCGCGCGTTGCGTTGCGTCTTTTGCAACGCAATAATCGCGCGTTCGGCTCGCTTCCTTATCAAACTGCACCACTACCGTAAAGCTCCACCAAACTAACCGCGGCTTCAGCCGCCGAGGTCGTCCCATCAACTCCCGACGCACTTTTCTACAGCAAATATCCGCCGCGGCCTTCGCCGCCGCTGCCGCCCCATCCGTACTCACCTGGGCCTTCCCTCAGGCACAATCCGTCGACTTCCCCGGCGAAGATGGCATGATCCTCCGCTCCTACCGCTTCGTCGACCTCGAATCCCCAGTCGAATATTTCAATACCTGGCTCACTCCCGCGCCTCACTTCTTCGTGCGCAATCACATGCACGAACCGAGCGAACTCGATCCCGCCGACTGGCGTCTCTCGCTCGGCGGAGAAGTTGAAAAGCCGCTCACCCTGACTCTCGCCGAACTCTCCAAACTCGAAACTCACTCCATCGTCAACACCCTCGAATGCGCCGGCAACGGACGCAGCCTCCATCGCCCTCAAGTCCCCGGCATCCAGTGGGGCAAAGGCGCCGTCGGCACCGCCCGCTTTTCCGGACCACGCCTGCGCGACGTTCTCCAGCGAGCCGCCGTGAAATCCACCGGCAAACACGTCATGTTCCGCGGCCTCGACGAAGTCCCCGGCAAAGTACCGCCCTTCATTCGCAGCATCCCAATCGAGAAGGCCCTCGACTCCGATACCCTCATCGCCACTCACATGAACGGATCGCCCCTCACCAAGCATCACGGCTTTCCCGCCCGCGCTCTCGTTCCCGGCTGGATCGGCGCCGCTTCCTGCAAGTGGCTCACCGAAATAAAAATCCTCGACGCCGAGTTCGTCGGCAACTTCATGAGCCCCGGCTACCGCCTGCCCAATCAGCCCATAAAGCCCGGCGACGCCGTCAAGCCCGAGGACACTCACGCCGTCACCGCCCTCACCGTGAAGTCCGTCATCTCCGGCCCCACCGACGGCGCTACCCTCAAGCCCGGCAAAGTCCTCGTCCACGGCGCAGCCTGGGCCGGCGAAGCCGATATCACCAAAGTCGAAATCTCCACCGACAACGGCGCCACCTGGACTCCCGCCAAACTCGGCCGCGACCAGGCCCACTACGCCTGGCGTCTCTGGACCTACGACTGGAAGCCCTCCAAGCCCGGCGACTTCACCATCCTCTCCCGCGCCACCGACACCCAGGGCCGCACCCAACCCGCAACCCCCGTCTGGAATCCCAGCGGCTACCTCTACAACGCCGTCGATCAGGTGACCATCCATGTCTCGTAACAGTTCGCAGCACCCTACCCCAAACCCGCGCAGTAACATGGAAACGTCCAGCAACGCTGAAAAGTCCAGCAACGTGGAAGCGTCCAACAACGAGGAAAGGTCGAGCACCGCGGAAGCTAGCAGTAACGTGGAAGAGCGGCGCTTCAGCGCCGCGTCAAGCCCGAGAAACGGTTGTCATCCCGAGCGAAGCGAGGGACCTCGGTTTCCCGAATACGACCCGATCTGCCGGTACCGTCTCCACTCCGCCCGCACAACCGTGGAAGAGCGGCGCTTCAGCGCCGCGTCAAGCATCATGAATTATGCGGGCTTTAGCCCCCGTGGTCGTACTCTTTATCCAACACTCGCCGCCGTCGCCCTGCTAGCCCTAACGTCAATAGCCCAAGCCCAAAACCCCGCAGCCGCCACCCTCCCCCCAGGCCCCATGCAAGCCAAAGCCACTACCACCTGTCTCGAATGTCACGAGGCCCGCATCATCCTCCAACAACGTCTATCTAAGCCCGCCTGGGGCAAAGAAGTCGACAAGATGACGAAATGGGGAGCCGTCCTCGATCCCGCCGACCGCGACGCCCTGATCGATTACCTAAGCACCAACTTCAGCCCCGACAAGCCCCCCTACGACCCCCCACGCACCGCGACAGACAAAAGCGCTCCCGGAAAATCTTCGAAGTAAGGCGGAGGGGGAATCGGGAAGCGCACGACTGCCTCTGATTCGCGAAGCGACGCCATTCAATTCACTAGCCCCGCACGTAAGTGCGGGGTAAGCACAGGGAAAAAGAACCGAGTCCCCGAAGGGGACGGCATCTGCCTATAGAGGGAAATAGCAAAGCGCTGCCGACCCAATGTCGTGTCCGACATTACGGCAGCGCTGCCACGAACTGAGCCCAAACCCAATCCCCAAAGTATAAAAACGCCCCTGCCCCATTTCTAGTGCATTGTCAGGTACCAGCAGTTAAACGAAGCCGTCGGAAGCTCTGCCTATCCCAGTCATTCTTTTCTTTGCGCACTTCGCGGCCCTTCCTTAGCGACCTTCGCGGTTAAAGGCTTCAGATCCAAGCCCAGATTAACCTTTCCCCCAGCACACCAAAGCCGCGCTTTCGAAATCTCCTGCTATGAGCGCTAGCGTACCGACACCACAAACGTTAAAGCGTAGCATTCGCGCAAATGCCCTGAGCATATTTTCCCGCATGCCTGGCCAGCGGTCACGCGGGATTTGGCACTGAGCTGTCGACCTCTCAACGCCATCCACAGTCTTGCCACTCGTCCGGTTCTATCGTCCCCGAAGACTTCAATGACTTGGGTTTTCGATCCGAGGGCCCAAGAGTCCGACCGTCGCCAGGGAGAAATCCAAATGGCAAAAAAGATCCTGCTTACAATCCTTTGCATCCCGGTTACAACCTTCGTTCTCTCTGCCACGCTCTCAGCGCAGGGTATCCAACCCTACCCCAATGCGATCACGGACCGATTGATCCACCCGGAAACTCCGATGGTGCCACCCGCGAAGTATGTCGTATTTACCGATCCGGATTTCGGTTCGTCCATGGTTCGAGCCACCGATGCCACTACAAATTTCAAGCTCCCAGGTACCTTCTTGCGGAGTGAAGCTAGTGGGCAAGCGAACGAGTGGAGTGCGGGCGCGGACAAATTCTACGTGCTCGGCAAGGGCGGCCAGGATTTCGTGTTTGCCTTCGATCCCGCGACCATGGCAATCAGCTCTCTGCCCAATGCCGGCGCCGGAACTGGCCTGCTCATACCCTTGAGACCAGGTCCGTCATTCAGCTTTGTAGATCCCGACCTGATTTACGGAGCCTCTGAACCAGACACTTTGACCATCACCAGCTATCGCTTTTCCACTGGCGTCTCCACGCCCATCATTGACACGAGAACTTGTGGGCTGCAACCTCCGCTCGGTTCAGGGCCCAAGGTTGTGAGCGACGACGATGTCAGTCTATCTCTCGACGACAACCGAGTCTCAATTTCGGAAGGCGGTCCGGAATCGGGGAAGCATATGTTCGTCGTCGCCTACGACAAGACTCTGGGGTGCCGATGGTACAACACGCAAACCGGCCAAATCGGCGGGCAATGGGGAGCTACTGGCTCAGCAACGGTCACAACCCCTTACCTCATACGCCACGCCTATCTTTCGCGCAGCGGAAACTCAGTTGTTATTCTGGTGAACGGTTTTGGCTGGTACTTTTGGGATTTGTCCACACTCAACGTCAGCGCCTGCCAGTTACACACCGATCCAAGCGACGAGTGCGGTGGGTACGGAGCCGTCGGCTACGATAGCTTTGTCAATGGGCCAGCAATAACGGGCGACATGCAGGTGGCAAAGCGCCCCCTGAACAATATCACCCAAATTTCTCAGCTGGCCTTGCCGGTCTTGTTTGACTGGGGCCAGCCGCAGCACTTCACGTGGAGCAACGTGAATGCCGATGATAGTGCCCCTGTTTGCGGCTCAACCTACAGCTACGACGATGACCCGATCGACCAGCCCTTTGCAGCGGAAATATTCTGCGTCGAAACCGACGGCTCGCTCCCACCGTCTGGAGGTTCGCGCACAATCGCGCTACCTACATTGACCCTTATTTTCAGACCCAACCTTTAGGGGACGTATCGATGGATGGTCGCTTCTTCCTGTTCACGTCAGATTGGGACGCTCAACTAGGGACAGGAACAGATGGAACGCCTCTCACGATGTGTTTATCGTAAAGCTAGATTAAGCCGGGCATTCCTGTTCTTCTTAGCGCCCTTCGCGGCCCTTCCTTAGCGATCTTTGCGGTTAAAGGCTTGTCTTTCGCAATTTGTACGTACCACAAACACCAATTTCCCCGGAACATTCCGCCCGTTCCGCTCTCTCAGGCCACATCCCCAGGTCACAAAGTCCAAAGTTCTTGGGGTTAAGGGCCATGTCAGTACAATACGATCCGCACAGAATTCCCCAACAAGCACCAAAACTGGAACATTCATCACCAATGTTCCAACCGGAACGCTCGGCCCAAACGTTCCCA
>CAWGZD010000010.1:0-13143 GCA_963827005.1 uncultured Acidobacteriaceae bacterium
AATCCCGTCGGGGACGCCAACCACCTAATTTATTCTCAACGACCCAACGGTAAATAGCGGTTGCTCGATTTCACCGTGAGCGGTTTTCCCCGCCAGTGCGCTACCGCGTCACTGCACTCTCGATCTTGCGCTCGAAAGTGTGTTTTGCGTAAGGAGGGTAGCGCACACCAGGGTCGATTTTCGCGCTGTGGTACAGGACGCCACGCGCGTTTGTGAAGGTCTCGAAACCCCACTTCCCGTGGTACTTGCCCATTCCGGAGTTGCCGACACCTCCAAAAGGAAGTTCGGGGACTAGCGGGTGGATGGTGCAGTCGTTGATGGCTGCGTCGCCTGACTCAGTCGCGTCGAGGATGCGCTCGGCCACACCGGGGTCCTCGGTGAACACGTATAGTCCGAGGGGGCGTGGTCGGCTGTTAACCCATTCGATCACCGCCTCGACTGAACGAATTTCGAGCACCGGCAGGATCGGCCCGAACACCTCCTCCTGCATGATCGGCGAGTCTGGAGAGACGTCAACCAGGACGGTCGGAGCGATGTAGAGTTCGGCGGGATCAGACTGGCCGCCGACGACCGCCGTGCCGCTCGAAAGCAGCCCCACGAGGCGGTCAAAGCTCTTGCGGTTGATCACCCGCCCATAGTCGGGACTGAGTTTCGGCTCGTCACCATAGAACTCGCGGACCGCATCCGCCAAGTGCTGCACGAAAGCATCTTTCACCTCGGGCCACACCAGAACGTGGTCGGGCGCGGTACAGATGTGGCCCGAGTTGAGGTAGCGCCCGTAGGCAATACGCTGGGCGGCCGCTTTAAGATTTGCCGTGGAGTGGACAATCGTGGGGTTCTTGCCGCCCAACTCGAGCACGCATGGCGTCAGGTTCCTGGCCGCCGCCTGGTGAACGATCTTTCCGACCGTCGGGCCGCCGGTGAAGAAGATGAAGTCCCACTTCTGTGCCAGCAGGGCAGTCGTTTCGGGGACGGCGCCTTCGACGACCGCAGCTACCTGGGGGTCGAAGTATTTGGGCACCAGACGGGCGGCGGCCGCTGAGCAAGCCACCGCTAGCTCCGAGGGCTTGAGCACCGCGGTGTTTCCGCCCGCGAACGCCGCCACCAGCGGCGCAAACAAGAGCATGAAGGGCTCATTCCACGTACTGATGATCAGCGTTACACCCAACGGGTCGCGACGAACGCGTACGTGGCCGGGTTCGAATATAAGAGGAGTATGAACGCGTTCGGGCTTCATCCACGCATCGAGGTGCTCCAGCGCGTAGTTGGCCTCCTTGACGTTGTAAGCCACGTCCATCAGGTCAGCGTCAACGACATTGCGGCGCAGATCCTGCCAGAGCGCGTCGCAGAGCTCGTCGTGATTTTCCGTGAACAGTGCCTTGATCGCTTCGAGTTGAGCTTTGCGCCAGGCCGCCGGGCGAGTGGCGCCAGAAAGGAAAAATTCGCGCTGCCGGGCGACGAGCGCTGTGTAATCAAGATTCGGCATAGGGTTCTCCCTGAATGAGCGTTTCCGCTTCCGGTGATCCTAGGCCGTTATGTATCTCCTGCTCTACTGGCAATAGTGACAGGCGCGCCTCGATGCGAGTCTCGGAACGAGGCCGATTAGAAACGTTAGACGAGGAATTTTTCACGGAAGGCGGCATGCCTGTCAGTTTTGCCAGTGCACGACCTTCTCGTGATCAATTACCTATTAGGCGAGCCGAATCACGGAAACCGTTTATCTTCTGAGCCGTTGCGCCATCGTGGAGGGAGTTGTCCATGAAAAATCCGTCAAGAATTTTGCAGTCGTTGATGTTGATGTTGGGCGCACATTTTCATTTGTTTGCCCGTTCGCGTTGGCACAAAACCCGCCCAGTTCAAGCGGCTGGTACACCAAGGCGCAAGCAGCGAGCGGCTCCAAGGTCTACCAGAACGCCTGCGCCGGTTGCCATGGCGCCCAGCTGCAAGGTGGCGGCGGTCCTGCGCTTGTCGGCAAGCAATTCTGGCTCACCTATGGAGGCAAGAAAGTCTCGACGTTGTGGTCTAACGTGCACACGGAAATGCCGATGAGCGCGCCCGGTTCGGTCTCGGCCAGGAATTCGACCAATGTCATGGCATTTCTCTTGCAGAAGAACGGCGTAGCGGCCGGCACCACGCCGCTCGATGACACTGCCGATTTGTCTAAAGTGCTTCCATCGAAATAGTGGCGCGCTCAGTAAGTACACTTTTTCTGGATGGCCAACATTCCGGCCGCGAGCCCTCGGGCCACCGAGGAACAGGTCCAGCAGAATAATGGGAGACTCCGATGCCTGAAGAAGACAATGCGCCCAGGGCGAGTCGATCCGAAAAGCGAAAAAATCCCGTTCGCCGCAGCTTCCTCTGGATTTCCTCAGTGGCTCTCGGCTGCTGCTTCCTCGGTGTCGCGTTCGTTGCCTTGACAAACCAGGCAGTCAACTGGTCAAGCTCGGATAATTTCTGCGGAACGGCCTGCCACACGATGACCTGGCCGGCTGCGGCATACCACCAAAGTTCGCATTACACCAACAACGTCGGAGTTCGCGCCAGTTGTGGCGATTGCCACATCCCCTATGACTCAGGCCATGCCACCGCGGTGGAATATGTAAAATTGCTTCTGTTCAAGGCCGACCGTGGGGGCAAGGACATCTGGTACGAAATTAACCGGAGCATTGCCACGAAAGAAGAGTGGGAAAGGCGTCGTCCGGCGCTGAGCGCCAATTTCGAAACTTATCTGAAACAGCACAACTACATCACCTGTCGCGGTTGCCATTCTCTGGAGTCCTTCGGAGGCCAGCGTAGCCACATGAAGCTTGTCATTCATCAGGGGCTGGTGACGGCGGATAGCTACGATTGTTTGCAGTGCCACGCGAACATTGGCCATGTCTACGAGCAGCCATCGTCCAAGCAAACGTCTAAGCAAACATCCCAGCAGACATCGCCCAAAGTAAGTGGCTGGTACTCCGTCGAACAAGCGGCGGCTGGCAAGCAGCTTTTTGAAAAATCGTGCTCCGGCTGTCACGGCGAAAAACTGGAAGGCCTCAGTGCGCCGGCCCTCACCGGCGCAACGTGGAAACAGAGTTTCGGAGGCGCAAAGCTCTTACGGTTTGGGGAGAAATCAAGGGTCCGATGGCCGAGTACGCCGGGGTCACCTTCACCACGCAGCAGTCACTCGACATCCTGGCCTATTTGTTACAGCAGAATGGGCTTGCCGCAGGCAACCAGCCCCTGACCGATACCCGGAAGCTCTCCGACACCCTTCCGTAGCAGCTCGAAGAAACGATGAAGTCGCGAATCAGAAATGAATATCAGGGAAGTCGAGCCACAAGCGAGAATTGTTATCGTCGGCGGGGGCTTTGGCGGATTGACCGCAGCCCGGGCCCTGCGCAACACTCACGCTCAGGTCTTCTTGATTGATCGAACCAATCATCACCTTTTTCAACCGCTCCTCTATCAAGTCGCAACGTCGGAACTCACACCCGGCCAGATTGGTTCTCCCATCCGTGGACTCTTGCGGAAACAAAAGAATGTGACGGTCATCCTTGGGGAGGTCACTGCTGTGGATAAGGACCAGAAGTGCGTCATTGTTCGTGATGCCGACCGGGATGCGGTCCGTCTCGCCTACGATTACCTGATTCTGGCGACGGGTGTCACTCACAGTTATTTCGGCCATAGCGAATTTGAAAAGTTCGCACCGGGAGTGAAGAGCCTCGCGGATGCCGTCGCTATCCGAAACAAGATTTTGCACGCATTCGAAAGGGCGGAGGCCGAAGAAGATCCCAGCCGGCACCAGGACCTTTTGACTTTCGTTCTTGTAGGAGGCGGCCCCACGGGAGTCGAGATGGCTAGCGCTGTTGCCGTCCTGGTGCGCAGCACGCTGAAATCGGAGTTCAGGCGCATCGACCCGGCCTCTTCCCGAATTGTGCTGGTTGATGCAGGTCCCAGGGTTCTGTCGGCATTTTCCGAGGAACTATCCAAAGCAGCGAAACAAAGGCTCGAGGATCTGGGAGTTGACGTCCGGCTGGGGCATTCCGTCGACGAGATCGACGCGGACGGCGTCGTGGTGGCGGGAGAGCGCATCGTCAGCAAAACTGTGATCTGGGCCGCGGGTGTGACCGCCTCTCCCGCCGGCAAGTGGCTGCAGGTGGAGACGGATCGCGCCGGTCGAGTGCGCATCCAGAATGACCTGACCATACCCGCTCACCCCGAGATATTTGTGATTGGGGATACCGCGTCGCTCGATCGAAACGGCACGCCGCTGCCAGGGGTCGCGCAGGTGGCGATCCAGCAAGGGCGATATGCGGCAAAGCTGATTCACCGCCGCATCGTTGGCAATCCCGCGCTCGCACCGTTCAGCTACTTTGACAAAGGCAACATGGCTGTTGTCGGCAAGGGCTTTGCTGTACTGGAAAGCGGGAAGGTCCGGATGAGCGGCTTGTTCGCATGGCTCGCGTGGGCGACAGTGCATCTCCAGTTTCTGGCGCAATCGAGCCTCAGCACAAGCGTCTTCCTGCAATGGCTTTGGACGTTTGTGACCGGGCAGAGAGGTTCCCAGCTAATCGTGAATCACCACAGCTCAGACTCTGAGCAGAAGCCCGGCGCGCCGAAAATGGACACGACAAACATTGACACGACGAACATTGACCAACACTAGCGATTACGATTTGCGACCCAGAAGTACCCACGCACCAATGGCGAGCGTAGGCTCGAGAATGGCGAGCGCCACCAGGAAATGAGGGAACACGCCGCTTATCGCCAGGGGCACGAGCACCACGGGTACGAACACCGAGTCGGTCGACGACTGAAGATGCTACAGCTTGTCGCGCTCCGGAACGGCCGCCGAAGACGTAGAGCCAGCCAATCACCACAACCGTCAAGCCGATCACACGAAAGAGCGCTTCCTCGTGTCCAGCAAAAGCCGGATCCATAAAAAGCGTCTGGATCGCCCCCGGCCAGACAATGAGGAGCGCTCCCATCCCCAGATACAACAGACCGTTCACTACCGTGTATTTGGACCCAGCGGACAAGTTTGGGGACTTTTCCAGAAGATCCTTGATGAGTGACATATTGCTCCTCCGTTGTGAGTAAAGACGCGAAGAGTTTGCGCCAACGGACGCTCGGCCGACAACTGTCACAAATTACGTTCTTAAGCTGTAAGTTTTGACAGTAGCGACTTGACTCATGTTGCCCGATGCTTGCGACGGCAGAATGGCGTGTCGCGAATAGACACTGCCGCTCCTGCTTGACGGTCACCTAAATCGGATTTTGTTCGTGAGTCTGTCTCGGAGGGTTCTCGTGAAACCAGTTCAGAGGGTACTCTGGATCACCGCTTCGATAGCGTTGTTGCTGTCCTTTGCCTGGATAATTGGCCCATCCCTGATCAAACCGGCCGCGGCTCAGTCTGCTAACGGCCAGCTCATCTATCTCAATCAGGGGTGGTCTCAAGCGGACCGGGACACATATTACTGGATACCGCAGGGAACGGTCATGATGTCGTTTGACATCTTCCAAAACCTTGAAGTTGCCGGCAGCCAGGAACTCTTTCGATCGGATGCGAATATGGAACGCTATGGTCTGGTCCCCTCGCCCCCGGACCCGGCGGGCAACAATCCGGATGGCTTGCCAATCGGCATCGCCAAGGAAACGACCGCTCAAGGCCGATGGAAGGGTGTGTACGTGGGCTTCAACTGTGCGGCCTGTCACGATTCGGAATTGCACTACCACGGAAAGAGGATTCGTATCGATGGCAATGTCGGGATTCACTTCGACGTCTATGGCTTTGAGCACTGTGCAGATGATGCGATGCAAGCAACGCTGCATGACTCGGCAAAGTTCGACCGCCTGGCGGCGAAAATTGGAGCCTCCAGCGGAGACGCGAAGAGCGAACTGCGCAAACGCTTGGAAGGTGAGGCTGATCGTATCCATTACTACGTCGACACCATCATGGTTCCGCCTCACAATTGGGGCCCAGGGCAGCTAGACGCTCTCAACCTGATTGCTAACCGCCTGATGACTTTCCAAACGAATATCCCCCAGAATTGGTTTCCGCCCCTTGCGCCGGTCAAGCCTCCCTTCCTCTGGAATGCTCCCCAGGGCAGTTGGACGCAGTGGAGCGCAACAGTTCAAGATCCGATCACGCGGAACTATGGGGAAACCGTGGGCGTTTACATGCCGATGGACCTGACTTCGAAAACCCCCGAGGAAGGCCTTTTTGATTCGAACGCACGGCTACTCAATCTCGAAACAATCGAAGATTTGCTGGATCGTCTGGCTCCTCCCCAATGGCCGGAGGAGGTCTTCGGGAAGATTGACCGGGCAAAGGCGGCACAGGGGAAGGTGTTATTCGCCAAGCACTGTGCGGAGTGCCACAATTCCTATCCCTATACTTGGACCGAGCCTAACAAGTACGGCAAGCGTTACATCGCAGTCGGAGTTGTGCCGCAATCCTACGTCGGAACAGATCCGATGCAGTTCGAGGATTTCCTGCCTTACGTCCTTACCAAACAGCTAGCCCCTTATCTGCCGGAACCGTTCAAGGACAAACCCATCGCGCCCTCGCCATTCCTAAAAGTCGAAACTGTTAAGGCACTCGAACAGGCAGCCGAGAAGAAACTCAATCTGACTCCGGAAGAGACACTCAAACTGCATGGGTATCGCGCTTATCCTTTGCCACGCCCATCGGAGCGCTCATATAAAGCAGCGCCTCGCGACGGAATCTGGGCTGAAGGTCCTTACCTGCATAACGAATCGGTGCCGAATCTTTACGAAATGCTCATTCCCGCGAAGGAACGCACAAAGAAGTTCTACCTGGGGCGAGACTTCGACCCGGTCAAGGTGGGAGTAGACACGTCCGGAAACTCGGGGAAGTTCCTCTTCGATACAACTCTGGAGGGAAATTCAAACCAAGGGCACTCCTTTGAAAAAGGCCCCCTCGGAAATGGAGTTATCGGTCCTCTGCTGACCGACGAGCAGCGCTGGGCGCTCGTCGAGTATCTGAAATCGATCCCCGAGGAAGCGGGTCGCGTCACGCCGTTCGGCGGCCCGCCCGACGCCACCACCGGGCATGTTAAATGGGAAGGGCCGACGGGAAAGTAATTCGCGTTCACCGTAACAGACGTTCGTAAGCTGTAAGTTTTGACAGTAGCGCGCTGACTCCCGTTGTCCAATACTCTCGCTTGGCTTAGGGTGATCTCGTGAAGAGATGCCGCCAAGGCTCCTTGAGTATCTGTGTAAGTCATGATTTTGTTCGCGAGTCGATCTCGGAGGAATCTCATGCGGCGAGTTAAGAGGGTGCATTGGATTATCGCTTCGTTAGCATTGTCGCTTTCTTTTGCCTGGATAATTGGTCTTTTCCGGATCTCTCCGGCCTCAGCTCAGTCTCATGACGCCCAGGTCATCTATCTCAATCAGGCGTGGTCGCAGGCAGATCGGGAGTGGTACTACCAGGTCTCGCAAGGCTCGCGAGTGATATCTTACGACATCTTCCTCAACCTAGAGGTTGCCGGCAGCGAGGAACTCTTCCGGTCGGATGCGAATAGTGACCACTATGGTTTAATCCCGCAGGCGGCGAATCCACAGACCAACCCCGACGCCTTGCCCATCGGTCTGACCAAGACGGTAGTGACGGAGGGTCGCTGGAAGGGCGACGCAGTCGGCCTGAACTGCGCAGCCTGCCACAACTCAGAGCTTTTTTACCAGGGGAAGCGGATTCGCATCGAAGGTGGCTCAAATCACACTTTTGATTTTATGTCGTATGTAGATGCGCTCGATGACGCGCTGCAGGCAACTCTGACTGACGCGGCGAAGTTCGATCGCTTGGCGACGCGAATCGGCGCGACAAGTGCAGATGCCAAGAGCGAACTGCGCAAGCGCTATGAGAGCGATGCCGCGCAAGTGCATGAATATCGCACCCGCACTATGCCCACTCCCATAACCTGGGGGCCCGGCCGTATAGACGCCTTCAATCTCATCACCGACCGTGTGCTGGCCAGTGAAACCGGCATTGGCCAGAACTGGTCTTCTCCCATGGCGCCGGTTAAACCTCCCTTCGTTTGGAACGCCCCTCAAGGCTCGTGGACGCAATGGGCTGGGTCGCAGCAGGACCCGCTCATACGCAACTACGGCGAGACCACGGGCGTGTTCCTGACCATGGACCTCCGCTCCAAGACGCCGGAAGAGGGCCTTTTCGAATCGACTGCGGCCATTCTCAATCTCCAGAAGATCGAGAACCTCATTAGTCGCTTGGCACCTCCTAAATGGCCCGAAGATGTGTTTGGAAAGATCGACCGCGCGAAAGCGGCAAAGGGCAAGGCACTTTTCGCAGAGAATTGCGCGGGCTGCCACAACTCTTATCCCTATACGTGGACGGAACCCAACAAGTACGGTAAGCGCTTCCTTGAAGTTGGACTCGTGCCACAAAAATTCGTGGGCACCGATCCGGCTCAATTCGTGACCACACAGGCATACTCTATCACCGGCGATCTGAGCAATTATATGTTGCCGCCGTACAAGGGCGCGGAGATCGTCCCGGTGGTTGAGATGAGAAGGTCGCTCATTGTAGAACCCCTGGGTAGAGCGATGAAGGGACTCACCCTGACCGACGCTGAACTCGTCAATCTGAATGGTTATCGCGAAATGCCGGGGCCGCCACCGCCCGTCGACGATTACAAGGCGGCACCGCGAGATGGGGTGTGGGCAACGGCACCGTTCCTGCATAACGGGTCGGTACCCAGTCTCTACGAGATGCTGATCCCGGCCAAGGAACGCACCAAGAAATTCTACGTTGGGCGAGAGTTCGATCCCGTCAAGGTGGGAATAGACACGTCCGGGAACTCAGGCAAGTTCCTCTTCGATACGACCTTATTCGGAAACTCCAACGCCGGCCACTCCTTCGAGAATGGGCCTCTTGGCAACGGCGTCATCGGTCGGCTGCTGACCGATAATGAGCGCTGGGCGCTCGTCGAGTATCTGAAATCCATCCCCGATGAAGCGGGCCGCGTCACGCCATTCGGCGGGCCTCCGAACGCTACCACCGGGCATGTCAAATGGGAAGGGCCGACGGGGAAGTAAGAACTATGTCAGACCATATAGATGGACCGCGGCAAATTGGCGACCCGGCGAGCGATCTCACCGATCTGTTCGCCTTCACCAGCCCGGAAAATCCTGCCCATACAGTGCTGGCCGCGAATGTCTTCCCCTCGGCGGGGGTTACCGCGCTGTTTTCGAACGCGGTCAATCACTCGATCGCGGTGCGAAGGGTGACCGTGGCGGGCCTTGGCAATGATGCGAAATTCCAGGCGGGCGATCAGGAATATCGCTTCAGTTGCCGTTTCACTACGCTCGAACGTGGAGCTGACTCGAAGCTGGTTCAGCGCGGCATCTTGACTTGTCCAGGTGGCCAGGAGTTGCACTTTGTTGTGAATGACGAAAAAGGGGCTTCGACACCGGATGGGAAGTTCCGAGTGTTCGCAGGCCTGCGTTCCGATCCGTTTTTACTTGCCTGGGTTGGGTTGAAGAAGGTTCCTAACCTCTTGCAGCATGACAATGTGCTGGCGATCGTCATCGAGTTCGACACTCAGAGTGTGCTCAACCCCAGCCAAGGCCCACTATTCGGCGTGATTGCTGAAACCATCCCTTTGGCTGCTGGCATTAATCCGGTCGAACGTCCGCCGGTTCGTTACGACTGGGTTGGCCGCCCGGAACAGACCAACATGCGCCTCAACAATGGGGAGTTGAAAGACGTGGACGACCTGCGCGACTTGTGGAATCAGCAGACGCCATTTGCGATTGCGGAAGAATTTCGGCCCGCGTTTCGCAAGCGCCTGGTCGATAGTCTGACCGAGTGGGACATGCGCGATGGCAAGGCGGACTGGACGCCTTCAGAAATAGCCGCCGCCGCCAACGTCTACCTGGACGACTTTATCTTGTTCGATGTATCCAAGCCGATAAGCGACACCAGCTACCTCGAAATCGAGAAAAGCACGCTCCATGGAAAGGCCTATCAGACGGGCGGAGGCCGTACCGTCGACGCCAACGTTATCGACATCATGGTTACCTGGATGGTGAACAACGATCGCGAATCTCTGCATGGCGGCTCACCGACACCGACGAGCTGGGTATCAAGACATTTCCCTACGAGGCCTCGCCGAATACGGAGTTGCAGACAGTGGCGGATAGCGTCGATCTGGCGGCGCCTCCGGATAAGGTATGGGCACTTGTCGGGCAGTTTGGTGACCTGATGTGGCATCCGTTGGTTGCTTTGGTAAAGCTTACCCGAGCGGGTGTCGGTCAGTTGCGCACGATCGAATTGATTGACGGCAAGCAGATCATTGAGCGCCTGGAATTCTTGGACAATTCGCAAAGGCTCTATCGCTACACGAATGTGAGTGGACTCGGAGTCACGGATTACACGGGGACGTTCGACCTGAAGCCAAAGGGGAGCGGCAGCTCCGTTGAGTGGCGGGTGCAGTTTCTTGCCGATAACCAACCGACTCTTATTGTGAAGACCATCCTTGCCACCCTGATGAAAATAGGATTCGAGGCCCTCGACAAACGCTTTGGAGCCCTGAAATGATCGAAGCGCCGGATCTCAAAATAGATTGTCCGTTGACCACGGATGGCGAAATTGCCGCGATCAATCTGGAGAGCGCACGGCTGCAATCCTGGAACCGATTCTGGGAAGTGCCGCAACGTCCGGGGATCGCGGAATACATCGTCGAGCAGGAGCAATTAGCGGCACAGTTTCTCGGCCATTTGGGTACGCTCGACCGCGCCGAGGTGCTGGTCAATCACCTCAACCGCGTGGACCCGGAATCAATGCGGACGGCATTGATCAGTGCGCAGGTCGCGTCGATGGCGCATCGCTTCGCTGAGGCGAGGAGCTTTCTAGAGCAAGCAGAGGTGCGCGGAGCGCCGCCGGCTGCGGCCACACGCCTCGCACTGAGCATCGACCAGGCTGGCGGAAACAATCTCGGTGCCGTGCTTGCGACTCGCCGGCAAATGGTCGCAGAGTCCGGGAGTTTGGAGGATCTGGTGCCTCTTGGCGCGTTGCTCGCCGATCTGCGCGAATTCGACGAGGCCGACCGGATCTATCAGCGAGCACTGAGGGAGTATCAGGATGTCTCGCCATTTGCCGTGGCATGGGTTTGCTTTCAGCTGGGCGTTCTGTGGGGAGAACTCGTCCCCGAAATACAGTCGAGCGTTGCCGGGCAGTGGTATCGACAATCCATCTTATATTTGCCCTGCTATGTGAAAGCGCGCGTGCATCTTGCGGAGATCTACTTACGTTCCGGCCGCCTGAACGACGCGGAACCCTGTTGATCCCTGCGGTTTCGAGCGGCGACCGGTAGTATTTTCGCGTCTCGCTGAAGTGATGGCCGCTACTGAAAGACTCGTGGATGAGGCAGAAAAATCAAATGGAGGCCGCGCAGTCTGGTTTTGAGGCTCTCTTCCAGAAAAACATTTGCTCGCATTTGCGGACCATGGCGCGGAGTTCTACGCGGGCAGTGGAAACGATGCCGGGAGGGCATTTGAACTGGCGAAAGTCAACCTCGCGAATCGCCCAACGCTACGTGCTTTCGAGCAGGCGTATGCCACTGCGATTGGCGCTGGCGATGCGGAAGGCGCATCCCAACTTCTCGCCGCTGCCGAACAGCGCTGGGGAGGGACACTCGCTTTCGGGCTATCGCCGCTGGCTGGGTCCGCAACGTTAAGGTCAATGCTACGGTCACCCGAAAGGTGGAGGGAACAACCCCATGTTCATCGACCGTAGAAATTTTATCTTGAACACGACCCTTGTCGCCTCGGCACCGGCCCTGGCAGGATTGTTGTCGCTATCGTCGACGCTGCAAGCGTACGCTGAATTGCTGCCGCGCCCGTTGACAAACCAGATAGCTGGAGGCGGAGCGGATATGAACTTCGTCGCATTCAAGATCAACGGTTGGGATCGTAGCGACGATATCGCAATCAACGGCTCCAAAACACTATCGGCAGATCCTATGAGTGATGACCCGAATGGCGACCCGGTGTGGATCAGCGTTAATCGCTCATGGAAGGCCGCGTGGCGATGACCTTACCTGTCGCGAAGCTGAACGATGCATTTTGAACACAAGCGCGCTCACTACGCGGTCTCCGCGTGCGCTGACGCGGAACTCACCGAGGAGCGATGAAGAACAAATACCTGTTCAGAATGTTCCTGGGATTGTCCCTCGTTACGATTCTCGTTTCAGGTGCCGGGGCGCAGTCGCAGACAGAGACGGAAGTATGGCCGGAAGCTGACGCCCACCTTCAACTTAAGTCGAACCTGCGCGTGCTCTCGTTGGCCGGACTGGAGGAAGCAGTCGGTTATCCGTTTCAGCAATGGTACGTAGCCACGGGGCTCGGATATCAATTCAAACCCATTCTGAGAGACCATCTATTAAATATTGACCCGGACAAAGAGCATTATCTAGTCTTGGGCGGCGGTTACGAATTCCTTCGAACGACGACTCGATCGGGACATATCTCCGACGAAAACCGGATCACGCTCGATGGGACTCCCGGATTCCGTCTCCCCGGCGGATTCCTTGTTCGGGACAGGAATTGGCTCGAACTGCGCTGGATAGACGGAAAGTATTCCACGACATATCGAAACGAAGCCACGGTCGAACGTGACTGCCTTGTTCATGGTTTCCGATTCACGCCCTACGGCTCTGCCGAGGCTTTCTATGATAGCCCGAAGCATTCGTGGGATCAGGAATGGTACACGGGCGGCATCCAGTGGCCGTACAAGCGCGTTTTTATGCTCAACACATACTACCGGCGAGAGAACTGCTCTACCTGCAAGCCCGCATACTGGAATGCGGGGGGGGTGTCGCTAAACTTCTTCTTCGCCCCTGCGAAGTGATTTGGGTGTCAGTGTTTCTCTATTCAGGAGGGGTATTTGAGTTGTACTGGTCGGGTAGCCGTGATCGAAAACCGGCCCTAATCTTAGCGCACCTGTAGAAATCCAAGAGTCGCCCACTATCCGAAACTCCTTTGCGTTGTCACCGCGACGCTCTGCCGCAAAACACCACAAAACCAGCCTTCTTAGGGTGATAAATTGGCGGTCGGCATGGCCTAAGTTACTTTGGAATCAGCGGGCCATTTTGCACTCCGACGGGTTCAAATCCC